>NZ_LMPT01000001.1:0-875000 GCF_001424425.1 Acidovorax sp. Leaf191
TGAATTAAGCAATGATCTTGGCCACGACGCCAGCGCCCACGGTGCGGCCGCCTTCGCGGATAGCGAAGCGCAGACCTTCTTCCATGGCGATGGGGTTGATCAGCTTGACGGTGATCGACACGTTATCGCCAGGCATGACCATTTCCTTGTCGGCTGGCAGCTCGATGGCGCCRGTCACGTCGGTCGTGCGGAAGTAGAACTGAGGACGGTAGTTGTTGAAGAACGGGGTGTGGCGGCCGCCTTCGTCCTTGCTCARCACATACACTTCGGCGGTGAAGTGGGTGTGTGGCTTGATGGAGTTGGGCTTGCACAGCACTTGGCCGCGTTCCACGTCTTCACGCTTGGTGCCGCGCAGCAGCAGGCCGACGTTGTCGCCAGCCTGGCCTTGGTCCAGCAGCTTGCGGAACATTTCCACGCCSGTGCAGGTGGTCTTTTGCGTGTCGCGGATACCGACGATTTCGATTTCTTCGCCGACCTTGATGATGCCGCGCTCGATACGGCCGGTCACCACGGTGCCGCGGCCGGAGATGGAGAACACGTCTTCCACGGGCATCAGGAAGGCACCGTCCACAGCGCGCTCAGGCGTGGGGATGTAGGTGTCCAGGGCTTCGGCCAGCTTGTCGATGGCTTGCTCGCCCAGAGGACCCTTGTCGCCTTCCAGGGCGAGCTTGGCGGAACCGCGGATGATCGGGGTGTCGTCGCCTGGGAAGTTGTACTTGTCCAGGAGTTCGCGCACTTCCATTTCGACCAGCTCGAGCAGCTCTTCGTCGTCGACCATGTCGCACTTGTTCAGGAACACGATGATGTAAGGCACGCCCACTTGGCGGGCCAGCAGGATGTGCTCGCGGGTCTGGGGCATCGGGCCGTCAGCGGCCGAGCACACCAGGATGGCGCCGTCCATCTGGGCAGCGCCGGTGATCATGTTCTTCACATAGTCGGCGTGGCCAGGGCAGTCCACGTGGGCGTAGTGGCGGTTGGCCGTTTCGTATTCCACGTGGGCGGTGTTGATCGTGATGCCGCGGGCCTTTTCTTCAGGTGCCGCGTCGATTTCGTCGTACTTCTTGGCTTCGCCGCCGAACTTGGCGGACAGCACCGTGGCGATCGCTGCCGTCAGCGTCGTCTTGCCATGGTCCACGTGGCCGATCGTGCCCACGTTGACGTGGGGCTTGGTACGTTCGAACTTACCTTTTGCCATTTTNGATCGCTGCCGTCAGCGTCGTCTTGCCATGGTCCACGTGGCCGATCGTGCCCACGTTGACGTGGGGCTTGGTACGTTCGAACTTACCTTTTGCCATTTTGAATCTCCAAAGAGCATTGCCTGTGTTGGGGTTTAACGTCTGCACCCGATTGCTGATTCGTCCCGCACAGGGCAACAGGACGGCACCGGGTCGCAGATTGCAAGAATCTTGCTACTTTTTGTATAGCTGCCTGCGCCCGCCAGGCGGGCGATAGCAGCTGTATGGATCAGAAAACCAATGGGGAAAGGCCTGCGCAGGCAGACCTTTCACCCAGCGCACCAATTACTTGGCGCGTGCAGCCATGATGGCTTCGGACACGTTGCGAGGCGCTTCGCTGTAGTGCTTGAATTCCATCGTGTAGGTGGCGCGGCCCTGCGTTGCGGAGCGCAGCGAGGTCGAGTAGCCGAACATTTCCGACAGGGGCACTTCAGCGCGGATGGCCTTGCCACCGCCCGGGATGTCGTCCATGCCCTGGACCATGCCACGGCGGGAAGACAGGTCACCCATCACGGTACCGGCGTAGTCTTCAGGCGTTTCCACTTCCACGGCCATCATGGGCTCCAGGATCACGGGGTTGGCCTTGCGGCAACCTTCCTTGAAACCGAAGATCGCGGCCATCTTGAACGCCAGTTCGTTCGAGTCCACATCGTGGTACGAACCGAAGTGCAGCGTGACCTTGACGTCCACCACGGGGTAGCCGGCCAGCACGCCTTGCGTGACGGCTTCGTGGAAGCCCTTTTCCACTGCGGGGATGAATTCGCGAGGAACCACACCGCCCTTGATGGCGTCGACGAATTCGTTGCCCTTGCCGGCTTCGTTCGGCTCGATCTTGAGCACGACGTGGCCGTACTGGCCCTTACCGCCGGACTGGCGCACGAACTTGCCTTCGGCTTCTTCCACCGTCTTGCGGATGGTTTCGCGGTATGCCACCTGGGGCTTGCCCACGTTGGCTTCCACGCCGAATTCGCGCTTCATGCGGTCCACGATGATTTCCAGGTGGAGCTCACCCATGCCGGCGATCAGCGTCTGCCCGGACTCTTCGTCGGTCTTCACGCGGAACGAAGGATCTTCGGCAGCCAGGCGTTGCAGGGCGATGCCCATCTTTTCCTGGTCGGTCTTCGTCTTGGGTTCCACGGCCTGTGTGATCACGGGCTCTGGGAACACCATGCGCTCCAGAATGATCTGGGAGTCCATGTCGCTCAGCGTTTCGCCGGTGGTGACGTCCTTCAGGCCCACGCAGGCAGCGATGTCGCCGGCGCGGATTTCTTCGACTTCCAGGCGCTCGTTGGCGTGCATCTGCACGATACGGCCGATACGTTCCTTCTTGCCCTTGATCGGGTTGTAGACGGTGTCGCCCTTGGTCAGCACGCCGGAGTAGACGCGCACGAAGGTCAGCTGGCCCACGAACGGGTCGGTCATCAGCTTGAATGCCAGGGCCGAGAACTTCTCGCTGTCATCCGCCTTGCGGGTGACCGGGTTTTCGTCTTCGTCGGTACCCGTCACATCATCGATGTCGGTAGGTGCCGGCAGATAGTCGATCACGGCGTCCAGCATGCGCTGCACACCCTTGTTCTTGAACGCCGTACCGCACAGCATGGGCTGGATTTCGGTGGCGATCGTGCGCGTGCGCAGGCCGAGCTTGATCTCTTCCTCGGAGAGGTCGCCCTCTTCCAGGTACTTGTTCATCAGCTCTTCGGAGGCTTCGGCAGCAGCCTCGACCATCTTTTCGCGCCATTCCTTGGCGGATTCCACCAGGTCGGCAGGGATCTCTTCGAAGGTGAACTTCATGCCTTGCGACGCTTCGTCCCAGATGATGGCCTTCATCTTGAGCAGGTCGACCACGCCGGTGAAGTTGTCTTCAGCGCCGATCGGGATCACGACGGGCACGGGGTTGGCCTTCAGGCGCAGGCGCATCTGGTCGTAGACCTTGAAGAAGTTGGCGCCGGTACGGTCCATCTTGTTGACGAACGCGAGGCGGGGCACCTTGTACTTGTTGGCCTGGCGCCAGACGGTTTCCGACTGGGGCTGCACGCCACCCACGGCGCAGTACACCATGCAGGCGCCGTCCAGCACGCGCATGGAACGCTCCACTTCGATCGTGAAGTCCACGTGGCCGGGGGTGTCGATGATGTTGAAGCGGTGCTCTGGGTAGGACATGTCCATGCCCTTCCAGAAGCAGGTCGTGGCAGCCGAGGTGATCGTGATGCCGCGCTCTTGTTCCTGCTCCATCCAGTCCATGGTGGCAGCGCCATCGTGCACTTCACCGATCTTGTGGTTCACACCGGTGTAGAACAGGATACGTTCGGTCGTCGTGGTCTTGCCAGCGTCGATGTGGGCCGAGATACCGATATTGCGGTAGCGCTCGATGGGGGTCTTGCGAGCCATGGTGAGTCCTTGGATGGGTCGTGTTATTCAGGGGACGGGGCAGCCATTGTGGGGCGGCGATCCGTCAATTTTGTGACCGCCTCAACCGCCACAAGGCTGCAGGCAGAAATGCCGGCAGCCTTGCGCTTGGCGACGAGAACGGTCGTCGATTCGCTTAGAAGCGGAAGTGGCTGAATGCCTTGTTGGCTTCGGCCATGCGGTGAACTTCGTCACGCTTCTTCATGGCACCGCCACGGCCTTCGGTGGCTTCCAGCAGTTCGTTGGCCAGACGCTGGGCCATCGACTTTTCGCCACGCTTGCGGGCGGCTTCCTTGATCCAGCGCATCGACAGGGCCAGGCGGCGCACAGGGCGCACTTCCACTGGCACTTGGTAGTTGGCACCGCCCACGCGGCGGGACTTCACTTCCACCATGGGCTTCACGTTGTTGATGGCAACGGTGAAGGCCTCCAGGGGGTCCTTGTCGGGGTGCTTCTTCTCGATCAGTTCCAGGGCGCCATAAATGATGCGCTCTGCAACTGCCTTCTTGCCGCCTTCCATGATCACGTTCATGAATTTGGACAGCTCTACATTGCCGAACTTGGGATCCGGCAGGATTTCACGTTTGGGGACTTCGCGACGACGTGGCATTTTTTACCTCTATCTTTGCTTCAGTTGGCATCTTTTCAGACACCGCGAGAGCCAATGAAGGACTCCCACTTACTCGACCCGCGCAGAACACCTGCGTTTGGGGCCACTACGCTGCACCACCGCGCCACGCGGGAGACAGCACCGAAAATTCTTGGCAGCAAGCGCAGGGCTTACTTGGCCTTGGGCTTCTTCGCGCCGTACTTGGAGCGAGCTTGCTTACGGTCCTTGACACCTTGCAGGTCGAGCGAGCCGCGCACGATGTGGTAACGCACACCAGGCAAGTCCTTGACACGACCGCCGCGAACCAGCACCACGCTGTGTTCCTGCAGGTTGTGGCCTTCACCGCCGATGTAGGAGATCACCTCGAAACCGTTGGTCAGGCGCACCTTGGCGACCTTACGCAGAGCGGAGTTAGGCTTCTTGGGCGTCGTGGTGTACACACGGGTGCACACGCCACGGCGCTGTGGAGAGTTTTCCATCGCGGGGCTTTTCGACTTGGTCTTTTCGACCTCGCGCCCCTGACGGACCAGTTGATTGATGGTTGGCATGAATACGTCCCTAAACGTGAATTTGCTTCGTGAAAGCGAAAACGTGAATCCCTTCGGAAATTCCGAAAAGCCTTCTAATGTAGCAGCAAGACCCAAAACGGGCAAGCGCTCGGCTTCTCTTCTCTGTTGAAGGCCCATGCACCACACGCGGCACGCCCTGTGAAAGCGCGCTGCCCATGCCAGGACCGCCGCGCAAGGGCCGCCCCGCCGCGCTGGCGGTGTCCACCTTCCCGAATGGCGCAGCCATTCGAGAGCAGGGGCTGAGGGCCGCGGCTCCAAGCCTGCCTGCGCAGGCTTGGACGTGCCCGAAGAGCCGCCGCCTCCGGCGGTGGCACCGAGGCCAAGCGCCTCAGGCAGATGTACCTGCTACTTAATCCAGAGGCGGATCGCATCCCACGCGCGACCCAGGAAGCCGGCCTGCGGGACTTCTTCCAGCGCCACGAGCGGCACCTCGGTGAGCGTCTGCTCACTCAGGGCGACCTTGAGCGTGCCGATGGACTGGCCCTTGGTGAAGGGCGCCACCAGCGGGTCGGGCCGCACGATCTGGGTGGTGATCTTGCCTGCGCTGCCCGAAGGCACCGCCACGACGATGGCCTCCTCGCGGCCGATCTTGAGCATGCTTTCGGTGCCCTTCCAGACGGCAGGCGTCGCCACGGGCTTGCCGGCGTCGAACAGCTTGACGGCCTCGAATGCGGTGTAGCCCCAGTTCAGCAGCTTCTGGCTTTCATTGGCGCGTGCATTTTCGCTGGCGGCTCCCAGCACGATGGACAGCAGGCGGCGCTGGCCCACACCGGGGAATTCACGCTTGGACGTGGCCACCAGGCAGTAGCCGGCCGCGGCGGTGTGGCCGGTCTTGAGGCCGTCCACGGTGGGGTCGCGAAACAGCAGCGAGTTGCGGTTGGTGCCGTTCGACGCCGGGGTGCCCGGGTAGCTGTACTGCTTGGTGGAGTAGTAGTGCATGTACTCCGGGAAGTCCTTCATCAGGCGCATGGCCAGCACGGACAGGTCGCGTGCCGTGGTGGTGTGGCCGGGCTCGGTCAGGCCTTCGGGGTTCTTGTAGCTCGTGCCCTTCATGCCCAGTGCCTGCGCCTGGTCGTTCATGAGCTTGACGAAATTTTCGGCCGTGCCGCCCACGCCTTCCGCCAGGGCCATCGTGGCGTCGTTGCCGGACTGCACGATCATGCCCTTGATCAGGTCTTCGACCGGCACCTGCATCTTGGGGTCGATGAACATGCGCGAGCCGGGCATCTTCCAGGCGCGCACGCTCACGGGGAGCTTCTGCTCCAGCGAGATCTTCTTGGCGCGCAGCGCGTCGAACACCAGGTAGCCCGTCATGAGCTTGGTGAGCGAGGCCTGCTCGACCGGCGCGTCGATGTCCTTGGCGGCCAGCACCTGGTTGGCGGTCACATCCACCAGCAGGTAGGTGCGCGCGGCGATTTCAGGGGGCTGGGGCGCCTGGGCCAAAGCGCCGAAGGCGGCCGGGGCCACCGCAGCAAAGACGGCGAGGGATCGCAGCGCGGACAGGATTCGTTTCATGGGCGGGAGGCTGGGGCTGGGATGGGTGGGATGAAGGGAGAAAGGAAACGGAGTGCACGCACGGGGCGTGCAGGGTACAGGTGCCGGGCTCGCCAGGGCGGGCGGCAATGCCCGCCGTGGGCGCAACCCTCAGGCCGTGGCCTGCAGGTGGCGCACCACCAGATTTTTCAGAAGCGGCAATTGTCCGTGAAAGAAATGCCCCCCCGCGGGAATGACTGTGACAGGCAGTATCTGGGGACGGGCCCAGTCCATCACGGCGGACAGCGGCACGGTGTCGTCCGCCTCTCCGTGCATGACCAGGGTGCGCTCGTGGGCGTCGGGCGGCACGGGGGCCACGGTGAAGCGGCTGGCGGCCGTGCCCACGAGCACGGCGGTATCGACCCGGCCCGCGGGCCACAGCGCGGCCAGCGCATGGCTGGTGACGAAGGCACCGAACGAGAAGCCCGCCAGTGCAATGCGCTGGCCCTCGGCCGCGGGCGCCACCTGCTCGACCACGGCCAGCAGGTCCTGCAGCTCGCCCTGGCCGTCGTCATGCACGCCGGCCGTGGCCCCCACGCCGCGGAAGTTGAAGCGCACCGCGGTCCAGCCGCAGTGCACAAAGGCGCGCGCAAGCGTCTGCACCACCTTGTTGTCCATGGTGCCGCCAAACAGCGGATGCGGGTGGGCGATGATGGCCACGCCGCGCGGGGCGGCCACGCCGTCGGCCAGCACGGCGCTGTCGCGCACGGCCTCGATGGCGCCGGCAGGGCCGGACAGGGTCAGGCGTTCGGTGTGTGCGTTCACGGTGATTTGCTACTCAATTCATAGCTGCCGGCGCTTGACCATCAAGCGGTGGCAGCCCAAAACATTCAAGACCCAGGGACAGACGCGGTTTCAGCGCCCAAGTTCCGCCGGCGTGACCAGGCGCTCCACCACCTGGCCGTTCTTGAGGTGCGACTCGACGATCTCGTCGATGTCGGCCGTGTCCACGTAGGTGTACCAGGTGCCTTCGGGGTAGACCACGGCGATGGGCCCGCCCGCGCAGCGGTCCAGGCAGCCGGCCTTGTTCACGCGGACCTGGCCAGCGCCTGCCAGCCCGGCAGCCTTGACCTGCGCCTTGCAGCGGTCAAAACCCGCCTGGGCGTTGTGGTGGGCACAGCTGTCTTCGCCGTTGGCGCGGTCGTTCAGACAGAAGAAGATGTGGCGCTGGTAGTAGCCAGGCGCAGTGGATGTGTCGCTCATCGCCCCATTTTACGAACCCTGCACGCCGAACCTGGCGCGCACAACGCCAGTGCACGCGTGGAACCGGCTTTGCCAAGGCCACCGGGTGCATCCCGCGCCCGCGCGGTGAGAAGGGGGCTGAGTGCCGCGGCTCCAGGCCTGGACGGCAACGAAGAGCGGCCGCCCCTGGCGAACGCACCGAGACGCCGCAGGCGGCTCAGGAGGCGCTTTCTCTCCTCGACACCCGCACCAGCACGTACAAAAGCGCCGCATACGGCCACAGCCAGCCCAGCCACTGGCCCAGGCCATAAAAGCGGATGAACCGCCCCTGCTCCCAGATCTGCAGGGTCTGCGCAAAGTAGGCGCTGGTGGGCGCCTGGTTGAGCAGCGCCAGGTGCCAGGCCAGCGCCAGCAGCAGCACTGCGGCGCAGGCGCGGCGGGGCAAGCCCAGCGTCACCACAGCCAGCCCCAGCGCGCCCCACACGCCCACGCGCGTGGGCATGCCCATCCATTCCCAGGCATGAACCGGGCCCCAGCTCAGCGCCGCCGACAGGGCGGTCAGCGTGACACCGATGGCCACCACGCCCAGCGCGAACAGCGCCCGGCGCCCCATCTGGCGGATCACGCAATAGCCCAGCAGGCACGGTATGAGCAGACCCAGCGTGACGCACAGCAGCTCGCCGCCCGGCGACAGCGGCTCGAACGGCGCATCGCGCAGCGGCACCCACTCCAGGAAGGGTGTGTCGGCCAGGATTTCGATCAGCGATCCTTCGAGCCGCTCCAGCACCTGGCCCAGCCCGAAGGGCACGGCCGCGGGGAACAGCAGCGCCAGCGGCCACAGCGCCAGCAGCACGATGGCGCCACTGGCGTCGCTCACGAACCAGCGCCCCCGAAAATCGCTCCAGCGGTCGATGGCGCCCAGGCGCTCGAGCAGCGCGGCGATCAGGCCCCCCGCCAAGGTGCCGCCGATGTTGAGCAGCAGGTCCAGGTTGGACGGCACGCGCCGCGGCAGGTAGATCTGCAGAAACTCCATGGAGAGCGACAGCAGGCCGCCCGCCAGCGTGGCCAGCCACACCGCGCCGCGCGGCCAGCCCGAGCGCAGCATGCCCAGCACCAGCAAGAAGCCCAGCGGCGCGTAGCCCACCACGTTGGTGGCCACGTCAAAGCCCGTCCAGTACGGCGGCGGCAGGCGGGCCAGCAGGAAGACCAGCGGGTCGATGCCCTGGGCGCGCCAGCCGTCGAACGGGAACAGGCTGGCAAAAACGATCAGCGCCGCATAGGTCAGCGCCAGGGGCCAGGCGGAGGTCTTGTGCACCGTCGTCGCCCCTTCCCGGCGTTAGAAAGGCTTGACGACGACCAGCACCACCGCGCACAGCAGCAGGGCCACCGGTACCTCGTTGAACCAGCGGAACCACGCGTGGCTGCGGCGGCTGCTGCCGTCCGCCAGCTTGCGCAGCAGCACGCTGCAGGCATGGTGGTAGCCGATCACCAGCACCACCAACGCCAGCTTGGCGTGCATCCAGCCATTACCCTGTGACGCGGGGCCGCGCCCTATGCCGTAGCCCAGCCACAGCCACGCGCCCAGCGCCAGGGCCGGCACCGCCAGCAGCGTCGTGAAGCGCAAGAGCTTGCGGGCCATCAGCAGCAGGCGGTCGCGCTCAGCCACCGACCCCGGGGCCACCATGGCCAGGTTCACGAAGATGCGCGGCAGGTAGAAAAGACCAGCAAACCAGCTGGCCACGAAGACGATGTGGAAGGCTTTGACCCAGAGCATGCGGGCAGTTTAAGGGCCACCCGATGCCCTTCGCCTCCAAAAGCCCGCTGCAGGCTTCAGAAAGGCGTTTTGTGCCGAACGGCCGCATCCGCACACCACCACAAAAAAAGCCCGGCGATCCGCCGGGCCGGGAAGCCCCTCTCGCATCGCTGCAAGACAAGGCCCCGCTCAGGGAGGAAAAGCGGGGGGCAGCAGGCTGCCCGGCGCCAATTTAGCACCGGACACACCGTGTTACAAGCGGCATTTCCAGGCATACAGCAACCGCATCTGCACGGCATCAAAACCTGGACGGGGCGAGCGGTTCACGTGGGTGCAGCCCTGCCCAAACCGGCAATCCCCCAGCCAGCGCACCCGTGGATCTGGCATCACCGGTCCACCGGGCGCGTCCCCGGGTGGGAAAGGCACGCAGCGCCACAGGGGATAGATAATCTTCGGATGCACCTCCACAGCCCCGCCCCCTTCCCCCAGAACCGCCCCCGCCGCCTGCGCCGCGACGCATTCACCCGCCGCCTGGTGCGCGAGAACGCCGTGAGCGTGGACGACCTGATCTACCCTGTGTTCGTGCACGAGGGCACGAACCAGCGCGAGGCCGTGGCCTCGATGCCCGGCGTGGACCGCCTGAGCCTGGACCTGCTGCTGCCCGTGGCCGAAGACTGCGTGAAGCTGGGCATCCCGGTGATGGCGCTCTTTCCCGCCATCGACCCGGCCCTGAAGACGCCGGACGGCAAGGAGGCCCTGAACCCCGACGGCCTGATCCCGCGCGTGGTGCGGGCACTGAAGAAGGAATTCCCCGGCCTGGGCGTGATGACCGATGTGGCGCTCGACCCCTACACCAGCCACGGGCAGGATGGCATGCTGGACGAGACTGGCTACATCCTCAACGACGAGACGGTGGAGATCCTCACCGGCCAGGCACTGACCCATGCCGAGGCGGGCGTGGACATCGTCGCGCCCAGCGACATGATGGACGGGCGCATCGGCGCCATCCGCGACGCGCTGGAGGTGCAGGGCCACATCCACACCCGCATCATGGCCTACAGCGCCAAGTACGCCAGCGCCTTCTACGGCCCCTTCCGCGACGCGGTGGGCACGCGCGGCGCCTTGGGCAAGGCCGACAAGAACGTCTACCAGATGGACCCCGGCAACAGCGACGAGGCCCTGCGCGAGGTGGCCCTCGATATCGCCGAAGGCGCGGACATGGTGATGGTCAAGCCCGGCATGCCGTACCTCGACATCGTGCGCCGCGTGAAGGACGAGTTCAAGGTGCCGACCTTCGCCTACCAGGTGAGCGGCGAGTACGCCATGATCAAGGCGGCAGCGGCCAACGGCTGGCTGGACCACGACGCGGTGATGATGGAAAGCCTGCTGGCCTTCAAGCGCGCGGGTGCCGACGGCGTCCTGACCTATTTCGCACGCGACGCAGCCCGGCTGCTGACCCGGTAGCCGCCGACGGTGACCGGCACTCCCGCGCCAGCGGCGCCTTTCTCCTCCACACCCCAACCGGCCTCGATGCGCATCTTTCACATCCACGGCGGCGGCGTCCAGGAGCTGGACAGCCTGCCCGCGCACATGCCCGCACAGGGTTTCGTCTGGATCGCCTGCTCGCGCTCCGCGTTCCAGGCCCGGCTGACCGAGATCCAGGGCCGTCTGCAGGCGCTGGTGGGTCTGCAGTTGGTGGACCTGCACGTGTCCGACCTGCTCAACGCGCAACTGCCGTCGCACTACGACTACACCTCGCAGTACGACCTGCTGGTGTTCCGCCGCCTGGCTACGGCGCACGGCGATGCAGCGCAGCCCCCGGTGCCGCCGGACGATGCCCACGCTGCCGCCGCCAGCCCGCTGCGGCGCGGCGGCCCACCCGTGCTGCGGCGCATCGACACCAGCCCGGTGGGATTTGCGGTGTTCGACCAGTTGCTGCTCACGGTGCACCCCACCGACTGCTCGGTGCGCGACGCCTACGCCACGCGCCTGCTGGCAGCGCTGCCCGCCCTGCCCACCGGCCCCGCCGAAGGCCGCAGCAGCCCGGTGCCCGGGGCCCGAGTACCCACCAGCCCGGCCGACCTGATGCTGCGCGTGGTGAACCTCATGGTGGACGGCTACCTGGACCTGCGCCGCGAGCTCACCCGCCAGCTCGACCACTGGCAAAACGAGCTGCTCAAGCCCCGCGCGCGCTACGTGAACTGGAGCTCGCTGCTGGAGGCACGGCTGTCGCTGCACCAGCTTGACGAAATCTGCGAAGACCAGCGCACCGCCGTGCAGGACTGGATCGACGCGCTGGAGACCTGGGCCCTGCCCGACACGCCCACCGGCCTGCGCGAGCTGGACTTGCTCAAGGTGCGCAGCCGCGACGTGCTGGAGCACATCGAACGCGTGGTGCACCACGTGCGCCGGCTGGAGCAGAGCACCGAAACCGCCGTGCAGATGCATTTTTCGGTGCAGAGCAACCGCACCAACGACATCATGCGCACGCTGACCGCGCTGACCGCCGTGTTCCTGCCGCTGAACCTGATCGCCGGCATCTTCGGCATGAATTTCGAATTCATCCCGCTCATCCACAAAGCCGACGGCTTCTGGTGGGCCATGGGCTCGATGATCACGATCGCGGTGGCGCTGGTGGCGCTGTTCTGGCGCAAGCGGTATCTCGCGCGCACGGGTGCCTGAGCGCCATCGGGCACATTCCAGACACTGCTTGCGTCGTCAAAGCAGTGGATATGCACTGGCGATTGATGCGATATCGGGCAGGTGCGTCCGCTCGCGCGAGCGCTGAGGGGCATGAATCGGAGCGGTGGCGTGCGGGGCCAGCTTGTTCGCGCAACTGGCGACTGGTCACACTGGTGACCATTTACGCAAACCTTCCTTAAAGACCGATCAATTTCACTACGGCCACAGAAAATATACACACCGCCGCAATACCCATCAAAAGCATCAGCAATAAGTACCGAATAAAATCTTTCAATGTCAACTGAAAGAATTTCTTGAAGATCCAGCTCGCATACATGAACGCCAGCAAAATCAATCCAAGAAGCTTTACCCACAAATAATCAGATTCCTGATTTTGCTCGCCAACAATAATTACCAGACCCATTGCTATTGAAATAGCAAACAAGATGCCTGTATTCAGCCAAAAATTCAAGACCCTCGGCATTTTGCTTATCCTGTGAATTTTCCTGGAAGTGTAGGCAACTCCCAAACCAAATTTTAGACATTTTTGCTCGACCCTATGGGCCCGCATAACGCCATCCTAGCCGCAGGCGCTCCGGAGCGAGCGCCGTTGTGCAGCGCCCAAACTATGCGAATCGGTTGAACAACGTCAACCGCACGACATTTCAATCACGCCTGACACCGTTTCAGCTCATGGTCAGTCAGTTCGCATCCAATGCCGTATCGCCAACAGTGCGCCAAAGTGCGGTTAGGTGAGGCGATCAGAGGATTAACTGCGCGTGGCTTTCGGGCCGGTTGCCGCCCGTGGCCCGCAGCCCTCATTCCATCGGTCGTTGTTCTGGCGCAAGCAATAACTGTCATGCACGCGGCGGTTATTTCCTACCCGGGCGTGGCCGCGTCGGGGCCAGCATGGGGCCTGCACAACCCCAGGAGTTCGCAGATGAATGCACCAGCCGCCGGCCCCGTTGCTGCGCCAGTGCCAGCACCCGTGCGCATCGGCACCGCCAGCTGGGGCCTGCCGCGCGAGGGCCAGCACCGCTTTCCCGCCGCGGACCCGGCGGAGTCGCACCTCATGCGCTACGCCCGGCAATTGACGGCCGTGGAAATCAACTCTTCGTTCTACCGGCGCCACCAGCGCAGCACCTACGAGCGCTGGGCTGCGGCCACACCACCCACGTTCCGGTTCAGCGTGAAGCTGCCGCGCAGCATCACGCACGACGCGCGGCTGAAGGACACCGAAGAACTGCAGCGGGTTTTTATGGACCAGGCCCGCGGCCTGGGCGAGCGCCTGGCCTGCCTGCTGGTGCAACTGCCGCCCAGCCTCACATTCGACGCGCCGGTGGCCGAGGCGTTCTTTCGCAGCCTGCGGCGGCTGGACAGCGAGATCGGCATCGCCGTGGAGCCGCGCCACGCCAGCTGGTTCACCGCCGAAGGCGACGCAATGCTGGCCCACTGGCAGGCCGCACGCGTGCTGGCCGACCCGGTGCTGCACGGTGCGGGCAGGATGCCGGGCGGCTGGCACGGGCTGGTGTACTGCCGGCTGCATGGCTCGCCGCGCACTTATTACTCCGCCTACGCGCCCGCGCTGATCGGAGCGCTGGCCCGGCGCATCCAGGCCGCCACGCACGAAGCGCGCAGTGTGTGGTGCATCTTCGACAACACGGCCAGCGGCGCTGCGACCGGGAACGCGCTGGACCTGCAGCAGCACCCTGCGCTGCGGGGCTGAGGGCGCCCGGGCCTCCCTACAGCCCCAGGCCCAGGCCCAGGCCCAGGCCCAGGCCCAGGCCCAGGCCCATCGCCCATCGCCCATCGCGGGTCAGCGCGCCGCCCCCGGCGCCGGTGCCGGCGTGCCGAACAGCCCCGCCGCGTTGTCCCACGCCACCTTGCGCGCCACGTCGGCGGGCAGGCCGCCCAGCCAGGTGCGGTAGCCCGCCATCAGGCTCTCGTAGTGCTGCCAGCGCTGGTTGACCCAGGTGTCCGAGCCGATCACGAAGCGCGTGGGGTACTTGAGCAGCAGCGCGCGCCAGGCAGGGCACAGCTGGTTGTCGTCGCACACCAGGCCCGGGCGGTACGACAGCTCGCCCACCAGGCCGGGGTAGCGCGCGAACAGCGCGTCCACGCGGTCCACCGGCGCGCCGCCGATGCCGGTGTGCGCCCAGATGAGGCGCAGCTTGCGGCCCTTGGACGGCGTGTTGGCCATCAGCAAATCGATGGCCGCGTCGTCCACGTGGGCCAGCACCACCAGGTCGCGCTCTTCGGACAGCGCCATGAGCTTCTTGGCCACCGGTCCGTCCGCGTTGGCGCTGTCGTACAGGTGGAACTCGCCGATGCCGCGGTAGGGCCCGGCGGGCGTGCCGCGCGCCAACTCGGTCTGCACCATGGTGTAGATGCTTTCGTCGGCAAACCAGCCGGAGTAGTCCGCCCGGTTGCGGTACAGCCGCACGAACGGCACCACGGCCACGCCCGCCTCGCGCGTTTGCGGCAGGCCCGCCAGCGTGAGCGAGCCGGTGTTGGGCCGCGAGTTGGCGACGATGGCGCGCACGCCGCTTTTGTGCATGCGCCCCAGCACATCGGCGGGCGGGTGCGGGCCGGTCTTGCCGTCCCACGCCTCCTCGTTGTAGTGCAGGTGGGCGTCGAACAGCGGGCCGCTGTAGTCGGCGGCATGGGCCTGCAGCCCCATTGCTATTAAAGCTATAGCTGATAGCGCTTTACAGGCAAGCGGTAGCGGCCAAAAATGCCTCAAAACCTGGATACGCGTCGTATTCGCCATGCCAACCTCCAAACATTGAGCAGTCATCGCGACACCCGGCGCCCGCGGAGGGCGCGGTCGGGCGAGTGACGCCAAGCAAGGCCGCCCCGCAGCGAGGGCGTCGTCCCCCGGGGGGAGAAGGCGCCGCAGGCGACTCAGGGGGGGGGGTCAAGCCATCAGATGCTTGTCGAAGAACGCCAGCGTGCGGTCGCGCGCCAGCATGGCCGAGGCCTCGTCGTAGCTGCCGCGCTGGTCGCAGTTGAAGCCGTGGTCGGCCTCGTACAAATGCACCTCGACCTCGGGGTGGGCACGGGCGAAGGCCTGCACGCTGTCCACCGGGATGTAGTGGTCGCGCTGGCCAAAATGCGCCAGCACCGGCACCTTCGGCACGCGGGCCGCTTCGTCGGCCGATGTCATGCCGCCGCCGTAGTACGGCACGGCGGCCGACAGGCCGGTCAGCGTGCAGGCGGCGCGCCAGGTCAGCAGGCCGCCCCAGCAAAAGCCGACGATGCCGACCTTGCGACCGCTCTGCGCGGCGGCGTAGTCGATGGCGGCCTGGATGTCGGGCATCACGCCCGGGGCGGGCAACGCCTCGACCGCCGCCTTGAGGCCCATGCCGGCCTGCATGTCGTCGCCGGTGTAGCCCAGTTCGACATCTGGCTGCACACGGTGGAAGGTGGCCGGGGCCACCGCCAGGTAGCCGCGCGCGGCAAAGCGGTCGGCCACGGTGCGGATGTGCGAATTCACGCCGAAGATTTCCTGCAGCACCACCACGGCACCGCGCGGCGCGGCATCGGGCTGCGCGACCCAGGCGGGCACCACGACCCCATCGCTGGACGTGAGATTGACGAATTGACCCATGGTATGGACTCCTTGTAGCGTTGATTGGCGGGATAAGGCGCACGGACGGAGGCTGACAACGGCGCCAGGGCTGCGGCACGGCGACCACAGCCTGCCAGCCCTTGTGCAAGCACCCCGTGTGCCTGGCGAAAGCGACATTCTGGACGGAGCGCGGTCCTCTGTTCAAATGCGGGCCATTTTCTTCAGGAGGCCCCGCCGTGAACGACACCCACCAAGTAGCACTCATCACCGGAGGTTCGCGGGGCATCGGCGCGGCCACCGCACGCCTGGCCGCCCGCCAGGGCTGGGCCGTGGCCGTCAACTACACCCGCGATGCGCAGGCTGCCCAGTCGGTGGTCGCCTCCATCACGGCAGCGGGCGGCGCCGCCATCGCCGTGCAGGCCGACGTGGCCGACGAAGCGCAGGTGCTGGCGATGTTCCGCACCGTGGACGCGCAGCTCGGGCGCCTGTCAGCGCTGGTGAACAACGCCGGCGTGGTGGACGTGCCGTCGCGCGTGGAGGCGATGAGCGTGGCGCGCTGGAGGCGCATGTTCGACATCAACGTGATCGGCAGCTTCATCTGCGCGCGCGAGGCCGTGCTGCGCATGGGCACGAAGCACGGCGGCGCCGGCGGCAGCATCGTCAACGTGTCGAGCGCCGCATCGCGCCTGGGCGCGGCCGGCCAGTACGTGGACTACGCCGCGGCAAAGGGCGCCATCGACAGCATGACCCTGGGCCTGGCGCGTGAGGTGGCCGCCGACGGCATCCGCGTGAATGCCGTGCGCCCCGGCCTGATCGAGACCGACATCCACGCCAGCGGCGGCCTGCCCGACCGGGTGCGCGACCTGTCGCACCAGGTGCCCATGCAGCGCGGCGGCACCGCCGACGAGGTGGCCGAGGCCATCGTGTGGCTGATGTCGCCGGGGGCCAGCTACACCACGGCCACGCTGATGGATGTGTCGGGCGGGCGCTGACCGCTGCCTGGGCCCGGCGCGGGTCCGCCGCAGCGCAGCATGCGCGCGGGGCAAATCCGCCCGAAAACACCGCATACTCGCGCACAGCCGGGGGCCCGCAACGCCGTTGTGCCGCCCGCGCCGGCCCCCGACGAACCGCCCAGCCCTTTTCCTTTGCCCTTCGGAGCGCCCTGATGGACCTCAAGCCCCTCATCACCCTGCTGGCCATCGTGAACCCGCTGGCCATCGTCCCCTTCTTCATCCACTACACGCAGGGGTTTTCGTACCCGCAGCGGCGGCGCACCATCCAGGTGGCCAGCTTCAGCGTGTTCTGCGTGATCGCCGCCTGCGCGCTGCTGGGCCTGCAGATCCTCGATTTTTTCAACATCTCGCTGCAGAGCTTTCAGGTGGGCGGGGGCATGCTGCTGCTCATCAGCGCGATGAACATGCTCAACGCCCAGCCGGCCGAGGCCAAGCCCACCACCAACGAATATGAAGAAGGCGCCGAGAAGGCCGCGGCGGGCAGCTCCATTGCCGTGGTGCCGCTCACCATCCCGCTGCTGACCGGCCCGGCCAGCATGTCCACGGTGGTGATCTACGCCGACCGCGCCCAGGGTGTCTGGCAAACCCTGGCGCTGGTGGGCTACGGCGTCGTCATCGCCCTGGCCACCGCCGTGTGCTTTGCCCTGGCGGACCCCATCGCCCGGGTGCTGGGCAAGACGGGCATCAACGTGATGACCCGGCTCATGGGCTTGATCCTGGCGGCGCTGGCCGTGGAAGTGATGGCCGACGGTCTGGGCAAGATCTTTCCGGTGTTGATCGCCCGCTGAGCCATGTCCGCCCGCCTGCTGCTGCTCGAAGACGACCCCGCCATCGCCCGCACCGTGGCCTATGCGCTGGAGCGTGACGGCCTGGCCGTGACGCACAGCCTGCTGGTGGACGATGCCCGCCGCCAGATCCGCGCGACGCACTTCGACCTGCTGGTGCTGGACGTGGGCCTGCCTGACGGCAGCGGGCTCGACCTGCTGCGCGAGCTGCGCAACGCCAGCCCCACGGCCACGTTGCCCGTGCTGATGCTCAGTGCCCACGGCGAAGAGATCGACCGCGTGCTCGGCCTGGAGCTGGGCGCGGACGACTACCTGGCCAAGCCCTTCAGCCCCCGCGAGCTCGCGGCCCGCGTGAAGGCGCTGCTGCGCCGCGCGGGCGCCCGCAGCAGCGCTGGTGGTGCAACCGGTGCAGTCCATTCGCCGCCGGCCCCTGGCAGCGCCCGCAGCCTCTTCCAGGACGATGAGGCCGGCCAGCGCATCAGCCTGCGCGGCCAGCCGCTGCCGCTGACCCGGCGCGAGTACCGCCTGCTGTCCCACCTGCTGCGCGGCGCAGGCCGCATCCATTCGCGCGAAGCCCTGCTGGCCGCCGCCTGGGGCGACGACAGCGACAGCACCGATCGCACGGTGGACACGCACATCAAGACCCTGCGCGCCAAGCTGCGCGAGGTGGATGCAGCGACCGAGTACATCAGCACGCACCGGGGCATGGGGTACTGCCTGGATGTGTGAAGCCGATGTTTGAAGCCGATGTCTGAAGCCCCCCTGAGTCGCTGCGCGCCTTCCCCCGGAGGGCGACGCCACCCGTGGCCCGGCGGAGCCGGTTCCACGGTGGCGCTGGCTTGCGCCGCGCCTGTTTCGGCGCGTGTGCGCGTGGCGGGGGGCTAGCCGATGCGCCTGGGCATCCGCCTTCTCTTCGCCTTCTTCCTCATCAACGGCATCGCGGCGTTTTTCGTGCTGCGCGTGTTCATGGCCGAGATCAAGCCCAGCGTGCGCGAGGTGATGGAGGACATGATGGTGGACACGGCCAACATCCTCGCCGAGCTGGCCAGTGAAGACCTGGCCGCAGGGCGGCTGGCCGGCGGCAGCGGGCAGGCCAGCCCGTTTGCGCAGAACGTGCGCCGTTACGCGAGCCGGCCGGTGGATGCGGCGATCTGGGGGTTTGCCAAGCAGTCGCTCGACTACCGCATCTACGTGACCGACCGGGACGGCCGCGTGCTGTTCGACTCGGAGAACCGGGCGGTGGGCGCGGACTACTCGCAGTGGCGCGATGTGGCGCGCACGCTGCGGGGCGAGTACGGCGCGCGCTCCACGCGCGAGGTGGACAGCGATGACACGACGGGCGTGATGCATGTGGCGGCACCGATCTACGTGAAGGGCGAGATCGCCGGGGTGCTCACGGTGGCCAAGCCCACGCGCACCGTGCAACGCTTCATCGACCGCGCGGAGCGCAAGGTGTTCATGGGCGGTCTGCTGCTGCTCGCGCTGTCGGCCGCCGTGGGCGTGGCGGTGACGCTGTGGATGGTGTGGAACGTGCGCCGCCTGCGCGACTATGCATTGAGCGTGCAGGGCCCCGCCGATGGCGAGCACCACGACGCCGATGCGCCGCCCACCGCGGCCCTGGCCGTGCCGCAGGTGCCCGGAGAGCTGGGCGACCTGGCCCGTGCGATGGACCGCATGCGCGCCCGGCTGGAGGGGCGCGACTACATCGAGGGCTACGTGCGCGCCCTGACGCACGAGCTCAAGAGCCCCGTGGCCGCCATCCGTGGCGCGGGCGAGCTGCTGCAGGACGAGCTGCCCGCCGCCGACCGGGCCGAATTTGCCACCCAGGTGGTGCAGCAAAGCGAGCGCCTGCAGCGCATCATCGACCGGCTGCTGGAGCTGTCCAAGCTGGAGCAGCGCCACCATGCCGAAGGCCGCGCCCCCGTGGCGCTGCAGGCCTGCGCCGAAGCCGCCATCGGCCAGACTCGCGGCCGCGCGGCGCAGCGCGGCATCACCCTGGCCCTCGCAGGCACAGGCGGCAGCGGCCCGTGGGAGGCCGAGCTGGTCACCCTGGCGCTGACCAACCTGCTGGACAACGCCATCGATTTCGCGCCCGAGGGCAGCACGGTGCAGGTGGCGCTGCAGGGCAGCACCGTGGCCGTGCAGGACACGGGCCCCGGCGTGCCCGACTACGCGCTGCCGCGCCTGGGCGAGCGCTTCTTCACCACGGCACGGCCCGGCGGCGAGCGCAGCGGCTCGGGCCTGGGCCTGGCCATCGTGCGGCGCGTGATGGCGCTGCATGGCGGGCAGATGGTGGTGGGCAACACGGCGCCGGGCTTGCGGGTGGCGCTGGAGTTTGCGCCCCGCGCACCGCACGGCCTGGGCTAGGGCGCGGCTGCAGCGCCTGCCCTGAGGTGTGCCACCGCGCCCACCACCAGCAGCGCCAGCGCCACCCCATCGACCAGCGCCACCCTGGCCAGCGCCGCGTTGGTGGTGCCCGTCGACCACCACAGCCACAGAAACGACACCACGCTCACCAGGCCCGCGACCAGCGCGGCGCGGTGCAGCGGCGGGTGCAAGGCCGCATAGCCCAGCAGCGCGGCCAGCAGGCCGAAGAGCACCGCACGGTGCCGCAGCAGCAGTTCCAGGCCCGGGTCCTGCACCGGCACGCCGTACAGCTGCAACAGCTTGCCGGCCCCCAGCACCCCGGCCAGCGGCAGGGCATGGACCACGGCCACCAGCATGAGAACCCCCGAGACGATCCAGCGCATGCGCTTGCCTTTCTTCATGGATGGAAGGCCTGTTTGTAGCCCTGCGCGCGCCGGCCGTCGATGACCTCGCAGGTAACGGGCGCCGCGCCGCCGCCCAGGTCAGCCTGCGACCCGCGACCCGCGACCCGCGACCTGCGACCTGCGGAGTGCGTGGCGCTCGTCACTTCACACCGGCTTCACAAACTTCATCGACACCTCACGCCCGCGGCCAACACTGCCTGCACATCACTTGCGGAGGACTCCTTGAAACACCCACTCTTTACCAAACTGGCAGCGCTGGCGGCCATCACCGTGCTGCTGCTGTTTGGCCTTTCCATGATCGAAGACGTGGTGCGCGACCGCCAGCGCTACCGCAGCCTGACCGCGCAGAGCGTGGCCGAAAGCCTGGCCGGGCCGCAGACGCTGATGGGTCCCATGATCCACAGCGCCTGCGTGGAGAGCTGGGACGTGGAGACCGGCAAGGGCGACGAGCGCCGCGTGGTCGAGCAGCGCCGCGAGTTCCTGCTGACCGCCATGCCCGAGCAGCTCAAGCTGCGTTCGGGCGCCGCCATGGAAGAGCGGGCGCGCGGCCTGCACAAGGTGAACACCTTCAACCTGAAGGCGCACCTCACTGCGCAATGGGGCTCGCTGGCCGGCCTGCAGCCGCAGACCACCCAGAAGAACTCGCGCATGCACTGCGGCGCGCCGATCATCATGATGGCCGTCGGCGATGCCCGCGGCATCCGCACGGCGCAGCTCACGCTGGGCGAACAGACGCTGGCGCTCAAGCCCGGCACCTTCCACCCCACCTACAGCCGCGGCCTGCATGCGGTGCTGCCCGAGACGGTGCGCGGCCAGGCCCCGGGCCTGTCGGTCAGCATGGACCTGGAACTGGTGGGCACCGAGCGCATCGCCATCGTGCCGCTGGGGGGCAACACCGAGGTGCAGATGACCAGCAGCTGGCCGCACCCCTCCTTCGGCGGGCGATTTTTGCCGTCGGAGCGCGAGGTCCGAAAGGATGGCTTCTCGGCCCAGTGGCGTCTGTCGTCGCTGGCCACCACGGCGCAGGCGGACATCGAAAAAGGCAGTCGCATCTGCATCGGCGGCTACGACGACAGCCCGGGCGACTATGCCCCCGGCGGCGCCACGCCGCGCGACTGCGCCGACAGCTTCAACGTGGCGTTCGTCGACCCGGTGAACCCCTACTCGCTGAGCGACCGCGCCACCAAATACGGCGTGCTGTTCATTGCGCTGACCTTCGTGGCCGTGGGCCTGTTCGAGCTGATGAAGAAGCTGCGCGTGCACCCGGTGCAATACCTGCTGGTGGGCAGCGCGCTGTGCAGCTTCTTCCTGCTGCTGGTGAGCCTGTCGGAGCATCTGCCGTTTGGCGTGTCGTATGCGGCGGCCGCCAGCGCCTGCGTGCTGCTGCTCGCCTACTACGCCAGCCACATGCTGGGCGGCCTGGCGCGCGGGATTCCGCTGGGCGCGGGCATTGCGCTGCTGTACGGGCTGCTCTACGCGCTGCTGCAGCTGGAGCAGACCGCTCTGGCCGTGGGCGCGATCGCGCTGTTCCTGGTGCTGGCGGCGGTGATGGTGCTCACGCGCAAGGTCAACTGGTACGGCCTGTCGCAAGGCACGCCGCCCCAGCGCCCGGCGCCAGCGGCGGCTCGCCCCGCGCCTGTGCGCCCGGAGGCTTCATGAACGCCGCACCTGCAACCCCCACGCCGGCCGCCAACGCCTGGGCGCAGCATCTGGCCGGCACGGCCTGCCACGAGCCCGGCGCGCACGGCGAGCACGGCGAGCACGGCGCACGGGGCGTGCGCGAAGGCTTGCCGCAGGACACGGCGGCGCAGCCGGGCACCGCGTTGTCGATGGCAGAGGCGCAGCGCGTGCAGCGCTACCGCGACCGGCTCATGGCCGCCGTGCGGTCGCAGGACCGCAGCGCGCTGCGCAGCGCCAAGCAGGAGGTTCTGCAAGCCGCGTTTCGCGGGGCCGCCGACACCGACCGGGCCAGTGCCGGGTCCCCCGCGATGCGCCGGGCGCTGCGCGACCTGTGCTGGCGGATGGCGATCCTGATGCTGCCGCGCCAGCGCGAGGGATGAGGCGTGCCATACCGTCCCCAAGGCCTTCTACCGCTCTCTGCAACAGCGCTATCAGCTATGAAAAACATAGCAAATTGCAACGCGCGGCGTCAGGCCACGACCGTGCGGTTGCGCCCCTCGCGCTTGGCGGTGTACATCGCTGCGTCCACGTGGCGCAGCGTGATGTCCAGCGGGCGCTGCGGATCGAACGGCGACAGCCCCATGCTGGCCGTCAGCACCAGGGTGGGCTCGATGCCCGGCACAGGCCGGGCCGCCAGCGCAGCGTGCAGGCGCTGGGCCACGGCCTGGGCCTGCTCCACCTGCGTGGCCGGCAGCAGCGCCAGAAACTCCTCGCCGCCCCAGCGGCTCACCACGTCGGCAGCGCGGAAGACTTCGCGGCACAGCGTGGCCACGTGCTGCAGTGCCATGTCGCCGGCATGGTGGCCATGCACATCGTTCACGCGCTTGAAGTGGTCCACATCCAGCATCAGCAGGCAGGCGGGCTCGCCACCCCGCTGCAGCAGGGCCAGCTCCTGGCGCAGCCGGTCGGTGAACGAGCGGCGGTTGGCCAGCCCGGTGAGCACGTCGGTGTGGGCGAGCACAGCCATCTGGCGGCGGGCTTCTTCCAGCTCCACCAGCATGTGGCCCTGGCGCTCGTTGGCGCGCTTGAGCTCCAGCAGCCGGATCACCTGGCGCGCGATGGCCAGCAGCAGCTCCTGCAGGCGCGGCGCCAGCAGGCGGGGCACGTAGTCCAGCACACACACCGTGCCCAGCACATAGCCGTCGGCGGTGACCAGGGGCGCGCCCGCATAGAACCGCATGGGGGGCTCCTGCGTCACGATGTCGAAGTGCGCGAAGCGCGCATCCTGCGCCAGGTCGGGCACGACGAACACGCCGGTCTGGCGTGCGGCGTAGCGGCAGATGGACTGGTCCAGCGGTGTCTCGCGCACTTCCAGGCCCACCGCGGCCTTGAACCACTGGCGCTCGCGGTCCAGGAAGCTCACCAGCGCGACCGGAGCGGCGCAGACATGGCCCGCCATGTCGGCCAGCTCATCGTAGGCCGGCTCCATGGGCGTATCCAGGATGGCGTAGCGCTGCAGGGCCAGCAGACGCTGCACGTCGTCGATGAGGGGGTCCGGGAAGGCGAGGGTGTCCATGGCAGGGGGCGGTGGCACAACACCCCGCCAGCATGCCATACGCCGCCGGCGCGACCCAGCGCAAGAACCCGCGGGGCGGCCTGGGTGCGCACCTTCACGGATGACGCCATCGCTACCGTGGCCGCCACGCAGCAAAGCACCACACAGCGCTGCCAAGCCCCACGTCGCCGCAGGTGTCAGGCCAACGCGGCCTGCACCGACTGCACTGCGCCCAGGCTGGAGGCGTCCGAACAGGTGGCGCCGCCGCAGCCGTGGACGAGTTCACCTGGCAAGGCCTGCGGTGCATGGACCACGCCCGTGGCAGGGTCGAACCCCACCCGGCGCAGGTGCAGGGCCAGCGCCGCGTCCATGCTCTGGGCATGCTGCGGGAACCACAACGCCAGCTCGCTCGCCATCACGCGCAACACCTTCTCGTCGCCCTGCCGCGCGAGCGCGGCGCCTTCGCGCATCACCTGCAGCACCACGCGGTGCTGCATGCTGTGGCAGTTGCCCGAGGCAAACCGTGTCGATGCCATCCAGGCGTCTTCCTGGCCAAAGTGCTGCTCGGTGTGCTCCACGAGCCGCTCCCAGGCAGGGAGCAACTGCGCATCGTCGGCGTGGTCGACCACGGCCAGCAGGTCGACGAATTCCCGGTGCGTGTCGTCCATCAGGTCGAGGTCCAGGGCGAGAGCGTCCGACCATTCGAGTTGAGCCATGGAGTGTTCCCTTGCTGCGCCGCGCGCACTGTGTGAAAGACAAGGAAACGAGCTTAGTTTCAAGGGGCCCGCCGCATGTTGATGCAGGTCAGATGCAACGCAGCGACCCTATGCGCTGCGCCCAAGACAAATGCCCCGCGGAGGCGGGGCATTTGTCTTGGGCAACCATCAGGCCATGGGCGCAATGGCCACCCGATCAGCAGCGCAGGGCTGCGTGATCAGGCTGCATGATCAGCTCTTGCCGTACATGCGCTTCATGTCGTCCACGCACTTGGACTTGGCGTCGCCCGACAGCGCATCGCAGCGCTCCTTGGCAGCCTTGTAGTTGGCTTCGTTCTTCTCGGCGTTGGCGTCCTTCTTGGCTTCGGCCACGGCTGCGCCCTTTTCAGCTGCGCTGTCGGCAGGCTTGGCCTGGGTTTCGGCAACCTTGGCGTCTTCCTTGGCCTTCACGTGGGCTGCCTTGGCATCCTTCACGCACACATCCTTCTCGTTGCCCTTCAGGTCATCGCACTTTTCCTTGGCGACGTTGTAGGCAGCGTCACCGCGTGCTTCAGCCACTTTGCGGGTGGCCTTGGGGCTGGGCTTGTGCTGCGCGTCGAGCTCAGCCTTGGCAACGTCTTCCGCGCCCTTGGCTTCCTTCACGCAGATGTCCTTGGCGTTGGCCTTCAGCGTGTCGCATTGGGCCTTGGCGGCCTTGTAGTCGGCAGAGATGCGTTCCTTGCCGGTCTTGTATTCGGCATCTGTCAGCGCGAAGGCGGAAGTGGCCAGCAGGCCAGCGGCGACAGAGGCAATCAGGGTACGTGCGAATTTCATGGGTTTTTCTCCTCGATCAGCGTTGCTGTGATTTGGTATGGGTCAGGGGAATCAGGGTCGGCAGAGCCGGTGCTTCAGTCGTTGAAGCGGAAATCGGGGTGGCGCGACTGCCAGTCCTTGAGCTGCTTTTCAGCCTCGTCGCGGGCGATGCCCTGGCGCTCTTGGACCTTGCCCAGGAACTGTTCGCGCTTGCCATCGATGACATCGAAATCGTCGTTGGTGAGCTTGCCCCACTGCTCAACCATCTTTCCCTTGAATTGCTTCCAGTTGCCCTTGATGGTGTCTTCGTTCATGGTCTTCCTCCTAGAGGGTTGATTCGCCGTGGCCTTCCGCCGATATGGCGGTTCACGGTGCCTTGCAGCGATGGAGTCACTGTAAAAACATGGCGCACCGCGGCGCGTAGGCATTGGGGGGAAGCCGGCGTCGGCTGGTGGACTACAGCCATGCCGGACAAGGGGCCACGCAGCACGATGGGCGTGTGGGACTCGACGCTGGGAGCTAGTCGAAACCGGAGCCCCTGTGGAAACAGTTTCATTTGGTGACTGTTTGTAGTCACTGATAACGATTTAGCGCTGGAGGCTCCCAGTTGCAAATCCATACACTTGGCTACAGGGCCGTGGCATCCTCAGCAGACGTGCAGCATTTCACCGATTCAGGCGTGCTGCGTGTGCTCCATGGGAAGGTGCTTCGCGAAAAACAACCAGCACAACACCATGACACAGATGAAAGAAGCGCCTCACGCCGCAGCGGACGCCGAGGTTGCACGGGAATCCCACAGCGCTGCCATAGCCGCACCCGCCCCACGCCCGGCCGCGCCCCTGCCCCGGGACGCCACACTCGCTGCACTGATGGCCAGCGTCGCACTGGCGGCCTGCGGCGGCGGTGGCGATGCCGCCAACGAGAACGCGGCCCCCCCGGCCACGCCCGCGCCCGGCGCCCCCCCGGCACCTGCGCCCACCGGTCCCGCGCCGGCACCCGCTCCCACACCCGCGCCCGGATCTGCGCCTGCGCCCTCACCGGCGCCCACGCCATCGTCGCCCCCACCGCCCGCGCCGGCCACCTCGGCCTACCCCACGGCACGCACCGACCAGGAGGCCGCGCGTTTTCTGCTGCAGGCGCAGTTCTCCGCCTCCACCACCGACATCGCCAGCCTGCGGGCCAGCAGCTACGACGCGTGGATCAACGACCAGTTCGGCCAGCCCGTGGGCACCAAGGGCTGGGATTGGCTGAACCAGCGCGGCTACAACGCCGTGGACAACGCCACCGCGTACTACGACAACACCTACCCCGGCGACGCGATGATCTGGCAGCAGCTCATGACATCGACCGACGGCCTGCGCAAGCGGGTGGCGCTCGCGCTGTCGGAGATCTGCGTGGTGTCGCTCTCGGGCCTGGACTTCAACTGGCGCAGCCACGCCATGGCCCACTACTGGGACCAGCTCGTGGCCAATGCGTTCGGCAACTTCCGCCAGTTGCTCGAAGACGTGACGCTGAACCCCGCCATGGGCTACTACCTCAACACCCGTGGCAACCAGAAGGAAAACGCGGCCTCGGGACGCCAGCCCGACGAGAACTACGCCCGCGAAATCCTGCAGTTGATGTCCATCGGCCTCGTGGAGCTGAACCAAGACGGCACCGCCAAGCGCAACGGCTCGGGCCAGGTGGTCGAGAGCTACACGCAAAGCGACGTCACCAACCTGGCGCGCGTGTTCACCGGCTACGACTACAACCAGTCGCAAAACAGTCCGGTCACCGTGCCCGGCACCACGCGCACCGTGCCCAGCACGGACTTCACGCGGCTGCCCATGTCGCTCAATGCGTCGCTGCATTCCACGCTGGCGGCCACCTTCCTGGGCACCACGGTGGCCGCCGGTACGCCCGGCGCCGCGGCGCTCAAGACGGCGCTCGACACCATCTTCAACCACCCCAACGTCGGGCCGTTCATCGGCAAGCAGCTGATCCAGCGGCTGGTCACCAGCAACCCCTCGCCCGGCTATGTGAGCCGCGTGTCGGCCGCCTTCAACAACAATGGTGCCGGCGTGCGGGGCGACATGCGCGCGGTCATCAAGGCCGTGCTGCTGGACGACGATGCGCGCAGCCCCGCGGGCCTTGCCGACCCCATGTTCGGACGACTGCGCGAACCCATGCTGCGCTTCGTGCAATGGGGCCGTACCTTCGGCATCTCGTCGCAGTACGGCAGCTGGAAGATCGGCGACCTGAGCTCGGCCGGCACGCGCCTGGCGCAAAGCCCGCTGCGCTCGCCCTCGGTGTTCAACTTCTTTCGGCCCGGCTACGTGCCCCCCTCCACCGCGCTGGCCACGGCCGGTGCCGTCGCGCCCGAGTTCCAGCTGGTCAACGAGAGCAGCGTGGGCGGCTACCTCAACTACATGCAGGGCGTGATCCGCAACGGCATCTTCGTCAATGCGCCAGACCTGCCCAACGGCGGCAGCAACGCCACCAACGGCTACGACATCAAGGCGGCCTACACCACCGAGCTGGCCATGGTGGCCGATGCCGATGCGCTGGTCGCGCGGGTCAACCTGCTGATGACGGGCGGCCAGCTGTCCGCCGGCACCGTGAAGCTGATTGCGGACGCCCTCAAGGCCACGGCGGTGACCGCGGCCAGCACGGACAACGCCAAGCGCGACCGCGTGGCCGCCGCGATTTTCCTCGTCATGGCCTCGGCCGAATACCTGATCCAGAAGTAAGGCGCGCCGCCATGCAATTCATCCAGCCCGAACTCCATTCCCGCCGCGCCTTCCTGCGCCGCTCGGCCCAGCTGGGCATCGCAGGCACCGCGCTGCCGTTTGCGCTCAACCTCGCCGCGGTCGGCGAGGCCGCGGCCTTCACCGCCACCGACTACAAGGCGCTGGTCTGCGTCTTCCTGTACGGCGGCAACGACTACGCCAACACCGTCATCACCTACGACGACGACAGCTACAACAAATACAGCACCATCCGCGGCGGCGCAGGCGGGCAGGCGGCGGGCGGCATCGCCCTGGCCAAGTCCGCGCTCACCCCCACGCTGCTCGCGCCCACAACGCCGCTGGCCGGTGGGCGCCAGTACGCACTGCACCCGGCGATGACGGGCCTGACCAACCTGTTCAACACCGGCAAGGCCGCCGTGCAGCTGAACGTGGGGCCGCTGGTGGTGCCGCTCACACGCGCGCAGTACAACAACAGCAATCGCGCGCTGTACCCGCTGCCGCCCAAGCTGTTCTCGCACAACGACCAGCAATCGGTGTGGCAGTCGTCCTCGCCCGAAGGCTCCACCGTGGGCTGGGGCGGCAACCTGGGCGACCTGGCGCTGTCGTCCAACGGCACCTCGTTGTTCACCTGCATCTCCGTCACCGGCAATGCGGTGTTCCTGTCGGGCGACTCGGCGCTGCAATACCAGGTCAGCACGGGCGGCGCCATTCCGATCAATGGCGTGAAGAACAACGTGTATGGCTCCACCGCCGTGCGCTCGGCGCTGACCTCGCTGATCCAGCAGAACAGCGGCCAGGCGCTGGAGAACGAATACAACCGCATCACCGCCCGGGCCGTGGGGGCCGAAGCCACCATCACCTCCGGACTGGCCGGGGTCAACCTGACCACCGCGTTCCCCACCAACAACCCGCTCGCAGACCAGCTCAAGATGGTGGCCCGCCTGATCGGCGCGCGCACCGCGCTGGGCAGCAAACGGCAGGTGTTCATGGTGTCGCTGGGAGGCTTCGACCTGCACGACAACCTGATATCGCAGCAGCCCGTGCTGATGCAGCGCGTGAGCGAAGCCATGACCGCGTTCTACAACGCCACGGCAGAGCTGGGCCTGGCCGACAAGGTGACCGCGTTCACCGCGTCGGACTTCGGCCGCACGCTCAGCTCCAACGGCGACGGCTCGGACCACGGCTGGGGCAGCCACCACCTGATGGTCGGCGGTGCGGTCAAGGGCAAGGCCTTCTACGGCAAGGCGCCGCCGGTCAGCATCACCAACACGACAGACGCCAACGACCAATGGCACGTGGGCCAGGGCCGCCTGCTGCCCAGCACCTCGGTCGACCAGTACGCGGCCACGCTGGCCAGTTGGTTCGGCGTGAGCAACACGGAGCTGCCGGGCGTGCTGCCCAACCTCAGCCACTTTGGCGGGGCGGACTACCCGACGAATCTGGGATTCATGGTGTGAAGATTGGTGGGCCTGACTGCCCTGTGTCAGGTTCAAGCCATTTCACGAACTGCCGATCCATCTAATTGATAGATATATTCGGCAAAGCCCGGTATTCGAATTTCAATCGCATATTGGGCCATTCGCGCTCAAGGGGCGTTCAATGGGTGACCCCCACAGCAATGCCCAATAGCATTTGCACCCCGCCCTAGCACTACAACGCCGAGCAGCATATTTAGTCGAATAGTTAATATTTTATTAAATTGCAGTCGATCGGCAACTGAGCATTCGAGACATGCTACGAACAAAAATAAACCATGCAGATATATTTGCATGGTTTATTTTTTGCAACTAGCCGCTTCACTCCGATCGTCTTTCAATCGATTCCTCAGCCCACTGCTAAATCAGCGGTGTGCCTGAGCGACGACAGTCATATCCAGAATTTTGCTACAGCCAATTGTGCGACCCAATTTATCAACTGCGCGTCAAACGCCTTCAGCATGGACTATCAAAGTTGGACAAAAATAGACCAACTAATATCATGACTGCGAAGGTATTATTTCATACGAAATCATGGCCCTAATGATTCGCGTCGCGCAAGCACACCTAACAACACGATTACATATATTCTTAATTCGCATGACTCATGACCACCTGCATACGCACCGGCCTCTAAAGACGGCACGACACAAGTGGAAAGCGAAATCCCCTAGCATTGTGTCGCTACATGTGCAAATGGCACTGAAAGAAGCCATGGAGAAAGAAAATATAGCAGTAACGGATTTCGATGATTTGCTATGGATCATGGCGCAAGAATCGGGAGGTGTTGTTGGAGTGCGCAATGGATCATCGACAGCGAGAGGACTTTTTCAACTCCTGATGGCACAATATCCGTTAAACCCCAACGGAGAAAAATCTTTTGGCAACGCAGTGGAAGAATGCCAAGGGGGCATCCACTATATATATGGACGCTATCATTCATCACAGAAGGCAAAAGCGTTTTGGGAAAAGCACCATTGGTACTAAAATGAAAACAAATCCGCAATCTCTTTGCATTGCATTAATCATTTTTTCAACCTCTGCTTCTGCTGCCGACCACTCTCACCCCATCAGCTTCGACACATACAAGGTAGGCGTTGCAACTAAAAAAAGCACAGTACTGCCGAAATTAACTTCCGCTGACGCTACTCAGTACATCTCTCAACTTAAATCCGCAGCAAGACAACCCATCAATTTTGCAGGGCACTATATCTTGGCTACGTGGGGCTGCGGTTCTGGTTGTGTGATGGGCGGTGCAATCGACACCGTGACGGGGCGTGTGGTGATGCTGCCGTTCACTGTATCCAATTGGCCGCTCCAAGTCGTGGAACCCCTCGCTTTTCGGAAAGGCAGTGCTCTTCTCATTGTTCAAGGGAGCAGGAATGAGCAAGGGTCTGGCACCCACTATTATCAGTTTGATGGTTCTAAATTCAATTTATTGAAGACCGTTAACCATTAACGCTATCTAGCCTCGCGCAGCGCTTCCGCTACATCAGCGGGCTGCGGCCATCAACGCGCCAACGATGGGTTGCAGCTCCGAACTTGAACAATTCGGCCCAGAAGCTGCGCCATGGTCGTGCTGCCATGCTTGTCAGGGCCAAGAAGCGCCACCGCCATGCTGAGCGCTAATAATGGCCGGATGACCTCATCATCCTCTTCGCCTCAGCCACCCCGCCCCCGCATCGTCATCATCGGCTGCGGCTTCGGCGGCCTGGAAGCCGCCCGCGCGCTGCGCGGTGCCGCGGTGGATGTGACCCTGATCGACAAGACCAACCACCACCTTTTCCAGCCCCTGCTGTACCAGGTGGCCACGGCCGGGCTGTCGGCACCGGCCATTGCGGCGCCCATCCGACATCTGTTTCGGCAGCAGCCCAATGTCACCACCTTGCTCGGCGAGGTCACGCGCATCGATGTGGCGGCGCGCGCGGTGCACCTGAAGGAAGGCGGGCACCCGTCGGAGCCTTTGCACTACGACCACCTCATCGTGGCTGCTGGCGCCACGCACAGCTACTTTGGCCAGGACGCGTGGGCCACGCATGCGCCGGGGCTCAAGACGCTGGACGATGCCTTCGAGATTCGCCGCCGCATCCTGCTGGCGTTCGAAGCCGCCGAGAAGGAGCCCGACCCCGCGCGCCGCGCCGACTGGCTCAACTTCGTGGTGGTGGGCGCCGGGCCCACCGGTGTGGAGATGGCGGGCACGCTGGCCGAGATCGCCAACCACACGCTGCCCGGCGAGTTTCGCCATATCGACCCCGCCAGCGCCAGGATCATCCTGCTCGAAGGCGGCGCCCGGGTGCTGCAGGCCATGCCCGAGGCGCTGAGTCAACGCGCGAAGGAGCAACTGGAGAAGCTGGGCGTGGAGGTGCGGCTGCAGGCCCGTGTCACGGCCATTGATGCTGAAGGTTTGATGGTGGAATCGCCTGCTACCGCTGGTTCAGCAGGCGCCAACAGCTATCAAATCAAGAGCAAATGCATTGTTTGGGCTGCGGGGGTGGCGGCCTCGCCGCTGGGGCGGCACCTGGCCGAAGCCACCGGCTGCACCACCGACCGCGCAGGCCGCGTGGTGGTGGCGCCCGACCTGTCGCTGCCCGGCCACCCGGAGATCAGCGTGATCGGCGACCTGGCCTCGGCCCAAAGCCATGCGCCCGGGCACGAGCCGAAGCCGGTGCCCGGCGTGTCGCCCGGGGCCAAGCAGATGGGCCGCGCCGCGGCGGCCAACATCCTGCGGCGGCTCGGTGGCCACCCCACGCAGCCGTTTTGCTACAGCGACTACGGCAACCTGGCGACCATCGGCCGCAACTCGGCGGTGGTGGACCTCACCTCGCCCGCGGGGCCGGTGCGGTTTTCGGGCTACTTCGCGTGGCTGTTCTGGCTGTTTGCGCACGTGTACTTTTTGATCGGCTTTCGCAACCGGCTGGTCGTGCTGATGGACTGGGCCTGGGCGTACTGGAGCTTCGCGCGCTATGCGCGGGTGGTGACGGGGATCGAGGGGCAACCGTCCGTGGCCGCAGCGCCGGTATCCAAAACCCCCGACAAGGCCCAACCGTAGGGCACGGACGCCGCAGTACCGCAGCGGGGCGGCGTCTTCCCGCCCCGCCTGCACGCCGGCGTTCCCAGAACCGGCTTCAGCCGCGCGCCCCGGCAGCGCCCTGCGGGCCCCGCAGGTGCGCGATCAGGTCCTCCAGCCGGAGCTTGCTGGCCATCTTGTGCCGCAGGGTCTTGAGCTCTGCCATCACGGCTTGCAACTCACCGGGTGTCGGCTGCAGCGGCCTGAGGCATTGGGCCAGCACCGGCACCACCTCGCGCCGCATGAACCGCCCGCCCGCCAGCACCATCTGCACGATCACGAGCAGCACGCCCAGGGCCATGAACACCAGCACGGCCAGGTCGGACGAGTCGGGAGACACCTTGTGCACAAGGGCGGGCCCGGCGATCATCAAGCCCAGCGCGACCAGCGCCGAGATACCGACCTCCTTGTCGAAATGGGTGGAGGCAAAACGCTTTTCGACCTTGGGCGACAGCAGCAAAAACGGGCTGCGGATCAGCGCCTTGCGGTCATCGGCATGCAGGGCGCGGGGGTCTTCGCGCAGCTGCCGCTCCAGGTCCAGCCGTTCTTTCCAGGCCTGCTCCAGGTTCGGGAAGGTCTGCCGCGCCAGCTCGGGCAAAGACGCCGGTTGGGACGCCACCGCCGCGTAGTGGGTGGGCTCGGCGTTGAACGCGGTGCCGCACCGCGCACAGGTGCGCTCGTAGCCCACCAGTTCGCCCTGGCTCACGGTGATGTAGTAGACGTGCCCCGCCGAGCCCAGGCGCCGCAGCACGAAGGGCCGCGGCTTGCGGCAGATAGGGCAGAAATCGGCCACATGGCCGAGTTTTCGGTAGACGAGCTTCTTCCCCCAGACGATGAACATGGGAACCCCTCTCGGTGTGTTGTGTGATTTTTGGGAAACGGGAAGCCGCATGGTACGCACTGCGGCTGCCAAGGCACCGGGGGATGCGCCTGGGAATGCGTCCCTGTTTCCATCACGCAACGCAGTGCCGTGCTCGCCCGCCTGGAATCCTCTCGAACGAAAGGCGGTGTACACACAGACCACCATGGCCCGCACAGCAGGGTGGCCCCACGGGGCCGCGCCTCACGGCGGCGGCATCAGGGCCGGACGTCGGCCACCTGCTCCAGCCATTGGGACAGCTCTTGCGCCACTTGCGTCGATGCATCCGACAGCGCGGCCACGCCGCCTGCGGCGTCGGCGCTGCGGGCGGGGGTGCGCACGATGAACACGCGCTGGCCACGCAGCACCTCGCCCGCCAAGGCGAGGTCCACCACCGTGGCGCGCAGGCGCACCACGCCGGCACTGTCGGTGGCGCTGGTGAACACGTGGCTGAACTCCTCCAGCTCCACACGCAGCACCGACGGCAGGCGGCTGCCCTGGGCCGGGTCGCGCGCCTGGGCGGCGGCGTCGTCGGCCTTGAGGATGGCGCGGCGCTGGCCCAGCTGCTCGCGCAGGCGCTGCTGCACCAACTGCGCGGGCGGCTGACTCCAGCGGGCCTGGCTGTAGGGGCGCAGCTGCTGTGTGTCGGCGTACATCAGGCGGTAGAGCACGGCGTTGCTGCCTTCGGGCAGGCCGGGCGCGTCCACGTCGGCCAGGGCCAGTGGCGGCAGTGGCGCGCGCCGGTCGGTGGGCACCGGGGCCAGCGCGCCGGGGCCGAAGTCGTACAGCACGGGCCGTGCGGGCGGCGTGGGCAGGGCCGAGCAGCCAGCCAGCAGGATCAGGCCCAGAACGGCGCTCGCACCGGACAGATAAGCGCGGCCAGCTATGCTTTTGATAGTCTTCATTTGCATTCCTCAGAGATCCATTTCGGCGGCATCGCCACACGCTTCACGACCGGCGCTGCCGGGATACCAGCGCACCCGTGGCACCGGCTTCCCCAGGCCACCGGCTGCGCCCCCCTTCGGGGGGAAAGCGCCGCAGGCGAGGCTCAGGGGGGGCTGAACCCCGCTTCACCCGGGCCGGGCGGTACGCGCCCCGAGCCGTAGATGAAGAGTTGCGGGTTGTCCGACACGCCGCCGGCAGTGCGGCTCAGCTGCCGTGCAGCGCGCGAGGTGTCGTCGGCCGCGCGGTTCAGGCGTGGCAGCGTGGTGGTGCTGAACTGGTCGGCCGCGCGCGCCAGCGATTGCGTGCCGATCGTGATCTGGTCGATGGGCCCGCCGTCCGCGCCCAGGCGCTGGGTGGTCTTGCTCACGTCGGCCGCCAGCGACGACACGCTGGCACCGGCCTGCTGCAGCGACTGCAGGGCCTTGCGCGCGTCGTTGGCCAGGGGCGGTATGGACGCCAGGGCGGGGTCCAGGCGCTGGGCCACGGTGGCATCGAGCCGCTGGGTCAGCGTGTTGACGCTGCCGGCGGCCAGCGCGATGTTGCCGATGGCCTCGGAGAGCTTTTGCTGGTTGCTGTCCGACAGGATCTGGTTCACGCGGCGCGTGGCTTCTTCGACCTGGCTCAGGATGGCGGGGGCTTGTTCGGCCAGCTTGCCGAACGGTGACGCCTTGATGGGCAGGCGCGGCAGGCCGCTCGGGCCCGGGGGCAACTCGGGGTAGGGCTTTTCAGCGTCGTCCAGCAGGATGTGGGCCAGGCCCGTGACGCCCTGGTAGCCCAGCACGGCAAAGGTGGTGGGGCTGATGGGCGCCTGCTCGTTGACGGCGATGCGGATGAGCACGTTGCCGCTCACCTGCGGGTCGAACCCGATGCGGGTGACCTTGCCGACGGCCACGCCCTTGTAGCGCACTGCGGCCTGGGGCTGCAGGCCGCCCACGCCGTCCTTGGTGGACAGCTCGAATTGCTCGTAGTTGGCGCTGTCGCGCGTGAGCCAGATGGCCAGGCCCGCCAGCATGGCGGCCACCACCAGCACGAAGATGCCTGCGGCAAGCGCGTGGGATTTGTTTTCCATCAGGTGTGTTCCTTGTCTGGCTGGGGTGCGGCCGGCTGCGCGGGGCCCTGCGCCAATGCAGGTGGAGGTGCGGGTTCAGTGAGGGGGGCGGATGCGGATTCGGGTGCGGGGGCCTGCACCGGCGCCATGGCGCGCTGGCCGCGTTCGCCCATGAAGAACTGCTCGATGAACGGGTGCTTGAAATGCGCCACCTCGTGCGGTGGCCCGGTGACGATGACCTTCTTGTCGGCCAGCACGGCCACGCGGGTGCTGAGGGCGAACAGGGTGTCCAGGTCGTGCGTGACCATCACCACCGTGAGCCCCAGCGCCGCGCGCAGCTCGCGCAGCAGCGCGCAGAATTCGTCGGAGCTGTTCGGGTCGAGCCCCGCAGTGGGCTCGTCGAGCAGCAGCAGCGGCGGGTCCATGATGAGCGCACGCGCCAGCGCCACGCGCTTGACCATGCCGCCGGACAGATCGGACGGCATGCGGCTCGCGTGCTCTGGCTTGAGGCCCACCATCTGCAGCTTGACCAGCGCCGCGTCGCGCACCAGATCGTGGGGCAGCGTGCCCTGCTCGCGCAGCGCGAAGGCCACGTTGTCGAGCACGTTGAAGGCCGAGAACAGCGCGCCGTGCTGGAACAGCATGCCCACGCGGCTGGCCGCGCCCTCGCGCCCCATCTCCGACGCGGGCCGCCCCAGCACCGTCACCGTGCCGCGCGCCGGCTTGGCCAGGCCCAGTATCTGGCGCAGCAACACCGTCTTGCCCGTGCCCGAGCCGCCTACCAGCGACAGCATCTCGCCGCGCTGCACGCTGAAGTTCAGGTCCTGGTGCACGGTGAACGCTTCGGTGCCCTTGCCGAAAATGCTCCACAGCCCGCGCACGTCCACCACCGGCGGCTCGTCCGGCGCCACGGCGATGTGCTCGGGCTTGGCGATGCGTTCAGTCATGGCGCCACTCCCCAGATGCGTATGTACCGCCACCCAACGCAGCAACTGGCGCGCCCCCATGCCAGTGCCACCGTGGAACTGGCTTCGCCAGGCCACGGGTGGCGTCCCCTTTGAGGGGGGATGGAGCGAAACGACACAGGGGGGACTTCATATACCGATGTTCTTGAAACCGATGGCGAACAGGGCATCCACGATGATCACCATGGTGATCGACGTCACCACGGATGCCGTCGTGCCTTCGCCCAGGCTCTGGGTGTTGGGCTTGACGCGCAGGCCCCAGTGGCAGCCGATGAGCGCGATGAAGGCGCCGAAGACCACCGACTTGGCCATGGCCAGCCCCAGGTTGCCCACCTTGACGGCCGCCGGCAGCGCCTGCACGAAGTACGCGGGCGAAATGTCCATGGCCAGGTCGGCCGCCAGCATGCCCCCGGCCAGCGCGGCCAGCGTGGTCCACAGGCTGATCAGCGGCATGGCGATGGCCAGCGCGATGGTGCGCGGCATCACCAGCCGAAAGCCGTGCGGGATGCCCATCACGCGCATGGCGTCGAGTTCTTCGGTCACGCGCATCACGCCGATCTGCGCGGTGATGGCCGAGCCCGAGCGGCCCGCCACCAGGATTGCGGCCAGCATGGGCCCCAGCTCGCGGATCAGCGAGATGCCCAGGATGTTCACGATGAACGACTCGGCCCCGAACTGGCGCAGTTGCAGGCTCATGAGGTAGGCCAGCACCACGCCGATCAGAAAGCCCACCAGCGCCGTGATGGGCAGCGCGGTGGCCCCCATGCGGTACAGGTGGCCCGACACATCGCGCCAGGGCCCGCGGCGCGGGTTGCGCGCCAGGCGGCCCATGTCCAGCACCAGCTGGCCCACCATTTCCAGCATGTGGCGCGCGTGGTTCACGCCATGCAGCACCAGCACGCCCAGCCGGTCCACCTCTTCGGCCAGCCGCCACGGCTCGCGCGGCGGCTCGGTGCCGGTGGTGAGCTCCGCCACGCGCTCGAGCATGTCGCGCTGGGCGTCGGTGCAGTCCAGCCGCTCGGGCCAGGCCCGCTGCCAGTGGTTCCACACCAGCTGCGCGCCCACGTGGTCCAGCCATTGCAGCGGCGTCAGGTCCCAGCCCAGGTCAGGCGCGGCGGGGTTGGATTGCAGTTGCCCCGAGACGGCCGCCCACTGCCTGCGGGTGCCCAGCTCGGCAGCACCCCAGCGCCCGTGCAGTTGCGCACACGCGCCCTGGGGCGTGTCTGCGCGAACGATGCGGGGTGCTGGGTCGGTCATGGACTGGGCGGCGCGGCCGCCATGGGATGAGAGAGGCTGCATGGTAGCGGAGGCGCGCCACCGCAGCGCGTAGGATTTACGCCCGCCGAAGGCAGGGCTGCAGGCCTTCCGCGCGTGAAATTAATATCAAACAGCCCCCTACCGCTGGACCTTAAAGCGCCACCAGCTATTAAAACAATAGCAATAGGCAGGACCCCTATCGACAGGGCATGTGCGATCCGCACAATGGCGCACCGACCCACCCTGCCAGCACCGCTGCCCCGATCCGATCTGCCCTGCCCATGAGCGACACCACGTTTGACACCATCATCATCGGCGGCGGCACCGCCGGCGCCCTGCTCGCCAACCGCCTGAGCGCCGACGGCCGCTACCGCGTGCTGCTGATCGAAGCCGGCCGCAAGGACGACTACCACTGGATCCACATCCCCGTGGGCTACCTGTACTGCATCGGCAACCCGCGCACCGACTGGCTCTACCACACCGAACCCGACGCGGGCCTGAACGGCCGCACCCTGCGCTACCCGCGCGGCAAGACGCTGGGCGGGTGCAGCAGCATCAACGGCATGATCTACATGCGCGGCCAGGCCCGCGACTACGACCAGTGGGCCGAGCTGACCGGCGACGCCAGCTGGCGCTGGGAGAACACCCTGCCCCACTTTCGCCGCCACGAGGACCACTGGCGGCTGGACCAGCCCGGCGGCGTGAATGAAAACTTCAAGCGCCTGCACGGCAACAAGTCCACCGGCAGCACCGGCGAGTGGCGGGTCGAAAAGCAGCGCCTGCGCTGGGACGTGCTGGACGCCTTCGCCCAGGCCGCGCAGCAGGCGGGCATTCCGGCCACCGACGACTTCAACGGCGGCGACAACGAAGGCGTGGGCTACTTCGAGGTCAACCAGAAGAGCGGCTGGCGCTGGAACACGGCCAAGGCCTTCCTGCGCCCCACCTGCTACGGCCGCCCCAACTTCGAGATGTGGACCAGCGCGCAGGCCGCCAAGCTCGTCATCGAGACCCAGCCCGACGGCAGCCGGCGCTGCACCGGCGTGCAGGTGTGGGACGGCCACGAGATGGTCACCGCCCTGGCGACGGATGAAGTGATCCTCAGCGCCGGCGCCGTCAACTCGCCGCAGCTGCTGCAGCTGTCGGGCATCGGCCCCGCCGCGCTGCTGCGCCAGCACGGCATCGACGTGGCCGTCGACCTGCCGGGCGTGGGGGCCAACCTGCAGGACCACCTGCAGATCCGCGCGGTGTTCAAGGTCAATGGCGTGCCCACGCTCAATGCGATGGCCGGCTCGCTCTGGGGCAAGGCCAAGATCGGCCTGGAATACGCGATGAAGCGCAGCGGCCCCATGAGCATGGCGCCGTCCCAGCTGGGCGCGTTCACGCGCAGCAGCGCGAGCCAGCCCTACCCCAACATCGAATACCACGTGCAGCCGCTGTCGCTCGATGCCTTCGGCGAGCCGCTGCACAGCTTTCCGGCGTTCACGGCCAGTGTGTGCAACCTGAACCCCACGAGCCGCGGCACGGTGAACATCAAGGCGCCCGACTTCAAGGCCGCACCGGCCATCGCGCCCAACTACCTCTCCACGCCCGAAGACCGCCAGGTGGCCGCCGACAGCCTGCGTGTCACGCGCCGCATCGTGGCCCAGCCCGCGCTGGCCGCGTACCAGCCCGAGGAATGGAAGCCCGGCGTGCAGTTCGAGAGCGACGAAGACCTGGCCCGCCTGGCCGGCGACATCGCCACCACCATCTTCCACCCCGTGGGCACCACCAAGATGGGCCGCGACGGCGACCCGATGGCCGTGCTGGACTCGCAGATGCGCGTGCGCGACCCGCGCGGAGGCCCCGGGGCCGTGGTGGCCGGCCTGCGCGTGGTGGACGCGGGCGCCATGCCCACCATCACCAGCGGCAACACCAACTCGCCCACGCTGATGCTGGCCGAGAAGGCGGCGGAGTGGATCGTGAAGGCGCGTCAGGCAGCGCGCCAAGCGGCCTGACGGGGGCGTGATGGAGTTTGATAGGGAGCGGATAGGGAGCGATGAGGGCTTGATGGCGGCATCGCAGGCGGCGGGCTCCAGCACTCCCACCCACCGTTCGGGCTGAGCTTGTCGAAGCCTGCGCCGCGCTTCGACGGGCTCGGCGCGGACGGTGGTGGGTTGCTGGAAGCCACCGGGCACGACCCCGGAACAACCGCAACGATCCTCGGCACCACCACCCATGCCCGCAGGCGGGCAGGCAGACAGGCAGGCCAGCGGGAACTGGCGTGGATGAAGCGAGGCGACCGCCTGCGATGTGACTACCATCGCGCCCCATGTACTCCTCCACCTTCATCTTTGCCACCCGGCAATTCGACGACACCTTCCACCGCCTGGACCAGGCGATTGCCACCGCCGCCCGCTCCATCGACGGCTACCTGGGTGAAGAGGCGTGGGAGGACACGGCGCGGGGCCTCGTCTCCAACGTGTACTACTGGCAGTCGCTCGAGGCACTGCAGGCGCTCATGAGCCACCCCGCCCACCTCGAGGCCAAGGCCGCGCAGGCGCAGTGGCTGAACGGCTACCAGGTGGTGGTGTCGCAGGTGCTGCGCACCTATGGCGACGACAAGCTCACAGGCCTGCTGCCCACTGCCGCCCTGTTTGCCGGCGGCAGCGCTCCCGCGCACTGAGCCATACCGGCGGCGGGACATCCGCTAGCGGATACCGCCCACATAGCGCGGCACCTCGGGGGCGGGCTCGGGCGCGGCAGGTGCACCGCGCTGGCGCATGGCCTGGGTCGCCACGTCCAGCAGCGGGCGCCGCGCGGCAGGCGGTGGCGCAGCGTGCATGGCGTGGTCCAGCCGATCGGCCCAGTCGGCGAGTTCGGGCACGCCGTCCTCCTGGGCGCGCTGGCGCGCAAAACGCACCACCTCGGCCGCATAGTCCACGTTCACGGCCATCCACTCGGTATCCGTCACGCGCCCCGTCTTGCGGCGCAGCAGCACGTGCAGGTGGGCGGCAATGGCCAGCTTGTCGGAATCAGGCATGGTCGCTCCTTGAGACATAGGGGTCACAGTTCAGTGGAGGTAACGTCTGAAGGGTGGCCCTGCCCACGGCCTTCGAGCCTGCGCCCCCCAGGCGAGGGCCGCCGTGGAACTGGCTTCGCCAGGCCACCGGTGGCGTCCCCCCCCAGGGGGAAGGCGCCGAAGGCGACTCAGGGGGAACACCGCTACCCCCCCAACCGCTCACGGTGCTGGGCGATGTCCAGCCCCGTCTGCTCGCTCTGCTCGTCCACCCGCAGGCCCACCACGAAGTTGGTGATCCACAGCAGCACCCCGGTCACCACCAGGCTGTAGGCCATCACGGCGCCCACGCCGATGGCCTGGGTGAGCAGGCTGCCCGAGGCGCCGCCCACCGTGGGGCTGGCCAGCACGCCGGTGAGCAGCGAGCCCACGATCCCGCCGATGCCATGCACGCCGAACACATCCAGCGAATCATCGGCACGCAGCAGGCGCTTGAGCCCCGTGGCGCCCCAGTAGCACGCCAGGCCCTCCACCAGCCCGATGATCACCGCCGAGCGCAGCGTGACAAAACCCGCGGCCGGCGTGATGGCCACCAGGCCCGCGATGAGGCCCGAGCACAGCCCCAGCAGCGACGGGCGGCCGCGCACGATCCACTCGCCCACCATCCACGACAGGGCGCCCGCGGCCGCCGCCAGGTGCGTGACCGCCATCGCCAGGCCCGCACGGCCATCGGCCGCCACGGCCGAACCGGCGTTGAAGCCGAACCAGCCCACCCACAGCATGCCGGCGCCCGCCATGGTGAGCCCCAGGTTGTAGGGCTCGAAGGGCTCGCGCCCGTACCCCGTGCGCCGCCCCAGGAACCACGCGCAGACGAGCCCCGCGACGCCCGCGTTGACGTGCACCACCGAGCCACCCGCAAAGTCGAGCGCGCCCATCTTCGCGAGCCAGCCGCCGGGCTCCCACACCCAGTGCGCCACCGGCGCATAGACCACCAGGGTCCACAGGCTGGTGAAGATGAGCAGCGCAGAAAACCGCATGCGCTCGACCAGCGCCCCCACCAGCAGCGCGGCGGTGATGATGGCGAAGGTGAGCTGGAACATCGCGTACACCGACTCGGGGATGTGCGGCGCCACATGGCTCACCGCGAGCTTGCCGCCCGCGAGATCGAAGTCCAGCCCGGTAAAGCCCGCCCGGTCCCACCCGCCCAGCCACGGGCTGCCGGGCGTGAAGGCCAGCGAGTAGCCTGCCGCGAACCACCACAGGCTGACCAGCGCCGCCACCGCCACCACGCTGGCCATGGTGTTGAGCACGTTCTTCTTGCGCACCATGCCCGCATAGAACAGCGCCACGCCCGGCAGCGTCATCAGCAGGACCAGCGCGGTCGAGGTCATCATCCAGCCGGTGTGCGCAGCGCTGATCGTGTCCTGGGCCACCAGCATGGGCCGCACGGGCGCAGGCACTGCGTCCGGCGGCGTGCCCTGCGCGAGCGCAGCCGCACACAGCCCCAAGGTCAAGACCACCCACGCCACAACCCGGTGCACAGTTCCCCGCATGAAGGCTCCTTATCGCAAATTGTTACAAGCAGGTTGCACGAGCCATGCCAGCAGAAAATGCCAGGGAGATGCAGGGGGTGCCCCAGCCCCATGCCCCGGAAAGGGGTCGGGAAACCCCCAATGCACCACAGGGGTGCGGCCGTTACAGTTGCGGCACTCGAGAGCGCGCTTCGGTGTGCCAAGCGAGGGGCCCGAGGAGACACTTTCTACCAATAAACATATTCAAAGCACCCAACGAGGTGCAGACCCTTTCCAGGCGCTGGCGATCCCAGCGCCTTTTTCTTGCCTGCTCGCAGCGTGTGCGGCCTCTCCGGGCGCACCGATGGCTCCTGAATTGATAGCGCACCGGGTGCGACAATCCAGCGATGGAATGGATTTTTATCACCCTGGCCTCGCTGCTGGCAGGGTTTGTGGACGCGATCGTGGGCGGAGGGGGGCTGGTGATGGTGCCGGCGCTGTTCGCGGCTTTTCCGGCGGCGCCGCCGGCCACGCTGCTGGGCACCAACAAGGCCGCGTCGGTGTGGGGCACGGCCATGGCCACCTGGCAGTACAGCCGGCGCGTGCAGGTGCGGTGGCACGCCATGCTGCCCGCGGCCGCCGCGGGGTTCGCGGGCTCTTTTGCCGGCGCGTGGGCCGTGACGGTGATGTCGGCGGACTTTCTGCGCAAGCTGCTGCCGCTGGTGCTGCTGGGTGTGCTGGCCTACACCCTGGCCAAGAAGGAGCTGGGGCGGCACCACACGCCGCGCTACAGCGGCCGCACGGAGGTGGTGGCCGCCAGCCTGATCGGCGTGCTGATCGGTTTCTACGACGGGTTCTTCGGCCCCGGCACCGGCAGCTTCTTCGTCTTTTTGTTCGTGCGGCTGCTGGGGTATGACTTCCTCAACGCATCGGCGTCGGCCAAACTGCTCAACTGCGCGACCAACTTTGCCGCCATCGCACTGTTCGCGGCCAAGGGCCACGTGTGGTGGCACTTCGCGGTGACGCTGGCGGTGGCCAACGTGGTGGGCAGCCTGCTGGGCACGCACCTGGCACTCAAGCACGGCACGGGCTTTGTGCGCGGCATCTTCATCATGGTGGTGAGCACGCTGATCCTCAAGACCGGCTACGACGCATTTCTTCGGTAACCCCCTGAGTCGCCTTCGGCGCCGCCCCCTGGAGGGGGACGCCCCCAGCGCGGCGGGGCGGCCCTTGCGCGGGGGCACTGGGCTGGGGCGCGCCGGTAGTGCAGACCGCGCCCTGCAACCGCGGGCCCAGCCCCTGCGTCCGGTTGGGGACACCGCTCTAAACCTGTTGTGAATTGGCACACAACGGGGCTTTGAGGGTTGTCCGCAGGCCCAAGGAAAAAATTCGCATATTTATAATCATTACCACTTGATGACGGCAGGCTTCGCGTTTTGCGATGCCTGCGCGTTCGAACCACCAGCCTCCGGCCTGCTACCCGCATGCCGGATTTTTTGTACCTGAAATACCCCTGACAGGACCCCTCCCATGAAATTGTTCAAGGCTGTAGCCACCGCCCTCGCGCTTTGTGCCGCTTTCACTTCTGCCCAGGCCCGCACGCTGGACGAGGTTAAGAAGGACGGCAAGATCCTGATTGCGACCGAGGGGCAGTTCGCTCCGTTCAATTTCTTCAACGGCACCACGCTGACGGGCTTCGAAGTGGAGACGGCCGAACTGGTGGCCAAGAAGATGGGTGTGACCATCCAGTGGAAGACCCTGGGCTTCGACGCCCTGCTGACCGGACTGCGCCAGGACCGCTGGGACCTGGTGATCGCCTCGCACGGCATCACCGACGAGCGCGCCAAGGCCGTCACCTTCACCGACCCGCACTACTGCTCGGGCGGCATGATCATCGCCATGGACCCCGCTATCAAGAGCGCCAAGGACCTGGCCGGCAAGGTGGTGGCCGTGCAGACCGGCACCAGCTACCTCGAGAACGTGCAGAAGGTCTCCTCCATCAAGGAAATGAAGAACTTCCCCACCGACGTGGACGCCCGCAGCGCCCTGAACTCGCGCCGCGTGGACGCCTGGGTGACCGACCGCTTCGTGGCCAAGGCCGTGGCCGAGAAGAACCCCGGCGCCGGCTTCAAGCTGGGCGACATGCTGTTCATCGAGCGCATCGCTGCGGCCGTGGCCAAGGGCAACACCTCGCTGGCCGGCGGCTGGAACAAGGCCCTGGCCGAAGTCATGGCCGACGGCAGCTATGCCGCGCTGTCCAAGAAGTATTTCAACGAAGACGTCCGCTGCCAGTAAGCACGACCCGCTCGTAGTCACCCGGGTCTTTTTTCATGCTCACTGCCTTTTGGCCGCAGCGCTGGAGCCGCCAGCAGCGCAGCAACGCCACGCTCGTCTCGGCCGTCATCCTGATGGTGCTGGCGCTGTCACTGCTGGGCAGCTTGCTGTCCTTTTTGCCCGATCCCATCGGCCCCAACGCCCAGGCGTTCTCTGACGGCGCGCGCACCACCCTGTGGCTCACGCTGATCAGCGGCAGCGTGGGGCTGGTGCTGGGCACCGCCGCGGCGCTGGCCCGCACCGCGCGCTTCGCGGCCGTGCGCTGGGTCGCGAGCTTCTACATCTGGGTCATCCGCGGCACGCCGCTCTTGGTGCAGATCCTGTTCGTGTACTTCGCGCTGCCCGTGCTGGTGCCGGGCCTGAACCTGCCCGACTTCGCGGCCGCCGTGCTGGCACTGGGCCTGAACGTGGGCGCCTACAACGCCGAGGCGATCCGCGCCGGCCTGCTGGCCGTGCCGCGCGGCCAGACCGAGGCCGCCAAGGCCCTGGGCCTGGGGCGGATGCACGTCTTCCTGGACGTGGTGTTTCCGCAGGCGTTCAAGATCTCGCTGCCGCCGCTGGTGAGCAACTTCGTGGCGCTGCTCAAGGACTCGTCGCTGGCCTACGCCATCGGCGTGGTGGAGCTGACCAATGTGGGCAACCGCATCCAGTCGGCCACGTTCCAGCCCATTGCCACGCTGTCCACCGTGGCCATCACCTACCTGCTGCTGACCACCCTGGTCACGCAGATCTCGAACGCGGTGGAGTACCGCTTCGATGTGGAAGGCCGCAACCAATGACAGGCGCGTCCACACCCTTCATCGTCGTGGACCGGGTCTGCAAGTCGTTCGGCGCCCACCAGGTGCTGCGCGATGTGTCGACCGTGTTCAACACCGGCGAGGTCACCGTGATCATCGGTGCATCGGGCTCGGGCAAGAGCACCTTGCTGCGCGCCATCAACCGGCTCGAACCCCACGACTCCGGCCGCATCACCATCGGGGGCGAAGACGTCACCGACGACCTGGCCACGCTGCAAAAGCAGCGCAGCGAGGTCGGCATGGTGTTCCAGCAGTTCAACCTGTTCGGCCACATGAGCGTGCTGGACAACGTGACCTTGGCCCCCCGCCGCATCCGCCGCACGCCACGCGCACAGGCCAACGAGCAGGCCATGGCCCTGCTGCGCCGCGTGGGCATGCAGGACCATGCGCAGAAGTACCCCTGGCAACTGTCGGGCGGGCAGCAGCAGCGCGTGGCCATTGCCCGCGCGCTGGCCATGCAGCCCCAGGTGATGCTGTTCGACGAGCCCACCTCGGCCCTGGACCCGGAGATGGTGCAGGAGGTGCTCGACGTGATGCGCGAGCTCGCCCGTGGCGGCATGACCATGATCGTGGTGACCCACGAGATGGGCTTTGCCCGCGAGGTGGCCGACCGCGTGATGTTCTTCGACCAGGGGCGCATCGCGCACGACGCACCTCCCAGCGAATTTTTTACCAACCCCGCCAACGACCGTATCCGAGCCTTCATCGGACGCATGGGCGCCTGAGATCCAGGTGCTCTGCGACAACCACCACAAGCCCCTACCGGAGTGACCATGAAACTGAACCACACGTTCCTCGCCCTGCTGGCCGCCGGCCTGTGCAGCCTGCCACCCGCAGCGTTGGCCCAGACCGCCAAGGATTTCGAAGAGATGCGCAACGAGCTCAAGGCGCTGCGTGCCGAGCTCAACCAGCTCAAGGCCCAGCAGGCCCAGGCACCGGCTGCAGCGCCCGCGGGCGCGTCGGCATCGGCCTGGAACGACCGCATCGATGCGGTCGAGCTCAAGCAGAAGGACGCCGTGGTGCTGGGCGACATTCCGGGCAGCTTCCGCCTGCCGGGCAGCGAGACATCGATCCGCATCTACGGTTTTGCAGAAGCCAACATGGTCAAGGACTTCAAGGGCACCGCACCCGGCGACACCTTCACCAACCTGATGGAGCAGCCCCTGGGTGACAACCACTCGGGCAAGGCCAGCCTGACCGCGCAGACCTCGCGCTTCGGCTTCGAGACCTCTACGCCCACGTCCATCGGCACGTTCAACACCAAGATCGAAGCCGACTTCTATGCCTACTGCGGCAGCGAGTGCAACCGGGGCCGCCTGCGCCTGCGCCACGCCTACGGCGAGTACGCCGGCTGGCTCATCGGCCAGACTTGGTCGACCTTCATGGACACCGACAACCTGCCCGAGACGGTGGACTTCAACGGCCCGCCCGGCGCGACCTTCCGCCGCCCCACGCAGGTGCGCTACACGTACAACGACCCCAACCTGGCCAAGTTCCAGTTCGCCATTGAAGAACCCACCGACGGCGCCAGGAGCCCCAACCTGGTGGCCCGCGTGGACAAGGCCTTCGACTGGGGCAACGTCAACGCCCGTCTGATGTCGCACGAGCAGCGTGTGGACGGCGTGAGCAAGCGCGGCATGGGCTTCGGCCTGGGCGCGGGCTACAAGATCACCGGCACCACCACGCTGATGGCGCAGTACACGCGCCTGGACGGCGACGGCGACGGAGCCTACCTGGTGGGCACCAACTACCCCGTGCTGGATGGCGGCACGGTGCGCCTCGACAAATCGCACGGCGTGGTGCTGGGCCTGTCCAACGTGTTCAGCGAGAAGCTGCGCGGCACCGTGTCGCTGGGCATGGTGCGCTCGCGCAACAAGCTGGGCGACGCCTACGTGAACGCGTACGGCGCCGAAGGCAACCACAAGCTGTACCAATGGCACGCCGGCATGTACTACCTGCCGATCAAGAACGTGGAGCTGGGCGGCGAGCTGATCGGCGGCCGCCGCACGACGTTCGACGGCCAGCAGGGCGACATGCTGCGCCTGAACCTGCAGGCACGCTATCTTTTCAATTGACACCCCCTGAGGCGCTGCGCGCCTTCACCGCGCTACGGGAGGGGGACGCCACCGGTGGCCTGGCAGAGCCAGTTCCACGGTGGCACTGGCCTGGGGCGGCGCCTGAGCGACGGCCGTGCGCCGTGCGCAATGCGCGGCAAGGAATCTTTTGCAAGTGGCTGGCCGGGAAACCGGCCAGCCCTTTCTTGTTTTGGAGCCTATGAAATCCGAACGTCTGGGCCTGATCGCCCTGCTGGCAGTGACCGTGGTGTGGGGCACCACCTTCCCCGCCATGAAACTGTTGTCCGCGCACCTGGATGCGCTGCAGATCATCTGGCTGCGTTTTGTCATCGCGCTGGTGGTGCTGGCCCCGCTGTGGTGGGGCATGCGGCGCGCCGAGCGACGGTGGGGCTGTGCGCTGGGGGTGTTGCTGTTCCTGGCGTTCTGGCTGCAGATCGAGGGGCTGGCGCGCACCAGCAGCAACCGCAATGCGTTCGTGACCGGGCTCAATGTGCTGGTGGTGCCGCTGATCGCCATGGCCGCGCTGGGGCGCCGTTACGGCTGGGCACTGTGGGCCGCGTGCGCCATGGCGTGTGCCGGCATGGCCCTGATGTTCCACGAGAACGAGCCCTGGAACCTGGGCGATACGCTGACGCTGGCGAGCACGGTGTTCTACGCGCTGTACATCCTGGCGCTGGAGGCCTGCGCCAGCCGCACGGCCGCGCACCCGCTGCGCGCCACGCGCATGGCGGCTGCGCAGGCCACGGTGATGGCGCTGGCGTCCACCGCCCTGCTGCTGGGCCAGGGCGGCGGCATGGGCTGGCTGCGGCAGTCCGCCGCCCCACTGCCCGCCGATGCCTGGGTGGCCCTGCTGTACCTGGGCCTGCTGGCGAGCGTGGTGGTGGTGACCTTGCAGGCCTGGGGCCAGCAGCGGGTGGACGCGATGCGCAGCGCCATCGTCTTCGGGCTGGAGCCGGTGTTTGCCGCGCTCACCGCCTGGGCGCTGCTGGGAGAGCGGCTGGGGTGGGCCGGCCTTGCCGGCGCGGCACTCATCGTCGCGGCGCTGGTGTTCAGCCAGCTGGCGCCATCCGCCCACACCAAGGTGCGGCTACCGGACTGAATCCAACACTGCCGGATGCGCTGCAGGCCTCAGACCCCCATCCGTTCGGGCTGGGCCTGTCGAGGCCAGGGCGTGCCCGAGCGCGCAAGGCTTTGACGAGCGCAGCCCGAACGGATGGAGGATGTAGAGTCTGAGAGAAAGTCGTTCATGCGGCCACACCGCTATGCCCCCAACAGCCGCCTACCGCTTGCTGGGCAAGCGCCGCAAGCTACCAAAACGATAGCAATTGCAATCGCATTCAACGCGGGCGGTACCCGGAGGACCGGGCCGCGCCGCGCAGACGCTGGTGCGCTGCGTCAAGGCAGCGGCAGGGCCACGTCGGCCGCCCGGCGTGGCTTGCCGATGGGGGCGGAGGCCAGGCCCTTTTGCACGGCGGCGATGTCTTCTTCGCTGGGGTAGTCGCCCTGCAGCCAGTAGTCGAACACGCGGCGCGCGATGGGCGCGGCGTGCGCTGCGCCAAAGCCCGAGTTCTCCACGATCACCGCGAGGGCGATGCTGGGCGCCTCGGCAGGGGCGTAGGCGGCAAACAGCGAGTGGTCGCGCTGGTGCTCTTCCAGCGCCTTGGCGTTGTACTTCACGTTCTGGCCCAGGCTGACCGCCTGCGCCGTGCCGGTCTTGCCCGCCGAGGTGTAGGGCGCGCCCGCAAACACGCGCGTGCCGGTGCCGCCCTTGTTCACGGCCACCAGGGCGTTGCGCACGATCTCCACGTTCTTCGGGGAATAGCCCAGGTTCTCGCCCGGGGGTTGCACGATCTCCGTGACCACGCCGGTGACCGAGTTCTTGATGGCCTTGGCCATGTGGGGCCGGTAGCGCGTGCCGCCGTTGGCCAGCGTGGCCTCGGCCAGCGCGAGCTGCAGCATGGTGAAGTTGTTGTAGCCCTGGCCGATGCCCAGCGACACCGTCTCGCCCGGAAACCAGCGCTTCATGTCGGCGCGCTTGTAGGTGTTGCGCTTCCACTCGGTGCTGGGCAGCGTGCCGCGCACTTCGCCGTTCAGATCGATCCCCGTGCTCTGGCCGAAGCCCAGCGGCTTCATGAAGTCGTGGATCGCATCCACGCCCATCTCGACGGCCAGCGAATAGAAATAGGTGTTGCTCGAGAACTGGATGGCGCGGTGCATGTCCACACCGCCCAGGCCGCCTTCGTGGCTGCGGAAGGTGTGGCCGCCGAACGTGTACGAGCCCGGGTCGTTCACCACCAGGCTGGGCGAGCGCTTGCCCAACTGCAGGGCCGCCAGCGCCATGAAGGGCTTGTAGGTGGAGCCCGGCGGGTAGGTGCCGCGCAGCGCGCGGTTGAGCAGGGGCTTGTCGATGGACTCGTTGAGCGCCGCCCAGTTCTCCACGTCGATGCCTTCGACGAAGAGGTTGGGGTCGAACGTGGGCTTGCTCACCAGGGCCAGGATCTCGCCGTTGCGCGGGTCGATGGCCACCAGCGCGCCGCGGCGGCTGCCGTAGAGCTCTTCGATGAGTTTTTGCAGCTTGATGTCGATGGACAGCATCACGCTGTCGCCGGGCGTGGCCGCGTGGCTGGAGAGCTTGCGCACAGCGCGGCCGCCGGCCGATGTCTCCATCTGCTCGACGCCGGTGGTGCCGTGCAGCGACGACTCGAAACTCTGCTCGACGCCGAGCTTGCCGATGTATTCGGTGCCGCGGTAGTTGGCCTCGTCCTCCGAGTCCTGGATGCGCGCCTTTTCGGTCTGGTTGATGCGGCCGATGTAGCCGATGGCGTGGCTCGCCACGTCGCCCATGGGGTAGTTGCGAAACAGCCGGGCCTTGATGTCCACGCCCGGGAACCGGTAGCGCTGCGCCGTGAAGCGCGCGACTTCCTGGTCGGTGAGGCGTGTGCGGATGGGCAGGGATTCGAAGTTGCGCGACTCTTCCATCAGCCGCTTGAAGCGGCGGCGGTCGCGGGTCTGGATGTCCACGATCTTGGCCAGCTCGTCGATGGTTTCATCGAGCACGCCCGCGCGCGAGGGCGTGATCTCCAGCGTGTAGGCCGAGTAGTTGGTGGCCAGCACCACGCCGTTGCGGTCCAGGATCAGCCCCCGGTTCGGCACGATGGGCACGACCGCCGTGCGGTTGCTCTCGGCCTGCGCGGCCAAGTCGTCATGGCGCACCACCTGCAGATACACCAGCCGCGACACCACCAGGCCGAATGCGAACATCACCACCAGGCCGATGACGAACGCCCGCACCCGAAACCGCGATGCGTCGGCTTCGCTGTTGCGCAGCTCGGTCATCGTTGCGCTCCATGGCAAAACCCAAGCGCGCTCCGCGAGACGGCTATGCCCCCGGCGATTGCCACCGTGGAACTGGCTCTGCCAGGCCACGGGTGGCGTCCCCCTCCCGAAGGAGAGGGGGAAGGCGCGAAGCGACTCAGGGGGAGCTTCATCACAACGGCCGGTTCTGATCACGGTCCGGCGGCCGGCGCTGCGGCGCCAGCAGCACCCAGCTGGCCAGCGGCCACAGCAGCGCCTCGATCAGCGGCGCCAGAAAGCTCCACAGCCCCGGAAAGAGGCCGCCCGCCGCCATGCGCAGCAAAAGCTCGATGGCGTGCGCCAGCGCAAACAGCGGCAGCACCTGCAGCGCCTGCGACGGCACGCTGAACCACAGCAGGCGGCGGTGGATGGCGATGGCGCCGAACGACAGCACGGTGTACGACAGCGCATGCTGACCCAGCAGCGCGGACTGGCTCACGTCCATGCACAGGCCCAGCACGAATGCCACGCCCATGCCGATGCGCAGCGGCTGGTGCACGCCCCAGAAGACCAGCAACACCATCAGCAGATCGGGTGTCCAGACGATGCGGCCGAGCGGCAGCATGTTGACCGCCAGGCCCACGGCCAGGCTCACGCCGATGAACACCGGGTTGACCGGCAGCAGCAAGGGCTCGCCGCGCGGCATGATCATGGCGTGGGCCCTTTCAGAAAATGCAGTGTGCCCGCTGCGGGCACGCGGGCCAACGGCCGGGTGGCTGCACGTGGCGGCATGGTTGTCATCCTTTGCGCGCCCCGCGCTTGGCCGGCGCCGGGTGCGCAGGCTCGGGCCGGGGCAGCGCGTTGTCGGCCAGCGGCTTGAGCACCACCACGTGCCGCGCGCCCTGCACCTGCGCCAGCGGCACGCAGTAGATGCGGGCAAAGGCCGAGTCGGCGCGGCGCTCCACGCGCACGACCTTGGCCACGGGCAAGCCCGAGGGGTAGAGCCCGTCCACACCGCTGGTGGTGAGCAGGTCGTCCTCGCGCACATCGGCGTTGGCGGGCATGAAGCGCAGCTCCATGCCGCCGCCGTGGCCCGCCACCGGGTCGCCGTAGGCCACGCCGCGCGCGCCGGTGCGGATGTTCAGCACGGGGATGGCCTGGTCGCGGTCGATCAGCAATGTGACTTCACTCACCAGCGGGAACACCCGCGTGACCTGGCCCAGCACGCCGGCCTCGTCCATCACGGGCGAGCCCAGCTCCACGCCGCCCATCTGGCCGCGGTCGAGCACCACGCGGCGCGTGTACGGGTCGGCGGTGTCGTAGATCACCTCGGCCGCCTGGGCCGGCGTTTCGAGCCGCTCGCGCAGCGCCAGCAGTTGCCGCAGGCGCGTGTTTTCCAGCGCCAGCTGCTCGGCCTGGGTGGCGCGCTGGCCCATGGCGGTCATCTTCTTGCGCGCATCGTCCAGCTCTTGCTGGGCCGTGGTCAGCGACTGGAAATAGTCCGAGCTGTGGCCAGCCATCTCCACGGGCTTGAGCATGAGCCACTGCACGGGGTACAGCACCGTGCCCACCGCCTGACGGAACGGGCCGGTGAGCTCAAAGCGTGCGTCGGCCACCATGAGAAACAGCGCCAAAGCGCTGTAGACGGCCAAACGCGACAGGGCCGAAGGGCCTTGCTTGAAGAAGGGGGGAGCGCTGCGCTCGAGGGTACCCAGCGGCATGTCAGTGATTCATAGCGCTGTGCGCTACCCCTACCTTAAAAAACTGGCGAGGCCCAGGCCAGCGCACCCGTGGAACTGGCTCTGCCAGGCCACGGGGTGCGTCCACCCTCCCGGAGCGCGGAGCGCGCAGAGAGAGGGGGGAAGGCGCGAAGCGACTCAGGGGGGAGTGCCATTATTCACTGGTAAAAATGCTGCCCAGGCGGTCCATGCGCTCCAGCGCAATCCCGCAGCCGCGCACCACGCAGGTCAGCGGGTCTTCGGCCACCAGCACCGGCAGGCCGGTTTCTTCGGCCAGCAGGCGATCGAGGTCGCGCAGCAGCGCGCCGCCGCCGGTCAGCATCATGCCGCGGTCGGCAATGTCGGCGCCGAGTTCGGGAGGGGTCTGCTCCAGCGCGTTCTTGACGGCGGAGACGATCTGGTTGAGCGGGTCTGTCAGGGCTTCCAGCACTTCGTTGGAAGAAATGGTGAAGCTGCGCGGCACGCCTTCGGAGAGGTTGCGGCCCTTGACTTCCATCTCGCGCACTTCGGAGCCGGGGAAGGCCGAGCCGATGTTCTTCTTGATGGCTTCTGCGGTGGGCTCGCCGATCAGCATGCCGTAGTTGCGGCGGATGTAGCTGATGATGGCTTCGTCGAACTTGTCGCCGCCCACGCGGACGCTGCCCTTGTAGACCATGCCGCCCAGCGAGATCACGCCCACCTCGGTGGTGCCGCCGCCGATGTCGACGACCATGGAGCCCGAGGCTTCAGAGACTGGCAGGCCTGCACCGATGCCGGCAGCCATGGGCTCTTCGATCAGGTAGACAGCAGTGGCGCCAGCAGCTTCTGCGGCATCCTTGATGGCGCGGCGCTCGACCTGGGTGGAGCCGCAGGGCACGCAGATGATGATGCGCGGGCTGGGGGTGAACAGCGTGCGCGGGTGCACCATCTTGATGAACTGCTTGATCATCTGCTCGGTGATCACGAAGTCGGCGATCACGCCGTCCTTCATGGGCCGGATGGCTTCGATGTTGCCCGGGACCTTGCCCAGCATGGCCTTGGCTTCGCGGCCTACGGCCTGGATGACTTTCTTGCCGTGGGGCCCGCCTTCGTGGCGGATGGCCACCACGGAAGGTTCGTCGAGGACGATGCCTTTGTCGCGGGCGAAGATGAGGGTGTTGGCTGTGCCAAGGTCAATGGCAAGGTCGGTGGAGAAGTACCGACGGAAAGCTCCGAACATTCAAAAATCCTCTCAGGCACGGCATGCACGTCGGCCTGCCATCGCCGGGTTTACGGGGTCAAATATCGCTTTTTTCGCACAATGACCGGCAGGAAGGAGGCTATTGCGGCAAAGCCGGGATAATACCCGATCCCCTGTGAATAACTCCCCCCGGCGCGGCGTGGATCACAGCTTTACTTCTGGTTTCTCTAGATTCTCCTCCCTATGGCACTGACCCCCCAGGACATCGGCCGCATTGCCAATTTGGCGCGGCTTGAGCTGACACCCTCCGAAAGTGAGCGCATGCTGACACAGCTCAATGGCTTCTTCGACATCGTGGAAAAGATGCGGGCTGTGGATACTTCGGGCGTTGCACCGCTGGCGCACCCCGTGGCGGCCATCCAGGACGTGGCCCTGCGCCTGCGCGACGACGTCGCCAGCGAGCCCAACCAGCGCGAAGCCAACCAGAAGAGCGCCCCTGCCGTGGAGCGTGGCCTGTTCCTCGTCCCCAAAGTGATCGAGTGAGGAAGGCCCGCATGACCATGACCACGAACAAAGCCCTGCACGACCTGGGCGTGACCGAACTGGCCGCCGGCCTGCGCGACAAGCAATTTTCTGCGGTGGAAGCCGCGCAGCATTTTCTGTCGCGCACCCAGGCCCACCCCCAACTGGGCGCCTTTGTGGCGCTGAACGAAGCAGCCACCCTGGCGCAGGCGCGCGCCGCCGATGCCCGCCTGGCCGCGGGCACGGCAGGCGCGCTGGAAGGCGTGCCGCTGGCGCACAAGGACATCTTCGTCACGCGCGACTTCCCCAGCACCGCAGGCTCGAAGATGCTGGCGGGCTACCAGTCGCCGTTCGACGCCACCGTGGTGGCCAAGCTGGCCGACGCCGGCGCGGTGACGCTGGGCAAGCTCAACTGCGACGAGTTCGCGATGGGCTCGGCCAACGAGAATTCTGCCGTGGCCCCCGTGGGTTTCGATGCGCCCGCACCGGTGCGCAACCCATGGGACACCAGCCGCGTCCCCGGCGGCTCCTCGGGCGGCAGCGCCGTGGCCGTGGCCGCGCGCCTGGCCCCGGCCGTGACCGGCACCGACACGGGCGGCTCCATCCGCCAGCCGGCGTCGTTCTGCGGCATCACCGGCATCAAGCCCACCTATGGCCGGGCCAGCCGCTACGGCATGATCGCGTTCGCCTCCAGCCTGGACCAGGCCGGCCCGATGGCCCGCAGCGCCGAGGACTGCGCGCTGCTGCTGTCCGCCATGTGCGGCCCCGACCCGGACCGTGATTCGACGAGCCTGGACGTGCCCGCGGAAGACTTCAGCCGCTCGCTCAACGACTCCATCGACGGCCTGCGCATCGGCATTCCTGCCGAGTTCTTTGGCGAAGGCCTGGCACCCGACGTGCGCGCTGCCGTGGACGGCGCGCTCAAGGAATACGAGAAGCTCGGCGCCAAGCTCGTGCCCATCAGCCTGCCCCGCACGGAGCTGTCGATCCCGGTGTACTACATCATCGCCCCGGCCGAGGCGTCGTCCAACCTGTCGCGCTTCGACGGCGTGAAGTTCGGCCACCGCGCCAAGGACTACACCGACCTGGTGGACATGTACAAGAAGACGCGTGCCGAAGGTTTTGGCGACGAGGTCAAGCGCCGCATCATGATCGGCGCCTACGTGCTGTCCCACGGCTACTACGACGCGTACTACCTGCAGGCGCAGAAGATCCGCCGCATGATCGCGGACGACTTCCAGAACGCGTTCAAGGATTGCGACGTGATCGCCGGCCCCGTGGCACCCACCGTGGCCCGGAAGCTGGGCGAGCACGGCGCCGACCCGCTGGCCGACTACCTGGCCGACATCTTTACCCTGCCCGGCTCGCTCGCCGGCCTGCCCGGCATGAGCGTGCCCGCGGGCTTTGGCGACGCCGGCATGCCCGTGGGCCTGCAGCTCATCGGCAACTACTTCCAGGAAGCCCGCCTTCTGAACGCTGCGCACCGCCTGCAGCAAGCCACCGACTACCACCTCCGCCAACCCGGAGGCCTGTGACATGACGACGACCCCCAAATTGATCCACGGCTACGAGGTCGTCATCGGCTTCGAGACCCACACCCAGCTCGCCACGCAGAGCAAGATCTTCAGCCGCTCGCCCACCGCCTTCGGCGCCGAGCCCAACACCCAGGCATCGCCGGTGGACCTGGCGCTGCCCGGCACGCTGCCGGTGATGAACCGCGAAGCGGTGGTCTGCGCTATCAAACTAGGACTGGCTCTGGGCTCCCACATTGCGCAGAAGAGCATCTTTGCCCGCAAGAACTACTTCTACCCCGACCTGCCCAAGGGCTACCAGATCAGCCAGTTCGAGATCCCGGTCGTGCAGGGCGGCGAAGTGCAGTTCTTTCTGGGCGATGAGAAAAAGACCGTGCGCCTGGTGCGGGCCCACCTGGAAGAAGATGCGGGCAAGTCCCTGCACGAGGACTCAGCACTCGGAGGTGGTGGCCAGTCCGGCATCGACCTGAACCGCGCCGGCACGCCGCTGCTGGAGATCGTGACTGAGCCCGACATGCGCTCGAGCGAAGAGGCCGTGGCCTACGCCAAGGAGCTGCACAAGATCGTGACCTGGATCGGCATCTGCGACGGCAACATGCAGGAGGGCTCGTTCCGCTGCGATGCGAACGTTTCGGTGCGTAAGCCGGGCGAGCCGCTGGGCACGCGCCGCGAGATCAAGAACCTGAACAGCTTCAAGTTCATGCAGCAGGCGATCGACTACGAGATCCGCTGGCAGATCGAGGAGATCGAAGACGGCCGCGCGATCCAGCAGGCGACCGTGCTGTTCGACCCCGACACGGGCGAGACGCGCGCGATGCGCACCAAGGAAGATGCGGCCGACTACCGGTACTTCCCGGACCCGGACCTGCCGCCGTTGCACATCTCGCAGCAGTGGGTCGACGAACAACGCGCGCTGATGGCCGAACTGCCGCGCGCCATGGCGGCGCGCTTCGTGGCGGACTATGGCCTGCCCGAGTACGATGCCACGACCCTGACGCAGAGCAAGGCCATGGCCGCGTATTTCGAGGCCGCGGCCAAGGCGTGTGGCCAAGCCAAGCTCGCCAGCAACTGGATCATGGGCGAGGTGTCGCGCCGCCTGAACATGGTGGAGACCGGCATCGAGCAGGCGCCGGTATCGTCGGCACAGCTGGCCGCGCTGATCGCGCGCATTGCCGACGGCACCATCTCCAACAACGCGGCCAAGCAGGTGTTCGACGCGCTGTGGACGGGTGACGGCCACGAGGTGGATGCAGTCATCGAGGCCAAGGGCCTCAAGCAGATGAACGACACCGGCGCGCTGGAGGCGATCATCGACGAGGTCATCGCTGCCAACGCGGACAACGTGGCGCAGTTCCGCGCGGGCAAGGACAAGGCCTTCAACGCGCTGGTCGGCCAGATCATGAAGGCCAGCAAGGGCAAGGCGAATCCCCAGCAGGTCAACGACGTGCTGCGCGCCAAGCTGGCAGGCTGAGTGATCAACTCCGGGGGTGGAGAACTCCCCGGCATGCAGCAACGGAAAAGGGGCATCACGCCCCTTTTTTCGTGCCGTCGCCCCGCTGCGCGCAGGCCGGATACAAGCTCTTTGAATCTACCGCCTAGCGTGACGCCGCGGGCGCAGCAAGCTCTCCTGCGCCGGTGGCCGCAGGTGCCAGTGCCGGTGCCCGCTGCGACTCCCACAGCTTGCGCAGCAACGCCAGTTCGGTATCGAAGCGCTGGTGCACACGGCGCTTTTCCTGATCCTGCCCGGCCAAAAAGCGTTGCTGTTCGGCGATGCTGTCTTCGTTTTCCGCGATCTTGCGGCGCAGCGTCATGGGCGCCTTGTTGGGGTCCTTCTTGTAGAACTCCATTTCGGTATCGAAGCCTTTGCGCTGCTGCTTGAGTTCGGCAATGCGCTTTTCTGCCGTGGCCGTGACGTCGTCCACCAGTTGGATGGCGGCGGCGCGTTCGACATCGTGCGTGGCCTTGTCGGGGTAGCGGGCCGTGAGTACCCGCTCGCGGCGGCGCTCCTCGACGACACGGGCGCGCTCTTCGGCCTCCTTGCGGCGTTGCACTTCCTGGGCCGCACGCTCGTTCTCCGTGAGCGACGGGCCGATCTGGCGGCGGACCGTGCCCATCGGGCTCAGTTCACGCTGTTCGCGGTCCAGGCATTCCGGAATGGGGCGGTCGGCCGTGAGCTTGCGCCCGTTGCGATCCACACAGGTATAGATGCCACCGCTTGGCGGCTGCTGCGCGCGCGAGAGATCCGCGACCAGGGTGGCGCACAACACCGTACCGACGATCCACGCCGACCTGCTCAAATCATTCACCCTTCATTGACGCCATACCGCTGGCGGTATGCCAGCACATTTTCGTGATGGGAACGCATCCCCTCCCCCCCGTTTTGCGAGAGATACAGCAATAAGTCTGCCAGCCGCGCGATCGTGCACACCTGCATGCCCAGTTGCTGGCGCACATACTGGACCGCGCTGTGGTCCACGTCCTGGCCATTCTCGGTGGCTTTCTCCTGACGGTCCAGCGCAATGGCTACCGCGTGCGGGGTGGCACCGGCCGCGCGGATGATGGCGATCGACTCGCGGGCTGCCGTGCCGGCGGACATCACGTCGTCCACGATGAGCACGCGGCCCTTCAGGGGCGCTCCCACCAGGCTCCCGCCCTCGCCGTGGTTTTTGGCCTCCTTGCGGTTGTACGCAAAAGGCACGTTGCGCCCCAGCCGCGCCAGCTCCACGGCGACGGTGGCGGCCAGGGGAATGCCCTTGTAGGCCGGACCGAAGACCATGTCGAATTCGATGCCGCTGGCGATCAGGGCTTTTGCATAGAATTCCGCCAGCCGGCCCATCTTGCTGCCATCGTCGAACAGTCCCGCATTGAAGAAGTACGGGCTCAAGCGACCGGCCTTGGTCTTGAATTCGCCGAAGCGCAGCACCCCCGATTCGACCGCAAAACGTACAAAATCCTGCGCCAGCTGGCCCTGACCATCTTTTTGTGCGCCAACATCCACCATGGGAAAATCCTTGTTCAAATTAACCAGCCTCAATCTCAATGGCATTCGCTCGGCCACCAGCAAAGGCGTGGAAAGCTGGATGGCAGCCACGCGGCCGGATTGTATTTGCGTGCAGGAAGTCAAAGCCCAGGCGGCCGACATCGCCAACCGCTTCGAACGCGTGGCAGACCTGCAGGGGCATTTTCACTTTGCCCAGAAAAAAGGCTACTCCGGCGTGGGCATCTACACGCGCCACGAGCCGTCCGACGTGGTCGTGGGCTACGGCTCGGCCGAGTTTGACGCCGAGGGCCGCTATGTCGAACTGCGCTTTGACACGCTCGCGCGCAAGCTGTCGATCATCAGTGCGTACTTCCCCAGCGGCTCGTCGGGCGAGGAGCGCCAGCTGGCCAAGTTCCGCTTTCTGGCGGAGTTCCATCCCCATCTCATGCGCACCAAGGGCGAACGCGAGTTCATCCTGTGCGGCGACATCAACATCGCCCACCAGCAGATCGACCTCAAGAACTGGCGCAGCAACCAGAAAAACAGCGGCTTCCTGCCCGAAGAGCGTGCGTGGATGACAAAGTTGTTACACACAACTGATGAAGGCGGCGGGCTCATCGACGTTTACCGTCAGTTACAACCCACGGCCACCGACACGGCCTACACCTGGTGGAGCAATCGCGGCCAGGCGTATGCGAACAACGTGGGATGGCGGCTGGACTACCACCTGGCCACGCCGGCATTGGCAGCGCTGGCGCGCAGCGAGTCCATCTACAAGGGCGAGAAGTTTTCGGACCATGCGCCCATCACGGTGGACTACGACTTCAGCCTGTAGGGAGCCCGCGCGCTGTCAATGGCGCTCGCGGATTACCGCATTGACCTCCGCGCCGTAGATCAGCGTCGTCGCGCTCGCGTACAAAAACACGAGGGTGGCGACCACGCCCGCAAAGCTGCCGTAGATCAACACCAACTTGCCCGCGGTGCGCAGGGTGTACGACAGCGTGGCCGCAGCGACCACCCACAGCGCTGCGCCGACCAGGGCGCCCGGCAGCACCGTGGCCACGCGCTGTGGAATGTCCGGCAACCAGCCATACAGCAGCGCATACAGCACGACCAGCGTGAGGTAGGCGGCCCCATAGCGCACGCTGTCGTACAGCCAGATCGCCTCGTCGCCGTCGGCCGCGACATTGGTGACCACGAACTGCCAGATGCGCGGCATGACGATCACGGAACTGAACACCAGCAGCAGACCCGACCCCACCACCACGGTGAACAGCGTGGACTTGATGCGCGCCTTCCAGAACGGCAGACCCCGGTCGATGCCGTACGAGCGGTTGAGCGCCGAGCGCACCGCCTGCATGCCGGAGGAACCGGTCCACAGCGTGATGGCCAGCCCCACGGTGAGCAGCGCCTCGTTGCGCTGGGCCAGCACCTGCTGCACCACGGGTTGCATCACATCGCGCACCAGCTGCGGCGCGTAGCCCAGCACCCGTTCGGCCAGCGCGGCCGCGTCGCCGGGCTGGCCGACAAAGCCCGCCGCTGCCGATAGCAGCAGCAACAGCGGGAACATCGCCAGCACGGCAGAAAATGCCAGGCTGCCCGCCTGGTTGGCGCTCTGGTGCAAGACGTAATTGCGCACGGCCACCAAAAGCACACCCACCACCGGGAGCTCGGTAATGGCACGGCCCAGGCGCCGCAGGCCCTGCATCATGGGCGAAGGCGCCCTTCCACCGAGTCGTCCAGCGTCTTGCCGATGGCCGCGCCAATCACCATCTTGGTGGCAGCGACCAGGCTGCCGTGTTTGGTGTCCCAGTAGTAGCCCGACACGGGCGCGACTTCGATCACGGTGATGCGCGGATCGTGCTTTCCTTCGGTGAACCAGGTTTTCATGATGGGATCCCAGAGCTCATCGATCAAGGCCTGGTCACGGTGGATGCTGGCGGTGCAGTCCAGCACCAGAAAGCCCGAGTGCTTGGAACCCTGCATGAAGATCCGCACTTTGGGGTCTGCTTCGATCTCGCGGTTCTTGTGGCTGTCGGACGCGCTCAGAAACCACAGGTGGCCGGCTTCGTCCACCTTCTCCACGCCCATGGGCCGCGTCCCGCCCGTTTCACTGTGGGGAGCGTTGGTGCAAAAGAAGCACGACTGGGCATCCTCGGCCATGTCCCGGATGCGCTGCGTGGCATCGTCTCCGGTCAAGTGCTTGTGGGTGTCCTCGGGCTGGTTCTGGTTGATCGAGTCCATGGCAATCTCCGAATGGGAATGAAAGGCGAGATTGAGCCTGACCCGCCTGACCGGCACTGTAGGAGCCGGTCCCTTGCCATTGCCCTCTGGCTGCGCTGGACAGTGCGCCTTATGGGATCAGGAACTGCTCGCGGTCTTTGCCGGCAATCCATTTCGGCGGCTTGCCACGGCCGGTCCAGGTGGAGCCGGATTGCGGATCGTGGTACTTGGCGGGGACCTTCTTGGGGTCGGGTGTCCAGGGAAACACCTGCTGTGCCGTGAAGTCGAATTCCTTGATCAACTGTTTGACGGTTTCCAGCGCAGCGGAGGCTTCCGCCTTGCGGGCTTTGTGGATCTGCTCGTCGAGGTTGCGCTTTTGCGCAAGGAGTTCTGCGTAGGTGGTCATCGGGAAATCAGGGTTCAAGAGGATGTCGTGGTGGTGAAGCGCGGCGGCACGCCTGCATGACGCGTCGAATTCATGCGGACTGTGCGTTGGCACGTGGTTCTGCGCAGGCGCCTTCGCGCCACGCTTTCACGTCGGCGAACTCGTGCGAGCACCCGGTGCATTGCAGGCGCTCGGTGTAGCGCATGACGCCACCGCCATCGCGGGCCACCACGCGGTGGTAGCTGGTGGCGCCGCAAATGCCACACCGGCTGGGAAGGGAGGAGGAAGTGCTGTGCATCTGCGGCGATTTTCCCATTAACCACGAAGGGCTGAGATCTCGCCCGGATTGTTCTCAATACTGGAACAGTCAGTTCGCGACTGGGTGGTTTTTCTCTGGACACCACCGGCGTACAGTTCAATCCATCGATGAGCCGAACCCGCAAGGCGACTCACCGAACCCGGTTCAGGAATGGTTTTTGTACCGGCTTTATTGAGACGCTTTTAACTTCAAGGACTTTCATCATGAACAACACCGCACGTTTCCTCTCCATCGCCGCTGTCGCTGCCTTCGCTTCCTTTGGCGCCCAAGCCGACGAAGCCGACGCNTTCAAGGACTTTCATCATGAACAACACCGCACGTTTCCTCTCCATCGCCGCTGTCGCTGCCTTCGCTTCCTTTGGCGCCCAAGCCGACGAAGCCGACGCTTCGCAATATGTGTCCAAGTTCGAAACCAACCGCACCCGCGCCGAAGTGGCTGCAGAAGCTTCCACCGTCGCCCAGACCCGCAGCATCGAGCCCGCTGGTTCGCGCGTCGTGACCTACAAGTCCACGGCCGACCGCGCTGCTGTGCGTGCCCAGGCTGCTGACGCTGTGCGCACCGGCCAGATCCCTTCGGGTGAGCAAGGCTGATCCGGATCCGACGGATTCAGCGTCCTGACTCTCTCCATAAAAAACCTGACTTCTAAAAAATACACAGGACTTTCATCATGAACAAGACTGCACGTTTCCTCTCCATCGCCGCTGTGTCCGCTTTCGCTGCCTTCGGTGCCCACGCTGACGAAGCCGATGCTTCGCAATTCGCTCTTGTGCCCAGCAGTTGGCTGGTGGTGCGCAGCGCGCGGTTGGGTGAAGCCGTGCGCGCCGGCACGATCCCTTCGGGCGAAATCAGCGCGATGTAATTGACGCAGTTGCGGGCCTTCCCATGGTGGTGGCATTGGCGGCATGTCGCTGGTGCTGCTGCTGGTGGGCGGGTTCGTCACCGTCTACGCCGCGCTGCGCGCCCTGGCTGCGCTGCTGGAGCTGCCGCACCAGGCCCGCGGCCAGGGCCAGATTGAGCTTGGTGGCCAGGTTCCACCAGCCGAAGTACGCGCCCTCGTGGCGGCCGAAGCCTCCACCGTTGCCCAGACCCGCAGCATCGAGCCCGCTGGTTCGCGCGTCGTGACCTACAAGTCCACGGCTGACCGCGCTGCCGTGCGTGCCCAGGCTGCTGAAGCCGTGCGCGCCGGCACGATCCCTTCGGGCGAAATCAGCGCGATGTAATTGACGCAGTTGCGGGCCTTCCCATGGTGGTGGCATTGGCGGCATGTCGCTGGTGCTGCTGCCATGGGGAGTGTTTTGGACCCGCCGCGACGCGACAACAAACTGGGCTCCCGTGTGGGAGCCCTTTTTGTTGGTGGCAGGGTGGCCAAAGACATGGCGCCTCTCGGATGCGCCTACCACCCACCGCTGCAGGAACATTCCCACCGACAGGGCGAACTTTGTTTGCACAATCCCCCATTGCTCACAACAACCACACCTGGGACTTGCTAACAAAGTGTCGACCTGCGATAACCTGTCACGGGCCACTAGCCGAGGATGAATGAGCCGTAAATTTAAGCAATGAATGGATTCATGTGTTGTCTGAAGCTCCGTGTCAACAGAGAACGGACTACCGGCAAACCGGCGCAGAAAGCGGTCGACGATCCCTTGTGAATGCATTGGTGCATGACCCGTCAATGCAACTAGATATTTACATGAGTCCCGTAAGCGTAACTTGGGACTGGGATGACGACTTCTGAGTCGCGCGCGTGATGGATTCGCTTGCACTGACATCGGTGTCTGCCAAGATCGCCATTACCTTACTGATTCCAGCAGGGATTGTGGCAACGGCTTCTCGATAAGCTCCGTCAAGTTGATGGTTGGCGCGGCATTCAAACCTCATCCTACAAATAGAACGCAGCGAGGGCGATCCGGTCGAGCGCCATCAATAGCTCTTGGTCGGGTCTGCAAACTCGTGGCGGACAAGAGCACCATGGAGCCCAGAGGTGTCCTCATCTGAAACACGCTTTCATCGATCTGAAGCGATGTTTCCGCGCACTTTTTCAGCTCACATTCGCATCCTTGTGGTCACCCCTCATTTGCGGCTATATAGCTACGAAAACATCCTCGGAGCATCATCCATGCACTCTGCTCAGACGCATCTGCAGAATTAAAGTCCTTGCCATCGCAATTGAAGCAAAAACTACTTCAAACTAATAAACTCAATTGTTGGATTGATCACCCCTCGGTGTAGCTGTGGAGGCGCGGCACGTGGGGAGTCATGAAAAAACTCCGACTCTTAAGTTGCGGCCAAAATTGTGTCCGCTGAATCACAAAGTCGAACGTTTGAGTTGAGCCCCATAGGCTCATTTCAGCTCCATCGAAAAACACGACAGGGCTTTCTCTCGAAACCTCTACTCGCAGCTCCACTTCGCATGAAAACTCCAGCAACTCGCAAATACGCCGAACGCGCTCTGCCACCAAGCAGTTTGGCGCGCTTTTAACTAGTATTTCAGGTCGTCTTGCCACCTTACCGCTATTGATGTTTAACCTCGACAGCCGACTCCCAAGAAATATCGCTCTTCGTGCATGGATAGCCAGCTGCTGCCAGCTCTCCAGAGACGCGACAAATTGGCGAATACCCTTGATGGCATAGCCAAACTTACGAACCGCAACCCAGTCACCTACAAGCACCAAGTACATAACGCGCATGGGGACTCCAAATTCGTGAGCTCGACATCGAATGCTGAAATGCTCGGGGAAACCGCAGTTAAATTTCCAGGCTGGTACACGCTGCGCAAGCCCCCTAGGCAAATTATTATTACTAGCTATCCGAATGTTAAAGAAACTTATCAAAGCATAAATCGAAATCACGCAGGTTGGGGCCGCACCGAAAAGTAAAGCACTTCGCACCTCCTTAGGGTTAGCGCCAGCATCCTTGCACGCATCGCGCCAGTCCTTGCGATCCCAAATTCCCGCGAAGATCGTGAGCAAGTCGACACCGTGCTCAAGACTAAGCTCGGCAAAACGGTTCAAAGCGATTTTCAATTGCCGAACCCCAACCTCAGTTGACTGCCCTTCCAAGCTGCACCACAGCAACTTAGCAAATGCTGCGTAACCATCAGAATACGAATGGGACAATGTTCGTATTCTCGTGGACTTGCACCGCCGGCACACTTGCAACTCACCTTTATATGGGGCAGTTCGTGGCAAAATTTCAATCACTGCCCCACAAGTTGGACACTCCTCTTCCAGCAAAACGTCATGCTTGGGACAAATATTTATAGCCGCGAGCTGATGCACGCTTCGACCGAAAGCTATTCCGTAGCTACGAAGATCCTCAGATACGCAGCAGGGACAGCGCCTATTCTTGGAACCATTCCTCGGCATTGCGAGCTTCACGCGCTTAGCTATAGCGAGGCCATCAGAGGAAATCAGCTCCATGATTTTTCTCTTCAATGATTCATCAAGCGTTTCAATTACCAAAGGCAGAGCGGTAAACTTCATGAGCACCTCGCTTGGACTCAACGCACCGCCCAACATTTCTTTCGAAACTTTTTTTGCCCGCCAAACGATGCAGCGCCTTCCAAGCGGATAGGTCTTTTTACCACCCAAATGTTGAAGCAAGTTTACATAGGACTCGAGACATATACCATTGGGCGCAAAGGGAATCATCGCTTAAATTTCCAGTGCATAGTAATTGAAGACAGCTCTGGATGCGTCCGTATCCATCTACGCACCGTTGGGGCAGTAACACCCAACATCGCCGCCGCCTGAGTAAGATTCGTCGCAATCACGAAAGTACGGATAATTTCATGCGGGATATACCCGATATCTGCCCACAATGAGAGCTGCGCCGACTGCGGGACTGAGGTGTCCGCAAAAAATCCGTCAACCGACGCCCACGATTGCTCCACGAAATATGCAATTGCAAAGGCCCATCTCAGAGGATTTCTTTCCGAGCGCCGTCCTCTTATAACGTCAGTAAGCCATAACCGAGGGAAAGCCTTAGCTCCATTGAAAGAACGAGTACACCATCGATACAAAGTCGAGCACCTCCAATGGCGCTCTATAAGCTCTGGATCCAGCCTTTTGGCGTCGATCGCACCATAAACTTCGCAGAGTACCTTCCGAGCACTACCCTGCAGCACATTGGAGTCTAATGCCGCATTTTGGAAAATTTTTCTTGCAGCAATGGCTACCGCAACCACGATTTCCAGCTCCCTTGACGAAAACATTCGAATTTCTCTTGCATTTATTAAATGAGGTAACGCCCAGATTTGGCGCCCCTCTGAATATTCCACCAATGGGCGCCCATGCTCTATGCAGACACTGACACCAGGAAGCTGATGATTGATGCGCCAGATAGCAACACCGTGCTCAGAGACCTGCGCCGCAGCGCATTTCTCACAGTAACGAAGAGGTGTGGTCACGCCCGATTTCGCGCTGAATAGATAAGCAGGTGGTAATTGGCCAAGCTCCACTCGTTGACGATCCACTTGCTGGGCCAAAGATAGATATGAGCCAGCGATCGTTCTTTTCTTTAAAATAGAACTCGGAGTGCCCAACAGACCCATCGTCACGCGATCAAACCATCCAAAGGGACTTGGTGCGTGAAAGACTTTAGCAGCACTTGGAACTCCAAATAATGCCACTCCTGTAGTCCGCGTTCGATTTAAAGTCTGTCGATGCCAACGACAGCACCATGAATAGAACGATTCATCGTCTATCCAAGTCGGAACGATTTGAAGGCAGCGTTCCTGCCCATTGTGCTTATTTTTTTCGTTCATCGCTTTCCCCTCTCCGCCTCCGCTCTCTCGACCATACGTCCCGCAGAAACGTTATTGGCTGATCAGTGAATGATTGAGCGAGAGCTTGAAGGTCCTTCTTCACATAGGCATCAATAAGTCTATGCAGACCAACCATCGCGGGAGACCAAAAAGCAGCATCCGCATGGTTACGCGTCACTCGCTGAGCTCCAGCGCGAAACGCCTCTACCAAGCACTCTCTCCGATACAGGCTTAGGACCGCGGGAATTCCTCCTGTCCGCTCGAACAAGAACCGAGGCAAATTTTGGATGGGCTCATCGTCTTCGGGGAAAACAGACCATCCCCAAACACCCGGGACAAGGTCAAGACCCCATTCCTCGTCGGTGTGATCAAACGCTGGGACGAAATCAAACTGCCCACCTGAAGTTAGTCTTCGCTGATCCTGCGAGAAACTCATGATCCGATCAAATGACTTTGGATTTCCGACCAGCGCCAGGGGCACGCCCGAGTTCATAATTTTCAGAAATACCGTAGAAAACTCGCTGCCCAAACCGATGGAAGAAACGTTGCGCTCCTGCACCTCTTCAAGAATCAGGAGACCACACCGATGAACGGCTAATATTTTTAGTACCTCCACGAGGAGCTGCTCTTGCGTTATGCGGTTATTGATCTCGTCGCCATAACTGGTACTTAGCGCTTCATCGATTTTCCAAACGATGTTCAGCAATAGCCCCTTGCGACTGAAATCTGCAGGCATCGGCACCCGCAAATAGATCAATTGTCGGAGTTTGAGCCAGCCGCACTCGTGATGTGCATCGTGATCAACATACTGGGGGAGCAATCGGAGATATGCGTCGCAGGAGTGGCTTTTAGAACTGCCGGTAGGCCCTTGCAAAATCACACCTGGCGCTCCTTCCCCGAGCCACGGTATTTGATTGAGGCTCCTCTTGCTGACTTTTTCCGAATATGTTGCCAGCTGATATGGGTAATGTCGATTTGCCGGGATTCGCGGGTCACGGCGTCGCAAACTTGATATCATCATCGCGGCGAGACTCATGGCTAAGACAATGGAGCGCTGGCTCGGGATGAAAACCTGCTCCACGAGGTGCAGATGGCTCTCAGAGACCTGCAACCCTGCCGTTTGCCGATTCGGAACAGGATCAAAGTGCAGATCTTCCGCCCATTGACTGAAACTCCGCTCAGGTAGAAGCGGGGCGAGAAGCGGATTTCCTTGGTCTATTAGGTGAAGTTGATCTGAGGTTTGCATCCTCATGCCCTCCGTGTTTTTCTTAGTTGCGCCATCAGATCTGCCGTTACGCTTCGTGCTGCACCGAGTGCAGGCGACAACGGCTCTCCATCGATCGCATCGCCTGACTGGGTAATCGGGGTGTGTTGCCCAAGTACTGAGGCCGGAATTGCGGTAACGACGGGTGGCTCATATGGCGAAGTGGGTTGACTCGCCGCACCCGAGTCGCCCAGCCCCAGCTTTATGAGGTGTTGCCGGTTCAGTTCTTCGTCTAAATTTTTTCGTTTTTCGTATCCAGCGCGTCGTGCTAGCTTGGATTCGCCAGCAGCTTCCAAGGCCTTGGCTTTCACCGCCTTTGCAGCCTTGTTCTCCGCTTGATTACTCGAATGAAAGTACGCGTCCCGCGACTCTTGATCAGACTGCATGGCGCCAACCGTATGTTTGTCTTCATCAGTCATTTGCAGGTACTCGAACAGCGTCAACTCCTTCACTAAGGGATCTGTAGTCTTGAGTCCGAGCTCACGGAGTCCCTCGCGCATCACGAAGGCTTCCGAAATATTCTGAGGATCCAGCTGCAACTCACACGGAATACGACCGCGAGTCGCCCGTTCGCACAGTCCTGATTCCGCCAACCAGGAGCCGACATACACCAAGCCAGGAATCAGTCTGCGTTCATCCCGGGGGTCAAAGACGTGGATGCCATCCCGATGAATCACGGCTTTGAGCTTTGGAAGGCAATGCGCACGGAGGGTATCCATGTCTATGGGCTCGCTCGCGACGTAACCCTTATCCACAAGCCACTCATAGATCGCACGGCGCGTAGGTTGTACGCCATCCTTCCGCATCTCGACAGTGAGCAGTTGGGGAACGGGCTGTTCATTGTTGATGTAGAGCACCGCTTCTATTACGTACTTCATGTTCTGTTCAAAAGTACGGCAGGCTTCTTCTTCACGGGCCGGCTCACCTCTCTCTTTCGCACGACCTTGGGTGGATCCCGCGACGTTATGGTCAACACGGCGATGCATAGTGAGGTGAGTTGCCTCAACCAAGCTTTTCATGTCGCCTGCATACGAGCGCACAAATTCAAGACCGACCTCGGAGGCGGTCATCGTCTTGATTCCTTTTTCGCTCTTGAGCTCTCCGTTGTCTGCGCGGATTCGCTTGGGAACACGAGAGTGCCAGTCGCCAACGCTGATGTAGACCCTATGCTGCGCACAAAAGGACACCTTGTCAGCGGCACAGTTGAGAATCGCGAGGAGTGACGTCAGCGTGCTGGGGAACTCAAATCCGCAGTAGATCCCCAAGATGTATTCACTCTTTACATCTACGACGAGAGTGCGATGTGACGAAGGCAGGACCTTAAGGCTATTGACTGCAGAAACTAGCGTTTGGTCCTCACTAGTGCAGTCGATTACCCCAAGTTGTCCCACTGCGACGACGCCATCCGCACGTGAACCCATAAGAGCGCGTCTGACCGCTCGATGCACAAGCTCACCCATGTTGATTCGCGATGCGGATCGCAGTGATCGTGCGGCCCATCGGAACGCAGCCTCTGTAGGGCGCTGACTTGCGGGGAGCAGAAAATACTTGCGCTGAGAACGATGAAGGATCGCCTCGTTTCCTGGCCAGTACTCCTCCATAGTTCGGAGATATGCAAGATGAATCGAGACTCGCTTACGCTTGTGCTTTCGATATCCATCCCTCAGCTTCCGCCGGTCCTCCTCGTCGGAAACATGCTCGGGCACGGCATGCGGAAGAGAACTTCTTCTGCTAGGAGCCCCCGTTTTCTTCTTGGTGAATTTTTCCGTTCCTCTTCCCCCGATCTCGCCCCAATTTGGCAGTAACGCGTTGGGGTGCCCGCATCCGAGTAAGAACCGCAGCATTGTTTGCCGCACCTTCTTGGTGGTTGGATAGCCCAATGCCTTAGACCTCGCTTGAACAAGCTCTTGCAACAGCCCAAGTTCGAGAAGTTCAAACTCGCCGAACTCACCAATGATGGGCTCGATAAGCTCTTTCTGCTGTTCTCTATGCTTGAGCCATTGGGGGAGATTTCGGCGATTTCTCTCTAGCGACGTGGCTTCTTTATTAAGTTGGTCGTCAGTGAGAAGCCACTCGGCCGGCGGAGTGAAATCGACGAGCGAAACACTCTTTCCTCCTCCCAAAAGGGGAATAGTCGCCCGACGAAGACGCCGGGGCATACCGAGGTAAGCAGATCTACGTTTCTCGTTCTTGGGTGCCTTTACGTCAGTGATTGAATTCACTTCCCCAAACGTTTTCTCGGGTGAAGACGGGAATGCGATGTAGAGAACGTCATCGTTCTCTACAAAGTCGTAAATGATCCGGCCGAAATCGGCGTGTCCGTCGTCACTATGGATTCGGATCACCTTTCCCTTTAGCGACTCACGCATACCTGCTCCCCAAGTAGTTCTTTGCGTAGCCGCTCCTTGAACTGAGTGGAATCGCGTCGCAATGGCCGACTTAGGATGATGGGCACGCTCAGGTCAATGTTTATCAAACCTAGCCATGCTGCGGTTCTGAACAAAGCCTCCGAATCCAACTTTGGAATCATCATTTTTTCCGCCGCGAAGCGTATAGCTCGCTCGACTGAGTCTTGCGCGCAGGACATGAAGAGACCGCAGAACTCTGGAAGCCGATCACGGTGATCAGGGCACCGCATCTCAGATCGAAGCGGTCGGCACCAATCGAGGTTGGCAATCAAATCGCGAGTGAAATGGGTGCCGTCAATCACTACATGAAGCGCGTACACCGCATGGCTGTACATTCGCTCAAGCTCAATGCGTTCCCACATGCGCTCACGATTCGGGGCACTGTCCAGCAAACTTCTCGGTTTACAACTCCAATGGGTCAGCCGCGACGCATGCCACGCTCCTGTGGCAACAGTGAAATCAATGGTGGCAACGAAGGGGAGACGAGTTCCTGGATAGACGCCATGCTTGATGCCCGCCTGTTTAGCAAGGTCGAGTAAACCAGGCGCCGGACCGAACTCACGATCCAAGTCAGGATGACGACCTGTACTTGGATGAACATGTTCTTCCGGCCAAAATGGATGCTGCTCTCGCACCTCGTTAGCTCCTAGCCAAAGAGCTACGTTCGCAGCAGAGAACTCCAAACCGGAGAGCAGGTTGAGCGACCTCCGATACAACGGATTAGTCATCGAATGCAGGTTGGAGACCGGCGAGCTAAGCTTGCGACGAATGCGGATCCAGGCTTGGTAGCCCTCGTCGCGCCCCATCCCACACCCGTCTCGGCGTAGCTGCGTCAGCCGGGCTTCTGTCATGACTGTCGCCATCTCAATGCAAGCTCAAACGGCTACGGATGCATGATCTCTTAGTTTCTGCAAACCTACTCCTGCCTGCGAGAGCAAACCCTAGGCGATGGGAAAGGCAATTAACCTTGGGTGAAGAACAACACCTCCGATGAGGCAATTGTTGAGCGGCAAGAAAGGGGGATGAATGCGCGGATTTCTGTGCGTACATGATCTGAATAGGGAATTCGCATGGTGGAGACGAATAGCTTCCCCCGGGCCTTCAGATCTGATAGTCTTGCAACGCGACTCGCGAAGACTGAACGGTCTGAGCAACCTGGGCGGCGGGGCTTCGAAAGGGGCTTCGCCGTTTCTTATTTCATGGCAAGGTCCTTTGCATAAAGTTGCAGGCTCCGCGTCTCCGTTGGGGACAGTCGGTGGCTAAGGCTTGCTAGTTCGCGCAGCAACTGAGCCACGTGGGCTGGCATAGTTCGGCTTACCCGTACGCCAATTCCTGCCCTGGCCTCGTCAGCAAGTTGGATGAGAATTCGCTGCTCCTCTGCGCTCGCTTTGAGCGCCTGACTCAGCGCCAACACTGTCGACTCCGGCGGTGGAAGGCGGCGACGATTTTCGAGCTCGGATAAGGTTGAAGCGGCCACCCGTGCCTGAAAAGCAAGCGTCTTCTGGCTCATTCCTCGCGCCTGCCGAAGCTCCGCCAGAAGCCTTCCAAAGCTCAGCGGAGCGATGCGCGCACCATTCATACGCGATGGCAAATTTGCGGAGATGAACACCGAATTGTTTCTGACGGGCATGGGATAGACCTTAAGAGATTCGCCTGGTGCAGTCGATGCAATTCAGTTTGATATGCGTCGTGTTCAATTGTCTTGACAGGATTGGATTCCAAATCAAATTCTTGGCATCTCGACAATCAATCCAATGCCCTCCTATGAGTAGCAATTCAAGTCTTCATAAAAGACTACCCCTCGTGCGAGCGCGCTTTGGTGCGAGTCATTTCAAATCATTCCTGCTGGGCAACGACCACGTTCCAGGCGCGCATCAAGCGCGACAGGTGTTGGATTTGATGGAATCATTTTTGGGTCCCGAGTGCCTGGACGCTAGAACGTGGCGAAGTTGGTTTTCATCCAAGCCGCCGCGTCCAAGAACTGACGCCGTAGAAGCTCTTGACCGATGCGTATTCGCTATGAAGAGCGCCGCACAGCAGGGTGCATGGGACCTGAACTTTTACAAAGAGATGATGACAGGAGGGCTTGTGCGGAAGCTGCTCGAGCCTACAAAAAGCCAGACACCAGAAAGCGTCATGAGTCTTCGAGCTGCAGCGTACTCACCGCTGAGCCACTGGCACCTGCACCTCGATGCGCTTGACGTTGCAACTCTCGCTGAGGGAAAGGAAGCACGAGAATGTATGGCCGTACTCCAGATAGCCCTAGCTCATCTGGCTGAGGTGCTGCACGAACAATGGAATGTGACGAACGGCAGGGTGTACACGACTCTTTCTTCTGATTTCGCGCTCTGTTGGGCAGAAAAGAGCGAGCAGGAAAAGACTGAAAGTCGACGCGCTCTGAGTGGTTTTAGGCCCCCGGTTTTTGACTGGTTCATGAATCGCCCTCCTCGCCCAATGTTCGACTCTGATCTGCATACGCCGGAATTCACGTCACGGCACGTCCATAAGACATTGCTATGTCTAATCGAGGACGTCGGATTTCTGCGTGCGGATCGACTGGAGGCTTGGACACTTGCCCTAGCGAGTTCCACACTGCTGCTGCGTGCGCAGATCCGAGTCGATCAACAAACGCTAGTTCCTTCAAACCCATCTGACTACCTGTATGTGAGCTTACTTGAGCGAGTTCTGTTTCAGATAGAGGACGATGATGAAGAGACACTGGAGCTGCTGGAAGAGGTTCAAAGAAGGCAAAGCTATTCCTGGTCACCCTTTTCTATCGAAAAACTTTTTGAAGCCAGATCAGTCTATGAACACCAACTGCTGCTCCACGGGATACCAGTGAGGTCGGTAGAAACAATAATCAGCAGTCGGAATTGATCGCCACGCACAACACAAGGGCACCTCCAGTGCTGGCGTCTGTAACATGAATCCAGAAGCAAGCCCCCCGGGAGCGACGCTTTTTCGGTTACCCAGCGACGATTCTCGATGACGCATGCCGCTTAGTGGCTTCGGCAGGTTGCGCGAGTTTAGTCATCTGTGGCACGTCATCAATCCGTCGGTCCCGATGCCTATCTGAATCCGGTTTGCAGATGCCTCTATCGTGGCTGACACATCGCCCCATGCAGGACTCCTACGGCTATGCCACGCGGTCAAAGCTTCCCTTATCTCCCTGCGTCTACTCCCCGCAGCGCGGACGTCGTTCTGTACTTGGACCTCGATGGTGTTGTTCACCATGAGAAGGTGCTCTGGCATCCACGCAAAGGTATATACATGAGTCCGTATGAGGCTGCGGGACATTCTCTTTTCGAATGGGTGCCTATCTTGGAGTCGGTGCTCGAACCCTACCCGGCAGTTGCCTTGGTGCTGAGTAGCACCTGGTGCATTCGTCCCGGATACAGCGCTACCCTCAAGCGCCTTCCCGCCTCCCTGCGTAATCGGTTTATTGGTGGTACTTACCACAGGCGCGTGCATGGGGTAGACCCCTGGAACCTGTCCATGTTCCGCACTACACCCCGGGGTGTGCAAGTTCAAGAAGACGCGCTACGCCGGAAGCCTCGACTGTGGATAGCACTTGATGACGATCTGGAGGGGTGGCCCGAATCCTGTCGGCAAAACCTGGTCGCATGCGAAGGTACTACAGGCTTGTCCAACCCCGAGGTCCAACAGGAATTCAGGGAGAAGTTGCGCTGCAGCTTGGCGGCTTTGTCGGCCAAGTCATAGTCTCTTGAAGCGACCAACTGGATGGGGCGAAGCGCTTCGACAGCAGGTTTCCAATCAGCACACTGCAACCAAGGCAGCCTTGCGCGCGATGCGTTTGTCGTCGGGGGCGAGTGTACTGATGGGAGGCGTGATCAAGGCGGCGTTCGGTTCGGACCCCTCGCGTATGCCAAAGTGGCGGCTCTTCGATGCATTGCTCCAAATGAGCAGCATCGCTCCTCAACGACTGGCTCTCGACTGAGCGAACTGCGTGGCTCCTTGCCAAAGGAGCGCGTATCGGAGAGCTCTGGGGTCGTCTTAGCGCGGCCGAGATGACTGCGATCGCTTGTCGCGGTTGCACCGGTTCAAGTACGATGAGACAATCGAACTTTACGAAATACACCAACTAATCAAAGCTACCATGATTGTGTTGAAGGCAACCCAAGACAAGGTCCTCGCGGTCTTGCAATCTGTCGCTGGCATCGTGGAACGCCGCCACACGCTCCCGATCTTGGCCAATGTGCTGATTCGTCGGACACCCCATTTCGACGTTATGGAACTGGAGATGTGCCCGGCGGCTGTCGAATTGCCGGCTCGCCATAGCGCAGAGGTATTCACCCTGTTCTCCCGCCCCATTGCCAAGCTCAAGCAGGCCCTTGTATTGAACTTGCCCCGCACTTCCTATTTCAGCAGCAAGGTCAACGGCCGCAACGCGCCATAAGGCGCCATTGATGAAGTCCCCATGAAAACAGCCTCGACAACATCAACCTCAACGACTCGCCACCACACAAACATCACCCCAAGCGCAGTTGCAAATCCGTCTCCCTACGCGTCTGCTGCTCAGACCAAGGACTTACTGGCGGGCAGCTTGGCTTTCCGGAAGGCCCGCTTGGAAGCCGATGACATGCTCAGCACAGACATGGCTGCCGATCTGGTTGGTACCACCCGAGTGACGATCAATGCGTGGATCGCCAAAGGACGGGCTATCGGATTGACCCAAACCCGGCGTGGATTCAAGCTCCCTAGTTGGCAGTTTGAACCCGTTCTCTGGGATGCCGTACCCAAGCTTTCAAAAGCCTTGGGAACCACCGAGGGTTGGGCGCTGCTCGCCTTCTTGGAGACGCCATCGGGCGCATTGGGCGGTCGAACACCGCGTCAGGCCATAGAGCAAGGTCATTTGACCCGTGTTGTTGAAGTGGCGGGTGCTGAGGGCTATTGACCCCTCTATGCCCCATGAAACTCGCAGATCTTCAGTACATCCCTCACCGCGATCTTCTAGCCCCTCAGCTTCTTTTCCGTGTTCAGCACTCCAGTGCCAGCCCTGGCACGGTGAAAATTGGGACACGGCTACTCCTGTTGCCTCCATCGAATCTGCCTTCGGGGCGTTTTGATATTGCTGGCCAGCCAGTGGCCTACTTTGCAGAACGGCCTGAAACCGCACTCTATGAGGCCATCTGCCGTCGTGAAGCAGTCGGCATTTCGTATGCACTGATGGCCAAGCGCTCGCTGCTGAGCGTACAAACTACCGACAACCTTCCCCTTCTTGACCTGCGTCCGCATACTTCAAGTTGGCCGGTGCTTCATTCTCTGCGCTTTGACCAAACACAAGCCCTGGCGGCCGAAGCTCATGCGGCAGGCTTTCTCGGGATTGTCTACAAGTCGGCCCAGCAGTACCACAAAGACTGCTTCGCGCTGTGGGGGCAGGCTCTCACGGCACTGCGCCGGATGTCCATTGAAAGCCTGATTGAGTCAGGGTCAGGCAATTTGCATGTCGCTTTGGCAACCGCTTTGAATGGATCGCGGTTGCCGCTACTTCCGTAGCGTAGATGCGGCGGGCTTCCAGCTGGCGACGCTTCGTGCCTTGTCTGCAGCGGCTGCGGTCATCTGCTCCTCGTCGAAAGCATACTGTCGGCCGAACACCTACGGTGCAACTGCCTGCAAGGAGTCGATATGTCGATGGACCGTGCCAACTATCTCAGGGTGCCGGAAGACTTTCCAGTGGACGCAATGGTGTCTGCCGGTGCGGGCGCCCAGCCCAATATTGGTGGTGCCACTGCTTTGGCGATCCCACCATCACTCATCAAAGCGTTTGACATCCCTGCGGACCAGTGCTTGAAGCTGGAAGCAACCGTTGATGGTGAGATCGTGCTGACAAAAAGCAAGTATGTCCTTGGCGACATGGTTGCGCAGTGCGACCTGAAGGTATCACCTCCCATTGACTTGGCTCTTTGGGGGGACGCCCTGGGGGTGAAGAGATTCTTTGACTTCGGCGCTGGCCAAGCGAATGTCCAATATTCTGGACAATTTCAACCTAGGTGTCCAAGATTGCAGACATCTGATGTTCTGGCACCGCGAGCACACATGGAAAGAAGCCGCCAGCCCTTCTCCTAGACAGGCTCTTTCGCTCCCATCGACTGAGCCCGACGATATCAGCCGCGTGGATGCTTTCGTCTGCGAGAACAGCGGCAACTGGTCTGTGGGGGGCAAACGTAGATTTTTCTGAGGCGTGAAATGGAGGTCGCCGTTTCCATTCACTTTCTAGTGCGTCGCAGCCATAACAAACGCCCAAAAGTCGTCACTTACGTCTGACGCTAGTTGAAGCCCTGCTTGTTTTAGCGCGGCAGCAATCCTACGGCGCTGAAAAGAGTCCTCGGTGGGCCCGCACCGCAATTCGTACACACGCCCAGAAAAGGTCCTGGCCTGCCGTGTTACTGGGTCAAAATGATCCAACGCAGACGTTGTGCGTACCGCCCCCGATGACAGCGCGACAACCAGAATTAGCTCACCCTCGCCAACGCGAACAAGCCTCCACACCGCAACCTGTATTAGCGGCTCTTCCCCTACCGATGGCGCAAGCCGCTTGCTGCTGACGAGAAATGGAATTTCGATCACTCGGTCCATTCTTTTTATGGAGGAGTCTGTTTGAACAGGGCAAATTCGCGTGCGAATAACGCAAAGACGCTCTGGGAGCGCCCGCGTTTCTATCTTCTGTATGGGACGTATTGCGCAGTTTTGAACCTTTCGATGATTTTGCGACAAATGAACAAAGGTATCTTCTAGCCCACAGTCGGCTCTGCAGCGGGTGCTGCCGCTGGCAGCCGCAGGCGCTGCGGCAGCAATGGGGCCGACAGCGGTCGTCGCGGGACTGGAGCACATAGCTCAAGTCAATATGCCGTGCCTGCACGCTTACGTATTGGACAACGGGCTGGGAGTTGTTTGCAATTTCCAAGTCGTATCTCAGCTACTCGCTCAATTTTGAGTACCGCCGCGAGGTGGATGATGGCGGCAGCGCCAAGCCTCCTCCAAAAGCGGCACCAAGTTAAGAAATGTGACGGCCAGCAAGATAACTGCCAAGTGCATTGCAAGTAAGGGCTCGGTTTTCAGTTGTAAATTCCATGCTCCCGACCCGTCATACAATCCAGCCAGCAGCAAAATCGCGACCAGCGGCAGTAACTCCATGAAGCTGTGGATCATCTGTTCGAAAGGATTTATCTGTCGACGTTCGATGACAAAACGTAGCTCAAGCCAAGTTGTGAGCTCGTGCAAAAAAAACAGGAATGCCAGTAGCGCAAGCAGCCCTAAATTGATCTGCAGCAACATTGCGGCCAGTGCCCCAAGGCCGGTCTGTATGAACATAACCAAGTGGAAAGCCGATTCACGATAGCCGCTGGTCAGCTCGATCCGCGTGTGCCTATGGCACCACCAATCGATGAGTCCTGCAACTATCCAGAGGGGCAGAACTACGTACATCAGCAATCCAAGTAAAAGGTCGTTCATGCTTTTGAGACTGTTTTAACCTGAACCGAACGAACTGGTCGCGCAAGATTTCTCGCTGCCGTAAACGCCACGTGAAGACAAGACGCGAGTATGTTGTGTGATCACAGCCAACACTGAAGTAGCGATACCGCGAGGCACAGGTGCAACTGCGTTGTGGATGCTCACCGCATAGCATCCAGCTTTAGAGAAAGAATATGCAGCATGCGACGCTAGAGGGTCATCAGTAGTTATAGATCAGGCGGCTTGCTCGACGTCGCAGTATGTTTCATTGACCGTGTGCTGCGTCAACCAGTCGATGATGCGCGCTGCCGCGTCGGCTCTGCATGCGGGGGCGCCCTCCGCGAGAAAGGCGTGTCCTTCGTTGGGGTAGAGCACCAGTTCGCCTGCGTTGTCCCCACTGCACATGAAGGTGACGAACAGTTCTTCGGACTGGCACTTCGGGCACCGCTCGTCTTCTTTTCCTTGCATGAACAGGGTGGGTGTCCTGGCGTTGCTGATGTGCTGCAGGGGCGACAGGCGGCGCGCCTTCTCGCGGTCAAAGCGGGGGGCGGTGGCCATGAAGAAGGGATCAGCGTAGTAACCCCCATCGGATGTCCCATAGTGTGTTTCGATGTTCCCCACGGGGGCCATGACGATGGCGGCCTTGAAGAGTTCGGTGTGGCCGATGGTCCAGGCGGTGAGGTAGCCGCCGTACGATTTGCCGCAGATGGCCAGGCGGTCGTCGCAGATGCCTTGGGCTTTCAGTAGTTCGACGGCTGCGAGATGCTGGGGCATGTCGTACGTGCCCCAGTGCCCTTCCAGCTCGTGGCTGAAATCGTGGCCGAAGCTTGCGGAGCCGACGGCGTTGAGCGCAAGCACCGACCACCCTTGTGAGCACAGCACCTGCCAGTAAATGGACGTATCGAAATCGAGCAGCGCATAACTCGCGGGACCGCCGTGGATGTCGTTCAGCAGCGGAGCGCCGTCAAGTGCACCCTCTGCCCTGATGAGCCAACCCTGGATCCGCTGGGTGCCGCCGTCGCTTCCTGGTACTTCGAACCATTTCGATTCCGCCTGGATCGCGGTGCGCTCCTTCCACCATGGATTGAGTTCGCTAACCTGGCGTAGGCTGTCAGCGCAGGTGTCTTTGCTGCAGACGTGAAGCTCTGAAGGCGCAGAGGGATGCTGCAGGGCCAGGGCATAGTGCTTATCGGTCCAGCCAAAGGCGCCCAGCTGGTGGTCCTTGGCGAGCAAGACGTCCATATGGCCATCCAGCGTGATGCGCGCGATCTCGTGGCGACCCTCGTGTGCACGCGCGAACACGATGCCATCCTCGCCGTCGGTCCAGTGGACGGAGTTGGGATCCGCCACTTCTACCTCGCCAAGCTGCCGGGTCTTGCCGGTAGTGGTGTCGAGCTGCCAAAGGCGCACTTCTGCGTCTCCCGCCAGGACAGAACCGGTGAACGCGATGTAGCGGCCAGACGGTGACCACACCGGCTGCATGACATGGGTATGGGTTTCTGTCACGCGGGTGTGGTTGGCACCGTCCGGTCCACACACCCAGAGATCGGTGCCGTGCGCGAAGCGCCCTTCGCGGGTGCGGACATAGGCCAGTTGCTGCCCGTCGTGCGAAACGCCATGGGCCAGAACGTCAAAGGCGCCATCGGTCAGCTGCGTGATGTCGCCCGTGGAAACGTCCACCTTGAACAGGTGGATTTCTCTGGCCAACAGGTAACCCACCCCGTCCGATTTGTACGGCAGCTTCCAGGCCAGCTCAGCCGGGCTGACAGCATGTGCGGCAGGTGCTGCATCTGGCGGTGGACGCCGCCCACGCAAGTTGGGGTCTACGCTGACTGTGGCGGTCACCAGCAGCGTTCGGCCGTCGGGGGTCCAGCGCAGGCTGGACACTTCGCCCTCAAAGTGGCCAAGGGTTTGTGCTTCTCCTCCGCTCATGGGCAACAGATAGATTTGCGCGCTGCCATAGCGGTCAGAAATGAACGCGAGCGTGTTTCCGTCCGGAGCCCAGCAGGGCGAGTGGTCTTTACCAGTGCCATGGGTGATCTGAAGGACTTCGGAGTCTTCCAGTCCATACATCCACAACTTGGACTGGTAGTCATTTTTCTCGCGGTCCACCGACTGAACCGCGCAGACCGCGCGTTGAAAGCGCGCCGTGCAGTGAAGTTCCGTAATCTTCATGTGAAGGTAGAGATCATCCACCTTGAAGGGCGTGCGTGCAGGAGCGGACGCCGGGGAGGTGGTGGCCTGAGTGGTTTGTGTTGTCATGGCATTGCAGTGGAAGTTGGCCCAAAAAGGTAAGCCTGCAAGCTGAGCCGGTCTGTAGGACTCTGTCCGAAGGAACGCAGATGGATGCAGCAACCTCTGCTTGCCACCAAGGCTGTTGGTTACCCCGTCCCGGCGCGCTCCTACAGCACCCGCACAGAGCGCCTCACAAGACAGTCCGGTGTAGGTTTCGACACTGACTTGACAACGTTCGGCACGACGTTGCGGGTTCAACCTTCGCATCCGCCAGGAGAAACACATGACTGAGAAAAAGCAACCGCCCAACTACAACCAATACGGCATGAAAGATGCCGACGCCACGGTGGTAGACGTCTACGCCAACCGCCCAGGCGGCGAACAGCCCGTCATCGGCCCTATGGACCAGGTCACGGCATCCGGGCACCGGGTGGGCGCAATCGAGCAGCGGCCCGATCCGAAGCCGTCCTCACGCACCGGGCAAAAAGTGCTGGGCGAGGTGGACGACAAAAAACGGTAGCGCAGCTGCGGTGGCTGTAAAGCACTGTTACTTTCTTGAAGCGTGAAGTCCTACAGAAGTGGTCATTGCAGAACCTGAGAGTGGAAGACACCCCCACGAAAGGACTCTGCAATGCAACCCACAACCCCTGGCGAAAACCGCACCGGCGCTGCGGTCGCTGAAGACGGCGTTCGGGCCATGCTCGAAGCCAATGAACGCTGGGCCCCCGCCCAGCCTCTGGACATGACCCTGAGCGACGCGGACCGAGGCAGCTACATCCTCGCGTCCGACTCGCTGGGCTCGATTCCGCCGCCCGTCACCATCCACGGGATGCTCAAGACGGGCTTCGACAAGCTGATCGGTGAGCGCCCTGATGTACTGATGGACAAGATCGGCGAGCGCATCGCTTTTGAGCGCACCGGCACGCGGCTGTACGACGCCCTCATTCTGAAGTACCAGGTACTGACGCAAGAGGAAGCCGACATGCCCGTACTGACCACGCCGCTAGATCAGGATGGGCAAGACACGGCATCTACTTTGCAGCTCATCCGTACGCAGGAGCATGAGCATTTTCTGATGCTCAGCGAAGCGATGCGATCGCTGGGGGGAGACCCCACAGCGCAGACTCCGTGCGCCGACGTGGCCGCGACTGCATCGATGGGCCTCATGCAGGTCGTCACGGACCCGAGAACCACGTTCGCGCAGTCGCTCAATGCCATCCTCATTGCGGAGCTGACCGACAACGCCGGTTGGGAGCTGTTGATCTCTTTGGCGCAAGACGCGGGCGAGAGCGATCTCGTCCAGCAGTTCGAGCGCGCCTTGGAAGAGGAAGAAGAGCACCTCGTCATCGTTAAGAGCTGGGTCGCGGCCTTGACCGCCGCCAGCACGCCCACCGTCGCCGCATAGTTCACAAGGAGATACCGATGACCATCAACCTGCTGCAAGACAAGGGCGTTCCGCTGGACCGCCAGGGAATGTCGTGGAAAGACATGGTGGGCAAACCCATCAGCAAGCTGGATGACGACGCCTTCACCCGTGTGCGTGCCATTCTCATGAATGGGCTGGAGCTGGATTCGCTGCGCACCAAACAGGTGGCTTTGCGAATGAATGCCGACGCTCGCGTGCAGCTCGCCCAGCTGATGCGGGTGGAGCAGCACCAGGCCACCACCATCAACTGGCTGATTGGTGCCGATCACTCTCCCCTGGAGACCACCATCGGCTACGAACAAACCGCGATCGAGGTGACGGCCTCCATTGCCCAGTTGGAGTCTGATCCCTACCTGGCGCAGGGCTACCGCTACGCGCTGTTGGAAGATTTTGACCACCTGTACCGGTACAGCGCGCTGTTGGACCGCCTGGAAGGCAAGGACGCCAACAACATCACCCAGGGCTATACCGACATCGTGCCAGCCCGGCCCACTTGGGAGCACCACCGAGCCCCGGAACATGATTTGCTTGAGCCCTACGGCCCCGACGCCGAACTGAGCACCAAGCTGCACGCGCTGACACTCACAGGGGGCGAGTACCAGACGCACGACTACTACATGAACATCGGCCCGCTGTTCGCCGACCCCCTGGCGCGCCAGCTCTATGCAGAAATCGCGTCTGTGGAGTCGCAACACATCACCCACTATGGCTCGATGCTCAACCCGTACGAGACCCCGCTGGAAAAGCTGCTGATCTCCGAAGCCTGCGAGGTATGGAACTACGCCGGGTGTGCGGCGCAAGAGACCAACCCGCGCATCCGTGCGCTGTGGGAGCGCTTTCTGGAGTACGAGCTGGGCCATCTGCAAGTGGCCCTGAAACTGTTCAAGGACGTGGAGCGGCGAGACCCCGCCGAGATCCTGGGCGACGGATTGCTGCCGCGGTTCATCGAGTTCAAGAGTCAGCGCGGGTTTGTCCGCCGTGTGGTCGAGAACGAGACATCGATGCGCAAGCTCGGCACCCAGTTCGTGGATGAGGCCGACGAAGGTGCTTCGTCGCTGCGGTATCGGCTGCAGGTCAATGCCACGGGGTCGCCATCACGCAATGCGTCCGCCACCTGGACGTGGACTCCGGGGACTGAACTCGCGCGCGGGCTGGAGCCTGTCAAGCGGGCTGCTTGAAGGACGGACCCACCCCAACTGAATGCTAGACCGAAGCAGTGGCAAGAGCGGAACAGTACGCCGTTGCTGCATTTATTGGGCTGCACTGTCATGCAGAGTGGGTGGGCTTGCATTCAATTTTACTGATGCGCGCACGTGGGAGTCAGGATTCGGTGGGCTTGCCCGCTACCATCGATGTTTGCCCCTTGGGCTGATCTTGCCTGAGTTGATGCTCAGGTAGTAACCGGCCATCGCAGAAGCGCTGACGATACCGATGCGAAAGGACGACCAAATATGGCAACGCAGCACAGCTTCTTTCACCAAGCCAAACAGCCCCATCTTCGGCCCAGCCCGAAGGTTATCTTGCTAGTGGACTTCATTAATCCTATGCAGTTTCCGGGGGCCGAAAAGTTGGTGCCCGCAGCACTGCAGGCCGCGCAAGCCACGGCGCGGTTGAAGAAGCGCTTGGATGCCAAGGGCGTAACCGCAATCTACACCAACGACAACTACGGCATATGGCGCTCGGAATTCAAGGACCTTCTTAGCGCCTGCAAGGCTCTGCCAGGGGCTCGCGGTGAGATAGCTACGTTGCTTGAGCCCGGGGACAACGATCTCACCATCCTCAAGCCACTGCATTCTGCGTTCCACGCGACCCCGTTGGACCACTTGCTCAAACAGCTCAAGGTGCGTGAATTGATCGTCACAGGGCTAGCTGCCGATATGTGCGTGCACCTAACAGCGATGGATGCGTACATGCGTGGGTACAAGGTTTGGGTGCCGCGCGACTGTACAGCTGCGGAGAATGAGGAGTACAAAGAAGCAGCGCTGCGGCAAATGTCCCAGGTGCTCAAATGTTCTGTGAGGAAATCGCAGGCATAAACGCTGGTGGGAAGCTTCGACCATTTGTGCTTGCCGAAACATCCATTTTTTTGCCGCTTGATCTCAGTTCGCAATGTCGATGTTGTCTGACTTACGAAGGGTCAAACCGATGTGACCATTCCTTTTTTTTACCGAAAGGAACTCGTCATGGCCGTAAAAACAGTAGCTGAACTTTTTGTCCACGAACTTTCCGATACCTACAGCGCTGAAAAGCAGATGACTAAATCGCTGCCCAGGATGGCCCGCGCGGCCGCCGATCAGCAGCTTGCCCAAGCCTTCCTCGATCACTTGGAAGAAACACGCGGGCAGGTCGAGCGGATTGACGAAGTGGTGGAACTACTCAACCTGAAGCTTAAGCGCATCAAGTGCGCTGCTATGGAAGGTCTCGTAGAAGAGGGTAAGGACCTGATCGACGAAATCGACAAAGGTCCTGTGCTCGATGTAGCCTTGATTGGAGCTGCTCAGAAAGTCGAACACTACGAGATTGCAAGCTACAACACGCTCATTACATTGGCAAAGAAGCTGGGATATGCCGCAGCAATACCTCTGCTGGAGGCTTCTCTCGCTGAAGAGAAAGCTACTGATGAGAAACTGAGCCAGCTTGGCCAAGCTGCAGCAATTGAAGATGCTGCCGCGGTGGGCAAAGCATAAGCGCGTCATCTTTCGCAGCTAGGGAGGGGGCAGCACAGCGGCCCCCCCCCGTTTGCACAGATACCGTGCCAGAAGACACTACTTCTCAACTGACGAACCGGATTCCTGAAGGATGCTGATTTGTCCGTCGGCTTCAAGAAATGCGAACCTCATATCAGTTAGGTCACAGTCTGCCTCGCGTAGGGCTCTTTCGACGTCACATATGGGCACGTGGTAACGTTTGAGCACATCTTCAAATACCTTACCGTCACGCCCTATCAAAACCGCCCGTCCTTCGACCAGTACCTGCACCCGATGGCTACGCGCTGTGATGTACGCTACAAAAAGATTTAGGCCAATCAAAGTTGCAGCAGATACTAACCCGCCAGTAAGACTCTTCTCTTCGCCGCTCAAGCCGTTGGACACGGCCTCACTGAGCAGCACGACGACGAGTAAGTCGAACGGCGTGAACTGACCGACCGTCCGGTGCCCAGATAATCGCATCAGAACTAAAAGCACGATATACACAAGTGTCGCACGCACAGGTAATTCCCACCATGTGCCATTCAGTTCGAACATGGATAGCTCCTGAAATACGAGGCGTCGTCGAGGCCAATCAAGGTGTCAGAACAACCTTACGGCAATGGTCTTCGCGCTTTTCGAAGATTTCGTAGCCACGCACCGCGTCTTCGAGTTTCATGCGGTGGGAGATGATTACCTCGGGCTTCATCCGACCATTGGCGATGTGTTCTAGCAACTCGGGCATGTGCTTTTGAGCGTGCGTCTGTCCCATTTTGAAGGTCAGACCCTTCTCGAAGGCGTCGCCGAACAAAAAGCCGTGGATGAAGCCTGCGTACACGCCTGGCACGCTGACAACCCCACCACGGCGTGTTGCTGCAATGCACTGGCGCAGTGCCTTGCCGCTGGAGCCTTCGAGTTTGATGGCCGTGAGTGCGGTTTCAAGGGCGCTGCCCTTGGCCTCAAAGCCGACGGCCTCGATGGTTGCGTCCACGCCATGACCTCCAGTGGCGGTGAGAATGATCTCGGCCGGGTCTTCGTCTTTGTCGAAGTTGATGGGAATCACCCCATAGGTCTCGCGCGCAAATTCCAGTCGGTAACTGTTATGGTCAACCATGAAGATCTGCTCGGCCCCGAGGAAGCGTGCGGACAGGGCGCTCATCAGTCCTACGGGGCCTGCGCCGAAGATGGCTACCGTCGAGCCAGGCCCGATCTGCGCATTCACGGCGGCCTGGTAGCCCGTGGGCAGAATGTCCGAGAGGAAGAGCACCTGCTCGTCGCTTAAAACATTCGGGATCTTGAGCGGCCCAACATTTGCGCGTGGCACGCGCACATACTCGGCTTGTCCGCCCGAATAGCCGCCATAAAGGTGGCTATAGCCGAACATGCCTGCGCCCGACGTGGCATTTTTCTTATTCAGGATAGCGCCACGCCCAGGATTTGTGGTTTCACAGGCAGCGAACAATGTCTTGTCGCAGTAGAAACATGAACCGCAGGCGATCACGAAGGGAACCACCACCCGGTCGCCCGGACGCAGGTCGGTCACGCTGTTGCCCACCTCCTCGACGATGCCCATGAATTCGTGACCCAGTATGTCGCCGTCCTTCATGCCCGGAATCTTGCCCCGGTAAATATGCAAATCTGAACCGCAGATCGCGGTTGCAGTCACGCGCAGTAGAAGATCGTCGCTGGCGGTCATGACTGGATCAGGGACGCTCTCGACGCGCACGTCCTTGGCGCCTTGGTAGGTGAGGGCTCGCATGGGACTCCTTAGTGGGTTAGCGATGTTCCATGGCAAGCCATGGAGCAAAACCACTCTGCACCCAAGCGTTAACGTTGTTCGTAGGACTTTGCACCATCCGCATTGGGCTTATAGCTGACGGGAAGGTGCAGAACCGAGATTCAACAATATCGCTTTCAGGAGATGTCTATGTCTACTCGCCCTCTTGCAGTGATCACTGGTGCCTCGTCCGGCATTGGCTATCACTTGGCGCGCCAATGCGCTGAAAATGGCTTTGATTTAGTGATTGCAGCCGACCAACCGCTCGACGAAGCAGCCAGCGACCTGCGTATGCTGGGCGCTCAGGTAGCTGTGGTGCAGGCAGAGCTTGCCAGCCGACAGGGGGTTGACGCGCTGGTGGAGGCTATCGCCGGCCGCAACGTCGATGCACTGCTGGCCAATGCCGGCCATGGACTGGGCAAGGGGTTCTTGGAACAAGATTTCGCCGATGTGCAGCATGTGATCGATACAAACATCACCGGCACCCTCTATCTGCTTCACAGGATCGTGCCCCCCATGCGGCAACGGGGTAGAGGACGCATCCTGATCACCGGATCCATTGCAGGCTTCATGCCAGGCAGCTTCCAGGCCGTTTACAACGCTACCAAAGCTTTCATCGACTCATTTGCCGCGGCACTGCGCAACGAGCTCAAGGACTCCGGCGTCAGTGTGACCTGCCTGATGCCCGGTGCGACAGACACAGAGTTTTTCGCACGTGCCGACATGCTGGACACCCAGGTAGGCGCCGACGATGGCAAAGCCGACCCGGCGGACGTAGCTAAGGTTGGCTTTACGGCCATGATGGACGGTGAAGCAGACGTCGTGCACGGCTTCAAAAACAAGCTGCAGTCCATTATGGCCAAGGTCACGCCCCCTCAAGTGCTGGCCGAGCAACATCGCAAGATGGCCGAGCCGGGCTCTGCGCAAAAGAACTGAAGGCAGACAGTCATGAAGCAGCAAGTCCTGTCCGATGGCGATGGCACCGACGCACTCGGCTCAATGCCATCGACCAGCAGCCCTTCGTATGCTGACCGGTCCGCACTGCAGACGGCATTCGACCATTTCGCCTCGCGCGTCACTCGTTGGGCGGGGTCGCCTGGCATCTTCTGCGTCGCGCTTATCACCGTGGTGCTGTGGGCAGCTGCCGGTCCCATCTTTCACTTCTCGGAGAATTGGCAGCTCGTGATCAACACCGGAACAACCATCGTCACGTTCTTGATGGTGTTCCTGATCCAGCAGAGCCAGAACAAGGATAGCGTGGCCATCCACCTGAAACTCAACGAGCTCCTAGCCGCCAACCGCGAGGCGAGCAACCGCATGATTGGGATCGAAGAGTTGGATGAGCAGGACCTCCGCGACGTGGCCAGCTTCTATGTACGCCTGGCTGAGCGGGCCAAGGTCGCAGGGTCCAACAAGGAGGTGCACTCCATCGACGAAGAGGGCATGCCTGCCTCGAAGTCCGACAAGGCGCAGGGAGGATCTCACAAGCTGCTAAAGCACTGACTAGGACATGGCGCGCCATGGCAGAGTCGCGTAGATGCACGTGGCGGTGCGTGCGCTTCGACTATGTCCATCATCCAATAGTAACTGCCAGGCGATGCCGTTTCAGCAAATCAAATCTGCCGGGGCGCTAGCAATTCTTCAATCGCTGCCAGCACCTTTAGGGGTTCAAGTGGCTTCGACAGGTGGGAATGGAAACCTGAAGACAGCGAACGCTCTCGGTCTTCCGCGCGCGCGAATGCCGTCATCGCTATGGCGGGAACCAGTCCGCAGCGCTCTGGTGGCTGATTTCGCAACCAGCGCAAAAGCTCGTACCCGTCCATGCCTGGCATGCCGATGTCTGAGCACACGACGTCTGGGTGGTGCGCTTCGATTAAATCCATCGCATCGTAGGCGTCATGCGCGGTGTAGACCTGCGCGCCGCATTCTTCGATCACGCGCCTGAGCAGATCTCGGGTGTCAGGATCGTCATCTACCACCAGCACAGATCGCCCGGCCAACCGAGGCGCGGCGTGCTCCGCAGGGCCCCCGCCGGCGGATAGCGAGGCATCCTCGGATGTGCTGGCATACAGGGGTAAGCTTACTCGGAACGAGGCGCCAGTCCCCGTTCCCAGGCTTTGCGCTGCTACGGTGCCTCCATGAAGTTCGACGATGTGCTGCACGATGGACAAACCTAAGCCGAGCCCGCTGTGCGTGCGGGTGATCGATCCATCGGCTTGGCGAAAACGCTTGAAGACATGCGGAAGAAACTCCGCGTTGATCCCGATGCCGTTGTCCGACACGGCAATGACCGCTTCGTTGCCTTCGTGGGACAACCGCAAATGGATTGAACCGCCACGGGGCGTAAATTTGATGGCATTGGACAAAAGGTTCGTGACGACTTGCTGGAGCCGATCAACGTCGCCGAGTACCGTGCCCACCGGGGCCACATCGGCACCAACCGTTAGCCCGGCGGTGTGCGCATTGGGAAGTATCAGCTCGTATGCCGTCCGAACACAAGTTGCCAAGTCCATGGGTTTCATGTCCATGTGAAGCTTTCCAGAACTGATCCGGCTCATGTCCAGCAGGTCTCCGATCAGGCGCGCTTGCGAGCGTGTGCTGCGCTCGATAACATCAATACCTTTTGCGAGGTCAGAATGGGTTGATCCGTACTTGCGACGCAGAATGTGGACCCAGCCGGTGATGGCTGTTAGGGGTGTTCGCAGCTCATGCGAAAGCGTAGCCAGGAAGTTGTCTTTGAACGAATTGGCACGCTCTGCGTCCTGGCGAGCTGCGCGCTCGCTGTCCAGCAGCAGGGCCTTGTCCCGTTCGGCCCGAATGCGCTCAAGTGATTCCCAGCACCGATCCACCACCGTGCGCACCAGCGAAATTTCGTCCGCATTCCAGTTTCTTGGGGTAGTCTGGTGGACCGCCATGGCGGCAACGAATTTGCCGCTTTTGTGTAGCGGCACGCAGATGACGGCACGAATCTGCGTTAAGCGGTAGGCGACGAGGTCAAGATCTCTTGTGATCGAATGGGTCTCCACATCCTCGTTGACGTACGGCTCGTTCGCGATCATCAAGTCGCCGACCTGCTGGCCGAAGTCCGTGAATTTGTAGCGCCCAACAATGCTGGCCACACCTTCGTTGTAGTCGCCGATGAGATCGAAGGTGTTTTGATCTTCCAGCACGTGGGCGTATGCACATCGGTTCACTCCAAGGTACTTGCCCAGCATGGACGCGGTGACCTGCATTACCTCCGCGGGGTCACTGAGAACTCGCGTGAGCTGAGCGAGCTCGTCGAGGAAGCGAAACCGCCGCTCGCTCAGCACCTTGGCCGTTGTTTCCGCAAAGGTGACGAGCACGCCTCTGGGAGTACCGCCGTCGTCCCGCACTGGGCTGTACGAAAAATTGAAATAGCAGTCTTCAGGAAAGCCATACCGCTCGATCGTGAGCTTGTAATCGTCGAATCCAATGGCTTTACCCTGCAGCACAGCATCCCACATGGGACCGATGGTCGGCCAGATTTCACACCAAGTATCGCGCGCCGAGCCTCCCAGGGCGCCCTCATGCTTGTCGCCCAGGATAGGACGATAGGCATCGTTGTAGAACTGAATAAGCCCAGGGCCCCAAGCCAAGTACATCGGGAGCTTGCACTCGAGCAGCAGTGCCACCGCGTGCCGGAGGCTCTGCGGCCACTGGTCTGGCGGACCAAGCGCATGATCCTGCCACGCATGGTCTGCTATGCGGCGTGCCATGTCACCCTGGAGCCGGGCTGGTGGAAATGAAGAAGAGGGCGGCATGACGACGGATTTGGCGGATGCAACGAGCATAGCGCGGCCCTACGTGCACGGTGGGGACAGGCATTTAGCTCGGCATTCACGCCTTATAAGGCGGGATGCCATTCTGATACAGCGGGATGCCCACCCGCAAGTAACGGAAATGTGATCTGGGAAGTCCCGCCAGTGGCGTCCATCTATGCAGCAGTAGCTCTTCGATCCGGCTGGCCTGATGCGTCGGCAACTAGATGTTCTCCGACTAGGAGAGTACGGCGCCGGCGCGTACAGCCTGAGCCCCAGTCCCCAGGAGCTGCTCACAGTGTTCAAAGCTAACGCATCCTTAGCGGCATCTCTGGCTACGACGCGGCGGAGATGCCCGACGATAGCCCGGCGCGCGTGGAAGCACTGGCCCGGCTGACGTTGACCTTTTTACGCACCGCGCTCAATCCGGCAGACCCGGCGTGGACGGCTGCGAGCGAGGCGCTGCGCGTTGCGCCGAGCCCGCTCGCTCGCTCGCGTAAAGTGATGCGCGCCTGAATCCGCAAGGCCGACAAGGCTAAGTCTGCGGCGTTGGGAGCGGTACCTGTGGAAAGTGGCAAACAGCAACGCCGCCAAGGTGGGCCACGAAGGTGTCCAGGGTCGGGGCCGAGACCAAGCCACGCCGTGACCACCGCGAGACCTAATTCAATGGCGATCAGATACGGCCGAACCTTTTAACGCTCCAGCGCAAATCGGCTCACGAGCAGCACCCCGAGGAATCGGCCGCTGCAGGCACGCTGTGCCGAAGGTCGGTGAGGATGTTGCAGCTGGGCGCAGGTCCACCGGCACAGCCCTCGCTGCAAGCCCGCACATAACTCGACAGGCTTCGGTCCAAACGACGCAACTCCGCCATCTTGGCCCGCACAGCAGCCAGGTGCGTCTGGGCAATGGCGCGAGCCTCAACACAGTCTCGCTCGCCGTTGGTGGAGAGTGCGACCAACTCACGGGTCTCATCAATTGAAAAGCCTAGGTCACGGCAGTGCCGGATGAGGATCAGCACGCCCAGCGCCGATTCCGGATAGATACGGTGCCCGCTCTCCCGGCGCATGGGTGGGGGTATCAAGCCCACTTCCTCCTAGTACCGAAGGGCAGATACGGCAAACCCGACGCGCTTGGCCAACGCACCTATGGTGAGCAACTCGGTCGATGGCCCTGTTGCGGTTGAGAATTTCTTCACGGGAGCCCTTGCATCTCAAGTAACTTGAGATCGTACAGTGGGTTCGCGGGAATAGGCCCGCATGATTCAACTGGAAAAGACAAATGAAGAAATCTGTGCTGGCGAGCCTGGGTTTGGCGGGTGCTTGCGTAGCCTGCTGCACCATTCCATTGGCAATCCCGTTGTTCGGGGGCGCGGCGGCGCTTGGGCTGACCTCATGGCTGGGCGTGAACTCAAAAGTCGGAACGGAGTTACTGGCCCTGATGGCGATCGTGTCCATCGCTGGGCTGGCATGGGGCGCGGTGGCCTGGTCACGCCGAAGACGTGCGACAGACTGCGGCACAGCACCTTCGAGCGGACGTGCATGTGCCGTGGGGCCAGATGCTAAAGGGTGCGGCTGCGCTCCTCGATAGGAGGCTGTGATAGCAAGGTGACAGCCGACGGTGGCGTAGCAAGAAGCAGCCGCACTGATGGACAATTTGTGCTCTCGCAAACTCAAATCTCAGTCTGTTCTGATAGTTCGAGAGCATCGTCAACTTCAATGCCAAGGTAGCGGACAGTTGACTCGATTTTCGAGTGGCCTAGAAGTAGCTGGACTGCACGTAGGTTCTTGGTTCGTCGGTAAATGAGCGTGGCCTTGGTGCGGCGAATGGAGTGCGTTCCATACTCTGCTGGATCTAACCCTAGCTGCAACACCCAGCGCTCAAGAATTCGGGCGTACTGACGCGTCCCCAGATGCGGCGACTTATGAAGTCGGCTCGAAAAGATAAAGTCTTCTGATTTCAGCTTGGCAGTCTTGATCCATTGTTGAAGCGCTTCACGAGTAGTTGCAGTCAGCTCGAACTGGACGGGGTGATGAGTTTTTTGCTGCATAACTGTGGCTCGAGAAGCGACTTGGTCGCCATGGCAAACATCGCGGACCTTGAGGGCGACAAGGTCGCATCCGCGCAGCTTGCTGTCTATTCCCAGATTGAAGAGCGCGAGCTCGCGCACCCGGTTCTCCATCTGGAGGCGCACGCGAAGCGCCCAAATGTCCTTGGGCTTGAAGGGTGCCTTCTGACCAACGATCTTTCCCTTGTTCCAAGGCTCGCGTCGAACGACGGCAGCAACGGATTCCATGATGGTCTCCCATTGAGTGGTGGGAAAAAGACCATGCGCCTTCTAAATGCCGTTGTCCACGAATGCCCACGCTGTCTGTGCCAGTTCGTGAGGCTCGGCAGAGTGCCCGGCGATATTAGTCCATCGTCTGCTCTTGATCGCAGCAGCCGTTCAAGGATTGCGTGCAGAGAGGCAGCAACCAGCCTGAAGCAGTCAGGGCTCCTGATGTACCCTGGGATCACAAAGTCACCGTGCACAATTTTTAGTTGCCTAAAGCTGTCCTCCATCTAGAGTGCTGCCGTAGGAGGGGATATGCACGCCGCAATCGACAAGACATCAGTTCATCTTCACGAGTCATTGCTTTCAGTGCGCTCTGTTGCGCGCCTGGTTGCGATGGTTGCCGGCGCTCTGGCTCTTTCCAGCGGAGCCATGGCCTTCCAGATCGCCCCAATGGGCTCAGCCTTTGAGTCCAAGCTGACCAACGAAACAGAAAACTCTCTGGCGACGGTTGCGGGAAGACTTGGCGTTCTGATCAAGGGCCGCGTCCATGAAGAGATCACCCAGATTGGCATGGGTTGTCCGATAGAGCCAGGCACCCTGGCTCAAGACGTCAGCTGCAGCTCCCGGGATCTGCCCTTTGCCACGCCATATGTCATCTACGGTGTGCGTTGGAACGATCTACCCCCGTTCAAGCTTTCACCTGATGAGGGCAACTGCACCTACCTGGGCAAGTCCTGCAACGTTTCCCAGACCATACGGTTCTCCACGCAGCCGCTGTGTTGGTACTGCCTCTTCAAGGATGCAGAGAAGAAGGCACAGACCCAACCGATCGTTGGGTGCAGCAAGACCAAGGGTAGTCTTCACGGCAATGTGATGACCCGCTCGCACTTCGGCGACTTGCAGTTCCTGCACGCCATGGCCAGTGAAGAAGGAGTACACCCCGGCGCAACCCGCGCCAAAGTGCTGGACTGGCTGGAGTTCGCCTGGAAGGTGTCATCGCGCGAAATCAAGCCCGACACCTTTCTTCGAGACATCGACAACGCCACCTTGAGAGAGCACTTTGGATGCACACAGTGGCGGGTCTCGGACCTCTACATCCTCGGGCGGCAAGACAAGCTGCTTCCTTACTTGCACCACGTGGCATTCGGCTCGGTGCTCCACACGGTCCAGGACTCGTTCGCCGGAGCCCATACCTCGCGGGAGAGCTCACAGCCAAGCGGAATGTGTCAGGGCACTGACCTTACTCAGCCCAGACGGATCGTGGAATTCCACACCTATGGCGCGCAGGACGGAGGCCTGCACGACGAACAGGACAGCCGGGAAGCCATGACGCGTGTAAGCGCTGCAGACAGGTGGCCTGATGCCGTGGAGGCTACGCGCAATCTGTCGAGCTTCTATGAAGATCGCGCCCGTTGGAGCGAAGTCCAGCCCTACATGCAGTGCCTGTTCGAACTGGCGGACGAGCGCAATGACTCATCACCGGGAGAGCAGTACCGCCGCCGCTGAGAGTATGGTGGGGCACGCATCCCACCATCCACTGTTACTCAGGATTGAGTAGTGCTTGCGCCTTGCGCTTGCCCAGTTTCAGCACTTCAGCAATACGCTCCAACTGTGCAGTCCGGGGATGAACATGGCCCGTCTCCCACTTGTAGACAGATATCGAAGAAGCACCCAGCAGCTGAGCCATCTGCTTCTGCGTGATACCGAGTGCTGCGCGTTTGTCGATCAACACCTGAGCATCGAACGGGATCTGCTTTGACTTCTTGGGAGTGGCGTCTTCTGTCGCGGCCTTGGCTTTGGGCACATCTGTTACTTTGACCTGCCGTTGGGCGGCTTTGAGCTGGGAGGTCAGCGCCTTGACCTCACGCTTCAGTGCCGCGATCTCCGAGCGGTGGCCAGTGATCGCCTTGCGCATGCCCTGAAGTTCAGGTTTGAGCTCCTTGCGCGCCATGCGAACAACTTCAGCGCGAAAGGCATTAGAAAACGTATTCATAGGCCCAATGGTAACTTTGCCGCCCTATCGCGCACTTAGGGTGCAGATGCACCAGAGTTGTCGCACTTATTCTTCGCCCCCAAAAACTAAACCGCCGAAGGCTTTAGCCGATGGCGGTTTGTTTCGGTGGTGACCGAGAAAGTTTGACTTACTTCCCAGCCTTGTCCGCCTTGCGCTTGGCAGCCTTGGGATCCACCACAGCCTTGAACTTGGCACCCGCCACAAACTTCGGCACCGTGCTAGCTGCAATCTTCAGCGCAGCACCGGTCGATGGGTTCTTGCCCGTGCGTGCCGCACGCTTGGCCGACTTGAAGGTCCCAAATCCCACCAGCTGCACGGCATCGCCCTTCTTGACGGCGGTCTGGATGGTGTCGATCAGCGTTTCCAGCACCGCATTGGCTGCAGTCTTGGACAGGTCATTCTTGGAAGCCAGGATTTCAACGAGTTCTGCGCGGTTCATGGATGCTCACGAATAGAGGTTGGAAAGGACCGATTTATAACCCCGCCGCTGACGCCACGCTTGCTGGGACTCAATGCTGCAGTGCACTTCTTGGCAAAAATTCCACTCCCGTGCGTTTGACCAGCTCCTGATAGCTGATCGGCCGATCCACTGTCTCCCCCTCTCGGTTCTCTTGCCAATGCGCCCATGCCCTTTGGGTCGTGGCGTCATACACGAGCTTGTACAGGTAGGTCGGCACCTTCACGCCATTGGCCCCAATGTGCGGCCCCGCATCCGTGAACACCGGCCCGGTGATCACAAACACATCTCCCTTGGCCCGCTTCACATAGTGCCGCGTGTCCTGCTCGATCTTGTTCCAGGCACCTCCGTTGTGCTGGGCATTCTGGGGAACCATGTTCGCCAGGCTGAAGCTTTGGACCATGGCCGTTGGTGTCGTCATGTCTCCCGCAGGTGCCATGTGCCCTCGGGAGTAGCCGGAGTTCTTGTAGTCCTCCAGCTCCGCCCGCTCGCCACTGGGCAGGCGCGCATCCGCGAAGAACCGTTTGGCACGCTTCTCGTTGGCACCATCGAGCATCTGCCGATTCAGCCGTTGGGCCACAAACACCGGTGTCTTGGTGGTGCCGGAGTGCAGCACTGCAAAGGCCTCGTAACAAAGCTCGCGCAGCTGCGGTCTGGGTGTGATGGCCGGTGGCGTGCCATTCGCAAAGAACTGCGGGCACTGCGCAAAGGAGGTGGGCTCGGGTGTGAGCAGGGCTGCACTGTCGAACTGCGGAAACCGCGCCCAGGAGAGATTCGGAAGAGCAACGCCGGCAAGAGACAGCGCCAGCACAGCCGCCAGGCGCACACGGCCTGGCCAAGAGAACAAACGATTCACAGAAGAGGCATTCGGGTCGAACAAAACGGAGCCCGATTGGAGCACCGTTCTCCTTCACCCCTCGGCCCGAATGCTCGGATCCCGCAGGGTTTTACAGTTGCTTGCAGAGATGTAGTCGGCAAACAGAAATCGCTTCCGCAAGGAGATTCTTAAAGCCAAGACTCAATGTCCAAGCGGCAACTTCACCGTGGCTAGTTGAACTCCATCAAGGTAACCATAGTGACTCGATATTCGCGCATCAATCTCGACAACGCCCTCGTCAGTGATGCGCAGCAGGCCTCGGTCGTAGAGCGTATGAAGGTCTCTGCGCAACAACAGCCCGTCACTTGCTCTGTTGTGTCCCAGCCGCCAATCACGCCCCAACAGATGAGCTGCCTCAAGCGCTTCAGGAACAGTGCACCCGCTGACGAGGCAACGACCTCTGCATGACTCAAACACAGCGAGGCGAAATTCTGCCTGCTGGGGGCGCACCTCTACCTGAGCAAATCGAGCCGCATGCTGCTTTAGGTCATTGGGAAGTAGGCTGTCCTTCTCGCTCTCCGCTGGTGACTTCGATAGCTTTGCAGATTCCTGTTGCTCCTGGCGCGCGCCCCAGTACGCATAACAACGTTTCCGCTCAAGGGCATCGTCATCGATGTGGAACTCATCGAAGAGACCCTGTGAGCATCTTCCAGTGTGTTTATCGACGATTAGCGCCGTAATGATGGGTTCACCTGCAACCTTGCAGTCATTGCCGAGACGACTCATGGCATTGCGTAGCGGGTAGAACGTCAACCCGAAACGATTCATGACGTCCGCGTAGGTGACCGTCTCTTTTGCTTGGCACACTTCAGTAAGCCAAGCGCGAATAGCGGGCAGCTTCTGCTTATAACTATCAGTCGAGAGTCCAGTGCGTTGCGCATCGTCGACGGGAAAAATACCTTCAGCTGCCGCCACCCGATGAGTCGCAATGTTGCGCGCCAGAGATCCCACCTCAACCAATCCACTTACCTGCGCAACGATGGCCCCATCGTCTCGCAAAGAGAGCCGCTCAACAGAGAATACCGCGTCCTCGCGGTAGTCTTTGATTTCTCTTGGGTGTTCGTCCGCATCTTTCACAGTCGCTATTACCACGTAGGCGGCTATGCCGCCCGCCCATAGATCCTTGAGTTGCACAATCCTTTCATCAAGACCATAAGAATCAGATACAAGGTACCGCTCTGGCTCTCGAAGAACGGTCACTGTTTTGTGTTTGAAGGAGTACTCGTCATCCCACGCCCGAAGGAGTAACGCGGTCTCGTCCACATTTTTAGCGCCCCAAGACCAACGAATATTCTTGAGCGGAAAGCCCAAGTCCGCAAAGAACTGACTGATTGGTTTTGACATTCTTCTCTCGTCAGCGTCCGAGAAGCTTCCGAGCCTCCACCAGTACCAAGCCGCGCCAGCCAGAAATGTTTGGGTCAACCCCAAACTTTTGGCGCACTATTGCCTTAGCCTCTCGCTCGACGCTGGCAATCTCCGCAGGTGTTGGTGGTCGATTGCTCTCTGCCTCCACCCGACGCCGATGAGCCGCCTCGCGCTCCGCGCGTTCTCTATGCTGCTGTTCTGAGTGCGATTGGCTCTGTTCAACCAGCGACCGATGTTCAGCTTCGAATTGCGCGATAAGCCGCCAAGTGTTTTCTACCAGCATGAGACGCTCTTCGGCCGTAAGTTCTCGGCCACCTCCGCCACCGTACTGAGGCGCTTTGCCCACGATTTCACCGAACAGCTTATCGAAGCAGTCTGATCCGTACACGCTAAGGTCGCCCGTGGCACTGCGCACGATATGGATGCGTCTAAACACGCTATGGCCACAGCCGTCTGCTTGGCAGATGACACGATCTGCTTTGTCCACCTCAACTATTGCAAGCAATTGAACACTCATCGGGATCTGCGGACCTTTGTTAATTTCATGCCGGTGGAATTATTCCGATCAACTGCAGAGTGTCTACAAAAATCGAGGCAACCCAGGTGGGAGTGACGCAATCCACATGAAATCTTTCAACGCCCGCTCACCCTCCCCTTAGCGCCGTCAAAAACTCCCGCGCATTGAGCTGGCTCTTGTCCTCCATGCAGTTGTTGAACACCGCATGCGGATACCGCACCGACCGCGCAATCGGGCTGTAGCGCTGAGCCAGCGTCTGCAACTCAGCAGAGGTGTACGCATAATCAAACCGCTCCGCTGCTGACTTGGCAGGCATCCCGTACGCCACTGCATTGCGCCCATGGAGCCTGAGCAGTGCATGGTCGGGATGGGAGGTCTCCCAGATCGCAGGAACACTGTGCGGTGAGCCCTGCGGGCCGTCCACGATGGTGTGTACCAGCCCGAGGCTCCTGAGCATGGCGAGGGTATCTGCCGTTACCGCATCGTTCTCCCACCAACTGGGATGCCGGAACTCGATGCTCAAGATGTGGCCCGGCAGATGCTCCACGCAGTGCTCGATGTGGGCCATGGCCACTGGGTGGCGCACCACCTTCGGCGAGAACTGGAAGTGCACCAGTCCCAACTTGTTGTTGACCTGCAATGGCACCAGGCAGGCCACAAAGCGTTTCCACAGTTCCTCCCGAAACTCCGCCGCCATGTCCTTGTAGACCATGCGCCGCCCAGGTACCAACGCCTCCTTGATGTCTCTGGGCAAGACATCCGTGCTGGTCCATTGTCCAGTGAAGAGACTGAAGGCCTTCACGTTGAACACGAACCCAGGCGAGGTGCGTTCTGCCCAGTGCTGGGCCATGGTGACCGCAGGGATGGCGTAGTAGCTGGTATCCACCTCCACCAGGTTGAACTGCGAGGCATAGAAGCGCAGCCGGGCTTCGGGTGTCTTGGCGGTGGGCGGATAGAACTTGCAGCAGTCGAGCAGGGTCTTGTCCGACCAGGAGGCGGTCCCGACCAAGGGATTGAAGCCGGAAACATGGGGGGAGAAAGAGTGCTCCATGGGGAGGCCTCCTTGGGTTCATCCTACATGCACATTTGCGGCAAAAGCTGTATATTTATCCAGTATTCAACCACAGGAGAAGCAGCGCCATGCAAGTCATCGAATCCACCTATGTTGTCACCCTGCGCGACTACCCCGAAGAGATCCCTGCCAAGGAGCGCATTGCCGCAGAAACCCGGTATGCCCAAGCCCTGGAAAAGCAGCTCGGTGGCCCCGAGCAAGTTGCGGCCGCCCTCGACACCATGCACAGCCTGGAAGAGTCGCCACCCGAGGTGGTGTCGCCTGGCGATCTCACCTTGCTCAAGGCCTGGGGAAAGGCCAGTGCGGCAGCCAAGCAGGCGGGGTTCCGGGATCTGGGCGAAGGGGATGGGGCGTACTTTGAAGTGCGACTGGTGTGAGGGTGGAGGTCCACTGAGGACATGCCATGCCGATCAACGCGCCCTGGAACTACCCAACGCTGATGTGCACCCCACCGGGCAGAGCCGGTGGAGTGTTCCCGACGGAGACCGTGCTGCCGCTGGAGGCGGAGGCGTATGCGGTCACGCAGGAGGGTGAGATCTGGCGGGTGACGGTGAAGCACTCGGGAGAGGTGCTGTATGAGGGGCCCGGGCCTGTGGAGATGGTGGAGTCGCCTGCACCGTTTTAAAGCAAACCAATTGCACCGCACCAGCTACCGGTTGTATGGTGCTTCAGCCAGCAAGGAGTCGATATGTCGATAGACCGTGCCAACTATCCCGGGGTGCCGGAAGACTTTCCGGTGACTGCAGTACCTTCTGCTTTTGCGGGTGCCCAGCCCAAGATGAACCTGGTTGAGGAAGGTGGGAAGTTTTATGCCTCGGGCACGTAGCCTGGCGAGGTCATTGCGGCCTTCCAGATGTGTGACGATCTGGTCTCGCAGATGGTGCCGTACTGCCAGAGAAAACTCGCCACATACGAAGGCAACCAGGAGACGACAGTGAAGGCTGCGCTGAAGGGTCTGCTGGCCAAGCGATGGTGCACCGATGCCCAATGCGTGTGGATCATGCGCAGGGTGGTGGATGAGCTGCAGTGGGCCGTGGGTGAAGCCATTCCATAATGAAAGCTCCAGTGGAGTCCGACACATCGCCCATACAGGCCTTGTTGGGAGCGCATGGCGGAAACAACCACCATGTCGTCGGAGCCTGCGCTTTGGATCTGTAGACACCAAGGACTCAGAAATGACAGACGCAGTTGAAGTTGGAAGCGCCAATATATATGCCGACCTTGGATACCCAGACGCTGAGGCGTTGCAGCGAAAGGCTTCGTTGGCGTCACATATCGCTTGCACGATCAAGGCACGACATCTGACCCATGAGGCAGCTGCAGAATTACTTGGGATAGATCAAGCGGACATGGTGAAGATTTTTCGTGGGCAGTTCCGCGGCACAAGTGAAGCAAAGATGCTTGAATGGATTGCGATGCTCGGCCACGATGTGACGATCCTGGTGACCAAAACAACACGGCAACGGCCGGGGAAGATTGAGCTGGAGTTCCGCTGCTCATGCTGAGTGCACTGAGCGACACCTCGAACGTCTACGGACCACAACCATCTGCGCTCCGCCTTAAACTTGAAGCTCGTACTGTTACCGTCGGAGGAAGATGTCCGCTTGGTCATCTAACCGCGCTTTGACGCGCCCCCACTCCGGCAGATGCCGCGTCAAGGTTCTGTAGAAAGCGCTGCTATGGTTGTGATGTTTCAGGTGGCACATCTCGTGAAGCAGCACATAGTCAATGGCTTCACGCGGCGCAGCCACCAGCCAAGGATTGAGCGTCAGTCGGCCCGATGGGGAACAGCTGCCCCATTGGCGGGTCATAAACTGCAAGCGAAACGACGGCAACTGACGAACCCACCTCAAGGGTTCTGCAACGACCTTGAGGCGATTCGCGAAGACCTCTCGGGCCCGTTCGCGGTACCAAGCATCGATACATGCCTTGATCTGATCGACGTCGTGGCGAGGCACATTCACCACCACAAACGCCCCACGCAACTTTGCCTCGGTAGCGGTCGCCGGTTCAACCACGACTTTGAGCCGATACCGCTTGCCAAGGTAGTGGATGGACTCTCCGCTCACGTACTCGCGCGGCAGCACATGCGCCATCCGCCCCTTCGCAGCGGAGACATGCTGACTGATCCAGCGCGAGCGCTTGCGGACCGCCGCCAGCACGTCGGCCAGCGGGGTTGACGGTGGCGCGTCGACCTGCACGCGTCCATCTGGCTCAACGTGTATGGCAACCCGCGAAACGACGCGCGTGGTTTGCCGGCGCAAAGTGAACGCAATCTGCTCATCACCGTACGCCACTCGGTGCTGACCATCAAAACCTGACGTCTCCATGATCACGCCTTGCTGAGGCCGATGCGAGTGATCTGGATGACTTGTTCCACCACCTGCTTGGCGTTGTCCAAACCCAGGCTCCCAAACAGCAGTGGCAACAGCCCCTTGCGGATCGCTGCTTCGATGTTCTGGGGGTTGAGCGAGTTCTCGGCAACCGCATCCTTGACCACGCTGTCGATGGCCAGGGACTGTTGGACCAGGCGCTCAAGGCCTTGAGGCTCCAAGGCGGCGAAGCCGTCTTCGCCAAGGACCAAGCGGATGGCACCAAAGTAGGCCTTGGCATGTGGGTTGTCTGCCAGTTCGACCGGTGTGCCAGGCGTCGCCCGCGACGCCACTTGCTCCTCGAACGACTTGAACAAGGCGTATTGCTTCAGCGGGTGGTCGAACATTGCCTCGGCTTCGGCAATCGCCCGGCGCAGCAACTCACCGAACACCTTCTGTGCGTACGGATCCTCAGCCAGTTCTTGCTCGATGGTCTTCCGCAGCCGGGTCCGGATCATGTCCGTCTCGTTGCGGGTCTTCTCTTCTGACCAGTCCTCAGGCTTCTCGGCCTGGCCCAACTGGTGCACCAGATAGACGCCCTCTGCTTCGCGCACCTCGGTACCGATGACCTGCTTGTCCACCAGCTTGCGGATCTGCTCCTCGTAGACGCTGTAGTCCACCGTCTCCATGGCGTCCCGGCGGGCCGTTTGTCGCAGTTCGGTGAAGAAGCGCAGATCACTCTTGTAGCGAGCGATCAGTTCCTCTGAGAAGCTCTTGTCCTCGAAGAAGCTTCGCGACGACAGGGCCGTCTGAAGGCACAAGCCGAAAGCCGTGAGTGCGTCGTAGAAGTCATCGCGCAGCTTCTGCCGCTCGTCGTACTCGGCGCCATCGGCGTCCTTGACGAAGCGAGGGGCGAGCACCTGTCGGTACTGCTCACGGTCTAGCTTGTTGGTAACTGACTTGAAGAAGGACCACAGCTGCTCATGGAGCGCAGGCAGACGCTTGTACTCGGTGCTGAACTGGTGGTACAGGCCTTCAAGATCTTGAACATCGAAGCCGCCTTGCGTGCGTGATTCAAGGTCTTGATAGGCGCGAATGGCGGTGTCCAGCTCCTTCAGGATGCCGCGGTAGTCCACCAGCACGCCGTAGCGCTTCGCGTCGTGCAGCCGATTCACCCGTGCAATCGCCTGGATCAGGTTGTGGCCCTTCAGCGGCTTATCGATGTACAGCACCGTATTGCGAGGCTCATCGAAGCCGGTGAGCAGCTTGTCCACGACGATGAGCAGGTCCGGTGCCCCATCAGTGCCAAAGTCACCGATCACCTGCTTCTCGTAGGCTTCAGGGTCGTTGCCACTGGTGGCCATGGCCTGCTTCCACCACTTCTGCACCTCGGGTAGCGTGTCCTCGTCGACTTCCGAGTTGCCTTCACGGGTGTCAGGGGCCGAGATCACGATGGCACTGGTCACTAGACCGGTCTCGTCCAGCGCTTTCTTGTAGCGGATCGCATCCAGCTTGCTGTCGGTCGCGACCTGCCCCTTCAAACCGAGATCCAGCTTCTTGATGTTTTCGTTGAAGTGGGTCGCGATGTCCCAGGCGATCAGTTCGATGCGGTTGGCGGCACCATAGATGGCGCCCTTCTTGGCGGACTTGCGCTTCAGGTCACTGCGCTGGGCATCGCTGAGGTTGCTGGTGATCTTGTCGAACCAGCGGTTGACGGCCTCTTCGTTGATATCCAGTTCCGGCACGCGCTCTTCGTAGAGCAGCGGCGCCACGGTTTCGTCCTCCACCGCACGTTGCATCGTGTAGGCGTGGACGATCGGGCCGAACTTGTTGGAGGTCTTTTCGTCCTTGAGCAGTGGGGTGCCGGTGAAGGCGATGTAAGCCGCCTTGGGCAGCGCCTTCTTCATTCGCTCATGAGTCTCGCCGCCGTGGCTGCGGTGGCCTTCGTCGACCAGCACGATCATGTCCGCCGAGTCATTGCGGCACTCGGGCAGCTTGGACGCCGTGTTGAACTTGTGGACGAGCGTGAAGGTGATCCGCTCGGTCCCCTTGCCGATGCGCTGGGCCAGGTCACGACCGGACAGAGTGCGGCTGCGCTCGCCGTCCTTCTGCGTGGCGATGCTGGAGCCGAAAGCACCGCCCGTCATGAAGTTGCGCGAGAGCTGGGTTTCGAGATTGACGCGGTCGGTGACTACCACGATGCGGCATTCCTTGAGGCTCTCGACCAGCAGCAGGGCCTTGGTCAAGAACACCATCGTGAAGCTCTTGCCAGAGCCCGTGGTGTGCCAGACAACGCCCCCTTCACGGCCGCCACCCTGCGAATCAGACTTCTTCTGGCTGATGCGCGACAGCAGTGCACGGATGCCAAAGAACTGCTGGTAACGGGCGACGATCTTGCCGACCTTCCGGTCGAACAGCACATAGCCCCTCAGTAACTCCAACACGCGGGACGGCGTCAGGAGGCTGACCAGCAACCGATCCTGCTCAGTCGCCTGCATGGGCGCGCTCCAGAGCGTGTCGAAGTAGGTGGCGAGTGATCCAGGCTTTCCCTCAAACAACGCGGCACGAACTTTCGGCGGCAACGGCGCGTTCTTGACGGCTTGCAAGTGAGCGTCGTCGAACTCTTCCTCACGCCACTTCGCCCAAAACTTGGCGGCGGTGTGGGTGGTGCCGTAGCGCCCCTCGGTCTGGCTGATGGACAGCAGCAGTTGGGCGTACGCGAACAGGTTGGGGATCTCGTCTGGCCGCTGGTTGCGCAGATGCTGGCTGATGCCTTCCTGCACCATGGCCTTCGAGGGGTGACTGCCGCCACCCGACTCCGGACGCTTGGCCTCGATCACCACCAGTGGGATACCGTTCACGTAGGCCACGACATCAGGCGTCCGGTGGTGCGTACCTTGCGCGGACAGCACCTCCAGTTCCTCGGTCACGTCCCAACGGTTCGCCGAAGCATCGGTCCAGTCGATCACCGCGATAGTGGGCTGGTGCTTCTTGCCATCCGGCATGAACTCAGTGACCGTGATACCCAGGGCCAGCTTGCCGTAGAGCCGCTCATTGGCCGGCATGAGGCCTTCGGCCAAGCTGAGCGCCGACAACTCCCGCACGATCTGCTCGATGCCGCTGGGCGAAAGCGGGTACCACTCGCCCTTGTATTCGTAGCGGCGGGTCTGCAGCACCTCGACTAGCCGACCCTTGAGCAACACTTCGCGCGTGCTGCCGCGCAGGCTCAGCGCCTGTGCCGTCGTCTGGAAGCTCCAGCCCAGATTGCACAGCAGGTGCAGCGCTGGCAGGTGGGCGCTGTACCGCTCGCGGGAGTTGGGTGTAGCGCTCATACCTGGGCTTCCGACTCAACTTCGGAAAACTTGACGCGGCGCTTCCCAGTCAGAAGTTGCGACATTAGGGCTGCCTTTTCCTGCCGCAAGGATCGGACTTGGGCCCCAAGCAAGGCTTCCTCAGCGCGTGCGACATTGATCACCTCGGCAATGCGACGTTGCTCTGGCGCACTGGGAACATGCAGCTGCAGCTTGAAGAAGTCAGTCACGCTTACGTTCAGCAGACCGTGGTTTCGTGCTCCTTCCTGCGCTATGCCTTCAATCTCCTGGTTCAGTAGTCCTGCTTCAAAGTAGTGGCGGAAGAAATCGAAGTCAGCGTCGACGTCCTCGCGCAGGCGGAAACAAAGGTAGAGGCTTGAAACGACGCCCGCCTCGTACGCCAGCAGCGGCTTGATCGCTCCCATCGGGTAGCCGGCCGAGTAGCTCTTGTTGTAGGCGAAGTCATGCCGATGCAGCAGCGTGTACCCGCTGAGGTTGGCGCTGGCCACCGACTTGTTGAAGTAGTCGCGCTGGCTGATGAGACCGTGCTCTGCCGAGATCGTCAGCACATTCGTGTTGTGGACGGTATTCTTTGTCGCGATTCGCTGAAAGATGGCGTCAAAGTCCTCATAGCGCCATTTGGTCGAGAGCCCAGGGAAGCGGCGGTGACCAGACAGCACAGACACCATCAAGTCCCGACTGCGTCGTTGGCTATTGCTCAGCATGCGTTCCGTCGTCTTGATCGCTTCGTCCCAGCTGGAAAGGATGTCAGCGATGCGACGCTGTTCGTCATATGGTGGAACAGGCACAGGAAGACTCTTGATTATTCCGCCATTCAGATTCTTTTGCGTGCCCGCATTGCCCAACTCTCGAAGTGCTTCGTACTGAAAGGACAGGTACTGAAAAAAGAAGTCACAGTCCTGTCCGTCCCGAAGTTGGATCGCTGCGCAAGCTTGATTTGTCGTTGCCTCGATACCAAGCTTCGCCACTTGCCCTCGAGTCTTCCCCTGTCCGTACATAGCCATCAGCAAGGTGCCAGGCGGGAAGCGCTTGGCCGCGGAATTGCGCAAGCCAGCAGCAGTGATCTTTTCAACCGTATCCGTGATCGTGTTGAACTGGACCTCACCCGTGGTAACCCAGGGAATGTCTCCGCCCCAGTACTCAGGCTTGCCTCGGTCAGGCGTACCACCTGATGTCACATGGGCGATCTCGCCCAATGTAGCTCGGCGCCAATCTTTAGGCAGCATCACGACCTCTCTTCACCTGGCCCCGCCTCGCGGCCACTAGGCGTGGTGAAGTTGGCCTGAGTTGACTTATTCATAGCCGAGCTCCTTCAGGTACGCGGTCATCTGCACCTCCAAGACGGCGAGCTCCGCCTTGAGCCGCTCACGCTCATTACGCACGGCCATTAGGTCGATTTCAGCCTCTTCCTCAAAGGTGTCCACATAGCGAGGAATGTTGAGGTTGAAGTCGTTCTCCTCGATCTCCGCCTTTGTGGCGAGATAGGCGTACTTGGTGACGCTGTGCCGCGCCCGCACTGTGTCCACGATGCGCTGCAAGTCAGTATCGCGAAGCAGGTTCTGATTCTTGCCTGGTTCGAAGTCGCGGCTGGCATCGATGAACAGCACCTTCTCGTCGGCTTTGTTCTTGCGGAACACCAGCACGGCAGCGGGGATGCCTGTGCCGTAGAAAAGCTTCTCCGGCAGCCCGATCACCACATCCAGCAGGTTCTCCTCGATCAGCTTCTGGCGGATGCGCCCCTCTGCTGCGCCACGAAACAGCACGCCGTGCGGCACGACGACTGCCATGCGGCCGGTGCCGGGCTTCATGGTTTCGATCATGTGCAGGATGAAGGCGTAGTCGCCCTTGGTGCGGGGCGGTACGCCACGGCGGAAGCGGCTGAACTTGTCGGAGTCGGCCCCTTCGAAGCCCCACTTCTCCAGGCTGAAGGGCGGGTTCGCGACGACGATGTCGAAGTGCTTCAGGCTGGCCGTGCCGTCCAGCAGCTTGGGGTTGCGGATGGTGTCGCCCCATTCGATGCGATGGTTGTCCTCACCATGCAGGAACATGTTCATCTTGGCGAGGGCCCAGGTGCTGCCGATCGCTTCCTGGCCATAGAGGGCGTACTTGCGTGAGCCAGTGCTTTCGCGGACCAGGCGGCCGCACTTCATCAGCAGTGAGCCGGAGCCGCAGGTCGGATCGCAGATCTCGTCGCCCTCTTGCGGCGCCATCAATCGGGCCATCAGCGTCGAGACCTCGGGCGGGGTGTAGAACTCACCTGCCTTCTTGCCACTGGTAGAGGCGAAGTTCTTGATCAGGAACTCGTAGGCATTGCCGATCACGTCGAGCTGACCGACGCGGCTGGGGCGCAGGTCCAGTTCGGGCTTGGCAAAGTCCTCCAGCAGGTGGCGCAGGATGTCGTTCTTCTGCTGCTCGTCGCCCAGCTTGTTGGAGTTGAAGCTGATGTCCTGAAAGACATCGCGCAGTTTGGCGATGTTGGCTTCTTCGATGGCGTGCAGGGCCTTGTCGATGCGCTCGCCGTTGCCAGGGCTGTGCCGCTGGTTGTACAGGGCATAGAAGCTTGCGTCAGAGGGCAGGACGAAGCGCTCGCTTTTGAGCATCTCAGCAATCAACTCCGGGTGATCGCCGTATTGCTGCTTGTAGCTGTCGTAGTGGTCTTGCCAGACGTCCGAGACGTACTTCAAGAACAGCATCGTCAACACAAAGTCTTTGTAGATGCTGGGGTCGACGGTGCCCCGGAAGGTGTCGCAGGCGTTCCAGACGGCGGCGTTGATGTCGTCTTGGCTGACATTCGTAATTTCAGTCATCGGTACTCTCAGGTGAGATTCATGGGTTGCCCGCTGGCCAAGGCGGAAGCGAGTGCTTCAAGCTGAAGCTCGCGGTTTTGGATCAGGGCAGTCAGAACGGCCCGCTCACGAGCGGCTGCGGCAGCCAGATCTGTGACGGCCCTTTGCGTCGCAATCGGTGGCAGCGGAATCTCGAGCGCCTCAAGCGCTTGCCGGGTCACGCTGAGTTGCAGCGATCCAGAGGCCGCCTGCTGGAGCTGGCGTTGCACTGGGCCCTGCCCAACGACCCAGGCAAGGAATTCCGGCATCAACAGTTCACGAGCCTTGACCGTCAGGTGAAACAGGTGGGGCCCGCAGACGGCGGGCGCCGGCGGCTGATCAACGCACACGGCAAAGTAACGACTGCCCCTCGACACAAAGAGGAGGTCACCCCCGCTCAGCCAGTCCGGCTCCTTCCGCCCCAATAGTTCCGTACGGACCGCCGACGACCAGTCGACACCCCCGCCAGGCAGTATGTCCTTCATCTGCACAACGGCGACCGCCCCCTCAGGAAACGCCTCAACCGCGCCCCGAAAGGGGTGTCCGGCGCGGATGTGCACCAGATCGCCCAGCTTCATTTTTATTGCGGCATCGTTCATGTTGCACATCTTAGCGTGATCATGCTAGGATGCCAACACTGATTCCGTACGCAGCATAAACAATGACGCACTAAATGCGATTCTTACAACCACACAGGGAGGCAATTGCAGTGAAAAAGGGAACACTTGACACTTCCCCGTTTGGGAAGTCACAATACAATCATACCGGGGGGCCAAAGCGAGGCCTATGCAACTAGTCAACATACTCATCTTGGAGGAGCTGAAGGCGGCCCATGCAGATGCTCGGGGAGCGCTGGATGCCTGGCGCAAGGAAGTGGAAGGCGCGGCTTGGTCATCCCCACAAGACATCAAGGACCGCTACACCTCAGCAAGCTTTTTGGGTGACAACCGGGTCATATTCAACATCAAGGGCAACAGCTACCGGCTGGTTGTCAAAGTCCGTTTTCAGAACGGCATCGTCATGATCGAGTGGGGCGGCACACACGCCGAGTACGACAAGAAGAACTTCGGCCAGTGAGCCCCCATGACCCTCGATACCAGGAGAAGAACATGAGCACGCAGATTCGAGTACTGAAGACGGACGGCGACCACGCCGCTGCCGTTGCTCGGCTGTCTGAGCTGATGGACATGGACCCCGCAGTGGGATCCACGGAAGAGGCCGAACTGGAGCTGCTGGCCCTGCTCATCCAGTCGTACGAACAGAGCAAGTTCCCACCAACGCCGCCGGACCCAATCGACGCCATCCTGTTCCGGATGGATCAGCAGCGGCTGGCACACAAGGACCTCGTGCCCTACATCGGCTCGATGTCCAAGGTCTCCGAGGTGCTCAGCCGCAAGCGTCCGTTGAGCCTGGCGATGATTCGGCGGCTGCACGTAGGCCTGGGCATCCCGGCAGACGTGCTTATCGGCGAAGGGCAAGAGCTGTCGGTTGATTCGACGGTGGACTACACGAGGTTCCCATTGGCGGAGATGCAGGAACGCGGCCTGTTCGGGCCGAACAAGCGGCCGCTGCAGTCCCTGAAGGAATACGCGGAAGAACTAGTGACAGGCTTCTTTCGGTGCGCGTCGGGCCTCGGCGGACAGCCAGTCATGATGCGTGCGACGCTCCATCAAACGGGGGCACGGACCATGGACGAGTACGCATTCAAGGTCTGGCAAGCCTGCGTGCTGCGAAAGGCACGCGCCATGGCTCTCAAAGGTGCGTATCAGCACGGCGTCATTACGTCAGAGTGGATCCGCAACTTGACCCGGCTGTCGACCTTCGAGTCCGGTCCGCTGCTGGCACAGGAGTACCTCTCCAACCATGGCATTGCGTTGGTCTTTGAGCGGCACTTCGACAAGACCTATCTTGACGGGGCAGCCATGCTGGACGGCGAAGCACCGATCGTTGCGCTGACGCTTCGGCACGACCGCATCGACAACTTCTGGTTCGCCCTGCTGCACGAACTCATCCACGTTCAGCGGCATTTGACTGCTTCGGATCCGTGCATTGCCGACAACTTGGACGACAAGACGCGAACCAGCGATCAAGAGCTGGAGGCAGATCGAGAGGCGGGAGAAGCTTTGATCCCGGAGGCCGTTTGGGCCAATGCTCCCGTCAGGATCAGCCACTCCACCGAGGATGCTGTCGACTTAGCGCGGCAACTACAGATTCATCCGGCCATCATCGCCGGCAGAGTTCGTAAGGAGACAGAGAACTGGCGCTTGCTGTCAAACCTGATTAGCTCGGCTGGCAAGATCTCCGACTTGTTCAACAACCAACTGGCCTGCCAGTAAGGAAGGAGGAGCAACAAATGCTGCCGTACAAATAGGAAAGGGCAAGCTTGAGAGCTTGCCCTTAGGGGTGAATCTGACGCTAACGCCCGACTCGGTTTGGCGATTGAGAGTGTGTTTGCGTCGGAGCCCCTAGTCAAGGCTTCCAAGCGATGTCTGTGGTCTTTCGTGGCTTTCCGGTCACTGAAAAAAGTTCATTTCGCTTCAAGAAAGGGGCAACCATGCCCAACGCAAACGCATTCTCTCCTGCCCCAGATGGGCACTTCATCGAGGTCGCTGGCCTCGACCTCGTGTTCAAGCCTGTTCCTCTGGCTGACCACACCCCCACCGGAGCGCAAATTGCCAGCGCAGCTGGTTACAGCGATGCCCAGGTGGTCACCGTTCTCCACCTGTTGCCGAACGGCGAACTGGAAGACATTCGCCCTACTGAGGCGGTCAGCGTCATGGAGCCCGGTGGGCGGTTCATCGTCGCCGTCACCGACCGCTCGTATCGGCTGACCATCGATGGCAAACGCATTGATTGGCCGGTGCAGCGGATCTCCGGGAGCATCCTGCGTCATCTCGGCGTAGTTCAGGCAAATAAACTCCTCTACCTGGAACGCCAAGACAAGGCTGACGTTGTCGTCGAAGACCACGACTTGGTCGATCTTGGCCATGCAGGGGTTGAAGCCTTCTACAGCCGAGCACCGGTCTGGATCGTCAACATTCAGGGCGTCCGGCTCGAGGTGGCGACTCCCACGATCGTTGTCAGCGAAGCGATGCGCCAAGCGGGCTTTGACACCAATCAAGGCTGGCACATCTTCCTCAAGGTGGCAGGGCAACCAAAGCAGGCACTGGAACTCACCTCAGTCGTTGACTTGCGGGCCCCCGGTATTGAGAAGATCCGGTTGACCCCGAAAGACGTGAGCAACGGTGAAGCGGCACAAGCTCTTCGCCGTGACTTCCCGCTGCTGGATGTCGACGAACGCTTTCTCGACGAGCACTTCGTCCAGTGGGAGACGGTGCTCGACAACCAGCGGCGCTGGCTTCTGATCTTTGGATATCCGGTGCCCACGGGCTACAACGAACAGCAGGTCACCCTGGCCGTCGAAGTGCCGCCGACCTACCCCGGCGCGCAAATCGATATGTTCTATGTCTTCCCGAATCTCGCGCTCAACAGTGGCCAACTGATTGAGTGCACGCAGGTTCAGGAGGCCATCTGTGGACTGTCTTACCAGCGGTGGTCACGCCACCGGTCCTATGCCTGTCAGTGGCGACCGGACTCCGACAACGTCGTGACGCACCTTGCCTTGGTCGAGTCGGCGCTGGCCAAGGAGGTTCAGCAATGAACCCGTCGACCAACCTGACGATCACCACCGCCCTTCATCAGAAACTGCACGCTCACCTCTTTCCGGGTGATGGCCTTGAAGCAGCCGCCATCTTGCTCTGTGCTCGGACTCCGGGGCCGCGGGTGCGGCTGCTCGTGAAAGAGGTCTTGCTGGTGCCGCATTCAGCCTGCAAGGAGCGACGCTCGGACTATCTGGTTTGGCCTGGGGCGGCGATCGAAGAGGCAATCGACTTGGCGGAAGCTGATGGCCTCTCTTTGATGTTGACCCACTCGCATCCGGGCGGTCTGTTCGGCTTCTCGCGGCATGACGACCAGAGCGATCTGGTGACGGTGCCCGGCCTCATTCAAGCGCTTGGCGGCCTGCACGGCACAGCAATCATGACCCCTGACGGCGCCATGCTGGCACGTCTCTACCAACAGGACTTGTCACCTATCGCGATTAAGTCTGTGATGGTTGCTGGTGATGATCTCACCTGGCACTGGACCGACAGGCAGTTCAGCCCTCGACCAACTGCATTCACCAGCGAGGCGACCCAAGAGCTCGGTCGGCTCAGTGCCTGTGTAATCGGTGTGTCGGGCACAGGTTCGCTTGTTGCTGAGCAACTCGCGAGGCTTGGATTCGGCCAGGTGATCCTCATCGACTTCGACAAGCTTGAACTGCGCAACCTGAATCGAATCGTCAACTCAACGCTGGAAGACGCCAAGGTTCAACGACCTAAGGTCTTCGCCTTCGCCGATGCTGTGACCCGCTACAGAGGGGAGGGGGTTGCAGTGCCGGTGAACGCTTCAATCTCGACCCGCGAAGGAGTACTCCAGGCCAGCCAGGCCGACGTGATGTTCTCGTGCGTCGACACCCTTGACGCTCGACAGATCGCAGATCTTCTGGGTGCCAGTTTCTTGATCCCGCTGTTCGACGTAGGGGTCTCGATCCCCACCAGAAAAGCGAAGCGAGGAGCTGCCATCGCTGACGTCTGCGGGCGCATTGACTACGTCAGCCCAGGTGGCCCGACGCTTCAAGAGCGTGGGGTCTACGACCCCGCTTCGCTGCGCGCAGAGTACCTGCGGCGTTCAGCGCCAGATGCGCACACGGAAGAGATGCAGGCCGGCTATTTGCGCGGCGTTGCCGAAGAGGCGCCAGCAGTCATCGCGTTGAACATGAGGGCGGCATCCGCGTGTGTGATGGAGTTCATCGCGCGGGCCTACCCATTTCGCCACGAGTCCAACGCTGCGTACGCCAGAACGCAATTCAGCCTCGCTGCAAATGAAGAGGAAGCCTTCCCGGTCGAGTCTTTCCAGCTGGCGACCAACCCGCAGTTCGCACGCGGCGACTTGGAGCCGCTCCTAGGGCTACCCGCCCTTCGCATTCCGAAGTCGAAGGCATTTGCATGAATGCAAAGCGGCTGTTGCTGAGGCTGTTTGAATTCGTGGCGCCGGGTCGCCGTCTTCAGGTACTTAGCGGAGACAGCCTGCCTCTGAGGCTGCCGTTCAGGGCCCTCGTACTGGCGCGGGACGACGACGAAGACTGGTGTGTAGGCATGCGCTGCCCTTGCGGGTGCGGTAGGAAGATCGAACTGTTGTTGATCAAGGAGGCGGCACCGCGCTGGGATCTGGAGCTGGACCGGAACGGCCTCCCATCCTTAACCCCTTCGGTGTGGCTTCGTGACGGCTGCCGGTCGCACTTCTGGGTTCGCAAAGGCAAGGTTATATGGTGCTCCTAGCCCGCAGCTTTCCCAAGTCGTGAGGCCGACACAACAGCAAAGTCAAGGAGTCGCGAGGCGACGAAACCGGGCCGGATCAGTCAGCCTAACCGAAGCCGCCACGGGGAACGAGGGCCTTGCTGAGTAAGTCCCTCAGCATTGCGACCCGCTTTCGTAACAGCGCCGCCCTCTGCCCAAAAGACGGACAGGCCTCAGTCCGTCGGTTTCCGGTGTCTCAGACATTAATGCCACGTCTCGGACATTGATGGCAAAGAACAGCGGACGCAAAGCCGAGGCAGCCCCGCAGTGATTCACGGACTTAGCAAAATCGCAAAACTTTCCAGCTAGGCCAGCACGCTGCTCCGTGCGCTTATCGGCAGAGAGTGCCAACCGTAAGTCAGCCAGATCCCGTCTATGTTCGCAAAGTTCACTCTTTGTTATCAACAGATCTACATTCTGTTTGCAAAATCCACTCTCTGTTAGCAACAACCAACACCCTGAACCATGCTCCGCTATCTGACCGTCCCCGTCACGGCGTTCCAACAGAACTGCTCCATCGTCTGGTGCGATGCCACCCACAAGGCCGCGGTCATCGACCCGGGCGGCGATCTCGACACGCTGCTGGCCGAGACCGAGCGGCGGGGCCTGGCCCTGGAGCAGATCTGGCTCACGCACGCGCACATCGACCATGCGGGTGGCACGGGCGAACTGGCGCAGCGCCTGACCCTGCCCATCGTGGGCCCCCACCCCGGTGACCAGTTCTGGATCGACGGGCTGCCGCAGCAAAGCGCGATGTTCGGCTTTCCGCCAGCACAACCGTTCACGCCCACGCGCTGGCTGGCCGATGGCGACACGGTGCAGATCGGCCACGAGACGCTGCAGGTGCGGCACTGCCCCGGGCACACACCCGGCCACGTGGTGTTCCACGCCCCGCAGATCGACCGCGCCTTCGTCGGTGACGTGCTCTTTGCCGGCAGCATCGGGCGCACGGACTTTCCGATGGGCAACCACCAGGACCTCATCGACAGCATCACCCAGCGGCTGTGGCCCATGGGCGACCAGACGGTGTTCATCCCCGGGCATGGCCCGGAGAGCACCTTCGGGCGGGAGCGCCAGAGCAATCCCTACGTGGGCGGGACCTGATCAGCCTGCGGTGCACGAAGGCCTCCAGGGTTCTTTTTGGTCCCTACCGCTCACTGCGCAAGCGGTAGCAGCTATCAAAATGGGAGCATTCGCATTCCAGCGGATGACGCCGATGCATGCGCTGCAGCCCAGGCCAGCGCTGCCGTCCGGGCCTGCACCCGTACCCGTACCTGCACCCAAGGGTCCACCGAAGCAGGCTTTCCGGCAACTGACCGGTATTCGCTGCCCTGATCGTCGGATGCCTCGCGCAGGCGCGGCCTAGGATGTGACATTTTGTTAACAACCTCGGGCGTCATGCGCCCTCCGGCTGCTGCACGCCATGGATTCCTCTGCAAGCTCCTCCCCGCCCGCACCCCGTGCACCACGCCCCTACGAGCCTGCGCAGCGCGGCTCCAGCGTGGCGGGCAAGGCCTATTGGGCGATGGCGCAGCGGGTGGCGCTCACCGCAGCCTGCATCGATGGGCTGTACATCGCACTGTTTCTCTGGCTGGGCTCGGTGCCGCTCGCGCTGGTCAATGTGGTCAGCATCGCGATGTACCTGTGCGCCCATGCGCTCATCCGGCGGCGGCGCAACACGGCCGGCATCCTGCTCATCTGGCTGGAGGTGATCGCGCACTCGGCGCTGGGATCGCTGCTCGTGGGCTGGGACAGCGGCTTTCACTACTACCTGTTGCTGTTCATTCCTGCGGTGGTGATCGCCAACTCCGGCCGCTACGCCGTCCCCGTGGTGCTGGCGCTGCTGGCCTACTACCTGGGGCTGCGCCTGGTGTGCGACCACCTGGGCCCGCTGGCACCGCTGGCCGGGCAGGGGCAGAAGATCGTCAACATGTTGCACGTGTGCGTGGTCTTCGGCATGTTCGCGGCGCTGGCGGCGTTCTACCGGCGCACCATCCTGATCGCCGAGAACCGCCTGCTCAGGCAGGCCACGCTCGATGCGCTGACGGGGCTGAACAACCGGGCGCACTTCCAGACGCTGGCCGGGCACACGCTCACCCGCATCCAGCGCACGGGCGAGCCGGTGGCGCTCATGCTGTGCGACATCGACCATTTCAAGCAGGTGAACGACCGCCACGGCCACGCGGCGGGGGACCGCGTTCTGGTGGCCGTGGCGCAGGTGCTCGCCGGCCAACTGCGCGAGAGCGACGTGCTCGCGCGCTGGGGCGGCGAGGAGTTTCTGGCGCTCATGCCGGCCAGTTCGCTGGCATCCGCCGTGGAGGTGGCTGAGCGCATCCGCGCGGCCATCGAGCGGATTACCCTGGACCACCAGGGTGTGCCCGTGCCGCTGACGATGTCGTTCGGCGTGGCGCAGGTGGCCAGCAGCGACGACCTGCCCGCGGCCATCGCGAGCGCCGACAAGGCGCTGTACCGCAGCAAGCACGACGGCCGCAACCGCGTGACCGCTCAGCCCTTGCGTGCCGCTTCGTAGAGCTTTTGCACCTTGGGCACGTTCATCTCCAGCTCCTTGATGCGCGCGGGGCCCGAGGGGTGGGTGGACAGAAAGGCCAGCCCGCCCTGCTTGCCGCCCGTGGCATTGCCCATCTTCTTCCACAGGCTGACCGACGCCGCGGGGTCGAACCCGCCGCGGGCCGCCAGCTCCAGCCCCACCAGGTCGGCCTCGCTCTCGTCCGACCGGCTGAACTGCAGCGTGAGCAGCTGCCCGCCCAGGCCGGCCGCGGCCTGGCCCAGATCGCCCAGCCCCAGCAGCTGCGAGCCCAGGCGCAGCGCCAGGTTGGTACCCTGGGTCTTGGCCAGGCGTTCGCGCGCATGCTCGCGCAGGGCATGGGCCATTTCGTGGCCCATGATCATCGCGGTCTCATCGTCGGTGAGCTTGAGCTGATCGAGGATGCCGGTGTAGAAGGCGATCTTGCCGCCGGGCATGCAAAAGGCGTTGATCTGCTGGCTGCCGATCAGGTTGACCTCCCAGCGCCACTGCTTGGCGCGGTCGTTCCACGGCGCGGTGTACGGGATCAGGCGCTTGGCGATGGCATGCAGGCGCTGCAGCTGCGGGTGGCCCTCCGGCGCGAGCGCACGCTTGGCCTTGGCCTGCTCGAGCATCTGGCGGTACTGCTGGGCGGCGGAGTTCTCCAGCGTTTCCGCCGGGATCAGCTTGCGCACACTGGAGGCCGTGCCCACATCCACCTGCGCCATCACGGGCGCGGCAGCGGTGGCGCCAGCGGCCAGCAGGAAGGCGCGGCGCGCGGACCAGGGCGACGAGGGAGCGACGGAAGGCGTGGGGCACAGAAGGCACATACCGGATCACCTGAAGGGAAGGGAAGAGGGCAAGGGAATAATAGGCGGCTGCACTGACGCGGGACCGCACGGCACAGGCCGTGTCCCCCGCAGCGGCGTTGCCAGCCCGATGGAGGCCGGCGCGCCAGGCTGCAAGGTGTCAGCGATGATAGACAAAACCCCCGGGCGCCCATGTCAGACACCTCCGCCAACCAATCCCCCTCCACCCACCCCGCCCTGCCCCCCGAAACGCCCCGCCGCACCCCCTGGCTGCAGACGCTGCGCGTGTACCTGGAGCCCGCCAGCCTGCGCATGCTCACGCTCGGCTTCGCGGCCGGGCTGCCGCTGCTGCTGGTGCTGGGCACGCTGTCGTTTCGCCTGCGCGAGGCGGGCATCGACCGCAGCACCATCGGCTACCTGAGCTGGGTGGGCCTGGCCTACGGATTCAAATGGGTGTGGGCGCCGCTGGTGGACCGCATGCCCATCCCCGGCCTGACCGCGCTGCTGGGCCGGCGCCGCAGCTGGCTGCTGCTGTCGCAGGCCATCGTGGTCGCCGGGCTGATCGGCATGGCGGTCTGCGACCCGCGCCTGACCCTCGGGCCCATCGTGTGGTGCGCGCTGGCGGTGGCGTTCGGCTCGGCCACGCAGGACATCGCGCTCGACGCGTACCGCATCGAATCGGCCGACGCCAACCACCAGGCGGCGCTGGCCGCGTCCTACCAGACGGGCTACCGCCTGGCCATGATCTGGGCGGGCGCGGGCGTGCTGTGGATCGCGGCACGCGCCGAGGTGGCACCGGCCCTCGGCCAGGCCATCGCCCAAGGTGCGGCGGCCTACCAGAACGGCGCCTGGCGAACGGCCTACCTGGTGATGGCCGCCTCGATGGCCGTGGGCGTGGTCACGGTGCTGTTCTCGCGCGAGCCCGCGCCGGTGCAGCTGCCCCCCGCGAAGAACGCGGCCGAATGGATCCAGGGCGCGATGATCGAGCCGTTTGCCGACTTCCTGCGCCGCTACGGCTGGCACGCGGCGCTGATCCTCGCACTCATCGCCGTCTACCGCATCAGCGACGTGGTGATGGGCATCATGGCCAACCCGTTCTACGTGGACATGGGCTTCACCAAGGACGAGGTGGCCGCCGTCACCAAGGTGTACGGCGTCATCATGACCCTGGCGGGCGCCTTCGTGGGCGGCGTGCTGTCCATGCGCTTCGGCGTGATGCGCATCCTGATGCTGGGCGCCATCCTGAGCGCGGCCAGCAACCTGCTGTTCGCCTGGCTCGCAGGGCATGGGCACGATGTGACGGCGCTGATCGCGGTGGTCTCGGCCGACAACCTGGCCAGCGGCATCGCCTCGGCCGCGTTCATCGCCTACCTGTCGAGCCTGACCAACGTGAGCTACTCGGCCACGCAGTACGCGCTGTTCAGCTCCATGATGCTGCTGCTGCCCAAGTTCGTCGCGGGGTTTTCGGGCGACTACGTGAACGCCTTCGGCTACGCGCACTTCTTCACGTCGACGGCGCTGCTGGGGCTGCCGGTGCTGGTGCTGGTGTGGCTGGCATCGCGGGTGCGGGCGCCTGCGGCACCACAGGCAACGCAATCCGCACACACGTCCCCTGGCCCGGCGCAGCCGTGATCTCCAACAGCGCGCCAACGGCCTGCGCACGCGCCCGCATGTTGGCCAGGCCCTGGCCGCGTGCCTGCGCCGTGCCCTCCATGCCCACGCCGTTGTCGGCAATCTCCAGCACCAGGCGCGGCGGCTGATTCGCCAGCGCGGCCTGGTGGCGAGCACTCACCCGCACGCTCGTGGCCTGGGCATGCCGCAGCACATTGGTGAAGGCCTCCAGCAGGATGCGCTGGATCTGCAGCACCATGTGCGGCGTGAGGGTGTCGAGCGTGGGCAGCTCCTGCACCTGCCAGTCCACCTGGATGCCCGTGGCCGCCAGGCGCGGCTGCAGCCGGTAGCGCAGGGTGGCCAGCACCGTGCCCAGGTCGCCATCCACCGGCTGCATGGCATCCACGGCCATGCGCAGTTCATCCAGCGCGGCATTGGCGTGCTCGCGCAGTTCGGCGCGGCTGGCGCGGCCCTTGCCGATGAGGCTGAGCAAGCCCACCAGCTGCGAGCCCACACCGTCGTGGATGTCGCGCATGATGCGCTGGCGCTCCTGCAGCGCTGCGTGCTGCGCGTGTTCTTGCTGTAGCAGGTCGTAGCTGACCTGCAGCTCGCGCTCGCGCTGGCGCACCTTCTCGTCCAGCGAGTTGCTCAGGCCCTGGTAGGCGCGCGCCTGGCGGCCGTAGCGGCTCAGGATGAGCCAGCCCACCAGCAGCACGAACAGCATGGTGGCCAGGGGCAGCACTGTGGTGCGGCCCTGCCCCGCACTGGGAATGCGCACCGCGATGAAGTCGTAGATGCTCGCGCCGACAGGGATGAAGCTTGCCAGGCACAGCGCGATCGCCTCGGGCTCCCGCGTCACCACCGCGTGCCGGGTCGACAAAGCGTAGGCAAAGAACGCGGGCGGAAACAACAGCGCCAGGCCCAGCGTCCAGAGCCAGGGCACGCCCGCTCCGAACGCGCCCGAGATCACCACGACCTCCACCACCAGCCATGCCCAGAATGCCTGGCGCACGCGCGGGCCATCGCATCCCACCATCGCCAGCGCGAAGCGGGTGAGCAGCAGCAGATGGATGGCCAATGCAAAAGCCATGAGACCGCCCCACAGCGGCCAGCCTATGGGCGGTGTCTCCCACAGCCTGTCGCCATACCGCACGATGCCAAACGGTGCGCACAGCGCAAAGTACCCATACACCGGCTCGCGGTTCAAGCGCCACAAGCCACCGGCAATCACCCCGGTGAGCGCCAGTGAAAACACCACGCCGACCGCAGCCCACTGCCGCCAGACATAGCGCTCGTGATACTCGGGCAGCAGGCTTGCCTCGGGCCCGAATTGCGGCGTGGCAAGCCCACCCCAGCGCCCGGGTTGCGCGGTCACGCGCACCTCGAGCGGGGTGGGCTCCACGTCGGACAGAAAACTCGCGGGTACCGGCATCCACAGCGGCGACTTGGCAGCGTCGGTGCGGGTGTCTCCCAGTGCCCCACGGTGCATGAGCAACTCGCCACCCACATACACCTCCACCTGGTTTCCGATCCGCGGGAAGTACACGCCCGACAGCGGGTTGCCCTTGGGCACGGGGGGGATCTCCAGCACATAGCGCGCCTTCCCGGACAGGCCCGCGAACGCCTTGTCCCACCGGTGGGGCAGCGTCAACTTGCCGGACCACGGCGCCGCGCCCTCGGGCTCCAGGTACGCGAAGGCCTTGTGCAACACGTGAACACCGGGCTGTGCGGCAGAGGCCGGTGCGGCGTCGTGATCCGCATCTTGTGCACCCGCCAGCCCTGCCCACGATGCAAGCACGATCCAGAGCACCGGCCACAGCACCCACCGGCACAGCGCCACACCGCCGCGCGCGCGGGCCGAAGTGCGGCTACAAAAGCCCCATCTGCCGCGCCTCGAAGATGGCCTCGGCTTTGGAATGGACGGCCAGCTTGCTGTAGATGTTCTTGACATGGGACTGGACGGTGGAGGGCGCGATGCCCAGGAGTTCTGCGACCTCGGCATAGGTGTAGCCACGTGCGAGCTTCGCCAGAATATCCTGCTCGCGCGCCGTGAGCGTATCGGCCGGCGCCAGGCTGTGGGGCACGGCCGGGCGCGGCGACAGCCTGGCGAGCAATTGCCGCGCGATGATGGGCGTCATGGGCGAGCCGCCCGCACGCAGGCTCAGCACGTGCTGCGCCAGGTCGTCCTCCGTCCCGTCCTTGAGCAGGTAGCCGCGCGCACCGGCTTCAAAGGCATTCATCATGTTGGCCTCGTCGCCGAACATGGTGATGACCATGACTTCAGTGACCGGAGACAGCGCGCGGCACTGGCGGATGACTTCCAGGCCGGAGCCGTCCGGCAGGCCCAGGTCCACCAGCAGCACATCCACGCTGTTGTCGCGCAGCCAGCCCACCATGTCGCCGACGGTGGCGGCGGTGAAAGCCAGGCTCAGGCGCGGCGCGCGGGAGAGCGCCTGCACCAGGCGCTCCCGTGTGCGGGGGTCGTCTTCCACCAGGGCGACCGAGATCTCCGGGCTGGGCAAGGGGGTGCGGTGCATGGCGTTCAAGCAGCGTCGTGGCGGCAGGCCCGCGGTACCCGGCGTGGCACGGGTGTGCGGTCACGGCACATCAAAGACCCCTGCGCCGGCTGCCGACACCAGGCCCTCAGCCACCGCATCAGACCACGCGAAGTCGCGCTGGCACAGCAGCGCCTCGTGCAGCCGGTGCTGCTGCGGGTTGATGCGCAGCAGCAGATAGTCGTGCTGCGGGCCTACGCCAGCGCTGTCCGAGAAATCCAGGCAGCTGTGGCCCTGGCGCGCAGGCACGAAGTCTTCGTCCACGCCCAGCAACGCACCCGCGCCATCGAACCAGTCGGCAAACCGCAGCGTCTGGTCATGGCGATTGCGTGTCATCACCACCGGGAGCTCCAGCCCTCCCAGGCCTGCCTGGCGGCGGTATTCGGACGCCTTGAGCATGGGCGCCGACAGCACGATACGGTTCAGGTTCGCCAGACGGTGCCCGCCCACGCCCATGCGCTCCAGAGCGTGGTGCAAGGCGAGACATCCCGCGCTGCGCGCGAGCACCACCTTGGCCAGCCCCGCATAGGCCGGCTGCGCCGCCACCGTGTTGAACGCATGCAGCACGGTCGCCAGCGCAAAGCTGCCGCCCTGGGCACCCTGCCGGGCGCGCGGCACACCACTGAGCGCGGCAAGCACACCGCCACCGCGCCCCGCCTCCCAGCCATACAACACCGGCTCGCATGCGGGATACACCGCACGCAGCCCATAGGCCTGCTCCAGCCCCATGGCGGGAGACTTGCCAAAGCCATGGATGAACAGCACCACCGCGGTTTTTTCCGGCTGCGCCAGCGCACGGTCGAACGCGGATTGCACCAGGCGGTAGGTGGCTGCGGGCCAGTCGCCGGGGCGGCCCATGTCCGCCTCACCCTCCAGGCGTGCCGAACCATCTGCCGCCACGCACCAGTGCACGGGTTCGGCATAGTGCCCATCCTGCAAAGGCTCGTCCAGATACACCGCGTCCAGGCCGTCGAGGCCCTGGGGCAGCGACACCTGCGTCCGGTCCCGGAACGCACCGGACCGCGTCCGGGCCGCCAGCACCGCCACAGGATGGTCATCCGCTGCGGCGTCCACGCGGCTGTGCGCCTGGGCCTGCAGGGGCTCGGTCCAATCGCCGGCATCGAAGGGCAGCGGCGGCATCGGAGGGTCGGGCTCCCACGCGCCGCCACGCGACTGCGCCCACAACTGCACCTCGACCACGCCGCCCGTGCGCCAGGTCTCCGGCACGGTCGCCACGCCATACGAGGGGGCAAAGCGCTGGGGTCCGTACCGGCCGATCGCAGCGCCGGACGAGAGCACCTGCACCACCCGGCTGCTGGCGCCATCGGAGGCGGGCAAGCGGCCGCTCCAGACGTTGGCATGCACATCGCCCCCCAGAAACAACACCGGCCGCCGCGCCGCGCGCAGGGTGCCGTCGTACTCCGCATAGCTGTGCCCGCCCTCGGCATGCCAGCCTTGCTGGGACAACAGGTAGTGGTGGGCCATGGGCGTTCCCGCCGCCACCAGCAGCAGGCCGGCGCCGGGCTCGCCCGCTGCATCCCGCAGCGCCCGGGCCTGTTCCACGCCCAGCAGGCTGGCACCCGGCGCCCGCGCCTGGCGGTGCCAGCGCGTGTCGAGCAGCAAGCAGGTGGGGCCATCCTCTGCACCCAGAGCACCCGACCAGAACAGGTCGCCGACGCCAGCGGGCAGAGGGCTGTCCCAGTCGGGGGGCAGCCCGGCCGGGTAGGCAGCATCGACAGCCGCTTCGCGCAACTGGTGTTCGAACTGCGCCCACAAGCGGCGCGATACCGCCTTCACGCGCTCGGGCACGCCGTGCCGGTAGGCATCGCCAGTGCCGTCCACGCCCAGGCTGTTGTTCCACGCGTAGTCGTGGTCATCCCAGGTCAGCAGCAGCCGGGCCGGGTCCGACCGCCCGGCAAAGCCGCAGCCCATGTCGCGAAAGGCCTGCACACCCCACTGCAACGCGTAGCGCCGGTGCATATCGATGGCATAGGCCCGCAGGCCCTGGACGGGCTCGCGGGCGATCAGCGAGCGCCAGTCCCTGGCGCCGGGCCCGAGGCCCCAATCCATGTAGATGTGGTCTCCCAGCAGCATCAGCACGTCCGGCTGCTCGTGTTCTGCGATGCGCCTCCATATCTCTTGGTCTGCCACACGCTCGGCGTCCATGCAGGAAGTGAAGACGATTTTCATGCGCCCCAGCGTAGGGGCAAACCTGCCGGCACACAAGACGGACGGCCCCCATGTTCATGGGATGCGCAGCGTGCCGCATTTGCAGACAGTCAGGCAACCGCTGAGCATCGCCATCGAGCGCCTGCGGTGACGGCATCTTCACCTTCCACAACCATGATCAGGAGCGACTCCATGCACACATCTTCTTCCCCTCTGGCGCTGGCACTGGGCGGCGCCCTGGCCCTGACCCTCACGGCCTGCGGCGGCGGGTCGTCCTCCGACGACACCGCTCCTCCTGCACCAGCGCCGGACACCAAGGTCACACTGACCGGTACCGTCGTCGTCGACCAGGCCATCCGCAATGCCATCGTGTGCCTGGACCTGAACAACAACGGCACCTGCGACGCCACCGAACCCGTCTCCGCCCGCACCGGCGCAGACGGCGCCTACACCCTGACCTACGACACCGCGCAGACCAGCGCAACGCAGGCCGCCGCCGCATCGCTGATAGCGCCCATGGTGCCCGGAGCCCTGGCCGACGCCAACACCACCATCGATGCTGCCGACACGACCGAGGGCAACACCGCTGCGCGCTATGTGCTGCGGCAGGTTCCCGGCAAGGCCGGGCAGATCAACCCCCTGACCACCCTGGTCACCGCCGGCATCACGGCAGGCATGACCGAGGCTGCGGCGCGCAGCAATGCCGCGCTGCAGCTGGCCATTGCTCCCGCCAAGATCGACAACTACCAGGACGACGCCCCGACCGCGGGGGTGATGCTGGACAGCGCACGCAGCATGGCCAAGGTCGTCGCGGCGAGCCTGGAAGAAGGGACCACGCTGGTGGTGGGCGACCAGCAGTCGGCCGTGACGGCAGCCACGGGTGATTTGTCGAGCTTCATCTACACCGACTCGGCGAACTACTCGTACCGGACCATCGACTCCGTCGCCAAGCCCAGCGGAACCGCGGGCTCCACCCTGCGGGACGTGCGCGGCGGCATGACTGCCGGGTCGCCCACGCCCGCCAGCACGCTCTACAACCAGGCCTACCTCACGTCGGCCGGATGGCAGCGTTGCGACGACACCATCCTGCTGCAGAGCACCATCGGCTCGCCCAGCCGCAACACCTTCTGCGGTGCCCTGTCGCAGGTAGGCTTCACCAAGCGCGAGGACGTCGACACGCGCACCATGGCCAGCGTGGTGAGCTCCCTGCAGACCGACGCCGACACCAACACCATCAACAACAACGGCACATCGACCGCCGCGCTGCTCACCAGCCTGGGCACGGCCACGTTCCCGGCCGGCTCCCGGATTCACACCCGCTACAACCTCTCGCTCGACCAGCCGGTGCTCATCAACAGCATTGCGGCCGATTCCCGGCCGGCCAGCGAGACCACGCTGGAGCAGATGATCACCGCCCGGCCCGCCTCCGCCGTGGTGCTGAGCACCGGTGCAGGCACGCTCTCCCTCGGAATCTCCAGCGGCCCGGCGCGGGCCCTGCGCGTCGCCTTCACCGGCACGACGAGCCCCACCGCAGGCACGGTGCAGTTCTACGAATGCGATCTGAACAGCACGCAAACGGTACTCTCCAACTGCGCAACCACACAGACCGGCACATACGCCATTGCCACGGTGCACGGCGTCAAGGTGATGCGTTTTGCAGGCCACGCCGCGACGACGATGGGCCACACGCGCTCATACGCCGAAGTGGCCAATGCGCCGACCATCGTGAGCGGAAGCCGGGTGTTCCAGGTGCGCGAGAACAAGACCGACATCGACTCGAACTTCACCACCTCCCGCCGCCTGAACGCCGCAGCGTGGACGGCCCTGCGCGCACAGGCCGGCATTTGACCCAAGCGATCTCCTCGCGTGCTGCCAAGAGCACGTTGTTCAGGCTCCCTGCGGGGAGCCTTTTTTTTCGCCACGCACACGCCAGCGCCGAAGCCGGCATGCGCTAGCCACCCGCGCCTTGGCTTTACGGAAGCTTTACCTGACCGACAAAACCGCGTGACCCCGCCTCGCGACCATGAGTGGCACCCGCTACTACACTGCCCCCATGAGCTCCCAACTGCTGATGATCGAAGACGATGCCCGCCTCGCGCAGATGGTGGGTGAGTACCTGGGCCAGTCGGGCCTGCAGGTCACGCACCGTGCCGATGGCAAAAGCGGCCTGGCCCAATTGCAAGGGCCCGACGCCGGCGCGCTGCCCGACCTCGTGATCCTGGACCTGATGCTGCCCGACATGGACGGGCTGGAGGTCTGCCGCCGCATCCGCTCGCTGCAGGGCAGTGCGGCGCAGGTGCCGGTGCTGATGCTGACCGCTAAGGGCGACCCCATGGACCGCATCATCGGCCTGGAGCTGGGTGCCGACGACTACCTGCCCAAACCCTTCGAGCCGCGCGAGCTGCTCGCCCGCATCCGCGCCATCCTGCGCCGGCGCACCGATGGCGGCAGCACGCCAGCCACGCAGGCGCTGCGCTTCGGCACGCTCGAGATCGACCGCGACGCGCGCACCGTCACCGTGGCCGGCCAGCTGGCCGACCTCACCTCCTACCAGTTCGACCTGCTCGTGGCGCTGGCCGAGCGCGCAGGCCGGGTGCTGACCCGCGACCAGATCATGGAGGCCGTGCGCGGCCGCGAGCTGGAGGCGTTTGACCGCAGCATCGACGTGCACATGGGCCGCATCCGCGCGGCCATCGAGGCCGACGCCAAGAACCCGCGCCGCATCCTCACCGTGCGCGGCGTGGGCTACGTGTTCGCCAAGCAACAGGACTAGCTGGGTGTCCCTGTCCACGCCCTTCTCCCGCCGCCTGTACCTGCGCATCTGGCTGGCCGTGGTCGGCGGCATCGCGGTGCTGACGCTGTCCGTGGGCTGGGCCTGGCGCATGGCCGAGGAGCAGAAGGCCCAGAATGCCCAGCCCTTCGTGCCCCCGTCGCGCGAGATGGTGCTGCGCGACAACACCGGCAACGTGGTGCTGCGCGGCTTGGCCACCCGCCAGCCCAGCGAGCCCGGCGAAGGGGCGGAATTCCACATCGAATCCGAAGACGGCCAGCCCTTCGTGCTGCAGATGGCACCGCGCCAGCCCCGGGGCGAGCGCGGTGAACGTGGCGGCGGCGGCGGCCGGCCGGGCGACGCTTTCTGGACCCGCCCGCCCTTCGGCTTTTTGTGGCTGCTGGGCATCGTGGGCCTGGCGGTGGCGATCGGCGTGTACCCCATCATCCGCCGCCTCACACTGCGGCTGGAGGCGCTGCAGCGCAGCGTGCAGCGCTTTGGAGAGGGCGATTTGTCGGTGCGCGTGCCCGAGCAGGGGCAGGACGAGGTGGCCGACCTGGCGCGCCAGTTCAACGCTGCGGCCGAGCGGGTGGAGAAACTCGTCAAGTCGCACAAGTCGCTCTTGGCAAATGCCTCGCACGAGCTGCGCTCGCCGCTCACCCGCATCCGCATGGGCATGGAGCTCATGGTCGGGCAGCAGCCCTCGCCCGCGTTCCGCGAAGAGATCCTGCGCAACATCGCCGAGCTCGACCAGCTGGTGGACGAGATCCTGCTGGCCAGCCGCCTGGATGCGCGCGAGGCCGACGTGGGCACCGTGGAGCTGGTGGACCTGATCGGCCTGGCCGCCGAAGAATGCGCCCGCGTGGACGCCGACCTGGATGTGAGCGCCAGCCCCGATTCGGTGGACGTGATGGGTGTCTCCAAGCTGCTGCGCCGCGCCATCCGCAACCTGCTGGAGAACGCACGCCGCTACAGCACGGGCGAGATCACGGTGGTGGTCGACCGCGGACAGGGCCACGCCGAAGTGCGGGTGTGCGACCGCGGCCCCGGCGTGCCGCTGACGCACCGCGAACGCATTTTCGAGCCCTTCTACCGGCTGCCCGGTGCCAGCGAACGCGCCGGTGGCGTGGGCCTGGGGCTGTCGCTGGTGCGCTCCATCGCCGGGCGCCACAACGGCACCGTGCACTGCGAGGACCGCGAGGGTGGCGGCGCGTGCTTCGTGCTGAGGCTTCCGCTATCACATTGATAGCTTATAGCGCTTGATGGACAAGCGGTAGAAGCCTTTTTTACCCTAAAAAGCCGCTCAAGCCGCTCAACCCGTCGAGACCTTGTGCTGCGGACTCCAGCGCCATGCCATGACGCCGTACAGCACCGCACCCAACAGCAGCACCGACCCCGCCACGCCCAGCGCCCAATCGAACCCCTGCGCCCTTGAGCCTGCCCGCGCCAGCAGCGCGGCGGCCATGGGCGGGCCGGCGATCTGCCCGATGCCGTACAGCGCCGTCATCAGGCCGGTGAAGCCCGCACCCGCCTGCGGCCACTGGTAACGCGCCTCCTGCAGCGCAAAGAACGTGATGGCCGTGAACGGCAGGCCCAGCAGCAGGCTGCCCAGCGCAAAGCCCGCAGGCCCGGGCCACAGCACGCCCAGCGCCACCCCGCCGGCCTGCAGCACATAGGCCGCGGCCAGCAGCCAGCGCCGGTCGCGCGTGGGGGCGATGCGCGTGGACAGCAGCGCGCCCAGCGCGACACCCGCGCCGAAGATGGGCCAGAACAGGTCGGGCCACACCGAGCCCGCGGGCAGTGCGGCGCGCGCAATGACCGGCAGGAAGGTGGCGGTGACGATGTACCCCAGGCCCGCCAGGCCGTAGGCGATGGCGAGCAAGGCCCGCTCCGCAGCCGGGCGTGGTGCAGGCGTCGCTGATGCCGCACCGGTGCTGCCGGGCGCGGCAGCCAGGGGCGCCTCACCCCCCTGGAACACCGCCCACGCGCCCGCGCACAGCACGGCTGCGAGCAGGCTGAAGGCCGCCCAGCCGGCCGCGGCGCTCCAGCCCGCGGCCACCATGGCACTGGTGGGCAGGCCGGTGATGACGATGCCCAGCCCCGGCCCGCAAAAAATCAGCCCGCCCCACGCCGGGCGTCCCAGGTGCGCCAGCCGCCCCATGCACCAGTTGGCCGTGCCCAGGAACACCAGCGCGCTGGCCACGCCCGCCAGCATGCGCAGCAGCGGCCACGCCGCAGGCCAGGGCAGTGCCAGCATGCCGGTGAGGAGCACGGTGGCCACCAGCCCGCAGCGCACCAGCGTGGCATTGCCGGGCACGCCACCCAGCCGACGGCCCAGCCAGGGCAACGCCATGTACAAGAGCGCCCCCGCCAGGTAGCCGGCGTAGTTGGCCGTGGCCAGCCAGCTGCCGGTGGCGATGTCGACCACGCCGTCGTGCAGCATCATGGGCAGGAGCGGGGTGAAGGCGAAGCGGCCGATGCCCATGGCCGCGGCCAGTGCGGCCATGCCGGCCAGGGCCACGCGCAGCGCTGCGGCGCCGTCGGTGTGCGGATGATCGGCGGAGGGAGAAAGAGACGCCTGGGTCACGGTGCAGGGTGGCGAAGGGTTGCCACGGGGGTGGAGGGTGCTTATCATCTTAGCAAGAGATTGAATTTTTGTAATTCATACTTTTTAAAGATGGAAAAAGCCCCACCCCTTCTGGACCTGGCCGCCCTCGACATTTTCCGCACCGTGGCGGTAGAGGGCAGCGTCACGCGCGCTGCCGAGCGGCTGTCGCGTGTGCAGTCCAACGTGACCACGCGGGTGCGCCAGTTGGAGGCCGACCTGGGCACGCCGCTATTCCTGCGCGAGGGCAAGCGCATGGCGCTCACGCCCGAGGGCCAGGTACTGCTGGGCTATGCCGACCGGCTGCTCGCGCTGGCCGAGGAGGCGCGGCAGGCGCTGCAACCCGGCCCGCCCGCCGGCCGCCTGCGACTGGGATCGATGGAAAGCACCGCGGCCAGCCGCCTGCCCGCGCCGCTGGCGCGGCTGCACAGCCAGTGGCCCGGCGTGGCGCTGGAGCTGACGACCGCCGCGACCCGCGTGCTGGTGGAACGCCTGCGCGCGCACGCGCTCGACGCGGTGCTGGTGGCCTGGCCACCGGGCCAGCCCGCCGACCCGGCCCTGGAAACCCGGCCGGTGTTCACGGAAGAGCTGCTGCTGGTCCTGCCCGCCGGCCACCCGCATGCCGCCGGCCCCGACCAGGTGCAGCCCGGCACGCTGGCGGTGTTCGAGCCCGGCTGCACCTACCGCCGCATCGCGCAAGAGTGGTTCGCGCCCCGGCGGCAGCCGATGCAGTTGCTGGAGCTGGGCTCGTACCACGCCATCCTGGCGAGTGTGGCGGGCGGCGGCTGCGCGGGCATCGTGCCGCGCTCGGTGCTCAGCATCTCGCCGCACGCGGCCTTGCTGAGCCAGCAGCCGATCACCACCATCACCACCTTGCTGACCTGGCGCCAGGGCTACCGCTCGGCCGCGCTCGATGCGCTGCAGCAGGTGCTGGTCGACTGACCGCCTTCAGCTCGTTTCCCCTTTCTTTGTTTCCCACTTCATTTCCTTCTTTCTTTCTTTCTTTCACGGAACGTCACCATGCCCGACCGCAGCCTGCGCACCGCCCTCTCCCTTCGCCTGCCCATCGTGCAGGGGCCCATGACCGGCGCCGACACGCCGGCCCTGGCGGCCGCCGTGTCGGCGGCCGGCGGGCTGGGCACGCTGGGCTGCGGCATGCGCTCGCCGGCGGCCATGGCCGAGGCTGCCGCCGAGGTGCGTCGCCGCACCGACCGGCCCTTCGGCCTCAACCTCTTCGTGCAGGACACGCCCACGCCCGATGCCGCCACCGTCGATTTGGCGCTGGCGCGCGTGGCGCCGCTGTACGCCGAGTTCGGCCTGCAGGCCGCCGTGCCCGCACGCTGGTGCGAGGACTTCCGTGCGCAGTTCGATGCCCTGGTCGAGGCGCGGCCCGCGGTGGCCAGCTTCACCTTTGGCATCCTCACGGCCGCACAGGTCGAGCGACTGCACAGCGCGGGCTGCTACGTGATCGGCACGGCCACGACGGTGGCCGAAGCCCTGGCCTGGGCCGACGTGGGGGCCGATGCCGTGTGCGCATCGGGCATGGAGGCCGGGGGCCACCGCGGCACCTTTTTGCCCACGGGCCGGCCGCAGGCCGAGGGACTTGCGCCTGCTGGCTCCACCATGCGTGCGGGGATGCCATCACAGGCCGACTTCGCCGCATCGATGGTGGGCGTGATGGCCCTGGTGCCGCAGTGCGTCGATGCGCTGCGCCCCCGCGGCGTGGCCGTGATCGCGGCCGGCGGCATCATGGACGGCCGCGGCATCGCTGCGGCGCAGGCGCTGGGGGCCGAGGCCGTGCAGATGGGCACCGCCTTCCTCGCCTGCGACGAATCGGGCATCGGCCGCGCCTACCGCGACGCCATGGCCCAGGCCATCGCCACCGACACGCGCACGACCCGCGTGTTCTCGGGCCGCCCGGCGCGCGGCATCGTCAACCCCATGCTGCAGAAGCTGCACGCCCACGAGACCGATGTGCCGGCCTACCCCGTGCAGAACGCCCTCACCGGCGCCCTGCGCCGGGCCAGCGCCGAAGCCGGCCGCGCAGACCACCTCTCGCTGTGGGCCGGCCAGGGCGTGGCCGGGGTGCGGCCCATGCCGGCCGCACAGCTGGTGGCCGCGCTGGAAGCGGAATGGCGGGCTGCGCTGGCTGCGCTGGCTGCGCAAGCGGCGCTGCTGCAAGCGCAGCAACGCTATTGATTTAATAGCTGCCTGCGCCTTCTGGAAAAGCGATAGCGGCCCATTTGAATCAAAAATCCCGACGCCAAGGCCAAGGTTTGCGTCGTCTGCGCCTTGGCTTCGACAGGCTCAGCCCGAACGGATGAGGGGCGGGGTTAGAGCCGCGCAGGGTAAGGGCCCCGGCCCTCGCAACTGGCGCGCCCCCAACGCCAGCGCACCCGTGGAACCGGCTTTGCCGGGCCAGGGGGTGCGTCCCCCTGTGGGGGAAGCGGCGCGCAGCCGCTCAGGGGGGCCACCTGTCCTTCCCGTGGAACCGGCTTTGCCGGGCCACTGGGTGCGTCCCCCTCGGGGGATGGCGCGCAGCGCCTCAGGGGGGCTTCACTGCCTCCAGGGCAGTTCGCGCGCAGGCCCCAGGATGACAGGCGGCTGCGCATTGATCTTTTCACCCGCCAACACGCGTTCGTACATCCGCAGGTAATTGCGCGCCATGCGCTCGGCGCCAAAGTGGTCGACCACGTGCTGGTGGCAGGCCCGGGCGTCGAAGCGGTTGTTGCGCACCGCCTCGGCCAGCACGTTCGCCTCGGCCGACAGCACGCCGCAGTGCAGCGGCACCAGCTCGGGCAGCGCGCCATACGGCGTGGAGAACACCGGGCACCCGAAGTACAGGCTCTCGATCACCGCCAGGCCGAAGGGCTCGTGCCAGCGCACCGGAAAGATGAGCCCGCGCGACGCGTTGAGCAGCCCGGTCTTCTGCGTGCCGCCCACCATGCCGTGGAAATGGATCTTGCGCGACAGCGTCCAGCGAAAGCCCCGCTTGAAGTTGATGCGCGTGCCGCCCAGCACATCGAGCTCCACCCCCGCGCGCAGTGCCACCTTGATCGCCCCGCGCACATTCTTCACCCCCCAGGCCGCCTTGCCCAGAAAGTGGTAGCGCGGGCGCGGCACGTTGAAGTCCACCGGGCCGTAGCCGCTCCAGTCCAGACCGTTGTAGACGAATTCGGTGGAGCCGTACCGCGCCGCATGGTCGCGCGACAGGAACACGGTGTTCAGCGGCAGCGGCTTGGGCTTGCGCGCGTTGCCGTGCTCGGTCACCAGGTAGGGCTTGGCCAGCTCGGTGCGCGGGTTGAACTGGAAGTGCGTGATGTCCACGCCCTTCGGGATCTGCCCTTCCCACGGCTCGTCCGGGCGGATGGGCAGCACGTCGCCGAAGTCGCAGGTCGAGCCCTCGGGCACCAGGTAGCTCACCCGGTGGCCTTGCTGGACCAGGGTCTTGCCCAGGTCCCAGATCACGCGCTCGGTACCGCCATAGCCGTAGACGGGGATGGGGGAGTTGTTGACCAGCAGGATGTGCATGAAGAGGGCTCTCGTCTCAGTTGTCCATGGTGCCAAGCGCCGCCCGCAACCGTTGAAACTGGCGCGGACCAGTCCAGGGCAGCCTAGCAAGGGCCGCCCCGCAGCGAGGGCTGCGTCCCCCTGCCCGCATTGCGCAGCAATGCGAGAGCGGGGGGAAGCGGCAAAGCCGCTCAGGGGGGTGTCGCATCTAAAACGGCCGTCCGCACCCAATGCGCGCGCGCCGCTCATGCAGGGCGGCCAGCAGCAGCGGGCACATGAAGAGGTAGAACATGTTGCCGCTGTTGTGCGCCAGAAAGACCTGCGTGAGGCCGAAGCCGATGTACGACAGCGGCAACAGCACGCCCATGAGGCACAGCGACAGCGATTCGCGGTCCATCTTGCCCGAACCGTCGCGGATGCGCCGGGCCGTCGGCCAGAACATCACGAGCGGGATGCCATAGAAGGCCAGCAGCAACAGCACGCCCGGAATGCCGCGCTTGGCGAACAGGTCCAGCACTTCGTTGTGCGCATGGCCGAACTCCAGCACCACGGGGTGCGCCTGCCCGGCCGCCACACGGCGCGCCTTCTCCTCGATGTACCCGGCGCGGCCCCAGCCCGTCAACGGCCGGTCCCAGCCCATCTGCCAGGCCAGGTGCCAGTGGGCCAGGCGCTGGCCCACCGAGCTGCGTCCGTCCCCGCGCTGCTGGTAGGTCTGCACCTCCGCCCGCGCTTCGTCCACGCGCTGCTCCACCGCCGGCACCTGCGACAGGGCCGCGGCCACCAGCGCCAGCGCGCACAGCCCCCAGTACACGCGCCGCTGGCCCGTGGTGCGCACCAGCAGCCAAGCGCACACGGGCAGCAGCAGCACCAGCGCCAGCCAGCCGCCGCGCGACTGCGACAGCACCGACCCCGCAGCGCCGAGGACCACGGCGGCGGCCAGCAGCAAGCGCTGCCACAGCACCCAGCGCCGCCACTGCACCACCAGCAGCAGGCCGCTCATCACAGCCAGCAGCATGCTCAGATTGCCGTACTGGATGGCATTGGTGAACCCGTTGGCGCGCGGCAGCGCCATCACGAAGGTCTGGTACAGCCCGACGATGCCGCTGCCCACCGCGCCCACGGCCACCCCCATCCACAGCCACGAGGCGCGGGGCTCGAACGTCATGAGGTAGAAGATGCACGGGAGCGCCAGCAGGTACTTGACGGGGCGGTCCATGCTGCCCCAGCCCCAGGTCGCCCCCACATCCAGCAGCCACAAGGCCGCCATGCACGTAAAGGCCGCCGTCAGCCACCACGCGGCACGCGGCGCAGGGCGCTTCCACCAGACAGGTGCACTCGCAAGCGCCGCCAGCAGCAGCAGCGCTGCACCGTAGGAATAGCCCGAAGGCAGCCACAGCGCGAAGCCAGGCACCATGAACGCACCGACGCTCGCACAGCGCCCTAACCAACGGTAGGTCTTCATCACCGGATCACACGGCCTGTCAGGCTGTCTCGGTCGTAGTGCAGCGCTGCATAACGAAAGAACCCCTCCAGCGCCACAAAAAGACAATACAGAAAACCCGCGCCGCCGCACAGGAACCCCAGGCGAAACACATACAGGCGCAGGAACATCGACAGGCCCGAGGCCAGGCCGCGCACCACCCCGCCGCGCTGGCCCTTCTCGGCGCGCTTGGCGGCGCCGAGCATCACGTACTGCGTGAGCTTCTCCAGGCTGCCGCGCACCGTGGTGCGCGAGTAGTGCAGCAGGCGCGCCTTGATCAGGCGGCGCGGCACGTCGCCGCCGCCGGGCTGGGGATGCAATTGGGCTTGCTCGTGCACCACGCCGGTGTATTCCTTGACCATGCGGCGCACGAAGAGCCGCTCGATCTGCGACTGCGAGCGAAAGTGCGTGAGCTCGTGCCCGAACGCCACCATGCGCCAGCGGATCTTCCACACGGCCTGCTCGCCCGAGCGCACGATGGCCTGCAGCTCCTGCGCGAACGCAGGCGTCATCACCTCGTCACTGTCGAGAAAGAAGATGTAGTCGCCGCGGGCGTGGGCCAGCAGGCGGTTGCGCTGCACGGCAAAGCCCTGCCAGTCGGGGTGGCTGTGCACTTCGGCACCCAGGCCCTGCGCGATGGCCACGGTGCCATCGGTGCTGCCGCTGTCCACCACCAGCAGTTGGTCCGCGAACGCGGCACTGCGCAAGCAGGCTTCGATGCGGTGCGCCTCGTTGTGGGACAGCACCGCCACCGTCAACATGGGCGACGGCGTGCCGCCCCCGGCTGCCACTGACATCAATCAATGACCAGCGTGTACGTGCTCGCCCGCCTTGAGGCGGTAGACGGTTCCGCAGTAGGGGCACTTGGCCTCGCCGGAGCGGGCCACGTCCAGGTACACCTTGGGGTGGGTGTTCCAGATCTTCATATCGGCCTTGGGGCTGGGGCAGAAGACGCCACCCTGGGGGTTGAGGTCCTTGGCCAGCAATTCGATGACAGCTTGCGACATATGTATTCGTTTTCCTTGATGCACCGCCGCGGCGGCGGTGCTTGAAACTGGCCTGCCCGGTGCACCCGGGCACCCGGTCGCCCTGGGGCGGGCTGTGCCGGGGGGTGGAGTCCGCGCAGCGGCTCCGTCAGGGCTGGGTCACACCTTCGTGAGCCAATGGGCGTATTGGGGGTTGCGGCCGTTGACGATGTCGAAGAACGCGGCCTGGATCTTTTCGGTGATCGGGCCGCGGCTGCCCACATAGCCGTCCTTGCCAAGCTCGATGCGGTCCAGCTCGCGGATCGGCGTCACTTCGGCCGCGGTGCCGGTGAAGAAGGCTTCGTCGGCGATGTAGACCTCGTCGCGCGTGATGCGCTTTTGCACGATCTCCAGGCCCAGGTCCTTGGCGATGTGGAACACCGTGTTGCGGGTGATGCCGTTCAAGGCCCCCGCCGACAGGTCGGGCGTGTAGATCACGCCGTTCTTCACCACGAAGATGTTCTCGCCCGCGCCTTCGGACACAAAGCCGGAGCTGTCGAGCAGTAGCGCTTCGTCGTAGCCGTCGTCGAGCGCTTCCATGTTGGCGAGGATCGAGTTGGTGTAGTTGCTCACCGCCTTGGCCTGCGTCATGGTGATGTTGACGTGGTGGCGCGTGTAGCTGCTGGTCTTGACGCGGATGCCGCGCTTCATGCCCTCTTCGCCCAGGTAGGCGCCCCAGGCCCAGGCCGCCACCATCAGGTGGATCTGGTTGCCCTTGGGCGACACCCCCAGCTTTTGCGAGCCGATCCAGGTCAGCGGGCGCAGGTAGCCCGATTCGAGCTTGTTCTCGCGCACCACGGCCCTCTGGGCTTCGTTCACCTCTTCCTGGGTGAACGGGATCTTCATGCGCAGGATCTTGGCGCTGTTGAACAGGCGCTCGGTGTGCTCCTGCAGGCGGAAGATGGCCGTGCCGTCCGCCGTCTTGTAGGCACGCACGCCTTCGAACGCGCCACAGCCGTAGTGCAGGGTGTGGGTCAGTACGTGGATCTTGGCGTCGCGCCAGTCCACCATCTGGCCGTCCATCCAGATCTTGCCGTCACGATCGGCCATCGAGGGAACTACGGGGCTCATGGGTATCCTTTGTTGCTGTGGGTCGCAAAGGCGAGATTTTAGGCGACAGCGACCGCCAGGCCGCCATGGGGCGCACCCTGTACCGGCACGGCCGCCCACCGCGCTGCACGCCGGCGGGGGCTGCGCGGCAGCGGTGCCGATGCTGTCTAGGACGCGGCAGGGGGCGCCACCGGCTCCTCGCTGGGCGGGCGCACCAGCTCCCACTTCACGAGCTTGCCGTGGCGGAACTCGCAGGTCACGTGCGACTGCGTGCCGTCCGTCCAGCGGTAGATCTCGGGCTCGGTGTCGGCGGCGGACAGTTGCTCGCCCAGCGACTGGGTCATGGCCACCACGTGCATGAGGTTGACCCCTGCGCGCAAGCGGGCGTTGAGCATCACCGCGCTGCCCACGTAGCCCATCGGGCGATTGGCCGCCTTCTTCATCACCGTCATGAGCCGGGTGAAGTGCAGCAGCCCCCACATCACCAGCCCCCCGACCACGGCCGCCACACCGGCCCAGCCATAGGCCACAAAACCAAAAACGATCAGGCCGACAACGCCCAGCGGTACGAAGATAGTGCGCAAATTCATGGGCGCTATTGTCTTATGACTGCCCCGGGCGTCCGTCCAAACCCCTGTCCTGCGGCCGGCATCGCACCCGAAACGAAGCTTGCCCGCGCCCCGGACCAAATGTTTCGTTGTGTAAGCACTACATTAATGAAAGAAGCTCGTGGCCGCAGGCACGCCAGCCCCCGCCGGGTGTTTACGGCAGACGCCCCAGCGCCAAAAATGCAGTCTCGTCCTTCTGGAGATCGTGAATGAAACTGGATAACGTGCGCCTGGCGCCCAAGCTGTGGGGTTCTATCGTGGGTCTGCTGGGTGCCATGCTGCTGGTGTCGGTCTGGGCGCAGCACCAGGCCGGCCGGGTGATGGACCGCACCCTGGAATCGATGGCCTCGTTCGAGAACCGCATCACCCTGGCCGTGCAGTGGAAGGGCGCCACCGAGACCACCGGCGAGCGCGTGCTGGCCAGCAACGCCACCCCCGACCCGGACCTGACCACCCTCTTCGACGGCCGCGTGAAGGCCGGCATCGCCGGCATCTCGGCCATCCAGGCCAAGGTGCTGGAGCTGGCCACCACCCCCGCCGACAAGAAAGCGCTGGAGCGCGTGGCGAGCGAGCGCAGCAATGTGCTGGCCCTGAACAAGCAGGCCCGCGAGATCAAGCAAGGGGGCGACGGCGCCGCCTTCAAGACCTTCATCGAGAGCAAGTACCTGGCCGCCATCGGCAGCTACGTGGACAGCCTGGAAGCCTTCGTGCAGCTGCAGCAAAGCCAGCGCGACGCCGCGCGGCAGGAGGCCCAGGCCGCCCGCACCCAGGCCAATGTGCTGGCCTGGCTGACGCAGGGCATCGTGTTCGTGCTGGGCCTGGTGCTGTCCTTCCTGCTGGTGCGCTCCATCGCGCGCCCGCTGCACCGCGCGGTGGAGCTGTCGGACGCGATTGCGGGCGGCAACCTCACCGTGTCGGCCCATGACGATCGCCAGGACGAGTTCGGCCACCTGCTGCGCACCGTCTCGCAGATGGCCGCGCGCCTGCGCAGCCTGGTGGCCGAAGTGCGCAGCGGCGTGGATTCGATGTCCAACGCCTCGGTGGAGATCGCCACCGGCAACCACGACCTGTCGGCCCGCACGGAGCAGACCGCTGCCAACCTGCAGCAGACCGCCGCCAGCATGGAGGAACTCACCGCCACCGTCACCCAGTCCGCCGACACGGCGCGCCAGGCCAACCAGCTGGCCTCCACCGCCGCGCAGGCCGCCACGCGCGGCGGCGAGGTCGTGGCACAGGTGGTGGAGAGCATGCAGCACATCACGAACAGCTCGCGCAAGATCGCCGACATCATCGGCGTGATCGACGGCATCGCCTTCCAGACCAACATCCTGGCGCTGAACGCGGCGGTGGAAGCCGCCCGCGCGGGCGAGCAGGGCCGGGGTTTCGCCGTGGTGGCCAGCGAAGTGCGCGGCCTGGCACAGCGCAGCGCCGAAGCGGCCAAGGAGATCAAGAACCTCATCGGCGCCTCGGTGAACACGGTGGAAACCGGCTCCGGCCAGGTGGCGCAGGCCGGGCAGACCATGGACGAGATCGTCGCCAGCGTGCGCCGCGTGTCCGACCTGATCGGCGAGATCACCGCGTCGTCGAACGAGCAGCGCGACGGCATCGGCCAGGTCAACCAGGCAGTGAGCAACCTGGACCAGATGACGCAGCAGAATGCCGCGCTGGTGGAAGAGTCGGCCGCCGCGGCCGCGTCGCTGCGCGACCAGGCCCAGCGCCTGTCCGAGGTGGTGTCGGTGTTCAACGTGGGGCACACGCCGGCCAGCCCTGCACCCGCGCCCCGGCCTGCAGCGGCGCGTGTGGCGGCGGCAGCCCCGGCGCGTGTCCCCGCTGCCGCTGCTCCCCGCGCGCCCCAATCGCCGGCCGCGAAGGTGGCAAGGCCCGCGCCCGCCGCACCCAAGCTGCACGCTCCCAAACCGGCCGCAGCCCCCGCGCCCGCCACGTCGGCGCCCAAGGCGGCCAAGGGCTCGGACGACGACTGGGAATCCTTCTGACGCACCGGCTTGGCAGCACCCGCCCCTTGCAGCGGGTGCTGCGGGCTGTCGTCGCGGGCTGATCTAATAGCGCAGTCTCTCCTTTCGCCCACGGCCCCTTCATGCGCAACGCACCCCTTTTGCTCGCAGCCCTGGTGGCTGCCCTGTCTGCCACCACAGCCTGTGCGCAGCACCTGTTCAAGTGCACGAACGACAAGGGGCAGACCACCTATTCGGACCGCGCCTGCGAGCAGGCTCCGCGCCCCGCGCCACCCGCCCCGCCGGCGGCCAAGCCCGCCGCGGCCCCTGCCGCCAAGGCCAGCGCGCCCTCTGCAGCCGCCACGGCAGCGGGCAAGGCACAGCCGGCCACCCCGCCCGCTGCGCCGCCCGTCACCCAACTGACGCCCGCCGTGGTCGAAGCCGTGCTGCAGCGCGCCCTGGAGCTGGCCGACCGGTCGGACTACCGCGCGCAGTGCGCACTGGCCGCGCCCGACCTGAGCTTCAAGCTCACGGACCACAGCAGCAGCCCGGCGGGCAACCATTCCGGCGGGCGCGCCGAGATCTGCGCCCTGCAGCGCCAATCCGCCCAGGCCATGCAGGAGGGCGGGCTGCGCTCCGCCAGCCGCATGAACAAACCCGACATCCGCGTCGCCGCCGACGGCACGCAGGCCACCGCCAAGTACGAATCCAGGGCCGCCATCTCCGTGGAAGGCCAGCACGCACTGACCATGCAATGCACGCGCGAGGAAGTGCTGGGCCTGTACAGCGGCGCCGTGCTGTACAAGCGCGTCACCGCCGTCTGCAGGCCCGTGGGCTGAGCCCGGCCACCTGGTCGCCTAGCCGATCTCCCGCACCACGTTCATCGCCTCTTCCACCCGCTCCACGGCGTGGATGGTGAGGCCTTCGATGGGCTTCTTGGGCGCATTGGCCTTGGGCACCACGGCCACGCGAAACCCGAGCTTGGCGGCCTCCTTCAAGCGCTCCTGCCCGCGCGGCGCAGGCCGCACCTCGCCCGCCAGCCCCACTTCGCCAAACGCCAGAAAGCCCTGCGGCAGCGCCTTGCCGCGCAGGCTGGAGGTGATGGCCAGCATCACGGCCAGGTCGGCCGCGGGCTCGCTGATGCGCACGCCCCCCACCGCATTCACGAACACGTCCTGGTCCATGCAGGCCACGCCGGCGTGGCGGTGCAGCACGGCCAGCAGCATGGCCAGGCGGTCCTTGTCCAGGCCCACGGACAGGCGCCGGGGGCTGGGGCCCGCGCTGTCGACCAGCGCCTGGATCTCCACCAGCATGGGTCGCGTGCCTTCCAGCGTGACCATCACGCAGCTGCCGGGCACCGGCTCGCTGTGCTGCGACAGGAAGATGGCGCTCGGGTTGCTCACGCCCTTGAGCCCCTTTTCCGTCATGGCGAACACGCCGATCTCGTTGACCGCGCCAAAGCGGTTCTTGATGGCCCGCACCAGCCGGAACTGGCTGTGCGTGTCGCCTTCGAAGTACAGCACCGTGTCCACCATGTGCTCCAGCACGCGCGGGCCGGCCAGGGCCCCTTCCTTGGTCACGTGGCCCACCAGCACGATGGCCACGCCCGAGGCCTTGGCCGCGCGCGTCAGGTGGGCCGCGCATTCGCGCACCTGCGCCACCGAGCCCGGGGCCGAGGTGAGCTGGTCGGAGTACACGGTCTGGATGGAGTCGATCACCGCCACGGCGGGCTGCATGGAATCGATGGTGGCCAGGATTTTTTCGAGCTGGATCTCGGCCAGCACGTTGACCTGGCTGTGGTCCAGCCCCAGCCGGCGCGAACGCAGCGCCACCTGCGCACCGCTTTCCTCGCCCGTCACGTACAGCGTGGGCAGGCCCGCGCGCTGCAGCGCGTCGAGCGCCTGCAGAAGCAGCGTGGACTTGCCGATACCCGGGTCGCCGCCGATGAGCACCACGCCGCCCTCGACGATGCCGCCGCCCAGCACACGGTCGAGCTCGTCGATGCCGCTCGGGGTGCGCTCCACGTCGCTCGCCTCGATGGCCGACAAGGGCATCACCGCTTGGGCCTGGTTCAGGCCCGCGAACTGAGGCGTGCTGTAGCGGTTCTTGCCGGGCCCTGCGTCCGCCACGGCTTCGATCAGCGTGTTCCAGGCACCGCAGGCAGGGCACTTGCCCAGCCAGCGCGGGCTGGTGCCGCCGCACTCGGAGCAGGTGAAGACAGTTTTTTCTTTGGCCATGGCAAGGGTTGAAAAGGGAGCGTTCGGCAGGGCGGGCTGCAGACTATAGCGGCGCCGGTGCGGCCCGGCATTGCGCACAGGCTTGCCATCATCGGCAAAATGCACGCATGCACACACCCACCAACCGCTTCAAGGCGGCCATGGCCCAGGGCCAGGCGCAGATCGGCCTGTGGCTGGCGCTGGCCGACGCCTACACGGCGGAGATCATTGCAGGCACCGGCTACGACTGGCTGCTGGTCGACGGCGAGCATGCGCCCAACGACCTGCGCTCCATCCTGCACCAGCTGCAGGCCATCGCCAGCGCCACCACCGCCCTGCCCGCGGGCGCCACGCCGCCCCACGCCATCGCCCGCGTGCCGGTGGGCGACACCGCGCTGATCAAGCAGTACCTGGACATCGGCGCGCAGACACTGCTGGTGCCCATGGTGGACACGGCCGAGCAAGCCCAGGCCCTGGTCGGCGCCACGCGCTACGCCCCCGAAGGCGTGCGCGGCATGGGCAGTGCCCTCGCCCGCTCCTCGCGCTGGCAGGCCTATCCGCAGTACGTGCACGAGGCCAACGCGCAGGTCTGCCTGCTGGTGCAGGCCGAGACGGTGGAGGCGATGCGCAACCTCGATGCGATTGCCGCCACGCCAGGGGTGGACGGCGTGTTCATCGGCCCGGCCGACCTGTCGGCGTCCATGGGGCACCGGGGCGACCCCGGCCACCCGGATGTGCAGGCCGCCATCCACGAAGGCATCGCCCGCATCCTGCGCGCGGGCAAGGCCCCGGGCATCCTGGCGACCAGCGAGGCGCAGGCGCGCCAGTGGCTGGCCGCGGGGGCCTTGTTTGTCGCGGTGGGCGTGGACACCATGCTGCTGGCCAGCGCGGCGGCCGATCTGGCGGCCCGCTTTCGGGCCACGGACGGCGCAGCGGCGCGGCCCCTGGGCTACTGACGCGGCGCCTCTTCGTCCCTTCTTCTATCCCCTGTCTGAAATCACCTGACTGAAAGCCTTGACGATGAAAGCATGTATCTACGGCGCTGGCGCCATTGGCGGCTGGCTGGGCGTGGCCCTGGCGCAGGCCGGCTGCGACGTCAGCCTGGTGGCGCGCGGTGCCACGCTGCACGCGCTGCAGGCCGATGGCCTGCGCCTGCGCCGGCCGGATGGCACGGTGGTGCACACCGCAGTGAACGCGCAGGACCACCCCGCGGCGCTGGGCGTGCAGGACCTGGTGGTCGTGGCCGTCAAGGCGCCGGGCCTGCCGGACGTGGCGCAGGCCATGGGCCCGCTGATCGGGCCAGAGACCATCGTGCTCACGGCCATGAACGGCGTGCCGTGGTGGTTTCTGGACGGCTTCGGCGGCGCGGCGCAGGGGCAGGCCCTGCAGTCGGTGGACGCCGGCGGCGTGATCGCCCGCGCCATCCCCAGCCGCCACGTGGTGGGCAGCGTGGTGCACACCAGCTGCTCGCTGGAGGCGCCGGGCTTTGTGCGCCAGCACTTCGGCAACCGGCTCATCATGGGCGAACCCGATGGGCGGAGAAGCGCACGCCTGCAGGCCCTGGCCGACACGCTGCAGCGCGGCGGCATCGACGCGGAGGTGTCCGACCGCATCCAGCGCGACATCTGGTTCAAGCTCTGGGGCAACCTCACGATGAACCCGATCAGCGCGCTCACCGGCGCCACCACCGACCGCATCCTCGACGACGACCTGGTGCGCGGCTTCATCTCGCACGTCATGCTCGAAGCCAAGACCATCGGCGAAAAGCTCGGCCTGCCCATCGACCAGCAACCCGAGGACCGCCACGCCGTCACCCGCAAGCTGGGCGCTTTCAAGACCTCGATGCTGCAGGACGTGGACGCCGGCAAGCCCATGGAGATCGACGCGCTGGTGGGCGCGGTGCGCGAACTGGGCCAGATCACCTACACGCCCACGCCGTACACCGATGCGCTGCTGGGCCTGGTGCGGCTGATGGCACAGACCCGCGGCCTCTATTAGTCCCGTTCCGTTTTCTTCCACCCGACCCGAATCTCACCCTCACCATGCTCAAGCTTTTCTACGCCCCCGGCACCTGCGCCCTCGCCGTCCACATCGCCCTGCACGAGGCCAACGCGGGCCACGAGGTCGCGCGGCTGGACTTTGCCAACAGCCAGCAGCGCAGCGCCGAGTACCTGGCCATCAACCCCAAGGGCCGCGTGCCCGCGCTGGTCACCGACCGCGGCGTGTTGACCGAGACCCCGGCACTGCTGGTGTATGTGGCGCAGCAATTTCCCGAGGCGCGGCTCGCACCGCTGGACGACCCGTTCGCGCTGGCGCGCCTGCAGGAGTTCAACAGCTACCTCGCATCCACCGTGCACGTGGCGCATGCCCACGGCCGGCGCGCGGGCCGCTGGGCCGATGAGCCCGAAGCCATTGCGGCCATGCAGCGCAAGGTGCCGCAGACCATGACCGAGTGTTTCGAGGTGATCGAGCAGCACTACCTGCAGGGCCCGTGGGTGCTGGGCGAGCACTATTCGGTGGCCGATGCGTACCTCTTCACCATCGCCGGCTGGTTGAAGAGCGATGGTGTGGACATCGCGACATTCCCCAAGGTGGCCGCGCACTTCGAGCGCGTGGCGGCGCGGCCTGCGGTGCAGCGCGCGTTGGCGTGAGGGTTGTGGCGCCGGGTTGAGGCGCTGCTGTGCAAGGCTTCGACAGGCTCAGCCCGCCACCGCGAATCCTGCCACTCGCCCTCGCCCCCAAAAAAGAAAGGCCCCGGCGCTTTCGCAGCGCCGGGGCCTTTGCGTAGTCACCGCTGCCAGCGGATCAATTCACCTTCAGATACCGCCAGTCGATGCGGTTGTCCGCGCGGTGCGGCACGTCCACCTTCTGCGTGGCCGCCCATGGGATCACCTGGTTGTACAGCGGGATGTGCGAGATCGCCTCATGGTCCTGCACCAGCACCTTCTCGATGAGCGTGTTGCGTGTGGGCGCGTCGGTTTCCTTCTTGATGCGCTCGATCAGCGCGTCCTGCTGCGGGTCGGAGTAACGGCCCAGGTTGAAGTTGCCGTCACCGCCGGCGCCCGGCGAACGGATCAGCGACTGCAGCGAGTAGAACGCGTCGAACGTCGGCACGCCCCAGCCCAGCAGGTAGATGCTGGCCTCGTTGCGCTGGATCATCGGGAAGTACGTGGCAAACGGCAGCGAGCGCAGCTTGGCCTTCACGCCGATCTTGGCCCAGTGCGAGGTGATGGCCTGGCACAGCTGCTCGTCGTTGATGTAGCGGCCGGCGCTGCAGGCAAAGTCCACCTCGAAGCCGTTGGGATAGCCCGCATCGGCCAGCAGCTTCTGCGCGGCCTTGGCGTCGTAGGGCCAGCGCACGTCGGCCTTGGGCGTCCAGCCGTTCACCTGTCGGGCGATCAGCGTGCCCGTGGGCTGCGCCAGGCCGCGCAGCACCACGCGCTGGATGGCGTTGATGTCGATGGCCTGGTAGAGCGCCTTGCGCACCCGCACGTCCTTGAGCGGGTTCTTGCCCTTCACGTCGGAGCCCGGGAGTTCTTCGCGGTACTGGTCCAGGCCCAGGAAGATGGTGCGGTACTCGGCGCCTTCCAGCACCTTGAGCGTGGGGGTCTGGCGGATGCGCGCCAGGTCCTGCAGGCTGGGGTCGATCACGAAGTCGATCTCGCCCGACAGCAGCGCGGCGGTGCGCGTGGCGTCGGCCTTGATGGGGGTGTAGACCACCTCCGTCACGTTGGTGGGGAACTGCGACTTGCCCCACCAGTGCGGGTTGGGCTCGAGCACCACGCGCTGGTCAGGCGCCCAGGATTTGAGCTGGAAGGGGCCGGTGCCCAGCGCATTGCGGTGGGCAAAGTTTTCGTCCTTGGTCTTGATGTCCTTGGGCTCCACCGACTTGTTCTTCTCGGCCCAGGCCTTGCTCAGGATGCGCAGCTCGGTGAGCTGGTTCACGAGCACGGGGTTGGGCAGGTCGGAGAAGATGTCGATGGTGTGCGCGTCCACCTTCTCGATGCGGTCGATGCCCAGCGCATACACGGCGTAGTTGGAGCTCTTGGCCTTGGCGCGCTCCAGCGAGAACTTGGCGTCGTCGGCCGTGAAGTCGCTGCCGTCGCTGAACTTCACGCCCTTGCGCAGGGAGATCCGCAGCTGCGTGGGGCTCACGCGCTTCCATTCGGTGGCCAGCGCGGGCTCGGTCTTGAAAGTCTTGCTGTTGTACTCGACCAGGGTGTCGTACACGGCGGCGTGCAGGGTGTTGTTCACGCCCACGTTCTGGGCGTGGATGTCCCAGGACGAAACGTCCACCGCACGGGACCAGCGGAAGGTCTTGGCCTGGCCGGCCAGGGGCAACGCAGTGGCAATGGCCGCGGCCAGGAGAAGGGTCTTGAAACGCATGGGGGAAATCACTCCAGATCAGTCGATGCCCGCACTATGGATCAAAGCGCAGGTTTCGCTAACGAACTTATCCTTCTTAGCTTAGGCGTGCCTATCGCAGCATCAACCCCACGCCATCACGCCGGCCAGTACGAGCATGGTGGCCGCGGTGGCGCCGTCCAGCACAAGCCACGCGCCGGGCGAGGCGAACAGCGGCGCCAGCCAGCGCGAGCCGAACCCGAGGCCGAGGAACCACAGCGCGCTGGCCAGCGACCCGCCCGCCGCAAAGGTGGCCCGGCCCCAGGTGGGATAGGGACTGGCCATGGTGCCCAGCAGCACGACGGTGTCCAGGTAGACATGCGGGTTGAGCCAGGTCAGCGCGCCCAGCGTGAGCAGCGTGGTGCGCAGGCTCGCGCCCGCGCCGTGGGCCGACACCAGCAGGTGGCTGGGCTTGAACACCCGCGACGCGGCCTGCAGCGCGTAGGCCACGAGGAAAATGGCGCCGGCCCAGCGCATCAGCTGCGCCCATTCCGGCCGGGCGGCCAGCACGCCGCCCATGCCCCAGATGCCGGCCTGCAACAGCACCGCGTCGGACACGGCGCAGAACAGCACCACCGGCAGCACGTGCTCGCGCCGCAGCCCCTGGCGCAGCACGAACGCGTTCTGCGCGCCGATGGCCATGATCAAAAGGGCGGTGGACGTGAATCCATGGACGAAGGCGGTGCTGCTCATGCGCCGGATTGTGGCGATGGCAGCGTGTTCACGGTAGCTATACTTTCTAACGATCCGTCAGAATGGCTAACCACCCACCGTACCGCCCGCCATGGCCCTTGATTCCGCCCAGCTCAGCGCCTTTGCCGCCGTGATCGACGAGGGCAGCTTCGAGCGCGCCGCTGCCGTGCTGCATGTCACCCGGTCGGCGGTGTCGCAGCGCGTGAAGCTGCTGGAAGAGCGCGTGGGCCAGGTGCTGGTGCGCCGGGCCACGCCCTGCACGCCCACGGACGCAGGGCAGGCGCTGTACCGGCATGCCCGCGAGGTCGCATTGAGCGAGGCCGACGCGCTCGACGCCATCGGTGGCGGGCAGCACGCGTCCATCCGCCTGGCGATCGGCGTGAATGCCGATTCACTCGGCACGTGGTTTCCTGCGGCCATGGCACACGCCCATGCGGAGGAGGGCCCGGGCCTGACCTTCGACATCCATGTGGAGGACCAGGACCATTCGGCCAACCTGCTGCGCGAAGGCCGCGTGATGGCCGCCGTGACGGCCGACCCGCAGCCGGTGCAGGGCTGCCAGGTGCTGCCGCTGGGCACCCTGCGCTACCGGGCGCTGGCGAGCCCCGCGTTCATGCTGCGCCACTTTGCGCAGGGCGTGAACGCCGCGTCGCTGGTGCAGGCGCCCATGCTGGTGTTCAACCGCAAGGACGCGCTGCAGGGGCGCTTCGTGCGGCGCATCACCCGGCGCGCCTTCACGCCGCCGGTGCACTGGCTGCCGGACGCGCACGCCTTTGTCGCCGCCACGCGCGCCGGGCTGGGCTGGGGCATGACGCCCGACCCGATGGTGGAGCGCGACCTGAAGACGGGCGCGCTGGTGGAGCTCGTCCCCGGCAGGCCGGTGGATGTGCCGCTGTACTGGCAGTACTGGCGCCTGAACGTACGGGCGCTGCACCGCATGACGGAGGCGGTGCAGCAGGCGGCTGCGCAGACGCTGCTCAGCTGATGCCTTGATCGCCTCTGCCTGGCCACCATCCAGGCATCCAGGCAGCGGCAGCACCCTGCGCTGCGCTGTGCAGTGCAGGCGCACCGCGCCCCTCACACGCTGGCCAGGTCCTCGTGGTGATCCGCCACGCCGCGCTTCCAGTACGCCGCGATGCGCATGCGCTTGGCGTCCACCCCGGGCTTGGCGAGTACCGCCTTGCGCACTGCGGCCATGTCGCTGTGCTCGCCGGCGGCCCAGATGTAGCCTGCGCCGGGCGGTATCGCGAGCGCATCGACCGCTGCGGGCAAGGAGTCCACCCACGCCAGGTCCAGCCGCGCGGCGCTGGCCAGGGTGCGCTGGTCCGCCGGGTTGCGCACGTGGATGCGGACCGTGGCGGTGGTGGTGGCAGGCAGCTCGGCCAGGCGGCGCGCAATGGCCGGCAGGGCCGACGCGTCACCGATGAGCCAGTGCCAGTCGAAACCCGTGGGGATGACCAGGCTGCCGCGCGGCCCGGCAATGCCCACCCACTGCCCCACGAAGGCGCTGGCCGCCCAGTCGGTGGCGGGGCCGGCGTCGTGCAGGGCCACTTCGATGTCGAGCTCGCCCGCGGCGGCATCAAAGCGCGCAGGGGTGTAGTCCCGCAGCACGGGGCGCGGGTCGGGGAACACCGGGCGGCCGTCCTGCACCGACGGCAGCGAGGGGCGCTCTTGCCCCGGCTGCGGCAGGATGAGCTTGAGGTGGTCGTCGAAACCCGCACTCACGAAACCGGCCAGTTCAGGCCCGGCCAGGGTCAGCCTCACGAAGCCGGGGCTGAGGTCGGTGCGCCGCACCACCTGGAGGTGGCGTGCTTGCAGGGTGTGGCGGACGCGCTCGACGGCGAGGTGCGCGGGTGTGGTGATGGGCAGAGGTGTGTTCATGATCTAGAATGTTGACAAAGTCCACCAAATGATCTTCTCATTGGTTGATTTTGTCAACTACACAACACGATGAATTCCCGAACCGCCGCTCCAAAGGGGCCTTCCGACGTCTTTGACGCCATGCACGACCTGCTGCATGTGTACAAGGCGCACATGGTGCGCACCATGGCGTCGGTGCACCCGGAGCTCACGCTCAACGAAGTGCGGGCGCTGATGTTCGTGGGCCGCCACCCGGGCGCCACGCAAAAGGAGCTGGTGTCCCACAGCGGTGCCGACAAGGCGCAGGTGGCGCGCATGGTGGGCATGCTGCAGGACAAGGGCTGGCTGGAGAGCGCGCCCAATGCCGAGGACAAGCGCAGCCGCTGCCTGAGCCTGAGCGCCCAGGGGTTGGCTCTGCACCAGGCGCTGCGCGAGGCTCGCCGCGGCGTGGCGGCCACGCTGCTGCAAGGGTGCGACAGCACCACGCAGGCCCAGTTGCTGGCCTTGCTGGCGCAGGTGCGCAGCAGTGTCGATGCGCTGGGCGGCCCGGGGTGCGGGGAAGGCCGGCACGGCCGCCGCTAGGGCGCCAGGGTGCGGCCCTCGCCCCACCGCCTCCCACCTCGGCGATTCAAGAAAAAATGTGCTCTACCGCTGGATGAATAACACTTTTCAGCTATACAAAATATAGCGAATTGATTCCCGGGCTCAACGCCCCTGAATCGCCCGCACCGCCTGTGGCAGGGACTGCACATCGGGCAGGAAATGGTCGATGGTCGCGCCCAGCGCCACGGCGCAGATAAGCGCGCCGAGCAGCGGCTTCCAGGTCAGCCGCACGGCGGCGCCCAGCCAGCCCTCGCGCTCCACACCCACGGCGGCGCGCGCCGTGGCCACCGAAAACGCGATCTCCACCGCCACGGTCAGCAGCACGTCCCAGCCGAAGAACAGCATGGCCAGCGAGCCCGCGCCCAGGATGAGCGCCGCGCCGATGAGAAAGATGGCCACCACCGGCACGACCACCACGGCCCCTTCGTCGGCACTGCCCAGCGCATCGGCCGCGCCGCTGGCCAGGTCGCCCAGGGCACTGCCGTCGCTGCCACTGCTGCTGCCGTAGTCCCCCGACGCACCGCCGCCGCCGAAGTTGCCGCCCCCTGTGCGCGGCATCGGCACATGGCCGCCAACGGACGGCGAGCCGCCGCCGGGCCAGGACAGGTCGGGCAGGTCCACGTTGGCATCGACGCTGTCCTCTTCCTCCTCGCGCCTGCGCACCAGCCGCGCTGCCCAGGCGCGCAGCACCAGCAGATACCCCAGGTAGCCGACCGACAGCGTCACGGCATACCGCAGCGCCAGCGACTCCACCCCCGCCAGCATCTGCATGTGCGAGGTGCACCACATGAGCAGCAGCGTGAAGCTGCCGATCAGCAGCCCGTGCAGCCGCAGGCTGTAGCGCTGCTGCAGGGTGCGCGCGACGCTGGCGTGCTGCGGCATGCGCACGGAGCGCCAGCTGGAGCCCTTTTTCGTCTGGTTGGGGTTGCCGTGATGGCTGCTGTTTTTGCTGCCATTGCTGCGGTCGCTGCGGGGAGTGGCCATACAAGGAAACGCGTCGTGAAGGTGGAGGCAGGGCCTGCCGCCGTCCCGATGCAGGACCGCCGCAGGCGCTGGACTGGTGCTGCGGTGTTTTCTTCTTTGCTTTTGCTTTTGCTTTTGCTTCTTGCTGCGCAGCGGCGCCCATTTCACACCACTTTCATGCCGTGCCGGCGCTCCGCCCTGCCCGGCCAGCGGCAGGGCCCGTGAACTTGTCGACGAATCCGCGTGCCACAGCCCGCGGGCGGTGCCGGCAGGACCGGGCGTCAGCGTTCGCCGTCCACCGCCACCGGCACACGCTGGGCCAGCGCGCACATCAGCTCGTAGCCCACCGTCCCGGCAGCGCGCGCCACCTCGTCGATCGGCAGGATTGCGCCGTTGCTGGCCTGGCCCCACAGCGTGACCTCGGTGCCGAAGCCCACCGGCATGCCGCGCTCGACCAGCGGCGTGAGGTCCACCGTGACCATGTCCATGCTCACGCGGCCCACGAGCTGCGTGCGCACGCCGCCCACCAGCACGGGCGTGCCGGTGTCGCAGTGGCGCGGGTAGCCGTCGGCATAGCCGCAGGCCGCCACGCCGATGGTGAGCGGCCCTTCGGCCGTGAAGCGCGATCCGTAACCCACGGTGTCGCCCTTTTGCAGCTGCTGCACAGCCAGCAGGCGGGTGGACAGCGTCATGGTGGGCGCGAGCTGCCAGTGCGCGGCATCGTTTTCGGGGAAGTCCGGCGCGCTGCCGTACAGCACGATGCCGGCCCGCGCCCAGTCCGAGCGCAGGCGCGCGTCGCCGTGGTGGCGCAGCGTGGCCGCGCTGTTGGCCAGGCTGCGCTCGCCGGGCAGGTCCTGCGTGGTCTGGTTGAACACGTCGATCTGGTGGCCGATGCCGCGGGGGCCGTCGGCATCGCTGAAGTGGGTCATGACCGAGATCTCGTCCACCTGCGTGAGCGCATCGAGCCGCGCCCAGGCCGCTCGGTAGCGCTGGGGCGTGAAGCCCAGGCGGTTCATGCCGGAGTTCATCTTGAGGAACACGCGGTGCGGCACCTGCGTCTTGTGCGCGGCCAGCATGTCGATCTGCTCGTCGCAATGCACGGCGTGCCACAGCGACAGGCGCGAACACAGCTCCAGGTCGCGCGGCTCGAACACGCCTTCGAGCAGCAGGATGGGCCCGCGCCAGCCCAGCTGGCGCACCCGCTCGGCCTCGCCCAGGTCCAGCAGCGCAAAGCCGTCGGCGCTGCGCAGGCCCTCGAACACCCGCTCGATGCCGTGCCCATAGGCATTGGCCTTGACCACCGCCCAGACCTTGGCGTCGGGGACCGACTGGCGCACGCGCTCCAGGTTCTGGTGCAGGGCGGCGGTGTGGATGGTGGCTGTGATGGGACGTGGCATGGAAAAGGACCTGATGGAGCGAGGGATTTACCGGGGAATACGCGAAGGATTCTGGCATCGTGGCCGTTTATCCGCGTGATATAACCGTCTGTCACTTGCCAGGGTTCCCCACTTTTAACAGGGCATCAGCCGAACTGATGCACCAACAGCCATTCGATGAAGCGCGGTTTCTACACCATCATGTCGGCGCAGTTTTTCAGCTCGCTGGCCGACAACGCACTTTTCGTCGCCGCCGTGGAACTCCTGCGCTCAGAGGGCGCCCCGGAATGGCAGCGCGCTGCGCTGGTCCCCATGTTCGCGCTGTTCTATGTGGTGCTGGCGCCCTTCGTGGGCGCTTTTGCCGACGCCCTGCCCAAGGGCAAGGTGATGTTCGTCAGCAATGCCATCAAGGTGGTGGGCTGCCTGATGATGCTGTTCGGCTCGCACCCGCTCATCGCCTACGCGGTGGTGGGCCTCGGTGCCGCGGCCTACTCCCCGGCCAAGTACGGCATCCTGACCGAGCTGCTGCCCGCGTCGCAGCTGGTCAAGGCCAACGGCTGGATCGAGGGGCTCACCATCGCATCGATCATCCTGGGCGTGCTGTTCGGCGGCCAGCTGGTGGGCCACCACCTGTCTTCCATGCTGCTGGGTCTTGACATTCCGTTCATCGACACGGGTGTGGACACGCCTGCCGAATCGGCCATCGCCGCGCTGATCGCGGTGTATGCGCTGGCCGCCTGGTTCAACACCCGCATCCCGCACACCGGCGTGGAGATGCGCCCCATGCGTGCCGACCCGTCGCGCGGCGTGCTGTCCAACGCGCTCAGCCTGCTGCCGGACTTCTGGGCCTGCAACAGCCGCCTGTGGCGCGACAAGCTCGGCCAGATCTCGCTGTCCACCACCACGCTGTTCTGGGGCGCGGGCGGCAATCTCAAGTTCATCGTTCTGGCGTGGGCCGCCGTGGCACTGGGCTACAACACCACGCAGGCCTCGGCCCTCACGGGCGTGGTCGCCATCGGCACCGCCGTGGGAGCAGTGGTCGCGTCGATGCGCATGCGCCTGGATGTCGCCACCAAGGTGATCCCGCTGGGCATTGCGATGGGGCTGCTGCTGATCCTGATGGTGTTCATCAACAACATCTGGGTGGCGATACCGTTCCTCATCGTGCTGGGCGGGCTGGGCGGCTACCTCGTGGTGCCCATGAACGCGCTGCTGCAGCACCGGGGCCACAACCTGATGGGCGCGGGCCGCTCCATCGCCGTGCAGAACTTCAACGAGCAGGCCTGCATCCTGGCGCTGGGCGCTTTCTACAGCCTGTCGCTCAAGCTGGGCCTGTCGGTGTTTGGCGCCATCACCGCGTTCGGTCTGGTGGTGGCGGGCGTGATGTGGCTGATCCGGCGCTGGCACCAGAACAACTGCATTCACCACCGCGAAGAGGTGGAGCACCTGCTGCACATTGCGCGGCACGACGCGCACCACTGAGAAGCCCCCCTGAGCGGCTGCGCCGCTTCCCCCGGAGGGGGACGCACCCGGTGGACTGGCGGAGCCAGATCCACGGGTGCACTGGTTTTTAGGGCGCGCCAGTTTTTGCGGGCGACGTCGATTACTATCGTTTTTATAGCTGCTCGCGCTTGACCAGTGGGCGGTAGCGACCCTTTTTTCCTATGCCATCGCGCCTGCCCTTTGCTGCCCTGCTGTTCAACGCCTTTGTCTGGGGGCTGGCGTGGTGGCCGTTTCAGCACATGCACCGGGCGGGGCTGCACCCGCTGTGGGCCACGGCGTTCATGTATGCGGTGGTGCTGATGGGGCTGCTGGCCTGGCGGCCGGGCATCCTGGCGCAGGTGCGGGCGCATCCTGCGTTGTGGCTGCTGGCGCTGAGCTCGGGATTGAACAATGTGGCGTTCAACTGGGCCGTGACCATTGGCGACGTGGTGCGCGTGATCCTGCTGTTCTATCTGATGCCCGCCTGGGCCGTGCTGCTGGCGTGGAGGATTCTGGGCGAGCGCCCCACGGCCTCGGCGCTGCTGCGCCTGGCGCTGGCGTTTGCCGGCGTGGTGCTGGTGCTGCTGCCCGAGGGGGCGCCCGCCGCACGGCTGCTGCAGAACCTGTCGCTGGCCGACGGCCTGGCGCTGCTGGGCGGCTTCATGTTCGCGCTGACCAACGTGACGCTGCGCCGCCTGCATGCCGTACCAGGGCCTGCGCGCATGTTCTCGATGTTCGGCGGCTGCATGCTGATGGCGCTGGCCGTGGCCTGCGTGGGGCTGCAATTGGGTGTGGTCGAGCCGTTCCCGGCGGTGAACAGCACCTGGCTTGTCACCGCGCTGCTGCTGGCCGGTGTGCTCATGCTGGGCAACTGGGCCCTGCAGTTCGGCGCCGCGCGCCTGGCGGCCGGCACCACGGCGCTGGTGATGTTGTCGGAGGTGATGTTCGCCAGCGTGTCATCGGCCCTGCTGGGCGCCGCCACCCTCACGCCCCGCACGGTGGTGGGCGGCGCGTTGATCCTGCTGGCATCGCTGCTGGCGGCACTGCAGTTCCGCCGGCCCGGCGCGGCGCCGCACTGAAAGACTACCATGGTGCGTCTTCCGTCCACCCTCAGGAGCCTGCGCCATGCCCGACCACAGCATCTACGACTTTGAAGCCCAGCAGATGAACGGGCAGACCGTGCCGCTATCGCAGTACCAGGGCAAGGTGCTGCTGATCGTGAACACGGCCAGCGCCTGCGGCTTCACGCCCCAGTTCGGCGGGCTGGAAGAGCTGCACAAGCAGTACGCGGACCAAGGCCTGGTGGTGCTCGGCTTTCCGTGCAACCAGTTCGGCAGCCAGGACCCGGGCAGCAACGACGAGATCGCCAGCTTCTGCCAACTGAACTACGGCGTGAGCTTTCCGATGATGGCCAAGATCGATGTGAACGGCGCCAACGCATCGCCCCTGTACCAGTGGCTCACCGCCGAGGCCCCTGGCCTGCTGGGCAGCAAGGCCATCAAGTGGAACTTCACCAAGTTCCTCGTCGGCAAGGACGGCCGGGTGATACGGCGCTACGCGCCGCAGGATGCACCCAAGAAGCTGGCAGGGGATATCGAGGCCGCGCTGGCCTGAACCGGTCCGCCGCCTTCGCTCCCGGTGTGTGGCGTGGTCCTCCAGGCCAAGCACGATCTGCTGCCCGCCGCGAACCAAGCGCCCATTTCAGTTACCGGATGATGCTATGTGTTCGTTTGTGTGAAAGCTGAATCAAGGGGTTGCCAAACGGTCGGTTGACTTCAAAACATCCGGTAACTGCAGCGACACTCGGCGTCGTTTCAGAGTGACACAGATCGCTCACCGCATGTTCTGCTGTTTGGGAAACCCTCTTTCATGTCTGCACCCGCTTGGTGGCGCGCGTGTCTCTGCACGGCGTCGTTCGCATGGGCCTGCGCCGCACAGGCCCACGACTTCGTAACCATTGCCCCGGCCGCCTGCACGCCCGTCGAGCAAGGCATGGGCCTGCCCGCCGACATGGCGGCCTACCGCGCAGCGGTCAAAGTCTGCCCCCTGGCGCAGCCGACCGCCCCGTACACCGCCCAGGCCCAGGTGCGCCTGCTCAGCGTCTTCACCGACGACTACTACAAGGCCCTGCCGGCCGACGCGCCATGGCAGAACTTTCCGCTGCCCATGCTCATCGACGCCACCGGACGCTGCCTGGGCCGCATCGGCCACCTTTTTCCGGTCGACCCGCCGCAGGAGCTCACCATCAGCGCCGGGCGGTGGCAACGCGGCATTCCGCACGAGTTGCGCCTGAAAGTGCGCTCCCCCGCGGTCGGTGGCGACGCCACCCTGCCCAGCCTCCACTGGAATGCCCGCAGCGGCGGCTATGCCGCCAAGAACACCCACCCCTCTCAGGACAAGACCTCGTGCCCACCGACGTAGCAGACACCGCCCCATCCGTCAGCAAGCTCAAGCAGGCGTGCGACGCGGCCTATGCGCTGTACCCCAACTCCTGCAGCCATGCCGTCTGGCATGTCATCAAGCAGTACCTGCCCAACCAGGCCTGGCTGAGCGCCAATGCGCTCGTCGAGCACATGCGCGGACAGGCCCACTGGAAGATCGTGCCAGCGGGCCAGGTCGGACGACTCGCACGCGAAGGCGCACTCATCGTCGGCGGAAAGTCAGAGACGTCCAACGGGCACGTGATCGTCGTGTACCCCGGTCCCGACACGACCGCGGGCGGCTACAGCTACACCCGCGACGGCAAGTCCGAAACCCTGCGCACGCGCGGCAGTTACGCACCGGCGATGTCCACCTCGCTGGGCTCGTGGCCGGGCGCCAAGAGCCGGGGCGACAAGACCATCTGGGACCCTTGGGCCAACGACGCCAAGTTTGCGCAGGTGACCTTCTGGCAACTGGTGCAATGAGCCGGGCCGGGGCCCAGGCCCTGCAGCGTCTCGGCGCCACCCGTGCGCCCCGCGCGCCGGGCTGGCGGCCCTGCTGACAGAGCCTGAGGCGCAGGGTGGCCACCTTCCTTGTCCCATGACCGATCAGCAGGCAGAGCGGGTCACCTGCGGGCTTTCATGGCACCACGCCGGGCCGCAGTGCATACCGCCCGTGGCCGGGGTTTTCTCTTTTGTTCTCTTTCTTTGATAGATAGGTATGTCCATGCTTCACACACGCTTTGTTCCCTGGGGTCTGCTCACCGCAGCAGCGCTGCTCCTGGCCGGTTGCGCAGACACACCGGCGCCCGCGCCGGAGCCCGAAGTCACCGCCGCAACGCCCATGGCGGAGCCACCACCACCGCCGCCCGAAGCAGCGCCCGCACCGGCCCCAGAAGAGCCGCGCCTGCCCGCCGACGGCATCGTCGCGGAGTTCAAGCCGACGCAGGTGAAACTGTCGCCCGAAACCCAGGCCATCCTGACCCGGCTGGCGTCCACGCGGGAGCCCAATGAACGCCTGGAGATCACTGGCTACTGCCACCGCAAGGACGCCCCCGTGGACGCCCGCGAGATCGCATTGATGCGCGCCATGGCAGTGCGCAACGAACTGGTCAAGCAAGGCGTACCCGCCAAGTCGATCCGCGTGAAGTTCAACACGACACAGGCGCTGCACGCTGTGAAGATCACTGCGAAGTAAGAGGCAGGCGCGCTGCGGGCCACAGCGCTGCCGCCCCAAGGGCCTCGTGGCCGATCGTGCAAGGAGCCCAGGGGATCGGCCGCAGCGTGCGTTCATCGGCGCGCAGCGCCTTGATTTGATGTGCTGGGGAAGGATGCTGCCCCGTGCTGGGGGCCTCCAGCAACCGTAGTTGGCTTGGCCCCCTAGCTGAAAACGACACCCAACACGACCGCCACCAGGATCAAGACGCCCGCGGCGATCCATCCGGACTTCTGGTCCAACCCACCCACTGCGCGCAGCGCTGCATCACGCTCCGGCCCAGCCAGCCCCTGCGCATCGATGCGGCGGATGCAATGGGCCATCCAGCGCAGGTAGGTGTTCTTGTGGGTGAACGACACAAGGATCGCAATCCCCAACGCCCTGGCCGCACCGCTCTCGCCCGGAAACGCGAGATTCAAGACCAGCAACGCCAACAACAGCATGGCCGCCAGCGGGTACATGCGCCTGGACACAGCCCAGCTCACGCCCAGAAAGGGAATGCCCGTCCAGCACGGGCTGAAATGGGCAAACACACCTTTCTTTTCGGTGCTGGTGACCCGGTCCCACAACGCCCGATATTTGTCAGCATTTGGGCCAATGGCTGTTTCCATGTCCTGCCAGCTGATTCCAGTCCAGTCCGTCTTCGCATTGAGTGTCGCTTTGAACTGTTCTGCGAGGGATTCAGAAAAATTCAGATGGGATTTACTGGTCAAAAATTACTCCTGGGTGGCTTATGAAATTCAAGATCGAAGCACTGGCAAAAAATTTCGACACGGTCCATTGATCGTGACTATTTTCGAAATGACTTTGATTCGGAAATTATATCAGCCATATGTTTGTGATCTTCGAATACTAAATTCACACGCCATCTGCACTGATTGCATCGGGATGCCTCACCCATGAGAACGTTGCCACCCCATTCAGATTTATGACATGCAGGACTCAATGTCAGCCGAAAGAATGGGCACAGATTCTGCCAAGGCGACGTCAATCCGATTCAAATTGAAGAATGGCATCGGCAAGCAATCTGGCACGGAAGTATCGTAGGGGTTAATGGCTTTTGCGACACAGAGATCAACCTTGACGACTCTTCCGACGCCATTCAGCCTAATTCTCGGCCAAGCACGTTGAACATTGGTATCCCAATCTCTCAAGGCAACGCCGGGTATCACAGATATCTCTTCTATTTCTTCCAGAAAAACATACGACCCACTTTGGCAGACAGGCAAACCTACCGGAAAAGAAGAGCCTTCTTCACCTTGCCTAATTGAATTCACCATATAAACCCACGGCGTTATTCCCCAGCAAAGAATCATCAATCCAGCTTGAAACAACTCGTTGGCAATCTCAGTGGTTGTAAAACTGTTCAAAAGATCGTGTTTGCCATGCCCCAGCTTCTTGACAATGAATGAATTAAAAAGATTTTCATCAACGCCAAGAAATCCTAGTTGATCATAGCTTTCGTATACAAACGAATTTGCACGAAGTTGCGGCGTAGTTTTTTCTTCTTTGCAGAAGATCAGATGAATAAAAAGAATTTCGGAATAAACAACCCCTCTCGTCTCATATTCCTCTGCAGTACAGCTCCTACCGATCAAAGGCACATATCGGCGCGCGGAAACATGCATTTCAAAACGCCCCCCGCGTCTCACCGCATCCGGCAGATCAATATCTATTGCCAGATTGGACAATGCGACGCCAGATCGCAAATCAACTTCATATTTCCTCTCATAAATCAGATCGCCGTCAATGTATTTCCTACTGCTTTGAACCAACGCGTCAACATACTCAACAGTCAACACCGACCTATAATCAAAACCAAGACCATCCACAAAGTGGAAAACATCGATATTATCTAATTTTCCGTCGTGCGACGCAGACAAACACGCAGCAGACAAATGCTTGGAAGCTTGATAAAAATAATTATTAACTTCCATTTTCAACACGCCCCTCCTTTGGATCGAGCCCAAGCCTTAGTTTTTTCCCACGCTTCAGCTGGCGAGACATTTGCAGCAAGCAGCGCTCCCTTCGTACCATCTGCCTTCAACAAATGCAGATCGCCTCGCACATCTGCGATATCTGGGTTGTTGTAGTGCTTTCCAAGGCTTTCCAACCAAGAACTCGCACTCGCATTAGCCGGAAGCTGTCCCGGTTTAACTACCGGTTTGGTCGCTGTTCCATAACCGTTATAACCGTGCATCTTGCTGTGTTCAAGACCCGTCCATTGAGAGTTATTCCAAAACATAGCAGGAACACCGGTTTGAGAGTTTAAAGGATGCACTCCCAAATGTGTGGCAACCTGCCATGGTGCCATATGATGTCCTTGCCCCACAGGGTTGGACAACGGCATCAATCCTAAAGGATCAGACCACGACACCGGGTTAGGTGAATAACTACCCAGATTGATGCCCCCCAACATTCCGATGGGATCCAAGCTTATGAATCGACCGATATCTGCATCGTAATACCGAAAGGTGTTGTAGTGCAGCCCCGTTTCATGGTCCAGGTACTGCCCCTGAAAGCGCAAGTTCTGCTGTTTGCCGCCTTCTTCAGGAATGTCCCCCTGCGTCTGGTTAGGCAAAGTGGCACCACTCAGGTGGCGCGCCTGCCAAGTTTCCTCCACAGTGCTGCCCCAGGTCCTGTAGTGGGCATGCCACACCAATTGGCCCTGGGCATTGCTCAGCTCTTCAGGCAGCCCGATTTGGTCGGTGTGGAAGTAATACACTGCACACAACTTGACCTGCGCCTGGACGCCGTCTGTTCCTGTGGCCAATGCTTGGCGCTGCGACTGCGTGTCAAGCGCAGCCCAGTAACGAGACTCTTCGTCGTTGGCGGCGGCGGGCGATGGAGATAGTGGACAGATATTGCGGCCGACATCGCTTGCATGGCGTATGTCAGCCGCTACCGTTTTTGACACAGATGCTAACGGCCCATCCGCGATGGCACCCAACCCTCCGCGCGCCGTCCTGCCCCCGTCAGCGTCCAATCGCGCCAGCGGTACACCGCTACCTGGTTCGTATATGTAGCTGATAGCTCTGGCGGCCCGTCGCTCTTCGATCAGGCGCATGCTTTCCCAGATGAACACTGTCGTGCCGAACGCGTCGTGCTTGGCCACCCTGCGTCCTATGGCGTCGTAGTCAAACCGGGTGCTCTGCGTGGTCTGGTGTTCCGTGCCAGGGCGCCGCGTGGTGGCAACTTCGACCAAACGGTTCTCTTCGTCCCAGAAGAAGGTCTGGTCCGTGTGCCTGCCACTGAGTTTGCGTACCAGCCGACCGTGGCCATCGTAGAAGTAGCGTTTGTCTTCATACACCCGCACCAGGTTGTCGCGCACGTAGCCCGCTTGCAAGTGCTGAGTGCGATTGGCCAAGGCGGCCTGACTCTGGTTGTCCAGTATGTTGCCGGCCGGGTCGTACTGGAAGGCTTCGCTGTGGGCTGCGGGTTGGCCTGGGCTGGCAGGCGTGCCTGCAAATGGCTGCCGAATGGTGTGCTCCACACGGCCTGTAGCATCGTAGCGATGGCCCGTGTCGCCACGCAGGCTGTGGCGGCTTTGGCGAAGCTCGCCCACCTTGTCGTAGGCGTAGGCCTTCATCAAGCCGTCCAGAGGGTTCTGCTCGTGGGTCCCAGCACTCAGTACCGCACGTTGCCAAGGCGTGTCGCTGGCCCGGAATGGCGGAGCATGCTGGTCTGCGGATTGGCTCCAGGCCCCCAGCCTGCGGCCCAGCGGGTCCAGGGCATAGCGGGTCTGCACCTGGCCCTGGGTGCGGTGGACCTCGCGGTGCAAGGCGTCACGTTCGATATCGCTGATGAGCTGGTGCACCGCCAGCGCATCCGGGCTTTGGGTATCACGCTGGCTGTAGTTGATCTGGTGCAGGTGCCCCGACCCATAGTGCAGGTAGTTCAGCGCTCGTTCGATGTGCGGGCGCCCTGCCAGGGCGGGCAGCAGCGTCTGGGTGCGGTTGCCCAGCGCATCGTGGCTGTGTTGCAGGGCATGGCTTTGGCCGGTCACTTCATCGGTGCTGATTTCCTCCACCAGGTTGCCGACCATGTCGTACGCGAACTTGCTGGTGTGCAAGGGCTTGAGGCTGCCGTCTTCCTGCAAGGCCAGTTTCCTGGCCTGCGTCAGTTGGTCCAGGGGGTCGTAGCTGTAGTGATAGTGATGCCGCGCCGTGCGCTTTTCCACTAGGCGGCCCGCCGCGTCGCGCAGAAGCTCGGTGCGCAAGACGCCTGTGGGTTGAAGGCCTGGCAACGCGCCAGCGGGCAAGTCGTCGGCGCCCGGGTGATGGTTGACGGCCACAGGCCATCCATTGGCGTCGTACTCCACCGTCACGCGCTGGCCGCCGACGCGGGTCTCCTCCACCATGCGGTCAGCGGCGTCGTAGGTAAAGCCGTAGTGCTGGCCGTTTTCGTTGACCAGCGTGCTCAGCCGATGGGCGGCGTCGTAGGTCAGCGTGACGCCGCGCTGTTCTTCATCGATCTGTGTATGCAGTTGACCACGCTGGGTGTAGCTCCAGTGGCGGGTGCGTGGCTGGGCGTCGGTGTGCGCCACCGGGCGTCCGGCAGCATCGTAACGCCAGCTTTGCGTGGTGCCATCGGCCAGCGTGAGCGTGAGCAGTTCGCCCGTGGGGCCATGCCCCAGCGATGTGGTGTGCCCCAGCGCATCGACAACACGCTGGAGATGGCCCGCGCCGTCATAGTGGTACTGGGTGCGCTGGCCCGAGCAATCCACATATTCCACCAGCAGGCCGCGTACGTCATGGCGCAGCTTCTTGACTCCGCCTTTGCCGTCCCGGACCTGCAGCAGCAGCCCGTTGCCGTCGTACGCATACTCTGTCGTGGTTCCATCGGGCGCATGTGCCAGGGTGCACAGGCCCAGTGGGTTGTACTCGTAGCGCCATATGGTTCCATCGGGCAGCGTGACTGCCAATGGCTCGAACCAATTGGTGTCCCACAGGGTGCGAGTGCGCCGACCCAGGGCATCGATCTCGGCAGTTCGCATGCCGTTGTAGTCGTACTCGAACCTGAGGCTCTGCCCGCCGGGGGGAATGCATTCCAGCAGCTCTCGCGCAGGGCTCCACCGCAGGTTCCAGCTTTGACCCAGCGGGTTGGTGTAGCGCGTCAGGTTGTAGAGCTCGTCCCACTGCCATTCTTGCCGACGGCCCAGTTGGTCGACGGATACCGTGATACCGCGGGGTGGCAGTGTGTTGGCCTGAGCAGCCTTCTGCGCATCTGCGCTGTCCAACTGGCCGTACCGGATGTCGTAGCTCTCTCCATCGCTGGTCCAGTGGCGCACCACGCGGCGGTCGCGGCCTGTCAGCGTCATCCAGGGGCTTGCGGGCGCCAAGCCCTCGAGAATTGGCCCCCCTGCTTGTTCAACGGTTTCCCACACGTAGCTCGACTCGAGCCCCGCAGCGTCCACCTGCCAGGTCATCAGACCATCCGTATAAGCGAACTGGCGTATCACGCGGCCGGTCCTGTCCAGCACCTTGACCAGCTGGCCGCTGGCGTCGTACTCGTAACTCGCGAGCAGGCCTGTCCGCTCGCCCGACACCCCCTGCAGTAGGCCGATGTGCGTGACACGGCCTGACGCCTCATGGAGCTTGAATTCGATGATGCGGCCAAGATGGTCCGTCATGCGCACCAGCCGCTGGAGTGCATCGCGCCGCAGCCGTACCCAGTGGTTAAAGCGGTCCTGGATGCGCTGCAGCCGCAACATCTGCGTGCCCGCACCGCCTGCGCCATCGACTGGAAGCACGGGCCCATGCACTGGCCCGAACTGGTAGCGAATGTGGTCGAGGTCCACCACTTCGTATGCCCCACCGGGAGTGCAGTTAACGATGTACCCTTCTGCCGTATTGAAGAATGCGTTTCCTGGCTCCACCCAAGGCAGGTTGACGCGCCGTCCCTGCCTGCTTACAAAAATGAGAGAGCCGGATGCAGCCGCCGAGGGCGGGGTGACATGAAGCTCCATGTCGAACGGAAGTGACCACCCTTTCCCATGAATGGTATCTGTGCGGTGATCATGGCTGCTGTAGAAGCGGGCCCATTCAATGCCCATGGGGCCTGGCAGCACAAAATCCGTATCGCCTGATCCGTCGAGGATCTTCCCGCCCGTCATGGGAATCACCGGGCGCCCCATCACCCATTGAATGCCCCTGGCGGCCGCGTCGCCGATGTAGTTGCCGACGACTGCCATGCCCATACAGCCCAGTTTGGCCGGCAAGCTGCCGCGCCCCAGCAATGCAGGGGCAAACTCCAGCGCCGTCTCCCACATGTCTTTGTCATCGGCGATGTTCAGATACTGGGTCTTGTTTCCTCCTACGAGCACGTTGTCCGAACCAGTGACGATCTGGGCTGCGCACATGAGCTTGTCGCCCTTGCGGGCTGCAGGGCCGGTTTCGATGAACACCGAGTCGCTGCCCTCCGCAATCTTGTTGGGCTCTGGCATGGGGTGCTTCGAGCACACGGCGGAGTCCAAAATGGCGCGCATGGCCTCGCGCTGGTTGATGAGGACCGTGGCAGCACCTTTGATGCCAAGCGCGCCGGTGATGTCCATCTCACCAATGCCCTCGGTCATTTCCTGTATTTTTTTCTCTTTGTAGTCGTTCCACCCTGTCATCCGGCCTATGAAGCCAGCTACCGCCCCACTGATGACCATGCCGGCGCACGTCGTGCCCAGAAATGCAAAAGCCGCACCAAAGGTCACGGCGGCACCCGCCAGAGGCGCAGCCACCACCGCGACCGCGGCGATGGCCCCCGCCACCAGCAGCCCCTCGGCCACCATGGAACCCACACGCAGCGCCGTGCGAGCCAGCCGCGCCCACACCCCCACGTGACCGATTTCGTCCTTCATGCGAGCCGCAGCCATGCCTCCCATCTGTGGGTCCTGTCTTTGGTGGTGTTGGTGAAAGGAGGTAGCTTTTGCTCAGTGAACAGGCGGTCAGGTCGCGTTACTTGGCATGAAGCTCAAAGCTGCCGAGCACGGCGTCCACGATCTGCAGGTGCTCGGGTGTCAGCGGGGCCGGAGATGTGAAGGTAAAGCTCAACATCTTCCGGGTGTCCGGCAGCTGAAAAATCGCCTGCACGTGATGGAGCGTCTGACCTTGCTGCTTGTAGCTGACCGGAAACCGCACCCCATCGATCTTTGCGCGCACGCCCAGCTTTTGCGGTTCCGGCACACCTTTGCTGAACTTGCTCACTTGCTTGGCTGCCAAGGCCATCTGCCGGTCCACAAACTGCGCGGGGGTCTCGTCGACCTCCAGGTCTTCGCGCGTGATGACGATCGTCAGGCCTCCTGACGCGGGGCTGGGCATCAGGACATGCACCGTTCGGTCGAGCGAGTAGTCCGGGGTATTGATGAACCCCTCGTTGAAGTGGTAACGCATAGGAAATAGGAGGTGGTTGTAGAGCCTGCAGCGGCGTGCCTTTGGCACACCGCCCGCACACCGTCAGCTGCAGTTGAGGTTGATCTTTTTGCCAAACTCATCGAGGTCGTCGTCGAACTTCAGCAGTCCCTTTTTCACACCAACGATCTCGATGTCCCCTTCATCGGTGAGCTTGATGTAGGCCTTGCCGCCACCCACGACCAGCGTGATGCTCTCGGCCGCCTCCAGCCGTATGTGTTTGCCAGCCTTGATGAGGACCGAGTCATCGTCAGCGCGCACATTGACGTTCTGCTTGCCGATGACTGTGGCATCTGCTGTGGTGGAGGCCACAGTGATGTTCTGCTTGGCCGTGAGGTTCATGTTGCCGGACTGCGCCTCATGGGCCACGTCACCCGTGGACACGGTGGTGCGCTGCCCCCCCTCGGAGACGTGCGTGAGCATGCCGCCTTTGGCCAACAGCGTGAGTTGCTGCTGGGTCGAGGTGGTGATCGGTCCCTTGCCATGCACCGACACGCTCTGGCCCGAGCTGATGACGATGGGTTTGGGGCTGATCATCGACTGCCCCTCGGGACTGACGATGGACACGATGGGCTTGCTGATGTCCTGGGATTTGGCCTGTATTTCCAAAGCCTGCGGCATCGCCGGATCGGTGTCCATCGGCATGACCAGCTCGGGCCCCGCGCCCGCAGTGCTCCCGCCCGACACGAACGAGGACACAGCCGCAGCCATCTGCCCCAGCGATGTCGCAGCAGCCGCCTTGCCCACCATGGACTGAATGCCTGACGCCAGCTCGCTCATGTGCGCCATCTTCAGATTGTTGATGCTGCCGATGACGGATTCCATGGATGCCACAGCGCTTTTGGCTTGGGCCATCAAGCCCTGAGAGGACTCCAGCCCGGCACCCAGATTGGCAAAGCCGTCCGGACTTTCATGCGCAACCTTCTGCATGAAGTCCTGCGTATACGTCGTGATCAGCAGCCCCTTGTCCGCCCGAATCGCACCCCACTCATTGGTGCGCAGCTCGAAGCCATAGCTTCGCTTGGCCTCGGTGCTCTGGTTCATCAGGTAACCCATGTGCAGATGGGTGTTGCCGTGGTCCGTGGACAGCTCGATGTGCTCGATGCCCTTCTGGTCCTCGAACCGCAGCATGTGCTTGCCGCCGCCGCCCTTGCTCCAGTTGGTCTGAAAGCCCGACTGCGTCTTGTGCTTGGGCAGCTCCCACGGGGGCATCTGGTCGTTGTTGTAGACGCGGCCGGTGATGATGGGGTAGTCAGGGTCGCCGTTCAAGAAGTCGACGATGACTTCCTGGCCGATGCGGGGTGTGAAGATGCCGCCGTATTTCGCGCCGGCCCAAGGGTGCGACACGCGGATCCAGCAGCTGGAGTTTTCGTCCATGGCACCGATGCGGTCCCAGTGGAACTGCACCTTGACCCGGCCGTACTTGTCGGTCCAGATTTCCTCGCCGGGCGGGCCGACGACCACGGCCGTCTGCGGGCCCTGGCTGCGGGGCTTGGGCGTGACGCGCGGCGGCGTGAAGGCCAGGCTGGTGGGCTGCGCCTTCAGCACGAAGCGCTGGATGGACCCCACCTCGTCCTTGGTGGTCTTGGGCGTGGGTTTGGCGATGCTGCTGACTTCGGGGTTTTCCTGAAAGTGGTACTGAACCGCGGTAATCAGGTACTGCTGGTTCTGGTCCTCGCGCGGATAGTTCTCCAGGCTGAAGGTGTAACCCGGCGTCAGAGCGCGGCAGCTCGATTTACCCTGCACCACGCTTTCGCGGGTGAGATTTTCCTGCAGGCGCACCCGCACGTACGTTTCGCCATCGCCGTACTCGGTATAGCCGCCCGGCCATTCATAAACTTCATGGCTGTCGTGCGCGTGGCCCATGGGCATCTTGCGCATATTCGACAGATCGGCCTTGGGCTTCTTGAAGTCGTAGTCGTCGTTGTAGTGGCGGCCCGACTTGATCTCTTCGGCCCGCTCCCACGCAAAGACACATTCCCGGTCGGAGATGGCGGCCTTCTCGGGCGGGTAGAACGGCAGCGTGGCGGCTCCCGGCAACGGACTGTGCGATGCCACGATGTCGTCCGCCAGCGTCAGCACGTGTTGGCCGGGCGAATGCTGGTGGTAGTAATAAATGCCCTCGTGCTCCATGAGCCGGGACACGAACTGGCAGTCGGACTCGTTGTATTGAACGCAATAATCCCAGGTACGATAAGTGCGGGTCAGCTTTTTCTCCAGCGGGTAACCATATTTACCGAGCACTTCTTCAATAATCTCTGGAACCGTCTTGTTCTGGAATATCTTGAAATCGCTTTTGCGTGTGGCCAGCCACAGCCAGGGGCTCAGGCGGGCCTTGTACGAGAACATGCGATGGTCCTGGCCCTGCATGCCGAAGCGGGTGACGATGGCGTCGATGTAGCGCTTGCCACCGCCTTCGGTCTCGACCACGACGGTGGCGTTCTTGCCCAGCAAGGCCTTGGGGTCGATGCTTTTGCTGTCGCTGAGCAAATCCACGTCCAGAGCGAATATCTGGCTGATTTCCTCAGTGCCCTGCAGCTGCCTGAACTTGAGTTGGTCGCCCAATGGCGTTTGAATGGTGACGCGGCGTGTCATGTGCTGCAGACTTTGGAGCCCGTTGGTTCTAAGTGCTGCGGATGATAGCCATGAGAGCAGCAAATTCTCTTGACAACTGCGCTCAATAACTCCAAAAAATTACCGCAAAAGGTAACCAAGGTAACCAAGTTGGAATAATGGCGACGGTTTGCAACCATTCTGGGGCGCCGTCGTGGTGTGGTACCGCAGGTTCGCGCAGGGCGGGCTATGGCGCGGCGCCGGGCCAACTGCACAGCACCCTCTCGCGGCCGGTCGCCGGATGAACGTTGGTCGCGCCCTCCACCAGCCCGCAGCGGGCATAGAACCGCCGAGCGCGTTCGTTGGCCGTTGCCACGTGCAAGGTCCAGCCGTCAGGGCACAGGCGCTGGCAGATCTCCTGCACCATCGCGCCACCCATGCCCTGGCTTTGCGCGCCGGGCGCCACGAAAAGCTGGTGCAGATGGCGGCTCGGGATGTCCACCACCATGAAGGCCAGCAGGGCTCCGTCTGCGCGCTCGGCCAGCAGCGCGGTGCAGGGTGGGCCGAATTCGGCCCGCACCCGGTCTTCCCAGTGCGCTTGCGGTGCCACGGTGGCCACCGCCGGGTTGGCAGAACGCCAGGCCTCGCGCCAGAGGCGGGCCAGCCGGGGCGCATCCTGGCGCTGGGCGGGGCGCAGCACCACCGGCGGCACCAGGTCGGACAGGCGAAGGATCATCGCCGCATTGTGCCGGCGGCCGCGCCGCAGCGGGGTTGATGCGGGCAGGCTCCAGCCTGATCAGGCGTTCAGGCCCGGGGTCTCCGCGGGCGGCCATTCGCTCGGCCGCGAGCCCATCTCGGCCTCCACCTTGCGCAGCATGTCGGCCAGGGTCTTGCCGGGCTCCTGGCGGAACTGCTCGTCCATCACCACCAGGTCCACGATGCGGTCGATGCGAAAGCCCCGGAAGTCGCCGCGCAGTTCGCACCAGGCCGACAGCGTCCAGACCTTGCCCCAGTAGAAGCAGCCCAGCGGGCGCAGGCGGCGCAGGCTCGCGCGGCCCCGCACGTCGGCGTAGTTGACCTGCACCACGTGGCGGCTTTGCACCGCCTCGCGCAGCGACTGCAGGGTGGCCTGGGCCTGGGGGCCCAGCCCCACCGACGGCGCGTACAGCGCCTGCGACTCGGCCGCCACGCGCGCGGCCGGGGGCAGCACCGACAGGATCTTGCCCAGGGCGCCCTCCACCTCGCGCGCCAGCCCGGCATCGAGCCAGGCCTGCGCCAGCCGCGCGGCGGCCACCAGCGCGTTCGCCTCGCCCTGGCTGAACATCAGCGGCGGCAGCTCGAAGCCCGCGCCCAGGCGGTAGCCCACACCGGCTTCCCCCTCGATGGGCACGCCTTGGTGCTGCAGGTCCGCCACGTCGCGGTAGATGGTGCGCGCCGAGACTTCGAGCCGTTCGGCCAGGAAGGCTGCCGTGGACAGGCGCCGGCCGCGGATGAGCTGGACGATCTGGAAAAGGCGGTCAGCGCGGCGCATGGAGAGGGTTCATTATCAAAGCATTTCGGGCTGTGGCGCTCGCCTGGAAAGCGCCAGCAGCTATCAACAATATAGCGCCAGTTGCACCACCGAACCCCACCGCCACGGCCGCGGCCGCGCGCGGCGCTGGGGCGGGGGCGGCATCCGGCACCATGCTAGGGCTTGACGCCGATGTGGATGGCCACCTGGTCCGGGCCCTCGTAGGCCTCGAAGTCGGTGCCGAAGCGGCGCTGCACCTGGGGGTTTTCGGCAAAGTATTGCCAGATGCGCACCCAGGTGTCGATCACCATCTGGGGCATCTCGCCGGCCCCCGTGAAGACGAGGTAGTCGCCCGCCTGGATGTCGACGTGGGCGGCGCCCGGCACTGCCTGCGCCTGCGCCATGTCCGGCTCGGCGACGGCCACGCCGGCGGTCACGTCAAAGGCACCATGCTCGTTGGATTCGTAGCCGCTGTACACGCCGAAGATGCGGCCGTCGTCGCCCCGGCTGGGCAGCTTGCGCTCCCAGCTCTGGCTGAAGAAGCGGTTCCACAGGCCCCCAAGGCGTGCGATGGCGGGATTCATCTCTTCGCTGTTGCGCGTGCGCACGGCGATGCCGGCCACGCTGAAGGCGGGAATGCGGGTGGTAGCGGGATGGGTCATGACGGGTCCTCTCTCTTGTCGGGTTGGATGTGGTCAGCCGGCGGGCCCGATTTGCGGACCGGCCGGGGGTGTGCAGCTGCAAGACCCGCATGGTGCCGACCCGCTGCTGACACCCTGATGTCAGTAGCCTGCAGCCGCGCCGGCGGCGGGCGTACGGGGCTGCTGACACCCGGCGTCAGCAGCGAGTGGGCGTGTGGCTACCTGGGGTCCACGATGGCCGCCGTGGCCCGGCGCACCAGCGGCAGCACCAGCAGCAGTGTCGGAAAGGCCGCCATCCAGGACAGCGCCCACGAACTCATCCACAGGCGCAGGACGTCCACCGAGAGGCCCGCCACACGCAGGGTGCTGATGAGCGAGACGATGAAGGTCATGAGCAGCGACAGCAGCAGCGGCATGACCCAGGCTGCCGAGCGCGCAGGCAGCTTGCGCAGGCCGAGGAATGTCTTGGAGGAAGGCGTGGCAGCCGAAGGCCCCCCTGGAGAGGAGGGAGATGCGGGAGAAGATGCGGGAGATGGAGGAGGCGCGGACCCCGTGGATGGCGCGTAGGGCGTGGAGGGCCCGGTGCGGGGGGACGAAGGTTGGTTCATTGAAGTTCCATGAAGCAGGCCGGTCAGTCAAGGTGCCGTCCCCGCTGGCCTGCACGGCTGGCGGGAAACCACCACCCCGGCAGGGCCGGCGTTGGTTGGCACGTTGATTGACGTAAACGCTTACGGCAACCCATGAACCGGGCCGCAGCAGGATTCTATGCGGCTGGCGCGTCGCCGCGCAGTGGGGGTGTTGGTGATGGTGATGGTGGTGGCGCACCGCCCGCCAGCAGATGGCGTGTGATGTGCGCGGCCACTGCCGCGGCGTGCGTCTGGGCCAGGTCGTGGGCGCCGCCCGGCAGCACGTGCAGCTGTGCACGCGGCAGCAGGCTCTGCAGGCGCTCGCCCACTGCCACGGGGCTGATGGGGTCGGCATCGCCCCACAGCAGCAGCGCAGGCGTGCGCAGCGATGCCAGTTGGGGGGTCAGGTCCCAGCGCTCGCGGGCCATCCACGCGGGGAAGGCGGGGTTCGTGCGCATGAAATCCGGGCGCCAGTCGTGGGGGTGCAGGTCGTCGATGGGCACGCCGCCGGACGTGGCCACCAGCACCAGGTGCGTGAGGTGTTCGGGGCGCTGCAGGGTGGCCAGCACCGCCACCACGCCGCCCATGGACTGGGCGATCAGGGCACAGGGCTGGTCCATGTGCGGCGTGACCGCATCGACCAGGTCCTGCATGCAGCCGGCGGTGTGGGCGGGCATGTCCGCCGCCGCTGCCACGCCAAACCAGGGCCAGCCCGGCAGCACCCGCTCGGCCGGGAGCGCGACCGCGTCCGAGGCGGCGCGCCAGAACGCCGGGTTGCCGCCCACGCCGGGCAGAAAGATCAGCCGTGTGGGCGCGGTGGCGGTGGACACGATGACGCTCGTGCCCGCCGTTCAGTGGTCCTGGGCCGGGGCGGCCGCGGCAGCCGCTGCTGCATCGGCGTGCTCGGCCGGTGCTGCGGATTCAGCCGATGCCGCGGGAGCGGCGGTAGCTGCGGTAGCGGCGGGGACCGCAGAGGCCGACGCCGCGGCGGCGGCATCGGCGGCCTGCTGCGCACGCGCGGCATTCAGGCGGCGTGCGCGTTCGAGCTGCTGGCCCACCGTGCGCGCCACCATGCCGTACATGTCGGCGAAGGCTTCCAGCGTCTGGCCGCTGGCCTCGAAGGCGCGCAGCAGCGCTTCGTCCTTGGCGTTGCGGGCGGACCATTCGGCAAAGGCTTCTTCGAGGATGGCGTTGGCGGCATCGTCGCGGCCCCGCACCAGTTCGGTGTAGGTCTCGCGCGACATGCCCGATGCCTCGAACGCAGCCATCATGCGGTTGCGCAGCTTGGGCAACAGGTCTTCGGTGGCGCGGGCCTTGTTGTTCTTGCGGCGGCGGTAGACCTCCAGCAGTGCGTGGTGCACATGCTCGGGCGCCATGGCTTCCACCGGCTGACCGGCCAGGTCGTGGCGCTTGTCGCCGGCTGCCACGCTTTGCAGGTAGCGCGTGGAGCGGGTGTGAAGGCCCAGCGCCACCTTGAGCGCGTCGCGGTCGAAGGCTTCAGGATGCGCCGCCAGCAGGTCCTGGAAGACACCGCGCTTGAGCGGACGGAACACCGCGCCGAACAGATGCGGGTACAGGTCTGCCAGTTGCTCCAGCAGCGGGTGGGTGGTGCGTGGCGGCGTACGGGCAGCGCCGTCGCCGGCCGGCCCTTGCGCGGTTGCAGCATCGCCCTGCGGCGCTGCGCCCTGGCGCGGCGCGCCGCCCCGGCCACCACGGCGGTCACCACCGCCGCGGCGCTGGCCGCCCGAACGGCGGGCCCGCTCTGACGCTGGCGCACCCGCCGGCGCAGCCGACACGGCGCCAGCGGCTGCAGCGGCGGCCTCGGTGGACACGGGCTCAGCGGCAGCAGCAGGCGCCGTCGTCGCTGCGTTCGGTTGTTGTTCTTGTGCGGACACGGAATCGGTCATGGCGGTGCGAAAAAAGGGTGAGGTGTGGGGCGACAAAACCCTCAATCATGCCAGCGTTGGCAAAAATGCCCGCCAGCGGATGTAACCGGCATCACGCCAAGGCCTCGTCCAGCACCTCGATCCAGTGCCGCACCGGCGTGCCCGTGCCGCTTTGCAGATGGGTGATGCAGCCGATGTTGGCCGACAGGATCATGTCCGGCGGCTGCTCGCCGAAGGCCTCGGCCAGCACGCCCAGCTTGCGGTCGCGCAGCTGGTAGGACAGCCCGGGGTTCAGCACCGAATACGTGCCCGCCGAGCCGCAGCACAGGTGCGCTTCGTTGCGCGCAGCGCGCAGCTTGAAGCCCAGGCGCGCCAGGTGCACCTCCACGCCGCCCCGCAACTTTTGCCCGTGCTGCAGCGTGCAGGGCGGGTGGTAGGCGTACAGCACGTCGGCCGCAGGCTGCGCGCGGCCGGCGAGCTTGTCGGCCAGCTCGGGCAGCATGTCGGGCAGCAGTTCGGACAGGTCGCGCGTGAGCGCGCTGATGCGCGCAGCCTTGGCCGCGTACTGCGCGTCGTCCTTGAGGATGTGGCCGTACTCCTTCACGGTGACGCCGCAGCCCGAGGCGTTCATGACGATGGCCTCCACCCCGCCCTGCTCCACCAGCGGCCACCAGGCGTCGATGTTGGCGCGCATCTCGGCCATGCCGCCTGTCTGGTCGTTGAGGTGGAACTTCACCGCGCCGCAGCAACCCGCCTTGGAGGCGACCACGGTCTGGATGCCCGCCGCGTCCAGCACGCGTGCGGTGGCGGTGTTGATGTTGGGCATCATGGCCGGCTGCACGCAGCCCGCCAGCATCATCACCTTGCGCGCATGTTCGCGCGTGGGCCACGCGCCGGCGGGCTGCGGCGCGGGCACCTTGGCCTTGAGCGCCGCAGGCAGCAGGCCGCGCACCATCTGCCCGGCCTTCATCGCGGGGCCGAACAGGGGCGACGGCAAGCCTTCTTTCAACGCCCAGCGCAGCGCCTTCTCGCCCAGGGGGCGCGGCACCTTCTCATCCACGATCTTGCGGCCGATGTCCACCAGGTGGCCGTACTCCACGCCGCTCGGGCAGGTGCTTTCGCAGTTGCGGCAGGTCAGGCACCGGTCCAGGTGCATCTGGGTGCTGCGCGTGGGCTCGGCCCCTTCGAGCACCTGCTTGATGAGGTAGATGCGGCCGCGCGGGCCGTCCAGCTCGTCGCCCAGCAACTGGTAGGTGGGGCAGGTGGCGGTGCAAAAGCCGCAATGCACGCACTTGCGCAGGATGGCTTCGGCCTCCAGGCCATCGGCGCGGGCGCGGTATTCAGGGGAAAGTTGGGTTTGCATCGAGCATGCCTGACGGAAAGGGAGCGAAGGACCGGGTGATCGGGGTGCGGGCCGCAGCTACACGGCCGGGGGCGGCGGCAGCGGCACCACCTTGCGCCGCGGGTGCAGCAGCCGCGCGCGGTCGGCCCACAGCGGCGGCAGCGAGAGCACCAGAAGCACGAGCGCCAGCGGCACCACGAAGACAAAACCCACGCGGCTGAAGCCCGCCGCGCCCGCGATGCCGCCCACCAGGAACATGCCCAGCAGCCCCGCGAAGAGCCGCAGGCGCATCTGGTTGGCCCGCACCTGCGACTCGGGCGCGGTGCCGGTGCGGTTCCAGTAGAGCATCTTGCCCAGCTCGATGCCCAGGTCGGTCACCACGCCGGTCATGTGCGTGGTGCGGATCTGCGACGACGACATCTTGGTCACCGTGGCGTTCTGCAGGCCCATGATGAACGACAGCAGCAGCACCGTGACCGGCACCGCGAACGGCGTGGGCCAGCTCAGCGTGATCGCGCCCACCAGGCCGAACACCAGCATGAGCACGGCCACCAGCAGCAGGGGCAGCGCATAGCTGCTGTGCAGGCGCCGCTGCCGCGCCCAGTTCACCATCACCGACGTGGTCGCCGCGCCGCACAGGAAGGCCAGCAGCGCACCCACGGCGCCCAGCACCAAGGCCATGTTGCCCAGCACCAGGCTGTCGGCCAGCATGGAGACGAAGCCCGTCATGTGCGATGTGTACAGGTGCACCACCAGGAAGCCCCCGGCATTGACCGCGCCCGCGTTGAAGGCCAGCAGCAGGCCCAGCACGCGGTTGCTCGCCACCGTGCGGTGGTGCCCCGTCAGGTGGCGCAGATGTCGTCGCATGGCGTTGGCAGCAAGCACGTCCCGGGCCTACCAGGCCTGCGCCATGCGGCCGGGGTTGAAGATGCCCGCCGGGTCGAAGCTGTGCTTGAGGCGGGCGTGGATCTGCTCCAGCGCGCGGGATGGCGAGCCAGAATGGCCGCTACCGCTTTCTGGATCAGCGCCAGAAGCTATGAAAACAGTAGCACTCCCGCCCACGGCACGCGCAGCGTCGCGCAAGGCGTCGCCCGCCGAATCCGGTGCCTGCACCCAGCGCAGCGCGCCATGCCACTCGATGAGCGGCTGGGCCGCGGCGGGCAGGCTGAGCACCGGCGCGGTCTGCGGCAGCGACAGGCGCCACAGCGCGTGGCCGGGGCGCTGCGCGCGGTCGGTGAACCACGGCAGGGTCTGATCGCGGCAGGCGGTCCAGTCGGGCGCCGTGGTGGTGTTGTCAAGGCGCGTGCCGCCCATGCTGCGGCAGGCGGCCTCCACGGCCGCCACGGCGCCGCGCAGGCGCACGTAGAGCGTGCCCACAGCCCCGTCCTGCACCCAGCAGCTGGCGTTCAAAGGCAGCGGCTGGCCGCCCCAGGCGTGCAGCTTGCGCAGCGCGTCGGCCTGGTTGCATTCAAAGCGCAGCGTAGCCTCGGCCGGGGCGACCGGCAGCACCTTGAGGCTGACCTCGGTGAGCAGCCCGAGCGTGCCCCAGGCGCCCGCCATGAGGCGTGACACGTCGTAGCCCGCGACGTTCTTCATCACCTGGCCGCCAAAGCTGAGCAGCTCCGCGCGGCCGTTGAGCAGCGTGACGCCCAGCATGTAGTCGCGCACCGCACCCACGCTGGCACGCGCCGGGCCCGACAAACCCGCGGCGACCATGCCGCCCACGGTGGCGGCGTCCGAGGGCGCCTGGGCGAAATGCGGGGGCTCGAACGGCAGGCACTGGCCCTGTGCGGCCAGCGCGGCCTCCAGCTCGGCCAGCGGGGTGCCGGCGCGCACGGTGACGACCAGTTCGCTGGGCTCGTAGCTCACGATGCCGCGCAAGGTGCGGGTGTCGAGCACCTCGCCATGCAGCGCCAGGCCATGGAAGTCCTTGGTGCCTCCACCGCGGATGCGCAAGGGCGTCTGGTCGGCGGCGGCTGCGCGCACACGGTCGGCGATCTGGGCAAGGGCGTGGTCCATGCCTGGGATCGTAGCGGCAGGCACCTGCCGTGCGACGGCCTGGGCGCGTGAATTTTTTGAACAGCGCGCTGCAATTCGGCGGAGGTTGCCTTGGCCGCTGAAGATGCGGCGCTCGCCTTGGCGGCGTTCAAGCGGGCGTTCAGGGAGCGCTCAAGGGGCGTTCAAGGGGCGATCAGGTGGTCAGCGTGCGGGGCTGCACGGGTCTGCAGGCCCCGCCGCACGCGAAAAAAGCCCGCCAGGGCGGCGGGCTGAAGAACCAAGAGGAGTCACTCGCTTGTTCTTGTTGCAACGCTGCGGTGCCACCAGACACCGCAGCGCATCGGGCTGACGGGATCAGCGGTTGTACGCCGTCTCTCCGTGCGACGTGATGTCCAGACCTTCGCGCTCGGCTTCTTCCGAGACACGCAGGCCCACCAGCAGGTCGGCGATCTTGTAGGCGATGAACGCCACGACGCCGGACCACACGATGGTGAACAGCACGCTCTTGACCTGGATCCACACCTGGGCACCCATCGAGAACGTGTCGGGCGTCAGGCCGCCGGTACCACCCAGGCTTTGCGATGCGAACACACCGGTCAGGATGGCACCCAGGATGCCGCCCACACCGTGCACGCCGAACACGTCGAATGCATCGTCCACGTTGAGCAGGCGCTTGAGGCCACCCACACCCCACAGGCAGACCACACCGGCCAGCAGGCCCAGCACGATGGAACCCATGGGGCCCACGAAGCCAGCGGCAGGCGTCACGGCCACGAGGCCGGCCACGGCACCGGAGGCGGCGCCCAGCATGGAAGCCTTGCCCTTGTGCAGCGCTTCACCAGCGATCCAGCTCAGCGTGGCAGCGGCAGTGGCCAGCACGGTGTTCACGAAGGCCAGGCCGGCGCCAGCGTTGGCGGCACCTGCGGAGCCGGCGTTGAAGCCGAACCAGCCCACCCACAGCAGCGAGGCACCGACCATGGTCAGCGTCAGGCTGTGGGGCGTGAGGGCTTCCTTGCCGAAGCCGATGCGCTTGCCCACCATGTACGCGCCCACCAGGCCGGCGATACCGGCGTTGATGTGCACCACGGTGCCGCCTGCGAAGTCCAGTGCGCCGTCAGCCGCCAGCAGGCCGCCGCCCCACACGATGTGGGCCATGGGCACGTAGCTGAAGGTGAACCACAGCACCGAGAAGATCAGCACGGCGGAGAACTTGATGCGCTCTGCGAACGAACCGACGACCAGTGCCACGGTGATGGCCGCGAACGTGCCCTGGAACGCGATGAACACGTACTCGGGGATGGTGATCAGCGCGCCGAAGGTCTCCTGGGTCACGCCCTTGAGGAAGATCTTCTGGAAGCCGCCGAAGAACTTGCCCTCGCCGGAGAACGCCAGGCTGTAGCCGTAGATGGCCCACAGCAGGGAGATCAGCGAGAACACCACGAAGACCTGCATCAGCACCGACAGCATGTTCTTGCTGCGGCCCAGGCCGCCGTAGAACAGCGCCAGGCCGGGGATGGTCATCAGGATCACAAGCAGCGTGGAGGTCAGCATCCAGGCGGTGTCGCCGGAGTCGATCTTGGGCACGGGTGCGGCAGGGGCGGCCTCGGAGGCCGCAGCGGCGGGTGCCGGTGCAGCGACAGGTGCGGCGGCGGGGGCTGGCGCAGCGGCAGCAGGCGCGGCTTCTGCGGGGGCCGATGCCGCGGCATCAGCAGCAGGGGCCTGGGCCAGCACGGCGGACCCGCCGGACAGCAGACTCAACCCCAGTACGAAGGAAGCAAGCAGTTTTTTCATGGCATTTCTCTGGTGTCTGTGGCAACCGGGCCCTTTACAGGGCTTCCTTGCCGGTTTCGCCGGTACGGATGCGCACCACCTGCTCCAGGTGGGTCACGAAAATCTTGCCGTCGCCGATCTTGCCGGTGCGGGCGGCGGTTTCGATGGACTCGATCACGCGGTCCACCAGGTCGTCGGCCACCGCGGCTTCGATCTTGACCTTGGGAAGAAAGTCGACCACGTACTCTGCACCGCGGTACAGCTCGGTGTGGCCCTTCTGGCGGCCAAAGCCCTTGACCTCGGTTACCGTGATGCCTTGCACGCCGATGTCCGAGAGCGCTTCGCGCACCTCGTCGAGCTTGAAGGGCTTGATGATGGCTGTCACCATTTTCATTTTGGGATCCTCCGACAACGGGCGCAGCCTGCGCCCATCGAGACTGCTTACAGGGTTTTGGTGAGCGTGACGATCACGCGCGACTTGTTYACGTGGCCGAAGAAGGCCTTCTTGTTGGCGCCCACCACGGCAGCGCCGAGCGACAGGCCGCTGCCGAAGTCATACGCGCCGCCCACGCTGTAGTCCATNACGTGGCCGAAGAAGGCCTTCTTGTTGGCGCCCACCACGGCAGCGCCGAGCGACAGGCCGCTGCCGAAGTCATACGCGCCGCCCACGCTGTAGTCCATGTAGTTGGGCACGCCCGTGTCCTTGATGTCGCTGGCAAAGCGGGTGAAGCCCACCGATGCCTTCAGCGTGATGCTGGGGGCCACTTCCTGSGCGAACGCCAGGTTCAGGTAGCCGGTGTTGGTGCCCTTCAGGCCCGAGCCYGCCTTGGCGCCTGCGAAMCCGAAGTAGTCCTTGGAGATGGTGTGCGAGTACTTGGCGGTGAAGGGGCCCATGGTGGCCGCRCCGTACAGCTCGGTGGTGTTGCCGTTGCTGTTGCCGGGGTAGATGTAGGTCAGCGCGCCCACGTCGAAGTCGGCGCCGGCGGCCTTGAACTTGTAGCCGCCGTACAGGTCGGACTCGAGCGAGTTGTTGGCCAGCCAGTCCACGCTGGAGTTCCAGTTGCCCACGTACCAGCCGGTTTCGCCGAAGGTGTAGTCGAAGCCGCCTTGCAGGGCGGGCTTGACGGCCTTGGCCTTGGAGGCGTCCTGGTCCTGGCCACGGAACTTGTAGTTGGTGGTCAGGCTGACGTTGCCGGTGAGCTGGGCGCTGGCCAGCATGGGAAGAACCCAGAACGACCGCGCTCTGGCNACGGCCTTGGCCTTGGAGGCGTCCTGGTCCTGGCCACGGAACTTGTAGTTGGTGGTCAGGCTGACGTTGCCGGTGAGCTGGGCGCTGGCCAGCATGGGAAGGGTTGCAACAAGGGCAACGCCCAGGGTCTTGATGATGGCGCGGGTCATGTTTCCTCCGGTTGGACAAAGTAGGGACAGGGGCTCTAAGCACGGACCGTGCCACTGGCACGCCATGCCGCGCCGGGCCGTTGCTTCGCGTTACATGGATCCCCCGGTACAGTGAGGGGTTGTTCGCTCCGCGCTATGCACTTACTTGGTGCAAGGCGCGCACTACGCGCAACTAAAAACCACAAAACGCACCCATCTGGGGAGAATCTGCTTCATGAGTCTTGCTTTGGTGCAAAGCCGCGCCCTTCTGGGGCTGCAAGCGCCTTCGGTGACGGTCGAGGTGCATCTGGCCAACGGCCTGCCCAGCTTCACGCTGGTCGGCCTGGCCGAGGTGGAAGTGAAGGAAGCCCGCGAACGGGTGCGGTCGGCGCTGCAGAACGCGGGGCTCGAATTTCCGCACAACAAACGCATCACGGTGAACTTGGCGCCCGCGGATCTGCCCAAGGATTCCGGCCGGTTCGACCTGCCCATCGCTCTGGGCATCCTCGCGGCCAGCGGGCAGGTCGATGCCAGCAAGCTCAAGGGCTATGAATTCGCCGGCGAACTGTCGCTCTCGGGCGAGCTGCGCGCCGTGCGCGGCGCACTGGCCACCAGCCTGGCGCTGCAGGCCCAGCAGATCGACGTGCAACTGGTGCTGCCGCCCGGCAGTGCCGAAGAAGCCGCCCTGGTGCCAGACGCCCGCGTAGTGCGGGCCCGCCACCTGCTCGACGTGGTGCGTGCCTTCTTGCCGCCCGGCAGCGCGGCAGGGGGCGATGCCGACGTCGACAACGACGGCTGGAGCCGGCTGGAGCCCCAGCCGCTGACCGCCCACACCACGGGCCCCGACATGGCCGACGTGAAGGGCCAGGCCACGGCCAAGCGTGCGATGGAGATCGCCGCGGCCGGCGCGCACAGCCTGCTGATGGCCGGGCCGCCGGGCTCCGGCAAGTCGATGCTCGCACTGCGGTTTGCGGGCCTGCTGCCCGCGATGACGGTGCAGGAGGCGCTGGAGAGCGCGGCCATCGCCAGCCTGGCGGGGCGCTTTCACCCCGAGCGCTGGGGGCAAAGGCCGACCGGCAGCCCGCACCACACGGCCAGTGCGGTGGCGCTGGTGGGAGGGGGGTCACCCCCGAAGCCGGGCGAAATCTCGCTGGCACACCACGGCGTGTTGTTCCTCGATGAACTCCCCGAATTCCCGCGCGCCGCTCTGGAAGCCCTGCGCGAGCCGCTGGAGACCGGCCACATCACGATATCGCGGGCCGCGCAGCGCGCGGACTTTCCGGCGCGCTTTCAGATGATCGCTGCGATGAACCCCTGCCCCTGCGGCTTTTTGGGCTCCACGCAGCGCGCCTGCCGCTGCACGCCGGACCAGATCAGCCGTTACCAGGGCAAGCTCAGCGGGCCGCTGCTGGACCGCATCGACCTGCATGTGGAAGTGCCCGCCCTGCCCGCCGACCAACTGGTGCAGGCGCCCGCCGGGGAGTCGACCACCGCCATCCGCGAGCGGGTGGAGCGCGCCCGCGCTGTGGCCCTGGCACGCCAGGGCAAGACCAACCAGGCGCTGCAGGGCCAGGAGATCGACACGCACGTGCAGCTGGACGACACGGCCGTGAAATTCCTCAACACCGCCGCCGCCCGCCTGGGCTGGTCGGCGCGCAGCACGCACCGCGCCCTCAAGGTGGCGCGCACCATCGCCGACCTGGCGGGCGCGCCCACCACCGCAGTCAGCCACGTGGCCGAGGCGGTGCAGTACCGGCGCGTGCTGCGCAGCCCGGCGTAGCGCTGTGCGCAGGGGCCCCACACGGCAGCGACGGCATCACCCTGCCAAAACTATAAAATCCATAGCAAACAAGGCTTTCAGAACCTGCGGCAGGGCCTGATCTACATCAACCACTGCGTTTGCTTCGGACTCTGGCCCGCCTCCCACTCTGCACAATCGCCCCATGCCCAGCGCTCGCCCCTCCAAGAAAACCGCCGCCGCAGCAGCACCCGCCACCCCCTCGGCCGAGCCCTTCACCGAGTCGGTGGACACCGGCTTTCTGCGCACGCTGGTGGGCTACAACGCGCGCCGTGCGTCGCTGGCCGTGATCGAGGTCTTCATGGAGCGCATGGCGGTGTACCGCCTGAAGGTGGTGGATTTCTCGGTGCTGTCGCTGGTGGCGCACAACCCGGGCATCACGTCGCGCCAGCTGTGCGCCACGCTCAACGTGCTGCCGCCCAACCTGGTGGGTCTGATTGCGGCGCTGGAGCGGCGCGGGCTGATCGAGCGCCGCCCGCACCCGAGCGACGGCCGTGCGATGGGGGTGCACCTCACGCCCGCAGGGGCCGAGCTGACCGCCCAGGCCGAGCAGACCGCCGCGCAGCTGGAGGTGGACGCCACCGCCAGACTGACCGCCGCCGAGCGCACCACGCTGATCCGGCTGCTGCAAAAGGTCTATACGCAAAGCGCTTCGTAGCGCGCGGGCTGGGGGCACGGCCACAGGGCCACAGGGCCCCACAGCCACACCGCAGCGGCAGCCCAGCACGGCAAAAAGCCAGCGCGCCCTCCCTGGGCCGCTGGCTTTTTGCTTTGTGGGTGTTGGCGCCGGGCCCGGCCCATGCCGCCGACCAGCGCCTGGGCGTGAACGCCCCTCAGCCCTGCGCAGCCTTCGCCGCCATGGCCTGCGCCAGGCCGCCCCACTGCGCGCGGAACAGGCCCGCGTCCATGGTCTTCACGTTGCGCATGATGGGCTTGAAGCCCATGTGCGCCAGCACGTCACGTTCCAGGTCGATGCCGGGCGCGATCTCGGTCAGCTCCAGGCCTTCGGTGGTCAGGTGGAACACGGCGCGCTCGGTGACGAACAACACGTTCTGCTCGCGCTGCGCGGCGTCCAGCCCGTTGAAGGTGATCTGCTCGACCTTCTCGATGAACTTGCGCGAACGGCCTTCCTTGACGATGGTGAGCGTCCCATCAGCCACCTTTACCTCCAACCCGCCCGCGGTGAAGGTGCCGCAGAACACCAGGTGCTTGGTGGACCGCGTGATGTTCACAAAACCGCCGCAGCCCACCGGCCGGCCGTTGAACTTGCTCACGTTCACGTTGCCGTGGTTGTCGGCCTGCGCCAGGCCCAGGAAGCTCGCGTCCAGACCGCCGCCGTCATAGAAGTCGAACTGCAGCGACTGCTCGATGATCGCGTCGGCGTTGTAGGCAGTGCCGAAGTCCCCCAGCTGCGCCGGGATGCCGCCGGTGATGCCGCTTTCCACGCTCAGCGTGAACTGGTCGGACACGCCCTCTTCCGCCGCCACCGACGGCACGCCCGCCGGGATGCCGATGCCCAGGTTGGTGATGGCACCTGGCGTGAGCTCCAGTGCCGTGCGGCGCGCGATGACCTTGCGCTCGTCCAGCGGCATGGGCGCCAGCGAGTTGAGCGGCACGCGCACATCGCCGCACAGCGCGGGGTTGAACTGCGTGGTGATGGTCTGCATGTGGTTTTCGGGCTGGCTGACCACCACGTAGTCCACCGACACGCCCGGCACCTTGACCGACTTGGGGTGCAGGCTGCCGGCCTTCACGATGCGCTCCACCTGCGCGATCACGATGCCGCCGCTGGCCTTGGCCGCGTGGGCGATGTTGATCTGCTCCAGCAGAACGCCTTCCTTGTCCAGCGTGATGTTGCCGTTCTCATCGGCCAGCGTGCCGCGGATGATGGCCACATCGACCTTGGGCGCGGGATAGAACAGCCATTCCTCGCCGTTGAACTCCACCAGTTTGACCAGGTCTTCGGTGGACTTGCTGTTGAGCTTGCCGCCTTCGATGCGCGGGTCCACAAACGTGCCCAGGCCCACCTTGGTCAGCAGCCCGGGGCTGCGGCTGGCGATGTGGCGCGTGAGGTGCGACAGGCTGCCCTGCGGGAAGTTGTAGGCCTCGACCTCGCCGTCGAAGACCATCTTCATCATCTCGGCGCCGGTCTGGCCGAAGTGGCCTGCCACGGTGCGCTTGATCATGCCCGGGTGGGCAAAGTGCACCATGCCTGCGTCTTTGCTGTTGCCGATGGCGCCGCAGGCCCAGGTGGTCACATTGCGCGGGTGGCCGGTGTCGAGGAAATTCTTTTCCACGCCCTTGAGCACCTCCTCGGGCAGGCTGGAGACGGCCAGGCCGCCCAGGAAGATGGTGGCGTTGTCGGGGATCAGGGCCCCGGCTTCAGCGGCGGTGATGATTTTCATGGTCTGTGTGCTCTTGCGAAAAAAGGGGATGACTGGTTCAGGCGTCAGGGTTCTCGATCAGCAGCGCCATGCCCTGCCCGCCGCCCACGCAGGCACTCGAGATGCCGTAGCGCAAGCCGCGCCGGCGCAGCTCGCGCGCCAGCGTCACCGTCAGGCGCACGCCGGTGGCAGCGAGCGGATGGCCCAGCGCAATCGCGCCGCCGTTCACGTTGAGCTTGTTGCGGTCGAGACCCAGCTCGCGCTCCACGGCGATGGTCTGCGCGCCCTGCGCTTCGTTGATTTCAAACAGGCCGATGTCATCCAGCGTGAGCCCGGTGCGCGCCAGCAGCGCGCGGATGGCGGGCGCGGGGCCGACACCCATGAATTCGGGCGCCACACCCACTGCAGCCGCACCGCGCAGGCGCGCCAAGGGTTTGAGGCCGCGCCGCTGCACATAGGCATCGCTGGCCACCACGGCGCCCACGGCCGCATCCACCAGGGCCGAGCTGTTGCCTGCCGTCTGCACGCCGCCGGGGTACACCGTGCGCAGCCCCGCCAGCGCCTCGACGGGCGAGGGGCGCGGGTGCGTGTCGCGGTCGAGCTGCGCCACCTTGCGCGGCAGCGTGATGCCGCGCGTGGCGTAGCCTGCCAGCTCGAACTTCTCGCTCGTCACCGGCACGATCTCGCCGGCCAGGAAGCCGTCGGCCTGGGCTTGCAGCGCCCGCTCGAACGAGCGCGCCGCGTAGGCGTCCACGTCTTCGCGGGTGATGCCGTACTTCTTGGCCAGGTTCTCGGCGGTCTCGATCATCGTGACGGGGCCGGCGGTGTCGATCAGCGCCTCCATCAAAAAGTCCTTGAACTCCACCGGCGCGCCGAGCTTGAACCCCGTGCGGTGCGTGTACGCGGCGATCGGGTTGCGCGTCATGGACTCGGTGCCCACCACCAGCGCCACGTCGGCGTAGCCCAGCGCGATCTGGTCCGCAGCCTGGCGGAACAGCTCGAAGCCTGTGCCGCAGATGCGCTGCACCAGGATGGCCGGCACCGCTTGCGGCACGCCTGCATACAGGCCGATGTGGCGCGGCAGCACGAAGGCGTCGAAGTCGGCCTGCGCCATCGACCCGGTGATGACCGAGTTCACGTCGGCCGCAGGCACGCCGGCGCGCTCCAGCACGGCGCGGGCCACCTTGATGCCCATGTCGGTGGGCGACACATGCCCGAGCGGGCCGCAGTAGTCGACCATGGGCGTGCGCACGCCGTCCACCAGCCAGGCGTTCAAGAGGGCGGAGAAAGAGCTTGTCGAAGCGGTCGTCATGGTCAGGCCTTGGAAGTGGTTTTGCTGTCCGTCACGCGCAGCACGGTGGCGTAGCCGGTGTCGCCCGCGGCGCAGCCGGTGAACAGGCCCACGCCGCCGCCGCGCAGCACCAGCTCTTCGATGAGTTCGATGATGGCGCGCAGGCCGGTGGGCGCCTGTGGGTGGCCCCAGATGATGGAGCTGCCGTAGTTGTTCATGCGCTCCCACGCAAAGCCGGTGTCGCGCGCCAGCGCGATGTCGTTCACCGCGAACGGGTTGTGCGTCTTGATGGCGTGCACGTCGGCAATCGACAGGCCCGCGTGCTGGAGCGCATTGAACGCCGCTGGCGACGGTGCCATGGGCATGAAGCCGGCCTCCACCCGCGACATGCCGAAGCCCAGGATCTCGACCTCGATGCCGGGGTCGGTGGCCACGGCACGCGCGCGGTCACGCGTGGTGACGATGGCGCCCGCATTGCCATCGGCTGGGTGCGTCTGGCCGCCGAAGGTCACGGTGCCGCCTTCTTTCACCGGCTTGAGTTTGGCCAGGCCTTCGGCGGTGGTGGGGAAGATGCCTTCGTCGGCGCTGAGCGTGCCGGTCTGCTTGCGGAATTTCGAGTCCGTGACCGGCACATCGGCCATGTAGCGCTTTTGAAAGGCACGGTCATCGGCCAGCGCGGCCTGGTACTGCGTGTAGCGGTGCAGCTTGAGCGCGTGCTGCTCTTCGGTGCTGATGCCATAGCCCGCCGCCACGTTCTCGCCGGTCTGCAGCATGGGGTTCTTGGCATACGGGTCGTGGCCCATGTTGTCGGGCACCCAGTGCTCGGTGATGCCATAGCCGCCGGTGCCGCTCGAATCGGGGTAGTACACCACCGGGCCGTTGGACTGGCGGTCGGCCATCACCAGCAGCGCGCTGGTGGCGGTGCCGCAGGCCACCTCTTGCGCGGCCATCTGCAGCGCGCGCACACTGGTGGCGCAGGCCTGCTGCACCGTGGGCCCGGCCACGCGGTCGATGCCCATCATGCCGGTGACCCAGGGCAGCCCGTAGAAGCTGCCCTTTTGCGGGTTGGTGATGCCAAGAATCGCCAGGTCCACCGCCGCCAGGTCGTACCCGCGCGCGGCCAGCGCCTGCTTGCCCACCGTGGCCGCCAGCGGCAGCGCGTTGAGGTTGGCCAGCGAGCCCTGCCACTTGGCGAACGGGGACGACCAGTAGATGCCGTAGGGGATGAAGGCGTTCATGACGGTTCCTTGCTGTGAATCGGTGCCATTTTAGTTATTTATCATAATCATATGAGTGCCTGGAAAAGCTAGGGAAAGCACCTAGCAAAGACCGCCTCCACGGCCTTGTTTTAGTTATTTTTGATAACCATAATTTCTCCAACTCACCTCGACGACCATGACCAAGCACTCCGACATATCCCTCGAAATCCGCGGCGAACGCGAGGACATCGCGGTCATCCGCCTGTCCCGCCCCGCCAAGCGCAATGCCCTGAACGACGGCCTGATCCTGGCGCTGCGGGACGTGATGGACAACCTGCCCGCCACCGTGGGCGCGGCCGTGATCGATGGCGAGGGCGAGCACTTCTGCTCGGGCCTGGACCTGTCCGAACTGAAAGAGCGCGATGCCGGCCAGGGCCTGCACCACTCGCGCATGTGGCATGCGGCGCTGGACCGCGTGCAGTTCGGCCCCGTGCCCGTGGTGGCCGCGCTGCACGGCGCGGTGGTGGGCGGCGGCCTGGAGCTGGCCAGCGCCTGCCACATCCGCGTGGCTGATGAATCGACCTTCTACGCGCTGCCCGAAGGCTCGCGCGGCATCTTCGTGGGCGGCGGCGGTGCGGTGCGCATTCCGCGCCTGATCGGCACGGCGCGCATGACCGACATGATGATGACCGGCCGCGTCTACAACGCGGCGGACGGCGAGCGCGTGGGCTTTGCGCAGTACCTCGTGCCCACCGGCACGGCGTTCGACAAGGCCTTCGAGCTGGCCCAGCGCATTGCGCAGAACGCGCCGCTGACCAACTACGCGCTGATGCACGCGCTGCCGCGCATTGCCGAGCAGCCGTCGGACCAGGGCCTGATGACCGAAGCCATGATGGCCGCCATCGCGCAGAGCGCCCCCGAGGCCAAGGCGCGCGTGCGCGCCTTCCTGGACGGCAAGGCCGCCAAGGTCAAGAAGGACTGACCGACCGACACGCTCCCCACGGCGCCACCCCAGCCCCACCGAGACGCTTTTCCATGACGGCAACCAACCCCTCTCCCCGCTACCGGCCGCTGCGCTTCGGCGTGACCGAAGTCAGCACCCGCCGGGCCGACGACGGCGTGGTCTATGTGCGGGCCACGCAGGACCTGGAGGCCTACCCGCTGCGCCTGACCGACCGGCTCGCGCACTGGGCCGAGACCGTGCCCGACCGCACCTGGATGGCCCAGCGCGTGAAGAACGCCGACGGCAGCCTGGGCGAGTGGCGCCACATCACCTACGGCCAGGCCTGGCAGGCCGCGCGCAGCATTGCCCAGGCCCTGCTCGACATGCACCTGAGCGCCGAGCGCCCCGTGGCCATCCTGAGCGAGAACGACCTGGACCACGCGCTGCTGTCGCTGGGCTGCCTGGTGGCCGGCGTGCCGCAGTGCACCGTGTCCACCGCGTACTCCACCATCAGCCAGGACTTCGACAAGCTGCGCCACGTGCTGGACACCCTGACCCCCGGCCTGGTGTTCGCGAGCGACGCCACGCGCTTCGCGCGCGCCATCGAGGCCACCGTGGCGGCCGACGTGAAGGTGGTGCTGGGCACCGGCAGCATCCCGGGCCGCAGCACCGTGGCCTTCAGCGACCTGCTGGCCACCTCTGCCACGCCGGCCGTGGATGCGGCGCATGGCGCCATCACGGCCGACAGCATCGCCAAGTTCATGTTCACCTCGGGCTCTACCAAGCTGCCCAAGGCCGTGATCGTGACGCACGGCATGTGGGCCGCCAACCTGCAGCAGATGAACCAGTCGATGCCGGTGCTGGCCGAAGAGCCCCTGGTGCTGGTGGACTGGCTGCCGTGGAACCACACCTTCGGCGGCAACCACAACTTCGGCATCGTCATCTACAACGGCGGCACGCTCTACCTGGACGAGGGCAAGCCCACGCCCAAGGGCATGGCCGAGACCATCCGCAACCTGCGCGAGATCGCGCCCACGGTGTACTTCAACGTGCCCACGGGTTTCGAGGTGATCGCGCAGACCATGAAGACCGACGCGCAGCTGCGCAAGAACCTGCTCAGCCGCGTGAAGATGTTCTTCTTTGCCGCTGCTGCGCTCTCGCAGCCCATCTGGGACTCGCTGTTCGAGAGCGCCGAGCGCGAGGTGGGCGAGCGCATCGTGATGAACACGGGCCTGGGCATGACCGAGGGCTGTCCGTTCTGCGTGGCGGTCAACAGCCCCGACGTGCAGGCCGGCGACATCGGCGTGCCCACGCCGGGGCTCGAGCTCAAGCTCGTGCCCGTGGACGGCAAGGTCGAGGTGCGCTACCGCGGCCCCAACATCACGCCCGGCTACTGGCGCAATGCCGAAGCCACACGCGACGCCTTCGATGAAGAGGGCTTCTACTGCTCGGGCGACGCCGTGAAGTGGATCGACGAGACCGACCTGAACAAGGGCCTGAAGTTCGACGGCCGCATTGCCGAGGACTTCAAGCTCAGCACCGGCACCTTCGTGAGCGTGGGCCCCATGCGCGCCAAGATCATCGCCGCCTGCGCGCCCTACGTGCAGGACGCGGTCATCACCGGCATCAACCTCAAAGAGATCGGCGCGCTGCTGGTGCCCACCCCCACCATCCGCACGCTCAGCGACCTGCCCGAGAGCGCCAGCCTGCACGAGGTGCTGGCCAGCGCCCCGGTGCAGCAGCACTTCCAGCAGGTGCTGGACAAGCTTTCGGCAGAGTCCACCGGCAGCGCCACCCGCGTGGCCCGTGCGCACCTGATGGCCGAGCCGCCCTCGCTCGACAAGGGCGAGGTCACCGACAAGGGCTCCATCAACCAGCGCGCCGTGCTGCAACACCGCGCGGACGTGGTGGACGCACTGCACGGCGGCACGCTGCCCGGCACGCTGGTGCCGCGCCACTGAACGCCCAAGACACACCCACCATTTTTCTCAAGGACACACAGCATGGACATCCAAGGACAAGCCGCCATCGTGACCGGCGGCGCATCGGGCCTCGGTGAAGCCACCGCCCGCGAACTCGCCCGCCTGGGCGCCAAGGTCGCCGTGCTCGACCGCAATGCCGAGCTGGCCGAGAAGGTCGTGGCCGATATTGGCAAGGAATTTGGAGACGGCTGCGCCGTGGCCTGCGCCTGCGACATCACCGACCCCGCCAGCGTCACCGCTGCGCTGGAGAAGGCCGCTGCGGCCCACGGCCCCGCGCGCATCCTGATGAACGTGGCCGGCATCGGCAGCGCCAAGCGCATCGTGCAGCGCGACGGCAGCGCCGCGCCGCTGGAGGACTTCACGCGCGTCGTCACCATCAACCTGATCGGCAGCTACAACGTGAGCCGCCTGTTCGCCGCCGCCTGCGCGAAGCTCGACGCCCTGCCCAATGGCGAGCGCGGCGTGATGATGTTCACCGCCTCGGCCGCCGCGTTCGACGGTCAGGTGGGGCAGCAGGCCTACAGCGCCTCCAAGGGTGGCCTGGTGGGCATGACGCTGCCCATGGCGCGCGACCTGGCGCAGCACGGCATCCGCGTGTGCACCGTGGCGCCGGGCCTGTTCGCCACGCCGCTGATGAAGGAGCTGCCCGAGGCCGTGCAGCAGTCGCTGGCCGCGAGCATCCCCTTTCCCCCGCGCCTGGGCAAGCCCGAGGAGTTTGCCGAGTTGGCCTGCCACATCGTGACCAACGGGCACCTGAACGGCGAAGTCATCCGCCTGGATGGCGCCCTCCGTATGGCACCACGATGAGAAGCCCCCCTGAGCCGCTTCGCGTCATCCCCCCAGGGGGACGCCACCGGTGGCCTGGCAAAGCCAGTTCCACGGTGGCGCTGGCTTGCGCAGCGCCAGTTTCAAGCGCCGTGGGAGGCGCAGCCCAGTCGATAACGAGAGGGTGTGCAAACACCCCAGTTGATTTTTGAAATTTCCGTCAGATTCACATCAGGAGACAAACCATGACCACCACACGCCGTCAATTCGTTCAGGCCCTTGGCGCCAGCGCCGCATTGGGCGCCCTGCATCCCTTCGCCGCCCATGCGCAGGTGGACCAGGTCAAGGTGTATTTCGGCTTTCCGGCCGGCAGCTCGGGCGACACCGTGGCGCGCCGCGTGGCCGAGAAGTGGGGTGGTTCTGCCTTCAGCAAGAACGCCGGTGTGGTGGAGAACAAGCCCGGTGCGGGCGGGCGCATTGCGCTGGAGACCCTGAAGTCGGCCCCGGCCGACGGCTCGGTACTGGCGGTGGCGCAGGTGTCGGCCCTGGCCAACTACCCGCACATCTACAGCAAGATGAACTACACCGACAAGGATTTCGCGCCCGTGTCGATCGCCGCGGTGATGCACCACGGCCTGGCCGTGGGCCCCATGGTGCCCGCCAGCGTGAAGTCGGTGAAGGACTTCCTGGCCTGGGCCAAGGCCAACCCCAAGGACGCAAGCTACGGCTCGCCCGGTGCGGGCTCGACGCCCCACTTCCTGGGTGCGCTCTTGGGTATCAACAGCGGCGTGGAACTGCGCCACGTGCCCTACCGCGGCTCCATCCCCGGTGTGACGGACGTGGTGGGCGGGCAGATCGCCGCCATGGTCACGCCGCACGGTGACTTCATCGCCAACTACAAGGCCGGCAAGATCCGCATCCTGGCCACCTCGGGCCCCAAGCGTTCGATCTACGTGCCGGACGTGCCCACGTTCGCCGAGCAGGGCTTTCCGGAGCTGACGACCGAAGAATGGTTCGGCTTCTACGCCCCGGCCGCCACGCCCAAGCCCGTGATCGCCGCCGCCAATGCCGCGATCAACGCCGCGCTGAAGGAAAAGTCGGTCATCGACAGCCTGGCCATCGTGGGCCTGATGCCGCACGGCTCCACGCCCGAGGAACAGGCGCGCTGGCAGAAGGCCGAGTACGACACCTGGGGCCCGCTGATCAAGAAGATCGGGTTCACGGCAGAGTCCTAGGCTCCCCCCTGAGGCGCTTACGCGCCTTCCCCCCTGAGGGGGGACGCCACCCCTGGACTGGCGGAGCCAGATCCACGGTGGCGCTGGCCTGGGGGCGCGCCGGTCTTGGAGGGTGGGGGTGGTGGTTACTGTGCGAGCTTCACACCCAAACCGCTCGGGCTGAGCCTGTCGAAGCCAGGGCGCACCGCTTGCGCAGCCCCTTCGCCAGGTGCAGGGTGAACGGTACGGCAACGAAGTTTCCGAATTCAAAAAAAACAGCCCCTGTCGCTTATCCAGCAAGCGCTAACAGCTATCAAACCAAGAGCAATCCATGCCAGCACGCCAGTCCCTCGCCGACATCGAGTTCATGCTGACCGAGGTGCTGCAGGCGCCCGCCCGGTGGCAGGCGCTGGCGCCGTTTGCGGACACCGATGGCGATCTGGCCACGCAGGTGCTCGATGAGGCCGCGAAGTTCGTCGACAACGCCATCGCCCCGCTGCAGCGCAGTGGCGACGAAGAGGGTTGCCGCTTCGACGCGGGCCAGGTGCACACGCCTGCGGGCTTTCGCGGGGCGTACCAGGCGTTCTGGCAGGCGGGCTGGCCGTCGTTGTCGTGCGACCCGGCTGATGGCGGGCAGGGCCTGCCGGCGGTGCTCGAATGCGTGCTGTTCGAATGGCTGGCCGGTGCCAACCACGGCTGGACCATGGCGCCGGGGTTGCTGCACGGCGCGTACGAATGCATCCGGCACCACGCCAGCGACGCCCTGAAGGCGCGGTACCTGCCCAAGATCGCCAGCGGCGAGTGGCTGGCCACCATGTGCCTGACCGAAGCGCATGCGGGCAGCGACCTGGGCCTGGTGCGCACGCGCGGTGTGCCGCAGGCGGACGGCAGCGTGCGGGTGAACGGCAGCAAGATCTTCATCTCCGGCGGCGAGCACGACCTGACCGACAACATCGTGCACCTGGTGCTGGCGCGCCTGCCCGATGCACCGGCAGGGCCCAAGGGGCTGTCGCTGTTTCTCGTGCCCAAAGTTTTGGAGGGCGGCGCCCGCAATGCAGTAGTGTGCGAGCGCATCGAAGAGAAGATGGGCCTGCACGGCAGCCCCACCTGCGTGATGCGTTTTGACGATGCCACGGGCTGGCTGGTGGGCGAGCCGAACAAGGGCCTAGCCGCCATGTTCGTGATGATGAATGCGGCCCGGCTGCACGTGGGCCTGCAGGGCATCGGCCTGCTGGACGCCGCATGGCAAAAGGCCAGCGGCTACGCCGCCGAGCGGCGCCAGATGCGCGCGCCCGGCGCCAGGGACACGAGCCTCATCCAGGACCACCCCGCCATCCGCCGCATCCTCGCCACGCAGCGCGCGTGGATCGACGGCGGGCGGGTGCTGGCGTACCACACGGCGCTGCAACTGGACGCCGCCAAGCACAGCACCGACGCGGCCGAGCGCGCCGCTGCGCAGCGCTGGTGCGCGCTGGTCACGCCGGTGCTCAAGGCGGCGCTCACCGACCAGGCGTTCCACGGCGCGAGCGCCTGCCTGCAGGTGTTCGGCGGCCACGGCTATGTGCGCGAATGGGGCATCGAGCAGATCGTGCGCGACGCCCGCGTGGCCATGATCTACGAGGGCACGAACGAGATCCAGGCGATCGACCTGCTGGTGCGCAAGGTGCTGGCCGATGGCGGCGAGGGCCTGGCGGCGCTGCTGGAGGCACTGCCCGCCACGCCGGCGGCCCGCGCCCGGCACACGGTGCTGGTCGACATCACCCACCAGCTCGCCCGCGCCGCGCAGGCCGACCCCGAGCTGCCCTACTGGGTGGCCGACGACTACCTGCGCGCCGTGGCGCTGGTGCTGCTGGAATGGGCCTGGGGGCGCATAGAGGCAGCACCGGGCGGCGGCACGCCGCGCTGGAAGACGCCCGCCCAGGCGTTTGCGCACTGGGTGCTGCCGGAGTTCGACCTGCGGGCTGCCGTGATGCGCACGCGCATCGCTGCTACGGCGGCCGTCGCCACCACCGACACGCGCCCCGTCCCCGGTTCTGCAGAGAAATCGGCCGCTGCCGCTGGACGGACCAGCGCAACATGCTCCTGATTCAGTAGCAACAGCACGCCACCACCGCTCACCCTCCCACAGCGTACCGAGGCCACGCTGCGGGCCGTCCTGCGCCTCAAGAAAATCAACCGGAGACAAGACCATGAGTTTGACGAGAGGAAGATCCACCCCCCTGCGCACCCAGTCCGTGGCGCTATCGGCTGCCGTGGCCGCCTTGCTCATCGGCTGCGGCGGCTCGTCCGACGCGGCCCTGCCGCGGCTGTCGGCCGCCACGCCGGCGCCGCTGCAGTCGTGCGCCACGCTGGCCGGCAGCCTGGCGCTGCCCGACACCCGCATCACCTCCGCCGAGCTGGTGCCCGCAGGCCCGATCACGCTGCAGGGCGTGACGACGCAGGTGCCCGCGCACTGCCTGGTCAAGGGCAAGATGAAGGAGCGCACCGGCCCGGTGGACGGCGCGGCCTACGCCATCGGCTTCGAGATCCGCCTGCCGCAGGACTGGAACGGGCGCTTCCTGCACCAGGCCAATGGCGGGCTGGACGGCAGCGTGGTGCCCGCGCTGGGCGCGGTGAGCGGTGCCGCGCCCGTGGCGCCCGCGCTGGTGCAGGGCTTTGCGGTGCTCAGTTCCGACGCGGGCCACGGCGCACCCACGCCGTTCTTCGGCCTCGACCCACAGGCGCGGCTGGACTACGGCTACCAGGCCGTGGGCACGCTCACGCCCATGGCCAAGAACCTCATCAAGGGCGCCTACGGCAAGGCGCCCGACCGCTCGTACCTGGCCGGCTGCTCCAACGGCGGCCGCCACGCCATGGTGGGCGCGTCGCGCTATGCCGACCAGTACGACGGCATCCTGGCCGGCAACCCCGGCTTTCACCTGCCCAAGGCGGCCACCACGCAACTGTGGAAGGCGCAGCAGTACGCCAAGGTCAGCACCACCACCGATGCGGCCGGCCAGCCCGACCTGACATCCGCCGTGACGCCCGCCGAGTTCAAGCTCATCGGCAGCAAGATCGTCGCCAAATGCGATGCGCTCGACGGCGTGGTGGACGGCCAGGTCAACGACGTGGCCGCGTGCCAGGCAGCGTTCAACCTGCAGACCGATGTGCCCACCTGCACCGGCGCGCGGGACGGCAGCTGCATCTCCAGCGCGCAAAAGGGCGTGCTCGCCAGCATCTTCGCGGGGCCGAAGAACAGCAAGGGCGAGGCGCTGTACACCGGCACCTGGTTCGACCCGGGCATCGCAGGCGCCAACTTCGCGTCGTGGCACTTCGGCTCGCCCGCCACGCGCGATGCGGGTGCGGTGGCGTTCATCTTCACGTCACCGCCGTCCACCGTGGCCGCGTTCACCGCCATCCCCGGCATGCAGTACGCGCTGAACTTCAGCATGGAGACGGACTACCCCAAGATGTTCGCCACCACGGCGCCGTACAACGAGTCGCCCTGGTCTTACATGACGCCCCCCAACGAGGCGGACCTGGGCGCCCTGAAGAACCGCGGCGCCAAGATGATGGTCTACCACGGCGTGGCCGACGGCGTGTTCTCGCCGCTGGACACCGCGCAGTGGATGGACCGGCTGAACGCCAACCACGGCGGCAGTGCCGATGCCTTTGCGCGCCTGTTCCTCGTCCCCGGCATGAACCACTGCTCCGGCGGCCCCGCCACCGACCAGTTCGACATGCTGGCCCCCCTGGTGGCCTGGGTGGAGCAAGGCCAGGCGCCCGACAGCGTGACCGCCCGCGCCCGCGGCGCCGGCAGCAACCTGGTCAACGCCGAGCTGCCCGCCAGCTGGTCGGCCAACCGCACCCGGCCGCTGTGCGTGTACCCCAAGGTGGCACGCTACAACGGCAGCGGCGACGTGGAGAGCGCGAGCAGCTTCAGCTGCAAGTAGCGGTTTGCACTCACCCCGCCCACCCCGCCACCCCGGCTGAAGGCCGGGACGGATGGCTCGGCGGGTGAGGGCTTCCCCTTCGGCTACCGCGCGTTGTGGCGGGCATCAAGCGGTGTGCAGCGCGAGGCGGCCACCGGACCTTCCAGCCACGCTGCTGGAGCGGTTCCAAATCCGAGATGGCGGCGGGGTCTGACACACCGCCCTCCGGGAGCGTGCCTACACTGCGCCGATCCCATGCACCGGAGAACCACCATGGAAACGCAGGAACTGCACCGCGGCCGCCTCATCGACCACATCCAGCTGGTCGTGCGCGACCTGCCGGCCAGCCAGGCCTTCTACACTGCCGTATTCGTAGCACTCGGCGTGCCGATGGGCGGCACGGGCGAAGGCTACTTCTGGGCCGACGAGCTTTTTGTCTCCACCGCCGACAGCGCGGCGGCCCAGGGCCACCTGACGGGCCGGCACCACCTGGCCTTCCAGGCAAAAGACCGGGCGATGGTCGAAGCGTTCTACCGCGCCGCACTCGCGCACGGCGGCCAGGACAACGGCGCGCCGGGCGAGCGCCCCTACCACCCCGGCTACTTCGCCGCCTTTGTGCTGGACCCGGACGGCAACAACATCGAGGCCGTGTTCCACGGCGAGGCGCAGCGCAGCGCCCCGTCGGTCAAAGTGACGTTCTAGCTACACGCCACCCGCACCCGCCACACGCAGGCCCGGCGCGATGGTGGGCGGCGCCGCATTCAGCGTCTCGATCGCAAAGCCCGCCGCCTGCTTGTAGCGCGCCATGAAGGCCTCGCGCTCTTCGCGCGGCAGCACGTCGTCGATGTTGTCGAACACGCCACCGCAGCGCTCGTCCACCAGCCCCAGCAGGCCGAAGGGGCCCGACCCCCGGTTGCGCAGCACCAGTGCCGAGATGTCCTGGCAGAGCTTGTCGTCGTAGGCGCGCAGCGCCTGGGGCCCCGCGCCCTGCGCCAGCAGCTGCGCGCCCAGCACCCGCGCGTCCACGATGGCCTGGCTCGCACCGTTGGAGCCCACGGGGTACATCACGTGCGCCGCATCGCCTAGCAGGGCCACGCGGCCATCCACCCAGGTGGGCACGGGGTCGCGGTCGATCATGGGGTATTCGAAGATGTCCGTCGCGCCGCGCAGCATCGCCGGCACATCCAGCCAGCTGTAGTTCCAGCCCTCGAAGTGGTGGATGAACTCCTCGAGCGCCACGCGCCGGTTCCAGTCGCCCTGCTGCCAGCCGCCCTGGTTGTCCACCGTGATCTCGGCGATCCAGTTGATGGTGGCCAGGCCGGTGACCGGGTCCGGCGGGGAGATCGGGTAGAACACCACGCGGTGGCGCAGCGACCCCACGCCCACGAAGGATGCACCGGTGCGCACCGGCACCCCGGGCGTGGTGCCGCGCCACATGATGGCGCCGCCCCACTGGATGGGCGGCTGCGCAGGGTGCATCTGCGCGCGCACGGCCGAGTGCAGGCCGTCGGCCGCGATCAGCAGCGAACCCGGTACTTCCAGGCGTTCGCCGCTGCGGGTCTCGACCAACGCCGTGACGCCCTCGGCATCCTGCCGGTAGCCCGTCACCCGCTGGCCCAGCCGCACGGCACCGTCGCCCAGGCGGTCTTTGACCGCGTTGAACAGCAGCATCTGCAACTGCCCCCGGTGCACCGAGTACTGCGGCCAGCGGTAGCCGGCCTGCAGGCCGCGGGGTTCGGCGTAGACCTCGCTGCCGTTGCGGCCCACCAGCGCCCATTCGCGTGCCTGCAGACCGATGGTGTCCAGCACGTCGTTGCCGAACCCCAGGTCGTGCAGCTCGCGCACGGCATTGGGCTGCAGGTTGATGCCGACGCCCAGCGGCTGCAGCTCGGGCACCGATTCGAACACGACGCAGGGCACGCCGATCTGGTGCAGCGTGAGGGCAGTGGCCATGCCGCCGATGCCGCCACCGGCAATCAGGACGGGGCGGGAAGAAGATGGGGGTGAAACATTACCGGACATAACGATATTGTCCCCGCAGTGAGTGCCCGGAAGGATTGCTTCTTGGCCAACTGGCTCCGGCGGCACGCTACTGACATGCCGTTGTCAGTACGCCCCAAGCACCATCAGGGCTTCAACAACAACACGTGCCTGTCGGCACATAGATGGAGCCCTGTCATGAAGAACGCTATCGCCTGGTTTGAGATCCCCACCACCCAACTGGACCGCGCCCAAGCCTTTTACGAAGCCGTGCTCGGCCAGGCCATGCGCCGTGAAAACATGGGGCCGAGCGAAGGCGCCGTCTTTCCGTACGACAACGCTGCCGACGGCGTGGGCGGCGCGCTGATGCAAGGCCCCACGGCCCCGCGTGTGTCGGACGGCGGCACGCTGGTGTACCTGGACGCATCGCCATCGCTCGACGCCGCCCTGGAGCGCGCCGTGGCAGAGGGCGGCCGCGTGGCCGTACCGCGCACGGCCCTGCCGCCAGGCATGGGGTTCTTTGCGCAGATCCACGACCTGGACGGCAACCGGGTGGGCCTGCACGCGCTGGACTAGGCTCCCCCCTGAGCCGCCTGGCGGCGTCTTCCCCCCGGAGGGGGGACGCACCCGGTGGACCGGCAAAGCCGGATCCACGGGTGCGCTGGTAGGCGCTGCGCTCACATCGCAGGCCGGAGGCGAGCTCGAAAGCCCATGCGAGCGCCGCAACGACAACAACACCACACACCAAAAAAGGAGAGCGCCATGCAGCACGCACTGTGGGCGGATACGCCCGTGACCACCGCCATCGCCCGGCCATCGCGGCGGGCTGCTGTGTCCGACGCCGTGGCGCAGCCGCGCCGCAATTGGATCGCCGTGGCCAGCGCCGAACATGCGCGGCTGGGGCGTGCCGAACCTGCGGCGGGTTACCTGCAGGTGTGCCACGGCAAGGTGGCCCCGCTGCAGCGCATGCGCGCCGGGGACCGGGTGGCCTACTACGCGCCCGCCACGACGATGCGCGGCGCGGACCGGCTGCAGTCCTTCGTCTGCATCGGCACCGTGCTGCAGGGCGCGCCGTACGCTGTGGACATGGGCAACGGCTTTGTGCCGCACCGCAGGGATGTGGCCTATGTGGCGGACGCGCGCGAGGCGCCGATCCGCCCGCTGCTGGCGCACCTGGAGTTTGTGGACGACCCCCAGCGCTGGGGAGCGAAGTTTCGCTTCGGGCTGTTTGCGATCAGCGACCATGACATGCGGGTGATCGCGCGGGCCATGGCCGCGCCGGAGCATGCGCTACATTTTTGATAGCTACTAGCGCCCGGCCATTGAGCGGTGGCGGCATTTTTTACCCATGGACGAGATGCTGGGGGTCGCTGCGACCCCGCCAGCGCATCTGCGGCTGATCTCGTCTGGGTCTTCAGACGCCAACTGCAAGATGTTGGGCTATGGCGTGGTGGCACCAGGCACATAAGCGTCGACCACCGCAGGCTCTTTGTCGCCAGGACCTGTGCGAGCCAGCTGGGACCAGGACCAGTGTTCGATGTCTGGAGCATCGTAGCTGCCGAACGACTGCCCGCCCCACGAGAAGTACGAGCCCTTGTGCCCCGTGGAAACGGTGCGGATGCCCACCGCCAGCGATCCATCCTTCATCAGCGCCAGGCGAAAGCCCCGCCGCGCGCTGTTGCCGCCGTAGTCGGTGCTGGCCACGGGGATATCGCGCAGCGCCACATCGAGCATGCCGGAGCTGCAGCTAGTCTCGGCGCCGCCGTAGGTGGCCAGGCCCCATTGCCGGGTGAGCGGGGAGCGCACGTTCCTTGCGCGGTTGATGGTGCGCGTCCGCAGCGTGGTCTCCCCACCGGCCTGCTGCACCCAGATCTGCATCTCAGGGCCGTTGATGTGGATCGGCAAGCCACCCTCCCACGGTCGGCGATTGGAGGCGATCCTGCCCTGCGCATAAGCGCCCGCGACCGGCGGCCAGGCATACACGCCCTGCATCGACGGGCAGCCGAACCAGGCGCTTTGCACCGGGCCAAACTCCTTGGGGGGCTGGGGCGAGCCCTGCAGGTCGGGTCCGCAGCCTGCCAGCGCGAGGCAGGCCAGCCACGGCGCAACCCATGCGAAGCAGCCGCCTCGGCGCGATGGGCTGGACAGGTGCGGTGGGGACACGGGCATCGGTTTCAAGACAAACAGCGGTGGCCTGATTGTCGGGGCATACACACCCGCGCGGACTCTATGATTTTGATAGCAACAAAGTGCCTAACAACCAGCGGTAGGGCCCCAAACACATCACATCAAGGATGCGCAGGCCCCGCCCGTACGCGCGCCAGGGCCTCCGGCACATTGCTCCACGCGGGCCGGCCCGGCGCATAGCGCTGGCGCATGTAGTGCGCCAGCTCGGTGACCTGCGCATCGCTGAGCGCATGGCCAAACGCGGGCATGAAGCCGATGTCGCGCGCGGCGGGCTCGCGGATGCCGTGCACGATGACCTGCAGCAGGTTGTCGGGCCGGTCGCTGTGCAGGTTGCTGTTGAGCGCCAGCGGGATGTTCACGCCCAGCAGCTTCGGGCCGTCGCCGTCGTGGTGGCAGGCGGCGCAGGCGCCGTTGAACAGGCGCTGCGCCTGGCCGGGCTGGGGCGCGAGTGCGGCGGCCTGGGCCACGGCGGCCAGGGCCGTCGCCTCGCGGGCCTGCACGGCATCGGCGGCGGGCTCGGTGTCCGCGGTGAACGAGGCGAGGTAAGTGGCCATGGCGCGGATGTCGCCATCCGGCAGGTGCGCCAGCTCGCGCACCACCGGTGCCATGGGGCCCGAGGCGCTGCCGTGCTGCGCGCTGTGGCCATGGCGCAGGTAGCTGTAGAGCGACTCCGCGCTCCACGGCACGGGCGCTTTCGACAAGGCGGTGAGCGCGGGCGCCTCCCACCCGTCGACCATCGCGCCCGACAGGAAGGCGGCACCGCCCATTTCAGCACCCATCGCATTGCGCGGCGTGTGGCAGGCGCCGCAGTGGCCCACGCCCTGCACCAGGTAGGCGCCGCGGTTCCACTCGGGCGGGCGCGTGGGATCGGGCTTCCAGGGCGTGGCGTCGTGGAACAGCGCGTTCCAGCCGGCCATGAGCGGGCGCACGCTGAACGGGAAGGCCAAATCGGTTTTGGGCACCTCCGCGCGCACCGCGGGCTGCGCCATCAGGTAGGCGTACAGCGCTGTCAGGTCGTCGTCGCTCATCTTCGCGAACGCGGTGTACGGGAACGCGGGGTACAGGTGCTTGCCGTCGCGCGAGATGCCTTCGCGCATGGCGCGCTGGAAGGCGCTGAACGACCACTGGCCGATGCCGGTCTCGGCGTCGGGCGTGAGGTTGGTGGTGTAGACGGTACCGAACGGCGTCTCCATGCCGCGCCCGCCGGTGTTGGGCGTGCCGCCGGGCGCCGTGTGGCAGACCACGCAGTCGCCTGCAGCGGCCAGCAGGCGGCCGCGTTCGATGGTGGCGGCGTTGTAGACCGCCGCGCCGCCCGCCGTCTGCACCACGGGCGCGATGGACGGGCGCCAGCCCAGCAGTGCGGCGCCCAGGGCCAGCCCGCCAGCCAGCAGTGCACCGCCGCGCGCCCACAGGCTGCGCCGGCGCGGCCAGGTGGCGGTGGCAGGCACGGCGGGTGCCGGCAGCTCCAGGGTGGGCAGCACGTCGGCCGGCGGGGTGGGCGTGCTGCCCTCGTCGCCGGGCCGCCCGCGGCCTGCGGCCTCGGCTGCCGCGGTGAGGGGGTTCAAGCCCGCCCGCACGACCTCGGGCGTGAACGGCGGCGCCCGAAAACGAACGCCCGTGGCGTCGAAGATCGCGTTGGCGATGGCCGCCGTGCCGGGCACCGAGGACGACTCGCCCGAGCCCAGCGGCGCCTCGTCCTGCCGGGGCATGTGCATGACCTCGATGACGGGCACTTCACGAAAGCTCAGGATGGGGTAGCTGCCCCATTCGCGGTTGTCCACGGCCTGCTTCACGGGCTCGAACGTCACCTGCTCCTTGAGCGCGCGGCTGGTGGTCTGCAGCACGTTGCCGTGCACCTGTTGCTCCACGCCCGCCGGGTTGACCATGAGGCCCGCGTCGTGCCCCACGACCACGCGGCGCACATGCACCTCGCCGGTCCGCTTGTTGACCTCGACATCGGCCACCCAGGCGGCCCAGGCCGCGCCGAAGCCGGGCCACTTGCTGTGGATGTAGCGGGCGTACGCAAAGCCCTGGCCCTGCACCCAGTCGCCATCGCTGCCACCGTCCAGCTCACGCTGCTGCGGGCCGGTGCGGCGCACCCAGCCGGCCTTCTCGGCCGTGGCCTGCACCAGCTCGGCCGCACGCGGGTCGTTCAGCAGCTGCAGGCGAAAGGCCACCGGGTCCACACCCGCGGCGGTGGCCAGTTCGTCCACATACGATTCGTGCGCGAAGGAGTTGGGCAGTGCAGAAACGCCCCGCAGCCACGATGCGCGCACGATGGGCGGCATGTCGTTGACCGCCACGCGCAGGTTGTCGTACTGGTAGGGCGGGCGCGCGGTGCGGTCGCCCATCTCGTAGGCCTGGGCCACGGGCTCGATGGTGCGGGTGAGCAGCAGGGCCAGCGTGGGCGCGCCGTTGGACGGGTAAGAGGTCTCGAAGTCGTACGCTGCCACCGAGCCATCGGCGTTGAGCCCGCCACGCACCTGCATGAGCTGCGCCGTGCCCTTGGGCTCCCACAAATGCTCCTGCTCGCGCGTGAGCTGCACCCGCACCGGGGCGCCCACGGCGCGCGACAGCAGCGCGGCGTCGGCCGCCACGTCGTCGGCGCCGTTGCGGCCGTAGCAGCCTGCGGCCTCCATGCGGATAAGGTCGATGTCCACATCGCCCATGCCCATGAGGCGGGCCAGGTCGGCGCGCAGCACGTGCGGATTCTGCGTGCCGGCCCACACGGTCATGCGCGGGCGACCGGTGCCATCCTGCGCCCGCCACTCGGCCACCGCGCACGACGGGCCGATGGACGCGTGCATCTGGTAGGGCCACACGTAGGTGCGCGGCATCGGCTGGTCGGCCGCGGCCAGGGCTGCGTCCACATCGCCTTCGTCCACCAAGCGGCGCTGCGTGGCCGGGTTGGCGCGGATGGCCTGGGCGATGGCCTCGGGGCTGTCCTGACGCGGAAAGCCGGGCCAGTCCTTCCAGTGCACGCGCAGCTCGCGCAGGGCCTGCTCGGCCTGCTCCTCGCGCTCGGCGACGATGCCCACGAAGTCGCGGATCACCACCACCGCGCGGATGCCGGGGATGTGCGCGATGGACGCCTGGTCCACCGATGCCAGCGTGTTGCCGATGAAGTCGCCATGGTCGGCCCCCGCATACGGCGGGCGCACCACGCGGCCGTGCAGCATGCCGGGCACGCGCATGTCGTGCACAAAGACCAGCTCGCCGCTGACCTTGGCGGGGATGTCCACGCGCGGCACCGACTGGCCGACCACGCGGTAGTCGGCCGTGGGTTTGGTGGGTGTGGCGTCGGACAGCTCCAGCACCGTGTGCTGGCCCGCCAGCAGGTCGCCGTAGCGCAACTGCTGCGCGGAGTCGGCCGCCAGCTGCACCACGCCGCCCGACACCTGCAGCGCGTCCGCCGGCACGTTCAGGCGCGCTGCAGCGCGGGCCACCAGCCAGTGGCGCGCCTGCGCTGCGGCAAGGCGCAGCGGCTTCGCGTGGATCTGGATGGAGGCGCTTGCGATGGTGGCGCCCTGGTTGGGCGCGCGCGTGGTGTCGCCCAGCACCATGTTCACCCGGGCCAGGTCCACGTCCAGCTCTTCGGCCACGATCTGCGCCAGCGCGGTGCGGATGCCGGTGCCCAGGTCCACATGGCCGTTGAGCGCGGTCACGCTGCCGTCGTCCCACACGGCGATCAGTATTTCGACGCCCTCGGCCGGGTTGCCGGCCACCAGCGCGGGCTGGCCCTTGACCGGCGGCGGCGCGGGCGGCGGGTTGCGCACCACCAGCAGCACGCCGTCGGCCGCGTGGAAGTCGGCGCGGGTCAGGGGCGTGTGGGCGCGCAGCGGCGCAGTGCTGGCGGGCGGTGTGCTCATGCCCTGGCCTCCTGCATCAACACCGCCGCGCGCTGCACGGCGCGGATGATCTCCACATGCGTGCCGCAGCGGCACAGGTTGGCCGACAGCTCGCGGCGGATGGCGGCTTCGTCCGGGTGGGGATTTCGCTCCAGCAAGGCCACGGCCATCATCACCATGCCGTTCAGGCAGTAGCCGCACTGCGCGGCCTGCTCGTCGATGAAGGCCTGCTGCACCGGGTGCCGTACTGCAGTGGTGCTGCAGCGCGCGGGCAGGCCCTCCAGCGTGGTCACCTCACGCCCTGCCACGCCCTGCGCCGGAATCACGCAGGCCCGCGCGGCCACGCCGTCCACCAGCACCGTGCACGCCCCGCACTGCCCCAGCCCGCAGCCGTACTTGGGGCCGTTGAGCGCCAGGTCGTTGCGCAGTACGTGCAGCAGCGTGGCGCTGCCGGACGTGGCTGCAGGCAGGGGGCAGGGCTGGCCGTTGACAACAGCGACTAACTGCATTTGCTGGATGGTTGTTTACTTCGGACGAAAGACACGGTTGCTGCGTCAGCGACGTACGACACTGACGCAGCCCAAGTCAGGGGCCGCCGCGGAAGGGCCGCCCCGCCCCGCTGGCGGCGTCCCCCTTCCCGCATTGCGCAGCAATGCGAGAGAAGGGGGAAGGCGCGAAACGCCACAGGGGGTTGCACCATATCCTTAGCGCTTGAGCGCTCCGGTGCGCGTGTACATCTCCAGGTCCACGAAGTTCGAACCGTTGTGGTTGGCGGGGCCGTACTGCAGCGGAAAGTCGCCGATCTTGGTCGTGCCCATGTCTTCCAGCGCCTTGATGAAACCGTCGCGCGTGAGATTGCGGCCCGCGCGCTTGAGGCCTTCCACGAACACGCGCGCGGCGATGTAGCCCTCGAGCATGGTGTAGCTGTCGATCTTCTCGCCCGCGTCGGTGCGGTCCTTGCGGTAGTCCACCACGATGGGCATGCGGCTGGCCTGCGGCGACGGCACGATGCTCGCCGTGACCAGGCCTTCGATGCCGCCGTTCAGGCGCTGCGCCGAGCCCGGCGCATCGGTGATGCCCACCGAGATGGTGTACAGCGGCGACGCGGCGCCCGCCGCGCGGTAGTCGCGCAGGAAGACCTCCACCATCTTGCCGGCCATGATCATCACCACCGCGCCGGGCTGGGCCTTGGTGAGCGTGGCGACCTGCGCCTTGGCGTCGGTGGCGGCGATCTCCATGGGCACGGATTCGACCACCTTGACCTTCAGGCCCTGCGCGATCTGCAGGCAGGTGTCGAGGTTGGACTTGCCGAACGCGCTGTTCTGGTAGATGACGGCGATGTTGGTGATGCCCAGCGTGGCCAGGTGGCCCACGATCTTGCGCAGCTCGGTCTCGTAGCTGGCGCGCACATGGAACAGATAGCGGTTGTGCGTGGTGCGGAACGACGTGGTGCCCACCAGCGGCGCGAACATGGGCACGCCCGCCTTCTCGGCCAGCGGCATCGCGGCGATGAGGTTGCCCGTGGCCACGTAGCCGATCAGCGCGAAGACCTTGTCCTCGTCGATCAGCTTGGCGGTGTTCTCGGCCGTCTTCTTGGGGTCGTAGGCGTCGTCGTGCGACACCAGCTCCAGCGTGCGGCCCTGCACGCCGCCACTCTTGTTGACCTTGTCGAAGACCAGCGCGATGCCGGCCTTGTAGTCCACCCCGAAATCCTTGGCAGGCCCGGTGAACACGGCCGACTGCCCCACCTTGATGCGGGAGTCCGTCACTCCGGTCTCGGCGGCGGCCGGCCCCGCCCCCGCCAGAGCAGCGGCGGCCAGGCTTGTGAGCACCACCCGGCGGTCGATGCGCCCTTCCTCCATCCCACGAAACTTCATGAAACGCTCCTTACATCAAAGGCGCAATCTTCCCTTTAACTGGAGGGGCTTTGCAACACTTTCTGCGGTGTGTTGTGAATCCGTCAAACGCCTGGCGCCGCGGCGCCGGCGCTGCGGGCGGTCACGCGATGTCGATGTCGCTGGACTGAATGCGTTTGACGCCTTTGGCGGCCATGTTTTTCCAGGCGGCGGCGAGCGAGCCGTTGAGGTCGATGGCGCGGCAGGCATCCTCGACCACGTACGTCTCAAAGCCCAGGCGCCTGGCATCGAGCGCCGTCCAGGCTACGCAGAAGTCGGTGGCCAGGCCGGTGACGAACACCGCCCGGATGCCGCGCTGCTTCAGGTACCCCGCCAGGCCCGTGGATGTCTTTCGGTCCGCCTCTTCGAACGCCGAATAGCTGTCCACGTGCTGGTGGAAGCCCTTGCGCAAGATCACCTGCGCCTGCGGCACTTTGAGGTCCTTGTGCAGCGCTGCGTCGTCGGTGCCCTGCACGCAGTGGTCGGGCCACAGCACCTGCGGGCCGTAGCTGAGCTTGGCGGTTTCAAACGGCTTCTTGCCCGCATGGCTGCTGGCAAACGAGGCGTGGCCCTGGGTGTGCCAGTCCTGCGTGACCACCACGTTCTCGAAGGCGGTGGCGATGCGGTTGATGACCGGCACCACCTCGTCGCCCTGGGCCACCGGCAGGGTTCCACCCGGCACGAAGCAGTTCTGCACATCCACCACGATGAGCGCTGCGCGCTCGCCAGGTTTGATCTTGCCCGCCGCCCACGCGGTGGGAAGGCAGACGCCGGCCACGGTGAACGCGGCCGATTGGAGAAGAAGGCGACGACGCGGTGCAGTTGGCATGGTGAACACTCCGGTTGGGAACGCACTGACACATCGGCGGCGGCCCGGTGGGGCCACCGCCGGGGATTCGCTTCACACGCTGAGGTAGGCTCGCCGGACTTCCTCGTTCGCCGCCAGTTCGGCCATCGTGGCCTGGTAGCGGATCTGGCCCTTTTCCAGCACATAGGCGCGGTCGGAAACCAGCTCGGCAAAATGCATGTTCTGCTCGGACAGCAGGATGCTCACGCCCTGCCCCTTGAGCTCCAGGATCATCTGCGCCATCTGCTCCACGATGACGGGCGCCACGCCCTCGGAGGGCTCGTCGAGCAGCACCAGGTACGGGTTGCCCATGAGCGTGCGGGCCACGGTCAGCATCTGCTGCTCGCCGCCGCTCATGCGGCCGCCCGGGCGCTGGGGCATCTCGCCCAGGTTGGGGAACAGCTTGAACAAGGCCTCGGGCGTCCACAGCGGGGCGGCCGTGCCGTCGGGCCACTGGCGGGCCGGCTGGCGGCCCACCTCCAGGTTCTCCATCACCGTGAGGTCGGTGAACACGCGGCGGTCCTCGGGCACGAAGCCCAGGCCCAGGCGGGCCGCGTCGTGCGGGTCGCTTTTGGACAGGTCCTTGCCCATGAACTGGATGCTGCCCTTGCGCTTGGCGAGCATGCCCATCAGCGTCTTGAGCGTGGTGGACTTGCCCGCGCCGTTGCGGCCCATCAGCGCCACGACCTCGCCGCGGCGCACTTCCAGGTCGACGTCGTAGAGGATCTGCGCGGCGCCGTACCAGGCCTGCAGGCCCTGGGCTTTCAGGAGAACTTCGTTCGTTGCGCTGCTCGTCATGGTCATGCCGTCTCCGCCGCCGGGGCCGCTGCGGCCGATGCTGCTGTTTTCTTCTCGAAGGTCTTGCCGGTGCCGAAGTAGACCTCCTGCACCTTGGGGTGGTCGCGCAGCTCCAGCGGCTTGCCTTCGGCGATGAGGCGCCCGCGCGCCAGCACGATCATGCGGTCGGCATACGCGAACACCACGTCCATGCTGTGCTCGGTGAACAGCACGGCCATGCCGCGGTCGATCACGAGCTGCTTGGTCAGCGCCATCAGTTCGTTGCGCTCCTTGGGCGCCATGCCGGCGGTGGGCTCGTCCATGAGCAACAGCTTCGGGCTGTTGGCCATGGCGATGGCCAGCTCCACGCGCTTGACGTCGCCATAGGCCAGCACGCTGCAGGGGCGGTCGGCCTGGGACTTCATGCCCACCTGGTCGAGCAGCGCCAGCGCCTCGTCGCGCTTGTGGTCCGCGGCCTTGCGCCACATCGAGAACAGGCGGCTGTCGCTGGAGATCAGCGCCATCTGCACGTTCTCCACCACGGTGAGCGAGGCGAAGGTCTCGGCGATCTGGAAGGTGCGGCCCACGCCCATGCGCCAGATGTCGCGGGGCTTGCGGCCCACCAGCTCCTGCCCGTCGAGCTGTATGGAGCCCACGTCGGCCGGCAGCTGGCCGTTGACCATGTTGAAGGTGGTGGACTTGCCGGCGCCGTTGGGGCCGATGAGCGCCAGCAGCTCGCCCGCGGCCAGCTCGAAGTGGATGCCATCCACCGCCTTGACGCCGCCGAACGACTTGCCCAGGCCCGTGACTTTGAGCAGGCTCATGCCTGGCCCTCCTTCATGTTCTTGGCTTCGCGCCGGTTGTCGAAGACCTGCTTGATGGCGCCTGCGATGCCCTGCGGGAAGAGCAGCACCAGGATGAGGATGATGGCGCCCAGCATGGCGCGCCAGTAGTCGGTGTTGCGCGCCACGGTGTCGTGCAGCCAGGTGAAGGTGACCGCGCCCACCACGGGGCCGGCCAGGGTCTGGATGCCGCCCAGCAGCACCATCACCAGGCCGTCGACCGAGCGGCCCACGTGCAGCGTCTCGGGAGAGATACTGCCCTTGGAGAACGCGAACAGCGCGCCGCCCAGGCCGGCGAACAGGCCGGCGATGACGAAGGCCGTCCACTGCATGCGCTTGACGTCGATGCCGATGGCATCCGCGCGCAGCACGGAGTCACGCCCCGCCCGCAGCGCGTAGCCGAAGGGCGAGTACAGAATGCGGCGCAGCAGCAGCACGCCGCCCACGACCAGCGCGAGCGTGAGGTAGTAGTAATTGCGCTTGTCCGACAGCCAAGCCGCGGGCCACACGCCGGTGAGGCCGTTGCTGCCGCCGGTGAAACCGTCCCACTGGTAGCAGATGGCCCAGGTGATCTGCGCGAAGGCCAGCGTGAGCATGGCCAGGTACACGCCCGACAACCGCACGCAGAACCAGCCGTACAGCAGCGCACCGGCGGCCGCCGCGAGCGGCGCCACCACCAGGGCCAGCTCCATCGGAATGCCGGCCGAGCGCACCAGCAGCGCTGCCGCGTAGGCCCCCAGGCCAAAGTACGCCGCATGGCCGAACGAATGCATGCCCGCCGGCCCCATGATGAAGTGCAGGCTGGCCGCGAACAGCGCGGCGATCAACAGGTCGATGAACAGCACGGTGAGGTAGGGCGAGCCGGCCGTGAGCATCGGCAGCAGCACCAGCACGGCCAGCAGCGCCATGCCGCCGATCTTGAACCAGCGGTCCGGCGCACGCAGCGGTGCCTCGGGCAGGCCGGTATTGCGGCTGGCGGCCTGCGGGCGGCCCATCAGGCCCCAGGGGCGCACCACCAGCACCACGGCCATCACGAGGAATTCGACCACCAGCGTGAGCTTGGAGAACGAGACGCTGTAGCCGAAGATTTCGACCACACCGAGCCAGATGCACACGGCCTTGATCTCGGCGATGAGCAGCGCGGCCACATACGCACCGGGGATGGAGCCCATGCCGCCCACCACCACCACCACGAAGGCGGCGCCGATGGTGTTGAGGTCCATCTCCAGCGTGGCGGGCTCGCGCGGCAGCTGCAGCGCGCCACCGAGGCCCGCCAGCAGCGCGCCCAGCGCGAACACCGCGGTGAACAGCCAGGCCTGGTTCACGCCCAGGGCGCTGACCATCTCGCGGTCCTGCGTGGCGGCGCGCACCAGCGTGCCCCAGCGGGTGCGGGTGAGCAGCAGCCACAACAGGCCCAGCACCACCGGGCCCACGACGATGAGGAACAGGTCGTACGACGGGAACTGGCGGCCCAGGATGTCCACCGATCCCGACAGGCCTGGTGCGCGCGGGCCGAGCAGTTCTTCGGGGCCCCAGATCCACAGCGCCGCATCCTTGATGACCAGCACCAGCGCGAACGTGGCCAGGAGCTGGAAGAGCTCGGGCGCCTTGTAGATGCGGCGCAGCAGCACCACCTCGACCACCGCGCCGAGCGCTCCCACCACCACGGCAGACAGCAGCAGCGCAGGCCAGAACGCGAGGCCCGTGCCCAGCTTGGCCACCATGGAATAGGCCACGTAGATGCCCACCATGAAGAACGAGCCGTGCGCAAAGTTCACGATGCGCGTGACGCCGAAGATCAGCGAGAGCCCGGCGCCCACGAGGAACAGCGAGGACGCGCCCGCCAGTCCGTTGAGCAGCTGAACGATAAAACTCGAAAAACTCATTCCAGATCCTTCGGGGTCACGGCAAAGTTCATCCCTGCAGGTCGGTGCCTGCGGTGTGGGTGAGGCAAACGCGCAGCGCCATCCCAAGCCGTTCGGGCTGAGCTTGTCGAAGCCCTTCGCAGCGCTTCGACAAGCTCAGCGTGAACGGTGGTGCAGCTTTTTACAGATCACACTGGCAGGGAGATGGCGATCGCAGGCGCCCACGCGGGGCCGCCTGTTGAACGCGCACTCAGTCTGCCGCGCGCAGCTTCTTGACTTCTTCGTTGGTCGGCTGCACCTTGGCGCCGTCCACATAGCGGTAGTCCACCATCACGCCCTTGCCGCCTTCGTTCTTGGTGCGGCCCACGTAGCTGCCCATGGTGGACTGGTTGTCTTCCGCGCGGTAGGTGGCGCGGCCGAACGGTGTGGTGACCTGCAGGCCCTTGAACGCGGCGATGAGCTTTTCGGTATCGGTGGAGCCGGCTTTCTTGATGCCTTCACCCAGCGACTTGATGGCGCTGTAGCCCACGACGGAACCCAGGCGCGGGTAGTCGTTGAACTTGCCCTGGTAGGCCGTCATGAAAGCCTTGTGCTCAGGCGTCTGGATGCCGTACCAGGGGTAGCCGGTGACGATCCAGCCGTTGGGGGCTTCGTCCTTGAGCGGGTCCATGTACTCGGGCTCGCCGGTCAGCAGGCTGACCACCTCGCGGTCCTTGAACAGGCCGCGGGTGTTGCCTTCGCGCACGAACTTGGACAGGTCGGCACCGAACAGCACGTTGAAGATGGCATCGGGCTTGGCGTCGGCCAGGGCCTGCACCACGCTGCCCGAATCGACCTTGCCCAGCGGCGGCGCTTGCTCGACGACGAACTCGACATCAGGCTGCGCGGCCTTGAGCAGTTGCTTGAACGTGGCCACGGCCGACTGGCCGTATTCGTAGTTGGGGTACACCAGCGCCCAGCGCTTTTTCTTCAGGGCCACCGCGTCGGGCACCATCATGGCCACCTGCATGTAGGTGGATGCGCGCAGGCGGTAGGTGTAGCGGTTGCCGTTTTGCCAGACGATCTTGTCGGTCAGCGGCTCGCTGGCCAGGAAGAAGAACTTCTTTTGCTTGGCGAAGTCGGTCAGCGCCAGGCCGATGTGCGACAGGAAGGAGCCGGTGAGCACGTCCACCTTCTCGCGCGAGACCAGCTCTTCGGCCACGCGCACGGCATCGCCCGGGTTGGCGTTGTCGTCGCGGATCACCAGCTGCACCTTCTTGCCCAGCAGGCCGCCCGATGCGTTGATCTCGTCCACCGCCAGCTCCATGCCCTTCTTGTAGGGCTCCAGGAAAGCGGGCTGCGCCTTGTAGCTGTTGATCTCACCAATCTTGATGACATCCTGTGCGTGCACAGGGGCCAGCGTGATGGCCAGCGCGGCTGCGGCCGTGGCACGCATGAGGTTTTGTCGCATCGTCATGGGAACACTCCTGGAAAAGGTAGGGTGGGTGTGGGAGATGGTCGGGAACGGGGGAGATGGTAGTGCGGTACGGCGCATTCAGCGCAGGCCGTCCACGCCCTGGATGTCGGCGACCTGCAGGCCACCGATGCGGGGCATCGGGCGGCCACTGTCGGTGACGACGATGGCGACCACGATCTCGTTGGCGCGGGGCGCATCGGCCACGCGGGCCTCCATGGCGTCGAAGTGGCTGCGCACGTAGGCGGCATCCTTGTGGCCCAGGGGCACATCGATGGCGGTGCCCAGGCCGCCGATCTTCTTGCTGGACGGCACGAGGGCGGCGCCCTTTTCGACCGCCACGCGCAGCGGCGCGCCGAGCTTGGGGTGCAGGATGGCGGCGGCGTGTTCCAGCTCGCCGGCCTCGCCCACGATGGCGGCCTTGCCGTAGCTGTGCGCCTGGCCGGGCTCGATGCCCAGGGCCAACACGCAGCGCTGGCCGAGCAGCGCGCCCAGCTCTTCGCCGATGGCCGTGAGCTCGTCGAGGTTCTCGGCGTAGCGGCCGGCGAACGGGTTCTCGATGACGGCCATGGCCAGGGCCTTGCGCACGGGCGGCTGCACGTCGCGGCCCATCTCCACACGCACTTCGTCGGTCTGCACGATGATTTTCCGGATCTTGGCGGGCATGTCTTGTACTCCTGGGTTCTTGTACTGTTGCGTTCGTGTTGTGGTGCGGGACCCTAGCGCAGGCCGTTCCACTGGCTGATGTCCTGCGCCTTGAGGCCGCCCACGCGGGCGTGCACGCGCGGGCCGGTGGTCATGGCCAGGATGAAGACGATCTCGTCGGCCAGCGGCGCACCGGGCACGCGCACCTCCATGGCATCGAAGTGGCTGCGCACGTAGCTGGCGTTGATGTGCGTGAGCGGCACGTCGAGCGCAGCACCCGGGCCGCCCACCTTCTTGGTGGAAGGCACGATGGACAGCGCGTTGGCGGGCTGCCCCGTCTTCTCTTCGGCCTGGCCCTTGGCGTAGGCGTTGCGGTCGCCCTTCCAGCCCAGCAGTTCGCGCATGGCGTAGCCGCCCGGCACATGCCACAGCGCGCCGTGCTCCAGCTCGCCGGCCGCGCCCACGATGGAGCCCTTGCCGTAGGTCTCGATGCGCTCGGCGGGCACGCCCATGGCCTTGAGCAGCCGCTGCGCCATGTCCAGGCCCACGTCCTGCAGCGCCTCCATCATGGGCAGGATGTCGGCCTCGTAGCGGCCGGCGTAGGGGTTGGTCAGCACCGCGCCGATGGCACCCCGCAGCAGCGGCACATCGGCCACGGGACCGAACTCGTGCCGGATGTCCTCGAGGTGGGTGAAAACGCGTCGTATCTGGATCATGGGATGGCCTGTGGGCTTGTGAATTCGTTAAGCAAATACTGAACCAACTTCTTCGTGCACCGCGCTCACCGCGCCTGCCGCGCCTGCCGGGCCTTCGGTGCGTGCGGGCAGCCCCGCCAGCGCTGCCTCGGGCATGCGGGTGGCCGCGAACTCGCCCTGGCACGCGAGCAGCGCGCACCAGATCAGCCCGCGGGACTGCAATTCTTGCGCCTTTTCCAGCCCTTGGTGCAGCGCGCGCAGCACCTGTGCGCGCGGCAGCGGCGGGACATCCACCGTGACGGGAATGGCGCCGAGGTCGCTGTCGTCGCGCACCAGCCAGGCGGGCATGCGGGTGATGCGTTCGTCCAGCACGTTCACGGCGTTGGCCACCACGGTGGCGGCGGCGTCGGCCTCGGCCGCGGTGCGCGCGAGCACCGTGACGCTGTCGGCAATGCCCAGCGACTGGCTGCGCCCGCGCCAACCGCTGGTGGCCACGCCGCGCACCGGCATGGTGCTGTCGATGCGCAACTGGCCGTCCAGCAGCAGCCCGTGGCGCAGTTGGGCGGCATCGAGCCTGGCGATGTCCGCATACACCCCCACCGAGGCCGACTGGCCCGGGGCGAGGTGCAGCGCGATGTCGCCACCGTTGTTGACCCAGGCGCGGGCAATCCCGTCCTGCGCGAAACACGCGAGGATCTCTTGCGCCACCGCCCCGGCCACGGCGGCCATGGGGGTGATGAAGCCCTTGCGGTACGGGTGGCAGGCCTGCCACATGCGCTGCGCGACCACACCCTGCAAGGAGGTGGCTTCACCCACCGGGGCGCGCAGGCCGGGCAGCTCGTTCACCAGCTCTTGAAGCAGCCCCTCGAAGCGCTGCCAGGCGCGCTCGTGCGCGGCAGCCACGGCGCTGCGTTCACCCTCGGCCTGGATGACCAGGTCGATGGGTCCGTGCTGGAAGTGCCAGCGGCCGTCGGGCAGAAAGTTGCGGCAGGCGTGCATGACAAGAGGCCGTTCAGCCCAGCAGGGGCGGGCGGCCCAGCGGCCAGGGGTTGCCAGCGGGCAGCGCCTGCCAGGACAGCGACTGCGGCGCACCGTCGTTGTGCCACGCGCCGTGCTCCAGCACTTCGCGCAGGCTGCGGATCTGGTCGGCATGGCCGCCCAGGGCCTCGTAGTCGGTGCGGCGCATGCTGAACTCGATGGGCGCCACGATGGCGGGGGTGGGCACGGTGCCAAAGCTGTTGTCGGGCATACGCAGCACATCGGCCATCACAGTGATGCCGCCGCCGGGCCACACATAGGCGGGTGCGCCGCCGCAGGTCACGTTGACCAACGCGTTCTTGATGGAGCGCGTAAGCAGCACGGGGTTTTCCGTCACGCCCGCGCGCAGGCTGCCGCCCGCGCCGCCCAGGAAGAGCACCGAGGTGAGCGAGGGCTCGCAGTTCTCGCCGATACGCTCCACGATGCGGCGCACCGCATCGGGCATCTCGGCCTCCACCGGCACCAGCGATTCGTTCAACACGTACCAGCTGGCGTGCTCGCCCGTGGTGGAGGTCATGAGCAGGCGCAGGCCCGGCCACGCGACCGATGCGTCCCAGCCTTCGATGATGGACAACGGGTCGGCGATGTCGGTGCCGCCCCAACCCGTGCCGGGATTGGCCACCTGGAAGTAGCGGCCCGGGGTGGACTTGCGCCCGCGCATCTGGATGCCCGAGGACTCCATGTCCAGGCAGCGGCCGGCCTGGTGCTCGGTGAGCACGCCGGTGATGTGGTCGTCCACCACCACCACCTCATCGGCCTGGCCGAAGAACTGGCGCGCGAAGATGCCGATGGCCGCGGAGCCGCAGCCCACGCGCATGCGCTGCTCGGCCACGCCGTTGACGATGGGCGCCTGGCCGGCCTGGATCACGAGCTGCGAGCCGCCGTCGATGGTGAGCTCCACCGCCTGCTTGTTGCCCAGCAGCTGCATCATCTCGTTGGCGATGCGCCCTTCCTTCTTGCTGCCGCCCGTGAGGTGGTGCACGCCGCCGAGCGACAGCATCTGCGAGCCGTATTCGGCCGTGGTGACGTGCCCCACCACCTCGCCCTTGCAGCGCACGTTGGCCTGCTCGGGGCCGAGGAAGCGGTCGGTGTCGATCTTCACCTTGAAGCTGCAGTAGCTGAAGATGCCCTCGGTGACCACGGTGACCATGTCCACGCCATCGACCTTGGAGCCCACGATGAACGGCGCAGGCTTGTAGTCGGGGTAGGTGGTGGACGAGCCCACGCCGGTGACGAACACTTCTTCCGATAGCAACAGGTCGCCGCTCCAGGCGTGCTGCGCGGCGGTACCGTCGGCGGTGCCGCCTTCGGCATCCACCGGCGCGCCGGCATCCGCCGCGGACGAGCGGCCTGCGAACGGCACCAGCGCAACTTCGCCCGCCTCCAGCGTCTTGCGCAGCAGCACCACCGGGTCCACGCGCACCAGCACGCCGGCGTGGTTGGCATAGCGGTCGCACGCGCCGGCGCGGCCTTCCGATATCTGGCACAGCACCGGGCACGCGTTGCACTCCACCTTGGCGGCGTTCATGCGCTCGTTGCGCGGCCGGGCGCGCTCCAGCACCTGCGGCAGCTCTGGCGCATCCATGCCTGGAAGCCCGTCGGTCTTGGTGTGTTCAGTCATCGTGGAGCCCATTCATTGCATCTTTTCAAATGCTTGTACGCGCATTGCATTTTGTGTAGCATTCACTTAACTTAAATGTTGTGATTGCTACATTGATCGCGAATGTAGCGCAATCGATGATGGTCCGCAATGGTGTTTTCGCACCCCCTGAAACGGTGCACGAGGAGCCCCAAAATGACGCACGTAGTAACGGATGCATGTATTCGGTGCAAGTACACCGACTGTGTCGATGTCTGCCCGGTCGACTGCTTCAAGGAGGGGCCTGAATACCTCGTCATCGACCCTGACGAGTGCATCGACTGCGCGGTCTGCATCCCCGAGTGCCCCGCCAACGCCATCTATGCCGAAGACGACCTGCCCCCGGGCCTGGAAATCTTCCTCGAATTCAACAAAAAGCTGGCCCCGGGCCTGCCCACAATCACCAAAAGAAAACCGGCTTTGCCAGATGCGGAACAATGGAGGGTTGTGAGCCACAAGCTTTCCGGCCTGGATATCGCGTTCTGAGCCCCGCTCCAGCACGCCGCCAGCGCGGACTTCAGCCAGTTTTCTTCTGTACTTTCAACTTTTCCGACCAAGCACCATGAGCGCATTTCTCGAAGAACGCGTCCTCTCCGTCCACCACTGGACGGACCGCCTTTTCTCCTTCACCACCACGCGGGACACGGCCCTGCGCTTTTCCAACGGCCATTTCACGATGATCGGCCTGCGTGGCGAGAACGGCAAACCCCTGCTGCGCGCCTACAGCATCGCCAGCGCCAACTACGAAGAGCACCTGGAGTTCCTGTCGATCAAGGTGCCCGACGGCCCGCTGACCTCGCGCCTGCAGCACATCCAGGTGGGCGACACCATCGTGGTGGGCAAGAAGCCCACCGGCACGCTGCTCATCGACTACCTGCTGCCCGCCAAGCGCCTGTACATGCTGTCCACCGGCACCGGCGTGGCGCCTTTCCTGAGCCTGATGCGCGACCCCGAGACGTATGAGAAGTTCGAGGAAGTCATCCTGGTGCACGGCGTGCGCGAGGTCAAGGAGCTGGCCTACCACGACTACATCACCCAAGAGCTGCCCCAGCACGAGTTCCTGGGCGAGATCGTGAGCAAGCAGCTCAAGTACTACCCCACCGTGACGCGCGAGGCGTTCAAGCACCAGGGCCGCGTGACGACCGTGATCGAGAACGGCCAGCTCGCCCGCGACCTGGGCCTGCCGGCGCTCAACCCGCTGGAAGACCGCGTGATGATCTGCGGCAGCCCCGAGATGCTGCGCGACCTCAAGCACATGATGGAAGAGCGCGGCTTCAAGGAAGGCAACACCACGAAGCCGGGCGACTTCGTGATCGAACGCGCGTTCGCAGAGCAGTGATCTCCCGGCCGGCACCGGGCGCCTGTCGAACAGGTGCCGCTGCCGGCCCCACCCACCAGGACCCGCCATGTCTGCCACACCCCCCAAGACCCGGACAGCGTCCAGCCGATCTCCCACCGTGCGCAAGACGGGGGTGCGCGAGCAGGCCGCACAGACCACGCGCGACAACATCCTGAAAGCGGCGACCAAGGTGTTCGCGCGCTACGGCTACGAAGGCGGCAGCGTGGAGAAGATCTCCAAGGCGGCCAAGTCCTTCGACCGGATGATCTACTACTACTTCGGCAGCAAGGAAGGCCTGTTCATCGAGGTGCTGGAGGAAACCTACCGGCGCATGAACGATGCGGAGTCCAAGCTCGACCTGGACACCGCCAAGCCGGTCGAGGCGCTGCAGGCGGTGATCCGCTTCGTGGTGGGCTACTACCGCAAGAACCCCGAGTTCATCACGCTGCTCAACACGGAAAACCTGCACAAGGGCAAGCACATCTCCAAGTCCATGCGGGCCCGCGAATACTCGTCGCCCGCCATCGAGGTCATCCGCCGCGTGCTGGAGAGCGGCCAGGCGCAAGGGCTGTTCCGCAAGGACGTGTCGGCGCGCGACGTGTACCTGCTGATCGCCGCCACGGGCTACTTCTACATGTCCAACCGCCACACGCTGTCGGCCTTTCTGGGTGAAGACCTGGAGACGCCCGATGCGCTGGCGCACTGGGAGTCCTTCGTCATCGACAGCGTGCTGCGCACCGTGGCGCCGGGCCCCAGCCTGCCCAAGGGCAAGTGACGGCCGAAGGTCCGAAGATCTTCGGCACGCACCTCCGCAAGCAGCACTGCAAACGCAGGACGCACCGGACACAACGATTTTCTGAGCGAGGGCCGCAACGGGCCCGAACCCCCACCCACGAGGAGAATCCATGGCAGAAGCAGCAGCCGGCGGCAAGTCGGGCAAGGTCGTCATCAAAAACATCGGTCTCTTGTTGTCGGGCGACCTGGACCGCCCCATCCTCGATGCCGACACCATCGTCGTCAACGACGGACTCATCGTGGCCGTGGGCCGCGAAAAGGATTGCGACACCGACCACGCGCAGACCGTGATCGATGCGCGCCAGACCTGCGTGGCGCCCGGCCTGATCGACAGCCACGTGCACCCGGTCTTTGGCGACTGGACGCCGCGGCAAAACCAGATCGGCTGGATCGACTCCACCATGAACGGCGGCGTGACCACGATGGTCTCGGCTGGTGAAGTGCACCTGCCCGGCCGCCCCAAGGACATCGTGGGCCTGAAGGCGCTGGCCATCACCGCGCAGCGTTCGTTCGACAACTTCCGCCCCGGCGGCGTGAAGGTGATCGCGGGCGCCCCGGTCATCGAAAAGGGCATGACCGAGCAGGACTTCAAGGACCTGGCCGACGCGGGCGTGACGCTGCTGGGCGAAGTGGGCCTGGGCTCCGTCAAGGCGGGCTACGAGGCCCAGCAGATGGTGGCGTGGGCGCGCAAGCACGGCATCCAGAGCACCATCCACACGGGCGGGCCGTCCATTCCGGGCTCAGGCCTCATCGACAAGGACGTGGTGCTGGAGGCCGATGCCGATGTGATCGGCCACATCAACGGCGGCCACACCTCGCTGCCCTGGAAGCACGTGTGCGAGCTGTGCGAGAAGTCGTCGCGCGCGATCGAGCTGGTGCACAACGGCAACGAGAAGATCGCCATCCAGGCCGCGCGCGCGGCCATCGAACTGAAGTGCCCGCACCGCGTGATTCTGGGCACCGACGGCCCGGCCGGCTCGGGCGTGCAGCCGCTGGGCATGCTGCGCATGATCGCCTTGATATCGAGCTTTGCCGACATCCCCGCCGAGTTGGTGTTCTGCTTTGCCACGGGCAACACGGCGCGCATCCGCAACCTGAACTGCGGGCTGATCGAGCCGGGCCGCGCGGCGGACTTCGTGTTCATGGACCGCGCGCAGCACACGGCCGGCGCCACGCTGCTGGAGAGCGTGCAGCTGGGCGACATCCCGGGCATCGGCATGGTGATGATCGACGGCCTGGTGCGCTGCGGCCGCAGCCGCAACACGCCGCCTGCGACGGAAATCCCGGTGGTGCTGTAGCCGCAGCCACTCACTGCGCCTTCGCCCAGCAAAAAAGCCCGCAATTGCGGGCTTTTGCATTGGGGTTCAGGGCTGGCTCAATACGTATCGGCCACGCGCACAGCGCCTGGCTGGGCGCGCGGATAGGACTCTGTGGCCCGCGAGGCCGTGCCGTCATCCACGCGGAAGCCCTTGCCCTGCAAAACGACCGGTGTGCCCACGGCCGGAGGCTGCGCGCGGGTGAAGCGTCGCACCGAACCGTCTTCCATGCGCACGGCGATCTGGTAGACCGTCTGCGTGCGCGTGCGCTCTTCGACCTTGTGGCCCACATAGCCGCCGCCCACGGCACCCAGCACCGTGGCCGCAGTACGGCCCGACCCCTTGCCCACCTGGTTGCCCACCACCGCACCCAGCACGCCGCCAGCCACGGCGCCCACACCCGTGGCAGGCGCCGCCTGCTGCACCGCCTGCACCGACTCGACCCGGCCGCAGGATGCGCATACGGGTGCTGGCGCTGCGGTGCGCATGGCAGGCTGGGGCGGCACATAGCCGCCCTGCGAAGATCCACCTTGGTAAGACCCGCCTTGGTAAGACGAACCTTGCGAATAGCCGGGCGCCTGGTTAGCTACATTATTTGTAGCAATACTTCTTTGACCAGCTTGCGGCAGGGGCTTGTTTTGCGCAGGCCCATCGACTGGGGGCGTGCCGGTCGCCGGCTGCGCCAGGGCTGCCACGGCGGCGGGAGGCGCCTCTGCAGACGATTTGCCGGCGTTCTGCACCACCAGGGTGGTGCCCAAGGCCACCACGCTCACCCCCAGCACCCCGATGGCAGCCCACAGCCATTTGAGCGAGTGGCCCGAGGCCGCACCGGCAACGCCTGCGTGCGATGTGGCCGACAAAGGATGGGACGATGACGAAACGATAAGGCTCATGATTTTTCTCCGAAAGATCCAGCGGTACCAACACGACGCTGGAAGAGTGGCTGCAGAGTACCTGCGGGTGCCTGAAAACCGGACATAGCCCCTGTAAAGGACGTAAGAAGCTGTTTACCGGCAGATGGGTGCAAGGCAGGCTCGCGAGCACCGAGCTACGTTGCGCCTGGCGCACCTCACCGCGCGGTGACCGCCCCATCAGGCGCTGCGGCAGGCTCTGCCGGCGTGCCATGCAGCTCCTGGAATGCGCGCGCACAGCTGGCCGAGAACAACAGCACTGCCGACGAAAAGTAGATCCACATGAGCAGCACCACCAGCGACCCCGCCGCCCCATAGGCCGACACCACCGCAGCCGTGGACAGGTACCACGCCAGCAGTTGCTTGCCCACGGTGAACAGCGTCGCGCCCACCACGGCCCCCGCGAGGATGCAGCGCGAAGACGGACGGGCACCGCCGCCAATGCGCATCAGTCCCATGAACAGCAGCACCGCAAAGCCGAAGGCCACCACCTCGTTGAGTATCTGCATGGCCGGCGCCACGGGTGCGGACGACAGGTGCGAGCCCGCCCAGCCCGCAAACAGGTTGATCAGCGTGGACAGGACCAGCGACACCAACAGCAAAAAGCCCAAGGCCAGCACATACGCCAGGCCCCGCAGCCGCAGCGACGCCATGCGCCACCAGGCGGCGCGCTGCTGCGTCGGCGCTTCGCTGCGCCACAAGTGCTCCAGTGCCGACTGCAGCTCCACGAACACCCCCGTAGCGCCCGACACCAGCACCACAAAACCCACCAGGGATGCGAGCCGCCCTTCCGACGGCTCCTTGGCACTGGCCAGGGCCTGCCGAATCACCTCGGCCACCTGCTGGCCCATGACGGCCTGCACCTGGGAGATGAGGTTGGTCTCCAGGTAGCTGCGGTCCATCCACCAGCCCAGCACGCCCACCAGCAGCAGCAGCAGCGGGGCCAGGCTCAGCATGCCGTAGAAGGACATCGCCGCGCTCATGCGCAGCCCGTCGGCGTCCAGCCACAAATTGATGGCGCGCCAGAACGGCTGCACCATTTTCCACAAGGGATCGACAAGGCGCAGGGCGCGGCGCTGCAGGCTGGAGACGGTCATGACGCAAGCCTAGCGCGGCGCGGCACCTGCATCCAGCCGCGATTCGCTGCAATGCAGGTAGGTTCGGTCCGACACCGCGGGCCCTGCAGCTGTTGCGCAGGCGACCGCGCCATCGCCCTGGGTGCGCATACTCGGTGGGCATGGCGTGCCATGCCACGCCATGCCATGCCCACCTGGAGATCGCCCATGAACCCCCTTGCCCTGCCCCGCCTGCGTGAGGCGCTGCAGCGCCACGTCGACCAGGGCCTGCTGCCCGGCGCCGTGGCGCTCGTCCACCACCGCGGCCATACCGTGCTGCACGAGGCCGTGGGCGCGCTGCGCCCGGGCAGCGGCGCGCCCCCGATGGCGGCCGATGCCATGTTCCGCATCTATTCGATGACCAAGCCGATCGCCTCCCTGGTGGCGCTGATGTTGATGGAAGAAGGCCGGCTGCTGCTGTCGCTGCCTGTGTCGCACTACCTGCCCGCATTTGCCGGCCAACGCGTGTACGACGAGTCCACCGGCACCAGCAACCCGCCAGCGCGCGAAGCCACCGTGCACGACCTGCTGCGCCACACGGCGGGCCTGAGCTACGCCTGGGAGCCCGGCACCGTGGCCGATGCCTACCGCGCGGCGCGCATCGGGTCGCGCCGCCTGACCAACGCCGCGCAGGTGGCGGCCCTGGGCCCGTTGCCGCTGGTGCACCCGCCGGGCAGCGCCTGGGAGTACAGCCGCGCCACCGACGTGCTGGGCGCCGTGCTGGAGGCGGTCGAAGGCGCGCCGCTCTCCGCCATCCTGCAGGAGCGCGTGCTGGGCCCGCTGGGCATGCGGGACACGGGCTTTGCGGTGCCGGCCCACCGGCTGGCCGATCTGGCCGAGCCGTTCGCGATCGACCCGCAAACCGGCGCCGCAGCGTTGGCGCTCAACGACGTGTCCGCCCCGCCCGCGTTCGAGTCCGCAGGTGGCGGCCTCGTGTCCACCGCGGCCGACTACGCCCGGTTTCTGGCGCTGATGCTGGGCCGTGGAACCTTGCAGGCCGCAGACGGCCCCGTCCGCCTCGCCAGCCGCGCCACGGTGGACTTCATGACCGCCGACCACCTGGGCGGCATCCCGGTGGTGGGCGACCTCCTGCCGCCGGGCCACGGCTTCGGCCTGGGTGTGGCCGTGCGCAGCGCCACCGGCCTGGGCAGCAGCCCCGGGTCGGCCGGCAGCTACAGCTGGAGCGGCCTGGGCGGAACCTGCTTTTTCGTGGACCCGGCCGAGGATTTGTTCGCCATCCTGCTCACGCAGGCACCCGGACAGCTGCGCTATCTGTGCACGCTGTTCCCTGCGCTGGTCTACGCCGCGCTCTGAGCCGGACAGGCCGGGGACTGCGCCCCGGGGTGCGCTGGCGCCGCCCCCTTACACTCTGCGCCCAGTTGGTACAGCATCACAACAGGACATTTATGCAGATTCGCTGTGCACTGGTCGGCATGCCCGGCTCGGGCAAATCCACCGTCGGCCGTCAGCTGGCCCACCGCGCCGGCGTGCCGTTCATCGACCTGGACCACCGGCTGGAGCAGACCATCGGTACCACCATCCGAAGCTTTTTCGAGGCGGAAGGCGAGTCACGCTTTCGTGACCTCGAGTCCGAGGTGCTGGCCGAGGTGTGCCGCGGCAGCGGCGGCATGGTGCTGTCCACCGGCGGCGGCGCCGTGCTGCGTGCCGGGAACCGCGGGGTACTGCGCGAGTTCGGCTCGGTGATCTACCTGCGCGCCTCGGCCGAAGAGATCTACAAGCGCGTGAAGCACGACCGCACGCGCCCCCTGCTGCAGGGCGGCAACCCCATGGACAAGCTGCGTGAGCTCTACGCCCAGCGCGACGGCCTGTACCGCGAGACCGCACACTTCATCATCGAGACCGGCCGCCCCACGGTGCACACGCTGGTCAACATGATCATGATGCAGCTGGAGATGGCCGCGAGCGTCGAGGGAACAGCGGCGCCGGCCGCTGGGGCCACACCGGTCGCATAAACCTGCGCTACAGGCCTGATGGCGCTCCGCCCGGGGCGCCCATCTGGCACAGGGCGAACAAGCGCGATGCTGGAACCCTCAGCCCAGCCGCATCAGCCACATCAGCAGATGCTGCCGCCGATGCTTTTGCCGTCCTTGAGGTCGAACCCGAAATAGCAGCTGGTGTCCGACCTCGAGTACTGGATGCACTGCAGCCGCTCTTTGACGCGGACGCGGACTTTGGGGTCGGTCATGCACTCATCTTTCACGTCCGGGCCCAGACGGTCGAAAAGGTCCCGGGCCGCCTTGCCCTGCACGTGGAAGGACACCTTGGCATCCTGCGCCGTCGGCGCACCCGGGTCGCCCAGGCCACCCGAGTAGATCGCCATCTGCGCGGTCACCGGTCTGAACGCGAACGCCCAGTCGGCGGCCAGCGCTGCGGCACAGGCTGCGCCCAGCAGGGCCGCGGCCAGGCAGGACTTTTTCACAAGCGACATCTTCATGGGCATCGGCACTGCGCCCGCACTACAAATTGGGCGCCAGCAACCGCGCCAGCACGGCCTCGTCCATGCCCCGGCGATGGGCCATGTCGTGCAGCTGGTCCTCGCCGATCTTGCCGACGTTGAAGTACACGCTCTCGGGGTGGCCCAGGTAGAACCCGCTCACGCTGGCGGCAGGCATCATGGCCAGGCTCTCGGTCAGGGTCATGCCGACCTCGTCGCACTGCAGCACGCGGAACAACTCCGTCTTGGCGCTGTGGTCGGGGCAGGCGGGGTAGCCGGGGGCGGGGCGGATGCCGGTGTACTTCTCGGCGATCATGTCGTCGTTGGTCAGCTGCTCGCCTGCCGCATAGCCCCACAGGTCGGTGCGCACGCGGTGGTGAAGGGCTTCGGCAAAGGCCTCGGCCAGGCGGTCGGCCAGGCTCTTGAACATGATGGCCGAGTAGTCGTCCAGCGCATCGATGAAGGCCTTTTCCTTCTTCTCGATTCCGAGGCCCGCCGTCACCGCGAACAGGCCGGCGTAGTCGGCGATGCCGCTGCTCTTGGGCGCGACGAAGTCGGCCAGGCAGCGGCTGGGGCGCGTCACGCCGTCGATGGTGTGCTTCTCGGCCTGCTGGCGCAGGCCGTACCAGGTCATGGCCACCTCGGTGCGCGTCTCGTCGGTGTAGAACTCGATGTCGTCGTCGTTCACGCTGTTGGCGGGGTACAGGCCCATCACGCCGTTGGCGGTGAGCCAGCGGCCTTCGATGATCTTCTTGAGCATGGCCTGCGCGTCGGCGAACACGCGCGTGGCCTCCACGCCCACGACCTCGTCGGTCAGGATGGCGGGGTACGGCCCGGCCAGGTCCCAGGTCTGGAAGAACGGGCCCCAGTCGATGTAGCGCGCCAGCTCGGCCAGGTCGAAGTTCTTGAACACGCGGCGGCCCAGCGCGCGCGGCACGGTGGGTTGGAAGTCTGCCCAGTCCACCGGCGTCTTGTTGGCGCGGATCTTGGCCAGCGACCACAGCGGGGTCTGCTTCTTGTTGGCGTGCTGGATGCGCACCTTGTCGTAGTCGGCATTGAGTTCGTCGACATAGGTCTGCACGCCGTCACCCAGCAGGCTCTGGGCCACGCTCACGCTGCGGGACGCGTCAGGCACGTAGACCACGGGGCCTTCGTAGTGCGGGGCGATCTTGACGGCGGTGTGCACGCGGCTGGTGGTGGCGCCGCCGATGAGCAGCGGGATCTTCTTGATGCGGAAGTGGTCGTCCTTCTGCATCTCGCCGGCCACGTACTGCATTTCTTCCAGGCTGGGCGTGATCAGGCCCGACAGGCCCACGATGTCGGCTCCCTCGACCTTGGCACGCGCCAAAATCTCGTGGCAGGGCACCATCACGCCCATGTTCACCACCTCGAAGTTGTTGCACTGCAGAACGACGGTGACGATGTTCTTGCCGATGTCGTGCACGTCGCCCTTGACGGTGGCGATGATGATCTTGCCCTTGCTGCGCACGTCGCGGCCGGCCAGCTCGTCCTGGCGCTTTTCTTCCTCGATGTAGGGGATCAGGTGGGCCACGGCGGACTTCATCACGCGCGCGCTCTTGACCACCTGGGGCAGGAACATCTTGCCCGCGCCGAACAGGTCGCCCACGACGTTCATGCCGTCCATGAGCGGGCCTTCGATCACGTGCAGCGGGCGTCCGCCCTTGGCGACGATGGCCTGGTAGGCCTCTTCGGTGTCTTCGACGATGAAGTCGGTGATGCCGTGCACCAGCGCGTGCGACAGGCGCTCGCCCACGGTCTTGGGGGCTTCGGACGTGCCGCGCCATTCGAGCTTCTTGCTCTCGTCCTTGGCGCCGCTCTTGGCGGTCTCGGCCACCTCGACCAGACGCTCGCCCGCATCGGGGCGGCGGTTGAGCACCACGTCCTCCACGCGCTCGCGCAGCGTGGGTTCCAGGTCGTCGTAGACGCCGACCATGCCGGCGTTGACGATGCCCATGTCCATGCCCGCCTGGATCGCGTGGTACAGGAACACGGTGTGGATGGCTTCGCGCACCGGGTCGTTGCCGCGGAAGCTGAAGGACACGTTCGACACGCCGCCCGAGACCTTGGCGCCGGGCAGGTGCTGCTTGATCCAGCGCACGGCCTCGATGAAGTCGACAGCGTAGTTGTTGTGCTCCTCGATGCCGGTGGCCACCGCGAAGATGTTGGGGTCGAAGATGATGTCCTCGGGCGGAAAGTCCACCTCGTCGACCAGCACGCGGTAGGCGCGCTCGCAGATCTCGATCTTGCGCTCGAAGGTGTCGGCCTGGCCTTTCTCGTCGAAGGCCATGACCACGGCGGCCGCGCCGTAGCGCTTGACCAGGCGCGCCTCGTGCTTGAACTTGTCGATGCCCTCCTTCATGCTGATGGAGTTGACGATGCCCTTGCCCTGGATGCAGCGCAAGCCGGCCTCGATCACGTCCCACTTGGAGCTGTCGACCATGATGGGCACCCGCGCGATGTCGGGCTCGGAGGCGATGAGCTGCAGGAAGCGCACCATGGAGGCCTTGCTGTCGAGCATGGCCTCGTCCATGTTCACGTCGATCACCTGGGCGCCGTTTTCCACCTGCTGGCGGGCCACGGCCAGGGCCTCTTCGTACTGGCCGTTCAGGATCATGCGGGCGAAGGCCTTGGAGCCGGTGACGTTGGTGCGCTCGCCGATGTTGACGAACAGCGTGCCCTCGCCGATGGTTACCGGCTCCAGGCCGGACAGCTTCATGGGAGGAACGGGGACAGCGGACATCAGGCTCACTCGTGCAATCGGTTCGTGGGGGCCACCGAGCGTCATCGCATCCAGGGATGACCGACCTTGCGGGCGTGGGGGCCCGCTGCGACGCTCTTTGGGGAAGCCCTGATTTTACGGGCGCCAGCCGCCAGGGCTGAATCCGCGGGGCTGGCACAAAAGCCCGTGATGTGCCGCCTGCCCACCGCTAAGATGCGGTGGCTCCCGCTGCTTCCATTTCCTTGCGCTGATGAAACACCCCGTAGACACCGCCTATTACGCCGCGACCCAACTGCCGGGCCAGCGCTTCGATGCATCGCTCCGTGAGGGCTGGGGCGTGTGGATATCGCTGCTCGGCGACGACATCCTCAAGGCCGTCTTCACGCGCCGTGCCGATGCGGACGGCTACGTCGCCCAGCAGACCTCGGGCGGCCAGCGGGGCCAGGTGCGCAGAATGTGGCTGGTGCTCAACGAGACCACGGGCGAAGCCTATGCGCTGGGGGGTGACGGCAACCTGCCGGTGCACGGTGTGGACCTGGACTTCAGCCACCGCGCCCAGCTGGACAAGCTGCGCAGCGATGTGCTGTCGCGCCTGAGCGAGGCCGAGTTGAACGCGCTCGGGCTCAAGCGCATCTGAGCGCCGCGGGGCCCGTGCGATGGGCCCGAAGAGCGCAAAGCGCGCTCAGGCCGCCTGGGCCGACGCCGGCAGGCCGAAGATGCGGTCGAATCCCCAGTTGAAGACGAACGTGTAGCACAGGAAGAACACGATCAGCCCCAGGTCCATGACGAAGGCGGTCCACAGGCTCACGCCGAACCACCAGGCGAACAGCGGCACCAGCGTGAACACGAGCCCGCCCTCGAAGCCGATGGCATGCGCCACCCGGCGGCCCACGCTGCGCCCGCGCACGGCCTGGCGCGATTCCCAGCGCTCGAAGGCCCAGTTGAAGACGATGTTCCACACGATGGCGATCGCCGACGCCGCCACCGCCACCACGCTGGAATGGCCCGCACCCTGGCCCGTGAGCAGCGCCAGCCCCAGCGTGGCGGCCGCGATGGCGATGAGCTCGTACAGGGTGACGTAGATCACACGGCGCTTGATGCCCTGAAGCCCAGTGCTGGCGGGGGTGGATGGCGTGGTCTGAAGGTGCGGGGTGCTGGAAGTCATGGCGCTACTGTATGTGCGCCGCACTGATACATAAAGTCAGCTTGTTTCAGATTTTCTGATAGATTGAGCCGCATGGCTTTCTCCTCCGACAGCGTGCAGGTGTTTCTGGCCGCCCTGGACCACGGCTCGTTCTCCGCCGCCGCGCGGGCGCTGGCGCGCGTGCCGTCGGCGGTCAGCATGACCATTGCGCACCTGGAGGCCGAACTCGACGTGCAGTTGTTCGACCGCAGCGGCCGGGAGCCCCGGCCTACCGCAGCCGCCCGGGCCCTGGAGCCCCAGGCGCGGTTGTTGGCGGGGCAGTTGCAGCAGCTCAACGCCCAGGCGCTGGCACTCACCCAGGGGCTGGAGGAGCGCCTGACCTTGGCCATCGCCCCCGAACTGCTGGCCGCGCGCTGGACGGGGCCGCTGGCCGCACTGGCGCAGGAATACCCGCTGCTGCAGGTCGAGGTGCTGGCCGCGCCACAGGTGGACGCGCTGGCACTGGTGCATGCCGGCCGGGCGCAGTTGGCGCTGGTGTTCGAGCGGCCCAGCATCGATGGGCGCGAGGGCTTCCAGGAGGTTGGCACCGAGACGCTGGTCGCGGTGATGGCCCCCGACCACCCCGTTCTGGCGGCGGCGCGCGCCGCCGCTCAGGCCCGGGGCGAGCCACCCGGCAGCGCCATGCTGCGCGAGGAGCACCTGACCACCACGCGCCAGATCGTGGTGGCCAGCCGCGACCTGGCACAGACCGACCCGCGCTTCGTCTTCGCGCGCCACCACTGGCGCACCGACAACCACCTGGCGGCCCTCGGGCTCATCGAGGCCGGCCTGGGCTGGGGCTGGCAGCCGCGCGCGCTGGTACAGCCCCGCATCGCGGCGGGCACGCTGGTGGAGATGCCGTTCGAGAACCTGAGCAACGGCACCGCCCTGTGGGTGGACGTGGTGTGGTCCAAGGAGCGGCCCCAGGGCCTGGGCGCCGCGCGCTTCGTGGCCCTGATGAAGACCGCCGCCGCGCCAACGCAGCGCTGAAGGCGTGCGCCCCGGGCATTGCGGCCTTGGGGCAGTGCCGCCAAGCCGGGTGGCGGGCACGTCGCTCAGCGTGCTCTGCGCAGGACACCCGCCGGTCAAACCCAAAGATAAAAGAGAATGCGAATTAGTTGCATTTGAGGCTATGATGGCGCCCCTTTTCCCGCACACCCGCCAAGCCCTCACCCACTGCCCCGCCCACACCGCGCTCGCACGGGAGCTGGCGGGCTGCCCCACCAGCGCAGCCGCGGTCTTCGCCTTTCCATTCTTCGTTGTGACCATGCATTCCTTGACCCACCGGCCCGCACGGACGACTGCCGTCGCGCGCGCCGCCCTGGCGCTGTGCGCCCTGTCTGCGGCCGCCGCCGCGCTGGCCCAGACTGCGCCCACCCCCGCGCCTGACGCCGGTACCGCCACCAGCCCCGCGCTGTCGGAAGTGCAGGTGCGCGACAGCAGTGCCGCCACCGGCTACCAGGGCGCCCAGCGCAACACCGGCGCCACGCGCACCGACACCCCGCTGATCGAAACCCCGCAGTCCGTGCGCGTGGTGCCCCAGCAGCTGATGGAGGACCTGGGCGCGACGCGCCTGGCCGATACGGTGGACTACGTGAGCGGCATCACCCGGCTGAACGACTTCGGCGGCACGTGGGACAACTACGCGATCCGCGGCTTCAGCAACACCGACGGCGGCCAGCTGCTCAACGGCTTTGCGTCCAACCGGGGCTACGGCCCGCAGCGCGACGTGAGCTCGGTCGAACGCATCGAATTCCTGAAGGGCCCGGCAGCCGCGCTGTACGGCAGCAGCGAGCCGGGGGGCACGCTCAACATCGTCACCAAGAAGCCGCAGTTCACCGCCGCCCACAAGGCCGGCCTGCAGGTGGGCGGCCAGGGCTACCGGCGTGCCACGCTCGACACCACCGGCCCGCTGGGCAAGGACGTGGCCTACCGCCTGAACGTGGCGGCCGAAGACGGCGCCAGCCGCACCGCGCTGGTGGACAACCGCAAGCTGGTGGTGGCCCCGTCCATCACCTGGAACCTGGGGCCCAACACGGTGCTGAACTACGAGGCGGAGTTCATCCGCATCCGCACGCCGCTGGACCGCGGCATCGTGCAGGTGCGCGGCAACGTGGGCGCGCTGCCGTCCGACCGCTACCTGGGCGACCCCAGCCGCCCCAACCTGCACGTGAACGGCGACACGCACCAGGTGACGCTGGACCACGACCTGGGCCAGGGCTGGCGCACGCGCGTGGGCGCGTCGTACCGCGAGACGGACCTGTATGGCGCCGCCGTGGACCTGACCGGCGCCCTGGCCGCGGACGGCCGCACCCTGACGCGCCGCGACAGCTGGCGCAGCCTGCCCGCGCGCGACGCGTCGCTGCAGGCCGAGGTCGAGGGCAAGCTGCGCACCGGCGGCCTCGCCCACACCGTGCTGGCCGGCGTGGAGACCTGGCGCCTGACCGCGGCGCAGGACATCCGCTACTCCAGCCTGGCCAGCCAGCCGTTCGCCATCGACATCTACAACCCCGTGTACGACCAGCCCGTGGGCAACCTGACCCCAGGCTTCGACCTGGTGGACCGCACCCGCGCCACGGGCCTGTTCGTGCAGGACCAGATCGACCTGAGCGAGCGCTGGAAGCTGCTGGCCGGCGTGCGCTTCGACCGCTTCCACCAGGACAGCGAAAACCGCCTGGCCGCCACGCGCCAAGTGCAGGACCATTCGTCCGCCACGCCGCGCATCGGCGTCACGTACCTGATCGATCCGAACACGTCCGTCTACGCCTCGGCCGGGCGCTCGTTCCGCCCCAACGCGGGCACCGACGAAGGCGGCCGCGCGTTCGACCCGCAAAAGGGCCAGGCACTGGAGCTGGGCGCCAAGTGGCAGTCGGCCGACCAGCGGATGAACGCGAGCGTGGCGCTGTTCGACATCCGCAAGACCAACGTGCTCACGCGCAGCCCCACCAACGCCAACTTCAGCATCGCCGCGGGGGAGGTGCAAAGCCGCGGCCTGGAGCTGGATGTGGCCGGGCAGATCAACGCCCACTGGCGCATGACCGCCAACCTGGCCTACACCGACACCGAGGTGACCCGCGACAACAACGCCGCCCTGCTGGGCAAGCGCCTGCTGAACGTGCCCCGCGTGAGCGCCGGCCTGTTCGCCATCCGCGAAGACCAGGCCCCCTGGGGCGGCCGCTACGGCGTGGGCGGCGGCCTGGTGCACGTGGGCGAGCGCACCGGCACCGCGACCGACACCTACCGCCTGCCGGCCTACACCACGGCACGCCTCACGGGCTACTGGCAGATCGACAAGCGCACGCGCCTGACGCTGGACGTGCACAACCTGTTCAACAAGACCTACTACACGGCGTCGTGGGGCGCGCTCACCGTCATCCCGGGCCAGCAGCGGCAGGTGGTGGCGGGCGTGCAGGTGTCGTTTTGAACGAAAACTGCCCCTGCCGCTCGATCAGCAAGCGCAAACAGCTATTGTTTTAATAGCACACAGCAGTGTCCGTGGGGAGGAAGCGCCTGCGCTCTCCGTCCTCGGGCACCCACAGGCGGTGGTCCCAGCCACCCTGCTGCGCCAGCGCCCGCACTGCATCGCGGGTGGTGGGGCAGTGGTCCAGCGCCTGCAGGTGGTTCACCACCAGCGTGCCCGGGGTCAGCGCGGCGGCCTCGGCCATGTCGGCGGCGTCCATGAGGATCTCCGCGCCCACATCGAAGCGCGCGCCGCCTGCGGGCAGCACGGCCACGTCCGGCCGCAGGCGCGCCAGGCAGTCGCGCACGGCGGGGGTCAGCAGCGTATCGCCCGCCAGGTACACGCTGGGCTGGCCGGGCAGCTCCAGCAGGTAGCCATGGCCGTGCTCCATGAAGCGGGCGATCCAGCCCCGCCCGTGCACGCAGGCCACCGGCGTGACGTGGCCGCCCAGTGCAAACGGCTGGCGCTCCGGGCCTGACAGCGGCAACACCACCAGGCCCCGCTGCGCCAGGTAGGCCGCATCGCGCGGCATGCAGATCACCGGAATCTGCCGTTCGCGCAGAAAGCGCTTGCCCGCGCTGTCCAGGTGGTCGAAGTGGCCGCGCTGGCAGTGGGTGATGAGGGCGTGCGTCACGCGCTCCAGCGCGGCGTCCGTGCCCGGCGGCAGGTCGACGATGGGATTGCGCTCACGCCCCTTGCCCAGGTAGCGCAGCGCCGGCAGCGTGCCGCGCGGCGCGAGCATCGGGTCCACCAGCAGGCCGACGGGGCGGCCCTGGCTTGAGAACTCCAGCAGTACGGTGGCATTGCGCAGATGGGTGATGTGCATGGCGGGGGTCTCCAACAAGGCCGGTGGGTGGATAGGTCGATGCCCGATTGTTGGATGCAGCGGCCTGCGCGAGAATGGCCTGATCTGACAATTTCTTGCCATTTCTAGCCACCCCATTTTTTGCCCATGACCGCGCCCCTTGTGCCATCGGCCCCCCGTCGGCACGCACCGCCGCCGACCACAGCGTTGCGCCTGGGCCTGCTGCTGTACCCCGGCTGCATGCCGGCCGGCTTGTTCGCCGCCGCCGACATGGCCCGCGCAGCCGGCCTGCGGGCGCAGCGGCCCGTGGCGCAGACGCTGTGGGTGGGCGCCGACCTGCAGCCCGTGCCCACCTGGCAAGGACCCTCGCTCACGCCCAGCGCTGCACTGGCCGCTGCGGACCTGGACGCGGTGCTGGTCCCCGGCCTGTGGCTATCGTCCACCGACGGCCTCGCCGCGCAACTGCAGCCACTGGCCCCGGCGGTGCAGGCCCTCGCCGCGCTGCCCCGCCGCACGCAGGTGTGGAGCTACTGCGCGGGCGTGTTGCTGGCCGCCGCCAGCGGGCGCCTGCGCGGGCGCGGCGCCACGGCCACCTGGTGGCTGCGGGCCGCGCTGGAGCGGCAATACAGCGCCGTGCACTGGCGTTTTGACGAGCCCCTGGTGCAGGACGGCACCGCCACCACGGCAGCCGGCGCCAACGGCTACCTGCCGCTGATGCTGCACGCGCTGGGTGCGCGCCTGGCGCCCGAGGCCCTGGCCGACCTGCAGGCATTGCTGATGCTGCCGCGCCCGCGCACCACCCACCCGGCGTTCGCGGGGCACGACCTCATGGCCACGGCCGACGCTGACCTGCGCCGCGCCATGCTCTGGGTGCAGCGCATCCCCGCCACCGAACTGCGACTGCCCGCGCTGGCGGAGGCACTGGGCCTCTCGCCCCGCACGCTGGCGCGCCGGGTGCAGGCGCACACGGGGCTGTCGGCCGCGCACTGGATGCGCCGCATCAAGCTGCGCCAGGTGAGCGAGGCGCTGTGCGACACGCCACACCCCTTGAAGCGCATCGCCGAAGACCTGGGCTTTGCGAGCGAAGCCGGCCTGCACCGCGCCTTCCGCCAGGCCACCGGGCAGACGCCGCTGGCCTACCGCATGGCGCAGCGGTGACGCGCCTTCCGCTCTTCCGAACCCGGGCCCGCCCACGCACCGCTGTCGCTGTCGCTGTCGCTGTCGCTGCGGGCCAGGGTGCGCCTGGGCGCCCGGCACGGCCTTGGCAACCAGCAGCGGCCCGCGCAGACCATTTGTGAAACGCGCCCTGTTGCCCTAACCTGTGCCCCATCCACCCACCGCCCCTCACATCCATGCCCTCACCCCTGATCCCCAAATCCCGCAGCAAGACCGCCGACCTGTGGTCGCAATGGCAGCCCGGCAAACCCACCGCCGATGACGGCAAGGACGGCAGCCGCGGCAAGCCGCAGCGCGGCGTGTCGCTGGGCGACTACGACCCGGGCGCCAAGCCGTTTTCCCTGGGCGGGAAGGCGCAGGACAAGGCGGCCGTGGACGCGCTGGCCGCGGAGCTGGACACGCTGCAGGACCTGTTCTACGCCGACAAGCGCTACAAGCTGCTGGTGGTGCTGCAGGGCACCGACACCTCCGGCAAGGACGGCACCATCCGCGGCGTGTTCGGCCGCATGAGCGCGCTGGGGGTGCACGCCGTGGGCTGGAAGGCACCGACCGAGGCCGAACGCGCCCGCGACTACCTGTGGCGCATCCACCAGCAGGTGCCGCAGGCGGGCGACATCACGGTGTTCAACCGCAGCCAGTACGAGGACGTGCTGGTGCCGGTGGTCAACGGCTGGATCACGCCCGAGCAGCACCAGCAGCGGCTGGCCCACATCAACGACTTCGAGCGCATGCTCAGCGAGACGGGCACGGTGGTGCTCAAGTTCCTGCTGCACATCAGCGCCGACGAGCAGAAGGAGCGGCTGCAGGAGCGTCTGGACGACCCGGCCAAGCACTGGAAGTTCAGCCAGGGCGACATCGAGGTGCGCAAGCAGTGGGCCGACTACCAGCGCGCCTACGACACGCTGCTGTCCGCCACGCACACCCCCTGGGCGCCGTGGACCATCGTGCCGGCCAACTCCAAGACGCACCGCAACCTGATGATCGCCACCGTGCTGCGCGAGGTGCTGCAGAACCTGGACCTGCGCTACCCCGAGGGCGACCCGGCCCTGGCACAGCTCAAGGTCGAATGACCCGCAGTGGAGAGCGCCGGTTTTGCTGCAATGCCGCATGGACAGGCGCTTTCGGCTGGTTATGCATCAAACGCATAACCCGCAAACACTCCGGCCTTAGACAGCGTGAGGGCACAGGCATAAGCTTCGCAGCCTGAACTGATCGATCCCACAAGGAACTCACCATGTCTTCATCCACCGGCGCCCCTGGCACCACCGCTGCGGGCGCCGTCCACAGCCTGCCCTCCTACCTGCAAGCCGATCACCTCGGCCCCTGGGGCAACTACCTGCAGCAGGTCGACCGCGTCACCCCCTACCTGGGCAACCTGGCGCGCTGGGTGGAAACGCTCAAGCGCCCCAAGCGCATCCTGATCGTGGACGTGCCGATCGAGCTCGATAACGGCACCATCGCCCACTACGAAGGCTACCGCGTGCAGCACAACCTGAGCCGCGGCCCCGGCAAGGGCGGCGTGCGTTTTCACCAGGACGTGACGCTGTCCGAGGTGATGGCCCTGTCGGCCTGGATGTCGGTGAAGAACGCCGCGGTGAATGTTCCCTACGGCGGCGCCAAGGGCGGTATCCGCGTGGACCCCAAGAAGCTGTCGCTGGGTGAGCTGGAGCGTCTGACGCGCCGCTACACCAGCGAGATCGGCCTGCTGATCGGCCCCTCCAAGGACATCCCCGCACCCGACGTGAACACCAACGGACAGGTCATGGCCTGGATGATGGACACGTATTCCATGAACACCGGCGCCACCGCCACCGGCGTGGTCACCGGCAAGCCCGTGGACCTGGGCGGCTCGCTGGGCCGCGTCGAGGCCACCGGCCGCGGCGTGTACACCGTGGGTGTCGAAGCCGCCAAGCTGACCGGCCTGGCGCTCAGCGGCGCCCGCGTGGCGGTGCAGGGCTTTGGCAACGTGGGCGGCATTGCAGCCAAGCTGTTTGCCGAAGCCGGCGCCAAGGTGGTGGCCGTGCAGGACCACACCGGCACCATCTTCAACGGCAACGGCCTGGACGTGCCGGCCCTGCTGGCCCACGTGAAGACCCGCGGCGGCGTGGGCGGCTTTGCCGGCGCCGACGTGATGAAGCCCGAGGAGTTCTGGGGCGTGGACTGCGAGATCCTGATCCCTGCGGCGCTGGAAGGCCAGATCACCAAGGACAACGCAGGCCAGATCAAGGCCAAGCTCGTGATCGAAGGCGCCAACGGCCCCACGACCACCGAAGCCGACGACATCCTGAACGACAAGGGCGTGCTGGTGCTGCCCGACGTGATCGCCAACGCCGGTGGCGTGACGGTGAGCTATTTCGAGTGGGTGCAGGACTTCTCCAGCTTCTTCTGGAGCGAGGACGAGATCAACGCCCGCCTGGTGCGCATCATGCAGGAGGCCTTCGCGGGCATCTGGCAGGTGTCGCAAGAGCACAAGGTGAGCCTGCGCACCGCCACCTTCATCGTGGCCTGCCAGCGCATCCTGCATGCGCGCGAAATGCGCGGACTTTACCCTTGACCCCCCTGAGCGGCTGCGCCGCTTCCCCCCGAGGGGGACGCACCCGGTGGACTGGCAGAGCCAGATCCACGGGTACGCTGGTGGGGGGAGCGCCCTGTGGTGGGGCGGTATGAGTTGAAAATGGCCCGGTCCCTTATTCGGGAGCTGGTCTTGAGAAAACCGCCAGTGCCGTGATCCGGTGCTGGCGGTTTTTTTTTGTCTGCGGGCCGGGGGCATGCGGTCTGGACCTGCGTGTTGCTGGAGCGGCAGTTGTAACTTCGAGGGTCGTGCGCAGGCTGACCGTCACTGCGCAATGACGTTCGGTGGCCGCTCCATTTCCGGTGATTTTCTGCACGGGTCAAGGCTGGGGTTGGCCTGCTGTTGCGCGGTGGTGACGCTGTTGGCGGTGCCACCGACCGTTTGACAAGGGAAACTTACCGCAGAGGCGAAACGGAAACCAATAGATACGCATACGTACAAATCGTCATCTCTTGCTACGAGCAGTCGTGAAAAACTTCCTTGTTTTCTTCACGGCAATTTCGGGAGATTCCGGTGGCTTTACCTTCTTTGCGCAGTTTTGTGGCGCGCTTTCTCCTCAACCGCCTGCGCACCGCGCGCTCCGTGGCCCGCCTGGCCTACCGGAGGCACCCGCACAAGCCGGCGCTTATCGACCGGCGCGGCACGCTGACGTATGCGCAGCTGCAAGACCGCGTGTACCGGCTGCAGGCCTGGATGCAGGCGCAGGGTGTGAAGAAGGGCGACGTGGTGTTCACGCTGCTGCCCGAGACCGGCGAGCAGTACGAGGCGCGCCTGGCCACATTCGAGAACGGCACCATCTTTGCCAGCTTTCACAAGCACCTGCCGGCCGACGCGGCGCTGACCACCATCGGCCGCGTCAAGCCCACGGTGTTCATCCATGACCCGGAGCTGAGTGCCCCCATCCTGCAGGCCGTGCGCGAGAAGCTGCCCGGCCTGCGCACGCTGGCCATCGGCCCGGAGTACGAGCAGGCGCTGGCCCAGCACCCGCCCTCGCCCAGCACCGTGGATGTGCACGAGGACGATATCTTCGCGCTGCACATGACCTCGGGCACCACCGGGCTGCCCAAGTCCATCGGCTACAGCAACCGCAAATACCTGGACAGCGTGCGCTTCATCGCCCGGTCCATCAACTTCACGCCGCCGGTGGGCGGGCCCGATGTGAACATGCTGGGCCTGCCGCTCACGGGGCCGGGATCGGGCCTGGTGCTGCCCACGCTGCTGTCGGGCGCCGCGCTCGTCATGCCCGAGGACTTCAGCGCCACGACGCTGGCCGCCCTCATCCAGAAGCACCGCGTGTCGCGCGCCTTCCTATCGCCCTCGGCCATCATCGACCTGCTGGACGAGCCCACGCTCGACCAGTACGACCTGTCGTCGCTGACGCATGTGCCCTACGGCTCGGAGATGACGCCCGCACCCAAGATCGCCGAGGCCATCCGCCGCTTCGGGCCGATCTTCCAGCAGGGCTACGGCTGCCTGGAGGCGCTGCCGCCCATCACCTGGCTGCTGCCGCACCAGCATGTGGATGGAGAGGGCAACCCGCTGGGGCTGGAAGTGCTCTCCACCGTGGGCCGCGTCATGCCCGGCGTGCAGGTGGTCATCCGCAGCGACGACTTCAAGCCGCTGCCGCAGGGCGAGATGGGCCTGATCACCGTGCTGACGCCCGTGCGCTTCGACGGCTACTGGCTCGACCCCGAGAAGACCAGCGAGACCCTGCGCGACGGCTGGGTGGTGATGGGCGACCTGGGCTACTTCGACACGGCGGGCTACCTGCACGTGCTGGGACGCAGCGCGGACCGCGTCTCGCGCAACGGCCAATTGCTCAACCCGCGCGAAGTGGAAGAGGTGGCGCACACCCACCCCTCGGTCAAGGAGGCCTGCCTGGTGCAGCATGGTGCGCAGGCCGTGCTGGTGCTGAGCCTGCGCCAGAGCTGGCGCAAGGAGCACGACTGGCGCACGCTCGAAGGCGAGATCGCGCAGTACCTGGTGCAGCAGCTGCCCGCCCACCTGAAGCCGGACGATGTGCGCATCGTCGAGGAGATTCCGCGCAGCTTCCTGAACAAGATGCTGCGCCGCGAAGTGCGGCTGATGCTCGAAGCCGCGCCGCCGCGCGCAGCCGCCCCTGCGCCCACATCCGCCGCAGTGCCCGCGTCCGTCTCGGCGGTGGCACCGTGATGCACCCCAGCCACGCGCCTGGCAGCACCACGCCATCGCCCCTGACCCTCGGCACCAAGCTCAGCTACGCGGTCGGCAACATCGGCCTGCAGATGCTGGTCGCGGCGATGAATTTCATGCTCATGATCTTCTACACCGACGTGGCCCTGGTCGCGCCTGCCGTGGCCGGCGCGGCGCTGCTGGTGGGCAAGGTGTGGGACACCGTCAACGACCCGCTGTTCGGCTGGGTGACCGACCGCACGCGCTCGCGCTGGGGCCGCCACCGCGTCTACCTTATCTACGGTGCGATCCCGCTGGGCATTGCGGCAGCCGCTGTGTGGATGGTGCCGCCGGGCCTGTCGCCCGTGGCCGCGTTCCTGTGGATCGCCATCACGTACACGGTGTTCGACACGCTCATGACGCTGGTGCAGCTGCCCTACCAGGCCATGGCCGCGAACATGACCACCGACTACGACGAGCGCACCAGCCTCACGGCCTATGCATCGATGGGCGCGCTGATCGGCTTTTTTGCCGGCAGCGTGTTCATGCCGATCCTGGTGCGCGCCGCGCCCGACGCGCGCACCGGCTACGCGCTGGCGGGTTCGTGCTTCGGCCTGGTGGCCGGTGTGGCGGTGGCCGTGGTGGCCTGGCGCGTGCGCGAGCCCCAGGGCAGCGCCGCACCCACCGCGCAGACCGACGCCCCCGCCGACGCACGACCCATGTGGGACAGCGTGCGCGAGACCCTGCGCACCACGCTGCGCAACCGCCCCTTTTTGCTGCTGATGAGCGCCGCGACCCTGGTGCGCCTGGGCCTCACGCTGGTGCAGGCCTCGCTCGCGTACTTCGTGATCTACCAGCTGCAGGGCGACAAGGGCGACCTGCCGCGGTACATGGGCACGCTGCTCGGCGTGGTGGGCCTGTCGCTGTTCGGGTGGAAGTACGTGGTCGACCGCTGGGAGAAGAACTGGGCGTACGTGCTGGGCCTGGTGCTGTGCGCCGGCGGCTTGGTGGCGCTGTACTGGGTGGGGCCGGGCGACCAGCGCATGGTCATGGCCATACTGGTCGTCATCGGCATCGGCATGGGTGCGCACTGGATCGTGCCCTTTGCCATGGTGCCCGACACCATCGACCACGGCCACATGCAGGCCGGCGAGCGCAAGACCGGCATGTACTACGGGCTGTACGGCCTGATGGACAAGCTGGCGCGCACGCTGGCCACGGTGATGGTGGCCGGCATGCTCGACGTGACCGGCTACGTGCCCAACGTGGCGCAGTCGGCCAGCGCGCTGCAGGGCATCACCCTGATGACCGGCGTGCTGCCCGCGGCATGCCTGGTGCTGGCGATTCCGCTGCTGGTGGCCTACCCGATCACCCGCGCGCGGCATGCAGGCATCCTGTCGCGCATGGGCACGTCCTGAGCCACTGAGCCGACGAGCTTCTGCGCCATTGCGTCGCCCCCACTGCAGACCGCGCAACGCCCGGTCTGCGGTGCGGCACCGGCACCCGGGTTCAGCGCCTGAGCTACGGGCGCGGCCTGTCGAACGCTGACGCGTTCAGCGCAGCCACCGCGCGATAGGCCGGCCTGGCAAACAGGTAGCCCTGCATCAGGCGAATGCCGGTGTCGGCCAGGAAGTCGCGCTCACCAGGGGTTTCGATGCCTTCCGCGATCACCTGGATGTGCATCTCCTCGCACAGGCGCACCAGGCTGCGCACGATGGCCTGGCGCGCGCGGTTGGTGTCGACGTTGCGGATCAGGTCCATGTCGACCTTGATGATGTCGGGCTGAAAGTCCGACAGCAGCTTCATGCCCGCATAGCCGGCACCGAAGTCGTCGATGGCGGTGCGAAATCCGCAGCGCTTGTACTCGCGCAGGATGCTCGCAAACCACGGGCCGTCTTCGACACGCTCGCCCTCGGTGACCTCGAAGATGATCTGCTCGAGCGGAAAGCCGTGCGCCCGGGCCGCCTCCAGCGTGGTGCGGATGCAGACCTCGGGCCGGTAGATCGCGTTGGGCAGAAAGTTGATGGACACCGGCTGCGCCAGCCCCAGCCGGGCAGCGCCCTTGATGGCCTTGACCCGGCAGGACTGGTCGAACCGGTAGCGGTTGCGGTCGTTCACCTGCGACAGCACGGTCATCGCGCCTTCGCCGCCCGGGCCGCGCACGAGCGCCTCGTGGGCATAGACCTCGCGGCTGTGGACATCCACGATCGGCTGGTACGCGAAGTCGAACTGAAACCCCAGGCCCTCGCCCCTGCCGCAATCCTCGCAGTCCTGCCGTGTGCCCGCCAGCGGAACGAACCCGACGGGAAACGCGGCGTGGGCGGACAGGGAAGGAAGTGCGTACATGGCTGGGTGGTCCGTTCGGTTCGTAAATTATCAGCGCTGCACCTGAACGGCCGGGCCACCACTGCGCCCGCTGCAAGCACGCGCACAGCCCGGCGATGCGCACACGGGCTCTAGGCAGTGGGTGACGGCCCCACCGGATCTGCCGGCACCACGCCCCGCATCGCCAGGCAAAACGGCTGCACGCATTCGGCCCGCGCGGCATAGGGGCAGCCCACGGTCTCGCACAGGCCGGACGCGCCGTTGCGTGCCCGGTCTTCCTCGCGCGGCACCTGGCCGCTGGCCTGCAGCACGGCCATCTGCGTCCAGGGGTCCAGGCGGCCGGCCTGTTGCTGCGCCAGCATGTCGCGGCCATACACGGTGGCGGCCAGCTGGGGTTGAAAGTCCAGCACCAGCAGCGCGCTGGTGCGGGCTGATGCGGCATCGGCCCCCTGCAGCACCAGCGCCATCACGCCCGACTGCAGCGCCTGGCCCCCGCCCGCAAAGGGGACCTGCAGGGCGCCCCCGGGCAGCGCGGCGGCCGCGGTGGCTGCGGAGGGGGCTGCCTGCGCGGCCAACCAGGGCACCGGCACGCGCAGCGTGAGCGCAAAGCCGCGCGGCCCCTCGGGCGTCTGCGCCGTGCCCTGGCGCACCAGCCAGGTCTGCAGTGGGGGCTGCTCCGGGTCGATGGAGCCGTTCTCCAGCGCCTGCGCCAGGCCCACCGGCCAGGGCTGCGCGGACACCACACGCTGCGGCGCACCGCTGCCGGCCGTGACCTGCTGCACCAGCGCGCTGACCATGCGCATCAGCGGCGCGCCGAGGCCGGTGGAGGGCCAGGCAGCGCTGCCCGCTGCGGATGTAGCCGACGCCCCGGCAGGCTCGGCCGACGCGGGCGCGCCCACGGGCAGCGGTGACGGCGCCAACGGCCGCAGGGCGCTACCGGCGCTTGCGCCAGCCTGTGAAATGCTGCCCTGTGCGGCCTCCGCTGCCCCACGCCGGGGGTCGAACGCCACACCCAGTTGCTCCCGCGCTTGCGCTGAAATGCTGGCCTTATCGGCTAGCACAGGCTGGGGAGCAACAGGGGTAGGTGACGCCGTAGGCACCGGCAGCGCTGGCGGGTCGCCAGGGCGCTGACCAGGCGTGGCACCGGCCTTGTCGAGTCCCAGCAGGGACGCCTGACGCTGCAGCGCAGCTTCTGCCAGAAACTGGGCCACCGGAGGCAGCCCGGTGCGGGAGGAGGAATCAATGGGAGCAGCCATACGGGGCGGTGGTCGCGGCACCTTATTCTGGATCGATTCTCCGGGTCTGAACAGCACAGCTGCCGCACCAACCCGCCGGCTGACCCGCACGCCCCTACGCAAAATGGCAGGAATTCAAGGTCGATTGCTATGGAACCTATAGCTTCCGACGCTTTCCCATCATTCAGTAGGCAGTATCCAGCTTCAAAATAGAGGCGCCCTCTGTTCAGCGTAAACCCGCACCGCCCCGCTCCAGTTGTCAACCCAGTGACAATCCGACCTGAAGCTGCGCCTGTCTCTGCCCAGAGTAGCTCTCCAAAGTGCGATCACGCATTTCTTCATCAACACCTTCTGGCTGCACGAAGATTTCCATGTCCAACAAAGATGATTTTCCGCGCGAGAAGCAGTGGAAGAATTTGTACACACGCTCAGACAAGCTGGCTCGGGCCCAACAGTTGGGGTTCGAATATCCGCGGACCACGGAAAAGCAACTGGTGCAAGAGGAGACCATGACCGCGTCGAAAGAGAGGCTCAATGTGCTGTTCATCTGCAGCAGGAACCAATGGCGCAGCCCCACTGCCGAGCAGCTGTGGCGAAAGCACCCGAAAGTCGCGGCCCGCTCGGCAGGAACGAGTCCCAATGCCCGCCACACGGTATCCATCGACGATGTGCGATGGGCCCAGGTCATCCTGGTCATGGAAGAGAAGCACAAGTCCCGTTTGGTCGCGGAATTCACCAGGCTTCTGGAAAACAAGCCTGTGCATGTCCTCGATATTCCGGACGAATACAAATTTATGGACCCCGAGCTGGTCGAGATGCTGGAGCAGTCGGTCAACAGTCTCCTGGGGTTGGATGAGCGTTAGGCAGTGCGCCACCCGACCGCAGGCGCTGCACGAATCTCACCTTCGCCGGCAAACTCAGTGATGGGGGCGGCATGCGCACCCATGTAAGGCGCCGGTGTTGCACAGCACCTGAAAGCTGCTCGACACCACTCAGGCAATCACGGCGGGCTCCGCATTGCCTGCGGCAGTCTGCGCCTCGACCACCCGCGCCAGCAGCGCGCCTTCGTAGCGCGCAGGCAGCGGTATCCACACGCGCACCGGGTTGCCCTGCGCCACGGCGATGCTCTGGCCGTCCACGTTGCGCATCTGCTCGAGCCGGAGCGTGAGGTTGCCACTCGGGTGCACCACTTCCAGCAGGTCGCCCACGGCGAAGTGGTTCTTGGTTTCGACCTGCACCCAGTCACCGCTCAGGCCCGCTGCAGCCAGGCCCTCGGCGCCCAGCACTTCGCCCACGAACTGGCTGCGCTGCGTGGCCGAGTGGCCGTTGATGTAGTTCTGGTAATCGTTGCTGGGGCGGCGCTCCAGCAGGCCGCCGGTGTAGCCGCGGTTGGACAGGCCTTCGAGCTCGATGAGCAGCTCGGGGTTGAACGGCCGGCCGGCCACGGCGTCGTCGATGGCGCGGCGGTAGACCTGGGCGGTGCGGGCCACGTAGTACAGGCTCTTGGTGCGGCCTTCGATCTTGAGCGAATCGACGCCGATCTGCGCCAGGCGCGCCACGTGCTCCACCGCGCGCAGGTCCTTGCTGTTCATGATGTACGTGCCGTGCTCGTCCTCCATGATGGGCATCATCTGCCCGGGGCGGCCGGCTTCCTCGATGAGGTAGACCTTGTCGGCCTTGGGGTGGCGCTCGCCGTTGCCGGTGGTCGATGCAAAGGCTTGCTCCGCTTTCTGCTGCGCGGCCTCGAAGTTGAAGTCGCCCTCCATCTTCTGGGCGATGGCTTCGCCCGTGGTGGGGTCGATGTCGGCGTCGTGGGTGGCGTAGCTCCAGCGGCAGGCGTTGGTGCAGGTGCCCTGGTTGGGGTCGCGGTGGTTGAAGTAGCCGCTGAGCAAACACCGGCCCGAGTACGCGATGCACAGCGCGCCGTGCACGAAGACCTCCAGCTCCATGTCGGGGCATTCCTGGCGGACTTTCTCGATCTCGTCGAGGCTCAGTTCGCGCGACAGGATGACGCGCTCCACGCCCATCTTCTGCCAGAACTTCACCGCCGCCCAGTTGGTGGTGTTGGCCTGCACCGAGAGGTGCACCACCTGCTCGGGCCACTTCTCCTTGACCATCATGATCAGGCCCGCGTCGGCCATGATGAGGGCGTCGGGCCGGCAGTCGATCACGGGCTCGATGTCGCGCAGGTAGGTGCGGATCTTGTCGTTGTGCGCAATGAGGTTGCTGGTGACGAAGAACTTCTTGCCGCGTGCATGGGCCTCGCTGATGCCTTGGCGGATCTGCTCGAGCTTGAACTCGTTGTTGCGCGCGCGCAGGGAGTAGCGCGGCTGGCCGGCGTACACGGCGTCGGCGCCGAAGTCATACGCGGCGCGCATCTTGTCGAGCGAGCCGGCGGGCAGCAGGAGTTCGGGGGCTTTGAGGAGGGTGGTCATGGGGTGCCTCTGGATGCGTGGTGAGGGCGGATGAGGACGGACGGGTGCGGATCTGCCAGTTCACACCCCACCCGTTCGGCCTGAGCCTGTCGAAGGCTGGGCCCTGGCTTCGACAGGCTCAGCCCGAACGGTCCGGGGGGTGCAAACGCAGTCAGTAAAACCATGGCGATGGAGTGCATCGGACAGGGGTCAGCGGGGCATCACCGACAGGCCCGCCAGCGTGCCCACGGCCTGCGCCGGAAACTCTGGCGCATCGAACGCCTTGTCGCCATCGGCGTCCTGCACGCCATTGGGCACCATGCCCTTGAAGTCGAAATGGCGCGGGTCCATGAAGTGCGAAGGCACCAGGTTGCGCAGGGCCACGGCCATGTTCTCGATGCGGCCGGGGTACAGCTGCTGCCAGTCGCGCAGCATCTGGCCGATCTGCTTGCGCTGCAGGTTCTCCTGGCTGCCGCACAGCGTGCACGGGATGATGGGGAAGGCGCGGATGTCCGCCCAGCGGCTGAGGTCGTCTTCGGCCACGTAGGCCAGCGGGCGGATGATGAGGTGGTCGCCGCGGTCGCTCTGCACCTTGGGCGGCATGCCCTTGAGCTTGCCGCCGAAGAACATGTTCAAAAAGAACGTCTGCAGCATGTCGTCGCGGTGGTGGCCCAGCGCGATCTTCGTACACCCCAGCTCGTCGGCCACGCGGTACAGGATGCCCCGGCGCAGGCGGCTGCACAGGCTGCACATGGTCTTGCCTTCGGGGATGTGCTCCTTGACGACGCTGTAGGTGTCCTGCGTTTCGATGTGAAAGGGCACGCCGACCTGCGCCAGATACTTCGGCAGCACATGGGCCGGAAAGCCGGGCTGCTTCTGGTCGAGGTTGACGGCGATCAGCTCGAACTTGTGGCCGTTGCGCTGCTGCAGCATGCGCAGCACGTCGAGCATGGCGTAGCTGTCCTTGCCGCCGGAGACGCACACCATGACTTTGTCGCCGTCTTCGATGAGGCCGAAGTCGCCGATGGCCTGGGCGACCTGGCGGACCAGGCGCTTTTCGAGCTTGAGCGCGGCGTGGGCGGCGGTTTTCTCGGCGGCGGCTGCGCTGTCTTCTGCGCTGGGGACCGCAGGCGTTTCAAGGAGGGTGGCGGGTTCGGACATGGAAAAGCAGGCCGGGGTGTGGGGCAAGGGAAAAGACAAAGTTCAGCCGAAGGCGTCAGAGCCTGTGGAATGTGCCGCAGAGTCGGTCGCCCGGCAATGCGCTACCGCACGGCAGCAGTTTTCAGTTGCTACTGTTTTTATAGCTACTACCGTTGGATCAGCAAGCGGTAGCAGCCAATTCCATCCAAAAATCAGGCTTCGGCGGGGTAGAACATCTTGCGCGTGGGCACGGTCTCCACCGCCTTGGCGATGGCGCCGATGTGGTCCGGCGTGGTGCCGCAGCAGCCGCCCAGGATGTTGACCAGCCCCTCGGCCGCGAACTCGTGCACCAGGCGGCTGGTGATCTCGGGGGTTTCGTCGAAGCCGGTGTCGCTCATGGGGTTGGGAAGGCCGGCGTTGGGGTAGCAGCTGATGAAGGTGTCCTCGGCCACGCGGTTGAGCTCCTGGATGTAGGGGCGCATCAGCGTGGCGCCCAGGGCGCAGTTCAGGCCGATGGCCAGCGGGCGCGAATGGCGCACGCTGTGCCAGAAGGCGGTCACGGTCTGGCCGCTCAGGATGCGGCCCGACGCGTCGGTGACCGTGCCGCTGATGATGAGCGGCAGCCGCTGGCCGCTGTTCTCGAAGTACTCGTCGATGGCGAACAGCGCGGCCTTGGCGTTCAGCGTGTCGAAGATCGTCTCGACCAGCAGCACGTCGGAGCCGCCCTCGACCAGCGCCTCGGTCTGCTCGTAGTACGCGGCGCGCAGCTGCTCGAAGTCGACATTGCGCGCGCCCGGGTCGTTCACGTCAGGGCTGATGCTGGCCGTCTTGGGCGTGGGGCCCAGGGCGCCGGCCACGAAACGGGGCTTGTCGGGCGTGCTGTATTTGTCGCAGGCGGCGCGGGCAAGCTGGGCCGAGCGCAGGTTCATCTCGCGCGCCAGCCCGGCCATGTGGTAGTCGTCCTGCGCGATGGTGGTGGCGCCGAAGGTGTTGGTCTCGATGAGGTCGGCGCCGGCGGCGAGGTACCGCTCGTGGATGTCGCTGATCACGTCGGGCCGGGTGAGCGAGAGCAGCTCGTTGTTGCCCTTGACGTCGTACGCAAAGTCTGTGAACCGGCTGCCCGCCCCGCCGGGGCCGCTGTAGCCCTCGCCCCGGTACTGCGCCTCGCCCAGCTTGAAGCGCTGGATCATGGTGCCCATAGCGCCGTCGAGGATGACGATGCGTTGGGCAAGGATGTCGGGCAGCTGCGCGGCGCGGGTGTAGTGAAGGGCTTGCATAGCCCCGTATTGTAGGAAGCCGGGCGCGCAGGGCCGTGTGCAGGGCTGCTGCAGTGCCCGGGGTGCGGAAACGGGTAGAAAAACCTTCCAGGACGCACCCGGCGCTTTTTAGAACCATCAATAATATTGATCGACTTTTAAATTCCAATGGGATATAATTTGCCTTGCTGCAGTCACGGCTTCCGAGCCGCGCCGCCGCAGCAACGCCTGCTCAGAGACCGCTAGCAACACGTCTTTGCCACTGCAGGTGCGTTGTGCGACATGTGTCGCCCCAGTGGGCCTGCTAGAGCTGCAGCCCGCCGAGCCCCTTGATGCTCACGCAGGCCAATGTTCCGCCTGCGATATTGAATGAACCAGATTTCACAGACCGCCATTTCCATGGGCAAGTACGTCGTTTCGCCCGCGACACACCCGACCGACTGCGGCCGCTTCCGCGCCTCCTTCTCGGTCCATCGTTCAGAGAGCAAGGGCAGCTACTGCCGCGTGTTCCGTTTTGACAAGGTCTTTGCATCGCGCGAAGCCGCCCGGCTGTTCGCAGTCACCCAGGGCTGGCTGCAGGCGTGCATGCCGCACCCTCCGATGTGCTGATGGTCTGCACGCTGCAGATTCCATCCGCCTTCCCCGTGGTTGCGGGCTCCTCCCGGTCCGCACACCCACCCCAACGGTACGCCCTTCGCTGCGCGCCATCCTTTAGAAAGACTCTCCCATGAGCACCAAGATCTATGTGGGCAACCTGCCCTACTCCGTGACCGATTCCAGCCTGGAAAGCAACTTCGCCGAGTTCGGCGGCGTGTCTTCCGCCAAGGTCATGATGGACCGCGAAACCGGCCGCTCCAAGGGCTTCGGCTTTGTCGAAATGGCCAACGCCGAAGTCGCCCAGGCCGCCATCACCGCGCTGCACGGCATGTCGGTCGACGGCCGCTCCATCGTCGTGAACCTGGCCCGCCCACGCGAAGACAACCGCAGCTCGGGTGGCTACAGCGACGCAGGCTACAACGCCGGCAAGCGCTCGGACGTGGGCTACGGCAACGGCGGCTTCGGCGGCGGCCGCTACTGAACCGGGTCTTCCCGTGTCCTGAAAACCGGCTCTGTGGAGCCGGTTTTTTTTCGCCCCGGCCACGGCGCCCCGCCAGCCGCTGTGCCGCGGCCGGGGCCCTTGCGGGGCTTGGCCGCGGCGGTCCTGATGCCGGCTGTGGGGACGTACGCGGTGCCCGGCGCACAATAGCCCCTTCGCCTGCGGGCGCGCCTGCCGCGAAATATTGATCCAATTGGCCTCTACCGCTTGCCAGGCAAGCGCTGGCAGCTATCAAATTCAGAGTATCCGTTGTCGTCCTCCCGCCTGTCCTCCGCCCCCTCCGCATCCCCCGCCCACACCGTCCTGCAGGACGTCTTCGGCTACGAGCAGTTCCGCGGCCCGCAGCAGGCCATCGTCGAGCATGTGATCGGCGGGGGCGACGCGCTGGTGCTGATGCCCACCGGGGGCGGCAAGAGCCTGTGCTACCAGGTGCCGGCCATCGTGCGCCAGCAGCAGGGGCGCGGGGTGACCATCGTGATCTCGCCACTGATCGCGCTGATGCACGACCAGGTGGGCGCGCTGCACGAGGCGGGCGTGGAGGCGGCGTTCCTCAACTCCACGCTGAGCTACGACGAAGCGCAGGACGTGGAGTTTCGCCTGCAGACGGGCGCCATCACGCTGCTGTATGCCGCGCCCGAACGGCTGAACACGCCGCGCTTCCTCGGTCTGCTGGACGACCTGTACCAGCAGGGCGTGCTGAGCCTGTTTGCCATCGACGAGGCGCACTGCGTGAGCCAGTGGGGCCACGACTTCCGCCCCGAGTACCGGGCGCTCACGGTGCTGCACGAGCGCTATGCGGGCGTGCCGCGCATCGCGCTCACGGCCACGGCCGACGACCTCACGCGCGCCGACATCATCGAGCGGCTGCAGCTGGAAGACGCGCGGCTGTTCATCAGCAGCTTCGACCGGCCCAACATCCGCTACCGCATCGAGGAAAAAAAGGACGTCACCACGCAGCTGCTGCGCTTCATCGAGCGCGAGCATGCGGGCGAGGCCGGCGTGGTGTACTGCCAGTCCAGAAAGCGCGTGGAAGAGCTGGCGACCACGCTGAGCGACGCGGGCGTCAATGCCCTGCCCTACCACGCGGGCCTCGATACCAAGGTGCGCCAGAAGAACCAGGACCGCTTCTTGCGCGAAGAGGGCATCGTGATGGTCGCCACCATCGCTTTCGGCATGGGCATCGACAAGCCCGACGTGCGCTTCGTGGCGCACGTGGACATGCCCAAGAACATCGAGGGCTACTACCAGGAGACCGGCCGCGCGGGCCGCGACGGCCTGAATGCCGACGCCTGGATGGCCTATGGCCTGAACGACGTGGTCAACCAGCGCCGCATGATCGACGAAAGCCCGGCGGGCGAGGAGTTCAAGCAGGCGCTGCGCGGCAAGCTCGACGCGCTGCTGGCGCTGGCCGAGGCCACCGACTGCCGCCGCGTGCGGCTGCTGGCCTACTTCGGCGAACAGTCCACGCCCTGCGGCAACTGCGACAACTGCATCAGCCCGCCCGCGGTGTGGGATGCCACCGATGCCGCGCGCAAGCTGCTGTCCACCATCTACCGCGTGAACCAGGCCAGCGGCATCAGCTTTGGCACGGGGCACATCATGGACATCCTGCGCGGCAAGAAGACCGAGAAGGTCGCGCAGTTCGGGCACGAGAAGATCTCCACCTTCGGCATCGGCGCGGACCTGACCGAGCCCCAGCTGCGCGGCGTACTGCGCCAGCTGATCGCTACCGGCGCGCTGGGCCTGCAGAAGGTCATGCTGGACAGCGGCCACAGCTTCGACACCCTGTGCCTCACCGAAGGCTCGCGCGCCGTGCTCAAGGGCGAGGTGCCGGTGCAGCTGCGCGAATCGGTGTCGTCCGCACCGGCCAAGCGCGCCCGCAAGGGCAGCGCCCCTCCGGCCGCCGCCGCCAACCTGGGCCCGGACGCCCAGGTGCGCTTCATCAACCTCAAGTCCTGGCGCGCCGAAGTCGCGCGAGAGCACAACCTGCCCGCGTACGTGATCTTTCACGACGCCACGCTGGCGGCAATTGCCGAGCGCAACCCGACCACGCTGGACGACCTGCAGGGCATCAGCGGCATGGGTGCGAAGAAGCTCGATGCCTACGGGGCCGAGGTGCTCAGGGTGTGCACGAACGCCTGATCGCCGGGGGTTGAAGCCCTGATGCCGCGTTGGGTTTCATCGCCCGGTGCCGGACATTCGGCAGTGTCTCCTGCCGTTGCAGGCAGAGACCGTCTTGCGGATCGGCTATAACCTTCCTCGCCTCGAAGGGAGGTTCAACCAATGAGAAAGACGCGGATGTTCAAGAAAATTCTGGGGGTCGTCGCACTGTTGGGTGCAGGTCTGGCGCAGGCGTTCTCCCCCCAAGCGGGTACCTGGATCGTGACGTCGGAGATGGACGGCAAGCCCGGCCGGGGCTTCGGCATCGACGTGCAGAACACCACGCTGGTGATGCAGATGTATGCGTACGAGAACAGCGGCCAGTCGACCTTCTACCTCGCCGTGGGCGACATGGTGGACAACAAGGTGACGGCACCGCTGAACAAGTACACCGGCGGCCGCTTCTTCGGCAGTGGTGCCCGCTCGGGCACGGCGGCAGGAAGCCCGGGCAATGTGACCGTGCGATTCACCACGGGCACGACTGGGTTCATCACCTTTCCGAACGAGCCCGAAGTGGCGATTGCACGCTTCAACTTCGGTTACGGCGCCGTGGCGGAGAGCCTGCGCGGCTTCTGGACGCTGAACTCCATCGGCAGCGAAGGCCTGCAGTCGGACCTGGTGGAATTCAACACCAACCTGGGCGCGACCAGCAACGGCAACGGCCTGATGGCCAACACCGCCCAGAGTTTCGGTTGCGAGCATCAGGTGCGTGGCGCCCTGAGCGGCAATGTGCTGTGCGTCAAGATCAATTCCAGCAACCAGGTCGTGCGCACCTATGTCTTCATCTACAGCGTGAACGAAGGCGAAGGCTACTCGGTGGCGTCTGCCAACAGCGCCCAGCAGACGCTGTACATCCGCCGCCTGACCACGCCCAAGGGTGTGGGCACCGGCCTGCTGTACAAGAATGCGGAAGTGGGCTCGGGCAATGCATCCGCCTTGCAGCAGCACATCGAACACATCTCCCAGTTCGGCGTGCCCCAGTAAACACGCAGCGTCTTTGGTGTGGCGGGTGCCTCTCAGGCAACCCGCACCCGGGGCCGAGCCCTGCGCGGTGGGGCACGGCCCCACACCACGCCGGCGCAGCCCGGTGCTGCACCGTTGCCGATGCATCGGCGCCTGGCATGCCCCCGGGCGCCTCTATCGCCACACCCACTGCCAGACACCGTGCTCAATTTCTTCAAGAATCTCTTTCACCGCCCCCTCAGCGCAGACAAGTTCGCCGACATCGCGCTGGAGGCACTGCGGCGCACCTGGCCAGAACACACCTTCACGCTGGACCGGGAAAGATTCCAGATCCGGCAGTCCGACGGGCTGTTGATCAATCTGCACAACATCTTCACGGACTACCGCCGTGCCGACCCGGCGATGCGACAGCAGCAGCTGGACCGCTTCGTCCGGGGCATGGTGTCTGCAGGCAGCTCGGAGGATGTCTACGAAGAGGTCAAGGACCGGCTGCTGCCCGTGCTGAGAAACCTGTCGGGTGTGGATCTGATGCGCATCGATGCAGGCGATGAAAAAGCACTGTCGGACATCATGTGCTTTCGCCCCTTGTCGAACGACCTGGGCATTGCCTTGGCCATCGACAGCGAGCTGAACATCAAGCAGATCGGCGACGATGCGTTGAAGCGCTGGAACAAGACATTCGACGAAGTGCTGCTGGTGGCCGTCGACAACCTTCGCCACCAGGCGGCTCCCGCGTTCCATGAGATCAGCCGCGGGCTGTTCGGGTCGCACTACGGCGACTACTACGACGCCGCACGCATCCTGGTGCACGAGCTGGTCTGGCAGTTGCCCGTCGGCGCGCAGCCGGTGGCGATGGTGCCCAACCGCAGTTGCCTGCTGGTCTGCGGCGCAGACAACGAAGCCGCCTTGATCGAGATGGTCGGCCAGGCCCGCCGCATCCTCTTCGAGGAATCGCGGCCCTTGTCCGCCGACATGTTCACCCTGACCGACAAGACCTGGGCCCCGTGGACGCCACCCGGCGAGGCGGGGCAGGCGCTGAAGCGTTTGCAGCGCGAGCTTCTGGCCAGCGGCTACGCCGAGCAGAAGCAGGCGATGGACATCGCGCAAGAGCAGGCGGGCACGGATGTGTTCGTTGCCACGCACACGCTGGTGGAAAGGTCTGCAGACGGGCAGCTCATCAGCTACGCCGTCCTGCCTCGGGACGTCCATACCTGGCTGCCCACTGCGGATCTGGTCCTGCTGAGTGAAGGGGAAGGTGCAGATCCGCTGATCGTCACCATGGCGGACTTTCTGGAGATTGCAGGCTCCGGTGCCCAGCGGTTGCCGTATGTGCTGCCGCGGTATGAGGTGGTGAAGTTCCCGGATGCGGGGTGCATGGAGAGGCTGCGGGCCAGGGCCACCAGCATGGACGCGGTCAACGCGTGATGGCGTACCCGCCCTGCGGCCACCGCGCCCCGGGCTGCGCCACAATGGCGCCATGCTGACCCTCCAAGACATCCGCGACGCCGCCACCCGCCTGCAGGGCCATGTGCTCGATACCCCTTGCGTGGAGTCCAAGACGCTCTCGCAGATCGTGGGGGCGCAGGTGTTCCTCAAGTTCGAGAACCTGCAGTTCACCGCGTCCTTCAAGGAGCGCGGCGCGTGCAACCGGCTCACGCTGCTGTCCGACGAAGAGCGCGCCCGCGGCGTGGTGGCCATGAGCGCCGGCAACCACGCGCAGGGCGTGGCCTACCATGCGCAGCGCCTGGGGCTGCGCGCGGTGATCGTGATGCCGCGCTTCACGCCCGGCGTGAAGGTGGAGCGCACCCGCGGCTTCGGCGCCGAGGTCGTGCTGCATGGCGATACGCTGGAAGAAGCCCGCGCCCATGCCTATGCGCTGGCCGATGCGCAGGGGCTGACCTTCGTGCACCCCTACGACGATGAAGGCGTGGCGGCCGGCCAGGGCACGCTGGGCCTGGAGATGCTGCAGGCCGTGCCCGACCTGGACACGCTGGTGATTGCGGTGGGCGGCGGCGGGCTGATCTCGGGCGTGGCGACGGCGGCCAAGGCCATCCAGCCCGGCATCGAGATCGTGGGCGTACAGACCACGCGCTTTCCGGCCATGGTGAATGCGGTCCAGGGCACCCGCCACCCGCAGGGCACCTCGACCATCGCCGAAGGCATCGCCGTGGGCACGCCCGGCAAGATCACGCAGGAGATCGTCAAGCGCCTGGTGGACGACCTGGTGCTGGTGGATGAGGGCGACATCGAGCAGGCCGTGCTGATGCTGCTGGAGATCGAGAAGACCCTGGTCGAAGGCGCGGGCGCTGCGGGCTTGGCCGCATTGTTGCGCTACCCCGAGCGCTTCAGGGGCAAGCGCGTGGGCCTGGTGCTGTGTGGCGGCAACATCGACCCGCTGCTGCTGGCCGCGATCATCGAGCGCGGCATGGTGCGGTCCGGCCGCCTGGCCCGCATCAAGGTCAGCGCGCGCGACGTGCCCGGCGTGCTGGCGCGCATCACGGCCACCGTGGCCGACGCGGGCGCCAACATCGAAGAGGTGCACCACCAGCGCGCCTTCACCATGCTGGCGGCGCAGAACGTGGAGATCGAACTGGTGCTGCAGACCCGGGGCAAGACGCACATCGACGACGTGCTGGGCCGCCTGCGCGAGGCGGGCATGGAGGCGGCGCTGATCTGAGAACCGGCCGGCGATGGGCAGGGTTTGCGCTGGCGTGATCGTCTGCGGCGCGGCGAACCGGTCCCGCCGTTTGGAGTGTGCGCCGCTCGCGGCTAGAATTGCGCAAGTTTTAAGCATCTGGAGCCGCCCCATGTCCGAACACAACACCGCACACGCACCCGCCGAATCCCACCCCCACGACCCCGTGGAGAACGTGGTCCACGTGGCCCCGGTCGTGCTGCCCGTGGTGGGCGGCGTGCTGATCTTCCTGCTGGCGTTCATCGCCGTGTACATGGCCTGAGCCACCGGAACATCGCCACAAGCCCCGCGCTGCGGGGCTTTTTTTTGCCCTCGCCAGGAGCCTTGCCATGCGACCCGGACACGCCCTCGTTCTTTTCTCCGGTGGACAGGACTCCACCACCTGCCTGGCCTGGACGCTCACCCAGTTCGCCCATGTGGAGACCATCGGCTTCGACTACGGCCAGCGCCACCATGTGGAGCTGCAGGCGCGCCAGACGGTGCTGGCGCAGATGCGCGAGCGTTTTCCGCAGTGGCGCGAGCGCCTCGGCGAGGATCACATGCTCGACCTGGCCGTGCTGGGCCACATCAGCGACACCGCGCTGACCAGCGATGCCGAGATCCAGATGACGGCCGCCGGGCTGCCCAACACCTTCGTGCCCGGCCGCAACCTGCTGTTCTTCAACCTGGCGGCTGCGGTGGGCTACCGCCGCGGCCTGCACACCCTGGTGGGCGGCATGTGCGAGACCGATTTTTCAGGCTACCCCGACTGCCGCGACGACACGCTCAAGGCCCTGCAGGTGGCCGTGTCGCTGGGCATGGGGCAGCGCTTCACGTTCGACACGCCGCTCATGTGGCTGGACAAGGCCGACACCTGGGAGCTGGCCCGCACCCTGGGTGGGGACGCGCTGGTGGACCTGATCATCACCGAGTCGCACACCTGCTACCACGGCGTGCGCGGCACGCTGCATGCCTGGGGGCATGGCTGCGGCACCTGCCCCGCCTGCGAATTGCGCAAGGCCGGGTACGAGCGCTGGAGTGGACAGAAGACCCCCTGAGTCGCCTGCGGCGCATCGGTGGCGCGCGTCAAAGGGCGGCCTCCGGTGCCTGTCCACGCCTGTGCAGGCAGGCTCGGAGCCGCGGGCCTGCGCCGCCGAAGGGGCGCATCCGCAGTGACCTGGCTGCCAGCTCCACGGGGACACTGGCGTCGCGCGCGCCGGTTTGTGGCCGCATAACCCCATGCATTTTTTGCATAATTTTGGGGCGAGTCTGACAGACAAGTCGGCAGCAGATTCATAAAATTGACATCCCAGCCGACCCGCGGACTCCGTGGAATAGCCGCCACACCGTGGGGCTGACCCCTGCGCCCGCCCGCCGACTGAGCACGAAAGCCGTTTTTTCAAAGGCAGCGCTCAGCATCGCACCTGCGCCAGGCCTTGCCGCGTACCACCGGGTTCGCTTCCTTTGAAAAAACTGTTTTTTAACTTAGGAAGCTCCCGATGAACGCACCCACCATGCAGGGCCTGAATCTCAACGCCCCCACCTACGTGAAGAACGCCCGGCTGCTCGCCTGGGTGGCCGACATGGCCGCCCTGTGCAAGCCCGAAAGCATTTACTGGTGCGATGGCACGAAGGAAGAGTACGACCGCCTGTGCCAGCAGCTGGTCGATGCCGGCACCTTCAAGAAGCTCAACCCCGCCAAGCGCCCTGGCAGCTTCCTGGCCTGGTCCGACCCGTCGGACGTGGCCCGCGTGGAAGACCGCACCTACATCTGCTCGGCCGCCAAGGAAGACGCCGGCCCCACCAACAACTGGATGGCCCCCGCCGAGATGCGCGCCACGCTGCAGCCCCTGTTCGACGGCTGCATGAAGGGCCGCACCATGTACGTGGTGCCTTTCAGCATGGGCCCGCTGGGCAGCCACATCGCCCACATCGGCGTGGAGCTGACCGACAGCGCCTACGTGGCCGTGAACCAGCGCCTGATGACCCGCATGGGCAAGGCCGTGTACGACGTGCTGGGTGTGGAAGGCGAGTTCGTGCCCTGCATGCACACCGTGGGCGCCCCCCTGGCCGACGGCGAGAAGGACACCACGAGCTGGCCCTGCAACCCCAAGGTCAAGTACATCGTGCACTACCCCGAAACGCGCGAGATCTGGTCGTACGGCTCGGGCTACGGCGGCAACGCGTTGCTGGGCAAGAAGTGCCTGGCCCTGCGCATCGCATCGACCATGGGCCGCGACCAGGGCTGGCTGGCCGAGCACATGCTCATCCTGGGCGTGACCAACCCCGCCGGCAAGAAGTACCACGTGGCTGCGGCCTTCCCCAGCGCCTGCGGCAAGACCAACTTCTCGATGCTGGTGCCGCCCGAGGCAGGCTTTGCCGGCTGGAAGGTCACCACCATCGGTGACGACATCGCCTGGATCAAGCCCAACGCCGACGGCAAGATGGTCGCCATCAATCCCGAAGCCGGCTACTTCGGCGTGGCCCCCGGCACCAACATGCACACCAACCCCAACTGCATGAAGAGCCTGGACAAGGACGTGATCTTCACCAACGTGGCCCTCACGGACGACGGCGACGTGTGGTGGGAAGGCATGGAAAAGGACACCGGCAAGCTCCCGGACCACCTGATCGACTGGCAAGGCAAGGACTGGACGCCCCAGATCGCCAAGGAAACCGGCGCCAAGGCCGCCCACCCCAACTCCCGCTTCACGGTGGCTGCCGCCAACAACCCCGCGCTCGATGCGCAGTGGGACGACGCCAACGGCGTGGCGATCGACGCGTTCATCTTCGGCGGCCGCCGCTCCACCACAGTGCCCCTGGTGACGGAAGCCCGCACCTGGACGGAAGGCGTGTACATGGCCGCGACCATGGGCTCGGAGACCACCGCCGCCGCCTTCGGCGCCCAGGGCGTGGTGCGCCGCGACCCGTTCGCCATGCTGCCGTTCTGCGGCTACAACATGAGCGACTACTTCCAGCACTGGCTCGACATGGAAGGCAAGATCGCCGCCACCGGCAAGCCGCTGCCCAAGGTCTTCTGCGTGAACTGGTTCCGCAAGGACGAGGCCGGCAAGTTCGTCTGGCCCGGTTACGGCGACAACATGCGCGTGCTCAAGTGGATGATCGACCGCATCGAAGGCACGGCCCAGGGCACGGAGACGATGTTCGGTGTGGCACCCCAGTACGCCGAGATCAACTGGACAGGCATCGACTTCAACGCCCAGCAGTTCGAAGCCGTGACGCACATCGACAAGGCCGCCTGGGCCGAGGAGTTCAAGCTGCACGACGCGCATTTCGAGCAACTGGCGTACCACCTGCCCAAGGCGCTGCTCGATACCAAGGCCGCACTGGAAAAGCGCCTCGCGGCTTGACCCGGTAGCCTGCCCGGCCCCGCAGCCGGGTCAGCCCCGCCCCTGAAAACCGCCCCGTCTGGTGACCGGGCGGTTTTTTTGACGCCTGCCTTTGCCGCATGTACCTCGGGCGCGTGCCGCGCCAAGCCTCGGGGCACAAAAAAAGCCGTGGCGCGAACGCCACGGCTTTCAAAGTAGTTCGGCGGATCGTGCGGCCTGGCCGCACGGTCCATCTCAGTAGTACTTGCGGATGTCGCTCACCGTGGCGATGCCCATGGCGTGGTTCAGTTCAGCCATGATGCGGGGATCCTTCATGGCGACTTGCCAGGTGCGCTCGTCTTCGGCAGCGCGGCGGCGGTTTTCGGTGAAGGCCTTGCCAGCCACGCGCAGGACAGCGCTGGCGCGGCGGGCTGGCGACGTCAGCAGGGCCAGGGCGGCGAAGGCGACGAGCCACAGCACCATCCAGGCAGCCAGCAGGTGGCCTTCAGTCCAGGTGTCGACCACCTGGTGGGCCACCACCAGCAGTGCGGACACCACGGCAGCCAGCAGGAGGGTGGCAGCGCCACGGGCGCCGTCAAATTGGGTGGCAGCGCGCTTCAGGGCAGCGGCGGCATTTTCGGCGCGTACAACGCCAAGGTGTTCGGTGGGGTAGTCAACGTGTGCGAAGGTGGTCATTTCGGTTTCCCTTTTCTAACGCTTGTGGCGTGATTGCCGGGCGATGGGGTGATATTAGGGTTTACCCTTTCAGCATTCAAGTTTATATTTTGAATCATGGATATTCACATTGGTGATAATTGCTGGCAGGCAAAGCCATGACACCTTTGAACTTCCGCTCGCTGGACCTCAACTTGTTGCGTGTTTTCGACGAGGTGATGGCCGAGCGCAGCCTGACGCGCGCCGCCCACAAGCTGTCCATCACCCAGCCCGCCGTGAGCAACGCGATGCGCCGCCTACGGGACGTGGTGGGCGACGAGCTGGTGGTGCGCAGCGGCCAGGGGGTGGAGCCCACCGCGCGTGCGCTGGCGCTGTGGCCCCCGGTGCGCGAGGCGCTGGCGCAGCTGCAGGAGTCCTTTTCGCCCGGGCGGTTCGACCCTGCCACGGCCGAATCCACCTTCGTGCTGGCCATGGCCGACGCCACCGCGGCCACGCTGGTGCCGGCGCTGGTCGAGATCATCGAGCGCGAGGCGCCCGGCATCGCCATCCGCGTGCTGCCCCTGACCACGCGTGACCCGCGGCGCCTGCTCGATGACGAGGCGGCCGACATGGCCGTGGGCTACTTCCCCGCCGTGCTGGCGGACCTGACGGCACGCGCCCAGTCGGGCGATGCGGTGGCTTTCGAGAGCCGGCGTCTGTACGACGGCGAATACGTGTGCGTGATGCGCCAGGGCCACCCGCTGGCCACCGCGCCCCTGACGCTGGACGCCTACTGCGAGGCCCGCCACATGCTGGTGAGCTTCTCGGGCCGGCCGTTCGGCTTCATTGACGAGGCCCTGGCGTCGCTGGGGCGCGAGCGCAAGGTGGTAATCACCGTCAACCAGTTCTTCACGGCCGGACGGGTGGTGTCGGGCTCGGACCTGCTCACCGTGCTGCCGCGCCACTTCGTTCCGGTGACGGGCATTGCCGATGCGCTGGTGCAGCGCACCCTGCCGCTGGACGTGCCGCCCGTGCACGTGGATGCGCTGTGGCGCCGCCGCAGCGCCCAGCAGACTGCCATGACGTGGCTGCTGCAGGCCCTGGCCCGGTCGGCCCGGCGGACCTTCCCCGAAGCCTGAGCCCCAGCGCGAGGACGTAGACTGCCCGGTCCATGAAGATTCAACTGCTGTCCGACCTGCACCTGGAGGTCCACCCCCATTTCAAGCCCGAACCTGCGCCCGGTGCCGACGTGCTGGTGCTGGCCGGGGACGTGGGCTCCTACCAGACCGGCTCCCTGCTGGCCGACGACGACTTCGGCTTGGCGCGCTTTTCACCCTTGCCCCAGTACGCGGGCTGGCCCACGCCGGTGCTCTTCGTACCCGGCAACCACGAGTACGACGCGCAGGATTTCGACGAAGCCCACGCCCGCCTGCGCCGCACCTGCGAGCGGCTGGGCATTGTGTGGCTGGAGCGTGAAACGCTGACACTGCAGGGCGTGCGCTTTGTCGGCGCCACGCTCTGGAGCGACTTCGACGCCCTGGCCGACCATGAAGGCACGACCGACATCACCCGCCGCCTGAAGCACCGCGACAAGGCCTTCCGCGCCGCAAACTTCTACCTGCGCAAGACGGGCGGCACGCGCCAGGGCGAGCCCTTTTTGGCAGAGTCCATGCGCGAGGAAGCCCTGGCCAGCCAGGCCTGGCTCACGGCGGCACTGGCCACGCCCTTCGACGGCCCCACGGTGGTGGTCACGCACTTCGCGCCCAGCCTGAAAAGCGCCGACCCGCGCTACGGCCTGGTGCCAGGCACCGCAGGCTTTTGCAATGCGCTCGATGCCCTGTTGCCCCAGGCCCAGCTCTGGCTGCACGGGCACCTGCACGCCCCCAGCGACTACCTGGTGCGGGGCGTGCGCGACAACGGGCGGCCCTGGCAGTGCCGCGTGGTGGCCAACCCGCTGGGCTATGCCCGCAAGGGCGAGCAGGCTGCGTTCGAGCCGCATTTTTGCGTCACCGTATGATGGGCTTGACGGTGCCACGAGGCACCGCCAGCGCAGGAGAAAAAGCATGACCCAAGTCAAGACAACAGAAGTCCCCGCGCAGTAGTCTGACCCCATCCCTTTTTCTGGAGCACCTCATGAACATCCTGCTTGCTGTCGACGGCAGCGCGTACACCAAGAAAATGCTGGCCTACCTCGCCACCCACGAGGAACTGCTCAGCGGCAACCACCAGTACACCGTGCTCACCGTGCAGGCCCCGCTGCCCGCCCGCGCACGCTCCGCGCTGGGCAAGGACGTGGTGGACAACTACCACGCCGAAGAAGCCGAGAAAGTCCTCGCCCCCGTGTGCAAGTTCCTCGGCCGCCACGGTATCGATGCCAAGCGCAGCGTCAAGGTGGGCGCGGTCGGCGAGTCCATCGCCAAGGTCGCGGACTCGGGCAAGTTCGACCTGCTGGTGATGGGCTCCCACGGCCACGGCGCGCTGGCCACGCTGGTGATGGGCTCGGTGACCACCCAGGTGCTGGCGCACAGCAAGGTGCCGGTGCTCCTGGTGCGCTGAGCTTCCGCGCCCAACGCAGCCCCGCCCTGGCGGGGCTTTTTTGTGTCCAAATTTTACCAATCGGTCATTGAATAACCAATTGGTTTACTTTGAGACCAATTGGTTATACAGTCGCGCCACGCCCATCTTGGCGTGTCATTTCCATCGAAACCGAGAGGAACGACCCATGAAGAAGACCTTGATCGCAATCGCCCTGACTGCTGGCGCCACCTTCAGCGCCATGGCGCAGGACATCGTTGATACCGCCGTGAAGGCCGGCAACTTCAAGACGCTGGTCGCAGCCGTGCAGGCAGCCGGGCTGGTGGACACCCTGAAGGGCCCGGGCCCGTTCACGGTGTTCGCGCCCACCGACGAAGCATTCGCCAAGATTCCCAAGGCTACCCTGGACAGCCTGCTGGCCGACAAGGCCGCATTGACCAAGGTGCTGACCTACCACGTCGTGCCCGGCAAGGTCATGGCCAAGGATGTGAAGGCCGGCAAGGTCAAGACCGTGCAGGGCCAGGAACTCACCGTGTCCACCAGCATGGGCGTGATGGTCGACCAGTCCAAGGTCATCGCGACCGACGTGCCGGCCAGCAACGGCGTAATCCACGCCATCGACACCGTGCTCATGCCCAAGTGACCACCCCGAGGGCTGGCCTGCCATCGGGGCCAGCCACGCAGCAAAAAGCCCGGCAAGCCGGGCTTTTTTTCGTCGATGCGGGGCGTCTCAGCGTGCCGCCAGCCCTTCGAAGCAGGTGCGCACCACCAGGTCGATGATCTCGGCGTCCGAATACTGGCCGCCTTCCTTGAGGAAGCTCACCACCGGGTCGCAGGCGCGGGCGTACAGCGTGTAGAGCACCACCAGCGGCGGCAGCGTGGGGTTGATCAGGCCCTGCGACTGGGCCACGGTGATCCACTCGCCGATCTGATCGCTCACGGTGACCAGGCCGTCGAGGTAGTCCTTGTTGGCCATCAGCACCGCGCGCAGCGTGGAGTTGCGGCTGGGCAGCAGCGGCATTTCGTTGGTCAGCAGGCGCTCCAGCGACCAGCGCACCAGCGCCTGCAGCTTCTCCACCGGCGGCATCTCCTGCGGGAGGCTGGCCAGGTAGGCCTTCACCCGCCCCAGGATCTGCACCATGGCGGCGCTGCACAGCTCTTCCTTGCTGCAGAAATGCTTGTACAGGCTGGCCTTGGCGATGCCCACGGCGTTGGCCACGTCGTCCATGGTCATGGCGTCGAAGGCTTTTTCGCCGAGCAGCTGGCAGGTGGAGCGCAGGATGGCTTCCTCGCGGGCCTGGTGCATCTGCTCCTTGAACGACGGTTTGGTGGGCTGCGTTTGCATGCCGTCCATTTTATACATTCCGGTAGAAAAATAAATGACCAAGTTGCAATGCAACTACGTCGTTCACGACATAACCGGCATCGCAAGGCCGGCAACCGGGCACCGCAGCCTCCCCTCCGCCGTCATGGCACCAGCGAATGCGCTGCCGCGGTGGTGAGCGCGGCGGTCAAGGCATCTAGCAATTCCGATTCCAGGTTCCAGCAGTGCCAGTACAGCTGGATGGGCAACGAGCGGCCCGGCGCCACGTTGACCAGGCTGCCGTCCGCGATGGCGGGGCGGGCGAGCAGTTCGGGGATCACCCCCACCGCCCAGCCCGCGGCGACGGCCCGCAACTGCGCCTCCGAGCCCGGCACGAACAGGTGGTTCAGGGCCACACGCTTCAAGCCAAAGGCCCGGGCGACGAACTCGGCGGCCATGTCGTCCTTGCGGTTGAAGGACAGGAACGAGACCTCGCGGAAGTTGTGGGGTGTGAGCCCCTGGGGCAGGTGCTGCTCGGCATAGCGGGTGGCCGCCACCGCCACATAGGGCATGGCGCCCAGCGGCACCATCTTGCAGCCGCGCAGCGCCTGCTTGAGCGTGGTCACGCAGCCCAGCACCTGGCCCGAGCGCAGCCACTCCTGCGTGAAGTCTTGGTCGTCCACGATGATTTCGAGCGGCAGGCGCTGGCACACCAGGTCGTGCAGCGCCCCCATGGCCCAGGTGGCGATGCTGTCGGCGTTGATGGCGATGGAGATGCGCTCGTCCTCGCGCGTGCCGCCCGGCGCGCTCGGTGCCAGCTCGTGCAGGTCGCGCTCCAGGTCGGCGCGCAACAGGCGCAGCTGCTTGGTGTGCTTGAGCAGCAACTGCCCCGCCGACGTCGGCCGCAGCGGCCGGCTGCGCACGATGAGCACCGAGCCCACCTGCGCCTCCAGCGCGCGCAGGCGCTGCGAGACGGCGGACTGGGTCACGTTCAGGCGCTGCGCCGCGCGCTCGAAGCCGCCCTCTTCGACGATGGCGGCAAGGCATTCCAGGGCGGCGGGGTCGTAGGTGCTCATGATGTGACAGCGTATGAACCGGGTGCAGCGCGGCCCGCTTCATTAGGCCTGCTGATGTTTTTGGAGTAAGTTTAATTTTGCTTTTAGTGGAACGCAATGTGGATCACACTGCGCCCCATGAAAACCATCATCCTGGGCGCCGGCATCATCGGCATCAGCACCGCCTGGCACCTGCTCGAACGGGGCCATGAGGTCGTCGTGGTCGACCGCCAGCCCGATGCGGCGCTGGAGACCAGTTTTGCCAATGCCGCGCAGATCTCGGTGAGCTACTGCGAGCCCTGGGCCAACCGCGATGCGCCGCTCAAGGCGCTCAAGTGGATGTTCGACAACGAAGCACCACTGCTGTTTCGCCCGCACCTGGACTGGCAGCAGTGGCGCTGGGGCCTTCAGTTCCTCGCGCAGTGCAACGATGCGGCGTTCGAGCGCAATGTGCAGCAGATCGTGGCGCTGGGCGCGTACAGCCATGCGGCGCTCAAGGACCTGGTCAGCACCACGGGCATCGAATACAACCGCCTGGAGCGCGGCATTGCCCACTTCTACACCGACCAGAAGTCGTTCGATGCCGCCGGCCACGCGGTGGAGCTCATGCGCCGGCACGGCGTGCAGCGCCGCCTGGTGAGCCGCGACGAGCTGCTGCAGATCGAGCCCGCCTTCAAGGCCTACGGCGACAAGATCACCGGCGGCACCTACACCAGCACCGACGAAAGCGGCGATGCCCGCGTGTTCACGCAGGAGCTGGCCCGCCGCTGCTTGGAGCGTGGCGCGCAGTTCCTGTACGGCCACGACGTGCTGCGCCTCAACAAGATCGGCGATGCTATCGATTCAGTAGCTGTCATGGCACGCCAGACAAGCGGTGGCGGCAAAAAAGACTTCATAGTGAAGGGCGATGCCGTCGTGGTGGCCTGCGGCTCCTACAGCGCGCCGCTGCTGCGCACCGTGGGCGTGGACCTGCCCATCTACCCCGGCAAGGGCTACAGCGCCACGTTCCCGCTGCTCAAGCCCGAGGGCGCGCCCATGGTGTCGACCATCGACGACGGCAAGAAGATCGCCATGAGCCGGCTGGGCAACCACCTGCGCGTGGCGGGCACCATCGAGCTCAATGGCTACGACCTGTCGCTGGACAGCACCCTCGCACGCGCCCGCTGCCACATGCTGTCGCGCCGCATCGAGACCATCCTGCCCGGCGTGTGCGACACCCGCACGCCCGAAGAAGGCGGCAACCCGCAGTACTGGACGGGCCTGCGCCCCGCCACGCCCACCAACATTCCCTTCATCGGCCAGACCCGCGTGGGCAAGCTCTGGGTCAACGCCGGCCACGGCACGCTGGGCTGGACGCACGGTGCAGGCTCCGGCAAGGCGCTGGCCGAACTCATCTGCGGCGAACGGCCCGCGATGAACTTCGGCTTTCTGGGGACCGAGGCAGCACGCGCGCCCCGCGCCGTGGTTGCGGCCTGAGCCTGCAGAGAAAGGCGGGTTTCGCTACGATGCCCGCCATGTCTTCAGCACCGCACTACCTCTTTCTCACCACCTCCACCCGCGAGCCAGGCCACACCGGCAATACCGAGTGGCTGGCCCGCCAGGCTGCCGCCGCGCTGCCTGCCGGTACCGCGCAGACCTGGCACCACCTGGCGCGCATGGACCTGCCGCCTTTCGTGGACCAGCGCCACACCTCGGGCACCTATGCGCCGCCCGAAGGCGACATGAAGACCCTGCTGGACGCCACGCTCGCGGCCACGCACATCGTCTTCGCGGCCCCTGTGTACTGGTACAGCATCCCGTCGCCGCTCAAGACCTACCTGGACCACTGGAGCGCCTGGATGCGCGTGCCGGGCCTGGCGTTCAAGGAGCCCATGGGCGCCAAGACGCTGGCCCTCATCACCACCAGCGGCGACCGGGCCAAGGCCCAGCCCATGATCGACTCCGTGGAGCTGTGCGCCAAGTTCCTGTCGATGACCTGGGGCGGCGCGCTCTGGGGCAAGGGCGGGCCGCCCAATGCCGTGCAGGCAGATGCACAGGCCGTGGCCGCTGCGGCGACGTTCCTGGCCGCGGCCTGAGGCGCCGGCCACGCTGGCACAACCCCTGACGCACGCCGACATGGTGACCGGGTGACCACCCTCACGCTGCTGCTGTTACCGCCACCGCCGGGGCTGGCGCTGCAGTCCGCGGCACAGCGGGTGTTCGACACGCTGGGCGCACACGCACCGCGCTTCATCGAGCGCCATGGCGCCAACCAGAGCTACGACTTCTACTGGCAGGCGCATGGCGGTGCGGCCCTGGGGCAGGCCATCTGCAGGGTGCGCGGTGACCTGTGGGAGCCAGAGAAGCCGCAAAACAGCATCTACATCGAACTGGAGCAGCACGCCGGCGCGGCGAACGCACTGGCCGATCTGCAGCAGAAGCTCCTGGCCCGTGGATGGACCTTGCCGCCCACGCAACCCACCCCACTCACCTAGACTGCAGGCTCAGGCGGAGCCCGCCACCCTGCGCACCCACGCGCCCCCGCGCTGCGCCAAAATGCCCAGCCACTCGTGCAGCGCCAGGCTGCTGTCCGCCAGCGCCGAGGCACGCGGCAACAGCCGCTGCAGGCGGTGGGACGATGTGTAGGTGAGCCCCATGGGCGCAGGCAGCACGTCGAGCCCCTGGCGCCGGAACAGATCGGCCGCGCGCACCATGTGCCAGCCGTGGGTCACCAGCGCGATGCGCTCGATGCCCGCGGCCTTGAGCACGGGCGCGGAATTCGCCGCATTGCCCTGCGTGTCAAGCGAATGCACTTCGGTCCAGCGCACGCGGCCGCGCAGCTCATGCTCGGCCACGTCCTTCATGACCAGCGCTTCGGCCCGGGCGCCGCCGAACGAGCCGCCGGTGGCCAGCAGCGGCAGCCCGGTCTGCCGCTGCAGCGCCACCGCGTAGCGCAGCCGCTCGCGCGCGCCGCGGCTGAGCACATCGGTGCCGTTGTCGGGTGCGGTGGCGTCGGCACCGCCGCCCAGCACCACGATGGCCTGGGCACGGGCCAGGTCGGCCTGCGCGATGGACGGATACTGCTCCAGGCTGCGCACCAGCGCCACAGACACCGGCGGCCAGGACAGCGCCAGCACGGACAGCAGCGACAGCACCGCGATCAGCAGGCCGGTGCGGCGGTGGCGCCGCGCAATCCACAGGCCCACGAAGGCCAGCAGGATGCTGAGCACCGGGGGCATCAGCACGGCAGACAGGATTTTCTTGAGAAGGAACCACATAGAGGCAAAGAGAGGGGCGGCGATCATGCCGGTGCGGCGCGGCCACGGCCGCCGAGGCCCGCGCCGTCCGATGGCGCGCAGCCGCCAGCATGGCCAGGCCGCCAGCGCGGCGCATTCACCCGGCGGGCTTCAATGCAGCACCCGCGGGCGCACCAGGAACTCCATCAGCGCGCCGCCGAAGCCCTCCGGGTCTTCCAGCTGCGGCCAGTGGCCCACGTGCGGCAGGTTCAGGTGCTCGGCATCGGGCATCACCTGGGCCAGGGCCTGCAGCGCTTCAGGCGGCGTGCAGCGGTCCTGGCCGCCGCCCACCAGCAGGGTGGGCAGGCTCAGGGACCGCAGCGCCGCAGCGCCGCGGTCGAAGGTGCCCATTGCCTGCAGGGCACGCCGGTAGGCGCCGGGGTAGACCTGCGACAGCGCATGCGTGGCCAGCCGCGCGCCCTCGGGCAGCGCACCCGTGCCGATGAACCGCGGCACCAGGGTGTTCGCCAGTTGCTCCATGCTGCCGCCCTGCTCCAGCGCCTGCAGCGCCGCCAGCCGGGGCGCCACCCAGTCCTGCGTGGCCTGCGCATCCAGGGCCGGGCCACCGGCGCACAGCACCAGGCGCCGCACCGCCGCCGGCTTGCGCACCGCCACTTCCAGCGCCACCATGGCCCCCATGCCATGGCCCACCAGGGACACGGAGCCACATTGCAGGGCCTCGATCAGCAGGAGACAGCTCTCGGCCAGGCCCTTGAAGCTGTAGGGCTCGATCGGCGCGCTGCGGCCGTAGCCCGGCATGTTCCACGCCACGGCGCGGTACCCGGCGGTCGCGAGCGCCTCCACCTGCGGGGCGAACGTGAGGTGGTCGCCATCGGCGTCGTGCAGCATGAGCACGGTAGCGCCGGAGCCCAGGGTGGTGAAGGTGGGAAGAAGAGCCATGCGGTCGGGGTTGGATGAAGAACAAATCGGCGGGGGCGGCAGACATCCCGCACCTGCCATGCCCCGATTATCGGCAGTCGGGCGCGCAGGCCTTCACGCACCGGCGCAGCCCTGGCGACGGCGCGGTTACGGAGGGCGTTTCATAATGGCTGCTCTGGCCCTTGCGCCTTCGCCGTGCCGCTGCTGTTGTGAACCTGCCCTTGCCCCGCCCTGCCCTCGCCCGCCCCCCCAGCTTTTCCGTCCGCGAATTCCGCGATGCGCTGGGCATGTTCGCCACCGGCGTCACCATCGTCACCGCGCGCAACGGCGACGGTGCGCTGGTGGGGCTCACCGCGAGCTCCTTCAACTCCGTGTCGCTGGACCCGCCCCTGGTGCTCTGGAGCCTGTCGCGCGCCGCCGCGTCGATGCCGGCCTTTGCCAACGGCTCGCACTACGCCATCAACGTGCTGGCGGCCGACCAGAAGTCGCTGGCCGAGCGCTTCGCCTCCAAAGGCGTGGACCGCTGGACCGGCGTGGACCACAGCCCGGGCATCAGCAACGCACCGGTGCTGGCAGGTGCCGCCGCGACCTTCGAGTGCTTCAACCGCAGCCGCTACGAAGAAGGCGACCACGTGATCTTCGTGGGCGAGGTCGAGCGCTGCAGCCACCGCGCGGGCGTGCCGCCGCTGCTGTACCACGGCGGCCGGTTCTACACCGAGCACCCGCTGTAGCGCACGGCCCCCGGCCGCGGCGTTTTTGCGTTGGCCACCCACGCACGCCACCTGCTAGCTTCCCGTCTTCTTCATGCACATCCGCAGCATCAACATCGGCACCGCCCGGCGCCTGCGCGTGGGCGAGCGCAGCTTGCTCACCGGCATCGGCAAGTCGCCTGTGCAGGGCGCGGTCCCTGCCGGCCCGCTGGGACTGCACGGCGACGAGCAGGTGGAGCTGAGCATCCATGGCGGCCTGCAAAAGGCCGTGTACGCCTACCCGGCCGTGCACTACGCGTTCTGGCAGGCCCAGCGCCTGGAGCGCGGCGTGAGCCTCTTCGACGAAGCGCTGCCGCCAGGGTTCGTGGGGGAGAACCTCACCGTGGACGGGCCGCTGGAGCACGAGATCTTCGTGGGCGACGAGCTGCACTTCCCGGACTGCGTGCTGCGCGTGACGGCGCCCCGCGAGCCCTGCTCCAAGTTCAACGCCGTGATGGGCTTTGCGCAGGCCGGGCGCGCGATGGCGATCGCCGGCTGCTGCGGCTACTACCTGGCGGTGGACCGGCCGGGCACGCTCGCCGCAGGCCAGACGGCCACGCTGGTGCCCGGGCAGCGCAGCCTGAGCATTGCGCAGGCCTTTGCGGCCAAGTTCGCCAAGCACATCCGCTGACCGGCTGCAGCCCGGAGCCCCCCGCGAACCTGGCTCTCACGGGAGGCAGATGGATCAGGCCCGCCCCGCAGCCCCGGCGTCCGGCTCGACCAGCTGCCGGGCATGTGCCTGCAGCTGCGGAAACACCTTGCCCACCAGCAGCAGCTGCGCCGCCATCAGGCTGTGCGCGGTCGCTGGGGGCTGCGGCATGGCGGCCTGCGGCGGCGTGCCGAACTCGCGCAGCACCTGCTCGACGGCAGGGGCTGCCACCGCATGGCGCCGCCGCACGCCCGACTGCTGCTGCGCCCGCTCGAGCTCCTGCGACAGTTGCTGCAGCGACACCAGCAGCGTGCGCGCCAGCGCCTGTGTGGCGTCGTCCACCGGCTGCGTGCCTTGCGCGCCGCGCTGCGCACCCAGGGCCGACAGGTAGTTGAGCTGCGTGTGCGACAGGCACAGAAAGCTCGCCATCACCGCGGCATTGCCGCGCACGCGCAACGGCTCCTTGAGCATGGCACTGTACGAGTTGGACAGCGCTGCGTCCGCGTTGTGGGCGTTGCGCCGGGCCAGGCGGTATTCGAGGTGGTCGCACTTGCCGCTGTGGTACTGCGCCAGGATGGCGCGCAGGTACAGCGCCTGCGTCTGCAGCACCTGGGCGGCCAGCTGCGGCCACTGGCGCGACTGCCAGTGCGGCCACACCAGCCACGACGCCGCAGCCGCGATCAGGCACCCCACGGCGGTGTCGAGCAGGCGCGCCGCGATGACACCCTGCGAGGTACCCATCTGCTGAAAGCTCAGCAACAACAGCATGGTGACCGCCGCCGTGGCCAGCGTGTAGCGCGTGTGCCGCGCGCCGAAAAACACCGCCCCGGCGAACACCAGCAGCGCCGCCTGCACCAGCGCCCCCGGAAAGAGCTGGATCGCCGCCCAGCCCAGCGCCAGCCCCATGGCCGTGCCCTTGGCGCGCTGCAGCAGCCGCGTCTGGGTGGCCGCGTACTGCGGCTGGCTCACGAACACGATGGTCAGCAGGATCCAGTAGCCGTGCGGGTCGGCCGTGGCCTGCATCACGGCAAAACCCACGGCCAGCGACAGGCTCAGGCGCACGCTGTGCCGCAGCCAGGCAGAGCGGGCACTGAGCTGCGCGCGCAGGCGCGAGCCGGCATCGCGCAGGCTGCGGGGCTCGCGGTCGAACAGCGTGTGGTCCACCGCGCTGTCGGCCTGCGGGTCTGCCGGCAGCGCGAGTGCGCCCGCAAACACGCCGGCCATGGCGGTGAGGTTGTGGCCCAGCGCATGCAGCGAGCGCAGCGGGCGGGCCATGGGGTGCGGCGGCGTATTGGCAGCATCAGATGCATTGAGAGCCGCAGCCGCGTCCTGGTGGGCGATGGCCGCCTGCATGTCCTCGATGGCGCGGCCCGTGGCGCCCCAGTGCTGCGGCCGCGACTGTTCCTGGATCGCCACCGACAGCTTGAGCGCCTGCTCGCCCAGCAGCGTGAGCACGCGCTGGCAGCGGTACAGCACGTCGCTGTGAAAGAACGACTGCGCCAGCAGGTCGTAGTGCTCGTGCGACGAGCTCACGCGCTCGTGCACGTCCTGCGCGGCCAGGTACTGGTGCATGGCCGTCTGCAGCCACGGCGGCGGCGTGCCCCGGCCCATGCGGCTCATGAGGCTTTCCTTGGCGGCGTTGAGCGCATCCACCACGCGGCCGTTGTGCAGGGCCAGCGCCATGCGGCGGCGCTCCAGGTCCACGTCGCGCACGGGCTCGAGCAGCAGGGCCTTCAGCCGCAGGTATTCGCCCAGCACCGCATAGAGCCTGGCCATCCGAAAACGCACCGGGGCCCGGGGCATGGCCAGGCTCCAGACCACCGAGACCACGCCGTACCAGGCCGCCCCGGCCAGCATCAGCGGCGTGGCCTGCTCGGCCGCGGCGCGGCTGGCGTCGGCGGCCAGGGCCGCGTAGATGAACAGGATGAGCGAGCCGAACGCGATGGCGCGGTAGCGTTCGCTGAGTGCGCCCAGCAGGGTGAGCGCCCAGGCCGACACCACCATGGCCCCCATCAGCGCCCAGGGCCAGGACACCGTGGCCCACACCGCCAGCGCCATGAGGCCAAAGCACCCCAGCGCCAGCAGCTGCGCCCGCAGGCGCCCCCGCCAGCTGTCATCGGTCTCGGTGAGCGCGCTGGCGATCACACCCAGCAGCACGGGCATGAGTTCGGCCTGCCAGTCGGCCCACCAGCCGCAGGCCAGCACCGCCGCCAGGGCGAAAAAGGCCCGCGCGCCGCGCGTGAAGCCTTCGTGGTGGCGGGCGCGCTGCCAGCTGAGTTTCCAGGATTCGTCCACAGGACTGCCTCGCATTAGGGATTACCCTGATGTTAAGCAATAAGCCGGCCATGCCGGCGACCTGCCGGCATCCACCCGGGCGGTTCGGACGGAAGATCCTGCGGTCAGCCTGCCCCGTGGCAGCACACGCACAGCTTGTTGCCGTCCGGGTCTCGGAAATACGCACCGTAATAGTTCGCGTGGTAGTGCGGGCGCAGGCCCGGCGGCCCGTCGCAGGTGCCGCCGTGGCGCAGGGCCAGCGCGTGGACGGCGTCCACCGTGGCCCGGTCGGCGGCCAGCAGCGCGTTCATGGCACCGTTGCCGGGCTGGGCGGCCTGCTCGTCAAAAGGCCGGCCGATGAGGAACAGCGGCCGCGCCACGCCGGGCGTCTGCCAGCCGGCCCAGGGCCGTTCAGGCTCTGCAAACCGCAGCGCCAGGCCCAGGCGCTCCATCACCGGGCGGTAGAACGCCATGGCGCGCTCGAAATCGTTCACGCCGATGAATACATGGGACAGCATGGTGGAGGGTCCTGTCGTCAGGGGTGCGGCCCCGGGCCCCGGCAGGGACGCGTCGGCCGCACCGGCGTGCAGCGCTCAGCGCACTGTGTCCGGCAGCTCGATCTTGACTTCCAGCACTTCCAGGTTGTCCTGGCGCTCCAGGTGCACCTTGAGGTCTTCGGGGTTGATCTTCACGTACTTGGAGATCACGGCCACCAGCTCGCGCTGCAGGGCAGGCAGGTAGTCGGGCTCGGAGGCGTTGCGGCCGTTGCGCTCGTGCGCGAGGATGATCTGCAGGCGCTCCTTGGCGACGCTGGCCGTCTTCTTCTTTTCGCCGAGCAGAAAGGACAGGAAAGAAGCCATGGCTTATTTGCTCCCGAACAGGCGTTTGAAGAAGCCGGGCTTTTCCGCCTCGATGAAGCGCAGCGGCTTGTCGGTGGCGCCCAGGAAGCGGTCGATCACGTCCTTGTAGGCCTCGGACACATCGGTGCCCTGCGCGTGGATGGCCGGCGTGCCCTGGTTGGACGACTGCAGCACCACTTCGGACTCCGGAATCACGCCGATCAGCTTGATGCGCAGGATGTCCTGGATGTCTTCCAGGCTCAGCATCTGGCCGTCTTCGACGCGGCTCGGGTTGTAGCGCGTGATGAGCAGGTGCTCCTTGATGGGCTCGCCGCCGTCGATGGCGCGTTGGGTCTTGCTGCCCAGCATGCCCAGGATACGGTCGGAGTCGCGCACCGACGACACCTCGGGGTTGGTCACCAGCAGCGCCTCGTCGGCGAAGTGCATCGCCATGAGCGCGCCGCTTTCGATGCCGGCGGGGGAGTCGCAGACGATGTATTCGAAGTCCATCGCGGCCAGGTCCTTGAGCACCTTCTCCACGCCGTCCTGCGTGAGCGCATCCTTGTCGCGCGTCTGGCTGGCGGCCAGCACGAACAGGTTGTCGCACTGCTTGTCCTTGATGAGCGCCTGGTTCAGGTTGGCCTCGCCCTGGATCACGTTGATCAGGTCGTACACCACGCGGCGCTCGCAGCCCATGATCAGGTCCAGGTTGCGCAGGCCGACGTCGAAGTCGATCACGGCGGTCTTGTGGCCGCGCAGGGCGAGGCCGGTGGCGAAGCTGGCGCTGGTGGTGGTCTTGCCCACACCACCCTTGCCGGAAGTCACGACGACGATTTTGGCCATGGGTTTATTGAGTCTCTCTGGGGTTGATACGTACAGGATTTCGCAGCGGCTCGATGAGGAGCTTTTCGCCTTCCAGGCGCACCTGGGCGGGACGGCCGGCGACTTCGTCGGGCAGCGCGGTCTCGGTGGTGCGGTAGATGCCTGCGATGGACACCAGCTGCGGCTCCATGCAGGTGGAAAAGATACGGGCTTCGGTGTTGCCCCTTGCGCCGGCGATGGCGCGGCCACGCAGCGGTGCATAGACGTGGATGTTGCCGTCGGCAATGACCTCGGCGCCAAAGCTCACCACGGCCATCACCACCAGGTCGGCGCCGCGGGCATACACCTGCTGGCCCGAGCGCAGGGGCTTGTCGATGACCACGGTACCGGGGCCTGCCACAGGCACTTCGACCTGCACCTCGCGCACCACCTCGACCTCGCGGATCACCTCGCGCACTTCGGGCTCGGCCACGGGCGCGGCTTCGGCGACGCGCACCGGGGCGGCATCGGGCGCGGCGGCCAGGCCGGCGGCGCGGGCGGCCTCCATCTGGGCGGCGCTGCCGCCGCGCACGGCCACGGGCAGCGTGCTGTGGCTGCGCAAGGTGGCCACCAGGGCGGCGAAATCGATGGGGTCCTCGGCGTCCTTGACGGCAGCCAGATCGATCAGCACGGGGTCGAAATCGAAGAAGCCCGGTGCATCGGCCACGCGGTCGGCCAGGTCGGCCGCGAACTGCGCGGCGTCGGTGGTCTTGAGCACCACGGCCACCACGGGCAGCGAGGCGCTTTTGAGATCAAAGCTGGTGCGGGACTGGGCCGCCGTCGTAAGGGCCATGAATGGACGTTGTGGAAAGGGCGCGGGAACCTGTTGGGGAAGGCGCAAAGTGTACCGTGGGGCCACGCCAGCCCTGCCGCAAGGGGTGGGCGGCAGGCTCTCCCACCACTCAAGGCCATCATCCTGCAGGCACCGGCGGCCACCGCCTGCGCCACCACGACGACAAAAAGCCGGGCAAGCCCGGCTTTGTGCAGTGGCAGACAGCGCGTGCTCAGTTGCGGTCAGCGCGTGCTGGACGTGCGGGAGCCGGGGCCATGCCGGAGCCCGACGAGCTGGCGGCATTGCCCGAGCCCATGGTCGCGCCCGAAGAGCCGCTCATGCCCGCGCCAGCAGCGCCAGTGCCGCCGGTAGCGCCCTGGGTGCCCGTGCTGCCCATGGGCGTGTTCTGCGAGCTTTGCTGGCCGGCGCCCGTCGCGGGGTTGGGGTTGGCCGGGGCTGGTGGGTTGCTCTGGGCGATGGCGGTACCCACCACGGCAACGGTGGCCAAACCTGCGAGCAATGCCTTGAGCGAATTCTTGGATGTGGACATGAGGGGACTCCTTGGATCTGTGGATGATGGAATTGGCCAGCACCGTCGCCAGCTGCTGTCAGACTAAGAGGTCCTGGTGCGTTCAGCGTCATCCCCGGTCCGCAGCCTGTGTCGGACAGGGGCCTGCACGCAGCACCCGCTGTCCATCGCCCGCGTTCACCGGCGCACGGGCGCTGCGCTGCCCGGCACCTCGTACGCGCCAAACAGGTCGGCAGCGGGCCGCGTCTCGGGCAGCACGTACACCACCGCGCCGGTGCTGCGCACCGCCGGGCTCAGCACCTTTTCGTAGAAGGCCACCGGCAGGTTGATGCAGCCGTAGGAAATGCGGTTGTCCTTGGGCGTGCTCGACGCCAGCCGTTCGAGCCGGCGCTCGGACTTCACGTTGGCGCGCACGCGGTGCATGGACACCGCCGCGTCGTAGTCCACCCACACCACATCTTCACCACTTGCGTTGGTGCCGGGCTCCGCGACGAAGCGGCCTGCCGGCGTGGTGCGCTCGGCCGGCAGCACCTGGGCGATCGGCTTGTCGCCGATGCCGGGCACCGTGTGGTCGCCGATGGCCGACCCCATGAGCGCGGGCGTGGCGCCCTGCAGCTGGCCGTCAGGGCTGAAGACGTAGACCTTTGCGTCTTTCTTGTCGACCACGACCACAGCCAGCTGGCGATGGTCGCCCGAATGGAACGCCCACTGGGCGATGCGCCGTGCGTCGGCCGAGGCGCTTTCGCGCCCGAACTGCGCAAGGCGCGGCGTTGCCGGTGTCGGCTGCTGCGGCAACTGCTGCTGCTGCGCGAGCGCGCGCGGTGCCGGGCCGGGGCGTGGGGCGGGCGGCGCGGACGACTGCCCTTGCGCCGGGCCCCACGCCAGCGCCAGCACGGCCGCGCCGAGCAGCAGGCCTTGTTGCAGGGTTCGAAGGGCGGTACGACAGGGTGGCATGGGCAACGCGGGCATGGGGCATTGGGCGGTGGCAGGGCACCACGATTCACCTTCACCATACCCAACCCGTTCGCCACGGGGCGTGCGCCAATGCCGCAGCGCATGTAGGACGAGCGCTGCCGCCATGACCTGCCGCACGACGATGCACGGTGGCACGGGCGCGTCACGGCCCTTGCGCAGCGCCTTCCATAATCACCCGATGCCCTCCACCTCCACCCGCAAGACACACATCGACTCCCTGGCCATCGCCATCCTACTGGCCTGCTGCATGTTCTGGGGCTTCCAGCAGGTGCTGGTCAAAGCCACCGTGGCCGAGGTGGCGCCCGTGTTCCAGGCCTTCGTGCGCTTTGCGCTGGCCACCGTCGCCGTGGTCGCCTGGTGCCTGTGGCGCGGCGTGCGCCTGTCCGCGGCGGCCGAGCCCGCCGGGGCCGCGCGCGCGGGGCTGCTGGCCGGCGCGCTGTTCGCGGGGGAGTTTGCGTGCATCTACCTGGGCCTGCAGTACACCAGCGCGTCGCGGCTGACGGTGTTCCTGTACGCCTCGCCCTTCTGGGTGGCGCTGCTGCTGCCGCGCTTCATTCCCGGCGAGCGGCTGCAGGGCTGGCAATGGCTGGGCCTGGCGGCGGCGTTCGTCGGCGTGGGGCTGGCCCTGGGCGACGGGCTGATGGGCCCCGCCAATGCCGCCCTGCCCCGCGCCTGGCTGGGCGACCTGCTGGGTTTGGCCGCGGGCCTGATGTGGGCCCTGACCACGGTGGTCATCCGCACCACGCCCCTGGCCGCCGTGCCACCTGCCAAACAGCTGCTCTACCAGGTGGGCGTGAGCACGGCGGTGCTGCCGGTGATCTCGCTGGTGCTGGGGGAGCCCTGGGTCTGGCAGTTCAGCACCTTCGCCTGGGGGTCGCTGCTGGCGCAGGCGCTGGTGGGGGCGTTTGCCAGCTACCTGGCCTGGATGTGGATGCTGGCGCACTACCCGGCGACCAAGATCTCGGTGTTCGTGTTCCTGACCCCGGTGTTCGCCCTGCTGTTCGGCGCGCTGTGGCTGGGTGAGCCCGTGACGCCCGGGCTGGTGGTGGCACTGGTGCTGGTGGCCACGGGCATCGTGCTGGTCAACCGCAAGCCCGCGGCACGCTGAGATTTGAATAAAAATAGCTGCTACCGCTTTTCTGGCAAGCGGTAGCAGCTATGTTTTTTGTAGCAATCAGAACTTCGGTATCTTGATCCGGCTGATCATCAGCGAGCCCGACACCGCGAAGATCAGCACCAGCGGGTGCAGCGTGAAGCCGCCGATCAGCATCTTGCCGAACCACAGGTTCTCGCGCACCGCGCCCAGCCACGCGGCCAGGGCCATCAGGGCGACCAGCACGATGGAGGTGGGGATCGGCGTGCCTTCAAAGTACTTCACCTTGCCCGTGCCTTCGGACAGCGTCTCGGCCGTGACGTTGTAGCGCGCCAGGCGCGACACGCCGCAGGCCACGAAGTACGCCAGCACGATGCGGTCGAACAGCCCCTGCATGCCGCAGGCATACGCGATGATGGCGGGCGCCACGCCGAACGAGATCACGTCGGCCAGCGAGTCGAGCTCGCGGCCCATGGCCGAGCTCTTCTGGCGCCAGCGCGCGATGCGGCCATCGAGCACGTCGAAGATCAGCGCGGCCAGCACCAGGGCGGCGGCGAAGTACACGTGCACCACGTCGCCGGTTTCCAGATACGTCATGGACGAGAACAACGCGCCCACGCCACAGACGGCATTGCCCAGCGTGAACCAGTCGGCCAGGTGGAATTCGCGGATCATGGAGAAACGCTTGGGATGTTGAGGTGTGTTCATGTCGAGGGCTCCGTTCACGCCGTGGTGGGCAAGAACGCGGTTACGTTCTCAGGACGCCGCATTATGAGCGGCTGTGCGCGGCGTTTTCTGTAGGCACACCGCCCGCCCGGCAGAGCGCAGACGCCCGCCGCGGGCGCCTGGCGCGGCAGGGTTCCCCCTGGGGACGCCCCGACGGTCCCCCTGGGGACGCCCCGAGATTGTCAGGACGGCCCGCCGGCCCAACAATGCCTGATCCGTCCACTGCCGACCCCATGACCACCACCTCCGCAGCCCCGTCCCCCGCATCCGCACCGCCCCTGAACCCGCCCTTCGCCCGGGTGGCGAGCATCCGCAGCCTGGCCGACGTCGAGCGCCTGGAAGCCCGGCCCCTGGCCGAAGCGCTGCCGGTGCAAAGCACCTACGAAATTTTCTGCAATGCGGCCCATGCGTTCGGCGACAAGACCGCGCTGACCTTCCTGCCCACCGCCAATCCGGACGACACGCCGGTGCGCTGGTCGTTCAACGACCTCTTGGCCGGCATCCACCAGACCGCCAACCTGTTGCACACGCTGGGCGTGGGGCCCCAGGATGCGGTGGCCGTGCTGCTGCCCGGCTGCCTGGAATACCACCTGGCCCTGTGGGGCGGCGAGGCGGCGGGCATCGTGCAGCCGCTCAACCCCATGCTCACCGACGAGAAGATCGCCGCCATGATGGCCCTGGCGCGCGCCAAGGTGCTGATCGCCTGGGGCGACGAGCGCACCGAAGGCGACACAGGCCTGTGGGCCAAGGCCTTGCGCCTGCGCGGCCAGGTGCCGACGCTGACCACCGTGCTGCGCGTGGCGCCGCACGGTGAGGTGGGCTCCACGGTGGCAGGTGCAGCAGCACTGCCCCATGGCCTGATGGACTTCGCGGCACGCACCGCGCAGCCCGCAGACCACCTGGTGAGCGGCCGGCGCATCGCGGCCACCGACATCGCCGCGTACTTTCACACCGGCGGCACCACGGGTGCGCCCAAGCTCGCGCGCCACAGCCACGGCGCGCAGGTGTTCACCGCCTGGGGCAGCGTGCAGATGCAGGGCATCACGCCGGGCGACGTGGGCATCAACGGCTACCCGCTGTTCCATGTGGCGGGCGTCCTGCCGGGCTCGCTGGCCGCGCTGTCGGCGGGGGTGGAGACCATCATCCCCACCACCGGCCTGTTCCGCAACCGCGAGGTCATCGCCAACTACTGGCGCCTGGCCGAGCGCTACCGCTGCACCTACCTCTCGGCCGTGCCCACGGTGCTGGCCGCGCTGGCCAACGTGCCGCTGGATGGCGCCGACATCCGCTCGCTGCGCTACTGCCGCACCGGCGCGGCCATCCTGGCGCCCGAACTGGCAGCGCGTTTCGAGCGGCTGTTCGGCCTGCACGTGCACGAGAGCCTGGGCATGACGGAGATGGCGGGCATCTCCACCATCACGCCGCCGGGCGTGGAGGCCCCCGCGGGCTGCGTGGGCTGGCGGCTGCCGTACACGCAGCTGCGCATCGTGGCGCTGGATGCGCACGGCAATGCGTCGGACCAGGACATGCCGCCCGGCGAGGCGGGCATGGTGCTGTTCAAGTCGCCCAACCTGTTCTCGGGCTTTCTGGACGCGGCCGACACGGCCCGCGCCTTCACGCACGACGGCTGGCTGGCCACGGGCGACCTGGGCTTGGTGGATGGCGAGGGGCGGCTGCACCTGAGCGGCCGCTCCAAGGACCTCATCATCCGCAGCGGCCACAACATCGACCCCAAAGTGATCGAGGATGCGCTGGGCGCCCACCCCGCCGTGCAGCTGTGCGCCGCCGTGGGCGCGCCCGATGCCTATGCGGGCGAGCTGCCCGTGGTGTACGCCACGCTGGTGCCGGGCGCCGAGGCCACCGAGGCCGAGCTGCTCGCCTTCACCGCCGAGCGCGTGGACGAGGCCGTGGCCCGCCCGCGCTGGGTGCAGGTGCTGGACACCATGCCGGTGACCAACGTCGGCAAGATCTTCAAGCCCGAGCTGCGCCTGCGCGCGGCCTGCCACACGGTGGCCGCGCTGGTGGATGCAGCCTGCGCGGAGCTGGGTGCCGACGGCGCGCGCGATGTGCTGCCCGACGGGGACAGCGCCGTGCGCGTGGTGATCGCCAGCGGCGGCAGCCCCGGCGCGGCAGAGGCCCTGAAGGCGCGGCTGGACGCGGTGCTCGCGCCCCTGCCCGTGCGCACCACGGTGCAGGTGGTGCAGGCCAAGGCCTGATCCGGCCGACCCGCCGGGCTGCGCCCACCCGTTCTTTCTATCTATCTATCTTTCTTGATCTGCCTGTTTTCGCTGCGTTCTGCTTTGCTGCTTTTCCGTCCATAACCATTCCAGGAGACACCGCATGACCACATCGGCCCCGAAGACGACGACAACAACGAAGAACATCCACGCGATGAACCGCCGCGCCTGGCTGGGCGCCGCGGCGCTGGCGCTGTCCGCCGGCAGCGGCACAGCCGCGTTCGCGCAGGCTGCGCCGTACCCGAGCAAGCCCATCAAGGTGGTCGTGCCCTTTGCTGCCGGCGGCGCCACCGACGTGCTGGCGCGCGTGCTGGCCGAGAAGATGGCCGTGGGCCTGGGCCAGCCCATGGTCATCGACAACAAGCCCGGCGCGGCCGGCATCATCGGCACCGACGCGGTGGCCAAGGCCCCGCCCGACGGCTACACATTGCTGCTGGGCCTGAGCAATTCGATGCTCACCAACCAGTTCCTGTACACCAAGCTGCCTTACAGCCCCGAGCGCGACATCGCGCCCATCTACCAGATCGCGATCGCGCCGCTGGTGTTGGTGGCCCACCCCAGCGTGCCCGTGGCCACGGGCCCCGAGCTGCTGAAATACGTGGTGGCGAACAAGGGCAAGGTCGCCTACGGCTCGTACGGCACGGGCGCCTACCCGCACCTGGCCGGCGCGTACATGAGCCAGTCGCAGAACGCCGACATGAGCCACGTGGCCTACCGCGGCGAGGCGCCCATGGTGCAGGACCTGCTGGGCGGGCAGATCCAGATCGCGTTCGCCAGCGCGCTGCAGGTCAAGCCCCACCTGGAGGCCGGCAAGCTCAAGGCCATCGGCGTGAGCGGCGAGCGCCGCATGGGCACCCTGCCCAACGTGCCCACGCTGGCCGAGCAGGGCCTGAACGACGAGGCCTACCGCGTGGCGGGCTGGCTGGCCTTTGGCGCCCCTGCAGGCACGCCCCCGGCCATCCTGGAGCGGATCGCCGACGAAGTGCGCAAGGCCACGCAGCTGCCCGATGTGGCGCAGCGCATCGCGGCGATGGGGTTCGACGTGCAGAGCAGCTCGCCCGCGCTGTTTTCCGCCGCGATTGCGAAGGAGCGGCCGGTGTGGGAGCGGTTGATCAAGGCGTCAGGGGCGAAGCTGGATTGAGGCGTGGATGACTGGGGGCCTGTCGCCCTGACCACATCGCCGATAACGCCCCGAAACTCCCTCTCCCCTTGCGGGAGAGGGCGGGGGAGAGGGGGTGATAAGGCACAGCCCCCCGCACAGGCCCCCTCTCCCCAACCCTCTCCCACGAGGGGAGAGGGAGCTAAAGCCGGGCGCCGCTAATGCTTGGTGGATCTGGGGTCGACAAGGTCTTCGCGCACTCGCGTAAAACCAAGTCCAAACGGCCGCTACCGCTTATTCCACCTGCGCTAGCAGCTATGCCTTTTGTAGCATCGCAGCCCGCTCCCCCGCAAACGCCACATACCACTCCAGGCACCCCGGGTTCGCCATTGCATCCTTGTTGACCACCTTCTCGATCGGCTGCCCCAGCAGCAGCTTCTTGATCGGCAACTCCTGCTTCTTGCCGCTCAGGGTGCGCGGCACCTCGGCCACCACAAAGATGTCGTCCGGCACAAAACGGGGAGACAGCGCCGTGCGCACCGCACCGTTGATGCGGCCACGCAGGGCGTCGTCCAGCACGCTGCCGGGGCGCAGCACCACGAACAGCGGCATGTAGCTTTCGCGGCCCAGGTACTCCAGGTCCACCACCAGGCTGTCGAGCACTTCGGGCAGGGACTCGACCGCGCTGTAGATCTCGCTCGTGCCCATGCGCAGGCCGTGGCGGTTGATGGTGGCGTCGCTGCGGCCGTAGATGACGCAGCCGCCGTGGGCGCCGATCTTGAGCCAGTCGCCATGGCGCCATACCGCCCCCATGCTGGCGGGGCCGTCGCCACCGCCGGGCTGGCGGCCGTGGCCTGCGGGGTACATGTCGAAGTAGCTCGACAGATACCTCGACCCGAACGGATCGCCCCCACGCTTTCCCACTGCGTGTGGGTCGCTGCCCCCCAGGGGGGCCTTCGCACCTTGGGGCGGCCCGGCGGTGCTCACGTCGCCCCACAGGTACAGCGGCATCGACGGGATCGGCTGCGCGCAGACCAGCTCGCCCACTTCGTCCGTCACGGGCAGGCCCTCGGCGTTCCAGGATTCCACCGCCGCTCCCAGCATGCGGCATTGCATCTCGCCGGGCACCTGGGGCATCTCGCGATGGCCGCCGATGAAGGCGCCGCAAAAATCCGTGCCGCCCGAAATGTTGTTCCACCAGATATCGGATGTGCCCAGCGCCTCGAATTGCGCAGTCCCCCACTCCTGCACCTCGGGCGACAGCGGCGAGCCCGTCGTGCCCAGCGCGCGGATGCGGGTCAGGTCGCCGTAGTCCGCGAGCGTGATGCCGGCCTTCATGCAGTTGGCAAAGAACGCCGCACCGGCGCCGAAGAAGGTCACGCCCGTCTCGGCCGCGAACCGCCACAGCACGCCCCAGTCAGGGTGCTCCTTGCTGCCGCCCGGATTGCCGTCGTAGATCACGCAGGTGGTGCCCGACAGCAGGCCCGAGAGCTGCGCATTCCACATCACCCAGCCGGTGGAGCTGTACCAGTGGTAGCGCTCGCCGAAGCTGTTGGGCTCGTAGCTGCAGCCGATGTCGTTGTGCAGCACCTTGAGCTGCAGCGCCACCAGCACCGTGCCGCCGTGGCCGTGCACGATGGGCTTGGGCAGGCCGGTGGTACCGCTGGAATAGACGATCCAAAGCGGATGGTCGAAGGGCAGCCACATGGGCTCGAAGGCCGCGGTGTCGGGGTCGTGGCGGGCGGTAGCGCTCGCCCAGCCCGCCCAGCCGTCCGTGGACGCGGATGCATCGAGGTTGCCCAGCAGGACCGCATGCTGCACGCTGGGCAAGGCCTCGCGCAACTCCGCCAGCACCGCCGTGCGGTCGTGGTCGCGCCCGCCGTAGGTGACGCCGTCCACACCGATGAGCACCTTGGGCTCGATCTGGCGGAAGCGGTCCAGCACCGCATGCGTGCCCATGTCGGGCGCGCAGATGCTCCACACGCCGCCGATGCTCACCGTGGCCAGAAAGGCGACCATGGCCTCGGGCACGTTGGGCAGGTAGGCGGCCACGCGGTCGCCGGGCTCCACGCCCTGGGCCTTCAGGTGCAGCGCCAGCGACGCCACCTGGCGGCGCAGCTCGGGCCAGCTCATTTCGCGGTGTTGGCCCTTTTCATTGCGGCTGATGATGGCCGGCAGCCCTGCCGCGTGTGCGGCATCCACATGCCGCAGCGCCTGCCGTGCGTAGTTGACCTGTGCGCCCGGGAACCACTGCGCACCCGGCATGGTGTTGCGTGCCAGCACGGCGGTGTGCGGCGTGGGCGACTGCAGGTCGAAGTAGTCCCACACGCTTTGCCAGAAGGCGTCGAGCTCCGTGGTGGACCAGCGCCACAGCGCGTCGTAGCTGTCGAACGCGATGCCGCGCTCGTCGCGCAGCCAGTTCTGGTACAGGCGGATCTGGGGAATGTAGGGCGGTCGTGCGCCCTCGGCCGAGGTACCTGGGCCGACGGGGGGTGTTGTTGTCTCCATCGCCTGCAAGGTAGCAGCGCATCCGTGCAGGCGCCACCGCGGACAGTCACCTGTTGGACATCCACCACGGCGGCGGCGGCCCCCCAGCACGCCGCCAATAAAGAAATGGGCCTCGCAATGCGAAGCCCATTTTTTTGATGATTTCTGGCCCAGCCGCTAGTCTGCAGAGCGCCAGCAGCTATGTTTTCAATAGCATTATTTCTTGCCGGCCGCCTTGTCACGCATGCGGTCCGCACGGGCGCCTGGGTCGGGGTGCGACGACAGCATCTGGTCCATGCCGCCTTGCTTGCCGCCCAAGGCAGCGAGCTTGCGGAAGGCCCCTTCCATCGCCTTGACGTTGTACTTGTGCTTTTGCATGAAGGCCAGGCCGTAGTCGTCCGACTCGGTTTCCTGGCTTTGCGAGAACTGGCTGTTCAGCAACTTCTCACCCAACTCGCCCAGGTCCGAATCCGCGATCCGCGACCCGGCGCCGCCCGAGGCCGCCACGGCCTTGCGGCCGGCCGAGGCCATGTAGGCGGTGCGCATGGCGCTCATGGTGTGGGCATGCTTGACGTGGCCGATTTCATGGCCGATGACACCCAGCAGCTCCTGGTCGTTCATCAGGTCCATCAGGCCCGAATAGACGCGGATCGAGCCATCGGCCGTGGCGTTGGCGTTCACCTCGTTGCTCAGGTACACCTTGAAATTGAGCTTCATGCCGTCTTCGTTGACGTGCTTGGCCGTCAGGCGGGCCAGGCGCTTCGCATGCTTGTTGCCGGCGGGTGCGAGTTTTTCCGTGCGGTCGCCATAGGCGCGGTATTGCAGCGCCACGGACTTGAGTTCGTCGTCCGACACGGTGGCGGCTTTGAACACGTCGAGCACAGCGCCTACCTTGTTCTCTGACTTGCTGGCGCCGGAACCCCCGGAACTGGTGGAGCCCAGGGCGGAAGAAACGGAGGACAGGCCGCTGGCAGAGCCACCCTCGGTGGTTGCACAGCCGGCCAGGCACAGCGCGCACGCCATGGCGATGTAAGTCAGTCGTTTCACAGAATGGTTTCCCTCTTTGGATGAATTTGCGATGGAGCAACGCGCCGCTCCGGCGGCGCAGGCGCAACGGCCTGGTGACGCATTTGCAACCGCTGCAGCGGCTTGTTTCAAATGGCGGGCGATTGTTTCATGCAGCTACCGGCCGCTTCTTGACAGGCTGCACTCGATTGCAACCGTTCGTATCGTCGAGAGCGGGCAGCGAGCATCGTGCTGGCGGCAGGCCAACGCGCCAACGGCGTCACCGTGATCTGGTGCAAAGCGCTTCAAGTAGCGTATTGCTGCCGCCCTGGCGGCTCAGCGGCTGTGGCCTGAAGTTCAACTGCAAGGCCTCCCGCCAGTGGCGCACGGCTTACATGCACTCACAATTCCGAAGGCTGCCAGCAAGCCATTGCGAAGAGCAAATGCTGGCCTTCAGAGGGCGCGCAGGCTGCCATTTCATTTTTAGCACATGTGTGCTAAATTTCGATCCATGGACGCCAAGACCCAAAAAGCAGAGCTCACCCGCGCCGCCATCGTCGGCGCCGCGCTGGACCTGGCTGCCGCCGAGGGGCTGGAGTCGATCACGCTGCAGGCCGTGGCCGACCGCGTGGGCTTGTCCAAGAGCGGCGTGTTCTCGCGCGCCGGCTCGCGCGAGGCCTTGCAGAAGGCGGTGATTGAAGAGTTCGGCCGCCGCTTTCTGGCCGACGTGTTCGTGCCGTCCATGCAGCACCCCAAGGGTCTGCCGCGCCTGAACGAGATCGTGCGCCGCTGGATCGCCCGCACACGCGATGTCGAAGCCTTCACCGGCTGCATCTACACCGCCGGCGCCTTCGAGCTGGACGACCGCGACGGCGAGCTGCGCGACCAGCTGCACGGCGAGATCACACGCTGGCGCGCCGCCCTGCGGCGCACGGTGCTGCAGTCCATCGAGGCCGGACACCTGCCGGCCGACACGCCCGCAGACCAGCTGGTGGGCGAGATCTACGCGATGATCATGGGCCTGTTGCACGATGTGCGCTTTCTGCGCGATCCGCAGGCCGTGCAACGGGTGGAGGCGTCGTGGGCGCGCCTCATCCAGAGTTACCAGCCGACGGCGGCCTGAAGACGGTGCGCCATGGAAATCTCTTGCTTTGTTTTGCCCCAATTTCGCACAACCGTGCGAAGAAAGGAGAAGCCATGTTGATCTTGCTGATACTGGCAGCCGCCATCGCCGTTGCGCGCGCCGTGCAGGCACTGCGCGACACACTCGCCCAGCTGCCGCGCAGCAACCGCGACTGGATCTTCTACTGAGCGCGGCCCACACGAAGCTGCGGGCGCCGTGGCCGCGCGCGGGTTCGTACGACGACCCGCGCTGCCTGCAACGCAGCGCGTGGCCAGAGCAGCTTTGCCGCGTTGTGTGGCCCGCCCTCAACGCCCGCGCCCGGCCCCAGGCCGCGCTGCGCCAACCACCCCACCCTCCCCTGTGTGTTTGACTTTCCGGAGCACCGCCATGAGCCATTCCAACGCCCTGCAGGCCACCACCCACTTCTACGGCGGACATGCCGGCATGCGGCTGCTGCGCACCGCCCTGGGCGCTGCCGAGCGCCTGTGGCCCGCCCTGGCCGTGCGCGCGGCCTACCGCCTGTTCGGCACGCCCTTGCCTTTGCGCAGACCCGGCGGCAACGCCCTGCCCGCCGGTGCGTGGCGCACCGAGCGCTGGCCGTTCGAAGACGCCGAGATCACGCTCTACACGCCCCAGGCGCAGCCCCATGGCCCCGCCGTGCTGTTGCTGCACGGATGGGGCGGCCACGCGCGCCAGATGCTGCCGCTGGCCGATGCCCTGGCCGCGCGGGGCCTGCGACCGGTGCTGGTGGACCTGCCCGCGCACGGCGGCAGCCGGGGCCGCGTGAGCAACCTGGCGCAGTTCGCCCGGGCCATCGAATACGCCACGGCCCGGCTGCACGCGCAGGACTCGGCGCCCACCGCGGTGGTGGCGCATTCGCTCGCGGCCAATGCGGCTGCGCATGCCGCCAGCCGCGGCCTGGCCACCGGGCGGCTGGTGCTGCTGGCGCCGCCCGCATCGCCGCACGAATACACGCGCCTGTTCGCGCAGGTGTTCGGCCTGTCGGAGCACACGCGCGCCGCCATGCAGCGGCGCATCGAGGCGCGCGAAGGCATTCTGATGCGCCAGTTCGAGCCGCCCGCCGTGGGCCCGCGCATCGCCCTGCCCACGCTGGTGGTGCACGACCGGGGCGACCGCATCAACCGCTTTGCCGACGGCGAGGCCTACCGCGACTGCATTGCGGGCGCCACGCTGATGCCCACCGAAGGGCTGGGGCACCGCAAGATCCTGCAGCACGCCGAGGTGCTGGCCGCCGTGGCGGATTTCGTGGCGCAGCCGGTGCCTGCGCAGCAGCCGGCAGGCACCGGGCCCGGCCGGCTGCTGGCCGACGGCTGCCCGAAGTGATGGGCCGCGGCTTGAACCGTGGGGCGGCCTGTCGCCAACAGTTACAGCCGCCATGGCGACGCGGGCAGACAGCGCCTATCATCCGGGACGCCGCTGCGCCGCGAGAACCGTTCCTGCGGGCGCAGCGGCCGATGAATGGCCGGTGACCGCACCGGCCGCCCCACGCTGCTATCCGACTGGCGCCTGCAATGCACCTTCTCACGTCCGCCTGGCCTGCACTGGCCTACCTGCTGCCCGCGCTGGTGCTGGTGTCTGCGATCTACTTTCTGGCCAAGGGCGACCGGCGCGCGCTGGCGCACCTGATGGCGCTGCTGGCGTGCTTCCTGATCGGTGCGCTGCTGATGGAGTTCTTCATCTTCATGGCCGCGCGCATGGCCCGCTCGGGCAGCCGCGATGCCGTGCTGGGCATGGGCACCCGCCAGCTGCTGGAGACCATGGCCAACCCACGCTCCATCGCCGCGCAGCCCCTGACGCTGGCGGCCGTTTCCGCCTACAGCGTGCTGGCCGCGTACCTGTGGCTGCTGGTCACCTGGGTGCTGCACCTGCGCGGCAAGCCCGCGGGTGGCGCCCGCAAGAAGAAGCCCGCCAAGGCATCCGCCCGCAAGCCGGCGCGCGCCTGAGCCGCAGGTTTTTTTTATCACGCACCTTTTTTGAAGGTTTTTGATGGCCTACCGCTGGATGGACGGGCGCCAGAAGCTATTTATTGGATAGCAACTGCCTTGACGGGCCATCTGCGTGGCTTCGTCATGCGCCCACAGCCCGGTAGACCCCCATCGCCACCGCATGGCGCGTGCGTGGTTGATGTGCGGCCAGCCGCCAGCACCTCCCAAGGCCAGGCTTGATGCAGGGCAAAGCCTGCCGCCCGGGGCGCATCCACAATGCAGGCCGTCGCCTCCGCTTGCAGGGGCGTGCGTACCGGGCGGGTCCACCCGCACCTCGGCGATGACATCCACCACCACCTCCCCATCTCACAGCGACGTCCTCATCGTCGGCGCGGGGCCTGCGGGCCTGTCGTTGGCCATCTCCCTCGCACAGGCCGGGTTCACTGCCACCGTGGTCGAGCAGCAGCCGCAAGCCGCGCTGGCCGACCCCGCGCCCGACGGCCGCGAGATCGCCCTGACCCACCCCAGCCGCGCCACGCTGCAGCGGCTGGGCACCTGGACGCAGCTCGCGCCGCACGAGACCGGCGCCATCCACGCGGCGCAGGTGCACGACGGGCCGCTCGGCCAACACAGCGCGCTGCAGCTCGATGCCCGGCGCGCGGGCGCGGGCCATGAAGCGCTGGGCTTCATCGTCCCCAACCACGCGCTGCGGCGCACCGCGTATGCCGTGGCGGCGCAGACGCCCGGGGTGCGCATCGTCACCGGCGCCCAGGTGACGCGCGTGGCGACCCTGGCCACGCATGCCGAGCTGGAGTACCGCCTGCCGTCCGATCCCGCGGCGCGCCCCGGCACCCACGGCGCGACACCGCCGACCGAGCGGCTGCAGGCACCGTTGCTGGTGGCGGCCGACAGCCGCTTGTCGGCCACGCGGCGGCAGCTGGGCATCGGCGCGCGCATGGCGGACTTCGGCCGCACCGTCATCGTCTGCCGCATGCGCCATGCCCTCGCCCACGGCGGCGTGGCGCACGAGTGTTTTGGCTACGAGCGCACGCTGGCCATACTGCCTCTGCCGGATGCGATGGACACGGTGGGCGCGGCGGACGCGGCCGGCACCGCGCACCGGTGCTCGGTCGTCGTCACCGCAGGCGCTGCAGATGCAGCCGCTCTGATGGCGTTGCCGGCCGGCGCGTTTGCGGCCCAGGTACAGGCGCAGTTCCGTGGCCGCCTGGGCCCTATGCAGCTCGACGGCGAGCGCCATGCCTACCCGCTGGTGGCCGTGTATGCCGACCGCTTTGCCGCCCACCGCTGCGCCCTGCTGGGCGACGCCGCCGTGGGCATGCACCCGGTGACGGCGCACGGCTACAACCTGGGCCTGGCCGGTGTGGAGCGGCTGACCACCGCCCTGCAGACTGCGCGCCGCCAGGGCCGCGACATCGGCGACCACCGCGCACTGGCCGCCTACGCCCGCGCGCACCACCACCACGCCTGGCCGATCTACGAAGGCACCAACGCCATCGTGCGGCTGTACACCGACGCACGCCCCCTGCCCCGCCTGCTGCGCCAACTGGTGCTGCAAGGCGCGCGCCGCCTGCCGCCCCTGCAAGCCGCCATCGTGGGCCAGCTGACCGGCAAACCGCCTGGCTGGATGCAGGCGCTGGCGCCCGGCCGTCCCACAAATCTTCAAAAAACATAGCTGCCAGCGCCCGCCTGGATTGGCGTGCAGCCGTACTTGTACCGCAACCCAACCCCAACAAGCGCCACCAGCTATATCTTCAATAGCAAGCTACCTCTGCAACTGGCGCGCCCCAAGGCCAGTGCCACCGTGGAACTGGCTCCGCCAGGCCACGGGTAGCGTCGCCCTGCGGGGGAAGGCGCCATAGGCGACTCAAGGGGGGCTTCCATGCTTCCAGGCCACGGGTGGCGTCCCCCTGCGGGAGAAGGCGCCGAAGGCGACTCAGGAGGAGTCGTGCACCCCCAGCGTCACCATGCCGTACAGCGGCGCGCCCAGCCAGGGCCACCACAGCGTCTCCAGCGCCAGGCCCGCCCAGCCATAGCATTCCGCCACGCTGTGCTCGTGCAGCAGCTCCAGGCGCGGGTGCACGGCGGCCAGGTCGGACAGGCGCGCCACACCCCAGCGGAACTCGGCCCCGGTGGGCCCCACGCTCGCATGGCGGGCCGCCGTGCCCACAGCGCGGTGGGTCAGCACATCCAGCACCAGGCGCGAGCCCGCGGGCGCGCACTGCGCGAACTCGGTCAGCACGGCCTCGACCTGCGCGGGCTCCAGGTACATCAGCACGCCTTCGCACAGCACCAGCACGGGCTGCGGCGGCGGCGGCTCGCCGGCGGCGGCATCACGCGTCGGCAGGCCCAGGCGGCCCCACCAGCCGGGCTGGGTGATGTCCACCTCGGCCAGGCGGGCGCGCGGGCACTGCGCAGGCAGCAAGGGGCGGCGCAGCGCCATCACCTCGGGCAGGTCGGCGTCCAGCCAGTGGTTGGCACCGGTGTCCAGCCACTGGAAATGGTGCGACAGGCCGCAGCCCAGGTTCACGCCCTGGGCCCCGGGGTGCATCAGGAAGAATCCCTGCGCCGTGTCGCGAATGAACCGCGTGCGCCACAGCACGTTGAGCACCGTGGGCAGGTCGTTGAGGTAGGCCTCCACGTCGGCGCCCAGGCGCTCCAGCAGCTCGGCAGCCACCGCATCGCCGCACGCCAGCCACGGAAAGTAATGGTCGCCCCGCGCCCGTGCGGCCAGGGGGATGAGCAGGGTGCTGGGTACGGGGGGCAAAGGCGCTTGCTGCACCAGAAGCGGGCCTGGCGCGGCGGCGCGGCGGGGCGCGGCTTTGCGCGAAGCAGCGGCCGCAACGGCAGGCGCTGGCGTGCGGCCACGGTGTCGGCTTTGGGTCGTCGGCGGCTGCAGCGGCAAGATCGTCTCCTCGTGTGGCCGGCAGGCGCCACGATGGGTTGTCACACGGACGAGGTAGGGAGGGCCCGCAAGGACAAGGCCGTCCCCATTGTGAACGGGTTGTGGTGACACGCGGTAAAAGCTCTGCGTGGAGCAGGGAATCAAACAGCCTGCCTGCGCCACAGCCTCAGCGCCCCGGAAAACAGAAAAGGCCCGGCAGAAGCAGGCCCTCCGCCCTTGCCGCACACAAAAGGCGCGCGGATCAGCGCCGCGTTGAAGAAGAATCACTGCCCCACGGGATACGCCGACCGGGGCAATTCAAAGTGAGGTGGCGCCGCTGGCGACAAAGACGCGCTGCTCTTGCAGGGTGCGTTTGCCGTCCACGACGGCAAAGTCGATGGGCGTGATGTCAATGGCTCTTTGGACCACGGCAACGAGGTCCGCATGAACGCCGTCGAGTTCGGCCACAGACTTGGCTCCCAGGTGGTAGGCAGGCATCGGGGTTCTCCTTTCCCATCGATCGAACTCAGGGGCAGCCGGTGCCTGCACCGGGCACAAACGGTGCCTTGACAGCGCTTGTCAGGTCATCGCCCTTGGCGATCTTGAGCCCGCCATCCTGCGCAGCCTTTTGCTTGAGCAGGCCCAGCAACACCGCGGTACGAGAATCGACCTCGGCATTGGCTGCGTACGCCACGCGGTCCACGCGGTCTGCAGCGGCCACGGCATTGGCTTGCGCCTGAGCCAGAACCAGCTGTGCGTTGACGCGTTTGGCAGGGTCCGACTGCACAAGCTGCCAGTGGGTTTGTGCATTGACGAGTGCCTCGGTGACCGCGGCCAGCGCCGAAACACACTGCGTCAGTACGCCCGGGGGCTGGCTCTGGATCAGCGGCTTCAGCACGGCCTCGGACAACGACTGGGCCACCGCGCTCCTCAATGCACCAGGGTCCATGGCCGCCGGTGCCGGCTTGGAGTCCTTCTCCTTCTCCTTTGTCTTTTGCTCTTCCTTTTCCTTGAACTCGCTGTAGGTACGGGCTGTCAGCTGGGCCGCGCTATCGATGTGCAGGGCGATGCGCGCCTGCGCACTGCGGGCGACCATGACGCGCGAATCCGGCGTCGGCTGCTCGACCGGTTTTGTCGAAGACACCAGCATGGAGGGCACGTCAGCCCCGGCTATCGCCACCAGCTTTTCCAACTGGCCGTTGTCCAGCAGGTCGGCCGACGAAGCCTGGCTCAGCGCTCTCAAGGCGGCGTTGCCGGCAATGACGCGCGCTGCGGTTTTGAGACCGGGGCTTTCCACTTCGCGGATCGCTTCCTGAGCTTCGATCAATCCCGAAACGGTGGAGCAAGTGCCATCAATGACGATGGCATCGTTGATGGCCGCCTCCATGGAATAGTCCTCCACGGACTTGCCCTGGCGGGCCTCGACCAGTTCTTTTCTCAGGCGGTTCTGGCGCAGCTCAATGCCCTGCACGATGACGTGGGCCGCCAGATTGCTGTAGTAGCTTTGGTTGTACTCGCTGCGCAGGCCGCTGAACAGGCCCGCGGCCCCGGCCAGGTTGCGCGAAGCATTCACGCCGGGCAGCACGGCGCCCAACACCCCTGACGCGGTCGTCAGCGCGCCCAGCGTGAAGTTCACGTCCACCTGCTGGCGGCGCAGATAGGTTTTGAAGACATTGCAGCGGGACGTCGAAACCGCCAGGATCTTGTCTTGCACGCTGTTGCGTCGCTGGCGCTTCCAGTCACCCACATCAGGTTGCCGGCCAAACCAGGACAGCACCTGGTCGTACTGCCGGCCGTGGCTCGATCCGGAGGGCGGGTGGCTCCAGACATGGCTGTATTTTTCGAACTGGGACTCGCCCTTGGGATCGATCAGCTCAAGCAGGTTCACCTGTTCAAAGGTGCCGCGCCGCATGGCGGGGTAGCTGCTGTGCTGGTCCACCCGACTGAACTGCTCCGAAGTTTCCTTGATGTGTCCTTCGTCGGTGACCGCATGCAACTGTGCGCAGCCGGAGACCACGGCAGCGCATGCAACGACAAGCACGGCTTTGATGCCAATACGACAGCGCATAGACCCATCCCTCTCTCTGTTTTTGCTTCTGGGGCGCGCAAATTTTCCAGCGAGGGTGCACGGCTGCGCTATCCCATAAATGGGGGTATCTTTTACGCGCGGTTGGGGGTAAGCCGATCGGCGTCTGGCCTGCCAAGGATCGGCAAGGCGCCTAGGGACCCTCTGCAAGAATCATCGCGCCGTGTGCATCTGCGGTCTCGGGCCGCCTGCGGCGTTGCAAATACTCGCGATAGCTACGGCTATTGCCGCGTTTTGCGCCTTGCACTCCATCCCGATCCGCAGCGCACACTTGGCAGCTCGATTCGTGCAGAGGATCCCTAGTGGGCCACCAATGCCCATACCAGGGCCACGCCCGCGGCCAGCAGGTCTCCGGTGAAGGCGCCCTCATCGCGGTCCCGCGTGCCGCTGAACGCGCTCTTTTGCCGCTCCCGCTCGGCCCGGCTGCGGTCGCGCTCCAGCGCCACCAGTGCGTCGCCGATGTCCACCGTCGCGGCCGGCGTGCCGGGTGCGGCGTGGGCGGGGCGGGCGCTGGCCCGGGCGTAGCCTTCCATCGCACGCACCACGGCATCGGGGTCGATGAGCGAGAACGCAGCGCGGCAGTACGGACACGCGTGGTCCTTGCGGATGTCCACCGGCGCGCCGCAGCTGGTGCAGTAGATCGCGCCCACGCGCTTGGCGAGGTCGTCGATCTCGGGGCGCGTCATGTGGCGCACGAAACCTTTCTCGACCATGAAGGAAGAGAAGGTGCTGAAGCGCCCGTGCTGGCGCGCGCAGCGGTAGGTCATGTACCGGCCGCTGCGCACCACGTCGAAGCCCTTGTCCAGCGAAGAGCGGCAGCGCGGGCAGTCCATGCGCGACTCCAGCGGGCGGTGTTCATCGGTGCGGTGCTCGTGCAGCAGCCGGAACAGGTCCACCACGGCCTGGGGCGAGAGCTTGAGGTTTTCGTACCGGTCGAGCCAGATGCCCTGGCAGGCATAGCAGATGTCCAGCTCCAGCGCGTGCCCGGTGTTGCTGGTGAAGGGGTAGGCCTGCATGGGCTGGCGGCACGACGGGCAGGACGGTGCGAAAGGCTGCATGGTTTCGTTGCAAGGGTGAAGGCGGGCCCTTCGCGCCCGCCGGTGGCCGCATCCTAACGCCGGGGCGCCGCACGCTCCCCGGCCCCGGGTCTTCCCGGACGTTCGTGGAGCGCGGGCGGATTCATCCACTAGCATTCGCGCCTCGAACTACAAAGTACAAGGAACATCCATGGGATTCATGAACTGGCAAGAAAAAAGCGCTGCCGTGCTGCAGCAAGGCGGGGTGATAGCGCCCGACGAGCGGCTGCCCTGGCCCCAGACCGCCGCCATGGGCGTGCAGCACGTGATCGCCATGTTCGGCGCGACGGTGCTGGCGCCCATCCTCATGGGGTTTGACCCCAACGTGGCCATCCTGATGAGCGGTGTGGGCACGCTGATCTTCTTTCTGGTGACGGGCGGGCGGGTGCCCAGCTACTTGGGCTCGAGCTTTGCGTTCATCGGCGTGGTGATCGCGGCCACGGGCTACGCGGGCAAAGGCCCCAACGCCAACATCGCCGTGGCGCTGGGCGGCATCATCGCGTGTGGTCTGCTCTACACGCTGATCGGCGCGCTGGTGCAGGCCATCGGCACGCGCTGGATCGAGCGCTTCATGCCGCCCGTGGTCACGGGCTCGGTGGTGGCGGTGATCGGGTTGAACCTGGCGAGCATCCCGATCAAGAACATGGCGGCCAGCAACTTCGACAGCTGGATGCAGGTAGTGACCTTCGTGAGCGTGGGCCTGGTGGCCGTGCTCACGCGGGGCATGGTGCAGCGCCTGCTGATCCTGGTGGGGCTGATCGTGGCGAGCATCATCTACGCGGTGCTGACCAACGGCCTGGGCCTGGGCAAGCCCATCGACCTGTCCATCCTGGCGAACGCCGCGTGGGTGGGCATGCCCAACTTCGCCGCGCCGGTGTTCGACGGCAATGCGATGCTTCTGATCGCCCCGGTGGCCATCATCCTCGTGGCCGAGAACCTGGGCCACATCAAGGCCGTCACGGCGATGACCGGGCGCGACCTGGACCGCTACATGGGCCGCGCGTTCATCGGCGACGGCGTGGCCACCATGGTCAGCGGCGGCGTGGGCGGCACGGGCGTGACGACCTATGCCGAGAACATCGGCGTGATGGCCGCGACCAAGATCTACTCGACCGCCGTGTTTTTGCTGGCGGGCGTGTTCGCGCTGGTGCTGGGTTTTTCTCCCAAGTTCGGCGCGCTGATCCAGACCATTCCGCTGCCGGTGATGGGCGGTGTCTCCATCGTGGTGTTCGGACTGATCGCAGTGGCGGGCGCCAAGATCTGGGTGGACAACAAGGTGGACTTTTCGCAGAACAAGAACCTGATCGTGGCGGCCATCACGCTCATCCTGGGCACGGGCGACTTCACGCTCAAGTTCGGCCAGTTCGCGCTGGGCGGCATCGGTACCGCCACGTTCGGCGCCATCCTGCTATACGCGCTGCTCAACCGCAAGGGCTGAGCGGCTCGGCCAGGGCGGGCGGCCCTTCCATCCAACGCAACTGCCCGCAGGGCGGTGCGGTCCCAGGCCTCCCGCCCCGTGGCGGGGGGCCTTTTTTATCGGCCGGGCGCCACGCTGCCCGGCATCGCGCTGCACGGTGTTCATGGCGGGCCGTGCGGCAGCGAATCCCCGGCCGGGACAAGGCCAAACACGGGGCTGTCACACACCCCTGGTTACAATCAGGGTTAACCCTAGGTCTTTCGACCACCCCCACCCCTGTGTTCCCTGCTACATCCAGCCCCGCCGGGGCTGGATGTTTTTTGCCCGTGAGTTTTCATTCCATGCAACGTCGCCAGTTCACCCAGTCCCTCGTCGCCGCCAGCACCGGCCTGCTGTTTGCCAACCCCTCGCGCGCCGTGGGCGTGCAGGACCCGATGGACGCCAAGAGCGTGGCCATCGGCTGCTCCATCGGCCTCACCGGCCCGCTGGCCAGCCTGGGCAAGGAGCTCAAGCAGGGCCTGGACGCAGGCATCGCCCAGGCGAACGCCCGCGGCATCCATGGCCGCGAGTTGAAGCTGGTGGTGCTGGACGACGGCTATGACGCAGCGCGCTCCGAAGCCAATGCGCGCAAGCTGATCGCCGACGGCGGCGTGGTGGCGCTGCTGTCGTGCATGGGCACGGCCAACAACCAGCGCATCCTGCCGCTGGTGGACGAAGCGCAGATCCCCTACGTGGCCCCGCAAAGCGGCGCGACGTCGCTGCGCAAGGCGGACTACCGCTCGGTGTTCCACGTGCGTGCCAGCTACTCCGACGAAGCCCAGCGCCTGACGCAAAAGCTGGTGGCCATGGGCATCACCGACCTGGCCATCGTCTACCAGGACACGGCCTTCGGCCGCGAATTCCTGGCCGATGTGAACAACGCCATGAAGGCCGCCAAGCAGCCCGCACCCAAGGCCTTCAAGCTCGACGCACAGGGTGCGCAGGTGGCCGACGTGGTCAAGCAGGCCGTGGCGGCCAAGCCCACCACGGTGCTGCTGGGCACCGCGGGCGATGTGTCGGCCTCGCTGATCAGCGAGTTCAAGAAAGTGTCGCCCAGCACCCCGCTGGCCGCAACCAGCGTGGCCCTGTCCGGCGACAACCTGCGCGAGCTGGGCGGCAAGGCCTCCGGCCTGGCCCTGTCGATGGTGCTGCCCGACGCGAGCCGCACCAGCGTCGCCTTGGTGCGCGACTACCAGCGCGCCATGAAGGCCGCGGGCTTCCAGGACTTCTCGGCCCGCAGCTTCGAAGGCTATGTGAACGCCCGCGTGCTGACCGAAGGCCTGGAGCGCACCGGCCGTGAGCTGACCCGCGGCAAGCTGCGCAACGCCCTGGCGGGCATCCGCAGCAACGACATGGGCGGCCTGATGATCGACTACGCGGGCAGCGCCCCGTATGTGGGATCGCGCTTCCTCGAGCTGGGCGTGATGGGGTCCAACGGCAAGTTCGTGGGGTAAGCAGCAGGTCCGCACGCCGCCCCGGGCGGCGAGATGGGCACAATGGCCGGTCCGAACAGATTCACACCCTCCGCACCTCCCTGCCCGACCGAAGCCACCATGCCCATCTGGAAAAAGCCTGTCGACCTGGCTCGACTCAACGCCGACCACCACAACACCGCTGCCTCGCACCTGGGCATCGAGATCATCGAACTGGGTGACGACTTCCTGCGCGGCCGCGTGCCCGTGGACCAGCGCACCAAGCAGCCGTTTGGACTGCTGCATGGCGGCGTGAGCGTGGTACTGGCCGAATCGCTGGGATCGGTGGGTGCCTACTACGCCAGCCCCGAAGGCCACAACGCCGTGGGCCTGGACATCAACGCCAACCACCTGCGCTCTGCGACCAGCGGCTGGGTGACGGCCACCGCGCGGCCCATCCACATCGGGCGCACCACGCAGGTGTGGCACATCGACATGGTCAACGACGCGGGCGAGCTGACCTGCGTGTCGCGGCTGACGATGGCGATCCTGGCTCCGAGGTAGAGACCAATCCCCTGAGCCGCTTTGCGCCTCGGTGCTGGTCGCCAGAGGCGACAGCTCTTCGGGCCGTCCAAGCCTGCGCAAGCGGGCTCGGAGCCGCGGCCCTCAGCCCCTTCTCTCGAATCGCTACGCGATTCGGGAAGGGGGACGATGCCCTCGCTGCGGGGCGGCCCTTGCTAGGCATCCCTGGTATTGGGGCGTGCCAGTTTCAGAAGTCGCGGAATTGATGGAGAATCGGCCGCCAGCGCTTGGTGAACAAGCGCAAGCAGCTATCTATTCAGTAGCATTCTGCGCCGCAAGACGCTCGCTTTTCCAGTACACGTCGTCGCCGCCGTCCATGCGGTTGAGCACGCGGGCCAGGACGAACAGCAGGTCCGACAGGCGGTTCAGGTACTGGCGCGGGGCGTCGTTCAGCTGTTCGGCGCTCCCCAGCGCCACCACCACTCTTTCGGCCCGGCGCGCCACGGTGCGGCACACGTGGGCCTGCGCGGCGGCGCGGGTGCCGGCGGGCAGGATGAATTCCTGCAGGCGCGGCAGCGTGGCGTTGTGGTGCGCCAGGGCCTCGTCGAGGTCCAGTACGGCCTGGGGCTTGAGCAGCTCAAAGCCGGGGATCGACAGCTCACCGCCCAGGTTGAACAGCTGGTGCTGCACTTCCACCAGCAGGTCGCGCACGTCGCCCGGCAGTGGCTCGCACAGCAGCAGGCCAATGTGGGAGTTGAGTTCGTCCACATCGCCGAGCGCATGGATGCGCAGGCTGTCTTTGGAGACGCGTTCGTTGTTGCCCAGGCCTGTGGTGCCGGCGTCGCCGGTGCGCGTGGCGATTTGTGTGAGTCGGTTGCCCATGGGTGCCTTGAGAGAAAGGGTCGTGTCCGCGCGCCTGCCTGATCGCAAGCGGCCGGCCTGAAAGTCTGCAGACCGGATTTTGCGCCACATGCTGCCTCACACACCTGCATCAGCGCTTGAACATCCACAGCAAAAAGCCCGCACCCACTGATTCACCGCGAGGTGAATCAGTGGGTGCGGGCTTTGCGCAGGGGGAGCTGGCCAGCGCCCCCCGCAGGCAGCCATCCACAAACCTTAGTGGGTCGTGGTGGGCATGCGGTTCATGCGGTCGATATCGGCGGTGGACACGCCCGAGCCTGTGGGCTTCATGTTGTTCCAGGACGTGGTGTGGTACGCATCCCATTCCGCGCGGGACACCATGCCGTCCCCGTTGGTATCCATCAGGCGTGCGTTCACGCGGGCGTCGGCCTTGGCAGCGGCCTTGCCGCCGGAGGCGCTGGGGTTGATCTCGGCCACAGGGGCGCCGCGGCCGTCACCGGCAGCGGGGTTGGCGGGCATGGCGGTGCTGCGGGCAGCACGGTCATCGGCCTTGTTCTGTGCATTGGCAGCGGCAGGGCCGCCCGATGCTGCGGGGTTCACTTCCGACGGAGGACGGGGTGCGTTCGGTGCCTGGGCCAGAGCGGCAGTGCAAGCGAGGGTTGCGAGGGCGGCGATGACGGTGTGCTTTTGCATGAAGAGCTCCTTGATGAGTGAATACAACAGAGGGTTGAATAAAGCACCGCACTGTTGCGGGCTTGGAGTCATTGTTGGAAGCGATGCGCGAACGCCATGTAGGACTTGCGCGGGCACAGCGGTCAGCCTGCAGGGCGGCTCGATACCGGCGCACGCCGCACCGGCGCGCAGTACGTTTGGGTACATGGCTGCCGCATTCGGACATAAACCACGCCCTGGCCGTTACACCGCGCTGGCAAATGTTGGGCAAGGCAACAGCAGGCAAGAGTGCTGGTGTTGGCGCCCATGCTGCGGTGCAATGGAGTCCTGTTCAACTTCGAAGGAATCCACTTCCATGAAGGCACTGCAACGACGCAACTACTCGTTCGACACGCGCAGCGTGATGCTTTTCGCGGCCCTCTCCCTGGGCGGCGTGGGCGCATTGCAAGCACAGACGACTTCCTCGCCCCAGTTCGGCCCCAGTGACAAGACTGCGCCCCACGCTGGCTCCAAAAATTCCACAGGCCCCGCCGTGATAGCGGCGCCTCAAGCCACCGCGGCCTCTGCCGCATTCGACCGCGCCGATGCCAACAAGGACGGCCAGCTCAGCGCGCAGGAAGCCGCCAAGCTGCCCGCCATCGGCCAACGTTTCAAGGAGCTGGATGCCGACAAGAACGGCACCCTTTCCCGCTCTGAATTCGAGAAAGGCGCCAGTTCCTGATGCCCCTGCACTGACGCTGCCGCACAGGGCCGCCATGCCCTGGGCCACGGTGTCCCCACGCCATGTGCGGGCCCTGCGGTGACGCAAGGGCTCGTGAGCCTGCCCGCGCTGGAACTCCAGGGCGTGGGCAGGCTCTTGTGCGTGCAGAAAAAAAGCGTGGGTTAGGCCTGCGGCACCGATGCGCTGCAACGCGGTCGCCGGCCGGTAGATCGGTAGGCCGGTCAGTCGTGCAGCGACGACAGGAATTGCTGCAGCTCCGGCGTCTGCGGGTTGCCGAAGATCTCTGCCGGTGCGCCCGTCTCGTGCACGCGGCCCTGGTGCATGAAGATCACCCGGTCGCTCACCTTGCGGGCAAACGCCATCTCGTGCGTGACCATCATCAGCGTCATGCCTTCGAGCGCCAGCGACTCCACCACGCGCAGCACCTCGCCCACCAGCTCCGGGTCCAGCGCCGAGGTGATCTCGTCGCACAGCAGCACCTGCGGCTCCATGGCCAGCGCGCGCGCAATGGCCACGCGCTGCTGCTGGCCGCCCGAGAGCTGCTCGGGCATGGCATCGAACTTCTCGGCCAGGCCCACGCGATCGAGCAGCTTGCGCGCCTGCGCCTCGGCCGCCTTGGCATCGCGCGCCTTCACGAGCGTGGGCGCGAGCATGATGTTGCGGCCCACCGAGAGGTGCGGAAACAGGTTGAAGCTCTGAAAGATCATGCCCACCTGCTGGCGCAGTGCGCGCATGGCGGTGGGGCTCTCGTGCATCAGCTTTTGGCCGTCCACGCTGAGCGCACCTTCCTGGAACACTTCCAGGCCATTCACGCAGCGCAGCAGCGTGCTCTTGCCCGAGCCGCTCTTGCCGATGATGGCGATCACCTCGCCCTTGCGCACCTTGAGGTCGATGCCCTTCAAGACCTCGTTCGTGCCGTACGACTTGCGCAGCGCCGTGATCTCGACGATGGGGCGGCCCACGGGCGATGCGTCTGGTGCAGCCACGGGGGATGCGCTGGTGTCAGTGGCGGTGGCCATGGAGTTTCCTTTCGAGGGACTGTGCGACCAGGCTCACCGGGAAGCACAACACAAAGTACAGCAGGGCCACGCAGGCGTAGACCAGGAAGGGCTGGTAGGTGGCGTTGGAGATCATGCTGCCCGCCTTCGTCAACTCGACGAAGCCGATCACCGACGCCAGCGCCGTGCCCTTGATCACCTGCACCAGAAAACCCACCGTGGGCGGCACCGCAATGCGCAGCGCCTGGGGCAGCACCACGTGGCGCAGCTGCTCGCCGAAGTTGAGCGCCAGGCTCTGCGCGGCCTCCCACTGGCCCTTGGGGATGGACGCCACGCAGCCGCGCCAGATCTCGGTGAGGTAGGCGCTGGTATAGAGCGTGAGCGCAAACGCGGCGGCCGTCCACGGCGATGTCTTGATGCCAAAGAGCGCGATGCCGAAGTACGCGAGGAACAGCTGCATGAGCAGCGGCGTGCCCTGGAACACCTGCACGTAGGCACCGATGAGCCGCTCGGTGCCGCGCACCTTGGACAGGCGCAGCACCAGCAGCAACAGGCCCACCAGCCCGCCGCCGATGAAGGCAATCAGCGAGAGCGTGACCGTCCAGCGCGCGGCCATCAGCAGATTGCGCAGGATGTCCCACAGAGAAAAATCAACCATGGCGATCTACCTTCCCACCAGAAAACGCGCCCCCACCCACATCAGCAGGCGGCGGGTGAGCATGGACAGCACCAGGTACACCAGCGTGGCCAGGATGAAGGCCTCGAACGCGCGGAAGGTGTTGCTCGATATCAGGTTGGCGGCGTAGCTCAGCTCGGGCGTGGAGATCTGGCCGCACACGGCCGAGCCCAGCATCACGATGATGATCTGGCTGACCATCGCAGGCCACACCTTGAGCAGCGCGGGCGGCAGCACCACGCGGCGGAAGGTCTGGCCGGGCGTGAGCGCCAGGCTCTGCGCCGCCTCGATCTGGCCGCGCGGCGTGGCCTCGATGCCAGCGCGGATGATCTCGGCCGAGTACGCGCCCAGGTTGATCACCATGGCCAGCACCGACGCGACCTCGGGCGAGAGCTTGAGGCCCAGCGCCGGCAGCCCGAAGAACAGGAAGAACAGCTGCACGATGAAGGGCGTGTTGCGCACCAGCTCCACATACGCCGCCACGGCCCAGCGCAGCGGCGCCGCACGCGGCCCGAGGTTGCGCGCACGTGCCCAGGCGCAGGCCGTGCCCAGCAGCAGCCCCAGCACGGTGCCCACGATGGTGAGACCGATGGTCCACGCCAGGCCACGCACCAGCAGCGGCCAGGACGAGAGCACGGCAGAGAAGTCGAGTTGGATCAGCATGGTGCTTGCGGCTTGGGTTGTGGGTGCCTGCGCACTGCAGTGCGCGTCATGGAACGCGGGGTAGCACTTTCACGGCCACCGCCCTCACACCCGTTCGGCCTGAGCCTGTCGAAGCCAGGTGGCGCGCACGGCGCGTCGGGAGCGGCTTGCACAGGCTCATCAACGTGAACGGTGGGAAAGAGCCACGACGCGCCGTCGATCACAGCGGCAGTTCGCCCGCAGGCCGGCCCAGCCACTTGCTCGACAGCTTGTCGATGTCGCCGGACTTCTTTGCTTCGGCAATGATCTCGTTCACGCGCAGGCGCAGCTTGTCCTCGCCCTTGGCCACGCCGATGAAGTTGGGGCTGTCTTTCAGCAGCAGCTTGTATTCGGTCTGCAGGTTGGGGTTCTTCATCATGATGGTGCCGGCCGTGGACGCGCTGGTGGCGATGGCCTGCGTCTGGCCCGACACGAAGGCCGAGATGCTGGCGGCGTGGTCTTCGAAGCGCTTGACGTCCACGCCGGCGGGCGCGACCTTGCCCAGCTCCTGGTCTTCCATCGCGCCGCGCGTCACGGCGACCGACTTGCCGGTCAGGTCGGCAAAGCTCTTGATCGACAGGCTCTTGCTCGCGAAGACGGCCTGGAAGAACGGCGCATACGAAGCGGTGAAGTCGATGACCTTCTCGCGCTCGGGGTTCTTGCCCAGCGTGGAGATCACGAGGTCGGCCTTCTGCGTCTGCAGGTAGGGGATGCGGTTGGCGCTGGTCACGGGGATCAGCTCGACCTTCACACCCAGCTTGGCGGCAATGTAGTTGGCCATTTCCACGTCCAGGCCCTGGGGCTTGAGGTCGGTGCCGACGAAGCCGTAGGGCGGGTAGTCGGTGGGGATGGCGATCTTGATTTCCTTGGCCTTGAGGATGTTGTCCAGCGCGTTCTGCGCGTGGGCTGCGGGTGCCATGAGCGCAGCCGACAGGCCGGCGGCGGCGAGCACGCCCAGGGTCAGGCGGCGGGTCGATGGTGCAGGGGTGCGGCGGATGGTCATAGCAAGGCTCCTAGGTAGGTGGATGCGTCGGCGGGTGCTGCGTCGCTGTCGGACGCGGGGGAAAGGGAACGTGGGCTGGCTGCGCGCGGCTTGCGGGGCCGGGGCTTCTTGTCAGGTGTGACGGGGGTTGCAGGCTGGGCCGGCGTGGCAGCGACGCCTGACCTGGCAGCGCCCGGATCGGCGGCAGGGCTTTTGTGCATCGGCGCCAGCGCGTCGCGCAGCCCCGCCAGCGGGTCGGTGCTGGCCTGCAGGCGCAGTGCCGACTGCACCGAGCCGATGTGTTCGGACATGAGCGACTCGGCCCGGGCGATGTCGCCGGCCTCCAGCGCCTCGACGATGCGCACATGGTCATCGCAGGACTGCGCCGCGTCGTGCGACGACTGGTAGAGCATGGCGATCAGCGTGGTGCGCGCGGTGAAGTCGCGCAGCGTGTCGGCCAGCAGGCCGTTGCCCAGGCATTCGGCCAGGCACACATGAAAGTCGCCCAGCAGGAAGCTGCGCACGCCCACGTCGCTGCCCGCGAGCGCCGCCTTCTCGCGCTGCAGGTGGGCCTTGAGCTGGCGCACGGCGGCCTTGTCGACCGACTTGAGCTGGTGCAGCAGGCCAAGCTCGATCACGCGGCGTGCCTCGAAGGCTTCGCGGGCCTCGTCTTCCGAGGGCTCGATCACGTACCACCCGCGCCGCGCGCTCACGGTGACGATGCCGCGGGTGGACAGGCGCGTGAGCGCCTCGCGCACGATGGTGCGGCTGCAGTCGAACAGCATCGCCAGCTGCTGCTCGCCCAGGCGCGAGCCGGGCGCCAGCTTCTGGGCCATCACGGCTTCGATGATGCGGTTGCTGATGTCGTTGGCGGTGGTCATTGCAATCAACCGATTGCAGTTTCCGTGCCAACTGGTATACAAGCTCTGCGCACCAGTCTGGCGCACCCAGGCTGCCCATCAGCGCGCTGGCCGGGCACCCTCGCCCCGGCATGGGGCATCGCCGCCTCAGGTCAGCGCATCCCAGAGGTGCAGCAGGGCGTCGTCCGGCCGGTCGGTGCAGGCAGGCGGCGCGCCGAAACGCACCGTCCAGGCCGTGCTGTTGGTGAACGCCGGCCAGCCCGGGTCGCCCGACACGGCGAACTGCGCCCATGCCCGGTGCATGGCCTGCGACAAGGCCACCGGCGGCTGCGGGCCGGTGAACTCCAGGCCCTGCGGCGTGTCGAGGTTGGCAAAGACAAAGGGCAGCTCCACCGCATGCGCGGCCCCCAGGCGGCCCCGCGCCTGGGGCGACGGCCATTCGAAGCTGTAGCGATAGGCCCCGCCCGTGCAGCGCGCCGCCAGGCGCGCGATGCCCAGGGCCGGCGCCCGGTAGTAGTAATCGGCCTGCAAGGCGGCCAGCAGCGCCCCCGGGGTGGCTTGGCCGCCGTCCACGCGGGTGCGGTAGGCGGCCACCAGCGCTGCGGGCAGTTCGGCATCGTGTGCGAACGCATCGACGTGTGCGGGCGTGGCGTGGTCCCACAGGCCCGTGGGCAGGTGGTACAGGCGCATCTCGTCGGCATTGCTGCCCACCAGGACCTGCAGCGCGCGGGCCTGCACGGGGTGTGCGGCCCAGCACTGGTGCATGGCGTGCAGCGGCGGCGCGGACAGCACCTCGCCATCCACCACGGGCCGCAGCGGAAAGAACTGGCGCCCGCCCAGGCCCATGCGGCGGCGCAGCGCCGGGTCGATGGCCAGGCGATGCACGGCCTGCAGCACCGCCGCAAGCGGCGCCTGCGCCAGCGCGTCGCGCTCGGGCGCCACGCCCGCCAGCGCAGCGACGGCTTCGCGGGCTGCGGCGGCCTCCTCCAGCGTCTGGCAGGCCACGCTGGGGCTTTGCAGGATGGCCCGCTGGAACAAGCCCAGCGTTTGCGGGATGCCCAGCAGGCAGGCCAGCGCACCCGCGCCGGCAGACTGGCCCATCACCGTGACACGGCCTGCGTCGCCACCCCAGGCAGCGATGTGCTGCTGCACCCAGCGCAAGGCCGCCACGATGTCGAGCAGGCCGCGATTGGCCGGCGCGCCGTGCAGGTGCACAAAGCCGTCGATGCCCAGGCGGTACTGCACCGACACGAACACCACGCCCTGCCGGGCCCACGATGCCCCGTCGTAGAGCGGGTCGCTGGCCGAGCCCCGGAAGAAGCCGCCGCCGTGGACCCACACCACCACGGGGAGCGGCCCCGCAGCGTCGGTGGCGGGTGGGTCGGGCGCCCAGATGTTGAGCGCCAGGCACTCCGGCCCGCCCACCACGGGCGTGTGGGCCTGCGCCACGCGCGGCAGCTGCGGCGCGGCCGGCGCGAACGCCAGCGCATCGCGCACGCACTGCCAGGGCGGCACGGGTGCGGGCGCCTGAAAACGCAGCGCTCCAAACGGTGGCTGGGCGTACGGAATGCCGCGGTACACCTGTATGCCCTGTTGCACGCTGCCGCGCAGGCGGCCCCCGTGGGCCAGCGAGACTTCGCAGTGCACAGCGCTGCCGGTCATTCGGTGGCCAGGCCCAGCTTGTCGATCAGCGGCCGCCACACCGCCGCATCGCGCTCGGCCCACACGCGCACGTCGCGCGGCGCGGTGGCCGTGAGGCTCACGTTCATGGCGTCGAAGCGGCTCTTGTACTGCGCGTCGCCGCGGCACTTCTCGGTGGCGGCATTCAGGCGGTTGAGCAGCTCGGGCGGCGTGCCGGCGCGCGCCACCACGGCGATCCACGATGGCCGCGCGAGGTCGGCCGCGGCGGGCAGCGCTTCGGCGATGGTGGGCACATCGGGCAGCAGCGGCGAGCGCTGCGCGCCGAACACGGCCAGCGCCGTCAGCTTGCCCGCCTTGACCTGCGCGGCGGCCGTGCCCATCACCAGGGTCATGGCCTGGATCTGCTGGCCCATGAGCGCCGTGAGCCCCGCCCCTTCGCCGACGAACGGAACGTGCGTGCCGGGCGCACCCATCTTGTCCAGCAGCGCGGAGGTGAGCAGGTGCGCCGGGCTGCCCTTGCCTGGCGAGCCGAAGTTGACGCCGCCGGGCGTGGCGCGCGCCAGCCTGTCCAGGTCCTGCAGCCGCGCGATGCCGCTGCCCGCCGGAACGGCCAGCACCAGCGGCGAGGTACCGAGCACGGCCACGCCATCGAAGTCCGCCAGCGGGTCGTACGGGCGCTGGCGGTACACATAGGGCGTGATCGACATCTGCGACATGCCGATGCTCATGAGCGTGTAGCCATCGGCCGGCTGGCCCTTGAGAAAGTTGACGGCCAGGATACCGTTGGCACCCGGCTTGTTCTGCACCACCACGCTCTGGCCCAGTTCACGCGCGGCGCAGTCGGCCCAGACACGGGTCATCGCGTCCGACCCGCTGCCCGGCGGCTGCTGCGCCACGAGCTGCAGGGGCTTGGCCGGATACGCCGCCGGCTGGGCTTGAGCGAAGGGCCACCAGGCCGCACAGGCCAGCGTGGCCGCCAGCGCGGCGGGGCGGATGCAATGGGCTTTCGAGGACGTCATGCGGTGTCTCCAGGTGGTGGTGGGCGAAGGGCTGCACGCGCGCGCCAGACCGGGCGCTCGGCCGGGCACTTGGCCGGTTGGGCCCGACCTTGCAGGCGGCGTGCGGTGAAACAGTCGTCAGGTCTTCGGGCCGCGCCGCGCGCCGTGGCGGGCTGCACGTGGCGGTGCGGCGGCCTCGCAGCGGCTGGCGATCAGGCCCGCCAGGCACTGCAGCTGTGCCTGCGGCGCTGCGCTGTCGCCCGCTGCAGGTGCGGTGGCCGTGTCCGGGAACAGCTGCAGCAGCCCCATGCCGCGCAGCGTGGAGAACACCAGCCCCAGGAACGCCGCACGGTCCGGCGCCGTGGCCAGCTCCGGGAACGCGTCGAAGAAGCCATCGCGCATCTGCGCGTTGATCTGCTGGCGCAACTGCGCGATGTGGTCCAGCACCGCGCTCTGGTTGCGGCAGCCGAGGTAGATGTTCCAGGCGACGATGAAACGCGGCTGGGCATAGATCAGATCCCACGCTGCCTGCACGAACAGCGTCGCGCGCTGCGCGGCGGGCAGCGTGCGCGCCGGCCAGAGCTGGCCTGCCTCCACGCGCTGCTCCACCAGCTCGCTCAGCACACGCATCATGAGCACGGCCTTGGACTCGAAGTGGTGCTGCACCGCGCCTGAGGTCATGCCGGCCGAGCGCGCCAGTTCGTGGATGGACATCTCCTCCAGGCTGCGGTGCTGGATCACGTCGATGGCCGTGGCGATGAGGTGCTGGCGCGTGGCCGCGCTGCGCTCGGCGTGGCTGCGGCGCTCAGGGATGTTCCGGGTGTTCATGCGGCACAAGCAATATACATTTCAAACGTAATGTAAATGCGGCGCCGTCGCACCCCATCGGGGAATACCCGGTGGGCAACCCTGCCCGCACTGGGGGCCGGCCGCACAGGGCCGGCCCGGCCACCTAGAATGATTTCCAACCGCCGACCTACGGAGACACACCCATGAACGCCCCCACCGCCACCGCCCACCTGATGCCCGAGATCCACCTGCGCGATGTGCCGCAGGCCTTGATCGAGGCACTGCAAAACCGCTTTGGCGCGCAGTGCTCCACGGCCCAGGCCGTGCGCGAGCAGCACGGGCGCGACGAGGGCTCGCTGCAGGCGCCCCCGCCTTCGGCCGTGGTGTTTGCCCAGAACACGCAGGACGTGGCCGACGCCGTGAAGCTGGCCAGCCAGTACGAGGTGCCCGTGATCCCCTACGGCGCGGGTTCATCGCTCGAAGGCCACCTGCTGGCCGTGCAGGGCGGCATCAGCATCGACGTGAGCCGCATGAACCAGGTGCTCAGTGTGAACGCCGAAGACCTCACGGTGACGGTGCAGCCCGGCATCACGCGCAAGCAGCTCAACGATGCGATCAAGGACACGGGCCTGTTCTTCCCCATCGACCCCGGCGCCGACGCGAGCATCGGCGGCATGAGCGCCACGCGCGCCAGCGGCACCAACGCCGTGCGCTACGGCACCATGCGCGAGAACGTGCTGGCGCTGGAGGTGGTCACGGCCAGCGGCGACATCATCCACACCGGCACACGCGCCAAGAAGAGCAGCGCCGGTTACGACCTCACTCGCCTGCTGGTGGGCAGCGAGGGCACGCTGGGCATCATGACGCAGATCACCGTGCGCCTGTACCCGCTGCCCGAAGCAGTGAGCGCCGCGATCTGCTCGTTCCCGAGCATCGAGGCCGCCGTGCACACCGTGATCCAGACCATCCAGTTGGGCGTGCCGATTGCGCGCGTGGAGCTCATCGACCACCACACGGTGCGCATGGTGAACGCCCACAGCAAGCTCACGCTGCGCGAGGAGCCCATGCTGCTGATGGAGTTCCACGGCTCGCCCTCCAGCGTGAAGGAGCAGGCCGAGACCGTGCAGGACATCGCCAGCGAGTTCGGCGGCCAGGCCTTCGAATGGGCCAGCACGCCCGAGGAACGCACCCGCCTGTGGACCGCACGGCACAACGCTTACTTCGCCGCCGTGCAAAGCCGCCCGGGCTGCCGCGCCATCAGCACCGACACCTGCGTGCCCATCAGCCGCCTGGCCGACTGCCTGCTCGAATCCGTGGACGAGGCCGAAGCCAGCGGCATCCCGTACTTCCTCGTCGGCCACGTGGGCGACGGCAACTTCCACTTCGGCTACTTGATCGACCCCGACAGCGCCGAAGAACGCGCGAAGGCCGAGGCCTTGAACCACACCCTGGTAGCCCGCGCGCTGAGCATGGGCGGCACCTGCACCGGCGAACATGGCGTGGGCATCCACAAGATGGGCTTCCTGCTGGACGAAACGGGGGCGGGCGCGGTGGACATGATGCGGTCGATCAAGCGGGCGCTGGACCCGAAGAACATCTTGAATCCGGGAAAGATTTTCGCGATGTGATCACTGTGGGCGCAGTGTGAGGCGCGCCGTGGTGCCATCCCAGGGCGCTGTGCGGATGCCGCCGTGTGCTGAGCCACTGTCAACGAGCATGGTCACCGTTGTACTCCTGCCTGGCATGGACGGCACGGGCGAATTGTTCGCCCCGTTTGTCGCAGCGCTGGGCCCATCGATCAGAACGGTGGTGGTGCGCTATCCCACGCAGAGTGCGCTCGGCTACCAAGCACTGGAAGTGGTGGCACGCCAGGCACTGCCGCAAGACGGACCCTATGTGCTGCTGGGTGAGTCGTTTTCAGGCCCCATCGCCCTGTCGCTGGCTGCGTCCTGCCCGCCAGGGCTGGCCGGGGTGGTGCTGTGTGCCACCTTTGCGACGAACCCGGTGCCGCTGCTGCACCCCGTGAGCGCGCTTGCGGCCATCACGCCCTTCGAGCTTGCACCCGCATGGCTGGTGCGAAAACTTCTCATGGGCCGGCATACGTCGCCGGATCTGGGGCGCCTGTTGCGCGCTACTCTGGCCAAGGTGTCGGGGGCAGCGCTGCGCGCCAGGGCGGGCGCCCTCTTGAGGGTGAACGTGGTCGCCCAGTTGCGCGCGGTGCAAGTGCCGGTGCTGTACCTGCAAGCCACGGAAGACCGGTTGATCAAGGAAGCATCGGCGGAGGTGATCAAGCGCGCGCTGCCCAACGTGGAGATCGTTCGCATCGAGGCTCCACACTTGCTGCTGCAGGTCGCGCACACCGCTGCCGCAACGGCGGTGGCCGCTTTCTCTGCGCGGGCGGAAGCCGTGTGGAGGTCCGCCGCAGAGCCGGCCGCAAGGCCAGTCGGTACGGCCTGATCCCACAGGTTTTCTCGCCAAGAGTGACGGATTTCACGGCGCGATCCGGTGGCGGCGCCGCATGCGGCGGCCGCCCGGGCGTGCCCATCTATGCTCGACCAATGCCCCAGTTCATTCGCTCGTTCACGCTGCTCATCGCGCTTCTTGGCAGCCTGCTCTTTGGCGCCTTGCTGATCACCTCCCTGCTGCAACCCACCTGGGTCGAGCACACGGCGCGCGACATGATCCGCCAGCACATTGAAAAGAAAACCGGCGAGAAGCTGCAGGCCCTGGATGAGCGCTTTCTGACCGGGCGGGCGCGGCTTCTCTGGCAGGGCAAGGAGCAAGAAATCGAAGCCGCCCGCAAGGCGCTGTCGGCAGGCCTGCCGGGGCGCGTGGCCGCCATTGCCGCGGAGATGGGCATCCCCACCTGCGAGTGCCGCAAGCGGCGTGAGGAGCGCCTGCAGCTGGAGATCGGCACGGCGCAGCAGATGCAGGCCCGCCTTGACGCGTTGATCCGCACGGCTTACCTCGACACGGCAGACAAGCTGCTGCGCGAGCTGCGCATCTTCAGCGGCGCGAATGCGCTCGCGTTTGCCTTGCTGGGGCTGGCCGCATGGCGGCGCCGCGGTGCACAAGCGGCGGCGCTGGTACCGGCCGCGGCCACGCTGCTGGCGGCTACGCTGATCTGCAGCGGCGTGTACCTGTGGGGCCAGAACTGGCTCTCCACCATCGTCTTCGGCAGCTACGTGGGATGGGGCCAGTTGGCCTACATTGCGGTGGTGTACGCGTGGCTGTGCGACCTGCTGTTCAACCAGGCCCGCGTGAGCGGACACCTGTGCCAGGGCATGGGGAACATCTCCGTGTCACCCTGCTGAAAGTTTTTCTCACCATGCGCATCGCCCTCGTCTCCGACATCCACGGCAACCTGGCAGCCCTCGAAGCCGTGGCGGCCGACATCCGCCAGCGCGGCGCCGACCGGGTGGTGAACCTGGGCGACAACCTCTCGGGCCCGCTGCTGCCGCGCGAGACGGCGCAGTGGCTCATGGCATCGGGATGGCTGTCGCTGGCGGGCAACCACGAGCGGCAGGTGCTGCACCTGCAGCCCGGGCGGGGTGGCCCGTCGGACGAGTACGCGCACGCGCAGCTCACAGAGGCCGAGTTCGCATGGATGCGCACGCTGCAGCACCGCGTGCGCCTGACCGACGACGTGCTGCTGTGCCACGGCTCGCCGCGCAGTGACCACGAATACCTGCTGGAGACGCTGGACGGCCACGCCCTGCGCCTGGCGCGGCCCGCAGAGATCCGCGAGCGACTCGATGTAGAGACTGCGGTGCCTGTGATCGCCTGCGGGCACACCCATGTGCCGCGCGCAGTGCGGCTGGGCGCGCAGTTGCTGGTCAACCCCGGCAGCGTGGGGTTGCAGGCGTACAGCGACGACCACCCCGTCTACCACGCGGTGGAATCTGGCACGCCCGATGCGCGCTACGCGCTGATCACGCTGCACGGCGGCCAGTGGCAGGTGGAGCACATCGCCGTGGCTTACAACCATGACGCGATGGCGCTGCTGGCCGAGCAGCGGCAGAGGCCGGATTGGGCGCATGCGCTTCGCACAGGGTACATGCCCTGACGCAGATCGTGCGCCTCAGGCAGGGCCGCAATGCAGCGCACCGCTCAGCCGTGCACCCGGCGTGAATCCGCTGGCGCCTGTGCGCGGTCGTGCAGGCCGTAGTCGCGCACCACGGCGGCCACGCGCAGGCGGTAGTCCGCAAAGATGCCGGCGCGGCCTGCCTGCTGGGTGCCGCGGTGGGCCTCCACCTGGCGCCAGCGGGCCACGGCCTCTTCATCGCGCCAGAACGAGAGCGACAGCAGCTTGCCGGGCTCGCTCAGGCTCTCGAACCGCTCGATGGAAATGAAGCCGTCCATCTGCTCCAGCGCGGGCCGCAGCGCGGCGGCAGCGGCCAGGTAGGCGTCCTTGCGGCCAGGTGCGGGCAGCACCTCGAAGATCACGGCCATCATGGGGCGGACTCCACAGGGTGCGCGGGCAGGCCCAGCGTGCCTTCGACGCCCTGGGTGAAGGTGCGCTCCTCGCGCAGGATGAAGCGCTTTTCCTGCGCCATCGCAAAGTTGGCGCGGCCTTCGGGGTCGGTGCGCAGGCGGGCGCGGTAGGCCTCGTACGCGGCCAGCGAGTCAAAGCCGATGAGGCCCCACGCCTCGTAGTTGGTCCCTTCGTGTGGCAGGAAGTAGCCCAGCAGGTGGCCACCGCAGCGCGGGATGATCTGCCCCCAGCGGCGCGCGTATTCGGCGAACTGCTCGCGCTGGAAGGGGTCGATGTCGTAGCGGATGAAGCAGGTGATCATGGTGTGATGCCCGGGTCGGGATGCGTGTGGTGTGTGAGGGTTTGACGATAGGCGCTTGACGGCCCGGGATGGTTCGCCCAACATCGAACCATGAAAGACGGCCCCCACATCGCGCGCATTGCCGCGCTCATCGGCGACAGCGCGCGCGCCGAAGTCCTGACCGCACTGATGGCCGACCGCGCCCTCACGGCCACCGAGCTGGCGGACATTGCCGGCGTCACCAAGCAGACCATCAGCGCGCACCTGGCCAAGCTGCTCGACGCCGGCCTGCTGTCGGTGGAGAGCCAGGGCCGGCACCGCTACTTTCGCCTGGCCGACCGCGACGTGGCGCAGTTGCTGGAGTCGCTGATGAACGTGGCGTTCCGTGCAGGCGCCGTGCGCTTGCGCGCAAGCCCGCGCGAACCCGCACTGCGGCGCGCCCGCGTCTGCTACGACCATCTGGCGGGCGAAGTGGGCGTGCAGTTGCACGAGGCGTTGCTGCGCCAGGGCTATCTGCACGCTGCCGATGGCGGCCTCGCGCTGACCACGGCGGGTGCCGAGTGGTTTGCCCAGCAAGGCATCGACACGGCCGTGGTGGAGCGCCAGCGGCGCATGCTGTGCCGCCCCTGCCTGGACTGGAGCGAGCGGCGCCACCACCTGGGCGGCGCGCTCGGTGCCGCGCTGCTGCAGCGCTTGGTGGAACGCGGCTGGGCGCGGCGCGACAAGGACTCGCGCGTGGTGCACTTCTCGGCCGAGGGCGAGCTGGCCCTGCGCGCATGGACGGCGCCTGCCGCTGGCGAGGCAGCGAGCAACGACACGGCCCACCGCCCCCGTCTGGCGAATGCGAAAACGAAAGCGCAGGTGGGCCTGTGAAGACCTTCGCACTCTTCGTGGCCACGGCGCTGGCCGAGATCGTGGGCTGCTACCTGCCGTGGCTGTGGCTGCGTCAGGGCAAGCCGGCATGGCTGCTGCTGCCCGCCGCGCTGAGCCTGGCGCTGTTTGCCTGGCTGCTCACGCTACACGACACCGCCGGCGCGGGGCGCGTCTATGCGGCGTACGGCGGCGTCTACATCGGCGTGGCGCTGGCCTGGCTGTGGGCAGTGGACGGCATCCGGCCCACGCCGTGGGATGTGGCGGGGGTGCTGGTGGCGCTGGCGGGCATGGCGATCATCGTTTTGCAGCCCATGAAGTGAGCAACCGATGGGGTGCAGGCGGATGGATCGATCGCGCTGGCTGCCAGCGTGCGCAGAGCGGGGGTTTGTATTGAGGCTCTGCTGCTCACGCCCCCTCTCCCCAGCCCTCTCCCGCGAGGGGAGAGGGAGTTTTTTGGGGGGGCTGTCTGCGGCTCTGTTGCCGTTGTGTGCGGCGAGATGCAGTGGATAAGAATGCTATACAAATAATAGCTTCTAGCGCTTTTAGAAAGCGCGCCAGAGGCCATTTCTACCAGAGTCGTACCCTACCCCGGCTTTGACCCCCTCTCCCCTCGCGGGAGAGGGTCGGGGAGAGGGGGCCGTCTTCCGCGCACTACGGCTGCTTCACCCCAGCCACCTTCCAACCAGCAACCCGCCGACCCTCAATTCACCTTGATCAACCGCCAGTCGATGCGGTTGTCCGGCCGCTGCACCAGATCCACGTTCTTCTTCATGGCCCAGGCCAGCATCTGGTTGTGCAGTGGAATGTTGGCCACGGTGTCGTTTTGCAGTTGCAGCCCTTCGGTGAGCAGCCGGTTGCGCACCGGCAGGTCGATCTCGGTCTTCACGCGGTCCACGATGTAGTCCATGCGTTCGTTGCTGTAGCGGCCCAGGTTGTAGTTGCCGTCGCCGCCGGTGGTCTTGGTGCGCGTGAGCGACTGCAGGGTGTACAGCGCGTCGAACGTGGGCACGCCCCAGCTGAGCAGCGCGATGCTGGCCTCGTGCCGCTGGGCCATGGGGTAGTAGGTGACGGCCGGCAGCGTGCGCAGCTTGGCCTTGACGCCCACGCGCGCCCACATCGAGGTGATGGCCTGGCACAGCCCTTCGTCCTGGATGATGGCGTTGTTGCTGCAGGCCAGGTCGACCTCGAAGCCGTCCTTGTAGCCCGCATCGGCCAGCAGCGCCTTGGCCGCGTTGGGGTCGTAAGGCAGGCGCTTGTCCACCGCCTCCGTCCAGCCGTTGACCAGCGGCGAGACGATGGCGCCCGTGGGCTTGGACATGCCGCGCATGGTCACGCGCTGCAACGTACCGACATCGATGGCCTGGTACAGCGCTTTGCGCACCCGCAGGTCCTTGAGCGGGTTCTTGCCCTTGATGTTGCTGCCCGGCAGCTCGTCGCGGAACTGGTCCATGGCCAGGTAGATGGTGCGGTTCTCGACCATCTCCATGACCTTGAGATTGGGGTTGGCCCGGAGCCGCTCCAGGTCCTGCAGGCTGGTGTCGCGCACCATGTCGACCTCGCCGGACAGCAGCGCCGCGATGCGCGTGGCCTCGGACTTGATGGGCGTGTAGGTGATCTCGGTCACGTTGCCCTCGGTCTTGCCAGCGTTCCACCACAGCGGGTTGGCGGCGAACACGATCTTCTGGTCGGGCACCCATTCCTTGAGCACGAAGGGCCCGGTGCCCATGGCATTGCGGTGCGAAAACGTTTCGTCCTTGGCCTTGATGTCCTTGGGCTCCACCGCGTTGTTCTTCTCGGCCCAGGCCTTGCTCATCACGCGCAGCTCGGTCAGCTGGTTGAGCAGCACCGGGTTGGGGTTCTTCAGGAAGATGTCGATGGTCTCGCCATCCACCTTCGCGATGCGGTCCATGCCCTGGGTGTAGATGGCATATGTGGACGTCTTGCTCATCGCGCGCTGCAGCGAATACACCACGTCGTCGGCCGTCATGGCCGAGCCGTCGCTGAACTTCACGCCCTGGCGCAGCTTCAGGCGCAGCTGCGTGGGGCTGACCTGCTGCCACGAGGTGGCCAACAGCGGCTCGACCTTGAGCGTGCGGCTGTTGAACATCACCAGCGACTCGTACACCGCCGCATGGATGCCGTTGCCCAGGGCGCTGTTCTGCGAGTGGATGTCCATGGTCTGGATGTCGCTGGAACCGGCCCATTTGAAAGGCTTTGCGCCCGCGATGGCGGGCACCATGCACGCCATCACGGCCGCCAGTGCAGGGGCGGATAGCAGCGAAGAACGATCGAAACGCAGGCGCATACAAACCTCCAATGTGTTGTCAGCACGCAATGTGCAATAGCTCCCCGCTTCTGCGGATATGGAAATCCCTGGGGTGCGGCACCATGGGCGAGCCAAGGGCCTCGCGGTGCATGCACATGACATGCCACCGCCCGGCGCTGCATACGGTCCATTACATCTCTTACACGCAGACCTTGGGGTTTCACGGCCAGAATCGCCGGTCCTCCTCTGCTCGACCCCGATCCCACCATGCCAGGGCTCACCCTTCGCACTGTCTTTCGATGGGCCGCCGTCGCGGCCTCTGCCCTTGTGCTGGCGGCCATGGCCACGCTGGGCTATCTCTTTGCCGTGGAAGACTACGTGACACGGCCCGGCTCGCCCGTGTACTACCTGGGCATCTCGTCGCTGGTCCGCGATGTACAGGTGCCCGACGGGGCGCAGGGCCGCGAGTACTTCGGCTCGGTCGGCGATGGGAACAAGCCGGCCCAATCGCAACTGAGCTTCAAGGTGCCGCCTGCAACCGCCGATGCGGTCTGGGACGCAATGACCCGGCAGCTGCAAAACCTGGCCCTGCACTCCGTCAGCACCGGCGGCAACGACCCGAGCGTGGCCAGCAACAAGCACACCGTCTCCCCGGGACTGCGGGAGGCGCAATACACCTCTGCCAAGCACGACCTGGTCCTGCTGACCACTTATGAGGACAGCGATGGGGGAACCCCGTTGATCCGCTTCGAAATCACCCACTTCGATTGATTCGACCAAGACGCCGCCCTTCGTGCCGGGCACTTCCTTTCCTCCACTTCCCCGTTGAACACCCATGTCATCTCGCTCGGACATTCCCAATCGCCTGATCTACACGTGCAATTGCGGCTGGATCGATATTGGCCACCTGGTGTCGGTCGAGAAGCCGGCCAACCGCCATGCGAGCGCCGCCTATCTGTGGAAGGACGTCTCGCTGGAACGCGGCCTGCAGGTCACGGGCAAGCCGGACCACCATCTGGTGATGTACCGCCAGGGGATGCGCAAGTTCGGCCTCTCGCGCGACTTCACGAAGTTCTACTTCATCCGCAAGGGCCTGCCGCTGGCCACCCAGCGCTCGGTGGCGCTGGCGATCTTCAAGGAAGTCTCCCTGGGTTTCGAAGACGTGCAGGCCTCGCTGTCGGCCTTCACGGACAGCGGCTTCAGCGAAGAAGATCTGGTGTCGAACCTGCTCGGCTTCTACGTGGCCGTGCTGGGCAATGTGGACTGGCGCAACCACTGCAAACCGGTGTCGGCGGAAGCCTCGCGCGTTGTCTGGGACACGCTGGGCCCGGTGGGTTCGCGCAAGAACCGCCAGTTCGTCCCCAAGCTGCATGCCTGCGAAGAGTGCAAGACCCAGCACCACATCACGCAGCCCGTGTTCCCACCCATTTTTTCGTCCATCCGCCCAGCCCAGCAAGGCGCAGATTTTTTTGAAGCCACGGACGCCACGCCCGGCCTGCCCGTCCCGGCGCACATGCTGTCCACCTTGTTCGTCTGATCGCGCCGGCGCGTGGCGCGCTACCGCTACCGCTGCTGGAGCGGCTCTGGCGGCGTCGGCGTCGGCGTCAGCGGCGCCAAGGGATAGCGCGCCGTACCACGCGCCGTGCCCACCTGCAGCAGGTTGACCACCCCCATCACGTCGTCCACCAGCTCCACGGCCTTTTCCATCGCCAGCGCCTGCTCGGCCGACTGCACGCAGCCCATCAGCGTGACCAGGCGGCGCTCGCCCAGCACCCACACGCTGGTATCGCCAAAGCGCCCGTCCTCGCGCAAGTAGTGCTGCACCCGCGGGATGATCTCGGCGTCGTACAGGTACGAGTTGGGCAGCCGGCAGCGCCCCACGCGGTGGCAGCTGCCGCCGTGCTGCGAACGCACATGCGCGAGCTCACGCACCTCGGCCTCGGTGTAGAGCGGGCCCTCGGGCACGGGGCAGGCGCGCATGGCGGACGTGACCTGCACGAACGGGTCGTTGAAGGCGTTGGTGCGGGCTGGCGCCGGGGCGACAGACGCCGTGTTGGCCAGGATTGCCACGACGCACACGGAGCGCAGCAGGCGCCCAGTCAGGACGAGGTGCATGGAAACCACTTCCTTTCGGCAAAAGAATGCGCCATGGTACGGCTCAGCGCCCCCCTGTTCGCACCTGCGGATTCCACCCCGTGCTCAGCAACATGCGGCGTTGGCCTGCAGACGGCTGGGCCGATGTGGTGATGATGGCGGACAGTCGCCCAACATCAAGCGCTCACTATTTCATAGCAAAGAGGCTAATTCCATCCAGCGGCAGCACTGCTTTTTATCTGCAGCCCGCGTCCCTGACCATCACGCCATGCCCAGCGACCTCATCGTTCACCGCCCCGAAGGCCTGTACTGCCCGCCCGGCGATTTCTACATCGACCCCTGGCGACCGGTCAGCCGGGCGGTGATCACGCATGCGCATTCGGACCACGCGCGCATGGGCTCGGCGCACTATCTGGCGCACACGGACAGCGAAGGCACGCTGCGCAACCGACTGGGTGCGGACATCGACCTGCAGACGCTGGCCTATGGCGACGTGATCGACCAGCAGGGCGTGCGCGTGTCGCTGCACCCTGCGGGGCACGTGCTTGGCTCGTCGCAGGTGCGCATCGAGCATGGCGGCCAGGTGTGGGTGGCGTCGGGCGACTACAAGCTGGAGGACGACGGCACCTGCCCGCCGTTCGAGCCGGTGCGCTGCCACACCTTCATCACCGAGTCGACCTTCGGCCTGCCCATCTACCGCTGGCCATCGCAGCCGGTGCTGTTCGCTGATATCAATGCCTGGTGGGCTGCGAATGCCGCAGCGGGCAAGGCCAGCATCCTGTATGCGTATGCCTTCGGCAAGGCGCAGCGGCTGCTGCACGGGGTGGACCCGAACATCGGCCCTATCGTCGTGCACGGCGCGGTGGACCCGCTCAACGCCGTATACCGCGCAGCCGGCGTGGCACTGCCGCCCACGCTGCGCGTGACGGACCCGGGCGTCACCAAGGCCGAGCTGCGCCGCGCGCTCGTGCTGGCCCCGCCCTCGGCGGCGGGCACGCCCTGGCTCAAGCGCTTTGGCGAGCATTCCGATGCCTTTGCCAGCGGCTGGATGCTGGTGCGCGGCGCACGCCGCCGCCGCGGCGTGGACCGGGGCTTCGTGATGAGCGACCATGCCGACTGGCCCAGCCTGCAAAAGGCCATCGGGGCCACCGGGGCCGAGCGCGTCATCGTCACCCACGGCAGTACCGAGGTGATGGTGCGCTGGCTGTGCGAGCAGGGCCTGGACGCGCAGGTGTTCAAGACCGAATACGGCGCCGACGACAACGAGGACGACGCCAATGCAGCGCCCCCTGCGGCCCCTGCCGAGGAGCCGGGCACGCAACCCGAGGCCGCGCCATGAGGGCGTTTGCCGAGCTGTTCCAGGCGCTCGATGCCACCACCGGGCAGTCGGCCAAGCTGGCGGCGCTGGTGGCCTACCTGCGCGCGGCGCCGCCGGCGGATGCAGCCTGGGCCACCTACTTCCTGGCGGGCGGCAAGCCGCGCCAGATGGTGCCCACCAAGCGCCTCAAAGCCCTGGCTCAAGAGGCCGCCGGCCTGCCCGAATGGCTGTTCGAAGAAAGCTACCAGGCCGTGGGCGACCTGGCAGAAACGCTCGCGCTACTGCTGCCTGCGCCGGTGCAACCGGTGGATCTGCCGCTGGCCGAGTGGATGGCCCAGCTGCTGCCCCTGCGCGCGCTGCCGCCCGACGAAGCCGACGCCCGCCTGCGCGCGCAGTGGGACAGGCTGGCGCCGGAGCAGCGCTTCGTGTACTTCAAGCTCATCACCGGCAACTTCCGCGTGGGCGTGTCGCGCCTGCAGGTGACGCAGGCGCTGGCCACGGTGAGCGCGCTCGACCCCAAGCGCATCGCCCACCGGCTGATGGGCTACACGCAGATCGGCCGGCAGCCCGCAGCAGACGACTACAGCGCGCTCGTGGCGCCCGTGGGCGAGGCTGCGGATGGGGACGCGGGCGATACGGTGGATGCCGGCATGGCAGGCCAGCCCTACCCCTTCTTCCTGGCCCACCCGTTCAGCCAGCCCGTGGCCGAGATGCCTGCGCTGCTCGGCGCGCCCGGCGACTGGCTGGTGGAGTGGAAGTGGGACGGTATCCGCGCGCAGATCGTGCGGCGCGGCGGCGCGGTGTGGGTGTGGTCGCGCGGCGAAGAGCTGGTGACCGACCGCTTCCCCGAACTGGCCGAGGCTGCCATGGCGCAGTTGCCCGATGGCTCGGTGGTCGATGGCGAGATCCTGGTGTGGCTGCCCGGCGAGCCGCAGCCCCGCCCCTTCGCCGACCTGCAAAAACGCCTGGGCCGCAAAACCCTGGGCCCCAAGCTGCTGCGCGAGCTGCCCGTGGTGCTGGTGACCTACGACCTGCTCGAACATGCGGGCCAGGACCTGCGCCAGCAGCCCCAGCAGGCGCGCCGCGCGCTGCTGGAGGCGCTGCTGCAACCACCGGCCGATGCACCGCAAGGAACACTCCCGGCCACCGAACTGTTCACGACGGGCTTGCCGAAGCGCGGCGCTGGACTTCGACAAGCTCAGTCCGAACGGGCTGGGGAGGCGGGAACGCCGGAACTTCCATTCGAGGCGCTCAGCCCGCTCGCCGAGACCACACCCGACCCAGAACCGTTCACGCTGAGCCCGTCGAAGCGCGGCGCTGGACTTCGACAGGCTCAGTCCGAACGGATGGTGGAGCTGGCCCCAGAACCCACACCCACGCCCACGCCCTCTGCCACCATCGCACCGCAGCGCACCCTGCGCCTGAGCGTGCTCCTGCACGGCGCCGACTGGGACGACCTGGCGCGCCAGCGCGAGGCCGCGCGCGGCATGGGCACCGAGGGTTTCATGCTCAAGCACCGCCAGGCGCACTACGGCGTGGGCCGCACCAAGGACGTGGGCGTGTGGTGGAAGTGGAAGATCGACCCCATGAGCGTGGACGCCGTGCTCATCTACGCCCAGCGCGGCCACGGTCGCCGCGCCAGTTTGTACAGCGACTACACCTTTGCCGTGTGGAACGGTCCGCCGGACGACCCTGAACGGCAACTGGTGCCGTTTGCCAAGGCGTATTCGGGCCTGACGGATGTGGAGATCGGCCAGGTGGATGCCATCGTGCGCAAGACCACGCGCGAGAGCTTCGGCCCCGTGCGCAGCGTGGATGCGACCATGGTCTTCGAGCTGGGCTTCGAGGGCATCGGCAAGAGCCCGCGCCACAAGAGCGGCATCGCGGTGCGCTTTCCGCGCATGCTGCGCTGGCGCAAGGACAAGACCGTGGCCGAGGCGGACACGCTGCAAACCTTGATGGCGCTGTTGCCAGGGCAAGACGCACCGCAATGAGCACCGTTGCCAACGCCCCGCCGCGCCGCCCGCGCAAGCCGTTGCCCACCGTCGCCCTGAGCGCCGCAGCGGGCTGGATGGCGGCGCGCGGCTGGCAACCGTTCGGTTTTCAGCAAGAGGTGTGGCGCGCCGTGGGCGAGGGCCGCTCGGGCCTGCTGCACGCCACCACCGGTGCGGGCAAGACCTATGCGGTGTGGCTGGGCGCCCTGCAGCACCTGGCACGGGCTGGGGAGGCACCAGCGCTGGTGCCGACAGCCGGATCGACCAGACCGATCACATCCCCACCCGTTCGGGCTGAGCCTGTCGAAGCCGGGGCAGGTTCCATCGAGGCTGCGACGTCCTCGGCCAGCACCAGCGACCGCACCGCCCTGCGCAAGCGCCGCGCTGCCGCACCGCCTCTCACCGTGCTGTGGATCACCCCCATGCGCGCCCTCGCGGCCGACACGCTGCGTGCGCTGCAGGCCCCGCTGCCCGACCTGGCGCCCGACTGGACCAGCGGCCTGCGCACCGGCGACACCGCCAGCGGCGAGCGCGCCGCGCAGGACCGCCGCCTGCCCACGCTGCTGGTGACCACACCCGAAAGCGTGTCGCTGCTGCTGGCCCGCGCCGACGCCCACGAGCGCCTGCGCCATGTGCAACTGGTGGTCGTGGACGAATGGCACGAGTTGGTGGGCAACAAGCGCGGCGTGCAGGCGCAACTGGCGCTGGCCCGCCTGTCGCGCTGGAATCCGGCGTTGCAGGTGTGGGGCATGTCGGCCACGCTGGGCAACCTGCAGGAGGCGCTGGACACGCTGCTGCCCCGCCCTGCGCCCGGCGCCCCCGCTGCACCACCGGCCGTGCTGGTGCAAGGCCGCGTGGACAAGGCGCTGCAGGTGCAGGTGATGCTGCCGGCCAAGGTGGACCGCTTTGCCTGGGCCGGGCACATGGGCCTGGCACTGCTGCCGCAGGTGGTGGAGTCCATCGAGGCCTGTGCATCCTCCTTGGTGTTCACCAACACGCGCTCGCAGGCCGAGCGCTGGTACCAGGCCCTGCTGGAGGCGCGGCCCGACTGGGCCGGCACCCTTGCGCTGCACCACGGGTCGCTGAGCCAGGACGTGCGGGCCTGGGTGGAGAACGGCTTGAAAACCGGCCTGCTCAAGGCCGTGGTCTGCACGTCAAGCCTGGACCTGGGCGTGGACTTTTTGCCGGTGGAGCAGGTGCTGCAGATCGGCTCGGCCAAGGGCGTGGGGCGGCTGGTGCAGCGCGCGGGCCGCTCGGGACATGCGCCTGGGCGCACGTCCAGCATCACGCTCGTGCCTACCCACAGCCTGGAGCTGGTGGAAGCCGCCGCCGCACGCCACGCGCTGGCCCAGGGCCGCATCGAAGACCGGCACACGCCGCGCGCACCGCTCGATGTGCTGGTGCAGCACCTGGTCACCATTGCGTTGGGCGGCGGCTTCGAACCCGATGCGCTGCTGGCCGAAGTGCGCCGCGCCCCGGCCTATGCCACGCTGGCCGACAACGACTGGCAGTGGGCGCTGCAGTTCGTGCGCCAGGGCGGGGCCTCGCTGGCCATCTACCCCGACTTCCAGCGCGCCGCGCCCGACGAAGAAGGCATCTGGCGTGTGCCCGATGCGCGGCTCGCGCGCCGGCACCGCAGCAACATCGGCACCATCGTCAGCGACGCCAGCATGCAGGTGCAGTTCGTGAGCGGCGGGCGCCTGGGTTCGGTGGAAGAGAGCTTCATCGCCCGGTTGCGCAAGGGCGACGTGTTCATGTTCGCCGGCCGCCTGCTGGAGCTGGTGCGCACCCAGCAGATGACGGCCTACGTGCGCATCGCCCCCAAGGGCAGCGCCGCGCTGCCGCGCTGGAACGGTGGGCGCATGCCGCTGTCGAACACGCTGGCCGACGCCATGCTGGAGATGCTGGAGCAGGCCGAACGCGGCGTCTACGCATCGCCCGAGATGCAGTGCGCCCAGCCGCTGCTGGCGCTGCAGCATGCCTGGTCGGCCCTGCCCACGCCCAGCCGCCTGGTGGCCGAAACCCTGCACACGCGCGAAGGCTGGCACCTGTACCTGTACCCGCTGGCGGGCCGCCTGGTGCACCTGGGCCTGGCGGGGCTGCTGGCCTGGCGCGCATCGGAGCAGGTGCCCAACACCTTCTCCATCGCGGTCAACGACCATGGGCTGGAGCTGCTGTCCGCCAAGCCCGTGGAGTGGGCCGCGCTGCTGCCGCGCCTGATCGGCGAGGGCACGCACACCACCATCGGCAGCGGGCTCGAAGACGAAGTGCTCGCCAGCCTGAACGCGACCGAGATGGCGCGCCGGCGCTTTCGCGAGATCGCGCGCATCGCAGGCCTCATCTTTCAAAGCCACCCGGGCGAGCAGCGCAGCAGCCGCCAGCTGCAGGCCTCGTCGTCGCTGTACTACGACGTGTTCGCGCAGTACGACCCCGACAACCTGCTGCTGGCCCAGGCCCGTGCCGAGTTGCTGGCCAACGAGCTCGACATGGAGCGGCTGGCCCGCACGCTGCGCGGCATGCAGGCGCAGACCCTGTCCATCCATGCCCTCACGCGCCCCACCCCGTTCGCCCTGCCGCTGATGGTGGAGCGCTTTCGCGAACGCCTGAGCACCGAAACGCTGGCCGACCGCCTGGCGCGCATGGTGCAGGCGCTGGAGAAGGCCGCCGACGACACCACCGGCACCCACCTCGCCGACAATACCGTGGCCCCGGCCGACATGGCCTGGGACGTCCCCGACGGCGCCACCGCATCCCCCCGGCGCGCACGCCGCGGCGACGCCGGTGCCGCGCCGCGCCGACCCCGGGGACGCCACGGATTCTGAGCACGACGACGAAGACGCCGACCGACCTTTCCCGTGACCGCAGACACCGACACCACCACCGCCCCTTCGATGGCATCCCCACCTGCTGGCGCCCACGCCATCACCCTGCCCTGCGGCACCGCCCTGTGGCTGCTGCCCCAGCGCGCCGTGTGGTGGCCCGCCGCGCGAATGGCCTTCGTGGCCGACGTGCACTTCGGCAAGGCGGCCACCTTCCGCCGCGCAGGCCAGCCCGTGCCACACGGCACCACGGCCGACAACCTGGCCCGGCTCGACACCGTGCTGGCCGTGACGGGCGCGGAGCACCTGGTCTTTCTGGGCGATTTTTTGCATGCCCGCAGCGGTGCGGACGAGCGGCTGTGGAACCAGCTGCTGCCCTGGCGCCAGCACCACGCGCACATCGCCATGACCCTGGTGCGCGGCAACCACGACCTGCACGCGGGCGACCCGCCGCGCGCCCTGGGCATCGACCTGGCCGACGAGCCGTGGCAACCCCTGCCAGACGCCCCGGTGGCCGCCTGCCACCACCCGCAGACCGTGGAAGGCGCCACTGTGCTGGCCGGCCATCTGCACCCCACCACCACGCTGTACGGCCCGGCGCGCGATGCCATGCGGCTGCCCTGCTATGCCCTGACACCCGGGCTGCTGGTGCTGCCGGCATTCGGTGCCTTCACGGGCACATCAAGCCAATCGGTGCCGCCGATGGCGCGGCGGTTTGCGGTGGTGGGGGACCGGGTGCTGGCTGTTCCTGCGCGAACAGACCCAGGATGACCGTCCACGAGGCACTGGGCTCGCGCGAACGGGCTTTAACATGGTCACATTCCGCCCAGCACATATGGCCATTGAACACTTTTTCAGCCTTCACACAGGCTACATAGATTTCACGGGTTATCTGCGCTATCTGGATTCCATCCAGGCGCGCATGCCTGTCCATGTCTATGAATTCGCGTCCGATCCTGCGCACCACGATCTCAACGCCCGCACTTCACTTCACGATGCATGGCTGCATTCATTGACCATTGGCGAAACAGCAGAGGGAAGCAGGCAGCAAATCCGGCAAACCGAAATACGGTTGTGCCTCTTGGGCCCATACCACGATCGGCACATCCATCTGCACTACACCGGAGTGGAGGCATATGCCTTTCAGAGCCCTGCGCAGCATGACGCGCCTCGCTATTCGCATACGGCCCATGGAGACCTGCTCGCCCATGCGATTTGGGTCAATCCCGCGGGTATGCTGGTGCACGATATGGTGTTCGAACGCGGGTCAACGCTTCGCGTCGAATGCGCGGATATTCGACATGCTCAGGAGCCTTTGCAGTGACACCTGTTGATGCCCGGGAAGAACAGGCCCACGAGGCGTGGGACGCCGGCGATCTGCCGCGCGCATTCCAATTGTTCCGGTCCTGCGCATACGAGGGTCTTAGGAGCGCGATGATGAATCTGGGGTTCTTCTACGACGAAGGCCTGGGTACACCTGCCAGCAAACACCTGGCAAAGATCTGGTACCGCAAAGCGCGACACGCAGGCGACTTTGTAGCCGCCAACAACTTGGCCATCTTGTTTCGTGAGCGGCATGCCCATCGCAGCACTTTCCATTGGTTCCGCAAAGCAGCTCTGGATGGAGACGGCGACGCCTGGATCGAATTGGCAAAGTGCCACCTGAAGGGTACAGGAACATCGTTGTCCGCAGCCCGCGCCAGGGAGTGCCTGAGGCGGGCGATGCGCTCCCGGTTCATCACACCCGCGGGGCGCGAGGAGGCGCAAACCCTGCTGCGCGTCCAAGGCGTTTTGCAGAGCCTGAGCTACCGGCGCTCCTGAACGCAACGGTCCGTTTTTGCGGCCTGCTGCCCCATCGCAGCCCTCTTGTTTGGCCCCTGACTGAGTGAGGCCTTTGCGGCCTGCATGCACTCGTATTGGGTGGCAGACCGTTCTCGTACAGAGGCACCGGCGATAAAAAAATGGCCCTACCCGCCAGTAAATTTTGCATCGTGGAATTCGATTGCAAAAACAGGGTCCCATGAAAGCGCCAAGGAAGGAGAATGCGAGAGCATTCGCGTTTGGCCTCTGCCGTACACCGGTGGAGGGCACCTACCTACTCGTTTCGTGAGACAAGCCATGACGACTCAGCAACCGACCATCATCTACACCCTGACCGACGAGGCACCTCGCCTGGCCACGGCTTCCTTTCTTCCCATCATCCGCACCTTTGCCGCACCGGCCGGCATCAACGTGGCGGAATCGGACATCTCCGTGGCCGCCCGCGTGCTGGGCGAGTTCCCCGAGTTCCTGAAGGAAGACCAGCGCGCGCCGAACACGCTGGCAGAGCTGGGCAAGAAGACGCTGCAGGCCGATGCCAACATCATCAAGCTGCCCAACATCAGCGCGTCGGTGTCCCAGCTCAAGGCAGCCATTACCGAGCTGCAGGGCAAGGGCTACGCACTGCCCGACTACCCGGACCAGCCCAAGGACGACAAGGAAAAGGACATCAAGGCCCGCTACGGCAAGTGCATCGGCTCGGCCGTGAACCCCGTGCTGCGCGAAGGCAACTCCGACCGCCGCGCGCCCAAAGCCGTCAAGGAATACGCGCGCAAGAACCCGCACAGCATGGCCGAGTGGAGCCAGGCCTCGCGCTCGCACGTCTCGCACATGCACGCCGGCGACTTCTACCACGGTGAAAAGTCCATGACGCTGGACCGCGCCCGCGAAGTCAAGATGGAGCTGATCACCAAGAGCGGCAAGACCATCGTCCTGAAGCCCAAGGTCGCGCTGCTCGACCGCGAGGTCATCGACAGCATGTTCATGAGCAAGAAGGCGCTGCTGGCCTTCTACGAAAAAGAGATCGAAGACGCCCGCAAGACCGGCGTGATGTTCTCGCTGCACGTGAAGGCCACGATGATGAAGGTCTCGCACCCCATCGTGTTCGGCCACTGCGTGCGTATCTTCTACAAGGATGCTTTCGAGAAACACGCCAAGACCTTCGACGAGCTGGGCGTGAACGTGAACAACGGCATGGTCGACCTGTACAGCAAGATCGAGACGCTGCCGCAAAGCCAGCGCGACGAGATCAAGCGCGACCTGCACGCCTGCCACGAGAACCGCCCCGAGCTGGCCATGGTCGATTCGGCCAAGGGCATCACCAACTTCCACTCGCCCAACGACATCATCGTGGACGCCTCCATGCCAGCCATGATCAGGAACGGCGGCAAGATGTGGGACGCCAACGGCCGCCTGAAGGACGTGAAGGCCGTGATGCCCGAGTCGACCTTCGCCCGCATCTACCAGGAGATCATCAACTTCTGCAAGTGGCACGGCGCGTTCGACCCCAAGACCATGGGCACGGTGCCCAACGTGGGCCTGATGGCCCAGCAGGCCGAGGAATACGGCTCGCACGACAAGACGTTCGAGATCGCCGAAGACGGCGTGGCCAACATCACCGACCTGGCCACAGGCGAAGTGCTGCTGTCGCAGAACGTGGAGCAAGGCGACATCTGGCGCATGTGCCAGGTCAAGGACGCCGCGATCCGCGACTGGGTGAAGCTGGCCGTGAACCGCGCCCGCAACTCGGGCATGCCCGTGGTGTTCTGGCTCGACTCGTACCGCCCGCACGAAGCGCAGCTGATCACCAAGGTCAAGATGTACCTGCACGAGCACAACACCACGGGCCTGGACATCCAGATCATGAGCCAGGTGCGTGCGATGCGCTACACGCTGGAGCGCGTGATCCGCGGCCTGGACACCATCAGCGCCACCGGCAACATCCTGCGCGACTACCTGACCGACCTGTTCCCCATCATGGAACTGGGCACCTCGGCCAAGATGCTGTCCATCGTGCCGCTGATGGCCGGTGGCGGCATGTACGAAACGGGTGCCGGCGGCTCGGCGCCCAAGCACGTGCAGCAGCTGGTGGAAGAAAACCACCTGCGCTGGGATTCGCTGGGCGAGTTCCTGGCACTGGCCGTGTCGTTCGAAGACCTGGGCCTGAAGACCGGCAACGACAAGGCCAAGGTCCTGGCCAAGACGCTGGATGCCGCCACGGGCAAGCTGCTGGACAACAACAAGAACCCCTCGCCCAAGACCGGCCAGCTGGACAACCGCGGCAGCCAGTTCTACCTGGCGCTGTACTGGGCGCAGGAGCTGGCCGCGCAGACCGGCGACGCCGCCCTGGCCGCCAAGTTCGCGCCCCTGGCCAAGCAACTGGCCGACAACGAGCAGAAGATCGTGGACGAGCTCAATGCCGTGCAGGGCCAGCCCACCGACATCGGCGGCTACTACCTGCCCGACACCGCCAAGCTCGACACCGTGATGCGCCCCAGCAAGACGCTGAACGACGCGCTGAAAAGCGTCGCAGCCTGAGAGCCACGCCCCTGAGCCGCTGTGCGCTGTCCCCGAAAGGGAACGCGCCAGTTATCCAGGGGGAGGGCGGATGGTGATTTATTGATGAAATAAGCCTCTACCGCGCTCCCAATAAGCGCTAGCAGCTATATTTTTCATAGCACACTAAAACAAAGGCCCTGCTGACCAGCAGGGCCTTTGTGCTTTGCGGAGCCTGTTGCCGTCGTGGGCTCAGGGCCGTGTGCGGTCGTACACCCGGCTGGCCAGGGGCGCCGGCACGTAGTCGGGCAAAAACGCGCAGCCCTTGCCGAAGGCAGCTTCGTTGGCAGGGCACTGCTGGGCGATGCTCTCGGGCGTGGGTTTGACGCCTTCATCCGCCCAGCGCAGCAGCGCGGTCAACAGCGTGGGGTAGGTCGGGTCGCTCAGGTAGCTGTGGGTGTTGTGGCGCGTGAAGGTCTGCACCAGCCGCGCGCCGCTGCCGCCCTGCTCCATCGTGGCCTTGAACTGCGCGTCCAGTTCGACGAACGCGGTGGGGTCGTCCACGCCCTTCACCGTCAGCACCGGCACGGGGATGCGGCCCGTGGGGTCGGTGTCCTGGCCGAAGCGCGCCACGGCCTGCGGGTCGGCCTGGTAGCGCAGCACGCCTGCGTTGAGCGCCGCATCGTCCGGCGAACCCTTGTAGACCACGCCCCGGTTGCCGAACGGGCTGGCGCCGCCGGTGCGGTGCTGCACCACGTCGCGGAAGTGGAAGGTGGCCCAGTTCATGTGGCCCTGGATGGAGCTGGCCGGAATGCGGATCACATCCGCGATGGTCTTGACCTTGGCCTGCTGCTCCGCCGTGCGCTCTGCGGCCGGCTTGTTCAGCCCCAGGCATTCGTTGAGCCGCGCCTGCAGGTCGTTTTGCGACATGCTGGCATCGCGCGGCAGGCCGATGTTGAGCGGGTAGGCCGCCTCGGTGGGCCGGGGGTGGTTGTGGCACAGGTACTGGTAGACCACGCGCAGGTCGGTGCGAAAGTCGTACGACCGCGTGCCGCCCGCCAGCACGCCGCTGGTCAGCAGCACCGCGTCGTACGGGCGCTTGCCGTCGGCCGTGCGCTGGAACATCCCGGCCCCCTGGGCCGCCACGCTGGCGCCCCACGACTGGCCGTGCAGGATGGTGCGCTGCGGCTGGGCCACGTGCTGCACGAAGATCTGCCGCAGGCGTTCGGTGTCCTCGGCCGCGGCGCGCACTTCCACGCCGCCCTGGCGGAAGGTGCTGCCCGCCCAGGCATAGCCCGCGCGGACCATGATGGACCAGCGCTCCAGGTCCTCCACCGACCGTTCGGGCTTGGGCGCGCCCAGGGCCGGGCCGCCGTGCGCGTGCAGCACCAGGCGCTGGTTCCAGGTGGTGGGCATGGCGATCAGGTAATAGGCCCCGGCGGAATCCTGGCCTGCGAGGCACTTGGCGATGGCGGCCAGCTCCTTGGGACAGGCCGTCGCCGTGGGCGCCGCCTCGCGGGTGGCCTGGCCCGGCACCGCCTGCGCAGCCGAGGGCGCACGGGGTGGCACCGGGGCGCAGGCGGCCACCAGGCCGGCGAGCGCCACCAGTGTGAGGCGTGCGGGCAGGGGCGTGCGCGGGATGAGGGGATGGTGCTGCGTTGCAGTCATGCGCTTGTCTCCGTTGGAATAGTCATGGAATCAGCTGTCGCAGCGCATCGTAGGAACGCACGTTCCATACGTCAAATATGCTGATTTGCGGCATACCATACGATTCACCTATGACCTGCTTTAACGCACCCTGCAGCCACTGACATGGACATCCGCCAACTGCGCTACTTCCTGGCCGTCGCCGAGGCGGGCCACATCACGCGCGCCGCCGAGCAGTTGGGCATGGCCCAGCCACCGCTGAGCCAGCAGATCAAGGCGCTGGAAGGCGCGGTGGGGCTGGCCCTGTTCAAGCGCCATGCCAAGGGCGTGGCGCTCACCGAGGCCGGGCGCGCTCTACAGGCCGATGCCACGCGCCTGGTGCACGACTTCGATGCGCTGCACAGCCGCATGCAGCTGCTGGCCGAAGGCAAGACCGGGCGGCTGTCCATTGCCTTCACCAGCTCGGCGGCGGCGCACGAGTTCACGCCGTTTGCCCTGCGCGAATGCCGCGCGCGGCACCCCGACCTGGTGCTGGAGATCGGCGAGAACAACGCCGCCGAGATCACCGAGGCCGTGGCCGATGGCCGCCTGCACTGCGGCCTGCTGCGCGTGCCTGTGGCACGGCCTGTGGGCCTGGCGTTCGACACCCTGCAGCACGAACCCGCCATGGTGGCGCTGCCCATCGACCACCCGCTCGCGCTGCGCCAGCGCCGCGGCAAGCCGCTGCCCATCGAGGTGGCCGACCTGCACGGCGAGCCGATGATCCTGGTGCGACGCACCGGGGCGCCGGGCCTGTACGCCAACTTGCTGGCGCTGTGCGACGAGCACGGCGTGCAGCCCCGCGTGGTGGCCGAAGTGGCGCGCATGCTGACCAACCTGAACCTGGTGGCCGCAGGCACCGGCATTTCCGTCGTGCCATCGTCCATGCTGGGCGTGCACCGCCATGCGATTGCGTACCGGCCCCTGGTGGACCATGGCCGGCTCGAAGTACCGCTGACGCTGGTTTACCGCAGCGACGACAACGTGGGCCCCACGGCGACCTTCACCGCGCTGCTCAAGACACTGGCGGGTGCACTGCCGGCGGCAGCGCCACGCCGGACAACGCCGCGCGGGTAGCTCCGGTGGCGTTTGGGCCATTGCCATGGAGGGCACGCGCACGCGCAGGTTCATCGGCATCGGCAACAGCGACGGCAAGCGGGCTGATGCCTGCAAACCGCCCCCCCAAACAGAACACCATCGCCACCCACCGGATCGGCCACAAAAAAAGGCCGCCGCGCCCCCTTCGGAGCGCAGCGGCCTTTCGCACATCAACCGATCAGTTGTTGCCCTGCGCCGTGCCCTCGCGCCGTGGGTCTGCACCACCGGCAAAAGTGCCCGCGCCCGGGTTGCGCGCGAACAGGCCGGGGGTGCCGTTGCCACGCACACCGTTGTAGACCGCGCCGTGCAGGCCGCTGGTGAAGGTGTCGGTCTGCGCCACGGTGTGGCCGCGGGCCTTCAGGCCGTCGCGGATGGCCACCGTGTCGATGACCGAGCCTTTTTCGATGGACGTGGTGGCGTTGGTCTGCGCGCCGAAGTTGGGCAGGTTGATCGCCTGTTGCACGTTCAGCCCCCAGTCCGTCATGCCCAGGATGGCCTTGGCGGTGTACTGGATGATGGCGCTGCCGCCGGGCGAGCCGATGGCGCCTTCCAGGTCGCCGGTGGTGGCGTTGAAGACGATGGTGGGCGCCATGGAGCTGCGGGGGCGCTTGCCGGGCTGCACGCTGTTGGCAATCGGCAAGCCTGCAGCGTCGGTGGCGGTGAACGAGAAGTCGGTCAGCTGGTTGTTGAGCAAAAAGCCCCGCACCATCTGCAGGCTGCCGAAGCCGTTCTCGATGGTGGTCGTCATGGACACCGCATTGCCCGCGTTGTCGATGATGGACAGGTGGGTGGTGGACGGCAGGGCGGCCGAGTTGTCGAGGCCCTTGGCGCCGCTCACGCCGGGCGGCGTGCCGGCAGTGGGCGTGCCGATGCTCTTGGTCAGGCTGATGAGCTTGGCGCGGTCCTTGAGGTAGTCGGCGTTGATGAGGCCGGCCTGCGGCACGTTGACGAAGTCAGGGTCGGCCACATACACGGCGCGGTCGGCATACGCCAGGCGGTAGGCCTCGGACACCACGTGCACCGAGTCCAGCGTGTTGGGCTTCATGGCCGCCAGATCGAACCCTTGCAGCAGGCCCAGCGTCTGCAGCACGGCGATGCCGCCCGAGCTGGGCGCGGGCATGCCGCAGACGCGGTACTGGGTGCGGTACACGCCGCAGACGGGCTCGCGCACCTTGTGGGTGTAGCTGTTCAGGTCGTCCAGCGAGAGCTTGCCGGGGTTGGTGGGATGGCTCGCGACCTTGGCCACGATGTCCTTGGCGATGTCGCCTTTGTAGAACGCATCGGCACCGCCGGCCGCAATGGCGCGCAGCGTGGCCGCGAGCTCGGGGTTCTTGAGCAGCGTGCCGGCGGCCTTGGCCGTGCCGTCGGCGTTGAGGAAGTAGCTGGCGCCGGGCTCGCCCTGCGCCTTGATGCGCGCGGCCGAGCCTGCGATGGACACGCTCATGCGCGGCGAGATGGCAAAACCGTTGTCGCTGAGCGCGATGGCGGGCTCGAACAGGTCCTTCCAGGGCAGCTTGCCGTGCACCTTGTGCGCGGCCTCGAGCATGCGCAGCACGCCGGGCGTGCCCACCGAGAGGCCGCCGTCCACCGCTGCCAAGAAGGCCAGGGGCTTGCCGTCTGCACCGATGAAGAGGTTGGGGGTGGCGTTCTTGGGCGCGGTCTCGCGGCCGTCATAGGCCAGGAGCTTGTTGGCGCCCTTGTCGAAATGCAGCATGAACGCGCCGCCGCCGATGCCCGACGACTGCGGCTCCACCAGGTTCAGCACCATCTGCACGGCAATCGCGGCATCGAGCGCGGAGCCGCCCTTGGCCAGGATGTCGACCCCGGCCTTGGTGGCCAGCGGGTTGGCCGTGGACACCATGTCCTTGTTGGCGTAGCTGATGGTCTTGGGCGTGTAGCCCGAGGGCGGCTCTGGCGGCACGTATTGCTCGACGGGCTCGGGCGTGGCGACCGGGGTGGAGGGGCCGTCGCTGCCGCCGCAGGCCGACAGCACCGCCAGCGCGGCAAGGCTCAGCGCCCAGAGGGCGGGTTTGCGTGAAAAGTCTGAAGCCGTCATGAATGAAGTCCTTGTATGAGGGAAGGGGAAACGGGCCGACCGCACCGCAGTGCAGGGCGCTGCGAAACAGCACCCCGCACCACGTTGGCGTCAGCCCGGCAAAGCACGCCACGGCGAGCGCAGGTTCCGTGCCAGAACGCCCGCCCAGTATGTGACGAATTGATGAAAATCATTTTGCTTTTATTCCCGCGCAGGCGCCAAATAGGAGAAACGAGTTTTCATATTTGCCGTGAAACAGAATCTGGATTCCATCGACCGCCAACTGCTGGCCTTGCTGCAGCACGACGCCGAGACGCCGCTGGCCACGCTGGCCGAGGCGGTGAACCTCTCCAACACGCCCTGCTGGCGGCGCATCCAGTGGCTGCGCGAGAAGGGCTACATCACCCGGCACGTCGCGCTGGTGGACCCGCGCAAGGTCAACGTGGGCGTGACCGTGTTCGTGGCCATCAAGACCAACCAGCACCACCAGCAGTGGTTCGAGACCCTGCGCGACGTGGTGATGGGCATCCCGGAGATCGTGGAGTTCTACCGCATGAGCGGCGACGTGGACTACCTGCTGCGCGTGGTGGTGCCCGACATCCGCGCGTACGACGCGGTGTACAAGCGGCTGACCCGTGCCGTGGCGCTGTCGGATGTGAGTTCCAGCTTTGCGATGGAGGAGATCAAGTTCACCACGGCGCTGCCGCTCGACTACGCGCAGTGACGCCTTGGCCTGCGGCGGCCCGTCCGCTCGCGCCGTGCGCACGGCACAATCCGGCCACTGCGCCGCACCGCGCCCGCCGCCATCGCCGCCGCCCGCCCTCCAGCAATCCAGCCAGGACTGGATTTTGTTAACCAAATAGTGAACTATTCGGGCATGACCAAAGACACCGAGACCCCCGCCAAGGAGCGCCAGCGGGACGCAGACCGATCGCAGGGCGCGATCTTCAGCGCCGCACGCGACGAGTTCGCCGAGCACGGCCTGGGCGGCGCCCGCATGGACCGCATCGCCGAGCGCGCGGGGCTGAACAAGCGGCTGATCTACTACTACTTCGAAGACAAGGAAAAGCTGTTCCAGGCCGTGCTGGAGCAGGCGTACCTGCACATCCGCGAGGAAGAGCGCAAGCTCAACCTGCTGGAGCTGGCGCCTGCCACGGCCATACGGCGGCTGGTGGAGTTCACCTGGACCTACTACCTGGAGAACCCGCAGTTCCTCACACTGCTCAACAGCGCCAACCTGCACAAGGCGCGGCACCTGCAGGAGTCGCAGCGCGCCCGGGAGATGAACTCGCCGCTGATCGCCACCCTGGCCGAGGTGCTGGAGCGCGGCCGCAGCGACGGCAGTTTTCGCGGCGGGGTGGACCCGCTGCAACTGTACGTGTCGATCGCCGGGCTGTCGTATTTCTATCTGTCCAACAACCACACCCTGTCGGCCATCTTCGGGCGCGACCTCATGGCGCCCAAGGCGTGCAACGAGCGGCTGTCGCACATGTGCGACGTGATTTTGGGGTACGTGCTGCGGGCGTGAGCGTCTGAGCACCAGGGGCGCTGCTGCAGCACTTGTTGCTTGTCAGGCACTAGCCCCTCTCCCCCTTGCGGGAGAGGGGTTGGGGAGAGGGGCCTGATGGAGCGCCGCGCCTGTATCGCCCCCTCTCCCCGGCCCTCTCCCGCGAGGGGAGAGGGAGTGAAGGCAGGGCTTCGGGCGTGCTGAGGCCGTCGGCCGTGGCGGCTCCCCTACCGTGACTGAAACACGCACCGCGGACACGCGGCACCGTCGTCGCACACCCTGGCTTATCCCCTCTCCCCTCGCGGACACCGCCGCCATCCGCGCCCCTGCCCCATCCCCTCTCCCCGGCCCTCTCCCGCGAGGGGAGAGGGAGTGAAGAGAACGCAAGTGGCGCCTTCAAGGTCCCGCCACCACCTCCCAAAATCCCCAACCGACAAACCGCGAGCCGGGTAAACCCCTAAATCCACCGTGTCGAACCGCGTTGACGTGCAAGGCATGTTCCTGAAAAATGCACTCTATTCACCAATCAGTGAATTAAAGAGCAAGTCCAAGCCTGCCAACGGAGACAAATCCATGCCCATCACCCGCACCACCCGCCGCGCTGCGGCCACCGCCCTGGCGGCGGTCGCGCTCACCACCTTGTCCTTGGGCGCCCTGGCGCAAGGCAGCTACCCGACCAAGCCGGTGCGCGTGATCGTGCCGTTCGCGGCGGGCAGCACCACCGACATCATTGCGCGCGCCATTGCCGACAAGATGGGCCAGAGCATGGGCCAGACGCTGGTGGTGGACAACCGGGGCGGTGCCAGCGGCACCATCGGCCAGCAGGCCGTGGCCACGGCCGCGCCGGACGGCTACACGGTGATGATCCATTCGTCGTCGCACACGGTGAGCCCTTCGACGTTTGCCAAGCTGCCGTTCGACACGGTGGGCGACTTTGCGGGCGTGACGCCGATCTCGTCGCTGCCCAACGCGCTCGTGATCTCGCCCGCCAAGGGCATCAAGACGCTGCAGGACCTGGTCGCCACGGCCAAGGCCAAGCCCGGCACGGTGAACTTCGCATCGGCCGGCCAGGGCAGCGCCACGCATTTGAACGCCGAGAAGTTCAAGCTGGCCGCGAAGATCGACGCGCAGAACATCCCCTTCAAGGGCTCGGCCGAGGCGGTGACCGAGGTGCTGTCGGGCCGCGTGGACTACTACTTCTCGCCCATCGCCCCCGTCATCGGCCAGATCAAGGATGGCCAGCTGCTGGCGCTGGCCGTGGGCTCGCCCAAGCGCGCCGCCGCCCTGCCCGATGTGCCCACCACGGCCGAGGCCGGCGTGCCCGGCTCGGAGTTCAACTTCTGGATCGGGATGATGGTGCCCGCCAAGACGCCGCGCGACATCGTCAACCGCCTGCACGACGAGGTGGTCAAGGCGCTGGCCACGCCCGAGGTGAAGGAGCGCTTCCTGAAGCTCGGCGCCGATGCCTGGACGCTCAAGCCCGAGCAGTTCGACGCCTACATCAAGGACGAGATCAAGAGCAACGCCACGCTCGTCAAGGCGGCCGGTCTACAACCCACCCAGTAATCCCCCGCGCGCAGCACTGCAACGCCCGCCCCTGCCACGGGGTGGTCAGGCCGCGCCTTTGCCCCTTCTTTTTTGCAACCTTTGAACTGTACGAACGGACCCACACCATGGCCACCCAACGACTCGGACTCATCATGCACGGCGTCACCGGCCGCATGGGCATGAACCAGCACTTGATCCGCTCCATCTGCGCCATCCGCGCGCAGGGCGGTGTGGTGCTGTCCAACGGCAACCGCGTGATGCCCGACCCCATCCTCATCGGCCGCAATGCCGAGAAGATGGAGGCCCTGGCCAAGGCCCATGGCATCGCGCGCTGGGGTACCGACCTGGACGCCGCCCTGGCCAACCCCGAGGACACGGTGTTCTTCGACGCCGGCACCACGCAGATGCGCCCCACCCTGCTGGCCAAGGCGATCCGCGCGGGCAAGCATGTGTACTGCGAAAAGCCGATTGCCACCAACCTGAACGAGGCGGTGGAGATCGCACGCCTGGCGTCGGGCTCGGGCCTCAAGCACGGCGCGGTGCAGGACAAGCTCTTTCTGCCCGGCCTGCGCAAGCTCGACATGCTGCGCCGCGCGGGCTTCTTCGGCCGCATGCTGAGCGTGCGCCTGGAGTTCGGCTACTGGGTCTTCGAAGGCGACCTGCAGCCCATCCAGCGCCCGAGCTGGAACTATCGCAGCGAAGACGGCGGCGGCATGATCCTGGACATGATGTGCCACTGGCGCTACGTGCTGGACAACCTGTTCGGCGAGGTCAAGTCGGTGTCTTGCATTGGTGCCACGCACATCCCCACCCGCTGGGACGAGGCCGGCCAGCCGTACCAGGCCACGGCCGACGACGCGGCCTATGCCACCTGCGAATTGACCGGCCACAACGGCGAGCCGGTGATCGCGCAGCTGAACATGAGCTGGGCCACGCGCGTGCGGCGCGACGACCTGGTGACCTTCCACGTGGACGGCACCGATGGCTCGGCCGTCGCGGGCCTGTCGAGCTGCCGCGCGCAGAGCCGCGTTGCCACGCCGCGCCCGGTGTGGAACCCCGACGAGAAGCAGACCATGAACTTCTTCGACCAGTGGCAGGAGATTCCGGACTCGCAGGTCTACGACAACGGCTTCAAGATCCAGTGGGAGCACTTCATCCGCCACGTGGTGGAAGACGCACCGTACCGCTGGACCCTGCCCGAAGGCGCCAAGGGCGTGCAGCTGGTCGAAGCCGCGCTGGAAAGCTGGAAGGAACGCCGCTGGGTGGACGTGGCGCCACTGCAGGCGTGACGGCTATCGAAGGCAAACACTATCAATTTAATAGCTGCTAGCGCTTACCCACCAAGCGGCAGACAGCATTTTGACTTCAATCCGCGAGCACACCATGGCCTTTAGCCTCCCCTTGCCCACGGCCGATGGCCGCATCAGCCCCTACACCCTGCAAGGCCGCCCGCCGGTCGTGCCGCAGCAGGGCGCGGCGTTCAACCGCATTGCCTACTCGGCCGCCCACGTGGTGGCCAACCCGCTGGCCGCGATCGACCCGTGGCTGCAGTGCGCAGTGGACTGGGACGCGACGATTGCCTACCGCCAGCGCCTGTGGTCGCTGGGCCTGGGCGTGGCCGAGGCCATGGACACCGCGCAGCGCGGCATGGGGCTGGACTGGCCGACGTCGCTGGAGCTGATCCGCCGCTCGCTGGACGCGGCGCGCGACTTCGGCCCCGGCGCGCTGGTGGCCTCGGGCTGCGGCACGGACCACCTGGTGCTCGACGAGGTCAAGTCCGTGGACGACGTGATCCGCGGCTACGAGGAGCAGATGGAAGCCATCGAGAAGCTGGGCGGCAAGCTCATCGTGATGGCCAGCCGGGCGCTGGCCCGCGTGGCGCAGAGCCCCGCCGACTACGAGCGTGTGTACGACCGCATCCTCTCGCAGGCACAGCAGCCCGTCGTGCTGCACTGGCTGGGCGACATGTTCGACCCGGCGCTCGCGGGCTACTGGGGCTCGCGCGACGTGGATGCGGCCATGGACACCGCCCTGGCCGTGATCGCCGCGCACCCGGACAAGGTCGACGGCATCAAGATCTCGCTGCTCGACAAGGACAAGGAAGTCGCCATGCGCCGCCGCCTGCCCGCCACCGGCGGCACCGACGGCCAGGGCGTGCGCATGTACACCGGCGACGATTTCAACTACGCGGAACTCATCGCCGGCGACGGCGCGGGCGGCACGCCGCGCCAGGGCCAGAGCGATGCGCTGCTGGGCATCTTCGACGCCATCGCACCGGCCGCCAGCGCGGCGCTGGCCGCCCTGGCCGCGGGCGACACGGCGCGCTTTCACGCGGTCTTGGGACCCACCGTGCCGCTGTCGCGCCACATCTTCGCGGCGCCCACGCGGTTCTACAAAACCGGCGTGGTCTTCATGGCCTGGCTCAACGGGCACCAGAGCCACTTCACCATGGTGGGCGGGCAGCAGAGCACGCGATCGCTGGTGCACTTTGCCGAGCTGTTCCGGCTGGCCGACCAGGCCGACCTGCTGGAGCAGCCCGAACTGGCGGTGCAGCGCATGGGCCATCTGCTGGCATTGCACGGCGTGAGCGCCTGACCACCATGCGCGATTTCACCCAAGACCACCGCTGGCTCTCCATCAACACCGCCACCGTGCGCAAGCAGCAGGGTGCGGAAGTGCCGCTCGCACACATCATCGACCAGTGCGCGGAGCGCGGCATCCGCGCCATCAGCCCCTGGCGCGACCAGGTGGCGGCGGCCGGGCTCGATGCCACCGCGCGCCAACTGCGCGCCCACGGCATGGAGCTGTCGGGCTACTGCCGCGGGGGGTTCTTTCCGGCGGCCGACGCGGCCGGCCTGCGCGCCGCGCTCGACGACAACTACCGCGCCATCGACGAGGCCAGGACGCTCAACGCCGCCTGCCTGGTGCTGGTGGTGGGCGCCCTGCCCGGTGCGCTCGATGGCACGCCGCACTACACCGACATCGCCCGCGCGCGCAGCGAGGTGGTCGACGGCATCGCCGCATCCTTGGAGTACGCGCGCCAGGTGGGCATGCCCCTGGCCATCGAGCCGCTGCACCCCATGCAGGCGGCCGACCGCGCCTGCATCAACACGCTGGAGCACGCGCTGGACATCTGCGATGCGCTCGACCCGCTCACCACCGGCGCGAATGGACAAGCGCGGCCAGCCGCGCTGGGCGTGGCGCTGGACGTGTACCACGTGTGGTGGGACCCCAAGCTGCAGCAGCAGATCGCACGCGCCGGCAAGGAGCGCCTGCTGGCCTTTCACGTCTGCGACTGGCGCCTGCCCACGCGCGATTTGCTCAGTGACCGGGGGATGATGGGCGACGGCGTGATCGAGCTTAAGAAGATCCGCCAGTGGGTGGAGGCTGCGGGCTTTGCGGGCTATGCCGAGGTGGAGATTTTCTCGGCGCTGGACTGGTGGCAGCGCACGGGCGAGGAGACGCTGGACACCTGCATCGAGCGGCACCGCAGCGTGGTCTGACCCGTCAACGCAGGCGATGCGATCGCCGCGATCGCCGACATCACCCGGGCATGGCATAGCACGGCGATGGCGTGCACCACCGCGGCACGGGGCCGCGTCAGTCGCGGGGTGGTACGCGCATGCCTTGCAGCACCTGGCGCGTCGAGGCTTCCACACGCTCTGCGCTGGACTGCAGTTGCGGGCCCTCCTCCACCAGGCGCTTGACGACGTCCAGCAGGCTGTCGAGTTCGATGGGCTTGACCAGGAAGGCGTCGTAGCCCTGGAAGACACGCCGCACCACGTCCTCGCTGGTGCCGCTCATGAACACGAACGGGATCTGGCCCAGGGCAGCATCCTGCTTCAGCACCGCACCGAACTCGCCGCCGTTCATGATGGGCATCATGAAATCGGACAGGATCAGCGCGGGGTGCTCACCGGTTTGCAGTATGTCCAGCGCATGCTTGCCATTGGACGCCACGGCGACGCGGTAGCCCTCCGCCTCCAGCAGGAGCTGCAGCACTTCGGCGTTTCCATATTCGTCCTCGACTATCAGAACAAGTTTCATCGAGACGATCTTTCATTTAAACAGCGGAGGCCTCACCGGCCTTGGAGAATGAAACGAACAGGTCGACCGTCGACTGTGTGGCCCCGCCACCGCCACCGCGCACCTTGCCGATCGTGAGCACACGCTGGTCCACCTTTCTGTCGCGCGTGGGCCCCGTCTCGAACGTGAACACGTTGTCGAACCAGCCCGTCACACCATCGGCCAGCGGCGTTCCTGCAGCGACGGCCAGCGCATCGGGGTCGACCGTGAACAGCGATGTCACACCGCGCTGCCTCAACTCGATCAGCAGGCGGCCGAGGAACCGGTAGCCACGCTCCGGAAACGCCAGGGTGTCCGCCAGCCCGGCAACCCCATCCACGACCAGCCGCCGGATCTTCAGCTCATCGACCAACCGCAGCAGTTTGTGGCCCATCTCGTCCATCGACTCGTCTTCGTGTCCCAGGTTCCTGATCGACAGGGCCCCGGAGGTGACCGCGGCCTCGATGCCGAGCCCCAGTTCCGAGCCGAGCTGGCGCAGGTCGCTGCCCAGTTCCGTGCACGAAAGCACCAAGCCTGGCGCGTCGGGTGTGGAGCAGGCGGCAAAGGCCAGAGCCAATGTGGTTTTTCCTGTGCCAGTTTGCCCTATCACCGCTGACGCACTGCCGGTCAGGATGCCGCGGCCGTGTAGGACGCCGTCGAGCGCGGGCATGCCGGTGGAGATGGCGGTCTTGCCCAGCCTGGCGTGGGTGCCGGTCAGCGGCAGGCTCTCCAATCGCGGAAAGAACTGCAGGCCCTGCGTGGAGATGCAGAACGTGTGCTGCCCGCGGATGATCTGGCTGCCGCGGAACTTGCGCACCTGCATGCGTCGCTCGGCGCGCCAGTGAAAGCCGTGGTCCTCGAACGAGAAGATCCCGTCCACCATGGTCTGCTCCGCGCTCAGCGCGTTGCCGTTGCCGCTGGTGAGGACCAGGCTGGTGCAGGACATGGCGCTGACCAGGCTTTGCAGCTCGTGCACGAACTGGCGCACCGAGTCGTTGGTCATGGTCTCCAGGCTGTTGACCACCAGCCCGTCGATGACGAGCAGCGATGCCCGGTGGCGCATCAGCTCGGCGCGCAGCAGTTCGACGACGGACTTGAGGCCGCCCTGCTCCAGCTCGCGGTAGCCGCTCACGTAGAACACGGTGGCGCTGACTTCCTGCTGGTCGAAGAAGATCTGCTGCTCCATGTGCTGCAGCATGCGCGCATGGGATTCGGCCAGCATGGTGACGTACAGCGTGCGGATCTCGCGCCGGGCCAGCGTGTAGGCGATCTGGTTGGCCAGCGTGGTCTTGCCGACCCCGGGCGGGCCCTCGAAGATGTACACGCCGCCCTCGAACAGACCGCCGTTGAGGATCTCGTCCAAACCTTCCACAAGGGTGGGCAATCGTTTCATTCTTATTGGCGTGACAGGAGGTGGTGGAGAACAGACCCGCGCCACCGCACGCCGGCGGCGCGCGGGACCGGGGTACCGGAAATGCCGATTCTAGGACGGCACGCGGCCTGCGAAACGCGCGCAGAGCGCCCGCCACCGGCGCGCCGCACAGCCGCCGCAAGACGCCCAATCACCATGGCATCCATGGGGTAATCGGTCGAGGGACGGCATAATTACGAATCAGTCTCATCACCAATCCCACTCGCATCTTCGCACCCATGGCCACCAGCGCAGTCTCCCGCCTGAACATCGTTTCGCGCATCGCAGCGGGGGTGCTGGGCGGGTATGCCTTCACCTGGGGCTTCATCGCGCTGGCCATCGGCCTGCTGTTCGCGGCCCGCATGGAGTTCCACGACGCCGAGGCGCTGGGCTACATCGTGGGTTTCATCGTCTTTCTGGTGGCCTTTGTGTGGGCCTTTGCGGCGGCGAGCGTGAAGCGCGTGTGGCTGGTGCTGGCCGGCGGCGGCGCGGTGATGACGGGTGCTGCCTGGCTGGTGCAGCGCGCCATCCTGTGATCTGCACGCCCTGAGGAGATAGGTCCCATGTTTCAAAATTTCCGGCTCACCATGGCCTGGCTGCACACCTGGTTCGGCCTGGTGCTGGGCTTCGTGCTGATGGTCGTTTTCTTCTTCGGCTCGCTGTCGGTGTTCGACCGCGAGATCGACCGCTGGGCGATTCCTGCGACGCGGTTCGAACCGCAGCCGATGCCCTCGTTCGACAAGGTCCTGAAGCCGGTGTTCCAGGACATGAAGCCCGATGCGGCCAACGTGGAGGCGGCCAAGAGCCGCGTGAACGGGCCCATCGCGCAGAGCTTTCCGGTCATCAACACCTGGAGCGCCTACACCACCCACCGCGACCCGGTGCTGGGCCTGTTTGCGGGCTACGAGCTGCCCAACGCCAAGGACCCCGAAGACACCGTCTGGGGCAGCCGCACCATCGACCCGCGCTCGGGCGCGGCGCTGCCCGATGACCACCTCAAGATCGGCAGCCAGTTCTTCTACCCGCTGCACTACAGCCTGAACCTGAACTGGAAGAACCTGGGCACCTGGGTCGTGGGGTTCGCAGCGCTGATGATGCTGGTGGCCCTGGTCAGCGGCGTGGTGATGCACCGCAAGATCTTCCGCGAGCTGTTCACCTTCCGCCCGAAAAAGCACACGCAGCGCAGCGCGCTCGACCTGCACAACCTCACGGGCGTGGTGGCGCTGCCGTTTCACTTCATCTTCGCGTTCTCGGGGCTGGTGATCTTTGGCGGGACCTACTTTCCCATCACGCACACGCAGCTGCACCCGCTGCACGAGCTGCATGAAAAACACGAGGCCGCCGAGACCGGCCTGCCCCACGACCGCGCGGGCGTGCCCGGCACGCTGGCCTCCGTGGACACCATGGTCACCGAAGCCCAGCGCCGGTGGGCCGCGCAGGGCATGGCGGGCGACGTGGGCTTTCTGGTGGTGCGGCACGTGGGCGATGCCAATGCGTACGTGAGCATCTACCGCGCGGGCACCGACCGCATCGCGCTGGTGGGCAACGGCATCCACTTCAAGGGCAGCACCGGCGACGTGCTGCGCGAGGACCCGCCCCAGACCGCGGTGGCCAGCGTCAACACCTTCCTCACCGGCCTGCACCTGCAGCACTTTCGCCACTGGCTGCTGCGCTGGCTGTATGTGCTGGGCGGCCTGTCGGGCTGCGTGTGCATTGCCACCGGCTTCATCTTCTTCGTGGAAAAGCGCAAGCGCCAGCACGCCAAGCAGGGCGTGACCGGTGCGCGCTGGGTGGATGCGTTTGCGGTGTCCACCGTGACGGGCATCGTCATCGCAGCGCTGACCATGCTCATCGGCAACCGCCTGCTGCCGACAGACCTCGCCGGGCGCGGAGACTGGGAACAAGCCATCTTCTGGGGCGCCTGGGCCCTGGCGTTTGCGCACGGCATCTGGCGCACCGCCCCCGTCGCCAGCGCCCGCATGGCACCGGCCTGGGCCGAGCAGTGCTGGGCCATCGCCGTGCTGGGCGTGGCCGCGGTGCTGCTCAACTGGGTGACCACCGGCGACCACCTGCTGCGCACCATCGGCAACGGCTACTGGCCGGTGGCCGGTGTGGACCTGGCCATCCTGGCCAGCAGCGCCATCGCCGTGCTCGCCGCGCGCAAGCTCCATCGCCGCGCTCAGGGTCAGTTGACCCCCTCTGGCACAGATGCAGGCGCCGCCGCTGCGCTGGAGACCGCCCGTGCCTGACGCCCTGCTGCTGACCGCCGCCGTGGCGGTCAATGTGATCAGCCTCGGATGGCTGGCCTTGTCGATGGACGCGCACTGGGAGCAGGTGCGCGGCACCGAGCCCCTGCAGCGCCACACCGTGCGCACCCTGCGCTGGATGGGCGCCACCGGCCTGCTCGTGGCCCTGGCCCTGTGCCTGGCCGTGGACCACGCATCGATGGCGTCGCTGGTATGGTTCATGGCGCTCGCGGGCGCGGCGCTCACCATCGCGTTCACGCTGTCGTGGCGGCCCCGCGTGCTGGGGGTGCTGATTGCCTGGGTGCGCCGCAGTCCCGCTGGCGTGGCCAGGTAACCGCCGTCACCCACAGATTGCTCGCTGAACTCAGGGCTTGATGGTGCAACGTTTGCGCACCGGCTTCGACAAGCTCAGCCCGAACGGGTTGTGAAATATCGGGAGGCGTGGCTGCCCAAGCCCGATTCCGCCACGCCCTCAAACACCGGCGCGCCCCCAACGCCAGTGCACCCGTGGAACCGGCTTCGCCGGGCCACTGGGTGCGTCCCCCTGAGGGGGAAGCCGCGCAGCGGCTCAGGGGGCTTCAGGCCTTGCCCATGTAGTCCCGCTTGCCCAGCTCCACGCCGTTGTGGCGGGCCAGCGCATAGGCGGTAGTCACGTGGAAGAAGAACTGCGGCAGGCCGTAGTGCAGCAGGTACTGCTCGCCCACAAACTGCTTTTCCTTCGGCGTGCCGGCCTGCAGGATGATGGTGCGCGTGGCGGCATCGGCAAAGGCCTCCACGGGCAGGCTCGCGATGAAGGCGAGCACGGTGTCGATGCGCTGGTTCAGATCAGCAAAACCGGGGCGGTCCGCGTCCGGGTACGAGGGCACGTCCACACCCGCCAGCCGCGCCGCCACGCCCTTGGCGAAGTCGCAGGCGATCAGCACCTGGCGCGCCAGGGGAAACATGTCCGGGAACAGCCGCGCCTGCAGCAGGGCGTCGGGCTCGATCTTGCGGGCCGTGGCGTGGGCCTCGGTCTTGGCCAGGATGTCTTTGAGCGAGTTCAGCATCTGGCGAAGGACCGGGACGCTGGCGTTGTACAGGGGAGAGGTCATGGCAGGGTTTCTGGTCTGGGGATGGAGTCAAGCACAGGGAAAGAATGGTCAGTGCCCGGCGGCTGGGTTGTTCGTTGCCTGCCGGGACCGGAGCGCATTGCAGCACATCGGCGCACTCCGTGCTGGCACCCTGCCTTTTTCTGCGCGCCGGCCCGGCCGCGTCAGGCCAGGCGCTGGCGCAGCTGGATCACGTTGCCTTCGGGGTCATGGCCATCGCAGGCCCGAAAGCCCCGGGCCTCCCATTCCTTGCCTGCAGGCGCTATCTGCCCGCCCAGCTCCGCAGCCCGCAGCCGGGCCTGGGCGAGGTCCGGCACGGCGAAGAACAGCTTGATGGGGGTCTCCTCGCGCACCACGGGCGGCTGCGTGATGGTGATGGTCCGGGCGATCCGCTTCGGAATGGCGTGGACCACGATCTGCACCGCGCCCGACTCCAGCACGATGTGGTCGCTCTCGGCATGCACCACGGTCAGGCCGCACAGCTGCTCGTAGAACGCAGCGAGCCGCTGAATATCCTTGGCAAAAACGACGGCGCCGGACGGGGGCATGGTGGACACGGTGGATCTCCTGGCAGTGGGATGGACAGGCCGATGAATGAAAGAGGCCGCCGCCATTCTCATCGAGATCCACCCCCTGGGCCCCGTGGCAGGCTGCCGCCCTGCCCGGCCCCGCTCAGGCCGCGGCTGGCGCCAGCGTCCTGCGCACCCGGCGCACATTGAACGCGCTGGCGATCAGCACGCCCTGCACCACGGCCAGCCCCAGCAGCACTGCCGTGAAGCGGCCCTGGTCGAGCAGGACGCCGAACAGCAGCGGCGACAGCGCCTGGCCGATGTCGAGGCCCGAGTACACGATGCCGTAGACACGGCCGGTGGAGCCCTCGGGCGTGGAGCGCTTGACCAGCAGGTCGCGCGACGGGCCGGCGATGCCCGCGCAAAAGCCCATCACGCCGAACAGCACGGGCACCAGCACGCCGGGCGGGTGCGCCAGGGCCAGTGCCACGGCCACGCAGGCCGCCAGGCCGAAACCGATACCCACGATGCGCTCGCAGCGGGTGGGGTCGGCCGCCAGAAAGCCGCCCAGCACCATGCCGCCCGCGCTGGCCACCATGTAGACCGTGAGGCACATCGCCGCCAGCGCCACGGGCACGGCGTGCAGCTGGCGCGCGGCCTCGGGGGCGAAGGCCTGCACCACGTTCAGCGCCACGGCGTAGAAGAAGAAGAACGCAAAGCACATCCACACGGCCGGGATGCGCAGGAACGCGAAGTTGCCGCCCTGCCCCGCCGCACCCGTGGCGGCGGACTTGGCCGCAGGGCTCGGCGCAGGCAGGGGTGGCAGCGCCAGGTGGCGGCGGCTGACCAGCAGCACCAGCAGCACCGAGAACGCCAGCACGCCCGCGCACACCAGCGCCACGCGCCACGAGGTGGCGATGGCGATCGGCACCAGCATGGCGGGCGCAAGCGCCCAGCCCAGGCTGCCGGTGATGCCGTGCACGCTGTAGGCATGGCCCAGGCGCGGCGCGCTCACCCGGCGGTTGAGCAGCGTGTAGTCCACCGGGTGGAACACGCCGTTGCCGATGCCTGCCAGCACCGAAAAGCCCGCCAGCATGGCGTAGCTGGTGCTGGCCGCAAAACCGAAGGCCGCCACGCCCAGCAACGCCAGGCCGCCGAACAGGATGGGCCGGGGCCCGAAGCGGTCCACCACGAAGCCCGAGCCCGCCTGCACCGCGCACGAGACCACGAAGAAGATGGTCATGAGAAAACCCAGCTCGGTGTAGCCGACCTGGAACGCGTCTTTCAGCCACGGGAACAGCGGGGCGAGCAGCAGCTGGCTGTAGTGGCTGATGAGGTGGGCGATGCCGACCAGCCCGATGACGCTGGCGTCAGCGCGCAACGGGATGGGGGCAGGCGGAAGGCTGGTGGCGTTTGCGGTGGTCATGGGGGCATCGTAGTATTGGGCCCCGGTTTCTGGAATGCGACGGAACGACAGCTTTCGGCGAATTTGCGCCAAACCGTCCAAACCGTCGGTCTGCGGCAGACCGCCAGCGCAAAACACCGCTTTTTTTGCCAACCCCGCCATGGCCCGCACCAGCCAAGCCGCTCCGCTTGGAGACATCGACCCGTTCACCCCCACGCCCGAGAGCCCCGTGCGGGTGCGGGCGCGCGACATGCCGGCCGACATGCACTTCGAGCCCCACCGCCACGCGTGGGGACAACTGGCCTACTGCGCCAGCGGCGTGATCCAGGTGAGCGTGCACGCCGCGGCCGCCGCCACGGCGTACATCGTGCCGCCCTCGCGCGCGGTGTGGATCGCCCCCGGCGCGCTGCATGCGGTGGCGGTGCTGGAGGCCGCGGCCTTTCGCACGCTGTACATCGACCCCAGCGTGGTGCCGGCCGTGGGCGCCCACTGCCGCGTGATGGCGGTGACGCCGCTGCTGCGCGAGCTGGTGTCCGCGCTGGACCCGGTGGGCGGCCCGCCGCCCGGCCCCGCGCGCATGGCGGCCCTGACCGGTCTGGTGCTCGATGAGATCGGCCACGCCGAAAGCCTGGCCCTGGGCGTGCCCCTGCCCGGGCCGGGCAGCGACAAGCGCCTGCGTGCGCTGTGCCAGGCCGTGCTGGACGCGCCGGGCCGCTACGCCACGCTGCACGACTGGGCGGCCGACAGCGGCGCCAGCGAGCGCACGCTGGCGCGCCTGTTCCGCGCGCAGTTCAGCATGGGTTTTGCGCAGTGGCGCCGCCAGGCGGTGCTGGCCCACGCCCTGCCCCGCCTGGCGCGCGGCGAGCCCGTGGCCCAGGTGGCGGCGGCCAGTGGCTACGCGAGCGACAGCGCGTTTTCGGCGATGTTCAAGACGGCCATGGGGCAGCCGCCAAGCTCTTTCATCGGCAAAAGCACTGCCTAGCGCGCTCTCGGCAAGCGCAAACAGCTATTGATTTCATAGCAAAGATTGGGAGTACGTTGTGCCTCCCCGTGGTGCCGGCGGCGCGCCAGCCGCAGACTCCGCTCAGCGGGGCGCGCCCGTTTGCTGCGCCAGCTCCATGGCGAACCGGCCGTGGCCCACGGACCAGTCGGAATAGTCGTTCTCGTGCATGAAGATGAACACATCGGCCGGGGCCACGCCCGCCATCGACTGCAGGTTGCGCGCAACGGCGGCATACAGGGCGCGCTTCATCGCATCGCTGCGCCCGCGCCGCAGGGTGATCTCCACCACCACCACGCGGTCGGAGCGGGCCACGCCGTTGAAGGTGCGGCTGCAGGCGAAGTCGCCTGGCGCATAGCCGGCCACCACGTTGAACAGTTCGTCCGGCGGCATGCCGATGCTGTCCACCAGTGCCTGGTGGATACCTTGCACGATGGCTTCGCGCGTGGCGGCGGGGGTGTCTTGCGGAACGTTGGTACGGATGAAGGGCATGAAGTGCTTCCTGTATGTTCTTCAATATCAAATAATCGGAGTTCGGTGGGTCGGGGCAGTCACACGCCTTTCAGGCCGCCACCGCACCAGCCGGCGGCCATTCTTGCCATCCGCCTCTTCCATGAAAAGCGATGATTTCTCCACCCATGCGTGCCATAAACTCACATAGATGAGCCACCACCGCCTGCCCCCGCTGAGCGCTCTGCGCGCCTTCGAAGCCGCTGCCCGCCTGGGCCGCATGACCGCTGCGGCCGATGAGCTGTCGGTCACGCCCGGCGCGGTGAGCCGCCAGGTGCGCCAGCTCGAGCAGCACCTGGGCGTGCCGCTGTTCGACGGCAGCAAGGCCCGGCCCACGCTCACCCCGGCGGCGCGCGTGCTGCAGCCCGTGCTGACCACGGCGTTCGCGCACATCGCCGACGCCGTGCGCGAGGTCAGCGACGGCAGCCGCGGCCCGGTGGACGTCGCCTGCTTCAGCACCCTCACCGTCAAGTGGCTGATCCCGCGGCTGTTCGACTTCCAGGCGCGGCACCCCGGCATCGAGGTGCGCCTGCGCACCGGCCCCGGAGCCGACCCCACGCACTGCGACGTGGCCATCACCGCCGAAGCCTGCGACCACTCGGGGAACGCCCCGGAGTACGGGGGTGAGCCAGGCACCGGCACCGCCCCGCCGCGCCTGTTTGCCGAACACCTCGGCCCGGTGCTGAGCCCCGCGCTGGCACAGCGCCTGACCCTGCGCCAACCCGCCGACATGGCCACCCCGGCCCTGCCGCCGCTCATGCTGCACACCCGCACGCGGCGCAATGCCTGGGCCATGTGGGCCGCAGCCTCCGGCGCGCCGCTGCCCACGGCGGGCCCCACGGCGCCCGAGTTCGAGCACTACTACTTCACCCTGGAAGCCGCCGTGCGCGGCCTGGGCGTGGCCGTGGCGCCCTGGCACCTGGTGATGGACGACGTGCAGGCCGGCCGGCTGGTGGCACCGCTGGGCTTCGTGGCCTCGGGCTACGACTACGTGCTGCGGCGCCGCGCGGGCACCCACCCGCGGCTCGACGCGTTCTGCGCCTGGCTCCTGGCGCAGGCCGCGGCCCAGGCGATACCCCCAGGCCCGCACGCAGGCTGAGTTGGTTCTACGATGGGCCTTCCTGCGTCCCTTGCATCCAACCCGCACCCGCCCAGCGCGCCCGCCATGACCGATTCCGCCATCCACAGCTACGAACCCCGCCAGGGCCACGGCCTGCCGCACGACCCGTTCAACGCCATCGTGGGGCCGCGCCCCATCGGCTGGATCTCCACGCAGAGCGCGGCGGGCGCCACCAACCTGGCGCCCTACAGTTTTTTCAACGCGTTCAACTACGTGCCGCCCATCGTGGGCTTTGCGAGCATCGGCTTCAAGGACACGGTGCGCAATGTGCAGGAGACCGGCGAGTTCGTGTGGAACCTGGCCACGCGCGACCTGGCCGAGGCCATGAACCAGAGCTGCGCCAACGCGCCGCCCGAGGTCAGCGAGTTCACCCTTGCGGGCCTCACGCCGCGGCCGTCCGCGCAGGTGCGCCCGCCGCGCGTGGCCGAGAGCCCCGTGGCCTTCGAATGCCGCAGCACGCAGATCCTGCAGCTGCAGGGCGCCGATGGGGTGCAGGTGCCCACCTGGCTGGTGCTGGGCGAGGTGGTGGTGGTGCACATCGACCAGCGGCTGCTCAAGGACGGTGTGTACGACACCGCCAACGCCGGCCACATCCTGCGCGCCGGGGGCCCGGCCGACTACTTCACGGTGGGGCCGGAGCAGCTGTTCAAGATGTACCGGCCGCGCTGAGCAGGAGCGCCGGGGCTACGGCGACTCCAGCGGCAGCGTGACGCGCACCTCGAACCACGGGATCTGCGCCCAGTCGCTGCGGCGCGTGACCAGGGTGTCGCCGGCAGCCATCTCCACGATGTACGCCTCGGCCGGCCCCGGCAGGCTGCCGGCGCCCTCGCGGCCGCGGCGGTTGCGGGGCTCCCAGCCGCAGCACACGAAGTGCAGGCGCGCCATGCCGGTGCGGCGCACGAGGTAGCGCTCCACGGCGGCGGCCTGGGCGCCCGGCACGCGGTAGGTGGCGACCAGGGCGCGCAGTTGGTGAAAGTGGTCTTCGGTGCATCCCGTCCATTGCAGGCCCGGCGGCTTGTGCCGCTGCGCGGCCAGGAAATCACCGCACGCGGGAGCAGGCACCGTCTGGCCGACAGCGTCGGGTGCGAGCAGGGCCAGCGCAAGGCTCAGACACAAGGCAGCGGTGCGCGCCATGGCTGGTCAGCGCCCCAGGGGCCCGCACAGCCCGGCGGCCGGGGTGCGTGCCCATTGCTCGGTCCAGGCCCAGACCTGCTGCACCCCGTCGGCGGCCCCATCGGCAGTGCGGCGCTGCAGGCCGTGGTCGGCGCCGGCAAGGCTGCGCGCGCAGTACGGCACGGTGCGCACCGCGGCCAGCCCGGCAAAACGTTCGTAGGCCGCAGCAGGCACCAGCGCATCGTCGGCGCCCCACACCTGCAGCAGCGGCCAGGGACTGCGCACCAGCGGCAGCGTGAGCGGCCAGCTCCACAGGTCGCGCCAGTAGCCCAGGCTGCGGCCCTGCGCCACGGCGGTGTCGGGCTGGCGGCTGGCCACCCTGCGGGCCAGTGCGTCCCAGTCCGCCTGCGCGCCCAGGCGCTGCGCCTGCAGCGTGCCCGCCTCCTGCGGGTCGAGCCCACTGGCCGACAGCAGCACCAGGCCCGCCAATTGCGGCACTTCGGGCGCCAGGGCGGGCAAGAGCTCGGCCCCTTCGGAGATGCCGACCAGCAACTGGGGCAGCGCGGGCCCGCCTTTCCGCGCGCGCTGCTGCGCATCGGCCTGCAGGGCAGCGCGTGCATGCGCGAGCCAGGCGGACAGGCGGTCGTGCAGCACAAAGTCCCGCGCGCAATCGCCCGGGGCCGTGCGTGCCTGCGGGTCCACACCGGGCTTGTGCAGCACCAGCACCTGCGCGTGCAGCAGACCGGCGAAGTAGCGCTCGGCGATCGGACCCATGCCCGCGCAGCCGGAGCCCGGGATGACGATCACGCGGTAACGTAACGGCGCGGTGCGCGCGTCGCGCGTGAGGACCTGCAGCGTCGTGGCCCCGTCCGCACCTGGCAGCGACCGGCGCACGAAGTGCTCGCCCTGCGCTGCAGCCACTGCAGCAGCGTCGGCGTCATCGGCAGAAGCGGGTTCATACCCGCCCGCCATGGTCTCGGACACTGCCGGTGCATCAACCTGCGCCGGCCCCGCGCACCCGGTCAGCAGCCCCGCCACACCACCCAGCGCCATGCAAAAGGCCAGCGCAAGGCTGGCCCGGGGCCGCAGCGATGCGGCGAACGAACGAAAGGAAAGGGTTCGGAGCGGTGGTTGCCGGGCGTGGTGCACACCGAAGTCTGGCATGGCCGCAATGTCCTCAGAAATGCCGTCAAACACTATGGCACAGCGCCCCGCACTGGCACGCCCCAGGCCAGTGCCACCGTGGAACTGGCTTCGCCAGGCCACGGGTGGCGCCCCCTCCCTTGGGAGAAGCGGCAAAGCCGCTCAGGGGGTCACTTCAAGATGATGACTTGCTCAGGCTGCTGCTGCTGCGGCACGGGCATGGGCTGGCCGCCCTGCTGGTACACCGGTGCCGGGCGCACGCCGCGCGCCAGGTGGGCGTCGGTGTAGCCCAGTTGCATGGCCATCTGCTGGTACACGTCCTGCGCCAGCGACAGCGAGGTCTCGCGGATCACCTTGGCACGGTTGGGCGGGGCGATGTCGCCACGGATCGACAGGATCTTGGTGTCGTTGCCCTCGCCCTGGGCGGAGAACGCAGCCTTGATCTCGTACGTCTTGGTGTTGATCAGCGAGAAGTCCGCCAGGAGTTGCAGGCCGTACTGGCGCGTGGCACTGGTGGTGCCCTGCAGGGGCGAGAGCGCGTCGGTGAAGTCGATGCTCGACACCACGCCGAACAGCACGTAGTCGGCGCCGTTGAACTCGCCCTTCTTGATGCGGCTGATCACGTCGTTGACCTGGGGCTGTACCTGCGGCGTGGCCATCTTGCCGCCCTGCACCTGGTTGAGCACCTGCTCGGCCTTGGAGGGCTGGGGCTTGCCTGCGTCGAAGCCCTTGCCCTGGATCAGGCGGAAGTAGGTGCCCTGCAGGATGGCGCCCTTGATGTCGTTGGTGTAGCCGCCCAGTTCGCGCTGCTCGATGTAGCTGTAGCGGCCGGCTACGTAGGTGCCGCTGGCCTGCTCGGACGCCTGCATGGACTGCTGGCCCGAGTACGAGCCCGAGCCGCCGTACATGCCGTGGCTGTGGCCGCCGCCGTGGCTGGCCTGCGCGCTCATCTGGCTGCTGCGCTGGTAGGTGCCGGCCAGGAAGTACTCGGACACGCGCTGGGCGTAGGCCAGGTCGGTCACGGCGATCTTGGGCGCCGCGCCGGGCTGCTGCGCCAGGGCGGTGCCGCCCCAGGCCATGGTGGTGGCGGCGATCACGGCCAGGGCCGTGTGCAAAGTGGTTCTGCGTTGCATGGTGTGCTCCTTGTGAGCGTCTTCAATGATTCATTCGGACGGCGCCGGAGGGACCCCACGCCGCATGAAGTGAGCGCGCCGCCCGCCAGCGCCACCGTGGAACTGGCTCCGCCAGGCCACGGGTGGCGTCCCCCTCGGGGGAAGGCGCGCAGCGACTCAGGGGGGCTTCTTACCTTTTGCTTGTTTTGCGAATCTCTTTTTCGTCCTGCCATTCGATCGTGCCTTCCTGCACGTCAAACAGCTTCAGCGTGAACTTGTAGTACACGTCCTTGGTGGCGTTGTTCTGCTTGACGATGCTGGTCAGCTCGCCTTCCATGGTGTATTTGGCCGCCGTCATCTGGCCGACCTTGGCGGTGGTGCCCTGCTTGTACAGGCCGCTCTGGTTCTGGCGCTGCAGCTCGTCCACGCCCTGCTGCATCTCGTTGATGGAGCGCACGAAGCGCACCTTGCCCGACTTGACCAGCGCGGTCTGGATCGAGCTCATCACGTTGGTGGTGTCGATGTATTCGCTGGTCTTGTTCTTCACGGTGGAGATCGTCACCGTGGGGCGGCCCTGGAAGATGCCGGTTTCCAGCAGGCCGCCGGTCATCTTCTCGGCAATCATCTGCAGGTCGGTGGAGCCGAACTCGTTGGTCACCAGCTCGACCGCCTTGGCGTCGCCGTAGTTGACCTGGCGGTCAAAACGCACGGTGGGCGAAGACAGGTTCTGGCAGGCCGACAGGGCCAGGGTGCTGGCGGCGAAGGCCAGGACGAGCGCAGTGCGCTGAATGGTGTTGATGCTCATGGTGTTGATTCCTTAGTGATACATAGCGCTTTGCGCTGACTGCAACGCTTGAAACTGGCGTGCCCCGAGCGCGGGTAGCCGCGCAAGGGCCGCCCCGCCGCGCTGGCTGCGTCCCCCTCCCACGCGAAGCGTGAGAGAGGGGGAAGTCGCGCAGCGACTCAGGGGGTGTGTCATGTCAGCGCGGCTCGACGTTCATCTCTAGGCGCAGGTCGACCGCTGCGGCGGTAGGGGCCACGCTTTTCACGGTCTGCTGGCCCAGGCCGAGCACGCTCATCTGCTTCCAGGATTCGCCGTCGCCCACCTGGTTGCCGACGTTGTCCAGCCACTTGAAGCGGTAGAACACGGTGCGGTCGGTGCGGCCCATGTTGGCCATGTCGGCCTGCACCACCAGAATGTCGTTCTTGCGCACGATGCGCATTTCGCGCACGGCGATACTGTTGGCTTCGCCGCGCAGGGCGACCTTGGAGGCCACGGCAAGCGGGGTGGCCGGGTCGTGCAGCTGGGCGCTGGCCGCGGTGGCCAGGGTCAGGGTGAGCGCCGCGCACGCGATGGCAGGTGCTGCGGCAGCAAGGGCGATACGGGTTCTCATGCCAGAGGCTCCTTGGATATGGGACATGGTGGTTTTCAGTTCTTCGCGGCAGGCGCGGGCTTGGTCGAGGTGGACTTGACCGCCGACTTGGGCACCTGGCGGGCGCGGTTGTTGGTGGTGGTCGTCGTGGTGGTGCGGGTCGTGACGGCAGGCTCTGCAGCGGGCTGCGATGCAGCGGCCACAGTGGGCAACTGGCCCAGCATGGCCACGTCGCCGGTCAGCACGCTGTTGTCGTACATGCGCAGGGGCACCAGGGCGTACTGGCCGTCGATCTTGATGGGCTGGGGCAGTGCGCGGCCGTTCACCGTCACCACGTGCTCGCCCGGAGGCAGGTAGCCGCGGGCCACGTACACGCGGCCGGGCAGCATGCGCCACATGCGGTCGTCCGCCTGCTCGGTGGCCACCGAGGCGGCTGCGCCGATCAGGCCGCCGACCAGGCCGCCGCGCTTTTGCAGCTCGTTTTGCAGCACGCCCTTGGCCACCGCGCGGGTGAAGCCACGCAGCACCATGCCGGGCATTTCGTCCTTGAGCGCACGGCGGGCCATCACGTTCACATCCACCACTTTTTCCAGCTTGAGGTTGGTGCCGGCGGCCGAGATCGTGGTGAGCAGCGCGTCCTTGGAGGGCTCGATCACCGGGTAGGAGATGCTGGCCGTGACCAGGCCCCGGCCCGTGGGAACGGGCAGCGTGAACGCCTTGGGCTTGCGGGCGGGCGCGTCACCGGCTTCGACGATGAAGAGCACGTCCGTCATGCGCTGGCGGCGCTTCCAGGTGAAGCCGGTGCGCGTGTCCAGGCCGCGCAGGCCTTCTTCGAGCACGCCGGTTTCGGGCTTGAGTTCGATGGCCTTGCGGTAGCCAGGTGCTGCCAGGCCGGGCTCGTTGAGCATTTCGTACAGGAAACCCGCGAGGTAGTGGCTCAGTGCGTTGGAGTAGCCGTTCTTGAGCGCCAGCACTTCGGGGTCGTTGAGCGTCTCGACGGGGTAGCCGTTGAGCTCCTTGCCGCCCGAGGTCGCGCCCTTGGACTTGGCTTCTTCTTCGGCCGCCAGGGTCTCCTTGGCGCGGAACTCGGCAATGATGGCTTCGCGCTCGTGCGTGCGCTTGATGTCCACGCGGGCGTTCTCGAAGTCGCCCACGGCCATGCGGTTCAGGGCCAGGCGCGTGGTGACCCACACCTTTTCATAGTCCTGGCCTTCGTAGACCTTCAGGCGTTCGCTGATCAGCGCGGCGCCCACGGTGCCCATGAGTTTGCTGGGGTTGGTCTTGGCGGTCTCTTCCCATTCCTTGACCTTGGTGTCGGCCAGCAGGAAGGCGTTGGTGCTGTCGGGGTAGCGGCGGTCCATGCGCAACAGCTCGCCACGTTCCATGTTGTAGAGCAGCGCTGTCTTTTCATCCTCGGTCTTGGCCGTGCTTTCCAGCTGCGCGATGGCCGCGGGAATGCCGCCCGTGCGGCCGGCGGCCTGCATGTCGGTGGCGAGCTTGTCGTGGCTCTGCATGGTGGCGCAGCCGGTCAGGGCGGCGCTCAGCGTCAGCACCCACAGCAGGCGTGGGCGAAAACGGGACAGTTGGGTGGTCATGGATGTTCCTAGCAGGACGGTCGGTTGCGCACCAGAAAACCCCGGCACGGCCCGCACGCAGGACGACCCCGCGCCACGATGGCGCCGCCGCAAGCGTGCGCACCGTGACGGCGTTGAAAACAACGGGTGTCTGCAGGGTGGGACGGCCGGATGAGGACGGTGCTGGCGGCACGTGCGCCCCCTCTCGGCGCATGAACGTGCTGCTGGCGACCCCCTCTGGCTGTGAGTTTCTTGGTTGTTTTGTATGGGGTTGTAGCCAGACACGCAATGTAGCAAAAGCTTGTATCTTTTCTGTAACCGACAGTGATCGTGTTGCAACCGCACATATCAAGCCTCCGCACGGTGTAGCGGCATGCGGTAGAGCCACACCACGCGCCCGCCCGGCACGCGCAACTGCACGCTGGGCAGCACGCCGGGCACCGCGAACTCCAGGCTGACCAGCCACGCGCCGGGGGCCAGCTCGGCCTGGGCCTTGGCGGCGGCGCGGGCCATGCTCTCGGGCCGCTGGAACACATACACCATGCGGTAGGGGCTCCAGTCCTCGGCCCACATGTCGGCGCGGCGCACGTAGGCCCAGGGGCAGCGCAGCGCGCACAGCAGGCGCAGGGGCCAGCTCCACTCGATGCCCTCGAGCTGCGCGGCCGGGTAGGCCTGGCGCAGGGCCTTGAGGCCATCGCCCAGCCCGCTGCCGGCATCCAGGATGCGGGCATCGAGCGGCAACGGCGCCTGCGAGGCCAGCGACTTGAGCGCATGCGGGGGCGTGGGGAACACCGGGGCATCGCGCCAGGCATTGAGCGGGTAGACCAGCAGCAGCAAGATCAGCGGCACCAGCCAGGCCCAGGTGGGCAGGCTGGCCGCGCCCAGCAGCGCCAGCGACAGCGGAAACCCCGCGGCAATCAGGCCGCGGCGCCACCAGCTGCCGCCCAGCAGGCTGGCCGCCGTGCCCAGCACACAGGCCACGCCCAGCGCAGCCACGGGTGGCACGGCGGCGCGCTGCAGCGCGACGAAAACCAGCCACGCGCAGGCCCACGCGACCAACGCGGGCAGGGGCCAGGGCATGCGCAGGGACGGCATCGCTGGTGTGTCAAAGGTTGAACAACTGCCGGCGCGCAGCGTGGCCGCGGCGGGCTGCAGCACGCCCCTCAACGCGCCCGGCAGGGCCGCGCAGGGCGGAACGGGGAGCGCCTGTCTCGTTCGCGGGCGCAAAGGCGGCAAGGCCAGGCCCCGGCAGGCCGCAGGGCTTGCCCAAGGACGAACGAAGCGCGAAAGAGAGCATGGTCTGTGGATTCCAGAAGGTGGATCGATCACCCGGCAAACCATCGTGGACTGCAGCACGCACGCCATGTGCGTGGCGGTTCTGAAGCGGCCTGGCCATCGTCCACCCGGGGTGTTGAACGCAGCGCAGTGTAGGCCTCGCACACACGCATTTTGCCTGTGCAAGTTACGTGTGGAAACTGCTTGTGTGCGCTATTTCACGCATCGCACCGGCAAGACGGGGCGCGCCACCCTGCCGCGCCCCTGCCGGGAACCTGCCGGGCCACCGGGCGGTGGCGCATCCGCTCGCCGCAGGGCGCCACCCGCCGCCCGGGCGGGCATCTACTTTACTTATTTTCGCAGCCGATCGATCAGGCCGTTGAGCGCCTCGAGCGAGCCGAACTGGATCGCCAGCTCGCCCATGTCTTCCACGCGGCCGTGGCGCTTGACGCGTTTCTTCACGCGCACCTCCACCTCGGCCATGAGCAGGTCGGACAGCTCTTCTTCCACCCGCTTCAGGTCGCGCGACTTTTCCTTCTGGGGCTTTTGCGGCACCAGGCTGAACTCGGCGCCGATCTTCTTGACCAGGGCCTCGGCCTCGCGCACCGACAGCTTCTTGGCCGCGATCTGGTTGCCGGCCGTGATCTGCGCGGCGCGGTCGAGCGACAGCAGCGCGCGCGCGTGGCCCATGTCGATGTCACCCGCCATCAGCATGGTCTGCACCGGCTCGGCCAGGTTCAAGAGGCGCAGCAGGTTGCTGGCCGCGCTGCGCGAGCGGCCCACCGCCTGTGCGGCCAGCTCGTGCGTGAGGCCGAACTCGCGGACCAGGCGCTGCAGGCCGTGCGCTTCTTCCAGCGGGTTCAGGTCCTCGCGCTGGATGTTCTCGATGAGCGCCATGGCCGCGGCGGACTCGTTGGGCACGTCGCGCACCAGCACCGGCACGGTGTCCAGGCCCGCCAGGCGCGCGGCGCGAAAGCGCCGCTCGCCCGCGATGATTTCGTACTTGCCGGCGTTGTCCCCATCGGCCAGGCGCCGCACCAGGATGGGCTGCATGATGCCCTGGGCCTTGATGGACTCGGCCAGCTCGTACAGCGCGCCTTCGTCCATGCGGGTGCGGGGCTGGTACATGCCCGCCACCATCTCGGTCAGGGGCAGGGTGCTGGGCAGGCCGGCTTCGGCGGCCTGCGCCTGCTCTGCTTTTTCAGCGACTTTGGGGCCCAGCAGGGCTTCGAGGCCGCGGCCGAGGCCCTTGGGTTTCTTGGTGACCATGGGTGAGTTCCGGAAGATGGATGGAAAGAATGGGTGCCGATCAATGCCGCTCAGCGGTCGATGATCACCAGCGTGCCGTGGCTGCCCTCGGCCACCGCGTGCGGGACGCCGGCCGGGACGATGTAGACCTCGCCCGCGCCCACCTGCACGCGCCGGCCCTGCAGGTCCAGGTTCATCTGGCCGTCCAGGACGAGCAGCGCTTCGTCGAAGTCGTGGGTTTCGTCGGGGTAGGCCTGCGCGTCCATGCGCAGCACCTTGACGTTGGCGCCCGCCGCCCGGCCCACGACGGTGGAGCGCCAGGCATGGGGCAAGGTATGGGCGACGGAAGGCAGATGGATCTGGGACATGCGGCAAGGTGGGTCAGCGGGAGGATGTTCGCGAAGGGAATGCGGGGGCCAGGCGGCGCTGTGCGTGCGGCATCAGCCCTTGGGGCGCCCTGCCCCGCGCCCCCGCACCCGCCCGCGCCACAGGCGCAGCCAGATGCCACAGGCCACCACGCACAGCACGGCGGCCAGCACGAACTGGCCCAGCGCCGCCACCACCACGGCGCTGCTGGGCAGCAGCCAGGCCAGCACCGCCTGCAGGGCATCGCCCAGCCAGAAAGGTGTCGCACGCCGCCGGGGCGTTGCAGGGGCGGTGGCTGCGGGCTGCGCAGCGCCCCGGCGCCCGAAGAAGAAGGGCCATCGCATGAACTTCATGCCACCGGCTGCGCCTGCAGCAGTGGTTGCAGCCAGCCATGGCCTTCGTCCCAGTCGGCAAGGCCCGACTCGGCATTGATGTGGCCGCGCTCGCCGTAGTCGACGAACCGGGCGCCCCAGGCCTGCGCCATGCCCTGCGCGCGCTCCAGGCTGCAGTAGGGGTCGTTGCGGCTGCCCACCAGCAAGGCCGGAAACGGCAGCGGCTGGCGCGCGATCGGTGCCCAGCCGTGGATCTGCGCGGCCAGGTCGGGCCGCTCCACATCGCCCGGCGCCACCAGCAATGCGCCGCGCACGCGGTGGGCGTTGGACGAATGCGCCGCCCACCACGCGGTCAGGATGCAGCCCAGGCTGTGCGCCACCAGCACCACGGGGCTGTCGGCATCGACCACGGTCTCCTCCAGCCGGGCCGACCAGTCTCCGCGCAGCGGCCGCATCCAGTCGTGCTGCTCCACGCGGTAGTAGCCGTGCACAGCCTCCCAGCGGCTTTGCCAATGGCCGGGGCCGGAGTTCTGCCAGCCAGGCAAGAGCAAGATGTTGGATGCCTTCATTGCTATTAATTTAGTAGCTGCTAGCGCTCGCCTATCAAGCGGTAGGGGCCATTTTGACCACCGAATCGGCCGTTGCCGCCCCCGGTGCGGGCATGGTCTGCACGCGCTCGACCATCTCTTGCGCGAACTCGACAAACGCCTGGCTGCCCTTGGCCGCCGGGTCGAACACCACGCCGGGCAGGCCGTAGCTCGGCGCCTCGGCCAGGCGCACGTTGCGCGGGATCACGCTGTTGAACACCTTGTCGCCAAAGTGGCCCTTGAGCTGGTCGCTCACCTGCTGCTGCAAGGTGATGCGCGGGTCGAACATCACGCGCAGCAGGCCGATGATCTGCAGGTCGGCATTGAGGTTGGCGTGCACCTGCTTGATGGTGTTGACCAGGTCGGTCAGCCCTTCGAGCGCGAAGTACTCGCACTGCATCGGCACGATGACGCCGTGCGCGCTGCACAGGCCGTTGAGCGTGAGCATGGACAGCGACGGCGGGCAGTCGATGAGCACGAAGTCGTAGTCGCCGTCCACCTCGGCCAGCGCGGCCTTCAGGCGCTTTTCGCGGTGCTCCAGGGTCACCAGCTCCACCTCGGCGCCCGCAAGCTCCCGGTTGGCGCCCAGCACCCAGTAGCCACACTTGTCCGAGTGCACCGCGGCTTCCTTCACCGAAGCGGATTCGAGCAGCACGTCGTACACCGTGAGTTCCAGGCTGCGCTTGTCCACGCCCGAGCCCATGGTGGCATTGCCCTGGGGGTCCAGGTCGACCATCAGCACCCGCTGCCCGATCTTGGCCAGCCCGGCGGCCAGGTTGACGGTGGTGGTGGTCTTGCCGACCCCACCTTTCTGGTTGGCAACGCAAAAGATCTTGGCCATGTGGATGCAGCAGTCCGTGTAGTTTTATTTGGAGATGGCCAGCTTGATGCCAAAGCCGATGAGGAACACGCCGGCCAGCTTTTCCAGCCCGCGGCCGATGCGCGGATTGGCGCGCATGCGCTCGGCCAGAAAGTGGGTGAGCAGCACGGCGATCAGGCCGTATGCGAACGTCAGCGCGGCCACGGTGGCGGCCATCACGCCGAAGGTCAGCATGCCCTGGTGGCGCGCCGGGTCCACGAACAGGGGGAAGAACGCCATGTAGAACACGATGGCCTTGGGGTTGAGCAAGGTGATCAGCGCGGCCTGCTTGAAGTAGTGGCGCGGCTCGATGTTCAGGACCGGCTTGGCGCCGGGCTTGGCGGTCAGCATCTTGAACCCCAGCCAGGCCAGGTAGGCCGCGCCCAGCCACTGCACCGCATGGAAGGCCGTGGGGTAGGTGGCCAGCAGGGTGGCCACACCGGCCACCGCGGCCCACATCAGCACCTGGTCGCCCGCGATCACACCCATCGTGGCGCCGAGGCCGCCCCGTACGCCGCCCTTGCTCGTCGAGGTGATCAGCGCCAGATTGCCAGGACCCGGGATGGCCAGGAACAACACGATGGCGGCGACAAAGGCGCCGTAGTCTGCGATGCCGAACATGATCTCTCCCGGTGTGCTGGGTGGGTGCCGCGGTATGCGCACCCACCGAATGAGCAGCCGAGTTTAAGCGACCACCCTGCCCTGCTCCGTCGTTCGCGTGCCACCCGCCGGTCCACACGCCCCAAAAACTTCAGGCGGGCTTCAACCAGATGATGCAGCGCTCGGCCTCCAGCCCCGGCACGGACAGTGGTTCCACGCGAAACACCGATGCACCCGCGGGCAAGGCGGCGATCTCGTCCTCGGGGTGCTTGCCCTTCATGGCCAGCCACACGCCGTGGGGCGTGGCCAGCGCGCCCTGCGACCAGGTCACGAAGTCGGGCAGCGAGGCAAACGCGCGGCAGCTGATGATGTCGAACGGTGTCGTCAAGGTCTCCACGCGTGCATGCACCCCGTGCAGGTTGCGCAGCTTCAAGGACACCGCCGCCTGCTGGATGAAAGCCGCCTTCTTGCCCACGGTGTCCACGCAGCTCACATCCACCCCCGGGCAGCAGATCGCAAACACCACTCCGGGCAGACCGCCGCCCGAGCCCACATCCAGCAGGCGCACCGTGCCCGCCGCCAGGCCCTGCGACTCCAGGGTGGCGAGGTGCCGGCGCAGCGGCGCCACTGCCGCCAGGCTGTCCAGCAGGTGGTGCGTCATCATCTCCTGCGGGTCGCGCACCGAGGTCAGGTTGTAGACCTTGTTCCACTTCTGCAGCAGTGCCAGAAAGTCCATCAGCTGGCCGACCTGCCCATCCTCCAGGCCCAGGCCCAAGGCCTCGGCGCCCGCCTGCAACTGGCTGCGCAACACGTCGTTGTGGGATACCGTCATCGTCATGCCGCCACTTCGCCTTCGGCCTTGGACGGGGCCACGGCAAACTCCTTGAAGCCGCCCTTCTTCAGGTGGACCATCAACAGAGAAATCGCCGCCGGGGTGATGCCGGTGATGCGCGACGCATGGCCCAAGGTCTCCGGCCGGTGGCGGCTCAGTACCTGGCGGGCCTCGAAGCTCAATGCCGTGACCTGCAGGTAGTCCAGGTCGGGCGGCAGGCGCAGCTTCTCGAAGTGCGCGGCACGCTCCACCTCGCCCTTTTGCCGGTCGATGTAGCCCGCGTACTTGGCGGCGATCTCGACCTGCTCCAGCACCGAGTCGGTCAGCGCACCCAGCGTTTCACGTGAAACATCGGCCGAGGCATGCTTGCCGCCGTCCAGCGACATCAGGTTGGCGTAGCTCACGTCGGGGCGGCGCAGCAGTTCGAACAGGTTGTACTCGTGCTCGATGCGCTTGCCCAGCACGCGCTCCGATTCGGCCGCAGGCAGGCTGCGCGGGTTCACCCAGGTGGCCTTCAGGCGTTCTGTTTCACGTGAAACAGCGTCCCGCTTGCGGCTGAAGGCATCCCAGCGCGCGTCGTCCACCAGGCCCATGCGGCGCCCCGCTTCGGTCAGGCGCATGTCCGCGTTGTCTTCGCGCAGCTGCAGACGGAACTCGGCCCGGCTGGTGAACATGCGGTAGGGCTCGGTCACCCCCTTGGTGATCAGGTCGTCCACCAGCACGCCCAGGTAGGCCTCGTCGCGGCCGGGCAGCCAGGGGGCATCGCCCCGGCACTGCAGCGCGGCGTTGATGCCGGCAAACAAACCCTGCGCCGCCGCTTCTTCGTAGCCGGTGGTGCCGTTGATCTGCCCGGCAAAGAACAAACCCTGGATCTGCCGCGTCTCGAAGCTGCTCTTGAGCGAACGGGGGTCGAAGTAGTCGTACTCGATGGCGTAGCCGGGGCGCAGGATGTGCGCGTTCTCCAGCCCCGGCATGCTGCGCACCAGCTCGTACTGGATGTCGAACGGCAGGCTGGTGGAGATGCCGTTGGGGTAGAACTCGTGGGTCGTCAGGCCTTCGGGCTCCAGGAAGATCTGGTGGCTGTCCTTGTCGGCAAAGCGGTTGATCTTGTCTTCCACGCTCGGGCAGTAGCGCGGGCCCACGCCCTCGATCTTGCCGGTGAACATGGGGCTGCGGTCGAAGCCGCTGCGGATGATCTCGTGCGTGCGCTCGTTGGTGTGGGTGATCCAGCAGGGCATCTGGCGCGGGTGCATCGCGGCACCGCCGTGCGCATGGGCCATGTAGCTGAACACCGGCACCGTGCCCTCGTTCACGCCACCGGGCATGCCGTCACCGGGCTGCTCCAGGCACTTCGAAAAGTCGATGCTGCGTCCGTCCAGGCGGGGGGGCGTGCCGGTCTTGAGCCGGCCCTGCGGCAGCTGCAGCTCCTTGAGCCGCGCCGACAGCGACACGGCGGGCGGGTCCCCTGCCCGGCCGGCCGCGTAGTTGTTCAGGCCCACATGGATCTTGCCGTCCAGGAAGGTCCCGGCGGTGAGCACCACCGTGCGCGACCGGAAGCGGATGCCCACCTGCGTCACGGCGCCCACCACCCGGTCGCCCTCCACCATCAGGTCGTCCACCGCCTGCTGGAACAGCCACAGGTTGGGCTGGTTCTCCAGCATGCGGCGGATGGCGGCCTTGTACAGAATGCGGTCGGCCTGGGCCCGGGTGGCACGCACGGCCGGGCCCTTGGAGCTGTTGAGAATGCGGAACTGGATGCCGCCCTCGTCCGTGGCCAGCGCCATGGCGCCGCCCAGCGCGTCCACTTCTTTCACCAGGTGGCCCTTGCCGATGCCGCCGATGCTCGGGTTGCAGCTCATCTGCCCCAGCGTCTCGATGTTGTGCGTGAGCAGCAGGGTTCTTTGCCCCATGCGCGCGGCAGCCAGCGCGGCTTCGGTGCCTGCATGGCCACCGCCGACAACGATCACATCAAATTCCTGGGGGTACAACATGGAGAACTCCGAGAGCCTGGTGGGCCCGATAATGAAAACCCGGGGGTGTGCAGCGGCTGACTGGCAGGTGCGCGAGCCCCCCGGCCCGCCTCGGCAGCCTGGGCACAACGGCCCGGAGCCCGGCGGGTAACCCGCGATTTTCCCACTTTGCGCTGGCCGTGTCTGTTTCTACGCCCCTTACCCTGTTCCTGACCCAGTTGCTGGGCTCTGCGCCACCACCTGTTCTGGACTGGTGGGCCAGTGCCCAGCGCCTGCAATTGCAGCGCGGGCAACCGCTGCTGCAAGCGGGCGATCGCTGGCAGCACCTGTGGTGGGTGGAGCGCGGGGCCCTGCGCCTGTACTACCTGGACAGCGAAGGGGCAGAGTCCAACAAGAACTTCTTCCTGGACGGCAGCATGCTCTGGCCTGTCACCCCCTGGCTGCGCGAAACACCGGCAATGTTTCACGTGGAACCGATGGAAGACGCCACCGTGCTGTGGGCCCTGCCCTGGCCATCCACGGGCGGGCTGGCCGCCACCTGGCCCGCATGGGCAAGCCTGGAACACCGCACGATCTGCGCACTGCTGGACGGCAAGATGCAGCGCGAACAGGAGTTCCTGCAACTCGGCGCCCGCCAGCGCTACGAAAAGCTGGTGCGCGAACGTCCCCAGTGGGCCGACCGCATTCCGCTGCGGCACCTGGCCTCGTCCCTGGGCATGACGGACGTCACCCTGTCACGGGTGCGCAGCGAACTGGGGCTTATCAAAGGTTAAGGCGCTGGATGCCGAAGGTTGCGACAGTGGGCAGGTCGCCACTCCCCGCACCGCCAGACCATGCCCAACAGCCACTCTACCTTCACCACCTCCGGCCGCTCCCCGCTCGCACTCGCACCCCATGCCTTGGCCGTGCTGTGGCTGGGCCTCATGGCCGGTTTCTTCGGCACCTACAGCGCCAACGTCAACCTGGCGCTGCTGCAGATGGACGGTGCGATTTACGCCACCGTGCAGTCGGCCCTCAACCGCAACGTGCGGCATGCGCTGTTCTTCACCCTCTTCTTCGGCCCGCCCCTGTGGTGTGCACTGGCCCTGGCCACGGCTTGGCGGGAGCACCGGGCAGGCTGGTGGCGCGGGCTGGGGCTGGTGGGGGCGGCCTATGGGTTGGGCATCATGTTCTTCACCCAGCAGGTGAACCTGCCGCTGAACCACACCACCGAATCCTGGACCCCCCAGGCCCTGCCGGCCGACTGGGCGGATGTGCGCGACCGGTGGAATGCTGCCAACCTCTGGCGCGCCGGGCTCAGCCTGGCGGCGTTTGCCGCCGCGCTGGGCACGCTGGTGTGGCGCAGCGTGCCCCAGGCCCGGCCCGGGCTGCCGGCCGCACCCATGCACGACCGCTGAGGCATCCCCACCGTCGGGCACGTCTTGCAGGATTCCTGCCGCGCGCCTGTGCTCCAATCGCAGGCACCATGCCCACAACCACTCCCTCCCTCCTCGTCTTCGCCGGCAGCACGCGCCAGCAGTCCTTCAACCGCAAGCTGGCCCACGCCACCGCCGCCATCGCACGCGATGCCGGTGCCACGGTCACGCTGCTGGAGCTGTCGGACTTCGACATCCCGATGTACAACGCCGACCTGGAAGCCCAGGGCACGCCGGCCGACGTGATCCAGCTCAAGGAGATCCTGTGGCGGCACCCCGCCTGGGTGATCTGCTCGCCCGAGTACAACGGCAGCTACACCGCCCTGCTCAAGAACACCATCGACTGGGCGTCCAGCCCCGTCAAGGGCAACCCCGACTGGGAAGACGGCGGCAAGTCCTTCCGCGGCAAGGTGGTGGGCATGCTCAGCGCATCGCCCGGTGCCCTGGGCGGCCTGCGCTCGCAAAGCCACCTGGCCCCGCTGCTCATCAACGCCGAATGCTGGCTGGCGCCCAAGGCGTTTGCGCTGGGCTCGGCCGGCAGTGCCTTCGACGAGGCGGGTGCCCTGGTGCAGCCCGCCCACCGCGACCGCGTGCGCGGCGTGGTGGACCAGGTGCTGTGGGCCTCTGCCCGCCTGCACCCCGAAGGCGCCCCCGCCTGACGCCCTGCCCCGCCCAGCCCCCCCCGCCAGCCATCACAACCCCCATGGACTGCCGCCCCGGCTGCGGTGCCTGCTGCACCGCACCTTCCATCAGCTCCCCCATCCCGGGCATGCCGCAGGGCAAGCCCGCCGGGGTGCGGTGCGTGCAACTGGGCGCGGGTGAGCGCTGCCTCATTTTTGGGCAGCCCGAGCGCCCCGCGGTGTGCGGCGGCCTCATGCCGTCGGCCGAGATGTGCGGCGCCAGCACCGCATCGGCCTTCGTGTACCTGGAGCGGCTGGAGCGGCTGACCCAGCCGGGCGCGGCGCCGTCCCGGCCTTGAGCCGCGGCGTGCCGCCGCGCGGGCGCCAGGCACTGCGGTTGACCATCAAAACCGGCCCTACCGCTCATCTGGCAAGCGCCAACAGCTATCAAAACAGGAGCAATCCACTCCACACTGTCACACACCGGCAGTCTCCCCCGTCTGGTCAACATGGCCAGACAACGCGCAGCGGCGGTTGATCTGCTTCACCACCCCCAGCCCAGGCACCAGCCCATGACCTCCGCAGCCCCTCCAGCGACCTCCGGCGCTTGCGCCACCGACCCCTTCACCACCCTGCGTCCCCGCCTCTTCGGCATCGCCTACCGCATGCTCGGCGTGCGCGCCGATGCCGAAGACGTGCTGCAGGACGCCTGGCTGCGCTGGAGCCGCACCGACCCCGCCGCCCTGCAGTCCGCCGAGGCCTGGCTGGTCACGGTGGTCACGCGCCTGTCCATCGACCGGCTGCGCGCGCTCAAGGCCGAGCGCGAGGCCTATGTGGGCTGGTGGCTGCCCGAGCCGCTGGTGGAGCTGGACGGCGCGCACACGCCCGAGTCGGCCGCCGAGCTGGCGGGCGAGCTGTCGGTGGCGTTCCTGTACGTGCTGGAGCGCCTGGGGCCCGAGGAGCGCGCCGCCTTTTTGCTGCGCCAGGTGTTCGACTACGACTACCCCGAGATCGCGGCCCAGCTGGGCAAGACCGAGGCCAGCTGCCGCCAGATGGTGCACCGTGCAAGCGAACGCGTGCAGCAGGCGCGCACCCGCTTCGAGGTGCCGCGCAACGTGCACCACCAGTTGCTGCAGCGCTTCATGCTGGCCGCGCGCAGCGGCGACCGCAACGCCATCGAAACACTGCTCAGCGAAGACGCCCAGCTCATCGGCGACGGTGGCGGCAAGGTGCCATCCTTCGCCCAGCCGCTGGTCGGCCCCTTTCGCATCGCCAACCTGTACTGGGCCCTGTTTCGCCGCCTGGGCGCGCAGGTGGTCTACCGCATGGCGCTCATCAACGGAGAGCCGGGGCTGCTGCGCTACCTGGACGGCCAGCTCGAATCGGCGCAGGCCTTCGTGACCGACGGCGAGCGCATCGTGGCGATCTACGCGATCCGCAACCCGGACAAGCTCGCGGGGATCCCGCTCTCGCTGGACTGACACGGGTACGGCGCTGGGCGCTGTGGTGGCGAAGGGTTCATGGATGGATGGGTGGTTGTGTTGTGGAGTGGAGTGGAGGCTGCAAAAAACCGCCGCCCGCTGTCACACCGGACAACACGCGCACGTCTTGAAAGGTATGGAATGCGATGGCCTGTGCCGCGCACCCATCGCCCCCTTTCATCCACCACCGCCCCACCAGGGCACACCCAGGAGTTTTTTGATGTCCCAGCACACCGCCCGCCTGCCCTACCACCAGCTCTCGTCCAAGGCCTTCATGGGCCTGGTCAACGTGTCCGAAACCATCAAGAAGGGCGCCCTGGGCGCGCGCCTGGCAGAGCTCGTCTTCCTGCGCGTCTCTCAGATCAACGGCTGCGCCTACTGCATGGACATGCACTGGAACTACCTCGTCAAGGACGGCGTGGAAGCGCGCCACTTGAACGCCGTGGCCGGCTGGCGCGAGGCACCGTTCTTCAACGAACGCGAGCGCGCCGCCTTCCGCTGGGCCGAGATCCTCACCGCCACGCCGCACAGCGACGCGAGCGACGAAGAGTTCGCCAAGCTCAAGGCCCTGTTCACCGACGCCGAGATCTCCGACCTGGGCTTTGCGATCGCCACCATCAATGCCTGGAATTTGCTCAACGCAGGCATGCGGGCGCCGATTCCGCAAGCAGGCTGAACGCTCCGTCCCCAGGTGCCGGCACGTGACGTGCCGGCAACCCCCCCGCCACAGGGCAGAGAGGGGAACGCGGGAAGGGCTGGAAGGCCGGAAAGGCCGGAAAGGCCAGAGAAGGGGCGAAGGGCTGCGTCGAGCGCACGACACCCTGGCATTTCACGATTGACGCGTTAGCGGGGCTCATTCAGACTCGAATGTTTCCGCGGGTAACTGCGGCGGCGCAGCCACGCGCCTTGCCGCTGCCCCCGACGCCAGACATTCGAAAAGTTCGAAGAGCCCCCGGCCCGCTTCAGAGACCACCTCCATGCACCCTTTCCACAAAGCCTCCCTGGCGCTGGTCGCCAGCCTGGTCGCTGCGGCCTGCGCCGCCCAGGCCCCCGCGGCATCCATCACCGCGGCACGCCAGAGCGACCGCATCACCTGGACCGCCCAGGCCCCGCACGGCGCAGCCAAGCTGCGCCTGGTACGGCCCGACGGCACCGTCACGGACCAGGTCTTCCCGCGTGCCCCCATCGTGCTGGAGCCCCGGCAGGCGCGCCTGCCCGATGGGCGCTATTTCTACGAGCTGAGCCTGGATCCCCCCGCCACCATGGACCCGGCCCAGGCCCAGGCCACCCTGCACCAGCGCATCGTGTCCGGCTCCTTTGCCGTGGCGCAGGGCCAGGTGGTGGGCGCTGGGGCCGATGCCACCACCGCCGCGCAGCGCAGCACCGCACCAGCCGCCACCACGTTCACCACCAAGGACCAGGTCGTGGCCGACGACCTGGTCGTGCAGGGCAGCCTCTGCGCGGGCCTCGATTGCGTGAACAACGAAACCTTCGGGTTCGAAACGGTGCGGCTCAAGGGAGGCAACCTCGCCATCCATTTCGACGACACCAGCAGTGGCGCGGGCTTTCCCGCCAACGACTGGCGCATCAAGGCCAACGACACCTTCTCGGGCGGCGCCTCCTACCTCGCCATCGAGGACGCGACGTCCGGCAACCCGGTGTTCACCGTGAGCGCCGGGGCGCCCACCAACAGCCTCTACGTGAGCGCGAGCGGCCAGCTGGGCCTGCGCACGGCCACGCCTGCGCTGGACGTGCACGCATCCACCGGCAACACGCCCGCCTTCCGCCTGGAACAGTCCTCCGCGGGCGGCTTCACCGCGCAGACGTGGGACATCGGGTCCAACGAGGCCAACTTCTTCGTGCGCGACGTTACGAACAGCTCGCGCCTTCCCCTGCGCATCCGCCCTGGCGCGCCCACCAGCAGCGTGGACATCGCTGCATCGGGCAATGTCGGCTTCGGCACCGCATCGCCTGCCGCCGCACTGCATGTGATGCGCACCGACGGCAGCGCCCAGGTGCTGGTGCAGGAGGCCAGCGGCACCGCGGCCCAGCGCACCTTGCTGAATCTGGCGAACAACGGGCCTGCCACGCTGCGCTTCACCACCGCGGCAGCCACCGGCTGGGACATGACGGCCGGCACCGCCCTCACCCTGGCGACACAGGGCGCAGGCACGCCGCAGTTCACGCTCGCGGCCAACGGCAACCTGGCCATCACCGGCACGCTGAGCACGGGCTCCAGCCGCACGCTCAAGACGGGGATCGAACCCATCAACGGCACCAGCCTGCTGGAGAAAGTGCTGAGCCTGCCGCTCTACCACTGGCGCTACACCGCCAGCCCCGCGCAGGAACGCCACGTCGGCCCCATGGCAGAGGACTTCCGCAACATCTTCCAGCTCGGGCAGGACGACAAGAGCCTGGCCCCCGGCGACCTCGCCGGCGTGACCCTGGGAGCCGTGCAGGAACTGGCGCGCAAGGTGACCGAGCGCGAAGCCGACATCGCTGCGATCAAGGCCCGCATCTCCCTGCTGGAAGCGCAAATGGCGGCCCCCGCCAAGCCCGCGCGCTGAGGGAGCTGCCGTCCATGTCCCACGACCGAACCGCCTTTTACGGCCGTCCGCAGCCTCGCGCCGTGCGCCTGGCCGTGGCCGCGGCCATCGCCGCCTGCCTGCTGGGCCAGAGCGCCCAGGCCCAGACCACCCCAGCCGCAGGCACCCCACCGGCTGCCACCCCCATCACCGCCCGCCTGCAGGCCCAGCGCCTGGAATGGACCGTGGCCGTGCCCCATGGCCGGGCCACGCTGCGAATTACCCGCGAAGGCGGCGCGCCGCAGGACATCGTGCTGCGCGAGCCCCTGGCCCTGGCACTGCAGGACACGCCCCTGCCCGACGGGCGCTACACCTACGAGCTGACGCTCGCCCCCGCCACCGCCGCCATTCGGCGCGAGGAGGCCCCGGTGGCCCCCACCCGACCAGAAGGGCCTGTCGGCGCCGTGCTCAGCGCCAGCGTGACCATTGCCGGGGGCGCTTTCGTGCTGCCTCCGGACGTGCCTCCCCGCGGTGAGGCCGGTGCGGCCGGCGACAACGCCAGCAGCGCCAGCACCGCCCGCACCCAGGCCATCACTGCGGCCAGCGCAAGCCAGCGCATGGTGCTCAAGGACCAGGTGGTCAGCGACGACCACATCATCCAGGGCAGCGTCTGCACAGGCCTGGATTGCACCAACGGCGAAACCTTCGGCAACGACACCCTGCGGCTGAAGGAAAACAACCTGCGCATCGGGTTCCACGACACCCGCGCCGCACCCTTCCCCAACTCTCCCTGGACCTTGCTCACCAACGACAGCGCCAGCGGCGGTGCCAGCTACCTGGGGATCGCCGATGCTGCAGCCAGCACCGGCACCAACACCACGTCCAGCCAGGTCAAGGCGCTGTGGATGGCCGGTGCACCCGCCAACAGCCTGTACGTGAGCCCGCTCGGCCGCGTGGGCATACGCACTGCCGCGCCCGTGGTGGACCTGCACGTGCTGTCGTACAACACACCGGCGCTGCGGCAAGAGCAGAACGGCCTGAACGGCTTCACGCCCCAGACCTGGGACATTGCCGCCAACGAAGCCAACTTCTTCGTGCGCGACGTCACCGCCGGCTCGCGCCTGCCCCTGCGCATCCGGCCCGGGGCGCCGCACGCCAGCCTGGACATCGCCGGCGACGGCAACGTCGGCCTGGGCACTCCGCGCCCGGCGGCGCCGCTGACCCTGCGCCGCTCCGACGGCACGGGCAGCTTGCGGGTCGACAACACGACAGCCGCGGCCTCGACCGCGCGCGTGCAGATGGAGCTGCGCAACAACGGCGACATCGCCACGCGCCTTGCGCATGGCACGGGCACGGCGTACTGGACGCAGCTGACCACCGCATCGGGCGTGAGCCTTGCACCGAGCGGCAGCGGCAGCCCTGCGCTGTCGGTGCAATCCAATGGCAACCTTGCCGTGGCCGGCACGCTCAGCCAGGGCTCCAGCCGCACGCTCAAGCACGACATCACCGCCGCGCCGGTCCACGCCATCCTTGGCGAAGTGGCGCAACTGCCGGTGTATGCCTGGCGCTACCTGAGCGATCTGAGCGCCAGCCTGCACCTGGGGCCCATGGCGGAAGACGTGCACCAGCGCTTTCAGCTGGGCGCCAGCCCGAAGACGCTCGCACCCAGCGATGTGGCGGGCCTGGCCGCCGCGACGGTGCAAGCCCTGCACCAGAGGCTGGCCGCCAGGGACGAAGAGCTCCTGGGCCTGGCGCAGCGGCTGTCGGCCCTGGAAAAGCAAGCCGAAAAGCAAGCCGAACGCCAGCAGCGGGGAGGCCACCAATGACCGCCCGCGCAACACAGGCTGCATTCCCCTGGAGCCATCGCATCGTCGCCGCCGTGGGCGCCGCCTGCGTCCTGCTGTGGGGTGCTGCCGCCTCCGCGCAGAGCATCAGCGTGACGCCGGCGGCCGTTCCCGTGCCGGTGCAAGGCACGCCCTACAGCGTGACCTTCACCGCCAGCGGCGGCGTGGCGCCGTACCAGTTCCTGGTCAGCACCGGAGTCCTGCCCACGGGCCTGAACCTGTCGGCGGGCGGCGCGCTCACCGGCACACCCACCACCGCCGCCGCCTACAGCTTCACCATCACGGCCTCCGACTTCCTGGGCCGTGAGCGGGACCTGGTCGCCGCCGGCACCGTCGCCGGCGTGCTGGCCGTCACCCCGCCCTCCTCGCCGGTCACCAACACGCCCTACAACAGCCAGATCCTGGTGACGGGCGGAACAGGGCCGTACAGCTTTGCCATCAGCTCAGGCGCCCTGCCGCCCGGCATGTCGCTCGGCGCGGGCGGCCTGCTCACCGGCACACCCACCACGGCGGGCAGCTTCAGCGTGGTCATCCAGGTCACGGACGCCAATGGCCTGACTTCGCCCTTCACGCTGAACATCAACGTCCTGGCAGGACCCGGCGGCACTGCCAAGGCCATCCCGGTGGACAGCCCCTGGATGCTGGCGCTGGCAGGGCTCGGGGTGGCCTGGCTGGGGCGGCGGCGGCTTCGCGCGCAGCGCGGGAGGTGACGGCCAGGCGCTGTCACCCCTGCATCTGCCCCGCCAGCGCCACCGCGCTGCCCGCCGCCAGCGTCAGGCCCAGCGCGCCGTGCCCGACGTTGAGGTACACATTGCTGTCGCGCCAGCGGCCCACGATGGGCACCGACGTGGGCGTGGCGGGCCGCAGCCCGGCCCACACGGCCGGGGCGTCCAGGTCGCACAGGCCCGGGTAGGTCTGCGCCACGGCGTCCACCATGGTCCGCACCCGGTCCGCGGGCACGTCGAGGCCCGTGGCGCCCACCTCGGCCATGGCCGCCACGCGCAGGTGCGTGCCCAGCGGTGCGAACACCGTCTTGCGGCCCAGGTCGGTCACGCTCGCGCGGGGCCGCGCCACGCCGCCCCGAAACGGCACCGTGATGCTGTAGCCCTTGATGGGCTGGATGGGCAGGTGGATGCCCAGCCGCGCCGCCAGCGGCCCTGCAGCGGGCCCGGTGGCCAGCACGAAGGCGTCGGCGGTGATCCCGCCCTGGTCCGTGGCCACCGCGCTCACCCGGCCTGCATGCCGCACGAACGAACGCGCCACCACGCCGAACGACGCCGTGCCGCCGCGCTGGCGCAGGCTGCCCACCAGGCTGCGGCACAGGTGGTGCGGGTCGGCGATGCACTCGTCGCGGGTCCACACGCCACCGGCCCAGGGCAGGCCCGGCGCCGCCTGCAACGCGGGCTCCCTGTCCAGGCATTCGCGCACGCTCAGCACCTCCTGCCGGCAGCCCATGGCGGCCTGCACGGCCACCTGGCGCTGCTGCTGGCGCAGCGCCTGTGGCGTGGGGCACAGCACCAGCTTGCCGTTTTCTTCAAAGCCGAAGGACCAGTCCTCCTCGGCCATCCACTGCGCCAGCGCCGCGCGGCTGGCCTGCGCCAACTGCAGCAACTGCGCCGTGCCCCGCAGCGACTGCCGTGCCGAGCACGCGCGCAGAAACTGCAGGCCCCACGCCCACTGCCGCCAGTCCCAGCGCGGGTGCAAGCGCACGGCCGAGCCGCGCGACAACAGCAGCTGGGGCAACGCGCGCAGCGTGGCGGGCGACGCGAACGGCTCCACATAGCTGTAGCTCAGCTGCGCGCCGTTGGCGCAGCTGGTGACGAGGCCCGGCGCCTGCGCCGCGTCCAGCAGGTGCACATCGTGGCCCTGGCGCGCCAGTTCGTAGGCCGTGGCGCAGCCGATCACGCCCGCGCCGATCACGCAGACCTTCATGGCAGCGCACCTGCCAGTGCGGGCGCGCTCTGCAGGATGCGCGACACCGCCAGCTGCGCCACCGCCACATCGGCCAGGCCGATGCCCACGGACTTGAACACGGTGATGCCCGGCGCCTCGGGCCGCCACGGCGCACCGCCCGCGTAGAGCTGGGGCAGGTCCACCAGCGGCGCGCTGGCCGTGCGGCCCTGCCACAGCACCACCTCGCCGGCTTCGGCCAGGCTTTGCGGCAGCCATTCCAGCACGATGCGGCCCGCGCGGTCCATGGTGGTGTCGTCCAGCTCGCGGCCCTTGGGCGCGCTGATGCCCATGGCGGCCACGAAGGCGCCGGGCGCGAGCCACGCGCCGTCGAACACCGGTGTGGCCGAGCGCGTGGCCGTGACCACGATGTCCGCGTCGCGCACTGCCGCTTCGGGCGTGGTGAAGGCCGCCGGGCAGCCCGCCTGCACCGCCAGCGTCTGCGCCCACGCCGGGTCCCCCGCAGGGTCCACCAGCGCGATCTCCCCGAAGTCGAACCAGCCGCTCAAAGCCTCGGCCTGCGCGCGGCCCTGCAGCCCTGCGCCGAAGACCGCCAGCTTGCGCGGCCGCAGCGGGCCCGCCTTGGACGCCACCAGCGCCGTGATGGCCGCGGTGCGCAGCCGCGTGATCTCGTTGCCGTCCAGCACTGCGAGCGGCTGGTTGGTCACCACATCGAACAGCACGATAGAAAAGCTGAACTGCCCGCGCACCGTGGGGTACACCTTGACCCCGGCCACGCCGCGCTCGGCCCACACCGCGCCCATGGTGCTCAGCCGCAGGTCGCGGCAATCGGTGCGCTGGCGCTGGTGCACGGCGGCACCGCCCGCGGCCAGGCTGGCAAAGGCCTCGCCGAGCACGGTGGCCACCGACGCGAAATCCAGCGCCTCGGCCACTTGCCGGTCGCTGATGAAGGGAATGCTGGTGTTCATGAAAAGCTCTGGGATGAAGGGACTGAAAGGACTGAAAGGACTGAAAGGGCCGGCTGAAAAAAGACCACTGCGGCAATGCCGCCGCGCGTTCAGGGAATGCCGTACTTGTTGGGGTAGCGGATGTTTTCGCGCATGTGGGCGCTCATCGGGATGCGCAGCGTTTCGGTGTCGAACCACTTGCGGTACAGGGCGGCCAGCTCGCCCGAATGCATGAGCGCGAGCACCGTGCGGTCCACCACCTCGCGCAGCGGCGCATCGTCCTTGGGCAGCATGAAGGCATACGGCTCCACCGTAAGGTGGCGGCCGGTGACATGCAGGCCGCCCTTCTTCGGCGATGTGGCCAGCAGTGCGTAGAGCAGGATGTCGTCCTGCGCGAAGGCATCGACCGTGCCCTCTTCCACCAGGCGCACGCCCTCGGCATCGGTGGCCACCACCACGACCTGCAGCTCCTGCTCGCGCTGCACGCGCGCCATGGTCTCCTGCGCCGTGGTGCCGTTGCTCACCGCAATGCGCCGCCGCCACAGGCTGGGCACGCCGTCGATCAGCACGGCCTGGCGCGCCAGGAAGCGCACGCCCGTGGTGAACAGCGTGTGCGAGAAGTCCACGTCCTTTTGCCGGCCCACGGTGTTGGTGTTGCCACCGCACTCGATGTCGATGCTGCCGGCCTTGAGCAGCGGTATGCGCTGCGCCGCCTCCAGCGGGCGGAACTCCACGCGCAGCGCCGGCTGCGCCAGCACCTTGCGCAGGTTCTGCACCACGCGCTGGCACACGTCGATGGAGTAGCCCACCGTGTCGCCCGCCGCGTCGCGGAACGCAAAGGTGCCCGGCGTGGGGATGTAGCCCACATGCACCACCCCGCTGCGCGCGATGCGCTCCAGCGCCGAAGCGCCGCCTCGGGCCGGTGTCTGTGCAAAAGCCGCGGCCGCGGCGCACAGCAGGGTGAGCGCCAGCAGGCACGCCCGGGGCGCGCGTGGGGACAACGCAGGCATGGTGAAAAGCTCCTGGGGTGAATACAAAGGGGGTGGGGTGCGCCGCTCAGTCCCAGCCCGGCGGCACCGCGCTGTGCCAGCCGGTGGCCTGCTCGAACGCATGGCCCACGCGCAGGATCGTCGGCTCGTCCATCGGCCGGCCGATGACCTGCAGCGATACCGGCATGCCGCCCTGCGTGAAGCCCGCCGGCACGGCCAGCGAGCACAGATCCAGCAGGTTCACGAAGCGGCCAAAGCGCGACAGCGGCGTGGCCAGCTCGTCCACCGCACTGACCGGGATGGCGGCGATCGCATTGGTCGGAAAGGCGCACACATCCACACCCTCCATGGCGCGCAGCATGTCGGCCTTGGCCTGCTCTCGCAGCTTGAGCAGCGCGATGTACTGCGCTGCATCGATGTCGCGGCCCAGCAGGATGCGGCGGCGCACATGCGGGTCGAACTCCAGCCCGTCCTGCTCGAACAGCGGTCCCAGGTTGGCATAGCCCTCGGCGCTCATCAGGCTGCCCGCCACGCGCATGGATTCGGCGCAGCTTTGCGGCAGCGCGCGCTCCACGCGCTGCATGCCCAGCGACACCAGCACCTGCACAGCCGCGTCGCAGGCCGCGAGCACGTCGGCATCCACATCGTGGCGCTCGGCCTCGGGCAGCGTCCACACGCGCAGGCCCTGCACGCCGCGCGCAAGGTGCGGCAGCACCGAGCGCACGGGCGCCTGCAGCGACACCGCGTCGTGCGGGTCGGCACCGGCCAGCACTTCCAGCAGCAGCGCACTGTCGCGCACCGTGCGCGTGAGCGGCCCCACCGTGTCGTGCGTGGGGCACAGCTCGATGAGCCCGTGGCGGCTGATGAGGCCGCGCGTGGTCTTGAGCCCCACCACGCCGCACAGCCCGGCCGGTATGCGCACCGACCCGCCCGTGTCCGTGCCGATGGACGCACTGCACAGCCCCGCCGCCAGCGCCACGGCCGAGCCGCTGCTGCTGCCCCCCGGCGTGCGGTGCGTGTGCAGATCCCAGGGGTTCCAGGGTGTGCCCATCACCGCGTTGGTGCCCCAGCCGCCGAATGCGAACTCCACCGTGTGCGTCTTGCCGACCACGATGGCGCCGGCCGCACGCAGGCGGTCCACCACCGTGGCGTTCATGCCGGAGATGCGCGCCGGCTGCGCGCGCGAGCCTGCGGCAATCGCCTTGCCCTGCACCTCGAACAGGTCCTTCACAGCCACCGTCACGCCGTGCAGCGGCCCGATGAAGACGCCCGCACGGGCCATGCGGTCCAGGCCCTGCGCGGCGGCGCGGGCCTCGTCGGCGTAGACCTCGGTATAGGCGTGCAGCTGCGCGCCATGCCGGTCGATGCGCGCGAGCTGCGCCTCCACCAGTGCCTCGCTCGACAAGCGGCCCGCACGGATGGCCGCGGCCTGGTCTGCCAGCGGCGCGTAGACCATGGATGGCATCGAGAGATCGGTGGTCGTCATGCAGCCCCCAGCGTGCGGCGGCCCTGCGCCAGGCGGCGCTCCATGAAGCGCGAGAGCATGGACAGCGGGAACGCGATCGCGAAATAGAACAGCCCCACCAGGATGAAGACGTGCAGCGGCAGGAAGTACTCGCTGGAGATCGCCTTGGCGGCCAGCATGAGTTCGTTGGTGGCGATCAGCGCGCACAGCGAGCTGTCTTTCAGCAGTGCCACGTAGCTGCTCAGCAGTGGCGGCAGCATCACGCGTGCCGCCTGCGGCAGCGTGACGTGCAGGAACACGCGGCGCGGCGTGAGGCCCACCGCCAGGCCCGCCTCGCGCTGCCCGCCGTGCACCGACTGCAGCCCGCCCCGCAGGATCTCCGCCACATAGGCCGCGCCATGCACTCCGAGGCCGATGGCACCGGCCCAGTAGCCCGACAGCGTCACGCCGATGGAAGGCAGCGCAAAGTAGATCGCCAGGAGCAGCGCCAGCAGCGGTATGGCCCGCAGCAGCTCGATGAAGCCCTGCGCACTGCGGCGCAGCACGGCCACGCCGCTGCGCAGCATCCACACCAGCAGCGCCCCCAGCACGATGGCGATGGCAAAGCCGATGGCCGACAGCTCGGCCGTGACACGCGCGGCGTCCAGCAGGCGCGGCCACCACTCGCCGAGGTACTCGGCATAGGTTGCAAAGAATGCAGTCATCGTGCCCCCCTGGCAGTGTGGCGCTCCAGGCGCGTGAAGGCCCAGCTGATGGGCAGCACCATGGCCGCATAGAGCAGCATGGCGGTCAGGTAGATCAGCGGCGTCTCGAAGGTGGACGTCACCAGGTTGCGCGCATAGAACATCACTTCAGGCGCCGCGATGGCCGACGCGATGGAGGTGTCCTTGACCAGCTGGCTCGCGTAGTTGCCCAGCGACGGCAGCGTCACGCGCAGCATCTGCGGCAGCAGCACGCAGCGCAGCGTCTGCGCGGGTGTCAGGCCCACGGCCAATGCCGCCTCGCGCTGGCCCACCGGCAGGCAGCGCAGGCCCGCGGCAAACACGTCGCACAGGATGGCCGCGCCCACCAGGCCCAGGCCGACGACCGCGGCCGTGAGCGGCGACAGCCGCACGCCCACCGACGCCAGGCCGAAATACAGCACGAACAGATGCGCCAGCGCGGGCACGTTGCGCATCCATTCGATGTACGCCGCAATGGCCCATTGCAGCGCGCGGTGGCGCACGAAGACCACCAGCAAGGCCAGCAGCAGCCCCAAGCCCGCGGCGATCAGCGCGGCGCCTGCCGCCACCTGCGCGGCCGTCCACGCACCGCGCAACAGCGTGAGCGCGATCAGGGTGAAGGTATCGAGGCCGGGCATGGTCATGCACCCAGCCCTGCGCCACCGCCCACCTGGCCCAGGAAGCTGCGCGTGCGCTCCATGCGCGGCGCGTTGATCACCTGCGCGGCAGGGCCCTCTTCGACGATGTGGCCACCGTCCATGAAGATCACGCGGTCGGCCACGTCGCGCGCAAAGCGGATCTCGTGCGTCACCAGGATCATCGAGCGGCCCTCGTCGGCCAGCTCGCGGATCACGCCCAGCACCTCGCCCACGAGTTCGGGGTCCAGGGCGGACGTGGGCTCGTCGAAAAGGATCAGCTTGGGCTTTTGCGCCAGCGTGCGCGCAATGGCCACGCGCTGCTGCTGCCCGCCGGACAGCTGCTCGGGGTAGGCGTCGGCCTTGTGCCGCAGGTGCACCTTCTCCAGCATGTCTTCGGCCAGCGCGTGGGCCTCGTCGCGCCGCATGCCGCCGGCCTTGATGGACGCAAGCGCCACGTTGTCGCGCACCGTGAGGTGCGGCCACAGATAGAACAGCTGGAACACCATGCCGATCTCGCGGCGCTGCGGTGCCATCTCGGTGTCGCTCATCAGCCGCCAGCCGCCGCCCTTGCGCGCAGGCACCTGGCCGATGCGCTCGTCCTGCAGCAGCACCTCGCCGCCGTTGGGCTTTTCGAGAAAGTTCAGGCAGCGCAGGCACGTGGACTTGCCCGAGCCGCTGGGCCCGATCAGCGACAGCGTCTCGCCTTTTTTCAAGTCGAAGGAAATGCCCTTGAGCACCTCCGTCTGGCCGTAGCTCTTGGTGAGGCCGCTCACGCGCAGCAGGGGTGGATGGTCGTCGTTCACAGCATGGTTCTCCAGACAGTGGTGTGCGGGCGCTGCGGCACGCAAATTGCACCCGCATGTCCTTGCTACCCAGTGCCTCCATGCTAGGAATGGCGCCCCTCTGTTCATTGGAGGGGGACGCAGCTATATTGAACGTATGCGACATGCAGGGAAAACCCGATGCCCCCCACCACACCCCAGCGCAAAGCCCCTGGCGTCAAAAATGGCGCCAACGCGCACCAGACCAGTGCACAGAACACAGGCGACATTGGTGCATTGATCGGCAAGCTCGACGCGGCGTCGCGGCCCAGCGCGCCGCGGCGCAAGGCGTCATCGGCCTCCGAACTGCGCGTGGGCATCCTGCTGTGGCCGCAGTTCCCGCTGCTGTCGCTGGCGGGCCTGTGCGACGGCCTGCGCCACGCGGCCGATGTGGGCGACCAGAGCCGGCAGATCCGCTGCTCGTGGACCATCCTGGGCATACCCGGCCAGTCGGTGGCCGCCAGTTGCGGTGTCGAAGTACCCGTGCAGGAATCGCTCTCGTCCGACTGCGACTACGACTACATCGCCGTCATCGGCGGGCTGCTGCCGGCCATCCCCTCGGCCCACCCGCGCTACCGCGAGTTCCTGCAGTACGCCGCGTCGCTGGGCAAGCCGCTCATCGGCATCTGCACCGGCTCGTTCGCGCTGGCGCATGCGGGGCTCATGGCGCAGCGGCGCGCCTGCGTGCACCCCTACCACGTGGAGGACTGGCAGCAGGCGTTCCCCACGCTGCCCTTCGTGACGGACTCGCATTACCTCTTCGACGGCGACCGCATCACCTGTGCGGGCGGCATCTCCATCGTGGAGCTCACGGCCGAGCTGGTGCGCCTGCACTGCGGCCCCGACCGCGCGGCCAAGGTCGTGCACCAGATGACGGTGAACCCCTCCGCCGGCCACACCCACGTGGCACGCCGCCATGCGCTGGGCTACGGCACCACCGACCACGACAAGCTGCGCCAGGCCATCGTGCTCATGGAAAAGAACATCGGCACGCCCCTCGAGATCGCGGTCATCGCGCGGCTGGTGGATTCGAGCAGCCGCCAGCTCGAGCGCGTGTTCCTGGCCGAGACGCGCACCACGCCGTCGGAGTACTACCGCAACGCGCGCCTCAAATACGCCAAATGGATGCTCACCAGCACCGCCCTGCCGGTCATCACCATCGCGTATGAATGCGGCTTTGCCGACGCATCGCATTTCATCCGGCACTTCCAGCAGCTGTACGGCATGCCGCCGGGGCGCATGCGCAAGGCGCTGCAGGCTGGTACGGTGGAGGCTTGATCCAGGCGGCCGGCCGTGCCATGTCGTGCGGTGACGCGGCACGTCTTTCCCCCAGTTAGTACCGAGTCAACTCTGACACAGGAGATCAGACTGCGCGCGCGGCGCCTCCGATGCGCGTTGTGCCTCGTTCAGCAAGGTGCTCGCTCGGGTTGAACCGTATTTGCGGGGTGACTGCCACTCACCGCCAACAGTCAAGATGGCTCTTCCTCTAGGTGCCAAGTCTTTCTTGTGCCGATCCAGATCGACCCAGAAAATAACGACACAATTTTTAGAGGGAAGGGATCAGCCATGATTAGCCACAAAGCAGCGCGAACCCAAAGTATGGGCGCCGCCGTTCTTTACGCAGGGGCTGCGCTCCTGGTCTGTACCAGCACCAGCTGTGAAGCCTTCGGCCTTGCACCTATTCCGGAAAAGCCCATCAACAAGAGCTGGACCGACAATGTCCTGAACACGATTTCGGGAGGGCAGGGCAAACTTGTTGATTACTTCATCAAGAAGTTTCAAAGCCCTGTTCACGAGGAAATAACGCATTTAGCCTATGGTTGCGAACTTGGACCGGACGACTGTGAACGCGCCGTGCTCAGCGGACTGCCAGGGGCACCCCGGTACGTAGTGCAAGGGGTTCAGTGGAACGACAACCCACCATTTCAGCTGTCGTACAAACAGGCCAAGAACGCACCGACTTGCATCGGATTGCCCGTTCAGTTGCCCAACCTCTGGCCTGGCTGCTGGGGCCAAATTTTCAATACAGCCTCAAGCTTGTCGAAACCCCCAGATGACCGGGCAGTGTTTGGACCAGAGGCGCCCATCTTGCAACGCAGCCATTTTGGAGATCTCCAGTTCTTTCACGCCATGGCGGTCGAAGGCGAGCCAGCCCTGATCACACAACGGAAAATTCTGGAGTGGGCACGCTTCGCCTACGACGTTTCCGAAGGACGCATCGAGACCAACGCGATCGTTTCCACGCCGTCCGTCGGTGCAGTGAGCGCCTTGTTTCCAGTATCGGCAAACTCCCAACACTCAAAACTGGACGTGACGCGTCTTTTCACCCAAGGGTCTTCAGATACGTCACCACAGCGCGTGCGGGACATGGCGTTCGGCTCGATTCTCCACATGATCCAGGACTCATTTTCCAAAGCCCACGTGGAACGCCTTCCGGGAGATTCTGGACGACAAGCCTGGCCACCTGACCGCGTAGTGCGCTTTCATGCCTACGCACGGCAAGATCACTCCCTGCACGCCGACGCGGACGAGCGAGAAGCGTTTCTCGCGGACGATACAAGGCTTATCCTCGTCGAAGCCGTTCGGCGTGTTGTAGAGAAACGGGGTGCTAAGTGGGAAGAGTTCGAGAAAGTCTTGGTCGAGATATTCGACCCGATCGACGCAGGGACGCAAGCTGGGCCGGGTGAGAAATTCCGATACAAGCTCGCATCTCCTGTAGAAACGCAAGCACCTTGATGAGAACGTCATAGCCCACTGGCCAGATTGAAACCGCAGCAACCTATCGACGAACTTACTGGGGCCGTCAATGCTCAAGCTGTCTTCGCAACACCTATCGACATGCGCACCAACTACGTCCTGATCGACTACGAGAACGTCCAGCCTGAGCATATGGATGTGCTAAACAATGAGCACTTCAAGGTGCTGGTGTTCGTGGGCGCCAGCCAAGCCAAGGTGCGCTTCGACGTAGCCAATACGCTGCAGCAGATGCGGGATCGTGCGGAGTACATACGGATCTCTGGCAATGGCAGCAACGCGCTGGATTTTCACATCGCATTCCACATCGGTGAACTTTCGGCCAAGGATCCGACCGGGTATTTCCACATCGTCTCCAAAGACACAGGCTTCGACCCACTGATTCAGCATCTGAAAGAGCGCAAGATCTTTGCGGGCAGGGTCAAGGATGTAGCGGATATCCACCTGGTGAAGACTGTGAACGCCAGGACCGCAGACGACAAGCTCGACCTCATTGTGGCCGACCTGCAGCGGCGCGGTGCATCCAAGCCTCGCGCAGTCAAGACTCTTACGAGTACCATCGCCGCGATCTTCAACAGAAAACTCAGCACCGATGAACTTGCAGGTCTCATCCAGCGCTTGGAAGCCAATGGGTGGATCGCCGTGTCGGGTACAAAAGTCGCCTACTCCCTGCCCAGTTGACGCCGTTGATCGTGCCAGGGCAACGTGCATGACGTCAGGCTGGACGCGATCTGAACATTGAAGACTAGACACACACGCGCTGCTGCAGCTAGGCTGCTGGTGTCACGGCGCACAGAGCGCCGCCATGTCCCGATGGATGCGTTGCTGCGCCGCCTCAGTCCGCTCCACTTCCGGCGGCAGGTCACCGCACTTCTACCAAAACCGCATCGCGCAGGTGTCTGCGGTGTGCGTGAAGAGAACTGACCTCAGCGCGTGCGGCGCACCATCACTTGCACGACGGCAGCTTCCAGTCCGCCGCACGGTCCACGCCGGCCCGGGCGTTCTGGCCCACGGGTATGTACCACACGTCCTGCACCAGGCCGTAGGTCTTGCCGATCTTGCGCAGCTCGCAGCTGCCCCAGAGCTTGGCGATCTCGGCGTTCACGGCCTTCACCAGTTCGGGGTTGTCCTTGTTCAGGCCGAACACCACCTGGCCCAGGCCCGTGAGCAACGGGTAGTCGGGCGATGCGTCGCTGAAGGCGTTGAACTTGATCTTCCACTGCGGGTTCTGCGAGATCGCGTACTGCATCACCGGCGGGTCGCCGATCACCGCGTCGATGCGCCCGGCCAGCAGGTCGCGCACCGCGGCGTCCGAGGTGTCGTACAGCGCCAGTTGCAGGCCGTTGATCTTGCGCAGCTCGGGGATGAACGAGAAGCCCGTGATGGTGCCGACCTTCTTGCCTTCCAGGTCCTTGAGGCGGCTCCAGTCAGTCTTGTCCGACTGCGTGATGCCGTTCTTGAAATAGTGGATGGGGTCGCTCAGCGCCATGATTTTCGAGCGCTGCTCGGTCCAGCCCATGGTGCCGGCCATCACGTCCACGCGTTTGGATTGCACCGAGGCGATGGTGCCCGACCACTCCATCAGCGCGGGCTTGACCTTGAGCTGCAGCGCCTGCGCAATGCGCTGCAAAATCTCGCCGTCGTAGCCCACCATCTTGCCGTCCTGGTAGCCGGTGCCGGGCATGTCGCCCGAGAACGCGATGGTGAAGGCGCCCTTGTCCACGGTCTCCAGGGCGTGGGCCGACAGCCCCAGCGCCGACAGGCAGGTGGCGGCGGCGAACGAGGCCAGCAGCCTCGCGATCTTCGATGTGGGATTGCGCATGGTGGTGATCTCCAGAAGTCCGGTTATTCCGTCCCACCGACTGATGGGATGGATGAATGAACTTTAGGGACGCACCCCGCGCCGCGATTGGAGGTTCTCACAGCGCAATGGAACGGCTGCGACATTGCGGGAAAGCCCGTACCGCGCACCCCCAAACGCCGCTTGTGTAGCCTGCCTGACACCCGTTTGCGCTGCAGCGGCCTACAGTGCACCTTCGTACCCAACAACCCACGGAGACAAGCCCATGCTCAGCATTCCCTCGCTCAAGGACAGCGTGTCCGCCCCAGAATGGCAGTTGCGCTGCGACCTGGCCGCGTGCTACCGGCTCGTGAGCCTTTACGGCTGGAGTGACCTGGTCTTCACCCACATCAGCGCCAAGCTGCCCGAGTCGGTCTCGGGCCCCGAGCACCAGTTCCTCATCAATCCCTACGGCCTGATGTTCGAGGAGATCACCGCGTCGAGCCTGATCAAGGTGGACATGCAGTGCAACAAGCTGCACGACTCGCCCTTCCCGGTGAACCCCGCGGGCTTCGTGATCCACAGCGCCGTGCACGAGGCCCGGCCCGAGGCTGGCTGCGTGCTGCACACCCACACCCGCGCGGGCGTGGCGGTCAGCGCGCAAAAGGGCGGCGTGCTGCCCATCAGCCAGCAGAGCACGTTCGTGCTGGGCTCGCTGGCGTACCACGGGTACGAGGGCGTGGCCTTTCGCGACGAGGAAAAGCCGCGCCTGCAGGCCGACCTGGGCGAGGCCAACTTCCTCATGCTGCGCAACCATGGCCTGCTCACCGTGGGCAAGACGATTGCCGATGCGTTCCTGTCGATGTACACCTTCGAGAACACCTGCCGCATCCAGATCGATGCGCAGGCCGGCGGCGAGCTCACGGCCGTGAACCCGCAGATCGTGAGCGGCGTGGCGCAGGCCATGCGCGTGCAGACAGGCGGCCTGGGCGGTGCGTTTGCCTGGCCCGCACTGCTGCGCAAGGTGCAGCGCGAGGCACCGGGTTACGACAGCTGATGCCGCAGGGGCCGTCCCACACAACCGCGCGCACCCGAACGACAGCAGGCGTCACGCACAAGGCATAGGATGGCGGGTTTCTCCGTCACTTTTTTGGAAGGACCTTTTCATCATGAAGCTGTACTACTCCCCCGGCGCCTGCTCTTTGTCCCCGCACATCGCCCTGCACGAGGCGGGCCTGGCCTTCACGCCCGTGCTCGCCAGCACCAAGAGCCACAAGCTGCAGGACGGCACCGACTACTACAGCATCAACCCGCTGGGCTATGTGCCCATGCTGGAGCTGGACGACGGCACGCGCCTGCGCGAAGGCCCGGCCATCGTGCAGTACATCGCCGACCAGGTGCCCCTGAAGATGCTGGCGCCCACCAACGGCTCGCTGCAGCGCTACCGCCTGCAGGAATGGCTGACCTTCATCGGCACCGAAATCCACAAGGGCTTCAGCCCCCTGTTCAACCCCGCCACGCCTGAGGAATACAAGACCATGGCGCGCGAGAAGCTGCTGCAGCGCCTGCAGTGGGTGGACAGCCAGCTGGCCGACAAGCAGTACCTGATGGGCGACCAGTTCACCGTGGCCGACGGCTACCTGTTCACCGTGACCAACTGGGCCAAGCCGACCAACGTGGATATTTCCGCTCTGACGAACCTGGCCGCCTACCGTGACCGCGTGGCCGCCCGCCCTGCGGTGCAGGAGGCCATGAAGGCCGAAGGCTTGCTGAAATAGTAGGCACCCCCTGAGGCGCTGCGCGCCTTCCCCCTCTCTCGACTCGCTGCGCGATTCGGGAGGGGGACGCACCCAGCGCGGCGGGGCGGCCCTTGCGCGGGTGCGCTGGCCTTGGGCCGCGCCAGTTTCATGCGCTGTGGCGGGCCACAGTTCCGAGACTGACTCAAAGACTAACGCCCCTTCCAGGGCACGAAGCGCTGCTCCAGCCAGCGCATGAACCAGTCGAAGGTCCACGCCACCAGGCCGATGACCAGGATGCCCATCACCACCACGTCGGTGCGCAAAAAGTTCGAGGCATTCAGCACCATCTGCCCCAGCCCCACGGTGGCTGCCACCATCTCGGCGGCCACGAGCGTGGTCCAGCCGAAGCCGATGGCGATGCGCAGGCCCACCATGATCTCGGGCAGTGCAGCGGGCACGATGACGTGCCGCACCAGCTGCCAGCGGCCCGCGCCCAGCGACAGGGCGGCGTTGATCTGTTCTATGCTGGCGCTGCGCACGCCGGCCTTGGCGGCCAGCGCGATGGGGGCAAAACAGGCCAGGTAGATCAAGAGGATCTTGGCGGTCTCGTCGATGCCGAACCAGATCACGATCAGCGGCAGGTAGGCCAGCGGCGGCAGCGGGCGGTAGAACTCGATGGGCGGGTCGAACACGCCGCGCGCCACGCGGCTCACGCCCATGGCGATGCCCACCGGCACGGCCGTGACAGCCGCCAAAGCGAAGGCGCCGAATACGCGGATGGCGCTCCATTGCAGGTGCTTCCACAGCGGCTCACCGCCCTGGATGGTGCCGCGCCAGGCATCGCCGAACGCACGCAGCACGGCATCGGGTGCGGGCAGGAACAAGGGCGGCACCCAGGCCAGGTGCGTGGCCAGCCACCACAGCGCCACCAGTGCGGCCACGCAGGCAGCGCTGATGCCACGGCTCGGCCCGCTGCCGGGCAGACGGAACGGTGCCACGGCACGCAGCGAGGACGCTGCGGGTGCAACGTGCGGCGCGGCAGGTGCATCGGACACGGCTGCGCCGGGCGCATCGCGTCCGATGCCCGGCACTACCAGGATCTGGCTCATCGCATCAGGCATGGGCGGGCTCCGCATTTGCCACGACGCCGGGCGCGATCCAGTCCAGCACGCGTTCGCGCCAGGCGATGAATTGCGCATCCGATTTCACCGTGCGCGCAGCCCGGCCACCCAGGTATTCGGTGTTGAACGCCAGCGCATGCTGCTGCGCGATGCGGCCCGGGCGCGGTGTCATCACGATGAGGCGCGAGGCCAGGAACAGCGCCTCCTCGACATCGTGGGTGATAAAGAAAATCGTCTTGCCTGTGCGCTGCCACAGCTGCAGCACCAGCTCCTGCAGCGACTCGCGGGTGAACGCGTCGAGCGCGCCCAGCGGCTCGTCCATGAGCAGCACGTCGGGGTCGCTGGCCAGGGCGCGGGCCATGCCCACGCGCTGCTGCATACCGCCCGACAGCTGCCACACGGGCGCGTCGGCAAAGGCCTCCAGGCCCACCAGGGCCAGCTTCTCGGTAGCCAATCGACGACGCTCGGTGCGCGGCACGCCGCGCAGGCGCAGGCCCAGCGCCACGTTGTCGACCACGTTGAGCCAGGGCATGAGGGCATGCTTTTGGAACACCACGCCGCGCTCCGCGCCCGGCCCGGTGACGGCGCGGCCGTTGAGCGTGATGCTGCCGGACGATGCCTCGGTGAAGCCCGCGATGCAGTTGAGCAGCGTGGTTTTGCCGCAGCCCGAGGCGCCCAGCGCCACCACCAGCTCGCCGCGGGCGATGTCGAGGTCCACGTCCTGCAGCGCGAGCACCGGCGACGCCTGGCGCGCACCGGCATAGCGCACGTTCAGGCCCCGTATCTGCAGGCCATGTTCTGCGCCGTCACCGTGCCTACTTGGCACGCCGCACCCAGGCGGGGTTCACACCGACGGAATAGTCGGGCAGCACGTTCTGGATGGTGCCCTGCTCTTTCAAAAAGGCCGCAGTGGCCGCCAGCGACTTGGCCACGCCCGAGTCCTTGCCGCCACCCAGCCACTGGTTGGATGCCTGCTCGGCAGGCGGCACGAAGGCGTACAACGCCAGGCTCGCAGGCACGGTGGGCGCCTCGGCCCCGCTCCACTTGGCGACGGACTTGACCTCGGCCGACTCGGCGGTCCAGGCAGCCTTGTGACCGGTGTAGGCCTTGTCGGCATCGGCCAGCACCTGCACGAACTGCGCGAGGAAGCCGTCATGCTCCTTGGCAAAGGCCTTGGTCACGGCCAGTCCGTCGAAGGTGGCCTTGCCGGTCTTGGCCGCGATCTGGCCCGAGGTCACGATGACCTTGCCGTTGGCCTTGGCCTTGGCCAGCACCGGGTCCCACACGAAGGTCGCGTCGATGTCGCCGCGCTCCCAGGCCGCCAGGATCTCGGGCGGGCGCAGGTTCACGATCTGCACGCTCTTGGGGTCCACGCCCGCGTCCTGCAGCGCCACCAGCGCGTGGAAGTGCGTGGTCGACACGAAGGGCAGGCCGATCTTCTTGCCCTTGAGGTCCGCCAGCGTGTTGACGCCCGAGCCGTTGCGCGCCACCAGGGCCTCGGCATCGTTGATGTTGTCCAGCACCCAGAACACCTCGATGGGCACGCCCTGCGAGATGGCCGATGCGAAGGGCGACGAGCCCGCCTCGCCGATGTGGATGGCGCCGGAGGCCAGCGCGCGCACCACCTCGGCGCCGCTGCCCAGCTTGCGGTAGGTGACCTTGTAGCCCGTGCGCTTTTCGACCTCGCGCGTTTCCTGTGCATGGCGCCACGGCACGACCATGTCCTGGTAGCCGATGACCACCTCGCGTGTCTGCGCCAGGGCACTGAAGCCCAATACCGTGCCTACCAGCAAGGCCGCGGCCTGGATGCTTTTTCTGCGTGTTGTCGTTGCCATGGGGGGAATGTCCTCTCGGGATGCGTCGGATGCGGCCACGGTGCGGCGCGGGTCCGCCCATGGCATGAGAGAAAAATTCTAGGCAGCGGGCCGTTGGCGGCTTGCACTGGTTTCGCACTTGGATATGCGAAAACCAACTAACCGCCAGCGCGGCATCTGTGCAGGGCCCTGCTCGCCCTACACCCCGGTCAGCCGCCTGCGCCAGACCCCGCCAGCGGCCTTTGCCGCGACGCCACCAGCGCCCCCGCCCACAGCGCACAGGCCGAGAACACCAGCCCGCGCGCCAGGCCGCCCGGGCCGTCGGCGATCCAGCCGACCACCGTGGGCCCGACAATCTGTCCAGCCGCGAACACGATGGTGAACGCGCTGATGCCGCTGGCCCACAGCACCTGGGGCAGGTTGTGGCGCACCAGCGCCGTGGTCGATGCGACCACCGACAGGAACACCCCGCCGAACAGCAAGCCCGATCCCAGCACCACCGGCCACGCGGACGTGAGCGCCGGCAGCACCGTGGCCACGCCCAGCAGGCCGTTGAGCAGCGCCAGCGCCTGCCCGCCCCGGCTGCGGTCCAGCAGGCCCGCCCAGATGCGCGAGGACAGCAGCACGGCCAGCCCCAGCAGCGCATAGAACCAAGTCACCGCGGTGCCGCTGGCGCCCTGCTCGCGCAGCAGCGCCACCACAAAGGTCATATAGCCGATGTAGCCCACGCCGAACAGGCCATAGCCCAGCAGCGCAGGCCCCAGGGCCCGCCAGCTCACCCGGGCGGGTGGATGCTGCAGATTGAACGGCGTGGGAGGCGCTGCCGGTGCGGCCAGCGCCTGCAGGCGGCGCGCGGGCCACAGCAGCACCGCGGTGGCACCGGCGCAGGCAACGGCCAGCGCCCACCAGGCCCACGCCCAGGCATGCGGCCCGGGTGCGCCCGCCAGCACCGCAGGCACCAGCAGCGCCGACAGGCTGATGCCCCAGCCCGTGCCGCCGTAGTACAGCCCCAGCAGCAGGCCTGCGCGCCCCGCCGCATGCGCCCCCAGGCGCGCCGCCAGCAGCCCGCCCGCGATGAACACCAGCGCGCTGGCACCACCGGCCAGCAGGCGCTGCAGCAGCAGCGGCACCGCATCCACAACAAAGCCGCTGAGCCCCATGAACACCGACGCCAACACGGCGCCCGCCACCAGCACCTTGCCCGGCGCCACGCGCTGCAGCAGCCACGGTGTGGCCAGCGCGCCCAGCAGGTAGCCCAGCGCATTCACCGTGTTCATGGCCCCGGCCAGCGTGTAGGTCCAGCCCAGGTCCTCGCGCATGGGGGGCAGCAGCAGCGCATACGCAAAGCGTGTGATGCCCAGCGACACCGCAGCGCCCATGGAGAGCGCCACCGCCAGCCACAGCGCGGGCAACGTGGCAGGCAACGTGGCCAAGGGCCGGACCGCGCCGGGCGGTGCAGGATGGGAGGGCATGGCGTGCAATTTTGCCGCAGCCGCCTTTCGCGCGCTGGCCGGGCAGCGCCACGGCCCGCAGCGGGGCCGCTGGGGCCAATAGCACAAAACCAGAGCCCTTGTTGACGCCAGTGCGCTGCACGTTTTGCGCTGCAGCATTAACCTTCGGCCTTCGACCGATGGCCCCTGCCGACGTTTTCATCCCACGCTCTATCCGGAAGTTTCATCCCATGCCATTCCTGTCCGACCCCGTCCAAGCTGGTGACCTGCAACTGGCCAACCGCATCGCCATGGCGCCGCTCACGCGCAACCGCTCGCCCAATGCCGTGCCCACCGACCTCGTGGCCACCTACTACACGCAGCGCGCCAGCGCCGGTCTCATCATTTCCGAGGCCACCGCCATCTCGCACCAGGGCCAGGGCTATGCCGACGTGCCGGGCCTGTATGCGCCCGAGCAGATCGCGGGCTGGAAGAAGGTCACGTCGTCCGTGCATGCCGCGGGCGGCAAGATCGTGGTGCAGTTGTGGCACGTGGGCCGCGTCTCGCACACCGACCTGCAGCCCGGCAACGCCGCACCCGTCGCACCGTCGGCCATCCAGGCCAAGACCAAGACCGTGCTCATCAAGGACGGCGTGCCCACCTTCACCGAAACATCGGTGCCCCGCGCGCTGGAGCTGTCCGAGCTGCCCGGCATCGTGCAGGACTACCGCCGCGCCGCGCGTGCCGCCATCGACGCGGGCTTTGACGGCGTGGAAGTGCACGCCGCCAACGGCTACCTGATCGACCAGTTCCTCAAGACCGGTGCCAACCAGCGCACCGACGCGTACGGCGGCAGCATCGAGAACCGCGCCCGCCTGCTGCTCGAAGTGGTCAACGCCATCACCGCAGAGATCGGCGCCGGCCGCACCGGCATCCGCCTGTCGCCCGTCACGCCCGCCAACGACGTGGTGGACGCCGACCCGCAGCCGTTGTTCGACTACGTGGTGCGCCAGCTGGGCCCGCTGGGCCTGTCGTACATCCACGTGATCGAAGGCGCCACGGGCGGCCCGCGCGACATTCCGGACCGCCCCTTCGACTACAACGCGCTCAAGGCCGCATACCGCACAGCCGGCGGCCAGGGCGCGTGGATGGTGAACAACGCCTACGACAAGGCACTGGCCGAAACGGCGCTGGCGAACGGCGCGGACATCGTGGCCTTCGGCCGCCCGTTCATCGCCAACCCGGACCTGGTGCAGCGCCTGCAAAAGGACGCGCCGCTGAACGAGGTGAACCGCGCCACGCTGTACGGCGGCGGTGCCGAGGGGTACACGGACTACCCTGCGCTGGCGGCGTGACGGGAACAGCCCGGCGGGCCGCTTGACGCTCCGCACCGTTCGCTCAGTCCACGCCATCCACACTGTTGCATCGTTCTGCAGGGTGGCATCTCACCCACCGTTCGGGCTGAGCCTGTCGAAGCCCTGCGCGGCGCTTCGACATGCTCAGCGTGAACGGTGTGGGGTGATTTGGCAGCGCGGTGCGGGAGACTGCGAGTCCGTACAACCTCCGGCACTCTGACGCCGTCCTGCGCTCAACCCAGCCCGATCGGGCTCGGCGCCCGCATCACGATGCGGGTGAACAGGCGGTCATAGGCCGGGTCGCGCGCAGGTCCGTGCGCCAGCGGGTTGGCGTTGCCTGCAAACGCGGCGTCGATGGCGGTCCAGTCGGCCTCCGCCAGACACTTCTGCGCGGCCGGCAGCACCACGGCCTCCTCCAGCCGCATGTGCTCCAGGTAGAAGCCGACATACCTGCGCAGCGCATCCGCAAACACCTCGCGGCGCGACTCGCCCATCAGTTCCCAACCCAGCAGCAGGTGCTGCAGCTCGCGCACCGCCGCCTCGCCGCCTGCGTGTTCACGCTCCAGCTGCGCAATGGCGGCAGCGGCATCGGGCGAGCGTTCGGCCACCTTGGGGAACAGCCATTGCGATTCCTTGGGGTGGTGCTGGCGCTCGGGAAACTCGTCGATGTAGAACAGCATCGCGCGCATCACGTCGAAGAACGCGGCGGGTGCGTCGCCCGGCCCCTGGTCGAGCAACAGGCGCAGTGAATGCAGCACCGCCGCCAGCGACGCATGCTCTTCGCGAATGGTGCGCAGGCTGATGGACGGCATGGCAACTCTCCCGGGTGGACAACACAACAACAGCCCGAGAATGGCATGCAGCCGCGCCGCGGCGCATGACGCAGGTCAAACACTCCGCAACCAGCCGCGCCACCGGCTCGGCAGCCGAGGCCAAAGCCAGAACGAAAGCGCTGGTGCGGCCCGCCCATGAAAAAAGCCCTGCAAGCCAAGAATGCCTGCAGGGCCTGGGTGCCCGGTCGTGCGGGCCGCGTCGGTGCGCCGTATCAGCGGGAGAGCAGTGCCCGGCCCGACGCACCGCCCGCCAGCGCCTGCCGCTGCTGTGCCGGAGCTGCCACTGGCGCAGGGTGTGAGCCGTGGTGCGCCCCACCGTGCCCCATCGAATCGGCCAGGCGGAACTGCTGCACCACCTGCGACAGGCGCGCGGCCTGCTCGCGCAGCGACTCGGCAGCGGCGGCGGACTGTTCCACCAGCGCCGCGTTCTGCTGCGTCATGCGGTCAATCTCGCCCACCGACTGGTTGACCTGGCCGATGCCGGCCGACTGCTCGGACGCCGCCGCGGTGATCTCGCCGATGATGTCGCCCACGCGCTGCACGCTGGCCACGATCTCCTTCATGGCCGTGCCCGCGCCTTCCACATGGCGCACGCCGCCGTCCACGGCCGCCACGCTGTTGTTGATCAGGCCCTTGATGTCGCTGGCCGCGGCCGCGCTGCGCTGGGCCAGGCTGCGCACCTCACTGGCCACCACCGCAAAGCCCCGGCCCTGTTCGCCCGCACGGGCGGCCTCCACCGCGGCGTTCAGCGCCAGGATGTTGGTCTGGAAGGCGATGGAGTCGATCAGGCCGATGATGTCGCCGATCTTGCGGCTGGACGCCGAGATTTCCTGCATGCTGGAGACCGCCTGCTGCACCACCGAGCCGCCGTGCGTGGCGGTGTTCGATGCCGATGCGGCGAGCTGGTTGGCCATCTGCGAGGACGACGCCGTCTGCTGCACGGTGGACGTGAGCTGCGACAGCGAGGACACGGCCTCCTGTGCATTGCTGGCGGTCTGCTCGGTGCGCTGCGACAGGTCCTGGTTGCCCGTGGCGATCTCCTGGCTGGCCGTGGCGATGTTGCCGCTGGCATCACGCACCTGCGCCACCAGCGACCCCAGGCCCTGCTGCATCTCGCGCAGTGCGCGCTGCAGGTCGGCCACTTCGTCCTTGCCTTCGGCCTCGATCTTCTGCGACAGGTCGCCGCCCGCAATCGCCTGCGCCATGCGGCGGGCTTCTTCGAGCGGGTTGCAGATGGAGTTCATGTTCATGAGCGTGGTCGGCACCACCACCACCACGGTGATGAGCACCGCCAGCACGAAGAGCCACTTGGTCTCGCTCGATACGCGCGCCTGCTGCGCAATGGCCGTGTCCACATCGGCGCGCAGCACGGTGTCGAGCTCGCTCACGAGCTTGTCGGCCTGGTCGAACTCGGCCACGGCCTTGCCGCTCATGCGATTGGCGATGGTGGCGGTGTCATAGCCGCTGGCTTCGAGCTGGCGGGCCACGTGCCCGAAGAGATCGCGGTAGCTGTCCAGCTTGGCGATGACCTTGCGCACCACCACGTTGTCCGCGTCTTCCTCGCCTTCCAGGAACTTCGCGGCGATCTTCTTGGCCTTCTCCTGGCTGGCCAGCCACTTGGCGTGCGCGGCCTTCACGGCCTCGGTCTTTTCATAGCCGATGATCATGTCCTTTTCGTGCTGGCGGATGGCCCCCATCTCGCCGCGCAACTCGGCCATGTAGCCCACCTTGGCGAACGAGTTGTCCACGAAGTCCTGGCTCATGTCGTGGATGCGGAACATGCCCAGCATGCCTGCGCCACCGAGCAGGCCCAGCAGCCCCAGGACCACCGCAATGGCCCCCAGCATGCGCATTCGGATGGTGAACTGCCGCATGAACGAAAAGAGATTCATGATGTGTCGTCCTTGTATCGGTATGGAGAAGCCGCGAGCCGCGCCCCCGCGCTGCTCTGCAACAAAAAGTTGCAGTTTGCCAGACATCGATGACCGTGCTGTACGTATTTATCACATGCGCCACCGCTTCAGTAAGAGGGCATTCGCCATCACACTGACCGAGCTCAAGGCCATGGCCGCGCCGGCGACCACCGGGCTCAGATAACCCAGCGCCGCCAGGGGAATCCCGGCCACGTTGTAAGCGAAGGCCCAGAACAGGTTCTGGCGGATCTTCATCACCGTACGGTGCGATATGTCCAGCGCCGCCGCCACCAGCCGGGGATCTCCGCGCATCAGGGTGATGCCGGCTGCATGCATGGCCACATCGGTGCCGTTGCCCATGGCCATGCCCACATCGGCTGCGGCCAACGCCGGTGCGTCGTTCACGCCATCTCCCACCATAGCCACTGTCTTGCCGCCCGCCTGCAAAGCCACGACCTGCGCCGCCTTGTCCCCCGGCAACACCTCGGCCATCACCTCGCCCGCAGCGGGGTCCAGGCCCAGCCGCCGGGCCATGGCCTCGGCCGCGCCCCGGTTGTCGCCCGAGATCATCACGGTGCGGATGCCCCGCGCCTTCAGCTGCGCCAGCGCTTCCCGCGCGCCGGGCTTGGGTTCGTCGCCAAAGGCCATCACGGCGCGCAGCACCAGGCCCCCTGCTCCGTGTGTGCCTTCTGCGCCCTGCGTACTGCGCTGGGCCACGGCCGACACGGTGGCGCCTTCGGCCTGCAATGCCTGGGCGCGCGCGGCCAGCGGACCCAGGTCAACGCCCAGCTCCTGCATCCAGCGCAGGCTGCCCACCAGGTAGCTCGCCCCCTGCACCTCACCCTCCGTGCCGCGGCCGGGCACGGCGCGCACGGCGTGCACTGCATCAGGCTGCGCCATGGGCAGGTCGCGCGCCCGGGCAGCGGACACCACGGCGCGGGCCAGCGGGTGCTCGCTGCCGCTTTGCACCGCGGCCACGGCCGCCAGGACAACGCTTTCGTCCTGCCCCGCCACCACCTCGAACGCGGTGAGGCGCGGCTGCCCCACGGTGAGCGTGCCGGTCTTGTCGAAGGTCACCGTGTCCACCTTGTGCGCCAGCTCCAGGGCCTGCGCATCCTTGATGAGGATGCCGTGCTTTGCCGCCACGCCGGTGCCCGCCATGATGGCCGCGGGCGTGGCCAGGCCCAGCGCGCAGGGGCAGGCGATCACCAGCACCGCCACGGCGTGGATCAGCGCCACCTCCCCGCCCGCGCCGGCCCACAGCCAGCCCAGCAGGGTGAGCAGCGCCACGCCCAGCACCACCGGCACGAAGATGGCCGAGACCTCGTCCACCAGGCGCTGGATGGGCGCCTTGGCGGCCTGCGCGTCTTCCACCAGGCGGATGATGTGGGCCAGCACCGTCTCGGCGCCCACGGCGGTCACCGCCATCACGATGCGGCCGTCGCCGTTGATGGAGCCGCCCGTCAGGCCCGCGCCCACATCGCGCGCCACGGGCAGCGGTTCGCCGGTGAGCATGGATTCATCGACCTGCGTGTGGCCCTCGTGCACCGTGCCGTCCACCGGGATGCGCTCGCCCGGGCGCACCACCAGGCGGTCGCCCACCATCACCTCGGCCACGGGCACATCCACCTCGCCGGCCTGGGTCAACAGGTGCACCACCTCGGGCCTGAGCGCGTGCAGCGCGCGGATGGCCGCCGTGGTCTGGCGCTTGGCACGGGCCTCCAGCCACTTGCCCAGCAACACCAGCGTGATCACCACGGCCGAGGCCTCGAAGTACAGGTGCGGCACATGCCCAGATTGCCCCGGGTGGCCCGCGGGCGCCGTGAGCCACAGCCACACCGACAGTCCCCAGCCCGCGCTCGTGCCCAGCGCCACCAGCAGGTCCATGTTGCCCGCCAGCGCCTTCAGCGCATGCCAGCCGGCCTTGTAGAAGCGTGCGCCCAGAATGAACTGCACCGGCGTGGCCAGCGCGAACTGCACCCACGCGGGCAGCATCCACTGGTGGCCGAAAAAGTCTCCCAACATGGGTACCACCAGCGGCGCCGACAGCAGCAGGCCGATGCCCACAGGCAGGAAGCCCGCCCAGGGCGACAGGTCTTCGGCAGTATCGGCCTGCCCGGCGGCACGCGGCTCGTAGCCGGCGTTGCGCACCGCGCGGCGCACCAGCGCCTCCATGGCCGCCGCGTCTACAGCACCGGCCGCCCCGCCCGGCGCCCAGGCCACGCGCGCGGACTCGGTGGCCAGGTTCACGGTGGCGTCCTGCACACCGGGCACCTTGCGCAGCGCGCGCTCCACGCGCGACACGCAGCTGGCACAGGTCATGCCGCCGATGCCCAGGTCGAGCGAGTCCGTGACCGCGGCGAGGGATGTAGGAGAGGTACCGATAGTGTTTGTCGTCATGTATTTATGAGTTCTGGGTTGCGTATGTCGCCCGCTGCCAACGCACCAGCGCGGCCGATGCCAGTGCACCCGTGGAACCAGCTGTGCCGGGCCACCGGGTGCGTCCCCTTCCCGAAGGAGAGCGGGGAAATGCGCAGCATCTCAGGGGGGTGCATGCTCTACCGTACACCTTGACATGATGGCAAGGTCAAGCGGCTCCGAGTCCTTCACGGCATGTTGTCCGATAGCACCGCCTTGCCGTGCAGCGCTCAATGGCCGCATGACGACCGGCCCCACACCCACCCAAAACACCACGCCCCCGCAACCCCGCACCGGCCAGGCCCCGCCCCCACTGGAGCGCGCCGAATTCCGCGAGCGGTTCCTGCAGGACTTCCGCGACCCGCGCTTTGCCGACGAGGCCCCCGATGCGCTCGACCGCATCGAGGCCATCGCCTGGCGCAACTATGACGAAGGCCGCAAGGCCCCGCGCACCCGCAAGGCCGGCCCGGGCTATGCCGACCCGGACTACGACCTGTCGGTGGACTGGATCGAGGCCAAGGAGCGCATCGACGCCGCCCGCACCCGCTGGGCCGACAAGGCAGCGCCATCCCGCGCGCTGCTGGTGTGCGGATCGGCCCGCAACGACGGCACCTGCCCCGGCGAGATCTCCAAGAGCTGGCGCATGCTGAACATGGCGCGCGACGTGCTGGCGGGCGCGCAGATCAAAGTCGACCTGCTCGACCTGAGCCGCGTCACCTCCGACTACGGGCGCCACATCCATCCGTGCAAGGGCTGCGTGTCCACCGCCATGCCGCTGTGCCACTTTCCGTGCAGCTGCTACCCCAACCATGCCGAGCGCCAGACCGGCGACTGGATGAACGAGATCTACGAACGCTTCACCGCCGCGCACGGCGTGATGATCATCACCCCCGTGTACTGGTACCAGGCCCCGAGCCCGCTCAAGCTCATGATCGACCGCCTGGTGTGTGCCGACGGCGGCAACCCCGACCCCACCACCACCCACGGCAAGAAGGCCACCGAGGCCAAGGCGCTGGAACTGGCGGGCTGGGACTACCCCAAGCACCTGGCCGGCCGCGCCTACGCGCTGGCCGTGCACGGCGACGTGGCCGGCATCGAGATGACGCGCCGGGGCCTGTCGGACTGGCTCGACTGGATGGGCTTCATCGACGCCGGCCCCAAGGCACGCCTGGACCGCTACATCGGCTACTACGAAAGCTACGCCCAAAGCCACGAGGTGCTGGACCGCGATACCGCCATGCAGGCCGAAGTGCGCGGCGCCGCCGAGGCGCTGTCCGTGGCCATCACCGAACTGCGCGCAGGCCGCCTGGTGCAGCCCGACGCCGGCGTGCGCCGCCCCCGGCCCAAGTAGTTCGTTCAAACAAAAAGGCCCCTACCGCTGGATGGAAGTGCGCTGGCAGCTATATTTTCAATAGCAGACAGTCCGCACAGCCGCGCCCGGCCTGCCCACAGGCCGTGGGGTCGTTGCATGGGCCTTGACCTTGCCATCGTGTGAAGGTTTACGCTGGCGCCCTGACACCTTACCGATACCCGTCGGACCACCCCCACAGGACTTCCAGGAGCCACCATGACCACGAACGACACCCCCCATGCCGCTTCCTCCACCCAGCTCTTTGACGTGCAGGGCATGACCTGCGGCCACTGCGAGCGCGCCGTGACGCAGGCCGTGCAATCCGCCGACCCCGGCGCCACCGTGCGCATCGACCGCAGCACCGGCCGCGTGGAAGTCGGCAACGCCACCACGCCCCGCGCCGCCCTGGCCGCGGCCATCGCCGAAGAAGGCTATACCGTCGCGCCATGAGCGCCGCCACCGCCTCCCGCGCCCCGGGCCTTGCGGACAGCAACAGCAAAGGCACTGGCAAAGCAGCCATCCCCCACGGCCGGCCCCTGACCATCGGCGAGGCCGCCCGCAGCGCCGGCATCTCGGCCCGCATGGTGCGCCACTACGAGTCCCTGGGCCTCTTGGCCGCCGTGGCCCGCACCGACAGCGGCTACCGCCAGTACACCCAGGCGGACGTGCACACCCTGCACTTCATCCGCAGAAGCCGCGACCTGGGCTTCTCGATGGAAGAGATCGCCGAGCTGCTCGCCCTGTGGCACGACCGCAGCCGCGCCAGCAGCCAGGTCAAGCGCATCGCCCAGGCCCACATCGACGACCTGAGCGAGCGCATTGCCTCGATGCAGGCCATGCAACGCAGCCTGCAGACGCTGGTGTCGTGCTGCAAGGGCAACGAGCGGCCAGATTGCCCGATCCTGGATGACCTGGCGGGGGCGGCGGAGCGTTGACAGGGCGCGCTCGCGGCTCTGTTGGCACTGGCGTCCGGCACTGCAACCACGGCATCTGAGGCGACAGGGAGGCCACCGGCGATCCTCTGGGCTCAGTCCATCCATCGATTCAGCGGAAAAATCGTTTTGCTCCTATAAGGTCAATTTCACGAAACGGCACTCACGAAAACTGCAAATTGACCTCATGAGGTCAAAAATAGCGCAATCAACGGTATCTGTGATGTAATTTGCCCCTATAAGGTCAAAAACCATGCAGCTCAACTTTCGCAACCTGCCCGACTTCGCGGCGCGGCTTCAGGCCGAGCGCAGGCGGCAAGGGCTGTCACGCTCCCAAGCTGCAGCCGTCTGCAACGTGAGCCCTTCATTCATCCGCGATGCTGAAAGTGCGCCAGAACGTTGTTCATTGGGCAAGCTGCTGCTGCTGGCGGAGGGACTGGGGCTGACACTGGACATCACATGGCCGGCAGTGTGGCACCCGCACGAAGACCCCGCCGCTTTGGAGATGGGCAACGCCTCCATCGTGCAGGGCCCGTCCCCCGAGGACAGCGCGCCATGATCCGCCTGCGCGTCTGGGCGAATGCCCGCCCCATGGGCTGGCTGGGCCACGCTGCAGCGGACTTCTTTTTCGAATACGACCCCGAGTGGCTGGCCCAACCGGGCGCATTCGCGCTGGCACCGCAGTTCGCCCTGCAGACGCAGCGCTACACCGGCGTGCTGGTGCGCCATTTCTTCGACAACCTGCTGCCCGAGGGCAACGCGCTGGAAGACATCATGGCCGCGCTGCAATTGCGCCACGCCTCTCGCTTCGACCTGCTGGGCCGACTGGGGCAGGAGCTGCCAGGCGTGCTGGCACTGCTGCCCGACAACGCGCAACCCGAGCAGCATCAGCAGTACCGCCCGCTGCCCCCCGCCATATTGAGCGAGCGCCTGACAGCGCGGCAGACCGTGCCCCTGCTGGTGTCGAACACGACCACCACCATGTCCCTGGCGGGCGCGCAAGACAAGATGGGCCTGCGCCTCGACGAAAAAACCCTGCAGCTGTACGACAGCGTGGGAGCATCACCCACCACGCACATCCTCAAGCCCGACACACGCCAGCCCCGCTATGCGCCCAGCGCCGTTAACGAATACGCGTGCATGCAACTGGCCAAAGCCCTCAAGCTGCCGGTACCGCCCACGTGGCTGGTGCGCGTGCCCGAAGCCGCGTATGTGGTGCGTCGCTATGACCGCACGCTCATCGCCGGAAACATCGTCGCCCTGCACCAGATCGACGGCTGCCAATTGCTGGGCCAGGGCGACGGCTGGAAGTACGAACGCTCTGGCGGCCTGGTAAGCCTGGCCAAGCTGGCCCACGCACTGCGCAGCGTGCGTGTGCCCGGCGCAGACATGCTGCAGTTCCAGCGCTGGGTGATGTTCAACTACCTCACGGGCAACGCGGATGCGCATGCCAAGAACATGTCGGTGCTCATCGACGAACACGGCTACCGGCTGGCACCCTTCTACGACCTGCTGTGCGTGCGGGCCTACGGCGACACAGGCCTGGCCCTGTTCATCGGGGATGAAGACCACTTCGACGCCGTGGGACTCCATTCCTGGGAAGCCTTCTGCGACGACTGTGGCTTCGGGCTGGCCGATACGCTCAAGGTCTTTCGCGCCATAGCCACGGCCCTGCCTGGCGCATGGAAAAAGGTGCGCACGCGGATCGAGGCCGAGCTGCTGCCGACCGCGCCTGAACAGGCCCTGCTGGACGCCATGGAGCAGACCTTTGCAGCGCACTGCCGCAACGGCCTGTCCATGACAGCGCCCGCAGCGCCCTAGTAGTCACCCGCTGGCAAAGCCCCAGGGTGCTGTGGGCCTGCAGCCGTCAGGCAGCGCTCGCCTTTCTCTTTTTGGAGGGCACCACCACCGCTACCGCAGGCGGCGCCGCATCCACCCGCCGCACCACCCCACCCATCAACGTACCAATGCACTGCGCCGCCACCTGCTCGGGCGTGTACTGCCCGCCGGGCTGGTACCAGCGGCCGATCCAGCTCAGAGCGCCCGCAATGACAAAGGCCGTCATCTTCGGGTCGCAGGGTGCGAGCGAACCTTCTGCCACGCCCTCGGTCACCAGGCGGCGGAACTCCTGGTCGACGGCGGACTTGAGGCGGCGCAGCTCCTTGCGGGCCGCGGGGGGCAGTTGCTCGTCGCCGATGCGGATCAGGCACATGCCGAAGTCCTGCGTGACGATGCGCGCATAGACCTGCATGCAGGTGATGAGCTGGTCGATGGCCTGGCCGCCGGCTGCGCGCGAGGCGTCGATGCCCTCCAGCATCATGGTCAGGCCCTGGCTCACGCACTGCAGCAGGATCTCGTCCTTGTTCTTCACGTAGTAGTACAGCGTGGGCTTGGTCACGTTCAGGCGCGCGGCGATGTCGTCGAGGGAGGTGGCGTGAAAGCCGCGCTCGTTGAACAGCTGCGCGGCCGCCTGCAGCACGGCGTTGCGCTTGGCCTCGCGCTGGCGCTCGCGGGGCGACACCGGGGCCGCCATGGCGGGGGCGGCGGCGGTCGCGGCAGCACCACTTTTGCGCCGGGGCGTGGGGGCCGTCGCGGCCGTCGCGGCAATGGTCGTCGTCTTGGTCATGTGCGTATTAGAGCCTTTTCGACGACCGGTCCGCCCGGGGCCCAGGCGCCGCAGCGCCTGGCGGCGGCGCCCGACCGCGGGAAAACCCCGATGCCGCGGGGCCGGCCGCGCCGCCACTATCAAAACAGGAGCTATCAGCGCTCTGCCACCAAGCACCACAAGCCCTTCGACATGACCAACACCGCTACCGACCCCACCGCGTCCGTGCTGCTGGAACGCGACGGCCCCATCGCCACGCTGCGCTTCAACCGGCCCGACGCGCTCAACGCCATCGACGTGGCCATGGCCAACGCTTTTCTGGCCGCGGTGCAGACCGTTGCCGCCGACCCTACGGTGCGCGCCGTGGTGCTGCGCGGCAACGGCCGGGGCTTCATGGCCGGTGGCGACCTGGCCACGCTGCGGGCCCACCCGGTGCAAGGCGCCATCGACATCCTCACCCCGCTGAACCAGGCGCTGCCGCTGCTGGCGCAGATGAACGCCCCCGTCATCGCCCAGGTGCACGGCGTGGCCGCAGGCGCGGGCCTGAGCCTGCTGCTGATGGCCGACTACGTGCTGGTGGCCGAAGGCACGCGCTTCAACCTGGCCTACATCAACCTGGGCACCAGCTGCGACGTGGGCGCATCGTGGGCGCTGCCCCGGCTGGTGGGGGTGCGCAAGGCGCTGGAGATCGCCCTGCTGGGCGACGCCTTCACCGCCGACGAGGCCCTGCGCCTGGGCCTCGTCAACCGCGTGGTGCCGGCGGCGGAGCTGGACGCGGCCACCGCCGCGCTGGCAGCGCGCTTGGCGAGCGGCCCGACCCAGGCCTGCGGCGCGATGAAGCGCCTGATGCGCGATTCAATGGGCCGCACGCTGCCCGAGCAACTGGCGGCCGAGGCCGCTGCGTTCGTGCAGTGCGCGGGCACGCAGGATTTCCAGAGCGGGGTCGACGCGTTCCATGCGCGCCAGAGCCCGCGGTTCACCGGGCGCTGAGAGCGATTGCGGGGCGTTGAACTCGCCTCCCCGGTCTTGAACTCGCCTCTGGCGAGGGTCGTCAGAACGGCGCCGATTCCGGGTCTGTGTCCACCGGTGCCGTGGCCGGCCCGGTGATCGCGCGGCCCGTCACATCCTTCCCTGGGGGCGGTGCCGGCACGGCGGCCGCCAGGCCGGAGCCTGAGCCCGGGGCCGATGACGGAGCGCTGTCGCCACCCGCCGCCACCGCCTGCGCAGCGCTGGCCACGCCGCTTTCCGCCTCGCCGCCCAGGGCCTCGATCAGGTCGGGGATCAGCTTGACCAGTTCGCCCGTGGCAATGGCCACGTCGGTGTCGAAGCCGCTGTCGTCGGACTTGGTGCCCTCGAACACCGTGTCGAGGAACGACACCTTCTTGATCTGGAAGCCCTCGGTGAGCATGAAGGACACGCGGTCGTCCCAGGTCATCGCCAGCTTGGTGGGCAGCTTGCCGGCGTCGATGTGGGCCTGCACCTCTTCGATGTCGAGCGCGTGGCGGGCGTAGCGCACCACGGACTTTTCTTCGCTGGCGCTTTTGAGCTCGCACTCGCGGTCCACGGTGAAGCCCACGGGCGGCTCCTGCTCCTTGAGCCAGTGCGACATCGCGGCCTGCGGGCTCGTCTGGGTGTTGATCAGCGACACCGACAGGCCGGGCAGCGACTCGACCAGCAGCGTGACGACCTCATCGGCGCGGCCCTGGCTGGAGGTGTCCAGCACCAGCAGGCGGGACGCTGTGTCGATCCAGATCCACATCGAGCCCTGCTTGGTGAAGGCCATGGGCAGCAGGTCGAGCTTGGCCTCGTCCTTGAGCTCCTTGCTTTCCTTCTTGCCGGGCTTGCGGCCGGTTTCCTGCTCGATGCGCTCGGCCTTTTCCTTCACCCGACGCGCCAGCACGCTGCCAGGCAGCACCTTGGACTCGACCATGAAACGCAGGATCCACTGGCCCCCGACCGACTCGGCCAGCGGGCCGTGGGCGTCGCCGCGCGGCGGCACCCAGCCCAGGGACTTCTCCTGCGTGGCGCCGCACTCCATGAAAGGCGCCTTGGCCAGCGCTTCCTCGACCTGGGTCAACTCCACCTGCCATTGGGGGGCAATGCGGTACACGATCATGTTCTTGAACACGGGACAACCTTCTTCTCTTCTAGGCGTTGAGCGAACAACGGGCAAACGGCGAATCCGCCATTGTCGGGGCTGCGGGCACCGGTCTCGCGCCGCACCGCAGGCTTCGGCGCATCCGGCGGGAGCATTGCTACATATTTCATAGCTGTCAGCGCCGGATGGACGAGCGGTAGAGGCGGATACCGCCCCAAGGTCCGCGCCGCGTACGGATCTTCTTGTCACAACTTTACACAGCCTCACCCAGTGGGCACGGCGGCGATACATGGCAGGCGGACACTGACCCTCAACCGCTGAGCCAACCTGGCACAGCGGGCTGCCACCTCCACCGTGAAAGGACTCACACCATGGCTTTCCAACTCCCACGCCGCTTTGTCGCCACCGCTGTTCTGGCTGCCCTGGCCCTGCCCGCTCTGGCACAACCGGCACCTGCCAGCCCCGCAGCCGCCCCGGCGGCCGCCAGCGCCACCGCCCCCGAGGGCCGCCACGCCCGCCAGGCCGGCGAGCCACGCCGGGACCACCACGAACGCCACCAGGCCCGTCAGGCCCACCAGGCAAAACGCATGGCGGCCTTGAAGGACCAGCTCAAGCTGACGCCCGCACAGGAATCCGGCTGGACCACCTTCACCACGGCCCTGCAACCGGGCGAGCGCACCGCGCGCCTGGACCGCAAGGACATGGACAAGCTGACCACGCCCGAGCGCATCGACCGCATGCGAGCCCTGCGCGCCCAGCACGCCGCCGAGGCCGACCGCCGTGGCGAGGCCACCAAGGCCTTCTACGCCACGCTGACGCCCGAGCAGCAAAAGACGTTTGACGCCCAGGCGCACCGCCACCACCGCGGCGGCCCCCACGGCGAAGGCCGCCCCGGCAAGGGCGGCGAGCGCCACCACCACGGCGACGCGGGCAGGCCCGCACCCGCACCGGCCGGTGCGGCCATGCCTGCCAAGTAAACCAGCGGCAGCCGCAAGGCACGCCACCACCCACGGCCCGGGGTCCTGCAAAGGACCCCGGGCTTTTTCCTTGGGAGCACGGCCCGCTGTTTTGGGTCGGCGCAAAGCAGCGCGGTGCGGCACACAGGCTGGCCGCACCAGTGCGCCTGTGGATAAGTCTGGGGAGACTTCTCGAACAACCGGGCAGTTATCCACACAAAGATGCCGGCGGCCGAAGTTGTTGTCTGCCGGCCCCGAAGTTCAACCCCGGCGTCCCACAGTGTTTGCAGCGACGCAAGTGCGCGCCAGCATTGGCAAATCCGGCCTTGTCCACAGAAACAGGGCGGCTCTACTACTACTGCTATTTATATATAGATCTATCAATGAATAACAGAACACCCCGAATCCGGGACACCGGGACCGACTGCTGACGCCTTAACGACCGTCTTTGCGCGCCCGGTAAAGCGGCCGATGCCATGGCCCGAGCGGCAAATCTGGCGCACATCGCTTCCCTGAGGGTGGGGGCGTCCAGAGGGCGTCCATCAGCGGGTGCCTGCCCATGCACAGCCGGAACTCGCGAGACGGCCCGTCACGCGCCCGCCCAGCCACACCGCAGCGGTGGCGAGGGCCTCACCGACAACGACTTCGAGCGCCTGCCGCAGGACTTCCTGGCGGCACAGATCCCGGTCAGCGGCACCGGTGCGTCGAATTTGCTATGTTTTCAGTAGCTGCTGGCGCTTGTCCATAGGGCGCCAGGACCACTTTTCCAGCAGATTCCCGGGCACAGCGACCCCGGTGGGTAAAACTGGGGACAGTTTTGGCACAAGTACCCGGTTGTCCACAGGCCGCAGCGATTCCTGGCTTTTGTCCCCGCCGGCGTGACAGCGGAAACAGGGGCTGGCCCACAGGGTTGGGCTGCGCGCAAGTGCTTGCCGCGTCTGGGAAAAACACGGTTGTCCACACCGCAAGCCGTCCTCTACTACTACGACTATGTATTTATAAAAAAGATAAAGAAGAAGACAGGGACAACTTCCCGGGGCCCGGCACCGCACGGGTGAGATCGCCTTGCGCCAGGCATGCCGCTGTCGTGGAGGGGGCTGATGCTGGGAAGAGGCGCAGCCAATGGCCTGAGAGGGGCCTGGAGGCCTGCCGGACGGTGGGCACACCCCCTCCTCCTGCCGGCGCGTTGCCAGCCAGCCCTGGAGGCTCTGGGCGCGCCGTGGTGTGCCGGGCTGGCGGCCCGGAGACGGCAACGCGCACGGGACTGACTGCCCGTGGCCTGTGGATCAAGCCTCGGCGGGCTTGTGGAGGAAGGTCGCCAGCACGTCGGCCGAGAGCGGCCGGCTGAACAAATAGCCCTGGTAGTGCATGCACCCGGCATGGGCGAGCAGCTCGCGCTGCTCGGGCGTTTCCACGCCTTCGGCGATCACCTGCAGGCCCAGGCTGCGCGACAGGCCGATGATGGTGTCCACGATGGCCGCATCGTTGGGGTCGGTGAGCAGGTCGCGCACGAAGCTCTGGTCGATCTTGAGCTGGTCGAGCGGCATGCGCTTCAAGTAGCTCAGGCTCGAATAGCCGGTGCCGAAGTCGTCCAGCGAGAACCCCACGCCGTAGCTGCGCAGCGCGGCCATGGTGGCGATGGTGGTTTCCATGTCTTCCACCAGCAGGCTTTCGGTGAGCTCGAGCTTGAGCAGGTGGGCCGGTGCACCGGTGATGGCCAGCACCCGCGCCACGTCGTCCACGAAGCTCGCATGGCGGAACTGGCGCGAGCTTACGTTCACCGCCATGGTCAGGTGCGCCAGGGCCGGGTCGTCCTGCCAGCTCGACAGCAGCTTGCACGCGGTGTGCAGCACCCAGCGGCCCAGCGGCAGGATGAGCCCGGTTTCCTCGGCCAGCGGGATGAACTGCGCGGGCGAGACCATGCCGCGCTGCGGGTGGGCCCAGCGCACCAGCGCCTCCACCCCCACGCACAGGCCGGTCTGGTGCATCTGCGGCTGAAAGTGCAGCAGGAATTCCTCTTGCGCCAGGGCCGCGCGCAGGTCGGTCTCCAGGCCCGCGCGGGCCGTCACGACCGCCTGCATGTCGGGGTCGAAGAAGCGTAGCGTGTTGCGCCCTGCGGTCTTGGCCTGGTACATGGCCAGATCCGCCTGCTTGAGCAGCTCGCCCACGCTCGTTTGCTCGCCGGTGAAGGGCGCCACCCCGATGCTGGGCGTGCTGCGGTACTGGTAGCCGGCCAGCGCGTAGGGCACGGCCAGCATGGTCAAAATCTTCTCGCCCACGCCGCGCGCGTGCAGCGCCAGTTCGTGCGGCTTGGCGCTCAGCTCTTCCAGCATCACCACGAACTCGTCGCCACCCAGCCGCGCCACGGTGTCCACGCTGCGCACGCAGGTGTTCAGGCGCTGCGCCACCTGCTGCAGCAGCAGGTCGCCCTGGTCATGGCCCAGCGTGTCGTTCAGCGTCTTGAAGTTGTCGAGGTCGATGAACAGCAACGCCCCGCCGTGGTGGCGGCGCTGCGCGTTGGCCAGCGCGTGGCCGATGCGGTCCATCAGCAGCATGCGGTTGGGCAGGCCGGTGAGCGCGTCGTAGAACGCCAGGCGCTGGATCTCGCGCTCGCTGGCCTTGCGCTGGCGGATGTCGGTGTTGATGGCCAGGATGGAATGCGGCTGTCCGTCGTCGCCGCGCACCAGCGTCCAGCGCCCCTCCACCTCGATGGTGCTGCCGTCGCGGTGGTACTGCACGATCTCGCCCGTCCACTCGCCCTGCTCCAGCACCGCCTGCGTGGCGTGCCGAAAGTGCGTGGGGTCGTCGTAGAGCAGCGTCTCGATGGACTGGCCCAGCGCCTGCAGCTGCGACCAGCCGTACAGCCGCTCGGCGCTCTTGTTCCAGAAGATGATGCGGTGCGTGAGGTCGCGCACCAGGATGGCGTCCTGCGCTTTGTCCAGCAGCGACGCCTGGTGGCGGATGCGGATGTCGGCCAGCTGGCGGTCGATCTCGGCCGAGGCGCGCGCGGCAAAGATCTGCAGCGTGGAGGTGATGAAGTCCGTTTCCGCGATGGGCTGGCGGAACAGCACGAAGACGAAGCCCACCACCTCGCCGTCGCCGTTGCACAGCTGCTGGCCCGCATAGCCCTGCGCGCCCACCAGGCGCAGCATGGGTGCGGACGGAAACGCCTGCTGGACCTTCTCGGCCACCACGAACTCGCGCTGGTTCAGCAGCATCTGGCTGGGCGTGCCCTCCAGCATGTATTCGTCGTTGGACAGCATGTGGCCGTCCAGCACGGCCGCGAGCGTGGTCACCCGGTCGGGCTGGCCCTCGCTGCCGGGCAGCAGCCGCACCACGCAGCCGCCCTGCGCACCGAGCGCATCGGCCATGTTGCGCACCAGCTGCACGAAGAACTCGGTGCCCGTGCTGGCCGACACGGCCGCTGCCACCTTGAGCACCGAGGCCTGCAGGCGCTGCTGCGCCTTGTGCGCGCGCAGGCTGGTGATGCCGAAGGCCACGTCGTTGGACAGCTCCTGCAGCAGCGCGGCCTCCTGCGCGCTGATCTGCAGGATGTCGGGCGCGTACAGGTACAGCAGGCCGAAGGTGCGGTCCTGGTCGTGGTCGCGCTGCTGCAGCGGCAGGCAGATCACGCCGTGGAACCCGTGCTCCAGCATGCGCTCGGTCCAGTCGGCGAAGTCGCCTTCGGCGCGGATGTCCTGCACGATCACCGGCTTGCCCGAGCGCACGGCCGTGCCCGCCGGGCCGCGGCCGTACGGGTCGTCGGCCGACCACGACAGGTGCAGGTTCTCCAGGTAGTTCTGGTTGTAGCCGGCGTGGGCCACGGGCTCGATGGACTTGCGGTCATCGTCCCGCGCAAAGCCCACCCAGCCCATGCGGTAGCCGCCGATGTCCACCGCGATCTGGCAGATGGCCTGCAGCAGCGCGGTCTCGGACGTGGCGCGCACCAGGGTCTCGTTGCAGGCGCTGAGCAGGCGCTGCGCACGGCCCATGCGCGCGAGTTCGCGCTCGGTGCGCAGGCGCTCGGTCACGTCGGTGGCCAGCACCTGGCGCGCGGGGCGGCCATTGAAGCTGATGCTGCCGGCCGTGATCTCCACGTCCATCATCGAGCCGTCCTTCTTGAGGTGGCGGCTCACCACGGGCCGGTTGCGCTGGTCCATCGGGATCGCGTCGATGCTGGCCTTGATGGCCGCGCGGCGCTCGGCGGGCCACAGGTCGGTCATCTGCATGGCCAGCAGCTCGGCCTCGGTGTAGCCGTAGTGCGTCACCATCGACTGGTTCACCGCCTGCAGGCGCAGCGTCTCCTTGTCGTACACCCACATCGGGTGCGGGTGCTCGTCGAACAGCATGCGGTACTGCTGCTCGGACGCGCGCAGCTGCGCCGCCACGTGCCGCAGCTGCACCATGGAGCCGAGCGACTCGGTCAGGATCTCCAGGTGGGCCACGTCGCGCCGCGAGAACGCCTGGGGCTGGTCGGACGTGACCTTGAGCGAGCCGACCACGCCGCTGGCCGTGCGCAGCGGCACCGCCATCACCGAGCGCACGCCGTGGCGGTGCGGCATCGAGCTCATGTCCCAGCCCGCGGCCTCGGTGTCGTTGCACACCACCGTGCGGCCTTCGCGCAGCGAGGGCCACAGCAGGCTCTGGTCCACGGGCAGCAGGTGGCCCACCGGGCGCACGTGGTCGCCCGCCGCGGCCTGCGCCACCAGCTCCTGCTCGCGCAGCAGCTCCACCAGCGCGCCGCGCGCCCGCGTCTGGCGCAGCACCGTGTCGGCCACGAGCTGCAGCGCCTCGTGCAGGGGCAATGCCATCGACGAGATGCGCTGCTGCACCTGCAGCAGCTCGGCATGGTTCTGCGCATCGCGCTGCGCATCGATCTCGGCGAGCTTTTGCCGGCTGATGTCGGCCATGCCGCCCACCATGCGCACCGCCTTGCCGCTGGCGTCGCGGATCACGAAGCCGCGGTCCAGCACCCAGGCGTAGCTGCCGTCGTGGCGGCGAAAGCGGTATTCGCTCGACCAGTGCGTGCCCTTGCCGTCGATCACCGCGTGGATGCCGGTGACCACCGCATCGCTGTCCTCGGGGTGCAGGCGCGACGTCCAGGAGCTGCTGTCGGCCTGCAGCTGGTCGGGCGGCACGCCGAACAGGGTCTGCATGCCCTCGTTCCACCAGATGTGGTCGGTGAACAGGTTCCAGTCCCACACCGCATCGGCCGTGGCGCGCGAGACCAGGTGAAAGCGCTCCTCGCTCTCGCGCTGTGCCTGGTGGGCGCGGCGCTGGGTGGTGATGTCCTGGAAGGCGCCCTGGATGCGCAGGATCTGCCCGTCGGCACCGCGCACCGCCTGCCCTGCGGTGCGCACCCAGAAGTGCCGCTCGCCCGGCATCAGCGCCTCGGCCTCGATGTCGAACGGCGTGCCGTGCTGCAGGCAGTCGTCCAGCACCCGCTGCATCACGCCGCGGTAGGGCGGCGTGTACAGCTGCAGCACCTGCGCCAGGCCGCTTTGCCGCTGCGCAAGCCCGTAGGTGGCCGCGATCTCCTGCGACCAGGTCCACTGCTGGCCGGGCAGCTCCACCGTCCAGCCGCCGATGCGCGCGATGCGCCCGGCCGCGCGCAGCGCCTCGCCCTGGGCCACCATCTCGGCGTGCATCTGGTCGCGCTCGCGCACCAGGTGGGCCAGCAGCCGCTTCTGGCGGCGCAGCTCCAGCTGCACCATGGCCTGGCCCGCCAGCATCTTGAGGGCGTCGATCTGTGCGTCCTGCAGCGTGCGCGGCACGGTGTCGACCACGGCCAGGGTGCCCAGGGCAAAGCCCTCGGGCGTGACCAGCGGCACGCAGGCATAAAAGCGCACATGCGGATCGCCCACCACCAGCGGGTTGCTGGCCAGCACGGGGTGCAGGGCGGCGTCGGGCACCACCATCGGGTCGCGGCGGCCGTCCAGCGCATGCGCGCAGAACGCGATGGCGCGCTCGGTCTGCTGAAACGCCAGGCCCACCGACGCCTTGAACCACTGGCGCTCGCCGTCGAGAAAGTTGACCACCGCGATGGGGCAGCCGCACACCTGCGCGGCCAGGGCCGCCAACTGGTCGAAGCCTTCCTCGGCAGGGGTGTCGAGGATCGCGTAGGACTGCAGTGCCAAAAGCCGCGCTGCCTCTTCGGGTGCGTGGGCTGATGACATGGTCAGGCAGCTATCGTGCAGCGACCCAGCGGCGCGCACCCCGTCCCGGCGCCTGGAGCGGCCTGGGTGGCATTGCCGTGGAGCTCAAGCATCGTCAAGGGTCTTCGCAGTGGGGATGAAAACCGTCGCCGCAGGCCGCAGTGCCCAGGCCAGGACGGTAAAAGGTGAATGCTACACCGCGACGCGCTCTGCCCGCGGCGCTGGGCATGGGGGTTTGCCCCAAAAGCAGTCGCACAGGCAACCTTCGTGCAGCGCCAGGCTTGCTAGGCTTTGCGCCATGCAGATCTCTGAACTGGCCCAGCGCACCTCGGTCTCGGTCCATGCCCTGCGCCACTACGAGCGGCTGGGGCTGCTCACCCCGCGCCGGCGGGCCAACGGCTACCGCGACTATCCCGTGGCCCTGCAGCGCGAGGTCGTGTTCATCGCCATGTCGCGCCAGCTGGGCTTCACCCTGCCGCAGATCGCGCCGCGCCTGGCCGCCTACCGCGCCGGCACGCTGTGCACCGACGCCATGGTGCAAGACCTGCGCGAGCGCGCCCTGGCGCTGGACCAGCAGATCGCCGGGCTGCAGGCCCAAAAGCAGCGCGTGCTGGAGCACGCAGCGTGGTTTCGGGCAAAGCAGGCCACGGCGCGGCGTGCCCAGGCTGCGGCACCCAAAGCCAAGGCCCCGTGGCCCCGCGTGCGGCCCGCCCCTGCGCCGGCCGCACCTGCACCGCCGCCACCACCGGCTTCACGATCCCCCCGCCCCACCAGGAAAACACCATGACCCCCTCTGCACCTGCCACTGGTCCCGCCACGGCGTCCATTTCATCAGTCCCATCCTCCACTTCATTGACCCAGCTGCAATCGCTGGTGCTGGCCATGCCCATGGCGCGCACGCTGGGCCTGCGCTTCGTGCGCGTCGAGCCGGGCGCGGTGGAGGTGGAAATCCCGGTGAGCGACGCGTTCTGCTTTCGCCCCGGCCAGCTGCAGGCCACGGCCGTGTTTGCGGTGGCCGACTTCGCTGCGGTGGGGGCGGCCGGCAGCGTGCTGCCGCCGGGCTGGGTCAATGCCACGGTGGATGCCACCGTGAAGCTCGTGGCCCCGGCGCGGGGCGTGTGCCTCAGGGCGCGCGGGCGCGTGATCGACGCGGCGCGGCTGCTCACGGTGTGCGCGTCGGACGTGTTCGCGGTGGATGCGGATGGCCAGGAAACCCTGTGCGCCACGCTGCTGGCCACGGCGCGCAACATCGACACCACGGCAGCGCGGTAGTTGCTGCTGTCGGCCCACCGCAGAGCGCAGAGCCGGAAGGTCAGCCGCGTGCGCGCCGCGCCCGCACCGCCGCCGCCAGGCCTTCGAGCACCGGAATGGTCTGCGCCATGCTGATGCAGGCATCGGTCACCGACACGCCGGGCGCGAGCGGCTGGCCGGGCACGATGTCCTGGCGGCCTTCCTGCAGATGGCTTTCGATCATGAGGCCGGTGATGCGCTGGTCGCCCGCGGCGATCTGCTGGGCCACTTCGCCCGCCACGGTGATCTGGCGCTGGTGCTGCTTGCTGCTGTTGGCGTGGCTCACGTCGATCATCACCTGCTCGCGCAGGCCCGCCGCCTGAAGCATGGTGCAGGCGGCATCCACATCGGCCTTCTGGTAGTTGGGCTGCTTGCCGCCGCGCAGGATCACGTGGCAGTCCTGGTTGCCGCGCGTCTCGAAGATCGCGGCCTGGCCCATCTTGGTCATGCCCATGAAGGCGTGCGATGCCTGAGCGGCCTGGATGGCGTCGCTCGCCACCTTCACGCCGCCGTCGGTGCCGTTCTTGAAGCCCACGGGGCACGACAGGCCGCTGGCCAGCTGGCGGTGGCTCTGGCTCTCGGTCGTGCGCGCGCCGATGGCGCCCCAGCTCACCAGGTCGCTGATGAACTGCGGCGACAGCAGGTCCAGGAACTCCGTGCCCACTGGCAGGCCCAGCGCCAGCACATCCAGCAGCAGCTGGCGTGCCAGCTCCAGCCCTTCGTTGATGGCAAAGCTGCCATCCAGGTGCGGGTCGTTGATGTAGCCCTTCCAGCCCACGGTGGTGCGCGGCTTCTCGAAGTACACGCGCATCACGATGAGCAGGTCCTGCTGCAGCGCATCGGCCTGCACCTTCAGCTGGCGCCCGTACTCCATCGCCTGGCCATGGTCGTGGATGGAGCAGGGCCCCACCACCACCACGAGCCGGTCGTCCTGCCCATGCAGCACGCGCGAGATGGCGGTGCGGCTGGTCTCCACCAGCGTCTGGGCGGCATCGGGCGCGGGCAGCCATTCCTGCAGCAAAGCCGGCGTGATGAGCGGCCGCACGGCCTTGATGCGCGTGTCATCGACGCGCGTCGTATCGTGGGTGGAAATCGGGGTGGCGGAGCGGTGTGCGTGGGTCATGGTGGCCCCGATTGTCGCGCGGCGCTGGACAGCCGCTGCTGGCAGATTCGGGCGAACACCTTTCTACCCATGGGCGACATTGGTAAAGACTGGCGCGCCCCAGGCGAGAGACGCCAAGCAAGGGCCGCCCCGCAGCAAGGGCGTCGTCCCCCTCAGGGGGAAGGCGCCGAAGGCGACTCAGGGGGAGCCGCTACGGTCTGCGGAACGCCGCATTCTGCCGCGACCAATGCCGCGACTGCAGCTGGTCGAGCCGCACCGTGCCGCCGGTGGACGGCGCGTGCACGAAGCGCCCTTCGCCCACATAGATGCCCGCATGGTTGGGCTGGCGGCCGGTGCCGAACACCACCAGGTCCCCGGCGCGCAGCTCGCTGCCGTCGATGGGGTAGCCCCAGCTGTTGAGCTGCGCCACCGTGCGGGGCGGCGGGGTGCCCACCTGGTTGCGGTACACATAGCCGATCAGCCCGCTGCAGTCGAAGCCAGAGTCCGGCGTGTTGCCGCCGTAGCGGTACGGCGTGCCCACCAGGCCCAGCGCGTGGATGGCGATGTCGTGCGCCTGCTCCGCGGTCAGGGGCGGCGTGGTGCGCACCGGCGCCGACGACGATGATGACGAAGGGAACGAAGAAGACGAGGGGGGCCGCGAGGTACCGCAGCCCGCCAGGGCCAGCAGGGCGGCGGTGCAGGCGGCCAGGGCCAGTCTGTGAGAAACAACGCGCATGGCCCGAAGGGTAACGGATGGACCCCGGTGCCTGCCCGGACTCCGCCCGCGGCCTGGGGCTATTGGTCCGGATGGCCACCAGCGATGGAAGGACCAGCGCTGGCAGCTATCCTTTTTGCAACGGCCGCAACCACAAGGTTACGCCGCTGTCACCGTCCCCGTGGCGGCCACGCCCTGGCGCCGCTCGGCCAGCCGGTTGGCCACGCTCACGATGGCCAGCACCGACGCCGTCACGATGTTGTGGCTCATGCCCGCGCCAAAGGTGGAGCCTGCCACGCCTTCCATCGCAGCCTCCACGATGGCCAGCGCCTGGGCGTTGGCGCCCGTGCCGGTGGCGCGCTCTTCGTAGTGGTCCACGCGCAGCGGCAGGCCGAGCGCATCCACCGTGGCCGCGATCGGCCCGTTGCCCTGGCCGCGCAAATGCTGGCGCGTGCCGTCGATGGTCACGTCGAGCTCGATGCCCTGCCCGTCTTCATCGAGCCGGTGGCTGTGGCAGATGATGGCCGCCCGGGCCGGGGCGCGCAGGTAGGTGGCCTGGAACAGGTCCCACAGTGCCTCGCCGCTCATCTCGCCCTCGCTCGCATCCGTCTGGCGCTGCACCACGGCGCTGAACTCCACCTGCATGCGGCGCGGCATCACCACGCCGTGTTCGCGCTCCAGCAAGAAGGCGATGCCGCCCTTGCCCGACTGGCTGTTCACGCGGATCACGCTGTCATACGTGCGGCCGAGGTCCGCGGGGTCGATGGGCAAGTACGGCACCTCCCACAGTGCGTTCGGGTCCTGCGCGGCAAAGCCCTTCTTGATCGCATCCTGGTGCGAGCCCGAGAACGCGGTGAACACCAGGTCGCCCGCGTAGGGGTGGCGTGGGTGCACGGGCAGCGAGGTGCATTCCTCGGCAATGCGCGCCACCGAGGTGATGTCCGAAAAATCGAGGTTCGGGTGCACGCCCTGCGTGTACATGTTGAGCGCCAGCGTCACGATGTCCACGTTGCCGCAGCGCTCGCCGTTGCCAAAGAGGCAGCCTTCCACGCGGTCGGCACCGGCCATCATCGCCAGCTCCGCCGCGGCCACGCCGGTGCCGCGGTCGTTGTGCGGGTGCACCGAGAGCGTGATGTGCTCGCGGGGAGCGAGGCGCCGGTCCATCCATTCGATCTGGTCGGCGAACACGTTGGGCGTGGCGTTCTCCACCGTGGTGGGCAGGTTGATGATGATGGGGCGGCCGGGGCCCGCGTTCCAGGCCGCAATGGCCGTCTGGCAGGCCTTGAGCGACACGTCGAGCTCGGTGGCGCTGAAGGTCTCGGGCGAGTACTGCAGCGTCCACTGCGTGGCGGGCTGCGCGTCGGTGAGCTGCTTGAGGTAGCCCACGTGGTGTGCGATCAGCTGCATCACCTGCGTCACGTTCATGCCGAACACGATGCGCCGCCAGGCAGGCGCCGTGGCGTTGTACAGGTGCACGATGGCGCGGGGCGCGCCCTGCACGGCCTCCACCGTGCGCGCGATCAGGTCCTCGCGCGACTGGGTCATGACCATGATGGTCACGTCATCGGGAATCAGGTCCTCGTCGATGAGGCGGCGTACGAAGTCGAAGTCCGTCTGCGACGCGGCCGGAAAGCCGACTTCGATCTCCTTGAAGCCGATGCGCACCAGCTCATGGAAGAGCTTCATCTTGCGCTCGCCGTTCATCGGCTCGAACAGCGCCTGGTTGCCGTCGCGCAGGTCGGTGGAGAGCCACACAGGCGCGCGGGTGATGCTGCGGGTGGGCCACTGGCGGTCGGTCAATGCGACCGGGGCGATGGGCTGGTACTTGGTGGCGGGCTTGGCAATCATGAGAGGCTCCACGAACGGTGTGTGCGGTGCGCTGAAGACAAAAACGCGCGGTGCACGGGTCAGACGAAATGAATGGAAAAAACAAAACGTGTGACATCCCCTGCAGCCCTTTGCAAAGTGCAAAGGCTGGTTCGCGGGCCGGGGTCAGGGGGAGATCAGGTGTTGCGCTGAGCGGGTCAGGCAACGGTGGCGAACGCAGGCAGACCCCGGCCAAGCACTAGTAGGCTTAGCGATAGGGTGGATAGGATCATGCTGCGTTGCATAGGGGGCCAAAGATAGCACAGGCTTGCTGCGGTGCGCAAGAATATGAATGAAAAAGGCTGCTACCGCGCTCTGGATGAGCGCAAGCAGCTACTGAAACAATAGCAAACTGCCGCTGTTAGCATGGCGCACTCCCGCCAGCACAGTCTGCTGCACGCCCCGTCGTCATCTTCTGGAGACCATTCATGCCCTACATGCTGCTCATCATGGAACCCCACGGCCAACGCGCCGAGCGGGGGCTGGCCGGCGGGCAGCAGGCCTATGCGCGCATGCTGGAGTTTGGCGACAGCCTCAAGGCCCGCGGCCTGCTGCGCGCCACCGAGTCGCTGGCCTCCACCGACCAGGCCGTGCGCCTGCAGGTGCGCGAAGGCCAGTCGCGCCTGGTGGACGGGCCGTTTGCCGAAACGAAGGAAATGGTGGGCGGCTTCTTCCTGATCGACTGCGCCACCCGCGACGAGGCCGTGGCCATCGCGCAGGCGTGCCCGGCCGCGGAGTGGGCGACCATAGAGGTGCGCGAGGTAGCGCCTTGTTATCACGGTGCTGAGGGCTGAGGGCTCGGGATCGAAGCTCTGTGCAAGGCACACGGGTCAGTGCGTGCCCGTGCCTTTTCTCAACGGTGCGACAACGACCGTACGTCCCGCTTTCTGACAGGTGCTGAGGGTACGGTGGACCCAGGCCCGGTCCACCAAAAAGGTGCTGCCCGCGATTTGCGCTTCGGACTCCACGACGTCGGTGGCCAGATGGACCGACTTCGCAAGCGCTTCTGCTCGCCCTAGAGACGCTGCCGCTTCTCCCCTCACCGCGCGGCCCCCACTGTCCAGTATTTCCCCACCGTTATGCCAGATCATCAAGATGCCGCCTGTATCGCCGTACACGCTGGCACGGGGCGCCTGCTTGAGAAAACAAAAGCGATTGATTTGCCGCGCATACCGGCTGTTGTGGACTTCATCCTTGGTGCTCAGATAGGCCCGCAGCACGGCTGGGGAACTGATTTCCGCAAGTGATGGGCGAGAAACGGCGGCCTCGGGAATGGCCGTAGCAGCTTGCTCGGTGGAGGCGGCAACGGTTGCTGCGTTGGCAAAGCTGCATGCGGCAAGACAAGTTGCGGCCCAGCAGGTTCTGGCGTGAACGGTGTTCATGAAATTCATGCGACGCGGTTAAGGAGCGCAGGAGCTAAGAACTTTCGACGCGAAGACCTCTTTCCCACCCCTTGCCAAAGCTTCGCTCAGTCCTTCTTTTTCAGACGTGAGTGGGTATAGAACTGGTTTCCTGCCAATACGGCATAGGGAATGAAGGCTGGCCCGGGAGAAACAGCATTTTCTGTCTTCCAGGCAAAGAGACCGTTTGGTGAGGGATCTTGAGGCAAAGGTTCACTCGCGACATCAATTGCGTTCTGCAAAAACTCTACATAAGCTGCCTGCTTGGGATGCGTGCCGTTGTTTGCAATAGCCAGCAACGCATTTATGTTTCTTGTGATGCCTGCGTCCAAATTTGGGTAATTGTTGAAACCGTGAAATTGGACAGAGCCACGATCATGGGCCCTAATGATGTCGCCTACAGCTTTAGCGCCCCTTGCCATAAATTCCTCCGGCTTGTCACTGCACAGCCGATTGATAATAACGCGGCGCATCCATTGCATGCCCTTTTTTATATCTGCGACCATGCCGCTACTGTCGACACGTCCAAACGAGCGGCTTTCTGCCAATAGAAGTCGCACCAGCATCCCCACTTCGGTGTCCATGGCGGGCAAAGTCATGGCCGTTTCGATCTTGACGATGATGGCCGAGGGAGAGACCGATAGTGACGAACCTTTGGCGGCCACGATGTTGACTCGCGCCAAACCTGCCTGTTTTGCTAAAAACTCGAACTGCCAGCTATCGGAACGTGCGTTGTGCTTGGCGTCTTTTACCGTCAAGATATTCGGCTGATCTACGTGGGCCTGCAGAACGTTGCTCTTGTGGATGCCCTCGAGTTTAAGTTTGAGCGTATTGCCTTCCACCAGCGTGAGCACGCTCGGTGCGACCATGTTGCTGGGTAATTTGACTAGAGCACTCGGCATGTGGCGCTTACTAAGTTGAATAGGAGTCGGAATTGGCTTGGCAAAGCCGGCTAGGCACAAAGATCAGTGCTTACCCTTTTTCAAGGGGGGTACAACCACAGTACGTCCAGCTTTTTTGCAGTTACTGAGGGTGCGATTTACCCACGCTCGGTCCACCAGGTATGTGCTGCCGGCAATTTGCTCTTCGGACTCGACGACATCGGTGGCCAGATTGACGGACTTGGCAAGCGCTTCGGATTCCCCCAGCCACGCTGCCTCGTCTCCGGTAGCAACACGGCCCAAACTGTTCAATATTTCCCCCCCGTTGTGCCAGATCATCAACATGCTGCCTCTGTCACCTTGCAAGCCAGCACGGGGCGCAAACTTTAGAAAGCAAAAGCGGTTGGTTTGCTGCGCATACCGGCTGTTTCGGACTTCATCTTTGGTGCGCAAATAGGCCCTCAGTACCGCAGGAGAACTGATTTCTGCAAGTGACGGGCGTGATATAGCTGCCTCAGGAATTGGTGGGGGAGGTTTTTCGTCCGGGGCAGCATTTGCGGCATTGACAGAACTGCACACAGCGAGACAAATCGCGGATAAGCAGTTTCTGGCGTAAATGATGTTCGTGAAATTCATGCGGTGTATCCAAGAAACGAGGGAGTTTGGGTGCCTGCGAATCAAATAATTATCTGATCCTTTATGCAGACGAATATTGCGTTTGCAATCTCTTACTCGAAGGCGACGACGCGGTCCAGGCACCGATAATTTCGGCACACATGGTCTGCGTGTCCCCTTCAATGCCTTGCAGATAGGCGGACATGGCAACGTCTGCAGCGACCCTGTGTGCAGAGGTTGCAGTTGCCTGCTCTGTGCTGCTGCTACCCCTCAATCCCTTTCCCACGTGCCGCCAACGCCAGCCCCACCCGGCGGTACAGCCGACGCCAACCGAACACATACACCACGACCACGATGGCCGTCACTGCCAGCGCCGCGCTGGCGGGCGTGGCAAAGAGGAAGCGCCAGGCCCAGTACGCGTCGGCAAAGCCCATGAGCGCAAAGGTGAGCAGCCCGATCCAAGGCCCTTCGGCGCGCCAGGCGGCCACCGACACGAAAGCGTGGCCCACGAGTGCGGCCAGGCCCATCAGCAGGTTGGTCACCAGCGCCAGCACCGCGCGCTGCTCGAACCAGCCGGCCAGGCCGCGCAGCGTGGGCGGTTCGCTGGATCGGGCGGTCACGGCGGCCTGCACCATGAACGCGGCCACCATGCCCTTGTGTTGCAGGCGGCGTGCCGCGGTGTCCTGGCCCTTGAGGGCGGACTCGACGAGGCGGCGGCTCAGCCAGTGGCCGGCTCCGCTGGATCGGGGGCTCTCGCCGTCATCCTCCTCCCTGTCGCGCGGCAGGCGTGTGGCGGCTTCCTGGGCGTCGCTGCGCAGGGGTTCGGGCACATGCTCCAGGGCGCGGTGGCTGTCGCGCAGCGCATGCGCGCAGACCGCCACGGTGCGCAGCGCGGGCGGCACCTCGGCCAGGCGCCAGCCGCTGTCCTGCACATGCGCAATGCAGGCGTCCTCGCCCAGCATGTCGGCAGGAATCTGGTCGAACGCTTTCACGCCCTGCCGCAGGGCTGCCGCGTACCGCGCGGGCGTCATCAGGCGCTTGGGCACGAAGCGCACCGTGTCTTCGTCGGCCGCCAGGGCGGCATCGACCATGGCGTGGGTGATGCGTTCGCGCGGCACGTCGGCCAGCGTGCGCGGGTGCGAGGCCAGCTGTGCGATCAGCGTGGCGTCATCGGCCGCGTGGGCCTGGGCTTGGGCCAGGGACTGCAGCCAGCGTGTGTCCTCATCGCTGTCCCACTGCGCGCTGTAGGGCGACTGCAGCGACAGCACGGTCGAGGCTTCCAGCGCCGCCTCCTGCGTGCGGCCCAGGGAGCGCAAGGCGCTGGCCAGGATGTAGTGCGCATGCTCTGCGTGGCGCACGCGGCCTTGGCCCAGTCGGGCGTCGGCCACCGCGCCTTCGTGGTCGCCGGCCCACAGCCGCGCCCAGGCGCGCTGCACGTGCCAGTGGCTGCCTTCGCGCGGCTCGCCATCCTGGCGCGCCTGCGCGAGGTCGTCGTCGATCAGCCGCGTGGTCACCGCCTCGCGCAGCGCATCGGGCACTGCGGGGAACATGTCCCAGCGGTCCTGCAGCGCGGCCACGCACACCTCGGTGGTGCGCAGCGGCGCAGGGATCTTGTCCAGCGACAGGCCGTTGGCGCGCGCCGACGCCAGGCACAGCGCGGGCGTGAGCATGTCGGCGGGAATGTGCTCGATCAGGCAGCCGTAGTCGTGCCGCACGGCGCGCTCGGCCAGTGCGGGCGTTATTTTGTGCGGGTCGATGTAGCTGATGTTGTAGATGTCGGCCTGCAGCGCGGCCTGCTCCACTGCATCGGTGCGCAGCCAGTGCGCCAGGTCCTTGAGCGGCGCATGGGCGCGCACGGCCTTGAGCGCCAGCTCGGGCGTGAGCAGGCAGCCCCACACGTCGCACAGGCTGTTGTGGTCCCAGGCGGTGGGGATGCGGCTGTTGCGTTCGTCGCGCCAGTCCCACTCGGGCTGGCCGGCATACAGGCTGCGCGCCAGCGCCAGCGCTTCGGCGGTCATGCATTCGGGCGGGATGTCGGCCGCCTCGCGCAGGCCGCGGCGCACCAGGGCTGCGAGCCGCGCGGGCGTCTGCCAGGCGGGGGGCACGGACTCCAGCGCCGCGACGTTCGCGGTCAGCGCGGCGTCCACCAGGGCGTCGTCCAGCCATTCAACCGGCACGTGGGCGATGGCGTAGCGGTCGTCCTGCACGGCGCGCAGCCAGTCGCCGCGGGTCTGGGGCACCGGCGTGTCGGGCTCGTCATCGGGCAGCTGGCTCTGCGGTAGCGCCGGGCCATCGCTGTCCGGGCCTTCCCGTGGGTCGCTGTGAGCGGGCAGCGCGGCCGGCGTGGCGGGGGCTGCCGTGCGGGTGCGCTGCGCCAGCTGCAGCGCATCGATGCTGGGCGCGGCCATGAGCCACAGCTCCCACCACACGTCGCCGTCGCCGGAATCCGAGTGCTTGTACAGCGTGAGCCATTGTTCGCGCGCTTCGTGCAGCGCGCCGCTGTCGCCCGGCAGCGGCTTGGCCAGCGCCACGGGCCAGGCCTGGGTGTACTCGCCCCGGCGGTGCCACGGGGCGGCGTGCTCCGGGTTGGGGTCGGCGGCGCCCAGGCGCTCGGTCAGCTGCTGCACCATGGCCACGCGGGCTTCGTCGACCGCGCGGTTGAGGTCGGTGCACAGGAATTCGTACGGCCCGTTGTGCGACTCGCTCAGGTAGGCGCGCATCACGCGGCGCACGACCACCGTGCGGTCGGCCTGTACCTGGCCGGGCTCCTGGTCTTCGTCGGAATCGCCGTCGTCGCCATCGCCGTCCTCACCGTCCACGGGCCCGTCCGGCGCGAGTGCATCGCCCGCGGCCAGGCGGTGCAGCCGCGCCTCCGCGTCGGCCAGCAGGTCCAGTGCCAGGGGCACGATGCCGTCCAGCGTTTCCAGGTTTTCGAGGTGGTCGGTCAGCGGCGCGTTGAAGAACGGGCCCGGGGGCCAGCAGTTCTCGCGCACGCCGCTGCGCCACAGCGGTGTGCCGGCTGCATCGAGCAGCGCCACCTGCTGCCCGTCGTAGTGGGCGCGCCAGGTGATGGCCCCTTCGCCGTCGATGAAGGCCAGCTGCCCGTCGCGCGTGAGAAAAGGTACCAGCGGCGTGTCCGGCGGGTGCGCCACCATCCAGCCGTCGCCATCGGTCAGCGGCTCCAGCAGGTGCTCGGGCGCGGGCACGAAGCGGCCCTCGGGGTGCAGCAGGCCCCAGTGCGCCGGGGCGGTGGCACCGCTGCGGGCGGCGGCGGTGCGTGCCACGGCATAGCAGCTCTCGGTCGAAAAATCCGTGCCGTAGCTCAGCGGCGGGGTGGGCAGCGGCATGCCGTCCGCCATGAGGAAGCTCGTGCCGTCGTAGCTGTTGGCGGCCACGCCGCAGGCCATGCGCGGCGAGAGGTGGCGCCCGCCCTTGACCACGACCTTGCCGCGTTCATTGAGGTAGCCGTGGCCGTTGTCCCAGGCGTTGGGTTCGTCGAAGAAGGCCAGGCCCTCGGCGTTGAAGGCGTCGATGCGCGGGTATCGCGGCTGCAGCACCCAGTGGCCCTTGGCGTCGATGAGGCCGTAGAGGTCTACGTCCAGCGTGGCCGCGGTCGTGGCCGACTCGCCGAAGGGCCGCGCGTCGCGAAAGCGCGGCTCGATCACCCAGCGGCCCGTGCCGTCCACGAAGCCGTGGGTGCGCTCGTTGCGGGACTTCTTCCACAGCGTGGCGCGCGCCAAGCCGTTGGCACCGAAAGCGCCCAGCTCATGAAAGACCTCGTCGCAGGTGGTGCGGCCGGTGCGGTTGATGATGCGCCAGGCATCCTGCCCTACCTGCACCGCGCTCAGGCCGTGGCGAAACGGCTGGGCATTGTCGAAGGCGGGCGGGATGACGACCGCGCCGGTCAGGTCGATGAAGCCCCAGCGCCCGCCATCGCAAAAGCGCGCCAGGCCGTCTTCGGAAAAGCTGCGTGCGTTGTGCAGGGTGGGCGGTACGCGCCAGCGGCCCTCGCCGTCGATGTAGCCCCACAGCCCGTGGGCGGCCCGGGCCGCGCCGATCCATCCTCCGCGGCCGTCGGCCCAGAAACGCAGCACCTCGGCCAGGCCCTCGGGCGGCACCACCGCCCGGCCCGGGTGGACGATGAGCACTGCCAGGGTCTGGTGGCTGGGTTCCAGCGGAATGCTGGCCAGCCACGGGGGTGTCGGTTCGGTGTCGTTGTTGTTGCTGTCGCTGGTCATTGTTGGTGGGGGTCCCTCGCGGGGCATCCTAACGATGCATACGGCTGCGGCCGGTAACCATTTGCACGGCTTGGCAGTTACGCCACAGCAGCCCCTTGCGCAGGGGCATGCCGAGTTTTTTTCTACGTAGAAACCCGCAATCTGCCGACAGCGTGTCGATCTGGCGCAGGTTCGTTCGTCGTGCAGATGAAGGCCGGCCATTTGCTGCGGCCCGCACCCCGAACCCTCGCCAGGAGAACCCCATGCGATTCATGATCATCGTGAAAGCCACCGCCGAGTCCGAGCGCGGCGACATGCCCACCGAACCCCTGATGGCCACCATGGCCCGCTACCACGAGGAGCTGGCGCAGGCCGGCGTGCTGCTGGACGGCTGCGGCCTCAAGCCCAGCGCGCAGGGCTGGCGCGTGCACTACGGTGCCGCCGGTGCACGGACCGTCACCGACGGCCCGTTCACCGAGACCAAGGAGCTCATCGCCGGGTACACGCTGATCCAGGTGCGCAACCGCGACGAGGCGCTGGAATGGACGCGCCGCTTCCCCAACCCCCGCGGCGAGGGCCTGGCGGCCGAGATCGAGGTGCGCCCCCTGTACGAGATGGAGGACTTCGCCGCCGTGCAGGGCGTGGAGCACTTTCGCGAACTCGAAGCCCGCGGCTGATACGCCCCGCCTGCCCCGGAGCCATCACCATGATCAAGACCATCGCCCTCGTGCTGCTCGCCGCCCTGGCGCTGCTGCTGGCCTACGCCACCACCCGCCCCGACACCTTCCGCGTGGAACGCAGCCGCGTGATCACGGCGCCGCCCGAGCGTGTCTACGCACTCATCCAGGACCTGCGCCAGTTCAACACCTGGAATCCATACGAACGCAAGGACCCCGCCATCCAGGGTGAGTACAGCGCCACCACCGCCGGCCCCGGCGCGCGCTACGCCTGGCGGGGCGACAAGGTGGGCACCGGCAGCATGGAGATCGTGGAGGCATCGGCGCCCCGCCGCGTGGGCATGAAGCTCGACTTCGTCAAGCCCTTCGAAGCCCACAACCAGGTCGAGTTCACGCTGCAGCCCGAAGGCGCGGGCGCCACCCGAGTCACCTGGGCCATGCAGGGCCCCGTGCCCTACCTCGCCAAGATCGCGCACCTGGTCTTCAACATGGACCGCATGGTGGGGCAGGACTTCGAGGACGGCCTGGACAACCTGCAGGCCGTGGCGCTGGGCCAACCCGCAGCGTGAAACCCGCCACCCCTTTGCCAAAGCTTTCGTTTCCCTTTACCTTCACACCCCTTCAGGAGCCTCTCATGCACCAACAAATCTTCGTGAACCTGCCCATCGAGAACATGGCCCGCTCGCAGGCGTTCTTTCGCGCACTGGGCTACGAGTTCAACCCCGACTTCACCAACGAACAGGGTGCCTGCCTGGTGGTGGGCGAGAACCTTTTTGTGATGCTGCTGGTTAAGGACTTCTACCAGACCTTCACCAGCAAGGCGATCGCCGATGCGCGCACCACGTCGGAAGTGCTGCTGTGCTTCTCGTGCGATAGCCGCGAAGAGGTCGACGCCCTGGTGGCCAAGGCTGTGGCGGCCGGCGGCACCTCGCCCCGCCCGGGGCAGGACCTGGGCTTCATGTACTCGCGCAGTTTTGACGACCTCGATGGCCACAGCTGGGAGTTCGTGCACATGGTGGATGCCAGCAAGGCGCTGGGCTGAGCGTTCACCGAGGCCACCGATGCACGACCCCCGCAGTCCCGATGCCGATGCCAGCGCCGATGCCCTGCACCGCACCATCGATGCCGTCTGGCGCATCGAGGCCGCCCGCATCATCGCCAGCGTGGCGCGCATGACGCGCGACGTGGGCCGGGCCGAGGAGCTGGCGCAGGATGCGCTGGTGGCCGCGCTGGAGCACTGGCCCGCCACCGGCCTGCCCGCCAACCCGGCGGCATGGCTCATGACCACGGCCAAGCGCCGCGCCATCGACCACCTGCGCCAGCAGGCCCTGCACGCGCGCGAGCACGAGGCGCTGGGCAAGGACCTGGAGGCGCTCGAAGCCCAGTACGCACCCGACGTGGTGGACACGCTGGTCGCCGCGCAGCAGGACGATATCGGCGACGACCTGCTGCGCCTCATCTTCACCGCCTGCCACCCGGTGCTGCCCACCGAGGCGCGCGTGGCGCTCACGCTGCGGCTGCTGGGGGGCCTGACCACGGCCGAGATCGCACGGGCGTTTCTGGTGCCCGAGCCCACGGTCGCGCAGCGCATCGTGCGGGCCAAGCGCAGCCTGTCGGCCGCCCACGTGCCCTTCGAGGTACCCGGCGAGGCCGAGCGCGCGCCGCGCCTGGCCTCGGTGCTGGAAGTCATCTACCTGGTCTTCAACGAAGGCTATGCCGCCACGGCGGGCGACGACTGGATGCGCCCCGCGCTGTGCGGTGAGGCCCAGCGCCTGGTGCGCGTGCTGGCCAGCCTGGTGCCGGGCGAGCCCGAGGTGCAGGGCCTGGTGGCGCTGCTGGAGATCCAGGCCTCGCGCCTGCCCGCACGCACCGATGGCGAAGGCAAACCCGTGCTGCTGATGGACCAGGACCGCGCGCGGTGGGACCAGTTGCTGGTGCGCCGGGGCCTGGCCGCCCTGGACAAGGCCGAACAGCTGGCGCGCGCAGGCCTTGCCTGGGGGCCCTACGCCCTACAGGGCGCCATCGCCGCGTGCCATGCGCGCGCCCGGCGCGCCGAGGACACCGACTGGGCCCACATCGTGGCGCTGTACGACGCGCTGGTGCAGGTGGCGCCCTCGCCCGTCGTGGCGCTGAACCGCGCCGTGGCCGTGGGCATGGCCGAAGGCCCGGCGGCGGCGCTGCGCCTGGTGGACGACATCGCGGCCGACCCTGTGCTGGCCCAGTACCACTGGCTGCCCAGCGTGCGCGGCGACCTGCTGGCCAAGCTGGGCCGCGTGGCCGAGGCGCGTGTGGAATTCGAGCGTGCAGCGGGCCTCACGCGCAACGCGCAGGAAAAGGCCCTGCTGCTGGCGCGTGCTGGCGGCTGACAGGCGTCGCGCTGAATGCACCCATCCCAACCGCGCCCGTATGCACCTCGAACCCGCCACGCAGGCGCTCAGCGGCGGTGGTGTCAGCGTGTGCGTTGACCGCGTGATTTTGTGGCGCGTTTTCGCCAGAATGGGGCCATCCCGGGCCATCCCTTCATCGCTGCGCCATGACACACCCTGACACTGCGTCGTTTCCCCTGGAAGGCGGCTGCGCCTGCCGCCATGTCCGCTACCGCATGCTCACCGCACCGCTGTTCGTGCACTGCTGCCACTGCCGCTGGTGCCAGCGCGAGAGCGGTGCGTCGTTTGCGCTGAACGCCATGATCGAGACCGAGCGCGTGGCGCTGCAGGTGGGCGCGATCGATCTGGTGGACACACCGTCGGACAGCGGCTTCGGCCAGAAGATCGCGCGCTGCCCGCACTGCCGCGTGGCGGTCTGGAGCCACTACTCCGGCGCGGGCCCGCTGGTGGCCTTTGTGCGCGTGGGCACGCTGGACGCGCCCAACCTGCTGCCGCCCGACATCCACATCTACACCCAGTCCAAGCAGCCCTGGGTGGTGCTGCCACCCGACGTGCCCGCCGTGCCTGAGTACTACGAGCGCGACGCCCACTGGCCGCCCGACAGCCTGGCACGCCGCCAGGTGCTGCTGCCGAGGATCACGGCGTACCGGGAGGCGCTGGGGCTGGATTGAGGGTGCCTGGAGTTCCGCATACAGAACGTGTCACGCGGGACTTGTCTTCACTCTCTCTCCCCTTGCGGGAGAGGGTCGGGGAGAGGGGGTGCTTGATCGGGGCAGTGCGCCGAACTCCCCCTCTCGCTCCCCCGAGGGAAGAGGGAACAAGGCACGGACTTGCAGACGGCGCGCCCTCACCGCCGCTTCTGTCGTTTCTTCTTCGTGCGGGTGTGATGCCCCGCAGACGGCTTCGGCGCCAACCCCAGCGCTCCACGTGCCAGCGCATCGGCCTGACCGTTGCGATGGCGTGGAATCCACTGCACGCTCACATCGCCGCAGGCCTGCATCATCGCGCGCACTTCATCGAACAAGCCTGCCAGCCTGGCGATGGGAGGCACCCGCGGACTCCCGGCGGGGCTGGTGGTGCCCAGTTGCTCCACCAGCACGCTGTTGTCGCTGTAGGCCACCACGGCGCGGCCGGCAGCACCACCCTGGCTTTGCAGCCAGCGCAGCGCCAGGGCCAGCGCCCGCAGCTCGGCCTCGTTGTTGCAGCCGGTGAAGGTGGTGGCCTCGGACAGCTGCTGCGCCACCGTGCCATCGGGCGCACACACCACGGCACCCAGGCCCATGCGCCCCGGGTTGGGCACCGCACTGCCGTCGCAATAGATCACCCAGGGTGCGCCGTTGTCGTCAGGCATGGAAAAAAAAGACGCGCGGCAGATCCCGGCGCGGCGCAGCCGCGCGGGCCCCGTGTCACTTGTAGAAAGCCTCGACCTTGCCTTTGAGCTTGATCATCAGCGGGTGGCCCTTGCGGTCCACCGTCTTGCCCGCAGGCACCTTCACCCAGCCCTCGCTGACGCAGTATTCCTCCACATCGGTGCGGTCCTTGCCGTTGAAGCGGATGCCGATGTCATGCTGGAACACCGCAGCCACGTGGTGCGGGCTGCGCGGGTCCACGCTCAGGTGGTCGGGGAGTGCGGGGCGTTCGGTGGTGGTCGTAGCGGCTGGCGTGGTGTCGGTCATGCGGTGGTCTGGTTGCAAAGCAAAAGCGCGGATTTTCCGGGATTTGGCCCGCGACACGGCCCGGGTGCCCCTGAAGCACGGCAGGAATATGAATCAAAATGCCGCCTGCCGCGCTCTGGTCAAGCGCTACAAGCTATCAAATATGTAGCAAACGTCTTCAGGGCGCCGCGTGCCGCGCCAGCAGCGCGCCCACCGCCGGCTTGGCGCAGCGCTGCACCCGTTGCAGCAGTGCGTAGTCCGGTTCGGCCACGCGCCACTGGGTGCGCAGGTCGTGCTGGATGCGCGCCAGCAGCGCGGCGGCCATCTCGGCATCGGCCAGCGCCCGGTGGGCCTGGCCGGTGCGCGGCAGGCCGTGGTAGTCCACCAGCGTCCCCAGTTTGTGGCTGGGCGCCTGGGGATACAGGCGGCGCGACAGCAGCACGGTGCAGGCGAACGGGTGCGGTGCGGCAACGCCAGCGAGTGCCAATTCTGCCTGCCAGAACTTGCTGTCGAACGACGCGTTGTGCGCCACCATGGGCGCGTCGCCCACAAAACGCGCCGCGTCGGCCATGACGCCTGCGGCATCGGGCGCCGCGTTCACCATGGCGTTGGTGATGCCGGTCAGTTGCGTGATGAACGCCGGAATCCACGCGCCCGTCTTCATCAGGCTCTGAAACCGGTCCACCACCTGGCCTTTTTCCAGCAGCACTATGGCGACTTCGGTCGCGCGTGCGCCCTGGCCGGGCGAGACGCCGGTGGTTTCAAAGTCGATGACGGCGATGGGGGGCATGGGTGTGTGTCTGGGTGATGTGCCAGGCTGGTGGGTGGCGAAGGTCAGGTGGCTGCGGATGCAGGTTTGGCGCCTGCGTGGTGAAGCAGCGGCGCGCAGCCGTCGGGGGGCCTGGCCATTTTCGATCATCATTCTCGTTCACGCGGCCGCACAGCCCGCGCCAGAAACCATACTTCACTGCCACCCTTTCCATGATCCCTCGAACCATTGCCCTGCGCCTGGGAGCGAGCCTGTTGCGCATTGCCGGCGCGCTGCTGTGCGTGGCCTTGCTGGCGCTGGCCGCCGTGCTGGTCCTGACCCAGATGCCGTCGCGCTCTTTCAGTGGGCCCCTTGCAGCCGCGACGGCCGAGGAGCAAGCACTGGCGCAGCGGCTGCGCCATCACGTGGCGATGGTCGCGTCCGAAGAGCACAACATTCGCACGCATGCCGCGCTGGAGGCGGCGGCACGCTATCTGGAAGCGGAGCTGACGTCGTATGGCTACACCGTGCAGCGCCAGGAATTCGACGCATCGCGCCAAAAGGTTCGTAACCTGCTGGTCACGCTGCCCAGCCAGAAAGCCCCGGGCAAGCGCTTGCTGGTCATCGGCGCGCACTACGACTCCGCGCACGAAACCCCGGGTGCTAACGACAACGGCACGGGCACTGCGGCGGTGCTGGAGCTGGCGCGCAGCCTCAAGGACCTGGGTGAGACGGCAACGTCCGATGTGATGTTCGCGCTGTACACCAACGAAGAGCCGCCCTACTTCAAGACACGGCTCATGGGCAGCCGGGTGCATGCCGAGGCATTGAAGGCGGCGAATGCGCCTGTGCAGGCCATGCTGTCGCTGGAGACCATGGGCTACTTCTCCGACGAAGCTGGGTCGCAGAAGTACCCGTGGCCGCTGAACCGCTTCTACCCTGCGCAGGGCAATTTCATCGCCTTCGTGGGCACTGCTGCAGACCTGGGTTTGGTAAGGAAGTCGGTCAAGTCCTTCCGTACCCATGCCAGCTTTCCGTCCGAAGGCATCGCGGCGCCGCGCTTCGTCCCCGGCGTGGACTATTCGGACCATGCGCCGTTCATCGACGAAGGCTATCCCGCGCTGATGGTGACCGACACGGCGCCCTACCGCTATCCGCACTACCACACGCGCCAGGACACGCCTGACAAGGTGGACTACGAGCGACTCGCGCGGGTGGTGCGCGGCCTGGAGGGCGTGGTCCGCGATCTGGCCACGCAGCCCTGACGGGCTTGCGCTACGCGCCAGAGGGGCGCGGTTGCTCCAGAAAGAACCGCAGCATCTCGCCCGTGGCATTGACCCCGCGCGGGTCGGTGTGGCTGCCCTGCGCGCTGCCACCGGCCCAGGCGTGGCCCGCGCCGTGGAGGACCCAGTGCTCCGCGATCACTGCGCCGGTATCCCCTGCGCCACCCCCGGTCGTTGCACGGCGGCGGTGCACGGTGCGCGTATAGCCCTGCCCGCTGGCAGACCGGCCTGGCTGCACGCTGGTGTCCAACGCCGCGGCACCGCCTGCCACCGCATTCAGCGCGGCTTGCACCACCTGCTCTCCGTTGCGCGCGCTGACCGTGGGGTCGGCATCGCCATGGAAGACGATCACCGGTGTGACCGGCTGGCCTGGCGCTGCCGCCGGGGTGCCGCGGGGGTTGGGCTTGGCGCCCGTCTTCATGGCCGACAGTGCGCCCATCACGCTGTGCGCGGCGCCGGCTGAGAGGCCAGAGTGCACGCCCACGGCGGCAAATACGTCCGGGTACTCGCGGCCGAGCAAGGCGGCCATGGCGCCGCCGGCGGACAGGCCTGCCACGTAGACGCGCTGGGCATCCACCGGGTGGCGTGCCATTACGTCGCGCACCATCGCCACCAGCAGTGCGGGCTCGCCGCCGCCGCGGCGCTGGTCTTCGGGGCGAAACCAGTTCCAGCAGCCGTTGGGGTTGGCGCTGTTCGGCTGCGCGGGGTACAGCACCAGTGCGTTGGCGGGTGCGGCAGCGTGGTTCATGCCGGTGCCGGTGGCAAAGTCCGTGGGGTTTTGCGTACAGCCATGCAGCATCAGCACCAGGGGCATGGGCGTGCCGGTGGCCGCGCCGGGCGGCACGTACAGGTGGTAGTGGTGCAGGTTGTGCGGCGCGCCGGGGTGGCTGAAGGCCACGCGGGTGAAGCTGCCCGGTGCCTCGGCGCTGGCGGAGTTGCCCGCCGGTTCAGCCTTTGAGGGGCCCGAGGGCGTTGCAAAGGGCGCAGTGGATGGAGCGCTCGCTGGGCTGGCTTGCCCGGTGCTCGCGCTCTGGCGGCCTGTGTGGTCGGTGGCGGCGCGGCCCTCGCCGGGGCGGGTCTCTCGCTCGATGACCACTGCGTCTTCCACATCCTGCGCCACGCCGGTGCGCCACGGCGTGGTGGTGCGAAAGCTGGCACCGGGCGCTGGCGGCTGCCCCGCGGTGGTGCTGGGGGCGGGGGCATTCGGTGTGCCGGGGGTGCCTTGCGCCGCGGCAGGCGCCGTCGCTGGTTGGCCCAGCGCCTGTTGAATGGCCCGGGTGGCATCCGCCAGATGGCCGGTGCGCACCAGCTGGGTGGCTTCACCCATCAGTTGCTTGAGTTTGTGGTTCCAGTCCATGGGGTTCCTTGTGGGTGGTGTGGAGGGCGCCCCGCGCCCTAGTGGATGCGCCCGTCCAGCGCGGCTTTGACCGCTGCGCTGGCATGAAAGGCCCCCAGCACCGTGACGGAGCTGATGGTCGCCTGTGCCAGCGAGGCCGGGACGTCGTGGTCGATGCTGACGAGGCCCAGCACGCGGATCTCCAGCACCTGGCCTGCCGCCTGCACGGCCTCCAGCTCGGCGCGGCCGAATCGCTGCAGACCCAGCACAAGCATCTTGCGGGCCACCACCTGCCGAACCGCATCGCTCTGGGTGGTGAGCTGGTTGCGGATGGCGGTGCGGATGAAGTCGGTGCGGTTGGCATAAAAGCCTTCGGACACCAGCAGGTCGATGTGACCAAGATCCACGAAGCCCAGGTTGATGGTGATCTTCTCGGAGTCGGGGACCTTGCCGCGCACTGCGGCAGGAGATGTTTGCGTGGAGGCCATAGCTTGTTGAAACTTGTTTGCCATCCAAGGGGATGGTAAAAGGATGGTGTATGGATGCCATTTGGATGGCAAATCCATCGTTTCAAGAGCTTGGGGCAAAAGAAAAGAGCCCGAAGGCTCCTTCTGTGGGGGAAAGGGACTGATCCCCGCGTGCGGTGAACGCTCAGCCCGCGCCGCGGCTGCCGCCGCCACCGGTGCTGCCTGCGGCACCCCGGCGCGACTGCACCTGGTTGCCGCTGCCGATGTGGGCGTCGCGGTCGTGGCGGCTCTCGGGGGAGCGGCGGCCCTGGTTCAGCTGCGTGGCGGGTTTGTCGCCGGTGCTGTTGTGGGCCTGGGCGACCTTGCCGGAGCCTTCGTTGTCCTGGGTGGTGCGATCGGCCTCGGTACTCATGTCGCCATCGTCACGGCGGTTTTCCTTGCTGCTCATAAAGCCTCCTGGGTGTTGGTGCTGGATGTGGGTGTGCAGAGGTGGCGCGCCGGCGGTGCGGCAGCGCCTGCGGATCAGGACAGGGTCAGTTCCTTGTGCTCGCCCAGCTCGCGCGGGGGCTCGCCGGTGACGGCCGCCTTGGCCATCTTGAACAGCTGGACCATCTTGCTTTCCTTGACGTCCCAGTACTCGGCGTGGCGGATGCGCACGGCCAGCAGGGCCAGGTCGGCATCGTTGTAGCCGCCCGGAAACCAGGCCTTGGCCATGGGCGACCACAGCGCTTCCTTTTGCGCCAGGTCATCGATGAAGCGGGCCTGGCCCGACAGCGAGACATAGCTGTCGTCGCCCGGGTCGGCGTACGACACGTTGACTTCGCCATCGGTCAGCAGGCGCTCGTACAGCTCGCCGGACTTGGAGATGAAGAAGTACAGCTCGTTGTGCTCATCGATGCTGCGGTTCTGCGTGGTGAGCGGGTGTGCGTGCAGCATGCCCGACGCGGTGCGGTGGGTGAGCATCCCGAAGCGGATGTCCTTGATGAGTTTCCACAGGGTGTCGTGGGCGGGTGTGCTGTTGCTAGGCATGAAGGGGCTCCAGTGCGATGAGGTATGAAGCGACTGTCCGCCCGTTAGCGTGTGCGCGGCGTCGTCTGCCTGCCCGCTTGTGCGTGGGAGCTTGTCTGACATGGGCTGCACGCCCCCGCGTCAGGGTCGCCTGGTGTACTTCACGATGGTCACTGCAGCTGCAGAATCCACGCTCGCGAGGCTCTGTAGCATCCATTGCAGCGCCTGGTCTGCCCGGGTGCCGCCGGTCCCGCCGCCGATGATCGGGAACGCTACCGACCCGAAGCCATGCTGCTGAACCAAGGCCATGGCCGACAGCACGGACTGCTGGATGGAACGCTGCGACGACACCCACCACATGCTGATGCCCGCCACATGGATGATGCCCTGGTGGGGCAGACGGCCCGCACCCGTCAGCACGGCACCGCCCAGCGGGATGGCGCCGTGGCGGGCCAGTTCACGAAACGGCTGGTACCCGGCCCGCCGCTTGATAGCGCCCGAGACGCCCTGCGGCAGCAGCAACCACCACGGGATGATGTTGCGGTTCCAGGCGTTGACGATCACGTCGGCGTGCTGGTCCAGCAAGTCGCCCTCCACCACATTCACTGCTGCAGTGCTGCGATGCACAGGGGCTCACGCCTTCTTCAGAAACTCGGACTTCAGCAGCATGCTGCCCAGGTCCGTCTTGCAGTCCACGTTGTGGCCGTCGGCACCGTCCACCAGCCGGATGCTCTTGATCTTGGTGCCCTTCTTGAGCGTCGATGACGAGCCCTTGACCTTGAGGTCCTTCACCAGGATCACCGCATCACCGTCGGCCAGGGGGTTGCCGTTGGCATCGCGCACGGTGGCGTCGCCCGCGTCCGCAGCCTCTTCGTCGGTGGCCGCAGCGGCCTGGGGCCACTCCAGCCCGCAGTCGGGGCACACGTACAGGCTGGCATCGGGGTAGGTATTCTCCTGGCCGCATTGGGGGCAGGCGGGGGTGGTGTGGGGCATCGGGGTGTCAGGTCAGGGAATCGGTGGATGGTCGTCGGGGCCGTTGGCGCTACAGCGGCGCACGCTGCTGCAGTGCAAAGGGCGGCAGGCCCTTGAGCAGGCGCTGGCCGTAGCTCGTGCGCATCAGGCGCTTGTCGTAGCAGTACACGTGGGCTTGGTCGTCCTCGGTGCGGATGGCGCGTCCCACCCATTGCGCCAGGCGGATGGCGGTGGCGGGCACCACCAGTTCGCTGAACGGGTCGCGCCCCACGGCGCGCAGCCACTCGGCACGGGCTTCGCCCACGGGGTCGTCGGGCGGGGCGAACGGCAGCTTGGTGATGAACACCGACTCGCACAGCCGCCCGGGCAAATCCAGCCCTTCACCGAAGGACTGCATGCCGAAGATGACCGAGGGCTCGCCGTTCTCCACCCGCTCGCGGTGGCGCTTGAGCAGCTGCGTGCGCGGCAGCGCGTTCTGCACCAGCACCACGCTGCGCATGGCGGTGGGCAGCGCATCCACGGCCTGGCGCATCTGTTCGCGCGAGGTGAACAGCACCAGCGCGCCGTATTCCACGCGGGCGATGTCGTGCAGCAGCGCATCGACCATCTCGGCCGTGAACTGCGCGGCGTTCTTGGGGTCGGCGCGCGTCTCGGCCGCGATCAGCGTGCCCTGCGCGGCGTAGTTGAAGGGGCTCGGCACCTCCAGCGTGGTCGTGGTCTCGTCGCCGTGCAGGCCCGCTTCGCGCAGGAAGAAGTCGAAATTGCCGCAGCTGTTGAGCGTGGCCGACGTGAGCACCGCGCCGCGCACCGCGTTCCACAGGTGGTTGCGCAGCGTGGTGCCCGGCAGGATGGGGCTGGCGTGCCCCTTGACCACGATGAAGTCGCCGTCGACCTCCAGCGTGAACCACTTGGCGGCCGGCACGAAGCTGCGGTCGGCGCCCGGCGGGGCATCCTGCAGCAGCAGCTGCGCGGTGGCGTGCAGCTCTTCCAGCCGCGGCGCGAGCATGCCGATCTGCGCGTACAGCGTGGACAGGCGCTTGGCCTCTTCCGGCTTGTCGCGCATTTCGGCCCGCAGGGCCTTGCTGATGGCGCGCAGGGCCTCGAGAAACCCGTCGGCGCTGGCGGCCAGCAGGCCCAGCGGTGGGATGAGCGGCTCGGGCAGCTCGCCGCGCGGCACCCGCACGCGCGCCGGGCCCCAGGTGTCCTTCTGGCTCTTGAGCGCCGCGCCGTACACGTCCATCACGATGCGCGCCAGGTCCTGCAGCGTCTGGCGCAGCTGCGCCGCGTGGCGCGGGATGTCGGCAATCTCTTCGACCTCCAGCAGCGCACCAATGCGCAGGCCCCGGCTGGAGAGGCGGTCGATCCAGGTCAGGCGCGACATGTCCATGCTGCACGCGAACTGCTGCAGCGCTGTGGCGGGCAGGTGGTGGGCTTCGTCCAGCACCAGCAGACAGTTGTCCAGCTCGGGCAGCACGCGCGCGCCCAGCGACGACAGCAGCAGGTCGTGGTTGGCCACGATGACCTGCGCGCCCACCAGCTCCTTGCGCTTGTCGTAGTAGGTGCACTGGCTGAACGCGGGGCAGTGCTTGCCGGTGCACGATGCGCCCTCGGCCGCCACGGGGCTCCACACCTCGGGCTCGGGCGGGGTCTCCAGGCTGTCGCGGTCGCCGTCCCACGCGCCCTTGGCCAGGGTCTGCGCCATGGCACCGTAGAACTGGATGCGCGCCTCGGTCTCCTGCCGCGGGCGCTTGGCGCGGGCGGCGGCTTCTTCTTCGGCAAACAGATCGTCGTCGTCGGATTCGTCCTCGGCCTCGCCCGTGCCCGCCAGGCGGTCGAGCTTGAGCTTGCACACATAGCGCCCGCGCCCCTTGGCCAGCGCGAACTTGAAGGGCTGGGGCATGAGCGCGGCCAGCGCGGGCAGGTCCTTGTTCACCAACTGCTCCTGCAGCGCCACGGTGGCGGTGGAGATCAGCACCCGCGTGCCGCGCGACAGCGCCAGTGCAATGGCGGGGGCGCAGTAGGCCAGCGACTTGCCCACGCCCGTGCCGGCCTGGATCACCGCGATGGCGCGCGTGGGCGCGGCGGCGTCGCCGTCTTCGCTGTCCACCTTGCCCAGCGTGGCGGAGCTGAATGTGTGCGCCACCTGCTCGGCCATGCGCCGCTGGCCGGTGCGGCTGCGAAAACCCGGCGTGGCCTGCACCACCGCATCGAACGATTCAAGGGCCTGCGCGGCCCACACCTGTTGAGACATACAGTAGTGTCGCATGCCGCGCGGGCCGCAGATCGGTCACCGCCCCGCGCCGGGTGGGCGCACCCGCCTACATGGGCGCGCGATTGCGCTGCATAGCATGGTGCATCGGCCTCTCAGGCCGCCCCGTCGCAGCGCGACGCCCACCAGTATCCGGAGGCTCCATGGCCCAATCCCCTAGCCAAGAAAAAGACGTCACCCCATCCGCCCCCGTGCCGGCCCGCACCGAGCGCCGCACGAACACCACCAACCCGACAGAGCAGCCCGGCAGCGGCCCCGAAGACCTGGGCGGCCCCGAAGCCCGCCTGCCCCACGAACGCGACCAGTCCACCGACATGACCGACGGCGAACGCCATCCGGAGATCGAGCAGGCGTACAAGGACGTCAAACGCGGGCTGCAGGACACGGACCGCGGTGTGCCCGCGCACAACGCGTACCAGAAGCAGAAATAGAAATAGCGCGGTGGGGTAGCCGCTTTGCTTCACATTTGATAGCTGGTGGCGCTGCACACAAGCGGGCAGGCCACTTTCTGAGTGCCAGAACATGCCGCCCGGATGTGCTCCGGTCTTCCAGAGCGCCCTCCCTTCAAGGCCTGTTTTCACAGGCGCTTCTGCGTTGCTCTGGTGTCGATAAACCACCGCCCCACATGTCCGTGCGCCACCTCCAGCGACGCCAGCACGCCGTGGCAGCGTGCTGCGATGTCGTCCGCAGGGTGCTTGAGGTCGGGCACGACCACCACTGCCACGCCCGCCGCCTGCGCTGCACGCGCCCCGTTCTCGCTGTCTTCGAAAGCCAGGCACTGCGCCGGGTCCACGCCCAGCCGCGCGGCGGCCAGCCGGTAAAGCGCCGGGTCGGGCTTGCCGCGCTCCACCTCGTTGCCGCCCGCCAGCGCCTGGAAGTGGTGCAACACACCCACACGCGCGAGGCGGTGCTCGATCTCATCGCGGCGTGAAGACGAAGCCACTGCGCACGGCACTCCGGCATCGCGCAGAGTTCGCAGCAGCACGGCGGCACCCGGCTTGATGGGAAACAGCGGCTCGCTGTCGGTGTCTGCGAGCCGTGTGGCGACCTCGCGCAGCACCTGTTCGAACATCGGCCGCCCTCCCAGCATCGCAGTCAGCAGGGCGTCCGAATCCGGCGACGCGCGACCCACGACCTGCAGGTAGTCCGCCTCCGCCAGTACGCAGTTCAACGTTTTTGCCGCATCGATCCAGGCGCGAAGGGTCAAGCGCTCGGAGTCGATGAGCAGGCCGTCCATGTCGAAAATGGCGGCGCGGAAACGGGGTGCGCGTTGTGGTTCAGTCATTGAACTGCGTTGCTCCGCAGTGGGCAGCCATTTTGGATAGCCGTAGTGGATACCACGGGCATGCACTCTGTACTTCTACGCTGTCGCCATCTTGGATGTTGATACCCCTTCCTCGCGGCCAGTGCGGCCAATGTGCGGCACTCCAGCCGGCTCGGCATGCCATACCGAAGGTTCTAGCCCATGCGCGAAGGAAGTGTTTCAAGCGGCACGCCGTCGCGTGCTCTCGCGATGAAATGGAGGGCTTGTTTTGATCGGTCGAAGAACAGCTTGCGCCCATCATCCAATACGACGAGAAATCCCTGCGAAATGTTGTTGAAGGACTCTTTGGAGTACCCCGCACCCCATTGGTTGGTGCCTACGACAGCGGCGATGGTGCCGAGCGAATTGTCAAGGTCCGTCAGGGACACCCGATCGCCAACCTGAATGTCAGTTCCGTCAGCGTAGTGGCAATCAGACGCCGGAGCCGGGGGTGGGCTGCTGGGTAAAAATGCCGGAAGTACACCCAACAGCAGCGTGCCGATAAAAAGTGCCCAGGGACCCAGGAAGAGTGTTCCGAGCAGGCCTTTATCGCTCAAGCAGATCAGCGCAATCAAAGCGCCCAAACAACCGACCGTAATACCCCACGCGCCCGCTTTCCCTCGCAAAGCCATGACCACACCAGTCGCGGCCAACCCCAGCATGGGCAACCCCCACAGTTCCCACAAGACGCTGCCTCCGAAGCCGGGGCCTCCGGCCGCCAGCAATGAGCTCGGAAGCGACAGAAAAATGGATGCTATCGCAGCCCCAACAGTTGGCCTGATCCCGTTGACACAGGCCGTGGGCTGACGGGCAAGAAGCAATGGTTCTCTCCGATCCTTCATCATTTCGGCCTCCGCCGGTGCCTGGATGGGAGGCACATAGTTTTGGGCGGATTATGCGTTCTTCAAGCGCGCGCACTGCATGCTGGTGGCGAACCTCGGCGAATGGTGGAGACGACCGTCGAACAATGCTGCGTCTGCACTAACCCCGCTCCCGCAGCGCCCGCTCGATCCGATCCCGCCGCACCGTCGTCTTGGGCACCTTGAACGGGAACCACATGCGCACGTCCTCTTCCACCCCGATGCCGTGCATGTAGTTGTAGATCGCCTTCTTGAGGCCCGCGCCCAGCGCATCGTGGTCCACGCCCGTGGGGTCGATGAAGGCCACGTCGTTCTTCGCAAAGTCGCCCGGTGGCAACGGCGCCAGCGTCACGCCGTACTCCTCAGGGTTCTTGCCGACCGGTGAGTGCACCGTGCACGCAAAGCGGTGGAAGAACCCGCTCTGGATGCAGCCGTTGGCGAACAGCTGGCGCACGTATTCGAGCGCGTCCACCGTGTCCTGCACGGTCTGCGTCGGAAAGCCGTACATCAGGTACGCATGCACCAGGATGCCTGCATCGGTGAAGGCCTTGGTCACGCGCGCCACCTGATCCACCGACACGCCTTTTTTCATCAGCTGCAGCAGCCGGTCGGATGCGACTTCCAGCCCGCCCGATATCGCGATGCAGCCGCTGTCGGCCATGAGCTCGGCCAGGTCGGGCGTGAAGGTTTTTTCGAACCGCACATTGCCCCACCAGCTGATGCCGGCGTTGCGCGCGATCAGCTCGGTCGACAGGGCCTTCAGGGCCTTGGGCGGCGCGGCCTCGTCCACGAAGTGAAAGCCCGTCTGCCCCGTCTCGCGGACGATGGCCTCGATGCGGTCGGCCAGCACCTCGGCGCTCGCGCCCTCGTAGCGGCTGATGTAGTCCAGGCTCACATCGCAGAAGCTGCACTTCTTCCAGTAGCAGCCGTGCGCCACGGTGAGCTTGTTCCAGCGCCCGTCGCTCCACAGGCGGTGCATGGGGTTGAGCATGTCCAGCAGCGACAGATAACGGTCGAGCGGCAGGCCGTCCCAGGTGGGCGTGCCCACTTCGGCGAAGGCCACGTCGGCTTCCATCATGTTGATGTACTGCACCGCACCATCGCCGCCCTCGCCGTCGTTGCGCACGAAGGTGCGCACCAGGCGCTGGCGGCCGCGCTGGCCCTGCAGGTGCTCCAGCAGGGCGAGCAGCGGGCGCTCGCCCGCGTCCAGCGTCACGAAGTCGATATGGTCGAACACGCGCGGGTCGGCCAGCTCGCGCAGCTCGGTGTTCACAAAGCCGCCGCCCAGCACCGTGGCGATGTGCGGCCAGCGGGCCTTGACGGCCTGCGCGATGCGAAATGCCGCGTACACGGACCCCGGGAACGGCACGGACAGCAGCACCACCGTGGGCTGGTGGCGCTCGATGGCCTCGTGCGTAAGCTGCACCAGCAGGTCGTCCACCAGCGTAGGCGGCGCGGCCAGCGCCGTGGCCAGCGGGTCGAACGTTGGCTGGCTGCCCGCCAGCGATTCGGCGTAGCGCACGAACTCGAAGCGCTCGTCCACCGCGTCGCGCAGCACGTCGGCCAGGTCGTTCAGGTACAGCGTGGCCAGGTGCTTGGCCTTGTCGTGCAGGCCCAGTGCACCGAACGCCCAGCCCAGCGGGTCGCCGCCTTCGTCGTCCACGTACACGTCCAGCGTCGCAAAGCGCGGCCCCTCGGGCAGGTAGTGCCGCCCGGCGATACGGTGCGCCAGCGTGCTGTCGCGGCCTTGCAAAAAGGCAATGGCCGGGCCGATGGTGGCCAGGTAGCGGTCCTGCTGCGCGGCAAACGACTGCACGGCCGGGCTGCGCTGCTTGGCAGGTAGGGCCGCCACGCGCGCCGCCACGTCCTTCAGGCCGTCGGGCGACAGCAGCCGCAGCACCAGGGCCAGTGCCAGGTCTTCCTGGAACGCGGTGATGCCGCGCGAGCGCAGAAAGCCCGTGAGGTACGCGGTGGACGGATAGGGCGTGTTCAGCTGCGTCATCGGCGGGATGACGGCGAGCACGCGCGTGGTGGTGGGGGAGAGGGCGGCGGCAGGCATGGTGGAGGCCGCCATGGGGCGGATGCCGATTATCGGCGCAGGCGAAAGACATTGGCTGGGTGCACACATCGCTATGCGATCGCGGAACGGGCTGCCCAGCGGCAAACGCTGGCTGGTGCGGGCATCGTGATGCGTGTGGACTCCGCGCGGCGCCTGGGCGGCGGGACCCTGTCCGTCCGGTGGCTAGGTCCCCATCGTGGTGCCGCCCGCAAGGTAGTTGTTCTTCATCCGCACATAGTGCTCGGCCGAATACTTGAGGTACGCGATCTCCGCGTCGGTCAGCGCGCGCTGGCGCACCGCGGGCCGGCCGATGTAGAGGTAGCCGCTTTCCAGCACCTTGCCGGGCGAGACCAGGCTGCCAGCACCCAACATCACGCGGTCTTCGATCACCGCGTCGTCCATGACGATCGAGCCCATGCCGATCAGGCACTCGTCGCCGATGCGGCAGCCGTGCAGGATCACCGAATGGCCAATGGTCACGTAGTTGCCGATGACGAGCGGCGAGCCCTCGGGCTTGGCTGGATTGCGGTGCGACACATGGCCCATGGTCAGGTCCTGCACATTGCTGCATTCGCCCACCACGATGCGGTTCACGTCGCCGCGCAGCACCGCGTTGCACCACACCGAGCTGTCGCGGCCCAGGGTGACATCGCCGATGACCTGGGCGGAGTCGTGCACGAAGACGCCGGTATCGACAGTGGGGAAGGTATCGAGGTAGGAGGCAAGGGGCATGGTGGCGCTGCGGGTGGGTGGATGAAGAGACCGGTGGAGCGGCGAGCGTAACGGCTCGCGGTTTCAAAAAGGCAGGATCAAGGCGCCATCAAAACGACTTCAAACGGCTGCAGCGCCCTGGCGCGGCACTGCATAAAAGCCCAGGAACATGTCCACCGCATCGCCCAGCACCTGCTGCTGCTCGGGCGCGGTGAGCGGCGCGCCGCCCATGGCCAGCTGGGGCCAGAAGGCGAAGGACTTGACCATGCCGTGCAGCTGGTGGGCAGCGTACTGCGGGTCCACGCCCGCGCGCAGCGCGCCGTCCTGCTGCGCGGCGCGGATCCAGCGGGGCAGGCCCTCTTCCTTCTCGGACAGGCGCGCCACCATGGCCCGGGCGCGCTCGGGGGTGTGCATCATCTCGGCCATCGCCACGCGCGACAGGTCGATGAAGCTCGCGTCGTTGAGCAGCTCCATCTTCTGGTCCAGCACCGCCAGCAACTGCGCGCGCAGCGGTTGGTGCGCGTCGTAGGCCACGTCGGGCAGCGAATGGCTGCGGTCCCACAGGTGGTCCAGGATGGCGCCGAACAGCTCGTCCTTGCTGGGAAAGTGGTTGTACACCGTGCGCTTGGACACCTCGGCCGCCGCGGCCACGCGGTCCATGCTGGTGCCGTTGAAGCCATGTTCGCGGAACTCGCCAATGGCGGCCTGCACGATGGCCTCGCGTTTGCGGTCGGTCAGGCGGGTGGGGGCAATCACGGTGGCAGGCTCGGTCATGGCCCCATTTTACACCGGGGAGTTTACTTTTTATAAAAGTGAACTACACTGTGCAGTGCACTTTTCGGAAAAAGCACTTATGCTTCGCCGTATTCCACGAATTCCCCGCGTCTTTCTCATCCTTACCGTCGTCACCGCCATGGCCTACAGCATCCTTTCCTGCACCTCCCTGCCGGCAACATCGTATGAACAGTCGCCCCAGCAGGTGGACGGCAAGTTCCGCAACGCCGCGCCGCGCCAGGCGCCGGGTTTTGCCAAGACGATGGGCATCATGTGGCGCTTCATGACCGACAAGCCCGCCGATGCGGTGCCCGCAAAGCCGCCCCAGGTGCTGCCGCTCACCCAGGCCGACCTGCTGGCCGCGCCGGACCTGAGCCTGTGGCGCCTGGGTCACTCGACCATGCTGCTCAAGCTGCAGGGCCAGTTCTGGCTGACCGACCCGGTGTTCTCCGAGCGCGCCTCGCCGTTTTCCTTCATGGGCCCCAAGCGCTTCCATGCGCCGCCCATCGCCATCGACGAGCTGCCGCCCATCACGGGCGTGGTGCTCTCGCACGACCACTACGACCACCTGGACCACGCGGCCATCCTGCAGCTGGCCCCCAAGGTCGCACACTTCGTCACGCCGCTGGGCGTGGGCGACCGCCTCATCGCCTGGGGCGTGCCCGCGTCCAAGGTGCAGCAGTTCGACTGGTGGCAGGGCACCACCGTCGCCGGCGTGAAGCTGGTGGCCACGCCCGCACAGCACTTCTCGGGCCGCACGCTGTCGGACGGCAACCGCACGCTGTGGGCGTCTTGGGTGATGCAGGCCGGTGAAGGCGCCAGCGCGACGCGCATCTTCTTCAGCGGCGACACGGGCTACTTCGACGGCTTCAAGGCCATTGGCGAGCGCTTCGGCCCGTTCGACCTGACCATGATCGAGACCGGCGCCTACGATGCCCAATGGCCCGACGTGCACATGCAGCCCGAGGAAAGCCTGCAGGCCCACCTGGACGTGAAGGGCCGCCACCTGATGCCCATCCACAACGGCACGTTCGACCTGGCGCTGCATGCGTGGACCGACCCGTTCGACCGCATCACCGCGCTGGCCGGCAAGGCAGGCGTGCCGCTGGTGGCACCGGTAATGGGGGAGCGGCTGGATATCCGGCAGCCTGCGCTGTCGAAGCAGTGGTGGCGCGGGGCGGCGGTGGACGCAGGCGCGGGCACTGCAGCGCGGTAGCGGGTTAACTGCGGTACTGCGATGGCTGGGCCTGGCAACCGCCCGTGGGTGTCAGGCGCCCGGTACCGGGTCGCTGATGTCGCCCTGTCGCCGTCCGTCCTTGAAGAACTGCACGTTGGGAAGCAGACCATCCTCAAGGGTGATCAGCCCGAACTGGCGCTGGGCTGTCACAGGAATGTTGGCTGGGAAAAACCCGGCGAGCAACGGTGGAGCGAAATCCACTGCCGCCCCGGAGGCGATGTACTCGTGCAGCTGGCGCCCACCCTTTTCCGTCCATGTGGCCTTGCGATCAATCTCGTGGATGTCTCCGCTGAGCACGCGCACGTCATACGTTTCGGCCAACGCCAACAGCCACCTCAGGTCTTCGGGATAGTGCTTCCAGCCGTTGATCTCCCAGCCGTTGATGGTCGAACCGCTGGCCACCAGATGCAGCGCGTTCGGATGGTCGGCCATGCGCGCCTGCATCATGGCTTTTTGCTGGGTGCCCAACAGCGTCGGCCCGTCGCGCCACGAGCGCCCGTCCGTCAGGTGCAGCACCACCAACCCGGCAAACAGCACCTCGCAGCGGTAGCCAGGCATGGCGTCGTTGAAGCGCACTTGCCCTCGCGGCACGCCGATGTTCTTGAGCACCCGCGGGTCCATCGCGGTGACTGGGAACGGCGCAACACCCGCCAGTGCGTCGCGCCAGCACTGAAACAGATTGCTGGAGTAGACCGCGTGCTCCAGGTGGCTCAAGGCCTGCTGTTGACGCGCGTCGTTCCACAGGAAGTCGTGGTCATCCCAGATCGCGTAAGTGGCCAGTCCGTCTTGCTGCAGCAGTGTCCGAAACTCGGGCACTGCCAGTTGCTTGCGGTACAGGCGGTGCACATGCGCCGCAAAATCGCTTGGGTTCAGCAATGCGGGTTCGGTGACCATGCCGTCGGGCCCTTTGGGCCACGGGCAATCAATGTAGATCGAGTCGCCCAGCAACACCAGCACGTCGGGCTTGTGCCAGCCGATGTCTTCCCAGACGGGCTGGCGTGCGGAAAAAACCTCGGTCGACATGCACGAGGTGAACGCGATTTTCTTCAAAGTGGTCATGCCGTCTTTCTGCGGTGGCGTGGCGGGGTGGACGACACGTTTGTATGCGGCGCGCGCACGTGTGGCAAGGACAAAGCTGCCACCACCCGCGCCGCGGCCACGATCTCGGCCTCGCTGTAGCCCGCATAGCCGAACAGCCAGCCGCGCCGGGTCGACTCCATCGCGTAGCGTGACAGGGGCGCCAGCATCACCCCGGCGGTGAGCGCGCTGCGGCTCAAGGCTTCGTCGTTGCTGCCGGGCGCGGTCTCCAGCAGCAGGTGCATGCCCCGGTCGCTGGGCGCCAGTTGCAGTGCGCCGCCGCTGGCATCGGCCAGCGCGTCAATCAGCACCTGCTGGCGCTGCTGGTACAGCTCGCGCATCTGGCGCAGGTGGCGCAGCAGGTGGCCTTCGGCGATGAAGCGCGCCAGCACCGCCTGGGCGTCGCCCGGCGCGTGCCGGTCGGTGATGGCGCGGGCCATGGCAAAGGCTTCCACCAGCGCGGGCGGCACAACCACGAAGCCCAGGCGCAGCCCGGGGTGCAGGGTCTTGGAGAACGTGCCCACGTACAACACCCGCTCCGAGCCCGGCAGGCTGCACAGGGCGGGCACGCGCTGGGCCTTGCCATCGTGCTTGCCGTACTGGAATTCGCCGTCGTAGTCGTCCTCCACCACCCAGGCATCGTGCGTGCGGGCCCACTGCAGCAGGGCCTGGCGCCGCGCCAGGTGCATGCACACGCCGGTGGGGAACTGGTGCGTGGGCGTGACCACGGCCATGCGCGCACCGGGCCACTGCGCGGCGCCCTCGGCGATGCGCAGGCCCTGCGCATCCAGCGCAACGGGCCGCGCCAGCACGCCGTGGCCCAGCAGGCTGGCGCGGATGCCGGGGTAGCCGGGGTCTTCCACCAGCACCTCGTCGCCCGCGTCCAGCAGCAGCCGGGCGATCAGATCGATGCCCTGCTGCGAGCCCGAGCACACCACCACCTGCGCCGCATCGCAGCGGATGCCGCGCGACGCCCACAGCCACAGCGCAATGGCCTGGCGCAGTTGGGGGTCGCCCGCAGGGTCCAGGTACTGCGCGCGGGCGCTGCGCTGGCCGGGGCTGGCCTGGCGGGCGAGGCGGTCCCACAGCGCGAACGGAAAGGTGTCCACCTCGGGTGCGCCGATGCGGAACGCCCGCGCCGCCACATGCGGCGGCCGCCAGCGCGCCGCCGTCTCTGCGATGAGCTGCCCGCGCTTCGACAGCCCGCGCGGCGGCGCCACCAGGCCTTGCGTGGGCGCCGTACCCGCGGCCTGCGACACATAGGTGCCGTCGCCCACACGGGCCTCCACATACCCTTCGGCCTGCAGGCGCTGCACGGCCCACAGCACGGTGTTGCGCGACACGCCCAGGCCGGCCGCATGCTCGCGCGACGGTGGCAGGCGCGTGCCTGCGGGCAGCCGCCCTTGCTCGATGGCGCTGCGCAACTGCTCATACACCTGCTGGCGCAGCAGGCCCGGGCGTGGGCTGGATGCGGCTTCTGCAGCGGCGATGGAAGTCTTGGGATTGGCTCTGGCAACCGGCATGAATTGGCCCCTTGGTTGTGGCAATGCAGCCATAAACTGAAGAACCATTTTAGAAACCATCCGGGCTGCCTGCGAGGCCCGGACCCACAAGAAAGATCCTATGGCCGAGCACACCGCCACCATCGCCTGGTCCCGTGGCAGCGACGACTTTCTGGACAAGCGCTACCACCGCGCGCACAGCTGGCAGTTCGATGGCGGCGCCGTGGTGGCCGGCTCGTCGTCGCCGCATGTGGTGCCGCTGCCCTACTCCGACGCCGCGGCCGTGGACCCGGAAGAAGCCTATGTGGCCGCGCTGTCGAGCTGCCACATGCTGTGGTTCCTGGACTTCGCCTGCCGCGCCGGCTGGCGCGTGGACAGCTACACCGATGCCGCCGTGGGCACCATGGCCAAGGACGCGCAAGGTCGCCTGGTCGTCGCGCACGTGCAGCTGCGGCCCGTCACGCGCTTTGATGCCGCGCACGCACCGACCGCCGAGGTCCTGGCCGACCTGCACCACCAGGCGCATGCGGCGTGCTTTCTGGCCAACTCGGTCAAGACGCAGATCGACTGCGCGCCCGTACTGGAAGTTGAAGGGTAAGGAGCCTGACATGACCATTGCCAACCGCCAGTTCCAGGTGTCCGACGCCGCCGTCCTGCAAGGCCTGGTGCGGGACCAGCCCCTGGCCACCCTGGTCGTCTCGCACCAGGGCTCCCTGCACGTGAACCACGTGCCGCTGTACCTGGACCCCACGCGCGGCCCGCACGGCACGCTGGTGGGCCACGTGGGCCGTGGCAACGGCGTGTGGCCGCTGCTGCCGCAGCACGCGGTGGCCGTGTTCCACGGCCCGCAGGCGTATGTGTCGCCGTCGTGGTACCCGTCCAAGGCCATCGACGGCAAGCAGGTGCCCACCTGGAACTACGCCACGGTGCACGCCCACGGCACGTTGAGCGCCATAGACGGCAACCCCGAGCGCCTGCGCGCCATCCTGCACACCCTGACCGAGGCGCATGAATCGCACCGCCCGCACCCCTGGCACGTGGACGATGCGCCTGCCGACTACCTGCACAAACTTCTGGGCGCCATCGTGGGCGTGGAGCTGGCGGTGGAGCGGTGGGAAGGCGTCTGGAAGGTGAGCCAGAACCGCACGGACACGGACCGCGCGGGCGTCGTTCAGGGGCTGACGGCGGAAGGCACGCCGCAAGCGCTGGCCATGGCGGCGCTGGTGGAGCGAGGGCCGGGCATCTAGCCACTGTTTGCTATGACATTCATAGCATTTGGCGCTTGATAGGCAAGCGATGGGGCCTGCTGGGGTCTTCAAGCACCGTCGAACCCACCCATACCGTTCGGGCTGAGCTTGTCGCGGCCTTGCGCGGCGCTTCGGCAGGCTCAGCGTGAACGGTGGGGGGGGGTGGGTGCGGGGTGGTGATGGCAGGGCGCGACGTGCAGCTCGGCACCACCCGCGGCAACCCCTCGGCATCACCCCTCCAGCATCTCCACCCGCAGCGACACCACCGGCCCGGCCACTGCCGGGTGCGCGCCCAGTGCGTGCACGGCCAGGTCCACCGTGGCCTGCGCCACCGCGTCGGTCAGCACCAGCACCTGGGGCGTGCCGCCGGCGGGCAGGTGCTGGGCGCAGGCCAACTGCACCTTCGCCACAGGCACGTGCTGCGCTGCCAGCCACGCGCCCACGGCCTCGACCTGCTGGGCCTGGTGCACCGGCACGCGCAGGTAGTGGCGGGTGTGCACGGCGGCGCGGGGCAGCACGGCCAGATGGTCGTGGATGGCCGGGGCATGAAAGCCCAGGTGCGGCACGCGCTGCGCCGCGTGGGTGCCGTGAAGCCGCGCCACGTCCACCAGGTCGGCGATCACCGCCGAGGCGGTCTGCTCGGACCCTGCGCCCGCGCCGTAGTACATCGTCACGCCCGAGGCGTCGCCCTTGACCATGATGCCGTTCATCGAGCCGTTCACATGCGCCAGCAGGTGCGTGGCGGGTATCAGCGCGGGCTGCACGCGCAGTTCCACGCCGTCGGCACCATCGCCGTTGACGCCATCGCCGTGCTCGCGGCGGCGGGCGACGCCCAGCAGCTTGATGCGAAAACCCAGCTGCTCGGCACAGACCACGTCCAGGCCCTGCAGTGCGGTGATGCCCTCCACCTGCGCGTCGGCAAAGCGCAGCGGCATGCCGAACGCGTTGGCCGCCAGCAGCGTGATCTTGTGCGCGGCGTCGATGCCTTCGATGTCGAAGGTCGGGTCGGCCTCGGCATAGCCCAGCGCCTGCGCCTGGGCCAGCGCCTGGGCAAAGCCCACGCCTTCGTCGCGCATCTTGCTCAGGATGAAGTTGGTGGTGCCGTTGATGATGCCGGCCACCCATTCGATGCGGTTGGCCGTGAGGCCCTCGCGCAGCGCCTTCACGATGGGGATGCTCACGGCCACCGCACCTTCGTACGCCACGGCCACGCCGTGCTGGCGCGCGGCGGCAAAGATCTCGTTGCCATGCTCGGCCAGCAGCGCCTTGTTGGCCGTGACCACGTGCTTGCCCGCGCGGATGGCGGCCAGTACCCATTCACGCGCGGGGCCGGTGCCGCCAGCGGCCTCCACCAGCACATCCACGTCGGGGTGCGTGGCGACCTGCAGGGGGTCGTTGGTCAGGGCTACGTCCTTGCCCACCACGCTCACGGCGCGGGCCAGGTTGCGCGCTGCGACCACCACCACCTCGATGCCCCGGCCCGCGCGGCCCGCGATCAGCGCCTGGTTGCGCGCCAGCACGCGGAAGGTGCCCGCGCCCACGGTGCCAATGCCGATCATGCCCACGCGCAGGGGGCGCAGGGCCTCAGCTGTGGGCTGGAACGACGGGGCTTCTAGGGACTGGACGGGATCGCGGAACATGGGCTTCTCCAAACGACTGCAAAACAATCAAACGAACAAACAAAAAAACCCAGCTGCCAGAGCTGGGTTTCATTCACATTCGTCTTGGGGGAGAAGAGAGCGATCACCAGGTGGCTGCCGAAACGGCCACCTGCGCGTGCTCAGGTGGCCGCGGGGGTAATGGTGGTAATCATGCGTGCACCCAGTGCCCGCTGTTCACCATTGGCCCGCATGGATGCGGGCGGCATCATGCCCATGCCCTGGAAGGCAGTGGCGCGTGCGTTGGTGAAGGGGATGGCGGTGTACGACATGAAGTGCGCAGTGTAACGCAGCCGATCCGGGGGACGTCAAGTGTGCAGTGCGGTTCGCAAGTTACGCGGCTCCCCACCCGCAGGCAACCTGGTCCTGGTGGCTGTGCACGTGGCTTTCCATCCAAGGGTCGCTGGCGCTCACAAGGCCTGCAAGCGTTACTGCACGGTGAATTGGGGCCCCGCCAGCACGTAGCTGATCGGCATGAAGACGCCTGCACCGACGTACTGCAGTTGCAAGGCATCCTCTTGTCCACCCGAGAGGGAGCCTGCCACGCCGGTCGTCGTCGAGGACCTGCGTGAGCCTGCGTAGAGATTGCTGCCCGAATTGCCCGCGAGCAGCGTCAAACCGTCGCTGCTGCTGGCAACCGGGTTCCAGCTTCCTGCGCTCGCAGTTGATCTCCACGTCGCGCCATAGTCCGAGGACTCGTACAGTGTTCCCCCGGAGCTGGCCGCCACCACAAAACGGCCGTCCGAAGAGGTGGCGATCCCGCGCCAGTCGCGGGTGGCTCCCGTCGGCTGCCAGGAGGTCCCGTAGTCGCTGGAAGTCCAGATGGCTCCGGTGTCGACGCTGGCATACAGCCGTTGACCGTCGGCAGACGAGGCCACGCCCCACCAGAACTGGCTCGAGGCCCTGGCCACCCATGTGACGCCATAGTCGGTCGACACATACAGCAGTGCGCCGTTGGTGGCGGCTACCAGGACGCGCCCGTCGGAAGACGAGCTCACCGCGCGCCACGCGCGATTGCTGTCACGCGACGTCCAGGTGGTGCCGCCATCCGGCCTTTGTCCATTCAAAAATTTTGCCGTACCAGGGCCGGGTGGCCCTGCAGCCGGGCGCAGGGATGCGCAGCGATCACCATCGCGTCGAACAGGCAACACACAGACGGCGCACCACGCACATCCGGTGCGGGGTTGCGTACCGATGGACGAGATGGACGAGATGGACGACAGGGCCTTGCGGGGCGCTGCGGGGTGGCCTGGCCTTGCGCGTATCCTTCATTCCCCTGCCGCACCCACAGCCTTCCCCCATGCCCACCACGAACGCCGATCCTCGTCCTGATGACGATGGCATCACCCGCCACCTGTTCATCCACGGCCATGTGCAAGGCGTGGGCTACCGCTGGTCCATGGTGCAGGCTGCCGAACGCCTGGGCGTGACGGGCTGGGTGCGCAACCGCCAGGATGGCCGCGTGGAGGCCTGCGCCTGGGGCCCGGCATCCGCCGTGCTGGCGCTCATCGAATGGGCCCACCAGGGCCCTGAGCATGCGCGGGTGGACCGCGTGGTGGTGGGCCATGTGCCCGATGGCGGCGAGGCGCCGCAGGGCTTTGTGCAGCGCGAGACGTTGTAGCGCCCTGCTGCCGTTGTGGCGGCTGTGGCTACCCGCGCAGGCCCAGCTGCCGCAGCAACTCCATCGCCCCTGCAGGCGCGCGCTCCTTGGCGCCATTGATGAAGTACACAAACACATCGCGGGGCCGCTCGCCGCCGGTCCAGGTGCGCACACCTTGCGCCCACTGCGCAATCGCCTCGGTGGTATAGCCCGTGCGCACACCGCTCTCGCTGCGCATCAGACGCAGGTAGGCAAAGTCGGCCTCGCCATCCGCGATGGCGGGAAACTTGCTGGAGTCGGTGTACACAGGCACGCAGCGATACCGGCGCGCCAGCGCCACAAACTCTGGCGTCGCAAAACTCGGGTGGCGCACATCCAGCGTGTGGCGCAGCGGCAGGCCATCCACCTGCTGCGGCAGCAGTGCCAGAAAGGCCTCGAAATCTCCCGGATCCAACGCCTTGCTCGGCATGAACTGCCAGACGATGGGCCCCAGCTTGTCCTTCAGTTCGGAGATGCCGCTGTCGACAAAGCGCGCGATCGAATCGCCCGCCTCCGCCAGCACGCGGCGGTTCGTCGCGAAGCGGTTGGCCTTGAGCGAGAACATGAAGCCCTCGGGCGTCTCGCCGTGCCATTTGGCGAACGTCGGCGGCTTGAAGGTGCTGTAGTACGTGCCGTTGACCTCGATCGCCGTGAGCTGGCGGCTGGCGTACTGCAGCTCTTTGCTGTGCGACAGGCCCGCGGGGTAGAAGTTGTCGCGCCAGGGCTCGAAGGTCCAGCCGCCGATACCGACGCGGATGCGCGGGTTGCCGGCGCTGATATCGCTCTGGCGGGTGCTGGCAGAGGTGTCCACGGCCTTGTCCTTTTGAGAATCCACGGAGCGGCCACTGTAGCAGCGGCATGGGCGCACATGCCTATGCCGGGCTCGCCTCCGGCAGCTCCAGCCGCGCCTGCAGTCCCTGCGCGCCATCTGCGCGTGGCCCGAGCACCAGGCGGCCGCCCAGGGCCTTGGCCAGCTCGCTCGCAATCGCCAGGCCCAGGCCGGTGCCGCCAGTGCCGCGGTTGCGCGAGTCTTCCAGCCGCACATAGGGCTGCAGCACGGCGGCCAGGTCGGCCTGCGCAATGCCGGGGCCGCGGTCCAGCACGCGCAGCAGCCACGGGCATTGCGCCGGTGTCTGGTCCTGTTCCTGTTCGCATGCCTCCAGGCTCAGCTCGGCCGCGCCCGCGAACTTGATCGCGTTGTCCACCAGGTTGCACACCAGCCGGCGCAGCGCTTGCGGGCGCGTGTCGCAGGTGCCCGGGTCGGCGTGCAGCAGCGTCACCGGCAGGCCCGCATCGGCGTAGTCGAACGCAATGCTCTGCAGCAGCGCGCGCAGGTCCACGCGCTGCAGCGGCTCTTGCACGGCCTGGGACGAGCGTGCGTAGGCAATGCCCTCTTCCACCAGCGACTGCATCTCGGCCAGGTCCGCGTGCAGCTTGCCCTGCAGCGCGGTGTCGTCCAGAAGGTCGGCGCGCAGGCGCAGGCGGGTGATGGGCGTCTGCAGGTCGTGCGAGACAGCGGCGAGGATGCGCATGCGCTCCTCCAGGTGCGCCTGGATGCGCTGCTGCATGCGGTTGAAGGCCTGGGCAGCGCGCTGCACCTCGCGCGGGCCGTCTTCGGCCAGGGGCACGGCAGGGCGGTCGGCACCCAGCGCATCGGCCGCGTCGGCCAGCGTGCGCAGGGGCCGCGTGGCCGCGCGCACCGCCCAGGCGCACAGGCCCACCAGCAGCGCCAGCTGCAGCGCCAGCGCGCCCAGCACCCAGGGCGAGACCTGCAGCCGGGGCTCTGCCATGTCCACGGCCAGTGGGGTGCCGTCGGCCAGCTGCAGCTGCAGGCGCAGCTCGGTGCCGGGCATGCGCGGGTCGATCACGCGCACTGAGCGGCCCGGTGGCAGCGTGGCACCCACGGCGCCGGCAATCAGGCGGGCCATGGCGGACGGGTCCTCGGGTGCGTCGAGCGGCGCGGTCAGCGTGAAGCGGTAGTTGCGGCGTGCCAGCCGATCCACCCATTGCGCGCGCTCTGCGGCGGGCAGGCGGTCCAGCATGGCCAGGGAGCTGGCCACGTCGCTCGCCAGGTACGACACCATGGCGCGGCGCATGGTCATGCCGCGTTCGGTGATGGCCAGCACGAAGGTCAGCGCATGCGCCAGCGCCAGGCCCAGCGCCAGCACCAGCAGGATGCGCCCGAACAGCGAGCGGGGCCACCAGCGCAGCGTCATGCGGCGGCCTCTTTGGGTGTTGCCGTGGGCAACACGTCGGCGCAGAACACGTAGCCCTCGTTGCGCACGGTCTTGATGTAGCGAGAGCCGCGAGCACCGTCCCCCAGCCGCTGGCGCACGCGGCTGACCAACAGGTCGATGGAGCGGTCGAACACATCGGCATCGCGCCCCTGCGTGAGCTGCAGCAACTGGTCGCGCGTGAGGATGCGCTGCGGGTGGTCCAGCAGCACGCGCAGCAGCCGGTACTCGGCGCCCGACAGCGCCACCACCGCGCCCGTGGCATCGAGCAGGTGGCGCGCCGTGGTATCGAGCCGCCAGTCGCCAAACGCGAGGTGGCGCGCGGGCTCGGCCACCGCCAGGTTGGGAGGCAGCATGCGCGTGCGCCGCAGCACCGCGTGGATGCGCGCCAGCAGCTCGCGCGCGGCAAAGGGCTTGGTCAGGTAGTCGTCTGCGCCCAGCTCCAGGCCCAGGATGCGGTCGGCCTCGTCGCTGCGTGCGGTGAGCATGATGATGGGCAGCGGCGGCGCGCCGGGGCTGCGCAGTTCGCGGCACAGGGCGATGCCGTCGGTGCCGGGCAGCATCAGGTCCAGCACCAGCAGGTCGATGCGCTGCGTGGCCAGCACCTCGCGCATCCGCCGCCCGTCGGCCGCCACGCTGACCTGCAGGCCCTGGCGCTGCAGGTACTCGGCCGCCAGCTCGCGGATGCCCGCGTCGTCATCGACGATCAGGATGTGGTCGGGCGGGGGCGTGGTCGTCATGGGCGTTGATTGTCCAGACTTTGGCGCCGCGTGGTGATGCCCCAGCAGGCCCGCATGTATCTGAACTTGTCTGGCGCCGCTGCCGACAAGTGCGCATACCAAAAGGCCCGCGCACGACAAACCGCCGATACGTGCGCTGGCTTCAATGCAGTCTTCCTGAACTTCACGAGGACTTGCCATGAAACCCACCATCGCCATGGGTACCGCTGCTGCGCTGGCCCTGGGCCTGGCGCAGGCTGCCGGCGCGCAAGAGGCCGCCGCGCGGCCCGCCACGGCCGGGCAGTCGGCATCGGCACCAGCCCCCCACCCCCAGGCCCCGCTGGGCCGCTGGATCACCGAAAGCGGCAATCTGGAAGTGGACGTCGCCCCGTGCGCCACCGACGCCAAAACCACCGCCACCTCCAACGCCGGTGGCAGCCCCACCCTGTGCGGCAAGGTGGTGCGTGTGCTGGCCAACCGGTCCATGAGCGCCCCCGGCACCGACATGGCCGCCGCCGACGCCCGCCCCGCGCTGGGCATGACCCTGCTGTCGGCCCTGCGCGATACCGGCGGCGGGGACTATCAGGGCGAGATCTACAACCGAGAAAACGCCAAGACCTACCGCGCCACCCTCACCCCCGCCGAGCCCGACCAGCTGCTGGTGCGCGCCTATGTTGGCATCCCGCTGTTCGGCAAGACGCAGGTGTGGCGCCGCCCGGCCGCAGAGCACGGGAGTGCGCCATGACCATGGCCGCAACCGCCGTTGCCACTTCGCCCTGGCTGGCCGTGGCCGCCGGCATGCTCACCGTGGGCGCGCCCTGCGTCCTGCCCATGCTGCCAGTGGTGCTGGGCGCGTCGGTGGCGGGTGGCCCTGCGCAGCGCACGCGCCCGCTGTTCATCGCGCTGGGCTTCGCGCTGTCGTTCGCTTCCGTGGCACTGCTGTTCAGCAGCTTCACGCAAGTGCTGGGCGTGTCGCCCGAGGGTTTGCGCCGCTTCGCCGCCGTGATGTTGCTGGTGTTCGGCGTGCTCACGGTGTGGCCCCGGCCGTTCCACTGGCTCAGCCAATACGCGGGGGGCGTGCTTCACCGCGTGGGCAGTGTGGGCAGCGTGGGGCTGGGTTCATCGGGCGGCAACTGGGGCGGCCTGCTGTTGGGGCTGAGCCTGGGCGCGGTGTGGACCCCCTGCGCCGGGCCGGTGCTCGCGTCCATCCTCACCCTCATCGCCACCGAGCCGCCCGGTGTGGGCACCGCCGTGCTGCTGCTGGCGTATTCAACCGGCGCCGCGCTGCCCATGCTGGCCATCGCCTACGGCGGCCAGGCAGCGGCCCACCATGTACGCCGCCTGTCGCGCCATGCGCACTGCGTGCAGCAGGTCTTTGGCGTGGTGCTCATCGCCGTCGCGCTGGCCATGTTGCTGGAGGTCGATGGCCAGGTCACGGCGTGGCTGTCGCAGTTTTATCCATCGTTTTCTGGCGGGCTGTGAGCGGCCCGCAGCAAGGAGTTTTCACCATGACATCGCACCCCTCTTCACCCTTTGCGCTGCAGCGCCGCGCCTTCCTCGCGTCTGCCGCTGGCGTGGCCGCAGCCGTGGCGGCACCCGCCATCACCCACGCGGCAGGCTCCGCCATGCAGGCCGCCACGCTGCCCGACCTGGGCCCCGCGCCCGAGTTCACCGGCATCGAGCGCTGGCTCAACTCCGAGCCGCTCACCTTGGCCCAGCTGCGCGGCCGCGTGGTGCTGGTGGACTTCTGGACGTACGCCTGCATCAACTGCATACGCACCCTCCCCCACGTCAACCGCTGGGCCGAGCTGTACACGCCCCAGGGCCTCACCGTGGTGGGCGTGCACACGCCGGAGTTTCCGTTCGAGCGCACCACCAGCAACGTCGAGGTGGCCCTGCGCCGCCACGGCGTGAAGCACCCCGTGGCGCAAGACAACCGCTACCGTACCTGGAAGGCCTACAGCAACCAGTACTGGCCCGCCGCCTACCTCATCGACGCGCAGGGCCGCATTCGCTACAAGCACTTCGGCGAAGGCGAATACGACCGCACCGAGGCCGTGATCCGCGCGCTGCTGGGGGCGCGGGGCTAGTCCCTGCGAACCAGCAGCTCACCCTTTCTTGCCACGTCGTTGCTCTGCCCGATCCCATCCACCTTTGCAGGACTTTTGCACCATGCCCTACCCCCGCCTTCACTTCGCCCTGGTCACGCTGGCTGCCACCGCAGCCGCTGTCTGCATGGCCTCTGCCAGCCACGCCCAGGCGCCCCAGTTGCCCCCGCCCGATGCCACCCAGCCCGCCGCGCTGCGGCTGATGCAGGGCTTTCCGCCGCCGCCCGACAAGGTCGTGCGCCTGGCCAACATCCTGCAGTACCCCAACGTGCGCTGGGCCGCGCACCACCTGCGCGAGCTGGGGCCGACGGCGACTGTGTGGCGCGGTGCAGGCACGCCGAGCGCACTGCCCGCGGCAGCCCGCCCGCTGAACGACGCACTGCCCATGCCCGACGGCCAGGGCGGCACCACAACGCTGGCCGACTGGCAAAAGGCCACCTACACCGACGGCCTGCTGGTGCTGCACCGCGGCCAGGTGGTGTACGAGCGCCACCACACCGGCATGCAGCCCCACCAGCCGCACGTGCTGTGGTCCATGAGCAAATCGCTCACCGGACTGCTGGTGACCGAGCTCATTCACGAAGGCGTGATCGACCCCACAGCGCTGATCCCCCGCTACCTGCCCGAGCTGGCCACCAGCGCCTGGGCCGACGCCACCGTGCAGCAGACGCTGGACATGACCACCGCCGTGCAGTACGCCGAGAACTTTGCCGACCCCACGTCCGGCGTCTTCCAGTATTTGGCCGCCGCGGGCCTGCAGCCCGCGCCGCCCGGCAGCAGCGCACCCAAAAGCATGGCCGAGTTCTTGCCCACGCTGAAGAAAGACGGCGAGCACGGCGCCGCGTTCGCTTACAAGTCGGTGGACACGGAAGTGCTGGGCTGGCTGCTGCAGCGCGTGACGGGCAAGAGCTACGCCACGCTGCTGTCCGAGCGCATCTGGTCGCGCCTGGGCACGCAGGAAGATGGGTATGTGTTTGCCGACCCCAACGGCGGCCAGTCCACCAGCGTGGGCGTGAACGCCACGCTGCGCGACCTGGGGCGCCTGGCAGAGATGCTGCGCGCCAATGGCCGCTACAACGGCCAGCAGATCATCGCGCCCGCCACCATCGCCGAGCTGCGCAAGGGTGCGGACCCGGCCCGCTTCAGCAAGGCGCCCGGCACCGCCATGCGCGCGGGCTACTCGTACCACAACCAGTGGTGGGTGCCGCACGATGCGGACGGCACGCTGGAAGCCAAGGGCCTGATGGGCCAGCACATCCACATCAACCCGGCGGCGGAGCTGGTGGTGGTGAAGCTGTCCACCCACCCGGTACCCAACACCGCCTTCACGCATGCGGTGGACCGGCAGGCGTTTGCCGCGCTGGCCGCAGCGGTGCGGGCGCGGTGACGAAGACGATCGGGAGTGCTGCGTAGACGGCAAAACGCAGCGACAGGCGTGTGCACCTGCGCTGCGTTGTGGTCCGATCACCGCGTGGGCGTCGGAAGGATGTCGCGGGCTGGGACTGGTGTGTGGACCGTGCCGCACACTCGGCCCGGCCTTTACTGCACCAGCGTTGCAGTCAGCGTGATCTCTGGCACCGAAGCCAGTGCCTTCGACAGCGGGCAGTTGGCCTTGGCGTCGGCTGCGAGCTTTTGAAACGCCGCATCGTCCAGCCCCGGCACCTTGGCCGTCAGCGTGAGCGCAATGCGGTCAATGACGAAGCCGTCGCCGTCCTTGGACAGGCGCACGCTGGCCGTGGTGTCCACGGTTTCGGTGGCAATGCCCGCCTTGTCGGCAGCGAATGAAAACGCCATGGTGAAGCAGGCCGCATGTGCAGCACCCACGATCTCTTCGGGGTTGGTGCCCTTACGGTCGTCACCAAAGCGGCTGGCAAAGCCGTAGGGGTACTTGTTCAGCGCGCCGGTCTCGGTGCTGATCTGGCCTTGGCCGGCCTTGCCGGCGCCCTCCCAGTGAACGCTGGCTTTCTTTTCAGACATGGCGTGACTCCTTGTGCATGTGCATGCAGTGGTGGTGGGTGAACGGCCGGGCCAAAACCCGGGGCCCTGAATCACACCACAGGCACCGTGCCCCGGCTGTGGGACAAAACCGCTTCGTCCGTCCCCCCCCCGCCGCCTGTCAACCGTTGTGCACGCCAGGCGCAGCACCCGTGCGCACCATGCGGATCGCATCGAACGGGCAGCGCACGGCGCACAGCGCGCACCCGGTGCAGCCCGCCGCATCGTGCAGCGCAGACCGCTTGGGCCCCCAGCTGGCATCGCCCTGCACCTGCAGAGACAGCACATGCGGCGCACACACTGCCACGCACCAGCCGCAGCCTGTGCAGCGGTCGGTGTCGATGGCGGGCAGGGCTTTGCGGGGTGGGGTCATGCGGTGGGGCATTCAGGGCGTGGTTCGGTGCCTGGGCCTGTGTACAAGGCGAGTACGGTGTGCGGGTTGTGAAGGTCGTGCAGCGGTGGGGCAGGGTCCACGGCTGCGCCACAGCTTACCGCGCTGCACTGCCGGGGTCGAGCTTCTGCCTTGTCGCAACGCCGGCCCACCCGCTGCCTGGGCCGGGCCAGCAAGCCCGTACACGCCAGGCCGAGGGCTGGTCAGCCCTTGCGCTTCAAGTCCCGCGCCCCGTAGGCACAGTAGCCTGGCTTGGGGCTCTTCTTTTGCGGGTGCAGGCGGCACGTCTCGGGCCGCTTGTCGTACACGGTGCACCGCCGCGTTGCGGGGTCCAGAAAGTTGCAGTCCCCGCTGGCCCGCCGCGCCATCGTGAACACCGCATTCTTGTGGTTGAAGTGGTCGATGAGCCGCGCCTTCTGCAGCCGCTTGGCAATGTGCCGCAGCTCCTCATGCTCGGCCTCAAAAGGGTCCACCAGCTCCAGCCGCACCAGGTCGGGCAGCTGCACCTCCAGCGGCATCGTGCAGCAATTGGCCGCACAGGTATCGCACAGGCCCGCACGGTAGCGGGTCCAAGTGTCCAGACGGTCAACGTCGACGATGGCAATGGGGGAACGCATGGGGCTGCGATTGTGCCTGGGCGGCTGTCCGCCCGGTGGGCGCAGCCCACGCTGCCATCGCGGTCACCCGCCAGTGCCGGGTGCAGGGGCCGCCCGCGCCCCGGTCTCCAAACCTGTCGCCGCCTGTGGCGCTTGGCCTACGCCAGCGTGGCCCATTGCTGGGGAACATGAAGTTCTGGACGTATTCACGCACATCTACCCACAGGAGACCACCATGACCCATCCCCAAGACCCCACCCGCGACATGAACCTGGACCCCATCACCAAAGAACCCGGCGCCCACCCCATCGGCACGGGCATCGGTGCCGCAGGCGGCGCCGTCACGGGCGCAGCCGCTGGCTCCATCGGCGGCCCCATCGGCGCGGCTGTGGGTGCCGTGGTCGGTGCGGTGGTGGGTGGCCTCGCCGGCAAGGGCGCGGCCGAAGCCGTCAACCCCACGGATGAAGACGCCTACTGGCGCGATGCGTATGGCCGGGAGCCGTACTACTCGGATGCCTACACCTACGACGACTATGCCCCTGCGTACCGTCACGGCTATCAAAGCGTGATCGACGGACGCCACCGCGACTGGAACGACGCACGCGACCATCTGCAAACGCGCTGGGACACTGAACGCGAAAGCAGCCGTTTGAACTGGAAGGATGCGGAGCCTGCAGCCAAGGCGGCTTGGGAACGGGCGGATCGGATTTGGAAGCAGACGAAGCAAGAATAATAAGAGTGCGGCACGGGCTTGCGGTTAGCGGGATGTGGTGCCCCAGCGGCGGCGACACCGCTGCCCGCATTACAAGCCGGCATTTAATCAGCCGATGACATCGACCACCTTGCCGGCCGAATCCTTGATCGTCGTTTTTTCCACCACCCACTCCACCTGCGGCAGCAGCGGCATTACATAGCTGCCCTGATGCGGCGGCAGCGTCTGCGCCAGTTGCTGCACGGTGGCATCGGTCCAGCGCATTACCACGACATGGTCGCCCTCGCCCGGCCACGCCACCGCATTGTTGCCGTCGGCGCCAGCAGGCTCCAGCACCAACTGCCACTCATGCCCCGCCACCCGCAGCGGGCGGCCAAACGGCAGGCGCAGCGGCAGCAGGGTCACCAACTCGTCTACCTGGCGAGCGCCCACCGTGACCTGCGTGATCGGCTTACGCAGCAGCCGCTTCACTTGCTTGAGGCCCAGCACATCGGTGAAAAGGACCCCGCTGGCAGACCTATCGCGCCTCAAGCCCTCGTCCACCTGCTGCTTCACCGCCGGGTTGGCCAGTAACGACGCGCGGCCTAGGTCCGTCACCCACAGCGGCATGTGCGGCAGCAGCACCTCCAGCAGGCTGCGGGTGCGCCACTGCTTGGCCGCGCGCTCCTCCTCCACCGTCAGGCCCACCACCTGCAAGAACTCCACCGAGCCATTGGGCGTGGCCAGCGGCTCGGCAAGCTCCGGGTCCGTGACAAAACCCATGGAGCAGATCTGCGTGGCCCGCCCCAGCGCAATCGGGCCATTGGCCGTCATCCAGTGCCCATCGCGAAACACGTTGTCGCTCTGGAACACATAGCGCGCAAGGTTCTGCAAAAAGTTCAGCGCCCAGGCCGGTGGCTCGGCGTTGGGGTCTCCAGCCACCTCGCCCTGCTCCATGGCCAGCCGAAAGGTCAGCTCGAACCCGTAGCCGCTCACCTCCGGGTCATCGGACTCCTTGGCATACAGCTCGCTCAGCCCATAGGTCACAAAGTGCCAGTGCGGCACCGGGTCCGTGCGCCGCCACGCGCTAATGCCGTCCAGCGGGTCTGGCCCGCCCAGCATGTGCGAGATCAGCGTACCGAAGTGCTTGGGCTCCTGGCCGGGGTAGAGCTGGTCCACGCGGGCGGAGATGGCGTCCCAGCCGGGGGAGGATGCCTCGGTATCGTCGTCGATGGTGGTTGAAGTCATACCTGCCCCCCCACACCTTTAAACTTCTCGACAAACGCGGCGATTTTCTGAAACACACCTTGCTTTGTGGTCAGGTACTGCGGATTCAAAGGGCTCATTTTCGGAAGCACGGTGTTGAGTTCTGTACCGTTGTCGCTGGCGAATTCCCGTTTGAGCGAGGTGGCGATATAGCGTCGTGCTGCCTCAGGATTCAGATTCTCGGCACTGATCAACTCTTGCGCCTCGCGCTGCTGTTCCGTCTGCGCAAAGATGAAGAAGGAATCAATCACGCTGGCCTTGTCGCCAATCTGGTCCAGATCGGTCTGGTTGATGAAGTCCACCAGCAAGCCCTCTTTCGCGCGATTGCCCAAGCTTGCGCGAATCACCCGGCGCACTTCATCCACCAGCTCCGATTTGCTCTTGACCTTCTTGTTGTGCTCAAAGATCAGTTCAAGGATGTAGTCCAGGTTGATTTCCTGAGATTTGAGCAAATCCACCTCAAATACCACGTCATCCCAGTCAATGGTGGACTTCTCTTTCTCGGCCCCGGCCTTGTCACGGCGCAGCCAGTCGCGCACGTCGTTGTAGGTCGAGCGGTAGTCCTGAATTTTCCGCTCAGCCGGGAGCGTGATGGTTTGCAGCGCCGTCAGATCTTCATCGCTCAGATAGTGCTTGGCTTTGAACGCCTCTACTGCGGCAGGGTCGGCAAGATCGACGTTTTGCAACTCCTTCAAGCTGGCAAACTCGTCGTAGTTTTGAAGCACATTCTCCACGCGCAAATACTCACCAAACAGCTTGGCGAAGGCCTTCTTGTCGGCCTCCTTTTCAATGGCTGCGGGGTCTGGAAAGCGTGTTTCCAGTTCCGTCACCACATCCATGAAGCCTCGCCGCGCCTCGCCGGTGGTCGCATCGGTGAAGCCTTCCATGTACTCCTTGTAGCTCTTCTCCAGCACCACGTTCTTGGTGTTGGTGTCACCGAACAGTGTGATGGCATCGATGGTCGCCTGCTCCAGGTCGCGGAAAGTGATGATGTTGCCGAAGGTCTTGGTAGCGTCGAAGATGCGGTTGGTGCGCGAGTAGGCCTGCATCAGGCCGTGGAAGCGCAGGTTCTTGTCGACAAACAGCGTGTTGAGCGTGGGTGCATCAAAGCCGGTCAGGAACATGCCCACCACGATGAGCAGGTCGACTTCCTTGGCCTTCACCTGTTTGGCCAGATCTCGGTAGTAGTTCTGAAAGCCGTTGCTGTCCACGCTGAAGTTGGTCTTGAACAGCGCGTTGTAGTCGGCGATAGCTGCGCTCAGGAACTCCTTGGCGCTGCTATTCATGGCCGAAACATCAAAGCTCTCGTCCTGGATGTCGCCAATCGCGTCCTGCTCTTCGTTGGCGGCGAACGAGAAGATGGTGGCTACCTTCAGCGGCTTGTCGCTGGTCTTCTGCAACTCTCGGAAGCACTCGTAGTACAGCTTGGCAGCATCCACGCTGCTGACTGCAAACATGGCGTTGAAGCCTTTGTTGCCCGCGTGCAGGCGGTGGGTCTTTTGCCGGAAGTTGTTCAGGATGTACTGGGTGATCTCACGAATGCGATCCGGGTGCAGCAGGGCTTGCTTGTTCTCTGCTGCGCCCAGCTTCTTCTCATCCTTTTCGGTTTCAATGGCCTTGAACTGCGGACGTACATCGTTGTAGTCCACCTTGAACTTCAAAACCTTTTCGTCTCGAATCGCATCCGTGATCACGTACGAATGCAATTCACGGCCAAACACGCTGGCAGTGGTCTCAGCGCCCGATGCGTTCTCCGGGAAGATGGGCGTGCCGGTGAATCCAAACTGACAGAACTTCTTGAACTTCCTCCTCAGGTGTTTCTGGGCTTCGCCAAACTGGCTGCGATGGCACTCGTCAAAAATGAACACCACTTGCTTACCGTAGATAGGCAGGTCCGCCTCGCTCTTCATCAGGTTGTTGAGCTTTTGGATGGTGGTCACAACGATCTTGTTGTCGTCCTTCTCCAGGTTGCGTTTCAGGCCCGCCGTGCTGTCCGAGCCGTTTACGCTGTCCGGTGAAAAGCGCTGGTACTCCTTCATGGTCTGGTAGTCCAGATCCTTGCGGTCCACCACGAAGAACACTTTGTCGATGAAGTCCAACTCGGTGGCCAGGCGCGCTGCCTTGAAGCTGGTCAGCGTCTTGCCCGAGCCGGTGGTGTGCCAGATGAAGCCGCCGCTTTCCGTTTTGCTCCAGCTCTTGGCCTGATGGCTGTTTTTTATCTTCCACAGAATGCGTTCCGTTGCGGCAATCTGGTACGGGCGCATCACCAGCAACGTGTTGCTGACATCAAACACCGAGTAGTGCAGCAGCACATCGAGCAGCGTGTGCTTCTGAAAGAAAGTGGCTGTGAAGTCCTTCAGGTCCTTGATCAGGCTGTTGTCCGCCTTCGCCCAATTCATGGTGAAGTCGAAACTGTTCTTGTTGCGCTGGGTGGTGTTGGCAAAGTAACGGCTGTCGGTGCCGTTGGAGATAACAAACAACTGCAGATACTTGAACAGAGAATGCTCGCTGTTAAAGCTTTCCTTGCTGTAGCGGTGCACTTGGTTAAAGGCTTCACGAATCGCCACGCCGCGCTTCTTCAATTCCACCTGCACCAGCGGCAGACCGTTGACCAAAATGGTCACGTCATACCGGTTGGCATGTGAGCCTGCTTGCTCAAACTGCTTGATGACCTGCACCTTGTTGCGGGCGATGTTCTTTTTGTCCAGCAGGTAGATGTTCTGGATGCGGCCATCGTCAAACACGAAGTCATGCACATAGTCATCGTGAATCTTGCGCGTCTTCTCAACAATGCCATCGCTAGGCTTGTCCAGCCAAGTTTCCACAAAGCGCTGCCACTCGGCATCGGCAAACTGCACGTTGTTGAGCGACTGCAGCTGTGCACGCACATTGGCCAGCAAGGCAGCAGGTGTGTTAAGGCCTGGCGGAGCCTCATAACCTTGATGGACCAGGTCTTGAATAAACTCCCGCTCCAGATCACCCTCACTCTGGTAGCTCTCATTGGTTTGCCATTCCTTCGTGTACTTGTCCAGAACGATGAAGTTTTTGGATTCGGCAATGGTCTTGTAGTCACTCATTCGGCTTGCTCTCATCGTTGTGAATCAGCGCGGTCAGCTCGCTCTCAATCTCTTGCACCGTCGGCAGCTGCGACTGCACCGACAGGGGAATGTCTTTGGTGATGAATGAGCTCACGCCCATCGGTTTGTTAATGTCGCGCAGGGCATATTCCACATCCAGCTTGTCTTTGTCTTTGCACAGGATCAGGCCGATGGTCGGCTGGTCCCCCTCAGCGCGCAGCTGGTCGTCTACCGCCGAAAGGTAGAAGTTGAGTTTGCCCACGTACTCGGGTTTGAACTCGCCCGCCTTCAGCTCAATCACTACATAGCACTTCAGCCGTGCGTGATAGAACAGCAAATCCAGAAAGTAGTCTCTGCCATTTACCACCAGCGGATATTGCCGCCCAAGGAATGCAAAGCCCTTGCCCAGCTCTAGCAGAAACCGGGTGATCTGCGCCACCAACTGGTTCTCAATATCCCGCTCCACCGCCTGCGGGGTCAGGGTCAAGAAGTCGAACACATAAGGGTCTTTCAGGCTTTGCTGCACCAGCTCTGATTGGGGTGCTGGCAGCGTCTGAGCAAAGTTGCCTACGGCCTTACCGGCGCGCTCATGAAAGCGCTGCTCAATCTGCCACTCCAGCACGTTGCGGCTCCAGCCATGCTCGATGCAGGCCTGCGCATACAGCAACACCAGCTCTACAGACTTCACCTTGGTCAGCAGGGTGCGCACATGCCCCCACGGCATTTGTCCCACAGGCTGTGGGACAACTTCAAACTGAGGGCTGAAGAACGCATAAAACTGCCGCATGGCAAACAGGCTGGTGCGTGAGAAGCCCTTCATGCCGGGGTAGGTGGCTTGCAGGTCCTGCGCCATGTGCTCCACCACCGCTGAACCCCAGGCTCGCTCACGTTGCCAGGTGTCCAGTTGGCGGCCAATGTCCCAATACAGGTTCAGCAACTCGGCATTCACCGCCAGCACAGCGCGGATTTGCGATGCCTGAATACGCTGCTTGATGGCGGTAATCGCCTGCCGGTAGTCGGTGTGCTGGGTGATGTCGGTCATGGGGTCAGGCTCCCTGCTGCTGCCAGAAAGCATGGCGGCTTTTCAGGTGATCCGTCAGCAGCTTGACAGTCACCTGTTCTGCGGGCGTCGGCACCGCCATGGCTTCATTCGACAGCGTGCTGTGGCTGGTGAAATTGATGATGCGGCTGTAGTACAGCTGCTTGTCGTCTGGCAGCAGCTCTGACCACTTTGGGTAGCCCAAGAAACTGGCCGTCTTCTCGTAAAGATTGCGCAGCAGCGTGAAGTGGTAGCGCTCCACCTTTTGATCGGCAATCGCCTGCTCGATGGTCTGCAACAGGTGTAGGTGGTAGGAAAAGCTCTTGTTGGAGTCGCCGTGTTTTTCGGTCAGTGTGAAACTGCCGTCTTCCTGGCGATCCAGCATGTAGCAGGCTTTGCTGTTGAACTCGTTGAACAACACGTTGTAGAACAGCGGGTTGTGGGTGGCGATGATGAACTTCAGATCAGTGGACTGGCTGGATTTGATCAACCCCGCCAAGTTCACCGCCAGCTCGATCACATGGTTTTCATCCAGTGAACTCACCGGGTCATCCACAAAGACGTACCTCAGATTGTTGAAAACATCGGTGGATCGGTTGGCGACCTCTGCGATGTTCAGCTCGGCAATCACTTGTTCGAGCAAGGCATTGAACACACTCCAGATGAAGTTGCTTTCCTCGCCCTTGGAAATCTTGATGTTCGGTTCATGCTGGTCGTTGCCACGCTCAAATGAGAAGGTGACCGAAGAAAAATCTGCACTGAAATGGGGTGTCAACTTCCCGCTGGTGTAGTGCTGAAAAGTGCCGGTGATGCTCTGGTCCTGGCCCTGTTCTTCAAGCACCCAACGGGTGAACGCGTTGGGCTGTATGACCAGCCTGGGCTCAACGTCTCGCTCCAAGTCGTTCTTCCAATAGAACAGATCTTCCGTGAACGCGCTGTAGTAGATGACCTTCTTGGCAGCTAAGTCAGACGCCTGCGCTTCTTCGCCCTCTGTCTTGGGCGAAATCAACTCCTTGAATGCTCGAGACAATCGCGTTTTACCCGTGCCGTTGAAGGCATAGATCAACTGCACCTTCTTGTTGGCATCCCTCAGCTGCTCGGCGATTTCGGTCAGCGTCTGGCTCATGTCAGGTCGCAGCCTCTTTCGGCTTCGGGAAGCTCAACATCAGATCGCGGTAATGCTCGTACTGCTTCTGACGAAGCTCGATTTCCCGGGGTAGTCCTTCGGTGATGGAGTTGGTTAGGGCGTTGAATTTGTCCAAGATGGAAACAATGCGCGCCTGCTCAACCAATGACTTCTCGATATCGTCCGGATGGGGGATCGGTATTCTGACTTTCGCGACGCCATCGACGAGCAATCTGTTGACCTTGCCACGCGACACATGCTTTGCCTTTTCATCGATGAACGCAGCGGTTTGCATTGCATAGGATATGTACTTCGGATTCATGGAATGACGAAAAGCATAGCTGTCATCATGAATGGCGACATCGCCGTCACCAACCCAAGCGACTGCTTTGCCAACGTCTTCCACGGTTTCACCAACTCCGGTTATCACGACATCGTTGGGCTCCGCGTAGCGCAATGCGCCTTCCAAATCAGATCGAACCTTAGAAACGGCATGATCGGTCCAAGTGTCATACCGGGTGTAAATCTCTCCGTAATGGATTGCACTGATTCCGTTTTCCACAAAATCAGCTTTTGTAAAGCGCTTGCCACGTATAAATTTCCCGATTTTGTTTAACGGCTTCCACTCGACACTCTCGTCTTCAAACCGCAATAATTGATCGCGATAGTGCCTGTATTGTTTCTTGCGTGCCGTAAGCTCGGCCGTAAGCTCGGCCGTAAGCTCGGTAAAGGCATCCAATGATCGGACGATTTTTGCTTGAAATTCAAGTGACCTTTCGATGTCATCAGGGAGAGGGATGGGGACTAGATAATTTAAAATTTCTTCCGTTGGCAAGTGTGCGGGAATAGCATCTGTTGCCAGCGATTGAATTTCTTTTTGATTATTTTTTAAATAATAATAGAGGTATTTATTATTGAGTGCTTGACTTGGTTTTACGCAATAGCAAACGTCGTTTGCCCAAAAATCCGTCTCGATGAGGTTAATGAAGCCGGCGGTTCCATACTTAACGATAGTAATGGTATTTTTTGCCTGATTAAAGTTGTCATAAAACCCCATTGGGGTAACGCCGCCGCTAAAAACGGGGTATTTCTTTTCAGGGCTCAACTCACTTTTTGTCACGCGACGACCTCTCTCGAGAGTTGCGCATGACTCCAGCGGCATCCACTTCACCTCAACTCCATCCAGCAGCTTGTCCAAAAAGTCCACGCTGCTCATACCTTAGTCTCCTCGCCTTCGATTTCAGCCACGATGGCGTCAATGTCTTTGCGCAACTGATCGATCTTGGCCACGGTGGTTTTCAGCTCGGCATTGAGTTGGGCGATGTCCACCACTTCGCGGTTGTCCTTGGCGTCGATGTAGCTGCTGACCGACAGGTTGTAGTCGTTGGCGGCCACCTTATCGAACGGCACGGAATAGGCGAAGTGATCTACATTTGCCTTACTGTCGAAAACCGCCATGATCTGTTCAACGTGCACGTCCAGCAGCGCGTTATTGTTGGTCTCTTTCTTAAACAGGCCGCTGGCGTCAATGAACTGGATTTTATTGTTTTGCTTGTTTTTTGCCAGCACCAGAATATTCACAGCTATGGTGGTGCCGTAGAACAGGTTGGAGGCCAGCGCTATCACCGTTTCTACATAGTTGTTGTCCACCAGATATTGGCGAATTTTCTGCTCGGCCCCACTGCGGTAAAAGATGCCAGGAAAGCAGACGATGGCAGCGCGGCCTTTGGCCGAGAGGTAGCTGAGCGCATGCAGCACAAAGGCAAAGTCGGCTTTGGATTTGGGAGCCAGCACGCCTGCTGGGGCAAAGCGGTCATCATTGATGAGGGTAGGGTCGTCCGAGCCTTTCCACTTCACTGAGTAGGGCGGGTTGGAGACGATGGCGTCAAAAGGTTTGTCGCCCCCAAAGTGCGGCTCAATCAGGGTATCGCCCAGCTGGATGTTGAATTTGTCGTAGTTGACGTTGTGCAGAAACATGTTCATCCGCGCCAGGTTGTACGTGGTGTGGTTGAGTTCCTGGCCAAAAAAGCCGTCTTCGATGATGTGTTGATCGAAATGTTTTTTGGCTTGCAGCAACAGGGACCCCGATCCGCAAGCAGGGTCGTAAATCTTGTTGATGCTGGTTTGCCCGTGCATGGCCAACTGGGCAATGAGCTTGGAGACCTGTTGCGGCGTGAAGAACTCGCCGCCTGATTTGCCCGCGTTGGCGGCGTAGTTGGAGATGAGGAACTCGTAGGCATCGCCAAACAGGTCGATGTGGCTGTCGTCAAAGGTGCCAAAGTCCAGGTCGGCAACCCCTTTGAGCACGGCGGCCAAGCGGGCATTTTTGTCTTTGACGGTGTTGCCCAGGCGGTTGCTGGTAGTGTCAAAGTCCGCAAACAGGCCTCGGATGTCGCGCTCTGACGGGTAACCGATGGCAGAGGATTCAATGAGAGAAAAGATTTTGGCCAGGTCGGTGTTCAGGCTTTCGTTGGTGTTGGCTTTGGCCGCGACATTGACGAATAACTGGCTGGGGTAGATGAAGTAGCCCTTGGTCTTGACAGCGTCGTCGCGGATTTCGGGGGTGATCACGAGGTCGGACAGCGCTGCGTAGTCAACGCCGTCGTCCCCGCCCTCGATGTAGGCCGCAAAATTTTCGCTGATGAAGCGGTAGAACAGGGTGCCAAGCACGTATTGCTTGAAGTCCCACCCATCTACGGCACCACGCACATCGTTGGCGATTTGCCAGATGCGGCGTTGCAGTTCGGCGCGTTGTTGGATGCTTGTCATGGTTTTCTGGTGTCAATACCCGGGTGCAAAAGGGCGAGCTTTGGGCTGTCGAGCGTTATCGAGAACGAAATCGTTGCGATGAGCTACTTGCTCTCGCAAGGCGCTGGGAAGTCTACTTGCGCTCCACGCACAGGACGCGGTTCAATGAGATTTAAGGCGTTGGCGCAATGAACTGATTTGCGCTCCGGCAAAAGCGGTCGGAGGGCAAGCGACCAAGGGGCCGCTCCAAAGCAGTCTCAACAGTCTAGCGCCGAGGTATCACAGGAAGTGCCTCTTTTGGAGTGAACAGGCGGGCGTCGTCGATCTGCACGCTCAGCAAGTAACGCACATCGGATCGAGGGTCGTTTCTGGTTGCTTGGGTGACCTGATTCGTACCGGCTCAAGCGGTGATTACTGCTCGGCGTACTTGCGACTGCTTCACCGTGCCTGATCCACAGGGTATTCCTGTCCCTTGATCCCCACCTTGGCATTCGCCGTCTCAGTCAAATCAACCTCCAGCGCAGTGACCATCTGCACAAGGTACAGCAGCACATCTGCCATCTCATACGCAACGGCCTGTTTCTTGTCAGTCGGCAGGTTGCGGCTTTGCTCCTTGGTCAGCCACTGAAAGTGCTCCAGCAGCTCGCCGGCTTCCACGATCAACGCAGACGCCAGGTTCTTGGGCAAATGGAGCTGGCCTCAGTTGCGCTGCTGCGCGAAGTCTTGCAGGCGCAGGGCCAGTTGCTGCAGGGTGGTGGCAGGCGCTGTGGCTGGTGTTGTGGAAGGGTCTTGATGCATAGATAGAAGCCGAGCTTGATGAAAAAACGCCCGGGTGTTGGCCGGGCGTTTTTGTTTATTAGTGCACCACTACAACGTAGCGGGCTGGCTCACACATCAATATTCCCCGCCCGCAGCGCATTCGTCTCAATGAAATCCCGCCGCGGCTCCACCTCATCCCCCATCAGCATCGTGAACACCCGATCCGCCTCGATCGCATCATCGATCTGCACGCGCAGCAGGCGCCGCACATTCGGGTCCATCGTCGTTTCCCACAGCTGCTCGGGGTTCATCTCGCCCAGGCCCTTGTAGCGCTGGCGGCTGGTGGTGCGTTCGGCTTCGGTGATGAGCCACTTCATGGCCTGGCGGAAGTCGCCGACTTTCTCTTCCTTCTGCTTCTCGCCTTCGCCGCGCAGGGCCTTGGCGCCCTCGCCCAGCAGGCCGCGGAAGGTTTCGGCGGCTTCGGCCAGGGCGGCGTAGTCGGCGCCGTGCACGAAGTCCTGCGTGATGACGCTGCTCTTGACGTTGCCGTGGTGGCGGCGGCTGATGCGCAGGATGGGTTTGTCGGTGCGCACGTCGAATTCGCCGGCCACTTCGGCGGGCGTGCCGGTGGTGTTCAGCTCGCGCAGCTTGATCTGCAGGGCCACGGCGCTGGCTTCGGCTTCGGCCACGGAGTCGAGCTTGAGGCTCACGCCGTCGGCCACGGCGCGCAGGGCTTCGGCGTCCATGAAGTTGGACAGGCGGTGGATCACGCTTTCAGCGACCTGGTGCTTGCGCGCCAGTTCGGCCAGGGTGTCGCCGGCCAGCACTTGCGGGTTGGCGCCACCGGTGCTCACGCTGGCGTGGTTCAGCGCAATGCGCAGCAGGAAGCCGTCGAGCGCGGGGCCGTCTTTCAGGTACAGCTCTTCCTTGCCGGCCTTGACCTTGTATAGCGGTGGCTGCGCAATGTAGATGTGGCCGCGCTCGACCAGCTCGGGCATCTGGCGGTAGAAGAAGGTCAGCAGCAGGGTGCGGATGTGGGCGCCGTCGACGTCGGCGTCGGTCATGATGATGATGCGGTGGTAGCGCAGCTTGGCCACGTCGAAGTCATCGCCCCCCGTGGTGCCGCCGGCCTTGCCGATGCCGGTGCCCAGGGCGGTGATCAGCGTCAGGATTTCGTTGCTGGTCAAGAGCTTTTCATACCGGGCCTTTTCCACGTTCAGGATCTTGCCGCGCAGGGGCAGGATGGCCTGGAACTTGCGGTCGCGGCCCTGCTTGGCGGAGCCGCCGGCGGAGTCACCCTCGACGATGTAGATCTCGCACATGGCCGGGTCTTTTTCCTGGCAGTCGGCCAGTTTGCCGGGCAGGCCCATGCCGTCGAGCACGCCCTTGCGGCGGGTCATTTCGCGGGCCTTGCGGGCGGCTTCGCGGGCGCGGGCGGCTTCGACGATCTTGCCGCAGATGATCTTGGCGTCGTTGGGCTTTTCCTGCAGGTAGTCGGTCAGCAGCTTGCCCACGATGTCTTCCACGGGGGCGCGCACTTCGCTGGACACCAGCTTGTCCTTGGTCTGGCTGCTGAACTTGGGCTCGGGGACCTTCACGCTCAGCACGCAGCACAGGCCTTCGCGCATGTCGTCGCCGGTCACTTCGACCTTGGCCTTCTTGGCGAACTCGTTTTCTTCGATGTACTTGTTGATGACGCGGGTCATCGCCGCGCGCAGGCCGGTCAGGTGGGTGCCGCCGTCACGCTGGGGAATGTTGTTGGTAAAGCAGAGCACCTGCTCGCTGTACGCGCTGTTCCACTGCATGGCCACTTCGACGCCGATGTGCGTGCCCGGGATGCCGCCATACGTCTCGGCCGGGCGCTCGCCCGCGGCGTAGAACGAGTTGGGGTGCAACACCGTCTTGCCCTTGTTGATGAACTCGACAAAGCCGCGCACGCCGCCGGCGCCCGAGAAGTCGTCTTCCTTGCCGCTGCGCTCGTCCTTCAAGCGAATGCGCACGCCGTTGTTCAGGAAGGACAGCTCGCGCAGGCGCTTGGCCAGGATCTCGTAGTGGTAGTCGTTGTTCTCTTTGAAGATCTCGGTGTCGGGCAGGAAGTGCACTTCGGTGCCGCGCTTTTCGGTGTCGCCGGTGACCTTCATGGGGCTGACTTCAAAGCCGTCCACGGTGTCGAGCAGGCGGTCTTGCACAAAGCCGCGCGCAAACTCGATCTGGTGCACCTTGCCTTCGCGGCGCACGGTCAGGCGCAGCCATTTGGAGAGCGCGTTCACGCAGCTCACGCCCACGCCGTGCAGGCCGCCCGAGACCTTGTAGCTGTTCTGGTTGAACTTGCCGCCGGCGTGCAGCTCGGTCAGCGCGATCTCGGCGGCACTGCGCTTGGGCTCGTGCTTGTCGTCCATCTTCACGCCGGTGGGGATGCCGCGGCCGTTGTCGGTGACGCTGATGGAGTTGTCGGAGTGGATGGTGACGACGATGTCGTCGCAGTGGCCGGCCAGGGCTTCGTCGATGGAGTTGTCCACCACTTCGAACACCAGGTGGTGCAGGCCGGTGCCGTCGGACGTGTCGCCGATGTACATGCCGGGGCGCTTGCGCACGGCCTCCAGGCCTTCCAGGATGGTGATCGAGCCTTCGCCGTAGCTTTCGCTGGCGCCGGCCTGGTTGGTGTCGATCTTGTGCGGAACAGGCTCACCCGTGCCGGTAGGTTCTTGCTCGGGCAGGTTGTTGTCAGCGGTCATGGTGGGCCTTGGGATCCGTGGAGGCCGGGGTCGGCGTCCAATGTTTTCAATAGGGGTCAAATAGCGCCCTACCGCTTGTCCATCCTGCGGTAGCAGCTATCATTACAGTAGCAAAAGCGAAGCAGCCCCGTTCAGGCCATGCACCTGCACAGGGGCAAGGCACGCCGGGCCGGGGCCGATGGCTAGATGCGCATCGGCATCACCACGTACTTGAAGCTTTCGTTGTCGGGGATGGTCATCAGCGCAGAGCTGTTGCCGTCCGAGAGCTCCACCTTCACCATGTCCTGGCCCATGTTGGCCAGGGCGTCGATGAGGTAGGTCACGTTGAAGCCGATCTCGATGGTGTCACCACCGTAGTCGATGTCGAGCTCGTCCACGGCCTCTTCCTGCTCGGCGTTGTTGGACGCCACGCGCAAGGTGCCGGGCTCCAGGTTCAGGCGCACGCCCTTGAACTTGTCGCTGGTCATGATGGCGGTGCGCTGCAGGCTGGCCAGCAGCGGCGCGCGGCCCAGGGTGATGCTGTTCTTGTGGTTCTTGGGGATCACGCGGTTGTAGTCGGGGAACTTGCCCTCGACCAGCTTGGTGACGAACTCCATGCCGCCGAAGGTGAACTTCGCCTGGTTGTTGGCGAACTGCATCTCGATGTGGGGCTGGTTCTCGCCGCCGGCGTCCGACAGCAGGCGCTGCAGCTCGATCACGGTCTTGCGCGGCAGGATGACTTCCTGCTTGGGCACTTCGACGTCCAGCGTGGCGCTGGCAAAGGCCAGGCGGTGGCCGTCGGTGGCCACCAGGGACAGTTGCTTGCCCTCGGCCACGAAGAGGATGCCGTTCAGGTAGTAGCGGATGTCCTGCACGGCCATTGCGAACGACACCTGGGACAGCAGGTCCTTCAGCACCTTCTGCGGCACGCTGAACGCGGGGCCGAAGGCGGCGGATTCCTGCACCAGCGGAAAGTCTTCGGCCGGCAGGCTCTGCAGGGTGAAGCGGCTCTTGCCGCCCTTGAGGATGAGTTTGGACTGCTGCGACTCCAGGCTCACCGTCTGGTCGCTGGGCATGGTGCGCAGGATGTCGATCAGCTTGCGCGCGCCCACCGTGGTGGTGAAGTCGCCGGTGTCGCCGCCCAGCTCGGCCGTGGTGCGGATCTGGATTTCGAGGTCGCTGGTCGTCAGCTGCAGGGCATTGCCCGTCTTGCGGATCAGCACATTGGCCAGGATGGGCAGGGTGTGCCGGCGCTCGACGATGCCAGCCACGGACTGGAGTACCGCGAGAACCTTGTCTTGTGTTGCCTTCAGGACGATCATGTCATCAACCTCTTGTGGATTTTCTAAAACGGTGCGTCGGCAGCGGCACGGGTGGTGCCCCCCCTGCTGCCCAATCCGTCATTTTGCCTTGTAAGAACGTGTTTGCTGCCTCGGCATGGCAACGAACAAGTTCTTACAGAAGCGGGCCTGGCTGGACACACGGGAGTTCAGCCTTTCAGCGTCTGCTCCAGCACGTGCAGCTGCTGGTTCAACTCGGTCAACTGCTGGCGCTCGCCGGAGATCTTGCGCACGGCATGCAGCACGGTGGTGTGGTCCCGACCGCCGAACAATTCTCCGATCTCCGGAAGGCTCTTTTGCGTCAGCTCCTTGGCCAGGTACATCGCGATCTGGCGCGGGCGGGCAATGCTGGCCGGGCGCTTCTTGCTGTACATGTCGGCGACCTTGATCTTGTAGTAGTCGGCCACCGTCTTCTGGATGTTTTCCACACTGATCTGCCGGTTCTGGATGGACAGCAGATCGCGCAGCGCCTCGCGGGCCAGCTGGATGGAGATTTCCTTCTGGTTGAAGCGCGAGTACGCCAGGATCTTGCGCAGCGCGCCTTCGAGTTCGCGCACGTTGGAGCGCACGTTCTTGGCGACGAAGAAGGCGACCTCCTCGGGCATTTCGGTGCCTTCGACGCGGGCCTTGTTGATCAGGATGGCCACGCGCATTTCGAGTTCGGGCGGCTCGATGGCCACCGTCAGGCCCGAATCGAAGCGCGAGACCAGCCGCTCGTGGATGTTGGCCAGGCCCTTGGGGTAGGTGTCCGACGTCATCACGATGTGCGACTTCTTGGCCAGCAGAGCCTCGAACGCGTTGAAGAATTCTTCCTGCGTGCGGTCCTTGTTGGCGAAGAACTGCACGTCGTCGATGAGCAGCAGGTCGAGCGAGTGGTAGCGCTCCTTGAACTCGTCGAAGGTGCGGCGCTGGTAGGCCTTAACCACATCCGACACGAACTGCTCGGCATGGATGTAGAGAACTTTGGCGTCGGGCTTGTCCTGCAGCAGGCGGTTACCCACAGCGTGCACCAGGTGGGTCTTGCCCAGGCCGACACCGCCGTAGATGAACAGCGGGTTGTACAGATGGCCCGGCATGCCTGCCACGTGCATCGCCGCGGAGCGTGCCATGCGGTTGGCCGTGCCCTCCACCAGGGTCTCGAAGGTGAGGGCCGCGTTCAGGCGGTTGCGGAAGGCACCGGCCGAGGCGTCGTCGCTGCTGGCGGCGGGCGATTCGGCGGGCTGCGGGGTGTTGGTCGGCTCGGCTGCGGCGGGGCGAACGTAAGTGCGGGCCACGGATTCCCGCTGAGCGAGCGCTAACTCCAGCGTGACGGGCTGGCCGTACAGGCCTTCGAGCAGCGACGCGATGCGGCCCGCGTACTGCGCGCGGATCCAGTCGAGCTTGAAGCGGTTGGCCACCAGCAGGGTGACCTTGGAGAAGTCTTCGGCCACCTGGGCGGTCAGCGGCTTGATCCAGGTGTTGAACTGCTGCTCGGGCAGGTCTTGCGCCAGTTGCTCTACGCAGGCTTGCCACAGGCCCTGGCCGGCGTCGGAGCCGGACGATGGAAGGGTGCTGCGGGAGGGTTCCTCGGTCATTTCGGGGGAATTCTTGTTGTGGATAGGAGGAACGGGGCTGGGCGGGGGATTGTACCTTGTCAAGGAGTTATCCACAATTTGCGGCCTGCCCGCAGCCGGGTGATTCCCGGGGTTGAGTTTTGGTCGTGGCTGTGCTCGCTGGAGGGCTTTCGGGACCCGCTCGTCGGTGAACATATCTGTGCTTTGGCCGCGCGTTTTAGTGGGGCTCAAGGGGTACGACAACCCGCCGGCCAGCCCGGCCAGGCCTGTCTTTCAACGGCCCCGGCCAGTGCGAACAAGGCCCGTCCAGCCGAAAGGCATTGCCAGCGGCCACCAAGCCTGCGATAATTTTGGGTTTCCCTGAATGTGTTCAGGGTGATTTGACCCGGCGCGCCGTTATTTCTGCCCCGTGGGTCTGCCGCCAAGGCGCTGTTTTATATGGTGTGGCTGTGCAGATTGCAGGGGGTTCAAGAGCAGCAGTCCGGAACTGAACCTCAAGGAATAGCACCATGAAACGTACTTACCAGCCCTCCAAGACGCGCCGCGCGCGCACCCACGGTTTCCTCGTCCGCATGAAGACCCGCGGCGGCCGTGCCGTCATCAACGCACGCCGCGCCAAGGGCCGCAAGCGTCTGGCCGTCTAAGGCAGACCCGGTCTACGGCCTGCACGCCGCCTGCTCCCGGTTTGTACCGTCAGGTTCCAAACGGGGCGCTTGCATGCAACGGCTGAAAACCCGTCCGCAGTTCCAGGCCGCCATGGCGGGGGGCACCGTCTCCCGCACTGCGCATTTTGCGTTGCACCGCCTGGTGCTGGGGGCCGAAGGCAGCCTCGCCGCTGCCGACTCCGCCAGTGCGGCACCCACAGGGCCCGGTTCCTTGCCTTCAACGCAAGGGCCGCAGGCCCTGTTTGCCGTGCAGGGCGTCTGGCTGGGCGCCATGGTGCCAAAGCGCTGGGCGCGCCGCGCCGTGACGCGCAATACCATCAAGCGGCAGATCTACACCGTGGGCGACACCTTCGAGGCGCGGCTGGAACAGGTCGCGCCGCAGTCCGCCCATGTGGTGCGCCTGCGCTCGGGGTTCGACCGCAAGCAGTTCGTGAGCGCCACGTCCGACCAGCTCAAGGCCGCGGTGCGCGCCGAGCTGCTGCAGCTGTTTGGCTACGCCACGCGGCGTGCGGGCGGCAGTGCGCCGGCGGCCAGCGCTGCCGTCACGGCTGCGGGCGCGACGACTGTGACTGTGACTGTGACTGCTGCCGCCATGGCCCCGCCCCAGCCCCCGGCCGAGGTGCCTGCGCCATGCTGATGCAGCGCCTGCTCATCGGCGTGGTCAAGGGCTACCGGCTGTTTCTCAGCCCCTGGCTGGGTTCGGCCTGCCGCTTCGAGCCGACCTGCTCGGTGTATTCGCTCAAGGCGCTGGAGTTGCACGGCGCCGGCGTGGGCAGCTATCTCACGGTGCGCAGGCTGGTACGCTGCCACCCCTGGTGTGACGGAGGCCACGATCCGGTGCCTCCGGGCCCTCACGATCTGCCGCGCAGTTTGCGGCTGTTTTCGCGGCTCTCCGATTCCAACACCCAACCATCCTCACCAAAGAAGTCTTCATGAACGACATTCGCCGCACCATCCTGTGGGTGATTTTTGGCTTTTCCATGGTTCTGCTGTGGGACAAGTGGCAACTGCACAACGGCAACAAGGCCACCTTCTTCCCCAGCACCACCGAGGCGGCGGCGCCAGCCCCGGCGGCCAACGCGTCCGGCGCAGCGGGTGCGGCCAGCGTGCCGTCTTCGTCCAGCACCCCGGTCGCGGCCACTGCAGGCGCGGCGGCAGTGCCCGGCCAGCAGGCACCCGCTGCGGTGCCCGCTGCCCCGGCCGCGCGTGAGCGCGTGCAGGTGACCACCGACGTGTACCGCCTGACGTTCGACAGCGAAGGCGGCTCGCTCACCCATGCCGAGCTGCTCAAGCACGCCGACATGGCGGACAAGGCCCGCAACTTCCTGCTGCTGGACGAGAGCGCACAGCGCGTCTACGTGGCGCAGACGGGCCTGATCGGCGGCAACTTCCCCACGCACAAGACCCCGATGACGGTGGTGCCCGGCCCGCGCGAGCTCAAGGACGGCCAGGACGAACTCAGCATCCGCTTCGAATCGCCCGACCTGGGCGGCCTGAAGCTGGCCAAGACCTGGACGATCAAGCGCGGTGTCTACGACATCGCCGTCAAGCACGAGGTGGTCAACACCGGCACCGCAGCTGTGTCGCCGCAGCTGTACTTCCAGCTGGTGCGCGACGGCAACAAGCCGCCGGGCGAGTCGTCGTTCTACTCCACCTTCACCGGCCCAGCGGTCTACACCGAAGCCAAGAAGTACCAGAAGATCGAGTTCAAGGACATCGAGAACGGCAAGGTCGACATCCCCAAGGATTCGCCCAACGGCTACGTGGCCATGGTGCAGCATTACTTCGCCACGGCCTGGCTGCTGGCCGACGGCACGCAGCGCGAGCTGTTCACCCGCAAGGTCGACACCAACCTGTACTCCGTGGGCATGCTCACGTCGCTGGGCGCCATCGAGCCCGGCGCGACCAAGACCGTGGACGCGCGCCTGTTCGCCGGCCCGCAGGTCGAGACCATGATGGAAAAGCTGTACCCCGGCCTGGAGCTGGTCAAGGACTACGGCTGGCTGACCATCTTGTCCAAGCCGCTGTACTGGCTGCTGGACCAGCTGCACAAGCTGTTGAACAACTGGGGCTGGTCCATCGTGGCGCTGGTGCTGCTGCTCAAGATCGCGTTCTACTGGCTCAACGCCAAGGCCTACGCCAGCATGGCCAAGATGAAGGCCATCAACCCCAAGATCATGGAGATGCGCGAGCGCCTGAAGGACAAGCCGCAGCAGATGCAGCAGGAGATGATGCGCATCTACCGCGAGGAAAAGGTCAACCCGATGGGCGGCTGCTTCCCCATCATGATCCAGATCCCCGTGTTCATCGCCCTGTACTGGGTGCTGCTGTCCAGCGTGGAAATGCGCAACGCGCCCTGGATCGGCTGGATCCACGACCTGTCGGCCCCGGACCCGTTCTTCATCCTGCCGCTGCTGATGACGCTGTCGTCGCTGCTGCAAACGGCGCTGAACCCCGCGCCACCCGACCCGATGCAGGCCAAGATGATGTGGTTCATGCCGCTGATCTTCAGCGTGATGTTCTTCTTCTTCCCGGCCGGCCTGGTGCTGTACTGGCTGACCAACAACATCTTGTCGATCGCGCAGCAGTGGCTTATCAACACCCGCATGGGCGTGCCGCCGCAATTTAACTTGCCTAGCTTCAAGTGACCTTGAGTCGCTGAGAAAGCACGAACCCCGAAGGCCGCGCAAGCGGCCTTTTTTATTCCACCCGCACCCCACCCTTGTAAAGTCGCCCCCATGCTTGCCCGCCACCAGGACCCCATCGTCGCCATCGCCACCGCTCCGGGCCGGGGTGCCGTCGGCATCGTGCGGGTGTCCGGCCGGGCCATCGGTGGGCTGGTGCAGGCGCTGTGCGGCCGGGCGCTCAAGCCCCGCGAGGCCACCTACCTGCCCTTTCGGGATGCGCAGGGCCAGGCCATCGACCAGGGGCTGGCGCTGTACTTCCCCGGCCCGCACAGCTACACCGGCGAGGACGTGCTGGAGCTGCAGGCCCACGGCGGCCCCGTGGTGCTGCAGCTGCTGCTGGCCCGCTGCCTGCAGGCGGGCAGCGCGCCCGACGCCGCCACCGGCCAGGCCTGCCTGCCCGGGCTGCGCGTGGCGCAGCCCGGCGAGTTCACCGAACGCGCTTTCCTGAACGACAAGATCGACCTGGCCCAGGCCGAGGCCATCGCCGACCTGATCGACGCGAGCACCGAGGCGGCGGCCCGCAGCGCCAGCCGGTCGCTGACGGGCGCGTTCTCGGCCGAGATCCACGGCCTGCGCGACGCGCTCATCCACCTGCGCATGCTGGTGGAGGCCACGCTCGACTTTCCGGAAGAAGAAATCGACTTCCTGCGCAAGGCTGATGCGCACGGGCAGTTATCGAATCTGCAGCAGACGCTGGCGTCGGTGATGCAGCGCGCACGCCAGGGCGCGCTGCTGCGCGAGGGCATCAAGGTGGTCATCGCCGGCCAGCCCAATGCGGGCAAGAGCTCGCTGCTCAACGCTCTGGCGGGGGCCGAGCTGGCCATCGTCACGCCCATTGCCGGCACCACGCGTGACAAGGTGCAGCAGACCATCCAGATCGAGGGCGTGCCCCTGCACATCATCGACACCGCCGGCCTGCGCGACAGCGAGGACGAGGTGGAGCGCATCGGCATTGCCCGCGCATGGGACGAGATCGCCGGGGCCGATGCCGTGCTGTTCCTGCACGACCTGGAGCGTGCCGATACTATTGAATACATAGCTGCTGACGCTGACATAGCAAGCGCTATCGCCCAAAGGCTGCCCGCTTCCATCCCGGTCATCGACGTCTGGAACAAGCTGGACCGTGCACCGGCCGCACCCGCTGCAGCGCTGCCCGCGGACACCACGGCAGCTGCGTCCACTGCCGCTGCGGTGCCAGCCCCCGCCAATGCCGGCGCGCGGCCCAGCGTTCGCCTGTCCGCCCGCACCGGCGAGGGGCTGGACAGCCTGCGGCGCGTTCTGCTGGACGTGGCCGGGTGGCAGTCGGCGCCCGAGGGCATCTACATCGCCCGCGCCCGGCATGTCGAGGCGCTGCAGGCGGTCGGCGCCCACCTGCAGGAGGCCGCCGACCAGCTCGGCGCCCAGGGCCCGGCGCTCGACCTGCTGGCCGAAGAGCTGCGGCTGGCGCAGAACGCACTGAGCGCGATCACCGGGGAATTCACCTCCGACGACCTGCTGGGCGTGATCTTCTCAAGCTTCTGCATCGGCAAGTGAACGGCCGACCGGCCGCCTTTGGGTCTAGCCGGCCAGTGCCTACGCAGGGTCGAAAATCAGGCCGCCCCCCTTGGCCCCGCCCCGGTTTGCCCCGTAGAACAGCCCCAGCCCGCCGCCTGTCGCTAATGTTGTAAACGGACGTAAACAGCGCTTGTGTCCAACCTGTAACAAGGGTAGCTTCGCGCCCCATGAACGTTTCCTCTCCATTGGCGCCCAAGGTTGACCTGCAGGGCCTGATCGACGCCATCGCGCAGGCCAGCGCCGATGACAGCATGACCAACCCCTTGACCCCCGCGCAGTGGGAAATCCTGTCGTCGTACCTGCTGCCCGTGGTCATGCCCGCCGGGCAGGTGCTGTTCTCGCAGGGCGCGACGGACCGCACGCTGTACCTGGTGGAAAGCGGCAGCCTCAGCGTGCACTACCAGGACGAAAAAGAGCGGTTGCGCCTGGCCATCGTCGGCGCGGGCTCCGTGGTGGGCGAAGGCGCTTTCTTCTCGCACCGCTCGCGCAGCGCCACCGTGCAGGCCAGCGCGCCGTGCAAGCTGTGGAGCCTGCCGGCCCTGCGCTTCACCGAATTGACCAACCGCCAGCCCGCCATTGCGCTCGGCCTGGTGATGGCGGCCGGGGCCGTGCTGGCCAAGCGGCTGGGTAACCGCCGCCGCCGCGTTGCGGCCACCTGACAGGCGGGCGGTTCAGGCGGGCCTGCGGGCTTTTGCGGGGCGATATCGGGTGTACACCGCGTTACACTCAATTTTCGATTTCCCCGGGCGCCATCTGTAGAAAGCAAGTCATGTCCCTGTTCAGCTGGTTCAGCCGCAAACCTGCCCCTCCCAAGCCCCGCCCGGCCGCCGAGCCCTCGGGCTTGCTGAATGCCGACGCCACCGTGCCCCTGTCCCCGGGCCGCCTGGGCAAACCGCTGCTCGAACCCGTGCCCCCGGAGCATGCCGCCAACCGCAAGAACGAGCGCATGGAGCGCCGCGAGCTGCTGTACACCGTGGTGCGCGATGCGATGGTGCGTGCCGGCGTGCTGTCGGCCAGCTACAAGTTCAAGGTGCTGTCGCTGGACCAGCGCGGCCGCCAGTTCCTGGTGATGATGGACCTGGCCCGCGAATACGGCGGCGAGACCGTGCGCCTGTCCGAGATCGAAGCCCTGATCGCCCAGACCGCCAAGACCCGCTACGACATCCTGGTGACCGCCGTGTACTGGCGCATCAACGACCATGTGGCGGTGGGCATTCCGCAAAAGGGCGTGGCGCCGCTGGGCGCCTCGCTGCAGGCGGCTCCGGCGCCCGCCGTGCGCCGCCCGGCGCCCGTGCTGGCAACGCCCGCCCCCGCCCCCGCCCCTGCGCCCGCTGCCATGCCGGCACGTGCGGCCGCTGCGCCCGTGCCTGCGGCGCCAGCCCCGGCGCCTGCGGTGCGCCCAGCTGTTGCAGCGCCCGCGCCAGCGGCATCCGCCCCTGCGGCGGCCGTCCCGCCGGTGCGGCCGGCTGCGCCCACACTCGCGGCCCAGGCCACGGCGCCCGCGCCGCTGCTGCCGGCCGCTCCCACCCTGGCCCCGGCCCCCGCGCCAGCCACGCGCCCGTCGCCGCGCTACGAGCCCATCGAGGCCGACGAGGTGGCGGCGTTCAAGCGGGCGCTGGCCAATGCCGCAGGTGCCAGCGCCGCGGCGCCCGCAGCCGCCGCTGCCGCCCGGCCGGGTGTGCCGGTGCGCTCCGGTCCGCTGCTGCCGCCGTCGTCGCACTCCACAGGTTTCGAAGACACCGAGATGCCTGGCTCGGACGGTCCGTCCCCCGACCTCAGCAGCACCCAGTATGGCGAGCTGAACTGATTGCATGGACCGGATCGGTGGCGGCGGGCGTGGGTGCCCGCCCCGCCGCTGATGGATGCCAGCCCTCCGCATGGAGGGCTTTCCTTTTGGCGCGCCCGAAGCGACGGGTGGGGCTGGTGTCCCGCCTTCCTGCCGCTGCCTGCGCCGTGGCGTGGCCTCAGTGCCCGGCGAAGTCGACCAGGGTGTACAGCGGCAGGCCGCCGTCGCGCAGGCGCTGCGAGCCGCCCAGCTCAGGCAGGTCCACGATGGCGGCGCCTTCGGTGACGGTGGCGCCCAGCTTTTCCAGGAGCTTCTTGCCGGCCATCATCGTGCCGCCGGTGGCAATCAGGTCGTCGATCAGCAGCACGCGGTCGCCCGCCTTCACGGCGTCGGTGTGCAGCTCCACCGTGGCGCTGCCGTACTCCAGCTCGTAGGTTTCTTCCACCGTGGTGAAGGGCAGCTTGCCCTTTTTGCGGATGGGCACGAAGCCCACGTTCAGCTCGTACGCCACCACGGCGCCCAGGATGAAGCCGCGCGCATCCAGCCCGGCCACCACGTCGGGGCGCAGCGCCTTGTCCATGTAGCGGTGCACGAACGCATCGATGAGCACGCGGAACACCTTCGGGTCCTGCAGCAGCGGCGTGATGTCGCGAAACTGCACGCCCGCCGCGGGCCAGTCGGGCACGGTGCGGATGTGCTGGCGAAGAAAGTCGTTGACGCTGAGTGGCTGCATGAGCGGGCGGTGTGGGCTTGTTGGAGAGAGGGGCGGTGCGGCGCCACGGGGCTGCGCGCCGGGCGCGCGGGAGGGCACGAGTGTAAACACCGGACAACGGTGGGCCAGACAGGTGCCGCGCGGGGCTGTCAACCGCCATAATGTTCCTGTGTTGTTACATACTCCCGCCCGCACCTGCCGCCGCGCACCCCTGCACTGAAGATCGGCACATGCCCATCACCGTCCTGCTGATCGAAAACGACCCCGCCCATGCCCAGGCGGTGGCGGATGCCTTGGCGGACCCGTGGTCGGGCTGGCGCGTGGACGTGGTGGGCTCGCAGGCCCAGGCCGGCGCGTACCTGCAGCACCAGCGGCCCGACATCGTGCTGGCCGCGCAGCGCACGGTGGGCGGATCGGCCTTCGACCTGCTGCAGTTGCTCGGCGGCGTGCCCGCCATGATCCTCGTGCGCGCCGGCGCCGAAACCCATGCGGCGCAGGCCATGCGCTACGGGTTCGAGGACTTCGCGGTGCAGGACCCTGCGCTTGATTACCTGCTGGAACTGCCCGCGCAGATCGACACCGTGCTCGAGCGCCACTCCAGCGCGCGGGCGCGCCAGGTGGCCGAGGCCATGCTGGCCCGCCAGCACCGCCTGCTGCAGGCCATCTCGCGCGCGCAGGCCATGTTCATCGCCAGCTCCGGGCCGCGGGCCGCGTTCGAGGCGCTGCTGCAGGAGCTGATGTCGCTCACGCACAGCGCCTTCGGCCTGGTGGGCCAGGTGGTGCGTGCGGAAGACGGCCACCCGCTGCTGCGCGTGCATGCGATGACGGACATCAGCTGGGACGAGGCGTCCCGGGCCCGCTACGCCCAGCACGCCGACGAAGGCATGGTGTTCGACAACCTGCAGTCCCTGCTGGGCGCGGCGCTGGTGTCGGGCGAGCCCGTGCTCACCAACGATGCGCGCCAGGACCCGCGCAGCGCGGGCACGCCCCCGGGCCATCCGCCCCTGACCACCTACCTGGGCCTGCCCATCCATGCCGCGGGCGAGCTGGTGGCGCTGGTGGGCCTGGCGAACCGCAGCGAGGGCTACACCGCCGCCGACGTGGAGTTCCTGCAGCCCCTGCTCAACACCATCGGCCAGCTGGAGATGGCCCGCCGCGCGGAACTCGCGCGCCGCGAGGTCGAGGCCGAGCTCGAGCGCACCAGCGGCCTGCTCGCGGACAAGACGCGTGCGCTGGAGGCCACGCTGGCCAGCGTGTCGCAGGGCATCACCAACGTGGACGCCGAGGGGCGCATCCGCGTCTACAACCGCCGCTACCTGGAGCTGCTGGACCTGCCCGAAGCGCTGCTGGCCACGCAGCCGCGCTTCGAGGAAGTGGTGCGCTTTCAGACCGAGCGCGGCGACTTCGGGCCGGGCTTTCAGTACATCGAGCCCATGGCGCGCAGCTATGTGTCGTCGCAGGCCGACACACCCGACGGCAACGTGCAGATGCCGGCCGCCTACGTGCGGCGCACGCACACCGGCCGCTACATCGAGGTGCGCACGCGCAGCCTGGAGCAAGGCGGGCGGGTGCGCACCTTCACCGATGTCACCGACTACCTGAGCACGCTGGAGGCCCTGCGCCTGAGCGAGGCGCGCTGGCGCAGCCTCACGCAGCTGTCGTCGGACTGGTACTGGGAGCAGGACGCGCAGTTCCGCTTCGTGCGGCTGGATGGCAACCCCTACCGCGAGGCGGGTGTGCCCGACGAGATGCACTACGGCCGCACCCGCTGGGAGCTGCCCGACACCTTCGTGACCGACGGGCAGTGGCGCGAGCACCGCGAGAAGCTCGAAGCCCGCCAGGTGTTCCACGACTTCGAGATGCAGCGCATGACCGAGGACGGCAAGCCGGTGTGGGTGTCGATCAGCGGCGAGCCCATCTTCGATGCCGAAGGCCAGTTCACCGGCTACCGGGGCGTGGCGCGCGACATCACCGAGCGCAAGCTGGCCGAGGCCGAGATCCAGCGCCTGGCCTTCTACGACGAACTCACCGCCCTGCCGAACCGGCGCCTGCTGATGGACCGCCTCGAGCGTGCCGTCACGGCCTGCGCGCGCGAGGGCTGCCACGGCGCGCTGCTGTTCCTGGACCTCGACAACTTCAAGGGCGTGAACGACACCATGGGCCACGAGTGGGGCGACCGGCTGCTGGTGCAGGTGGGCCACCGCGTCAGTGCCTGCGTGCGTGCCACCGACACCGTGGCCCGGCTGGGCGGCGACGAATTCGTGGTGGTGATCCAGGGCCTGCACGCCCACGCGGACGAAGCCGCCGCCGAAGCCGAGGCCGTGGCGCAGAAGGTGCTGGCCTCGCTCAACCAGCCCTACCTGGTGCAGGGCAGCGAGGTGCACAGCACGCCCAGCATCGGCATCGCGCTGTTCCGCGACGTGGAGCTGCCGGTGCAGGAACTGCTCAAGCGCGCCGACCTGGCCATGTACCAGGCCAAGGCCCAGGGCCGCAACACGATGTGCTTCTTCGACCCCGCCATGCAGGCCGCGGCGTCGGCGCGGTCGGCGCTGGAGGGCGACATCCGACAGGGCATCCTGCGCAGCGAGTTCGTGCTGCACTACCAGCCCGTGGTGAACGAGTCCGGCCAGGTGCTGGGCGCCGAGGCCCTGGTGCGCTGGAACCACCCGCAGCGCGGCATGGTGCCGCCGGGCGAGTTCATCTCGCTGGCCGAGCAGACCGGCCTGATCCTGCCCCTGGGGCGCCAGGTGCTGGGCATGGCCTGTGCGCAGCTGGCCCGGTGGTCCCACACGCCGCACAAGGCCCACTGGAGCGTGGCCGTCAACGTGAGCGCGCACGAGTTCCGCCAGGCCGACTTCGTGCAGGAGGTGCTGGCCGTGCTGGAGAGCTCGGGCGCCGACCCGCGCCGGCTCAAGCTGGAGCTGACCGAGAGCCTGCTGCTGCAGGACGTGGAAGACAGCATCCGCAAGATGCAGGCCCTGCGCACGCTGGGCGTGGGGTTCTCGCTGGACGACTTCGGCACCGGCTACTCGTCGCTGTCCTACCTCAAGCGCCTGCCGCTCGACCAGCTCAAGATCGACCAGAGCTTCGTGCGCGATGTGCTCACCGACCCCAACGACGCCACCATCGCCTGCACCATCATCACGCTGGCCCACAGCCTGGGCCTGGACGTGGTGGCCGAAGGCGTGGAAACCGAAGGCCAGCACGCCTTCCTGCTGCGCAACGGCTGCCAGCGCTTCCAGGGCTACTTCTTTGGTCGGCCCGGACCTGCAGAATTGTTGTGAATGCTATACAAAAGATAGCTGTTGGCGCTTGATACACAATCGCCAGAGGCTGTTTTTGCCATCAATTCGCCACAGCGGGCAAAACGGGCACGCCCCCGGCCAGCGACCGCCGCGCAAGGGCCGCCCCGCCGCGCTGGCGGTGTCCCCCTCCCCCAATGGCGCAGCCGTTCGAGAGAAGGGGGAGGGCGCGAAGCGCCTCAGGGGGATGCACCTCTTGCTTATCCCTTGAGCAGCTTTTCCTCGGCCAGCGACAGCGCCGCCGGGTGGCCCGAGAGCACCAGCGTGTCGCCCACCGCCAGCAGCGCGTCGTCCACGGCCGAGCTCATGTGGCCGCTGCTGCGCCGCAGGTTCACCACCCGCACGCCCATGGCCGACAGCGCCAGCTGCCCCAGGCTCTGGCCCAGCGCGGTGGAGCCCGGCGGCAGGTTGATGGTGGACAGGCGCTCCTGGTCGCGCTCGTTGGCGGTGTCGTCGTCGGCGCCGTGGAAGTAGCCGCGCAGCAGGTTGTAGCGCGCGTCGCGCTGGTCCTGCACCAGGCGCAGCACGCGGCGCATGGGCACGCCCACCAGCGCCAGCGCATGGCTGGCCAGCATCAGCGAGCCCTCGATGGCCTCGGGCACCACCTCGGTGGCGCCGGCGGCCTGCAGCTTGTCCAGGTGGGCGTCGTCCTGCGTGCGCACCACCACCGGCACCTGCGGCGCGTGGGACCGGGCATTGGCCAGCACCTTCAGGGCGGCGGGTACGTCGATGTAGGTGATGGCGACGGCGCTGGCGCGCACCAGGCCCGCGGCCATCAGCGCCTGCAGCCGGGTAGCGTCGCCATACACCACCGAGTCGCCGGCCGCGGCGGCCTGGCGCACGCGGTCCGGGTCCAGGTCGAGCGCCATGTACGGGATGCCTTCGTGCTCCAGCATGCGCGCCAGGTTCTGGCCGCAGCGGCCGTAACCGCAGATGATCACGTGCTTGCTGGTGTTGATCGACTTGCGCGCGATGCTCGTCATCTGCAGCGACTGCTGCAGCCAGTCGCTGGCCACCAGCTTCATCACGATGCGGTTGCTGTACATGATGAGGAACGGCGTGGCCAGCATCGACAGCACCATGGCCGCGAGGATGGGGTTCATCAGCGCGGGCTGCACCAGGCCGTTGGCCTGCGTGAGCGACAGCAGCACGAAGCCGAACTCGCCCGCCTGCGCCAGGTACAGCCCGGTGCGCAGCGAGATGCCGGTGGTGGCCCCCATGCCGCGCGCCAGCACCAGGATGATCACCAGCTTGAGCACCAGTGGCACGGCCAGCAGTCCCAGGACCATGGCCCAGCGGTCCACCAGGATGTGCCAGTCCAGCATCATGCCGATGGTGATGAAAAAGAGGCCCAGCAGCACGTCGTGGAAGGGCCGGATGTCCGTGCCCACCTGGTGCTTGTACTCCGTCTCGGACACCAGCACCCCCGCGATGAAAGCCCCCAGGGCCAGGCTCAGCCCCGCCACCTCCGTCAGCCAGGCCAGTCCCAGCGTGATCAGCAGCAGGTTGAGCATGAACAGTTCGTCGCTCTTGCGCCGCGCCACCAGCGTGAGCCACCAGCGCATCACCCGCTGCCCGCCGGTGAGCAGCAGGCCCACCAGCACCGTGGCCTTGATCAGCGCCCAGCCCAGCGCGGGAAGCAACTGCTCGGGCGACGAACTCAGTGCCGGGATCAGCACCAGCAGCGGCACCACGGCCAGGTCCTGGAACAGCAGGATGCCCATCACGCGGCGGCCGTGCTCGCTCTCCAGCTCCGCGCGCTCGGCCATCAGCTTGACCACGATGGCCGTGCTGCTCATGGCGATCACGCCCGACAGCGCCAGCGCCGTCTGCCAGCCCATGTCCCACACGCCGCCCACGAAGCGCGACAGCAGCAGGGCTGCGCCGGCCACGATGGCCATGGTCAGCACCACCTGCATCAGGCCCAGGCCAAACACCTGCCGGCGCATGGCCCGCAGCTTGGGCAGGCTGAACTCCAGGCCGATGGCGAACATCAGGAACACCACGCCGAACTCGCCCAGGTGGCGCACGCCTTCGGAGTTCTGCGCCAGCGCCAATGCGTGCGGCCCGATCAGCACGCCCGCCGCCAGATAGCCCAGCATGGGCGGCAGCTTGAGGCTGCGGCAGGTCACCACCCCCAGCACGGCGGCCAGCAAATACAGCAGGGTGAGGGCGAGCGAAGACATGGTTTCGATGCTATCCGAGGCGTGGGGCGTGGTTACAGTTTTTTCGGCCCTGCATGCATGCGCCGTGCCACCGAAGGACAAAATGCTGTCGCCGCGGGCGGGCATGCCCCGCTCGATAGAATCGCCGGATGACTCCCGCCCCTGCCGCGCTGCCCCCCTTCGATGCCGAACAGGCCCTGCGCCTGGCCCGCGAGACCTTCGACATCGAGGCCGCCGCCCTGCACGGCCTGTCGGCGCGCGTCGACGGCGTGTTTGCGCAGGCCGTGTCGATGGCCCTGCAGACGAGGGGCCGCGTGGTGGTCATGGGCATGGGCAAGAGCGGCCACGTGGGCCGCAAGATCGCCGCCACCCTCGCCTCCACCGGCACGCCGGCGTTCTTCGTGCACCCCGCCGAGGCCAGCCACGGCGACCTGGGCATGGTCACCGGCGACGACCTGGTGCTGGCCATCTCCAACAGCGGCGAGAGCGGCGAGCTCACCGCCATCCTGCCCGTGCTGCGCCGCCTGGGCGCGCCGCTGATCGCCATGACCGGCGGGCTGGAGTCCACCCTGGCGCGCCACGCCGAGCTGGTGCTGGACACCAGCGTGGAGCGCGAAGCCTGCCCCCTGAACCTGGCGCCCACCGCCAGCACCACGGCCCAGCTGGCCATGGGCGACGCGCTGGCCGTGGCCCTGCTGGACGCCCGGGGCTTTCGCCCCGAAGACTTCGCCCGCTCGCACCCCGGTGGCGCGCTGGGCCGCAAGCTGCTCACCCATGTGAGCGATGTGATGCGCACCGGCAGCGAGATCCCGCGCGTCGCGCCCGAGGCCTCGTTCAGCGACCTCATGCGCGAGATGAGCGCCAAGGGGCTGGGCGCCTCGGCCATCGTCGGCCCGGCGGGCCAGGTGCTGGGCATCTTCACCGACGGCGACCTGCGCCGCCGCATCGAAGCCGGGGCCGACCTGCGCACCGCCACCGCCGCGCAGGTGATGCACGCCGGGCCCCGCCGCATCGCACCCGACGCACTGGCCGTGGACGCCGCCGAATTGATGGAGGCCCATGCCATCACGAGCGTGCTGGTGGTGGATGCCGCCGGCCTGCTGGTGGGGGTGGTGCACATTGGTGACCTGATGCGCGCGAAAGTCATATGACCCCCTGTGTCGCTTCGCGCCTTACCCCAAGGGGGACGCACCCGGTGGACCGGCTGAGCCGGTTCCACGGGTGCGCTGGTGTGCGCCGTGCCTGTTCAAACGCTGTGTGATGACCTCTGACGTGACCTTTCCTGTGCTGCAATTTCCGCCCGAGCTGCTGCTGCGTGCCCAGGATGTGCGCGTGGCGTTCTTCGACGTCGACGGCGTGCTGACCGATGGCAGCCTGTACTTCAGCGAGGCGGGCGAGACGATCAAGCGCTTCAACACGCTGGACGGGCATGGGCTCAAGCTGTTGCAGAAGGCGGGCATCACCCCCGCCGTGATCACGGGGCGCGACTCAGCGCCGCTGCGCGTGCGCCTGAAGGCGCTGGGTGTGGAGCACGCGGTGTTCGGCACCGAGGACAAGCGCCCCGCGGCCGAGGACATCCTGGCGCGGCTGGGGCTGGCCTGGGCCCAGGCCGCGGCGATGGGCGACGACTGGCCGGACCTGCCGGTGATGCGGCGCAGCGCTTTCGCGTGTGCACCCGCCAATGCCCAGGCCGAGGTGCGCCATGCCGCGCACTTCGTCACCCAGGCGCGTGGCGGCGACGGCGCGGCGCGCGAGCTGTGCGACCTGCTGTTGGTGGCGTCGGGTCGCTACGCGGCACTGCTGGCGGAATACACCGCATGAGCAAGGCACCCATGAACGCGTGGCTGCACCGCCGCCGGCCTGCCGGTGCGGAGGGCTGCCTGTGAACCGCATGGTGCGCCAGGGCTGGGACCAGTTCTCGCTGTATTTGCCCGTGGTGCTCATGGGCCTGCTGGCCCTGGGCACCTGGTGGCTGGTGCGCAACGCGCCCGCCCCGGTGCTGCCCGCCGTCGCGCGCACGCAGGGGCACCAGCCGGACTATTTCATGAAGGGCTTTTCGGTGAAAAGCTTCGACGCCACCGGCCGCCTGCAAAGCGAGGTGCAGGGCGAGGTGGGCCGCCACTACCCCGACACCGACACGCTGGAGATCGACAAGGTGCGCATGCGCTCGGTCGCGCTCGACGGCCGCATCACCGTGGCCACGGCCGACCGCGCGCTGTCCAACGCCGACGGCTCCGAGGTGCAGCTCTTTGGCAATGCCATCGTCACCCGCGAGCCCCTGCCCGCCAAGCCGGGCAAACCGGCCGAGCCCCGCCTGGAGTTCCGCAGCGAGTTCCTGCACGCCTACACCAACACCGAGCGGGTGCGTTCGGACAAGCCCGTCGTCCTCACCCGGGGCAACGACCGGTTCACGGCCGACGGCATGGACTACGACAACCTGGACCAGGTGATGCAGATGCGCGGCCGTGTGCGCGGCGTGCTGCAGCCCGGTGCCGCCAAGTAGCCGCCAGCCCTGCGCTGCCTGCCGCTCCCACCCCCGCCTGTCCCCGCCCGCCGGAGCCCGTATGACCACCCCTCTCGTCTTCATCACCGGCGCTTCCAGCGGCATCGGCCAGGCGCTGGCCCTGCGCTTTCACCAGGCCGGCTACCGGCTGGCCCTGGCCGCGCGCCGCACTTCCGAGGTCCAGACCTGGGCTGCCGCGCAGGGGATCAGCGCCGACAGCTATGAAATATATAGCGCAGACGTCGCGGTGACCGACAGCATCGTCGCCGCGGGCCGGGACTGCCTGCAGCGCCAGGGCGTGCCCGACGTGGTCATCGCCAATGCCGGCATCAGCGTGGGCATGGACACCGCCGTGCGGAACGACCTGGACGTGATGGCCCGCACCTTCGCCACCAACAACCTGGGCCTGGCCGCCACCTTCCACCCGTTCGTGGACGCCATGGTGCAGCGCGGCAGCGGCACCCTGGTGGGCATCGGCAGCGTGGCGGGCATCCGCGGGCTGCCCGGGCACGGCGCCTACTGCGCCAGCAAGGCGGCCGTCATCAGCTACTGCGAAAGCCTGCGCGGCGAGATGCGCCCGCACGGCGTGCGCGTGGTCACCATCTCGCCCGGCTACATCGACACCCCGCTCACGCAGCAAAACCGCTACGGCATGCCGTTCCTCATGCAGCCCGGCGACTTTGCCGACCGCGCGTACCGCACCATTGCTGCCGGGGTGAGCTACCGCGTCATTCCCTGGCAGATGGGTGTGGTCGCCAAGCTGCTGCGCCTGCTGCCCAATGCGGTGTTCGACAAGCTGCTGGCAGGCCGCCCGCGCAAGCGCCGAATCGACGAATAGCAGCCCTCCCTGTCTGTGGCGCTTTGCGCCTTTTCCCGCAGGGGAACGCTCCCGGCGTAGCGGGCCGGCCTTTGCGCAGGCGCAGTGGCCGTCTCGTGCCGCCTTGCGACGACGGGACCACGGAATTCGAACTCGTCACGCCGTGGCATGAAAGATGGCCGCTGATGCCCAACGGAGCGCTTTTCACTCTGCAGCGGCCCGGACATGAAAAAAGCTCCCGAAGGAGCTTTTCTCAAGAATGCAGTACCTGCGAGGCTCAGTAGCCGCTGTTGCCGCCGCCGCCGTAACCGCCGCCGCCACCATTGCGGCCACCGCCGCCGCCATTGCGGGAGCCCGAGCCGTAGGGGCTGCGAAAGCCGCCTTCGCCACGGCCACCACCGCCGCCGCCATATCCGCCGCCGCCGTCACGGCCGCCACCACCACCACCGTAGCCACCGCCGCCGCCTTCACGGCCACCGCCGTAGCCGCCGCCGCCACCACTGCGGCCACCGCCGCCAAAGCCGCCACCACCACCGCCGCCGAATCCACCGCTGCGGGGTGGGCGGGCTTCCATGGGACGGGCTTCGTTGACCACGATGGAGCGGCCGCCCAGGGGCTGGCCGTTCATGCCGTTGATGGCGGACTGGGCTTCTGCGTCGCTGCCCATCTCCACGAATCCAAAGCCCTTGGAGCGTCCCGTGTCGCGCTCCATCATGACCTTGGCGCTGGTCACGGCGCCAAATTGGCCAAAGGCCTGTTCCAGATCACTGTCGCGCACCGAGTACGGCAGGTTGCCGACATACAGTTTGTTGCCCATCGAGGGACTCCTCAAAAACACATGGATAAAGCGAAGGGAGTCCCGAAAACGCAGCCAGCTGATCTCAATGACATTCTTAGCGCGAAACTGACGGACACCGCAGACTTGGACGACGGGGGAAAATCCCGCCAGCACACTATGCTCCACACTTTGGCTGAAAATGCAAGCGCTATCGCATGCTGTGGTGACTTTGCTGCGCATCCATGAAATGGCCCTGGCTCCTTGGCGTTGCCGCACCTTGCCGGCGGCCGTGCGGGGCGGCTGCGCCAGGCGGGTTTTTGCGCTGCAGCGATGGACGCCGCCAGTGGCATGGCGATCGTCCGGACATGAAAAAAGGAGCCCGAGGGCTCCTTTGTCTTGCCTTCAGCAGACACCGCGAAGGGTCTGCTGATCAGGTCTTTCAGTAGCTGCCGCGGCCACCGCCGTAGCCACCGCCACCACCTTCACGGCCACCGCCGTAACCACCACCGCCGCCGCCGCCGCTACGGCCACCGCCGTAACCGCCGCCGCCACCACCGCCGTAACCGCCACCACCGTTGCCGCCGCCGAAGCCGCCGCTACGTGGAGCGCGTGGCTCCATAGGACGGGCTTCGTTGACCACGAGGTCACGGCCGCCGAAGTTTTGGCCATGCACGCCTTGGATGGCGGCTTGTGCTTCGGCATCGCTGCCCATTTCCACAAAGCCGAAGCCCTTGGAACGGCCGGTGTCACGTTCCATCATGACCTTGGCGCTGCCAACGGAGCCGAATTGGCCGAAAGTCTGTTCCAGATCTTGGTCGCGGAACGAATAGGGCAGGTTGCCCACGTAAAGTTTGTTGCCCATGAAGGACTCCTCAAAAAACACAAAAACGCGATGGAGTCCGACGCAATCAACAAACCTGTGACGACTTCAGAGACGCGAAACTGACCATACACCGCTAAGCTATTTGCCCCCTGCGAGCAGAAGAGCGGATTCATTATCAATCACTTTATGGACCCCGTGGGGGTTTATTTGGTCATCGGGCGACCGAATCCGCAGAAAGTTGAAGGGATTGGGGCCTTTCTTTGCAGAATCTGCGGGGAAACCCGCAAAAAACGGAAGCCGGCCTCCCGCCCGCGGGCGCCGCCGAGGCGCTGCCGGACCACAGCGCCACGCCGGTCTGCTAAAATCCGCCGGTCTTTGGGGAGTAGCCCGCCCGGTGCGCAACGCGCCGGGGGCATGCGTCAACAAACTTGGGTCCTGTGGGCCTATGGCGCATGCGGTTGTTGAGCTGGGCGAGACCATTGACTGCATGCCGATCCAATGGCCGGAGTCGGGGTGCAGTCAATGCGTTGTCTATAACTATCCGGCCGGATAGATCCCCACATGGAACCGTTCTTCATCTCCACCGCCATCGTCGCGCTCGCCGAAATGGGCGACAAGACGCAGCTCCTGGCGCTCGTTCTCGCCGCCCGCTTTCGCAAACCCTGGCCCATCGTCCTGGGCATCCTGGTGGCCACCCTGGTCAACCACGGCCTGGCCGGCGCCGTGGGCTCGTGGGTGACCACCTTCGTGGGCCCGCAGGTGCTGCGATGGATCCTCGCGGCATCCTTCATCGCGATGGCCATCTGGATGCTGATCCCCGACAAGCTCGACGAAGGCGAGGCCGACGGCTCGCCGCGCTGGGGCGTGTTCGGCACCACGCTGATCGCGTTCTTCCTGGCCGAGATGGGCGACAAGACGCAGATCGCCACCGTCATGCTGGCCGCGCAGTACAACGCCTACGTGTGGGTGGTGGCCGGCACCACGCTCGGGATGATGATCGCCAACGCGCCGGTGGTGTGGCTGGGCGAGCGCATCACGCGCCGGGTGCCGATCCGCGCGGTGCACATCGTGTCGGCCGTGATCTTCCTGGTGCTGGGGTGCCTGGCCATCTTCATGCCTGCCGGCACCTGATGGATGGACGAAGTGGCAGGCGCTTTGGTATATTTACCGCCAGCGCCGATTTGCCACAGCTTGCGGGCGCTCTATAAATTCTGCTAAAGACCCGTCCGACGTACCTGCCCGGCCTCGTTTTTAGCGACGCCGGGTATTTTTTTGCCGCGGGCTGCCAGCCAGCCCCGGCCAAAGCGGCTCCTGCAGGGAGCATTCGGCGAATGCAAGCGGTGGAACGTGAGGGCTCACCAGTTCCAACTATGTCGTTCATCGCCACACCCCAGACCATGCACTTTGCGGAGGTGCTGCCGCTGCAAAGCGGCGCGACCATCCGCGCCTTCGACCTGGCCTTCGAGACCTACGGCACGCTCAATGCCGACCGCTCCAACGCCGTGCTCGTGTGCCACGCGCTCAACGCCTCCCACCACGTGGCGGGCGTCTACGCCGGGCAGGACAAGAGCGAAGGCTGGTGGGACAACATGATCGGCCCGGGCAAGCCGGTGGACACCGACCGCTTCTTCGTGATCGGCGTGAACAACCTGGGCTCGTGCTTCGGCTCCACCGGCCCCATGCACACGCACCCCGACACGGGCGAGGTCTACGGCGCGGACTTCCCGGTGGTCACGGTGGAGGACTGGGTCAACGCCCAGGCCCGCCTGCTCGACCGCCTGGGCATACGGCAACTGGCCGCCGTGCTGGGCGGCAGCCTGGGCGGCATGCAGGCCCTGAGCTGGACGCTGCAGTACCCCGAGCGCATGCGCCACGCCGTGGTGGTGGCCAGCGCGCCCAACCTCACGGCCGAGAACATCGCCTTCAACGAGGTCGCCCGCCGCGCCATCGTGACCGACCCGGACTTCCACGGCGGCCACTTCTACCGCCACGGCGTGATCCCCAAGCGCGGCCTGCGCATCGCCCGCATGATCGGCCACATCACGTACCTCAGCGACGATGTGATGAACGAGAAGTTCGGCCGCAGCTTGCGTGCGCCCACGCTCCCCGCTTCGCGTGGTTCGCTGCCCCCCGAGGGGGCTGGTCCGGCTCGGGGCGGCCCAGCGCCGGACCTCCGCGACTATCTGTACAGCACCCAGGACATCGAATTCCAGATCGAGAGCTACCTGCGCTACCAGGGCGACAAGTTCAGCGACTACTTCGACGCCAATACCTACCTGCTGATCACCCGCGCGCTCGACTACTTCGACCCCGCCCGCGCGCACGCTGGCAACCTCACGCGGGCCCTCGCGCGGGCCACGGCGCGGTTCCTGCTGGTGAGCTTCACCACCGACTGGCGCTTCTCGCCCCAGCGCAGCCGAGAGATCGTCAAGGCCCTGCTCGACAACCGCCGCAGCGTGAGCTACGCCGAGATCGACGCACCCCACGGCCACGATGCCTTCCTGCTCGATGACGCCCGCTACATGGGCGTGATGCGCTCTTACTTCGATAGCATTTCCAAGGAGGTGCAGCCATGACCGACAAAGCCGCCATGGAGGCGCTGGCGCGCCTGGTGCCCCAGGGCAGCCGGGTGCTCGACCTGGGCTGCGGCAATGGCGCCATGCTCGACTACCTGCAGCGCGAACGCGGCTGCAGCGGCTACGGCGTGGAGATCGCCGATGCCAACGTGCTGGCCTGCGTGCAGCGCGGGGTGGACGTGATCCAGCTCAACCTGGACGAAGGGCTGGCCATGTTCGGCGACAACAGCTTCGACGTGGTGCTGCAGATCGACACGCTGCAGCACCTGCGCAATGCGGAGGTCATGCTGCGCGAAACGGCGCGCGTGGGCCGCACCGGCGTGGTGGCCTTTCCCAACTTTGCGCACTGGCCCAACCGCCTGTCCATCCTGCGCGGGCGCATGCCCGTCACGCGCCGCCTGCCCTACCAGTGGTACGACACGCCCAACATCCGCGTGGGCACGTACAAGGACTTCGAGGTGCTGGCCACCAAGAACAGCCTGCGCATCCTGGAGTCCTTCGGCCTGCAGGACGGGCAGGAAGTGCGCTGGCTGCCCAACATGCGCGCCAGCACGGCAGTGTTCCATTTTGAACATGCGTAGCGATGCGGCGTCCATCGGCTTGAACCGTTCACGCTGACGCAGTCGAAGCGCCGCGCAAGGATTCGACAGGCTCGGCCCGAACGGTGGGTGCGAGTGCAAAGAGGCCCATGCCATGGCGGCTCCCGAGGGGCGCGAAGCGAGGCGACACGCCGCTGTCAACCGCATCGGCTAAGGTGCGCTCTTCTTGCAAGGACTGAAGGAGACCCGCATGAACCGCATTGCACTGCGCACCGTGGCTGCCGCCGCGCTGCTCGCCACCTGGGCCCTGGGCGCCACAGCTCAGCAGGCCTGGCCGCCCACGCCCACCGTCATCGCCCACCGGGGCGCCTCGGCCCTGCGGCCCGAGCACACGCTGGCGGCCTACCAGAAGGCCATCGACGACGGCGCCGACATCATCGAGCCCGACCTCGTGATCACCAAGGACGGCGTGCTGGTGGCGCGGCACGAGAATGCCATCGCCATCCTGGGCACCGACGGCGCGGTGAAGGAAGCCACCACCGACGTGGTGGACCGCCCCGAGTTCGCCGCGCGCAAGGCCACCAAGACCATCGACGGCCAGTCCATCACCGGCTGGTTCACCGAAGACTTCACGCTGGCCGAGCTGAAAACCCTGCGCGCCCGCGAACGCATCCCGGCGCAGCGCCCGGCCAATGTGGCCTACAACGGCCAGTTCGAGATCCCAACGCTGCAGGAAGTGATCGACCTGGCCAAGGCCCAGAGCACCAAGACGGGCAGGACCATCGGCATCTACCCCGAAACCAAGCACCCCACCTACTTCCAGTCCATCGGCCAGCCGCTGGAGGCGCCGCTGCTGGCGGTGCTGGAGAAGAACGGCTGGAACCACCAGGACGCACCCGTGTTCGTGCAGTCCTTCGAAGTGGCCAACCTGCAGGCCATCCGCAAGCTCAGCACCGTGCGCCTGGTGCAACTGATCGCGCCGTCGGGCCGGCCCTACGACTTCGTGGCCCAGGGCGCGGCCAACGCGCGCAGCTATGCCGACCTGCTCACGCCGGGCGGCCTGCAGCAGGTGGCCGCGTACGCCAACGCCATCGGCCCGTTCAAGACCCTGGTGGTGCCGGTGAAGGACGGCCTGCCCGGCGAGCCCACGGGCCTGGTGGAGCGCGCCCGCGCCGCCGGCCTGGCCGTGCACATCTGGACCCTGCGGCCCGAGAACGCCTTCCTGCCTGCAGGCCTGAAGAAGGCGCCTGCCACCGACGGCACGCAGCGCGGCGACAGCGTGGCCGAGATCACCGCCTACCTGCGCGCGGGCATCGACGGCTTCTTCACCGACGACCCGGCCGTGGGCCGTGCGGCGGTGCAGGCCTTCACGGCGTCGTCGGCGTCGTCGGCGAAGAAGTAGCGGCGGGCGCGAGGCCGGGCCCGGTGCGCCGGCCTCGCGGCGCGCGCCGCGCCTGCCGCGCGCCCAGCTGGCGCGCCGCCTCCACCCACTGCGCCAGCCGCCCGGTGCTGGCGCTGCGCACCGGGCCGAAGCTGTGCACGCGCACCGGCCGGATGCCGCAGAACTCCAGGATGGCCTTCTTCATCTGGTGGTGCCCCGGCATGCGCGTGACCCAGCGGAAGTACCACGGCGGCGAGTCCATCGTCACCAGCAGCTCGGCCGACCGCCCGGCCAGCAGCTTGTCCCACAGCGACGAACCGGGGCGGTATTTGAATGCGTACCCGGGCAGGAACACCCGGTCGATGAAGCCCTTGAGCAGCGCCGGCATGGCGCCCCACCAGATCGGGTAGACCCACACCAGGTGCCCCGCCCAGGCGATGTCGGCCTGCGCGGCCGCGAGGTCGGGCTCCAGCGGCTGGGCCGCGCCGTAGCCCTGGAACCGCGGGTCGAACGCCAGCTGCCCCAGGTTGAGAAGCCTCACCTCGGTGCCCGCCTGGCGCGCGCCATCGGCATACGCGTGCGCCATGCCGGCACACAGGCTGTCGGCCGACGGGTGGCCCAGGATGATGAGAATGCGCTGCTGCTCTGCCACAAAACCTCCATTCGCCTGCACGGCGTGAGAGCCTGCTCAGGCTCTTGGTTGTCGATGCAGGCATGGTCACCCTGCCCCGCGGGGCAGAGTCAAGCAGCGGGATCAAACCCTGGCGACAAAGCCGCGTGGCGGGTTGGTGCGCGCAGACTTGGTGGCGGGCCTCGATGGAGGTGGGGGCGGTGGCGAGGCAGGCTCCACCGCGCAGGCCGCAGCGCTCGCGGGCACGGCCTGGGCATCGCACTGCAGCAGCTCCCGCTCCAGCTGCGCCAGTTCGGCATCGAGCAGGTCCAGGCGCGCGCGCTCGGCGGCCACGGCAGCGCGGCGGTCGGCGATGAGCTGGCCCACGGCGTCCCACCCCGTGGCGGAATCGAGCGCAGGCAGACCGCCCAGCTCCGCCAGCCGAAACCCCAGCGCCTGCGCGCGCCGGATCAGCAGCACCCGCGCCACATCAGCCTCGCCATAGTCGCGGTAGCTGCCTGAGCGCGCCACCGCGCCCATCAGGCCGCGTGCCTCGTACAGGCGCACGGCCTTGGGGGTGGTGCCGGTGCGTTGGGCGAGTTCTCCGATGCGCATCGAGGGTCCTTCACGGTGACTGGAAATGGTGTGGAAATAGCAATGCTATTAATTTATGAGCTGCTGGCGCTCGTCCATCAAGCGGTAGCGGCCATTTTGGCTTGTAGGTGTCGGTGTGCCGTGCTGCAGCCTGCCTGCTGCACGATAAGCTGCCGGGTCCTGAACGCCACTGCACCCGCTGCCATGCCCCAGTTTGCCGCCAACCTGACGCTGATGTACACCGAGCTGCCCTTCCTGGACCGCTTTGGCGCCGCGGCGCGCGACGGTTTCAGCGCGGTGGAGTTCCAGTTCCCGTATGCCTGGGCCGCGGGCGACATTGCGGCGCGGCTGCAGGACAACGGCTTGCAGCTGGTGCTGTTCAACGCGCCGGCTGGCGGCGCCGACCCCGCCGGCATGGCCGCCGCCTGGGACCAGAGCGCGCGCGGCACCGCCGCCCTTCCCGGGCGCGAAGCGGAGTTCCGCGCCGGCGTGCAGGAGGCCCTGCGCTACGCCGACGTGCTCGGCTGCCCGCGCATCCACGTGCTGTCGGGCATCGTGCCATCGGGCGTGGAGCGCGAGTCGCTCAAGGGCCTGTGCGCGGGCAACCTGCGCTGGGCGGCGGACGAAGCCGCGCGCTCCGGGCGCGAGATCCTCATCGAGCCCATCAACCTGCGCGATGTGCCGCGCTACTTCCTGAACCGGCAGGACCACGCGCACGAGCTGCTCGACGCGGTGCAGGCCGACAACCTCAAGGTGCAGATGGACCTGTACCACTGCCAGATCGTGGAGGGCGACGTGGCCACCAAGCTGCGCCGCTACCTGCCCACCGGCCGCGTCGCGCACATCCAGATCGCGGGCGTGCCGTACCGCCACGAGCCCGACCAGGGCGAGCTGCACTACCCCTACCTGCTGGACACCATCGACGCCCTGGGCTGGCGCGGCTGGGTGGGCTGCGAATACCGGCCGGCGGCGGGCACGACCGAAGGCCTGGGCTGGCGCGACCGCGCCCTCGCCCGGGCCGCCGCGGCGACCTGAGCGCGGCGCACCGCCGGGCGCCTTGCGCCGCAGGCCTGCACATTTGCCGTTTCCTGCGCCGCGGTCCTTGGTTTATGCTGGGCCGACCCACCACAAGCACCCACTCCAGCACTTCATGGCTGCCCACGTCCCCACCATGCTGGCAATGATCATTGTCAGCTCGCTCATGATGGCGGCCGCCATGGCCGTGGTGGGCTGGGGCCGCCGGCGCGACGGCCTGGCGCGCTGGGCCGGGGCGCTCCTGGTCAATGCCATCGGGCACAGCCTCATCATGCTGCGCGGCGTGGTGCCCGACGTCCTGTCGGTGGTGGTGGGCAACGTCCTGCTGTCGTGCGTGTTCGTGGGCATGATCGCGGCGATCTACCAGTTCCAGGGGCGGGCGGTGCGCTGGATGCTGCTGTGGGCGCCGCCTGCGCTGGTCGCCGGGGTCGTCATCGTTTTCATCGACAACTTCGCCGCGCGCGTGAGCTTCGTCAGCCTGGTGATCGGCCTGCAGGCCGTGTGGACGCTGGTCTCCGCGCTCGAGCGCCGCCACGCCACGGTGGGGCGCGGGCAGTGGCTGCTGGTGGCGGGGCTGGGCATCGAGGCGGCCGTGCTCGGCGGCCGCGCGCTGCTGGCGCTCAGCAGCCATTCCACCGCCATGAGCATCCTGCAGGGCAGCGTGCTGCAGACGCTCACGTTCATGGGCACCTTCTCGGTGGTGCTCATCAGCACCATGGGCTTCGTCTTCATGGCGCGCGACCGCGCCGATGAAAACAACCGCATCATGGCCGCGGTCGATCCGCTCACCGGCGTGGCCAACCGCCGCTCGCTCATCGCCGCGCTCGACCGCGATGCCTCGCGCGCCGTGCGCACGCGCGAGTCCATCGCACTCATGATGGTGGACATCGACCACTTCAAGCGCGTGAACGACCGCTACGGCCACCCCGCCGGCGACCAGGTGCTGTGCCACGTGGTCAACGTGCTGCGGGCCCGCGTGCGCGCGCAGGACCTGGTGGGCCGCTACGGCGGCGAAGAGTTCATGGTGCTGCTGCCCGACACCACCCTGCTGGGCGCCGAGCAGCTCGCGCGCGCGCTGTGCCGCGAGGTGGCGGACTCGCGCTGCCGCATCCGCGCGGCCGACGGCACCGAATCCAGCGAAGGGGTCAGCATCCCCGTCACCGTGAGCATCGGCGTGTTCGGCGGGCGGCTGGAGCCCGGCGACAGCTGGGACATGCTGATCGCCGCCGCCGACCGCGCGCTCTATGAGGCCAAGGAAAAAGGGCGCAACCGCGTCGAGGTGGCCACGTCGCTGCGCCGCCCGGCGGACCCGGGCCCGCGCAGCAGCCCCGACACCCAGCCTGCGTCGCGGTACTGAAGGGCTCCTGGTTACCGGCGGGCGCTGCCGCCTGCGCGCTGCCGCATGGCGGGGCACTCCAGGGACATGCCTTTGCGCCATGGCGCCCGCGCGGGTGTTGTGTTGGAATGGTGGTTTTGGTCCACGAGACCCATCCCACCTTCGAGGAGAGCCGCCCATGAACGCCCGCATTCCCGCCCACGCACTGCAACCCGACCTGGCCCTGGAACGGGTGAGCCAGGCGTGGGACAACGACATCGTCCGCCAGCTGACCGACTACATCGCCATCCCCGCCAAGTCGCCCATGTTCTCGCCCGACTGGGCCGAGCAGGGCCTGCTCGATGCCGTGGTGCGCAACGCCGCCGCGTGGGTCGAATCGCAGAAGGTCGCAGGCCTCACGCTCGAAGTCGTGCGCCTCCCAGGCCGCACCCCCGTGCTGTTCTTCGAGATCGAATCCACCCAGGCCGGCACCACCGACACCGTGCTGATGTACGGCCACCTCGACAAGCAGCCCGAATTCAGCGGCTGGCGCAACGACCTGGGGCCCTGGACGCCCAAGTACGAGGACGGCAAGCTCTACGGCCGCGGCGGCGCCGACGACGGTTACGCGGTCTACGCCAGCATCGCGGCCGTGCAGGAACTCAAGCGCCAGAACGTGCCCCACCCGCGCATCGTCGGCCTGATCGAGACCTGCGAGGAAAGCGGCTCGCGCGACCTGCTGCCCTACATCGATGCGCTCAAGTCCCGCATGGGCAACGTCGCGCTGGTGGTGTGCCTGGACTCGGGTGCGGGCAACTACGACCAGCTGTGGCTCACCACCAGCCTGCGCGGCATGGCCACCGGCACGCTCAAGGTCGAGATCCTGACCGAAGGCATCCACTCCGGCGACGCCTCGGGCCTGGTGCCCTCGTCGTTCCGCATCATGCGGCAGGTGCTCGACCGGCTGGAAGACAGCGCCACCGGCCGCCTGCTGCCGCACAGCTTTCATTGCGAAGTGCCTGCCGACCGCCTGGCCCAGGCCCGCGCTACGGCCGCCATCCTGGGTGAAGAGGTGTACAAGCGCTTCCCCTGGGCGCACTACGACTGCGGCGGCGCCACCACCTTTGCGCTGCCCACCACCACCGACCCGTTGCAGGCTCTGCTCAAGCGCACCTGGGAGCCCACGCTCAGCGTGACCGGCGCCGAGGGCTTCCCCGCGCTGCAGGACGCCGGCAACGTGCTGCGCCCCTACACCGCGTTCAAGCTGAGCCTGCGCCTGCCGCCCCTGGTCGATGCCGGCCAGGCCGTGCAGGAGCTCAAAGCCCTGCTCGAAGACAACGCGCCCTACCAGGCCAAGGTCACCTTCCAGGGCACCAGCGGCGCCACCGGCTGGAACGCGCCCAGCGCCACGCCGTGGTTCGAGCAGGCGCTCAACGACGCATCGCAGGCCCACTTCGGCGCGCCCTGCGGCCACATCGGCCAGGGCGGCACCATCCCGCTCATGAACATGCTCAGCGAAGGCTTTCCCACCGCGCAGATGATGGTTTGCGGCGTGCTGGGCCCCAAGAGCAATGCGCACGGCCCCAACGAGTTCCTGCACGTGCCCTATGCCAAGAAGCTCACCGCCGCCGTGGCACAGGTGATCGCGGCATTGCCGGTGGCGTCGGCCTGATACCGGCCTACCCGCGCGCCTTCGATCCCATAAACCCCGCTCACGCCGAGCCGCCCCAGCGCCGCGCAGGCCTTGTCCGGGGTGCGCACGGGTGGGCGGATGGAAGAAGGGCACATCCCGGTGCGCTGCCGCGTCCGCACCTGTCACCGCCCCACCCTGCTCCTGCCTGTTTTTATTGCCCCCTCATCGCTGCTCCCCTATGTCCGAACTCGCCGTCTCGACCCTGCGCACCTTCACCGCCGCCGATGGCGAAAACCTGGCCATGCAGGACTGGGCCCTGGCACCCGGCGAACCCTGCCGCGGCACGGTGCTGCTGGTGCACGGCCTGGGTGAGCATGTGGGCCGCTACGACCCTGTCGCGCGCCGGCTCAACAGCTGGGGCTTCGCCGTGCGCGGCTACGACCAGTACGGCCACGGCGAGTCCGGTGGGCCGCGCGGCGGGCTGACCAGCGACATGCGCCTGCTGGCCGACCTGGCCGACATGGTGGACGCCACCCGCGCCCGCATGCCGGCAGGCCAGCCGCTGGTGCTGCTGGGCCACAGCATGGGCGGGCTGGTGGCGTCGCGTTTCGTGTCGCTGAACCTGCGGCCGGTGGATGCGCTGGTGCTGTCGTCCCCCGCACTGGACGCAGGGCTCGGCCCCGTGCAGAAGCTGCTGCTGGCCACGCTGCCGCGCCTGGCACCCAACCTTCGCGTGGGCAACGGGCTCGATGCGCAGTACCTCTCGCACGATCCGGCCGTGGTGGCCGCCTACCTGGCCGACCCGCTGTGCCATGACCGCATCAGCGCACGCCTGGCGCGCTTCATCGCCCAAGGCGGCCCCGCCACCGTGGCCTGCGCGGCGCACTGGACGGTGCCCACGCTGTTGATCTGGGCTGGCGCGGACAAGCTCGTCAACCCCGCTGGCAGCCGCGCCTTTGCGGCCGCGGCACCCGCGGCCGTGGTGCAGTCGCACTGCTTCGAACCGCTGTACCACGAGCTGTTCAATGAATGCCCCGAGCTGGCCGAGCCCGTGTTCGAACGGCTGCAGCGGTGGCTGGTGGCGCGGCACCCCGCGGCGGCCTGAGGCCGCCGCGCCAGCACTGCGGGTGGGCGCCGCGTCACTGCCTGCGGTGGAGCCGGTGCCAGGCCACCGTGCCGTAAACCCCTGCTGCATAGAGACACACCAGGACGACCATCACGAACAAACCGCCGCTGAGGCAGGCGTCCAGGCTGTCCACGACATCGGCCCAGGCCACGCCGCCATCGTCATCGTGCAGCAAGAGGTCGTTCCACACCCAAAGCGCCTTGGACAGCAGAAAGTAAGCCAGCATCAATGCCGCCGCGATACGGCTGCGCCAATGGATGCCCGCCGTGAGTCCCGCAGGGATCAACACCTCCAGCAGCAAGGGCCAGCTGAAAGGCACACCGTTCGTGCCCATGGCCGCGCCTGCAGTGACGGAGATGGTGAGGACGGTGGTCAGCAGCCCGGTGGCCGCCGCCGCACGGATGCAGCGCTGCGCCCTTCGCAAGGCCGGTGACGCTGGCGCTGGCTGCGGGGGCTGCTGTGGCGGTGGGTGGGACGTTGCCGGCGCAGGCAGGTCAAAACCACCCGTTGTCATGGAGCACGACCTTCTTGTAGTAGTCGCGGTTGGCCATCATGCCGAACAGTGCAGCCCAGGCTCCGGTGTAGTGCACACCTTTGAGAACATGCCCGAACCCGGCCAGCGTGATGATCAACTCCAGCAGCAAAATGCCTGCAAATGCCATTCCCCAGTAAGCCAGCCCGCGCTTCCACATGCCCTTGGCGGCATAGTAGAACGGGCCGAAGATGGCTGCCAGCAAATTGAAGTTGCAGGCCATGCGCTCGCGAAAGTTCAGCTCCTTGAGCTTGGGCATCTTCACGCCCCCTGCGCGTTTGATCAACGCGAAACGCTTTTGCCAGGCCTCCGACAACTCCACCGTGTCGGTGGCGCTGGCCGGGGCTGCGGGTTCGAAAGACGGCGTGCCGGTGTGGTCGGCGTTGGGTTGGCTCATGCTGGAATTCCCTCTCGTTGGTGTTGTGACGCGACGTGCCTGCGCAGTGGCAGAGACGGCGGCACAAGATGCTAAGCGCACCACCTTGGGGAGGGCTGTGAGAACTTCTCTGAGCTGTGAAGAAAGGTAACCTGGCGCACCGGCACACACAGACGCACAGCGGCCCACATGCCGGGGAACCCTGCAGCGCTTGTTCAGACGGCGCTACGTGCTTCTATTTTTGTAGCAAACCGCCCAGCATGCCGAACAGATCGTTGGCATTGCCAAACCCACCTTGCGGTGCCTGGCCTTGGGGGCTCAACTGATCCACCAGGCCTGGCAGCACCTGCGCCAGTTGCCCGGCCGCGGCGCCGGAGCCCACACCCAGTTGCGCCGCAATCTGCGACAGCGGGCCGCTGCCCAGCACCTGCGACAGCTGATCGCCCGAGATCGCCTGGTTGGGCCCCGAGCCCAGCCACGACGCAATCACATTGCCCAGCCCCGCCTGCTGGAACTTGGCCATCAGGCCCGGCAGGCCACCCACCGGGCCGTCGTTGCTGATGAGGGACATCACCGCCTGGATGAGCTGCGGGTTCTGCGCCGCCAGGCTGATGAGCCCGCCCAGCCCACCGGCTGCACCGCCGTGGCTGGCAGCATTGGCGCTGCCCTGCGAGGCGTTGTTGATGACGGCACCCAAAACGGAATCGAGCAAGCCCATGGCGATCTCCTGCGCAAGACAACAAAAGGCAGATGTTACGCAGTCGGGGGCACGCCCTGTGTCAACAAAGGTGAATTCAGTGCTCTATCGCCCTGCGTTGCTGACTGCGCAGCGCCCTGGCTTCGACAGGCTCAGCCCGAACGGGTGGGAGGGGTCGCCGCTATGTCCCCAACCTGCCGATACTGGCGCGGCCCCAGGCCAGTGCCGCCGCGCAAGGGCCGCCCCGCCGCGCTGGCGGCGTTCCCCTTGGGGGAAGCGGCGAAGCCGCTCAGGGGGGCTACCTTTTCTGCCGCTTTTCCAAAAGCGGTTCGCTCACGCCTTGCACACCCACCAGGCCCAGCACCGTCACCAGCGAGGTCTGCGCGCCCTTCCAGGCGTCGGTCAGGTCGATCCACTCCGACAGCGCATGAAAGCCGCCCGTCTTGCCCCCGCCCCCGATCACGATGGCCGGGATGCCCAGCGACATCGGCACATTGGCATCGGTGCTGGCACCGCCCAGCACCGTGGTGCGGCCGAACGCGGTGTTGGCGCGCACGGCGGCCTCCACGATCACCGAGTCCGCCGCGGTGCGGCCACCCGGCCGGTCGCCGATGAGCTTGGTCGATGCCGACAGCGTGTTCACGCTCCAGCGCGCGTTCTCTTCCGCCACGGCGGCGTCGATGGCCGACAGCACCTGCTTTTCGGTGGCCAGCAGCGGCGCCATCTCGTCGGAGCGGATGTCCACCGCCATGCGCGCATCGGGCGCAATGGTGTTCACCGACGTGCCGCCGCCCACCGTGCCCACGGTGAAGGTGGTCTTGGGTGTGGCGGGCGTGCGGATCTCGGCGATCTTGGCGATCGCGCGGCCCATGCCGTGAATGGCACTGGGCACCTGGCCGAAGGCCGCGTAGCTGTGGCCGCCGGGGCCCTTGAAGGTCACCTCGTGGCGGTGGCTGCCCGTGCCCAGCACCAGCACCGTGCCGTCGGGCGCGGGCTCCAGCGCCACCATGCCGTCGATGTCCAGGTGCTCCTTGAACAGGTGCTTCATGCCGCGCAGGTTGCCCAGCTCTTCCTCGCCCACATTGCCGACGAACACCAGGTCGCCCACGGTGGCGATCTTCTGGTCGTTCAGCACCTTGAGCCACGACAACAGCACGGCCAGGCCGCGCGTGTTGTCCGAAATGCCGGGCGCGTACAGCTTGCCGTCACGCTCCTTGACCTTCACGTCGGTGCCGGCCGGGAACACCGTGTCCAGGTGCGCCGAGATCACGAGCTTGGGGCCGTGGCCCGTGCCCTTGCGGATGCCCACCACGTTGCCTTCGGCGTCGATGGCGGCACTCATCAGGCCCAGGGCCTTCAGGCGCGCGAGGAACGCCTCGGCGCGCTTTTGCTCCTTGAACGGCGGCGCCTCGATCTCGGTCAGCATCTTGAGGTCTTCGGTCGCGCGGTCATGGTCGGCCTTGACGGCGTCGAGCAGGCGTGCGACCTGCGGCGCGGCCATGAGCTGGGTGTAGGCCTTGTCCACCGCCGGGCGCAGCGTGGTGGGCGTGGGCGCGACGGCGCCCTGGGCATGGGCGGCCACGGGGCCGAGCAGCGCGGCAGCGGCCAGGGCCGCGGCGCCAGCCAGGGGAGTGAAGCGAAGGGTGCGGGCAGGGTTCTTCATGGTCAGACAAAAGAGGGCGAGACAAGGGATGCAGGCCAGCATGGCTTCATCGATGAAGCCCGTGGCACAGCACAAAATGCCATGCAATTGTTGGACCGATTCGCACCCGCCGGTTCTGCTTTAATCTGCCGAGCCGGCAGTTTTTCTTACACCTCATCGCATGCGCCACCACATCCCCAGCACTCGCGCCCTGCTCGTCTTCGACGCCGTGGCGCGCCACCACGGCGTGAGCAAGGCCGCCGAAGAGCTGTGCATCACCCACAGCGCCGTCAGCCAGCAGCTGCGCCTGCTCGAAGGGCAGCTCGGCCTGCAGCTGGTGCAGCGCGGCGCGCGCGGCTCCACGCTCACCGACGTGGGTCGCCGCTACCACGCGCAGATCGTGGGCGACCTGCTGCGCCTGCAGAACCACACGCTCGAAGCCATGGCCCAGCGGCCCGACGGCGCGCGGCTGCTGGTGGGCTGCGTGCCCGTGTTCGCCGAGCGCTGGCTGCTGCCGCGCCTGCCCACCTTCCTGGCCGCGCACAAGGCCTGCAGCCTGCACCTGCAGGTCTACCCCACGCACACCTACATGCAGGAGGTACCGTTCGACGTGGCCGTGCAGTACAGCGATGCGGCCTGGCCCGGCGCGCAGCCCGTGCCGCTGATGAGCGAGGTCTGCGTGGCGGTGTGCGCACCCGCGTCGCGCCACCGCCGCGCCATGGAGCGCAAGGACTTCCGCGCCGTGCCGCTGCTGCAGCTGAGCTCGCGGCTGGGCGCGTGGGACGCATGGTTCAGCCGCGCCGGCATCACCCGCGTGCCCGCGCACAGCCTGGGCGGCCACCGCTTCGATCTGTTCTCCATGCTGGTCGAGGCCGTGCGCGCCGACCTGGGCGTGGGCCTGGTGCCGCGCTACTTCGTGGAGCGCGAGCTGCAGTCGGGCGAGCTGGTGCTGGCCCACCCGCACCACGACAGCGACGCGCGCGGCTACAGCCTCTTCGTGGCGCAGGACCGGCGGGAGGACGCGGCCGTCGATGCCTTCGTGCAGTGGCTCATGGCCGCGGTGCAGGACCGGGGCCGGACGGGATAGCGCGCCGGCGCTGCACCGCCAGCCAGGCGAGCGCCAGGCCCGTGACCGCCATCGGCGCGAGCGTGCCGGCATTGAGCAGCGCCCAGCCCTGCGTGGTGACCAGCACGCCCGACGCGAACGAGCTCATCGCCAGCGTGCCGAACACGCAGAAATTGATGGCGGCCTGCGCGCGGTCCTTCTCTTCGGGCCGGTAGGCCGTCATCGACAGGGTGGTGGCGCCGGTGAAAAGAAAATTCCAGCCCACGCCCAGCAGAAACAGCGCAATGCCGAAGTGGTGCAGCTCGATGCCCATCAGCGCCACGGCCACGCAGGCGAGGTTGAGCAGCACGCCCGCGCCCATGATGGGCAGCACGCCCAGGCGCTTGATGAGGTGGCCGGTGACAAAGCCCGGCGCGAACATGCCGATCACATGCCACTCCAGCACCAGCGCCGAGTCGTTGAAGCCGAAGCCGCACACCTGCATCGCCAGCGGTGTGGCGGCCATGAGCAGGTTCATCACGCCATAGCCCAGCGCGGCTCCCAGGATGGCCACCACGAACACCGGCTGTCGCATCAGCTCGGACAGCGGCCTGCCGTGTACGGGCTGGCCAGCGGCGTCGCGCGGCGCAGCGCGTGGCGCGAACCGTATCGCGGCCATGCACAGCATCGACAGCAGCGCCACCCCCATGAGAGCGACATAGGCGCCCGCAAACGGTACGGGAAACAGCGTGCGCGTGGCGCTGGCCAGGTTGGGCCCGGCCACCGCGCCCAGCAGGCCCCCGGCCAGTACCAGCGACACGGCCTTTTCGCGGTAGTCCGGCGCGGTCAGCTCGGCAGCCGCAAAGCGGTACAGGCTGCCGTTGGCGCTGTAGTACCCCGCCACCAAGGTGGCCGCGCACAGCATCCAGAAGTGGGCCTGGAAGGCCGCCCACGCGCACAGCCCGCACGACACCACGGCCACGGCCAGCCCGATCTGGAACGACGCCCGCCGCCCCCAGCGCGCCTGCGTGCGCGCCACCAGCGGGGTGGAGAGTGCGGCACCCACCACGTAGCCCATCACGGGCAGCGTGGCCATCCAGCCGAAGGGCGCCAGCTGCAGCCCCACCAGACCATTGATGGCGATGAAGACGACGTTGTTGGTCAGGAAAAGGCCCTGGCACAGGGCCAGCAGCCACAGGTTCTTGTTCACGGTGATGGAGGGGGCGAGGGAGGGGTCGGGCGCAGACCGCACCGGATCGAACCCAGGCGCAGGGCCCTGGCATTGTGCACGCCGGCGGATGAGGATCAGCCAGCGTGCAGCGCCCCGTGGGTAAGGTGGCGGCCAGTGCTTGAAACTCCGGCTTGCTGCGGGGCGCTTTCGCCGTCGTCCGTCATGCCGTCTCGACTGGCCGCGCCTGAACCTGCCGAAGCCTTGCGCCGCGCTTCGACAGGCTCAGCGTGAACGGTGGGTGGGGTGAGGTTGGGTTCGGCGAGGTTCAGCGGGGTGCAACGGCAACCGGGGCCGCACTGAGCTTCAGCCCAGCCACCCCTTGGGCACCTTGTCCGCCTTCTTCTCCACCGGGTTGGCCGTGAGCCACTGCGGCGCGTACTGGCGCATGAACTCCTTGGCCTTGTCCTGCCGGGCCGTGAGCCAGGCGTCGTAGGCGCCTTCGTTCAGGATGGCGGGCATGCTCTTTTCGCTGCCGGGCTGCTGGTAGCGGTGCAGCAGCGCGTGGTTGTTGGCGTTCACGGTGAGCAGGCAGTAGCTCACGATGACTTCGCCGTCGCTGCCCTGCCAGCGCGCCCACAGGCCCGCCACGCCCATGGGCTTGCCGTCCACGCGCGAGATGCGGGTGGGCAGGGTCTTGCCGGCGCGGTAGTCGTCTTCGTAGAACGCCTGCATGGGCACGATGCAGCGCTGGCCCTTGAGCCACGCGTCGCGGAACGCGGTGCCGGTGGAGGCGAGGTCGGACTTGGCATTGACCAGCTTGGGCGCGCGCAGCTTCGCGTCGGATGCGGACTTGACCCAGTGCGGCACCAGGCCCCATTGCGCAGGCACGAACACGCGGGTGGTCGCAGGGGTGGCTGCGGCAGTGCCTTGGCCGGGGGCGGTTGCCTCTGCCTCGGCAGCGGCAGCTTCCGCGTCCTGGGCGCTGTCGCCGGGGGCCTCGACGGCGGCGGCGGTGGTCGCTGCAGCAGGGTTGGCAATGGCGGCGGCGGTGGCGGCGTGGACGATGAAGCCCCCGGGCTTGCGCGGCCACAGGTGGCGCTCGCCGGGATCGGCGGGGGGCTCCACGGCGAACGCCTCGCGGTAGGTGTCGGCGGGGTGCAGGGTTTCGTAGTGCGTGCTCATGGTGCGATGGTACCGGGCTGGGCCGAGGTTTCCATTAAAAATGCCCGCTACCGCTGAATTGGCAAGCGCGGGTAGCTATCAAAAAAGGAGTGCCTTTGCGCGGCCAAGTGATGGAGCTGTGAAGCGGTGGAGCTGTGGAGCTGTGGAGCTGTGGAGCTGCGGCACCGGTGGCCCGCCTTAAGCACCTTGGCGCCTGCCTGGCCGTGGCCACCGGTGCGCCTTTAGGCGCTCAGGCGCGGGCGCCTAAAGGCTGGCCGGGGCCTTTGCCGCTGGCACGCGGGTGGATCGGGGCGACGACGATGCGGTTGCGCCCGAGCGACTTGGCGGTGTACAGCGCCTGGTCGGCGCGCTCCAGCGTCAGCTCCACCGTGTCGCCCGGCAGGTGCAGCGCCAGGCCGGCCGACAGCGTCATGTGCAGGCTGCCCGAGGGGTGCGGGATCTCCATGCCGGCCACCGCCAGGCGCACGCGTTCGAGCAGTTCGCGCGCGTCGTCGCTCTGGGTGTCGGACAGCAGCAGCACGAATTCTTCGCCGCCCCAGCGGCCCAGCACGTCGGTGTCGCGCACGCTGGCCCGCACCACGCCGGCAAAGGCCTGCAGCGCGCGGTCGCCGGTGGCGTGGCCGTGGCTGTCGTTGATGCGCTTGAAGTGGTCGATGTCCAGCTCGGCCAGCAGCATGGGGCGGCCGCTGCGCAGGCTGCGGCGGTGCTCCAGGTCCATCAGGTCCTGCATGGCGCGGCGGTTGGGCAGGCCGGTGAGTTCGTCGCGCGTGGCCAGCTCGCGGTTCACGGCCAGGGCCTGGGCCAGCGCTTGGCGCTGCTCGCTCAGCCGCGCGCGGATGCGCTGGATGCGCAGGTTCAGCGCAATGCTGCCACCCAGCACGATGAGCACCATGAGCGCGTAGGCCGTGTCCAGGTAGCCGAAGGGAGAGGTGCTGAAGCGCGTGGTGGCCGCCACCGCGCAGCTGAAGGCCAGCAGCGCGTACACGCCGATGCCGATCACCTCCGCCACGCTGAGGCCGAAGGTGCCGAAGAACAGGATCATGGCCAGCACGCTGGGCACGATGCCCCGCGCTTCGCCGGCCAGCACGTACGCCACGGCGCCGCTGGTGATGGTCCAGACCATCTGCGGTACGGTCAGGGAAGGGTCGGCCAGGCGCGCTGTGTGGCCGGATCGGATGAAAGCGGTCATCACGGCCAGCCCACCCACCGAGATGGCGGCCCACCACTGCACGGCGGGCGCATTCGTCGCGTCGCTGGCCCCGGCCACCAGCAGCATCACGCCCGAACTGGCGCTCATCAGCACCAGCGCGAGCAGCGCCACGCTCATCAGCGTGCGCCGACGGGGGTCGGTGGAGAGAACCACGTCCCTCAAGCGTTTCCAGCGTGACGGTGCGCGCAAATCGAAGCTCCTGATGGACCAATCACCGCGCAAGGCACGGAGCAGCAGGCCGCCCCGGGAGGGCCTGGGCCTGACGTCGTTTCATTCTAGGCCTCGGCCTGCGGGGCGTACAGGCCCACAGGGCGGGATGACGCGGGGTGCGGGTGGCCGCCTACAGGGTGAGCGCGGCCAGGGCGGCCAGTGGCGCCGTTTCGGCCCGCAGCACGCGCGGCCCGAGCGTGGTGGGGGCAAAGCCATGCTGCAGTGCAAGATCTTCCTCGGCGGCGCTGAGCCCACCCTCGGGGCCCGACAGGAAGACCAAGGCCCGTTCTTCGCTCCCCGGCTCGATGGCGCCGCGCAGGGGTGCCGTGCCGGCGCGCAGCGACAGCAGCAGGCGCTGCGCACCCGCGGGTGCGCCGGCCAGGCCCGTGGCCGCGCCCTGCGCGCGCACCCACCCGGCCAGGTCGACCGCGTCATGCACCACGGGCACGCGGTTGCGGCCGCACTGCTCGCAGGCGGCCACGGCCACGGCCTGCCAGTGGGCGAGCTTCTTCTCGGCGCGCTCGCCCTTGAGCTTGAGCACGCTGCGCTCGGCCACCAGCGGGGTGATGCTGGCCACGCCGAGCTCGGTGGCTTTCTCCACCAGCCAGTCCATGCGCTCGTTGGCGGTGATGCCCGCCAGCAGGTGCACGGCGCGCGGTGCCTCGCGCTCGACGGCGTGGTGCGCGCCCACCACCACGCGCACGTCGCTGCGGCCCATGCGCAGCACGGTGGCGTCGAACTCTCCGCCGGGGTCGCCCGCGCCCTGCCCGCCATGGAACAGCGTGATGCCGTCACCCGGCTGCAGGCGCAGCACCTGCACATGGCGCGCGGCGCCGGGGGGCAGGTCCAGTTCGGCCCCGGTGATCAGGACCTCCGGGCAATGGAAACGGGGCATATGCTATTAATTTGGTAGCTGCTGGCGCTTGCTGGATGAGCGGCAGAGGCTGTTTTGATGGTGAGAGCGGCTGGCCTATATGCGGCCGTAGGCAAAGCCCACGACCGGCTGCGTGCCTTCGATCTCGTCCAGCATCTTGAGCAGCGGCCCGAGCTGGCGGTAGCGGTTGGCCGTGGCGCCGATGTAGGCCATGAAGCGTGGCGTGTCGGCCAGGTACTTGGGCTTGCCGTCGCGCAGCGTCAGGCGTGCAAAGATGCCCGCGACCTTCAGGTGGCGCTGCAGGCCCATCCACTCCACGCTGCGGTAGAACTCGCCGAAGTCGTTGCCCCAGCCGCTGGCGCTGCTCGCGCCCAGCAGGCCGGCCTTGCGCGCCTTTTCCCAGTAACGCACGGTAATGTCGATGACAAACTCTTCTTCCCAGCTGATGAACGCGTCGCGCAGCAGGCTGGCGATGTCGTAGGTGATGGGGCCGTAGACCGCGTCCTGGAAGTCCAGCACGCCCAGCGGGCCGTCGGCGGGCGTGGCCGGGCTGTGGGCGGGCCGGGCCCCCGCCGGTACAGGGGCCATCAGGTTCCGGGTCATGAAGTCGCGGTGCACATACACGCTGGGGGCGGCCAGGTTGTGCGCCACGATCGCATCGAACGCGCTCTGGAGCGTGGCCTGCTGGGTGGCATCGAGCGTGACGCCGCGGTGCTTGCCCAGGTACCAGTCCGGAAACAGCGCCAGCTCGCGGCGCAGCAGAGCTTCGTCATAGACGGGCAGCACGCCGGGCTGCGAGGCTTTCTGCCAGTCCAGCAGCGCATCGGTGGCCTGCTGGTACCAGGCGTACGCGTCCTGGGGCCGGGCGGGGTCCAGCAGCTCGATCAGGGTCTGGTGGCCCAGGTCGGACAGCAGCATGAAGCCGCCCGCCTCGTCCCAGGCCAGGATCTGCGGCACGTGCAGGCCTGCGGCGGCCAGAAGGGCCTGCACCTGCACGAAGGGCCGGCAGTTTTCCTTGTCCGGCGGAGCGTCCATCACGATGCGGCTCACGCCGCTGGCGCTGTCGATGCGCAGGTAGCGCCGAAAGCTCGCATCCGCCGAGGCGGGGCGCAGCGTGTGGGGCAGCAACTGGTGGGGGCCCACCAGCGGCGCGAGCCACGCATCGAAGGCGCTGTGGCGGGCTGCGTCAGGCCAGGTGACGGCCGTGGCGGCGGGGGCTGAGCCGCCCGGCGAGGCGGGTGGAACGGCGGGCAGGGAGGGGGATGGGTGGCTCATGGATAATCCGATTTTACAAACCGCTGTGGGCTCCCCTGCCGCGGTCTTCCTTTTGTCCGCCCTCTGCCCACCGCCCCACGTGCCACGCAGCCAGCCTTCTCCCGCGCAGACCCCCTCCCTCCGGACCCGGCCCGCCACGGCACAGGCCGCTCGGTTGCGCCCGCCCGTGCCGCGAGCCCTGGCCTATGGCGTGGCGCTCGCCTGGTGCGGCCTGCCCCTGTCCGCCCTGGCCCAGGCCGGTACGGCGCCCGCCGGCAGTGCCTGGGATGCGCCGCCCGCGCTGCGCAGCTCGCCCCTGCTGCAGGAAAAGATCCCGGACGCGGTGCGGCCCCAGTTGCCCGTCTTCGTGCGGGGTGACCACATCAGCGGCCAGACCGACTTGAACGCGGTCATCGAAGGCAATGCCGAGCTGCGCCGGGGCGACACCGTGATCCGCGCCGACCGGCTGGACTACGACGTGCCCGAAGACCTGGCCAAGGCCCGGGGCCAGGTGCGCGTGAACCGCGCCGGCAACGTCTACGAAGGCACGGCGCTCGAGCTGCGCGTGGATGCGTTCGAGGGCTTCTTCAGCGACGCGCGCTACCGCTTTCTGGCCACGCAGGCGCACGGCGAATCCAAGCGGGTGGACTTCATCGACAAGGACCGCGCGGTGGTGCACAGCGCCACCTACACCACCTGCCAGGTGGGCGACGAAGCCAGCTGGCAGCCTGACTGGGTGCTGCGCGCCAGCGTCATCCGCATCGACAACGAAGAGTCGGTGGGCACGGCCGAGAACGCGGTGCTGGAGTTCAAAGGCGTGTCGCTGCCGCCCATCCCGTACATCAGCTTTCCGCTGTCGGACAAGCGCAAGTCGGGGCTGCTGCCGCCGACCATCGGCCTCGACAGCCGCGACGGCGTGGCCTATTCGCAGCCCTACTACTGGAACATCGCCCCCAACCGCGACGCCACGCTGCGCGCGGCGCTGATGACCAAGCGCGGCGCCAACCTGGGCGGCGAGTTCCGTTACCTGGAGCCCAGCTACAAGGGCCAGATCAGCGGCGACGTGATGCCCGGCGACCGGCTGCGCGACCGCATGCGCTGGAGCTACTCGGGCCAGCACCAGGGGATGCTGGATACCGGCATCGGCGGCGTGGGGCTCAACATCAACGTCAACCGCGTGAGCGACGACAACTACTGGCGCGACTTCGGCCGCGCGTCCGAGCCGCTGCGCCAGCGCCTGCTGCCCAACGACGCCAGCCTGTCGTGGGGCTCCAACGACATGAGCGCCTCGGTGCGCACCCTCAAGTGGCAGACGCTGCAGGACGTGAACTCGCCCATCGTGCCGCCGTACGACCGCATGCCCCAGATGCAGTGGCGCTACGTGCCCTCGCAGCTGGGCGGCGGCTTCGATGCCACGGTGGAACTGGACACCACGCGCTTTCAGGCGGCCCGGGCGCTGACCAACCAGCCCAACGCCGACCGCAGCTATGCCATGGCGGCGATCAGCCGGCCGTTTCTGGCGCCCGGCGGCTTCATCACGCCGCGTCTGCAGCTGCATGCCACCACGTACCAGTTCGACACGGGCCTGAGCAACGGCGACCGCTCGGCCAGCCGCACGCTGCCCACGTTCAGCCTGGACAGCGGCCTGGTCTTCGAGCGCGACGCGGCGTACTTCGGCCGGTCGTTCCTGCAGACGCTGGAGCCGCGCGCCTTCTACACCTACACGCCATACCGCGACCAGAGCCGCCTGCCCGTGTACGACACGGCCGCCAACGACTTCAACTTCGCGACCATCTACACCGAGAACGCGTTCGGCGGCAACGACCGCATCGCCGACAACAACCTGCTGACGCTGGGCGTGAGCACACGCCTGCTGGACCCGAACACCGGCGCCGAGGCCGCGCGTTTCGGCATTGCGCAGCGCGTGCGGTTCTCCGACCAGCAGGTGACGCTGCCTGGCGGCGCGCCCGTGAGCGAGCGCCTGTCGGACGTGCTGCTGGGCGCGGGCATCTCCTGGACGCCGCAGTGGGGCTTTGACTCCACCGTGCAGTACAACCCCAAGACGGGGCGTTCGATCCGCTCGACCATCGGCGCGCGCTACAGCCCGGGCAACTACCGCACCGTGAGCGCCGCCTACCGCCTGCAGCGCGGCACCAGCGAGCAGATCGACATCGGCTGGCAATGGCCCTTGAACGACCTGTGGGGCGACAAGGGCCAGGACCTGGGCCGCGGCCGGGGCCAGGGCGGCAACCGCTGGTACACCGTGGGACGCCTGAACTACAGCCTGCAGGACCGAAAGCTCGTGGACACCGTGGTGGGCCTCGAATACGACAGCTGCTGCTGGATCGGCCGCGTGGTGCTCGAGCGCCTGCAAAGCGGCGTGACCACCTCCAACACCCGGCTTCTGTTCCAGGTGGAGTTCGTCGGCTTCTCCCGCCTGAGCCTGGGCTCCAGCCCGCTGGAAACCTTCAAGCAACATGTGCCGCGTTACCAGTACCTGCGCGAGCAGGTCAGTACGCCCAGCCGTTTCACCAACTACGACTAGGCGCTCGTGCGCCCCGGTCACCTCTTACGCTCCACACCATGAACCAACGAGCATTTGCCCTGGCCTTGGCGGCCGCCCTGGTTTCCCTCATGGCCCAAAGCGCCGCCGCGCAGGGCCTGCGGCCTTCAGGGGCTGCTGCGGGCACGGGGCTGTCGCGCCCGGCCGCCACACCGTCGATCACGCTGCCGCCTGAAAGCAGCGCCAGCGGCACCAGCAGCGCCGGCCCGCGCGCTGCGGACTACATCGTGGCGGTGGTGAATTCCGAGCCGATCACCAACAACGAAGTGCGCTCGCGCCTGGCCCGCGCCGAGGCCCAGCTGGCGCAGCAGGGCGGCGCCCAGCCGCCGCGCGACGTGCTGGCGCGCGAGGTGCTCGAGCGGCTCATCGTCGAGCGCGCGCAGCTGCAGCAGGCCAAGGAATCCGGCATCAAGGTGGACGACTTCGCCGTGTCGCAGGCCGAGCAGGGCGTGGCCCGCCAGAACAACATGACCACCGACGAGCTGTACCGGCGCCTGGCCCGCGACGGCATGGGCAAGGAGCGCTTTCGCGAAGAGCTGCGCAACCAGCTGCTGCAGCAGCGCCTGCGCGAGCGCGAAGTGGAAGCCCGTGTGAAGGTCAGCGACCTGGACATCGACCAGTACCTGCGCGAGCAGCAAAAGGGCACGGACGTCGCGTCCATGGAAATCAACCTGGGCCACGTGCTGGTCCTGGTGCCCGAGAACGCCAGCCCCGTGCAGGTGGCCGAGCGCCAGGCACGCGCCCAGCGCGCCGCCGACCGCGTGCGGGCCGGCGAGGACTTCGCCACCGTCGCGCGCGAACTCTCCGACGCACCCGAAGGCCAGCGCAACAACGGGCTGCTGGGCCTGCGCCCTGCCGACCGCTACCCCGAACTGTTCGTGAACTCCACGCTGGGCCTGCCGGTGGGCGGCATCGTGGGCCCCGTGCGGTCGCCCGCGGGCTTTCACGTCCTGAAGGTGGTCGAGCGCGTGACCGCAGGCGTGCCCACCACCGTGACGCAAAGCCACGCACGCCACATCCTGCTGCGCACCAGCCCCCAGCTGACCGAAGCCGCCGCCGCGGCGCGCCTGGCCGACTACCGCCGCCGCATCCTGGCAGGCCAGGCCGACTTTGCCGCGCTGGCGCGCGAGCATTCGCAGGACGGCAGCTCCAAGGAAGGCGGCGATCTGGGCTGGGCCAACCCGGGCCGCTACGTGCCCGAGTTCGAGCAGGCCCTGAACGCTTTGAAGCCTGGCGACATCAGCGAGCCGCTGGTCTCGCGCTTCGGCGTGCACCTGATCCAGCTGCTGGAGCGCCGCGAGGCCAAGCTCACGCAGCGCGAGCAGCGTGACATGGCGCGCGACACGGTGCGCGAGAAGAAGCTCGACGAGGCCTACGCCACCTGGGCGCAGGAACTGCGCGGCCGGGCCTACGTGGAATACCGCGACCCGCCGCAATGAAGAATCAGTGCATCCCCCTGAGGCGCTGCGCGCCTCGGCACCGCAGCCAGAGACAGCGGCTCTTCGGGCACGTCCAAGCCTGCGCAGGCAGGCTTGGAGCCGCGGCCCTCAGCCCCTTCTCTCCCATCGCTGCGCGACTCGGGAAGGGGGACGCCGCCAGTGCACGCCAGCGAAGCGCAGCCTGCGCTGCCAAGCGGCCCTTGCGCGGCGGCCGCTGGTCTGCGCGCCCTCGTCACAGCTCGCACATCGACCACACACGCGGGCCCATGGCATGAAACACATTCCCCGCAAGCGCTTCGGGCAGCATTTCCTGTCCGACAAAAGCATCATCGAAGACATCGTGCAGGCCATCGCGCCCCAGCCGGGCGACCCCATGGTCGAGATCGGCCCCGGGCTGGCGGCGCTCACGCAGCCTCTGGTGGAGCGCCTGGGCCGCCTGACGGTGATCGAGCTCGACCGCGACCTGGCCCTGCGCCTGCGGCTGCACGGGCATCTCGACGTGATCGAGTCCGATGTGCTGCGGGTCGACTTCACGCAGCTGGCGCAGGACTTTCGCGCCAAGGCGGGCCAGCCCGACCTGCGGCTGCGTGTGGTCGGCAACCTGCCGTACAACATCTCCACGCCCATCCTGTTCCATCTGCTCGAACATGTGGAGGTCATCCAGGACCAGCACTTCATGCTGCAAAAGGAAGTGATCGACCGCATGGTGGCCCGCCCCTCGACCAGCGACTACGGCCGCCTGTCGGTGATGCTGCAGTGGCGCTACGCGATGGAGAACGTGCTGTTCGTGCCACCGGAGAGCTTCGACCCGCCCCCGCGCGTGGACAGTGCCGTGGTGCGCATGGTCCCGCACGCCGAGCCCGCTGCGCTGTCGGTGCCCCTGCTGGAAGAACTGGTGCAGGTGGCCTTCAGCCAGCGCCGCAAGCTGCTGCGCCACACCCTGGGCCGCTGGCTCGAGGCCCGCCAGTTCCCCGGCACCTTCGACACCCAACGCCGCGCCGAGGAAGTGCCCGTGGCCGAATACGTGGCGCTGGCACAGGCTTGCTCTTGAATTGATAGCTGTTAGCGCTTGCCGGACAAGCGGTAGCGGTCAATTTGATCAGTGATAAGGGGCGTCTGAGGGCTCAGGCAGGCTGCACGGTGCAGCTGCAAGCACGCCTGCCAACGTCGCACCGGTCCCGACGCGATGCCAAACCCGTCGGTCAAACGTCAACAGGTTTGAAGCAGGCACGCGCTGCAGTCGTGTACGCTGATTTCGTCACTTACACCGAAACTGGCGCGGCCAAGGCGTGAGACACCGCGCAAGGGCCGCCCCGCCGCGCTGGTGTCGTCCCCCTTCCCGAACGGCGCAGCCGTTCGAGAGGAGGGGCTGAGGGCCGCGGATCCAAGCCTGCCTGCGCAGGCTTGGACGAGCCCGAAGAGCCGCCGCCTCTGGCGGTGGCACCGAGGCGCAGCGCCTCAGGGGGATGCCCCTGCTACGCGGCGCTGAGCCAGTACCCGGAGTTGAAGGGGCTGCTCATGCGCAGCGCCATGGGCGAGACGTCCACGAGCTTGTCGGTGGGCATCTTCTCGCCGGAGGGATCGGTGGCAACAGCTGCTGCTGCGCTGCCGATGTCTATGACCTCGACACCCGGGGTGCCGTGAGCCTCGTTCGCCCGTTCTGCTTGGCTGGTGGATGCAGAACGGGCTACAGAAAAGAATAGAAACACCGGAAGGGGATCTTGCGGTCGCCCCAGTAGTCGGCAGCGTCCCGGAAGATGTCGAGCAGTTGCTCGCGGGCTTCCTTGTCGAACTTGCCGGTGGCGGGGATCTGCTCCAGCACCACGATGAAACCAGGCTGCGGGCCTGATTTGTGCAAGGGGTCTGTCATGCAGTCGTACAACGCGTCGAAGTTCTTGCCGAAGTGCGACGGGAAGGTGAATTGCCCGGCAATCAGGTCCAGCACATCCTGCTTGGACTGCGCGTGGGCCAGGTTGGCGTACAAGAAATGGTGACCCATGGAAGTGGCTGCATCCTGCAGGTCCTGCACGCGGAAGGCGCGGATGGACTGCACGATGTTGGTGCGCACGCCACGCAGTGGCGTTTCCAGGTCTTTACGAAGTGGCGTCTGCATCTCCGCTACTCTTTCTTTAGAAAGTCCACAAACTTCTGGCATCTCGCAGGGCTGCGAGGGCCAGCCTGCGATGGGTGAATTCAATGGGATACGGTGCAGGTTGCCAAGTTTCATTTGGCAGGCGTGCACCGCAACGGGTGTCATTTGGCGATTTCGCGAAAACTGGCGTAGTGGTCGCTGGTGTAGTAGCAGGCGTCCGGGGTCCGGGGCTTGCCGCCGCACACGATGCGCCGGGCTCCCCGGTCGCGCGATCCTGGCGTTCTGACGGTGTATTCGCGGTAGTAGCCCCGCTGGTGGGCGGGCAACAGCCGCTCGCGATTGCCGAAAACCGATCCATCCTTGTCGTACGGAAACGGCCCGCCCTCAAGGATCAGCGCATACGTCGCTCGCCCTTGGGGCGGCAAGTCGGCCAGTGCAATGGGGGTGATGGACCCGTCTGTGGACGGGGATTTACGGGCGTGCCCCGCAACCGGGGACAGCACGAACGCAACACCCAGAACACACAAAACCCCTGCTTTGCGCGCCCGGGTGGCTACAGCCTTCAGCATCAACGAAACCTTTCACACGACTTATGCAATCCTGGACAGGCAAATCGCCTATCCCTGAAAACGCACTTCATGCCCCCTTGTTTGCATAAGTCCAGACTCCAGAAACCTACGGGTTAACCCGAAATTTCGACCCGCTAGTGTGACTCAATGGCCCCCAAAAAGCAAGCGTCTGCACAAAACTTGGGCAGACGCTGAAAGGGGGTGCAAGTGTTTTAAGTTAGCACTTGCTATCGGTTGGTGACTTACCGCAACGCGTTGGCATCGGCCACGGTCAGTGCGGTCATGTTCACGATGCGGCGCACGGTGGCGCTCGGCGTCAGGATATGGACCGGCTTGGCGGCGCCCAGCAGGACCGGGCCGATGGCGATACCGCCGCCCGCAGCCGTCTTGAGCAGGTTGTAGGCGATGTTGGCCGCGTCGATGTTGGGGAAGACCAGCAGGTTGGCATCGCCCGTCAGTTCGCTGCCGGGCATGACGGCCGCACGGGCCTTGCCGTCCAGCGCCACGTCGCCGTGCATCTCGCCGTCCACCTCCAGCCACGGAGCCTGCTGGCGCAGCAGCTCCAGCGTCTGGCGCATCTTGATGGCGCTGGGGCTGTTGCTGGTGCCGAAGTTGGAGTGCGACAGCAGCGCGGCCTTGGGCTTGAAGCCAAAGCGCATCATCTCCTCGGCGGCCAGCGCGGTGATCTCGGCCAGCTCCTGGGGCGTGGGGTCGTAGTTCACGTGCGTGTCGACCAGGAACACCTGGCGGCCGGGCAGCATCAGGCCGTTCATGCAGGCGTACACCGGCACGTCCTGTTCGGTGCTGTCGGCGCCGCCCGCGTGCTTGCCGATCACCTGGTCGATGTACAGCAGGTGGTTGGCCGTGGTGCCCCACGTGCCGCAGATCAGGCCGTCCACCTCGCCCTTGTGCAGCATCATCGCGCCGATCAGCGTGAGGCGACGGCGCATCTCGATCTTGGCGACCTGCTGGGTGATGCCCTTGCGCTCGGTCATGCGGTGGTAGGTCTGCCAGAAGTCGCGGTAGCGGTGGTCGAAGTCGGTGTTGACCACGTCGTAGTCCACGCCTTCCTTCAGGCGCAGGCCGAACTTCTCGATGCGCTGGGCGATGATGGCCGGGCGGCCGATCAGCGTGGGGCGCGCCACGCGCTCGTCCACCACGATCTGTGCGGCGCGCAGCACGCGCTCTTCCTCGCCCTCGGCGTACGCCACGCGCTTGCGCGCGGCGGTGCGGGCCGCATCGAAGATGGGCTTCATCGTCGTGCCGGAGGCGTAGACGAAGGCCTGCAGGCGGTCGCGGTACGCATCCATGTCGGTGATGGGGCGCTGCGCCACGCCGCTGTCGGCCGCCGCCTGGGCCACGGCCGGGGCGATCTTCATCATCAGGCGCGGATCGAACGGCTTGGGAATCAGGTACTCAGGGCCGAACGACAGCTTCTCGCCCACATACGCTGCGGCCACCACTTCGCTTTGCTCGGCCTGGGCCAGCTCGGCAATGGCGTGCACGGCCGCGATTTCCATCTCATCGGTGATGGTGGTGGCGCCGCTGTCCAGCGCGCCGCGGAAGATGTACGGGAAGCACAGGACGTTGTTGACCTGGTTGGGGTAGTCCGAGCGGCCCGTGGCCATGATGATGTCGCTGCGCACGCTGTGCGCGAGCTCGGGCATGATTTCGGGGTTGGGGTTGGCCAGCGCGAAGATCACCGGGCGCTCGGCCATGGTGGCCACCATTTCGGGCTTGAGCACGTTGCTGGCCGACAGGCCCAGGAACACGTCGGCACCGGCGATCACTTCGGCCAGCTTGCGCGCGTCGGTCTTTTGCATGAACTGGCGCTTGTCGTCGTCCATCAGCTCTTCGCGGCCTTCGTACACCACGCCGGCCAGGTCGGTGACGAACACGTTCTTGCGCTGCACGCCCACCTTGAGCAGCAGGTTCAGGCAGGCCAGCGCCGCGGCGCCCGCGCCGCTGGTCACGAGCTTCACATCCTCGATCTTCTTGCCCGCCACCTTGAGCGCATTGACCATGGCCGCCGCCACCGTGATGGCCGTGCCGTGCTGGTCGTCATGGAAGACCGGAATCTTCATGCGCTTGCGCAGCTCGCGCTCCACGTAGAAGCAGTCGGGCGCCTTGATGTCTTCGAGGTTGATCGCGCCGAAGGTGGGCTCCAGTGCCGCGATCACTTCCACCAGCTTGGCGGGGTCCTTCTCGTCGATCTCGATGTCGAACACGTCCACGCCCGCGAACTTCTTGAACAGGACGCCCTTGCCCTCCATCACCGGCTTGGAGGCCAGCGCGCCGATGTCACCCAGGCCCAGCACGGCCGTGCCGTTGGTGATGACGGCGACCAGGTTGCCGCGTGCGGTGTAGCGAAACGCGTTGGCCGGGTCCTTGACGATCTCTTCACAGGGGGCGGCCACGCCGGGCGAGTAGGCCAGCGCCAGGTCGTGCTGGTTGACCATCTGCTTGGTGGCGGCAATGGCGATCTTGCCGGGCTTGGGAAACTCGTGGTACTCGAGAGCGGCACGGCGCAGTTGGGCGCGCTTGTCGGATTCGTTGTTGTTGTTCTCGTTCTGGGCCGTGGTGTTCTCGGGCATTCAGTGTCTCCAACTCAGGGGTGGGTGCAAAAAAACCGGGCTGCAGCGGCTCCGCGCGGGCTGTCAGCTTTGTAAGGGTCCGCGATTGTAGGACGATGCCGGTAAAAACCCTAGTAAGCGGATCTGCTTATGCGGGTGCATCAGTGATGACCTGCGCCGCTGCAATCGGCGCCCCCATGAAAAACGCCCCGCAGCCGAGGGGCTGGGGGCGCTGCAGGGTCAAATCAGCGGGTATCTGCGCTTATCTGCCGGCATCACCGGCTGCTGGGGAAGGCGAACACCGCGCCCTCGCGCACACCGGCGCTGGGCCAGCGCTGCGTGATGGTCTTGCGCTTGGTGTAGAAGCGCACCGCATCGGGACCGTAGGCGTGCAGGTCGCCGAACAGGCTGCGCTTCCAGCCGCCGAACGAGTGGTAGGCCACGGGCACGGGCAGGGGCACGTTCACGCCCACCATGCCGACCTGGATGTGGTCGGTGAAGTAGCGGGCGGCTTCGCCGTCGCGGGTGAAGATGCAGGTGCCGTTGCCGTATTCGTGGTCGTTGATGAGCTGCATGGCTTCCTGCAGCGTCTTCACGCGCACCACGCCCAGCACGGGGCCGAAGATCTCTTCCTGGTAGATCTTCATGCCGGGCTTGACGTTGTCGAACAGGCAGGCGCCCAGGAAGTAGCCCTCTTCATGGCCCGCCACCTTCATGCCACGGCCATCGACCACCAGCGTGGCGCCCTCGGCCACGCCGCTGTCCACATAGGCAGTCACCTTCTCGAAATGCGGCTTGCTGACCAGCGGGCCCATGTCGTTGCCGCCGTTGTCGGTCTGGGTGCCGGGGCCGACCTTCATCTTGGCGATCTCGGTCTTCAGGCCCGCGATCACGGCGTCACCCACGGCGTCGCCCACGGCCACCAGCAGCGGGATGGCCATGCAGCGCTCGCCGCACGATCCGTACGCCGCGCCCATCAGGGCGCTCACCGCGTTGTCCACATCGGCATCGGGCATCAGCACCGCATGGTTCTTGGCGCCGCCCAAGGCCTGCACGCGTTTGCCGTGCTTGCAGCCTTCGGCGTAGATGTACTCGGCAATGGGGGTGGAGCCCACAAAGCTCACGGCCTTGACGCGCGGGTCCTGCAGCAGCGTGTCCACGGCTGTCTTGTCGCCGTTGACCACGTTCAGCACGCCCGGTGGCAGGCCGGCTTCGAGTGCCAGCTGGGCGATGAACAGCGTGCTGCTGGGGTCGCGCTCGGAGGGCTTGAGCACGAAGGTGTTGCCGCAGGCCACGGCCATGGGCCACATCCACAGCGGCACCATGGCCGGGAAGTTGAACGGCGTGATGCCTGCCGTGACGCCCAGCGCCTGGAACTCGCTCCACGAGTCGATGCTGGGGCCCACATTGCGGCTGTGCTCGCCCTTGAGCAGCTCGGGCGCATAGCTCGCGTACTCCACGTTCTCGATGCCGCGCTGCAGCTCGCCGTGCGCGTCGCTCAGCACCTTGCCGTGCTCGGCGGTGATCAGGGCGGCGATCTTGTCGGCGTTCTCTTCGAGCAGGACCTTGAGCTTGCTCATCACGCGCGCGCGCTTGAGCGGCGGCGTGTTGCGCCAGGCGGGGTAGGCCGCCTCGGCCGATGCGATGGCGGCCTCGACCGTCGCCTTGCTGGCCAGCGCCACGCTGGTGGTGGACTGGCCGGTGGCGGGGTTGAACACGGGCTGTGTGCGCTCGGTGTCGGCAACGAGCTGGCCGTCGATCAGGTGGCCGACAGTGGTGGTGACGTTCTTGTCGTGGTTCATGGCTGGTTTCAAGTAAAAAATGCCGCTACCGCTGGATGGGCAAGCGACAGCAGCTATTGATTTAGGAGCTTGGGGTGTGGGCGTCGGTGGCCGGGCCCAGCGCTTACGCGGTCTCGCTGAGTGCGTCGCCCAGTGCGTTGACCAGGCGATCAATCTCGGCCTCGGTGCTGATGAACGGGGGCGCCAGCTGAATGGTGTCGCCGCCGTAGCGCACGTAAAAGCCCTTGTCCCAGCACTTCATCGCGATCTCGTACGGGCGGCGGGCTGGCTCGCCCGGCAGGGCGCTGATGGTGATGCCCGCGGCCAGGCCGTAGTTGCGGATGTCCGCCACGTGCTTGGCGCCCTTGAGGCCGTGCACCGCGTTCTCGAAGAACGGAGCCAGGGCCTTCACGCGGCCGGGCATGTCTTCTTTTTGCAGGATGTCCAGCACCGCATTGCCGGCCGCGCAGGCCACGGGGTGGGCCGAGTAGGTGTAGCCGTGCGGGAATTCGAGCATGTACTCGGGCCCGCCCTGGCTGATGAAGGTGTCGTAGATCTCCTTGGTGGCGATCACGCCGCCCAGCGGCTGAGCGCCGTTGGTCACCTGCTTGGCGAAGTTCAGGATGTCCGGCGTCACGCCGAAGGCCTCGGCCCCCGTCCACGCGCCGCAGCGGCCAAAGCCGGTGATCACTTCATCAAAAATCAGCAGGATGTTGTTCTGCGTGCAGATCTCGCGGATGCGTTCCAGGTAGCCCTTGGGCGGGATCACCACGCCGGCCGAGCCCGAGAACGGCTCCACGATCACCGCGGCGATGTTGGATGCGTCGTGCAGCGCGATCACGTCCAGCAGCTTGTCGGCCAGCGCACGGCCGCCGTCCTCGGCCATGCCCTTCTGGAAGGTGCCGGCCGGTGGCTGGGTGTGGGGCAGGTGGTCGGCCTCGATGCCCTGGCCGAAGGTCTTGCGGTTGCCCACGATGCCGCCCACCGAGATGCCGCCGTAGTTCACGCCGTGGTAGCCCTTTTCGCGGCCGATCAGGCGGGTCTTGCTCGCCTGCCCCTTGGCGCGCCAGTAGGCACGGGCCATCTTGAGCGAGGTGTCGGCCGACTCGGAGCCGGAGCCTGTGAAGAACACGTAGTCCAGGCCTGCGGGCGTCAGCTCCTTGAGCTTGTTGGCCAGCGCGAACGAGGCCGGGTGGCCGAACTGGAACGCGGGCGAGTAGTCCAGCGTGGCCGCCGCCTTGCCGATGGCTTCGGCCACGTCCTTGCGGCCATGCCCGAGACCGGAGCACCACAGGCCCGAGAGGCCGTCGAAGATCTTGCGGCCTTCGGCGTCGGTGTAGTAGGCGCCCTGGCCGCTCACGATCATGCGCGGCTTGGCCTTGAAGTTGCGGTTGCCGGTGAAGGGCATCCAGTGCGCATCGAGCCATGCGGCATCCATGCGAGGGCTGTCCGGGCCAGCGGCGGGTTTTTCGATGTGGACGAAGCTCATGGCGGTCTCCAGGGCGGCGGTAAGGGGCGGGGTGAAAGGACGGTAAGGGGGCAGCGCAGGGCCTTGCGTGGCAAAGCCCTGCCGACAGCGCATTGTTGTGCCGCCTGTTAATCTCTCCAATAGTGCAATATCAATGTTTACTTGACGATTTATGCAAGTAAAAGACACCCCCAAGCCATCTCCCGCTCCCCCGGCCACATCGCTGTCGAGCCCCAACGCCCGGCACCGCGCGGTGCTGGGCCAGCTCAGCGACATGGACCTGCGCCTTTTGCAGGTGTTCAAGAGCGTGGTCGAATGCGGCGGCATGTCTGCGGCCGAACTGGAGCTGAACATCGGCACCAGCACCGTCAGCCGCCACATGAAGGACCTGGAAACCCGCCTGGGCCTCACCCTGTGCCGCCGGGGCCGCGCGGGCTTTGCGCTCACGGCCGAAGGCCAGCGCGTGTACGACGAAACCCTGCGCCTGCTGTCCGCCGTGGACGCCTTTCGCAGCAGCATCGACGACATCCACCGCCGCATGGGCGGGCGGCTGGAGGTGGCGGTGTTCGACAAGACGGCCAGCAACCCCGCCGCGCACATCGGCGACGCCATCGCCCTTTTCGCCACTCAGGCGCCCGAGGTCAGCCTGCAGATGCACGTGGCCAGCATCAACGCCATCGAGCGCGGGCTCATCGACGGCAGCTTCCACGTGGGCATCATCCCGGCGCACCGCGCGTCACAGAGTCTGGTGTACGCCAACCTGTTCACCGAGACCATGCTGCTGTACTGCGGCGCCCGGCACCCGCTGTTCGGCACCGACCATGCCAGCCTGACCTGGGAGGCCTTGCGCGCCTACCAGTTCGCCGGCCTGGGCTACCACTCGCCCAACATGGAACTCAGCCACAGCGCCCGCCTGCCGCGCAAGGCGACGGGGTTCGACCAGGAGTCGATCGCGACGCTGATCCTGTCCGGGCGCTACCTGGGTTTTCTGCCTGACCACTATGCGGAGAGCTTCGAGCGCCAGGGGCTGATGCAGGCGGTGTCGCCCGCGCAGTTCTTTTACCGCTGCGAATTCGTGAGCGTGCTGCGCAAGTCGCCCCAGCCGCCGCGGGCGGCCCAGGCGTTTGCGCAGTGCCTGGTGCAGGCGCACAGTGGATGACGCCTTGCGTCCAGCAAGAACCGGGCGGACAATCGGGGCCTTCTTCCTTCAGCGCGTTGAGCGGAGCACACCATGGCCAGCATTTCCTCCATCGGCAGTTCCGGCCTGCAGGCCGCCCAGTTGCGCCTGGATGCCTCGGCCAACAACGTGGCCAACATGAACACCCCCGGCTACCGCCGCGAGGTGGTGGCCCAGCAGGAGGCCAAGGACAGCGCGGGGGTGCAGGCCACGGTGCAGCGCGAGCAGGACGCCAAGGGCGTGGCGCTGGAGCAGGAGGCGGTGGAGCAGATGTCGGCCACCTATGCGTTCAAGGCCAACCTGCAGACCATCAAGACGCAGGATCAGATGATGGGATCGCTGCTGGACACCCGGGCCTGACCGGCAAGCAAACCGCCGGGGCGGGCGGCAGTTGCTTCTGGCCCCTTCTGTATCACCTGATGCCCCGATTGCGGGGCATCGTCGTTTTTGCGCCGGGTTTTCCGACGATGGCGTCAGTGCGTCGACGCCATGCGCGCCAAGCGGTCGACAAGCCAGCGCTGAAACGCCAGGCCTGCGGTGGAACGGCTGTGGAGAGGAATCTTGTACATGGTGGGCTCCTTGCGGGGTCGATTGCTGATGGATGAAGGAAGGGCTCGGACTCTCTTCAACCGGCCTGTGGCGCAAGCGCTGCATGCGCACCACCGGGCGCTGTGCCCGCGGCTTTGCGCAGCTTGCGGTCCCAGGCCTTTTCGTGAAAGAAAAACGCCACCGCCTGCACCGTAGGCTCGAGCAGGCTCAGCGTGAGCGACGCCCAGAAATTGCCCGTCACCGCGTAGGCCACCATCGCGGCGACGCAGATGTGTACCAGGTAATAGCTGCCGGTTTTCATCAGCATGGTCTTGTTCTGGTGAGCGGCTTGGCGGATGCGGGTCATGGTGGGGCTCCTGTCAGTGGCAACGCCGATCCCGGGTGTGTAACGGCTCGGGAAGGCATGGAGTGAATGGTAGGCATTCTCAATAGCGAAGACCAATTGATTGCCGCTAATGCAGAGATAGCCGCTATGCACCGTGCCGAGCCTGTGCTGGCCGGTACGAGGACAGCGCAGGGTGTGAACTACTTCACGGCCGCGCCCTGAAAAAAGCGCCGGAGGCCTGCAGCCCCGTTGCTATGATGGCCGCTCTCTTCAACCCCCTTCTCTTTGCTTTGGGAGCAGACATGGCCCTCATGGACTTCATCAAGAAACAGTTCATTGACATCATTCAATGGACCGAAGAGGGGGACGGCACCCTGGCCTGGCGCTTCCCCATGCGCGACATGGAAATCCAGAACGGCGGCACGCTGGTGGTGCGCGAGTCGCAGATGGCCATCTTCGTGAACGAAGGCCAGGTGGCCGACGTGTTCACGCCCGGCACCTACAAGCTCACCACGCAGACGCTGCCGGTGCTGACGTACCTCAAGAACTGGGACAAGCTCTTCGAGTCCCCCTTCAAGAGCGACGTCTACTTCTTCAGCACGCGCCAGCAGATCGACCAGAAGTGGGGCACGCCCCAGCCCATCACGATCCGCGACAAGGACTTCGGTGCGGTGCGCCTGCGCGCGTTCGGCAATTACGCCTTCCGCATTGCCGACCCCAAGCTGTTCCACACCGAGATCTCGGGCACGCGCGAGTCCTACCCCGTGGCGGACCTCGAAGGCCAGTTGCGCGGCCTGGTGCTGCAGAACATCAGCAACGCCATCGCCGGCAGCGGCCTGCCGTTCCTGGACCTGGCGGCCAACCAGGTCATGTTCGCCGATGCGCTGACCAAGGAACTCGCGCCCATCTTCGCCAAGCTGGGTTTGCTGATCGAAAACCTCACGGTGCAGAACGTCTCGCTGCCCGAAGAGCTGCAGAAGATCCTCGACCAGAAGATCGGCATGGGCATGGTCGGCAACGACATGGCCAAGTTCATGCAATACCAGACGGCGCAGGCCATCCCCAAGTTCGCCGAAAACAGCGGTGGCGGCAGCGGCATCGCGGGCGACGCCATGGGCCTCGGGGCCGGCGTGGCGCTGGGCCAGGTGCTGGCGCAGAACCTGCAGCAAGGCCTTCAGACGCCGGTGGCGCCTGCTGCCGCAGCGGCGGCCCAGGCGGCGGCTGCGCCCGCGGGCGTGCGGCCCGACGAGGTGATGGCCACGCTGGAGAAGCTGGGCGAGCTCAAGTCCAAGGGCATCCTGACCCAGGAAGAGTTCGACGCCAAGAAGGCCGAGCTGCTCAAGAAGCTGATCTGACCCGGTTGCTATCATAATAATAGCTGCCTGCGCACGAGGGACAAGCGCCAGGGCCTTCACCGGCCCTGCATCGCGCTGAACGGCGCAGCACCAACACAGCACGATGGCCACCGCCGACCCCACACAGCGTTACTACCGCGCGCCCTGCCCGGGCTGCGGCGCGCCGGTTGAATTCCGCAGCGCGCAGTCCACGCACGCCGTCTGCGGCTACTGCCAGAGCACCGTGGTGCGCAATGGCGACGTGCTGCAGCGCCTGGGCAAGATGGCCGAGCTGTTCGACGACCACAGCCCGCTGCAGCTCATGGCCAGCGGGCGGATTCAGCTCGATGGCAAGGACATCCCCTTCACGCTGGTGGGCCGCCTGCAGTACAAGGGCGATGCGGGGGTGTGGACCGAATGGGCGGCGTTCCTCAACGACGGCACCCTGGCCACGCTGGGCGAGGACAACGGCGCCTACGTCTTCACCCGCCCCATCGACCCGGGCCGCGAGATGCCCGCGGCCGAGCGCTTTCGCGTCGGCACCACCACCGCCATCAACGGCAAGCCCTACAGCGTGGCCTACACCGGCCAGGCATCGCTCATCTCCGCGCAGGGCGAGTTGCCCAAGCTGCCGCCGCTGGGGCACCCCTTCGGCATGGTCGAGCTGCGCAGCGCCGACGGCGAAGTGGTCAGCATCGACTACGGCCACACCCCGCCCAATGTGGAGCGCGGCAAGTCCGTGCTGCTCGAAGACCTGCAGCTGCAGGGCCTGAAGGACGAGTCCGCCAAGGACGAAAAAGGCCGCCAGTTCAGCTGCCCGCACTGCGGCGCACCGGTGCAGGTGCAGCTGTCCAGCACCAAGAGCCTCACCTGCGGCTCGTGCGCGAGCATCATCGACCTCAGTGGCGGCGTGGGCGGCGAGCTGCGCTCTGCCGAGCAGGACGAGCCCGTGCAGCCCATCATCCCGCTGGGCAGCAAGGGACAGCTGCAGGGCGTGCACTGGCAGGTGGTGGGCTTTCAGCACCGCATGGGCGTTGCGCCCGGCGACGACGAACACTTCGGCTGGAGCGAGTACCTGCTCTACAACCAGAAGCGCGGCTTCGCGTTCCTGGTCGATTCGGAAGAAGGCTGGAGCATGGTGCGCCCCACCACCGGCGCGCCGCAGCTGGCCGGCACCGGAAGCACCGCCACCTACCTGGGCACGACCTACAAGCTCAAGTACAGCTACGAGGCCGAGACGACCTACGTGCTGGGCGAGTTCTACTGGCAGGTCACGCGCGGCCAGAAGACCTTCAACCGCGACTTCGAGGGCAGCAAGGGCGTGCTGTCGATGGAGCAGAGCACCAACGAGATCACCTGGTCCGCCGGCGACAAGCTGGCCAGCGACACGGTGGCCAAGGCCTTCAAGCTCGAAGACAAGCAGGACGTGCTCAAACGCGACGACCCGGGCCCGTTCGTGGCCAAGTCGGGCCTGGGCTGCGGCACCATCATCATCATCGCGGTGGTGATCTTGATCCTGCTCGTGCTGCTCAGCCGCTGCTCCAGCTGCGATCCGCAACGGGAGAACTGCTCGTCGTCGTCCAGCTACCGCAGCTCGGGGGGCTCGTACGGTGGGTACTCCTCGGGCGGCAGCCACAAGTAGGTGCGGCGCTGGAGGCCAAGGCTGGCGCACCGCCCCTCTTTTTTATTCAATCGACAGACAGACAACCGTTCCAAGGAGAACACATCATGATGGGAATCGAATGGCTCAAGCCCGCGGCGTTCCTCGGGTCCATCCTGTACGCACTGATCGGCGTGGTCATCTTCTGGGTGTGCTTCGTCATCGTCGACAAGATCACGCCGTACGACCTGTGGCGCGAAATCGTCGAAAAGCAGAACAGGGCCCTGGCCATGGTGGTGGCAGCGATGTGCCTGGGCATCAGCATCATCGTGGCGGCTGCGATTCATTGAATTCGGCAGTGCCGTACCGGGCGTGCCGTCCGCACCCGCAGCGAACACACTCGCGGGGTCCACGCGAACAGCCTTGGCAGCCGCAATAGAAATTCAATGTATGGACGCGAATGCGTTGTGACATGTCCTCTGCGGAGCTCACGGCCCATCGAATTGCAGGCCTGGTTGCAAGCACACTCTCCCACGGAGGACGGGCGTCATGAGTGGAAGGAATAGCGCACCTGACACACAGCGTGACCGGCCGCAAAGGCGACGATCTGGCGTCCTACGCCCTTGCCGGTTTATGCCTTGTTGCTCCCCCAACTGCTGATTCCTGAGTTGGCGTATCGCAAGGAGTATGTGAAGGCGTTACTCGACGAGGTGTCCAAGAAAGGGCATTCGGAATATCGGCGGGAAAACCAAGGCGGCGGCGGGCGCTGGGCTCGACTTTCGAAGCTTCCGCTCTCGCCACGTGATGCCACGATTCATGCTCCGCAGAGCTTCCAAAACCCGGACTGATCCCAAACAAAATGGATTCTTCCCCAATGGGCTTCAAATAAGTCTTGGGCATCAATTGGTTGCGTTGAACTTGGCTCCCCAATCATCCCCAATCAGTCTCAGTCGGCTATTCATCGCGATTCATGAAATCACTCCACATCGTCATTCATCACGAACATGCTGCCGAGCAGCTACGCCGTAGCGTGACAGGCATGCCTGATGCCCAGCAGCGCGGCACCAACCTCCCGCAACCGCAGCTCGCTGGGGTAGCGGGTTGACCACGGTGCAACCGTCACCCGCACGACCGGCAGAACAAGCCCCGTCGCAGGGCGCACGCCCCATCGACATCGCGCTGCTCATCAGCGTCTTCGTCGTGGCCGCCTGCGGCCTGCTGTACGAACTGGCCGCCGGGGCGCTCGCGTCCTATGTGCTGGGCGACTCGGTGCTGCAGTTCTCCACCATCATCGGCACCTACCTGTTCGCCATGGGCGTGGGCTCGTGGCTGTCGCGCTATTTCGAGCGGCAGCTGCCTGCGCATTTTTTGCGCATCGAGCTGCTGGTGGCGCTGGTGGGCGGGGCGCTGCCGGCCACGCTGTTCCTGGCCAATGCGTACACGCCGGGGGCGTTCCGGTTCCTGCTGTACGGCATGGTGATGGTGGTGGGCACGCTGGTGGGGCTCGAGATCCCGCTGGTCATGCGCATCCTCAAGCGCAACGTGGCGCTCAAGGACCTGGTCTCGCAGGTGCTCACCTTCGACTACCTGGGCGCGCTGGCGGTGTCGCTGGCCTTCCCGCTGCTGCTGGTGCCGCACCTGGGGCTGATCCGCACGGGGCTGCTGTTCGGCGTGATGAACGCCGCCGTGGCGCTGTGGGCCGTGTGGCTCTTTCGGCACGAGCTGCGCCGCCTGCGCGCGCACGTGGCCGCCTGTGCCATGGTGCTCGCGCTGCTGATCGCGGGCTTTGCCGGGGCAGACCACATCACCAGCTTTGCCGAGGACAAGTTCTACCAGGACCGCATCGTCTTCAGCACCGCATCGCCCTACCAGCGCATCGTCGTGACGCAAGGGCGGCTGGGCCACCGGCTCTACCTCAACGGCAACCTGCAGTTCGCGCAGGCCGACGAGTACCGCTACCACGAGGCCCTGGTGCACCCCGCCATGTCGGCCCACGGCCATCCGAAGCGCGTGGCCGTGCTGGGCGGCGGCGACGGCATGGCCGTGCGCGAGATATTGAAGTACCGCTCGGTCGAATCCGTCACGCTGGTGGAGCTGGACCCGGCCATGACGCGCATCTTCAGCGAGAACCCCATGCTCGCGCAGCTCAACGGCAACGCGCTGCGCGACCCCAAGGTGAAGATCATCAACACCGATGCGTTCGGGTGGCTGCAGGGCAACACGGCCGAGCCGGGTGCCGAAGCGCAACCCCCAGCCGCCAGCGCCTCAGGCGCCAGCAGCACTGGGACTGCACCGCGCGGTCCAGCAAGTCCAGCGGCAATCCCTGCGGCGCTGGAGACCTTCGACGTGATCGTGGTGGACTTCCCGGACCCCACCAATTTTTCCATCGGCAAGCTGTACACCAACAGCTTCTACGCGCTGCTGGCCAACCGCCTGGCCGCCAGCGGCTATGCGGTGGTGCAGACCACCTCGCCGCTGGTGGCGCGCAAGAGCTTCTGGACGGTGGTGCAGACCATGGAGTCGGTGGGCCTGCAGACCGCGCCGTACCACGCCCACGTGCCCAGCTTCGGCGAATGGGGCTTCGTCATCGCCAGCCGCCGGCCCTGGCGCCTGCCCGAGACGCTGCCGGACCACCTGCGCTTTCTGACGCTGGACTCGTTGCCGCTGCTGTTCGACTTTCCGCGCGACATGGCACGGGTGCCGACGGAGGTGAACCGGCTGTCGAACCAGGCGTTGGTCCACACCTACGAGCGCGAATGGGGAAAGCACTAGATGCCTATTCCCTTTTTGCACCCCACGGCTTAGCGGCCCAGCAAGTTTTGCCAATGAAAGAACCGTTCACGCTGAGCCTGTCGAAGCGCCGCACAAGGCTTCGACAGGCTCGGCCCGAACGGTGTGGATGGTTGACTGCAGACCCGAATCCAACACACTGACACTATGCAACGCCGCCATTTTCTAGCCACGGGTGCTCTTGCGACATCCGCAGTTCTGCTGCCGGGCTGCGACGAGGCGCCGCGCACGCTGCAGGGCGGCTTCGCCGGCATCGACATGCAGCGCGGCCATGCGCTGCGCGACCTGCTCAAGACCGGCACCCTGCCCGAGCCCACGGTGCTGCGGCGCGCGCAGGTGATCATCGCGGGCGGTGGCGTGGCGGGGCTGGCGGCGGCGCGGTCGCTGCGGCTCGCGGGCGTGGACGACTTTGCGCTGCTGGAGCTGGAAGACAGCGCCGGCGGCAACAGCCGGGGCGGCGCGGTGGGGGGCATTGCCTGCCCGCTGGGCGCGCACTACCTGCCGGTGCCGGGCGACGATGCGCCCGAGGTGCAGAACCTGCTGGAAGAACTGGGCCTGCGCCAGCGCGTGTCCGGCCGCTGGCGCTACGACGAGCGCCACCTGTGCCACAGCCCGCAGGAGCGCCTGTTCTTCCAGGGTGAATGGCAGGAGGGCCTGCTGCCCGTGCACGGCGTGCCCGACACCACGATCGCGCAGTACCGCCGGTTTGCGCAGGCGGTGGACGATGCCACCCGGGCCGCGCGCTTCACCATGCCGATGATGCGGTCCCTGGGCCCCGGCCAGCCGCTGCCCCAGCCCCACCAGGCGCTCGATGCCGTCACGTTCGCCACCTGGCTGGATCAGCAGGGCTTCGACGACGGGCACTTGCGGTGGTACCTCGACTACAGCTGCCGCGACGACTACGGCGCAGGCACGGCCGTGGTGTCGGCCTGGGCGGGCATCCATTACTTCGCCAGCCGCCACGGCTTTCATGCGCCCGGCGAGGCGGCGGACGAGTCCCGCGAGAGCGTGCTCACCTGGCCCGAAGGCAACGGCTGGATCACCCGGCGCCTGGCGGCCCCGCTGCAGAACAATGCCCAGGGCGGCGGCCAGCTGCGCACCGCCACCAGCGTGTTGCGCATCACCGAAGGCCGCCACGGGGTGGAGGTGGATGCGTACAACCACGCCACCGACAGCGTGGAGCGCTGGCAGGCGCCGCGCTGCATCGTGGCGCTGCCGGTGCACATCGCCTCCCGCGTGGTGCGCAACCCGCCCACCTTCCTGACCGGCGCGGCGCAGCGCCTGACCTGGGCGCCCTGGCTGGTGGCCAACCTCCACATCGACAGCCCGCTGACCGACCGGCCCGGCGCCGCGCCCGCCTGGGACAACGTGCTCTACGCCGACGCCACGCCCGGCGGCCTGGGCTACGTGGACGCAGGCCACCAGCGCCTGGACACCCGCGCCACACTGGCCGGCCCCACCGTGCTGACGTACTACCAGGCCCTGGGCAGCGTGCCCGACGGCCGTCAGCAACTGGCGCAGCAGCCCTGGCAGCACTGGGCCGAGGGCGCGCTGGCCGCCCTGTCCGTGCCCCACCCCGACCTGCGCCGCCGCGTCACGCGGGTCGAGGTCACGCGCTACGGGCACGCCATGGCCATCCCCACGCCGGGGCTGGTCACGTATTTGAGCCAAATCGGCCTCTACCGCGCACCTGGCAAGCGCAGCCAGCTATCAAAAGCAGAGCGCGCGCTGGCCCTGCCCACGCCCGCCACGGCGCGCCTGGCGTTCGCGCACAGCGACTGGTCGGGCTACTCGGTGTTCGAAGAAGCCTTCACCCGCGGGCATGGGGCTGGCCTCGTGGCGGCCGCGGGGTAGGCGGGCCGTGGGCGCGGCGATCCACATCGCAATCCACATCGGCCGGCAGGAGCTGTGCCTGCTCGCTGGCGACGAGGTGCTGGCCCGCTACCCGGTGTCCACCGCGCTGAACGGCGTTGGCGAGGCCCACGGCAGCGGTTGCACGCCACGCGGCCAGCACCGAGTGCGGGCCAAGGTGGGCGCGGGCTGCGCACCCGGCACGGTGTTCGTCGGGCGCCGGCCCACGGGCGAGGTGTATTCGCCCGAACTGGCCGCGCAGCATCCCGGACGCGACTGGATCCTGGCGCGCATCCTGTGGCTCACCGGCTGCGAGCGCGGTTTCAACCGGGGCGGCGGTGTGGACACGCTGCGCCGCTTCATCTACATCCACGGCTGCCCGGACGGCACGCCGCTGGGCGTGCCCGCGTCGCACGGCTGCGTGCGCATGGCCAATGCGGATGTGATCGACCTGTTCGAGCGGGTGCCCGTGGGGACGCCGGTGTTCATCCAGGCCTGAGGCCCGGCGGGGGCTGCGGCGCGGCGGCCGCCGTTCGGCCACGCCCTGGTGCGGTTTTTTGCCCAATTGTTCACGCTCCGGCCCCTGCCTGCGGGCGCAGGGGCGCGCTGGCCGCGGCAAACCGGAGACACTCGCGCATCGCCCACTTTTTTGGAGAAAAGACGCCATGACGCTCATGCGCCGCCTGCTCGTATCGCTTGCCACCGCGGTGTCCGCGCTGGTCCTCGTCTCGCCCGCCTCGGCCCAGGACATCGCCGGGTCCAAGGACAACCCCCTGGTCAAACGCTTCGCCGGCTCCACCATCGTGGGCTACGACTACAAGCGCTTCGACGAATACGTCGTGCCCACCGGCACCTACAAGAAGTACGACACCACCACCACCAAGCGCTCGTGGGCCAGCACCCTGCCGGTCGAGGGCGCGGTGACCCGCCTGTGGTACGAGGCGGCCGGCGACGCATCTCCCGCCGAGCTGGTGCGCAACTACCAGAACGAAGTGCAGGCTGCGGGCGGCACGGTGCTGTACGACTCCGGCAAGGACGATGCCTTCCGCGACCGCACCTGCTTTTTGTGCACCTACGGCTGGCGCAAGATCAACACCACGCGCTCGACCTACACCTTCACCCAGGCCGACACCGCCACCGCGCGCATCGCCAGCTTCAAGATCCCGCGCCCGCAGGGAGACATCTACATCGTGGTCGAGGCGGTCAGCTGGCCCAACGCCAGCAAGGACTACAAGGCCGTCAAGGGCGCCTACGCGGCGGTCGACATCATCGAGACCGGCGCCCTGCAGCAGAACATGGTCACGGTGAACGCGAGCGACATGTCCAAGGCCATCGCCACCACCGGCCGCGTGGCCCTGTACGGCATCCTGTTCGACACGGCCAAGGCCGACATCAAGCCCGAGTCCAAGCCCGCGCTCGACGAGATCGCCAAGCTGCTCAAGGCCGAGGCGACCCTCAAGCTGCGCGTGGTGGGCCACACCGACAACCAGGGTTCGCTGGATTCCAACATCGCGCTGTCCAAGCGCCGGGCCGAGGCGGTGAACGCCGCGCTCACCAGCCAGTACGGCATTCCGGCCGCGCGCCTGTCCGCCTTCGGCGTGGCCGACCTGGCCCCGGTGGCCAGCAATGGCGACGAAGGCGGCCGCGCCAAGAACCGGCGCGTGGAGCTGGTGCCGCTGTAAGCGGCGGCCCGCACTGGCCACGCTCTCCGCGCCGCCGCCGCCGCGGTGGTCGGTGCGGTCGGTGCGGTCGGTGTGGTCAGCGCGCAGCGCCCCGGGCCTGCCGCACCGGCGCCCCACGGTCACACCCTCGTCACGGGCAGGCGGCATCGTCGCCGCTTCATCTGCTTTCACTGCCCGAGCGACCATGTCCCGACTCTCCACCCTGGGTGCCTGCGCCCTGCTGGCGTGCACCGCCGCCGCCTGCTTCTCCACCTCTGCCCTGGCCCAGCAGGCCTACCCCGCCACGCTGGCCGGCCACGCCGTGCTGCCGGCCTTCACCGTCATCCCCGCACCCAAGGACGCACCGCAGGACCTGCAGGCCAGTGGCAAGTTCACCACCCCGCGCCGCGTGGAGACCATCGGCACGGTGATGGGCCAGTCGGGCGGGCGAGACACCGGCGTCTCGCTGCCCTTCAAGGGCCAGCCCCTGCAGGGCCACTCGGGCATCAAGCGCATGGCCGACGGATCGTTCTGGATCCTCACCGACAACGGCGCCGGCGCCAAGGCCAACTCGGCCGACTTCATGCTGTACCTGAACCACTACACGGTGGACTTCCAGGGCGGCGAGTTCAAGCGCCAGAAGACGATTTTCCTGCACGACCCCGACAAGAAGGTGCCGTTTCGCATCACGCACGAAGGCACGGACCAGCGCTACCTGACCGGCGCCGACTTCGACCCCGAGAGCTTCCAGTTCGCCGGTGGCGCACTGTGGATCGGCGACGAGTTCGGCCCCTTCCTCATCAAGGCGGACCTGAACGGCAAGGTGCTGGGCGTGTTCGAAACCAAGGTCGACGGCAAGGTCGTGCGCTCGCCCGACGCCCCCGGCGTGCTGATGCCCGGCGCGCCGGACGCCAAGCCCACGCCCTTCGAGGTCAAGCGCTCCAAGGGCTACGAAGGCATGGCGTCGTCCAAGGACGGCAGCAAGCTCTACGCCCTGCTCGAAGGCCCGCTGTGGAACGAGGACGCCAAGGCGTACGAGAACGTGGGCGGCAAGCAGTACCTGCGCGTGCTGGAGTTCGACGTGAAGAGCGAGCAATGGACCGGCCGCCACTGGAAGTATGTGCTGGAGGCCAACCACCACGCCATCGGCGACTTCAACATGATCGATAGCAGCACGGGCCTGATCATCGAGCGCGACAACGGCGAAGGCACGGCCGACAAGGCCTGCCCCGCAGACCAAAAGCGCACCGACTGCTTCCACGACCTGGCCAAGTTCAAGCGCGTGTACAAGGTCGAGATGAGCGACGCGAACGTGGGCGGCGAGATCCGCAAGGTCGGCTACATCGACCTCATGAACATCCAGGACCCCAAGCGCCTGTCGAAGAAGCCGCTGACCAACGGCGTGCTCACCTTCCCGTTCTTCACCATCGAAAACGTGGACGTGGTGGACGGCACGCACATCGTCGTGGGCAACGACAACAACCTGCCTTTCAGCAGCAGCCGCGAGCCGAACAAGGCGGACGACAACGAGCTGGTGCTGCTGGAAGTGGGCGAGCTGCTGCGAGCCAAGTAATCGGGGCGGGCAACAGCCGCGCGGTGTGTGACGACCGCTGGGGCTGCCCCAGCGGTCGTCGTGAGATCTCCACAGCCCCTCAACCGTTCGGGCTGAGCTTGTCGAAGCCAAGGCAAGGCTTCGACAGGCTCAGCCCGAACGGTGATAGGGGCTAAGGCTTGAGGCGCAGCCTGCGCAGCGGTCGAATGGCAAAATTCGCCTTTGCCCATCCGCGGGCTCCACCGCCCCTCCCCACCATGTTCACAGGCATCGTCCAGGCCACGGCAGGCATTGCCGCCATCCAAGACCGCGCAGGCCTGCGCACCTTCACGCTCGACTTTCCGCCAGGCTTCTGCCAGGACCTGGCCATCGGCGCCAGCGTCTCCACCGACGGCGTGTGCCTCACGGTGACCGAGATCCTCTCGCCCACGCAGGCCAATTTCGACGTGATGCTGCAGAGCCTGAACATCACCACGCTGGGCAGCTACGCCGAGGGCGACCGCGTGAACGTGGAGCGCGCGGCCAAGGACGGGGCCGAGATCGGCGGCCACCCGCTGTCGGGCCATGTGGACTTCACCGGCACGCTGGTGCAGCGCCGCGAGTTCGACAACAACCTGGTGTGGCGCGTGGCGGTGCCCGAGGCCTTTCGCCGCTACATCTTCGCCAAGGGCTACATTGCCATCCACGGCGCCAGCCTCACGGTGGCCGAGGTGAACCGGCCAGAGGGCTGGTTCGAAATCTGGATGATCCCCGAGACGCGCCGCGCCACCGTGTTCGAGGGCAAGCGCGAGGGCGATGCGCTCAACATCGAGATCGAGCGCAGCACCCAGGTGGTGGTGGACACCGTGCGCGAGGCGGTGCAGGAAAGCCTGGGCCGCCTGCAGCCCGTGCTGGAAGCCCTGCTCAAGGAAAAGGGCCTGTCGCTCGACGACTTCGTGCAGGCGCCGGTGCTGAAGTGACGTGGTGAGGGTGAGGGCCTGCAGTGCAGTCCTGACGCCGCCTTGCTTCGCGTTGCGCCGTGTCGCAGTCAGGCCCCGGCGACATAGTCGAGAAAACCGGTCACTTTGCGCAGGCGGCCGTGTGCGTCGACCTCCGCCATATCCGTGCCGCGCGCCACGGGCTCTGCGCCATCGGCGGCCAGCGCCCACGAAAAGCGCACGACATCATGGTGCCCCTCGGGTGTGCCCAGCAGGGTGAAACGGTGACCCGCAAACCGCTGCTGCGCACCAGCGATCAATGCGGCCAGGCCATCGTGGCCCTGGCCTTCCATCATGGGGTCGCGGTACTGCACATCGCTGCTGAAAGTGCTGCGCACCAGATGGTCGCGCTGCGCGCCGTCGGTGGCGTTCCAGGCGGCGATGTAGCGCGCGGCCAGCTCGGGGGCAACCGTGGCGGCGGTGGGGATGGTGGTGGCGTGCTCCGGGGTTTCGACGGTGTTCATGGCATGGCTCCTTTTGAGGGTGTGGATACAGGTGGGTCGGCCGCACAGGACATGCGCGTGCGGCCTGGGGTCATTGTTCAAAAGGGCGTGAACGGCGTCGATGACCCGGCAGGTCATGCACGTCCCTATCATTGAGGACCTGGCCATTGCTGACCACCGTGCCCTGATGCGCTCAACTCCACCTCACGTTCGCCCCCTCTCACTGCAGGACCTGCCCGGCCTGCTGGCGGTGCAGCTGGCCTGCTACGGCGAGGGCTTTGTGGAAAGCGGCGAGGTCTTTGCGCGGCGTCTGGCCAGCCCCGCCAACTGCTCGCTGGTGCTGGAGCGCGCGGGCGTGGTGTGTGCCTACCTGGCCGCCTACCGGTCGGTGCGGCACAAGGTAACGCCCCTGCACGGCAGCTTCGAGGCGGTGCCGCAGCCCGACACGCTCTATCTGCACGACATGGCCGTGCTACCCGACTGCGCGGGCCAGGGGCTGGCCCGCGCCCTGCTGCAGCCGATGTGGGATGCCGCGCGGGCGCAGGGACTGCAGCACACGGCGCTGGTGTCGGTGCAGGGCTCGCAGGGCTACTGGGAGCGCCAGGGCTACGCGGTGCAGCCCCTGGCCGATGCGGTGCAGCGCGAGCGGCTGGCCAGCTATGGCGCAGGCGCGGTGTACATGGTGCGAATGCTGTAGGCAACTGGCGCCAAGGCAGCACTGCCGTAGCCCCTGCGCGACAGCAGCGCAGGGCGGCTGGAACGGGCTGTTGGCAGCACGTCATGCTGCCTCGTCATAATGCGCGCCATGCCCCACCGCTGGAAACCCAACGTCACCGTGGCCGCGCTCGTCGAGCGCGACGGCCGCTTTCTGCTGGTCGAGGAAGAGACCACGGACGGCCTCAAGCTCAACAACCCCGCGGGCCACCTGGACCCGGGCGAGTCGCCCATCCAGGCCTGCGCGCGCGAGGTGTTGGAGGAAACGGCCCACGACTTCGAGCCCACGACCCTGATCGGCGTGTACCTGAACCGCTTCACCAAGACGCGCACCGGCGACGACATCACCTACATGCGCTTTGCGTTCGCGGGCACGCTGGGCACGCACCATGACTGGCGCACGCTCGATACCGGCATCGTGCGCACGGTGTGGATGACGCCCGACGAGATCCGCGCCTGCCCGGAGCGCCACCGCAGCCCGCTGCTGCTGCGCTGTCTGGAGGACTACCTGGCGGGCCAGCGCTTTCCGCTGTCGCTGGTGCACACCGACATCTCGGTCACCGAGCCGGCGTCGCAGCAGGGCTAGGCCCGGGCCTTCCTGCAGGCCGCCCATAGGGCCGCTCTTTGGCCGCTCTGTGGCTCGCCTGTGGGCCGCAGCGCTCACTCCGCCGTGAGCTTGCGCTCCTTGATGATGGCCGCCCACTGCGCGGATTCCTTCTTCATGAAGGCCGTGAGCTGGGCGCGCGTGGTGGGCTGGGGCGTGAGGCCGTGCTTGTTCAGCGCCTCTTTCACGCCCGCATCGTTGAGCACTTTCACGATCTCCTGGTTCCAGCGGTCCAGGATGGCCGGCGGCGTCTTGCCGGGGGCGACGAAGGCATACCAGTTCAGCGCCTCGAAGCCGGGGTAGCCCGACTCCGCCACGGTGGGGATGTTCGGCAGGTACGCCGGGCGCGTGAGGCCCGTGGTGGCCAGGGGGATCAGCTTGCCCGTCTCCACATGCGGCATGGCCGTGGGCGGCGCGGCAAAGTACGAGGTGATGCGCCCGCCCAGCAGGTCTTGCAGGGCTGGAGCACCCCCTTTGTATGGAACGTGGGTCATGTCGATGCCCGCGCGCTGGTTGAACAACTCGCCCGCCAGGTGCGACGCCGAGCCCGCGCCGGTGGAGGCAAAGTCCACGCTGCCGGGCTTCTTCTTGGACAGCTGCACGAACTCGGCCAGCGTTTTGGCGCCCGCGTCCTGGTGCACCACCAGCACGTTCGGAAAGTTCACCCCGCCCGACACCGCCGCCAGGTCCTTGAACGGGTCGTAGGTGAGCTTCATGAGGTGCGGCGCGATGGTCAGCGGCCCCACCGAGCCCAGCAGCAGCACGGTGCCATCGGGCACGGCATTGGCCACGAACTGGTGGGCGATGTTGCCGCCCGCCCCGCCCTTGTTGTCCACCACCACCGGCTGGCCGATGTTCTCGCCCAGCTTCTTGGCGATCAGGCGCGCGGCGGCGTCGGCCGCGCCGCCGGCGGCAAAGCCGACGACCAGGGTCACGGGCTTTTTGGGCGGAAAGTCCTGGGCATGGCTGGCGCCACCCAGCAGGAGGGCGGTGGCCGTGGCGAGGGCGTGCAGGGCAGCGCGTTTTTTCATGGTTGTCTCCTTCATCGTGGTGTTGTGGATTCGTGTTGTCGTGGGGGTGGCGCTCTGCGGACCCGTATGGCGTTTCGCCGCTGCAAGTCTCAATCGGCACCCAGTCCGATGGGGTGGGGCTGGCGCTTTTCCACCGCATGGCGCAGCAGCGCTGCGGTGCGGAAGATGCCGTGCGCGAACTTGCCGTAGGGCAGCGTGGCGAACAGCGCCATCACCGCGCCCAGGTGCAGGCACAGCATCAGCGCCAGGGCCGGCGTGCCGCGCGCGGCCCAGAGCAGCAGGCCGCTGGTCGCGGTGAGGAACAGCAGCGCGATGAAGCCCCGGTCCATGGGCTTTTGCGCGGCGTCGCCCTGCGCGGGGTGGCGGCGCAGGTTCAGCCACCACAGGCCCGCGGTGCCCAGCGTCAGGCTGATGCCGCCCACGCCGCCCAGCAGTTTGGGCAGGCTGGGCAGGTCGTACGGTGCCGCCTGGCCCAGCAGGTAGTGGTACAGCGTGGCCACGCTGGTGGCGGCAAAGCACAGCATGAAGCCGTAGAACGTGAGGTGGTGAAACCGCCGGCGCGACAGGGTGTACGCGTCGTCCTCGTTGTGGCAGCCCTCGCCATGGCCGCCGTCCAGGTATTTCAGGCGCAGCACGGCATCGGTGGCCTCGGCCGTGGCGGGCGCGCTCAGCGGCGCGCCGCTGGTGGCGGGCGTCACATCGCGCCAGAAGCGGCGCACGCCCAGCGCCAGGGCCAGCGTGGCGAACAGGAACACCGGCGCGAACAGGCCCACCAGCAGGTTGTGCGGAAAGATGCCGTAGAAGCCGCCCTGCGGCGTGCTCCACAGCGCAGCCAGGCCCTGCCCGTGCAGCACCACCGCCAGCACCAGGAACAGCGCCAGGCCTAATGCCAGCGCCAGCGACAGCGTGAGGCCGTTGCGCTGGTACAGCGCGCCCAGCGCCGGGGGCCACGCGTAGTCCGCATACGTCTGGCCGCGCACCTGCGCCATGGCCTGCGGGATGTTCACCGCAAATTCGTGCGGCGGCGCGTACTGGCAGGCGTGCAGGCAGGCTCCGCAGTTGTGGCACAGGTTGGCGATGAAGTGGATGTCGGCCTTGGGGAATTCGAGCCGGCGCGTCATGGCCGGGAACACGGCGCAAAAGCCTTCGCAGTAGCGGCAGGCGTTGCAGATCTGCAGCTGGCGCGCCACCTCGGCTTCGGCGCCCGACAAGGGCAGTGCAGGCACCACGTCGCCGTTGGCCAGCGCCCGGGCATCGCGTGTCAGGGCTTCAAGCGCTTGCATGGGGTACTCCTGTTTTTGTAGCTGGTCGCGCTGGGTGGGCAAGCGGTAGGCCCTGTTTTGATGCCAAAGCGGCCTGTGCGCCCGCGATGCGCCCGAAGGCCGTGCCGATGCTCATGCCCACTCCGGCCGTGTAGCCCTTTCCCAGCACGTTGCCGGCCATCATTTCGCCAGCGACGAACAGGTTGGGGCTGGGCGCATTGCCAAAGCGCACGGCGGCGGTGTCGTCGGTGTGCAGGCCCAGGTAGGTGAAGGTCACGCCGGGCCTGAGCGCATAGCCATAGAACGGCCCTTTATTGATGGATCGCGCCCAGTGGGTCTTGGCGGGCGCGATGCCCTGTGTGTGGCAGTCGTCCAGCGTGGTGTGGTCGAAGGTGCCCACGCGACAGGCAGCGTTGTAGGTATCGAGCGTGTGCATGAAGGTGTCCACGGGCAGGCCGAGCTTTGCGGCCAGCTCGGGCAGGGTGTCGGCCTTCACGCCCGGGAACACGGGTGGCATGAAGCGGCCAATGGCCTGGCTGTCGATGACCGAGTAGCCGATCTGCCCCGGCTGCTGCGCCACCAGGCGTCCCCAGATGGCATAACGCTTGGGCCAGAAGTCCTCGCCCTCGTCGTAGAAGCGCTCGCCATCGCGGTTGACCACCACGCCCAGCGACACGCAGTCGATGCGCGTGCAGATGCCGCCGTCGTACAGCGGCGCGCGCGCGTCGATGGCCACCATGTGGGCCTGCGTGGGGTCGCCGATGCGGTCCGCGCCGTGGTCGTCGAGCAGGTGCCGGAGCAGCACGCCCCGGTTGTAGGCCGTGCCGCGGATGAGGAAGTTGTCCGACGGCCACTCGCCGCGCTCGTTCTGGCCCCAGGCCTCGCGCAGCCATTCGCGGTTGGACTCGAACCCGCCGGCCGCGAGCACGCAGCTCCTGGCGGTGATGCGCTCGCCGCCCGCCAGGTGCGCCGCGACGAAGCGGCCGTTGTCGATATCCAGGCGCTCCACCGGCGACTCGTAGCGCACCTGCACGCCCAGCGCCTCGGCGCTGCGGTAGTAGGCATTGACCAGCGCCTTGCCGCCGCCCATGAAGAACGCGTTGGTGCGCGCCACATGCAGCGTGCCCGCCAGCGCGGGCTGAAAGTGCACGCCGTGGCGGCGCATCCAGGGGCGGCAGGTGGCCGACGCGCGGATCACCAGGCGCGCCAGGTGTTCGTTGGTCAGGCCGCCCGTGACCTTGAGCAGGTCCTGCCAGAACTCCTCTTCGGGATAACTGCCGACCAGCACGTCCTGCGGTGCATCGTGCATGCAGCGCAGGTTGCGGGTGTGGGCCGAGTTGCCGCCGCGCCAGGCCCGCGGGGCCGATTCGAGCAGCAGCACGCTGGCCCCTGCCTCGCGCGCCATGAGCGCGGCGCACAGCGCGGCGTTGCCGCCGCCGATGACCAGGACATCCACGCTCATGGCCGTGGGCCCGTGCGGATGCGGCGGGTGCAGCCCGTGCCGCAGGCAGGCGTGGTGGGAGGGGGTGTGGGGCCCATGGTGGTGTCTCCTGGCGGGGTCGCCGTGTCGTTCATCGTGTGACGGCGACTGTAGGGAGACGGCGGCCCGCCGTGCAGCAGGCTCAGGTCATGGGGGTATCACGGATCGAGATGGCAGCGTGGCCGTTGAGGGCGCGTGGCAGGTTCAGACGGTTGCGCCTTCGCCGCCGATCCACGTCGTTCCGAACCACTGGCCGCTGGCGACCAGCTCGCGCACGCAGTCCGCCATGACCACGCGCGTGGCCAGTGCGGCGGGCGAGAGTTCTTCGTCCGGAAGGCTGCACAGCAGGTTCACGCGGCGCGCGGGCGCGTCGGTCAGGCGCGCGCACTGAAAGCGCTCGGCCGCGTCCGGGTAGCGGCCCATGGCGGCCCAGGGCTGCACGGTGGAGCCCAGGCCCGCGTCCACGGCGGCCATCACCATGGCCAGCGAGTCCACCTCCAGCACCACGTGCGGCGCCACGCGGTCGCGCGCAAAGGCGGTGTCGAGCGTGCTGCGCAGGCCGTGCGGGCCGGTGGGCAGGATCAGCGGCTCGTCGCCCAGCTCGGCCACGGTCAGGGTGTCGGGCAAGGCGCGGCCGCCGGGGTTGCCAGGGCCTCGGCGCGCGCAGATGAGGAACAGGTCTTCTTCCAGCAGCGGCGCCATCTCCCAGCGCCGCGCGCCCGCGGCCTGCCGGGCCTGGTGCAGGCGGGTGTCGAACAGCACGGCCAGGTCCAGCTCGCGCGCGTTGAGCATGGCCGTGAGGTGGCCCGACATGCTCTCGACCATGTGCAGCCGCACGTCGGGGTAGCGCGTGCGCATGGTCTGCATCAGCGGCAGGCCCAGCACGCCCGCGGTGGTGGGCGCCAGGCCCACGGTGACGGTGCCCGACAGGCGTGCCTGCTGCGCGGCGCGCACGGCCTGGTCGGCATGGCGCAGGGTGAGCTGGGCCTCGCGGAAGAACGCCAGGCCCGCCTCGGTGGGCGTCACGCCGCGCGGCGTGCGCTGCAGCAGGCGCGTGGCCAGCTCGCCCTCCAGCCGGGTGATCTGCTGGCTGAGCGCGGACTGCACCACGTCCAGGTCCAGGGCGGCGCGGCTCATGGAGCCACGCTCCACCACGCGCACGAAATAGCGCAGTTGTCTCAGTTCCATCGCAGGGCCTCGTGGGCGAATGCCATCACGGTGTGTGATGGCGCGGATGTTCGCACACTCGGGTGGCGCTGCTTTTTGGTGAAAAACGGGCCCTGCCGCTGGATGGGACAGCGCAAGCAGCTACTGTTTTTGTAGCGTGGTGACGCCAGGGAAGAATCGACGGCGCGCAGGTGCCATGCCGCCCGCATGGGCCAGAAAAGAAACAGGCTGCGCAGCCCCACCAGACGCTGCGCAGCCGGGCCTGGCGACCTCAGAAGCTGTGCATCACACCGGCAGACACGCCGCTGGCCGTGCGCTTGTTGGCCGCGCCCTGAAAGCCGTTGCGCCAGCGCGTGTGGTCCAGCTCGGCGTACACCCGGGTGCGGCGCGACAGCTTGTACTCGGCAAACGCGACCATGCGGCCGTAGCCATCGTCGGCCGAGCCGGTGCGCTCGCGGTCCACCTTGTAGTAGGTGGCGGTCAGGTCCAGCAGCGGCAGGGCCGCCCAGGTGGCACCTGCCGAGAGCACGCGCTGCTCGGTGTGTGTGGCCGCACCGGTCTGCGCCTTGCTGCGCCCGGCGTTGGCCGCCAGGCGCACGGTGCCCCACTGGTAGGCCGCGCCCAGCGTCGCGCCGTCCAGCGAGCGGAGGTTGGCGTCCTTGAAGTTCTGCACTGCGCCCGACACGGTGAAACCGCCGTCCGCATAGGCCAGGCCCACGCCGCGCGAGGACAAGGGCGAGGTCTGCGACGCCACCTCGCCCAGGCCCAGCATGGCCCGTGCGGTGAAGCCGCCGAAACGGCCGGTGTACTTGATGGAGTTGTCCAGCCGGTACGAGCCCGAGTTGGCGCCCGCGCTGCCGTACTCGATGCCCAGGCCGTGCTGGCTGAGCGCGGTCACGCCGATGTTGGGGTTGAAGCTGGCAAAGCGCATGGCCAGCGGGTCCACGGGCGATATGGCGTCGGCCAGCGTGGTCGTCTGCCGCCCCAGCGCCACCGTGCCCCACCCGCCCTGCAGGCCCACCCACGAAGCGCGGTCCAAGTACTTGCTGCTGTTGGCGGGCGCGCCGGTGTCGGCGTTGAGGCCGCTTTCCAGGTTGAACAGCGCTCGCAGGCCGCCGCCCAGGTCTTCGGTACCCCGCACGCCCCAGCGGCTGGTGGTGTGGATGCCGCTGCCCAGGCTGCGGCTCGACCCCGGCGCGGGCGCGTTGGCGGCCGAGAGGCCGCTGGCCTGGCGCACGCCCAGGTCCACCACGCCGTAGAGCGTGAGCGCGGAGGATGGGGTGGAGGCTGCAGGCGTCGTCTGCGCGAAGGCGGGTGTGCAGGCCAGCAGTGCGCAGAGTGTGAAGGGCGCGGACAGGGCGTACGGCGCCGCGGTCTTTGTTGTCATGGTGTCTCCTCGGATCGGTGTGTTCTTTGGGGGGCGGGGTCAATCAGCCGTCAGTTGGGCCTTTTGCACCACGCCGCGCCACTTGGCGAGTTCCTGGCGCACGGTCATGGCCAGCGCCTCGGGCGTGCTGCTGTCCACCACGGCGCCCTGCTCCTCGATGCGGCGCGCGACGTCCTTGTCGGCCAGGGCAGCGTTGAGCGTCTTGTTGAGCTGCTCTACCACCGCCTTCGAGGTCTTGGCCGGGGCGAACAGCGCGTACCACTGCGTGATCTCCACGCCCTTGATGCCCGCCTCTTCCATCGTGGGCACGTCGGGCATCAGCGACGAGCGCTTGGGACCGGCCAGGGCCAGCGCGCGCAGCTTGCCGTTCTTGACGTGCGAGGAGGCCGAGAACAGGCTGGGGAACATGACCTGCGTCTGGTTGGCCATGGTGTCGTTCATCGCCGGGGCCGAGCCGCGGTAGGGCACGTGCGCCATCTGCGCGCCGCTTTCGAGCTTGAACATCTCGGCCGAGAAGTGCGGCGCGGTGCCGTTGCCGGCCGATGCGTAGTTGTAGGCGGTGGGGTTCGCCTTGGTCAGCGCCACGAACTCGGCCACGGTCTTGGCGGGCACCTTGGGGTTGATCACCATCAGCGTGGGCGAGTAGCAGACCATGCCGATGGGCTCGAACTGGGTGATGGGGTCGTAGCGCAGCTTCTGCAGTGCGGGGCTCATGCCGTGCGTGCCGATGTAGCCGAACAGGATGGTGTGGCCGTCCGGCGCGGCACGGGCCACAAACTCCGCGGCGATGGCGCCGTTGGCCCCGGCCTTGTTCTCGACGATCACCGACTGGCCCAGCAGCTGGGACATCTTCTGGGCCACCACGCGGGCCATGCCGTCGTTGCCGCCGCCGGCCGCGGTGGGCACCACGAGGGTGATCGAGCGCTCGGGAAAGGCGGCGTGCGCGGCCAGCGGCATGCCGGCTGCGAGAGTGGCCAGGGCCAGCCCGGCGGCCAGCGTGCGCCGGCGCGAAAGGGGAGCAGCGTGGGGTGTGGGTGCAGTGTGGCGAGTCATGTCTTGTCTCCTGTGATGTAGGTATGGAATAGCGAAAGCGGAAAGCGGAAAGCGGAAAGCGGAAGGGTTGAGGGTTGAAGAAGGGCGGCGCGGGACGTGCCCGCGGTACGCCGCGTTACGTATCGATGTGCCCGCCGCACGGCAGTACGGTCTCGGGGTGGGAGCCGTGGGGCGTCAGTCGTGCGGCTCCAGCGTGTGGTGCGCCACGAACAGCGTGCCCTCCAGGATCTTTCGGGCCGTGCGCACCAGGGCGGCCTGCACCAGCGTGCAGTGGCCGTCCACCAGTGCGAGCTCCACGTCCACGTGGATGCGGCCGGCCGGGTGCAGCACCTCCACCCGGCGCGCGCCGGCGCTGGGCGCGGTGCGGGTGTCGGTGGCCACGGTGCCGGGCAGCACCATCGCGGCGGCCACGCCGATGGCGCCGGTCACTGCGTGTGAGCGGTGGCAGCGCCGGGGCGTGAAGTAGCGCGAGGTGATGCTGCCGGGTACCGTGCCTTCGGAGACGATCACCGGCTTGGGCAGCACGCTGTGGGACACATCGCCCATGCCCATGCGCAGCCCGGCTTCGCAGCGCAGGGCTTCGAGCCGGGCCAGCAGGGCCGTGTCGGCGTCGAGTTCGGCAGGCGTTTCGTCGCCGCGCAGGCCCAGGTCAGCGGCGCGCACCAGCACCATCACCTGGGCGGCGTCGATGCAGGTCACTGGCAGGCCGTGGAGGGTGTCGATGCGCTGGCCGGTCGGAAAGATCTGGCCCGTGACGGCGCCCCAGGCGTCGAGGAAGTTCATCAGCACCGGGGCGGCCGTGCCCTGCACGCCGTCGATGTGCACGTCGCCTTCGTAGTGCACCCGGCCGCCGCGGGTCTGCACCTGCACGTCGATGCGCGAGCGGGTGTTCACGTTGTAGACCCGCACCCGCGTCACGTCACCGGTGGCGCTGGCGGGCACCAGGCCTTGCTCGATGGCGAAGGGCCCCACGCCAGCGAGCATGTTGCCGCAGTTGGGGCGGGTGTCCACGCGGGCCTCGTCCACGCTGACCTGGGCGAAGAGGTAGTCCACATCGCAGTCGGCGTGCACCGACCGCGAGACGATGGCCACCTTGCTGGTCAACGAGTTGCCGCCGCCCAGGCCGTCGATCTGCAGCTCGTGCGGCGAGCCCAGGGCCGCTATCAGCGTGCGGTCACGCTGGGCGGTGTCCTGCGGCAGCCAGTCGGCCAGGAAGAAAGGGCCCCGGGAGGTGCCGCCGCGCATCAGAACGCAAGGAAGGTTGTAGCTCATGGGTCTGCATGGTGCGGCGCTGCGACTTGTTTGTGAATTGCATTGTTGGCAACGATTGATGCATGCTGTGCAATAGATGCCGCGTGCTTTTACGTGCTGAAATGGCATCTGTAAATTGCAACTTTGCGAAGCATTGATGCACACGGAGCAATGGTTTCGGGCACACAGAACGCGTCCACTGCACCTTTTTCCATTACCGCCAGAACGCCCAGCACCGCAGGACCGCCATGAACCAGAAATTCGATCTCGCCGACATCCAGGCCTTTGCCGCCGTGGCCGAGCTGCAGAGCTTTCGGGCCGCGGCCGAATCCATCCACCTGTCGCAGCCGGCCTTCAGCCGCCGCATCGACAAGCTGGAAGAGGCGCTGGGTGTGCGCCTGCTCGACCGCACCACGCGCCGCGTGACGCTCACGGCCGTGGGCCGCGACTTCGCGCGCAAGACGCGCGTGTGGCTCGACGACCTGGATGGCATGCTCATGGGCCTGGGCGACGTGGCGGCGCGGCGCATGGGCGAGGTGACCATTGCCTGCGTGCCCTCGGCCGTGTATTACTTTCTGCCGCAGGTGGTCAAGCGCTACCACGAGCGGTTTCCGAAGATCCGCGTCAAGGTGCACGACGCCAGCGCCAACGAGGTGCTGGTGGCCGTGGCGCAGGGCGATGCGGATTTCGGCCTCAACTTCATCGGCAGCCAGGAGGCCGAGATCGAGTTCAAGCCGGTGCTGGCCGAGCGCTTCGTGGCGGCCTGCCGGCGCGACCATGTGCTGGCGCGGCGCAAGAAGGTCAGCTGGGCGGAGCTGGGCCAGCACGATTTCATGTCGGTGGGCAAGACCTCGGGCAACCGCCTGCTGATGGACCTGGCGCTGGCCAACGTGCCCGACCGCCCCCAGTGCCTGTACGAGGCCAAGCACGTGACCACGCTGCTCGGGCTGGTGGAGGCGGGACTGGGCGTGGCGGCGGTGCCCAGCCTGGCGATGCCGGGCAAGGACCACCCCACCCTCGTCAGCATTCCGCTGGTGGACCCGGTGGTCACGCGGCAGATGGGGCTGATCAAGCGCCGGGGGCGGTCGCTGTCCCCGGCGGCCCAGCAGCTCTATGACCTGCTGGTGGCTACGCGTACTGCGCGGCCGCGCAGCGCCGGGGCGTCCGCAAAAATACAATCGCAGGGATGACAGCATCCCCCAAGCAGCGCGTCGTCGTCGGCCTCTCCGGCGGCGTCGACTCCGCCGTGACCGCCCACCTGCTCAAACAGCAGGGCCATGAGGTGGTCGGCATTTTCATGAAGAACTGGGAAGACGACGACGACAGCGAGTACTGCTCGTCCAACATCGACTTCGTGGACGCGGCCGCCGTGGCCGATGTGATCGGCATCGAGATCGAGCACGTGAACTTCGCGGCCGACTACAAGGACCGCGTGTTCGCCGAGTTCCTGCGCGAGTACCAGGCCGGCCGCACGCCCAACCCCGACGTGCTGTGCAACGCCGAGATCAAGTTCAAGGCGTTCCTCGACCACGCCATGCGCCTGGGTGCCGAGAAGATCGCCACGGGGCACTACGCCCGCGTGCGCCAGAACGGGGCTTCGGGCCTGTTCGAGCTGCTCAAGGGGCTGGACCCCTCCAAGGACCAGAGCTACTTCCTGCACCGCCTGAACCAGGCGCAGTTGTCCAAGACGCTGTTCCCGGTGGGCGAGCTGCACAAGACCGAAGTGCGCCGCATCGCCGAGGAGATCGGCCTGCCCAACGCCAAGAAGAAGGATTCCACCGGCATCTGCTTCATCGGCGAGCGGCCGTTCCGCGAATTCCTGAACCGCTACATCAGCCACGAACCCGGCCCCATCCAGGACGACCGGGGTCGCACCCTGGGCAAGCACGTTGGCCTGTCCTTCTACACGCTGGGCCAGCGCCAAGGGCTGGGCATCGGCGGCATCAAGGAAAAGGGTGCCCAGCGCGGCGGCGGCGAGCACGAGCCCTGGTTCGTCGCCCGCAAGGACCTGGCCAGGAACACCCTGCGCGTGGTGCAGGGGCATGACCACCCCTGGCTGCTGTCGCACCAGCTCTCGGCCCAGGACGCCAGCTGGACGGCGGGCCAGCCGCCGGCGCCGGGCGCCTACGCCGCCAAGACCCGCTACCGCCAGCAGGACGCGGCCTGCGAGCTGAGCGGTGCACAGGCGGACGGCTTCGGGCTGCGCTTCGACCAGGCGCAATGGGCCGTGACGCCCGGGCAGAGTGCGGTGCTGTACGACGGCGAGGTGTGCCTGGGCGGTGGGGTGATTTCAGGCGCTTCGGACTGAAACATTTACACACCACGATAGTTGCAAAAAACTATTAAATTCAGCATTTAATAGTTTTCGTGATGGTTGGTGTGGTTTGGTACCTACAAACCGGTCGGTAGTTGCCGGCAGTTGAACCAAGTTGACCTTTGGATGCAGGCCGAAAAGGGCGTGTGCGGATCAAGGCTTCTAAAATTCCGGCACGCTGATTGAAACCATGTGTATCAATCGGTGGTTCTGGTTTACCCTTAGTTCGGTCAATCCTGCGCCGGCCCGCCGCCGGTCTGATGTTCCTGCCTGCGCCATGTCCACTTCCGCCGCTTCCTTCCCCAGCCCAGAGATCGCCGAGCACATGGCCACGCAGCAGTGCGCAGCGCAATGGAGGGGGTTCCTGCAGGCGCTGACGGAAGAATTCGCGTCCTCCCTGGCCCCCGAGGATTTGCATGCGCTGATGTTCCGCGTGGGAACGCGCTTTGCGGCCGCGAACCCCCTGGCGCCCGCTGCCACGCTGGACGAGCTGCAGCGCGGCATGACGGCGGTGTGGGAGCGCATCGACTGGGGCTGGGTGCAGCTGTCGCAAGAAGCGGCGCGCTTGAACATCCAGCACAGCCTTTCGCCCGTATCTGCAGCATTCGGGGCGCGCCACGTCCAGTGGTCGGGCGGTTTCCTGGAGGGGGTGTACCAGAGCTGGATGGAGCAGGCCGGCTCCGGGGCGCTGCGCGTGGTCCAGGTGGCTCCTGCCGACGCCTGGGGCTGCGTGCAGTTCCAGCTGGCGCGCTGAACTGTGGCCCCGCACGCAACAACGCACAGACGGTGATTGACCTATGAAGCCCTCCGATGACGTCGTGAACCTCTTTCAACAGTTTGGCGCCAAGCCCGGCCCTTACCAGGAACTGGCGCGCCAGCAGGAGCACCAGCTGTCGCGTGACCGCTGGCCGCTGGTGACGGCGGTGCATGGCGCCGTGGCCGGGGACATCCCGTCGGTGGTGCGCCGCGGCGATGCCGCGGAGGCGGCTCCAGTGCCCGCGGTCCGGCCGAACGCTGTGCCGGCCGCCGCTCCCGCGGGTCCGGGTCCTGCCGCATGGGCGCAACTGGCCCCTGCGCCTGTGTCGGCGCCCGCCCCTGCCCCTGCGGCCCTGGCCCCGGCTGCCGCTTCGGTGGACGCCTTGGCGCAGCCCGCACCCGTCGCCGCCCCCTTGATGTCTGCGGACCACGCGCCAGGCTACCGGGCGGCAACGCCCGTTTCTCCGGCCCCGGTGGCCGCATCGGCGCTGGCGTCGCGCTCGCCGCTGTCGGGCCTGGCGGGCCTGCGCTCCGGCGCTCCCGCCGCCGAAGCCCCTGCGCCCGCAGCCGGTGCATTGCCCACGGACCTGCCCTCCGTGTTCGCCCGTTTGGCCGGGGCGGCCGCAGCCGCTCCGGCCGCCCCGCAAGCTGCACCCGCGCCTGCTCCGGTCTGGCAACCGCGCCGAGGTCCGTACCCATGAAGGTGATCGCTATCGTTTCCGCCAAGGGGGGCGTGGGCAAGACGACATTGACGGCGAACCTGGCCACGGCCCTGCAAAGCCAGGGCGTGGGCACGCTCCTGGTGGTGGACATGGACCCGCAGAACGCGCTGGGCCTGCACTTCGGTGCCGACCCGCGCGCGCTGGGCGGGGTGTCCCGCGCCAGCCTGGAAGGTGAACACTGGGGCGCTGTCTGCGTGCGCAGCCTCTCGGGGGTGAACGTGCTGCCCTTCGGGATGGTGAACGAGTCGGACCGGGTGGCCTTCGAGCGCCACCTGGACGCCCACCCTGCCTGGCTGGTCGAGCAGCTGCAGCGCCTGGAGCTGCCGCCCGACGCCGTGGTGCTGGTCGACACGCCGCCCGGCCCGTCGGTGTATATGCAGCAGGCGCTGTCGGCCGCGCAGGCGGCGGTGATCGTCAGCCTGCCCGATGCGGCTTCCTATGCGGCCCTGGCGCTCATGCAGCGCCTGGTGAATACATATTGCGCTCCCCGACCGGACTTTGTGGACGCGCTGTACGTGGTCAACCAGGTCGACAGCGCGCGCCAGCTGGCCAAGGACATCACGCGCGTCATGCAGGACAACCTGGGCGAACGCCTGGTCGGTGTGATCCATGAAGACCAGGCGGTGCGCGAAGCACTCGCCTACGACCAGAGTGTGCTGCAGTACGACGCCCACGGCCAGGCCGCCGACGACCTGCGCAAATGCGCGCGGGCGATCACCCAGCGCCTGCGCCTGCCGCTGCTGCCGGGAGCGCCGCGATGAGCGTCGACCAGCGCCCCCGGGCGGACGAAGTCGCCGACGCCGATTCGCACAGCCCCCAGGCGCACTGGCGCACGGTGGTGCATGCCATCACGGCGTGGGATATCTGGACGCATCCTCTGGCGCGCGTGGCGGCGGTGGTGTTCAGTGCGCTGCTCATGGGCTTGGTCATCAGCGTGCCGCTGGACCTGCAGGGGCAGGTGCTGTTCTCGCTGGGCTCGTTCGGCGCCGCGCTGCTGCTGAGCAAGACCCCGGGGCGGCTGTCGACGCTGGCGATGATCGTGCTGTCGATCTCGGCCTCGTCGCGCTACATCTACTGGCGCTTCACCGACACCATCGGCTTCACCAACTGGGTGGACGCCGCCTTCGGCTACGGCCTGGTGCTGGCCGAGCTGTACGCGTTCGCCGTGCTGCTCATCGGCTACCTGCAGACCGCCTGGCCGCTGCAGCGCCGCCCGGTGCCCATGCCCGCGGACGTGAGCACCTGGCCCAGCGTGGACGTTTTCATCCCCAGCTACAACGAGCCGCTGGAAGTGGTGCGCCAGACGGTGTTCTCGGCCATGAGCCTCGACTGGCCCCAGGACCGCCTGCACGTGTACGTGCTGGACGACGGCCGCCGCCAGGACTTCCGCGAGTTCTGCGAAGAGCTGGGCGTGGGCTACATCATCCGTGACAACAACCACCACGCCAAGGCGGGCAACATCAACGCGGCGCTCAAGATCACGAACTCCGAGTACATCGCGATCTTCGACTGCGACCACATCCCGACGCGCTCGTTCCTGCAGGTCTGCATGGGCTGGTTCTTCAAGGACACCAACCTGGTGATGCTGCAGACGCCGCACGTGTTCTTCTCGCCCGACCCCTTCGAGCGCAACCTGGACACCTTTCACCGCATGCCCAACGAGGGCGAGCTGTTCTACGGCATCGTGCAGGACGGCAACGACCTGTGGAACGCGTCGTTCTTCTGCGGCTCCTGCGCCATCATCCGCCGCAAGGAGCTGCTGGAGGTGGGCGGCATCGCGGTGGAGACCGTGACCGAAGACGCGCACACCGCGCTCAAGCTCGCGCGCCTGGGCTACAACACCGCCTACCTCGAAGTGCCGCAGGCCGCGGGCCTGGCCACCGAGAGCCTGTCCGGCCACGTGGGCCAGCGCATCCGCTGGGCGCGGGGCATGGCGCAGATCGCCCGCACCGACAACCCGCTGTTCGGCAAGGGGCTCAAGTTCGGGCAGCGGCTGTGCTACCTCAATGCGATGCTGCATTTCTTCTACGGGCTGCCGCGCCTGGTGTTCCTGACCGCGCCGCTGGCCTACCTGTTCTTCGACGCGCACGTGTTCCAGGCCACCGCGCTCATGATCACGGCGTATGCGCTGCCCCACCTGGCCCACGCCAGCGTCACCAACTCGCGCATCCAGGGCCGCTTTCGGCACTCGTTCTGGAACGAGGTGTACGAGTCCGTGCTGGCCTGGTACATCATGCGGCCGGTGATCGTGGCCTTCATCAACCCCAAGCTGGGCAAGTTCAACGTGACGGCCAAGGGCGGCGTGATCGAGAAGGCGTACTTCGACTGGACCATCGCGCGGCCCTATGTGGTGCTGCTGCTGATCAACCTGGTGGGCATCGCCGTCGGCATCTGGAAGCTGTTCTACGCGGACGGCGACGAGACGACCACGCTGGTCATCAACATGGTCTGGACGGTCTACAACATCATCCTGCTCGGCGCGAGCGTGGCGGTGGCCAGCGAGACGCGCCAGATCCGCGGCACGCCACGCGTGGCGGCGGCCCTGCCGGCGGTGATCCGTTTCGAGAACGGCCGCACCCTGGTGTGCAAGACCGAAGACTTCTCGCAGCACGGCCTGGGGCTCACGGTGCCGCCCGAGAGCGACATCCCGATGGGCAGCAAGCTGTCGGTATCGCTGTTCCGCTCCGACGAGGAGGGCGTCTTTCCGGCGGTCGTCACCTTCAACGGCAAAGGCCGCCTGGGCGTGAAGTTCGACAACCTCACCCTGGCCCAGCAGGCAGAGCTGGCATCGCTGACCTTTGCGCGCGCCGACGCCTGGATCGCCACCTGGGGCACCGGCCAGCGCGACAAGCCGCTGCGCTCGCTCGGGAGCGTGATCACGATCGGACTGCGCGGCATGGGGCAGCTGGCCTCCACCGCTGTCAAGTCGCTGAAGCCCCGGTAGCCGTTCCGTTTCCTGTATCCGAAGATTCCACACATGACCTCCACACGACAACCGACAGATCGGCTGCCGCGCCAGCGCATGCTCCCCGCCATGCTGGCCCTGGCGCTGGCAGGAACGGCCGCCCCCGTCGCGCAGCTCGCTGCGGCACCTGCACCCGCACCGGCTGCGGAGACCACCGCCGGGTCGCTGCCGGCAGCAGGCGGCGTGCGTGTGCAGCGCAACAGCTTCAAGGAACTGGGCGCGCTGTTCCCGCTGCAGTTGCGCGGCGTGGACGGCACGAGCGGCGTGGCCTTCAGCGTGCGCAACGACGAAGTGGTCACGGGCGCGAAGCTCAAGCTCAACTACTCGTACTCGCCGGCGTTGCTGACCAACCTGTCGCACATCAAGGTGATGGTCAACGAGCAGGTGGCCGCGACCATTCCCGTCACCACGCAGCAGGCGGGCGAAAACCTGCAGCGCGAGATCACCATTCCCCCGCGGCTGATCACCGAGTTCAACCGGCTGAACCTGCAGCTCATCGGCCACTACACGATGGAGTGCGAAGACCCCCTGCACTCCAGCCTGTGGGCCAACGTCGGCAACGACAGCTTGCTGGAGCTGACCGTGGCCCCGGTGGCGCAGACCAACGACCTGGCGCTGCTGCCCCAGCCGTTCTTCGACCGCCGCGATGTGCGCCCGCTGGAGCTGCCCATCGTGTTCAACGCGGCGCCCAACACCGCAGCCCTGCAGGCGGCGGGCACGATGTCGTCGTGGTTCGGCGCGCTGGCGGGCTTTCGCGGCGCCAAGTTCCCGTCGCTGATCGGCGAGCTGCCGGCACGCGGCAACGCCGTGGTGATGGTGGCGGGCCGCGCGCAAGCCCCGGCCGGCCTGTCGCTGCCGGACATCCAGGGCCCCACGGTGGCGGTGGTGAGCCACCCCGCGGACCGCAACGGCAAGCTGCTGCTGGTGATGGGGCGCGACGATGCCGAACTGGCCGTGGCGGCCAAGGCGCTGGCGGTGGGGTCTTCGGCCCTGTCCGGTTCCATCGCGCGCATCACGGAGGTCACGGAGCTCAAGCCCCGCAAGCCCTACGACGCGCCCCACTGGCTGCCCAACGACCGGCCGGTCAAGTTCGGCGAACTGGTCGAGGCGTCTGCGCTCGACGTGTCCGGCTACTCGCCCGACCTGATCCGCGTGAACTTCTTCCTGCCGCCCGACCTGTTCGCATGGCGCCAGAAGGGCATTCCGGTGGACCTGCGCTACCGGTACACCCCGCGCCCCAACGCCGACAAGTCCACGCTCAACATCAACGTGAACCAGCAGTTCCTGCGCTCGCTGCCGCTGCGTTCCGTGACCCACGAGGAGCCCGGCACGTTCGACCGCCTGCTGACCAAGGTGCTGCCGCTGAGCGAAACCGGGCCGGAGCGCGAGAAGTTCCACATCCCGCTGTTCAAGCTGCCGTCGCAGTCGCAGCTGCAGATGCATTACTACTACGACGTGGTCAAGCAGGGGGCCTGCAAGGACGTGCCGCTGGACAACGTGCGCGGCTCGGTGGACGCGGATTCGACCCTCGATATCTCCGGCTTCAAGCACTTCATCGCCATGCCCGACCTGGCCGCGTTCGGCAACGCGGGCTTCCCGTTCACCCGCATGGCCGACCTGTCGGACACTGCGGTGGTCATGCCCGACAAGCCGGGCCTGGCCGAGTACGGCACCTACCTGGGCCTGATGGGCATCATGGGCCGCGTGACCGGCCACCCCGCCATGGGCGTGACGGTGGCGCAGGCGCAGCAGGTGGACAAGCTCTCCGACAAGGACCTGCTGGTGATCTCTTCGGGCGGCGGCAACCAGCCGCTGCTCAAGCAGTGGGCCAGCTCCATTCCCGCGGCGCTGCAGGGCGACGCCAAGAGCTTTCAGCTCGCCGACCTGGCCCGCCGCCTGATGCGCTGGTGGGGCTTCGAGGAAGAGGCCGGAGTGCAGACGCGCCGCAACCAGGTGGCGTTCTCGAGCAGCAGCACCGATGCTTTCATCGCGGGCTTCGAGTCGCCGCTCAAGAACGGCCGCAGCGTGGTGCTGGTGGCCAGCAACCAGCCCGCCGGGCTGTCGCAGGTGGTGGATGCGCTGCTCGATGCCGATTCGCTCACGCACGTGCAGGGCAGCACCACCGTGATCCGCGGCAAGCAGGTCGACAGCCTGCTGGCCGAGAAAAACTACTATGTGGGCCAGTTGGGCCCGCTGCTGTACACACAATGGTTCCTCTCGCGCAATCCGCTGCTGCTGATCCTGCTGGGGGTGTCTGCCGCGGTGCTGGTGGCCATCGTCATGTACCTGTCGCTGCGTGCACGTGCCAGGGCCCGCCTCAAGCAGAAGGCGTGATGACGCCGCGCGGCGCATCGGCGCCCGCTGCGATGTTCTGAAACAAGCAAATCGTTCCCGGCCCCGTTGTGGGCCGGGGCCATCTGGGAGAAGGAAGGCATGGCCTCCAAACACCGTCGTCACCACACACTTGCGCTGGGGCTGATGGCCTCGATGATGGCGCCCGCGGCCTGGGCCCAGACCGGGGCCGAGCAGACGCTGCTCGACCAGGGCCAGTACTGGCAGGAGCGGGGAGATACCGACCGCGCGGGCGAGGCCTGGCAGAAGCTCTTGCGCATCAATCCCCAGAACGCCCAGGCCCTGTACGGGATGGCGCTGGTCGAGCTCAACGCGCAGCGCCCCGAGGGCGCGCAGCGCTACCTGACGCAACTGCAGGCGGCCCAGCCGCGCAGCCCGCTGGTGAGCCGGCTGCAGGAGTCCATCCGCAACGGGCGCAGTGCCCCGCAGATCGAGACTGCACGCCAGCAGGCCCGCAGCGGCCAGGCCAGCCAGGCGCTGAGCACCTACCAGGCCGCGCTGGGTGACCGCGCGCCCACCGGCCCGCTGGCGCTGGAGTACTACCAGACCCTGGGCGCCACGGCGGGCGGCTGGGACGAAGCGCGCCGCGGCCTGGGCCGGCTGGCGCAGGAGTCCCCCGAAGACCCGCAGATCGCCCTGGCCCTGGCGCAGCACCTGACCTACCGCGACGCCACGCGCCGCGAGGGCATCGGCCAGCTGGCGCGCCTGGCGGGCCGACCCGACGTGGGCAAGGCCGCCACGGAAAGCTGGCGCAAGGCGCTGGCCTGGACGGGCACGCGCTCGGCCGACATCCCGCTGTACGAGAACTTCCTGCGCGCCAACCCGGGCGACACGGCCGTGCAGACGCGGCTGACCCAGGCGCAGAACCTGCAAAAGCAGGCGCAGAGCTCCGGCCGCCCGGCCGCAGGCGCCGACCCGCTGCGCCAGCGCACCACGGCCGGCTTCCAGGCGCTGGACGATGGCGAGCTCGATGCGGCGGAGACCGCCTTCTCGAGCGTGCTCGAAGCGCGCCCCGCCGACGGCGATGCGCTGGGCGGCCTGGGCATCCTGCGCTTGCGCCAGGAGCGCTTTGCCGACGCGCGCGGCCTGCTGGAGCGCGCCTCGCGCGCCGGCTCGGCCGGCCGCTGGAAGCAGGCGCTGGACAGTGCCACTTACTGGAGCCTGGTCGAGCAGGCCACCAGCGAGCGTGAGCGCGGCGACACGGCGGCTGCCCAAAAATCCCTGGAGCAGGCCGTGCGCATGAACCCGGCCGAGGTCACGGCACAGACCGACCTGGCGGACCTGCTGGTCGAGGCAGGGCAGTACGACGCCGCCGAAGCCGCCTACCGCCGCGTGCTGGCGCGCCAGGCAGACAACCCCGATGCCGTGCGCGGCCTGGTGGGTGTGCTGGCCCAGAACAACAAGGCGGCCGAAGCGCTGGCCCTGGTCGAGAAGCTCTCGCCCTCGCAGCAGGAAAAGGTCGGCGCCCTGGGACGCCTGCGCGCAGCGCAGGCACTGGGCCAGGCCCGCGCCGCCACCGAGCGCGGGGATACCGCTGCGGCCCGCGTGGCGCTGGAAGACGCGCTGCTCAACGACCCCGCCAGCCCCTGGGTGCGCCTGGACCTGGCGCGCCTGTACCTGCGCATGGGCGCGGTGGCCGAAGCGCGCGGCGTGATGGACGGCCTGCTCATCTCCAACCCCAACATGCCCGAGGCGCTGTACGCCAGCGCGCTGCTGGCCTCCGAAGCCAGCGACTGGCCGGGCGCGCTGGCGCTGCTGGACCGCATTCCCGAGAAGCACCGCACGCGCGACATCGCGGCCCTGCAAAAGCGCGTGTGGGTGCATGTGCAGGCGTCGGCCGCCTCGGCCCTCGCGGCCGAGGGCCGCCAGTCCGAGGCCCTCGCCACGCTGGCCCAGGCCGAGTCGTTTGCCACGCAGGACACCGAATTGCTGGGCGCACTGGCCCTGGCCTATGCCGACGCCGGCGAGCCCCAGCGCGCCCTGGGCATGGTGCGCCAGGTGCTGGCGCGCACCCCGCGGCCCGACGTGGGGCTGCGGCTGCAGTACGCGGCCACGCTGCTCAAGACGCAGCAGGACGTGGAGCTGGCCGGCATATTGCGCCAGTTGCAGACCGCGCCGATGAACGACCGCGAACGCAAGAGCTTTGCCGACATCCGCCGCGCGTACATCGTGCGCCAGGCCGACGGCCTGCGCGAGGCGGGCGACCTCGTCGCTGCGTACGACACCCTGGCGCCGCTGCTGGCCGAGCAGCCCGACGAGCCGCTGGCCATGGCGGCCCTGGCCCGCATGTATGCGGCCAACAACGACTATGCGCAGGCGCAGGCGCTGTATGCGCGGCTTTTGGAGAAGTCGCCCAACGACGTGCCCCTGATCCTGCAGACCGCAGCCATGGCCACGGGTGCCAAGGACTACGGCTACGCCGAGTCGCTGCTGTCCGTGGCGCTGGCGCGCGCGCCGCGCGACCCCGAGGTGCTGACCGCCGCGGGGCGGCTGTACCGGGCGCAGGGCAAGAACAGCAAGGCCACCGAGTTTTTCACCGCCGCCGTCGCTGCAGAGAACGCGCAGCGCGACGCCGTGCTGGCCGCCAGCGGCGTGTCCACCGGCCCGGCCCGCATGGGCAATCCTTTTGCCCAGCGCGCAGCCCTGCAGCGCACCAGCAGCGGCCTGTCGGTGCCTGGGTCTGCGTCCGCTGGTGCCATGGCGCGCACCCCGCTGGGCTACACGCCCCTGCAGTACGCGCCCCAGCCTGTGGCGCGCAGCAATGCGCCGTCGGGGCTGTACATCCCGGATCCTGCCGGTGCGAGCCGTTTTGCGCCCGCGCCCCAGATGGTGGTCCAGGCACCGCCCATGACACCGGCCAGCTACTACCCCGAGCTGGCCACGCCGGCCCCCGCTGCCGAGAGGGCCGCATCGCCATCCACCAATGCGCGGCGCAACGCGGCGGCGCCCACGGCGGGCCGCACCGCCGTGGCGCCCGCGCAGCGGCAGGCACCGGCGTCATCCGCCGCCGCTGCCCCGGCCGCGGGCGGCACTGGAGCGGCCAGCGTGCCCGCCTATGCCCCTGCGTACGCCCCTGCCTACGCGCCCGCAGCGGTGCCGGCGCAGCAGAACGCCTCGGCAGGCTACATAACCCCCGCGCAGGGCTATGCCGGTTATCCGGGCATGCAGCCTTCTGCACAGCTGCAGCAACAGCAGCAGCGGGCGCAGGCGATGGCCCCGCAGCCGTCGGCATGGTCCACCGCAGGCACGTTGAACGCCGTGCCGGACCCCACGCGCCCGCGCACGGCGCGCGATGAGCTGCGCGAGGTGCAGCAAAGCCAGATCAGCAGCTTTTCCGTCGGCGCCACGGCCCGCGCCCGCCAGGGCGAGGCGGGCATGAGCCAGCTGTCCGAGATCGAGGCACCGGTGCAGCTCAAGATGAGCGTGGGCGATGGACACCTCATCCTGGGCGTGACGCCCACCGGTGCCAGTGCGGGCTCGCCGGGCACGCCGTACGGCACCGTCAGCCGTTTCGGCGGTGGGCCGGTCACGGCGCTCGACATGCCCGAGCGCGCTCCGGGCTCGCAGAGCGACAGCGGCATCGGGTTGAGCGTGGGTTACGAGTCCGGCAACTTCAAGGCCGACATCGGCACCACGCCCCTGGGCTTCGGCCAGGCGGACGTGACAGGCGGCGTGCGCTACCGCATGCCCATCAACGACGACCTGACCATGGCCGTGGACTTGTCGCGCCGCCCTGTGACCGACAGCCTGCTGTCGTTCGCCGGGGCGCGCGACGCCCGCACCGGCGACCGCTGGGGCGGCGTGTCGGCCACCGGGGGCCGCGTGGACCTGACCTGGGACGACGGCGAGCTGGGTGTGTACGGCTACGGCTCGCTGCACGGGCTGACCGGTGAGCGGGTGCGCAGCAATGCACGCGTGGAAGCCGGTGGCGGCATGTACTGGCATGTGCACCGCACGTCCAACGCCGACCTGACCGCCGGCCTGAGCTTCACGGGGCTGTCCTACCAGCGCAACCTGCGGTACTTCACCGTGGGCCATGGCGGGTACTTCAGCCCGCAGCAGTTCCTCTCGTTCGGCATTCCCATCGAGTGGGCGCAGCGCAATGGCCGCCTGTCCTACCAGCTCAAGGGTTCGGTGGGCGTGCAGTACTTCAAGGAAGATGCCGCGCCCTACTTCCCCAACAGCCCCTCGCGCCAGGCGGCAGCGGCGGCGGCGGCCAGCGATGCGCTGGCGTTCGGCGAAACCGGTGCCACCGCCATCTACCCCGGGCAGTCGCGCACCGGCCTGGGCTACAACCTGGGCGCTGCCATGGAGTACCAGATGCATCCGCAGGTGTTCCTGGGCGGCCACCTGTCGCTCAACAACGCGCGCAACTACCGCGAGTTCGCCGGCGGCCTGTACGTGCGCTATGCGTTCCAGCCCTACACCGGCCTGCAGGCGTTCCCGGTCAACCCGCTGCGCTCGCCCTACGCCAGCAACTGATCACCGCGCCCCACGGTGCGGCGTGCCGGGCCGCTGCGGGCCGGTCCCGCCAGGACAAACCTGAAAAAGCCCCCCATGCCAGAAGCATGGGGGGCTTTTTTTTCAGCTCCTGCTGCGCGCAGGGCTGGAGGGTGGAGGGGGTGCCTCAGGCACCCCCCCCCCCGGATTCCACCGGCGCTCAGCGCGTACCGATGAAGATCGTCTGGAAGCGCTGGCCTGTCAGCGTGCGCGCAGCTGTCAGCACGCGCAGGCCCGTCACGGCCTGCCCTGCGGCATCAAAACGGGCGGACGCCACGCCCGTCTGGTTGGGCGAGCTGTTGAAGGGGCAGCCGCCGCCGGTGTAGGCCAGGTTCTGCACGCGGTAGAGATTGTTGCCGCCGCCTTCATACGCAGTGACCACGCCCGTGAGCGCGCAGCCGTTGCTGGTGGTGCCCTTGATCTCGCCCAGCGCGTTGAGCGTGAGGCTCATGCTCGTGCCGCCAAAGCCGATGGAGGGGCTGCTGTAGGTGCCTGCCAGGCGCGCGACCGACGAGGACAGCAGCGCGTTGTACGGGAAGGTGGTGTCGGGCACCATCGAGAACGACGTCGCCGCGCTGCCCTGGGCGGGGTTGGCGTAGGTACCGGCAAAGCTCACGCCGGTGCGCGCGTCGCCGCTGAGCACCATCGACTCGGTGTACTGCGTCGCCAGCGGATTCTGGTGGTTGAAGTAGGCACCGTCGTTGGAGCTCACGAGGCTGCTGCCGGGCGTGACCAGCAGCGTGCCGTACAGCGCGTCGTAGCCCGCGCCGATGGGGCGGTAGAAGAAGTAGCCGCCGTCGGGGAGCACGGCCGCGGACACCGACGTGGCGCCCGAGCCGCTGACCGTGCCGGTCCAGTTGCCCGCCGCGCTCTGGGCCGTGGGGGCGGGCGTGGGGTTGTTGGGGCTGTCTGCCTTGCCTTCCAGCACGAAGGTGTTCGCCGGGCCGGTGGCGTTGCGGGTCATCATCCAGATGCCGCTGCGCTCCGTGGCGCTCACGTCGAACTTGAGCACCGCGACGCCGGCCTGCGTGGTGCCGGCGCCCGCGCACAGGGTTTCATTGCCCGAGAGGTTCATCGACACGCCGTACACCGCGGAGTCGCTGGCGCGCGGGATCACCGTGCCGGTGACCGTGCAGGCACCCACCGATCCGGTGAGTGCGCCTTGCGCCGTGATGGACAGCACCCAGTTGCCCCCGAACACACCGCCGCCGCGGTAGGTGCCTTCCATGAGCGACAGGCGTGCGGGGTGGTTGTTCAGGTCGCTGTAGTTGAGCTTGAACGTGGTCGTGGAGCCGGTGGCGGCCGCCGTGGCCACAGGGTCGCTGTAGTTGCCGCTGATGGCATTGGTGCGGCCCGTGGTCGCGCTGGCCGATGCGGTGCCGCGCAGCGTCACGTTGGTGGCGAACTTGCCGTCGCGCACCGAGAAGTACGTGACCCCGGTGGCCAGCACCGTGGTGCGGTCCACGTTGAGCCGGCCGTAAAGGCCGTCGTACCCGGCAGAGCTGGCCGCCTCGCGCGCCAGGTAGAACTCGCCGCCGGTGCCCGTCGGGCCGGGGTCGATATAGCCGAACACCTGGCGCTGCAGGGCGCCGGTACCGACCGTGCCCGACCAGACACCGCCCGGGTACTGCTGCACGCCGGGTGCGGGGCCCACGTCCCCCCCGTCGGAGGAGCCGCCGCCGCAGCTGGCAAGCAATGCCGCACATGTCAGGGAGAGCCAGGAGAATTTGCGCATGATGGACTGGAAAGAAGATGCTGGAAATGACGGGAGTTCGGGGCGTGGCACTCTGCGGCAGCGTGGACTTGTCAGCCGCCTGGTGGCCGAGGCCAGCGCAAAAGACAGCGAGAGCAATGCCCGTCCAGCCCGAGAGACCGCCCGGCCAAAACACTGCGTGCGGGGCCGGGCTGCTGTATCCAATTGTGCCAGCTATAGGTAAAAAGGCCTTCTAAAAATCGCTTCCAGGCGTAGCGGCGGCCCCGGCGGGAATGACTGCCGTGGGCCCAGGCCGACGTGATCGATGGCTACGGTGTGGTAGCTATGAAATGTGTAGCAATAAAGGCAATCACAACAAGCGGCAGGGGCATTTTTGGCGTGTCCACCGCCGCCAAAAGAAAAGGCCGGGCACCCTCGCAGGTGTCCGGCCTTTTCAGCCTGTGGTGCCGCACCGTGTCTGGCGCGGGCTCGGCTGGGGGTATCAATCGTCGTTGGTCGCCAGGCTGATGAGGATGCGCAGTACGTACCAGAGCATCAGCGCGATGGAGGCGAACAGGTGCAGCGCAGCGCCTGCAGGGCGGTCGGCCGGGTAGTCGTGGATGATGCGCGAGGTGTCGTACAGCACGCAGGCGCCGGCAAACAGCACCATGATCCCGGAGAACCAGATACCGAGCTTGAAGCCGAAGATCGCACCGGCCACGATGGTGCCGAGCGCCACCAGGCCACCCACCTTGAGGATGCCGCCCAGGAACGAGAAGTCGGACTTGCTGGTGAACGCCGTCCAGGTGAGCGCCGCCACCATCAGCAGCGTGATGAACGCAGCCGCACCGATGGCGCCGGGCACCAGCAGCTGGGCGATGCCGAACATCGGCGCGAAGATCAGGCCTTCGGCGAGCACGTACAAGCCCAGGCCCATGAGCTGGGTCTGCGGGTTCTCGGCGTTGTCGGCCAGGTGGGATGCCAGCCAGCCCACCAGCATGAAGGCGCCCATGACGCCGAGCCAGATGAATTTGTTGCCGCTGCCCATCAGCATCTTGGCGGTGGCGGTGGAAAAGCCGCTCATCATCAGCACGGCCGAGAGCACGACAAAGGCCAGGATGGCCGCGCCCAGGTGCTTGTACGTCGAGACGATGAAATCGCGCCGCTCCAGCGGTGCGCCGGCGGGTGTCTGGGGTGACAGTGCGTTGGGATTCATGGTGTAGGTCCTCCGGTGATGAAACTTATGGTTGCTGTGATCACGTTGTGCGGGAGGGGCGCGCGCCGGGCGCTACCCCTCCCTCCCTCTCGTGTTGCTGGTGGCGTGCCGCCATGCAGGTGCATGGCCGGTGCGCGCTGGAGGCATCAGGCGGCAGCGGCCTGTGCGTCTTGCTGGTCTTCGCTGCGCCGCAGCTTGCGGTTGGCCCACACGCCGCCCGCGCCGATCAGGGTCAGGAAGATCGCGAAGATCCACGTGCCCGCGCCGCCGAACGACTTGGCGTTGGACTGCGCTTCGGAGAGCAGGCGCTGCTTGCTGGCTTCGTAGGCGATCACGGGTTGGCCGCCGGTCACGATTTCATAGACGAGGTCGTTGTCGCTGGAGTCGAACAGCGCGGTCACCTTTTCATCGATCAGGTTGCCCACCAGGGTGGGTTGCGTGCTGTGGTCGATGCGCAGCTTGCGGTCTTCGCCGCCCGCTTCGGGCTTCACGGTGATTTCGTAGTACTTCTTGGTGGTGCGGCGCTTGCGCGTCACGGTGACTTCAGAAGCGCCCGTCACGGTGCCGGCCAGCGACGTCAGCTGCTCGCGCGCCTTGTAGGCGTGGTCGCCGTCGGCTTTCCACTGGCTCCAGACCGACATGCCGATCAGGCCCGGGCCGGCCAGCAGCAGCAGCCAAGCGTAGCCGGTGATGAAAATCAAGATCTTGCGGACGAATCCCATGGAAAACTCCCTGTGTGTGTTGTGTGTGTTTTTTTGGTCCGCCGGCTCGCCGTTCAGGCTGCAACGGAGCACGCATTGGCGATAAAAACGCCAAGGCCGCGATGATCTGCGAGTTAGGTGTGAGGGATGTTTCAAAGTGTTGCGCGCGTAGCATGGATGCCGCAACTTGACAAACATGCCCTTCCCCGTCGCATGGAATTCGTGTAAGCCGTGGGTCAGTATCCAGGCCGCTTCAGCCTGCTGCCCGTCCGGCGTGGTGTGCCGTGCTGCTGGTGGCGGGGTGGCGGGGTGACAGGTGAGCGTTCGAACGCACGCCCCACGGCACGGCACTGAGCGAGCACAGCTTTCACAAAGGACAAGGGGTGGTCCAAGCCTGTCGCAGGGGTCTGCTGCGGCGCTGCGTTGCACAGCGCTGGCTTGCTATGGGGGAGGGATCAGAGCCCGGCCGCAGGCCGGGTCGCTGTGCTCAGCGGGCAGGGTGCGCACCGGTTGCGCCCTGCCAACCGCTGGCCGGTCTTGGTCAGAACGGAATGTCGTCGTCCATGTCATCAAAGCCCGACGCGGCACGCGGTGCCTGCGCTGCGGGCGCAGGGGCCGGGCGCTGTGCCGGCGGGCGGGCTGCCTGCTGCGGCGCAGGGGCTGCACGCCGTGGAGGGGGCGCCTGGTCGTAGCCGCCGCCCTGGTCGCCGCCATAGCCGCCGCCGTCGTCATAACCACCGCCGCCGCCTTGCTGGCCACCGCCACCGCCGCCCATGCCCTGGCGGCTGCCCAGCATCTGCATCTGGTCGGCACGGATTTCGGTGCTGTACTTTTCCACGCCGCTCTGGTCGGTCCACTTGCGGGTGCGCAGCGAGCCTTCCACATACACCTGCGAGCCCTTGCGCAGGTACTGGCCGGCGATCTCGGCCAGGCGGCCGTTGAAGACCACGCGGTGCCACTCGGTCGCTTCGCGCATCTCGCCGCTTTGCTTGTCTTTCCACTTGTCGGTGGTGGCAATCGTCACATTGGCCACCTGGTCGCCGCTGGGAAAGGTGCGCATTTCAGGGTCTCGGCCCAGGTTGCCGACGATGATGACTTTGTTCACGGATGCCATGCTGCTCTACCTCGAAGTTAAAGGGCGCCCGTCGTTGAGAAGGAGTCCGGGCGCCAAACGCTCCATTGTGCCGCAACGCCGCCAGCCCGGGCCACAAAGCAAAGCGCCTGGCCGGAGGAGGTGGTCAGCGTTTCACGGGCCGCAAAGGCCAGGTCAGCACCAGCCACAGGGCCGTCAGTCCTGCGGTCACCGCGAACAGGCCCGGTGCCCCCGCCCACTTCACCAGCGCGCCGCCCAGGGCGCCACCGGCAAACAGGCCCAGCGACTGCAAGGTGTTGTAGCTGCCCAAGGCCGCGCCGCGCAGCAGCGGCGGCGCCATGCGCGAGACCAGGCTGGGCTGGCTGGCCTCCAGTGCATTGAATCCGCAAAAGAACACGAAGAGCAGCGGCCCCAGCACCCACAGCGTGGCCGGCATGCCGCTGGCGGCCAGCGCACCCAGGCCCACCTGCACCAGCAGCACCAGCGCAATGGCGCCCAGCAGCGCGGCCCGCAGGCGCCCCGCCCGCTCCAGCGCGAACAACCCGCCCATCGCCGCAAACGACAGCACCACGGCGGGCAGGTACACCTGCCAGTGGTGGTCCTTGGCCAGGCCCGCCTGCACCAGCATGGCCGGCACGGCCACCCACATCGACAGTTGCACCGTGTGCAGCACGAAGACGCCCAGGTTCAGGCGCAGCAGATCCGGGTGGGCCCACACATCGGCCAGGCGGCCGCGGGGGGCGTTCTGGTGTTGCAGGGGCTCGGGCGGCACCCACCACAGCACCACCGCGATGCCTGCCAGGGCCAGGGCGCAGGTCAGGCCGAACAAACCCGCCAGGCCGATGTGGGCCGCCAGCACAGGTGCCGCCACCAATGCCACGGCGAACATCAGGCCGATGCTGCCACCCACCAGCGCCATCGCCTTGGTGCGCACCGCGTCGCGCGTCTGGTCGGCCAGCAGCGCCGTCACGGCAGCAGACACGGCACCGGCGCCCTGCAGCGCACGGCCCACCAGCAGCCCGGTCAGGGAGTCGGCCAGCGCCGCCAGCAGGCTGCCGGCAGCGAACACCAGCAGACCGAGCACGATCACCCGCTTGCGGCCCCACCGGTCGGATGCCATGCCCAGCGGCAATTGCAGCATCGCCTGCGTGAGGCCGTAGATACCCATCGCCAGGCCCACCAGCGCCGGATCGTCCCCACCGGGATACTTGCGGGCCTCCAGCGCGAACACGGGCAGCACCAGGAACAGGCCCAGCATGCGCAGCGCGAAGATGAGTGCCAGGCTGAGGCTGGAGCGGCGCTCCAGCGGGGTCATGGTGGTGGAAGGTGTCACGGGCGCGGAAGCGGCGGTTGGCAAGGGCTGGGGCACGTCGGGGCGCACGGATGGGGGCGTGGGTGAAAGCAAGCGAAGCCGCGATTTTCGCCCATCGCCTCGCGGGGGCTCCCAAACCGGTCTAGACCGGGGCTGATTCACGCGGGTTATGTGCCCCAAACAGGCGTGTGCTGTGGCGGTGGCCGCAAGCATCCTCTCTTGCACCGCATCCGCGCGGCGGGCCCGTGCCGAGCAATGCGGCCCGCTGGCCTGCGTGTCGGCGTCTCTTCAGGCGGCATGCGCAGCACGCGGCACGCGCATCCGGCTACCGTCCCTCCATGCCGCACCCCCTGGCTGTCAGGATGGGTGCGGCGATGGTGCTGCGCCTCAGCCGGCGCGGCGTTGGCGGTATCTCACTCCCAGCAAGCCGACGATGGACGCCATGAGGGCCAGCGCCCAAGGGTTGTCGACAGGGATTCCCACAGCGCCGCTTCCAGGTGCAGCCAGGGCAGGGGCGAACGGGTCGCGGATGGTGCCCAGCGCAGAGTCGGAATCGCCGACGCCGTTGTCGGTCACTGTGTAGACCACGGTGCGGCGGTCGAGGCTCAAGGTGGCGCCGGTCCAGGCGAACCAGGTGGAGGTGAGCGCGCCGGGCGTGGCTGGCCCGAGCTTCCAGAACTGCACACCTGCCGGGAGGGGATCCGGATAGTTCAGCGTGAGGGTGACATTGCTCGTGCAGCCCGTGGCGAGGAATTGGAAGCCGCCATGGGGAAGCGTATAGCCTCCCGGTGTACTGCCAGGCGTGATGAACGCTGTGCCGCCGCTGTTGAGCGTACAAGCGGCGCCGCCGCCCGACAGGGTGGCCGTGGCCAAGCCTGCCATGCCTGGCACTGTCCCGGACACTACCAACTGCGCATTCACGGCAAAAGTGCGGGTGACTTGTGTCGCTGCCAGATAACTGCCGTTGCCCGCCTGGTCTGCATTGATGGTGCAGTTGCCCGCCGTCAAGAAGGTCAGCGCACCGCCGGGAGTGATGGAGCAGGAGCCCGGCGAGCCGGAGGTGAATGTCGGTGACAAACCAGAGTCGGAGGTGGCTGTCAGCGTGGGGGTGGTCCCGAAGTTCTGCGTGCCCGGGTTGGTGAAGGTGATGGTCTGGACGGCTTTGGGCGTGACGGAGTTGGAGGCCGCGGAAGCCGCGCCCGTACCAGCGGCGTTGTCCGCCGTCACGGTGAAGGTGTAGGCCTGGCCGTTGGTCAGGCTCGTGACCACGATGGGTGACGACGCGCCGCTCACGGGTGCCACGTCTGGCGGGTTGGCGGTCACGGTGTAGCCGGTGATGGCAGAGCCCCCTGTATTGGTGGGCGCCACGAACGCCACCGACACCTGGGTGTCGCCCGCCGTGGCGACCACGGATGTGGGGGCGGCCGGCACAACGGGGCTGACCGTGAAGGAGCGCGAAACCTGGGGGGCAGCCAGGAAGCTGCTGTTGCCCGCCTGGTTGGCGTTGATGGTGCAGGTGCCGGCCGTGACGAAGGTCAACACCCCTGCGGAGGTGATGGTGCACACACCCGTCGTGGACGAGGTGAAGGTTACCGGCAGCCCCGAGGTGGAGGAAGCGCCCCCGCCCAGGGTGGACAGGTTCGGGCTGGTGCCGTAGGTCTGCGTCCCCGGATTGGCGAAGGTGATCGTCTGTGGCGCCGCCGGCGTGACCGAATTGGAGGCCGCCGAGGCCGGCCCCGCGCCCGCGCTGTTCGTCGCGGTGACGGTGAAGGTGTAGGCCACGCCGTTGGTCAGACTGGTCACGGTGATGGGTGAGCCTGCGCCGGTGCCCGTTATCCCCGTCGGACTGGAGGTGACGGTATACCCTGTGATGGCGGCCCCCCCGTTGCTGGCCGGTGCGCTGAAGGTGACCGATGCCTGGGTGTCGCCCGCCGTGGCGGTACCGATGGTAGGTGCGCCGGGCACGATGGCGTTGACCGTGAATGTACGCGGCACCGTGGTGGCCGCATTCCAGGTGCCGTTGCCGGCCTGGTCCGCATCGATGGTGCAGGAGCCTGCCGTCACGAAGGTCAGCGTGCCGCCGCTGGTGATGGTGCACACGCCTGTGGTGGAAGAGGTGAACGTCGGTGTAAGGCCGGACGAGGCGGTCGCCGTCAATGTGGGCGAGGTGCCGAAGCTCTGCGGGCCTGGGTTCGCGAAGGTGATCGTCTGGTTGCCCTTGGGCGTCACGGAGTTGGATGCGCCAGACGCCGTGCTGGTGCCCACGCCGTTGGTAGCCGTGACGGTGAAGGTATAGGCCGTGCCGTTGTCGAGCCCGGTGACTGTCGCGGTACAGGCTGCCGGCCCCGCGCATGTGCCAGTGGCACCTCCCGGGTTGGCCGTGGCGGTGTAGGTCGTGATCGCGGAGCCGCCGTTGCTGGCCGGCGCGGAGAACGTCACGGAGGCTTGGGCATCGCCCGGCGTGGCGGTGCCGATCGTGGGGGCGCCTGGCGCGGTGAGGACGTTCACCGTGTGCGTGCTGCCGCCGTTGTACGCGGGTATGGAGTTGCCCACACCATCAATGATGTTGGTGCCCCCATTGAGGTTGACCTTGAGGGTGCCCGTGCCACTGATGCCGGCGATGTTCACGTCGACGGTTGACCCGCTGCTTGCGGACACGCTGGCGATGCTGCCGGATGCCGAGCCCGTCCCCACGAGCATGAAGTCGTCGGTGGAAACGTTGGCCACGGACTCGCTGAAGCTCACCGTGAAAGCCATGCTGGTGGCGCCGCTGCCGGGCGACCCGTTCACCGCGATGCTGCTGACGAAGGGCGCGATGTTGTCCACGGCGGCGTTGGTGGTGTCACCCGTAGTTGTCACGTTGCCGGCGTTGTCCTGGGCGGTAACGACGACGTTGCGGTTGTTGGCAGCGATGCCCCCTGCCACGATGGTGTAGGTCGCCGTCCAGGTGCCGCTGCTGTTGGTGGCCGGCACCGCGGCACCGCCGCCGAACTGGGCGAAGTTCACCGTCACGCTGCTGATGATGTCGATGTTGTTGTCGCCGCCGGCCGTGTTGTCCCACGTCGCCGTGACGGTATCGCCGATCCGGTAGGCGCCCCCAATGCCCGAAGCACCACTGATGTTGATACTGCCGTCCGTAACGGTGAGGGCAACGCTGTCCACCGTGGCGTTGGTGGTGTCGGCCGTGGTGGTGCTGCCGCCGGCATTGGTGGCGGTGACGCTGACATTGCGGTTGATGGCGTCAATGGAGCCCGCCGTGATGGTGTAGGTGGCTGTCCAGGTGTTGCCGCTGTTGGAGGCTGTCACGGCAGAGCCGCCGCCGAACTGGCTGAAGTCGACAGTCACGCCCGTGATGCCGCTGTTGTTGTCGCCACCGGCGGTGTTGTTCCAGGTGGCGGTGACGGTGTCGCCGATCTTGTACGCGCCGCCGGTGCCCGAGGCACCGGAGATGCTGATGCGGCCATCGGTGACGGTGGGTAGCGGCGGCGTGTTGACGGCATTCTGAATGGTAAAGCTATCAAAACTGAAAAATGCTGGTTGGTCATTTGCCAAGCCGTTGCATGCTGTAGAGCAGTCGAATAGAAGTTTAAAACCTTTCAGCTTTTGACCCGCAAAGGTAGACAGCTTTGTGTTATCAAATACAAAGCTGTCTTGACCGGCCGTTCCATTAATGGCAGTTGAAGTTACTGCTCCGCCTGACTGCAAGTAGCCGACGACCCGGACGTTAGTGAATTCAGAGGCCCTGCCAGAAGCTGAAGGGGATTCAAAAGCTTGCACTTGAGTTAGTTCAAATGCAGTAGTATTTGTGCCATCTACTTGTACATAGAAAAAATTGCCTGACGCACCTGCCATATCTGGCGAGAAGGCATACGAGGTGCTTCCTATGTATTTGCCAATATTCGCCCCCCCTTTGACTGTTATCCTAAAGTCGTCTGAAGTTACTGTGGGAGTATAAAAACCACTCCAATTGACAGTCCCATTGAAATCTTTCAATCCCGCCGAAGCAACCAAAACCCCTGAGAAATCGAGCAAGGCCTTTTCTGAGAACGCCAGCGTTGATTCGATATTCCCACGTTTGACCTCTAGGTCCCAATCGCCCCCCAGAGCCTTGCTACCAGTCAGATTGCTAGACGCCGCTACATCAAGGCCGGTCTCTCGCTGAACAATTTCGAGCAACACGCTGCCTTCAGTGCTGGCGGCGAGATCGCAGCCATAGAACAGCAGGTCCGCACCGGGTCGCACCGCCTCGCGCAGCGCGGACAGCGCGGCCAGTTCCTCGTGGGCGTTGTCGGGCGTGATGCGGCTGCTGCCCAGCAGCAGCACACCGGCGCTGGCGTGCGACACCACGTGAATGGCCGCCAGGTTGCGATGTCCGCGCAGCGCATCGGCCAGCTGGGGCAGGCCGGGCCGCGACGGGTCGATCTCCACGGCCACCACGCCGGGCTTCAGGCCCCGGTACAGCGTGGCCTTGTCGGCGACGGAGCCGTCGATGACCACCAGTTCGGTGGCCACCGGCTGCTGCAGGATATCCAGGATGGCGACGTCGGTCGGCGCCGCGGCGTTCCGGGCCGATGGCTTGGCCTTCTGGGGCGCCGTGACGGCGGGGCTCAAGGCGTCTATCTGCAGGCGCGCATGGCTGCGCGGCTGATAGCCCCCACGCATCAGGTACCCCCCGGCCGAGGTGGCCGCGGCGTGGGCTGCAAAGGGAAACAGCAGCGTGGAGAGGCCGCTGAGCAGGGCACGGTTCATTGGGTGTCCTTGGTAATGTGCGTATTGGGAGCGTTGGCCCGGCGGGGGGCGACGATGCTGGCCGAGGTACCGGTCTGGTCTTGCCAGAAGTCCATGTCCTGGTACTTGGCGAACAGGTCCGGGGGAAGGATGCTGCGTCGCGGCTTGAAGGCGACCTTCTTCTTCACGTCGTGCAGGCCCTTGACGCCGAGGTGCTGGTCGAACTCGTTCTCGGAATACTCGACGTTGTCGAAGTCGTGCTGAAAGGCGTCCTCGCCCAGGAATCGGTAGATCAGCTCCAGGGTGCGCTGGGGGTGCTGCGTCAGGAGGTCGTAGTCCACCAGCAGAAGCCGGTCGGAAAACTCGCCGTAATAGGCTTCCTTGAGCGCGGTCCAGGCGCTGCCCACGGAGCCGCCCGCAGACATCATGACCTCGCAGCGCGAGTAGACCGTGTGCCGGCTCCCCGCGTTGTACATGCGGCTGTAGTCGAACGGGTTCTTGCGGTGGATGACTTCGAAGCTGTCCATCACCCAGGCGGGGTTGCGCACGCAGCAGACCATCTTGAAGCCGCCCACCAGCTCGGCCAGCTGGTGCATGCGTGCCGTCCAGTGGCGGTTGGTGTCAAAGATGACGGGCTCGGTCTTGTCAGCGTAGTAGGCATCGATCAAGGCGCGGCAGATGGCCTTTCGCTTGGCCGCGTCGAAAAAAGCGTAGGACTCGCTGCCTGCCCCCATCTGCTCCAGCACGCCGTTGACAAGGCCTGCCACAGGGCTGCTCATGGCCGCGTGAAAGCGCGGGTTCTGGCGCAGGATGCCTGCGAGCAGGGTGGAGCCCGAACGTGGAAGGCCGGAAATGAAATGCAGGGTATGCGGCATGTGGCAATGGGGGGCAGTGGACGCTTGCCGGGCGACTGCTCGTCGGTCAGTCGCCCGTCGCGTCGCGGGGCTGCGTCAGTTGCGGGCGGGGAATTCGCCTCGCAGCGCGATGCAGTAGTTCAGCACCAGGAAGGGCTGCCTGTTTTCGTGGGGCGTCGTCCCGCCGCTGGGCAGCAGCGTGTTGGGCGCCATCGGGGCCGAGGGGGTGCCGCCTGTCTGCATGTACTGGATGACACCGCTGCCTCCGCGTGCATCGCGGCTCAGGTAGCTGTTGCTGTCGGGTGCTGGCAGGGTGCCGATGTTGTTCATGCCGGTGATCTGGTGGTTGTGCATCGGCATTTCGGTGGACAGCAGCGTCACGCTGTCGGACCCTGCGATCTCGCCCCAAAACCATTGGCTCAGGCCCGGGCTCTGCCCGGGAGAGACGATCACGCGGCCTTGCAGGTCGGGCAGTCCGAACGTGGTCTTGCCGTCCCCTCCGTACGTGGTGCCCAGTATCGAGAACAAGGCCGTGTTGCTGGTGATGGGCAGCACCTGGCCGTTGCACAGCGCCCAGTCCTTGGGCGCGAAGCTGAAGGGAAATGCCCGGATTTCTCCAATGAACTGATCCATACGATTCTCCTGTTGCTCAGTTGCGGCTGGGGAAAATGCCTTCGAGGGCAATGATGTAGTTGATGGCCATGCTGGGCATGATGTTGTCGTGCGGCTGGCTGCCACCCGCGACCGTCACGGCAGTGGGCGCCATGGCCTGGGGCTTGGGGTCGGTGCCGGGCACCGGGCCGTAGAGGTTGTCGGTGCCGGTCTGCGCGAACAGCATGCCGCTCGCCCGGGCGCTGGTCGCCGTGGCGGAGGTGGCGTTGAACGTGTGCGTGTGCTGGGGCAACTGCTGGGTGAGCAAGGTGACGCTCTCGCTGCCGTACAGCTGCGACACCACGCGGGGGGTCAAGCCGAGGCCCGTGCCCTGCCCGACCGGCACCCGCCCGCACAAGTTCGGCAGGGCGAAAGTGTTCTGGCCGTCGCCCCCATACCGGATGCCGATGAGCACGTAGAGGGTCTGGTATTCACTGATGCTGAGCAAGGCTCCGTTGCACAGCGCCCATCCCCGCGGCGCGAAGTTGCCGGCAAAGAGACGGATATCTCCGACATAGCTTTCCATGGTGGGTCTTTCAGTCAGTCGTTCAATTGCGGGAAGGGAAGACACCGGTCACCGCGATGCAGTAGTTCAGCACCAGGGACGGCTGGCAGTTATCGTGCGGCTGGCCTGCGCCTTCCGTGCTGACGCAGCCAGGCGCCAGCGCCTGCACGGGGCTCGAGGCATCTGCATACAGGTTCACGGGATTGCCCCCTGCGACAGCCGAGCCGACCAGGGCGCCGGTGAATTCGGCGCTGTTGGCATTGCCTGCGGACGCCATCACGGCGTGGATGTGCGCGGGCATCTCACTCGCTACCAGACTCACTGTCTCCGAGCCTCCCAGGCTGCCGTACGGAGTAGCCTGCGCGGCATGCCGCACAGACCGTCCGCGCAGGTCCGGAAGCTGGAAGTTGGTCGTGCCGTTGCCGCCGTAGGTGACGCCCAGCAAGGTGAACAGGGCCTGGTTGGTGCTGATGGCCAGCGTCTGCCCTTGGCACAGCATCCAGCCCTTGGGCGGCCATTCGTAGGGCAGGAGGCGGATTTCTCCGAGGTAAGGGGTTGCCATGGGGCTCAGCCTTTCGTTATGGTGGAAATGAACGAGGGTTTCGCGCGTGGGTCTTCATGCGCTTCACGGGGGGAGAGGGCGCCACAGCATCCGCCATTGAACCGGTTGCTGCTCGGTGGCTTCGAACCCCAGCGCCAGGTACAGGCGAAGGGCGGGTTGATTCAGAGGGTCCACGGACAATGTGACAGCTTGACGACCCATCTCGCGCGCCTGGGCCTGCACCTGCCGGACCAGCGTGCGCCCATGGCCGCAGCCGCGCGAGTGCGGCGCCACCGCGAGGTCCACGATGTGCAGCGTGTCGTCGTCATCGTCGAGCACCAGGGCGCCGATGGGTTCGTGGCCGGCCAGCGCGATCAGTGTGCGGGCCTGCGGAAAGCGGCGTCCGTAGTCTGCCTGCCGGAAGGCGTACTGCTGGTCCACCAGCGCTTGCAGCGCGGCCGGCGGAAGGCCCAGTGCATGCAGGTGTGCGCAGTGCGAATCGAAAAGCGCGCGCAGGAACGGCGCATCCTGCGCGCCGCCCGGGCGCGTGTGCAAGAGCAGTGGGGACTGCGTATCAGCCAGCATTTGCCACCTCGGGTTCGGGCGCTGCCTGCTCCGCCGGGGACACCAGCGCCCGGTGCAGCGAAGACAGCCGCTGCGCAATGGCCCGGGACTCGGCGGCATCGAACACCGCGGCCTTGGCGCTGCCATCCGGCTGGAAGCGGATATCCGGAAGCTTGGCGTTGCGCTGCATGCGCTGGGCGATCCGCTGCTGGCCTTGAGCATCGCAGCGCAGGCCGAACATCCCGGCGACCTGGCGCACGGTGTTGCCGTTCAGCTGGCGGTAGTCGATGCAGGTGGTGTGTGGCTCTGCAGGGAGCGCCAGCATGCCCTCCATCAGGCCGTGGAGCACGCGGATGCGGTGCTCCAGCACCGAGGCATTTGCGGACACCATGAACACCGGCGCCACGCCGGCGAGCGATGGGTCCCCCGACATGTGCCGGCCCGCCTGCGCGTGGTGGGACGCGAGGATTTCCACGGGGTCGCGCACCAGCGCCACGATGGGGACGGCGGGGTACGCACTGCGCAGCATCCGTGCATGGAAGATGTCCCACGCATTCCACTTGATGACCACCCGGCGGCCTGGAAAAAGGCTGGCCTTCACATCGATCAGGCATTCGACGCCAGCGCGCTTCTCTTCAGGACTCAGCGCTGGGTCGACCAGCACCTCGGTGAGCACCGGGGACTCGGAGAAGACTGCCGCTTCGTCCAGCTCCGACAGGCAGCCGGACAGCAGCGTGGAGCCGCAGCGCGACAGGTGAAGGATGAACCCCGCGGGCCGGGCCCGGGGCACCCGCCGGGCGCAGGCCGCCAGGGCGCGCAAGGAGGTCCGGGGCGTGATCAGCTGGTTCAGCGTGGTGCTTTGCCAGCAGCGGCTCAGGTACTCGTCGTGGAAGGGTTCGGTGGGTGCGCCATCGGGCAGGCACCAGTGCAGGTGCTGGCCGCGAGCGTGGTAGCTGCGGGGCAGCCAGATCCCAGCCATGCCGGCAGCCACCTCGTCGGGCAGGTTGTCGCGGTTCAACGCGTCGAGGGCCTGCAGGATGTCCGCGTCGCTGTGGCCGCCTGCACCCCAGAGGCCCCGCAGCGCAGCCAGCAGGTCCACCACGGACCGGGCTTGCCGGCACAGCGCCAGCTGCTGCGGCGAGCCGAGCAGCGTGTGGTAGGCGTGCCGCAGGTCAAGCACCGAACGCACCTTCCTGGATGCGGCGCACCAGCCACGGGTTGGCCACGCAGTCCATGACCAGGTGCGTGCGTGCCGCCCGGCTGCGATTCACCACCGCGTGCTCCTCGTCGGCGTTGAAGTACCAGAACTCGCCTTCGCGCATGGGCACTTCCTGGCCTGCGACGAGGAAATGCACACCAGGATGGGTCCAGACCGGCACATGCAGGCGCGCCTCGCCGCAGCCCAGGTGCAGGCCATGGTCCCGGTGGGGCTTGATGCTGGCGCCCGCATGCAGCCGCATCAGCCGCGCGGACTTCAGCGGGCACTCCAGCCGGGCCATCAGTTGCCGGATGGCAGGGCAATCCTGCAGTACCGGCAGGTCGTTCCAATCGCGGGCTCCGTCGTTCAGGGCAAAGCCCTGCAGGATGGGGTGCGCCGCGACATGCTGGCTCTGGCAGCGCAGCGGCAACACGTCCCATGCGCCGTCGTAGTCACCCCGGTTGACGTGGGGCAGCCAGCTGCGTGCCATCAGCTGCGAGACTTCATCCTGCAGCGCGGTGATGGGCACGGGTATGCGCAGGCGCGAGAACAGCGGCCCGCGCACTCCCTGCGCCTCGGCGGGCGCGGCCGCAAGGGCCATGGGCATGCTCATGGCAGCGGCACGTGATCGGCTTCACGCGGGAGATGGGCTTGGGCTACGCGCTGTACGATGGTGGGCATCGTGTCTTGTGAAGGCTCCAGCAAGGCCAGCATCCGGCCCACGCAGGCATCGATGGAAAGCTGGTCCGTGCGCAGTGCAAGGTCGGGTGCGAGCGGGGGCTCGTAGGGTGAGTCGATGCCCGTCAGGTGTGACAGGGCGCCGCTGCGTGCCTTCTGGTACAGGCCCTTGGTGTCGCGCTGCTCGGCCACTGCGAGCGGTACATCCACGAAGACCTCCAGGAAGTCGCCGGGTGCGAACAGGTCTCTGGCCGCTTGGCGCTCCGCGCGGAAGGGGGAGATGAAAGCCACCAGCACCAGCACGCCCGCATCGACGAAGAGCCGCGCCACCTCGGCCACGCGGCGAATGTTCTCCACGCGGTCCGCGTCCGAGAACCCCAGATCCTTGCACAGGCCGCGCCGCACGTTGTCGCCGTCGAGCACATAGGTGCGCCTCAGGCCCCGGTGAAGCTCCACTTCCAAGGCGTTCGCCAGCGTGGATTTGCCCGCACCGGACAGCCCGGTGAACCAGACCACCCGCCCGCCATGCCCGGCCAGTTGCTCCCGGTCTTCACGCAGCACGCTGAAGGTCTGAGGGGTTACTGCGGATTGACGGTGGAGATCTTGGGGTGGCATGAGAACGTAACAGGCATTGCGAGCGTTGCAAACAAGGGTGCAGGGGGTTTGTGCGTGAATATGTGCGAATCCACTTGCGCACACAAGAAAAAAAATGACAGGTGTTATTTTTCTTGTGCGACACGTGCACCGACGGACCCCTGTGCTGTCAAACAACGGTGCGGTTAGAGGCCCCGTCCATGTCAATCCCGCGAGTCCATGGCACGCAGGAGGGCCGTGACCTATCATGGTCGGTTTTCCTGCACCAGGCCCCACCCGTGACCGACCACACCGCCCCGTCACCCGCCACACCTGATGACGGCACGTACCTCGCCCGCGCCCTGCGCGAGCAGCGCATCAGCATCCGCGGCGCGCGCACGCACAACCTCAAGAACATCGACCTCGACATCCCCCGCAACCAGCTGGTGGTGATCACGGGGCTGTCGGGGTCGGGCAAGTCGAGCCTGGCGTTCGACACGCTCTATGCCGAAGGCCAACGGCGCTATGTGGAGAGCCTCTCTGCCTATGCGCGGCAGTTCCTCGGGCGGCTGGACAAGCCCGATGTCGACCTCATCGAGGGCCTGTCGCCCGCCATCAGCATCGAGCAGAAGGCCACCAGCCACAACCCGCGCTCCACCGTGGGCACGGTGACCGAGATCCACGACTACCTGCGGCTGCTCTATGCCCGCGCCGGCACGCCCTACTGCCCCGACCACGGCCTGCCGCTGGCCGCGCAGACCGTGAGCCAGATGGTGGATGCCGTGCTGGCCCTGCCGGAAGACACCAAGCTCATGCTGCTCGCGCCCGTGGCGCGCGAGAAGAAAGGCGAGTTCACCGAGCTGTTCGCGCAGATGCAGGCGCTGGGCTACGTGCGCTTTCGCGTCGACGGCCAGATCTACGAACACGAGAACCTGCCTGCGCTCAAGAAAACCGAGAAGCACAACATCGACGTGGTGATCGACCGCATCAAGGTGCGGGCCGACCTGCAGCAGCGCCTGGCCGAGAGCATCGAGTCGGTGTTGCGCGTGGGCGGGCACGAGGGCAACGGCCGCGTGCTGGCGCTGGAGATGGACACGGGGCAGGAGCACCTGTTCAGCAGCAAGTTCGCCTGCCCCGTGTGCAGCTACTCGCTGCCGGAGCTGGAGCCGCGCCTGTTCTCCTTCAACTCGCCCATGGGCGCGTGCCCTGCGTGCGACGGCATCGGCCAGCGCGACGTGTTCGACCCGGCGCGTGTGGTGGCCTTTCCCACGCTGAGCCTGGCCAGCGGCGCCATCAAGGGCTGGGACCGGCGCAACGGCTACTACTTTGCGATGCTCGAAAGCCTGGCCAAGCACTACGCGTTCAACATCGAGGCGCCGTTCGAGTCGCTGCCCGCACCGGTGCAGAACGCCATCCTGCACGGCTCGGGCGACGAAGAAATCGCCTTCAGCTACATCATGGACAGCGGTGCCTCCAAGGGCAAGGTGTATGCCAAGAAGCACCCGTTCGAAGGCATCATCCCCAACATGGCGCGGCGCTACCGCGAGACCGATTCGGTGGTGGTGCGCGAGGACCTGGCGCGCTTTCGCAGCACCCAGCCCTGCCCCGAATGCCACGGCACCCGCCTGCGCCGCGAAGCCCGCCACGTGCGGCTGGGCGAGGGCGAGCAGGCCCGTGCCATCTTTGAAGTGAGCCACGCGACGCTGAACACCGCCCATGCCTGGTTCAACGACCTCCAGCTCACCGGCGCCAAGGCCGAGATCGCCGGCAAGGTGGTGCGCGAGATCGCCACCCGCCTGCAGTTCCTGAACGACGTGGGGCTGAGCTACCTGAGCCTGGACCGCAGCGCCGAGACCCTCTCCGGCGGCGAGGCGCAGCGCATCCGCCTCGCGTCCCAGATCGGCTCGGGCCTCACCGGCGTGATGTACGTGCTGGACGAGCCCAGCATCGGCCTGCACCAGCGCGACAACGACCGCCTGATCGCCACGCTCAAACACCTGCGCGACATCGGCAACAGCGTGATCGTGGTCGAGCACGACGAAGACATGATGCGCGCCGCCGACCACGTGATCGACATGGGCCCCGGCGCGGGCGTGCATGGCGGGCGCGTGATGGCGCAGGGCACCTACGACGAAGTGCGCGGCAACACGCAGTCGCTCACCGGCCAGTACCTGTCGGGCGTGCGCTCGATTGCCGTGCCTCCGCGCCGCACGCCCTGGCTGCCGGTGCTCGAGCAACAGGCTGCGCCCGTGGTGGAGGCCAAGGCCAAGTCGCGCTTTCCGCAGACCGAAGCCAGCAAACGCCGGGCCGAGCGCATGGCCGAGCACCACGCGCGCCAGGGCGCCCTGCAGGCGCTGCGCGTGGCTGGTGCCACGGGCAACAACCTCAAGAACGTGACGGCGGACTTTCCGGTGGGGTTGCTCACCTGCGTGACGGGCGTGTCGGGCTCGGGCAAGAGCACGCTGGTCAACGACACGCTGTACGCCGCCGTGGCCCGCCAGCTGTACCGCGCGCACGAAGAGCCCGCCGCGCACGACGAGATCGTGGGCATCGAGTACTTCGACAAGGTCATCAACGTCGACCAGAGCCCCATCGGCCGCACGCCGCGCAGCAACCCGGCCACCTACACCGGCCTGTTCACCCCCATCCGCGAGCTGATGGCCGAGGTCAACACCGCCAAGGAGCGCGGCTACGGCCCTGGGCGCTTCAGCTTCAACGTGGCCGGTGGCCGCTGCGAGGCCTGCCAGGGCGACGGCGTGGTGAAGGTGGAGATGCACTTTCTGCCCGACGTGTACGTGCCCTGCGACATCTGCCACGGCCAGCGCTACAACCGCGAGACACTGGAAGTGCTGTGGAAGGGCAAGAACATCGCGCAGATCCTGGAGCTGACGGTGGAAGACGCCGCCGCCTTCTTCAAGGACGTGCCGACCATCGCGCGCAAGCTGCAGACGCTGCTGGATGTGGGCCTGTCGTACATCCGGCTGGGCCAGGCGGCCACCACGCTGTCGGGCGGCGAGGCGCAGCGGGTGAAGCTGGCGCAGGAGCTTTCCAAGCGCGACACGGGCCGCACGCTCTACATCCTGGACGAGCCCACCACCGGCTTGCATTTTGCGGACATCGACCTGCTGCTCAAGGTGCTGCACCAGCTGCGCGACGCGGGCAACACCATCGTGATCATCGAGCACAACCTCGACGTCATCAAGACCGCCGACTGGCTCATCGACATGGGCCCCGAGGGCGGTGCCGGCGGCGGCACCGTGGTGGGCGTGGGCACGCCAGAGGACCTGGCGGCCAACCCGGCCAGCCACACGGGGCAGTACCTGCAACAGTATTTAATTGCGTTTTAGTCATTAAATTACGCAAAGTAACAACAAACACATTAAAGAAACAGGTTTGAGTCCCAGCGGCCTCGAGAATCGCCCCGAGATTTTCATGGCTAGTGGGGGATTTTTTGGGTGAAATAATCAAGACGGATGTGGTGAAGCTGCAGGAGCAACTTGAGAAAAGGTTGCCATCTGTGGCTCTGTTTCAACTTGCGGATATTCCCGGCGTGATGCGCTCACGACTTGGATGGCCTGTGGCGGCTTCATTCATGGACAGGTGGTTCAGAAGTCCAAAGTTTGAAATGAGCTTGGACATGAAGCGTGGTGGAGCATCTCCTTACCTCTTGCACCAACTGCCCGAAGAAAGGTTGGAGGAAAATCTGGCCACGATGACATGGGCCCTTGGGTTCCCAAGAGTGCGTGCGGCCATGCTTGATCTGCAGATGAATTGGGCAACTGCACGGGGTTTGAAGTTACTCCGGCAACGAATTTTGAAGCAAGGTATAGGAAAAACCGGTTGTTGGCGCTTCGGAGATCTCGGTCGTCCAGCTAAAGAAGTTGATAACAGCTGTCAAGTGAATTTTGCGGGGGTTGGAAAACTCAGCGATCCCATGGATGATTTCTATGCTGCATTGGGAGAGGCATCAATCAAGATGGCTATTTCAGGAATCGTCACCTCAAACACTGTAAGCAGAGTGACGATTGAAGTGGACGAGCTCGGCTTCTATCTGCGCGATACGTATGACTTCAATGACGACTTGTTCATTTCTCAACCCCTAGGGTTCTGGAGTTTCAATGGGGTTGAGCGTAATGCCAGATTTGCAAATGATGTTTTCACCACCCCAAGATTTGTTCACGATAGAAATGTCGAAGAGGTACGTGGCCGAAGATATCTGGTCCAAAACAAACACTTTCGTCTATGGCGTGAGCAGCATGGACGTGGCGGTGACTTTATGGTTATTTCGGACATGCACCGAATAAAACTTCCGAAAACCATTAAATATGATTTTTGACCACGTAGGGTTTATTTAATCCGTGAAAATTAATAGATTGACAATTTCTGGGTTGGCCTTTTTGCTTGTTGCAATTCTGTTGATTCTAGATGGATTTTTTCTCAAGTTGCAATCCCGTCATCTCAGCCCCCATGGTGTCTATCAACTTGATTATTATCAGCCATCTCTGCTTCAACGATTGTTTCACAAGGACTTGAGAGACCCTGCGGTCGTGCGTCTCTATCGCGTTGAGCCGATGGAGTTGCTGGGTGAGAGTGAGGTCGTCGATCTTTCTGGAGGAGTAGAAATTGCTTGGCTTCTCGATCCGCCTTTTGCTTTTGGAGAGGTTTGGGGAGCACAGGATGCGGTTTTTCATAAAATACCTCCCGAATGCACTTCAATATCCAAAATACCGAGCTGTCTTGAAAACTGACGGCTTTGTCCATCTCATTGCCCCAGCAGGCGCGCCACCAGCGGGTCCAGCGAGGCCATGAAGGCCTCCACTGCGCGGGCGTAGCCGCTGTCCAGGCCCAGCTCGCCGTTGATCTCGCCGTGTTCGAGCGGCTCGGGCAGGACCTCGGCGCGCACGCCCAGGGTGGCGGCCTGGCGCGCCATGGCCTCGGCCTGCAGGCAGGGCTGGTCGGGGCGCTCGGTGGAGCACACGAGCTGGTAGGGCGGAGCGCCGGCCACGAGCTGGTGGAAGGGCGACAGCAGCGTCCAGGTGGCCAGGTTCGTGCCGAAGGCCTCGTCGTACAGGCGGGCATGCGGCGCGGCCATGAGGCGCGGCACGTTCAGCACCGCGCTGTCCAGCGACACCGTGCCCAGCCAGGGCCAGGCGCCCTGGCGCTGCGCGAACGCGGGCTGCGCGTTGATCAGCGACACCAGGTGGGCCCCCGCGGAGTGGCCCATCAGGATGAAGCGGCCGGGGTCGGCGCCCCACCCGGGCGCGCGCTGCTGGGCTGCGGCCAGCGCCTGGGCCACGTCGTAGGCCTGCTGCGCCACGGGGGTGTCGGGCAGCATGCGGTAGTTGATGGAGACGAACACGAAGCCACGCGCCACCCAGCGCGCCACCTTGTTCTCCACGACCTTCGGCATCGCCTTGTCGCCGGTGCGCCAGGCGCCGCCGTGCACCATGAAGATCACCGGTGCGCGCAGGCCGGCCGGGCGCGCGTCCGCGGGCGGCAGGTACACGTCCATGCGCTGGCGTGCGTCGCTGCCGTAGGGCAGGTCGGCCAGCTTCTGCACGCCGGCGGGCAGCGGCGCCGGGTTCTGCAGCGCGCGCTCCAGCAGCCGGGCACGCAGGCGGGCGCCGGGCGTGGCGGGCGCGTCGGAGGACTGGGCATGCGCCGGGGCGAGGGCCAGCAGGGCGGCACTGGCCAGTGCACACAGCAGGGCTGGGGCAGAGCGGAAGAAGGTGGCGGCAGACATGGTGGACAACTCCGAAGAAGAAGGGATGCCTGCATGGTGCGGCTTCCACGCCCGGCTGCGGGTTGCGCCGCCGTGCCAAGTGATGACAAGGTATGACAGCGCCGTCACAGGCCGTCACCGCCTGTCATGATCCGCGCATGAACGATGCACGCGCCAAGATCCTCGTGGCCGATGACGAGCCCGACCTGCGGGCCCTGCTGCAGCGCTACCTTGGCGACCAGGGCTACACCGTGCGCACGGTGGACGGCGCGGGCCCGCTCAACGTGCTGCTGGCGCGCGAGCGCTTCGATGTGCTGGTGCTCGACGTGATGATGCCGGGCGAGGACGGCCTGGCCATCTGCCGGCGCCTGCGCGCGCAGGGCGAGACCATTCCCATCCTGATGCTCACCGCGCGGGGCGACCCGGTGGACCGCATCGTCGGGCTGGAGATGGGTGCCGACGACTACCTGCCCAAGCCCTTCAACCCGCGCGAGCTGCTGGCGCGCATCCAGGCCCTGGTGCGGCGCCAGCGTCTGCTGGGGGCCCACGCCGGGCCGCGCCAGGCGGGCGGGCAGATCGCGTTCGGCGCGTTCACGCTGTGGCTGGACGAGCGCCGGCTCACGCGCGAGGGCGCCGACGTGCCCCTGACCACGGGCGAGTTCGCGCTGCTGCAGGCCCTGGCCCGGCAGCCGCACCGGCCGCTGGGGCGCGACCGGCTCATCGCGCTGGCCTACGGCCCCGACCACGCGGCCACCGACCGCAGCATCGACGTGCAGGTGATGCGCCTGCGCAAGCTCATCGAGTCCGACCCCGCGCAGCCGCGCCACATCCGCACGGTGTGGGGCGTGGGCTATGTGTTCGTGCCCGACGGGGCCGCGCCGCAGGGTGCGGGCACCACGCCATGACGGCGCCGCACATCCCGGCCTCGCATATTCCGGCCCCGCCCGCAGCGCCCTCATCAGCGCCCGCCCACCGCCGCAGCCCGTGGCCGCGCAGCGTGCTGGGGCGCAACCTGCTCCTGATTGCCGCGCTGGTGGTGCTGGGGCAATTGGTGGCGGTGGTGCTGGTGCGGCAGATGATCCTGCAGCCCCGGGTGGCGCAGGTGGCCGATGGCGTGGCGCGCAATGTGGCGGCGCTGAGCGCCGGGCTGCAGGCACTGCCCGCAGGCCAGCGCGCCGCGTTTGTCGAAGCCTTCAACCTGCAGCAGGCAGCGCAGGCAGCGCAGGCGGTGCCCACGTCCCAGCCCCGGCGCGCCTTGTTGTCGCCGCTGGAGCGGCAGTTCGTGCAGGCCGTGGCGCGGCGGCTGGAGGGCGGCGGCACCGCGCCGGGTGGCGAGGCCCTGTGGCGGCGCGACAGCACGGGCGTGCTGGCGCTGCGGGTGGTGCACGACGGCACAGCCTACTGGCTGCACCTGCCCAGCGTGTTCCCTACCCGCGAGTTCACGGGGGCCTGGCTGCTGGCCACGCTGATCAGCGTGCTGCTGGCGTTGTGGGGGGCCTGGTGGCTGCAGCGGCACATCAACCGCCCGCTGGGCCAGGTGGTGGGGGCGGCGCAGCAGCTGGCGCAGGGCCAGGCACCCGCCGCCCTGCCCGAGGACGGGCCCGACGAGATCGCCACCGTGGCGCGCAGCTTCAACCAGATGGCGCAGAGCCTGGCCGCGGCCGACCACGAGCGTGCGCTGATGCTGGCGGGCGTGTCGCACGACCTGCGCACGCCGCTGACCAAGCTGCGGCTGGGGGTGGAGATCGCAGGCCCCGGCCTGGACGCGCCGCTCGCGGCCAGCATGGCGCGCAGCATCGACGAGATGGACGGCATCGTCGGCCAGTTCCTGGACTTTGCGCGGGTGGGCGAGGCCGAGGCCGCCGCCATGGCATCGCTCAACGACCTGGCCCGGGCCGTGGCCGAGGCGCAGGCAGACCATGGCCGCAGCCTGCGGCTGGAGCTGGCCCCGCCCTCGCATTTGCCCTATGAGCCCGATATGCCCGATATGCCCGATGTGCCCGTGCGCCCGCAGGCCCTGCGCCGTGCGCTGGACAACCTGGTGGAAAACGCGTGGCGCTACGGCGCGGCGCCCGTGGTGTTGCGCACCGGCACGGCGGGCGCCACGGCCTGGATCGAGGTGGCCGACCAGGGCCCGGGCATCGCGCCCGAGGCACTGGAGCGCATGCGCGAGCCCTTCGCGCGCGGCGGTGGCGCGGCGCGGTCGGGCGCACCGGGGGCGGGGCTGGGCCTGGCCATCGTGGACCGGGTGGCGCGCAGCCATGGCGGCCGGCTGGAGCTGCGCACCGCACCGGGCGCAGGGCTGTGCGCGCGGATCGTGCTGCCGCTGGCGTGAACCGGAGCGGGGAGTGCGTGGGCTGGCAGGCGGGGCATCCAGTGCCCTGTTCCTTCACTTCTCACGGGGAAAATCACAGTCAAAATGGCCACTACCGCTTGTTGGATAAGCGCTAGCAGCTATTAATTCAATAGCATTTGCCATGCGTGCCATGCGTGCCATGCGTGCCATGCGTGCCATGCGTGCCAGCGTACGCCCCGGCCCGCCGCACCACGCGCCCGCTGGCCGTCGTCGCGCTACCGTGCAGGTTACCGGTGCCGCTGCTTCCGCAAGCCCCGCTGCCCGCTCACCCCGGCGTCTTCTTGAGCTTGCGGTACAGCGTCTGGCGGCTGATGCCCAGGCGGCGCGCGGCCTCGGACATGTTGCCGCGGGTGGACTGCAGGGCCTGGTCGATGGCGGTGTGGGACAGCTGCTGCAGGTTGAGTGGCGCGGGCGGGGGCTCGTCGTCGTCTGCGGTGGCCTGGCCGGTGGGCCAGGCCGTGGGCCCGCTGCCTGCGTGTGCGTGTTCCTCTTTCTGTTCCTGCGCCGCCAGCGCCTGCGCCAGGTCGTCCGGCAGATGGTCCCAGCGCAGCGTGTCTTCGCCGTCGTCAAGCATGGCGCAGGCGGTGCGCAGCACGCTGGCGTACTGGCGCAGGTTGCCGGGCCAGGGGTAGCGCGCCAGGCGGGCCAGCAGGTCGGGGGCCAGCTGCAGGCTGCGCGGCCGGCCGGGGCAGGGGCTGGGTCCTGCGGTCGGTGTGGCCAGCGAGCTCAGCAACTGCTGCGTCAGCGCCAGAAAATCGGTGCGCTCGCGCAGCGCCGGCAACTGCACCGTCAGGCCGTTGATGCGGTAGTACAGGTCTTGCCGAAAGTGCCCTTGCTCGGCGGCCTGCATCAGCTGGCTGTGGGTGGCGCTCACCAGCGCAAAGTCCACCGCGTACGACTTGCCCGCGCCCACCGGCGTCACGCTGCGCTCCTGCAGCACGCGCAGCAGGCGGGTTTGCATGGCCAGGGGCATGTCGCCGATTTCATCGAGGAACAGCGTGCCGCCGTGGGCCTCGCGCAGCCGGCCCGCGCTGCCCTCCTTGCGCGCGCCGGTGAAGGCGCCGCCCACATAGCCGAACAGCTCGGCCTCGATGAGGTTCTCGGGGATGGCGCCGCAGTTGATGGCCACGAAAGGGCCGTCCTGCCGCGGCCCGCTGGCGTGCAGCGCGCGGGCGAACACTTCCTTGCCCACGCCCGACTCGCCCTGGATCAGCACCGGGATCGGCTTGCCCACCACGCGGCGCGCCTTGTCGGCGGCGCTGCGCCAGCGGGCATCGCCCGTGTCCAGCTGCGCGAGGGCATCCACGGCCTGTACCGGTGCCGCGGCCTCGGGGGCTGCGACTGCGCCGCGGGCCGACGCCAGCGCGGTGCCCGGCCACGCCGCGGGGTCCCTCTGCACCTGCGCGAACAGCAGGGCACCGCCGGGCAGGCGCACGGCCTGCGGCTGCTGCGGGCGGCGCTGGTGGTGCGACAGCAGGTCGTCCAGCCGCGCGTCCACCACGCGCTCGAGCTCGGTCGCGCCGACATCGCTGGCGCACAGCCCCAGCTGGGCCAGGGCTGCGCGGTTGGCGCCCACGATCCAGCCGTCGCCCGACACGGCCACGATGCCTTCGGCCACGCTGCCGATGCCTTCGGGGTCGCGGTGCAGGTGCAGGCGGATGTTGCGCTTGCAGGCGGCGGCCAGCAGGCGGTTTTCGATCATGCGGGCTGCGGTGCTGACCAGGCCCAGCGTGTGCGCGTGCCCCTGGCGGTAGTCGCCCGAGATGTCGAGAATGCCCAGCAGCTCGCCGGTGGCCGACAGGATGGGCGAGGCCGCGCAGGTGAGAAAGCTGTTGCGCTCCAGAAAATGCTCCCCGCCGTGCACCTCCACGGCCGTGCACTCGGCCAGCGCGGTGCCGATGGCGTTGGTGCCCCGGTGCGCTTCGTGCCACGACGCGCCGCTCGTCAGCGCCACGCGCTCGGCCTTGCCCACGAAGCCCGGGTCGCCCAGCGTGTGCATCAGCATGCCGCGGCGGTCGGCCAGCACCACCACGCTCTGGCTGTGGCGCACCTGCTCGAAGAGGTATTCCATCACCGGCCGTGAATGCGCCAGCAGCTCGGGGTTGCTGGCCAGCGCATGGCGCAGCGTGCCGCTGCTCGCGTGCTCCACGCCCGGTGCCCGGCCCGTGGGCGCGAGGCCAGCGGCCATGCTGCGGCTCCACGAGCGGGCCAGGCGCTCGTCCAGCAGGCCGCTGGGGCACTGGCCGAACTCCAGCAGGTGCTGGCGGGCCTGTCGCAATGCGACAAGGGGCGGGGTGGTGGCGGAAGAACGCACGCGCTGGTCTCCTGTGCAGGCGTCTGGTGCACCCGCTGCGGCCAGTATGGCGCCCCCACCGGGCCGGGGCAAGGGCGCCGCCCTGCCGCGCGGTGCGGGTGTTCCATTTCGTGACAGGTGTGGCGTTGCGGAACACGGCGGGCGGGCACGGTGTGACGGTCCGGACAGTGCTCCGACAGAAAAATCCCCATGAAATCAACGGTCCGCCGCGTGCCAGGCGCTGGCATGCGTCTTGAGTAGGGGACTGCATCGGCGCGGCCCGCGCGGCCGGCCGATGCCACACACAACATCCCTGGAGACAACGCACATGACCGTATACGCAGCCCCCGGCGCCGCCGGCGCCAAGATCGCCTACCAACCCCGGTACGACAACTTCATCGGCGGCCAGTTCGTGGCCCCGGTCAAGGGCCAGTACTTCGACGTGATCTCGCCGGTGAACGGCAAGGTCTACACCCAGGCCGCGCGCTCCACCGCCGAAGACATCGAGCTGGCGCTGGACGCTGCCCACGCCGCTGCCGACGCCTGGGGCAAGACGGACGCCGCCACGCGCAGCAACATCCTGCTCAAAATCGCCGACCGCATCGAGCAGAACCTGGAGCTGCTGGCCTATGCCGAAACCGTGGACAACGGCAAGGCCATCCGCGAGACGCTGAACGCCGACATCCCCCTCACCGTGGACCACTTCCGCTACTTTGCGGGCTGCGTGCGCGCGCAGGAAGGCGCGCTTTCCAACATCGACGAGAACACCGTGGCGTACCACATCCAGGAGCCGCTGGGCGTGGTGGGCCAGATCATCCCGTGGAACTTCCCCATCCTGATGGCCGCGTGGAAGCTGGCCCCGGCGATCGGCGCGGGCAACTGCGTGGTGCTCAAGCCCGCGGAGTCCACGCCGATTTCCATTTTGATCCTGGCCGGGCTGATCGCCGACCTGCTGCCGCCGGGCGTGCTCAACATCGTCAACGGCTACGGGCGCGAGGCGGGCATGCCGCTGGCCACCAGCAAGCGCATCGCCAAGATCGCGTTCACCGGCTCCACCAGCACCGGCCGCGTGATCGCGCAGGCCGCTGCCAACAACCTCATCCCCGCCACGCTGGAGCTGGGCGGCAAGAGTCCCAATGTGTTCTTCGCCGACATCATGGACAAGGACGACGCCTTCCTGGACAAGGCCATCGAAGGCCTGGTGCTGTTCGCGTTCAACCAGGGCGAGGTCTGCACCTGCCCGTCGCGTGCGCTGATCCAGGAAAGCATCTACGACAAGTTCATGGAGCGCGTCTTGAAGCGCGTGGCCGCCATCCAGCACGCCAACCCGCTCGACACCGACAGCATGATGGGTGCGCAAGCCAGCAAGGAGCAGCTCACCAAGATCCTGTCGTACCTGGACCTGGGCAAGCAAGAAGGCGCCGAGGTGCTGGCCGGAGGCGGCCAGGCCCACCTGGGCGGCGACCTGGAAGGCGGCTACTACGTGCAGCCCACGCTGTTCAAGGGCCACAACAAGATGCGCATCTTCCAGGAGGAAATCTTCGGCCCCGTGCTGGCCGTGACCACCTTCAAGGACGAGGCCGAGGCCCTGGCGATCGCCAACGACACGCTGTACGGCCTGGGCGCCGGCGTGTGGAGCCGCAACGGCAACGTGGCCTACCGCATGGGCCGCGCGATCAAGGCCGGGCGCGTGTGGACCAACTGCTACCACGCGTACCCGGCGCACGCGGCGTTCGGCGGCTACAAGGAGTCGGGCATCGGGCGCGAGACGCACAAGATGATGCTCGACCACTATCAGCAAACGAAGAACCTGTTGGTGAGCTACTCAGAAAACAAGCTCGGGTTCTTCTGAGGGGTGGCGGTCCAAAAACCGCCCCTGGCGTCGTTGCTCCGTCTTGCCGTAGCGTTGCTACTGTCTGCGACGGAGACGCCTAGGGACCCTCTGCACGAATCATCGCGCCGTGTGCATCTGCGGTCTCGGGCGGCCTGCGGCGTTGCAAATACTCGCAATAGCTACGGCTATTGCTGCGTTTTGCGCCTTGCACGCCATCCCGATCCGCAGCGCACACTTGGCAGCTCGATCCGTGCAGAGGATCCCTAGCCAGGAACGGTTTGTGAACCGCTGGAGGCGCTGCTGCCGGTCCGCTGTTCCAGCGGGCCGGATCACTGCCATTGATGCTTGTGAATCAGGAGACACCCATGGTCGACAAAGTCATCGCCACACCTGCCGCGCTGGAGCTGGTGGCCTTTCTGCAAGCCAAGCATGGGCCTGCGCTGATGTTCCACCAGTCGGGCGGCTGCTGTGACAACAGTGCGGCCAACTGCTATCTGCCCGGTGAGATCACGATGGGCGCGGGCGATGTGTATCTGGGCGATATCGGCGGCTGCCCTTTCTACATCGGCCGCGCGCAGTACGAGACCTGGAAGCACACGCAGCTCATCATCGACGTGATTGAGGGCACGGGCGGGACGTTTTCGCTGGAGGGGCCCGAGGGCAAGGCGTTCCATACGCGCTCTCGGGTGTTCAGCGATGCGGAGCTGGCTGCGCTGGGCATCGAGCGCGGCGTGGCAGGCGGTTGAGGGGGCGGATTTTGAGGTAGCCCGACCTCTACCGCTTGCCTGTAAAGCGCTAGCAGCTATCGAATTTGTAGCGATGGATGTGTGGGCGAGGTGGCCTGCTGGCGCACGCTGCCTTCGTCCCCCAGGCGGAACACCGACACCACCTGCACCAGGTCTTCGGCCTGCAGCTGCAGGCTGCCAGCGGCCGCGGCCATTTCTTCGACCAGCGCGGCGTTCTGCTGCGTGACCTGGTCCATCTGCGTCACGGCCTCGCCCACCTGGGCCACGCCCAGGGACTGTTCGTGGCTGGCGGTGCTGATCTCGCCCACGATGTCCGTCACGCGGCGGATGGCGCTGACCACCTCGTTCATCGTGCTGCCTGCGCGGTCCACCAGGGCCGTGCCGTGCTCCACGCGCTCCACGCTGGCGCTGATGAGGGCCTTGATCTCGCGGGCGGCCCCGGCACTGCGGCCGGCCAGGCTGCGCACTTCGCTGGCCACCACGGCAAAGCCACGGCCCTGCTCGCCTGCTCGCGCTGCTTCCACCGCGGCGTTGAGTGCCAGGATGTTGGTCTGGAACGCGATCGAGTCGATCACGCCGATGATGTCCGAGATCTTCTGCGACGACGCGTTGATGCCCTGCATGGTGTGCACCACCTGGGCCACCACTTCGCCGCCCTGCACGGCCACGGTGCTGGCGCTGTCGGCCAGCTGGCTGGCCTGGCGCGCGCTGTCGGCGTTCTGCCGCACGGTGGAGCTCAGCTGCTCCATGGACGCCGCGGTTTCCTCCAGCGCGCTGGCCTGGCTCTCGGTGCGGGCCGACAGGTCGGTGTTGCCCTGCGCGATCTGCACGCTGGCCGTGGCCACGCTTTCGGAGCCGCTGCGCACCTGGCGCACCACCCCGGTGAGCTGCGTGCGCATCTGCAGCAGCGCCTGCAGCAACTGGCCCACTTCGTTCGTGCCGTGGGCGATGGGCGCGCCGCCCAGGTCGCCCTGGGCCACCGCGCGCGCCAGGCCCACGGCCTGCTTCAGGGGCTGCGTCATCGAGCGCACGAACACCAGGGCCATCGCGCAGGTGGCCGACAGCGTCACCGCCAGCGCCACCGCCACCCACAGCAGGCTTTGCTGCAGCCGCGCCACGCGGTCCTGCAGCGCCTGGGCGAGGCTGGCCAACGACTGCGTGTTGAGCGTGTTGAGCGCATCGATGGTGCGCGTGAGCGCGTCGAAGTAGTCCTTGGAGGCCATCTTGAGTTCGGGCGCGTTGATCACCTCGCGCTCGGCCAGCTGCAGCGATTGCTGGATCTGCGCCCGGATGTCCTGCACGCCGCTGCCCAGGGCCTGCCGGAGCGCCGCATCGCCTTGCAGCGCGCGTTCCAGCCCGCCGAAGGTGTCGCCCTGCAGCTCGACCACGCGCTGCTGCAGCACCAGCATCTGGCTCTTGGCCTCGGGGCTGAGCTGGCCGCGGCCGAGCGCGCCCGCGCCCTGCGCGCGCAGCAGGCCCAGCTTCTCGCCGAGCAGCGGCGCCTGGATCAGCGACGACTGGATGAGCGCCTGCGTGGGCGCTTCGGGATCGATCTGCAGGCCGTAGGCGTGCACCAGCGACGCGCTCAGCTGCAGCAGCGAGCCGATGAGCTGCGTGTGCTGTGCCGTGCTCTGCGCGAGTTCGATGCCGCGCGCGGCCACCGCCTGCTCCAGCGTGCGCCAGGCCTGCTGTGCGTCCGTCCAGGCCGCAGCCTGGGCCGCGGGCACCTGTGCGCTGGCAAAGCGCTCGGTCACGTCGCGCAGCGCGGCCTCGACCGCCTCGCGCGCAGCGGGGCGGCGTGCCGCCAGCGACTCGTCGCCGCCCAGCATGCCGGCCGACAGGCCCCGGTGCACCTGCACCGCCTGCACCAGCCGCGTGACGGCCTGCGCAGGCGGCACGCCGCGAGCCTCCTGCCGGGCGTGGCCGATGCCGCGCAGGGCGTCGGCCACATAGACATACGTGGGCAGCGCGCTCATCATCAGCCCGAGGGTTCCGAGGATCAGGAATTTTTCGAGCAGGTTCAGTCGGTGAAGCAGTGACATGGCAGGGCGGCACGCCGGGGCGTGCAAGGTGAAAGCCGGCTCTGGCGTGGTCGGCCATCGCCGGTGGGCGGCGCGGCAGGCCGGGGCCGCAGGGTTGCTACGCAATGTAGGCAAGTGCGGCCTGCAGGGTGTTGACTCAGGTCAAGCTGTGGCGCCGGCCCTGGGCCTGAGCACCACCGGCGCTGCACCTACGTTCGCGCGCGGGCTGCACTGACGCGGCGCCCCCTGCAGCGCGCCGGGTGGCTGGTGATAATGGCTTCACACCCCCTGCACCGTTTTGATGGAGCACCCGCATGCAATCGATCACCCTGCGTTTCCTGGCGTCCCAAAGCACCCTGCCGCAGGCCGGCCGCGTGCCCGGCGGGACCGTGCTGCGCTGGGTGGATGAAGCCGGCTTCGCCTGCGCCAGCGCCTGGGCCAAGGGGCCGTGCATCACGGAGTTCGTCGGCGGCGCGCAGTTCATGCACCCCATCCGGCCCGGAGACCTGGTCGAAGTGCATGCCCGCCTGGCGGCGACCACGGACACGGCCATGCAGCTGGCGGTGGAGGTGCGCAGCGGCGGCCTGCACGGCGAGCCGCAGCAAGAGGTGCTGCACTGCGTGGCGGTCTACACCGCGGTGGACTCCGACGAGCAGCCCCGCACCATCGACAAATGGAGCCCCGAGACCCCCGGCGACATCGCGCTGGCGCAGCGCGTGCAGGCCCACATCGACGCGGCCCGCAGCGCGCAGTGACCGGGCACGGCACGGCGCAGGCGGCGCCGCCGCTGCGGGCGCGAGACCTGATCATCGCGCTGGTCGTGGTGGTGTTGTGGGGCGTGAACTTCGTGGCCATGAAATGGGGGCTGCGCAGCTTCAGCCCCTTTCAGCTGGGCGTGGCGCGCTATGTGTTTGCGGCGCTGCCGCTGTTGCTGATGATCCGGCCGCCGCGCGTGCACTGGCGCTGGGTGCTGTGGTTCGGTCTGTTCCAGGGCGTGGGGCAATTCGGGTTCTTGTTCATTGCGATGAAGGCGGGCATGACGGCCAGCCTGGCCAGCGTGCTGCTGCAGACCCAGGTGTTCTTCACGGCCCTGTTCGCGTTTGCGCTGCTGCGCGAGAAGCCGGGGCGTCCGCTGCTGTGGGGCTTGGCGCTGGCGGCGCTGGGCCTGGCGTGTTTTACGATGAACCACCTCGGTCACGGCACCGTAGTCAGCGCCGCACAGGCCACCACATTGGCAGGCCTGCTGCTGACGCTGTGCGCTGCTGCGATGTGGGCCGCATCGCACATCGTGGCGCGGCTGGCACAGAACGCGAGCCCGGGTTACGACCCGCTGGCCTTCGTGATCTGGAGCAGCGTGGTACCCATCGTGCCGTTCATCGCACTGTCGGCAGTGTTCGACCCCGACGCCGCGCGCTGGCTGCAGTGGGACACCCTCGCCAGCGTGCCGCTGTCGGGCTGGGCTGCCGTCGCTTACCTGGGCTGGGCGGCCAACACCGTGGGCAATGCGTTGTGGACGAACCTGCTGCAGCGCTACCCCGCCAACCGCGTGGCGCCGTTCAGCCTGGCGGTGCCCGTGGTCGGGCTCACCGCGGGGATGCTGCTGCTGGGCGAAAGCGTGGCGCCCTGGCAGTGGGCGGGCATTACGCTGATCGTGGCGGCGCTTGCCTGTGTGGTGCTGGGGCCCAGGCTCCAGAGAAGATAGCCCGCTACCGATTGCACTGACCCATTGTTTGATGTTGGATTGGGCGTGCCGTCGTGCCGTCGTGCCGTCGTGCCGTCGTGCCGTCGTGCCGTCGTGCCGTCGTGCCGTCGTGGCGGCGCAACCTGCCCCCGTCCCCCGGTCAGTTGATCGGCCTGCCCTGGCGCCCGATCATGGTCATGTCCACGAAGTCCGAGCCGTTGTGGTTGCCGGGGCTGAAGGTCACTTCGAACCCGCCCACATCCACCTTCATCCGGGACAGCGTCTGCAAAAAGCCCGCGCGCGTCGGTGCCGGACCGGTGCGCTGCAGTGCTGCGCAGAACACCTTGGCGGCGATGAAGCCCTCCAGCGAGATGTAGTCGGGCTGGGTGCCGGCCCCGCTGCTTTTGAGCAGGCGGTTGTACTCCTTGCTCACCTCCACCACCTGCTTGAACGGGTTGGGCACCAGCTGGGTGACCGAGATGCCGAAAGCCTGGTCGCCCAGCTCCTGCGCCAGTTGCCGTGCGCCGACGAGGCTGCGGGCGTAGTACTGCGCCTTGCGGCCGGTGGCGGCTTCGTAGCCTTGGATGAAAGCCACAGCGTCGGTGCCGGACACGCCCAGCAGCACGGCTTGGGCCTCGACCGGTGCGAGCTGCCGGATGGCGTCTTTCGGCTGGGCAGAGTTGTTGGCCATGGCGCCGGTGCCCACCTGGGTGGCGCCGTATTGTTTCAGCAAAGGCTCCAGCTCGGCGAGCAGCTCGTCGCCCGTCTTGCTGGTGTAGCGCACGAACGCAATCCTGCGGATGCCCAGCGTGGTGACGTGCCGGATGATCGCCTCCAGCTCGGCATGGAAGCTCGCGCGCACGGTGAAAACCATGGGGCTGCTGGAGCGGTACACGTCGCTGGCGCCGGTGTACGGCGCAAAGAACGGGACGTTGTACTTCGTCGCCACCGGAATCACCGCGCGGGCCACCGGCGTCCAGGTGTAGTGGGTCAGCGCGAAGGCTCCGTGCTGCTCGATGAGCTGGAGGGTGTTCTCCACCGCCAGCTCGGGCTTGTACTGGTCGTCGAGCGACACCAGGCGGATCTTGCGCCCATGGATGCCGCCGCGGCGATTCACCTCGTTCAGGTACAGCAGCGCGCCGTCGCGGTACGCCGCCGCCTGGCTGGCAAAACTGCCGGTGAAGGACGCCGACTGGCCCAGGACGATTTCGTCCTTGGACACCTCTTGGGCAGCGGCATGCAAGGGGGCCAGCAGCAGTGCCCAGATCAACAACCAGACTTTCATGGCGATGTCCTTGTATTCGTGGAAAACAGTGGTCCCCATGACGCCGGGCTGTTCATCACAGCGGGTCATGCAGCGGGGATGGGAGGGGGCGAGGTCGCCCGCAGCGTGGGCGCGTGCGGGTGGGTTGGCAGCCGTGCAGTGGGAAGCTGCACGGCGGGCGATGGCGCTGGCCCAGCGTTGCCAGGCGCCAGCCATGGGATGTGCGAGAGCGCCTGTGCGCCCAGGCGCACGGACGGCGCCAAAGGGGCTGGCTAGCTCAGTGCCTTGCGGCGCGCAAAGCGCACCACCGTCACGCCCGCGCGGGCCTGGCGCACCGAGGGCATCACCAGCACGCAGTCGTCGTACGGTGTGGTCACCGGCACGCCGTCGTTGTCGCCGATGACGGTGCCCGCTTTCTCAAACACCTCGAGGCCTGTGTAGGGCGCCACGAACTTGAACGCGCTGCTGGTGGCCACGACCGGGCCGGTCACCTCCAGCGCCCACTGGCGGGGTGCATCGGGCAGGCGCCAGCCGGGTAGCTGCGCTGCCAGCGCGGCCGGATTGATCACGCCGGACTGCTCCAGAAAGCGCACGCACTGGTCCTGCGCCACGGCGCGGCTGGCGGGGTCGCCATGAAAGCCGCATTCGACCAGCAGCGATCGGGTGTCGGCGGCCGCGCCCTCTCCATCGTTGTCGGGCAAGCCGAAGCGGCCGTAGTCGCGCATGCGCACGCCGTCCTTGTGGCCCGCGTCGACCACCACGTGCTCGGGTGAGCGCATGGCGCGCGCCAGCGCCAGGTTGCGCGGCTGGATGCCGGTGAGCAGCAGCGGGGCCGAGGGCTCGTGCATGGAGTGGATGTCCAGCAGCCAGTCCGCGCGCGCCACGAAGGGCCGCAGGGCCCCGGCGCGGCGGCGTTCCGCGGTGTCGGCCGCGTCGATGCGCTCGTCGAGCCACTGGCGGTTGAGGTCTTCGTCGGTGAAGCGCGAGGCATCGTGGCTTGCTGCATCGAACCGGTCGAACGCGGCGAGGTTGCAGAACGCGAGCGTGAGCGAGCCGGACTCTGGCCGCACGCCGGCTTCGAGCAGGCCCTGGATCGCCCAGGCGCCGCACAGCTCGTTGCCATGCACCAGCGCGCTGATCATCACGTGGCGCCCGGGCTGGCCCGAGTCGAAGTGCCACACCCCTTCGGTGCCGGTGTTGCCGGCGCGCCAGGCGCTGATATCGGGCGCGGGCAGCGCGAAGCTGAGCGGTGGCACCGCGCCGTGGTGGAGGTCGTCGTGGCGGTTCATTCTTCGATCTTGGCGAATTCGACGATCTTCTTGTACTTGGCCACTTCGGCGGCGAGGTACTGGTCGATGTTGACGTTCGTGGCCGCCACCGTGGAGCCGGTGGCTTCCATCTTCTTTCGGAACTCGGGCGACTGCAGGCTGTCGTTCAGCGCCTTCTTCACCTTGTCGAACACGGGCTTGGGCAGGTTGGCCGGGGCCAGCAGCGCGAACCACACGCCGATGTCCACGTTCTTGAACTGGGGCGACTCGGCCAGGGCCGGGATGTCCGGCGTGGTGGGTGAGCGCTTGGCTTCGGTCGTGCCCAGGGCGATCACCTTGCCGCTCTTGATGTGGGGCAGGCCGCTGGAGAGCACGAACACGCCGAATTCCAGGTTGTTGCCCAAGAGGTCATTGGTCAGCGGCGCCACGCCGCGGTAGGGGATGTGCGTCATGAACAGCTTGCCCTGCTCCTTGACCATCTCGCCGGCCAGGTGCAGCGACGTGCCCACGCCCGAGCTGCCGTAGCTGAACTTGCCAGGGTTCTTCGACACCTTCTGGGTGAACTCGGCCACGTTCTTCACGCCCGAGCCGGCGGACGCCACCAGCACCAGCGGCTGCGAGGCGATGAGGCCGATGGCGGTGAAGTCCTTCACGTCGTACTTCACCTTTTTGGTCACCAGCTTGTTGATGGCGATCTCGTTGCTGGCGCCCACCAGCAGCGTGTAGCCGTCCGGCGCCGCGCTGGCCACCTTCTGCGCGCCGATGGCACCGCCCGCGCCGCCGATGTTCTCGATCACCACCGGCACGCCCAGCTTGTTGCCCAGCTCGGTCGCCACGGTGCGCGCGGTCAGGTCGGTGCTGCCGCCCGGCGGGTAGCCCACGACGATGGTGATGGGCTTGGAGGGGTAGGCATCCTGCTGCGCCCAGGCCGGGGCGGCGGCCAGGGCCGCCAGGGCGCACAGCAGCGCGGTGCGGCGCAGGGGGGAGGACAAAGACGGATGGTGCATGGTGTGGGTCCGGGTCGGTGGGTTTGTGGGCTGCTGCAAGCCGCCACGGGGTCAGGATTACGCGGCCACCCAGGGCGGGTGGTGCCGTAAAACTTCCTGCGGCGTAAACCATTGTCGAAAATACGATCTGCTGTGTTGGTGCTGAAACGGCACCAAGCATTGCCAATCCGTACCGGGCGTGCAGGGAAAACCCCTGCGTGATGGATGAATCCACCAATGCATGTGTCGCATTCACGCCGGACCTGAGCAGTACCTGAGCGGCACCTAGGCCGCATCGATGCTGCATTCGTGCTGCATCGGCGAGGCATCACCGCTGTGACAGGGCCTTCCACAGTGCCTCGGCCAGCGGCCCCAGGCGGCGCTTGGGCCGGTACAGGCGCACATCGAAGCGCACCTCCATGCGCGCATCGCCCGCTGGCGCAAGGCGGCGCGCCTTGCAGTCGGCATGCACCATGGACCAGGGCAGCCAGGCCACGCCCAGGCCCTTTTGCACGTACTCGTAGTGCGCGTCGGCCGAGTCGCACTCCACCACCCGCTGCAGGCGTGGGGCGTGCGGGTTGTGCGCCAGGTGGTCCTCCACCAGCCGGCCCAGGGCCAGCTGCGGTGCGTAGGCGAGGTAGGGCACGGCATCGGTGGTGCCCGGTGGGCCGAATCGGTACATCGCGTGGCCTTGCGCCGTGGCGCGCGACACAGGCACCAGCCGGTCCGAGGCCACGGTCATGTGCAGGAACTGCCGCGCATCGAGCCGGATGGCGAGCGCCGGGTGGTGGTAGACCAGCGAGAAGTCGGCCTCGTTGCGCTCCAGCAGGGCCACGGTGTCGGCCAGCGCGCGGGTGCGGATGCACAGCTCGCCACCTTGCAGCAGCGGCTGCAGGCGCACCAGCCAGTCGGCCACCACGGTGCGCGCCAGCGTGCGGCCCGTGGCCAGCGTCACGGTGCGGGCCTGCCGGCCGGCCAGGCTTTGCAGTTCCTCGTGCGACTGGGCGAGGTTGCGGGCCAGCTGGCCTGCCGTCTCGAGAAAGCTGTGCCCGGCCGGCGTGAGCGTGACCGGGCCGCCCGTGCGTTCGACCAGCGGCGTGCCCGCCCAGGCCTCCAGCGCCCGGATGCGGCGGCCAAAGGCCGGGTGGGTGACATGCCGCAGCTCGGCCGCGCGGGTGAAGCTGCGTTCCTGCGCCAGGACGATGAAGTCTTCAAGCCACTTGAGCTGCATGGCAGGAGGGGTGGGGGGCTGGCCGAACGGGTCGTGGCGTTGTGCGTAGGCTGGCGGTACCGCGCCGACCTAGCGGCTGCGCGAGGCTTCGAGCACGGCGCGGGTGCGCTGCGCCTCGGTGCGCGCTGCGTCCGCAAAGTCGTCGCCCTTGGAGGCGTACAGGATGGAGCGCGACGAGTTCACGATGATCGGCCCGCCGTCGCGCAGCCCTGCGCGCACGGTGGCTGCGGCGTCGCCGCCCTGCGCGCCCACGCCGGGGATCAGCAGCGGCAGCGTGGGCGCAATGGCGCGCACGCGCTCGATCTCCTGCGGGTAGGTCGCGCCCACCACCAGGCCGAGCTGGCCGTTCTTGTTCCAGGGCCCCTGGGCCAGGCGCGCCACGTGTTCGTACATCAGCGGCTCGCCCTCCACGCTGGCCAGGCGCTGGGTCTGCAGGTCGTCGCCACCCGGGTTGGAGGTGCGGCACAGCAGGAAAGCGCCCTTGCCGTGGTAGGCCAGGTAGGGCTCGATGGAGTCAAAGCCCATGAAGGGCGAGAGCGTGACCGCATCGGCGCCGTAGCGCTCGAAGGCCTCCTTGGCGTACTGCTCGGCTGTGGAGCCGATGTCGCCCCGCTTGGCATCCAGGATCACCGGCACGTGCGGTGCGTTGGCCCGCATGTGCTGCATCAGGCGCTCAAGCTGGCCTTCGGCGCCGTGCGCGGCAAAGTAGGCGATCTGTGGCTTGAAGGCGCAGACCAGGTCGGCCGTGGCGTCCACGATGGCGGCGCAAAAATCGTAGATCTTGTGCGCATCGCCCTGCATCCCCGCAGGAAACCGCGTGGGCTCCGGGTCCAGGCCCACGCACAGCAGGGAGTTGTTCTGCGCCGTGGCGTCGCGCAGCATGTCGGTGAAGGTCATGGGGCGTGATTTTAAGTGGGGGGCTGCCCGGTGCCTTCCGGTTTTCTGCTGCTGCAGTGCCTGGGCCGCTGGTGGCCAGCCATGACGGCCTTCGCCGGGGCAATAAAAAAGGCCGTCGAAACGGCCTTGGAGTCGGGAGACTGCAGCTCAGCGCTGCACGGTCAGCAGGCGCTGCACGTCGCGGTCGTTGGGTAGTGCGTAGTCGTAGCCGCGGATGATGCGGCTGTCTTCGGTGCGCACCAGCTTCAGGCTCACGTAGGTGTAGTTGGCGGCAGCCGAGTACGTGCCCACGAGCACCAGCGACGCGTTGTGGTTGCGTGCGATGTCCTTGATCTCGCGCGACAGCAGCAGTTCGCCCGCGCCTTCGCGCACGAACACGTCGCCGCGCAGCTTGATTTCCTTCACATCGAAGCCGGTGGCGGCCATGTGCGAGGCATATTGCTCGGACAAGGTGCGGCCCAGGGGCGCAGAGCGGCTCAGGTCGTTCACGTTGACCACGGTGGCCACGAGGACGGGGCCGGTGCCGGTGGCGGTCAGGTCAAAGCCCGCGGTCAGCTTCGACACAGCGTCGCGGCTGCTGTTGAGGAACTGGTTGTTCGAGGCTTCCTGGTAGGTCGGCTCGTTGCGGATGGTCGTGCCATTGTTGGCGCAGCCGGCCAGCAAAGCTGCTGCGGCCAGCGCGGTCAGAAGTGCTGCGGATTTCATTGCGAGACCACCTTCATGTTGACGTGCTTGTAGTAGGACGGACGCAGGAACAGCGGCGTGTCCGCATTCTCCAGGTAGTAGACGTCGGTCTTGCGGGCCACATACTGGCCGCCGCGCGTGACGGTGGTGGTCAGGATCAGCTCGGTATTGGTCGGGCCGCCCGAGTTGATGCTGGAGCCGTAATCTGCCAGGCCGGTGAAGCCCAGCGTGGCCAGCAGTTGCGTGTCGATGTGCTCGTGGCGCAGGCCATAGGCGGCCATCAGGCCCGCAGCGATCATGGTGAACTGGCCGGGGATGAAGTGGGGGCGTTCGCTGTTGTGACGCACCACCTGGGTGTTGTACGTGACGGTGAGCGTCTGGCCGGGGTCTTGCAGCACGGGCGCGCCGCTTTGCACGAGCTTGGTGATCAGGAAGTCACGGAAAGCCAGGTCGAAGGGGCTGGGGTTGGGCGGCTGGGCCACGAACAGCGCAGTGCCGGGGGCCGTGCCGGCCTTGTCGAGCGTGCTCAGCGTCTGGGCCACCACGTCGTTGGAGAGCAGTTCCCAGTGGCCTGCGGAGCGCACCTTGGGTTGGACCGTCAGCTCAAAGTTCTCTGCGAGAGGGATGGGCGAACGGTAGGCGCACCCTGCCAACGTTGCCACGGCGCCAGCGAGTACCGCCAAGCTGACTGCTTTTGAAAATTTCATGATTCCCTCCTACGGACTTTGAGAGGCGGGGACATGAACAGATACATCCCACGCGATTGAAAAATAATTCTGGGCGGGATACTCAACAAAAACAAGAAAAAATTGAGGTAACTGCGCCCAGCCGCTCGCAATTCGTTGTTTTTGGTCACAGTTGCATGTGACTGCTTACGCGCAGTCGCATGCGCTTGCGACTTTATGCGTAACAAATATCAACCGGCGGTAACCGCGCGTTTTTCGAGAATGTCGAATGCGGGCAACGTCTTGCCCTCCAGCACCTCCAGGAAGGCGCCGCCGCCGGTGGAGATGTAACCCACCTGCTTTTCGATGCCGTACTTGGCGATGGCAGCCAGCGTGTCGCCGCCGCCGGCAATGCTGAAGGCGGGGGATTCGGCGATGGCCTTGGCGATCTCGCGGGTGCCGTTTTCAAAGGCCGCAAACTCGAACACGCCCACCGGGCCGTTCCAGACGATGGTGCCGGCCGATTTGAGCTGGGCGGCGAGCCGGGCGGCGGTCTCCGGGCCGATGTCCAGGATGAGGTCGTCCTCGGCCACGTCCTTGGCGGCCTTGACGGTCGCGGGTGCGTCGGCGGAGAACGCCTTGGCAGTGACCACGTCGGTGGGGATCGGCACGTCCGCGCCCCGGGCCTTCATCGCGGCGATCACTTCGCGCGCCGCGTCCAGCAGGTCGGGCTCGGCCAGGCTCTTGCCGATGGGCAGGCCGGCGGCCAGCATGAAGGTGTTGGCAATGCCGCCGCCCACGATGAGCTGGTCGACCTTGTCGGCCAGGCTCTTCAGGATGGTGAGCTTGGTCGATACCTTGGAGCCCGCGACGATGGCGGCCAGGGGGCGCTGGGGCTGGGCCAGGGCCTTGGTCAGGGCGTCGATCTCGGCCGACAGCAGCGGGCCTGCGCAGGCGATGGGCGCGAACTGGGCGATGCCGTAGGTGGTGCCTTCGGCGCGGTGGGCGGTGCCGAACGCGTCGTTCACGAAGATGTCGCACAGGGCGGCCAGCTTCCTGGCCAGGTCTTCCTTGTTCTTCTTTTCGCCCACGTTCAGGCGGCAGTTCTCCAGCAGCACGACCTGGCCGGGTGCCACGGTCACGCCGTCGACCCAGTCGGCCACCAGCGGGACCTCGCGGCCCAGCAGTTCGGACAGGCGTGCAGCCACCGGCGCCAGCGAGTCTTCGGGCTTGAACTCGCCTTCGGTCGGGCGGCCCAGGTGGCTCGTGACCATGACGGCGGCACCGGCGTCCAGCGCCATGCGGATGCAGGGGATCGAGGCGCGGATGCGGGTGTCTTCGGTGATGCGGCCGGCGTCATCCTGCGGCACGTTCATGTCGGCACGGATGAAGACGCGCTGGCCTTGGGCCTTGCCTTGGGCGCACAGATCGGAGAAGCGGAGGATGTTCATGGCAGAGAGGTAGAAGGAGAAAAAGGGCTCGCGGCGGCCATTTTAGTAACCGCGGTGAGGGCGTCAGCTCGCCCATGCCAGTGCACCCGTGGATCTGGCTTTGCCAGGCCACCGGGTGCGTCCCCCTAGGGGAAGTCGCGCAGCGACTCAGGGGGAGCCTATTTCACCAGCCCAGCCCGATGTGCAGCGGCAGGTAGATCACCATGCCCACGACGATGGTCCCGAGGATGCCCCGCTTCCAGAAGTAGTAGCCACTGGCGCACAGCACGGCCGGCAGGCGGGCGTCCATGAACGTGTCGATGAACTCGCCCTGGGTCATGAGGATCTCGGGCGCAATGACGGCGGCCAGTGCGGCCAGCGGCGCGTACTTGAGTCCGCGCTTGAGCCAGTCGGGCAGGGGCAGCTCGCGGTCCGGGATCATGAAGAATGCGCGCGAGACCAGGGTGATGACCGCAAGGCCCAGGATGGCGATGGCCGGCTCGATCCAGGCAAGGCTCATGGGTGGCGCTCCTCGCGCAGCGGCACGACGTCGCCCGCCTTCAGGTGCTCGCGCTCTTCGGGCGGCAGCACGCTGTCGGCTGGCAACAGCACCACTTCGGGTTTGTGGCGGCGGCGGTCCACGGCTTCCATGAGCAGGCCGGCCGCCACGGCCGCCGCAATGGCCACCAGGATGTTGAGCTTGAGCGGCAGGGCGAATGCCGCCACGGCTGCGGTGGCCGCCACCCCTGTCGCCAGCCAGGTGGCGCGGTCGAACAGCAGCGACAGCAGCACGCCCAGCAGTGCCAGCACGCCGGCAAACCCCAGGCCCCACGACAGCGGAACGGCGTTGGCCAGCAGGATGCCCGCAATGGACGGCACCTGCCAGGCCAGCCAGTTGGTGCTGGCCGCCCCCCAGAAGTACGGTACTTGCTCCGGTTGCGGGCGGGGCTCTGGAAAGCGCTTCATGAAGCCCACGTAGATCACGTCACCGCTGAAGTAGCCCACCGCCAGCCGCTGGCGCAGCGGCAGGTGGCCGAAGTAGCTGCGCCACATGCTGCTGAAGATCACGAAGCGCAGGTTCACGCAGCTGGCCGTGAGCCACACCACCCACAGCGGCGCCCCCACGGCGATCAGCGGGATGACCGCCAGTTGCGCGCTGCCCGCGTAGACCACCAGCGACATGAACAGGGCCATGCCGACGGGCAGCCCGCTCTTGACCATGACGACGCCGGTGACCAGGCCCCAGGCGGCGATGCCCAGCGACGTGCCGGCCATGTCGACCATGGCCAGGCGGAAGGAGGGGTGGCGCAGCGTGTGGCGAATGCGCGCGCTGCGGCTCATCCGGGTGCCGCTGCCGCAGCCGCCATAGGCGCCGCGCCCAGCACCATGCCCGGTGTCAATGCGAAACCCCGCAGGAAGTCAGCCGCAGCCAGCCGCTTGCCGCCTGCGCGCTGCAGGGTGGTCAGGCGCAGCGTGCCCTCTCCGCAGGCCACGGTCACGCCGTCGTCGCTGACCGACAAAACCTCGCCATGGCGCGCATTGGGTGGGCCCTGGGTGCTATCAATTTTGTAACCCCAGACCTTGATGGCCTCGCCTGCACAGTCGGTGCTGGCGCCGGGAAACGGGTCGAAGGCACGGATGCGCTGGCCGATCGCCGGCGCTGGCAGCGACCAGTCGATGGTGCTTTCGGATTTTTCGATCTTGTGCGCATAAGTGACGCCCTCGGCAGGCTGGGGCTCGGCCTGCAGGCCGCCGCAGGCCGCGAGTTCAAGTGCCTCGACGATCATCCGCCCGCCCAGGGCCGCCAGCCGGTCGTGCAACACGGCAGTGGTGTCCGCCGCGCCGATGGGGGTGCGTTCGGTCAGCAGCATGTCGCCGGTGTCCAGGCCTGCGTCCATCTGCATGATGGTGACGCCGGTTTCGGCGTCGCCCGCCTCGATGGCGCGGTGGATGGGCGCCGCGCCGCGCCAGCGGGGCAGCAGGCTGGCGTGGATGTTGAGGCAGCCTTGGGGCGGAAGGTCCAGCGTCCACTGCGGCAGGATGAGTCCGTAGGCTGCCACCACCATGACATCGGCCCCCACAGCCAGCAGCGCCTCGCGCGCCGCCGCCGCATCCTCCGGGTACTTGCCGTCGAGCCGCAGGCTGCGCGGCTGCGCCACGGCGATGCCATGCGTCTGGGCGCACTGCTTGACGGGCGAGGCCTGCAGCTTCATGCCGCGGCCGGCCGGGCGGTCCGGCTGGGTGAGGACGAGCGGCACCTGAAAGCCGGCCGCCAGAAGCTGCTCCAGCGCCACGCGGGCGAACTCGGGGGTGCCGGCAAAGATGACTCTCATGGAAACAAGGGTGTCGTGATCACGGGTGCCGCTGGGCGCCGTCAGTCGCGTGTGTTGTCGAAGTTGGGCAGTTCGTCGGTGAACATCACCATCCGCACCACACCCTGGCGGTCCAGGTGGACGTGGGCCAGGCGCGGGTCGGAGTTCTGCCGGAAGCGGTACGTCCAGATGTCGCCGTCAAAGCGTGCCACCCGCTCCACGCGCAGCGGCGGGCCGAAGGTGCCCTGCACATCGCGGACGGTCCAGATGCCGACGGGAATGGTCTCGAAACGCGTCTGCGTGAGGACCTGTTCGTTGCGAACCAGCCTGCCGGACGCATCGAAGTCGAGGTTGTAAGCGGCAAACCCGGCGGGAAGCTCCGAGTACAGCAGCCGCTCGCCCGACGGCAACGCCACCACGGCGGTCGGTGGCCCTTGCCGGGCCATGACCTCCGCACGCAGCGCGCCAGGCTTTTCGCTGGCCACCAGCGCGCAGCCCGCCACCAGCGCCGCCAGCGCCAGCACTCCGCCGCCCCGCAGGGCGCGAAGCGCCGTGCCCGTCACTCTCGGGCCCCCCGCTGCTGCTTGAGCATCTTGGTCTTGATCCGGTTGCGCTTGAGCGGTGAGAGGTACTCCACGAAGACCTTGCCCAGCAGGTGGTCCATCTCGTGCTGGATGCACACCGCCAGCAGGCCATCGGCCTCGATGACGCGCGACTGGCCATCGGCGTCGAGGGCGCGCACATGGACGGCATCGAAGCGCTCCACGCCGTCGTAGATGCCGGGCACCGACAGGCAGCCCTCGTCATTGAGGTGCTTTTCGGCGCTGGCCCAGACGATCTCGGGGTTGATCAGCACCAGAGGCTGGTCGCGCCCCTCGGAGACATCGATCACGACGAGGCGCTCGTGCACATCGACCTGCGTCGCCGCCAGGCCGATGCCCTGGGCGTCATACATGGTCGCCAGCATGTCGGCCACCAGGGCCCGGGTGCGGTCATCGACGGCCTCCACGGGGCGTGCGACCTTGTGGAGCCGGGGGTCCGGGTAACAGAGAATGGGAAGGATTGCCATGGATGCAGGTAAGAGATGTCGCTATTTTCGCCACTTTTGCCGCCCGCTGCAGTATTGCAAGCCAATAATCGTTGCCGAATCAAGGGCTTGAGCAGAGAATCTAAAAAGGTTTGTAACTTAGTTGCCTGGTTGTTCGCGTGGCGCGAAAGCCAAGGCGCCAGTGAGGGGGCGTTTCACAATGCATGAGAAAAGGAACAACATGACGGCATTCACCAGCGTGCGGCGGACCGCCATGGGCGCGCTCACCATCGTTGCTGGCGCTGTTTTGGTGACCCTGCCCGCTCAGGCGCAGAACTACCCCATCTCCGGAGAGCAGCGTGCCACTGCACAGCAGGTGTCCGAGCGGGGCATTCCGCTGGCCGAACTCGCCGCCAGCGCCCCCGACACCTACACCGTCAAGCGCGGCGACACGCTGTGGGGCATCTCGGGCATGTACCTCAAGCGGCCCTGGCGCTGGCCTGAGCTGTGGGGCATGAATCTGAAAGAAATCCGCAACCCGCATTTGATTTTCCCCGGTCAGATTCTGTACCTGGACAAAAGCAATGGGTATGCGCGGCTGCGGACCACTCCACCCGGCGCTTCTACGGCCGAGCCGCAGACTGTGCGCGTGTCTCCCCGCACTCGCAGCGATACCTTGGCGGACACGGCATTGCCGACCCTCAAGCCGCACCTCATCGAGCCATTTCTCGTCGAGCCCCTGGTGGTGGATGCCCAGGTACTGCTGCGTGCCCCCCGCATCGTTGCCACCACGGAAGACCGTGTGCTGATGTCCAGCGGTGATCGCGCCTACGTGCGTGGCGACCCGGCAGCACCGGTGCGTGCCGAGGCGGGTGAGCCTCGTTTCTACCGGGTGTTCCGGGATGCCGTGGCCATGAAGGACCCCGTAACCGGCGAGATTCTGGGTTATGAGGCGCAGTATCTGGGCAAGGCGGAGTTGGTGCGCGGAGAGATGTTTGAGGAGATTCCGGACGGCAAAGGTGGGCGCATCTCCGAATACATTCCTGCGACCGTGGATTTGTCTGGCTCCAAGGAGGAGATCCGCGCAGGCGACCGTCTCCTTCCCGCGCCTGCGCGGGCTTTCACGAGCTATACGCCGCGTGCACCGGAGATGGAGGTTGAAGCGCGCGTCGTGTCCATCTATGGCAGTTTCTCTGCCGCGTATGCGGCCCAGAACCAGGTCGTGGCCATCAATGTGGGCACGGATGACGGTATTGAACCCGGTCATGTGCTGACGCTTCTGACCAAGGGCGACCGCATCAAGGACACCACCGACAGTTCGAAAGCCGTGATCAAGCTTCCGAGTGAAATCAACGGAACCGCGATGGTATTCCGCACGTTCGAGCGCGTCTCCTATGCGCTTTTGCTGGAGATCAACAGTGGCGTTCGCGTCGGTGACCGATTGACCAACCCTCGTTGATTGATTGATTGATTGATTGATTGATTACTGACTGACGTCCCCGCCGCTGTCGTCTGCCCTGCGCGCAGTCGATGCGCGGCAGCTGTGCCCAATCCCGTTCATGGACCGCGAAGAACTCGGCGCATGGTTGCGCCTGACCCTGAGCCAGGGCGTTGGCAACAGCACGGCGCGCGCCCTGCTGGCGCGGTTTGGCTTGCCGCAAGCGATCTTTCTGCAGCCTGAAGCCGAGCTTCGGCAGCACGTGACCGCAGCCCAGGCCCGGGCTCTGTGCACGGTGCCAGGCACCTGGGACACTCTGGTGGAGCTGACCTGGCGCTGGCTGCACGAGGCCGACCCGCAGGGGCCTGCGCGCGCCGTCATCACCCTGGGCGACACCCGTTATCCGCAGGGGCTGCTGGAGACCGAAGACCCCCCGCTTGTGCTGTACCTGATGGGGCCCGCCCGCTTGCTGGCGCGCGCCCCGTTCCCTGCCGGTCGTTGCCTGGCGGTGGTGGGCAGCCGCAATCCGACGGCCCAGGGCGCCGAGAATGCGCGGTTGTTTTCCAGGGCGCTGCATGGCGCCGGTTTGACCATCGTCTCGGGGCTGGCCCTTGGCGTGGATGCCGCCGCGCATGAAGGTGCGCTGGACGTGGCGACGGCGGGGGCCGCGGTGGCTTCCACCATCGCCGTGGTGGGCACGGGGCTGGACCGGGTCTACCCCCGCAGGAATCTCGATCTTGCGCACCGCATTGCGGCCCGCGGACTGCTGGTCAGCGAATACCCGCTGGGCACGCCGCCCCTGCCCGCCAATTTTCCCAAGCGCAACCGCATCATCTCCGGCGTGTCGCAAGGCACCCTGGTCGTGGAGGCCGCGCTGGCGTCCGGCTCCCTCATCACGGCGCGCATGGCCGTTGAACAGGGCCGTGAGGTTTTTGCCATTCCCGGCTCGATCCACGCACCGCAGTCGCGGGGTTGCCATGCCCTGATCCGCCAGGGCGCCAAGCTGGTGGAGTCGGCGCAGGATGTGCTGGAAGAGTTGCGCCTGCCGCCTTGCGCGCAGCAGTCGGCACCTCCACCCGCGCAGGCGGCCACCGAGGGCATGACCGACATCGATGGCGTCGATCATGTCGATGATGCTGGCAACGCAGAAGTGAACACGCCGGTGCCCGAGACCCCGCTGCTCCAGGCGCTGGGGTTTGATCCCATCAGTGCGGACGCGCTGGTGGCGCGCACGGGCATGGCGGCCGCGGCCTTGCAGGTGGGCTTGCTGGAGCTGGAACTGGACGGCCGGGTGGCACGCCTGCCGGGCGGCCTGTTTCAGCGCCTGGCATCTGCCTGAGCGCTGCCTTGACGGGGGCGGGACCTGGCGACAAGACCAGGCGCGAAGGTTGAGGAGACCGGGCGCTACATCGCGCCGGCCGCCGCTGCCGCGCCCGCAGCGGACCGTGCTTCAGCCCAGCAACCGCTCCGGGTTCGCGTCCAGCTTGGCCAGTGCATCCCGCGTGGCGCGCACCGTCAGGCCTTCTTCGTCCTGCGGAACCAGCAGGCCCGCCTGCAGATACGCCGCCAGCCGGCGCAACTGGATCAGGTAGCTGCTGCCATCCACGGCGGCGAACAGATGCAGCTGCTTGCGCTGGCTCTGCCACGCGTACTGCACCTGCGCCGACGCGCCGTTGTGGTCCAGCGTGTACCAGGTGCCGGGCTGCAGCTCCTGGGCCCAGGCCACCATGTTGTCTTCCACCGGGGCGCCGTTGTCGGCCACCACGTGGATGGACGATGCGTCGATGCCGAGCATCATCTCGATGTTGTCGGCATTGAGCGGCATCTCGCCCAGCGTCGCGTCGCCGATGAAATCTTCCAGGTTCGACAGCCGCTTGGCCATCGCATCGATGTGCGCCTGGGGGATCGATGCGGTCTTGGACAGGAAGGCGTCGGCCAGCGTATCGGTCAGGGTCTTGATCTGCGCATCCTGCGGGGCGCCGTTCACCCCCAGAAGCTCCAGACCCTGGCGCAGCCGCTGCAGCAGGCCCGGCAGGTTCTGGATGACCTGCGCGCGGTCGCTGCGGTGCGGCTTGGCGCTGGCGGCCCACACCAGGTCGGCGGCGGTGCGCTTGAACGCAATGGTGTCCACATGCTGGGCGCCATCGCGCACGGCCGACAGGGCCAGTACCTCGGCCCAGGTCTTGAACAAAAACTCGCGGATCTCGTCGCGCACCGGCATGTCCTTGAGCATGGTGCGCAGCTCGATGGTGTACTGGATGGCCAGCGTTTCCTTCTGCTCCACCTGCTGGGCCACGCTCACCAGGCGCGATGTGGCCTGCTTCTCGGTCAGGAACTTGGACAGGAATTTCTCGAATTCGTCGTAGACCAGCTGGAACACGCGGCGGCCGGTCTCGGGGTACTGCTCGATCACCTGCACGACACGGCGGATCTCCGCCTCCAGCGCGCTGCCGTTGATGCTGGTCGCGTCAAAGCCCATCACGCAGGCGCCCATGCGGTCGATCAACTGGCGCGCGGGGTGGGTCAGGTTGCTGAAGAACTCGGGCTCGGCCAGCGCCACGCGCAGCACCGGCACCTGCAGCCGCGCAAACCACACGCGCACGGCGGGGGGAATGCGGTCTTCTGCCAGGATGCTCTGGAACATCAGGGCCACGACTTCGATGATGGCTTTCTCGCCCGCGGACGATGCCTTCTTCTTGAGCTCGGTGGAACGCTCGCGCACGGCGCCTGCCACCTGCACCACGCCTGCGGGGCTGTAGTCTTCCATCAACGTGGCCACGCCACTGTAGTACGTGTCTGCCTGCACGCGGTGCGCCGTCAGTGCATGCGCCAGGGCGGCCGAGGCCGGGGGCGCGTTCACCATGTCAAAGCCGGTGGCCGGCTGCGTCAGCAGCCTTCGCAGCTGGCCCATCACGCCCTGGGCCCGCTGCCGGGCGCGTGCCAGCGGTGTCATGCCCGTGGCAAAGCCCGTGGGCATGCCATGCTGCGGATAGCCGGGGGGCTGCTGCTGCATGCGCTGCTGGGGGTATTGACCCATGGGACCCGCTGGTCCCATACCTCCCATGCCCGCCATGTGGCGGCCGGGCGGGGCCATCATGCCGCTGCGCGCCGCAGCGGCTGCCGCCATGGCGTCGCGTGTCTGCGCGAGTGCCTGGGAGGCCAGGCCGCCCGCGCCGGACTCGCCGCCCGCACCGGCCACACCACCGCTGGCCGTGCGGCGCACGCGGGATTTCAGGTCCGCCTGTGGCGTGACGCCCTGCTCCACATAAAAGACATTGACTGCCTGGTACTGCTTTTGCAGCAGGTTGGCCAGTTCCCGCTGCAGCGGGTCGACCACCACCTGCAGGTCGGTGCGCGGCATGCCGGCCTCCACCCACTGCTCCACCAGCAGCACGCAGACCGTTTCGGGCCGCAGGATGTCGTTGCTGTCCAGGTCCTGGCCTTCCAGCGACTGGGTGCGCTGGCGCAGGGTATCGAACTGCGGGCCGACCTGCTCGTTGAGCGTGAGCGCCATGCGGGAGGCGAGGATCTTGTTCTCGACCACGTCGTCGCTGAGCAGCTCGAACTGATTGCCCGGCCCATTGGGTGTGAGCTGGCCGCGGTTGGTGCTGGTGTGCGGCGCCAGCGCCTCGCGCCAGGCCTTGGCGGCGCGGTCGGTCCAGACCGCACGTCGCTGCTGGTAGAGCATCCAGGTGTCGCGGTGGGCCTGCATCTCGCGGGCCGTACCCGTCTGGGTGATCAGCGTGGTGAGAAAGTCCAGAACGACCTTGTCCAGGTCGACCAGGCCGCTGCAGATGCCCTCCACGAACCGCTGGCGCGCCTGCCGGGCCAGGCGGCGCTGCGGGACGGACGACGGTGTGGGCTGCATGGACAGATATTAGCGGCTCAGACCGTGGCTCCGGCATGGGGATCGTTCGGATCCTCGTCCTTTTTGGCAGGCTTGATGAGGTCTTCGCGTTTCACACCCAGCCACATCGCGATGGCGGCCGCCACGAACACGGACGAGTAGATGCCGAACAGGATGCCGATGGTCAGCGCCAGCGCAAAGTAGTGCAGGCTGGGGCCGCCGAAGAAGAACATCGACAGCACCATCGCCTCGGTCGAGGCGTGGGTGATGATCGTGCGGCTCATCGTGCTGGTGATGGCGTGGTCGATCACCTCGTGGGTGGTCATCTTGCGGTACTTGCGGAAGGCCTCGCGGATCCGGTCGAAGATCACGACCGACTCGTTGACCGAGTAGCCCAGCACCGCCAGCACGCCCGCCAGCACGGCCAAAGAGAACTCCCACTGGAAGAACGCGAAGAAGCCCAGGATGATCACCACGTCGTGCAGGTTGGCGATGATGGCCGCGACGCCGTACTTCCACTCGAAGCGGAAAGCCAGGTAGATCACGATGCCGACCACCACCATGGCCAGCGCCATGAGGCCGCCGTGCACCAGCTCCTCGCCCACCTGCGGGCCGACGAACTCGGTGCGGCGCAGCGTGACTTCAGGGTTGGCGGCCTTCAGCGCCCCCAGCACCTGCTCGCTCTGCTGGGCAGACGTCACGCCCTTTTGCACGGGCAGGCGGATCATCACGTCGCGGGCGGTGCCGAAGTTCTGCACCTGCACGTCCGGGTAGCCCAGGCCCGAGACGGTCTCGCGGACCTTGGCCAGTTCGGCCGGCTGGCTGTAGGCCACTTCCATGACCGTGCCACCGGTGAACTCCACCGACAGGTGCAGCCCGCGCGTGAGCAGGAAGAACACCGCCAGGGCAAAGGTGAGGAAGGAGATCGCGTTGAAGATCAACGCGTGCTTCATGAAAGGGATGTCTTTTCGGATGCGGAAGAATTCCATGTCTTCCTCCTTTAGTTCGTCTTGGCCACAGCGGTGTCGGACTCAGGCTTCCACACCTGGCCGATCGACACGCTCTTGAGCTTCTTCTGGCGGCCGTACCAGAGGTTCACCAGGCCGCGCGAGAAGAACACGGCCGAGAACATGCTGGTCAGGATGCCGATGCAGTGCACCACGGCAAAGCCGCGCACCGGGCCGGAACCGAACGCCAGCAAGGCCAGGCCCGCGATCAGCGTGGTCACGTTCGAATCGAGAATCGTCGCCCAGGCGCGCTCGTAGCCCGCATGGATGGCGGCCTGCGGAGACACGCCCGCGCGCAGTTCTTCGCGGATGCGTTCGTTGATCAGCACGTTGGAGTCGATCGCAACGCCCAGCGCCAGCGCCATGGCGGCAATGCCAGGCAGTGTGAGCGTGGCCTGCAGCATCGACAAAATGGCCAGCAGCATCAGCACGTTCACGGCCAGCGATATCGTGGAGAACACGCCGAACAGCGCGTAGTAGATGCACATGAAGACGGCGATCGCCACCATGCCCCAGACCACGCTGTGGATGCCGCGCTCGATGTTGTCGGCGCCCAGGCTCGGGCCGATGGTGTATTCCTCGATGATTTCCATCGGAGCGGCCAGCGAGCCCGCGCGCAGTAGCAGCGCGGTGTCGTTGGCTTCGGCCGTGGTCATACGGCCGGAGATCTGCACCCGGCCGCCGCCGATTTCGCTGCGGATCACGGGGGCCGTGACCACTTCGCCCTTGCCCTTTTCGAAGAGCACGATGGCCATGCGCTTGCCCACGTTCTCGCGCGTGATGTCCTTGAAGATGCGCGAGCCCTTGGCGTCCAGCGTGAGGTTCACGGTGGGCTCCTGCGTCTGGCCGTCAAAGCCGGGCTGGGCGTCGGTGAGGTTCTCGCCGGTCAGCACGACCTGCTTCTTCACGATGATGGCCTGGCCGCTGCGCTCCAGGTAGCGCTCGGAGCCGAACGGCACCGGGCCGCGGCCGGTTTCCGCAGAGCGGGCCTCGGTGCCTTCGTCCACCATGCGCACTTCCAGCGTGGCGGTGCGGCCCAGGATGTCCTTGGCCTTGGCGGTGTCCTGCACACCGGGCAACTGCACCACGATGCGGTCCAGGCCCTGCTGCTGGATCACCGGCTCGGCCACGCCCAGCTCGTTGATCCGGTTGTGCAGCGTGACCATGTTCTGCTTGAGCGCCTGCTCCTGCACCTTGCGGGTGGCTTCGGGCTTGATGGCGGCGCGCAGCTTGAATTCGCTGCCGTCAGGCGTGCTCGTGACCTGCAGGTCGGTGAACTGGTCCGTGATCAGGTTGCGCGTGGCCGTGAGCGTGGCCTCGTCGCGCACGCGGATGTCGATGTTCTGGCCGTCGCGGCTGATGCCGCCGTGGCGGATGTTCTTGTCGCGCAGCGCGGTGCGGATGTCACCGGCGTACGACTCTGCCTTCTTGGTCAGAGCCGCCTGCATGTCCACCTGCAGCATGAAGTGCACGCCGCCGCGCAGGTCCAGGCCGAGGTACATCGGGTTGGCGTGCAGCGCCTTGAGCCACAGTGGCGAGCGCGACACCAGGTTCAGCGCGACGATGTAGGACGGATCGTTGGCGTCGGGCACCAGCGCCTTTTGCAGCGCGTCCTTGGCCTTGAGCTGGTTGTCGGGCGTGTCGAAGCGCGCGCGCACCGAGTTGCCTTCCAGCGCCACGAAGTCGGGCGTCACGCCAGCGGCCTTGAGCGTCTCTTCCACCCGCTGCTGCACGGCGGCGTCCACCTTGATGGTGGCCTTGGCCGACGAGACCTGCACTGCAGGCGCCTCACCGAAGAAATTGGGCAGGGTGTACAGGGCCCCCACCAGCAGCACGATCACCAGGATCGCGTACTTCCAGACCGGATAACGGTTCATGATCGCGCTCTTACCTCAGTTGTCCATGGCGCCATGCGCGCCAGCAGCCCCATGAGCCTGCGCCTGGCCATGCCAGACATGCCGTGGCACTGGCGTGGCCAGACCACCGGCATCGCCCGCCTCCTTGCGCGCAGCGCGCAAGACGAAGAGGGAGGCAGCGCAGTCGCTCAGGGGGTTGTTCTTCTTCACTTCACCGAGCCCTTGGGCAGGACTTGCACGACAGCGCTGCGCTGCAGTTGCACTTCCACGCCACTGGCGATCTCGATGTGCAGGAAACCTTCGGACAGGCGCGTCACCTTGCCGACGATGCCGCCCGAGGTAGCCACTTCGTCGCCCTTGGCGATGGCGTCGATCATGGCGCGGTGCTCCTTCTGGCGCTTCATCTGGGGCCGGATCATGACGAAGTACAAGACCACGAACATGAGAACCAGGGGCAGCATGCTCGTCAGCGAGGACATCATGCCGCCGCCGCCAGCGGCTGCGGCGGGTGCGGTCTGGGCAAAAGCGGAAGAAATAAACACGGGTGGCACTCCACAACGGATGGTCAAAATACACAAAAACCGCCCACGCAGGCGCCTGGGCGCCCGCCAAGGCGGAACAGGACATTGTATGCGGCCCCCCGCCTGCGCCCCAAGGGCGAAGACCCAAGCCCGCGCCGGGTGTTTGCTGCACAGGCGCTGCAGGCAGGGTGGTTGCATCCATATGAATAAAAATGGCCGCTAACGCTTGATGGGTAAGCGCTAGAAGCTCCTTAATTCATAGCAAAAGGCCCGCGGGGTGCGGGGCCCTGGGGTCGCAGATGCAGCCAGCAGGCTGGACTTCAAGCCGCCCGACGTCCGGTGAAGGCGCCTGCACCACCTCGGTACCTGGGCCATCAGCCAGTGTCATTCCGAGCGCGCCATCGTCAGGGGCGCTCTTTCGCTTGGCCATTGCCGCTGAGCGCTCAGCGCCCAGAAATACTCAGGCGCTTGTGGGTAAAGAAAGTATTACCTCCGAGAGTTTTGAACTGCACGAATTCGGGCGAAGGGGCGCTGCTACCGGCCGTTTTCCAAGCGAAAAGCCCCGTGGGGCTGGGATCAGGAGGCAGCGGTTCGGTTGCAGCAGCAAGTGCCGCTTCGTAGTACGCAACATATTTCGCGTGCCACTGTGTATTGGTAGCGTCATTAACGATGGCCAACCGATCGTCGATCATTCTGCTTTTCTTGTTGGCGATGCTGGGGTAATGCGCAAAACCTTCAAACTGCACATTTCCGCGGTCGTTCGCAGTCACGATATCCCTCAAGCTGCCTGCTCCTGCTGCCATGAATTCCTTGGCACTGCCGGACTCGAGCCGATTCACAATCACGCGGCGCATCATGCGCATAGCATCTTTGATTGCTTCAGGGCCAGTGATGTTGTAGCGTTTCCATTCCTGTGGATCCGGTACTTCCGCCAGAAAGAGCCGGATCAGCAACCCGGCATCGGAGTTCTGATCTGGAAAAGTCACCGCCTTGCTGACGTTGACACTCACCAGCGCGGGCGTCACCGTCAGTGTGGACATTCCCTCGCCACGATTTGATTTCAGCATCAGCTTGGCATTGCCCGCGCTGCGTGCAGTGACCTCGAAAGTCCACGAGTCTGCGCGGCTGTTGTGCGTGTTGCTCGTGAGCTCCAGCACATGGGGATAGTCACTCACGGCCACCAGTGTGTAGCGCTTGTCGATGGCTTCCAGCTTGACGCGCAGAACGTTACCCTCCACAAGGTCAACCGCCCCAGGCACAGGGCTGCCGTAGGCGTATTTCAATAAGGCGTTTGGCATGTAATTCCTCCCCTTGCTGATCGATATTTTTTTGAACTATTGCGCTGACTTAGCAGGCTTGAATGCAGGAATTCTCACTTGGACACCCACTCGCTGACACTGAGCGAGCTTGTGATTGACCCAAGGGCGGCTGACCAGAAAGGTGCTGGTACCTATGTCTTCGTCGGTCGGGACCACGCCTGTTTTGAGATTGATCCCGCCACTGGCATAAGCCAGCGCATGTCCCGCCGTCACTGGGTCCAGAGCTGGATCTGACCGATAACGTTGCCCATCTTTTACGGAGTTGATTTGTTGAAGATAGGCGCCTTCATGCCAAATCATCCATAAGAGAGTTTCATCGCTGTCACCCGCACCTTCAGCCTTGAACGCCTGTTGTACGAAGCAAAACGTGTTCAGGTACCCGTTGGCTTCTTCCTCTGCAAGATAGGAGCGCAGCGTAGTCCGGCTCGGCATTCTTCGGGGGTCGGGCCTGGAGAACTTGGGGTCGATGGCCGGATAGGGGTTGGGCTGCGAAGGAGGTGCTGCTGCCGTAGCAGGTTCCGCGGCGGTGGCAGTGGCCGCGGCGGTCAACGCGAACGCCAGCGCAAGGCTGGCGGAAACCCGGTATGCAAAGGTGGTGGTCTGCATGGTCTGGCACCGCTTCGATGGGAGAGGCACTATAGAGCCGGGCGAACACGGAAATATCGAATGCTGGCCGCCTAAGCGCTGGTCAACTTGTCATTGATCTATTTGCGTCGTTTGCACTGTTTTTTAGAGCACTTTCCGCCGATGGTGGGCGCTTGGATTGAGCGTCTTAAAACGCATCGCGCGGCACGGGCGGGCGGAGTGTGGAAATACGGATTCGGGCACCTACCCGCCGACACTGGGCGAGCTTGTGGTCAACCCAAGCGCGGCTGACCAGAAAGGTACTCCCACGGATGTCATCGTCAGTCGGGACGACATCTGTCTTGAGGTTCACGATGCCGGTGGCGGATGCCATCGACCGCCCCCCTTGTAGCGTCATCGAGTGCGGGATCGGGTCGATAGCGTTGCCCCTGCGGGACGGTGTTGACATCCTGAATGGTCATCCCCTCATGCGAGATCATCCACACCACGCTCTCGCCTTTTTCATCAGGGCGGCGCGGCTTGAATGATTGCTGAACGAAGCAGAAAGTATTCGCTTGCATGGTTCCCTCCATTTTGCTCAGCAACGCGCGCAGCGTGGCGCGGCCAGGCATTCGGTGGGCATCGGGCTTGGAGAACGAGGGGTCGATTGCGGGATAGCGCATGTCGGCCGGAGCGGAAGCTGTTCCCGCAAGGGATGCGCCAATTGCCGCAGGTATCCCTGCAGTCAAAACAAAAGCCAGCGCAGTGATGGCGTGTATGAGGCATGCAGTGCAGGGCATGGGCCGCATGCTTTCGTGTCGCTCGCTACATTCTCAGGAGGTGTGGCGCGGCACAGTTGGGCGAAATGCGGGGATGCGCACTCGGGTGCCCACACGCCGGCACTGAGTGAACATGTGATCGACCCAGGGGCGGCTCACGAGAAACGTGCTGCCACCGACGTCCTCGTCAGTTGGAACCACGCTGGTCGTAAGGTCCACCGTGCCGGTTCCGTGAGCCATTGACCGCCCCTCTGCCACTTCATCCAGCGCATCGTCGCGCTCAAAGCGCTCTCCAGGGCCCAAAAGATTGACGAGGTGGATGGACTTCCCCTCATTCCAGATCATCGACAACACGCTCAACCCCGGCTCAGCCGTATCTGGCGCATCCAGCCGCCGCTGCACAAAGCAGAACGTGTTCGACTGCCGGTGGCTTTTCATTTCGCTCAAAAACGACCGCAGCGTGGTCCGGCTCGGCATTCTTCGGTCGTCGGGCTTGGAGAACGCCGGGTCGATGGCCGGATAGGGGTTGGGTTGTGACGCAGGCGCCGCTGTCGCAGCAGATTCCGCGGCGGTGACAGCGGCCGGGGCGGTCAACGCGAACGCCAGCGCGAGGCTGGCGGACATCCGGTGTGCAAAGGTGGTCGTGGGCATGGTCTGGCACCGCTTCGATGGGAGGGGCACTATAGAGCAGGCCACAGGCGTAACCGTCGAACGCTGGCGCCCGTGCGGTGGGCCGGCATGTCATTGGTTTCTTTGCTGCGTTGGCCCTGCTGTTGAAGCACTTTCCCCTGGGGGCGGGCCTAGGTGCTGCCGCTCACCGACCAGGCACCCCAGGAGTCAAAGCGCGATGGGCCCCAGAGGGGCCCACCGCAAAAATCAGCGGATATCCATGGTCGCAGAAGCTTGCACAGTGCAACCGCAGAGCCGAACCACCGTGCAGCCCCGCAGCTCCAGTCTCTGCAGCTCCTGCAGCTCCTACCTCAGGCCGACCGCTGCATCACGCCCTGCGGTTGGCGCCACTGCACCATCAACCCATCCCACTTCGGCCGCGCCGTCTTCAGATGGCGCTCCTTCACGTGGCCGTAGCCGCGGATCTCTTCGGGTATGCGCGCGATTTCCACCGCCAGGGCGTGGTTGTCGGCCGTCAGGCCCGCCAGCAGTTCTTCGATGCAGGCCCGGTACTCCACGATCAGCGCGCGTTCCATGCGGCGCTCTTCGGTCTTGCCGAACACGTCGAACGCCGTGCCGCGCAGGCCCTTGAGCTTGGCCAGCACGCCGAAGGCGCTGCGCATCCAGGGGCCGAAGGGCTGCTTGACCAGTTCGCCGCGGTCGTTCTTCTTGGCCGTCAGCGGGGGCGCCAGGTGGTGCACCAGCTTGTAGTCGCCTTCGAACATGTTGGCGATCTTGTCCGTGAAGGCTTTGTCGGTGTGCAGGCGCGCGACCTCGTACTCGTCCTTGTACGCCATGAGCTTGAACAGGTATCGGGCCACGGCCTCGCTCAGGCGCGTGCCGATGTTCAGGCGGGACTCGGCGGCTTTGACCTTCTCGACGAACGCGTGGTATTCGGCCGCATAGGCCGCGTTCTGGTAGCCGGTGAGGAAGTCCACGCGCTTGGCGATGGTCTCGGCCAGCGACGGCTTCTTGACGAACTGGATCACCTGCGCGGCCTGGAACAGTGCCTGCACCGACGCCAGGTCGTGCGCGCAGCGGCGGCCCCATTCGAAGGCGGCCTTGTTGTTGTCCACCTGCACGCCGTTCAATTCCATGGCGCGCATCAGCGATGCAAGGCTCAAAGGCACGCGGCCCTTTTGCCAGGCGTAGCCCAGCATCAGCGGGTTGGTGTAGATGCTGTCGCCCAGCAGCTGGGTGGCCACCTGCTCGGCGTCGAAGCTGCCCACGCCACCCGCACCGACTGCGGCGGCAATCGCGCTGTCGCAGTTGGCACCGGGGAACTGCCAGTCCGGGTTGGTCACGAAGGCCGCCGTGGGCGTGCCGTGCGTGTTCAGCGCCACGAAGGTGCGGCCCGGCTGCATGACGGCCAGCGTGTACTTGTGCGCCGCCACGATGGAGTCGCAGCCGATCACCAGGTCGGCCTTGGCGGTGTCGACCTTCGTGGTGTAGATGGCCTCGGGCCGGTTGGCGATCTGGATGTGGCTCCAGGTGGCGCCGCCCTTTTGCGCCAGGCCGCCTGCGTCCTGCGTGATGACGCCCTTGCCGTCCAGGTGCGCGGCCATGCCCAGCAGCGATCCGATGGTGATCACGCCCGTGCCGCCCACGCCGCCGACCACGATGCCCCAGGCGGTTTCGGCCACCGGCAGCACGGGTTCAGGGAGGGACGGCAGCGCCGACAGGTCGCCCTTCTTTTCCTTCTTGGGCTTCTTGAGCTTGCCGCCTTCCACCGTGACGAAGCTCGGGCAAAAGCCGTTGACGCACGAGTAGTCCTTGTTGCAGGTGCTCTGGTTGATGCGGCGCTTGCGGCCGAATTCCGTTTCCACCGGCTCCACGGAAAGGCAGTTGGACTTGGTCGAGCAGTCGCCGCAGCCCTCGCACACCAGGTCGTTGATGACCACGGTCTTGTCGGGCGTGGCCAGGGTGCCGCGCTTCCTGCGGCGGCGCTTTTCGGTGGCGCAGGTCTGGTCGTAGATGATGACCGTGCAGCCCTTGATCTCGCGGAACTGGCGCTGCAGCGTGTCGAGCTCGTCGCGGTGGTGCACCGTCACGCCCTCGGCCAGTGCCACGCCGTCGTACTTCTGCGGCTCGTCGGTCACGATGATGAGCTTGGCTACGCCTTCGGACTTGAGGCTGTTCATGATCTGCAGCACCGAGTGGCCCTCGGGCCGCTCGCCCACCTGCTGGCCGCCGGTCATGGCCACGGCGTCGTTGTAGAGCACCTTGTAGGTGATGCTGGTGCCCGCGGCGATGCTCTGGCGAATCGCCAGCAGCCCGCTGTGGAAGTACGTGCCGTCGCCCAGGTTGGCGAACACATGCTGGTCGGTGGTGAACGGCGCCTGGCCCACCCAGGTCACGCCCTCGCCGCCCATCTGCGTGAAGGTCGACGTGTTGCGGTCGGGCATCCAGTTGGCCATGTAGTGGCAGCCGATGCCGGCCACGGCGCGCGAGCCTTCGGGCACGCGGGTGCTGGTGTTGTGCGGGCAGCCGCTGCAGAACCAGGGCGCGCGCTCGCCGGTGTCCACCTTCAGCTCGGTCATCGCGCGCTCGCTGGCCTCGATGACGGCGATGCGCGCATCCATGCGCGCGATGATGTCGCTCGACACGCCCAGCTTCTTCAGGCGCTTGGCAATCGCCTTGGCGATGATGGCCGGGGTCAGGTCGGCCTTGGCGCGCAGCAGCCAGTTCTGGCTGGGGTTGGGCATGGACCATTCGCCGCCGGTGGCATCACCTTCAGGTTCGTCGAACTTGCCCAGCACGTGGGGGCGCACGTCCGAGCGCCAGTTGTACAGCTCTTCTTTCAGCTGGTATTCGATGACCTGGCGCTTTTCCTCCACCACCAGGATCTCCTGCAGGCCCTGGGCGAAGTCGCGCGTGATGGTGGCTTCGAGCGGCCAGACCACGTTGACCTTGTGCACGCGGATGCCCAGCTGGCGGCAGGTGTCGTCGTCCAGGCCCAGGTCCACCAGGGCCTGGCGCGTGTCGTTGTAGGCCTTGCCGCTGGCGATGATGCCGAAGCGGTCGTTTTGGCCTTCGATCACGTTGTAATTGAGCTTGTTGGCGCGGATGTACGCCAGGGCCGCATACCACTTGTAGTCCATGAGGCGCGCTTCCTGCTCCAGCGGCGCGTCGGGCCAGCGGATGTGCAGGCCGCCGGGCGGCATCACGAAGTCCTCGGGCATCACGATCTTCACGCGGTCCGGGTCCACCGAGATGCTGCTCGACGACTCCACCACTTCCTGGATGGTCTTCATGCCCGACCACACGCCCGAAAAGCGGCTCATGGCAAAGGCGTGCAGGCCCATGTCCAAAATCTCTTGCACGCTGCTCGGGAAGAACACCGGCGTGCCGCAGGCCTTGAAGATGTGGTCGCTCTGGTGCGCGGCCGTGCTGCTCTTGCTGATGTGGTCGTCGCCCGCAATCGCGATCACGCCGCCGTGCTTGGCGGTGCCCGCCATGTTGGCGTGCTTGAACACGTCCGAGCAGCGGTCCACGCCCGGGCCCTTGCCGTACCAGATGCCGAAGACGCCGTCGAACTTCTTGGACTGTGGGTACAGGTCCAGCTGCTGCGTGCCCCAGACGGCCGTGGCGCCGAGTTCCTCGTTCACCCCGGGCTGGAAGACGATGTTGTTGGCCGCCAGGTGCTTTTTGGCCGCCCACAAAGATTGGTCATACGTGCCCAGCGGCGAGCCGCGGTAGCCGCTGATGAAACCCGCCGTATTGAGGCCCGCCATCGCGTCGCGCTGGCGCTGCAGCATGGGCAGGCGCACGAGGGCCTGGACCCCGCTCATGAACGCCCGGCCACTGTCTAAAGAATATTTGTCATCGAGCGTGACGGTTTCCAGGGCCTTGCGAATGTGTTCGGGCAACGGGGCGTTCATGGGTAGTTCCTGTGGGGTGACGGCCTGCTGTCACCGCCTTGTGGGCAGCGCAGAGGGAGTTTCAACGGTTTGAAGCACAGTTTATGCACTCCGAAGGGATATGTCCTTTCGTTTTCATGCTAGGTTTACCCTTGATTTGGAAAGGATCTTTCTTAAAATCGCGCTGATATGAACAATTTTGATAAATTCGACATCGCCATCCTGAACGAGCTGCAGGTCGATGCCCGGCTGACCAACGCCGAACTGGCCCAGCGCGTGGGCTTGTCGGCGGCTCCGTGCTGGCGCCGGGTGCGGGCGCTGGAGGAGCAGGGCTTCATCAAGGGCTACCGCGCCGAGATCGACCGGCACAAGATCGGCCTGGGGGTGCTGGCCTTCGTGCGGCTCGATGCCGACCGCAGCACCGGCAACCTGACGCGCGAGATGGAGGCGGCCATCGCGCGCATCCCCGAGGTGGTCGCCTGCCACTACATCAGCGGCACCGGCACGTTCGAGTTGCAGGTGGTGGCGCGCGACCTGGACAGCTTTTCGCAGTTCGCGCGCGAGGTGCTGCTCAACCTGCCCAACGTGAAAGACATGCACACCAGCTTCTCGCTGGGCGAGGTCAAGGCCAGCAGTGCGCTGCCGCTCACGCACCTGGCGCGTGCCAAATGACGTTTGCTATGTATTTGGTAGCTGCTGCCGCTTGCCAGACAGGCGGTAGGGGCAGTTTTGAACCCGCACAGGCGTGCTGCCGCTGCGGCAGCGCTCCGGCCACGCGCGCCGCCGGTACCGCCCACGTAACAAGGCGTTAAGGCGCCCTCCCGCAGCATGGTGTGCTGTATAAGCCTGCTGAACCATCGCGGAGCCAGCCAGGCTTCGTGCGCGCTGCATCCACCACCACGCCCAGCCAGCGGCCTGCCCCGTGCCCACGGCCGGGGGCGCGGGGCCGTGGCACCGCAGTGACGGCGGGTTTTCCTGGTGGGTCCATCAATCAATAACTACGGCTCCCTTCGAGCACAGGCCGCCAGCCTGTCGACCGGGGCGCCAACGAGGGAGGGGTCGGCATGATTTTCTGGGGCGTTTTTTGGGGCGCGGTGCTGGGCTCCGTGCTGCCGGGCTACGGCTACGGTGAGCTGGGGCCGTACATCGGCGGCATCCTGGGCTTTTTTGCCGGGTTGTCGCTGCGCTGGGCCATCCGCGCTGCGATCCGCAGCGAGCTGCAGGCGCACGCCGCAAAGCCCGTGACCAGCCTTGCGCCGCCAGCCACATCGGCGGCATCGGCGGCATCGGCTATCGCTGAGCTGGAGCGGGCGCCTGCTGCCACGGCAAGGGTGCCGGTCCCCGCGCCTGTTCCGTCGCAAATCCCCGTCCCGGTCGCGGCCGCGCCCACTGCGGACGACGAACTGCTGGAGGTGGACGACGCGCCCCGCAGGGGCGGTCTCACGCCGCAAGGCCTGCCCGCCAATCCGCCGCCGCTCGCGCAGCCCCCTTCGCCTGCCGCCACCCGCCCCCGTCCTCCCGCGCCGCCCGCCCAGCCCAACCCGATCGAGCTGGCCGTGCTGGCCGCAAAGAACTGGTTCCTCGGCGGCAACACCATCGTGCGCGTCGGGCTGGTGATACTGTTCATCGGCCTGTCCTTCCTGGCGCGGTACGCAGCCTCGGCAGGCCTGTTCCCGGTCGAATTCCGCCTGGCCGCGATTGCCGGCGTGGCCATCGCGCTGCTGGTGGTCGGTTTCCGCAAGCGCACCGACAAGCCCGCGTTCGCGCTGGCCCTGCAGGGCGGCGGCGTGGCGGTGATGTACCTCACCGTGTTCGCGGCGTTCCGGCTCTACGGGCTGCTGCCGCCCACGCTGGCCTTCGCGCTGATGATCGCGGTCTGCGCCACCAGCTGCGCGCTGGCGCTGCTGCAGGACTCGCGCTCGCTCGCGGTGGCGGCGTTCGCCGGTGGCTTCGCGGCGCCCATCCTGCTGTCCACGGGCCAAGGCAGCCACGTCGGCCTGTTCAGCTACTACACCCTGCTCAACCTGGCCATTCTGTTCATCGCCTACAAGCGCTCGTGGCGCGTGCTGAACGTGGTGGGCTTCGTGGCGACCTTCGGCGTGGCCTCGGCCTGGGGCGTGCTCAAGTACGTGCCCGACCAGTACGCCAGCACCCAGCCCTTCCTCGCGGTCTTCGTACTCATCTACCTGTTCGCGGCCATCCTGTACGCCCGCAACACGCCGACCAGGCTGGGCAACGCGGTCGACACCATGCTGGTGTTCGGCACACCGCTGGTGGGCTTTGGCCTGCAGGCCGGGCTGGCGCAACCGTTCGAGCTGGGCACCGCTTTCTCGGCGCTGGCCTTCGCCGCGCTGTACCTGCTGGCCGCCATGGTGCTGGTGCGCCGCGCGCAGGGCAGCTACCGCCTGCTGATCGAATGCTTCATCGCCATCGGCGTGGGCTTTGCCACGCTGGCCGTGCCGCTGGCGCTGGACGCGCAATGGACGTCGGCGGTGTGGGCGCTGGAGGGCGCTGGCGCCTTCTGGGTCGGCATGCGCCAGGCCCGCTGGATGCCGCGCGCTTTCGGCCTGGTGCTGCAGGGCGTGGCGATGCTGGCCTTCATGGACGGCGTCTCCAGCGTCTCGCGCCTCGCGCTGGTCAACCCGGCGTTCCTGGGTGCCTTGCTGATCGCGCTGCCGGCGCTGCTGCTGGCCTGGTGGCTGCGCAAGCCGCTGCCGCACAGCGGCTCGACCTGGGCCAAGGGCTATGCGGGTGTGGAAGCGCGGCTGTCCAGCCCCGCCTACCTCTACGGCTTTGCCTTCTGGTGCCTGGCCTGGCTGCTTGAGATCACGCGGCGCGTGCCCGGCCTGGAGGCGGGCCAGTGGCCCGTGCCGGTGTTCTCCGAACGCATCATCGAACTGCTGGCCATGCTGGCCATCGTGCTCAGCGCCGCGCTGTCGATGGTGCTGGGCCTGCGCACGCGCTGGCCCGTGGCCACCTGGCCGGCGCGCGGCACCATCGCCGTGCTGGCGCTGGGTTTTGTCGCGCAGGTGGGCGACGGCTACCGCGTGCTGGCTACGCCCGCCTGGGCCGTGTGGCCGGTGGCGCTGGCGCTGCATGGGTGGATGCTGCGGCAGACCGACCGCCTGCAGGCAGCGGCTGCTGGGGACGGCAGGCCCGCAGCCGCGGTTGCAGCCGCAACGGGTGCCTCGGCCTTCGGCTGGTTCCATGCCGCCACGGCGTGGCTGGTGACCTTTCTGCTGGCCGACTGCCTGTGGTCCGGCATCGGCAAGGCCGAGCTGTGGCGCACCTCGTGGGCTGGCGTGGTCATGCTGGTCAGCGCCATTGCGGTGCTGATGGCGCTGGCGCTGTGGGCCGGCCGCGGCAACCGGCCTGCGGCACGCGCAGCGCTGCCCTGGCCGCTGAACCCGCATGCCGAGGCCTACTACTGGCTGGCAGCGCTGCCGCTGGCGGTGCTGGTGTTCTGGGGCTCGCTGCTGGCCGCGGTGCATTCGTCGGGCCACACCGCGCCACTGCCCTACATCCCGCTGCTCAACCCCACGGACCTGACCCTGGCGCTCGCGCTGGGCGGCCTGGTGTTCTGGCGGCGGGTGCTGGTGTCGGCACTGCCGCAGCCCGCCCACGCGGGCTGGGTCGTCGGCCGCCATGCGCTGGTGGCGCTGGCGCTGCTGGTGTTCATCGCGATCAACACGGTGTGGCTGCGCGTGGCCCACCACTTCTTCGGCGTGCGCTGGGATGCCTCGGCGCTGTTCGACAGCTTCGTCGTGCAGACCGGCTACGCCATCCTGTGGACACTGCTGGCGCTCAGCATGATGGTGCTGGCGCACCGCCGCGCGCAGCGGCCGCTGTGGCTGGTGGGCGCAGGCCTGCTGGGGCTGGTGGTGGTCAAGCTGCTGCTGATCGACCTGTCCAACGCCGGTGGTGCCGAACGCATCATTGCCTTCATCGCGGTGGGTGTGCTGATGCTGGTGGTGGGCTACTTCGCGCCGCTGCCACCCAAGGCCGCGCCCCGTGCGGCGCCCGATGCTCCGCCGGTCTCGCCGGTCTCGCCGGTCGCGCCTGCGGCACCTGTGGCCCCGGCGCAAGAGGAATCACTGTCATGAAGTCTCCCCGTCACCACCTGCCGCTGCCCGTAGCCGCATGGCTGGCTGCTGCCGCCCTGTCCCTGGCCGCCGGGGGTGTCCAGGCGGCGGCCGATGCCAACAGCCCGGCCGCCTACGCCATCCGCATCCCTGTCACGCTGGCGGCCGATGCGCCGCTGCAGCGCGTGTTGCTACCCGCCGAGGTGCTGGTGCGCCTGCAGAGCCCAGGCTATGCCGACGTGCGCCTCTTCAACGGCGCAGGCCAGCCGGTGCCCATGGCGCTGGCCGGCGTGGCGGCCGCCAGTGCGCCGGAGGAATCGGTGGTGCTGCCGGCCTATCCCATCCTGGGCGGGCCCGGCATGCCAGGGCAGGCCGGGCTGGAAGGCCTGTCGCTGCGCATCGAGGAGCAGCAGGGCCGGCGCGTGGTGCAGATCGACACGGCGGGAACAGCCGCCCCTGTCGGCGCGCAATCCGTGCGCGGTGCGCTGCTGGACGCACGCAGCGTCCCACTGCCCGTGGCGCGCATGGCGCTGGACGCCGATCTGCCCGCCGGCCAGCCGGTGACCTTCACGGTGCAGGCCAGCCGGGACCTGAAGAACTGGCGGCCGCTGGCCGAGACGGTGCTGTACCGCGCCGACGCGGCGGGCACGACCCCATCCCCAGCAGCACCGGGCCGCCTGGGCAGCGAGCACATCGACCTGCAACGGGCCGACCTCAAGGACCACTACCTGCGCGTGACCTGGGGCGATGCCGCCGTGACATTCCGCGGTGCGACGCTGGTCACCTCGCGCGGCGCGGGCCCGCGCGAGCGCGTCAGCGCCAGCATGGCCGTGCCGCCGCTGGGCAACAACCTGCGCGAGCTGGTGTTCGCCCTGCCGTTCGCCACACCGGTCGCTGCGCTCAAGATCACGCCGCAGGGCAGCAACGTGCTGGTGCCGGTGCGCGTGCTGGGCCGCAACGACCGCGAGCGGCCCTGGGCGCACCTGGCCAGCGCCACGGTCTACCGCATGTCCACGGGCGGCAAGGAGCAGACCAACGCCCCGGTCGAGCTGGGCGGCGCTTCGGTGCGCGAGGTCAAGATCGAGGCCGACGCCAAATCGGCCGGCTTTGCCGCCGCGCCCGACATCGCGCTGCAGTTCGAGCCGGCCCAGCTGGTGTTCCTGGCCAGCGGGCAGGGCCCCTTCACCCTGGCGGCCGGCTTGCCCGGCGCCGGTGCGGCAGCAAGCGCCTTCCTGCCCCTGGCCAGCCTGGTGCCGGGCTACCAGCCCCAGCAGGAGAACACCCTGCCCGCGGCGCTGGCCGATGTGGCCCGGGCCGACATCACCGGCGGCAAGCCCGCGGACGGCCCGCTGGTGGCCGCCGCCGCTGCCAGCGACGGGCTGTCCACGCGCAGCTGGGTGCTTTGGGGTGTGCTGCTGGCCGGCGTCGGCGCGCTGGGGCTCATGGCTTGGCTGCTGATGCGGCAGACCAAACCGGCGAGCCAACCGGCGATGGAGCCCGCGAGCAGTGCGCCGGATTCACCGCGCGATGCGGTGTGACCGTGCCGTGTGGTGACCGTGCGGCGCTCTGCCAAGGTGGCTATTCGGCGCCGCACGCACCATGGCCGCGCCAACCGTCGCACAATGGCAGGACATGCCACCTTTGCCGTCCCACGAAAGCACGCGCAGCACTGCGCCCACCCCCGCTCCTGACCTGACCCCCGCTGCCGATGCCGCAGCGCGCGGGCCGACCGACGACGCGGCCGCCGCAGACCGCGCCGCGGCCGCGCAGGGCACCGAAGAATCCGTTGCCGCCCAGCTCGACCAGAGCGCCGCCGCGCAGCTGAGCCAGGCGGCCTCGCTGTCGCCCCTGGCGCCGCTGTCCGTGCCGGTGTTTCGCATGCTGTGGCTCACCTGGGTGGCGGCCAACACCTGCATGTGGATGAACGACGTGGCGGCCGCCTGGCTCATGACCACGCTCACCACCTCGCCCATCCTCGTGGCGCTGGTGCAGTCGGCCTCCACCCTGCCCGTGTTCCTGCTGGGCCTGCCCAGCGGCGCGTTGGCCGACATCCTGGACCGGCGGCGCTACTTCATCGCCACGCAGTTCTGGGTGGCGGCCGTGGCGCTGGTGCTGTGCGTGTTCGTCATGGCCGGCGGCATGACGGCGCCGCTGCTGCTGATGCTCACCTTTGCCAACGGCATCGGCCTGGCCATGCGCTGGCCGGTGTTCGCGGCCATCGTGCCCGAACTGGTCAGCCGCCCGCAGCTGCCCGCCGCGCTGGCCCTCAACGGCGTGGCGATGAACGCATCGCGCATCATCGGGCCGCTCTTGGCCGGCGCCATCATCGCCAGCGCGGGCAGCGCCTGGGTGTTCGTGCTCAACGCCGTGCTGTCGGTCATCTCGGGCCTGGTCATCATGCGCTGGAAGCGCACCCACGTGCCCAGCCCGCTGGGCCGCGAAAGGCTGCCCAGCGCCATGCGCGTGGGGCTGCAGTTCGTGCGCCAGTCGCCGCGCATGCGCGCCGTGCTGTGGCGCATCTCCATCTTCTTCTTGCACGCCACCGCGCTGCTGGCCCTGCTGCCGCTGCTGGCCCGGGGCCTGGAGGGCGGCGGTGCGGGCACCTTCACGCTGCTGCTGGCCAGCATGGGCGCGGGGGCCATCACCGCCGCCATGTTCTTGCCGCGCCTGCGCCAGGCCATGGCGCGCGATGTGCTGGTGATCCGGGGCACGGCCCTGCAGGCCGTGGCCACGGGCGTGATGGCCGTGGCGCCCAATGTGTACGTGGCCGTGCCCGCGATGTTCGTGGCCGGCATGGCGTGGATCACCACGGCCAATTCGTTGAGCGTATCGGCCCAGCTCGCACTGCCCAACTGGGTGCGCGCACGCGGCATGTCGATCTACCAGATGGCCATCATGGGCTCCACCGCCCTCGGGGCCGCGGTGTGGGGCCAGGTGGCCACCCTCAGCGACGTGCACGTGAGCCTGGGCATTGCCGCGGGCACCGGCGTGGTGGCCATGCTGCTGGTGCAGCGCCTGGTGGCCGACCGCAGCATGGAGGAGGACCTGAGCCCCTCCCGTGCCTTCAAGGCCCCGGTGGCCGATGCGCCGCCCAGTACCGGGCATGTGGTGGTCACCATCGAATACTTCATCGACCCCACGCGTGCCACCGAATTCCGCGCGGTGATGCAAGAGAGCCGCCGCAGCCGCCTGCGCCAGGGCGCGCTGGCCTGGCAGCTGCTGCACGACATCAGCCAGCCCGCGCGCTATGTGGAGCGCATCGAGGACGAGTCGTGGACGGAACACCTGCGGCGCTTCGACCGCGTGACGGCGTCCGACGTGGCGCTGCGCGACCGCAAGCTCGCGTTCCATGTGGGCGACGCACCGCCGCGGGTGACGCGGTGGGCGGTCGAGTCATGACGGCTCGGCAAGGCCCGAACCGCGGCTGACTCACAATACCCACCCTGAGCGGTGCGGCCCCGGCATGCGGGCCCGCCTTCCTTGTCCAACGCTTTCGACAATGTCCGCATCCGACGAAGATTTCATGCGCCTTGCCCTGGCCGAGGGCCGCAAAGCCCTGCCAGCCTGCCTGCCGAACCCGCCCGTGGGCTGCGTGTTCGTGAAGGACGGGGCGGTGATGGCGAGCGGGTTCACCCAGCCGCCCGGCCAGCACCACGCCGAGGCCATGGCGCTGGCCCAGTGGCCCGGCGATCTGGCCGGCGTGACCGCCTACGTCACGCTGGAGCCGTGCTCGTTCCATGGCCGCACGCCGTCGTGCGCGAAGGCGCTGGTGGCGCGCGGCATTCAGCGGGTGGTGGTGGCCATGCTCGACCCCGACCCGCGCAACGCCGGCGCAGGCATCGAGATCCTGACGGCCGCTGGTGTGGAGGTGTCGGTCGGCGTGCTGGAGCGCAGCGCCGTGGACGACATGGGTGCGTACCTGGCGCTCAGCGCCAATGCCGCCACCCCGGGGAGCGCCGCATGACGCGCTTCACGCCCAGCCTGCTGGTGTGCCTGGTCGGTGCCGCATCGTGCGCGCATGCCGTCCAAGCGCCTCAAGTGCCTCAAGCGCTTCAAGCGCCCCAGGCCGTGAGCGCTGCAAGTGCTGCAAGTGCCGCCAGTTCGGAGAGCGCCCCCAGCGCCGCCGGCCTGCTCGGCTGCTGGCGTGCCACCAAGATCGTGCTGTACGTGCAGGACGGCACCCAGGCCGAGGACACCTCGGGCCGCTGCACCCTGCAGTTCAAGCAGACCCTGTTCGAGTCCACCTGCAAGACCTCCACCGGCAGCTCCACCACCGCGTACCGCTACCAGGTCGTGCGGCCCCAGGTGTATGCGGCCACCATGGCCAGCAGCACCTTCAAGACGGACATGATCGGCTCCACCCGCGAGTACGAATACCGCATCGACGGTGACCGGCTGCGCACCGTGAGCGTGCCGCCCGCCAAGCCGCCCGAGCCGCCGGCCGTGGCGGCACCGCGCGTGGAGACCGAGGCGGCCAGGACGCCATGCCCGTGAGGCTTGCGGTTGGTTTGCTATTGAATTAATAGCTGCTGGCGCTTGCCTATCCAGCGGTAGCGGCCCAAAAGGCTTGGATTTCAGGCCGCGTCGGCCGGTGCTGCCGTGGCCGCAGCCGCAAAGCTGCGCCGCAGTATCCCGGTCAGCATGGTGTGCAGCAGCGCCTGCACCGCTTGGATCGCGTCATCCCCCGGCCCCGTGCGTCGCAGCGCCGCGGCCAACGCATCGCCGTGCGCAGCCACCGTGCCGGTGACCTCGGCGCGCCAGCGCTCGGCCAGCCGGGCGGCATCGGCCGGTGGCACCCGCTCCAGGTGCGCGATGACGAGGTAGTGCGTGCAGGCCGCCTCCACCGCGTGGCGCAGCAGCGCGTCCCCATCGTCCCTCTTCTGCAGGGACCGCAGCACCCAGGCGGTGGTGCCGCCCAGCAGCGCGCCCAGGGCGGTGCCCGCGCCCAGCGTCAGGCCGCCGGTGCCGATGTCGATCAGCGCACCGGCCTTGGCGCCTGCCGCCGCGCCCGCTGCGGCGCCGGCGGATGTGCCCACGGCCAGGGCGGCGGTGCTGGTACGGCGCATGGCGGGCAGCAGCGCGTTGGATTCGTGCAGCAAGGGCGCAGGTGGCTGGCCGTGCAGCGTGCGCAGCGCGGCGTCCAGCGTCTGCACCTGCTGGGCGTAGCGCGCGGACTGGGCGTTGGCGTCGCCCGTCTCACCGCTGGGTGCGGGTTGCGCCACCTCGCGCAGGTGCCGGGCCAGGGCTTGCAGCGACTGGTGAAAGCGCAGCTCGTTGCGCTCCACCCAGGCTGCGCGCAGGCGGCCCAGGGCGTGTTGATGCGCGGGCAGCGCCACGGTTAGCCGGTCAAACAGTGCGGGCTCCAGCACCCAGCTGGCGCCAAAGTCTTCCCACCGCAGTGCCATCAGGGGCGCGCCCTGCCAGGCGGGCGGTGGGGCGTCGGTGGTCCATGCCAGCACGGCGTCCACCGGCTGGCGGGCATCGCCGAACTGCAGGCGGTCGCCCTGCGGGGTCTGCACCGCGGCGTTGTGCAGCACGTCCGCCAACGGCCCGTGCAGGCCGATCAGCAGGTCGCCTGGCAGGGCGGCGCGCAGCGCGTCGAATGCGGCATCGCCCGGGTCGATGCGGGCTTGCCAGCGGGCCTCGCGCCAGCGCGCCCAGGCCGCCAGCGCCAGGCGCGGCAGCACCACCACCAGCGCCAGCAGGCCCACGTACATCCACACCCAGCGGCTGCCGCCCGCGCCCTCGCCGGCAAAGTTCTGCGTGGCCGCGATCTCCTGCAGCGTGAAGGGGGCCGTGCCGAACAGCACGGCCAGCGGCCAGAACAGCACCGACACGATGGCGTGCACCTGCGCGGCGTCGAGGAAGGTGCTCTCCCACCCGAACTGGTAGCGCACCACCAGCCCGCGCAGCAGCAGCGACAGCGCGATGCCCGCGCCCCAGGCCGCCGCGCACAGGTGCAGCACGCGGGCCGCGCGCTGCACCTGCAGGTCGGCCGTGTGGGCCCACCACCGTGCATGGAAGTCCGCCGCGATGCGCGCCGCCAGCCCGCGCCCCCGGCCGGTGCCCAGGCGGCGGGTGAGGTGCCGCAGGCCCTGCAGCAGCGGCAGCCCCGTGGCCGGCGGGCGCCAGGCGCGCCAGGCCATCAGCAGGTACACGCACAGGTTCCAGGCCAGCACGATCAGCAGCGGTGGCGACAGCAGGTCCACCCGGTGGGCGTTGGCGATGCGGTCGATGGCCAGGCCCATCGCCAGGGCCAGCAGCGGCAGGCCGCGCGCCAGCCAGCGCCAGGCGGCACCGGGCTCGTGCAGGGCGGCGACGGTGGTGTCCCGGCCGCTGGCGCGCCGGGCGACGGTGTCGGCACGCTCCAGCACCACGTCGCCCGCACCCACGCGCTGCGCACCGCGCTGGCGGGCGGCTGCCACGGCCGTGCGCGTGGCCTCGTCCCAGTCGGCCTGGCTGACCAGGGTGCGCCCGGCATCCACCTGCTCGATGGACTGGGCGAGCAGCACGGTCCGCAGCTGGGGCAGGGTCACGCGCACGGATGCTCCTGTTTTAATAGCTGTTAGCGCTTGTCATACAAGCGGTAAAGGCATTTTTGACCATTATTTGGGCCACAGCGCCCACAGCCGCAGGTTCTGCTTCAGGCGCCCGGCAATGTCCCCGGCCTCCGGGCCCCAGCCCGTGAAGAAGTCGGCCCGCACCGCGCCCAGGATCGCGCTGCCGGTGTCCTGCGCCATCACCATGCGGTTGAGCTGCACCTGGGGGCCGCTGGAGGCCAGCCACACCGGCGTGCCGTACGGGATGCTCTGGCGGTCCACGGCGATGGAGCGGCCGGGCGTGAGCGGCACGCCCTGCGCGCCGCGCGGGCCGAAGCCCGCGTCCAGCGGGTTCAAGGGCTCCTCGCGGAAGAACACGTACCGCGGGTTGGTCCACATCAACTCGTTGGTGCGCTGCGGGTTGGCCGCCAGCCAGGCGCGGATGCCGGGCCAGGTCGCGTCGCGCGTGTAGCCCTGGTCCAGCAGCCAGCGGCCGATGCTCTGGTAGGGCTGGTCGTTCGTGCCCGCGTAGGCCACGCGCACCAGCGACACCGACCCGTCGGCCTCGGTGATGCGCAAGCGGCCCGAGCCCTGGATGTGCAGCACCATCGATTCGACCGGGTCGCGCAGCCAGGCGATGGCCCGGCCGGCCAGCGCGGCCTGTGCCTCGGGCATCGACTCGATCTGCTGGCGGGTGTACCAGGGCTTGCGCGCGCCCAGCCCGGCGGGCGTGCGGTAGATGGGCACGTTGAAGCCGTTGCCCGGCTGGCGCGCGCCGTCCATCATGGGCTCGTAGTAGGCCGTGAGCAGGCCGTCGGGGTTGCCGTCGGTCGCCTCCACGCGGTAGGGCTGCAGCCGCGCGATGAGCCAGGCGCGCTGCTCTTCGGCGGTGGCGATGCTCAGCTGGCGCACGTCGCTGCACAGCGCGGTGAAGGGCGGCGCGGGCCGTTCGCAGCTCTTGATCCAGGCGTTCCAGGCCTCGTGCAGCGCGTCCTCGGTAAAGCCCGGCAGCTCGGCCCAGCGCACGGGCACCCAGCGGCTCTTGGGCTGGGCCATCGGCGCAGGCAACGGGCCGGTGTCGCCCGGCAGCACCACCGCGCCAGGCGGCAGGGACGGAAAGGGCGCCGGGATGGCCGGGGTGCGGGAGGGGCTTGCAGGCGGAGGGCTGGAGCAGGCCACCAGCGTTCCTACAATCAGCGCCGTCGATACAAGGCGCAGGAGTGTCAATGTCATGGGGCTGATTTTGCTTGAAGCGCTGCTTGCGCTGGTGCTGCTGGGGGCGATTGTGTGGTGGACGATGTTTTCGGGGCGCAAGGGGGGTGAGCTCAAGCCGCCCAGCCAGGACACGCCTGCACCTGCACCTGCACCGCCTGAGGCGCCCGGCCCCAAGCCTCCTGCGCCGCCGCCCGGTTCTTCCTGACCTTCTGCGCTTGACCAGCTCCCGGGAGCCAGGCGACGCAGTCCTACAACCAAGGGGCCCCTGTGCCGATGGCGTGGCTGGGCATGCCACACCAAGATGGCGGATCAGCTGGGCGCTACCGAGGCTGCCGCCAAAAACAGGCTGCAGCCCGCGACCGGAACTCCCGCAGCGCCCAGCTCCCGTTGATCATTCAAGGAGCACACACATGCGCAGAAACATTCTTTGGGGCGCCACCGCCGCCGTCGTCATCCTGGCCACCGGCTGCGCCAACATGGACGATACCCAACGCCGCACCGCCACGGGCGCTGGCGTGGGGGCACTGGCCGGCGCCGTGATCGGCTCGGCCACCGGTGGCAATGCCGGTACCGGCGCCGTGGTGGGCGCGGGCGTGGGCGCCCTGGGCACCTACATCTGGTCGCAGAACATGGAGCGGCAAAAGCGCGAGATGGAGCGTGCGACCCAGGGCACCGGCATCGCCGTGACCCAGACCGCCGACAACCAGCTCATGCTCAACATCCCGAGCGACATTTCGTTCGCGGTGGGCCGCTCGGACATCCAGCCCAACTTCGCGCCGGTGCTCGACCAGTTCGCCGCCGGGCTGCGCAACAACCCCAACACGGACGTGCGCATCGTGGGCCACACGGACAACACCGGCAGCGATGCCATCAACAACCCGCTGTCGGTGGACCGCGCCGCCAGCACGCGCAGCTATCTGGCTGCGCGGGGCGTGGACGGCCGCCGCATCGCCATCGACGGTATGGGCGAGCGTTACCCCATCGCCAACAACGACTCGGCTGACGGCCGCGCCCGCAACCGGCGCGTCGAGATCTTCGTGGGCGAACGCCCCCGCGGTTGATCCTCGGGGCTGACAGCCCCAGGCGCAACGACCCAGGCTCGCCAGCCTGGGTTGCGCACGCCGCAGCGGCTCAGTGCAGAGCCGGCGGCTTCATTGACCTGCGCGCAGCAGGTTGGCCAGCTCGACGGCTGACTTCACCTGCATCTTGTCGAACACGCGCGAGCGGTGCACTTCCACCGTGCGCACGCTGATGTCGAGCTGGTCGGCGATCAGCTTGTTCGGCAGGCCCGCCACCACCAGGTCCATCACATCGCGTTCCCGCTCCGTCAGGTCGGCCAGCCGCACCTGCAGGTCGCTGCGTTCGCGCAGCTGCGCCAGGTGCGCGGCCGACTGGGCGAGCGCCTGCTCGATGCGGTCGACCAGGGCATTGTCGGAAAACGGCTTTTCGCAGAAGTCGAACGCACCGCGCTTGACCGTGTCCACCGCCGTGGGCACGTCGGCGTGGCCGGTGAGAAAGATCACCGGCATGGTGGCCAGGTCGCCCCGCACCGCCAGCAGGTCGAACAGCGCCAGCCCGCTCATGCCGGGCATGCGCACGTCCAGCAGCAGGCAGCAGGGCTGGCGCTGCGCAGGTCGGGTCTTGAGCATCGCGTCGAAGGCTTCGGCACTGTCGAACGACTCGCTGGGCAGCCGGCGCGAGCGCAGCAGCCAGGCCAGGGCCTCGCGCACGCTGGCGTCGTCGTCCACGATGTACACGGTGGCGTTGGTGATGGGTTCCATCAGGGTGGGGGCGCGGGTTGGGAGACAGGGAGCGTGAAGGTGAATACCGTACCACGCGGCTCATGGGGGGCAAAGCCGAGAAAACCACCGTGCTGCTCGATCACCGTGCGGCACAGCGACAGGCCCAGGCCCATGCCTTCGGGCCGCGTCGTGAAGAACGGCGTGAACAACCGGGCCGCGACATCGGGCGGAATGCCCGTGCCCACGTCCGTGACCGCGAATTCGACCCAGCCGCTGTGCTGGTTGGAGGCCGCGCGGCGCACGCGGATGTCCAGCACGCGGTGGCGGATCTCGGGGTCGTCCATGGCCTGCATGGCGTTGCGCGCGAGGTTGAGCAACACCTGCTCGACCATGGTGCGGTCGCACAGCACCGGCGGCAGGCCGGGCTCCACCGTGGTGTTCACCCGCACGGCCAGCTTGCGGGCCTGCAGGATGGCCAGCGGCAGAATGGCGTCGATCAGCTGCTGGGCCGACACGGCCTCGCGCGCCTGGTCGCGGCGGCGCACGAAGTCGTGCACGCTCTTGATCACCTTGCCGGCCCGCTCGGCCTGGCGGGCGATCTGCTGCATCGCCATGCGCACGTCCTGCAGGCTGTCGGGCGCTGGCGTGCTGCCGGCCCCGGCGGGCGCTTCCAGCAGGTTCATCGAGCCGGTCGCGTAGCTCGATATGGCGGCCAGCGGCTGGTTGAGCTCGTGGCTCAGCAGCGAGGCCATCTCGCCCACGGTGGCCAGGCGGGCCGTGGCCTGCAGGCGCTCCTGCGATGCGCGCGAGAGCTCTTCCACCCGCCGCTGCTCGCTGATATCGAGGAACGCGCTCATCCAGCCGGTGTGCTGGCCCTGCGCGTTGATGAGCGGCGCCTCGATGATGAGCACCGGGAAGCGCGTACCGTCCTTGCGCATGAAGACCGACTCGAACCCCTCGCGCGGCGGTATGTGCTGGCCCGACAGGCGGATGGCCTGGCGCTGGCGGTACTCGTCCACCAGCTCGGGCGGCCAGTAGGGGGCGGACACGCTCTGCCCCAGCAGCTCCTGCGCGCTGAACCCCACCATGGCGCAGAACGCGGGGTTCACGTAGGTGATGCGGCCTTCCAGGTCGCGCGCGCGCAGGCCGGTGACGAGCGAATCCTCCATCGCCTTGCGAAACGCCAGCGCATCGGCCAGGTCGCGCTCGGCGCGCAGCCGCCGGCGGTTGTCGCGCACCAGCACCACCATCACCGTGACCAGCGCGATGGACATGGCCGTGACCAGCGCCGTGAGCACGTTGGGGAACAGGCTGGGCGCGCTGTGCCAGGTGTCCATGCGCAGCACGAGCGTGGTGCCGGGCAAGTCGAGCAGGTGCTGCGCGGTGAACATGCGCGAGCCCCTGCGCGCCGCACCCAGCACCGCCAGGCGCGTGCCGTCGGCCTCGGTGAACGATGCCTCCTGGCTGCGCGTGAGGTTGTGCGCCACCAGGTTCACCAGCACGTCCTGCAGCGAATACGTGGCCACCAGAAAGCCGGTGTGCCTGCCCCCGCCGGTCAGCGGCAGGCACAGCTCCATCATTTCCGAACCCAGGCCGTCGCCGTGGGGCTGGAAGTAGCTGCTGGAGTACGAAGGGCTGCTCAGGCGGCGCGCGTTGGTGCAGGCGATGGCAGCGTCGGACTGGTGGCCTTCGCGGATGCGCGCATCCCAGGCCACGGGCCGGTAGGGCGACTGCGCATGGGTGCGCATCCGCAGGTTGGCGTCGCGCCATTCGATGCGCACCAGCTCGCGCCGGCTGCGCAGCAGCTCGGCCGCATCCACCTCCCAGGCCAGCTGGCCTGGTTCGCCCGCGTGCAGGGCCTGCAGGCTCTGCAGGTTGCGCGTGAGCGCCACGCGGATGTCCGACACCGCGTCGGCCGTGTCGCGCTCCAGCCGGCTCTGCACCTGGCTGGCCTCATAGCGCCCCGCCAGCCACACCATGGTGGCCAGCATGGAGATCACCAGCAGCACCAGCAGCGTCCACAGCGACCAGCGCCGCCAGGCGCCCCGCCAGCGCCGCAACAGGGTGCGTGGCCCCAGCTTCACAGGACGCGGTGCGACAGGGAGGGCAGCTGCAGCCGCACGCTGCGCAGGCGCTCAGGGTCCAGCGTGCCCTGCACCACGCCCGCGCCCTGGTCCTGTTCGGCCAGCACCACGCCCCAGGGGTCCACCAGCATGGTGTGGCCCCAGGTGTGGCGTCCGTTCTCGTGCACGCCGCCCTGCGCGGGGGCCAGCACATAAGCCAGGTTCTCCACCGCGCGGGCGCGCAGCAGCACCTCCCAGTGCGCCTGGCCCGTGGTGTGGGTGAAGGCGCTGGGCACCAGCAGCAGGTCGGCCCCGGCGCTGGCATGCGCGCGGTACAGCTCCGGAAACCGCAGGTCGTAGCACACCGACAGCCCCACGCGCCAGGTGTGGCCGCCGCGCGATGGCAGGTCGAACTGCACGGGCGTGTCGCCCGCTTCGATCACGCGGCCTTCGTGGTACTGCTCGCGTCCGTTGTCGAAATAGAAAAGGTGGATCTTGTCGTAGCGCGCCACACAGGCGCCGCTGGGGTCGAACACCAGCGTGGTGTTGCGCACGCGCTCAGGGGTGCTGGTCTGCAGGGGCAGCGTGCCGCCCACCACCCACAGCTTCAGCTCGCGCGCCGCGGTGGCCAGGAACCGCTGGATCAGGCCTTCACCGGCGGCTTCGCCCAGGGCCAGCTTGTCGGTGTCCTTGTGGCCCATCACGCAGAAGTATTCGGGCAGCACGGCCAGCTCGGCACCGCCGTGCGCCGCCTGCTCCAGCAGGGCGCGCGCGGCGGCCAGGTTGTCCTCGAGCCGGGTGCCGGACACCATCTGAATCGCTGCAACTTGCATCATGACACTTCTCCTGGTTTTGCCGGGGGGCTGCTGCGCGGCGGGGCCTCCGCACCGGGCAAGGCATCGCGCGCGCGGCGCGGCACGCGCACCACGCGCGGGTCGGACCAGGTGCCGTCGATGCGGAACTCCTGCGTGGCGGCCTCGATGAGCGGCCCGCGCAGGAACACCTGCGCGAGGAAGCTTCCGAGGCCGATCACCGGGTTGATGGCGGTGGCCACCAGCGACGCTGTCATGGCGTTGATCTCGGGCACCACCACCACGCGCAGGTCCTGCGTCTCGTGGTCGATGTTGGCGCTGCCTTCCATCAGCACGGCGGCGTTCACGCCCTTCATCTGCAGGTTGTTGGTGGTGGCCACGCCCTGCTCGATGCGCACGTCGCCGCGCACGAAGTCGAACGCGAAGCCCTCGCTGAACACATCGCGGAAGTCGAGCGTCAGGCGCCGCGGCAGCGACTGCAGGCTCAGCACGCTCAGCAGCTTGGCCAGCCCCGGGTCGGCCTTGAGGAACTGGCCGGTTTCGATGTTCACGTTGATCAGGCCGGTCATGGAGCGGTAGTCGGGGCTGAAAGGCGCGCCCACCCAGGCGACCTGGCCCTCCAGCCGCCCCTTGCCGCGCCGGATCACGCCGGGCATGCTCATGCGGGTCAGCAGGTCGCCCGAGTCGCGGATGTCCAGCCGGAAGTTGAGCACCGTGCGCCGATCGGCCTCGCGCGGGCCCGAGCCCGCCGCGTTGAGCACCGCCCAGTTGCCGCTGGCGGTCAGGACGGCCTCGGGCGCGGTGATGTTGAACTTGGACAGGCGCCATTCGCGCTGCGAACCATCGCCGCCGCGGTTCTGCGCCTCGATCTCCACCCGCCCGAGCCGCTTGCCGCGCAGGTCGAAGTCGTCCACCACGATGTCGAGCGCCGGCAGGGCGCCGGGCTGCTCGTCCAGCAGCGACTCCACCTGGTTCACGTCGCTTTGCGGCATGTTCACCCGCGACAGCCGCGCGAACAGGCGGCCGTTGGGGTGATCGGCGGAGCCGGGCTGGCGGTACTCCAGGTAGCCGTTGAGTTCGGTGGCGTCCAGGTTGGCGCGCCAGGTGGTGCCGTCGCGCAGCGCCCCGGCCACGATGTTGTGCAGCGTGCGCCCTTGCAGCGTGATTTCGCGCGCGCGCAGCGCGAGCGTGGTGGGCATGTAGTCCTGCGTCAGGGTCTGCGTGCCCGGGGCCGCTGCTGCCGTGGCACCAGCGGCAGAGGCCGGTGCGCGTGCCGCGGCGCCGGTGCCGGACGTGGCCTGGCTCAGCACGTCCTCCCACGCATCCACGTCCAGCCGGCCCTGGTTGATGTTGGCGGCCACGCCCTGCGCCGGCATGGGGGAGGATTCGCCGCCCGTCAGGCCGACGCCGATGGTGCCGCGCAGCACCCGCGGCTGGGGGCCGCTGATGTCGCGCACATACATGGCCGAGCCCACCGAGCCCAGGTCCACGGTGATCTGGTCGCGCAGCGGCGGGGCCTCCGCGCCGTTGCCGTTGCCATTGCCATTGCCACTACCCGCGCCGGTGCCCGTGCCGTTGGTGCCCTGGCCGTGGCTGCCGTGCGTCAGGCCCGCCAGCGACTCGCGCAGCACCTGGTTTTCAAAGCGCAGGGGCAGGCTGGTCTCGGCGGTCTTGCCCAGCGGCGGCGGCAGTGCCAGCGCCAGGCCCTGCAGGCTGGTGGTCACCTGCACCTCGGGCACGCCGCGGCGAAACGACAGCGCCATCGAGTACGGCGCGCTGCCGGTGGCGCGCCTCGCCAGCTGCGAGAGCATGCCCAGTTGCGGCGTCTGCTGCAGCCCTTCGGCGGTGGCGGTGCCCTGCGCGCGCAGTTGCACGGCGGACTCGGTGGCCGGCGCGTTGGCCGGCAACGCACGCATGCCGCCTTCCAGCTTGACGCTGCCGCCCAGCGCCGTCGCCTGCACGCCCTGCAATGCAAAGCCGGCCTCGGTGAACTGCACCACGCCGCGTGCGCGGCTCAGGGGCGGGGTGTCGGGCGTGATGCGCACATCGTTGCCCGCCAGCGTGACACTGCCCTGCACCTTGGACTTGTTGATCTCGCTGATGGGCAGCGACAGCCGCAGCTGCAGGTCCGCAGTGCCCGTGCCGCTGGCCTGGTCGAGCGCGCCGCCGGTCATGCGGCCGAGCGGCGAGGTGGCCATGAGGGCCAGCATCTCGGGCAAGGGGCCGCGCGCGTCGGCGCTGACTCCGACCACGGTATGGGCCAGGTCCGGAATCCTGGCATCCACCTTCGACAGCTTCAGGCCCTGGCGCCCCGCAAACGTGCCGGTGGCGCTGCGCACCTGCATGGACGAGCGCTCGAAGATCAGCTCGCCCGACAGGTCGGTCAGCGCCGGCCAGGGCAGGGTGCCGGCGGGCTGCAGGCTGGGCGGCACGTAGGCGTACGTCACGTCCTTCACCCGGGCGGCGATGCGGAACTCGCCCAGCTTGGGGTCGTTGAAGGGCAGGTGGTGCAGGTCGCCCTTCACGCGGAACTGCACGTTGCTCGCACTGCCCGCCACCACTGCATCGCGCACATAGTGGCGCGAGTCGGGCGGGATGGACAGCGGCAGATAGCGGTGCACGCGCGTGCCGTCGGCGCGGTGCAGCGTGCCGCTCAGGTCCAGCACGCCCGGAAAGCGCGACTGGTGCGAGACCTTGGCCGCGTCGCTGGTGTGCCAGGTGGCGCGGGCCTCGCCCTGCGCGTCGGCGTTGGCGAACTGCACGTCGTTGGCCTGCACCGCAATGCGGCTGCCCTCGAGCTGCCAGCGCACGTCGGCGCTCAGGCGGTCCAGCGGCAGCACCGGGTCTTCGAACACGCCGGGCAGCAGCAGCGCGCCCGAGGCAATGGTCAGCGCCGCCTTGCCGCCGCCCTGCGTCATGTCGACATCCACCGTGGCGCCGCGCAGGCCCAGGTGGGTGGGCGCGCCGCCACCGGTGTCGCCCGCCAGGGCCAGGCCGCGGATGCGGCCGCGCACCTGGTACTGCTGCAGGCTGTCGAGCGGGCCCCGCCAGGTGGCGTTGATCTCGTCCACCAGGCCCTGCGGCGCATAGGTGCGCACAGCCTCGTGCGCGGTGTTGCCCAGGGGCAGGCGGCTGGCGATCTGCGCCAGGGCCGCCAGGTCCAGCCGGTCCGCGCGGAACTCGCCCTGGGCCGGTGCCTTGGCCGTGGCATCGGTGTAGACCAGCCGCAGGTTGCCGCCGGGCCAGGCCAGGCCGTCGTCGGTCTCAAACTGCAGGGACTGGGTGGAAAACTCGAACCCGCCGTTGAGCCGGCGCCCACCCATCCGGCCCTGGATCGAGGGCAGCACCAGCGCCTGCAACTGCGGGCCCAGCGTGGCGTTGACGTCGGCCAGGGCCAGGTCGGCCGTGCCGCCCACGATCTGCCCGCGCTGCACATCCGCCCAGGCGCGTAGCGCCCCGCGGCCCTGCGCCACCTCGATGCCCACATCGGCATAGTGGCGCAGCCGCGACGCATCGACCCGCGCAAAGTGGGCATACACCTGCCCGTTCCAGTGTTTCCAGTTGCCGTCGCGGGCGCTCAGCAGCGGCGCGCGGAACAAGCCGACCACCGTGAACCGCTCGCCCCAGGCTTCGGGCGGGGTGGCATCCAGGCGCATGTGGTGGTGCCAGTTGCCATTGCGCAGCACCAGGTCCACCTTCTCCAGCGCCAGTTCGGGGGCGCCGCGCTGCTCGTCCGTCCAGCGCACCGTGCCGCCCTGGATGAACACCTCGCCCTGCGAGAAGATCCAGTCGGCCGCGGCGCTGCTGTCGCCTTGCTCCTGCGTAAAGTCCAGGCCCGCCACATGGATACGGCCCTGGGTGTCGCGCCGCACATCGAGCTCGGGTCGTTCGACATAGAGCTGCTCGAAACCGCCCTTGAGCAGCGACCGCGGCGACAGCGCCACCACCACCCGCGGCAGGCGCAGCGCGGTGCGGCCGGCGGCATCGAGCAGGGCCAGGTCCGACAGCTCGATGGACGGGATCAGCCCCTCGGTCTTGGCAGAGATCGCGCCGATCTTGACCGGAACCCCCAGAGCCCGTGCGGCATGCGCCTCCAGCTGCGGGCGGAATTCGCCGATTCGCGGCACAATCCAGCCATGAAGTGCGCCCCACGCGATGGTCACCAGCAGCCAGAAGGCCAGCAGCAAACCGAGTGACCACCGTGCGAGACCTGCCATAAATTTGAGCAGGCGTGTGGGGTGCGTGGTGGGAGCAATCATGGTCGAATTGAATGTGGCTGGAATTATGACCCGCGGCTCCGGCGCGGGTTCACTACCAACGAGTGTCCTTATGTATGTGGTCCCCGGCCATGTCTGCCATGCCATCGCCCGCCGCTGACCTGTGCTGCCTGGCCCGGCCCGAGGGGCTGCTGGCCAGCCATTCCCGCTTCTACCAGCGCCTGCACCGCCGCTACGCCGACGACCTGCCCCTGCTGCCCCCCGGCCCGCCGGTGCTGGCCACGATGGAGCAGGCCTACGAGGCCTTGCGCGCGCGCGGCGCGGACACCGGCACCGCCTTGCGGGTGGTGCGCCAGCTGGTCATGGAGCGGCTGATCCAGCTCGATTGCGATGAGGAGGCCTCCCTGGCCGACGTCACCCGCGCGGTGACCGAGCTGGCCGAACTGGCGCTCGACCGCGCCTGCCACCAGGCGCGCCAGGAGCTCGACGAGCGCCACGGCGCGCCGCGCGGGCCCGAGGGCCAGCCGGTGCAGCTGTGGATCATCGGCATGGGCAAGCTGGGCGCGCGCGAGCTCAATGTGTCGAGCGACATCGACCTGATCTACGTGTACGAGCACGACGGCGACACCGCCGGCACGGCCGAGGGCCGCGGGCGCATCTCCAACCACGAATACTTCGCGCGGGCCGTCAAGTCCATCTACAGCCTGGTGGGCGACACCACCGAGCACGGCTTCGTCTTCCGCGTGGACCTGGCCCTGCGGCCCAACGGCAACTCGGGGCCGTCGGCGGTTTCGCTGCCGGCACTGGAGGAATACCTGCAACTGCATGGCCGCGAATGGGAGCGCTTTGCCTGGCTCAAGAGCCGTGTGGTCGCGCCGCGCGACTGTATCGGGGGCTCGGAGGTGCAGGCGCTGCGCGGCGTGGTGCTGCCCTTCGTGTTCCGCCGCTACCTCGACTACAGCGTGTTCGACGCCCTGCGGTCCCTGCACCGCCAGATCCGCGACCACGCGGCCAAGCGCAGCGCCGGCCACCCCGAGCGCGCCAACGACGTCAAGCTCTCGCGCGGCGGCATCCGCGAGATCGAATTCACCGTGCAGCTGCTGCAGGTGGTGCGCGGCGGGCAGTTCCCCGAGCTGCGCCGCCGGCCCACGCTCGACGCGCTGCCGCGCATCGCGCAGGCCGGCCTCATGCCGCAGGAGACGGCCGAGGCACTCGCCCGCGCCTATGTCTTTCTGCGCCGCGTGGAGCACCGCATCCAGTACCTGGACGACCAGCAGACGCACGTGCTGCCCACGCGCGACGACGACCTGGCCTGGATCGCCTACACCATGGGCTACCCCGACTGCTGCGCCTTTCTGCACGAGCTCGACGCGCACCGCGAGCTGGTGGCCCAGGAGTTCGACACCCTGCTGGGCGGCAGCGGCAAGAAGCAATGCAGCGGTGGCGGTTGCGGCGGCCCCCGGGCGGCCGCGCCGCCTCCGCCCGAGCTGGAGAGCCTGCTCGAACAACTGCCTCCCGGCTTTCGGGAGCGCGTGGCCGAATGGCGCAACCACCCGCGGGTCGAGGGCCTGCGCGATGAAGCGCGCACGCGCCTGTTCCGCCTGGTGCAGCGCACCGCGCGCTGGCTGGCCGAAGGCAAGGTGAACGAGGACGCGGCGGTGCGCCTGGTCGGCTGGCTGGAGCCACTGCTGCGGCGCGAAAGCTACCTTGCTTTGCTGCTGGAGCGCCCGTCGGTACACGAGCACCTGCTGCACCTGCTGGGCGCCGCCAAATGGCCCGCCCGCTACATGCTGCAGCACCCCGGCGTGATCGACGAGCTGGCGGGCGATGCGCTGCTGTCCGAGCGCTTCGTGGTGGAAGACTTCGAGCGCGAGCTGGCCGTGCGCCTGGCCTCGCTGCAGTCCACCGGCGAAGACGACGACGAGACCCTGCTGAACCTGCTGCGCCGCGCCCAGCACGCCGAAACCTTCCGTACGCTGGCGCGCGACGTGGAGCGGCGCATCACCGTCGAGCAGGTGGCAGACGACCTGTCCGCACTGGCCGACAGCGTGCTGCGCATCACCGCCGACTGGTGCTGGAGCCGGGTCAAGAACCGCCATCGCAAGAGCCCGCAGTTCGGCATCATCGGCTACGGCAAGCTGGGCGGCAAGGAGCTGGGCTACGGCAGCGACCTGGACATCGTCTTCGTGTTCGATGACGACGACGATCGCGCCCCCGAGGTCTACGCCGCCTTCGTGCGCAAGCTCATCAACTGGCTCACCGTGAAGACCAGCGAAGGCGATTTGTACGAGATCGACACCGCGCTGCGCCCCAACGGCAGCTCGGGCCTGCTGGTCACGAGCTTCGAGGCCTACGCCAACTACCAGCAGCGCCGCGGCAGCAACACCGCCTGGACCTGGGAGCACCAGGCCATGACGCGCGCGCGCTTCGTGATGGGCAGCGACGCGCTGCGCGAGCGCTTCGACACGGTGCGCGAGGCCGTCATCACCTCCGAGCGCGACCCGGTGGCCCTGCGCGACGAGATCGTGCTGATGCGCGAGCGCGTGCGCTCGGCCCACCCCACGCGCGACGGCCGCTTCGACGTGAAGCACAGCCCCGGCGGCATGGTGGACGCGGAGTTCGCGGTGCAGTACCTGGTGCTGTCGCAGTCGGCGGCGCACCCCGAGCTGCGCGGCAATGTGGGCAACATCGCGCTGCTGCAGCGCGCCGAGCAGGTGGGGTTGCTGCCCCCCGGTGTGGGCACCGCCGCGGCCGACGCCTACCGCGAACTGCGCCGCGTCCAGCACGTGGCGCGCCTGGACGAGGCGCCCACGCAGGTCGCGCCGCCCGCGCTGCAGGCCGAGCGCGACGCCGTGTTCGCCCTCTGGCTCGCCGTGTTCGGCGCGGGCCTGGGGATGTAGACCGCCGACCCCCGGCGTTGCCGCTGCGAGAGCAGGCGGTGACAAATGGTTGCAAGTTGCCGGGGCACCGCCGGCCTAAAAAAGTCGTTAATTCAAACAACTGTTTGAATTCTGGTGGTTTAATCCGGGGCCATGAGTTTTGGTGCCCATTTCATTCCTGCCGCCCAGCGCACCGCCCGCAGCGACGGCGAAGACACGCGTGCGCGCCTGCTGCGCGCGGCCTTGCAGCTGTTCTCCGAAAAGGGCTTTGCCCAGACCTCGGTGCGCGCCATTGCCGAGGCCGCCGGCACCAACGTCGCCGCCATCGCCTACCACTTCGGGGACAAGGCGCAGCTGTACACCGCCACCTTCTACGAACCCTTTGGCAGCGGCAGCGACCTGATCCCGGTGTTCGCCGACCCCGCGCTGGACCTGGGCGAGGCCCTGAGCCGCTACTTCGCAGGGTTTCTGGAGCCGCTCAAGCACGACGACCTGGTCACCCAGTCGGTGCGCCTGCACATCCGCGAGCTGCTGGACCCGACCCACGTCTGGCCCGAGCTGTTCGAGCGCGAGTGCCGCGCGCCCCACCTGGCCCTGGTGCAGGTGCTGCGCCGCCACATGGGCGTGACCGAGGTGGACGACGACATCCACCGGCTCGCTTTTTCGCTGGCCGGCCTGGTGATGCAGATGTGGACGCAGCGCGACGCCTTGCAGGGCATCACACCGCAGCTGGCCACGGAGGCGGCCGTCGAGCAGTGGGTGGAGCGGCTGACCGGCTACGCCCTGGACATGGTGCGCGGCGACATCGCACGGCGGCAGGCCGACGCACCCCCGGTGCGCCCTGCACGCCGCGGTACTTCACAGACTCCGAGGACTTCGCACAAGAAGGCATCCAACACATGACCACCAGCAAGACCCGACTTTTATGGGCCGCCTGCCTGCCCCTGGCCCTGGGCGCCTGTGCCATCTCGCCACCGCCGGCGCAAGTGCCCGCACCGCCCCCTGTGGCGTGGCAGGCCCCGTTGCCGCACCAGGGCTCTCTCGGGGACCTGGCGCAGTGGTGGACGCAGCTGGGCGACCCGCTGCTGGTCGAGCTGATCGACGCGGCGCAGGCCATCAGCCCGGGCGTCGCGCAGGCCCAGTCGCGCATCGCGCAGGCCCGGGCCACGCAGGTCAGCAGCCGCGCTGCGCTGCTGCCGTCGCTCGACGGCCAGGGCAATGCCAGCCGGGGCTTCAATGAACAGCTCGCGGGCATTGCCACCACGGCGCAGGCCGGGCTGCAGGCGAGCTGGGAGATCGACGTCTTCGGGGCCAACCGCGCCACCAAGGCTGCGGCCGACCAGCGACTGGCGGGTGCCCAGGCGCTGTGGCACGAGGCCCGCGTGAGCGTGGCCGCCGAGGTCGCGCTGCAGGCGAGCAGCCTGCGTACCTGCCTGGAGCAGTTGCGCGTGGCCGAGCGCGACGCGCAGTCGCGCGGCGAGACCTCGCGCCTGTCCGACCTGAGCGAGCGCGCGGGCTTCACTGCCCCGGCCACCGCAGCGCTGGCCCGCGCCAGCGCCGCCGAAGCCCAGGCCCGCGCATCGCAGCAGCGCATGCTGTGCGAGGTGGACGTGAAGACCCTGGTGGCCCTGACCGGCTGGGAAGAGCCCGCGCTGCGCGCCCGCCTGTCCACCGCCGCGCCTGCGGCGCCCGACACATTGTTCAGCATCGCGGCCCTGCCCGCGCAGGTGCTGGCCCAGCGGCCCGACGTGTACAACGCCGAGCGCGAAGTGGCGGCCGCCAGCGCCGAGGTGGGCAGCGCGCAGGCGCAGCGTTACCCGCGTTTGTCGCTCAGCGGCTCCGTGGGCACGGCCTGGGTGCGCACCGGCGGCGTGACCACCGACCTCAACACCTGGACCATCGGCCCGCTGGCGCTGAGCGTGCCCCTGTTCGACGGCGGCCGGCGTGGCGCGCAGGTCGATGCGGCGCAAGCCCGATACGACGAAGCCGCAGCGCTGTACCGCGCCAAGGTGCGCCAGGCCGTGAGCGAGGTGGAGCAGGCGCTGGTGCGGCTGCAGAGCACGGCCGAACGCAACACCAGCGCACGCACGGCGGCGGCGGGCTACCGCACCTCGTTCGATGCGACCGAGGCGCGCTGGCGCGGCGGGCTGGCCAGCCTGGTGGAGCTGGAGGATGCGCGGCGCACGTCGCTCGCGGCCGAGAACGCGCTGGTCGCGCTGCAGCACGAACGCCAGGCGGCCTGGATCGCGCTGTACCGCGCCGCAGGCGGCGGCTGGAACGGGCAGACCGCCCTCGCCGTAGCCCCACCATTCGCTGCGGCCACCGCCGCGCGCTGAGTGATTGAAACCGTGGGAGCCGGCCGATCGCCAGCCTCCTTTTCCTGACACCGACTGGATGAACGGACAGACAAAAATGACAACTCCAACGCAACGTTTCAAGTTCTCTCCCACCGCCTTCGCCGTGATCGCCGCCTGCGTGCTGGCCACGGGCGGCGCCCTGGTTTTCTCGGGCGCGTCGCGCGCGGCCGATGAGCCCAAGGCCAACCAGCCCCGCCCCGCGCTCACCGTGAGCACGGCCCAGCCGCAGCGCACCTCCGTGCCGGTGCGCCTGTCGGCCAACGGCAATGTGGCCGCGTGGCAGGAGGCCAGCATCGGCGCCGAAAGCAACGGCCTGCGCCTGACCGATGTGCGCGTGAACGTGGGCGACGTGGTCAAGGCCGGCCAGGTGCTGGCCACCTTCTCGGCCGAGACGGTGCAGGCCGACGTGGCGCAAATGCGCGCAAGCCTTCTCGAAGCCCAGGCCAACGCGGCCGAGGCGGCGGCCAATGCCGACCGCGCCCGCTCGCTGCAGGCCACGGGCGCCTTGAGCCAGCAGCAGATCCAGCAATACACGACGGCCGAGAAGACCGCGCAGGCCCGGGTGGAGGCCGCCAAGGCCACGCTGAACGCACAGCAGCTGCGCCTGAAGTACACGCAGGTGGTGGCGCCCGACAGCGGCGTGATCTCGGCCCGCACGGCCACGGTGGGTGCGGTGGTGGGTGCGGGCACCGAGCTGTTCCGCATGGTGCGCAAGGGCCGCCTGGAGTGGCGGGCCGAGGTCACCTCGACCGAGCTGCGCCGCATTGCGCCGGGCGCCAAGGTCAGCGTGACCGCGGCCAGCGGCGCCACGGCCGAAGGCACGGTGCGCATGGTCGCGCCCACGGTGGACCCGCAGACGCGCAATGCGCTGGTGTACGTCGATTTGCCGGCGAACAGCGATTTCCGCGCAGGCATGTTCGCGCGCGGCGAGTTCGCGCTGGGCCAGAGCGATGCGCTCACCGTGCCGCAGGAGGCCCTGGTCGTGCGCGACGGGTTCTCCTACGTGTTCGTGGTGGGGGCCGAGCAGCGCGTGCAGATGCGCAAGGTGCAGACCGGCCGCCGTGTGGCGGACCGGGTCGAGGTGGTGTCGGGCCTGGAGGCCAATGCGTCGGTGGCCGTGCGCGGGGCGGGTTTCCTGAACGATGGCGACCTGGTGCGCGTGGCGGCACCGGCGGCTGCGCCGGTTTCGCCCGCGGCACCTGCACAGCCCGCGCGCACCTCCTCAGCGCGGGAATTCAAGCCAAAAATGCACCTGGCGCTTGCTGATCAAGCGCCAGCAGCTCTCAATTAAGGAGCGTTCTTCATGAATGTATCCACCTGGTCCATCAAGAACCCGATACCGGCGCTGATGCTGTTCGTGCTGCTGACGTTCGGCGGCCTGCTGTCGTTCAACGCCATGAAGGTGCAGAACTTTCCGGACATCGACCTGCCCACGATCTCCGTGACCGTGGCGCTGCCGGGCGCCTCGCCTGCGCAGCTCGAAAACGACGTGGCGCGCAAGATCGAGAACAGCATCGCCACGCTGCAGGACTTGAAGCACATCTACACCAAGGTGCAGGACGGCGGCGCCACCATCACGGCCGAGTTCCGCCTGGAAAAGCCCACGCAGGAGGCGCTCGACGACGTGCGCTCCGCCGTGGCCCGCGTGCGCGGCGACCTGCCCGGCGATGTGCGCGACCCCATCGTGACCAAGATGGACCTGGCCGCGCAGCCGGTGCTGGCGTTCACCATCGCCTCCACCCGCATGGACGACGAGGCGCTGTCGTGGTTCGTGGACGATGCCGTCGCCAAGAAGCTCCTGGCCGTGCGCGGCGTGGGCGCGGTCAACCGCGTGGGCGGCGTGCAGCGCCAGGTCCATGTGGAACTGGACCCGGTGAAGCTGCAGGCGCTCAACGCGTCGGCCGCCGACATATCGCGCCAGCTGCGGCTGGTGCAGACCGAAAGCGCCGGCGGCCGCACCGACCTGGGCGGCAGCGAGCAGCCCGTGCGCACGCTGGCCACCGTGCAGTCGGCGCAGGAACTCGCGGGCCTCACGCTCGCGCTGTCCGACGGCCGCCATGTGCGGCTCGACCAGGTGGCCACGGTCTCCGACACCATCGCCGAGCCGCGCGCGCTGGCCATGCTCAATGGCAAGCCCGTGGTGGGCTTCGAGGTGGCGCGCAGCAAGGGCGCGAGCGAGGTGGAAGTGGGCGGCGCGGTGCAGGCTGCGCTCAAGGAGCTGCGCGAGCAGCACCCCGACCTCGAGGTCACCGAGGCCTTCAACTTCGTGCAGCCGGTGCAGGAGGAATACGACGGCTCCATGCACCTGCTGTACGAAGGCGCCCTGCTGGCCGTGCTGGTGGTGTGGCTGTTCCTGCGCGACTGGCGCGCCACGTTCGTGTCGGCCGTGGCGCTGCCGCTGTCGGTGATCCCGGCGTTCATCGGCATGCACCTGCTGGGCTTTTCGATCAACGTGATCACGCTGCTGGCGATGTCGCTGGTGGTGGGCATCCTGGTGGACGATGCCATCGTGGAGGTGGAGAACATCGTGCGCCACCTGCGCATGGGCAAGACGCCCTACCAGGCGGCCATGGAGGCGGCCGACGAGATCGGCCTGGCGGTGGTGGCCACCACCTTCACGCTGATCGCGGTGTTTTTGCCCACGGCCTTCATGAGCGGCATCGCGGGCAAGTTTTTCAAGCAGTTCGGCTGGACGGCGTCGCTCGCGGTGTTCGCCAGCCTGGTGGTGGCCCGGGTGCTCACGCCCATGATGGCGGCGTACATCCTCAAGCCCATCGTGGACGAGCACAAGGACCCGCGCTGGATGACGGTGTACCTGCGCTGGGCGTCCTGGTGCGTCAAGCACCGCTGGATCACCTTCCTGGCCACCGGCGCGTTCTTCATCGGCTCGCTCGCGCTGATCCCGCTGCTGCCCACGGGCTTCATCCCGCCGGACGACAACTCGCAGACCCAGGTCTACCTGGAACTGCCGCCCGGCGCCACGCTGGCGCAGACCCGCGCCGTGTCCGAAGACGCGCGCGCGCGCATCGCCAAGGTCGAGCATGTCAAAAGCGTCTACACCACCATCGGCGGCGGCTCGGCGGGTGCCGACCCCTTCATGGGCGGCGCTGGCGCCGAGACGCGCAAGGCCACGCTCACCATCTTGCTGGCCGAGCGCGGCGACCGGCCGCGCAAGCAGGGCATCGAGAACCACATCCGCGCCGCGCTGGAGACGCTGCCGGGCGTTCGCAGCAAGGTGGGCCTGGGTGGCTCGGGCGAGAAGTACGTGCTGGTGCTCTCGGGCGACGACCCGCAGGCGCTGACCACGGCGGCCCTCGCGGTCGAGAAGGACCTGCGCACCATCCCGGGCCTGGGCAGCATCTCGTCCACCGCCAGCCTGGTGCGCTCCGAGATCGCGGTGCGCCCCGACTTCGCGCGCGCCGCCGACCTGGGCGTGACCAGCAGCGCCATCGCCGAGACCCTGCGCATCGCCACCGTGGGCGACTACGACGTATCGCTGCCCAAGCTCAACCTGGCCTCGCGCCAGGTCCCCATCGTGGTCAAGCTGCAGGACGACGCGCGCCAGGACCTGTCGCTGCTCGAGCGTCTGGCCGTGCCCGGCAGCAAGGGCCCGGTGATGCTCGGCCAGGTGGCCACGCTGGAGTTCAGCGGCGGCCCGGCCGTGGTGGACCGCTACGACCGCGCGCGCAACGTGAACTTCGAGATCGAGCTGTCGGGCCAGCCGCTGGGCGACGTGACCAAGGCGGTGGAGGCGCTGCCCTCCATCAAGAACCTGCCGGCCGGCGTGCGCCAGATCACCATCGGCGACGCCGAGATGATGGGCGAGCTGTTCGCCAGCTTCGGCCTGGCCATGCTCACCGGCGTGCTGTGCATCTACATCGTGCTGGTGCTGCTGTTCAAGGACTTCCTGCACCCGGTGACCATTCTGGCGGCGCTGCCGCTGTCGCTGGGCGGTGCGTTCGTGGGCCTGTTGATCGCGCAAAAGAGCTTCTCCATGCCCTCGCTCATCGGGCTGATCATGCTCATGGGCATCGCCACCAAGAACTCCATCCTGCTGGTGGAGTACGCCATCCTGGCGCGGCGCGAGCACGGCATGACGCGCTTCGAGGCGCTGATCGACGCGTGCCACAAGCGCGCGCGGCCCATCATCATGACCACGCTGGCCATGGGCGCGGGCATGATGCCCATCGCCCTCGGTATCGGCGCTGCGGACGCGAGCTTCCGCTCGCCGATGGCGGTGGCCGTGATCGGCGGCCTGATCACCTCGACGCTGCTGAGCCTGCTGGTCATCCCGGCGGTGTTCACCGGCGTGGATGACGTGGGCCAGTGGTTCGGGCGCACGATGCGCCGGCTGCGGGGCGGGCACCATGAGCACCCGCCTGCGGCACCGCAAACTCCGCCAGCCACGCATTGATAGCACGCACTTACATTTCGGGGGGCTCTTTCGGCAGAAAAGCCGGGAAATCACCCGGCAGCCGATGGGTTTGGTGGGGGGCGGGCGTTAGATAATGTAACGAGCACCATGAACCTCGTCAGCCTCAACATCGAATCGATCCAGCTCGGCCAGCCGCTGCCTTTTGTGCTGCGCGGCGCCGACGGCACCCTGCTGGCACAGAAGGGGTACATCATCCGCACCCGCGAAGAGCTGGCCAAGATGGTGTCCCGGGGCCGCCAGCTGTGCGTGGACACCGACGAGTCCGGCGGCAGCCACCGCGCCTACCTGGCGCAACTGCAGCGCATGCTGAACGCCGACACCAACCTGGGCGAGATCGCGGCGATGAAGATGACGGCGGCCGAGGACTCGGCCGCGCGCGCCCGCGGCGGCCGGCTGCTGCCCGACTGGCCCGAGCTGCAGCTGCGGGCCACGCAGCTGCTGCGGTCGCCGTCGGCCACGGACTTCGGCGGCCGGTTCCAGGCCCTGCACGACGAGCTATCGCGCCACTGCGAGCAGACGCCGGACGCGACGCTGCTGGCCATGATCTACCTGTCGGCGCAGGAAACCCACATGTACAGCGGCACCCATTCGATGCTGGTGAGCTGCGTGTGCATGGTGGTCGCGCGCGAGATGCTGCGCTGGCCCGAAGTGCGCGTGCAGCAGCTGGGCCAGGCGGCGCTGAGCATGAACATCGCGATGACCGAGCTGCAGGACCAGCTCGCCCAGCAGACCCACCCGCTCACCGCCGAACAGATCTCTGCGGTGGAGGACCACGCGGCGCGTTCCGAGGCCCTGCTGCGCAGCCTGGGCGTGTCCGACCCGCTGTGGCTGGAGGCGGTGCGCTGCCACCACCACCGCACCCCCGGCCCCCTGGCCAAGAAGACCGAAGCCCAGCAGATGGCGCGCCTGCTGCAGCGCGCCGACATCTTCGGCGCGCGCATGGCGCCGCGTGCGGCCCGCCCGCCCATGCCGGCCACCGCCGCCATGCAGGCGAGCTACTACGACGAGGAGCACCAGGTCGACGAAGCCGGCGCGGCCCTCGTCAAGACCCTGGGCGTGTACCCCCCCGGTGCCTTCGTGCGCCTGGCCAGCCAGGAGGTGGGCGTCGTCATCCGCCGCGGCGCCACGGCCACCACGCCCAAGGTGGCCGTGGTGACCAACCGCGAAGGCATGCCCACGGGCGAGCCCATTCCCCGCGACACCGGCATGCCACCCTGGAAGGTCACGGGCGTGGTGGCCTTCAAGGATGTGCGGGTCAAGCTCTCGCTCGACCGGCTGCTGAGCCTGGGCTGACCCGCCGGCGCCGACGGACGGACAGATACACCTGCGGCCTGCGCCATCGGCCAGCGCCCCTCGTGCTCATGCGGTGCGGCGCCGGTACGCCGCGGTGCGCGGCGCCCTCTCCACAGACTTTGATCCCCTTGCGGCATGGTGGCCGCATCCATGGGGTCGGCTGCTGCGTACATGATGCAGGTGCCGCGTGATCCACACCGATTCCGGGATCCGCACCAAGACGTAACCAATCGGTATAAATAAAAACTCATGTGGACAAAAAATAATGGAGCGGTTAAATTGGCCGCACCGACCTGTGCTGGAAGTCCTATGACCACCTTTTTGCTACGACCCGTCCCTGCCGCCGCCCTGGTGCTGGCCGCTGCCTTCGGGCCCGGGGCCTGGGCCCAGCCAGCGGCGCAGCCGGTGCCCGGTGCGGCTGCAGCGGCGGCGCCGGCCGCCTGTCCCGCCACGCTGCAGCACACCTTCCTGCGCCTGCAGGACGAAAAGCCGCAATCCCTGTGCCAGTACAGCGGCAAGGTCGTGCTCGTGGTCAACACCGCCAGCTTCTGCGGATTCACCGGCCAGTACAAGGGGCTTGAAGAGCTCTATGCGCGCTACAAGGACAAGGGCCTCGTCGTGCTGGGCTTCCCGTCCAACGACTTCTCGCAGGAGTCCGGCAGCAACCAGCAGATCGCGGACTTCTGCGAAAGCACCTTCGGCGTGAAATTCCCCATGTTCGCCAAGAGCAGCGTGAAGGGCGCCGAGGCCTCGCCGCTGTTTCGCCAACTGGCCCAGCTCTCGGGCACCGCCCCGCGCTGGAACTTCCACAAATATCTGCTGGGCCGCGACGGCAAGCTGGTCGACCAGTACTCCAGCCTGACCGCGCCCGACAACCAGGGCCTAGTGCGCGCCATCGAGCAGCAACTGGCGGTTGCCCCCGCACGGTGATTGACATGCTTTCTTTACGTTTCTTTAAAAAAAACCTGTCCGAAGGCTGGAACTTCGGCGGGACAGCCCCACTCTATTTCTTGCGCAACACGATTGCGCGACGTACAGTTTTAGTGTTGCGAAGCCTTTCGGGCCCCCGGGTTCCGACTGACCTCCTGGAGCGCTTCTCCTCCCTCCCTCTCTTATTCGTTTCGGGACGCTTCGCAACCTTTTTATTCCGTGACCCGGCCAGAGGGAGCCGGCCATGAAAATCGCCATCATCGGCTCCGGCATCTCCGGGCTGGCTGTCGCGCACCAGCTGCGCGGGCATGCGGACATCACCCTCTTCGAGGCCGGCGACTACTTCGGCGGCCACACCCACACGGTGGACGTGACGCTGCCCGATGCCTGGGGCAACCCGGTCACGCACGGCGTGGACACGGGCTTTCTGGTCTTCAACGAGCGCACCTACCCGGGCTTGATCCGCCTGCTGGCCGAGCTGGGGGTCGAGACCTCCAAGTCCGACATGTCGTTCTCGGTGCAGGTGCCCGGCGCGCTGCGCGGGCGCACGCTCGAGTGGAGCGGCACCGACCTGTCCACCGTGTTCGCGCAGCGGTCCAACCTGCTGAACCCGCGCTTTTGGGGCATGCTGCGCGACCTGCTGCGCTTCAACCAGCTGTGCACCGGCATCGCACAGGCCAATGCCGAGGCCGCGATGACGCAGCCGCTGGGCGACTTCCTGAAGGAGCACCGCTTTGGCGATGCGTTCCGCGACTGGTACTTCCTGCCGATGCTCGGCTGCATCTGGAGCTGCCCGACCGACCAGATGCTGAAGTTCCCCGTGGCCACCATGATCCGGTTCTGCCACAACCACGGCCTGATCCAGGTGAGCCAGCGGCCGCAGTGGTGGACGGTGTCGGGCGGTGCCTGGCACTACGTGGAGAAAATCGTGGCGGGCATTGCCGACAAGCGCCTGTCCACCCCCGTGCGCCGTGTGGAGCGCGACGCAGCCGGCGTGCGCGTGGTCACCGACCGGCACACCGAGCACTTCGACAAGGTCGTGCTGGCCACGCATTCGGACCAGTCGCTTGCGCTGCTGGCCGAGCCCAGCGCGCAGGAGCGTGCGGTGCTGGGCGCCATCCGCTACCAGGCCAACCGCGCCGTGCTGCACACCGACGCGGCCGTGCTGCCAGGCCTGCGCAGCGCCTGGGCCGCCTGGAACTACGAGCGCGCCGCCGAGGGCCACCGCGAGTCGGCCCGCGTGTGCCTGCACTACCTCATCAACCAGCTGCAGCCCGTGCCGTTCGCGCAGCCCGTGGTCGTGTCGCTCAACCCGCTGCGCGAGATCGCGCCGGAGCATGTGATCGGCAGCTACGACTACGCCCACCCCGTGTTCGACCTCGCGGCCATCCAGGCCCAGCGCGGCGTGGCCCAGCTGCAGGGCCAGGCCCACACCTGGTTCTGCGGCGCCTGGACGGGCTACGGCTTCCACGAAGACGGCCTGCAGTCGGGCCTGGCGGTGGCCGAGCAGCTGCGCGCCACCCTGCCCACCGCGTGGGCGAAGGCCGCCTGATGACCACGCCGGGCGCTGCCGCACCCCTGATCGGCTTCGGCCAGGTGCGCCACACCCGGCTGCGCCCGCAGCGGCACGCGTTCGCCTACCCCACGTTCTTCCTGATGCTGCCGCTGCGCAGCCTGGCGGGCGGGGCCGGCGCGGCTGCGGGCGCACCCGGCCCGCTCGCGGTCAACCGCCGGGGCCTCATCAGCTTTCACGATGCCGACCACGGCGACGGCCGCAGTGCCGCGCAGGGCGGTGCGCTCGCCTGGGTGCAGGAGCTGCTGCGCGCCGAGGGCATCGCAGACGCGGACGGCGAGGTCTGGCTGCACTGCTACCCGCGCGTGCTGGGCTACACCTTCAAGCCCGTGAGTTTCTGGTACTGCCACCGCGCCGACGGCAGCCTGCGCGCCATCGTGGTCGAGGTCAACAACACCTTCGGCGAGCGCCACTGCTACCTGCTCGATGCGCCGCGCTACGGCGTGGAGCTTGCAGCGCGCAAGGTGTTCCACGTGTCGCCGTTCTGCGAGGTGAGCGGCGGCTACCGGTTCCGCTTCATGCGCACCCTGGCCGCAGGGGCCGGAGCGCCCGCCGACACCGATTCCGTTGCCGCGGGCCGCACCGTGGTGCGCATCGACTACGACGACGCGGCCGGCCCGCTGCTGCAGACCAGCGTGAGCGGCACCCTGCACCCCATCACCGACAAGACGCTGCGCCAGGCCCTGTGGGGCTACCCGGCCATGACGCTGGCCGTGATCGCCCGCATCCACTGGCAGGCGCTGCAGCTGTGGCTCAAGCGCGTGCGCTTTCACAGCAAGCCCGCAGCGCCGGCCTCCACCGTGACCCGCTGAACTGCTGAAACGTTGACCACCGAACCATCGAATCGCCGGCCCTTGGAACGCACCCACCGCAAACCGCACGAGATGACCGCCATGAACACCTCCAGCACCACCGCCCGCCGCCCGGCCATCGACCTGCCCCAGGGCACGCCCGCCGCCGCCCGCACGGCCCTGAAGCTCTTGCAGCGGCTGCAGCACGGCAGCCTGACGGTGCAGCTGCCCGACGGCACGCTGCAGCACTTCGGCCACGGGGGCGGGCCCACCGCCGCCATCACGCTCAAGAACTGGAACGTGTGCAGCGCCGCGCTCAAGTCCGGCGACATCGGCTTTGCCGAGAGCTACATCGCCGGCGACTGGACCACGCCGCACCTCACCGACCTGCTCAAGGTCTTCATCGCCAACCGCCAGCAGGTCGAAGGCGTGATCTACGGCACCTGGGCCGGGCGGCTGCTGTACCGCATCAAGCACCTGCTCAACCGCAACACCCGCGCCAACAGCCAGAAGAACATCCACGCCCACTACGACCTGGGCAACGCGTTCTACCAGCTGTGGCTGGACGACACCATGAACTACTCGTCCGCCTGGTTCGAGGGCCAGGCCGGCGGCGACATGCGCGCGGCCCAGCACGCCAAGGTGCGCCGCGCGCTGCGCATGGCCGGCGTGCAGCCCGGCGACCGCGTGCTGGAGATCGGCTGCGGCTGGGGGGCGCTGGCCGAGATGGCGGTGACCGAGTTCGACGCGTCGGTGACCGGCGTGACGCTGTCGACCGAGCAACTGGCCTTCGCCCAGGACCGCATGGCGCAATGCGACCGCGCGCAGCAGGCCGACCTGCGGCTGCAGGACTACCGCGACATCACCGACGGCCCGTACGACGCCGTGTGCTCCATCGAGATGATCGAGGCCGTGGGCCGCGAGTACTGGCCCACATACTTCCAGGCGGTGCAGCGCCTGCTCAAGCCCGGCGGCCGTGCCTGCGTGCAGAGCATCGTCATCGACGACAGCCTGTTTGCGCGCTACATCAGCTCCACCGACTTCATCCAGCAGTACATCTTCCCGGGCGGCTGCCTGCCCTGCCCGCGCGAGTTCCGCCGCGAGGCGGAGGCCGCCGGCCTGCGCGTGGTCGACGAATTCGCGTTCGGGCAGGACTACGCCGAGACGCTCAAGCGCTGGCGCGAGCGCTTCCTGGCCCAGCGCACGCAGATCCTGCAGCTCGGGTTCGACCAGCGCTTCATGCACATCTGGGAGTTCTACCTGGCCTACTGCGAAGCCGCCTTTGCGATGGGCAACATCGACCTGGTGCAGTACACGCTGGTCAAGGACTGACCGGCCAGCCCCGGAGGCACACCGATGAACGCTATTAAAAACATAGCTATTGCCGCTTTCCTGGCAAGCGGTACGGCCATTTTTTATGCGCAACCCCTGTTCGCGCTGGAAGCCGAGGCGGCCGGCCCGCTGTCTGGCGCCCGCCTGGTGGGCCAGGGCACGTTGAGCTTTCTGGGGTTCGATGTGTACCGTGCGCGCCTGTGGGCCGCGCCCGGGTTCGACGCCAGCGACTACGCCGCCCACCCGCTGGCGCTGGAGCTGACCTACCACCGCGGCTTCTCGGCCGATGCCATCGCCAAGCGCTCGCTCGACGAGATGCGCCGTGTGGGCAGCTTCACCCCCGAGCAGGCCGCGCGCTGGCAGCAGGCGCTGCAGGCCGCACTGCCGGACGTCAAGCCCGGCGACCGCCTGCTGGGCGTCTACCAGCCCGGTGCGGGCGCGGTGTTCCGCATGGGCGGGCGGGTGGTGGGCGAGGTGCCTGACGCCGAGTTCGCGCGCCTGTTCTTCGGCATCTGGCTGTCGCCCAAGACGTCGGAGCCGGCGCTGCGCCAGGCACTCATCGCCTCGCCCCGCAACGCAGGGTCGCCCCCGTGACCCCGCAGGCCCTGCAGTCGCCGCTGCGCTCCGGGCAGGGCCTGGCGTATGGCCTGCTGGGCCTGCCGCTCGCGTTCGTCGCGCTGCCGCTGTACGTGCTGCTGCCCAACCACTATGCGCGCGAGTTCGGCATGCCGCTGGCCACGCTGGGCGGGCTGCTGCTGGCGGCGCGGCTGCTCGATGCCGTGTCCGACCCGCTGCTGGGGCGGCTCTCCGACCACCTGTTCGGCCGCTCCGCGCGCGCCGTGCTGGCGGTGGGCGCCGTGTCGGCGGTCGTGATGGCGCTGGGGCTCACGGGGCTGTTCTTTCCGCCGGTGCAGGGGGCGCCTGCGCTCACCGCCTGGGCGTTTGCGGCACTGGTGGTGACCTACCTGGCCTACAGCCAGCTGGGCATCGCGCACCAGTCGTGGGGCGCGCGCCTGGGTGGGGACGAGCTGCAGCGCAGCCGCATCGTAGCCTGGCGCGAAGGCGCGGCCCTGGTGGGCGTGGTGCTGGCCTCGCTGCTGCCCGCGCTGGCGGGGCTGCCGGCCATGCTGGGCGTGTTCGCGCTGGCGCTGAGCCTGGGCTGGTGGGCCTGGAGCCGGGCGCCCCGGCCGGCCACCCACGCCGCTGCGGCGTGGCAGCCGGCGCACGCAGCACCACAGCCCGCGCTGTGGCGCCCGTGGCAGCGCCCGGCGTTTCGGCGCCTGCTGGCCGTGTTCGTGCTCAACGGCATTGCCAGCGCCATCCCGGCCACGCTGGTGCTGTTCTTCATCCAGGACCTGCTGCAGGCCCCGCCCGCGCAGGAGCCCCTGTTCCTGGGCATCTATTTCGTGTGCGCCGCGGTGTCGATACCGCTGTGGCTGCGCGCCGTGGCGCGCTTCGGGCTGGCACGCACCTGGCTGGCGGGCATGCTGCTGGCCATCGCGGCGTTCAGCGGCACGGCGCTGCTGGGCGCGGGCGATGTGTGGCCGTTTGCGCTGGTGTGCGCGCTCTCGGGCGTGGCGCTGGGCACCGACCTGGCCCTGCCCAGTGCGCTGCTGGCCGGCGTGATCGCGGCCGAAGGCGACAGCGGCCGCCACGAGGGCGCGTACTTCGGCTGGTGGAACCTGGCCACCAAGCTCAATCTGGCCCTGGCCGCGGGCCTGGCGCTGCCGCTGCTCGGCGCGCTGGGCTACGCGCCCGGCACCCGCAGCGAGGCCGGCCTGCAGACCCTGAGCCTGGCCTACGCAGTCCTGCCCTGCGCGCTCAAGCTGATGGCCGCCGTGGCCCTGTATGCCCTGATCCTGCGCCGCCTCCCGGCGGGCGCAGCCCTTCCCCTGCGAGGTACCCCATGACACTGAACCGACGCCACCTCCTCGCCGCCGCCGCGGCCGCCGCCAGCCCCGTGCTGCTGGCGGGCTGCGCCAGCCAGAACCTCGAGGGCTACGCCAGCGAAAAGCCGGTGCTCGACCTGGCCCGCTACTTCAACGGCACCATCGACGCCCACGGCATCTTCCAGGACCGCAGCGGGCAGATCGTCCGCCGCTTCACCGTGGTCATGGTCTGCACCTGGACGGGCGACCAGGGCGTGCTGGACGAGGCCTTCACCTATTCGGACGGCACCACGCAGCGGCGCGTCTGGCGCCTCACGCGGCTTGCGGACGGGCGCTACACCGGCACGGCGGACGACGTGATCGGCGAGGCGAAAGGCCAGACGCGCGGCAACGCCTTCCGCTGGAACTACACGCTGGCCCTGCCCGTGGACGGCAAGGTCTACCACGTGGACCTGGACGACTGGATGTACCTCATGGACGACCGCGTCATGCTCAACCGCGCCACCATGAGCAAGTTCGGCGTGCGCCTGGGTGAGATCACTTTGTCCTTCACCAAGCGCGCGCCATGAGCCTGAACCCGCCCCAGCGCGACTGGCACGGCCGCCGCGCCTGGCTCATCGGCGCCTCCACCGGCATCGGCCGGGCCACGGCGTCGGCCCTGCATGCGCGGGGTGCGCGCGTGGTGGTCTCGGCCCGCGATGGCCAGGCGCTGCAGGAGTTCGTGCGCGAGCACCCCGGCAGCGAGGCCTGGCCCCTGGACGTGGCCGCGCCCGAGCAGGTGCAGGAGGTGGCCGCGCAGGTGCTGGCCGGCGGCGCAGTGGACCTGGTGTGCTACTGCGCAGGCACCTACCGCGAGATGCGCGCCACCGAGTTCGACCTGGCCGACATGCTGCGCCACCAGCAGACCAACTACACCGGCGTGCTGCACGTGCTGGGCGCCGTGCTGCCGGCCATGCTGGCCGCCGCCGCACGCGGCCAGCCCGGGCACCTGAGCGTCATCAGCAGCGTGGCGGGCTTTCGGGGCCTGCCCAAGAGCCTGGCCTACGGGCCCACCAAGGCCGCGCTGATCAACCTGGCGGAGGCGCTGTACCTGGACCTGCACGACCTGGGGATCGGCGTGAGCGTGATCAACCCCGGGTTCGTGTCCACGCCGCTCACCGCGGGCAACGACTTTCGCATGCCCGCACTCATCACGCCCGACGCGGCGGCCGCGGCCATCCTGCAGGGGTGGGGAGAGGGCCAGTTCGACATCCACTTCCCCAAGCGCTTTACGCGCGTGATGAAGGCGCTGCGGCTGCTGCCGTATGGTTGCTATTTTCCGGCGGTGCGCCGCTTCACGGGACTATGACCACCAGTTTCTCGCCCCCTCCACCGCCCGTCCCCACCGGCGGCGCGCCCGCGGCAACGCCCGAGGCCGTGGCCCGCGTCGTGGCGTTCTTCGAGCAGCTGTCCCCCGCCGATGTCGCGCACATCGGCCGCCTGTACGCACCGGCTGCGCGGTTCAAGGACCCGTTCAACGATGTGCAGGGCGTGCCCGCCATCCAGGGCATCTTCGAGCACATGTTCACGTCGCTGCAGGCGCCGCGCTTCGTCGTCACCGGCCAGGTGGTGCAGGGCGACCAGTGCTTTCTCACATGGGACTTCGTGTTCGCGTTCCGCAATTTCCACCAGGGCGTGCAGCAGACGGTGCGGGGCGCGTCGCACCTGGTGTTCGACAGCCGGGGGCTGGTCACGCTGCACCGCGACTACTGGGATGCGGCCGAAGAGCTGTACGAGAAGCTGCCCGTGGTGGGTGGGCTGATGCGCTGGCTCAAGCGGCGCGCGAACAGCTGATGGCTTCCGCTTGCAACAACACCCATCGTTCACCGTTCGCGCAGTGCCAGCCCGCACGCAGCGCAGGGCTTGGGCAGGCTCAGCCCGAACGGCCGGGGGTGAATGGCCCCATGCAGACCCCCTTGCACGGCCGGGGCTGATAGCGGTCAGCCCCGCGCCCGCAGCCGCGAATGGCCGGGCAGCGGCACCGCGCGCTGCAGCACGCCTTCGGCCAGCCACACCGCGCTGTCCCACGCACGCTGCGCCACGAAGGGCAGCGGCAGCTGCTGGTAGTCGTCGTTGAAGACCTCGAAGCTGTAGTCGCCCTGGTAGCCCATGCCGTCGAGCGCGCGCACCAGTTCGGCCAGCGCCTGGCTGTGCACGCCCTCGCCGGGGAACACCCGAAAGTGCCGCGCTGTGTCGATGCGCTCCTGCACCGTGCGCGTCTCCTGCCACATGAAGTCCGACAGCTGCACCAGGTAGATCTTCTCCGGGTCCACGTCGCTCAATGCCGACAGCGGCGTGCTGGTGGCGAACTGGTGGTACGAGTCGATGGCCAGGCCCAGGTTGGGACAGTCGGCCTGCTCGACCGCGGCCCAGGCCTGGTGCACCTCGTTGATGTGCCGGCCCCACGACAGGCCCTCGAACGCGATGCGGATGCCGTGCGGCAGCGCCAGCATCGCGAGTTTGCGCAGGTCGCGCGCAATCGCGTCGGCGTCGGCCGTGGCGTGCGACGAGGTGGAGCTGCAGGCCAGCAGCACCGGCGCACCCAGGTCGCGCGCCATCAGGATCATCTGCTTGGCGATGTCCACCTTGTAGCTGTGCAGGTGGCCCGACAGGCCCTCGAAGTCGCGCAGCACCTGAAAACCCGTGACGCGCAGCCCGCTGCTGCGCACCGCGTGCACGGCGGCCTCGATGCCCTCGGGGTGGCCCACGATGTCGCGGGCGGCCAGCATGATCTGTCCGAAGCCTGCGGCCTGGATGGCGGCGAGCTTGGCCTCCAGCGGGCCGGCCAGGCTGATGGTGTCCATGCCGAAATCGGCGACGTTGCGTTGCATGGTGGATGTGCGCATGGCGGCTCGGCTCCGGTGCGGGGTCAGCGCTGGTCCAGCACCAGCTCGAAGCTGGGGGCGCCGGCTTCGGCCCGCGTGAGCGCGCCGCGTGACTCGGTGTGCACGCCGGTGGGCGACTCCACGAAGTCCACACCGCGTGCGCGCAGCGCATTCACGGTGGCCAGCACGTCGGGCGTGCCGAAGGCCACGCGCTGCAGCAGCTCCTCGGGGTCGGCATCGAGCGCGTCCACCAGCGGCTCGATGAGCTGCCAGTGCAGCGTGCCGCAGGGGCTCGCCAGGATGCGGCCGTGCGTGAGCACGCCAAACGACGTGTCGGGCGACAGCTCGGCAAAGCCGAACAGCTCGCCGTAGAAATGCGCCCAGTCCTGCGCGCGGCCCAGGCCGATGTACTGCACCACGCCGAACAGGTGCAGGCCCTGCATCGCGGGCGACAGGCCAGACGGTGGTGGCTGCACCGTGGGGATGGACACGAAGTCCACGTCGTAGATCGAAAAATCCTTCCAGCGGTCCACGAAGTAGATGCGGCTGGCGCCCACGCCGTGAATGGCGGGGATGTTCAGTTCCATCACCTCGACCTCGGTGTGGACGGCCCACGCGCCCAGCGCGAGCACGCGGCGGTAGGCCGCGGCGGCATTGCCCACGCGGAACGCCACGGCGGTGAGCACCGGGTGCTCGGTCAGCGCTGCGGGTGCGTGCACGCCGGTGCGCTCCTCGTCCTGGTGCGCGTTCACGATGATGTTCATGTCCCCCTGGCGGTACAGCAGCACCTCGCGCGAGCGGTGGCGCGCAACGGGCTGAAAGCCCATGCGTTCGAGGGCCTGGCCCAGCGCCTGCGGGCGGATGGTGGCGTATTCGATGAACTCGACGCCCTGCAGGCCCAGGGGGTTGGGCATGTCGCCCAGCGCTTCGCGGGCGGCCATCATCGGGGTGCTCATGGGTTCAACTCCTTGTGTTGTGCCGCGCGCGCAGGGGCGTCAGCGGGCGGTGACGAGGCGGCGGAAATGCGCGTCCATGCGCGCAGCGTCGGGGGCTTCGCCGGTGAACAGCTCGAACGCGCCCACGGCCTGGCCCACGGCCATGCCGCCGCCGTCCGACACGCGGCAGCCCAGGGCCCGTGCGGCCTGCACCAGCGCGGTGTCGAGCGGGAAGTACACCACCTCGGACACCCACATCGCGGGGCGCAGCAGGCCCACGTCCAGCGGCAGGCCGGGCAGCTTGTCCATGCCCGTGGGCGTGGCGTGGATGAGCCCGCTGGCACTGGCCATGGCGGTGGGCAGGTCCGCAGCCTGGGCGCGTGCGCCATACAGGGCGTTCACATCGGCGGCCAGCTGCGCCGCACGTTCGGGCTGGGCATCGACGATGCTCAGGCGCTGCGCGCCCAGGCGCAGCACGGCGTGGGCAATGGCAGCGCCTGCGCCGCCCGCGCCCAGCAGCACCACGTGCGACAGGTCGGCCTGGGGCAGTGCGCGGGTGAACCCCCACGCCCAGCCCGAGCCATCGGTGTTGTGCCCCACCAATTGGCCATCGCGGATCACGACTGTATTGACCGCGCCCATGGCCTGGGCCTCTTCGGAGAGGCTGTCCAGGTACGGGATCACGGCCTGTTTGCAGGGGTAGGTGACGTTGCAGCCCGCGTAGCCCATGATGCGCGCGGCGGACAGCAGCGTGGGCAGCTGTGCGGCCGACGAGGCCGAGCGGTCCAGGTCGATGAGCTGGTAGTGCAGGCGCATGCCGTGGTGGCGCGCCTCTTCTTCATGCAGCGCGGGGGACAGCGACTTCTGGATGCCGGCACCGATCAGTCCGATCAGTACCTTGCGGGGGCTCAGGGGCGGCATGGCAGTCTTTGCGGGAGCGGTCGGGGGATCGGAGAGCAGGGTGCTCATGGGGATAGGCTTGGGTGCGCTGCGCCAGCGCGCAGCGCACGGGGTGGAGGTAGCGTTACTTGGTACCGCGCAGCTTGGCCAGCGTCGCATAGACCTCTTTCACGGTCTCGGCGCCCACCTTTTCGCTGTGCTTCTCGACCACGGGCTTGACCTTGGCGCGCAGCTTGTCGAGCTCTGCAGCGGGGAACTCGGTGACCTGCATGCCGGCCTTCTTGAGGTCTTCGAGCGCCACGTTGGCCTGCACGCGCGAGACGCCGCGCTGGAACGTGGTGGCCTCGGCCATGGCTTCGGTCACGGCCTTCTGGTCCGCGGGGCTCAGGCTGTCCCAGAACTTCTTGCTCACGATGACGGCCTGCGGGTTGTACATGTGGCGCGTGATGGTGAGGTACTTCTGCACCTCGGCGAACTTGGACGACAGGATGGTGGAGACCGGGTTCTCCTGGCCGTCCACGGCCTTTTGCTCCATGGCGGTGTAGAGCTCGGGGAAGGGCATGGGCACGGCGTTGGCGCCCAGCGCGTTGAACATGTCGATGTAGATCGGCGACTGGATCACGCGGATCTTCAGGCCCGCGATGTCCTCGGCCTTGGTGATCGGGCGCTTGCTGTTGGTCACGTTGCGAAAGCCCAGCTCCCAGTAGCCCAGGCCCACCAGGTTCTTGGCCTGCAGTTTGTCGAGCAGCTTCTTGCCGAAGGGGCCGTCGGTCACGGCATCGGCTTCTTGCGGCGAGGCGAACAGGAACGGGAAGTCATAGATGCCGAACTCCTTGGCCTGGGCCGACAGGATGCCGGCGTTGAGCACCGTCATCTCCACCGTGCCGCCTTGCAGGGCCGAGACGGTCTGCAGGTCGCCGCCCAGCGTTCCGCCGGGGAACAGCTTCACGGCGATGCGGTTGTTGGTCTTGGCCGCGACGAGGTCGGCGAACTTCTGTGCGCCCTGCGCCTGCGGGTGGTCCTTCTGGTTCTGGAACGCGAACTTGATCGTGCGCTCCTGCGCGTGCACGGCGGGCAGCAGCGATGCGGCGACGAGGGCGGTGGCCAGCAGGGTCTTCAAGAGTTTCATGGATGTCTCCTTGGGTTTTTGGGCGGTGCAGAAACGACGACGGAAAAGGGTTGCGCGGTGTGCGTGGAATGCTCGGATTGGCGGGCGTATCAGCCGCCCAGCCAGCGCATGGGCACGGTGACGAGCGACGGGAACAGCACCATGAGGAACATCACGATGAACTGCGCCAGCATGAACGGCATGACGCCGCGCGTGACCTGGCCCATCGAGATGCGGCCCACGCCGGCCACCACGTTGAGCACGGTGCCCACGGGCGGCGTGATGAGGCCGATGGAGTTGTTGATGATGAACAGCACGCCGAAGTACACGGGGTCGATGCCTGCGGCCTTGACCACCGGCATGAGCACGGGCGTCATGATGAGGATGGTGGGCGTCATGTCCATGGCCGTGCCGACCACCATCACGAGCACCATGATGGCGATCAGCAGCAGCGTGGGGTTGCCCATGAAGGGCTCCAGCATGCCGATGACCTTGGCAGGCAGGTCTGCCACGGTGATGAGCCAGGCCGACACCATGGCCGCAGCCACCAGGAACATGATCACGGCGCTGGTGCGGGCCGCCGTCTTGAAGATGACGATGAGCTGGCGCCAGGAGAGTTCGCGGTACACCACCATCGAGACGACGAGCGCGTACATCGCGGCCACCACGGCGGCCTCGGTGGGGGTGAACACGCCCATGCGCAGGCCCACCAGGATGATGATCGGCAGGCCCAGCGCCCAGCCAGCCTCGCGCAGGGCGACCTTCAGTTCAGCCCGCGTGGCGCGCGGCGGCGGGGTGACGTGTTCGCGTCGGCCCACCCACCACCAGGTGAAGGCCAGCGACAGTGCCAGCAACAGGCCCGGGAAGATGCCCGCGAGGAACAGCTTGCTGATGGACACGTTGGCGGCCACGCCGAAGATCACGAAGCCGATGGACGGCGGGATGATGGGGCCGATGACGCCGGCCGAGGCGATGAGGCCCGCAGAGCGCTCCTTGCTGTGGCCTGCGACCACCATCATCGGCAGCAGCAGCGAGGTCAGCGCCGCCGCGTCGGCCACGGCCGAGCCCGACACGGCCGACAAAATCACGGCGGCCATGATGACCACGTAGCCCAGGCCGCCCGGGATGTGGCCGACCAGGGCCAGCGCGAGCTTGACGATGCGGCGCGACAGGCCGCCCACGTTCATGATCTCGCCGGCCAGCATGAAGAACGGCACGGCCAGCAGCGGAAAGCTGTCGGCACCGTTGATCACGTTCTGCGCCAGGATCTGGGCATCGAACAGGTCCAGGTGCCACATCAGCGCCACGCCGCTGAGCAGCAGCGCATACGCAATGGGGATGCCGATGGCCATGGCCACCAGCAGAGAGCCGAGGAAGATTGCGACGGTCATGGAAAGAGTGCTCCGGGCGGTTTGTTCTCAGGGCGTGAACACGTATTCAGGGCTTGCCCGAGCCCGGCGCGCTGCGGCCGTCCAGGCTCTGCGCCATGGCAGCGGCATCGGCTTGCTGTACGTCGCGCTGGATCTGCTCGAGCGCGGCGGCTTCTTCGCTTTCCTGCACCATGACCAGTTCGCGGTCGGTCAGCGGCAGGAACAGCGTGCGCAGCAGGTCGCGCAGCAGGATGGCAATCGCCGAGGCGCCCATGAGCACGCCGCTGGCGTAGAAGATGCCCACCGACGCGCCGGTGACCGGGGCCTCGGTCTCCCAGTTGATGACCGTCTGCGCCCAGCTGCCCGTGAGCAGCAGCCACGATACGTAGATCATGGCCACCTGGGCCAGCACGAGGCAGATCTTCTTGCCCAGGCGCGGCAGCCGGGCCACCATCGCGTCCACGCCCAGGTGGCCGTGTTCGCGCAGCGCCACCACGGCGCCCATGAAGGTCAGCCAGACGAAGAGCCAGCGCGACAGCTCCTCGGACACGGTGATGCCCGAGTTGAAGGTGTAGCGCAGCACCACGTTGCCGAAGACGAGCACCACCATGATGGCCAGGCACAGGCCGGAGAGGGCGTCGAGGGCGCGGGTGTAGCCCCGCAGAACGCGGTCGGCCAGTGCAAACATGGTGTCTCCATTCTTGTCGTTGATGCGCTGGAAATTATTTTGTACGAACTGGTTAGTATTTGATCTAGGTGCAAACCCTGGACCGGGGAGTGCGATAAAGAATGAGGAACGGGAACGGGAACGGGAACGGGAACGGGAACGGGAACGGGAACCGAGGGCGGGGGCAGCCTGAGCGGGCCGCACGGCCTGCGCAACCGCCGCCACGCCGCGCCGGGAGCGTCCCCCCGCGGGGATGGCGCGCAGCGCCTCAGGGGGGCTTACTTCACGAAGCGCACGATCATCTCGATGATCGAATCGCGGCGCGCCGCCGTGGCGTCGGCGGAGTCCAGCGAGCGCTTGAAGATCGCGCCGAAGGTGTGGCGGTTGGCCACGTTGAAGAAGCACAGCGCCGAGATGGACATGTGCAGGTCCAGCGGGTCCACGCCCGGGCGGAACACGCCGCTGGCCACGCCGCGCTGGTAGACGTCCCGCACCGCGTGGATCACCGGGATGTTGAGCTCCTGGATGGTGGTGGAGCGGCTGATGAACTCGCCCCGGTGCATGTTCTCGTTCATCACCAGGCGGATGAAGTCGGGGTTGGCCAGCTGGTAGTCGACCGTGAAACCCACCAGCGTGCGCAGGGCTTCCTCAGGTGCCAGGTCTTCGAGGTGCAGCTCCGCCTCGATGCGCCGGATGCGGCGGTAGGCGTCTTCCAGCACCGCCACGTACAAGCCTTCCTTGCTACCGAAGTAGTAGTAGATCATGCGCTTGCTGGTGCTGGTGAGCGCCGCGATCTCGTCGATGCGGGCGCCGGCCAGCCCCTTGTCCGCGAACTCCGCCGTGGCCACCTGCAGGATGTTAGCCATGGTGCGGTCGGGGTCGTTCACGCGCACACGGTCGGCGCCGGGCGCGGCGGCGGCGTCGCGCGCCGCGCGCTGCCGGCCGGCACGGGTGGTGGCGGCGGCCTTGACGGTCTTGGCGGGCTTGTTCGGGTTTTGAACCATTTCGTTCATAAGCTTCGTAGCATACGGCACGCCATGGATACCCTCGGAGTGGCGCGGCCGCTGCGCCGGTGCCCGGCGGCGGCCCCCAACGCAGGCAGGCTCAGGACGGCCGGGTGTCCGCGAAGCTCGGGCGCAGCATGAGCTTGTCGAGCAGCTTGGCGAGGTTGGGGTACTCGCCGCGCCAGGCGATCTCGGGGAAGCGGAACTCGAGCCAGCCCAGGGCGCAGCCGACGGCGATGTCCGACAGGCTCAGGTGGATGCCGCTGCAAAACGGCTTGTCGCCCAGGCCCTGGCTCATGGACTTCAAGCTGTCGTTCACCTTGCGCAGCTGGCGGTCGATCCAGGCCTGGCTGCGCTCGCTGTCCTTGCGGTGGGCCCAGGTGGCTTCTAGGCGCGCCAGGATGGCGGCGTCCACCAGGCCATCGGCCAGGGCTTCCCAGGTCTTGACCTCGGCGCGCTCGCGGCCCTGGCTGGGGATGAGCTTGCCCACGGGCGAGAGGGTGTCGAGGTACTCCACGATCACGCGGGAGTCGAAGACGGCTTCTCCGCCTTCCATGACCAGGCAGGGCACCTTGCCCAGCGGGTTGGAGGTGGCAATGGTGGTGTCGTCCGCCCAGACGTTCTCTTGCACGAACTGGTAGTCGAGCTTTTTTTCCGCCATCACGACGCGCACCTTGCGGACATAAGGGCTGGCAGTGGCTCCGATCAATTTCATGGTGTGGCTTCCAGTGCGCGGTAGTCTGAACAATCGAGTTTGATTCTATCGGCTGCGACTTGGCACCATCGCCGGGCGGGCGGCAGGTGTGGCAAAGCCGTGACACTGGCCCAACACCTACAATGGCGCGCCATGAGCCTGTCCACCATCACCGCCCTGTCGCCGCTTGACGGCCGTTACGCCAGCAAACTTGCCGCCCTGCGCCCGATCATGAGCGAGCACGGCTACATGCACCGCCGTGTGCAGGTGGAGGTGGCCTGGTTCATCGCCCTGTCCGACGCGGGCTTTGCCGAGTTCAAGCCCCTGACCACCGGCGCTCGCGCCTACCTGCTGGGCCTGATCAAGAACTTCTCCGAAGCCGACGCCGCGGCGATCAAGGAGATCGAGAAAACCACCAACCACGACGTGAAGGCCGTGGAGTACTGGATCAAGAGCAAGTTCGAAGCGCGCCCAGAACTGGAGAAAGCCTCCGAGTTCGTGCACTTCGCCTGCACCAGCGAAGACATCAACAACACCAGCCACGCGCTGCAGCTGCGCTCGGGCCGCGACCAGGTCGTGCTGCCGGGCCTGGACCGCATTGTGCTCAAGCTGCGCGAGATGTCGCACGCCTACGCCGACGTGCCCATGCTGAGCCGCACACACGGCCAGACGGCCAGCCCCACCACGGTGGGCAAGGAGATGGCCAACGTGGTCATGCGCCTGCAGGCCGCCAGCGAGCGCATCGCCAGCGTCAAGATCATGGGCAAGATGAACGGCGCCGTGGGCAACTACAACGCCCACCTGTCCGCCTGGCCCGATTTCGACTGGGAAGCCTTCAGCAAGAAGGTCATCGAGACCCCCGAGCCGCTGGGCCTGGGCCTGACCTTCCAGCCGTACTCCATCCAGATCGAGCCGCACGACTACATGGCCGAGCTGTTCGACGCCGTGGCGCGCGCCAACACCATCCTGATCGACCTGTCGCGCGACATCTGGGGCTATGTGAGCCTGGGCTACTTCAAGCAGCGCCTGAAGGCCGGCGAGATCGGCTCGAGCACCATGCCGCACAAGGTCAACCCCATCGACTTCGAGAACGCCGAAGGCAACCTGGGCCTGGCCAACGCGCTGCTGCGCCACCTGTCGGAAAAGCTGCCGATCAGCCGCTGGCAGCGCGACCTGACCGACAGCACGGTGCTGCGCAACATGGGCGTGGCCCTGGGCTATGCGGCGCTGGCGTACGCCTCGCTGCTGGCGGGCCTGAACAAGCTCGAGTTGAACGAAGAAAACCTGGCCGACGACCTCGACGCGGCCTGGGAAGTGCTGGCCGAGCCCATCCAGACGGTGATGCGCCGCTTTGGGGTGCAGGGCGCGTATGAAAAGCTCAAGGAAGTCACGCGCGGCAAGACGGTGACGGCCGAGGCGCTGCACGGCCTGATCCGTTCGCTGGAGATTCCCGAGGCGGAGAAGGAACGCCTGCTGGCCATGACGCCGGGCAGCTACACGGGCAAGGCGGCGGAGCTGGCCCGGAGGGTGTAGCCCCCTGCGGCGCTTTGCGCCTTCCCCCGCAGGGGGACGCACCCTGTGGCCTGGCGGAGCCAGTTCCACGCTGCGCTGGTTTGGGCAGTGTGCATAAGTGGCAGCTGCCGAGTCGCGGTGCGCATCTGTTTTTTCAAGCCTTTTTGGCCTCCACCGCTTGATAGGTAAGCGGCGGAAGCTATGACATTTATAGCAAGGCCCCATGGCAATCAAATCCACGATCTTCAAGGCGCATCTCTCGATCGCCGACATCGACCACGGCTACTACGCCGACCACGCGCTCACCCTGGCCCGCCACCCCAGCGAAACCGACGAGCGCATGATGATCCGTCTGGTGGCCCTGGCCATCCAGGCCCACCAGCTCAACGACCTGTGCAAGGGCGACGGCACGCTGACCTTCGGCGCGGGGCTGTCCGACCCGGACGATCCCGATGCATCGCTGACCGACTTCACGGGCCGCAAGCGCGTGTGGATCGAAGTGGGCCAGCCGGAAGACAAGCCGCTCACCAAGGCCTGCAGCAAGTCCGACGCGGTGATCGTCTACTGCTTTCACCATGCGGCCGAGGTGTGGTGGCGGGGCATCGAGACCAAGCTGTCTCGCCTGGAAAAACTGCAGGTCTGGCGCATACCCACCGAGGCATCCCAGGCGCTGGCCCAGTTGGCCGAGCGCAGCATGCAGCTGCAGGCCACGGTGCAGGAGGGCGCGATCACCCTGAGCAGCAACCAGGGCAGCGTGCACGTGGAGCCCGTGCGCTGGAAGTGATGCCGGATTCCAGGATTCAGCGTTCAGTAGTAGGGAAAAAGGCAGCTACCGCATGATAGGCGGGCGCTGGCCGCTATTAATTTGATAGTAATTGCATCGCATCGCATCGCATCGCATCGCATTCAGCTGCGCTGAATTGCTTCGCTGTGGCGGTGCCGGTCATTCGCGCGGCATGAGCGCGCCGCATTGCCAGCACTGCTCGAAACCGCCCTCCACCATCTCGCCACAGCGGCAGTCCCAGCGGCGCTGGGGCAGCTCCTCCAGTGCCTGGAGCAGACTGCGGGCAGGGGTGGCGTGTCCGTCGTACTCCAGCCAGATCTCGGGCAGGCACTGGTCGGGCGGCAGGTGACCCGCTGCGGCGCCCAGGTACTGGCGCTGTACCGACGCCGCCATGCCCGCCTCGCACAGCAGGTCTGCCCAGAGCGTGGCAATCGCGATGTTCGGGGCTTGGGTCAGGCGCAGCATGGGCCCACCATAGCGGTTTGCTCCCGTGGCGTACAGCCCTGCGGCCTCTTCCGTTGCCCCTGCCGCTCCTGTTCCCCTGCGTGTTGCACGTTCAGCGGGTCGTGCAGGACTGACAGCCAGGGTGACAGCAGCCGACCGCCAGCCTTCTTCAGGAGGCGGCCTCGGCAGCAGCAGCGGACCGGGTTGACGCGCCTTCGGCCGCACGCTCCGCGTACCGGTTGAAGCGCCAGGCCGAGTGCTCCAGCGTGATGCGCCGCCACACTACGCGCTTTTGCGCCGGCGTGAATGCGGGCCAGAACTGCACTTCGTCAAACGTGCGCCCGCAACCTTTGCACAGGTCATCGCCCTGGCTGGTGGAGCAGATGGCAATGCACGGCGTATCGGGCGTGGTGTCGTACCAGGCCTGCCATGCGGCCTGGGCCTCGGTGGTCACGGCCGCTTCGTCGACCTCGTCCTCGCGCCGGAACACCATGAGCGCGTACAGCTCGCCCAGGGCGCGGATCTCCGGCGCCAGACTCACGCCATCGGGCGACGGGCGGCACCTCCGCCAATGGTTGATCGCAGCTTCGATGTCGGTGATGTGGAGAACGGCCATGGAGAAAGATCAGAAGGGGCTGGATCATAGCTGCCCGCCCCCGGGCCTCCTGCCAGCGGTGTTATTTGCCTGCCGCGGGCGCACTGGCAGAGATTCCGGGGTACCGCTGTACGCATTAACCACAACGAGCCGCCCTTGCGCGCAAGCGCTGGCGATGTTCCAATCGCAGCTTCGAAGGGGAGTAGCTCCCGACTTGCCACCCGGCACGGCCAGACACCTGGTCCTGGGGGTGGCGAGGCATCGGAACCGTCGTCAGTACGAAGCGCGCACCGCGCTTCCGGCGGTCCGGGCCAGGCGCACTCACCATGCTCCGGGCTGAGCAAGACCTTTGATGGGCCCTGCACAGGGCTGATCAAGGCCGTCCTTCGCATATCCATGCCCTTCTCGGGCGCGCCCTTGATCCTCTCATCGCAGGCCCTCTATCCCTTGGACGGACTCGGCGCTACAGTGGCACCGGGATCCTCCTTTCGCGCGCATTGATACAGAGGAATTTATGGACTTTTTGGCTTCGCCCGAATTCTGGATCGCCCTGGGGCAGATCATCATCATCGACATCCTGCTCGGGGGCGACAACGCGGTGGTCATTGCGCTGGCCTGCCGCAAGCTGCCGCCCGCCCAGCGCACCAAGGGCATCATCTGGGGCACCGCCGGTGCCATCATCCTGCGCGTGATCCTGATCGCCTTCGCGATGACACTGCTGGCGCTGCCGTTCCTCAAGTTCGTGGGCGCGCTGCTGCTGGTCTGGATCGGCATCAAGCTGCTGGCCCCCGATGAAGACGGCCACGGCGACGTGCAGGGCAGCGACAAGCTGCTGGCCGCCATCAAGACCATCATCGTGGCCGACCTGGTCATGAGCGTCGACAACGTCATCGCCATCGCCGGCGCCGCCCAGAATGCGGGCGAACACTCGTTCCTGCTCGTGGTGCTGGGCCTGCTCATCTCCATCCCGATCATCGTCTGGGGCAGCCAGCTGGTCATCAAGCTCATGGAGCGCTTCCCCCTGATCATCACGGCCGGCGGCATGCTGCTGGGCTGGATCGCTGGCGGCATGCTGGTCACTGACCCCGTGTTCGCCAACCCCGACAAGTGGCAGTGGATGGTCAAGCTGCCGCAGACGGACCTGATCCGCTATGGTGCGAGCGTGGCAGGTGCACTGCTCGTCCTGGCAGCCGGCAAGTTCGTCCTGTCGCGCCGCGCAGCCGCCGCGCCTGCCGAGCAGCAAGGCTGATCGCCAGGCGCTATCGGGCGCTCTTTGGAATCGACCCGGGGCCTGGGGGCATGTCGCCCTCCGGGCCTTTGGCTCTCAACAGGAGATGGTATGGACAGAGTCATCGTGTATGTGGACGACGCGGCATACGCCGAACAGGTGCTGGCGCCGTTGTTTGCCCGGGATGCCACGAAGCATACCCAGTGGGTGCTGGTCGCCTGCGCTCCCCGCATGACCCACCGCATCAGCAAATGGGTGAGCCACAGCGCGCGCGAGAACTGGCGCGCCAAGTGGGCCGACAAATTGTTCTCGCAGATCCTGCCCGCGCTGCGGGCGCCCGCGAGCAGCGTGACCACCGTGGTGGCCAAGGGCCCGCTGGTGGAGCTGACCGAGCAGCTGCAGGCAGCCCAGCCGTCCGCGGCCCAGGTGGTGGACGCCCGCCGGCCCAAGTCCGACACCCCCGAAGCGCAGGCCGCCGCAGGCCGCCGCTGGTCGTCGCCGCGGCCGGGCACGCTGCTGGGCAGCCTGCTCACCGGCTTTGGCGCCCTGTGGGTGCTGGCACTGGAGTAAAAAAAGTGCTGGACAGCCCGCTTCATGGCGCGGGTTGGCATGCTGAAAGGGCCCTCGCGGGCCCTTTTTCGTTGTGGCTGGCCGGTGCTATTCTTTGGCCATGAAACTTCTTCTCAAATGGCTGCTGAGCGCAGCGTCGCTGCTGTTCGTGGCCTACATCTACAGCGGGGTCGAGGTGAAAAGCTTCACGTCGGCCCTGATCGCGGCTTTCGTCATCGGGCTGTTCAACGTGGTCCTGCGGCCCGTGCTGGTGGTGCTGACCCTGCCGGTCACCGTCGTCACGCTGGGGCTCTTCCTGTTCGTCATCAACGCGCTGATGTTCTGGGCCGCCGCGGCCGTGCTGGACGGCTTCCACGTGCAGGGCTTTGCAGCCGCCCTCATCGGGTCGCTGATCTACACCGTCCTGGGTGTTCTGATCGAGTCAGCGCTCGGCGGCCTGTTCTCGAAGAAGTAGCTCCACCGCGCGCAGCCGCGTGTCGATGATGGACGCTTCGATGTGGTCCACCTGCGGCCCGCCGCGCCGTGCCAGATCCTGCCCGGCCTTGAACCGGTCCACCGCCGCCGCATAGTCATAGCGGGCGGCGTGGGCCTCGGCTTCGGCACGCACGGCGCGCAGCGGCTGGCCCTGTGCCTGCCAGCTCGACGCCAGCAACTGCCACACTGTGGCATCCCGGGGGTGCGTGGCCACCCAGGTCTGCAGCGCGCCCGTGCCCTCGGCAGCGCGCCCGAGCCGCAGCAGGGCCTGGGTGCGCAGGGCCAGGTCCGGGCGGCGTGGCGCGCCTTGCTCGGCGGGCAGCGCATTCAAAGCCGCGGCGGCGTCGCCCGCGGCCAGTTCGATTTCAGCGCTCAGCAAGCGGGCCAGCCGATGGGCAGCGGGGTCGTTGCGGGCCAGTTCGTCCAGCTTCCTGGCCGCCGAGCGCGCACCCTGCGCATCCCGCAGTTGGTTGCTGCCAAGGGCTGCCGCATACAGCACGGCAGCGCGGCGGTTGGCCGGCAGCGAGGCAAATCCCGTGCCCTGAGGCTCGGCCACCCACTGGCGCAGCGTGTCGACCCCGGGGTTGGACAGCACCCGCGCACGCGCTGCCACCATCGCGTGCTCCATCGTGCCCGCCGGCGCCGCTGTGGGCGCAGCCGCCGCGCCGGGCGGCATGCGCGAGTGCATGTCTGCCATGCGCTCGCTGGTCAGCGGATGGCTGCGCAGATAGGGCCAGGAACCGTTGTCGTTCAAGCGGTTGGCCTGCTGGAGCTTCTCGAACATGCTCACGAAACCCTGGGGCGCAAACCCGGCCGGCGCCATCAGTCCGTAGCCGATCCGGTCCGCCTCGCGCTCCATGTCGCGCGAGAAATTCAGCTGGTTCTGCATGGCCAGCGCCTGCCCGCCGACCACCAGGGCCTGCGTCGCGCCCGGGTTCTTGCTGGCCGCCAGCGCGCCAAGGATCATCGCCCCCAGGAGCAGGGGCGTCTGCTTGCTTTGCTGAGTGATCAGGCGGGAGATATGGCGCTGCGTGACATGGCTGAGCTCATGGGCCAGCACCGAAGCCAGCTCGTCGCGCGTGGTGACGACCCCGATGAGGCCCAGGTGGACCCCCAGGTAGCCGCCGGGCAGCGCAAACGCGTTCACTGTACGGTCGCGCCCGAGCAGAATCTCCCACGCAAAGCGCTCGTCCAGCTCCGGCGAGAGCTCGCCACGGGCTTTGGCAGCTGCCACCAGCGGCTGCCAGATGCCCTGGACATAGTCGCCCACCACGGGGTCGTCGATGTAGTCGGGGTCGCGGTAAAGCTCGCGGATAATGCGGTCACCCAGCCGGCGCTCTGCGCTGGTGGTGAGGTCGCTGGAGTCGCCGAGGGTGGGTAGGCCTGTCTGGGCGCCTGCAGGCGAAACGCTGGCGGCGGTGCCCAGCGCTATCAAAATAGAAGCTGCTAGTGACCTGCTGGCAAGCGCCAACGGCTTGAAAATCTTGAAGTCTTGCATCGAGAGGGTCGGCGGGCTGGGGCGCGTATCCCGCGCCCATGAGCGGTTCCACATGCATCGTATGATGCCCTGAACCACTGAATGTTTCGCCACGCGCGCCGTAACTATCGCAACACTCGAGATATGACCTCCCTGACCCACTTTGACGATCAAGGCCAAGCCCATATGGTGGATGTTGGCGCCAAGCCCGCCACGCACCGCATCGCGGTGGCATCGGGCCGTATCGAAATGCTGCCTGCCACTCTGGGACTCATTCAAGCAGGTACATCCAAGAAAGGGGATGTCCTTGGTGTGGCGCGAATTTCAGGTATACAAGCCGCCAAGAAGACCAGCGATCTCATTCCACTGTGCCATCAGGTGGCCTTGACCCGCGTTTCTATTGATTTCGAAACCGCCAATGCGCAACGACCAGAAGCAGTGGGCGTCATTTGTACGGCAACCGTGGAGACTATCAGTCCAACAGGTGTGGAAATGGAGGCACTTGTAGCGGTGCAGTTGGCGTTGCTCACTGTCTACGATATGTGCAAGGCTGTGGATCGGGGCATGTCGATACATGACGTACGGGTCATGAGCAAACATGGCGGAAAATCGGGGAGCTTTTCCGTAGTTTAGGTGCGTCGTATGTGTATGACGAAGCAATTCGAACGCTCGGTCAGAAGGGTTTAGTCTATTTCAGCCAGCTGGATGTGTCGAGCTGTCTTACTAATAGCCTATGGCTCCCAAAGCAAGAGCACTTCCCGTTTTGTCCTGTGCGGCGAATTATATTCTGCCTTGACAACTCGTTGTGTTGGGACTTTTGGCGTTTACTAAAAATATTGTAATTAAAAATTATTTAATCACCACGCGGTAGCCGAGAATGCGATTCAGACGGCGCGGTAGAGTATTTGAATTGCTTTCAAATAGCTCACATTACCATGAATCCGTCGCCAGGTAAAAATCCTATTATTTTTGCGGATTGGTCCAGGACCGCTATCCAGTCCTGTCTGTGATGGACCGGCAAGAATAAGCATTCATTGACACTTATTCCTGCCTTTTTTGCGATGGTTGATGCCTCATCCATGACGTCTGGATAATGGGTAAGGAATTTTGCCAACGGTTTGGCCTTGGCTAACACCTTGCTCTGATAGTCCCTGTCATAAGGTATGTAAAATTCAGGGCGTTGCGAGTAATCTCGGCCTCCTTGCAAAGAGTCGAACATTACCATCTGCTTCTCGGTAGAGTCTTTTGGCTCGCGAATTCCCACAACGATTGGTCGCCGAAACCACTCGGGGCGAATTTTTTCTGGTAACGCTGCAAGGGACGGCCCAACTTCATGGCCTTGGTATTCTGGTTGTCCAACAACGTTGAAGCGATCTATCTCGTGTACCAGAAAAAGCGGACGTGCCTGATAAACGGTGTGAATCCCATAGCCCAACGCAAGAAGCTGAATGGCTGTCACTAGGGCTATATCGGTAATTATTTCTCGGCGTGGCTTTTGGGGGTTGAATATGACCAGTGTCAAAATGGGGCCGCATATCAGATCTGCAGTGATCAATATTGCAAAAAGACCCAGTCCGCCAGATAGCAGGCCGTATGGGTGCGGGTACCACATCAGAAACACTAGCGCAGCTATCGATCCCGCAATCACCGATGAGAATAACAAGTGTATCAGCGAAGCTTGAGCGGCTGCCCGCACTCGGGAATAAAATGACATATTCTGAGGTTTGAGGATCAATACTCTTGTTGGTATTTCTCTGGCTGTGCTGTTGATATTTGCAATGCCATTATTTTAATCAATTTCCCCAAACTGAGCAAATGTCAGTTCCCCGACAAGCTGGAGCAATAGGTGGATGCAAAATCGGCGCTGGGAGATGACTTTAGCGGCAAGACGCTGGTACATATTTGGCTTGCACAGTTCCTAACGCAGCGCTACCCATCCCTTGGCTTTGGGCTGTGGCTTTGGTGCTCGATGTACAGGCCCAATCGATCGATGTTGCCGTTCCAGCGGCTTGAGCTGTAGCCAAAGTAATCGCAGCCCCCGCTGCGTTCCGAGCGTAAGGTGATAGAAGAATGGTATTTTGACCCGCACCGACCCCCACAGTCACCCGGTTCATCGTAACAGTGATGACGCCGGTAGGAGGATTGCTCACATTGAGCAACACGGAGGCTACATACTTACTATTGGCACCAGTCCCGCCGGCCTGAGAGTTCCACGACGCTGAAGCTTGGGTCAAAGTGTCCACATTACCTACGCCGTCAGCCGCGACAACCAGCTTCGCACTGTCTGCCAAGAGAAGGCCTTCCACGATTCTCGTGCGAATAATGTAATCTTGGTAGGCTGGTAAAGCAACAGCAGAGAGTACTCCGATAATGGCCACAACCACCATCAGCTCGATCAGTGTGAAACCGTTATTTAATCGTGACATACTTGTTGCCGAGCGGCCGGTGAGGTTTTTCAGAAAATCTGCCTGAAACAATTGAATCTTCAAGATAAAAAGAGCGCAAAAGCGCTCTTTTTATGGGTCGTTAAAAACGAATTAACGGCAAGAAGCGGGGGCGTACTTGGCCAGCAGCGTTCCGGCTGCTGCACCTGGCATGTTGCCACCGGTAGTCGCATTGGTTGCTGCCAAAGCGGTGGTAGCACCGCAAGCCCAGTCGATCGAACCGGTCACAGCTGGGGTGGAGGTCAGAGCGGTTGCCAAGGGGACGCCAGCGCTGGCTGCGGTAGCGGAACCTGCGGCGGAGCGGACATAAGGAGAAAGAAGGATCGTTCCCGTAGCGCCCAGCGTAGCCGGAATAAAGGTCACGGTAATGACGCCAGTAGCAGGAGCGATAAGTACGCTGCTAACGTACTTGCTGTTAGCGCCAGTTCCGCCGGCCTTAGCATTCCACGTAGTAGCAACGCGGTCAAGATCACCGACCGAAGCGGAACCGTCAACTGCGACTTCCTTCTTGGCGCTATCTGCCAGGCCCAGACCTTCCGTCACGCGAGCGCGGATGGTGTAGTCTTGATAAGCTGGCAAGGCCACTGCGGCCAAAATACCAATGATCGCCACAACGATCATCAATTCAATCAGGGTAAAACCCTTTTGCAGAGTACGCTTCATATAAAACTCCTTGGAGGTCCGTTGCATTAACAACCTGCAGAAGGATTCTTCAGGTCTGCCATGACTACAGCACTTCTCGTGCCAACCTGCGCTAGCGCCGCATGCTTTGAGACACGTAGGTAGTGACACGGTTGGCGGCCGGGCGGGTGACATTTTTGTGCGATCACTACTGTCACTAAGTGCGTTTTCGGTAGCATCTTGTGTGCACTATGAGCATGCTATGGCGGTCAAGGCTTGTTAAGTGAAGCAGGTGCTTGTGCATCATCTACCCCGCGCGGTGTCCCCGGCCCGCCTTGGCTGTCTTACACGTTGAATTCCTGTCCTGCCTGTAGCCAATGAATGCTCAGCGGAGGTAGCCCCTGTGTAGAGGCGTCGGGGAACGCTTGGGCATACAGCTCGCATATTTCGCTCATGATCAGGTCAGTTTGCGCTGGTTTTGTATGCGTGATGTAAACCCGGCCCCCAGGCTGATTAAAAGATTGCAGTTCCGCCAAGAGGGTTCTCGGTGACAGATGCAGGCTCCGTTGAGCAAGGGTGCTTTCCCGGTCACTGAATGCCGTCTCTATGATCAACATAGCCACCGGCAACTGTTTCACCCGCTCCCAGAACATGGGATTTCTCTCCGTGTCGCCACTGAAAACCCACCAACCTGTCGCGCCCTTCACCGCGTACCCGACCGCCGCCACAGTGTGAAAGGCCGGCAGTGCTTCCACCACCAGCCCTGCAGCTTCACGTGGTTCACCCTGTTGCATAGGGGTGAAACGCAGGAATGGCTGGGCTAGCGAGGGAATGCGCTCGAAGTCCGGCCAGATGACGTCATTGAAGATGTGGGTTCGAAGCGCCTCGATCGTTTCAGGTAGTGCATGAATTTCCACATGCGTATGCCGCAGTGAGGACACTGCATCAAGCATGAGAGGAAGTGCAGCAATGTGGTCCAAATGCGAATGCGTGAGAAACACATGATCAATCTTGCACATTTCCTCTAACGTCAGGTCGCCAACACCTGTTCCCGCGTCGATCAGCACACTTTCATCCAGAAGAAACGACGTGGTCCTGCAATCCTTGGCAATGGCTCCAGAGCAACCCAGTACACGAACCTTCATGGGCCAACCCTACTATTTGGTTTCAAAATTGGTGGCGCCGTCCCATTGGATGTCAAAAGCATCCCCTTGACGTTCTTTGATACGCGCTATGTACAGTTCGCGAAGTTGCTCGGGAACTCCCGCGTCTCCCAAATCCACCAATAATTTGTGGCATTGTGCCCAATCCTGTGATCTATAGGAAGCGACGATTGATTGCCACGTCAGAAGCGTCTTGTCACCACTATTGAGCGCTGGTGCCCCTATCGGCGAGTAGATAGCCACTGCTTGTGCTTTGCCTTTGACCCGTACCCTGTCCAGATCCAGCCACGCGAATTGCGGCGCTTGCGCGAACGTTGTTTCGCTCACCACGGTCCGCACGCCGTAGTATTTCGACAACCCCTCAAGCCGTGATCCCAGGTTGACGGCATCTCCAATGACTGTGTAACTGCGCCGGATATCGGACCCCATGTCGCCAACGCACATGTTGCCCGTGTTGAGCCCGATGCCGATTCCAATCTCGGGCAGACCCCGCTCCCGGTGCAGAACATTCACCTCTTCGATAGCTTTGGCCATATCAAGAGCCGCCTGCACAGCCAGCCGCGCATGGTCAGGAGTCGGCACCGGGGCGCCCCAAAACGCCATTACGCAGTCCCCCATGTACTTGTCGATGGTTCCCCGATGGCTGCGGATGATGTGGGTCAGCCTGCTGAACACGTCGTTGAGCAACGCCTGCAGTTGCAACGGCTCCATCTGTTCTGACATGGCCGTGAAGCCTCGCATGTCGCAGAACATGACCGTGAGCTCCTGGTTGCTGGCCTGCATGCTGTAGTTGTCGGGCTGCTTGACCATCTCGTCCACCAGTTCTGGCGGGACGTAAGTGCCGAACAGCGCGGCCAGTTCCCGTTTGGAGCGGCTTTCCACAAAGTAGCCGTAGACCATGTTCAGCGTGAACGCCAAAACAACCATCACGACCGCGCTGGCCAGGGGCAGTGCCAGCCCGTGGCTGAGGTAGAGCCACAGGTTGAGGGCCGTCAAGCCGCTCACCAGTCCCACGCTCATCAAGACCGCCCATGCCGCTGACAGCGCAGGCAACGCGAATGCCAGCAACAGGCCCGCGCACAGCAATTGCAAGGCGTCAAACCCGGCGGCGTAGTCCGGTCGCACAATGTTCTTGCCGTCCAGAAACGCGGACAGGACATTGGCATGCGTTTCGACGCCCGGGTAGGCGCGGCCCACGGGCGTGACCCTCAAATCCAGCAAGCCGGGTGCTGTGGAGCCGACCAGGATCAGCCGGTCCTTGAGTTCGTTCGCAGCGAGCCTGCCTTCCAGAACGTCTGATGCGGAAAGATAGCGGAAGGATCCACCGCCAACATCGCCGGGGCCGCGAAAGGGAATGAGGGTGGCCAGCCGGTCATCCACCGGAAGCGCCAGCGCACGCCCGTCCTGCACCAGTGCAACGCTGTGCAGCGTGTCATAGGTGCCGTCCGGCGCAGGGTTTGCAAAGCCGGGGTGGATTTCGGGCAGGCCCAACGCGGTGCGAAACATCGCAAGGGCAAGCGACTCATAGTACTTGCCCTGGTACTCTGCGAGCAAAGGCAGTGCCCGCACCACCCCGTCCTCATCGGTCACGGAGTTGAAGAAGCCGGCGATGGGCACTGCACCAGCGAGAACGCCGATGTTGCTGCCGTACCCTCCCCATGAATAGGCCTTGAGGGGCAGGCCACGCAAGCGCTCTGCCGGAAGTGCGGGAGGCGGCAGGACGCCCTTGGTCCGGCCCTCCTTGTCACTGGTGAGGTAGTAGCCCAGCACGGCCGGGCGCCCCTTCAATGATTCAGCGAAGAGCGTGTCGAAGTCCAGGGATGGCGCCAGGCGCTCCAGCTGCGCCTTGAATGCGGGTTGGTCGCTCAGCGCACCCTGGGCCAGTTGCTGCAGGTTGCGGAGTCCGGAGCTTCCATCGGTCTCCGCGAAAAGAACATCGAAGCCCACCACCGCCACCTGTTGCCGCTCGAACAGCTCTTGGGCCAGGGTGGCCATCTTGTCCCGGCCCCAGGGCCAGTGGCCTACCCGCTCCAGGCTTTTTTCGTCGATGTCGACGATGACGATGCGCTCGTCCAGCGTGCGCGGCATCGTGGCGCGCAATCGGATGTCATAAAAGATGTTGTCCAGCCGCTCCAGCATCTGCAGGGGGAGAATGCCTGACAGGTGCAGCAGCGCAAAGACAAGAGGGATCAGCGTCACCGCCGTGCGCCGCCAGCGTCGGCGAGCCAGCTGTGCGATGTGCTTCCACATGACTTCCGTCCGGCGTGGGTGGTGCGGGGATCGGAAGTCCGGGCCGATGGCTCAGGCAGTGCTGCTCGGCCCGTTCATTCAGCCTGCGCGTCAGGTCTGCTCGAACTGCATTTCCGTCCCGGCCAGCTCCAGCCGGTCACCGTTCTTCAGGGGCACGGGCGCACTGCCGATGGATGTGCCGTTGAGCAGCGGCATGTCCGGCCCTTCCACATGGGCCAGCACGAACCCCTGGTGGCGTTTGGTGATGGAGGCAACCGCCACGCCGGGCTTGCCGATGGTGGTGACGACCTTTTGCAGGGAGACTTCACGCCCGGCCGCAGCGCCGGACATCACGCGGATGACTGCCGAAATCGGCGCCACGGGTGCCGCGCCCAGGGGCGCTGGCCGGGAGGCTGTGCCCAAGGGCGGCACCATCCCCGGCTTGAAGATCATCGTCTTCTCGAAGTTCTGGCCCTCGGCCTCGTGCAGGAAGCGGATCTTGTACTTGCCCACCTCGATGGTGTCGCCGTTGCGCAGCTCCTGGCGCTTCACGGCCTTGGCGTTCACATAGGTGCCGTTGGTGCTGCCCAGGTCCTCGATCTCGACATCCTGCTCCAGCATGTGAATGACCGCGTGCTCGCCACTGACCGCAAGGTTGTCGATCACGATGTCGTTGTACGGGCGACGGCCGAGCGTGGTGCGCTCTTTGGTCAGCTGGACTTCCTTGATGACGACGCCGTCGATTGAAACGATCATTTTGGGCATGATCCACTCCTGATGTGATGAGTAATTGTTGTATTGGGAGCCAGTCACGAGGCTCCGAGCAATCGGGACACAAGGCTGCGTTTTTTGCCCCCTGCCGCAGCCTGCACCAGCAGTACGCTCACGTTATCACGCCCGCCGTTCGCGTTGGCGGTGTCGACGAGCAGTGTGGCTTTTTCTTCCAGCGGTATCGGTGCACGCACCAGCTCGGCCAGGTCCGCGTCGGCCACCATGTCGGTCAGGCCATCCGAGCACATGAGGAACAGGTCGTTGGGCGCCACCTGGAACTCGTTGACTTCCATCATCACGTTCGGCTCCACGCCCAGTGCGCGGGTGACGAGGTTGCGGTTGGTGGACAAGGCGGCCTGCTGGGCCGTGAGCAAGCCGGCATCGACCTGCTCCTGCAGCCAGGAATGGTCCCGTGTAATCTGCTGCAATGCACCATCGCGCAAGCGGTAGCAGCGGGAATCGCCGATGTGGCCCAGGATCAGCCGGCTGCCGTGAAACACACCCACCACCAGCGTGGTGCCCATGCCCGCATACTGGGGGTTCGACAGCGACGCCCCCAGGATGGCGTGGTTGGCGTTTTCCACGCAAATCTCCAGCGCCCGGCGGACATCGGTGGTCTGCGGCGTGGTGCCCGCCTGGCCGAGCCATCGGGCCATTTCCGTGCGGATGAAAGTGGTCGCCATGCCGCTGGCGACTTCGCCGGCGTTATAGCCCCCCATGCCATCGGCCAGGATGGCGACCTGTGCATCGCGGTCGACGGCTACCGCGTCTTCATTGTTCGTACGCACGCGACCCTTGTCAGTCCGCGCGAAAAATTCGTAGGTCATGGATGTTGGGGCGAGCGTCATCGGGCGCTTGAAATCGGCGGGGACGCCGCGGCCCGCCCCGCGGGTGTCTCCGTCACGGTTTCCTGAAAATCCACCATCTCATGCCCTGTTGCATCGCGGTCCGCATCATAGACGACTGCCCCGGCCTCCGGTGCACCCGTCTGTCCGGCCTGGGCGCCCGCCTGCCGCAGAGCGTCTGCAAACTGCCGGCCCGTTTGGTACCGCGCCTCCGGGCGCTTTTGAAGGGCTGTGGCCACCACCTGGGCCACGGCCGGCGAGAGCTCTGGCCGCAGCTGGCGAATGTCCGGCGCATCCACGTTCGCGATCTTGTGCATGAGCTCCGTCATCGACTCGCCACGCAGCGGCAGCGAACCCGTCAACAGCTGAAACAGCGTGACGCCCAGCGAATAAAGATCAGATCTGCCGTCCACCTTCTTGCCCGCCAGCTGCTCGGGCGACATGAAGCTGGGCGTGCCCAGCACGAGGCCCGTGCGCGTCTTGCTGGAGTCCGTGATGCGGGCGATGCCGAAATCCGTGACCTTCACGGTATCCGTCGCGCGGTCGAACATGATGTTGGCTGGCTTGATGTCGCGGTGCACCACCTGGTGGGCATGGGCATAGTCCAGGGCCTGGGCGACCCGCGATGCGATGGACAGCACGGTGGCCACCGGCAACAGCTGGTCGGCGCGGCACGCTGGCGCCAGGTCCGCGCCTTGAAGGAACTCCATGGCGATGTAGGCCAGGTCGTGCTCCTCGCCGGCATCGAAGATCGTCACGATGTGCGGGTGCTGCAGGCGCCCCGCGGTCTCGGCCTCCCGAAAGAAGCGGGTTCGCGCGTCCACCAGCGCATCGCCTTCGAACTCATCGCTCAAGGCCAGCGTCTTGATCGCCACCACGCGGCCGATCTTCGGGTCGCGGCCCTGGTACACGATGCCCATGGCGCCTTTGCCGAGTTCCTTGTCGATGTGATAGCGGCCCAGCATCGGAATCGCAACGCCCGCATCCCCCGGCAAATGCGGCAGCTGCGACAACGGCGACGGGAGTGACGACGGTGTGCTGGGCGGCGCATCGGCGGCCTGCAGCTGGGCGCGGATCCGCTTGTAGCGGCTGCGGGCATCCTTGTAGTCGCGGTTGTGCTGGAGGATGTGCTTGTAGACCGCCTTGGCCTTGGCCAGGTTGCGCTTGCGCTCGAAGTCCTGGGCCAGGTGGTAGAGGTTGTCCAGCACCGCGTCGCTGGCGGGCACCTTGCGCAGGCGTTCGAACGCCATGTCCAGCTGCCCCTGGCCCTGCAGCGCCAAGGCCATCATGCGATCGGTTTCCGCGGCGTCCGCCGACGGGGTCTGGCTGGCCGTGCTGCGCAGCGACAGGGCCGTGACGGCAAGCCACCCGGCGATCAGGGCGACCACGCCTGCGACCAGCGGTATCCACAGGCCCGCGTGGCGCAGCAGGGCCCACTCCAGGCCCGCCAGCACGACGACCACGGTCGCGGTGGCCACCCAGCCCGCGGCACGGGAGAGTTTGGGAAGCACCAGCGCTGCGAACACCAGTGCCAGTAGCGCGGCACCCCAGGACGCTGCGGGAGTCCACGAAGGACGCAGCACGCCCTGGCCCAGCCGGATGGATGACACGGTGTGCGCCAGCACCTCCACCGGGTATGCGGCCTGCCCGCCTGGCAGGGCCTGCGGTGCGGCCAGGGAGTCGCTCAGGGCGCCCACCAGCACCAGCTTGCCGCGGAAGGTCTGCGGCGGCACCTTGCCCTGCAGCACGCTGGCAGATGGCGTCACGGCAAACGCCGGCGCGGCGTTCTCTGCCGGCGCATGGAACCGCGGGCGCAGCACCGCGGAGGCGTCGGTGGCGACATGCAGGCCGCCCAGGCGCAGGCCCCGGGACGCCTCTTCCACGCGCAACTCGCCGGGGCCGAGGTGCAGGCTGTGGCGCACTGCGAGCAACGCGAGTGACGGCAGGCCGATGTTGTCGTGGCGCACGAGCAAAGGTATCTGCCGCACGACCCCATCCGCGTCGGTGTCGGCGACCCAGTGGCCCACGCCCGCTGCGGCGGCGCCCAGGCCGGCGGTGGGGTACTGGATGGAGGGGGGCGCGATGGCGAACGCGCCAGGGTCTGGCAGCGCGCCGCGGTGTGCGTAGGAGGGCAGTGGCAGCGACGCGCCGCTCGGCGCATACCGGGAGGCCAGCAGGACGTTGCCCGCACGCTGGAGGCTGGCCGCCAGCCGCGCGTCGGTGTCCAGGTCGTTTTCCGCTGCGGCGGCCAGCTGGGCCAGTTCGGTCGATGTGGCCGATGTGTCCCCGGAGCGCGCCAGCGTTTCGCGGATCTTGCGGATCTGGGCGAGGCCGCGATCGGATTGCGGCTCGAACAACGGGCCCGTCAGGACGATGGTCTTGGCGCCCGCCGCCGCCAGTTGGTCGACCAGCCTGGCGTCCAGGTCGCGTCCCCAGGGGCGGTTGCCCAGCGCCTGGAGGCTCGCGTCGTCGATGCCGACGATGGCGATGTCGGGCAGCGGAGCAGGTGCCGTGATGCTGGCAGCAGCGTCATAGACGAAGTTTTCCGCCCGCTGAACGGCGCCGCTGGCCACCAGCAACGCCGTCACCCCAGCAGCCATCACAGCGGCCAGGACACCGTCGGTACGCCATTGGCCACGCTGCCGTCCCGAGGTTGTTCGTCCCACTTGCTATCGTTCCGCTCTGAGTTTGAAGTGGGTTCGAAGCAATATCTGCGCCCAGCGCCAACCCCTGCCCAGAGCGGCCCGGCAGCCGCAGGATGCCCAGTGGCCCGGCATGGGCCCTGTCGTTCTTGTCGCGCTGCAGGCCCCTGGCAGCATGGCTGCTGCCATTTTTGTCACATGCGGAGGGCCTGCGGCGTTCAGGCGGCGGCGCTGGCTCGGCGCGAGCGGTAAGCCCAGAACTTGCCGGCGCCCACCACGAGGGCCGCGCCCAGGGCCGCTGCCACGTAGTGGAGTGACGGGTGCGCTGCCACGTAGCCGTGCAGGGCCGCATCGTTGGCGATGGTTTCGCCGCCCACCCAGCCGATCAATGCAGCACCCAGCAACACGATGACGGGAAAGCGCTCCATCAGCTTGATCATCAGCGTGCTGCCGAAGATCACCAGCGGAATGCTGATGGCCAGGCCCAGCACCAGCAGCACCACGTTGCCGTGGGCGGCTGCCGCCACGGCGATCACGTTATCGAGACTCATCACCAGGTCGGCAATCAGGATCGTGCGCACGGCGGCCATGAGGCTGCCGTAGGTCTTGGACTCGCCTTCGTCTTCCTCGTCGTCGCTCAGCAGCTGAAAGCCGATCCACAGCAGCAGGCAGCCGCCGATGATCTGCAGGAACGACAGCTCCAGCAGCTTGGCGGCCACGACGGTGAGCAAGATCCGCAGTACCACGGCGGCGCCGGAGCCCCAGAAGACGGCTTTTCTCTGCTGATGGGGGGGAAGCGAGCGGGCCGCCAGGGCGATGACCACGGCGTTGTCGCCCGAAAGAATGATGTTGATCCAGACGATCTTCATCAGGCCGATCCAGAAATCGGCACTTTGCACAAACTCCATACTGAACTCCACTGTTATGAATGCAAGAAGCGCCGGGAACCAGGGTTCCGAGCGCTTCTCTTTTTATTGGAGCGGCCAGTTTATCTGGCCTGGCGGTCGCGGGCGTCCGTAATTGTGCTTACGAATGCCCGTGCCGCAGTGTGGCAGGCAGCTTACTTGAGCTGGGCCTTGAGCAGCTTGCCCAATTCCGAAGGGTTGCGGGTGATGATGAAGCCCGACTCTTCCATGATGGCCAGCTTGGCATCCGCCGTGTCGGCGCCACCGGAGATCAGCGCGCCGGCGTGGCCCATGCGCTTGCCGGGAGGGGCGGTCACGCCAGCGATGAAGCCCACGATAGGCTTCTTCATGTTGGCCTTGCACCACTGGGCGGCTTCGGCTTCGTCAGGTCCGCCGATTTCGCCGATCATGATGACGGCGTCGGTGTCCGGATCGTCGTTGAAGGCCTTCATCACGTCGATGTGCTTGAGGCCGTTGATGGGGTCGCCACCAATGCCCACGGCGCTCGACTGGCCCAGGCCCACTTCGGTCAGCATGGCCACGGCTTCGTACGTCAGCGTGCCGGAACGGCTCACGACGCCGATGCGGCCCTTGCGGTGGATGTGGCCGGGCATGATGCCGATCTTGATTTCGTCAGGCGTGATCAGGCCGGGGCAGTTGGGGCCCAGCAGCAGCGTCTTCTTGCCGCCGGCGGCTTCCTTGGCCTTCATCTTGTTGCGCACTTCCAGCATGTCGCGCACGGGGATGCCTTCGGTGATGCAGATGGCCATGTCCAGGTCGGCCTCGACGGCCTCCCAGATGGCAGCGGCGGCGCCTGCGGGCGGCACGTAGATCACCGACACGGTCGCGCCGGTCTGCGATGCGGCTTCCTTGACGGAGGCGTAGATCGGGATGTTGAAGATCGACTCACCGGCCTTCTTCGGGTTCACGCCGGCCACGAAGGCGTTCTTGCCGTTCGCGTATTCCTGGCACTTCTCGGTGTGGAACTGGCCCGTCTTGCCCGTGATGCCCTGGGTGATGACCTTGGTGTCTTTGTTGATGTAGATCGACATGTGTGTTCTCCGGGCTTACTTGACGGCAGCAACGATCTTGGTCGCAGCTTCGGCCATGGTGTCTGCGGCGATGATGGGCAGGCCGGACTCGGCCAGCATCTTCTTGCCCAGTTCTTCGTTCGTACCCTTCATGCGCACGACCAGCGGCACGTTCAGGTTCACGGCCTTGCAGGCGGTGATCACGCCGGTGGCGATGGTGTCGCACTTCATGATGCCGCCGAAGATGTTGACCAGAATGCCTTCGACCTTGGGGTTCTTGAGCATGATCTTGAAGGCTTCGGTGACCTTCTCGGGGGTGGCTCCGCCGCCCACGTCCAGGAAGTTGGCCGGCTCGCCGCCGAACAGCTTGATGGTGTCCATGGTGGCCATGGCCAGGCCGGCGCCGTTCACCAGGCAGCCGATGTTGCCGTCGAGGCTGATGTAGGCCAGGTCGAACTTGGAGGCTTCCACTTCGGCTGGATCTTCTTCGTCCAGGTCACGGAAGGCCACGATTTCGGGGTGGCGGAACAGCGCGTTGGCGTCGAAGTTGAACTTCGCGTCCAGGGCCATCAGGTTGCCCTTGGAGTCGCAATTCAGCGGGTTGATTTCCACCAGCGACGCATCGGTTTCCATGTAGCACTTGTAGATCTTGGCGAAGATGTCTACGGCCTGGTCGATGGAGGCACCGGTCAGGCCGATGGCGGCTGCGACCTTCTTGCTTTGCTCGGTGGTGATGCCGGCAATCGGATCGATCATCTCGGTGATGATCTTCTCGGGGGTGGAGTGGGCCACTTCCTCGATGTCCATGCCGCCTTCGCTCGACGCGATCAGGGCGACCTTCTGCGTGGCGCGGTCGGTGACCAGGGACACGTACAGTTCGTTCTTGATGTCGGCGCCGTCTTCGATGTACAGGCGGCGGACCTTCTGGCCTTCGGGGCCGGTCTGATGGGTCTTGAGCTGCATGCCCAGGATCTCGCCAGCGATGCGCTTGACGTCGTCAATGGTCTTGGCAACCTTCACGCCGCCGCCCTTGCCACGGCCACCGGCGTGGATCTGGGCCTTGACCACCCACACGGGGCCGCCGAGCTTCTGGGCTGCTTCGACGGCTTCTTGCACCGTGAATGCGGGAATGCCACGCGGAACGGGCACACCAAAATTGCGCAAGATTTCCTTGCCTTGGTATTCGTGAATCTTCATGAGGTCTCTCTCAGGGAAGGGTGATAGTTACCCGTTTACCATGAACAGTTGTCTGGCCGCGGGCTTGGGACATGGCAACCGGCGACTGTATCATGTTGCGACGCACCATTCTTGTGCAGACCTGACGGCCCCCATGGCTTCGCCACGGGCAACCACCCTTGTTTTCTTCGGCGGCCCAGCGGCTGCTTTCTTGCAGGAGTCACTCCATGTCCAGAGTCTTTATCGATGGCGAAGCCGGCACCACGGGCTTGCAGATCCGTGAGCGGCTGCAGGCCATGCCGCAGGTCGAGCTGGTCAGCATTGCGCCCGAGCTGCGCAAGGACCCGGCTGCCAAGCGCGACCTGATCGCCGGCGTGGATCTGGTGGTGCTGTGCCTGCACGACGACGCCGCCCGCGAGACGGTGGCTATGGTCGACGGCATCACGCAGAGCACCGGCCGCGCGATCAAGATCATCGACGCGAGCACCGCGCACCGCACGGCGCCGGGCTGGGTGTTCGGTTTTCCGGAACTGGCGGCAGGGCAGCCCGAGGCCGTGGCCGCGGCCGACCGCGTGTCCAACCCCGGCTGCTACGCCACCGGCGCCATTGCGCTGCTGCGCCCGCTGGTCGACGCCGGCCTGGTGCCCCAGGACTTCCCCCTGGCCCTGCCGTCGGTCAGCGGATATTCGGGCGGCGGCCGCACCATGATCGAGGCGTACGAGGCGGGCACCGCGCCGCTGTTCGAGACCTATGCGCTCACGCTGCAGCACAAGCACCTGCCCGAAATCATGCGCTACACCGGCCTCACGCGCCGGCCGATCTTCGTGCCGTCGGTGGGCAACTTCCGCCAGGGCATGCTGGTGCAGCTGCCCCTGCACCTCGACCTGCTGCCGGGTGCGCCCAAGGCCGCCGACCTGCACGACGCACTGGCCGCCCACTACGCCAAAAGCAACACGCCCGAGCAGTGGGTCAGCGTGCTGCCGCCCACCGCGGACGGCAAGCTCGATGCCACCGCGCTCAACGACACCAACAAGCTGGAACTGCGGGTGTTCGCCAATGAAGAGCACCGCCACGCCGTGCTGATCGCCCGCCTGGACAACCTGGGCAAGGGCGCCAGCGGTGCCGCGGTGCAAAACCTCAAGCTGATGCTGGGGCTCTGAGGAGGGGGCTGCGCTGGAGCCGCCCGGTGCTGGCGGCATCAACTCAAGCCTGCGGCGCCTCGCCGCGCACCACACGCCAGGTGATCTCGCTGGAGAATCCGCGCGTCACCAAAAAGCGCACCTGCTTTGCGCGCTGCTGGGGGTCTTCGGCCACCGCGCCGAATTTGCGCTGCCACACGGCGTGCGCGCGGGCCCATTCGGTGTCTTTCAGCCGGGTGAGCGCTTGTTGCGCCGTGTCGGGGTCGATCCCCTTGGCCTGCAGTTCCTGACGGATGCGGTTGGCGCCCAGGCGGCTTGCGCGCTGGTGCAGCACCGACTCCACCACCCGGGTTTCGCTGATGAAATCGCGGGCCTCCAGGTCGTCCAGCAGCGCGGCCAGGTCCTCGCCCTCCTGCACATGGGGCGCGAGCTTGCGCTGCAGTTCAGCGCGGGAGTGCTCGCGCTGGCTCAGCAGCCGCAGCGCCCGGCCCTTGAGCGACAAAGTCGTGAAGCCCATGGCGGATGGTCGTTGTTATCAAATTCATAGCAGCTACCGCTTGTCAATCAAGCGGTAGCGGGCTATTTTTATCAATAACGGACGCTCACTCCTCGGTGGCGGCCGCGGCCTTGGTCACGGCGGCTGCCTGCAGTGCCACGCCCAGGCCTTCACGCACCTTGTTCTCGATCTCGCGGGCGAGGTCGGGGTTTTCGCGCAGGAACTCGCGGGCGTTGTCGCGGCCCTGGCCGATCTTCTCGCCGTTGTAGGCATACCAGGCGCCCGACTTCTCCACGATCTTGGCCGTCACGCCCATGTCGATGATCTCGCCCTCGCGGCTGATGCCTTCGCCGAACAGGATGTCGAACTCGGCCGTCTTGAAGGGCGGGCTCACCTTGTTCTTGACCACCTTGACCTTGGTTTCGTTGCCGATGGCTTCGTCGCCCTTCTTGATGGTGCCGGTGCGGCGGATGTCCAGGCGCACCGAGGCGTAGAACTTGAGCGCATTGCCGCCGGTGGTGGTTTCGGGGCTGCCGAACATCACGCCGATCTTCATGCGGATCTGGTTGATGAAGATGACCATGCAATTGGTCTTCTTGATCGTGGCCGTGAGCTTGCGCAGCGCCTGGCTCATCAGGCGGGCCTGCAGGCCGGGCAGCGAGTCGCCCATTTCGCCTTCGATTTCGGCCTTGGGCGTGAGGGCCGCGACCGAGTCGATGACGATCAGGTCCACGGCGCCGGAGCGCACCAGGCTGTCCACGATTTCCAGGGCCTGCTCGCCGGTGTCGGGCTGGCTGATGAGCAGGTCGGGCACATGCACACCCAGCTTCTGGGCGTACTGGATGTCCAGCGCGTGCTCGGCGTCGACGAAGGCGCAGGTGCCGCCCTGCTTTTGCATCTCGGAGATGACCTGCAGCGTGAGCGTGGTCTTGCCCGACGATTCCGGGCCGTAGATCTCGACCACCCGGCCGCGGGGCAGGCCGCCCACGCCCAGGGCCACGTCCAGGCCCAGCGAGCCTGTGGACACCACCTGGATGTCTTCGATCACCTCGCCTTCGCCCAGGCGCATGATCGTGCCTTTGCCGAACTGCTTCTCGATCTGGGCGAGCGCGGCGGCCAGCGCCTTGGCCTTTTCGGTGTTTGCGGGGTTGGTGCCTTTGACTGCGACGTCCATGAGAAACTCCTAGGAAAAACAACAGGTTGGATGTGTGTGCGTCCTCTGCGGTTAACCACAGGCTGGATGCTTGAACAGTAGTTTATGCGACCTGTTTCGCCAAAACCAAGCAGTATTTGGTCAGTTTGCCTGACAATCCGGCATGGCCGAAAACTCCCCGTCCATCCCCACTGCCCACCCCCCGCCAGGGGCTGCCTGGCCCCGCGTCGACGACGGCTGGCGCCAGACCCACCTGGGCCGGCTGCTGGGCCATGCGATGCGCCGCTTCGATGCCCGGGTGCTGCAACTCATGGCGCACAACGTGGAGGTGCCGCTGGCGCTGTCCAATCTGGCGGCGCGCGACCAGGTGACGGCCGCGCATGTGCACATCACCCGCCACCTGGCGCTCCAGGGCGACCGGCTGACCGACCTGGCCCAGCGTGCCGGCATGACCAAGCAGGCCATGGCCAACCTGGTGGACCAGTGCGAAGCCTGGGGCCTGGTCACGCGCGAGGCCGACCTGCTGGACGCCCGCGCCCGGCGCGTGCGCTTCACGGCCACCGGCCTGGCCTGGGTGCAGGCCTTTCGCGACGCCGTCACGCAGGCCGAGGCCGAGTTCCGTGCCGAGGTGGGCCCTGACGTGGCCACGGTGGTGGCCATCGGGCTGGAAGCGTATGCGGGCGGCGATGCGCAGTGGCTGGCCGCCGGCCGCCGCGAGTGAGCCGCGCCGCTGACCACGCGTCCCCCGCAGAGCCCACCTGACCCCGCGCAACGCGGCCAGGTCCGCCCCGCGCATGGCTGCCGGGGCCCATGCACCGCTGCGCTGCTCAAGGCACCGGCAATGCACCCGTGCCTGCGCCCTGCGCCGCAGGCACCGCGGGCGTTGCGCCCGGAGGCTCGGCGCACACCAGCAGCCACTGCAGAAAGCACTGCAGCGCATGCAGCTGCGTGCGGCCCTCGGGGTAGCAGAACCAGTAGCCCATGTCGCTCAGGTAGCCGCCGCGCAGGGGCTGGTCCGCCAAGGGCTCGCGCACCAGCCCCGCGGTGATCTCGTCCTGCACCAGGCAGCGCGGCACCAGCGCCAGCCCCATGCCGGCCATCACCGCGCGGATCATGGTCTGGAACTGGTCGAACTGCGGCCCGGCCAGCGGGTCGATGAGGCCCGCCACCTGGTGCGTTTCGCTCCAGCGCAGCCAGGCATCGGGCACCGTCACGTGGCGCAGCAGCGTGTGCTGGGCCACGTCGCGGGGGCTTTTCAGCGGCCAGTCGGCCACGCGGGTGCGCGGGGCGATCAGTGCGACGTCGTTGCCGGTCAGGTAGTGGGCATGGGCGCCGGGCCAGTGGCCTTCGCCGAACAGGATGGAGCAGTCGAGCTCGGGCCGCTCGAAGTCGTAGCTGTGCACATAGGGCACGAAGTGCAGCGTGACTTGCGGGTGCTGCTGCTGAAACTGCGGCAGGCGCGGGATGAGCCACTTGGCACCGAACGTGGGCAGGCTGGACAGGTGCAGCGCACCGCCGCCGTCGTCGCTGGTGATCAGCTCCAGCGTGGCGGCCTCCAGCTGCGCCAGCACCGCGCGCACGGCTTTTTCGTAGCGTTCGCCCGCCGGCGTCAGCGACAGGCGCTTGCGGTTGCGCTCGAACAGCGCCACGCCCACCCAGCCCTCCAGCTCCTTGATCTGCTTGCTCACTGCGCTCTGCGTGAGGTGCAGGGCCTCGGCGGCGCGCGAGACCCCGCCGAACCGCGTGACGGTGGAAAACGCCCGCAGCAGGTGCAGGGGCGGTGAAAGGCGGCGCAGGGAGGACATCGTAAGTTCTCACATCATTCCATTCAGGAATGTTATCAGGCATATCCATTGCTTGGTAGGGCTCACCAGTTCATTTAACCTTCAGATTCTTCATAGGAGAACCCCACATGCAACGCCGTCACCTGCTGTCCGCTTTGGCTGCCGTATCTTTCGTTCCTGGAATGTCTATGGCGCAAGAGGGCAAGCCCCTGCGCATCGTCGTGCCCTTCCCGCCCGGGGGCGCCACCGACATCACGGCCCGCAGCCTGCAGGAGTCGCTGGCCCGCATTCTCAAGCAGCCTGTGGTGCTGGACAACCGCGGCGGCGCGGGTGGCTCCATCGGCATGTCCGAAGTGGCGCGCGCCCCGGCCGATGGCCTCACCATCGGCGTGGCGACCCTGTCCACGCACGGCGTGAACCCGGCGGTCTTCAGCAAGCTGCCCTACAACCCCACCAAGGACTTTGTGGGCGTGACCGAGATCGTGAAGGCCCCGGGCGTGATCGTGATCAACCCCACGGTGCTGCCCGTCAAGGACTTCGCCGACCTGGTCAAGTACCTCAAGGCCAACCCCGGCAAGATCTCGTATGCCACCCCCGGCAACGGCACCATCGGCCACATGTGGGGCGAGCTGTTCAAGAGCAGCACCGGCACTGCCATGGTGCACATCCCCTACCGTGGTGCAGGCCCGGCCATCAACGATGTGCTGGCCGGCCAGGTGGCGGTGTACTTCGACCAGGTGGCCTCGTCGCTGCCGCACATCAAGTCCGGCAAGCTCAAGGCCCTGGCCGTGTCGTGGCCCGAGCGCCTGGACGTGCTGCCCGACGTGCCCACCTATGCCGAGCTGGGCTTCAAGCAGGCCAACGAGCCCTCGTGGTTCGGCCTGGTGGCCCCTGCCGGCACACCGCCCGCTGCGGTCGAACGCATCCAGCAGGCCGTTGCCCAGGCCTTGAAGGAGCCTGCGGTGCGCGAGCGCCTGGCCGGCCAGGGGCTGTACCCCTCGGGCACCACGTCCAAGGACTTCACCGCGCAGATCGGCCGCGAGATCGACAAGATGAAGCGCGTGGCCGCATACGCCAAGATCGCCCTGGACTGACCCGCCCTGAACTGATACCCCCGGGAGGCCTTGTTCCGCAGGTGCAAGGCCCCCACCTGGGCAGGGTGCCGTCCCTGCCCGGCCGTTAGCCGGATGCCATGGCGCCTGAGGGATAACCATGGCCCTATTCCGGTCTGGGAGGCTAGGCCAGCCGCCCCCATTTGCGCACACTCTGCCTATGCATGCAGCCTTGAAACTCATTCACCACCGATTCCAGCAGGCCCAGCCCGGCCTGACCGGTTCGCCCGGGCACCCATCGCCCGCTCCTGCCACAGCTGCCGCTGCCGCCATGGTGACCGCCGTGCCCGGCAGCACGCCGCTGGTGCTCGACTCGCCGCACAGCGGCACCCAGTACCCGGCCGACTTCGGCTCGGCGTGCGACCTGCCCACACTGCGCCGCGCCGAGGACACGCACGTCGAGAAGATCTACGCCTTTGCCCCCGCCCTGGGCGTGGCCTGGGTCGAAGCGCACTTTCCGCGCATCTACCTCGATGCCAACCGCGACACCACCGAGCTCGATACCTCGCTGCTCGACGGCGCATGGACCGACCCCATCTCCACCGACCCGCAGGTGCTCAGCAAGGTGCGCCTGGGCAAGGGCCTGGTGTGGAAGTTCACCGACGAGGGCGAGCCCATCTACAACCGCCTGCTCACCGTCGATGAAGTGCGTGCGCGCATCGACCGCTGCTGGCGCCCCTACCACGCTGCCGTTGCACAGGCCATCCAGGCCGCCCATGCGCGCCACGGCTACAGCATCCACCTCAACTGCCATTCGATGCCCGCCGTGGCCGGCCGCTTCGCGACCGAGTTCCCGGGCCTGGAGCATGCCGACTTCGTGGTCGGCGACCGCGACGGCACCACCGCCAGCCCCGCGCTGTCCGCACTGATCTGCGACCACCTGCGCGCGTGCGGCTACAGCGTGGAATACAACCACCCCTACAAGGGCGTGGAGCTGGTGCGCCGCTACGGCAACCCCGCGCAGAACCGCCACAGCATCCAGGTGGAGATCAACCGCAAGCTCTACATGGACGAGCGCACGCTCGCCCAGCACCCCGAAGGCATGGCACGGCTGCAGGCCGACCTGCAGACCCTGGTGCACAAGCTGCTGGCGCACGACCCGCGCTGACGGCGGCACCCGCCCCGCAGAACAAGCAGGCCAACAAGCAGGCCCAGCAGGCCACTGAGGCCGCGCAGACACCGCACGGCCTGCGCCTGCGCAGCGGGTCGGCGATGGCCGGGTCGGCAGGGGGGGCTCCGGTTTGCGGCAGTCGCCTGCCGCTGCGCCCGCCCCGCCTAGAATCGGCAGCAGGCGCGGCGCCAGACCGCAGCCATCCACCAGGAGACACCCGCATGCGCATCCTCATTGCCGAAGACGACCAGGTGCTCGCCGACGGGCTGCTGCGCACGCTGCGGGGATCGGGCGCCGTGGTGGACCACGTGGCCAGCGGCACCGAGGCCGACGCCGCCCTGCTCACCAACAACGAATTCGACCTGCTGATCCTGGACCTCGGCCTGCCCAAGCTGCACGGCCTGGAGGTGCTCAAGAAGCTGCGCAGCCGGGGCTCGGCGCTGCCGGTGCTCATCCTCACCGCGGCCGACAGCGTGGAAGAGCGCGTGAAGGGCCTGGACTTCGGCGCCGACGACTACATGGCCAAGCCGTTTTCGCTGCAGGAGCTCGAAGCCCGCGTGCGGGCCCTCACGCGCCGCGGCATGGGCGGCACCAGCAGCGCCATCAAGCACGGCCCCCTGGTGTACGACCAGGCCGGCCGCGTGGCCACCATCGACGGCAAGATGATCGAGCTCTCCGCCCGCGAGCTGGGCCTGCTGGAAGTGCTGCTGCAGCGCGCCGGCCGGCTGGTGAGCAAGGAGCAACTGGTGGAGCGCCTGTGCGAATGGGGCGAAGAGGTCAGCAACAACGCGATCGAGGTCTACATCCACCGCCTGCGCAAGAAGATCGAAGGCGGGCCCATCCGCATTGCCACGGTGCGCGGCCTGGGCTACTGCCTGGAGAAAATTCCAGGCTAGCTCCTGAATTGATAGCTGCTGGCGCTTGATGGACAAGCGGTGGCGGCCCAAAAGGCTTGAAACCTTGAAAATCTTCCAGCGAGAGCAGCGCTCCCTCTTCGGCGAGATCCTCGACTGGATGCTCACGCCGCTGCTGCTGCTGTGGCCCGTCAGCCTGGCGCTCACCTGGCTCGTGGCCCAGGGCCTGGCCAACAAGCCGTTCGACCGGGCGCTCGAATACAACGCCCATGCGCTGGCGCAGCTGGTGTCGGTGTCCGGCGGCAAGGTGCAGTTCAACCTGCCCCAGCCCGCCAGCGAGATTTTGCGGGCCGATGACTCCGACATCGTCTACTACCAGGTCATCGCGCCGGGCGGAGAGTTCCTGTCGGGCGAGCGCGAGCTGCCCGAGCCGGCGGGCGACGAAGTCCCCCAGTCCGGCGAGGTGCGCCTGCGCGATGCCGAGATGCGCGGCATCGAGATCCGCGTGGCCTACATCTGGGTGCGCCTGCCGCTCGAAGGCACGCCTCTGGCCCTGGTGCAGGTGGCCGAGACGCGCGAAAAGCGCAGCGTGCTCGCCACCGAAATCATCAAGGGCGTGATGCTGCCGCAGTTCGTCATCCTGCCGCTGGCGGTGCTGCTGGTGTGGCTGGCGCTCGCGCGCGGCATCCAGCCGCTGAACCAGCTGGAGCAGCGCATCCGCGCGCGCAACCCTGACGATTTGTCTCCGCTGGACGACCGCACCGTACCGCTCGAAGTCGCGCCGCTGGTCTCGTCGGTGAACGACCTGCTGCAGCGCCTGAACGACTCGCTGGCCACGCAAAAGCGCTTTCTGGCCGACGCGGCGCACCAGCTCAAGACCCCGCTGGCGGGCCTGCGCATGCAGGCCGACCTGGCCCAGCGCGAGGGCACCAGCACCGAAGAGCTCAAGCGCTCGCTGCAGCAGATCGGGCGCTCCAGCATCCGCGCCACGCACACCGTCAACCAGCTGCTGGCCCTGGCGCGTGCCGAGGGCAGCGGCGTGGGGATTGCGCGCCAGCCCTGCGACCTGGCGCGGCTCGTGATCGAGGTGGTGCGCGACTCGGTGCCCCGCGCGCTCGACAAGCGCATCGACCTGGGCTACGACGGCGCCGAGCCCGGCTCGCCCGGTGTGCTGCTGGACGGCAACCCCACGCTGCTGAAAGAGCTGGTGCGCAACCTGCTCGACAACGCCATCAACTACACGCCGTCCACACCCGCCAAGCCCGGCGTGGTCACCGCCCGCGTGCTGGCCGACACCTTCGGCCACGTGCTGCTGCTGCAGGTGGAAGACTCCGGCCCCGGCGTGCCCGAGGCCGAGCGCGAACTGGTGTTCCAGCCGTTCTACCGCGCCCTGGGCAGCGAGGCCGACGGCTCGGGTCTCGGTCTGCCCATCGTGCTCGAGATCGCGCGCAAGCACGGCGCCGAGGTCACGCTGGAAGACGCGCGCCCCGGCCACCACCCGCCCGGCGCGTGCTTCAGCGTGCGGTTTGCGGCGCGGGACGCGGTGGCGGGGGGCTGACTGCGTGCCCGGCGCCCGTTGACTGTCAACTGAACGGGACATCACTGCAGCGCTTTGCATCGCACGGCATCGCGCCCATCCGCCGCACACCCAGCCCCGTAGCCGCACATTCCACCGCGGAATGTGATGAGGCTCAAACATCGTTAGCCAGCGCGGCATCGCCTGCCCAGAATGGGCCGCAGCACATGCCGCGAGGCGAGGACCCCACGATGCCCACCACTACCAGCCGGCGCAAGCTACTGATCTCCACCGCCGCAGCCTGCCTGGGCGGCCCACTACAAGGCCTCGCCCACGCACAGGGGCAGCCGGCTTCGGCCGGCAGCGCACCGCAGGCCCGGCCCAGCCAGCCCGTGCGGCTGCTCGTGCCCTTTGCCGCAGGCGGCGCCACCGACATCACCGCGCGCGTGCTGGCGGGGCCGCTGTCGCAGTGGCTGGGCGTGCCGGTGGGGGTGGAAAACCGCCCCGGCGCGGGCGGCGCCACCTGCATGGCCGAGGTGGCCGCTGCCGCACCCGACGGCGCCACACTGGGCGTGGCCACGCTGTCCACGCATGGCGTGAACCCCGCGGTCTACAAACAGCTGCCGTACAACGCGCTCGACGGCTTCACCCCCGTCACCGAGATCGTCAAGGCCCCGGGCGTGCTGGTGGTGCACCCCGGCCTGCCGGTGCGCGACTTTGCGCAGTTCGTGCAGCACCTGAAGGCACGGCCCGGCCAGCTGGCTTATGCATCGCCGGGCAACGGCACCATCGGGCACATGTGGGGCGAGCTGCTCAAGAGCAGCGCCAATGTGCGCATGCCCCACCTGCCCCAGGCCGGCGCCACGGCCGCGCTGGCCGAGGTGCTGGCGGGCCGGGTGCCGGTGTACTTCGACCAGGTGGCGTCGTCGCTGCCGCACATCCAGGCAGGCCGCCTGCGGGCGCTGGCCGTGTCGTGGAACCAGCGCCTGGCCGTGTTGCCCCAGGTGCCCACCTACGCCGAACTGAGCTTGTTCTCCAACAACGACCCCTCATGGTTCGGCCTGGTGGCTCCGGCCGGCATGCCGGCCGCCGCGGCGCGCCGGCTGCGCGATGGCGTGGCCGCCGTGCTCAAAGACCCCGGCGTGCTGGCGCGCCTGGCCGAGCAGGGCCTGTTCGCATCCGGCAGCCTGCCCGACGAGTTTGCCGCGCAGATCCGCAAGGAGGTGGAGAAGATGCGCCGCGTGAGCCGGTTTGCGCGGATCACGCTGGATTGAAGAGGGGGGCTGCCGCGTCCACCGCCGCAGGCAGGCAACACATCGCCTGCGGTGTTTGCCTCGGGTGCCATGTCGGTGGATTGCGGCGCGCCGCGGTCTGTCTCTGCACAACCCCGATGCATCCGGCAAAGGCGCGTAGCCTCAAGGATCTGAATGCTTTGAGCCTCTACCGCTGGTTGGGCAAGCGCTAAGAGCTATATTTTTTATAGCAACGAGCAACGAGCAACGAGCAACGAGCAACGAGCAACGAGCAACGAGCAACGAGCAACGAGCAACGGGCAACGGGCAACGGGCCTAGCCGCAGTTGCGCAGCGTCTTGCCCGCCATGGCCGTGCGCAGCACCTCCAGCTGCGGGCGCAGCGCGTCGGTCACTGCGGGCAGGCGCAGGGTGAAGCCGGCGGTGTCCGGCCGCTCCTGGATCACGCGCGCGGTGCGCACGCCCTTGGTGGCCAGGTTGGCCAGCTCGCGCTCGGCGGCGTCCTTGGAGGCAAAGCGGCCGAGCGACAAACCCAGCTCCAGCGTGCCGCCCGCGCGGTCGTGGTCCACCTTGCGGGCGCGCAACTCGGCGCGCTTGCGGTCCAGCGTCTCCTGGTCTTCGAAGCGGCCCATGTAGACCATCCAGCGGCCCGGCACGGGCGTGGGGTCGATCACCCAGCTGCCCTGCGGCAGGTTGGCGGCGGCAGTGCGCAGCGCCTCGACCTGGCGTTCGTCGAACACGCCGGCCTGCAGGCATTCGGCGGATTCGGTGGGGGTGGGGGGAGGGGAAGACGAAGACGAAGAGGCGGCATCGCTGGACGCCGTGGCCGTGCCAGACGAAGAGCCGGGGGTGGCCGGGGCCGCCGAAGAGGAGGGTGAGGTACCGGAGGAGGACGACGGGGACGTCTTGCCCGGGTTCACGCGCAGAATCTGCAGCGTCTCGGGCCGGATCTGCTGGTCCATGCGCTGGGGCTCCGCCTGCTCCTCCGGAGCCAGCCCCCAGCTCTTGAGCAGCCCTTGCGACCACGCGTAGTACCCCGCGTTGGCCAACAGCAGCACGATCACGGCAAGTCGCAGCATGGTGTCCTTTCAGTCGCGGTGTCCGACCAGCGTAAGTCCAACGCACCTGCCGTAAAAACTGGCGCTACCCCCGCCAGCGCCACCGTGGAGCCGGCTTTGCCGGGCCAGGGGTGGCGTCCCCCTGTGGGGGATGACGCGAAGCGGCTCAGGGGGAATCTCATGCCACCGGCCGCACACTGATCTCGGAACTGGTGACCGCCTGCATGCCCGCGTCCGTGTGCACCAGCAGCGCGCCGTCGTCGCCCACGCCATGCGCAGTGCCCGCCGTACCGTCGCTCAGTGTCACCGCGCGGCCCTGCAGCACGTCGCGCGCCGCAAAGCGGGGCTGCATGGGGCCGAAGCCGTAGCCTTCGAACGAGCGCAGCAGGCTCACCAGCGGCGGCACGATGCGCAGCAGCGCGGCGGGTGCATCCAGGCCCGGCTCCACGTCCTGCAGGCTGCCGGGCGGCATGCTCATGCCGTCGCCGCTGCGCGGCAGCACGTTGATGCCGATGCCCACCACCACGTAGCGCTGGTAGCGCTGGGTGTGGGGCAGCCCGCCAGCGGCGGGCGCTGCGCCCTGCGGCGAGACGAAGCTGGCCGTCTCGACCAGGATGCCGCCCAGCTTGCGGTCGCCGCCCGCGCCGCCCAGCCACAAGTCGTTGGGCCACTTCAGGCCCACGCGGGCAGGGTGGGCCGCGCCGACGGACGGCAGCACGGGCTGCAGGCTCTCTGCCACGCTCACACCCACCGCCAGCGACAAACCCGACCAGTCGGCCGGCGCCAATGGCAAGCCCAAAGACATCATCAAAGACGACCCGATATCGCTCTGCCAGGCCCGCCCCATGCGGCCACGGCCGGCGGTCTGCTGCTCGGCCACGAGCAGCGTGGGGTCGCACTGGCCGGCGCGTGCGCGGCGCATCAGCTCGGTGTTGGTCGAATCGATGCTGGGCAGCACCTCGACGGTAAAACCGGGTAACAACGGTGACACCGCTTCCCACACGGCCTCTGCGGGCCAGCGGATGGGCGCGGTCACGCGCGGCGGCCCTGGGCGGTCTTCGCCTGGGGCTGGGCCGGCTTCACGGCCTTGGAGGGTTTTGCCGTCTGGGGGGTCTTTGCGGTCTTGGCCGCTTTGATGGGCTTGGCGGGCTTGGCGGCTTCTGCGGCCTGGCTGGCCTTCGCGTTCGCTTTCACCGCCTTGGCGGTTTTGGCTGCTTTCGCCGGGCTGCGCGGCACCGGCGGTGCCCAGCCGCGCTTGGGCGCCAGCAGTGTGCCGCGGCAGTTGGCGTTGCCGCACCAGCAGGGGTATTCGGCCTTGAGCTTGGGGGTGTAGCGCTCTTCGATGATCAGGCCGTAGTCGTAGTTGAGCTCTTCGCCTGCCTTGATATTGCGCAGCGCCGTGATGAAAATGCGGCCGTCCCGTTCGTCGGCGTAGCAGTTGGGGTTGCAGCTGTGGTTGATCCAGCGCGACGAATTGCCGCCGAACTTTGCGTCGATCACGCGGTCTTCATCCACATGGAAGTAAAACGTGTGGTTCGGTTGCAGCGGGTCGTGGGGGTGGCGGTCCTGCGCCTCCTGCCAGCTGATGACCTCGCCGGTGTACTCCACCAGCACCTCGCCCTCGGCGATGTCCTGCACGGCAAACACGCCGTTGCCGTGCACTGCCGAGTGCCGGGTCTGGATGCGGCGACCCGGGGCGATGGTGGGGGCAGCAGGCGATGCAAAGCGGGGCATGGCAAAAACTCTGTTAACTTGATAGTGCACACGTGTGTGCGTGCGCGTGCATGTATGCGTACGTACATGCGCGCGAAACCCGAATTGTAGAAGCGCCCGGGCCGGACCCGGTCGCTTGGCCCCCAGAACGCAGAACGAACGACGACAGGCAAGAGCCCCCCAAAAAATGACCAAGACCCTGGTAATTGCAGAGAAACCCTCCGTGGCACAGGACATCGTGCGCGCCCTCACGCCCGTGGCGGGCAAGTTCGACAAGCACGACGACCACTTCGAGAACGACCGCTACGTGGTCACCAGCGCCGTGGGCCACCTGGTCGAGATCCAGGCGCCCGAGGAGTTCGACGTCAAGCGCGGCAAGTGGAGCTTTGCCCACCTGCCCGTGATCCCGCCGTACTTCGACTTGAAGCCCGTGGACAAGACCAAGACGCGCCTGAACGCGGTGGTCAAGCAGGCCAAGCGCAAGGACGTCACGCAACTCATCAACGCCTGTGACGCGGGCCGCGAGGGCGAGCTGATCTTCCGCCTGATCGAGCAGTACGCCGGCGGCGCCAAGCCCCTGGGCAAGCCCGTCAAGCGGCTGTGGCTGCAGTCCATGACGCCGCAGGCCATCCGCGACGGCTTCGACGCCCTGCGCACCGAGCAGCAGATGGCGGGCCTGGCCAGCGCCGCGCGCAGCCGCAGCGAGGCCGACTGGCTGGTGGGCATCAACGGCACCCGCGCCATGACCGCGTTCAACTCGCGCGACGGCGGGTTCTTCCTGACCACCGTGGGCCGCGTGCAGACGCCCACGCTGTCGCTGGTGGTGGAGCGCGAAGAAAAGATCCGCAAGTTCGTGAGCCGCGACTACTGGGAAATCCACGCCACCTTCGGCGCCGAAGCGGGCGAGTACCCCGCCAAGTGGTTCGACCCCAAGTGGAAGAAGGGCGAGGATGTGGAAATGCGCGCGGACCGCGTCTGGTCCGCCGCCGAGGCACAGTCAATAGCCAACGCCGTGCGCGGCAAGCAGGCCACCGTCACCGAAGAGAGCAAGCCCACCACGCAAGCGTCGCCCCTGCTGTTCGATTTGACCAGCCTGCAGCGCGAGGCCAACGGCAAGTTCGGCTTCTCGGCCAAGACCACGCTGGCGCTGGCGCAAAGCCTGTACGAGCGCCACAAGGCCCTGACCTACCCGCGGACCGACTCGCGCGCGCTGCCCGAGGACTACCTGCCGGTGGCCAAGCAGACCTTCGAGATGCTGGCCGACAGCGGCATGCGGCACCTGGCGCCGCACGCGCTCACCGCGCTGAACAACAACTACGTGCGCCCGTCCAAGCGCATCTTCGACAACAGCAAGGTCAGCGACCACTTTGCCATCATCCCCACGCTGCAGGCACCGAGCGGCCTGTCCGAAGCCGAGCAGAAGCTGTACGACCTGGTCGTGCGCCGCTTCATGGCGGTGTTCTTCCCGAGCGCCGAATACACGGTGACCACCCGCATCAGCACCGTGGCGCCCCATAGCTTCAAGACCGAAGGCAAGGTGCTGGTCAAGCCGGGCTGGCTGGCCATCTACGGCAAGGAAGCGGCCGACGAGGTCGAAGGCGGCAAGGAGGGCGACAAGGGCCAGAATCTCGTGCCCGTCAAACCCGGCGAAAGCGTGAGCACCCTCGCCGCCGACCCCAAGGGCCTCAAGACCAAGCCCCCCGCACGCTACTCCGAAGCCACGCTGCTGGGCGCCATGGAAAGCGCCGGCAAGCAGATCGACGACGAGGAGCTGCGCTCTGCCATGCAGGAAAAGGGCCTGGGCACGCCAGCCACCCGCGCGGCCATCATCGAAGGCCTGCTGACCGAAAAGTACATGCTGCGCGAAGGCCGCGAGATCATCCCCACGGCCAAGGCCTTCCAGCTGATGACGCTGCTGCGCGGCCTGGAGGTCGAAGAACTCTGCCGCGCCGACCTGACCGGCGAATGGGAGTTCAAGCTCTCGCAGATGGAAAAGGGCCAGCTCAGCCGCGAATCCTTCATGGCCGAGATCGCCGCCATGACCGAGCGCATGGTCAAGAAGGCCAAGGAATACGACCGCGACACCATCCCCGGCGACTACGCCACGCTCGAATCGCCCTGCCCTAACTGCGGCGGCACGGTGAAGGAGAACTACCGCCGCTTTGCCTGCGTGGGCAAGCCGGGTGCGGAAGGCTGCGGCTTCAGCTTCGGCAAGTCGCCCGCGGGCCGCACCTTCGAGACGGCCGAGGCCAACGCGCTGCTGCGCGACAAGAAGATCGGTCCGCTGGAGGGCTTTCGCTCCAAAGCGGGCTGGCCCTTCACCTCCGAGATCGTCATCAAGTACGACGACGAGGCGCACAACTACAAGCTCGAGTTCGACTTCGGCGACGACAAGAAGGGCGAGGAGTCCGGAGAGCTGGTGGAGTTTGAAGACGCCTCGCTCGGCCCCTGCCCCATCTGCGGATCGGAAGTGCACGAGCACGGCAGCAACTACGTGTGCAGCAAGGCCGTGCCCACCGCCGCACAGCCCACGCCGAGCTGCACCTTCAAGAGCGGCAAGATCATCCTGCAGCAGCCCGTGGAGCGCGAGCAGATGACCAAGCTGCTGGACACCGGCAAGACCGACCTGCTCGACAAGTTCGTGAGCATGCGCACCCGCCGCGCCTTCAAGGCCCACCTGGCCTGGGACAAGGACGCGGGCAAGGTCAACTTCGAGTTCGCGCCGAGCAAGTTCCCGCCGCGCCCCGGCGCTGTCGCCAAGGCCGCCGCGGCCAAGGCCGCCAAGCCCGGCGCCGCCGCCAAGAAAACCGCCAAGCCCGCAGCCGCCAAGAAGGCCCCGGCCACCAAGACCGCCGCCGCCAAGGCACCGCGCAAGGCCGCCGCCGGCAAGGCCCCCAGCGCCGCCCTGGCCGCCGTGATCGGCACCGATCCCGTGGCCCGCCCCGAGGCGGTGAAGAAGCTGTGGGAATACATCAAGGCCCACAACCTGCAGGACCCCAAGGACAAGCGCACCATCGTCGCCGACGACAAGCTGCGCGCCGTGTTCGGCAAGGACAGCGCCGGCATGTTCGAGCTGGCGGGCATCCTGGGCAACCACCTCGGAGGCGAATGATGACCCCTCAAGCTGAACGCACAACGTCGCGGGCTGGCCGCGTCTGGCGCGCCGCCCTCACCACGCTCGGGGCCGTCGTGGTCGTCGGCGCGCTGGGTGGCTGCGGCAGCACCAGCACCGCAGGCTCCGCGCGCTCCAGCGACCCCGCGAGCCAGCAGCAGCAGCAGGGCGGCAGCGGCGTGACGGTGTTCGGCGATATCGATGTGAACGTGACGCGGGAGCGCACGCGCTGAAGTATTGAGGTGAAGGCCTGTGGTGGTGAGGCGGCGAGGCTTGAGGTGCCGAGGTGTGCATGTGGTTCAGCGTCGCTCGCGTCCATTCGGCGCCGCGGTGGCCACCGCATGCAGTCGGCCTGCCCACAGCGCATCGCGTCACCAGCCTGGACCGCACAGGTGATCGCCGCCCACCCGCACCCCTGGAAAGAGTGATGTGATGGGCGAGCCCGCACTGTCCCTGCAGATCGCCACCACGGTCCACCACCGCATCCACACCGTCACGGTGCGCATGGATTCGGTGGGCTGGGTGGTGTCGGGCACCAAGCACCTGGTCGCGCCCAGCGGCGGGCACCGCTACGCGAGCGGGCGGGTGTTCGTGCTGCCACGCGGCGCGCAGTGGGAGGTCGTCAACGACCCGGCGCCGCAAGGCCGCTATGTGGCGCGCCTGCTGTGTTTTGCGCCCGAGTTGGTGGCGCAGTTCCACCGGCAGTTCGGCCAGTTCGCGGCCGTGGCACCGGTGCAGGGCTGCGCCGGCATCGCTGCCGATGCGGCGTTCGAAGACAGCTACATGCGCGCGGTAGCCGCGCTGGAGAGCGACGGCAGTTCGCAGGCGCTGCGCGAACACCGCGCGCTGGAGGTGCTGCTGCTCCTGGCCGAGTTGGGCATCGTCTTCGCTCCTCCCGGCGAGCTGGGCTGGGCCGAGCGCGTGCGGCGCCTGGTGGGCCCGAGCCCCCAGGCCGACTGGACGCTCGATCGCATCGCCGCGGCCTTCGCCATCAGCCCCAGCACCCTGCAGCGCCGCCTGGCGCAAGAGGGCGACACCGTGAGCCAGTGCCTGCGCGACGTGCGGCTGGAGACGGCGCTGGTGCTGCTGCAAAGCTCCACGCTGCAGGTCTCCGAGATCGCCGGCCGCTGCGGGTACGAATCGCACAGCCGCTTCAGCGCCGCGTTCCGCGAACGCTTCGGCTTCCCGCCATCGCAGTTGCGGCCTTGATGCGTCGGCTGTTCCGATCTGCGGGCAAACGACAAAACGACAAACCGTTCACGCTGAGCTCGTCGAAGCGCTGCGCAGGGCTTCGACAGGCTCAGCCCGAACGGGTTGTGCAAGTGATGCCGTTGTGAATGCACTAAAAAAGAAGCCCGGTCCGTTCACGCTGAGCTCGTCGAAGCACTGCACAAGGCTTCGACGGGCTCAGCCCGATCGGGGTGTGGAGGTGATGCCGCTGGGAAGCCGCCAAAATGAAGACAAGTCCGTTCACGCTGAGCCTGTCGAAGCGCCGCGCAAGGCTTCGACAGGCTCAGCCCGAACGCCCTGGGGTGTGGCCGAGCGCGACCCCCCTGACGCGCAGCGCACAGCGATTGACGCCGCCGGGCCAGCGCCAAAGCACGGCGCGAAGCACCATCAAGGCCTTGTTCCACACCGCTATTGCAGGAGCCTTCTTGATGCCACAACGTCCATTGCTTCACCGCCGCCTTCTGACCACCATCGCCACACTGGGCCTCGCACTGACAGCCGGCACGCTGGCCGTCACAGCCGCCCACGCCCAGGCCTTCAGCCTCAGCAGCCCCGACTTTGCCGCGGGCGGCACGCTGCCCCAGCGCTTCGAGTTCAAGGGCTTTGGCTGCGCAGGCGACAACCAGTCGCCCGCGCTGCGCTGGAGCGGCGCGCCCGCCGGCACGCAAAGCTTTGCGGTCACCATGTACGACCCCGACGCACCCACGGGCTCGGGCTGGTGGCACTGGTCGGTGGTGAACATCCCCTCCAGCGTGACCGAACTGCGCGCCGATGCGGGCGCGGCGGGCGGCGCGCAACTGCCGGCAGGTGCCAGCCACGTGCGCATCGACTACGGCGTGGCCGCGTGGGGCGGCACCTGCCCGCCCGAGGGCGATGCGCCGCACCGCTACATCTTCACGGTGCATGCGCTCAAGGTACCGCGGCTCGACCTGCCCGCCAACGCAACGGCGGCGCTGGCCGGCTACATGGTCAACGCCCACAGCCTGGGCAAGGCCACCCTCACCGCCCGCTACGGGCGCCCCGCGGCCCAGTAGGCGCGCTGCGTACCCGGGCGCCCGGGCCATGGCAGTGACCGCAGTGACCGCAGTGACCGTGTCGGGTGGAGCGGGGCGAGGTGGGCACTTGCGTTGTCTTGCCGTAAGCTCGCGGCGTCCGGCCCGTGCCAGCGCGGGTCGTCCCTGCCCACACCCCTGAAGGTCCCACCCATGCGCAGTACCCGCGAACGAGCCCTCTGGTCCATCGCCCTCGCGCTGCTCTTGGCCGCTGCCGCCGCCGCATGGTGGACGGCCGACCAGTGGCTGCCGCAAGCGGGCCCGTGGGCCGACCAGGCGTGGAAGAAAATCACCCGCCCCGGCCCGGACACGCTGCCACCGGGCCAGCAGGCCGGCCAAGCCCGCGCAGCGCGCGGCGGAGCCTCGGACCCGCTGCCCGCGCAGCCCCGCAAGTGCGTGCAGGACGGCCGCGTCACCTACACCGACCAGCCCTGCCCCAAGGGCAGCCGCGAGCAACCCGTGGACGGCGCCGTGACCTCGCTGCCGAAGTGATGCAACTAACGCCTGCCGGCGCCATCAAGATCGGAGCGCATGGCATCCCCGGTAGTAAGGCTGTCCCGCATGTGCCAGGCCCCCGGGCCCTGTCACCAGACTGCCTTGGTGCGTCGATAGAGTCGGCCTCTTTTCCAAAATGGAACGATCCCCCATGAAAGCCTTTTCCCTGGCAGCCGTCTGCCTCTGTGCCCTCATCGTCACCGGCTGCGGCGGCAGCGACGACGCTCCGGCCCAACCCCAGGTCATCGCGCACCGCGGCGCCAGCGGCTACCTGCCCGAGCACACGCTGGGCGGCTACGAACTGGCCATCCGCATGGGCGCCGACTTCATCGAGCCCGACCTGCAGATCACCAAGGATGGCGCACTCGTGGCCATCCACGACGACACCCTGAACCGCACCACCAACGTGGCCACGCTCTTTGCGCAGCGCAACGGCGGCTACAAGGTGGCCGACTTCACCCTCGCAGAAATCAAGACGCTGACCGTGGTGCCCACCGGCACAGGCAAGGTCAGCTACCCCGGCTTTGTGCCCAGCGCCACCAGTCCCTTCACCGTGCCCACCTTTCAAGAGGTGGTGGACTTTGCCAAGAAGCAAAGCAGCGCCGTGGGCCGCGAAGTGGGCATCTACCCCGAGGCCAAGCAGGCCGACCCGGTCATGGAAGACGGCATCCTCAAGACGCTGAACGCCAACGGCTACAACGGCACCAGCAAGGTCTTCATCCAGTCGTTCAGCGACGCCACGCTGCGCAGCCTGCGCACCAAGCAGATCGCGCAGAACAACAAGATGCCGCTCATCCTGCTGGGCGTGGCCACCACAGCGGCCGACGGCAGCGTGCGCATGGGCGTGACGGGTGCCACCGGCGTGCAGCCGCTCACGCTGAAAGACGTGGCCAGCTTCAACGAAGGCGTGGGTGTGCTCATCAACAACACCACCTACCCCGTCACCAAGGCCTTCATCGACCAGGCCCACGCCGCAGGCCTGAAGGTGCACGGCTGGACCTTTGCGCAGGCCGACGCCACCCTGGCTGCTGCAGAGTTCCGCAAGTACCTGGACATGGGCATGGACGGCATGTTCGCCAACTACCCCGACCTGGCCGTGACCACGCGCAACGCCTACGTGCAGGGCAAGTAACGGCGCGCTGAGGGGCGCGGCCCGCCGTGTGGCACACGGCGGTGACAGCCCGGGCAGCGCATTTGGGCTAGGCTTGGAGCCTGCGCCGGCCCGTCACTCCCGTGGCGCCGGCCCAGCACCACCACCAGCCACCCCACGCAAGTCCCCACGTACATAGCCACGTACATAGCCACGTGCATAAGCACGCACTCGCCATGCCCCAGCAGCCCGCCTCCACGCACTCCACCGCCAGCCCCACCCGATCCCTCCCCTTCGCGGGCGCCAGCAACTTCCGCGACCTGGGCGGTTACATCGGCCGCGACGGGCGCGCGGTCAAGTGGCGCCACCTCTTCCGGTCAGACCACCTGGCCGCGCTCACCCCGCAAGACCAGGCCCTGCTGGCCCAGCTGGGCGTCACCCGTGCCATCGACTTTCGTGGCAAGGCCGAAAGCGCCGCCTACGCCTACGCCCTGCCCGGCGTGGCCTACCACCCCCTGGTGATCGAGCCCACGGTGGTGCAGCGCGCGCTGGAGCTGCAGCGCACAGGCCGCCAGCTCACCGCACAAGACGCCGCGGTGCTGATGCAGGACACCTACCGCGGCTTCGTGCACGACAACGCGCCGCGCTTTGCCGAGCTGTTCCAACTGCTGCTGGCAGGCAGCGAGCCCACGCCCGTCGTTTTTCATTGCACCGCAGGCAAAGACCGCACCGGCTTCGCCGCCGCCCTGATCCTGCTGTCCCTGGGCGTGCCACGCGATGTCGTCATGCAGGACTACCTGCTCACCAACACCCTGTACCGCCGGCCTGAGGGCATGGGCAGCCACGCACCCGAAGAAGTGCTGTCGGTGCTGTGGCGAGTGCAGGAAGAGTTTCTGGATGCGGCGCTCCACATGGTGGACAACGACTTTGGCGGCGTGCAGGCGTATCTGGTGGATGTGCTGGGTGTGGATGCGGCGGCGCAGGAGGCGTTGGTGGGGCGGTATTTGCAGAAGTAGCGGGGGTGGCAGGTTCGGAGCGCAATTGGTTGCACCTCTCACGTTTGCGCTCTGTTTTTTGCTTCTAGACTCCTCCGGCTCAAGCAGTGCGGCCTTCCGACCCAGATGCTGGGGCGTGAACAACCTCTCATCTGAAAGTCATGTATGCCGTACGTTTATGAGGACCCGGAGTCGCTCGCCGGCGGGAAACTGGTAGGAACCCATCAGTGCGTCGCGCTGGTCAAGCACTACGCCCGTGCGCCAGCCACCTCGTTGTGGCGAGAAGGAGCTACTGTCAAAGGCAATTTGCTGCTCACCAAGGGCACGGTCATTGCGACCTTCGTCAACGGCAAGTATCCCAACAAGCCCACCGGCAACCACGCAGCGTTCTATGTCTCTCAGGATGCCTCAGGCATCACCGTGGTGGACCAGTGGACCGGCAGCGGCAAAATCCGCAAGCGCGTCCTGCCTTTCCTGGGCAAGGACAAGACCGGTAAGTTCGTCGATCCCAGCGGCAATGGCGATGCCTTTTCAGTGGTGGATTAATCGTTATGCCATGCAAAGAATCTCTGGCATTCGCGCTCATAACCCTCGGCGCTCTTTCCGCCTGCGCACAGGCCACCGAAACGGCACTGGCGCCCTCTGCCAGCGTGTGTCCACGCTCGCTGCAGGTCCAGCAAACGCCTTCGGACAAGGTGCCACCTGATTGGCAGGTGCGCGGCAGCAACAAGAGTTTTCCCCTTTCCAATGTTGGGTTTTATCAAGGTCCCCCTGAGCTGCTCATGCAGAAGGTACCGTACCGCACCTACCGTAGAGGCAAGACGCTGCACTCTCAGTGGATCTTCCCACCCTCTACTCAACAGTATTGGGTGGCATGTGAATACTCCAGCACCGATGCCGTAGCCACAATGCCGCTGGACAAAAGTGTTACTGGCTGCACGGCAGAACACGACCTCAATACGTCACCGCCTACCGTTAAAAGCTGGGCCTGTCAAAGCACAGCGCGCCCATGAAGCGCGACGTGAATGATGAATCGCCGCAAGCGGGTGAGCCATGCTGCAGCTAAACCGAGCGCGGTCGCTATACCCCGATGCGCTGGCTGAACAGCCGACCGCCTCTCCACTTTGCCGTCGCCTTTCTTTGTCGTGGAGTAGTCGCTATGGCAATTCGCTGGCGCTCAATATTTTTTCTCGCGCTATTTGCAGCCACGGGTAGCGTCATCGCCCAAACAGGCCACGCCTTGCCCAGCGTCGCGCACGTGGGCACATGCCCGGCGTCCATAGAGGTACAGCAAACGCCCATCGGCGAACTGCCGCCAGGCTGGCAGGCGGTTGGCAGCACGCGCAAGCATTACCTCAACAACGTTTCGTTCTACTACGGGTCGCCCGATCCAAGGGCGATACTGGCGCCCGACAGCGAGCAGCGCAGGGGCAAGACGTTGACGTCGACTTGGCCGCTCACGCCCCAAGACCTCCCTTACTGGGTCGGCTGTGAGTACGGGCGAACAGCCGCGATAGTCGCCAAACCGCTCGACAAGAGCCTGACATCGTGCTCCGTGCAACACGATCTGACCACTTCACCCATCACCCTCAAGCGGTGGTCGTGCAGCAGTGGCGGCTTGTGATAAATCGGGCGAAAGAGGTAGCCGCGGGGCAGTGGGATGTTTGGGGATCGTGAAGAGCCGCTGGCAAGCGCAGTAGGTTCACGACTTCGTCAAGTTTTTGCTCATAAAGTTATAGCTGCTGGCGCTTTTTCAGTAAGCGGCAGAGGCCAATTCGGCTCAATTTTTACCTCACGCTCCCCTTCGACACCGAGCGCAGCCGTCACCATGATCATCCACCGTCACATCGTCTTCCTGCTCATCGCTCCAGGCTCAATGGCTCTCGCCATGGCGCAATCAGCACCTGGTCCCAACGCAACGCCAACGGGCAGCCCGTGTCCGCAATCGCTGCAAGTCCAGCAAACGCCGTCGGACAAGGTGCCCCCTGATTGGCAAGTCCGCGGCAGCAATGGCAGCTACCCCCTGTACAACGTGGGTTTTTATGAAGGCCCGCCGGAGCTGCTCGTGCAAAAGGTGCCGAACCGCACGCAGAGTCGAGGCAAGACGCTGCACTTGCAGTGGGTGTTCCCGCCCTCCACGCAGCAGTATTGGGTGGCCTGTGAATACTCAGGCACCTCTGCGGTGGCTACGAGGCCGCTGGACAAAAGCGTTACCGGCTGCACGGCAGAACATGACCTCAATACATCACCGCCCACCGTCAAACGGTGGAGCTGCCAGAGCCAAGTGCGCCACTGACAATTGCTATTGAATTGGTAGCTTCTAGCGCTTATTCAACAAGCGGTGGAGGCCACTTTGATGCCAATTTCCGATGGGCATCGCCACCAAGGCCCACCAACCGCCCGCACAGCAGCTCGCCCCCACCCTCTGACATTTGATAGTTGCCGCATTCGCCGCGCCACCCTACATTGGATTTACAAATGGACACATAAGTAGATCAACAGGCAAAGGGGGAAGGCAAGTGCAGGCATGGCGACACTGATACCGGCGATAGGCTCGTCCGCGTTTGATTCCACTGGTGAGCGGCGCCTGGCCGAGCGGCTGGAGCAGAAGCTCGATGACGACTATCTGCTGTGGCACAACGTGCCCATAGGCCCCCGGCAAACCTACCCGGACTTTGTCGTGCTGCATCCGCGCCGTGGCTTGCTGGTGCTGGAGACCAAAGACTGGCACCTGGAAACCATTCGGAACACCACGCGCCAGTACTGGGAAATTCTGGACAGCAACGGCCAGACCAAGCCCGTCAAGAACCCGCTCGAACAGGCACGCCACTGTGCCATTCAGGTCGTGAACGCCCTGGAGCGCGACGCACCGCTCGTGCAACCCAGCGGGCCGCACCAAGGCAAGCTGGCGTTCCCCTGGGGGCACGGCGTGGTGTTCACCCGCATCACACGCAAGCAGTTCGATGCAGCGGGCCTGGGCGAAACCATTGCCTCCCACTACGTCATCTGCAAAGACGAGATGGAGGAATCTGCCGACCCCGAAGCGTTTCAGGAGCGGCTGTGGAACATGTTCGCCCACCGCTTCGGCGGCGCGCTGAGCCTGCCGCAGCTCGACCGGGTGCGCTGGATCATGTTCCCGCAGGTGCGCGTGCAAACCCAGGGCGCCCTGTTCGACGACAACGACGCCGAAGCCCAGCTGCCCGACATCATGCGCGTGATGGACATCCAGCAAGAGCAGCTGGCCCGCAGCCTGGGCGACGGCCACCGCGTCATCCACGGCGTGGCCGGCTCGGGCAAGACGATGATTCTGGGCTACCGCGCCGAATACTTGGCCAAGGCCAGCACCCCGGCCAGCAAGCCCATCCTCGTCCTCTGCTTCAACGAGCCCTTGGGCGTGAAGCTGGCCAGCATGATGGAGGCCAAAGGCCTCAGCGACCGCGTGCACGTGCGGCACTTTCACAGCTGGTGCCACCGGCAGCTCACCACCTACGGGCAGGCTCTGCCGCCCCAGGGCGGCGGCTTTTATGAAGGCCTGGTGGACCACGTCATCCGCGCCGTGGAGCGCAGCCAGATCCCCGGCGGCCAATACCAGGCCGTGATGATCGACGAGGGCCACGACTTCGCACCCGAATGGCTCAAGCTCATCACGCAGATGGTGGACCCCGCCACGAACAGCCTGCTGGTGCTGTACGACGACGCGCAGAGCATTTACGAGCGCGCACGCAGCAAGCAGTTCAGCTTCAAAAGCGTGGGCATCCAGGCGCAGGGGCGCACCACCATCCTGAAGATCAACTACCGCAACACGCGGCAGATATTGCACACCGCCAGCCTCGTCGCCGCAGACCTGCTGACCGCGGACGACCAAGACGACGACGGCATCCCGCTGCTCAAGCCCGTGAGCTGCGGGCGCGAGGGCCAGGCCCCCGTGATCATCAAACTGCCCACCCTGCGTGATGAAGCCTTTGCCATTGCGGACCACCTGGCCAGCGCCCACAAAGAGGGCTTTGCGTGGGGTGATATGGCGGTGCTGTGTGCGGATTGGAAAACCATGGATTTGTGCGCGATTGCTTTAGCTCAGCGCAAGTTGCCGCATCGGGTGCGAAAGAAGAGTGGAGAGTACAAGCCTGGTGCGGATGCGATTCAGGTGATGACCATGAAGGTGAGCAAGGGGCTGGAGTTTCCGCTGGTGGCGCTACCTGGGGTGGGGCACATGCCTGTAGCGGGGGAGGACGAGAAGGACGCGGCTCGGGTGTTTTATGTAGCGGCGACAAGGGCGACACATCGGCTAGTTATTACGGCAAGCGGAGATAGTGGTTTTGAAAGTCGATTATTTAATCAACGGTAGTTAAAAAATCCATCATGAAGCTCGAAGAAATTTCTATACTAAATTTTTGTTCCTGCGAGAATGTCACCATTCCGCTAGGTTCATTCACTCCAATCATTGGTTACAACAATGCAGGAAAGTCAACAATTCTTCGCGCGATTTCTTGGCTACTCAGAAAAAGTGTTCTTTCGCCGGCAAAGTTCACGAATTTAGCGAATGCAGTCGTAGTTTCGGGCGTCATCGACAACCCACAAGTCGGAGCACTTCCACCAAATCAGCAAGCTCAAGTATCAAAATATCTGCACAACAACAAGCTCACCATTCGCCGTATCCAGGAAGCCCCAAATGTCCGCGCTGCAGAGATAAAGCTCGAGGTACTAGACCCAGCAAGCGGTGACTGGCTTCCAAACCCGACAGGCATAGACAACGCCTTAGCTGCGCTTTTCCCTGAGCCAATTTTTATTGAAGCAATGGACAACGCCTCAGAAGACGTAAATCAATTTGCGGCGAAGAACACAATTGGACTTTTGCTCAAAAATACAATGGAGCAGATACGCACAAACAATGTTGCAGCGCTAGCTACATTGACTTCTGCACTCTCAAATGCCGCCGCCCATCTGAATGGTCCGAATCGGATCGCCGAATTCGCACTTTTTGAATCCGCTGCCACAACTGCACTAGCCAAATTTTTTCCAGGCCTAAGCATCCATCTTTCAATGCAATCTCCAACGTTGGAAGATGTTGTAAAGACCGCCTCTATTGCGCTGTCGGACACAAACAATCCTGCTCCCATCGGATTTTCTTCATATGGACATGGAACTCAACGAACTGTCCAAATGGCACTCATCAATCTGCTTGCAAGCCAGCTAAGACCTGCAACTCCAGGCCAAACAACTACGCTGTTGTTGATAGATGAACCTGAGCTATACCTACACCCACACGCCATTGAGCTGTTACGCGACTCCTTGATAGCAATTTCTCAAAATGATTTCCAGATTGTCTTTACCACTCATAGCCCATTGGTTATCGGGGAAAAAATACTTGACACTTTGGTAGCATATAAAAACCCGAATGGACGAACCGAAGTCCGAAAAAAACTAAGTACTGCAGCAAATAATCTTCAGAACATGGCTCATCACACGGCCGTAGTTTTTTCATTGCAAAATTCCAGTTATTTCTTATTTTCGGAGAGTATTGTCATTGTCGAGGGGAAGACCGAAAAAATGGTCATCCCTGAGATGTACCGAGCAGTAAGGGGGGCGCAATTGGCTAGAAATAAAACATGCGTGATTGAGGTTTCCGGGAGTGGCTCTATCGAGCCGACACGGAGTGTTTTATCTGAAGTGGGTTTTAACAGCAAAGCAATCGTTGACTTGGATTATGTTTTTAAGCAAGCTCCCAAATTCCTTCCAACATTGACTACGAATTTGGATTTCATTGCATGTAAAAACTGGTTCAACGCAAATGCCGCGTTGCTCAATTTCTCTTTAGGAACTGATGGATATCCCTGCAAAGGCGGTAGTCTTTTACCAGAAGCTGCCTTCATGGCCATGGCAAATGCAATGCCTCAAGAAGTACAGAATCTTGCAGCACAGTTGAATGCGAGCGGCTACTGGGTATGGTCATTGGGGGCCATTGAATCTCATCTGGGCATCGGAAAGAATGACACCGACAGGTTGGCTTTCCTCACGCTTACAAAAGCGAGCGGAAACTTGAATCACGCCGCCGATCCAAATGGACTGAACAACTGCATGAGTTGGATCTGATCGCATTTAAGTTGAAAGACCAAGTGGCGTTCGCAGTATTCTCGCGGCCCCAACAGAACCTGTCATGCCAGCCTTTTAACGCTGGCCGTAAATATCAAGGGCTTCTCCCACGCCCCAACTTCGCCAACAAACTCTGCCATGCGCTTCTGTCGGGTTTCCGGCTGCTTGGCGCTGTGCAGCCGGTGGTAGATGGTGAATAGGCTCTGGCGTTTTAGGGTGACGTAGAAAGCGTGGGCGGCGGGGTGTTGTAGCAACGCTGCCAAGAAGTCTTTGGGCATCACCGTGGTGGCGCTGCCGGCGTAGGCGGCGGCCCAGCGCCCATCGCTGCGCGCGGCCTCCACCTGCTTCCATGCGCCCTTGCTCTAGCAGCCGCTCGGCATGCTGCACGTTTTTCTGTGCCCAGTTGGAACGCGCGCGGTGTGGCGTTAGGCGTTGCAGAAACGAGGTGTCGTCCAAAGCTTTGCGCAGCCCGTCGATCCACCCTAGCAAATAGCGGCCACCACGCAATCGTCCCAGGTGACGCTGGGCTGGCCGGTGGCCTTTTTGAAGATGCGCACCACAGCTCAGTTTCGCTGCCGTGGTTCACCCCGCAGCCACGCGTGGAGCTGCTCAGGTGTTTCAAAGGTGTGGTGCGCTGCTGTGCTCATGAATCAATAGCTGCTAGCGCTTATCGAACAAGCGCCAGAGCTGAATTTACCCATCAAACATTCGCCGAATCCGCCTCCGCCTCAGGCCACAACTGCGGAAACATAAAGCGCAAGGCATGTTGCGGTAACCCAAACCGCACCTTGCCCTGCGGCGAGTCGGACCTGAGCAATCCCCGCTTGACCAGCGCACCCAACGCATCGGTGGCGCCACGGTCGCTCATGCCCAGCATGGCCTTGAAGTCGCCACGCTGCATGTCTTCACCACTCAAAAACAGGTAGTGCAGGCCGCGCAGAGCCTCCTGGCGCACGCCGTTTTTCAGCACGGTGGCTTCAAACACCAGGCAGGCTTCGATGCGGTTCTTGATGGCCTCGAAGTCCAGCAGGCTGGCCATGAAGCGCACTTGGTCCAGGCAGGTGTCCAGCACATAGTCCGCCCACGCGATCAGGGCCTGCTCGCTCAGGTTGCCGCGCCCGTCCAGGTCGCCGCGGCGCAGGCTGTCGGCGTCGGCCAGCAGCGCGTAGTAGCGCTCGGTGCTGCGCGCAAAGCCGCGCAGGGGCGACCACAGGCCGCCGGTGTAACCCATGGCGGTGAGCCAGGTGTGGGTGTGCAGGCGCATCACGCGCCCGTTGCCATCCACAAAGGGGTGCACCCAGCCCAGCCGCTGGTGCGCGCAGGCCAGTGCCACCAAAGCAGCCTCGCCCCGGCGCACGCCCCCATAAAAAGCGGCCCAGCGCTGCAAAAACAGCGGCACGGTGGCGTGCGCCGGTGCCACATGCCGGCCCACACGCACATCGCGCTGGCGCAGTGCGCCGGGAACGATGGACTCTTGCTGGGAGGTGAACAGGTCCGCGGCCGGCAAGCGGGCAAACAAGGCGTGGTGGATGTCTTGCAGCGCTTCTGGTGCATACAGCTTGGCTGCACCTTCGGGCCCGGCATAGCTTTGCTCCAGCGTCTGCTCGGCCTCGATGTGGGCAATGGCCAGGCGTTGTTTGGCGGCCAGCGCGGCGTCTTTGGAGAAGTCTTGCCGCAGTGCTTGATCGATCTCGTGCGGGCGGGTGTGCTGGCCCTCGATGCGATTGGTGTAGTACGAATTCATGTTGCGCAGCAGGCTGCGCAGCTCCGGCGGCACGCGGGTGCCGGCCAAGGTGGTGGCCAGACGGGACAGGTCATGCGCTTTGGCCAGCAGGGGCTCCATGCGGGCGTCGGCTGGCAGGAGCGGTTCGAACTGGTGAACTTCGGTGTACATCACCCTATTTTGCCAAGATACATACGTATGTAAATATATGAATTGAAATGATATTTTGATAAATACGCTAACTTTTTTGCTAACTATCTTTCATCCTTTGCGTGAGAGGCGGCGTCACGGTTGCCAGCCACGTCACCTGTGGCATTGGCGTTCGGGGTGGCCAACGGCTGTTAGCTGGGTACGCACACCTTCTATTCGCCGCAGTGCCCACTCCTGAGGCGGCTGACCGACAGCATTCACCGCCTGAAGGAGAGGGCGCATGGTTGACACAAGGTGCCGTTGGGGCCCCTGTAAAGCGCCCTGGCAGGCGCCCCCACTCAAATCTTGATGAACTGCGTACTCGACAACGCCCCAAACGGCAGCTCCGACAGCCGCCCGCCCACCGCGAGCGTGCCCAGGTCTACCGGGAAGTAGCCAATCGCGTCCAGCACCTGGCGCACCGCGGCCTTGGCGGCGGCGTCGTCGCCGGCGTAGAACATGGCGCGCTGGCCGCCGGAGACCTGGGGCTGCGCCAGCACGTTCACGTCCAGGTGGTTGAACGCCTTGACCACGCGGGCACCGGGCACGAATTCGCTGAAGACTTCGCTGGACGAGCGCCCGCCCAGGTCGATGGCCTTGATGCCGTAGGCTGCCAGTGGGTTGGTGGGGTCCTGCGCGTCGGGCGACTCGGGGTCCAGAAACTCCACGGGGTTGGTGCCGTCGATGACGATGCGGCGGTTCCAGGCGGGCAGGGGGCCCAGCGCCTGGCCCAGGTCTTCCCAGCGCACGGCGATGAGCACGATGTCTGCGGCGGCAGCTTCTGCCACGGTGCCGGCCTGGATGGTGGGGCCCAGTTCGGCCACCAGAGCGGCCAGGGATTGCGGACCGCGCCGGTTGGAGAGGGTGGCCGACAGGCCCTTGCGGGCCAATGCGCGGGCCACGTTGGAGCCGAGACCGCCAGAGCCGATGATGCCGATGTTCATGATGTTTCCTTGGGTGAGTGAGTGAAGTGGGTTGAAAAAACGTGATGGAAAGTGAGTGGAGCCAAGGCGACGCTGGGCAGGCCTGCGCGATGCCCCGGCCCTGTTCAGCCCCGCCCTAGGCCAGCCGCCCGGCCTGGCGCAGTGGCCCTGCAATGCGCCGGATTTCTGTGGCGCCCTGTGCCAGTGCGGCCGGGCTGGTGTGCACCGAGTAGCGGCCCATGACCAGGTCGTGCGGGTGCGGCACGGCAGACCCCAGCACGAACCGGGTGGCTTCGGTGGCGACAAAGTCGATGCTTTGGCTGCTGGGCTCGAACGCCACCAGTTCGCCTGCGTCAAGGCCTTCGCCTGCAGTGAGGGCCCCGGTAGCCACCGCTGCCCACGCCACCGTGTGGCCCTGGGGCGGGGTGTAGGTCCAGCGTTCGCCCTGGGCCAGTTGCACCGACAGGTAGGTCATGCCGCCCGGCGCCGCGACCGGGCTGCGCGCCGGGCCGTAGGTGCCCATCAGCACCCGCACCGGGCCGACCTGGGGCACCAGCTCGGGGGCCAGGTACTGGCTGTGGGCGGGGGCGTTCTCCAGCGCGGCGGGCAGGGCCACCCACAGCTGAAAGCCGCGGCCCGGCGTGTCGCCCACGGGGGCGCCGGTGTGCCACACGCCGTTGCCAGCACGCATCCATTCCACGCCGCCGGCGGGCAACAGGCCGGCTTGGCCGGTGCTGTCTTCGTAGCGCACATCGCCTTCCGACAAGAACGTGACCGTGGCGATGCCCGAATGGGGGTGCATGCCAAAGCCCTGCTGCGCCGCGCCGGGTTGGAAGTGCACCAGGTCCAGAAAGATGAAGGGCTTGAGCACCTGGCCCAGGTTCCCAGGGCTCATGAGGCGGGTGATGGGGCCGTGCGTGGTGCCGCGGGTGCGGTGGGCGATGGCGCGTGGGGCTGAAGCTGGTGCAGACATCCTGAAAACCCTGAAGGTGTTGAAGTGATGCCTGTAGCTTAAAAATTCATCGATTGATTGACTAGATGGTGCAATATGATTGCACTCGTCCATTAATCGAATGATTTGTGAGTGAGGGCGCGCAGCCATGCTGGATCTGAACGACGTTGCGGTCTTTGTGCAGGTGGTGCGCTGCGGCAGCTTTGCCGAGGCCTCGCGCCGCCTGGGCGTGCCGCCCAACACCCTGAGCCGCCGGGTGCAGCAGCTCGAAGCGCACCTGGGCACCCGGCTGATGCAGCGCTCGACCCGCCATCTCACGCTCACCAGCGCGGGCCAGGTGTTTCTGGAGCGCTGCAGCGGCGCGGTGGAGGGCCTGATGGATGCGGGCGAGGAGCTGCTGGCGGTGAACCAGGAGCCCAGCGGCCTGGTGCGGGTGGCGGCGCCAGCGGACTTCTTCGATTTCTTTGCGATGGAGTGGCTGACCGAGTTTCTGGTGGCGCACCCCAAGGTGCGGGTGGACTTTGTGCTGAGCGATGGGCGCGCAGACCTGATCGCAGACCGGATCGACGTGGCGTTTCGGGGCGGCATCCTGGAGGACTCGGGCCTGTTTGCCCGCAAGGTGCTGGACGCGGGCACCGACGGCCTGGTGGCCAGCCCCGCCTACGTGGCGCGCCAGGGCGTGCCGGCCACGCTGCAAGACCTGGCAGCCCATGACTGCCTGGTGTTCGGCCACCCCAGCGGCAAGGCCACCTGGCGCGTGACGGGGCCGGACGGCGCACCGGCCGAGGTGCAGGTGTCAGGCCGCTTCAGCGGCAACACGGCGCAGGCCCTGCGCAAGGCCGCGCTGGCGGGCTTGGGGATTGCGCTGCTGCCCTCCACGCTGACGCAACGCGACCTGCGCGCGGGCCTGCTGGTGCCCGTGCTGCCCGGTTATCACCAGGTGGGCCACGGCGTGCACATGGTCTACCCCAGCAGGCGCTACCTGCCGTTGGCCGTGTCGGCGTTCATGGATCTGGTCATCGACAAGATGGGCGCGGTGCAGGAGCTGCCGCCGCAGGCCTGCGGCTGATGCGGCAGGCATCCTGCGGCAGGCATCCACCTGAGCCGTTCACGCTGAGCCAGTCGAAGCGCCGCGCCAGGCATCGACAGTCCCAACCCGAGCGGATGTTGCCGGCGAGCGCCCTACACCACCAGCCGCGAGTACCCCACGCCCCCGCCCTTCACCACGCGGATCTGCGCCGGTATCCGCTCCTTCAGCGCCTCCACGTGGCTGATGATGCCGATCATCTTGCCGCTGGCGTTGAGCGAATCCAGCGCCGTGAGCGCCACCTCCAGCGTGTCGCCGTCCAGCGATCCGAAACCTTCGTCCAGAAACAGCGAGTCGATCGACGTCTTGTTGCTCACCAGGTCCGACAGCGCCAGGGCCAGCGCCAGGCTGACCAGAAAGCCTTCGCCGCCGGACAGGGTGCGCGTGTCGCGCGCCACGTCGCCTTGCCAGGCGTCGACGATCTCCAGCTCCAGCTCGCCGGTGGATTTGCGGCGCAGCAGGTAGCGGCCGTGCAGGCGGGCCAGGTGCTTGTTGGCCAGCTGCAGCAGGTGGTCCAGCGTGAGGCCCTGGGCGAACTTGCGGAACTTGTCGCCTTTGGAGGAGCCGATCAGCGCGTCCAGCCGCTGCCACACGTCGCTGTCGGCGGTCTGCTGGCTGATCTGCGCGAACAGGGTTTGTTGGGTGGTGCGCAGCTGGTCGTCGCGCGTCAGCAGGGCGCGGTGGGCGCCGATCTGTTCGCTGACGGCGCTGCGCTGCGCTTCCAGCTCGGCCAGGCGGGCGGTCAGCTCGTCCAGTGACTGCGGTGTGAGCGCCTGGGCCTGCAGCTCGGCATGCCGGGCGTGCGCGGCCTGCAACAGGGCGTCGGTGCGTTGCTGTGCGGCCAGCAGGGCGTCGCGCTGGGCGGCCAGGCGCTGGCGCTCGGGCTCGGGCAGCAGGGCGGCTTCGAACCGGCCCAAGTCGGCGAAAGGGCTGGCCTGCAGCGCGTCGTGCCATGAGTGGGCTGCTGCCTTCAGCGCCGTGGCTTGTTGGGCGCGTGTGGTTTGTGCCTGAGCTTGGCGGCCTTCCAAAGCCGCCAGGGTGCGTTGCAGGCGCTCAATTTCCGCCACGCTGGCCTGCAAGGCTGTGGCGGCATCGGCCGTGCCATCGTGGGCCCTGTCGTCGTCCAGGGTAGCCGACAGGGGTAGCTGCAGGTTCGCGTCGGCGGGCTGGTCTGCACCGCCAGCGAAAGTAGCTTGCAGCGCAGCCCAGCGTTGCGACCACAGTTCAGCCTGCGCCTGTGCAGCGTCGCATTGGGCTTGCAGGCGCGTGATGCTCTGGGCCAGCGTCTGCAGCTCGGCCTGGGTGTGGCGCCAGCGTTGCCATTCGGCATCGCGCGCTTGCAGCCAGGGCGCGTGGTCGGCGGGCAGGTCGTAGCCGGCGGCTTGCACGGCGGCGCGCAGGCGGGTGTCCAGCGCGGTGCATTCGGCCTGGGCGGTGCTGATGGTGTCTGCCAGCGTGGCTTGCCGCGCGTGCGCTTCGTGCACGGCTTGCTGCTGCAGGGCCAGTTGGTGCGTGGCGGCTTGCAGGGCCTGGTCGCACTGGCTGGCAGCGGCCTGGGCTTGCTGCACGCGCTGCTCTGCGGCCTCTGCTTTGTGCAGGGCGTCGGCCAAGCGTGCTTGAGCGGCTTGGGCGGCTGTGTGCCCGGCTGCGAGTTGGTCGGCGTGCTGCCAGTCTTCGGGGCGCAGCGCGGGCAATGAGGTCAGCGCGTTCGGCGCTTCGGAGGGGTCCGCTGCGTTCAGCCCGTTCTGTTCGCTCTGCACGTTCGGCGCATTCAGGGGTTCGATGCAGGTGGCCCACTCAGCATCCCACTGGCCGATGCGCTGGGCGGTCTTTTGCTGCTGGTCCATGCGCTCGGCCAGCCGGGTCTTGCTGGTGGCCAGCGACTCTGCCACGGCCTGGCCTTGGGTGGTCAGCGCCTCCAGCTCGGCCTGTTTGTGCTGCAGCGCGGCCTCGGTGGCCGACACGTCCAGCGCCTGGTAGGCGTCGATGGCGGGGTGCGCGGTGGCGCCGCACAGCGGGCAGGGCTCGCCGGGCTGCAGGGCGTGGCGGTGCTGGTCCAGGCTCTGGATGCGGCGCTCTTGCTCCAGCAGCTGGCGCTTGTCGGCCACCTGTTCTTTCAAGCCGTTGTACTGCGCGCGCAGTGCCAGGCGTGCGGCCTCCTGGCTGGCGGTGGCCGCTTCGATGCGCTGCACTTCCGTGCCCAGTGCGGCCTGCTGGTCTGCCAGCTCTCGGCGCTGCTCGCCCAGTTGCACAGCATGGCGCCAGGCGGCCACGCGGCCCTGTGCGTGCTGCCAGCGCTCGCGCAGGGTGGCGATGGTGTGGCCGCCCAGCTGTTGGTGTTGCTCTGCCTGGGCGGTGCGCAGTGCGGCGGTGGCGGTGGCCTGGTCTTGCGTGGCGGCGTCTACGCGCGCGCTCTGGGCGGTGACCTGGTCGCTGCGCTGGGCGATGTCTGTCTGCAGCGCCTGCAGCGCCGTGTGGTGCTCGGCCAGCTTGCCCTGCAGGTGCTGCCGTTGCAATAGCTGCTGGCGCCATTCGCCCAGGCGCTCGCCCAGGTGGGCGTGCTGGGCGTGGGTGGTGCAGTAGCCGGTGTGGCGCTGTTGCGCGGCCTGGGCCTGCGCCAGCGCGGCCTGTGCGGCGTGGGCCACGCGGCGGGCCAGCACGGCGGTAGTGTGGTGGTGCTGGGCGTGTTGCGCGGACTCGTGCTGGTGCTGCGCCTGCAGGCTGGCCAGCAGGGTGTCGCTGGCTTCGCAGGCGGCCTGGGCCTGCTGCCACGCCGCGTGCGGTGCACGCAGGGCCTGGGCGGGCTCGCTGTCGGCCAGGCGTTGCAGGTCGGGAGCGGCGGCCTGCAGTGCGGCAGCGGCCTGCTGCTGGCCGGTGGTGGCGGCCAGCACGGCCTGCGCGCTGTGGTCCACATCGATGTGCCACTGGCGCTGCGTGCTGGTGGCGGCGTGGGCGTGCTGCACCTCGGCCAGCGCCCGGGTCCATTCCTGCAACTCGGCCTGCATGGCGGCGCTGCGCTCTGCGGGCAGCAGCTCCACGCCGTCGGCGCGGGCCTTGAGCTGGTTCAGCTGCTCGCGGGCGTCACGGGCCTGTTCGAACACGCGGCGGGAGATGTCGCCATAGATCTCGGTGCCCGTCAGCTCTTCGAGCAGCTCGGCGCGGTCGTTGGCGCTGGCGTTCAGAAAGGCGGCGAACTGGCCCTGCGCCAGCAGCATGGACCGGGTGAAGCGGCCAAAGTCCAGCCCGGTGATGTCGGCCACGCGGCGCAGCTTGTCGTTGCTCTGGCTGCACAGGACGGTGCCCAGGCCGGTGGCGGGGTCGACCTGGGCCAGCTCCACCTTGGGGTCTTGCAGCGCACCGTCCACCTTGTCGCGGGCGCGGCGCTGGCTCCAGAAGGCGCGGTACACGGCGCCCTTCACCTCGAACTCCACCTCGGCCAGGCAGTCGGCGGTGTGGCGCGTCATGAGGTCGTTGGACGACTTCGAGACGCTGGGCAGCCGCGGCGTCTGGTGGTACAGCGCCAGGCAGATCGCGTCGAGCAGCGTGGACTTGCCCGCGCCCATGGGGCCGGTGATGGCGAAGAGGCTGTTCTCGGTGAACGGCGGCTGGGTGAAGTCGATGGCCCATTCGCCTTTGAGCGAATTGAGGTTCTTGAGGCGCAGCTTCAGGATCTTCATGCCGCGCCTTCGGTGATGCTGCGGACCACGTCGGTGTACCGCTGGTTCAGGGCCTGCCGCAGGTCGGGCGACAGGTCTTCCTGCGACAGCCGCCGTGCAAACACGTCTTCGGTGCTCAGCTCGTCCAGAGTTTCCAATGCCTCGGAGAACAGGGTGGCGGTGGTGCTGGCGCGCTGGCGGCGCACGCGCAGCACTTCCACCGGCAGGCCCTGCGTCATGGTGTTGATGCGCTCGGGCAGGTCTTGCAGGTAGTCGTCTTCGGCCACGGTGACCTCCAGCCAGGCTGGCTTGTCGGCCGTGCCTTCCGATGCGGCGGCGGCGATGGCCGCGGGCAAGGCGGCGAGGTTGCCGCTCACGGACACCAGCGCCTGAAACCGCGGCACGGGCAGCGGCGTGACGCCTGCAAGGCCGGTGGCATCCAGGTCCACCAGCAGCACTTCCTTGTGCTGCCGCGCCTCGTCAAAGCCCAGCGGAATGGGCGATCCGCAGTAGCGGATGTGCGCGAGGCCGCCCACCTTCTGCGGCTTGTGGATGTGCCCCAGCGCGATGTAGTCCACCGGCGGAAATGCGGCGGTGGGAAAGGCGTCGAGCGAGCCCACATAGATCTCGCGCACCGACTCGTTGCTGCTGGCGCCCACGGTGGTGAGGTGGCCGGTGGCGATGAGGGGCACGCGCCGGCCCAGCGTCTGCTGCAGCTGCGCCTGCAGGGCCAGGCCCGCATCGTGCACGCCCTGGTAGTACGCCTGGATGGCTGCCTGCAGGGACTGCTGCTTGTCCTCAGCGCTCTGCCCGGCCTTGCTTTGCCACACATCGCGCGGGCGGATGAACGGCACGGCGCAGACGATGCACCCCGGCTCGTGGCTGCCATCACCGCCGCGCCGGGGCAGCACCACCACGTGGTCGGCCGGGTCGCTGACGGCCGCCACCACCGTGGTGTTCAGCACCGCGAGCAGCGCGCGGCTTTCGCCCAGCGTGGCGACCGAGTCGTGGTTGCCGCCCAGCAGCAACAGCGCCACGCCTGCGCGGTGCAGGCTCACCACCAGGTGGCTGTACAGCTCGCGCGCATAACTCGGCGGGGCGCCGGTGTCGAAGATGTCGCCCGCAATCAGCACCGCATCCACCGCATGCGCATCGACCTGGACCAGCAGCCAGTCGATCAGCGCCTGGTGTTCGGCCTGGCGGCTCTTGCCCATGAAATGCTGGCCCAGGTGCCAGTCGGAGGTGTGGAGGATGCGCATGGGATGGGTGGGTGGGAGGGGCTGAAGGAACTGTACGGGCCGAATAGGTCGAATACTATGCTTTTGATAGCTGCTGGCGCTTGCTGATCAAGCGGCAGGGGCTTTTTCCGTCTCAATATCCGCCCATTCCGCCAGCTTTTGCTGCAGCTCTTCCTTGCTGGGCAGGTACAGCTGGTATTCCCTGGCGTGGATGTTGGCGCCCTGGGGCAGGGTGATCTCGACCAGCGCCTCGTGCTTCTTCTTGCACAGCACGATGCCGACCGTGGCCGCTTCGGTGTCGGTCTTGACGTGGCGGTCGAAGTAGTTGACGTACATCTGCATCTGCCCAAGGTCCTGGTGCGTGAGCTTGCCCAGCTTGAGGTCGATGAGCACGTAGCAGTGCAGCAGGCGGTTGTAGAACACCAGGTCCACGAAGAAATGCTCGTCGTCGAAGGTGAAACGCTTTTGGCGCGCCTCGAACAGAAAGCCTTTGCCCAGCTCCAGCAGGAAGCGCTCGATCTGGCTGATGATGGCCGCCTCCAGGTCCGATTCGGAAAACCGGGCCTGCTCGGACAGCCCCAGGAACTCCAGCACCAGCGGTTCCTTGAGCAGGTCGCTGGCGCGGCTGACGGTGTGCCCCTGCTGCGCCAGCTGGCGAATGCCGTCCTGGTCGCGGCTCAGGGCCAGGCGCTCGTAGAGCCCGCTCTGAAACTGGCGCTTGAGGTCCCGCAAGGTCCATTGCTGCTGGGTGGCCTCGATTTCGTAGAAGCTGCGTTCCTCGGCATGCTTGATGCCCAGCAGGAAAACGTAGTGGGACCAGCTGAGGGTGAAGGGGCGCTCAGATTGTCCAGACGCTGTCTGGCCGATCTGAAACGGCGCGGTGCCAAGCGCCAGCGATGATTGTCCAGACGCTGTCTGGACAATCAGCACGCGCTCCCGGTACGCCAGGTAGAAGCTGCGGCAATAGGCGATATTGCTGCGCCCGAAGCCCTTGCCGAACTCTGCGGTCAGCCGCTCGGACAAGAGACTGAGCAAGGCATTTCCATAGCCCGCCCGCTGCTCCCCCTGCTGCTCGAACTCGACAATGTGCCGCCCGATCTCGAAGTGGGTGTGCACCTGCACCAGGTCGACGCCGCGGGCCACCGTGCTGCGGGCCGACTCGATCAGCGTTCGGATGCTGGCAAACAGCGCCGACTCGGGGTCGGTCAGGGCGGAAGCAGCGCGGGGCGTCTTCGTCATGGAGGGTCCTCAGGCAGGGGGTGAAATGCGCAGATGACTGTATTTTTGCACAGTGTTTTGCGCGGCCAGCTCATCTGCTCCGCGCGCTCCAGGCGCATGCGCATCACCTGTGCATCACCCGCGCACCATCACCACCGCTCACACCCTGACCGACGCCCCCGTCGCATAGAACTGCCCACCCGCCACGTAGTGCAGCGTGCGCAGCGCATCGGGCGCGGTGTCGAACTCCCAGTGCCCGTGGCGGAACACGCGCTCGTCCGCCCAGGCGGCCACCACTTCGCCGATGAAGAGGTCGTAGGTCTGCTGGTTGTGGGGCTCGGGGATGACGCGGCACAGCAGCCAGGCGGCGCAGCCTTGCACCAGCGGGATGTGGGTACTGATGTGGGTGCTGGCGTGGCCGGGGGCGTGGAACAGCGGCACGCCGTGCTGCTGCAGCTTGTCCGGGTGGGTCTTGGCGCTGTCGGTGCCGATGGCCACGGTCATCGCCGCCATGGGCACGGTGGGCAGCTGCAGCGCGAACTCGCCGCTGGCCTCCACCAGCTCGCGCGTGCGTGTGGCCTTGTCCAGCACCAGCGTCACCTTGGGCGGCGCAAAGTCCAGCGCACAGGCCCAGGCTGCGGCCATCACGTTGTGCTGGCCGGCGTGCGCGGCCGACACCAGCACGGTGGGGCCGTGGTTGAGCAGGCGGTAGGCCTTGTCGAGCGGGACGGGGGTGAAGTGCTCGGGGGCTGCGGTGGCGATGGTGGAGGTGGTGGTGGACATGCGGGCTGTGCTGGACGGTGGTGGAGGTCTTCCCCCGAAGCCTACGCCAGATGCGCCAGCAGATGGCGCCAGAAGTTCAAGCGTGTTTCCAGCGTGGACACCAGGATGTGCTCGTGCAGCGTGTGCGCGCCGTCGCCATCGGCGCCCAGGCCATCGAGCGTGGGCACGCCCAGGGCCGAGGTGAAGTTGGCGTCGCTGCCGCCGCCCGTCATGGGGGCGTCTTCCAGCGTGAAGCCGGCGTGGCGGGCAGAGTCCTGCGCGCGGACCAGCAGGGCCTGCACGGCTTCGCTCTTGACCATGGGCGGGCGGTTCACCTCGACGTCGATGTCGAGCTCCATGTCGGCACCCACCGGGCGCAGCGCCTGCATCTTGTCCACCAGTTCGTCTGCCGCCTGCAGGTCGGGCAGGCGAAAGTCCACCACGCAGCGGCAGCGGTCGGGCACGGTGTTGGTGGCGGTGCCGCCTTCGATGGTGCCCACGCTGACGGTGACGCCGCGCGCGTAGTCGGTCATGGCCTCCAGCGCCAGGATCTGGTGCGCCATTTCGCGGATGGCGCTGCGGCCCTTCTCGTGCTGCACGCCGGCATGCGCGGCGCGGCCCTTCACGCCCAGGCGCAGCATGCCGGTGCCCTTGCGCGCCGTCACGCACTTGCCGCCGTTGGCGCGGGCGGGCTCGCACACCAGGGTGTAGCGCGCGTTGCGTGCAAAGGCCTCGATGTGCGCGCGCGAGGCGTGGCTGCCGGTCTCTTCGTCGGGCACCACCACAAAGTCCACCGGCAACGCGGTGGCGCCTGCGGCGGCCAGGTCGCGCAGCGCGGTCAGCGCCAGGTAGATGCCGGCCTTCATGTCATAGCCGCCGGGGCCATAGAAGCGGTCGCCCTCGATGCGGCAGGGGTTGTCCTGCAGCGTGCCGATGGGGTGCACGGTGTCCGAGTGGCCCAGGATCAACAGGCCCGGCCGTACGTCGCCCGCAGCCCGGTTGCTGATGTGCAGCAGCGGCCCCACCGCAGCGCCCAGCGGCGTGACCGAGGCTTGCAGGCCGGCGCTTGCTGCATAGCCCTGCATGACCGCGACCATGCGCGCCAGGCCTTCGGGGCTGCTGGTGGGGGACTCGCACTGCATCCACGCGGTGATGCCATCGACGAGGGACTGGGTGGTGGGTGAGGTCATGGGGGCAGCTCCGAAAAAGGGTGTGGCGATGGGCGATGGGCGACGCGTTGGCGTTCGGCTTCGGGTCGGACGCGGTCAGGCCGTGTGCCGGCCCGCCAGCGCGGCCAGCTGCGCAGCGTCGGGCAGGCGGTGGTGAAACCACAGGTGCGCGCACACGGCCGACATGGCTTCGCCGTCGTGGCCGATGCCTGCGATGGTGTGCAGTTGCCACGCGAACGGCAGGCCCCGGCGCGCCGCCTCGGCCTGGGCCGTCGCGAAGTAGTTGAGCGCGCGCGAATAGCGGTGCGGGCCCTGGCGCAGCGCGGCGGGCTCGGACGGCAGGTGCGGGTCGGCGGTCTCGGTGTCCTGGTCGCCCGCCAGGATCGTGAGCGGGGCGGAGAACAAGCGGGCCAGGCTGTCGGCATCGGCAGGGGTGCCGCTCAGCCCTTCGGGGAAGGGCAGGTCGAGCAGCGGCAGCGTGTACCACCCCGGGTTGCCCGCGGCGACCTGGGTGAACACGCCAGGGGTCAGCACGCTCAGCAGGCGGTGCACGAACTGCCCGCCCGCCGAATGGCCGAACAGGTAGAGCGGCTGGTCCGCCAGCACCCCGGCGGCTTTCAGGTCGTCCACCAGCCGGGTGACCACGGTGTACGACCAGGCCTCGGGCGCCGTGGTGGGGGCGGTGTCGGCCAGCGCGGCGCGGTCGGTGGTGGCCAGCAGGTTGCCGTTGTTGTAGCTCACCACGTCGGGCCACTGCGCGTCGGAGAACGTGGGCGCGATGATGACCAGGCCGTGCTCCTCGGCGGCCGGAATCCAGAAGTCGCGGTAGTCGTCGCCGTTGCGCATCACGCCGTGCTGCACCAGCACGACGGGGCTCTGGGCGGTGGCGTGCGCGGGCCGGTAGGTGTGGAGGGTGATGGTGCGCGCATCGGGTGTACCGGTCGCAACGCCGTTGCCGTATTCGACCGCGTGGCGGCCCACGCGCAGCACGGCGTCGCGCAGGGTTTGAAGGCGTGGTTCGTGGGGCATGTCAGGTGGGGCGGGTGGGTCGGGTTGGGTCAGACCGGTTCAAAGGGTCGCGTGGTTCAGGTGGCAGGCCGACCAGTGGCCGGGTGCAATGGCTTCCAGCGGCGGCACTTCTGCGCGGCAGCGCGGCATGGCGTGGGGGCAGCGGGGGTGAAAGGTGCAGCCCGATGGCGGGTTGAGCGGCGAGGGGATTTCGCCCTTTATCGGCACGAACACGCGCTTGCGCCGCGCGAGGTCCGGTACCTCGGCCATCAGCGCCTGCGTGTAGGGGTGGTTGGCGCGCGCAAAGATCTCGGCCGTGGTCGACATCTCCACGATCTTGCCCAGGTACATGATGGCCACGCGGTCGGAGATGTGCCGCACCACGCCCAGGTCGTGGCTGATGAACAGGTAGGTCAGGCCATGCTGCGCGCGCAGGTCCATGAACAGGTTGATCACCTGCGCCTGGATGGACACATCCAGCGCCGCCACCGGTTCATCGCACACCAGAAACTTCGGCGACACCATCAGCGCCCGGGCAATGCCCACGCGCTGGCGCTGCCCGCCCGAGAGCTGGTGCGGCAGCCGGTCGCGGTACTCGGCGGCCAGGCCCACCTCGGCCAGCGCCTGGTCGATGCGCGCGGGTATCTCGGCTGCGGGCGCGAGCTTGTGCACCTGCAGCGCCTCACCCAGGATCTGGTGCAGGCGCTGGCGCGGGTTGAGCGAGGCCTGCGGGTCCTGAAACACCATCTGCACGCCCAGCGTGTAGGCCAGCTTGTCGGCGCGGTTCAGGCCCGCCACGTCGGCGCCCTGGTACAGCAGCTCGCCCTCGGTCTGGTGGTGCAGGCCGGCCACCACACGGCCCAGGGTGGATTTGCCGCAGCCCGATTCGCCCACCAGGCCCAGCACCTCGCCGGGCGCGATGGACAGGCTCACGCCGTTGACGGCATGCACGGTGCGGGGCACGGGCTTCTTGCGCGCCAGCTCCAGCGCGCGCCCGATCAGGTCCTGGTGTTTGGTAAAGCGCTTGTGGACGTTGCGCAGCTCGATGACGGGAGGCAGGGTCGTACTCATGCGGCAGGGTCCAGGGCAACGAGGGGGGCAAAGCAGCGGTAGGTGCGGCCGCCGGCCACCGTGCGGTCGGGCTCGGTGGTGGCGCACTGCGGCAGGGCCCGGCTGCAGCGCGGCGCAAAGGCGCAGCCTGCGGGGCGGTTGCTCAGCGTGGGCGCCATGCCGCTGATCTGGCGCAGGCGCTCGCCGGGCGCGATGGCGCCGGGCAGCGAATCGAGCAGGCCGCGGGTGTACGGGTGCGCCGGGGCGTCCAGCACCTGCGCCACCGGGCCGGATTCCACGATCTTGCCCGCGTACATCACGGCCACCTTGTCGGCCAGCTCGGCGATCACGCCCAGGTCGTGCGTGATCCAGACCAGCGCCGTGCCGTGCGTGCGGCAGATCTCCTGCATGCGGTACAGGATCTGGCCCTGGATGGTCACGTCCAGCGCCGTGGTGGGTTCGTCGCAGATGATCAGCTCGGGCTGGTTGAGCATCGCAATGGCAATCGCCACGCGCTGGCGCATGCCGCCCGAGAACTCGTGCGGGAAGTTGCGCAGGCGCGATGCGGGGGCGGGGATGCCCACCATCTCCAGCGCCTGCACGCAGCGCTGCAGGGCCGCCGCGCGCGAGACTTCGGGGTGGTGCGTCTGGATGGCTTCGAGCATCTGCTCCTCGATGCGCAGCACCGGGTTCAGCGTCATCAGCGGGTCTTGAAAGATCATCGCGATGCGGTTGCCGCGCAACCGGCGCATCTGCTCTTCGGTCAGCCCGCGCAGGTCCTGGCCCTGGAACAGCACCTCGCCGGCGATCACCTCGCCGGGCGGGTCGATCAGGCCGAAGATGGAAAAACCGGTGACCGATTTCCCCGAGCCGGACTCACCCACCAGGCCCACGATCTCGCCGGGCTGGATGGACAGGTCCACACCGCTCACGGCAGGCCAGGCGCCTTCTTCGGTATGGAAAACGGTGTGCAGGCCGCGCACTTCAAGCAACGGCGTTGTTTTTGTCGTCGTCGTGGTCATCATCAGCCCCTCGGGTCCAGCGCGGCGCGCAGGCGATCGGCGATCACGTTGATCGTCAGGATCAACAGCAGCAGCGCCAGGCCCGGGAACATGCTGATCCAGTAGTCGCCCGACAGCAGGTACTGAAAACCGTTGGCAATCAGCAGGCCGAGCGAAGGCTCGGTGATCGGCACGCCCACGCCCAGGAACGACAGCGTGGCTTCCAGCACGATCGCGTTGGCGATCTGGATGGTGGCGAACACCATCACCGGGCCCAGGCAGTTGGGCAGCAGGTGGCGCAGCATGATGCGCCACGCCGGAAACCCCAGGTTCTGCGCCGCCTCGATGTATTCCTTGCGGCGCTCCTGCAGCGCGCGGCTGCGCATGATGCGCGCGTAGTGCGCCCACTGCACCGTCACGATGGCGATCACCACCTTGTCCACCCCGCGGCCCAGCATGGCCAGCAGCACCAGCGCCACCAGGATGGTCGGAAAGCCCAGGATGAAGTCCACGATGCGCATCAGCACCGTGTCGACGAAACCGCCGATGTAGGCGGCCACCAGGCCGACGAGGCTGCCGATCACCGTGGCCAGCGCCACGGCGGCCAGGCCCACGGTCAGGCTGATGCGCAGGCCGTACAGGATGGCGCTGAGCATGTCGCGCCCCTGGCTGTCGGTGCCCAGCCAGTAGGTCAAGCCGTCCATGCTCTTGGAGCCCGGCGGCATGCGGCCGTCCATCAGGTCCAGGGCCGCCAGGTCATACGGGTTCTGCGGCGCCAGGAACGGCGCCAGCATGACCACCAGCAGCAGCACGATGAGCGCGATCACCGAGCCCTTGACGGACGGGCGGCTGCGCAGGTGCCGCAGGATGGCGCGGCGCCGCGGCGTGTCCGACAGCGGTGTCGCGGCGGATGGGGCCGGTGTGATCGGTGTGATCGACGTCTTCGGGGTGATCGGCGCGACCGGCGTGGGGGGAGATTCTGGAATTGTCATCGTTGTCGGTGCCCGCGGTTATTCCGATTCCTGCAGCTGCACGCGCGGGTCGAGCGCGGCATACAGCATGTCCACCAGCATGTTGATCATCACGAAGATGAAGGTCACGAGCAGCACATAGGCCACGACCACCGGGCGGTCCAGCTGGTAGATGCTGTCGATCAGCAGCTTGCCCATGCCGGGCCAGGCGAACACCGTTTCGGTGATGGTGGAGTAGGCGATCAGCGTGCCGAACTCCATGCCGATCACGGTGACCACCGGGATCAAGATGTTGCGCAGGATGTGGCGCGTCAGGATGCGCCGGGGCTTAAGGCCCTTGGCGCGCGCGAACTTCACGTATTCCTGCGTCTTGGCGTCCACCACGCCCGTGGCCGTGAGCCGCAGCACCAGCGCGATGTTGGCCAGCGCCAGGTTCACGGCCGGCAGCATCACGTGCTTCCACCCGTCGGCCGTCAGCAGCGACAGCGGCACGCCGAACACCGCCACCGTGTCGCCGCGCCCCGCGGCGGGCAGCCATTGCAGCCACACCGCAAAACACAAAATCAGCACCATGCCCTGCCAGAAGCTGGGCAGCGAAAAGCCCAGTACCGAGCCCGCCATCAGCCCGCGCCCGGTGGGCTTGTCGTTCTTCAGACCTGCGATCAGGCCCAGCGGAATACCCACCACGATGGTCAGCGTGATCGCCACCAGCACCAGCTCCAGCGTGGCCGGAATGCGCTGCACGATCAGCTCGATGGCAGGGATGCCGTGCACGAACGAGGTGCCCAGGTCGCCCTGCAGCGCGCGCACCAGGAAGCTCGTGTACTGCTGCCAGATGGGCAGGTCGAGCCCCAGGCGCTTGATCATCGCCAGGCGGTCGGCCTCGCTGGCTTCGGCATTGACCAGCAGTTCGATCGGGTCGCCCACGGCATACACCGCAAAGAACACCACCAGCGACACGGCCAGCAGGACAAAAAGGCTCTGCATGAGCCTTCGCAGGATGAAGATGAGCACTCAGGCACCCCCTCGCGAAATGGATGGACGCCTCGGCCCAGCGGCACGGCGCCGGCCGCTGGGCAGGGTGAAGAAGGGGGCTTTGGACATGGCTGGCCTGTGACGACGTGGCTGGGCGCGGCATTGCGCGGCATTGCGCGAGGAGGGCGCGACGTGGCGCTGAAGGAAAAATAAAAATACGGAGTGCTCTAGGAGCCTGTCGGACTTGGAAATCGTCGGCTGCAAATTGACCGCAGCGGTCCATTTTTTACCGTCTTTTTGCCGCATAGCCAGGCTATGAGGCTGCAAATCCGGCAAAAACTGTCCTCGCTGGGGCCAATTTTCGCTTCGACGCTCCAAGTCCGACAGGCTCCTAGGCGCACCCCGTATCGTTCACTGACCCGCGACGGCTTACTTGGGCTTGACCGAGGTGGCCAGCGTGTACTGGTCGCGGCGGCCTTCGTAGCTCAGGCCCTTCTTGAAGGCCCAGATGCTGCTTTCAAAGTGCAGCGGGATCAGCGCCACGTTGTCGAGCGCGAACTTGGTCGCGGCTTCCAGGCCGGCCTTGCGCTTGGCGGGGTCCACCAGGTCGGCAGCCGGCAGGTACAGCTTGTCGAACTCGGGGTTGTAGTTGGCGCCGTAGTTGCTGGTGCCCTGGCCCTTGGGCGCATCCAGCGATGCCACCCACAGCTGGAACAGCGCCGATGCCTCGCCCGTTTCCGCAGGCCAGCCGCCCATGGGCAGGCTGAATTCGCGCTTGGCGCGCTTGGGGAAGTAGATCGATGCCGTCATCGCATCCACGTTGGTCTTGATGCCGATGCGCGTGAAGTACTGCGCCACCGACTGGGCCACCTGGGCGTCGTTCACGTAGCGGTCGTTGGTGGACGACAGCGTCAGCTCGAAGCCATTGGGGTAGCCGGCTTCGGCCAGCAGCTTCTTGGCGCCTTCGGGGTCGAACTTGATCTCGGGGGCCTGGGGCAGCGCGCCGAACATGCCGTCGGGCATGTACTGGTAGGCGGGCGTGGCCATGCCGTCCATGATGCGCTGCACGATGGCCTTGCGGTCGATGGCCATGTTCATGGCCCGGCGCACGCGCACATCCTGCAGCGGGTTCTTGCCGTCCGCGGCCTTCACCTGCGGGCTGGGGTTGCGGCCGATGTCGGGCTGCAGGAACACCAGGCGCGTCGACGGCGTGGCGACGAAGTCGAACTTGGCGTTGTCCTTCACACGGGTCAGGTCGCGCGCGGCGGGGTTTTCGATCACGTCGTAGTCGCCCGACAGCAAGCCCGTCAGGCGCGGGCCTGCGCTGGGCACGGGCACCATCTTCACGGTCTTCCAGTGCGGCTTCTCGCCCCAGTAGGCATCGTTGCGCTCCAGCTGGATGCCGGTGCCCTTGACGTACGACTTCATCAAATACGGGCCGGTGCCGATGGCCGTCTTGCCGGTGTTGAAGTCGGTCACGGTGGGCCAGGCGCCGGTCACGCCGCAGCCCGTCTTGGGGGCGAAAGCGAGCTTGCCGCTTTGCGCAATGCCGCTCCACACGATGGGCAACGACCGCGCCATTTCAGCGGGCAGCAGCGGCAGCGGCGCGATGGTCTTGATGATGACGGTCAGGTCATCGGGCGTCTTCACATCGGTGATGCGCTTGGTGGTGTCGGTGTACGACTCCGAGACATTGGTCTCGTTGTTCAGCGTGCGGCAGATGGTGAACAGCACGTCCTTGGACGTGAACGGCTTGCCGTTGGAGAACTTGACCCCGGGGCGCAGCTTGAACTCCCACGTCAGGTCGTCCAGGTTCTTCCACGACGTGGCCAGCGAGGGCACCAGCTCCATCTTGGCGTTGCGCGCCACGAGCGAGTCGTACACGTGCGCCGAAAAGGCATCGTTCGCCGTCATCTTGTGATAGTGCGGGTCGGCCGCCGTCGGCTCTGCGGCCAACGCGATGGTGAGCGACTGCGCGTGCACCACGCCCACCGCACACACCGACACTGCCACACCACCCGCCAGGGCGGACACGGTCTTTCGGATGCCTACATTCATTTTCGGATTCCTTTTTTATCAACCACTCGATGAAACACACGCAGCGAACCGGCCGTGGGGCCCGTGTTCGCTATGTATGCATATTATCGGTTCATCCAGGGGCAGAACCCCACTCGGGTATTCCGCAGTGCGCGTGCGCGCAGTCGCCTGCCGGGGCGTGGGCAACATGGCGCTGCCTGGGTGGATTGCTATGTATTCAATAGCGGTTGGCGTTTGCGGGGCGGGCGGTGGAGGCCATCGGGGCGCCCCGCATGCGCGCAACGTGGCACGCTGGCGACCGGCTCACGCACCGATGAGCCAGTAACATCCCCCCGCTCACAACCCGCCCCTGCAGGGGCCCCAACGGAGACAACAACAATGTTCAGTCATGTGATGGTCGGCGTGAACGACCTGGAAGTGTCCAAGAAGTTTTACGACGCGCTGCTGGGCACGCTCGGTGTGCCGCCCGGCGTGGCCAACAAGAACCGCTACTTCTACCGCGGCCCCAACGGCACCTTCGCCATTTCCACCCCTATCAACGGCGAGCCCGCCACGCAGGGCAATGGCGCCACCATCGGCTTTGCGGTGCAGTCGCCCGAGCAGGCCGACGCGTTCCACGCAGCCGGCGTGGCCCACGGCGGCACGACGTGCGAAGACCCGCCAGGCTTTCGCGAAGGCCCGTCGGGCGCGCTGTACCTGGCCTACCTGCGCGACCCGGACGGCAACAAGCTGTGCGCGCTGCACCGCCCGCCCAAGCCTGCGGCGGCTTGACGGCGTCGTTGCTTCTTCTTCTTCTTCTTCTTCACCCTCACGCCGCGGTGCGGGCCGGGGGCCGGCGCACGGCGCGCACCTTGCCGCTGCCGCCGCCACCGCAGTAGAACAGCCCGGCTCCGTCGGACTCGAGCCCGCTCACGCCCACGCCGGGCGGCAGGTCCAGCTGCTGCAGCACCGCGCCGCTGGCAGGGTCGATGTGGCGCAGGGTGCTTTCGTCGCCCTCCCAGGTGCCGTGCCACAGCTCGCCGTCCACCCAGGTCACGCCGGTGACGAAGCGGTTGGATTCGATGGTGCGGCGGATGGCCCCCGTGGCGGGGTCGATCTGGTGGATCTTGCGGTCGCGGTACTGGCCCACCCACAGGCTGCCTTCGGCCCAGGTCAGGCCCGAGTCGTTGCCGCCGCCCGGGGCCGCGATGGTGGCCAGCACCTGGCCCGTGGCCGGGTCGATCTTGTCGATGCGGGACTCGGCGATCTGATAGATGTGCGTGCCGTCGAAGGCGGTGCCTGCGTCGCACACCACGTCGAGCGTGCGCGCGGTGGTGCCGCTGGCGGGGTCGAACGCCACCAGGTGCTCGCCCGTGGCGGCCCACACACGGTGGCCGTCGTGCGTCACGCCGTGGACCGCGCTCGCGGTACCGAACGGCCCGTACTCGCGCACCACCTCGGCCGGCTGGCGCGCGGCGATGGGGATTTGCAGTTGCGATGGCGGGGTGCCGCCGGGCTGGCTGCTGCAGGCGGTGTCCGCGGTGGTGGTGGGGTTGGGGGTGGGGGTGGCGTGGGGTGTCGCGGTGGTCATGGCGGTAGCTCCTGGGTGGGTGCCCGTTGCAGGGGTTGCTGGGGCGGTGCGGCCACTTTAGGCAAACGGCTGCGCAGCAGGGAGTAACAAGATCGTCGTGAATCCCACCAGCGGCGCGGCCAGCCAGCGCCGCGCCCGTGCCTGCCCGATGGCGCGCACGCGCCCGGCGGATTCCAGGTCGGCCAGCGCGCGCTGCACGGTGCGCTGGCTGTCGCCCAGGGCCAGCGCCAGGGCCGATGTGGACCAGGCCGCGCCATCCGCCAGCAGCGCCACCAGCGCGCCCTGCTCGCCCTCCACCGGCGGTGCCAGCACTGCCACGTCGCGCCCGCCCAGCGGCCGCAGCACAAAGCCGCGCGGCGTGGCCTGCACACCGGCCAGCGGCGCCATCAGCGCGCGCAGGCGGCCGATTTCCACGCGCAGCCGGGCGCGGTGGGTGTCGTCGGGGTGGCGCGTGCGGAACACGGTGGCAATCAAGGCGTCGCGGTCCGCATCGCCGGGCCACGCCTCGGCCAGTGCGCGCACCAGCGCAAACAGCACCGGGCGGCGCGCCAGCGGCTGCCAGGTGTCGCCCGCGCGCACGCCGTGGCGGCAGGCGTCCACCACCATCAGCGTGGGGGATGCCAGCAGCGCCGCCACGTCGTCCAGCCGCAGCATCTGCTCGGTGCCGTGGGCCAGGCGGCGTGCGGCAGGCTGGTGGAGCAGCGCGTGGGCCTGCGCCACTTCGGCCAGCAGGGCAGGCACCCCCGACTGCGTCGCGGCCTGTTGCGCGCGCTGCAGGGCCGTGCGTGCCGCGCCGATGTGCAGCGAGCGCAGCGCCAGTTCCGCGGCGGCCAGCTCGGCCACGGCGACCAGCGACGGGGGCCGGCGCGTGGCCGGATCGGCGGCCTGGGCGCTTTCCAGCGCAGCCGATGCTGCGTCCAGTCGGCCGAGCAGGATCAGCTGGCGCGCCGCCACCAGCCGGGCCTGCAGCGCGTTGCCCGTGTCGCCGTGGGCCTGCAGCAGGGCGGCGGCCGTCAGCAGCGCGTGGGTGGGCCCGCCCAGGTCGCGCAGGGCCAGGGCCACCTCGGCCTCGGCCACCCCACAGCGCGCGCGGGCCACGGGCTCGTGCGCGCCAAAGCCGCGTGCAGCGCGGCGCAGCAGTTCGCGGGCGCGTGGGTGCTCGCCCAGCTGGGCCATGGCAATGCCGCGCAGTGCCAGGGCCGGTGGGTCGTCGCGCAATGCCACGCGCTGCAACGCTGCGAGGGCATCGCCTGCGGCCAGCGCGCGGGCCGCGGCGGAGATCAGCGAATCCATGGCGACAGCCTAACGCAGCGTGCCACCGCGAGGGTGTGCAACAGCCCGTGGGGGATACTTGGCGCCTTCGCGCTGCCGCCCGCCGGGTGGTGCGCACCACCCCCAGACACGAGGACCCGCCTTTGAAATCCGCCAGCGCCACCACTTTTGACGAGGCCTACTACCAGCGTTTTTACTTCGACAAAAAGACCAGCGTGGTGGACCCGGCGCACATGGAGCGGCTGGGCACGTTTGTGTGCAGCTACCTCAAGTACCTGCGGGTGCCGGTGCAGCGCGTGCTAGACGTGGGCTGCGGCATCGGGCTGTGGAAGGGCATCGTGGCGCAGCATTTTCCGCAGGCCAGCTACCAGGGCGTGGAGATCAGCAGCTACCTCTGCGAGCGCTTCGGGTGGGAGCAGGGTTCGGTGGTGGACTACGCGGCGGACAAGCCGTTCGACCTCGTCATCTGCCAGGGCGTGCTGCCCTACCTGAGCCCGCCGGACCTCAAGGCCGCGCTGCACAACCTGGGCCGCCTCTCCCAAGGCGCGCTGTATGTGGAGGCGGTGTCGCGCGAGGACTACGAGCGCGACATCATCGACGAGGACCTGACCGACAACCGCGTGTTCCGCCACCGTGCCGATCTGTACCGCCGCGGCCTGCAAGAGGGCGCGATCGAGCTGGGCGGCGGCGTGTGGCTCAGCCGCAAAGCCGAGCTGCCGCTGTTTGCGCTGGAGCAGTCGGGTGGGCAGTAGCGACGCGCCGGGCGCGGCGCTGCCAGCCAGCGCTGCGCCCCACGCCGTCTCCCGCCTGCGCACCGAGCGCCTGGCCCGCAGCGCCAAGCCGTTCCTCGCGCGCGGCGGCCCCAAGGGCGTGCGTTGCGCCGGCTGCCGGCTGGTGCCCAGCCACTGCATGTGCGCGCTGCGCCCCGAGGTCCCCACGCGCGCGGGCATGTGCCTGCTGATGGCCGACATCGAGCCGCTCAAGCCCAGCAACACCGGATGGCTGATCGCCGACGTGGTGGCCGACACGTTTGCGTTTGGCTGGGCGCGCACCGAGGTGCACCCCGGCCTGCTGGCGCTCCTGGCCGATCCGCAGTGGCAGCCCTACGTGGTGTTCCCCGGCGAGTTCGTGGCGCCGGAGCGCGTGGTCACGGAGGTCGCGCCACCGAATGGCAAGCGCCCGCTGTTCGTGCTGCTGGACGCCACCTGGCCCGAGGCGCGCAAGATGTTCCGCAAAAGCCCCTACCTCGACCACCTGCCCGTGCTCAGCCTGCAGCCCGAGCAGCTGTCGCGCTACCACCTGCGCCGCTCCACGCGCATGGACCACTTCTGCACGTCCGAGGTGGGCGCGCTGTGCCTGGAACTGGCCGGCGAGCCACACGCCGCGCACGCGCTGGAGGCCTACCTGGACGTGTTCACCGACCACTACCTGCAAGCCAAGCACCAGCTGCCGGTGGATGGCAGCGATGCCGTGCACCAGCGGCTCATGGACCTGCGCAGCGCGGGCTGAAAAAACACCCGCGCCACCAGCGCGGCCCGGCAGGCGGCGCCACACGGGCAAAATGCACCGATGAAAGCACCCCCCCGCCTGCAGTCCCTCGTTGAAGAAGGCTTGATCGACACCGTGGTCCGCCAGCTCATGAGCGGCAAGGAGGCCATGGTCTACGTGGTGCGCTGCGGCGACGAAACCCGCTGCGCCAAGATCTACAAAGAGGCCAACCACCGCAGCTTTCGGCAGGCGGTCGATTACACCGAGAACCGCAAGGTCAAGAACTCGCGCTCGGCCCGCGCCATGGCCAAGGGCAGCAAGTTCGGCCGGCAAGAGCAGGAGGCCGCGTGGCAAAGCGCCGAGGTCGATGCGCTGTACCGCCTGGCCGCCGCCGGCGTGCGGGTGCCGCAGCCCTACAACTTTCACGACGGCGTGCTGCTGATGGAGCTGGTGACCGACGCGCAGGGCGACGCAGCCCCCCGCCTGAACGACGTGAGCTTCACGCCCGAAGATGCCCGCGCCCACCACGCCACGCTGGTGGCCGAGGTGGTGCGCATGCTGTGTGCGGGCGTGGTGCACGGCGATTTGTCGGAGTTCAACATCTTGCTGGCGCACCTGCCCGGCGAAGACGGCCAGCCCGCGGCGGACGGCCCCGTCATCATCGACCTGCCCCAGGCGGTGGACGCTGCCGGCAACAACCACGCCCAGCGCATGCTGCTGCGCGACGTGGCCAACCTGCGCGATTTCTTCGGCCAGTTCGCGCCCGAGCTGCGCGCCACCCAGTACGGCCCCGAGATCTGGAGCCTGTACCAAAGCGGCCTGCTGACCAACGAGACCCCGCTCACCGGCCGCTACGCGCCCGAGCACGTCGATGTGGACATGCAGGCCGTGCTGCGCGAGATCGACGATGCGCGCGACGAAGACGCCGCGCGCCGGCTGCGCATGGCCGCAGGCTGACGCGGGTGGCCCACCCGCGCCGCGCTCCTGCCATGCCCTCTGTCTCCATCCGCAACTTCCTGCCCGGCGACGAGCCTGCATTGCGTGCGGTTTTCCATGCCTCGGTGCAGGGCCTCGCGTGCAAGCACTACACCGCCGAACAGCTCGCCGCCTGGGCGCCTCTGGAGCACGACCCCGCGCAGTGGGCCCAGCGCATGCAGGCCAACCAGCCCTTCATCGCACAGGCAGATGAAGGTGGCGCCATCGCCGGCTTTGCGGACCTGCAGGCCGACGGCACCATCGACATGTTCTTCGTGGCCCCGGCGTTTGCGGGCCAGGGCGTGGCGCGGGCGCTGATGGCCCACATCCACGCGCAGGCCGTGGCGCGTGGCATCGCCCGGCTGCACGCCCACGTGAGCCTGACCGCCGAGCCGTTTTTTGCCGCGCAGGGCTTTGTGGTGCAGGCGCGCCAGCAGGTGGAGCGCGCGGGCGTGGTGCTGCACAACGCGCGCATGGACAAGGCGCTGGGGGTGGGGATGGGCGCCCACTCCTGATTCGATAGCTGGTGGCGCTTTATCATCGGGCACCACAGGCCGATTTGGCTTGCAGTCAGCCTGCCCTGCCGGGCTCCCGTGTTCGCCGGTGCCTTACAGTAGCCGCCCCGCAGCACGCAAACCACCCCCACACCACAGCCCCCAGGCTGCCCCACCCATGACCAAAGACCTGGCCCGACAGAACGATCTCAAACCCATGGCTCTGTGCGAGCCGTGCCAGGGCATCCAGCGCAACTGGCGCAAGGCCCCTGGCCACGCCGAGCTGGTGCAGCGCGGCAACCGCAAGGAAGAGCGCGACCACGGCACCGTCACCATCACCCGCTATGTGTGCGACCGCTGCGGCACCGCGTGGGAGTATGAGAACGACAAGACCGACCAGAAGGTCGGCTGGTCGGTGGTGGGGCGCTGAGACGCCAGGGACTTCAGCTATTGAAATAATAGCTGGCAGCGCTTTGTGGATAAGCGCTAGCGGCCTATGTGGCCTATGTGACCTGCATTCTCGGCCGCGATGTCCCGAAACTGAGCCGACACCCGCGCATCCGCCGCCGCTGCGCGCCAGAACGCCAGTGCCAGGCCCCGCGCGTCGGCCCATTCGCTCAGCGTGGCGGCGGTGGGTTGCAGGGGGCGGCTGGCAAAGTCGCGCGGCACCAGCTCGCCACCCACCGGGGCGTAGAGCATGGGCAGCATGTCGTAGGTGGGGGACAGCGCCCAGTCGTCATCTTTGAGCACCAGCGAGATGTTGCCGTAGTGCCGGTCGGTGTTGGCGATGAGCTGGCCGTAGGCCTCCAGCAGGCGCAGGGTGCGGGCGTCGGCCGGGGTCAGCAGGTGGCGCGCTGCCATGCGGTTGGCGGTGGCGGCCCAGTTGTCGATCTCGCCCACGTACTCGGCGTTGTACACCTGCAGCGACACCATGCCGATGCGTCCGCCCAGGCTGTCGGTGCCCTGCCACGTCAGCGGCGTGCGGTCAAAACGCTCCGATTCCAGGAACACGCGCCCCGCGTCCATGAACAGCTGCGTGGGCGCCGCCGGCAGCCCGGCCTGCGCCAGGGTCTGCAGCGCCAGGTGCTCGCACACCAGCAGGTCGCGCAGGCGCTGGTCGGCGGGGGCGTCGCCCGCGGGCGAGAACTTGACGATCACGTGCCGCCCCGCGGTGATGGTGCAGAACTTGGGCTGCTCGCCGCCCGCCGACGAGCCGGGGTGGGTGCCGCGCATGGCCTGCTCGGCCAGGGCCGGGTAGGCCGCGGCAGAGTCCACCCGCGAGGCGCGTGCTGGCAGCGTGTGAAAGCGCTGGAACGCGGCCTCGCCCATGATGAGGTTGCCCGGCAGGTCGTCGCCATACAGCGTCATCGCGCGCAGCACGTCGTCGTCGCTCCAGTGGCCCGGGTCGTGGCCCAGCTGCAGCTCGGGGTGGGCGTGCGCAAAGGTGCGGCCCATGAAGCCCTGGGGCCGCATGTCGTCCAGAAACCAGGGCAGGCCGTCGTGCCGCGCACTCACACCGTCGGCCTCGTCCACCCAGAAGGCGCCGCCCTCCAGCGGCACCATGCGTGCAAACGGAGACGGGCGGCCGTGAGCGTCGATGCGCATCACCAGCACTTCGTTGCCCACGTTGGGCACGGTGCGCGGCAGTACATAGCGCTGCGACCGTGCCGCGCCCACCTTTTGCACCTGCCCCCCGTGGATCAGCGGTGCCAGCGCCCGCGACACGGTGGGCTGGCTCACGCCCAGCAGCTCCTGCAGCTCGGCACTGGTGAGCACGCCGCCCTGGCGGCGCAGGGCGGCAAGGGCTTTGGAGGTGAGGTCTGGGGCGCGCGCCATGAATGATTATATGAATGGATAAAAATCAGTGGATAGCCAATGAATTCAATGGTTTTTTGATATTTTTGAATAGATAAATTGGAATGCAGCTGGCGCGAAGATGGCACGATGGCGGTGATGGCCCGGCACCTTTTCAAAGCATCCGTGTCTCACCCAACCCTTCAAGGAGAGAACCCCCATGCTGCACCGCCGACGATTTCTGACCACCGCCTCCCGCAGCCTGGCCCTGGGCGGCGCTGCGCTGACGCTGGCGGGGCGTGCCGCGTGGGCCCTGCCCAGCTACACCGTGCCGCTGTCGCAGCTGCAGGAGATGACGGCCACCAAGTTCCCGCGCAGCGTGCCGGTGCAGGGCCTGTTCGACCTGACCCTGCAGGCGCCGCGGCTGCGCCTGTTGCCCGAGGTGAACCGCATCGGCGCCACCATGGCGGTGGACGCGGCGGGCGCTGCGCTGCGGCGCAGCCATGCGGGCACGTTCGATGTGGAGTTTGCGCTGCGCTACGAGGCCAGCGACCGCACGCTGCGGGCGCACCAGATCAAGCTGGGCAAGCTGGATTTCCCCACGCTCAAGCCGGCGGTCAACGAACTGCTCAACGCCTACGGCCCGGTGCTGGCCGAGCAGTCTCTGGGCGAAGTCACGCTGCACCAGCTGCGCCCGCAAGACACCGCCGTGTTCGACGGCATGGGCCTGCAGCCGGGGCCCATCACGGTGACGGCCAAGGGGCTCACGGTGGCGTTCGTGAACAAGCAGCCTTGACGCCCTGGGGCGCTGCTGCCATCAACCACCACCGCAGCGCCCTGCCTGACTCCCTCTCCCCCCGCGGGAGAGGGCCGGGGAGAGGGGGCTTTTGCGGGGGGGCGCGGCGCTTGTCCCTCCTCAGGCCAGGAGGGCGGATTCAACGCCCCGCCTTGCTACTTCCGCTTCGCCGCCACCCGCCGCTGCGCCGCTGCAAACGCATGGTGGCGAATCCACTGCAACGCCTGTCCGCGCTGCCCGCTCTCGGCCGACACGGTGGACGTGGTGGCCACCACCAGGTCCATCGGCGGATACACCCAGATGAACTGCCCGCCAAACCCGCTGGCCATGAACGTGGGGCGCGGCGCCTTGCCGGGCACCACCCACCACAGGTACCCGTACGACAGCCCCACCGGCGGGCCGCCGGTGTTCTGCACCTGCACTGAGGCATCGGCGAATGCCTCTGGCACCAGCGGCTTGCCGTCCCACTGGCCGCGTTGCAGGTACAGCTGGCCGAGCTTGGCCATGTCCTGGGTGCGCAGGTGCACGATGCTGCCCTGGTAGCGCGGCGCCGCCCACCCCATGGGGCCGACCAGTTGCTGGTGCGCATAGTCGGGCAGGGGCATGCCGGTGGCTTTCTCCAGCACGGCGGCCAGCAGCGGCGTCACGGAGTTGTCGTAGGCGAAGGCCTGGCCCGGGTCCGCCACCAGCGGCCGCGCCCAGGCCTCGCGCGCGGGCAGCGGCGGCGCGTTGCCGGACCGGGTGCGCGGGTCGCTGGGCAGCGCAAAGCCCGCCGTCAGCGTCAGCAGGTTCCGCAACGTGATGGTGGCGGCGCGCGGGTCGGGGTTCAGGGGCGCCCATTCGGGCACCAGGTCCACCACGCGCTGGTCCACGCTGGCAATGCGGCCCTGCGCGATGGCCGTGCCCAGGAGGGCCGACAGTGCGCTCTTGGAGGCCGACTGCGTGTCGCGCAGCTTGTCCGGCTCGCCATCGCGGTAGAAGCGGTACACCACGCGGCCGCGCAGCACCACCACGGCGCTGTCGACATCGGCAAACTGGGGCGTGGCCAGCGTGGCCTGCACGCCCTCGAACGCCGCGGCATCCAGCGCCTGCTCTTCAGGCGTGGAGGTTTCGCGCCAGGGCGTAGGGGTCGATTGCGTTGGCGATTGGGATTGCGCCTGCGCGGCAGGCCCGGCCAGACACGCCAGCAGGCCGACGGTGATGCCGATCGAGCGAATGGGCCAGCGACGAGTGCGCATGCAGACTCCTTCATCAAGCGGTGGGCGGACGGTGCGTTCGCGCAGTGTAGAAGCGCAGACCTTTGCGGCAGCCAAAGGCGGCGCGCTGTGCCGCGCGCCCACGTGGTCGTGCGTTGAAGTGAGCCGGACCCTGGGAGCTATCGCTCAGTGGCCCGCCACAGCCCTGCGCAGCGCTGCGCGCGCCAGCAGCCGCGTCGAATCCAGCGTGGGCAGGGCCGAGTTCGCGTCGCTGAGGATGAGCGGGATCTCGGTGCAGCCCAGCACCACCGCGTCGCAGCCCTCGTCGCGCTGCATGCGCGCGATGACCTGCTGAAACGTCGCCACCGACGGCGCGCGGATCACGCCGGGCACCAGCTCGTCCATGATGATGCGGTTGATCTCGCTGCGCTCGGCCTCGGCGGGCCTGACCCAGGCCAAGCCCTGTGCAGCCAGGGCGTCGGGGTACACGCTGCTGTCCACCAGCCAGCGGGTGCCCGTGAGCGCCAGGCGCTGGTAGCCCCGCGCCGCGGCCTCGGCGGCCACCACCTGGGCAATGTGCAGCCAGGGCAGCGGTGAATGCGGCTGCACCCGGTCGAACGCCTGGTGGATCGTGTTGTCCGGGCAGATCAGAAAGTCCGCGCCCGCCCGCGCGAGCTTGTGGGCCGACGCCAGCATCAGGTCGGCCACGCCCTGCAGGTCGCCGCGGTCCAGGCAGTCCACGTAGTCGGCCAGCGAGGGCGTGTGCATCGACACCTCGGGGTGCGCGTGCGCACGGCCCATCAGCGCTGCGCCTTCGGTGCACAGCGTGCGGTAGCACAGGGCCGCACCTTCGGCGGAGCAGCCCACGATGCCGATGTGCAGCGGCTTTGCGCGCGCGTGTGCCGGGGTTGGCAAGGGGGTGTGGGGGGCGGGCGTGGATGCGGTCATGCGGCGGCGGGCACGGTGGCCGGGTGGGCGACGGGGAGGCCTCCATGATGCCAGCCGCGCCAGCCGCGCCATCCCCCACCAGGCCAAGTCAGCGCAGCGCCGCGCTGCCCGTCCCTGGCCGGTGCGCCGTCAGTCGCCCCGCACGCGCTGCGCAAAGCCGCGCTGCGCGAACTGCTCGACGATGAAGTCCACGAACACCCGGGTGCGCGCGGGCAGCAGCTTCTTGCTGGGGTAGTACAGCGACGTGGGGCCCGAGTCGGCCCACCAGCCGGGCAGCACCCGCACCAGGTCGCCGCGCGCGAGCCAGGGCTGCGCAAACGGCATGGGCAGCACGGCCATGCCCAGGCCCATCATCGCAGCCTGGCACATGGCCTCGGGGTCGTCGAAGACGATGCGCGGGCGCAGCTCCGCGGGGGCCGCATCGCCCGCCTTGTTGCGCAGGGTGGTCACCTGCACGCGCCCGGTGCGGATGGTGCGGCGCGCAATGCCGTCCCAGCGCGCCAGGTCGGCGGGGTGGCGCGGCGCACGCCGGCCGCGCAGCAGCGCGGGCGCGGCCACCACCACTAGGTGGATCTGCCCCAGCGTGCGCGCCACCATGTCGGGGTTCAGGTTGAGGCCACCGCCGATGCCCGCGTCGAAGCCCTCGCCGATCAGGTCGACCTGCCGGTTCTCGAAGCGCCAGTCCGGCTGGATGGCCGGGTAGCGCTGCAAGAACTCATCGAGCAACGGCACCAGGTAGGCCCTCCCGAACGCCAGGCCCATGCTGACCTTGAGCGTGCCCGCCGGCTGCCCATCGGCCTCGGCCGCGTGTGCCACCGCGTCGGCCAGCGTGCCCAGCGGCTCGCTGATCTGCGCCAGCAGCCGCTGCCCGCCCTCGGTCAGCGCCAGGCGCCGCGTGCTGCGCTGGAACAGCCGCACCCCCAGGCCGGCTTCGAGCCGCGCCACGTTCTTGCTCACGGCCGCAGGCGTCAGGCCCATGAGCCGCGCGGCGGCCGAGAAGCTGCCGGACTCGGCGGATTTGACGAAGGACTCGAGGTGGCTCAGGGGCTGCATGGTGGGGCTCGGGGTGGCACGCCATTTTCAACCAGGGGTTGAAATAAATACAGCCCATTCATGGCTACCGCACATGCAATGGTTTGCCGACACTGCAGGTGTTTCGCGGCTTCCACAACCGCTCTTTGCAAACCCCTGATTCCCCGGAGAACACCATGACCAGCACCTCTACCCCTGCCCCCGCTTCCGTGCAGCCTTCACCGTCCCCCGCAACCACCGCAGGCGCCCTGGCCGGCAAGGTGGCGTTCGTCACCGGCGGCTCGCGCGGCATCGGCGCGGCCATCGTGCGGCGCCTGGCGCGCGATGGCGCCGCCGTGGCCTTCACCTACAGCAACTCCGAGGCACCGGCCCAGGCCGTGGCCGCAGCCGTCGAGGCCGCCGGTGGCCGTGCGCTGGCCTTGCGCGCCGACAGCACCGATGCCGCGGCCCTCACAGCGGCCATCGACAACGCCGCCCGCACGCTGGGCCGCATCGACATCCTGGTCAACAGCGCCGGTGTGGCGGTGGCGGGCGAGATCGACAGCTTCTCGCTGGCGGACTTCGACCACACGGTGAACGTCAACGTGCGCGCCGTGTTCGTTGCCACGCAGGCCGCCGTGCGCCACATGGGGCAGGGCGGCGCCTACGGCCGTGTGATCACCATCGGCAGCACCAACTCCGACCGCATTCCATGGGCGGGCTTCAGCGTGTACGGCATGAGCAAGGCCGCCATCGTGGGGCTGACCAAGGGCCTGGCGCGCGACCTGGGGCCGCGCGGCATCACCGTGAACAACGTGCAGCCCGGGCCGGTGAATACCGACATGAACCCGGCCGACGGCCCGCTCGCCGGCAACATGCATTCAATGATGGCGCTGGACCGCCACGCGCACCCCGACGAGATCGCGGGCATGGTGGCCTACCTGGCGGGGCCCGAGTCGGGCATGGTCACGGGTGCCAGCCTGCTGATTGACGGCGGCTTCGCGGCCTGACCGGCCTGACCGGCCCGTGCATCGCCCGGTGCGCTACCGTCACTGCGCCGGCTTGCGTGCGCGGGGCTTTTTCTGGACGCCAGGGCCGTGGGCCGCCAGCTCCTGCGGCGTGAGGGTGTAGGCCGGGTTGCCCGCCACCATCTCCACCGCCAGGTCGATGAAGGCCCGCACCCGCGCGGGCAGCGCGGTGCGGCTGCCGTAGTACGCGTACAGCGCCAAGTGCTGCGCCACGTGCTGGGGCAGCAGCGGCACCAGCTGGCCGCTGCGCACCAGCGGCGCCGCGGTCACGCCCACCAACTGGCCCACCGCGTGGCCGCCCACCACGGCGCGCGCCTCGACCTCGATGTCGTTGGTGCAGAACGCGGGGTGCACCGTGCGCGCCACGATGTCGTCGCCCACCTGGAACTCCCACGGCATGGGTTTGCCGGTGGACGGGTGCCTAAACCCGCTGCAGCGGTGCTGCGCCAGGTCGTCGATGCTGGCGGGCGCGCCGTGGCGGGCGATGTAGGCGGGCGCGGCGCACACGATGAGCTGCAGGGTGATCAGCCGCCGCGCGACCACGCCGCCCTCAGGCGGGTAGCCCGAGCGAAAGCCCACGTCCACGCGGTCTTCCACCCAGTTGCCGATGCGGTCGTCCAGCTGCACATCGGGCTCCACCCGCGGGTGGCGGCGGCAGAACTCGTGCAGCACCGGCCAGATCACCTCCAGCACGATGGAGCGCGGCGCCGCAATGCGCAGCGGCCCGGTCATCTCCTCGCGCCCGCGCCGGGCGCCCTGCACCGCGTGCTGCAGCGTGGCCAGGCCCGGCTGCGCCGACGCCAGAAACTGCCGGCCCTCCTCGGTCAGGCTCAGGCTGCGCGTGGTGCGGTGGAACAGCCGCACGCCCAGGTGCGACTCCAGCTGCACCAGCAACTGGCTGGCCGCCTGGGGCGTGATGCCCTGCGTGGCGGCGGCCTGGCGCAGGCTGCCCAGCTCGGCGGCCTTGGCGAAGTTGGCGATGGCGCGCAGTTCATTGATGGCCATGGTGGGCAGGCATTGTGCCGTTCGGGTGCGGGGTGAGTGTGTGGTGGATTGGCAAGCACTGCTTGCGAATGAATCCAGAGATTATGGGCTAGTCGCTTGGCAATGAAGTGCCTAAAGTTCACGGCCATGGGCACCGCCCATTGCTCAACACCACCTCAAGGACCTGCCATGACTTCCACCACAGCCACCACCATCCATTCCTCGTATCCCCGCGTCTGGATGATCACCGGCGCCTCGCGCGGCATCGGCGCGCGCATTGCCGAGGCCGCGCTGGCCCAGGGCGATGCCGTCGTCGCCACATCGCGCAGCGCCGCATCGGTCGAACAGCGCCTGGGCGCCCGCGACGCGCTGCTGCCCCTGGCGCTGGACGTGACCGACGAAGCCCAGGCGCAGGCCGCCGTGCAGCGCGCGCTGGCGCACTTTGGCCGCATCGATGTGCTGGTCAACAACGCAGGCTACGGCCTGCTCGGCGCGGTCGAAGAAGCCACGGCCGACGAGGTGCGCCGCCTGTACGACACCAATGTGTTCGGCCTGCTGCACGTGACCCGCGCGGTGCTGCCCGCCCTGCGTGCGCGCCGCGCCGGGCACGTGGTCAACATCTCGTCGCTGGGCGGCGTGCAGTCGGCCGCGGGGTTCGGTGTGTACTGCTCGACCAAGTTCGCGGTCGAAGGGTTGACCGAGGCCCTGCACGCCGAACTGGCGCCGCTGGGCATCCACGCCACGGTGGTGGAGCCCGGGTACTTTCGCACCGAGTTCCTGGACGGCAGCTCGCTGGCCGTGTCGCCCCAGGTGATGGACGACTACGCCATGAGCGCCGGCGCCGTGCGCGAGGCCGCGCGCCGCATCAACCTGAACCAGCCCGGCGACCCGGTGCGCCTGGCCCAGGCCATCATGCAACTGGTGGCCAGCCCCACGCCCCCGCTGCGCCTGCCGCTGGGCACAGACACGTTGCAGACCATTGCCGACAAGCACGCGTTCGTCGAGCGCGAAACCGCGCAGTGGCGGGCGGTGGCGGCGTCCACGGACTTTCCGGCAGAGACGGCATTGCGCGCGGCTTGACGCAGGCCGGATGCACGGCGCGGGCTGGGCGGCGTGCGCCCCGCCCGCCGCATCGGGTGGGGGTTCTGGCAACCGTCCTACAGCGGCGCGGCAGCGCGTGGATTACAACCGGACATCGTTGTTGTCCATGCCCTGCCGACGCACCGGCCGGCGCTGATCCCCCTTCTGCCATGGCATCTCCATCCTCCGCTTCTTCCAACGCCTTCCGTACCGCCAGCGCCCGGGTGGCGCCGGTGGTGGTCATCACCGGTGCCTCCAGCGGCATCGGCCACGCCACCGCGCTGGCCTTCGCCCGCCGCGGCGCGCGCCTGGTGCTGGCGGCCCGCAACCCCGACACCCTGGCCCCCGTGGCCATGGCCTGCCGCGAGGCCGGCGCCAACACCGCGCTGGGCGTGCCCACCGACGTGACCGACCCCGACGCCGTGGCCCAACTGGCCGATACCGCGCTGCGCCACCATGGCCGCATCGACGTGTGGATCAACGGCGTGGGCGTGGGAGCGGTGGGCCGGTTCGACGAGACACCGGTTGCATCGCACCGCCGCGTGCTGGAGGCCAATCTGCTGGGGCACCTGCACGGCGCACATGCAGCGCTGCGCCACTTCCGCGAGCGCGGCGAGGGCACGCTGATCAACATGATTTCTGCGGGCGGCTGGATCCCCTCGCCCTATGCGGCCGCGTACACGGCCAGCAAGTTCGGGCTGCGCGGCCTGTCCGAGGCGCTGCGGGCCGAAGTGTCCGACCTGCCCCGGGTGCATGTGTGCGATGTGGCGCCCACCTTCGTCGATTCGCCGGGCCTGTCGCACGGCGCCAACTACACCGGCCGCAACCTGCAGCCCCGCATCCCGATGCTGGACCCGCGCCGCGTGGCCGACGCCATCGTGGCGCTGGCCGACAGCCCCCGGGCCGTGACCTGGCTCGGCGCTGCCGCCGTGCCGGGCCGCGTGGCCCACACGCTGGCGCCGGAGCGCCTGGGCGCGGTGATGCGCTGGGTGACCGAGCGCGCCCTGGGCAGCGCGCGCGCCGTGCCGTCCGGTGACGGCAACCTGTTCGAGCCCTCGCGCGGCACCGCCATCGACGGCGGCCAGCGCCGCGCGCAGCGCCACAGCCTGGGCCTGGTGGCCGCGCTGGGCGCCGCAGGCCTGGCCCTGGGCGTGTGGGCGGGCCGCCGCCGTTGACGATGATGATGGGGACGACCCAGCGCAGATAACGAAACCCAGCGCAGCGGCTCTGGCCGGCCGCTGCAACGACGCCCGCAGAGTTTTTACAGCCGCTCCAAGGAGCTTGCCATGCCGGATTCCATCCCCCTGTCGTCGGCGCCCGTTGCGGCACCGGTCGCTCCCGCTGTTCCCACTGCCCCTGCTGCGCCTGTTGCTGCTGCGGGCAGGGCCGCGGCGCCCTTCGTGCTGTATGCGGTGCGGGGCCGCGTGTACGCCAGCAACGTGAAGAACAAGCTCGTGGACCTGGGCCGCCTGTCGCACGACGGGGCCGATGGCACGTATGCCTATCTGCTCGATGGCGACAAGGCCACGGGCAGCGGGTTCGCCGATGCGCAGGCGGCGCTGGCGCACATCGCGCAGACGACCACCTTCCTCTTCCTGGACGGCCAGTTCACCGCGCTGGAGGACCTGGGCGGTGCCGACCGACCCGACATCGCCGATGTACCGCAATTGTCGGTCGCGCTGGAGCGCCCGGGGCGCGGCGATACGGCGGTGTCGAGGTAGCGAACGAGCTTCGGCCGGGGCACTGCCAGGCCGCCGGCAGGCAGCGCCCGGCATCGGCCAGGGGGCCTGTCTGGCACGGCGGCCTGCAGCGCGGCGTGTTCACACCGGCCGCGAGAATTCCATCACCCAGTTCACTTCCCAGGTGCCGCCACCGTCGCCTGAAAACGCCTGCTGCCAGCGCGGCGTCGGCGTGCCGGTCCGGGTCCATTCAAAGCGCACCTGCACGGGGCGGCCGTCCAGCAGTTCCTGGCCTTCAAAAATGCCCACGCCGTTGTCGAAGCCGCCCACCACCGGCGGCATCAGCAAACCCGTGGCGGCATCAAGCCCGCCGGTGGTGTTGTCCAGCCAGTAGATGCTCCAGCGCTGCGCGGCGGGGCTGAACACCCGCAGCGTCATGCCCACGAAGCCGGGCTTCCAGGCCAGCGGCACAAAGTCGTCGCAGTTGCCGATGCCGCCGGGCAGGGGCCGCGCCTGCCCGGTGGCGTCGAACACCTCCCAGTCGTTGCAGCCCGCCAGGCGCCGCACCAGCCGCGTGTTGCGGATGCGCCAGGGGCCCATGAGGAAGTCGAAGTCGCGCGCGGCGCTGGGCGCCACGGCGGGCGAGGGGATGGTGATGAGGTGGGGCGTCGTGGCCATGGTGGTGCTCCGGTGAGGCCGCTTCAGGCGTGCAACGCGCTGCGCGCCGTGGGCTGCAGCCGCAAGGACTCGGGCGCGCGGGCCAGCCAGGGCGCCAGGCCCGGCGCGACGCCGCGCTCCCAGGCGCCGCTGGTGGCAAACGCCTGCGCCGCCGATTCGCTGCCGAACAGTGCCAGTGCCAGCAGCACATGCTCGCCTTCGCGCACCGGCAGGCGGGGAAAGGTGTTGGGGCTGGTCTCGGTGCAGTACCACGCCACCTGCCGCGCGCCGCTGCGCTGCAGCAGGGGCGCCATGCGGTGGCGGCAAAAGTCCAGCAGCGCGGGCGTGGCGGCCTCGTGCAGGTGGAACACGGTGGCCGCCAGCAGGCCGGGGGCTGCGCCGCTGGCGGCGGCGGCACCCGGTGCGGGGCGCGGGTGCTGGGGCAATGCCGCCGCGGCGCCGGGCCAGGCGGGGCGCAGCAGCAGCACGTTGTCCGAGTCGATCATGGTGGCGTTGGCGGCGCTGCGGTGCGCCGCCCAGGTGGGCCCGCCGTAGAAGGCTTCGAGCGCCTGGCGCCGGGCGGGCATGCTGGCAAAGCCGCGCAGCCAGACGAACAGGTCGGGCCGCTCCAGGTCGCGGAACTGGCCCAGCACGCGCATGCCCTGTGCCTCCTGCGTTTCCACGAACTCGCGGTCGAACAGGTCGATGAGCACGTCGCGCTGGTGCGGGTGCAGCGTGTACTGGCGCAGCTCGACGATGGCGCATGCGTCGGCGGCAGCGGGCGGGGCGGTGGTGTCGGTGGTGTCGGTGGTGTCGGGCGTCGTGGCGGTGAGGGTGTCTTCGGGCATGCGGGCTCCTGGTGGAAATGGCGGGTGAAAGGGGTTGAAAGGCAACCAGCACTGCAGTCTGCGCCCGCATACCTGCCACCGCATGGCAGGTATTTCGGCTATCTTTGCGATGCCTGTTTCTGGCGGGGTGCGGCCGGCCGTTCGGCCCGCCGGTCCCCGTCACGCCACCGACCTCATCGATCCACCCATGCGCGCCAGCCGCCTGTTGTCCCTTCAGATGCTGCTCGAGACCCAGGGCCGCATGAGCGCGACCGTGCTGGCCGATGCGCTGGAGATCTCGGTGCGCACGCTGTACCGCGATGTGGACCAGCTGAGCGCAGCCGGCGTGCCCATCTACGCCGAGCGCGGGCGCCACGGCGGGTTTGCGCTGCTGCCGGGCTGGAAGACCACGCTCACCGGGCTCACGCCGTCGGAGGCGCAGGCCGTGTTCCTGAGCGGCCTGCCCGGCCCCGCGCAGCAGCTGGGGCTGGGCGACGAGGTGGAGGGCGCGCGCCTGAAGCTGCTGTCGGCCCTGCCCGCTGCCTGGCGCGAAGACGCCCAGCGGGTGAGCACCCGCCTGCACCTGGACCCGGTGGACTGGTACCGCGAGAGCGACCCCACGCCCCACCTCGCCACCGTGGCCGCCGCCGTTTGGAACGGCCACCAGATCACGATGCGCTACGTAAGCTGGGCCGACACCGTGCAGCGCACCGTGAGCCCGCTGGGCCTGGTGCTCAAGGCCGGTGTCTGGTACCTGGTGGCGCTGCCTGCCGCCCGGGCAGGGGGCGATGCCCCGGCGCGCGGCGAGGGCGGGCCGCGCACCTACCGCGTCTCCAACATCCTGGCGGCGCAGGCGCTGGAGGCGGCGGTGCGGCGCCCGGCGCGGTTCGACCTGCCCGCGTATTGGGCGGCATCCATCGAGCGCTTCGAGTCTTCGCTGTACACCGGCGAGGCCACGCTGCTGGCCACGCCGGCAGGCCTCAAGGGGTTGCGCATGCTCAGCAGCGCGGTGGCGCGGGCGGTGGCAGCGGCGCCGGCCTCACGCCGGCAGGACGGGCGGGTGGCGGTGACGGTGCCCATCGAATCGGTGGAGCACGCCTGCGGCCAGTTCATGCGCCTGTCGCCCCAGGTCGAGGTGGTCAAGCCCGCCGCGCTGCGTCGCGCGCTGGTGGAGCGGTTGCGCCGCACGGCAACGCTCTATGGCCTGTCGGTCGATGGGTAATAGGGTGCTATTAAATTTGTAGCTGGTAGCGCTGGATGGTCGCGCGGTAGAGGCCGAAAAGATTCTGAATCAGGCCGCGAGCAGTGCCGGTGCGGGATGCGCGTGCGTCAGCTGAAAGCGGGTGTCCACGCGGAACACGGCCACCGATTGCACGAGCCCGTGGGTCTGCTGGTTCAGGGTGTGCGCGGCGGCGGCCATCTGCTCCACCAGGGCCGCGTTCTGCTGCGTGGACTGGTCGAGCTCGGCCACGGCGCTGCCGATCTGGCTGATGCCGGTGGTCTGCTCGCGGGTGGCGGCGCTGATCTCGCCGATCAGGTCGGCCACGCGGTGCACTTCGCCCACGATCTCCGTCATGGCCGAGCCCGCGGTGGTGACCAGGGTCGAGCCGGTCTTGACCTTGTCCGCGCTGGCTTCGATGAGCGACTTGATCTCCTTGGCGGCCTGGGCGCTGCGCTGCGCGAGCGTGCGCACCTCGCTGGCCACCACGGCAAAGCCGCGGCCCTGCTCGCCGGCGCGCGCCGCCTCGACCGCAGCGTTCAGCGCGAGGATGTTGGTCTGGAACGCGATGCCGTCGATCACGCTGGTGATGTCGGCGATGCGGCGCGAGCTGGTGGCGATGTCGTTCATGGTGGTGACCACCTGGGCCACCACCGTGCCCCCGTTTTCGGCCGCGGCGCGTGCGGAGGATGCCAGCTGGCTGGCCTGCTGCGCGGTGTCGGAGTTCTGCTGCACGGTCGCGGTCATTTCTTCCATGGACGCGGCGCTCTGCTGCAGGCTGCGCGCCTGCTGTTCGGTGCGGTGGGACAGGTCGGTGTTGCCCGTGGCGATCTCGCGCGAGCCCGCTTCGATGGCGGTGGCCGCGGCGCGGACCTGGTCCACGATGCCCGCCAGCGCCGCCTGCATGCCGCCCAGCGAGGCGAGCACGCTGTCGGCCGGCGCTGCCGCGCCGCCGGGCACCGGGCCCAGGTCGCCCGAGGCCACGCGGCGGGCCGCGGCGCTCAGCTCCACGGGGTCGGCGCCCAGGGAGCGCATGAGGCTGCGGTTGATCAGCAGCGCCAGGCCCACGGCCGCAGCGATGGCGACGAGCGCCACCGCCACGAGCGCCAGGCGGTTGTCGCTGTAGTGTTCAGCGGCGATGCGGATCTCCTGCGCGCCCGACGCGGTGATGAGCTGCGTGTACTGCGACGTGGTGGCGATGAGCTGCTGCAGCAGCGGCTGGCATTCGGCGTTCATCTTGACCGTGGCCTCGTCCTTCCTGCCGGCCAGCGCCAGGGCCACGATGTCGAGCGCCACCGGGCCGTAGCGGCTTTCGATGGCCTCGAGCTTCTCGAACAGCGCGCGCTCGCCGGGCTCGACGTGCGTGCCGCGGGCCAGTGCCGCGCGCAGCTGGGACATCCCGTCCTGCACCCGCTCGTGCGCCGCCTTCACGGCGGCGGTTTCCATCGCGATGTCGGACGCACCGGTGAGCAGGATCAGGTTGCGCGCCGAGATCGCCCGTGCGCTGGCGGCGGCGTGCACATCGCGCGCCAGGCTGCCGCGGGTGAATTCGTTGCCGACGAAGCTCTGGAACTCGGCCTGTGCGCCGCCCAGGCTGCGCAGCGACAGGATGGAGACACCGATCAACAACGCGATCAGTACAAAAAATGCCATCGTCAGTTTCTGGGTGACGGTTTTGCTGTGGAAGTTCATGGTGGTGCTCAAGGGGCGCTGCAACGGTCACATCGGCGTGCGGCTCCCGGGGGACGCACTGGCGGTTAGCGGCTTTGTGACCAATTGGTTTTGTTTGTGACTTTTGGTTTCAATATGCGAATTATTGGTACGCAGGCGGCGCGTCTGTGTAGGCGAACTTCGACAACCCAGTCTAAAAAGGGGGCATCGGGTGGCGATGGGAGGGGGTGCAGGCCCACTTGAGCGGTCCCTGGCCGCAGCGAAGGGCCGCCTCCAGGCGATGCGGGTCGGGGGTGGGCTGCGCAGTGTGCGCCGCGGTCTACAGCCCGCGCTCGACCATGTCCAGCAGCCGCTGGCCCAGGGCGTCCAGCATCGGCTGCGGCGTGCCCCGCAGCGGGCCGTCGATGGCCAGCAGCGCCATGCCGTGCACGGTGGACCAGGCCAGGTACTCCGCGCCGGGGCGGCGCTCGGCGGGCAGCGCGCCAGCGGCCACCAGGTCATCGAGCGCCGCACTCAGGTGCTCGAAAGGGTTGAGCCCCGTGGCGCCGCCCATGGCCGGGTCCGGGTCGTGCTGCACCGTGAAGCGGCCGCCGAACGCCGTGCGGAACAGCCCGGTCTCGGCGTGGGCAAACCGCATGTAGCCCGCGCCCACGGCGCGCACCCGGGCGTGGGCCTGCTCGGTGGGCGTACCGGTGGCGGGCACCCGGGACAGCTCGTCCTCCATGAAGCGCGCGGCCGAGGCCACGGCGGCGGCGCGCACGGCATCGAGCAGATCGTCGCGGTTGGCGAAATGCCGGTACGCCGCATTGGGGGCCACACCCGCGCGGCGCGTGGCCTCGCGCAGCACCACCGCGTCGGGGCCGCCCTGGCGGGCCAGCTCGATGCCGGCATCCAGCAGGGCGCGGCGCAGGTCTCCATGGCGGTAGGTGCTGCGTGCGGCCGGGGTGTTGCGGGTGCTTACGTTCATGGGTGGGGCAGATGTGGACACTGTCCATTATCTTTGGTATTGTTTGTGGACGGTGTTCACAATTGCGCGCCGCACCCCACACGACCCCAAGGAGACCGCCATGAAGATCGAGCCGTACCTGATGTTTGAAGGCCGCTGCGAAGAGGCCCTGGATTTCTACCGAAGCGCCCTGGGCGCCCAGGTGACCACCCTCATGCGCTACAAGGACAACCCCGATCCCGCCGCCGGCCCGGGTTGCGCCGAGGGCGGCGGGCCCGGCCCCACGCCGGAGATGGTCATGCACGCCGCGTTCACCGTGGGCGAGACGCAGCTCATGGCGTCCGACGGCATGGGCTCGGGCAAGGCCAGCTTCCAGGGCATCTCGCTGGCCCTGAGCCCTGCCGACGAAGCCGAGGCCCGGCGCTACTTCGATGCGCTGGCCGACGGCGGCCAGGTGCAGATGCCGCTGACCAAGACCTTCTTCTCCAAGGCCTTCGGCATGGTGGCCGACCGCTTCGGCGTGTCGTGGATGGTGGTGGCACCCGAATGAGCGCGCCGATGCTTGCCCTCTACGGGCACCCCTTCTCGTCGTACACCCAGAAGGTGCTGACCGCGCTGCATGAAACCGGCACACCGTACGAGCTGCGCAATCTCGACCCCGCCGCGCCGGGCGGCCACGCCGCCGAGTGGCTGCGCCACTGGCCGTTGGCGATGTTCCCGGTGCTGGTGGACGGCGAGCGGACGGTGGTGGAGAGCAGCATCGTGATCGAGCATCTGCAACTGGCCCACGCGGGCCCCGTGCGCCTGATACCGCTCGACCCGAAGGCCGCGCTGGAGGTGCGGTTCATGGACCGCTTCTTCGACCTGCACGTGATGGCCCCGGTGCAGCAGGCCGTGAGCGCGGCGCTCACCGGCGACCCGGCCCGCCGCGCAGAGGGCGTGGCCGCGGCGGCCGACAAGCTGCAAAAGGCCTACGCGTGGCTGGAAGGCGAGTGGGGCGGCCGGACCTGGGCCGCTGGCGCCGATTTCACGATGGCGGACTGCGCCGCGGCACCCGCGCTGTTCTACGCCGACTGGACGCATCCCATTGCCGACGCCTACCCGATGCTGCGCGCCTACCGGGCCCGGCTGCTGGCCCGCCCGTCGTTTGCGCAGGCTGTGGACGGCGGACGTCCGTACCGCCACTACTTTCCGCTGGGCGCACCCGACCGCGACTGAGTGAAGCCCGTGCCACCTTCCCCCCATCCTCCATCCCAGCATTGACTGAACCCATAAGGAGACCGCCATGATGAACACCGAACCCCACACCATGCACCGCTGGCTGCAGCAACTGCTGGGCGACTGGACTTGCACGTCCGACTGCGACATGGGCCCCGACCAGCCGGCCGAAAAGGGCACCGGCACGGAACACGTGCGCGCGCTCGGCGACCTGTGGGTCATCATGGAAGGCGCGGGCACCATGCCCGGCGGTGGCGGCGAGGCGCGCATGCAGATGACGCTGGGCTATGACCCTGAGCAGAACGTGTTCCTCGGCACCTGGGTCGGCTCGATGATGACCCACATGTGGGTGTACCGCGGCACGCTGGACGCCGGCCAGAAGGTGCTCACGCTGGAAACCGAAGGCCCGAGCTTCAAGGGCGATGGCGCCACGGCGCGCTACCGCGACGTCATCACCCTTGTCGGCCCCCATGAACGCACGCTCACCTCATTCGGCCAGCAGCCGGACGGGAGCTGGAAGCAGTTCATGCAGGCGACGTATCGCCGCAAGTGATGGCAAGGCGGGCTCCGGTCCGCCGGGCCGGGTGAATACGGGATGAGACGCCCCAGGTGGGTAGGTCGAACAGTCAACCTCACAGGAGTCAGGATATGTCTTACATCGATGGTTTCGTGATCGCGGTCCCCACCGCCAACAAGCAGAAATTCATTGAGCACGCACGCCAGCTCGACCCGATATTCATCGAGCTCGGCGCTCTGCGTGTGATCGAAGGCTGGGGCGATGACGTCCCCGACGGCAAAGTCACCGATTTCCGCCGCGCGGTCCAGGCGACGGCCGAGGAGACGGTGGCCTTCTCCTGGATCGAATGGCCGGACAAAGCCACGCGCGATGCAGGCATGAAGAAGATGATGGAAGACCCGCGCATGGACCCCTCCACACCCGGCAACCCGCCCATGCCGTTTGATGGCAAACGCATGATCTTCGGCGGCTTCGTACCGGTGGTCGAGGTGAAGGCCTGAGCCGCTGTCGCAGTCGTGCTGCCCGGGCCCGGGCCATGGGACGAGAAGGGCGACCATCACGATGGCTGTCCTGATATCAAAACCATAGCTATCTGCGCTTGCCAGACAAGCGCTGGAGCCGAATTTTGTCAAATATCTCCGGCATGGCTGGGTGAGCCGCCAAGCCCCCACTGTCCCGCCCGGCGCACCGCACTGTCCTATCCGCCGCACTTCTGTTCAGGCACCATGGGCTCCATATTCGACAGGCAACCGTCCGATAGTGGCGGTGCACAACACGAGGAGCCCCCTGATGTCGTCGTCCACCCCTGCCACCACCGCCACGCTGGTCCCCATCGTCCGGGCCCAGCTGCTGGGCCCGCAGTGGCCCACCATGGACCCGTTTCTTTTCTGCGCCCACCACGACGATGCCTACCCCGCGGGCAACGCCGCGTTCGGCCCCGCCGTGCCGGTGGAAGACCGCCAGATCGGCAGCGACTTCAGCGGCAAGGACGGCTGGAGCATGTACCACGGCGACACCGTGCCCGGCTTTCCCGGCCACCCGCACCGCGGCTTCGAGACCGTGACGCTGGTGCGCAAGGGCCTGATCGACCACTCCGACTCGCTGGGTGCGGCCGCGCGGTTTGGCGGGGGCGACGTGCAGTGGGTCACGGCCGGCAAGGGCATCGTGCATTCCGAGATGTTCCCGCTGCTCAACGCCACCGAGCCCAACCCGCTCGAACTGTTCCAGATCTGGCTGAACCTGCCCGCCAAAAACAAGATGGTGGAGCCGCACTTCACCATGCTGTGGGACGAGCGCATTCCGCGCCTGGTGCACAACGACGCCGCCGGCCGCGCGACCACCGTCACCGTGGTGGCGGGTGCGCTGCCCGGCGCGCCCGACCCCCTGGCGCCGCCGCCCGAGTCCTGGGCCTCGCAGCCCGAGGGCGACGTCGCCATCTGGACGCTGCGCATGGACCCGGGCGCCGAGTGGACCCTGCCCGCCGCGCAGGGCGAAGGCACGCAGCGCATGCTGTACTTCTTCGTCGGCGACAGCCTGCGCGTGGGCCCGCAGGACGTGGACCGCCACGCCGCGCTGCAGGTGCGCGCCACCGAGGACTGGCTGCTGACCAACACCGGCCCCACCACCGTGGAATGCCTGGTGCTGCAGGGCCGCCCCATCGGCGAGCCCGTGGCGCAGTACGGCCCGTTCGTGATGAACACGCAGGCCGAGATCATGCAGGCCATGAACGACTACCGCCGCACCCAGTTTGGCGGCTGGCCTTGGGACGACCAGGACCCTGTGCACGGCACTGAAGCCCGCCGCTTTGCGCGCTACCCCGGCCAGACCGAGGAAGAGCGCCCGGGCGAGGACGCCGCAGCGGCGGTGCAGGCCTGAACACCTTCCCCCGGTGGGGTCGCCGGGGGTGCCCGGCAGGCGCCGGGCGGCTCGTGGACAATCCAGGGTTTCGATGCGCGCAGCGCTGCCAGGGGTTGGTGCCCGTTGGCCGACCGCTGCGCTGCGCCCTCTTTTTTAGACACCCAGACGAAAGCGCCAGCGAGCCATGACCACCATCACCAAAGACTCCGCCGTCACCATCACCTACAAGGTGACCACGCCCCAAGGCAAGCCGCTCGATGCCGGCAGCCTGGCCTACCTGCACGGCGGCTATGACAACATCTTCCCCAAGGTCGAAGCCGCACTGGAAGGCCAGGCCGTGGGCTTTGCCACCACGCTGCAACTGGCGGTGGAAGACGCCTTCGGCGTGCGCGACGAAGGCCTGGTGCGCACCATCCCCAAGAGCGAGTTCCCGCCCGGCGTGAAGGTCGGCGGCCAGCTGCAGGGCGTGGGCACCGACGGCCAGCCCGCGGTGTTCAACGTGGTCAAGATCAAGGGCCCCGAAGTCCACCTGGACGGCAACCACCCGCTGGCCGGGCAGGCGCTCACCTTCAGCTGCAAGGTCACGGCAGTGCGCTCCGCCAGCGCCGAAGAGATTGCGCACCGCCACGTGCACGGCGACCACGGCCACCAGCATTGAAAGCGGTCACCTGGCACCGCACCCACACCCACGCACCGCGCCGCACGACCCATGCGCCTGATCCGTCACTCCGAGCGGGCCTTTTCGCTGCAGGACTTCCTGTCGGCCGATGAATGCGCCCAGCTGGTCGAGCTGGCGGAGGCGGGCGGCTTCAGCGCAGCGGGCGTGCGCACCACCGGCGGCCCCAAGTCCATGCCCCTGGTGCGCAACAACGAGCGCGTGATGGTCGAGGCGCCCGGCTGGGTGGCGCTGCTGTGGCAGCGGCTCGGCCAGGTGGCCCTGCCCGCCGTGGGCACGCAGGTGGCGCAGGGGCTGCCCAAGGACCTGCGGTTCTACAAATACGCCCCCGGCCAGCGCTTCAAGATGCACAAGGACGGCCCGTGGATGGAGTCGGGGCTGACCAGCCAGCTCACGCTGCTGGTGTATCTGAACGACGACTTTTCCGGCGGCACCACCGACTTCCGCGAGTTCGCCGTGGCACCGCGCACGGGCAGCGCGCTGCTCTTTGTCCACGACACCTGGCACGAAGGCACCGCCGTCACCGAGGGCACCAAGTACGTGCTGCGCTCGGACGTGCTGTACGGCTGAGGCAGGCGCCCACGCTGCGTTGACCTGGTGTTGACGTGGCGTTGGCATTGACGCGGCCCGTCGGCTGTCGCGTCCATCGGCCCCACCTCTACGCATTCGGTCGCCCGCATGGCGGCGTGCCCGGGACTTGGCCCCTCTGCAGGCGCTGGCGCACCCGCCGCAGCTTCTGTCTAAGCGCGGGGCGCTCACCCATTTTTGTGTCGAACATGCCCCTCGTTTCAGCGCCGCCGGTTCGGTGCCGGGGCCGGCACGGGCATGTCGAAAAGCCGCGTTTTCATAGGCGCGAAGCTTTCAAAACAGGCGCTTTTTGCGCACTGCGCGGCCCACACAACGCGTCACAGAACGTTCATCTGCGCTACCTATAACCACGCGCTGTGCGGGCCCCACCACGGTGGTCCGACAGCCCTCCCACCATCGGTACGCCATGAACACTCCCTCCGCTCCCTGCCTTTCCGGCCTTCCCCGCGGCCGCCGCGCGCGCCTGCTGCCCGCTGCGCTGCTGCTCCCCGTCTTCCTGCTCAGCGCCTGCGGCAGCTCCGGCGATGGCACCGGCACCACGGCCGCAGAGCCCGGCCGCTGGACCACCGGCGACCTGCACGTCCACACCGTGCAGTCCGACGACTCGCGCACCACCCAGACGCTCGACTTTGTGCTGGGCAAGGCGTTCGGCACCTACCACCTCGACTGGATGTCGCTGAGCAACCACCTGCGCTCGTCCAAGTACGACCACGCTGCCAACCCCCTGCCGGCGCCCAAGGCCTTTGCCTACGGCATGGAGGCCTACGAGATGCCCCGCGTGGCCGCACTGCAGGCCGCGGGCACCTACGCCGACAAGACCATCTTCTCGGCCTTCGAGTGGGACATGCCCACGCGCGACCACGTCAACGTCGGCATCTTCGAAGGCAGTCCCACCTTCAAGACCTCGGCCAGCGCGGCCAAGGAGTTCCAGTACCGCTTCACCACGGGCGACGAGTCGCTGTTCGATGCGTCCGACGTCGCGCGGTGGAAGGCGCAGTCGCCCGAGCGCTACAACAAGACCGGCGAAGACGCGATGAAGGCCATCGCCTGGCTCAAAGACAAGCACCCGAACACCAGCTACGCCACCATCAACCACCCCTCGCGCAACCCCGGCAAATACACGATCGCCAAACTCCGCGAGATGCACGACCTGGCGCCCCGGATCGTCTTCGCGATCGAAGGCATGGTCGGCAACCAGCTCGAACCCGACCGCGGCGGCTACACCTCGGCCTACATCGACGCCAACAAGCCCAACCGCACCTACGGCGGTGTCGACAACGTGGTGGCGCAGCTGGGCGGCACGTGGGACGCGCTGCTGGGCGAAGGCCGGCGCATCTGGAACATCGCCAACTCGGACTCGCACTTCGAGATCGACGCCAACAACAACAGCAGCGGCTACTACCCGGGCGAATACGCCAAGAACTACGTCTGGCAGACCAAGTCGCAGTCGCAGGCCGGCATCTCCGGCGTGGTGGACAGCCTGCGCGCGGGCCGCAGCTTCGGCGTGTTCGGCGACCTGATCAACGGCCTGGACTTCAACGCCACGGGCGCCGAAGGCACCGCCACCATGGGCCAGGACCTCAAGGCCACCAAGGGCGAGACCGTCACCGTGCGCATCCGCTTCAAGAGCCCGCCGGTCAACAACTACCAGCGCCCGGTCAGCAGCGGCAACCTGGGCAACATGACGCCCAAGGTGGACCACATCGACCTGATCGCAGGCGACGTGGGCCCCCGGGCGCAGCCCGGCACGGCCGCCTACCAGCAGGCCACGAACGCGAGCACCCGCGTCGTCAAGCGCTTCACCGCGGCGGACTGGACGCAGGAGAGCGACGGCTACTACGCCATGGAGATCACGCTGCCCGCGGCCAAGAGCCAGTACTTCCGCCTGCGCGGCACCAACCTGGGCGAGAACGTCGCGGGCCTCACGCTCCAGGGCGAGCCGCTGTCCGACCAGCCCGTCAAGACCGCCGACGCGGCCACCCGGCACGACCAGATCAACGACCGCAACTACGGCAACCTGTGGTTCTACTCGAACCCGATTTTCGTGTCGGTGCGCTGAGAGCGGGGTGGCGGTGGCTCGGCCCGCCGGGGTGGCGGATGACCCCTGCGCTGTAGGCGCACAGCCCGCTGTGGACGCCCGTTTGCCTCACACGCCGCGGGTGTCAACTTGGATACGATGACCGCGGGCTGTCACCCGCACCCTGGTGCCTGAGCACCGAATGGCGGGTGGCGACCCCGGCCGCCCTTGCGGCTGGCGTGAACGTCGACCTCGCACCCCGCACCCCGCCACCTTCCACCGACCCTGCCTGCTGCCCCCGCCATGAGATCGCTCCGAAGCCAGCTGGTTTTCTTCTGGGTCCTGCTGTTCGCCATCTGCGCCACGCTGGCGGTGGTGATGGTGTCGGTCTACCGGGGCAGTGCCGGTGCCCAGCTGGCGGCCGGCCGCACGGCGGCCGAGCGCTCGTGCAGCGCCATCGCCGCACGCTACGCGCGGTCGGTGCCGCAGCCCGCGCCCGCGCAGCCGCAGATCGACCTGCTGCAGGTGCTGCTGCAGCTGGTGCTGATCGAGGTGCCGCATGTCGAGGGCGGCGTGTGGCAGGCCCAGGGCGGGTTCCTGGCGTATGCCTACCCCACCTACGAAGGCAGCGGCGTCAAGCGCGACGTGCCCGCGGCCGAGCAGCCGCTGATCCTGGAGATGGCCGAGCTGGCCGCCCGCACCCGCCAGCCCCAGACCGACGTGGTGCGCGGCAGCCGCGAGGCGCTCATCGTCACCGCCTGCCCGCTGGCCGCGCCGGGCAACGACCTGGCCGCCTGGACCATGACGCGCACCCATGCGGGCGCGCTGGCGGCCGAGAACAGCCTGCGCATCGGCCTGGCGGTGCTGCTGGTGGGCGTGCTGGCCTCGGGTGGTTGGCTGGGCCTGATCCTGCTGCGCGGCCTGCGGGCGGTGCAGCGGCTGGAGGCGCGCCTGGCCGCCGCCGAGGGTGACGCGGTGCCGGTGCTGGAGCCCACGGGCGTGCGCGAGATCGACCGCATCGTCGACGGCTTCAACCGCTACCGCCTGCGCTTCGAGGAAACGCGGGCCCAGCTGCGCGCCGCCGCCCAGCAGCGCAGCCGCGACCAGCGCCTGGCCGCGCTCGGCCGCATGACCGGCGGCTTGGCCCACGAGATCCGCAACCCCATCGCCGCGATGCGCCTGAAGGCCGAGAACGCACTGGCCGCCGCGCCCGAGCGCCACCCGGCGGCGCTGCGCGCCATCCTCGGCCAGATCGAACGGCTGGAAGGCCTGGTGCAAAGCCTGCTCGCGCTGGTGCAGCCCTTGAACCTGGCCCCCCGGCGCATCGACCTGCCCGCCTGGCTGCAGGAGCGGCTCGATGCCGCCGCCCCCCGCGCCGCCGGGCGCGGCGTGGCGCTGGTGCTGCGGCCCGGCGCCCCCGCACAGGCCGAGTTCGACCCGCAGCACGTGGGCCGCGCCATCGACAACCTGCTCGACAACGCGGTGCGCCACGCGCAGCAGGGGGGCACGGTCACGCTGGGTGCCGTGGTGCAGCCTGCCGACCGCCTGGTGCTGCAGGTGGACGACGACGGCCCCGGCGTGCCCGAGGCGCTGCAGGCGCGGCTGTTCGAGCCCTTTGCCACCGGCCGCGCCGACGGCACCGGCCTGGGCCTGGCGCTGGCGCGCGAGGTGGCGCTGGCCCATGGCGGCGACCTGCACCATGTGCCGCTGGGCGGCGCCACCGCCACGGCCTCCACCGAAGCACCCGAAGCAATCGACGCACCCGCAGCGCCCCACCACGACCCCGCAGGCGCCACGCCGCCTGCCGCCGCGCCGCCCCGCGGCACCCGCTTTGCACTGGAGCTTCCATGGCACGCCTCTTGATCGTCGACGACGACGACGCCTTCCGCGAAACCCTGGCCGAGACGCTGGAGGGCCTGGGCCACACGGCGGACCAGGCCGCCAGCGGCGATGCAGCGCTCGAAGGCATGCCGCGCCAGCGCTACGACGCCGTCTTTCTGGACCACCGCATGCCGGGCATGGACGGCCTGCAGACCCTGGCCGCATTGCAGGCCCGGCTGCCCCGCCTGCCGCCGGTCATCGTGCTGACGGCGTATGCCAGCGGCGCCAACACCATCGACGCGATGCGCCTGGGCGCCTTCGACCACCTGGCCAAGCCCATCGGCCGCGACGCGGTGATCGAGGTGCTGGCCCGCGCGCTGCGGCAGGAGACGGCGTCGCCCGACACGGCGCGGCAGCTCGCCCACGGCGCGGACGGCGGCGGCGATGGCAACGATGACGAGAACACCCTCGTCGGCCCCAGCCAGGCGATGCGCGAGGTGCACAAGCGCATCGGCCTGGCGGCGGCCAGCCACGTGCCGGTGCTGGTGCTGGGCGAGACCGGCACCGGCAAGGACATGGTGGCGCGGGCGCTGCACCGGCATTCGGACCGCGCCCACGCGCCCTTCGTCGCGATCAACTGCGCGGCCATTCCGCCCGAGCTGCTGGAGAGCGAGCTGTTCGGCCACGTGCGCGGCGCCTTCACCGGCGCCACCGGCGACCGGCCCGGGTGCTTCCGTGCGGCCGACGGCGGCGTGCTGCTGCTCGACGAGATCGGCGACATGGCGCTGCCGGTGCAGGCCAAGATCCTGCGCGTGCTGCAGGCGGGCGAGGTGACGCCGCTGGGCAGCCACCGCACGGTGAAGGTCGACGTGCGCGTGGTGGCTGCCACCCACCACGACCTGGCCGCGGCGGTGCGCGCGGGGCGCTTTCGCGAAGACCTGTACTACCGGCTCGACGTGCTGTCGATCCGCGTGCCGCCGCTGCGCGAGCGCCTGGCCGACATCGTGCCGCTGGCCGAGCATTTCCTGCGGCTGGCAGCGGGCCACGGCGTGCCCAAGGCGCTGTCTGCCGACGCGGCGCAGGCGCTGCTGCAGTACCGCTGGCCCGGCAATGTGCGCGAGCTGCGCAACCGCATGGAGCGCTGCCAGGCGCTGGTGCGCCACCCGGTGATCAGCGCGGCGGACGTGCAGGGCGACCTGGCACACGGCTCCGCGCCCACCGATGCCCATGCTGTGGGCGCGGAAGGCGCCGCAAGCGCATTGCCCGCCGACTGGTTCGACACCGAGCTGCCCGTGGCGGTGGAGCGGCTGGAGCGGCTGCTGATCGAGCAGGCGCTGCAGCGCGCCCAGGGCAACCGCGCCGAGGCCGCGCGGCGCCTGGGCATCCACCGGCAGCTGCTGTACCGCAAGCTGTCGCAGTACGGGCTGGAGTAGCGATGGCGATAAGCACTCCGTCCGCGCAGCCCACGGCCTGCGCGCGCCGCCAGTGCGGCTACAAGCTGTCGCCGTCACGCGCCCAGGTGTCTCATCCGCGGACACCGCCTGTCCGCATTGCATCCACGCCAACGTGCCTGGCAGCCCGGTCGCCCTGTACGGGGCAGCGTTCGTGCGGTGTTGAACAGCGGGCACGGGTCTTGAGTGCCACATCGCTTCCTGCGCGCTGCACGCACTGGCCATTGGGCTGGCACTGTGACCGGCCCATGCCTGCCTCTGTGTCCGCCGCCGTCGTTGCCGGTTTCGATGTCGCTGTCGCGTTCTCATCGCTCCGCGCGCCTCGTTTTCTTACCTTCGCCCGTCCATGACCGACTCCTCTCCCGCCCGCGCAACCGCACCTGCCACATCCACTGCGCCTTCCCACAGCGCGTCCTCTGCAGCCGATGAGGCGCCCGGCGGCGGCAACGGCCTGTTGTGGGTGCTGGTGGCCGTGGCCGTCCTCTTCGCCGTGCTGCGGCCCCGCGCACCCATGGACTACCTGCGGCTGGTGGACTGGCAGACCGTGGGCGCGCTGGCGGGTCTTTTGGCCATCACCCAGGGCGTGGAGAAAAGCGGCATGCTGCAGGCCACCGCCCAGCGCCTGCTGGGCCGCATGACGGATCTGCGCAGCCTGGCGATGCTGCTCACGGCCGGTGCCGCGGTGCTGTCGGCGCTGGTCACCAACGACGTGAGCCTGTTCCTGCTGGTGCCGCTGACCCGCGTGCTCGCCACCCAGGCCGACCTGCCGCTCGCGCGGCTGGTGGTGCTGCAGGCACTGGCGGTGAATGCGGGCTCTGCGCTCACGCCCATCGGCAATCCGCAGAACCTGTACCTCTGGCACCGCTCGGGCGAGAGCTTTGTCGGCTTCATGGGGATGATGGCGCCCACGGTGGCGATCATGCTGTTCTGGCTCTTCGTGGCGGTGTGGGTGCTGGTGCCGCGCACCGCGATCACGCTGCGCCCTGCGACCGAGGTGCCTGCCGTGCAGCCCCGGCTGTTGACGCTGGCCGGCGTGCTCTTCGTCGCCTTCGTGGTGGCGCTGGAGCGGCACTGGCTGGTGGCCGGCCTGGCACTGGTGTTCGGCGCGTTCGTGGTGTTCTACCCGCGCGTGCTCAAGGGGGTGGACTGGGCGCTCTTGGCCATCATCGCGCTCATGTTCGTGGACCTGCGCCAGCTGGCCGACCTGCCCGCGGTGGCCAGCCTGCTGCAGCACGCGCCCATTGCCGAGGGCTGGCGCGCGTACCTGGCGGCCATCGTCGCCTCGCAGTTCATCAGCAACGTGCCTGCGGCCATCCTGCTCGACGGCCCGGTGCGCGACCTGCCCGCGCTCGCCGCCGGGGTGAGCGTGGGCGGCTTCGGCTGCGTGCTGGGGTCGCTGGCCAACCTGATCGCGCTGCGGTTGGCGCGCCTGCCGCACGGCCTGCGCGAGTTCCACAAGATCAGCATTCCCTTCCTCATCGTGTGTGCGCTGTCGGCGCTGTGGCTGCGGATGGGGTGATGCGGGGGCGGCGATGGGGGGGATGGCCTGTGCCACCTGTCCGCAAAGCGGACGCCAGGGTGTCCCCCGCGCATGCAGCCAGCCGGCGGTGCAACGATGCAAGTGGTTGATTTGAAAGGGAATCGTGCCTGGCACGCAATGTGAGTACAGCCAGGGCATTCCCACCCACTGGAGTTGATCCATGCGACATTCCCTTCGTCCCCTTGCCCTGTGCGCAGGCCTGTGCCTGGCAGGTGCTGCCTGGGCCCAGCAGCCCCCACCACCGCCTCTCGCGCCGCCACCAGCCGGCGCAGCGGTCCCCGGTCTCGCAGGCGCACCCGGTGCCCTGCCACCGCCCGGCGCACGCCCCGCGCGGCCGCTGCCGCCGCCGCCCGATGCGGCGCAGCAAGGCACGGCGCCCGTCATCTCCGGCCAGCTCAAGCGCTGGCTGGTCAACCCCGGCGGCGACGTGGACGGCCTGCTGCTGACCGACGGCACGCAGGTGCAGTTGCCACCCCACCTCTCGCCAGCCTTGCTGCAGGCCGCACGGCCCGGCGACACGGTGCAGGTCAGCGGCTGGCGCGCGCCCAATGCGCCGGTGCTGCGCGCCGTGCGGCTGACCGTCGGTGGCCGCACGGTCGAAGACACGCCACCGGCCCCGGGCAGCGCCCCTGCGCCGCGGCCCGACCCCGCTGCGCTGGCCGCGATGAGCGCCAGCGGCCGCGTGGCCCAGGTGCTGTACGCCCCCGGCGGCGAGGCGAACGGCGTGCTGATGGACAGCGGCACCATCGTGCGGTTCCCGCCGCATGTGGGCACGGCCATGGCGGCGTCATTGCAGCCGGGCAGCACGCTGTTCGCACGCGGATGGGGCTCTCGCGGGCCGCATGGCAGTGCGCTGGAGGCCACGGCGATGGGCCCTGCTGCCGACACCGCCCGCGAGCTGTTCGCAGGCCCTGGCGTGGAGCCCCCGCTGCCCGGTCCGCGAGGAGCCCAGCCGCCCCAGGCCGGTCCCAAGGGCGGCCCCGGAGCACGCGGTCCTGCCGGCCCCAAAGGCCCCCGCGAGCCAGGCCCCGGGCCTGCGGGTCCTGCCGGTGTCCCGCCGGCAGCCGGGCCGGGAGCGCCCATGGCGCCGCCAGTACCACCTGTGCCAGCCCCGCTGCCCGCATCGTGACCTGTCGTCAGGCCGGCGGTGTCGCAGCCGCCGCCTGACGGGTCCCCGCAGCGTTGTCAGTCCTTTTTCTCTTGCATTTTCTTTCGCGTTTTTTCGTTCACTTCACACAAGGATTTCCATGCCCGCCCAACCCCATGACATCGACGTCTGGTCCGTCGAAGGCCAGTTCCAGCACCTGATCTACAGCCCCAAGGGCACCATTGAAGGCGTGATGATCGACAGCGAAGGTGCCCCCGCCCAGTTCGTGTGCGACGCGCACGACAGCGCGGCCCACGCCGCACTGGCGGGCCTGAAGCCCGGCCAGGCCGTGGTCATCGAAGGCACCGTCGCCGAGCCCTCGCCCAAGGGTGAAGCCGAGCACGAGGTCTACCAACTGGAGCGCGTGGTCTCGGTCGACGGCAAGCCCGCCGCGCCGCACCACCACCCCGGCCACGTGGCAGGCACCGTGGCGCGCCTGAACTACGCCAGGCACGGCGAGCCCAACGGGGTGGTGCTGGACACCGGCGACTTCATCCACACCAAGCCCGATGGCCTGAAACACCTGGGCCTGAAGGTCGGCGACAAGGTCAAGGCCGAGGGCGATGTGCGCCCTCTGGCCAACGGCGGCGGCCAGGTGGTGCAGGCGCGCACGGTGAACGGCAAGCCCGTGGGGCCTGGCCATGGCTGATGCCGGCGCAGCAACTGTCGGCGGTCTGCCCGCTGGCGGCAACGCTGGCGCGGGCCCGGCAGCGGTGCCGGGCTCGCTGATGGCGCTGGCGCTGCTGGCGTTCTTCATGGCCGATGTGCGCGACGGCCTGGGGCCGTTCCTGGCCACCTACCTGCAAAAGAGCCAGGTGCAGCAGGAGCTCATCGGCTACACCATGACCGCTGGCGGCCTGGCGGGCATGGCGATGACGCCGCTGGCCGGCGCGTGGGTGGACGGCTCGCGCGCCAAGCGCCTGCTCACGGTGGTGGCGGCGCTCGCCATCCTGGCGGCCAGCGCGCTCGCGTTTTCGACGCTGCAGGGCACGTGGCTGATCGCATCACAGGTGGTGACCGGCGTGGCCGGGGCGTTGCTGGCGGCCACCATGGCCGCGCTCACGCTGGGGCTGGCGCGGGCTTCGGGCTTCAAGCACCAGACGGGCCGCAACGAGGCCTGGAGCCACGCGGGCAACATGGTGTCGGCCATCGGCGCGGGGCTGGTGGCGCACTGGTTCGGCGCGCACTGGATCCTGGCCGTGATGGCAGCGATGACCGTGGGCGCGGTGCTGGCGGTGTTGTCGATCCGCGCGGGGGACATCGACCACCAGGCCGCGCGCGGCTGCGAGTCGCCCGAGACGCTGGGCGAGCATGTCGAGCGCGGCACCGGCTGGGGCGCACTGCTGTCCAACAAGCCGCTGCTGCTGTTCGGCATCACCTGCCTGTTCTTTCACCTGGGCAATGCCGCGATGCTGCCGCTGCTCAACCAGCGGCTGGCCGCCACCGTGGCCGATTCGTCGCCGCTGCTGTGGACCGGTATCGCCATCGTGGTGGCCCAGGTCACGATGATCCCGGTGGCGCTCTGGGTGTCGCGCAGCAAGCGCTTCGACGTGGCGTGGTTCGTGTACGCCGCCATCCTGGTGCTGCCGGTGCGCGGCGCGCTGGCCTACCTCATCGCCGCCGACTGGGGCAACGTGCCGGTGCAGATCCTGGACGGCCTGGCCGCCGGCGCGCTGGGGGTGGCCACGCCGCTCATGGTGCAGCGCTTCACGCAGGGCAGCGGCCGCTTCAACACCGCGCTGGGCCTGGTGATGACGCTGCAGGGCGTGGGCGCGGCGCTCAGCCCCACGCTGGCCAACTCGGTGGTGGGTGCCGGGCAGCACTTCGGCCTGGCCTTCGTCGCGCTGTCGGTGGCGGCGCTGGTGGCATTGCCGATGTTCTGGTGGGCGCAGCGGCACGCGCCAGTGATCGATGGTGCAGTTGCTATTGATTAGATAGCTGCTTGCGCAATGGCAGCGAGCGCAAGGCCATGAAATCGCCGTGAACTGCGTGGTCCACCGCGCACCCGCCGGTGCTCACCGCTTGCTGCTTCTGGTGCTGCTTCTGGTGCTGCTGCTGCGCCGTGCCAGGCCGCGGCCCTGCAGCACCGGCTCGGCGGCCAGGCGGTGCCGTGCGAACTCCACAAAGGCCCGCACCTTGGCCGGTGCGCGCCGCCCCGCGGGGTAGACGATGTGCACGGGCACCGGGTCGGGCTCATGCTCGGCCAGAACGATGCGCAGGCGCCCTGCGCGCAGGCTGGCGGCGGCCTGGTAGGCCAGGCAGCGGGTGAGCCCCAGGCCCGCCTCGGCCGCGGCGATGTCCACCTCGTTGCTGTTGCTGATCCAGGCCTGCTGCGGTGTGCCCGTGGTGCCATCGCGAAACCGCCAGGGCGAGGGGGCCCGCGCGTCGAACGAAAACGCAATCGCGCGGTGCTGGCCCAGCTCGTGCGGGTGGCGCGGCTCGCCGTGCCGCGCCAGGTAGCCGGGCGATGCGACCACCATGCGCCGCAGCGCGCCCACCTGCAGCGCGGTCAGGCCCGAGTCGTGCAGGTGCGCGATGCGCACGGCCACGTCCATGTCCTCCTCCAGCAGATGCACCACGCGGTTGACGAACAGCGTGCGCGCCTGCACCCGTGGATGCGCCTGCAGAAAGTCGAGCACGATGGGCGCCACATGCTGAATGCCGAACATCTGCGGCGCGGTGATGGACAGCAGGCCCTGCGCCTCGGCCTGTGCGCCGCGCGCCGCCTGCTCGGCCTCGTGCAGGTCGTTCAGCAGTGGGCGGCAGTCGGCCAGAAAGCGCTCACCCGCCTCGGTCAGCCGCACCATGCGCGTGCTGCGCTGGAACAGCAGCACCGACAGGCGCGCCTCCAACGCCGCGATGGCGCGCGTGACCGCCGCCGCCGAGCAGCCCAGCCGCCGCCCCGCCACCGCAAAGCCGCCCGCATCGGCCACTGCCACAAAGCAGCGCAGGGTCTCCAGATGGTCCATTGTTTCGATTCGTGCAATTTTGAAAGTCGCACTATCGCTATTCACGCCGTGGTGCGCAATAGATAAGGTCGAGTCCTGCACAACTTCTGACACCAAGGACACGACACCATGGCCCCCACCCCACCCATCACGCTGTACCGCATGGCCGTGTCCGGCCACTGCCACCGCGTCGAACTGATGCTGTGCCTGCTGGGCCTGCCCTACCAACTGGCCGAGGTGAACCTGCTGCAGGGCGAGCACCAGCGCGCAGAGCACCTGGCCCTGAACGCCCTGGGCCAGGTGCCCGTCATCGTGGATGGCACCGTGGTGCTGAGCGACAGCACCGCCATCCTGGTCTACCTGGTGCAGCGCTACGCCCCCGGCAGCGCCTGGATGCCGCAGGACCCGGTGGGCCAGGCGCGCCTGCAGCGCTGGTTCAGCCTGGCCGCCGGCCTGCTGGCACCGGGCGTGGCCGTGCCGCGCTTTGCCGCCATCACAGGCAAGCCCTTGAACGCAGCCTCCCAGGCCATCGGCCAGCGGCTGCTGGCCTTCATGGAGGGCGAGCTGCAAGGCCGCACCTGGCTGCTGGACGGCGACGCGCCCACCCTGGCCGACATCGCCATGGTGAGCTATATCTCGCAGGCACCCATCGGCGGACTGCCGCTGGCCGCCCATCCGCGCGTGGCCGCCTGGGTGGCGCGCATGGAGGCCCTGCCGGGCTACGTGCCGCTGGCCGACCGCCTGCCCGACGCCGCTGCAGCGGTACCCGCATGAGCGCCGGCCTGCGGCCCCTTGAAGCCCCGGCCTTCCACGCGGGCGAGCAGGCCCTGCAGGACCGCGTGGGCGTGCGCGAACGCATGGGCGAGATCGGCCCCATGGTGCTGCGCGACCACATGCCCGACCAGCACCGCGAGCTGTTCGAGAAGCTGCCCACGCTGCTGCTGGGTGCGCTCGACGCCGACGGCCAGCCCTGGGCCACCATGGTGGCGGGGCCCCCGGGCTTTGTGTACACGCCCGATGCGCGCAGCATGCAGGTCGCGGTGCCGCCTGATGCGGCCGACCCGGCGCTTGCGCAGCTCGCGCCCGGCACCCCTGTGGGCGTGCTGGGCCTGGAGCCCCACACGCGCCGCCGCAACCGCATGAACGGGCGCGTGGCCGCCTTCGGTGCGCAGGGCCTGGCGGTGGACGTGGTGCAGAGCTTCGGCAACTGCCCCAAGTACATCCAGGCGCGCGCGCCCGGCCTGCGGGAGGTGGTGACCCCGCCCGCACCTCCACAGGCCCTGGGCCCGCAGCTCGACGCCGCCGCGCTCGCGCTCATCGCCCGCAGCGACACGCTGTTCATCGCCAGCGCCTCGGCCGCGCGCCCCGGCGCAGCGCGCAACGAAGGCGTGGACGTATCGCACCGCGGCGGCGAGCCGGGCTTCGTGCACATCGCGCACAGGGAGGAGGGCGGCGTGGTGCTGTCGGTGCCCGACTACCCCGGCAACCTGTTCTTCAACACGCTGGGCAACCTGGCCCTGCACCCGCTGGCGGGGCTGCTGTGGGTGGACTACGACGGCGGTGGCCTGCTGCACGTCGCGGCACGGTCCGAGCTGCTGTGGGACGACGCAAGCCGCGCGCCCTGGCCCGGTGCCCAGCGCGTGCTGCGGCTGCAGGTGCTGGGGGGCGTGTGGCGGGCCAATGCGCTGCCGTGGCGGTGGACGGCGGCGCAGGCTGCGCCGCAGTTCGGGGTGCTGCGGGCGCGGGCAGCGGGGTAGGGTGGGGTAGGGCGGGACATTGGCCCCGGCATGCCCCACCAGGGTTTATGCGTGCCGCCGCATCGGCTCGATCCGCTTGCGCGGCGTGCTCGCCTCGGCCTCCACCATGTGCCCGCTGCGTTCGTGCGCACCGTGCGACAGCTCGGTGATCAGCGCGGCCTCGGGCAGGTTGCGCCAGTAGCGGGTGGGCATTTCCTTTTTCATCATCGTGGTCTTGAGCCGCGCGGGGTTAAAGATGTGGCGGTAGTAGGTGAGCCAGAGCGCCTCGCCGGCGTCGGGCGGCGGGGCGTCGCTGCGCTGGCCGCCGGGGCCCACATGCAGCGCCGTGCCGTCCCAGCGCACGCTGGCGTCGGGCGTGAGGATGGCCCAGTGCATCTGCGTGAAGCGCCGCACGAAGAAGCCCGCGTTGGCCTCGGTGATGTAGTGGTCGGGCTCGAACCAGGCGACCTGCACGGTGTGGCCGTCGCTGTCGGTCACCGGGCGAAAGCGCACGAAGGCGTGCATCTTGTGCATGTCGCGTGCCACGGCGCGCACCATGTGGTGGGCCTGCATGCGGTCGGCGTCCAGCGGGTCGTGGCGCAGCGCGCGGTCGTGCGCCAGGCGCCACAGCAGCCGGTACATGAGCGCGAAGCGCGCGGGGTTGCGGTGCAAGACCAGGCGCTCGCACAGGCGCACGAAATCCTCGGGCACGCGCGGCGCTGGGCGGTCGGTGCGGGGCTGCAGTGCGGCCAGGTCGAGCGGCGTCGATGCGGCAGCATCAGCATCGGTGCCAAAGCCAGCAGTTGGACTGGCGAACAAGTCTTCCGCGACGTCCTGCGTGGTGAACCAGTCGACAGCCTGCGGCGGCACGCCGGCCTGCACCAGCGTGCGCGCGGCATGGCGAAAACCGGCCCAGTCGGTCGGGTGGTCGAGCGTCACAGTGTGTTGTGCCATGGCTTATCGAGGCACGCGGGAATGCGCGCCACGGACCGTTCGGGCTGAGCCCGTCGAAGCCAGTGTGCTGCCGCAGAACGTGGCCCGGGCGGGGCCCGAGGGCGCAGGGAGGGTCTTGCTGGCGCAGCGGGGCATCGATCGGTCCCTCAAAACAGGCTGCGCTGCGCGGGCGGCGGCGCCAGGCGGGCGGCCAGGTCCGCGGCATCGAGCGCGCGGCCCGGGCGGTAGTCGGCCGCTTCCACAAACGGCAGCACCTTCTTGAGCGGCACATGCAGACGGGTCAGGTCGGCATGCCGCAGGCGGCGCACGCGGCGGGCGGCCAGCAGGCGGTCCACCGTCTGCACGCCGAAGCCGGGCACGCGCAGCATCAGCTCGCGCGGGGCGGTGTTCAGGTTGACCGGGAAGCGCTCGCGGTGCGCAATCGCCCAGGCGAGCTTGGGGTCCATGTCCAGCGCCAGCATGCCGCCCTGGCTGGCGGGCACGATCTCGCCGTGGGTGAAGCCGTAAAAGCGCATGAGCCAGTCGGCCTGGTAGAGCCGGTGCTCGCGCACGGTGGGCGGGGCGATGAGCGGCAGCGCGCGCGCCGCATCGGGGATGGGGCTGAAGGCCGAGTAGTACACGCGCCGCAGCCGGTGCACGCCGTACAGCCCTGCGCTGGTGGCCAGGATGGTGCGGTCGTCGGTGGCGTCGGCGCCCACGATCATCTGCGTGCTCTGCCCGCCCGGCGCGAAGTGGGGCGCCGCAGCGCGCCGCGTGAGGGTGCGTGTGGTGGCGGGCATCGACACCACCTTGGCCGCGGCCTGCTCCTTGCGCGCCTGCCGCGCGTCCTCGATCCGCACCGCCATGCGCGCCATGGACCGTTCAATCGCCGCGCCGTCCTTCTGGGGTGCCAGGGCGGCCAGGCCTTCGGGCGTGGGCAGCTCCACGTTGATGCTCAAGCGGTCGGCATAGCGGCCGGCACGCTCCATCAGCTCGGGCGACGCATCCGGGATGGTTTTGAGGTGGATGTAGCCGCGAAAGTCGTGGTCCTCGCGCAGCACGCGGGCCACCTCCACCACCTGCTCCATGGTGTAGTCCGGGCTCTGGATGATGCCGCTGGACAGGAACAGGCCTTCGATGCAGTTGCGCCGGTAGAAGTCGAGCGTGAGCTGCACCACTTCATCGACGGTGAAGCGTGCGCGCGGCACGTTGCTGGTGACCCGGTTCACGCAGTACAGGCAGTCGTACTGGCAGAAGTTGGTCAGCAGAATTTTCAGCAGCGAGATGCAGCGCCCGTCCGGCGCGTAGCTGTGGCAGATGCCCATGCCTTCGGTGGAGCCCATGCCCCGCCCGCCCACCGAGTCGCGCGGCGCTGCGCCGCTGGATGCGCACGAGGCGTCGTACTTGGCGGCGTCGGCCAGGATGGCGAGTTTGGACTGTAATTGCACTGGATGAATTTACAGTATTTTCCGCTGCAAGGCGAGTGTGGGGGCATCTGCGCGCTTGATATTCGCTATTAAAAATGTAGCTATTTGCGCTGGCTGGATAAGCGCTGGAGGCCAAAAAGCATGAAAATTCGTCGCCGACACGCTTCGCTGTGCCCAAAGCCGCGCCTGCGCGCTGCCTGGCTGGGCACAATGCAGTCTCTTTGCATGTCCCTGCATCCCCAAGGAGCCCGCTCATGACATCTTGCAGATCCTTGCGTTCCTCTGGCGTGGCCCTGGTGCTGGCCGGCCTGGTGGCTGGCGCCATTGCCCAGGCGCCCTACAGCCTCAAGACCGTGGAAGCACGCCCGATTCCCCGCGACGACATCCTGCAACTGTGGCGCGAGGTCGCCCTGCAGCAGTGCGCGGATGCGCGCAAGCGCTTCAACCTGTCGAACGAGGAATGCCTGCGCGAGATCGCCCGCCGGGCAGATGCCTGCACGGTGTCTCAGGCCCCGTCCACGCCGGCCCTGGTGGCCAGCACCGCCGTGTCGAAGGACATCGGGCGCAAGTACCTGCAGTGCGCCGTGCCTTATTACTTCTGTCGAGGCGTCGAGGTCAAGACCGAGAAGGAAGCGCTGGCCCAGTGCCGCTGATGCGGCGGTCGATGCGCGGCTGACGCCTCTCAGCCGGGCAGTGTCACGACTGGGCCCGGCTACGGTCCCGGCGCAGCGCCTGGCGCAGCAGGCGGGTGGCGCGGTCGCGCATGCCGGTGGGGTGGCTCACGGCCGGCGGGTTAGCCTTGGCTTCTGCGCAGGCCGCCAGAAAGTCCTGCAGGATGGCGGTGTCATCGAGCGTGTCCGCGCCGACCTTGTGGAACTCGGGGTGCCACTGCGTGGCGGCGATGTAGCCGCGCCCCGGTGCCGACTGCAGGCGGATGGCTTCGGGCACGCCGTCGGGCTCGCTCAGGGCTTCGACGACGAAGTCGGGGGCCACGGTTTTGATGCCCTGGTGGTGGATGCTGTTGACTCGGGCCCGGGGCTTTTCGGGGTAGAGCTGCGCCAGGCGCGTGCCTTCGACGATGTGGATGTCGTGGAAGTGCTGGTCGTAGGTCGATGCATTGCGGTGCTGCAGCGCGCCCGGGTGCTGGGTCTGCAGGTCCTGGTAGAGCGCGCCGCCAAAGGCCACGTTGATCAGCTGCAGGCCGCGGCACACGCCGAAGATGGGCTTGCGCACTTCGGCAAACGCCTTGACGACCGCCAGGTCGTACAGGTCGCGCACGCGGTCGCCGATCCACTCTTCCCGCAGGGGCTCTTCGCCGTAGTTGCCCGGCCACACGTCCGCGCCGCCGTGCATCACCACGCCGTCGAGCCACTCGGCATAGTGCGCCAGCGTCACGTCGCCGCGCGCCGTCTCGCCGGTGGGGCAGGGCACCATCACCACCATCGCACCGGCCGACATGATCCAGTGCGCGATGGACTGCTCGACGTACTGCAGGGTCTTGTTGGTGAACAGCGGGCGGGTGGGGTCGGCGTGCTGGAAACAGGCAGACAAACCAATCTTGAGGCGGCGATCAGTGGGCATGGATGGAGGCTCCGGGCAGCACGCTGACACGGTGCTGCAGATGCGATGAAAAGGTCTGCTCCGTTGTAGCACTGCGGCATGCAGGGCGTCTGTAGGAGAGCGGCGTGCACCCCTGAGCGCCCCCCGCTCTGGTAACGCGGTGCAACAAAATGTGGCTTTCTTCATGAAATGTTCTGCCGCGCCGCTGCCCGGATGCCGCATTTTCTGCGCGCCTCGCGATAATTTTTGCTCACCCGGCGCCAGGGAGGGGCGACCGGTGAAGCGTCCGTTTCGCATCTCCCGGAAAGCCCACGAATGCCACACAAAAAGAACCGCTGGCCCGCGCTCACCGCCATGGCGGCCCTGACCAGCATCGCCTGGCCGCTGCTGTCGCAGGCCGCCGTGCCCCCAGGCGCCGCCGCAGAAATCATCAGCCTGCAGGGCGCAGGCGACCAGCGCAACGCAGCTGCCGCCGACTGGCAGCCCGCCCGCCCCGCCCAGGCCCTGGCCACGGGCGACTTCGTGCGCACGCGCCAGGCTGCCAAGATGGCCTTGCTGTTCGCCGACGACACGCAGCTGCGCCTGCACCAGAACACCGTGCTGCAGGTCAAGGGCGTGGCCACGCCCGCCCAGCCCGTGACCACGCTGCTGCTCAACGCGGGCCGCGCCTGGACGCAGACCCGCCGGCCCGATGGCAGCCGCCTGAACCTGGAGACCCCCGCCGCCACCGCCGCGATCCGCGGCACCGACTGGGACCTGTCGGTGGACGACGACGGCCGAACACTGCTCACGGTGCTTTCCGGCACGGTGGAGTTCTTCAATGCGCAGGGCCGGGTGCTGGTCGGTGCCAACGAAGCCGCCGTCGCCGACGTGGGCAAGGCGCCGGTCAAGCTGGTACTGAGCCAGCCGCGCGACCGCATCCAGTGGGTGAACGCCCTGCGCGCCGACCCCGTGCCGCACCTGGTGGCCGCCGAGCCCCTGCCCGACGCAGTCGCCCCCGTGCGCGCCGCCCTGCAGGCCCGGGACCTGGCTGCGGCACGCGCAGCCCTGGCGCAGGGCCGCGGCAGTGCGCCCGCACTCTGGGTGCCCGTGATGGAGGCCGCCATCGCGCTGCAGTCCGGCGAGGCGCTGGCGGCCCGCGAGCAGCTTGCGCGCCAGGTGGCGCTGAACACCCCCGCAGCCGCGCCCCTGCCTGCCTGGCTGATGCAGTCCGACCTGCAGCTCATGGACGGCGACGGCCCCGCCGCCGTGCAGACGCTGCGCACGGCCCTGCAGCACTGGCCCGCGCACCCGGCCCTGGTGGCCCAGCTGGCGCGCGTGCAGATGCTGAGCGACCGCATGGACGACGCCACCGCCACGCTCGCCGCAACGCAAGGCACGGCGCATGCCGACATCGCCCTGGTGCGCGCCGAGCTGGCCCGCCGCCGCGGCGACGCCCCCGCCACCCTGGCGGCCTACACCGAAGCCACGCAGCTGGCGCCCGGCGACGCCCGCGGCTGGCAGGGCCTGGGTAGCGCACACACCGAGCGCGAAGACACCCGCCCCGCCCGCGAGAACCTGCAGCGCGCGCTGTCGATCACGCGCGACGCGCCTGGCGCCTACGGCGAGCTGGGCACGCTCGAGACCTTCGTCAACCAGTTCACCGAAGCCGGCGCGGCGTTTGCCGCCGCGCTGGGCGACAACCCGGCGGACTACGTGGCCCTCACCGGCCAGGGCCTGCTGCATCTCAAGCAAGGCCAGCCGCAGCAGGCGCTCGACGACTTCCTGCGTGCCGGCGTGATGGAGCCGCGCTACGCCCGCGCCAAGACGTGGACGGCCGTCGCGTACTACCAGCTGGGCCGCCACCAGGACGCGCTGGCCACGCTGCACCAAGCCAGCCGCCTGGACGACAAGGACCCGGTGCCCTACATGCTGCTCGCGCAGATCCACACCGACCTGTTCCAGCCCGGCGAGGCGGTGCAGGCCGCGCGCGCTGCGGTCGAGCGCATGCCGTACCTCAAGTCGCTCAACCAGGTGGCCAACGACCAGAAGGGCAGCGCCAACCTGGGCGCGTCGCTCGCGTTCTTCGGCATGGAGGAGTGGGCGCAGGAGCTGGCGCGGCAGAGCTTCACGCCCTACTGGGGCGGCAGCCACCTCTTCCTGGCGGACCGGTACCAGGGCGAGTTCAACAAGAACTCGGCCCTGTTCCAGGGCTTCCTGACCGACCCCATGGCCTTCGGTGCCAGCCAGCGCTACTCGCCGCTGCTGCAGCAGCCGGGCAGCCACGGTGTGCTGGGCCTGACGCACGACCGCGAGTTCTCGCGCATGAGCGTGCCGTCGGTCACGCTCAACGGCATGAACAACAGCCACGTGCCGGTGTCCTGGTTCGTGAAGGCGCAACGGGCCAACGCAACGCGGTTTCCGATCGACGTAGGCGTCTCGAACTCGCCAGCCTTCTACGATGCGTCCGGTACGGCAAACGTGGGGGCGGAGGCGTTCACGCTGGGCCTGGGCATGCTGCCCACGGAGCGGCTGAACCTGTTTGCGTATGCCAACCAGTTCAACGTGTCGACCCAAGGGCACAACCTGGTCGATCTGTTCGGTACGGGCGAGGATTCGCCACAGACGGCCAGCAGCAACCGCGTTCGCCAGGGCATGGCCGGCCTCTCCTACCGCTGGAGCCCGGTGGAGCAGACCTGGCTCAAGCTGGGCCGCAGCATGGAAGACCTGCGAGCCAGCGACTACCCGACGCTGTTTTTGGCACCTCCGCTGGCATCGCTGATCGGCCTGGACGTTTTCGCGCGCAAGGCGTTCAACGAATTTCAAGTGCGCCACACCCTGGACCCGCAGCCGGGCACGCGCCTGAGCGTGGCGCTGGAGCATGTGGCCGAGAAGCAGTTTGGCGGCGTGGAAGGTTCAGGCCCGGTGCTCAACAGAAATAACGGGGGACTCGACATCCTCGCGTTCGGCGGCGCCAATCGCATTGACCGTCGCTACACGGCGCTGACGCTGGCGGGCAGCCAGCAGGTCACATCCGGCGCGCTGGTGGACGCTGCGCTGGGCCTGCAGCAGATCCGGCACCGCGTGGTGGGCGCCAATGCGGTGAGCCTGGTGTTCAGCGGCGGCTACGACGAGACGCTGGAGCGTCGCAACGACACCGAAAGGACGGTCACGCCCCGCATCGGCGTGGTGCTGACGCCCGTTGCCGGTCACACCGTGCGGCTGGCCTACCAGGACTGGGTCCGCCCGCTGAGCACCTCCACGCTCACCAGCGTGGAGACGGCCGGTATTCCGGTGGAAGATCGCCTGGTGGAGGCTGGCGGGCGCCAACGGCGCACGGCGGCGCAGTGGAGCACGGAGGTGGATGAGCGCACCTTCGTGAGCCTGCGTGCCGACCATCTGCGCGTGCAGAACCCGGGCACCATCGGCGTAGATCTGCGCGTGCCGAGCATGCCGTTCCTGGAGGAGATGCGCAATGCGCAGCTCATCAACCTCTCGACCACGGATGTGATGGAGGGCACACCAGGGTTCGAGCAGGGCACCCTGCGGGTGCTGGGCGCGGGCGTCAACCGCATGTTCAGCCGGCAGTGGTCGGGCTACGCCAAGTACCTGTACCAGCGCAGCAGCAGCGATTACATGGACAGCGTGGGCCACGACATCGTCCGCGGCCTGCGTATTCCCTACATACCGCGCCACACGGCCGTGCTCGGCGCCACCTGGGCCAGCGGGCAGCGGGTGTATGCCAGCGCGCGCGTGGTCTACCGGTCCGAGCGGTTCGAGGACAAGACCAACCTCACGCGCCGGCCCCCTGGCTGGAGTATGGACCTGGTGGGCTATTGGGAAACGCAGGACAAGCACTGGGTGCTGGGCGCCGGCGTTCTCAACCTGTTCGGCGACCGCACCGACCGCCAGTCCGTGCGCTATGTGATCGATGCGCGCTACCGCTTCTAAGGGCGCGCGGCGGCAGGCGGCTTGGGTGCTGGGCGCGTGCGCGGCCGCACTGCTGCTGCTGTGGGCCGCCACCTTCAGCCGCACCTGGCACGCGCTGGAGTTCAAGACCTTCGACGTGCTCACGACCTTGACGGCGCCACACCGCACCACGCTGCCCGTGGTGATCCTGGCGATCGACGAGCCCACCTTCCAGGAGCTGCAGCAGGCCTGGCCCTTCCCGCGCGGCGTGCATGCGGCGCTGCTGCAGCGCCTGCACGCCGAAGGGGCTGCCGCCGTGGGCCTGGACGTGGTGTTTGCCGAACCCACGTCCGAGGCCGAGGATGCCGCGCTGGCCCGCGCCATCGGCGACGCGGGCCCGGTGGTGCTGGCCTCCACGCGCGACAAAGTCGACAGCGGCAACGCGTCGGTGTGGATGGACATCCTGCCGCTGCAGCGCCTGCTCGATGCCGGCGCCGAATCAGGCGATGCAGGCGTGGAGCCCGACGACGACTTCGTGGTGCGGCGTGCCCCCGTGGCGCCCGACGGGTTTGCCCTGCGGCTCGCGCAGCGCGCGGCCGAGGCACGCGGCGCCACGCCCGTGCTGCGCCACTTCGACTGGATCGGCTACCGGGGCCCGCGCGGCACCTTCGACACGCGCTCGTACTACCAGGCGCTGGAGCCGGGCCTGCTGCCGCCCGGGTTCTTCAAGGACAAGATCGTGCTCGTCGGCCGATCCGCACGCACGGCCACCGAGCTGTCGCGTGCGCAGGCCGACCTGTTCAACTCGCCGTTCGGTACGGCCGGGGGCGAGCGGCTGTTCCCGGGCGTGGAGCTGCAGGCCACGCTCGTCGACAACTTCCTGGCGGGGGCCGGGCTGCGCAGTGTCCCTGAGGGCTGGAGCCTGGCCCTCATCGCCGCGCTGCTGCCGCTGCTGCTGTGGGCCAACCGCAGGCTGCACACCGCAGGCGCTGCAGCGCTGGCCGCCGGCGTGGTGGTTGTGATCGCAGGTGTGTCGTGGTGGCTGTTTGCGCAATGGCGCCTGTGGTGGCCGCCGATGCTGCCGGTGGCCGGTGCCCTGGCCATCTACGGCGCGGCGGCACTGGTGGGCTATGCCGCCGTGCGCCAGCGGGCGCGGCAGATCCGCGCCATGTTCGCCCAGTACACGCCGCCGGCCGTCGTCTCGCGGCTGATCGCGCAGCCCGAGCTGCTGCGCCTGGGTGGCGAGGCGCGCGAGGTCACGCTCATGTTCACCGACCTGGCCCACTTCACCACGCTGTCCGAGCAGCTCACGGCCGAGCAGACGGTCGAGGTGCTCACCGGCTACTTCAACGCGATGACGCCCATCGTCCACGCCACGGGCGGCACGGTGGACAAGTTCATCGGCGATGCGGTGATGGCGTTCTGGGGCGCGCCGCTGCCCGACGCGCAGCATGCCGAGCACGCCGTGCACGCGGCCGTGGCCATGCAGCAGGCCATGGCGCCGTTGGTGGCCGACCTGCGCGCGCGGGGCCTGCCGCCCATCCACATGCGCATCGGCCTGCACACCGGCCGCGTGGTGGTGGGCAACGTGGGCTCGGAGCAGCGCTTTTCCTACACCGCCATCGGCGACGCGGTGAACCTGGCCGCGCGCCTGGAAGGCGCGAACAAGGCGTTTGGCACCGGGATCCTGCTGTCCGCCGCCACCGCTGCGCAGCTGCCGCCAGGCATGGCGCTGCGACCGCTGGACGATGTGATCGTGAAAGGCAAGACCGAGCCGGTGCGTGTGTTCACGCCCTGCGATGACGCTGCGGCTTGCCAGGCGAGCCAGGGCGCGCTCGACGCGTTCCATGCGCGCGACTGGCAGGCCGCCGACACGCATCTGGCAGCCATACTCGAACGGCTTCCTGGGGATGCGGCGGCGCTGCGCCTGCAGCAGCGCGTGGCCGCTGCGCGCCTGCTGCCCGAGGGTTCTGCGTGGTCGCCTGCCGTGGCGCTCGACAAGCTCTGAGCGAGCGAGCAAGCCGCTGCGCCAGCCGGGTCGCCCGTCATCAGCCCGCCACATTGCAAAGACCTCTGCACCGCAGGGACATGGAAGACCCGGCGACTAACAGGTTCTTACGGGCGCAGCGCCCCGAAGGTGCGACCATGGGGGTTCACGGGACGGCTGCCCAGCCGGGACGCAAGACACGGCAGGGCAGGGTCCTTCGCTTGAATTCTTCAAGGAGCACCACCATGCAAGTACAAGTCAATACGGACGACCACATCGAAGGCGGCGAATCCCTCAGCGAGTGGATCGCCACCGAAGCCAAGAGCCGGCTGTCGCGCTTTCAGGACCATGTGACGCGGCTGGATGTGTTCTTGAGTGACCTCGACGCCGGCAAGTCCGGTGCCAACGACAAGCGCTGCCGCATCGAGGCGCGCGTCACCGGCCGCCAGCCGATCTCCGTGGCCGACGATGCCAGCGAAATGGGCCGGGCGTTCATCTCCTCGGTCGACAAGCTGACCCGCGCGCTCGACACCGACCTGGGCCGCGCCAAAGACCGCCACGGGCGTGACACCATCCGGACGCTGGACGCGTCGGATGCCGCCGCCGCGGGTTGACCTTGAATGGTGCACCGCATGCCCCGCTACCGCTCTCCGTTCATCATTTTGTTGCTATGTGAACGATAGCAACCGAAGGCGGCGCCTGCATTGCGCGGGCGCGCCTTCGCTGGCTGGGGCTGGCGCGCGGCGCAGCCCGTCACACAGCCACCCCGCGCCGTGCGGCATGGCGCCGGCGCAGTCACCTCAGCCTGCGGCCATCGCCATCGCCGCCGCAGCGCTCACAGATCCAGCACCAGCAGCTTGCTGCGCGCGCGCGAGCAGCAGGGCATGAACTGCTCGTTGCTCGCCTTTTCCTCATCGGTCAGGTACATGTCGCGGTGGTCCACCTTGCCCTCCAGCACGCGGGTGATGCAGGTGCCGCACACGCCCTGTTCGCACGAGGTCATGATGTCGATGCCCTGGCCGCGCAGCGCGTCCACGATCGAAATGTCCGGCGCAATCGCATAGGTCTTGCCGGTGCTCGCGATGCGCACCTCGAAGCCCTCATCGCCCGAGGTGTCCTGCGCGGGCGCCGCAAAGTATTCCAGGTGGATGCGGTCCTGTGCCCAGCCCATCGCTTGGGCCGTGCTCACCACATGGTCAATGAAGCCCGCCGGGCCGCACACATACACCCGCTTGTCGTCTCCCGGCGCTGCCAGCACGGACGCCAGGTCGAGCTTTTGCTCGGGCGCCCCCGCATCGAAGTGAAAGTGCACGTGCGGTGCCATGGGCGAGGCGGTGATCTCGCCGGCAAACGCGGTGCGCTCGGCCGAGCGCGTGCAGTAGTGCAGCGCAAAGCCCGCGCCGGTGCGCGCCAGGCGGTCGGCCATGCACAGCAGTGGCGTCACGCCGATGCCGCCCGCGAGCAGCAGCGTGTGCTGCGCGGGGTGCAGCGCAAAGTGGTTGCGCGGCGTGCTGATGGTGATCACGTCGCCTTCGTTCACGCGGTCGTGCATGCCCACTGAGCCGCCGCGGGAGGCGGGGTCGCGCAGCACGGCGATGCGGTAGCGGTGCTGTTCGTGCGATGCGTTGCACAGCGAGTACTGGCGCACCGTGCCGCCGGGCACATGCACGTCGATGTGCGAGCCCGCGCTGAACGGCGGCAGCGGCTGGCCGTCGAGCCGCGCGAGCTCGAAGCTGGCGATGCCCTCGGCCTCGGCGGTCTTCTTGGCGACGCGGACCTGGAACGTCTCCTGCGCGGTCATGCGGTCACCGCCGGCTGCGGGGCTGCAGGCGCGCGCTCGGCGGCGATCACGCGGTCCAGCACCTTGCGCGACTGCACGCCGCCCGCATCGATGTTGAGCATCAAGAGCTTGCGGTCGGGGTAGCGCAGCAGGTTGTGCTGCTGCTTTTCCAGCATCTCCTGGTCCTCGGCAAAGATGCCGCCCTGGCCTTCGCGGATCTTGGCGGTGAGTTCGGGGTCCTGCGGCTTGAAGTTGCGGGCCATGCCCCAGAAGTAGTGGATGGAGGTGTCGGTCTCGGGCGTGATGAAGTCCACCACGATGCTCGATGCCTTCTTGTCCGCAGGCGCGTCGTAGCCGCCGTGGCCGGCCAGCGCCACGCCCACCTCGATGAGCACATGGCTCGGTGGCGAGAAGTGGCAGATCTGCCAGCGGTCCACCGGCTGGTCGTCGGGCAGGCCGTTCATGCGCAGCGCCATCTGCCAGAACGGCGGCGCCTGGATGCCTTCCATGAAGCGGCTGGTGATGACCTCGTCGCCCTCCACCCGGGTCTTGCAAGGCACCTCGTCGATCTCTTTCTGGCCGATGCTGGTGGAGTGCACATACGTCTCGTGCGTCAGGTCCATCAGGTTGTCGATCATCAGGCGGTAGTCGCAGGCGATGTGGTACAGCCCGCCGCCGTAGGCCCACTCGTCGCTCTCGGCCCAGGGCAGAGGGTGGATCTTGGCGGGGTCGGCCAAGGCGGCATCGCCCGTCCACACCCAGATGAAGCCGTAGCGCTCTTCCACCGGAAAGCTGCGCGTGCGCGGAAAGCCCTGCACGCGCTGGCCGGGCATGGACACCGCCTTGCCGTCGCACCCCACGCGCAGGCCGTGGTAGCCGCACATCAGCTCGCCGTCGCACACTTTGCCCAGCGACAGCGGTGCGCCCCGGTGCGGGCAGAAGTCCTCCAGCGCAGCCACCTTGTCAGGGGCGGGGCGGTAGAACACGATCTTCTCGCCGCAGACCATGCGGCCCAGGGGTTTGTCGGCGATCTCGTCGGGGGTGCAGGCAACGTACCAGGCGTTCTTGGGATACATAGTGGTTGTCTCGTGGGTGTCGATGGCTTGTTCGTGGGGCCAGTGCGCGCCCGGAAAGCCGCGCACTGGGATACAGCGGATTGTGCGAAAGGAGTGCGGCGCTGTATACATAAAATTACTGAAAACCAGCTATCGCACGCCGGCATAGCTTGTAAGTCGTTGTTTTAAATTGGATTGCACCTGTGGCGCCTGGATTTGATGCGGGTTTGTGTATACATTCGGGGCTCGTTGCGGCCCAGCCAGGCTGCCGTCCTCCCTCCGTCCACCCGTCCCGCCAGCCATGCACCTGACCGACGATCCGCAGATCGCAACCCTTTCAGCGCCCGCTGGCGACGCCGCCACCTCGCAGGCCGTCAAGGCGCAGCTGCGCCTGCGCGAGATGATCCTGGCGGGCGAGCTGCCCGGGGGGGCTCGCATTGCCGAGCTGACGCTGGTGGAAAAGCTGGGCGTCTCACGCACCCCCATCCGCGCCGCGCTGATGCGGCTGGAGCAGGAGGGGCTGCTGCACCGCCTGCCCGGCGGCGGCTACGCGGTGCGCACGTTTTCAGAGACCGACGTGGCCGACGCCATCGAGCTGCGCGGCACCATGGAAGGGCTGGCCGCGCGCCTGGCGGCCGAGCGCGGCGTGGAGGCCGCGCTGCTGGCCGAAGCCCACGCCTGCCTGGACGCCATCGACACGGCCCTCGCACCCCGCACGCTGGACGATGAGGGCTTCTCGCGCTACGTGGAGCTGAACGCGCGCTTTCACCTGCTGCTCAGCCGCATGGTCGGCAGCGACGTGATCGCGCGCGAGCTGGACCGGGTGAAGGGCCTGCCGTTCGCATCGCCCTCGGCCTTCGTCGTGGTGCAGACCCATTCCCATGAAGCGCGCGACATGCTCATCGTGGCGCAAGACCAGCACCGCCAGGCCCTCGACGCCATCGAGCGCCGCGAGGGCGCCCGGGCCGAAGCCATCCTGCGCGAGCATTCCCGCATCACGCGGCGCAACCTGCTGGCTGCGGTGCAGGCGGCCCAGGTGCAGGGCTTGCCGGGTGTCGGGCTCATTCGTGAACGCGGGTGATCTGCATCCAAAAAAGGCTTCCGAGCGGGTCGCTGTCGGCGGATGCCGGGCGGCGGAGGAAGAGGGCGTGGCTTCCGCCAGGTAGCCGCGGAACTGGCTGTGCCAGGCCGCTGGCTGCGTCCCCCTCCCGCGCGCAGCGCGAGAGAGGGGGAAGGCGCCGCAGGCGACTCAGGGGGTGATATCCCGTTCTGAGATATCTAAAAGTGGGAAAGCCCGCTTGTCGAAGTCTCCAGCGCGATTCACACTGCGGCCAGCATTGTTCTGTATACAACGACATCCCCAGGAGACATCGATGCCCACCAAACGCCACCTTCTTCGTGCCTCCGCGGCTGCGGCCCTGGTGCTGACCAGCGGCCTGGCCGCACTGCCCGCCGCCGCGCAAGACAGCAACGTCTTCAAGATCGGCCTCATCCTGCCCATGACGGGCCAGCAGGCCACCACCGGCCGCCAGATCGAAGCGGCCGCCAAGCTCTACATGGCGCAGAACGGCGACACCGTGGCGGGCAAGAAGGTGCAGCTCATCATCAAGGACGACACCAGCCTGCCCGACGTGACGCGCCGCCTGGCCCAGGAGCTGGTGGTGAACGAGAAGGTCAACGTGCTCGCCGGCATGGGCATCACGCCGTCGGCCATGGCGACTGCGCCGCTGGCCACGCAGTCCAAGACCCCGCTGGTGGTGATGGCCGCGGCCACGTCCAGCATCACCGAGGCATCGCCCTATGTGGTGCGCAGCAGCTTCACGCTGCCCCAGGTGTCGGTGGCACTGGCCGACTGGGCGCCCAAGAACGGCATCAAGAAGGTCGTGACCCTGGTCAGTGACTACGGCCCCGGCATCGACGCCGAAAAGTATTTCAACCAGCGCCTGACCTTCAACGGCGGCCAGGTGACCGAGGCCCTGCGCGTGCCGTTGCGCAACCCCGATTTCGCCCCGTTCTTGCAGAAGGTGCGCGACGGCAAGCCCGACGCGCTGTTCGTCTTCGTTCCCTCGGGCGCGGGCGCGGCGGTGATGAAGCAGTTCCTGGAGCGCGGCCTGGACAAGGCCGGCATCAAGCTCATCGCCACCGGCGACGTGACCGATGACGATCAGCTCAACGACATGGGCGACGGCGCCCTGGGCGTGGTCACCTCGCACCACTACTCGGCCGCGCACCCCTCGCCGCTGAACAAGAAGTTCGTCGACGCGTTCGAGAAAGCCAACAAGGGCCTGCGCCCGAACTTCATGGCCGTGGGCGGCTACGACGGCATGCGCGTGATCTATGAAGCGCTGCGCACCACCAAGGGCGCGGGCGGCGGCGATGCGCTGCTGGCCGCGATGAAGGGCCAGGTGTTCGAAAGCCCGCGCGGCCCGGTGTTCATCGACGCGCAAACGCGCGACATCGTGCAGAACGTGTACCTGCGCAAGGTGGAGCGCGTGAACGGGCAGCTGTACAACGTGGAGTTCGATGTGATCAAGGATGTGAAGGACCCCGGCAAGACTAAGTAACCCCCTGAGGCGCTGCGCGCCTTCCCCCTACAGGGGGACGCCACCCTTGGCCTGGCGAAGCCAGTTCCACGGTGGCGCTGGCCTTGGGGCGCGCCGGTTTTTGCGGGCGGGGTGCTTCTAATCAGTTGCGGGGCGCGCCAGTTTTCGGGGGAGGCTTTCTTCCACCATCCGTTCGGGTTGAGCTTTTCGAAACCAGGGCGTTACGTTCAGCCTCAGACAGTTGAAGCCACCGCACCACCCGTTCGGACTGAGCTTGTCGAAGCCGGGGTGCTGCTGTTGAGGCTGACCTTGTAGAGAGGCACCACCCGTTCGGGCTGAGCCTGTCGAAGCCAGGGCGCCACGCGCGGACCCATGACCCTTGTTCGTCTTCATTGAAGTGATTTCATGCTGACCATTCTTTTCGACGGCGTTGCCTACGGCATGCTGCTGTTCATCCTGGCAGTGGGCCTGGCCGTGACCATGGGGTTGATGAACTTCATCAACCTGGCGCACGGGGCCTTTGCCATGGCGGGGGGGTACATCACGGTGCTGCTGATGCAGCGGCTGGGTGTGCCGTTTCTGGTGTGCCTGCCCATCGCGTTTGTGGGCACGGCCTTGCTGGGGGCGGTGCTGGAGCGCACGCTGTACCGGCCGCTGTACAACAAGGCGCACCTGGACCAGGTGCTGTTCTCCATCGGGCTGGTCTTCATGGCCGTGGCCAGCGTGGACTACTTCGTGGGCTCTACGCAGCAGATCATGCAGCTGCCCGAATGGCTCAAGGGCCGCACCGAGATCGGCAGCGGCGCCTTCATGCTGGGCATGGGGCACTACCGGCTGTTCATCATCGCGGTGTGCGCGGCGCTCACGGTGGGGCTGCAGTACGTGCTGACCAAGACGCGCTTCGGCAGCCGCCTGCGCGCGTCGGTGGACGACCAGCGCGTGGCCGCGGGCATGGGCATCAACGTGAACATCGTGTTCCTGTCCACCTTCGCGTTCGGCTCGGGCCTGGCGGGGCTGGGCGGTGCGCTGGGGGCCGAGGTGCTGGGCCTGGACCCGAGCTTTCCGCTCAAGTTCATGATCTATTTCCTGATCGTCGTGGCGGTGGGCGGCACCTCGTCCATCACCGGACCGCTGCTGGCCGCGCTGCTGCTGGGCATTGCCGACGTGGCGGGCAAGTACTACATCCCCAAGCTGGGCGCCTTCATCGTGTACAGCCTCATGATCGTGATCCTCATCTGGCGCCCGCAAGGCCTCTTCGTTCGCAAAGGAGGGAAATGAGATGAACGCTCAGACCTCCATCCTCTTGAAGGCCCGGCGCTTTCGCTGGTGGGAACCCATCTTCTGGATCCTGGCCTTCGTCGCGCCGCTTGCCCTGCCCAGCCACGCGCTCATCATCAACGAGATCGCCATCGTGGCGCTGTTCGCGATCTCGCTGGACCTGATCCTGGGCTACACCGGCATCGTGTCGCTGGGCCACGCGGCCTTCTTCGGCATGGGCGGCTACGCGGCGGCGCTGTTCGCCAAGCATGTGATGCCCGACCCGCTGGTGGGCCTGGCGGTGGGCATTGCGGCGGCCACGGTGCTGGGGGCGGTGGCGTCGCTCACCATCATGCGCGGCACCGACCTCACGCGGCTCATGGTCACGCTGGGCGTGGGCCTGATCATGCTGGAGCTGGCCAACAAGCTCGACTGGCTGACGGGCGGCGCCGACGGCCTGCAGGGCGTGGTGATAGGCCCGGTGCTGGGCCAGTTCGAGTTCGACCTGTATGGCCGCACGGCGGCGTGGTATTCGCTCACGGTGCTGCTGGTGTTCTTCCTCATAGCGCGGCGCATCGTGCAGTCGCCGTTCGGCGCCACGCTCAAGGCCATCCGCGACAACCGGCTGCGCGCCATGGCCATCGGCATCCCCGTCACGGCCAAGCTGGCGCAGGTGTACACGCTGGCGGCCGCGCTGGCAGGCGCTGCGGGCGCGCTGCTCACGCAGACCACGGGCTTTGCATCGCTCGACCTGTTCGAGTTCCACCGCTCGGCGGACGTGATGCTGATCCTGGTGATCGGCGGCGTGGGCTGGCTCTACGGCGGCATCCTGGGCGCCGTGGGCTTCAAGCTGCTGCAGGACGTGATCTCGTCTGTCACGCCGCAGTACTGGACGTTCTGGATCGGCCTGTTCCTGGTGGTGCTGGTGCTGGTCGGGCGCGACCGCCTGTTCCGCCCCTGGACCTGGTTCGGGGCCGGGCGCAAGCCCGGTGCCAGCTCCAGCGCGGGAGGCCATTGATATGAACACGACAACCTCCACCACCGTGCTGTCGGCGCAGGGCCTGGTCAAGCGCTTCGGCGGTATCACCGCCACCAACAACGTCACGCTGGACTTGAAAAAGGGCGCACGCCACGCGCTCATCGGCCCCAACGGTGCGGGCAAGACCACGCTGATCAACCTGCTGACCGGCGTGCTGGAGCCCACCGAAGGCGCCATCGTGCTCGAAGGCCAGGACATCTCGCGCCTGGCGCCGCACCAGCGTGTGGCGCGCGGCATGGTGCGCACGTTCCAGATCAACCAGCTGTTCGACAGCCTCACGCCGCTGGAGACCCTGGCGCTCACCGTGTCGCAGCACCAGGGCCTGGGCGGCAAGTGGTGGCAGCCGCTGGGCGCGCGCCGCGCCGTCACCGAGCGCTGCGAGCAGCTGCTCGAGCAGTTCCACCTGACCTCGGTGATGGCCGAGGAAACGCGGGTGCTGGCCTACGGCAAGCGCCGCCTGCTGGAGATCGCCATCGCGCTGGCCTGCGAGCCGCGCGTGCTGCTGCTCGACGAGCCCGTGGCGGGCGTGCCCGCGGGCGAGCGCGAAGAACTTTTGCAAACCGTGGCGGCACTGCCCGCCGATGTCTCGGTGCTGTTGATCGAACACGACATGGACCTGGTTTTCAGCTTTGCCAACCGCATGACGGTGCTGGTCAACGGCACGGTGCTGACCGAGGGCGACCCGGACACGATTGCCAACGACCCGCAGGTGAGGGCGGTGTATCTCGGCCATGGGGAGGACGCCCATGTCTAAGACCGAGCTGCTTCGCATCGAGGGCTTGAGCGCGGGCTACGGCGAAGCCGTGGTGCTGCAAGGCATCTCCCTGTCGCTGGCCGAAGGCGACACCCTGGCCCTGCTGGGCCGCAACGGCACGGGCAAGACCACGCTCATCAACACGCTGGCAGGCGCCACGCGCCAGCACGGCGGCGCGGTGATGCTCGGCGGCGCGGCGCTGCACAAGCTGCCCTCGCACGAGCGGGCGGGCGCCGGCATCGGCTGGGTGCCGCAGGAGCGCAACATCTTCAAGTCGCTCACCGTGCACGAGAACCTCACGGCCGTGGCGCGCCCCGGCCGCAAGGGCTCCACCGCGCGCCCATGGACGCCCGAGCGGGTGTACGAGATGTTCCCGCGGCTGGCAGAACGCAAGACCAACCTGGGCACGCAGCTGTCGGGCGGCGAGCAGCAGATGCTGGCCGTGGGCCGCGCGCTGGTGCTCAACCCGCGCCTCTTGCTGCTGGACGAGCCGCTCGAAGGCCTGGCGCCCATCATCGTGGAAGAGCTGCTGCGCGCCATCCGCCGCATCACGCGCGAAGAAGGCCTGTCGGCCATCATCGTGGAGCAGCACCCGCAGGCCATCCTGGTCATCTCGGACCAGGCCGCCGTGCTGGACCGGGGCACGGTGGTGCACGCGGGCACAGCGGCAGAGCTGAGCGCGCAGCCCGCGCTGCTGGACCGCCTGCTGGGCGTGTCGCGCTGACAGGGGCCAAGGCATGCGCATGAACCTCACCATCCACCGCAGAACCCTCCTGGCCCTGGCCGCCGTGTGGGGCGCGGCCGCCGCCCACGCGCAGCCCGCGTTCCCCTCGCGCCCGATCCGCATCGTGGTGCCCAATGCGGCGGGCGGCGCGGCCGACATCACCGCGCGCACGGTGGGCCAGAAGATCGCGGGCCCGCTGGGGCAAAGCGTGGTGATCGAGAACAAACCCAGCGCGGGCGGCGTGGTGGCCGGCGAGCAGGTCGCACGCGCCGAGCCCGACGGGCACACGCTGCTGCTCATCAGCAGCGGCACCGCGGTGAGCGCCGCGCTGTTCAATACGCTGCCGTTCGACACGCTGAAGGACTTCGTGCCGGTGTCGCTGCTGGCCACGTTCGACCTGGCCATCGTCGTGCGTGAAGGCGGGCGCTTCGGCACCCTGGCAGAGCTGCTGGCCTATGGCCGCGCGAACCCGGGCAAGCTCAACATCGGCACGCCGCAGATCGGCACCACGCAGAACCTGGCGGCCGAACTCTTCAAGGTGACCGCCGGCATCGACGCCCAGGTGGTGCCCTTCAACGGCACGCCGCCGGTCATCACCGCACTGCGCGGCGGCGAGATCGACGCCATGGTGGACATCCTCGGCGGGCTGATGCCGCAGATCGGCTCCAGGGCCCTGCGCCCGCTGGCGGTGCTGGGCGCCCAGCGCGCGCCGCAGCTGCCCGACGTGCCCACGGTGCGCGACAGCGGCGGCCCCCTGGCCGGCTTCAACGTCACGTCCTGGAACGGCCTGGCCGTGCCCGCACGCACCCCGCCCGCCGTGGTGGAGCGCCTGTCGCGCGAGGTGCAGTCGGCCCTGGCCCAGCCCGACGTGAAAAAGCGCCTGCTGGAGCTGAACCTGCAGGCCCAGGGCAGCACGCCCTCGCAGGCCGCCGAACACCTGGCAGCCGATGTGCGGCGCTGGGGCGATGTGATCACGCGGGCCAAGATCGCGCGGCATTAGGCAGGGTTCGCGTTCAATCAGCCGGTCCGATACCGGTCGGGCTGACTGCCCCCGTACCGCACCCCTTTACCGCACCCCTTGCCGTTCGGGCTGAGCTTGTCGAAGCCTGGTGCCGCGCTTCGACAGGCTCAGCATGAACGGTAGGAGGTGAACCGTTTTTCTCCTTCCATAAGCAGCGTGATACCCGGCGACGTTCACGGGTGCTCGAACACCAGCGGCACCGTGCGCTGGATCAGCTCCAGCGCCGCTTTCTGCACCTGCGTGGCCGGCCGCTGCAGGCTGGTCGCCAGCGACAGCGCGATGCGCAGCGGCGGCTTGCCCGGCGTGCCGATGACCTGGGCCGTGTAGGCCGAAGGCCGGGGCGAGTTGAGCAGCGCGTTGCGCGAGAGGATGGCGCAGCCCGCGCCGTCGGCCACCAGGTCCAGGATGGCGGAGACGCCGTCGATCTCCAGCGCCACCTCAGGGCGGCAGCCGATGTTGGCCATCTCCGATTCCACATGCATGCGGATCGCGTTGGGCCGCGACGGGATGATCAGCGGCAGCCGCGCCACCTCGGCCAGCGGGATGGGGCCGGGCGGCGGGTCTTCGGCCAGGCCGGGCGGGCGCACGCGCACCAGCACCAGGTCTTCGTCGATGAGGTGCGCCACATCGATGTCGCGCGAGGGCTGGGCGTTGTAGAGCACCACGATGTCCAGGCGCCCGCTGACCAGGCCTTCCAGAATCGCGCCCGACAGCCCCTCGCTGATGGACAGGCGCGCCTCGGGCAGCTCCTGGCGGAAGGCGCGGGTCAGCGGCACCGTCATCACCCGCGCCACGCTGTTGGGCAGGCCGATGGCCACGCGGCCCGACAGCCCGCCGCGCATGCGGTCCATGTCCTCCCGCGCCCGCGCCATCTGGTGCAGGATGCCGCGCCCGTGCTCCACCAGCAGCTTGCCCGCTTCGGTGGGCGTGGCGCCCCGGCCATTGCGCACCAGCAGGTTCTGGCGCAGCTCCACCTCCAGCAGGCGGATCTGGCGGCTCAGCGCCGACTGCGCCACGTCCAGCGCCGCGGCCGCGCGGGTGAAGCTGCCGAGCTCCGCCACGCGCACAAAGTATTCCAGCTGCTTGAGGTCCATCGGAGAGGCGCGAAGCGGGGGCTCGGCAAAAGTGTTTCCTATCGGTAAATGATATACCTGCTAGACGGTGTAGCTACTTTTTGTATAGCTCGGCTTCGCCCAGAATCCGGCCTAGACAGCGCTCCAAGGCTCCGTGCGGGCTGGGCGCCCTGGCCCTTTTGTCTGCCTTTCACCTTCACGCCACCATGCCCCAACACCTTCGCGGAATCTCGTCCATGGCCACCCGCCAGGTGTTGGCCGAGCTGACTGCGGGCTTCGAGCAGGCCACGGGCCACCGCGCCAGCATCGAGGCCGTGGGCGGTGTGGACGCCGCCCAGCGCGTGAGGGCCGGCGAGGCCTTCGACGTGGTGGTGCTCGCGGCCGATGCCATCGCCAAGCTGCTGGCCGCGGGCTGCATCGTGCCCGGCAGCGTGGTCGACCTGGTGCATTCGGGCGTGGCGGTGGCCGTGCCCGCCGGTGCGCCGCAGCCGGACATCGGCTCCGAAGACGCCGTGCGCCAGGCCGTGCTGGCCGCGCGCAGCATCAGCTACTCCACCGGCCCGAGCGGCGTGGCGCTGGCAAAGCTGTTCGAACGCTGGGGCATCGCCGGCGAGATCGCGGGCCGCATGGTGCAGGCACCGCCCGGCGTGCCCGTGGGCTCGCTGGTGGCCAAGGGCGAGGTGGCGCTGGGTTTTCAGCAATTGAGCGAGCTGCTGCACGTGCAAGGCATCGCCATCGTCGGGCCGCTGCCGCCCGCCATCCAGATCACGACCACGTTCTCCGCCGGCATCGGCGCGCAGTCGCAGCAGGCCGATGCCGCCCGCGAACTGCTGGCCTACATGGCGTCGCCGCAAGCCGCGGACGCCAAGCATAGGCAGGGCATGAGCCCCGCGTGACCGGCCTGCGCCACAGCACAAGCACTTCGACAAGAACATCTTTCAGGAGCAACACCCCATGAGCCTCATCATCGACTGCCACGGCCACTACACCACGGCCCCCAAGGCGCTGGAGAACTGGCGCAACGCGCAGATCGCCGGCATCAAGGACCCCGCCCAGATGCCCAAGGTGGCAGACCTGACCATCAGCGACGACGAACTGCGCGAGTCCATCGAGACCAACCAGCTCAAGCTGATGAAGGAGCGCGGCAGCGACATCACGCTGTTCAGCCCGCGCGCGAGCTTCATGGCCCACCACATCGGCGACTTCGAGGTGTCCAGCACCTGGGCCGCCATCTGCAACGAGCTGTGCTATCGGGTCTCCACGCTGTTCCCCGACCACTTCGTGCCCGTGGCCATGCTGCCGCAAAGCCCCGGCGTGGACCCCGCCACCTGCATCCCCGAGCTCGAAAAGTGCGTGCATGAATACGGCGCCGTGGGCATCAACCTGAACCCCGACCCCTCGGGCGGGCACTGGACCAGCCCGCCGCTGACCGACAAGCACTGGTACCCCATCTACGAAAAGATGGTGGAGTACGACCTGCCCGCCATGATCCACGTGAGCACCAGCTGCAACGCGTGCTTTCACACCACGGGCGCGCACTACCTGAACGCCGACACCACGGCCTTCATGCAGCTGATCCAGGGCGACTTGTTCAAGGACTTCCCCACGCTCAGGTTCTTGATCCCGCACGGCGGCGGCGCGGTGCCCTACCACTGGGGCCGGTTCCGGGGCCTGGCGCAGGAGATGAAGAAGCCGCTGCTGGACGACCACCTGATGAACAACGTGTTCTTCGACACCTGCGTCTACCACCAGCCCGGCATCGATTTGCTGAACACGGTGATCCCGGTGAAGAACGTGCTGTTCGCCAGCGAGATGATCGGCGCGGTGCGCGGCATCGACCCCACCACCGGCAACTACTACGACGACACCAAGCGCTACATCGAGGCCAGCAAGATCCTGAGCGCGGACGACAAGCACCAGATCTACGAAGGCAATGTGCGCCGCGTGTTCCCGCGCCTGGATGCGCGCCTGAAGGCCAAGGGGCTGTGACCTTGCTGCCGGCCTAGATGACCCCCAACCCCGGCCGTTCACGCCGAGTCTGTCGAAGCGCGGCACCAGGCTTCGACAAGCTCAGCCCGAACGGTGGAGGGTGATCGAACGCCGTGCGCTCAAAGATCCAACACCACCCACACAAACGAAGAGAGACCACCATGTACGAACTAGGCGTTGTCTACCGCAACATCACCCGCGCTGACCGCGCGGCCGCCGACGGCCTGGCCGCTTTGGGCTCGGCCACCGTGCACGAGGCCATGGGCCGCGTCGGCCTGCTCAAGCCCTACATGCGCCCCATCTACGGCGGCCAGCAGATCAGCGGCACGGCCGTGACCGTGCTGCTGCAGCCGGGCGACAACTGGATGCTGCACGTGGCGGCCGAGCAGATCCAGCCCGGCGACGTGGTGGTGGCGGGGGTCACGTCCGAGTGCACCGACGGCTACTTCGGCGACCTGCTCGCCACCTCCTTCCAGTCGCGCGGTGCGCGTGCGCTCATCATCGACGCCGGCGTGCGCGACGTGAAGACGCTGCAGGAGATGAACTTCCCCGTGTGGAGCCGCGCCATCAGCAGCAAGGGCACGATCAAGGCCACGCTGGGCTCGGTGAACATCCCCGTGGTGTGCGCCGGTGCGCTCGTCACGCCGGGCGACGTGATCGTGGCCGATGACGACGGCGTGGTCTGCGTGCCCGCCGCCCGTGCGGCCGAGACGCTGGCCGCCGCGCAAAAGCGCGAGAGCTTCGAGGGCGAGAAACGCGCCAAGCTGGCCTCGGGCGTGCTGGGCCTGGACATGTACAACATGCGCCCCGGCCTGGAGAAGGCGGGCCTCAGGTACATCGACTAGATCAGGCAGCCTTGAATATTTCAGGCCTCTACCGCTTGCCTGGCAAGCGGTAGCAGCTATCGAATTTATAGCATTTGTTTTTTTGCATTCCATGACCTCTCGCACCTTCTCCCCCCTGCGCCGCAGCGTTGGCCTGGCGTCCGTTGTCTCGCTCGGCCTGGCCGCCACCCTGGGCCTCGCGTCCCACGGCGCACACGCCCAGGCCTTCCCCACCAAGCCGGTGCGCATCATCACGCCCTTCCCGGTGGGTGGCGGCCCTGATGGCGTGGCCCGCCTGGTAGCCGACAAGTTGTCCAAGAGCTGGGGCCAGCCCGTGGTGGTCGAGAACCGGCCCGGCGGCAACGGCTTCATCGCCATCGACGCCTTCAAGCGCGGCGCCAAGGACGGGCATGACCTGATCGTGCTGGACAACGTGCACCTGGCCGCCTACCCCAGCCTGTTCAAGAAGCTGCCCTACGACGTGGCCAAGGACTTCGACACGCTGCTGCCGCTGTTCAAGACCCACTTCTTCTTCACCGTGGGCACGGGCAGCAAGTACAAGACCGTGGGCGACATCGTGGCCGACGCCAAGGCCCGCCCGGGCAAGCTCAACTACGGCTCGTGGTCCGTGGGCAACCCGGTGCACCTGGGCTCGGAGCTGTTCGAGTCCGCCACCGGCACGCAGATGGAGCACGTGATCTTCAAGGAGACCACGCAGCTGTACACCTCGGTCGCCACCGGCGACATCGACTTCGCGTTGGGCAGCGCCGCCACCGCCGGCCCGCTGTACCGCGCGGGCAAGCTGCGCCTGCTGGCCTTTGCCGGCCCCCAGCGCTCGGCCGAGTTCCCCGACGTGCCCACCGTGGGCGAAGCGGGTGGCCCCAAGGACTTTGCCGTGACCGGCTGGAACGCCATCGCCGTGCCGCCCGGCCTGCCTGCGGCCGTCACCGACAAGATCAAGCGCGACATAGAGCAGGCCCTGACCGGCCCGGATGTGGCCGAGAAGTTCAAGACCTTCGGCTACGAGCAGTTCCCCACCACGCGCCCCCAGTTCGCGCAGTTCGTGAAGGACGAGAGCCAGCGTTTTGGCGACGTGATCAAGAAGGCCAACGTTTCGCTGGACTGATGGCATCCACCTTTGTGAAAGTTTCATCATCATGAGTAAACCCACTTCCGGCCCTTTCGAGAAGACCGCTGGCTGGCTGGACTGGTACACCGGCCCGAGCCAGCCCCGGTTCCAGCTGCCCGCAGGCGCGGTGGATGCGCACTGCCACGTGTTCGGCCCCGGCGCCGAATTTCCTTACGCACCCGAGCGCAAGTACACGCCCTGCGATGCCTCCAAGGCGCAGCTGTTCGCGCTGCGCGACCACCTGGGCTTCGACAAGAACGTGGTGGTGCAGGCCACCTGCCACGGCGCGGACAACCGCGCCATGGTCGATGCGCTCCAGGCCAGCGGCGGCAAGGCCAAGGGCGTGGCCACGGTCAAGCGCAGCATCTCGGACGCCGAGCTGCAGGCGCTGCACGACGCCGGCGTGCGGGGCGTGCGCTTCAACTTCGTCAAGCGCCTGGTGGACTTCACGCCCAAGGACGAGCTGATGGAGATCGCCGGCCGCATCCACAAGCTCGGCTGGCACGTGGTGATCTACTTCGAGGCGGTGGACCTGCCCGAGCTGTGGGACTTCTTCACCCAGCTGCCCACCACGGTGGTGGTGGACCACATGGGCCGCCCGGATGTGAGCAAGCCGGTGGATGGCCCCGAGTTCGCGCTGTTCCTGAAATTCATGCGTGAGCACCCCAACGTGTGGAGCAAGGTCAGTTGCCCCGAGCGCCTGTCGGTGGCCGGCCCCAAGGCACTGAACGGCGAGCAGGCGGCCTACCAGGACGTGGTGCCGTTTGCGCGCAAGGTGGTCGAGGAGTTCCCCGACCGCGTGCTCTGGGGCACCGACTGGCCGCACCCCAACCTCAAGGACCACATGCCCGACGACGGCCTGCTGGTGGACTTCATCCCGCACATCGCGCCCACGGCCGAGCTGCAAAAGAAGCTGCTGGTGGACAATCCCACGCGCCTGTACTGGCCCGAGTTGGCCCAGGGCTGAAGGAGCACACCATGGCATTGCACAAACCCTACAAGGACGTGCCCGGCACGACCATCTTCGACGCCGAGCAGTCGCGCCTGGGCTACCACCTGAACCAGTTCTGCATGTCGCTCATGAAGGCCGAGAACCGCGCGCGGTTCCTGGCCAACGAGCGCGGCTACCTGGACGAGTGGCCCATGACCGAAGACCAGAAGCTGGCCGTGCTCGCCCGCGACCTCAACCGCTGCATCGCGCTGGGCGGCAACATCTACTTCCTGGCCAAGATCGGCGCGACCGACGGCCGGTCCTTCCAGCAGATGGCCGGCTCCATGACCGGCATGACGGAAGACGAATACCGCAACATGATGATCGGCGGCGGCCGCTCGGCCGAGGGCAACCGCTACGTCGGCGAAGACGGCGACGCACAGGCGCACCGACAACCCCAAGGAGCCGCCGGCAAGAAGCCGGCCGGACACTGACATGGCCAAGATCACCGCATCCGTCTACACCTCCCACGTGCCCGCCATCGGCGCGGCGCTCGACCTGGGCAAGCAGGGCGAGCCCTACTGGCAGCCGCTGTTCAAGGGCTACGACTTCTCCAAGGCATGGGAGAAGGCCAACAAGCCCGACGTCGTGTTCCTGGTCTTCAACGACCACGCCACCGCATTCAGCCTGGACATGATCCCCACGTTCGCCATCGGCACGGCCGCGTCCTACCAGCCCGCCGACGAGGGCTGGGGCCCGCGCCCCGTGCCCACGGTGTACGGCCACCCCGAGCTGGCCGCGCACATCGCGCAGTCGGTCATCCAGGACGACTTCGACCTCACCATCGTCAACCGCATGGATGTGGACCACGGCCTCACCGTGCCGCTGTCGCTGATGTTCGGCCAGCCCGAGCAGTGGCCCTGCAAGGTCATCCCGTTCGCGGTCAACGTGGTGCAGTACCCCGTGCCGTCGGGCAACCGGTGCTTTCAGATCGGCAAGGCCATCCGCAAGGCGATCGAGTCGTTCGATGAAGACCTCAACGTGCAGATCTGGGGCACGGGCGGCATGAGCCACCAGCTGCAGGGCCCGCGCGCCGGCCTGATCAACAAGGACTGGGACAACAAGTTCCTGGACCGCCTGATCGCCGAGCCCGCCGAGCTGGCCCAGGTGCCGCACATCGAATACGTGCGCGAAGCCGGCAGCGAGGGCATCGAACTCGTGATGTGGCTCATCGCCCGCGGCGCCATGAGCGATGTGGCCGGTACCGGCCCAGCGCCCAAGGTGGCGCACCGCTTCTTCCACGTGCCCGCCAGCAATACGGCAGTGGGGCACCTGATCCTCGAGAACCAATAACTTCAAGGAACCCGACATGACCATCAAAGTCGCACTCGCAGGCGCTGGCGCCTTCGGCATCAAGCATCTGGACGGCATTAAAAACATCGACGGCGTCGAAGTCATCTCCCTCATCAGCCGCGACCTGGCCAAGACCCAGGAAGTGGCCGACAAGTACGGCATCCAGCACGTCAGCACCGACCTGAACGATGCACTGGCCATCCGGGAGGTGGACGCCGTGATCCTGTGCACCCCCACGCAGATGCACGCCGAGCAGAGCATCGCCTGCCTGAAGGCCGGCAAGCACGTGCAGGTGGAGATCCCGCTGGCAGATAGCCTCAAGGGCGCGCAGGAAGTCGTCGCCACGCAAAAGGACAAAGGCCTGGTGGCCATGTGCGGCCACACGCGCCGTTTCAACCCCAGCCACCAGTACGTGCACCAGAAGGTCCAGGCAGGCGAGTTCAACATCCAGCAGATGGATGTGCAGACCTACTTCTTTCGCCGCACCAACACCAATGCGCTGGGCCAGGCCCGCAGCTGGACGGACCACCTGCTGTGGCACCACGCCGCGCACACGGTGGATTTGTTCGCGTACCAGGCGGGCAGCCCCATCGTCAAAGCCAACGCCATCCAGGGCCCCATCCACCCGGTGCTGGGCATTGCGATGGACATGAGCATCCAGCTCAAGGCAGCGAACGGCGCCATCTGCACGCTGTCGCTGTCGTTCAACAACGACGGCCCGCTGGGCACGTACTTCCGCTACATCGGCGACACCGCCACCTACCTGGCGCGCTACGACGACCTGTACAACGGCAAGGACGAGAAGATCGACGTGAGCCATGTCGACGTGTCGATGAACGGCATCGAGCTGCAGGACCGCGAGTTCTTCGCCGCCATCCGCGAAGGCCGCGAACCCAACTCCAGCGTGGGCCGCGTGCTGGCGTGCTATGAGGTGCTGCACGGATTGGAGCAGCAGCTCAACGCGGGCTGAAGCCCGGCTTTCAGGGGTTGAAAAAGACCCTGTCGCCCATTGGAAGAGCGCGAGCAGCTATCGATTCGATAGCTGCTCTTTCTTTTGGGTGCCCGGCTTCATACCTGCGCAGAGGCGTGGAGGGGCGCTGGTGTTCAGATCGGCGCGTAGCTGCCCGTGCCGCCCGGCCAGGCCGTGAGCACTTCGTACCCGTCGGGCGTCACCGCCACCATGTGCTCCCACTGGGCGGACAGCGAGCGGTCCTTGGTCACCACGGTCCAGCCGTCGGCCAGCTCCTTGGTTTCGCGGCCGCCGGCGTTGAGCATGGGCTCGATGGTGAAGACCATGCCGGCCTCCAGCGTGAGGCCGGTGCCGCGCTGGCCGTAGTGCAACACGTTCGGTACGTCGTGATAAATCTGCCCGATGCCGTGGCCGCAGTACTCGCGCACCACGCTGAAGCGCTCGCGCTGCGCCACCGTCTGGATCGCGTGACCGACGTCGCCCAGCGTGGCCCCGGGCCGCACCTGCCGGATGCCTGCGCACAGGGCTTCGTACGTCGTTTCCACCAGGCGCCGGGCGAGCGTGCTGGGCGCACCGACGAAGTACATGCGGCTGGTGTCGCCGTACCAGCCGTCCTTGATCACGGCCACATCGATGTTGACGATGTCGCCCTTCTTCAGGATCTTGTCGTGCGACGGAATGCCGTGGCAGACCACCTGGTTGACCGAGGTGAGGATGGTCTTGGGGTACCCCAGGTAACCCACGTTGGCCGGCACCGCGCCCTGTACGTTCACGATGTGATCGTGGCAGATGCGGTCCAGTTCTTCGGTGCTCACGCCGGGCACCACGTGGGGCTCGATCCTGTGCAGCACCTCGGCGGCCAGTTGCGCGGCGCGGCGCGACAGGGCCAGTTCGTCTGCCGACTTGATGGGGACGCTGCGCGCCATCAGTGCTTCCCGTTGCCCACGGCGCGGGGTTTGTCCGGCAGGCCGTCCACCGCCATGGCGATGTCCAGGCCGCCCGCCATTTCGGCCCGCACCAGCAGCTGGCAGATCTCGCGGTGGTCGAGCTCGGGGTGCATCTCGGTCAGCATGCCCACCCGCATCCAGTGCTCGGCCTGCGCGTTGATGGAGCGGCTCAGTGCCGTGCCTGCGACCCGCAGGTTCTCGTGCATCTGGTCGGAAATTTTGACGATACCCATGGATTGGTCTCTATATAAAACGTATACGAATTATATATAAAACGTGTAGCGACGTCTTAAGATGACGCACAGCATGGGTTGACCACAATGGGCGGTCCGCCGTGCCGCTGCCTCTGCGGCCCACGCACGCCACCGCAACACCAGGACCAGCCACCCATGGGTTCATCGCCTCCCGTGACCTTTCGCCCCTTCGCCGGGCCGTCGGATTTTCCGGCCATGGTCGCCTGCGCCAACGCCAGCTTTGCGCTCGATGAGACCCGGTTCTTCCGCACCGTGGACGACGTGGCGCGCGACTACGCCGCATTCACCGCGTGCGTGCCGCAGCACGACGTGTGGATCGCGCAGGCGGGAGACAACATCGCCGGCTATGTGCGCGCCTGGCACTGGGAGCAGGTCGACGGGCTGCAGCTGTACGGGCAGTTCGCCGTGGTCGCACCGCCGTGGCGCCGGCGCGGCATCGGCACGCAACTGCATGCATGGCTGGAGGCGCGGCAGCGCGCCATGGCCGCGGCCCGGGGCCACCCCGGCCCGCATGCGCACCACGCCTTCGTCACCCAGGGCGAAAGCGCGCGCGCGGCGCTGCTGGAAAAATCCGGCTACCGGCCCGAGCGCTACTTCTTCACCATGGTGCGCCCCACGCTGAACGACATCGCCAACTTCGCGCTGCCTGCCGGCGTGGAAGTGCGCGCGGTGCAGCCCGACCACTACCGCGCCATCCGCGAGGCGCACCACCGTGCGTTCCGGTCGCACTGGGGTGTCGCGCCGCCGGACGACAATGACTACGAACGCTGGCTGGACAGCCCCGTCTTTCAGCCGCACCTGTGGCAGGTGGCCTGGGATGTGGCCACGAACGAAGTGGCTGGCCAGGTGCGCGCGTACATCGATGCGACGTGGAATGCGGGCAACGCACGCCAGCGCGGCTGGACGGAATTCATCAGCGTGGACGAGCGCTGGCGCCGCCGGGGCCTGGCGCGTGCGCTGATCGCGCGCAGCCTGCGGGCGCAGGCCGACGCGGGCATGCACGAGTCCGGGCTGGGCGTGGACAGCACCAACGCCCACGGCGCCCAGGGCATCTATGAAGACTGCGGATTCATCGTCGAGCAGCGCAACTGCGTGTTCCGCAAGCCCCTGCTCCTGGACCGCACGCACCAGCCGCGGAGCCCCGCCGCGCCCGCGCGTTAGTCAGTTCGACAAGTCCCTCGACAGCACGATGAGCCCCCACACCGCCACCACCAGCTGCACCAGGTTGAGCAGCAGCGCCGTGGCATGGATGCGGCGGAACTGCTGCACCGCCCCTGCATGGCCCGCTTCGATCCGGCTGCCCAGATGCAGCATCACCGGCAGCAGACGCCTGCGCAAGAGCGTGGCCGTGGCAGCCAGCACGGCGGCACCCACGGCAAACGCCCACCGGCCCCACAGCGCATAGCTGACCGCAGCGCCCAGTGCCACCCAGAAAGCGGCCTGGTAGTACACGTTGAAGAATCCGCGCACGAACCGGGCGTCCAGCGGCTCGTCGTGCCGCAGTATCAAAAGCGGCAGGCCCCCCAGCAGGAAGTAGCCCGTGTTGACCAGCATGGCCACGGTGAAGAACAGCGCGGGGTAGATCGCGGAGGGCATGGCACTTCTCCTGGGCAGGGCGGGCTCGCTGCGGCGGGGCGATGGGGCCGCGAACGGCCTTGCGTAATGTATCTCTGGCGGGCGCGCAGGGGTGCTGCCTGCGTGCTGCCCGCCTGTACAGGCGCGCAGATGTTGGCAACAATGGCCCGCCATGCCAGCCCCCACTTTCTTCGCCACGCCCGCCGCCTTCCGCCGATGGCTGCAGCAGCACGCCGCGCAGTCCAGCGAGCTGCTGGTGGGCTTTCACAAGGTCGGCTCGGGCCGCCCCTGCATGACATGGTCCGAATCGGTGGACGAGGCGCTGTGCTTTGGCTGGATCGACGGCGTGCGCCGGCGCATCGACGAGCACAGCTATTCCATCCGCTTCACGCCACGCAAGCCATCGTCCATCTGGAGCGCGGTGAATATCGCCAAGATGGAGCAGTTGCAGGCGGTTGGCCGCATGATGCCCGCGGGCCTGGCGGCCTTCAGCCACCGCAAGGCGGACAAGTCCGCCATCTACTCGCACGAGCAGGCCGCAGCCGCCGAGCTGCCCGCGCCGCAGTTGCGCGAGTTCCAACGCCACAAGAAGGCCTGGCAGTTCTTCGAGGCCGCACCGGCGGGATATCGCAAATCGATGCTGCACTGGGTGACATCGGCCAAGCGTGCCGAAACCCGCGATTCGCGGTTTGCGCAATTGCTGGCCGCTTCGCAAGCGGGCGAACGGATCGACCTGTGGACGGGGCGGGCCGCGGCATTGGCTGCCAAGGCTTGAGGGCGCCTGCTTGTCGTAAGCTTGCGCCATGCAACAAAGAAACCTTGGACCTTTCTCCGTCTCGGCCATCGGGCTGGGCTGCATGAACCTCTCGCACGCCTACGGCGCGCCGGTGTCGGCCGAGCAGGGCGAGCGCGTGCTGCTGGCCGCGCTCGATGCGGGCGTGACGCTGTTCGACACCGCCACGCTGTATGGCTTCGGCGCCAACGAAACACTGGTGGGCCGCGTGATGAAGAGCCACCGCAGCCGCTTCACCCTGGCGAGCAAATGCGGCATGCAGGGCGTGGACGTGGCCGGCGACGGCAAGCTGGTGCGCGTGATCGACGGCCGCCCCGCCACGCTGCGCCAGACCTGCGAAGACAGCCTGCGCCGCCTGCAGACCGACGTGATCGACCTGTACTACCTGCACCGCTGGGACAAGAAGGTGCCCATCGAAGACAGCGTGGGCGCACTGGCCGACCTGGTGCGCGCGGGCAAGATCCGCAGCATCGGCCTGTCCGAAGTGTCCGCCGCCACCCTGCGCCGCGCGCACGCGGTGCACCCCATCGCGGCGGTGCAGACCGAGTATTCGCTGTGGACCCGCAACCCCGAGATCGCCGTGCTCGACGCCTGCCGCGAGCTTGGCACCGCCTTCGTCGCTTTCAGCCCGGTGGCGCGGGGTTTTTTGTGTGGCGAACTCACGGACGTGAGCACGCTGGACGCCAAGGACATCCGCCGAGCCATGCCGCGTTTTGCGCCCGATGCCTATGCTGCCAACCTGCAACTGCTGACCGGCTACCAGGCCATCGCGCGCGAGGTGGGCTGCACCCCCGCGCAACTGGCGCTGGCGTGGTTGCTGCACCGGGGCGAGCACATCATCCCCATCCCCGGAACGACGAGCGTGGAGCACCTGCTGGACGATGTGGGCGCGGCCGGTGTGCAGCTGGATGCGGCGGTGATCGCACGGCTTGATGTGCTGATCAATGAGCGCACGGTGGTGGGCCCGCGGTACAGCGCGCAGAGTGCGGGTGAGGTGGATACCGAGACGTTCGAAAGCCGCGCGGCGTAGCGGGTGCTGAAAAGACAAGGGCCCGGAGCATCACTGCTCCGGGCCCTTGCCTTTGGGTTACTGGAAGCCTCAACGTCCGCGCAGATTCCCCTTGTCATCCGCAATCACGATCTCCACGCGACGATTCATCGCGCGGCCCTCCGGCGATGCGTTGTCGGCCACGGGGTGGGCCTTGCCGTAGCCGCGGGCGGTGATGCGGCTGGTGTCCACGCCGCGCACCACCAGCGCGTCGCGCACGGCCTGGGCGCGACGGTCGGACAGGTCCTGGTTGTAGCTGTCGGAGCCCACGCTGTCCGTGTAGCCCTCGATCAGCAGCTTGCGGTCCGGGAACTGCTTCAAGAAGTTGGCCAGCTTTTCCAGGCGCGGTGCGGCCTGGGGTGAGAGCTCGGCCTTGTTGAAGGCGAACAGCACGTCGCCGAGCGTGACCAGCAGGCCGCGTTCGGTCTGCTGCGCTTCCATGTCGCGCAGCTGGGCTTCCAGCGCGCGCACGCGGTCCTGGGCGGCATTGGCCTGGGCCATGGCGGCGGTGGCATTGGCCTGCTGCTGGGCGGCGCGTTGCTCGGCGCTCATGGCCTGGGCCTGGGCCTGCTGGGCGCGCAGGCGGGCCTGGTCGGCCTCCTGGGTGCGGGCCTGCAGGCGGATGCGGTCGGCCTCGCTGCCGGCTTGCTGGATGTTGGCGTCGAGCTGGCGTGCGCGGGCGGTGTTGGTCGCGATCTCGGCACGCTGGCGGGCGATGTAGGCCAGGTGGTTGGTTTCCGATTCGTCGTGGTCGTCGGCCCATTCACGGTCGGCGCGGGCCAGGGCGTCGGTGGCTTGCTTGAGCTCCACGGCGGCGTACTGGTTCACGGCGGGGTCGCCCGCAGCGGCGGTGACGGCAGAGCGGGCTTGCTCCAGGGCGGGCAGGGGTGCGGTGCTGGCACAGGCGGCGAGCAGGCCCACGGCGATCAGGCTGGAGCACAGGGCGGTGGTACGGTGGATCAATTGGCGCATGGTGGGATGTCCCTTCAAATGTCGTTCAGGCGGTCAGTGGTGAGGCGCGGCGCAAGGCGTGCGACGGCGCTCAGCGGGGAGACCGGCGGTTGATTTCTTCCTGCAGCGCACGGATGCTGTCCTGCACCTGGGCCAGGTTGGTGGCGTTGCGGGCCGCATCGGCGCGCGTCTCGGCCACGCGGGCATCGACTTCTGCTTCGGCTGCCAGGCGGCGGGCGTTCTTGTAGTCGCCCTGGGTCATGGACTTCTCGGCCTGGATGAGCTTTTCCTGCGCACGCTGCAGGTCGACCGGTGCATTGGCGGCCACGGTGGGCGCTGCCGCGACACGGTTGACCGTGGTGCGGGTCACGGCCATCTGCTCGGTGGGGGCGGGGGTGGAAGAGCATGCCGCCAGGGCGCCCAGCGCAAGGGCTGCAGCGGTGGTTCGGATGAGTGCGGTCGAGTGCATGGTGTAGTGAACTCCTGCTGGAAGTGGTGTAGTGACGGTGGCCAGCGGCTGTGCCGCGAGGGCACGTTGTGCGGTGCTGGCACCGGAGACCAGGGGTGGCCCTGGTGTGCATGCATTGTTGGCGGCGGGCCGTGGAGGGGGCGTAGGTACTGCCTCTGTATTCCTGTGGGCGAAGTCTTACGAACTCTTGCAATTGCATGCGCTGCTGCATTCACATTTGCATTTGCGGCTTTGCGTTGATGGGTGGCGCAGGAGTGCGCGGCTGAGTCCTACGGCTTGACGGGCATCAACATGGCACGCTAGTTACTTGGTAGCGAAGGTGTGGTGCGGGCGGCCAGCGATGTGCCGCACCCAATCGTGCGCGGATCATGCTGAAAGCCGTGCCAGTGGGCTCGAAAGACCGTTGGCACTGTTTGTCAAACGGGCTTGTTCTGCACGCCAGCACCTGACGTCTCGGCCGGGCTTTCTTGCTGGACCATGCCGGTAGGTCGGCTGAGCCAGCCTGCGATGGCGCCGTGTGCGGTGTCTGGTGGTGGTGCTGGCAGTTGCGGGCGCTCTTCGCTTTTCGTGAACATCGGCCAAGTGCAGCGCTTGCAGCGCGTGCAGCGCGGGCCCTGTGCCGATCCAATGCAAGGAGCAGCGTTGAGCATGCAAGATTTCCCCTTCATGACCTGGGTCCGCGAGACCACCGTCATCGGCATTCCGTTGTGGAGCCTGCTGCTGGCACTGGCCGCAGCCGTCACCACCTACTTTGCGATCATGGTGGTGCTGCACCTGCTCACGCGGCGTGCCCGCAGCTGGGCCAGCCGCTCAGGTAGCGCCACCGCGCACACGGCGGCCGATGTGCTCGCCGGCACCAGCCGGCTTCTGGTGTTGCTGGTCGCACTGCTGGTGGGGGCCAACTTTCTGGACCTGCCCCTGCGCTGGGAAACGCGGCTGAGCCAGCTGTGGTTCGTAGCGGTGGCGCTGCAGCTGGGCCTGTGGGGCATGCGCGCCATTGGCTTGGGTGTGGGCCGCTACGTGCAGCGGCACAGCTCCAGCGGCATGACGCAGGTCAGCGCTTCGGCCACGCTGCTGTCCTGGGGCCTGCGCACGCTGCTGTGGAGCGTGGTGGCGCTGGCCATCCTGTCCAACCTGGGGGTCAACATCACTGCCTTCATCGCCAGCCTGGGTGTGGGCGGCATTGCGGTGGCGCTGGCGGTGCAGAACATCCTGGGCGACCTGTTCGCATCGCTGGCCATCGCGGTGGACAAGCCCTTCGAGGTGGGCGACTTCATCGTGGTGGGCAATGTGTCGGGCACGGTGCAGGTCATCGGCCTCAAGACCACGCGCATCCGCAGCCTGCAGGGCGAGCAGATCGTGATGTCCAACACCGACCTGCTCAAGCAGACCATCAGCAACTATCGCATGCTGGAGAAGCGGCGCATCGTCTTCCAGTTCGGCGTGTCGTACGCCACCACGCCCGAGCAGGCCGAGGCCATCCCCGGCGTGGTGCGCAGGCTCATCGAGGCGCACCCCGAGCTGCGCCTGGACCGCGTGCACTTCAAGTCGTTCGGCGAGAGTTCTCTGCAATACGAAGTGGTCTACATCGTGCAGGACCCGGCGTTCAACCTGTACATGGACCTGCAGCAGTCCATCAACCTGGCGCTGATGCGGGAGTTCAAGGCCATGGGGGTGGCGTTTGCGTTTCCGACGAGCACGGTCCACATTGCGCGAGACCGGCCTGCGGCTGCCGCGAGCGTGGCGGCAGAAGCGCGGCAGGCGGAACAGGTAGAGCATGTGGAGCCGGGAGGGGCCGGCGAGGTCCTCAGTCGTTCAACACAAAACCGATCCTGACCTCGCGACAGGGGCCGTGTGCTTCCACGCTGATATCGGCGCTCCACACATCGGGGTGCTCGCAGCGCATGTGGCGAAAGTGAGTCCCGGCGCCCGCAACCTGGGCCGGGTCTCCACTGCAAGCCAGTGGCGCCATGGCGGCAGCGTGCTTTAGCAACGCGACATCGGGGTCCATGTAACTGCCGTAGTCCATGGCGACATACGGCACGCCTTCGCCATCGCGCCCCTTCCAGTGAAAGCGCGCGGGGCGGCATTCTGCAAAGGTGGGCGTGGCATTGCGGACGCTTTCAGGCACGCCGACGTAGTACAGCGGCCATCCTGGCCTGACGTCGCTGACTTCGAACAGCATCCACAGGCCCAGCAGGGCAGTCGGCGGCAGGATCAGGCACGCGAGAACAAGGCCCTTCACCCATCCTGGCAGCTTCGGTGTTGGGTCATTCATTACGGGGCACGAGCAGCTGCAGGGTTCCAAAAAAAGGCCGGCGACCCTTGCGGGTAGCCGGCCTGAACGGGTAGTTGCAGACTTAGCGCTTCTTTCTCAACCGGCTGTGTCCGTTTGCCATCACTTGGCGACGACGCGCACCATCTCCAGGCACTTGTTCGAGTAGCCCCATTCGTTGTCGTACCAGGACACGATCTTCACGAAGGTGCCATCGAGCGCAATGCCGGCATCCGCGTCGAAGATCGACGTGCGGGTGTCGCCGCGGAAGTCTGTGGCCACCACCTTGTCTTCGGTGTAGCCCAGCACGCCCTTCAGTGCGCCTTCGGACTGGGCCTTCATCTCGGCCTTGATTTCTTCGTACGTGGCGGCCTTGTCCAGCTCCACGGTCAGGTCCACCACCGACACGTCGGAGGTGGGCACGCGGAAGGACATGCCGGTCAGCTTCTTGTTCAGGGCAGGGATCACCACGCCCACGGCCTTGGCAGCGCCGGTGCTCGAAGGGATGATGTTCTCCAGGATCCCGCGGCCGCCGCGCCAGTCCTTGTTGGACGGGCCGTCCACGGTCTTTTGCGTGGCGGTGGCGGCGTGCACCGTGGTCATCAGGCCGCGCTTGATGCCCCACTTGTCGTTGAGCACCTTGGCCACGGGAGCGAGGCAGTTGGTGGTGCACGATGCGTTGGACACGATGGCCTGGCCGGCGTAGGTGTCGTGGTTCACGCCGAACACGAACATGGGCGTGTCGTCCTTGGACGGGGCCGACAGGATGACCTTCTTGGCGCCGGCATCGATGTGCTTTTGCGCGGTGACCTTGTCCAGGAACAGGCCGGTGGATTCGATCACCACATCGGCGCCGACTTCGTTCCACTTCAGGTTGGCAGGGTCGCGCTCTTGCGTCAGGCGGATCTTCTTGCCGTTGACGATCAGGGTATTGCCCTCAACCGACACGGTGCCCTGGAAGCGGCCGTGCACCGAGTCGTACTGCAGCATGTACGCCAGGTAGTCAGGCTCCAGCAGGTCGTTGATGCCCACGACTTCGATGTCGCTGAAGTTCTGGACGGCGGAGCGCAGCACGTTGCGGCCGATGCGGCCGAAGCCGTTGATACCAATCTTGATCGTCATAGCTTGTCATCTCTCCAAGGTTGCAAAGTCGAAAAATCAGGAATCTGCCGCAACGCGCCCCCCGGCGGCAGGGCGCGCAGCGGGCTGGACGGGTCAGCGTGCATTCTTGGCGGGCTTGAGCCGTGCGGCGCCGACGGCAACCAGCACCGCGTCGGCGACGTTCTCTTCGGTAAAGCCGAAGTGCTTGAACAGCACGGGCGCGGGAGCCGATTCGCCATAAGTGTCGATACCGACCACAGCAGCGCAGCCGTACTTCCACCAGCCGTCGGTCACGCCCATTTCCACCGCCACGCGGGGCATGCCGGCAGGCAGCACGCTGCTCTTGTACTTGGCATCTTCGCGGTCGAACGTGGTCGTGCTGGGCATGGAGACCACGCGCACAGCCACTTTCTTGTCGGCCAGCAGGCGCTGGGCCTTCAGGGCCAGTTGCACTTCGGAACCGGTGGCGATGATCACGGCCACGGCCTTCTTGTTCAGGCCCACGTCGGCGGGTTCGGACAGCACATACGCGCCGCGGCTGATGTCGCCCAGGTCGCGCTTGGGGGCGTAGGGCAGGTTCTGGCGCGACAGCAGCAGGGCGGTGGGCTTGTTGCGGTTGGACAGGGCCACGCTCCAGGCCACGGCGGTTTCGGCCGTGTCACCGGGGCGCCACACATCCAGGTTGGGGATCAGACGCAGGCTGGCGGCGTGCTCGATGGACTGGTGGGTGGGGCCGTCTTCGCCCAGGCCGATGGAGTCGTGCGTGAACACGTGGATCACGCGCTGCTTCATCAGCGCGGCCATGCGGATGGCGTTGCGGCTGTAGTCGCTGAAGGTCAGGAACGTGCCGCCGTAGGGGATGAAGCCGCCGTGCAGCGCGATGCCGTTCATGATCGCGGCCATGCCGAATTCGCGCACGCCGTAGTTGATGTGGCGGCCACCGATCTTCTGGCCGCCTTCGACTTCGGTCTGCACCACGTTGCCCTGCATGTCAAAGCGCAGGTTGGGCGTGCTCTTGGTGTTGGTGAGGTTGGAGCCGGTCAGGTCGGCGCTGCCGCCCAGCAGCTCGGGCAGGGCCGCGGTGAAGGCTTCCAGCGCCAGCTGGCTGGCCTTGCGGCTGGCCACGGTTTCGCCCTTGGTGTGGGCAGCGACCACGGTGTCCACGGCCACTTGCGCGAAGTTGGCGGGCAGGTTGCCTTCCATGCGGCGCGTCAGTTCTGCCGACAGCTCGGGGAACGCGGCGGTGTACGCGGCAAAGCGCTCGTTCCATTCGGCTTCGACGTTCTGGCCGTTGGCCTTGCCGTCCCAGTCGGCGTACACGTCTTGCGGCACGACGAAGGGCTCGCTGCTCCAGCCCAGGGCTTCGCGCGTGAGCTTGATTTCTTCGGCACCCAGCGGCTCGCCGTGGGCCTTGGCGGTGTTGGCGCGGTTGGGGCTGCCCTTGCCGATGTGCGTCTTGCACACGATGAGGGTGGGGCGCTCGGTCTGCTTCTTGGCCTCGGCAATCGCGGCGGCCACCTTGTCGGCGTCGTGGCCGTCGATGGGGCCGATCACGTTCCAGCCGCTGGCCACAAAGCGCAGGGGGGTGTTGTCGGCAAACCAGGGGGCGACCTGGCCGTCGATGCTGATGCCGTTGTCGTCGTACAGGGCGATCAGCTTGTTGAGCTTCCAGGCGCCGGCCAGGGACACGGCCTCGTGGCTGATGCCTTCCATCAGGCAGCCGTCGCCCAGGAACACGTAGGTGTTGTGGTCCACCACCGCGTGGCCTTCGCGGTTGAACTCGCTGGCCAGCAGCTTTTCAGCCAGCGCAAAGCCCACGGCGTTGGTGATGCCCTGGCCCAGCGGGCCGGTGGTGGTCTCGACGCCGGCGGTGTAGCCCACTTCGGGGTGGCCGGGGGTCTTGCTGTGCAGTTGGCGGAAGTTCTTGAGTTCTTCGATCGGCAGGTCGTAGCCGGTCAGGTGCAGCAGCGCGTACAGCAGCATGGAACCGTGGCCGTTGGAGAGCACGAAGCGATCGCGGTCGAACCACTGGGGGTTGGCGGGGTTGTGCTTGAGGTGGCGGCCCCACAGTGCCGCTGCCATGTCGGCCATGCCCATGGGGGCGCCGGGGTGGCCGGAGTTGGCTTGTTGAACTGCGTCCATGGCCAATGCGCGGATTGCATTTGCCATCTGTTGGGATTGCTGCGGGGTATGGGCCATGGGGTGTGCGGGTTCGGGTGGGAGGGGTGGGATTTCAGGGGGAAACCCGGCATTTTACCGGCCCTGCTTTCCCGCGCCCGAACCGGCAGGGCCGAACCCTTGGCGAAGCAGCGCCTGCGCTGCGATGCACTACAGTGCGGGCCATGCAAGGACTGCACCTCACTGCCGATCTCCGGGACTGCCGCTGCGCCCCCGTGTGGCTGCTGGACGCCGCCGCGCTGGGCCAGGCCTGCGCCGACGCCGTGCGCCACGCCGGGCTGCAGCCCGTGGGCCAGGTATTTCATGAATTCCCGGCCACAGCGCACGGCCCGGGCGGGGTGACAGCTACGATTTTGCTAGCTGAGTCGCACTTGTGCGTGCACACCTGGCCCGAGCAGCGCGCCGTCACGCTCGATGTCTACGTGTGCAATTTCGGCGCCGACCATTCGGACAAGGCGCGGGCGCTGATGGATGCGCTGCTGGCGTTGTTCGAGCCTTCCTCGGTGCAGCGCCACGCGCTGCAACGGGGCACCGTGCCGGAGCTGGCGGCATGAGCGCGCTGAACCCGGCCGTCCCTTCCCAGGTCCCCGCGCTGCTGCTGGCCGCCGGCCGCGGCGAGCGCATGCGCCCGCTGACCGACACCACCCCCAAGCCGTTGCTCGCGGTGCAGGGGCTGCCGCTGCTGGAGTGGCACCTGCAGGCGTTGCAGGATGCGGGCGTGCAGCGGGCTGTCATCAACACCGCCTGGCTCGGGTCGCAGATCAGCGAGCGGTTTGCAGATGTTTTTGGCCTCCACCGCTTGCTGGACGGGCGCAAGCCGCTATCAATTTCATACTCCCACGAGGGTGTGGACTTCGGTGGTGCGCTTGAAACCGCCGGCGGCATCGCCCGCGCGCTGCCCCAGCTGGGGCCGGTGTTCTGGCTGGCGGCGGGCGATGTGTTTGCGCCCGACTTCGTGTTCGACAGCGGCGCAGTGCAGGCTTTTGCCGCCAGCGACCGCCTGGCGCACCTGTGGCTGGTGCCCAACCCGGCGCACAACCCGCGGGGCGACTTCGGCTTGTCGCCAGAGGGGCTGGCGCTGAACCTCGCACCCGGCGATCCTGCGCCCCGTTACACCTACAGCACCATCGCCCTGCTGCGCGCAGAGCTGTTCGCGCTGCCTTGGTGCGACATTCCGGCCGGCAACCCGCAGGGCATTCAGGCGCCGCTGGCCCCGCTGCTGCGCCGCGCCATGGACCAGGGCCGTGTCAGCGCAGAGATCTACCCCGGCCGCTGGACGGACGTGGGCACGCCCGAGCGGCTGGCAGAGCTCAACCGCTGACGCGGCGGCGCAGGCGCGGTCACTGCGTGGCCGTGGCGGGGCCGGAGTAGGCAGGCTGCACCGCAATGGCAGGGCCATTTTCACACCCGCGAAACAGCCACTGGCTGGGCATGAAGCGCGCATCCGGGCCGTCGGGCGCGGGCTTGCCCACCTCCGCCTGCACGTCGTAGGGGATGTGCGGCACCTGGAACAGGGCCAGTTGGCCCTTCTTGCACGCCATGGCCGGAATGAGCTTGTGCGGCACCCATGCCTGGCTCGCGTTGTCGTACCGGTACAGCGGCCCGATCTGCTGGTCCTGGGCCAGCTCCACGCGCATCGGCACCACCTGCAGCGCGCTGGCCCAGACGGAGGCCACCTGCACCGGTTCCGCGAACCGCACGGCCTCCAGCCCGTAGAGCGCCAAAGGACGGCCCGGTGCGCCCTTGTCGAACGGGTCGTTGCGGTTGATGAGGCTGCCCGCAGGGATCAGCAGTTCGCCATACTGAAAGTCCTGCGGCAGCACGAACTTCTCCCGGCTCGCACGCACCACCGCGCCATCCTGCCGCGCCTGCTTGGCGCTGTGCGACAGGAAGAGCTGTGCTATCAGCAGCAGGTTGCAGGCTGCCGCCACCGCGCAGGCGATCACCAGGCCCCGGCGGGTGAGCAGCCACTTGTTCGGGATGTCGACCCAGCGCACATACATCGCATAGATCAGCAGCGCACTCGTCAGCAGCAGGCCGAGCAGCGGCAGCAGGACGGCCACGATGAGGTGCAGCAGGGCATTGAGCAGGTTGAGCATGGTTGCAGGGAAAGTGGCAGAGCAGGGCGCCTTCGAGACCATCACCCGGGGCGGCGGCGCATCGCGAGGCGTCGAGTCTGCCATGAGCCGCGGGCCGCCCGGCCTGTCGGTCGGCGGCGGGCAGCGTCCGCGGCTTCTGACCTTGCCGCTTACTCTGCAGGCCGGGCGGCAGCGCGCTCGGCCGTCGGCTGTCCGCCCAGCATGCCCGCCAGGCTCTGCGCCATGCCGGTGATGCCTTCGTTGGACAAGCCTGCGTCCTTCATCACCGCATCGACGATGGGCTTGGCGATCTGGTACTGCAGGGCCGAGTTCATGACCTGCTCCGGGAAGGTGCCCTGCGCTCCATTGCCGCCTGCCGCTGAGCCCTGGCCGCCGTAGCTGCCGGGCATGCCGCCCACCTGCACGATGCGGATCGAGTCGATCTTTTCCATGGGCCGCACGGCCTGCTCGATGATCTGCGGCAGTTGCTGCAGCAGCAGGCTGCGCACCTGCAGGTCCACCTGCGCTGCAGACAAGGTGTTGAGCGCTTCGTTCAGAGCGCGCTTGCCTTCGGCCTCGGCCAGGGCCGCCGCCTGGCGGGCGCGGGCCTCGATGGTGATTGCTTCGGCGCGGTCCATCGCAGCTTCCTTTTCGGCCGACGCGGAAACGCGAACGGAAATGGCGTTCTGCTCGGCGTCTTTCGACGCCTCGATCAGCTGGATGCTCTTGTCGCGCTCGGCTACGGCCACCTGGCGCGCGGTGTTCACGGCTTCTTCGGCTTTCACGGCCTCGGCGCGCGCCAGGTTGGCGGCGGCGTCCGCGTCCGATTGTTCGCGCGACTTGGTCGCGATGGCGATCTGCGTGTCCTGGCGGGCGATTTCCACCTGCTTGCGCTGTTCGGCGCGCTTGGTTTCGGTGTGGCGCTCCAGTTCGATCTCGCGGGTCTGGATGACCAGGTTTTTTTCGATCTCGGCAGCCTTGATTTCGCGCTCGGCCTCGATGCGCTTTTGGCTTACCTGGCGCTCGGCTTCGATTTTGGCGGCCTCGGCCTCGCGGCTGCGCTCGGCTTGCTGCGTGGCGATCAGCGCGGCCTGCTCGGCGCGGGAGTTCTCGATCTCGCGCTTTTGCGACAGCGAGGCGAACTCCTGGTCCTTCTCGATGGTGAGCTTCTGGCGGGTGGCTTCCAGGTCCTTGGTGCGCACTTGCACTTCGGTGTCCTGCTCCACGTCGTTGCGCTGCTTGCGGCGTGCCTCGGTCTGCTCGGTCAGGCGCGTCAGGCCCTCGGCGTCGAAGGCGTTGTTGGGGTTGAAGAACTGCTTTTCGGTCTGGTCCAGGCTGGTCAGCGAGACGGATTCAAGCTCCAGGCCGTTCTTCTCCAGGTCTTCGGCCACGGCGTTCTGCACGGCCTGCACGAAGTCGCGGCGCTTGTCCTGCAGCTCCTGGATGGTCATGGTGGCGGCAGTTGCGCGCAGCGAGTCGACGAACTTGTCTTCCACCAGTGCCTTGAGTTCCTCGGGGCTCATGGTGCGGGCGCCCAGCGTCTGGGCGGCGATGCTCACGGCCTCTTCGGTCTGCTTGACACGCACGAAGAAGGCGGCGGTCACGTCCACGCGCATGCGGTCCTTGGTGATCAGGCTTTCCTTGGCGCGGCGCACCACTTCGAGCTTCAGGGTGTTCATGTTCACCAGCACGCGCTCGTGAAACACCGGCAGCAGGATGGCACCGCCGTCCATGATGACCTTCTGGCCGCCCAGGCCCGTGCGCACGAAGGCAGTCTCTTTGGTGGAGCGCTTGTACAGGCGCGAAAACACGATGCCGATGGTCAGCAGGGCCAGCAAGGCAATGCCTGCGATGGTGCCCATTTCGATCAGGTTGGTCATTTTCTAGGTTCTCCCTCTTTGGATGTCTGTTGGATTTGGGTGAGCAGCGGGGCTACATCAGCGCTGGATGCGGGTTGGCGATGCAGCGGTAGAAGGCGCCCACCTTGCGCACGATGAGGATCTGCGCGCCTTCGTCGAAGACCTCGTCATCCACATCGGGCTCCACCATCAGGTAGTGGGTGCGGCCATGCGTGTCGCGCACGCGGGCCTGCGCGGCCAGGCCGCGGCGCGCCGCACCCGCAGAGACGACGCCCGGGCGGCCGATGAGCGACATCTCGCTCACGGCCGAGGTCTCGTCGCGCGGGATGATGTGGGCGATGAGCGCGCCCAGGCTGCGCACGGTCGCCATGCCCGGTGCCACGGCCGCAAGGCCTGCGACCCACACCGGCAGGTAAAACCCCAGCAGGCCGTGCGCGACCTTCTGCAGGCTGTATCCGAACACGGCGTAGCCCGCAAGGAACAGCACCATCAGCACCAGCGAAGGCACCTTGCCCAGGTGCAGCCAGCCCAGGACCCGGTCCAGGCCGCTTTCTCCATGCACGTCGGGCAGCAGGTCGTCGATCCAGTTGCTCGGGCTCAGCGAGATCAGCATGCCCAGGCCCTCGATCAGCGCAATGCCGACGATGAGCGCAAACGCCACGCCGAAGGGCCAGGTCTCCGGGGCGGTGAACAGGCCGACGATCACGGCTTGACGGCCCTCAGCTGTGCCATGCGCTCGGCGATCTTGTTGTCGCGCACCAGGTCATCGAGCTCCTTGAGCTTGGCCGCCTGGTCGAGCGTGTTGCTGCGGTCCGTGCCCGACAGGCCGGTCTGGCGGGCGTAGACGCGGTCGAACGCGCCAGCCACGGCGTCCATGCGCTGCGCCGGGTTGGCACCGCCGGGCTGTGCCGCCGCGGATGGCACGGCGCTGGCGCGGCTCTTGCGGAACGCTTCGAGCGCTTCCATCATCTCGCGCTGCTTGGCCAGCAGCGCGGCCACGTAGCCGGTGAGCTCGCTCTCCTGCCGCGCAAGTTCTGCCAGCGTGGTCTCCAGCACGGGGATCTGCGCCTCGATGTCGAGCTGCCGAGCCACCGCAGCGCGCGCCAGATCCTCGCGGCCGGCGGCCAGGGCCTGCTCGATCTGCTCGCCGAGCTTGCCGTGCTGGCCATTGAGATTGGCGTGTTGCTGCTGGGCCAGGTGCCGGTTGGCGCTGGCCAGGCCCAGCTCGTGGCGGACATCGCCGATGACGGCATCGGCCTCGCGCAGCGACTGCTCCATCACGGCCACGGGGGCCTGGTTCTCCAGGTGGTCCACCAGTGCGTGGACGCTGCCGGTGATCACGCGTCCAACGCGGGTCTTCAGGGAATCTGCCATCTCAAGCTCCTTTTGAAACAGGGGGGTGAATGGTGTGGGCCAGCTCCAGTGTCGCAGCCGCATGACGCTGCACGACGGCTGGATCGTAGGCGCTGGCCTGGCTCGTGGTCGCCTGGCGCAGCAGCATCTCACTGAGCGCGAACCCCCGGCGCACCAGCAGGTCTTCCAGCCGGGCGGCTTCCTGCTCGGAGGCCGGGGCGTTGCTCACGATGATCGCCAGGCAGGTGGTGACGTGGTCCAGCATGGCGTTGAGCACATCGGAATGCCGCCCCGTCTGGCCTTCGGTGCGGACCAGCGACTCGCGCAGCCGCCCCGTGATATCCCGCGCCCAGGCATGGGCGGCGACATAGTCCAGCGCACCGTCGTGGTGGCGCTTGAGCTGGCCCAGCAGCACGCGCAGCTTGTCGCTGTTGGTGGTGGCGCCCTCGACCTGCAGTTGGGCCAGCCACAGGTAAAGGTCGCTCGGTATCCGGGCGGAGAGGGGCTCCATGGTGGTGGTCGGCGTGGCGGACATGTGTGGACCTCAGGCAGTGTTGAATGCGATGGTATTCATTTGAATTCGTTTGTCAACAACGATGCGAAGTGGAGGATTTTTGGAATTGTTGGATCGGCCGATGTCACTGCCCCGCGTCCGGCCATGGTTTCGCGATAAAAATAGCGGATGAGCTCAACGTCCTCGCATTCCATCTACGCCCAGCGCCGCGCGCGCCTTGCTGCCCAGTTGGGCGCCGGGGGCATCGCCATCATCCCCACGGCGCCCGAGCGGCCGCGCAACCGGGACACGGACTTTTTGTTCCGGCACGACAGCTATTTCTACTACCTCACCGGTTTCATCGAGCCTGGCGCCTGCCTCGTGGTGGCGGCGGATGGCCGCAGCACGCTGTTTTGCCAACCCAAGGACCTGGAGCGTGAGATCTGGGACGGCTACCGGCTGGGCCCTGCGGCGGCACCCGGTGCACTGGGCGTGGATGCAGCGCATTCCATTGCCGAGCTCGATGCCAAGCTGCCCCGGCTTCTGGAAAACCGCAGTTGCGTGTGGTACCCCTTTGCCACGCACGCCGGCCTGGCGGCGCGGGTGGAAGGGTGGCTGAACGCGGTGCGGGCGCGGGTGCGCTACGGCGCGCTGTGCCCGGCCGAGCAGAACGATGTGTGCACGCTGCTCGACGAGATGCGGCTCATCAAGGATGCGCACGAGCAGGACATCATGCGCCGCGCCAGCGACATCAGCGCCCGGGCGCACATCCGCGCGATGCAGCGCTCGGCCCGCATGCTGCGCGCCGGGCAGGACGTGCGCGAATACCACCTGGATGCCGAGCTGCTGCACGCGTTCCGCGACGAGGGCTCGCAGTACCCGGCGTACAGCTCCATCGTGGCGGCCGGGGCCAACGCCTGCGTGCTGCACTACCGCGCTGATGCCGCCCCGGTGCGCGACGGCGAGCTGGTGCTCATCGACGCGGGCTGCGAGTTCGACGGCTACGCCAGCGACATCACCCGCACTTTCCCGGCCAATGGCCGCTTCACCGGGCCGCAGCGCGCGCTGTACGACCTGGTGCTGGCCAGCCAGGACGCGGCCGTGGCGGCCACCAAGGCGGGCGCGCGCTTCAACGACCCGCACGACGCCACCGTGGCCGTGCTGGCGCAGGGCATGCTGGACCTGGGCCTGCTGGACCGCAACAAGGTGGGCAGTGCGCAGGACGTGATCGACACGCGTGCGTACTTCCAGTTCTACATGCACCGCACCGGCCACTGGCTGGGCATGGACGTGCACGACTGCGGCAGCTACGTGGAGCCCGGCGAGGTGGGCCAGGTGAGCGAGCGCAGGGACCCGCTGTCCGGCGAGACCATCACCAATCGCCCGAGCCGCGTGCTGCGCCCGGGCATGGTGCTCACCATCGAGCCCGGCATCTACGTGCGCCCGGCCGACGGGGTGCCCGCGCAGTTCCACAACATCGGCATCCGCATCGAGGACGATGCGATCGTCAATGACGCGGGCTGCGAGCTGATCACCCGCGGCGTGCCCGTGAAGGCCGACGAGATCGAAGCGCTGATGCGCGACAGCGCGTGAACCCGCAACCGCTCGGCAGCACCGCGCGCGACGCCGTGCCGGCGAGCCCGCCGGAGCCGTCTTCGAAAGTCTCCAGGTGGCGGCTGGCCGGGGCCTTGTGGCTGCTGGGCGTACCCGGCGTAGTGGCCGTGGTGTGGGCGCTGCTGCCGCCCCTGGCCGCCAACGCGGCGATGTTTCCGCTGCCGCTGTGGGCCATCGTGCTGCTCAGCGGGCTGCAGACCGCGGTGCTGCTGGCGTTGGCCGTGGGCGTGGGCGTGTGGCTGGCGCCGCGTGTCGGGCTCACGGCACCGGCGGTATCGGCATGGCTGGCCGGGCAGCCCGTGGGCCCGGTGCTGCGCGCGCAGTGGCTGCCGGGCGTGCTGGGCGGTGTGGCCGGCGCCGCCTGGCTCTGGGCGCTGTCGCGGCTGGCGCCGGAAGCGCTCAAACCGTCGGACCCGGGCAGCGCGATGCCCCTGGTGGTCAAGCTGCTGTACGGCGGTGTGACCGAAGAGCTGCTGGTGCGCTGGGGGGTGATGACGCTGCTGCTGTGGCTGGGCTGGCGCCTGGCGCAGCGCGGACAGGGCCGGCCTGGCGCCGGCGTGGTGGGTGTTGCGGTGGTTGTCAGCGCACTGCTGTTTGCCATGGGCCACCTGCCTGCGGCGCAGGCCATGGCGGGGGCGCTGACCGTGCCGGTCGTCGCCTTCGTGCTGGTGGGCAACACGGCGTTCGGGCTGGTGGCGGGCTGGCTCTTTGCGCGCCGGGGCCTGGAGGCTGCGGTCATCGCGCACGTGCTGGCCCATCTGCTCTCGCACCCGCTGCTGTAACTCCGCACGGCCCGGCGGGGGTTGCCGAGAGGTAACCGGCCTGTAACCGCTTCGTGTGAGAATTGAAATTCGATTACATCCGCCACACCAAGAAAGAGACAAGCCCATGCCCAGTACCCGCCGCGCCACCAAGATTGTTGCCACCCTGGGCCCCGCATCGAGCGACCCGGCACTGCTGGAGGCCATGATCCGCGCGGGCGTGAACGTGGTGCGGCTGAACTTCAGCCACGGCAAGGCGCAGGACCACATCGACCGCGCCGCCACGGTGCGCGCCGCCGCCCAGCGCGCCGGCCGCGAGGTCGCCATCATGGCCGACCTGCAGGGCCCCAAGATCCGCGTGGGCAAGTTCGCCGAGGGCAAGGTGCAGCTCGAGCACGGCGCCAAGTTCGTGCTCGATGCATCGCGCACCGAGCCGGGCGACATCGAAGGCGTGGGCCTCGACTACAAGGAGCTGCCGCGCGATGTGAAGGCGGGTGACCTGCTGCTGCTCAACGACGGCCTCATCGTCCTCACGGTGGATGCGGTGCGCGGCGAAGAAGTCCACACCACCGTGAAGGTGGGCGGCGAGCTGTCCAACAACAAGGGCATCAACAAGAAGGGCGGGGGCCTCACGGCGCCGGCCCTCACGGCCAAGGACATGGAGGACATCCGCACGGCGATGAGCTTTCAGGCCGACTACGTGGCCGTGAGCTTTCCGAAGAACGCGACCGACATGGAGATGGCGCGCCAGCTGTGCAACGTGGCCGCGTCCGAGTACCGCCACAAGCCGGGCCTGATCGCCAAGATCGAGCGTGCCGAGGCCATCCCGCACCTGGAGTCCATCCTGCGCGTGAGCGACGGCATCATGGTGGCCCGCGGCGACCTGGCCGTGGAAGTGGGCAACGCGGCCGTGCCGGCGCTGCAAAAGAAGATGATCCGCATGGCGCGCGAGCTGGACAAGGTCGTGATCACCGCCACGCAGATGATGGAGAGCATGATCACCAACCCCGTGCCCACGCGCGCCGAGGTGAGCGACGTGGCCAATGCGGTGCTGGACGGCACCGACGCCGTGATGCTGAGCGCCGAAACGGCTGCCGGCCGCTACCCGCTCGAGACCGTGGAAGAAATGGCCACCATCTGCGCCGCCGCCGAAGCGGCCGAAGACCACCAGCTCGATGCCGACTTCACGGGCCAGACCTTTGGCCGGATCGACCAGTCCATCGCCATGGGTGCGCTGTTCACCGCGCATCACCTGGGCGCCAAGGCCATCGTGGCCATGACCGACAGCGGCGCCACGGCACTGTGGATGAGCCGCCACAGCATCGACATCCCGATCTACGCACTGACGCCCAAGGTGGCCACGCAGCGCAAGATGGCCATGTACCGCAACGTGCGCCCGCTGCTCATGGACACGAGCGCAGACCGCGACACCGCGCTGGAGCAGGCCGAGCGCCACCTGAAGAACCGCAACATCGTGCAAAAGGGCGACGTGTACGCGATCACCTGTGGCGAGCCGATGGGCGCTCCTGGCGGGACCAATATGCTGAAAATCTGCGTGGCCGGTTAGCAGGTCGCGGGGCTGCACCCAGCGCGTGCACGGCCCCTGCGCTGAGTGCGCCGGTGAGCATGCCCGCGAGCACGTCGAAGGGAAAGTGCACGCCCAGGCACACGCGGCTCCACGCGATGGCCAGCGCTGCCACCCAGCACAGTGCGGCGAGCCAGCGTGCGGGGCGCGAGGCCTGCAAGCTGGCCGCCAGGGCACAGGCCGCGGCCGTGTGCATGCCGGGAAACCCGGCGCGCGCCGCATGCTCGATCCATTGCACCCCTATCCCCAGCTGGGCGGGCCGCGGCGCCGCGATGGCGTGCCTGAGCAACTGCACGCCCACCCAGGCCAGTGCCATCGAGAACAGCGCCAGCACCAGGTCACGCCGCTGGGCAGGGCTGCCGACCACAAGGCCGCCAGCCAGCACTCCCCCCATGGCGATGGGCAGCTCCTGGGACGCCCACCGCGCGGCGGTGACCACCGCAGGCCAGGTCGACGCGTCTGCATTGACCGCGTGGAACAGGGCCAGGTCAAGCGGAAGCATGGGGCGCCTCTTCGGGGGGAGTGCTGCACGCAAAGGACGGGAAACGGGGGCGCAACGCAGCGGCCGCCAGGTCGCACAGCCAGCCGGTGGTCCAGCACAACCAGCCCGTCCACAGCGTGTGGCTCATGAAATGCGCGCCGCGCACCTGCTGCGCCGCGCCCAGCACGAACCCCGCCAGCAGCGACCCCGCCAGCCACCAGCGCGCGGCCGCGGGTGCCTTGTGGCGCAGCGCGAAGTAGCCGCCCAGGAACGCAAAACCCGCGGACGCGTGGCCTGCGGGAAAACAGCGTCCGCTGCCACCGTCGAGCACTCCGAGCGCCCAGTGGGAGACGTGGCGGGCCACGCCGCCGAACTGCGCCAGATCCCAGGGGCAACTGGTGGCGCTCAGGTTCTTGACGATGCTGATCAGCGCCAGTGCCAACAGGGCACTCACGGCCATCTGCAGCCGCTCCCTGGCGTCGATGCGCCGCAGGATGCCCTTAGGCCACCACACGCTCAGGGCCAGCAAGAGCACCAGCAGCCATCCCAGGCGGCGTGCGTCTTCATGGAGCACCTGGACGAAGAACCAATGGTCCCGCATCGGAAAACCCGCCGACGAGCCGAAGGCCTGGGCCCAGGCCAGGTCGCGCCCGCCTGCATCCCAGGCCACCACGCCCGCCAGCGCGGCGAGGGTCCAGAACAAGAGAGGGTGGTGCGGGCGCGGGGGTGTCGCAGGTGAAGGAGCCGGTCTGGAGAGCATGGCCGGCACGATAGGGCGCCGCACTTAACGTCGTCTTAATGGGGCGCAAGTCGATGGGCGCTGCGACAATGCCCGCATGCGAATACTCGTGGTCGAAGACGATGCAGGCATTGCCACCGGCCTGCGCAGCAACCTGCAGCAGCGGGGCTACGCGGTGGATGTCAGCGACGGCGTGGCCAGTGCCTGGAGTGCGCTGCGGGCCGAACGGTTCGATGCCGTGCTGCTGGATCTGGGCCTCGTGGACGGGGACGGCAGCGAGCTGCTGCGGCGGCTGCGGCTGAGCCCGGCAGCGAGCGCCGCTTCACCAAGCGTGTTGCCCGACCCGGCCACCCCCGTGCTCATCGTCACCGCGCGTGATCAGGTCCACCAGCGCATCGCGGGGCTCGACCTGGGCGCGGACGACTACCTCACCAAGCCGTTTGACGTGGACGAGCTGGATGCGCGCCTGAGAGCGCTGCTGCGGCGTGCGGCAGGCCGCGCATCGCCCACCATCCGCCATGGCGATATCGAACTGGACCCGGCTGCGCGCACCGTGCGCCTGCAGGGGCGGCCGGTCGAGATGTCGCCCCGGGAGTTTTCGGTGCTGCTGGTGCTGCTGGAGGCGCGTGGCCGCGTCCTCTCGCGCCAGCAGATCGAGGAGCGCCTGTACAGCTGGGAGGCGGCCATCGAGAGCAATGCCGTCGAGGTCCACATCCACCACCTGCGCCGCAAGCTGGGCAGCGCCTGCATACAGACCATGCGGGGGGTGGGCTATTTCATGCCCCAGGAGATGCCCGGATGAACGCGCCTGCCGAGTCTTTGCCACGGCGGCCCCGCAGGCCATCGCTCACGCGGCAACTGCTGCTGTGGTCGCTGGGCGCGCTGGCGCTGGTGTGGGGCACCTTCGTGTTCATCGGCTACCAGACGGGCGTGCACGAGGCGGACGAGCTGACCGACGGGCACCTGGCCAGCGTGGCGGCCTTGCTGCTCAACCTGCGGGCCACGGAGGTGATGGAGGGGCCGCAGGTCACCCCCCGGGCGCCCACCCCCTGGCTCAAGTCCCACGACTACCAGCAGTCCATCAGTGTCGTGCAGTGGGACGCGCAGGGGCGGCTGCTGTCGCTCAGCGGCACCACGTTGCCGCCGGAGTTCTCCGACGTGGAGGGTTTCGCCAACCTGACGCTCGGCCCGGACAAGGTGGTCTGGCGCAGCTTCTCGCAATGGGATGCGGCGCGGGCCCGCAAGATCATGGTGATGCTGCAGCTGCATGAGCGGGACGAACTGGCCGACGACATTGCCGGACAGATGATCGAGCCGGGCCTGTGGTTGCTGCCCGTGGTGTCCCTGGCCTTGGGACTGGCACTGTGGCGCGGGTTGCGGCCGCTGTACGCGTTGTCGGCGGATGTCGCTGCGCTGGACCCGGTCAGCACGCAGCGCCTGGCCTCGCGCCATGCCTGGAGCGAATTCGAGTCCGTGGTGGCCTCCATCAACACGCTGCTGGATCGTCAGCACACCGCCATGGTGCGCGAGCGCAGGCTGGCCAACGAGGTGGCCCATGAACTGCGGACGCCCTTGTCGTCCATTGCCCTGCAGGCCAGCGCCCTGTCCGGTGAGCTCGACGAAGACGCCAAGGCCCAGGCGCTGGACCGCATCGGTCGGGATGCCCTGCGGGCGGGGCATGTGCTGAACCAGTTGCTGGCCCTGGCGAGGGCCAGCCGGGCCGAGCTGCATGAAGCCAAGCAGGCGGTGGACCTGGCCGCTTTGGTGCGCTCGGTGTGCGCCGACTACGCGCAGACGGCCTGGCAGCGCGGCGACGACATTGCGCTGCAGGCGCCGCCGGCGTTGATGGTCCAGGGCCATGCCTTGCTGCTCGACATCGCCACGCGCAACCTCGTGGAGAACGCGCTCAAGCACACGCCGCACGGAACCCATATCGCCGTGCAGCTGTGTGGGGACGGGCCCGAGGGCGCCTGGCTGCAGGTGTGCGACGACGGGCGGCGCACCGCACAAGACGACTGCGCAGCGCCGGTGGACCGGCCCCAAGACAGCCTGCACCTGGGCCATGAAATCCTGCGGCGCGTGGCCGACATCCACGGCGGCCGCTTCGGCGAGGCCCCGGCCCCGGCGCCCTTTACCACCTGCTACCGGCTGGATTTGCCGCCAACCCCTGTCACGCCGGCCGGTTAAAATTACGAGTTACCAAGCGGTTACCACCGCCCAGGCCCCCACCCTGGCCCCACCAGGCCGACTGCGACCCTCACCAACTTCAACGGACATCACGACCATGCCCCTCGTTTCGATGCGCGAACTGCTCGACCATGCCGCCGCCCACAGCTACGGCATCCCTGCCTTCAACGTCAACAACCTGGAGCAGGTCCAGGCCGTGATGGCCGCCGCCGACGAAGTGGGCGCCCCGGTCATCCTGCAGGCCAGCGCCGGAGCCCGCAAGTACGCTGGCGAGCCTTTCATCAAGCACCTGATCCAGGCCGCGGTCGAAGCCTTTCCGCACATCCCGCTGGTCATGCACCAGGACCACGGCACCTCGCCCAAGATCTGCGCGGGCGCCATCGACCTGGGCTTCGGCTCGGTGATGATGGACGGCTCGCTCATGGAAGACGGCAAGACGCCTTCGTCCTTCGAATACAACGTGGAAGTGACCCGCAAGGTCGTCGAGATGGCCCACAAGGTCGGTGTGACGGTGGAGGGCGAGCTCGGCTGCCTGGGCAACCTCGAAACCGGTGAAGCCGGCGAGGAAGACGGCATCGGCGCAGACGTGAAGCTCGACCACAGCCAGATGCTCACCGACCCCGAAGAGGCGGCCACGTTCGTCAAGGCCACCCAGCTCGATGCCCTGGCCATCGCCATCGGCACCAGCCACGGCGCCTACAAGTTCAGCCGCAAGCCCACGGGCGACATCCTGGCCATCAGCCGCGTGAAGGAAATCCACCAGCGCATTCCCAACACCCACCTGGTGATGCACGGCTCCTCGTCGGTGCCTGCCGAGCTGCTGGCCATCATCAACCAGTACGGCGGCAAGATGAAGGAAACCTACGGCGTGCCGGTCGAGGAGATCCAGGAAGCCATCAAGTTCGGCGTGCGCAAGATCAACATCGACACCGACATCCGCCTGGCCATGACCGGCGCGGTGCGCAAGTTCCTGGCCGAGAACCCCGACAAGTTCGACGCGCGCGAATGGCTCAAGCCCGCCCGCGAAGCCGCCAAGCAGGTCTGCAAGGCACGCTACCTGGAGTTCGGCTGCGAAGGCCAGGGCCCCAAGATCAAGGGCCACAGCCTGCAAGACGTGGCCCGCCAGTACGCATCCGGCGCGCTGGCGCAGGTGGTGAACTGACCGTGAACTGATCCACGAGCGCGGGCCTGCCCGCCGCAGGGGAGCCCGGTTGCACACAAGGCGGCCGGGCTTTTTTACGGCCGGTGCAGCCTGTTCCTTGGACGCCAACGGCAGGCTGTCGCGAATTAGCGTGCACACTCGGCACCTTGCGTGGCACGCGATCCTTGGCCTGGGTGGGGAGTTCCCTCTACATCAGACAAAGGCGACAGTCATGAGAAATTCTTCATGTAAGCTCGCGGTCAGTAAGTAATTCCACTGACCCTCACCGAGGAGATGACATGCTGATTGGTGTGCCTGCGGAATCGATGGCAGGAGAGACCCGGGTGGCAGTGACGCCCGAGACGGTCAAGAAGCTGAAGGCGCAGGGCCACACCCTGCGCATCGAGTCGAGTGCGGGTGTGGCCGCCAGCGTCACGGACGCCGCGTACGAAGCCGCCGGCGCCGAGATCTCCGATGCCGCCGGCGCCTGGGGTGCCGACCTGGTGCTCAAGGTGCGCACGCCTTCGGACGCCGAAGCCCCCCGCCTGCGTGCGGGCGCCACCGTGGTGGGCATGCTCAATCCCTTCGACGTCGCAGGCCTGCAGCGGCTGGCCAGCGCGGGCGTCACGGCCTACGCCCTGGAGGCTGCGCCGCGCACCACGCGGGCCCAGAGCATGGACGTGCTCTCCTCGCAGGCCAACATCGCCGGCTACAAGGCCGTGATCATCGCCGCCGATCGCTACCAGCGCTTCTTCCCGATGCTCATGACCGCGGCGGGCACCGTCAAGGCCGCCCGTGTCGTGATCCTGGGCGTGGGCGTCGCGGGCCTGCAGGCCATTGCCACCGCCAAGCGGCTGGGGGCTGTCATCGAGGCCTCGGACGTGCGCCCCAGCGTGAAGGAACAAGTGGAGTCGCTGGGTGCCAAGTTCATCGACGTGCCCTACGAGACCCAGGAAGAAAAAGACGCGGCCGAGGGCGTGGGCGGCTACGCCCGCCCCATGCCGCAAAGCTGGCTCGACCGCCAGAAGGCCGAGGTGGCCAAGCGCGTGGCCCAGGCCGATGTGGTCATCACCACGGCGCTGATTCCCGGCCGCGCCGCACCGGTCCTGGTGACCGAAGACATGGTCCGGTCCATGAAGGCGGGCTCCGTCATCGTGGACCTTGCCGCCCCGCAAGGCGGCAACTGCCCGCTCACCGAAGCGGGCCAGACAGTGGTCAAGCACGGCGTCACGCTGGTGGGCGAGACGAATCTGCCGGCGCTCGTCGCCGCCGATGCGTCCGCGCTCTACGCGCGCAACGTGCTCGACTTTCTCAAACTCATCATCAACAAGGAAGGTGCCCTGCACATGGACCTGCAGGACGACATTGTTGCCGCCTGCCTCATGGCACACGAGGGCACGGTAAAGCGCGCATGAGCCTGCTGAAGAATTTGCAAGAGATATTGTCCGCCACGCCCCGCCGCGGTGGCTGGCTGCTGGCCGCCTGTGGCGTGCTGGCCGTGAGCGGCTGCGCACCCATACCCGCCGGCCCTGCGGAGTTCAGCGCCGGCCGCACGCGCGTGGTGCTGCCCTCGGCGGCGTGGGAAGACCTGGGCGCGACGAACGAGGCGTTCCCGCTGCACCCGCTGCCCGGCGCCTTTCCACTGCAGACGCGCGCCGTGGCGCTGCGCGGCGCCAACCGCGAACTGCTGGCCGTGATGCTGGTGCAGACCAACCGCACGGACATCCCGCGCGACCCCACGCTCTGGACGGGCAGCTGCCCTCTGCAGCAGGGCATGACCGTGGAAGACGCGACCAAGGGCAGCCCGGTGCGCATCGACTGCTTGCGGTTCAAGCGGTGGGCCAACAACGCCGACTGGATGGAGAAGAACCACCCCGGCGTGGTGCGCTGGATGGATGAGCACAAGGCCACGCCGCTGCAGCCGTATTCGCACCTGAACTACCGCTTTGCGACGCAGGGCGGCTCGTATGTCGAGATCAACGCCATGGTCGACCAGCGCCTGCTGCGGCCCAAGACGAGCAACAACGAAGAGTTCCTGCGCGCGGGCTACCCGGCCCAGGAATGGAGCCACAAGGTGGCCGAGGCCGCCCGCGTGAGCACGGGCATGGCCGATGGCTTCTTCCCCGTGCCGCCGTTCCCCTTTGCCGTGCCCAACTGAGCACGCAGCAAGCCCCCACTTACCGCGTTACCACCGCTCACCGCCCACCGACTGGAGTTCTCAACATGGGTGTCGTTCTGCAGATTCTGGGCCTGGTCATCACGTTCACCATGGCGATGGAGGCCTTGCGCCGCTTCGGCATCGACGTCGGCTGGCTCAATCCGTTGACATTCTTTCACCGCCGCGCCTGGCGCAAGAAGGTGCAGACGCCGCCGCTGTATGCGCTGGACCACCCGGTGGACGTGGTCGCCGTGCTGGCCCTGGCCACGGTGCAGACCACCGGCGCGATCACGGTGCAGCAAAAGGCCGGCGTCCAGGCCCTGCTGCGCGAACACCTGCAGCTCAGTGAATCGGATGCCGCCAACCTCTGGGTGGCCAGCGCGCATCTGCTGCGCAGCCGGGCGCTGGAGCTGCGCGAGCTGCCGGTGCTGCTGGAGCGCAGCGCCGACAAGTTCACCGACTACCACGTGCAGACGCTGCAGACCGTGATGCGCGCGGCCGCACAGATCGAGCCACCGCCCAACGCTGCGCAGCAGCAGCTCATCGGCGCGGTGGATGCTTACTTTGCCAAGAAGAAAGCGTCTTCTGGCCCCTGGTCTTCCTGAAACGCACTGAACGAAGGACTCTCCATGGACGCCGTCTCGCCCACCCTCATCAACCTCATCATCTTCGTGCTGGCCATCTACGTGGGCTACCACGTGGTCTGGACGGTGACGCCCGCGCTGCACACGCCGCTCATGGCCGTGACCAACGCGATCTCGGCCATCGTGATCGTGGGGGCCATGCTGGCCGCCGCGCTCACCGAGACCACGCTGGGCAAGAGCATGGGGGTGCTGGCGGTGGCGCTGGCGGCGGTCAACGTGTTCGGGGGCTTCCTCGTCACACGGCGCATGCTCGAGATGTTCAAGAAAAAAGAAAAGAAGGTCGCCGCCCCCCAGGCTGAAGGAGGCCAGGCATGAGCATGAACCTCGTCACGCTGCTGTACCTGGTGGCCAGCGTCTGCTTCATCCAGGCGCTCAAGGGCCTGTCGCACCCCACCACGTCGATCCGCGGCAACCTGTTCGGCATGACGGGCATGGCGATTGCCATCCTGACCACGGCCGCGCTCATCGTCGAGCTGTCGGGCGGCAAGGCCCAGGGCATGGTGTACGTGCTGGGGGCGCTGGTGGTGGGCGGCGCCGCGGGCGCCTTCATGGCCCAGCGGGTCGAGATGACCAAGATGCCTGAGCTCGTGGCCTTCATGCACAGCATGATCGGCCTGGCTGCCGTGTTCATCGCGGTCGCGGCGGTGGCCGAACCCTGGGCGTTCCAGATCGTGGCCAAGGGCCAGCCCATCCCGGCGGGCAACCGGCTCGAGCTGTTCCTGGGCGCGGCCATCGGCGCCATCACCTTCAGCGGCTCGGTCATCGCGTTCGGCAAGCTGTCGGGCAAGTACAAGTTCCGCCTGTTCCAGGGCGCGCCCGTGCAGTTCGCGGGGCAGCACATGCTCAACCTCGCGCTGGGTCTGGCCACCGTGGGTCTGGGCCTGCTGTTCATGTTCACCGAGAACTGGACGGCCTTCTTCGCCATGCTGGCGCTGTCGTTCGTGCTCGGCGTGCTCATCATCATCCCGATCGGCGGTGCCGACATGCCGGTGGTGGTGTCCATGCTCAACAGCTACTCGGGCTGGGCCGCGGCGGGCATCGGTTTTTCGCTCAACAACTCGATGCTGATCATTGCCGGATCGCTGGTGGGCAGCTCGGGCGCGATTCTGAGCTACATCATGTGCAAGGCCATGAACCGCTCGTTCTTCAACGTGATCCTGGGCGGCTTCGGCGGCGAGGCGGCGAGCGCCACCTCGGGCGCCAAGGAGCAGCGGCCCGTCAAGACCGGCAGCTCGGACGACGCGGCCTTCGTGCTGGGCAATGCCGAGACCGTGGTCATCGTGCCCGGCTACGGCCTGGCCGTGGCGCGCGCCCAGCATGCGGTCAAGGAGCTGGCGGCCAAGCTCACCGAAAAGGGCATCACCGTCAAGTACGCCATCCACCCCGTGGCGGGCCGCATGCCCGGCCACATGAACGTGCTGCTGGCCGAGGCCGAGGTGCCCTACGACCAGGTGTTCGAGATGGAAGACATCAACGGCGAGTTCGGTCAGGCCGACGTGGCCATCATCCTCGGTGCCAACGACGTGGTGAACCCCGCCGCGCACACCAAGGGCAGCCCCATCTACGGCATGCCCATCCTGGAGGCCTACAAGGCCAAGACCGTGATCGTGAACAAGCGCTCCATGGCCGCGGGCTATGCGGGCCTGGACAACGAACTGTTCTACATGGACAAGACCATGATGGTCTTCGGCGACGCCAAGAAGGTGGTCGAGGACATCGGCAAGGCGATCGAATAGACCCCGCGCGGTTTCCCGCGCCCGCGGTGGCAGGGCGGCCCGCAAAGCCCTCTGCGCCTAGGGAAACCACACACCCCCGAAACCAGCACCGGCAGGGACAATGCCGGGGTTTCATTGCATTCAGTTTCAAAAGAGTTTGGAGAGACAGACACCATGACCGACCGTCCCTGGCTGGCCGCCTATCCGCAAGGCGTACCTGCAGATATCGACCCCTCGCAATACCCGTCCCTCGTGGCGCTCATGGACGAAGCGTTCACCAAGTACGCCGACCGCGTGGCCTACAGCTTCATGGGCAAGGACGTGACCTATGCCCAGACCGACTCTCTCTCGAGCGCGTTCGCGGCCTATCTGCAGGGCCTGGGCCTGGTCAAGGGCGACCGTGTGGCCATCATGATGCCCAACGTGCCGCAGTACCCGGTGGCGGTGGCGGCCATCCTGCGCGCCGGCTTCGTGGTGGTCAACGTGAACCCGCTGTACACCCCGCGCGAGCTGGAGCACCAGCTCAAGGACTCCGGCTCCAAGGCCATCGTCATCATCGAGAACTTTGCGACCACGCTGCAGAACTGCATCGCCAACACGCCGGTCAAGCATGTGGTGCTGTGCGCCATGGGCGACCAGCTGGGCCTGCTCAAGGGCGCGCTGGTCAACTACGTGGTGCGCAACGTCAAGAAGATGGTGCCCGCTTACCACCTGCCCGGCGCCGTGCGCTTCAATGACGCGGTGGCCCAGGGCACGCGCGGCACGCTGAAGAAGCCCGACATCAAGCCCGACGACATCGCGCTGCTGCAGTACACCGGTGGCACCACCGGCGTGAGCAAGGGCGCGGTGCTGCTGCAGCGCAACGTGATCGCCAACGTGCTGCAGTCCGAGGCCTGGAACGACCCGGTCATGAAGAAGGTGCCGGCCGGCGAGCAGCCCACCAGCATCTGCGCGCTGCCGCTGTACCACATCTTCGCGTTCACCGTGAACATGATGCTGAGCATGCGCACGGGCGGCAAGACCATCCTGATCCCGAACCCGCGCGACCTGCCGGCGGTGCTCAAGGAGCTCTCCAAGCACACGTTCCACAGCTTTCCGGCCGTGAACACGCTGTTCAACGGACTGGCCAACCACCCGGACTTCAACACCGTCAACTGGAAGAACCTCAAGGTCTCCGTGGGCGGCGGCATGGCCGTGCAGGGCGCCGTGGCCAAGCTGTGGCTGGAGAAGACCGGCTGCCCCATCTGCGAAGGCTACGGCCTGTCGGAGACCAGCCCGTCGGCCAGCTGCAACCCGACCACCAGCACCGAGTACACCGGCACCATCGGCGTGCCCATCCCCGGCACCTGGATGAAGCTGCTGGACGATGAAGGCCGCGAGGTCACCACGCTCGGCCAGCCCGGCGAGATCGCCATCAAGGGCCCGCAGGTCATGGCCGGCTATTGGCAGCGCCCGGACGAGACGGCCAAGGTCATGACCGAGGACGGCTACTTCAAATCCGGCGACATCGGCGTGATGGACGCACGCGGCTTCTTCAAGGTCGTGGACCGCAAGAAGGACATGGTGCTCGTCTCGGGCTTCAACGTGTACCCCAACGAGGTCGAGGACGTGGTCGCGCAGATGCCCGGCGTGCTCGAATGCGCGGTGGTGGGCGTGCCCGACGAGAAGACCGGCGAAGCCGTCAAGCTCGTCATCGTCAAGCGCGACCCCACGCTCACCGAAGCCCAGGTCAAGGAGTTCTGCCGCGCCGAGCTCACCGGCTACAAGCAGCCCCGCGTGATCGAGTTCCGCACCGAGCTGCCCAAGACCCCCGTGGGCAAGATCCTGCGCCGCGAGCTGCGCGACAAGAAGTAGCAGCTTCTGCGCAGCAACAGCCCTGCCCCGCCAATCGGGGCGGCCACCAGGCGGCTTCGGCCGCCTTTGTTTTGACCCCGAGAGTTCCACGCCATGACCACCGCCATCCTCAGCGCCCTCCCCGAAGAACAGGCCGGCCTGGTCCACGCGCTGGCGCACCCCCAGCGCATCACCCGCGCCGGCCGCTCGTTCTGGCGCGGCGAGCTGCACGGGCGCTCTGTCGTGCTGGCGCTCTCGGGCATCGGCAAGGTGGCGGCGGCCACCACCGCCACGGCGCTCGTCGAGCACTTCGGCGTCGCGCGCATCGTGTTCACCGGCGTGGCGGGTGGCCTGGGTGACGGCGTGAACGTGGGCGACGTGGTGGTGGCGCAGAGCTACCTGCAGCACGACATGGACGCATCCCCGTTGTTCCCGCGCTGGGAGCTGCCCGGCTATGCACGCGCGGTGCTGGAGTGCGATGCACCATTGTCTGCTCTGCTTTTGATAGCTGCTCGCGATTGCCTGATGGGCGGTAGCGGCCATTGTTCTTCGCAATCTGAGGTCCGCAGCGTGCACCAGGGCCTGATCGCCAGTGGCGACCGCTTCGTCTCCAGCGCCCAGGAGTCGCAGCGCCTGCGCGACGCCCTGCGCGCCGCCGGCCACGAGGTCCTCGCCGTCGAAATGGAAGGCGCCGCCGTGGCCCAGGTCTGCCTGGACTACAACGTGCCCTTCGCCGCGATGCGCACCATCTCCGACCGCGCCGACGACTCCGCCCACGTCGACTTCCCCCAGTTCATCCAAACCGTGGCGAGCCGGTACGCAGAGCACATCGTCGGCAAGTTGTTGCAGTTGCTATGAAATATGTAGCTACTGGCGCTTTATAGAAAAGCGGTAGAGGGTGCTTTGGCTTAAAAATTGAGTATTTTCATGAGGGGTGCGCCGCCGCCTTCATCCAGCAGCCGTCGACCTAGCTCACCCAAGACTCCAGTTAGCCCGCCTGCAGAAGGCACCCCATCGCCGGTACCCAGCCAGAGCGCAGCGAATGGCTCCCTCCATGTTCAGGGCACGCCGCCAGTTCACCCCCCGCCGCCATCGCCAGCGCCACCGTGGATCCGGCTTCGCCGGTCCACCGGAGGCTTCCCCCCTGGGGGGCTGAGGAACTGCGGCTCCGAGCCTGCCTGCGCAGGCTTGGACAGTTCCGAAGGGCTGACGCCTCTGGCGGCGGCGCGTAGGTCCGCGCTACAGGGGGGCTACTTCAACCAGCCGCGCTTGCGGAAGTACCACATGGGCCCGAGCGCACTCGCCAGCATCAGCCCGATCACATACGGATACGCCGCCGGCCCCAGCAGCTCCAGCTCCGGGAACTTCATGTTCATGCCGTAGACGCTCGCGATCAGCGTGGGCGGCAGCAGGGCCACGCTGGCCACCGAGAAGATCTTGATGATCTTGTTCTGGTTGATGTTGATGAAACCGACCGTGGCGTCCATCAAAAAGTTGATCTTGTCGAACAGGAACGCCGTGTGGTTGTCCAGCGACTCGATGTCGCGCAGGATCTGGCGGGCTTCCTCGAACTGCTCGGAGTTGAGCATCTTGCTGCGCATCATGAAGCTCACCGCGCGGCGGGTGTCCATCACGTTGCGGCGGATGCGGCCGTTCAAGTCTTCCTGGCGCGCGATGGCGCCCAGCACTTCGCCGGCCAGTGCGTCGGTCACGTCGCCGGCCAGGACCTGCTTGCTCACCTTTTCGAGCTCGTCGTAGATGTTCTCCAGCGTGTCGGCCGAATATTCGGCGTCGGCGTCGAACAGCTTGAGCAGCACTTCCTTGGCGTCTTCGATCAGCCCGGGCGCACGGCGTGCGCGCATGCGCAAGAGGCGGAACACCGGCACGTCTTCATCGTGGATGGAAAACAGCACGCCACGGCTCTTGAGGTTGGCGTTGTGCTGGTTCAGGATGAAGGCCACGCGCACCGAGCGGGGGTCTTCATCGTCGTCGATCAGGAAGTCGCTGCGGATGTGCAGCTCGCCGTTGTCTTCCTCGTAGAAGCGGGCGGATTCCTCGATGTCCTCGTCCATCGCATCTTCGGGGATGGACAGGCCGTAGTGCTGCTTGATCCAGCGTTTTTCTTCGAGGGTGGGGGCTTCCAGGTCCACCCAGATCGGCTGGAAGCGGGTCAGCTCTTCCAGGGATTCGATTTCTTCCTGGACGAGCCGGCCATTGGCGAGCGAAAAGATGTTGAGCATGGGCTCACTCCCTGGTTATGTGGCATCTGCGGCGGTGGGGGGTCATGGGGTGCTTTCAGACCCCACGGCAGCAGGCCGGGGAGCTGAAAGCTACCAACTGGGGTAGGTTTCCAAGGAGCTTTCTCCGTCAATCAGTAAAAAATGGGCAAGCGGCGGATTATGGCACCGGACCTCGCGCCTGTCCGGGCTGCACAGGGGCTTCGGTGCGCGCATATCCGGCTTTCTGTGCAGGTTGTGCACCGCTTGGGGAAGACTTCGGTGGCGCGGCCAAGTTCCGGCCCGCACGGGCCTTGCCGGAAGCCGCCGCTGCGGTGGTGATGGCCCCACACAGACAGACAGCCCGCCCGCCAGCCAGCCCGCCGCGGCACCGCTCAGGCGTTCTGGCGCACGCGCACGGTGGCCAGCGCCCGGCACAGGTCGGCCCAGGCCGCGGCCTTGGTGTCCTGCGAGCGCAGCAGGAAGGCGGGGTCGTACGACACCACGGCCGGGCACCCGGCCAGCTGGTGCAGCTCGGCGCGCAGGCGGCCCAGCGGCTCGGTGCGGCCCAGGGCTGCGCGGGCGGCCACATGGCCCAGCACGAGCACCATCGAAGGCTGCAGCTGCGCCACCGCCGCGGCCAGTTGCTCGGGGATGGCGTCGGTGCCGGGGCCTCCGGCGGCAGAGCGCTCCAGCGCGGTGATGAAGACGCGGGGGTGCCGGTGCAGCTGCATGGCCCGCAGCATGTTGTCGAGCAGCTTGCCGGCGTCGCCCGACAGGGGGTCGTGGGGTGCCGTGCTCTCGGCCACGATGAGCCAGCCTGCGCCCAACTCTGCGGGAGCCAGGGCCGGGTCGGCCTGGGGGTAGAGCGCCTGCGGCGGATGCAGCCGCAGGGCGGCAGCGCCTGGACCGCCAGCAGCGGCGGTGGCGGTGGGTGCGCTGGGCCCCACCGCAGCGGGCGGGGCCACGGGGGGCGCCGCCCGGGGGGGTGGCGGCGGCGTCGCCGCCACGGCGGCGGGCGCCAGGGCAGGAGCCGGCGGGGCCGCCGCCATCGGCACGGCGGGGGCCGTGCCGGCCCGCACGGTCACGGTGGCCGCGGCGGGGCGGGATGGTGGGCCCCACACGGTGACGCCCATTTCCTGCAGCATGGCGCGCTGGCGCGCATCGAGGTCGAGGGTCATAGACAGATCAGGCGCAAGGTGCCCGGGTTCATAGCGCAAAGCTCATGACCACCGCGTCTTCGCGTTGGCCGTCGGCGGCGGGGTAGTAGCGCTTGCGTTCGCCCACGCGGCGAAAGCCATAGGCCAGGTAGATGCCGTGGGCGCGCAGGTTGCTGGTGCGCACCTCCAGCCACAGCCACTGCGCGCCGCGCCCGCGCGACCACAGGGCCAGCGCATCGAGCAGCACGCGCGCCCAGCCCTGGCGCTGGTACTCGGGCGTGACGGTGATGTTCAGCAGGTGCACCTCGTCCACGCCCAGCATGGCGACGAAGTAGCCCAGCATGTGGTCGCCCGCCATCAGCACCTGGGCCTGGTAGCCCGAGGCCAGGGCGTCGGTGAAGTTGCCGCGCGTCCAGGGGTGGGTGTACGCCTGCACCTCCACGTCCAGCACGGCGTCCAGCCGCGCGAGCGTGAGGTTTTCAAAGCGTGCCTCCAGCGCGGATGTGGGGGGGGTGGGCAGGGCGCTCATGGTGGCGTGGTGGTCGTGGTGGCAGCCACGCGCTCTGCAGCGCGCTCGGCCGTGGTTTTCGCCACTTTATCGCGGATGTAGCGCGGCAGTGCATCGGTGGCGGGCACCGCGCCGCCAGCGGCCAGCAGGGCAGGCGCCAGGCGCAGCAGGGCGGCGGCGGTGGGCAGGGCTGCGGCGTGCGGTGCGGCCGGTGCCAGGCGCTCGCCGTAGGGCGCCAGCGCATTGCCCGCCACGGTCCAGCCGGGCGGGGCCTGCACGGTTTCGGGCGCGCCCAGGCCGAAGTCGGCGTCGGCCTGCCAGCGGCCTTCGGCGGGCTGCCATTCGCAGCGGGCGTGGTAGACCTCGTCCATGCGCGCATCCAGCACGGCCACCACCTGGGTGCAGCCGTGCTGCGCCCGGGCCTCCTCGGCCACGGCCAGCAGCGTGTCCACCGGCAGCACCGGGATGCCCTGGCCACCGCGTGCGCCGAAGGCCAGCCCCTGGGCCACGGCGCAGGCGGTTCGCAGTCCGGTGAAGGAGCCCGGCCCGCGGCTGAAGACCAGCGCGTCCAGCGTGTCGAACGTCAGGCCCGCCTGCGCCAGCAGGCTGCGCACGGCCGGGATCAGCGTGGCCGACGCCTGCGAGCCGCCCGGACCATGGTGCAGCCACACGGCATCGCCGTGCTGCACGGCGATGGAGATGACGTCGGTGCTGGTGTCGAAAGCAAGCAAATTCATGGGCTGGGGCCGGTCGCGCGAGAAGAAAGGATTCGGGGTCACGGGGCCGTGCGGCCCGGTGCGGATGCGGTGGAGGTACCCGGTGGGGAGGCCGCCGCCGGCGGGGCCCGGCGCAGCACCCCCAGCAGGATACCCCCGGTCACGAGCAGCAGCCCGGCCACCAGGTTCCAGTGCAGGGGCTCGCCCAGGAACATCACCGCGCCGATGGCCGACAGGCCGGGCACCAGCGCCGTGATCATGGTCGAGCGCACGGGGCCGTAGTGCTGGATCATGCGCGTGAAGGCAATGCCCGAGATCACCACCGAGCCCCCGCCCTGGAACGCCAGCTGGAACAGGATCTCGCTCCCGGGTGCGAGTGCCAGACGGCTGGCGACCCCGCCCAGGCCCGCCAGCAGCGCATAGGACGGCACGTACACCAGGCAGGCAAAGGCCGTGATGGCGATGGTGGCCTGCACCGCGTCCACCGCGTGGCGCCGCGCCATCACGCTGTAGGCGGCCCAGCAGGCGGCGGCGGACATGAACAGCAGGTCGCCCTTCCAGACGTCTCCGCCCGCGAACGCGGCCAGCAGGCTGCTGCCGCCCACCAGCAGGTCGCCCGCCACGATCAGCGCGAGCCCCGCGGCGCGCAGCGGCGTGATGCGGTCGTGCAGCAGCAGGGCCGCCAGCAGGGCGGTCCACAGCGGCAGGCTGCCGGGCATGAGCACCGCCGCATGCGTGGCCGGTGCGTGGAAGAAGCCTGCATACGCCAGCATGGCGTACAGCAGCCCGCCCAGCGTGCCCAGCAGCACCGTGGTGCGCAGGGGCAGGGGCGAGATGCCCGCAAGGCTCGATGGTGGCGCTGCGCTGCCCAGGGCGGCCTTGCGCCGCCGCACCATCCACCAGCCCCAGGGCAGCAGGACCAGGCTGGCGCCCACGATGCGCAAAAAGGCGATGTCGAACGGTGTGAGGGTGCGCTGTGCCGAGGCGCGGGCGATGACGATGAAGCCCGTCCAGATGGTGACCGTCACGACAGCCGCCAGCAGGCCCATGGCACGAGGGGAAAAGCGCATGGGGGGATTATCCGGTGGCGCGGGCCCGCACCGGGCCGGGCAGGTGCTGCCTGGGGGGCAGGCCAGCGACATCCCGGGCGCTGGTTGCGCCACCGTGTGCGAGGAAGGTGCCCGAAAGGTGCCCGGCAGGCGGCTGGTAAGCCTCAGGCTGCGCAACAGGCGCTCAGAAGGATTCCCAATCGTCGTCGCCGCCCTTTGGCGCGCTGCGCGGGTCGGGGCGTGGGGCGGCCGGCTGCGCGAGGGCCGGGGCTGCAGGCCGGGCCGCTGCGGGCGATGGGGCCCGGGCGATGGCGGCTTTGGCCAGGGGTTTGGCAGGGGCCTGGGCCACGGCCGCCGGCCGTGCGGGCGCGGGGCGGGCCTGGGGGGCCGGGGCTTTGGCCGGGGCCATGGCGGGGCGCGACTGGTCGCCGGAGAGCTTGAACACCGCCACCACCTGCACCAGGTCGTGCGCCTGGTTGCGCAGGCTGCTGGCGGCAGCGGCCATTTCTTCCACCAGCGCGGCGTTTTGCTGCGTGGCCTGGTCCATCGAGGTGACGGCCTCGCCGACCTGGGCGACGCCGGCGCTCTGCTCGCCGCTGGCCGCGCTGATCTCGCCCATGATGTCCGTGACGCGGCGGATGCTGCTCACCACTTCGCTCATGGTCTCGCCCGCCTTGTCGACCAGCGCCGTGCCGTGCTCGACCCGCTCCACGCTCGCGTGGATCAGGTTCTTGATCTCCTTGGCGGCCTCGGCGCTGCGGCCGGCCAGGCTGCGCACTTCCGATGCCACCACGGCAAAACCGCGGCCCTGCTCGCCCGCGCGGGCGGCTTCCACCGCGGCGTTGAGCGCCAGGATGTTGGTCTGGAAGGCAATCCCGTCGATGACGGCGATGATGTCGCTGATCTTGCGGCTGGCGTCGTTGATGCCCTTCATGGTCTCCACCACGTCGCCCACCACCGCGCCGCCCTGGGCGGCCACGCTGGAGGCCGTCATCGCCAGCTGGTTGGCCTGGCGGGCGTTGTCGGCGTTGTTGCGCACGGCGGAGTTCAGCTGCTCCATGCTGGCGGCCGTCTGCTGCAGCGCGCTGGCCTGGTGTTCGGTGCGGGAGCTCAGGTCGGTGTTGCCCTGGGCGATCTCGGAGCTGGCATTGGAGACGGACTCCGCGCCGTGCCGCACGTTGTTCACCACGCTGGCCAGGTTGGCCTGCATGAGCGCCAGGGACTCCATGAGCGCGCCGACCTCGTCCTTGCCATGCTGCGGCACGGTGGCGGTCAGGTCGCCGGCGGCCACCCGGCGGGCCAGGTCCGAAGCCTGCCCCAGCGGCACGGTGACCGAGCGGGACAGCACCCACGAGAACAGCGCGGCCACCGCCACGCTCAGCACACCCAGCGCGATCAGCAACTGCCGGCTGGTCTGGCGGTTCTCTTCGACGGCACGCCCCAGGGCATCCACCTGCTCGCGCTGGTTGTTCAGCAACTCGTCCATCTTGGCGGCATAGTTGGCCGCCTCGGGCATGAACTGCTTGACCAGCATGGCATTCGCTTCGTCCACCTTGCCCTCTTTCTTGAGCGCAAAGATGTCGTCGCGGTTCTTGAGATAGATCGTGCGCAGCGTGCCGATTTCTGCAAAGAGCTTCTTCTCGGAGTCGAGGAACATCAGCGCCTCGACCGCTTTTTGCAGCTCGCCCGAACTCTTGGACGAGGCCTTGCTGTCCTCGGCAAAGAAGTCCGCCAGCGCCGGGTCGCTGCTGCGCGCCACGGCGGCGGTGCGCGTGATGCCGGTGCGCAGGTTGCGCGACCAGTCACTCACCAGGCGTTCGGTCTTGATGGGGTTCTGCACCATCTCCAGCGTGGCATCGGCCACCGCGTTCAGGCGCGAGATGCTCAGCGCAATGGCACCGATCAGCAGCAGGAGCACCAGGGAAAATCCCAGCGCAAGGCGCTTGGCGACGGAGAGGTCGGAGAGTCGGCTCATAAGAAAAATGCCTTGTTGTGTAGCGTTGTGGTGGCAACCGTGGGCGCGATGGCCGCCCTGCCGCGCAGATCCACGGTGCGCCGTGGGTGCGCCCGCACTGTCCCGGGTGCGGGGGGTGATGTTGCATAGTGTAAGTACGCCGCTTGCCGATTGCACGCACTGCATGCAGGTCGGCCGCGTGCCCTTGGCCGCTGCCAGGTCGGCGGGTGCACGGTCCTCCTCTAGACTTCCTGCATGATGAAGAATCGATCGAGAACCCCCCTGTGCCTGCGATGGGCGCGGGCCGTGTGGTTGGCCGGCGTGTTGTGCGCGGCCGCTGTCCCCTCTGTGCAGGCCCAGTCCACGGCGGCGCCTGTGGCCCTGCCCCCCGAGGTGGAAGCTGCGCTGGCCCGCGCCAAGCTGCCGCGTGAATCCCTGAGCGTGATGGTCACCGACGCGCAAGGCACAGCCCGCATGCAGCCCCGCCTGGCGCACCGTGCCCAGGTGCAGGTCAACCCCGCCTCGGTCATGAAGCTGGTGACCACCTACGCGGCGCTGGAGCAGCTGGGCCCTGCCTACGTCTGGAACACGCCCGTGTACGTGCAGGGCACGGTGCAGGACGGCAGCCTGCGCGGCAATGTGTACATCCAGGGCCAGGGCGACCCCAAGATGGTGATGGAGCGGCTGTGGCTGCTCATGCGGCGCCTGCAGGCGCAGGGCATCCAGGTGATCGTGGGCGACATCGTGCTGGACCGCACCGCGTTCGACGTGCCCGAGCACGATCCGGCCCGCTTCGACGGCGAGCCGCTGCGGCCCTATAACGCGTCGCCCGACGCGCTGCTGCTCAACTACAAATCGTCGGTGATGACTTTCGTGCCCGACGTGCCGGCAGGGCTGGCACGCATCCAGTACGACCCGCCGCTGGCCGGCGTGCAGCGCCAGGCCTCCGTGGCGCTGGCGGCGGCCGGCACCGACTGCGGCGACTGGCGCGGCGCGCTGCGGGCCGAGCTGGCCGACCCTGCCAAGGTGGTGTTCCAGGGCGTGTACCCGGCCGCGTGCGGCGAGCGTGTGTGGCCCGTGGCCGCGGCCGACCCGCGCGGTTTTGCGGCGCGGGCCGTGGAGGGCATGTGGCGCGAGCTGGGTGGCAAGCTCACCGGCAGCGTGCGCGACGGCAAGGTGCCGGCGGGGCTCAAGCCCGCGTTCGTGTCCACATCGCCCGCGCTGGCCGAGGTGGTGCGCGACGTGAACAAGTACAGCAACAACGTGATGGCCCAGCACGTGTTTTTGACGATGGCGCTGCAAAAGAACGGCGTGGCCACGTTCGACGGTGCACGCGAGGCCCTGCGCCAGTGGTGGCAGGCGCGTGTGGGCGATGCCGAGCTGCCCCAGGCCGACAACGGCGCGGGGCTCAGCCGCGACGCGCGCCTCACGGCCCAGGCCCTGGCCCGCATGCTGCAGGTGGCCTGGCAGTCGCCCGTCATGCCGGACCTGGTGGCATCGCTGCCCATGTCGGGCGTGGACGGCACGCTGCGCCGCAGCCAGAGCCGCGCGTCCGCCCACCTCAAGACCGGCAGCCTGCGCGACGTGATGGCGGTGGCAGGCTACGTGCACGCCGCCAGCGGCCGGCGCTATGTGCTGGTGGCGGTGGTCAACCATGCCAACGCCGGGGCGGCCCGGCCGGTGCTGGACGCCCTGGTGGACTGGGCGGCGCGCGACCAGTGAATAATCCGCGCTGGCCCTGGCACTTCTCCCTCACCCCCGCTCCATGCCCCTCTCCGAGCTCATCGGCTACCTGGCCGCGTTCCTCACCACCTGCAGCTTCGTGCCGCAGGCCCTGCACACCTTCCGGACGCGCGATGTCGGGGGCATCTCGCTGGGCATGTACAGCGTGTTCACCGCGGGCGTGGCGCTGTGGCTGGTCTACGGGCTGGTGCTCGGGGCCTGGCCCATCGTGGTGGCCAATGCGATCACGCTGGCGCTGGCCGGCACCATCCTGGGCATGAAGATGGTCTACGGGGCGCGCGGCGGGCGCTGAGCGCCTTGTGGCGCCCTGCACCGGGCGCCGCCTCTGGAGGCAGGGCGGGCCCTTCGCCACTGTCGCCCAGGTGTCAAATCTGCCCGGCCAGGCACTCGTTAACCCGGATGCTGCTGCAGTGCAGGTAAGCGCACGATCCTTCGTTCCTTACCCACCGGAGGTCTCCACCCATGACGTATTTTCGCTTGACCTGTGTTGCCGCTGCGGCGGTCCTGCTTGTGGCCTGCGGGGGCTCGGACGACCCCGCCCGCGGCGCCCTGATCGACCCGCCGGCGGTGCTGGCCACGCTCACGGCCGCGCAGATCGATGCCGGCACGGCCAGCAGCGGCCTGCAGCCCATCAGCGGCAAGGCCAAGTGCGACGTGAAGGTGGTGTCGCTCAACTACGCCACCGCAGGCGCCAAGGGCGGTGAGATGACCAACGCCTCGGGCGTGATGCTGGTGCCCGCCGGCAGCTGCACCACGGCCGCGCCGCTGCTGGCGTATGCCAAGGGCACCGACGTGCAAAAGCCCCGCACCCTGGCCAACCCGCAGGACAGCGAGACCTTCCTGCTCGCCGCGATGTACGCCGCGCAGGGCTATGCGGTGGTCGCCACCGACTACCTGGGCTTTGCCAAGTCGGGCTACAGCTACCACCCCTACCTGCATGCCGATTCGGAAGCCACCTCGGTGATCGATTCGGTGCGCGCCGCGCGCAATGCCGCGGGCACGGTGGGCGCCAACCTGTCGGGCAAGGTCATGTTCACCGGCTACTCGCAGGGCGGGCACTCGTCGATGGCCGCGCAGCGCAGCGCAGAGCGCGACTACGGCAGCGAATTCAACGTGGTCGCGGGCGCGCACCTGGCCGGGCCGTACAACCTGTCCGGCTCGCTGCGCATTCCGGATGCGATCGCGGGCGTGCAGTTCTTCGTGCCGTACCTTGTCACCGCCTGGCAGAAGGTCTACGGCGATGTGTATACCGACGTGAAGCAGGTCTTCAAGGCGCCGTATTCGGGCTACATCGAGACCCTGTTGCCCAACCCCACGATGAACTACACCACCCTGGTCACCTCCGGCACGCTGCCGGCGGGCACGCCCAACCAGGCCCGCGACGCGCTGTTCCAGCCGGACTTCATCAAGGGCTCGCAGACCAGCACCACCCATCCGCTGTACCTGGCGGCCAAGAAGAACGACCTGCTGGGCTGGACGCCCAAGGCCCGCGTGCTACTGTGCGGCGGCGCGGGCGACCCCACGGTGCCACCCTCCATCCACCAGCAGGTGATGAAGGCCGACTTCGACAGCCGGGGCGTGACCAACGTGGCGTCGGTGGACGTGGACGCCGCCATCCAGGCTACGTTCGGCACCGGCGGCAAGGCGCCCACCGACCCGGCGTCCGCCGCGTTCGCTACCTACTACGGCTCCTACCACGGCACGTACGAGCCCCCGTTCTGCCATGCCCAGGCGCGGGCGGTGTTCGACACCGTGAAGTAAGTACACGGGCCTTTGCGCGGGCTGCACCCGGCCGCGCCCTGGCTCGGCAGGGGCCAGGCACGCCCTTCGAACCGCCGGCCTTCGGGCCGGCTTTTTTGTGGGCGGGTGTCTGGAGAGGGGTGTGTAAAGCCCGGTGCGGGCTCGGTATTTTCCCGGGCGGGCAAGCCGGGAACTCGGGGGTACCATGGAGATGCGAAAAAAGCACGGTCGTTCTTTTTGGCAGTTTTCAACTGGAGAATCCCTTGAATTCACAACAATGCAAAGCCTCCCTGTCGGCGTTGGTCGCGGCCTGCCTGCTGGCCGCCTGTGGCGGCGGCGGCTCGGATACCGCGCCCTCGGCACCTGTCACGTCCGTCAAGGTGGCCGGCGACAGCCTCGCTGACAGCGGGACTTTTGGCTACAAATTCACCGTCCAGGGGTCGGCCGCCACCGGCGTGGGCTCCACGGCCATCTGGCCCGAGCGCGTGGCGACGAGCTACGGCCAGTCGCTGTGCGCCTACTACCGGTTCAACGGTTCGGCGTTCGGCACCAATGCGGCCTGCACCAACTACGCAGTGGGCGGCGGGCGCATCAACAACGCCACCGCGCCCACATCGCCGGTGTCCATCACGCAGCAGATCAAGGACATGGGCGCGCGCGGCTACAGCGCCAGCGACCTGGTGCTGATCGACGGCGGCGGCAACGACGCGGCCGACCTGATCGGCGCCTACCTGCGCGCCTCCACCGACAGCGGCCAGGCCTATGCGGCCCTGTTGAGCAGCGTGCTGCCCCAGGCCACCGTCAGCGCCGCGCTGGCGGGCGGGGCCAATGGCCTCGCGCAAGTGGGCGGCGCCTACATGCAGGCCCTGGCCCGCAACTTTGCCGACACCATCAAGGCCAACACGGTCGCCAAGAACGCACCGCGCGTGGCCGTGCTCAATGCCCCCGGCGTCACGCTGACGCCGCGCTTCCGACTGGTGCTGGCGTCCATCAGCGCCACCCGCGGCGCAGCCGCTGCCACGCAGGCCGAGGCCTTGTTCGATGGCTGGATCCAGGCCTTCAATGCACAGCTGGCGACCAGCCTGGCTGGCGACACCCGCATCGCGGTGGTGGACTTCTACACGTCGTTCAAGGACCAGGCGACCAACCCTGCGCAGTACCAGCTCACCAATACCACCACGCCGGCCTGCCCGGCCACGGGCGTGGGCGCGGATGGACTGCCGACCTACACCTTCCCCACCTGCACCGCCACGGCGCTGTCGGCCATGACCCCGCCCGCGGGTGCCACGGGCGGCGCCGACTGGTGGAAGAGCTACGGCTTTGCCGACAGCTTCCATCCCACGCCGTACGGCCACCAGCTGGTGGGCCAACTGGTGTCGCGTTCGCTGTCCCGCGCTGGCTGGCTGTGAGCCGGCTGCACATGCTTCCATCCAAGGAGTTCTTCATGCACGCATTTTCCAAGGCTGGCCTGGCGGCAGCGGCGCTGTTTCTCGGCACGGGCGCCATGGCGCAGGTCGCCGGCACATTGAGCGTCCGCGCGGGCTTCACCCACATCGCTCCGCAGGTCAAGAGCGGCAACCTGAGCGCCCCGGCGTTCCCCAACACCAAGGTGGACGTGGACGCCGCCACGTCGCTGTCGGGCGGTGTGAATTACATGCTGACCGACCACTGGGCGGTGGACGTGCCGCTGTCCCTGCCTTTCAAGCACGACATCGTGGGCGACGGCGCCATCGCCGGTGTGGGCAAGCTGGCCGAGACCAAGGTGCTGCCCGTCACGGTGTTCGCGCAGTACCGCTTTGGCGAGGCCGAGGCGCGGTTTCGCCCCTATCTGGGCGTGGGAGTGACCTATGGCCGGTTCTTCAAGACCCGCACCACGGCCACGCTCAGCGGCCTGACGGGCGGCACGCCGGCAAACCCCACCACCGCATCGGTCGACAACAAGTGGGGCATCACGCCCCAGGTCGGCTTCGTGTGGAAGATCAACGACCGCTGGTTCGTGGATGCTGCCTACTACAAGAGCTTCCTCAAGACCACCTCGCACCTCTCGTCGGGCCAGTCGATCTCCAAACGGCTGAACCCCGATGTGATCGCCGTGGGCGTGGGCTACCAGTTCTGATGGCGGGTTGAGGTAAGGGGTGGGGACAAGAGACTTGCCCCGCCCCTCGCCATGAAAAAGGCCGCCCGGGGGCGGCCTTTGTGTCTGTGCGCGGTCCTTGCTGGAAGAACCGATTACCAGCGCGCGCGCAGGCGGTCGTACGCGTAGGTGCCGAACTGCCGCTGCGCCGACGGCGTGAGGTACACCTGGTCCGCGAACACGAAGGAGTCCGGGCTCGCACCCGCCACCAGCGTGGAGGTGTTGCACAGCGACGAGTTGACCTTGCCCGTGCCGATGCCGATGCCGTTGTTGGCGTCCACCGACGTGCATATCGGCGCGATGGCGTTGTTGAAGCCGTAGTTGGCAGGAACGCCGGTGTACAGGTTCACGTAGTAGGCGGAGTCGACATACAGCACGTTGGCGCCCAGGTCGACGATGTTCACGAGCAGGCCGTCGTTGAAGCGGGTGCTGGCATCGGCCAGCAGGGCTTCGCGGTTGATGGACTTGGCCCAGGGGCTCTTGCTCAGGTCGTAGGTACCGGTCACCACCACGTACTTGGCACCGGCGGTGACCAGGCGGCGCACCTGCGCGGCCAGGTCCTCGCCGGCCTGGCGGGCGGCGGCCACCATGGCGGCCTCGGTCTGGGTGCCGGCCTGCACGGCGGCCATGCCGGCGATCACTTCGCTCACGCCCCCGTTGATGAACACCACATCGCTGCCGCCGAAGGTGTTGCTGGCCAGGAAGGTGTCGATCTGCTCAGTGATGGTCGGGGTGCTGGCGTTGCCTGCGGCGTCGGGCTTGGCCTTGACGCGGGCGTTGCCCACGGCGTAGCTCTTGCCGCCCGCCGATGCGGCCGTCAGGGGCCTGCCGTAGTTGGCGGCCACCTGCAGGGTCCAGTTGTTCACGCTGCCGTCATTGACGGTGTAGCGCGTGCCCTTTTGGCCGATGTCGCTGTAACCATCGCCGAACGCGATGAAGCGCTCGGGGGTGATGGCCGACTCGGTGGTACTTGAACCGCAGGCCGCGAGCAACGCGGCCGACGCACATGCGGCGACCAGAACGGTGCGGCGGATCCAATTTGCTGCCATGTATTTCTCCAGAAAAGTGGGGCATAGTTTAGCGGGGCCGTGTCAAGCCATGTAAAGCCGGACCTGCAACGGCATGTTGCAGGCAGGGCCTGCCCTGCCGCCGGGGGCCGTCGAGCCTCCCGGCAGGTGCCTCAGGCCGCGGCAGCCCGCTGCAGGCGGTCTCGCACGCCTTCCCAGTCGGGGCTGGCGGGCGGGGTTTCGATCCAGATCAGTTTCACGCCGTCGTCGTCGAAGCCGCGCAGCACGGCGAACAGTTGCTGGGCGGTGGCGGCCGCATCGTCGGGCATGCGGCGCATGACCAGCCGCGACGACTTGGTGCGCAGCACGGCGCGGGCGTACACCGCAATGTTGGCGGCCTCGGCGCCCAGCAGGTCCAGGCCGGTCTGCAGCGCCTTGGCATCCATCAGGCGCACCTTGGCGTTGGGCGCGTAGTGGGCCTCCAGCGTGCCCGAGGCGCGGGGCGTGTGGTCGGGCAGGTCTTCCTTGGACAGGGGGGCCGTGCCGCAGGCTGCCGTGATCTGCTCGCGGGTGATGGCGCCGGGGCGCAGCAGCACCGGCACGCCGCGGGTGCAGTCCACGATGGTGCTCTCGATGCCCACGGCGCAGGCGCCGCCGTCGAGCACCAGCAGGTCGGCGCCCAGCTCATCGCGCACGTGCTGCGCGGTGGTGGGGCTTACGCGGCCGAAGCGGTTGGCGCTGGGGGCCGCCACGCCCCACACCGGCGGTCCACCGGCCTGGGCGTCGTCGCCCGGGGCCGCGCAGGCCACGAGCAGGGCGTGCGCCACCGGGTGTGCCGGGCAGCGCAGCCCCACGCTGTCCTGGCCGCCGGTGGCGGCGGTGGCCACGCCGGGCAGGCGCGGCAGGATGAGCGTGAGCGGGCCGGGCCAGAACGCGTCGACCAGCGCCCGGGCGAACGGCGGCACGCTGCTGGCAAAGTGGCGGATGCCGTCCGCGTTGGCCACGTGCACGATCAGCGGATGGTCGCTGGGCCGCCCCTTGGCGGCAAAGATCTGCGCCACGGCGGCATCGCTGCTCGCGTCGGCCGCCAGGCCGTACACGGTTTCGGTGGGCAGGCCCAGCAGCGCGCCGCTGCGCACCGCGCGGGCCGCAGCGGCGATGGCCTGGGGGTCGTTGCCGTCGAGGATCATGGTGGTCAGAACGGGGCTATGCCCAGCAGGGCGGCCGCCTGCAGCGCCGTGGCGCGTGCGGCTTCGGGCGTGGGACCGGTCACGTTGAGGTGGCCCATCTTGCGGCCGCGCTTGGCGTCGCGCTTGCCGTACAGGTGCAGATGGGTGCCGGGCAGGGCCAGCACCTCGGCCCAGGGCGGGGTCTGCGCGGCGTCGCCGTGCGCGAACCACAGGTCGCCCAGCAGGTTCAGCATCACGGCGGGGCTGTGCTGGCGCGGCGGGGTCAGCGGCAGGCCCGCCATGGTGCGCACCTGCAGCTCGAACTGCGACACGTCACAGGCGTTCTGGCTGTAGTGGCCGCTGTTGTGCGGGCGCGGGGCGATCTCGTTGACCACCAGGCTGCCGTCCTGCAGCACGAAGAACTCGACGCACAGCACACCCACGTACTGCAGGCCTTCTGCTACAGATTTTGCAGCTGCCACCGCTTGTGCAGCAAGCGGTAGGGGCAGATTCTGTTCATGAACCTCGGTCACGGCCAGGATGCCGTCGCGGTGCAGGTTGCGCTGCACCGGCAGGTGCACCATGGCGCCGTCGGCTCCGCGCGCCACGATCACCGAGCATTCGAGCGCCAGCGGCAGCATCTTCTCCAGCACGCACGGGACCTTGCCCACGGCATCCCAGGCGGCGGCCAGCTCGGCGGCGGTCTTCACACGCACCTGGCCCTTGCCGTCGTAGCCCATGCGGGCGGTTTTGAGAATTCCTGGAAGCAGGTCTTCGGACACGGCGCCCAGTTGCTCGGCCGTCTCGATCACCGCATACGGCGCGCAGGGCACGCCGCAGCCGACGAAGTGCGCCTTCTCGCGGGCGCGGTCCTGCGCCACCGACACGGCGCTGGCTGCGGGCGACACCGGGCGCTGTGCGGCCAGCGTGGCCAGCGCAGCAGCGGGCACGTTCTCGAACTCGGTGGTCACCGCGTCGGACACGCGGGCCAGCTCGGCCAGGCCCGCCGGGTCTTCGTAGCCGGTCTGGATGTGGTGGTGGCTCACCAGGCCGGCAGGGCTGTCGGGGTCGGCGTCGAGCACGGCCGTGAAGTAGCCCATGGCCTGCGCCGCGTGCACGAACATGCGGCCCAGCTGGCCGCCGCCCAGCACGCCCAGCGTCGCGCCAGGAAGGAGAGGCGTTGTAGACGCGGTCATGCGGCAGGGGGCAGGGTCATGTTGCGCGCCACCTCCGTCTGCTCGGCGCGGAAGGCTTCCAGGCGCGTACGCAGCTCGGGGTTCTCGCTGGCCAGCAGCGCCACGGCGAACAGCGCCGCATTGGCAGCCCCGGCCGTGCCGATGGCGAACGTGGCCACCGGGATGCCCTTGGGCATCTGCACGATGCTGTGCAGCGAATCCACGCCCTGCAGGTGCCGGCTGGCCACCGGCACGCCCAGCACGGGCACGGTGGTCTTGGCAGCGATCATGCCGGGCAGGTGGGCTGCGCCGCCCGCACCGGCGATGATGGCCTTGAGGCCCCGGCCCGCGGCGGCTTCGGCGTAGGCGAACATGTCGTCGGGCATGCGGTGGGCCGAGACCACGCGGGCCTCGTGCGCGATGCCGAACTGTTCAAGAATCTGCACTGCATGCTGCATGGTGTCCCAGTCGCTGCTGGAGCCCATGACCACGCCGATCTGGATGGGTTTCATGGTGGTAGGGGGTGCGCGGCGGCGGGTTGCGCCCGCTGCACGGCTGTAGGTGGAACCCGCGATTTTACTTTTTGCGCTCCCCTTCCCGGAGCCGGGACATGTCGATGGGCCAAAATAGCGCGAACCCACCAGCTGCGCCGGCCTCTCCCGGCCTCCCCATCATGATTGACGTCACCGTAGAAAACTTTGAAGCCGAGGTGGTTGCCGCCTCCATGGATGTGCCCGTCCTGGTGGACTTCTGGGCGCCCTGGTGCGGGCCCTGCAAATCGCTCGGTCCGGTGCTGGAAAAGCTGGAGACCGAATACGCCGGCCGCTTCAAGCTCGCCAAGGTCGACTCCGACCAGGAGCAGCAGCTCGCGGGCATGTTCGGCATCCGCAGCATCCCCACCTGCGTGCTGCTCATGAACGGCCAGCCCGTGGATGGCTTCATGGGCGCGCTGCCCGAGGGCCAGGTGCGTGCCTTCCTCGACAAGCACGTGCCCACCGAAGACCAGCTCACGGCCGAAGCCGAAGAGGAAGAAGCCTTCGAAGCCCTGGCCGAAGGCGACACCGACACGGCGCTCGAGAAGCTGCAGCATGCCGTCGTGACCGACCCCGCCAACGACGACGCCCGCTTCGACTACGTCAAGCTGCTGCTGCAGCTGGGCCGCGAAGACGACGCCAAGGTCGCCTTCGCCCCGGTGATCGCCAAGGCCCCGGGTTCGCGCAAGCTCGGTGCCCTCAAGACCTGGATGGATGCTATTGATTTCGTAGCTTTGAGCGCTTATGGAGAGAGCGCTGGAGCCGATTTTGATGCCAAGATCGCCGCCAGCAAGCGCGACTTCGACACCCGCTACGCGCGTGCCCGCTGGCTCATGGCCCGCCAGCGCTGGACCGACGCGATGGACGAATTGCTCGAAATCCTCATGCGCGACAAGGCCTGGGGCGAAGAAGCCGCCCGCAAGACCTATGTCGCCATCCTCGAAATCATCGAGCCGCCCAAGGTGAAGGTGGCCGACGGCCAGATCCCGCCCGACGACCCGGTGGTGGCCACCTACCGCCGCCGTTTGTCGAGCGTGGTGCTCAGCTGATTCCGGCCGGGTGGCTGGACGCGGCGGGTCGGGGGTGATGGCGGTGCAGCGCGCCGGGCAGGGGCACCACCGCAGCCTCCGGGCAGGCCGGGGCCGCCTGTTGGCGTGCATGGCCGCTTGCCTGCTCGCTGCGGGCTGCGGCACGCGGCCGCCGGCACCGGATGCGGTGGTGACGGGCGTGGCCTTGTCCCGAGAGCGCGTCGTGCTGCCCCCCGAGGCCGTCTTCGAGGCCACGCTGCTGGACGTGAGCCAGCCCGACGCGCCCCCGGTGGTCCTGGGGCGCCAGCGCCGCGAGCCGGCGGGCCAGCCGCCCTATGCAGTGGCCATTGCGTACCCGTCCTCGCGGTTCGTGCCCAAGGGGCGCTACGAGGTGCGCGCCGCCGTCACCCTGGAAGGCCGGCTGCTGCTGGCCTCCGAGGCGCGCCACGCCGTCCCGCAGGATGCGGCCTACCGCCATGTGGACGTGCAGCTGCGGCGCCAGCCCCCGCTGACGGCCGTGGTGGAGGCCGGTGTGCCGCTGCTGCTGACGTACTGGCGCCTGGTGTCGATCGAGGAGGAGGCCGTGCCCCGCCCCGCGCAGGGCGGCACGCCGCCGCACCTGGTGCTGCAGTCCGACGAGGCGCGGGCCACAGGCTCGGGCGGCTGCAACCGGTACCTGACCGACTACCACCTCAACGGCGCGCAGCTGTTCTTCGGCCGGGTGGTGTCCAACATCGCCCTGTGCCTGGACCGCGGCGCGCTGGAGACGCGGTTCTTCAATGCCCTGGAAGGCGTGGCGAGCTTTCGCCAGCAGGGCACGCACCTGCAGCTGCGCGACGCGCAGGGCAAGCCGCTGCTCGGCTTCGAGGCCGCCGAGACGCTACTGGAATAGGCGCTGGAAGCGGCAGGCCGCACGCACGGTCGGCCGTCGGGTCGCGTGCACGGCGGCGTGGCGGTTACCGCAGCCATGTAAGGCGTGCAGCCGTTCGTCATGCCGCTACGCCCTCACGCTATCACGCCGTCAACCGCTCCAGCGCTTCGCGGTACTTGGCGGCGGTCTTCTCGATCACGTCGCGCGGCAGGCGCGGGGCCGGGGCGGTCTTGTCCCAGGGCTTGCCGTTGACCTGGGCCTGTTCCAGCCAGTCGCGCACGAACTGTTTGTCGTAGCTGGGTGGGTTCTCGCCGCGGGCCAGCGCGTCGGCATAGCCCTCGACAGGCCAGTAGCGCGAGCTGTCGGGGGTGAGCACCTCGTCCATCAGCACCAGCGTGCCGTCGGGCGCGAGGCCGAACTCGAACTTCGTGTCGGCAATGATCATGCCTTTGGCCAGCGAGATTTCGGCCGCCGCCTGGTAGATGGCGATGCTCAGGTCGCGGATGCGGGTGGCCAGATCCAGGCCGATCATCTCCACCGTGCGCTCGAAGGTGATGTTCTCGTCGTGCTCGCCCGCAGCGGCCTTGGCGGCGGGCGTGTAGATGGGCGTGGGCAGCTTGGCGGCGTTGGTCAGGCCCTCGGGCAGCGGCACGCCGCACACCGCGCGCGATTCCTGGTATTCCTTCCAGCCGCTGCCGGCCAGGTAGCCCCGCACCACGGCTTCCACCGGGATGGGCTTCAGGCGCTGGACCAGCATGGAGCGGCCGCGCACCTGGGCCACTTCTTCGGGGCTGACGACGCTCTCGGGCGCATCGCCCGTGAGGTGGTTGGGGCAGATGTGGCCGAGCTTGTCGAACCAGAACAGCGCCATCTGCGTGAGCAGCTCGCCCTTGCCGGGAATGGGCTCGCCCATGATCACGTCGAACGCCGACAGGCGGTCGCTGGCCACCATCAGGATGCGGTCATCGCCCACGGCGTAGTTGTCGCGCACCTTGCCGCGGGCCAGCAGGGGCAGCGACGTGAGGGCAGAGGTGTGCAGGGCGGTGGAGCTGGGCTGGGTCATGGTGTCGGTGAGGCGGTCGATGGTGTCGCGTCCGCTGCCGGCAGGCCGGTGAACGCACAACGTAAAACACGTGCGGGAGCATTCCGCGCAACCTGCGGATTTTACGCGCGGGGGCCGAGGCGGGTGGCGGGGCGGCGCCGGCCGGTGCCCGCGGCCGGGGCGTCAGGTCAGCCGGCGGCGATGTGTGCACACCGAATGTCTCGCGTGTTGCACTATGTTGCGGCACACTGGGCGGCCCTCCTTCCCTGAGCCGCCGCGCGCGACTTTCCGTGCAGTCTTCCTCCTCTTCCTCGCCTGCTGCTTCGGCAGCCTCTGCCGCCGTTCCAGCCGCCCCCATGCTCACGCCGCGGCGCGAGTTCTGGCTGCTGCTCACCCTGGCCGGCATCCAGTTCACGCACATCCTGGACTTCATGATCATGATGCCGCTCGGGCCGCAATTCACGCGGCTCTTCGCCATCAGCGATGCGCAGTTCGGGCTGCTGGTGTCGGCCTATACGCTGTCGGCGGGCGCGTCGGGCCTGCTGGCCTCCACCTACATCGACCGCTTCGGCCGCAAGCGCCTGCTGCTCACGCTGTACGTGCTGTTCGGCCTGGCCACGCTGGCCTGCGGGCTGGCGCCCACGTACGGCTCGCTGATGGTGGCGCGCATCCTGGCGGGCGCGTTCGGCGGGGTGCTGTCGGCGCTGTCGCAGACCATCGTGGCCGACGTGGTGCCGTTCGAGCGGCGCGGCCGGGCGATGGGCATCGTGATGACATCGTTTTCGCTGTCCACCGTGGCGGGCGTGCCGCTCGGGCTGCTGCTGGCCCAGTACGGCGGCTGGCACCTGCCGTTCATCGCCATCGCGTCGCTGGTCGGCGTGCTGGCCATCTTCGCGGCCCGCACCATGCCGACGATGACGGCGCACCTGCAGGCCGCGCAGCGCCGCAGCACGTTCGGCGGCATCGCCCAGGTGCTGGGCGACGCCAACCACCGCTGGGCGTTCCTGTTCTCGGCGCTGATCATGTTCACCGGCTTCACGGTGATCCCCTACATCACGATCTACCTGCAGGCCAACGCCGGCGTGCGGCCCGACCAGGTCCCGCTGGTGTACCTGTGCGGCGGGGTGGTCACGCTGTTCACCGCTCGGCTGTTCGGCGTGCTGACCGACCGCTGGGGCAAGGTGGTGGTGTTCCGCTGCCTGGCGATCGCGGGAGCGTTTCCGCTGCTGGGGATCACGCTGGTGCGCGGCGTGCCGCTGTGGGGCGTGCTCACGGTGTCCACGCTGATGTTTGCGCTGATGAGCGGCCGCATGATCCCGGGCATGGCCATCATCTCGTCGGCGGCGCAGCCGTCGCTGCGCGGCACCTTCATGACGCTGAACGCATCGGTGCAGTCGGCGGCCATGGGCATGGCTTCATTTCTGGGCGGGTTGCTGATCAGCCGCGATGCGCAGGGGCTGGTGCAGAACTACTGGATGTCCGCCGCGGTGGGCATCACGGCCAGTGTGCTGTCGATGCTGGTGGTGGGGCGCCTGGTGCTGCACGGTGCAACACCGCAGGCCCGCTGACCGCATGGGGGGCGAGTACGCCGCCTGAAGAGAAGGGGCGCGCGAAGGGGCGCGCAGGTCAACCGGATCATTGTGCGCGCTTTTGCGGCGCTTGGCACCTTCGCCGCCATAACCCAGCAGTCAGGGGCGGTATGGGATTGCTTTTCGGTGAGGGCAGGGGCATAGTGAACTCACGTCAACGGATGCATCCTCGTTCCCCAGCCGCTCCCCTGATCAAGGACGGCATTCTTTCACCGAGAGTGTTACAGGAGACTTATCTATGAACTTGACGATCAGCGGTCACCATCTCGAAGTTACCCCCGCCTTGCGCAGCTATGTCACCACCAAGCTGGACAGGATCACCCGCCATTTTGACCAAGTTGTCGATGTCAAGGTACTGCTGACGGTAGAGAAGCAAAAGGAGAAGGAAAAGAGGCAGCGAGCGGAATGCAACATCCATGTGAAGGGCAACGACCTGTTCGCCGAAAGCTCGCATTCCGACCTGTACGCTGCGGTGGATGAACTGGTCGACAAGATGGACCGCCAGGTGGTCCGCCACAAGGACCGCCTGCAGGATCACCACCACGAAGCCGCCAAGCGCGAACTGCACGCGTGATGCGCCAGCCCTGAGCTTGGCACAGCAGCCGCCCACTGGGCGGTTTTTTTGTTGCCTGACGCCCCGCGATCAGGGTTTTCGCCAAGATGTGCATAATTGTTACCTTGACCATGAATCGACTCGCCTCCATCCTGCCCTCCGCCCAAGTGCTTGTGAGTGTTGACGCCACGAGCAAGAAGCGTGCTTTTGAAGAAGCGGGTCTCCTGTTCGAGAGCCAGCACGGCCTGTCGCGCGCGCTGATCACCGACAGCCTGTTTGCGCGCGAGCGCCTGGGCTCGACGGGCCTGGGCCATGGCGTGGCCATCCCGCACGGCCGCATCAAGGGGCTCAAGGCCCCGATGGCGGCGGTGTTCCAGCTGCTGCACCCCATCGGGTTCGATGCGCCGGACGAGCAGCCCGTGGGCCTCCTGATCTTCCTGCTGGTGCCGGAAGCGGCGACGCAAAAGCACCTCGAGATCCTGTCCGAGATCGCGGAACTGCTGAGCGACTCGGCCCTGCGCGAGCGGCTCAAGTCCTGCACCGACGCGGCCGAGCTGCACGGCATGATCGCAGGCTGGCAGTCCACGCAGGCGGCCTGAGCCGCCCCGGCGCTGCACACCCAACCGCCAGCACCTTGTGAAACCCAATGTCGTCAGCGCCGACGTCCTCTTCGAGGAATTCCGCGCCGCTCTGAAATGGGAATGGGTCGCCGGGCTCGGCGCCTCCGAGCGCCGCTTCGACGAAGTGGCCGTGCGCTCCGCGCGCTCCGGGGCCGACCTCGTCGGCTACCTGAACTACATCCACCCCTACCGCGTGCAGATCCTGGGCGAGCGCGAGATCGCCTACCTGAGCAATGCGTCGCCCGACGACTGCAAGCGCCGCATCGCCCGCATCGTGACGCTGGAGCCGCCGGTGCTGGTGCTGGCCGACAACCAGACCGCGCCCGACGCGCTGGTCTCGATGTGCGAGCGCGCACAGATCCCGATGTTCTCGACGCACGAGTCCTCGGCGTTCGTCATCGACGTGCTGCGTGCCTACCTGTCCAAGCACTTTGCCGACCGCACCACGATGCACGGCGTGTTCATGGACATCCTGGGGCTGGGAGTGCTCATCACCGGAGAATCGGGCCTGGGCAAGAGCGAGCTGGGCCTGGAGCTGATCTCGCGCGGCAACGGCCTGGTGGCCGACGATGCGGTCGACTTCTACCGCATCAACCAGACCACCATCGAAGGCAAGTGCCCCGAGCTGCTGCAGAACCTGCTGGAAGTGCGCGGCATCGGCCTCCTGGACATCCGCGCCATCTTTGGCGAGACGGCGGTGCGCCGCAAGATGCGCCTCAAACTCATCGTGCACCTGGTGCGCAAGGAGACGCTGGAGCGCGAATACGAGCGCCTGCCGTACGAGCCGCTCACGCAGGACGTGCTGGGCGTGCCCGTGCTCAAGGTCGTGATCCAGGTGGTCGCCGGCCGCAACATCGCCGTGCTGGTCGAAGCCGCCGTGCGCAACACCATCCTGCAGTTGCGCGGCATCGATACCTACCAGGAATTCGTCGAGCGCCACCGCCGCGCCATGGAACGTGACACGGGTGGTTAGGCCCGACTGCTATTGATTTGATAGCTGCTTGCGCTGGATGGATAAGCGGCAGAGCCTGTTTTGGCTCAAATGGGGCCTGTGAAAGTACCTCGGCCCACCGACCCTCGTCCCGGGATTCGCGGACCCCGGGTACGCCTCACGCCAAGGCAAAGGGCCAAAGAGCTTCACACCCCCGAACGCCCCCATCGTCACGGCCCACCAGAGTAGAGCCCCCAGACCGTAAACACTGGCGCTCCCCCAACGCCAGTGCACCCGTGGAACCGGCTCCGCCGGGCCACCGCGTGCGTCCCCTGCAGGGGACGGCGCCGAAGGCGACTCAGGGGCGAGTTACTTGCTAGCGCAGGCCGCGCACTGGCCGTACAAGGCCATGGTGTGGTCGTGGACGACCCAGCCCTTGGCCTTGGCCACGGCCTGCTGGCGCTTTTCGATCTCCGCGTCGTAGAACTCTTCCACCTTGCCGCACGAGGTGCACACGAAGTGGTCGTGGTGCTGGCCTTCATTGAGCTCGTACACCGCCTTGCCGCTCTCGAAGTTGCTGCGGATCAGGATGCTGGCCTGCTCGAACTGGGTGAGCACGCGGTACACGGTGGCCAGGCCGATGTCCGAGCGCTCTTCCAGCAGCACGCGGAACACGTCTTCGGCCGTCATGTGGCGCTGTGCGCCCTTCTGGAAGATTTCCAGGATCTTCAGGCGGGGCAGCGTGGCCTTGAGTCCCGTGCTTTTGAGTTCGTCGATGTTGGTCATGGCATGGTCTTTCGGGATGCCGGCCTGGGCCCCCGGGTCCGGGGGGCCTGCCGCTACAATGGGGCGATCATATCCTCAGCCCTTTTATCCATGCCCGTCAAAGCCACTTGCAGCGCCCGCCTGGGCCTGGTCCTTTTGATCGGTGCTGGCGTCGCCACCCTGGCCGGATGCGGCAGCCTCAACGGCGCCAGCGACCGCATCGCCAACATCGTCACCCCCTACAAGATCGACGTCGTCCAGGGCAATTTCGTCTCGCGCGAGCAGGTCGAAGCCCTGCAGCCCGGCATGAGCCGCCAGCAGGTGCGCGAGATCCTGGGCACGCCGCTGCTCACCAGCCTGTTCCATGCAGACCGCTGGGAGTACGTGTTCACGCTCAAACGCCCTGGCGAAGAAGCCCAGACCCGCAAGCTGACCGTGTTCTTCAAGGGCGATGCGCTCGAGCGCTCCGAGGGCGACACCATGCCCACCGAGACCGAGTTCGTCGCCACGCTGGGCTCCAAGGGGTCCAAGAGCAAGGTGCCGGTGCTGGAAGCCACGCCCGAGCAGCTGGCGCGGTTCCCCGCCTCGGCGCGGCCCACCACGCCGCCGACGGCCGCCCCGCTGGAGCCCGCCTCCGTCAGCTACCCGCCGCTGGAAGCCCCCGCGCGCTGACCCGGCCCGCCGCAGCGCGTGGCATGTCCGGCGCTGCACCCACGATTTTCATGACAGGATTTTCATGACAGGGACTTCAACCCCCGCTGCCACCGCTCCGTGCCGCGTGGCCGTGGCTGGCGCCTCCGGCCGCATGGGCCGCATGCTCATCGAAGCCATCCGCGCCACGGACGACCTGGTGCTCGCCGGTGCGCTCGATGTGCCCGCCAGCCCCGGCATCGGCTCCGATGCCACCGCCTTCCTGGGCCACGCCAGCGGCGTGGCCATCACGGCCGACATCGCCACCGGCCTGAAGAACGCCGACGTGCTGATCGACTTCACCCGCCCCGAAGGCACGCTGGCCCACCTGGCCGTGTGCAGCCGCCTGGGCGTGAAGGCCGTGATCGGCACCACGGGCTTCTCGGACGAGCAAAAAGCCGAGATCGCGGCCCACGCGCAGAGCACCGCCATCGTGATGGCGCCCAACATGAGCGTGGGCGTCAACGTCACGCTCAAGCTGCTGCAGATGGCCGCCAAGGCCATGGCCACCGGCTACGACATCGAGATCATCGAAGCCCACCACCGCCACAAGGTGGACGCCCCTTCGGGCACCGCGCTCAAGATGGGCGAAGTCATCGCCGACGCCCTGGGCCGCGACCTCAAGGACTGCGCCGTCTACGCCCGCGAAGGCGTGACCGGCGAGCGCGACCCGTCGAGCATCGGCTTTGCGGCCATCCGCGGCGGCGACATCGTGGGCGACCACACGGTGCTGTTCGCGGGCATCGGCGAGCGCATCGAGATCTCGCACAAGTCCTCCAACCGTGCCGGCTATGCCCAGGGCAGCCTGCGCGCCGTGCGCTTCCTGGCAGAGCGCAAGACGGGCATGTTCGACATGTTCGACGTGCTCGATCTGCACTGATCCATGGACGCGCTGCACTGGTGGCGCCAGGGCGATGCGGTGACGCAGGTCACCGCCTTGCTGCTGCTGGCCATGTCGGTCGCGAGCTGGGTCGTGATTGTCTGGAAGCTGCGCCTGATGCGCCGCGCCAGCGCCGACGTGGCGCGCAGCACCGCCGCCTTCTGGCAGGCGCCGTCGCTCGACATGGCATCGCAACGCTTGCAGGCTTTTGACCGGGAAGCGCTGGTCCTGCCGCTCGTGGTTGCTGCAAATTCCATAGCAAGCTCCGCCACGGCCGCATCGGCCAGCCTGGCCACGCAGGGCAGCTTGGCCACGCAGCTCACCCGCGTGCTGCGCGACGCCCTGCACGGCGTGCTGGGGCGCCTGCAGTTCGGCCAGGTGATGCTGGCCACCGTGGGTTCCACGGCGCCCTTCGTAGGGCTGCTGGGCACCGTGTGGGGCATCTACCATGCGCTTACCGCCATGGCCGGGGCCGGGCAGATCACCATCGACCGCGTGGCCGGCCCCGTGGGCGAGGCGCTGATCATGACCGCCGCCGGCCTGGCCGTGGCCATCCCGGCGGTGCTGGCCTACAACGTGTTCGGCCGGCTGATCGGGCGCATCGAAGCCGATCTGGAAGGCTTCGCACGCGATCTGCGCGAATTGCTGATCGACCAGGCGGTGGCGCGGGGGGCTTTGCCGCCCGCCGCAGGCGCGGCCTGAGCCACACCCCGGCACCCTCACCAGGACACCCCGCCATGGCTTTCGGACGGCTGGAACGCACCACGGGCCCGCAGCCCATGAGCGACATCAACATGACGCCGCTGGTCGATGTGATGCTGGTGCTGGTGGTCATCTTCATCCTGACCGCCCCGCTGCTGGCCAGCTCCATCCGGCTCGACCTGCCCCGCAGCGAAGGCGCCACCCCGGGCGCCGCGCCCCAGGCCATCACGCTGGTGGTCGATGCCAAGGGCCAGGCCTATCTGGACGACCAGCCCCTGAGCCAGCCCGCGCTGGCCGAGCGCCTGCGCCGCATCGGCGCCGAGCGCCCCGACACCGAGGTGCAGCTGCGCGCCGATGCCGCCGTGCCCTATGGCCGCGTGGTCGAGGTCATGGGCGCGGCGCACCTGGCGGGCCTGCAGCGCATCGGTTTCGTGGCCGAACCGGCGCCACCTGCCGCGCCATCTACCGCGCCATCCGCCGGGCCAACCTCCACGCCGGCAACTGCCGCGCAGCCGCCCCGCACGCCCTGAAATCGCGCCCGGCACGCCGTGCCGGCCCCGGTTGGCCATGGCGTGCTGCAATGACAGGCGCATGACCGCCTAAAATCCGCCCAGCGCAGCACCGCACGCGGCTGCACCCCCCTCTCACCCCGAGCCCCCATGCAAGACAAATATTCTCCCCAAGACGTCGAACGCGCCGCGCACGACCACTGGACCGCCACCGACGCCTACCGCGTGACGGAAGATACGAGCAAGAAGAAGTTCTACGCCTGCTCGATGCTGCCCTACCCCAGCGGCAAGCTGCACATGGGCCATGTGCGCAACTACACGATCAACGACATGCTGGCGCGCTACCTGCGCATGAACGGCCACAACGTGCTCATGCCCATGGGCTGGGACGCCTTCGGCCTGCCGGCCGAGAACGCTGCGCTCAAGAACGGCGTGCCGCCCGCCAAGTGGACGTACGAGAACATCGCGTACATGAAGCAGCAGATGCAGGCCATGGGCCTGGCCATCGACTGGAGCCGCGAGGTCGCCACCTGCGACCCCGAGTACTACCAGTGGAACCAGTGGCTGTTCCTCAAGATGCTGGACAAGGGCATCGCCTACCGCAAGACCCAGGTCGTGAACTGGGACCCGGTGGACCAGACCGTGCTGGCCAATGAACAGGTCATCGACGGCAAGGGCTGGCGCACCGGCGCGACGGTCGAAAAGCGCGAGATTCCTGGCTACTACCTCAAGATCACCGACTACGCCGACGAGCTGCTCGACTTCGTGACCGGCGACAAGCTGCCCGGCTGGCCCGAGCGCGTGAAGCTCATGCAGGAGAACTGGATCGGCAAGAGCGAAGGCGTGCGCTTCGCCTTCACGCACGACGTTCGCGGCGACGACGGCGCGCTGATCGGCGACGGCAAGATGTACGTGTTCACCACGCGCGCCGACACCATCATGGGCGTAACCTTCTGCGCCGTGGCGCCCGAGCACCCGCTGGCCGCGCACGCCGCCAAGAGCAACCCCGCGCTCGCGGCCTTCATCGAGGAATGCAAGAACGGCGGCACCACCGAAGCCGAGCTCGCCACGCAAGAGAAGAAGGGCCTGCGCACCGGCCTGTTCGTCACGCACCCGCTGACCGAAGAGCAGGTCGAGGTCTGGGTCGGCAACTACGTGCTGATGAGCTACGGCGACGGCGCCGTGATGGGCGTGCCCGCGCACGATGAGCGCGACTTCGCCTTTGCGCTCAAGTACGGCATCGAGATCAAGCAGGTCGTGCTGGTCGACGGCGAGAGCTTCAACTACCACCAGTGGCAGGACTGGTATGGCGACAAGCAGCGCGGGGTGACCATCAACTCCGACAGCTTCAGCGGCCTGTCCTTCAAGGACGCCGTGAACGCCGTCGCCCATGCGCTGGAGCAAAAGGGCCTGGGCGAGAAGAAGACCACCTGGCGCCTGCGCGACTGGGGCGTCTCGCGCCAGCGCTACTGGGGTACGCCCATCCCGATCATCCACTGCGAAGAGCACGGCGCCGTGCCCGTGCCCGAAAAAGACCTGCCCGTGGTGCTGCCGCAGGACTGCATCCCCGACGGCTCCGGCAACCCGCTGCACAAGCACGAGGGCTTCCACGCCGGCGTGACCTGCCCCGTGTGCGGCAAGGCCGCGCGCCGCGAGACCGACACCATGGACACCTTCGTGGACAGCTCGTGGTACTTCATGCGGTACTGCGACCCCAAGAAGAGCGATGCCATGGTAGGCGAAGGCACGGCCTACTGGATGCGCGACCAGAAGTCGGCCACCGGCGGCGCCGGCATGGACCAGTACATCGGCGGTATCGAGCACGCCATCCTGCACCTGCTGTACGCGCGCTTCTGGACCAAGGTCATGCGCGACCTGGGCCTGGTGACGGTGGACGAGCCCTTTGCGCACCTGCTCACGCAGGGCATGGTGCTCAACCACATCTACTACTGGCGCGACGAAAAGGGCGGCAAGAACTACTTCCCGCCCGAAGCCGTCACGCAGGTGCTCGATGCCCAGGGCCGCATCGTGGGCGGCCGCCTGACCGAGGCCGAGGGCCAGTACCCGCAGGGCCTGCAGCTGGAGTACGGCGGCGTCGGCAAGATGGGCAAGACCGAGCGCAACGGCGTCGACCCGCAGGACCTCATCGCCAAGTACGGCGCCGACACGGCCCGCCTGTACACCATGTTCACCGCCCCGCCCGAGGCCACGCTGGAGTGGAACGACGCCGCGGTGGAAGGCAGCTACCGCTTCCTGCGCCGCGTGTGGAACTTCGGCGTGAAGCTGTCTGCTATGGATATGGGAGCTGCTACCGCAAGCGTGGCAAGCGCGAGCAGCCTGAATGACGTCGAATTCGGCAAGGAGGCCAAGGCCCTGCGCCGCGAGATCCACAACGTGCTCAAGCAGGTGGACTACGACTACCAGCGCATGCAGTACAACACCGTGGTCTCGGGCGCGATGAAGATGATCAACGCGCTGGAAGACTTCAAGGCCGCCGACTCCGCCGGTGCCCAGGTCGCGCTGATCGAAGGCTTCGGCATCCTGCTGCGCGTGCTGTACCCCGCCACGCCGCACATCGCGCACAGCCTGTGGAGCGGCCTGGGCTACGCCAGCCACCTGGGCGACCTGCTCGACGCGGCCTGGCCGCAGGTCGATGCCGGCGCGCTGGTGCAGGACGAGATCGAGCTCATGCTGCAGGTCAACGGCAAGCTGCGGGGCTCCATCCACGTACCGGCCCAGGCCGACAAGGCCGAGATCGAGCGCGTGGCACTGGCCAGCGAAGCCTTCACCGCGCAAGCGGCAGGCGCGGCGCCCAAGCGCGTGATCATCGTGCCCGGCCGCCTCGTGAACGTGGTGATTTAACTGGCTGACCCGGCCGATGAAGCGACGACTCCCTGACGCGCTGCGCGCCTGCCACCCTCTCGCACTTTGCGGGAGCGGGGCAGGGCCGGTGCCGGTGGCTGGCCACGCCTGCCGTGTGGCAGCGCCAGGCCCGGGCCGCGCAGGGTAGATAGCTTCTTCTGGTCGCGCGACCGCAATGGATGACTGATATGCAAAGACGTACGCTGCTGACCTTCGCCCCTGCCGCCTTGCTGGCGGGATGCGGCTTTCGCCTGCGGGGCGTGCCGGAGTTCGGCTTCGAGACGCTCTACATCGCCGCGCCCGCCGCCTCGCCCCTGGCCCGCGAACTCCAGCGCACGCTGGCGGGCTCCGGCGGCAAGCTGCAGGTGGTGCGCGAGGCCAGCGGCATGACCACCGCGCAGGCCATCATGGACCTGCTGCAGGAGCAGCAGGAGCGCGTGGTGGTGGGCCTGAACGCCTCCGGCCAGGTGCGCGAACTGCAACTGCGCCTGCGCGTGAAATTCCGCCTGCGCACCCTGGCCGGCGTGGAGCTGATCCCCGAGACCGAACTGCTGCAGCAGCGCGACATCAGCTACAACGAAACCATCGCCCTGGCCAAGGAAGCGGAAGAGGCGCTGCTGTACCGCAACATGCGCACGGACATCGTGCAGCAGCTCATGCGGCGCTTGGCTGTGGTCAGGCTTTGATCCATTTTTGAACGGTTGCGTCCCTCGCTGGGCGCTGTCGGGTGGATTTCTGTCTTTCGCCCGCTGCAGGTCAATACTGGCTCGCCCCAAAGCCAGGGCAGCCGCGCATGGGCCGCCCCGCAGCGAGGGTATCGTCCCCCTTCCCGAATCGCGCAGCGATTCGAGAGAAGGGGCTGAGGGCCGCGGCTCCAGGCCTGCCTGCGCAGGCTTGGACGGCCCGAAGAGCTGCCGCCTCTGGCGCCCAGCACCGAGGCGCGCAGCGCCTCAGGGGGATGGCCGCATCAACGTGCTCTTGCCAAACAGCGACTCCACCAGGTCCACCGCCAGCAACGCCGTGCGGTTGCGCACATCGAGCGCCGGGTTGACCTCCACGATGTCCAGCGAGGCCAGGCGCCCGCTGTCGGCGATCATCTCCATGCACAGCTGGGCCTCGCGGTAGGTCGGGCCGCCGGGCACCAGGGTGCCCACGCCGGGCGCGATCTCCGGGTCCAGAAAGTCCACGTCGAAGCTCACGTGCAGGTGGGTGTTGTCGTCCACACCCGCCAGCGCCTGCTGCATGGTGGCGCGCATGCCCATCTCGTCGATGTAGCGCATGTCGAAGACCTCCAGGCCCTGCTCGTGCACAAAGCGCTTCTCGCCCGCATCCACGCTGCGGATGCCGATCTGGCGGATCTGGCCGGGCGTGAGGGCAGGGCGCCCGCCGGGCATGCCCGCCAGCTGCGTGAGTTCTGCCGGGCCAAAGCCGCACAGGCAGGCCACCGGCATGCCGTGCACATTGCCGCTGGGGGTCAGCGCGCTGGTGTTGAAGTCGGCATGCGCGTCGAGCCACAGCACGCGCAGGGTCTTGCCCACGTCGAGGCAGTGGCGCGCCACCGCGCTGATGCTGCCCAGGCCCAGGCAGTGGTCGCCGCCCATCAGGATGGGCAGGTGGCCCTGCTGCAGCTCGGCGTACACCGCATCGAACACATGCTGGTTCCACGCCACCACCTCGGCCAGGTGCCGGTAGCCCGCGTCAGGCGGCTGCCAGGGGTTGGCGGGGCCGTTGAGATTGCCCCGGTCGAGCACGGTCAGGCCATGGCTCTCCAGCGCGGGCTGCAGGCCGGCCACCCGCAGGGCTTCAGGCCCCATGGAGGCGCCGCGTGCGCCGGCGCCGACGTCGGTGGGGGCGCCGATGAGGCTGATGGCGGGCGCCGTGGGGTGGGGCGAGGGGGTCATGAACAAAGCCTTTGTGGGGAGCTGAAGGGGTCGGGGCATCCGGGGTCGGGGTGCGCCGTGGTGGCGGGATTGTCTGCGCAGCGCGTGCCAATGAACAGTCAGACAGCTGCTCCATCGGGCGCGTGCGTTGTGCAATCTGCGGGCTGGCGCTGGCGATCTGCGCAACGCGGGCTTGCTGATGGGGGCGCTGGCGGCCGGCCGACCCCTCGCCCGGTCCGTCCGCAGTCCGTGGCAAGGGGGCCAAGGCGATAAACTTTGCCGCATGCAACTCGCCCTGGCCCAACTCTCCACCCACCTCCAAAAGGGCCTGTCGCCGCTGTATGTGCTGCACGGCGACGAACCCCTGCTGCAGCAGGAGGCGGCCGACAGCATCCGCGCCGCGGCGCGGGCGCAGGGCTACACCGAGCGCAGCAGCTACACGGTGGCGGGCGCCCACTTCGACTGGAGCGCGGTGCTGGCCGCGGGCGGCAGTCTGAGCCTGTTCGCCGACAAGCAGATCGTGGAGATCCGCATCCCGTCAGGCAAGCCCGGCAAGGACGGCAGCGTGGCCCTGCAGCAGGTGGCCGACGCGGCGCGCGGCAACGACAGCACGCTCACGCTCGTCATGCTGCCGCGCCTGGACAAGGCCACCCGCAGCGGCGCCTGGTTTGCCGCGCTGGAGGCCCACGGCACCTCGATCCAGATCGACACCATCGAGCGCGGCATGCTGCCGCAGTGGATCGCCCAGCGCCTGGCCGCGCAGGGCCAGCGCGTGGTGGCGGGCGAGGAGGGCCAGCGCACGCTGCAGTTCTTTGCCGACCGGGTGGAGGGCAACCTGCTGGCCGCCCACCAGGAGATCAGCAAGCTGGCGCTGCTGCACCCGGCGGGTGAACTGAGCCAGGCCCAGGTCGAGGCAGCGGTGCTCAACGTGGCGCGCTACGACGTGTTCAAGCTGTCCGAGTCGGTGCTCTCGGGCCAGACCGCGCGCGTGCAGCGCATGCTCGACGGCCTGCAGGCCGAAGGCGAGGCGGAAGTGCTGGTGCACTGGGCGCTGGCCGAGGACATCCGCGCCTTGAAGCGCGTGAAGGACGCGATGAACGCCGGCCGCCCCCTGCCCATGGCGCTGCGCGAGAACCGCATCTGGGGAGCCAAGGAAAAGCTGTATGAGCGCATCCTGCCCAAGGCCAGCGACGCCGCCCTGGCACGCCTGCTGCAGTCGGCCCACACGGTGGACGGCATCGTCAAGGGCCTGAAGGTACCCGACTGGCCGCAGAACGGCTGGCAGGCGCTGCAGCGGCTGGCGTTTCAGGTGTGCCGGCTGACGCAGGCGGCGCGGTGAGCGATTGCCGCGAATCCGGGTTGATTGGCTAGAACTGGCGGATCAGGATTGCAAACTTTGTGGGAGGCCCTATGCGCCCAGGTTGGAACCCCGCTCGACGAAACAGAAATGCAGGTACCAAGGCGCATGGGCATGGGGTGGACAATGAGTTCTCCATCCCGGAGTCCTGGAATGACTCCAAGTGCTATTGGGAAAGACTGAGTTCGTACACCGTCGTCACAAGGCCGGTCGGGGCGCGCGAAGTTCGATTTTTTGTAGAGCCGACGCGGCCCGATTGGTTTTATCCGTGCACAGTCGATGATATTTGCGCGGTCCTGGCGCATTGCCCTGCCGATGTGCTCGACGCCTTTGATTTCATCGTGTTGCGGCAGCCAACGCGCAAGCAGCGAATTTTGTGCCCTGTGTGGGGCCGCGCCATTTTTGTGTTCGATATGGATCGGTACCAGGGGCGGGCCATTGTTATCGAGGCGCAAGACCTGACGCCCATTGATTGGAGCGAATCGGTCGACCCGGAAAGGGCGCGTGAGCTCGAGCGCTTGCGCCGAGATGGGCACGGCATTCACCGTATCCGCAAGGGCATTCAGATTCGGGTGACGCCCACCTCGTTGCGCAACACGGTGCTGTATCGCACTTTGTTCCATGAGATAGGCCATCACGTGGATCACGACCGGTCTTGCGTGTCCGATTGGGAGGGAAAAACCCGAGCCACCAAAGAGGACTATGCGCACCGGTTTGCGCAGGAACTGCATGACAGGCTGGCAGCGTTGGGCGCGCTGCCTTTTGCGCCCATCATCGACGAACGATCGCTGCTGGCAGACGGGCTTCAGCAGGAGTGGTTCTGCTTGCCCTAGCGCGTTGCCGCGCTCAGGCGATGGCTGCCCGCGCCTTCTCCACCCACATCCGCAGGCTGTCCACCAGGTCTTTCTGGCTGAACGAGCAGCTTTCCTCCGAAAACAGCGCGCTGGATTCGAGCCGGTCGAGCAGGCCGTGCAGCACCTCGGCGTAGCGCGGGGGCAGGGCGGCCAGCAGGTCGGTCTGGGCGCGGGCGGTGGTGCTCAGGGCGGACGCCGACAGCGTGCCGTGGCTGAAGGCTTCTAGGGCGTCGTGGACAGGTTGGAGCAGGTGGGCGCGGGTCATGGGCGGCTCTGGAAGCGTGGGATGGCGGCGGGGTGGCAAGGGTAACAGGCGCTCGGTGGGCCGCACAGAGGGTATCTGCGGCAAAATCGCCGGATGAACGCCCTCAACGTCGCTGAATACACGCACACCCTCGGCCTGCAGGCCAAAACGGCCTCGGCGCTGATGGCCAAAGCGCCGGCAGCTATCAAAAACAAAGCGCTCAAGGTGCTGGCCCGCCTGCTGCGCGAGAACGTGGATGCGCTGCAGATCGACAACGCGCGGGACCTGGACCGCGCCCGCACCGCCGGGTTGCCTGAGCCCATGGTCGACCGCCTCAAACTCAGCCCCAAGGTGCTGGAGACCTGCGCCGAAGGCTGCGAGCAGCTGGCCGCCATGCCCGACATCATCGGCGAGATCCTGGGCATGAAGCAGCAGCCCAGCGGCATCCGCGTGGGGCAGATGCGTGTGCCGATCGGCGTGTTCGGCATGATCTACGAAAGCCGGCCCAACGTGACCATCGAGGCCGCGTCGCTGTCCATCAAGAGCGGCAACGCCTGCATCCTGCGCGGCGGCTCCGAAGCCATCGATTCGAACAAGGCGCTGGCCAAGCTGGTGCAGCAGGCGCTGGCCGAGGCCGGCCTGCCGCAGGACGCGGTGCAGCTGGTGCAGACCACCGACCGCGAGGCCGTGGGCCAGCTCATCGCCATGCCGCAGTTCGTGGACGTGATCATTCCGCGCGGCGGCAAGGGCCTGATCGAGCGCATCAGCCGCGACGCCAAGGTGCCCGTCATCAAGCACCTGGACGGCAACTGCCACACCTATGTGGACGACCCCTGCGACATCGCCATGGCGGTGAAGGTGGCCGACAACGCCAAGACGAACAAGTACAGCCCCTGCAACGCGAGCGAAGGCCTGCTGGTGGCGCGCGGTGTGGCGTCAGACTTCCTGCCCAAGATCGGTGCGGTGTATGCCGCCAAGGGCGTGGAGATGCGCGGCTGCCCCGAGTCGCTGGCCATCTTGAAGAAGGTGGCCGGCGCCCAACTGGCCCAGGCCACGGAGCAGGACTGGAGCGAGGAGTACCTCGCACCCATCATCAGCGTGAAGATCGTGGCGGGCGTGGACGAGGCCATCGCCCACATCAACCATTACTCCAGCCACCACACCGACGCCATCCTCACCACCCACCACCTGCACGCCCAGCGGTTCCTGCGCGAGGTGGACTCGGCCAGCGTGATGGTGAATGCGAGCACCCGTTTTGCCGACGGCTTCGAGTACGGGCTGGGCGCCGAGATCGGCATCAGCACCGACAAATTCCACGCGCGTGGGCCGGTGGGCCTGGAGGGGCTGACATCGCTCAAGTACGTGGTGCTGGGCGACGGCGAGGTTCGCGTTTGATTTGCTCTTGTTTTGATAGCTGCTGGCGCTTGCTGATCAAGCGGTAGCAGCCAAAAACACATGAAAATCATCATCCTCGGAGCGGGCCGCGTGGGCCAGAGCGTGGCCGACAGCCTGTTGTCGGAGCGCAACGACATCACCGTCATCGACACCAATGCCGAGCGCCTGCGCGACCTGGAGTCGCGCTACGACCTGCGCGGTGTGGTGGGCAGCGGTATCGAGCCTAACGTGCTGGCCGAGGCCGGCGCGCACGACACCGACCTCTTGATCGCCTGCGCCGCGCAGGACGAGACCAACCTGGTGTGCTGCAAGATCGCGCAGCTGATGTTCAACATCCCCAAGCGCATCGCGCGCGTGCGGTCCACCGGCTTCGAAGGCGAGGAGCGCCTGGTGGGCCCCGAGGGCTTTGCGGTGGACCGCATCATCTGCCCCGAAGAATCGCTCACCCGCTACATCGCCAAGCTCATCGACTACCCCGAGGCCATGCAGGTGCGTGAATTCGCCGGCGGCCGGGCCTGCCTGGTGTCGGTGCGGGCACGTGTGGGTGCGCCCATGGTGGGCCACACCATCGGCGACCTGCGCGAGAAGGCGCCCGAGCTGGCCATGCGCATGGTGGCCATCTACCGGCGCTTTCCCGACGAGCCCGACCGCTTCATCGCCTGCGATGGCCGCACGCGCATAGAGCCGGGCGACGAGGTCTTCGTGCTGGCCGCGCAGCAGCGCATTGCCGATGTGCTGGGCGCGCTGCACCGCCCGCAGGGCCAGCCCTCCAAGCCCGTGCGCCGCATCATGATCGCCGGTGGCGGCCGCGTGGGCCTGCGCCTGGCCCGGCAGCTGGCGCAGGCGCCGGGGCGCTACAACATCAAGATCATCGAGGACCACGCGGAGCGCTGCGTGGAGCTGGCGTCCTCCCTGCCCACCGACGTGCTGGTGCTGCAGGGCGACACCACCGACGAGGACCTGCTCGGCGACGAGGGCATCGAAGAGGTGGACCTGTTCCTCGCGCTCACCGACGACGACGAGGACAACATCATGTCCTGCCTGCTGGCCAAGCGCATGGGCGCCAGCCGGGTGCTGGCGCTCATCAACCGCCGCAGCTATGCCGACCTGATGCACGGCACGCAGATCGACATTGCGCTGTCGCCCGCGCAGGCCATGCTGGGCGAGCTGCTGGCCTATGTGCGCCAGGGCGACGTGCAGGCGGTGCACAGCCTGCGCCGGGGCGTGGCCGAGGCGCTGGAGATCGTGGCGCGCGGCGACCGCAAGAGCTCGCGCGTGGTGGGCCGCAAGGTCAGCGATCTGCAGCTGCCGCGCGACGTGCACATGGGCCTGATCGTGCGCGGCCTGCCCGACGCCCACGACGCCGCCGAAGGGGTGCCGCAGGACCTGCGCGAGCCCGAGGTCATCATCCCGCGCAGCTCCACCGTGATAGAGAGCAACGACCACGTGGTGTTCTTCCTGCCGCACAAGCGGCTGGTGCGCGACGTGGAAAAGCTGTTCCGCGTGAGCGCGACGTTCTTCTGACGCGGCGTCCCCTCTCTCCGTCTTCAACCCACAAGCAGGCACTTCCCATGGTGGACATGTTTCCCGTCCTGCGCGTGCTGGGCATCCTCATCATGATCTTCTCGTTGTCGATGGGCGTGCCGCTGGCGGTGTCGCTGTGGACGCGGGACGGGGTCTGGCACGTGTACCCGATGGCCATGGCCGCCACGCTGGCCGCGGGTGCGTGGCTGTGGTGGCGGTTGCGCCTGTTCCGCCAGGAGCTGCAGCCGCGCCATGGCGTGATGCTGGTGTCGCTGGTCTGGCTGCTGCTGCCGCTGTCGGCTGCGGTGCCGCTGATGCTGGCGGGGCACCACATCGGGCGGCCGATGTCGTTCACCTACGCGTACTTCGAGGCCGTGTCAGGGCTGACCACCACGGGCTCCACGGTGCTGGCGGGGCTCGATACGCTGCCGGTGTCGGTCAACGTGTGGCGCACCTTTTTGCAGTGGATGGGCGGCATGGGCATCCTGATCCTGGCCGTGGCCGTGCTGCCACTGCTGGGCGTGGGCGGCAGCCAGCTCTTCAAGGCCGAGGCGGCGGGGCCGCTGAAAGACACCAAGCTCACGCCACGCATGACCGGCACGGCCAAGGGCCTGTGGGGCGTGTATGCGCTGTTCTCGGTGGCCTGCGGGCTGGCGTTCTGGCTGGGGGGCATGCGCCCGCTCGATGCGCTGATGCACATGTTCGCCACGGTGAGCCTGGGCGGGCTCTCGTCGCACGACGCGAGCTTCGGGTACTTTCAGTCGCCGCTGCTGGAGGCGATCTGCATCGTCTTCATGCTGGTGGCCAGCTGCAACTTCGCGCTGTACTTCATCGCGATCCGCAAGGGGCAGTGGAGCGGCTTCTGGGGAGACCCGGAGCTGCGCGCCACGCTGCTGACCCTGGTCGGCGGCGGTCTGCTGGTGTCGCTGCTGCTGTGGGCCAAGGGGGTGTACGAGCCGCTCGTGGCCCTGCGCCACGGCATGTTCAACCTGGTGTCCATGGCCACGACGACCGGGTTCGCCACGGTGGACTACCTGGCTTGGCCGGTGTTCGCGCCGGTGTTCATGCTGCTGCTGTCGGGCGTGGCCACCAGTGCGGGGTCCACGGGCGGGGGCATCAAGATGGTTCGCATGCTCATCCTCGTCAAGCAGGCGCGGCGCGAGATGAACCGCCTGGTGCACCCGCGCGCGGTGCAGCCGGTGCGGCTGGGCAGCGGCGTGGTGGACAACCGGGTGATCTTCTCGGTGCTGGCCTTCATGCTGGTGTACGGCGGCACCGTGTTCGGCCTGTCGATGGTGATGCTGCTGACCGACCTGGACCCGGTGACCGCGTTCTCGGTGGTGCTGGCCAGCGTGAACTGCGCGGGGCCGGGCCTGGGCATGGTGGGGCCTGCGTCCAACTACGCGGTGCTGACCGACTTTCAGATCTGGGTGTGTACGCTGGGCATGCTGCTGGGGCGGCTGGAGATCCTGAGTTTCATGGCGCTGCTCACGCCCGCTTTCTGGCGCCGTTGACACCACCGCGGGCTGCCGCCCCGCCTTGCGAAAAGGGAAGGCGGCCCCAAATCCCTACAATTCGTCGCAATTTGCTTCCCCAAGGGCACCTATGGTTCCGCATCTCATCACGGCCCTCACCGGGCCGATCAACGAACTTGAACAGCGCATCCTGGACTCGATGCCCGCCATCGAACGCTGGTTCAGGCTGGAGTGGATGGAGCACACGCCCCCGTTCTACACCTCGGTGGACATCCGCAATGCGGGCTTCAAGCTCGCGCCCGTGGACACCAACCTGTACCCCGGCGGCTGGAACAACCTGACCAAGGAGATGCTGCCCCTGGCCGTGCAGGCCGCCATGGCCGCCATCGAGAAGATCTGCCCCGAGGCGCGCAACCTCCTGATCATTCCGGAAAACCACACGCGCAACACCTTCTACCTGGCCAACGTGGTGCAGCTGCAGCGCATCTTCAACATGGCCGGCCTGAACGTGCGCGTGGGCTCCATCAGCCCCGAGATCAAGAAGCCCACGCTGATCGAGCTGCCCAACGGCGACACCGTGACGCTGGAGCCCGTGGTGCGCACCAAGCGCCGGCTGGGGCTCAAGGACTTCGACCCCTGCACCATCTTGCTGAACAACGACCTGTCGGCCGGGCCGCCGGGCATCCTGGAAGACATCCACGAGCAGTACCTGCTGCCCCCGCTGCACGCGGGCTGGAGCGTGCGCCGAAAGAGCACCCACTTCAAGAACTACGAAGAGGTGGCCAAGCGCTTCGGCAAGATGCTGGGCATCGACCCCTGGCTCGTGAACCCCATGTACAGCCAGTGCGACGGCGTGGACTTTGCCGAGGACAAAGGCATGGACAAGCTGCAGACCACGGTAGACGCGCTGCTGACCAAGGTGCGCCGCAAATACAAGGAATACGGCATCAACGAAAAGCCGTTCGTCATCGTCAAGGCCAACAACGGCACCTACGGCATGGGCATCATGACCGTGCGCGATGCCAAGGAGCTGGACGCGGTCAACCGCAAGACCAAGAACAAGATGGCGGTCATCAAGGACGGCCAGCCGGTCAGCGACCTCATCATCCAGGAAGGCGTGCTGACGCAGGAGCGGGTGCACGAGGCCGTGGCCGAACCCGTGGTCTACATGATGGACCGCTATGTGGTCGGCGGCTTCTACCGCATGCATGCCGAGCGCGGCGTGGACGAGAACCTGAACGCCCCGGGCGCGAGCTTCGTGCCGCTGGCCTTCGAGCACAGCACGCACATGCCCCAGCCCGGCGTGCGCCCCGGCGTGAGCGCGCCCAACCGCTTCTACATGTACGGCGTGGTGGCGCGCCTGGCCATGCTGGCCGCCAGCTACGAGCTGGAAGCCACCAACCCCGACGCCGAGATCTACGACTGAGGTGAGTGGACCCCCTGAGGCGCTGCGCGCCTTCCCCCACGGGGGACGCACCCCGTGGCCTGGCAAAGCCAGTTCCACGGGTGCACTGGCCTTGGCCGCGCCAGTTTATGCACCTGGGTGGCGCGCGCAACGCAATGGATCGCTGCGACGGATTTGCACGCAATAACTCCACACCGTTCACACCGTTCGGGCTGAGCCTGTCGAAGCCTTGCGTGGCACTGCCCTTGCGGCCATGCCATGTCTGCGGTGCGCTGCCAAGCCGTGAATCACCGCCGAGTTGCTGCGCTGCAACATAGTGCAAGCCCTCCAGACGCGGCCGGGGGCACAGGCGCACAATAGCGTTCCCAAAAGTAACGGAACCCTGCCAGACTCTGCGCGGGGTAGGTCAGTGCAAAGCTCCAAATCATCGCTCGCAGCGCTCACGCTGGGCGCCATCGGTGTTGTGTACGGCGATATCGGCACCAGCGTGCTGTACGCCATGAAGGAGGTGTTCGGGTCCGGCCACGTGCCGTTCACCCAGGACAACATCTACGGCGTCCTCTCCATCTTCTTCTGGACGCTCACGGTCATCGTGTCGCTCAAGTACGTGGTGCTGGTGCTGCGGGCCGACAACCACGGTGAAGGCGGGCTCATCGCCATGCTGGCCCTGGCCTCGCAGGCCGTCAAGGACAAACCCCGGCTGCGCTCGGTGCTGCTGGGCGTGGGCATCTTCGGCACATCCCTGTTCTATGGCGACGGGGTCATCACGCCCGCCATCTCGGTGCTGTCGGCGGTGGAGGGGCTGGAGGTCGTCTCGCCCCACTTCAAGCAGTATGTGATCCCCCTCACGCTGATCGTGCTGTTTTGCCTGTTCGTCGTGCAAAAGCGCGGCACGGGCGGCATCGGCAAGTTCTTCGGGCCCATCACGCTGATCTGGTTCATCAGCATTGCGGCGCTGGGCGTCTCGCACATCGTGGGGCACCCCGAGATCCTGTGGGCACTGAGCCCGCACCATGCGCTGGGCTTCATGTGGGCCAACCCGGGCACCAGCTTCATCATCCTGGGCGCGGTGGTGTTGTGCGTGACCGGCGCCGAGGCGCTGTACGCCGACCTGGGGCACTTCGGCAAGCGGCCCATCCGCCTGGCGTGGTTCGGCGTGGCGATGCCGGCGCTCACGCTCAACTACTTCGGCCAGGGCGCGCTGCTGCTGGCCGAGCCCGAGGCCGTCAAGAACCCTTTCTACATGATGGCGCCCGACTGGGCCCTGATCCCGCTGGTCGTCATGGCCACCATGGCCACGGTGATCGCGTCGCAGGCACTCATCACCGGCGCCTTCAGCGTGACCAAGCAGGCCATCCAGCTCGGTTACCTGCCGCGCCTGAACATCCAGCACACGAGCGTGCGCGACACGGGCCAGATCTACATGCCGCTGGTGAACTGGGGGCTGTTCGTGGCCATCGTGCTGGCGGTGGTGATGTTCCGCTCGTCGAGCAACCTGGCCGCCGCGTACGGCATTGCCGTGACGCTGGACATGCTGATCACCACCATCCTGACCTTCTTCGTGATCCGCTACGGCTGGGGCTACCCGCTGGCGCTGTGCATCGCGGCCACGGGCTGCTTCTTCGTGGTGGACCTGGCCTTCTTCGCATCCAACCTGCTCAAGCTCTTTCAGGGTGGTTGGTTCCCGCTGATGATCGGCGGCATCGTGTTCGCCTTCATGATGACCTGGAAGGAAGGGCGCCGCCTGCTCAACGACAAGCTGCGCGCCGATGCCATCGACCTCAAGGACTTTCTGGAGTCGGTGTTCATCAGCCCGCCCACGCGGGTGGAGGGCACGGCGGTGTTCCTGACGGCGGAGGCGGGTGCGGTGCCCAATGCGCTCTTGCACAACCTCAAGCACAACAAGGTGCTGCACCAGCAGAACCTGTTCGTCACGGTGCACAACCACGAAACGCCGTGGATCGGCCTGGACAAGCGCCTGCAGGTCGAGTCCCTGGGCCATGACTGCTGGCAGGTGGTGATCCACTACGGCTTCAAGAACGACCCCGACCTGCCGCGGGCCCTCGAGCTGCTGCGCGGCCGCGGCTGCGAGCTGGAGTCCATGACGACCAGCTACTTCCTGTCGCGCGACACCGTCATCCCCACCATCGGCAGCGGCATGGCCCCCTGGCGCGAGAAGCTGTTCGCCCAGATGCACCACAACGCCAGCGGCGCGGCGGACTTTCTGCACCTGCCTAACAATGCGGTGGTCGAGCTGGGGTCGAAGATCGAAATCTGACCGCGGTGCGGCGCGGCGGGACAGGGGCGGGGTGGGAGGTGTTTGGGCCTCTGCCGCTTGTCCTGCAAGCGCTGGCAGCTATAGAAAAGATAGCAACTGTGCTGTGCAGGCCTGGGTGCCAGAATCCAGGCCATGCAATTCTTCAAAGACCTGAGCCTGTCGGCCTTCACCGCGGGCTTCGTCGCGGTGCTGGTGGGCTTCACGAGTTCCGTCGCCATCGTGTTCCAGGCCGCGCAGGCCTTTGGCGCCACCCCGGCGCAGATCACTTCCTGGATGTGGGCGCTGGGCCTGGGCATGGGGCTGTGCTCGCTGGTGCCTTCGTTGCTGCTGCGCAAGCCCGTGATGATTGCCTGGTCCACCCCCGGTGCGGCGGTGCTGGCCACCGCCGGCCTGGCGGGTGGCTTCAGCATGGGCGAGGCGGTCGGCGCATTCATGCTCAGTGCCGCGCTGGTGGCACTGGCCGGCATGACGGGCTGGTTCGAGCGGGTCATGAACCGCATTCCGATGGAGATCGCGGCGGCGCTGCTGGCGGGTGTGCTGGCGCGGTTCGGCCTGCAGGCCTTTGCGGCAGCGCAGACGGCGCTGCCGCTGGTGCTGACCATGCTGGTCGTCTACCTGTTCGCCCGCAAGTTCGCGGCGCGCTATGCGGTGGTGATCACGCTGGCCGTCGCGGTGGTGTTTGTGGCGCTGCAGGGGCAGATGGCGTGGTCTGCCGTGCATCTGGAGTTGGCCATGCCGGTATTCACCGCACCCACATTCAGTCTGTCGGCCGCCATCAGCCTGGCCATTCCGCTGTTTGTGGTGACCATGGCCTCGCAGAACCTCCCGGGCGTGGCGGTGATGCGCGCCTCGGGCTACGAGATGCCCGTCTCCCGCCTCATCACGCTGACGGGCGTGGCCACGCTGGTGCTTGCACCGTTCGGCGCCTTCTCGCTGAGCTTCAGTGCCATCACCGCCGCCATGTGCATGGGCCCCGAGGCGCATGAAGACCGCCGCCGCCGCTACACCGCGGCCGTGTCGTGCGGAGCGCTGTATGTGGCCATCGGCCTGTTCGGCGCGGTGATCACCGGCTTGCTCACGGCATTCCCGCAGGAGCTGATCGTGGCCATCGCAGGCCTGGCCCTGCTCGGCACCATCGGCAACGGCCTGGCCGTGGCCATCCGCGATGAACAGCACCGCGAGGCGGCGTTGATCACCTTCCTCGTCACGCTGAGCGGCGTGGTCATCGCCGGTGTGGGGTCGGCCTTCTGGGGCGTGGTCGCCGGCAGCTTTGCGCTATTTGTGCAACAGTACAGGCGTTCGCCGGCCCGAGGAGCCTGACGCGGGCCCCGGCTGCACCTGCAGCGGCTGGCGGCCCCGCCCTTGGGGATGGCGGTGCCGCCTCTATATATAAGGTGGACGACCTGCCCAGGCGTCTGCTCCCAGCGCTCTTAGACATCTGACACCATGACCCTGCTCTTCATCGCCGACCCCCTGCACAGCTTCAAGATTTACAAGGACACCACCTTCGCCATGATGCGCGAGGCCCAGCGCCGCGGCCACACGCTGGCAGTGTGCGAGCCCCAGCACATCTCCTGGCAGCGCGGTGGCAAGGTCGTGGCCCAGGTCACCGACATCCGCCTGACAGGCGACGCCACCCACTGGTACGAGGCGCAGCCCGAACGCACCGCCGAGCTGGTGGAGTTCGATGCCGTGCTGATGCGCAAGGACCCGCCGTTTGACAGCGAGTATTTCTACGCCACCCACCTGCTGGAGCAGGCCGAGCGCGAAGGCGCACGCGTGTTCAACAAGCCCCGGGCACTGCGCGACCATCCCGAGAAGCTGGCGATCATGGAATTTCCCCAGTTCATCGGGCCGACACTGGTCACACGCAGCCCGGCGGACATCCGGGCGTTCCACGCAGAGCACCGCGACATCATCCTGAAGCCGCTGGACGGCATGGGTGGCATGGGCATCTTCCGCGTGGGGCCTGATGGCCTCAACCTGGGCAGCATCACCGAGACGCTGAACCGCAACGGTACGCAAAGCGTGATGGTGCAGAAGTTCTTGCCGGAGATCGTCGAGGGCGACAAGCGCGTGCTGGTGATTGGCGGCAAGCCGGTGCCTTATTGCCTGGCGCGCATTCCGCAGGGCACCGAAGTGCGCGGCAACCTGGCGGCCGGCGGCAAGGGCGTGGCCCGCCCCCTGTCGGCACGCGACCAGGAAATCGGTGAAGCCCTGGGCCCCATCCTGCAAGCGCGTGGCTTGCTGCTGGCGGGCGTGGACGTCATTGGCGATTGCGTCACAGAGATCAATGTCACCAGCCCCACGTGCTTCCAGGAGATCTTCGACCAGACAGGGTGCGATGTCGCTGCGCTCTTCATCGATGCGCTGGAAGCTGCCATGAAGGCGCCAGCTGGTTTGTAGGCCAATTTCTCCACAACTTGTAGCGAAGCGCCCAAAACGGTGCTATAGTCGAGGGCTTCGCTACTGAGACGGCTGCTGCAGATTGCAGGRGATGTTGAAGTTCAGGAGGTTGGTTGGTGATGAAGACTTCTGGTCGTTGTTGCTGMGGATCTTYTGGGTGGGTGGTGAAGAAAGTTTGGTTTTGAGTTGCAAGCGGGATAAAAACCGGTATATAATTCAAGGCTTCGCTGAACGGAGGATGTGTCGAGAGATGNTGGGTGGGTGGTGAAGAAAGTTTGGTTTTGAGTTGCAAGCGGGATAAAAACCGGTATATAATTCAAGGCTTCGCTGAACGGAGGATGTGTCGAGAGATGCTGAATTCGGAAGGTGATGAAAACGAAAAAAAGTTTTCAAAAGTTTGACAGTTCTTCAAAAACTGTGCTAGAATTCAAGGCTCAGCTGATCGC
>NZ_LMPT01000001.1:877500-880556 GCF_001424425.1 Acidovorax sp. Leaf191
GAAACCCACCTCGCAAGAGGTATCGCATGATGAATACATAGTCATGCGAGGCGAACCGGGTGAACTGAAACATCTCAGTAGCTCGAGGAAAAGACATCAACCGAGATTCCGAAAGTAGTGGCGAGCGAAATCGGAAGAGCCTTCTATTGATAGCACGACTGTTAGCAAAACGGAATGGAAAGTCCGGCCATAGCAGGTGATAGCCCTGTATGCGAAAACAGACGTGTGGTACTAAGGTAGAGACAAGTAGGGCGGGACACGAGAAATCCTGTCTGAATATGGGGGGACCATCCTCCAAGGCTAAATACTCGTAATCGACCGATAGTGAACCAGTACCGTGAGGGAAAGGCGAAAAGAACCCCGGGAGGGGAGTGAAATAGATCCTGAAACCGCATGCTTACAAAAAGTAGGAGCCCGCAAGGGTGACTGCGTACCTTTTGTATAATGGGTCAGCGACTTACATTCAGTGGCAAGGTTAACCGAATAGGGAAGCCGTAGAGAAATCGAGTCCGAATAGGGCGAATCAGTCGCTGGGTGTAGACCCGAAACCAAGTGATCTATCCATGGCCAGGATGAAGGTGCCGTAACAGGTACTGGAGGTCCGAACCGACTAGTGTTGCAAAACTAGCGGATGAGCTGTGGATAGGGGTGAAAGGCTAAACAAACTTGGAAATAGCTGGTTCTCTCCGAAAACTATTTAGGTAGTGCCTCAAGTATTACCTGCGGGGGTAGAGCACTGTTTAGGCTAGGGGGTCATGGCGACTTACCAAACCTATGCAAACTCCGAATACTGCAGAGTACAGCTTGGGAGACAGAGCACCGGGTGCTAACGTCCGGACTCAAGAGGGAAACAACCCAGACCGCCAGCTAAGGTCCCTAAAATTGGCTAAGTGGGAAACGAAGTGGGAAGGCTAAAACAGTCAGGATGTTGGCTTAGAAGCAGCCATCATTTAAAGAAAGCGTAATAGCTCACTGATCGAGTCGTCCTGCGCGGAAGATGTAACGGGGCTAAGCCAGTTACCGAAGCTGCGGATGTGCAATTTATTGCACGTGGTAGGAGAGCGTTCTGTAGGCCTGTGAAGGTGTCTGGTGACGGATGCTGGAGGTATCAGAAGTGCGAATGCTGACATGAGTAGCGTTAAAGGGGGTGAAAAGCCCCCTCGCCGTAAGCGCAAGGTTTTCTACGCAACGTTCATCGGCGTAGAGTGAGTCGGCCCCTAAGGCGAGGCAGAGATGCGTAGCTGATGGGAAACAGGTCAATATTCCTGTACCGATCAATAGTGCGATGTGGGGACGGAGAAGGTTAGCTCAGCCAACTGTTGGACATGTTGGTTCAAGCCTGTAGTCGTGCCTGGTAGGCAAATCCGCCGGGCTTAGATGAGGGGTGATAACGAGTCTGCTTGCAGACGAAGTGAGTGATACCCTGCTTCCAGGAAAAGCCACTAAGCTTCAGCTATTGACGACCGTACCGCAAACCGACACTGGTGCGCGAGATGAGTATTCTAAGGCGCTTGAGAGAACTCAGGAGAAGGAACTCGGCAAATTGATACCGTAACTTCGGGAGAAGGTATGCCCCAAGTAGGTGAACTCGTACAGAGGGAGCCCAACGGGGTTGCAAAAAATCGGTGGCTGCGACTGTTTAATAAAAACACAGCACTCTGCAAACACGAAAGTGGACGTATAGGGTGTGACGCCTGCCCGGTGCTGGAAGATTAAATGATGGGGTGCAAGCTCTTGATTGAAGTCCCAGTAAACGGCGGCCGTAACTATAACGGTCCTAAGGTAGCGAAATTCCTTGTCGGGTAAGTTCCGACCTGCACGAATGGCGTAACGATGGCCACACTGTCTCCTCCTGAGACTCAGCGAAGTTGAAATGTTTGTGATGATGCAATCTCCCCGCGGAAAGACGGAAAGACCCCATGAACCTTTACTGTAGCTTTGTATTGGACTTTGAACAGATCTGTGTAGGATAGGTGGGAGGCTTTGAAGTGAGGTCGCTAGATCTCATGGAGCCAACGTTGAAATACCACCCTGGTGTGTTTGAGGTTCTAACCTAGGTCCATTATCTGGATCGGGGACAGTGCATGGTAGGCAGTTTGACTGGGGCGGTCTCCTCCCAAAGCGTAACGGAGGAGTTCGAAGGTACGCTAGTTACGGTCGGACATCGTGACGATAGTGCAATGGCATAAGCGTGCTTAACTGCGAGACTGACAAGTCGAGCAGATGCGAAAGCAGGACATAGTGATCCGGTGGTTCTGTATGGAAGGGCCATCGCTCAACGGATAAAAGGTACTCTGGGGATAACAGGCTGATACCGCCCAAGAGTTCATATCGACGGCGGTGTTTGGCACCTCGATGTCGGCTCATCTCATCCTGGGGCTGTAGCCGGTCCCAAGGGTATGGCTGTTCGCCATTTAAAGAGGTACGTGAGCTGGGTTTAAAACGTCGTGAGACAGTTTGGTCCCTATCTTCCGTGGGCGCTGCAGATTTGAGGAAGCCTGCTCCTAGTACGAGAGGACCGGAGTGGACACACCTCTGGTGTATCGGTTGTCACGCCAGTGGCATTGCCGAGTAGCTAAGTGTGGAAGAGATAACCGCTGAAAGCATCTAAGCGGGAAACTCGTTTCAAGATGAGATCTGCCGGGGCCTTGAGCCCCCTAAAGAGTCGTTCAAGACCAGGACGTTGATAGGTCAGGTGTGGAAGCGCAGTAATGCGTTAAGCTAACTGATACTAATTGCTCGTGCGGCTTGACCCTATAACTTTGATTGCCAATACACAGCATCGATGTCTATATCGATATCGATGACCGTGCCAAAGCTCAAAGATTGTTATGCCAAGTTAGACGCAGTCAAAACACAAAAAGCTGATTTAACTCTATGAATTCGTTGTACTGAACTCCAAAACGGCGTTCAGTATGGCAACCCTTTATGCCTGATGACCATAGCAAGTTGGTACCACTCCTTCCCATCCCGAACAGGACAGTGAAACGACTTTGCGCCGATGATAGTGCGGGTTCCCGTGTGAAAGTAGGTCATCGTCAGGCTCTTACAGCCCA
>NZ_LMPT01000002.1 GCF_001424425.1 Acidovorax sp. Leaf191
AGAAAGTTACCGCGCCGCCGGGCGCGCACCCCGGCTCCCGCCCTCAACACAGGCATGCTGCCGAATCAGCGAGCCCGCGAGCAGCACCCAGGTTTCGACAAGCTCAACCCGAACGGATGGGGTTACGGAAGGGCAAGGTTTCGACAAGCTCAACCCGAACGGACAGTGATGACGGACAACGGCTTCGACAAGCTCAGCCCGAACGGCCTGGGGTGCCAAAGGCCCAGGTTTCCCGCCACTTCAGACCGCACTGAAATCAGGCTTGCGCTTCTCCATAAACGCAGAAAACGCCTCCCGCGCCGCCGGCTCACGCAGCATGCGCCCAAAGCTCTCACCTTCCTCCGCCATCACCTCCAACACCTTCGCCGTCTGCCCCCCCTTCATCAACCGCTTCGTCTCGATCAACGAAGACAACGGCTTGGCCGCCAGCTTGCGCGCCTGCGCCTGCGCCACCCCATTGCACTCGGTAGGTGGCACCACACGGTTCACCAGCCCCACCTCGAGCGCCGCCTCGGCCATGAACGGCTCGCCCAGCAGCAGCGCTTCAGCCGCACGGTGATACCCCAGCATCTGCGGCACCAGCAGGCTCGATGCGGCCTCGGGGCACAGGCCCAGGTTGACGAACGGCATGGAGAACGCCGCGTTGTCGCCCGCGTAGACCAGGTCGCAATGGAACAGCATCGTCGTGCCGATGCCCACGGCCGGGCCGCAGACCGAGGCGATCACGGGCTTGGGAAAGGACGCGATGCCGCGCAGAAAACGGAACACGGGCGAGTCCTGCGTGGCCGGGGGCTGCTGCAGAAAGTCGCCGATGTCGTTGCCCGCGCTGAAGATCGCCACGTCGCCCTGGAACACCACCACGCGCACGCTGGCGTCGGCCTGGGCGGCGTCCAGCGCGTCCGCCATGGCGGCGTACATGTCGCGCGTGATGGAGTTCTTCTTGTCCACGCGGTTGAAAGTGATGGTGGTCACACCGGCTTCGGTGTGGGCGAGGATGTCGGGGGTCGCAGTGCTCATGGTGCTCTTATTCCTTGTAGTAAACGATCTGGTGGCTGGTGGCCAGCATGGTGCCGGCCTCGTTCCACAGCTGCACGGTCTGGTCAAAGAAGCCGTTGCGAAACTCCTGCCCGCGCGCCTGGCCGAGCAAAAAGCCGGTGCCCGTGGCCTGCAGCTGTTCGGCCGTGGCATGGAAGTACACGGTGATGGACACGGTGCCCGCAGGCACCTGGCGCGCACGGCGCAGCCACACGCGGGGGAAGAACACATCGGCCAGTGCGGCCAGCGCGCAGAAGTCGAGGGCGCGCGGGGGTGCGTCGCGCATCCACAGCTGCGTCAGGCTGTGGTCGCCGCTGCCGTCCCAGGTGCGCGGGATGAAGCCGGTGATGGGGCGCATCTCATACCGGTTGAGCCATTCCACAGCGCCCGGCGGCGCGACGATAGCCTGGTGGTCCGTGGGCCGGGGCACCTCGGGCATGGGCACATCGCCCACGCTCCAGGTCTCGCGGCGCACGGCCGTGACGGCGGTGGCCGTGGTGGTGACCACCGGGGCGCCATCGGCGTCGGGCTGCAGGATGGACAGCGTCCAGTGCTGCGTGGAGCGGTTGGTGCGCACCGGCACGGCCTGCACGGTGAACGCGCCGGCCGTCAGGGCGCCTGCGTAGTTCACGGTGAGCGACAGCGGATCACCCAGGCGCTGGGGGTGCTGCAGGATGGCCTGCAGCAGCGTGGCCGCCGTGATGCCGCCGAACGGGCCCACCATGTTCCAGTAGCCCGGGTGCGTGGTGCCTTCGTACTGGCCTGCAGCAATGGCCGCCGCGGCAGATTCGGATGCAGGTGCCGAAGAAGACGAAGACGAAGACGACACAGGCTCGGCCGACTGCGCATCGGCTGTGCGCCGCAGCTGCAGCGCCTCGTCCAGGGGGTGCGGTAGGGATGTGGTTGCGGAAGTCATGCTGTGAGTGTGCCGCCAAATGAAGACTCAGATCGTCGTGCCGGCGACTGCGCCCGCCGCTGCTGCCACCGGCCCATCGCCGGAAGGCCGGCCCGCCGCAGTGCCCAGCGCCATGAAAGCAGCGGCAGCGCGCGGCCACAGGCTCTGGCGGAACTGGTCGCGGAAGAACCCGAAGTGCCCGATGCGCCGCACCTGCACGTCGGCGGGCGTGATGCTCTCCACGCGGCGCTCGGTGTTGGCGTACAGGTTGACGAGGTTGTGCGTGCCGCGCAGGGTCATCAGCTCGTCATCGGCCATCGACAGGGCCAGCACCGGAAAGCGCACTGCGCCATAGCTTTGCGCCACCGCGGGCCCTTCGGCGCCCACGCTGTAGTCCGGGTGCAGGCACCAGCGCCGCCACTGCAGGATCACACCCGCCGGCAGGTCGCCCACCTTCTTGAGCGTGCGCCCCGGAAAGTACCCGCACAGCCGCGTGGCCAGGGGCACCAGCACCCACCAGAAATACGGAACGATGCGCTTGAGCTGCGGTGCGTTGTCGCGCCAGTAGCCGCTGCCCGCAGCCACGCTGAGCAGGCCCGCCACCTGCTCGGGCTTCTGGAGCAGCCCCGGCAGCTGCGCGCCCAGGCTGTGGCCCAGCAGGTACAGCGGCTGCGCGGGCAGCGCGGCCTTGGCGGCGGAGATCACTGCCTCGTAGTCCTGCGCCCAGTCGAACAGGTCGGCCTTCACATCGCGCATGGCGCCCTGCAGCGAATCGCCATGCCCCCGGTAGTCGAACGTGGTGACCCGAAACCCCTGCTGCGACAACCACAGCGCAAAGCCTTCATAGAACGACTGCCGCACCCCCATCGCCCCACCGATGACCACGCTGGCGCGCGGCGGTGCGCCCTCGGGTTCATAGACGCGCAGTGCCAGCGACACGGCACCGTGGTGGACCTGCAAAGTTTGCTTGTTGATCATGTCTGTCTCCTTGTTTCGAAACCGATCTGCGCCGGCTTGAAGAAAAGAAAACTATCGCTGAGCTGGGCCCTGGCTTCGACAGGCTCGGCCCGAACGGGTGGGGATCCGGTGCCCAGGCTTCGACAAGCTCAGCCCGAACGGGTGGGACTCGTGGACTGGCTTCGACAGGCTCAGCCCGAACGGGCGGGGGCAGGGGAGGGTCGGGGTCTCGGGTCGGGTCGGGTCGGGTCGGGTCGGGTCGGGTCGGGTCGGGTCGGGATGAGACATCAGAATCCTCTCCTGCCCGGTTCCCTTGCTTTCACACCCCGCCCTCCAGGGCGTAGCGAGCGGGATCAGCTGCTAGGCGGACGGAGCACAGGAACCGGAACGTACTTGAAGTACGTGAGGATTCCGAGCACCGCCCAACGACGCAGATGACCCGCGCAGTAGCCTACCCCCTACAACGCCTCGATGATGCCGGCGGCGCCTTGTCCTGTCCCTACGCACATGGTGACCATGCCGTACTTCAGCTTGTGCCTGCGCAGCGCATGCACCACCGTCGCCGCGCGGATCGCGCCCGTGGCGCCCAGAGGGTGGCCCAGCGCAATCGCGCCGCCCATCGGGTTCACGCGGCTCGGGTCCAGCCCCAGCGTGTTGATCACAGCGAGCGACTGCGCCGCAAAGGCTTCGTTCAGCTCGAACCAGCCGATGTCTTCATGCTTCAAGCCCGCATACCGCAGGGCCGCAGGAATCGCCTCGATGGGGCCGATGCCCATGATTTCGGGCGGCACGCCGCGGGCGGCGTAGCTCACGAAGCGGGCCAGGGGCGTGAGGCCGAATTGCTTGACCGCCTTTTCGCTGGCCACGATGAGCGCACCGGCGCCGTCGCTGGTTTGCGAGCTGTTGCCTGCGGTGACGCTGCCGCGTGCGGCGAACACGGGCCTGAGCTTGGCCAGTCCTTCGAGGGAGGTGTCGGGGCGCGGGCCTTCGTCCAGGCTCACGGTGCGGCGCTTTTCCACCACTTCGCCAGTGGCCAGGTTGGGCGAACGCTCCACGACCTCGAAGGGCGTGATTTCGTCGGTGAACTCACCGGCCTTTTGCGCCTTGATGGCGCGCAGGTGCGATTCGAGCGCGAAGGCGTCCTGCGCTTCGCGGCTGATCTTCCACTGCTGCGCGACCTTCTCGGCCGTGAGGCCCATGCCGTAGGCGATGCCCACGTTCTCGTCGCGCGCAAAGATCTCGGCGTTGAACGATGGCTTGTTGCCGCCCATGGGCACGAGACTCATGGACTCGGCGCCGCCGGCGATCAGCACGTCGGCCTCGCCCACGCGGATGCGGTCGGCAGCCATCTGCAGCGCGGTGATGCCCGATGCGCAAAAGCGGTTCACGGTCACGCCGCCCACGGGGTGGTCGAACGCCAGGCCCACGGCGATGCGGGCCATGTTCATGCCCTGCTCGCCTTCGGGGAACGAGCAGCCGATGATGGCGTCCTCGATCGCCTTGGGGTCCAGCGTGGGGACCTGGGTCATCGCGCTCTTGATGGCGGCGACCAGCAGGTCATCGGGGCGGGTGTTCTTGAAATAGCCGCGGCCCGAGCGCCCGATGGGGGTGCGCGTGGCAGCGACGATGTAGGCGTCCTGGACTTGTTTTTGAGCCATGGTGTTGAAACTCCTTCAATGCTTGGCGGGGCGGCTGGAAGGAATCCAGGCCCACGTAAATACACATTCGACCGGCTCCACGCCGGCGTCGTCGGTCACGGTGACCGCGACCTGCACCTCGCCCTTGTCGCTGGCCTGCATGGCGGCGCGCTGCTCGGCGGTCAGCGTGGCCACGGCTTTGAGGCCGCCCGTGGCGCGCTTCTTGAACGCCATGGACAGCTCCTTGGCCAGCGGGATGCAGTCGTCGCGCACGTTCATGCCGACCACCATGCCCGTGGCCGTCTCGGCCAGCAGGTTCATGGCCGAGGCGTGCACGCCGCCGATGTGGTTCTGCACGCGGTGCTCATTGGGCAGGCGCACTTCCACACGCTCGGGCGTGAGCGACACGAACTTCACCCCGGCCGTGCCGGTGAAGGGCACGGCCCGGCGCAGGATGATGTTCTGCACGAAGCCGCGCATGAAGGCGGGTGCCTCGTCCAGGCGCATCAGCGAGCGCTGGAGTTTGTTGGGGGCGTGGTCCGTCATGGTGATGGCGGTCAATTGCGAACAGGCTTGCCTGTCGAGAGCATGCCCAGGATGCGCTCGTGCGTCTTGGGCTGGGCGATCAGGTGGCAGAACGCCTTGCGCTCCAGCGTGAGCAAGTATTCCTCGCTCACCAGGGCACCGGCATCCACGTCGCCGCCACAGACCACCTCGGCGATCATGGTGCTGACCTTGAAGTCGTAGGCGCTGATGAAGCCGCCGTCGCGCATGTTCACGAGCTGCGCCTTGATGGTGGCCAGGCCGCTGCGGCCCGCCACGGGGAACAGGCGCTTGTGCGGGGCGCGCCAGCCGCTGGCGGCCATGGACTTGGCTTCGTTGACGGCCACGAACAGCAGTTCGTCCTTGTGCGGGACGATGATGTCGGACTCCAGCAGGTAGCCGAGCTTGCGCGATTCGAGCGCGCTGGTGCCCACCTTGGCCATCGCGGCGGCGGTGAAGCCTTCGGTCAGGAAGGGCAGGATGTCCTTGCCGGTAGAGGCCGCCATGTTCTCGGCGGCGCGGCGCGCGATGTAGGTCAGGCCGCCCGCGCCGGGCACCAGGCCCACGCCGACTTCCACCAGGCCGATATAGCTTTCCATGTGGGCCACGCGCTTGGCGGAGTACACGGCCAGCTCGCAGCCGCCACCCAGCGCCATGCCGTGGATGGCAGCGACGACGGGCACCTGCGCGTAGCGGATGCGCAGCATCAGGTTCTGCAGTTCCTGCTCGATGCTTTCGACCGCATCGGCACCGCCGACCATGAAGGCGGGCATGGTGGCTTCCAGGTCGGCACCCACGCTGAACGGAGCGTCGCCCGACCAGATGACCATGCCCTGGTATTCGGACTCGGCCAGCTCCACGGCTTCGGTCAGGGCTTCCATCACTTCGGGGCTGATGGCGTGCATCTTGTTCTTGATGCTGGCGATCAGTATCTGGCCGTCGAGCGTCCAGGTGCGCAGGGCTTTCGATTCGGCAATGGTCGTGCCGGCGGTGCGCCAGTCGGGCAGGTTGGTCTCGCCCAGCAGCGTCTCGGGGAAGATCTGGCGCTCGTACACGGGCAGCTGGCGGCGGGGCACGAACTTGCCTTGCGATGCGCTCCACGAGCCTTGCGCGGTGTGCACGCCACCGGCTTCGGCCACGGGGCCCTTGAAGACCCACTCGGGCAGCGGCGCCTTGCTCAATGCCTTGCCGGCGTCGATGTCTTCCTGGATCATCTTCGCCACCTCGAGCCAGCCGGCCTCTTGCCAGAGCTCGAAGGGGCCCTGCTTCATGCCGAAGCCCCAGCGCATGGCCTGGTCCACGTCGCGTGCGTTGTCGGCGATGGTGCCCAGGTGCACGGCGGCGTAGTGAAAGCCGTTGCGCAGGATGGCCCACAGGAACTGGCCGGGTGCGCCTTCGGCGTTGCGCAAGAGCTTCAGGCGCTCGGCCGCCGGCTTCTTGAGCATGCGGCTGTACACCTCGTCGGCCTTCTGGCCGCCGGGCACGTACTCTTCGGCTTCCAGATCGAAGCGCATCACGTCGCGGCCGACCTTCTTGTAGAAACCGGCCTTGGCCTTCTGGCCGAGGTGGCCCAGTTCCATCAGCTTCTTGAGCACGGCGGGCGTGCCAAAGCTTTCGTAGAACGGATCGGTCTCGATGCTCAGGTTGTCCTGCAGCGTCTTGATGACGTGGGCCATGGTATCGAGGCCCACCACGTCGGCGGTGCGGAAGGTGCCGCTCGATGCGCGGCCGAGCTTCTTGCCCGTGAGGTCGTCCACCACGTCGAAAGTCAGGCCGAAGTTCTCGACCTCTTTCATGGTGGCCAGCATGCCGGCGATGCCCACGCGGTTGGCCACGAAGTTGGGGGTGTCGTGCGCGCGCACCACGCCCTTGCCCAGGCCGCTGGTGACGAAGGCTTCGAGCTGGTCGAGGACTTCGGGCTGGGTGGTGGGGGTGTTGATCAGCTCCACCAGCGTCATGTAGCGCGGGGGGTTGAAGAAGTGGATGCCGCAAAAGCGCGGCTTGATGCTCTCGGGCAGCACTTCAGACAGCTTGGTGATCGACAGGCCCGAGGTGTTGGACGCCAGGATGGCGTGCTTGGCCACGTGGGGTGCGATCTTCGTGTACAGGTCGAGCTTCCAGTCCATGCGCTCGGCAATCGCCTCGATCACGAGGTCGCATTCCTTGAGCAGGTGCAGGTGCTCTTCGTAGTTGGCCTGCTGGATCAGCGCCGCGTCGTCGGCCACGCCCAGGGGCGATGGCTTGAGCTTCTTGAGGCCTTCGACGGCCTTGGTGACGATGCCGTTCTTCGGGCCTTCCTTGGCGGGCAGGTCGAACAGCACCACCGGCACCTTAACGTTGACCAGGTGCGCAGCGATCTGCGCGCCCATCACGCCTGCGCCGAGCACGGCGACTTTTTTCACTTGGAATCTGGACATGGTTTGTGTCATTTCAAAACCGTTCGGGCTGAGCCTGTCGACGCCTTGGCGGGGAGGTGGCCACCAGGCCCTGGGGCCAAGCTCAGGGCGAACGGAGTGTTGATAGGGGTTGGCGCTTACTGGACCCGGATCCAGGTCTGCGAGCGGCCGAAGGGGCCGATGGAGCCGCGCACTTCGAGCTTCTTGCCGCCCTCGATGGGCGTCATGCGCAGGGTGTAGTTGCGGCCGTTCTCGGGGTCGAGGATCTTGCCGCCCTCCCACACTTCCTTACCGTCGGCCTTCTTGGCGCCGCGGATGATCTCGAGCCCCAGGATGGGCTTGCCCTTGCGGTCGTCCGAGCATTCGTCGCAGACGTCGTCAGGCTTGGCGTCCTTGGTGAGGCGCTTTTCCAGCGCCCCGTTCAGCACGCCGCCGCCGATGTCGCGGATGCGGATCTCGGCCTTGGCTTCACCGGTCTTGTCGTCGATGTTGCGCCACAGGCCTTCGGGCGTCATCTGCGCCCAGGCCGGCAAGGCACCCGCTACCAAAACAATAGCTGCTACCGCTTTATACATAAGCGCTCCGTGGCAAAAAGGCTGAAGATCCGCAGGGAACGGTGTGGTGACTGGGGAGATCAGGCCAGGGCCAGGTCCGTATCCATCAGCACCTTGCTGCCAGCGCGGGCCGTGCGCATCAGCGTCGCGGTCTCGGGGAAGAGCTTGGCGAAGTAGAAGCGGGCCGTCTGCAGCTTGGCGCCGTAGAAGGGGTCGGTGTTGCCGGCGGCGATCTCGCGCAGCGCGACCTGGGCCATGCGGGCGAACAGGTAACCGAACACCAGGTGGCCGGCCACGCGCAGGTAGTCCACGGCCGCGGCGCCCACTTCGTCGGGGTTCTGCATGCCCTTGAAGCCGATCTCGGTGGTGAACTTGGTCATCTGGTCGCCCAGCATGGCCACGGGGTTGATGAACTCGGCCATCTTCTCGTTCACGCCTTCTTCTTCCACCAGCTTGCCGATCAGCTTGCCCAGCTTCTTGAGCGTGGCGCCGTTGTTGCCCAGGATCTTGCGGCCCAGCAGGTCCAGCGACTGGATGGTGTTGGTGCCTTCATAGATCATGTTGATGCGGTTGTCGCGCACGTACTGCTCCATGCCCCATTCCTTGATGAAGCCGTGGCCGCCGAAGACCTGCATGCACGCGTTGGTGCTGATGTGGCCGTTGTCGGTGATGAAGGCCTTCACGATGGGGGTGAGCAGCGCCACCATCTCTTCGGATTCGGCACGCACCTTTTCATCGGGGTGGCTGTGCACCTTGTCCAGCAGCAGCGTGCAGAAGATCTGCAGGGCGCGGCCGCCTTCGGCGTAGGCCTTGGCGGTGAGCAGCATCTTGCGCACGTCGGGGTGCACGATGATGGGGTCGGCGTCCTTGTCCTTGGCCTTCACGCCCGACAGGCTGCGCATCTGGATGCGGTCCTTGGCGTAGGCCAGCGCGTTCTGGTAGGCCACTTCGGTCAGGCCCAGCGACTGGTTGCCCACGCCCAGGCGGGCGGCGTTCATCATCACGAACATGGCAGCGAGGCCCTTGTTGGGCTGGCCCACCATGGTGCCGATGGCGCCGTCGATGGCGATCTGCGCGGTGGCGTTGCCGTGGATGCCCATCTTGTGCTCCAGGCCCGTGCAGTAGATGGGGTTGCGGTCGCCCAGCGAGCCGTCGGCATTGATGTTGAACTTGGGCACGACGAACAGGCTGATGCCCTTGCTGCCCTTGGGCGCATCGGGCAGGCGGGCCAGCACCAGGTGCACGATGTTGGCGGTCATGTCGTGTTCGCCGGCGCTGATGAAGATCTTGTTGCCGGTGATCTTGTAGGTGCCGTCGGCCTGGGGTTCGGCCTTGGTGCGCAAGAGGCCCAGGTCGGTGCCGCAATGGGGTTCGGTCAGGCACATGGTGCCGGTCCACTCGCCGCTGGTCAGCTTGGGCAGGTACAGGGCCTTTTGCTCTTCGGTGCCGTGGGCGTGCAGGGCTTCGTACGCACCGTGCGACAGGCCGGGGTACATGGTCCAGGCCTGGTTGGCCGAGTTCATCATTTCGTACAGGCACTGGTTCAGCACGAAGGGCAGGCCCTGGCCGCCATAGGCGGGGTCGCACGACAGCGCCGCCCAGCCGCCTTCGACGTACTTGGCGTAGGCGTCCTTGAAGCCCGACGGGGGCTTGACCTCGTGCGTGGCCTTGTCGAGCACGCAGCCTTCGGTGTCGCCGCTGATGTTGAGCGGGAAGGTCACTTCGGCGGCGAACTTGCCGGCTTCTTCGATCACGGCGTTGATGGTGTCCACATCCACCTCGGCATGGGGTGGCATTGCCTTGAATTCATCACTGACCTTGAGCACTTCGTGCATGACGAATTGCATGTCGCGCAGCGGCGGCGTGTAGATAGGCATGGGGTTTACTCCTTGGATGTGGTGGTTTGGTTGGAAACTTTGCGGCGCTTGGCGGCGGCAGGGGTGGCTGCAGGCGCGGCGGCGGACGGCGAAGGGGACGGGGCGCTGCTGTAGCGCGCCAGGATGTTGTGAAAGCCCTGCACCGCCCGGCCCATGGAGCCGGGGGTCTGCAGGAAGCGTGCTTCGTAGTGCAGCGCGAGGATGAGGCCGTGGATCTCGAACAGCATCTGCTCGGCATCGGTATCCACACGCAATTCGCCCAGGCCCTTGCACTGCTCGATGGCGCGGCGCATGGCGGCGTGCCAGGTCAGCACCGAGCTGGCCAGCGCGTCGCGCACGGGGCCGGTGCGGTCGTCGAACTCGACCGCGCCGCTGATGTAGATGCAGCCCGAGTCGATTTCGATGGAAGTGCGCTTCATCCAGTTGTCGAACAGGGCCGACAGGCGCGCCACGCCGCGCTCGGCGGACATGGCGGGGTAGAACACTTCCTGCTCGAATCGGGTGTGGTATTCGCGGATCACCGAGATCTGCAGCTCTTCGCGTGAGCCAAAATGGGCGAACACGCCGGACTTGCTCATGCCCGTGACGTCGGCCAGGGCCCCGATGGACAGGCCCTCCAGCCCGATGTGCGTGGCCAGGCCCAGCGCCGCCTCGACGATGGCCGCCTTGGTTTGCTGGCCCTTTTGCAGGGCACGGCCGGTGCTGCTGCGGGCACGCGGGCTGCGGGTGGCCTGGCTGGATTCGGAGGTGGCGGGCATGCTGGCAAATAAAAACGAACGTTCGTTCTATTCTGCAGCAATTTCAGGGCACCGCCAAAACCCCTGAAAAAAATAGGGAGGGCCACCCAAACGGGCGTTGCGGGGGCGCCACCGGCAAGGCGGGGACGCGCTGCCCTGCTCTTCTGCGCTGGACCATCGAGCCTTCTGACAGATCCTGTCGTTGGATCGGCCGTTTGGCTGCCCAAGCCCTCGTGCTGGCATCGCCGCCGGCAGCGCCCGCCGCTTCGCCCTGACAGCCGGGTAGCCAGGTAGCCGGGCCCGCTTTACAGGATGAGCGCCAGGCTGGCTTCCAGGTGCTCCGACGGCAGGCGCTTGAAGCCCGAGCGGGCGTAGCGCTGCAGGCGCCCCACGGCAAAGGCGGTGAGCACGCTGGCGGCCACCTGCGCATCCACCGTGGGCGTGGACGACCCTGCAGTCGTGGGCCGCAGGCACTGGCGCAGGGTGGATTCGATGCGGTCGAAGAACTGGTTCATGCGCTGCTGCAGGCGCTCGTGCTCGAACACCAGGGCGTCGCCCACCATCACGCGCACCATGCCAGGGTTGCGCTCGCCGAACTGCAGCAGCAGGCCCACGATGCGCGCCGCCTGGCGTGCGCCGACTTCGGGCGGCTGCTCGGGGTCGGGCACCTCGCGGCCGGTGATCTGCGTCACCAGGGTGAACACGGTCTGCTCGATGAAGTCGATGAGCCCCTCGAACATCTGCGCCTTGCTGGCGAAGTGGCGGTACAGCGCCGCCTCGCTCACCGACAGGCGGGCGGCCAGGGCGGCCGTGGTGATGCGCTCCGCGCCCGGCTGCTCCAGCATGGCGGCCAGCGCCTGCAGGATCTGCACGCGGCGCTCGCCCGGCTTGGGGCGCTTGCGCGCCGCGGGGGCAGCCTCCGCGTCGTCGGTGGAGACTGGCTCGGGCAGGGGCGAGAGTTCGGACATGCGGGGCAGGCGCTCAGGTAGGGCCCTGCGTCACCAGCCGCCATGCCGTGGGCATCGCGGGTGGGCAGCAGGACAGGGATCCACAGGGCTTGTGCAAGCGTCGGGGCAGTGGTGCCGCCCCCCATGGCGCCAGCGAGGGCCGGCGCCATGTTTGCACAAGTCAATCTTGTATGTAAATGATTCTCGCACAGGGCTTTGCACCCCGGACTGCCTGCCGTGGCTACAGCGGGAACACCACCGTGACGAGCAGTCCGTGGCCTTGCGCACCCGTGCCCAGCGTGAGGGACGCGCGGTGCACGCGGGCGATCTCGTCCGCAATGGCCAGCCCCAGGCCGGTGCCCTCCCCCACCGTGCCGGGCACGCGGTAAAAGCGCTGCATGACGCGGGCACGCTCGGCCTCGGGCACGCCGGGGCCGTCGTCCTCGACCTCCAGGAACACGCGGGGCGGCCCCGTGCGCCCCTGGCGCATGCCGCAGCGGATGGTGACGATGCCGCCCGCCGGCGTGTACTTGATGGCGTTGTCCACCAGGTTGGACAAGAGCTCGCGCAGCAGCCAGCCGTGGCCGGTGACGTGCACCGGCTGCACCTCCAGGCCCAGGTCCAGGCCCTTGCCCGTGGCGGGGTCGAGAAAGGTTTCGAGCAGGGTTTCGCACAGGTCTTTCAGGTCCACCCGCTGCGTCTGCTGGGCGTCCAGGCTGCGCGCATCGGCCCGCGACAGGGCGAGCAGCTGGTGCGCCAACTGCGAGGTGCGGCGCGTGGCGTTGCGCAGCTTCTCGATTTGGTCGACTCCTAAAACAATAGCACCTTGCGCCCGCCCATCGTGCGGTAGGGCCGTTTTTCCATCCAGATCCGGCAGCGAGACACGCGGTGGCGCCGCTGCCTTGGCCATCATGGCCCAGGCCTCCACCTGGGCCTGCAGGCCGGCCAGGGGCGTGCGCAGCTGGTGCGCCGCGTCGGCCACGAAGCGGCGCTGCCCTTCGGCCTGGGCATTGACCAGCGCGAACAGCCGGTTGAGCGAGTGCACGAGCGGGCGCACTTCGGCCGGGGACGCGGCTTCGTCGATGGGGCTCAGGTCGCGGGGGGAGCGGTCCTCCACCGCGTCGGCCAGGTCCACCAGTGGCTTGAAGGCGCGGCCCACGGCCCAGTGGATGGCCAGCGCCGCCGCGGCCACCAGCACCAGGTTGGGCAGCAGCACGCGCAGCAGCAGTTGCTGCGCCCACTGCTGGCGGGGGTCGGAGCCGTCGGCCAGGGCCACCACCAGCTCGCCCGCGCCGGTGCGCCCGCGCTGCACGGCCACGCGGTAGGTCACGCCGCCGAACTCCACGCTGTGGAACTCGGGCGCCTGCGTGGTGGGCACGGCGCTGTGCACCCAGTCGTCGCCCAGCAAAAGCTTGCCCGACGGGTCGCGCACGCTGTAGCCCGAGAAGCCGGCGTTCTGGCGCAGGAAGTCCTCTACCGGCGGCGCGAGCAGCAGCAGGGGCGGTTCGTTGTCGCGGATGGCCGGGGCCAGCACCGAGTCGGACAGCGCGGGCAGCAGGCGCAGCAGGCGCTGGTCGTGCCGGTTGGCGGCGTCGTCGGCCGAGCGGTAGTCCAGCCACACGCCGACCATGGCCAGCAGGCACAGCGGCAGCACCAGCAGCAGCAGCAGCCGGTTGCGCAGGTCCGAGGTCATGGCGCGCAGGCCGGGCCGCTGCGAAGGGGTGGACCGGGGTGGCGTCGGCGTCATGGCGGGAGCAGACGGCAGATGGGCGAGTTGGCAGGCTGGCCGATGGACGGACTGGCCGTGGGTCTGGTGGGCCGATGGGGGCCGGTCAGGCCGCCTGCAGCTCCAGCCGGTAGCCGAACCCGCGGATCGAGCGCAGCGCCACGCCGTGCGGCTCCAGCTTGCCGCGCAGGCGGGAGACGTAGACCTCCACCGCGTTGGGCGTGATCTCCTTGTCCCAGCCGGTCAGCGCCTGCAGCAGCTTGTCCTTGCTGGCGGGCTTGGGGGCGTTGATGAGCAGGTATTCGAGCACGGTCCACTCGCGGGGGCCGAGCTCGATGACCAGATCGCCATCGCCCGCGCGCACCGTGGCGCGGCGGCCCGCGGTGTCGAGCTCGAGCGGGCCGAAGCTGAGCACCGCCGTGGTGGCGGCCTGCGAGCGGCGCAGCAGGGCCCGCAGGCGGGCCAGCAGCTCGGGCAGCTCGAAGGGCTTGACCATGTAGTCGTCGGCCCCCAGGTCCAGGCCCTGGACGCGGTCGTGCAGGGCATCGCGCGCGGTGAGGATCAGCACCGGCATCGACGGGCTGGCCATGTCGGGGCGGCGCAGGCGGCGGGTGAGTTCCAGGCCGTCCATGGCGGGCAGGCCGATGTCGATGATGGCTGCGTCGAACGACTCGGTGCGCAGCACTTCTTCAGCGCGCTCGCCGCTGCCCACCCAGTCCACCGCGTAGCCTGCATCCGACAGGCCCAGCTTGATGCCGCTGGCGACCATGACGTCGTCCTCGACGAGCAGCAGCCTCACGCCTGCGCTCCCTGGTGGCCCACCGGAAGATGACCGCCGCCCGGCATCATCATGGCCTCAGTGCGAGCGGATCATCGTGCCGTAGGCCTGATCCGTGAGGATCTCCAGCAGCATGGCATGGGGGACCCGGCCGTCGATGATGTGCACGGCGTGCACGCCGGCCTTGGCGGCATCGAGCGCGCCGGCGATCTTGGGCAGCATGCCGCCCGAGATGGTGCCGTCCGCGAACAGCGCGTCGATCTCGCGCGCCGTGAGGTCGGTCAGCAGGTTGCCCTGCTTGTCCAGCACGCCGGGCGTATTGGTCAGGAGCATGAGCTTTTCAGCCTGCAGCACGGTGGCGAGCTTGCTGGCCACCACGTCGGCGTTGATGTTGTAGCTCTCGTTGTTCTCGCCGAAGCCGATGGGGCTGATGACGGGAATGAACGCGTCGTCCTGCAGCGCCTTGACCACGCTGGGGTCGATGGAGACGATGTCCCCCACCTGGCCCACGTCGTGCTCGATGGCGGGGTTCTTGTTGTCCACCATCTTGAGTTTTTGCGCGCGGATCATGCCGCCGTCGCGCCCGGTCAGGCCCACGGCCTTGCCGCCGGCCTGGTTGATCAGGCCCACGATGTCCTGCTGCACCTCGCCGGCCAGCACCCACTCGACCACTTCCATGGTCTCGGCATCGGTCACGCGCATGCCCTGGATGAACTCGCCCTTTTTGCCCAGGCGGTTCAGGGCCGTCTCGATCTGCGGGCCGCCGCCGTGCACGACCACGGGGTTCATGCCCACGAGCTTGAGCAGCACCACGTCTTCGGCGAAGTCCGCCTGCAGGGCCGGGTCGGTCATGGCGTTGCCGCCGTACTTGATGACCATGGTCTTGCCATGGAACTTGCGGATGTAAGGCAGCGCCTGGGCCAGGATTTCAGCCTTGTCGCGTGGAGCAATCGAAAGAAGGTCGGTCATGGAGGCGTGCCATCCGCAAGAAGAAAATGTGAAGCGCAAATTGTGCCGCATTCGCGGCGCGGCCCGCTACCGCAGTGCGTGCACCGGTCTCAGTGCCGCAGCCAGTGCGGCACCTTGAAGCGCACGATGGCCATGTAGGCCATCACATAGCTGATCACGAACAGGCCGCAAAACGCCATGAGCAGCGGTGTATTGCTCCAGAACAGCACGGCCGGCACCACGGTCAGCAGGGTGAAGCCCCAGAGGTAGGGCGAGGTGCGGTTGTTGCGCATGAGCATGCGGCGGGACTCGTCGTCATGGAACACGCCGCGCACGATGCGCCGGTAAATGAGTTGGTGAAAGTGCAGTGCGTCGGCCACCCCGGGCGACACGCCCCGCACCGCCTTGCGGTAGATGGAAAACACCGTCTCCCACACCGGATAGATCAGCAGCAGCATGGGGAACCAGGGCGACACATCGGTATTGCGCTGCACCAGCGAGATGCTGGCCAGCGCGATCACCACGCCCCACACGTACGCCCCGCCGTCCCCGGCGAACACCATGCCGCGCGGGTAGTTCCACACCAAGAACCCGCCCGTGGCGGCCGCGGTGGACACCAGCAGCGCCGCCAGGGCGCGGTCGCCCACCTGCAAGGCGACGTGCGCCAGCGCCAGGCACACGATGAGCGCCACCATGCCCGCCAGGCCGTTGTAGCCGTCGATGATGTTGAACGCGTGGGGCAGGCCTGCGACGGCGAGCACCACGATGCACCAGCCGATCCAGGGAGCCATGGCCATCCAGCCATCGAGCCACGGCCAGCCCACGCTGGGCAGGGTCAAATCCAGCAGAAAGATGGCCAGCACGCCGGATGCTCCGGTCAGGGCCAGCCTGTAGCGCACCGACAGCCGCTGGGTCATGTCTTCGGCAATGCCGCCCAGCGCAGCCGGCAGCAGTGTCAACAGCCAGGCGCCGACCCAGCTGCCCAGCCGCAGCGAGCCAGGGTCGCCCCAGCCCAGCGACTGCCACACGCCCAGTCCCCAGCTGACGACCATTCCGATCAGCAGCGCAGCGCCGCCGATGCGGGGCACGTCACCCAGATGAAACCGCTGCGGCATGCCCTCGCCATAGACGAGCGCGTGCTCATTCCCCCATCGAACGATGAGCCCTGCAGCCAGCGCCGCCACCAGAAAACCGACTACAGACAACCAAATCATGGGGTGCCGATGGTACCTTTGATACCTGGGGCCCCAGTTAGCAACTGTTGCGCCTGCCGATACACGGGCGACATCCACAGCCGAAACAGGCTGCGAACATGCCAGGCCAGGTGGTCGAGCCGGCGGCCGCTGGCCCGCTGGCCCGCATGCACGATCTCCACCGGCGCCTTGATCAGCGCCCCCCCGGCCAGCCGCAGCCTGAGGCAAAAATCCACGTCTTCGCAGTACATGAAGTAGCGCTCGTCGAAGCCGGCCAGCTCACGCCAGACAGATGTCGGCAGCAGAAGACATGCCGCGTTGACCCAATCGACGCGCTGCTCCGTGCGGCCCAGCAAACGCCGGCGCAACAGCGCCCAGGGGGACGGTAGTTCGCGCTCGCTATCCTGCACACGGCCGCTCTCGTTGACCTGGATGGGGTACGCGCAGCCTGCCGCGTGCCCGGCCAGCGCATTGACCAGGGGCACAAACGGATCATCGCCCAGCACCACATCGGGGTTGAGCACGCACACGAAGGCTTCCTGCGCCGATGCCAGCGCCTGGTTGTGGTTGGCACCGAACCCGATGGGCACGGCATTGCGGACGATGTCGAGCGCAAAAGGGAACCCACCTGCCGGCCGCTGCGGCTCAGCCTCAGGAACATTGAGTGTGAGCACAACCCTCGATACCACCGGGGAATTCAGGCGGGCCAGGGCCACCAGCAATGCCTGAATCTGCACCCCATGGGCATGGCTGACGATGGACACAACGACGGTGGGTGAAGGGCGGGGAGCAATCAGTGGCACCCCGGTATTGTCGTTCGGATACTGCCATAGTTGTAACAATCTCCTGGAGGCGCACTGGCAAGCCCCGTCATAATTCCGGGATGACGCAAACAATTGAGGACTTGCACGTCTATCTACGTAGCATTCGTCCCGAAGAAAGAACTTCCCTCTCCACCCTCGCCGAGATGATTCCCGCAGGCTCCAAGGTCCTCGACCTGGGCTGTGGCAGCGGCGCATTGGGCCAGTACCTGGCGGAAACCCGCAGCTGTGTCAGCGACGGCGTCACCTGGAGCGAGGCGGAAGCGGCCCACGCCCGCCCCCACTATCGCCACGTGCATGTGGCGGACCTGGAAACCGCGGACCTGCCCACCCTGTTCGCCGGGGAACGCTACGACGCCATCGTGTGTGCGGACGTGCTGGAGCACTTGCGGCACCCCGAGTCGGTGTTGGCAGCCGCCCGGAACATGCTGTCCGCAGAAGGACGGCTGCTCATCTCCGTGCCCAACGCCAGCTACAGCGGCCTGATCGCCGAATTGCTCAAGGGCGAATTCAAATACCGCAAGGAAGGCTTGCTGGATGAGACGCACCTGCGCTTCTTCACGCGCCGGTCGCTGGTGCGGTTCATGACGGAACAGCGCTGGGCCATCGACACCCTGGAAGTCATCGAACGCCCGATCCCCGAGTCAGAGTTCAAGGTGGAGTTTGACGATCTGCCGCCGTCGGTGGCCCGCTTCATCCTGTCGGGCCCCGATGCGTTGAGCTACCAGTTCGTCGGTGCTGCGCGTCCTGTCGAGTCCGCCGAAGAAGCCGTGGTGGTGCAGGAGTCCTTTCCTGCAGAAGGCAAGGCTCATTTTTCGGCCGAGCTGTACTTGGGGCGCGACGGCCAGTACCGCGAAGCCGACAAGCTCACCGCGTCGGGGATCATCGGCCAGGACCGGCAGACCGTTCGCTTTGACATCCCCGCAGCCGACGTGCCCTGCACGCACCTGCGGCTGGACCCGGCAGACCGGCCGGGCTACCTGCACCTGTACGGCATCGCACTGAAGGACGCCCAGGGCGCCGAGCTGTGGAAGTGGGATGCCCAGGCAAGCCAGCGCTCCCTGCTGGCCACCACGCCCCACCAAGAAATCGTCTGGCAGGCGCCCCTGCCTGCCGCCAGCGGAGCGACCCTGCTGCTGATGTCGGGCGAAGACCCGTGGTTCGAGGTGCCCGTCCCGGTAGAGATTCTGCGGTCCCGGTCGCCCGGCGGCCTGGCGCTGGAGGTCGAGCTGGGCTGGCCGATGTCCACGGACTACCTGGCGCTGGCTGCGACGGTGCACCCTCTGCACGACCGCATTGCGCAACTGGAAGGCGATCTGCGCGACACGCAAGGTCATCTGCACCAGGTGCAAAGCAGCCTGAGCGCAGACCTGGCCACGGCCCGCAGCCGCAACGCGCTGCTGGAAGAAAGCAACCGCGCCACAGGCCACCAGCGTGCCACCTGGCAACGGGAGGCTACGCGCGTGCAGCGGGACTACGACGACCTGGCCCGTCACTTGAAGAACATCGAGGCGTCCACCGTCTTTCGCGCAACCCGCCCCCTGGTACACGCAAAAATGCGCATTGACCGATTGCTGGGCCGCGCGCCCAAGAGCAGCGCCGCTGCCACCCCCACCGCCCAGCCCATGCCGGCACCGGCCCATCCGGTGGACATCATCGTTCCGGTCTACCGCGGGTTGGCCGACACGCAGCTTTGCATCGAGTCGGTGCTGGCAAGTTCTTGCACCAGCGCCTACCGCCTGATCGTGATCAACGATGCGAGCCCCGAGCCCGAAGTGACCGCGTGGCTGCGCGAGAAGGCCGCCCAGGACAGCCGCGTCACCCTGCTGGAGAACCCCGAGAACCTGGGCTTCGTCGGCACCGTGAACCGCGGCATGGCGCTCAGCGACAGCCACGATGTGCTGCTGCTCAACAGCGACACGGAAGTCGCCAATGACTGGCTCGACCGCATCCGCCGCGCGGCCTACAGCGACCAGAAGGTCGCGTCCGTCACGCCGTTTTCGAACAACGCGACCATCTGCAGCTACCCCCGCTTTTGCGAGGGCAACGACCTGCCGGAAGGCTACAGCACCGCCCGGCTGGACGCCCTGTGCGCAGCCACCAACCCTGGCGCGGTCGTGGATGTGCCCACCGGCGTGGGCTTTTGCATGTACATCCGGCGCGACAGCCTGGCCGACGTCGGGCTGTTCGACACCGAGAACTTCGGCAAGGGCTATGGCGAAGAGAACGACTTCTGCCAGCGCGCCGCCGCCAAGGGCTGGCGCAACCTGCACAACCTGGACACCTTCGTTCTGCACACCGGCGGCGTGAGCTTCGGCGACAGCAAGAGCCCACGGGAAAAGGCCGCCATGGAGACGCTGCGGCGGCTGCATCCACGCTACGAAAGAGCCGTCATGGCCTTCGTGCAGGCGGACCCTGCACAGCCTTTCCGCCTGGCGCTTGACGTGGCCCGGATCACGCAAGCGGGACTTCCCGCCGTGCTCGCGGTGCTGCACGACAGAGCGGGCGGCACCCTGCGCCATGTGCGCGAGCTTGCCCAGCACCTGAGCGATCGCGCCGTCTTCCTCACCCTCAAGCCCGCGCCCGCGCGCAGCGTGGTCCTGGAGCTGGCGGGACAAGGTGAAGGCTTCAAACTGGTTTTCCGCTTGGCAGCCCAGCATGCGGATCTGGTCGAGGTGTTGCGGCAGTTGGGCGTGGCGCACGTCCACTACCACCACCTGCTGGGCCACGACCCGCTGATCATGGACCTGCCCCACCAGTTGGGCGTGGCCTACGACTTCACTGCCCACGACTTCTATAGCTACTGCGCGCACATCTCGCTGACCGGGAACGACAACCGCTATGCGGTGGAGCCCCGTCCCGGCGAATGTGCCTGCTGCTCGCCGCACGAAGCAGCCCCATCCGGTACCGGCACCATCGCAGACTGGCGGCACCGCAATGAGCTTTTCCTGACGAGCGCCCGCCACGTCTTTGCGCCGAGCCACGATACCGCACGGCGCATCGCTGCCTTTGCGCAGGGTGCGCGGGTAAAAGTCGTGCCACACACGGACATCGCTGGCGACGGCGCGCTGACGCTGGCGCCCCCCGCGCCTGCGGCACGTGCCGCCAACGCGCCTCTCAAGATCGCAGTCATCGGCGCACTGAGCGCCATCAAGGGCGCCGACCTGCTCGAAGCCGTGGCCGTCGAAGCCGCGAAGCGGCACGCGAACATGGAGTTCCACCTTTTGGGCTACGGCTACCGCCACCTGCAGACCCAGCCCCGCGCCAAACTGACCGTGCACGGCCAGTATGAGGAGGCAGACCTGCCTGGCCTGCTGCAGTGGCTGCAACCCGACCTGGTGTGGTTCCCTGCGCAGTGGCCGGAGACTTACAGCTACACCCTGAGTGCCGCCTTGCAGGCTGCATTGCCAGTGGTGGTGAGCGATCTGGGCGCATTCGCCGAACGCATTGCGGGGCGCCCCTGGAGCTGGGTGGTCCGCTGGGATCTCAGCGCCAAGGAGTGGGTGGATACCTTCGCCTCCCTCCAGGCGCAGCATTTCGTATCCGGCACGCCCCCTGCCATCACCGAAGCCGAAGCCCATACCTCCGGCAACGGGGGCGTGGGTGAAGCCGGCGAATGGCACTACCGGTCGGCTTACCTGGCAGACGACACTGCGTCCCATCGTGCTTCCACCACTGGCCTGGGCAGTGACGCACTGCAGGCCTATCTGCCGCAGCCCGATGCGGCGCTCGGTGCCAAGTCGGGCTTGTTGAGCGCCGTGGTGTACCTGCGCTCGCTGCCCGTGCTGCGCACCGTAGCCCAGAGGATTCCAGGCCACTGGCAGCGCCGGGTCAAGAACTGGTTGAGGGCATAAGCCGGGCGGCGCGCCGTGCGCGCAGCCACCGGTGGGCTGCGCGAATGCAAGGCCGCTCCACCCAGAACCACGACATCAGGGCCAGCCCCAGCACCGGCAGCAAAGACAGCGCCAGGCATGCCGACAGCGGCCAACCCTGGCGCAGGCAGACTGCCGTGACCGCCTGCTGCACCGGGAACGCGTAGATATACACCCCGTAGGAGATATCGGTGCGCTCCCGCTGCTTTGGACCTTCGCGGGCCGTCCCGGCATGCGCAGCGTAGAAGGTGCCGCAGGCCACCAGAGCCCATACGCTGATCTGCCGCAACCACTCGCTGTTGACCGTCAGGGCCGCCGCGGCAGACACCAAGGCGGCCAGCGCCATCCACGCCCGCGGTCGCACTGTATACGCTGCCCACCACGCGCCGATGAAGAACGGTACGCCAAAGCCGCAGAAGTCCCTCCAGCGGAATGCGTCCGCCAGGAGCCCGCCACCGGCTTCGATGCCGGCATCCCAGCGACCCTGGCGTGCCGCTTCCCAACCGAGTACCAGAACGCACACAGCCAGCGGGTAGACCCAGCGGCGCCCGCGCGCAGCCATCGCCATGGTGGCGAGGATCAGGTACATCGCCAGTTCATACCGGATGGTCCACAAGGATCCATTCACCGCACGCGCGAAAGGATTGTTTTCGAACACGCCCGGCAGGGTCTGCACCGTCGCCAGCCCCAGCGCGTTGTTGACGACATTGAGCCAGGTGCTGCCCGAACTCCAGTAGACCGACGAGGGCAGCGTGGTGACCGCCCAACCGAGCACGAAGACGGAAAATACGACCGCCACCACCAGACCCGGAAAGATGCGCATCGCCCGCTTGACCCCGAACGCCCGCCAGTCGGGCTCGCGGTCCCAGCTTTGGCACACCAGGTAGCCGCTGACGAAGAAGAAGACATATACCGCCACCGATCCCAGGCTGTGTCCAGGAAACGGCACCGGCAGATGCAGGCGATACAGAAAGTCGCCGTGCGCAGCAAAGACCGCGAGCGCAGCCATCAAGCGAAGCAGGTCGAAGCGGTTGCCGCGCTCAATGGCCTGCATGGCAATTACCCGAGGCCTGTCGAACCCAGCGTCCATTCGGCAAGGTCCTGATGCACTGCATCGGCCCGAAGCCAGCGAGCTGCTGCACCAAGCGGCACACCCCGTGCGCCCGGCAGGATCGGTCGTGTCCGCGCGTCATGCGCCAGCAGCGGCCGCAGTTGCTGTGCGTGCGCCGCCGCCAGGGCGCCCATCCAGCCAGCGCTTGAGCCGCAGTGCGGGGGCCTCCACGGCATGCCACGATGCATATCCGGCAGCCACAGCCACAGCGAGCGCCAACGCCAGGCTGAGCAAAAAAGGCAAGCCAGGGCACAGGGCTTGCACCGCCTGCTGAATAGGGCACCCGAGGATATAGATGCCGTAGGAAGGATCGCCCTTGCGATGCAGCCACGCAAACGCACGCGCCTTGAGCGACCCCAGATGGATGAGCAACGGGGGCAGCAGCAACAGGCCGGCAGAGTGCTCCAGCTTGGCGCCGAAAAAAATCGCAGCCGCTACCGGCACCAGGCCGAGTACCACCTTGCGTCCATGGGCCTGGAACTGATCGCGGCACAACGCCAGCAGCACACCGCAAGCGAAGTACGCCGGGTATTCGAACCAGTGCTCCATCACGCCGGTCAGGTCGGCATTGCGCTTTGCCAGGAAGTAGGCGACATAGGCCACGGCCACTGCGCACGCCAGCGTGCGCGAGCGCAACACACCCAGCACGCCCGCTACCGCGAGGGCAAAGTAGCACATGAGCTCCATCGGGATCGTCCACAATGGCCCGTTCATCAATCCTGCCAGGGGGTTCTTCGGGAACACCCCGGGGAGATTGACGTAAGCGGTCCCCAGCAACAGGTTCTGCCAGTGCTCCAGCGTCTTGGGGTGCACGAGAAACTCCCGCAGCGGGAGCGATGTGAAGAACGCGCCAAACAGAAAAACGTCGGCCAGCACCGCCACCAGCATGCCGGGCCACAGCCGCAGCAGCCGCTTGCCGATGAACGCCAGCACCCGCGGGTCCCGCAGCCAGCTCAGCGTCACCAGATAGCCGCTGATGCTAAAGAACGTCATCACCGCTACGCCTCCCACCATGTCGGAATGCAGCCAGGAGGGCGGCGGGGTCCCAGTGATGTGAAAGTGGTGGCTGAAGATCACCGCGGAGGCAGCGCCGATCCGCAACGCGTTGAAGGCGTTGCCTTGCTCATCGGCCAACGATGTGGGGATGGCGCTCATTCCTTGCGCAGCAGCAGGAAGATCTCGTTGTTCAGCAACCACTCTTGCGGATACCGGTCGCGCAGTGCCGACGGCACCTCCATCTCCACGTTGCGCCGCTCCTGGCGTGCCACCGAGAAACCCGCAGCTACGGCCAGCTCCACCAGTTCGTCCGAAGTCAGGCGGTTCAGCGCCAGGTATTCCTTGAAGACAAAACGCTTGTAGCCGTCCACGCCAAAATCGGCAAAACCGAAGTCCACCTCGGCCGCATCGATAGGCCCCTCGTGCGACTGCACGACGCCCCATAACTCGTCCTCGCTGGCCAGCAAGTGGTGCCACGGCTTGTCGTCGTAGCGCCGCAGGTGCGAACCGAACGGGGAGTAGAAAAGCGGCTCGATCTGGATGAAGAAGTACCCACCAGACCGCAGGCATCCGTGCAGGTCGCGCAGTATGGGGGCCAATTGATCGCGCTGCACATGCTCGAAGGTCGACCAGCTCATGATCGCGTCGAAGTTGCTGTGGCGCCCAGCCAGCGGGGTGCCAGGCAGGATGGTCTCGAACGTCAATGCCGACGGGATTCTCGACATTCCCAACTGCTCGCGTGCAATGCGCGGCAGCTTGGCGTATTCCTGCCGGATGTCCACGCCATGGATGCGTGTCGCGCCATGGCGCAGCACCAGCGACAAGTCTGTGATGCCATCGCCGCATCCGAAGTTGAAAAGCTTGGCGTGAGGCATGTCCACGACACTGCCCACCCAGTGGTTCACCACGTCCGCGGCGTAGTGGAAATGGGCACGGAACCACTCATCCGAGATTTTCTGGGCATCCCAAGGGGCCAGGCCCCACAACCGCTCCTGCAGCTGCAGCATCCATTGCGTGCGCATGTTGTTGTCGTCAGTCCGTATCAGAGGGGTAGAAACAAAGCGCACCGGAGGCACTTGCGGCAGTGCGGTTCATCGTGGCTTGCGCAACACGTACGCATCCTGGTGGTTCCAGAAATGCACGAGAGAGCGGTGCACCAATGCTTGCGCTCCCCAGGTTTCGGCAATGCGGCGGACGACAAAGTCCTCGGACGTGAAGGCCGTCCCGTACTCGTGTGCGTCAATGGCGTTGGACTCGCTGGACGGGGCAAAGAAAAACCCCTCCTCATCCAGTTGCACGCTGTCGAAATTGGCCGCCTTGATACCGTGCGTGCTGAACACCAGCAGCCCGCCCGGGGCCACTGCGCCGTGCAACACCTGCAACCAGCGCGCCCAGGTGCTCCGGGGCAGATGGCTGAAGAGCGACAGCACGAACACAAGGTCGTACTGCCGAGGCCACTTCACTTCTTCGGGGACGCTGGCGGAAAGGAAACCTTCGACACCAAAGGCTTGCCGGGAAAACTCCACCGCACCGGGCACCACGTCAGACACGGTCACACGTTCCGCGCCCAGGGACTTGACCAGGTGGCGGGTGAAGCGTCCATGGCCGCTGGCAAACTCCAGCACCTGTGGCGTCTTGAGCAATGGCTGGTCAACGGCCTCCAGCAGCAATAGCAGCTCGGACAGCGTTCTCCAGCCGTCTGCAAAATAGTCGCGCAGCGGGTTGACGCTGGACGGATGGTTCACGAAGAAACCGAAAATGTCGTCCTCGGGCGATATGCGGCAATCCAGCCCCGTCATGTTGGTGAACGAGCCCACCAATTGGTGCCTCTCGATCAGGCCGTGCGCCTCGAGCAGGGTCTCCCGCACCTCGCGCGCGCGCGCCAACACCTGCGCTGCGCCAGCCCGATCGCCACGCACCAGCAGTTGCAAGCCTTCTTGCAGCAACTGGTGCGCTGCGCTGGTGGCGTTGTCCTGCGTCATCTGTGAATCCATGTTCATTGGGAAATTTAAGTATCAATACCAGCGCAGGCGAAGTTCTGGACTGCTTCACAGCGAAGCCGCCAGTCCTGCGTGGCTGCCCGATGCACGGGCAGCGTGGCGCCCCGCGGCTGCGGCCGGGTGCATGCAAGCCCGCCATTTTCCAACATTCGCCGCAGGTCAGTCGCAAACCGGCCGTGCGCGCCCCCTGGCGCCGGATGCTGCCACCTTGCCGTGCAGGCACGCACTGGTGCAAACGACGGGTGCGGACGCCAACGCGACCTTCTGCGGCAATCGCTAGCTCCAGTGGTGCGGCAGGCGTACCAGCCCCGGCAGCGGCTTCGGAAAGACGAATCGAAAATGCATGAACTGAAACCACTCGTCGTACACAGCCAGGCCTGTTTCGTCGAACAGGAAGGCGCTGATCACGTAGTCACCACTGTGCAGCGGCAGGTCTGGGAAGGTCAGCACGGAGCGCCAGCTACCATCCTCCTGCCGCTGCGGGTACGCGCCGTCTTCATGCGTGGCCAGCGAAGTGATACCCACGCCCTTGGACTGTTCGATCATGAAACCGATGTGCGGGCGCTCTTCCCCGCGGCCACGGGCCGTGATGGTGACGACAAGATTCATGCTTTGCAGCAGAGGGGGCTGGTCACCCACCGGCTCCGCAAGGTCCTGGACGTCCACCGACAGGATGCAGGCAGCGCCCCGGTCCACCACTGCATCAGGATGCACGCCCGCAGCTTCCGCAGCCGGCTGCGCAGACGTATCGGTGCCGGAGGCGTCTGCATACGGCACTACGCCTTCGGCTGTGCCTTCCTGCAGGGCCTGGCGCTGGCGGGTGTGCACGTCGTAGGCGGCCAGCACTGGCTCGGTCGGGCCGAACTGGGCGACCTGTCCACCCCGCAGCCAGAGCGCGGCGTCGCAGAGGTGGCGGATGTGGTAAGGGCTATGGGAGCAAAACAGGATGGTGCAGCCGTTGTTGCGAAACGCCATGATCCGCTCCACGCACTTCTTCTGGAAGTGCTGGTCACCCACGGCCAGGGCTTCGTCGATGATCAGGACGTCCGGCTGCACAGCCGTCACCAGCGCAAAAGCCAGCCGTACCGTCATGCCTGAGGAATAGGTCTTCACAGGGCGGTCCAGCGCCTCGCCCAGTTCACAGAACTGCACGATCTCGGGCTCGAGCCGTGCCATCTCGTCGTGGCTGATGCCGATCAGGCTGCCGCCGAAGTAAAGGTTGTCCCTGCCGCTGAAGTCGGGGTGAAAGCCTGCGCCCAGCTCCAGGATGGCCGTCACGCGCCCTACACGGTCGATACGCCCGGTGGAAGGCTGCAGCGTGCCCGCCAGCAGCTTGAGCAGCGAGCTTTTTCCAGCGCCGTTGTCGCCAATGACGCCGATGCATTGGCCTCGCTGCAGCTCAAACGACACGTCGCGCAGCGCCCAGTGACTGCGGTGGGTCGCGCGGCCGGTCAACAGCGCACGGACCCTTGAACGTGGCGAAGGGTAAAGTTTGTATTCTTTGCTGACAGATTGCACGCGCAGCACTGTTTCGGCCGCTACGCCGCCTGATTGGGAGCTTTCAGCAGCTGCACTCATAGCCAGTCCACCAGTTGGTCGCGGCTGCGGGCGACCAGAATGTTGAGCGCCACCACCAGCAACGCCATCCACGCGGCGGACACCCACCACACGCTGGCTGCAGGCCAGTTGCCCTGTAGCAGTATCTGCTGGTATCCCTGCACGGGCGCTGCCATGGGGTTGAGCCACAAGATCCAGCGCCAGCGCTCCGGGAACAAGGTCATGGGAAACAGCACCGGTGACAGGTAGATGCCCACCGACAGCAGAAAGCCCACCATCTGTACCGTGTCGCGCAACGCCGCGGCCAGAATGGCCAGCACGTACGACAACAGCAGACAGATAGCCCACTGCACCAGCAGCAGCATCGGAAACGCGACCACAGGCAGCGCGAAGCGGTGCAGCGGCGTATAAGCGAGTGCCAGCAGCAGCAGCAAGGGCGCGAACACCAGTGCGCTGGCCAGCACAGAGCGGGTGACGAACAATACCGGGGGGAGCGGGTTCTTTTGCAGCAACCCGCCAGCGTCGATCAGGCTGTTCATGCCCCGCGCAACCGCATCGCAAAACGCCATCCAGGGAAGTGCGCCCACAACCAGAAAGGTACCCACCGCGTGGGTGGGCGCGCCCTCACCCAGGCGCATGGCAAACACCACGTCGAACACCAGGTAATAAGCCGCTACCGTGAGCAACGGCTGAAGGTAGGGCCAGAGAATGCCGGCAGCGGTGCCTGCATGGCGGGCGGCCACCTCACGGCGGGTGAGCACCCACACCAAGGACCGCGCGCTCCAGACGGCCCTCAGTTCATTGCCAAACGCATGCAGCATGTTGATTGTTGCGGGCCTGCCTTGGCAGGCCCATCCTCGTCAAAGACAAAACCGCGTAACGTACCACGTTTTGCCGCACGCAGACCCTGAAACGCAGACTTGCGCCAGCACCCACCGGCTGGCGCAAGTTTCACACACTTACTTCTTGGCAGGGGCGGCTGGCGCGGGAGCTACCAGCTTGTCCACTGTGGACTTGATGGCTGGTTCGTCCAGTTTGACGGTTTCTTCCAAAGTCTTGGCCAGTTCGTTACGGCCCTTTTGCTGTTCGGCTTGTCGCACTTTTGCCATCAGGGCTTCTTGCACTTCCTCGAAAGGCTTTTGGCCCGCGGGCTTACGACCCACGAGCTGCAGCACGTGATAGCCGAACTGGGTCTTGATCACTTCGCTGGTGTCACCGGGCTTTTGCAAGGCCCAAGCGGCCGTGTCGAATTCTGGCACCATGCGGCCCTTGGCGAAGAAGCCCAAGTCGCCGCCCTTTTCAGCACTGCCGGGATCGCCGGAGTTTTCCCTGGCCAGCGCTGCGAAGTCGCCACCGGCACGGACCTTGGCCAACAGATCCTGGGCCTTGGCCTTGGCGGCTGCGTCTTCGGAAGGGTCCTTCACCAGGATCAGGATGTGGCGCACTTGAACCTGTTCGGGCTCAGCAAATTCTGCCGCTTGCGCCTTGTACATGGTGCGCGCCATGGCGGCGACCTGCGTATCGGAAGGCGTGTTGGACTTGTCGATCTTCACCAGCAGCGCATCCGACAAGACCTTGTCGCGTGCCAGCGCCAAGGCTGCAGCCACTTCAGGGTTTTGGGCCAGACCCTCAGTCTGGGCACGCTGCGCCAACGCACGGCGGGTGTACAGGTTGGTCACGAGCTGATTCATCGTGCGGGCCTGCGTCAAGACCTGGGGGCGCACGTCCTGCGGAATGCGCTGCACATCGGCCGCCACATCCGCTGCAGTCACCTGAACTTCGCCTGCGCCTTTGACCGAGCCCTTGGCCAGCACTGGTTCGGCAGCGTGCGCTGCCATAGCCAGGAACGGGACTGCGCATACAGCGACCCAGCGCTGCTTCCATGCGCCATGTTGTGCTGCCGCTTCTTGGGGGCTGCGGTTCAGAACGCTTTGACAAAATTTACGCATATGCATGTGGATAGAGGAATGTAGGGTGCCCTGGCAGCCATGCACAGCGAATCTGCGCAGCCAGTCCGGCACAAAGTAAAAAAAAAGGCGGGTTGCCCCGCCTTTTTTTGGTTTCGCATCGCTGCGAAAAGTTCACGCCGAATTAACGGCCGTAACGGTGACCCCAGGTCAGGCCGAACGTCGAAGCGAAGCCTTGGCCTGCGGAGTCGTTCTTCATCTTGATGAAGGCGTCACCCAGGATTGGCAGACCGCCAGTGAACGTGTTGGTGTTGTCTGCACCAGCGAAGGCGTTGGTCGTGGTGACCAGCGTCCAGCCGTTGACGTAAGGCGACGTCGTGGTCGAAGCGGTCAGTTCGGAGCTGGAGCTCAGAACCTTGCCAGTCGACAGCGACAGCACACTGGTTTCGCCGCAGAAGGCCAGCTGGCCGGCCACTGCTGGCGAGAAGATTGGTGCATTGCCAGTGGTGGTTTCTTCACGGTCGAAGAAACGGATGCCGTCTGCGTTCACGCAGATGTTGCCACGTGCGTCCACCGACGTGTTGGCGGGGTGGAACCACTCGTCAGCTGCACCGGTCAGGGCAGGCGTGCCGGCAGCGGTAGCCACAACGCTCAGGTCGGAGTACAGGCGGTATGCATCAGCAGCGGTCGTAGCAGCCTTGTAGTTAGCAGCAACGCTGTAACGACGGGTAGGCATGGAGAACACCCAGTCGGTCTGAGCCGAGATGCCTGCGTCAAGTGCGTACTGGTTGGACACCGACGTGCGCGACAGCGCAGCCGTCAGGGTCACAGCTTGCAGCTTAGGCAGGTTGGCATCGCCAGCAGCGTTAGCAGGTGCGTTACCTGGCAGGTAAGGCGTCGACATGTCTGGCAGGTCGATGAACAAAGGCGTCACGACTGGACCAACGACAGCAGCCTTGGCTTGGTTGTGAACGTTCGTGCGCAGCAGTGGGTCAGCAGTGTACGTATCAGCGGTCTTGAGGCCGGTGAAGAACGCAGCAGAGCCAGCATCCGTTTGTGGGAAGTGCACGAAGTTAGCGCGACCAGCAACGCCGGCCGCACCCACGCGCGCTTCGATAGCAGTAGCAGAGCCGGAGAACGCAGTGGTCTGAGCCAGGTTCAGGATGTACCAGTCAGCAGCCAAGCCGGTTGTCGAACCAGCGAAACCTACCGAAGCAGCGTGAGCAGCAGCCGTGTAGTTGGTCAGAGCGATTTCGTCCAGCGTCGAGCGAGCAGCAGAACCTGCCACCGAGCAAGGTGCCACGCCAGCCACGTGCTTGGTAGCCGTGTACAGGATGGAGTTGGCGGTGCCAGCAGCGCCAGCAACCACGCCCGAAGCGGGGGTCGTAGCGGAGTACAGCTTCACGGATGGGATGTCAGCCATGTTGAAGATTTCAACGTAGCCTTCACGCGTGCCGTTCACATTGGCGGTGGTGTTCAGACGAGCGGTAGCGAAAGGCGTGCCGGTCGAAGGAATAGCAGGAACCGTGCAGGTCTTGTCAGTGGAGAACAGCGAAGCTGCGCCATCAGCACCTTGCAGAACGGCACCAGTCCACACGTCACCAGGCGACAGGAAGATCTGGAAATCCTTGACGTCGTCGGAGTTGGCTGCACCGCGGAAGCGGATCTTCACAGCCTTGCCGTTTGCACGGTCAGTGTTGCTCAGGTGGATCACGGACATGTTGCCGTTTTGCACCGTGTAGTAGGGCACGACCAGCATGTGGCCGGTGTTGTTGGAATTCACCACCAAAGCGGTCGCAACTGGTGCAGCTGCACCCACAACACCAGGCTCAACAGCCACGTTCGTGCCGAGCACTGCGCCGTCCGGCGTACCAGCAGCAGGTGCAAACACGTCAGCCTGGGCAACGCCAGCAAAGCTACCAACCATGGCAGCAATGCTCAGTGCCAATACATTCTTTCTCATGCTTTAACTCCAGTTAAATAAATAAGCGCAACTACCACGATTGATTACGCCCGCGAATCCTAGCACAGAGTTTTTCAAACCCGCCTAAGATTCCGGCACCCCCACAAACCTGTTGCTTCATCGCCACAGAGAGGGCTTGGTCACTATTGGCAGCAAGCTGCCGGGCGCAGGATAGTAATCAGCAATTCCGACTATACCCAAGCACCCACCTGCGGTCCCATGATTTCGCTCAACGGCAGCACGAAGTGTTGTTTCTTGAGTCATTTGTCACGGTCAGGGGGCTTCGTGGCGCCACCATTGGCCGTCCACCAACAGCCAGGTCTCATCGATGTAGCCAGTCACCGTGGGCAGGGCTAAGCCGGGCACCATGGGCTTGGCAGTCAAACCCACTTGGGCAATGCACTTTTCTGCGTCTTCGCACGTGACCTTGGTGATCTCGCTTTTGATAACGGGGGCTTTTTCTCCAAACTGCCTAACGAACGAGGTTTCATCGCGCAGGCCACGATAGGCCGGTGTCATCAGCGCGTAGGCGGCCTTGGCGTCACCTACGACGCGTGCCTTCCAGAATGCCTCTGCACGGGCCTGCACCTTTTGCTCCGGTGTTTGGCCGCTCATGGTGGCACAACCTGCTGTTGCCGCCATCGCAAGGGCAGCCAGTGCAATCTTGGCGCGGCTGATGCTGCGGGGTGCAGCAACGGGTGCCATCGTGGCGGGGGCGGAGGCCGACTGAAGAATCGTCATGAATACTTACTCCTACAAAAAAAGATAGCGACTGCTCACATCGCTTTGCCGAACTCCCCTAAAAAGTCCGCCCGCAATGCGGGCGGCTTGAAGGGGGGGAGCTGGCTCAGGTCACATTCGGCACGTTGGTTAGTTAGCCGGTGCAGAACGCTGCGGTACCGAGTCGAGTACCGGGGCTTTGGTTCCGATGCCCAGGTTTTCGATGGCTTTCAGGCCCTTGAGCCGGTCTCGAAGATCTTCGCTCACTTCGCGGATGTCAATGTCGGTACGCACGACCCGCGGCGTGATGACTACCAGCAGTTCGGTGCGGCCCTTATTGACCGTGTTGGAGCCAAACAGCTTGCCCACCAGCGGGACATCTTGCAGGAACGGCACGCCAGACTTGCCCGTATTGGAGTTGTCCTTGATCAACCCCCCCAGCACGATGGCCTCGCCTGTGCGCACCGCCACCTTGCTGCTGATCTGCCGCTGCAAGAAAGCAGGCTGACCATCTGCGCTCGGCACGTCTGCCCCAACATCCGTCACGGTCTGGTCCACCTGCATGGTGACCAGGTTGCCGGCATTGACCGACGGCGTGACCGTCAGGTTGACGCCGGTGTCCTTGTACTGAATGGTGCTGGTGGTCACACCCGTGGTGATGTCCGTGATCGGCGTGGTGGTGTTGGTTTTGACAGGTTGCTGGTTGCCGACAGCGATGCTTGCGGTGTGGTTGTCCAGCACCATCAGCGATGGGCTTGAGATCACCTTCACCAACGACTTCGTCGCCAGCGCGTTCAATGTGGCTCGGATGTCGCTTGTTGACCGCCCCACCGTGTACGAGAAGCCTTGTGCCAGCCCGCTGATGATTCCATTGGCGTTATTGGTGAGTTGCCCATTGCCGCGGTAGGTGGAACCGTTGCGGGTGGGGTTGTCATTGAAGGCCCATTGCAGGCCGTACTCCAGTTCGTCGGAGAGGGTGACTTCGACGATGGTGGCTTCGATCAGGACCTGCGTCACCGGCACGTCCAGCCGCTTGAGCGTCGCTTCAATCTTGCTGTATTCGGACTTGGTACCCCAAACCAGAACCGAGTTGTTCAACTCGTCCGCCATGACACGGATATTGCCGATGCTGGCGGCAGCTGCGGCCTGCTGCTGGACACCGTTGTTCTGATTGTTTCGGTTACCCAGGCTGTTGAAGCCCGAACTCTGAGACCCGACACGGGTGCCGAAAGAGCCACCCGAAACGCCGCCGCCGAAGGACGAGTTGGTGTTCCCAAAAGTACCGCCAGACATGGAGTTTTGACCGAACGAATTGCCGGTTGCGGTAGACAGACCGGGCGCAACCCCACTGTTGGCCACATTGCCCGTGCTGCTCGTTTGTCCACCGAAGATTCCACTGAGCACATTGGCAAGGTGTTTCGCGTTGACGTTCTGCACCTGGTAGATGTACAGCTGTGGCTCGCCACCGCTGTCGGTGGGCTGGTCGAAGCGTTCGATCCAGCGCCGCGCTTCGTCCAGATAGGCGGCGCGAGGGGTCACGACCAGGATCGAGTTGATGCGCTCGATGGGCATGATGCGCAAGGCGCCGAACAAAGGGTTGCCTTCACCCAGAACCGCAGAGGCTGCAGCGCCAGCGTTACCCGCTTGCCCGCGTCCCGCGGCACCCGCCTGCGTTCCCACGCTGCCAGCAGCGCCGCCCGTTGCACCTCCGGCCGGGGCAGCACCACCGCCACTGACCAGCCTCAGGGCCGCCTCGATCTCCTTGACACTCGCGTGCTTGAGCGGGAACACCCCTACCGACATGCCCTTGAGCAAATCGACGTCGAAGGTGTTGACCAGCTCCAGCCAGCCTTCGGCCTGGGTGCGAGTACCGTTCATGACCAACAGGTTGCGTACCGTGTCCACGCGGATGATGGCATCGCCCGGAACCATGGGCCGCAGAATGGAGGCCATCTCTCCGGCGCCGATGTAGTTGAGCGGAATGACGATGGCACCAAAACCTGGGGACAGGGGCGCACGCGGGCTGGCCTGGCGCACGTCGGAGCCAATGTTGCGCAGCATGTCTGCCCGGCCCACGTGGTAGGTGCCGCGGGCATCGCGTGCCAATGCCAGGCCGTTGGCCTGCAGCGCGCTTTCCAGCAGGAACACCGCCTGGTCTGGCGGAATGGCGTTGCGGCTGGCCAGCGTCACGGTGCCGGCAATGGGCGGGTGCAGCACATAGGGCACGCCCATGATGTCGCCCAGCACGGTGCGCACGACGTCGGCCACCGGAGCATCTTCAAAGCTGAAGGTCAGCGGTGCGCCACTCAGCGTTGCAGCTGGCTTGCCGGGCGCTATGACCTGGTCGTTGCCGCGGATGACGCGCGGCCGCGTTTCGGCAGGCTCGGCCTGCGGCGGCACACGAGCGGCATCTGCGGCGGGGGCGGCCTGCGTGGGGGTGGCGGGCACTGCCGCAGCGCCGGGTGCAGCCTGCGCCCACGATGTGGCGCTCAGGCCTTGCAGCATGGCGAGGGCGAGCAAGGAGTAGCCGAAGCGGGGGAGATTCATTGTTCAGGAGCCTACGATTACTTCAGGATGAACCGGGTGGGTCTCTGCATCAGGGACCAAACCGCGGTGGCGGGGGGCGCGGCCGTGCAGGCGCCTCTGCAGTCCCGGCGCTGGCACCAACTGCAGCGCCCGCGGATCCGATGGACCCGTCCCCCCTGCGCTCAATGGAGGACGGCGTGGGCATGGGCTGCGCCGCCTGCACGGTGGGTGCAGGTTGTGCGAAACCGCCATACTTGCTGACGTCGGCCCGTTGCATGGTCAGCGTTTGAGATTGCTCACCACGCACGAAGGTGACCTGACGGTCGCCAAAACTTTTGAGGGTCCAGCCCTCCACGCTCTGGTTCTGCTGCACGCGGCGCTGTTTGCCGTTGACCAGCAAGATGGCATAGCCCACCCCTTCGCCCCGCACGATGCCAGTCACACGGGCAGTGCTGAGGTAGTCTGGCGGAGGCGGGGGCTGCTCGGGCGGTGGAGGCGGCGGCGGCCGCCGCGTGGCTGAAAACAGCGGGCGCTCCAGCATCGCGAGGAAGCGGCTGGACTCCATCTGCTTGTCGGGCATGAGCGCTGGCGCAAGGCCGGCAATGTCTGCCTTCAAAGGCGCAGGCTCGTTCCAGCGGATGTTGCGGGGAGTTCCATCGGGCTTGACCCACATCAGCGCCAGCCCGCACAGGAGCACGAGGTTGATGAAAGCCAGCACTCCTACGGCACGTATTTTCATGTGCGGTCTTTCAACACGCTGAGCGAGAACTGCGTCGTCAGCCGCACGGGGGTCTGCTTGGCAGAGCTCGGCACGTTGAGGCCACCAATGAGCTGGATCACCACACCGTCAATGATGATGACAGGCTTCTGGCTGCCAAGCACGGTCAACACGCTTTGCAGGGCCAGCAACTCGCCTTCCGCCTGCACCTTGAGGGAAATACGGTCGTAGCCTTTTTCGTCCTTGGGCTGGAGCACCTGGCTGCTGCTGATCTGCATGCCCGCGGCAGCGAAGATTTCGCGGACGTGCTGCTGGGCAGCATTGCCCGCCTGGCTGACATCCATGGTGGCAGGGTACACATACTCGGTCTGCGCCTGCTGGACACGCTTGCGAACGTCCTCGATCTCCGACTTCTGCAACTCCAGGCCGGTCAGGCGTGCATAGCGCGGCTCCATCTGGGCCACAAGGTCACGGGCCCACTGGTGCTTTTGGTACACATAGATCCCTCCGGCGATCAAAGGCACCAAAGCCAACAGGATGGACGCCAGGACCAACACGACATCTTTGGAAAAACGGATAGGCTTCATCGACGCACTCCTGCGCCAGAGGCTGTCGATGCAGCGGGTGCCACTGAGGTCGCCGAGGTCGCTGCTGCGGGTGCCACCGCTGCCGATCCAGGCACTTGAGTCGCACCCGCCACAGCAGTCTGCGGACCAGCAGTGCCGAACACCTTGGCATCGACGACGAACTCGATACTGAAGCTTTCCTTGTTGGAGTTGTTCAGACGGGTCGCTGCAGCTGGCGCCTTCACTTCTCGAATGCCAGGGTGCTGGCCCAGCTTCTGCATCAATTCGGCAGCATCGGTGGCCTGACCACTCAGCGAAACCTTGGTGCCGACCAACTGCAAAGCCTGCACAGCTGCTTCGTCCGGCAGGATCTGCGTCAGTGTGTCGATCACACGCAGTGGCTCTATGCGTTCGCCCAGTATTTCTGACAGTGCGTTCAGCTTGTTGGAAGCCAGTACCACCTGTTCGCGGTCGCGAACGACGGGCGCAGTGCGCCGCACGACGTCTTCGTAGGCCGCAGCGGCCTGCAACGCACGCATCCGGAGCTGGAGTGTCGGCGTCACGGCCATTGCGGTGAGCACAGCCACGATGCACAGCAGCAATGCGTACCCCAGGTTGCGCTGGCGGGCAATCAGGCGTTGGCGCCGCTCGACGCCTGCACCCGGCAAGGCCGCGTATTTCTGCGCACCGATAGCCACCCACACCTCGGCCGGCGACGCGCCGACGACCGCAGGCATCCGCTGGCGAAGCTCCTGCACATATTGGTCGACCTGCAGGCGGGACGCCAACACCAGCGTGTAGGTGCTTGGCACTGGGGTTGCGTCGCTGACCCAGATCAGATCTTCAGGGGGGAATGGACTGAAGGTGCGCGCTTGCAGCGCCAGGGCGTTGCCCGTGTCTGCACGGCTCATTCCCACCGGTAGGCGGATGGTCCTGGAGAGCACCAGGTCCGAGGGCAGTTCCAAAGCGACAAACGCGCCGCGGGCCTTCGCGTCCTTGGGCGACGCTGGCCTGCGGGCCGGGCGGTGGCCTTGCCAATGGGATTGGCTGCCGTCAGGATGAATCAGCAGGACGGGCAGCGAAGGCGTCAGCCAGGACAAGAGCGGCCAGCTCTGGGCGTGCGCCCAGGCCTTGCGGGTGTCTTGCACAAGACCGCTCAGATCAACGCCCAGAAAGCGGGCCTCAGACGAAAAGGCAGGCATGTGAGGGTTTTGTGTTCAATTCTCGGAGGCCGCAGCCTGGATACTTGTAGAGACGCGGTAGGTGGACCACGGAGTGCCATCAGCCGCCGCAGTCATGAGGTCCACGCTACGAGACACGTGAACAACCTTGCCGGAATCTATCGGCACCAGTGCCGTGACCCGGACGCGTGTCGAGGATGAATTGTCCGTCAGGCTGGGATCCAGGCCTGAGGTGTCGATACCCACGTCCCCTGCAAGCCGCTTAGCATGGATCGCCTCGGCCACGCGCTGATCGCCATTGGCAAGCACCACAAGCACAGGCAAAGGGGCCGCGTTGGCATTCACTCTGCTGGAACCACGCCCCTCCAGCGTCACAAGGGGCGCCAGTCTAGCATAGAGGTCATAGCTGACCCCGGACACCTGGAGCAGGTCTTCTTCTGCCTCGAACCGCATCAATCCGCCCTGGCTGTCGCGCGCTTGGCGCTTGTCGACAATGGCTTGCGCCAAGGCCTGTGCGCCGTCAGGAGGCAATCCTCCAGCCACGGCGAACAGACGCGACAGCAATGGCGCCTCTGCCCGATTGAGATCAATCAAACCGTTGAGTGGGGTGACCTGGACCGCCAGTTCCTGCCCCTCAAAAGCCAACTTTGCCTGCATCCAACGGTCCGGAGCCCTGTCTGCAGCCCTGAGCTTTTGCAATGCCAACTGCACCACAGCATCGCCAATCGCCTGCGCGGTCACCAACTCGCGCTTGGCGGATATGGTCCGGGACTCCTGGCGAATGCTGGTTGACAGCCCACCCACCATGATGCTGAGAGCGGCCACCAGCCACAGTACGGCGATCAGCGCCATCCCGTGCGTATACGCAGGGCTTCTTTGGCGCACGGCGCATCCCAGTTTGGACCCCGCTGCATCGTTCCCACTAATTGCCATCGATGCGCTCACCGAACGTCCCCCCCAAAAATTGGACCCCGTGAGCGAGGATCGCTCGCCGGCAGGGGCCGCAGGGCCACGACAAGGTCCGGCAGCGGTCCTTTTTCAGTCAGTAGAGAGATGCGCACACGCTGCGGTACTTGATCCAGAAGCGCCCAACTGGATGACCAGACGGGAGGCTCCGGACGCGCATCCTGGTACAGGATTTGCAATTGGGTCACACCATGGAGCAGCACATGGCTTTCCGCCTGGGTCCAATCAGGTTCTACAGCGGCGCCTGCCCACGGAAGGTACTGAAGCACGAGAGCCGGCTGTCCCTGGTCACTGATTTCCTGGCGCAATCGCATCAGGCTGCGTCCGCTTGCCGCGTACCCCGCAGGCATGACACCGAGCCACATGATTTGTGACTCCTGTCCCTCGAAATAGTATTGGCTGGTCCCCTCTTTGAAGGCATAGCCCCGCCTTTGCAAAGAAATGCGTCCCACGGTATTTTGCAAGAATCCGGACACTATGCGCAGGTCGTCTGAACGCGCCAGTGCAAGGTCCACACGCTCGCTGGTCTGCGAGGTGGTCTGCAGCGCCGAAGCCATCGCAAGAATCAGCAACGACATCAGCGACATGACCACGAGCAGCTCCAGCAGCGTGAAGCCTGAAATCTTGCGGTGTGTCCGCCTCCCCATCACGCGCGCGCTGAGCCCGCGAAAGCCAGACACCGGACTCATGGCCGCAACCCCACGGGCGGAATGCGCTCTGGGCGGAGAGTGCTCAGCGCCAAGCTGCGGGAATTTTCACCGCCCTGCCCCCAGTCGATGGTGATGGATACCTGATACAGCACAGGCACACGAGGGCCTTGCACATCCGTGCTGAAAGGCTGCGATTGCACCCTCCAGTGGTAACCACCGCTGTCGCCTTCGTCATTCCACCCACCGGCAGGCACAGAGTCCCGCAGATTAAGGATGGACTGGGCAAGCACCACAGCCCCCTGGTATCGCTGCACATGGTCAACTGCCCTGGCATTGCCTCCCAGCGCCCGATAAAACAGGCCCAACGCCATGGCCATGATGGAAAACGCCACCAGCAGTTCCAGCAGCGTGAAACCGGCTACCGCTCGTGCGGTTGCGCGCCTCCTGGGCTGGCGCGCGTAGCCGAAGGATGCGCTCATGGCAGCAGCGCCTCTTGACTCACTCGCCCAGACAACCAGTCCACCCGCAAGCGCACACCGTCCCCGGCTCCGCGAAGTATCTGGATACTGCCGCCGGACGATCCGCCGGAGGGCAAAAACCGGATGCTCAGCTTTCCGGTGGACGGCTCGTCGCCCTCCAAGGCAGCAGCCACAGCTTTCATTTGCAAAGTGTCGGGAAGCACGAGCGAAGGTTCAGTGCCAAGACCATAGCGACGCTGGGCCACGTCCACGGTGAATTGAACGTCGCGCCCCGAAGCCACGGCCTGCTCGCGCGCTGACCTGAGTTGCCCGACCACGGTACGGACTACGTCACGATACTGAGCGCCTTCACGCATGCGGTCCATCGCAACAGGCACCAGCCCAACGACCAATGCCATGATCGCAAAGACAACCAGCAACTCGATCAAAGTGAAGCCGCTTGCGCGGCGGGGTGCGCCTGTCACTGCTGATTGCTTTCCGCAAAGCGCTCTGGAATAACCGCTTGCGCGGCGATGCTCGAGCGCTTGGCGTGCTACTTGGTATTGCGCACGTCCGCCGCTTCGCCATCGCCGCCGGCAGCGTTATCGGAGCCTAGCGACAATATTTCAATACCGGCAGCAGAGGTGGAATACTTATAGGCGTTGCCCCAAGGATCTGCGGGTAACCCGCCCTTCAGGTACGGACCATTCCAGCCATTGGCAGAGCCAGGCTTGGTGACCAGTGCATTCAGGCCCTCTTCGGTAGAGGGATAACGCCCAACATCCAGCTTGAAGAGCTCAAGTGCCTTGTCGAGATCGGCAATTTGAACTGCTGCTGTCTTTGATTTCGCGCCGCCCAGGGAGTTGAGCACCTTGGGCCCCACCAAGCCCGCGAGCATGGTAAGAATTGCAAGCACCACCAGCAATTCAATCAGCGTGAATCCTGCACTTTTGGCGTTCCTGCGCATGTTGCCCAACAGACGCTGACGCAAGTCTGCTCGAGCAGTTTGGTAGACCATCAACTTAACCTCCAAAGCAAAAAAATTATACGGCCAAGTCATTGACCGACAGGATCCCCAGCAGGATGGAGACGATGATGGCCGCGATGAGGACACCCAGCACCAGGATAAGCACGGGCTCTACCAAGGTGAGAAGCCGTTTGATGCCGGTTTCCACCTCGCGGTTCAATATATTCGACAGCTCCAGCATCATGGGGCCAATGCGACCGGTCTCTTCACCTACACGAATGAGGTTGATCGCCAGGGGCTCGAAAATGCCCGTCGCGGAAATGGCCTGAACCACCTTGCCGCCTTCCTTGACGATGGGCGCCACCTTCACCAGGGCTTGCTGCAAGATGGCATTCCCCACGGTTTCCGTCGCAATGTGCAGAGCGGTCAGCATCGGAACTCCGTTTCCAAGCAGAGTTCCCAATGAACGCGAGAACAGTGTGAGCTGGTATTTCAGCGTCAAACGACCGATGAGCGGCAACCGAAGCAGACGCGCCTGCCACCAGCGGCGCCCCCCCGGGGAGCGCATCCATTTCTGAAGCACTGCACCAAGGCCAAATGCCGCCACCGCAATGACGAGGCCGTACTTCTTGAACGCGTGGCCCAAGGCCATGACCCACTGCGTCGGCAAAGGCAAGGCATCGCCCATATCCGTGAACAGCTTCTCAAACTGCGGCACGACAAAGCCCAGCATCACGATGAGCGACAGCGCCGCGACCGCCAGCAAGATCGCAGGATAGATGGTTGCAGACACCACGCTCTCCCGCAGCGCGCGCTGGCGCTCCATGTGCTCCACAAGGCGCTCGAGCACTGCCGACATCTGGCCGCTGGCCTCTCCCGAGCGGATCATATTGATATAGAAATCACCAAACAGCTCGCGATGGGCGGCCAGCGCCCGGCTCAATGGCGTGCCGCCCTTGACGGCATCGAGCACACCCTGGAGCAATGCAGCCACGCTGGGCTTGTAGCTCATATCGATGAGAACGCGCAACGCGTTGTCCAGCGCCAGGCCGGCCCTGAGCATGATGGACAGTTCAGACGTCAGGGCCTGCACATCCGCCAGCTTGACGGGGCCCTTTCCCGCACGCTTGCCGGAAGAGATGGGCATCGCGGAAGATGATCCGCCCGCACTGGAAACCTGAGACACGGCCCCCCCGCCCTCGTGGATGCTCAGCGCCATCAGGCCTTGCTCGCGCAATTGCTTCAATGCCGCAGCCTCGCTGGCGGCGCTCAGTTGCCCGTCGACGATCTTTCCGGTTGCGGTCGCAGCGCGCCATGCGTAATCAGGCATCGGACTGATCCTGTGTCACGCGCGCCAGTTCATCCAGTGTCGTCACGCCTGCCGCGACCTTGCGCAGGCCATCCTCGTGGAGGTTCAGCATGCCTTGTTGCGCGGCCAGTGCATTCAGCGCGTTGGCATCCAGGCCGTCAATGATCGCCCTGCGCATGGGCTCGTCGAGGGTGAGCAGTTCATGAATTCCTGTGCGCCCCCGATAACCGGTGTGGCGGCATTGATCGCAGCCGCGAGCCCTGTAAATCAGCCGTCCAGGCTCGGAGAAACGCATCAGGCCAGAGCGCTCGCGCACCTCGGGGCCGGGGTCGTAGGCCTCTTTGCAGTTGCCACACAAGGTACGCACCAGCCGCTGCGCCAGCACGCCATTGACAGCCGAGGTGATCAGATAGCTCTCCACCCCCATGTCCTGCATGCGGATCACCGCGCCGGCGGCGGTGTTGGTGTGGAGCGTGGAGAGCACCAGGTGCCCGGTGAGTGCGGACTGCACTGCGATTTGAGCCGTCTCGCCATCGCGCATTTCACCGATCATGATGATGTCCGGATCTTGCCGAAGGATGGATCGCAGCGCGTTCGCGAACGTGAGGTTGATCTGGGGATGGACCTGAATCTGATTGATCCCCTCCAGCTGATACTCCACCGGGTCTTCAACGGTGATGATCTTGTTGGAGTCCGCATCAATCTTGGAGAGTGCTGCGTACAGCGTCGTGGTTTTACCCGACCCGGTCGGCCCGGTGACCAGCAAGATCCCGTGCGGCTTGGCCAGCAACTGGTTGAATCGCTCCAGGGTGTCTTTCTCGAAACCCATCTTCTCCAGGTCCAAGCGAACGCTGGCACGGTCCAGCACCCGCATCACGACGCTTTCGCCATGGACGGTGGGGACGGTGGAGACACGCAGATCGAGCTCGCGGCCTTTGACGCGCGTCTTGATGCGGCCATCCTGCGGGAGACGCCGCTCCGCGATATCCAGATGCGCCAGCAGCTTGACCCGTGAATTGACCGCCGCACTGAGACGCGGGGGAACCACTTCGCCCGCATGGATCACCCCGTCCACGCGGTAGCGGACATGCAGGCCGTCATCGAAGGGCTCGAGGTGGATATCGGAAGCGCGCAGGTCCGTCACGCGACCGATGATGGTGTTGACCAGGCGGATGACTGGCGCTTCACTGGCCAGATCCTTCAGATGCTCAACAAAGTCTCCGCCATCAGAGCCATCGCCAAAACCATCGTTCTCATCATCCTCGGACTCCTCGGACTCCTCGACAGGCTCGGCCAGCGCCTTCTCGATATCGGATTCCAGCGCCAGGTGAGGGTGGATGGAGTAGCCGGTCGCCAGCCGCAGCGCCTTGACGACGAAGGCGTCTTGCGGCACCGCCATCGCCATGTGGAGTTGGCCATCCTCCAGCCGCAGGGGGTAGACCACATTGGCTTGGAGAAACTCCGGCAGCAGCCCCTGGACCTCCGGCATCAGATCGGGGAATCCGTCTACAGGAACCAATGGGATGCCGAGCTGAACGGACAACGCGCCCGCCACATCCGCGTCCGAGACCAAGCCGAGCCGAACCAGCACACGTCCCAGCATTCCACCCATCTCCTGCTGGGCAGAAATCGCGCGCTCCAGGTCGCGGGCGCTGAGTTTTCCTGCCTGCACCAGCAGTTCGCCGATGCGCATGCGCGCAGTAGCGTCCGGAGCGAGCGCCTCGGCTACGAAGGAATGTGTATTGGTGGTCATGAATGCTCGGATAGCGCTGCAGGAGCAGGTAGGGCGCCCTGCTACCGATAGCGCCGAAGGCTTAAACGGAATCGTTGAGTGTAGCCGCGGCCTTCATCCTGCCGCCACGCACTGTAGTCGCTGCCAGGAAGCCCGGATGGCGGGCGGGACACCCGCAACGGCGCTTGTCCGCCCGGAGCAGGCACTCCCCGCAGGCAACGATGGCCGACCATTCACCCCCGTGAGACGTACTTTACAGTCGCTGGGTCGATGAACCCAACTCTCCAACGAACGATGACATCGCCAGCGCAAGGCAAAACCCCTCCCGTCGCCCCATTCCTCGCCGCAGCCGCTGTCCTGGCGGCAGGCTGGGGAGGCGCCGCTCTATGGCAAGCCCATGTGCCAGCGCAGGAGCGCCGGGCTGCCACCATGCTGCTGGCCCCCATGATTGCGGTGGCCGACCCCTGCATCATGCAGCCGTCGCAGCCAGCGAGCACAGGCGATGCACGCACCGATGCGCTGGCACAGTCCTGCACGGGCCCGAACGGTTCCGCGGCCCCGCTGGTGGAGTCCACCCTGTCGGCATTGGAAGCCGGCCCAGCGGCATCGAGCCAGCGCATCGGCTATACGCTCGCTGCGCCACTGCTGCAGCTGTTTCGGCCAGAAGGCGATGGGTGGGCGATAGACACCGAACGCGTTCAGCGCGTGGCTCGAACCATACGGGACACAAGCCGCCCGGTGATCCTGTACCTCTTCGCCACCCACTTTGCCTCCGACGCGCCGCTGGAAGCAGCACTGACATCCGACCCGAAAAATCTGGCACAAACGCGCGACGGGCCCATGGCGCAGAGCCGCTACTACGACTCTGCCATCAACAACTGGTCCATCGCCAGTACCGAAAACGAACTCACGGCGCGGCGGGTGCAGGCGGCCGAGGCCTTGCTGGCCGAAGTCTGCCGGCTCCCGGCAGCCGACCTTGCCAAGATACGCGGGGTGACGCTGCTCGGGGAACTGCACCACCTGTTTCCGGATTTCGAGGCCGGCATGGGCTTTGACCGCCCTTACCGCGTGACCGACTACAGCCCGCAATCGACTGCGGGATTTCAACAGTATCTCCAGCAGGAATTCACCAGCATTGCGCAACTGAATCGGGTGCTGGGCTCCGCCTACGGGTCTTTTGAAGAAGTGCAGCCCCCTGCGCGCGACATCCGCACCGAGCCACTGCGGCGCTATACCGAGCACATCGATTCCTTCGCGCAGGGTACGCTCCCCGTCTCTGGCTGGGTGTTCACGTCCACGCCAAATACACAAGCCCGCGTGCCCTGGGTGCACGTGTACGCCAACGGCGTGTTCGTGGGCAAAACCCCTGTCGACCAGGGGCGGCAGGATGTGCTCGCGGCCAAGCCGGAGTTCGGGTATGCGAACACGGGCTGGCGCATGGACTTGGATTTCCGCCGCCTGCCGGCCGGCTTGCACCGCATCGATGTGCTGCTGGAAGACGCACCAGGCCAGATGGCACTGCTGGGTACACGGCACATCGCGGTCATGGACCAGCGCCAGAACACGCCTGTCCTGCGTGCCCAGGCTGAGCTTCCGAAGCATTCACCGGCCCCGAGCTCGGTGCAGTTCCACATCGACCAGCCCCTGGAGCAGGCGTCCTACTACTACAACCCGCTGGTCCCGCTGTGGCATGCATTTCGCGGCAAGCAGGTGGCTGACTATTTGCGATTTTTTGACAATGTGGTGAGCCGATCGTGCCTGAAAGCCACGCCCCACTACACCCACCAGATCATTCCGTTCACCAACCCGAGTTGGGACGCGAACAAGTTCGCCATTCAAGCGTCACTTCAACAGAAGAACACCCCGGGCGTCAGGCTGGGAGTCAGCTTGTACGGACATGCTTCCTACGGACCCGGTTTTCCCAAGTGGTACGCCTCCACCGGCCACCACAGCTATGGCGTGACGGAATTCCACCCGCTCAAGCCCATGAGCACAGGCGAACTGCGCGAGACACTGCGGCAACATGAGCGGCAGGGCGCAGACTTTCTCTCGTTCTTCATCGAGCCGTACTGGCAGGGGCAGGTGGTCGCACGCGGACACAACCTTTTCTCTTTCGATCCAGGCAATCGAAAGTTCGGTGCGGACAAACTCTATGAAGCAGTGCAACAGCACCTGGCCTCGCCCCGATAGCGGCAACGCTGGCGAACTGGGTTGACCCTAGCCGGAGGCCTGCGGCCGGTGCGGCCAGCCTCAGGAAAACAGTTCTGCCGCTTGCAGCGGCAGACCCGCTGCATCCTTGGCCGACAACAGGGGGGCGCTGTCCCCACCGTGCCAATCGATCGCCAAGGTCGGATCGTTCCACGCAATGCACCGCTCATAGGCAGGCGCGTAGTAATCCGTGGTCTTGTACAAGAACTCGGCCGTCTCGCTCAGCACCAGGAAGCCGTGTGCAAAACCAGGGGGCACCCACAGTTGGCGATGGTTGTCCTCGCTCAACTCTTCGCCCACCCAGCGCCCGAACGTCGGAGAACTGCGGCGGATGTCCACCGCCACATCGAAGACAGCTCCGCGAACGACGCGAACCAGCTTTCCCTGCGGCTGCTGGATCTGGTAGTGCAGGCCGCGCAGCACGCCCTTGGCACTGCGGCTGTGGTTGTCCTGCACAAACTGGTGGTCCGTACCGGTCGCCTCATTGAAGGCACGCTGGTTGAAGCTTTCATGAAAGAAGCCCCGAGCATCCCCAAACACTTTGGGCTCGATGAGAAAGACGTCCGGAATGGCGAGTGGTGTGGCTTGCATAGGCGTATCAGTAGATTTTTTCTTTCAGCACCCGCAGCAGGTATTGCCCGTAGCCGCTTTTGATGAGGGGTTGCGCCAGCCGCTCCAGTTGCGCGCTGTCTATCCATTGATAGCGCCAGGCGATCTCTTCAGGACACGCAATCTTCAAGCCCTGCCGGTGTTCCAGCGTCGCAATGAACTGCCCCGCTTCCAGCAGGCTCTCGTGCGTGCCGGTGTCCAGCCAGGCGTAGCCGCGGCCCATGATCTCCACGTTGAGCTGGCCCTTGTCCAGGTACAGGCGGTTCAGGTCGGTGATTTCGTACTCGCCCCGCGCTGACGGCTTCAGGCTCTTGGCCAGTTCCACCACGCTGCTGTCATAGAAGTACAGGCCGGTGACCGCATAGCTCGACTTGGGCTGCGCGGGCTTTTCTTCCAGAGACAGGACCTTACCCTGCCCATCGAACTCTGCCACGCCGTAGCGCTCGGGGTCGTGCACGTGGTAGGCGAAAACGCTGGCGCCGTCGGTGCGCTGCATCGCGTTGCCGAGCAGCTCATGAAAGTCGTGGCCGTAGAAGATGTTGTCGCCCAGCACCAGCGCGCTGGGCACGCCGTCCAGAAACTTTTCGCCGATGACGAAGGCCTGGGCCAGGCCGTCCGGGCTCTCCTGCACCGCATAGTCCAGGCGGATGCCCCACTGGCTGCCATCGCCCAGCAGTTGCTCGAACCGCGGCGTGTCTTGCGGGGTGCTGATGATGAGGATGTCGCGGATGCCCGCCAGCATCAGTGTGCTCAGCGGGTAATAGATCATGGGCTTGTCGTACACCGGCAGCAGTTGCTTGCTGATGGCCAGGGTGGCCGGGTGCAGGCGGGTGCCGGAGCCCCCGGCGAGGATGATGCCTTTGCGTTGCGTCATGGTCAGGTGCCGTTCACAGAATTTCAGCCAGCATGCGCGCCACGCCCGCCTGCCAATGCGGCAGTTGCAGGCCGAAGGTGGCTTGCAGCTTGCCGGTATTCAGGCGGGAGTTGTGCGGGCGCACTGCAGGGGTGGGGAATGCGCTGGTCGGCACGGGCGCCACCTCTTTTGCTTTTATTTCGATAGCAGGTTGCGCAATCTGCGCCTGCGCCAGCACGTATTTGGCGTAGGCATTCCAGGTTGTCTCGCCAGCGGCCACGCAGTGGTAGAGGCCCGCATCCTGCGGGCGCTGCTGCAGGTGGCGGATGGCGTGGGCCGTGACGTCGGCCAGCAGGTCGGCGCCAGTGGGCGCGCCCCACTGGTCGTCGATCACCGTCAGGCGCTCGCGCTCCTGCGCCAGGCGCAGCATGGTCTTGGCGAAGTTGCCGCCGCGGGCGGCGTAGACCCAGCTGGTGCGCAGGATCAGGTGCTGGGCACCGGCTTCTGCAATGCGTCGTTCGCCTTCGAGCTTGGTGCGGCCGTACACGCTCAAGGGCGCGGGCGCGTCGGTCTCCACCCAGGGGCGGCTGCCGCTGCCGTCGAACACGTAGTCGGTGCTGTAGTGCACCAGCCAGGCGCCGAGCTTTGCGGCCTCCTGCGCGATGGCGCCGGGGGTGGTGGCGTTGAGCGTGCGCGCAAAGTCGGGCTCGCTCTCGGCCTTGTCCACCGCGGTGTAGGCTGCGGCATTGACGATGACGTCGGGGCGCAGGGCGCGCACCGTCTCCACCACGCCGACGGTGTTCGAGAAATCGCCGCAGTGCTCGGTGCTGTCGAAGTCCAGCGCCGTCACGGAGCCCAGCAGCGACAGGCTGCGCTGCAGCTCCCAGCCGACCTGGCCGCCTTTGCCAAAGAGCAGGATGTTCATGCGCTGGCGTCCGCCACTGCCGCGGGCTCCTGCGACGCGTACTGGGTCTGCACCCAGTCGCGGTAGGCGCCGGTCTGCACGCTGGCCACCCAGTCGGCATGGTCCAGGTACCACTGCACCGTTTTGCGGATGCCGGTGTCGAAGGTTTCGGCGGGCTTCCAGCCCAGCTCGCGTTCGATCTTGCGCGCGTCGATCGCGTAGCGGCGGTCGTGGCCGGGGCGGTCCTTCACATAGGTGATCTGGGTGCGGTAGCTCTGGCCGTCGGCGCGGGGGCGCAGCTCGTCGAGCAGGCTGCAGACCATGTTCACGATCTCGATGTTGGGCTTCTCGTTCCAGCCGCCGACGTTGTAGGTCTCACCGGGGGCTCCGGCCTCCAGCACGCGGCGGATGGCGCTGCAGTGGTCCTTCACGTACAGCCAGTCGCGCACCTGCATGCCGTCGCCATACACCGGCAGGTTCTTGCCGGCCAGGGCGTTGACGATCATCAGCGGGATCAGCTTCTCGGGGAAGTGGTACGGCCCGTAGTTGTTGCTGCAGTTGGTGGTGAGCACCGGCAGGCCGTAGGTGTGGTGCCAGGCGCGCACCAGGTGGTCGCTGGCGGCCTTGCTGGCGCTGTAGGGGCTGTTGGGCTCAAAGCCGCGCGTCTCGGCAAACGCCGGGTCGGTGGGCGCGAGCGATCCATACACCTCGTCGGTGGAGACGTGCAGGAAGCGGAAGGCCGCGCGCTCGCTCTCGGGCAGTGCGCCCCAGTAGGCCCGCACGGCTTCGAGCAGGCGGAACGATCCCACGATGTTGGTCTGGATGAAGTCCTCGGGCCCGTGGATGGACCGGTCCACATGCGACTCGGCCGCGAAGTTGACCACGGCGCGGGGCTTGTGCTCGGCCAGCAGGCCGGCCACCAGGGCGGTGTCGCCGATGTCGCCCTGCACGAAGACGTGGCGCGCGTCGCCCTGGACACCGTCCAGGTTGTGCACATTGCCCGCGTACGTGAGCTTGTCGAGGTTGACCACGGGCTCGCTGGAAGCAGCAAGCCAGTCAAGAACGAAGTTGGCGCCGATGAAGCCTGCGCCGCCGGTAACCAGAATCATGGGTAAGCCGTCTGAGAATGCCTTGCGGCAAAGCTGGCGATTATCCCACCCGCGTTTCCGGCTGGACGTAACAAGCCCCAACGGGCACAGGCCGGCACCAGGACTCAGAAATGGATGCCGCGCATCATCTGCTGCAGTGCCACCGCCTCGGCCGACAGCTGCGGCTTGGCGGCCTTGTCCCCCTTGGCCGCGGCGGTGGAGTCCGGGAACATGCGAAAGCTCGTGTTCATGGTGATCTGCGCCACGCGCGGCACCAGGGCATGCAGGATCTGCCCGGTGATGCCCAGGCGGGTGGCGATGCGCACCGGCTTGAAGATGCAGGCCTGGGCGATCATGTCGGCCGCCTCCTCGGGGCTCAGCGTCGGCACGTTGTTGTAGATCTTGGTGGGCGCGATCATGGGCGTGCGCACCAGCGGCATGTTGATGGTGGTGAAGGTGATGCCCTGGTCGGCAAACTCGCTCGATGCACAGCGCGTCCAGGCATCGAGCGCCGCCTTGCTGGCCACATAGGCCGAGAAGCGCGGCGCATTGGTCAGCACGCCGATGGAACTGATGTTCACCACATGGCCCTTGCGCCGGGCCACCATGCCGGGCAGGAAGCCCATGGTCACGCGCAGGCAGCCGAAGTAGTTGAGCTGCATGGTGCGCTCGTAGTCATGAAAGCGGTCGTAGCTCGACTCGATGGCGCGGCGGATGGAGCGGCCCGCGTTGTTGATGAGGAAGTCCACGCCGCCGTGCTTGTCGATCAAGAGCTGCACGAAGCGGTCGCAGTCGGCCATGTCGGCGATGTCGGCCGCATAGGCGATGAACTCGTAGCCCTTGGCCCGCGCCTCGGCGCAGGCCTCGTCGAGCTTGTCCTGGTCGCGCCCGCAGATCACCGTGGTGGCGCCCGCCTCGGCAAACTTGTGCGCGGCGGCCAGGCCGATGCCCGAAGAGCCCCCGGTCACCAGCACCACCTTGCCGCCCACAGTGCCCTTGAGGGAGCGGTCGATGAAGAGCTCCGGGTCCAGGTTGCGCTCCCAGTAGTCCCACAGGCGCCAGGCGTAGTCCTTGAGGTTGGGGCAGGTCACGCCCGAGCCCTTGAGCGCCGCGAGTGTCTCGCGGCAATCAAAGCGCGTGGGGTAGTTCACAAACGTCAGCATGTCCTCGGGCAGGCCCAGGTCCTTCAGCACGGCGTTGCGCACGCGGCGCACCGGGGCCAGCGCCATCAGGCCCTTCTTCACGCTCTTGGGGATGAAGCCCAGCAGCGCCGCGTTGATGAACAGGTTCATGCGCGGTGCGTGCGCTGCGCGGCTGAAGATGTCCAGCACGTCGCCCACGCGGTAGCCCACCGGGTCCACCAGGTGGTAGCACTTCTTGACGATGTCCTTCTGGTGGCTGATCACGTTCAGCGCATTGACCACGAAGTCCACCGGCACGATGTTCACGCGACCGCCCTCCAGGCCCACGGTGGGCATCCAGGGCGGCAGCAGCTGGCGCAGGCGCTGGATCAACTTGAAGAAGTAGTAGGGGCCGTCGATCTTGTCCATCTCGCCGGTCGTGCTGTCGCCCACCACCATGGCCGGGCGGTACACCGTCCAGGGCACCTTGCAGTCCTGGCGCACGATCTTCTCGCTCTCGTGCTTGGTCTGGAAGTACGGGTGGTCCAGGCCCTCGGCCTCCTCGAACATGTCTTCGCGGAACACGCCTTCGTACAAACCGGCGGCGGCGATGGACGAGACATGGTGGAAGTGGCCGGCGTCGATGGCCTTGGCCAGGTCCACCGTGTTGCGCGTGCCTTCGATGTTCACGGCCACCTGGGTCTCTTCGTCGGCGCCCAGGTCGTACACCGCGGCCAGGTGGTAGAAGTGGTCGATCTGGCCCTTGAGCTTCTTGATGTCGTCCGCGGCCACGCCCAACTTTTTGGCCGTGAGGTCGCCGAACACCGGCACCGCGCGGGCGGCCGTCGTGCCCCAGAAGCTGCGCAGGTCGGCCACCTTGTCAGCGCTTTCGCGGCGGATCAGGAAATGCACCACCGCTCCCTTGCGCTCCAGCAGCTTCTTGACCAGCCGCTTGCCGATGAACCCTGTTGCCCCCGTCACGAAATACTGCATGGATAACTCCTGTGTGATCGCCCGATTCTTGCGCAGGCCCACCGGGCGCGGATTCAGCACAAACCCGCGCCGAATCGGGGGCAGCCCCGGCGCCGCCAGTAGACGGCACGCTCTACACTTTTAGGAGCCGGTGCCTACACCTTGCGCGCCGTGCGGCGTACAGTCCGGCCATGCGTGCAAGGCACCCTGCCCTGACAACCCCCACCATCCACACAACGGAGGCCCCATGGTCAAGAAACTGCAGAAACTCAGCGCTGACAACAAGAAGAGCAACGCCCAACTGTCGGGCACCGTGAAGGACTCCGCCCAGCAGATCTGGCTGGCCGGCCTGGGCGCCTTCTCCAAGGCCCAGGAAGAAGGCGGCAAGGTGTTCGAAGCCCTGGTCAAGGAAGGCCTGACCATCCAGCGCAAGACCCAGGCCGTGGCCGAAGAGAAAATCTCCGAAGCCACCAGCCGCGTGACCAACATGGCCACCGACATCGGCTCCAAGGCCCAGGGCCAGTGGGACAAGCTCGAGAACATCTTCGAAGACCGCGTGGCCAAGGCCCTGGCCAAGCTGGGCGTGCCCTCCGCCCGCGACATCGAAGCCCTGAACGCCCGCATCGACGCGCTGTCCAAGGGCTCGAGCAAGGCTGCACCCAAGGCCGCCGCAACGAAGAAGGCAGCTCCCGCCAAGAAGGCCGCCGCCAAGAAAGCGCCCGCCAAGGCCGCTGCAGCACCAGCCAAGAAGGCCGCCGCCAAGCCCCGCGCCGCCGCCAAGAAGGCGGCGCCCGCAGCATCCAACTGATGCTGCGGCACGCTACGGCACGGGCCATCCGCCCGCGCTGAAGAGGCCCAAGACAAAACGGCTGGCATGCCTTTGGCGTGCCGGCCGTTTTGCCGTGCGGCCCGGGCGCAGCGCGCCGCGCAAGGCCTATCAGATTTGATGCAATGCAGCATCTGCCGCTCGGTTAGAGTGTCGCCAGAGACAAGCACATACCGATCCCCAAAGACGCGAAGAGGGCCCGCCCACATGGTGAAGAAAGCGCCACGCCGCACCGCAGAACGCATTCTGGAAGTCACGCTCGACCTGTTCAACCGGTTCGGCGAACCCAACGTCTCCACCACGCTCATCTCCGCCGAGCTGCGCATCAGCCCCGGCAACCTGTACTACCACTACCCTGCCAAGGACGAGCTGATCAACGCGCTGTTCGATCGCTACGAGCAGTCGCTCAACGAACTGCTGGCCGCCGCCGACGGGGTGCGCAACGTGGAGGACGCCTGGTTCTTCATGCACACGCTGTTCGAGCTGATCTGGCAGTACCGCTTTCTGTACCGCGACTTGAACGACCTTCTGTCCAAGAACCGGCGCCTGGAGACGCACTTCCAGGCCATCCTGAAGAACAAGACCCGTGCGGTGCGCGCCATGCTGGACGGCATGGGCCGTGCGGACGCGCTGCACATCGACACGCGCGAGCTGGAGGCCACGGCGACCAGCATGGTCGTGGTGCTCACCTACTGGCTCAGCTTCGAATACGTGCGCGACCCGCGCCGGGCCCTGGAGCCCGAGAGCGCGCAGGCGGCGCTGCTGCGCGGCGCCCACCATGTGCTCAACCTGCTGATGCCGTACCTGGAGGCCGGCCAGCGCGCGCACCTGCTGCAGCTCGTGGAGGCCTACGCCGCAGCGCCCGGCTGACGGGCCTGGGCTGCCCGCCACCACCCCCATACCTTCACCAACAAGAACCTCAGGAGACACAGACCATGGCCAAGTGGACCTCTTTCCCACACGCTGGTGAATACACGTTCGATGCTGCGAGCATCAAGAAGCAATGGGCGCGCCTGCACAACGGCGACGCCGAGCCCGTCCCCAAAGAGCCGGCCGTGCTGCAGGCCTGGGCACTGTTCCACAGCGGCGACTTCGAGAAGGCCGCCGCGGCCGGCATCGCCGCGGGCGGCGCGGGCATCACCGTCGCCAACAAGGCCACGGCGATCTATGCCAACTACCTGGAGCAAAAGGAAAAGACGCGGCTCGACCTCTTCATGCAGGTGGCAGAGCGCGCCGCAGCGCAGGCCGCGGCAGAGCCCGGCAATGCCAACGCCTGGTACTGGCACGCGTATGCGCTGGGCCGCTACAGCCAGGGCATCAGCGTGGCCAAGGCGCTGGCGCAGGGCCTGGGCGGCAAGGTGAAGGAATCGCTGGAAAAAGCCATCGCCCTGTCGCCCAAGCATGCCGACGCCCGCATCGCCCTGGGCGCCTTCCATGCCGAGGTGATCGACAAGGTGGGCTCGCTGATCGGCGGCATGACCTATGGAGCCAAGAAGGACACGGGCCTGAAGCTGTTCCAGGAGGCGCTCAAGCTCAACCCCGGCTCGGCCATCGGCATGATCGAATACGCCAACGCGCTGGTCATGCTGGAAGGCGACAAGAAGATGAAGGAAGCCACCCAGCTGTACGAGAAGGCCGCCGCGAGCGAGCCGGTCGACGCGATGGAGCGCCTGGACATCGAGATGGCGCGCGCGGAGCTGGAAGAAGAGTAAGGGGGCATCCCCCTGAGGCGCTTTGCGCCTTCCCCCTTCTCTCGGATCACTGCGTGATTCGGGAAGGGGGACACCGCCAGCGCCCGCAAGCGAGGCGCCGCCTTTGCGGCTTGGCGGCCCTTGCGCGGCGGTCGCTGGTCTGGGCAGCGACCGTTTCCACAGGTCGTGTGCAAAGAAACGCTCTTCCAGAGACTGAGCCGTCGAAGGATGGATAGGAACCACTCGGAGCCAGTGGAGGCCTACACCTCAAGATCTCACGCACAGCCGCCTGCAGCGGCAGCTCTCAGCCCCCGAATCGCCGCGCGGCGATCTCCAGCAGTCCGTCGAAGATCAGGTTGTCCACCAGCTCGAAGGGGCGGGTCATGCTGGGCGCCATCTTCCAGCCCGCGCCGCCGGTCATCAGGCAGGCCGGCTCCTCGCCGCAGTGCTGGATCACGTGCTGCACCATGCGCTCCACGGCCCCTGCGATGGCATAGGTGCCGCCGCTGGTGAGCGCGTCGCTGGTGTTGGTGGGGAACATGCGCACCTCGCCCGTGGGCACATGCAGGCCTGCGGTGCCGGACTCCAGCGCCCGCAGCATGATGCCGTGGCCAGGCAGGATCAGCCCGCCCATGAAGCGGCCCTGGGCATCGATGCACTCCACCGTGACCGCCGTGCCCACCATCACCACCACCAGCGGGCGCGCGGGTCCCTGGCGCAGCACATGGTGGCGCGCGCCGACCATCGCCACCCAGCGGTCCGAGCCCAGGCGCGACGGATGGTCGTAGCCGTTGACCAGCCCCGCTTCTTCCGTGGACGAGACCACCCACGAGGGCTGCACGTCCCAGATCTCCATCTGCTCCTGCACGCGCCGCTTGACGGCATCGCCGGCCACCACGCAGCCCAGCATGCGCTCGGGGTGGCGCAGCGGCGCCCAGCTGCCTTCGGCGAGCCGGTCGATGTTGTCCAGGAATTCGGCGCCATGGGCCAGCAACGGGGCCCCGGGACGGGGTGCGTCGTACAAGGCCCACTTGAGGCGGGTGTTGCCGACGTCGATGGCCAGAAAAGTCATGCGGCGGATTATCACGAGTTTTGCCGCGCACCCTGATTCGGGGGCGACACAGGGCAACCCAGGGCAACAAGGGCCGAGACGGGGCGCGCCGCGGACGGTCGCCGGCGCGGTATTGTCAAAAATCGTTTCACGTCCCTGTCCGACACGGAGGGCGCGGGCTTTGCCGCTACATTGGTCCTTCCTGTTTTTGTTTCACTCTAGGAGGTACGACATGGGTCTTTTCAGTTTCATCAAGGAAGCCGGCGAAAAACTGTTCGGCGGCAAGGAAGCCCAGGCGGCCACTGCAGCAGCCCCCACGCAGGATGAACTCAACACCAAGGCGGCCAAGGCCATCGAGGCCTACATCGCGTCGCAAAGCCTGGGCGCCACCAACGTGCAGGTGGCCTTCGACGGCACGCAGGGCAAGGTCACCGTGAAGGGCACGGCCCCCACGCAGTCGGCGAAAGAAAAGGTCACCCTGTGCTGCGGCAACGTGGCCAACGTGACCAGCGTCGAAAACCTGATGGACGTGACCAACCCCGAGCCCGAAGCCCAGTACCACGACGTGGTGCGCGGCGACACGCTCTCGGCCATCGCCAAGAAGTTCTACGGCGATGCCAACAAGTACCCCGTGATCTTCGAGGCCAACAAGCCCATGCTGAGCCACCCGGACAAGATCTATCCAGGCCAGAAGCTGCGCATCCCCGCGGCTAAATAACCCCCTGAGTCGCCTTCGGCACCTTCCCCCATGGGGGACGCACCCGGTGGCCCGGCAAAGCCGGTTCCACGGGAAGGATGGGTCACCCCCTTAGCCGCTGCGCGTCTTCCCCCAAGGGGGACGCACCCGGTGGCCCGGCAAAGCCGGTTCCACGGGAAGGATGGGTCACCCCCTTAGCCGCTGCGCGCCTTCCCCCAAGGGGGACGCACCCGGTGGCTCGGCAAAGCCGGTTCCACGGGTGCACTGGCGGAGGGCGGGGGAAATATCGCGCGGCGGGTCGGCGCTATCGCTGGGCCGTCCAACACCGTCGAATTCAAAGAAAAATAGCTGCTACCGCTTGATGGACAAGCGCTAGCAGCTATTTTTTTAGGAGCATCAGCTCTGCTTCCATGGCAGGCCGTGGAAGCGCCAGCCGCCGCGTTGGCCGCGGTGGCCCTGGGCGTCGGGGTCGCCTTCGAAGCCTTCGAGGATGTTGTAGGCGGTCAGGCCCAGTTCCGTGGCGCGGCGGGCGGCGGCGATGGAGCGTACGCCGCTGCGGCACAGCAGCACGGCGGGGGTGCCGGCAGGGACTGCGGCGCGGATCTGTGCGTCGAAGTCGGGGTTCATGGCCATGCCGGGCCACTGCTTCCAGGCCACGGCCGCGGCGCCGGGCACCTGGCCGACCCAGTCGCGCTCGGCGTCGCTGCGCACGTCCACCAGCACGGCCTGGCCGGCCTCGACCCATTGCCAGGCCTGCTGCGGGGAAACATCGCCGGCGTATCCGTCGGCGGGGCTGATCGTCGGGCTTGCTGTCATCGGTCCACTCCTTCGTGTCTCAGTCTCGGGCCTTCACCACAGCGGCGCGGGCTCTTCGCGCAGGTGGCTGCGCAGCTGCGCGTAGTCGGGCACCACCGTGGCCACGGTGTCCCAAAAGCGCGGGCTGTGGTCCATCACGCGCAGGTGGGCCAGCTCGTGCGCCACCACGTAGTCGATGATGGCCGGGCGGTAATGCAGCAGCCGCCAGTTCAGGCGGATGGAGCCATCGGCCTTGGCGCTGCCCCAGCGGGTCTGCGCGCTCGACAGGCGCAGGCTGGCCCAGCGCACGCCCAGCAGCGGCGCAAAGTGGTCGAGCCGCGCGGTGAAGTGGCGGCGGGCATCGCGCATCAGCCAGGCCTGCACGGCATCGCGGATCTGCGCGGGGCTGGCGCTGTGGGGCAGGCCGATGTGCAGGCTGCGGGCTTCGGCCGGGGCTGCGCCTTCCGGCGCGGCAGCGCCGGGCACCTGGGGGGGCGAAGACGGCGCAGCCGACACCAGCGCCCCACCCTTGCCGGTGAAGCCGTGGCTCGGGTCCAGCACCACGGTGAGCGGCTCGCCCAGGTACGGCAGCACGGCGCCATGGGCCCAGACGATGCGCCCGCCTTCCATGCGCTGCTGGCGCTCACGCGCTTCCGACAGCTTACGCAGGATCCAGTCGGCCTTCTCGCGCAATGCTGCGTCCACGGCCGACAGCGTGACCCAGCTGGGCGCGCGCACCGCCAGCCCGTCGGCGCCCACGGTGAAGCCGATGGTGCGGCGCCGCGCCCGCGCCAGGGCATAGCCCACCACGGCGTCGCCCAGCAGCACCTCGCGGTTGGCCTGCGGATGGCGGAATTCGGCGGGGGACAGCAGCGAGGGCAGCGGCACGCCCGGGGTGTGCACGGGGGGCGTGCGGACGGCCGGGGGGGCAACGGCCGGGGCCGCGTCCGCTATATTTTCAGTAGCACCTCCCGCCCTTCCCTGGCGCGGCAGAGGCACTTTCGGTACGGAGGGGGGGCTGGCAGGCGGCACACCGGGCGCCCCGGGCGCTGCGGCACCCGCCGCTGCCGGGGGCGGGTCGAACAGGTCGAGCGCCAGTTGCACCAGCCGCTGCATCACGGTGGATTACTTCCCGGGCGTGGGGGTGGTGACGCCGGTGGCAGCGGTGCTGGCGGCGGGATATGCCTCGGGGTCCAGGCGGCGCATCTCGGCCTCGATCCAGGCCTCCACCTCGCGCATCAGCTCTTCGGGCTGGCGGCCGGCACTGGGGATGGGCTTGCCGATGGACACGTCCACCACGCCGGGGCGCTTGATGAACGCCTTGCGCGGCCACACCTTGGCGGACGTCACCGCGATCGGCACCACCGGCGCGCCGGTGTCGATGGCCAGGCGCGTGCCGCCGGTCTTGTAGTTGCCCTTCTGGCCCCGCTCGATGCGGGTGCCTTCGGGGAACATGATGATCCAGATGCCCTTGTCCAGCAGCTTCTTGCCTTGCTGCACGACCTTGTTGAACGCCTGCGTGCGCTGGTTGCGGTCGATGTGGATCATGTCCAGCCGGCCGATGGACCAGCCGAAGAACGGCACGTGCAGCAGCTCCTTCTTGAACACGTACGCCAGGGGGCGCGGCATGATCGACGGCATCAGGAAGGTCTCGTACGTGGACTGGTGCTTGACCAGCAGCACCGCCCCGGCGTTCTCGCCCTGCGGCAGGTTCTCCATGCCCATCACGTTGGCCCGCACGCCCAGGATCACCCGGGCGCTGCTGATGCACAGCGACAGCCACGCCCGCGCAATGCGGTAGAGCGGGCGCCCGCGCATGCCGAACAACGAGCCCAGCATGATGGCCAGCGTGTAGGGCACCACGGTGATGCCCATCCAGAGGAAGTGAAGGAGAGAACGGATGAAAGCCATGGAGTAAATCAAGCCTTTTAGGCCGCTACCGCTTGATGGACAAGCGCCAGCAGATATCAATTAAATAGCATCGGGTGGAACCGCGGGAGCCAGTGCAGCGGCGGCGGGCGGTGCGGGCACCGGCACGGCAGGCAGCAGCCGGTCCACAAAATCGTTCAGGCTCGCATGCAGCACGGTGCCGGGCGGGAAGCCCTCCGGCACCGCGCCGCGGGCATCGACCCGGGCCGACTGGCCGGTGCAGACCAGGTGCAGCTGCTGGGCCCCGGCGGCGGCGCCCGCCTGCAGGTGCGCGGCGCAGCTGCCCACCATCTGCACATCGTGCCGCTCCACACCGTAGCGGTCGCAGATCTGCTCGATCAGCCCCGGCGCGGGCTTGCGGCAGGCGCAGTCCTCGTCGGGCGCGTGGGGGCAGTAGAACACCGCATCGATGCGCCCGCCCACCGCGGCCAGCTGGCGGTGCATCTTGGCGTGGATGGCGTTGATGGCCATCACGTCAAACAGCCCGCGCCCCAGGCCCGGCTGGTTGGTGGCGACCACCACATGCCAGCCCGCGTGGTTGAGCCGCGCAATGGCTTCGAGCGCGCCGGGCACGGCGGTCCACTCGTCGGCGGTGGTGATGAAGTCCTCCCCCAGCGGATTGAGGGTGCCGTCGCGGTCGAGGATGGCGAGTTTCATGGGGCTTGGTTACCTTGTGAGAATCGCCAGCCTATCAGCTTGGGCCATCCGGTCAAACGGCCAGGCGGGAAAGATCCGCGACGCGGTTCATCGCGTTGTGCAGCATCTTGAGCAGGCCCAGGCGGTTCATCCGCACATCCAGCTGCTCGGCGTTGACCATCACGTCGTCGAAGAACGCATCCACCGGCGCGCGCAGCACAGCCAGGGTCTGCAGGCTGGCGGTGTAGTCGCCCACGTCGAACTGGGCGTTGGCTTCGGGCACGAAGCGCTGCAGCGCGGCGTACAGGTCCTGCTCGGCCTTTTCCTGCAGCAGCTCGGGGTTCACGTGGGCATCCACCGGGCCTTCGACCTCGGCCTTTTTCAGGATGTTGCCCACGCGCTTGTTGGCCGCGGCCAGGGCCGGGCTTTCGGGCAGTGCGGCAAAGGCGCGCACGGCCGCCAGCTGCTTCTCGACCAGGGCCAGGCGCTGCGGGCGCAGGGCCATGACGGCGTCCACTTCCTGCGCGCGGTAGCCCTGCTCGCGCAGGCTGCCGGCAAGGCGGTCGTAGATGAAGTCGGCCAGGGGCGCCGATGCGTCGGTGATCTTGTCGCCAAAGGCGGGCACCGCACTGGCGAGCAGGCCGTTGAGCTGCAGCGGCAGGTCTTTTTCGACCAGCATGCGGACCACGCCCAGCGCATGGCGGCGCAGCGCGAACGGGTCGCGGTCGCCCGTGGGCAGGTTGCCGATGCCGAACATGCCCACCAGGGTTTCGAGCTTGTCGGCCAGCGCCACCACCACGCCGGCGGTGTTGCGCGGCAGCGTGTCGCCCGCGAAGCGGGGCTTGTAGTGGTCTTCGATGGCGTGCGCCACGGTCTCGCCCAGGCCGTCGTTCAGGGCGTAGTAGCCGCCCATGATGCCCTGCAGCTCGGGGAACTCGCCCACCATGTCGGTCACGAGGTCGGTCTTGGCGAGTTGCGCGGCTTTGTCGGCATCGGCCACCAGGGCGGCGTCGCCCAGTTGCGTGGCGATGGCTTTGGCTATTGACCTAACGCGCTCCACGCGCTCGCCCTGCGTGCCGAGCTTGTTGTGATAGACCACCTTACCGAGGCCCTCGACGCGCGAGGCCAGGGTCTTCTTGCGGTCCTGGTCGAAGAAGAACTTCGCGTCGGCCAGGCGCGGGCGCACCACGCGCTCGTTGCCGCCGGTCACGAAGCTCGTGTCTTCGGGGCTGATGTTGCTCACCACCAGGAACTTGTGGGTGAGCTTGCCCGCGGCGTCCAGCAGCGGAAAGTACTTCTGGTTGGCCTTCATCGTGAGGATCAGGCATTCCTGCGGCACGTCGAGGAACTCGGTCTCGAACGAGCAGGTGACCACGTTGGGCCGCTCGACCAGCGCGGTCACTTCGTCGAGCAGCGCCTCGTCTTCGATGGGGCGCGCGCCGTTGCCCACCTGGGCGGCGGCCGCGGCCAGCTGGCGGGCGATCTCGGCCTTGCGCTCGGCAAAGGAGGCGATCACGGCGCCGTCTTTTCGCAGCGTGGCGGCGTAGCTGTCGGCGTCGGCCAGCACCACGGGCGACACGGCGGCTTCAAACCGGTGGCCCTGCGTGCTGTGGCCCGCCGACAGGCCCAGCGCCTTCACCGGCACCACGGTGCTGCCGTGCAGCGCGACCAGGCCGTGCGCGGGGCGCACGAAGTTCACGCTGGTCCAGCCGGGCAGTTCGCAGTCGGTCTCGAGCTGGTAGCTCATGACCTTGGGGATGGGCAGCTTGGCAATCGCCTCCTGCAGCGCTTTCTGCAGGCCGTCCTGCAGCGTAGCGCCAGGCACCACGCTGTCGTAGAACAGCGCCTCGGCCTTGCCGTCCTGCGCGCGCTTGAGCGCCGCCACGGCGGCTGCCGGGTCGGACACATCCGCGCCCAGGGCCTGCAGCTTTTTGAGCAGTGCCGGGCTCGCGTTGCCGCTGGCGTCGAGCCCCACGGCCACAGGCATGAGCTTTTGCTGCACGGCCTTGTCGGCGGCCTTGTCGGCCACGCCGGTCACGTGCGCGGCCAGGCGGCGGGGCGATGCAAAGGGCGTGACCACGGACGCTGCCGTGGCCAGGCCCTGCGCCTTGAGCTGGTCGCCCAGCACGGTGGCAAAGGCATCGCCCAGCTTTTGCAGCGCCTTGGGCGGCAGCTCTTCGACAAACAGTTCTACGAGAAGGTTTTGGGTCGTCGTCATGTTGTTGTTCTCTTTCGTCCGCTCAGGCTGCCTTCTTGGCCATTTGCTCCACCCACTCGCGCGGCGCCATGGGGAAGCCCAGGCGCTCGCGGCTCTCGTAGTAGCTTTGCGCCACGGCACGGGCCAGGTTGCGGATGCGGCCGATGTACGCGGCCCGCTCGGTCACGCTGATCGCGCCGCGCGCATCCAGCAGGTTGAAGCTGTGCGCGGCCTTGAGCACCTGCTCGTAGGCGGGCAGCGCCAGCTGCTGCTCCATCAGGTACTTGGCCTGCTTTTCGTGCGCGTTGAAGGCGGTGAACAAGAAGTCCGCGTCGCTGTGCTCGAAGTTGTAGGTGGACTGCTCGACCTCGTTTTGCTTGTAGACATCGCCATAGCTCAGCGTGTCGGTCCACTTCAGGTTGTAGACGTTGTCCACGCCCTGCAGGTACATCGCCAGGCGCTCCAGGCCATAGGTGATCTCGCCCGTGGCGGGCTTGCAGTCGATGCCGCCGACCTGCTGGAAGTAAGTGAACTGCGTCACCTCCATGCCGTTGAGCCACACCTCCCAGCCCAGGCCCCAGGCGCCCAGCGTGGGGTTCTCCCAGTCGTCCTCGACGAAGCGGATGTCGTTCTTCTTGAGGTCGAAACCGAGGGCTTCGAGCGAACCCAGGTACAGCTCCAGGATGTTGGCTGGCGCGGGCTTCAGGACCACCTGGTACTGGTAGTAGTGCTGCAGCCGGTTGGGGTTCTCGCCATAGCGGCCGTCCTTGGGGCGGCGGCTGGGCTGCACGTAGGCGGCCTTCCAGGGCTCCGGCCCGATGGCGCGCAGGAAGGTGGCGGTGTGCGAGGTGCCGGCGCCCACTTCCATGTCGTAGGGCTGCAAAAGAGCGCAACCCTGCGCGTCCCAGTAGGACTGCAGCTTCAGAATGATTTGCTGGAATGTCAACATGGCGTCTGTGGCACTGGCAAGCCAGGGCCGGGCAAGTAGGAGGAGAAAAAGAAAACGATGCAAGGCGTTGGCGCGACGCCTGCTGACCACCCCAGGCAGCACGGACGGGCATCGCACACGCGAACCGATCATTTTACGGCGCCGCAGCAAGGCCGCCCTGCAAACACCGCGACGCCAGCGCCAGTTGCTGCCAGCAGCCAGAGGTCCAAACCGCCCGCCCCATGAAAAAAGGCCAGGGCCCTCGTGGAGCCCCAGCCTTTCCAACCCATCCGCGCCGCCCATAAGCCACCGCGTGCAGGTGCCGCCCTTGCAGGCAACCATCGGCGCACAGCAGTGCGCCAAATCAATAAAAATCCGTCGCCCGACTCGCACAACCCAACGCCCAACTGGACGCGCCGTCATCGCGCGAGCACCCGTGGATCTGGCTTGGCCAGGCCACCGGGTGCGTCCCCCCTCCGGGGGGAAGGCGCGCAGCGCCTCAGGGGGGCTTCAATACTCCCAGAAAATCCGCTGCAGTTCCTTGCTGTCATTGGTCTTGGTCAGGGCCACCATCGCCAGGATGCGGGCCTTTTGCGGGCGCAGGTCGTGCGCCACCACCCAGTCGTACTTGTCGTCGGGCTGCTCGGCATTGCGCAGCACAAAGCCGTCCGGCACGCGGGCCGAGCGGATCACCTGCACGCCCTTGCCGCGCAGGGCCTTGAGCGAATCCACCGCCTGGGCGGCCACCGAGCCGTTGCCGGTGCCGGCGTGGATCAGCGCCTTCACGGCGGCCTTGCTGTAGGCCTCGATGCCGGTGGTGTTCATGTTGCCGTAGCCGTACACGATGTCCACCGCCGGCAGGGCCTGGATCTCGTCGATGTTGAACTCGGAATTGGCGGTGTGGCGCTTGACGGGCGCGCGGAACCAGTAGTTCTTGCCTTCCACCACCATGCCCAGCGGGCCCCACTGGCTCTTGAAGGCCTCGGTCTTGATGTTGATGGTCTTGCTCACGTCGCGGCCGCTCTGGATCTCGTCGTTCATGGTGACGAGCACGCCCTTGCCAGCCGCGTCCTTGCTGGCCGCCACGCTCACGGCGTCGTACAGGTTCAGCGCGCCGTCGGCCGACAGGGCCGTGCCGGGGCGCATGGAGCCGACCACGACGATCGGCTTGTTGGTGCGCACCACCAGGTTCAGGAAGTAGGCGGTTTCTTCCAGCGTGTCGGTGCCGTGGGTGATGACGATGCCGTCCACGTCGGCCTGCTTGGACAGGGCCGAGACGCGCTGGCCGAGCTTGAGCAGATGCTCGTTGGTGAAGCTCTCGGACGCGATCTGGAACACCTGCTCGCCAGAGACCTTGGCGACGCTGGCCAGCTCGGGCAGGCCGGCCAGCAGCTTGTCGACGGGCACCTTGGCCGCAGCGTAGGTGGCGCTGTTGGCCGCCGATGCACCGGCGCCGGCAATGGTGCCGCCCGTGGCCAGCACCACAACGTGGGGCTGGGCGGCCTGGGCCATGGCCACGGCGGACGCGGCCGAGAGCAGCAGGCCGGCCAGCCAGCGGTGGGCAGCAACAGCGGCAGGTGGGGAAATACGCATGATGGAAAGTCTCCTGGAACAGGTGTGTCGTGTTGTGTGTCACGGCGCCTTTGTGGCCACCGCGCCGCTTTCGAGCGGTGGCGCATCCTATGAGAGATCGACACACACCGTTGCGGAATAATCAGCACCCCCATGTGAATTTCACTCACACCCCCAAAACCAGGGACCGACGTATGAACCTGCGGCAGCTGGAAGTTTTTCAGGCGGTGCTCCAGACCGGCAACATGAGCGCGGCGGCGCGGCTGCTGTGCATCACGCCGTCGGCCATCAGCAAGGCGGTGGCGCACACCGAGCTGCAGCTGGGCTACCGCCTGTTCGTGCGCACGCCGGCGGGCCTGACCCCCACGCCCGAGGCGCAGGTGCTGGCCTCCGAATCCACCGGCATCCACCGCCAGCTGGACGCATTGCGCCGCACCGCCCGCAACCTGGCTGCCAGCGACACTGGCGATGTGCGGCTGGCCGCGATCCCGGCGGTGAGCCACGAGTTCTTGCCGCTGCTGCTGCAGCAGCACGCGCTGCGCTACCCGCAGGTGGGCGTGGAGGTGCGCACCATCCACCAGGACCAGATGACACAGGCGCTGCTCACGCGCAGCGTGGACTTCTGCCTGGGGTTCTACAAGCACCCGCATCCGCAGATCCGCAGCGACCTGCTGGTGAGCGGGCGCATGTACCTGGCGGTGGCCGAGGCGCTGTGGAGCCGCGCGCCCCGCGCCACCTCGCACAGCGCCCGGCTGGCGCAGGTGCCGGTGATCCGCCTGGTGGGGGATGATCCCATGCGCCAGTCCATCGACGAGATCGCGCAGCGCCTGGGCACGCCGGCGGGGCCGGGCATCCAGGTGCAGACATCGCGCCTGGCGCTGGAGCTGGTGCGACTGGGCATGGGCTGGACGGTGGTCGACTTTCTGACCGCCACGCGCCTGGACCCGGCGAGCATGGTCACGCTGGAGTTGCACGAGCTGCCGCCGATCTCGCTGTACAGCTACCACGCACGATCGTCGCCACCGGGCCTGCAGGCCACGCGCATGCTGGCGATGCTGCCGGGGGTGCTGCATGCAGCCCTCTCGGGCCAGCCTCCTCGGCGGGCATGAAAAAACCCGCACACCCGTGGGCCGGGTGGCGGGTGGAGAGCTATCGCAGGTATCCAGCGGCTGCGTCTTTCATCAACGGCCTGGGCCATCGCGAGGCTCCCGCCGCGGGCAGCCAAGCAAGGCCGCCCCGCCGCACCGGCTGCGTCCCCCTTCCCGAATTGCGCAGCCATTCGAGAGAAGGGGGAAGGCGCGAAGCGCCTCAGGCGGATCGCTCAAGCACTCCAGCGGCGCAGCACCAGGCTGGCGTTGGTGCCGCCAAAGCCGAAGCTGTTGGACAGCACCGTGGTCAGGTCCGCATCGCGGGTCTGCGTGACCAGCGGCATGGAGCCCAGCGCGGGGTCGGGCGTGTCCACGTTGGCCGAGCCGGCGATGAAACCCTTGTTCAGCATGATCATGCAGTAGATGGCCTCTTGCACACCCGTGGCGCCCAGCGAGTGGCCGGTGAGCGACTTGGTGGACGAGAACGGCGGCACCTTGTCGCCGAACAGCGCCTGCATGGCCCGCACTTCCTGCATGTCGCCCACGGGCGTGGAGGTGCCGTGGGTGTTGATGTAGTCGATGGGCGCATCAAGCCCCTCCATCGCCTGCTTCATGCAGGCAATGGCACCGTCGCCCGACGGGGCCACCATGTCTTCGCCGTCGCTGGTGGCGCCAAAGCCCACCACTTCGGCCAGGATGGTGGCGCCGCGCGCCTGGGCGTGCTCCAGGCTCTCCAGCACCACGGCGCCGCCGCCGCCGGCGATCACGAAGCCGTCACGGTTGGCGTCGTAGGCGCGCGAGGCTTTCTCGGGCGTGTCGTTGTACTTGCTGGACATGGCGCCCATGCCGTCGAACAGCAGCGACATGCCCCAGGACAGCTCTTCGCCGCCGCCTGCGAACATCACGTCCTGCATGCCCCAGGCGATCTGCTGCGCGGCCGCGCCGATGCAGTGCGCCGACGTGGAGCAGGCAGACGTGATGGAGTAGTTGATGCCCTTGACCTTGAAGTTGGTCGCCAGGCATGCGGACACGGTGGAGCTCATGCAGCGCGTGACCTGGTAGGGCCCCACGCGGCGGATGCCCTTTTCGCGCAGCGTGTCGGCCGCCTCGATCTGGTTGTTGGGCGAGCCGCCGCCCGAACCCATGATGAGGCCGGTGCGCGGGTGGCTGACCTGCTCGGGCGTGAGGCCGGCCTGGACAATCGCGTCTTCCAGGGCGATCTGCGCGTACGCCGCGGCATCGCCCATGAAGCGCAGCTGCTTGCGGTCGATGCGCGACTCGATGTCGATCTCGGGCGCGCCGCCCACCTGGCTGCGCAGGCCCAGTTCCTTGAACTTTTCGACGGCCTTGATGCCGCTCTTGCTGGCGCGCAGCGAGGCCTCCACCGTGGCCAGGTCGTTGCCAATGCACGAGACGATGCCCGCGCCGGTGATGACTACGCGTTTCATGCTGCTGCTCCTGGTGCCCCCGCAGCCTGTTCCTCGCGCTTGAACAAGCCCACGCGCAGGTCATTGGCCACGTAGATTTCCTGGCCATCGGCCAGAAGGCGTGCATCGCCAATCGCCATGACCAGCTTGCGCTTGATCACGCGCTTGATGTCGATTTCGTAGGTCACGAGTTTCACGTTGGGGCCCACTTCGCCGGTGAACTTCACTTCACCAGCCCCGAGCGCCCGGCCCTTGCCCGGCAGGCGCAGCCAGGTCAGGTAAAAGCCGATCAGCTGCCACATGGCATCGAGCCCGAGGCACCCGGGCATGACCGGGTCGCCCTGGAAGTGGCAGGCAAAGAACCACAGGTCGGGACGCACGTCCAGTTCGGCGCGGATCTTTCCCAGACCGTGCTCGCCGCCATCGCTGTCGATGTGCGTGATGCGGTCGAACATCAGCATGGGCGGCAGCGGCAGGCGGCCACTGTCGGCGCCGAACAGCCGGCCCTCACCCGAGGCGATCAGTTGTTCGTAGGAAAAGGAATCAGCCATCTTCAGTCGTGCTCCAGAACGGCGGGTTGGCCCGCCTCAAATCATCGTTGTAACCCACATAAAACCCACACAAGCCCCCGCTTGTGGGGCTCCATTATCAAGGCAGCAGGCGCCGCGGCGCGTTTTGGCCTACCTGGGCGCCAGGGCTCCCCGCCGCGCGCTGACGTGGATCAAGCCGCCTCCACCGTCCGCCGCCGCCGGGCCACCGCCGCAAAGACCACCGCCACGCCGCCCAGTATCCACAGCGGCCACAGCCCCCAGCGTGACACCCACCAGGCGTACGGCGTGATCGCCCAGCCCTCTTGCGCATCGAGCCCGCGGCCCCGCACCTCGCCCAGCAGAACGCCGCGGGTGTGGCGCTCCAGGGCGTGCGTCACCACCCCGCGGTGGTCGATGATGGCCGTGGCCCCGGTGTTGGTGGCGCGCACCATGGGGCGCTCGAACTCCAGGGCCCGCATGCGGCTGATGTGCAGGTGCTGGTCGATGGCCACCGTGTTGCCGAACCAGCCGATGTTGCTGAAATTGACGAACACCGTGGGCGCCTGGGCCGGGTCGATGAAGCGGGCGCCCAGCTCTTCGCCGAACAGATCCTCGTAGCAGATGTTGGGCGCTATGCGCTGGCCCGCCCAGGCGAACGAAGCCTGGCCCACCGCGCCGCGGTTGAAGTCGCCCAGCGGGATGTCCATCATGGCGGTGAACCACTTGAAGAACGGCGGGATGAACTCGCCAAACGGCACCAGGTGGTGCTTGTCGTAGCGGTACGGCTTGCCAGGCGGGGCCACGCCCGCGCCCATGCCCAGCACGGTGTTGGTGTAGCCGACGGTCTCGTCGCCCATCGGAATGCCCACCAGCGCCGCCTGCGGGCCCTGGGCATAGCGCTGCTCGATGCCCTCGAGATACCCCGGAATCAGTTGCTGAGGCAGCAGCGGGATGGCGGTTTCAGGCGCCACCACCAGGTCGGCCCGGGCCTCCTGCAGTTGCCCGGCGTACCACTGGAGGGCCAGCGGCACGCCGCTGCCCGGCTGGAATTTCTCGTCCTGCGGGATGTTGCCCTGAAGCAACGCGAGGGTCAGGGGCTTGGCCTGCGCATGGGGGGGCGTGTGGCACAGGTTCACCGCGCAAAAGCGGTCGGCCGTGGCCGCTGCCAGCAGCACCGCGGCGGCGGCCGGCGCCACCCAGGTGCGCCAGCGGCCCAGGTCCGCGCCACGCAACTGCACCACGTACATCGCCAGCGCCGCGGCCACGGCGCCCACACCGTAGACGCCGATATAGCGCGCCAGGGCCGCCAGTGGACCGTCGACGTGCGCGTAGCCCCCTGCGCCCCAGGGAAAGCCCGTCCACAGCGTGCCGCGCGCCAGTTCGGCCAGCAGCCAGAATGCTCCGAAAAATATAGCACCCAGAGCACGACTGGAGGGTGACAGGCGGCAAAAAAGTCCCAGCATCGCGGCGTAGTAGCTGGCCAAAAACGCCGCCAGCCCCAGCACCGCCGCCACCGCCAGCGGGGCCGCGAGCCCCCCGTAGGTGTGCATGGAAATGAACAGCCACCAGAACGTGCCGCACAGCCACGCGGTGGCAAAAAGCCCGCCCGTCATCGCGCCGCGCCGCCAGCCGATGGCCTGCGTCGGGGACGGCCGCACCAGCCAGGCCAGCACCGCCATCGACAGCAGCTGCAGCCACCACAGCGGCTCGCCGCTGCCGGGCCAGGCCAGCGACGCGGCCTGGGCCAGGCCCGCGGCCACCGCCAGCACCGCCTGCGGGACCAGCGGCAGTCCCGCAGATGCTCGGACGCGCGCCATCACTCGCCGCTGGCGCCGGGCTCTTGCGCCCGCGACACCTTGAACCAGCGCACCGCCCCACCCTTGGTGTGCAGCACGACGAAGTTCAGCCCCGACAGTTGCAGATGTTCGCCCCGCTTGGGCACGTGGCCCATTTCATGGGCGATGAGGCCGCCGATGGTGTCGAAGTGCTCTCCGGGGTCGCTGCCCTGGATCAGCACGTCGAACGCCTCGCAGACACGCTCGATGGAGGTGTCGCCGCTCACGCGGTAGGTGTGGTCGGCCAGGCCGAAGATGTCGCCGTCGTCCTCGGGGATGTCGAACTCGTCCTCGATCTCACCCACGATCTGCTCGAGCACGTCTTCGATGGTAATGAGCCCCGCCACGCGGCCGAACTCGTCGATCACTATCGCCAGATGGCTGCGGTTGCCGCGGAACTCGCGCAGCAGGTCGTTCAGGCCCTTGCTCTCGGGCACGAAGATGGCGGGGCGCAGCAGCGCGCGGATGTTGAGCTCGGGCGCCCGCTGCAGCTTGAGCAGGTCCTTGGCCAGCAGGATGCCGATGATGTTCTCGCGCTCGCCCTGGTACACCGGAAAGCGCGAGTGCGCGGTGTGGATGACCAGGTTGAGCAGGTCTTCGAACGGTGCTTCGATGTTGATCAGATCCATCCGCGGCGCGGCGACCATCACGTCGCCCGCCGTCATGTCGGCCATGCGGATCACGCGCTCGAGCATCACACGCGCTTCGGCGCCAATGACCTCGTTGTCTTCGGCCTCGGCCAGGGTCTCGATGAGTTCTTCCGTGGAGTCCGGGCCGGGGTGGATGAACTCGGCCACTTTCTGCAGGAAGGTGCGCTTGTCTTCCCTTTCGGGCGGTCGCCCAGGGTGCGCGGGGTGCGGCTCGGACACTGTCTTGGAGTGCAGGACGTGCGGTAGTGGATCAGGCCCCTAGGATAGCGGATTGTTGTGACAGGGCGTCGCTCGCCGTGCACCGGCCCCGCACCCGCCCATCGCCACGACCGTCCCGCGGGCGGGGCGGATGCATGCCCCCGCCGTTCATTCGGCCGACTGGTGGCGCGCGTGCTGCACGCCGCTGCGCACTTCCTGCACGTTGGCCAGGAAATCCCAGAACTGCTTGGCCTGCTTCTTGAGCTGGTAGTCCACCTCGGCGAACTGCTGGCCCACGATCTCGGCCATGCGGGTGTCAAAGCTGGCGGGCGGAATCTGCAGGTACGCCTCGGACTCCGAGCCGTCGCGGCGCACCGTGGCACCGGCGCTGCGTGCGATCTTGAGCATGGCCGTGTTTTCGGACAGCGCATGGATGAACACCATGTTCACGCCTTCGTTGCGGGCGTGCATCACGGCGCGCTCGAACAGCCGGGCGCCGAACCCGCGGCCCCGGGCCTGCTTGAGCACAGACACGCCGAATTCCGCGCAGTGCTTGTGCTCGGGGTGTTCGGAAAAAGCCAGATGGGCCATCGCGATGAGTTCGAGGCGGCGGTTGTAGATGCCGAAGATCTCGTCGCGGTTGAAATCGAGTTGCTCGGCGTAGCGGCGGATCTGCTCGTCGTTGGCCGCGTAGCCGAACCGCAGGTAGCGGTCCGACGGCTCCAGCTGCAACAGATGCTGGGTGATGCGCTCGCGGTACGAGGGCCCCAGGGCACGGATGGGAACCATCACGGGAACCTCCTTCTTGACGCGGCTTTCCGCCGCCGATGGAGCACCTGTCACAGGGCGCAGCATGCCCCTGCCTACGTACCAGGATGCCTTGAGCCAGTCTTTCGTTGCGAACATGGATCGAATATAAGGGTTTTCCCTCATTATTTCCACACTTTTTGTTGCATTGCAGCAAAGTAGTGAGGTGACTCAGTTTACGGCCGCAAATGGCATTTGCGCTTGCTGGCATTTCGTCGTATGCTATTAAAAATATAGCAAACATCGCCGTGACGGCCCCGCAACAGTCCCTGACGCGACCTTTGCGCTACCGGCGATGCCGCGCATACAGCACATCGGGAGCCCGAACAGGCGACAGAAGCGGCGCGACCACCTGGCTACTTTGCAACCAACGGGCTATCAGGCATCCGGAGCAGATCCAGAGGGTGTGATCTTGCAGGATCGCCCTGCAATGCCGGGGCAACTACACAGTCGCCCGCGGGTAGCACACCTCGCGCTTGCCCCGCATTCCCATCAACGCCACGTGGAAGCCGGAGCACCGCAACGCGGTCAACCAACAGCGCCACATGGTCGCCCAACTGAAGGTCCAGTTGTTTCAAGCGTTCGGTGTCGCCAACCTTGACATTGCCCTCCCATGCCTCGATGCGCACTGACTGCATGTTTTTCGCACTGACTTCGAGCAGAGGATTCTTACCTTTCGTCGCACGCTCATCGCATGCAGCGTCGTTTTTGTCCGCTGAGGCCGGCCCGCCAGCCGCACAACGACCGCATTGCGTCGATTGCAGGTCCAGATGGGCCACCTCGCCACGCACCTCCACGGAACGGCCGGAGACCTGTAGGCGCTCTACAGGCTCCAGGGCCTCCACCAACGCATGCGAAAGCGCCAAGCCCTGGAAGTGCTTCGGCAGCTTGATTTTGCCGATCCATTGGTCTTGCACGTCGGAAGTCTCCGCGTTCTGGGGGAGTTCCCGGGGCTTCCAGCGCAGAACCAGGGTGTCGCCCTCGCGTACCACTGTCAGCGGCGGCTCGGCATGCCAACCGGGCCGTTCTTGTGCCCGTGCCCCTTTGCGGCGGCCTTCTCGTCGAAGGTGAAGACTTAGAGTGATATCGCTTGTATTGCTTAGCACGACACGCGTTGGGGGCACATAGCCTTGTGCGTCGTCGGAATCGCCATCGATGCGCAGTCGCGTAACGCCTATCAGTTGTGCAGCAGGGATGGTGTATTCGCGGCTGTCGCCGTCCTTGGACTTGAAGCGGTCCATCCCGCTGATGGCCAGCAGGACCCAGAACATGACGAACACGCCGGCAAAGAGCCAGGGGCCCAGCTTGCGCGGCGCGCCCGCCCGGGAGCGAAACCGCGCCATCACGTGAGCTCCTTTTCGCGCAGGTGCTGGTAGGTTTGCCACCACAGCAGCATCGGCAGGGCCAGCCAGAGCGCGGCGTTCAGTGCATGGGTCTCGGCGCCCAGCGTTGCAGCCCCGTCCCGCCACCAGGCAAAGAGCACCTCGTCCCGCGGACGCGACAGCACGGAGACCATGACCGTGGCGATGAACAGCACCACGCCGAGCACCAAGGTCTTGAGCATCGCCACCTTGCGAAAGTACAGCGAGCCCGTCACGGCCGCCCCCTGCAGGGCCCAGGCGGCAATGAAGAGCCCCCATTGCTGCGGGATGCTGAGCAGGGCTTCGCGCAGCGGCTGGCGCAGCAACGGCACGAAGAGCGCGTAGTTCTGCGGATCGAGGTTGGCAGGGTCCGCCCAGGCCGCCCGCATCGCCAGCGCCACACCCTGCGCAGGCCACGAGATCGCCAGGAACAACAGTGTGTAGGCCACGGGGTATCCGACGACCACGATGCCTACGCACAGCAGCCACTTTTCCAGCACCGACGCCGGACGCATCAACACCAGCAGCGCGGACTCGCGCCGCGCCATGCTGTCGAAGTACCGCCCCGCAAACACGAACCCCGTGAGGTACAGCCCCCAGAAGTAGAAGGCCGACTGCCCCCCGGTCACAAACACTTCTCCGCGCGACACGCTCAGGCTGAACACCAGCAGCACGCAGTACAGGATGCCCGTCACCAGCAGGTGGCCCAGGTACTGCCGCGTGTGCTCCGCCCAGTGGGCACGGGCCAGCAGCGTGAAGCGGTGCCACGAAAACGAGGCGCTGCCTGCGCTCGACAGTGGTGTGGATGCGGGTGCAGATGGGTGGTTGTTTGCGTTGCTCATGCCGTCTCCCTGGCCGCCGGGGCCGCGCGCAGCGGGGCCAGTGCCTGCAGCACCTGGTCCCGGTTCAGGCTCAGCGCCTTGTACAAAAGCTCCAGCTGCACCGAGCTGCCTGTCGGCACGGTCGCGCCAGGCTCGTTGGAGCGCAGAGCGACATAGGCCAGTTGCTGGCCGATGCGCTCCTGGTACAGCAGCGCGCCGCCCGCCTGCACGCGCGCAGCGTCGTCGTCCTGCGCCACGCCCATGTGCAGCCAGCGCGCCAGCTCGTCCATGCGCGCCGACAGCGCCAGCCGCCCCTGGTCGATGAACCAGATGTGACTCAGGATGCTCTCCAGGTCGTGCGCCTGGTGGGTGCTGATGAGCACCGCGCGGTGCGCGTGCTCGGGGCGCTGCAGGAGCTTGCGAAACTGTGTGCGGCCCACGATGTCGAGGCCGTTGGTGGGCTCGTCCATCAGCAGCAGCGGCGTGCATGTGGCCAGGGCGAAGGCAATGGCGGCCTTCTTTTTCTGCCCCAGGCTCATGGACTCGAACCGCGCGGTGGCCGGCACCTCCAGCTCCGCCAGGTACTCGTTCAGCAGCGCGTTTGAAAAGCGCGGGTAGAACACGCCCTGCGTGGCGGCCAGTTGCGCGCACGTCAGGTTGGGCAGGTGGAATTCTTCCGGCACGATGTAGATGGACGCCAGCAGGTCCGCAGCGCGTGCGCGGGGGTTGCGCCCCAGCACCTGCAAGTGCCCGGCCCAGGGCGTGAGCAGGCCGCAGATCAGCTTGAGCAGCGTGGACTTGCCACTGCCGTTGCGCCCGAAAAGGCCGTAGATGCCGGGCTGCTCCACACGGGCGGCAAAGCCGTCATACAGCAGGTGTCGGCCATAGCCGAACTGCAGGTTGTCGATAGCGATCATGAACAATCCGTAACACCCCCGGGGCCGAGGGCGCGCGGATTGTCACACAGGCTCGGAAGGTGCTTGCGCGGGGCTCAGACAGGCACTGCGGTGGTCGCCTTCACGCGGTCGAGCACGAAGCTCGTCTTGCAATCCTGCACGCTCGGGTGCTTGAGCAGCGTGTCCATGATGAAGCGGCTGTAGTGCGCCATGTCGGCCACCACCACGCGCAGCAGGTAGTCCATCTCGCCGGTGAGCGACGCGCATTCCACCACCTCGGGCCAGGTCTGCACGCTCGCGCGAAACAGGTCCATGGGGTTGCGCTTGTGGCTTTCGGTGTGCTTTTCCAGCCGCACGTTGAGGTACGCCGTGAGCCCCAGACCCACCGCCTCGGGCGGGACCAGCGCCACGTAGCGCTCGATCACGCCGCTGTCCTCCAGACGCTTGACGCGGCGCAGCACGGCGCTGGGCGACAGGCCCACCTGCTCGCCGATGACGTCATACGTCTCGCGGCCGTTTTCCTGCAGACGGCGCAGGATGGCGCGGTCCAGCTTGTCGAGTGCGTCAAAGGCTTTCATGGCGCAGGATTCTACGAAATTGCACAGATTTTCGGCCGCCATGTTGCGGGCTCGGGTATGTCCCGATAGTGACAAGCGCCGCTCCCACGAAGAATGAATCCTGCAAAAAAGAACGACCGTTCTATTTTGCAAATACAAGAAATCACATCACTGGAGACAAACACATGACAGGATTTTTGAGCCGCTTTCTGCGGCGACTGGTGCTGGCGGCGACCGCGGGGCTTTTGCTGCTGGGGGCAGGTGCGCACGCACAAAGCGGCTACACGCAGACGCGCTACCCCATCGTGCTGGTGCACGGGCTGTTCGGCTTCGACTCGGCCCTGGGCATCGACTACTTCTACGGCATCCCCGACGCGCTGCGCCAGGGCGGCGCCAAGGTCTACGTGGCCCAGGTCTCGGCGGCCAACAGCAGCGAGGTGCGCGGCGAGCAATTGCTGGCGCAGGTCAAGACCATCCTGGCGATCACGGGCGCGGGCAAGGTCAACCTGGTCGGCCACTCGCATGGCGGGCCCACCACGCGCTATGTGGCGGGCGTGGCGCCGCAGCTGGTGGCCTCGGTCACCTCCATCGGGGGCGTGAACAAGGGCTCGCGCGTCGCCGACATCCTGCGCGGCGTGGCGCCGGCGGGGTCGGTGTCGGAAACCGTGGCCAACGCCGCGGCCAAGGCGCTGGTCAGCCTGATCAACCTCACCTCCGGCGGCACCGGCCTGCCGCAGATGCCCACCGCCGCACTGGACTCGCTCACCACCGCGGGCCTGGCCAGCTTCAACCGCCGCTTCCCGCAGGGCCTGCCCAGCGGCTGCGGCAGCGGGGCCGAGCTGGTCAACGGCGTGCGCTACTACTCGTGGACGGGCACGCAGCCGCTGACCAATGTGCTCGACGCCAGCGACGGCCTGCTCAGCGTGCTGAGCCTGGTGTTCGGCGAAGCCAACGACGGCCTGGTGTCGGCCTGCTCGTCGCGCCTGGGCAAGCACCTGGGCGACTACCGCCAGAACCACCTGGACGAGGTGAACCAGCTGGTGGGCCTGCGCGACTGGTTCTCCATCGACCCGGTGACGCTGTACCGCCAGCACGCCAACCGCCTGAAGGCACAGGGCCTGTAAGCCATGCAGCGCAGCCGCGTGATCGCAGGGGTGGCCGTGCTGGCCGCCGTGGCCGGGGCTGCGCTCTGGTGGTTTCAACCCGCCCCTGAGGCCGGTGCACCCGGCACGGCGGTCCTCGGCGCGCCGCCCACCGCAGAGCGGCAGGCCGCGGCCCTGGGCGCCGCTGCGCCGGGCGGGGGCGCGCCCGGCAGCGCCGTGGGCGCACGGCGATCTGCCGCGGACGCGGACCTGTCCGACCCCCTGCTCGTCCAGGGCCTGCGCGACACGCTCGAAGCCCTGCTGATGGAAGCCGGCGACGTGAGCGACCCGGCCGCCCTCAAGCAGCGCCTGGCCGCCCTGGTGGGCCGGCACTTTCCGGCGGCACTGGCCGCACGGGCGCTGGCGCTGGCAGAGCGCTATGTGGACTACCGCGTGGCGCTGGGTCAGCTCAAAAGCCCAGCTGCAACGCAGGACCTGAACGACCCGCGCGCGCTGCGCGATGCCATGCAGGCGCGGGACAAGGTGCGCCTGCAGTTCTTCGACGGCGCCGAATACGACGCGCTCTTCGCGCGCGAAGCCGCACTGGACCGCTACACCCTGGCGCGCCTGGAGATCGCACGCAACACCGGCCTTAGCCCCGAGCAGCGGGCCCAGGCCCTGCAGGCCGCCGACAGCGAACTGCCCCCGGAGCGCCGCGCAGAGCGCGCTGCATCTACAGAACACATGGCGGCGGCCGCCCAGACCGCCGCTTTCAATGCGCAGAACGCGAGCGACCTCACGCGCCACCAGGCCCGCAGCGCCCAGTACGGCGAGGCCGCCGCCCACGCGCTGGCGCAGCTCGACCGCGACGAGCAGCACTGGCAGCAGCGGCTCGACCAGTACAGCCAGGCCCGCGCGCAGCAGGGCGACCAGAGCGCCGCGGCGCAGCAACTGCGCCAGCAGCTGTTCAGCAGCGAAGAGCAGCAGCGCCTTGATGCGGCGCTGGCGCTGCGCAGGCTGGGTACAGCGCCCGCGGGCTCCTGAGCGCGACGCTGCCACGCCCAGGCTTTCGACGCCACAGCGCTCCCGGATTGCGCCAAATTTTGACCATTCGCAAGATTCCTGCAAATCACGAGCTCCGGCGTCTTGATTACGCCAGAAACATGAGGCCATGCGCGCCTACAGTCGATGCCATTCACCCCACCACGAATGCCGGAGACACCCCATGAACGCCGCCCTGCCGCAAGAAACCGCCGCCCAGCTCGAAGCCTGGGACAACCCCATGGGGCTGATGGGCTTCGAGTTCATCGAGTTCACCTCGCCCACGCCCGGCGTGCTGGAGGCGGTGTTTGAAAAACTGGGCTTCACGCTGATCGCCAAGCACCGCTCCAAGGACGTGGTGCTGTACCGCCAGAACGGCATCAACTTCATCCTGAACCGTGAACCCCACAGCCAGGCGGCCTACTTCGGCGCCGAGCACGGCCCTTCGGCCTGCGGCCTGGCGTTTCGCGTGAAGGATGCGCACAAGGCGTACAACCGCGCGCTGGAGCTGGGCGCCCAGCCCATCGAGATCCCGACCGGCCCGATGGAGCTGCGCCTGCCCGCCATCAAGGGCATCGGCGGTGCGCCGCTGTATCTGATCGACCGGTTCGAAGACGGCAAGTCCATCTACGACATCGACTTCGAATTCATCGAAGGCGTGGACCGCCGCCCCGTGGGCCACGGCCTGAACCTGATCGACCACCTCACGCACAACGTGTACCGGGGCCGCATGGGTTTCTGGGCCAACTTCTACGAAAAGCTGTTCAACTTCCGCGAGATCCGCTACTTCGACATCCAGGGCGAGTACACGGGCCTGACGTCCAAGGCCATGACCGCGCCCGACGGCAAGATCCGCATCCCGCTGAACGAAGAGTCCAAGCAGGGCGGCGGCCAGATCGAAGAATTCCTGATGCAGTTCAACGGTGAAGGCATCCAGCACATCGCCCTCATCTGCGACAACCTGCAGGACGTGGTGGACAAGCTGGGCATGGCCGGCGTCTCGCTGGCCACCGCGCCCAACGACGTCTACTACGAGATGCTGGACACCCGCCTGCCCGGCCACGGCCAGCCGGTGGCCGAGCTGCAGTCGCGCGGCATCCTGCTGGACGGCACCACGGCCGACGGCACGCCGCGGCTCTTGCTGCAGATCTTCTCCACGCCCATGCTGGGCCCCGTGTTCTTCGAGTTCATCCAGCGCGAGGGCGACTACCGCGACGGCTTCGGCGAGGGCAACTTCAAGGCGCTGTTCGAATCGCTGGAACGCGACCAGATTCGCCGCGGTGTGCTGAACACCTGAGACGTCAGACATCCTTGGGTTAACCCTGGGCAGGTGCCTATACTGCGCGCTCCCTGGAACTCAAAAGGATCCCGATGTCGCTCCGTACTCTCTGGCTGTCCAGCATCGTCCTGGCTGCTGCTGCAGCAGCAGCCATGCCCGCCCTGGCACAAAACCCCGCCGCCCCGCTCACCATCGTGGTCCCCTACCCTGCGGGCGGCCCGCTCGACATCTCGGCCCGCATCGTGGCCGAAGGCACGACCCAGTTGGGCCCCATCACGGTGGAGAACAAGCCGGGCGCGGGCGGCAACACCGGGGCGGACCAGGTCGCCAAGGCCGGCAAGACCAGCAACCAGGTGCTGATGGGCGCGGTGGCCACCCACGCGGTGAACCCGTGGCTGTACAAGAACTTTCCGTACAACCCCATCAAGGACTTCAAGCCCCTGGTGCTGGTGGCGCGCACGCCCAACGTGCTGGTGGTGAACGCGGAGAACGCCGCCAAGCTCGGCATCAAGACCACGCCGGACCTGGTGCAGTACCTCAAGAAGAACCCGAACCAGTTCAAGTACGGCTCGGGCGGCAACGGCAGCATCGGCCACATCGCGGCCGAGATGTTCGAGTCGCTCACCAACACCAAGATGGACCACACGCCGTTCCAGGGCTCCAAGCCCGCGCTCGCGGCGCTGGAGTCCGGCCAGGTACTGCTGGTGTTCGACAACCTGGCGTCGGCCCTGCCGCAGATCCAGTCGGGCAAGTTCCTGGCGCTGGGCGTGACCACGCTGAGCCGCAACGAGGCGCTGCCCAACGTGCCCAGCATCAACGACAGCGTGCAGGGCTTCAACGTGTCCACCTGGTTCGGCCTGTTCGCCCCGGCCTCGCTGCCCGACGCAGACGCGCGCCGCTACGCCACCGCCTTTGCGGCGGCCATGCATTCGCCCGCCGGCAAGGAGAAGTTCAAGAAGATGGGCATCGCGCCCGAAGAGCTCACGCTCGACACGTTCGCCCAGTTCGTGCGCTCGGAAAACAGCAAGTACGAGTTCCTGATCCGGGCCGCAAAGATCAAGATCGATTAAGCAGCCGCCAGGGCAGGTGCGCGCCACCCCGGCGCGCGGTCAGGGCGGCAAGGAGTACCAGAAAATGGGACAAGCCCCTGTCGTCTATGGCCAATCCGCCCGCCCACCCCGCGGCGACTACTCGCGTGCCAGCGAGGACTACACCTGCCCGCAGGACTACGCGGCCTACACCGCCGCCGACCACGACACCTACCGCCGGCTGTACGAGCGCCAGCGCGCGCTGCTGCCGGGCCTGGCCAGCCAGGCGTTCATCGACGCCCTGCCCTCGCTGGGCGCAAGCGACCGCATCCCGCGCTTCGAAGAGGTCAACGAGCGCCTGTTGAAAGCCACCGGCTGGGAGCTGGTGGGCGTGCCGGGCCTGATCCCGGAAGTGCCCTTCTTCACGCTGCTGGCCAACCGCAAGTTCCCGGTGACGGACTGGATCCGCAAGCCCGAGGAGTTCGAGTACATCGTCGAGCCCGACATCTTTCACGACCTGTTCGGCCATGTGCCGCTGCTGTTCAACCCCGTGTTCGCGGACTACGTGCAGCGCTACGGCCAGGGCGGCCTGAAGGCCCAGGGGCTGGGCTCGTGCGAGATGCTGTCGCGCCTGTACTGGTACACCATCGAGTTCGGGCTGATCCGCGAGGCCGGGCAGTTGCGGGCCTACGGAGCGGGCATCCTGAGCTCGTCGGGCGAACTCGCGTATGCGGTGCAGAGCCCCGAGCCGCAGCGCATTGCGCTGGCGCTGGAGCGGACGATGCGCACGCGCTACAAGATCGATACCTACCAGCAGACGTATTTTGTGATCGACAGTTTCGAGCAGCTGTTCGAGATGACGGCCGCCGACTTTGCGCCGATCTACGAGCGGCTCAGGGGCCTGCCGGAGTTTGCGGCGGATGAGCGGGACGCCGTGCCCGCCTGACCCGGAGCCTCTCCATTGCCAGGGCATGTCTTCGCGTCGGCGGCCCATGGTGGGCGGGCCATCGTTGTGGTTCCACACACCCGCACCGGGGCATGCATGGCACCGCCGTGGCCCCACGCGTTCGATCGATGGCCGCGGTGCAGGCCGCACCGGCTGATGCCGTGAAGCTGGCTTCGCCGGGCCTCAGTCCAGATAGAAGCCAGACGCCTTCACCACCGGCGCCCATACCGCCAGCCCCGCGTCCTGGGCGGCGCGCAGCTCAGCCGGTGAGCCGGGCCTGGGCTGCAGGCCGATGGCCATCAGCCGTGCGTACACGTCACGCTCCGCCAGCACCTTGCGCAACGCCGTGTTCCACTGCGCAATCGCCGCTGGCGGTGTGGCGGCGGGGGCATACAGGCCGTACCAGCCCCTGACCTGCGTGCCCGGGTAGCCGCTCTCGGCAAAGGTCGGCACGTCCGGCAGCAGGGGCGCCCTGTCGCGGCCGGACACCGCCAGCACCTGGACCTTGCCGCTGCGGTGCATCTCCAGCATGTCGCCCAGGGTGTTGATGCCCGCCGGAACATGGCCGCCCGCCATGGCGGTGACCAGGGGAGCGCCGCCCTGAAAAGGCACGTGCACCATCGGCAACTGCGTGACCTGCCCCACCAGCAAGCCGAAGAAATGCAGCGGGCTGCCCGCCGCGGGCGATCCGAAGCTGGCGCGCTCGGGTGACTGCCGGGCCCACTTCACGAAGTCGGGCAAGGTCTTGGCACCGGCCACGCTGCCGGCCGCCAGCACATACGGAAACTCCGCCACCATGGAGATGGGCGCGAGGTCCGACACCGCATACGCGAGCTTGCGAAAGACCAGCGGATTGGTGACCGTGAGCGCCTCGGGCGCGAGCATCACCACGCTCCCATCGCTCGGTGCCGACTTGAGCGCCGCCGCGGCAATCCGCCCGCCCGCGCCCGGCCGGTTGTCGACGATGACCGGCCGGCCCAGCTGAACCGACAGCTTCTCGGTGAGCAGCCGCGCCACGGCGTCGGCCGATCCGCCCGCAGGAAAGCCGACCACGATGCGGGCGGGCGCGTCGGTGGGCTGCGCCAGTGCGGGCGACATGGCACACACCGCAGCCAGCGCGATCGCCCAGGAGCGGCGCAGGCAGCGGACGGAGAGGGAATCGGGCATGGCAATGTCCTTCACGGTGGGGGTGGAACTGCGCGCCGGGCGGCCGCGCCATCGAGCCCCAGGTTATCCCTGCGGCGGACACCCCGTTATCGAAATCCGGCAAATGTGGGCTGGCCTGTTGCGAGCGTGCAGAACCCCTGCGCGCGAGCTTGCGGCGGCCAGGGTGCGGGACTACGCTGAGGTTTTGCCCCCTTCGCCTGCGCCACCCATTGCGTCGCCGCCGCCACTGCCATGCACTCGACATCCCCCTATGCCTCGCACCGCACGCCCACCCTGGCGCGCAACACCGTCACCACCACACAGCCCCTGGCCGCACAGGCCGGGCTGCGGATGCTGCAGGCAGGGGGCAATGCCGTGGACGCGGCCCTCGCCGCCGCCATCACCCTCACCGTGGTGGAGCCGATCATGAATGGCATCGGTGGCGACCTGTATGCGCTGGTGTGGCACCAGGGCGAACTGCACGGTCTGAACGCGACGGGAGCAGCCCCGGCCGCATGGCGCCCGGAGCGATTCGCCGGCCAGTCGCAGATGCCGCGCACCGGCTGGGACGCCGTCACCGTGCCGGGCCAGGTGTCGGGCTGGCGCGCGCTGTCGGACCGGTTCGGACGCCTGCCGTTCGCGCGGCTGTTCGACAGCGCCATCGGCTACGCGGACAACGGGTTCGCGGTGTCGCCCTTCATCGCGTCGGTCTGGCCCCAGCTGGCCGAGCTGGTGCGTGGGCAGCCGGGGTTCGACGCCGCCTTCCTGCGCGAGGGGCGCGCTCCAGCGGCGGGGGCGTGGTGGCGCTTTCCCGACCAGGCCCGGACGCTGGCCGACATCGCGGCCACGGGCGGAGAGTCGTTCTACCGGGGAGCGCTGGCCGAGCGCATTGCCGCGCATGCGCAGGCCACAGGCGGTGCGCTGACCGAGGCCGACCTGGCGGCCCACCAGCCGCAGTGGGTGACCCCGGTCACGCAGCGCTACCGCGGGCTCACCTTGCACGAAATTCCGCCCAATGGGCAAGGCATCGCCGCGCTGATGGCGCTGGGAATGCTCGAGCACTTCGACGTGCGGGGAGCGGGCCTGGACACCGCTGCGGCGGCGCACCTTCAGATCGAGGCGATGAAGCTTGCCTTCGCCGACCTGCACGCGCACGTGGCCGACCCTGCGCACATGCAATGCACCACGGCGCAACTGCTCGACCCGGACTACCTGGCGCGCCGCGCCCGGTTGATCGACCCGCGCCGGGCCCAGGCGCCCGCGCCCGGCGCGCCGAGGGCCGCAGGCACGGTCTATCTCGCCGCCGCGGATGCCGACGGCATGATGGTCTCGGTGATCCAGTCCAACTACTTTGCCTTCGGCTCGGGGGTGGTGGTGCCGGGCACCGGCATCGCGCTGCACAACCGGGGCTGGAACTTCAGCCTGGAGCCGGGCCACCCCAACCAGGTGGCGCCCGGCAAGCGGCCCCTGCACACCATCATCCCGGGCTTCGTCACCGATGCCGCGGGCGACCCGCTGATGGCTTTCGGCGTGATGGGCGGGTTCATGCAGGCCCAGGGCCATGTGCAGATGCTGTCGCGCCTGGCCGACTTCGGGCAGGCGCCCCAGGCCATGAACGATGCGCCGCGCTTCATGGTCTCGCCGCTGGACCATGCCGTGAAGCTGGAAGCGCACATGCCGTCGGAGGTGGCGCAAGGCCTGCAGCAGCGGGGGCACGCGGTGCAGACGCTGCCCACGGGGCACCTGGACTTCGGCGCGGCCCAGATCGTGCAGCGCGCACAGGAGGGCTACTACGTCGCGGCCTCCGACGGGCGCCGCGATGGCCAGGCCGTGGGCTACTGAAGGGCGCGGGTGGCCCGGATGCTCCACCGTGGTGCGCAGTGCGTGGATTTCCGCCGTTCACCGAGCGGCCCGGGTGGGGCGAGCTTGCCGCGCACCGGGATGCGGCACGGGCCGGCTGGCACGGCCCGTGCATCCGGCTTGCGCAGCCCCGGGGGCCCGCCTCGGCATCCGGTGGGCCGACAGGCCCCCGGGATCCTCTGCACGCACCGAGCCGCCAAGTGTGCACTGCTGTTGCGGGTACGGGCAACGCCGCAGGCCGCCCGGGACCGCAGTTGTACCCGGCGCGATGATTCACGCAGAGGACCCTCAGGGTTTGCGTGAAGAGCTTCTTGTCCCGGCTTGCCTGACATTTCAGGCGGCAGTGCCTGTGTGCAGGCGACCCTTTTCAGGAGTCCGATGGTGGTCCGTGCCGTTGTCAAAGACCGTTGCGCCCCCGATGGCACCGTGCCGCGCGCCGCATGGCATGGCTGCGCGGACACGGCGGATGTGCAAGAGCATGCGGGTTCGCTGCCGGAGTGGGCATTGCAGTACGAGCAATTGTCCGGCGGTGCATTCCATGGCCGCGTGGAGCAGATTCACCTGCCCGGCGCCTACATGGTCAAGGAAACCATGAACCGGTCGGTCCGCCAGCAGGGCGAGATCGGCCGGGACATGTATGGCTTCGCGCTGGTGCTGCAGCCCGAGGGCGAGGCCATCTGCAACGGTCAGCGCCTCGGCGCCACCTCGCTGCTGGTGGGACGGGGTGACGACCTGGACCTGTGCAACACCCGTGCGTCGCAGATCGGCGCCTTGTCGGTGGACTGCGATCTGGTCCACACCATCTCCCAGGGCATCTACCACCGGCCGCTGGCGCCGTGGCTGGCGCAACAGGTGGTGGTCGACGTGGGGCCCCAGGTCGCCGGCGATCTGCGCGCGCACCTGAACCGCGTGTTCCTGCAGGCCGATCGGCCCCAGGCCCGCCACTGGCAGGGCGAAGCCGCCATGTCACGCTTGCGGGACGACATGCTACTGGCCTTTCTGGACGCCCTGCCGCTCGACACCGACACCTCGCACCTGAAGTCCATCGCCCAGCGCCGGCGCGTGGTGCACCGTGCGCGGGAGATGATGCTGGCCCGCGTGGATCAGCCGCCGTCGCTGCTGGAGGTGTGCCGCCACGTGGGTGCCAGCCACCGCAAGCTCCACTACTGCTTTCAGGACATCCTGGGCATGAGCCCTGCCCGCTACCTGCGGGTCTTGCGCCTCAATGGCGTGCGGCGCCAACTCCAGTCGCGGCGCGACCCGCATGCGGGCGTGCAGGACGTGGCAGCCCTGTGGGGGTTCTGGCACCTCGGGCAGTTTTCGGCCGACTACAAGCGCCTGTTTGCAGAACTGCCTTCGCAGACGCTGCGCAGGGCCTGACGCCCCACCGGCCGGCGGATGCGGGCCCTGGCTGGCCTGCGCATGGCTCTGAGTACCGAGGTACCTGGGCTCGACAGCCTGGCCCGCACGGCCGGTGCAACCGGTGCGGCCTGCGCCCCCCGTTCAGTTCCGCCCCACCTCATCCAGGCACTCCGCCATCACGCCGGGGTGAAACGCCATCTGCACATGCGCCACCCCCTCCACGAACCGGTTGTCGGCCCCCGGCAGGCTCGCCGTGGTGGCCGGAAACACGATGTTGTCGCAGTTCGAATACCAGCAGGTGAACAAGGCCGCGCGCCCCGCAGGCTCCGCTTTCTGCAGCGCCCCCACCCACTCCCCCGCCAGGCTCATCTGCCGCCCATTCACCGCCCGGCTGAACCGCCCCAGCCACGTCCCGCCGTGCGGCGTGCCCAGCGTCAGCACGCGGTGCACCCTCCCATCGGCCTGGTGCGCCCGCAGCCACGCCCGCGCGGCCAGCCCGCCCATGCTGTGGCACACCAGCACGGGGGCCTGACCCGTCGCTGCGGCCATGCGCGCCACGGCGTCGTCGATGGTGTTGGCGTACTCGTCGATGGAGCCCATCACCGGCTCCAGATTCACGGCCACGTACGCATGACCGCGCGCCTTCAGGTGCGCGAACCACGGCAGCCACAGCCCCCGGTTGCACATGAACCCGTGGACCAGCACCACGCCGCGCCGGCCCGTGGGCTGGGCCGGCAGCCAGTCGGGCAGCGACTGGTGGCGAAACGGCTGGCGCCAGCCGAAGAGCGCGAGCGCCACGCACACCTCGGCCCACCAGGCTGCCACCACCTGGGCCAGCCGCGCACGTGGCGCCGCGTCGGTGCGGTTGGTGATGTGCATCAGCACGAACTCGACGGCCATCACCAGCAGGTACACCGCCAGCGGGACGAGTGCGCCCACGATGGCCACCTGGGGCGAACGGGGCCACTGCCAGGCCAGCCAGGCCGCCATGGCCGCAAGGATGAAAAGGATCAAGACTCGTTGCCAGCGCGCAATCATGGTGTCGGTGCGGGGGAGAGGGATGGTGTAATGGTGAGCGACTCGTTCACCGCATTGTGCGGCCTGGCCGACAGGGCGCAGGGCGTGCGGCGGCAGCGGTGCCACCCCAACAACGGCCCTACTTTCATGACCACCATGGACGCAGCCCAGACCATCCGAGAGCGCATTGCCGATGTCACCGCCCTGCGGCAGCACCGCACGGGCAACCCCGCCCTCGGCGCGGCGGTGGGCCAGGTCAAGACGCTGCAGGCCCGGCGGTTCCGGGGCACGTATGCCGACCTGATGGCGTCGCCGTCGTTCGGCCCCGCCGCGAAATTCTTTCTGGAGGAGCTGTACAGCGACTCCGACTACACCGCCCGCGACCAGCAATTCAGCCGCATCGCAGGCACGCTGCAGACCATGTTCCCGGCGGCGGTGGTGGCCACGGCCGTGGCCCTGGCCGTGTTGCACGCGCAGACCGAAGCGCTGGACCACGCGATGGGCGAGGTGTGGCCCGCCGCAGCCGGCGGCACGGCCGATGCCATCACCGGCCCGGCAACCACCACCGCACGCAACGACACCACCGACGCCGCCCGCTACGTGGCCGCCTGGCGCGCGGTGGGCGACCGCGCCGCGCGCGAGCAGCAGCTGCAGCGCGTGCTGGCCATGGGCACCGACCTGGCACGCCTCACGCGCACGCCTGGCCTGCGCATGATGCTGCGCATGATGCGCGCCCCGGCCCACGCGGCGGGCATGGGCGATCTGCAGCAGTTTCTGGAGGCGGGCTTCGACACCTTCGGCCAGCTGGCGCGCCAGCGCGGCGGGGTCGAGCAGTTCCTGGCCACCATCGAGGCGCGCGAGCGTGCGCTGATGGCGGAGCTCTTCGATGCCGACCGTGTCACCTGCGAGACCCAACTGGCCCGCACCCTAGGACAAGCCCGGTAGCTGGTTGCTCCTCGCGCTTTCACAATCTTCGCAGCCACCGCCTGGCCGGTGGGTCACGCAAGCACACAAGCTGCACAAGCCGACACGCAAGCAGCACGCAGAAGAAGGAACCAAGCGCATGGAAAAGATCTGGCTCAAGAGCTACCCCCCGGGCGTACCGCACGACGTCAAGCCCGAGCAATACCGCTCTGTCGCCCACCTGCTGGAAGAGTCCTTCCGCAAGCACGCATCGAGCCCGTTTTCGGTCTGCATGGACCGCTGGATGACGTATGGCGAGCTGGAGCGCCGCTCGGCAGCCCTGGGCGCCTACCTGCAGAGCCTGGGCCTTGCGCCCGGTGCGCGCGTGGCCATCATGCTGCCCAACCTGCCGCAGTTCGGCGTGACCATGGCGGCCGTGCTGCGCGCAGGCTACACCTGCGTGAACGTGAACCCGCTGTACACCGCGCGCGAGCTGGAGCACCAGCTCAAGGACTCGGGCGCCACCGCCATCGTGATCCTGGAGAACTTCGCGCACACGCTGGCCGAGGTGGTGGACCGCACCGCCGTGCAGCACGTGGTGATGACCGCCATGGGCGACCTGCTGGGCGCAGCCTTCGGCACCTGGATCACCTTCGCCGTGCGCCACCTGGCCAAGATGGTGCCCGCGTACGAGCTGCCGCTGACCAACGGCCGCAAGGTCGTGCCCTTCAAGAAGGCGCTGTCGCTGGGCGAGCACAAGTCGCTCGCGCCCAGCCAGGCCACGCTCGACTCCATCGCCTTCCTGCAGTACACGGGCGGCACCACCGGCCTGTCCAAGGGCGCGGTGCTCACCCACCGCAACATCGTGGCCGCCACGCTGCAGGCCGAGGCCTGGTTCACGCCGGCGCTGTCCAGGATCGGTGACGTGAGCAAGGCCAACAGCATCGCCGCGCTGCCGCTGTACCACATCTTCGCGCTCACGCTGTGCCTGCTGGCCATACGCCAGGGCTCCAGCCTCACGCTGATCCCCAACCCGCGCGACATCCCCAAGTTCGTGGCCGAGCTGAAAAAGCGCCCCTTCCACATGCTGCCTGCGGTGAACACCTTGTTCAACGCCTTGCTGCAAAACCCGCAGTTCAAGACGCTCGACTTCTCGCACCTGTGCGTGTCGCAGGCCGGCGGCATGGCCGCCAGCGAAGGCACGGCCAAGCAGTGGCAGAAGGTGACCGGCAGCACCATGATCGAAGGCTGGGGCATGAGCGAGACCTGCGCCATCGGCACCAACAACCCGGTGAACAACACGTCCTTCAGCGGCACCATCGGCCTGCCGCTGCCGGGCATCGACATCGCCATCAAGGACGATACCGGCAATAGCGTGCCGCAAGGCGACCCGGGCGAGATCTGCATCCGCGGCCCCAACGTGATGACGGGCTACTACAACCAGCCCGAAGAGAACGCCAAGGCCTTCACCGCCGACGGCTTCATGCGCACGGGCGACATCGGCGTGATGGACGCCGAGGGCTACACCCGCATCATCGACCGCAAGAAGGACATGATCCTGGTGAGCGGCTTCAACGTGTTCCCCAACGAGCTGGAGCAGGTCATCAGCCTGTGCCCCGGCGTGGTGGAATGCGCGGCCATCGGCATCCCGGACGAGAAGCAGGGCGAGGCGATCAAGGTGTTCATCATCAAGAACGACCCCACGCTGAGCGAAGAGGACGTGGCCCGCTTCTGCCAGGAGAACCTGACGGGCTACAAGCGGCCCAAGTACATCGAGTTTCGCGACGAGCTGCCCAAGAGCAACGTGGGCAAGATCCTGCGGCGCGAACTGCGCAAGGCGTAGGGCGCGTATCAAACCCAGCAGCTGCACGCGGGCGCAGCTGCTGGCATGGTTCTCTGCTTCACTCCCCACACCACACCACACCATTCGGGCTGAGCTTGTCGAAGCGCCACGCAAGGCTTCGACAAGCTCAGCCCGAACGGCTGGAGTGAACGAGCGCTGATACGCGCGGCATCTTCTGGCAGTCAGCTGTTGCACACCCCCGACCCGTTCACGCTGAGCCTGTCGAAACGCCGCGCGAGGCTTCGACAGGCTCAGCCCGAACGGTTTGGACTGGGCGAATGCTGATCCGTTAGGCCTCTTCTCACCAGCTGCTAGCGGATACCCCAAAACCGTTCACGTTGAGGCTGTCGAAACGCCGCGCAAAGCTTCGGCAAGCCTGTCCTGAGCCTGTCGAAGGGCTCAGCCCGAACGGGTGGGTAGGCACATCCGCCCATACCCCACCAGCCTCCCTCGCTCGAATCCGACACGCCCTGAATTCCCCACATCTTCGGGTTTTCACCAACTAGCAAACGTTTGCGCAAACGTTTGCTTTCGTTATGATCCGCGGGCCACAAGGCGATCGGGCGCTTATCCTTGGCTGTTGTCCATGGGTCGCGCGCACCTGGAAATGCCGTGTCTTGCCCTGTAGGGCTCGGCTCGCATCCCCCGCGCCGTTGTCGGTTTTGTTTGTTCCGTTTGTTCGTTCTTGACGCCCTGACCACCATTCCAACAGGAGACACCATGCACTTCACCCGCCGTACCGTTCAGACCGCCGCCGCCCTTGCCGTGCTGGGTGGCATGCTCGCCAACCCCGCACTGGCGCAGGACAAGCCCAAGATCGCCCTGGTCATGAAATCGCTGGCCAACGAGTTCTTCCGCACCATGGAAGACGGCGCCAAGGCGCACCAGAAGGCGCACGCCAGCGAATACACGCTGGTGGCCAACGGCATCAAGAACGAGACCGACACCGCCGCCCAGATCAAGATGGTCGAGCAGGCCGTGGCCCAAAAGGCCAGCGCCATCGTGATCGCCCCGGCCGACTCCAAGGCCCTGGTGCCCGCCGTCAAGGCCGCCATCGACAAGGGCGTGATCGTGATCAACATCGACAACCAGCTCGATGCCGATGCGCTGAAGGAAAAGAACATCACCGTGCCCTTCGTGGGCCCGGACAACCGCGCGGGCGCCAAACTCGTGGGCGACCACCTGGCCAAGAGCCTGAAGGCGGGCGACAAGGTGGGCATCATCGAGGGCGTGTCCACCACTTTCAATGCGCAGCAGCGCACCCTGGGCTACCAGGACGCGATGAAGGCCGCCAACATCACTGTGGTGGGCGTGCAGTCTGGCAACTGGGAAATCGAAAAAGGCAACACCGTGGCCGCCGGCATGATGCGCGAGCACCCTGACCTCGTGGCCCTGCTGGCCGGCAACGACAGCATGGCGCTGGGCGCCGTGGCCGCCGTGAAGGCCGCAGGCAAGACCGGCAAGGTGCAGGTGGTGGGCTACGACAACATCAACGCCATCAAGCCCATGCTGGCCGACGGCCGCGTGCTGGCCACCGCCGACCAGTACGCCGCCAAGCAGGCCGTGTTCGGCATCGAGCTGGCCCAGAAGGCCCTGGCCGCCAAGACGCCGCAGAACCAGCTGCCTGCTGCGGTGAAGACGGACGTGGTGCTGGTCACCAAGGGCAGCAAGTAACCCGGAGCGGTGAACAAAACTCTTCTGGCGTCGTTGCCGGGTCTGGTCGTACTTCCAGTACTGCCTGCGACCCGGCGCCTGGCCAGAACCGCTTCGCTGAGCTTTGTTCACCGCTCAAGAGATCAGCAACCCTTGCCGCGACCTGCCATGCCCTCAACCCCCACAACCCAACCGCCCGCGCCCCCCACACCCCTGCTGTGCATCGACGCGGTCGGCAAGGACTACAGCGCCACCACCGTGCTCGACGGGGTGACGCTGGCGCTGAACGCGGGCGAGGTGCTGGCGCTCACGGGCGAGAACGGCGCGGGCAAGAGCACGCTGTCCAAGATCGTCTGCGGCCTCACGCCCGCCACGCGCGGCGGCATGCGGCTGGCGGGGCAGACCTTCGCCCCGGCCACGCGGCGCGAGGCCGAGCAGCACGGAGTGCGCATGGTGATGCAGGAGCTGGGCCTGGTGCCCACGCTCACCGTGGCCGAGAACCTGCTGCTGGGCCGCCTGCCGAACCGCGCGGGCTGGCTGCAGCGGGACGTGCTGCACGCCGCGGCGCGCACGCAGCTGGCCAAGATCGGCCTCGAATCCATCGACCCGGCCACGCCGGTGTCGCAACTGGGCATCGGCCAGCAGCAGATGGTGGAGATCGCCCGCAACCTGCAGGACGACACGCGCATCCTGGTGCTCGATGAGCCCACGGCCATGCTCACGCCACGCGAGACCACCTACCTGTTCGACCAGATCGCGCGCCTGACCGCGCGCGGCGTGGCCATCGTCTACGTGTCGCACCGGCTCGAAGAGCTGCGCCGCATCGCCGACCGCGCCGCCGTGCTGCGCGACGGCCGGCTGGTGGACGTGCTGCCCATGGCCGGCCTGTCCGAGGACGACCTGGTGCGCCGCATGGTGGGCCGCTCCGTCAACGACCTGGACCACCGCCCTCGCCGCACGGCCGGCCCGGTGGTGATGGAAGTGAGCGGCATCGGCCGCGGCACCGCCGTGCAGGACGTGAGCCTCAGCCTGCGCGCAGGCGAGGTGTTCGGCGTGGCAGGCCTGGTGGGCTCGGGCCGCACCGAGCTGGTGCGCCTGCTCTTCGGCGCGGACCGCGCCGACCGGGGCAGCGTCACGCTGCATGGTTCCGATTCAGCTTCAGATTCAGACCAAAAACAGCCCCTACCGCTGGATGGACAAGCGCCAGCAGCTACAAAAACAGTAGCAACCAAGATCGACAAGGGTTTTGCATCGCCCCTGCAGGCCATCCGTGCAGGCATCGGGCTGGTCACCGAAGACCGCAAGTCGCAGGGCCTGCTGCTGGCCCAGCCCATCCGCATCAACGCCACGCTGTCCGACCTGTCGGCAGTGTCGCGCGGTGGCTGGCTGCAGCGTGCGCTGGAGCACCGGCTGGTGCAGGGCTTTGTGCGCACGCTCAGCATCCGCTGCAAAGACGGCGAGCAGCCCGTGGGCCAGCTGTCGGGCGGCAACCAGCAAAAGGTCGTGTTCGCCCGCTGGCTGCACCGCCCCGTGCGCGTGCTGCTGCTGGACGAGCCCACGCGCGGCGTGGACGTGGGCGCACGCGCCGAGATCTATACCGAACTCGACCGCATGGCCGACGAAGGCCGCGCGCTGCTCATGGTGTCGTCCGACCTGCGCGAGCTCATGGCCATGGCCGACCGCATCGGCGTGATGAGCGCCGGCCGCCTGGTGGCCGTGTTCGAGCGCGGCGAGTGGTCCGAGCAGTCGCTGCTGGCCGCCGCGTTCTCCGACATGGCGGGCCGCGCCAGCGAGCCGCCTGCCGCCGCACCCTCTTCTTCCCGCGGGCCCTCGTCCGCACCTTCTTCCGCCACCGCATGAACGCCGCAGCCCCCTCCTCCCCCACCGCATCCCCCGCCCCGCGCGCCACCCCGGTGTGGCGCAGCCAGCTCGGCACCTACCTCGGTCTCCTGGCCGTGCTGGCCGGCATGGTGGGCCTGTTCTCGTGGATGTCCGAATACTTCTGGAGCGCCGAGACCTTCATCACCATCGCCAACGAGATCCCGGCCCTGGCCGTGATGGCGGTGGGCATGACCTTCGTGCTCATCATCGCGGGCATCGACCTGTCGGTGGGCTCGGTGATGGCGCTGTCGGCCGCCACGTCGGCGGCCGCCATCCTGCAATGGGGCTGGACGGTGCCGGCCGCGGCCGCGCTGGCGCTGGCCACGGGCCTGGTGTGCGGCACCATCACGGGCTCCATCTCGGTAGCCTGGCGGCTGCCCTCGTTCATCGTCTCGCTGGGCATGCTCGAAGCCGTGCGCGGCAGCGCCTATCTGGTCACCGACTCGCGCACGCAGTACGTGGGCGATGCGATCTCGTGGCTGGCCGCGCCGTTCTTCGGCGGCATCTCGGTGGCCTTCCTGATCGCGCTGGTGCTGGTGGTGGTGGCGCAGCTGGTGCTCACGCGCACGGTGTTCGGCCGCTCGGTCGTGGGCATCGGCACCAACGAAGAGGCCATGCGCCTGGCGGGCGTGGACCCGCGCCCGGTGCGCATCATCGTGTTCGCGCTCACCGGCTTGCTCGCGGGCCTGGCGGGCCTCATGCAGTCGGCGCGCCTGGAAGCGGCCGACCCCAACGCGGGCTCGGGCATGGAGCTGCAGGTCATCGCCGCGGTGGTGATTGGCGGCACCAGCCTCATGGGCGGGCGCGGCTCGGTGGTGACCACCGCGTTCGGCGTGCTGATCATCGCGGTGCTGGAGGCGGGCCTGGCCCAGGTGGGCGCGAGCGAGCCGAGCAAGCGCATCATCACGGGCTGCGTGATCGTGGCCGCCGTCATCGTGGACACGCTGCGCCAGCGCCGCGCCGCCGTCTGAACATCACCTTCACCCCACCTCCACCGAATCCGTTTTTCCACCCCATGGCTACTATCAAGGACGTTGCGCGCCACGCCGACGTATCGGTCACCACCGTGTCCCACGTGGTCAACGGCACGCGCCGCGTGAGCCCCGAAGGCCGCGAACGCGTCGAGACAGCCATCCGCGCCCTGGGCTACGTGCCCAGCGCCATCGCGCGCAGCCTCAAGAGCAACAACACGCGCACGCTGGGCATGCTGATCCCCAACAGCTCCAACCCCTACTTCGCCGAAATCGTGCACAGCGTGGAAGACCGGTGCTTCGGCGCGGGCTACAACGTCATCCTGTGCAACACCAACGACGAGGCGCACCGCCAGGGCAGCTACCTGCAGGTGCTGGCCGAGCGCCGCATCGACGGGCTGATCGTCGTCTCCACCGGCCATGACGCCACGCTGCCCACGCAACTGGCGGGCCTGTCCATCCCCACCGTGCTGGTGGACCGCGAGATCGAGATCGCCGAGCTGCCCTGCGACCTGGTCGAAACCGCCCACATGCAGGGCGGCCAACTGGCCACGCGCCACCTGCTGGCCCAGGGCCACCGCCGCATCGCCTGCATCGGCGGGCCTGCGGGCCTGGCGCCCAGCGAACAGCGCATTGCCGGCTGGCGCGCCGCGCTGGCCGACGCGGGTTGCGGCGACGGCAGCGGCCTGCTGTGGCACGGCAACTTCACCAGCCAGGGTGGGTACGAGGCCATGCACGCCGTGCTGCGCGCGAGCGAGCCGCCCACCGCCGTTTTCGTCTGCAACGACCTCATGGCCATGGGCGCGCTGTGCGCCGCCCACGAACGCGCGCTGCGCGTGCCCGAGGCACTGTCCATCGTCGGCTTCGACGACATCGAACTGGCCGCCTTCACCAGCCCGCCGCTGACCACCGTGGCCCAGCCCAAGCAGCGCATCGGCGCACTGGCGGTGGACATGCTGCTCGAGCGCATCGACGGCAAGCGCCAGGACGTGCGCAAGGTGATGCTGCAGCCCGAGCTGCGCGTGCGGTCTTCCACCGCCCCGGCCCCGGAGACCGCAGCATGAGCGACAAAGCGTTGAACACCGCACCCCGCATCGCCGTGGTCGGCAGCCTGAACATGGACCTGGTGCTGCAGGTCGCCCGCGCGCCCGAGGCCGGCGAGACCGTGCTGGCCGACGGCCTGCACCTGGTGCCCGGTGGCAAGGGCGGCAACCAGGCCGTGGCCTGCGCACGCCAGGGCGCCCAGGTGCACCTCTTCGGCCGCCTGGGCGACGACGGCTACGGCCGCACGCTGCGCGCAGGCCTGGCCGCCGACGGCATCGACCACAGCGGCGTGCAGACCGATACCGCATCCACCACCGGCGTGGCCGCCATCACGGTCGAAGCCACGGGCCAGAACCGCATCGTGGTGGTGCCCGGCGCCAACGGCCGCTTCGTGCTGGACGCGCTCGCGCTGGGCGCCGCGCTGCCCGGTGCCGGCGGGCTGGTGGTGCAGTTCGAAACCCCCATGCCGCAGGTCGTGGCGGCGGCGCAGCAGGCCCACGCTGCGGGCTGCCCGGTGGTGCTCAACCCCTCGCCCATCCAGCCACTGCCTGACACGCTCTGGCCCCTGGTCCACACGCTGGTGGTCAACGAGGTCGAGGCCGCGGCCCTGGCCGGCGTGGCCGTGGACAGCCCGCAAGACGCCGCCGCCGCCGCCCAGGCGCTGCGCGGCCGGGGCCCCGCGCAGGTCGTGGTCACGCTGGGCGCCGCCGGCGCCGTGGCGGCCGATGCCGATGGCTGCCGCCACCACCCCGGCATGCGCGTGCGCGCGGTGGACACCACGGCGGCCGGCGACACCTTTCTGGGCGCGCTGGCCGTGGCGCTGGCGCGCGGCGAGCCGCTGGATGCCGGCGTGCGCGAAGGCATCCGCGCCGCCGCGCTGTGCGTGACGCAGCATGGCGCGCAGCCCTCCATCCCCACCCGCGCCGCCGTGGCGCAGAGCCCCCAACCCCCCGACTGGACCGCCCTGTGAAACGCACCACCCTGCTGCACGCCGAACTCTCCCACGCCATCGCCAGCCTCGGCCACGGCGACATGCTGGTCATCGGCGACGTGGGCCTGCCCATCCCCGACGGCCCGCGCCGCATCGACCTGGCGCTGACCCCCGGCATCCCGGCCGTGGTGGACGTGCTGCGCGTGGTACTGGCGGAAATGCAGGTCGAAAAAGCCATCATCGCCACCGAGGCCGTGGAGCGCCACGCCGGCATCCAGCCCGGCTGGTCGGCCGCGCTGCCCGTGGCCCCCGCGCAGATGCCGCACGAAGACTTCAAACGCCTGACCCGGCAGGCCCGCGTGATGGTGCGCACCGGCGAGTGCACGCCGTACGCGAACGTGATCCTGGTGGCCGGCGTCACGTTCTGAAGGGACAGACTCCCCCTGAGTCGCCTGCGGCGCCTTCCCCCTGAGGGGGACGACGCCCTCGCTGCGGGGCGGCCCTTGGCTTGCGGTCCCCATCGACAGCGCCCGCCGCAGACGCCGCGTAGGGGTTTTGCATAGCCCGCCAGGGGCGCAGGCTGGGTTACGCTGGATTGAGACCTCGTTCTGACACGCCAGCCCCGGCGGCCCGGGCCTCACGAGGCCACCGGCCCGCCGCCAGCCCCACGCCCCGCCACCCATGCCCCACAGCCCCGCGCCCCACGATTTGCTCCCCCCCGAGATCACCGTCCTGGAGCGCGGCTGGCTGTCGGCCAACAACATCCTCTTCATCGGCCAGCACGACACCGCCATCGTGGACACCGGCTACTGCAGCCACGCCGAGCAGACCGTGGCCCTGGTGCAGGACGCCCTGGCGGGCCGAGCGCTCGACCGCGTGCTCAACACCCACCTGCACAGCGACCACTGCGGCGGCAACGCAGCCCTGCAGAAAACCTGGCCCCGCGTGCTGACCGCCATCCCGCCCGGGCAGGCGCGCCACGTGCGGCAGTGGAACGCCTACGCGCTGAGCTACACCCCCACCGGCCAGGAATGCCCGCCGTTTCGCGCCGACACCCTGCTCGACCCCGGCTCCTGCGTGCTGCTGGGCGACAAGCCCTGGCAGGTGCACGCCGCACCCGGCCACGACCCGCATTCGGTGGTGCTGTTCAGCCCGCAGGACCGGGTGCTGATCTCGGCCGACGCGCTGTGGGAAAACGGCTTCGGCGTCGTCTTTCCGGAGCTGGAAGGCGACAGCGCATTCGCCGAGGTGGCCGCCACGCTGGACGTGATCGAGGCCTTGGACCCCCAGGTCGTGATCCCGGGCCACGGCCCCGTCTTCACCGACGCCCCCCGCGCCATCGACGGCGCACGCCGCCGGCTGGACGGCTTTGTGCGCAACCCCACCAAACACGCACTCTATGCGGCCAAGGTGCTGCTGAAATACAAGCTGCTGGAGTGGCAGCAGATCCGCATGGCGGACCTGACTGCCTGGGCCCAGGGCACACCGTATTTCGGCATGCTGCGCGAGACGCATTTTGGGGACCAGGAGGAGGATGCGTGGCTGCAGAGCCTGGCGCAGGACCTGGTGCGGTCGGGGGCGGCGGTGCGGCAGGGGGACGTGCTGCACAACGTGTGAGCCCTTGCAAGGCAGCCATTCCCATGGCCGCCGGAGCTACACAGCTTTCGCCTGGTATTCACGCAATCGCGCCCCGAGGCCCGGCTCCAGGAGCGCATTGAATCGGTCTGCTTCCCGTACGCAGGCGTCAGATCCCTCTGCATACAGAACTGCAATCCAGGTCGGCTCGATGCGTCGCGGTACCGGCTCGGCTTCTTGCCCTAGCGCATACCGCATGGCGCTGACCACCTGCTGGTTCTGCGCAACCTCCGACAACTTGGAGCGCTGGCGTTCCGTTCCGATGGGAGAGGTGTACAGCAATGCGCGAAGGTGAGACAGATTGCGCTTCCATGACTCGCGCAGGGCATCATCGTCGTCTGCAAGCTCGACGATCCGGGTGAGCGCATGGGTATAGCGGGAGAGGTCCGGCCGCTCCCGCAGCAAGCGGAGCGAATCCCGTATCAGCTGAGGCTTGATGCCCACGAGATTCTTCGAGCCGGAATCAAATGCAGCCGACGGGTCCCAATCCGCCCAGATGATGCAGCGGATGAACTCGTCGGCCGATTTCGGCCTCTGGTGGAAGGGATTGCCGAGTGGATGCATGTCAGTCAGTGCATGGAGGGACATCAAGCGGGGCAGCGCGGCAAAGATAGCCTATTCCCCGTGCTTGTACTGCTTGTCGCACCCCATCACATGGTTGTAACTGCTCGACATGCATTGGTAGAACAGCTTCTTGTTGCCCGACGATGACTGGCAGTCCGACACGCTGTACTTGCCCCGGGCCTCGCGGATCTTGGGGGCAGTCTTATCGAACTCTGCTTTGCTCATGTAGCCGTCGCGCACGTTCTTCTGGCCCACTTCCAGCATGGTGTCGGCCTGGTCGTGGATGTTGCCCACGGCGGCGGAGCAGTTGAGGGGCACCTGCTTGCCGTCCACCTTCTGCAGGGCTTTCTTCATGTCTTCGCCGAACTCTTCCACGTCCTTCGGGACTTTCTTGGTGCCGTCGGCGTTGTACTGCTGGCCCGGCTTGCCGGACGCGGATGACGACGACACGCTCTTGGTGGCGCCATTGTTGCTTTGCAGCTTGAGCGGCTCGGCGTCGGCCTTGGACGGTGGCGGCTGGGCGCCATAGTGGGTTTTGCCTTCGGCGTCCACCCATTTGTAGACGGGTTGCGCGTGCGCGCCCCCGAACAGCCCCGACACCACGGCGGCCATGGCCAGCCACTGCAGATTCTTCATCATCTCCACTCCCTCCATCTTTGATTGAAAAATGGCGCTACCGCTTGCTCATCCAGCGGCAGCAGCTCTTATTTTTATAGCATTCCTTTGCAAACCCGCAAAACCGCAGACCTGCAGACCTGCCCACCGCACAAATTACGGCAGGTCCTTGTTCACCTCGGGCGCGGCCGCATCACGCGGGCCGATGGTGCCCAGGCGGCTCTTGAGCGACTGGGGCTGGCCGGTGAGCATGGCGGCGTAGTTGGTGGTGTTGGCCAGCACCTTCTTCACGTAGTCGCGCGTTTCCGCAAAGGGCACGTTTTCGGCCCAGATGGCGGCGTCCAGCACCGGGCCGTTGCGCCAGCTGCGTGGGCGGCCGGGGCCGGCGTTGTAGGCGGCGGCGGCCATGGGCATCGAGCCCGCGAAGTCATCGAGCGCGAGCTTGAGGTACGCGGTGCCGATGGTGATGTTGGTGTCGCGGTCGTTGATCTGGTCGGCGGTGAAGTTGTTCATGCCGATCTTCTTGGCCGTCCAGCGCGCGGTGGCGGGCATGACCTGCATCAGGCCCGAGGCGCCGACGTGGGAGCGCGCGTCCATGATGAAGCGGCTTTCCTGGCGGATGAGGCCGTAGACATACGCCGGGTCCAGGCCGATGCCGTTGGCACGCTCGACCACGGCGCTGCGAAACGGCGTGGGAAAGCGCTGGGTGGTGTCCACCACGCTCTTGGTGCGTTCGCTGGTGTTGATGCAGCGGTCCCACACCTCGCGCTGGCAGGCGAAGTCGGCAGCGGCCAGCAGTTCGCGGTCGGGCATGCCGCCGCTCTGGTGCAGGTTGGTGGTGTAGTTCCACTCGCGCACGCCTTCGCTGCGCAGGCCGAGCAGGATGGCGTACAGCGCTCGGTTCAGGCCCGGGTTCGCGCGGGCGGCGGCTTTTTCTTCGGCCGTGAGGGGGGCGGGTGCGGGCGGTACCGTGATGCGCTGGCCGATTTCTTCGAGCGCAAGTTGCTCGTAGAAGCCGCGCGTGCTGGCGATGCCTTCGAGCAGTTGGCGGGCCTCGGCGCGTTCGGCGTCGGTCACGCGGCCTGTGAGCAGGGAGCGCGCCTTCCAGTACACCCAGGTGCTGTCCTGGCGGCCTTCAGGGCTCATGGCGTTGACCGCCTTGGCCACCGCATTCCACTGGCCGGCGCGCAGGGCGGCGCGCACTTTCCAGCCCAGCAGGTCGTCGTTCAGGTCGGTATCTTTGGTGACGTTGGCAAAGTAGCCGTGGGCGTTGCCCGCCAGCCGCTGTGCGGCGGTCTTGCCAATCACGGCCCAGGCCCAATTGCGCTCTTCGGCCGACAGGTGCACGCCCCATTTGCTGTCGAGCTGGTAGGCCGCGCCGTCCGGGTCGCCGATGGCCAGCTTGAGCAGGGCCAGGAGCACCAGTTCCTGCTTGGCCTTGCCGGAAGCCGTGGCGCGCGAGAGCAAATATTTGCTGGGCGCATCCAGCACGTCCTTGACCTGGGGCAGCGAGTCGGGCGAGACGATCTCGACCGCAGTGCGCACCACACGGGGGCGGTTGGCCTCGATGCCCAGGCGGGCCTTGCGCCACACGTCCAGGGCCGAGAGCTTCTTGTAGCCGTACAGCTCCCGTGCGGCGTGGGTGCAGCCATCGTCGCCGTCGCGCTGGGCATACCAGTTGCTGCGCACGTCCTCGGCCACGGTGGGGCTGGCGGTGCCCTTGATCTGGTCGATCAGCAGGGCGTAGCAGCGCACCTCGCGGTCGTCGGACATGCGGTAGCTCGGGTGCTGCTCGGCAAACTGCGCCCAGTCGCGGCGCTGGCCCAAGAGCAGCAGCCAGTCGTTGCGCAGGCGGTCTTCCTGGTAACTGCCGGCGTAGCGCTGCATAAAGGACTGGATCTCGGCCGGCGAAGCCTCGCCCAGGCGCAGCTTGAGCTCCCAGTAGGCGGCCCAGGGCTCCAGCGCGTGGCCGCGCGCCGAGGGCAGCAGTTGCTCCAGTCTCTTGCGGTCTCCCTTGCGGAAGGCCTGTTGCATCTCGAGCAGGGTATCGTCACCACGGTTTTGCGCCTGGACAAGGGGCGCGGCGGTGGCCAGCAGGGCGCCGGCGAGAAGCGGTGTCAGAATTCGAAACAATTGCATGGGGGAATTATCTGATGGACAAAGCAGCCCTGCGGCGCGCGTTGGTAGAAGAACGCCTGAACCTGCCCGACCGCCTACAGCGGTCCGACCTGTTACAGCAGGTCATGCGCATCTGGCTGGTGAACCGGCCGGACACGGTGATCGGGGCCTATTGGCCCATCAAGGGCGAGTTCGATCCGTTGCCCGCCCTGCACCGCTGGAAGGAAGACGGCGAACTGCTGGACGAGCCCCAGTTGCGCCGCATCGGCCTGCCGGTGGTCAACAAGGTGCACAAGACCCTGACCTTCCACGCCTGGTACCCCGGCTGCCCCATGGAGGAGGACGCCTACGGCATCCCCAAGCCCAAGGACACCGAGGTCATCGTGCCCACCCTGCTGTTCGTGCCCTGCGTGGGCTATGCGCCGGGCGGCTACCGGCTGGGGTATGGCGGCGGTTTCTACGACCGCACGCTGGCCACGCTGCAGCCCAAGCCGTTCACGGTGGGGCTGGGCTTTACCAACGGGTACCTGGACGATTTCGAGCCGGAAGAGTTCGACCTGCCGCTCGACGCGATCCTGAACGACAACGGCGTGGTCTGGCCGGTGGGCTCCCCCTGAAACATCTTCAGCGCCTGCTGTGACGGCGCCCGGCACCGCCGGGTCGCTGCCTCAGCCCACCCGCAGTTCCGAGGCGAAGGCATAGCACTCGCCACCGGCAGGGCGGCGTTTGCAGGCGTACATGGCGCTGTCGGCGGCGCGCAGCAGGTCGGCCAGGGTCACGCCGTCGACCGGGTGGCTGGCGATGCCCAGGCTCATGCCCACGGTGAGTGCGCGGCCTTCGAACATCACGGGCTCGGCGGCGCTGGCGGCCATGCGGCGGGCCATGGCGGCGATCACGTCGCGCGGCGGGGCGCCGGCGATCAGCACCGCGAATTCATCGCCGCCCAGGCGGGCCACCATGTCTTCGGCCCGCAACTGGGCGCGCAGGCGCTGCACCATGGTGGCCAGCACCACGTCGCCCGCGGCGTGGCCGTGGGTGTCGTTCACGCCCTTGAAACCGTCCAGGTCCAGCAGCAGCAGCGCAAACGGCCGGCTCTCCTGGATGGCGGCGCCAGCGCGGCTGGCGAGCCCGGCGCGGTTGGCGGCGCCGGTCAGGGCGTCGGTGCCCAGCGCCTCCACCAATTCTTGCGTGCGCACGGTGAGCGCTTCTTCCGAATTGCGCAGCAGCCGCACGCGCGAGGCCATGGCGGCCGCGAAGACGATGGACTCGGCCACCAGCACGGTCTGGGTCATGTCCATCTGCTGCGGCGTCCAGGCCACCCAGCCCCAGCTGGCCACCACGATGGCGCAGATGCCGATGAGCAGCAGGGTCACCCCCGCCGAATACAGCACGGCCGGCCAGTACCGCCGCCGCATGGCCATCACCGCACCGGCCGTCAGCACCACGGTGGACGCCATGACCGAGGCCTGCACCAGGCGGAACAGCCACAGCGGGTGCGACCCGAGCAGCCCGTACACCGTGGCCAGCGCCAGCGCCGCCACCATGGCCAGCACCACTTTGTCCAGGCGCGGCGCAAAGTGCGACAGCCGCAGGAGGCTGCGCCCGAACATCAGTTTGGAGATGGCCCACAGCGGCGGCGCCACGCTGTAGAAGAAGCCCGCCGCCTCGGGCCAGTGCGCAAACGGGTAGCGCAGCGTGTGGCCGTTGAACCCCGCCAGCGCCAGCAGCGCCCCGGCGCACGACACCAGATACCAGGCGTAGATGCTCTCGCGGAACACCAGCAGCATCACCGTGCTGAACACCACCAGACCGAGCAGCAGGCCGTAGCACACGCCGTCGAACATGCGCTTGTCCTGGGTGGCCTGCAGGTAGTCCGCCAGGTCCCACACCGACGCCGCGTAGAACCGCGCAAAGGTCGACTCCACCCGGAAGTACACCGTGTACACACCCGCGTCGGGCAGCTTGAAGCGCCAGGCCATCTGCTCGGACCCCGCCGGCCGCGTGGACCAGGGGTGGCGCATGCCCGTGACCACCGGCTCGGCCAGCGCCTTGCCCTGGGCGTCGTAGGGGCCGTAGAACCGCAGCTCGTGCGTGGACACGGTGGGCACCAGCAGCAGCCACTCGCGCAGCGCATCGGCCGGGTCGGCCAGCTGCAGGCGCAGCCGGAACCACAGCACCCGGTCGGATTCCGCGCCCCTGAGGGGGTTCTCGGGGTAGGCAAACTGCGCCTCGTTCTCGGGCTGGCGCACCGCCTCGATGGTCATCTGGCGGGTCTTGTCCTCGAACATGCCCATGAACGGCACCACCAGCATGCCGCCGGCGTGCTGGGCGACGGGGGCCGGGGCATCGCGCCCCGCGGGCTGGGCCTGGGCGGTTGCGGCCAGGGCCATGGCGGCCCACACCAGGCCGCGGGCCAGTGCGGCCGCGCTGCGCAGCCACCGCTGGTAAACCACCCTCAGCAAAAAAGCAAAAAAAGACAGCGTCATCAAAGCCGGCCCGGCAGAGATCGGGCGGGAAACCACCTCGAAAGCGGCAGATTGTGCCGCACCCCGGAATTCCCCAGCCGGGCGGAATGGGCGGCTTTTTGGGCTTTGATGCGCAGATGGCATCAAATGACGGGTCATTCAGCATGGATGAACCGCCCATGGCGGCGGTAGCATCAATGCCCCTTACCCAGGCACCAGGTTTTTTCATCCATGCTCAAGCTCTACATCGGCAACAAGAATTACTCCTCGTGGTCCATGCGCCCCTGGGTGCTGCTGCGCCAGGCCGGCATCGCGTTCGATGAAGTCCGCGTGCGCTTCGACAGCTTCGACGCGGATTCCGAATTCAAGCGCGCCATCGGCGCCGTCAACCCCACCGGCAAGGTGCCGGTGCTGGTCGACGGCGACCTGGTGGTGTGGGACACCCTGGCCATCGCCGAATACGCGGCCGAGACGCACCCCGACAAGAAGCTCTGGCCCACCGACCCCAAGGCCCGGGCGCGCGCGCGCAGCATCTGCGCCGAAATGCACAGCGGCTTTTCGGCCCTGCGCAACAACTGCCCCATGAACATCGAGGCCGACCTGCCCGACACCGGCGCGCTGCTGTGGCGCGACAACGCCGGCGTGCGTGCCGACGTGCAGCGCCTGGTGGGCATGTGGAGCGCGCTGCTCGACGAGCATGGCGGCCCGATGCTGTTCGGCGAGTTCACCATCGCCGACGCCTACTTCGCCCCCGTGTGCATGCGCCTGGCGACCTACGCCCTGCCCCTGCCGCTGCAGATCGCCGACTACGTGCAGCGCGTGCGCGCCCTGCCCGGCGTGAAGGCCTGGATCGACGACGCATTGGCCGAAAAGGACTTCCTCGACTTCGAGGAACCCTACCGCCTGGCCCCCGCCAAGCGCTGAGGAGCACTTGTACATGGCAGTCACCATCTACCTGCGCTATGTGCTCAATACCAGCAAGCTCCGGGAGTTCGAGCACTACGGCAAGCTGTGGATCCCGCTGGTCGAGAAATTCGGCGGCCAGCACCACGGCTACTTCATGCCCAGCGAGGGCGCGAACAACATCGCGCTGGCGCTGTTCACCTTCGAGAGCCTGGCAGCCTACGAGGTGTACCGCCAGCAATCGATGCAGGACGCGGAGTGCCTGGCGGCGTTCCGCTACGCCGAGGAGACGGGCTGCATCGTGAGCTATGAGCGGAGCTTTTTCAGGCCGGTTTTCGGGTGACTGAGCCCTGAAGTCCGGCGCCAGAGCTCCGAGCGCGGCGGCCCGCCCGGCACCGCGCTATCTGAACTGCTTGCGCAACTTGGCCTTGTGCCGCGCGATGTGGGCCATCTGCGGCTCGGCGATCGAGCCGCCCAGATCCACGCCGTCGCCGTTGAGCACATCGTTGGCATAGGCCAGCGCCCGCGCCACCACATCGGCCTCGGTCACGCCCTGCTGCTCGGCCATGTCCAGGGCCACGCGGCGCATGGCGCGCTGCGACAGCATCCACATCGCGCCGAAGGCCTCCCAGGCAGCGGCAGATTCCTTGAACTTGTCCCGGTCGCCCAGGATTTCGTTCAAGGGCTTGGCCAGGATTGCTTCCAGGTCCTCCACCTTGGACTTCAGCGCTTCGAACTGCGCCTCGCGCTGCAGTGCGGCCGCCGCAGCGTTGGCCGCGGCGTCCGGCGCCGGGGGCACGGGCACGCTGCCGTCGGGGTTGAGCTGGGCAATGGTCAAGTCGGACGATAGGGACATAGTGGGGCGAATATACGGCGCAGCGCAGGTTCTAAACTCGCCCCATGAAAATCTACATGGTGGGCGGCGCCGTCCGCGACAAGCTGCTGGGCCGCCCGGTGAACGACCGCGACTGGGTGGTGGTGGGCTCCACGCCCGAGCAGATGCTGGCCAGTGGCTACCTGCCCGTGGGCCGCGACTTCCCCGTCTTCTTGCACCCCACGACGCGCGAGGAATATGCGCTGGCCCGCACCGAGCGCAAAAGCGGCCAGGGCTACCGGGGCTTTGCGGTGCACACCGCGCCGGACGTGACGCTGGAGGAAGACCTCTCGCGCCGCGACCTTACTATCAATGCGATAGCAGAAGACATTGACCTATCGAGCGGTAGCGGCCTGTTTGACCCCTACCACGGCGTGCGCGACATCGAAGCGCGCGTGCTGCGCCATGTGACCGACGCCTTCCGCGAAGACCCGGTGCGCATCCTGCGCGTGGCGCGTTTTGCGGCGCGCTTCACCGACTTCACCGTGGCGCCCGAGACCATGCAGCTCATGCGCGAGATGGTGGCCCACGGCGAGGTGGACCACCTGGTGCCCGAGCGTGTGTGGCAGGAGCTGGCGCGCGGCCTGATGGAAGCCAGGCCCTCGCGCATGTTCGAGGTGCTGCGCGAATGCGGCGCGCTGGCCGTGCTGCTGCCCGAGGTGGCGCGCCTGTGGGGCGTGCCGCAGCGCGCCGAATACCACCCCGAGGTGGACACCGGCGTGCACCTGATGATGGTGCTGGACATGTCCGCACGGCTCGACGCCCCGCTGGCCGTGCGCTTTGCCTGCCTGGCGCACGACCTGGGCAAGGGCACCACGCCCGCCGACGTGCTGCCGCGCCACATCGAGCACGAGCAGCGCAGCGCCGAGCTGCTGGTGGACGTGGCCGAGCGCCTGCGCGTGCCGGTGGACTGCCGCGAGACCGCCGACGTGGTGGCCCGTGAACACGGCCACATCCACCGCAGCGGCGAGCTGTCGGCCAGCGCCCTGATGCGCCTGCTGGAGCGCTGCGACGCCATCCGCAAGCCCGCGCGCTTTGCCGACGTGTTGCTGGCCTGCGAGTGCGATGCGCGCGGGCGGCTGCACTTTGAAGAAACGCCCTACCCCCAGCGCCCGCGCCTGCTGGCGGTGCTGGCGGCGGCGCAGTCGGTGGTCACGCGCGACATCGCCGCACAGGCCGCCAGCCGCGGTTTGACCGGACCGCAGGTGGGCGGGTTGATCCACCAGGAGCGCGTGCGGGCCGTGGCGCAGTGGCTGCAAGACGAGAAGCAAGTGACTGAGCCGGGGCAGAAGTAAGAAGCTTCTGCTTCTGCTTCTGCTTCTGCTTCTGCTTCTGCTTCTGCTTCTGCTTCTGCTTCTGCTTCTGCTTCTGCTTCTGCTTCTGCTTCTGCTTCTGCAGGCTTGGCAACGGCCTGCGCCCCTCACAACCGTTCGGGCTGAGCTTGTCGAAGCCGGGGCACGCCGCGTGCCCCACCCCTCGCGCGCGCACCCACCGCAAGCGTGGCACAAGCCTCGCAGCACCTCTAGAATCCGCCTCCTTTGGACCACCCCGTGCGCAGCGGCATTGCCTGCGGGCGGGCCATTGCTCCACCCACCACCGCTCCGCCATGAACCCTCTGCACATCCGCCTGGCCACTCCCGCCGACGCGGACACCATCGCCCCGCTGTTCGACGCCTACCGCCAGTTCTACGACCAGGCGCCCGACCTTGCAGCGGCGCAGCGCTTTATCGCCGACCGGCTCGCACGCGGCGAGTCCAGCATCCTCATGGCGTTCGATGAAACCGGTGCAGCCATCGGCTTTTGCCAGCTCTACCCCACGTTCTGCTCGGTGGAGGCGGCGCCCATCTACACGCTGTACGACCTGTTCGTGGCGCCCACCGCCCGCAAGACGGGAGCAGGCCGCGCCTTGCTGATCGCGGCGCGCGACCACGCACGCGCGCAGGGCAAGGTGCGCATGGACCTGACCACGGCCCACACCAACACCACGGCGCAGTCGCTGTACGAGTCGCTGGGCTGGGTGCACGACACGGTGTTTCGCGCGTACAGCCAGCGGGTGGCTTAGGCGTTCGTTCTCTTTTGCGGATTCGCTCTCGATCAAAACCGTTCGGGCTGAGCTTGTCGAAGCCTCGCCGCGCTTCGACAAGCTCAGCGTGAACGGCTTCGCTTTTTTCGAGCGGGGACCGGCATCAAGGCACGCTCACCAGCGCAACCACCGCGGCCCTGCAATAGCCCCCACGGCCGTCGGCACCGCCATGCCCGCCAGATACCACACCGCGAGAAACGGCGTGGCCATCTCGGGACAGTGCAGCGCATACACCAGCGCCCCCAGCGCCCCAGCCAGCAGGCCGGCCCCAGCGCCCGCCCAGGCCAGGCGCGTGGGTGCCGCGCCTTTCAATGCCCAGAAGCCCGCGGCGAACGCCGGCACCGACAGCACGGCGATGTTGAAGGGGCACGTCCGCCAGGTGCTGCCCAGGATGAGCGGCAGGCGCTCGGCCGGCGCCGCCTGCGCCAGCGTGGCCAGCGCCAGGCCCCACAGCACCAGCGGCGGCAGCGCCAGCCACAGTGCGGCACGACCGGCAGGCACGCCGGGGCGCGCCATGCGCTGCAGCAGCATCAGCCCGGCCGCGGCCAGCGTGCCGGCAAAGGCCAGCTTGCCCCAGAACATGGGCATGGCCATCGTAGCGGCCAGATCGCTGCGCAGCCCGAAAAGCGCCAGCATGAGCACGGAGGCCCCGGCAATGCCGGCGAACGCGGCCACGGCCAGGCGCTGCTCCACCGTGTGGCGGGCCACCGGGTGCGCGTCGGCGGCCAACAGCTCGATCAATTCATCGGTCTTCATCACATTCCCCTGATCTTGGCGGCCAGGGCCTTCAGGCCCCGGTGCACGCCGACTTTGACGGCCGACTCCGACAGGCCGGTGAGCTGTGCGGTCTCGACCACCGACAGCCCCTCGAGCTTCATGTGCACGATGGGCAGGCGCTGGCGGTCGGGCAACTGCTCCAGCAGGCGGCCCAGGTCACGCCGCGCCTCGGCCGCTTCGCTGTCGGTGCTGGCGAACAGGTCGTCGGTGTCGTCCAGCGGCACATGCAGCGCTTCCTTGGCGGCGCGCGAGCGCAGCCAGTCGATGAGCTTGTAGCGCGCAATGGCGTGCACCCAGGCCGTCACCGGCGAGTCGGCCCGGTAGGTGTGGCGCTGGTTGTGCACGGCCAGCAAGGTCTCTTGCACCAGGTCCTCCACCTCGTCGGGCCGCTGCGCGAGGCGGCGGCGCAAAAAGGCACGCAGGTGCGCGCTCAACTCCTTCAGAAATCGCTGGTACGCCGCTGCGTCGGCGTCCAGCCCCTGCAGCAGCAATCCGCGCAGCCGCTCTTCAATGTCCATGGCGTCTCCCTGCTGGGTATTCGTCACAGCGGGCCCTCCGGTTACAGCGGGTGCAAAAAATAAATAAGCGTGTGGATTGGCAGCGCCGTGTAACCCGCGGCGACGCCAGCGCGAATTACAGCGCAGATCGGGTGTTGCAGGGTGCGGGCAGTTGGCTAGTTAGTTGGTCCTGCCCCGCACGTTGCCGCCACCGGTCCGCTTCGATCACTTCCTTATTTATTTATCAAACTCTGTTGGAGAAATTTGCCATGACCACACGCACCCTCAGCCTCGGCGCCCTCGCACTCTCGGCCATTGCCTGCACCTCTGCCCTGGCCCAGGCACCCGCCCAGCCCATGGCCGACGCCGCCAAGCCCGCCATGGAGAAGTGCTACGGCGTGTCGATGGCCGGCAAGAACGACTGCGCTGCCGGCGCCGGCACCACGTGCGCGGGCACGTCCAAGATGGACTACCAGGGCAACGCCTGGAAGTACGTGCCCGCCGGCACCTGCGCCACCCTCAAGACGCCCAAGGGCATGGGTTCGCTGATGCCCATCAAATCCTGAAATGAAGCGCCCCCTGAGGCGCTGCGCGCCTTCCCCCGAAGGGGGACGCACCCGGTGGCCCGGCAAAGCCGGCTCCACGGGTGCACTGGCCTGGTCCGCGCCCGCTTCGTGGGCCGCGGGTGGCGCGCAGCGCCATGGATAACCGATACGGCAAAGCCTCCCCTCACCACTACAGCGATCTGCCATGCCATCCCCGTTGACCGCCGGCCTGGGCCTCAAGCCCCAGCACTATGCCGAGGCACTGCACTGCGGTGCGCCCGGCCTGTGGTGGGAGGTTCATCCCGAAAACTACTTGGCCGCCGGCGGCCCGCGGCTGGCATGGCTGGAAGCCATCCGAGCGCGCCACCCGGTGGCGCTGCACGGCGTGTCTCTGTCGCTTGCGGCCGATGCACCGCCCGATGCCGACCACCTGGCCCGGCTGGCTGCGCTGGTGCGGCGCATCGAACCCGCCATCGTGTCCGAGCACCTGGCGTGGTCCGCCTGGCGCGGCCACTACCTGCCCGACCTGCTGCCGTTTCCGCGCACCCACGCGGCGCTGGCCCGCATCGCGGACAACATCGCGCGCACGCAGGATGCCCTGCAGCGCCCCATCGCCATCGAGAACCCCACGCACTACCTGCGCATCGACGGGCACGACTGGTGCGAGACGGACTTTCTGGCCGAGCTGGTGCGGCGCACCGGCTGCGCGCTGCTGCTGGATGTGAACAACGTGCACGTGAGCGCCCACAACCTGGGCACGGATGCGCGGGCCTACATCGACGCCTTCCCGCTGCACGCCGTCGCAGAGATCCACCTGGCGGGGCACCACGCCGACCCGGCGCTGGGCGACGCGCTGCTCATCGACAGCCACGATGCGCCCATTGCGCCTGTCGTGTGGGCGCTGTACGGACGCGTGCTGGAGCGCACAGGCCCCATCCCCACGCTCATCGAGCGGGACGGCAATGTGCCCGCGTTGGGGGAGCTGCTGACTGAACGCGACGAGGCGCACAGCGCGCTGGCCGCCTGCGCGCAACACCACGAACAACGCGAGGTGGCGCCATGCACCTGAGCGATTTTCAGGATGGCCTCGCCGCTGCGTTGCTGGCTTCGCCAGACGCTGCTGCGCCAACACCCGCGTGGCTCGCGGCCCTGGCCGCCCAGCCCGGCTTTGCGGTGTACCGCAACACCGTGCTCACGGCCTGCATCGACGCGCTGCAGGCCAACTACCCCACCGTGTGCAGCCTGGTGGGTGCCGACTGGTTCCGTGCGGCGGCCGGCGTGTTCGCCCATGCGCAGCCACCGGCCGATGGGCGGCTGATGGACTATGGCGCGGGCTTTGCCGGCTTTCTGCAGCAGTTCGGGCCGGCCGCCGCACTGCCCTACCTGCCTGCCGTGGCACACCTGGACCGTTGCTGGACGGAGAGCCACCTGGCGGCCGACGCCCCGGCGCTCGACGCGACCTGGCTGGGCCGCCAGCCGCCCGGCACGCTGGCACTGTGGCACCTGCGGCCCCACCCGGCGGCGCGCTGGGCCTGGTGCGATGACCACCGCGCGTATGCCCTGTGGCAGCGCCACCGCGACCAGTGGCCGATGGATGCAGACCTGCCATGGACAGGCGATGGCGGCTTGCTGACCCGGCCCGATTCCGCCGTGGTGTGGTGCGCGTTGCCGCATGCAGGCATCGCCTTCATGGACGCCTGCGCGCAAGGCCTGCCATTGGAGGCCGCTGCCACAGAAGCATTGGTGGCCGAACCAGATACCGACATCGCAGCGCTGCTGATGTTGCTGCTGGACGCCGGGGCGCTCACCGAAGCCGCGGCCGATGCGGCTGCACCGGCCCCATGTTCAAAGGAAACACCATGACACCCAACACCATCCCCATGCTCTCCCCAACCGCAGGCGGCCCCCGCGCGTGGCTGGCCCGGCTGGCACACATCTCCGCCTGGCTCACACCCCACAGCCTGCTCGCACTCGTCAACCGCATCGCGCCGGCCGGCATCTTCTGGCTGTCGGCGCGCACCAAGGTCGAGGGCTGGTTCACCATCTCCGACAGCGCCTATGCGCTCTTCAGCGACGAGTACAAGCTGCCGCTGATCCCGCCGCACCTGGCCGCACAGATGGCCACGGTGGCCGAGCACCTGTTCGCCGTGCTGCTGGTGCTGGGGCTGTGCACCCGGCTGTCCGCATTGGCGCTCTTGGGCATGACGCTGGTGATCCAGGTGTTCGTGTACCCGGACGCGTGGCCCACGCACCTGTCCTGGGCGGGGCTGCTGCTGTACCTGGTGGGGCGCGGCGCGGGCGGCGTGTCGCTGGACCGCGCGCTGGGCCTGCGCTGAGGCCTACCGCCTCAAAGTGCCTTCACGGGCTGGACGGGGCCGCCGTGCGCACCCAGCGCGCGATGTCCGCCGCGCCCAGCGCGCCGGAGATGCGGGCCACCTCGCGCCCCTGCTGGAACATCACCATGGTCGGAATGCTGCGGATCGCATGGCGCGCTCCCAGAGCCTGGTGCTCTTCGGTGTTGAGCTTGGCCAGGCGTACCTGCGGCTCCAGCTCGCGCGCGGCCTGGGCAAAGGCGGGCGCCATCTGGCGGCACGGGCCGCACCACGGCGCCCAGAAGTCCACCACCACGGGGATGTGGCTGCGCGCCACATGGCGCTCGAACGACGCGGCGTCGAGTTCGAGCGGTGCCCCTGCGAAGAGCGGCTGGTGGCACTGGCCGCAGTCGGGCGCGCTGGCCAGCTGCGCGGTTTGCACGCGGTTGGTGGTGTGGCAGTGGGGGCAGACGATGTGCAGGGCTTCGGACATGGGGGCGCGTTGTTGGCAGTCTGAATGTGCGCAGGTGGCGACCGCGCCGGATTTTTCAAGTCGGCGCACCCGCCGCAGCACTGTCGGCCAAATACCTGCTTGCAAAAATTTACGCGGGATTACAGGGTGTAGAACACCCCGGCGGGCCGGTCGGCCCGGTGGCATCTGCTAAGGTCTGGGCCCATGCAGCTGCTTCCGATACTGACAACTGCCCACGCCCTTTTTCTCGATTTCGACGGCACGCTCACCGAGCTGGCGTCGCGCCCCGAAGCGGTGCGCATCGCGTCCGGGCTGGTGCCCACCCTTTCTGCACTGCACGGCCACCTGGGCGGTGCGCTGGCCATCGTGACCGGGCGGCCCGAGGCCGACATCGACGTCTTCCTGGCGCCCCTGCACCTGCCGCTGGCCAGCGAACACGGCGCGCAATACCGCCTGCACGGCGCGTCCCTGCCGGCCGTGCAGCCGCCCGATCTGGCCCCCGTGCTGCAGGCCGCCTACGACCTCGCATCGCGCCACCCCGGCCTGCTGGTGGAGCCCAAGCGCGCCAGCGTCGCCCTGCACTACCGCCTGGCGCCCCACATGGAGGCACGCTGCCTGGACACCCTGGAACGCGCCTTGCAAGGCGTGGAAGGCGTGGAGCTGATGCGCGGCAAGTTCGTCTTCGAGGTCAAGCCCCGCGGGGCGCACAAGGGCCAGGCCATCATCGATTTCATGACCCAACCGCCGTTTGCGGGCCGCATCCCCGTGTTCGTGGGCGACGACGTCACCGACGAATCGGGCTTTGCCGCGGTGCAGGCCCTGGGCGGATGGGGCATCAAGGTGGGCGAAGGCCCGACCATGGCACAACACCGCTGCATGACGCCTGCCGCACTGCGCGGCTGGCTGTCGAGTGCAAGGACCAACTGGGAACGGGAACAATGAACACTGCAGCCAACGAACCCCAACAGGGCTCGCTCAACCTCGGCATGATCGGCAACTGCGCCATCAGCGCACTGATCGACAACCACGCCCGCATGGTCTGGTGCTGCCTGCCGCGCTTCGATGGCGACCCGGTGTTCAACGCGCTGCTGCAGCCCGGCGACGAGGGCAGCCATTTCGCGATCGAGATCGAGGACCTGGCATCGGCCCACCAGTGGTACGAGCCCAACACCGCCATCCTGCGCACGCAGCTGTTCGACAAGGCCGGGCATGGTGTGGAGATCACCGACTTCGCGCCGCGCTTCAACAGCCGCTCGCGGTTCTTCCGGCCCATGACGCTGGTGCGTCGCGTGCGGCCCATCGAAGGCGCGCCGCGCATCCGCGTGGCGCTCAAGGTGCGCTACGACTGGGGCCGCAGCACGCCGCACATCACGCGCGGCAGCAACCACATCCGCTACGTCGGCGAGGACATGACGCTGCGCCTGTCCACCGATGCGCCGGTATCGCACGTGCTGTCGGGGCAGTCGTTCGTGCTCACGCGCGAGCACAACTTCTTGCTCGGCGCGGACGAGCCTCTGCACGAAGGCATTGCCGACACGGCGCGCTACTTCGAGCAGGAAACCACCAGCTACTGGCGCAACTGGAGCCGTGCACTGGCCTTGCCGCTGGAGTGGCAGGACGCGGTGATCCGCGCGGCCATCACGCTCAAGCTGTCGCTGTACGAAGATACCGGCGCCATCGTGGCGGCCATGACCACCAGCATCCCCGAGTCCGCGCACAGCGGCCGCAACTGGGACTACCGCTACTGCTGGCTGCGCGACGCGTTCTTCGTGGTGCGCGCGCTCAACAGCATCTCCGAAGTCGGCACCATGGAGGACTACCTGCGCTGGCTCAGCAACGTGGTCATCGAAGGCGGCGACGGCCACATCCAGCCGCTGTATGGCATCGGCCTGGAAAAAGACCTGCCCGAGTCCGTGATGCCGCAGCTGGCCGGCTACCGCGGCATGGGCCCGGTGCGCGTGGGCAACCAGGCGGCCGAGCATTTTCAGCACGACGTGTACGGCAACATCGTGCTGGGCGCCGCGCAGTCGTTCCACGACCACCGGCTGCTGCACCGCGCAGGCCAGGCCGAGTTCACCCGCCTGGAGCAGGTGGGCGCCAACGCGGTGCGCGTGTACGGCCAGCCCGATGCGGGCATGTGGGAGCTGCGCACCCGCGCGCGGGTCCACACATCATCCGCGCTGATGAGCTGGGCCGCCTGCGACCGCCTGGCCAAGATTGCGCTGACCCTGCAACTGCCCGACCGCGCCGCGTACTGGCGCGACCATGCCGACCGCATGCGCGACGAGATCATCGACAAGTCGTGGAGCGAAAGCCGCCAGGCCTTTGCCGAAAGCTTCGGCGGCAACGAGCTCGACGCCAGCGTTCTGCTGATGGCCGAGGTGGGCATGATCGACCCCATGGACCCGCGCTTCGTGAGCACGGTGGAGGCCATGGAAAAGAGCCTGTGCGACGGCCCGTACATGCGCCGTTATGAAGCCGCCGACGACTTCGGCAAGCCCGAGACGGCGTTCAACATCTGCACCTTCTGGCGCATCGACGCGCTCGCGCGCATCGGCCGCAAGGCCGAGGCGCGGGCCATCTTCGAGACCATGCTGGCAGCGCGCAACCCGCTGGGCCTGCTGTCCGAAGACACCCATGCCGAGACGCAGGAGATGTGGGGCAACTTCCCGCAGACCTACTCGATGGTGGGCGTGATCAACGCCGCGGTGCGCCTGTCGGCTCCGTGGGACAGCGTGATTTGAGGCGGCGTCCGACAGTTTGACTGCCCCATCCGCGGCGATGATGCGGCATGAGCCGACTCGTTGTTGTATCGAACCGCATTGCGGACCCCCGTAAACCTGCCGCTGGCGGCCTGGCCGTCGCCCTCGGCGACGCCCTGAACAAAACCGGAGGCCTCTGGTTCGGCTGGAGCGGCAACGTGCTGGAAGACGGCACACCCGGCGAGAGCGACCTGCAGACGCGCCAGGCCGGCGCAGTGACCCTGGCCACCGTGGACCTGTGCCGCGAAGACCACGACAGCTACTACCACGGCTACAGCAACAGCGTGCTGTGGCCCGTCTTCCACTACCGGCTGGACCTGGCGGACTTCAACACCCGCTACATCGCGGGCTACCGCCGGGTCAACCAGATGTTCGCGCGCAAGCTGCTGCCGCTACTGCGCGACGACGACATCATCTGGATACACGACTACCACCTGATCCCCCTGGCCGCCGAGCTGCGCGCCATGGGCTGCAAGCAGCGCATCGGCTTCTTCCTGCACATCCCCATGCCGCCGCCGCTCATCATGGCGGCCATTCCGCAGCACGAGTGGCTGATGCGGTCGCTGTTCGCCTACGACCTGGTGGGCCTGCAGAGCGAGGCCGATGTCTCGCATTTCACCCGCTACGTGCGCAACGAGGCCAGCGCCGAAGAAGTGGGCGTGCAGCAGCTGCGCGCGTTCGGCGCCACGGTGCAGGTCAAGGCGTTCCCCATCGGCATCGACGTGGACGAGTTCATCCGCCTGGGCCAGGCCCCAGATGCCGTGGAAACCTACGAGAACATGCGCGACGAATACTCGCGCAGGCGGCTGCTGCTGGGCATCGACCGGCTGGACTACTCCAAGGGCATCCCGCACCGCGTGCGCGCTTTCCGCGAGCTGCTGGACCGCTACCCCGAGAACCGCGACAGCGCCACGATGATCATGATCGCCTCGCCATCGCGCGACGACGTGCACGCCTATGCCGACCTGCGCCAGGAGCTCGAAGGCCTGTGCGGCTCCGTCAATGGCGACTACGGCGAGCTCGACTGGATGCCCGTGCGCTACATCCACCGCATGGTGGCGCGCAAGCGCGTGCCGGGGCTGTGCCGCGCCGCGGCGGTGGGCCTGGTCACGCCGCTGCGCGACGGCATGAACCTGGTGGCCAAGGAATACGTGGTGGCCCAGAACCCCGAGGACCCCGGCGTGCTGGTGCTCTCGCGTTTTGCGGGCGCGGCCGAGCAACTGAAGGAAGCGCTGCTGGTGAACCCCTACGACACGCAGGGCACGGCGGACAGCATCCAGCAGGCGCTGCAGATGCCGCGGGCCGAGCGGCAGGCCCGCCACCAGAAGCTCATGGCGCGCATCCGCGAGCACGATGTGCACTGGTGGCGCAAGTCGTTCCTCGCAGCATTGGAAGCAGCGGGCGACTGATTAGGATTTGCACTGCACGCATTGAATACCGTTCGGGCTGCGCTTGTTCAAGCCCTGCGCGGCGCTTCGACAGGCTCAGCGTGAACGGTTTGTATAGTGGACGGATGTGGGCATGACCTCATGACCACATGGCGACTACCACGCGGCGCGCTACAGCAGTTTGGTGAGCAGGCTCACCACGAAGCTCAGCAGCAGTGTGGACGCGAGCGGCACGTCCCAGTCGCGCCCCAGCCACCGAAAGCGCAGGTCGCCGGGCAGGCGGCCAAAGCCCATGCGCCGCAGCAGGGGCGAGAGCCAGCTGAGCAGCATCAGGGCCAGGAAGATGACGAGGAGCCAGCGGATCATGGTGCGCCGAGTGTAGGCGCTGGAGGCACCACCGCGCACGCAGACGGGCAGTCACGCAGTCAGGCACGGGCCTTGCACCACGCCGGCATGTTCGCAACCGACCGAGGGCACGCATGGATTGGAGCTACCACCACACCGCCGGCGGGCAGCGCTGGCAGTTCGACGGCCTGCGCGACGTGCTGGCCAAGGCGTCGCCGCTGCGCTCGGGCGACGTGCTGGCGGGCATTGCGGCGGCCACGGCGGTGGAGCGCATGGCCGCGCGCATGTGCCTGGCCGACGTGCCGCTGGCGCGGTTCCTGACCGAGGCCCTGGTGCCCTACGAGTCCGACGAGGTCACGCGGCTCATCATCGACACCCACGACACCGCCGCGTTCGCGCGCGTCGCCCACCTCACCGTGGGCGACTTTCGCAACTGGCTGCTCGACCACGCCACCGACAGCGCCGTGCTGGCGGCCGTGGCCCCCGGGGTCACGCCCGAGATGGCCGCTGCCGTGAGCAAGCTCATGCGCAACCAGGACCTGATCGCGGTGGCCCGCAAATGCCGCGTGGTCACGCGCTTTCGCAACACCATCGGCCTGCCGGGCCGGCTGTCGGTGCGGCTGCAGCCCAACCACCCCACCGACGACCTGCGCGGCATCGCGGCGTCGATGATCGACGGGCTGCTGTACGGCGCGGGCGACGCGGTGATCGGCATCAACCCGGCGACCGACAGCATCGCGGCCCTCACCGGCCTGGTGCACCGGCTGGACGATGTGATCGCCACGCTGCAGATCCCCACGCAGTCGTGTGTGCTGACCCACGTGACCAACACCGTGCAGATGATCGAGCGCGGCGCGCCGGTGGACCTGGTGTTCCAGTCCATCGCGGGCACCGAGAAGGCCAACGCGGGCTTCGGCATCAGCCTGGCCCTGCTGAGCGAGGCGCACGACGCGGCGCGGTCCCTGCAGCGCGGCGCGGACTTTGGCGATGGCCGGGGCGACAACGTGATGTACTTTGAGACCGGCCAGGGCAGCGCCCTGTCGGCCGACGCGCACCACGGCGTGGACCAGCAGACCTGCGAGGCGCGGGCCTACGGCGTGGCGCGCGCGTTCTCGCCGCTGCTCACCAACACGGTGGTCGGCTTCATCGGGCCGGAGTACCTGTACGACGGCAAGCAGATCATCCGCGCGGGGCTGGAAGACCATTTCTGCGGCAAGCTGCTGGGCGTGCCGCTGGGCTGCGATGTCTGCTACACCAACCATGCCGAGGCCGACTCGGACGACATGGACACGCTGATGACGCTGCTGGGCACCGCGGGCCTGACCTTCATCATGGGCGTGCCGGGGGCGGACGACATCATGCTCAACTACCAGAGCACCTCGTTCCACGACGCGCTGTACCTGCGCGAGGTGCTGGGCCTGCGGCGCGCGCCCGAGTTCGAGGCCTGGCTTGCGCGCATGCACCTGGCCGACGGCGCGGGCCGGCTGCTGCCCGCCACACAGCAGCAGGCGGCCATCGCACAGCTGCGGCAGATCGGGATGCGGGCATGACAGACCCCACCGGCACCCCACCCCCCTTCGGCCCGCCGCCCGACCCCTGGGCCGACCTGCGCGCCCACACCGCCGCCCGCCTGGCCCTGGGCCGCGCGGGCACGGCCATCCCCACCCGCGAACTGCTCGACTTCGGCCTGGCCCATGCGCAGGCGCGCGATGCGGTGCATTTGCCGCTCGATGCCGATGCGCTGGCACAGCGGCTGGCAGGCCTGGGCTGCACCACGCTGCAGGTGGCCAGCGCCGCACCCGACCGGGCCACGTACCTGCTGCGCCCTGACCTGGGCCGGCGCCTGTGCGACGGGGATGCACAGCGTCTGCGGGCATTGGGCCAGGGTGGCCAGGCGGACTGCGACCTGCTGCTGGTGGTGGCCGACGGCCTGTCGGCCCTGGCGGTCGAACGCCATGCCGAGCCGCTGGTGCAGTGCATCGTCAGCACCGCGCCCCAGGGCTGGCGCATCGGCCCCGTGGTGATCGCCACGCAGGCGCGCGTGGCGCTGGGCGACGAGGTGGGCGCACTGCTGGGGGCCCGCCTGGTGGCGGTGCTGATCGGCGAGCGCCCGGGGCTGAGTTCGCCGGACAGTCTGGGCATTTATCTGTCCTGGCACCCCCGGGTCGGGTGCAGCGATGCGGAGCGCAACTGCATTTCCAACGTGCGTCCGCAGGGGTTGCCGCCTGCCGCCGCCGCTGCGCGCCTGTGGTGGCTGTGTGCAGAGGCGCGGAGGCTGGGGCTGACGGGCGTGCCCCTGAAGGACCGCAGTGAGGGCGTGACGCTGCCGGCGGGCGGGCCGCAGAGGCCTCAAGACGAGCCCCCTCTCCCCCACCCTCTCCCGCGAGGGGAGAGGGAGTAAGGCCGGTGCTCGGTGTGGCACATGGCGCGCGTCCCATTCAGCCATTCGCAAAAGCGGCCTGCGCGCTGGCCACATCGCCGACAACTGTCTTTCACATCACACCCACAGGCGCGACGCTCCTCTCCAGCCAATGTGCCCAGCGCACCCAAAACCCCCTCTCCCCTTGCGGGAGAGGGTTGGGGAGAGGGGGCAATGAGCAGCAGGGCCTCGACCCAGCGCCCCCCCACTCCACCCCACCCCCTCACAACCGGTGCGACCGATCCCCCCGCACAAACCCCATCGGCTCCCACGCCGGCCCCGCGCCCAAGGCCAGCACCTTGAACAGCTCGCCCATCTCATGCTCCATGATCAATTTGGCCGCTGTCGCCCGCTCCGCCTGCGGTAGCCGCTCCATTTTTGATAGCAATCCACAGTTGATGAGGAAATGCGCCTGCGTCGTGTAGCCCAGCACCTCCAGCCCCGTCTCCTGCGCGGCCAGGGCCATGGCGGTGAAGTTGACGTGGGCGGTGATGTCCTTGCGCCCCACCGCCACCAGCGGGTCGCCGTCGGCCAGGTGGCCCTGGTGGCACATCACCGTGCCCATGTGGCGCTGGGGGTGGTAGTACTCGCTCTCGCCAAAGCCGTAGTCCAGCAGAAAGGCCGCGCCGCGGGTGAGCCGGTCGGCCAGCATGCGGATGAAGCCTTCGCCCTGGGCGTGGATCTCGGTCAGGTAGTCCTGCGGGCCTTCGATGTCGACGGGCGGGCGCAGCGCGGTGGGGCGGTCGGCCCAGGCAAAGCTGCCGTCGTCCTGCGCCACCACGCCGCGCTCGTGCCACACGCCTTGCGCCTGGCCGCCGTGGCGGGACAGCAGCTGCACGGGCATGGCGTCCAGCACCTCGTTGCCCACGACCACGCCTTCGATGCGCTCGGGCAGCGCGTCCACCCAGCGCAGCTTGTGGGCATGCGCTGCCAGCCGCACCTGCTGGCGCGCGCGCAGGCTGCCCGACAAATCGACGATGGTGTAGCGCTGCACCTGGTCGCCCAGTGCGTCCAGCAGCTGCAGGGCCAGTGCGCCGGAGCCGGCGCCGAACTCCCACACCTCGGAGGTGCCCGTGGCGGCCAGCGCCTGCGCCACCTGCCGCGCCAGCGTCTGGCCGAACAGGGGCGTGAGCTCGGGCGCGGTCACGAAGTCGCTGCCGGACTCGGGCATGGCGCCGAACTTGGCACTGTCGTTGGCGTAGTAGCCCAGGCCCGGCGTATACAGCGCCAGCGCCATGAAGCGGTCAAAGCCGATCCAGCCGCCCTCGGCGGCAATGGTCTGGCGGATGTGGGCCGCCAGGGCGGTCGTTAAACTGTCGGGTTGTTGGGTCACGGCCCGCATTGTCCCCCACCCCGCCACCATGCCCCACCCCACCCGTTCCCGCACCGTGCTTGTGACCGGCGCCGCCAAGCGCCTGGGGCGCGCCATTGCGCTGGCGCTGGCCGAGGGCGGCTGGCAGGTGGCCGTGCACTACCGCACGTCCAAGCAGGATGCTATCGAAACAGTAGCTGCTTGCGCTCGCCTGGCAGGCGGTAGCGCCCATTTTGATGCCGATTTCGACGACGAGGCCGCCGTGCGCGGCCTGCTGCCGCGCGTGGTGGCGCACTTTGGCAGCGTGGACGCGGTGGTCAACAGCGCCTCGCTGTTCGAGCACGACAACGCACAGACCTTCGGCTTTGCCGCGCTGGAAAAGCACCTGCGCAGCAACACCGCCGCGCCCGTGCTGCTGGCCCAGGCGCTGCACGCGCACCTGGCCGACCGCGCTGCTGCCGGCGAGGCCGATGCCCAGGGCGCCGTGGTCAACCTGCTGGACCAGAAGCTCTGGAACCAGAACCCCGACTTCGTGAGCTACACCCTGTCCAAGGCGGCCCTGGAAGCCGCCGGCACCATGCTGGCCCTGGCCCTGGCGCCGCGCGTGCGCGTGGTGGGTGTGGCGCCGGGCCTCACGCTCACCAGCCACATGCTGGAAGAGCAAAAATTCCAGCAGCTGCACGCGCTGAGCCCGCTGGGCCGCTCGTCCACGGCCGAGGACGTGGCGAGCACCGTGAAGTTTGCGCTGGAGAACCGCTCCATCACCGGCACCACGCTGCTGGTGGACGGCGGCCAGCATTTGATGAAGTTCGAGCGCGATTTTTCAATGATGTGAGCGGGCGCCGGCCCACGCAGAAAGAAGCTATCTCCCATGGACCACACCGCCGTCGGCACCCAGATCCTCACCCTGACCGGCCTGCGCTTTGACGCCAACCTGGGCATCCTCTCGCACGAGAAGACCGACCCCCAGCCCATCCAGGTCGATGCTGAGCTGAGCCTGGGCGTGCAGCCCCTCACCCCGCGCGACGACGACATCCTGCACGTGCTGGACTACCGCAAGGTGCGCCAGATCATCATCGACGAGTGTCGCGCCGAGCACGTGAACCTGCTCGAGAGCCTGATCGGCAAGCTGGCCAACCGGCTGATGCAACTGCCCGGCGTGCTGGGCGTGCGCGTGAAGATCGCCAAGCTGGAGATCTTCGACGACTGCGAAGTGGCGATCCGCATCGAGACCGGGCAGTGGTGACCACCCCGAGCAACCGGCAGAAGTAGCCGGCACGAAGCGAAGCCGCGCGCGCCCAAAAGGGAAGGGCCGCAGTCATCGACCACGGCCCTCCAGGGGTGTGCGCTACAACGGCTTTTGCGCCTCGGCCAGCGCGCTGCGGGCTTCGTCCAGCTTGGCCTGGCGCGCGGCGATCTTTTTGGCATCGCCCTTCTTCTGCGCCTCGGCCAGGCTTTTCTCACGCTCGGCCACCTTCTTCGTGGCCTTGCGGATCTCCGCGTCGCGCTCCTTGGCCAGCCAGGCGTCGGTGCAGTGCGCCTTGTTGGACCGGCGCGCCTGCCGCAGCCCCGCGACCTCGCGGGTGCGGCCCTGTGCGGTGGCCTCGGCCAGTTGCGCTTCGATGCGCGCCTGCTTGGCGGCGCAGGCAGGCGATGCATCGGCCGCCAGCGCAGGCGCGGCATGCAGGGCCAGGAGACAGACACCCACAACAAGGTTCTTCACGGCAACGCTCCGATCGGTGGTACAGCGCGCCATCGTAGCGGCCTTGCCGGGGCCCGTGACTTCTCAATGAAGCCGGGAGCCCTTGGGCAGCCGTTTGGCCAGCCACTCGTGCACGTCGGCCCGCACGTTGCGGCCGTCCAGCAAGAACGACTCGTACCGGCTGGGGACGTACGGCAGGAACAACAGGCGCATGCCCGCCTCTTCGGGCAGGCGGGCGGCCTTGTAGCCGTTGCACGCGGCGCAGGCGGCCACCAGATTGGTCCACGACGTGGCGCCGCCGCGCGACTGCGGCACGATGTGCTCGCACTGCAGCACGTCCTCGCTGAACACACCGCCGCAGTAGGCGCAGGTGTGGCGGTCGCGGCGCAGCAGCCGGCGCTTGGTGAGGCCGGGCACCACGTCAAAGAGGTTGATCCGGGCCACACCGCGCAGCGCGATGATGGGCGCGACCTCCAGCACCGACTGCCGGCCCGTCGCCGCGTTGTGCCCGCCACGCAATGTGGCCAGGGGCGCCAGGCCCGCGTCCCACGCCACGGCGCCGCTGGCGTAGTGCACGGCGGCTTGCTCCAGCGGCATCCAGGACTGGGGCGTGCCGTGCAGGTCCAGCTGCAGCACGCGGGGCGCGGGGGTGCGGGGTTTTCGGGACGAGGGTTCGGTGGGGGTGATGGTGGTGCGGGGCATGGGGCTCTCCTTTCTGGGGATGAAGGGCGCAGCCGCCCAGCCCAGCGCACGCCCCGGTTAATACATGGTCATCGACGACTGCGACAACGAAGACAAAGCGACAAACAAAAGCACAAACAAAAGCGTCAGGGGCCGCCCACCGTCAATCGGTGGGGGCCGGTGTGGATGCATGCCCAAGGCGCGCAGGGACCGCGGACGCGCGCAGGGGCGTGCCGCTACCACTCGCCGACCTCGCGCACGCGCTGGTCGAGGTCGAGCTGGTCGAGCTGGTCGAGCCGGCGCGCTGCGGCTGCGCGGCCTGGGGCCGTGCGTTGCAGGCGCGCGCGCACGGATGCCAGGCGGGCCAGCCAGCCTGCAAGGCCGACACGGCGCCGCTGGGCGCCCAAGGGGAAGGAATGCTGGATGGCCATGGGGGATCTCCTGGAGGTGAATGGATGGTTGGAAACGGGGTGGGTGGGTTGATGAAAAGGAAGGGCAGACCGGGGAGGGATCGAACCTCCGAATGGCGGAATCAAAATCCGCTGCCTTACCACTTGGCGACCGGTCAGCAAAAAGGAAAAAGAAGGGTCGCCACAGACAGGAGTCGAACCTGCAATCCCCGGTTGAACCAACCAGGCGCCCCATCCGACAGGGCTGCTGCGGCATGCCCGGCATGGCTTGCTCAATGCGGGCCATGCCGGGAAGAAGGTTGGCGCGCGCGGAAGGAGTCCAACCTTCAACCGCTAAGAACCTGCTGACGCCTTATTCGAGGCCCGAATAAGGCGTCAGCAGGTTCCCGGAGACCAGTGCTCTGCCAGTTGAGCTACACGCGCAAAGGAATTTGAATGGGCGTTTCTCGCCCAATGCATATCCATTTCGGCTGTGCCTTCACGCGACCGCAGCCCGCCGGGGGCTGCGCATGCACGTCGCTGCACTGGGCGATCAACCCCAGCACATCCCGCCGGGCCGCGCATGCGGCCGGGTCCGGCGGTGTGAGCAAAGGCACACCCGAAATGGAGAAGGATGCGACGCGGTGAGCGCGCAAACCCTTCTGCTTTCGATGCAGGTCAGCCATCGCTCCCTTGGAACGCGGCGCCTGCGGCAAACTTTTAATGAACGGAGTCCCCGGCGGGTCGATGCCTGCGGGCGCAGCGCTGGCGCTGCAAACGAAACGAAAAGGTGGTGGTGAAAAACAGCCGGCGAAAAGAAAAAAGGCCCGGAACCATCTGGTTGCCGGGCCTCTTGTCGATCAAGAGATCGGGAGGGAGAACGCTCTGGGACTACTGCCCTGCGTTGCAACCTCCGCCCGGTGACGGAGCGATATCTTCAAAACCATTGCCCAGCCACTGCGGCTGGCTGGTGCGGGAGCTGCCGTCCATGCAGCTGTCCATCTGGCTGTCCATGTGGCTATGGCCCTGCAAATACGCCGCGGCGCCTTGGTGCGATGGCAGTCGTTTGGACACCATGCCAATGGACGAAGCGTGCGCATCGAACGCCCCACGCACGGCCACGGCGCACTGGGGGGTGCGGCGGTGGATGGCGTTGTGGCGGGCGTTCATGGCGGTCTCTCGGAGGTGGTCGGCGTGTTCGTGTGGAAAGGGGACGAGGACATGGAGTCCTGATGACCGTGGACTGTAAATAGTCTTTACACTCCGGTCAACGCCCCGCACCCGCTTTTTTTGCGTCTGTTGTTTTTTCTTTGTGACCCCGCCGCCCACCACCGTGACCCGCCGCACCAATGTGCTGGCCCTGCACCGCCTTTTTCTCGAACAACAGATCGCCGCCGGCAAGCCCGCCAAGGGGCTGGACCAGGCGTTCGCCGCGTCGCTGGAGATATCGCCCAGCATGTGGAGCCAGATCAAGAGCGCCCGCCCCATCGGCGACACGCTGGCGCGGCAGATCGAGCGGCATGCGCGCGTGGACATCGGCTGGCTGGATGCCCAGCACGCCACCGAGCACCCCGACCCGGCCGAGGAACGCTTTGTGGCGCTGGCGCGCGACGCCTGGCGCAGCGCCAATGCCAAGGGCAAGCGCGAGCTGCGCCTGTGGCTGACCGCGCGTGCCAGCGCTGGTGAGCCGCAGAGCAGCAGCAGCCCCTCTGACCACAAGCCGCCCAAGGCGCAAAAATAGCCCCCCTGGGCGCAGAACGCCCCCCTGGAGAGCCCGCCCTACCCCACGGCACGGCGGTTTCACCGACAATTGAGGGCTTGTTGACGCCTTTTGGCACCGCCCGTGCGCACCACCCTTGCGCCCCGCGGCACCGCTTTACCCGACCCCAGAGCCCCTTCCCATGAGCGCAGTGATGAACGACACCCCCCAGGCCGGCTGGACCGCCGAGCCCCCCGAAGCGGCAGCGACGGGCGCCGATGCCCTGGCCGCAGCGGGCCCGGCGCGCCTGAAGATCGAGCGCGAGACCCACAAGCTCGAAAAGCGCCTGTGCCGCGAGGTGGGCAAGGCCATCGTCGACTTCAACATGATCGAAGAAGGCGACAAGGTCATGGTGTGCATGTCCGGCGGCAAGGACAGCTACACCCTGCTGGACATCCTGCTCAAGCTCAAGGCCCGCGCGCCCATCCATTTCGACCTGGTGGCCGTCAACCTGGACCAGAAGCAGCCCGGCTTTCCCGAGCACGTGCTGCCCGAATACCTCAAGACCACCGGCGTGCCGTTCCACATCGAGAACGAGGACACCTACAGCATCGTCAAGAAGCTGGTGCCCGAGGGCAAGACCACCTGCAGCCTGTGCAGCCGCCTGCGCCGGGGCATCCTGTACCGCGTGGCCGACGAGCTGGGCTGCACCAAGATCGCGCTGGGCCACCACCGCGACGACATCCTGCAGACGCTGCTGCTCAACATGTTCTTCGGCGGCAAGATGAAGAGCATGCCGCCCAAGCTGGTCAGCGACGACGGCAGGCACGTGGTGATCCGCCCGCTGGCCTACGTGGCCGAGAAGGACACCGCGCGCTGGTCCGCGCACCGCGACTTCCCCATCATCCCGTGCAACCTGTGCGGCAGCCAGGAGAACCTGCAGCGCAAGCAGGTGGGCGAGATGCTGCGCGAATGGGACAGGAAATTCCCCGGCCGCGTGGAGAACATGTTCAACGCGCTGCAGAACGTGGTGCCCTCGCACCTGCTCGACGGCGGTTTGTTCGACTTCAAGAACGCCCGGGCCACGGGCGTAGCCAGCGAAGACGGCGACAAGGCTTTCGACAAGGAAGAGTTCTCGGCGCCATCGCTGCCGGGCATGGGCGGCGTGCAAGTGGTAACACTGTCGTGAACCTCCGGGGCCGGGCGCACTCTCACCGGGATCCTGTTACCCCGCCCAAGGAGACTCTCACCATGATGCGCCGCCCCCTCTCCGTCGCCCTGCTGTGCGCCACAGCAGCGGCCGTCCTTGCCGGTTGCAGCACCGGCCCGCGCTTGGTCGAAGGCCAGGTGCAGAGCTTTTCGACCCTGCAGGCCATTCCCACGCCCGCCACCTACCGCATCGAGCGCCTGCCGTCGCAGCAGATGCCCTCGTTCGACCCGGTCATGGCCCTGGCCGAGCAGGCGCTCGGCCGCGCCGGCCTGCGCCGCGACGACGCCGCGCCCAAGCTGCTGGCCCAGGTCGGCGTGCAGGCCGACCTCGTTCCGCGCGCGGACCCGTTCCGCCCCTATGGGCCCTACGGATACGGCCCCTCCCCTTGGGGCTGGGGCTTTGGTGGCTGGCACGGGCGCGGCATGGGTCTGTACGGCGGCTGGGGCTTCTACGAGCCCACGCCGCTGCACCGCCGCGCCGTGAGCATCGTGCTGCGCGACGCCGCCACGCAGGCCGTGGTGTACGAGACCTCCGCCGTGCACGAGGACGTGTGGGTGAGCGACCCTGCCGTCTGCGGCGTGCTGTTCGACGCCGCGCTCAGCGGCTTTCCGCAGCCGCCCCAAGGCCCGCGGCTGGTGCGCCAGTCCCTGGCGCCCATGCCCGCCGCCGTGCCCGGCACCGTGCGCTGACCGCGCGGCACCGCACGCACCGGCGCTGCCCCTTTCAACCCCACACGCCCTACACCACCGCCCGCATGCACGCCACCCGCATCGTTGCCGTCCGCCACGGAGAAACCGCCTGGAACGTGGACACCCGCATCCAGGGCCACCTGGACATCCCGCTCAACGACACCGGCCTGTGGCAGGCCGAGCAGCTGGGCCAGGCGCTGGCCGGCGAGAGCTTTGCCGCCATCTACACCAGCGACCTGCAGCGCGCCCACGCCACGGCGCAGGCGGTGCAGCGCACCACCGGCGCGCCGCTGACCACCGTGCCGGGCCTGCGCGAGCGCAGCTTCGGCCACTTCCAGGGCCGCACCTTCGCCGAGATCGAGGCCGAGCTGCCCGACGACGCGCGCCGCTGGCGCAAGCGCGACCCGCACTACACGCCCGAGGGCGGCGAGTCGCTGGTGACCTTGCGCGAGCGCATCGAGCGCACCGTGATGGCGCTGGCCGCACCGCACGCGGGCGAGCAGATATTGCTGGTGGCGCACGGCGGCGTGCTCGACGTGCTGTACCGCCTGGCCACCCGCCAGGAGACCCAGGCGCCGCGCACCTGGCAGCTGTCCAACGCCGCCATCAACCGCCTGCTGTGGACCCCGGACGGCCTCACCCTGGTAGGCTGGGCCGACACGCAACACCTGGACGACAACGCGGTGCGCGATGAAACCCATTCCTGAGGCACTGAAGGCGTCCATCGGCCAACGGGTGGACCTGATCGATACGCCCTCGCTGGTGGTCGACCTGGACGCCATGGACCGCAACATCCAGCGCATGGCCGACTTCGCGCGCAAGCACCAGGTGCGCTGGCGCCCGCACGCCAAGATGCACAAGAGCGCCGAGCTGGCCCTGCTGATGCAGCGGGCCGGCGCGCAGGGCGTGTGCGTGCAGAAGGTGGCCGAGGCCGAGGCGCTGGCCGCTGGCGGCGTGAACGACATCTACATCAGCAACCAGGTGGTGGCCATGCCCAAGCTGCAGCGCGTGGCGCGCCTGGCCGCCCTGCTGGCGGCGCGCGGCGGCCGGCTGGCGATTGCGGTGGACCACCTTGAAGGCATCGAGCGGCTGGCCGAGACCATCGCCCAGATCGGCATGCCCCTGCCGCGCGAGGGCCACTGGGCGGCGGGCGACAGCACGCTGATCGATGTGTTCGTCGAGATCGACGTGGGCCAGGGCCGCTGCGGCGTACCGCCCGGCGAGGCCGCCGTGCCCCTGGCGCTGGCCGTGGCACGCAGCCGGGGCCTGCGCTTTGCAGGCCTGCAGGCCTATCACGGCCGTGCCCAGCACTTGGCCGGCGCCACCGAGCGGCGTGAGGCCATGGCTGCCGTGGTGCGCGCCGCCAGCCACACCCGCGACCTGATCGAAGCCGCCGGCGTGCCCGTGCCGCTCATCACCGGATCGGGCACCGGCACGCTGGTGCACGAGGCGGCCAGCGGCGTGTACGGCGAGCTGCAGGCGGGCTCCTTCCTGTTCATGGACGCCGACTACGCCCGCAACGAGCGCGAGCCGGCGCAGCCCGCCTTCGAGCACGCGCTGTTCATCAAGACCCAGGTGGTGTCGGTGCGCGAGAACGTGCACGCCGTGTGCGACGCGGGCCACAAGAGCCACGCCATCGACTCCGGCCTGCCCACCGTGGCCCTGCTGCCGCCCGACCGCGGCCTGCGCTACGCCAACGGCGGCGACGAGCACGGCATCCTGCACCCCGACAGCCCCAAGTCCCGCCTGCCGGCCCTCGGCCGCATGCTGTGGCTCATCCCCGGCCACTGCGACCCCACGGTCAACCTGCACGACTTCATGATCGGCGTGCGCGGTGGCCTCGCGATGGGCGTGGTGGAGCGGATCATCCGGGTAGATGCCAGGGGCGCGCTGACCTGATCGGGGCAAGAATCGGCGAACTCTTCGTCTCGCCGCCATGAGCCCCAGCCAGATCATCGTCCTTGCCACGCCCGTCTTCTTCCTGCTGATCGCCATCGAGCTGGCGGTGGGCTACAAGCGCCAGCGCAATACCTACCGCCTGGCCGACGCGGTCAGCAGCATCAGCCTGGGGATGCTGAGCCAGACCAGCGCGGTGTTCACGCGGCTTTTGCGCATCGGCATCTACACCGCGTTGTTCGAGCACGTGGCCCTGTGGCGCGGCGATGCGTTCTGGACCAGCCTGCCGGGCTGGCTGCTGGCGTTGGTGTTCTACGACTTCTGCTACTACTGGCTGCACCGCATGGGGCACGAGTCGGCGGTGCTGTGGGCGGCGCATGCGGTGCACCACCAGAGCCAGGACTACAACCTGTCGACCGCGTTGCGCCAGACGAGCTCGGGCGCGCTGCTGGGCTGGGTGTTCTATGTGCCCATGGCGCTGGCGGGCGTGCCGCCGCTGGTGTTTGCGGTGGTGGCGCTCATCGACCTGCTCTACCAGTTCTGGGTGCACACCGAGCAGGTAGGCAAGCTCGGCTGGTTCGACCGCTGGTTCTGCAGCCCCAGCAACCACCGCGCGCACCATGCCGTGAACGACGCCTACCTGGACAAGAACTACGGCGGCATCCTCATCGTGTGGGACCGGATGTTCGGCACGTTCAAAGAAGAAGACGACCGGGACCGCTGCGTGTACGGCACGCGCGGCCTGCTCAACAGCTGGGACCCGCTGTGGGCCAACGCCCAGGTGTACGCGGGCCTGGCGCACGACAGCTGGCATGCGCGCAGCTGGGCCGACAAGCTGCGGGTGTGGATCAAGCCCCCGGGCTGGCGGCCGGCCGATGTGGCGGCGCGCTTTCCGAAGCCCGCGTTCAGCATGGCGCAGATGGTGCCCTACCATCCGCCGATGTCGCGTGCAGTGCAGTGGTTTGCGCTGGTGCAGTTCACGCTGATGCTCGCGGGCGTGGCGGCGTTTTTGTGGCGGGCCGACAGCGCGCCGCTGGCCGAGAACGCGGTGTGGTTTGCCACGCTGCTGGTGGCGCAGTGGGCGCTGGGCGCGGTGATGCAGGGGCGCATCGGCCTGCTGATGGCGCTGGTGCTGCAGAGCGGCGCGCTGGCCACGGCCACCAGTGCGCTGGGGTTCGTGCAGTGGCACTGGGTGTTCAAGCCGCTCACCATGGTGATTGCTATTATTTTGGTAGCTACTAGCGCTTATCAGTTCAGCGGCAGAGGCCGATTTGACTCCAAAACCTGGGCGCTGCTGGGCGCCGCGCTGGCGGGGTCGCTGGCGGGGGATGTGTTTTTGATGGTCGAGGGCTTCTTCATCCCGGGGCTCGTGAGTTTCCTGATCGCCCACTTGTTCTACGTGGCGCTGTTCAAGACCGGGCAGCGGTGGTTTCCACACCGCGGGGCGCTGGCGGCCACGCTGGGTGTGGGCGTGGCAATGTATGCCTTCTTGTGGACGGGCGGGCTGCCGGCCGCGCTGCGGGGGCCGGTGGCAGCGTACGTGCTGGTGATCGCGCTGATGGCCGCGCAGGCCATCGGGCGGGCCAGCGTGCTGCGCGACAAGGCGGCGGTGCTGGTGGCGGTGGGGGCGGCGTTCTTCATGCTCAGCGATTCGCTGCTGGCCACGCACCGCTTCGTGTCGCCGCTGCCGTGGTCGCAGGTGTGGGTGCTGGGCACCTACTACGCGGCGCAGGCGTGCATCGTGGCGGGGGTGTTGAAGGCGGCGACGGCGCCTGACGGTCTGCCGGTCGCTGCGACTGCTGCTGTGGCTAGTGCGCCCATGTGCGGGCCAGCGCGGCAGCCGGAACATACGCCGCACCCGCAATGAACAGCACGCCGGCGAGGGTGAACGAGCCGGCGCTCAGCAACCACAGCAGGGTGTCGGCGTTGTACCAGCCGGGCCGCGCCTGCAGCAGCGCGGCCAGGGCCGGTTCCTGCGCCGCGATCAAGCCCCGCCCCGCGGTGTAGTGGTACACGGCGCCGCCCAGGGCCCAGAACCCGGTCAGCACCAGCGCCAGGCCATAGAACGCGTACCCGGTGCGCCAGCGCTTGGTGCTGCCCGCCGTGCACCACACGCCCAGGCAGCCCGCCAGCACCGCCGCGGCCACCGACCAACCCTGAATCAGGTCGCTGGCCACCGGCAGCAGCCAGTGCCAGGCCCAGGGCAAGGGCGTGAGCAGCCATTCCGATTGCGACCCGAGCCCCGGCCAGCGCTGCGGGGGCAGGTCCATGGAGAAGCGCGGTCGGTCCACCATGGTCAGCACGAAGGTCACCGGCACCAGCACGGCGAAGAGGATGTAGGCACTGGCACGGCCCACCAGCAGGCGGTGCGCCCACGGAGCGGCCGTGCCGTCACGCCGTTGCCCGCTGAGGAGCTGCGATGCGATGCCGGCCGCCAACGCGGCTTCGGCGATCGCGCCGCACACGGCCACGCGGCCGCGCAGATCGGCAAAACCTTCCAGCACGAAGACCGAGAGCTGGCCGTAGACGAGCGCGCCCAGCGCGTGCAGGGCCAAGGTGCCCGCCAGCAAGGCCCACATGCAGGACCTCAAAAAGCGTTGCTCGGGAACGATGTCCGCCCCGCTGGCACTGACCCAGCCCCGCGCGGCGCGCGCCCGGGCTTCGGCCCGAAGCTGGCGGCGGCGGTCATTCTTTTTGTCTGGCTTGCGCGGTGGTGCCATGGCTCTGTGGTGCGGCCTGGACGGCTGCGGCAAGGATGGGCGAAAGCGAGAGGGTGAGCGAGGGAGACGAGGGACAACAACCGGAGCCGCTCAGGCGCCGAACAGCCCGGGCGCCCCCGCGCTGGGCGGCGCCACGCCCAGGTGCCGAAACGCTGCCAGCGTGGCGATGCGCCCGCGCGGCGTGCGCTGCAAAAAGCCCTGCTGGATGAGGTAGGGCTCGATCACGTCCTCGATGGTGCCGGCCTCTTCGCCGATGCTGGCGGCGATGTTGTCCAGCCCCACGGGGCCACCGTCGAAGCGGTGGATCACGGCCTCGAGCAGCTTGCGGTCCATCACGTCGAAGCCCTGCGGGTCCACGTCGAGCATGGCCAGCGCGCGGTCGGCGATCTCCTTGGTGATGCGGCCGTCGCCCTTGACCTCGGCGTAGTCGCGCACGCGGCGCAGCAGCCGGTTGGCGATGCGCGGCGTGCCGCGCGAGCGGCGGGCGATCTCGAAACCCCCGTCTTCGTCCATGGGCGCGCCCAGCAGCCCGGCGCTGCGCTTGACGATGCGCGCCAGCTCTTCGGAGGTGTAGAACTCCAGCCGCGCCACGATGCCGAAGCGGTCGCGCAGCGGGTTGGTCAGCATGCCCGCGCGCGTGGTGGCGCCCACCAGGGTGAAGGGCTGCAGGTCGAGCTTGATGCTGCGCGCCGCCGGCCCTTCGCCGATCATGATGTCGATCTGGTAGTCCTCGAGCGCGGGGTAGAGGATTTCCTCGACCACGGGCGACAGGCGGTGGATCTCGTCGATGAAGAGAACGTCGTTCTTCTCGAGGTTGGTGAGCAGCGCGGCCAGGTCCTTGGGCTTTTCCAGCACGGGCCCGCTGGTCTGGCGCAGGTTCACGCCCAGCTCGGCCGCGATGATGTGGCTCAGCGTGGTCTTGCCCAGCCCCGGGGGGCCGAACAGCAGCACGTGGTCCAGCGCCTCGCCGCGCTTCCTGGCCGCACCGATGAAGATCTCGAGCTGCTCACGCGCCTTGGCCTGCCCCACGTACTCCTGCAGGAGCTTGGGGCGCAGGGCGCGTTCGATGGCTTCTTCCTGCGGGGAGGCAGGGGCTGCGGAGACGACGCGTTTGGCGGGAGCGGGGGCGAAGTCGTCGGTTTGGATGGTCATGCGGACTTCAATGTCGTGGGCGGTGTGAACGAACCCGGTGCACGGCAGGACACTGCTGCGGGACGTCTGCGCGCTGTGCAAGGCGCAAGGTCACAGCGCGCGCGGCCAATGACTCGGCCGCGCGCGCGGGGCGCCGTGTGCAGGAACTGGGGTACACGGCGGATCCGTTCACCCGCCTCAGGGGTTCAACCACTGCTTGATGGCGTTGCGGTAGGCGACGTCGAACCGGCCATAGTGGTCCAGCCCCGCAGGGGCCTGGCAACTGGAGGCACCGCCGTACAGCTGGCCGACCACATAGCGCTTGTCGCCCAGCGTGTGGAACAGTGCGGAGCCGCTGCTTCCGCCTTCGGTCACGCCTTGCTGCCATCCCATGGTCAGGAACGAGCCGCTGTTGATATTGCTCGAGAAACACACCTCATCGGAGCAGTTGCTGTAGCGCAGAAGAATGCCCGAGCTGAATTTCTGCAGATCTCCCTTCGGATGGTGGACCGCGGCCAGGGTGTGGCCCGTGTCCAGCGTACCGAAGTAAGAGCCGGCATAGACCACTCCAGCCGGCGGCGCGTCGTTCAGGCGCATGAAGGCCGTGTCGGTGGCAGCTGCCGAGTGCAGCAGGGTGGCACCGCCCGCACGGCGCTGGGTGCTGGGGGACACGCTGCCGGAGTTGCAAGCCGATGACCGGTAGAACCAGTCCGTCATCAAAGACGATGCCTCTGCCTGGCTGGAGATGCAGTGGTTGGCGCTGAGCAAGTACGGTGTGCGGCTCGAGCGCGCGTCGTTGAGCAGGGTGCCGGTGCACAGGTAGGTCTTCGCGTCGCGCACGAACAGCATGCGCACGACCGACCGGCTCTGGCTTGCGAACTCCGGTTTGCACATCGCATCCACTTCGCAGGTGCCGGACTCGCCCACCTTGGCCAGGCCCTGGGATTGCGCCTCGTCGGGCGACACCACGTAGTGCGACAGGCGGGGGATGGCCAGCTTCACGCTCGTGGTGGCAGCCGCGGCCGGGATCTCGATTTCGACCGTGGTTTCCGCACCGCCGAAGTCCGGGCTCCAGTACGTGTGCGCAGCCTCGTCGGGTGTGCCGGCCTGCAGGTTGCGTTCGATGCTGGCCATGATCTGCTCGCCGGTGGCTTCCATCGCAGCAGCGCCACCCGCTTGCGCGTAAAAGCGCAGCACGGCACCGTCGGGCAAGCCCCGGACGAGCAGGCCCAGCCGAACGCCCTTGGCGCCTTCCGACGTGACACTGAACGCCGCTGCGCGCGTGCCGCGTGCCGTGTCCGTCCAGCGCAGCTTTGCCGACAGGTCAGACGCCTTTGCCAGGGCGGGCACGTCGCGTGCAACGCCGATTTGCGGCTCGGAGGCACCCAGTGCTGCCGATGCCTTGGGCAGTGCACCACTGCCCACCGGGCCCAGGACGACGCTGGCGACGTCTCGTCCCGCAGGCACGGCGCGTGTCACAACAGCCGCAGCGCTTTTGGTCGCAATCTCTCCCGTATCGAAGGGCTCGACCCGGTCAGTGACCGGCGTCGTGGGCGCCGGCGCCGGAGTGGGCGCTGGCGTGGGCGCCGGTGTAGGAGCAGGCGAAGGCGAGGGTGTAGGCGCTGGCGCAGGTGTCGGTGTGGGTTCCGGCGCAGGTACCGGTGCCGGCGTCGGGGTGGCCGCAGCGTCGCCGCCGCCCCCTCCTCCGCAACCCGCCATCACCACCGCGGCAGCAGTTGCCGCCAGCAATTTCGCCAAACGCGCGCTTTTGTTCGTGTCCATCGACGTACCTCACCCTTTAAAAATATGTTTCTGGTTATTTCGCCAGCGCCTTCAGCGCCAGCTTGATCCCGTCACTCACACCCACCTCCGCGGGCAGCGCCTTGAGCGCTGCCGCAGCTTCCTTGTCGTTATAGCCCAAGGCCAGCAAGGCCTGAAGGATATCTGTCTGCGCGTCGCTGGTCGCCCCGCCCGGTGTTGCGCCGATGTCAGCGCCCAGCTTGCCCTTGAGCTCCAGCAGCAGGCGCTCCGCCGTCTTCTTGCCGATGCCCGGCACCTTGACCAGCCGCCCGGCCTCCTGCAGCGAGATGGCCTGGGCCAGGTCGGTCACGCCCATGCCCGACAGGATGGACAGCGCCGTGCGCGGCCCCACGCCCGAGATCTTGATGAGCTCGCGAAAAGCCTGGCGCTCGGGCGCCGTGGCAAAGCCGTAGAGCAGCTGCGCGTCCTCGCGGACGATGAACTGCGTGAGCAGGCTCACGCGCTCGCCCACGGCGGGCAGGTTGTAGAAGGTGCTCATGGGCACATTCACCTCGTAGCCGACGCCGTGGCAGTCCAGCAGCACCTCCGGGGGGTTCTTCTCCAGCAGGGTGCCGGTCAATTTGCCTATCATTGGTGTCCTTTGATGCCGCCGGCCACACAGCCAGCGCCGTCGTTCTTGCCGCTTTTCCGTTGTTTGACTGGAATTATCCGCGTGATCCTGCGACACACATTCACTCCCCACAACAACATGCGGCTCACGCACTTGTGTGGTCCGGCCGACGCCCATCTGCGCACCATCGAGGAATCGCTCGGCGTGAGCATCGCGCACCGCCACGAGCAGTTCAAGGTCGACGGTCCCAAGGCCAAGGCGACGCAGGCCATGGAGCTGCTGCAGGCGCTGTACGAGATGGCCGACCGGCCCGTCACCGAGGACTACCTGCAGCTCATGCTCGCGGGCGACACCGCCCTGGTGGAGGCGCCCGAGGGCGCCATCGTGCTCAACACCCGCCGCGCCGACCTGCGCGGCCGCACCCCCACGCAGAGCCTGTACCTCGAAAACATCGCCAGCCACGACATCACCTTCGGCATCGGCCCGGCCGGCACGGGCAAGACGTACCTGGCCGTGGCGAGCGCCGTGGATGCGCTGGAGCGCAGCGCGGTGCAGCGCATCGTGCTGACCCGCCCCGCGGTGGAGGCCGGCGAGCGCCTGGGTTTTCTGCCGGGCGACCTGGCCCAGAAGGTGGACCCGTACCTGCGCCCCCTGTACGACGCGCTGTACGAGCTGATGGGCTACGACAAGGTGATGAAGGCGTTCGAGCGCAATGCGCTGGAGATTGCGCCGCTCGCTTTCATGCGCGGGCGCACGCTGAACAATGCCTTCGTGATCCTGGACGAGGCGCAGAACACCACGCCTGAGCAGATGAAAATGTTCCTCACCCGCATCGGCTTCGGCGCCAAGGCCGTGGTCACCGGCGACGTGAGCCAGATCGACCTGCCCAAGGGATCGATGAGCGGCCTGATCGACGCCGAGCGCGTGCTCAAGCGCGTCAAGGGCATCTCGGTCACGCGCTTCACCACCGCCGACGTGGTGCGCCACCCGCTGGTCGCGCGCATCGTCGACGCGTACGACGCCCCACGGCGGGCGCCCGCAGCCCGCGCCCGGGACTGATGCTCACTTTTTGATAGCTGCCAGCGCTTTCCGATCAAGCGGTAGCGGCCAAAAATAACAATAAAACATGCCCCTGAACCAACTGTCCCTCTCGCTCCAGTTCGGCCGCTTCGACGAACTGGCCGCCCACCGCGCGGTGCTGCCGCGCCACAAGGTCGCGCGCTGGATCCGCCACGCCCTGGCCACCGATGCCGAGATCACGGTGCGCATCGTGGGCAGCGAAGAAGGCCAGCAGCTCAACCGCGAGTACCGCAAGAAGGACTACGCCACCAACGTGCTCACCTTCGACTACACCCAGGAGCCGGTCGTGACCGCCGACCTGGTCCTGTGCGCCCCCGTGATCGAGCGCGAGGCGAAGGAGCAGAACAAGACCCTGGAAGAGCACTACGCCCACATGCTGGTGCACGGCACGCTGCACGCCCAGGGCTGGGACCACGAAACCAGCGAGGCCGACGCCGACGAGATGGAGTCGTACGAGACGGACATCCTCGCCGAACTGGGGTTCGAAGACCCGTACGCCAAGTAGCCTGGGGACTGCGGGCCCTCCAGCGCCACCAGCGCTCCCGCAGCCACCGCACGGCCTGCGCACCGGCTGCGTTCAACAGGGTCCTTCAGTTGGACTGCGGGGCGGCTGGGCAGCGCCTGCAAATCTCTCCAACCTTTTTCCCACCCAATCTGCGCGGGTGGCGGGCGTTTTCGCACCTAAGATCGACTCAATCATCCAATGACAACACCTAGGGCCCGGCAACGCGCCCCATGGGGGAGACATGCTCGAGACCGCCCTGCTGCTCACCGCCGCGTTCATCGCCGGCGCCCTCAATGCCGTTGCCGGAGGCGGCAGCTTTCTGACCCTGCCTGCGCTGGTGTTCACCGGCGTGCCGCCGGTGGTGGCCAATGCCACGGGCACGGTGGCGCTGCTGCCGGGGTACATCGCGGGTGCCTGGGGCTTTCGCGAAGACACCGCCCCGCCGCCGGGGCTGTCGATGCGGCTGCTGGTGGCGCTGGCGCTCATCGGCGGCGCGGCCGGGGCGGCGCTGCTGCTGGTCACGCCCGATGCAACCTTCAGGCGCGTGGTGCCCTGGCTGCTGCTGGCCGCCACCGCGCTCTTCGCGTTTGGGCCGTGGCTGCGCAGGCGGCTCGCGGGCGGCCACCCGTCCACGGCCAAGGCCACGCTGGGCGTGCTGGCGGTGGCGGCCTACGGTGGGTACTTCAATGGCGGGCTGGGCATCTTGCTGCTGGCGCTGTTCGGCCTCTTGGGGCAGACCCACCTGAACGCCATGAACGGGCTCAAGAACTGGGTCTCGGCCCTGCTCACCGCCATTGCCGTGGCGATCTACGCCGCGGGCGGGGTGGTGCTGTGGCCCCAGGCGCTGATGATGATGGTGGCGGCCACGGCAGGCGGCTACGGCGGCGCGCGGGTGGCGCGGCGCCTGCCCGCGCCCGTGCTGCGCTGGGGCATCGTGGCCACGGGGCTTGTGATGGCGGGGCTGTTCTTCTGGCGGCAGCCGTGAGCCGCGATGCATCGCGATCACCGCGGCCACCCCCGGGGGTGCCCGCACAGCGATGCGGCCTAGGGCGGCGGCGGTGGCGGGGCCGGCTGACTACTTCGCCCGGCCCTGGGGTGGCTTCTTGCGCGTGCTGCCAGTCGCAGCGGTGGCCGAGGGCGCAGCGGGCCCGGCAGGCCCGGCAGGCCCGGCAGGGGCAACGCGCGCCACGCGAACCACGGGTGCCACAGGTACCGGCGGCACCACCGGCGGCGCCGGATACACCTTGGCAAAGGTCAGGATGATTTCGCGCACCAGCTTGCGCTGGGGTGCAGGCAGCTGCAAGAAGGCGTCGAAGGTCTCGCGCTCCAGATAGCCCACGCCGACCTGCCAGCGGTTGCGGTGCTCCTGCACCGCGTGCCGCACGCTGGAGCCGAACCGCAGCACTTCCGGCTCGATCTTGAGCAACTCCGCCAGTACCACCAGCTTGTCCTGCGCCGGGATCGCCTCGCCCTTGAGCCAGCGCGACACCGCCTGGAAGGTCACGGAGCGCCCCCAGTACTTGCCATTGAACAGGCTCAGCAACACCCCTGGCCGCGGCTCCAGGCCCGCAGCCACCATGGCGTCACGCAATCGTTCGGCGAACTCCAACTTGTTGTCCATCCTCCAACCGTAAAGCGGCGGTTGAATTGGCCATCAACTTCTTGTTGCACAATGGATTCAATCATTTGTTGATTGAATCACCCAACAGGCTTGCAGGCATCTGCGGCCGCGTACGCCGTATGCCCAAATCGCTGCTTGAACAACTCCCCGAGATCGTGGCCCAGGGCCGCAAGGAAGCCGAAAGAATTCTGGAGGGCCTGGAAGGCCGCTACCGCGTGAGCCTCCAGACCCGCGAAGTGGTGCTGCCCGCCCGGGCCAGCGCCACCACCGACTGGGTTCAACACCAGGCCCGCCAGGAGCAGCGGGACGGCAGCGACGGCGCGTGGGCCAACCGGTTGGTCTATGGCGACAACCTGTTGGCCATGGCCGCGCTGCTGGCGGGCGATGCCCATACGCCCAGCCTGCGCGGCAAGGTGGACCTGATCTATATCGATCCACCGTTTGACAGCAAGGCCGACTACCGCACCAAGGTGACGCTGCCCGGCCTGGAGCTGGAACAGCGCCCCACCGTCATCGAGCAGTTCGCGTATTCCGACACCTGGAGCGATGGTACGGCTTCCTACCTGGCCATGATCACCCCGCGCCTCATCCTGATGCGGGAGTTACTGGCGGACACAGGCTCCATCTACGTGCACCTGGACTGGCATGTGGGCCACTACGTCAAGCTGGTGATGGACGAGGTCTTCGGCAAGCAGCACTTCGTCAACGAGATCTGCTGGTGGTACAAGCGCTGGTCGGCCGCGGCCAGCACGTTCCAGCGGATGCACGACACGATCTACTTCTACCGCAAATCCGAGAACTACAGATTCAACCAGCTGTTCCAGCCCCTGGCCGCGTCCACCGCCGCCATCCACGGCAACACCCGGCGTGTGAATGTGCCGGACGACAGCGGCAAGCTCGTCACCGTGCGCACCCAAGAGCCCAGCCGGGGCGTGCAGATGCACGACGTGTGGGAGGTGCCCTTCGTCGTGGCGCACTCGCAGGAGCAAGTGGGCTATGCCACGCAAAAACCCATCGAGCTGGTGGCGCGCATCCTCGAAGCCTCGTCCAACCCCGGCGACCTGGTGGCCGACTTCTTTGGCGGCAGCGGCAGCTTTGCGGCCGCCGCCGAGGGGCGGCGCGTGGCCAAGGACGGCAACAAGAGCGTCTACTCCAACGCCGCAGCGCGCCGCTGGATCACCACCGACCTGGGCAAGCCCGCGTGCATGATCATGCGCAAGCGCCTGATCGACCTGGAGGCGCGGCCGTTTCTCTACCAGGCCATCGGCGACTACCAGGTCGAAGCCGCCAAGGCCACGCTGGGCCGCGACTTCCGCATGGGCGACCTGTCGCACATCGTGCTGTCGCTGTACGGCGCCCTGCCCCTGCCGGCCGATGTGAACCCGCAGCGCAACCTGGGGCAGATCGCGGGCTTCGACTTCGGCGGCAAGCGCGGCAGCAAGACGCTGGTGCTGGCCGACTCGCCCAACAAGCTCACCGGCATGGCCACGCTCAAGAAGGCGGTGGCCCAGCGCGACAACCTGCTGGGCGGCTGGGACCGCGTGGTGGTGCTGGGCTGGAATTTCGAGCCCAGCATCGGCGAGACCATCACCGCGCTCAACGACCCGCGCCTGGAGGTGCTGGTGATCCCGCCCGACCTGATGGACCGGCTCAAGAAAAAGGGCGGCATCGACAAGCTGCGCGGGCAGGTGCGCTTCTCCAGCCTGCAGTACCTCACCATCCACCCGGTGCACCGGCAGGCGTCGGCGGGCACGGCGCACCCGGGCGGGGTGGCCGAGGAAACGCTGACCGTGCGGCTCAAGAACTACGTGCTGCTCTCGCCCGAGGCCATCAACCTCGATGACGACAACCGCACCAAGCTTCAACAGGTCGCCAATGCCGAGCCCCTGGCCCTGATCGAGTACTGGGCGGTGGACCCGGACTACGACGGCCAGGTGTTCCGCTCGGTGTGGCAGGACTACCGGGGCAACACCGCGAGCGACGCCGATGCGCTGCGCGTGGTCAGCACCGCCGTCGTGTCCACCCCCGCCAGGCCCGGCCCGCGCAAAGTGTGTGTGCGGGTGGTGGATGTCTTCGGCTTCGAGGCCGAGGTGGTGGCCACGGTGGAGGCCGCATGAGCGCCCACGCCAACGCCCCGCACACCACCGACCCGCTCGCCCTGGCCGCCGGCCTGACCGCCAAGACCCGGCAACTGTGCCAGGGGCTCGAATCCGGCACGGCGGGCATCCTGGACCTGGTCACCCCCACTACGGCCGAGCTGCTGCACTGGTGGTTTGGCGACGACATGCTGCTGGCACGGGGCGCGACGGCCGCGGGCGGCGGCGGGCTCAACTTTCATGCGGGGCAAAAGCAGGCCATCCTGAACGCCATCGTCGCGCACGAAGTGCTGGGGAACCACCGCGACCATGGGCCGCTGCTGCAGCTGTACGAGGCCTGCGCGCCCGCGGCGCTGCAGGGCGGCACGCTCCGGGGCGAGCTGGCGCGCCCGCGCCACGCCCACCCCAAGTACTGCTTCAAGATGGCCACCGGCACCGGCAAGACCTGGGTGATGCAGGCGCTGATGGTGTGGCAGTTGCTGAACAAGACCGCGGCGCTGGCCAGCGGCGCGGACGATGCGCGCTTCACCCGCCAGTTCATGGTGGTGGCGCCCGGACTCATCGTCTACGAACGGCTGCTGGACGCGTTCTGCGGCAAGCCGGTGGCGGGCAGCGCGGCGCGGGACTTCAGCCGCTCGGACATCGCGCTGTACGCCGACCTCTTCGTGCCCGAGGCACACCGCGACGCCGTGCTGGCCTTCGTGCGCGGCAATGTGTGCACCAAGGCAGAGATCGGCCTCAAGACCACGGGCAACGGCCTGATCGCCATCACCAACTGGCACCTGCTGGCCGAAGGAGAAGCGCCGCAAGACATCATGGACGAGCCAACCGCCACCGCTACCGCAACACCGCTGCCCGCCCATGAAGTGGTGGCTGCGGTGCTGCCGCTCACCCCCGGCCGCGCCACCGGCAACAGCCTGGACGTGCTGGACCGCCGCTACGCCCGCGGCAACGTGCTCGAATTCCTGGCGGGCCTGCCGGAGCTGATGGTCTTCAACGACGAAGCGCACCACATCCACGAGCTGCAGCGCGAGGGCGAGACCACCGAGGTGGAGTGGCAAAAAAGCCTGACCCGCATCGCTGCCAGCAAGGGGCGGCGCTTCGTGCAGGTGGACTTCTCGGCCACGCCGTACAACGACGTGGGCAGCGGCAGAACCCGACGCAAGCTGTACTTCCCGCACATCGTGGTGGACTTCGACCTGCACAGCGCCATGCGCGCCGGCCTGGTGAAGTCGCTGGTGCTCGACCGCCGCAAGGAGATAGGCGCGCTGCCGCTGGACTTCAAGGCCGAGCGCGACGAGGCCGGCCGCCCGACCCTGAGCGAAGGCCAGCGGGTGATGCTGCGGGCGGGCCTGCACAAGCTGCGCAAGCTCGAAGCCGACTTTGCCCGCATCGACCCGCACCGCCACCCCAAGATGCTGGTGGTGTGCGAAGACACCGGCGTGTCGCCCCTGGTGGCGGACTTTTTGCGCCAGCACGAGGGCCTCGCCGACGAGGATGTGATGACCATCGACTCCGGCAGAAAGGCCGAGCTGGGCGAGAAGGACTGGGCGCCCGTGCGCGAGCGCCTGTTCAGTGTGGACAGCCACGCCACGCCGCGCGTCATCGTCAGCGTGCTGATGCTGCGCGAGGGGTTTGATGTGAACAACATCTGCGTCATCGTGCCGCTGCGCTCCAGCCAGGCGCAGATCCTGCTCGAGCAGACCATTGGCCGGGGCCTGCGGCTGATGTGGCGGGACGCCGAATACACCGACCTCAAGCGCGAGAACCGCGAGCGCATCAACGCAGGCCAGGAGCCCGGCAGCCTGATCGACGTGCTCTCCATCGTGGAGCACCCGGCCTTCCAGTCGTTCTACGACGACTTGCTGCACGAAGGCCTGGCCGGCACCACCGGCGACGGCACCGATGAGATCTCCAGCACCGGCGACGTGGTGGCGGCAGAACTGCGGGACGGCTTCGAAGCGTTCGACTTCGGCATCCCCTTCATCCTGCAAGAGGCCGACGAGGTGCGCGAGCACCGCAGCCCCGACCTGGCCACGCTGCTGGCCTTCACCGCCATGACGGCCGATCAGCTGACCGCCCTGCTGGGCCGGGGCGACACCTTCATCTCGCAAGACCTGCAAAGCGCCACCCTGTTCGGCGACTACCGCGTGGACGGCGCGGTGATGAACGTGGGCGGCTACAACGAGTACCTGTCGCGCCTGACCCGGCGCATCAGCCAGGCGCTGAGCGACCCCCTGCCCAGGGGCCAGAAGATTGCCACGCACCTGGCCAAGCCGTATTGGCAGGTGCACACGGCCGAACTGACCGGCTGGCTGGACGACTACATCTGGACCACCTTGTTCGGCGGCGCCTTCAACCCGCTGGCGGGCGAGAACTGGCGCGTGCTGCTGCTGCAACCGGTGGTGGACCACATCACCAAGGTGTTTGCCGTGGCCTTGCTGGAGTCCGAGCAGCGGCACGCCGCGGGACACACCGAGGTGCATCTGCGCAGGCTGAGCGAAGCGCCGCGCCTGATGGTGCGCGAGAGCCAGTCCGTGGCGGTCAGCAAGTGCATCTACACCCGGCTGGGCTGGCCCGCCAGGAACGGCGGGCTGGAGCGCACGTTCATCCACTGGGCCCAGGCGGATTCGCAGGTGCTGGCGTTTTGCCGCATCAGCGAAAACCGGCACCCCTTTGCCCGGCTGCGCTACGTGAAGGACGACGGCTTGCCCGCCTTCTACTCGCCCGACTTTCTGGTGCGCACCGCCGATGCGGTGTACCTGGCCGAGACCAAGGCGCAGCAGCAAACCACCCACCCCAACGTGCTGCGCAAACGCACGGCGGCGCTGGCCTGGTGCGAGCGCATCAACGCGCTCACGCCCGCGCAGCGCGGCAGCCCGCCGTGGCACTACGTGCTGCTGGCAGAAGACGCCATGGCCGAGTGGCAGGCCAAGGGCGCGCGCCTGGTGGACCTGCTGGACTTTGCGCGCCTGCGCCCGCAGGCCCATGCCGCACTGCAAGCCAGCCTGCTGTGAAGGCCAAGGCCTGCGGCCCGCCCGCCACGGCGGTGGCAGCGCCAGGCGCTACAGGGCGCTGCGCTGCAGCAAGGGCGACCGCGGCAAGAACCGGAATGCGGTCGACGCCGCCGCCAGCATGCACGCAATGCAGATCATCACCGCCTGGTAGGGCTCGTGCCCCTGGCGCTGCGCCCAGGCGGCCAGCAGCCCGGTCAGCCACTGCATGAGCGCAATGCCCATGAACATCGACATCGTGTACAGCGACAGCGCGCGCCCTGTCATCTCGGCGGGGTAGGACGAGCGCACGTCCGCGTACTGCAGCACGCCGTAGCCCGACAGCAGCCCCATGAGGAAGATCAGCACCAAGTTCGCCGCCGCATGGTGCAAAAACGCCATGAGCAAAAACAGGCTGCCCATGAGCAGCGAAAAATTGGTGATCCACCGCCGCCGCCGCGCAGGCCCCGGGTCCACCCGGCCGAACAGGGCGGGCATGAACAGAGAGATCACCGACAGCACCAGGGCCACATTGCCGCTTTGCACCAGCGAAAACCCATACCGCCCCATCAGCAGCGGCCCCAGCCACAGTCCGCGCAGCGTGAGGAACGCCGCGTAGCAGCACATGCCCAGGATCAGGATGCCCCAGGTGTGCGGCACCTTGAACAGCGCGCCGAACCGCCCCGCCGCCTGCGCCCACGACTCGCGGGGGCGCTCGTCGGCCCGGGGCAATGCAGGCTCGCGCACCCGCAGAAAAATCAACAGCCACGCCAGCAGCGACAGCACCGACAGCACCGCAAAGCCGGTGCGCCAGCCCCAGGTCTGCACCATGAACGCCAGCGGCGTGCCGGTGAAGATGAGCCCCAGCCCTCCCACCCCCATGCCCAGGCCCGAGAAGAAGGCGAACCGCTGCGCCGGAAAGTGGCGTGCGATGAACACCGTGCTGGCCAGAAAGGCCGGCGAGCAGCCCACCCCGATGAGCAGCTGCCCCAGCATCAGCCAGCCGTAGCTCGGCGCAGCGGCTGATACGGCGGCGCCCAATGCGGCCAATGGAAACGCCGTGAGCACCGTGCGGCGCAGGCCGTACAAATCCATGCCGATGCCCATGAGCAACTGCGCCACACCGAACGACAGGCCAAAGAGCCCCGCGAACGCGCCCAGCGAATCCGGCGAGATGCCGAAGTCGGCCTGCAGGCCGGTGGCGATGATGCTCGTCACCGTGCGGTAGGCCTGGCTCAGCGCAAAGGCCGACAGCAGGCACAGGTACATGACCCACAGGGCGCGGCCTGGCGGCGGCAAGGGGGCTGGCGGAGGGGGGGCGGTTTCAGTCACAGGTCGGGCACGGGCCATGGCAGCGGCTGTCGCCATGGCGCAAGAAGGAGGGCAGGCACCCGCCCGAGCCTACAGACTTTGCGCGCGGCCTGCCGTCGCCGTGCGGACATGCCCCGGCCACCGCATCCGATGCGCCGGCGGGCCCATCGGTCACAGGCGGCACGCTTGCTCCAGCGACCCGCCGCACCGAAGCAGGATCACGGTGCCGCGGCGGGCGCTGGTGCGATCCGCAGCGGGATGGTCACCGGCCCGTCGTTGACCAGGTGCACCTGCATGTCGGCCGCGAACTGGCCGGTGGCCACCTGCGGATGCGCGGCGCGGGCCCGGGCCACCACGTAGTCGTACAGGCGGCGCCCCTCGTCGGGGGCCGCGGCCTGGGTGAAGCTGGGCCGGTTGCCGCCGGTGGTGTCGGCCGCCAGCGTGAACTGGCTGACCAGCAGCAGGCCGCCGCCGGTGTCCTGCACGCTCCGGTTCATCTTGCCGGCGTCGTCAGAAAAGATGCGCAGCTTCAAGATCTTGGCCAGCAGTTTGTCGGCCTCGGCCTCGGTATCGCCGCGCTCGGCACACACCAGCACCAGCAGGCCCGCACCGATGGCCCCCACGGTGCACCCTTCCACATCCACCCGCGCTTCGCGCACACGCTGCAAGACACTGATCACGTCACTTCATCCTTGGGGTCGTCAAAATGTGCTTCCACATCGGTGGGCAGCAGCTCGATGGTGGCACGCAGGCCGGGCACGGCGGACATCAGCGCGCGTTCGACCTGGCCCCGCAGTTCCGCGGCGCGGCCCAGGGTCCAGTGGGCAGGCATGTGCAGATGCAGGTCCACGAACTGGCGCTGGCCCGCACGGCGGGTGGAGACATGGTCAAAGCGTACCGCGCCGGGCGGCCGGGCTTGCACGAACTGCTGCAGTGTGGCGTCGATGGTGGCCTGCACCTCAGGCTCCACCGCGGAATCCATGAGCCCCTGGGACGAGCGCCAGACCAGCTCCACGCCCTCCTTGAGGATGTTGAGCGCCACGGCGATCGCCGCCACGGCATCGAGCCACAGCCAGCCCGTGAGGGCCGCGCCAACGATGCCCACCAGCACGCCCGCCGAGGTCCACACGTCGGTGACGAGATGGCGCGCATCGGCTTCGAGCGCGATGGAGCGGTGCTCGCGCGCCGAGCGGAACATCACCCAGGCCAGCAAGCCGTTGAGCGCCGAGCTGATCACCGACAGCCCCAGGCCCCAGCCGATCTGCTCGATGGGCTGCGGGTCCACCAGCCGGTGCCCCGCCGCCCACAGGATGCCGGCCGACACGCCCACGATGAGAATGCCCTCGAACCCGGACGAAAAATACTCGGCCTTGTGGTGGCCGTAGGGGTGGTCGTCATCGGCCGGCCGCGCCGCCACCGTCACCATGGCCAGCGCAAACATGGCACTGGCCAGGTTCACGAACGACTCCATCGCATCGGACAGCAACCCGACCGAGCCCGTGACCACCCAGGCCAGGGTCTTGAGCGCGATGGTGACCACGGCCACAGCCACCGACGCCCAGAGCAGATTGCGGGGCTGGAGCCAGGGGTGCGAGGCGCGGGGGGCGCCGGATGTGGGCGGAGGCGAGGACATGGACTGCGTGCATCAAGGCCCGGAAGGCCGAGCCCGGAATTACACCAGAGCCACCTTAAGCACCGCTTGCGCCCGGGCAGCCACGCCCACCCCATGCCAGAATCGGCCGCATGACCCAGGCATGGCGACGCCACTTCACAGGACTGCATCTCGCCGCGCTGGCGCTGTGGGCGCTGGTGGCCTGCGCAGGCTGCGTGTGGCTGGCATCGGCGCGGCTGCAGCAGTTGCATGCGGCGTTCGAGACCGATGCGCGCATCGTGCACCGCCTGCTGAGCCAGCGCGTGGTGCAGCACGATGCGGTGATGTCCACCCTGGCCCTGCTGCAGCCCCCGCCCGCGCAGGGTTCCACCGCAGCATCGGGCATGGGCGGCGACGCCACCGCGCCAGCCGCCACCCTGCCCCGCCTGCCATCGGTGTACCCGCAGATCCTGTCGGTGCTGCAGCGGCCCGCCGGCGGCGCCTGGCCTGCAGCGCTGCAGGCCCCGCTGGCAGCGGCAGAGGCCGCGTCGCGCCGCTCGGGCCACCCCGAGATGGCGCTGCCCGACCTGCCCGCAGGCCGCTTCTACCTGGTGCTGGCCAGCACCCCGGCCAGCCATGCGCTGCAGATCGACCTGCGCGCCACCGTGCCTCAGGACGAATGGCCGATGGACCTGGCCACCAGCCCCGTGCGCGTCACGCTGGAGCACGGCGGCGCGGCCTTCGTCGTGCAGCCGGGGCGGCTGGCCGGCGGCCTGGGCTGGTCGTACGAATTCCACAAACTCTTGGCCGCGGCCAGCCAGCCGCTGGATGTAGTGGCGCGGCGCCAGGTGGGGATGGCAGAGCTGCCCTGGCTGGCCATGCTGGGCTGGTGCGTGTTGACGGCGGCGCTGTGGGCCGGTGGCGTGGCCTGGTGGCGCCAGCGCGTGGCGCGCCAGCGGGCCGAAGAACTGCTGCGCCTGGGCCAGGTGGCACGGCTCAACACCCTGGGCGAGCTGGCCGCCGGTATGGCGCATGAACTGAACCAGCCGCTCACCGCGCTGCTGTCCAGCACGCAGGCCGCCCAGCGCCTGCTGGCCGATGAAACACCCGACCTTGCCACCGCCCAGACGGCCATGGCCCGCGCGGTGGAGCAGGCGCGCCGCGCCACCGCCGTGGTGGGCCGCCTGCGCCGCCTGGTCGAGCGCCCCGACCTGGCCGGCCAGGCCCAGCCGCTGGCGCCCGCGGCCGCCGTGCAGGATGTGCTGCACCTGCTGGAGCCCGAGATGGCGCAGCGCGGCGTGGCCCCCACGGTGGCCGTCGCCCCCGACCTGCCCGCCGTGCTGGCCGAGCCCGTGGCCCTGCAGCAGATCGTGCACAACCTGCTGATGAACGCGCTGCAGGCGCTGGACCAGGTGCCGCCCACCGAGCGCCAGCTGGCGCTGCGCCTGTGGATGCCGGACGCCGCGCACGTGGCGCTGTCGGTGCGCGACCACGGCCCCGGCGTGCCACCCGAGGCGCGCGCGCACCTGTTCGAGCCGTTCTACACCACGCGCACCGGCGGCCTGGGCTTGGGCCTCACGCTGTGCGAGAGCCTGGCGCAGGCCATGGGCGCAAGCCTGGTGCTGGCGCCCCAGCCGTCGTCTGCCAGCGAGCGGGGCGCGGAGTTTGTGCTGACCTTGCCTGCGGCGCCCGGCACGGCCCCGCTGCCGCCCGCGCAGACGCCCCACGCCAGCGCGCCGTAGCCCAGCCCCCCTGGCCCTCGCCACATCCACCGCCAACGTTATCGCCATGACCACCGACAACGCCACCTCGCTGTCCCCCCTGATCCACCTGGTGGACGACGACGCCGCCGTGCGCGAGGGCCTCTCGCTGCTCATCAGCACCGTGGGCCTGCGCGTGCAGGCCTGGGCCGAGCCGCAGGCTTTCATGGCGGGGTTCGACCGCGCCAGCATCGGCGCCATCGTGCTCGACGTGCGCATGCCCGGCATCAGCGGGCTCACGGTGCTGGAGCAGTTGCTGGCGCAGGGTGTGGACCAGCCCATGATCTTGCTGACGGGCCACGGCACGGTGGAGATGTGCCGCCGCGCCTTCAAGGCCGGTGCGGCGGAGTTTCTGGAAAAACCCGTGGACGACGAGGTGCTGATCGAGGCCCTGCAGAACGCGGTGCGCCAGCATGTGCGCTCGCGCGAGCGCCACCAGGCCGACCAGCAGGCGCGCGAGCGGTTTGCCCAGCTGTCGGCGCGGGAGCGTGAGGTGCTGGGTCTTATCGTGGAAGGGCTGACCAACAAGGAGATCGGCAAGGCGCTGGCGCTGTCGCCGCGCACGGTGGAGACGCACCGGGCCAATCTGTTTGGCAAGTTGGGGGCGGAGTCGCTGGCGCAGTTGATACGGCGGTATGCGGCGCTGGTGGAGTGAGGCGTTCTCGGGTGGCTGCTCACGGCGTAGGACCCGCGACCGCCATCCGTTCGGGTTGAGTCTTTCGCGACCGGGTCAGATTGAATCCCACCCGTTCAGGTTGAGCTTGTCGAAACCTGGGCGCATCGGTCCATGGCCGTTCGGGTTGAGCTTGTCGAAACCTGGGCACATCGATCCACATCCGTTCGGGTTGAGCCTGTCGAAACCTGGGCGCATCGACCCATGGCCGTTCGGGTTGAGCTTGTCGAAACCGGGGTGCGCTCGCAGGCTCGCTGGTTTGTACCGCGTGCCTGGTTCAAGGGCGGAGGCCGGGAGTCGCCCGGCGTGCGAGTAACTTTCTTT
>NZ_LMPT01000003.1 GCF_001424425.1 Acidovorax sp. Leaf191
CGACCAGAAGTCTTCATCACCAACCAACCTCCTGAACTTCAACATCTCCTGCAATCTGCAGCAGCCGTCTCAGTAGCGAAGCCCTCGACTATAGCACCGTTTTGGGCAGTGACAAGGAAAAGTGCAAAAAACTTGGACCTACCTTGTCAATCCTCGTCCTAGACTCGCCACTTCTCCAGCAGCTTTTCAGGACTGAGGCTGTCGTAGCCCTCGAAGGGTTGGTGAATCCATGGGTTGGAGGGAAGAAACTCCACCGAGTAGTCAGGCGTAAAAGTCGACAGGCCCTTGGTCCAGATCACAGCGCTGCGCAATTCAGAAATGGGCGCATAGTTGGTCTTGAGCATGTTGATCACGGCATGGAGGGTGTGACCCGAGTCCGCCAGATCATCCACCAACAAGACTTTGCCTGCGATCTCGCCCTTGGGGGTGGTAATGAAGCGTGCGATGTCCAGGTGGCCCTGCACAGTTCCAGCTTCTGCCCGGTAAGAGCTTGTCGACATGATGGCCAGTGGCTTGTCGAAGATGCGACTGAGAATGTCACCAGGGCGCAGGCCGCCCCGCGCAAGACACAAGATGGTGTCGAACTCCCAACCAGACTGATGCACCTTGAGCGCCAGCTTCTCAATCAAGCTGTGGTACTCGTCGTAGCTCACGTAAAGGTGCTTGCCGTCTTCGGTCAACATGGGGATGGCTCCTGCTTATATAGCTATGGGTGAAACGACTGCAAAACTCGCGCGGCGCAACTCAACTCAAGCCGCGACGTAGGGGTGGCGCATCATGATGGTGTGATCGCGATCGGGGCTGGTCGAGATCATGTCGATCGGAACCCCGGTGACCTGCTCGATGCGCTCGAGATAGTTGCGCGCAGACTGCGGCAGCTTGGCGTAATCGGTGACGCCCACAGTGGATTCGCTCCAGCCTGGCAGGGTTTCATAGATTGGCGTGCAGCGTGCAATGTCCTCAGCGCCCATCGGCAGGAGGTCGATGCGTTCGCCGTCGAGTTCATAGCCTGTGCAGAGCAGCAACTCACTCAGGCCATCCAGTACATCCAGCTTGGTGATGCACAAGCCCGACAGGCCGTTGACCTGGGCGCTGCGCTTGAGCAATGCGGCATCAAACCAGCCGCAACGACGGCTGCGACCTGTGGTCACGCCCTTTTCGGCGCCGATGGTGCTCATGTGGTAGCCCGGCGTGCCAGGCGTTTCCCAATCGAGTTCTGTCGGGAACGGACCGCCACCCACGCGTGTGCAGTAAGCCTTGGTGATGCCGAGGATGTAGTGCAGCATGCCAGGGCCCACACCGGAGCCCGCGGCGGCATTGCCAGCCACGCAGTTGCTGGAGGTGACATACGGATAGGTTCCGTGGTCCACATCGAGCAGCGTGCCCTGCGCGCCTTCAAACAGCAGGTTCGCACCGGCCTTGTTGGCCTCGTTGAGTTCACGCGAGACGTCCGCCATCATCGGCTTGAGTAATTCCGCATGGCGCATCGCCTCGTCATACACCACGTCAAACTGCACCTTGCCGTCCTGGATATAGGGCTTCAAGGCGTCGCCGAAGACAAACGAAGCAGAACGCAGGTAGGTCGTCAGTACATGGTTGTGCAGATCGAGCAACTCGCGCAGCTTGGCTGCGAAGCGCTCGGGGTACTTCAAGTCCTGCACGCGAAGGGCACGGCGTGCAATCTTGTCCTCATAGGCGGGACCGATACCGCGACCCGTCGTACCGATCTTCTCTGTGCCACCCTGCTCACGCGCAGCTTCCCGCGCTACGTCGATCGCGGCATGGAAGGGCAGGATTAATGGACATGCCTCGCTGATGCGCAAGCGGGAGCGCACTTCAACACCCGCCTTTTCGAGGCCTTCGATCTCTTCAAACAGCTTGGCGGCCGACAGCACCACTCCATTGCCGATGTAGCACTTGACGCCAGGGCGCATGATGCCGCTGGGGATCAGGTGCAGCGCAGTCTTGACGCCGTTGATCACCAGGGTGTGACCGGCGTTGTGGCCGCCTTGAAAGCGAACGACGCCCTGGGCGCTTTCCGTCAGCCAATCGACCAGCTTGCCCTTGCCTTCGTCGCCCCACTGGGTTCCGACGACCACTACATTGCGACCTTTGGTTGCTTTCATCTCTAAACCACTTCAATTATTCAATTGCTCAAACAGCCTGCACGACCCAGCGGTCCGCAATCTGCACCAGTTCCCGGTCACAGTGGAATTCATCCACTTCGCTTTCATGCCCTGGCAGGACACAGACCACCGTCTCCCCTGCCCCGCGCAGTTGCGCAATGGCCGCATTGACATCGGCGGACTCACCCCAGGGTGCACGTATCGCGGCCTTCAAGGCGCGCGGAGATACGACACCGACCACCTGCTTGATGTCCAGGCTGAAGCCTGCTGCAGGGCGATTGCGTCCGAACACGGCGCCGACTTCGTCGTAACGCCCGCCCCGCACCAGCGCATCGCTGGCGCCTGGTGCATAGATGGCAAACCGGGCGCCACTGTAGTACGCATAACCGCGCAAATCCGCCAAGTCAAAAGTGACGGAAGCCTGATCCAGGCGAGATGCCAGCCACTTCAAATTCGATAGCAGCTGGGGCACGCCGGAAAAGCGGTGGAGTACCTTTTCCGCTTCATCCAGTACCTGGATATCGCCGTACAGGTGCGGCAGTGCCAGAAGACCTTCTCGCGAATCGCTGGGAAAGTCCCGTGTCAAGGATGCCAACTCACTGGTGTCCTTGGCCGCGAGCGCCGCATGGATCGCGCTCAGCAGCTGCGCGTTCGGCGAAACATCGGCCAGCAGACTGCGGACGATGCGGACATCCGCCAAGTCGATCGTTGTGTTCTGCACATCGGCGACTCGCAGGCACTCCCGTGCCAGTTGCAGAGCTTCCAGATCAGCCTCCAACCCGGCATGTCCGTAAATTTCCGCGCCGAACTGCAGTGGCTCGCGGGTGGCATGCGGGCGGTCTGGCCGGGTATGCAAGACCGGCCCGCAATAGCAAAGCCGCGTGATGCCCTTTCGGTTGAGCAAATGGGCGTCTATGCGCGCCACCTGCGGCGTCGTATCCGCCCGCAGGCCCATTGAACGGCCGGAGAGCTGGTCCACCAGCTTGAAGGTCTGCAGATCCAGAGCCTCCCCGGTGCCTGTCAGCAAGGACTCAAGGTGCTCCAATAGTGGTGGCATGACCAGCTCATAGCCGTAGCAACGGGCTGTATCAAGCAGCCCGCGACGCAATTCTTCGATGTGCCGCGCTTCGGACGGCAAGACATCGGCAATGTGATCCGGAAGGACCCAAGCAGACATGAGAAAAGGGGAGGCTGTTAAAACCGCGATTCTACCGGGAGCCGAGAACGGCCCCGAAAGACATCCGGCGAAGGGTGAAGCGGGAAGTCAGAACCAGAGCATCGCCAGACCGGCCAGGATGGCGAGCAAGGCAAAAAACCGGATCTGACCATCCCGCAGCTGCGCGATGTGCGCCATGGCGCGCCGCCAGCCTTGCGGTGAAAGAAAGGGCAAGGCCCCTTCAATCACGAGAACCAGTGCCAAGGCAATCCAAAGGCTCTCCGAACTCACGGCAAGGCAACAGGCAAGGGCCGACGGATCAAACTACTTGCGCGCAGCAGCAGCAGCAGCAGCAGCAGGTGCCGAGGTGGAGGTGCCTCCACGGAAGGTCTTGAAGAACTCCGACGACGAAGGGTCCAGCACCATCACGTCGCTCTTCTTGCTGAAGCTCGCCTTGTAGGCTTCCAGGCTGCGGTAGAACTGTGCGAATTGCGGGTCGCGGCCAAATGCCTCGGCGTAGATGCGCGAAGCTTCGGCATCGCCCTCACCCTTGATCTTCTGCGCATCGCGGTACGCGTTGGCCAGAGCGACTTCGCGCTGGCGGTCCGCATCGGCACGGATCTTTTCACCTTCGGCGGCACCGGTGGAGCGCAGCTCATTGGCCACGCGCTTGCGCTCCGCCTCCATGCGGCGGTACACGGATTCGGTGATGGCCTCCACATAGTCCACGCGGGTGATGCGCACATCCACCACATCGACGCCCCACGGCTTGGCACCACGGACGGTCTCCAGCACCTCGCGCTTGACGTCGGCCATGAGGGCCTCGCGCTTGAGGGACAGCAATTCCTTCACCGTTCGCTTGTTGATTTCTTCCTGGAATGCGTTGCGCACCACCCGATTGAGTTGCATGGCGCCTGCGCTTTCATCCAGACCCACATTGCGGATGTATTCGGTTGGCTCCGAAATGCGCCAGCGCACGTACCAGTCGATGACCACGCGCTGCTTTTCAGCCGTCAGCATGGGCTCGGTGTCGCTGCTGTCCAGGGTCAGGAGACGCTTGTCGATGTACGACACGTTCTGGAACGGCGGCGGCAGCTTGAAGTTGAGCCCAGGCTCGGTGATGACTTCCTTGATCTGGCCGAGTGCATACAACACGCCGAACTGGCGTTGGTCCACGACAAAAAGCATGGAGCTCATCAGGGCAAGCACCACCAGCAGGGTGGTTGCAATAAATCCGACTCTGTTCACGAGCAACTCCTAGCGAGATTCACGATCGCGGGTGCGACTGCTGTCGCGAGCCCGGGGGTCATTCGAAAAGGTGGACGATGGCACGGCAGGTGCTGCAGCCGGCGCAGCGGGGCTTGCTGTTGGCGCATCGATCGTCCCGGTGCCACTGGCCACGCCCTGCATGATCTTGTCCAGGGGCAGGTACAACAGGTTGGAACCCTGGCGCGATTCCACCAGCACCTTCGTCACGTTGCCGTAGATCTGCTGCATGGACTCGAGGTACATGCGGTCGCGGGTGACCTGAGGAGCCTTCTGGTATTCCGCCAGGATGGAGGAAAAGCGTTGCGCATCACCCTGTGCCTGCGCCACGATGCGGGCCTTGTAGGCAGCCGCCTCTTCGTTCAGGCGCGAGGCAGAGCCGACGGCACGCGGGATCACGTCATTGGCGTAAGCCTGCGCTTCGTTCTTGGCACGCTCACGCTCCTGGCCAGCCTTGAGCACGTCATCGAAAGACGCCTGCACCTGCTCCGGAGGGCGCACACCGCCTTGTTGCAGGTTGATGCCCACCACTTCCACACCCACCTTGTAACGGTCGAGGATGGTCTGCATGAGCGCACGCACGCGTGGAGCGATCTGGTCACGCTCTTCGGCCAGGGCCGTATCCATGCGCATCTTGCCCACCACCTCGCGCACGGCGGTCTCGGCCGCCTGCACTACTGCGTCGGTCGGGTTCTTGCTCTCGAACAACCAGGCACGTGCATCGCTCAGGCGGTACTGCACCGCGAACTTGATTTCAACGATGTTCTCGTCTTCCGTAAGCATGGCCGATTCGCGCAGGCCGGTGCTCTTGATGACCGTGTCGCGGCCCACGTCGGCGGAACGGATCTGCGTGACGAAAACCAGTTCGTGGCGCTCGATAGGGTACGGCAGGCGCCAGTTGAAACCCGCCCCCACGGTGCTCTTGTACTTGCCGAACTGGGTAATGACGGCTTGCTGGCCTTCCTGCACAATGAAGAAGCCCGTGCCCATCCAGATCACGAAGGCAATGCCCGCGATCAACCCGACGCCCACACCGGCATTCTTCATGTCGGGCTGGAACCCTCCGCCGGAACCATTGCCACCGCCAGTACCACGTCCGCCGCCGTTCTTGCCGCCGAACAAACCGCCCAGCTTGCGATTCAGGTCGCGCCAGAGTTCATCAAGATCCGGCGGCTGGCCATTGTTGCCAGGGCGCTGCTGATCCCCACCCCGGTGGCCGGGAGGCTGGTTGTTCGACGGGCGATCGTCAGGACGCGCGCCATCGTCGGATTTGTTGTCATCGCCTCGCCCCCAACGGGGATCGTTCAGATTGAACATGCCCCGGATACGTTCTGGAAGCGAAGCCCAGCGTAGGGTGCGATTTTGAAAAGTCATGCGCAAAGTCTCTGGTTCTCTGATGGCATTGGTAATGCGGCATTGTGCCCAATCAGGGCAAAGCCCCCGGCAATTCAATGGCGCTATCAGGGGTCATGTCCTGCCGCGCAGCCTCGATGACTTTGGACGCCAAGGCACTGCGCAGCGCATCCAGCCCCTCACCTGTTCGCGCACTGACGAACAGTCGAGGGAGCATTTCCCCGTCTACTTCATAGTGGTCCTGCAGAACGGGCGGCCGCTGCTCGGCCGGCAGCGCATCGAGCTTGTTGAACACCAGGATCTGCGGAATGTCTGCCGCCCCGATTTCGTGCAGAACCTTCTGAACCTGGGCCATCTGCTCTGGAAAGCCGGGATTGGACGCATCCACGACATGCAGCAGCAGGTCGGCATCCACGGCTTCCTGCAAGGTCGCCTGGAAAGCGTCCACCAGCCCGTGGGGCAGATCCCGGATGAATCCCACCGTATCAGACAGCGATACCGACCGCCCCGCGTCGCCAAGGTACAACTGCCGGGTCGTGGTATCCAACGTCGCAAACAGCTGGTCGGCCGCGTAGGCACGGGCTTTTACCAGCGCATTGAAAATCGTCGATTTGCCGGCATTCGTATACCCCACCAGCGATATGTTGAAGGTGTCGCGCCGCTCGCGCTGCCTGCGCTGCGTGGAACGCTGGCGCTTGACCTTGACCAACCGCTCACGGGTGCGCTTGATGGCATCGCTGATCATGCGGCGATCGAGTTCGATCTGCTTCTCGCCAGGCCCCCCACGCGCACCGATGCCGCCCGTCTGGCGCTCCAGGTGGGACCACCGGCGAACCAGCCGTGTGCTGACATAGTGCAGTTTGGCAAGCTCCACCTGCAGCTTGCCTTCGTGGCTGCGCGCGCGCTGGGCGAAGATTTCCAGGATCAAAAGCGTCCGGTCGTTGACCGGAAGCTCAAGGTGACGCTCCAGGTTGCGCTGCTGCGCCGGACTGAGTGCCTGATCGAAAAGAACTTCCACCGCGCCGTGCATCTGCGCCAACGTCCGAATTTCGTCCGCCTTGCCGCTGCCCACGAACAGCGCCGCATCGGGCGCCTTCCGTTTGCAGGTGATCCGCGCGACAGGATTCATGCCCGCGGTCTGAGACAGCAGGCCCAATTCCTCTAGATCGCCGTCGAAGTGGGGCAGACCGAAGTCCACCCCGACCAGCAGCACAGGCGTGCCGCCTGGAGAAGAAGACGTGGGAGAGCTCAAGGAAGGTGCCCCACCAGCGCCATGCGGGCCAGAAACGAAAACTCAGTCAGATGCGGGGACTCAGGCGTTGCTGCTGGTGTCTGCATCCGCAGTGTCGGCCGTCGAGAAGTTGACGGCACGACCCGGTACGATGGTGGAGATGGCGTGCTTGTACACCATCTGCGTGACCGTGTTGCGCAGCAGCACAACGTATTGGTCGAAGGATTCAATTTGCCCTTGCAGCTTGATCCCGTTCACCAAGTAAATGGAGACCGGAACGTGCTCCCGACGCAGTGCGTTCAGGAAGGGATCTTGAAGAAGTTGGCCTTTATTGCTCACGATATTCTCCGTGTTCAAAACTGTTGTTGTAAACCGTCACCTTAACACACGCCAGAGGCCACGCCAGCCACTGAACGCAAGGCCCTTCAAGGCCCCGGCTTTTGGATCAGGACTCGTCCTTGTCCGCAAAGGGATTGTGGGACGTCTTCATCTCGATGCGCAGCGGAGTGCCGACCAGGTCGAACTCCTTGCGGAACCGCCCCTCCAGAAAGCGCTTGTAGGCATCCGTCACATGCTCCAGGGAATTGCCGTGGATCACGATGACCGGAGGGTTCATGCCGCCCTGGTGCGCGTAGCGCATCTTGGGGCGGAACATCCCGGCCCGCTTGGGACTTTGGAACTGCACCGCCTCGAGCAGCAGACGCGTGAGCACCGGCGTGGACATCTTGCAGGTGGCCGCCCTGTGCGCCTGTGCCACGGATGTCCAAAGCGGCCCCAGGCCCTGGCGCTTTTTGGCAGAGATGAAATGCATCGATGCGAATTTCAGGAAGGCGAGCCGGGTTTCGATGGAACGCTCGAGCAACTGGCGCTGGTAGTCGTCCACGGCATCCCATTTGTTTACGGCCACGACCACCGCGCGGCCGCTTTCCAGGATATAGCCAGCGATGTGGGCATCCTGGTCGGTCACGCCCTGCGTGGCATCGAGCAGCAGCAGAACCACGTTGGCGGACTCGATGGCCTGCAGCGTCTTGACCACCGAGAACTTCTCGATCGCTTCAAAAACCTTGCCTTTGCGCCGCAGGCCGGCCGTGTCCACCAGTTCAAACCGCTGGCCGTTGCGCTCGAAGGGCACGGAGATGGCATCGCGTGTCGTTCCCGGCATGTCGAACGCCACCAGCCGCTCCTCACCCAGCCAGGTATTGATCAGGGTTGACTTGCCGACGTTCGGGCGCCCCGCCACGGCCAGCTTGATGACGCTCTTGTCGTGCTCGGCATCGGCCTCGTCGGGGTCCGGAAGGTTCAGCGGCTCCAGCGCCCTATCGACCAGATCACGAATCCCCTGCCCGTGGGCGGCAGACACCGGGTAAACGGGGCCAAGACCCAACTCGTAGAACTCGGCCAGTTGCACGCCTTCGAGCATGCCTTCTGCCTTGTTGGCGACCAGTATGCAAGGCTTGCTCAGCCGGCGCAGGTACTTGCCGATGTCGTGGTCCTGCGCAGACAGGCCCGCACGGGCGTCCAGCACAAACACGACCACATCCGCCTCTGCCACGGCCTGCTGGGTCTGCTTGGCCATCTCGCGGTAGATGCCGCTGGACGCATCAGGCTCGAAACCGCCGGTATCGATGACGATGTACTCGTGCTTGCCTTGCTTGCCATTGCCGTAGTGCCGGTCACGCGTCAGCCCCGCAAAGTCTGCAACGATGGCGTCGCGGGACTTCGTCAGGCGATTGAAAAGCGTGGATTTGCCGACATTCGGACGCCCCACGAGGGCGATAACTGGCTTCATTGAATAAGACCGATCAATCAATCAGGGCGGAATCCGTAGACTCCACCGTTACGCGTCACCACGACAAGGGTGTCCGCTGCCACCACGGGCGCTGCCGCAATACCGGAGCCATCTGTGGCCACCCGATTGAGCGGCGCACCGTCAGTACGGGACAGCAGATGCACCAGCCCGCTATCGTCACCCACCACCACAGAACGCCCCAGCAGCAGCGGGGCCGTCAGCTTGCGGTACTTGAGCCTGTCCGTCGCCCACAGGCGGGAGCCATCGCTGCGGCGCCATGCAATGACGGAGCCATTGCTTTCAGAACCGAACACCGCATCGCCATCACCGTGCACGCCTTCAGCGCCGCTGGCGGCCTGCGTCCAGATGGTGGACCCACGCGCGGCGTTCACACAGCCCACGGCCGTCTGGAAGGCGCGGGCGCAAATGCTGTCGCCCACACGGCTGGTGCGGCCTACCAGCTCCACCAGGCGCTCCACATCGTTGGTGCCGCGCGAACTGCCCAGGGGAGCTTCCCAGCGGACACTGCCGTTGTCAGGGTTCAAACCCACCATGCGGCCTGAAAACCCCACGACGAGGGTATCACCGACAGCCAGGAGCACCCCGGCCTGCCGCAGAACCAGGGCCTCGCCGGGCCGCTGCTGGCTCCAGAGCTTGCGCCCCGTCGCGCCATCGTAGGCCGCCACGGAACGGTCGGCCGACAGAACGAACACGCGCCCACCAGCCACCAGGGGAGGCGTGAAAACCTGCGCTGCCAGCGGCTCCCGCCACCGCTCCCGGCCAGACTCCAGCAAGACCAGCGCATTGCTGCGCAGCACCACGGCGGCAGACTTGCCATCGCTTCCCACACCCGCCGACAGAGGCTCTGCCAGCGTGGCACGCCACAGATCACCGCCGGTGCGGGCATCCACTGCAGCCACCACGCCATCGGCCGAGGCCAGCGTCACGACATTGCCAGCGGCATGCACATCCAGCGGCAAACCGCCGACGTTGCCGATGCGCGCCGTCCAGGCCTGCCGCACACCGAGAACGGCCACATTGGCCCCCAGGTCTGCAGGCACCGGCTTCGAACTGCCGCTGTTCCACAGCGAACAACCCGCCAGCGCGCCCAGCAGCAAGGCCGAGCAAACGCTGCGCACAAACAAACGATGGCCCACAGGGCTGTTGCTATGGACGAAATTCATGGTTACTTGGCCCCTTCGACAGGCGCAGCCGCTGCGGCCACCGCCACACCCTGGGGAGACACGCCCAGAGCACCCAGCTTGATCTCGACGAGACGGCGGTACTCGACGCCCTCTTCCAGCCCCTTGTAGGCCTTGGTGTACTCGGCTATCGCTTCTGCGCGCTTGCCCTGCGACACGAGGATGTCGCCCCGGCGATCCGCAAACACCGCGTCGAACTCTGCAGGAACGCTGCCCGACACCTGCTTGAGCGCGTCGTCGTAGTTCTTCTGATCCATCAGTACGCTGGCCAGGCGCAGCTTGGCAATCGCCTTCAAGCCTTCGTCGCCAGCATGCTCAGCCACCCAGCTCAGCGGTTCTTTGGCAGCCTCTGCGTTGCCCGCATCCACTGCCGTCTTGGCCAGGGTCAGACCCGCTTGTGCAGCCTGCGCAGTGCCGGCGTACTTGGACTTGAGATCGCCAAACGCCTGCGCCACTCGCGCCTGGTCGCCTGCGCGGGCCGCCACGTCCACGGCGTCGAACAGCGCCGCAGCCTGGCTGGCCTGGCGGTTTTGCCAGTACTGATAGCCCTGCCAGGCGGCCAGGGAGCCGGCCACCACCAGCAGCACCGAGCTGATCAGGGTGCCCCAGGTGTTCCAGAAGTGCTTGAGCTGGTCAAGCTGTTCTTGTTCTTCAAGGTCGAGATGTTTTGCCATGGATGTGTTCGGTTTAGCTGTTGGATTGTAGGGTGGACGCCCATTGCGAGACCGCGTCCAGGGGATGCTCGGTCTGTGCGCCGCCCGCGCCATCGCGCAGCGACTTGACCACGACCATGCCCCTGGCGAGTTCGTCCTCGCCAAAAATGAGCGCGTAGCGTGCACCGCTGGCGTCTGCCTTTTTGAATTGCGACTTCATGCTGCCCATACCCCCGCCTGCCGCAGGAGCCGCATGCATCTGCACGCTGATGCCCAGTCCGCGAAGGCGCTCGATGGTCGTGACCGCCACCGGCAACGCAGCCGTGCCCGGAATGATGGCGTAGGCGTCAGGCACCAGCGCAGGGATCGCGCCGGCCTGCTCCTTGAGCAGTTCCAACACGCGCTCCACGCCTAATGCCCAGCCCACGGCGGGCGCGGGCTTGCCGCCAATCTGCTCGATGAGATAGTCATAGCGCCCACCACCACAGATGGTGCCCTGCGAGCCCAGTTGCTCGGTGATGAACTCAAACACCGTGAGGTTGTAGTAGTCCATGCCGCGCACCAGGCGCGGGTTGACCGTCCATGCCACGCCGTTGGCATCCAGGATGGATTTCACCGCATCCAAATGGGCCAGCGATTCCGCCCCCAGGAAGTCGATGAGGCGGGGCGCCGCATTCACCAGCGCCTGCATGGCAGGGTTCTTGGTGTCCAGGATCCGCAGCGGGTTGGCGTGCAGTCGGCGGCGCGCCTCTTCATCGAGCTGGTCGGCGTTCTGCTCGAAATAGGCGATCAGGGCCGCGCGGTGCGCTTTGCGCTCCTCGGGCTGGCCCAGGCTGTTGAGCTCCAGGCGCACATTGCGCAGGCCAATGTCACGCCACAGCGCGTTGGCAAGCAAGATCAATTCGGCGTCGACCTCGGGGCCTCCGAAGCCCAGAGCCTCGGCACCCACCTGGTGGAACTGGCGGTACCGACCACGCTGCGGTTTCTCATGGCGGAACATGGGCCCCATGTAGTACAGGCGTTTGCCGCCTTCATACAGCATGTTGTGCTCGACCACCGCGCGCACCACGCCTGCGGTGGCTTCCGGGCGCAGCGTGAGGCGTTCGCCGTTGAGCTGATCGACAAAGGAGTACATCTCCTTCTCGACGATATCCGTCACTTCCCCCAGGCCGCGCACGAACAGCGGCGTAGGCTCGACGATAGGGGTGCGCATGTTGCGGTAGGCGTAGCGTGCCATCAGCTGGCGCACCTTGTCTTCCAGCCATTCCCACCGGGCAGACTCGGGTGGGAGGATGTCGTTCATGCCTTTGACCGCCACCAGCTTTTCAGGCTTGGGTGACGCGGCGATTTTTTCGTTGCTCACAACTGTTCTTTTCCGTGATCTTGCAGGGGGTAAGAATGCCGCCGCCGCGCACTCCCCCACGGGCCCGTGGGCAGGTGCGGCGCGGGGTGTCAGCTCACAGACACAGCAGCGCCGAAACGCTTCTCGATGTACTGCTCGACAATTTGATGGAACTCGTTGGCGATGTTGTCGCCACGCAGCGTCAGGGCCTTTTCGCCATCGATGAAGACGGGGGCCGCAGGGGCCTCGCCCGTGCCCGGCAGGCTGATGCCGATGTCTGCATGCTTGCTCTCGCCCGGGCCATTGACAATACAGCCCATCACCGCGACACGCAGGCCTTCGACACCGGGGTAACGCACCCGCCACACCGGCATCTGGGCACGCAGGAAATCGTCGATCTGCTTGGCGAGCTCCTGGAACGTCGTACTGGTCGTGCGGCCGCACCCAGGGCACGCGGTGACGCTGGGCACGAACACGCGCAGGCCCAGCGCCTGCAGTATCTCGGACGCCACCACCACCTCCTGGGTGCGCGCTTCGCCAGGCTGCGGCGTCAGGGACACCCGGATGGTGTCGCCGATGCCTTCTTGCAGCAGCACCGACAGCGCCGCAGCAGACGCCACCGTCCCCTTGGTGCCCATGCCGGCTTCCGTCAGGCCCAAGTGCAACGCATAGTCGCAGCGGCGTGCCAGCTCGCGGTACACCGAGATCAGGTCCTGCACACCACTGACCTTGCACGACAGGATGATCTGGTTGCCGTCCAGGCCCATGGCTTCGGCGCGGCGCGCGGACTCGATGGCGGACGTGATCAGAGCCTCGTACATGACCTGGCGTGCCTCCCAGGGGGTGGCGCGCCGGCTGTTGGTGTCCATGAGGTCCGCCAACAGTTCCTGGTCCAGGCTGCCCCAGTTCACACCGATGCGCACTGCCTTGTCCCAGCGCATGGCGGCCTCGATCATCTGGCCGAACTGCTTGTCCCGCTTGTCGCCCTTGCCGACATTGCCGGGGTTGATGCGGTACTTGGACAGGGCCTGGGCGCAATCCGGAAAGTCCGTCAGCAGTCGATGACCGTTGTAGTGGAAGTCACCCACCAGGGGAACGCTCTCGCCCATGCGGTCCAACTGCTCGCGGATGTACGGCACAGCCGCGGCCGCCTCGGGCGTGTTCACGGTAATGCGCACGAACTCCGACCCGGCCTGCGCGAGTTCCTTGACCTGGATGGCGGTGCCGATGGCATCCACCGTGTCCGTGTTGGTCATGGACTGCACGCGCACGGGGGCATCACCGCCCACGGTCACCACGCGCGAACCCCACACCACCCTGGCTTGCCGCGACCGGCGGGGCAATGCAGACGCGACCGCGATGGGTCCGAACTCAGTTGGGAGCTTTTCCACTATTTCACCTCGAAACGGGCGACGTTCTCACGCGATACACCCGCCAAATCAAAAGGCTTGCCACGCACAAAGACTTCGGTGGCGTCGGCACGGCCGATCACCACCGCCAAAGGCGCCGGAGCACTCACGGAAACAGACTCTTCTGCCGCCAGGTTGCGCTGCAGCACCACAGCACCCGCAGCATCCTTGACCTGCACCCAGGATTGGCTGCGCGCACGCAGCACCAGGGTACCGGAAGCCACCGCAGCCGCACTGGCCGGTTCACTGGCTGCCACCGCAGGCGAAGGCGTAGCAGCGGTAGCGGTAGCAGCAGCCGGCCCCGCACCCGCCACAGGAGCCGAGGCGGTCGGGCGTGCGCCGGGTGCCGTGGCGACGGGATCGCTGGCCACTGTCTGCGCAGTCACTGCCACAGGCTCTACCACCGACGCAGGCTCCGTGGGCGGCGATGCCGGCACGGGCTCGCCCGCGCTGGGCTGGGTTGCAGGCCCGGAAGAAAGGAACGGCCAGCCGCCAGGCTGGCGGGGGAAAAAGAACACAGCCACCGCCCCGACCAGCAAGGCGAGCACCACCAACGACACGGATCGCGACCGCGCATTGCCGCCGGAAGAAAACGATGCCGAGGATGACGAAGACTTTCCGGCACTTACCTTGACCGGCGCGTTCAGCCCGGCGCTGTCGGCAGACAAACGCGGACTCTGGCTCTGGGGCAAAAGGGAGAGGACAGGCCCCGGGTCCACCTTGAGCGTCCGGCACACGCTGGATGCCAGTGCCCGCACGAACACGGTGTCCGGCAGCGCCGCATAGTCGTCGGCCTCCAGGGCCTCGAGCTTGCTGACGGGCACCTTCAGTGCCACCGCCAAAGCGGCGATGTGCATTCCGCTCGCCTGGCGCGCCTCACGCAGCAACCCGCCTGCCGTTACCGTCACAGCACCCTCCACAACCTCACTCATTGAAAGCCCCGCGTTCGTATGCACCCAGTTCCCGGGATTCCGGGAAACGCTTGCGCAACTGGTCTACCAATTGCCGCATCGCCACCGTATCGCCCAGCGCTCGCTCGATCTTGATACCCAGCCAGAGCGATTCAGAATTGGCAAACTGGCCGTTGTTCAGGCGACGGATATAAAACTGGGCGCGGGTCAACTCATTGCGGCGCAACAGCAGCGACGCCAGGTGATAGCCAACGACAGGATTCGCAGCGTCCAGTTCATAGGCCTTCAGCATCGATTGCTCGGCCTCGACAAACTGGCCCGCGCCCGACTGGCACAGCCCACGGGCCATCAAGGTCTTGGCACGCGCTGGATAGGCAGGACTGGCCAAGGCACGCCCGAAATACTGATCCGCTTCTGCATATTTTTGCTGCTGGCACAGCAGCCAGCCGTAGTTGTGCTGCAGGTTGGGGTCGTTGGCCCGCAAGGCGAGCGCACGCCGAAAGCTGTCGTCGGCTTGGCCCAGATCGTTCAGCCGCATGTAGATCAGCCCACGCAGGTTGAAAGCATCTGCGTAGTTCGGGTCCGAGACAAGCGCCTGCTTGACCTCGTCCAGCGCTACGGCAGTCTGGCCATTCTCGAAATAATTGGATGCCAGCTCCAGACGTATGCGCGCGCGGCGCCGTGTTTCCGGCTCGTCGGACGGCGTGACGATGCCCGCGTTCGAATCGATGGCAGCAGCACCACCAGCAGAATTGGTTGCGCAGCCTTGAAGGACCGCCATGCAGGCGACCGACCCGCACGCCACCAGTGTCCAGCGGCACCATTGCTGCCAGCGTCCAACCAATCCCACCATGTAGCGCCTCCTTGATGTAAGCCGATATCCGTAGATCAATTCACCGGTTTGAGAACGATTGTGCGCTGCTTTGCCATGCGTTCAGCGGCACGTGTGCGGTCCTTGACGTCACCCGCCAGTTGCCCGCAGGCGGCGTCGATATCATCGCCGCGGGTCTTGCGCACTGTCGTGACAATACCGGCATCGCTCAAGACCTTGGCAAAAGCCAGCACCTGATTCTGCGGCGAACGCAACAGCCCTGATGCGGGGAACGGATTGAAGGGGATCAGGTTGAACTTGCAGCGCACGCCAGCGCCGCGCGCCGGACGCACCAACTCAATGAGTTGATGCGCATGCTCGATCTGGTCATTGACGCCGTCGAGCATGCAGTATTCGAACGTGATGAAGTCGCGTGGCGCATGCGCCAAATAGCGGTTGCAGGCCTCGAGCAGCTCCTCGATCGGATACTTGCGGTTGAGCGGTACGAGGTTGTCGCGCAGCGGATCATTGGGCGCATGCAGCGACACCGCCAGGGCCACGGGGCAGTCCTGGGACAGCCGGTCCATCATGGGCACCACACCCGATGTGGAGACCGTCACGCGCCGGCGCGACAGGCCATAGCCGTGGTCGTCCAGCATGGCGCGCAGTGCCGGCACGAGAGCGGTGTAGTTCTGCAGCGGTTCACCCATCCCCATCATCACGACGTTGGAGATCACCCGTTCGCCGGTGTGCAGGCGCTTGCGCAGCGAATGTTCGGCAAACCACAGCTGGGCGATGATTTCGCCGGTGGTCAGGTTTCTGCTGAAACCCTGGTGTCCCGTGGAGCAGAAACGGCACCCCACGGCGCAACCCGCCTGGGATGAGATGCACAGCGTGCCGCGGTCATCCTCGGGGATGAACACGGCCTCCACGGCATTGCCGTCGCCCACGTCGAACAGCCACTTCACGGTGCCATCGGACGACACGTGTTCAGAAATGACAGGCAGCGCCTCGACCCGGGCGCAGCCCTTGAGCTTGTCGCGCAAGGCCTTGGCCAGATCGCTCATGGCGTCGAAGTCACTGGCGCCGCGCTGGTGTATCCAGCGGAACAGCTGGGTGGCGCGAAAGCGCTTTTCCCCCAGCTGCTCACAGAAGGCCGCCAGGCCGTCGAGATCGAATTCGAGCAGGTTCGTGGTCATCGCACCGACCTCCCATGGGGCCGGGCGCAGTGCTCCCCATGACGCAGGCATCCCACCATGGCGGGAACAGGCATGGGGATCACCATATCAACGCGAGTAGACGTTCAGGCCGGGGAAGAAGAAAGCGACTTCTGCGGCAGCCGTTTCGGCAGCGTCGGAGCCATGCACTGCATTGGCGTCGATGCTGTCGGCGAAGTCAGCGCGGATGGTGCCGGCTTCTGCCTTCTTGGGGTCGGTGGCGCCCATCAGTTCGCGGTTCTTCAGGATGGCGTTCTCGCCTTCCAGGGCCTGGATCATCACGGGGCCGGAGATCATGAAGTCCACGAGGTCCTTGAAGAAAGGACGCTCCTTGTGCACGCCATAGAACTGCTCGGCTTCCAGGCGCGACAGGTGCACCATGCGGGCGGCCACAACCTTCAGGCCAGCAGCTTCAAAGCGGGCGTAGATCTGACCGATGACGTTCTTGGCCACTGCGTCGGGCTTGATGATGGAGAGAGTGCGTTCGATTGCCATGTTGATTTCCTGAATGAATGATTTAGCTGTGATTCGTTTGTCCAGCGGACAAAGCCCTCGATTCTAACCGGCAGCGCCGACGGGTCGGCGCGTCAACGCCCACCGCGCCGAGGGCCACCACCGCCGCTGCCACCGCCACCGGGGCGGCGCTTGTCCTGGCGATGGCGCGCAAGGCTGTCCGTGCCGATGTAGCCCACCGAGGTCTTCATCGGGTCGGGTTGCGCACTGCCCCCCGAGCCATTGCCACGGCCGCCCTGCCCCTGGCCACCGCCATCGCGGCGCGGTTTTTGTCCGCGTGCGGGCGCCTGCCCGCCAAAGGCTCCGGTCGGGCTGGGGAAACCGTCGCGGCGCGGACCATTGCCGCGCGAGGCATTGCGGCCGCCCCGCTGGCGCTTGTCACCATTGCGGGAACCCGCATCGCCATGGGCACCGGCCGGGCCCTCGGCGCGCGCTGGAGCCCCTTCGGGCGCACCAGCACTTGCGGCCCGGACCAGGGCCCGGATGTCGGTGTCGTCCAGCTCCAGCCACGCGCCCCGCTTGAGGCCGCGCGGCAAGACCATGGCGCCGTAGCGGATACGGATCAGGCGGCTCACCGCGTGACCCACGGCCTCCAGCATGCGGCGCACTTCGCGGTTACGCCCTTCGGAGATCGTGACGCGGTACCAGCAGTTGGAGCCTTCTCCGCCGCCATCTTCGATGGAACCGAAAGCGGCCATGCCGTCGTCCAGGCGCACGCCGTCCAGCAGCTTTTGCTTCTCTTCGTTGCTGAGCGCGCCCAGCACACGCACTGCGTACTCACGTTCCAGGCCAAAGCGCGGATGCATCAGCTTGTTGGCCAGCTCGCCTGAACTGGTGAACAGCAGCAGCCCTTCGGTGTTCAGATCCAGGCGACCCACGGACTGCCACTTGCCCTGCATCAGGCGCGGCAGCTTGCGGAACACGGTGGGCCTGTTTTGCGGATCGTCGTGCGTCACCACCTCGCCCACGGGCTTGTGATAAGCGATCACACGGGCTGGCGGCGGGTCGATGCGGTAGCGGATCGGCTTGCCGTTGACCTTGACCTGGTCGCCGTACTGGATGCGCTGGCCGATGTGGGCCGGCTCGTTGTTGACGGAGATGCGCCCCTCCAGGATGAGCTGCTCCATCTCCAGCCGGGAGCCCAGGCCCGCCTGCGCCAAGACCTTGTGCAGCTTGGGGGTTTCCACCTGAGGCAGCAGCACGCGCTTGGCGGGCACGGCCTCTGCAGCGGTTTCTTCGTCGTCGAAGCGGCCCGACACCACATCCGCAAACTCATAACCATCCACCGCCAGCGCAGGCTGGTTGCGCTTCTGGCCACGGCCTTCGCCGTCAGGGCGCGGCGGGCGCTGGCCGCGGGACTGCCCCTGCGGAGGACGCCGGTCGCCACGCGCAGGCACGTCGGCTGCCTCGGCGGCATCCGCGGCACTCGGATTTTCACCCTGGGGAGCCTCGTCGCCGGCGGGCGCGGAAGTCACGTCCAGCTGTGCAGGCTGCTCCGACGGCTGTGGAGCCTCGGCGGACGACGAGTCCACGCTCACCGCGTCCACCGGCGCGTCCGCCGCCACCACGGCCGGGGCGGGCTTCTTGCGGGGCGCACGCTTGGCAGCCGGCTTCTTGGCCGCTACAGCGGGCTCTGCGTCCGGCTCGGTGGCCGGGTTGTCGGGGGTCGAATCGTTCATCAAGTTTTTCCCTGGATACCACCGGGGGTATCGGCGTCGTCATCGTGGAGACCTGTCTCCACATTGTCAAAAAAATCGTCCCTGCGCAGCTCTGGCTCTGGCTCTGGCTCTGGCGAAATCTGCGGTTCCGCCTGCTCCTCTTCACGCTCAGGTGCCACGGCCACGGCTTCGGCTTCGGCTTCGGCAACCTCCACCCCCAGCCCCGGTTCCGGCGCCTGCGCGGCTTCGGGTTCAGGCTCGATCACACCTTGCGCCGCTGCCGCCATGGCCTCCAGCACGTTGGCATTGCCAGACGGGTCGTCGAGCACTGGCAACTGGTCCAGCGACTGCAGGCCCATGTCGTCCAGAAACTGCCGCGTGGTCGCAAACAGCGACGGTCGGCCCACCGTCTCCCGGTGGCCGATGACCTCGACCCAACCCCGGTCCTCCAATTGCTTGATGATCAGGCTGTTGACCGTCACGCCCCGGATGTCCTCGATATCGCCGCGGGTGACCGGCTGGCGGTACGCAATGATCGCCAGGGTCTCCATCGTGGCCCGGGTGTAGCGCGGGGGCTTTTCGGGGTGCAACCGGTCCAGGTACTCCCGCATTTCCGGGCGGCTCTGAAAGCGCCAGCCTGTGGCCACCTGCACCAGCTCCACGCCACGCTGCGCCCAGTCCAGCTGCAGATCCTGCAGCAGCAGCTTCAAGGTGTCGGACCCCAGTGCGTCGTTGAACAGCACGCGCAGCTCGCGCAAAGGCACAGGCTGCTGCGCGCAGATCAGCGCAGTTTCGAGGACCCGTTTGGCATCCACCGTGTTCATGGTTTGGCGATTCCTGGAAAAGTGGCACGCGTCGCGACGGGTGTCACATCAACAGCAGGGGGCAATCAATAGCAATGGCGCACTGTGCAAGGCGCCGGCGCGACGCAAGGGCCCGGCGGGATTCCGTCTTCGGGCTGGGGGCCTGTGGGGCCGTCAGGGCGCATTGTAGCCCAGGCCCCATGCAGCAAGGGCCTGGCGCATATCCTCGGGCACCGGGGCCATGAACTCCAGGGCCTGGCCCGTCACGGGGTGGGCGAAGGCCAAGCGGTAGGCATGCAGCGCCTGCCGCTGCATCGCCTCCACGGGCGCGCCGCCGTACAGCACATCCCCCACCAGCGGGTGTTTCAGCGATGCCATGTGCACGCGGATCTGGTGCGTGCGGCCGGTGTGCAAGGTGCACTGCACCCAGCAGCCCTGCTCCGAGCCCTCCAGCCAGCGGATGTCGGTGCGTGCCGCCTTGCCGGCATGCACCGCCAGGTCCACCACCGCCATCCGCAGGCGGTTGCGCGGGTCTCGGCCGATGGGCGCGTTGACAGCGCGGGTCGTGGGCCCGCTCCAGGCGCCGTGCGCCAAGGCGACGTACTGGCGCTTGACCTGGCGCTCGGCAATCAGCGCGACCAGGGCGTCCATGGTGGCACGATCCCGGGCCACCACCATCAGGCCGCTCGTGTCCTTGTCCAGACGGTGAACGATGCCGGCGCGCGGCACCATGAGCGCCTTTTCGTCGCGGGCCAGCAGGCCGTTGAGCAGTGTGCCGCTCCAATTGCCGGGCGCCGGGTGCACGACCAGGCCGGCAGGCTTGTTCACGACCAGCAGGTGGGCATCTTCGTAGACCACGTCGATGTCCATAGGCTCGGGCCTGAACGCCTGGCTCTGCAGGGTCGGCCGCATTTCCAGCACGATCTGATCGCCGGCCTTCACCTTGGCCGATGCCTTCAGTGCCGGCGCGCCTTGCAGGCGGACCATGCCTTGCGACAGCAGTTGCTGCAGGTAGCTGCGCGAAAACTCGGGCACCAGCTCGACCAGCGCCCGGTCGAGCCGCGCGCCGTGCTGCGCGACAGCGACGGTCATGGTGCGCAGTTCGCCGGCAGCGCCTTCGGCCAGGCCGCCGGAATCTTCGGATTCGTCGGAGTCTTCAGGCAGCAGGTCACTGTCGCCGGCCTGAACCGCCCGCGCAGCGGGGCTCATACCGCTGAGCGGCGGGGTGGCCACGGCTTCAGCGCGCTGGCAGGTAGCGAGACGGGTCGACAGGCTTGCCCTGGCGGCGGATCTCGAAGTGCAGCTTCACGCGGTCGGCGTCGGTGCTGCCCATCTCGGCGATCTTCTGGCCCTTGCGCACCGCCTGGTCTTCCTTGACCAGCAGCGTCTGGTTGTGGGCGTAGGCCGTCAGGAAGGTGTTGTTGTGCTTGAGGATCACCAGGTTGCCGTAGCCGCGCAGGCCGGCACCGGCGTACACCACGCGGCCATCGGCCGCGGCCAACACGGGGTCGCCCGCTTTGCCAGCGATGTCGTAGCCCTTGTTGCGCGCCTCGTCGAAGCCCGCGATCAGCGAGCCAGGGGCGGGCCAGATGAAGGCCAGTTCGTCGTCTCCCCCTGCAGCGGCGGGAGCGCTGGGCGCGGCAGGCACCGGTGCAGCCGCCACCATCGGGCCCGAGGCTGCAGGCGCACCGGGCTTGGCTGCGCTGGCGGGCGGCACAGGGCCGCTGGCCGGCGTGGCCGGCGTCACCGAGGACGACGCCACCGGGCGGGTGACCACCCCGGTATCGGACGCCACCGCTTGCGATGCAGCCCCGGGAGCCACCACGCGCAGCACCTGGCCGACTTCGATCAGGTTGGCGTTTTCCAGGTTGTTCCAGCGGGCGATGTCTTTCCAGCTCTGGCCGGATTCCAGGCCGATGCGAATGAGGGTATCCCCAGGCTTGACGGTGTAGTAGCCCGGCTTGCCTGCGTTTTCGGCGCCCGGCAGGGGCTTGATGGGGGTGCCCACCACCACGCCGGACTGTGCGCCGGCAGAAGGCGCGGGAGACTGGGACGCCGTGCCCCGGTCTTCCACAGGAGCCCTGTTCAGCCGGGTGCCGCAACCGGTGAGCGCAAGCCCCGCCAGCGCCACGGTAAACCCAACCACAAGACCACGCGATACGAACATAAGCATTTCCCTTTGGACCGTGTTGTGCACTCACGTGCTCACGAAAACCGGTAAAAGGCCCGGCAACAAGGCGCGCGATGCGCCAAGAGATGAAGACCGCAAGCGGGCTGCGATGCAGAAGCCGGACCTTTTCCCGGCTGTTCCCATGCGCTGGACCATGAGATCAACGCTCGCGCCGTGGCAACCGCTGACCTCATGCCCCAGGGAGGACGCGTGCCAACGCACGAGCCCTTCTAGGCAACCCCCGATTTTAGGGGGACAAAATGTACGGGCTCCAGCACGTTTTGTTTCAATCCGTGCGGGGTTTTGTCGATCACGAGCAACATCTGCTGCCCGCCCGCCACGGCCATGGGGGCCACCAGCCGTCCGCCGACGGCCAGCTGGTCGCACCACGCCTGCGGCACGGCGTCGCCGCCTGCGGCCGCGATGATGGCCGCGTAAGGCGCCCCCTTGGCATAGCCCAGCATGCCGTCGCCAAACAGCAGATGGACATTCGCCAGCCGAAACGGCCGCAGATTGCTGCGGGCCTTGTCGTGCAGCCCGCGCAGCCGCTCCAGCGTGTAGACCTCGCGCGCCAGATGGCTGAGCACCGCCGCCTGGTAGCCACAGCCGGTGCCGATCTCCAGCACCCGGCCCAGGCCGCCGGAGCGTGCAATGTCCGCGCCCAGCAGCAGCTCGCACATGCGGGCCACCACATTGGGTTTTGAAATGGTCTGGCCGAGCCCAATGGGCAGGCTGGTGTCTTCATACGCCTGGTTGACGAGCGCGCTGTCCACGAACTGGTGGCGCTGCACCGCCCCCATGGCCTGCAGCACGGCGGACGACGTGATGCCGCCCGCCGCCAGCTTTTGCACCATGCGCGCGCGCACGGCCGCGGAATCAAGCCCCACCCCCGACGGCGAAGGTGCCGGCGGCCGCCCCCCCAGCGGCGCCGCAGGGGCCGGGCGCGCTGGCGTCGGTGCCGCCGTACCCGGCAGACGGGCCGGGAATCCGGGGCGGCGCTGCTGCATCGTCACGCCTTCGGGGCGTGGGCCGCCCCTGACGCCAGTCGCGACGCCGTCTGCGCCCAATAACCCAGGTTGTCGTGGTCGGTCAGATCCACCTTCAGCGGTGTGATCGACACATGGCCTTGCACGGTGGCGTGGAAGTCGGTGCCTTCGGCATCGTCCTTGGCTGCGCCCGCGCTGCCGATCCAGTACATCGCCTCACCCCGCGGGTTTTCCTGCACGATGACACGCTCGGCCGCATGGCGGCGGCCCAGCCGGCACAGCTTGATGGGCTTGAGCACGTCCAGGGGCAGGTTGGGAATGTTCACGTTCAACAACCACGGTGTTTCATTGACGAGCTGCTGGGCGCGCATTTGCTCCACGATCTCGCGGGCCTTGGCGGCTGCGGCCTCGATCTCGCCCCAGCCCTTGTCGACCTGGGAGAACGCGATGGCCGGGACGCCGAACAGGTAGCCCTCCATCGCCGCACCCACCGTGCCCGAGTAGATGGTGTCGTCGCCCATGTTGGCGCCATTGTTGATGCCGGAGACCACCAGGTCGGGCCGGTAGCCCAGCAGCCCGGTGAGCGCGATGTGCACGCAGTCGGCCGGCGTGCCGTTCACATACCGAAAGCCGTTGTAGGCCTTGGTGACGGTCAGCGGCGAGTGCAGCGTCAGCGCATTCGACTTGGCGCTGTTGTTGTGCTCTGGCGCGACCACCTCCACCTCGACCCCGTCAAGGGTCTTAAGTGCATCGTGCAATGCCACGATGCCCGGAGCCTGGTAGCCGTCGTCGTTGGAGATCAGAATTTTCATGGGTGGCAGCAGGGGGTTGCAACCGATTGTAGGTCGCAGTGCCCCGCCCGCCCCGCCCTCGCGCGCCAGCCAAGGCGGTCGCTCGTGGGACAACGCGCGCCCGGGCCCCCCACCTATCATCCGTTCAACAAAATTGACCGGAGACCCATCCCATGCACGCTTGGCTTTGCACCAACCCCGTCGGCGTCGACGCCCTGGCCTGGACCGAACTGCCCACGCCCACGCCCCAAGCCGGCGAGGTCCTCATCGAGATCAAGGCCGCCAGCCTGAACTTTCCCGACCTGCTCATCGTGCAGAACAAGTACCAGATGAAACCGCCGCTGCCCTTCGTGCCCGGCTCCGAATATGCCGGCGTGGTAGCGGCAGTGGGTGACGGCGTGACGCACCTGAAAGTGGGCCAGAACGTGGCCTGCCTGTCCGGCACGGGCGGCTTCGGCACGCACACCATCGCGCCTGCTGCGCTGTGCATGCCGCTGCCCGAAGGCTTCTCGCACGTGGACGCAGCCGCGTTCATCATGATCTACGCCACGTCCTACCACGCGCTGGTGGACCGCGCCGCGCTCAAGGCGGGCGAGACGGTGCTGGTGCTGGGCGCTGCCGGCGGCGTGGGCACCTCGGCCATCCAGATCGCCAAGGCCATGGGCGCGCGCGTGATCGCAGCGGCCTCCAGCGACGAGAAATGCGCGCTGTGCACCTCCATCGGGGCGGACGCCACCATCAACTACACCAAGGAGAACCTGCGCGAGTCCATCAAGGCACTGACCGACGGCAAGGGCCCCGACGTGATCTACGACCCGGTGGGCGGCGACTTTGCCGAGCCCGCGTTCCGCTCCATCGCCTGGCGCGGCCGCTACCTGGTGGTGGGGTTTGCGTCCGGCCCCATCCCGGCCCTGCCCTTCAACCTGGCGCTGCTCAAGGGCGCGTCCATCGTGGGCGTGTTCTGGGGCGACTTCGCCAAGCGCGAACCCAAGGCCAACGCCGCCATGATGGGCGAGCTGGCGCAGTGGTACGCCCAGGGCAAGATCAAGCCGGTGATCGACCGCACCATGCCCATGGCCGAGCTGCCAGCCGCCTACGCGCACATGGGGTCGCGCGGCGTGATGGGCAAACTGGTCATGGTCAACTGACAGCGGTAGGGCGCATCAACCCGCGCCCGCCACCCCGGGTCACTGGCGTTTTTGCCCCCCGGGGGCGGCACCCAAACAGCGGCTGCTGTGTCACACTTGGGGACTTCGCCCCCTCAGACCCTGGTGTCAGCACATGGCCGACCGTCCACCCTCCGAAATCGCGCGCGAGACACTCAAGCAGCTGGCCATCCGCCGCTTGCAGCCCACGCCCGACAACTATCTGGCGCTGTATGACGAGATCGCCGAAACCCGCAGCCCGCAGCCCTTTCCCGAGGGGCCGCTGAGCCAGATCCTGCGGGTGCTGCCGGGGCAGACCCCAGCGCAAAAGCGCCTTTTGGGCCAATTCGAGCGGGCAATCATCCAGAAGGACTGGTCGTCGTTGCAAAGCACCATGGTCGGCTACGCCAACCTGGGGCTGAACCCCATGTCGGCCACGGCCACGCCCATCGAGACAGCCGCGGACGCCGCCCCGCCCGCCGCCATCCTGCCCGACGAATTTGCGCAGCTCTTGGCGCGCCTGGTGGACAACGTGCTGCCCGCGCTGGGCGACGACGACGCCCGCGTGATCGAGATGGCGCAGCAGCTCGTCACCTTCCTGCGCGAGCCCGCGCCCCCCATCTCCACCGCCCAGCTCATGCTGGGCAACTTCACCTACCGGCTGTCGTTCGCCACCGAAGAGCAAGGCGCCATCCGCAGCGGCCTGCTGAACCTGCTGCACATGGTGTTCGAGAACATTGCCGTGCTCAGCGCCGAAGACCGCTGGCTGCAGGGCCAGGCCCAGGCGCTGATGGCAGCATCCACCCCGCCGCTGACCCTGCGCCGGCTGGACGACGTGCAGCGCCGCCTGAAGGACGTGATCTTCAAGCAGGCCGAGGCCAAGGCCCGCACGGTGGAGGCGCAGGAGCAGATGAAGGAAATGCTCACCACCTTCATCGAGCGCCTGGCGCGGATCACCGCCTCCAGCACCACCTACCAGGGCACGATGGAGCGCTGCGCCGACCTGATCGGCAAGGCCAACACCATCGAGGAGATCGCCCCGGTGCTGCAGGAGGTGATGAGCGCGACCCGCTCCATGGCCCTGGACAGCCGCGTGACCCACGACGAACTGCAGGACCTGCGCGAGCGCACCGAAGCCAAGCGCGCCGAGGTGGCCAAGCTGCAGGAAGAGCTCGACCGCGCCAGCGCCCAGGCACGGCACGACCCGCTGACCGGATCGCTCAACCGCAAGGGCCTGGACGAGGCGATGGAGCGCGAGATCGCCCGATCGCGCCGCCTGGGCTCGCCGCTGTGCCTGGCGCTGCTCGACGTGGACAATTTCAAGACCATCAACGACCGCCTGGGCCATTCCGGCGGCGACGCGGCCCTGGTTCACCTGGCACAGGTCACGCGCGAGGTCATGCGCCCCCAGGACCTGCTGGCGCGCTATGGCGGTGAAGAATTCGTGCTGGTACTGCCCGACACCACGGTCGACAGCGGCGTGGCCGCCATGACCCGGCTGCAGCGCGAGCTGACCACCCGGTTCTTTTTGCAGGGCACCGAGAAGGTGCTCATCACCTTCAGCGCCGGCGTGGCCCAGCTGGCAGACAGCGAAAGCAGCGCCGACGCCATCCGCCGCGCGGACCAGGGCATGTACCTGGCCAAGCGGTCGGGCAAGAACCGGGTGATGCCGGCGTAGCGGCTCCCCCTGAGTCGCCTGCGGCGCCTTCCCCCAGGGGGACGCCACCCGTGGCCTGGCAGAGCCAGTTCCACGGTGGCACGGGCCTGGGGGCGCGCCGGTATCGACGTCCGCTTGATTAGGATGCTGCTCAAAGCAGCGCCTGCTCGGGCTGCTGTTGCCCATCACCTGAAACGTCACCGACCATGGACCGCCGCGCATTTCTACAACTCGCCGCCTACGCGGCCGCAGCGACTGCCCTGCCCCGCTGGGCGTGGAGCAACGCGCCTTCGCTGTCCACCCACCCGTTCGCGCTGGGCGTGGCCAGTGGCGATCCGGCGCCGGACGGGGTGGTGCTGTGGACGCGCCTGGTGCTGGCCGATGCGGCGCAGCTGCAGGCGGCCCACACCGTGCGGTGGGAGGTGGCGCACGATGCGCGCTTTGCGAAGATCGTGCAAAAGGGCGAGGCGCCTGCCCTGCCGCAGCTGGGCCACAGCGTGCATGTGGAGCTGCGCGGCCTAGCGCCGGGGCGTTGGTACCACTACCGCTTCATGCTGGGCGATGCGGTCAGCGCCGTGGGCCGCACGCGCACCGCGCCTGCGGCGGGCGACCTGCCGGATGCGCTGCGGGTGGCCTTTGCGTCGTGCCAGCGGTGGGAGCACGGCCAGTACGCCGCGTGGCGCCACCTGGCGGCCGACCAGCCCGACCTGGTGCTGTTCCTGGGCGACTACATCTACGAATATGCCACGCCCAAGAATGCATCGGACCTGGCGCGCACCCACACCCTCAAGGTGGCGACCACGCTGGCCGACTACCGCGACCGGTACGCACTGCACAAGAGCGACCCGGCCCTGCAGGCCGCCCATGCCACCTGCCCCTGGGCCGTGACCTGGGACGACCACGAAGTGCAAAACGACTACGCCGCGGGCGCAGGCCGGGGCGACACCCCGCACTTCCTGGCGATGCGCGGCGCCGCGTGGCAAGCGTTCTACGAGAACATGCCCCTGCGCGCCACGAGCCTGGCCCGGCCCTTCCCCGACACCCGGTGGGACGCGCTGCAGGTCTACCGCCGGCTGCGCTGGGGCCGCCTGGCCCACATCCACCTGCTGGACGGCCGCCAGTACCGCACCTGGCAAGCCTGCCGCACGCCCGATTCCGCCAACGCAGGCGCCGTGCGCGCCGGCGCCTGCGCCGAGCTGGCCGACCCGGCCCGCACCTACCTTGGCGCGGCGCAGGAGCAGTGGCTCGACACAGGTCTGGCCAGCGACGCGGCCGCGCCGGACGCCACCCGCTGGAGCTTGCTGGCCCAGCAGACGCTGTTCTCGCCCCGCCACTACCCATCCGGCACGGTGACCACCGACAACTGGGACGGCTACCCCGCCGGCCGCGCGCGCCTGCTGCAATCGGTGGCCCGCCACGCTCCCCGCAACACCGTGCTGCTGGGCGGCGACATCCACCAGAACTATGTATGCCGCGTGCACGCCGACGCAGACCGACCGGATTCTCCCGTCATCGCCAGCGAGTTCTGCGGCACCTCCATCAGCTCGCGCTCGGGCACCACGCAGGACAAGGTGGACGCCGTGGCCCGGCACAACCCCCACGTGCTGCTGGCCCGCTGCGACCTGCGCGGCTACGGCATTGCCGACATCACGCCCGAACGCTGGACCACCACCCTGCGCACCGTGGACGACCCGATGCGCGCGGACAGCGGCGTGAGCACCCTGGCCAAGTTCGTCGTGCAAGACGGGCGCGCCGGGCCCGTGGCGGCGTGAACGCTCCTCTTTTGATAGCTGGTCGCGCTTGTCCAGACAGCGGCAGGGCCATAAAAAGCTTCAAACCCAGCGCCTGTAGCGCAATGTAACGCCGAGCCCTTGCGCGGGCTGAGCACCGTACGATGGCCGCTTCTTGCTTGCCACGAAGGAGAAGCCCATGTCCCCCATCGTCCCGCCGGCCCCGGCATCGTCCCGGCGTTTGCGCCCTGGCCTGATCACCGGCACCGCGCTCGCCGCACTGTTGGCGGGCTGCGCTGGCACCATCAGCCCCTCGCAGTTCGCCTACACCGTGCCGGCCCAGCCGGAGGGCTCGTCGGGCTACACCGAAAAACCGGGCTGGGCCACCGAGAAGTTCGCCGTGGCCGCCGCCAACCCGCTGGCGACCGATGCGGGCTACCAGATCCTCAAGGCCGGGGGCTCGGCCGTGGACGCGGCCATTGCGGTGCAGATGGTGCTGACCCTGGTCGAGCCGCAGTCCAGCGGCATCGGCGGCGGCGCCTTCTTGCTGCACAGCAACGGCAAGGCGGTGGAGGCCTACGACGGGCGCGAGACCGCCCCCGCCGCTGCGGACGAAAAACTCTTCCTCGGCGCCGACGGCAAACCTGTGCCGTTCTACGACGGCGTGGTGGGCGGCCGCTCGGTCGGCGTGCCCGGCACCGTGCGCATGCTGGAGCTGGCGCACAAGCAGCACGGCAAGCTGCCCTGGGCCACACTGTTCCAGCCCGCCATCACCCTGGCCGAGGGCGGCTTCAAGATCAGCGCGCGGCTCAATACCCTGGTGGCGGCGGACCCGCACCTCAAAAAGGACCCGGTGGCCGCCGCCTACTTCTACAAGGCCGACGGCGATGCCCGCGACGTGGGCGTGAACCTGCGCAACCCCGAACTGGCTGCGGTGCTGCGCCGCATCGCCGCCGAAGGCAGCAAGGCCCTGCACGAGGGCGAGATCGCCCAGGCCATCGTCGACAAGGTGCAAAAGCACCCCACCAACCCCGGCAAGCTCAGCTTGGCCGACCTGGCCGGCTACCAGCCTAAAAAGCGCGAGGCGCTGTGCCACGACTACCAGGTCGCCACCAAGGACTTCCGCGTCTGCGGCTTCCCGCCGCCCAGCTCGGGCGCCATCGCCATCGGGCAGATCCTGGGCATCCTCAAGAACACCGACGCCGCCGCCAAGCCGCTTCAGGACGGCATCCCCTCGGCCGACTGGCTGCACCTGTACACCGAGGCTGCGCGCCTGGCGTTCGCCGACCGCGCGCAGTACGTCGCCGACCCCGACTTCGTGCAGCCCCCCGCGGGCAGCTGGAGCAGCCTGCTCGCACCCGCCTACCTGGCCGACCGCGCCAAGCTCATCGGCGCGCAGAGCATGAAGGTCGCGCAGCCCGGCAACCCCGGCGCGGTGAAGACCAGCTACGCGCCCATGCCCGACCAGCCCGAGTACGGCACCAGCCACATCAGCATCGTCGACGCTTTCGGCAACGCAGTGGCCATGACCACCACCATCGAAGACCAGTTCGGCGCGCGGCAGATGGTGACCACCAGCGCCGCACGCAGCGGGGGCTTCCTGCTCAACAACGAACTCACCGACTTCAGCTTCGCGCCCGCCGACGCGCAGGGCCAGCCCATTGCCAACCGCGTGCAGCCCGGCAAGCGCCCGCGCTCGTCCATGGCCCCCACGCTGGTGTTCGACAAGGCCACGGGCGAGCTCTTGATGAGCGGCGGCAGCCCCGGCGGCGCGGCCATCATCCACTACACCGCCAAGACGCTGTACGGCGTGCTCAACTGGGGCCTGATGCCGCAGCAGGCCATCAACCTGCCCAACTTCGGCTCCATGAACGGGCCCACGCTGCTGGAGGAAAAGCGCTTCCCGCCCGCTACTGTGGAAGCCCTGCGCGCCCGCGGCGCCGAAGTGCGCGAGATGAACATGACCAGCGGCCTGCAGGCCATCACCCTGGGCAACGCCCATGGCAAGAAGCTGTGGATGGGTGGCGCCGACCCACGGCGCGAGGGTGTGGTGATGGGGGACTGAGGAAGGCCCCACTTGCAATAAATAAAAAATCCACGCAATTTTCACTGATCATTAATTTACTCGCAATCCAAGAGGATTTAATTTAAGTATTTTTCACACAACTTTCTACTACCATCATAAGAACGCTTTATTCGACAAACATTTTCAATCAATGCAATCACAGGGAGAAAATTGCCATGCCTTGCACCAACCAAAAATTCCTTCAATTGCATCCCCTTAAAATCTTTAAAATCCATACCTCTTGATTTCTGATCAACCATAATATCCAACCCTTTTAAACACATCGACTCAGACTTACTTCCTGGTTTTATTTTTTTCCATCGATAGTCAAAATAGGATGCCCTCTACCCAACGAAGCATCGAATTTTATTATAGATTTCTTGCGATAACCATCCTCAACCTCAACCATTACAGAGCCACCATCAGGATATATTTCACCACCACTAAAAACGCTTGTCAAAACACAACGTCCCGCTTGAGCAAACACGGTAAATGTCATTGATATAGAAAGAAAGACTGCGGATTTCATGCTATTTTTTACCCGGCAAAAATGTAATCGGATTCGATGGAACAGCACGACCATTCTTAGGATCAAACGTTATTTTTGTCGGAAACCCTGTAACATTTACATTTACATTTAATTTTTCACTCAATTTTTTGGCGATAGAATCTTCACCTGCAGCAGTCTCGCATCCGTAGAGGATAATCGGCATTCCAGACTTCCAACGCCCACTATCCTGAATAAATTTTGCCAACTCATCTGCATTCATAGCATTTCTGCTATCAAAAAGGAAACCGCCTTTGCTATCATCTGCTATTGCACTGTTATTTGCATGCGCAAAAATTAGCAACTCCCCTTGGCGGTCAGGAAAAGTATTAGCCATCATATATAGCCCCTTTTGATTAATCAGTATGGAGTTTGGATTAAATAAATTCATTTTATCCAGGCCATACTTATCCCAATAACTCAAAGGATCGGCGCCCACATATCCAAACCGATTCCACCCACCCTCCAATCCAATAGGATCAGCCTGCGTATACCGCCCGCCGTTCTTTGGGTCATAGCTGCGGAAGTGGTTGTAGTGCAGCCCGCTCTCCTCGTCAAAGTACTGCCCCGGATACCGCAGGTTGTATTGCACCAGCGGGCTCGTGAACCGCGCGGCCGCCGTCGTCGGTGCGTCATCCCCGAACGCGCTGTACGCCCATTGCCAGCTACTTTGCAGTCTTCCTGCGTCAGGCGTCAGAGAGGGGATTGGGCACCGTAGCGATCAGCACCGAGCCATTAGCATGGACGTTACCCATGCTGAGCAACGAGGGTTAAAACAGTGGCGTGTTTGATCAGCACAAGCAAAAAATAGAGCGCCGAGTGGTCATTTCCAATAACAACATCGTCATGGGCAATTAAATCTAAAATCGGGCGCACAATCAAAAATCACTTACTCCGTAACAATTCATTTTGATAATCAGATCCACAGAGAGTTGGCTTTGCCTCAACTGGATGCACGATGCAACTCCACGTCACCCCCTCCCGATCTATAGTCGGCTCTTGCACCAAAATCACCGCAAATTTGGTATTTTTAATTATAATAACACCACCCGAAGTCACCCATCCAAAGTCAAACTTCATAGAGGCCAAGCCAGATGGCGGATCCAGTTGCAATCGACCGGCCTGTGGTACAGATTTCCCAGGAGACGCCATTAATGATTTGGCAATTTCAATCTTTAATGATGCGGTGTGAGCCACAGAAAGACTTACAAAGTTTTTGGGTGTAAATTCATCTGCGGATTTACACCCCAACAGCATCACAAGCAATATCAAAGAAAAATATGATTTAATTATCGAACGCATGAACACCCCACATCACCAGTCACCAAAGAATCCCGATACCGCCTCAAAAAATCTGGCGTAATCATAGCCTCAGCCCTTTCATCAATTAGCCGATGGAAATACCCCAAAGGATTTCCCATACGAAAACTATTACTCAGAATTCTACTCCCCACCCCTTCGTTAACATGAAGCATTTCATGAGCAATCGTTTGCAAGAATAGATCTACAGCATATTCATTATGCTGATAAATGGAAATGTCACTATTTCCATAATTTCTTGAATTTAGTTGAATATTGTTTTTCCAATCCGTCAACCCAGGGGCTTTCTCACCGAGATCAGTCATCGCAATCGAATTGGGCAACTTAGGAAAGACATCAGAATTTGCACATCTGAGTGCCAACACTGCTTTTCGAATTTCCTCATCTGTGGCCAAACCTAGCCTATCGGCATAGGAGATTGAATTACCATCTACGTAGCCAAACTTGTTAAATCCCCCATATAGTCCAATAGGATCAGCCTGCGTATACCGCCCCCCGTTCTTTGGGTCATAGCTGCGGAAGTGGTTGTAGTGCAGCCCGCTCTCCTCGTCAAAGTACTGCCCCGGATACCGCAGGTTGTATTGCACCAGCGGTTGTTTCGCTCGTGAACCGCGTGGCCGCCGTCGTCGGCGCGTCATCCCCGAACGCGCTGTACGCCCACTGCCAGGCCACCTGGCCATCTTCCTGTGTCAGCCTTCGGGGCGTGTTCAGGTGGTCCGCATGCACCGCGTACTGCCGGCCTTCACCCACCACCGCGATCGGCATCGCGCCGTTGGCTGTGGGCAGCCAGATGTGCTGTGCTCCCTTTGTCGGGGCCGTCGCCGGGTTGGCCTCCATGGGGTATTCGCCCAGCAGGCTGCCGTCTTCTGCGTACACGAACGCCCGGCCCTGGGCTTGGGTAGCGTCCGTCTCCGGACTCCACAGGCGTAGCCAGAAATCCGTAAGACTCTTTAGCACTTTGGTCGTTAAACCGACAATTTGATCTTTGTCGGGGCGGTCACTGTTGACAACGTCATCCCCTAACAAAGGTATGTCAGGCAGCGCCGGACTCGGACTCGGACTCGGACTCGGGGCCGGACTCGGACTCGGACTCGGACTCGGACTCGGACTCGGACTCGGACTCGGACTCGGACTCGGACTCGGACTCGGACTCGGGGCCGGGGCCGGGTCAGTACTGCTGTTTTCGCTGTTGGTGCCGGCGCCACCAACGACCACTGCGGTCTTGAACACCCGTAGGCCCAGCGCGTTGTGCGCGTACTGCACGCTGGAAGCTCCTGCCCCCGTGCCCAGCGTCACCCGCTCCAGCCGGCCTTCGCTGTCGTACTGGTAGCCGTGCAGGCCGTCTCCCTGCTGGTTGCCCGCCGCGTCGTAGCTGTAGGCCACGCTGGTTTTGGCGGTGCTGACCTGGCCGGTGGCAGGGTCCGTGGCGCTTTGTGTTTGCGCAAAGCCCAGCAGCCGGTTGTGGCTTGCGCTGGTGCTGTAGCTGCGGCTGGTCACCGTGGGCTTGCCCGCCAAGGTGCGCTCGCTGGTGCTGCCCGTGCGGTTGCCGTTGGCGTCGTATTGGTACGTGGTGCTGTCCGCTCCAGCTCCGGCAATGGCTTGGCGGGTAAAGCCCGTGATGCGGCCCGTGCTGCTGTATTGCACGTTCCAAGTCACGGGGGACTCTTGCACTGTCTGATCCAGCGGATTGGCGCTGGCCGGGGCCCACAGGTTCTGCGTCAGGCTGTTGATGCGGCCCGCTGCGTTGTATTGGTAGCTGCTGAAGTCGGTGGTGGTCAGCTGGCCCGCGGTGTTGTAGCTGCGCGCCACGCTCAGGCTGGTGCTGCCCTGGCTGCCTTGCAGGTTCCAGGTCCAGCCGGTGGGCTGGCCCAGCGGGTTCCAGGTGATGCCGCTGACCAGGGGCTGGTTGTTCCAGGTCAGGGCGGTGAGCTGGCCGGTGCTGTCGTACTGGTGCTGCAGTACTTTGCCGTCGGGGTAGGTGATGCTGGCCAGCAGGCCGCTCGGGGCGTAGCTGTAGCCCACGGTGCTGGTGTGCCCATTCTTCAGTTGCTGGGTCTTGCGCACGACGCGGCCGTGCCAGTCCCGCTGGTAGCTGGTGGTGCCGCTGGCGTCCACGATCTCGCTCAGCGATCCTTTGCTGGCGTTGGGCTGGCCGCTCTGGTTGTAGGCGCTGCCGGGCAGGTCGTAGCGCAGGGTGGTGGTCTGGCTGGCTACGCCTGTTCCACCTGCGCCACCGGCGTGGGTGATGCTGGTGGGCCGTCCCAGGCTGTCGCGCACGATGGTGGTGGCCCGCCCCAGGGCGTCCGTGATGCTGCTGGGCAGGCCCAGCGCGTCGTACTGGGCGCTTTGGGTGCCGGCGTCCGGGCTGGCCTCGGTCTTGGCGTTGCCCAGGGCGTCGCGCTCGTAGGTGGTGGCTACGCCCTTGAAGTCGCTGGCCTGGGTCACGCTGTCCAGTGCGTTGTAGGTCAGACTGGCTGTGGCGCTTTGCGCATCGGTGATGGCTTGCACCCGGCGGAGGACGTCCAGCCCGTATTGCGTGGTTTCACCCAAGCCATTGGTGGTACTTACAAGGCTGCCATTGGCGTCAAAACCAAAGCGGGTAGAAGTTGGCGCCGAGGCGCCGCCACCCACCGTGAGCGTATCGAGACGGTTCAGGGCATTGATGACGCGAGCGACTTTCCATGCCACCCGATTTTGTGAGTCGGTGATACTTTCGTTGACTCTGTTACCCATGTCGTCCAAAGCGTAGATTGCACTGACGCCGCGATTGTCACTCCATGCGGTAAGCCGCTGAGCGGCGTCATAGCTATAGGTGATTTGGTAGCCAGACGGCGTCTTCACCGTGGCAAGTTGTCCACTGCGTCGATAGGTATATGCCGTTACCAAATTGCCACGCTGTACGCGCGCCATGCGGCCGCTGACATGGTATTCGTAAGCACTTACCAGCCCTGTCGCAGAGACGTGCGTGAGTACGCGACCAGCCGCATCATGTGTATAAACATCAACAAGACCCGACGCGGTCGAAGACCGGGTCAAGTTGCCGGCACTGTCGTATTCATACTTAGTAGTGGCGCCATTGGGGCTGGTCTCACTGGCAACCAGACCGTTCGAGTGGTATGTCCAGCTCGTAGTGTGAGATGCGCCGCCAACTTCCGCTTCTGCAACCGTTCGGCTTAATAGGTTGCCCAAGCTATCGTAGTTGTAGTTGATGACTCGGCCCGAATCTCGCTCGGTGACGGGAAGCCGCCATTGCGGATGCCACGTGATGCTGGTTGTACGGGATTCGGGCCACCCGAAACCTTCCGTTTTGCTGAGTAACAGGCGACGATTGTTATCCCATGTGTATCGTGTTCTGCCATTCAGGTTGAAATCGATTTCAAGTTCAACCAAGCCGTTGGGCAAAAGCACTCTCTGAGAGGCATCTCGCTGCCCTGTACCGGAAGGCGCGGTACTAGAAGTAACGACAAGCTCATTGCTCTTTGAACTGTATGTGTAAGTACGCTTTTGACCCAGGGGGTCTGTGACAACGGCCTTTTTCCCCGGCTGACTGTTAAGAGCATCCCCATAAATGACGCTATATTTATTAACACCCCCGGCGAATTCGGTCGATATTGCGTAGCCTCTGGAATCATAACCAATGTTGGCATAGCGATCCCCTTGTATGCTGATGCCCGTCAAAAGTTCTGGATTTTCAGGGCTCTCGTAGTGATAGTCACGAATACTGCCATCCGGATGTTTAACCGCTTTCAACCTCGCATTCGTATCATAAGAATATGACACAACCCCATCGGGGCTAGAGACGCCAATCAACCGTCCGCCGGAGTCATAAATAAAATTCAGTAATTTTCCAAATTGATTCCGAACTTGAATTAATTTACTGGCAGCATCATAACTGTAAGAAAGCATCCAGCCATTACGTTGGACAATCGTTTGCAACCTGCCGCTCGCATCGAAATTGTAGACGCTGTCATCTGCAAGAGTAAGGAGACTCCAGCCAGAAGCAGTTCTAGCAAGCGTATCGAAACCGGAGACTGCAATCCAAGCACCTTTTGCAGGGTAAGTGTCGCGCATGAACATAAGTCGCTGCCCGGCCGGCAGTTCAACATCTACTGAATGCTCCGCACTTTGCTGCAATCGAGCAAAATGATTGTGGCGCCATCCCCGGCCCATGGCTCCCACGGTGCCCGCAGCGTCCCGAGCCCATCCACTCAAGTAGATACGAGACAGTTGCAATCCATGCGGAGAAGCATCTGAATAATCAATCTCCTTGTTCATCTCATCCCCCGACGCCGGGAGAATGGGCTTACCCTCAAAACTGCCGTCGGGGCGGCATGAGCGGGGGCCGCCAGATCGAGGCTCGTTGGGCGGTGGTTCGTTGGATCCGGGTCCGCTGGGCCCTGTCGAATATGGAGGTTTATCGGGAGGCGGAGCACTGGGTGGAGAGGGCACATCTCTGCGCTCACACCACTCCAAGGAATTGTCATCCGGCGTCCACTCATGTCGGTGCGCCCATCGATCCGTTGAACCGGGGCTGTCTGGCACAGGAATTCCAGGGCAAACAGCGATTCTCCATATAGCTCGAAGAGACGTACTCATGTAGACACCATCAAGTATGATGTCATATTTAAAATAGCGATTGAGCCCATTTACAGTGAGATCATCCGTTTGGGCTTGGAGATTATTTAAAACATAGCTTATATCTGAAGAATACCCAGCAACCCTCTGGTAAATTTCTTCATACTGCAACGCAGCATCAGGCGAATCAAAGCACACTGCAGACCCCGCACCAGGCGTGCAGAACTTATAATTTGGCAAAATTTTTATTGACTGCGCCGAAGCATCGAGAAAAACCACAAAAAAGCAAAAGCCGAATAAATAATTTTTCCTCATAAACCCTCTTAAAATACCCACATATTACCCACCGTATGAACTCTAGTTATGCACCTATCCAGCGTAAATATAACTAGCATTGGAAAGTTATGAGTGACGCCAAAGACACACAAAGTAACCAGATGTTTTATTGCGAATGACAAAGCTTAAGGGTCTATCTATCTAAAAAATTCGCAGTACATGATAAGTTCCGAGGCAAATGGAGCGCCGAGTAACAGTAGGGACTGCTGTCGCGTCGCGTACACCCTCCACTTCAGGCACCACCACCCAACGCATTTAGAGCAAAAAATAATAAAAAACCAAATTTTTCGCCATTTAACACATTACATACAGCACATCACCCGGGGGCATTCAAGAGTGATTGCGATCACGCAAGCTTTCACCCACGCACTGGACCGTTCCATCGAGGCAATGGGTATGGTGCCAGTGCCTCAATCTTTCAAACTAGGTCTCTTTGGCTGACAGAAGCCCACGGCGGCCACTGAGGCATACAGGGTCAGTATTCCAATGGCCTGCGCATAGGTCATGCCAGCCGCGCCAGCACCTTCGGCACGCTCGCCACCAGCATCGCCACCCCCGACAGCGTCAGCATGCCCAGCACGATCTGCCGGAACCGCGCGTCGCTGATGCCGTGGTACAGCCGGGCGCCCAGCAGCGTGGGCACCAGCATGGCGGGGACCACGATGGCCAGCAGGGGCAGGGCCTCGCGGTTGATCAGGCCTGTGGCCGCGTAGGTGCCGAAGGTCACCAGCAACATCGCCAGGTTGAAGTTCTGGATGATGGCGCGCTGCACGTCCTTGTCCATGCCGCGCAGGGTGCACCACAGCGTGGGCAGCACGCCGGTGAAGCCGCCCAGGCCGCCCATCACCCCGCCGGCCAGGCCCACCACCGCGTCCGCCACACGCCCGCCGCGGGTGATGCGGGGCAACTGTTTGGCCATCAGCATGGCCGGGCACCACAGCACCAGCAGCGTGCCCAGCACGAGCTTGAAGGCGTCCATGTCCAGGCGTGGCAGCACGGCCACGCCCAGCGGAATGCCCGCCAGGCCGCCCAGCACGAACGGCAGCAGCCGCGCCTTGTCAAAACCCCGGCGCACCGAGAATGCCGCCACCAGCTGGCCGGTGAGTGCGCCGCACACCGTCAGCACCGCGCCCAGGCGCGGCTCCAGCGTCCAGGCCCAGAACGACATGGCCACCATGCCAAAGCCAAAGCCCGACAGGCCCTGCACAAAGCCCGCCGCCACGGCCCCCAGGGCCACCACCCACAGCACTGATGAGTCCATCACCTTCCCCTCCGTTGTTGCCGTGCATTGTGGAGAGTTCTCATAAGCAAAGCATCAGCAATTAATATCAAACCATATTGATTTACCAATAGCCCGAAACCAGCCATGCCTGCGCATCTGCCCCTCGACCCCGACGCCATCCACGCCCGCTTGGCCTCGCGCCTGAAGATGCGCCACCTGGTGCTGCTGCAGCAGATCGAGGCGCATGGCACGCTCACCCGCGTAGCGCACCACATGGCCACGAGCCAGCCGGCCATCACCCATGCGCTGGCCGAGCTGGAGGCGATCTTCGGCGCGCCGCTGTTCGAGCGGTCCACGCGCGGCATGGTGCCCACGGCGCTGGGCACCGTGGCGCTGGCCCGTGCGCGCACCCTGCTGCAGGACCTGGGCCACTGGGCGCGCGACATGGAGGCCGCCAGCGCTGGCCGCGCGGCGCACCTGCAGGTGGGCGTGATCCCGTTCGTGCCGGGGCGCCTGCTGGCTGCGGCCATCGGCCAGACGCGGCCCCGCGGCCTGCGCGCCACGGTGAGCATCCACGAAGGCACCAGCGACCACCTGCTGCAGCGCCTGCGCGGGCACGAGCTCGACTGCGTGGTCGGCCGCACCTCCGCCGTGCTCGACATGCACGGGCTGGTGCACGAGGTGCTCTACCACCAGGAGCCGCGCCTCATCGCGCACCGCCGCCTGTCGGCGCGCTTGGCCCGCAAGCCCCTGGCCTGGGCCGAGCTGGCCGACCTGGACTGGGTGCTGGGCGCGCGGCAGACGCCCATGCGCGAGCAGATCACCGACTTCTTCCTGCGCGCGGGCGTGGTGCCGCCGCAGCCCTATGTGGAAAGCCTGTCGTCCAAAGTCATCGGCGAACTGGTGGCGGCCAGCGAACGGGCCGTGTCCATCGTGCCGGCCGACATCGCCCAGGAGCTGGTGCGCATCGCCGGCGTCGCCATCGTGCCGCACCGCTTCGGCTGGACGCTGCCGCCCATCACGCTGTTCCAGCGGCAGCGGGACGCGCAGCATGCCGAGGTGGCGCAGTTTGCGCAGGCGCTGCGCGAGGCGGCGGCTGCTTTCACGGCGGAGCACGCCTGACGCGGAAGGGGCTGGCAAGGCAGCCCCTGCTGTACCAAGCAGGCTGGCCTGCGGTCAGAACGCCGCGGTCGCGGGGTGCGGGCCGATGCGCCCCTCGGAATCGTTCAGCCCGGCTATCGCCGCCATGTCACCCGCATCCAGGGTGAAGCCGAACACGTCGGCGTTCTCTGCAATGCGGCCTGCGTTCACCGACTTGGGAATCACCACGTGCCCCATCTCGATGTGCCAGCGCACGATGACCTGGGCGGGCGTCTTGCCGTGCTTCCTGGCAATGGCCACGATGGCTGGGTCGGCCAGCAGCTGGCCCTGCCCCAGCGGGCTCCAGGCCTGCGTGGCAATGCCGTGGGCGGCGTGGTAGTCGCGCAGCGCATGCTGCTGGAACCGTGGGTGCAGCTCGATCTGGTTGAGCACGGGCTTGACGCCGGTCTCCTGCACCAGGCGGTCCAGGTGCTCGGGCTCGAAATTGGAGACCCCGATGGAGCGTACGCGGCCTTCGGCCTGCAGCCGCACGAAGGCGCGCCAGGTGTCCACATACAGGCCCCGCGCCGGGCATGGCCAGTGGATGAGGTACAGGTCCAGCTGCTCCAGGCCCAGCAGCTTCATGCTGGCATCGAAGGCGCGCAGCGTGGTGTCCAGGCCCTGCTCGGCGTTCCAGAGCTTGGTGGTGATGAAGACGTCGCCCCGCGGCACGCCACTGGCGCGCAGGCCTTCTCCCACACCCGCCTCGTTGCCATAGATAGCGGCCGTGTCGATATGCCGGTAGCCGGCGTCCAGCGCGGCTTTCACGGCCTGCGCCGTTTCGTCGGCCGGGGTGCGCCAGACGCCCAGGCCGAGTTGCGGGATGGATCGCCCGTCGTTGAGCGCAAGGGTGGGGTGCGGATGCGGCTGGGTCATCGTCTGGGTCCGTGATGTCGGTGGTTGAGGAAGAGAAGCGGCGCTGGATGCCGTGCGCAGGGCGCGCAGGGGAGTACAGGCCGGGCAAGGCATTCGCTGGGCATCTTCGCACGCAGTCCCGCTGGCTGCACCGTCTGGCAAAGAAGCCAGCATGAAGATGCGGTCACCCCCGTGCACTGCGACCCGGCCGTGGCCACATTGCATCCATATGCAACTGCCCCAAAACCGGGAGGCCCACACAGTACGCGGCTGCGCGGATGAACACGCATCCAAAAGCGATCTTTCCATGTTGCGTTTGCTCACGTTTCGCAATTAATTCACGCAAATTTGCTGCTGCGCCCGCGCAACTGCCGGGGTCAGCCCGATGGTCTGCATGCCTATGATCGATTCACAAAACGCACTGTGATGCGAGGGCGGGAAGATCATGAAACACACGATGAACAAGGGTGCGCACACCCCTGCGCGCCAGGCTGCGCACTGGTGCGCGTTGAGCGCTGTGGCGGTAGCGCTGGCGGCATGCGGCGGGGGTGACAGCACCACCGGCGGCACAGGCCAGCAGGCCGTGCAGATGTCGCAGATATCGCCCGACGCGGCGTACGTGCAGCAAAAATCCGAAGCGCAGATGCCGGCGGCAGCGCCCACCCAGCCGGGCGTGCCCATCAAGCCGGTGAAGGCCACCTCGTCGGCCGTGGAGAACCCAGGCATGTCGGCCAGCGCTGCCATCGACGGCAACCCGAACAGCCGCTGGGGCAGCACCTTCGTGGACGACGCCTGGATCCAGTTCGACTTCGGCGCCAAGGTCGATGTGGGCGCCATGAAGCTCATCTGGGAGCGCTCCTACGGCAAGGAATACGCCCTGCAGACCTCGCAGGACGGCGAAACGTGGACGCAGATCCGCTACGTCACCAACGGCAAGGGCGGCACCGAGGAATTCCTGAACCTGGGCATGAGCGCGCGCTACCTGCGCCTGCAGGGCGTGGCGCGGGCCGGTGGCTACGGCTATTCGCTCTTCGAGGTGGAATTCAAAACCCCCGGCACGGACAATACCCAGGGCGTGGCGTCCACGTCGCCCTGGCGCTACCCCACCAACGGGCAAGGGCTCGTGCCCCTGCCGGCAGCGCCCGAGGCGGCCGAAACCACGCAGTTCCGCCTGGCCGACGGCACGCTGGTGACGCGCTTCGGCGCGCGGGCCCTGGGCCGACACGGCCGCGAGCGCGGCGAAGAATGGAACGAGATCGGCTACGGCCCCAACGACACGGTGGACCCTGCCACCGGCGCCGCGGTGGACAAGGGCCCCGGCGCGCACCTGACCTTCGTCACGCAGTACTTCCAGAACCGCACCTGGGGCATGGAGATCATCGACAACAGCCGCGTGGCGGGCGTCACCAAGCCCACGCTGGTGGTCAACCGCTACACCACGGTGGATTTTTTGCCGGGCGACACGGCGTTCTTCCGGGCCTTCGACCGTCCGGGCGTGACCGGTTACGGCTGGATGAACCCGGGCGAGCTGGTCGACCGCAACGTCAAGGTCTGCCTGCCCACGCCCTACCCCGCCAACGGGCGGCTGGCCAGCCCCGACGGCGTCAACGGCCCGTGCACGCTGCGCATCCGGCAGTACCCGGGCCACGGCGGGCTGGGCGCCGATGGTCTGCCCAACGGAACCAACGTCCCCTCGCGGGCGCTGGTGGTGGGAGACTCCATCGAAGTCTCGCCCGCCATGTTCAGCACCCGTGAATCCATGGCGGCCAAGGGCGACAGCGGCGGCATCCGCTACTACTCGGCCGAATGGCTCTATGTGGTGGGCACCGGCCTCGTGCCCTGGTATGGCGTGCAACCCCGGCTCAACTCGGCGCCGCTGCCGGTGGCCGCCCTGTCGGGCGGCACGGGTTCGGTCTCGTACAACTATTCGGACAACGGCGCGTCGATGTTCCAGCAGCCGTTCAACAACGTCGGCATGCAGAACATGCAGCGCTTTGTCGAAGGGCGCCGGCTGATCCACACCCATTTCGCCACCGGCGCGCACAGCGAGTCGGGCAACGACCCGTACCTGCCCGCCGCCAAGCTGCAGGGCACGCACTTCAACCAGTCCGTCTGCGTGGCCTGCCATGTCAACAACGGGCGCAGCCCGGCCCCCATGCAGGTCAACCAGCGCCTGGACAGCATGTCGCTGCAGGCGGCCAGCCTGGGCAGCACGGGCCAGCCACAGCCGCACGCCCGCTACGGCAGCGTGCTGCAGATGAACGCCCGCGCCGCCACCGGCGAGGCGCAGGACTGGGGCAACAGCGTGCGCGTGGCCCGGTTCGAGACGCGCGATGTGCGCCTGGCCGATGGCACCGTGGTGCAGTTGCGCAGGCCCGTGCTCGGCTTTGACGGCCCCGTTCCCGCCGTGTATTCGCTGCGCGCCGCGCCGCCCATGATCGGCATGGGCCTGCTGGAGGCCGTGCCCGAAGCCGACATCCTGGCCCGTGCGCGCACCGTGCCGGATGCCGATGGCGTCAAAGGCACACCCAACTACGTGTACGACCCTGAAAGCGGTGCGGTGCGCCTGGGCCGCTTCGGTTGGAAGGCCTCGAAGGCCACGCTGCGCCAGCAGGCCGCCACGGCGCTGCTGCAGGACATGTCGGTCACCTCCAGCGTGTACCCCTCGCGCGACTGCAACTACGGCCCTGCGGCCTGCGCAGCGGGCGAGCGCAAGCCCGGCATCACCGAGGCCGACCTGACCTCGCTGGCCAACTACCTGGCGCTGGTGGCCGTGCCCGCGCAGCGCAGCCAGGCCAGCGGATTTCCGAAGGGCGTGGCACCGCTGGACGAACACCGCGTGAACCCGCAGCAGGTGGCACTGGGTGCCAGGCTGTTCGACAGCGCGCGCTGCACGGCCTGCCACACCGCGGAGATGAAAACCGGCTCCGGGCACCTGTTTGCAGAGCTGCGCGACCAGACCATCCGCCCCTACACCGACCTGCTGCTGCATGACATGGGCGCCGAACTGGCCGACAACTTCGCGCAAGGCCAGGCTGCGGGCTCGCTGTGGCGCACCGCGCCGCTCTGGGGCATCGGCTACACCGAAAAGGTGATGGGCGCCGGCCAGGCTGCCAAAGTGGGCTACCTGCACGACGGCCGCGCGCGCACGCTGACCGAGGCCGTGCTGTGGCACGGTGGGGAGGCCGATGCCGCCCGCCGCCGCTTCGAGGCCCTGCCCACGGCGGACCGTGAAGCGCTGCTGGCGTTCCTGCGGTCGCTGTAGTCGGTAGAGAGTCTCTAGTACAGGGTCTTGCGCTGCCGCTCCGGCAGCTCCCTGTCGTACGTTGCGCCGTCGAAGGCATCGTGCGTGATGGCCGCCAGGATCGCGCCCGGCGTGGGCACCGGGCGCGGGGTGCCGGCGGACACCGCGTCCCACAGGCGCGAGCGCTGGATGGCACGCGCGCACTGGAAGAACACGGTGTCCACGTCGACCACGATCACGCATTGGGGCGGCCGGCCGTTGACCACGAAGCGCGCGAGCAGCTCGGGCGCCACGCTGATGCGCGCGCGGCCGTTCACCCGCAGGGTTTCACCCACGCCGGGAATGAGAAACAGCAGCGCCATGCGCGGGTCGGTGAGGATGTTGCGCAGGCTGTCGGCGCGGTTGTTGCCGCGGCGCTCGGGCAGCAACAGGGTGCGGTCGTCCAGCAGTTGCACAAAGCCCGGCGGGTCCCCGCGCGGCGATGCGTCGAGCCCGCCGGGGCCGGTGGTGGCCAGCACGGCAAACGGCGCGGCTTCGATCATCGCGCGGTAGGTGGGGTGCACGTAGGGCACCTCTTTGTGCAGGGAGGCATCGCCGGGCTGGCCCATCAGCGCCTCCAGGGCGGCCAAGGTGTCGATGGCATGGGGGTCTGCCTGCGCAAGGGCGGGGCCTGCGGTGGCGGCGGTTTCGGTGGCGGGATGAGGTGGCATGGCGGTCTTGACCGGTAGGTGATGGCAAGGATCGGGGCCGGGGTCCATGGTGCGCGAGACGGACGCCGCTGGCAAATCACATTGGACATTGGACATTGGACATTGGACATTGGACATTGCAGCGCAGCATGCGTGACAACGTCTCCCCCATGCCGCCCGCCATGACGCCTCCAATGTCACCGCGCCTGCCTCCGCTCCACGAGTCGCCGCGTGGCTGCAGCTGCAGCAGCAACTGCACACAGCCGAAAGCCCTGAAGCCAGCGCTGACCCATGACGCCTCACTGTCAGCGCAGCGCCTCAGCGCCTCAACGCGCGGGGCGCAGCTTCACGCCCGGAAAGTCCACTGGCACCGCCAGCGCCACGTTCACGTAGTTGGTGTACAGGTTCAGCGCCACGTGGGCGACGATCTCGACGATGTGCTCGTCGTCCAGGCCCTGGTCGCGCAGCGCCTGCACATCGGCGGCGTCGACCTGCCCGCGCTCGTTGACCAGTTGCAACGCAAACCGCAGCACGGCGGCGGTGCGCGGGTCGGTCGATTCGCCCGACTGCGCGGCGGCCAGCGCGTCGCCGCTCACGCCCGCCTTGCGGCCCAGCGCGGTGTGCGCGGCCAGGCAGTAGTCGCAGGCATTGCGGTTGGCCACGGCGACGGCGATCTGTTCGCCCAGCGCGGCACCGATGACACCACCTCCTAGGGCGCCGAAAGCGCTCCACATGCTCTGCAATGCCGCTGGTGAGTGGGCCACTGCGCGGAACATGTGGGGTGTGGCGCCGAAAGCACCGTGGATCTGGTCCAGCAGCGCGCGGGCCGGGCCGGTGGCGGTGGCGCGGTCCACGAGGGGAATGCGGGGCGAGGCGGAGACAGCAGCGGTCTGGGAGGTCATGGTGGTTTCCTTGGAAGTGATGGGAAAGAGGTTGCAGGCCGGCGCCCAGGGGGTTGGAGCACCGGGTGCTTTATGAACTCAGCACCCCTGCAGTGTCTGGCCGAGAGCCGCACCATTGGGAATGAATCATCTACAATTCATACCCATTCATCCAAAACCACGGCCATGACCCAGAGCGACTCCACCCCGCAGCCCGCGCCGTTCGACCGGCTGTCGTCGCTGCTGGAGCGTTTTCGGGTGCGGGCGCATCTCTTTCACACCGGCCCGCTGTGCGGGGTGACGCACTTCGCGGCCGCGCCCGGGCGGGGGTTTTTGCATGTGCTGCGGCGCGGCGAGATGGTGGTCACCCACCAGCCGCTGGCCGGCCCGCCCGAGCGGCTGGAGGTCTGCGAGCCCAGCCTGCTGTTCTACGCCCGGCCGCTCGAACACTTCTTTCACAACGCGCCGGTGGACGGCTCGGACTTCACCTGCGCGGCGCTCGACTTTGACGGCGGCGCCAGCCACCCGCTGGCCCGCGCCCTGCCCCCGCTGGTGCTGCTGCCGCTGGCTGACGTGCCGGGACTGCAGCTGTCGCTGGACCTGCTGTTTGCCGAAACCGACCGCCTGCGCTGCGGCCACCGCGTGCTGGCCGACCGGCTCTTCGAGGTCGTGCTGCTGCAGTTGCTGCGCTGGCTGCTGGACCACCCCGACAGGGCGCAGATGCCGCCCGGCCTGCTCACCGGGCTGGCCGACCCGCAGCTTGCGCGCACGCTCACGGCCCTGCACGAAGCGCCCGGCGAGCCGTGGAGCCTGGAGCAGATGGCCGCGCAGGCCGGCATGTCGCGCAGCGCGTTTGCCGCCCGCTTCAAGGCGGTGGTGGGCGAGACGCCTGCGGACTACCTGGCCCACTGGCGGCTGACGCTGGCGCAGGCCCACCTGCGCGGCGGCCGGTCGATCAAGTCGATGGCGCAGGAGCTGGGCTACGCCAACCCGTCCGCGCTGTCGCGCGTGTTCGCGCAAAAGCTGGGGATGTCGCCACGCGCGTGGCTCGATGCCATGGGGCAGCCGTGACGGACGCCAGGGCGCGGTGATGCGGTAGGAAGGCGGTAGGAAGGCGAGACGGAGGCGTGCAGGCCTGGCGGGCGCGGGCACTGCAGCAGCGCACAGGGCGCTTTTCATGCATGAAAATGCCTCTACCGCTCTCTGGACAAGCGCGAACAGCTATCAAAACAGTAGCGCCTATCACTTTCAGCACCCGGGGACAGTGGCCCTGAGTGGCAACGCGTGTGCATCCCCCCGCACCGCTCACACGCGGCGGCGATGGCTTTGCTTGGTGCGGTACATCGCCGCATCCGCGTTGGCCAGCAGGGTGTGCGCGTCTTGCGCATCGCGCGGGAACAGGCTCACGCCGATGCTGGGGCGCACGGGCAGCGGGCGGCCCTCGATGCTCAGGGGCACGTGGAAGGCGCGCTCGAGCTTGGCAGCGATCTGCAGCGCTGCGTCTTCGGAGTCGACGTTCTCGCACAGCACCGTGAACTCATCGCCCGCCAGCCGCGCCACCGTGTCGGACTGGCGCACCGCCCCCACGATGGTGCGGGCTGCAGCCTGCAGCACCAGGTCGCCCACCGCATGGCCGTGCGCGTCGTTGATGCGCTTGAACTCATCGAGGTCCACGAACAGCAGCGCGCAGGCGCGGCCGCTGCGGCGCGACAGCTCCAGCGCCTGGGCCAGGCGCTGCTCGAACATGCGGCGGTTGGGCAGGCCGGTGAGCGCATCGTGGTGGGCCAGGTGGGCCATGGCGTCGCGGCTGGCGTTCAGCTCGGTGATCTGGCGGCCGATCTGCTGCTCCATGTCGTGAAAGCTGCGCGCCAGCTCGCCGATCTCGTCCTTGCGCTGCAGCGGCAGGTCGCTGTGGGGCCGGCCCTGCGAAAACGCCTGCGCGGCACGCACCATGGCTTGCAGCGGCTGCGTGACCAGGCGCGACACCCCTGCGGCCAGCAGCACGCCCACCGCGCTGAGCACCAGCAGGATCTTGAACACGCTGCGGCCGAGCTCCAGCACCTCGCCCTGCACCGCAGCCAGCGGCTGCGACAGCCCCACCACCATGAACCGGCCCTCACCCTCCCGCCCGAACGGCATGCGCACGAACGAGAACGCGCGCGCCTCCTCGTCGTCGGTGGCCGGCTGGCTGAACACGGCCTCCGTGCGGGCGCCGCTGATCAGCGGGGCGGCGGCCGCAAAGGTGTCCTGCACCAGAATGCGCTGCCCGCGGTCGAAGCCGAAGGCCTGGGTGGCATCCGGGTGCACCAGAAAGTCGCCCCAGCGGTTGCTCAGGAAGAAGCCATACGGCGCGGGCAGCGCTGCATGGAAGCTCTGCAAGAACCGCTGCGCCGCCACCCGCACCACCACCACGCCCCGCACCTGGCCCCCGCGCACCACCGGCGAGGCCATGCTGAAGACCGGCAGCGCCTCGGCATCGTCAGCGCCTTCGTGGTTGATGCCGAACTCCGACACATACACCTCGCCCGCGCCCAGCGCCAGGGTTTCAAACACGAAGGGGAAGTGCGCCTTCTCCTGCAGCTCGTCGTCGCCAGCGCGTATCCAGGCGTCCCCCTTGCGGTCGATGCGCACCTGCTCGAGGCCATAGTCCTGCGCCGCGATGAAGCGGATCTGCAGGTAGCTGGGGTGGGTGATCAGACTGGCGCGGAACACGTCGGCCAGCACGTTGCGGTCCTGCTCGATGCTGGCCACGCTGGCCAGGAAGGCGGCGTCCCGCGCCACTGCGCCGAAGCCCGCCTGCAGGTGCCGCGCCAGCACCTGCGTGGTGGCCAGCAGCGCCTGCTCCGCCCGCCCCTGCAGGCGCGTGCGGCTGGACTCGAAGGTGTAGTAGCCCGCCAGCAGCGCGGCCAGCACGCTGAAGGACGCGAGCAGCACGGCCAGGCGCAGCGCAATGCCCCAGGTCACGCCGCGGCTGTGGGGCGACGCCATCGTCAGAACCTCGCGGGCCGGTCGCCCGACAGGATGCGCCGCCACAGCTGCGCGCGGCGGGCTTCGTCCTCCACCGGCTCCAGCCACACGATGGCGCCGGCCGGCGCATCGCCCGACAGCGCGGGCGGCTCCTCCAGCGTGTTGGCCAGGCCCTGGCGCCGCGTGAGCTCGTGGCTTACGGCCGGCTCGAGCATGTAGTCGATCCACTGCGCCGCCAAGCCCGCCTGCCTGGAGCGGCGGGTGATGGCCCAGCAGTCGAGCCAGGCCAGCGCCCCCTCGCGCGGCACCACGTAGCCCACGTCCAGCCCCGCGTCGCGCAATTGCTTGAGCTGCTGCTGGCCGTAGTTGGCATGCATGACCGCGATGCGGTGCTTGCGAAACAGCTCCAGCGATTCTTCCGGCAGGCTGTAGAACGAGCGCACGTTGCGCCGCAGCGCCACCAGGTCCCGGGCCAGCGGGCCGAACTGGCTGGCGGCGATGTGAAACGGCGGCAGCCCCCGGTACATGGCCGCCAGCGAAAACCCGTGGCTGCTGCCGTCGAACGCCAGCACCCGGCCGCGCCAGCGCGGGTCCCACAGCACGCCGATGGACTGCGGCGGAGTCGTGAACTGCTGGCGGTCGTAGATGAGGCCCATCTCCGAATAGGTGTAGGGCATGCCATAGACATCCATGCCCTGGGCCAGGCCAGCGATGGCCTGCAGGTTGCGAAAGCGCGGCAACTGGCGCTGGGCGTTGGGGATGTTGCTCAGCGGCAACGGTGCCAGCAGGCGCCGGGCTGCCAGGCGGGCGATTTCCGCCGTGTTGGCGGCCACCAGGTCAAAGCCCGGTGCGGCCGCGCCGGCCAGCTGGGCCCGCAGGACGTCGTCGGACGCCACCGTGGTGATCTCCACCTTGACCCCGTGGCGCTTCTCGAACGTGGCCACGATGTCCGGGTCCGCGTAGCCCGGCCAGGCCAGCACGCGCAGCACCGTGGCGGCCCGCGCGGGCACGGGGTGCAGCACCGCAGCGGCCCAAGGCAGCAGCGCAGCCAGGTCCCTGCGCCGCAGCGCAGAGGTGCTGGACGCGCCGACCGCCCGCCACCGTGCCATTGCCACCATGCCCGAAAGCCTTTTTTGCAATACTTGGTAACAAACAGTTTACGCGGACAATAGGCCGGTGACGATCCCCCAGTCTTTCATCCAGGAACTGCTTGCCCGCGTCGATGTGGTCGACATCGTGGGCCGGTACGTGCAGCTCAAGAAGGGCGGGGCCAATTTCATGGGGCTGTGCCCCTTCCACGGCGAAAAGTCCCCCTCCTTCAGCGTGAGCCCCGCCAAGCAGTTCTATCACTGCTTTGGCTGCGGCAAGAACGGCAACGCCATCAGCTTTCTGATGGAGCACGCGGGCATGGGCTTCGTCGAGGCGGTGCAGGACCTGGCCCAGCAAGTGGGCCTGCAGGTGCCCGACGACGATATCTCCCCGCAAGAGAAAGAGCGCGCCGCCGCCGCCCGCCAGAAGCAGGCCACGCTGACCGACGTGCTCGAGAAAGCGGGCGACGCCTACCGCCGCCAGCTGCGCGAGTCGCAGCGGGCCATCGCCTACTTCAAGGGCCGCGGCGTCTCGGGTGCCATCGCCAAGCGCTACGGCCTGGGCTATGCGCCCGAGGGCTGGCGCAGCCTGGCCAGCGTGTTCCCCCACTACGACGACCCGCTGCTGGAAGAGAGCGGCCTGGTCATCGTGGGGGAAGACGGGCAGGACAAACGCTACGACCGCTTTCGCGACCGGGTGATGTTCCCCATCCGCAACGTCAAGGGCGAATGCATCGGCTTTGGCGGGCGCGTGCTGGGCGACGACAAGCCCAAGTACCTGAATTCGCCAGAGACCCCGGTGTTCCACAAGGGGCGCGAGCTGTACGGCCTGTTCGAGGCCCGCACGCCCATCCGCGAGCACGGCTACGCGCTGGTCACCGAGGGCTACATGGACGTGGTGGCGCTGGCGCAGCTGGGCTTTCCGAACGCGGTGGCCACGCTCGGGACGGCCTGCACGCCCGAGCATGTGCACAAGCTGCTGCGGTTTACCGAATCGGTGGTGTTCAGCTTCGACGGCGACGCCGCCGGCCGGCGCGCGGCGCGCAAGGCGCTCGATGGCGCCCTGCCCCACGCCACGGACACGCGGAGCATCAAATTCCTGTTCCTGCCGGCCGAGCACGACCCGGACAGCTTCATCCGCGAGCACGGCACCGAGGCCTTTGCCAAGCATGTGAGCGAGGCGGTGCCGCTCAGCCGCTTCCTGGTCGAGTCGGCCAGCGACGGCTGCGACCTGGCCACCGCCGAGGGCCGCGCCCACATGGCCAGCAACGCGCGCCCGCTGTGGTCGGCCCTGCCCGACGGCATCTTGAAGCGCCAGGTGCTGGGCGAGCTGGCGGACCTGACCCAACTGCGGGCGCAGGACCTGGCGGACCTGTGGGGCCAGGCCACGGCGCGCGAGGCACCGCGGTCATCGCACTCCGGCCACGGCGGCCCCACGGGCGCCGGCAGCGCGCCGCCCCGGCAGGCCCCTGCGGCCTATGACCACGAGCCGCCCTCCTGGGACGCCCCGCCCGACGCGGGGTCCTGGCCGCCCCAGGGCGAGCCGGCCGGGGGATACGACGGTGGCTACCAAGGCGGCTACGGTGGCGGTGGCGGTGGCGGCACTGGACAAGGCGGCCAGGGCGGCAGCTACGGCAACAAGCCCCCGTTTCGCAAGAGCGGCGACTGGAAGGGCAACTGGAAGAAAAGGGACAAGGACGCCCCCTGGCCGCCCCAGCCCCGCCTGCCGCGCACGCCCACCGCCAGCCGCACCGACCACGCCGCGCGCCTGCTGCTGTCGCACATGGCGTTTCTGGAAGAGCTGACGCACGACGACCACGCCACCCTGTGCGCGCTGCAGCCGCCCCACGGCCCGCTGTTCAGCTGGCTGGAGGCGCAGTTCCACGAACACGGCCCCCTGGCCTGGGCGGTGCTGCGCGAGAGCCTGCGCGAGCACGAGTGCGAGGCGCTGGCCGTGAAGGTGATGACGGGCTCGCACGCCCAGACCGAAGGCGACCTGCAGGAGCTGCGCACGGAACTGCGCGATTTACTGAACCGCATGCAGGTCGAGGACATCGAAGAGCAGCAAAAACTGCTGATGCTGCAGGCCGCCACCGACGCGACCGCCCTGGAGCGCTACCGCGAGCTGGAGCACAAACGCAGGGTTTTGCTGGGCTTGGGGCCGAAGGCCGCTTGAAATACCGCCAAGAGGTATAATGTAGGGTTAGTTAGCGGCAAGAGCGACAGCAGCACCTCCGAACCGGGCCACCGTGACAAACGCGCACAACCAGCCCAACCATCGCAAGGACTGCACACCAAATGATCGCCCAGACATCTTGCCCCTGAGGGTTCCCCCTCGACCAGCGCATGCCTTTCGGGGCTCGCTGTGCCACCCGCGCCGGGATCTGTGGCGTTTGCGTTTTCTTTGTGTCCGTTTTTGATTCTGAGGTGCCCATGCCCGCTCAAAAGTCCGCGAAGCCGCCCAAGTCTGCTCCAGCTACCGCCGCCAAGGCCGTCTCCACCCCTGCTGCCAAAGCGCCCGCGAAGGCCGCGGCCAAAAAGTCCGCCCCCGCACCCGCTAGAGCGGCCAAGAAAGTCCAACCAGTGCCCGTGAAAAGTTCTGCCGAGCTGACCAAAGCTGCCGATGAATTGCTGAAGAAGAAGCCTGCCCGTGCCAAGGCAGTTGCTGCATCCGACGAAGACGATACTCCCAAGAAGCGCCCTGGCCGTCCCGCCAAGGCCGCGGGCGACGCCGACGCCAAGGCGCCAGCCAAGCGTGGCCGCAAGCCCAAGGCCGCCGCCGGCGCCGAGGAAAGCGGTGACGACACCGACCTGTCCGACATCGAAGCGGACCTGGAAGGCGAAGTCGAGGACACGCCGGAGGCCGCAGCCACGGTCGAGAAGGTCAAGCCGCTGCGCATGAAGATCAGCAAGGCGAAGGAACGCGCCTTGATGAAGGAATTCGGCCTGGACGAGACCGTCCTGTCCGAAGAAGACATGGCCAAGCGCCGCGCGCGCCTGAAGGCACTGATCAAGCTGGGCAAGACGCGCGGCTACCTCACGCACGTTGAAATCAACGACCACTTGCCCGACAAGCTGGTCGACGCCGAAACCCTCGAAGCCGTCATCACCACGCTGAACGACCTGGGCGTGGCGGTGTACGAGCAGACGCCCGACGCCGAAGCGCTGATCATCACGGACAACGCCCCCGCTGGCGCCACCGAGGAAGAAGCCGAAGAAGCCGCCGAAGCCGCACTGTCCACCGTGGACTCGGAATTCGGCCGCACCACCGACCCGGTGCGCATGTACATGCGCGAAATGGGCACGGTCGAGCTCTTGACCCGCGAAGGCGAAATCGAAATCGCCAAGCGCATCGAAGGCGGCCTGATGGCCATGATGGAGGCGATCAGCGCATCGCCCGCCACCATCGCCGAGATCCTCAACATGGGTGAAGAGATCCGCGAAGGCAAGGTCGTCATCTCGACCATCGTGGACGGCTTCTCCAACCCCAACGAGGCCGACGACTATGTGGCCGAAGAAGACTTCGACGAATTCGACGAAGCCGACGACGACGACGGCAAGGGCGGCTCCAAGGCGCTGACCAAGAAGCTCGAAGAACTCAAGAAGCAGGCGCTGGAGCGCTTTGACAAGCTGCGCGAGCTGTTCGAAAAAGTGCACAAGGTGTACGACAAGGAAGGCTACGGCACGCCTGCGTACGTCAAGGCGCAAGCCGCCTTGTCGGCCGAGCTGATGACCATCCGCTTCACCGCCAAGACCATCGAGAAGCTGTGCGACATGGTGCGCGGCCAGGTGGATGACGTGCGCAAGAAGGAGCGCGAGCTGCGCCGCATCATCGTGGACAAGTGCGGCATGCCGCAGGAAACCTTTATCAAGGACTTCCCGCCCAACCTCTTGAACCTGCAGTGGGTCGAGAAGCAGGCCAACGCCGGCAAGCCCTGGTCGTCCATCATCGCGCGCAACATCCCGCCCATCCAGGACCTGCAGCAAAAGCTGATGGACCTGCAGTCGCGCGTGGTGGTGCCGCTGACCGAGCTCAAGGGCATCAACAAGCGCATGAACGAAGGTGAAGCCACCTCGCGCGATGCCAAGAAGGAAATGATCGAGGCCAACCTGCGCCTCGTGATCTCGATCGCCAAGAAGTACACGAACCGCGGCCTGCAGTTCCTGGACCTGATCCAGGAAGGCAACATCGGCCTGATGAAGGCGGTGGACAAGTTCGAATACCGCCGCGGCTACAAGTTCTCGACCTACGCCACGTGGTGGATCCGCCAGGCCATCACCCGCTCGATCGCCGACCAGGCGCGCACCATCCGTATCCCGGTGCACATGATCGAGACGATCAACAAGATGAACCGCATCAGCCGCCAGCACTTGCAAGAGTTCGGCTTCGAGCCCGATGCGTCCATCCTGGCGGCCAAGATGGAGATCCCGGAAGACAAGATCCGCAAGATCATGAAGATCGCCAAGGAGCCGATCTCCATGGAAACGCCGATCGGCGACGACGACGACAGCCACCTGGGCGATTTCATCGAGGACGGTGCCAACACCGCCCCGATCGAAGCCGCCATGCAGGCCGGCCTGCGCGACGTGGTCAAGGACATCCTGGATGGCCTCACGCCCCGCGAAGCCAAGGTGCTGCGCATGCGCTTCGGCATCGAGATGACCAGCGACCACACGCTGGAAGAAGTGGGCAAGCAGTTCGACGTGACCCGCGAACGCATCCGCCAGATAGAAGCCAAGGCGCTGCGCAAGCTCAAGCACCCCAGCCGCTCGGACAAGCTGCGCAGCTTTATCGACTCGCTGTAACACGGCGCACAAGACGCGGCATTCAATGCCGCGACCCCCTCCAAAAGCCCTGGCCGCATTGCGGCGCAGGGCTTTTGCCATTTTTTCTGCTGTTTCACCACAGACCCGCGTTAACCCGGACGCTCTAGACAGCAAAATGACAGCTTGTAACGCGACGATTACACACCGCTGAAGGAGACTGTCATGCAGTTCGGCAATCTCCAGGAGCAGGCCTTGTGTCCCGACCCGGATTCCGGTTCAGACACCTGCCCCCTGTGCATCCTGCGCGTGCCCGTTCAACGACCTGCCACCTTTTTGCGAGACACCGCATGACCACATCCTTCAACCGCCGCGACATCCTGGCCCGGGCTGCTGCAGCCAGCGCTGTCAGCGCCCTGGGCGCCACCCTGGCGCCCGCCGCCTGGGCCCAGGCCGCAGGGGCGGCCGCACGCAGCAGCGCCCATGCCAAGGCCACCAAGCTGGCCCCCACGCTGCGCATCGTGATCCCGGCCAACCCCGGCGGCGGCTGGGACCAGACAGGCCGTGCGCTGGGCGCCGCCCTGGTGGGCGTGGGCGCAGCGGACCAGGTCGAGTACGAAAACATCGGCGGCAAGGGCGGCACCATCGGCCTGGCCAAGTACGCTGAAAAATACGGCAACGACGCCAACACCCTGCTGATGGGCGGCATGGTGATGGTGGGCGCCGTCGCCCTGCAAAAGCCCGCCGTGGACCTGACCCAGATCCAGCCGCTGGCACGCCTGACCAGCGACTACCTGGTGGCCGCCGTGGCCGCCAAGTCCCCCATCCAGAACACCAAGGACCTGGCCGAAGCCCTGCGCGCCGACCTGCGGGCGGTGCCCGTGGCCGGCGGCTCGGCCGGCGGCGTGGACCACATCTTCGCCGGCGTGCTGGCGCGCGCGTCCAAGGCCAACCCCGAGAACCTGGTCTACAAGCCCTTCGCCGGCGGCTCCGAGGTGGTGGACGCCGTGCTGTCGGGCAGCGCGACCGTCGGCCTGTCGGGCTACAGCGAGTTCAGCGATGCGATCGCCGCCGGCAAGCTGCGCGCCATCGGGGTGTCGTCCCGGCGCAGCGTGTTCGGCCTGCCCGCCTTCCGCGAGCAGGGCCTGGACGCGACCATGGCCAACTGGCGCGGCGTGTTCACCGGCAAGGGTGTGGCAGCCGCACGCACGGCCGAAATGCTCAACGCCGTCGAGGCCGCCACCGGCCATGAATCGTGGCAGCGCACGCTCAAGAACAACCGCTGGGACGCCTCCTGGCTCTCGGGCAAGGACCTGGCGGAGTTCATGGAACTGGACCTCACCACCGCCCGCGTGATGGTCTACCTGCTCAAGCTCAAGGCCTGAACCTTGCGGCCCATGGCGAGACCCCCTGCTGATCTCTGGAACTGACCCATGAAGATGTCCAACCACTCCATCGGCGCCCGCATGGCGACGGCGCTCGGCCTGGTGCTGGCGCTGATGATCGGCGCCGCCCTCTTCGGCATCGCGGCGCTGTACCGCACGCTGGGCACCTACGACACCACGGTGCAGGAACGCGTGGCGCAGGAGCGCGCCGTGAGCCGCATGGAAAGCGACTTCAAGACGCAGGTGCTGGAGTGGAAGAACACCCTGCTGCGCGGTGAGGACTCGCGCAAGCGCGAGCTGCACTGGGCCGCCTTCCAGGCCAGCGAGAAGCGCGTGGCCGATGCCGCCCGGACGCTGGAGCCCCAGTTGGCCGACGCGCAGGAAAAGGCCGCGCTCCAAAAATTCACCCAGGCCCACACGCAGATGGCGCAGGGCTACCGCAAGGGCTTCGAAGTGTTCCAGTCGCTGGGCTTCGTGCCGTCCGCGGGCGACGCCGACGTGGCCGACATCGACCAGGGCCCGGCCAAGCTGCTGACCGAACTGAGCCAGCAGGTGGCGGCCAGCAGCGCGGCCATTGCCCAGCAGGCGGCTGCTGACGCGCGGCGGGCCCTCGTCAGCAGCCTGGTGGCGCTGGCGCTGGTGACAGCGCTGGGCGCCTGCGCCGGCTGGCTGCTCACCCGCTCGGTGGTGCGCCCGCTGGGCGTGGCCGTGTCGCTGGCCCACAAGGTGGCGGCGGGCGACCTGACCACCAGCATACGTGTCGAAGGCCGGGACGAACCCGCGAAGCTGCTCGAAGCCCTGCGCGCCATGCAGGACAACCTGGAGAACGTGGTGGCCGGCGTGCGCAGCAATGCCGAAGGCGTGGCCAGCGCCAGCGCCGAGATCGCCCAGGGCAATGCCGACCTGAGCATGCGCACCGAAGAGCAGGCCGCCTCGCTGGACGAGACCTCGTCGTCCATGCAGCAGCTGCAGGCCACGGTGCAGCAGAACGCATCGAACGCACAGCGCGCCAACGAACTTGCCCGCAACGGCGCCACCGTCGCGCAGCGCGGCGGCGACGTGGTCACGCAGATGGTGGAAGTGGTCCAGGGCATCCAGGACAGCTCGCGCCGCATCTCGGACATCATCGGCGTGATCGACGGCATTGCGTTTCAGACCAACATCCTCGCGCTCAATGCCGCGGTGGAGGCCGCACGCGCGGGCGAACAAGGCCGCGGCTTTGCCGTGGTGGCCAGCGAGGTGCGCAACCTCGCCACGCGCAGCGCCAGCGCTGCGCGCGAGATCAAGGCGCTGATCCAGACCAGCGTGGAGCGCGTGCAGGCCGGCTCCGACCTGGCGCGCGACGCGGGCACCACCATGGCGGAAGTGGTGTCCTCCATCCGCGAGGTGAGCAGCCTCATGGAAGAGATCAGCCAGGCCAGCGCCGCGCAGACCTCGGACATGCAGCGCGTGACCCAGGCCATCGTGCGCATGGACGACGTGACGCAGCAGAACGCCGCGCTGGTGGAAGAAAGCGCCGCCGCCGCCGGCAGCCTGAGCGGCCAGGCCCGCCAGATGGTGGAGGCCGTGGCGGTGTTCCGGGTGCGGCAGCACCACGCGGCGCTGCCAGGTCCAAAGGCTTGATATCCGCACGCCGGACCTTTGATACGGTATTGGCAAGGGTGTGGTTGGGGCCTGAGATAGGCCAAGTGTCCTGCCCGCCCGCCCCCACCCGTTCGGGCTGAGCGTGTCGAAGCCGGGGCAAGACCTCAGCGCAGCCCTTCGACAAGCTCAGGGTGATCGGTTCAGGGGCTGGGGACGGGCTGGGATTCACATCCACATCCACCCGTTCGGGCTGAGCCTGTCGAAGCCGGGGCAAGACCTCAGTGCAGCCCTTCGACAAGCTCAGGGTGAACGGTTCAGGGGCTGNATCCACATCCACATCCACCCGTTCGGGCTGAGCCTGTCGAAGCCGGGGCAAGACCTCAGTGCAGCCCTTCGACAAGCTCAGGGTGAACGGTTCAGGGGCTGGTGACGGACTGGGATCCACATCCACATCCAAATCCACCCGTTCGGGCTGAGCCTGTCGAAGCCGGGGCACGACCTCAGCGCAGCCCTTCGACAAGCTCAGGGTGAACGGTTCAGGGGCGGGGACGGGCTGGGATCCACATCCACATCCACATCCACATCCACATCCACCCGTTCGGGCTGAGCCTGTCGAAGCCGGGGCAAGACCTCAGTGCAGCCCTTCGACAAGCTCAGGGTGAACGGTTCAGGGGCTGNATCCACATCCACATCCACCCGTTCGGGCTGAGCCTGTCGAAGCCGGGGCAAGACCTCAGTGCAGCCCTTCGACAAGCTCAGGGTGAACGGTTCAGGGGCTGGGGACGGGCTGGGATCCACATCCACATCCACATTCACCCGTTCACCCGTTCACCCGCAAATACAACTACGGCGACACCGCCCAGGACGCAGCCTCTTCAATCTACCTTCACATTCGCGTTCTTCACCACCTGCGCCATGCGCGCGGCCTCGCTCTTGAAGAACGCCGCGGCCTGCTCGGGCGGCGTGAGCTTGATCTCATAGCCCTGTGCGATCAGCGCATCGTGTGCCTCGGGCATCTCCATGGCGGCCTTGAAGCCGTTGTACAGCCGCGCCAGTTCGGCCTTGGACAGCCCAGCCGGTCCCACCGGGGCGATCCAGCCGTCCAGTTCGAAGCCGGGGAGCCCCTGCTCCGCAATCGTGGGCACGCCGGGCAGCGACGCCACGCGGCTGCCCGTGGTCACACCCAGCGCGCGCAAGGCGCCCGACTTGATGTGCGCCGCCGCAGGCGCCACCGCCACCACGCCCAGTTGCACCTGGCCGCCCAGGATGTCGTTCATGAGCGGGCCCATGCCGCGGTATGGGATGTGTTTGATGTCCAGCCTGGCCTGGTCCACGAACATCGCAGCCCCCAGGTGCAGGATGGTGCCGTTGCCCGACGAGCCGTAGTTCAGCACGCCGGGCTTGGACTTCGCATAGGCGATCAGCTCCTGCACGGTCTTGGCGGGCACCCCGGGGTGCGCCACCAGCACGAAGGGCGTGGCGCCGAGGATGGTGATGGGCGTGATGTCGGCGAGCGAGTCGAACGGAATATTCTTGTAGACGCTGGGGTTGACCACGTGGTTGTTGGACACCACGCCGATCACCGAGCCGTCCTTGGGTGCGCGCACGATCTGCGTGGTGCCGGTGATGCCGCCCGCGCCTGGCAGGTTCTCGATGACCACCGGCTGGCCCAGCGCCTTGGACAGGCTGTTGCTGATGGCACGGATGGCGCCGTCCGCCCCCGAACCCGCCGACAGCGGCAGGATCACACGCAGCGGCTTGCCGTCGCCCTGGGCGCGGGCGGTGCGCGGCAGGCACCAGGCGGCGGCACCCAACGCAGCGGCGCTGGCGGCCAAAGCCTGGCGACGTGTGAGTAGGCTGCGGGACAAGGAAATGGCGGGGGCAGTGGTGGGCATGGGTTTGTCTCCAGTCGTTGTCATGCAATCCGGGGGCTGCGGTCTGCGCCGCGTGGGTGCCCCGGGTCGTCGAGAAATAAATCAGGCAATCGCGCCCGCGGCGTGCAGCGCTGCCACGGCCTCGGGCGTGTAGCCCAGGCTGTGCAGCAGCTCGGCCGTGTGCTGGCCCAGGCGGGGTGGGTCGCAGCGCACATCCAGGCGCTGTCCGTCCATGCGCAGCGGCATCAGCGTGACCTGCGCGGTGTGGCCCGCGCACTCGCCATCGGGCAGCGTGATGTCGGCGAGACCCCCCGTGGCTTGGAGGTGCGGGTCGTCGAACAGTTCTTCGGGCCGGCGGATGGGTGCAAAAGGCAGGCCGTGGCGCTCGAAGATCGTGGCCAGCGCGTCGGCCGGGTGCTGCGCCAGGCGCTCGCGCAGCACCGGCATCAGCGTGGGCCGCGCGCGCACGCGGTCGTTGTTGGTGGCCAGCTGCGGGTCGACCTTCAGGTCGGCATAGCCCATGGCGTCGCAAAAAGTCTGCCACTGCGCGTCGCTCACCGCGGCCAGGAAGATCTGCCCGCCGTCCTTCACGCTGAACACGTCGTACACGGCCCAGGACGAGATGCGGTCGGGCATGGGCGCGGCAGGCTGGCCGGTGACGGCGTACTGCATCATGTGCTGGCCCACCAGGAAGACGTTGTTCTCGAACAGGGCCGAGTCCACCTCCTGCCCGCGCCCGGTGATGCCGCGCTGCATCAGCGCGGCCATGGCGCCGATGGCACCGAACATGCCGCCCATGATGTCGTTCACGCTGGTGCCCGCGCGCAGCGGGTCACCGGGCCGGCCGGTCATGTAGGCCAGGCCGCCCATCATCTGCACCACCTCGTCGAGCGCGGTGCGGTGCTCGTACGGGCCGGGCAGAAAGCCCGTGTGGTTGACGTAGATGAGGCGCGGGTTGAGCTGGCTCAGCGCCGCGTAGTCCAGGCCGTATTTGGTCATCACGCCGGGCTTGAAGTTCTGCGCCACCACGTCGGCCGACGCCGCGAGCTTGCGCGCGGCCGCCAGGCCCTCGGGGCTGCGCAGGTCGATGGCGATGCTCTTCTTGTTGCGGTTGAACATGGGGAAGAAGCCCGCGCCCGCGCCCAGCAGGTGGCGGGTGCGGTCGCCGTCCACCGGCTCGACCTTGATGACCTCGGCCCCCAGGTCGGCCAGCACCATGCCGCAGGTGGGGCCCATGACCATGTGGGTGAACTCGACCACGCGCAGGCCCTGCAGGGGCAAGGCGCGGGGGGCCGGAGTGTCGGGCGGCGTGGGCGGGGCAAAGGAAGAATCGGTGTGGGAAGTCATGGTCAGACGATACGGGATGGAAGGACGCGCGGCGGTGGATCAGGTCAGTGGGTGGCGGCCAGGGAGGTGGCTCCCGCGCCGGTGCCCGGTACTCCTGCCTGCCAGAGCGTGCCGTGCAGCGTCTCGCCAGCCAGCCAGCCCGCCACGCGCTCGCGCAGTGCCAGCAGCGCGGCCACGTCGATGCCGGTTGCCACACCCATGCGTTCGAGCATGAACACCAGGTCTTCGGTGGTGACGTTACCGCTGGCGCCGGGCGCGTGCGGGCAGCCGCCGATGCCGGCCAGGCAGGCGTCGAAGCGGGTAATGCCTGTCTGCCACGCGGCATACACATTGGCCATCCCCATGCCGCGCGTGTCGTGAAAATGCGCGCAGGCCAGCCGGTCGCCCACCAGCGCCCGGGCCTTGCCGAACAGCCGGGCGACCGAGGCCGGGTCGGCGTAGCCCACGGTGTCGGCCAGGCTCACGCGGTCGGCGCCCGCGTCGAGCAGGGCCTGCATCAGGCGCAGCACCTCGCTCTCGGCCACCTCGCCCTGCAGCGTGCAGCCGAACGCCGTGCCCACGCCCCCTTCGATGAGCGTGCGGCTGCCGCTGGCATCGCGCAGCGCGCGGATGCGCGCCACCTCCGCCACCACCTCGTCCGGCGTCTTGCGCAGGTTGGCCAGGCTGTGGGCGTGGCTGGCCGACAGGGGCACGACCATGAGGTCGGCGCCACATTCCAGCGCACGTTCCGCCCCCTTGTAGTTGGGCACCAGCACCGAGGCGACGAGCCCCGGCAGCGTCTTGGCGTGGGCCAGCACCTCGGCGGTGTCGGCCAGCTGCGGCAGCAGACGGGCGGGCACGAAGGAGCCGACCTCGATCTCGCGCTGGCCCGCCGCGTAGGCCGCGTCCACCCACTCGATCTTGCGGGCCGTGGAGACGATGGTGGCAATGCTCTGCAGGCCATCGCGCAGGCCGACTTCGCGCACCAGGGCGGCGGCTGCGGGGCGCGGTGCCCGCGGCAGTTCGAGAGAGGCGCCTGTCGATAGGGGGCTGCTCACGGGTGTCTCCATTTCTTGTGTCTGCGACCTAGCGTGGATTCTAGGAATTCCCATTTGAATCAGAAAATACATTGTGGAAGCTCTATGATTCCCAAACGGAATACCTCAGCATCCATGCGCGACCTCGACCTTCAGACCCTGCGCCTCTTCGCCGCCGTGTGCGAGCACCGCAGCATTGCGCGCGCGGCCGAGCAGGAGGCCATCGTGGGCTCGGCCATCAGCAAGCGGCTGGCGCAGCTGGAGGACACGGTGGGCACGCCGCTCTTGGTGCGCAAGCGGCGCGGCGTCATCCCCACCCCGGCGGGCGAGACGCTGCTGGAGCACGCGCGCACCATGCTGGCCAGCGTGGGCCAGATCGAGCGGGACATGGCCGCCTACGCCACCGGCACGCGCGGCCACGTGCGCATGCTGGTCACGGCCTCGGTCATGGCCGAGTCGCTGGCCGACGATGTGGCGGCGTTCTTGCAAGACCCGGCGCACCGCGACATCCAGGTGAGCCTGGAAGAGCGCGTGAGCCCGGACGTGGTGCAGGGCATCCGCGACGGCAGCGCCTCCATCGGCATCTGCTGGGATGCGGCCGACCTGTCGGGCCTTGCGGTGTGCGGCTACCGCCACGACCACCTGGCGGTGGTGGCCCACGCCTCGCACCCGGTGGCGCAGCGCCAGAGCGTGCGTTTTGCCGACGTGCTGGACCATGAATTCGTCAGCATGCCCGCCCTGAGCGCCGTGCAGGTGCTGCTGGCGCGCGCGGCGGCGGTCGAGGGAAAGATGCTCGCCCACCGCGTGCTGGTGTCCAACTTCGACGCTGCGCTGCGGGTGGTGCGCGCCAACCTGGCCATCAGCGTGGTACCGCAGGAAGTGGCCCAGCCGTTTGCCGACATCGCCCCGGTGCGGGTGATTCCGCTGTCCGACCCGTGGGCCCGCCGGCGCTTCGCCATCTGCTTTCGCAGCGCCCAGATGCTCACCCCGGCGGCGCGTCTGCTGGTGGACCATCTGGCCCGGCTGGGAGCCGGCGGTCCGGACTCCGGCGGCGTGGCCGCTCCGCAACAGTTTGATATGTAACGCCGTATTTTTGGTGTTTAGCGCATATGTGCTGTGCGTTCTGAGCTACCAAACTTGTAGCAAATTAGGTTCCGAGCTATAGTCAACGCACATCGTCGGGCCGGTCTCGCATCCGCCCAGAACGAACTTTCGAACCAACACTTGCGCGAGGAGAAGCGTCCATGAGCTCCAAAGAAAATGCCGCCATCAACCAGTTGTTCGAGCGGCTCGAATGCCGTTACGCACTGCGCGTGCTGTGGGCCCTGAAGGACGGCCACCCCCAAACCTTCCGCCTGCTGCAGGACAGCGTGGGGGGCATCACTCCCAACACGCTCAACACCCGCATCAAGGAACTGCGCGAAGCCGGCTTCGTGGACCACGGCAGCGACGGCTACACCGTCACCCCCTCCGGCGCCGACCTGCTCAAGCGCCTGTCGGACGTGCAGGCCTTCGCCACCCGCTGGGTGGCCGGCCGCGCCAAGAAGCAGACGCCCTGAGCCCCGGGGCTGCCAACTCCCCCTGCCCCGCACCAGCCCTGCCGCTCTGCAGGGCCTCCAGGCAGGCCCACCCGGGGCAGCCGTTAAAATGACAGTCTGAATAGCTTCTAGCGCCCATCCACCAAGCGCCAGGAGCTATATTTTTAATAGCACTCAAGGAATCACCATGGCATTGACCACCACCGCATCCGGCCTGCAGTACGAAGACACCACCGTGGGCGAAGGCGCCGAGGCCACCAAGGGCCAGAACGTGTCGGTGCACTACACCGGCTGGCTGTACAACAACGGCGAGCAAGGCGCCAAGTTCGACTCCAGCCGTGACCGTAACGACCCCTTCGAGTTCTCGCTGGGCGCCGGCATGGTCATCAAGGGCTGGGACGAAGGCGTGCAGGGCATGAAGATCGGCGGCCAGCGCACCCTGATCATCCCCGCATCCCTGGGCTACGGCGCCCGCGGCGCCGGCGGCGTGATCCCCCCGAACGCCACGCTCAAGTTCGACGTCGAACTGCTCAAGGTCGGCCGCTGATCCAGCCCCCTCCTGTCCCTTGTGGCAAAAACAAAAGCGGCCTGCGGGCCGCTTTTGTTTTTATCGATCCCGCCGTCCAAAACCGGCGCGCCCCCAACGCCAGTGCATCCGTGCATCTGGCTTCGCCAGGCCACCAGGTGCGTCCCCCTCCGGGGGAAGCCGCAGAGCGGCTCAGGGGGGGCTTTCAATCAAACAGTGCCTTGTCCAGCCGCTCGAACTTGGCATCGCCCACGGCTTCGCGGATCTTCGGCGCCAGCGCCGCCAGGTCGTCGAAGCTGCCGGCGCTTTCGACCGCCAGGTTCAGCCGAAAGCCACGCAGGCCCAGGCCGGCGGTGATTTCCGTGGCAATCGGGTAGGCCGCCTGGTAGCGCTCCATGGGGCTGCGGCCCGAGCCTTCCCCGGCGGCGGCCACGGTGCCCAGGTCCATGGCGTCCGCCAGCGGCGCGGGCGCGGGCGCGACCGGCAGGCCTGCGGCCACGGCGGCGACCGCGGCGGACTTGCCCGCCAGCGGCTCCAGCAGGCCCTGGGCGATCATGGCCTGCACGTCGTCCTGGGTGATGCCCATGGCAGCGGTGGCGGCCAGGATCTCACCCGTGGTGCGCTTGCCGTCAAAAAGTATGAAGGCCGAACGCTGGCGTGAACTGAGGCTGCCGCGCCGGTCCTTGAGTGCTTCCTGCCCTGCCTGGGTCTTGACGAGAACCATGAATCTCCTTGAATGGAGCACGCGGCCGCCCTCCGGCCCGGCATGCTGGGTTCCAGACTCTCACGTTTTGACACAGTTGAATATCGGGGTTTTCACATAACCCACGGCATGTCGTGCGCTCCGGGCGCCCTGATGCAGGACTACATCTCGGAGCGTATGCGGGGCAGCTCGGGCCCGGGGCGGGTGATCCAGCTCACCACCACCGCCACCGCCGCGCCGGCGGGCACGCCGAACACGCCCGCGGAAATCGGCTGGATGCCGAACCACAGCCCGTCGGCCAGCAGCCAGGGCGGCAGGGCTGCGCGCATGGCCGGCACGTGCGACAGCATGTAGTACACCGCCACGCCCAGCCCGGCCAGCATGCCGGCCACCGCGCCCTGGCGCGTGGTGCCGCGCCAGAAGATGCCCAGCACCATGGTGGGCACAAAGGCCGAAGCGGCCAGCGAGAACGATGCCGACACCATGGGCAATATCTCGGACGGCTTGAGCGCCGCCACGAAGGCCGCCGACAAGGCCACCGCCAGCAGGGTGAACTTGGTCAGGATCACGCGCTGCTCGGGCGAGGCCTTGCGCTGCGCATCCGGGAAGTACAGGTCGCGCACCAGCGCATTGCTGATGGTGAGCAGCAGCCCGTCGGCGGTGGACAGCGCAGCGGCCAGCCCGCCCGCCGCCACCAGGCCCGACACCACGTACGGCAGCCCGCCCAGTTCGGGCGTGGCCAGCATGATCAGGTCGGCCCCCAGGCGAATCTCGCCGAACTGCACGATGCCGTCGCCGTTGACGTCCTCGATGGAGAGCAGCGAGCTGTCCACCCGCGCCCACTGGGCCATCCAGTTGGGCAGCGCCTCGAAGCTGCTGCCCACCAGGTTCTGCATCACCTCGAACTTCACCAGCACCGCCAGCGCGGGCGCGCTCAAGTACAGCAGCGCAATGAAGAACAGCGACCACGCCACCGACGCCCGCGCGCCGCCCACCGTGGGCGAGGTGTAGTAGCGCGTGAGCAGGTGCGGCAGCCCGGCCGTGCCCACCATCAGGCAGAACATCAGCGCGAGGAAGTTGCGCCGCGTGAGCTCATAGTCGCGCTGCTCATCGGGGGTGCCGTCCGGGTCGCCCACATAGGCCTGGCTGTGCAGCGGCAGCCCGCCCAGGGGCCGGGCACGCTCGTAGTTCTCGCGCATCTCGCGCGTCCAGCGCTCGCGGGCCGCGGCGGCATCGCGCGGGAGCGCGGCCAGCTCGCGGCTGGCGCTGACGATGAGCCCCACGTCGGCGTTCTGGGTGCGCAGCGTGCGGATGCGCTCGCGGCCCTTTTCGCGCTCGCGCTCCAGCGCGCCCTCGACGTCCTGCAGGCGCGCCTCGTAGTCCTTGGCGCGCTGCAGGTAGGTCTGCACCACCTGGTGCTCGGCCGGGGAGTCGAGCAACTGGGCTTCCAGGTCCGCGATCTTGCTGATCTGCGTGCCGTAGACCAGCGGCGCGAGCGGGCTGCCCAGCTGCTTGTAGGCCAGCCAGGACACGGGTATCAAAAAGGCCAGCAGCAGCACCACGTACTGCGCCACTTGCGTCCAGGTGATGGCGCGCATGCCGCCCAGGAAAGAGCACAGCAGCACACCGCCCAGGCCCAGCATGATGCCGATCTCGAACTGCACACCGGTCAGGCGCGATGCGATCAGCCCCACGCCGTAGATCTGCGCCACGACATAGGTGAACGAGCACAGCACCGCCGCCAGCGCCGCGATCACGCGCGGCCAGCGGCCGCCGAACCGCACGTGAAAGAAGTCGGGCACGGTGTACAGGCCCATGGCCCTGAGGTGCGGGGCAATGAGCATCGCCACCAGGCAAAAGCCCCCCGTCCACCCCAGCAGGTAGGCCAGGCCCCCTGCCTGCCCCGGCGTGCCGGAGAAGCCCTGCAGGTACAGGGCGCCCGAGAGGCTGATGAACGACGCGGCACTCATCCAGTCGGCCGCCGCCGCCATGCCGTTGTACATGGGCGGAATGCGCCGCCCGGCCACGTAGTATTCCTCGGGGTCGCTCGTGCGGCCGTACACGCCGATGCCGGCGTAGGCCATGACGGTGATGAACAGGAAGATCGGCCCGATCCAGTGGCGCGACAGGCCCTGGTGCTCGGCCCAGGTCATCAGCGCCAGAAAGGCCAGCACACCCACCACATACAGCGCCAGGATGCGGTGCAGCCGCCACAGGTAGGCCGACCCGGAGGTCGCCCGCCCGCGGCTGTCGGTGCCGGGGGACCCGGCGCCCTTGTCAGCCATGGGGTCCATGGAGCCCACCCGCTGGTGCTGGGTCTTGCGCCGCCAGCTCACCCTGCGCTGCGGCCAGGCGCTCGGCGTCCTGCCGCTCGAAGCGGTTCATGGCCCAGCAGTACGCCACGACGATGCCGATGAACACCACCACCGCACCCTGCGCGGCGATCCAGTAGCCGAGCGGCCAGCCGCCCACCACGAGCGCCTGCAGGTCGCGGGCGAAGTACGTGGCCACGAAGGACACCAGCGCCCACAGCAGCAGCAGGCCCGCCTTGAGCTTCAGGTGGCGCACGTCGTGCAGGTCGGGCGGGAACGGGCCCGCCATCTCGGCGTCCGCAGGCCGGGCGGGCCCCGGCTGCGTGAACTGCATCACAGACACCGCAGTGCAGGCACTGCGGCAGGTGGTGCAGACAGTGCGCGCATACCGCAGTCCCCCGGGGTCTGGGCGTTCAGCCCGCCAATTGCTGCCAGGTCGCGATCACGCTGTCAGGATTGAGCGAGATCGACGAGATGCCTTCCTTGGACAGCCACTGCGCAAAGTCAGGATGGTCGCTGGGGCCCTGGCCGCAGATGCCGATGTACTTGCCCTGGGCCAGGCAGGCCTTGATGGCCTTTTCCACCAGCGCCAGCACGGCAGGGTCACGCTCGTCGAAGTCCTGCGCCAGCAGCTCCAGGCCCGAATCGCGGTCCAGCCCCAGCGTGAGCTGGGTCAGGTCGTTGGAGCCGATGGAAAAACCGTCGAAGAACTCCAGGAAGCGCTCGGCCAGGATGGCGTTGCTCGGCACCTCGCACATCATGATGACCTTGAGGTCGTCCTTGCCACGCGAGAGGCCGTGGGTGGCCAGCAGCTTGGTCACGCGCTCGGCCTGGCCCAGCGTGCGGACAAAGGGCACCATCACCTGCACGTTGGTCAGGCCCATGTCGTTGCGCACGCGCTTCAAAGCCTCGCACTCCATCGCAAAGGCTTCACCGAAGTCTTCGCTGATGTAGCGCGCCGCACCGCGAAAGCCCAGCATCGGGTTTTCTTCCTCGGGCTCGTAGCGGCTGCCGCCAATCAGCTTGCGGTACTCGTTGGACTTGAAGTCCGACAGGCGCACGATCACGGGCTTGGGGTAGAACGCGGCGGCGATGGTGGCCACGCCTTCGGCGACCTTGTCGACGTAGAAGGCGCGCGGGCTGGCGTGGCCGCGGGCCACCGACTCCACGGCCTTCTTCAGGTCGGCATCGATCTGAGGGTAGTCCAGGATGGCCTTGGGGTGCACGCCGATGTTGTTGTTGATGATGAACTCGAGCCGCGCCAGGCCCACGCCTTCGTTGGGCAGCTGGCAGAAGTCGAAGGCGAGCTGGGGGTTGCCCACGTTCATCATGATCTTGGTCTTGATGGCGGGCATCTCGCCGCGCTGCACCTCGGTGACCTCGGTCTCGAGCAGGCCGTCGTAGATGTGGCCGGTGTCGCCCTCGGCGCAGCTCACGGTGACGAGCGTGCCGTCTTTGAGCAGCTCGGTCGCGTCACCGCAGCCCACCACGGCCGGAATGCCCAGCTCGCGCGCAATGATGGCCGCGTGGCAGGTGCGCCCGCCGCGGTTGGTGACGATGGCGCTCGCGCGCTTCATCACAGGCTCCCAGTTGGGGTCGGTCATGTCGGTGACCAGCACGTCGCCGGGCTGCACCTTGTCCATCTCACTGATGCTGTGCACCAGGCGCACGGGGCCGGTACCGATCTTCTGGCCGATGGCGCGGCCCTCGGCCAGCACGGTGCCGGAACCCTTGAGCTTGAAGCGCTGCTCGGCCTGGCCCTTGGACTGGCTTTTCACCGTCTCGGGGCGGGCCTGCAGGATGTAGAGCAGGCCGTCGGTGCCGTCCTTGCCCCATTCGATGTCCATGGGGCGGCCATAGTGCTGCTCGATCACCAGCGCGTAGTGCGCCAGCTGCTGCACGTCGGCGTCGCTCAGCGAATAGCGGTTGCGCTGCTCGGTGGCCACGTCGATGGTCTTCACGAGCTTGCCGCTGGCCTTCTTTTCGTCGGCCGAGGCAAACACCATCTGCAGGAGCTTGCTGCCCAGGTTGCGGCGGATCACGGCCTGCTTGCCCGCCTTGAGCATGGGCTTGTGCACGTAGAACTCGTCGGGGTTCACGGCGCCTTGCACCACGGTCTCGCCCAGGCCGTAGCTGCTGGTGATGAACACGACGTCTTCGAAGCCCGATTCGGTGTCGATGGTGAACATCACGCCAGCGGCGCCCAGGTCGGAGCGCACCATGCGCTGCACGCCGGCCGACAGGGCCACCACGTCGTGCTCGAAGCCCTTGTGCACGCGGTAGGAGATGGCGCGGTCGTTGTACAGCGACGCGAACACTTCCTTCATCTTGTGCAGGACGTCGTCGATGCCCACCACGTTCAGGAAGGTCTCCTGCTGGCCCGCGAACGATGCGTCGGGCAGGTCTTCGGCCGTGGCGGACGAGCGCACGGCGAACGATGCGGCCGGGTTGCCGGCGCTCAGCGTGGCGAAGGCTTCGGCAATGGCGGCCTGCAGGTCGGCCGGGAAGGGCTGGGCCTCGACCATGGCGCGGATCTCGGCGCCCACCGTGGCCAGGGCGCGCACATCTTCGGTGTCCAGGCTCTTGAGCTTGGCGCTGATCTTGTCGGCCAGGCCGTCGTGGGCCAGGAACTGGCGAAACGCGTGCGCCGTGGTGGCAAAGCCCGTGGGCACCCGCACACCCAGGGGCAATTGGGAGATCATCTCGCCGAGGGAGGCGTTTTTACCGCCTACGGCCTCGACATCGGTCATTCTCAGGTTTTCAAACGGTACGACCAGGGCGGTCGGGCTGAAAAGTGCAGACATGGGAAAGCTCCAGAAGTTGAAACCGGGTCTGCGCGCCCGCCCCTTGCTGTACCTGGGAGCGATGGGCGAGCTGCCATGCACGGCGGGTGGCTTTGTCGTTGTGGTTGTAGGCCGACGAAGTGCATGGTGAGAATTTGGATAATTGTCACAATTGTAGGCCTGCGGCACTGGCGGCAGGCTGACGCACTGAAAGGCCCCCTGCTCCATGCACACGCGCACCGTATTTTTCGTCTCTGACGGCACCGGCATCACGGCCGAGACTTTTGGCAATGCCATTTTGGCCCAGTTCGAGATGAAGCCGCGCCACGTGCGCCTGCCCTTCATCGACAGCGTGGACAAGGCCCACCAGACGGTCCGCCAGATCAACCACACGGCCGAGATGGAGGGCAAGAAGCCCATCGTCTTCACCACGCTGGTGAACATGGAGGTCCTGAAGGTCATCCAGGAAGGCTGCAAGGGCATGCTGCTCGACATGTTCGGCACCTTCGTGCACCCGCTGGAGGAAGAGCTGGGCATCAAGTCGCACCACCGCGTCGGCCGCTTCAGCGACGTGAGCCGCAGCAAGGAATACACCGACCGCATCGAGGCCATCAACTTCAGCCTGGCCCACGACGACGGCCAGAGCAACCGCGACCTGGCCGGTGCCGACGTGATCCTGGTCGGAGTGAGCCGCAGTGGCAAGACACCCACCAGCCTGTACCTGGCCATGCAGTGCGGCCTGAAAGCCGCCAACTACCCGCTGATCCCCGAAGACTTCGAGCGCCGCCAGTTGCCGCCCGCGCTGGTGCCGCACCGCGCCAAGATCTTCGGGCTGACCATCCAGCCCGAGCGCCTGTCCGAGATCCGCAACGAACGCCGCCCCGGCTCCAAGTACGCCGACCTGGTGAACTGCCGCCACGAGGTGGCCGAGGCCGAGGCGATGATGCGGCGATCGGGCATCCGGTGGCTGTCGACCACGACCAAGTCGATCGAAGAGATTGCGACGACGATCCTGCAGGAGATCCGGCCGGAGCGGCTGGTGTATTGACGGGCCAACCCACCGAGCGCGCGCGTCAAATCTGCCGCGCAGCCGTCATTTGAGTGAAAAACAAGGCTCTACCGCTTGTCCAGCAAGCGCTAGCAGCTATCAATTAATGAGCAACCGCACACCACACACCTTGCCCGCCTGAAAGCACGCGGACAAGGCGGCGCTGTGCCGCTGCGCCTGGAGCACCCTTTTGAAAAAATCCACCGTCCTTCGCGCTGTTCTGATGACCTTGGCATTCGCCGTGGTGGTCACCCTGTTCATCGGCAAGCGCTGGTACGACTACGTGAGCAGCGCCAGCTCGCCCTACGACGAAGTAGGGATCGAGCTGAACTCCCGCGCGCCCGGTCCCATCAACCGGTGGGGCTGCGCCAAGCTGCAGGAACGCTTTGCCCGGGCGACGCCGCCGTACGGGTGTTCGGCGGGCAACGGACGGCAGTGGAAGTAAGCGAGGCGGTTACTTCACCGCAAACCGCACGTTCGCCGGCTTCTTGCCCGGCAAGGTCACCAGCGCCACCACCTTGGTGCCCGCGGCCACTTTGAACGAGCCCTTGGCTTCGAGCTTGCCCTCGCCCGCGGGCACCAGCACGGCCTCGGATTTCTCCGTGCCGTTGAGCAGGGTGAGCTTGGCGGTCACCCCCTCGGAGCTGGCCGCCTTGCCGTGGTCGCGCAGGTGCAGCGTGATGGCGTCCGGCTTGGCAACCAGTTCGTAGTCCATATCGTGGGTACCGGCCACGATGCCGCCGTGCTGGGGCTTGTGGTCGTCGCCATGGGCATGGTTGCCGGCGGCAAACGCAGCGCCGCTCACGGCCAGTGCGAGCGTGGCGATGAAGTATTTGGTGTTCATGAAAGTCCTTTCAAAGGGTGGTCAAAGGCTGGTCAAAAGCTGGTCAAACGCTGGTTGAGGCAGCGGCAAAAAATCAAAAAGCCTCGGCGTTCTTGTCGTCCAGCAGGCGCTCGGCATCGCGGCGGCCGAACAGCCAGAACAGGGCCGGGGTCAGGAAGGTGTCGAGCAGGGTCGAGCTGATCAGGCCCGAGAAGATCACCACCGCCACCGGGTGCAATATCTCGGTGCCGGGGCGTTCGGCCTCCAGCAGCAGCGGGGCCAGCGCAAAGGCGGTGACCAGGGCCGTCATGAGCACAGGGGACAGGCGCTCCAGCGAGCCGCGCACGATCATCGCGGTGTCGAAGTTCTCGCCCTCCACGCGCATCAGGTTCAGGTAGTGGCTCACCTTCAGGATGCCGTTGCGCACCGAGATGCCCGCCAGCGTGATGAAGCCGATCAGCGCCGCCACCGACAGCGGCTGGCCCGAGATCCACAGCCCCAGCACGGCGCCCACCAGCGCCAGCGGGATGTTGGCCATGATCAGCGCCGACAGCGTGGCCGAGCGGTAGCGCGTGTACAGCACCACGAACATCAGCACCAGCGAGACCACGGCCAGCATGCCCACCAGGCGGCTGGCCTCTTCCTGCGCCTGGAACTGGCCGCCCAGGGTGATGAAGTAGCCATCCGGCAAACGCGTCTCGCCCACCACCTTGCGGATGTCGGCCACCACGTCGGACAGCGCCCGGCCCTGCGCGTTGGCCGAGAGCACGATGCGCCGCTTGCCATCGTCGCGGCTGATCTGGTTGGGGCCGTCGCCGTCCTCGATGCTGGCCAGGCGCGACAGCGGCACGCGCCCGCGCGGGGTCTCGATCATGATCTGCGCCAGGCCGTCCAGCGAGCGCGCGCTCTCGGGCAGGCGCACCACCAGCGCAAAGCGCCGGCTGCCCTCCACGATCTGCGTCACCTTTTCGCCCTCCACCAGGCCCTGCAAGGTGGCCAGCACCTGCGCGGCCGGCACCCCGTACTGGGCGGCCGCGGCATGGTCCACGCGCACGGTGATCTGCGGCGCCAGCACCTGCTTTTCCACCTCCAGGTCGGCCAGCCCGTCGATGCTGGCCAGGCGCCCACGCAGCGCATCGGCCTGCCCGCGCAGGGTATCGAGGTCCTCGCCGAAGAGCTTGATCGCGATCTGCGAGCGCACGCCCGAAAGCATGTGGTCGATGCGGTGCGAGATCGGCTGGCCGATGGCAATCGCCGCCGGCATCTGCGCCAGCCGGCTGCGGATGTCGGCCTGCACCTCGGCCATGCTGCGCTTGAGCTCGGCCGCGGGCAGCAGACCCACGTCGAGCTCGCTCACGTGCACGCCCTCGGCATGCTCGTCCAGCTCGGCCCGGCCGCTGCGCCGGCCCACGTGCGTGACCTCGGGCACTTGGCGCACCAGCACCTCGGCCTGGCTGGCCAGCGCGGCCGATTCCGCCAGCGTCACGCCCGGGTTCAGGCGCATGCCGATGAGCAGCGTGCCCTCGTTGAACGGCGGCAAGAAGGTGGTCGGAAAGAACGGCACCGCCGCCACCGACAGCACCACCGCCACGGCACTCACCGCCATGGCGACGCGCGGATGCGCCAGCACCCGGGTGAGCCCGCCGCGGTAACGCGCCTTGAGCCAGGCCACTACGCGGGTATCGCCATGGTCCAGGTTCTTCATGCGCGGCAGCAGATAGAAGGCCAGCACCGGCGTGACCGTGACCGACACCAGCAGCGAGGCCACGGTGGAGACGATGAAGGCGATGCCCAGCGGCACGAACAACCGCCCCTCGATGCCCGGCAGCGCGAACAACGGCAGGAACACCAGCACGATGATGGCCGTGGCGTAGAGGATGCCCGAGCGCACTTCCATCGACGCGAGCTTGACCACCTCGATGGGATGCAAGCGGTGGTTCGGGTGCTTCGCGCGGTCCATCTTCAGGCGGCGCAGCACGTTCTCCACGTCCACCACCGCATCGTCCACCAGGCCGCCGATGGCAATCGCCAGTCCGCCCAGCGTCATGGTATTGATCGACAGGCCGAAGTACTTGAACACCAGCGCCGTGATGAAGATCGACACCGGGATGGCTGTGAGCGCAATGACCGTGGGGCGCAGCGTGCCCAGGAACACGAACAGGATCACCGCCACGAACACCGAGGCGCCCATGAGCTTGCCCTGCAAAGTGGTGACCGAGGCCTCGATGAAGCTGGCCTGGCGGAAGGTGACGCGCGGCGCTTCCATGCCTTCGGGCAGCGACTTCTTCAGATCACCCAGCGCAGACTCGATGCTGCGCGTGAGCGCGATGGTATCGGCCGTGGGCTGCTTTTGGATGCCCAGGATCACGGCCGGCTTGCCCTCGAAGCCCGCATCGCCGCGCTTCAGGGCCGCAGCAAACGTGACCTCGGCCACCTGGCGCAGCAGCACGGGCTGGCCGTTCTTCGCGGCGAGCGCCAGGTTCTGCAGATCCTCCAGGCGCGACGTGCGGCCCAGGTGGCGGATCAGGTACTCGCGCCCGTTGAGCGCCAGGAAGCCCCCCGAGGTGTTGGCCGAGAAGCCCTTGAGCGCCCCCGTGAGCTGGTCGTGCGTGATGCCCAGCTCGGCCATGCGCGCCGTGTTGGGCTGCACCTGGAACTGGCGCACTTCGCCGCCGATGGGAATCACCTGCGCCACGCCGGCGATCGCCAGCAGGCGCGGGCGCAACACCCAGTCGGCGTACTCGCGCACGGCCATGGGCGTGGTGCGCTGCACGTCGATGGGGATCGCCACCTGCATGATCTCGCCCATGATGGAGCTGATGGGCCCCATGCGCGGCGTCACGCCCGCGGGCAGGCCCTCCTCCATGGACGACAGGCGTTCGGACACCATCTGCCGGGCGCGGAAGATGTCCATGCTCCAGTCGAAGGTGACGTAGATGAAGGACAGGCCCGCGCTGGAGGTGGAGCGCACGCTCTCCACGCCGGGCAGGCCGTTCATGGTCGTCTCCAGCGGAAAGGTGATGAGCTGCTCCACCTCTTCGGCGGCCATGCCGCCAGCCTCCGTCATCAGCGTGACGGTCGGCTTGTTGAGGTCGGGGAACACATCCACCGGAGTGCGCGACAGCGTGAAGGCTCCGTAGGCCATGAGCACGCCCGCCGCGATGAGCACCAGCAGCCGGTTGGCCAGGCTGCTTTCGAGTAGCCACTTGAACATTGCGTGGTTCCCTTCAGCGGACCTGGTTGATCAGCGTGGCGCCCTGCGTGGCCACGCGGTCACCGGCCTTCAGGCCCGAGGTCACGGCCACCGAGGCACCGTCCAGCGGCACGAAGGTGACCACCCGGGGTACGAAACGCTCGGGCGACTCCTTGACCCAGACGATGGTCTGGTTGGCGGGGTTGCGCAGCAGCGAAGCCACCGGCACCTGCACGCCCGCGGCCTGCTCGGTGGACTGCACGAACACGCGCACCGGCTGGCCCAGTGCGAGGGTGCCCAGCACCGCCGAGTCGCCCGCGAACTGCAGCGGCAACGCCTGGTCGCGCAGGCTGCGCGCGGCGCCCAGAAAGCGCAGCGGCACACGCTGGCCACCCACGGCCAGCGCGGCACCGGCCACGCTCTGGGCCTGGGCGGTGTCGTAAGCCAGGGCTTCGACGCGCAGGCGCGTGGGGTCCACCACCTCGAACACCAGCTCGCGCGCATCCACCACCTGCCCTGCCACGGCGTTGGCCGAGGCGATGACACCCGAGACGGGCGCCACCAGTGCATCGCGGGTCGAAAGGCCCGCCCCCACCGCGCCCAGGCGCTGGGTGACGCTTTGCAGCTCGCTTTCGGCCGCCTCGATCTCCTTGCGCGGCACGGTGTCCGACAGGTCCTTCAACCGCGCCACGCGGCGTACCGCCAGGTCGCGTGCCGCACGCAGCTCGGCCTGCTGGGCCAGCTGGTTGGAGCGCTCGATGGCGTCCACCGTGGGCACCACGTAGGCCAGCACCTCGCCCTTGCGCACTGCCTGGCCCACACCTGGCAGTCCCTTGGGCCCGGACTCCAGCCGGCCGGCCAGCGCGGCCTGCACCTTGCCGCCAGCATTGGGGTCCATCACCACCGTGCCGGCCAACTCGAAGGCCTTGGGGTGCTGCCCCTCCGCCGCCACGAGGGTGCGCACACCCAGTTGGCGCTGCGCCGGCTTGGGCAAAAACACGCTGCCATCAGGCTGGCGCTTGGGGCCGTTGCCATCGGCGGCTGCGGGGGCGTCGCCGTGGTCATGGCCTTCTCCGGCGCGCGACATCAGCGGGGCGCACAGGGCGGCGGCCATCGCCACGGCCAGCACGGAATGCAGGGAGATCAAGCGCTTCATGCGGCACCTCCCTGGTGCCGGGTGCGCGCCGCGCGGCCACGCCGCACGCCCCACACCGCTGCCAAGGCCAGCAGCACGGCGGCCACAGCACCGGCCACCAGCGCGTTGCGCCGGCCTGCAGGTTCGCCATGGGCGTGCGCTGCCGCATGGATGTCGATCTCGCCAGCCAGCAGATCGGTGTCGTTGCCGGCCACCACGGTGGCGGTGACGGGGCTTGCGCCCTCGGCCAGCGGAGCGGCCAGCGCGGCCTGGAATTCGCCGTCGGCCACGCGGGTCACCGGCACGCGCGAGCCGGCAATGTCGAGCTCCAGCTGCGCCTCCTTCACCGGGCTGTTGTCGCCCGCATGGTCGAGGTAGAGCGCGAGCTTTTGTCCTTCGATCACGCCCACCAGCTCGAACAGGTCGGAGGTGGCGGCAAAGCGCGGCAGCGCGGCGCCTGCCGCTGCAGCGGGAGCTTCGCCATGGTCATGGCCGGCGTCGGCGAGCGCGGCCGGGGGCACAAGGCCCAGCACCAGGGCCAGGCCCAGTGCATGAATCAGTGAAAGGAATTGCATGGTGGTTCGGAAATGAGGGATGAAAAAGCGGGGCGCTCACTGCGGCAACAGGCCCAGGGCCTGGCGCAGGGTGGAGATGGCGGCCGCGGCATCGATGCGGGCCCGCGCCAGCTGGCGCTCGGCCTGCACGGCTTCGAGCTCCACGCGCAGGCGTGTGGGCCAGTCGGCCTCGCCCAAGCGAAAGGCCTTGTCGATGAAGCCGCGCGTGTCGCGGGCCAGCGCCGCATGGCGGGCCATGGCCTCGCGCTGGGCCTGGCTGGCCTTCACGCGGGCCGTGGCCGCGGCCAGGTCGGCGGCGAGGCGGTCCTGCTCGGCGCGGGCGCGCACTTCGGCATCGAGCGCGTCGGCTCGGGCCGCTGTCTCCTTGGCGCGCGCCCGGTCGCCGCCGCCCAGGGGTATGCGCACGCCGACCGTGAAGCTTTGGAGGTAGCGCTCGCCGGCCTGCTCGCGCCCGCGCGTGGCGGCCACGGTCAGCTCCGGGTTGGCACGGGTCTGCACAGCGGCCAGGTCGGCGGCGCGGCGCGCCACCGCGGCCTGGTCGTTCCAGTCCGCCACCGACGGGTGGTCGGCAGGCAGGCCGGCTGCTGGCAGCGCTTCGGCCTCGGGCTCGGCGCCGTCGGCCAGCACCACGCTGCCGCCCCATGCCGCCAGGGCTGCCTGTGCGACATCGCGTGCGCCCGTGGCCTCGGCCACCGCGGCCTCGGCCTGGGCCACGGCACTATCGGCCTGCGCCTGGTCGGCCCGCGACATGTCGCCGGCCTGAAAGCGCCGCGCCACGTCGGCCGCCAGGCGCTGCGCGTTCTGCAGCCGGTCCTGGGCCAAGCCCAGTTCTGCCTGCGCACGCTGCAGGGTCCACCAGGCTTCTCGCACAGTGGCGGCCAGTTGCAGCTGCGCAGCCAGGCGGCGGCTTTCCACGGCCTTGATCTCGGCGTCGCCCAGTGCGGCCTTGCGCGCGCGCTCGCCGTGCAGCCACAGCGGGAGGGCCACGCCCACTTCGTATTCCCTGCTGCCCTGGTTGCTGCCGGGGCGGTCGCTCTTGCGGGACAGCTCCAGCGCAGCGGGCTCGGCCAAGAGGGACGATGCGCCGCTGCGCGCGGCCTGCGCCGACTCGCGCCGCAGCGCCGCGGACTGCGCCTCGGGCTGGCGCTCCCAGGCGCGCTCGAACAGGGATTTCAGGGTAAGTGGTGCTACTGCTGCCGGTTCAGCCGGTTCAGCCGTTAATTGGGCTTGCGCACCGCCCACGGCCAGTGCGCACCCCAGCGCCACGGCGGCCAGCAGCGGCCGTGGCAGGTGGTTCTTTGTCGTCGTTGTTGGCATCCGATTCCTCTGCAGTGGCCCAGGGCCACGGGGTTGAAATCGGCGAGGCACGATGGCCGGCGCATGCGCTCGCGCGCAGGCACTGCAGCAGCCCGCTAGGGCCGCTTCACATCGTCAGGACAGGGGTTGCCCGCAACCCGCCTCGCCGCTCAGGCGAGGACGGACCACTTGGGGCGTTCGGGGCGGGTGAGCGGGGGATGGACCCAGGCCGGTGCCACGAGGGCGGCAGGCGCAGCGACCGCGACCACGATGGCCTGACCACTCGCACTCAAGGCCATGCCGCTGCCCACGCCGTGGCAGGCATGGCAGTCCATGTCGGCCGTGGCGGCGGTGGCCAGTGCCTTGTGGCCAGGGGTCTCGCTGGCGGCGGACGGCTGCGCTTGCGCGGCTGGCGCATCACCGTGGTGATCGTGCGCATGGTGGCCGAAGTGCGATGCCTGCGGCGCCGTCTCGTGCTTGCAGTACGGCGATGCAGCCGCCCAGATGGACTGGAGCGGCATGAACAGCAGCAGGAAGACGAGGAGCAGGCGGCGCATGGTGTGCGCGCATTCTAGTGACAAGATGGCGCGGTGCAGCATCCGCCCACGCCCATGTCCCCACGCGGCCAAGGGCAAGGCTTGGAGGGATGACCGCGTCGTCATCTGCGCATCATCCCGCTGCCACCAGAAACTGCGCCACGCCGTCGCTGGCGCGCACTTCGGAACACTCTACGCCCCACACGCGTGCAATCGCCGCGGCGTCCAGCGTCTGCTCCATGGGCCCCACATCACAGCGCCCCGCGCCCATCAGCACCACGTCGTGCGCGTACCGCAGCGCCAGGTTCAGGTCGTGCAGCACCGCGACCACGCCGATGCCCTGCTCCGCTGCCCAGCGGCGCACCAGGGCCATGGCCTGGTGCTGGTGCGACAGGTCGAGCGCGGCGGTGGGTTCATCGAGCAGCAGCCAGCGCGTGGCACCGTCGGGCCGGGGCTCCCAGATCTGCGCCAGGGCACGGGCCAGGTGGGCGCGGGCGCGCTCGCCACCCGACAGGGTGTTGACGCCGCGCTGCGCCAGGTGGGCCACGCCGGTGGCCTCCATCGCATCGCGGGCGATGCGCGCCTCGCTCCGGCTGGGCGACTGGCGGTGCGGAAAGCGCCCCATCTCCACGACCTCCTGCACCGTGAAGTCGAAGGCCACCGCCGTCTCTTGCGGCAGCACGGCACGCAGGCGCGCCAGTTCCAATGCGCCCAACGCAGAGAGCGCCCTGCCCCCCAGGCTGACCGAGCCCGAGCGCGGCGCGCGCTGGCCCGACAGCATGGACAGCAGCGTCGACTTGCCTGCGCCATTGGGCCCGAGGATGGCGGTGAATCGGCCAGGTGCCAGGCGTGCATGCACGGTGGCCAGCAAGGGCCGGCCCGGCAGGCCCACACCCAACTGATCGCACACCAGCGGATCGCCGGCATGGAGCGAGGCGGCGTTCATACCTTGCTCCGGAACTGGCGCAGCATGGCCAGGAACAGCGGCACGCCGATAAAGGCCGTGAGCACGCCCAGCGGCAGCTCCGCCGGCTTGACGATGGTGCGCGCCACCACGTCGGCCGCCAGCACCAGCGCCGCACCCAGCAGGGCCGAGCCCGGCAGCACCACGCGATGGTCGGGCCCGGCCACCAGGCGCACCCAGTGCGGCGCCACCAGGCCGATGAAACCGATGATGCCCGTGGCGGCTGTCACCGCGCCCACCGCCAGCGCGGTGACCAGCACCGCCAGGCGCTTGGTGCGCTCCACCGGCACGCCCAGCAGCGCGGCCTGGGCCTCGCCCAGGGCAATCGCATTGAGCGGGCGCGCGAGCGCCAGGCCCAGCCCGCAGGCCACGGCCACGATGGTGCCGACCAAGGCCACGGCGCTCCAGCGCGCGCCGCCCAGGCTGCCCAGCAGCCACATCTGGATGTTGCGCAACTGCTCGTCGGTGGAGATGAAGTTGAGGTAGCCCAGCCCCGCCAGCGCCAGCGCGTTGACCGCCACGCCGGCCAGCAGCATCAGCCCCATGCGCGTGCCGCCATCGGCCTGCGCCAGGCCATAGATGAGCGCCGTGACCAGCAGGCCGCCGCCAAAGGCCATGCCCACCAGTGTCCAGCTGCCCAGCGTGCGCGGCAGGTCGGGCAGCCAGTGGCTGCCCAGCACGATGGTGAGCGCAGCGGCCAGCGCGGCCCCGCTGCTGACCCCGATCAGGCCCGGGTCGGCCAGCGGGTTGCGAAACAGGCCCTGCATCAGCGCACCGGCCAGCCCCAGGCCTGCACCGGCCGCCACGCCCATCAGCAGGCGCGGCAGGCGGATGTTGATGAACACCAGATATTCAGGCGCCTGCTCGGCCGACGGCGCCGCGCCCACGGCCTGCAGCAACACCTGCCACAGCTGGGCTGGCGCAATGGCGTACGCGCCTTGCGTGCTGGCCCAGACAAAAGTCAGCACCACCAGCGCCGCGCCGATGGCCAGCGCGGTGCGGGGCGACAGGCGCCCCACGTTCCAGCGCGCGCCGGGCTGCGCCAACGACATATCTGTCACGCCGTGATCGCCTGCGTGCGGGTGTGCAGCTCGCGCACGGCCCCGGGCAGGCGCGGGCCAAAGCCCAGCAGGTGGCTGGCCTCCATGGCGACCAGCGCCTTGCGGCGGAACGCGGGCGTGAGGGCCAGTTCAGGCCGCTGCCAGAAGGCTGCCTCGCCGCCCAGCGCCTCGATACCCTGTGTGCTGTTGAGCAGCACCTCCGGCGCCGCGCTGGCCATGGCTTCGGCCGTGAGCGGCCGGTAGCCTGCGAACTGGGTGATGGCATTGGTCGCGCCCGCAAAGCGGATCAGCGCATCGGCCGCCGTGCCGGTGCCCGCCACCATGGGGCTGCCGCCGTGCGACAGGATGAAGATCGCGCGCGGGCGCCGCGACGACGCGGCCACCAGCTTTTGCACCGCCGACCACTGCGCATCCAGGTCGGCCTGCAAGGCCTGCGCCTCGCGCTCACGGCCGGCCACGCGGCCCACGGTGGCGACCTTGCGCTGCACCTCGTCCCAGGTGTGGTCGGCCTTGACCAGCTCCACCCGCACCCCGGCGCTGCGCACCTGGTCCAGCACCACCGGCGGGCCGGCTTCGGTGGTGCCCACCACGGCGTCGGGCCTGAGGGACAGCAGCCCCTCGGCCGAGAGCTGGCGCATGTAGCCGACCTTGGCAGTCTTGAGCGCGGCCTCGGGGAACAGGCTGGTGGTGTCGGTGCCCACCAGCTGGCCCTGCGCGCCCAGCAGGTAGACCACCTCGGTCAGCGCGCCGCCCAGCGAGACGATGCGCGCCGGGCTGGCTGCCAGTGCGCGCTCGGCACCCAGGGCGGACAGCAGTGGCAGCGCGCCCATGCCGCGCAGCAGCTGCCTGCGCCCCGTGTCGGTCAGGCCGTCACGCAGCATGGGCCACCTCGTCCTGCCGCGCCTGCGGCAGCCGCGCCACCAGGTCGCGCCAGCCCTGCAGCTCGGGCTTGCCGGGCTTGCGCGCGCCGAAGAACATGGCCATCAGCTCGCCCGCGTGGTCGAACGCCTCGACGGAGGTGACCACGCCATCGGCCGTGGGTTTTTCGACCACCCACACGCTGGCCACCATGTCGGTGCGCAGGTGCAGGTTGAAGCCCGCGTCCAGCACGTTGATCCACTGCGCGTGCGGCGTATCGAGCGGCTTTATGTTGCGCACCGGCCCGGTGTGGATCTGGATGCAGCCGCCGCTGCCCACGAACACCATGATGGGCAGGCCGTCCAGCGCGGCCTCGTCCAGCAGGCGCTGCACGGCCTGCGGCGTGGCACGCCAGGCGAACTGGCCCTCGACCAGGCGAAAGCTTTGCTGGCGCTCCACGCCGAATTTCTTGGTGATGCCGAAGAATTCGTGCGTGTCTTTCATGGCACCCCAGGCCTCGCGCAGGCCGTCGGCGTCGATGTCGGCGTCGGGCCGCACCGCCTCCGGCGCGGGCGCCTTGCCGAACACGTAGCCGGCGCTCGGCTGTGCAAAGCGGCTCACCACCGCGTCGAACGCGGCCAGGTCGGTGGCATCGCGCGTGAAGACCTTGTGCACTGCGCGGCCCTGCGCGTTGTAGAACTGCAGGCTGCGCGACGGCGGCTTGGCGGGGTCGTTGGCCAGCTCCGTCACCGCAAAGCCGGCATGCCACTGTGCAAAGAACAAGCGCAGGTCGATGTCTTCGCCCAACGCAATGCCCACCGGCCCGGTGGCCGAGACGTGCGTGTAGACGCCGGTCTTCTCGTGCACCGTACCTTCGTTGCGCGTCAGCGCCATCAAGGGGCCGCAGGCTTCGAGCGCCTGCAGAAGGTGCAGCCACGAGCCCTGCAGCGGCACGGCTTTGAGCGGGTGCGCGTGCTCACCCGCGTGGGCAGCGACAGCGGCGCCTTCCGAGAGCCCGATGCTCTCGGCCGCATCCTTGGCGCGCTTGCCCGTGGCACGTGCAGCGGCGAATTGCGCGCGGATGTCCGGCGCAGCGATCGGCGCTGCCACTGCCACTGCCGCACCTTGGGAGGTCGTCACGGCGGCGATCATTGCATGGCCTCCGGCGCGGTGTGCCACAGCACGCGGCGCTGCTCGGCGGCCACCATGGCCGCCGTGGCAGCGGTGTCCTGGCGGGCCTTGCACTGCTCTTCCCAGCGGCCTTGCAGGCTCCAGACCACCGTGCGGAAGTGTGCGGTGAAGCCGTCGGCATCGGCCAGCATCTGCAGGTTGGCCGATATCTTGCGGCCCATGGCGTCGCGGTGGCTGTCGCAGCAGGCCTGCACGTAGCCCGTCATCAGGGCGAGCGTGCCGGCCAGCAGCGCCTCGGCGCACGGCAGGCTGTATTCCTCATCGGTGTGGCTGCCGGCATCGGGCAGGTCGGGAGCGTGGCTCATGGTGGTCTCCTGGGGTGGGTGCCTGGGGGATGAAAGCGGAACTCAGAAATCGGCCACCAGCGACACGCGCACGGAGCGGCCGGGCTGGCTGTAGGCGTCGATGAAGTTGGCGTTGGCGGCCAGGCCGCGCACGTCGGCCCAGCGCCAGTGCTTCTTGTCGGTCAGGTTGTAGATGCCGAGGTTCAGGCGCAGGTCCTTGCGGATGCGCCACTGGCCCGACAGGTCGAGCACCGTGTACGACGGCGTGAGGTACTGCGTGCTGCCCGTGGCCAAAGCCACGTCGCTCGGCTTCTTGGCGGCGGCGTGGGTGGCATCCAGGCGCGCCATCCAGCCGCCGGTGTCGTAGCGCAGGCCGGCCGACAGGCGCGATGGGTCCACCGTGTTCACCGGCCTGCCGGTGGCGGTGTCGCGCCCGCGCGTCTGGCCGTAGCTGAAGGGCGATGTCCATTGCCCGCCTGCCCACTGGCCCCAGCGCATGTCGCCCTTGACCTCGAAGCCGTTGAGCTTGACGCGGCCGATGTTGACCGACTGGAACACCAGCGGGTTGCCCGGCGCACCGGTGCCGCCGACCTGGCGCAGGTCTTCGATGAAGTCCTTGTAGCGGCCCGTGAACGCTGCAGCCTCGACCGACAGCGCGTCCAGCCGGCCGCGCACGCCCAGCTCGAAGTTCTGGCTCTTTTCGGGCTTGAGGTGGGCGTTGGGCACCGTGCGGTAGTTGCTGACCGGGTTCTCGAAGAAGGCGTTGACCTGGCCCGCGTTGGGCGCACGGAAGCCCGCCGCGTAGTTGCCGAACACGCTCCACTGCTCGCTGGCGCGGTACAGCACGCCGAACTTGGGCGAGGTGGCGTTGCCCGAGAGGGACACGGCCTGCGCGCCGAAGCCCGCCTGGTCGGCCTTGATGCGGAAGGTGTCGAAGCGCACGCCCGGGGTGATGCTCCAGGGGCCGGTCACGAACTCGTCCTGCACGTACAGCGCGGCGCTGGTCTCGGTGGTGTCCGGAAAGCGCTTGAGCGGGAAGGTTTCCCCCACCGGCGGGGTCACGCCGGTCTGCAGGTTCTCGACCTTGGCAGACGTGTAGTCAAAACCGTAGGTGATCTTCTGCACCAGGCCGCCAGGGCCCGCGCGCAGCACCTTGCTGCCCTGCAGGTTGGCCTGCCAGGTGCGCTCGTCGTAGGTCACGTCGCGCACACGGTCGGCAGCGGTGTTGCGGTCTTCGGTGACGTATTCGCGCGAATGCGAGTCCTGAAAACTCAGCGTTGCCTTCAGGTCGTCGGCCAGCGCCGAGTTCACGCGCCACGCGCCCTCCCACGTCGCACGGCTGCGCTGCATGTCGGTGAACGAGGTGGAGCCCAGCACGGACGTGGCGGCCAGCGGCGGCTTGGAGCGCGCGGTCAGCAGCTCGTAGTCGGAGGTCTTGTCCACATGCTCCAGCGTGAACACATGGCGCTGGCCGCCGCCCGGCGTGAGGATGACCTTGCCCAGCAGCGCGCCGCTTTTATCCTTTTGCGGATTGGGGCGGGTGCGGTCGGCATTGGCCGCGCTGTTGGTGCCCATGTTGTCCAGCTCGCTGGCGCGCGTGACGTTGCCGCCCAGCAGCCACTGCACCGTGTCGCCCGCCTTGCCCGCCACCGTGGCGCCCACGCGCTTGCCGTGGTCGTCGCCGTCGTAGCCCAGGCTCACACGCCCGCCGATGCGCTTGTCGCCGTCGAGGAAGGCCGATGGTTCGGCCGTGATGAAGTTGACCAGGCCCGCCATGCCGTCCGACCCGTACAGCGCCGACGTGGCGCCACGCACGACCTCGATGCGCTGCAGCAGGCCGATGTCCAGGTAGTCGCGCCCGAAGGCATTGGCGCTGAAGACGTAGCTGCGCGGCAGGCGGATGCCGTCCACCATCATCAGCACGCGGTTGCCGTCCAGGCCGCGGATGTTGAAGCCCGCGTTCTGCTCGCGCCCCGTGGATCCGCTGGCCAGCGTGAAGCGCGCGGGCGAGCGCGTGACCGACACGTTGGGCAGCTCGCGCGCCACATCGCGGATGTCGCGCACCTGGCCTTCTTCGATGGCCTGCGCGTTGATCACGTCGATGCTCATGGGCAGCTCGCCCGGGTCCTGCTCGCTGCGCGAGCCGCTGATGACGACCTCCTTGAGCGCCGGGCCGGCAGCGATCAACTGCCCTGCGCCCAGCGGGCCTGGCGCGCCCTGGGCCTGGGCGTTCCAGGCGGTGCAGAGCGCACAGGCCACGAGCCAGGCCACGGGGTGGAGGTTGAACGTGCGGGAGCGGAATGCGGATGCGGATGCGTGCGCCACGGGGGAGCCCTTCTTCTCTGGTCGGAGTCAATGACAGGAAGCTGGCTCTGCGCGCCCTCTCACCGCTCGGGTGCTGGCACGTCCGCTGGCAACGAAGCGGCTATTCTATATGAGAATAATTATCAATACACATGTTGCAAACTATTCCTTGTGGCGGCTTGGGGTTTGCGGGACCTCTCAGAGCGCAGCAGGTTGCGCCCGGGATCCATCAATTGTTCGCACCATGAAAAAGGGAGCCCACAGGCTCCCTGGATCTGCATGGCGATGCCTAGCAGTTTGCTATGCAATCAATAGCTGCTAGCGTTTATCCATCAAGCGGTAGCGGCATTTTTATGCCTGTTGTCACACTGTTTCTGCCACTGCCGCGGCTGCTGGCGCCGTAACCACAGGCTGGGCCACCACCGGCATGCGGATCAGGTGGTCGAAAGCGCTCAGCGCGGCCTTGGACCCATCGCCCGCTGCGATCACGATCTGCTTGAACGGCACCGTCGTGCAGTCACCCGCCGCGAACACGCCGGGGATGTTGGTACGGCCGTGCGAGTCGACGATGACCTCGCCGAACTTGGACAGCTCCACCGTGCCCTTGAGCCATTCGGTGTTGGGCACGAGGCCGATCTGCACGAACACGCCTTCGAGCTGCACCAGGTGCTCCACATTGGTCGCGCGGTCCTTGTACTTGAGGCCATTGACCTTGCCGTCAGCGCCAGTGATCTCGGTGGTCTGCGCGTTGGTGTGGATGGTCACGTTGTGCAGGCTCTTGAGCTTGTTGACCAGCACGGCGTCGGCTTTCAGCTGGTCGGCAAACTCGATCAGCGTGACATGGGCCACGATGCCGGCCAGGTCGATGGCGGCCTCGACACCGGAGTTGCCGCCGCCGATGACCGACACGCGCTTGCCCTTGAACAGCGGGCCGTCGCAGTGCGGGCAGTAGGCCACGCCTTTGTTCTTGTACTCGGCTTCGCCGGGCACGTTGACATTGCGCCAGCGCGCGCCGGTGGACAGGATCACCGTCTTCGATTGCAGCGTGGCGCCATTGGCCAGCTTCACACCGATCAGGCCACCGGGCTCAGCCGCCGGGATCAGCTGGTCGGCGCGCTGCAGGTTCATGATGTCCACGTCGTAGGCACGGGTGTGGGCTTCGAGCGCGGCAGCGAACTTGGGTCCGTCGGTCTCCAGCACAGAGATGTAGTTCTCGATGGCGAGCGTGTCGTTGACCTGGCCGCCGAAGCGCTCGGCCGCCACGCCGGTGCGGATGCCCTTGCGGGCGGCATACACCGCGGCTGCGGCGCCGGCAGGGCCGCCACCGACGATGAGCACGTCGTACGGTGCCTTGGCCGACAGCTTGGCCGCGTCACGGGCGGCGGCGCCGGTGTCGAGCTTGGCGACGATCTCTTCGACCGACATGCGGCCGGACGCAAACACCTGGCCGTTCATGAACACCATGGGCACGGCCATGATCTCGCGGTCGGCCACTTCCTGCTGGAAGGCGCCGCCCTCGATCACGGTCGTCTTGATCTTGGGGTTGACGATGGCCATGAGCGACAGCGCCTGCACCACGTCCGGGCAGTTGTGGCAGGTCAGGCTCATGTAGACGTCGAAGCTGAAGTCACCGTCGAGCGCGGCGATCTGCTCGATCACCTCGGGCTCGATCTTGGGCGGGTGGCCGCCGGTCCACAGCAGGGCCAGCACCAGCGAGGTGAACTCGTGGCCCAGGGGCAGGCCGGCAAAGCGCAGGCTGTTGGTGGCTCCCACGCGCTGCAGGGTAAACGACGGCTTGCGCGCGTCGTTGCCGTCGGTACGGAGCGTGATCTTGTCGCTGCGCAGGGACTGGATGGTCGTCAGCAGCTCCAGCATGTCGCGGGCGGTCTCGCTGTCGTCCAGGGACGCCACCAGTTCGAACGGCTGCTGCACGCGCTCCAGGTAGGCGGAAAGCTGGGTCTTGAGTTGTTCGTCGAGCATGGTGGTGTCCTTTGCTTTGAGTTCTTGGGTTGTCGTCTATCTAGGGTGTGGCAAACACTGGCATTTGCAATGCCTGTCGCCGCGGCCCGCATAAAAAGTACGAGCGAAAAGTACGGGCGAAAAAAAGCCGGACGGCATGGCGCACACGCGCCATGACGCTGTCCGGCTCAGGAGCGCCCGGGCTGGGGCGCTCTGCCGAATCGGTGGCGGCTTAGATCTTGCCGACCAGGTCCAGCGATGGGGCCAGGGTCTTGGCGCCTTCGTTCCACTTGGCGGGGCACACCTGGCCGGGGTTGGCGGCGGTGTACTGGGCAGCCTTGAGCTTGCGCACGGTTTCCTTGACGTCGCGGGCGATTTCGTTGGAGTGGATTTCGGCCGTCTTGATCACGCCATCGGGGTTGATCACGAAGGTGCCGCGCAGTGCCAGGCCTTCTTCAGGGATGTGCACGCCGAAAGCGTTGGTCAGCTGGTGCGTTGGGTCGCCGACCAGGGGGAACTTGGCCTTGCCCACGGCGGGGGAGGTTTCGTGCCATACCTTGTGCGAGAAATGCGTGTCGGTGGTGACGATGTAGACCTCGGTGCCAGCCTTCTGGAACTCTGGGTAGTTGTCGGCAGCGTCTTCGATTTCGGTGGGGCAGTTGAAGGTGAAGGCTGCAGGCATGAAGATCAGCACAGACCATTTGCCCTTCAGGTCGGCTTCGGTCAGATCGATGAATTCACCCTTGCCGTTGCGGTTGACGAAGGCGGTGGTCTTGAAGGGCTGAACTGCGGTGTTGATCAGGGACATTGCTGTTTCCTTAATGGTGGGTTGAGTGAACAAGGCTGAAGTCTAGGCCCATCGAGCCCATGAATCCAATTAATTGATTGCATGGAATCAATTGCCTGTGACTATACAGAGTCGGCATTGCAGCATCATGAAAATCCGATGGCCCCACCCGCCCGGGTGCGCGCGCTGGAGCATCGACCTGTAGATTGCGACAGACCCCGGGTTGGATGCACGCCCGGCACCAGCGACAGCCTGGGCTCCGCTGCGTGACCATGCTTTTGGCCCTGCAGATGCGAACACAACTCAGCATCACACGCAGACAGAGCAAAGACACAGGGGTTTGGCTTGCGGTGTTTGATCGAGGTCACGACAATCGGCCCCGAATCCACAGAACACACAAGGAGTCCCCATGAAAGGTGACGCACAGGTCATTGGCCATCTGCAGGCCCAGCTGAAGAACGAACTCACGGCCATCAACCAGTACTTCCTGCACTACCGCATGCTCAAGCACTGGGGCTTCGACAAGCTGGCCAAGAAGGAGTATTCGGAATCCATCGGCGAGATGAAGCATGCCGACTGGCTCATGGACCGCATCTTCACGCTCGACGGCCTGCCCAACCTGCAGGACCTCGCCAAGCTCCAGGTCGGCGAAGACGTGCCGGAGATCCTGGCCTGCGACCTGCGCTCCGAACAAGGCGCCCAGGCGACGATCAAGGAAGGCATCGCCCACTGCGAAACGGTGCGCGACTATGTCTCCCGCGACCTGCTGCAAAAGATCCTGGACGACACGGAAGAGCACATCGACTTCCTGGAAACCCAGATCGACCTGATCGACAAGGTCGGCCTGCAAAACTACCTGCAATCCCAGATGGGCGAGGCAGAGTAAGCAAGACCTCAAAGACTTCAGTTTCTCAGAGCGCTCCACGAAAAAAGCAAAGAAGAAATCAAGAAAACGGGCTTCGGCCCGTTTTTTTGTGCCTGTTCAACCAAGTTTTTTCGTTAGGCTCCTGACTTATGCAAGCATCGCACCAGCTCGTAGCACAACGCATACGCAACCGCCTGTTCGAATGGCTGGGAGCGGCTGCGCAAGCAGACAAAGACGAGGATCTGGCAGAGCTTGTCAATCAATGGAGCGATTGGACCAACGACGCGCCTGTGGCTGAAAGTTTCGGCACCCCGGCTTTTACGCTGCGTGAGTTGCACGCACTGTCTCGGGTTCAAGCCGATGTAGACGAGTTTTGCAAAGTTACGCCTCAAATTTTGCGGCCCGAAGATGGGGTGAGGTGGTCCAGCGTCAAAGCTTCAGCAGCTGCCGCATTTTCCGTTTTCGGTGACAGAGGCTTGCTGCCGGAGAACGAGCCTGTCGCCTGACATTGGGCCCCAATAGATTGCTAAGGGGCTGGCCATGCCCCAAGACAGGCGACCGCGTCACAGAATGTTGCAACCGCACATCAAGACGGCAAAAGTCTGGATTCAATGAATGCGAATGCTTCTCAACAAAAGTAGAATGCGTTCTTACGACCAGCGTTGACCCCTGCGACGCCCGCCTGACGCTCAGGCCATGGGCCACCAGCGATCGCCGCACGCTGGCCTGAATCTCCTGAACACCAGCCAGCCAGTCAGCCGGGGCCTTGCCGCCCCGCCGCTGCAGCCAGCGTTTGACCGTTTTCGCCTGCAAACCTGCCTGGAGCCATCTCTGATGCTGCGCCGCACCGCCAGCCCCTGCCTGCCCGGGGCCTCCCCTTCGTCGCCTTCGTCCCCACCGATGGGGTCACCGCTGGCCCGCTGCCGACCTGCGGCAGGCACGCCATGAAGGCCGCGCGCGTCGATTGGCGCTACCGGCTGGCCATCACCTCCCGCGCCGTGGCGGCCATTGGCGGCGGCTATGCGCTGGCGGCGGGGTTCGCGGCGGCGTTGTCGCTGGGGCTGGCGCAGTTCATGCCACGGGTGGAAGCCGTGCTCACGGCCACCATGCTGGCCTGGCTGGCCTACGCCATCGCCGCGGGCTGGGCGTTCTATGCCCGCACCGCCCTGGGAGCCTGGGCGGGCACGCTGCTGCCGGCGCTGGTACTGGGTGCCTGCGCCATGGCGCCGCAATGGATGAAGGCCGCCGCATGAACACCACCACACTGACACCCGACGCGTCCGCAGACATCGCAGCGGGCACGCCCACGGCGGCTACTGTGAACGCCAAGACCAAAGCCGCCAGGACACCCAACGACCGCGAGGGCTTTCGCCAGGCGATGTCGTGGCTGCACACCTGGGCCGGGCTGATCCTGGGCTGGTTGCTGTTCGCGATCTTCCTCACCGGCACGCTGTCGTTCTTCAAGAACGAGTTCAACCTGTGGATGCGCCCCGAGATGCACGGCCTGCCCGCGGCGGATGCGCAGGTGGCCCAGAAGTCGCTCGATGCCCTGGTGCGCAAGTCGCCCGAGGTCACGCAGTGGATCATGCATCTGCCCGACGAGCGCGACCCCGCCGTCAACCTGCTGTGGCGCGGTACCGGCAACGGCCGGTTCGAGACGCTGCGCATGAACCCGCAGACCGGCGAGGCCATCGAGGCGCGCCAGACCATGGGCGGGGACTTCTTCTACCGCTTCCACTTCGAGCTGCGCACGGCCCAGAAGGGCCGCTGGACCCTCGAAGGCCGCTGGGTGGTGGGCGTGGCGACGATGCTGATGTTCGTCGCGCTGATCACGGGCGTGATCACGCACCGCCGCGTCTTCAAGGACTTCTTCACCTTCCGCCCCACCAAGGGCGGGCAGCGCGCCTGGCTGGATGCGCACAACGTCACCGGCGTGCTGGTGCTGCCGTTCTACTTGATGATCACCTTCAGCGGGCTGATGATCTTCCACACGCTGTACATGCCCGCCGGCATCGCCACCACGTACAAGAATGAAAAGGGCGTGGACTCCAACGCGTACTTTGCCGACCTGCAGGGCGAGAAGGCCGAGAGCCGACCCCGCCGTGGCGCAAGCGACAAGGTGGAGCCCCTGCCCGCCATCGCGCTGCAGCCCATCCTGACCGAAGCACGCACCCGCTGGGACGGCGGGCGCATCGGCAGCGTGCAGGCGCGCCGCGATGCCAAGGGCCGCGCCGTGGTCGAGGTCACGCGCCACGAGGGCGACCGACTGCAGTACCGTCCGCCGCGCCTGTTGTTCGACGCCACCACCGGCCAGTGGCTGGACCAGGCCGACCCCACCGGCCCCGCCGCCAAGACCTATGGCGTGCTGTACGGGCTGCACCTGGCGCGCTTTGCCGATGCTGGCATGCGCTGGGCCCTGTTCGGCTTTGGCGTGCTGGGCAGCCTGATGATCGCCACGGGCATGGTGCTGTGGACCGTCAAGCGCAGCGCCCTGTCGCAAACCAAAGCCGGCCGCCAGGGCGCAGCCACCGCTGCAGCGCGCACCCAGGCGCCCTTTGGCGAGCGCCTGGTGGCCGCCATCAACATCGCCACGCTCGCGGGCCTGCCGCTGGCCTGCGGCGTGTACGTGGCCTCCAACCGGCTGATCCCGGTGGGCATCGAGGGCCGGGCCGATGCCGAGCTGGCCTGGTTCTTCAGCGCCTGGGGCGTCGCGCTGCTGTGGGCGCTGGCGTGCGCCGTGGTGCGGCCCAGCCGCATGGGCTGGTCGGTACCGCTGGGTGCTGCGGGTGCCGTGTGGACGGCCCTGCCGCTGATCAACGCACTGACCACCCACACCCACCTGGGCGTCACGCTGCCCGCGGGCGAATGGATCTGGGCCAGCATGGACCTGTCGTTCCTGGCCACGGGCCTGCTGCTGTGCTGGCTGTCCTGGCGGCTGCGCCCGGGGCGCGTGCCCAAGGGCCGGGCGGCGGTGTCCCAGGCACCGCGCCACGCCGCAACCGCCAACGCAACCGCCCACGCATCGGCCCCGCAGCCCGCGGCACCGGCGCTGTCGGCCACGCCCGACGTCTCCACGACGGGAGCCTGATCCATGTCCGCTTTTCTGCTGTGTTTTGCCGCATGGTCGGCCATCGCGCTGGGCATGGACCGCCACCACGAAGACGCGCTGGGCCGCGAGGGCACGGCGCGGCGCCAGATGCACCTGCGCCGCGCCGGCTGGCTGGTGCTGGCGCTCTCGCTGTGGCTGGCGGCGCGGCCGTCGGGCGAGGTGCCTGCATCGCTGGGCGTGACGGCCTGGACGGTCGCCCTGTCGGTCGCGGCCCTGGCGGTGACCGCCATGGTGACCTGGCAGCCGCGGCGCACACCGGTCGCGGCCGGCGTCGCGCTGGCTGCCGGGCTGCTGGCGTGGGCCGGCGGCTGGTGATGGCGCCCAGCGCCGCACGGGCTGGCTGAACGCCGCTGCGGCGCAGCGGCAGCGCTGCGCACGCCCGGGCCACACCGCGTCCTGCCCCCTGCCCCGTCCACCCCAACGCATTCGTTTCGCTTCACCGCTCCGCACACCTCCCAGCCAGGGCCGACCACCGGCCCGCGCCAGGCCCGGTGTGCGGGTTGTCTTCACCTGCGCTGCGCACATACCAAAGGAAAAACCATGCACGCATTCCGCCAGTACCACAGGCTCAGGCCCCTGTCGGCCGCCCTGCTCGCCGCGCTTTGCAGCGCTGCGTGGGCGCAGCAGAGCCCGCCGGCCACCGCACCGCAGACGCTGGGTGAGGTCACGGTGCAGTCCACCACGGGCGACGACGGCTACTCGCCCGCCGCCAGCACCTCGGCCACCAAGGGCAGCGCGCCGCTGCGCGACGTGCCCCAGGCCGTGAACGTGGTGCCCGAGCAGCTCATGCGCGACCAGGGAGCGCGGTCGATGGAAGACGTGCTGCGCAACGTGCCCGGCGTGGCCATGAGCCACGGCGACGGCCAGCGCGACCAGGTGGTGATCCGCGGCTTCACGGCCATCGCCGACCAGTTTGTCGACGGCGTGCGCGACGATGCGCTGTACTTCCGCGACCTGGCCGACATCGAGCGGGTGGAAGTCCTCAAGGGCCCCGCCGCCGTGCTGTACGGGCGCGGATCGTCGGGCGGCCTGATCAACCGCGTGACCAAGAAGCCCAGGTTCGGCGAGACCTCGGGCGAGGCGTCGCTGGGCCTGGGCAGCTTCGATTACCGCCGCGCCACGGCCGATGTGAATGTGGGCATCAGCGACACCGCGGCCTTTCGCATCAACGCCGCGGTGGAGGACTCGGGCAGCTACCGCGACCAGCAGTTCGTCAAGCGCCACAACTTCGCGCCGTCGCTTGCGCTCAAGCTCGCGGCGCAGACCGACCTGCTGCTGCAGTACACCAACGCCCGCGACCAGCGCCTGACGGACTTCGGCATTCCGGCGCTCAACGGCCGGCCCGTCAACGTGTCGCCGCGCACGTACTACGGCTCCAGCAACGCCGCGCAGGACGACACCACCACCAGCACCATGCAATCGTTCGCGGCCACGCTGAACCACCGCTTCAACGACGACTGGTCGGTGCGCAACGTCACGCGCCTGTACGACTACGCGCTCGACCGCTACAACACCCTGCCCGGCGGCACCACCGACCCGGTGAACCTGACCGTGGGCCGCACGCGCTCGTTCGTCCTGCGCGACGAAAAAGGCTTCTTCAACCAGACCGACGTCACCTGGCGCAACCGGCTGGGCGGCTTCCAGCAGGAATGGCTGATGGGCGTGGAGCTGGGCCAGCAAAAGAAGCGCGCCGAGTCCGTCTCGGGCGGCGCCGACCGCGTGCCGATCTTCAACCCCGGCAACCGCCCCGCCCCCGCCATCCCGGCCGCCAGCTTTGCGGCCGACGGCGCCATCCCCAGCCACACCACACAGGACACGGCCGCGCTGTACTGGCAAAACCAGATCACGCTGGCGCCCCAGTGGAAGGCGCTGGTGGGCGCCCGCTACGACGTGTTCGGGCAGGAGACCACGTTCGACCGCAAGCTCGCGGGCCTGTCGCGCACCGACAAGAAGTTCAGCCCCCGCGCGGGCCTGGTGTGGCAGCCCAGCGAGGCGCTGTCGTACTACGTGTCGTACAGCAAGTCGTTCCAGCCCTCGGCCGAGACCTTCGCACTGGCTGCCAACAACACCGGCGCCGAGCCCGAGATCACCGAGAACAAGGAGATCGGCGTGAAGCTCGACGTGCTGGACGGCCGGCTGAACTTCACCGGCGCGCTCTTCAACCTTGAACGCACCAACATCAAGAACACCGACCCGACCAACCCGTCGCGCCAGATCAACGTGGGCACGCAGCGCACCAACGGCCTGGAGCTGACCGCCAATGGCCGCCTGCCCGACCGCTGGGACGTGAGCGCGGGCTACGCGTGGCTGGATGGCCGCATGACCCGGTCGCTGGCCACCACGGGCTCGCTGCAGCTGCCCACAGCGGCCATCGCCGCACAGGGCAAGGTGGCTGCACTCACGCCGCGCAACTCCGCGTTCCTGTGGGCCATGAAGGACCTGGGCCACGGCCTGCGCGCGGGCGGCGGCGTGAACTACGTGGGTGCGCGCTTCACCTCGCTGACCAACCTGGTCACCCTGCCCGGCTACACCACGCTCGACGTGGCGCTGCAGTACACGCTGGGCCAGTGGGACCTGGACGTGAACATCAAGAACCTGGCCAACCGCAAGTACTACGTGTCCGCCCACGGCAGCAACGACAACCTGATCCTGCCCGGCTCGCCCCGCGCACTGCAGGTGACGCTGCGCACGCGGTTCTGACCCGCCAGGCCATCTGCCTGCTGCGAATTTTCAATGGAAATGACTGCTACCGCTTGATAGACAAGCGGTAGCAGCTACCAAAACCATAGCGTTTTACACACCGAGGAGGAGAAGCACCATGCGCATGCACCCATTGGCCCTGGCGGCCTCGCTGCTGGCCACGCTGGCCACAGCCCAGGCCCAGACCACCGCCACCACCGCCACCACCGCCGCCACCGCCGCCCTGCCCGAGGTCAAAGTGACCGACGGCGCGGACGGCGCCACCACCGAGGGCAGCGGCCAGTACACCGCCCGCGAAGTCAGCGTGGGCAAGCTGCAGCAGACGCCGCGCGAGACGCCCCAGTCCATCAGCGTGGTCACGCGCCAGCAGCTTGACGACCGCAACCTGACCAAGGTCGAGGACGCGATCAAGCTGAGCACTGGCATGACCATCACGCGGCTGGACGGCGCGGGCAACTACAACTCGTTCCAGTCGCGCGGGTTCGATCTGGGCGCGATCCAGCTCGACGGCGTGCCCATCCCGCAAGGCAACTACAGCACGCTCGATACGGCCATGTACGACCGCATCGAAGTGCTGCGCGGCCCGGCCGGCCTGCTGCAGGGCGCGAGCGAGCCCGGCGGCACGGTGAACCTGGTGCGCAAGCGCGCCCCGGCCAAGCTGGCCATCGGCGCCGATGCGGCGGTGGGCTCGTTCGGCCTGCGCCGGGGCACGGTGGACGTGGGCGGCGGCCTGAACGCCGAAGGCACGATCCGCGCGCGCGCCGTGGCCGTGGTGGAAGACCGTGACAGCCACATCGACACGCTGTTCAACAACAAGCGCCTGGGCTACGGCACGCTGGAATGGGACATCGCCCCGTCCACCACCGTGTCGGTGGGGGCTGCGCAGCAGCGCGTGCGCGCCGCCATCGACCAGGGCCTGCCCACCTATGCCGACGGCCGCCTGGCCGACCTGCCCCGCAGTTCCTTTGCCGGCCTGCGTGCCAACCGGCAAGACCTGGAGACCACCGACGTCTTCGCGGAGCTGGAGCACCGCCTGGCCGGCGGCGGCGTGGTGCGCCTGTCCGCGCGGGACATCGACCGCACCGCGTTCTACCGCTCGGCCCGCGCCAACAGCGCGCTGGCCGCCAACGGCAGCTTCACCATGGAAACGGTGGACGGCGACTTCCACGTGCGCACCCGCAACTACGACGCCTTCCTGGCCACGCCGGTGCAGGTGGCAGGCCGCACCCACAAGCTGCTGGTGGGCGCGAGCCACAACGAGGGCAAGACCTGGGACGGCAACTACGCCTACGGCCAGCCCCGGCCCTTCAATTTGCTGCGGCCCAACTACGACCTGGCCTATCCCGACATCCCGCTGCCGGGCTTCACCTCCCTCATCACCCGCCGCGAGAACGCGCTGTACGGCCAGGCCCAGGTCAGCCTGGCCGACACCGTCAAGCTGCTGGCCGGCGGGCGCCTGTCGTGGGCCGAGGTGGTGACGCGCAGCACCAGCACCGGCGCAGTCACCGCCGCCGCAGACCCCGGCCGCCAGTTCGTGCCGTCGCTGGCGCTGATGTGGGACTTCCACCCGCAGTACACCGCCTACGCCAGCTACGCCGAGACCTTCGTCGTGCAAAGCCAGCTCACCACCGCCAAGCAGCTGATCGAGCCGCGCACGGGCAAGCAGGTCGAACTGGGGTTGAAGGGCGAGTTCCTGCAAAAGCGCCTGCAGGCCCATGCAGCGCTCTTTCGCATCATCGACGAGAACCGCGCCATCCCCGACCCGGTGGTGACCAACGCATCGATCGCCGGCGGCAAGGTCCGCGCGCAGGGCTTCGAGGCCGAGGTCAGCGGCCAGCCGCAGCCCGGCTGGGACCTCGTGGCGGGCTACGCCTACAACGACACCCGCTACCTCAAGGCCCCCGTGGCCCAGCAGGGCCAGGTGTTCAGCCCCATCACCCCGCGCCACAGCGTGAACCTGTTCACCCGCTATGCCTTCACCCACCCCGCCCTGCGCGGCTTCAGCGTGGGCGGCGGCATGTCCTGGCGCAGTGAGTTCTTCGCGCAAAGCGGAGCGCTGCGCATCAACGCACCCGGCTACGCGGTGTTCAATGCGCAGCTGAGCTACCAGATCAACGACCACCTGTCGGTGAACCTGTCGGTGGACAACCTGCTGGACAAGACCTACTACGAGAAAGTGTCGGGCGTTTCGCGCCAGAACTTCTATGGCGAGCCGCGGCGGGTGACGGTGGCGCTGAAGGCGCGGTATTGAGCGCCCAGGCATGCATGCACCCCGCCGTAGCTGCGGCGCACAGGCATCGGACTCGCCCGGTGCCTGTGCACGGCGAGGTTACATCGACTGCAAATGCTGGCGCGCATGCCAGCCAGACAGGTAGCGCATCACGGCTTCGTGCATGGCGTCCATGTCCATGCCCTTCGCCTTCGACATGCCCACCAGCAGCTTGTTCTTGGCCGGCCGGTAAGTGATGCGGCGCAGGTTGGAATGCGGCGCCTGCAGCCGCGGGGCCGCGGGGTCCAGGTCGAAGGTCATCACCATGTTGGAGCCGTTGACCACCGTGCACGAGTAGTCGCTGACCGAAGACCAGGGCACGATCTGCGGCCAGCCGGGCACGACCATGCCTTCGGCGGTGAGCTGCATCACCATGACGACAGAACGCCGCCAGAACCACCAGGTGATGCCGATCAGCATGACCGTCAGACCCGCCGTCATCAGGATCAGCGTCTGAAACCCGGCAAACGATTTACCCGGTGAGAAGCTGTGCACGACCAGTGCGGCGCAGGCAGCAAAAGCGATGGCGGTAAAGCCGGCAAAAAGCCAGACGTTTGACTTGCGCTCGAACAAGTCGACAGAGCCTTGGGCCTGCTCCACCGTATCGGCCAGATTCTTGCGCACCTGCTCGTTCTGCTCACGCGCCAGGCCCTTGAAGTCGGCCAGCAACCGCGCCTGCAGGCCCTGGCTGTCGGCAAACAGCGAGCGCACCCACACCATGGCCTGGTCGTCAGGCAGCACCAGCACGCCTTGCACCATGGCATCGGTCACCGGGGCGTTCACGGCCTTGGCGCGCTCCAGCGTGGGCGGATGGGTGTCGCTGGGGTGCATCGTCGCCACTTCGGTCGCAAAGTCGGGGGCCTTCAAGCCCGCTTCCCGCACGGCATCGTGCAGCATCTGCACCAGATCGCTGCCCGCTTCTTGCGGGCGGCGGCCGATCTCGTTGAGCACGGTGTTCACGACGTCGTGCAGCGCGGTGACGCGCACCAGCGATCGTGCGACTGCCTCGCCGCTGACCAGCCGGGCGGCCACCTGGTCGGCCGCGAATTCGCGCACACGGCTCCAATGCTTGACCGCCAGGTCGAAGCGCTCCAGCAGGTATTCGATGAAGGTGGTGGCAGGCAGATCCGCCCACGAGCCGCTGTTGTTGCGGCCGTAGATGGCGTGCAGGCTGGCCACCAGCCGCTGGTAGATGGGCGAGAACTGCAGGCTGTACGCCGTGTCGGCGCCTGCGAAGTGCCCCAGTTCGTGCGCGAGGATGGCGCTGATCTCGTCACGCTGCAGCAGCGTGAGATAGGTCAGCGGCAGGTACATGGTCTCGCCTGTCAGCTGCTGGCCGCTGGGCACCAGTTGCATGGCGTGGCCGGTGACGTAGAAGCCATCGGTCAAGCCCACTACCAGATGGGCGGGCGCTGCAGCCCCGGCGGCCTGGGCCAGCGTGTCCACATAGGCCCACAAGGCGGGCGCTTCTTGCCGCGACACCGACACGCCCATGACTTCGTTGGGTTCGTCATGCAGCACCTGCAGCGATGTGTACAGCGCACGCAACAGCGTCGCGCCCCACCACAGCACCAGGCCTGCGACCAGCAGGATGACCATCTGGAACTTGGCCTCGCCCGATCCCGCGCGCTCCAGGATCACCACCTGGTACGCCACCCCCAGGCGCGCCACCAGCAGGCCGGCCACCGTGATCATCAGCAGCCCCATGTGCATGGTGAGGTAGGTGGGCAGCAGGTTGCGCCAGCGGACAAAAAGCCGCATCAGCGCATCGCGCGACTGCAGTGCCTGGCGGCCCGCTGCGCTGACCCCGTACAGCCCCGCCAGCGCCACCAGGGCGGTCAGCACGCCGGCCACCATGGCCGCGATACTGGCCGGGCGCACCACCGCTGCCACCTGGGCGCGGGTTGCCGAGTCGCCCCGAATGCTCTTGGCGATCTGCTGCAGCCTGAGCGATGCAGAAAACCCGCTGTGCTGTTGTCCGTCGATGGTGATCACCGTGCGAGGGTTCTCGCGCACGGCCTCCAGCGCATCCGTCACCTCGGCCAGCATTTGCTGCTGCTCTGCAGACAGCCCCGTCTGGGCGTACTGACGGTATTCCCAATAGCCGATGCCCGAGAGCAGCAAGGGAATGCACACCGCCCACAGCACCAGCCTCGCACTGGTGGGCAGGGCCTGCAAGGCACTGGATATTTTTTGACCGAACGAAGACGCCATGATGGTTGGAATGGTTGATTTTTTGATGGATCCGCGTGCGGGCCCCACGCAGGGTGCTGCCGCAGCAGCCACGGGCCACTGCCTCCGCGTCAGTGACCGCGCCCGAGTGAAGCCCACCCAAGGCCCTGCAGCCTCCGACGTGAACCGGGGTGCTGCGCAACGGGCTGACAGGGCGTTGTTTCAGGCGGTGCGATTCTGCCGCCGCCACACCGCACAACGCGATGGCAGCGCTACCAAGAAGCAACCGTTTGTGTTTTTGGCTCCGCCGGTGCCGCGCCGCGGTGCTGTGAACCACGACCGCCACAGCATGTGCTGTTGCAAAAACGCACGCGCACAAGAAAAAGAACCATTCTCATTTAGAATGTAACCATTCCTACCGCAAGCCAGTCGCGGGGAGCATCCCTCCTTCGGACCAGCCAGCACTCGCTGTCGCCTCCTTTTCACTGTTGAAGAGGACGACCGTCTGGACCCAAGCCCATCTGGCTCGCTGTAGCGGCCGCCGTGGCCGCTGACCACAGCGGCCTGTCGGCAGGCATGCCCGCGAGAGGGCCGAGGCCAGGATCACCTGCTGACCACCACCCGCCATGCTTTCGCCCACCGCCCTGCGCCGCTGGTCATGGACCCACAAGTGGTCCAGCCTGGTCTGCACCGTCTTCATGCTGCTGCTGTGCCTGACCGGCCTGCCGCTCATCTTTCACCACGAGATCGGCCACCTGCTGGGCACCGAGGTCGAAGCGCCCCCCATGCCCGCCCACACGCCGCGCGCCAGCCTGGACACGGTGCTGGCCGCCGCGCAGGCGCTGCACCCCGACCGCGTGGTGCAGTTCGCTTCGCAGCCCGAGGACGACGACGCCCTGTGGTTCGTGACCCTCACGCCCACGCCCGCGCCGACCGAGGATTTCAAGTCCATCGCGGTGGACGCGCGCACTGCGGCCGTGTTGTCGCAGCGGCCGGTGGACCAGGGTTTCATGTACATCATGTTCCGCCTGCATGTGGACCTGTTCGCGGGCCTGGCGGGCAAGCTGTTCCTGGGGTTCATGGGCTTGCTGCTGCTGGTGGCCATCGTCACCGGCGTGGTGCTGTACGCGCCGTTCATGCGCAAGCTCGCGTTCGGCGAGGTGCGCCGGGACCGGTCCACCCGCGTGAAGTGGCTCGACCTGCACAACCTGCTGGGCATCGTCACGCTGGTGTGGGCCTTCGTGGTGGGCGGCACGGGCATGATCAACACCTGGGCCGACCTGATGATCAAGTACTGGCAGTACGACCAGCTGTCGACCCTGCTCAAGCCGTACGAAGGCCAGCCCACCGTGCCCGTGGCCGAGCGCGGGCCGCTGCAACAGGCGCTGCAGGCCGCGCAGGCGCATGCGCCGGGCATGAAGCTGTCGTTCATCGCCTTCCCGGGCACGGCGTTTTCCAGCCCGCACCACAACACGTTCTTCCTGAAGGGCAACGAGCCGCTGACCTCGCGCCTGCTGCAGCCCGTGATGGTGGACGCGCGCACCGCAGAGGTCACCGCCGCACCAAAGCTGCCGTGGTACCTGACGGCGCTGCTGGTGTCGCAGCCGCTGCACTTTGGCGACTACGGCGGCATGCCGATGAAGATCATCTGGGCGCTGCTCGACATCGCGACCATCGTCGTGCTGGGCAGCGGGCTGTACCTGTGGCTGCGCAAGGGCGTGCAGGCGGGCAGCACCACTGCGGCGGCCACCGCGCCCGCGCCTACCGGCCTGCCCACTGCCTCTACCGCCATCCCAGCCGCACGCACCGGCACGCCGCTGCCCCGCACGGAGGGCCGCGCATGAAGCCGAACCCGTTCTGGTCGCTCTGGGGCTGGCCCATCGTGATGGGCGTGCTGACCACCACGGGCCTGATCACCGCCCTGGTGTCCGACACCTGGGGCGACTGGTGGTCGTGGGTGGGCCTGGGCGTTCCGGTGGCGGTGATGGGCTGGTTCTCATGGCCTTTTTCACAGCAGGCACACCATGCACGCCGCGCCCTCCGTGACACCCCGGCACCGCAGGCCACCCCGGGCCGCGCCGGCGACCCCGTCGACACCGACATCCACAGCAGCGGCACCGATTCGGCGCCGCGCTGACACCTCCTTCAACTTCATTTTTCACACCACGACCATGCGCCCAGCCACATCGTTCCAGCCAGCCCCGCTGCGCCCCGTTTTTGCCGCCACGCCGGTGGCCATTGCCGCCGCCGTGATGTTCGCGCTGGCAGCGCCTGCCGTACTGGCCCAGCAGGCTGCGCCAGCCGCCCCCGCGGACGGCAAGGCGCTGTCCACCGTCACGGTGAACGCCAGTGCCGACGCATCGGCGCAAGGCCTGTCGCCGGCCTACGCTGGCGGCCAGGTGGCCCGCGGCGGCCGTGCCGGCGTGCTGGGCACCAAGGACGCGATGGACACGCCGTTTTCCATCACCAGCTACACCAACGAGTTCATCCAGGACCGCCATGCCCGCAGCGTGGGCGACGTGCTGCAGAACGATCCCACGGTGCGCGTGGCGCGCGGCTTCGGCAATTTTCAAGAGGCGTACTTCATCCGCGGCTTCATCCTGGACTCGGACGACACGGCCTACAACGGCCTGTACAGCCTGCTGCCGCGCCAGTACATCGCCACCGAGCTGTTCGAGCGCGTGGAAGTGCTGCGCGGCGCATCGGCCTTCTTGAGCGGTGCCAGCCCCAATGGCGGCGGCATCGGCGGATCGATCAACCTGCTGCCCAAGCGCGCGCCCAACGAGCCCTTGAACCGCGTCACATTCGGCGTCTCCAGCGGCGGGCAGACGCAGCTGGCGGCCGACATCGCGCGCCGATTCGGTCCCGACGGCAACACGGGCATCCGCGTGAATGCGGCCACCCACAACGGCGGCACGGCCGTGGACCATGAAGACGTCAAGCTCGGCCTGGCAGCCGTGGGGCTGGACTGGCGCAGCCGCGACGTGCGCCTGTCGGGCGACATCGGCTGGCAGGACCACAAGCTCAAGAGCACCCGCACCAACGTGACGCTGGGCGCCACCGCCATGCAGATGCCCACGGCACCCGACGGCGGCACCAACTTCGCCCAGCCCTGGACGTATTCGAACGAGCGCGACACCTTCGGCACGCTGCGCGGCGAGTGGGACATCACGCAGGACATCACTGGCTGGGCCGCAGCCGGCGCACGCCGCAGCTCCGAGGCCAACTCCCTGGCCAACCTGACGGTGAGCGACAGCAGCACGGGCGCGGGCTCTACCTACCGCTTCGACAACACCCGCAAGGACAGCGTCAACACCGGCGAGCTGGGCCTGCGCGGCAAGCTGCAGACCGGCAGCGTGGGCCACGAGTGGGTGGTGGTGGCTTCGCACTTCAGCGCGGACAAGAAGAACGCGTACGCGATGGACTTTGCCAACACGCAGTCCACCAACCTCTACAACCCCGTGTACAGCCCGCTGCCAGGCTTCAGCGCAGGTGCCTTCCGCGGCGGCGACCTGGCCGACCCGCGCCTGACCGGCAGCACGCGCCTGACCAGCTTTGCCATCGGCGACACCCTCTCGCTGCTGGACAAGCGCCTGCTGCTCACCGGCGGCCTGCGCCACCAGACCATCGAGATCGCCAACTACGCCTACGGCACAGCCGCCGAGACCGACCGCTACGACCAGAACCGCACCAGCCCGCTGCTGGCGGCCGTCTACAAGCTCGACAAGAGCCTGTCGCTGTACGGCAACTACGTGGAAGGCCTGAGCCAGGGCGCGACCGCGCCCTCCACCGCCGCCAACCGCGGCGAGATGCTGTCGCCCTACGTCGCCAAGCAAAAGGAAGTGGGCGTGAAGTTCGACGGCGGCCGCTTTGGCGGCAGCGTGGCGCTGTTCTCCACCACCAAGCCGCGTGCCTACGTGGGCAGCGACAACATCTTCCGCAGCAACGGCAAGGACCGCCACCAGGGCATCGAGCTGGCCGTGCAGGGCGAGGCGACCAAGGGCCTGCGCCTGCTGGGCGGCCTGACCTGGCTCGAAGCCAAGCAACTGAACACGGGCACCGCCAGCACCGACGGCCGCCGCGTGATCGGCGTGCCCAAGCTGCAGGCCAACATCGGCGCCGAGTGGGATGTGCCGGGCGTGAACGGCCTGGCGCTGGACGGCCGCCTGGTGCACACCGGCTCGGTGTATGCCAACGCCACCAACACCATCAGCGTGCCCGGCTGGAACCGCCTGGACGTGGGCGTGCGCTACCTGACCGAGGTGCAAGGCCGCCTCGTGACGCTGCGCGCCCGCGTGGACAACCTCACCAACCGCAACTACTGGGCATCGTCGGGCGGCTACCCCGGCGCGGGCTACCTGGTTGTGGGTGCGCCGCGCACGCTGTCGGTCAGCGTGGGCGTGGACTTCTGACGCCACCGGCTCTCCCCACTCTGCACCACAGCCCCTTGCCCCAGCGGCGCGTTCATCCGGACGCTGCACCCTGCACATCGCCGCACAGCCACCCAGCGCCTGACCACCGGGCGTAGGCAGCCACTCCCTTTCGCACCGCGTTTCGCCCCCTCGTCCAGGGGCGCGCAGCGCTGCGCGCTCGCCGATTTTTGTTGAAACCACCGAAAGGAAACTGCCATGTCCTCGTCCCTGCGCCACAAGGCCCCCGTGCTTGCCGCCCTGCTCGCCTGTGCATCCCTCACCGCCGTCACCGCCGCCCACGCCCACCAGGTGTGGCTGGAAAACGCGGGCGGCCAGGCCCGCCTGCACTTTGGCGAGTTCAACGAGAACCTGCGCGAGACCTCGCCAGGCTCGCTAGACAAATTCAAGGGCGTGCCCGCACTCGAGCAGCGCACCGGCACCGCCGCGCAGCGCGTGGACGGCCAGCTGGGCAAGGACGGCTTCAACTACACCGTGGCCGGCACGCCCGACACACTGTTCGCCGCCGCCACCTACCCGCTGATCGACCGCAGCAAGCGCAACCTGCCCGCGATGTACTGGCAGCCCTCGGCCCGCTGGGTGGCGGGCCTGACGCAAGCCGTGGCGCCCACCGCGCCGCTGGACCTGGTGCCCACCGGCAAGCCTGGCGAGTTCAAGGTGGTCTACAAGGGCGCGCCACTGCCCAAGGCCAAGGTGCAGCTGGCAGCCCCCTCGGGCTGGACGCGCGAGGCCGAGGCGGCTGAAGACGGCACCGTGACCTTCGTCACCCCCTGGAAGGGCCAGTACGTGGCCGAGGTCAAGCACAGCGACAAGACCCCCGGCGAAGCCCAGGGCGAGAAATACGGCGAAGCCAGCTACGTGACCACGCTGACCTTCGTGCTGGCCGACGGCATGGTGTCGCCCGCCCTGCCCGCCCCACCCAAGGCCCACTGAGAGCGGCTCACAAAACGCTTCTGGCGTTGTTGCCACGTCTTGTCGTACTGCGCGTACTGCTTGCGACGTGGCGCCTGGCCAGAACCGTTTCGCTGAGTTTTGTGATCCGCTCTGAGCCTTAGCGACCGCCGCGGCGCCGCCCGCAAGGCGCCACCGCGACTGGACCCACGCCATGCGCAGTCCCTGCAGCGCGGGCCGACGCACCACCGGCAACAGCCAGTCGCTCACGCCAGCGGTGTCGTGCAGGGTGCGGCTTCTGCATCCAGCGTCTGGTGGGGTGCTTGCCGCAAATCCACCGTTCGCCCTGAGTCTGTCGAAGGGCCCTTCGCAGAAAGCGCCTTGGCTTCGACAGGCTCGGCCCGAACGGACCAGAGCGTGGATGAGGCATGCAGCCAACCCAATCCAATCCGACCCAATCCAATTGCCGCCTACCGCTTGATGGACAAGCGCCAGCAGCTATTAAAACCATAGCATCATGATCCAACCGAACTTTTTGCGCACCGCCGTGGCCCACGCCGCCCTGCTGGCCGTGTGCAGTACAGCCCTGGCACAAACCAGCGCGGCGCCAGACCCTGCCGACCCGCCCGCAGCGGCGCCATCGTTGCGCCAGGTGGATGTGGTCGATTCGACCGCCGGCGCGGCAGCGACATCCGCACGGCGCGCGCAGAGCAGCTCGCGCCTGGGCCTGTCGGTGCTGGAGACGCCCCGCTCGGTCAGCGTGATCGACAACGCGCTGCTGGAGCAGCAGATGGCCACGACCGAGCGCGACGTGCTGCGCAACGCTTCGGGCGTGTCGATGCGCAGCGAGTACTACGGCTCGTACTCGCAGTTCTCCATCCGCGGGCTGTGGGCCAACAACACCTTCAACTTCCTGCGCGACGGCGCCAAGTTCGTCCACCTGCTGGACCCGCCACTGTTCAACATCGAGCGGGTCGAGGTCATCAAGGGCCCCGCCGCGCTGGAGTTCGGCCAGGTCGCGCCCGGCGGCCTCGTCAACTACGTGAGCAAGCGGCCCCAGGCCGAGGCGCTGCGCAACGTGAAGGTCGGCGTGGGCAGCGACGGCTGGCGCAACGCGGAGTTCGACCTCACCGGCCCGCTCAACGCCGACGGCACGCTGCGCTACCGGCTCGATGGCGGCGCCAGCCGGGGCGGCAGCTTCGTGGACGGCAACACCCCGCGCAAGCAGGGCATCGCCGGCAGCCTGGAGTGGCAGATCACGCCCGACACCGTCTGGCGCGCGCAGGCCGAATACCAGGGCATCGACGGCGTCTCCACCGTGGGCCTGGCGGTGCCCGACCCCAAGAACCCGCGCAGTGCCGACGTGCTGCCGGTGGGCGCGTTCTACGGCGAGCCGTGGCTGACCACCGACGGCCGCATGCGCTTTTACTCCACCGAACTGGAGCACCGCTTCACCGATGTGCTGCAGGGCCGCGTGCACCTGTCGCGCAACGAGACGAACCGCAACGTGAACCTGCCCTCGCCCATGGGCCCTGCCGCCAACGGCCGGGTCCCGCGCGGCTACTGGCTGGCACCCGGGCAGGAATACACGTCGGACACCGCGCTGGCCGAGCTGCGCGCCAAGGTGCAGACCGGCCCGGTGCAACACACCCTGCTGGCCGGCATGGACTGGCGCACCATCCAGGGCGTGTACGGCGCGCGCGCCACCGGCAACCTGGGTGCCGTCGACCTGTACAACCCGGTGACGGGCCTCGTGCCGGCGGCAGCGTCCACCGGCGTGTCCCGGCTGTCCTCGGACGCGCGCAACACCGGTGTGTTCCTGCAGGACCGCCTGGTGCTGGGCGACTTCGGCCTGCTGCTGGGCCTGCGCCACGACCGCTTCAAGGACGCGTACTCCACGCCCGTCACCGACCTGAGCAAGACCCAGCCGAGTGCGGCGATCAGCTGGGAGCCGCGCCCTGGCACCATGCTCTACGCGAGCCACGCGCGCTCGTTCCAGGCCAACACCGGCACGCTGCTGTGGGGCGACCGCGGCGCGCCGCCGTCGGAGGGCAAACAGCTGGAAGTGGGCTGGAAGCAGGAATGGCTGGACAAGCGCCTGATGACCACCGTGTCGGCCTTCGAGCTGGAGCTGACCAACGCGCCCGCCACCGACCCGCAGCACGCGGGCTACTCGGTGCTGACCGCGCGCCAGCGCATCCAGGGCGTGGAGCTGGAGCTGCAAGGCCGTATCACCCCCGGCTGGACGGTGACGGCCCAGGCCAGCTTCCAAAACCCCAAGGTGCTGGCCGACACCACCGCCGGGGCCAACGTGGGCAACCGCGTCGCGCTGGCCACGCGCCGCAACGCATCGCTGTGGACGCAGTACCGCCTGCCGCAACTGCCCGGCCTGTGGGTCGGCGGCGGCCTGGTGCACCAGGGCGACAAGTTCACCGCCAACGACAACAAGTGGCGCCTGCCGGGCTTCACCACGGTCGACCTGGCCGTGGGCTACCAGTTCGCAGGCGGCGTGCGGCTGCAGGCCAACCTGAAGAACGCGGGCAACCGCCGCTACTACCTGGACGGCACGGCCACGGCGGCCGGCTTTGGCACCGTGGTGCCCGGCCAGCCGCGCACGGTGCAGGTGTCGCTGGATTACACGTTCTGACGGCAAGCGATTCCCCCACCCCGCCCGACCCACCACCCGCCCGCAGGCCAGCGCTTGCCCACGCAAGCCTGGCGCCTCGGGCCGGACAAGTTTTCAACCATCGGAGAAACAGCACCATGAGATCTGGCACCATGAGATCTGGCACCACCGCCTGCCGCACCGCCATCGCGCAGGCCGCATTGCTCGCCCTGTGCGGCGCCGCCCACGCCCAGCAGGCCGCCACCGAAGGCACGGCCGCGCCCACGGCCGACAAGGCCCTGGCCCCCGTCACCGTGAGTGCGGGCAGCGAACAGGAAAGCCCCACCGCCCCAGTCACCGGCTTCGTCGCCAAACGGGCGCTGAGCGCCACCAAGACCGACACGCCCCTCATCGAAACCCCGCAGGCCATCAGCGTGATCACCCGCGACCAGATCGAGGCGCAGGGCGTGCAGACGCTGCGCCAGGTCACCGCGTACACGGCCGGGGCGGTGTCGAACTACTTCGACAGCCGCGTGGACAGCTTCGCCGCACGCGGCGGCACCGTGTCGCAGTACCAGGACGGCCTGCTGCGCACCTACGGCACCTACAACACCAGCCGGCCCGACCCCTACACGCTGGAGCGGGTGGAGTTTCTGCGCGGGCCGACCTCGGTGCTGTACGGCCAGGGCAGCGTGGGTGGCGTGCTCAACCTCACCAGCAAGCGCCCGCAGGCCGAAACGCAGCGCGAGGTGCAGCTGCAGCTGGGCAACAACGCCCGCAAGCAGATCGCCGCCGACCTGACGGGTGCGCTCGACCAGGACGGTCAGTGGCTCTACCGCCTGGTGGCCGTGGGCCGCGACAGCGGCAGCCAGGTGGACCATGTGGACGACGACCGCCTGGTGTTCGCGCCCTCGCTCACCTGGAAGCCCAACGCCGACACCTCGCTCACGCTGCAGGCCCTGCACCAGAAGGACAAAAGCGGGTCGCTGATCGGCTTCTTCCCGTGGCAGGGCACGCAGCTGGCCAGCCGCTACGGCCAGATCCCGCGCAACACCTTCATCGGCGAGCCGGGCTGGGACGCCTTCGACACCACCAACAACTCCTGGGGCTACCTCTTCAGCCACCGCCTGAACGCGGACTGGACGGTGCGCCAGAACCTGCGCCGCACCGTGAGCGAGGTGGACTACCGCACCATCTACACCAGCTTCACCGCCAACGCCGCCACAGGCCGCCCCGCGCGCCCCGTGTTCAACAGCGACGCCCGCACCGTCGTGCGCGACGCGGTGTGGAACATCAACACCGGCCGCATGCTGCTGATCGACACCCAGCTCGAAGGCAAGCTCAAGACCGGCAGCGCGGACCACACCCTGCTCGCAGGCCTGGACGTGCAGCGCAACCACACCGGCCAGCAGGCCTGGCGCGCCGTGGCACCGGCCATCGACGTGTACAACCCGGTGTACGGCAACTTCACGCCGCCCACCACGGCGCAGCTGGTGCGGCAACCGAACGTGGTGCAAAAGCAGCTGGGCTTTTACCTGCAGGACCAGATCAAGTGGGACCGCTGGACCGCCACGCTGGGCCTTCGCCACGACAGCGCCCAGACCGACACCGTGGGGCGCCCTGCAGCCGCGGTCGATGACAAGGCCTGGACCAAGCGTGCAGGCTTCACCTACCAGATGGACGGCGGCTGGGCACCGTACGCGGGCTATTCCGAGTCCTTCCAGCCGCTGGGCGGCGTGGACGCGTACGGCACGGCCTTCAAGCCACAGCGCGGCGAGCAGTGGGAGGCCGGCGTGAAATGGCAACCCGCCGGCCAGGGCATCAGCGCCTTCGCGGCGGTCTACCAGCTGCGCGAGAAGAACCGCAAGACCAACGACCCCGGCAATCCGCTCAACAGCCTGCAGATCGGCGAAGTCAAGGTGCGGGGGTTCGAAGCCGAAGTGCAGGCCAGCCTGGCCCGCCAGTGGGACTTCACCCTGGGCTACGCCTTCACCGACGCGAAGATCAGCCGCAGCAACGCAGGCGACCAGGGCACCCCCGTGGCCAGCGTGCCCAAGCACACCGCATCGGCCTGGCTGAGCCACCGCTTCGCCAGCGAAGGCCGCGGTGGCTGGACGGTGGGCGCCGGCGTGCGCTACACCGGCTCCCAGTGGAGCGGCACCAGCGCCATCAGCACCCCGGCCGCAACCCTGGCCGATGCGATGGTCGCGTACGACGCCGGCGACTGGCGCGTGGCCTTCAACGTGGTGAACCTGGCGGACAAGGTGCACATCACGCAGTGCCTGGCGCGGGGGGACTGCTTCTATGGGCAGGCGAGGACGTACACGTTGACGTCGACGTACCGGTTCTGAGGATTCGATACATCCCGGTTTGAAATGGCCCCTCACGCAAAACCGGGCCTGCGCGCCCGATGAAAGGGCAGCTGCAGCTATATAAAAGATAGCAAGATGGAAACCCCTGCGCAACCGGCGCGTTGGGGTTTTCTGCTGAAAGACAAAACCCTTTGATTTGACAAGCTTGCTTGGGGTGCTCACAATTAAACCAGTCATCTGACTAGTCTGATTAAATACCATGCACACTTGGCCAGTTCAAGACGCGAAAGCGCGGTTCAGCGAATTTCTCGATGCCTGTCTTACGGAAGGGCCTCAATTGGTGACCCGCAGAGGTGCCGAAGCTGCGGTCCTCGTGCCGGTAGGCGAGTGGCGCCGACTGCAAGCAACTGCGCGACCCTCACTCAAACAACTGCTGCTGTCCGACGAGGCGCGCGGGGACCTGCCGTTGCCCTCGCGCGGCCGCGCGCAGCGACGCTCTGTGGAGCCGTTCGCATGACGCAGGGCTATCTGCTGGACACCAACATAGTGTCCGAGTTGCGCAGGCAGCGGCCTCACGGTGCGGTGGTCGCTTGGCTGCAATCACTGGACGACACGCAACTGTTCCTGTCGGCCGTCACGCTGGGAGAGATCCAGTCCGGCGTCGAGTTGACGCGCGATCAAGCCCCGCAGAAAGCTGCCGATATCGAGTCTTGGCTGGAACGCGTGGCCGAGACCTACAACATTCTGCCCATGGACGCGGCCGCCTTCCGTGCCTGGGCCCGGCTGATGCACCGGAAATCGAACACCTTGTACGAAGACGCCATGATTGCCGCTACGGCGGGCGTGAACGGGCTCACAGTGGCGACGAGGAACGTGGCGGATTTTGCTGCGTTAGGTGTCCAGGTGTTCAACCCTTTCGAAGCGACAGCGAACTAGGCGAAAGGCCGAGGCGCTCGGCACCAGCACCAGCAGCATCGGCTTTGGCGGTGGCTGGTGCGCATATCCTCGATGAAAAAAGCCTGGATATGGCTGCGAAAACTCCGCAACACATACCCAGGCTTCGTGGCAGCACGACGCGGCGCCACAGGGACGCCACCCAGCGAAACTGCGAACGCGCTCCTACACGTTCATGATCGACACGAGGCGCGTGTTCAGATGCGCTTCGATGGCTTCGGGGCCGCCTTCGGAGCCGTAGCCCGAATCTTTGAGGCCGCCGAACGGCAGCTCTGCGGCAGGGGCTGCTGCCTGGTTGATCCAGAGCATGCCCACTTCCAGGCGCTGGGCCAGCAGGTGGGCGTTCTTCAGCGACGTGGTGAAGGCGTAGCCGGCCAGGCCGAACGGCAGGCGATTGGCTTCGGCAATCGCGTCCTCGATCTTCTCGAAGCCGCGCACGGCGGCCACGGGGCCGAAGGGCTCTTCGTTGAAGATGCGGGCCGACAGGGGCACGTCGTTGAGCACCGTGGGCTGGAAGAAGTTGCCTTCGGTGCCGATGCGCTCGCCGCCCGTGGCCACCTGCGCGCCCTGCTGCACGGCGTCGGCCAGCAGGTCGGCCATGGCGGTGATGCGGCGGGGGTTGGCCAGCGGGCCCATCTGCGTACCGGCCGTGAGGCCATCGCCCACCTTCAGGCCCTGCGCGTACTTGGCGAACGCCGCCACGAAGTCGGCGCGGATGCTCTCGTGCACCAGATAGCGGGTGGGGGAGATGCAGACCTGGCCCGCGTTGCGGAACTTGGCGCCGCTGCTGATCTTGATGGCCAGTTCCAGGTCGGCGTCTTGCGCCACGATGACCGGTGCATGGCCGCCCAGCTCCATGGTCACGCGCTTCATGTGCTTGCCGGCGAGGGCCGCCAGCTGCTTGCCCACGGGCGTGGAGCCGGTGAACGTGACCTTGCGGATGATGGGGTGCGGGATCAGATAGTTGGAGATTTCAGCCGGGTCGCCATAGACCAGGCCCACGGTGCCGGCAGGCACACCCGCATCGGCAAACGCGCGGATCAGCTCTGCGGGGCTGGCCGGGGTTTCTTCGGGCGCCTTGACCAGGATGGAGCAGCCTGCGCCCAGCGCGGCGGCGAGCTTGCGCACGACCTGGTTGATGGGGAAGTTCCACGGCGTGAAGGCCGCCACGGGGCCCACGGGGTCCTTGAGCACCATCTGCGTGGCCTTCAGGTTGCGCGAGGGCACGATGCGGCCATACACGCGCAGGGACTCGTCGGCAAACCATTCGATGATGTCGGCCGACGCCATGGTCTCGACCTTGGCTTCGGCCAGGGGCTTGCCTTGCTCCTGCACCATGATGGCGGCGATCGCATCGGCGCGCTCACGCATCAGCGCAGCGGCGCGGCGCATGGTCTTGGCGCGCTCGGCGGCGGGGATGTCGCGCCAGGCTTCGAAGCCCTTTTGCGCAGCGTCCAGGGCGCGGTCCAGGTCGGCCTTGCTGGCATGGGCCACGCGGCCGATTTCCTTGCCGGTGGACGGGTTGAACACGCCGATGGTCTTGCCGTCGGCGGCGTCCTGCCACTGGCCGGCGATGAAGAGTTGGGTACTGGGGTAGCTCATGCAAAGGCTCCTGATGACGAAACGGTGGGACGGAAAGCGCTGGACCTGCCCCGGGGGCCTTGCCGCGCGCGAAACCAGACACTATAGGCGCCAGCGCGGCGCCCCGCAGAAGGAGCGCGGGAACCCCGCCCTGCGGGGCTGGCTATTGGACAGGCACAGCTGCAGAGACTACTGGGACACCGCGGCCAACCTGGCCTGCGCGTCGTCACCCCAGCCCCCACCCAGCGCGCGGATCAGGCCCACCGTGGCCACGTACTGTGCGGTGCGCACCTGCAGCTCCTGGCGGCGGTTGCGCAGTTCGCTGCGGCGCGCGTCCAGCAGCTCCAGCTGGCTCACCAGGCCGTTGCGGTAGCGCGCGTCGGACAGCTGCGTCGCACGGCGTGCGGCCGTCACGGCGCGGGCCTGCGCCTCGGCCTGGCCCGACAGCAGGCGCAGCGAGCTGAGCTGGTCTTCCACGTCGCGGAAGGCGTTGAGCACCTGGCCACGGTGGTCCGCCAGCGCGGCCTCCAGGCGGGCCTTGGCGCCCTGCACCTGCGCATCGCGCTGGCCGCCGTCGAAGATGGGCAGCGACAGCAGCGCGCTCACGCCCCACGCGCGAGCCGACCACTTGAACAGGTCACCGAGCTCGGGCGATGCATGCCCCGCATTGCCGGTGAGCGTGACCGCCGGGAACCACGCGGTCTGCGCCACGCCCACGCGGGCCTGCGCGGCCAGCACGGCGGACTGCGCGGCCGACACGTCGGGGCGCCGCGCCAGCACGGTGCCGGGCACACCGGGCGGGATGACGGGCAAGGCGGCATCGGTGGCCGCCGCCGGCAGCGTGAAGCCGCTGGCCACATCGCCCACCAGCACGGCCAGCGCGTTGGTCAGCAAGGCTTGCTGGCGCTGCAGTGCCAGCGACTCGGACTCGGTGGAAGACACCTCGGCCTGCACGCGGGCCACGTCCAGCTCGGCCACATCGCCGGCCTGCAGGCGGCGCTGCGTGAGGCGCAGGGTGTCCTGGTAGGCAGCCAGGCTCTCGTTCACCAGGATCTGCTCGGCCTGCACCGAGCGCAGCTGCAGGTACGTCTGCGCCACATCGGCCTGCACCAGGAGGCGCGTGCTCTGCAGCAGGGCGTCGCGGGCATCGGCATCCAGGCGCGCGGCATCGCTGGTCTGCGACAGGCGGCCGAACAGGTCCAGTTCATACGATGCGTTGAGGCCTGCCGTGCCCAGCGTGGACGGCGATGAGCTGCCCGTGCTGCTGGCACCGGCCTGGCGCGACACGCCCGCCGACGCGCCGATCTGCACGGACCGTGCTGCGTCGGCCGAGCGCAGCAGCGAGCGCGCTTCGGCCAGCCGCGCAGCCGCCTGCTGGATGCTGGTGTTGGCCGTGCCTGCGCGCTGCACCAGGTCGGCCAGCACCGGGTCTTGAAAGCCCAGCCACCATTCGCCGCGCGGCTGCGCCTCGGCGGGTGGGGCCACGGTCCAGGGTGCGACGGGCAGGGCCGCGCCGCCGGCGCTGAAGCTCTCGGGCACGGCCACGCCGGCATGGGGTGCGGGTGCCACGGGCTGGGTCATGCACCCGGCCAGCACCAGGGCCGCGGCCAGGGGGGCCAGCAGGCTGAGCCTGCGCGAAGGCGCTGGCGCTGCCGCCGTTACCGCGTTGGCGGCATCAGCGTTCTTGTTCGACAAAAAATCCATCATGGTCGGTCTCCTGCCCGCCCTGCTGCCAGGGGCAGCGCGGCGCGGACGGTGGTATTGAAAATGGCCAGGGAGCCCATCACTCGTGCTCTTGGCGGGGCGCTGCCAGCACGGGGTGGGCGCTGCCGCCGCCGTGCGGGTTGTGCGATATGGGCGCCACGTGCGTGCCGTGCTCCACCAGCGGGCGGTTGCCAGCCAGCTTGCGCAGCAGCACGTAGAAGACGGGCGTGAGGAACAGGCCGAAGGCCGTCACCCCAATCATTCCGGAGAACACGGCCACGCCCATGGCGCTGCGCATCTCGGCGCCGGCACCGGTGGAGAGCACCAGGGGCAGCACACCCATCACGAAGGCCAGCGAGGTCATCAGGATGGGGCGCAGCCGCAGGCGGCTGGCCTCGATGGCGGCCTGCACGGGGGTGCGCCCGGCAAACTCCAACTCGCGCGCAAACTCCACGATCAGGATGGCGTTCTTGGCCGACAGCCCCACCAGCACGATGAGCCCGATCTGCGTGAACACGTTGTTGTCGCCCTTGCTCAGCCACACCCCGGTCATGGCCGCCAGGATGCCCATGGGCACGATCAGGATGATGGCAATGGGCAGCGTCAGGCTTTCGTACTGCGCGGCCAGCACCAGGAACACCAGCAGGATGGCCAGCGGGAACACCAGCACGGCGGAGTTGCCGGCCAGGATTTCCTGGTAGGTGAGCTCGGTCCACTCGAAGGTGATGCCCTGGGGCAGCGTCTCTGCGGCAATGCGCTCGATGGCGGCCTGGGCCTGGCCCGACGAGTAGCCGGGTGCAGGGCCGCCGTTGATGTCCGCGGCCAGGTAGCCGTTGTAGCGCATGGCACGCTCGGGGCCGAAGCTCGGCTCCATCTTCATCAGCGCCGACAGAGGCACCATCTCGCCGGTGCCAGAGCGCACCTTGAGCAGGCCCACGTCTTCAGCCCGCGCGCGGTAGGCCGCATCGGCCTGCACGCGCACGCTGTAGGTGCGGCCAAACTGGTTGAAGTCGTTGGCGTACAGGCTGCCCAGGTAGATCTGCAGCGTGTCGAAGATGTCCGTCACCGGCACACCCAGCTGGCGGGCCTTGGTGCGGTCGATGTTGGCGTACAGCTGCGGCACGTTGACCTGCCAGCTGGTGAACAGGCCGGCCAGCTCGGGCGTCTGGTAGGCCTTGGCCATGAAGGCCTTCACGGCGCCGTCCATGGCCTGGAAGCCCAGCGATGCGCGGTCTTCGATCTGCAGCTTGAAACCGCCGGTGGTGCCCAGGCCCGCCACGGGTGGCGGCGGGAACATGGCGATGAACGCATCCTGGATGCTGCCGAACGACTGGTTCAGCTGGCCTGCCACGGCGCCGCCGCTCTGGTCGGCGCGGGTGCGCTCGGCAAAGGGCTTGAGCGTGGCGAACACGATGCCCGAGTTGGAGCTGTTGGTGAAGCCGTTGATCGACAGGCCGGGGAAGGCGATCGCGTCTTCGACGTTGGGGTTCTCCTTCATGATCTCGCCCATGCGGCGGATCACGTTCTCGGTGCGGTCCAGCGTGGCGCCGTCGGGCAGCTGGGCAAAGCCGATCAGGTACTGCTTGTCCTGCGCGGGCACGAAGCCGCCGGGCACGATCTTGAACAGGCCCACCGTGGCACCCACCAGCGCGAGGTAGATCACGAACATCAGTGCCTTGCGGCCGATGACGCGCTTGACGCCGCCGCTGTAGGCCTCGGAGCCGCGGTGGAACAGGCGGTTGAAGCCGCGGAACAGTCCACCCAACACCTTGTCCATGCCGCGCGTGAGCGCGTCCTTGGGCTCGTTGTGGCCCTTGAGCAAAAGTGCCGACAGCGCGGGCGACAGCGTCAGCGAGTTGATCGCCGAGATCACCGTGGAGATCGCGATCGTCACTGCGAACTGCTTGTAGAACTGCCCCGTGAGCCCGCTGATGAAAGCCAGCGGCACGAACACCGCCACCAGCACCAGGGCGATGGCGATGATGGGGCCGGACACTTCCCGCATGGCGCGGTAGGTGGCCTCGCGCGGGGTCAGGCCCGCCTCGATATTGCGCTCGACGTTCTCCACCACCACGATGGCGTCGTCCACCACGATGCCGATGGCCAGCACCAGGCCGAACAGGGAGAGCGCGTTGATCGAAAAACCCAGCAGGTGCAGCACCGCAAACGTGCCCACCACCGACACCGGCACGGCCAGCAGCGGGATGATGGACGCGCGCCAGGTCTGCAGGAACAGGATCACCACCAGTACCACGAGGGCGATGGCTTCTAGCAGCGTGTGGATCACGGACTTGATCGATGCACGCACGAACTGCGTGGGGTCGTACGCAATGCGGTACTCCACGCCTTCGGGCATGTTCTTCTGGATCTCGTCCATGGTCTTGCGCACGTTGGACGAGATGTCCAGCGCGTTGGAGCCCGGCGCCTGGAACACGCCCATGCCCACGGCGGGGTCGTTGTTGAGCAGCGAGCGCAGCGAGTAGTCGGCCGCGCCCAGCTCCAGGCGGGCGATGTCGCGCAGGCGCGTCACGGCGCCGTCCGCACCGGTCTTGACGATGATGTCGCCGAACTCTTCCTCGGTCTGCAGACGGCCCTGGGCGTTGATGGACAACTGCAGGTCCACGCCGGGCAGGCCGGGCGATGCGCCCACCACGCCGGCGGCGGCCTGCACGTTCTGGCCGCGGATGGCGGTCACCACGTCGCTGGCCGACAGGCCGCGCTGCGCGACCTTTTGCGGGTCGAGCCACACACGCATGGAGTAGTCGCCGCCGCCGAAGATCTGCACCTGGCCCACACCGCCGATGCGGGCGAGACGGTCCTTCACATTGAGCACCGCGTAGTTGCGCAGGTAGTCGATGTCGTAGCGGTTGTTGGGCGAGACCAGGTGGACCACCATGGTCAGGTCCGGCGCGCTCTTGACGGTGGTGACGCCCAGGCGGCGCACTTCCTCGGGCAGGCGCGGCTCGGCCTGCGACACGCGGTTTTGCACCAGCTGCTGGGCCTTGTCGGGGTCGGTGCCCAAGGCAAAGGTCACGGTCAGCGTCATGACGCCGTCGGTGGTGGCCTGGCTGCCCATGTAGAGCATGCCTTCCACGCCGTTGATGGATTCCTCCAGCGGCGTGGCCACGGTCTCGGCGATCACCTTGGGGTTGGCGCCCGGGTACTGTGCGCGCACCACCACGGAGGGCGGCGCGACTTCAGGGTATTCGGAGATAGGCAGACCGCGCAATGCGATGAGCCCCCCGAGGAAGATGAGCACCGACAGCACCCCGGCGAAGATGGGGCGGTCGATGAAGAAGCGGGATAGATTCATGGATGCAAATTCCTGGTGTCGCTCTGGCCCGTGCTCACGCGGCAGGCGACTTGGTGTTGTTCTTGGCTTCCTTGCGATCACCCGCAACTTCGGCCTTGGCGGTCATGGGGACGGACTGGGGTGCCACCACGGCACCGGGGCGCACGCGCTGCAGGCCGTTGACGACGATGTTCTCGCCCGCCTTCAGGCCCGACGTGACCACACGCAGGCCGTCGATGGGCGCGCCCAGCGTGACTTCGCGGTACTCGGCCTTGTTGCCTTCGCCCACCACCATCACGAACTTCTTGTTCTGGTCGGTGCCTACGGCACGCTCGTTGATCAGCAGGGCCTGGGTGTCGCGCGCCTGGCCCATGCGGATGCGGGCGAACTGGCCGGGGATGAGTGCGCCGTCTTCGTTGTCGAACACGGCACGCACGCGCACCGTGCCACTCTTGGCGTCCACCTGGTTGTCGATCAACTGCAGGCGGCCGGTGTGCGGCGTGCTGCCCGCGGTGCCAGTGCCCATCTGCACAGGAATGCGCTCGATGAGTTGGCGCGCGCTGTGGCCCCGTTGGCTGCTTTGCAGGTCGGCCAGCGCCTTCACCACGATCTGCTCGTCGGTGTCGAAGCTGGCGTAGATGGGGCTCACCGACACCAGCGTGGTCAGCACCGGGGCGCCGGCGCCGGCGGCCACCAGGTTGCCCACGGTGACTTCGATGCGGCCCACGCGGCCCGCCACGGGTGCACGCACCTGGGTGTAGCCAAGGTTCAGCTTGGCGGTCTGCAGCGCGGCCTGGGCGGCGCGCAGGTTGGCGTCGGCCTCCCGCTGGGCGTTCAGGCGCTCGTCGTGCTCACGCTGGGCAATGGCGCGTTCTTCGAGCAGGCGCGTGGCCCTCTCCATTTCGCTGCGGGTGTAGGACACGCGGGCCTGGGCGGCGACCACCTGGGCTTCGGCGCGGTCGACCTCGGCCGCATACGGCGCGGGGTCCACGGTGACGAGCAGGTCACCCTGCTTGACCAGCGAGCCTTCGCGGAAGTGCACGGCCTGCACGGCACCCGAGACGCGCGGTCGCACGTCCACACGCTGCACGGCCTCGAGGCGGCCGGAGAATTCATCCCACAGGGAGATGTCCTTTTGCACCACGGCAGCGACCGACACCGGCATGGCGGGCGGCGTGGCGCCTTCGCCGTTGGCCTGGGCCGTGGGCGCCTGGAAGACGAGGACCAATGCAGCCACGGCAGCGGTGACGGCGGTGGCGATGGTGGCCAGGCCCAGGGGGCGGTTCTTGGAGAGCGGGTTGGTGGTCATGGTCGTTTCAATCAATCGTTGAGGCGGGCGTTGCAGGCGCGCCAGGGAAGTTGTTGTCTGCGCCACGCGGTGCAGACGCGCAAGAGGCAAAGGTCACGGCGGGATGGACGGGCAGTCTCGGCAATGACACGGTGGAAAGGTCAAGGCCCCGGCCGGCACGCCCGGGGCATCGGCCCGCCTGTGTCACAAGACGCTGCGGCGCAGCGTTCTGTGACCAGCGGGGTGGCTGCAGGCAGCCGTTGAAAAGTGCGTTGTGTTGTTCACGTTGTTATTTCCTCCGTATCGTTGACGTCAGTAGCTCCGCGCGCCGTCCAGCCCCTCACGGGCACGGCGTGCAGAAATGCGCGGGCAAAGCTGTTCCCTCCGGCACGGCGTGCCGGAAAAATCAGCGTTGAAAACCAGGGTTCGGTAGAGAGGCTGCAGTATCGAACCTCAACTTACGTTGAGGTCAACACCTTTTTGCAGCGGGGGGGCGGTCAGGAAGGCACCGGACATCGGGTGGCCTCGAAGAACTGGCGGAACTGCTCCTGCGCACCAGCGGCACAGGGGCATTCGTGCGGGCCTGTCTGCGTTTGCAGCAGGGCATCGGGCCACTGCGCGGCCTTGGCAAACACATGGCAGGTGACCTGGAGCCCGGCAGCTTCCAGCCGGGCGGCATAAGCCACCGCCTCATCGTGCATGGGGTCGGTGTCGCCCACCAGCACCAGCGTGGGCGGCAGGCCCGCCAGGCGGCGCGCTGCACCGGGCACGGCGTAGGGATGGTCGGCATCGCGCGGGCAGCTCAGGAAATTGCGCCACCCTTCGGACCACTTGCAGCCGGTGGCGTCGCCCGTGGCTTCGCGCAGCGACGCCGTGCCCACGCAGGGGTCCAGCATGGGCGACAGCAGGATCTGTCCGGCCAGCGGCGGGTGCGACTGGTCGCGCGCCATCAGGCTCACGGCTGCGGCCAGGTTGCCGCCCGCCTCTTCACCGGCCAGGTACACCAGCGAGCCCTGCCCGCCCAGCTTGGTCCGGTTGCGGTGCACCCACTTGAGGACACTGTAGCCGGTGTCCACCGGCTGGGGGAACGGGGTGAGCGGGTAGGCGACCGACACCACCACAGCGCCCACGCTCTCCAGCAGCGACGCCACGGTGCAGCCATTGTCCAGGTCGCCCGAGGTGAATGCGCCGCCGTGAAAATGCACCACCACCGGAGACACCTTGCCCGTCTTCTTGCGGCCATACATGCGCACGGCCACGTCCTGCCCCGCCGCCACCTCAATGGTGGAATCGGTGCACACGGACGCCGCCTTGGACACCTTGGCAGGTGCGGCGGTCGGCTGCGATGTAGAGGATGGCGAAGACGGTCTGTCGGGCTGCATGGCATGTACCCAGGGAATGGAGGATGGGATAAATGTAGTGGCTCAGGCCCACGGGATAAACAGGCCAAACACCACTGCACTGTTTCCAAAAGCTCAACAATCAAACGGCGGCTTGCGTGTGAGAATTCCTCAGCACCCACTGGTGGGTGCTGCAGTCCGGATTGCAGTTTCAGATTTCAAGGAGAAGCCATGGACCAGATACAGGCCATGCGCATATTCGTGCGGGTGGTGGAGGCCGGCACGTTCACCCGGGCAGCGGATTCGCTTTCGCTGCCCAAGGCCACGGTCACCAAGCATGTACAGGCGCTGGAGGAGCGCCTGCGCGTGAAACTGCTCAACCGCACCACCCGCCGCGTGACGGTGACGCCCGACGGCGCCGCCTACTACGACCGGACGGTGCGCCTGCTGACCGACCTGGACGACATCGAGGCCAGCATGACCAACGCGCGCGCCAACCCGCGCGGGCGCTTGCGCATCGACGTGGGGACGTCGGTGGCGCAGTTGCTGCTGATCCCGCACCTGGCGGAGTTCCACGAACGCTACCCGGACATCCAGCTCGACCTGGGGGTGAGCGACCGCATCGTGGACCTGATCGGCGACAACGTGGACTGCGTGATCCGCGGCGGCGAGCTGAGCGACCAGTCGCTGGTGGCGCGGCGCATCGGCAATCTCGAATTCATCACCGTGGCATCGCCCGACTACCTGGCGCGCAAGGGCACGCCCGCGCACCCGCTGGAGATCGAGGAAAAGCACACCAGCCTGCTGTACTTCTCGCCGCACTCGGGGCGGCACTACCCGCTGGAGTTCCGCAAGGACGCCGAGTCCATCGACATCTCCGGCCCCTACCAGCTGAGCGTGAACGAAGCCAATGCGTATGTGACGTCGCTGGTGGCGGGGCTGGGCATCGGGCAGATCACGAGCTTTCAGGCCGAGAGCCACCTGCAGGGCGGCACGCTGGTGCAAGTGCTGCCCGAATGGACGCAGCCCCTGCTGCCGGTGTATGTGGTGTACCCGCCCAACCGCCATTTGAGCGCCAAGGTGCGCGCCTTTGTCGACTGGGCGGCCGAGCTGTTCCAGCGCGAAGCCCAGATGCAGCGCAAGGGGTAGACCCGCCTGCGCCGGCCTGCGGGCTGGGTGCCGCAGTACCCGGCGCCTGAAGGGGCTCCACCGGCCAGCGGGCCCACCGGCTCCCATGCCGCGATGGCACGCCACCAGCCCGCTCCCAGGCGCTGCGGGCATCTGCGGTCTGTATGCTTCAGGGGATGAGCATTTCTGAGACCCCACCGCCCGCCACGCCGGGAACCCCGGCACCCGACGAAGCCCCCGCCCCGGTTGCCAAGCCCGTCCAGCCCCGCAACCCGCTGCACGGCGTGACGCTGGAGGCCATGGTGGTGGCCCTGGCGGACTATTTTGGCTGGGATGAACTGGGCCAGCGCATTCCCATCCGCTGCTTCCAGAGCGACCCCAGCGTGGGATCGAGCCTCAAGTTCCTGCGCAAGACGCCCTGGGCGCGCGAAAAGGTCGAAAGCCTGTACCTCTTCATGCTGCGGGATCAAAAGCGCAACAACGAGGGCTGAGCCGGAGGGTTGCCGGCCTGCCGCGCCGGCAAAGCCACGGCGGCCAGCCCCCTCCCCTGGCCTGCCTTGACCGTCAGTCGCCCGCCGCCACCAGGAAGTCGCGGCTGATGCCCCCGCCCAGGTCGTTGACCCGGTCGAGGAACTGCGTGAGGAACGCATGCAGGCCCGTCGACAGGATCTCGTCGATGCGCCCGTACTGCAGGTCGGCCAGCAGGCGGCCCGCGCGGCGCTGGGTTTCGGCCGACTGCTGGTTGGCCACCACGCTGAGGTTGTCCACCACCTCGCGCATGCAGGCGTGCAGGGACCTGGGCATGTCGCGGCGCAGCACCAGCAGGTCGGCCACACGGCCCGGGGTGATCACGTCGCGGTAGACCTTGCGGTACACCTCGAACGCCGAGACGCTGCGCAGGATGGAGCTCCAGTGGTAGAAGTCGGCCTCCTGGTTGCGCTCGCTTGCGCGGCCGAAGAAGTCGTTTTCCACCGCGTGGAACTTCACGTCCAGCAGCCGCGCCGTGTTGTCGGCGCGCTCGAGGAAGGTGCCCAGCCGCAGGAAGTGAAAGGCCTCGTCCTGCAGCATGGTGCCCAGCGTCACGCCGCGCGACAGGTGCGAGCGGTATTTCACCCACTCGAAGAACTGGCCGGGCTCACGCTCGAAGGCGCCGCTTTCCAGCACGCGGTGCAGCTCCAGCCAGGTCTGGTTCTGCGTCTCCCACACCTCGGTGGTGAGCGCCCCGCGCACGGCCCGCGCGTTTTCGCGCGCAGCGCGCAGGCACGACAGGATGGACGACGGGTTCTCGCCATCGCGCACCATGAATTCCAGCACGTTGTGGGGCGTGACCTTGCCATGTTTGGCGGTGTAGGCGGGAATCAGCTCGCTGATGGACAGCAGGCCTTCCCAACCCTCCTGCACCACGTCGGCAGACTGGGGCAGGAGCGAGGTCTCGTAGCTCACATTGAGCATCCGGGCGGTGTTCTCCGCCCGCTCGGTGTATCGAGACATCCAGAACAGGTGATCGGCAGTGCGGCTCAGCATCTCAAAATCCTCCCTGTGTTTGTGTCATCCCATCCATCGACTGCGACTGCGATTGCGACAGGGTCTCCGGCCGCGGCGCTGCTGCGGCGGCGTGTTCGCCCAGGACCCAGGTGTCCTTGGTGCCGCCGCCCTGTGATGAATTGACGACCAGAGACCCCTCCTTCAGCGCCACGCGCGTGAGGCCGCCCGCGGCCATCTGCACCTCGCGGCCGCTGAGCACGAAGGGGCGCAGGTCGATATGGCGCGGCGCGATGCCGGCGTCCACATAGGTCGGGCAGCTCGACAGGCTGAGCGTGGGCTGCGCGATGTAGCCGGCCGGGTTGGCCAGCAGCGCGCGGCGAAAGTCCTCGATCTCGGCCTGCGTGGCCGCGGGGCCGATGAGCATGCCGTAGCCGCCGGCGCCGTGCACTTCCTTGACCACGAGGTCCTTCAGGTTGGCCAGCACGTGCTGCAGGTCGTCCTGCTTGCGGCACATCCAGGTGGGCACGTTCTTGAGGATGGGTTCCTCGCCCAGGTAGAAGCGGATCATCTCGGGCACGTAGGGGTAGACGGACTTGTCGTCGGCCACGCCGGTGCCCACTGCGTTGCAGATGCCCACGTTGCCGGCGCGGTACGCCTCCATCAGGCCGTAGCAGCCCAGCGTGGAGTTGCGGCGGAACACCTGCGGGTCGAGGAAGTCGTCGTCCACGCGGCGGTAGATCACGTCCACCCGCTGCAGGCCGCGCGTGGTGCGCATGTAGACGAACTTGTCCTTGACCACCAGGTCCTGCCCTTCGACCAGCTCCACGCCCATCTGCTGCGCCAGGAAGGCGTGTTCGAAGTACGCGCTGTTGTGCATGCCGGGCGTGAGCACCACCACCGTCGGCTCGTCGGCCGCCGCGGGCGCGCTGGCGAGCAGGGTCTCGAGCAGCATGTCGGGGTAGTGGGCCACCGGCGCCACCTTGTGCAGGCTGAACAGCTCGGGAAAGAGCCGCATCATCATCTTGCGGTTTTCGAGCATGTAGCTCACGCCGCTGGGCACGCGCAGGTTGTCTTCGAGCACGTAGTACTCGCCCTCGCCCTGCGCGTTGGGGGCGCGCACGATGTCGATGCCGGCGATGTGCGCGTAGATGTTCTGCGGCACGTGGAGCCCGGCCATCTCGGGCCGGTACTGGGCGTTGTTGACGATGAGGTCCTGGGGCACGATGCCGGCGCGGATGATGTCCTGGCCGTGGTACACGTCGTGGATGAACCGGTTGAGCGCGGTGACCCGCTGCACCAGCCCCAGCTGCATGCGGCTCCACTCGTGGGCCGGGATGATGCGGGGGATCAGGTCGAACGGGATCAGCCGCTCGTTGCCGGCGCCGCCCTCGTCCTTGGCGCCGTAGACGGCGAAGGTGATGCCCACGCGGCGAAAGATCATCTCTGCCTCGGCCCGGCGGGCCTGCATCACGTCAGGGGGCTGTTTGCTCAACCACTGCGCATAGCGCTTGTAGTGTTCCCGCACATCGCTGCCCTCAAACGGCAGCATGGCGTACATCTCATCAAATTTCTGCATGAACGGGCCTCCTGCACGCAGGATAGCAAGTTGTGAGCCCACCTCCGGCCTGGTGGCCCCTTGGCGCGGCCTGCGCTTGCAAAAAGTCCGCTCAACCGGGTCGCGGCGCCATATCGTGCTGCCAGTAATGCCTGGCACCGTCGCGTTCGCAGCCGACTTCGTCCGGCCGCGCCGATGACCAGGTGGCGGCGCCGCACCGGGCGGACTCCACCATGCGGATGCCTCGCGCGCGGTAGCGCTCGAACACATCGGGCGCCGGATGGCCGAAACGGTTGCGGTAGCCGGCCTGCACCAAAGCGGTGCGAGGCTGGACAGCCTCCAGAAACGCGGCGGTGGACGACGTCTTGCTGCCATGGTGCGGCACCAGCAGCACGTCCGCCCGCACCGGGGCACCGCGCGCCAGCAGCGCCTGCTCCTGCGGCGCTTCGATGTCGCCGACGAGCAGGGCGACCGGCGGGTCTGGCCTTGCCCCCTGCCCCGCCGCCGTGACACGCAGCACGCAGCTCAGTGCATTGGGGCGGCGGGCCTGCGCGGCATCGCCGTCTTGCGGGTGCAGCACCTCGAAGGCCACGCCATCCCAGGTCCACCGCTGGCCCTGCAGGCAGGGCTTGACCGGGCGCAGCGCCTGCAGCGCGTGGTCGGCTTCGATGGAGCCGGTGAGCTCGGCCTGCGGCTGCTGCGCGAGCACGGCAGCTGCGCCACCCGTGTGGTCGATGTCGCGGTGGCTGAGCATGAGCACGTCCACCCGCTCGCCCAGCGCGCGCAGCAGAGGCACCAGCACGCGGTGGCCGGCATCGCTCTCACGGCTGAAGCGCGGGCCCGCGTCGTACAGCAGCGTGTGCGTGGCCGTGCGCACCAGCACCGCATTGCCCTGGCCGATGTCTGCCGCCAACAGCTCGAACTGGCCCGCCGCCGGCCGCGCCGGCTGCCACGCCAGCAACGGCCACAGCAGGGGCAGCGCCAGCAACCGCAGCCGCCAGGGCAACCGGGTGGCCAGCAACGCGCCGCCCGCCACGGCCGCCACGCCCGCCCAGAGAGGCGCCACAGGCAGAAAGACCACCGCCCAGGGCCACTGCGCCAGCCACTGCAGCAAGGCGGCCAGCGGCTGCAAGGCCAGCGCCGCCAGGCTCCACAGCGGCGCCCACAGCACGCCGCCCAGCGCCAGCGGGGTGACCACCAGCGTGACCCAGGGGATGGCCACCAGATTGGCCGCAAAGCCGACCAGCGACACCTGGCCGAACAGCAGCACACCCAGCGGTGTGAGGGCCAGCGTCACCACCCATTGCTCGCGCAACAACGAACGAAAATGCCCTCCACCGCTCGATCCATGAGCGCCAGCAGCTATCGAATTAGTAGCAAACAGCACACCGACCGCCACGAAGCTCAGCCAGAAGCCCGCCTGCGCCAGCGCCCACGGGTCGGCCACCACCACGGCGGCGCAGGCCAGGAGCCACACCTGCGGCCACGGCCACCGCCGGCCGCTGAGCTGCAGCAGCGCGATGGCCGCCAGCATGATCACCGTGCGCTGGGCCGGCACGCCCCAGCCGCTGAACAGCGCGTAGCCAGCCGCCAGCAGCACGCCCGCAGCCAGCGCCACCGACTGCGCCGGGGCCCGCAGGCACAGCCGGGTGGAACGGCGCCACAGCGCACGCACGGCCAATGCCGCCAGCCACGCGAAGAGCGTGATGTGAAGCCCCGAGATGCTCATCAGGTGCGCCACGCCTGTGGCGCGGAACACGTCCCAGTCGGCGCGGTCGATGGCGCGCTGATCGCCTGTCACCAGCGCCGCCACCACCCCGGCGATGCGGGCACGTGTCGGGTCGTCGCTGTGCCCATCGTGCACCAGCCGCTCGATGATGGCGTCGCGCACCGCCTGCCGTGCGCGCTCCACGGGGTGCTGCCAGGTCGAACCGAGCAGCACCGGCGCCTCGTCCTTGGGACCGGCGCGCACATAGCCGGTGGCCTGCACGCCCTGCTCCCACATCCAGAGTTCGTAGTCAAACCCGTGGGGGTTGCGCAGGCCGTGCGGCGCTTTCAACCGCACGGTCAGGTCCCAGCGCTCGCCGGCACGCAGGGCGGGCGGCGGGCGCTGCAGGTCGGCCACGCCCGCCGCATCGCGAAAGGCGCCGCCGTACCACGCGACCTCGATGCGCGGCGGCAACTGCACGGGCGCGCCCTGCAGCAGCGCGGTCTCCACATCCAGGCGCAGGCGGGTGCCTGCCTCATTGCTTTGGGGCATGGCGGCCACCATGCCGGTGACGCGGATGTCGCGCCCTTCCAGCTGCGGCGACAGCGCCTGGCCCAGGTAGTCGGCAGACCGCAGGCCGCTGCTGCCGAACAGGGCGAGCCCACCGGCCGCAGCGGCCAGTGCCATGGCGGCGATGGGCATCCACCCAAGGTCCGCCGCCCTTGTGCGGCCCACAGCCCATGCTGCCAGCGCAAGAACACACGCAGCCACCAGCAGGCCGGCGTACGCGGTGGCGCGCCACAGCGCAGGTTGCTGCAGTTGCAGCGCAGCGCCCGCCACGGCGCCCAGCATCAGGGCGGGCAACAGCCAGGGCCGGGGTGGGCGTGCAGCCTGTGCGGTGGGCCTTGCGGCCAGCTGTGCCCCCACGCCACCGTCTTGCGCCATGCCGCCGGCCCGAGGTGACGGCCGGGCCGGAACGGCATTAGAAGCGCTTATGTGGGGCATGGGCTGATGCTAATGCGCAGGCAGCGCGCCGCGCCGGTGGCAAGCACAGCGGGCTGTGTAACACTCGCGGCCACCCGGGCGCTGTCTGCCGGCCGCAACGCCACGCAAGCGCATGCACCTGCGCTCGCACGCACGCCCCGACATCCACCCCTTTGATCATCAAGGAACCACCATGAGCGTTTACGACAAGCTGACAGAACTCAACATCACCCTGCCACCGGTGTCGGTGCCCGCCGCAGCCTACGTGCCGTTCGTGCAGACCGGCAATCTGGTGTTCCTGTCGGGCCACATCGCCCGCAAGGACGGCAAGCCCTGGGCTGCGCAGTTCGGCCGCGACATCGGCACCGAAGAAGGCAAAACGGCCGCACGCGCGGTGGCCATCGACCTCATGGGCACGCTGCAGGCCGCCTGCGGCGGCGACCTGAACCGGGTCAAGCGCATCGTCAAGCTCATGAGCCTGGTGAACTCCACCGGCGACTTCACCGAGCAGCACCTGGTGACCAATGGCGCCAGCGAACTGCTGGGCCAGGTGTTTGGCGACAAGGGCGTGCACGCACGCAGCGCGTTCGGCGTGGCGCAGATCCCGATGGGTGCCTGCGTCGAGATCGAGCTGATCGCTGAATTGGTCTGATGACTGCCCAGGCCTCGGAGTTCAAGAGCCCCGGGAGCCGTGGAACCCCGCCATCAGAAGGACTCCCAGTCCTCCTCGGCGCCCTGGGCCAGGGCGGGTGAGCGGGCCGGCGCCGTCTTTGCAGGCGTCTTTGCAGGCGCCTTGGCAGCGGGCTTGCCGGTGGCCTGCGCACCCTGCGTGATGCGCGGCGCGGCGGTCTTGCCCACCGCCATCGGTTGGGATGCGGCAGGCCTTGCGACTGGCTTAGCAGCCGGCGTATGCGCTGCCCGCATCGGCTCCACCGCACCGCCGTAAGCCGCTCCATTGACCTTGAATACCGAGACCACCTGCGCCAGGTGTTCCGCCTGCTCACGCAGGCTCTGGGCCGCTGCCGCGCTTTCCTCCACCAGTGCCGCATTCTGCTGGGTCATCTGGTCGAGATTGCCCACGGCCTGGTTCACCTGCGTGATGCCTGCGCTCTGCTCGGAAGACGCCGAGGTGATCTCGCCGATCATGTCGGTCACGCTTTGCACCGAGCGAACGATGTCGGTCATGGTGCTGCCTGCGTCGGCCACCAGGCGGGTGCCTGTCTCCACCTTCTCCACCGAGGCGCTGATCAGCACCTTGATCTCCTTGGCGGCTTCGGCGCTGCGCTGCGCGAGGCTGCGCACCTCGCTGGCCACCACCGCAAAGCCGCGGCCCTGCTCGCCGGCACGCGCGGCCTCCACCGCGGCGTTGAGCGCCAGGATGTTGGTCTGAAAAGCGATGCCGTCGATGGTGCCGATGATGTCCGAAATCTTCCGGCTGCTCTGGTTGATGTCCTCCATGGTGGACACCACCTGCGTCACCACCGAGCCGCCGCGCTCGGCCACGCCCGTGGCGCTGGCGGCCAGGGTACTGGCTTGGCGGGCACTGGCCGCGCTCTGCGCGATGGTGCTGGTGAACTCCTCCATCGCTGCCGCGGTTTCCTGCAGGTTGCTCGATGTCTGTTCGGTGCGCGCCGACAGGTCATGGTTGCCGGTGGCGATTTCTGCGCTGGCGATGGCAATGCTGTCCGTGCTCTGGCGCACCTGGTGCACCATGCGTCCGAGCGAATCGCTCATCGCATACTGCGAACGCAGCAGGTCCCCGAACTCGTCACCGCGCGTGACCGCTGCCTGCTCGCTCAGGTCGCCCGCTGCGATCTTGGCCGCCAGGTCGTTGGCCTGCGCCAGCGGACGCTGGATGCTGCCAATCAGGTAGTACGCACCGGCGACGATGGCCGCCAGCAGGGCCGCCACTGCGACGGCCGCGATCTTGACGGTGAGCATGCGCGACTCGGCCATGTCGGCCAGGCGCGTTTGAGCGGTCTTTTGCTGCAGGTCCACAAAGTCGCGCAGCGCCGTCAGGTAGGTCGTCACGGCCGGGTTGTAGCTTTGCTTGACCAGCGTGACCGCGTCCTCGGCCTTGCCGTCGGCCTTGAGCTGGCGCGCCTTGCCGCGCAAGTCGATCATGGTCTTGCGTGCATCGGCGATCTTCGCCATCTGCGCCTTGTCTGCATCCGACAGTGTCATGGCCTCGAGCGACTTCTGCACTTCGGTGATCTGGGCCGACGTGGCGGTGATCGCGTCCTTGAATTCGGCCTCGACCGCCGGATCGCTGCTGACGATGAGCGCCTGGGTGCGTGCCGCATTGGTTTCGGTGAGCCCAGCCCAGCGGATGGCGGCCCCGACACGGGCCTGCATCTCGCGGGACACCTCGTCGGCTTCGGCCTGTACCTTGGCCGACCGATAGGCGGAAAAGCCCACCACACCGGCCAGCATGACCACGATGAAGAGGACGGCGAGCCACAGCTTCTGGGCAATTCGGATGCGTTGGAACATCATGTCTCCTCAAGTTGTGGGTTACTTCAGGCAAATCTGCCAATGTCAGCCTTTGATCCGGGAGATTGTTTGCACCGCCAGCCCGCACCTGCTAAGACATTTTTTTACATATGGTGCGCCTGTTCGGCCTTTTCTTCCAATCCGTAGCAACCCGTGATGTGCTGCGACGCAACAAAAAAGCCACCCGGCAGGGTGGCTTCAGGGTGGCTTGATTGGAGCGCCGGTGGCGTGGGGCGCACGCTCCGCGGGTGGTGTCATTCCACGCGCGTGACGGCCGAGGGCTTGAAGCCCAGGTCCGCCGCCTTGCCCTTGCGCCCCCGCGCAGCGCGGGCGTTGTTCAGGGACCGGATCTCCAGCGTCTCGTCGCGCTGCTTGCCGCCGCGGCCGATGCCGTCGATGCGGATGCTGCGCGTGTACGCCGCGGCGCCCGCCAGGGTGTCCTTGTCTTCCAGGTCGATCAGCATCAGGCCCCGGCCGCCGTTGGCCATGGTTTTCAGTTCGGCGATCTCGAACGTAAGGATGCGCCCGCCCGCCGAGGCGCAGGCCACGTGCGTCGCCGGCGCCAGGGCGGGTACGCTGGTGCTGGACGTCCCCGCGGCGTGCGAGGGCTGGCACAGCGTCTCGCCCTCGCCCAGGGTGATGAACGACTTGCCGCCCTTCTGGCGCGAGACCATGTTCTCCACCGACGCCAGAAAGCCGTAGCCGCCCGAGCCGGCCAGCAGCAGCGAGGCCTGCGCCGGTCCGGCAAAGTAGTACAGCAGCTGCGTGCCCGACTCCAGCTCGATCAGCGTGGTCACCGGCTGGCCGTCGCCCCGCGCGCCGGGCAGCGCCGACACCGGCACGGAATACACGCGCCCGTTGCTGCCGAAGGCCAGCAGCGTGTCGACCGTGCGGCATTCGAAGGTGTTGTACAGGCCGTCGCCGGCCTTGAAGGCAAAGCTGGCGGACTCGTGGCCATGGCCGGTGCGGGCGCGCACCCAGCCCTTTTGCGAGACGATCACCGTCACCGGCTCGTCCACCACCTTGACCTCTGCCACGGCCTTCTTCTCGGCCTGGATCAGCGTGCGGCGCGCGTCGGCAAAGGTCTTGGCATCGGCCTCGATCTCCTTGACCATCAGGCGGCGCAGCGAGCTGGGGTTGTTCAGGATGTCTTCGAGCTTGCCCTGGCTTTCGCGCAGCTCCTTGAGCTCCTGCTCGATCTTGATGGCTTCGAGCCGGGCCAGCTGGCGCAGGCGGATTTCAAGGATGTCTTCGGCCTGCCGGTCGCTGAGGTTGAAGCGCGCGATCAGCGCGGCCTTCGGGTCTTCCGCTTGGCGGATGATGGCGATCACCTCGTCGATGTTGAGCAGAACGATCTGCCGCCCTTCGAGGATGTGGATGCGCTCCAGCACCTTGCCCAAACGGTGCTGCGTGCGGCGGGTGATGGTGGCTTGGCGGAAGGCAATCCACTCTTCCAGCATCTGCCGCAGGGATTTCTGCGTGGGCTTGCCATCGAGCCCCACCATCGTGAGGTTGATGGGGGCCGACGACTCAAGGCTGGTGTGCGCCAGCAGCGCGGTGATGAGTTCCTGCTGCGGCGTCTTGCCGGTCTTGGGCTCGAACACGAGGCGCACGGGCGCGTCCTTGCTGGACTCGTCGCGCACGACGTCCAGCACGGCCAGCATGCTGGCCTTGAGCTGCGTCTGGTCCTGCGACAGCGCCTTCTTGCCGGTCTTGACCTTGGGGTTGGTGATCTCTTCGATCTCTTCGAGCACCTTCTGCGTGCTCACGCCCGGGGGCAGTTCGTTGACCACCAGTTGCCACTGGCCGCGCGCCAGGTCCTCGATCTTCCAGCGCGCGCGCACCTTGAGGCTGCCGCGGCCGGTGCGGTAGGCGTCGGCAATGTCGGACGCCGCGCTGATGATCTGGCCGCCGCCCGGGTAGTCCGGGCCGGGCACGAGCGCCAGCAGGTCTTCCTGGCTCAGCGCCGGGGCCTTGATGAGCGCGATGCACGCATCGGCGATCTCACGCAGGTTGTGGCTGGGGATTTCGGTGGCCAGGCCTACGGCGATGCCGCTGGCGCCATTGAGCAGCGCGAACGGCAGGCGTGCAGGCAGCTGGCGCGGCTCCTGCACGCTGCCGTCGTAGTTGGGCATGAAGTCGACCGTGCCTTCGTCGATCTCGTCGAGCAGCAGGCTGGTGATGCGCGACAGGCGCGCCTCGGTGTAGCGCATGGCCGCAGCGCCATCGCCGTCGCGGCTGCCGAAGTTGCCCTGGCCGTCGATCAGCGGGTAGCGCTGGGCGAAATCCTGCGCCATGCGCACGAGTGCGTCGTAGGCCGACTGGTCACCGTGCGGGTGGTACTTGCCCAGCACATCGCCGACCACGCGAGCGCTCTTGACCGGCTTGGCCGCCGTGGTGCGCGTGGGGCCGCTGTAGCCCAGGCCCATGCGGTCCATCGAGAACAAGATGCGCCGCTGCACGGGCTTGAGCCCGTCGCAGACGTCGGGCAGAGCGCGGCCCTTGACGACCGAGAGTGCGTACTCCAGGTACGCACGCTGGGCGTAGCCGGCCAGGCCCTGGGAATCGCCGCCGTCGTCGGAGGCCGGAAAATCGAGAGTGGGTTGGTCGCTCATTCGTTCTTGTTGGAGTCAGATTCAATCGGTGGGGGCGTCTGCGCCACCCGCGTGGGCGGCAGGTTGCCCCGGTTCACGGCGCCGCCCGACAGTTCCATGCGCACGCGGCCCGGCGCGGCGCGCTGGGCCAGCACCGGCGCCGGCGGCTTGAGCTGGTGGTACAGGCCCATCACGGTGCGCACATAGTTTTGCGTTTCCTTGTACGCCGGCACCTGGTTGCCGGCGCGCTGCACCGCGCCTTCGCCCGCGTTGTAGGCCGCCAGTGCCAGGTCCAGCCGCTCGGGAAACATGTCGATCAGGTGGCGCAGGTAGCGCGTGCCCGCGGGCACGTTCACGGCCGGGTCGGCCAGTTTCTTCTCGACCGAGCGCTTGGCGTCGGCACTGACCCCGAAGCGCGTGGCGGTGGCCGGCATCACCTGCATGAGCCCCACCGCACCCTTGGGCGACACGGCGCCCGCGTCGAACCCGGACTCGGTGGCGATCAGGGCCTGGAGCAGTTCATAGTCGATGTCATGCCGGGCCGCTGCCGCGCGCAGATGGTGCTTCACCCGCTTGTAGTCCGGCGCGATGTCGAAAAAAGCCAGCAGCCGCGCGCCTGCCGGCGGCAGCGCATTCGGCATGGGCGGCGCACCTGCGGGCACATCGCGCGTGGAGTCGAACTCGTTGCCCTTGAAGAACAGGTGGTAGTTGGCGTCCACCTGCTCCGGCGCAAAGTGCGTCACGCCACGCGCGTCGACAAAGGCCCACAGGTCGGCGTGGGCCGCGCCGTGCGCCAGGCACAGCAGCAGGCCCGCGCACGCCAGGCGCAGGCGGTCAGATGTCGATGTCGACCGCATCGCCATGCAGCTCCATCAGCTCGCGGCGCGAGGCGGCTTCACCCTTGCCCATGAGCTTGGTGATCAGTGCCTCGGTCGCGGCGAAGTCCATGTCGCCCAGCTGCACCGGCATCAGGCGGCGGGTGTCGGGGTTGAGCGTGGTTTCCCACAGGTGCTCGGCGTTCATCTCGCCCAGGCCCTTGAAGCGGCTGACCTGGCACTTCTCGCGCGCCACGCCGTCCTTGGCGCATTTGTCGAGGATGGCGGTGAGCTCGCCCTCGTCCAGCGCATACATCTTGGCCGCGGGCTTCTTGCCGCGCGCGGGCACGTCCACACGGAACAGCGGCGGGCGCGCCACATAGATGTGGCCGGCCTCGATGAGCTTGGGGAAGTGGCGAAAGAACAGCGTGAGCAGCAGCACCTGGATGTGCGAGCCGTCCACGTCGGCGTCACTCAAGATGCAGACCTTGCCGTAGCGCAGGCCCGAGAGGTCGGGCGTGTCGTTCGGCCCATGAGGGTCCACGCCGATGGCCACCGAGATGTCGTGGATTTCGTTGTTGGCGAACAGGCGGTCGCGCTCCACCTCCCAGGTGTTGAGCACCTTGCCGCGCAGCGGCAGGATGGCCTGGCTTTCCTTGTCGCGGCCCATCTTGGCGCTGCCGCCGGCCGAGTCACCCTCGACCAGGAACACTTCGTTGTGGGCGATGTCGCGGCTTTCGCAGTCGGTGAGCTTGCCGGGCAGCACGGCCACGCCGGAGCCCTTGCGCTTTTCGACCTTCTGGCCGGCCTTCTGGCGGGTCTGCGCGGCCTTGATGGCCAGCTCGGCCAGCTTCTTGCCGTAGTCGACGTGCTGGTTGAGCCACAGCTCGAGCGCCGGCCGCACGAAGCCCGACACCAGGCGCACCGCATCGCGCGAGTTGAGCCGCTCCTTGATCTGGCCCTGGAACTGCGGGTCCAGCACCTTGGCACTGAGCACGTAGCTCGCGCGGGCGAACACGTCTTCGGGCAGCAGCTTCACGCCCTTGGGCAGCAGGCTGTGCAGTTCGATGAAGCTCTTGACGGCGTTGAACAAACCGTCGCGCAGGCCGCTTTCGTGCGTGCCGCCGGCGCTGGTGGGGATCAGGTTGACGTAGCTCTCGCGCATGGGCTGGCCGTCTTCGGTGAAGGCCACGCACCACGACGCGCCCTCGCCCTCGGCAAAGCTCTCGTTGTGGCGGTCGGCAAAGCCCTCGCCCTCGAACAGCGGGATCACCGGCTCGCCGTGCAGCGTCTGCATCAGGTAGTCGCGCAGGCCGCCTTTGTACTGCCAGGTTTGCGTGTCGCGCGTCTTCTCGTTGACGAGCTGCACCGTCACGCCCGGCATCAGCACGGCCTTGCTGCGCAGCAGGTGGGTGAGCTCGCCCATGGGCAGCGCGCTCGACTCGAAATACTTGGCATCGGGCCACACGCGCACCGAGGTGCCCTGCTTGCGCTCGCCGACTTCCAGGGCGCGCGCCACCAGGGGCTCGATCACGTCGCCGGCAGAAAACACCAGACGCGCCATCTTGCCTTCGCGGTAGCTGGTGGCTTCGAGCCGGGTGGCCAGCGCGTTGGTGACCGACACGCCCACACCGTGCAGGCCGCCCGAGAAGCTGTACGCGCCGCCCTTGCCCTTGTCGAACTTGCCGCCCGCGTGCAGGCGGGTGAACACCAGCTCGATCACCGGCGCTTTTTCTTCGGGGTGCATGCCGAAGGGGATGCCGCGGCCGTCGTCTTCGACGCTCACCGAGCCGTCGGCGTGCAGCGTGACGCGGATCTTCTTGCCGTGGCCGGCCAGGGCCTCGTCGGCGGCGTTGTCCAGCACTTCCTGGATGATGTGCAGCGGGTTGTCGGTGCGGGTGTACATGCCCGGGCGCTGCTTGACGGGCTCCAGGCCCTTGAGCACACGGATGGACCCTTCGGAATATTCACTACTGGTGGACACGGAAGACGGTTTGGCAGACATAGCGGCGGATTGTAGTGCGGCAGCGGGCCAATAGCTGGATGAAAAACCAGTGACGGTAGCACTGTCAAAGACGGTGGTGACGGTCCACGCGGTGCCGGGCCGCGAGAACGGGGCTGCGTTGGATGAACAGTGAGGCCGTTGGGGCCAGTTGCAACACACGAGGGTACTGTCGTGCTGAAGGCGGGGCCGCAACCCCGCTGCCAACTGTATTGGTTACCGGTGTATCAGCGCGTTTCGCCCAATCTGGCTACATTCCTGCGCATGCATATGAATACTCCCAAACTGTCCATGCTCCAGGTGCTCGCCTGCGGCGCGGCCATCGTGACGCTGTCCATGGGTATCCGCCATGGGTTCGGGCTCTGGCTGCTGCCCATCACCCAGGAGATGGGCTGGACGCGCCAGTCGTTCGCGCTGGCCATCGCGATCCAGAACCTGTCCTGGGGCGTGATCGGCATCTTTGCGGGCATGGCGGCCGACCGGTTCGGGGCGTTCCGGGTGCTGATGGGCGGTGCAGTGCTGTACGGCCTGGGCCTGGCGGGCATGGCCCTGTCGCCCACGCCCACGCTGTTTGCGCTGACCGCTGGGGTGCTCATCGGCGCCGCGCAGGCCGGCACCACCTACGCCGTGATCTACGGCGTGCTGGGGCGGCAGATTGCGCCGGAGCGCCGGTCCTGGGCCATGGGCGTGGCAGCCGCGGCGGGATCGTTCGGACAGTTCCTCATGGTGCCGGTGGAGGGCTGGCTGATTGCGGGGCTGGGCTGGCAGCAGGCGCTGCTGGTGCTGTCGATGGCGGTGCTGCTCATCGTGCCGCTGGCCTTCGGCCTGCGCGAGCCGGGCTTCAAGGGAAGCGCACCGGTCAAGCGCGAGCAGACCATCGTGCAGGCGCTGGGCGAGGCGTTCCGCTACCCCAGCTTCAACCTGCTGATGGCCGGGTATTTCGTGTGCGGCTTCCAGGTGGTGTTCATCGGGGTGCACATGCCCAGCTACCTCAAGGACCATGGCCTGTCGCCGCAGGTGGCCAGCTACGCGCTGGCGCTGATCGGCCTGTTCAACGTGCTGGGCACCTACGTGGCTGGCACCCTGGGCCAGCGCATGCCCAAGCGCTACATCCTGGCCTTCATCTACTTCGCCCGTGCCGCGGTGATCACAGTGTTCCTGATCGTGCCGCTGTCGCCGATGTCGGTGTATGTGTTCTCCGCCGTGATGGGCACGCTGTGGCTGTCGACCATTCCACCCACCAACGCCACCATCGCCCAGATCTTCGGCGTGCAGCATCTGTCGATGCTGGGCGGCTTCGTGTTCTTCAGCCACCAGATCGGCAGCTTTCTGGGCGTGTGGCTGGGCGGCTACCTCTATGACGCGACGGGCAGCTACGATATCGTCTGGTATATCGCCATCGGGCTCGGGGTGTTTGCCGGCCTGGTGAACCTGCCGGTCAAGGAAAGCCCCATCGCGCGCAGCACGCCCCAACCCGCCTGACCATGACACCACAAGCCGCCGCCCCCACACCCGCGTCCGCCGACGCACCGGCCAAGCCTGCGCGTGCGCTGCGCTGGCTGGCCGGTGCGGTGGCGGTGCTGGCCTGCCTGGCGGTGTTCGGTCTGTACACGGCGCCGGACTTCATGGTGATGCTGGCCGACCAGATGTGGGCCTGCTTCTGAGCTGCGCAGGCCGGGCCTGCCCCGGGGATTCAAGTCTTTTTGGCTGCTACCGCGCTTCTGACTAGCGCTAGCAGCTATTATTTTCATAGCATATGCACGGTCAAGAATTGGCGTCCGAATGGGTGCGCCGCTGGAGCCACCTGATCGCCCCTGGCAGCACCGCCCTGGATGTGGCCTGCGGTGCGGGCCGCCACCTGCGCTGGCTGCGCGGCCTGGGCCACGCGGTGGTGGGCGTGGACCGCTCGGTTGAGGCCTTGGCAGCCTGCGAGGGGCTCGGCGAGTTGCTGCTGGCGGACATCGAAGCAGGGCCGTGGCCCTTGGCGGGGCGCCAGTTCGGCGCCGTGGTGGTCACCCACTATCTGTGGCGGCCGCTGCTGCCCGTCATCGTGCAGAGCGTGGCGCCGGGCGGCGTGCTGATCTACGAAACCTTTGCGCAGGGCAACGAAACCGTGGGGCGCCCTGCCCGGCCTGAATTCCTGCTGCAGCCGGGCGAATTGCTCGCGGCCTGCGCGCCGCTGCGCACCGTGGCGTACGAGGATGGCTTACTGCAAAATCCCGACCGTTTCGTGCAGCGCATCACCGCAGTGCGGGAACTCCCGCACGCGGGGAGTCCGCCCCGGCACCCTTTGGTCTCGCCGCCTAGTTAGAATGCTCTTTTACCGTTTTACAACGCGGACATGACCCTCCCCAGCGCCCCCCTTACCGGCAGCATCGTCGCCCTCGTCACCCCCATGCACGAGGACGGCAGCGTGGACTACCCCACCCTGCGCAAACTGATCGACTGGCACATCGCCGAAGGCACCGACTGCATCGGCGTGGTGGGCACCACGGGCGAGTCGCCCACGGTCAACGTGCAGGAGCATTGCGAGATCATCCGCGTCGCCGTGGAGCAGTCTGCCAAGCGCGTGCCCATCATGGCCGGCTGCGGCGCCAACTCCACCGCCGAAGCGATCGAGCTGGCCAAGTTCGCGCGCGGCGTGGGTGCCGACAGCCAGCTGCAGGTCGTGCCCTACTACAACAAGCCGACGCAAGAGGGCCAGTTCCAGCACTTCAAGGCGATTGCCGAAGCCACGGGCGACCTGCCCGTGGTGCTGTACAACGTACCCGGCCGCTCCGTGGCCGATATGCAGCACGACACCGTGCTGCGCCTGGCGGAAGTGCCCGGCATCATCGGCATCAAGGAAGCCACCGGCAACATCGAGCGCGCCCAGTGGCTCATCCGCGATGTGCCCGAAGGCTTTGCGGTGTACTCGGGCGACGACCCGACCGCCGTGGCCCTGATGCTGTGCGGCGGCCACGGCAACATCAGCGTGACGGCCAACGTGGCACCGCGCCTGATGCACGAACTGTGCGTGGCCGCGCTGGCAGGTGATGCCAAGCGCGCGCTGCAGATCCAGTTCCAGCTGATGCCCGTGCACAAGAATCTGTTCGTCGAAGCCAACCCCATTCCGGTCAAGTGGGCCATGGCCCGCATGGGCCTGTGCGGTGGCACCATGCGCCTGCCCATGACACCCTTGTCCAGCGGCAACGAAGCCATCGTCGAATCTGCGCTGCGCACGAGCGGCCTGATCTAATCCGGGCCGCGCCCGCACCTGACACTTCAAGGATTTCCGCGTGAATGCTGCTACCACCCGCCTGAGCCTGCTGGCCGTTGCCATGGCCCTGTCCGCCTGCGCCGCCCTCGAAGGCGACAAGATCGACTACAAGAGCGCCACCAAGGGCTCGACCCTCGAAGTCCCGCCCGACCTGACCCAGCTGTCGCGCGACTCGCGCTACGCCGTGCCCGGCGGCGCCGTCTCTGCCGCTGCCATGCAGGCAGGCCAGGCGGCGCAGCCTTCCGGCACAGCCAACGCCGCGGCCCTGCAACTGGGCGACGTGCGCATCGAGCGCGATGGCAACCAACGCTGGCTGGTGGTCAACCGCCCGGCCGACAAGCTCTGGGAACCGGTGCGCGACTTCTGGCAGGAAAGCGGCTTCAACCTGGAGCAGGCCGACGCCAACGTGGGCATCATGGAAACCGACTGGGCTGAAAACCGCGCCAAGCTGCCGCAGGACTTCATCCGCTCGACCCTGGGCAAGCTGCTCGACTCGCTGTATTCCACCGGCGAGCGCGACAAGTTCCGCACCCGCCTGGAGCGCAATGCCAACGGCGGCACCGAGATCTACATCACCCACCGCGGCATGATCGAGGTCTATGGCACTGCCACCAAGGACAACACGGTGTGGCAGCCCCGCCCCTCCGACCCGGAGCTGGAAACCGAATTCCTGCGCCGCCTGATGGTCAAGCTCGGCGTGAGCCAGGAGCAATCCAAGGCCGTGGTGGCCGCACCCGCACCGCGCGCGCAGTCTGCCCGCATGGCCACGGTGGACAACAAGCCCGTGGTCCAGCTGGACGAAGGCTTCGACCGCGCATGGCGCCGCGTGGGCCTGGCGCTGGACCGCACCGGCTTCACCGTGGAAGACCGCAACCGCAACGAAGGCACGTACTTCGTGCGCTATGTCGCCCCCAACGCCGACAAGAAGGAACCCGGGTTCTTCGGCAAGCTGTTCAGCGGCTCGTCGTCGGCCACGCCACCGCTCAAGTTCCGCATCGTCGTGCGCAGCCAGGGCGAGTCCAGCACGGTGTCGGTGCTCAACGAAGCCGGCGTACCCGAATCGTCGGCCAACGCCGAGCGCATCGTGCGCGTGATCGCGGACGACCTCAAGTAACCACCAGCCGCATCGCCGTGGAGTCTGGGCGGGTCCCCGTGGCCCGCACCGCTCCACGGGCGCCTGACCGGGATAACCATCTCGTCCGGGCACCACACTTAAAACACTCCCCATGCTGCGCTTCAAGAACCTGGGGAGTGGCAGCACCGGCAATGCCACCGTGGTCGAAGGCCGCAGCGACACCCAGGTGCGCCGCCTCCTGATCGACTGCGGCTTCGGCATTCGCCAGTTACAGGGTCGCCTGGCACAGGCACAGCTGCAGATCGAAGACCTCGACGCTGTCTTCATCACCCACGAACACTCCGACCACATCGGCTGCGCGCAAGCCGTGGCCATGCGCTACCGCATCCCGGTGTGGATGAGCCAGGGGACCCACGCGGCGCTGGGTGCGCCGGACTTCGGCGACATGCTGCGCATTGCGCACGACATGGCGCCCATCGACCTGGGCACCTTCGAGGCGCGGCCCTTCACGGTGCCCCACGATGCCCGGGAACCATTGCAGCTGCGCTGCTCCGATGGGGCAGCCCACCTGGGCGTGCTGACCGACCTGGGCCATGCCAGCGACCACGTGCTGCAGCAGCTGCAGGGCTGCCATGCGCTGATGATCGAAGCCAACCACGACCCCGCCATGCTGCAGGCGTCCCGCTACCCGCTGTTTCTCAAGCGCCGGGTGGGCGGCCCGTATGGCCACCTGGCCAATGGCGTCACGGCCGACATCCTGCGGGCAGTGCGACATACCGGCCTGCAGACCATCGTTGCCGCCCACCTGAGCTCCACGAACAACGCACCCGCCATCGCCCGCGAGGCATTGGCTCCCGCCCTCGACTGGCCCACGGAAGCCATCCAGGTGGCATGCCCCACGGCCGGCACGCCCTGGCTCGATGTCATCGCGACCCGCGCTGCGGCGGCGTGACCTGAAACCCGCGCAGGAGCTGCGGACGCGGTCGTGTCTTCCAACGGCCGCCACAGTCCTTCACCAAGGCTTCGTGGCCACGGCAGGTGCAAGCGCCTGCGCTGGGCAGATCAACGACGGACCCACTCCGGATGAAAGCAGGCCGAGCCCCAAAAACAAAAAAGCCCCGACCTTGCGGTACGGGGCCTTGCAGCGATGGCCGGTTCTTCAACCAGCCAGCACCTGCAGCGAATTACTTGGCTGCGGAAGCGGCAGTTGCAGCAGCGGCGGCAGCGTCAGCAGCAGCCTTGGAAGCGTCAGCAGCTGCGTCGGAAGCAGCGGATGCAGCCTCGGAAGCGGCTGGAGCGGCTTCGGAAGCAGGAGCCATTGGTGCTGGAGCAGGAGCTTCCACAGGAGCTGGTGCTGGAGCAGGAGCGGGTTCTTCCTTCTTGCCGCAAGCGGCGAGGGCTGCAGCAGCGATCAGGGCGGCCAGAACGAGGGAGTTCTTCATTGGATTTTCCTAGTTGGACAAAGTATCTTGAAAAGCCACGGCGTCAGGCTCTTGGAAGCCGCTGTACGCGTTGGCACAATGCACTTGGCTTGCACCTTTTTGGCGCAGCCGCCGATTATATTGGTATTTAGTCAATACTGACTAACACTGACGAAAGCTTTACAAGCCATTGACATCCGTGACCCCTGGTCACGGCACTCACAAACCCAGCGTGGAAGCGGGGAAACCGGGCGTGCTTTTGCTGCGCAGCCACTCGTTGAGCGTCTCGCGCAGCAGCACGCGGCGTTCCGGCTCCGGGCCGGTCACCCCCACGCAGCGTTCAGGATCGAGCCGGTGCATCACCCACTGCGGCGACCACAGCACGCTGGGGATGTCCAGCGGGTCCGCCGAGGCGCTGCGCCGGCAGGTGATGATGTGGTCCCAGGTACTGCGCCAACGGACAAACCGTGCGTGGCGGCGCACCACGTCGTCAAAATTGCCCGCGAGCATGGTGAACCGCCGGCTGCCATGGGCCCATTCCTGCAGCAGGTCGGCCACGCTGCGCTCACCCAGCGGCCAGTCGTGAAAGTTCGCATCGCTGATGACGATTTCCTGCCAGCCATCGCGCACGGCCGTGGCGAACGCGTCCCGCACCATTTGCCGAAAGTCCTCGCGGCTGCTGAACCGGCCTGCGGGCAGGCTGGGCGGCACGGGGTGGGGCGAAGGGGATGAAGGCGTATCGCTCATGCAGGGTCTCCGGTGAATGGCTCGATCGACCGATCCGTCAGCCAGGGTGCTCCGTCCAGGCATGCGCCCATCCGTCATCGCACCAGGACGACAGCAGCTCGAGCGCGTCGTCGCTGGCCTTGGCCAGCTCGCGCGCCGTCAACTGGCGCTGGTCGGCCAGGCGGCGCATCAGGGTGGCATCGCGGCCTGCGGCGCGGTAGCTCTCGCCATTGATGAACACATGGTGCGCGTCGTACATCATGCGGCTCTTGCGGTCCAGGCGCACGCCTTCCAGCATCACGCGCGTGTCGCCGGGTTCGAACCACACGCTCGCCTTGGGCTCGGTCAGGTATTCGCCCAGCGCGCGCTCCAGCACCAGCGGCTCCGCCAAGGCCTTGGCCAGCGCCTCGCGGGCAAAGTCGGTCAGGCCTGCCGGGATGGCCGCAGGCTGTGAGACCGCCTCTTGCCCGGCATCGCGGTACAGCGATGGCGGGCCCTCCCCGTCGCCTGCATCCTCGGCCAGGCGCACCAGCAGCTCCTGGGCAAGCTCGGCACGCGCAGGCGCGCGGAAGCCGATGGAATAGGTCATGCACTCCCCTTCGGCAATGCCGTCGTGCGCGTAGCGGGGAGGCAAATACAGCATGTCACCCGGCTCCAGCACGAACTCTTCCTCGGGCTCGAACTGGGCCAGCACCTTGAGGGGAATGTCGTCGCGCAGGCTCAGATCCTTCTGGCGCCCGATGCGCCAGCGGCGTTTGCCGTGGGCCTGCAGCAAGAACACGTCGTAGCTGTCGAAATGCGGACCCACGCCGCCGCCGTGCGAGGCATAGCTGATCATGAGGTCGTCGAGCCGCGCCTCGGGCACGAAGCGGAACTGCTGCATCAGCGCATGCACGGCATCGTTGTGCAAATCCACGCCCTGCACCAGCAGGGTCCAGTCGGGCTGCTGCAGCGCAGGCAAGGCCCTGCGGCTGAAGGGCCCGTGGCGCAGCTTCCAGGCGCCTTTGACCAACTGCACCAGGCGCGACTCCACCCCCTCCTGCGCAGCCAGCGAGAAAAGGTCGGCCCGCAGCACGGGCGCCTGAAACTGGGGAATGGCCTGGCGCACCAGCAACGGCTTTTTTTGCCAGTGGCGGCGCATGAACTGCGCAGGGGTCAGACCGCCGAGCAGGGAAAGGGGTTGCTGGATATCCATGGAAGCGGTCCGCCCCGAGCGACAGGGCCTTTGATCAAACTGCGACAATTCTCCTATGGAAATTACCCAACAATGCGTGGTCGCGCTGACCTGGACACTGAAAGACACCCTGGGCGAAGAACTTGACGTTCTGGACGAACCGGTGGAATTCTTGGTGGGCGGAGACGACCTTCTGCCCCGTATCGAAGAAGCACTACAAGGCCACGGCCCCGGCGCTACCCTGCAACTGCACCTGGAGCCCGAGGACGCCTTTGGCGACTTCGATGACCAGGTGCTCTTCCTGGAGCCGCGATCACTCTTCCCGGCAGAGATCGAGGAAGGCATGACCTTTGAAGGCACCGCCCTGCCCGACGGTTGCAACCCCGACGCGCCGCGCAACGCGCTGTACACCGTGGCGGAAATCTACCCGGAGCACGTCGTGCTGGACGGCAACCATCCGCTGGCAGGGATTGCGCTGCGCCTGCAGCTCACGGTTCAGGCCGTGCGGGAGGCGAGCGAAGAGGAAATTGGGCGGGGCACGGCAGGCACCGGCTTCTTCCGCGTGCAGCCGCAGGCGCCGGGCGGCTCGATGCTGCATTGATGGCTGTCAGGTGCTGGAAGGTGAGGCCCCTTCAAGCACCCGACACCCGCAGGCGTGCACAGGTCAGACGCGCGAGATCTGGCCGTTGTACAGGCGAACGCGGTCGCCGATGCGCAGGTCGCCGGGGTTCGCGACGTCGTACACACGGTAGCCGCCCTGATCCAGTTGGACTGACAGGCGGTAGCCCTGGGCTTCCTGGTTGTTGTAGTTGCGGCCTTCGATGGCGTTGCCGGCTACGGCACCACCGATGATGCCCACACCCGTCGCGGCAGCGCGACCGGAGCCCTTGCCGATCTGGTTACCCAGCACGCCACCCACCACCGCACCGATCACGGCGCCAGCGCCGGACGTCTGGCCTTGACCGCGGCTCTGCAGGACTTCGATGTTGGAGACACGGCCGTACTCGGTGCCTTGCGGGTTGTTGGGGTAGGACGGCGCGGTCTGGTAGCCGCCAGAGTACCCGCCGGAGTATTGGGGCGCAGGAGCGGATTGGTTGTGGCCACAGGCTGTGAGGGAAGCAGCCAGCACGACGGCACCGGCAACAGCGAAGGAACGGGTCATTTGCAACATATTCATCTCCTAAGGTCAGATTCAGGGCAAGCAAGGTATCAAGCACGGTACGCAGGCATCACGCCTTGCAACACACCATCATTGGAACAACGCCCCAAGCCTACCCAGCGTAGACGCAGAGACCACGCTCCTGTGCGTAACAGACCCTTAGAAAAGTAAGCGCCGTCTTACATCTTCACCTGTCCTGCATCGCTTTCAGGACTTGCCCGTGGAGCCGTAGCCCCCCTCGCCGCGCTCCGTTGCTGCGAACTCCGTCACCACATTGAACTGCGCCTGCACCACCGGCACGATGACCAGTTGCGCAAGGCGCTCCATCGGCTCCAGGGTGAACGCAGTGCTGCTGCGGTTCCACGCACTCACCATGAGCTGCCCCTGGTAGTCGCTGTCGATCAGGCCCACCAAGTTGCCCAGCACGATGCCGTGCTTGTGGCCCAGGCCGGAGCGCGGAAGGATAAGCGCCGCGTAGCCGGGGTCCTTGAGGTACATCGAGATGCCCGTGGGCACCAGTTGCCACGCGTTGGGCTGCAGGGTGAGCGGTACATCCAGACAAGCCCGCAGGTCCAGCCCTGCGCTGCCGGGCGTGGCGTAGGTGGGCAACTGGTCCGCCATGCGCGGGTCGAGGATCTTGACGTCAATCTTCACTGCGGTTTCTTCTTTCCTGTTTGGTTGCGTTGCTGGGCTACCCGCCGCAGTCGGTCTTGCAATGCGTCGGTGCCAAAGCCCGCCGCATCTTTACTGGTGGCGATGATCTTCGGCGCCGACTCGATCAACCAGCCGAGCCCCCACCAGATGCTCGCCATGACCACGAGGCCGGGCAGTGAGCCCTGGCTGAAAATGAACAGCGCAATACCGTGGATCACGATCAAAAGCAGCAGCAAGGGCCGAACGATACGCAGCAGACCGAGGAACGGCATCACCGCCTGGGCCAGGTCCGGGGGCACGATCTGCCCCGCTGCGCGTGCGGCGTCCGATGCCTGGGATTTGCTCGCGGCGGTGCTTCGGATGGACGCCACAGGCACCGCTCTCGCCGCCCTGGCGGCGTTCGCCGCGGCCGGTGCGGTCAAGCGCTCCACGTAGCTTGCAAAATCGCCATCGGGCGGCGTGTCCCACTCGGGCTTGGTGGCACCAGTCTTCATGTGGCCTCCTGGATGGCTGTGTCAGAACGTGTTCGCGTCTTAGGCCCGCGCAGGCGGCAGGCGTGCCGCGATGTCCTGGATGAGCTGCTGGGCCAGCACGCGCTTGGAGGCGCGGGGCAGCTCCCGGTGCCCCTTCTCGTCGACCAGCAACAAGGCATTGTCATCCTGCCCGAAGGTTGCCGGGCCGATGTTGCCCACCAGCAGCGGCACGCCCTTGCGTGCGCGCTTGGCCGTGGCATGGGCCAGCAGGTCGTGGCTTTCTGCCGCGAACCCCACGCAGAACAGGCTGCCGTCCACAGCGCGTGCAGACTGCGCCACGCGGGCCAGGATGTCGGCGTTCTCGACGAAGCCGAGGGTCGGCGTCTGGCCGGAACCATCCTTCTTGATCTTCTGGGCCGACGGCGCAGCGGGGCGCCAGTCGGCCACGGCGGCAGTTGCTATGAAAACCGAAGCATCCTGCGCCCGCTGCTCCACCGCCACCAGCATGTCCTGGGCCGACTGCACATCCACACGGCGCACGCCGCGCGGCGTGGGCAGGTGCACCGGGCCGGCCACCAGGGTGACATCCGCACCCGCTTCGCGCGCAGCCCGCGCGATGGCGAACCCCATCTTGCCGCTCGACAGGTTGGTGATGCCCCGCACCGGGTCGATGGCTTCGAAGGTGGGGCCCGCCGTGACCAGCACCTTGCGGCTCGCCAGCACCTTGGGCGCGAAGAAGGCGATCACTTCTTCGAGCAACTCGGCCGGCTCCAGCATGCGGCCGTCACCCGTCTCCCCGCAGGCCTGGTCGCCATTGCCCACGCCCAGCACCACGGCGCCGTCCTGTGCCACCTGGGCCAGGTTGCGCTGCGTGGCCGGGTGGGCCCACATTTCGCGGTTCATGGCGGGCGCCACCAGCAGCGGCACGCGCTGCACCGGTCGCGCCAGACACAGGAGGCTGAGCAGCTCGTCCGCCCTGCCCTGCACCAGGCGGGCGATGAAGTCCGCACTGCACGGCGCAATCAGGATCGCGTCGGCCTCGCGGCTCAGGTTGATGTGGGGCATGTTGTTGGGCTCGCGCGCATCCCACTGCGAGCCATACACCGTGCGGCCGGACAGCGCCTGCATGGTCACCGGGGTGATGAACTGCTCGGCCGCCTCGGTCATCACCACCTGTACGGTGGCCCCTGCCTTGATGAGCTGGCGGCACAGATCGGCCGACTTGTAGCAAGCCACGCCTCCACTCAGACCCAGAACCATGTGTTTGCCAGCGAGCTCATTCATGCGGCGAATTTAGCAGACGGTATGCCCCCCTGCCGGCGGGGGGCTGGCGGGGGGGCATCTATAATCCCAATTTCCCACCACCAAAAAAGACATGACCAAATTTGTCTTCGTCACCGGCGGTGTGGTGTCTTCCCTGGGCAAGGGAATCGCCTCAGCCTCCCTTGCCGCGATCCTCGAATCGCGCGGACTCAAAGTCACCCTCATCAAGCTTGACCCCTACATCAACGTAGATCCGGGCACCATGTCGCCGTTCCAGCACGGCGAGGTTTTCGTGACCGACGACGGCGCAGAAACCGACCTCGACCTGGGCCACTATGAGCGTTTCATCGAAACGCGCATGAAAAAGACCAACAACTTCACCACGGGCAAGATCTATCAGTCCGTGCTGGAGAAGGAGCGTCGCGGCGACTACCTGGGCAAAACCGTGCAGGTCATCCCGCACGTCACCAACGAAATCCAGGAGTTCATCAAGCGCGGCGCCGGTATCGGCACGCCCGATGCCGTGGATGTGGCCATCGTCGAGATCGGCGGCACTGTGGGCGACATCGAATCGCTGCCGTTCCTGGAAGCCGTGCGCCAGATGAGCCTGCGCATGGGCCCCAACAATGCGGCCTTCGTGCACCTGACCTACCTGCCCTGGATCGCCGCGGCCGGTGAGCTCAAGACCAAGCCCACCCAGCACACCGTGCAGAAGCTGCGCGAGATCGGCATCCAGGCCGACGCCCTCTTGTGCCGCGCAGACCGCCGCATTCCCGAGGAAGAGCGCGCCAAGATCTCGCTGTTCACCAACGTGCCCGAATGGGGCGTGATCAGCATGTGGGACGTGGACACCATCTACAAGGTGCCCCGCATGCTGCACGAACAGGGGCTCGATGGCCTCATCTGCGACAAGCTGCGCCTGAACACGCCGCCCACCAGCCTCAAGCGCTGGGACGACCTGGTGCACGAAACCGAGCACCCGCAGGGCGAAGTCACCATCGCCATGGTGGGCAAGTATGTGGATCTGTCGGACAGCTACAAATCCGTCAACGAGGCCCTGCGCCACGCCGGCATGCGCAACCATGTGCGCGTGAAGATCGACCACGTCGACTCCGAGACCATCGAGAGTGCCGACGCTGCCGCCAAGCTCGCAAAGTACGACGCCATCCTGGTGCCCGGAGGCTTCGGCGCCCGCGGTGTGGAAGGCAAGATCGCCACCGCCCAGTTCGCACGCGAGCACAAGGTCCCTTACCTGGGTATCTGCCTGGGCATGCAGGTCGCGACCATCGAATACGCGCGCCACGTGGCGGGACTGGCCAACGCCAACAGCACCGAGTTCGATGCCACCACCCCGCACCCCGTGATCGCGCTGATCACCGAGTGGAAGGATGCCGACGGCACCATCAAGACCCGCAACGAGAACTCCGACCTGGGCGGCACCATGCGCCTGGGCGCGCAGAGCTCCGACGTGTCGGCCGACACCCTGGCGCACACGATCTACGGCGACGTGGTGACCGAGCGCCACCGCCACCGCTACGAAGCCAACGTGAACTATCTCGACCAGTTGCGCGAAGCCGGCCTCGTGATCTCGGCGCTGACCCAGCGCGAGCAGTTGACCGAGATCGTAGAGCTGCCCCAGGCCGTGCACCCCTGGTTCATCGGCGTGCAGTTCCACCCCGAATTCAAGTCGACGCCATGGAACGGCCACCCGCTGTTCAATGCCTTCATCAAGGCAGCCGTCGAACACCACCAAGCGGCTGTCAAAGCCTGATGGGAGACCTATGCAGCTGTGCGGATTCAACGTCGGCCTGGACCAGCGCTTCTTCCTGATCGCGGGTACCTGTTCCATCGAAGGCCTGGACATGTCGCTCGACGTGGCCGGCCAACTCAAGGAAGCCTGCGCACCGCTGGGCATTCCGCTGATCTACAAGGGCTCGTTCGACAAGGCCAACCGTTCGTCCGGCTCCAGCAAGCGCGGTGTCGGGCTGGAGGCGGGCCTGAAGATCCTCGACGAAGTGCGCCGCCAGCTGCAGCTGCCCATCCTGACCGACGTGCACGACACCTCGCACGTGGCCGAGGTGGCCAGCGTGGTCGATGTCCTGCAGACCCCGGCCTTCCTGTGCCGCCAGACCGACTTCATCCGCGCGGTGGCCCAGTCCGGCAAGCCGGTGAACATCAAGAAGGGCCAGTTCCTCGCGCCCTGGGACATGAAGAACGTCATCGACAAGGCCCGCGCTGCTGCTAGGGAAGCGGGCCTGTCGGAAGACCGCTTCCTGGCCTGCGAGCGCGGCGTGAGCTTTGGCTACAACAACCTGGTGGCCGACATGACCAGCCTGGCCGAGATGCGCAACTCCGGCGCGCCGGTGGTGTTCGACGTGACCCACTCGGTGCAAAAGCCCGGCGGCCTGGGCGCTGTCAGTGGCGGCGCGCGGGACATGGTGCCGGTGCTGGCCCGCGCCGGTGTGGCCGTGGGCGTGGCGGGGCTGTTCATGGAAACCCATCCCCGTCCCGCAGAGGCGTGGTCGGACGGACCGAACGCCGTGCCTTTGAAGCACATGAAGGCGTTGCTGGAGACGCTGGTGGCCCTGGACCGCGTTGTGAAGGCACAGCCTCTGCTTGAAACTGATTTCGAGTGAGCTCATTTTTCAGCGTGCACTTCACAGATCTGTCGCCAGCGTAGCCATACAGCAGCACCTAGAAGCTATGAGTGCACCTCAGTTCGACCTGTCTGCACGAGACCAGAAGGCAACTTCGAACATGGCAAACGGGAGCGCCGTCATACGCACTGCCGGACAAAAAACGCCGATGCGGCCGCTATGGAGAATCGTGCTGTTTGGCATGTATGCGGCGGGCCTGTTCCTGCTGGTGCTGTTTGGCGGAAACGAACACGACTGGATGCTGCAGATGGACCCGAGCCTTGAGGAAGGCTCCATCGAGAGCAACGGCAACCGGCAATTATTTACCGGACTGGTCTTCGCCTCCATTTGCGTCACGCAAGGTTTAGCCATCGCCACAGCGGCATCGACGGGCCAAAAAATTCTTTCTGGATCATTGATCGTTCTCGCATGCGCAATTTGGTTTGTTTTGTCGTTCAACGCTTGAGATGAATCAGAGCGCCCTGATGGACTGCGGCAGAATGCTGCGCTTGCTACTCGCAGGTCCTGTCACCCGTATTTCTCCCACAAGCAACTTTGGAGCCTGAGACATGAGCAGTGGTTACGTCATCGCATCCGTCACCGTCACCAACCCCACGCAGTACGAGGAGTACCGCAAGTGGAGCACGCTGGCCATGCAGGCCCACGGTGCCGAAGTGTGCGTGCGCGGCGGCAAGGTCGAGGTGCTGGAAGGCGACTGGAACCCCGGCCGGACCGTGATCCTCAAGTTCGCGAGCTTCGACGCGGCCCGCGCGTTCTACGACACGCCCGAGTACCAGAAGGCCAAGGCCGCGCGCGAAGGCGCGGCCATCATGAGCATGGTCTGCGTGGAAGGCGTCTGAGCGCACTGGCGTCCCGTCGCCGGTCGGGTTGTACCCTGTTCGTACCTGCCCGGCCAGACCACTATCAAATCAGTAGCATAGAATGACTACAGACGTGCCGCAGCGGCCATCCAGCGCCTGAAGAAGCCCGTCTTGCCCGTCTGAACGAATTTCAAAAACCTCAAGGAAAATCATGAGTGCCATTGTTGACATCGTAGGCCGCGAAGTGCTGGACAGCCGCGGCAACCCCACCGTCGAATGCGACGTGTTGCTGGAGTCGGGCGTGATGGGCCGCGCAGCCGTGCCCTCGGGAGCCTCCACCGGCAGCCGCGAAGCCATTGAAATGCGCGACGGTGACAAGGGCCGCTACCTGGGCAAGGGCGTGCTCAAGGCTGTGGAGCACATCAACACCGAGATCTCCGAAGCCGTGCTGGGCCTGGATGCCTCCGAGCAGGCCTTTCTGGACAAGACGCTGATCGACCTCGATGGCACCGAGAACAAGGGCCGCCTGGGCGCCAACGCGATGCTCGCCGTTTCCATGGCCGTGGCCCGTGCCGCGGCTGAAGAGTCCGGCCTGCCGCTGTACCGCTACCTGGGTGGCATGGGCGCCGTGCAGTTGCCCGTGCCGATGATGAACGTGATCAACGGCGGCGCGCACGCCAACAACAGCCTGGACCTGCAGGAGTTCATGATCATCCCCGTGGGCGCCCCCACCTTCCGCGAAGCCGTGCGCTGGGGCGCCGAAGTGTTCCACGCCCTCAAGAAGATCCTGCACGACAAGGGCATCAGCACCGCCGTGGGCGACGAAGGCGGCTTCGCCCCCAGCGTCGAGAACCACGAAGCGGCCATCCGCCTCATCCTGCAGGCCATCGAAGCCGCAGGCTACACGGCCGGCGAGCAGATCGCCCTGGGCCTCGATTGCGCGGCCAGCGAGTTCTACAAGGACGGCCACTACGTGCTGGAAGGCGAAGGGGGCCTGAAGCTCACCGCCCAGCAATGGACGGACATGCTGGCAGCCTGGGTCGACAAGTACCCGATCATCAGCATCGAAGACGGCATGCACGAAGGCGACTGGGACGGCTGGAAGCACCTGACCGAACGCCTGGGCGACAAGGTGCAGCTGGTGGGCGACGACCTGTTCGTGACCAACACCAAGATCCTCAAGGAAGGCATCGACAAGGGCATCGCCAACTCGATCCTGATCAAGATCAACCAGATCGGCACGCTGACCGAGACGTTCGCCGCCATCGAAATGGCCAAGCGCGCCGGCTACACCGCCGTGATCTCGCACCGCTCGGGGGAAACCGAAGACAGCACCATTGCCGACATCGCCGTGGGCACCAACGCCGGGCAGATCAAGACCGGCTCGCTGTCGCGCTCGGACCGCATCGCCAAGTACAACCAGCTGCTGCGCATCGAAGAAGACCTGGGCGAGATCGCGTACTACCCTGGCCGCGCCGCGTTCTACAACCTGAAATGAAGCTTGCCCTGAGCCGCTTCGCGTCTTTCCCCTCTCCTGCGGGAGGGGGACGCACCCCCTGGCCCGTCCAAGCCGGCTCCACGGGTGCGCTGATGTGGAGCGTGCCCAGGGCGTCCGTTGCGCCCCTGCGCGCAACGAGTGGACTGTGCCGCCCTGGCGGCCCGGCAGCGCCACACTGACCCACCCACCGCCTGAGTCATGGGTTCACGCATCGTGCCTGTCATCCTGCTGGCCTTGCTGGCAGCGCTGCACGCCCAGCTCTGGCTGGGGCGTGGCAGCGTGCCGCGCGTCAACGAGATGCAGCGGCAGATCGACGTGCAAAAGGCCGCCAACGACCAGGCGCGGCAGGCGAACGAGCGCTTGTCCTCCGAGGTGCACGACCTCAAGGAGGGCCTGGACATGGTGGAAGAAAAAGCACGCAGCGAGCTGGGCATGGTCAAGCCCAACGAGGTGTATGTGCAGTTCACGCCGCGCTGAGCCCACGCTGCGCCCTCTGTAGTGCCGGTGATGCCGGTGGCGCCTGTGTGGGTGGCTGGAGCTTTTACCTGCAGAGGGGCACGCACTGCAGACCTCGCGTGCACCGCTCAAGAATTGTCTGCGCACGCCCCTTGGCTGTCTTTATCCTTCCCGCCCATTACCCCAAAGGCTGCCGCATGACGGGCGGCATCCACCCCAGGCCCATTGCACCGTGACTTCTCCGCCTTCCGTCATCCTGCTGGGCGCGCCCGGTACCGGCGTGCAGACGCTCTGTGCAGCGCTTGAGCGGCACCCAGCCACCACATCGGTGCGCCTGGCGTGGGGCCACATGCTGGATGCCACGGCAGACCCGGCGGCGACCGCCGACGCGGCGGGCACCACGGTGTTGCTGATGGGCCTGGATCAACCCTGCCCGGACAGTGACCGGCTCGCCCAGGAGGCCGCCGACGCGGAGCTGCGATCAGCACTTGCACGCGCGGGCATCAGCTACCGGGTGGTGTATGGACAGGGTGCACAGAGAATCACCAGCGCACTCAACGCTATAAAAAGCATAGCGACTGGCGCTTATCCATCAAGCGGTAGCGGCCATTTTGAACCCGATACGGACCCATCCGCCACCCGCACGGCAAGGCTGCGGGCGTGGAACTGCGAGAAATGCAGCGATCCTGAGTGCGAGCACCGCCTCTTCACCGCCCTGACCGGGCGCGACAGCCAGCGCGGCTGACGACGGCCACCCCGTCTTGCACACAGGCGGCTCGCCGGCTCAGCGGTGCTGCAGCGCCTGCAGGGCGCGCAGCCCCGGACGGCCATCGACGACGCCGGCCCCTCACTCAGGCCTGCGTTTGCTGCACCAGGCCCCGCTTGAGCTCCTTGAGCAGCAGCACCACCTGGCCGGAGCCGTAGCGGTAGCCGCCGTTGAGCACCTGCACCGCCTTGTCCCACTCGCCCTGCTGGGCCAGTTCCACCAGCAGCGCCGCCTGCTCATGAAAGTACTGGTGGCGCGCCATCAGCACGGCGTAGGCAGGCTGGTCGCTCAGCAGTTCACCGCCCAGACCATGCAGCCAGCGCCCCAGGGTGCCGCGGTCGCTGCGGCGCACCTCGGCGGGGTCCAGGCCGTGGGTCGTGCGGCCTTCCAGGTAGTCCATGAGGTGCGCCTTCCAGCGCTCGTGGGCGTTGATCGCGGCATCGATATCCAGGGCCGCCAACAGGGTGTCGGCGCGCAGGGAGTCCCGCCCCGAGGCGCCGTCACCCAGTTCCAGCGGCGGCGCCGCAGCGCGTCGTGACCCACCCCATACCCGACGAAGAATACCCATAGCCCCTCTTGCAGCACCGCCCGCAGTTCCCACCCACCCGAGAAGATGCCCGGGGTTACGCCCTCCAAAGCGGGGCAGCGCCGAAGACGCCCGCCACCCCGCGCGAGAAGGCCGATGTTAGGTGCCCACCAGCGGGCCGTGCAAGAAAAAAAGGCGCGCCATTGTCAACGATGGTCAATGCGGGCGGCCGCGGCGACCCTGCACGCCAGCCCGGCGCGCCGGGGGCGCCGGGCACCGCCGACGGCCAGGGCGCGCTACTGGATGCCGCTGGGCCCCGGCGGCTGGCTGGCTGCGGGCGACACGAAGATCTGCGCGGCATCCACCGCGTCGAAGCGGTACTGCTGGCCGCAGAATTCGCAGCCCACCTCGATGTCCTCGCGCTCGGCCAGGATGCTCTCGGCCTCCTCGGGGCCCAGGCTGCGCAGCATGCTGCTCACGCGTTCGCGGCTGCAGGTGCATGCGAAACGCGGGCCCTGGTCTCCCTGCTGCGGCTCGAAGCGCAGCAGTTTTTCTTCCCAGAACAGGCGGCGCAGGATGGTGTTGACGTCCAGCGTGAGCAGCTCTTCACGCGTCAGGCTGGACGCCAGGTGCGCGATGCGGTTGTAGTCCTCGTTGTGGCCGATCTGGTCTTCGTTCTCGCTGTGGGTGAGGCTGGTGGCCAGGTTGCCTTCGCCCTTGATGGGCATGCGCTGGATCAACAGGCCTGCGGCCACCTGGTCGTTGGCGGCCAGCACCAGCACGGTGTCGAGCTGCTCCGACTGCAGCATGTAGTGCTGCAGCACGTCCGACAGGCGATCGAGCTTTTCGCGCTGGTCGCCGTGCAAGGGGACCACACCCTGGTAGGGCTGCTGGCCGGGGTGGCGGTCCTTGGGGTCCAGCGTGATGGCGCAGCGCCCGCCACCGCCCACGTTGACCATGTGGCTCAGGCGTGCGCCGTCGGGCAGCTCGCCGTTCACCGTGGCCGTGGCGCGCAGGCTCAGATCGGACTGCACCTCGGCCACCGCCAGCTTCACCGGGCCGTCGCCGAAGATCTGCAGCACCAACGCGCCGTTGAACTTGATGTTGGACTGCATCAGCACGCCGGCGGCAGCCATCTCGCCCAGCAGCTCGCTCACCGGTGCCGGGTAGGCGCCGGTGCTGGTGTTGTTGGCGCGGCGGCGCAGGATTTCGGTCCACGCATCGGTCAGGCGCACGATCATGCCGCGCACCGGCAGGCCGTCAAAAAGAAACTTGTGAAGTTCAGACACGCAAAAAATTCCCAGAAAATTACCGGCACTCAGGCGGTGCCATCCATCGCATTGCACACCGCCAGCCACCCGCAAAGCCGGCCCGGCACTGCGAGCGCCCCGGTGTGACGGGCTGCGCCCACCCACCAGGTGCATCCCCCTCCCGCAGCGCGCAGCACGGCGAGACCGTGCGAAGGCGCGAAGCGGCGCAGGGAGCGTTTCAAAGTCTTCAACCGATTTTATGCAGCCCGTTCTGGAACCGGCGCGCGTTGTCGATGTAGTGCTGGGCGCTTTGGCGCAGGCCCTCGATCTGCTCGGGCGTGAGTTCGCGCACCGCCTTGGCGGGGCTGCCGATGATCATGGAGCCGTCGGGGAACTCCTTGCCCTCGGTGACCAGGGCGCCCGCCCCCACCAGGCAATGCTTGCCGATCTTCGCGCCGTTGAGCACCACCGCACCGATGCCGATCAGCGTCTCGTCGCCGATGGTGCAGCCGTGCAGCATGACCTGGTGGCCCACCGTCACGCGTTCGCCCACCACCAGCGGCTTGCCGATGTCGGCATGCAGCACGCTCGCATCCTGGATGTTGGAGCCCGCGCCGATGGTGATGGTCTCCGTGTCGCCCCGGATCACCGTGCCGAACCACACGCTGGTGTCTTCGCCCAGCACAACGTGGCCCATCACCTGGGCACTGTCGGCCACCCAGGCCGATGCCGCCAGCTGGGGCACCATGCCATCGAGTTCGTAAATCGCCATGCAATAGTCTCCGAGAGGGTGGGCCCGCCTGGGCGCCCCGTGTTGGTATCCATGCGCCGCGGGCCAGCGTTACAAACGCGTGCACGGTGCGCCAATGGCAAGGCCTAGAATTGTAAGGATGGAGCTTCGCCACCGTGCACTGCAGGTCTTGTGCCTTGCAGACCCCGAACAAAAAGCGGCTGCGGCGCTGGACCTGCATGCGCAAGCAGCTACGCTTTCGATAGCAGAAGACACCCCTGCCCTGCCGGACGGCGCTGGCGACCTGCCCGGGCGCCCCGCGCGGCCCGAACTGCGGCGCCACACCGACATGGCGCGGCGCTCGCCCGCCACTGCAGAGGGCCGCGCCGTATTGGTCCATGCGATTGCGCACATCGAATTCAATGCCATCAACCTGGCCCTGGACGCCGTCTGGCGCTTTGGCGGCATGCCGCGTGCGTACTACCTGGACTGGATGCTGGTGGCGGCCGAGGAAGCGCGGCACTTCAGGCTGCTGCGCGACCACCTGCGCAGGCAGGGGCACGACTACGGCGACTTTCCGGCCCACCAGGGCCTGTGGACGATGTGCGAGAAGACCGGCCACGACATCCTGGCGCGCATGGCGCTGGTGCCGCGCACGCTGGAGGCCCGGGGGCTGGACGCCACGCCGCAGATCCAGGCCAAGCTGCGCCAGGTGGGCGCGCCGGACGCCCTGGAGGCCGTGGCCATCCTGGACATCATCCTGCGGGACGAGGTCGGCCATGTGGCCATCGGCAACCACTGGTACCGCTGGCTGTGCGAGCGTGCGGGGCACGACCCCGAAACCCTCTATGGCACCCTGGTCACCCAGTACGAAGCCCCGCGCCTCAAACCCCCCTTCAACGAAACCGCGCGCCGCAAGGCAGGCTTTACCGACAACGAATTGCGCTGGCTGCAGCAGATCTGACCCCGGCCACGACGGGCCCGGCGATCGCTCCTACAATGCGCCGCGCCCGCGCCGCTGACACCCGCCTCTCTTTCTTTCATACTCTACCCATGACTTCACCCACTGCTCCCGGCGCCCCTCCCTCCCCTCCGCCACCCGGCAGCCAGGCTTCGGTCGCGATGATCGCGCGGCAGGCCATCGTGAATGCGCAGCAGGTCGTGGTGGGCTACGAACTGTTCAACCGCTCACGCACCGGCGCCGCGCACACTGCGGCCACCGACGTGATCCTGGTGTTCACCGCGCTCTCGCACGCGGGCACCGAAGAGCTGGTGGGCAAGAAACTGATCTTCGTCAATTGCACGCACGAAAGCCTCTCGGGCGGCCACCTCGAGCTGCTGGACCCGGACAAGGTGGTGCTGGAGATACCGCCCCTGGGCCACGCTGCAGCGGACGAAGTCGCCACGCGCATGCCGATCCTGGCCGAGCTGCGCGAGCGTGGCTTTCACCTCGCGTTCAACCACACGGTGCTGCAGTCGGCCTACGCCCCCTGGCTGCCGCTGGCCGACTACATCAAGCTCGACCTCTCCGTGCTGGCCCATGACCAGCTGGCCGTGCTCATCAGCTATGCAGGACGCAACTCCAAGGCCGAGCTGATCGCCGAGAAGGTCGAAACCGCCCAGCAGTACGACATGGTGTCCAGCCAGGGCGTGCAGCTGTTCCAGGGCTACTGGTTCGCGCGTCCGGCGCTGGTCGAGGCCAAGCTGCTCGCGCCCTCGCAGGCCGCCATCATCGAGCTCATCAACCAGGTGCGCAAACAGGCCAGCACGGACGACATCGAGGAGACGCTCAAGAAGGACGCGGGCCTCGCCTTCAACCTCATGCGCCTGATCAACTCGGCCGGTTTCGGCCTGTCGCGCGAGGTCACGTCCTTCCGCCAGGCGGTGATGCTCATGGGCCTCAAAAAGCTGTTCCGCTGGGCGGCCCTGCTGCTGACGGCCTCGCGCGCTGGCGGCACGCCGTCGTCCGTGGGCCAGACCGCCGTGGAGCGCGGCCGCCTGATGGAGCTGCTGGCGCTGGAGACGCTGCCGCCGGAAGAAGCCGACCAGGCCTTCGTCGTGGGCATCTTCTCGCTGCTGGATGTGATGCTGTCCATGCCCATGGAGTCGGCGCTCGGCCTGCTCAACGTGCCGGAGCCCGTGGCGGCGGCCTTGCTGCGCCGCGAAGGCTTTCTGGGCGACCTGCTCACGCTGGCCGAGGCGTGCGAGTCGAGCGACGACGCCGCCTTCGACCGCACCGCCGGCCTGCTGCACCTGACCAGCCAGCAGATCAACTTCGCCCACCTGCAGGCCCTGGCCTGGGCGGACCAGGTCACGGCATGACGCAGCGCCCGCACCCCTGCAAACCAGTGCTGGGCTGCGGCGGCTGTGGGGTCTAGAATCAACGCAGCCCCGAAAACCCTACCGCAGACCCCATGTCCAGCTCACCCGAACAAGACGCCCCCGAAGCAGTTGCTCCTGCGGTCGAACCCGTCGACGAGAACATTGCCATCATTGCGCGTCAGGCCATCGTGGACGAGACCCGCGCGGTCTACGGCTACGAGCTGTTCGACCGCTCCACCGCCTCCGATGCGCACACCGCCGCCAGCGATGCGGCCCTGCTCTTCAATGCCCTGTCGTACGCGGGCACCGAAGCGCTGGTGGGCAAGAAGACGGTGTTCATCAATTGCACGCACGACAGCCTCTCGGGCGGCCACCTGGAGCTGATCCACCCCGAAAAGGTGGTGCTGGAAGTGCCCCCGCTGCCCGACGGCGCCACGCCGGAAGAAATCGAAGGCCGCCTGCCCACGCTCGAAGCCCTGCGCACCCGCGGCTTTCGCCTGGCGTTCGACCAGCAGGCCCTGCGCCGCGCCTACACCAGCTGGCTGCCGCTGGCGGCGTTCATCAAGCTGGACATGATGGCGTTCAAGCCCGAGCTGGCCACACCGCTGGTCAAGTTCGCCACCACCCACAGCAAGGCCACCCTGGTCGCTGAAAAGGTGGAAACCGCCGAGCAGTACGAACTGATGCGCGGCCTGGGCGTGAAACTCTTCCAGGGCTTCTGGTTCGCCAAGCCCTCGCTGGTCAAGGCCACCACCATCCGTCCGTCGCAGGCCACCATCATCCAGCTGATCAACCTGGTGCGCAAACAGGCCACGACGGCCGAGATCGAAGACCTGCTCAAGAAAGACCCCACGCTGTCTTTCAACCTGCTGCGTTTCATCAATTCATCGGGGTTCGGCCTGTCGTGCGAGATCACCTCGTTCCGCCACGCAGTGATGATCCTGGGGCTCAAGAAGCTGTTCCGCTGGGCGGCCCTGCTGATGACCACCACCCGCGCGGGCGGTGCGCCGCCGGCCGTGGGCCAGACCGCCGTGGTGCGCGGCCGCCTGATGGAGCTGCTGGCCGCCGAACTGCTGCCGCCCGAAGAATGCGACAACGCCTTCGTAGTGGGCGTGTTCTCGCTGCTGGACACCATGCTGGGCGTCCCCCTGGAAAAGGCCCTGGAGTCCGTCGCCCTGCCCGAACCCGTGATGGACGCGCTGCTGCGCCGCACGGGCGTGTTCGCGCCGTTCCTGGAGCTGACCATTGCCTGCGAAAGCGGCGACGAAGTGGCGTTTGCCAAGAACGCCGATGCACTGCACCTGTCCAACCGCCAGGTCAACTGGGCCCACCTGCAGGCGCTGACCTGGGCCGAGGGCTTGAACGACGAGTAGGCCTGTCAAGCGCAGCGTGAGCGCTTCGGTGCCGTGGCAAGCGCTTGTCCCCCCCTGCAAAAAGCCCTGCTCGCCAGGGCTTTTTGCATTTTGCTTTCTGCTTTTTGCGATGTCTTCCAGTGCATCTGGCTGCGTGGCGCGTGGCAGTTGCTGCCGCGCTGCCACGTGATCCGCCCACAAGCACCGCCGCCGGTCCGGCGGCGGTGCTTGCCAGTGCATCCACTCATCAATCCATCAATCCATCAATCGAGTTCCAGCTTGCGCTCGCGGATGAGCCGGGCCCATTTCTCGTTCTCGCCCTTCACGAAGCTGAAGAACTCCACCGGGCCCAGCGAATGCACTTCGGAGCCCGTGGCCGCGAACTTGGCCTTGATGTCCGCTTGCGCCAGCACCTTGGCAAGCTCGGCGCTGAGTCTGTCCACCACCTCCTTGGGCAGACCCGCAGGACCGACCAGGCCCTGGAAGCCCACCGACTCCATCGCCCCCAGGCCCAGCTCGCCCACCGTGGGCACATCGGGCAGTTGCGGGTCGCGCCGGGGCCCGGTCACGGCCAGCGCTTTGAGCTTGCCGCCCTTGATCTGCGGCAGCAGCACCGGCCCCGCATCGATGAGCAGCTGCGTCTGCCCGCCGATCAGGTCCTGCACCGCCGGCGCGCTGCCCTTGTAGGGCACATGCGTCACATCGAGGCCGGTGGCCTGGTTCATGAGCTCGCCGTTCAGGTGGGTGGAGGTGCCCGCGCCGCCCGACGCGAAGTTCACCTTGCCGGCGTTGGCCTTGGCCCAGGCCACCCAGTCCTTGAGGTCCTTGGCAGGGTGGTCCAGGCGTGTCACGGCGATGTAGCTCCCCTGGCTGATCTGGCCGATGTAGCTGAACTGCTTGAGCGGCTCGTAAGGCATCTTGCGCTGCAGGTAGGGCGCGATGGCGAACGGCCCCGTGTTGGCCAGCAGGATGGTGTAGCCGTCCGGCGCTGCGCGCGTGAGCTCGGTCGCGGCCAGCATGCCGCCCGCGCCCGGCTTGTAGTCGACCACGATCTGCTGCTTGAGCGCCTCCTGCAGCGGCACCTGCACCGTGCGAGCGGCAAAGTCGATGCCGCCGCCCGGCGGGTAGCCCACGATGAGGCGGATGGGCTTGGCCGAGGGCCAGCCCTGGGCCATGGACAGGGTGACCAACCCCAGCAGCAACGCGCCAGCCATCAGTTTCTTCTTCATGCTTTTGTCTCCTTGTGTTGTTGTGTGAAATCAGACTTGGCACTGCAATGCCCCGCAACGCAACGCAACGCAGCGCTGCGTCACCCGCGCGGATGGTGCTCCGAATGCAGCACCTTGAGCCGCTCCCGCGCCACGTGGGTGTAGATGGTGGTCGTGGAGATATCGGCGTGCCCCAGCAGCAGCTGCACCACGCGCAGGTCGGCGCCGTGGTTGAGCAGGTGGGTGGCAAAGGCATGGCGCAGCGTGTGGGGCGACAGCGGCACGGTGATGCCCGCCACGGCCGCCCATTTCTTGACGATGACCCAGAACATCGCCCGCGTCATGCCGCTGCCGCGCTGCGTCACGAAGAGGTCGTCCGTCTGCTGGCCCGAGAGGATGGCGCCGCGCGCCTCCTGCAGGTATTGGTCCAGCCACTGGCGGGCCACCTCGCCAAAGGGCACCAGGCGCTCCTTGCCGCCCTTGCCCATCACGCGCAGCACGCCTTCGGCCAGGCCCAGCTGAAAGGTCTTGAGCGTCACGAGTTCGGTCACGCGCAGGCCGCTGGCGTACATCAGCTCCAGCATGGTGCGGTCGCGCACGCCCAGCGGGTTGCCCAGGTCGGGCGCGTTCAGCAGCGCCTCCACCTGCGCCTGCGACAGGGTCTTGGGCACGCGCAGGGGCTGGCGGGCGGCCGTGAGCCGCACCGTGGGGTCGGCCGTGATGCGGCGCTCGCGCAGCGCCCAGTGGAAGTAGCGGCGCAGCACCGTGAGCCGCCGGTTGGCGGTGGTGGCCCGGGTCTCTGCGTGCCGCGCTGCAAAGTAGCCGTTCAGGTGGCGTTCGGCCGTCTCGTCCAGCGCCACGGCGGGCTGCTGCGCGGCCAGCCACTGCGCGTACAGGGTCAGGTCGCGCCGGTAGGCCGCCAGGGTGTTGCGCGACAGGCCGTCCTCCAGCCACAACGCGTCGATGAATGCGTCGATGGCGGAGTCGCCCGCACGACCCTGCCCGGTGGCGGCGAGGGCCGTCATGGAGCCCACGCGTACCCCCGTCGCTGCGGGGTGAGGTCACCCAGGACGGGGCAGATGCTGTGGTGGTGCGAACGGTGGTCCGCTGCGAAATCGGGGGTGGTCATGGTCAGGCTCTGGGGCTTGGCCATGATAGCGATGCAGCGGGCGCCTTGGCCAACCTGCATGCCACTGGCACGCCCTGCCAGGCGCGACGCCGGGCCCAAGTTGTTCAGGGGTGCCGGTTCAGGCGGGCCGCACCCCTGCGTTGGGCGGGGGCTGGGCTGTTGCAGGCGTTCCGATCATCTCGCCGCATCGAGGCTGGGCGCGTAGCCGAAGGCCTGCACCGGCTTTTCGGCGGTTTCCACCCAGACGCTTTTGACCTGGGTGTATTCGTGCAGCGCCTCGATGCCGGAAGATCGACCGTACCCACTCGCGCCATAGCCGCCGAAAGGGGCCGCGACGTTGATGACCTTGTACATGTTGACCCAGAAGGTGCCTGCGTTGACCTTGGACGCAACGCGGTAGGCGCGGCCGATGTCCTGCGTCCATACGGCTCCGGCCAGCCCGAAGTCGCTGTCGTTGGCGATGGCGATCGCCTCTTCCTCGGTGTCGAACGGGATCGCCACCAGCACCGGCCCGAAGATTTCGGTCTGCGCCACGTCCATCCGGTTGTGCACGTTCTTCAGCACCGTGGGACGCACCCAGTAGCCGCCTTCGGCGGGCTGGCCGTCGCAGCCTTGCGCGACTTCGGCGCCGTCCCGAAGGCCCGAGCGGATCATGTCCAGCACATGCTGGTACTGCCGGGCGTTGTGGATCGGACCGATGTCGGTCGCGGCAGAGGCCGGGTCGCCCATCTGGATCTGCGCGGCGCCGTCGGCCACCATTTTCACGAAGCGTTCGTAGATGCTGCGCTGAACCAGCAAGCGCGAGCCCGCGACGCAGCTTTGGCCCGCGTTGCCAAAGATGGCCGCCTGGGCGCCGATGGCTGCGCGCTCCAGGTGGGCGTCCTCGAACACGATGTTGGCCGATTTGCCGCCCAGCTCCAGCACGCAGGGAATGCCGCGCTGCGCCGCTGCCGCGGCGACCTTGCCACCGGTCGCTGGCGAACCGACGAACACCACCTTCTTCACCGCGCGGTTCATCAACGCGTGCTGACCGGTGGTGTGGCCAAAGCCGGCCAGTACCGACAGCACACCCCGGGGAACGCCCGCCTTTTCGATCAGCGATGCAAGGGCCAAAGAACTGAGGGGCGTGAGCTCCGAGGGCTTGAGGATCACCGCATTGCCCATGCAGAGGGCAGGTGCCACGTTCCAGCCGCAGGTGAACAGCGGTGCATTCCACGGCGTGATCTGCAGCAGCACGCCGCAGGGCTCGCGGCGGGTAAAGCTCAGGTGGCCGCTGGGCACGGGGATCACGTGGCCATGGACCTTGTCGGCCCAGCCGGCGTAGTACTCGAACATTTCGGCCACGCGCAGTGCCTCGCCGCGGCAGTCGCGGATGGGCTTGCCGGCAGACATGCACTCCAGCTGCGCCAGCGGCTCGATGTGCTCGCGCAGCAGCCGGCCCGCCGCATGCATGGTGCGACCGCGCTCCGCATGGCTCAGCGCAGCCCATGTCCGCTGCCCCTCCAGTGCGGCCTGCGCGGCGGCGGCGGCCACGTGCTCGCCAGCGTCCTGGTAGGACAGGAAGCGCTGGCCCGTGGCGGGGTCGATCAGCGCGATGTCCGCGCCATCACCCGGCAGGATGGCGCCGCCCACATAGGACCCGATCTGCGTGTCGGGGAAGAAGGCGGCAAAGGCAGCCAGCAGTTGCTCGGTGGCGTGGGTGTTCATGCAATGGCTCCTGGGGTGTCAGGCCGCAGCCAGGGCGTTGCGGGTGCCGAGTTCGACGATGCGGTTGAAGTCTTCGGCGTCGCCGATGGAGTCGGCGCTCTGCGCCCACAGCTCGGCCACGCGCCGCGTCAGCGGCAGGTCCAGCCCCACGCCTGCGGTGAGCTCCTGGGCCAGCCGCACGTCTTTGCGCATGAGCTGCATGGTGAAGCCGGAGTCGAACTTGCCGTTCATCACCCACGTCGGAAAGTTGTGCTCGGTCACGAAGCTTCGGCCCGAGCCTGCGTTGACGCCCTGCAGCACCTGCTCCACCGGCACGCCGGCGGCAGCAGCCAGGCGGGTGACCTCGCCCGCGACCAGCAGGTGGGCCGCAGCCAACAGGTTGTTGGCGATCTTGGCGACGTGCCCGGCACCCACCGGGCCGACATGCACGCGCTTGGCGCTCATGGCCTGCAGCACGGGCTGCGCCTGGGCAAAGTCTTCGTCGGAAGCGCCGATCACCATGGTCATGGTGGCGTTGATGGCGCCCCTGGGGCCGCCGCTCACGGGCGCATCGATGATGCGCATCCCCGCCGCCTGCAGCCTGGCTGCCAGGTCGCGCGTGGTGTCGGGGTGGGAGGTCGAGGTGTCCACGACGATCAGCCCGGGCTTGGCATGGTCGATGATGCCGCCCGCACCGGCCACGACCTCCGAGACGATCGCGGCTGTGGGCAGCGACAGGACGACCATTTCGGCCGCTGCCACCACCTCTCCGATGGAATCGACCACGCGGATGCCGTCGGCCGCCAGCTGGGCGCGAACGGCGCTCGCGGCATCGGTGCCCACCACCTCGTAGCCGCCGCGCTGCAGCGACAGGGCCATGCCGCGCCCCATGTTGCCCAGTCCAATGATGCCGATGGTTTTCATGCCGTATCTCCGTGTGAATGGCGTTGCGTGCCGATGGCAGGAATCTTCGCGCCGGCCCTTGAGTTCATCAATGTCAACACCAGTAGAATTTCGTTGACTACAAGGCAACAAAATCCCATGACCACGATGGCTGATCTGGCGGCGGGCTTCATCGACGACCGCCGCGTGCGCTACCTGTACGAGGCGTCGGTCTCCGGTTCGGTCCGGGCTGCGGCCGACAAGATGGACATGAACCCGTCGGTGGTCAGCCGGCAGATCGCGCAGCTGGAGGCCGAACTGGCGGTCACGCTGATCGAGCGCCTGGGCCGTGGCGTGCGACCCACCGAGGCCGGGCAGATGGTGTGCGACTACTACCGCCAGCATCGGGCGCATCAGGACGACCTGATCGTCAAGCTGCAGGAACTGCGCGGACTTGCGCGCGGACACATCGACCTGGTGCTGGGGGAAGGCTTCGTCAGCGACCTCATGGACGAGCCGCTGCAGGACTTCTGGCGGCGCCATCCGCGCCTGACGGTCAACCTCAGCCTGGCCGGCACCAACGACGTTCTGCGCCGCGTCAGCGAGGATGCTGCACACATCGGGCTGGTCTACAACCCGCCACCCACGCCAGGCATCCGCTCGCGCGCGGCGGTGCGCCAGCCGATGTGCGCCATCGTGGTGCCGGACCATCCACTGACCCGGCTGCAGCGCCAGCCCCTTTTCAAGCAGCTGGCAGAGCATCCGCTGGCCCTGATGCACGGCTCTTACGGCACGCGCCAGATCGTGGCGCTGGCAGAGCAGATGGAAACGCTGAGGCTGGTGCCAAAGCTCACCACCGATTCGATCTCGGTGGTCAAGCATTTCTGCAAGGCGCAACTGGGGGTGGGGCTGCTGCCTGCCTTCGCCGTGTCGCAGGAAACGCAGGCCGGCGACCTGGTGGCCATTCCGATCGATCAGGCGGTGCTGGCCAGCGCCGAAGCCCACATCATCACGCGGCTGGGTCGCAGCCTGCCGGCCGCCGCCAACCAGCTGCTGCTGCAGCTCATTGCCACCATGCGGGCCTTTCGCAAGACCAGGACCTGAGCGCCGGCTGCGCAGCGCCGGGAGGCAGAGCGATCAGGCCCGATCCGTGCCACCGACCCACCTGCGGCAGCGATGCGGTTCAGCCTCCGAAGTACTGGGCGATGACAGCCCCTGCCAGGAAGGCACCTGCTGTGGCGATCAGCGAAGTGACCACGATGCGCCAGCCCAGGGCCCTGAGCACCGGCAGGTCCTTGGCCAGCGAGAGGCCGGCATAGGCCAGCACCGGGGTCACCACGGTCAGCAGGTTGACCTTTTCCACCATTGGATTGACCAGCGGGGCCAGGGGAGACACCGGTACGCTGACCAGCACGCCCATGATGGACACCCAGATGATGGCCGGGATGCGCAAGCGCGGTGCGAGCCGCGACATCACCAGACCCGCCAGCGCACAGGCCACGAGCACCAGCATGCCCGGCAGGGCGAGCACCAGGGACTTGCCGCCGGTGAACTGATTGCCCACCAGCGCGATCGCCGCCGTGCCCACGACCGCTGCCAGCATGCCGCCCCACGGCAGGCGCGCCTGCTGGTGCATCTCGCCCATGGCCTCGCGCATTGCGGCGTCGTGCTCGACGATGATGGCCTTGCGATTCTTGCCGAGGATGGGCTCCAGACGCGCGTACAGCCAGTTGGCCATGGGCAGGGAGAACACGACCAGTATGTAGGTGCCGACGACGGTGGTGATGAGATTGCTCGCGGCGGCCAAGGCGGCGATGGTGTCCTTCTCGGCCGGGTACTGGACCGAGATCGCACCGACGGCCGCCGCCGTCATGCTGCCCGAGCCAATGCCCGCCGCCATGCCCAGAGCCTCGGGGCTGAAGATGCCCGTGTGCGCCACCATGCTCGCGAAGAATGCCATGAAGGCCGCGCCGATGACCGAGCCCGTCACATACTCGGCCAGGACGCCGCGGCCCTCCGCCGAGTTCATGCCGTAGCGCTCGGCGATCAGCGCGACACCGGGTTCGCGACCCACGGAGAACGTGGCGCCGATGGCCTCGCGCTTGATCCCCAGCAAGAGCGCCACGGGCAGCGCCAGCACGATGGTGCCCAGGAAGTTGCCCGCCTCCTGCAGCAGCAGGACCGGGCCTGCGGCGATCACCTTCTGCAGGTTGATGCCCACCGTGAAACCCAGCTTGGCGATGAACAGCATGATGCCGATCTGCACGAAGTCCGACGCGATGGTCTGCGTGCGGATGTATTCGCGCCCCGACGCATCCGCCCTTTTCATGGCGATGCTGCACAGAACGCAGGCGAGCAGCGCCCACAGGAACGGAAACAGCGTTACCTTCGTGAAGCCGACCGGGAACGTGGCGGTGCCAGCCCATTCCGACGCGATGGTCAGCACACCGGCGATCCCCAGCACCAGGGCAATCTGATGGACTTTCAGGGATCGCACCGGGCTGGCCTCAGGTGCCGTCGCAGGGGAAGAAGGGGAAATGGTGGACATGTGGGCCTCTGGCTTGGGTTGACGACGTCCGGCGCTCCCGTTGTGGCTCGGCCGATCCGTTCGTGCAGGCAAGATTCTTTGAATTGCCCTGGTGTTGCAATGTCACCCTCGGTAGATTTGCGTTGACTACCGAGCAACACCCAATCGCGCCGCACAGGCCATGGCCGACAGGGCCGCGTGCGCCCACAAAAAAGCCGCCCGAAGGCGGCCTGGAAACGGTGGTGCGGAAGCACCGGGCCCGGTTTCACTCCAGCGTCAGCTTCTGCTTGACGACCACTTCCTTGTACACGGCAAACTCGGCCTTGATCTGCTCGGCAAACTGCTCGGGCGTGTTGCCCAGCACGATGGATCCGGTCTCTTCGATGCGCTTTTTCACGGCCGGATCTTCCAGCGCCTTGCGCACGCCGGCGTTGATCTTGTCCACGATGTCCTTGGGCAGGCCCTTGGGGCCGACGATGCCGTAGTAGGCCATGCGGTTCACAGGCTCCAGGCCCAGTTCCTTGAACGTGGGCACGTTGGGCAGGGCTGCCACGCGCTGGGGTGCGGCCACCACGATGGGCACCAGGCGGTTGTCCTTGATGAACGGCAGGGCCGAGGGCAGGTTGTCGAAGATCATCGGCACCTGGCCGGCCACGGTGTCGTTCAGCGCGGGGCCCGCACCACGGTAGGGGATGTGCGTGACGAAGGTGTTCGACAGGCTCTTGTACAGCTCCATCTGCAGGTGGCCGATGCCGCCCGTGCCCGACGACGAGTACGAATACTTGCCCGGCGACTTCTTGAGTTCCGCCACGAAGGCCTTGTAGTCCTTGGCGGGGAAGTTGGGGTTCACCGCGATGATGTTGGGCGTGGCCGCGATGTTGATGACGGGCGTGAAGTCCGTCAGCGGGTTGTACGGCGTCTTGGGGTTGATGGCGGGGTTGGCCGCCGTGGTCGACACGGTGGCGATGCCCAGCGTGTAGCCGTCCGGTGCCGAGCGGGCGGTTTCCGACGCGCCCACGATGCCGCCGCCACCGGCCTTGTTCTCCACGATCACGCTCTGGCCCAGGGCGCGGCCCAGGGGGTCGGCGATCACGCGCGCAATGATGTCGGTGGTGCCGCCGGGTGCAAACGGCACCTGCAGCTTGATCACCTTGTTGGGGTAGCCCTGGGCGGCGGCCGATCCGGCGGCCGCGGCCAGTACAGTCAGAGCAAGCCATTGACGACGATGCATTCGAGTTCTCCTTCGTGCGGGGGTACAGACAGACAGCGCCGATGGTATGCGCAATGCACGCTGCGGCAGCCTGCGGATTCCACATAAGGGCTAACCCCAGGTTCTTGCCCGGCATCAAGTATTCTCAGGCGGTGAACTACGCCCAGCTCCTGCTCCCCGACTTCTCCCTCATCCTGTGCGGCTACCTCATCTGCCGGTACACCGCGCTGAACCGGTCGGTGTGGCAGCCCGTGGAGAGCCTGGTGTACTACCTGCTCTTTCCGGTGCTGCTGTTCCAGTCCATCGTCAAGAGCCCGGTGGACATCGGCGCCGCCTCGGGGCTGATCGCGGCGGGGCTGTTGTCGGGGCTGATCGGCATTGCGCTCGCCTACAGCCTGCCGCACTGGCCCTGGGTCGGCAAGCGCATCGATGTGCGCGACCATGCGGCCAGCGCGCAGGTGGCGTTTCGCTTCAACTCCTTCATTGGCCTGGCGATTGCCGAGCGCCTGGCGGGCACCGAGGGGCTGCTCATGATCGCCGTGCTGATCGGCGTGTGCGTGCCGCTGTTCAACGTGGCCGCCGTGTGGCCCATGGCGCGCAATGGCAAGCACAGCTTCGTGCGCGAACTGGCGCGCAACCCGCTCATCGTGGCCACGCTGTCGGGGCTGGTGGCCAACCTGCTCGGTTTTCAGATTCCCGATTGGGCGGCGCCCACCGTGGGCCGCATCAGCGCGACGTCGCTGGCGCTGGGGCTCATGGCCGCGGGCGCGGGGCTGGAGTTCGGCCTGCTCACCCGGGGCAAAACGCTCAGCGTGGCCGTGCTGTCCATCCGCCACCTGGTGCAACCATTGATCGCCTTCGGCATGGCGCGCCTGTTCGGGCTGAACCCGGTGCAGACCACGATGCTGCTGGCGTTCTCGGCCCTGCCCACGGCCTCCACCTGCTATGTGCTGGCCGCCCGCATGGGCTACAACGGGCCGTATGTGGCCGGCCTGGTGACGATGTCCACCTTGCTCGGCATGGTGAGCCTGCCGTTTGCCCTGGGGTTCCTGCGATGACCGACGCCTGCCTTGCCAGACCTGCCGCACCCGGCACTGCTGCCACTTGCGCTCTGGCGCGCCGCCGCGCGCTGATGGCGGGCTTGGCCCTGCTCGCTGCTGCGCCCCTGGCGGCCTGCGGCCGCAAGGCCCCGCGCGGCCAGGTGGTGCCGCCCGATGCCACCGTGCTGGCGCTGGGCGACTCGCTGACCTCCGGCGTGGGCGCATCGGCCGATACGGCCTACCCCGCCGTGCTGCAGCGCCTGACGGGCTGGAAGGTGGTCAACGGCGGCGTGTCGGGCGACACCTCGGCCCAGGCGCTGGAGCGCCTGCCCGCGCTGCTGCAAAAACACCAGCCAGCGCTCGTGATCGTGAGCATCGGCGGCAACGACTTCCTGCGCCGCCAGAGCGCCACCGCCACCCGCACCCACATCCGCAGCATCTGCACGCAGGCCCGCGCCAGCGGCGCCCAGGTGGTGCTGGTGGCCGTGCCCGAGCTGACGTTTCTGGCGGCGTCGGCCGGCCTGCTGAGCGACCATGCGATGTACGAAGAGATTGCCAGCGACCTGAAGATCCCCCTGCACAGCAAGGGCTGGTCCACGGTGCTGGCCGACGCGAGCCTGCGGTCCGACCAGATCCACGCCAACGCGACAGGCTACGAGCGGTTCGCGCAGGGGCTGGTGGAGACGCTCAAAAGCACGGGGCTGCTGGTGCGTTGATGCGCTGATGCGCTGATGCGCCAACTATCATTTTGATAGCTGCTAGCGCACGCCCATCAAGCGGCAGAGGCCATTTTCATTCAAACTCCCGACCCAGCGCCCACGCCACGTGCTCGCGCACCAGGGCGCTTTCATGGTCCGCCCGCGACTGCAGCGCCACCCGCAAGGCGCCATCCCCCGTGGCCCTGAGCGCATTGCCCAGCGCCACCGCCACGTTGCGCAGCCAGCGTTCGTGCCCGATGCGCCGGATGGGCCCGCCCTCGGTCATGCGCAAAAAGGTGGGCTCATCCCACGCGAACAAATGCACCAGCTGCTGGCCCGACAGCCCCTGGCGCTCGTCGAAGTCGGGCAGCCGGCTGACCTGCGCGAACTTGTTCCAGGGGCAGATGAGCTGGCAGTCGTCGCAGCCATAGATGCGGTTGCCCAGCAGAGGCCGCAGCTCCAGCGGTATGGCCCCCGCATGCTCGATGGTGAGGTACGAGATGCAGCGCCGCGCATCGATGCGGTGCGGCGCGATGATGGCCTGCGTGGGGCACACGTCGATGCAGGCACTGCAGCTGCCGCAGTGCGCGGTGACGGGCGCGCTCTCGGGCAGCGCCATGTCGACATAGATCTCGCCCAGGAAGAACATCGACCCCGCCTCGCGGTTGAGCACCAGCGTGTGCTTGCCGCGCCAGCCCTGCCCGCTGCGCGCGGCCAGCTCGGCCTCCAGCACCGGGGCCGAGTCGGTGAACACGCGGTGGCCGAACGGGCCGATGGCCTCGGCGATGCGGTCGCTCAGCTTCTGAAGACGTGCGCGCAGCACCTTGTGGTAGTCACGCCCCCGGGCATAGACAGAGACGATGCCCTCGTGCGGCCGGGTCAGCCGTGCCAGCTCGTGGGCCTGCCAGGCGGGCCCCGCGCCTTGGCTGCCTTCTTCCGCCGAACCCTGGCCCGCCGCCTGCCCGGTGTCCCGCGGCAAATAATCCATGCGCGCCGTGATCACGCTCACCGTCCCGGGCACCAGCTCGGACGGGCGCGCGCGTTTGAGGCCGTGCGATGCCATGTAATGCATCTCGCCATGGAACCCCTGCGCCAGCCAGGCCGAAAGACCGGGCTCTGCAGCGGACAAGTCCACCCCCGCCACGCCGATTTGGGAAAATCCCAGCTCGCGGGCCCACTCCTGCATTTGAGGAACGAGTTGACTGTTGCACCACATACCGGCCAGATTGTAGAAAGCGGCACGCCCGGCGCCGCCGAACCCGCCCGCCATTTCACCTGGCACAGCGAGGACGTCACCGCCGCCTTCGCCCGCCGCCTCGCCGCGCAGCCCCTCCTCGCCAACGCGTTTGTCACACTGCACGGCGACCTGGGCGCCGGCAAGACCACCCTGGTGCGCCACCTGCTGCGCGCCCTGGGCGTCGAGGGCCGCATCAAGAGCCCGACCTACGCCGTGGTGGAGCCGCACGAGGCGCCGGGCCTTGCGCCGCATGCGACCACGGTCTGGCACTTCGACTTCTACCGCTTCGACGACCCGCGCGAGTGGGAAGACGCCGGATTCAGGGACATTTTTGCCAACCCGGGCCTCAAGGTGGCAGAATGGCCAGAAAAGGCTGCAGCGCTGACCCCGCCTGCAGACCTTGCTATACACATTGAAGCAATTGACGACACCGAAAGGACCGTCACGGTGCACGCCCACACGGCCCACGGCCTCCACCTGCTGCAAGGACTCTGAACGAATGACTCTGCCCCCCCGCCCGGCACCGCGCCAGCCATCCCGCCGCACGCTGCTGCAGGCGGGCAGCCTGGTCCTTTTGCTGGGCACGCAGCAGATCGCCCGTGGCGCCACCATCCTGGCCGTGCGCGTATGGCCGGCCCCTGAATACTCCCGCGTGACCATCGAATCCGACGGCGCGCTGGTGGCCAAGCAGTTCTTCGTGACCACGCCGCCGCGCCTAGCCGTGGACATCGAAGGCATCGACCTGAGCCCCGAGCTGCGCGAGCTGGTGGCCAAGGTCAAGCCCGACGACCCGAACATCGCCGGCATCCGCGTGGGCCAGAACGCGCCCGGTGTGGTGCGCCTGGTGGTGGACCTGAAGCAGGCCGCCATGCCCCAGGTGTTCACCCTGCCGCCCGTGGCCGCCTACCAGCACCGCCTGGTCTTCGACCTGTACCCGGCCGCACCGGTGGACCCGCTCGAAGCCCTGATCGCCGAGCGCCTGCGCGACGTGCCCGCCGCCGGCAAAACGCTGCCTGCGCCGCCCACCGTCACTGCACGCACCGGCCCCCAGCCGCCCGCCGAGACCGACCCCCTGGGCGACCTGATCGCCCAGCGCACCCAGCGCCCCGGTCCGCCCGGAGCGCCACCACCACCTGTGGTGGCCGCAGCGCCGCCTCCGGCCGAGCCTGCGCGCCCCGCGCCCGCCACGCCCAATCGGGCCACTTCGACACAGACCGACCGCATCATCATCGTGGCGCTGGACCCCGGCCACGGCGGCGAGGACCCCGGCGCCATCGGCCCGGCCGGCACGCGCGAGAAGGACGTTGTCCTGCGCGTGGCCCACCTGCTGCGCGACCGCATCAACGCCACCACCGTGGGCGGCAACCCGATGCGCGCGTTTCTCACGCGCGACGGCGACTTCTTCGTGCCGCTGGGCGTGCGCGTGCAAAAGGCCCGGCGCGTGCAGGCCGACCTGTTCGTCTCCATCCATGCCGATGCCTTCACCACCCCGGCCGCACGCGGTGCCAGCGTGTTCGCGCTCAGCCAGGGCGGCGCCTCCAGCACCGCCGCGCGCTGGCTGGCCAACAAGGAAAACCAGGCCGACCTGGTGGGCGGCATCAACGTGCAGTCCAAGGACCAGCATGTGCAGCGCGCGCTTCTGGACATGAGCACCACCGCGCAGATCAACGACAGCCTCAAACTCGGCAGCGTGCTGCTGGGCGAGATCGGCGGCATGGCCAAGCTGCACAAGCCGCGCGTGGAGCAGGCGGGCTTTGCCGTGCTCAAGGCGCCCGACATCCCCAGCGTGCTGGTGGAGACCGCCTTCATCAGCAACCCCGAGGAAGAGCAGCGCCTGCGCAGCAGCGCCTACCAGGAGCAGCTGGCCGATGCGCTGATGCGCGGCATCACCCGCTACTTCGCCAAGAACCCGCCACTGGCGCGCAGCCGCTCGGTGTAGGACCGCCACGGCAGGCCGCACAGCGCGGGGCGCGTTGCTTTGCTTTGCTTCGCCGTGCCTTGGCTTGCCTTGCGCGGACCGCCAAGTACAGGCAAAGTAGCCTGCATCATCCACACCCCGCGTGCAGCCCCCGCCCCCTCCGAGCAGGCCGTGCGCCACGGACGCAAGGAGAACTGCCATGGCACTGCCCCACGCCCAATCCGGCCAGATCGTCAGTGTTCGCCCCCTGGGCGACCGCCTGCCCGAAGCCATCACCACCGCCATACTCAAAGCCGGCCAGCTCGAGGTCATGCGCGTGGTGCTGCCCGTGGGCAAGTCCATGAAAGAACACCAGACCCCGGGCGAAGCCACGGTGCAGTGCATCGAAGGGGTGGTGGAGTTCATGAACGAAGGCGCCGTGCAGCAGTTGCACGCCGGCGACTTCGTGCACCTGGCGCCGCGCATGCTGCATGCGCTCAAGGCGGTGCAATCGGCCTCGCTGCTGGTCACCCTGTGCCTGTTGCCGGGCGAGCGCTGACAAGCATCTTGCACCGGCCCGCCGGTTCCGTCACACCGGGGGCTGCTGGTCAATTCAAGCTACAGGCGGAACACGCTCACCACCTCGGCCAGCCGCGCCGCCTGGTGCTTGAGGCTGTCGGCCGCCGCGGCGCTTTGCTCCACCAGCGCGGCGTTTTGCTGCGTGACCTGATCGAGCTGCGTCACCGCTTCGCCCACCTGGCTGATACCGATGGTCTGCTCGCCCGTGGCGCTCGATATCTCGCCGATCAGATCGCTCACGCGTTTGACCTGGGTGACGATGTCTTCCATGCTCTGGCCCGCGTTGCTCACCAGCTGCGTGCCGTCATCGACCCTGGACACGCTGGCGGTGATCAGGGCCTTGATCTCCTTGGCAGCCTCGGCGCTGCGCCCGGCCAGGCTGCGCACCTCGCTGGCCACCACGGCAAAGCCACGGCCCTGCTCGCCCGCGCGGGCGGCCTCCACGGCGGCATTGAGCGCGAGGATGTTGGTCTGGAACGCAATGCCGTCGATCACCGCGATGATGTCGGTGATCTTGCGCGACGCGGCCGAAATGTCCTGCATGGTGGCCACCACCTGGCCCACCACTTCGCCGCCCTTGACGGCCGCAGCCGACGCGGTGCCCGCCAGCACCGCGGCCCGCTGCGCGGTGTCGGAGTTGTTCTTCACCGTGCTCGTGATCTCTTCCATCGACGCCGCGGTCTCCTCCAGGTTGGCCGCCTGCTCTTCGGTGCGCTGGCTCAGGTCCGCGTTGCCGGCCGCGATCTCGCTGGAGCCGGTGGCAATGCTGTCGCTGCTGTGGCGCACGTCGCCCACGATGCGCACCAGCGACGCCTGCATGGTTTGCATCGCCTGCATCATCCGCGCCACTTCGCCCCGGCCCTGCGCATAAATGGGCTGCGACAGATCGCCCTCGCCGATGCGCTGGGCCACCGTGGCCACCTCGTTCAATGACCGGCGGATGCGCTGCACCACCACCACCGACAGCACCACCAGCAGCGCCAGCCCGGCCACGCCCGCCACCAGCACCGTGGTGCGGTACGAGCTGATCAGCGCGGCCGCTTCGCCGGCCTGCTCGGCCGAGCGCTGCACCTGGTAGGCCACCATCTTGTCGGCCACGGTGTTGTACTGGTTGAGCACCGGTGCAAACGTGGCCAGGGCGTAGCTCTTGGCCTGGGCCATGTCGCCCGCCTTCTTGAGGGCCAGGGACTTGTCGCGCGCTTCCAGATAGCTCGTGCGCACGGCGGCCAGCTCCTCCTGGATGCGCAGGCCTTCGGGACTTTTCTCCAGCTCGGTGTAGCGCTTTTGCACCGTGCTGGTGTCTGCCGTGGTGGCGGCCACCATGTCCTTGAAGTAGTTCTGCAGGTCGTCACCGTCGCTCTGCGCAATGGAGAACACGCGCGTGGAGTTGACCGCGATGTTGCTGCGCCAGCGCAGCGCCAGCTGCAGCCGTTCGACCTGCTCGGTCGCCAGTTGGTCGACGGTGCGGCCCAGGTGCTGCACCCGCACCAGGCTCAGCGCCAGGATGATCACCAGCGCCAGCACCGCCACCCCGACGATGAGGCTGATCTGCTGCGCGACGGTGAGCTGAGGGCCTTGGCCCGCGGAGTTGGTGTGCTGGCCCATCGTGGTATCCCCTGGTTGGCCGCGTTGTGTTCGCGGCTTGTGTTCATGACCGATCAATGATCTGTCTGCGCCGCAGGATTGGCAACGGGGACGACCGCCTCGTAAACCCTAAGAAATGCGGCCAATACACGAGCGCAACGGCGCGGCAGGCCAGCACCCGCGCCGCCTGGCCGGGCGCCATTCGGCGGCGATGTCCGGGCCGCTTCGGATCACGCCCTGCCGTCAGCCACGGCGCGGCATGTCCTACAGGCACCTCCCCCGCTTGCCTACGCCGGCGGCGCGGTGCCGGGTGGATATTTCAGTCACAGGTCGAGTTGAGCAGCACCCGCTGAACAACTGCAAGGCCTGAATCCACACCACAAAGGACTCTTGCCATGAAAATCCGTCACATCCTCCTTGCGACCACCTGCACCGCGGCCCTTGCCCTGGGTGGTTGTGCCTCCAACCCCACCGATGCCCAAGTGGGTACCGGCGTCGGTGCCGTCGTAGGCGGCGTCGCAGGCAATGCCATCTTCGGCGGCCCTGTAGGGACCATTGGCGGTGCCGCAGCCGGCGCGCTGGTGGGCCACGAAATCGGTGAAGATCGCGACCAACGCCGTGGATATCGCCGTTAATTTGCTTCACACCCACCATCACCGCCCGCCTGGGCGACCGATGGCGGCGTAAAAAAACTCCTGGCACTCGTACACCGAGCGTCAGGAGTTTTGCTTTGGGGGTGGCGTTGCCGGTGCTTCAGGCCGTCTTGGCCGCCCGCCCGGCGCGCCAGGCACCGAAGATCGCGATCAGCCCGGGGATGAAGATCATGGCCCAGATGATCTTGTCCAGGTTTTCCTTCACCCAGGCAAAGTTGCCGAAGAAGTAGCCCGCGGTGCAGATGCCCAGCACCCACAGCAGCGCGCCGCCCACATTGAAAGCCGTGAACTTGGCACGGTTCATCTCGGCCACACCCGCCACGAAGGGTGCGAAGGTGCGGATGAACGGCATGAAGCGCGCCAGGATGATCGTGATGCCGCCGTAGCGCTCGTAAAAATCATGCGCCTGGTTGAACGCGCGGCGGTTGAACCAGCGCGAGTCTTCCCACTGGAAGACCTTGGGCCCGAAGTACCGCCCGATCGAGTAGTTGCACTGGTCGCCCAGGATGGCTGCGGCGATCAGCACCACGCAGGCGATGGGCAGGCTCATGAGCCCCGCGCCGCACAGCGCCCCGACGATGAACAGCAGCGAGTCGCCCGGCAAGAACGGCATGACCACCACGCCGGTTTCCACGAACACGATGAGAAACAGCAGCGCGTACACCCACGGGCCGTACGCTTGCACGAACGCCTCGAGGTACTTGTCCACATGCAGGATGAAATCGATGAGAAAGGTGACAAGTTCCATGGGGCTGGTGTTGAAAAAAGCAGCGGGCATTATCCCCAGCCCGCCGGGGTGACCCGCAAAGCCCCTGCGCGAGCCCGGCCCTAAAATCCACGGGGTGAACGACACCACCGCCCCCCTCGCCACGGCCCTGCCGGCCAGCGCCCCCATCCCCCCACGCCGCCCCATCCGCGACCTGCCCAACGAGCTGATCAGCCAGATCGCGGCTGGCGAAGTGGTGGAGCGCCCCGCTTCCGTGGTGCGCGAGCTGGTGGACAACGCGCTCGATGCCGGCGCCACGCAGATCACCGTGCGGCTGTCCGCCGGCGGCGTGCGCCTGATCACGGTGGAAGACGACGGCGGCGGCATTCCGCACGAGGAGCTGCCCGTGGCGCTGCGCCGCCACGCCACCAGCAAGATCACCAACCTGAACGACCTGGAAACTGTGGCCACGATGGGCTTTCGGGGCGAGGCGCTGGCGGCCATCGCTTCGGTGTCCGAGATGTCCCTGCTCTCGCGACCTGCGGCGCAAGGCAACGCCTTTTTGCTGGACGCACGCAGCGGCGAACTGCGCCCTGCCGCCCGCAGCACGGGCACCACGGTGGAGGTCAAGGAGCTTTTCTTTTCGACCCCGGCGCGCCGCAAATTTCTCAAGACCGACGCCACCGAGCTTGCGCACTGCATCGAGTCCGTGCGCCGCCACGCGCTGGCCCGGCCCGATGTGGGATTTGCCATCTGGCACGAAGGCAAGCTGGTGGAGCAGTGGCGCGCGACCTTCGTGCCGGGCCAGGCCAGCGCCAGCGCCAGCGGCCTGCAGGACGCGCTGGCGCGGCGCCTGTCGGACGTGCTGGGCGAGGACTTCGTCGCGCAGTCGGTCGCCGTGCAGCACCGCGTGGGCCCGGTGGTCGTGACCGGCCGCGCCGGCCTGCCCGACGCCGCACGCTCGCGCGCCGACCACCAGTACTGCTACGTCAACGGCCGCTTCGTGCGCGACAAGGTGCTGACCCACGCCGCGCGCAGCGCGTACGAAGACGTGCTGCACGGCCACAAGCAGCCGGTGTATGCGCTGTATGTAGAGATCGACCCGGCGCGCGTGGATGTGAACGTGCACCCCACCAAGATCGAGGTGCGCTTTCGCGACAGCCGCGAGGTGCATCAGGCGGTGCGCCACGCGGTGGAAAACGCGCTGGCCGCACCACGCGCCGCAGCGCTGGCCGCGGCAGCCGCCGCAGCCTCTGCCGAGGGCGATGCGAGCCCTGCGGACGACAGCGCTGCCGTTGTGACGTCAAAACAGGCGCTACCGCGCACTTGGCAAGCGCAATCCGCTATCAGATTTGAAGAACGTGGCCACCAGGTGGCCGACCTGCAGGCGCTGTGGGGCCCGCGCAAGGACCCTGCTGCGGCCAGCGCGCCAGGCGGCCAGGCCCTGTGGCAAGGCACGCAGGGGCCGCTGGGGCAGCCAGGACAGGACAGGCCCGCTGGCGAATCGGCCGAGGCACCGCCCTGGAGCTCTCCAGGTACCGCGTTCCCGCCGCCAGCCGCTGCACCACTCAGCGCCAATGCCATGGCAGGCAGCGCACCCGCCGGCACCGGCCGAGACACCCCAGAGACCACCTGGCCCCTGGGCCGCGCCGTGGCACAGTTGCACGGCGTGTACATCCTGGCCGAGAACGCGCAGGGCATGATCATCGTGGACATGCACGCCGCGCACGAACGCATCGTGTACGAACGCCTCAAGTCCCAGGTGGACAGCGGCGCACGCATTGCCAGCCAGCCACTGCTGATCCCCGCCACCTTCGCCGCCACGGCCGAGGAAGTCGCCACTGCCGAAGAATCCACCGAGGTGCTGGCCCTGCTGGGCCTGGAGGTGGTGCCGTTCTCGCCCAAGACCCTGGCCGTGCGGGCCGTGCCCACCACGCTGGCCACCGCGTCGGGCTTTGGCGACCCGGTCGAGCTGGCCCGCAGCGTGCTGGCCGAACTGGCCGCGCACGACGCGACCACCGTGGTGCAGCGCGCCCGCAACGAGATCCTGGGCACCATGGCCTGCCACGGCGCGGTGCGGGCCAACCGCAGGCTCACCATCGACGAGATGAACGCGCTGCTGCGCCAGATGGAGACCACCGACCGCAGCGACCAGTGCAACCACGGCCGGCCCACGTGGCGGCAGTTGTCGATGAAGGAACTGGACGCGCTGTTCCTGCGCGGACGGTAGGTCCCTTCCCAGAACCACACTGCTGTTCCCCGCGCCATTCGCATAGCCAGAGTCTTCCAGCCAATGCAGCCGTCCCACTACCGCCAGCCCCATCCCGCCATGTCCGCAGTGCCCGCCGTACTGGCAGCGCTCTGCATGGCCCTGCCCAGCGCCCACGCAGGGCGCCCGCTCACCGTGGACGATGCGGGTGTGGATGAGGTGGGCCAGGGCCACATCGAAGCCTGGTGGGAAGGCCAGCGCGGGCAGCGCGGCACCTTCTATGCAGCGCCGGCCTTCACCCCCATCGAAGGGCTGGAGCTGGGCGCCCTGCTGGCGCGCGACATGGGGGAGCGCCACACGCTGCAGGGGTTGCAGGCCAAGTGGCTGTGGAGCCCCGCGCAGACCGATGGTTGCAATGCCGCCAGCACGGCGGGCATCACCCACCGCAGACAGCCCGGGGGCCACAGCGGGGGCAGCATGGTGGCGCTGAACCTCATCGGCACCTGCGCCGCACCGTGGGGCGTGGCCAACGCCAACCTGGGCACCCAGCGCGAACGCGGCCAGTCCTGGCGCGGCACCTGGGGCGTGTCCCTGGAGCACAGCTGGGGCGCCATCACGCCGCACGTGGAGGCCTTCGGCGTCCAGCACAGTGCGCCGGTGTTTCAGGCAGGAGCGCGGTGGGAATGGGCACCCGGTCGACAGCTGGATGCCACGGTGGGCCGCCAACAGGGTCGCACGCTGCTGAGCGTCGGGTTCGCAGTGGGCTTCTGACGGGCGCGCCGGACAGGCCCCTGGGGTCCACCTTTGGCTGCCGTTAAGCCGCTGGCCGCCGTTTGGCGGCAGAATCGCCCGCCCTGCTGGAATGGAAGCGCCCGCCATGATCCCCCTCGACCCCCACTTCATCGCACAGACCACCCCCACGGGCGAGGCCATTGCGCGCGCCGTGGAAGCCGGCTGGCCCCTGGGCCCTGTGGCGCACTGCGTGCTGCTGCGGCGCGGCTTTAACCAAGTCTATGAACTGCACTTTGCCAGCGGGCTGCACGCCATCGCCCGGCTGAGCGCCGAACGGCCTCGCGGCGACCCCAACATCGCCTACGAAACCGCATTGCTAACCCACCTGCGCGCGCACGGCATTCCGGTCGCCGCGCCGCTGCCCGCGGCAGATGGGTCCTTCAGCGTGGTGCTGGCACTGCCCGAAGGTCCCCGGGCGCTGCTGCTGTTCGACTTTCTACCGGGCGACCCGCCCGGCGAATCGCTGGTGGATATCGAAGCCACCGGCCGGGGCCTGGCCCAGTTGCATGGCGCAGCACAGAGCTACGCAGGCCCCGAAAGCCACTACACGCTGGACCTGCCGCTGCTGCTGGACGCATCACTGCAGCGCATGCTCACAGCACCCACCGTGGATGCGGCTCTGGCACGCGAATTCACGGCTCTGGCCGAGGACCTGCGTTCGCGCTTTGCGGACCCGCCGAGCCTCACCCGCGTGCATTGCCATGGCGACTGCCACGGCAGCAACAACTTCATGGCCGACAGCCCCGACAACCCCGAAGGAGCCGAGCGCAGCCGCGTGGCCGCGTTTTTCGACTTCGACGACGCAGGCCCGGGCCTGCTGGCGTACGAGCTGAGCGTGTACCTGTGGGTGCTGCTGCCGCGCAGTCATGAAACACCCGCCACTGCCGCGGTGATGGAGCGCTGGCACCGTTATCTCATCGGGTACACCGGAGTGCGCGCCATACACGCGGCGGACCTGGCGGCCATCACCCCGTGCCTGGCGCTTCGGCAGTTCTGGGTGATGGGTGAATACGCCGGCCGCATCCCCGTCTGGGGCACGCAGGCCATGCCCACGCACTGGCTGCGCAAACAGCCTGCGCTCATGCGGGCCTGGATGGATTTGCCGCCCGCCGACCAGCTTGCAGCCCAGGAGCCCGCCAAAGCTGCAACTGCACCGGCATCATCAACGGCAGCAGCAACGGCAGCAGCAACGGCGTGACAGCGCACCGAACACACAAAAAACAAAGCCCGCAGTCGCGGGCTTTGTTTTGGCAGGAGTGGCACGGCACAAGGTCGCCGTGTCCCCGTCGATCTGCCGATCAGTTGTCCCGCGCCGCCTTGGCCACGTCAGGGAAGTCGCTGAACACGCCGTCCACCCCCAGGTTGTAGAACAGCTTGTACTCGGCCTTGGGGTCGCCCTTGAAGTCCGATGCCAGGCGCTTGGCTTCGCTGCGGAAGGTGTAGGGGTGCACCATGAGGCCCACGGCATGGGCGTTCTTCACGACGTCAGTGGGCGCCATCATCACGCGGTCGCGCTCGTCGATCACGCCGTCGCCGTTGAGGTCGTCGGGCTTGCCGTCCTTGTTGGCGTCCACCTGCTTGGAAGGAATGAGGTACGGCTTCCAGGGGCCGATGCCGTCGGCGTAGGTCTTGACTTCCTTGAGACCATCGGCGGTCAGCAGGCTGGCAAAGGTGCGCTTGTCGCCGGCCACGGCAAAGTCGTAGGGCTTGTCGTAGGGGGCGGTCAGGTCCATGCTGCCGTCGGCGTTCACGTCGTTCGCGTCCACCAGTTGCACCAGGCGAATCTGGGTCTTGGTGCGCAGGTACTTGAGGTTCGATACCTCGAACGATTGCACGATGACGGGCGACGCTTTGGTGGTGTAGCCGTACTTGGCCAGGATGGCGAGCAGGCGGTCTTCCAGCGGCAGGCCCAGGTTGACGTGGTACGTGGGGTGCTTGGTCTCGGGGTACACGCCGACGGTGCGGCCGGCCTTGGTGCCTTCGTTCTTGGCCAGGTCCAGCACTTCTTCCAGGGTGGGGATCTGGAATTTGCCGTTGAACGACTGGTCGCGGTCCGACAGCGGCTGGATGGCGCGCAGGGTCTTGATCTCGGCCAGGGTGAAGTCGGACACGAACCAGCCTTCTTCCTGCACGCCGTCCACCATTTTCTTGGTCTTGCGGTTGGCGAACTCGGCGCGGGTGGACACATCGGTGGTGCCGGTGATGTTGGGTTCGTGGCGGGCCACGAGCACGCCGTCCTTCGTGGCCACCAAGTCGGGCTCGATGAAGTCGGCACCCATCTCGATGGCGCGCTTGTAGCCTTCGAGCGTGTGGTCCGGCAGGTACCCGGCCGCGCCGCGGTGGCCGATGACCAGGGGGCGGTCGCCGTTCAGCGTGGGATACGGGCTGTCGTTGTCGCCACCACAAGCTGCCAGCGTGGCCAGCAAGGCCACCGCACCCAACTTCGCACCAGAAATGTGCATGCTCTTCTCCTCGTTGTGTTTAGAACCGCCGAACTGTGGGCTGACCTTGTGACAAGGCCGTGACGCCCTTCCCGCCAACCGGTGACGGCGTTTAGCCGCCCACCAGACGCACCAATATGTGGCATTTCACGGGCCACATTCCCCACCATTGTGCAGAGACATCCGCATCAACGTATAACTTTTGAACATAATGTCGTGTTGCAGTGCGCTCTTGCCTGCCTTTTTGCTTCAGAAAGTCTTGAGAACATGAAATACGAGTCCGCAGACAGCTTCCTTTCTCACGTGGCCCACCGCAATCCGGGTCAGCCCGAATTTCTGCAGGCTGTCACGGAGGTCATGGAGAGCCTGTGGCCGTTCATCGCCCAGCACCCCCGCTATGCCGAGCACGGCCTGCTGGAGCGGCTGGTGGAGCCCGAGCGCACCGTCATGTTCCGCGTGTCGTGGGTGGACGACCATGGCAAGGTGCAGGTCAACCGCGGCTACCGCATCCAGCACAGCATGGCCATCGGGCCGTACAAGGGCGGCATGCGCTTTCACCCGTCGGTGAACCTGTCGGTGCTCAAGTTCCTGGCGTTCGAGCAGACCTTCAAGAACGCGCTGACCACGCTGCCCATGGGCGGCGGCAAGGGCGGCTCGGACTTCGACCCCAAGGGCAAGAGCGCCGGTGAAGTGATGCGCTTTTGCCAGGCGTTTGTGACGGAACTGTTCCGCCACGTGGGTGCCGACACCGACGTGCCGGCCGGCGACATCGGCGTGGGCGGCCGCGAGGTGGGCTTCATGGCCGGCATGATGAAAAAGCTCTCCAACCGGGCCGACTGCGTGTTCACCGGCAAGGGCCTGTCGTTCGGCGGCTCGCTGATCCGCCCCGAAGCCACCGGCTACGGCACGGTCTACTTCGCGCAGGAGATGCTCAAGCAGAAGGGCCGCGCGTTCGACGGCTTGCGCGTGTCGGTATCGGGCTCGGGCAACGTGGCGCAGTACGCGGTGGAAAAAGCCCTGGAGCTGGGCGCCAAGGTGATCACCGTGTCCGACTCCAGCGGCACGGTCATCGACGAAGAAGGCTTTACCACCGAGAAGCTCGCCATCCTGATGGATGTGAAGAACCACCACTATGGCCGTGTGAGCGATTATGCAAAACGCACCGGCGTGAAGTTCGAAGCCGGCGTGCGCCCCTGGCACGTCCCGGTGGACGTCGCCCTGCCCTGTGCCACCCAGAACGAGCTGGACGCCAAGGACGCAGCCACCCTCATCCAGAACGGCGTCATTTGCGTGGCCGAAGGCGCCAACATGCCCTCCACCATCGACGCCGCCAAGGCCTTCGAGGCGGCGGGCGTGCTGTACGCCCCCGGCAAGGCGAGCAATGCCGGCGGCGTGGCCACATCGGGCCTGGAGATGAGCCAGAACGCAGCCCGCCTGTCCTGGCCGCGCGAAGAGGTCGATGCGCGCCTGCTGCAGATCATGCAGGGCATCCACGCCGCCTGCCTGCGCTACGGCCAACACGCCGACGGCCGTGTGAGCTATGTGGACGGCGCCAACATCGCCGGTTTCGTGAAGGTGGCGGATGCGATGCTGGCGCAGGGCGTGGTGTAACCGCAGGCCGGCCCCACCCTGGGGCACAAAGCGGTGAAAAGAAGGGGAGTTGCAGGGCATTTGGCGGTCTCTCCTGGGAGATAGGCACAAACCCTGCTTGCCGTGTCAGAACTTTCCGACACGATGGCACTCAGTCCCTCTCATGAAACGCACCCCCCTCCTGATCTCCCTGGCCCTGGCCATTGCCGTCTCGGCGGGCTGCGCCACCCTCGATGCCAAGCAGCGCGAGTGGATCTTTCAGCCCAGCGACCGCAGCTGGGGTGGCGCTCAGTCCACCGACGACATGGCGGATGTCTGGATCGACTTCCGCTCAAACGACAGTGGCAAGGCCGAGCGGCTGCACGGCCTGTGGCTGCCCCACGACCGGGCGGACGCTCCAGTGCTGCTGTATCTGCACGGCGCACGCTGGAACGTGGCGGGGTCGTCCGGCCGCATCCGGCGCATGCAGGAGCTGGGCTTTTCGGTCCTGGCCATCGACTACCGCGGTTTTGGCCGCAGCAGCGCGGGCCTGCCGTCCGAAGCCACTGCGGCCGAGGACGCACGGGCGGCCTGGGACTGGCTGGCCCAGCACCAGCCGGGCAAGCCCCGCTACATCTTCGGCCACTCATTGGGCGGCGCCATCGCCATCGACCTGGCGCGCCAAGTGGACGATGAGCAAGGCACCATCGTCGAAGGCACCTTCACCAGCATTCCGGAGGTGGTCAGTACCTTCAAATGGGGCTGGCTGCCGGTGTCGGCCTTGATCACGCAGCGTTTCGAATCCGTGCGCAAGGTGTCCGAGATCGGATCGCCCTTGCTGGTGGTGCACGGCAGCGACGACAGCCTGATCCTGCCCAGCCTGGGCCGCAAGCTGTACGAGGCCGCCCACGAGCCCAAGCAGTTCGTGCTGGTGGAGGGTGGCTCGCACCACAACACCAATTCGGTGGGGCAGAGTCTTTATCGCGATGCGATGGTGTCGCTGTTCAAGCTGAAATAAACAGCCCACACGATCTGGCTTGCGGTCTGCCAGAGCATTAACACTAGGGCATCAATGCCACCTTGGCAGGGGCGCGGCGGCAGCCCTTGGCGCAGGTCAAGGCAGCCCCATCTGGTACCCTCAGACAGATATGTCTGCCCCTTCTGCCACCGCCGTGCCCACGGCTTCCAACGACACGGTTGCGCCCGGCCTGGCCATCCTGGTGCTGGCCCTGCTGCTCAGCATCCAGCCCGTCACCACCGACCTGTACCTGCCCGCCCTGCCCGCGCTCACCCGCAGCCTGGGCGCGCCGATGGCGTCGGCCCAGCTCACGCTCAGCGGTCTGCTGCTGGCGTTCGGTTGTTCGCAGATGGTGTGGGGCCCGTTGTCGGACCGTTTCGGCCGGCGCCCCATCCTGCTGGCGGGCCTGGCGATCTATACGGTGGCATCGCTGGGCAGCGCGTTGGCGCCCAGCATGGCGCTGCTGATCCTGTGGCGCATTGCCCAAGGCGCTGCGATGGGTGCGGTGGTGATGTGCGCCCGCGCCATCGTGCGCGACCTGTACACGCCGCTGGACGGAGCGCGCGCCATGTCCAAGGCGCTCACGGGGCTGGGCATCGTGGCCTGCATCTGCGCGCCCATGGGCGGGCTGCTCAGTGAATGGCTGGGCTGGCGCGCGGCGCTGATGGCGCTCACGGTGTATGCGGTCGTCACGCTGGCCCTGGTGGCGCTGCGCATGCCCGAGACACTGGCGCGGCGCAACCCCCAGGCCCTGCAGCCGCGTGTGCTGCTGGGCACCTGGCTGCAGGTGCTGCGCCACCCCACGTTCTGGGCGTTCTCGCTGCAGACCACGGCCACCTACGCCGGCTTGTTCACCTTTCTGGCGGCGTCGTCGTTCGTGTACATCGACGTGCTGGGCCTCAGCCGCACGCAGTACGGCTGGACCATGGCGTCGGCCTGTCTGGCCTACTTCGGGGGCACCTTCCTATGCCGCAGCCTGCTGGCCCGATGCGGGCTGCAGCGCACGGTGGCCATCGCGGGGGCGCTGAGCATCAGCGGCGGCACGCTGATGGCGCTGGTGGCCCACCTGGGCTGGCACCAGCCCTGGGCGCTGACGCTGCCCTTCTACCTCTTCATGCTGGGCCACGGCATCCACCAGCCCTGCGGGCAAAGCGGCGCCGTGGGCCCGTTTCCGCAGGCGGCGGGGGTGGCGTCGGCGCTCAATGGTTTCATGATGATGCTGGCCGCGTTTGCCATTGGCGGCTGGCTGGGTGCGCGCCTGGACGGCACGGTGTGGCCCCTGGTCAACGGCATCTGGTTCTGGTCCACCGTGCTGGCCGTGATCTCCTGGACGCTGGTGCAAAAATTTGGAGCCCGCGCGTGACCAGGCCCCCGCAGCAGACCCACCACCTGCCCGCCATTGCTCTGGCGGGCCCCACCGCATCCGGCAAGACCGCGGGCGCCCTGGCGCTGGCCGCCGTGCTGGGCCAGCAAGGCGTGCCGGTGGAGATCATCAGCGTGGACTCGGCCCTGGTCTACCGCGGCATGGACATCGGCACTGCCAAGCCCACGCCCGAAGAGCGCGCGGCCGTGCCCCACCACCTCATCGACATCCGCGACCCACTGCAGGCCTACAGCGCGGCCGAATTCGTGCAGGACGCCACGCGGCTCATGGCCGATATCCGCACGCGCGGCGCGCTGCCGCTGCTGGTGGGCGGCACCATGCTGTACTTCAAGGCGCTGTTCGACGGCATCGACGACATGCCCGCCGCCGACCCCGCCGTGCGCGCGCGGATCGAAGCCCAAGCCGCCGAGCTGGGCTGGCCCGCGCTGCATGCTGAACTGGCGGTGATAGACCCCGTCACGGCCGCACGCCTGGCGCCTGGAGACAGCCAGCGCATCCAGCGGGCGCTGGAGGTATGGCACGTGTCCGGCCAGCCACTGTCGAGCTTTCACACTACAAAAAGAGGAGCTGGCAGCGCCCTGCCAGCGGGCGGCAGCGCCCTTTTTTCCTTGGAACCCGATGACCGGGCCTGGCTTCACGGCCGCATCGCCCAGCGCTTTGACGCCATGCTCGCTGGCGGCCTTGTCGAAGAAGTGCAGGCCCTGCGCGCGCGCGGCGACCTGCACCCGGACCTGCCCTCGATGCGCTGTGTCGGCTACCGCCAGGTGTGGGATGAGCTCGACTTTCAGGCCGCCCGCACACCGGGCGCCCCGGGCACGCCACCCAACCTCGCCCACCTGCGCGAGCGCGGCATCGCCGCCACGCGCCAGCTTGCCAAGCGCCAGATCACCTGGTTGCGCAGCATGCCGCAGCGCCAGGCCATTGCCTGCGATACGCCGGACGCGGTATCCACCCTCGTGCAGGCCGTGCTGCAGCGGCTGGACCTGCGCGCACCATGACGCAGCCCGCAGCAGCACACGCGGCACAGGGCACGGGCTCGCCATCGGCCAGCCCCACTCCTGCGGGGCTGCGCGTGGAACAGCTGGGCAAGCACTATGGCGATGCCGCGGTGTTCGCCCAGGTGAGCTTCACCGTCGCGCCGGGCGAGTTCGTGGCCATCGTGGGCGACTCGGGCGTGGGCAAGTCCACGCTGCTCAACTGCCTGGCGGGCCTGGACACCTGGGACACCGGCCGCATCACCCATGGCAGCATCGACCTGGGGCCGCTCGACGACACGCAGCGCGCGCTGTGGCGGCGCGCGAACGTGGGCTTCGTCTTTCAGGCCTTCCACGTGCTGCCGCACCTGGACGTGGCGCAGAACGTGGCCCTGCCGCTGATGCTGCTGGGCCGGTCTGACCCTGCGCGCATCGGACGCATGCTGGATGCCGTGGGCCTGGCCGACCTGGGCGGCCGACTGCCGCAGCAGCTCAGCGGCGGGCAGCTGCAGCGCGTGGCCATCGCCCGTGCACTGGTCCACCGCCCGGCCCTGCTGCTGGCGGACGAGCCCACCGGCAACCTCGACCCCACCACCGCAGCCCGCGTGATGGACCTGCTGCTGGCGCAGACGCGCGAGCACGGCGCGTCGCTGGTGCTGGTGACGCATTCAGACGCCGCTGCGGCAAGGGCCGACAGGGTGCTGCGGCTGCGCAGCGATGGGATCAGCGCGGGCGGTTGAACCGCAATAGCCACACCACGGTTTGAGGCGCGGCGCCCGAAAGCGCTCGTTCTGAGCAGAACGACGGCACGCTGCCTCGGCAGCCTCTGCGCCATCGAAGCAGCCTCTACCTACAGGCCGGCCTGAGTGCGTGCCCATGCCACCTTGATCCGCTACCTGGATCCGCAACGTCCACTTGCCACCCAATGCCGGGCCCACAGCGCCAGCGGCCACAATGCAGGCCATGCTTGCGCTGCTTCGCACCTTCTCCTGGCAGGACCTGCGCCACCACCCCTGGCGCAGCGCTGCGGCCGTTGTGGCGGTGATGCTGGGGGTTGCGCTGGCGTTTGCGGTGCACGTGATCAACGCCTCGGCGCTGGACGAGTTTTCGCAAGCGGTGCGGGCGGTCAACGGGCAGCCTGACCTGGAGCTTCGGGCCATGCAGGGCAGCCTGCCCGAGGCCCTGTATGGGCAGCTGGCCACCCACCCGCAGGTGGCGCGGGCCAGCCCGGTGCTGGAGGTGTCGGCAGTGGCGCGTGCAGCTCAACAAGCACCATCGGCACCGTCGACCTCGGCACCTACGGCGTCGACACCCACGCCGCCGACACCCACGCCGCCGGCACTCAGGCCGTCCACCTCTGGCACCGATACCGCTTCAGCAGCCGCGCAAGCGCAGGCGCCAACTCCCATACGCCTGCTGGGCATAGACGCGTTGCTTGTGCCCGGTATGGCGCCTGCGCTCATGCCGCGCCCGTGGCCCGGTGCCGACCGCTTTGCGCTGTTTGCGCCAGCCACGGTCTTTCTCAATGCGTCCGCGCTGCAGGCACTGGGTTTGCCCGCCACGCCCCGCAGCGCGGCTGAACCTGCACCCCAGATCTTTCTGCAAGCAGGGCTGCAACAACTGCCGGTGCATGTAGCCGGCACGGTGGCAGCAGGCGGGGCGCCCCTGGCAGTGATGGACATCGGCGCCGCGCAGGACCTGTGGGGCCGTGTGGGGCAACTGAGCCGCATCGACATCCAGCTGCAGCCCGGCACCGACCGCACTGCCTGGGAACAATCGGTGCGCGCATTGCCCAGCTGGCCTGGCCAATTGGTGTTTGCGCAGCCGGGCGATGCGGCGCAGCGCATCAGCAATTTGTCGCGCGCCTACCGCGTGAACCTGACCGTGCTGGCGCTGGTCGCGCTGTTCACGGGTGCTTTCCTTGTGTTCTCGGTGTTGGCGCTCAGCGTGGCGCAGCGTGCGCCGCAGTTTGCGCTGCTGGCCGTGCTGGGTGCCACGCCGCGGCAGCGCCTGGTGCTGGTGCTGACCGAATCCGCCCTGCTGGGCCTGGTGGGCAGCGCCGCTGGCGTTGCCCTGGGCACGGCCCTGGCGGCCACCGCGCTGCAGTTGCTGGGTGGCGACCTGGGCGGGGGCTATTTTTCAGGCGTGCAGCCAGCGCTGCAGTGGGGCGCGCCGGCGGCGCTGGCCTATGGAACGCTGGGTGTGCTTGCAGCGCTGGTGGGTGGGTGGTGGCCGGCGCGCGCTGCGCAGGGGTTGCCGCCTGCACAAACCCTCAAGGGCCTGGGTGCCGCATCGGTGCAGGCGGGCAGCGGCATGGTGGGCGTGGGGTTGATAGCCGCAGGCGCACTGCTGACGCGCGTGCCGCCGGTGAAGGGTATCCCGCTGGCAGCGTACCTGGCCATTGCGCTGTTGCTGGTGGGCGGCATCTCGCTGCTGCCCTGGGGCATGGCCTGGCTACTGCGCCACCTGCAGCCGCTGGCTGCGCGCCATGCCCTGCCGCTGCTGGCGCTGGAGCGCGCGCGCCGCATGCGCGGCTCGGCCGCCATCGCCGTGGGGGGCGTGGTGGCCAGCCTGAGCCTGGCCGTGGCGCTCACGGTCATGGTGTCGAGCTTTCGCGGATCGGTCACGCAATGGCTCGACGCGGTGCTGCCGTCGCCTTTGTACGTGCGCTCGGCGGTCAACGCACCGGGCAGCGACGCAGCGCTGCTGCCGGCAGGCTTTGCAGAGGCTGTCGCGCAACTGCCGGACCTGGAGCGCACGCAGCCCCTGCGTGCCAGCCCGGTTCAGCTTGACGCCACACGTCCCGCGCTCATGGTCATCAGCCGGCCGCTGGGGCCTGACCCTGCGCGCAACCTGCCGTTGGTGGGCGACGCCTTGCCGGTGCCCGCCGGCCGCACCGCGGTCTACGTGAGCGAGGCGGTCGTGGACCTATACGGCCTGCGCCCCGGCATGGAATGGCCCGCATTGTCCAAGGCATTTTCGCCCCTACCGCTTTCTGGACAAGCGCCACCAGCTATATTTTTTATAGCAGGCGTCTGGCGTGACTACGCCCGGCAGTCCGGTGCCGTGGTGATGGATCGCGCGGTGTGGCTGCGCCTGACGGGCGACGCCCGCGCCAGTGACCTGGCCCTGTGGCCCCGCGAGGGAGCCGACCTGCAGGCTTTGCAGCAGTCCATCCGCGGCCTGGCGGCCACCATGGCGGGCGGAGCTGCAGGCACGGACGCAGGGGCTGACCGCCAGAGCGAGGCATCGTCATCGCAATCGGTATCGGCGCCCGGCAGCGGCACGACAGCACTGGTGGAGTTCGTCTCGTCAAGCACGATCCGCGAGCGCTCGCTGCGCATCTTCGACCGCAGCTTTGCGGTCACCTACTGGCTGCAGGCGGTGGCCATCGGCATCGGCCTGTTTGGGGTGGCCGCAAGCTTCAGCGCTCAGATCCTGGCGCGCCGCAAAGAGTTCGGCCTGCTCGCCCACCTGGGGCTTACGCGCCGCCAGATCCTGGCCGTGGTGGCAGGCGAAGGTGCGGCCTGGACGGGCGTGGGCGCTGTGGCCGGCGTGCTGCTAGGCCTGGCGGTATCGGTGGTGCTGGTGCACGTGGTCAACCCACAGAGCTTTCACTGGACGATGGACCTGGAGGTCCCGCTTTGGCGCCTTCTGGGGCTGAGTCTGGCCGTGGTGGCATCGGGCACGTTCACAGCGTGGGCTGCAGGCCGCGCGGCAGCTGGCAGCGATGCCGTGATGGCTGTCAAAGAAGATTGGTGATCTGACGGCCCACGCCATTTCCGTCTTCTTCTCCTTCTCTTTCTCCTTCTGACACAGTCAAGTCGGATGCCTGTAGCGCGGGGCTGACGACCTGCCGAATTGGATTGCGTAAGCGCCCACCAAATCAACTTCAAATGCCAAAAAACAGGCCCTTGGCGCCACTTGCCAAATGCCCCAGTAAGAGTTGTTTTGAAACGCTAATCAACGCGCGCCGCAGCAGGTTTTGCACGCACCTCCCCCCTATCATCCCCGGCGATTTCGCGGCCCCTCCGGGTGCGCGGCTACAACAAATATCCGAGGGAAACAAGCATGGGCAGGCCAGCAATGAGGCGGGGAGATTCGACGGAATCTGAAGGGGCGATCACACAGAGATCGCTCACGGTACTGGCAGGCCCACACGGGTTGATGTGTGCCCAAGCGGATCAAAACGCATGACCCGCCGCGTCAAGATCCAAACCCCGCTGGGCGAACAACTGCAGTTTCGCAAACTCGACGGCACAGAGGCGCTGAGCGAGCTGTACTCGCTGGNGCAGCCGCCGAGGGCGGGGTGACATGAAGCTCCACACATACCCATTTGCCATGACCCGCCGCGTCAAGATCCAAACCCCGCTGGGCGAACAACTGCAGTTTCGCAAACTCGACGGCACAGAGGCGCTGAGCGAGCTGTACTCGCTGGAGATCGACCTGGTGAGCGCGAGCAAAAGCATCGACCCCAAGGCGCTGCTGGGCAAGGCRGCATCGGTGGAGGTCGAGATAGAAGGCCTGGGCAAACGCTACCTGAGCGGCCTGGTCACGCACTTTGGCATGCAGGGGCAGGACCACCGGTGGGGGTCTTACCGGATGCGCCTTCGCCCCTGGCTGTGGGTGGCCACGCGCAAGACCGACTTCAAGATCTTCCAGCACAAGACCGTGCCGGACATCATCATGGAAGTGCTGGGCAAATACGGCTATCCCATCGAAAAAAAGCTCACCCGCACCTACCGCACCTGGGACTACTGCACCCAGTATGGTGAGAGCGACTACCAATTCGTGGCGCGCCTGCTCGAACACGAAGGCGCCTACTACTACTTCACCCACAGCGCGGGCAGCCACACCCTGGTGCTGGCCGACGACATCGTGGGCTCGCACAGCCCGCTGCCCGGTGGCCACGTCATCCCGTTCTACCCACCCGGCAAAGCCGCCGTGGCCGAGCGCGAGCACTTCCATGCGTGGGAGCTGACCCAGGAAGTGCAGCCCGGGCGCCACTACAACGACGACTACGACTTCAAGAAACCCCGGGCCGACCTGTCCAACATGCGCCAAAACCCCCCGGGGCACGAGCACGACAAGTACGAAATCTACGAATGGCCTGGCGGCTACACCGAATTCCCGGACGGCGAGACCTACGCCCGGCTGCGCCTGCAGGAACACCTGGCCAAGCAAAACCGCGTGCTGGGCCGCGCCAACCGGCGCAACCTGGCCCCGGGCTACACCATCAACCTGGAAAACTACCCGCGCGAAGACCAAAACCGCCAGTACCTGGTGCTGAGCGTGCACTACCACTTCGAAGAAAACCCCGAAGTGAGCAGCGCCAAGGCAGGGGGCGCCACGGCGACCAAGAACACGCAGGAGGCGGGCTCCATCCAGCAATTCGTGATGCGGGCGCAGCCCACCAGCAGCGACTACCGCCCCCCGCGCACCACACAAAAGCCGCGCACCCGCGGCCCGCAGACCGCGGTGGTGGTGGGCCCGCCCGGAGAAGAAATCTGGACCGACACGTACGGGCGCGTCAAAGTGCAGTTCCACTGGGACCGCATCGGCGCGATGGACGAGAACTCCAGCTGCTGGGTGCGCGTATCCACCAGCTGGGCGGGCCCGCAGTTCGGCGCCGTGTTCATCCCGCGCATCGGCATGGAAGTGATCATCGACCACCTCAACGGCGATCCGGACTACCCCATCCTCACCGGCTGCGTCTACAACGCCGTCAACATGCCCCCGTGGAGCCTGCCGGGCAGCGCCACACAAAGCGGCATCCTCACGCGATCGAGCAAGGGCGGCGCGGCGGGCGCGGGTATGAAAAACGGCCCGGGCGACGCCAACGCCCTGCGGTTTGAAGACAAGGCGGGGCAGGAACAGCTGTGGCTGCACGCGCAGAAAGACCAGCTGACCGAAGTCGAGAACGATGAAGTCAAATGGGTTGGCAACGACCGGGAAAAGACCATCGACCGGGACGAGACCAACACCATCCACCGGGACCGCACCGAGACGGTGGACCGCAACGAGAAGATCACCGTGCACGGCTGGCGCACGGAAGAGGTCGATGGCGACGAGACCATCACCATCCACAGCAACCGCAAAGAGCGGGTGGACCACAACGAAAAGATCAGCATCGGCGACAACCGCAAGGAAAGCGTCGGCAAGAACGAGACGGTGAACATCGGCCTGACCAAGCGGCACACCATCGGGATCCTGTCCATGCTCAACGTGGGCGTGGTGCGCATGATGAACGTCGGGGTGGCGTACAGCCAGAACATCGGCGTGATGATGTCCACCATCGTGGGCAAGAGCCAGACCACCCAGGTCGGGCAGACCCAGAAAACCACCGTGGGCAAAGACTACGTGCTGGAAGTGGGCGCAGGCGCGGGACAAAGCGCGGCAGGAGACGGCGCGCCGACCGCAGCGGGCGCGGGGGTCAAGAACATCGTCGCGCCCACGGGTGCACCGTCGGGTGGCGAAGGTGGCGGTGGTGGGGGCGATGCGCCCAGCTGCATCAAGATCGATGCGACCCAGATCTTCCTGGAGTCCAAAAAGATCCACCTCAACGCCAAGGACGAGATCTTGCTCACCTGCGGCAGCAGCACCATCAAGCTCACGCCA
>NZ_LMPT01000004.1 GCF_001424425.1 Acidovorax sp. Leaf191
TGCTGCTCAACAAAGCAGCAGGTTAGGGTTAGTACGTGGGTCAGGTTTGGATGGAAATCCTGGGGGTCAGTGGGTCACTTCTGCGTGGAAATCAACACACCGGGTGATCGCACGGTTGCCGAGCTGCTCCTCCATCCAATGAGGCGCTGCAGCCCCACCAACCTACTCAAGATTGCGCAGGCAGCAATGAGGTGGTTGTAGCTCCCAAACTGCGCATGTCGTCTTGCGTCCGCATGGATCTCGACGTGCACGACGTTTCTGGTGTTTGCTGATGCCGAATCGCGGAGCGTGAAGCGAGATGAAGCGTCCGAAGGCCGCCAAACGGGATCGTTGCGCGGTTGTTCCCTTGTCGGAATGCCCTGATCCGCCATAAAGAACGTGATTCTCGATGGTGTCGAGTGACCCGCTTGGATTGCTTCCCTGCCAGTTCAAAATGGCCTGCTGGAGGCGGTCAAGAGACAGTGGTGGGTAATGTGGCTTGCGCATTGCTGTGGTCCTTGATCTGAGGTTGATTACCGGCAGTCCAAAGATGTGCGCAATTGTTAACCCTTGACCATGTTTTGCAATCGTTCCGTGTTGGCGTTCTCGGTCAGCACTGCCTCAGACCCAAAGTCAGTGCGGCAGCACCGGAGAGACGGCATGGTCCATCGGATGCGCGGGATCCTACTTTTTAGGCCGAACGTACGCGGCGATTCTGGTTGTGATCGATGGCCAGTAAATGTGAGCTTTGATCCCTTTCGCCGCAGCTTCCCGCTTGATGCTGGTGGTAGCGCCCATGCCATGCAAGTGCAGTTCGGTCGCACCATATTGGAGCGCTAGTTCAAAAGCGTGCCGGCACGCACCTATCTTCGTTGGATATGCTGACGCCCGATGCTTCTCAGGCATGGCAATGGCCGCCGCCTCCAGCGCATGCGCCACACCCCAATAGCCCGAAGAGTCTTCAAAGATCGTGAACTCAGCTTTCACTTGTTCTTTGGCTGTTGAGTGCTCTCGCTGGAGGTTTTTGGTTTGAAGGAAAGCCTTTGAACTTTTAGCGGTTACGACGCGATTTTGCGAATCAACCATAAACTGGACGCCATGTGGGCCCCCGGTCCTCGGGAGGTCCTCGGCCGCAGCATCGGCAGCTTCCATCGATTCAAAAAGTCGTATCGGGGCACCGTTATAGAGCTTGCCATCGGGCAACCATGCGCCTGATTCCAGGTGATATTCCATTGAACCCATTCCGTAGAACCGAGCTATACCCCACGTCTTGCTCATATTCACCTCTTTCCAAGTGTTTCGACCACTGTGCCACCTCGCGAGTTGTGCGCATCCATTTCTCGCCACCGTGTTCCGCGACCGCATTGATTTTGACAGCACCGTGCGGATGCAGATGCACCGTGAGCAGTGCACAAGCCGGAAAAACGCCGACAGTTAGTCGGCCAACATTCACGCGCTAAGTTCCGCGGACATGGTCACTGCCATGCGTTTTGCTGGTGTGCGACACACATTCCGATTACCTGCAGCCATAGATGGCCCCTGCCTTCGCGCACGACTGCTTTCATTCACACCGGTCTTTCGCCGCGAGTCATGTGAGCGGCTGCTCGCAGCCTGAAGCTGACTTTGTGCAGCATGTGGTTGGTGGATGACATGCCGCGGACAGTTAGCCAGTATTGGATGGAGGCTGCATAAAATCAAGTGCGAGGCTAGAAGAAAGGTGCTGCTAGGTCCAGAACCTGCGCGGTCGCCGAAAATTCTCCCAAGCGGCGGCATGCTAAGCCCTCACAGCGGATTGGGTCACTACATTTGGTGAAGTTGGCATCAAGGAAAACTTTCATCGCTTGGCTCCTTCGCGTGGTTCGTAGTACTTCGCGGACATAGATACCGTTTCGTAAACTGCAGCTTAAAAGTCCAACGCACTAAAAGCCCGCGAATGACAAGGTGTAGCGCATGTAGCGGCCATAGTTGTCATTGGGAGATGTCGATTGGGTGTCGCGAACGGCGAGAACTACTCCTGCGCCATTCTGTGCAACGCTTCGGTAGTTCAAGTCGGTATCGCTTGGATCAAAAACCGACATGTACGCACCGGACTGCAAGTTGAACGCGCCAGAAAACGGATGGCCTTGCCCAAACTGTTGAAGGTGGCCTTCGAGTTCCAGCGGATTGGCGAGTGTGGTGCAGTAAGAAAAGTGAAGCGCACCTGGATACGCTACCCCAAACACCACGAACTTGCCTCCCACCTTGCGCACCGCTTGCGCCATGGCCATGTTGGCCATCCACTGGCCCGGCAAGTTGCCTCGGTAGAAAACGTATGGTTTGATCGGCGCCTCAGGCACGCTGGCATCGGCCCACTCCCACCGAGTGATGTACTGCCACGCTCCGGCGTTGTTAAAGATTTCCCAGTAGTGGCCGTTTCGGTTGTTGGGGTTACCGGTCTGCCCGAGCAACGAGGTGGCGCATCGCAAAAGCACGGGGCCGGCCTTGCCAGCTGGAGAGTCAGGTGCACCAAAAGGGTTGACCATCGTTGGGTTCTGGGTCGCAGGAATATGCTGCGCAAACGTGTAAACGTAGCCGTTGTCTTCGATGAGGTTGGACGGGTGCAAAAAACCATAGTGCGCCAACTTGCCCAGCCTGCCGTATTGGGGCAGCGCTGGGTGAATGATCATGTGATGGTCGCTGTGTGTGGTCGTGCCTGAGAAAGGCACGGGGTTAAACGCGTAGTTGAACTGGTCGTGATCGCCAGTTCGAGGCTCCGTCTTGAAGAGCGACAGGCTGTTAAACCACTGAAACGTACTGCTGCCCTCGTTGGGCCAGTAGGTGCCGGCATCTGCCGCGAGTTCGGTGTAATTCTCCGAGTGTGCAATGGCGAAAGCTTGGGTCTGATCCACGTTGAAAACCGAAAACAGCCAGTGCCGCATGTCCATGCTACCCATTTGCGGATTGCGTGCCGACGTCATCGTCATCGGTGCGACAGGTGACAAGCTGGGCGCCGCCATCGATCCCGGCACCAGATACATGGTGCGGTTCTCGCTGTGTGGAACCACCGCACGCATGACGTCTGTTGAGCTGCGGCGGTAGGGGTTCAAGGGACCATCTGCCCAGCTTCCGTAAGGCCTACCTGCACCTACATATGTCTTGTAGTCTGGCAACGCGTTGAAGTCATAGATGTTGCTGGCCGCAGCGAATGAGAGAGACACCGTGGGAGCAGACTGCGCGAGCACATTCCCAGACATTGAGACTGCGGCCAATCCCACAGTGCTGGCTTTAAGAAATTCACGACGATTGTTCAATGGACTCTCCCTTTGGTTGATCTATTCAGCCTACAGATTGCTGTCACAACGGCACTTTGGATCGTAGTGACGACGCTGGGATTTGCATGTAAGGGCTTGTTCCTTGTGTAACTACGCGGTGGTACTCGAAACATGTTTGCGCACAATTAAACAACTTGCGGATAGATTGAAGACGCGGGTCTTATTGCCAGTGCCCGTGCAGTTGGGAGGGTGCCTGCGCTCTTGTGCGTTGAGCTCCTAAAAATTTGTTCAACATCAATTTGGAAGCGTGATCATGATCAAAAAACTTCTGGCCATCACTTCGATTGCCTTAGCGCCATTGGTGGCCAGTGCAGGTGCGGAAAACGGAGTTCTGGCTCACCCTGGCGGCGGGCTGGACTTCCAATACCCCAGCACGTTTGCGAAAGCCCGTGCCAGCATTCAAAACGGTGGGCAAATCAAATTGCAATCGCGTTTCGTTTGGGGTGGTCCTGCCGGGAGTCCTATTGGCGGAGATGAGCACGCCATCGTTGCCTTTACGCAAGGCGCCAACAACAGTTACGTCAATGGATTTCTGCAACCGTTGTGGACTCACGGTGTGGGTGCATTTGTGCATCCCAACGGACTGCATCTGGAACTCTGGTTCCGCAACGATGACAACGGCAATGGAACCATCGCAGACGACGTGACCAAGGCGGACGTGTGGGGTCAATATCCCAACAACTGCCGTACCGAGATCAACGGGGTGGGGAACACCAATGTCGACTGCCTGGGGGGCACCCCACACTCTGGTGGCTACATCACCCCTTCGGCGTTTTCGCTGAAGAAAGGCGGCATCTACTGGGTGCGTATCACCGTCTCTGATATCCCGACGAATCCTCTGTTCGCATCACTGCAAGCCGACTTGTTGGAGGAAACACCCAGTGGCGTTGTTCTGCGCCAGCAGGGCCTCGTCAATTTCGACAAAGGACGTCACTTCCCAGACTACTCGTCCCCGCTGAAGGGAACCATTGCGCGCACGGGGGGCAGCGGAGAGGTCATCCAGTTCAACGCATTTGACTATGGCTTCTGACGCGCATGCCCGGATGTGTGAGCCGCTCACTAAGTTGAACTGTGACAAAGGAAGAATATGAAGAAAGCAATCGCTGGATTGGTGATCGCAACCGTTGCGTTGTTACCGAGCGTGGGGAGCGCCCAGACGGGGCACCCTTACTACCCAATGAATGCTGGCACGCAGATCGTCTACCAGGTCTATGAGATACAGGGGCACTGGGACGAAGCAACCATGCAGCTATCGGTGACCAGCCGCACTCCCTGGAATCGTCCTATTGCCATTCAGTACTCGAACACGACGTGTCCTGCTTACTTTGGCAACGGCCCCCTGTATCGCGCGACATACGTTGACTCAGGTACCGCTGGCGGTGCACTGATTGATGGCGGAGGTGTGAGTCCCGGCGGCATCTCCTACATAGGAGAGGCCATCAACGAGATTGGCTGGGTGCATGTACCGTTCATTGCCAAGCTCGCTGTTAATCCCTCAGCAGGACAAACGATAGATGCTACCTCGACCGTAACAAGAGGATGCAGTGATACAACGTTCCAACAGACCTTGCGGTGGCGAAATAGAACCATTGCACACGCCAGCAGTTGGGGGCCTTTTCAGGACGTGTGGAGAACCGGGCTGCACGAGTACGGCTCTGAAAGCGGCGGTGTGGATCGCGTCTACAACTATGTTTTTGCCAGAGGCAAAGGCATGGTGAATTTTTGGTACGGACAACTAGGACCAGACGGAACCATCACCAACGGACAAGAGTTCTACGCTATTCAGTACTAGGTATGAATGCGAATGAAGCCGCCTTAGGGCGGCATTTTTATGCTGTGTGACGCATGCGAGAAGACCGAGTGTCGACTTCCATACAAAACTGCCTCTGAGCGAAATTTGAGTCAAATACAAATCGAATTGCGTGTCCAAGAGCTGTCGAAAGCGGCCGTTGGCGATCGCAGCCAGCGTGAAGCTGACTTCCCAAGGTCATAGTCAGCTCTGCAGCGATTGCCGTCGCACAATCGCGAGAGCGCAGAGACCGCATTGCTCTGCCTTACCGTCTTTGGATCGAACTTAGACAGTTGACGTCGGCGTCCCAGCTATTGCCAGCTGTCCCATATATCCATGCGTGACGAAACGCGATCAATAATCGCCAAAGGACTGTTCGTCGTTCAAAGCTTGAGAAGCTCCTCTTCCAGCCGCGTGGCCTCAGGCACGCCGAGCGCAACGAGCGCTGCGACGAGGTTGTCGATGGCAGGCCGCAACGGTGCGTTGCTACTGAAGCTGGAAGGGCTATGTACACGGATGGTCTCCATCACCAAGCACCAGCGGTGGCCCACCCCGTGATCGATCCACAGCTGTCGGAAATCAGGATATGCCTCAAGCCATACACCTCCAGCCTTAACCAGCACATCCAGTTGCTCGGCTCGTGGAGCAATTTCAAGCAGGTTGAGTAATGCCATGGCGACGAAGAGTGACGGCCCTTTGCTGACCAGTTTGTCCAGAACAGGAAGAAACGGACCGACTCGCTCCACGCCCTTCTCAAACAGGTAGCACTTCGATCCCTGCCCGTACATGTAGTCGTTAAAAAACAAGACGGCGATTGCTGGGCCAATGTGTATTTCGATGGACAAGCCCCTGCTTCGGCTGAGGCGCTCCCATCCACGCGTTGTCAGCATGTGGTCGGCGAGTGCACTCCGAATGTCTACGGCCACCTGCGTCGGAATGCTGTCGCCCCCGAAGTACACCGCATCGAGGCTGCGCAAGAAATCGACGAGCACGTCGTAGAAATGCCGGTCTGGAAGCCCAACGATATGCCGCACTGCCAGTTCAGTAGCCTCAGACGTTGACGGACCGACAATGCAGCGCGCAACCGCCGCAAAGAACGTATCGTTCCACTCAGATGGCGGACGGTCCGTTTCGTCTCCGTCGTCTAGGTTCGCTCCATTCGCGAGGGCCGTCCAAGGCATGTAGGCTCTCACGATCTCACTGAGCCAAGGGCGGGTGTCATCATGGGAAAGAGCGTGCGCTTGGCGCAACCAGAGAGCCGCTGCCTGATGATTTACATGCTCTGCTAGCGAAAGCGCCGACGCTTCCGGTGCAGCAATCTGGGTTTCGTACAAGCTTAGTTGCCTTCTCGACCGAGCTCGCTCTACCGGGAATTTTGGCCACGTTGGCTCTGAGCCTTTACCTTCAAGCCACGCCATCTCAGCCGCAACGGCAGCCAGTACCCGTTCATGACTGCGCGCTTTGCTAGCGTCGACTTCTTCCTGTGACGCATTCCAAACTCGATCCTCTACGACACTCGCGCTGAATGCACATCGGAGCACAGCTCTCGGCAGGCGAATATCGACATCCGCGAGGACTGCGGCGGACGTCCCAAAGCCGTGCGCTGCAGCGTGGTTTCCTGTCGCCGCTACTTCAAGAAGCGACCGCACGTCTTCCGGCGTTGTCTGATGTCGCAACGCGTGGATCAATCCGGCATAAGCGATTGCGGTCGGATTGAAGCGCAGCCCCCCTCGCATCTGACGTGCAGGACCATCGTCGAGAGCTGCAAGAGTCTTGTCCAGTTGAGATCGGGCCCATTCTCCGTGCTCGGCGCGAAAGGCGTCATCGCCGTCCCGCATGACGATCATCGCGGCCGTCACGACCGCTTCCTCTTGCATGCGCCGCTCTCCGCCGTCGTCGTCAGATTCGACTTCTGCCATAGCTGTCGCAGAACGCCGCGCCCAAGCCACCGCTGCAGACCGACCTTCTGGTAGCAACCGAGGGGGATCCTCGACCGCAAGGGCCAGCGCAGCCCGCGTGGCGAAGTCTGAATCTCGCTCAGTCGCGGCGTCTCGCAAAGCTTGTAGATGGGTCTGCTCTGCCGTTGGCGATAGATACTGGCGCGCAGTCGCGGATGATCCGTCCTTGAGCGTCACTTCAACTTCCTGCCAATTTGCGGCATCCGAGAGGTTTAGCGCGTACTGAACCATGAATTCCGGATTGCCCAAATGCGCGCTCGCGGCAGGTTCACCCAATCGTGCTGCTGCGGTCGCCAACAGGGTTCTCAGTGTCGCGAGTTGATCCGGAGATGCCAGGAACGTGAAGTTGCCAATCAGTTCGTCGAGCGTTGTCCGTCGGGATGGCCGGCACTTCAGGTCAGCGGCGGTCACGCTGCCACGCGGTTCGCTATGCAAGGCGCCAAACCCGAAGAAATCCGGCATTTCGACGCGATCATGCACCTGACGTGTGTGATCGATGCACAACAGTTCGGGGTTACTGAGAAAAGCTGCCGCCACGTCAAGCGACTTGGGCCAATGCGAAATGATGAGATCAACTGCCACCAGCAAATACGCAGCACACGAGCCCTGCGGTCCGAGCACGTCTGTTAGCACACCTTCGAGTGCTTCGCCTGCCTCGATGCGGCGGTGCGCCCATGCTTCGAGTGCCATCAGCGCCGACGTGACGGCGTAGAAGTTGCTGTTGCGTGACCAGAAGTAGGTCTGCGCCCACGGGAATGTGCGCGCACCTCCTGGCAAAGCCAAGTCGAATCCATTCGTTCCTGGGTCTGCACCTAGGCTTCGGTGTGCGACTGCGTGTGCGACCAAGCGATGAACCAAGGCTAACCCGTTCTTGGGCGAGTTGGTCAACAAATCGAGGAATGGACCTTGTGCCGGCGATGCTGGAATGAACTGATAGTCGAGATAGGTAAACGCCTCTTCGCGCTCCCGGTTGAAGCGGTGCTCGTGTCGCCGGGGCTTTGTGATCAACGCCCGTGCAGTCAGGTTAGCCAGTTCTGCCGGAGCTGCTTGCGCCAGCGTGCCGCGCATCTTCAAGATGCTGCGCACGATATCTTCGTTGTGCTCACTTTCCCCCACTGCCGTCAGGTATTCAGCGGCAAGCTCTGGCGTAGTCTCCGCGAACATGACGAACGCTTCGCGAAGATCCGATTTCAAGCCCCCGCTTCGCATCGACATTGAATCTATTGGCTCCACCAACCTCAGCCAACGGTAAATCTGTCGTGTCGTAAACGGCGTGATATCGGAGGCGCCAAGCGTGCCAAGCGAGAAATTCGTGTATAGCTGAACAACCTCTGGGATAGCATCTTTAGGAATGCCATTTCCTACACCCAAGAGCCAAACAATCAATGTCGTCCATGCCAAGCCGCGCGGGACGTTGATTGATGAGGGTATGAGCGCAGGGTCGACTCCCGCAGCCGCAAAGACTTGTGTGGCAGGAAGCACTTCGACAGCAATGACCGTTCGGATGAGTTCGCGCAGCAGTTCGGCGCCATTGGCGAGAAGCTCGGGCGATGCGCGATGGAGAAGCGCTTCCGCAGCTTCGGATCGAGCGATGGCAAGCAACGCGGCGCGGCGCCAAGAACGATGAACTCCCGCTTGGCTCAGCCGATCAACGAGCGTATACCACCTCACGCCATCAGTCGCCCGCTCGATTGCCATACGCGCTGCCAGCTCAACACCACGTGCAAACATTGCCGTGGCCGGCCGATCTAGTTGTAGCCTGTCGACGAGTTCGGAGTGGGCGTGCAGGGTGCCTGCAATTGCCCACTCGCGCAGTACGTCATGACGAAACGCGACCCGGTCAATACCCAAATCCCGCAGAGTGCCGCTGAATACCAGCGCATCGATTGGCGCCGCAGCTTGGCCTGTAACGTCAAGGAAGTCAGCGCCAGCCAGGGTTTGCGTTGCTGCGGCTTGCAGCAGCCGCGCCCGATCACGCCAACCGGCATCGCGGGAGCCATCCGCTGTGGTCCACCACTGCTCAGCCATATCGACTTCAGTGCGCGGTACGGGATCAGATGCTGGCTGACTTGCTAGGCGTGCGAGGCGAAACAGGTTTCTGGCGACCTGGCGTGCGGGATGGCTGTCCGTTAGAAGGGAGGCAAGCGCAGGATCAGTCACCTTCAACTGCTCAATCTCCACCTTGCTCAGCTCACCGAGCATGACGGGGTCGGTTTCACCCAGGCGTGCCAGTGCATCGCTCGGCAGCCAACTGGGCTCATCAATCCCAAATTCGCTCCGAGCCGTCGCAACAACGGAAACTCCCGGAACGACAGAGGCTTCCCCGAGGACATCGACGACCGTGAGCCTCTCCTCTGTGCTGAAAGAGTCGAGGTTGTCGACAAAGATCGTGGCGCCGCCGTCATTGGCCAGTTCGACAAGCAACTCGCGAAGCGTTCCGTCGAAGCCGAGCTGTGCGCGCAACGCGGTCCACCCGCGGGGAACACACCGTCCTGGGCTGAGAACGATGACCTGACTTTCGGCTTGCATGGCCTCGGCCATCTGCCGCAAGACACCAGATTTGCCGACGCCTGCATCACCACGGATCTCCACATAGCGTCCACGATCCAATGCTTCACGCATTGCGGCCACACGCTCCTGTCGTGGAAGTACGACCTTGCCCACGCGATTACGAATGTCAGCAAGTGCCAAACGGGACGACTCGGCTAGCGCTGCTCGGGCCATAGCGTGCCGACGTTCGCCTAGGAGCCGATAGCCCAGCTGCGCAAGAGCTTGCAATGCTGTCTCGCGAGTTCTGTCGCCACCACTTTTCGCCACATCGATTGCTAGTTCAATGAGGCTGCCCCAGAAGGCGCCGACGCGCGATCCATCGTCAGTGTGCAGCACACGCACAGCGCGTTCTAGCGCCAGGTCATGAGATGCAGAGCCTGGGGCCGTGAAATCGAAGGTCAGAATCTGCAACCGGCGCAGCAATAGCCAGACGGTCTCGTTGTCGTCTGGCGAACCTTCGTCTCGCATGTGGCTTTTGAACGTCTTGACGAGGGCGCGCATGTCGTCGTTTGCCACTCCCGCCAGATCAATTTGAGCGGCGAACGTAGCCGCGTCGCCAATCTGGCGCGCGAGCGTGAGTACATCCTGATATGCCCCATCGATCTTGCGCGATCCCTTCGTCGTTGCAATCGCCAGCTCATATCGCTGAGTCAGGAAGTCAGGCCGTTGCGATGCTTTGACGATTTGGCCTACGACTTTGCGAAAGATGGGATCGGCGGCAGCGAAGGTGATGGATCGCTTGACCTGAACCTCCAGCACCGCCAGCTTCCCAGACACATTGTCGTGGGCATAGATGACCACGTCGTCGAGCGGACGCCCCGCATTGGCTTGCTGTAGCGCCACTCGATCTATCGTGGCACCGGGAAGGCCGCGGGCGGGTGCCCTGGCGAGCATGGCTAGCAAGTATGACGCACCGACCTGGGCTTCGAAATGGGCGCCCGCTGGCCCACTGGCCAACGTGCTCGTTCCTGGACTACTGTCAGTTGGAGGTATTTCCTGCTCGCTCATGCTTCGCTTCGTTGGCATGCTTGCTATTGTGGCGGCATCGCAGAGTCTTCGAAGGACAGGGTGCCGGAGATGTTTCCCGGATCGACCACTGCAGTACGCCAACCCGTTCGGAACTTCTGAAGGTCAGTTAAGCATGCCAGCCGGTGGCAACGAAGCGCAGGCGCCAATACAAAGCCACCGGCCCCATAGCGCTGGAAATTTACGCACGAGGAGCATGAACAAAATGGCAGGTCGAAAGCAGCATTTCATTCCGCAAGCCCTTCAACGCGGCTTCGGGGTGGCCAAGGGGAAGAAAACACAGGTGTATGTCTTTAAGAAAGGGCAAGAGCCCTATCATTCTTCAACCGAGGGAGTTGCGGCGCAGCGAGACTTCTACTCTGAGCCTTCGGACGAACAATCGCTCGATGACAAGATCACGACTTATGAGCGCTTAGTCTTGTCCCCTGCCATCAACGCGCTGCGTGAGGCCCCAGTCGGACCTGTTGACTCACACGTGGCAGCAGCGGTGGTTGTTCATCTGTCAATCCGTTCAGCATTCTTCAGGGACAGTTCCTCCGCTATCGCGACCCAGATTTTGGGTAGTCTCACAGACGCTATGCGCAGCGACGAGACCGCGCGCGTCTTTCTCGAAATTGACTCACTCCAATCCGAGGCGGCTTTCGTCAAGTTGATTGAAGAAGAACTTTTTCTACAATTTGAAGCTATTCCTGAAAGCGGCAGAAAAGTGCTTGCAAAGCTGGTTCACTTCCGGGCACGAGAGAAGTTTCCCGAGATGTTTCCGGCCATGGCCACGATGTTTTTGCAACAGCTCGGGATACTGCTCGATAGAGTTCCCCAGATGATTATTAGCGGACACAGCAAGGCACTGGATACAAATATGGCTCCACCGCCTCGCGTGGAACGCCTGAAGGCGATGAACTGGCAAATCTTCGGAGTTGAACCGCCGAACCACTTCATACTCCCCGATTGCCTTGCGGTGGGATCAAAAACATCGGACTTCCGGGAAGTGTTGCCATATTCCCTCATGAGCGACGATGAATTTTCCGGAGTAGCGATGCCTATTGGCTCCACGAAAGTGCTGGTGGGCAGCTTCAGTAGTCCAGAGGTCAATGTGACATCTCTGAACCGCTGTCTCGCCCAGTGTTCTTTGAACTTCTTTATCAGTTCGCAGGTTGACGAGCAAACGCTCGATGCCGCGCAGTTCCTCGGAAGCACAGTTTCCAAGTACGTTGACAGTTTGGTTGAGGAACAGCCGTTTGACGCACCTGAGAGTAGTGTCGAATCGCAAAAAACCAATGGTCAAGTGCCGGAACTGGTCAGGGTTCCCATCATGTTCGATCCAACGAGTCGCAAGAGCGGCAAGGCACAGGCCGCTGTTCGCAATCTGATGGGCGCACCCGAACTTCAGGCTGGTTTGCGAATCGTTGAAACCATCGTAGTTACAGACAACATAGTACGCTCCATGCGCGAGCGCGGAGTGCTTGTGAACGACTACACCGCTCAAGCCGTGCAGCTAGGAACCTGCCATGTGAATGCACGCCAAGACGGCGTCTCCTGTCAACTCTTCGTCACTACGCAAGCTGTCAATCTAGTCGCCAAGAGGCATCCGCTTGCCCGCGCTGCAGCAGCACTGATTCGTCACCAAGCAGGACGGGCGGTGTACTACGCCGCGGTGATCTCTAAGATTCCCCAGGAAATAATGGAACGACAGAGGCCACCGCTTGAAGCGATTGGCTTGCGCATCGCACACCTCTTCTGCTCGCATTACTTTGGTGGTCGGCTGTCGGGGCTTGGCCGCATGTCGGACGAGGATTTCACAGCCGCCGACGACCTCTACAGCCAGACTCTGGCTGCTTGTTTTCAAGGAATTGCCGATGCACGTTTGCACTTCATTCGGCATCGGGATGTGGATGCAGCCCTGCTTCCAGCGCTTTGCCATGTGGAGCAAATGCTTTGCGCCACAGCCAGTGCATGCGCGGCTACTTGCGGTGAAGTCGGCCGCTGGAAGGCCAGCAAGAGCATTGAGATACTGAAGGCGGTCAGCCTAAGTGACTGGTTCGAACTCCTTTCTCTTGACCTAGGGCGCTTCTTTGACTCCCACAAGGACGTCGCAGGAGACGCCGACCTTGTACTTCTCGGCAGTCACGTCGAGCGCGTGCTTTGGTCTTTCGGTATCGCGCTGTCAACACCGACTCCGGAACAGGTCTGGATGGATGTATTTGTGGACGAGCAATTCGATAATGTGCGTCTGATGCTAAGGGCCTGATGCGGCGAACTCGGTGCTTGTCTGTCAATGTCGCATTACCGCGAAAACTGACATTCCCGACGCAAATCAGAACGGCCACTGTCAGCCTCTTGCAGTCATCGGAGCATTTTGGGGCTGCTCGGACCGCAAGAACTTCTGGGAAAACCAAAGAAAAAGAGCGCTCACCTTGAGCGCTCTTTTTTGTATAGCAACAAGTCCAATCCAGACCAAGGCGACATTCGCATGTATTGGTCTTCTTTACCCGTTGAATTCGAGTTTACGACTTTACAGTTACAAATGGCCGCCCCGCAAACCCGCATGAATGCTAGAGGTCTGTTTACGACTTTATTTGCGAGTTTACGACTTTAATTACCCGGATTAACGGATCAACTGCTCCCTCCCCTCACTCCACCGTCACACTCTTCGCCAAGTTCCTAGGCTTGTCCACATCCGTCCCCCGCGCACACGCCGTGTGGTACGCCAGCAGCTGCAGCGGCACCACGTGCAGCAGCGGGCTCAGGGGGCCGTAGTGTTCGGGCATGCGGATCACGTGCAGGCCTTCGCCGCTTTCGATGCGGGTGTCGCCATCGGCCAGCACGTACAGCACGCCGGCGCGAGCGCGCACTTCCTGCATGTTGCTCTTGAGCTTTTCCAGCAGTGCGTCGTTGGGCGCCACCGTGACCACGGGCATGGCGCTGGTGACCAGCGCCAGGGGGCCGTGCTTGAGTTCGCCGGCGGGATACGCCTCGGCGTGGATGTAGCTGATCTCCTTGAGCTTCAAGGCGCCTTCCAGCGCGATGGGGTAGTGCAGGCCGCGGCCCAGGAACAGGGCGTTTTCCATGCGGGCGAAGTCTTCGGCCCAGCTGATGAGTTGGGGCTCCAGCGCCAGCACGGCCTGCAGGGCCACGGGCAGGTGGCGCATGGCCTTGAGGTGTTCGGCCTCCTGCGCGTCGGTCAGGCGGCCCTTGGACTGGGCCAGCGCGAGCGTCAGCAGGAACAGGCCCGCCAGTTGAGTGGTGAAGGCCTTGGTGCTGGCCACGCCGATCTCCACACCCGCACGGGTGATGTAGGCCAGCTTGCATTCGCGCACCATGGCGCTGGTGGCCACGTTGCAGATGGTCAGCGTGTGCAACATGCCCAGGGACTGCGCGTGGCGCAGCGCGGCCAGCGTGTCGGCCGTTTCGCCGGACTGGCTGATGGTGACGACCAGGGTGCGGGGGTTGGGCACACTGGTGCGGTAGCGGTATTCGCTGGCCACTTCCACCTGCGTGGGGATGCCGGCGATTTCTTCGAGCCAGTATTTGGCGGTGCAGCCGCTGTAGTAGCTGGTGCCGCAGGCCAGGATGAGGACGCTGTCGATCTCCTTGAACACGCGCCAGGCGGCAGCGCCGGGCTCGCCGTGCAGGCCTGCACCGTCGAACAGCTCGGGCACGATGCCTTCCACGCCTTCGAGCGTGTCGGCGATGGCGCGCGGCTGCTCGAAGATTTCCTTTTGCATGTAGTGGCGGTAGGGGCCCAGCTCGGCCGCGCCGCTGTGGGCCTGCACGGTGCGCACGGGGCGCTGCGCGGGGGTGAGCGCGGTGCGGTCCTTGCCGACGATCCAGTAGCGGCCCAGTTGCAGGTCCACCAGGTCGCCCTCTTCCAGGTACACGATCTGGTCGGTGACGCCGGCCAGGGCCATGGCGTCGCTGGCCAGGAAGTGCTCGCCCGCCACCGAGCCCGCAGTCCCGGAGCCCACGCCCAGGATCAGCGGCGAGCCGGCGCGCGCGCCCACCACGCGGTGCGGCTCGTCGCGGTGGATCACGGCGATGGCGTAGGCGCCATGCAGCTCGGCCACGGTGGCCTGCACGGCCTCGAACAGGTCGCCGCTGTAGTGGCTGTCCACCAGGTGGGCGATGACCTCGGTGTCGGTCTGGCTGGCAAACACGTAGCCGCGGGCCTGCAGCGCGCGGCGCAGTTCTTCATGGTTTTCGATGATGCCGTTGTGCACCAGGGCCACGCGGCCCGCGCTGTGGGCCTGGGCGTCGGCACCCGTGCCGTGGCTGAAGTGCGGGTGGGCGTTGTGCACCACGGGCGCGCCGTGGGTGGCCCAGCGGGTGTGGGCGATGCCGGTGGCGCCGTCCAGGTGGTCGGTCTGCACCTGCTCCAGCAGTTCGGCCACGCGGGCGGTGCTGCGGGCACGCTGCAAGCCACCGCGCTCGGTGCCGTGGCGGGTAGGGTCCAGGCTGGCGCCGTGCACGGCCACGCCGCAGGAGTCATAGCCCCGGTATTCCAGCCGCTGCAGGCCTTGCACGAGGATGGGAACGATGTTGCGCGTGGAGACTGCGCCGACGATGCCGCACATGGAGATGCCTTTGTGTGAAACGGATGAGGGATGGTAGGCACCCTCCCAAACAATTTCTCATCGATATTTGCACCGGTATGAACTTAAATTTCATCCATCCACCACCGTGAATTTAAGTTTCATAATTGCGGGCAATATGGAATCTATAACACTCGATGCCACCGACCTGCAGCTGCTGAACCTGCTGCAAACCGACTCCGCCCAGAGCAACCAGTCGCTGGCCGAGCAGGTGCATGTGTCCCCGCCCACCTGCCTGCGGCGGGTCAAGCGGCTGCAGGAGGCCGGGCTGATCGAGCGCCAGGTGGCCATCCTGCAGCCCGACCGGCTGGCCGCCATCCAGGGCCACGGCCTCTCCTGCATCGTGGAGGTGTCTCTGGACCGCCAGGGCGCCGAGCACCTCGATGCCTTCGAAGCCCGCGCGGTGGCCGACGACGCGGTGCAGCAGTGCTGGCGCGTGTCGCCGGGGCCCGACTTCGTGCTGGTGGCGCACACGCGGGACATGCCGGGGTATCTGGCGCTGTCGCAGCGGCTGTTCACCGGCGATGCGAATGTGCGGAACGTGAAGGCCTTCTTTGCCACACGGCGGGCCAAATTCGATACCAAAGTGCCTGTATCGCTGGATTAGCAAGCGCCAGAAGCTATACAAAATATAGCAAACCAATCACCAATTGAATCGTGGCTTGGGCCGTGGTGAAGTGGCGGTTGAGTCGTGGGCGCTTCAGGATCGATCCGCGGCCGACCTGTGCAGCGAGGTGGCGACCTGTCCGCCCCGCGTCAGATGTAGGTCATTTCTCTCTGGCCTGCGTCAGCGGCCCACGGTAAGCTCCCCGGCAGCCCTTTTTTACACAGACCTCCGCCCCATCGCACGCCGCCCCCGGCGGGCGCGGCCCACACCCCTTCGCCATCGATGCCGACACCCGAACGCCAGATGCCCCGCCGTATCTACCCGCTGCGCGTGTTGGGTATGGGCCTGGGTGGCGCAGTGGTCGGCGTGGTGCTGTGGGAGCGGCACGCCTCGTTGTACGCCTGGCTGGGCATGGTGCTGCCGGCCTTTGTGTGGCCGCACGTGGCCTATCTGCTGAGCCGGCGCAGCACCGACCCGTACCGGACAGAGATGCGCAATCTGCTGGTCGATTCGGCGGCGGCGGCGGCCTTTGTGCCGCTGATGCATTTCAACCTGCTGCCCAGCGTGCTGCTGCTCACGCTGACCCTGGTGGACAAGGTGACCACCGGCATCCGCGGACTGTGGGCGCGGTCCATTCCGGTGATGCTGCTGGCGGGCGTGGCCAGCGCGGTGCTCACGGGCTGGCACTGGGCACCCGAGACGTCGTTCGCCGTGCTGCTGGCCTGCCTGCCGGTGATGACCTTGCACACGCTGTCGGTCAGCGTGGTGAGCTACCAGCTCATCCGCCAGGTGTCACGCCAGAACCAGATGCTGGACGAGCTGCGCCGCATCGATTCGCTCACCGGCCTGTTCGGCCGCGGGCACTGGCAGGAGCAGGCCGAGGCCGCACTGCGGCGCCACCACACCACCGACGAGCCCGCCTGCATGCTGATGATGGACATCGACCACTTCAAAGAGGTCAACGACGAGCACGGCCATGCCGTGGGCGACGAGGTGATCCGTGCGCTGGCCCACGTGGTGCGCGGCCATGTGCGGGCGGGCGACTGTGCGGGGCGCTATGGCGGCGATGAGTTCGCCATCATCCTGCCCGGCATGCGCGCACAGGATGCGCTGGCCATTGCACAGCGTATTCGCGCCCAGGCCGAAGGCGTCCGGCTGCGCGAGCTGCCCGATCTGCGCCTGACCAGCAGCATCGGCGTGGCCCCCGCCGACCACCGCCACAGCAACCTGCGCGCCTGGATCGAGTCTGCAGACGCCGCGCTGTACGCCGCCAAGAAGGCGGGCCGCAACCGCGTGGCGGGGTGCATGGAGCCGGAGCTGGTGCCTGCGGTGTGATGACCACCGACATGGGACGGCACCCAGCCCTTTCACGCTGAGCGCGTAGAAGCGCCGCGCAAGGTTTCGACAGGCTCAACCCGAACGGTTTGGGGCGATCCACCGCGGGTCCGTCTCAACCACTGCCTGAACCACGGCATCAACCACCGCCCCAACCACCCGCAGCAGCACCGGGCAGCGCCGCCGGCCATTGCACCCGCACCGTGCAGCCCGCGCCCACCCCCGCCGTAGCGGTGATGGCGCCGCCATGGCGCTGCGCGATCACCCGGCACAGTGCCAGGCCCGCGCCCACGCCGTCGAACTCGGTCTCGCGGTGCAGCCGTTGGAACACGCCAAACAGCTGGCCCGCACGTGCCGGGTCGAACCCCGCGCCGTTGTCCGTCACCGTGAACCCCACCTGACCCGGCGCATCCGCCGCCACGGCCTGCACGCTGATGAGGGCGGGCTGGGCGTTGTTGCGCGTGAACTTGAGGGCGTTGCCCAGCAGTTGCCCGAGCAATTCCTGCAGCAGCTCCGGGTCGGCATTCAACGTGGGCAGGTCGGGGGCGATGCGCCACTGCGCGTCACGCCCTGCCTGCGCGCTGGCAAGGGCTGCGCGCGCCTGCGCCACCGCTTCGGCCAGCGGCACCGGCTGCCAGCGCACGGGGGCCTTGCCGGCGCGCGCCAAGGCCTGCAGCGCGTCGATCATCAGGCCCATGCGGCGGGCCGACTGGTCCATGGTGGCCAGGAAGCCCAGCGCCTCCTGCACCTCGGCCCCCTGCACCACGGCGGCAGGCAGGTCGCCCAGCGTCTCGCGCACCAGCGTGCCGTACGACGTGAAGTGCCGCAGCGGCGCGCGCAGGTCGTGCGAGACCGCGCGCAGAAAGTCCTCGTGCGCCGCGGCCATGTCGGCCACCTGCTGCTGGCTGCGGGCCAGCTCGGTGCGCAGTTGCAGCAGGGTCTGCGCGGTGTCGTTGTCGCTCATCGTTCACACCCCTTGAAGTTGGCGCGACGCCCGGGCCAGGGCCAGCCAAAGCGCCATCGGCCGCACCGGGCCACCGGGCGCATTCTTGCCCCGCACCATCAGGGCGGAGGAAGGCGCGCAGCGGCTCACAGCGCTCCTCACTTCTTCGGCCGCGCCCAGTTGGCGATGCTGACCTGCTTGCCGCGCGCCACGCTCAAAGCGCCCGGTGCCGTGCTCTTGGTGATGGTGCTGCCGCCCCCCACCGTGCCACCTGCGCCGATGGTGACGGGCGCCACCAGCACGCAGTTGCTGCCGATGTGCACGTCGGCCTCGATCACCGTGCGGTGCTTGTTCGCGCCGTCGTAGTTGGCGGTGATGCTGCCGGCGCCGTAGTTCACGCGCTCGCCCACCGTGGCGTCGCCCAGGTAGGCCAGGTGGTTGGCCTTGGCGCCGTCGGCCAGCGTGCTGTTCTTCACCTCGACGAAGTTGCCGATGTGCACCTCGCGGCCCAGTTGCGCACCGGGGCGCAGGCGGGCGAACGGGCCGATGAGCGCACCGGCGCCCACGCTGGCACCGGCCTTTTCGCCGTCGATGTGGGTGTAGGGGTGGATCACCGCGCCCGCGGCGATGGTGGCGTTGGCAATGCAGCAGTGCGCGCCGATGCTCACGCCGTCGCCCAGCTCCACGCGGCCGGTGAAGATGCAGTTCACGTCGATCTCCACATCCTGGCCGCACTGCAGCTCGCCGCGCGCGCTGGTGCGGGTGTCGTCGCGCACATCCAGGCGTGCCGGGTCGGCCAGGCGCACGCCCTGCTCCATCAGGCTGCGCGCCACGCGCAGCTGGTGCGCGCGCTCCAGCTCGGCCAGTTGCAGCGGGCTGTTCACACCGGCCACCTGCAGCGCATCGGTGATGCGGTGCGCCACCACGGGCACACCGTCGGCCACGGCCATGGCGACGATGTCGGTCAGGTAGTACTCGCCCTGGGCGTTGTCGTTGGTCAGGCGTGCCAGCCAGCCTTTGAGCTGGCGCGTGGGCACGGCCATGATGCCGCTGTAGACCTCGGTGATGGCGCGCTGGGCCTCGCTCGCATCTTTATGTTCGACGATGCCCTGCACGGCGCCCTGGGCGTCGCGCACGATGCGGCCGTAGCCGGTGGGATCGGCCAGCGTGACGGTGAGCAGCGCCAGGCGCCCGCCGCCATCCTGCGTGCTCGCATCCACCAGCGCGCGCAGCGTGCCGGCGTGCGTGAGCGGCACGTCGCCCGACAGCACCACGGCCGTGCCGTCGTCAGCCACCAGCGGCGCCGCCTGCTGCACCGCGTGGCCCGTGCCCAGCTGCGGCTCCTGCCGCGCAAATTTCACATCCAGACCACGGCTGCCACTCGCGGCCCCCGTGCAGGCGGCTTCTACTTCGGCAGCACCGTGGCCGGTGATGACCACCGCGCTGCGGGCCTGCAGGTGTGCGGCCTGGTCGAGTACGTGGTGCAGCAGCGGGCGCCCCGCCAGGCGCTGCAGCACTTTGGGGATGCGGCTTTTCATGCGCGTGCCCTTGCCGGCCGCCATGATGAGGATGTCGAGTTGCGTCATGAACGATGAGGGAGAGTGCGGGCCGCGCCACGGTGCGTGCGCAGGTCGGTACGGGATTATCGGCTGCAGCGCACACCACGCCGCATGCTATGCAAAACATAGCGCCTGGCGCTTGCCAGATGCGCGGCAAGGCCGTTTTTGATGCCTGTCGGCAGGCTACAGCAGCGGCAGCAGGCGCGGGGGCGTGTCGTAGTACTCGGCGATGCGGGCCAGCGCGCGGGTGTTGAGCAGGCGCAGCCGCCCGTCTTTGAGCTCGTGCAGGCCCAGCATCGACAAGCGCCGCAGCGTCTTGTTGGTGTGCACCAGCGACAGCCCCAGGGCATCGGCGATGTGCTGCTGGGTGAGCGGAAACGCCACGGTGCCGCCCTCGGCCATGCCGATGCGGTCGAGCCGCCGGTACAGGTGCATCAGCAGCATGGCCACGCGCTCGGTGGCGTTGCGCCGCCCGGCGGTGAGCAGGTTGTCGTCCACGTGGCCCTCTTCGTGCGCGGCCAGCCAGGTCATGTCGTAGCCCAGGCGCGGGTGCTCGCGGAACACGGCCCACAGGCTGTCGTTCTGGAACACGCACAGCGAGCACGCAGTCAGCGCCTCCACGCCATGCGCCGAGGCATCGCCGAACTCCTGCTGCAGGCCCACCAGGTCGCCCGGCAGCAGGAAGTTGAGGATCTGGCGGCGCCCGTCGCTCAGCGTCTTGTAGCGAAACGCCCAGCCCGAATACAGCGTGAACAGCCGCGCATTGCCCTGCCCTTCGCGCACCAGCGCGTCGCCGGGCTGCACCGCCATGGTGTCGCTGCGAAACCCCTCGATGAAGTCCAGCACCTGCGGCTCCACCAGCGTGAACGCGCCGGTCTTGCGAAGTCCGCAGGCTCGGCAGGCAGGAGGGCAGGCGGGGACTACAGGGGGGACAGCGCTCATGGTGCGGCGATTTTAGAAGCGGTCCTTGCGCGCGCAACACAGCAAGAGCGCAGATGTTGCGCAAGTGACGCGCCAATGCCGCGTATGTCTTTTGACATTGCGCGACCGCGCTGCCCCGGCCTACATTGGGGCATCCCTATGAACCTTTCCCCCGCACTGTACGAGGTGCTGTACGTCAGCATGCTCGCGCCCGACCAACCCCTGAGCGTCGTGGCCGAGATCGCCGCCGCCGCCCGCGTGGCCAACACCAGGATGGACATCACCGGGCTGCTCATTTTCGACGGCCAGCGCTTTTGCCAGCAGTTCGAGGGGCCCAAGAAAGCGGTGCTCAAGCTCATCGAGCGCATCCGCAACGACCCGCGCCATGTGAACGTCGAAGTCCTTCACCACGGGCTGCTCGCAGGCCGGCGGTTCCAGAACTTCAACCTGGCCTTCAGCACCGTGGAAGACGTGGACGCGCTGGCGCGCATGGAGCAGCTGGACGGCGAGGCCGCGCTGGCCGCCTTCACCGCCGTGTGCGAAGAACTGGATTACTGAGACCTACCCTCCCCCGGTCACCCGCGCACGGCCCGGCCGCCTTCCCAACGCGCCTGGCCTGGCCAGGCCAAGCAGTTGCACGGCAACCCGCCCGACGCTCACGCTGCCACTCAGGCTTGTCGCCAAGGTCTTCCGTTCAGGCCTGCCCGTGCGGCCAGCGCCGCAGCACCAAGGTGGCATTCACCCCGCCAAAACCGAAGCCGTTGACCATGGCGTGCGACAGCGCCATGGGCCGGGCTGCCAGCGCCACCATGTCCAGGCCCGCCGCCTGCTCATCGGGCGTGTGCAGGTTGAGCGTGCCGGGCACCACTTGGTCGCGCAGCGCCAGCACCGTGAAGATCGCTGCCACCGCACCTGCCGCACCCAGCAGGTGCCCGGTGGCCGACTTGGTGGAGCTGACGGCGATGCCGCCGTCAGTGCCGAACACGCGGCGGATCGCTGCCAGCTCGCCCCGGTCTCCGACCATGGTGGAGGTGGCGTGGGCGTTGAGGTACTGCACCTCGCCAGCGCGCAGCCCCGCCTGCGCCAGGGCTGCCTCCATGCTGCGGGCCGCCCCATCGCCATCCTCGGGGCCCGAGGTGATGTGGTACGCGTCGGCCGACGTGCCGTAGCCCACCAGCTCGGCCAGCGGCTGCGCGCCGCGGGCCAGCGCGTGCTCCAGCGCCTCGATGACCAGCATGCCCGCGCCCTCGCCCATCACGAAGCCGTCACGCTGCGCATCGAACGGGCGCGAGGCCTCGTGCGGCGCATCGTTGAAGCCCGTGGACAGCGCCTTGGCCGCAGCGAACGCGCCCAGGCTCACCCGGTCGATGGCGGCCTCGCTGCCGCCGCACACGGCGATGTCGGCCTCGCCGCAGCGGATCATGCGGGCCGCATCGCCCAGCGCCTGCACGCTGGCGGCACAGGCCGTCACCGGCGCACCCAGCGGGCCCTTGAGCCCGTGGCGGATGGACACATGCCCCGCCGCCAGGTTGACCAGGAACGACGGCACGGTGAACGGCGACAGCCGCTGCGGCCCGCGCGTTTCGGTGGTGCGCACCGCATCGGCAATGGCGCCGAACCCGCCGATGCCCGATGCGATGACGGTGGCCGTGCGCGCGAGCGCAGCCGCATCGCCGCCCGCCACGGGCCAGCCGGCCTGCGCCAGCGCCTGCTGCGCTGCGCCCAGCGCGAACGGGATGAAGCGGTCCATCTTGCGCTGGTCCTTGGGCGAGACGATGGCGTCCACATCCCAGCCGCCCTCGGGGTCCTCGGCCAAGCTCAGCACACGCCCTGCGACCTGGGCGGGGACGCCTTCTGCGACCCCGTCCGGCAGGCGGGTGATGCCCGAGCGCGCGGCGAGCAGGCGCTGCCAGGCCAGTTCCACCTGGCTGCCCAGGGGCGAGACCAGACCCATGCCGGTGATGACGACGCGGCGCATCAGCCGATGGCTCCAGGGCAGCGGGCGGCGGTCAGCGCGCCAAGGGGGGTCACAGTGGATTTCATGAAAACATCTCGCTGGTAATGGGCCTGCCCTGCAGCGCCCCTGGCGGCGGCTGCAGCGTCAAAGCGGCGCGGCCCTCACGACCTCACTGCGTGAAGGCCACGCGGTGCACCGCCCGCGCGGGCCCGAGGGACGGCGCAGCATCACCACCGCATTCACAGGGGCAAGGCTGGATTTCAAAGCCGAGGCTTATGATTGGAGCCGTCATCATAAGCACAAAACAACTTATTGCGTACGACCGCAATCATTAAAAGGTTTTCCATGAAGGTGTCCAAAGCACAGGCCGCAGAGAACCGCCAGGGCATCCTGGACGCGGCGTCGCGGCTGTACCGCGAGCGCGGCCTGACGGGCGTGGGCGTGGCCGACATCACCCGCGACGCCGGGCTGACGCACGGTGGGCTGTACCGGCATTTCGCGTCCAAGGACGCCCTGGTGCGCGAGGCCTGCGCGCGTGCGTTCGACTGGTCGATCGCGCCGCTGGACGGGCACACGCCCAACGCCAACATGGCGGACCGCATCAAAAGCTATCTCTCGCCACAGCACCGCGACGAACCCGGCAACGGTTGCCCGGCCGCTGCGCTGGCGGTGGACGCGGCCCGCGCGGGGCCCGAGTTGTCGCAGGTGTTTGCCGAAGGCATCGAGCGCAACATCCAGCGCTTCACACAGTTGCTGGCCGACCACGCGCCGGGCGCCCCACCCTCGGCCCAGCGTGCACGGGCCATGGAAGTGCTGGCCACCATGGTCGGCGGCCTGGCGCTGGCGCGGGCCACGGCTGCGGGGCAGCCCGAGCTGTCGCAGGAAATCCTGGTCACGCTGCAGGCGCAGCTGATCGACCTGCTGGAGACCCCGCCACGCTGACGCAAGGCGCGCACCCCGCTGCCTTGGGCGTGTCGCGTCTTGTTTGCTATCAAAAAAATAGCTTCTGGCGCTTGCGGGACAAGCGGCAGAAGCTCTCAGGGCATTGATTTCCGGGTCGTTCCCTGCCGTGCCGGTGATGGCACGGCGTCGACACCCTGGCGCAGGGTCTGCAGGGCAGCCCCGGGCCGGCGTGCCTCAGGCGCAGCAGGCGTCCGTGGACACGCGCTGGTCGGAGGCTGCGGCACTGCCGAAAGCCGCGCGGCGCCACCAGGGTGCAGCGCCTTCGGCATGCGCCGCTGCGGCGGCCACCGCGGCCACGCGGTACTGCAGGCGCTGCGTGCCCAGGGGCTCGACCACGGCATGCTGGCCGGCAGCGATCTGCAGCGTCTGGCCGGCGTGCAGGAAGAAGTCGCCGGCCTCGGCGCCCGTGCCGTACGGGCCGGCATCGAGCGTGACCCAGGCGTGGCCTTCGGCGACGCGCAGGGCCAGGGCCGCGCGGGGTGTCAGGCTGACTGCGTTGCCGGGCAGCACGGTGGTGGCGCCCTGGGCGGACTTTGCCGTGGCAGCGGCGGATTGGACTTGGAAGGTGTGCGAGGTGGTGTTCATGGCGTTCTCCGGGTTTACCCTTGATGGACTCTATGGTGCGGCGTGCTAGACACGGCGTCCAATGAAAAGGAATGTGCCGATTGATGCTCTTCTTGCATGTCGCCCTCAAGCCGTGGTGCGAGCACGGGGCGCTGCTATCCGAAAGAGAGCAAACCGCGCGATTCCGACCGCCAGCCGGCTGCCTGCGCCCAACACCTGCACGCCCGCCTGGCCCACGGCACGGCCGCCCTGGCCCAGGGCCTGCATCAGGTCGCGCAGGGGCAAGGCGACGCTGCATTCCCACTCGGCACCGGGCCGCAGCAGGCGCTGTGCTGGTGCAGCGGGCTGCGCCGCCCACTCGAAGGCCACGGTTTCAGGCAGCGCGCCCGCAGGGCTCCAGGCTTCCATCACCACATGCTGGCCGGGCGCGACCACCAGGCGCTCGCCGGCCTGCAGCACGTGGTCGGCCAGGCACAAGGGCAGGTCAGAGCGCAAGTCCGCCGGCAGCCCGGCCAGCGACGCGCCCCGCAGGGTGACCCAGGCGCGGCCCTGCGCGATGGCCAACACGCCGTGCTCGCGCGGGTGCAGCGACAGGGCTCGGCCAGGGTTCAGTTTCCAGCAACCGGCCGCAGGTCGGCCAGCCGATGGGGCTTGGGCGGATTGTTGCGATTCCAGAACGTTGCGGGCTGGCATGACGGACTCCTTCAGGTGCGCTCAATGCGCGTTGATGAGCATCAATGTTGCCGCCAGCGCCCTACCCAGTCCAATGAAAACGCGGTACGCTATTCATTCCATCGACGCATGAATCTGGACCTCCTCAGGAACCCGCCATGGCCTCAGCCGAGTACTCTCCCGCCGTCCTTCGCACCCGCGCCGTGGCCACCGGCCACTGGCGCGCCTTTCTGGCCGTGGCGCGGCACCTGAACTTCCGCGCCGCCGCCGACGAGCTGTCGCTCACCCAGTCGGCCGTGAGCCGCCAGATCCAGGCGCTGGAAGAAGAAGTGGGTGTGGCGCTGTTCCTGCGCCACACGCGCGCGGTGGAGCTGACCAGCGCGGGTGCGCAGCTGCAGCGCGCCGTGGCCCCGGCCATCGAGCGCATGGACGCCGCCGTGCGCCTGGTGCGCCAGACGGCCGGCCGGCGCAGCGTGGCCATCACCACCTGGGCCAGCTTTGCATCGATGTGGCTCATCCCGCGCATGGAGGAGTTCCAGCGCGACAACCCGGGCATCGACATCCGCATCGATGCAAGCGACGTGCAGATCGACCTGGACACCTCGGATGTGGACCTGGCGCTGCGCTACGCCATGCCCGGCGGCGCCACGCAGGGCGGCACGCGCCTGTTCGGCGAGCAACTGGCCGTCGTGGCGAGCCCCTGGCTGCTCAAAAGCGGCAAGCCCCTGCGCACGCCGGCCGACGTGGCGCAGTTCACCCTCATCGAGGCGGGCGACGCCCACCGCACGCATTACCTGGAGTACCTGAGCTGGCGCCGCTGGTTCGACGCGCGCGAACTGGCCAAGCTGCAGCCTGAGCGCTGGCTGTACTTCAACTACGCACACCAGATCGTGCAGGCCGCGCTGGCCGGCCAGGGCCTGGCGCTGGCCCGCATGCCGCTGATCGCAGACGCCCTGGCCTCGGGCGACCTGGTGGAGGTGCTGCCCGGCCACCGCATCGACTCGCCCCTGACCTACTGGCTGATGGTGGGCCCCCGCAGCGCCCAGCGCCCGGAGATCAAGGCGTTCTGCGCCTGGCTGGAGCTGCAGGCCCAGGCGACGCGCGAGGCGATTGGCGATGTGCCGGACCCGGATCTCAATGACGACCTGGACGGGGCCGATTAGCTACCAATTGAATAGCTGGCAGCGCCCCTAAAGCGAGCGCTGCAGGCCCGTCAAGCCAGCGTCACCCGTGCGAATTTCCGCTTGCCCACCTGCACCACGTAGGTGCCCGCGTCGAGCTTCAGGCCCTTGTCGCTGACCACGCTGCCATCCACGCGCACGCCGCCGCCGTCGATCAGGCGGCTGGCCTCGCTGCCCGACGGCGCGAGGTTGGCCTGCTTGAGCAGCGCACCGATGCCCAGCGGCGCGCCCGACAGGCTCACCTCGGGAATCTCATCGGGCACGCCGCCCTTGCTGCGGTTGATGAAGTCCTGCTCGGCCGCCTCGGCCGCGGCCGCGCTGTGAAAGCGCGTGGTGATCTCCTTGGCGAGCATCACCTTGGCGTCCTTGGGGTTGCGCCCGCCGGCGATCTCGGCCTTGAGCGCAGCGATGTCGGCCAGGCTCTTGAACGACAGCAGCGTGTACCAGTCCCACATGAGCGTGTCGCTGATCGACAGCACCTTGGCGAACATGGTGTTGGGCTCTTCGGTGATGCCGATGTAGTTGTTCTTGGACTTGGACATCTTGTCCACGCCGTCCAGGCCCACCAGCAGCGGCATGGTGAGCACACACTGCGGCTCCTGGCCGTACTCCTGCTGCAGGTGGCGCCCCATGAGCAGGTTGAACTTCTGGTCGGTGCCGCCCAGCTCCAGGTCGCTTTTCAACGCCACCGAGTCGTAGCCCTGCATCAGCGGGTACAAGAATTCGTGCACCGAGATGGACTGCCCGGTGGTGAAGCGCTTGTGAAAATCGTCGCGCTCCATCATGCGGGCCACGGTGTACTTGGCGGCCAGCTGGATCATGCCGCTGGCACCCAGGGGCTCGCTCCATTCGCTGTTGTAGCGGATCTCGGTGCGCGCCGGGTCCAGCACCAGGCTGGCCTGGCGGTAGTAGGTCTCGGCGTTGGCCTTGATCTGATCCTTGGTGAGCGGCGGGCGCGTGCTGTTGCGGCCAGAAGGGTCGCCGATCAGGCTGGTGAAATCGCCGATCAGAAAGATCACCTGGTGGCCCAGATCTTGCAACTGGCGCATCTTGTTGAGCACCACGGTGTGGCCGATGTGGATGTCGGGCGCGGTGGGGTCCAGCCCCAGCTTGACACGCAGGGGCTGGCCCGACGCTTCGGAGCGCGCGAGCTTTTGGACCCACTCGTCCTGGGGCAGCAGCTCGTCGACACCGCGCAGCGAGATTTCGAGCGCCTTTCCTACACCATCGGACACCGGGCTTGTTGTAACAGCAGATTGATTCATAAGGGTTTTTTGGGATGTCTAGACAGCGTGCGCCGCTATACTTGCGCCCACCTTGCCAAGGCGGGATTCTAGTGGGCCCGGTGTTGCGACGCCTTCATCCCGCACCCGCTACCTTGCACCTGACAGCTTGTGACTCCAGCCTCGCCCTGCTTGCGCGCGCAGCAGGGGAGTGTCATGGAGCCACGTTCACCCTGGGGATAGACCTTTGATTCATGGCTTGACCACCGCCAGCACGGCTTTGCTTGACCGGCTGTCCCACACGATTCAGAAACACCCCAAGCGCATCACCGCCGCCATTGCAGCCATCTTGCTGACAGGCGGCGGCGGAGCCTTCGCCGTGGCCTCCTTCGCGCCCGACCCGGCCGAGATGCCGGTGCGCATGGTGACGCTGCCCGTCGAATCGCTGGCCGAGAACCTCGTGCTGGGCGAGCTCGATGCGCCGGGCTTCTCGCTCTACCGGTCCGAGCAGGTGCGCAGCAGCGACACACCCGAATCGCTGCTGCAGCGCCTGGGCGTGGCCGATCCGGCCGCTGCCGCCTTCATGCGCGGCGACACGCCCGTCAGGCAGAACATGCTCGGCCGCACCGGCCGCGTCGTGTCGGCCGAAACCACCGACGACCACCGCTTGGTGCGCCTGACGGCCCGCTGGGTGCCGGACGACAGCGGCAACTTCCGCCGCCTGATCGTGGAGCGCGCAGGCAACAACAAATTCACCTCGCGCGTCGAGACCGCCAAGCTGACGGCCAGCAGCCGTCTGTCGGGCGGCGTCATCAACAGCTCGCTGTTCGCCGCGACCGATGCGTCCAATATCCCCGACGGCGTGGCCGTGCAGATGGCCGAGCTGTTCTCGGGCAACATCGACTTTCGCCGCTCGCTGCGCAAGGGCGACCGGTTCTCCGTGGTGTACGAAACCCTGGAGGCCGACGGCGAACCCCTGTCCAGCGGCCGCGTGCTGAGCGCCGAGTTCGTCAACAACGGCAAGACCCACCAGGCCATCTGGTTCCAGGAGCCGGGCAGCAAGGGCTCGTACTACACCCTGGACGGCGAGAGCATGCGCCGCGCCTACCTGACCTCGCCCGTCGAGTTCTCGCGCGTGACCAGCGGCTTCAAGATGCGCCTGCACCCCATTTTGAAGACCTGGCGCGCCCACCTGGGCACCGACTTCGCAGCCCCCACCGGCACCGCCGTGCGCACCGTGGGCGACGGCGTGATCGAGTTCGCCGGTGTGCAGAACGGTTTTGGCAACGTGGTCTTCGTCAAGCACCGCAACCAGCACGTCACCGTGTACGCCCACCTGAGCCGCATCGACGTGCGCCAGGGCCAGTCGGTCGAACAGGGCCAGACCCTGGGCGCCGTGGGCTCCACCGGCTGGGCCACCGGCCCGCACCTGCACTTCGAGTTCCGCGTGAACGGCGTGCACCAGGATCCGCAGACCATCGTGGCCGCCAGCGACGCTGCCGCCCCGATCTCGGCTGCATCGCGCCCTGCCTTCCAGCGCCTGGCGTCCAACATGCGCATTCAGCTGAATGCCGCAGCGCTGATCGAGCAAGCCAGCGCAGAGTGATGTGACCCCCCCTGAGTCGCCTGCGGCGCCTTCCCTCCAGGGGGACGACGCCAGCGGCCTGGCAAAGCCAGTTCCGCGGCGTCCCTGGTTGGGTCCGCGCCCATAGCAAACGCCCTTGCCCGTTCGCAGGCCTTCCCATGAGCATCACCACCAACGAGCTGTACATCGGCCTCATGTCGGGCACTTCGCTCGATGGCATCGACGGGGTGCTGGCCGATTTTTCGGGGTCGCGCATGGTGGTCACGCACCACGCCAGCGCGGGCTTCGAACCCGAGCTTCGGGCCGAGCTGCTGGCGCTCAATACCTCTGGCAACGACGAACTGCACCGCGCCGCGCTGGCGGGCAATGCGCTGTCGCGCGCGTATGCCGGGGTGGTGCACACGCTGCTGGCGCAGAGCGGCCTGCCCGCCACCGCCATATGCGCCATCGGTGCCCACGGGCAGACGGTGCGCCACCGCCCGCAGGAGTTCGATGGCACCGGCTACACGCTGCAGCTGGGCAGCCCCGCCCTGCTGGCCGAGCGCACGGGCATTGCGGTGGTGGCGGACTTTCGCAGCCGCGATGTGGCGGCCGGCGGCCAGGGGGCGCCGCTGGTGCCGGCGTTTCACCAGGGCGTGTTCGGCCGGCCCGATGAAACGGTGCTGGTGCTCAACATCGGCGGCATCTCCAACCTCAGCGTGCTGGGCGCCGACGGCAGCGTGCTCGGCTTCGACTGCGGCCCGGGCAACGCGCTCATGGACCACTGGTGCCAGCAGCACACGGGCCAGCCGTACGATGCAGGCGGGGCCTGGGCGGCCAGCGGGCAGGTGCTGCCGGGCCTGTTGGCATCGCTGCTGCAGGAGCCGTTCTTGCACAGGCCCGCGCCCAAGAGCACCGGGCGCGACCTGTTCAACCCCCGCTGGCTGGAGACGCACCTGCACGCATTGGCGGACGCCCGGCCTGTGGATGTGCAGGCGACCTTGACCGAATTCACCGCTACCGCATGCCAGATGAGCGCAAGCAGCTATCAAAAAGATAGTAAATCGCTGGCGGTGTGCGGCGGCGGCGCACTCAACGCCCACCTCATGGCCCGGCTGCAGGCCCTGCGCCCCGCCCTGCGCGTGGTGGCTACCGATGCGCTGGGCCTGCCTGCCCTGCAGGTGGAGGCCGCCGCGTTCGCCTGGCTGGCCCGCCAGGCGGTCACGGGCCAGCCGGGCAACCTGTCGAGCGTGACCGGCGCAGCGGGGCCCCGCGTGCTGGGCGCCATGTACCCGGCGTAGCAGGCCGCCATGGGCCTGCGCGGCGGGTGCCGCTGCAGGCGCAGTGCCCCGCCCCCTTCGTTTCAGCCCGGCTCTGCCGCGTCCGCCGACGCCGCCGCCCGGCTGCTGGCCTTGTCGTGCGGCGACAGCTGCCAGAAGATGCCGGCCGACGCCACGGTGATCAGTCCCATGCACACAAAGGTGGCCTGGAACGCCGCCAGCGCCTGCCCTGCGGCACCCGCCGGAAAGACGTTGGTGAAGGCCGCCAGCACCGCGCCAGCCGACGCCACGCCCATGCCCATGGCGACCATCTGCACCATCGACAGCAGGCTGTTGCCGCTGCTGGCCATGGCGTGCTCCAGGTCCTTGAGCGTGACGGTGTTCATGGCCGTGAACTGCAGCGAGTTGACCGCGCCGAACGCCGCCAGCTGCACGATGTGCACCCACAACGGCTGTGCGGGGCTCGCCAGCCCGAAGCTCGCCATGGTGAGCCCCACCAGCAGCGTGTTGACCACCAGCACGCGCCGGTAGCCGAAGCGGGTGATGAGCGGCGTGGTGAAGCGCTTCATCGACATGCCGGCCATGGCCACGGGCAGCATCATCATGCCGGCCTGCATGGGCGAGTAGCCCATGCTCACCTGCAGCAGCAGCGGGATCAAGAACGGCATGCACGAGCTGCCCAGGCGCGAAAACAGATTGCCCAGCAGGCCGATGCGCAGCGTGTCCACCGTGAACAGGCTGGGCGAGAACAAGGGGTCCGGCTTGCGCGCGGCGTGCAGCCAGTACGCCACCAGGCTGGCCAGCCCAAAGATCATCAGCACCAGCACGCTGGCCTGGCGCAGGCCCATGCTCGCCAGGCCGTCCAAGGCAAGCGAGAGCGACACCATGCCGAACGCGAGCATCAGGTAGCCCGACAGGTCGAAGCGCGCGACGAAGGTGACCGGCCCGCCGGGCATGAAGCGCAGCGTAGCCAGGCAGCCCACGATGCCCACCGGCACGTTGATGAGAAAGATCCAGTGCCAGGACGCGACCTCCACCAGCCAGCCGCCCAGCGTGGGCCCGATGAGCGGCCCGATCAGCCCCGGGATGGCCACGAAGCTCATCGCCTGCAGGAACTGCTCGCGCGGGAAGGTGCGCAGCACCACCAGCCGCCCCACCGGCAGCAGCAACGCCCCGCCCAGCCCCTGCACCACGCGCGCGGCCACCAGTTGGCTCAGATTCTGCGCCAGCGCGCAGAACACCGAGCCCAGCACGAACAGCACGATGGCCGCCAGGTACACGCGGCGGGAGCCGAAGCGGTCGGCCACCCAGCCCGACGCCGGGATCAGCATGGCCATCGCCAGCGAGTAAGCCACCACCACCGACTGCATGCGCAGGGGACTCTCGCCCAGGCTGCGCGCCATGGCGGGCAAGGCGGTGTTGACGATGGTGGCGTCCAGCGTCTGCATGAAGAAGCCGACGGCGACCAGCCACAGCAGCAGCTTCAGCGACTGCGGTGAAGGCGTCGGCATGGGTGCCGGCATCGGCGTGGTGGACGGTGGCGGGGGCGAGGATGGCTGCTGCATGGACGGCTCACAAGATCGTTGGCAGGCGTGGCGCTGACAGTGGCTGCAAATTCAGGTGGGCGCCAACGAAAAAGCCGCCCGAAGGCGGCTTGTGTCGTCGGCAGGGCAGCTATCGCAGTGCCCTGCTGGCATGCCCGTGCATCGATCAGGCAGAGAAGCTGGAGCCGCAGCCACAGGTGGTGGTGGCGTTCGGGTTCTTGATCACGAACTGCGCACCCTGCAGGTCTTCCTTGTAGTCGATCTCGGCGCCCACCAGGTACTGGTAGCTCATGGCGTCGATCAGCAGCGACACGCCATTCTTGGTCATGGTGGTGTCATCTTCGTTGGTGATCTCGTCGAAGGTGAAGCCGTACTGGAAGCCGGAGCAACCGCCACCCTGCACGAACACGCGCAGCTTCAGGTCAGGGTTGCCTTCTTCGGCGATCAGGTCCGCCACCTTGGCCGCCGCGCTGTCCGTGAACAGGATGGGGGCTGGCATTTCGGTCTGGATGTTGTCGGCAACTGCGCTCATGGGGTGTCCTTCCGGTTTTCAATTTTGCGGGTAATAGTACTGCAGACCGCTCGGGAATTCAGGTCACTGCCCGTTTGACGCTAACTTCAGTGGGGGCTTTTCCTCCACCAGCACCGCCACCGGGCACATCTGCCCGGCAATCACGGCGCCCTGGTGCATCTCCAGCGCCTTGTAGTGCACGTTTCCTGTGATCTTCGCCTTGGGCTGGAGTTCCAGCAGCTCGGTGGCATGCACCGGCCCCTCCACCTGGCCATTGACGATCACATGGGTGGCATGCACCGCGCCCTCGACCCGGGCGGTCTCGGAGATCACCAGGATGCTGGGCTGCTCGGGCGCTGCACGGATATCGCCCACCACCTCGCCGTCGATGCGCATGCCTTCCACGAAGTGCACGTTCCCCTCGATCTTGGTGCCCTGCGCGATCAGGCTCTTGATGGGGGGCTGCTTTTTACGGGAAAACATGGGCAAAACTCCTGGAGAAGCACGCCGGCTCACCGGCACGGCATGCAGCAAAGATAGGGGCCGACGATACCTTGCTCAGGCGTCCTCGCGGCACGAAAACCATGGCACAAAATGCCGAACGGAGCCCCGAGACCCTTCAGGCCGAAGCGCCGGGGCCACAGGCGCCGTGCGCCCGCTGACAAGGCTTGCTGACGAGGCTCGCCGCCAAGGCAGCAGCCCTGCCCTGCATCACTCGATGGTCATGGCCTGCACCGCCCGGACCGTGCTGCCTTCCAGCACGCGCGCGGTCACGGTTTTTACCACGGCGTTGGGCGGCAGATCGAGCACGCCCTCGATGCGCCGGTACTGCTTGACCTGCACCGGTTGGCCCTGCGCTGGCTGGGTCTGTGTCCAGGGCTTGCCGTCCTGCGTGCCTGCCAGCACCAGTTCCAGCCGGCCGTTGAAGTCCGGGGCGTTGCGCGCCGCCTGGATGACCAGCACCTGCCAGCGCAGCTGCATGCCCCCCAGCACTTCGGCCTGCAGGCTGCGGATGGCCAGGCCTTCGGTCTTGGCCGCAGGGATCAGTTTTTCAAAGAAGCCCAGGTCTTCGCGCAGCGTGCGGTTGTCGGCTTCGAGCTGCCGCACCTGGGCCATCAGGTTCTCCTTGGCCGCACGTTCGGCAATCAGCAGGCTGTCCGCGGTGTGGGCCACGGTCTGCTGTTCCTGGCCGGCATCGCGCAGGCGGGTGAGTTCGGCGCGCATCTTGTTCAGCTCGTCGCGGGAGATGCTGTCCAGGCCCGCGATGGACTTGCCGAATTCGAAGGCCCACAGGGCCACCGCAGCGCACAGGCCCAGAACCACGGCCAGGGCCAGCCAGCGAAACGGCCAGGGCAGAGCGCTGCGAATGGCCACCCGGGGGGCACTGATGGTCAACCGGCGGCGCAGCAAACGAAGTCGCATGGCTCAGAGCCCCTGGCACCACAGCCGCTGGCCCCGCGCGGCGCTCTGCACAGCCGCCGTCCGGGCTGCACCCACCGCGGCTTCCTCGGCGGCCACCGGGCCGGTGAGCAGGCTGCGCGCTACCGCGTGGTCATTCAGGGGTTGCAACATGAGAATGGTTCGCAAGGAAAAAGGCGCACCTTAAACGAAAAAACCGCCCTGGGGCGGTTTTTTGATCTGTAAAGAGGCCCCGAAAGACCTCTTGCAGATGCGAAGGCCACACAGGGCAGCCTTCGGGCAGAGCCGAAGCTTAACGCTTGGAGAACTGCTTGGCGCGGCGTGCGGAGTGCAGACCGACCTTCTTACGTTCCACTTCGCGGGCATCGCGCGTCACGAAGCCGGCTTGGCTCAGTGCGGGCTTGAGCGTCGCGTCGTAGTCGATCAGGGCGCGGGTGATGCCGTGGCGGGCAGCGCCGGCCTGGCCGGATTCACCACCACCGTGCACATTGATCTGGATGTCGAAGGTCTCGACATGGTTGGTCAGTGCGAGCGGTTGCTTGGCGATCATGATCGAGGTTTCGCGGCCGAAATAGGACTGGATGTCCTTGCCGTTCACCGTGATCTTGCCAGTGCCTTTTTTCAGAAACACGCGGGCGACGCTGGACTTGCGACGGCCGGTGCCATTGTTCCATTCACCAATCATCTCAAGGCTCCTTAGATTTCCAGAGCCTTGGGCTGCTGGGCGGTGTGGGGATGCTCTGCACCGCCATACACCTTGAGTTTCTTGATCATTGCGTAGCCAAGGGGACCCTTGGGCAGCATGCCCTTGACAGCCTTTTCCAGCGCACGGCCAGGGTGCTTGGCTTGCATGTCGCGGAAGTTCGTGGCCGTGATACCGCCGGGGTAACCCGAGTGGCGGTAGTACACCTTGTCCAGGGACTTGGTGCCGGTGACCTTGAGCTGGGCGGCGTTGATGATGACGATGAAGTCACCGGTATCGACGTGAGGCGTGTAAATGGCCTTGTGTTTGCCGCGCAAACGGAGAGCAACTTCGCTGGCTACTCGTCCGAGGACCTTGTCGGTCGCGTCAATCACAAACCACTCGTGCACGACCTCAGCGGGCTTGGCGCTGAAAGTAGTAGTCATGAGTTTCTCTCTATGAAGAGGGTTTGGCGGGTCCTTTTCCACGGTCGGTGCTTCTCTGAAGGAAGCCTCTTAGGTGGCAATGAATCTCCGCCGCGGGACCACAAAAGCGCTGCGAAGCCCTCGATTATACGAATTTACGCCTGATGGGCGCAAGCGGCCGTTGCGGCTTCATGGCACCAGGGCCACCACCGCCCCTGCCCCGCCTCAGTTGGGCGTCTGGCGGCGGCGCTGTTCTTCGGCCTCGTAGCGGCGCCGGCTCTCCACGCAGATGGGGTGGGCGGCGTGCGTCGGCTTCTGGCATTCCTGGTGAATGCACATCGGCCGCGCGAGGAAGTTGGCGTCCGCGCAGCTCTCCTGGGGCGACTGCGCCCGGGGCGGCTGCGGGCGGGGCCTGGGCTCGGCCACCACCGGTGGCGGCGGGGGTGCGGGCTCCTCCTGCACGACGATGGGGGCCGGCGCAGGCTCTGCCACGGGGCGCTTGGGCGTGCGTGCCGGCTTGGTCGCAGGTGTCGATGCCGCCGCGGCCGCAGGCGTGGGTGCAGCCGCCGGTGCAGAAGCGGCCGCGGCCACTGCCGCAGCACTGGCCGCGGCGTCCGATGCGGCCGGCTCGGCGGCCGGGGCTGGCGCAGGGTCGGTCAGGGCAGCGTCGACCACCGCCGGGGCGGAGGGCTCGGCCATCTCGGTGATGATGTCGTCCTTGGGGGGCTTGTCGCTCCGGGCCCAGCGCAGGCCGCCCGCAGCGGCCACCACGGCGAAGACGGCCACCGCCAGCCACGCCACGATGGGCACGCGCCGGCCCTTCCTGGCGGGCTTGGCCGCGGCGCGCGCACCGGCGTCCCGCTCGACCGCAGGCTTGCCATGACCCTGCTCGCCCATGCTGCGGTAGGTGGCAGGGTCGTCGTAGCGCGAGTCATCGGTCGCCACGCTGTCGCCCGCGTCGATGAACACCGTGTCGGCCGCATCGGCGGCCACGGTGTCGGGCCCCAGCATCACGGTATCGCCACCCAGATCGGCATGGGCGTTGGCGTTGGCATGGGCATGCGCTTGGGTGCCCGCGACCTCAGCGGCCAGCGGGGCTGGCGGCGCGGCGGGGGCCTGCGCCGCACGCGGGGTCTGCGCCTGCAGCTCGCTCACGGCCTGTGCCGCCGACGTCACATCCACCGTGGGGGTGAGCAGCCCCGGGCCGGGCCGGTCGGCCGGCTCCACCCAGATGTCGCCCAGGTCGGCCCTGAAATCGAAATGCTCACTGCCCTCCGGGGCGGTGGTCATCTCCATGATCTGCAGGAACTCGTCGATGTTCTGCGGCCGGTCTGCAGGGCGCAGCGCCAGCGACTTGGCGATGGCCGCGACGAAGGGCGCGGAATACTCCACCCCGAACTGGCGCTTGACGGTCCTGGCCACGCGGGAGAACGACACCATGCGGTCGCGGATGGAGCGCAGCGTGGCTGGCAGGGGCGTGTCGTTGCACAGGCAGCCGTGCATCACGGCGGCCAGCGAATACAAATCGCTCCACGGGCCCTGGCGCAGCTCCTCGTCGCCATCGGAATATTGCTCGATGGGGGCGTAGTTCACCTTGAGCACGGCGGTGTGCTTGCGGTCCTGGTCGTTGATGGCGTGCCGGGCGGCGCCCAGGTCCAGCAGCACCGGCGGGCCGTTGTCCTGCAGGAAGATGTTGTCCGGCGAGATGTCGCGGTGCAGCGTCTTGCCCTCGTGCAGCACGCGCAGGGCGCCCAATATGGACCACAGGAGCTTGCGCAGCCAGGCTTCGGACGGGGGCGTGCGCATCTGGGCGCGGGCCTGCTTGAAGGTCATGCCGGTATAAAGCGGCATCACCATGTAGGCGGTGTTGTTGGCCTCCCAGAAGCGGAAGACCTTGACCAGCGAGGGGTGGTCGAACTGCGCGAGCAGCCGCGCCTCCCCCACGAACGACGCCAGCCCGGCCCGGAAGGTCTGCTGGTCGGACGACGACCGCACCCACAGAGACTGCCCCTCGGAGCGCCCTGCCAGCGCGGACGGCATGTATTCCTTGATGGCCACGGCCCGGTGCAGCGAGTGGTCGAAGGCCTTGTAGACCATGCCGAACCCGCCCACCCCCAGCAGCCCCAGGATCTCGAACTCGGCCAGCCGGGTACCGGGCGGCAGCGCATCCGTGTGGCTGATACCGCTGGCAGGGGCAGAGGCGGGGCTGGAGACTGCGTTCATGTTGAAGAGTGCGTGGCGTGCATGCGTGCTTGCATCGGCAACGCCGTGAGGTCAAGGCGGTTGCAGTTGGAATGATGAAGCATGCGGTTACGGTTGCTGAAACAAAAGGCTTTCTGTCTGCAAAAAACATCACGCTTGGGCAAACCACCCGATTGTGCCGCGCCCGGCCACCCCGCACCACCGGCACGCCATGACGATACGTCATCGGGCCATGACTTCGCTGGGTGGTAGCCCGCGGACAGTCCCCCCCTGCCGGCCGCCGCCTGCACAATCGTGCCGCCGGTACCCGCACCCGTTACCATTGGACATGTTCAGTTATCGCCACGCCTTCCATGCAGGCAATCATGCCGACGTGCTCAAGCACACGGTCCTGATCGCCGCCCTGCAGTACCTTATCGAAAAAGACGCGGCCCTGACCGTGCTGGACACCCATGCCGGCGCCGGGCTGTACCGGCTCGATGGCGACTACGCCAACACCAGCGGCGAAGCGGCAGACGGCGTGATCCGCCTGTTCGCGCCCGAGGCCCCGGCCCTCACCCCCGCCCTGCAGGCCTATGTGGACCTGATCCGCGGGTTCAACCAGGGCAACGCGCTCAGGGTCTACCCGGGCTCTCCGTTCATCACCCAGCGCCTGTTGCGCGACCACGACAAGCTCAAGCTGTTCGAGCTGCACCCGACCGACCTGCGCTCGCTGGCGGGCAACGTGGCCCAGCTCGAAGCGGGCCGCCAGGTGGCCGTGCTGCATGAAGACGGGTTCGAAGGCATCAAGAAATTCCTGCCCCCACCGGCCCGCCGCGCTTTGGTGCTGTGCGATCCCAGCTATGAAATCAAGAGCGACTACGCCAAGGTGCTCGACATGGCGGCAGACTCGCTCAAGCGCTTTGCCACCGGCACCTATGCCGTCTGGTACCCCATCATCCCGCGCCCCGAGGCGCACGACCTGCCGCGCCGCCTGAAAACCATGGCCACCAAGGCCGGCAAAAGCTGGCTGCACGCCACGCTCACGGTCAAGTCCAGCAAGATCACCAGCGATGCCGCGGGCGACACCAAACGCCCCGGCCTGCCGGCCAGCGGCATGTTCCTGATCAACCCGCCTTTCACGCTGAAGGCCGCGCTGAAAACCGCGCTGCCCCAGATGGTGGAACTGCTGGCGCAGGACAAGCACGCAACCCACACGCTCGAATCCGGAGGGTAGGACCGCCCATTGGGCCGGCGCCTGCGGCGCCGTTTCTCAAAGACTCCGTGGAGCAACCCGGGTGGCCCGGCCCGGCCAGGTCGGCGCTGACACTGTGCCGAAGGGCAGCCGCCCCCCGAGACGGCGGACCGTGCGTGCACCCCTTTCGGTGGGCTATGGCGCCGGGCAGTCGCGCTCCCCGTCGTCCAGTGCAAACAGCTCCACGGGCTTGAGGCCCAGCCCCACCATGCCCAGCACCTCGGCCGCGCCGCGGCTCAGGTCGATCACGCGTTTGCGGGTGTGGGGGCCGCGGTCATTGATGCGCACGACCACCGACCGCCCCGTGGCCTGGCTGCGCACGCACACCAGCGAGCCAAACGGCAGGGTGGGGTGGGCGGCGGTCAGGGCCTTCATGTCGAACAGCTCGCCGCTGGCCGTGCGTCGCTTGTGGAACTTGGCGCCGTACCACGACGCGAGCCCCACCTCATCGGCCGACAACTCCAGCTGCGCGCCCGGGACGATCGGCGGCACGATCAGCGGCGCATCGACCGGGGGGCGCTCGGGACGAACCGGGTCGATCAGCATGGCCTCACCCGGCACGCTCAGCAGGTTGGGCGCCAGAGCATCTGCTTCTGCCGAAAACCCCTGCGCCCACACAGGCGCGGGGCCGCACAGCGCAGCCAAAGCGACCGCCCCGCCCAGCACCGGCACGGCCAGCAACGCGCGCGGCCATCGCTGGCGCCACAGCCCGGTGACCGCGGACCACGGGCCATGCAGCAGCACGGCGCGGTGCCCCTGCCCCATCAGATCCCCAGCCTGCGGCAAATCTCCAGGGTCGCAGCGCTCTGGTTCATGGTGTAGAAATGCAGCGCCGGCACGCCGGCACTGCGCAGCCGGTCGCACAGGTCGGTCACCACATCCAAGCCAAAGGCCTTGATGCTGGCGGTGTCGTCACCAAACGATTGCAGGCGCAGACGGATCCAGCGTGGAATCTCGGCGCCGCAGGCATCCGAAAAACGCATCAGCTGCGTCGAGCTGCCGATCGGCATGATGCCCGGCACCACAGGCACCTCGGCGCCCAGGCGCTTGGTCTCTTCCACGAACCGGAAGTACGCGTCGCTGTTGTAGAAATACTGGGTGATGGCGGAATCCGCCCCCGCGCGGACCTTGGCCACATACGCCTTCAGGTCTGACTCGGGCGACCGGGCCTGCGGGTGCACCTCGGGGTAGGCCGCCACCTCGATCTGAAAATCGCGCCCCGTCTCTGCACGGATGAAGGCCACCAGGTCGCTGGCGTACTGGAACTCGCCACCGGCACCGTAACCGCTGGGCAGATCGCCCCGCAGGGCCACCAGACGCTTCACGCCCATGGCCTTGAGCTGGGCAAGCTCCTCGCGCACCGACTGGCGCGTGGCGCCGATGCACGAGAAGTGCGATGCGGCGCTCACGCCTTCGGCCAGGATCTCGCGCACCGTGCCGAACGTGCCCTCTTGCGTGGAGCCGCCCGCGCCATAGGTCACCGAGCAAAAGTCCGGGTGCAGCGCGTACAGCTGCTGGCGCGCGGCCCGCAGCTTCTCGGCGCCCTCGGGCGTCTTGGGGGGAAAGAACTCGAAGCTCACCGGAAAGCCGGTGCCTTGTGCGCTGGCAGCATTCATGCAGCAGCCCTCCTCGCAGAAACAAAAAATTCTCGATTGCCGTCGCCACCGTCGATCGCGCTGGGGAGCCAGTCGCTCACCGTCAGCCCGACGTCGGCGCAGCAGTCGCGGATGCGCTGTTCGACCACCGCGTACAGGGACTCGTCCCGCACGATGCCGCCCTTGCCCACCTGGCCCGGCTGCAGCTCGAACTGGGGCTTGACCAGCATCAGCAGCGCACCGCCCGGCTTGAGCAGCGGCACCAGGGCCGGCAGCACCAGCGTGAGCGAGATGAACGACAGATCGCCCGTGATGACGTCGAACGCGGGCGTGATGTCCACCTGCTCGAGCCCCGCCCTGCGCTGGCGCTTGGTGGGCACGATGCCTTCGGCGCGCGCGCGGGCCTTGGCAGCGCGCTCGGCCTTGAAGGCCTCGACATCCTGCTCGCGGGCGTCATCGCTGTCGTCGTATGCCTCGTCCACCTGGCCGCCGTTGCGCATCCAGGCATAGGGCGCCACGGGCTGGGTGTCGTTGTCGTCGACATCGGTTTCCACGTGCTCGGAGAGCGCTTCCTCGCTCGCGTCCTGCAGCGATTGGGCCGTCATGGAGCGGGCGTTCAGCCCCTCCACGCCCACCACACGCGGGTCGTTGCGCAGCCGCTCGTGCAACTGGCCATGGCCCACATCCACGCCGATGACCTGGGCGGCGCCGTGCTGCAGCAGGCAGTCGGTAAAGCCCCCGGTGCTCTGGCCCACGTCCAGGCAGCGCAGCCCGGTCACCACCAGGCCCGTGGCCTTGAGCGCGCCTTCCAGCTTCAGGCCGCCGCGCGAGAGGTACTTGGCCTCGGCGCCGTCCAGCAGCTCGACCAGGGCGATCTCGGGAATGTCGTCGCCGTTCTTGGCCACCTTCTGCCAGGGCATGCCCGGCGACAGGCGCCACTGCACGCCCGCGGCAATGAGCCGCTGGGCCTGGGACCGGGTCGCGGCGTGCCCGCGCTCTACCAAATACACATCTGCGCGCATCGCGCCCGTCCTTCTTATGAATAAAAATAGCCGCTACCGCTTGCTCAGCAAGCGCTACCAGCTATATTTTGTATAGCAAACTCACGTGAATCCAGCACTGGCCACTGATACGGCAAGCAGCTACGCTGTGTGCCAGGAGGCGACCCGTGTGATGCCAGACGGCGCCTTGCTGCAGGCAATGCAACAAAGCTGCAAAGCATCAACCCGTCGCTCGACAGCCTGGCTGGCCCGCCCCAGAGCCCAGCGCCTGGCGGAGCTCAGCGCAGACCGGGCCCACGCGCTGGCGCCCCCAGCGCGCAGCGCCCTACTGTGATCAATACCGGTACGTGTCAGGCTTGTAAGGGCCTTGCTTGGCCACGCCGATGTAGGCAGCCTGCGTATCGGTCAGCTCGGTCAGCTGCGCACCCACCTTCTTCAGGTGCAGGCGGGCGACCTTCTCGTCCAGGATCTTGGGCAGCACGTACACCTTGCCGGCTTCGTAGTCGCCTTGCTTGGTGAACAGCTCGATCTGGGCGATCGTCTGGTTGGCGAACGAGCTGCTCATCACGAAGCTCGGGTGACCCGTGGCGCAGCCCAGGTTCACCAGGCGGCCCTTGGCCAGCAGCGTGATGCGCTTGCCGTCCGGGAAGATCACGTGGTCGACCTGGGGCTTGATCTCTTCCCATTGGTACTTCTCGATCGACGCGACGTCGATCTCGTTGTCGAAGTGGCCGATGTTGCAGACGATGGCCTCGTTCTTCATCGCGACCATGTGCTCGTGGCGGATCACGTCCTTGTTGCCGGTCGTGGTCACGAAGATGTCGGCCTTGTCGGCAGCGTATTCCATGGTCACGACCTTGAAGCCTTCCATCGCGGCCTGCAGGGCGTTGATGGGGTCGATCTCGGTCACCCACACCTGGGCGCGCAGGGCGGCGAGCGCCTGGGCGCAGCCCTTGCCCACGTCGCCATAGCCGGCCACCACGGCGACCTTGCCGGCGATCATCACGTCGGTGGCGCGCTTGATGCCGTCCACCAGGGATTCGCGGCAGCCGTACAGGTTGTCGAACTTGCTCTTGGTGACCGAGTCGTTCACGTTGATCGCGCGGAACAGCAGCGTGCCCTTGGCGGACATCTCGTTCAGGCGGTGCACGCCGGTGGTGGTCTCTTCAGTCACGCCGATGATCTCGGCCGACTTGCGGCTGTACCAGGTCGCGTCTTCGGACAGCTTCTTGCGGATGGAGGCGAACAGGATGCGCTCTTCTTCGCTGGCGCCGTTGCCGGCCACCAAAGATGCATCCTTCTCGGCGCGCTGGCCCAGGTGCATCAGCAGCGTGGCGTCGCCGCCGTCGTCCAGGATCATGTTGGGGCCTTCGCCCGGCGTGCCCTTGGCACCGAAGTCGAAGATGCGGTGGGTGTAGTCCCAGTAGTCTTCCAGCGACTCGCCCTTGACGGCGAACACCGGCGTGCCGCCCGCAGCGATGGCGGCGGCAGCGTGGTCCTGCGTGGAGAAGATGTTGCAGGATGCCCAGCGCACGTCGGCGCCCAGCGACTTCAGGGTCTCGATCAGCACGGCCGTCTGGATGGTCATGTGCAGGGAGCCGGTGATGCGGGCGCCCTTCAGGGGCTGGGCGGCAGCGAATTCCTCGCGGATCGCCATGAGGCCGGGCATCTCGGTCTCGGCAATGGCGATTTCCTTGCGGCCCCAGGGGGCCAGGCCGATGTCGGTGATGACACAGTCGGTGTTGACGGGTGCGTTGACGCGTGCGTTCATGATGGTTTGCTCCAAAGCATGTTTGAAAAAACCACTGGTCGGGGATTGCCTGGGCTCACCACGCGAGAAGTGGTTGAGCGTCGTTGCTGGATGACTCCGAGCCTCACGCCCCGCCTGTGCTGGGGACGCTGCAACGCTCCTCGGATCGGCGGATTATAAAAGCAAGTGCGGTAGTGCGGCCAGAGCAGCGCGGCCCACCCCGGCGCAAACCTGGCAGCATTGCGCCCCGCACACGCCCTGCAGACCGCAGAATCAGGCAGCCCTGCGCCTGGCGGGCGCCAGCGTTGCAGACCCTGCGGCCGCACCGCCGCAAGCGCCGCAGCGGACACCGTTAAAATCCCGCGATTCGGGCGCATGCGCCTGCCGCGCCGCCAGCCGCAGAGCCCTGCCGCAGCGAGCCTCGACTCCCCCTTCTGGAACCCCCTGTGTCCTACGCCCCCGAAACCCGGCGCCGCCGTACCTTTGCCATCATTTCCCACCCCGATGCGGGCAAGACCACGCTGACCGAAAAGCTGCTGCTGTTCTCGGGCGCGATCCAGATCGCCGGCGCCGTCAAGGGCCGCAAGGCCAGCCGGCACGCCACGTCGGACTGGATGGAGATCGAAAAGCAGCGCGGCATCTCGGTGGCCTCGTCGGTCATGCAGATGCTGTACCGAGAGCACGTGATCAACCTGCTCGACACACCCGGCCACAAGGACTTCTCGGAAGACACTTACCGCGTGCTCACGGCCGTGGACTCGGCCCTGATGGTGATCGACGCGGCCAACGGCGTGGAAGCGCAGACGCGCCGCCTGATCGAGGTCTGCCGCCAGCGCGACACGCCCATCATCACGTTCGTGAACAAGATGGACCGCGAAGTGCGCGACCCGCTGGACATCATGGACGAAGTGGAGCGCGAACTGGGCATGCCCTGCTGCCCCATGACCTGGCCCGTGGGCCAGGGCAAGGCCTTCGGCGGCATCATCAACCTGCGCACCAAGACCATGACGGTGTTCGAGTCCGGCAGCGAGCGCCGCCCGCAGGACTTCGAGGCCATCCCCCTGTCCGATGAGACCACGCTGCGCGCACGCTTCGGCGCCGAGTTCGATGCCGCGCTCGAAAGCATGGAACTGGCCGTGGGCGCATCGCCCGCGTGGGACCACGAGGCCTTCCTGGCCGGCAAGCTGACCCCCGTGTTCTTCGGCTCCGGGGTGAACAACTTCGGGGTGATGGAGGTGCTGGACGCCCTGGTCGACATGGCCCCGCCCCCCGGCCCGCGCGTGAGCACGCTGCAGGTGAACAAGCAGCCCGTGGTCAAGACCATCCAGCCCGAGGACGAGGGCTTCGCCGGCGTGGTCTTCAAGGTGCAGGCCAACATGGACGCCAACCACCGCGACCGCATCGCCTTCGTGCGCGTGGCCTCCGGCAAGTACACGCCCGGCATGAAGCTCAAGGTGCAGCGCAGCGCCAAGGAACTGCGCCCGACATCGGTCGTGACCTTCATGTCGCAACGCCGCGAGGCCGTCGAAGAGGCCTACGCGGGCGACATCATCGGCTTTACCACCCACGGCGGAGTACAGCTGGGCGACACCATCACCGATGGCGCCAACCTGCAGTTCACCGGCCTGCCGTTCTTCGCACCGGAAATGTTCATGACCGTGGTGCTCAAGAACCCACTGCGCACCAAGCAGCTCCAGCAGGGCCTGGCCCAGCTGGGCGAAGAAGGCGCCATCCAGGTCTTCAAGCCCGACGCCGGCGGCAACATGCTGCTGGGCGCCGTGGGCCAGCTGCAGTTCGAAGTGGTGCAGCACCGCCTGAAGGCCGAATACGACGCCGACGTGCGGCTGGAAGGCTGCCAGTACACCGGCGCGCGCTGGATCACGGCCGACAACGCAGCCGACCTGCGCGCCTTCACCGACGCCTACCCGCTGCGCCTGGCGCACGATGCGGCGGACACGCTGGCGTACCTGTGCACGTCTCCGTATGACGTGCGGCTGGCGCAGGAGCGGTTTCCGAAGATTCATTTTCATCCGCTGCGGGAGCATGCGGGGTTGGCTTTGCAGGCCAGCGCATGAGCGCCCCGAACTCCGTGCAGGCCCCCACAGGGGCGCCATCCCCAGCCACCCACCCGGGCAACAACTTCGACGCGATCCGCATCGTGGCCGCGACGATGGTGCTGTACAGCCACCACTTCGCACTCACGGGCCAGATGGAGCCGTCTTTCTTTGGCATCCACAGCCTGGGCGGACTGGCCGTCACGATCTTCTTCGTGCTCAGCGGTTATCTGGTGAATGCGAGTTGGCAGAGAGATCCAAACCTCTGGCGGTTCGGGCTTCGGCGGTTTTTGCGCATCTGGCCTGCCCTTACCGTCGCCGTTGTATTGACCGCCTACGTGTTGGGCGCCTGGGTCACGCAACTTCCGTTGACGGAGTACCTGACACACCGTGCAACGGCCAACTACCTGCAGGCGCTGGGGATGAAGATCCACTTCGTGCTGCCCGGGGTGTTTGAGAACAACCCCTACCGCCTCGGCGTGAATGGGTCGCTGTGGACCATTCCCATCGAAGTACGCTGCTATATCGCGCTGGGACTGGCGGGTTTGATCGGTCTGCTCAAGTACCGGCCTGTACTGCTTTTGAGCATTGCGGTGCTGATCGGCTGGTTTCTCGTCCGCAGCAATCCTGACGTGACAGGCACGGTTCACCACGGCCGCGAGCTGAGCGCGTTCTTCTTGGCCGGCGCCGCGCTCTACACCCTGGAGCCGTACTGGCGCCGTCGGCCAGTGCTGTGGGGCGGAGCCATCGCTCTTGCCACCGCCGCAGTATGGGCGGCGGGCTGGCGGCACAGCGCGTTGCTGCTGGGGCTGCCATTTTTCATCATCTATGCCGGAACGCAAACCACAGCGTACATCCGGCGCGCTGGCCGGTGGGGAGATCCATCCTATGGCATTTATCTGTTCGCATTTCCCATCCAGCAAACCGTCATTCAATATGGCTGGCCCCAGTTGGGATTCGCAGGGACGCTCTGCATATCGCTCGCCATTACCGTGGCACTGGCCTACGCCAGCTGGCATCTGGTGGAAAAGCAGGCTTTGAAATTCAAGCCGTCGTCCTCGCAGGCGTGGTTTGGAGCGTCTGCCGTGCGCACCGCCAAAACCCGCTTTCTGGCGCTGACCGAACTGCAGTACTTCGCCATCGTTCTGGGGTTCATTGGCGTCGTGTATGCCGCTTGGCTCGTCGCCTCCTGGCCCGGAATTCTGGGGCAGGACAGCCTCGCCATCATGCTGGAGGTAGACACCGATCGCGTGCATCAGGCCAACAAGCCGGCATTCTGGTATCTCTATGCACTACTCACCTACGGAGCCACCGGGCGGGTCGAAGTACCCATCGCTTTGCAGATGCTGATTTGTGCAGCAGTGTGCGCCCGCATACTGGCCTGGATGCTGACGCGCCGCATGTGGAAGAGCTTTGCCTACTGCCTCGTGTTTGTCGCTCTGGCACCCAGTGTGGTGTATTACTCCAGCAGCTTCTACTCGGACGGCATCTACGCGATTGCACTGAGCGGCATGCTGTTCGAGGCATGGAGGAGCATCCGCCGCCGCAGCGTTGATCTGCCGTCGCTGCTGATTCTCTTCGTTACCGTACCGTTTGCAATCTTTGGACGGCCCAACGGGGTGCTGAACCTGATTCCCCTCGTGGCGATGGCGTGGGTACTGTCCAATCCCTACAGGCTTCGCCTGGGCTTGGTCATCGTTCCTTGGCTCGTCGTCGGCTTTGGTAGCCAGTTCGTCTACAAGTACGAGAATCCTATCGGCTCGGTATTCCCGCTGGCCCTGTATGAAACCGTGGGATTCCTGGAAGACAGACCGATGGGATTGTGGGAACACAACCAACCGCGGGTCACCGCCAAAACGGTCGACGCGCTCACCTCCACTGGCCAATCGCTGGACAAGATCCGGGAGTTCCACGACCACTACTACTGGGACCCGTTGATCTTCTTTCCTGCAGGCCCAGCGCTTCTGTCGCTTTCGAACAAATCCAAGAGAACCATCATCAAGGAGTTCTTCAAGTACAACCTGTGGCACAACTTTCCTGCCTTCATGGCCAGCCGTGTCAACATCTTCCTGTACTCGGCGATGGCCAATGGCGGCATACCCGGCCCACCGGCTACCGCCCAAATACTGCCGCTGACCCAATCCGTATCGAGCGTGCAGCCCCTGAAATTCTCGCCGCGCAAGTACCTTCACGCCTGGTACGACTTTTCCATCCAGCATCGTGCTCTCCTGTGGGCTCCGTGGGGCGGACTGGTGTTGTTGATGCTTGCGCTTCGCCGATCGCTGGCGCGGCGCGACAGGATTGCGGCCCTGATTTCAGGCACCTACGCCGTGCAACTGATCGCCATATTCATCTTTTCGATCGCGGGCGAGTACCGGTATCTCCTGGCATTCTTCACCGCGCCGTTGGTTCTACTTCCCGTCATTTGTTGGTCACCGGATAGAGAGAATGCCTAAATTCACCATCGCGCTCACACTGCTGTGTGTGCTGTCCATCAGCGTGGGGCAAATCCTGTTCAAGAAGGCGGCTGGCGCGTTTGCAGCGCCGCTCACGTGGCAGGCGTTCGTTTTCAATGGCTGGCTTATCGCGTCACTGATTCTTTATGGTCTCACGACGCTGGGCTGGGTATGGATCCTGCGCAACGTGCCCCTGCACCTCGCCTACCCATTCATGGGTTTGGCCTTCCTCATAGTCCCCACGCTGGCCTGGATGTTCCTCGGCGAGCCGCTGCATTGGCGCACGCTGGCAGGCGGAGCGCTGATCATGCTGGGCGTGGCGTTGGCATCCACCAGCTGAGAAAACAAAAATGCGCATTGCGGTCGCCATTCCCTGCTACAAGGTATTGCAGCATGTCCTCGGAGTCATCGAGGCCATCGGTCCGGAAGTCGAAGTCATCTATGCCGTGGACGATGCCTGTCCCGAAGGCAGCGGCCGGTTCATCGAACAGAACAACAGGGACCCGCGGGTCCGAGTGCTTTACAACCCGCAAAATCGTGGTGTGGGTGGTGCGATCGTGACGGCCTACCAGGCGGCCATAGCGGATGGTATGGACATCGTTGTCAAGATCGACGGGGATGGCCAGATGAATCCGACACTCCTCCCCAAGTTCGTCCGCCCTCTTCTGCAAAAACGGGCTGACTACACCAAAGGAAATCGCTTTTACCGGCCTGAGTCGGTGCAGGGCATGCCTCCGATGCGCCTGTTCGGCAATGGTGCGCTGTCTTTCCTGACAAAGTTAAGCTGCGGCTATTGGAACGTCATGGATCCGACCAACGGCTATACGGCAATCCGCACCCAAGTCCTGAAAGAACTGCCACTCGAAAAACTCGAGCAACGCTATTTTTTCGAGACTGACATGCTGTTCAGGCTCAACACCATACGTGCCGTGGTCAAGGATATTCCCATGGATTCTGTCTATGCAGACGAGGAATCCAACCTGAAAATCGGCAAGATACTCCCAGAATTCCTGCGCAAACACCTGTCGCGGCTATGGAGACGCTATGTGTACAACTACATCGTTCGCGACTTCAATGTAGGCACCTTGTACAGCCTCACCGGCGTACTCTTGTTTGTCTTCGGGTCGATTTTCGGAGTATCACACTGGATCATGAGCAGCCAGAATCATCAACCCGCGACCAGCGGAACCGTGATGCTGGCCGCACTGCCCCTTCTGGCAGGAATCCAGTTTTTGGTGGCATTCATGCATTACGACGTTGGCAATTTGCCCACGGAGCCGCTCAGCCAGAATCTCGACGAAGAAATTCTTGAATCCTGACCGTCGGCAGGCACCCAATGCTGGCAAGTTGGCGGCCTCGTCGATGAGGGGCTCAATGCCGTGCCCCTTTCCCCCATAAACCCGTGGTGTCGGGAAAGCGGCCGGTTCCGGCAACCAACCGCGCACGCGTGCTACGGTTGCTTCTTGTCGGGCAATCGAGGCTCGTGAGGCTGATAGGGACTGAATGCGCTTCCATGGAGGACAAGTTCTCGGCTTGCCTCAGCCAACGTCGAACGCAGCAGTTCTGCGCCACCCCAATGGATCTCTATTCCCGCAGGGCAGGTGAATTTGAATATCAATTCTCCGCTCTCTCGCGGGCGCATGCTCTGCCCTGCGCTCAAGGCATAGCTGTGCATTTCGCCATCGCGTGAAAGAAAAACCCGAGGAGGCAAAGTGGATGTCGGACTGTCCGGCTGAGAATAGCTGACCGCCACATCGCGGCAGGCGCTGGGGATGTCTCCCCGCATTTGCAGCCTGACGCGCCAGATGGCCTCATACACGCTCTCTCTCGACAGGCTCAAGCCCCGAGGAATGTTCACCTGTATAGCCAATTCGGACAGATAGTCGCGTGTGACCCATCGGTTGTCACCCCTGGCCTCCATGCCGGACACCCGTGCCGGGCCAAATGCGTCACCGTTCAATACGACGGCAGCGGGGCCCAGCCGGTGGGGGTCGAGGGAGAGCCTTTCATGGCGCAACGCCCAGTCGCCAGCAGCCCTGTGGACACAAAGAAGCAGCACGAGGAAGGCGATCTGTCCGGCCGCCCTGGGCCACTTGCGCAGGTTGCGCAGGTTGCCTTGTCCTGCTTCATTACCTGCGAACAATAGGCGAACGTGCCGGGTCAGCATGGCCAATGCTACGGACCCAAGAATGACGAATAATGGATCCAGAAACGCACCGTTGTAACGCGCGTTATAGAGTATCGGAAGAAACTGGGCAATCATTCCACCCGTCAATAATACCAAGGCGACGCAACAAAAAATCATCCCCTTGGCTTGGTCCGATGGGGTCCACGCTACGGGACAGGATCCACTCCTTGCATGGGGAGCGGGTATCAGCTGTTCAAAAATTTCCACAACCGCCCGACGCCCTCGGAACAGCGCCGTCTGGCACAGCAACCCCATGCCTGCGCAAAGCAAAATCACTTGCAACTGCCGTTTTTCGCGCCATTCGGGATCAAAGTGATTTTCGACTGGACTGTACAGAAGCCATGCGCGCGCCTTGCTGGCAAAAAACCGCAAATTATCCAGAAAACTGGTCTGCGTGATCATGTGGACCGCGATTTGTTTTTGCCAGCGATCAGCCTCAATTTCAAGATTACCCCGCGTGGCGGGGTTGATGGTTGAGGCAGTGTGCCCGACATCGTACTGAAAATTGGTGTAGTACGGTTCCTCCCCCATGTGCAAGGGGTGTACGCCATAATACAGCCCCGCTCCCGCGCCTGTGCCAATGCTCCAACTGCCGAAATAGATGCCATTTTTGGCAATCACCAGCAGGGGAAGCACCAACGCCAACAACAAGGCATACGTTGCACGGCGAAATATCACCTTGACATGAGGTGCAGTGCCTTTGAGGGCGCCGATCCGCCAAGCGGCGTATGCTGCAGCCATCAAAGCGAGTACCCCCAGCACGACATATTGCAGCACTGGTCGCGATAGCAGGGTGATGGTCAAACCCAGCGAGGTTGCCGCAAACCAGCGGATCCTCGGATTGCCTGACACAATTGCCTCCACCAGCCCAAAGACGAACAGCAAAAACCCGAACATGTACATGGCCTCTGTCAATACCTGAGGTATTGCATGGAGCAGCGTATGGGTTGTCACCCATATGGCAGTGGCCGAAACGGCAGCTACGGCACCGCCCAACCGTAGCGCGATACGCCACACCAGGAATATGCAAATGATGAAAAGCCCGCAATTCGCGAGCTTGATAGCCAACTCATTCACACCCCAGACAGCACTCCACACATAGCCTAGCGGTGCCACGCTATAGCTCAATATATCTGTAGCTATAAATTCCAATGGATCTTCCAGAAGTTTTCTTCCGCCTGGCAGATAAATCCATTCCGCATCGCCATTCACCATTCCAACTGATCTGACATAGACCTTGTACAGGCCCCGGACCGCAACGGCGCTTACCAACAGCAACCAAGTCCAAGTCATTATTCTTCGCCAGGACGCAGCCGGGGCGGTAGAGGCATTCCAGGATTTCATACAATTTCAGTCAAAGACACGGGCGTTTTTCTTTCTCACTACACTCATCAACCTGAATCAAGGCTGAGCTTCCGATACTAACCCACCAGCCTTCCACTGCAATGCAATTGATTAACCTTCAGCGTACGCCCGACCTTGCGAAAATAGTCGGACTTCTCACGGATATCGACGACACCCTCACGACGGATGGCGCCGTCACGACGGATGCTGTCCGGGCGCTCGAGAGTTTGAAGTCAGCAGGGTTACCCATCATCCCCATCACCGGCCGCCCCGTCGGCTGGAGCGAACCTTTCGCGCTGTCTTGGCCCGTGGACGCCATCGTGGCCGAGAACGGCGCCGTCGCGCTGATCCGGCAAGCCGATGGTTCGCTGAACAAGCTCTACCAGCAGGACGCCACCACCCGCACTGCCAACTTCGCCCGCATGCAGCAGGTATTGGCCCAGATCGAGCACGAAGTCCCCGGCGCGCGCCGCGCCACCGACTCCGCGGGCCGCGAGTGCGACATCGCCATCGACCACAGCGAGTTCACGCAAATGCCGCAGGCGCACATCGATCAATGCGTTGCGCTGATGCAGGCGGCGGGCATGAACGCCACCGTGAGCAGCATCCACATCAACGGTTGGTACGGCACGCACAACAAGCTCGAAGGCGCGCGGTGGATCGTGCGCGAGCTGTTCGGGCGTGACCTGGATGCCGAGATCGACCAGTGGGTGTACGTGGGTGACTCCACCAACGACCAGCTCATGTTCCAGCACTTCCCGCACAGCGTGGGGGTGGCCAACATTGCGCGGTTCGTGCCGCAGCTGCAGCACCTGCCGCGGTACGTGACCGAGGGTGAACGGGGCGCGGGGTTCGCGGAAGTGGCGCAGGCCATTCTGGCAGGCCGGTGAAGCAGCGGACTTGATGGCGACGCCTGCGGCGGGGCGTTCGTTGGATGTCGGCGGGTGCACCCTCCACACCCTCCAATATCCCCCAGGCTCCCCATTGAAGGCCATCCCATCAAGAATGGCACCTACCGCTTGATAGACAAGCGCAAGCAGCTATTTAATTCATAGCAAACCACTCTGCACATAACGTCGAGCGCAGCGCGTCAAGCCTTCAAGAAAATCTCGTGGTCCGGCGCAAAGCACGCATGCAGCGGCAGCAGCGCACCGCCCAGCGCGCGGGCATCCGAGCCGATGCTGCCCAGCTCCAGCCTGGGCGGCTGGTGCAGGCCCTCCCAGTTGTAGTCGGCCAGCGAACGGCGTGCGCCTTCGCACAGCGCCTGCAACAGCTCCGGTGCGCAGGCGCCGTCCAGCACCACGGCGTCCAGGTCGAGGAAGGCGGTGGCCGACACGATGCAGTGCGCCAGCGCCGCCGCGGCGCTGTCGATCCACGCGCGGCTGTGGGCCAGCCAGGGGGCCTGCAGCACGCGCTTGTCGTAGGCGGCCATGGGGTCCAGGCCGTGGGCGCGAAAGCGCTGCTCCAGCTCCCACAGCGATGCCTGGCTGATGAGCTGCGCGGGGGCCTGGCCCGCCGGGGCGGGCGCCAGGGGCAGCGAGGCCACGGCGCCTGCGTTGCCGTGCAGGCCGCGGTGCAGGTGCGAGTTGATGACCAAGCCACCACCGATGAACGTGTCCATGAACAGGTACAGAAAGCTCGGGATGTCGCGCCCGCGGCCCTGCAGCAGCTCGGCCACGCAGGCGGCCGAGGTGTCCTTGGCAAAGCTCACGGGCAGCTCTGTCATCTGCTGCACCTGCTCGGCCAGGTCGATGTTGTTCCACGCTTCCGATTGCGCCTCGGTCAGCCCCAGCATGCGGTGCCAGCCGCCCAGCTGGAACGGGGCTGCCACGCCCACCCCCACCACGCGCGAGCGCAGCGGGCCCAGGCCGTCGAGCAGCTGGTTCAAGTGACGGCGGATGGCAGGCAGCAGCACATCGATGTCGGGGAACGCATAGTCCAGCACCACGCGCTCGCGCACGTGGCCGGTGAAGTCGACCAGCAGCCAGTCGGCGCTGCGCCGGCCGATCTTGATGCCGATGGCAAACGCGCCGTCCGGGTTCAGGCCGATGGGGACCGAGGGCTGGCCCACGCGGCCGCGCACGGGGGCTTCGCGGCGCAGCAGCTGGTCTTCGTCCAGCCGCGCGGTGATGAGACCGATGGTCTGCGCGGTGAGCCCGGTGACCCGCGCCATCTCGGCCTTGGCCAGGCTGCCGTGCGTGCGCAGGGCCTGCAGCACCACCCGCTCGTTGAACTGGCGCAGCCCCACGTGGTTGGAGCCCCGCTGGCGCAGCCGCACCGGACCGGCGGCTGCGGGCTCGGGTGCGTCTGCAATGGCGTCAGGCAGGTCTGCGGAGTCGAGGCGGATCACGGTGGTGGTGGCAGGAAAATGTGCGGCATCAGGGTTGCAAAGTGTCGCCGATGACGCCCTTGCGCAGCAGAAAGTTTCCCCAGGGCTGCCGCTCGCCGGTCACCACGATGGCGTAGGCGCGCCGGGCGCGGTCGTAGAACGCGAAGCGCTCCACGCCTTCGGCCTGCTCGCTGCCCACGCCTTCGCGGGCCAGCACCTGCAGGGTGTCGCGCTGCAGGGCCGAGCGGTACGGCGCCTCGGTGCCGCCCACCTGCATGTAGGCCACAGGGTGCGGCACGTCCTGCGCCAGCGGCAGCACGCTGGCCACGGCCTGCACGGCGCGGGCCATGCCGATGCCGGGCAGGCGCAGCACGGGCTTGCCAGCCCCAAGGCTCATGGCGGTGAAGTTGGCGTCGGCCAGCACGATGGCGTCGTCATGGCCCATCTCGGCCAGCACCTTGAGCAGGTCGGGGGTCAGCAGGGGGTCGATGTTCTTGAGCATGGGTAGGCAACGGAGCGGAAACGTTCAGGCCAGGCATTCAGCGGGCAGCTCCGACGCCGCCATGGCGCCGGTCATCACGGCCACGGTGTCGCTCATGCTGATCTTTTTAGGGTTGACGACGGCCGCGCGCTTGCCCAGGCGGGCGATGTGGATGCGGTCGGCGATCTCGAACACGTGGGGCATGTTGTGGCTGATGAGGATCACGGGCAGGCCCTTGTCGCGCACGCGGCGGATCAGCTCCAGCACCATGTTGCCTTCCTTCACGCCCAGCGCGGCAGTAGGCTCGTCCATGATGACCACGTGCCGCGCAAAGGCCGCGGCGCGCGCCACGGCCACGCACTGGCGCTGCCCGCCCGACAGCGTCTCCACCGCCTGCGTCATGGACCGGATGCCCACCTTCAGCTCGTTCATGCGCGCCACGCTTTCTTCGAGCATGCGCTTCTTGTCCAGCATGCGCAGCACGCGGCCGGCCATGCCGGGGCGCAGCAGCTCGCGGCCCAGGAACAGGTTCTCGGCGATGGTCATGGCCGGGGCCACGGCGAGGTCCTGGTAGACGGTCTCGATGCCCGCGCGGCGCGCGTCGATGGGGCTCCTGAATTGCACGGGGGCACCGTCGAGCAGCACCGTGCCCTCGTCCGGCACGGTGGCACCCGACAGCGCCTTGATCAGGCTGGATTTGCCCGCGCCGTTGTCGCCGATCACGGCCATGATCTCGCCGGCGCGCAGCTCGAAGTCGGCACCATCGAGCGCCACGACCTGGCCGTAGCGCTTGACCAGGCCCTTGGCCTGCATCACCAGCGGTGCGGTGGGTGGAGAAGATTGTTGAGCGGCGTTCATCATCAACGCACTCCTTTGCGCGAGAGTTGGTCGGTGGCCACGGCCAGGATCACGAGGATGCCGGTGACCAGGATCTGGTAGACGGACGACACGCCCATCAGCGTGAGCCCGTTGCGGAACACGCCCACGATGAGCGCTCCCACCAGCGTGCCCAGGATCACCCCGCGCCCGCCGAACAGGCTGGTGCCGCCCAGCACCACGGCGCTGATGGCATCCAGGTTCTCGGTCTGCCCCGCATTGGGGTCGCCCGCGCCGGTGCGTGCCACCGACAGCAGCGCGGCGATGCCGTAGAACACGCCGGCCAGCATGTAAACGAAGAGCAGCACGCGGTCCGTCGGGATGCCCGTGAGGCGCGTGGCCTCGGGGTTGTTGCCCACGGCGTAGATGTGGCGGCCGGGCGCGGTCTCGCGCAGGAAGAACCACATCGCCACGTACAGCGCCAGCATCAGCAGCGCGCCCCACACCACGGCCGTGCCGCCGACCTGGAAGGTGTTGCCCAGCACCGTCATGCCGCCCGGGATGTCGGTGATGGTCTGCGCGCCCGAGTACAGCTGCGTGGCGGCGAAAGCGATGTTGAGCGTGCCCAGCGTCACGATGAACGGCGGCAGCTTGACCTTGGTGACCAACAGGCCGTTGACCATGCCGAACAGCGTGGTCACCGCCATGCCGCAGGCGATCGCCACGGGGGCCGACAGGCCATAGTCCGACGCCACCTTGGTCATCACGATGCCGCCGAGCGCCATGACCATGCCGCACGACAGGTCGATGCCCGCGGTCAGGATGACCAGCGTCTGCCCGATGGCGATCACGCCCACGACCATCACCTGCTGCAGGATGAGCGCGAAGTTCTGCGCTGACAAAAAGCGGTCGCTTTGCAGCGCGAAGAAGCCGCAGGCCAGCAGCAGCGCGATGAAGGGCCCGAGCGTGGCCAGCGGGGGGAGCTTGGAGGCGTTGGTGTTCATGGCATTCGGAGGATTCGGTCAGTCAGCGCGCCGGGCCCGGGCCCGGCGCAAAGCGGCCAGCTGTCTGCCGGCCGGTCCACGGCACGTTTACTTCGCGCCCCAGCACAGGTCCGTGCCGGTCTTCACGTCCTTGCTGTCCACGCCCGGCACGGCCTTGGCGGCGATCAGCGTCACGCCGGTGTCGGTGTAGCCACTGACCTTCTTGCCGGTCTTGGCGTGCTCCACGCCAGCCGCCACGCCCAGCGCGGCCATGCGCAGCGGGTACTGCTGGCTGGTGGCGGCGATGGCACCCTTGCCCACGTCGGCCACGCCGGCGCAGCCGCCGTCCACCGACACGATGATCGTGCCCTTGTCCTTGCCGGCAGCCTTCAGCGCGTTGTAGGCACCGGCGGCGGCAGGCTCGTTGATGGTGTAGACGAGGTTGATGTCGGGGTTCTTCTGCAGGCAGTTTTCCATGCCGGTCTGGCCCTTGGCGCGGTCGCCGAAGCTGTCGGCCATGCACACCACCTCGGCGGGGCGCGACAGCTCATTGCTCTTGGCATCGTTGGCCTGCAGGCCGAATCCCTTGAGGAAGCCGTTGTGGCGCTGGGCACCCACGGGGTGGCCGGGGTGCAGGTCCAGCATGGCGATCACGGGCTTCTTGCCGGCCAGCGCCGCCTTGGCGTACTGGCCGATCAGCTCGCCGGCCTTGTAGTTGTCGGTCGCGAACAGCGCATCGGTGGCGTCCACGGGGTCGGTGGGGCTGTCGAGCGCGATCACCATCACGCCCTTGGCCCGGGCCTTCTTGATGGCCGGCACGATGGCCTTGGCGTCGCTCGGGGTGATCAGGATGGTGGTGGCGCCCGCGGCGATCAGGTTCTCCATGGCCGTGACCTGGCCGGCGTTGTCGCCGTCGGTCTTGCCCGCGGCCGACACCACCTTGGCGCCGAGCTTCTTGGCCTCGGCCGTGGCGCCTTCCTTCATCTTCACGAAGAAGGGGTTGGTCTCGGTCTTGGTGATCAGGCCGATCACGGGCTCGGCAGCCTGGGCCAGGCCACAGGCCAGGGCGCCAGACAAGGCAATGGCGGACAGCACGAAAGCAGGGGCGCGTTGGATCACGGTTGTCTCCTTGGAACGGATGGCTGAAACCCCGGACGCCACACGGTGCGGCACCTCGGGAACACCACTCTTGTCGGGTGGATGGGATCGAACTATAGTGCGTTGCAATTTAATAAATCAAGTGGATTTAGTTATGGTTTTCCCTAGCCGATCAGCACCTGACACCGCCACCCTCACACCGCCCCCAAGGTCGCGCGCTGCCCTAGAACCAACGGCTTCCACGCCCACCGACGCAGCACCAGCCCTGCGGGTGGCCACCGCGGGAGAGGCCCTGTTCGACCTGATCCAGGAGGCTGACGGACGCCTGCGGCCCTGCGCGGGCGGGGCCGTCTACAACCTCACCCGTGCGCTGGGCCTGCAGGGCGTGGGCACGATGTACCTGAACCCGCTGTCGGCCGACCTGCTGGGCCGACAGCTTTTGCAGGGCCTGCACGACGCCGGCGTGGCCCTGGCATCGCCCGTGCCCGTGCGCGCGCCCAGCGCGCTGGCGGTGGCCGCGCTGGATGCCGAGGGCAAGGCCAGCTACAGCTTCTACCGCGATGGCGTGGCCGACCGCCAGGCCACGGGCGACGCGCTGATCGCCGCCTGCACCGCCCTGCCCGGCCTGCAGGTGGTGGCCACCGGCTGCCTCGCGTTGGTGGCGCAGGACGCAGGCATCTACCTGCCGTGGCTTGCAGCCCAGCGTGCCGCCGGGCGCATGGTGGTGGTCGATGCCAACCTGCGCCTGTCGGCCGTGGACGACGTGCCCGCCTACCGGGCCAACGTGATGGCCGCGCTGCAGCACGCCCACCTCATCAAGGTGAGCGACGACGACCTGGACGCCCTGGCCGTGCCGGGCGGCACCGCACTGCAGCGCGCCCGGCACCTGCTGGACCACACCCGCGCCCAGTGGCTGGCCCTGACGCTGGGGCCCGGCGGCGCGTGGCTGCTGCAGCGCGACGGCCAGGCCGTGCATGCGCAAGAGCACGCGCCCTTGGCCGTGGCCGACACCGTGGGGGCGGGAGATTGTTTTCTGGCCGGTCTCATCACCGCGCTGCTGGCGGGGCCGGAGCGGGGGCAGGAGGCCCTGAGCGAGCGCCCCGGGGGCCTGGTGGCCCCGCTGGCTACCGAGCGGCTGCATGCCGTGCTGTGGCATGCGCTCGCCAGTGCCAGCCATTGCGTGGAGCAGGTGGGCTGCGTGCCGCCCCGCTACGACACGGTGCGCCAGCGGCTCGCTGCGCAGGCGGGCGCGTCCGCCGTACAGGCAGCCGCCGCGTAGGGCTGGTGCTGCCTGGGTGGGCAGCGCTTGTCAGGGGCGCGCGGCCAGGCGTTCAGCCCGGCCGGCGGCTTGCGCCGCTCACTCAGCGGGCTTGGTGGTCTTGGCCGCGCTGCGCGGCTTGCGGGCGCGGGGTGCTGGGGTCTTTGCAGCGGCCTCTGGAGTTGCCGCTGTTGCAGCAGCCGCGGCGGCCTTGGGTTTGGCCGATGCTGTTCGTGGCTTGGGCGCTGGCGCGGGTTGCGATGCAGCCGCCGGTGCCTCCGAGTCGCCCGTTGCTGCCTTGCGCCCGCTGGTCTTGCGCGCAGCCGATCCGGCGCGGCGGCTGCGGGGTGCAGGGGCGCTGGACTCTTCGGCTGCGTCACCGGGTGCCTCGACCATCGCGGGCGCTGAGGCCTGGTGGTCATCGTCGGCACCCCACTGCTGACCTGGAGCGCCGGACTCGTCCTCGTCATCATTCAACACGGCATCGCGACGCGACGGGGCGTCGACCGCAGCGGGCGCAGGCGCTGGTGCGGCCGCCGGCTGACTGAAGTAGCTGCGGGTCGGGCGCTCCGGCTGATCGTCATCCTGCACATTGCGCGTATCCCGCATGTCCCGCGTGTCCCGCGTGTCCCGCGTGTCCCGCGTGTCCCGCGTGTCACGAGCATCTCTAGCCTCACGTGAATTGCGGGAGTCACGCGAATCACGCGAATCACGGCCATCGTGAGCATCCACGCCGATGTCGGGCTGCTGGTCGCCATGGTCCTCTGCCTGCCCATCGCGGCGCATCTCTGCGTGCTGCGGTGCCGACGAGCGCCCAGCGCCTTCGCCGCGGCGCCCGCGCGAGCGGCCACCGCGGCCATTGCCGCCGCCGCCTTCGCCCTGGCCTGCCGAGGTGTCCGGCACCGAAGCCACGGCGTGGAAATCGTGGCGGACGTGACCCGCTGCGCCCCCTTGCCGCTCGGCCGGTGCGTCGGCGCGGCCCGAGGGATCGGCACTGCCTGCGCCCACTCCGCCGCCCAGCGAGCGGAACACATACGCGCCGGACTTCTCGTCACGGCCGAACTCCAGCAGGCCGCGTGCTTGCGCTTCCTCCAGCAGGTTGCCAAAGGTGCGAAAGCCGTAATAGCTCTCGCTGAAATCGGGCTTGCGGCGCTTGATGGCTTCCTTGAGCACCGACGCCCAGATCTTGCCGCTGTCGCCGCGCTCGGAGGTCAGCGCCTCGAAGGTCTCCACCGCCAGCTCCACGCCCTGGGTGCGGCGCACGTCCTGGGTTTCCTTGCGGTGGCGCTCTTCCTCGGGCGTGCGGCGCGGCGCGGGGGCCGAGCCGGGGTTCTGGCGCCGGGCCATCGCGCGCTGGTTCTCGCGCACCAGGTCGTCGTAGAAGATGAATTCATCGCAGTTGGCGATGAGCAGGTCCGACGTGGACTGCTTCACGCCCACGCCGATCACCTGTTTGTTGTTCTCGCGCAGCTTGGACACGAGCGGCGAGAAGTCCGAGTCGCCACTGATGATCACGAAGGTGTTCACGTGCGACTTGGTGTAGCACAGGTCCAGCGCGTCCACCACCAGGCGGATGTCGGCCGAGTTCTTGCCCGACTGGCGCACATGGGGGATTTCGATCAGCTCGAAATTCGCCTCGTGCATCGTGGCCTTGAAGCCCTTGTAGCGCTCCCAGTCGCAATAGGCCTTCTTGACCACGATGGAGCCCTTGAGCAGCAGGCGCTCCAGGATGGGCTTGATGTCGAACTTTTCATACTGCGCATCGCGCACGCCCAGGGCGACGTTTTCGAAGTCGCAGAACAGGGCCATGCTGATGCTGTTGTCGGAGGGGGATGCCATAAATGCTCGCGGTATTCCGTTCAATGTTGGGACGGATCATCACACGGAACGTCATACACCCCTCCGGAGGCCATGTCGCGGTACCGATGAATAGCGTGAGGGCGGACCTTCAGTGAGAAAAGTTTGCCAGCGAAACGTCGTGACTGGCGCATCCCAGGCCAGTGCCCCCGCGCAAGGGCCGCCAAGCCGCTTGCGGCGCTTCACTTCCGTGCGCTGGGGGCGTCCCCCTCCCGCCAGCGCAGCGCAGCGAGAGAGGGGGAAGCGGCGCAGCCGCTCAGGGGGAGCTCACTTCAACTCGGCTTGGCCAGGCCCAGTTTTTCCACCAGCGCCTTCTCGCGCGTGAAGGTGTCCTGCGCAAACTTCTTGTACGCCGACGTGCTCATGTACATCGGCACCATGTCGTAGCGGGCCAGCGCGGTCTTGTAGCTGTCCTGCTCCATCGCCTGCTTGAAGGCATCGTGCAGGCGCTTGACCACCGCATCGGGCGTGCCCTTGGGCGCGCCGATGCCGAACGGCGAGTTCTGCACCAGGTTCAGCCCCAGCTCCTTGAGCGTGGGCGCATCGGGGAACTTGGCCAGGCGCTCGGCGCCCCAGGTGTTGAGCACGCGCAGCTTGCCGGCCTCGACCTGCGGCGCAAAGCCGGTGGAGTCGGCCGCCGCCATGATCTGCCCGCCCAGGATGGACTGCATCAGGTCCGCACTGCCCTTGTAGGGCACGTGCAGCAGCTCGATGCCCAGTTGCTGCGCGATCAGCTCCATCGTCAGGTGCGGGCTGGTCATGGTGCCGGTGGAGCCGTAGCTCAGCTTGCCGGGATTGGCCTTGGCCCAGGCCACGAAGTGCGTCCAGGTCTTGAGCGGCGAGTCGGCGGGCACCACCAGGCCGAACGCATAGCCGGTGACATTGAGCACGTAGCTGATGTCCTTGACCGGGTCCCAGTTGATCTTGGTGGTGTAGGGCAGGCGAAAGACGCCCAGCGGAATCTGCGCCACGGTGTAGCCGTCGGCCGCAGCGCCCTGCAGCGCCTGCGCGGGCAGCGTGCCGCCGGCGCCGGGCTTGTTCTCCACGATGACCGGCTGGCCCAGGATCTTGCCGGCGCTGTCGGCCAGCGAGCGCATGGTGATGTCGGTGGGGCCGCCCGCCGGGAAGGCGATCACGAGCTTGATGGGCTTGCTCGGAAAGCTCTGGGCCTGCGCCATGAATGCGGGGGCGGCGAGGCTGGCGGCTCCCCATTGGATGATCTGGCGACGTTGCATGGCGGGGCTCCTGAAAAAGCAAAACAAAGACTTCGCCATTGAACTGCAGCCGGCACGACGGCGGTGATGCGGAAACCCCCTAGCCGGTGTCGCCAATGTGGCACCAACCGCTTCAGGCGCTGCGCTGGCTGGGCGGTCGCGTGCCGAACATCGCCGACCGCCAATCTGCTGCCAACTTTCTGCCGACCTTGGGGCTCAAGCCTTGTAGGTCGACAGCAGGATGCTTGTTTCCGTGTTCGCAATGCCGGGCGTCAGGCGGATGCGCCCCAGCGCCGCGTCAAACGCCTCCAGGCTCTCGGCGCGCACCTCTGCCACGATGTCCCAGCGGCCGTTGGTGGTGTGCAGCGTGCCCACCATGGGCTCGCCGCGCAGGGCGCGGATCACCTCGGGCGCGGCGTTGCCCTCCACCGCGATGCTCATCCAGGCGCGGATGCGCTGGGGCTCGGAGTCGGGCCGCAGGCGCACGGTGTAGCCCACGATGACGCCGCTCTCCTCCATCTTGTGCAGCCGGTTCTGCACGGTGCCGCGCGAGACGCGCAGCTTGAGCGCCAGTGTGGCCACGGGCGTGCGCGCGTCGGCCCGCAGGATGCTGAGGATTTCGCGGTCGGTGTCGTCCAGCCTGTTCATAGTGGGTCTCTGGGTGATCAGAACGCCAGATTTTGCTGCATTTCGATCAGTTTGAAGTCTTTTGTTTGACTGGCACTGTTCGGAAAATTCATGCACCGCCACCTTCCCGCTACCTTGCAGCCACTGACCGCCATGCCCTCCCTCGCATCCGCCCAAGCCCCGTCCGCCGTCGTGATGGTGCGCCCACACCGCTTTCACCCCAACCCCGACACCGCGCACGACAACGCCTTTCAGTCTGCACCCACCAACGCCCCCCCGGACGACATCGCGCGCCAGGCATACGCCGAGGTGACCCAGGCCGCCGCGCAACTCGAAGCCGCCGGCGTGCATGTGCACCTGTTCGACGACCTGGGCGAGCGCCACGCGCCCGACGCGGTCTTCCCCAACAACTGGTTCTCCACCCACGCCGGCGGCCACGTGGCCGTGTACCCGATGTACGCACAGAGCCGGCGGCGCGAGCGCCGCAGCGACGTGCTGGACCTGCTCAAGGCACAGTACCGGGTGCAGGACGTGATCGACTACTCGGGGCTGGAGGCCGACAACATGTTCCTCGAAGGCACCGGCGCGATGGTGCTCGACCACATCGGCCGCATCGCCTACACCGCGCAGTCGAACCGCGCCGACCCGGTGGCGCTGGAGCGGTTCTGCACCCACTTCAACTACGAGCCCATGGCCTTTGCCACGGCCGATGGAGAGGGCCGGCCGTGCTATCACACCAACGTGATGCTGTGCGTGGGCACCGACTTCGCGCTGGGCGGGTTCCACCTGATCACCGACCCCTTGCGACGTGAGGCTGTGCGAAGCCGCCTGCGCGAAACCGGCCGCGACGTCATCGAACTGAGCGCCCACCAGATCGGCGAATTCGCGGGCAATGCGCTGGAGCTGACCAGCGCCCGGGGTCGTGTGCTGGCCCTGTCGGCGCGCGCCGCCGCCAGCCTGACCGCGGCGCAGAAGGCCGTCATCGAGCGCAGCGCCACGCTGCTGCCGCTGGCCGTGCCGACCATCGAACTGGCGGGCGGGTCGGTGCGCTGCATGCTGGCGGGCGTGCACCTGGCGCGGCGCACCGCGGTGGACGCCCTGGCCAACTGACCGCCCGCAGCGCGGTGGCCGAGCACACGGCGGTGCTGCCGCGCTGTGTGGACACTGGGGTTTTGATTAAAAAATGGCTCTACCGCTTGATAGAAAAGCGCTAGCAGCTATATTTTTAATAGCAATCGCTTTTTCCAAGCGCCACGTAGCGCGCCGCCTGCAGCCGACCCCGTCAGACGTTTCCAGGCCAGCCACCACCCAGCTCACGGGCGCGGCACGTTGGTGGTCTCCACATCCGCATCGCACCCCACGCCCGCCGCAATCCAGCGCCGAGCCAGCCAGGCCAGCGGTACCGTCAACCAGCGCTGCCGCAAGCCCGTCACCTCGCCCGGGTCGGCCACCATGCCGCACAGGTACCGTGCGTGCGCACCGTCCCACCGCAGCGCCACGCAGGCGCCATGGCGACGGCGCGACACCACCACGCCCAGCGGGCAGGGCTCGGCCAGGCAGCACAAACCGCAGCCGTTGCAGGGTGCGCCCACGGCCGGCTTGGGCGGCGCCTCGGCGTGCAGCCAGACCACGGCGTGTTGCGCGGGGGGTGGTGTCATGGCGCCATTGTGCCGACCGCCAAGTGCTGCCGGCCTGGATGCGGGCTGCTGACTTCACAGCACCCCTTGCCAAAGCCCGCAGGCCCGGCAGGTCGCCGATCTCATCGAGAAACAGCGTGCCACCCTGCGCCGCCTCGAACCAGCCCGCGCGTGCCTGCGTAGCCCCAGTGAAGGCACCCGCCTAGTGGCCGAAGAGTTCGGCGTCGATAGCGATTCGCTGAACGCACCGCAGTTGACCGCCACGAAGGGCCCGGGCCGGCCGCTTTCGGCATGGACGTGGCGCGCTATCAGCTCCTTGCCGGTGCCGGTCTCGCCCACCACCAGCACCGACGCATCGCTGCGCGCAATGCGGTCCACATGGTCGAGCAGCTGCGCGGACCGGGGGTCCTGGACCAGCAGCGCCTTCGCGCGAATGGTCGGCGCCCCGCCCGCTGGCGACTCGGGCAGGGTCAGTACGCGATGGGTGGACAGGAGGCCTGAAGAGGCGGGCCAACGACTGGACATGCCGCCAGACTAAGACGCGGCGCTCCGGCTGCGAACGCAGGATTTCGCATGTGAATATGCGGCAAACACTTTGTGCGCGGCTGTAGCTCGCGCGCTCGCACACCGGTTCAGCGATGCTTGGGGTGCTTGCTGCGCACTGGCCTGCACACACCTGCGCTGCAGACGCAAAAAAGGCCCATGCAGATAAAGCCGCAGGGCCAAATCCGGCCCAAGGGCCGGAGGGAGGGAGACGAGCTACACAAAAACTCGGAGGCCCACGCCCCGCGACCAGCCCTGCTTGTGGGGCAGGTCGCGAGGGTGGGTCACGCGCTTAACAGCCGAAGGGGCGGTTGGGGCGCATGGGGATGACGCCGTTCACGCGCAGCGTGGCATTGGAGCCATCGGAGGCGGTCAGGACCTTATTGCTGAAACGGACTTGGTTGCTGTCGCGCACCACAGCGGTGTCGGTAGGCTCGCCGCTGCCGTATTCCTTGCCGTCGAACGTGACGAAGACCTGGTGCAGGCCGGTGGCGTCCGGGCGATAGCGGATGTCGCCGAAGGCCAGTGCTGCCGAGCCCACCTTGCCAAGGCCATCGAACTTGAACGAGCACAGTTCGGGCACGGAGCCGACCGGGTTGCGCTTGTCCACATCGGTCAGGTTGATCGTGCCATTTCCGTAAACGCCGTTGAGCGCATCCACGCTCGCACCCGTCACGGTCAGCACACCGGGCTCATTGCTGGGCGTCGGATCGTCGTCGTTGCCGCCGCCGCAAGCGACCAGCAGTACAGAAGTGGCCGCGAGGGCAACACAGGTCTTGAGCAAGGATTTCATGGTGATGGATGTCCGTAGGATTTGGTGGAAGTGCTGGGGGCCTTCGCGCATTAGCGGCAGGCCCTGCATCGCATCCTAAAAAATCGGTTCCCCACCCAACGTGCGCAATATTCTGCGCCGCGCGTAGGACACAGCCCGACAGTGACGTACGCCACGGCGGGCTGTGCACGCAGAACATCCGCACAAACGTTTTGCGGCTCTGCCTGGGACGGCACCGTGAGCCGCCCCTGCCTACCGCGCCAGCACCGCAGCCAGAGCACGCCCGGTGTGCGTGCCCTGCTGCACCACCTGTTCCGGCGTGGCTGCCGCCACGATGCGGCCGCCCTCCTTGCCGCCTTCGGGGCCCAGGTCGATGATCCAGTCGGCTTCGGCGATGACGTCGAGGTCGTGCTCGATCACCACCACGCTGTGGCCGCCGTCCACCAGCCGGTGCAGCACGCGGATGAGCTTGTCCACGTCGGCCATGTGCAGGCCCACCGTGGGTTCGTCCAGCACGTACAGCGTGTGCGGCGCCTTCTGGCCGCGGCGGCCCACTTCGTCGCGCACCTTGGTGAGCTCGGTCACGAGCTTGATGCGCTGCGCCTCGCCGCCGGACAGCGTGGGCGAGGGCTGGCCCAGCGTGAGGTAGCCCAGGCCCACATCCTTCAAGAGCTGCAGCGGGTGCGCGATGCTGGGCATGCTGGCGAAGAAGTCCACCGCCTCGTCCACCTCCATCTGCAGCACGTCGCCGATGCTCTTGCCGCGCCAGGTGACGGCCAGCGTCTCGGGGCTGAAGCGCGCGCCGTGGCAGGTCTCGCACGGCACCTTCACATCGGGCAGGAAACTCATCTCGATGGTGCGCACGCCCGCGCCTTCGCAGCTTGCGCAGCGGCCTTCGCCGGTGTTGAAGCTGAAGCGCCCAGCCGCATAGCCACGCGCCTTGGCCTCCAGGGTTTCGGCAAACAGCTTGCGGATGGTGTCCCAGAAGCCGATGTAGGTGGCCGGGCAGCTGCGCGGCGTCTTGCCGATGGGCGTCTGGTCCACTTCGAGCACGCGGTCGATGCTCTCGAAGCCCGCCAGGCCCGTGCAGCCCACCAGGGGCGGCGCCTTGCCCGAGTCCATGGCGTCACGCCCGGCCTTGGTGGAGCGCTGCTGCACCCAGGCCTGCACGTTGGCCAGCAGCACGTCGCGCGCCAGTGTGGACTTGCCCGAGCCGCTCACGCCGGTGACGGCCACCAGGCGGTGCAGCGGCACGGTGGCGGTCACGTTCTGCAGGTTGTGCAGCTGCGCGCCCTGCACGGTGAGCCAGCGGATGGCGGCGCGGGCCTTGGCATCGTCCAGCGCCTGCGCGGTGAGTGCGGCCGCCTGCGCGGCACGCTTCTTGACCGCCGCGCTCTGCCGCCCTTTGGGGGCTTCCACGGGATCGCCCAGCGCGGCGTCGGCCGCGCTCAGCGCGCTGGGCAGCATGCTGCGGCGCAGCTGCAGCGGGTGACGCATGGCGTGCAGCAGGTAGCGGCCCGTCTGCGAGTCTTCGGCCCCGGTGATGTCGGCCACGCTGCCCTGCGCCACCAGGCGCCCGCCGCGTTTGCCCGCGCTCGGGCCGATGTCGATGATGTGGTCCGCGCGGCGGATGGTGTCCTCGTCGTGCTCCACCACCACCAGCGTGTTGCCCTTGTCGCCCAGCTTGTGCAGGGCGTTGAGCAGGATCTGGTTGTCGCGTGCATGCAGGCCGATGGTGGGCTCGTCCAGCACATAGCACACACCCTGCAGGTTGCTGCCCAGCTGCGCCGCCAGGCGGATGCGCTGCGCCTCGCCACCGCTCAAGGTCGGCGCGCCCCGGTCGAGCGTGAGGTACGACAGGCCCACCTCTTCCAGAAACTCCAGCCGGCTCTGGATCTCGGGCACCAGGTCGCGCGCGATGTCGGCCTCGCGCACCGACATGCCGCCGTCGGCGCGCAGGCTCTCCACCCAGCGGCGCACGTCCGTCACGGACATCGCTGCGATGTCGGTGATGCCCACCCCCGCGAACTTCACGGCGCGGGCTGTCGCGTTCAGCCGGGTGCCGTGGCAGGTGGCGCAGGCGGTGTCCTGCAGGTCTTCCACCTCGGGCTCGGCAAAGGTCTGCTCGCGGCCCTTTTCCTTGTCGTCCTGCACCGAGTCATCGAACACCTTGCGCTGCTCCTTGGTGAGCTTGACGCCCGTGCCCACGCAGTCGGGGCACCAGCCGTGCTTGCTGTTGTAGCTGAACAGGCGCGGGTCCAGCTCGGCATAGCTGGTGGCGCACACCGGGCAGGCCCGCTTGGTCGAATACGCCTGCAGGTGGCCGATGCCTGCCGTGGGTCGCCCGCCTTCCATGGCTGCGGCCAGGTCCGCGATGCTGCTGAGCACGTGCACCACGCCCTTGCCGTGCGTGAGCGCCTGCGCCAGCGACTCGCGCAGCAGGGCTTCGTTGTCGGGAGAGACGTCGATGCTGGCCACCGGCAGCTCGATGGTGTGCTCCTTGAACCGGTCGATGCGCGGGAAGTTGGTGGTGGGCAAAAAGTTGCCGTCCACGCGCAGGTGCGTGAAGCCGCGGGGCCGCGCCCAGTCGGCCAGCTCGGTGTACACGCCCTTGCGGTTCATCACCAGCGGCGCGAGCAGCCCGATGTGCTGGCCGCGGAACTGCGTGAGCAGCTGGGCGGCGATGCTCTCGGGGGTTTGAGGCTGCACGGCAGCGCCGTCGTTCACGCAGTGCTGGGTGCCCAGCTTGACGTACAGCAGGCGCAGGAAGTGCCACACCTCGGTGGTCGTGCCCACGGTGGACTTGCGCCCGCCGCGCGACAGGCGCTGCTCGATGGCCACGGTGGGCGGTATGCCGTACACCGCATCCACCTCGGGCCGGCCCGCGGGCTGCACGATGGAGCGGGCATAAGCGTTGAGCGATTCGAGGTAGCGCCGCTGGCCTTCGTTGAACAGGATGTCGAACGCCAGGGTGGACTTGCCCGAGCCGCTCACGCCGGTGACCACGTTGAACTTGCCGCGCGGAATGTCCACGCTCAGGTTCTTGAGGTTGTGCTCCTTGGCGTTGACGATTTGTATGGCATTTTTGGCCTCCACCGCTTTACCATCCAGCGCCACCAGCTCTCTTTTTCGTAGCGCTGCGGCTTTCTCGTGCACCGAGTGTCCGCCCACGCCCAGCGTGAGTTCGTAGTCGCGCAGCGCCTGGCCGGTGTGCGACGTGGGGTGCTGGCGCACGTCTTCGGGCGTGCCCTCGGCCACGACCAGGCCACCGGCATAGCCGCCTTCGGGCCCCAGGTCGATGAGCCAGTCGCTCGCGCGGATCACGTCCAGGTTGTGCTCGATGACGATGAGCGAGTGCCCCGCGTCGATGAGCTTGCGCAGCGCGCGCATGAGCTTGGCGATGTCGTCGAAGTGCAGGCCCGTGGTGGGCTCGTCGAACAGGAACAGCGTGCCCTTGCGCGCCACGGCCTGTCGCGACTTGCTTTGCACCCGCGCCGCCTCGGCCAGGAAGCCCGCGAGTTTGAGGCGCTGCGCCTCGCCGCCGCTGAGCGTGGGCACGGGCTGGCCCAGTGCCACGTATTCCAGCCCCACGTCCACGATGGGCTGCAGCGCACGGATCACGTCGCGGTCGGCGGCGAACAGCGCCGCGGCTTCGGCCACGGTCAGGGCCAGCACGTCGGCCACGTTGAGCGTGCGGCCACCGCGCTCGATGGTGATCTCCAGGATCTCGGGGCGGTAGCGCTTGCCGTCGCAGTCCGGGCAGCGCAGGTACACGTCCGACAAGAACTGCATCTCCACATGCTCGAAGCCCGATCCGCCGCAGGTCGGGCAGCGCCCGTCACCGCTGTTGAAGCTGAACTTGGCGGCGGTGTAGCTGCGCTGCTTGGACAGCGGCGCGACGGCGAACAGCTCGCGGATGCTGTCCCATGCGCCCACATAGCTCACCGGGTTGGAGCGCGCGGTCTTGCCGATGGGCGACTGGTCCACGAACACCACGTCCGACAGGTGGTCGGCGCCCAGCATGCGGTCGTGCGCGCCCGGCGAGTCGGTGGCCTTGCCGAAGTGGCGCAGCAGCGCGGGGGCCAGCACGTCCTGGATCAAGCTCGACTTGCCCGATCCGCTCACGCCCGTCACGGTGACCAGGCGCTGCAGCGGGAACTCGACCGACACGTTCTGCAGGTTGTGCTCGCGCGCGCCTTCCAGGATGAGGCGCGGGGTGGATTCGGTCACCATGCGCTTGAAGCCGAAGCCCACATGCTTGCGGCCGCCCAGGTAGGCGCCGGTGAGCGTGTCGGCATGGCGCAGGTCAGCGGTGGTGCCGTCGAACACGATCTGCCCGCCCAGCCGGCCCGGGCCGGGGCCCATGTCGATCATGCGGTCGGCCGCGAGCATCACCGCCGGGTCGTGCTCCACCACCACCAGGGTGTTGCCCGCGTCGCGCAGGCGCAGCATGGCCTCGGTGATGCGGTGCATGTCGCGCGGGTGCAGGCCGATGCTGGGCTCGTCCAGCACGAAGAGCGTGTTGACCAGGCTGGTGCCCAGCGCGGTGGTGAGGTTGATGCGCTGCACCTCGCCGCCGCTGAGCGTGCGGCTTTGGCGGTCGAGCGTGAGGTAGCCGATGCCCACGTCGCACAGGTAGCGAAGGCGCGTGGTGATCTCTTCGTGCAGCAGCTTCAGCGCCTGCGCATCGCCACCGGCCGCGGCGTCGCCCACGGGCAGCTCCATGCGGTCGAAGAAGCGGCGCAGCCGGTCGATGGGCAGCAGCATCAGGTCGTGCAGGCACAGTCCGGGCAGTGCTTCGAGCTGCGCGCGCGACCACTGCACGCCCTCGGGCATGAAGCGGCGGGCCGGGTCGACTGCGGCGTCCGCATCGTCCTTGCCGCCCACGCGCCACAGCAGGCTTTCGGTCTTGAGGCGCGCACCCGCGCAGGTGGGGCACGGCGTGTAGCTGCGGTACTTGGACAGCAGCACGCGGATGTGCATCTTGTAGGCCTTGCTCTCCAGGTACTCGAAGAAGCGCTTGATGCCGTACCACTGCTTGCTCCACTGCCCGTCCTTGTAGCCGGGCGCGCCGCCGACGACCCATTTCTTCTGGTCGTCGGTGAGCTTGTTCCAGGGCGTGTCGCGCGGGATGCCGGCGGTTTCGGCATGGCGCATGAGGTCGTCCTGCGCCTCTTTCCACGCGGGGGTCTGGATGGTCTTGATGGCCCCCGCACGCAGCGTGAGCTTGTCGTTGGGGATGACCAGGCCGTAGTCCACACCGATCACGCGGCCGAAGCCCCGGCAGCTCTCGCACGCGCCCACGGCGGAGTTGAACGAGAACATCGAGGGGATCGGGTCGCTGTAGCGCAGGTCGCTGTCGGGGCAGTGCAGGCCGGTGGAAAAGCGCCAGAGTTCGGGTGCAGGCTCCGTGTGCGCTGAGCCTGTGGAAGCGCTGCCCTGGCCTTCGACAGGCTCAGGCTGAACGGTCTGGGTGGGGGGGAGCACATAGACGTTCAGCCGACCCGTGCCACGCTTGAGCGCGACCTCGATGGCCTCGACCACGCGCGCCTTCTCGGCATTGCCCAGGCGGAAGCGGTCGGCCACCACGTCCAGCACCTTGCGCGGGCCGGTGGGCGTGCCCACTTCGCGCTCGGCCTGCACCTTGGTGAAGCCGCTGGCCGACAGCCACTGCTCCACCTGCTCGGGCGACGTACCGCCCGGCAGCTCGACCGGGAAGGTCAGCACGATGCGCGGATCGCCCGCCTCGGCGCTGCGGCGTTGCAGCTCGGCGTAGATGGTCTCGGGCGAGTCGTGGCGCACGGGCTGCGCGGTCTCCTTGTCGAACAGCTGGCCGGCGCGCGCGAACAAGAGCTTCAGGTGGTCGTTGAGCTCCGTCATCGTGCCCACGGTGGAGCGGCTGGAGCGCACGGGGTTGGTCTGGTCGATGGCGATGGCGGGCGGCACGCCCTCGACCTTGTCCACCGCCGGCTTGTCCATGCGGTCGAGGAACTGGCGCGCGTAGGCGCTGAAGGTCTCCACGTAGCGGCGCTGGCCCTCGGCGTACAGCGTGTCGAACACCAGGCTGGATTTGCCCGAGCCGCTGGGGCCGGTGACCACCGTGAGCTCGCCGGTGCGGATGTCCAGATCCAGGTTCTTGAGGTTGTGCTGGCGTGCGCCGCGGATACGGATCAGTCCCTGGGTCATGGAGGCAGTCTTTCTGGGGTAAGGCGGAACATTCTAGGGACGCGGAGCCGGGTCTGCCGGGCGGCCCGGATTACCCCCGGAACGCGATGCGCGCAGGTTTGACAAGGCGCAAAAGCCCTTGGCAAAGGGGTGTTTTTCTCGGACAAACCCTTTAAACGCTTCAAATACATGCGCTTAGACTGAACTCTTACGCAAAGACACAAACAGGAGACAACCATGAACCGATGGCAGATACGGTGGGGCGGGACCGCCGCCCTGGCGCTGGGCCTGGCCACGGCCGGCCATGCGCAGATCCTGATCGGGCAGACGGCGGGCTTTTCAGGCCAGGTGGCCGCGGGCGTGAAGGAGACCACCGACGGCGCCAAGCTCTATATCGACATGGTCAACGCCAAGGGCGGCGTCAACGGCCAGAAGATCGAGCTGACCTCGCTGGACGACAAGTTCGACCCCAAGATCGCGGCCGAGAACGCCCGCAAGCTCATCGAGGACAACAACGTGCTGGCGCTGTTCCTCACGCGGGGCACGCCGCACACCGAGGCCATGATCCCGCTGCTGGAAAAGCACGGCGTGGCCCTGGTGGCGCCCTCCACCGGCGCCATGGTGCTGCACCAGCCGGTGCGCAAGTACATCTTCAACGTGCGTGCCACCTACCAGCGCGAGGCAGAAAAGGCCATGACCCACCTGGCCTCCATGGGCATCTCGCGCATTGGCGTGGTGTATGCGGACGACAGCTTCGGCGCCGACGGCGTGGCGGGGGCCCAGAAAGGCCTGGCGGGCGCCAAGCTCACGCCCGTGGTGCTGGAGAAGTTCGACCGCGCCAAGCCGGACTTCACGGCCATCGCCGCCAAGGTGGCCAAGGCCGATACCCAGGCGGTGCTGATCATCGCCTCGGGCTCGACCGTGGTGGAGGCGAACACCGCCTTTCGCACCGCGGGCTCGGCCGCGCAGATCGTGACGCTGTCCAACAATGCCTCGGGCGGCTTCATCAAGAGCCTGGGCGCCAACGCGCGCGGCGTGATCGTGACGCAGGTCTACCCCAACGAGCGGGCCGTGACCTACCCCATGGTCAAGGAGGCGCAGGAGCTGGCCAAGGCCAAGGGCGCGGGCGACATCACCCCGGCCATGCTGGAAGGCTATGCGGCCGCCAAGGTGCTGGTGGAAGGCATCAGGCGCGCCGGCCCCAAGCCCACGCGCGAAAAGCTCCATGCGGGCCTGGAGAGCATCAAGAAGCTGGACCTGGGCGGGCTGGAGGTGAGCTACAGCCCCGAGGACCACACGGGCCTGGACTTTGCCGATTTGTCCATCATCGGCACGGACGGCAAGTTCCGGCGGTGACGGCTGGCAGAGCTGCAGCGGCAGTGGGCGCGGGCGGGCGCGCAGCATGGAATGCCGCCACTACGCGTTTCTACAGATGCCTTGTCATGGTCCGTCCCTAAACTCCCCACCCTTACAAGAAAGAGAGACACCATGACCGTTCCCGGCCCCCTGGCGAAACGCGCGGCCCTGCTGCTGGCCCTGGCACTGGGCATCGCCCACGCCGCCCACGCCCAGATCCTCATCGGCCAGACCGTGGGCGTGACCGGCTCGGCCGCCGCCACCGTGGCCGAGTCCACGCAAGGGGCCGCCCTGTACATCGACCACGTGAACGCGCGCGGCGGCGTGGGCGGGCAGAAGGTGGAGGTGGTGCTGCTCGACGACAAGTTCGACCCCAAGCTCACGCTGGAGAACGCCAAGACGCTGATCGAGCAGAAGAACGTGGTCGGCCTGTTCATGACCCGCGGCACGCCGCACACGCAGGGCATCATCCCGCTGCTGGAGCAGCACGGCGTGCCCCTCGTCGGCCCGTCCACCGGCGCCATCGCGCTGCACCAGCCGGTCAGCAAGTACATCTTCAACGTGCGCGCGCCCTACCAGCGCGAGGTCGAAAAAGCCATCACGCACCTGAACACGCTGGGCATCAAGCGCATCGGCGTGGTGCATGTGGACGACACCTTCGGCGCCGACGGCCTGGCCGGGGCGCAGATCGGCTTCAAGGCCAACAACCTCGAAGCCGCGTTCGTCGAGAAGTTCGACCGCGCCAAGCCCGACTACAGCGCCATCGCACCGCGCGTGGCGGGCAAGCAGCCGCAGGCCGTCATTTTCATCGGCACCGGCGCTGCGGTGGTCGACGGCATCAAGGCGCTGCGCGGCGCGGGCGTCACGGGCCAGATCGTCACGCTGTCCAACAACGCCTCGGGCGGCTTCGTGAAGGCGCTGGGCGAACAGGCGCGCGGCGTGGTCGTCACGCAGGTGTTCCCGTCCGAGCGGTCGCTGAACTACGCGGTCATCAAGGAGGCCATGGACCTCGCCCGCGCCAAGAACATCGCCGACCTCACGCCCGCCATGGTGGAGGGCTTCGTGACCGCCAAGGTGCTGGTCGAAGGCCTCAAGCGCGCCGGGCCCAAGCCCGACCGCGCCAAGCTGCAGGCGGGCCTGGAGAGCATCAAGAAGTGGGACCTGGGCGGCCTGGAGCTGAGCTACAGCCCCACGGACCACAGCGGGCTGGATTTTTCGGACCTGTCCATCATCGGCAGCGACGGGCGGTTCAAGCGCTGAGCTGGCCTCGCCCGGCCACAAGAAAAAAGCCCGGTGCCTGCATGGCACCGGGCTTTGCTTTCTGGATAGAAATCATGGGGATCTAGCGCGCCGCGCTGTCAGCCAAGCCCCATCCCACGATGCGCAGCATCAACGCATCGACGCTCACTGCGCGCTGGCGGCCGACGCAGGCGCTGACGCAGCCGATGCGGCAGCCGGCGTACTGGCCACGGGTTCGGGCGCGTGCACGGCGTCGGCGCCGTGCTTTTCACCGCCCATGTCGGCCTTGTCGCCCGCCTTGATGATCACGTACATCGACAGGGCAGCGAACAAAACGAAGCCAACAGCAATCTTCCACATAAATATCTCCTTGGTTCCCGCGGGGCGGGTTGGGGTTTGAGTTTGGGTTTGTTCAATCAAGGAGCCTGGGCGCTGCGTTGTAGGTTGTGCTGTGTGGCACAAGCCCCTTGATGGAACACAGGGCCCGTCCCTTGCGGGGCGGGCCCTGTGCACTCGTCAATGGCCGGTCAATGGCCGTTGTGGGCCATCATCAATCGTTGGCGTAGATGTCCACGTCCTTGGTTTCCTTGATGAACAGGCCGCCGATCACCACGGTGGCGCCCGCGATGATGATGGGGTACCACAGGCCGTTGTACATGTTGCCGGTCTGGGCCACGATGGCGAACGCCGTGGTGGGCAGCAGGCCGCCGAACCAGCCGTTACCGATGTGGTACGGCAGGGACATGGACGTGTAGCGGATGCGGGTCGGGAACATTTCCACCAGCATGGCGGCAATGGGGCCGTACACCATGGTCACCAGCAGCACCAGGTAGGTCAGGATCACGACGACCATGACCTTGTCGATGCGGGCAGGGTCTGCCTTGGTGGGGTAGCCGGCAGCCTTCAGGGCGTCGGCCACGGCCTTCTTGAACTCGCCGTCCTTCTTCTTGGCTTCGTCAGCGGGCAGGCCCTTGCTGGTGTACGACGTGATGACCGTCTCGCCGATCTTGATCGTGGCGGGCGTGCCGGCAGCGGCCGTGGCGTTCTCGTAGCTCACCGATGCACCGGCCAGCACCTGCTTGGCGATGTCGCACGAGCTGGTGAACTTGGTGGTGCCGGTGGGGTTGAACTGGAACGAGCACTCGTCGGGGTTGGCCGTCACGACCACCTGGTTCTTGGCCTGGGCTTCGGCCAGGGCGGGGTTGGCCGCCTTGGTCAGCGCGCCGAACACGGGGAAGTAGGTCAACGCGGCCAGCAGGCAGCCTGCCAGGATGATGGGCTTGCGGCCGATCTTGTCGGACAGCGCACCGAACACGATGAAGAACGGCGTGCCGATGAGCAGCGAGATCGCGACGAAGATGTTGGCGGTGGCGCCATCGACCTTGAGGGCCTGCGTCAAGAAGAACAGCGCGTAGAACTGGCCCGAGTACCAGACCACGGCCTGGCCGGCGGTCAGGCCCACCAGGGCCAGGATCACGATCTTGAGGTTCTTCCACTCGCCGAAGGATTCCTTGAGCGGCGCCTTGGAGGTCTTGCCCTCGGCCTTCATCTTCTGGAAGGCGGGCGACTCGTTCATCGACAGGCGGATCCAGACCGAGATGGCCAGCAGCAGGATCGACACGATGAACGGAATGCGCCAACCCCAGTCGGCAAAGGCTTCTTCGCCCATCACGGTGCGGGTGCCCAGGATCACCATCAGCGACAGGAACAGGCCCAGCGTGGCGGTGGTCTGGATCCAGGCGGTGTAGGCGCCGCGCTTGCCGTGCGGGGCGTGCTCGGCCACATAGGTGGCGGCACCGCCGTACTCACCGCCCAGGGCCAGGCCCTGCAGCAGGCGCAGCACGATCAGGATGACCGGCGCGGCCACGCCGATGGAGGCGTACGTGGGCAGGATGCCGACGATGAAGGTCGACAGGCCCATGATCAGGATGGTGACCAGGAAGGTGTACTTGCGCCCGATCATGTCGCCCAGGCGGCCGAAGAAGATGGCACCGAAGGGACGGACGATGAAGCCCGCGGCAAACGCCAGCAGCGCGAAGATGAACGCCGAGCCGGCATCCAGGCCGCTGAAGAACTGCTTGGCGATGATGGCCGCGAGCGAGCCGTACAGATAAAAGTCGTACCACTCGAAAACAGTGCCGAGCGACGACGCGAAGATGACCTTCCTCTCTTCGGGCGACATCGGCCGCGGTGCGGGATGAACGGTTGCCATGTGTGTGTCTCCTGTTGGTTTTGCAGACCGCGCTTCCGCGGCTGCGCCCATTGTTCGAGATGGCACTGACCACGCTCTGACGCCAAACCAACAAGAGCTTTCACCAAACTGACCGCTCTCTGACAACTTAAGGTGAAACCCGCAGGGCCCCTTTCAGCATCCGGAAATCGCTCACGCCTTGCCGGGTAAACCCGATGGGAGCTGGCTGACAGCCTCCCAGCCCGGGCCGTCGAACCACGCGTCGCCATCGAGGTATGCGCGCAGCATCGGCAGGCCGTCGAGGCCCCAGAAAAGCTTGCCGTCCACCTCGAACGCCGGCACGCCGAAAACGCCCGCCGCCTGCGCGGCTTCGGTGTTGGCGCGCAGCAGGGCCTTGGGGCCGTCGCTGGCTGCATCCTCGCCGGAACGCAGCTGGTCCGCGAGCTGCGCGGCCAGGTCGGCCAGGCGCGCGGCATCGAGCGCGTCGTGCCCGCCCTGCCACACATGGCGCAGCACCGTGCCCGCCACGAAGCGGTTGATGTGCCCGTCGTCGCTGCACGCCAGCGCCGTGCGCAGCAGGGGCAGCGGGTTGAACGGGTGCCGCGCGGGCATCTGCAGCAGCGTGCCCTGCGCATGGCCCAGCCAGGTCACGTGGCGGTAGGTCCAGTCGCGCTTGGGGGCGATGCCTGCGGGGCCAGGGTTGGCATGCTGCTGCAGCAATGCACCCAGCAGCACGGGCTTGTAGGCCACGCTATAGCCCAGGCCCTCCAGCACCTCGGGCAGGCGCTCGAACGCGAGCCAGGCATAGGGGGAGACGAAGTCGAGGTAGAACGTGATGCGCTTCATGGCGGGGTCTCCGGGAACGCGTTGTGCGTTCTTATGTTCTTGTCGCGTTCAGATCGATGCCGGCGCGGCCGAGCAGCTTGGCCCAGATGCTGCGCCGCAGGCTGGAGTCCGCGCCCGACCATAGCCGTATCTCATCCAGCGTGCGAAAGCAGCCTTCGCAATGGCTGTGGTCGGGTGACATGCGGCACACCGAGATGCACGGTGATGCCACCGGCTCGGCATTGTCAGCATCAAAATGGCCGCTACCGCTCAACTGGCGAGCGCGAGCAGCTAGCAAATCAATAGCATTCATGCCGCAGGCTGCGTGCCGGCCTCCACGGGCGCCAGCACCACGTCCACCACGGGTGCGCCCGTCAGGCGCTGCAGGTCGCTCGGGTGCAGCGGGAACACGCTGTGCGGATGCCCGGCCGCCGCCCACACCACGTCGAAGCGCAGCAGGTCCTGGTCGATCAGCGTGACGGGCGGCGTGGCATGCGCCACGGGCGAGACGCCGCCGATGGAAAAGCCGGTGCGCGACTTCACGAAGTCGGCATCGGCCCGGCCGATCTTGCCGCCCACGTGGGCCTCGACCTTTTTCTCGTCCACGCGCCGGTCGCCCGAGGTGACCACCAGCACGGCCACGTCGTCGCTCTTGCGCCGAAAGATGATGCTCTTGGCCACCTGCCCCACCAGGATGCCCAGCGCATCGGCCGCCTGCTGCGCGGTGCGCGCGGCGTCGTCCAGCATCTGCGGCATGTGGGGGTGGTTCAAGGTCTGCAGCGCTGCAGCCACGCGCTGCACGCCCTCGGGAAGGTTCTTCAGTTCAGCTCCACACACGGTCGTCATCTCCTGCGCCGATGGCGCTATCCCGCGCGCTTGGTGAGCAATGCATTCGCTGCGCGGGAATGGGGTTTACGGTTCAGGAACCCACTGATGTAGGCCCCGGCATCGATGAGCTTATCAAGATCGATGCCCGTCTCGATACCCATGCCGTGCAGCATGTAGACCACGTCCTCCGTCGCCACATTGCCGGTGGCGCCCTTGGCATACGGGCAGCCGCCCAGGCCCGCCACGGACGACTGGTAGTTCCACACCCCCAGCTCCAGCGCGGCCAGCGTGTTGGACAGCGCCTGGCCGTAGGTATCGTGGAAGTGGCCCGACACGTCGTCGATGCCGAAATGCTTCAGCGTCGCTTCCAGCGCACGCTGCACCTTGCGCGGCGTGCCCACGCCGATGGTGTCGGCCACGTCCACGCGCTGCACGCCGATGCCCTGGAGCAGGCCGGCGAGGTACTCCACGCGCTCGGGCGCGATCTCGCCCTCGTACGGGCAGCCCACGGTGCAGCTCATCGCGCCGCGCACGCCGATGCCGGCCGCCAGCGCCGCCTCGACCACGGGCGCGAAGCGCTCGATGCTCTCGGCGATGGAGCAGTTGATGTTCTTCTGGCTGAACGCCTCGCTGGCCGAGCCGAAGACCACGATCTCGTCGGGCCGGTCCGCCACCGCGGCTTCATAGCCCTTGAGGTTGGGGGTGAGCACCGAGTAGCGCACGCCGGCCACACGGTTCACGCCCTGCATCACCTCGTGGTTGTCGGCCATCTGCGGCACCCACTTGGGGCTCACGTAGCTCGTCACCTCGATCTCTTTGAGGCCCGCGTCCTGCAGGCGGTGCACCAGCGCGATCTTGACCTCGGCGGGCACGGGCGATTTCTCGTTCTGCAGCCCGTCGCGCGGGCCGACATCGATGAGTTTGACGCGGGAAGGAATGCTCATGGTGGGGCTACCTGAAAAAAAGGACGTGGAGCGGTGCGGGCCTGGGCCGGCACCCGCAGCGCGCTGTGCGCGAGGCCCGACAGCAGGGTCGGGGTGGGGGCCGGGCGGACGCCCCCCATTGTCCGGGCTTCGGCGGCGCGGCACCACCTCATATCCTGCCAGACCACTCTCCGCTCGTGCCATTGCGGCACCCCGGCGCTGCCACTACGCACCAGCCCCCTCGTCCATCTCCTGGCGCAGCAGCGCCACCATCTGCACCGCCGCCAGCGACAGGCGCCGCCCCCGCAGCGTCACGAGGCCGATGGGCCGGCGCAGCGACGGCTGCTTGAGCGGCCGGGTCACCACCTCGGGCCGGCGCACCACCTGCGCGGCCAGCTCGGGCAGCGCGCTCACGCCCAGCTGCGCGGCCACCATGGCCGCGATGGTGGCCAGGTGCTCCACCTCGTAGCGCGGCGCAAAGCGGATGCGGTGCGTGAGCAGCGCCTCGTCGGCGTACTGGCGCACGCTGGTGCCGGCGGGCATGGAGATGTGCGGCAGGTCGGCCACATCGGCCCAGGCCAGCGCACCGCGGCCGCGCGCCAGGGGGTGGGCGCGGGCCAGCAGCAGCACGAAGCGGTCGGACGACAGCGGGGTGTAGTCGAGGTCGGCATACGCGGGGTTGGCGGCGGTGAGCGCGAAGTCCACGCGCCCTGCGCGCACCATGTCGAACGCCGGGCCCGCCAGGCTGTCGAACAGCTCCAGGTGCACGCCCGGGTGCCCCGCCGCAAACCGCGTGAACGCGCGGGGCACCACCCCCGCCGCCAGCGACGGCAGCGCCGCCAGCGCGAGCCGCCCCACCTGCACCTGCGCCACGGCCTGCACGCGGCGCACCGTCTCATCCATCTGGTGGCGCAGAAAGCGGGCCTGCTCGGCAAACACCTCGCCCGCCTGCGTGAGCTGCACCGTGCGCGTGGTGCGATCGAACAGGCGCGCGCCCAACATCTCTTCGAGCCGCGCGAGCGTGCCCGACACCGCCGACTGCGACAGGTGCATCTGCAGCGCGGTGCGCCGAAAGCTCAGCGTGTCGGCCAGCGCCAGGAACACATCGACCTCGCGGGCCGACCAATTGATCTTCATGGCCGATCAGTCTATCGAAAAATACGTCTGGACCGCGCAATGCGGCCTGCCTAGACTGCACCGCAAGACAACACAAGGAGACGACAGCATGGACATCAGTTCGCCGCGCAATGCACGCACGGTGGTCGTGGGCGGGGGCACCATGGGTGCGGACGTGGCCGTGGTCCTGGCCCGCGGCGGCGCCCGGGTCACGGTGGTGGACCCGCACACCGCGCGGCGCGACCTGCTCTTGCCGCACATTGCCGCCGAGCTCGACGCCGCCGGCCTGGCCGCGGGCGCAGGCCCTGTGGAGGTGTGCGCCAGCCTGCAGGACGTGGCCTGGGACGGCGTGGTGCTGGTGGTCGAATGCATCACCGAGCAACTCGCCGCCAAGCAGCAGCTGTTTGCCGAGCTGGAAGCCATCGCCCCGGCCAGTGCGGTGCTGGCCAGCAACAGCTCGGGCTTTCCGATCAGCGCCATCGCCCAGGGCCTGCCCACCGCGCAGCGCATGCTGGGCCTGCACTTCTTCATGCCGGCGCACCTGGTGCCGCTGGTGGAGGTGGTGCTGGGCGAGCGCAGCGACCCCACGCTGGGCCAGTGGCTGCACGGCTTCATGCGCCGCTGCGGCAGCGTGCCGGTGCTGGTGAAGAAGGACAAGCCGGGCTTTCTGGCCAACCGCATGCAGCATGCGCTGTCGCGCGAGGCTTTTGCACTCATCGACGAAGGCATCGCATCGCCCGAAGACGTGGACGCCGCCGTGCGCTTTGGCTTCGGCTTTCGCTTTCTGGCCGCAGGCCCGGTGCTGCAGCGCGACCACGCGGGCATCGAGGTGCACTGCGCGGCCGCGGCCACCATGTACCCCACGCTGTCCAACACCGACGTGCCCGCCCAGGCGCTGCGCGACCGCGTGGCCCACGGCGATCTGGGCATGAAGACCGGCAAAGGCTTCTTCGACTGGCCCGAGGACCGCAAGCGTGCAGAGCGCACCCGCTACGACACGCTGCTGCGCCAGGGCCTGGCCCTGCTGGCCAGCGAGCTGCCTGCCATCGAGCCCGCCAGCACACCCACCACGCCGGGAGCCACGCCATGAGCGCCACCAGCCAATGGACCGACCCGCTGATCGTCACCGTGGCGCCCAACGGCGCGTACAAGCTGCCCAGCGACCACCCCGCCGTGCCGACCACGCCGGCCACGCTGGCCGCCACCGCCAAGGCCTGCCTGGAGGCGGGCGCGGCCATGATCCACATGCACATCCGAGACGCCCAGGGCCGCCACAGCCTGGACGTGGAGGGCTACCGCGAAGCCCGGCGCGTGGTGCAGCACGCCGTGGGCGATGCGATGGTGGTGCAGATCACCAGCGAAGCGGCAGGCGTGTACCGTGCCCCGGCGCAGATCGCGATGGTCGAGGCGCTGCAGCCCGAGGCCGTGTCCATCGGCCTGCGCGAGATCGACCAGCCCGAGATCGGCGAGGCCGGCCTGCAGCGCTTCTTCACGGGCCTGGTGCGGCGCCGCTGCATGGTGCAGGTCATCCTCTACGACGTGGCCGACCTGCGCCGCTGGCAGGCGCTGCGCGCCAGCGGCGTGGTGCCGGATGCACCGTGGTTCCTGCTGTTCGTGCTGGGCCGCTACAGCGCGGGCCAGACCTCGAGCCCGCGCGACCTGCTGCCCTTCCTGGCCGCCCACAACGGGCCCGAACCCTGGGCCGTGTGCGCGTTCGGCGCGGCCGAGAACACCTGCATCACCGCCGCCGCGGTCTTCGGCGGGCATGCCCGCGTGGGGTTCGAGAACAACCTGCTGCGCAAGGACGGCAGCACCGCACCCGACAACGCGGCCCTGGTGCGCCAGGCGGTCGAGGCCGCTGCCGCGCTGGGGCGGCCGCTGGCCACGGCGCAGGACATCCGCCAGCGCTTCGGCGCGGGCTGAGCCTCGGCCCGGCTCTGCCCATTCTCATCACGCCATCAAACCCATCAGCCCGCGCCAGACGGGCCTTCATCCATCCGCAGGAGACACCATGCAACAACACCCCACCGCCCACGCCCAAGCCCCCGTACCGCAGGTCCGCCGGGCCACGCGGCGCACGGCCATCCGCCTGGCGCTTGCGATGCCCGCCACCTGGGCCCTGGCCCTGGGCACGGCAGGCCACGCCGTGGCCCAGACGGCCCCGGCCGCCTTCCCCACCAAGACCATCCGCTTCGTGGTGCCCTACCCGCCCGGCGGTCCCACCGACCTGATGGCGCGCATGCTGCAGCCCGAGCTGCAAAGCCGGCTGGGCGTGACCGTGGTGGTGGACAACAAGGGCGGCGCGGGCGGCAACTCCGGCAGCGCCGAGGTGGCCAAGCAGGCGCCCGCCGACGGCCACACCCTGCTGCTGGCCGCCAGCGGCCCAATGGCGGTGAACCCGTCGCTGTACGCCAGCATGCCCTTCAACCCGCTGACCGACCTGGTGCCCGTGGTGCAGCTGTCAGCCTTTCCGCTGGTACTGGAAGTGCACCCCTCGCTGGGCGTGAAGACGCTGGCGGAGCTGATCGCCATGGCCAAGGCGGGCAAGCCGGTGCTGAGCTTTGCATCGGCCGGCAACGGCACGCCGCAGCACCTGGCGGGCGAGCTGTTCAACACCACCGCCCACGTGAAGATGGGCCACATCCCGTACCGCGGCGCGGGCCCCGCGCTCAACGACCTGCTGGGCGGGCAGGTGAACGTGATGTTCGACATCGTGGGCAGCTCGCTGCCGCACCTCCAGTCGGGCAAGCTCGTCCCGCTGGCGGTCACCTCGGCCGAGCGCGCCAAGGTGCTGCCCAGCGTGCCCACCATGGCCGAGGCGGGCCTGCCCGGCTACCAGATCACCGGCTGGCACGGCATCGCCGTGCGCGCGGGCACGCCGCAGGCCACCGTGGACAAGCTCAACGCCACGGTGAATGCGATCTTCAAGGAGCCCGCCTTCCGCGCCAAGTGGGAGGCCATCGGCACGCCGGTGGTGGCGGGCACGGCCGCAGACTTCGGCGCGCTGATCAAGTCCGACGCGCAGCGCCTGGGCAAGCTGGTGCGCGATGCGGGCGTGACGATGGATTGACTGAATGACTGGCTGACTGGCTGACGCCGGGCGATCCCTCAGCGGCAGCGCGCGGCCGCAGGCGCAGCAGCAACAGCCCGCCGACAAGACCGAAAATGCGGCGAAAGGATGTGGAGCTCATGCCCGCGATGGCAGAGGTTGGTGCTGCCAGCGGCCCGCCTAGTCAGTAGCCCCGCCCGGGGTCCACGGTGCCTGCCACCGCCTCGCCGCGCTCCATGGCTGCCATCTTGCGCGTGATTTGCGCAATGCTCTCTTCCCGCAGGGTGCGGGCCGAGGTGTGGGGCGTGGCGGTGATCTTCGGGTGCAGCCAGAACGGGTGGCCCACCGGCAAAGGCTCGGTACGGAACACGTCCAGCGTGGCGCCTGCGATGTGCCCGCTGTCAATCAGCGCCAGCAGGTCTTCTTCCACCAGGTGCGCGCCCCGCGCCACGTTGACCACATAGCCGCCGGGCTGCAGGCGCGACAGCGTGTCGCGGTTGATGATGTCCTGCGTGTCGGGCGTGAGCGGCAGCAGGTTGACCAGCACGCGGCTGGCGGCCAGAAAGTCGTGAAAGCCCTCGGCGCCGCTGAAGCCGCGCACGCCGTCCACCGCCTTGGGAGACCGGCTCCAGCCGTTCACCGGAAAGTCGAAATGCGCCAGCGCCCGCGCCACACGCTCGCCCAGCACACCGAGGCCCATCACGCCCACCGGAAACTCCGATCGCACCCGCGGCCGGCGAAAGCCCCAGCGGCCGGCGCGCATGTCGCCCTCGTACGCGTCCAGCTCGCGAAAATGGCGCACTACGGCGTGGCACACGTATTCGGCCATCTGCACGGCCATGCCGCCATCGTCGATGCGCACGATCTGGCAGCCCGGCGGCATGCGCAGCTTGAGCAGCGCGTCCACCCCTGCGCCGATGTTGAACAGCGCGCGCAAGGCGGGCTGCTCGTCCAGAAACTGCTGGGGCGGTGCCCAGACCACGGCGTAGTCGGCCTGCGGTGCCCCCGGCTGCCACACGCTGATGTGGGCATGGGGCAAGGCAGCGGCAAGCCCCTGCAGCCAGGGCTCGATCTTGGTGTCGGTACAGCAAAGGGTGATGTTCATGCGGTCAAGGGTAACTGCATTGGCGCTGGCTGGGTGTCACCTATGGCCTGCACGGCCTGCGGCAGGGCGCACCCGCTGTGCGACCCGACCCTCCGTTCGCCCTGAGCTTCTCGAAGGGCCATCGCATCCGCACCCACACGCCCTGGCTTCGACAGGCTCAGCCCGAACGGTTGGGGGAGGCCGCAGACGCGCAGGAGGCGGGCTGCGGCGGGCAGGGGACGGGCTCCAGCGAGCGCGGAACGACATCCCCTCTTGCTGGCTTGCGTTCAACCATTCGAGCATTCGAGCATTCAATCCCGCTCAATACCGTTCGGGCTGAGCTTGTCGAAGCCTTGCGCGGCGCTTCGACAAGCTCAGCGTGAACGGGTTTTTATCGGGGGAAGACCCAGAGGTGACGCGCCAGCGGCTTACGCCGCCACCGCCAGCTTGAGCAGCTCCGCGCCTTCCGTCACCTGGTCCCCGGGCGCATACAGCAGCTCCTGCACCACGCCATCGGCCGGCGCCGCAATCGTGTGTTCCATCTTCATGGCTTCCATCACGGCCAGCGGCTGGCCCTTGGTGACGGCATCGCCCGCCTTCACGGCGAACGACACCACCTTGCCGGGCATGGGGGCCGTGAGCCGCCCGCCCTCGGCCGCCGACTCGCCCGCATGCGCGAGCAGGTCGATGGCGGTGATCTGCGTGGCGCCGCGGGGCGTGAACACATGGTCCACCTCGCCCTGGGCGTACACCGCAGCGCGGGTGCGCTGGCCGGCGAACTGCAGTTCGATGCCGCCGGATTGTTCCGCAAACACCAGCGGCCCGGCCACGGCCGCGTCGCCCTCGCCTACCACCAGGTGCAGCGTGCCGTCACGCTCGTAGGTGAGCCAGGCCTTGGCGTGCTCGCCGCCGAACTCGAACTCGAAGCGGCGGCGCGTGAGCGCGTGCGAGTGGAATCCGTCGCGGCGGCTGAAGGGGTCTGCGCCTTCGCTGGCGCGCTCGTTCAGCAGCGTCTGCGCCACGGCGGCGGCAGCAGCCAGCGGAAGGCCCACCGGCTCCTGGTGGAACAGCACCGCTTGCTCGCGCGGGATCAGCGCGGTGTCGAGCTGGGCGTTGGCAAACGCACCGGTGCGCGCCACACGACGCAGGAACTGCACGTTGGTTGCCAGGCCCACGATGTGCGTCTGCGCCAGGGCCTCGTCCAGCCGCGCCAGGGCCTGCTCGCGCGTGTCGCCGTGCACGATGAGCTTGGCCACCATGGAGTCGTAGAACGAGCTGATCGCATCGCCCTGGCGCACGCCGGAGTCCACGCGCACCGCGCCCCTCTCGAACGTCACGCAGTCGGGCAACGCATACACGTTGAGCGCGCCGGTGGCGGGCAGGAAGTTGTTGTCGGGGTTCTCCGCGCAGATGCGGGCTTCGATGGCATGGCCGGTGATGGAGAGGTCTTGCTGCTTCACCGGCAGCGGCTCGCCCGAAGCCACGCGCAGTTGCCACTCCACCAGGTCCAGGCCGGTGATGGCCTCGGTCACAGGGTGTTCCACCTGCAGGCGGGTGTTCATTTCCATGAAGTAGAACTTCATCTGGTCGGGCCGCTCGTAGCCACCCGGCTGCTCCACGATGAACTCCACCGTGCCGGCGCCCACGTAGTTCACCGCCTTGGCGGCGGCCACCGCGGCTTCGCCCATCTGCTGGCGCAGCGCGGGCGTCATGCCGGGGGCGGGGGCTTCTTCCAGCACCTTCTGGTGGCGGCGCTGCACGGAGCAGTCGCGCTCGAAAAGATACACCACGTCGCCGTGCGTGTCGCCGAACACCTGGATCTCGATGTGGCGCGGGCGCTGCACATACTTTTCGACCAGCACCGCGTCGTCGCCAAAGCTGTTGATCGCCTCGCGCTGGCAGGATGCGAGCGCGGCGGCGAAGTCCTCGCTCTTGTCCACCGCGCGCATGCCTTTGCCGCCACCGCCGGCGCTGGCCTTGATGAGCACGGGGTAGCCGATGCGGTCGGCCTCGCGCTGCAGCAGCGCCGGGTCCTGGTCGCTGCCGTGGTAGCCGGGCACCAGCGGCACGCCGGCCTTTTCCATGAGCTGCTTGGACTCGGCCTTGAGGCCCATGTCCTTGATGGCCGAGGGTGGCGGGCCGATGAAGACCAGGCCTGCTGCCGCGCAGGCGTGGGCGAAGTCTTCGTTCTCGGACAGGAAGCCGTAGCCGGGGTGGATGGCCTGTGCACCCGTGGCCTGCGCGGCTTCGATGATGCGCTCCCAACGCAGGTAGCTGTCCTTGGGCGCGCTGCCACCGATGTGCACGGCCTCGTCGCACACGGCCACGTGCTTGGCATTGGCGTCGGCATCGGAGTACACGGCGACGGTCTTCACGCCGAGACGTTTAGCGGTCGCCGCTACACGGCAGGCGATCTCTCCGCGATTGGCGATCAAGATTTTTTTGAACATTTAGGCCACCTTGGCAGAACCAGAAAAGAAAGAAGACAAGCGCCGCACCACGGCGCGCAGAAACTTGAACAGCACCACCAGCAGCAGCACCGACACGGCCACCATCACCACCAGTGCGATGCCGAAGGCCACCGGGTGCTGCGTGGCCAGCCACACCACGGCCACCACCAGGCCGTCTTCGAAGAAGGACAGCAGCCAGTTGGAGAACGGCTCGGGCGAGGTATTGGCCGCCGCGCGCGTGGTCATCTTGGTGGCCATCGACGTGGCGGCCAGCGACCCGCCCAGCAAGCCCGCCACCACGCCCATGGTGGCGTTATCGGCGCCGAACACGCCCGCGGCCAGCAGGGCCCCGCCGGGCACGCGGATGACGGTGTGCACGGCGTCCCAGGCGCTGTCGATCCACGGGACCTTGTCCGCAAAGAACTCGACCAGCATCAGGCCGCCCGCCACCAGCAGCACCAGCGGGTTCTGCAGCACGTGCAGACCGGGGGGCAAGGGCATCCAGCCCAGGGCCCCCATCCCGCCGACGATGAAGACCACCGCGTACAGACGGAATCCGCTGGCCCAGCCCAGCGCGGCGGCCAGCGCCAGCAGGCTGGGCATGCCGAGCCGCGCGGTGGCCGTGGCCGCCGCATCGCCCACCGCGCGCGCCGTGCCGCCATCCACGTGGAGCCCCAGCGCGTGGAGCCACTGAACGATGTTGAGCCAGAGCTGGTCCATGTTCGTGTGTCCTCAGACGTCAGGCCAGAAGCCATGCCGGTTTGCGTTTGTTCAGGAACGACTGCACGCCTTCCTTGCCCTCGTCGCTGGCGCGGATGTCGGCGATGCCCTGCACGGTGGCGGCGATCAGCCCCGCATTGATCTCGCGCTCGGCCACGTCCAGCACCAGCTTCTTGCAGGCGCGCACGGCGTGGGGGCTGGCGCTGGTCAGGGCCTTGAGCAATTCGTCGACCTTGGCGTCGAGCTGGTCTGCAGACACCACCTCGTGCACGAAGCCGGTGCGCAACGCCTCGGCCGCGCCGAAGCGCTCGGCCGTGAGGAAGTAGCGGTGCGCTGCGCGGGGCCCCATGGCGCGGATCACGTAGGGGCTGATGGTGGCGGGGATGAGGCCGAGCTTCACCTCGCTCAGGCAAAAGCCCGCCGTGTCCACCGCCACCGCCATGTCGCACGCGGCCACCAGGCCCATGCCACCGGCGTACACATCGCCCTGCACACGCGCGATGGTGGGTTTGGGACATTCGTAGATCACGCGCAGCATCTCGGCCAGCTTGCCCGCGTCGGCCACGTTCTCGTCGCGGGTGTAGTCGGCCATGCGGCGCATCCAATTGAGGTTGGCGCCCGCGCAGAACGCGGGGCCCTCTGCGGCCAGCACCACGGCGCGCACGTCGGCGCGCGCGCCCACTTCGGTGAAGGCCGCCGTCAGCTCGGCGATGACCTCGTCGCTGAAGGCGTTGCGGATCTCGGGCTGCGTGAGCGTGATGCGCGCCACGGCGCCGATGTAGGTGATGGACAGGTTCTGGCTCATGGCGTGGGCGGGTTTTGCAGGAAGTAGACAAGGTCCAGCTCGGGGCTGGGCTGGCCCAGGGCGGTCAATGCGGCGGTGATCTGGCCCCGGTGGTGCGTGCCGTGGTTGAACACATGCGCCAGCGTGGCGGCAAACGGCAACGATGCCTGCGTGCCCCGCATGGTGGTGTAGTCGAGCGTGCCGTCCCAGCGGTCTGCCGGCAACGAGGCGATCAACGGTGCCCAGCGGGCAGCGCCCGCGCGCAAGCGAGCATCGAGCCGCGCGCGGTCGCTCTCCAGCTCGGCGTCCAGCGCCACCTTGGGCGATGTGCCTTCTGCAAACCGCACGAACCACAGATGGTGCTCGCCCACCAGCAGGTGGTTGAGCGTGCCGTGGATGCTTTTAAAGAACAGGCCCGCATCGTGCCGGTAGGCCTCTTCAGGCAGTGCCTGCACGGCGTCGAGCAGGCGCGCCGTGGCCCACACGTTGTAGCGTGCAAGCTGTGTGAAGTGGGCGACGGCGTCCATGGCGGCTCCCGGCACGGTCACATGCGGAACAGGCCGAACCTGGTGTCTTCGATGGGTGCATTGCGCGTGGCGGCCAGGCCCAGCGCCAGCACGCGGCGGGTGTCGGCCGGGTCGATCACGCCGTCGTCCCACAGGCGCGCGGTGGCGTAGTAGGGGTGGCCCTGGTCTTCGTACTGGCGGCGGATGGGCGCCTTGAAGGCTTCTTCTTCCTCGGCGCTCCACTGGCCGCCCTTGCCCTCGATGCCGTCGCGCTTGACGGTGGCCAGCACGCCCGCCGCCTGCTCGCCGCCCATAACGCTGATGCGCGCGTTGGGCCACATCCACAAAAAGCGGGGGCTGTACGCGCGGCCGCACATGCCGTAGTTGCCGGCGCCAAAGCTGCCGCCGATGATGATGGTGAACTTGGGAACGCTCGCCGTGGCCACGGCCGTGACCATCTTGGCGCCGTTGCGCGCAATGCCCTCGTTCTCGTACTTGCGCCCGACCATGAAGCCGGTGATGTTCTGCAGGAACACCAGCGGGATCTTGCGCTGGCAGCACAGCTCGATGAAGTGCGCGCCCTTGAGGGCCGACTCGGAAAACAGGATGCCGTTGTTGGCGATGATGCCCACGGCCATGCCTTCGATGCGCGCAAAGCCCGTGACCAGCGTGGTGCCGTAGCGGGCCTTGAACTCGTCGAACTCGCTGCCATCGACGATGCGGGCAATGATCTCGCGCACGTCGAAGGGCTTGCGGGTGTCCACCGGGATCACGCCGTAGAGTTCTTCTGCTACAAATTTGGGAGCTTCTGGCGCTTGATCTGCGGGCGCCGGAGCCTTGTTCTTATTCAAATTGCGCACTGCATTGCGTGCCAGCTGCAGCGCATGCAGGTCGTTTTGCGCCAGGTGGTCGGCCACGCCCGACAGGCGCGTGTGCACGTCGCCACCGCCCAGGTCCTCGGCCGTGACGACCTCGCCCGTGGCGGCCTTGACCAGCGGCGGGCCGCCCAGGAAGATGGTGCCCTGGTTCTTGACGATGATGGACTCGTCGCTCATCGCCGGCACGTAGGCGCCGCCCGCCGTGCAGCTGCCCATGACCACGGCGATCTGCGAGATGCCCATGGCGCTCATGTTGGCCTGGTTGAAGAAGATGCGGCCGAAGTGGTCGCGGTCCGGAAAGACCTCGTCCTGGTTGGGCAGGTTGGCGCCGCCGGAGTCCACCAGGTAGATGCAGGTGAGGTGGTTCTGCTGCGCCACTTCCTGCGCGCGCAGGTGCTTCTTGACGGTGAGCGGGTAGTAGGTGCCGCCCTTCACCGTGGCGTCGTTGCACACGATCATGCAGTCCACACCGCTCACGCGGCCGATGCCGGCAATCAGCCCCGAGCTGGGCGCATCGTTGTTGTACATGTTGAGCGCGGCCAGCGGCGCCAACTCCAGGAACGGTGTGCCCGGGTCGAGCAGCATCTGCACGCGTTCGCGCGGCAGCAGCTTGCCGCGCGCGGTGTGCTTGGCGCGGGCCGCTTCGCCGCCGCCCTGGGCGACCTTGTCGAGCTGGGCGCGCAGGTCGTCGACCAGCGTGCGCATGGCCGCGGCGTTGGCCAGGAAGTCCGCCGAGCGGGCGTTGAGTTGGGTGTCGAGAATGGTCATGCTGTGTTGCTTCTTGTGTGTTTCACGCGGTCTTGGCTTCGACCAGACCGAGCTGATCCTTCATCTCATCGCGGATCTTGAACTTCTGGATCTTGCCCGTCACCGTCATCGGGAAGCTGGTGACGAAGCGGATGTAGCGCGGCACCTTGTAGTGCGCGATCTGGCCTTTGCAGAAGGCACGAATGTCGTCTTCGGTCGGCTTGGTGCCCGGCTTGGCGATGATCCAGGCGCACAGCTCTTCGCCGTACTTGGCATCGGGCACGCCCACCACCTGCACGTCCTGCACCTGTGGGTGGCGGTACAGGAACTCCTCGATCTCGCGCGGGTAGATGTTTTCGCCGCCGCGGATCACCATGTCCTTGATGCGGCCGACGATGTTCACGTAGCCTTCGTCGTCCATGGTGGCCAGGTCGCCGGTGTGCATCCAGCCTTCGGCGTCGATGGCCTCGCGGGTCTTGGCCTCATCCCCCCAGTAGCCGTGCATCACCGAGTAGCCCCGCGTGCAGAACTCGCCGCGCTGGCCGATGGGCACCACGGCGCCGCTGTCGGGGTCCACGATCTTGACTTCCAGGTGCGGCTGCACCTGGCCCACGGTGGAGACGCGTTTGGCCAGCGGCGTATCGGTGCTGCTCTGGCAACTGACCGGGCTGGTCTCGGTCATGCCGTAGGCGATGGTGATCTCCGACAGGTGCATCTGCTCCACCACGCGCTTCATGACCTCGGTGGGGCATGGCGATCCGGCCATGATGCCGGTGCGCAGGGTGGACAGGTCGAACTCGGCAAAGCGCGGGTGGTCCAGCTCGGCGATGAACATGGTGGGCACGCCGTGCAGGCCGGTGCAGCGCTCATCCTGCACCGTCTGCAGCACGGTGAGCGGGTCGAACCCGTCGCTCGGGTAGACGATGGTGGAGCCGTGCGTGAAGCACGCCAGGTTGCCCAGCACCATGCCGAAGCAGTGGTACAGCGGCACGGGGATGCACAGGCGGTCTTCGGGCGTGAGCTGCATGCATTCGCCGATGAAGAAGCCGTTGTTCAGGATGTTGCGGTGCGTGAGCGTGGCACCCTTCGGGAAGCCCGTGGTGCCGCTGGTGAACTGGATGTTGATGGGGTCGGTGGCCTTGAGCGTGGCGGCGATCTGCGCCAGGCGCGCATCCTGCGCATCGCCGCGCGCCAGCAGGTCCGAAAACCGCAGCAGGCCGGGCTCGTCGGCGCCCTGCCCTGCCCCGTCGTCGATCCACACCACGGTGTTCAGGTGCGGCAGCTTCACGGCGCCCAGCTGGCCGGGCTGCTGGTGCTGCCACTCGGGCGCCAGCTCGCGCAGCATGCCCAGGTAGTCGCTGGTCTTGAAGCGCGCCATGCTCACCAGCAGCCGGCAGCCCACCTTGTTGAGCGCGTATTCGACCTCGGACGTGCGGTAAGCCGGGTTGATGTTGACCAGCACCAGGCCCACCTGCGCGGTGGCCAGCTGCATCAGCACCCATTCGGCGTTGTTGTGCGACCAGATGCCCACGCGGTCGCCGGGCACCAGGCCCTGGCCCAGCAGCGCGCTGGCCAGGCGCTGGGCCTCAGCCTGCAGCTGGGCATAGGTGTACCGGCGGCCCTGGTGCACGCTGACCAGCGCCTCGCGGCCGGGCTGGCGGGCCGCCATGTCGGCAAAGAAGCTGCCGATGGTCTGCTCGATCAGCGGGACGCTGGTGGCGCCACGGGCGTGGCTGCCGGTGAGGGGTGCTGGCGCTGCAGCGGTGGCGGGGCTCGTCATCCTTGTGTCTCCTTGCGGGGCCTGCGCGGTCCATGTGGCGACAAGCGGCGGCAGGCGGTGGCGCCCGTGGACCGGGCTGCGATCCGTAAGCATAGAAGCGCCAACCCGCCCCGGGTTGCCACAATGGTTGCAAATCGTGCCACGCCTGGGGCACACTGGCCCGCGTGAAATCCCTTGCACCGACCCCTGAGCCCGCCTGGCAGGCCTTGCCCCCCACCGCCGCCCCAGCCGTCACGCCGATCGCGTTCGTGCGGGCCATCGTACTGGCGTACGAGCAGCGCGGCCTGCGCCCCGACCAGGCCCTGGCGCAGGCACAGATTGCGCCGCAGCTGCTGCACGACGACCAGGCGCGCATCACGGCCTGGCAGATGGAGCGCATCTCGGACGCCGCCATGCAGGAGCTGGACGACGAGGCCCTGGGCTGGTTCAGCCGCCGCCTGCCCTGGGGCAGCTACGGCATGCTGGCACGCGCATCGATCAGCTCGCCGCACCTGGGCGTGGCGTTGGCGCGCTGGTGCCGGCACCACGGCCTGCTGGCGGACGACATCGCGCTGCACCTGACCACCGAGGGCGACACCGCCACGCTGCGCATCACCGAGGCGCGCGACCTGGGTGCGCTGCGCGAGTTCTGCCTGGTGTCGGTGCTGCGCAATGCGCACGGACTGGCCTGCTGGCTGGTGGACTCGCGCATACCGCTGACCGCGGCGGAGTTTGCCTTTGCCGCGCCGCCGCATGCCGATGCCTATGCGGTGCTGTTCCGCGGCCCGGTGGCCTTTGGCGCGGCGCAGACGGCGATCCACTTCGATGCGCGCTACTTGAGCCTGCCGCTGCGGCGCGACGAGGCCGCGTTGCGGCAGATGCTGCAGCACGCGCTGCCGCTCACGGTGCTGCAGTACCGGCGCGACCGCCTGCTGGTGCAGCGCGTGCGGCAACTGCTGGGCGCCACGGTGGGTGGGCACGCCGCGCCCGCGCTGGCACAGCACAGTGCCGAGTCGCTGGCCGCGCTGCTGCACGTGTCGCCGCGCACCCTGCACCGCCAGCTCAAGGAAGAAGGCGCCACGCTGCAGGGCCTGAAGGACGAGGTGCGCCAAAGCCGCGCGGTGGAACTGCTGCACCGCACCGACCGCCCCATCAAGCAGGTGGCCGAGGCGGCGGGCTTCGTCAACGAAAAGAGCTTCATCCGCGCGTTCCGCAGCTGGACGGGGCACTCGCCCGCGGAGTTTCGCCGCCAGTCCCGCGATGCCTGACAGCCGTTGGGCGCATGCGGCGGTCGGCACGATCTGCACCCTGCATGGCACCTGTCCGACAGCCCCGCCCGCGGTGCGCCACTACACTGCATTCCACTTGTTTGCCTGACCACTGCCTGCCGCCCTGGCGGGCCCGCTCTGCCCATGATCCATCTCTACCACTGCGTCAGCGCCCGGTCTTTTCGCCCCTTGTGGATGCTCGAAGAGTTGCGCCTGCCGTACACGCTGCACATGATGCCGTTCCCGCCGCGCGCCAAGGCGCGCTGGTTTCTGGAAGAGAACCCACTGGGCACCGTGCCACTGCTGGTGCAGGGCGAGGGCACGCGCCAGGTGCGCATGACCGAGTCGGCCGCCATCTGCCAGTACCTGGCCGCCGCGCACCCCGATGCAGGGCTGGAGGTGCGCCCGCCCGACCCGGCCTTCGGCGCCTACCTGAACTGGCTGCACCTGGGCGAGGCCACGCTCACCTTTCCGCAGACGCTGGTGCTGCGATATGGACGCTTCGAGCCTGCCGAGCGCAAGCAGCCGCAGGTGGTGGAGGACTACAGCCGCTGGTTCCTGGCGCGCCTGCGCGCGGTGGAGTCCGCGGTCGCCCGCCAGGACTACTTGTGCGCGGGCCGCTTCACCGCGGCCGATGTGTCGGTGGGCTATGCACTGCTGCTGGCCGACCATCTGGGTCTGGAGCCGCAGTTCGGCGAGGCCACCCAGGCCTATTGGCAGCGGCTGCAGGAACGCCCGGGCTACCAGCGGGCCCACGCCGCGCAGATCGAGGCGGCCGAGGACCAGGACGTGCCCACCACCCCTGCGCCCGACACGCGGCCTTGATGCGCCGCTGATACGACGACCCGCCCGCACTGTGGCGCAGGCGGCGCCGCGTCCACGGATACGGGCCAGCGCACGTTACTGCGGCGACGGGGGCGGCGGGGACGATGGCGGCGGTGCGCTGCGCAGCAGCGACTGCACCAGCGCGCGGAACTCCGGCGAGTGCCGCAGCACGTTGCCGCCCGCCTCGATGAGGTCCGTGACCTCTTCGTGCGCGATGGAGAACGCCGTGGGCACCTGCAGCAAACGCCGGCGCGCCACGTCGTCCGGCGCGTCGCGCAGGTTCACCGGGATGACGTGGATCTCCGCATCGGGAGCGAACGCATCGCTCTCGCCCTTGGAGCCTTCGGCCAGCGACTGGCGCCACTGGCGGGTGATGTCGCGCAGAAACTCCTGCGTCTCGCGCGTGGCGCGGGCGCCGGTGCCAAAGAGCAGCGAGTCCACCACCTGCGCCATGTTGGGCACCTGGTCACTCATGTCGATGTTGACCGACGGATCGCGCTCGGCGTTCACGGTGATGAGCACCAGCTTGCGGATGGTGCCAGGCGGTATGCCCACCTCGCTGAAGGTCTGGCGCAGGCCGCCACCGGCCAGGGCGCGGTCCAGCAGGCGCTGCACGCCCAGGTTGTCGGCCAGGCCGCCATCGACCAGATGGATGTACGGCTTGCGCTGCGCGTCGGTATAGCTCAGCTCGTGCGCGCGGTACAGCCGGGCCCGGTAGTCGCCGGCTGCAGCCCGCGCGCCCACGGTGGACGCCGCGCGGTGCGCCGGGCACTGGTCGGCGTAGTTCTTGAGCGTCATGGGGCTGAGCAGCAATGGCACGGCCGACGAGGACGCCACCGCGAACGACAGCGGCACCTTGCGCAGGTCCGAGCAGATCAGCGAGAACTGCTCCCAGGTGAACTCGAAGCCCGTGCCCAGCGACATGTCGGTGGCGGTGATGAACAACTGCGGGTGGCGCGGGCGCCGCTCCACGTCGCCGAAGGTCAGCCCGCCATACAGATCGTCGAGCCGCCGCGCCAGCAGGTGCGTGCGGCCCAGCCAGGGCGAGGTCAGGTCCACCAGGTTGCCCGGGCGCAGGGCCTGGCTGATCAGGCTGTTCTGGAAGTTCTGGCGCAGGAAGTCGTGCTCGAAGCGCGGCAGCCCGTCGATGCCATGCGCCGCGAAGTACGCCGCCACGATGCTGCCGCCCGAGACGCCGCTCACCACGTCGGTGGCATCAAGCAGGGTGGTGTCCCGGCCGTTCCACTGGAAGCGGGTCTGCTGCATCTCCGTCAGCACACCAAAGCCGAAGGCTGCTGCACGCGCACCGCCGCCCGAGAGCGTGACGGCCACGAGGATGGTCGGGTCGCGCTCGGACTTGCGCACCGGGATGTTCTGGTCTTCGAGCGGCAGCGGCTCGTTGATCCAGGGGCGCACCGACGAGCAGCCCATGAGAATGCCGACGGCGGCGAGGGCGGCGCAGTGCCGCAGCCACCGCGGCAAGCGGCGGCGCTTCAGGGAGATGGGCATCGTCATGGGCACGCGCTTCCTGCAGCGAACGCGTCAGCAGCCCAGCAGCGCCGGCAACTCGGCCATGCTGCCAAACACCCGCGTCGCGCCCGCGGCGAGCAGGGCCTCGCCATCGCCCAGCGGGGCATACGCGAACACCGTGGCACCCGCGGCCACGCCGGCCGTGACGCCGGTCACCGTGTCCTCCACCACCGCGCAGCGCAGCGGCTGCGCCTGCAGGGCGGCTGCGGCGGCCAGGTACACGTCCGGCGCGGGCTTGGTGCGCGGCATCTCGTGGCCGCTGAAGATGCGGCCTTCGAAGTACGGCGTGAGCCCCACCTTGGCCAGCTGCATCTCCACCTTGTGCCGGTCCGCCCCCGAGGCGCAGGCAATGCGCCCGCCATGGTACGCATGCACCCGCTCGATGGTGCTGTGGATGTGCTCGATGGCGGTGAGGCGCAGGTCCAGCTCGGTGTTGCGCCGGGCATAGAAGTCGGCCATCCACGCATCGGTGAGCGGCCGCCCGGTGTGCGCCTCGATGCGCGCGGCTTCGCTGCGCACCGTCTTGCCGATGAAGATGCGCATGCATTCCTCGGGTGTCAGCGCCCACCCGGCCTCGGCCAGCATGTCGCGCAGCACGCCATTGGTGATGGGCTCGCTGTCGACCAGGACGCCGTCGCAGTCGAACAGGATGGCTTCGAATCGGTTCATTGAATGGTCACTCACTTTTCGTTCAGATGTTCGTTGGGCGTGGTTGCGTGGGCTGGGTCATCGATTCTCTACCGGGCTCTTGACCGCAGCGGAGCTGGCGCTAGCGCACAGCCCGGTGGCCTGCGCGGCATCACGGCGGGCTCGCTCACGCACATCCTGCGCAGCCTCAGCGGTACCTGTACCGAGGGGACCACACCAGCGTTCCACCCAGTACCCGCCGCGCTCGGCGTCCCGCAGGACGTGTGCGCGGGCCTCGTCGGCCTGTCCGCCCAGCCCCAGGCGGTGGGTGACCACCCACCTGTCCAGCTGCGCCACCAGATCACGCCGCGGCTGCACGGTATTGCGCGCGGACGATTGCCACGCCTTCCAGCTTTCAAGAAGCTCGCCGGTACTCTGCCCTGACAGATCGGCCCACACCCTGGTTTCGAGGGCTCGGTCCTGCACATGCACCCAACTGATGGTGACGCGTGCGGGAATCATCGTCAGGACCTGCTGTGCGATTTGCCGCGACGTCTCGGCCTGCCCATGCTCCAGCGCGAACCAAGCCAGGTCCAGCATCGCTGAAGTCCGGCGGATGCGGTTGCGCAGGGCGTCCGGGCTGCGGTCGGAGGGCGCAGGCCATTCCCAAGCGTCCACATTGCGTTGCAGCAGCAGGCGCGCTTCGTCCACGTCTGCGGGCTGTCCAAGCTGATCGTGCCAGCGCGACAGGCTGGACCGTGCATACGACGCCTGCTGGGCGGCCCCTTCAGGGTCCGCAGCGTGATCCGAAGCCCCCTGCGCCAGCGCTTCCCAGTGCATCAGCGCACGCTGCATGTGCTCGATTTGCGCCGTCACCGTGGGCGCGTTGTACGCCAGGTCCCGCTCGGCTTCTGCCCGCAGGGCGTCGAGCACAGGGCCCGCACCGGCGGGCACATCCGCCAGCAGACGCAGGCCCCAGGCCCTCGCGGCTTCCGGATCGCTGGTAGCGCGCAGCAGGCCCAGTTGCGCGCGGGCCCGGTCCGGTTCGGTGGCGGGCGGCAGGTCCTCCGCCAGCGCCCAGGCCTGCTGATACCGCTCCAGAGCTGTCTGCGTGTCTTCCATATCGAGCGCGTCGCCCGCGGCACCCAGGTAGGTTTTCAGGCGTTGGCTGGCGGGTTGCTCCGACGCACGGGCGAGCCTGCGGGCCCACTCTTCGGACGTTATCGATAGAGCTTTGTCCGGCGCTGGATGGGATGCCGAAGGTTTCTGCACGTCGTCGGGCGGATACTTCGGTGCAGACTTGACGGGCCACCACCCGCTCGCTGCACCCGATGCCACCAAGGCCACCACCGGAAGCGCCAGACAGGCGGCGTAAATGACCAGCCCTGCCAACGTGCCCCCCACACCCAGGCGCGCGCCCTGAAACTCTGGCAGCAGGGCCCGGACGGCAGCCAGGCGCTGCGTGAACGACCAGCGAGAAAACCGGGGATGCTGCGTGGCCTTGAAGATGCGGGCGGCAGCGTCACGCTCCGACAGCGCCTGCCCGTCGGCGGGTCGGGCCACCGACTGATCCACCCGCATCAGACGCCAGTGGTGTGTCAGCCCCAACGCCAGCAGGCCTGCCAGCGCCAACGTCACCGCATCGCCCAAGAACCAAGCCAACGCCGCCAACGCAAATACCCCGGCCAGCACGAACGCAAAGCGCAGCACCGGCCAGCGCACGAAGAGCAGGGATTCGACCACCCTGCCTCCATCCAGAGGGTGCACGGGCAGCAGGTTGAGGTAGTTGATCGCGAGGCACATGATCGCGAAGTCGGATACCCATCCGGAACTGGGGAGCCAGCCCCGGGCGACCGCCAGCAACAGCGCCACCCCCAGGAACAGCCCGGGCATCGGGCCTGCCAGGTACACGCCCAGCTTGTTCCAGGTCGAGGCCTCGGGCTTGTGCCCCATGGCGACGCCGCCAAGACCGGGGATGAAGAGCACCGAGAGATTGCGATAGCCGAAACACCGCATGGCCCACCAGTGGCCGCCTTCATGCAGGGCAATGGCCACCAGCACCAGCAGTGCGCTGCGCCAGCTCATCAGGAGTCCCCCCACCACCATGAACAAGGCAGCCGTGACACCCAACGCCAGCCATTTTCGCCGCGGGCGGGCTGCGACCTCGGCCATGTGCGACTGGTGCTGCTCAAAGGCTTGCAGGTCGTTCTGCAACGCCACTTCCGCGTTCGACGGCGTGGAGGCGGCAGCCGCCGGATGGCCCGAAAGCACCCGGCCGGACCGGCGCACACCGCGCAGCAACGCCGGTGCGAGCCGCAGCGCCGCCGGCCAGCGGATACGCCACAGCGGTACGCCAACGGACCCGGGCTCGGCGGCGAGCGCCCCTGGCAGGGGTGTGAGGTAGCCCTGGGCTACGCCATGCGGCAGCATCTCTTGCGACCAGGCGATCGCCGCGTCACGAACCGTGCCGATATCCGTCACGGGCTGCCGGCCAGCGGCACATCCCGCGTCCACGCGGCGCTGGTGACCTTGCCAGGCTTCGCGCACGGAGGCAACGTAGTCGTCGTGGACCTGCCACGTAGGCGGCCACCAGAGCAAGAAATGCCGGTAGCAGTGCAGCGTCACGTCATGGGGGCGGCCGTCCTCCCACACCGTGACCCACTGGAAGACGCAGGGCCGGGCTGCATCGGGCAAGTTGGAGGGAGACACCTGCAACTGCGAGCGCCCATCGGCAGACACATACACGTCGCTGTAGATCCACGGCATTCCAGAAATGTGCGCGATCGGGGAGGATTTCAGGCTGTAAACGTAGGCAAAGCCCAGTGCTGCAGCTTCCGCTTCAGCGCCGTCCAGAATGGCGCGGTAGGGGGCGGGAACCTCCGCGTGCTCCACAGTCATCGACTGTGTCTGCTGCATCCGCAGGGCGGCCACGCCGCGCGCCACAGCCACCCACATCCAGAGCGGCACCGCTGCCAGCAGCAGTGCGGCGGCGGTCGCCAATGTTGTCCATCGCTCCATGAATCACCCTCTCCTTGATGTCGACCGCGCCCGTGTCCCCGGGCTGCGCCATGTTGCTCAGTGCCAGTGCGTCTGCTTGTGCATGCAGGGCATTCCGTCGGTGCTTGCAGCGTGTCAGGACGAATCCCCATCCACATAGAACCACCGCCCCTGCTCCCGCACGAAGCGGCTGGTCTCGTGCAGGCGCACCGCGCGGCCGCCCACGCGGTAGCGGGCGACGAATTCCACGACGGCGCGGTCGTCGCTGGTCGCACGGTGGCCGCGCACCTCCAGGCCCAGCCATTTGGTGCCGGGCTCGAAGTCCAGCGCGGCCGGGCGGGTGCTGGCATGCCATGTGGCCTGCAGATAGTCGCCACGCTCCAGGACAAAAGCGGTGTAGCGCGACCGCATGAGGCTCTCGGCGTCGGGCGCGGGAGCGTCGTCCCAGTGGTCGAGGTAGCGTCCGCAGCAGTGGGCATACGGCAAGGCTGCCGCCCTGGCGCCCTTGCCGGGTGGGGCCTGGGTGCGACCGCAGGGGCAGGGGTCGGTGTTCTTCAACTGCATGGGATGGCCGTGGAGCGGTGGCTGCGCGTCACCGCAAGGCTCCGAAGACTTTCTTGGCGATCGCGCTGCCGGCGCTCGCCGGGTCCTGGCGGATGCGGCGCTCTTCTTCGCCGATCATGAAGTACAGGCCGTCGAGCGTCTTGCCGGTCACGTACTGCGCGAGGTTGGACTCCTCGGGCTTGAGCAGGCCGAAGCCTGCGGCCTTGCCGGCGAACGCGTTGTACTTCTGCGTGAGGCCGACCTTTTCGGTGGCCTGGTTCACCACGGGCAAGAAGCGCTCGCCCAGCGGGGCGCGCGTCTTGTCGGCGAAGAACATCGTGACCGAGGTACTGCCGCCGGTGAGGATGTTCTTGGCGTCGGTCACCGTCATGCTTTGCACCGCACCGACCAGCAGGTCCTTGCCCATGGGCACGGCGGCCTCGGCGGCGCGGTTGATGGATGTCACGAGCTCGTCGATGCGTTTGCCCTGGCCCAGGGACTTCATGACCTTGGCGGCATCGGCCAGGTAGCCCGGCAGGCCGATGCGGACCTGCGGGTTGCCCAGAAAGCCGTCGGGCCGGCCCAGCAGTGCCACGGCAGCCTGGGCGCCCTGCCCGAGCGCAGCCTTGAGGCCGCTGGACGCATCGGCATTCGTCAGGTCGCCCAGCGACAGCGCCAGCGCGCGCTGGTGGGCGGCCAGCAGCAGGAGCCCGCCCAGGGTGGCCGCGGTGGCATGGTGAAACTGGCGACGCAGCATGTGAAGCTTCTTTCAGGATGGAATGGGTGGCGGTGCGCCGGGCGGCGGCCCCCACGGTGGCGTGGCGCGCTCGCCCTGGCGGACACGTGTCGCCAAAGCCGATTTTCACCTACGCGCGCTGGGGCGAACCTGTTTACGATCTGGCGGCAACTGCAATAAGGAGTGGGGCCATGTGGACAACAAGCGTGCCTTGGTGGGAGTTCGTGCTGCGCGGGGTGGTGGTGTATGTGTTTTTGCTGATCTTCCTGCGGCTGACCGGCAAGCGGCAGACGGGACAGTTCGCGCCGTTCGACCTCGTGCTGCTGCTCATCCTGTCGAACGCGGTGCAGAACTCGATGAACGCGGGCGACAACTCGCTGGTGGGCGGGCTGGTGTCCGCCACCACGCTCATTGCCTGCCATGTGGTGCTGGCGCACATGACTTTTCGCGTGCGGTGGCTGGAGCGCCTGATCGACGGCACGCCCCAGGTGCTGGTGCGCAACGGCCAGGTGAATGAGACGCTGATGCACAAGGAGCTGCTCTCGGCCGAGGACCTGGAAGCGGCCCTGCGCGCCGGTGGCTGCCTGCACGTCCACGAGGTGGAGCGCGCCACCATCGAGACCAACGGGCAGATCACGGTGGTGCTGCGGCGGCGGGACAGTGCGCAGTGAATGTGCAGAAGGCCGTGGCGTGGCGCGGCAGGTCGCCGTGGGCTGCGGCCACGGCGCGGTATACCCCGAAGCGCGCTACGCCAGCGCGCGCTGGATGATGATCTTCTGCACGTCGCTCGTGCCTTCGTAGATCTGGCACACGCGCACGTCGCGGTAGATGCGTTCGACCGGGAAGTCGTTGACCACGCCGTAGCCGCCCAGCGTCTGGATGGCGGCGCTGCACACGCGCTCGGCCATCTCGCTGGCAAAGAGCTTGGCCATGGCGGCCTCCTTCAGGCAGGGCTTGCCGGCATCCCGCAGCGCTGCGGCGTGCCAGATGAGCTGGCGGGCGGCCTCGATCTGGGTGGCGCAGTCGGCCAGCCTGAAACCCACGGCCTGGTGGTTGAAGATGGCGGTGCCGAAGCTCTCGCGCTCCTTCGAATACGCCAGCGCCACATCGAACGCGCTGCGCGCCATGCCCACGCTTTGGGCGGCGATGCCGATGCGGCCACCTTCGAGCGCGCCCAGGGCGATCTTGTAGCCCTCGCCTTCGGCGCCGATGAGGTTCTCGGCCGGGATGCGGCAGTTGTCGAAGTTGATCTGCGCGGTGTCGCTGGAATGCTGTCCCAGCTTGTCTTCGAGCCGCGCGACGACGTAGCCGGGGCTGCTGGTGGGCACGAGGAAGGCGCTCATGCCCTTCTTGCCCGCGCCCTTGTCGGTGACGGCGATGACGATGGCCACCTGGCCGTTCTTGCCGCTGGTGATGAATTGCTTGACGCCGTTGATGACGTATTCATCGCCCTGCTTCACCGCCGTGGTGCGCAGTGCCGATGCGTCGGAGCCCACATGCGGCTCGGTCAGGCAGAAGGCGCCCAGCATCTCGCCGCGGGCCAGCGGCGTGAGCCAGTCGCGCTTTTGCTGGGCGTTGCCGTAGCGCATGAGGATGGCGTTGACGGGGCAGTTGGTCACGCTGATGGCGGTGCTGGTGCCGCCGTCGCCTGCGGCGATCTCTTCCAGCACCAGGGCGAGCGTGAGGTAGTCGAGGTTGGCGCCGCCGAACTCTTCGGGCACGCAGATGCCGTAGGCGCCCAGGGCGGCCAGGCCCTGGTGCACGTCGTGGGGGAAGTGGTGCTCCTTGTCCCAGCGGGCGGCGTGGGGCCAGATCTGTTCCTGGGCAAAATCGCGCACCGCGTCGCGGATCATTTCCTGGTCTTGGGTCAGCAGCATCGGGGGTTGTCTCCGGAGGTCGTTGTGTTCGGTCGAAAGAATTACCAGTGGGCGGCGCGGCGGCCGTCGTGGTGCAGCAGGCGACCCTTGTCGGCGGCGGTGACGCCCGCCACGGTGGCGCGCAGGCCGCGCACGCTGTCCTGCACCGTGAGCGCAGCGCCTTCGCCGCCCATGTCGGTCTGCACCCAGCCGGGGTCGATGGTGATGAGGGTGGCGCCGGGGTAGTCGTGCTGCGCCGAGGCCACGGCCATGTTCAACGCGGCCTTGCTGGTGCGGTACAGCCACGAGCCGCTGTCGGGCACGCTGCCGATCTGCGACATGGACGAGGACAGGAACGCGAACACGCCCTGTGCGTCGGCCACCAGGGGCGCGACCTGCGGCAGGGTCTGCATGGCGCCCAGTACGTTGGTGTGCATGACCGCGTCGAAGTCTTGCTGCGTGGGCGGCGTGAGCGCGTTGGGCCGGCGGATGACGCCGGCCACGTACCAGGCGGTCTCGATCTTTTCGCCGTCGAGCTGCCAGGCCAGGCCGCTCACGCTGGCGGGGTGGGCGACGTCGATGGTCAGCACCTCGGCGCCCAGGGCCTGCACCCGCTCGCGCCCGGCGTCGTCGCGCACGGTGGCGATCACGCGGCGGCCCGCGTCGGTGTACTGGCGCACCAGCTCCAGCCCGATGCCGCGCGATGCGCCGATGATGAGGATGGACTTCATTTTCAAGACCTTTCAGGGCTCTACCGCTTGATGGACAAGCACAAGCAGCTATTGAATTGATAGCAATGCAGATGGCGCGTTGTACAAAGCCACGTTTTACAGGTGCACGGCAAATTCGAAGTAGCCCGACCACGTGGGGTCGAAGCGCGTGGTCAGCTCAAGCGAGGCGGCTTCGTCGCGCAGCAGCAGCGGCGCGAGTGCCTGGCGTGCCATCTGCGTGTCGCCCACGTAGTACACGGCCTTGCGGCGGCCGGCGCGGGTCATGGTGTAGGCCAGGATGCCCAGCTGCGGCAGTTCGAGCAAGGTGGCGGCCTGGTCCTGCAAGGCCTGCACGGCGGCCAGCTCTTCGCGGTTTTCGACGGCCAGGTCCAGCTCGAGCGCGTAGGCGAGGTCGGCCCGCATCGCGACGGGCTGCGCGCTGCGGTTGACCATGACGATGGCGGTGTCGTCGGAGTCGCCGTCGCTTTCACTCTCGCTTTCGCCGTCGATCTCTTCATCCTCGTCGCCGCTGCCGTCGGCGCCTGGGCCGAAGGCGAGCGTCATCCCTGCCCAGTCGTGCTCGCCCTGGGGAAACTCTCCCGTGCGGCCCAGAAAATTGATCCAATGGCGGTCGAACACCGGAGGCAGTTGGCTGAGCGGGGTCCACTGCGCGTCGGGGTCCTGCGGCATCTCGACGAAGTCCACCGCGCCCACCTTCACCGCAAAGTCGTACTCGCCCAGCACATGGTCGAGCATGATGAACGCCATGTTGCGCGCGTGGTCCTGGTAGTCGCTCGGGATCTCGCGGCCGAATCGGATCTCCAGCGCGGCCTGGCCGTCATCGCGGCTGCACGCCACCAGCACGTCGGAGGTCTCGAGTTCGAAGCCGTCCATGCCGATGGGGAAGTCGGGCTGGGTGGTGCGTTCACGGAACGCGCGCAGCCGGTAGTGCGCCAGCGCGGGCGCAGCGGCCACCAGTTGCATGAGCAGCGGAAAGTTGGCGACGCTGCCGTGCGCGGTGGCGATGAGGTCCACCACGGCGTCATCGTCGCCGCCGGACATCTCGAGCGCCAGGCCTTCCAGGTGGCGCTCGAGGATGGTGTTGGCCGCTTCCACGCGGTCGAGCAGCGGCAGTGCCTGCAGCGTGGGCTGCGCGGCGCTGAACTCTGCCCAGAACGCGGTGATCTCGGGCGATGCGGGCGCCGCCATCAGACGAGTTCCAGCGCCACGGCCGTGGCCTCGCCGCCGCCGATGCACAGCGTGGCCAGGCCCTTGGTCAGGCCGCGGGCCTTGAGGGCGTACATCAGCGTGACCATGATGCGGGCGCCGCTTGCGCCGATGGGGTGGCCCAGAGCACAGGCACCGCCGTTGACGTTGACCTTGTCGTGGGGCAGGTCCAGCTCTTTCATCAGCGCCATGGGCACCACGGCAAAGGCTTCGTTGATCTCCCACAGCTGTACGTCGCCGACCTGCCAGCCGGCCTTGGCCAGCGCCTTCTGCGTGGCGCCCAGCGGGGCGGTCGCAAACCATTCGGGCTCTTGCGCATGGGTGGCGTGGCTCACGATGCGGGCCAGGGGTGTGGCGCCGAGCTTTTGGGCGGTGGATTCGCGCATCATCACCAGGGCGGCCGCGCCGTCGTTGATGCTGGAGCTGGACGCGGCGGTGATGGTGCCGTCCTTCTTGAACGCGGGCTTGAGGGTGGCGATCTTCTCGAGCTTGATCTTGCCCGGGCCCTCGTCGGTCGACACCACGGTCTCGCCCGCACGGGTCTTGACGGTCACCGGCACGATCTCGGCCGCGAAAGCGCCGGACTCGGTGGCGGCCTTGGCGCGCTGCACGCTGGCGGTGGCGAAGGCGTCCTGCTGCTCGCGGGTGAACTGGTACTTGGCGGCGCAGTCTTCGCCAAACGTGCCCATGGAGCGGCCGGCCTCGTACGCGTCTTCCAGACCGTCGAGCATCATGTGATCGAAGATGCGGTCATGGCCCAGGCGGTAGCCGCCGCGGCCCTTTTGCAGCAGGTAGGGCGCGTTGGTCATGCTCTCCATGCCGCCGGCCACCATGACGTCGTGCGTGCCGGCCAGCAGCATGTCGTGCGCCATCATCGCGGCCTTCATGCCGGAGCCGCACATCTTGGACAGCGTGACCGCGCCCGCTCCCTTGGGCAGGCCGCCCTTGAAGGCCGCCTGCCGCGCGGGCGCCTGGCCCTGCCCTGCCATCAGGCAGTTGCCGAACAGCACTTCACCCACGGCGTCGGGCGATACGCCTGCGCGCTCCATGGCCGCCTTGATCGCGGCACCGCCCAGGTCATGGGCAGACAGGCTGGCAAAGTCGCCCTGCAGCGACCCCATGGGGGTGCGCGCTGCGCCGACGATGACGATGGGGTCTTGGGTGGCTGTGGTCATGGTGTGGATCTCCTGGGTTGCTGTCGGTGTTGTGTGAACGAAAGATGCGGGAGCGTGGAGGCAGCGTTTGCAGCAGCGCCGCGCGCTAGGGAGCTGCGCCGTGCGCAAAGCGCCGGTCGCTGTCGTACGGAAAGACGTCGAGCATGTGGCCGGCCTGGATGCGCTCCTTGTGCGACTGCCAGAACGCGGCATCCAGCAGGTCCGCGTGGTGCTTCATGAAGACCTCGCGCACGGCGTCGTTGCCCAGCAGGAAAGGGCCGAAGGTTTCGGGGAACACGTCGCGCGGGCCGACGCTGTACCAGACCTCGCCGCTCATCTCTTCTTCCTCGTTGCGCGGCGCGGGCACGCGGCGGAAGTGGCAGTCGGTGAGGTATTCGATCTCGTCGTAGTCGTAGAACACGACCTTGCCGTTGCGGGTGACGCCGAAGTTCTTCCAGAGCATGTCGCCCGGGAAGATGTTGGCGGCGACCAGGTCCTTGATGGCGTTGCCGTATTCGATCACGCTGCGCTCCATCCGCTGGTGGGCGCGCGGGTCGGACAGGCCGGCGTCGAAGGCTTCCTGCAGGTAGATGTTGAGCGGCACCATGCGGCGCTCGATGTACAGGTGCTTGATGATGACCTCGGTCTGGCCGTCACCGTCGCGGTCGCTGATCTCGAGCTGGCTGGGGGCGAACTTTTCGATCTCGGCGATCAGCGCATCGTCGAAGCGGTCGCGCGGGAAGGCGACCTCGCTGTATTCGAGCGTGTCGGCCATGCGGCCCACGCGGTCGTGCTGCTTGACGAGCAGGTACTTGCCCTTGATCTGCTCGCGCGTGGTTTCCTTCTGGTGCGGAAAGAAGTCCTTGATGAGCTTGAACACGAACGGAAAGCTCGGCAGGTCGAACACCAGCATCACCATGCCCTTGATGCCCGGTGCGATGCGGAACTTGTCGCTGGAGTGCTTGAGGTGCGAGAGGAAGTCGCGGTAGAACAGCGTCTTGCCCTGCTTGGCCAGGCCCAGGGCGTTGTAGATTTCGGCGCGGGGCTTGCGCGGCATGAGGCTGCGCAGGAACTGCACGTAGGCGCTGGGTATCTCCATGTCGACCATGAAGTACGCCCGCGCAAAGCTGAAGAGCGCGAGCAGGTCGTCCTCGCCGAACAGGGCGGCATCGATGGCGAGCTTGCCCGCGTCGGTGTGCAGGATGGGCAGCGCGAACGGCACTTCGCTGAAGCCGTTGATGATCTTTCCCACCACGTACGCGCCCTTGTTGCGGTAGAACAGGCTGGCCAGCACCTGGATCTGGAAGTTGGCGCGCAGCGTCATGTGCGCGATGCGCGGCTCGATGGCGGCCAGCACATGAGCGGTGTCGCGCGCGAGGTCTTCGAACTCGCGCTGCAGCCGGAAGTTGTCGATGACGGCCTGCAGCGTGCTGTGCAGGTTGCTGCGCGAGGGGTAGTACGCGCGGTAGGTGGGCAGCGCCGCGGGCTCGTCGTTCTCGATGTACTCGGTGCTGACGGCCGGTCGCACGAAGATGAAGTCGTTGTGGAAGTGCGTGCGGTGCAGGATCTTGGTGGTGACCGAGTTGAAGAAGGTCTCGGCCAGCTCGGGCTGGTGGTGGTTGACCAGGAGGCCGATGTAGTGGAGCTTGATCTGGTGCCACACGTCCATGGGCTGCGAGCCGGCGCCGAACTCTTTTTCAAGCCGGCGCACGCACTCCTTCACGCGCAGGTCGTAGAACTCGATACGTTCGCGCTGCGCCCGCTGCTGGCCCGGCCAGTCGGCTGTCTCGAAGCGGTGCTTGGCGCGCGCGGACTCGGTGCGGAACAGCCGGTAGTGGCGGTTGAAGCCGTCCATCATCGCCTTGGCGATGCCGTAGGCCTCGGGGGCATCGAGCCGCTGGGGAAACATGGCGCGCCTGGGCTGGCTGGTGGACGGTTTTTGTGCCTGGCTGGGCCGGTTTATTCGCGGCGCGTGGCGGCAACGCCGGCGATGGCGGCCTTGTAGATCGCGTCCAGGCCTTCGGTGCTGTCCACCGTCATGTGCAGGTTGTTGATGAGGCCGTCTTTGAGGCCGTAGCACCAGCCGTGCAGCGTGACCTTCTGGCCGCTGCCCCAGGCGTCGAGCATGACGGTGGTCTGCGCGATGTTGACCACCTGCTCGATGGCGTTGAGCTCGCACAGCACATCGTGGCGCCACTGCGGCGCCACCGACGCGATGAGGTCACGGTGGCGGTCGCGCACGTCCTGCACGTGGCGAATCCAGTTGTCCGCCAGGCCTACGCGGATACCTTCCAACGCCGCCAGCACACCGCCGCAGCCGTAGTGGCCCACGACCATGAGGTGCTCGATGCGCAACTGGTCCACCGCGTACTGGATGGTGGACAAACAGTTGAGGTCGGTGGGCACCACCACGTTGGCCACGTTGCGGTGCACGAACACTTCGCCGGGCTCGAGGCCCGTGATCTGGTTGGCCGGCACGCGGCTGTCCGAGCAACCCACCCACATGTACTTGGGCTTTTGCTGAGCCAGCAGCCCGGTGAAGAAGCCGGGGCGTTCGCGCTCCATCTGGGCGGCCCAGGCGCGGTTGTGTACGAAGAGGTCGTCGATGGAGGTCGTCATGGGGTCCTTGAAGTCGTCAACGTGCCACCCTGAGTGGCCGGGGCGGCGGGCTCAGCAGGTCTCGGCGAACAGCTCGCGACCGATCAGCATGCGGCGGATCTCACTGGTGCCGGCGCCGATCTCGTAGAGTTTCGCATCCCGCCACAGGCGGCCCAGGGGGTACTCGTTGATATATCCGTTGCCGCCGTAGATCTGCACGCCTTCGCCGGCCATCCAGGTGGCTTTCTCGGCGCACCACAGGATGACGCTGGCGCAGTCCTTGCGCACCTGGCGCACGTGCTCGGTGCCCAGCATGTCGAGGTTCTTGGCCACGGTGTAGGCGAACGAGCGGCCGGCCTGCAGCACGGTGTACATGTCGGCCACCTTGCCCTGGATGAGCTGGAACTCACCGATGCTCTGGCCGAACTGCTTGCGGTCGTGGATGTACGGGATCACGTTGTCCATGACGGACTGCATGATGCCCAGCGGCCCGCCGGTGAGCACCGCGCGTTCGTAATCCAGGCCGCTCATCAGGACTTTGGCGCCCTGGTTGAGGCCGCCGAGCACGTTGGCCGCTGGCACTTCGACGTTGTTGAACACGAGCTCACCCGTGTGGCTGCCGCGCATGCCCAGCTTGTCGAGCTTTTGCGCAATGCTGAAGCCCGGCATGCCTTTTTCGATCAGGAAGGCCGTGACGCCGCGGGCGCCCAGCTCGGGCTCGGTCTTGGCGTAGACCACCAGCGTGTCGGCGTCGGGGCCGTTGGTGATCCACATCTTGTTGCCGTTGAGCAGGTAGTAGCCGCCCTTGTCCTCGGCCTTGAGCTTCATGCTGATCACGTCGGAGCCCGCGCCCGGCTCGCTCATCGCCAGGGCGCCCACATGTTCGCCGCTGATGAGCTTGGGGAGGTATTTGGCCTTTTGCGCCTCGTTGCCGTTGCGGTTGATCTGGTTCACGCACAGGTTGCTGTGCGCACCGTAGGACAGCCCGACCGAGGCGCTGGCGCGGGAGATTTCCTCCATCGCCACCATGTGCGCGAGGTACCCCATGGACGCGCCGCCGTACTGCTCGGACACGGTGATGCCGAGCACGCCCAGGTCCCCCATCTTGCGCCACAGGTCCATCGGGAACTGGTCGCTGCGGTCGATCTCTGCCGCGCGCGGGGCGATCTCGGCTTGGGCAAAGTCGCGCACGGCGTCGCGCAGCGCGTCGATGTCTTCGCCCAGCTGGAAATTCAGGCCGGGAAGGTTGGCGGGAATGCTCATGGATGTCTCCTCGAAGGTGAAGGGGAAAAGGCTTGTGGTCAGCCCTGGATGTGGTCGCGGCCCGTGACGGCCATGAGCGTGCAGCCCATGGTGGCGATGAGTTTTTCCTGCCCGCCCTCGATGGCGAAGGCCCTGCCCTCGCACACCGTGATGGTGCGGCCGGGCTTGAGCACGCGGCCTTCCATGCGAAAGCGCTCGCCCTGGGCGGGCGCGAGCAGGTTGATCTTGAATTCGATGGTGAGCACGGCCGCATCGGCCGCCATCAAGGTGAAGCCGGCATAGCCGCAGGCGGAATCCAGCGCCGTGGCGACCATGCCGGCATGCAGGAATCCGTGCTGCTGGGTGAGCGCCGCGGCCCAGCCGAGCTCGATGTCGACCGCCCCAGGGGCCACCAGCGCCAGACGCGCGCCGAGGGTCTGCATCGCGCCTTGGCGCGCAAAGCTGTCGGTCACACGGGCTGCGTACTCTGCGCAGCGGGGCTCGAAGGGGCTCGTTGGCACGACGGTCTCCAGATTTACGTTTACGTAAACGTCAATTATGGCTCATTTTTGTTTTTCGAGCTGCAGCAGAAGGGCACGGGCGTCGCTCTCGTGCTCTTGCACCTCTTCGAGGTTGGCCTTCAGATCCGCCATCTGCTCTTCCAGCTGCTTGCGGTGCACCACCAGCACGTCCAGGAATTTGCGCAGCTGTACGCCGGTATCGCGGGGGCTGTCGTAGAGGTCGATGATTTCCTTGGCCTCGGTGAGCGACAGGCCCAGGCGCTTGGCGCGCAAGGTCAGCCGCAGCCGGGTGCGGTCCCGCGCGCTGTACACCCGGTTGCGGCCTGCGGCGCCAGTGCGCTCGGGCTGCAGCAAGCCCATGTCTTCATAGAACCGGATGGCCCGCGTGGTGAGATCGAACTCTTTGGCGAGGTCGCTGATGCTGTAGGTGTTGGCCATGGTGCTTGTGGGGTGCAGCGCAGGTGGTTTCGCCCAGGAGACAGCCCGTCGGCCGCCAATCCCTACAATGCCTGGATGCATGACGTTTACGTTAACGTCAATGCTAACCCATCCGGTAGCCGCCATGAATCCCCTTGAACACCAAATCCACTACCCCTTGGGCGACGCCCTCCCTGGCGAGGGCTCCGTGATGGAAGTCGCGCCGGGCATTCGCTGGATACGGATGGGACTGCCGTTCGCCCTGGACCACATCAACCTGTGGCTTCTGCGGGACCGCCAACCCGACATCCACGGAAACTGGGTCGACGGCTGGACGGTGGTGGATTGCTGCATCGACAGCGCCACGACGCGCGCGCAGTGGGAGCAGGTCTTTGCGAACTGCCTGGAAGGGCTTCCCGTTTTGCGTGTGATCGTGACGCATATGCACCCCGACCACATCGGCCTGGCGCACTGGATCTGCGACCGCTGGCAGGTGCGCCTGTGGATCAGCGCGACAGACTACAACACCGCCAGGATCGCGGTGTACGACCGGGACGGCTTCGGGGGTGAAGCCAATGCGGATTTCTATGCACTGCACGGCATGCGGGACGAGGAATTCTTGCAGCACGTTCGTGCCCGCGTGTCTTATTTCCCGACCCTGGTCCCGGCGCTTCCGTCGACGTTTCGCAGGTTGCTGGACGGTGGAACGGTGGACATCGGCGGGAGGGTCTGGCGATGCATCAGTGGCTATGGCCACGCGCCCGAACACATGGCTCTGTACTGCGAGGAGTTGGGTGTTCTCTTGAGTGGCGACATGGTTTTGCCACGCATTTCAACGAACGTGAGCGTGCATGCCACCGAGCCGGAGGCGGACTCCCTGCGTTTGTTTCTGACGTCGCTGCGCAGGTATGTGGACCTGCCCGCGGATACCCTGGTGCTGCCGTCACACGGCAAGCCTTTTACCGGGCTGCACCAACGCATCCAGCAACTGGAAGACCATCATCGGGATCGTCTCCAGGACATCATGGATGCCGTCGGAGGAGCCGGCTTGTCGGCCGCCGATGCCCTTCCGATCCTGTTCAAGCGGTCGCTGGACGCCCACCAGATGACCTTTGCCATGGGCGAGGCGTTGGCGCATTTGCACTATCTGTGGTTCGGCGGGCAGATGGAGCGTCTGCTGGACTCGGACGGCGTGCACCGCTTCAGGATGCGGTCCGTCGGTTGAATCGGCTGTGTATTGACCGGCCTAGCGGTTGATCAGAGGACGATGTGGACTTAGTGCTTGGGTTGCTCCGGGCTTGCGGTGGCGCGGAAGCCATAGACCTTGCTCACCTGATCGTCAGTAGGAGCTCGGCGGGTCGTTCGTCGATCCACCTATTCACCTCTTCACTTATCGACTGATATCGCTTTCCGTGTTTCTATGGTGCAAAGCAAAGCGGAAAAGCAAAAAACCCCAGTCATGACTGACTGGGGTTTTCTGGGCTGTAAGAGCCTGACGATGACCTACTTTCACACGGGAACCCGCACTATCATCGGCG
>NZ_LMPT01000005.1 GCF_001424425.1 Acidovorax sp. Leaf191
CCAGCGAGTACAGCTCGCTCAGCGCCTCTGTGCCGTCGAGTTTGCGAAACTGCAGTTGTTCGCCCAGCGGGGTTTGGATCTTGACGCGGCGGGTCATGGCAAATGGGTATGTGTCTTGGCGCTCACCGGTCAACAGTCGCACTGGCGCAGTGCAATCTGTGGCGCGGGTTCAGCTGGGGGGAGGTCGATGGCCCGCCGTCAAGCGGGCAAAAAAGAGCCGCCTCCGTAGACGCGGCTCTTGAGATGCGCAGCGAACGTGCGCACCGAAGAAAGCAGCCAGGGGGCAAAAGCCCCGGCTATCAGGCTTCCTTGTTTTCCTTGATGCTGAAGCCCATCTGGCTCGTAGCACCCTTGCCACCCTGAGCGGTCTGCTCGGAGTACTCGGTCTTGATCTTGGCAGCCTGGAACGCGTAGTTCACCACCACGGTGTCGCCAGAGCTGGTGCCGCTGACGGTGACGTTGGTCACCATCACGTCGGTCAGCGTGATCTTGCCAAACTCGATCTGCGTGCCGCCGGCCTTGCACATCGAGATTTCCACTTGGCCCAAATGCTTACCGGTGGCGCAATGCTTGAGCACGGCGGGGTAGCACTTGTCGATGTTGGCAACGATGTTCAGGTTCTGAAAATCGGCCTTGCCCGCGCCGGCACCGCCGCCGCTGGCCATCGAGTGAGGCTGGGTCACGCCCCAGGTGAAAGACTCGACATCGGTCCAGTCCTTGTGCGCAGCGTCTTTCGACTCACCGCTGGCACCTTCCACTTTCATAAAAATTGCGACAGTCATCACGTACCTCTTTTTGGTTCAAAAAATGCGAGAACAAACCCTGCTGCGGGCAACGCGCCCACGATCAAGGCATCGCAAGGGGATGCGATGCCTTTCACAGACAAGCTGCCTGAGAGGGACCAGCCTGCGATGTGCGTGATTCACAAGTCGGGAGTGCGTCTTGGCTACACACTCTCCCTTGCGCACACGGCGCCGATCGATGGCGCATCGCTGGCGTGCCTGCATTGATTCCCCTCCCTCGCAAGCTCGTTTGCGGGCGGATGTTACGGGGACGGCGTCAAAAAAAGGGTTTCAAGTGACAGCAAATGAACGCAGCTGGGCAACATTGGAAACAGTGTGTTTCCGCGTTCAAAAAGCCGCATTTCGTGACGCATTTTGTAATGGCTTCACGTTAGACTCGCCCGCGCTTTCGCACCTCTATAGACCTCTGTGTGAGGCCTCCAATTTGTTGCGAAATGTTGCCCAAACCTTCTCCAGACAGCGAGTCATGCCGTTCATACGGTGTTGCGCCAAGACGTCAACCACCGCCAATCAGCCATGGTGATGGTGACTGGATCTGTGGAGTGAACCACGACGATCTGGCGCCGATTCGTTCTTCGTCCGGTGCCACCAAAGAATTGTCTTTGTCAGCAAGCATATTGAGTAGAGCTGTAACCGAGAATGAAAGCAGAGGCGTCACCTCATGATTGACACCGTTGGAGGATCAGCCAATTGCTTGGCGCCTGGCGTGCAGGTCGGTGAATATCGGCTGCTCGACGTCATTGGCGAAGGCGGGTTTGGCATCGTGTACCGCGCTCGGGATATCAGCCTGGACCGGGTGGTGGCCATCAAGGAATACATGCCTGCCACCTTGGCGGGGCGCAAGTCTTCCAATGAAATCCACGTTCGCTCCCAGCACCGGGGTGCGTTCGATGCCGGGCTGCGCAGCTTCATCAACGAAGCACGCCTGCTGGCCAAGTTCTCGCACCCTGCCCTGGTGCACGTCTACCGGTTCTTCGAGTTCAACGGCACGGCCTACATGGTCATGCGCCACTACGAAGGGCAGACGTTCAGGGAGTTTCTGACCGCGCAGCAGGACCGGATGAACCAGCGCATGCTGGCGGCCATCGTCGGCCCCGTCCTGGATGTGGTGGAGATGCTGCACGCTGCCGACTGCTACCACCGCGATATCGCCCCCGACAACGTCTTCCTGCAAAACTCGGGGATGCCGGTGCTGCTCGACTTCGGCGCCGCGCGCCGCATCATCGGGGACATGACGCAGGCCCTGACGATGGTGCTCAAGCCCGGCTTTGCCCCCATCGAGCAGTACGTGGACGACGGCGCGATGCCACAAGGGGCCTGGACGGACATCTACCAGATCGGCGCCATGCTCTATCTGGCGATCACCGGCAAGCCGCCCGCCACCTCGGTGGCCAGAATGATCAACGACCCGGTGGCTGCGCTGTCGACCACGGCCTACCCGGGGTACTCGGCCCAGTTCCTGCATGGGGTGGACCGCGCATTGGCCGTCAAGCCGCAAGATCGCCCCCAGACCATCGCGGCGCTCAAGGAGCTGCTGGGCATCACCACCTTCACGATGCCCATGTCTGCGCCGTGGAAGGACGCGGGAGCCCCGGTTGCAACGGCCGCCTTGCCGCCTTTGTCGCCTTTGTCGCCGGCCGTACCTGTCGCCGCAGCGCAAGGCGCAGTGGCACCGGGCGAATCCGTGCGCACGGCGGTCCCTGCCGAGTTGCTTGCCGATGCGCCCGGCGCGAATGCGGCGTGGGATCCTCTGGCACAGGCACCAGCGTTCAGCGCACCGTCTGCATCGAGCGCCTCGCCCGGCCACCCCGCCAATGCCGTCTTCGGGGTGATGCCACCGCTGCCCGACGCCATGCAGCAGCAAGACCTGCCCACGGCAACCCCGCTCCCCCCCGCTGAAGGCCCCGCCATGGGCCTTGCCCCCGGCAGCGACGCCGCTTCGGCATCTGCCCGCACTTCGGCAGCGACACCATCAGCAACGGGTGCAGCGGCTGCCGCGGGCGCTGCGGCCAGTGCGGGCGCACCTTCGGCACCCGCGACCTCGCCCAAGCCAGCGCGCCAGCACAGCGGCGCAACGGCAGATGGCGCGACGCGGCCACCGGTGTCCCGCGTGCCCACCACCATGCGCTGGGCTGCCGTGGGCGCGGCATTCGTCGTTGCAACGGCGCTGGCCGTGTGGTGGGGCACCCAAGGCAGCTCTTCGGAACGACCTGCGGAAGAAGTGGCGCTGACGCTCGACGATCAGCACTGGCGCGAAGCCCAGGCCGCAGGCACGGTGGGAGCGCTGGACGCGTACCTGGGTGCCCACCCACAAGGCAAGTACCGCAGCGAGGCCATGGCGCTCATCAGCCGCCTGGAGATCCAGGAGCCCGCGAAAAGCACGGCCCCCGCAGCGCCCGCCGATACGGTGGCCCTCGCGCCTTCCGCACCAGAGCGCCCTGAATCGCCTCCTGCTGCGACATCACCCCCTGCCACCACGGCGCCAACGCCCCCCGCGGCCAACCCAGCCAGCACCCCGGCAGAGCCTGTGGCGACGCCCAAAACCCCGCCCAAGCCCGTGGGCGACATGGGCCGCGTGGTGCTGCGCATCAGCCCATGGGGCCGGATTTCCGTGAACGGCAACCCGGTGGGCACAACCCCTCCAATGACCTCCGTCGAGCTTCCGGAAGGCGCCCACCGCATCGAGGTGAGCAACCCCGCCGCCGCCACCGTCGTCAGGACGGTGCAGGTCAAAAAAGGTGAACCGGTGGTGATCAGCCATCAGTTCGAGTAGTGCAACCCCATCGCCGACGCCTGCCGACATGCCAATGAACGCTTTACCGCGATGGGTCGCATTTCTGTGCCTGTGCCTTGGCGCAGGATCATCCGTGGCGTCCAACGACTGCAACGAGCCGCCTGCGCCTGAGGTGCGCGGCCCGGACTCTGCAGCAGGCCGCCAGTACCTGGGACAGGGCATCTCGCTCTACGACTCGCGAAAGCTGGATCTCGCGGAAAAGGCATTGCAGGCATCGCTGTTCGCAGGCCTGCCGGACCGGCGCGAAAGATCCACTGCGCACAAGTACCTGGCGTTCGTGTACTGCACCAACAAGGAATGGGCCCGGTGCGATGCCGCCTTCGATGCGGCATTCGAAGCCCGGCCCTCTTTCGCGCTGGAAGAATACGAGCTGCAGAACACGCCGTGGCGCGACGCCTATGTCAGGGTGCAAGGCAAGCGCGGCTGGCAGTGCAGCCGGCCCCTGGGGAACCAGGGCGGCCAGGCGCAGGGTGCGCCTGCCAATCCGCTGGTCTTTTCGCTCAACAGTTCGGTGATCACGGCCATCACGCCGCTGCTGCCGGCAGCGGGTGGCAACTTCCTGTCGTCCCCTGCAGGGGCAGCGTCTGCTCTGGGCGCCCGCAGACCCCTGAGCACGGAAAACAATGTTCAACTGCGTGTGTCCCCCTGGGCGAATGTCACCCTCAATGGCAAAAGACTCGGTGTGACCCCACCGCTGACCGAAATCAAACTCCCACCGGGGTCCCACAGCATTGACTTCAGCAATCCCGGCTTTGAGACCGTGCGCAAGACGCTGAAGGTCGAGCCGGATCAAACGATCACCATCACCCATGACTTTGACGCGAGATAAATCCATGCGAAACCGTTTCTGGAGCGCCCTGATCATCGGGTGCGCAAGCCTTTTCCTCACTGCTTGCGAGACCACCCCCAAGGCACCCGAGCCCAAGGTGGAAGCCCCTCCGCCCGCGCCCCCCATTCCCGAACCGGTCGCCCCGGTGGACCCACGCGCACAGAAAGAGGCCCTGCTCACAGAAGCGCTGAGTGTTTATGCAGAGGGTCAATTCGACGAGGCGATTGCCAAGCTCACGCCCCTGGCCGATGCCCCTGAATTGCCCCTGACGTCGCAGATCAAGGCACGCAAGTTCATGGCCTTCAGCCACTGCGCTGCGGGCCGGCCGCGTCCTTGCAGGCAACAGTTTGAACTGGCGCTGGAGCAGGACCCGACGTTTCAGCTGACCGAAGCCGAGAAGGGCCACCCGGTGTGGGGACGCGAGTTCATCAACGCCCGCAACGCGGCGCGCAACAAGCGCGGCGCACGCAAAACGCCCTGACCAGCCAGCACAGAGACAACGCGAGCGCGAACGCAATGGACAAGATTGAACTGGTGGTGACGCACCAATCCGGCGGCCCGGTGGACCGCCATTGGTCTGCCATCTTTGGCATGGCCGGGGGAACCGTCGGACGCGCGGGCCAGAACAAGCTGGTTCTGCCCGACGACGATGCGATGGTGGCGCGCGTGCACGCCATGGTGCGTCTCGACTCCGACCAGGCCTACATTGCCAACCTTTGCGAGCGTCGCTCCGTGCAGGTGGACGGACTGGAAGTGCTGTCGGGCCAGGAGGTACCACTGCTGCCGGGCGCGCACATCGGCATCGGCCCCTACCAGCTGCGGGCCGTGCTGCCGGGTCAACAGGTCCAGGCGCAGGCAGCCAGCAGGGCCGCACCCGCAGTGGCCCCTGCGGCAGCTCCCGCTCCGACTCCGGCTCCGGCTCCGATGGCGCCGACCCCAACCGACGCGCAATGGCCTGCAGCCCCAGCGCAGCCCAGCACGTCCGTGGCCAACAAGTCCCTGGATCTGGCCTCGCTGCCCAACCCATGGGCGGATATCGCGCCCATCGTGGGCGGCGACCCGTACATGCCGGACCTGGTTCTCGCATGCCTGCCCGACGCCCCTCCTCCCTCATCGGCGGCCAGTGCTGCGGCAGACAGCAATCCATTCGCGATGCTGGGCCGTGTGGAAGCGCCCCAGGTGTCGCCGGCCCCGTCCGCGGAGCCCGTGGTGACTGCACCAGCACCCGTGGCCCCGGTACCAGCCCAGCCGGTACTCCAGAGCGCCGTGGAGCCGGTACTGCCCAACCCGTTCGACAAGCAGCCTGCGGCCAGCAAGCCCTTGCCAGCACAGCCGGTCGCTCACCGCGCCATGGTGATACCCGACGACTTCGATCCCTTCGCGGCCGACCCCAAGGAGATCGACAACCGCCGCGACCCCTGGAGCGGCGACCTGGTGGCGCAGAGCCTGTCCGAAGTCGCCCAACTCAAGAACGACGACCTGCTGCAATCCTTGCCGAAGTCGGGTCAGTTCGCGGGAGAGATGGACAATGCCGCGCACACCGGCCTGCCGGAACGGCTGGACCCCACCATCGAGCTCAACCCGCTGAAGCTGTTTCGCGAACCCGGCGAGTCGATGTTTGTGGAATCGCAGGACCATGGCATGTCGCGCGGCTCCGACCTTGCGCAGGTTTTCAGCATGCCCCGCGACGCGCAGCACCGCCAGGCCAAACCCATCCCCGATGCGGCGCCCGCAGCGCCCACGCCTGCCGAGCCGGTCGTCCAAGCGGGTCTGCACGCCATGCAAGGCCTGGACCTGGCGCTTTTTGGTGGCGGCTCGCTGGATACCCTGCCCCCGGCGACAGATTTGCTGGGTGTGGACGATGCACTCCAGGCGCCCAGCGGCGCGCCCGGCACGCAGCACGCGAAACAAGCTGCAGCCCCACAAGCCACCCCGGCCACCGTGCACGGCGGTGCGCACACCGACTTGCCCGGGCTCGGCGCTGCCGCGCCGCTGCCGCTTCCGCTGCCGGAGAGCGCGCTGAACCCCGAGAGTCTCCTGAACCCGGTATCGGCGCTGCCGGTGATGCCGCTGCCGCAGCCGATTCCACTGCCCCTGCCGGTGGCGCAGGCACCCGCCCTCGCGGATGTGCACGTGGCGGCACAACCCCCCGCACAGCCAGCTGCTGCGCTGGCCGCTGCTGCGCCGGCCGCTGCGGCGCCCCAGCCTGCACCCGGCACGCCCGCTGATTTCTCATTGGACGCGCTGGCTGCAGCCTTTCTCGAGGGCGCAGCGATCGAGCCGGGGAAGGTGAATGTCAACCTCACGCCGGACTTCATGCGCGGATTCGGCGAAGCCCTGCGCGTGGCGGTGCAGGGCTCCATCGACCTGCTGTCCGCCCGCTCGGAGATCAAGCGCGAGTTCCGGGCCGACGTCACCATCATTGCCTCGGGAGCGAACAACCCGCTCAAGTTCCTGCCCACCGCAGACGGCGTGATGCTGCAGCTCGCGGGCCAGACCTTCCCCGGCTTCATGAAGCCCGTGCCGGCCATGCAGGAGGCCTACAAGGACCTGGCGGTGCACCAGATCGCCTTGATGGCCGGAATCCGTGCCGCCTACGCTGAGGCTGTGGCGCGCATGAGCCCTGCCGAGCTGGAAAAGAACGCCGCCGCAGCGTCCGGCCTGTTGTCCAAGATATCGTCCGTCCACCGCAAGGCGGCCCTCTGGGATGACTTTCAACAGCGCTACGACGCCATTCGCCGCAACGCAGAAGACGACCTGATGGCGTTCTCGGGCCAGACTTTTGTGGATGCCTACGAAGCTGCCGCGCAGGCTGCAGGAGAGAACCTTTGATCGCTCACATTGCCGGAGACGCGCACCGATTGCAGCTGTCAGTGTCTGCCATCACCCAAAAGGGAGGGCGCGCTTCCAACGAAGACTACCTGGGCATGATCGACCTGGGTCCCAAGGGCTTTTGCTGCACGCTCGCCGACGGTGCCGGAGGCCACGGCAACGGTGCGCTGGCAGCGCGCCTGACCGTGGATGCGGTGCTGGGTGGCTACCGCGAGAACCCGATGTTTGCGCCCGCGAGCCTCGCATCGTTGATTTTTCGCGCGGAACATACGGTCTCCGAAGAGCAGCCCACCTCCATCTCGCGGATGCACATGAGCGCGACGGTGGTGCTGCTGTGCATCGAGCCCGTCACCGGCCGGGCCCTGTGGGCCCACTGGGGCGATTCGCGGCTGTATTGGTTTCGCGGCGGCAAGGTCCACCGCATGACCGAAGACCACAGCGTGGTGCAGCAACTGCTGCACGCCGGCATGTACGCCAACGGAGACCCTCGCTCACTGCCCAATCGCAGCGTCCTGGCCGGGGCGGTCGGTGCCGAGTCGCAGGTGCCCCCCACGGTGCTCCATGAATCCATGGAGCTGATGGAAGGAGACGCCTTCCTGCTGTGCTCGGACGGGCTGTGGGAGAACCTCCACGAATCCGCCATGGAGCAGGCGCTCCAGGGCTCGGAGCGGCCCGACGTCTGGCTGCAGAACATGGCCGATACCGTGACCTCCAAGGGTCGCCCTCACCAGGACAATCTCAGCGCGTTTGCCGTCTGGGTGTCTGCCAACCACACCGTCAATTGAACCCGAAGGATGCTGCCATGCGCATGACCCAGAACGCCATTTCACGGCGCACGATCCTGAAGACAGCCCCTCTTGTCTCGCTTGCGGGGGTTTCGCTGTCCGGCTGCGGTGTGGTGAACACGCTCAATCGCCCGACGGAAGCGCCCACCGCAGTGCCGCCCGCCATCATCGAAATCATCGCGGAGCGCAGCCTGAACCCCGATGTGGACGGCATGCCCAAGCCGGTCTTGCTGCGCATCTATGAACTGCGCACGCCGGTGACCTTCGAGCGCTCCAGCTTCTTCGATCTGCTGGACAAGGACGAGAGCCAGCTCGGAGGGGATTTCGTGCGGCGCGAGGAGATCCTGATCGCCCCGGGCGAGCGCCGCATCATCGAGCGCAAGGGAAACCCCGATGTGCGCGCCTTCGGCTTCTTTGCCAGCTACAGAGACCTGGAGCGCAGCACGTGGCGCGCCTCTGTGGATGCACCGAACTCGGTGGAAATGCGCCGCCGCTGGTGGGGCCTGGGAGAAACAGAGCGGCTCAAGCCCGTTCACTACCTCGTCACGGTTTCGCGGGAAGCCATTCGGGTGCAGCATCAAATAACTTCAAGGTAGAACCATGGTTTGGCAACGCAAGGTGGTGTGGGCCGAGGGCATGTTCCTGCGCCCCCAGCACTTTCAGCAGCAAGAGCGGTACGTCGATTTTCTGGTGCAGGGGCGCACACTCCCCGCACAGCCGTTCTACTGGGGATTCTCCGAACTCACGCTGGACACCCAGATGCTGGCACTGGGAAAGATCGCCGTCATATCGGCGCACGGCGTGCTGCCGGACGGCACACCGTTCCGTATCCCGCAGGTGGACGATGCCCCGGCGCCGCTGGATGTGGGCAAGGACACCAAGGACACCCTGGTGCACCTGTCCCTGCCGATGCGCCGCCGCAGCGGTGCGGAAGTCACGCTGGGCGAAGGGGACCTGGGGATGACGCGCTATCAGGCGCAGGTGCTGGAAGTCGCCGACGTCAATGACGTGGGCGCGCAACCCGCCGAAGTGCAGCTGGGCATTGCCCGCTTCAGCCTGCGCGCATCGCAGGACCTGTCCGACGGATGGGTCTCCCTGCCCGTCGCCCATGTGGTCGAGCGCAAGTCCGACGGCTCGGCACTTCTGGACAAGACCTTCATCCCCACGGTGGTGAACAACTCCGAGACCTCGCCGCTTTTCGCCTTCTGCCGGGAGCTGCATGGACTGCTGCGCCAACGGGGCGCTGCGCTCGAAGAGCGGCTGATCCAGCCGGGCCGCGGCGGCGTGGGCGAGGTCGGTGATTTCCTGATGCTGCAGTTCATCAACCGCTGGGAGCCCGCGGTGGAGCACTGGGTGCGGGTTCGCACCATCCATCCCGAGCGGCTTTTCGATGACCTTCTGAAGATGGCGGGAGAACTGGCCACCTTCACCCGCGAGCAACGGCGGCCCGCGCCCTTGCCGGCCTACGACCACGACGACCTGCGCAGCTGCTTTCCACCGCTGATGCTGGAGCTGCGGCGCGGCTTGTCTTCGGTGCTGGAACAAAACGCGATCCAGATCGAACTGCAAGAGCGGCAGTACGGCGTGCGCGTGGCGCTCATCCCGTCCACCGAGCTGCTCACCACGTGCGACTTCGTGCTCGCTGTGCATGCGCAGACCACGGTGGAATTCCTGCGCACCCACTTTCCGACCCAGACCAAACTGGGCCCGGTCGAGAAGATCCGGGACCTCGTCAACCTGCACCTTCCGGGCGTCGTCCTGCGGTCGCTGTCCGTCGCACCGCGCGAGATCCCCTACCACGCCGGGTATTCGTATTTCGAGGTCGACACCACCCACGACCTATGGCGCCAGTTGAACAGCTCCGGCGGCCTGGCCATGCATGTCTCTGGCGAGTTCCCGGAGCTCCAGCTGGAGTTCTGGGCCATCCGCAGATAACAACAACCCATGACGATGCAAATGACGGACAACGTCTTCGCCTTCAGCGCCAGCGACCACACCGCGCCGGTCGATCCAGGCCTGCTGGACACGTCCATGCCCGCGCCTTCCGCCAACGCCGCGCCCCGCACCAGCCTGCCCGATGTGGTGAGCGGTGGCAACCCGCTGGTCGCTTCGGCCAACGTGCTGCTCAATCTGATTCCGCAGATTCGGGCGATGGCCTCCAACGCAGACCCTGAAGGTTTTCAGCGCCTGCTGCTCACGAACATCCGCGAGTTCGAGCGCAGTGCCGGCGTGGCCGGGGTTCCGATAGAAACCGTGATCGGCGCCAGGTACTGCCTGTGCACGGTGGTGGACGAAGCCGCTGCGCAAACCCCCTGGGGTGGCTCGGGCGTCTGGCCCAAGTTCAGCCTGCTCGTGGCGCTGCACAACGAAACGTGGGGTGGTGAGAAGTTCTTCCAGCTGCTGGCCAAGCTGGTGCAGACACCCCACCAGCACATCGACCTCATCGAGCTGATGTACTTTTGCCTGATGCTCGGCTTTGAAGGCCGCTACCGGGTGATCGAGAACGGCCGCAGCCAGCTGGAGACACTCAAGGCGCGCCTGCTTGCACTGATCGAAAGCACGCGCGGCGACCGCAGTGGCGCGCTGTCGATCCACTGGAAAGGCGAAGAGCGCAAAGCGGCGCCCCCCTGGACGATGGTGCCGCTGTGGGTGGCAACTGCCCTGGCGCTGCTGCTGGCCTTCGCCCTCTTCCTGTGGTTCAGCTACCGGCTTGCCGCACAGTCGGACGACCTGTTTGCCACCATCAACGCCATCCGGTTCCCCAAGGCCATCGCGGCGGTGGCCACCGTGGACAAGCCCCGGCTGCGCCAGTTCCTCGAACCCGAAATCCGGGAAGGCCTCGTCGAGGTGATCGACCAGGCGGACCGCAGCACCATCATTCTTCGGGGCGACGGGCTTTTCGACCTCGGCTCCAATGTGGTCAAGCCCCGCTACGTCCAGGTGATCGAGCGCATCGCGACCGCGCTGAACGAAGTGCCCGGGAAGGTGGTGGTCAATGGCTACACCGACAACTCGCCCATCCGCACGGCCCGCTACCCGTCCAACTGGCACCTGTCCCAGGACCGCGCCAAGTCGGTGTCCGACATGCTGCTGCGCACGGTGCGCGACGGCCAGCGCGTGCACGCAGAGGGCCGCGGAGAAGCGGACCCGGTCGCGCCCAACACCACCAGTGAAGGCAAGGCGAGAAACCGGCGCGTGGAAATCGTCCTGCTGGTAGCGCCCCAGGTGCGCGACAACGAATTGCAGCTCAGCGGCAATGCCCCCCGCACCGAAGGCATCAGGAAATGAGCATGCTGAGAAATATGGCAGCCCTGCTGTTCAACCGTTACACCCTGGCCTTCATCGGCCTGGTCCTGCTGAGCCTGGTGATCTGGTTCATCGGTCCCCTTGTCTACATCAAGCCCTATCAACCGCTGGAGAGTGAGAGCGTCCGCTGGGCGCTGATCGCCGCGCTGTTTGCCATCTGGTTCATCAAGCTCCTGTTCCACTGGTGGCGCGCCAAGCGGATGAACGACAAGCTCATGGGGCAGCTTGCGCGGCTCACCGCGGGCCGCGATGCCCCCGATCAGCTGACGCCGGGCCAGGAGGAAGTGGTCGAGCTGGAGGGGCGGTTCAAGGAAGCTGTCGAAGTCCTGTCCAAGACACGGTTCGGCGCGACGGAAAGCGGGCTCTTCGGCCGCTTCACCAAGCGCTACGTGTACCAGCTGCCGTGGTACCTGATCATCGGCTCGCCAGGTTCGGGCAAGACCACCGCGCTGGTCAATTCCGGGCTGGACTTTCCGCTGGCCGAGCAATTCGGCAAAGGCTCCATCCGGGGTGTCGGCGGCACGCGCAACTGCGACTGGTGGTTCACCGACCAGGCCGTGCTGCTCGACACCGCGGGCCGCTACACCACGCAAGAGAGCGATGCCGTGCAGGACAGGGCCGCATGGTCCGGCTTCCTGCAGTTGCTCAAGCGATTCCGGGGGCGGCAGCCCATCAATGGCGTGATCGTCACCCTGAGCGTGCAGGAGCTGTTGAGCAGCACGGAGGCGGAACGCGCCCGGCTGGCCAAGACCATCGGCACGCGCCTGGGCGAGCTGTGCGACGAACTCGCCATCAAGTTCCCCGTCTACGTCCTGATCACCAAGGCCGACCTGCTGGCAGGCTTCAACGAGTTCTTCGGCCAGATGACCCGCGACGAACGCTCGCAGGTCTGGGGATTCACGCAGAAGTACCAGGAGAACGCGCCGTCGACCGATCCGACCGCGCAGTTCACGGCGGAGTTCGATGCGCTGGTGGCGCAGATCAACCGCTTGCTGCCCCAGCGTTTGCTGGCAGAGCCGGATCTTGCACGCCGCGGGCTGATCTACGCCCTGCCTCAGCAGTTCGTGGGCCTGCGGGAGGTCGTGAACCAGACCTTGCAGGAGGCGTTCTCGTCGTCCCGCTTCAAGGAAAAGCCGCTGTTTCGGGGCGTGTACTTCACCAGCGGCACCCAGGAAGGCATGCCGTTCGACCGCGTGCTGTCGGCCCTCAAGCGGCGCTTCTCCATCGCCAGCCAAGTCAAGCCCGGCGCGGGCCAGCAAGGCAAGAGTTTCTTCATCGAGACGCTCTTCAAGGGCGTGATGTTCAACGAGGCGGGCCTGACGGGGCGCAACGCGAAGAAGGAGCGGCAGCTCAGGTTGCTGCAGGCTGGTGGCTTGATCGGCCTGGCACTCGCACTGAGCGGCGCGGCCTTGGCGTGGAGCATCAGCAACCAGAACAACCTGGCCTACCTGGATGAGGTCAAGGCGAGCGCCGCCACCCTGCGCCAGGCCGTGGAAGAGGCCAAGACGGGCGACCCGGAAAACCTGGTGGCGCTGCTGCCCTTGCTCGACCACGCTGAATCGCTGGCCGCCAGCGAGCGGTACACGGGCTCACCTCCCGTGAGCTGGCGCTGGGGCCTGCTGCAGGTACCCAAGGTGGAGACCGCCGCCGACACGACCTACCTGCGGCTTCTGGAAGATGCATGGCTGCCTGGAATCGTTCGGCAACTGCGGCGTTCGCTGCAGCAGACCTCGACCAACAATCCCGAGGCCAGCTACGAGGCGCTGAAGGCCTACCTCATGATCCACGACGCCGACCGCTTCGACGCGCGCACCGTGAAGGCATGGATCCGCCACGAATGGGACGCGAGCCTGACGCCCCAGCTGGTGCAGGCGGGTGTCGGTGACAGGCTGTCGCACCATCTGGATCGCTTGATGGACGAACGCATCGTGCTGTCGCCCACCCCGATCGACACGGCGCTGGTGGCCGAAGTCCGGCAGCGCCTGGCGCAGATGTCGCCCGCCCAGCGGGCCTACAGCCGGCTCAAGCAACTGCTGACGACGGGCAACAACCTGCCCGCCGACTTCAGCGTCGTGCGCGCCAGTGGCCCCGAAGCACCTCAGGTGTTCAGCCGCCGCAGCGGAAGGCCGCTCACGCAGGGCATATCCGGGCTCTTCACCTACGACGGATACCACGGCGTCTTCCTGCACGAGCTTCCCAAGGTGACCACCCTCCTGTCCAAGGAGGAAGGCTGGGTGCTGGGGCAAGCCGACGGCAAACGCAGCACCACCCAGGAAGTGCTGACAGGACAGGTGGCCAACGAGGTGAAACGGCTGTACCTCATGGAGTACGCCAAGCTGTGGGAGGACTACCTGGCCGATGTCCGCCCCACCCGCATCGGTTCGCTCGACCAGGCCGGTGAACAGGCGCGCCTGTATTCCTCGGCCAATTCGAGCCTGGAGCAATTCATTCGCGCAGTAGCCAAAGAGACCACGCTGGCGCGTCGCCCTGATGCGGATGCCGACAGCGGTGCCAGCACCAGCAGCTGGCTGGGTGAAAAACTCAACCGCATCCGGGAAGAGCAGCGGCAGCTCAGCCGACTGACCGGCAAACAGGTCAACGTGGGCGGTCTCACGCCCAGCGGAACGCTCGAAGCGGACATCGTGGATTTCCGATTCCGCGAATACCGGCGCCTGGCGACCAGCAATGGATCGGGTCCGTCGCCCCTGACGCAAAGCCTGCAGGTGCTGAACGAAGCCTCGGCCGTGATTGCATCCGCGCGGCAGCAGGTGAAATCCGGCGGCACGATTCCGCCGACGCTGTCCTCGACACTGGAGCGGGTGCGCGCCGAAGCCAAACGCCTGCCTCCACCGCTGAACCTCATGTACACGGACCTGGCCGAAGCGACATCCACCATGGTGGGACGCGACGTTCGCAGCACCATCGGCGGCAACCTGAATGCCACCATCGGCGACTTCTGCCGCCGCGCGATCCTCGGCAGGTATCCATTCACCCGCAGTGCGGGGCGCGACGTCACCGCGGACGACTTCGCCAAGCTGTTCGCAGTCGGTGGCGTGATGGACGAGTTCTTCCGCAGCAACCTGCAGCCCATGGTCGATATTTCAGCCAACACCTGGACCTTCAAGCAAGGGGTGGACGGAACGCCGGTGGGGGGATCCGCATCGCTCGCATCGTTCCAGAAGGCTGCGACGATCCGCGACGTCTACTTCCGCGCGGGCGGCAAGGCGCCGGGCATCCGCCTGGACATCAAGCCCATCGAGATGGACGCGAACATTTCCCAGATGGTGCTGGATGTGGACGGCGATGTGCTCCGCTACCAACACGGCCCGCAAATTCCCAAGTCGATGAACTGGCCTGGAACGCGGGGCACGGGCCAGGTGAGGCTACAGATCACCAGCGCTACCGGCGAAAACTCGGGGCTGGTCACGGAAGGCCCCTGGGCGCTGCACAGGCTGTTCGACCGGGCACAGATCCTTCCGGGCAATGCGCCGGAGAAGTTCACGGCCGTCTTCAATGTGGACGGTCGCAGGGTCCGGTTCGAGGTCACGACCAGCAGCGTCTTCAACCCGTTCCGGCTCAAGGCGATGGAAGAGTTCGAATGTCCGAGCAACCTGTAGGCATGGAGGTCCGCGGCATGCAGGCGCAGTCGTCCGTCGCCTGGTACGGAAAGCTGCCGAGCCTCGGCGACTTCGCGGGCCGCCGCATGTCGCACGCGCTCACCACCGAGTGGGACACCTGGCTTCGCGCGGGCATGGACGAGCTGCGCCGCACGGACGACACCGGCTGGCCGGACACCTTCGTGAATGCGCCCCTGTGGTTTTTCATCGCCCGTGTCGCCGCGTCGGGCTCGCCGGTGATCGGGGCCCTGGCCCCGAGCATGGACCGTGTGGGCCGCTACTACCCGCTCACCGTGATGGCCACTGCGCCCCGGGCCGGCTGCGCGTTGGCAGACGATGCAGCGGTCAAGGCCTTCCTGGCCGGCGCCCGTGCGGCCATTGTGGACGCCCGGCGCCGAACGCTGTCGGTCGACGAACTGGACAGGCGCGTCAACCAGCTGCCCAGCCCGTTTGAGGCCGGCCCGGCCGTGGAACGCGAACCCTCGCTCATCCACGACATCCTGTCGGACCTGAGCGAAGCCTCTCGCGCCCACCAATCCGTGGCGAACGAGCAGCAGGCTGAAAACGTTCTGCTCCCTGCGGGAGACTGGAGAATGCGCGCCGCGAATCTTCGGGAGCAAAGTCTCTGGTGGGTCTCTCCCACCATCCGCGTGGGCTACCAGGAACTGCTGCACGAAGGCGCTTGCGACCGGTGGCTCTTCACGCAACTGTTCGCCAGAACCTGACCCGCCCGCCGATCAGCGGCTCGCCCTTCCCACAAGAATCCACCATGACCGACATCGACGAACTCCTGAGCGAAGCTCCGTCCAGCCCTCCCTGCGGCCCTGAAATGACCTACGCGGCGGAGTTTCTGGCGCTGGAGCAACTGGCGCGCGGAAAGATCGAACAGCAGTACGGCGACACCATCATCCCGGCGGAGGACCCTGACTGGCAGGCGGTGGAGAACAGCGCCCTGCAACTGCTGCGGCAAAGCAAGGACATGCGCATCGCCGGCCTGCTGTGCAGATCGTGGACCAATACGGAGGGATTCGTGGGGCTGGCACGCGGGCTGAGCCTCATGAGCGCCCTGCTCGAGAACTACTGGGATCTCATCCATCCACTGCCGGAAGACGACGACTATTTCATGCGGATGAATGCCGTCGCCATGCTCAATGATGTGACCGGCTTGCTGCGGGAACTGAGGCAAACCGAGTTCCTGGCCTCCAACTTCGGCAGTTTCACGGTGCGCGACGCGGAGGCGCTGGCGCGCGGCCAGCGTGCGGAGTCGAACGCCCAGCTCACCGTCGAGCAGCTGCGGCTGGGCATGGGCAGTGCACTGGAGCAAGGCTACCCGCTGCTGCTGGCAGTGCCCCGGGCGAAGGAAGGCCTGGAAAAGCTCACCCGGATCTGCGCCGACAAGCTGCCCCACCACCAGCAGCCCGACCTCGGAAACATCCAGTCCCTGGTGTCGCTGCTCAATGCCCTGCTGCCCAAAGGAGAGAAGGTCGCCGAAGCCGCGGCTGCGGGCCAGGCCCCCGATGCGGCGACGGTGACCATCCAACCGCCGGCCGCAGGACTGGAAATCAGGACCCGGGACGACGCCATCAAGCAGCTGGTCAAGATCGCCGAGTTCCTCGAATCCACGGAACCCACCAATCCGGCCTCCCTCCTCATTCGCCGGTCCGCGAAGCTGATGGGCATGAGCTTCATCGACATCCTGCGCGAGCTCGCCCCCCAGAGTCTTCAGCAGATCGAAGTGATCACCGGGGTGCAGCCCGACCACCCCTCCTGAAGAACGAACTGTAACAGTCACTTCATAGGCAGATTGGATACTGAAGCACCGAAGTGACATAGCTTTTGGGCGCGCCAAACAGGCATGGAATCGTGCTTTGTTCCGCCGCCGAAGAGAGATTCTGCGCAGCAGGTGTCACTTGTTCATGCTCCGGACGCGGTGGTCGGAGCATGGCACCCAGGAACGATTCGTTGCGGCGACCACAAACCGTAGCGAATTCACACAACTTTGTAAGCATTTGAACCAAATGGCCGTCCTAGCGCTGGCCACGGGTTTATCGGCCAGCCAACTTGAGAGAGGTAAGCATGTCAATCACCAAAGTGGGAAAAAGCGGACAGAAGTTCATCGCCAGAAACCGCGCGCCGCGTGTGCAGATCGAGTACGACGTGGAAATCTACGGTTCGGAAAAGAAGGTGCATATCCCGTTCGTGATGGGCGTGATGGCCGACCTCTCCGGCAAGCCGCTGGAGAACCTGCCCGAGATCGCTGACCGCAAGTTCCTGGACATCGACATCGACAACTTCGATGCCCGCATGAAGTCCATCAAGCCCCGCGCGTCGTTCCTGGTGCCCAACACGCTCACCGGCGAAGGCTACCTGAGCGTGGACCTGACCTTTGAGAGCATGGACGACTTCTCGCCGGCGGCGGTCGCCCGCAACATCGGCCCGCTCAACACCCTGCTGGAAGCACGCACCCAGCTGCATAACCTGCTTTCCTACATGGATGGCAAGCAAGGCGCCGAAGAACTCATCCGCAAGGTGCTGCAGGACCCCGCATTGCTCAAGTCACTGGCTGCCAGTGCCAAACCCGCCACTGAGCCCGCCCAGGGCCCAGTTCAAAACGACGCCGCCTGAGGCGCCACAGCGAACGGAGATTACCCATGAGTGCAGTAGCAGCCACCACCGAATCATCCACCGCCCAGTCGTTGGAAGGCCACGACTTCGCGGCATTGCTGAACAAGGAGTTCAAGCCCAAGACGGACCAGGCACGCGACGCGGTGGAAGCCGCCGTGCAGACCCTGGCGCAGCAGGCGCTCGCTTCGGTCACCACCATCTCCAACGATGCGTACCAGACGGTGCAGGCCATCATCGCGGAGATCGACCGCAAGCTGTCCGAGCAGGTCAACCTGGTCATCCACCATGCGGAGTTCCAGAAGCTGGAAGGCGCCTGGCGCGGCCTGCAGCATCTGGTGACCAACACCGAAGTGGACGAGATGCTCAAGATTCGCGTCATGAACATCTCCAAGAAGGAACTGCACCGCAACATGCGCCGCTACAAGGGCGTCGGCTGGGACCAGAGCCCCATCTTCAAGAAGGTCTACGAAGAAGAGTACGGCCAGTTCGGCGGCGAGCCTTTCGGCTGCCTGGTGGGCGACTACCACTTCGACCACAGCCCGCCCGACGTGGAACTGCTGGGTGAAATGGCCAAGGTGGCTGCGGCGGCCCACTGCCCGTTCATTTCCGGCGCGTCCCCCGCGCTGATGCAGATGGATTCGTGGCAAGAACTGGCCAATCCCCGCGACCTGACCAAGATCTTCACCAACACCGAGTACGCCGCCTGGCGCAGCCTGCGCGAGTCGGACGACTCCAAGTACATCGGTCTGGCCATGCCACGCTTCCTGGCGCGCCTGCCCTACGGTGCCAAGACCAACCCGGTGGACGAGTTCGACTTCGAAGAAGAAACCGCCAGCGGCAACCACAGCAAGTACTGCTGGGCCAACTCGGCTTACGCCATGGCGGTGAACATCAACCGCTCGTTCAAGTACTACGGCTGGTGCACGTCCATCCGCGGTGTCGAGTCCGGCGGCGCGGTGGAAAACCTGCCCGCGCACACCTTCCCGACCGACGACGGCGGCGTGGACATGAAGTGCCCCACCGAAATCGCCATCAGCGACCGCCGCGAGGCAGAGCTGGCCAAGAACGGCTTCATGCCGCTGGTGCACCGCAAGAACTCGGACGTGGCCGCCTTCATAGGCGCCCAGTCGCTCAACAAGCCTGCCGAGTACTACGATGCAGACGCCACGGCCAATGCCAACCTGTCGGCGCGCCTGCCCTACATGTTCGCCTGCTGCCGTTTCGCCCACTACCTCAAGTGCATCGTGCGCGACAAGATCGGCTCGTTCAAGGAGCGCAGCGACATGGAGCGCTGGCTGAACGACTGGATCATGAACTACGTCGATGGAGACCCATCGAACTCGTCGCAGGAAACCAAGGCACGCAAGCCCCTGGCCGCTGCCGAAGTCGAAGTGAACGAGGTGGAAGGCAACCCGGGGTACTACACCTCCAAGTTCTTCCTGCGCCCGCACTACCAGCTCGAAGGCCTGACCGTCTCCTTGCGCCTCGTGTCCAAGCTGCCATCCGTCAAGGAAGCGGGCAACTGATCCCCCTGTGTGCCTGCGGTCGGTGCGGGGCTGCCTTGCAGCCTTGCAACGACCGGCGCAACGCGCGCTGTCCTGGGTGCTGTGGCACCGAAAGGCAGCCTGCGTAGCCTCCCGGCGTCCGGCATGGACTGCGACGCCCGGGCATTGCGCACAGGTGCTGGACCAGGGCCAGCGCAGACAACGCAGAGGCCCTGGACATCGCCTGCAACGCACGGACATCGGGTGCCGCACAAGCACCGGCCAGGGAGCAGGGTTGCAACCGAAGGCAAGCGCGCTGGACACCGCCGGTTCTGCCGGGGCTTGCCCGGACCCGACAGTTCGTACAACCACCGTGGACGCCTCGGCGCCACAGACCTCCATGAGCTTTCAACGTGACTGCCGCCCTTTTTGACTCCCAAAGCCCCCTCGACCTTCAACTGAGCAGCGTCAAGGATGCGATCCGCGCGGAGCCTGCCAAGGCATCCCTGCGCACGTTCTACTTCCAGCTGCTGGCAGTCCTTGGCGATTGGGACAAGGCGCTGGCACAGCTGCAGGTGTGCGGACAGCTGGATCCCAAGGCCATTCCCATGGCCCATGCCTACCGGGAAGCCATGCGGTGCGAGCTCCTGCGCGCCGAAGTGTTTGCAGGGCGCCGCACGCCCTACATCCTGGGCGAGCCACCGGCCTGGATGAGCTACATGGTGGACGCGTTGAAAGCCCAGTCGGAAGGGTCCCAGGACGCTGCGTTGAACCTGCGCACCCAGGCCCTGGACATGGCCCCTGCCTGCCCCGGCGAGATCAATGGCGAGCCGTTCGAATGGCTGTGCGACTCCGACTCGCGGCTCGGGCCGGTGCTGGAGCTTCACGCCAACGGCTGCTACTACTGGGTGCCTTACTCCGCAGTGCGCAGCCTGGCATTCGAAAAGCCCCAGGATCTGCGCGACCTGGTCTGGCAACCCGCCGAAATCACGCTGGTCAACGAGAGCACGCTGCAGGGGCTGGTCCCTGCGCGCTATCCCACCCAGGCCGGCGACGACGACAGCCTGCGCCTGGCGCGGCGCACCGAATGGGCGGACATCGGCGGCGAGCATGTCGCAGGCCGGGGGCAGCGGGTGCTGATCTCCGACCAGGGCGACCATGCACTGCTGGACGTGCGCACCATCGCCTTCAACGCCTGACGCGGACCCACCATGCTGCCCAGCAGGCGACTGAGCGGGTTCGGGACCGAGAAGGACCGCTTGCAGCCGGCGCTGCTGGACCGGCTGACCGACCACGAACCCACCAAGAGAACGGAGCAGGCCGAAGCGGTGTACGTCACCGAGTCACGCCTGCGGACCGCGCTGTTGCGCGATCTCGGGTGGCTGCTGAACGCGAGCAATGCATCGGGGCACATCGACTTCGACGGCCTGCCGCATGCGGAGCGGTCCACGCTGAACTACGGCATGGCGCCACTGGCGGGCAAGCTCCTGTCCGATCTGGACTGGAAGGATGTCGAAGCCAGCGTGAGCCGCGCCATCCTTGCGTTCGAGCCCCGCGTCCTGCCGGATTCGTTGACGGTGACGCTGCTCCCATCGTTCGACTCATTGAACCATCACAACACATTGCAGTTCGAGATCCGTTGCCAGTTCTGGTCGATGCCCTACCCGCTGGAGCTGTTGCTCAAGACCAGCCTGGACCTGGAAACCGGGCAGGTCGTGGTCTCGGACCTGAGAAGCTGACCGTGAGAGAGCACCGATGAATCCGCGCCTGGTGGAGTACTACAACCGCGAACTGGCCTACCTGCGTGAGCTCGGGGCCGAGTTTGCCGCGGCGTTTCCCAAGGTGGCCAGCCGCCTGGCCCTGCGCGACCTGGACGTTGCCGACCCGTATGTCGAGCGCCTGCTGGAGGGCTTCAGCTTCCTGACGGCACGGGTACAGATGAAGATGGACGCGGAGTTTCCGCGGCTGTCGCAGCGCATCCTCGAGATGGTGTGCCCGCACTACCTGGCACCCACCCCTGCGATGGTCGTCGTCCAGATGTCGCCCAGCGACACCGAGGGCAACGTCGCGGACGGCTACTGCCTGCCGGCAGGCAGCATGCTGCGGTCCCGCAAGACCACGGACGATCAGACGCCGTGCGACTTCCGCACCGGGCACGACGTCACGCTGTGGCCGGTGTCGCTCGCGCGGGCCGCACTGGGCGGGCCGCCGCTGGACCTGCCGCTGGCACGCTTCGGACTGCCGCATGAGCCCGCAGGGCATCTGCGCCTCGAACTCGAGACCCAGGGCGCCACCGACTTCGCGCACCTGCCGATGGACCGGCTGGACTTCTACATCCACGCGACGGACGCCGTGGCCTCGCACCTGCAGGAGGTGCTGCACGAGTCGCTCCTTGGCATCGTGCTGCACGATGTGCAGGACCCCACCCGCGTGTACGGATACCTGCCGGCGCAGGCGCTGCAGGCCGAGGGCTACGAACAGCGCCAGGCGCTGCTGCCCTACTCGCACAGGGCGTTCCAGGGGCACCGGCTGCTGCACGAGTATTTCGCGTTTCCGCCGCGCTTCCGGTTCTTCTCGATCCAGGGCCTGTCCGCCTCTCTGCGGCAGGTTCCGGCAAGGCGCCTGGCCATGACGCTGCTGCTGCGCAAGGCCAGCCCGGAGCTGGAGCCCGTGGTGGATCGGCAGAACTTCCTGCTGCATTGCACGCCCGCCATCAACCTGTTCGAGCGCATGGCAGACCGGATCCACGTGTCCGCGGACATGAACGAATACCACGTGGTGATGGAGCGCACCCGTCCGCGCGATTTCGAGGTCTACAGCGTGCTCAGCGTGACCGGCCACCAGGAAGGCCAGGTGAACGACCGCGATTTCGTTCCGCTGTACGCATCGGTGCACGGCATCCGCTCGGACGACCAGGCGTACTTCGCCATGCGGCGCGAGCCCCGCCTGTTCTCGGAGCACGCGGTGCGCTTTGGCCCGCGCACCCAGTACCTGGGCAGCGAAGTGTTCCTGTCCCTGGTGGACCAGCGCGCCGCGCCGTTCTCGGACGACCTCAAGCAGCTGTCCGTGCGCACGCTCTGCACCAACCGCGACCTGCCCCTGCTGATGCCCACCAACCAGCCCGAGGGGGACTTCATCACGCTCGACTCCGCGCCCATCGGAGCCATCCGCACCATCGCCGGGCCCTCGCGCCCGATGGGCAGCGTGGCGGAGAACGAGATCACCTGGCGATTGATCTCCCACCTGTCGCTGAACTACCTGGCCATGACCGACCTGTCCGACCAGGAAGGCGCCGCCACGTTGCGCGAGCTGATGAACCTCTACCTCGCGCTGGGCAACCACGCGCTGGCGGGCCAGGTCGCGGGGCTCAAGGAGGTCAGCATCCGGCCCATCACCCGGCGCCTCGCACAGCACCGGCAGCTCGTCTACGGCCGCGGGGTGGGCGTGACGCTGACGGTGGATGAGTCCTCGTTCGCCGGCGTGAGCGCCTGGCCCCTGGCGTGCGTGCTCGAGCGCTTCTTCGCCCGCCACGTGGGCGTCAACAGCTTCACCGAACTGTCCTTGCATTCACGGCAGCGCGGGCCGGTGGCCAAGTGGGAAGTCCGCCCCGGACAGAGGCCCAACACATGAGCGGCGCCGCCACGTCCCCCCAGCCCCGCGCCGCGCGGCGGCACAGCGAAACGGCAGACCTGTGGCAGCGGCTGCGCCGCGACCCCCATGCCTTCGACCTGTTCTTCACGCTGCGGTGGCTGCAGGCCCGCAACCCCGACCTGCCGCCCCTGGGCCGCGCCGCGCGCCCGCAGGCCGAGCCCATCCGCCTGGGGCAGGACCCCTCGCTCGCCTTCGCGCCGGCCACCATCGCCGAGCTGCTGCCGCCGGTGGCGGGCCAGCCGGAGCGACTGACCGTCTGGAACTTCGGCCTGTACGGACCCAACGGTCCCATGCCGACCCACCTGACGGAATACGTCCGCGAACGGCAGCGCCAGTTCGACGACCCGACGCTCGCGCGGTTTTCCGACATCTTTCACCACCGGCTGCTGCTGCTGTTCTTCCGGGCCTGGGCCGACGCGCAGCCCACCGTGTCGCTGGACCGCCCAGGCGACGGCATGTTCGGGCGCCATCTGGCCAGCATCGTCGGCATCGGCGAACCGACGGCACGCCAGCGCGATGCCGTCGAGGACCATGCCAAGCTGCACATGGCCGGGCACCTCACGCGCACCACGCGCAACCCCGAGGGACTGCAGCGCGCCATCGGGAGCTACTTCGGGGTGCCGGTGGTCCTGCAGGAGTATTGCCTGCACTTCCTGGAACTCGAGCCATCCCAGCAGACCCGCCTGTCGCGGCATCCGTGCAACTCGCAGCTCGGCGTCGACACCGTGGTGGGATCGCGGGTGCCGGACGCGCAGAGCAAGTTCCGCCTGCGCATCGGTCCCATGACACTCGCGCAGTACGAACGCTTCCTGCCCGGCCAACCCGATTTCAACGCCCTCGTGGACTGGGTGCGCAGCTACCTGGGCATCGAGTACGCCTGGGACTTCGAGCTGGTGCTGCAGCGCGAGGAAGTCCCCGGCACGCGCCTGGGCGGCGCAACCCGCCTGGGCTGGACCAGCTGGATGCTGGACGGCCCCGCGCCCCGCGACGCGGACGACTTCCGCATCGACCCGGAAAGCTGGCTGCAGTCGCGCGGCCGCCCGGTCAGGGCCCAGGCCGCCACGCCGCGGCCCGCATAGCCGGGCACCTCCTCGTCCAGCCTTCCAGCTTCAACCGTACTTTCTCTTCAACACACCGCCTTCACGCCCATGTCAGAGATCAGCCGCCTTGCCCTGTTCGGAAAACTCAACCCTTTGCTCTTCAAGTCGCTGGAGGGCGCCACGGTGTTCTGCAAGCTGCGGGGCAACCCGTACGTGGAACTGGTGCACTGGCTGCACCAGTTGCTGCAGGAAAACGACTCCGACCTGCTCAGGGTGTTCCGCCACTTCGAGGTGGATGCAGAGCAGCTTGCCGCGGACGTGCTGCGCAGCCTCGACCGGCTGCCCCGCGGTGCCACGGCGATCTCCGACTTCTCCGACCAGATCGAGATGTCGATCGAGCGCGGCTGGGTGTATGCCACGCTGATGTTCAACGAGTCGCAGATCCGCAGCGCCTACTGGCTCTCCGGCATGCTGCGCACCCGCACCCTCGCCAATGAGCTGCGGTCCATTTCAAAGGAATTCGAGAAAATCAGCGAGCCCGGCCTGAGCGACGCATTCCCCAAGGTCTTGCCCCTGTCGCCAGAGGCCAAGCTCCAGGCGGCCGATGGCTCCGGCCTGCAAGGCACGCCCGGCGAGGCGAGCGGCGCGACATCGCCGCTGGGCGCTGGCAAGCAGGAAGCCCTGCAGCGCTACACCGTCGATCTGACCGAGCGCGCCCGCAATGGCGAGCTCGACCCGGTCACCGGGCGCGACGAGGAAGTGCGCCAGATGATCGACATCCTCATGCGCAGGCGGCAGAACAACCCCATCCTCGTGGGCGAGGCCGGCGTCGGCAAAACGGCGGTGGTCGAAGGCCTGGCGCTGCGCATCGCATCGGACGACGTTCCGCCGCCGCTGCGCGGCGTGCAACTGCGCGTGATGGACGTCGGGCTGCTGCAGGCCGGCGCCAGCATGAAGGGCGAGTTCGAGAACCGCCTGCGCTCGCTGCTGGACGAAGTGCAGGCCAGCACGACGCCCATCGTGTTGTTCATCGACGAAGTCCACACGCTGATCGGCGCCGGCGGCCAGGCAGGCACCGGGGACGCGGCCAACCTGCTCAAGCCGGCGCTGGCGCGCGGCGTGCTGCGCACCATCGGTGCGACCACCTGGGCCGAATACAAGAAGTACATCGAAAAAGACCCGGCCCTCACACGCCGGTTCCAGCTGGTGCACATCCACGAGCCCGACGAACCCAAGGCCGTGCACATGCTGCGCGGCGTGGCCGCCAAACTCGAAGCGCACCACAAGGTGCGGATCGCCGACGAGGCCGTGGTGGCGGCGGTGAGCCTTTCGCACCGCTACATTCCGTCGCGCCAGCTGCCCGACAAGGCCGTGAGCCTGATGGACACCGCATGCTCGCGCGTCGCGATGGCCCTGACCTCCACGCCAGCGCGCCTGGAATCCGTGACCCGGCAGCAAGAGGCGATCCGGGTGGAGCTCGACGTGGTCGAGCGCGAGGCGTCCCTCGGCGTCACCGATGCCGGCCGCCTCGATGAACTGGCGGCCTCGCTCGAGCGCCTGCAGCAGGAACACGACACCCTGGCCGAGCGGCTGTCCCGCGAAAGCGAACTGGCCCAGCGCATCGTCGACGCAGAGAACGCGCTGATGGCCGCACGCACCGCCCGCGCGCCAAAAGAAGCCGCCGCCCAGGCAGCGTCCACCGACGCGGCCCCCAACGGTACTGGCACCGGCAATGGCACCGAAGCCGGCGCGGCAGCAGCGGCAGCGCCCTCCCCGGCGGCGGCCCCGGCCCAGCCCGCGGTCACCGCGGCGGAGCTCGAAGCGCTGCGCAAGGAACTGCTGGCCCTGCAAGGCGACGACCCGCTGCTGCACCCCGTGGTCGACGCGGGCGTGGTCGCGGAGGTCGTGGCCGAGTGGACCGGCATCCCGGTGGGCCGCATGGTGCGCGACGAAGTGCAGTCGGTCCTGACCCTGACCGAGACGCTGGAAAAACGCGTGATCGGCCAGCGCCACGGGCTGGAGGCCATCACCCGCCGCATCCAGACCGCGCGCGCGCAACTGGACAACCCCGGAAAGCCCATCGGCGTGTTCCTGCTGGCAGGCCCTTCGGGCGTGGGCAAGACCGAAACCGCGCTGTCCCTGGCCGAGGCGCTGTACGGCGGTGAGCAGAACCTCATCACCATCAACATGAGCGAGTTCCAGGAAGCGCACACCGTGTCCACGCTCAAGGGCGCGCCGCCCGGCTACGTGGGCTACGGCGAGGGCGGCGTGCTGACCGAGGCCGTGCGCCGCAGGCCCTACAGCGTGGTGCTGCTCGACGAGATCGAGAAGGCCCACTCCGACGTGCACGAAATGTTCTTCCAGGTGTTCGACAAGGGCTGGATGGAAGACGGCGAAGGCCGCTACATCGACTTCAAGAACACCGTGATCATCCTGACCTCCAACGTGGGCTCCGAGCTCATCGCGGGCATGTGCAACGACCCGGACCTGATCCCCGGCCCGGAGGCGCTGACCAAGGCCGTGCGCCAGCCGCTGCTCGACAAGTTCCCGGCCGCGCTGCTGGGCCGCCTGACGGTGGTGCCCTACTACCCGATCTCCGATGCGATGCTCGAGCAGATCATCCGCCTGCAGCTGCGCCGCATCCAGAACCGCATCGAGGCCAACCACGGCGCGCAGTTCCACTTCGACGACAGCGCGGTGCAACTGATCCGCGAGCGCTGCAGCGAGGTCGAATCCGGCGCCCGCATGATCGACGCGATCCTGACGCAGAACCTGCTGCCCCGCCTGGCCATGGAGTTCCTGCAGGCGTCGGTGGATGCCCACTCCATCGCCAGCATCGACGTGAGCGCGGCCGACAACGACTTCGTCATCCGCTACGCCTGAGTCCGAACGCCCTCCCCTTCGACGCCCAAGCCACCATGCCCATCGTCCGCCTGCTCCGCGCTCCCTCCCCTCCCCGCGCCGCGCGCGCCCTGCCCGGCCCTGCACCGCAGCACAGCGGGGCGCGCCGCGCGAGCGGTCGAAGAACCCGCGGCGCGCAGGCCGCCCTGGTGGCGGCTCTGGCGCTCGCGCCCGTGTGGGCGCTGGCACAGGCCGGGATGCTCGGCAACATCGGCCGCGCGGGCGAGGTGATGAGCCGTGGAGAAAGCGCGGTGTCCACCGGCCAGCAGGTGATGTCCACCGGCGGCCAGGTCATGGACGCCGGCCGCCAGGCCTGGAACAACCGCAACGGCACGCCGTTCCAGGCCCCCACCGGGCCTGCGGTGATGGCCCGCGACGAGGGCGGCCCCCTGCGGCTCATCGCGGCGCTGGAGCGCGGCGCCGGCGACCCCATGGCCGCTGGCAACACCCTCGTGGCCTTGCTGGACCAGGGCGCCTACTTCATACAGCGGCAGGCCGCGCACGTGACGCCTGCGCAAGACCAGTTGCTGGCCACGCCCCGCGCGGACAGCTCCGCCGTGTCCATCGACCTTCCGTCGTCGCCCCCGGGCACGCTGTTCGACCTGGGCTCGGGCCGTGCGCGCGCGTCGGGCCCGGGCGTGAAGATCTTCGCGCTGTCCGTGCACACCCACCTGCCGCGCCGCGCCGGCCGCAGGGCGCTGGATGCGATCGAGCAGCACGCCATGCTCACCACCAGCTCGGTGCAGATGGAATGGCCGCTGCAGCCGGACCTGGCCATGGAGCCCGTGGGCGGCAAGCTGCTGGTGTGGGCCAGCGAAGCCGGCGCGGCGTTCCCCGCCGGGTTCGGTGCGGACGGCAGGCTCTTTACCGCGGACGACCCCATGGTGCGGCTGCCACGCGGCTACACCGTGGTGACGCTGGACAGCCGTGGCTTCAGCTTCGACCGCAGCCGCGAGATCGCGCTGTCCCAGTACGGCGTGCAGTCCACCACCGACATCGACCTGTCCCGGCTGGCCCCCGGCGACGCTTTCAAGGCCTTCACCAGCGTGATGCAGGAGCGCTACCCTTTCCGCGGCGCACAGCCCATGGACTGGGGGCGCCTGCACGGTGAGCTGGCGGACAAGGTCCGCCAGGCGGGTGACCAGAAGGATCGCCTGGCGATGGGCCAGATCTACGCCGACATCGGGGCCCGCCTGCAGGACGGCCTGTTCCGGGTCGATGTGCGCGGGGCGGGCGGGTCGCCGGGACTTGCCGCCGGGCTCGATACGGGCCTGGCCGGGCAATGGCAGCCACGCGGCATCACCCCGCTGCCGCTGCCGGGCGTCTGGTGGCTGCCCGACGGGCGGGCCATGGTCGGCAGCGTCGCGCCGCGTTCTGCGGCAGAGCTGGCCGGGCTGCGCCCGGGTGCGGAGATCGTGGAAGTCAACGGCGAGAGCATCGCGCGCTACGTAGGCCGTGCGTCGCGCTACTCCAACCGGGCCACCGAGGCCGGCCGGCGCCACGACGCCCTCAAGCTCATGGCCTACGAGCGCGAAGCCATGGTCCTCAAGGTGCGGCAGGACGGCAAGGACCAGACCATCGATCTGCGGCAACGCATGGCCGAGCGGCCACAGTCGGCGGGCACGCCGCCCAACAATGAGTCGCTCTCGGGATTTCAGCTGCGCAGCCAGTCGGGCCGCCAGTATGGGTACATCGCGCTCAGCTCTTTCGCCGACGGCGGCGGCAACCTGGACGTGTGGGAGCGCAGCCTGGCCACGGTGAACCAGGCGCGGCTGCCCGGCCTCATCCTGGACTTGCGGGGCGCCAACCACGGCGCGTACCAGCTGGTTCCCCACTATGCCGCGTCGTTCTTCTCGTACGACCGCCCGCTCAGGCTGCAGGGCTATGCGCAGCGGCAGGTGGACGCGACCGCCAAGGTGTGGCGCACCCGGGGCAGCCTGGGCCTGCCACCGCAGCTGCCGCTGTTCACCCAGGGCGCGGGCTACTACAGCGCGCCGCTGGTGCTGCTGACAGGCCCGGACTGCACGGGCCCCTGCGAAATGTTCTCGGTCTGGCTGCAAAAGGCCGGCCGCGCGCATGTGGTGGCCACGGAAGCGACGCCCGGGGCGGTCGGCATGACCACCCGCGTCCTGCTGCCCGGCGACATCGTCGTGCACGCCCCCACCGTGGCCGAAATCGGCGCCAACGGCGAGCACTATGTGTTCGCCAAGGGCGTCGAGCCCAACCTGCGGGTACCCGTGGATGCCGGGTTCGTCCAGCGCACCATGACAGGCGGCGACCCCGTGCTGGACGCCGCCGTGCAGTGGCTCGATGGCAGGCCCCAGGGCCGCTGAACGGCATCACCGCCGCGGCGGCTTCTTCCCCCTGAAAAACCGCCCGCGCTCCTGCGGGACCGCGGGCAAGCGAAAATAGAGCATGCCCCTCATCCCCGAATTCCACGCCCCCACCCGCCACACCGATCCGGCCGAAGCGCTGGCCCAGGTGCAGCGCATCTATCAACAGCAGATCGGCCACCTGCGCGAGGCCATGCAGCGCTTCGTGGCGGGCGAGACACCCACCAGTGCGGTGCGGGCCTTCTACCCCTTCGTGCGGGTGCACACCACCACCGTGGCGCGGGCGGATTCCAAGCTCGCCTACGGCTTCGTCGAGGGCCCGGGGCGGTATGAGACCACGCTGACCCGGCCCGACCTGTTCGCCCGGTACTACGCCGAGCAGTTCCGCCTGCTGCGGGCCAGCCACAACGTCGAGCTGGAGGTGGGCACCAGCGCCCACCCCATCCCCATCCACTTCTCGTTCGCCGAGCACGACCACATCGAAGGCACGCTCACGGCCGAGCGCCGCATGCTGATGCGCGACGTGTTCGACCTGCCCGACCTGGCCGCCATGGACGACGGCATCGCCAACGGCACCTGGCAGGCGCGCCCGGGCGAGGCGCAGCCGCTGTCGCTGTTCACCGCGCCGCGCGTGGACTATTCGCTGCACCGCCTGCGCCACTACACCGGCACGGCGCCCGAGTGGTTCCAGAACTTCGTGCTGTTCACCAACTACCAGTTCTACATCGACGAGTTCGTGCGCCTGGGCCACTCGGAAATGGCCAAGCCCGACAGCGAGTACGTGGCCTTCATCGAGCCCGGCAACGTGGTCACCCGCCGCACCGGCCTGCCCGCGCAGCCCGGCGACGAGCTGGGCAACGCCCCGCCGCGCCTGCCGCAGATGCCCGGCTACCACCTGGTGCGCAAGGACGCGAGCGGCATCAGCATGGTCAACATCGGCGTGGGCCCGGCCAATGCCAAGACCATCACCGACCACATCGCCGTGCTGCGCCCGCACGCCTGGATGATGCTGGGCCACTGCGCCGGCCTGCGCAACAGCCAGCAGCTGGGGGACTACGTGCTGGCCCACGCCTATGTGCGCGAGGACCACGTGCTGGACGAGGAACTGCCGCTGTGGGTGCCCATCCCGGCGCTGGCCGAGATCCAGATGGCGCTGCAGCAAGCCGTGGCCGACGTGGCCCAGGTGCCCGAAGACCAGCTCAAGCGCATCATGCGCACAGGCACCGTGGCCAGCACCGACAACCGCAACTGGGAGCTGCTGCCCGACAACATGCCCCAGCGCCGCTTCAGCCAAAGCCGCGCCGTGGCGCTGGACATGGAAAGCGCCACCATCGCGGCCAACGGCTTCCGCTTTCGGGTGCCCTACGGCACGCTGCTGTGCGTGAGCGACAAGCCCCTGCACGGCGAGATCAAGCTGCCCGGCATGGCCAACCACTTCTACCGCGAGCGGGTGGACCAGCACTTGCGCATCGGCATGCGGGCCATCGAGATCCTGCGCAACGGCGGGGTGGACCGCCTGCACAGCCGCAAGCTGCGCAGCTTCGCCGAGGTGGCTTTCCAGTGAGTTTGCGGTGGGGCGTGGGGGAAGGCGCCTACACTTGCTCACACACTGCGTGAAAGCGCCCTCACTGAATGCATCTATTGAACTCCCCCCAACGCGCACATCGAAAAACATGGGGGGTAGTTGCAGCGTTGACGGGCCTCTTGGCTGCCAGTGGGCTCCACGCCTGGGCCGCAAGCCCTCCGGCCACGGCCAGCCCGACGCAGCCCACGCCCTCGCAGGTACGGCACCATGCAGACCACAGCATCGCCGTTCCCTTCGAGGCCAACCAGGGCCAGTTTGCACCCGAGGTGGCCTTCGGTGCACGAACATTTGCCGGTGCTCTCTACATCACCAAGGACGGCACCATCGTCCACGCTCTGGCCGGCCGGGCCATTGAGCCAATGCCCCGGTCCGCGGCCAGCCACGGCGCTGCCGCGCCAGCGCAGCGTGGGCCCGGCTGGGCCTTGGTGGAAAAGCTGGACGGCACGCCAGCGCTGGCACCTTCGGGCCTGAATCCCAGCCCGGTGCGGGTCAACCGCTTTCAGGGCTCCAACCCCGCGCACTGGCCGACGGACATCGCGACCTTCTCCAGCATCGCCCTGGGCGACGCCTGGCCGGGCATCAGCGTCTCTCTGGCCGCGCGCGGCAGCAATGTGGAGAAACTCTTCACGGTCGCCCCCGGTGCCGATCCGGGCAGCATCAGCCTGTCCATCGAGGGAACAACAGCGGGCTTGCGCCTGGCGCCCGATGGTGCGCTCATGGCCGCCACGGGCCATGGCGAGGTGGCGTTCACCGCACCGATCGCCTTCCAGCTCGACACCACCGGTCGACGCGTCGAGGTGCCAGTGCACTATGCGTTGCTGGCCGACCGCACGGGCTACCGCTTCCAGGTGGGCGACTATGACCGCTCTCGCGCCCTCGTGATCGACCCGCTGCTGCAGGCCACTTACCTGGGCGGCGGTGCCGCCGACGAGGCGCTCACCATCGCGCGAGACGCGGCCGGCAATATTCTGGTCGGCGGCTTCACAGGAAGTACCCCTTTTCCCGGCACGACCGGTGGGATGCAACCCGCCTTGGTCGGAAGCACGGACGGCTATGTCAGCAAGTTCAGCAGCGACCTCACGACCTTGCTGCAGACCACCTACCTGGGCGGCAGCGGCGATGACCAGATCCGCAGCATGCGCCTGGACGCGGCGGGCAACATCTATGTGGGGGGCAACACCTCATCGACCAACTTTCCGGGTACCGCTGGCGGATTGCAGCCTGCGAAGGCAGGGGGCATGGATGCATTCCTCGCCAAGCTGAGCGGCGACATGGCCACGCTGCAACAGGCCACCTACCTGGGCGGCGGCGGGGACGAGTCGGACGGCGGCATCGTATCCATCGTGTTCGACGCAGGCGGCAACCTCCTGGTGGCGGGTACCACGCAGTCGGGTGATTTTCCGGGCAGGGCCGGCGGCGGACGGCCGAACCACGCCGGCGCCCGCGATGCCTTCGTTTCCCGCGTTGCGCCCGACCTGAAGACGCTCCTGCAGTCCACCTACTACGGCGGCAGCGGACTCGATTTCGCATCGGTCATTGCGATCGACGGCAGCGGCAAGGTGCTGATCACAGGCACCCACTGGTCTACCGATCTCCCCATGACCGCAGGCGGTGCCCAGCCTGCGCACGGCGGTCGCTACGACGGCTACGTCGCCCGTTTCAGCGCCGATCTGACCGCGCTGGAACAGGCCACCTACTTCGGCGGCACCATGGACGAGAACACGGCCACCATGGCCGTCGACAGCGCCGGCCACGTATTCATCGCGGGTTACACCGCAAGCCCCAACCTGCCAGCGGCCGGAGCGGCTCAAAGCGCCCTTGGCGGCAGCGTGGACGTCTTCGTCGCCCGGCTGAGCCCTGACCTGACCGCGGTGCAAAAGGTCACGTACTACGGCGGCAACGGCTTCGACCTGGCCTCCACCATGGTGATCGACGCGGCCGGCAATGTCATCGTCGCCGGAACCGGTGAATCGACCAATCTGCCGGGAACCGCCGGTGCATACCAGTCCGTGTACCGGGGCTCCAGCGACGGGCTCATTGCCAAATTCAACAACGACCTCACGGTGTTGACCCAGGCCACCTATTTCGGCGGCAGCGGCCGGGAGGACATCCCCGCTATCCTGATCGATGGCGGTGGCAACTACGTCATTGCGGGAACCACGGCATCGAACAACCTGACGGGCACCACGGGCGGCGCCCAGCCAGTCTTCGGCGGCGGCGCCCGAGACGCCTTCGTGGCCCGATTCACGGCCAACCTGCTGGCCAACCCCGTCGTGACCGCAACGGCGGGCAGCCACGGCAGCGTGAACCCCGCCAGCCAGAGCGCGCTGCCGGGGCGCCCGGCCACGGTCACGGTGACGGCGGATTCCGGTTATGTCGCGAGCGCCACCGGGTGCGGCGGCACTCTGGCGGGAACGGTCTACACCACGGCGAACGTCACGGCAGATTGCAGCGTCACGGCCACTTTTCTGCTCGTGCAAACGATCAGCGTCGGGCCCTTGCCGACGGTGCCAGCCTTTCGGGCAGGCACGAGCTTCGTACTTCCTGCAGCCACCAGCAGCTCAGGCCTGCCGGTCACCTACACCAGCACCACGCCAGCCATCTGTACGGTCGCGGGCACCACGGTCACCATGGTCGGTGCGGGCACCTGCGGGATCATCGCGACACAGGCGGGCAACGGGGCCTACGCGGCGGCGACGGCCAACCTGAACCTGGTATTGGCAGCTGCCGAGCCCGTCGGAATCCCCGCACTGTCGCCCTACGGTGTGGTCGCCATGTCGCTTTTGCTGTCGGGCCTCGCCTGGCGCAGACGGCGTGCTGACCGATAGGCCCAAGGCAGCTCCATCGACAATGCTACTGAATTAGGAGCTGCTTGCCCTTTCGTATACTGCCCGGACGTTCAATCTGATGCGCTGACGATGGCATGCACCCTTTCATTCATTGCACGGACCGAGCGCTGTGGCGGCAAGGTCGGGGTCGCCCGGGAACGGCGCCACGCCCGCACTGTCTGGCAACACGCGGGTGTTTCCAGCCCCCACCACACCGACGACCTCGCCGTCGGTGGGACGTGCACCGGCCCGGCGCAACGCCAGCGATGCCGTAGTCCGCGCAGTGGTGCCACGTGGGATTGCAGCCAACCGGACCGGGGCCGCAGCAGATGCCGCTAGACTTCCTCACGCTCATGACTGCGATGGCGGCCAACCTGTTCATGATCTCGGCCGCGCTGCCGCTGATCATGGGCCGGGACGTGAGCCGGGCGGCGCGCCACGTGCAGGCCAGCCTGCTGCTGCAGGCGCTGGCCTGGGCGGCGATCATCGCGTCGAGCTCGCTGTGGGACCGCACGCTGTCCACCGTGTCCATCGCCTGCAACGCCGCCGCGCAGTGGATGCTGTACCGGGCGCTGGAAGAATGGCTGGGCCCGCGCCCGCTGCGCCGGGTGCTGCTGGCGCTGGTGGTCGCCGCGCCGCTGGGCTACGCGCTGGGGTTCGACCACTACGCCTGGCGCGTGGGCTGGGCCAACGGGCTCATGGCCGCCATCCTGTGCATCGTGGCGCGCGCCACGCTGTACCCGCTGATCCTGGCCGACGTGCGCTGGCGCAGCGTGCTGCTGGGCTGCCTGCTCACGTCCGCCGTGTTCACCCTGGCGCGCGGCCTGCTGGGCGCCTTTACCGACGAGTACCCAAGCTTTCGATCGCCGCACCCGATCAACCTGGCGGCGGCCCTTGCCACCAACGTGAGCCTGGTGCTGGGCACCGTGGCCGTGCTGGTGGCGTGGCGCTACGAGGCCGAGCAGAAGCTGCGCACGCTGGCCATGACCGACGGCCTGACCGCGCTGCTCAACCGGCGCGGCTTCACCAACCAGGGCGACAACCTGCTCGCCCACGCGTGGCGCCACCGGCTGCCGCTGACCGCGCTGATGCTGGACCTGGACCACTTCAAGCAGATCAACGACACCCACGGCCACGACGCGGGCGACCGCGCGCTGCAGCTGTTCGCGCGCCTCTTGGGCGACACCTGCCGCAGCGGCGATTTGATCGCCCGGCTGGGCGGCGAGGAGTTTGCCGTGCTGATGCTGCACAACACGGCCGCTGCGGGCGTGGCCTTCGACCGGCGCCTGCGCCACCGGCTGCACGATGCGAGTGCGGCCGAACTGGGCTTCGTGCTGGACTACAGCGTGGGCATGGCCGCCCTGGTGCCCGGCGAGGCCAGCCTGGCCGCGCTGATGGCCCGCGCCGACGGCGCTCTGTACGAGGCCAAGACGGCGGGCCGGGGGCGCCTGATGGCGGCACCGTAGCGCTGGAGCATGGCGCTACGCTATTGATAGCGCCTGGCGCGCTCCCATCCAGCGGTAGAGGCGTTTTTCCTGCTCAACATCCGGAACGGCGGCGGCGCTGGAACCTGCGGGGCATGCAGGTGGCATGCGGATCGCAGACGCGGGCACGCACCGGCGCCCGCAGGGTCAGCCTCAGGGCTTGATCAGCCCCGCCACGTCCCGCGCGGAACCGGCAGGTTCCTGCAGCAGGTGCGCGATCACGCTGCGCCGGTCGGCCTCGGTGCGCTGCTGCGACAGGAAGCGCTTGCCCACCAGCCGGTCCACCAAGACCTCGAACCCCACCAGCCGTGCCGCCGCCTCATCGATGAAGGCCGGCTGTGCATCGCCGATGGACCAGGGCTGCGCGCGGCCGCCTTCCTGCGCCGCGGCCAGCGCCCCCAGGTGGGTGCGCATCCAGCCGGCATCGTCCACCCAATGCAGGCGGCCACGGGCCTCGGCGGCGGCGTAGTTCCAGCTGGGTGCCAGGCGCCCGCTGCGCTGGCCGTTCACGTACCAGCGCGGCGAGATGTAGGCATTGGGGCTCTGGAACACCGCCAGCACCTCGGCACCGTCCGGCACCGACTGCGCCATGCCGTGCCGCCGCGCCACATGGCCGCGCAGGCGCACGGCGCCGCCCGGTTCTGCCACCACCTCCAGCGGCAGCAGGTCGGCCTGCAGCCCCGCGCCATCCGGTAGCGCAGGCAAGGTGGACAGCGTGACCACGGTGGCCAGCGGGTGGGCGCGCATCAGCGCGTGCAGTTCGCTCGGGTCGTCGGCTTGGAAGAGGGGCTGGCTGTGCATGGTTGTGGATTCAGATTCAGGTGGGGGTTTGCATGGCGGTCCGAAACAGGCGGCGTCGACGGGTTCAATCTGGCACCGTGCCGGCCCGCGCCCAGCGGGGCATAGCGCCCACTGCCTGCATGCGGGGAACGACAGCGCGGTGCCGCAGACCACTCCAACGCGGGTCTCATGGCATGCGGCGCGATGGGGCATGGGATGGCGTGGCAGGGCCTATGCCACGCACCATGCCGCAGGCCAGCGCCGGCGGCCGTCGCGGGCGCGACGCACGGGTGCCATGCCCGGGGCGCCCGCATCGCACACAATCGGTGCATGACCTCCGCACTCTTTGAAGTTGAGCAACTGCGCAAACGCTACGGCGAGACAACCGTGGTGAACGATGTCTCCTTTGCCATCGCCCCGGGCGAATGCCTGGGCGTGATCGGGCCCAACGGCGCGGGCAAGACCACCACCATCCGCATGTGCCTGGGCCTCACGGCGCCGGACGGCGGGGCGGTGCGCTTTTTTGCCGAGCCCGGCGCGCAGGCCCTGCACATGCCACGCGACGCACTGGCCATCAAGGCGCAGTTGGGCGTGGTCACGCAGTTCGACACGCTGGACCCGGACTTCACCTGCGCCGAGAACCTGCGCGTGTTCGGCCGCTACTTCGGCCTCAAGGGCGCGGTGATGGACGAGCGGGTGCCGCGCCTGCTCGACTTCGCCGCCCTCACGCACAAGGCCCACGCCAAGCCCGGGGAGCTGTCGGGCGGCATGAAGCGGCGCCTGAGCCTGGCCCGCGCCCTGGTCAACGACCCGCGCCTCTTGCTGCTGGACGAGCCCACCACCGGCCTCGACCCCCAGGCCCGCCACCTGATGTGGGAGCGCCTGCAACTGCTGCTGCAGCAGGGCAAGTCCATCCTGCTGACCACCCACTTCATGGACGAGGCCGAGCGCCTGTGCTCGCGCCTGTTGGTGCTGGACCACGGCAAGAAGATCGCCGAAGGCCGCCCGCGCGAGCTGATCGCCCAGCACCTGGAGCCCGACGTGGTGGAGGTCTTCGGCCTGGGCGCGGTGGCGCTGGCCGAGGACGCCGCGCTGCGCGCCCTGGCGGCGCGCGTGGAGATCAGCGGCGAGACGGTGTTCTTCTACACCCAGAACGCCCAGCCGCTGCTGCAGGCGCTGGGCGCGCACCCGCACCTGCGCACGCTGCACCGGCCGGCGAACCTGGAGGACCTGTTCCTGAAACTCACGGGCCGCCAGATCCGCGAGGATGGTTGACAGCGATTGCTACTGATCTAGTAGCAAACAAAGGCCGACCAACGAGCGGTAGCGGCCTTTTTCACCACAACCGCCCGCTTACGCCACCCGTGGCTTGACCTTGCTGGCCGCGAGCTTGGCGTTGGTGCGGGCCGTCTCCACATCGGACGCACGCGCCAGGGCCACGCCCATGCGGCGCTTGGCAAAGCTCTCGGGCTTGCCGAACAGGCGCAGGTCGGTGTCGGGCACGCGCAGCGCCTCGTCCACGCCGTCGAAGACGATGCCCTGGGCTTCCACGCCGCCGTAGATCACGGCGCTGGCGCCGGGGTTGCGCAGGCGGGTGTCCACCGGCAGGCCCAGGATGGCGCGGGCGTGCAGCTCGAACTCGCTCTGGTGCTGGGTGCACAGCGTGACCAGGCCCGTGTCGTGCGGGCGGGGGCTCACCTCGCTGAACCACACGTCCTGGCCTTTCACGAACAGCTCCACACCGAACAAGCCCTGGCCGCCGAGGTTGTCCGTCACGGCCTTGGCGATCTGGCGCGATTTTTCGAGCGCGGCCGGGTGCATGGGGTGGGGCTGCCAGCTTTCCACATAGTCGCCGCTCACCTGCACGTGGCCGATGGGGTCGCAGAAGTGGGTTTCGATCTGGCCGCTGGCGCCCACGGCACGCACCGTGAGCTGGGTGATCTCGTAGTCGAAGTCGATGAAGCCCTCGACGATCACACGCCCGTGGCTCACGCGGCCGCCGGCCATGGCGTAATCCCAGGCCTTTTGCACGTCGGCGGGGCCGTCGATCTTGCTCTGTCCCTTGCCGGAGCTGCTCATCACGGGCTTGACGATGCAGGGGTAGCCGATGCCCTGGCCATTCTCGCCATCGATGGCCGCCTGCAGCTCTTGGAGCGAATTGCAGAACTTGTACGGGCTGGTGGGCAGGCCCAGCGTTTCGGCGGCCAGCACGCGGATGCCTTCGCGGTCCATGGTGAGGCGTGCGGCGCGGGCGGTGGGGATCACGCGCACGGTGCCGGCGGCTTCGAGCTCTTCGAGCATGGGGGTGGCGATGGCCTCGATCTCCGGCACCACGAGGTGCGGGCGCTCGGCTTCGATCAGCGCCTTGAGCTGTGCGGGGTCGCTCATGGTGATGGTGCGCGCATGGTGCGCCACCTGCTGGCCGGGCGCGTTGTCGTAGCGGTCTACCGCGATGGTCTCCACGCCCAGGCGCTGCAGGGCGATGAGCACTTCCTTGCCCAGCTCGCCCGAGCCCAGCAGCATGACTTTGGTGGCATGGGGCGACAGGGGGGTTCCGAGGGTGGTCATGTCAGGCTTTCAGAAAATCGAAGGGTTGGGGGCTGCACCCACGCGCGCGGACTCGGTCGATGGGCTGGCGGGTCGGTGCAGGCGACTGTAATGCACCCGCCCGCCCCGCCGACCGCGCCCCGGTCGCGCAAGTGCTTGCGCCCCTGCCGCCCTTTTCCTACGATAGCGGCCTGCCCCGGCCCGCCGGACAGCCCCCCCGCCACGCGCACCCACCCATGGAGCCCCCTTGACCTCCGGCGAACACGACCAGCTTTTCCTCCAGCGTCTGAACGACGTGATGCAGCGCATCGCCCACCAGGGTGACCTGCATGCCGTCGAACCCCTGATGGCCATGACCGGCCAGTTGCCCCCGGACAGCACCCTGGCCCAGCTGGCCGAATCGTTCGCCCACATGGTGGTCAAGCTGGAGGCGCGCGAGTTCGAGCTCGAATGCCGCATCGAGGACCTGGACCAGACCCGGCGCGAGCTGGAGCAGGCCAACCTGGACCCGCTCACCAACCTGCCCAACCGCATGATCGCCCGCGACCGCCTGCGCCAGGCCGTGGCCGACGCCCGTACGCGGCAGGTGCAGTTCTCGGTGTTCTTCCTGGACCTCGACCGGTTCAAGAAAGTCAACGACACCCTGGGCCACGCCGCGGGGGATGAGTTGCTGGTGCAGGTCACCCAGCGCCTGTCGGCCTGCCTGCAGGAGGGCGACACCCTGGCCCGCCTGGGCGGGGATGAGTTCCTGTGCGTGCTGCCCCGGTGCGCCGAGGCCGCGGCAGCCCAGGCCATCGCCAGCCAGATGGTGGCCGCGCTGAACCAGCCGTTTCCGCTGGCCGCAGGGCAGGCCGACATCGGCACCAGCATCGGCATCTCGCACTTTCCGGAGCATGGGCAGACGGTGGACGAGCTCATCGCGTTTGCCGACGCGGGCCTGTACGAGGCCAAGCACCGCGGGCGCAATGTGTGGGCTTACTCGCCCAAGCAGGCGCCACTGCGCACGGGCTGAGGCCGGCAAAGCGCCGGCCTGCGTGCACGCCGCCCACCCCGGCGACGGGCCAACAAAAAAATATTTTGCGCAGCCTGCATCCAAATGGCGTTCTCGCGGGTAGTACCTGCAGCAGCCGATCTTCACCGGCCGCTGTCCTTTCCACCCAACTGAAGAAAGAGAACGCCATGAACACCACCCTGACCTTGTCCTCGCGCACCCTGGCCATCGCTGGCGCCGTGACGGCCGCCGCCCTGCTGACGGCCTGCGGATCGATGTCCTCGTCTTCCGCATCGTCTTCGCGCCCCATGATGTATTCGCAAGACGGCCTGCCCGACACCATCAAGGTGCCCGCGGGCCACAAGGTCGCCATGGAAACCGTGGGCGTGGGCGAGATCACCTACGAATGCCGCGACAAGGCCAACGCCCCCGGCCAGACCGAATGGTTCTTCGTGGGCCCCAAGGCCGTGCTGAACGACCGCAGCGGCAAGCAAGTGGGCACCTACTACGGCCCGCCCGCCACGTGGGAATCGCAAGACGGCTCCAAGCTCACGGCCACCCAGCTGGCCGTGGCGCCATCGGGCACCGGCAACCTGCCCTACCAGTTGGTCAAGGCCAACCCGGCCATGGGCTCGGGCGCGATGACGGGCGTGACCTACATCCAGCGCGTGGCCCTCAAGGGCGGCGTGGCGCCTGCCGCAGCCTGCACGGCCACGAACAAGGGCGAGCGCCAGATCGTGAAGTACCAGGCCGACTACATCTTCTGGAAGGCCGCGTAAGCCTGCGCCCCACCGCAGCCCGGCGGGGCCGCCCAGTAATTCCCTTGGGCTGCGCAGGACTGCGCGGGTGTGGGGCGCATTGCCCGGTACGATGTGTGCCGCCGGGGCTTCCCCGGCAGACCCGCCCATCCCGCCGACGCGCCCCCACACCTGCCCACCGTGCCCCACGAGCCGCCTGTTGACCTGGACTACGAAGCCACGCTGGCCGCCTGCGCGGCCGGCGACCGCCAGGCCATGCGCAGGCTCTATGAACACGAAGGCGCCCGGCTCCTGGGCGTGGCGCTGCGCATCGTGCGGCAGCGCGCCCTGGCGGAGGACATCGTGCACGACGCCTGCCTGAACATCTGGACCCGCGCTGCCAGCTTCGACGCCCAGCGCGGCAGCGCGCGCGGCTGGATCTACAGCGTGGTGCGCAACCTGGCGCTCAACGCCGTGCGCGACGCGGGCCGCCATGCCGATGTGGACGACGACACCACCCAAGCGCTGCAGGACGCGCAGGCCGCACTCGCCCACCGCGAGGTGGCCGAGGCCTTCGAGCTGAACGCCAGCCTGGGCCGTCTGCAGCACTGCCTGGAAGCGCTGGACCCCGCGCGCCGCAATTGCGTGCTGCACGCCTACGTGGACGGCTGCTCCCACGGTGAGATCGCCGAGCGCCTGGGCGCACCGCTGGGCACCGTCAAGGCCTGGATACGGCGCAGCCTCACCTCGCTGCGGGAGTGCATGGCATGACCGGGCCCACGGACACCCACACGGACAACGCGGCACCTCTGCCACCGCAGGACGATGACACCCTGGCGGGGGAGTACGTGCTGGGCACCCTGCCCGCCGCAGCGCGCCGCGCGCTGGAGCAGCGCCTGCCCAACGACCCTGCGCTGCAGCACGCCGTGCTGGCCTGGGAGGCCCGGCTGCACCCGCTGACCCAACTGGCCGAGCCCATCGCACCGCCGCCCGCACTGTGGGCGCGCATCGATGCGTCCCTGCAGGCCGCCCGCCCGGACACCGTGGCCGCGCCCCAGGCCACCGCCCCGCGCGGTGCCCGCACCAACCCCGCCAAGTCCGCATCGGCCTGGTGGAACCACCTGGGCCTGTGGCGCGCGCTGGCCGGATCGGGCTTTGCGATGGCCGCCGTGCTCGCAGCCGTGCTCGTCACCCGCACCGCCCCGCAGGTCGCGCCCACGCAGTTCATGGTGGTGCTGGTGGCGCCGCAGGACAAGGCACCGGGCTGGGTGGTGCAGGCCAGCGCGCCGCGCACCATCAGCCTCATACCGCTGGGCGTGGCCGAGGTGCCCGCCGGCAAGGCGCTCGAATTCTGGACCAAGGCCGACGACTGGAACGGCCCCGTCTCCCTGGGCCTGGTGCAGCCCGGCCAGCCGCTGCAGTTGCAGCTCGACAAGCTCCCGCCGCTGCAGCCCAACCAGCTCTTCGAGCTGACCCTGGAGCCACCCACAGGCTCCCCCATCGGCAAACCCACCGGCCCGATCCAGTTCATCGGCCGCGCAGTCAAGGTGCTTTGACGGCAGGCGCCAAGTGCTTTAGGCGTGGCTCTTTGCCTGTATCACCGCACTCCACACAGGCACGCTCTACGCCAGTGCACCCGTGGAACTGGCTCCGCCAGGCCACCGGGTGCGTCCCCCTTGGGGGAAGGCGCGAAGCGACTCAGGGGGTCAATACTGCCTATACGGGAGGAACTTGCCCGACAGCACGACGTTCACGCGGTCGCCCTTGGGGTCGGCCTCGCGCTGGATGTCCATGCTGAAGTCGATGGCGCTCATGATGCCGTCGCCGAACTCCTCGTGGATCAGCTCCTTGATCGTGGAGCCGTACACGCTCACCACCTCGTACCAACGGTAGATCAGCGGATCGGTCGGCACCGGTGTGGGCAGCGAGCCCTTGTAGGGCACCACCTGCAGCCACTTCTGCTCTTCGGACGTGAGGCCAAAGATCTTGCCCAGCACCTTGGCCTGCTCGGGCGTGGCGGTCATCTGGCCCAGGCACAGCGCGGTGGTCCATTCCTTGGACTGGCCCACCTTCTTGGCAATGGCGTGCCACTGCAGGCCTTTGGCGACCTTGGTGCTGATGATCTTTTCGGTGACGTCGGTGCGGTTCATGCGGTCTCCTCGGGGGGTGGTGAAAGGGCTGGAAGGGGTACGCCCAGCCACAAGCAATGCCCATGCCCGCAGGCCGCGCGGCCCTGCCGCGCAGGTGCTGGCGGCCACCGGGATGACGCCGCACAATAGGCGCATGCAGACCCCACCTTCGTCCCCCGCCCACGGCATCGCCGACGCGCCGCAAGAGCCCTCCCACTGGCGCCCGCCACACCTGTCGCCCCGCTGGTGGCCGGTGTTCCTGCGCAACCTGCTGGTGTGGCGCAAGCTGGCCATCCCCAGCCTGGTGGGCAACATCGCCGAGCCGCTGATGTGGCTGGTGGCCTTCGGCTACGGCATGGGGGCGCTGGTGGGCCAGGTGAACGTGGGCGGCGCGGGGGGCACCACCACGCAGGTGCCCTACATCCTGTTTTTGGCCAGCGGCTCGATCTGCATGAGCGCGATGAACGCGGCGAGCTTCGAGGCGCTGTATTCGGCCTTCTCGCGCATGCATGTGCAAAAGACCTGGGACGGCATCATGAACGCCCCCGTGAGCCTGGACGACGTGGTGCTGGCCGAGATGCTGTGGGCCGCCTTCAAGGCGCTGTTCACCGTGTCGGCCATCCTGTGCGTGATGCTGGCGCTGGGCATCAGCCACAGCCCCAGGCTGCTGGTGGCGTGGCCGGTGCTGCTGTTCGTGGGGGTGATGTTCTCCAGCATCGCGCTCATCTTCAACGCGCTGGCCAAGGGCTACGACTTCTTCACGTACTACTTCACGCTGGTGCTCACGCCGATGATGTTCCTGTCGGGCGTGTTCTTCCCGCGCGAGCAGCTGCCGCCCATCGTGCGCGCGATCTCCGACTGGCTGCCGCTGACCAACGCGGTCGAGCTGGTGCGCCCGCTGTTCATGGACCAGTGGCCCGCCCACCCCTGGCGCCACGGGCTGGTGCTGGTGGTGACCACGGTGGTGGCGTTCTGGGTGGCGCTGGCGCTCACCCGCAAGCGCTTCAAGGCCTGACGCAGAGCCCGGCAGTCCACCACGACGCGGGCGCAGGCACCCGCGCGGTGGACCGTCAGCCCTTCACGCGGCGGCGCGCAGCAGGTCCACGGCCTTCTCGGCAATCATCACCGTGGGTGCATTGGTGTTGCCGCTCACGATGCGCGGCATGATGGACGCGTCCACCACGCGCAGGCCTGCCACGCCGTGCACGCGCAGCGCGCTGTCCACCACGTCCATCACGCCCGGCCCCATGCGGCAGGTGCCCACGGGGTGGTAGATGGTGTCGGCGTACTGGCGGATGAACTGCTCGATCTGCGCGTCGGTCTGCGCACCGGCGGACGCGGGCAGCTCCCGGGCGCCGTACTGCGCCAGGGCGGGCTGCGTGAGGATCTCGCGCAGGCGCTGAAAGCCCCGCACCATGCGCAGCATGTCGTCGGGGTCGGACAGGAAGCGCGGGTCCACCAGCGGCAGCGCCATCGGGTCCTTGCTGGCCAGCGTGACGGACCCGCGGCTCTTGGGCTGCAGCAGGCACACGTGGGCCGAGTAGCCGTGGCCCAGCACCGTCTTGCGGCCATGGTCCACCAGCTTGCCGACCACGAAGTGCAGTTGCAGGTCGGGCACCGGCTCGGTGGGGTCGCTCTTGATGAAGCCGCCCGCCTCGGCGAAGTTGGTGGTCAGCATGCCGGTGCGGTGCCGGCGCCATTCGGCAATGCCGCGCAGCGCGTTGAGCATGCCGGTGGGCGACAGGCCGAACAGGTCGCGGTGGTTGGGAGCGTCGAGCACCTGCACCACGTCCGGGTGGTCGTGCAGATGCGCGCCCACGCCGGGCAGGTGGTGCAGCACGGGGATGCCGTGCCGCTGCAGCTGCGCGCCCGGGCCCACGCCCGAGAGCATCAGCAGCTGGGGCGACAGCAGCGCACCTGCGCTCAGCAGCACTTCGCGTGCGGCCTTGACCTGGTGCAGCGCGCCGCCCTGGCGGTATTCCACGCCCACGGCGCGCTGGCCTTCGAACAGGATGCGCGTGGCGTGGGCGCTGGTGATGACCTGCAGGTTGGGCCGCGCCCGGTGCGGCGTGAGGTAGCCCTTGGATGCACTGTGGCGCTCGCCGTTCTTGTGGGTGACCTGGTACAGGCCCACGCCTTCTTGCGTGGCGCCGTTGAAGTCGGTGTTGTGCGGGTGGCCGGCCTGCACGCCTGCCTGGGTGAACAGGTGGCTGAAGCGGTGCGGGCTGCGCAGGTCTGCCACGTTGAGCGGGCCACCCTGGCCGTGCCAGGCATCGGCGCCGCGCTCGTTGTGCTCGGCCTTCAGGAAGTACGGCTTCACCTCGTCCCAGCCCCAGCCCGGGTTGCCCTCGCTCGCCCAGTGGTCGTAGTCGGCCTGCTGGCCGCGCACGTAGATCATGGCGTTGATGGAGCTCGAGCCGCCCAGCACCTTGCCGCGCGGCTGGTAGCCCTGGCGGTTGTTGAGCGCGGGCTGCGGCGTGGTGTTGAAGCCCCAGCCGTTGAGTTCGAACTTGGCCATGACCGCCAGGCCCGCCGGGCAGTGGATGAGCACGCTGCTGTCGGCCGGGCCGGCTTCGAGCAGGCACACGCGCACGGCGGGGTCTTCGGTCAGCCGGCCGGCCAGCACCGAGCCCGCCGAGCCGCCGCCGATGACGATGTAGTCGAACAACATGGTGTCTGTCTCCTCCGCCCTGCGGTGCCGCGGGCGGTTTGTGTAGAGTGAAATGCGGTTCGCACACCCCTGCACACGGGCAGGGCGAATCCACGCCAGGCCACGATAACCGAACGGTCGTGCGATTCGCTTTACCATCCCGTCCATCCGTTTCACTTTGAAGAGAGCTCTCTATATGACGATTCAGACCGTTGGCATCATCGGCGCGGGCACCATGGGCAACGGCATTGCGCAGGCCTGCGCGGTGTCGGGCATTGACGTGGTGATGGTCGACATCTCCGATGCGGCAGTGCAAAAGGGCCTGGCGACCGTGGCCGGCAGCCTGGACCGCCTGATCAAGAAGGAAAAGATCAGCGCGGCCGACAAGGATGCGGCGCTGGCGCGCATCAAGACCTCCACCAGCTACGACGACCTGAAAGCCGCGCAGCTCGTGATCGAGGCCGCCACCGAGAACTACGAGCTCAAGCTCAAGATCCTGAAGCAGGTGGAAGCCATCGTGGCGCCCGAGGTGCTGATCGCATCGAACACCTCGTCGATCTCCATCACCAAGCTGGCGGCTGCCACCAGCCGCGCAGACCGGTTCATCGGCATGCACTTCTTCAACCCCGTGCCGATGATGGCGCTGGTGGAGATCATCCGCGGCCTGCAGACCAGCGACGCCACGCACGACGCCGTCAAGGCCCTGGCCGAAGCCCTGGGCAAGAGCCCCATCACCGTGAAGAACGCGCCCGGCTTTGTGGTCAACCGCATCCTGGTGCCGATGATCAACGAGGCCTTCTTCGTGCTGGCCGAGGGCCTGGCCACGCCCGAGGACATCGACGCGGGCATGAAGCTCGGCTGCAACCAGCCCATCGGCCCGCTGGCGCTGGCCGACATGATCGGCCTGGACGTGTGCCTGGCCGTGATGGACGTGTACCTGACCGAGTTCGGCGACAGCAAGTACCGTCCGTGCCCGCTGCTCAAGGAGATGGTCGCGGCCGGCCGCCTCGGGCGCAAGACTGGGCGCGGCGTTTATACCTATTGATCCCCCTGAGGCGCTTCGCGCCATCCCCCAGAGGGGACGCCACCGGTGGCCTGGCAAAGCCAGTTCCACGGTGGCACTGGCTTGGTACGCGTCGGTGACGAGCGCAGTGGCGCAAGTCGATGATCCTGCGCCTCACGGAGCGCTGTCCCACGCGGGACGGCGCTCGGGTTTCATAGCGTTTTCAATGGCGGGCAAGGAGACACCAAGCCATGTCCATGCCCGCCAGCGCTCACACCATCATCCCCACCACGCCCCCGCCCGAGGGCTGCATCGACACCCAGGTGATCGGCCATGTGCTGCTCATCGGCATCAACCGCCCGGCCAAGCGCAATGGCTGGACGCCGCCCATGTTCCGCCAGCTGGCCGAGGCCTACACGCACCTGGACGACGACCCCGAACTGCGTGTGGGCGTGCTCCATGCGTTCGGCGACCACTTCACCGCGGGCCTGGACCTGCCCGCCGTCAGCGCCTACATGCAGCGCGGCGAAAAGGCCATCCCCGAGGGCCTGGTGGAGCCGCACGACTACGGGCTGCCCGGCTACCGGCGCCGCACCAAGCCCATGGTGGTGGCGGTCAAGGGCATCTGCTTCACGGTGGGCATCGAGCTGATGCTGGGCGCGGACATCGTGGTCGCGGCGGACGACTGCCGCTTCTCGCAGATGGAGGTGCAGCGCGGCATCATGGCCACGGGCGGCGCCACGCTGCGCATGGCCGAACGCGCAGGCACGGGCAACGCGCTGCTGCATTTGCTGACCGCCGACGAGTTCGGCAGCAGCGAGGCGTACCGCCTGAACTTCGTGCAGAAGGTGGTGCCCGCCGCGCAGGTGCTGGACGAGGCCATCGCCATCGCCCGCCGCATCGAGGCCCAGGCGCCGCGCGCCGTGGTGGCCACGCGCCTCAATGTGCTCAAGGCCATCGAGCAGGGGCAGGCCGCCGCGGTGGCCGACTTCATCCCGGTGCAAAAGCAGCTCTCCCACAGCGAAGACGCGGCCGAGGGCGTGCGCGCTTTCGTGGAGCGGCGGCCTGCCCGCTTCACCGGCCGCTGAACGGCCCACGGCCTGGGCCCTCACCCCGGCCTTGGCCCGAGCCTCGGTCATTCGCGGCTTGCACCCGCACGCGCGCCGTGCGTGAATAGCACCTTCGCCCGCCCACCGGCAGACCCGGCCGCAAAACCGCACCGGCAACAAAAGATTACACAATTGAATTGCGCACAATTCAATTTCGCCGCACAATTCACTCCATGGCCCGCAGCAAACCCACCACCGACACCCCCAGCCCAGCCCTGCTGCGCCTGGACAACCAGGTGTGCTTCGCGCTGTATTCCGCCTCGCTGGCGATGACCAAGCTGTACAAGCCGCTGCTCGAAGCCATCGGCCTGACCTACCCCCAATACCTGGTGATGCTGGTGCTCTGGGAGCGCGACGGCGTCACCGTGTCCGAGCTGGGCGAGCGCCTGTTCCTCGACTCCGGCACGCTCACGCCGCTGCTCAAGCGCCTGGAAGCCTCGGGCCTGATTGCCCGCCTGCGCGACGTGCAGGACGAGCGCCGGGTGCGCATCACCCTCACCCCCGCTGGCCGTGCGCTGCGCCAGGGCGCAGAGGCCATCCCGCCCTGCGTGCTGGAAAGCAGCCAATGCACCATCCCCGAGCTCACGGCCCTGACCACCGAACTCAAGCAACTGCGCGACCGGCTGGGCCAGCGCTGACGGCAGCGGCCCAATTTTTCATCGATTCCCTCCCCGCCCGCCTGTGGGCAACAACCTCAAAGGAAGACACCATGACGCAACTCGAAAAAGTCCTGTACACCGCCAAGGCCCACGTGACCGGTGGCCGTGATGGCGCCGCCAAGACCGACGACGGCCGCCTGGACGTCAAGCTGTCCTCGCCCGGCACGTCCGGCACGGGCACCAACCCCGAGCAGCTGTTCGCATCGGGCTACGCAGCCTGCTTCATCGGTGCGATGAAGGCCGTGGGCGGCAAGATCGGCATCCCGGTGCCTCAGGACGTGTCCATCGACGCCGAAGTCGACCTGGGGCCCATCCCGAACGCCTACGGCATCGCCGCCCGCCTGGCCATCAGCCTGCCCGGCCTGGACAAGGAAACCGCCCAGAAGCTGGTGGACGCAGCCCACCAGGTCTGCCCTTACTCCAACGCCACGCGCGGCAACATCGACGTGACCATCACGCTGGTGTAAAGACCATGCCGACGACCCCGCGGTGGCCGCACGCCGGCCGCGGCGGGGTGGTTGGCGTGCGTTCGCCAGTCTTGCCATGAACCGCTTGCTGATTCCCCGCATCGCGGTGGCCCTGGTGGCCATCGAGCATGCGTACATCCTGGTGCTGGAGATGTTCTTCTGGAACAAGCCTCTGGGCCTCAAGACCTTCAACCTGACCCAGGAGCTGGCCGACGCCACCGTGACGCTGGCGGCCAACCAGGGGCTGTACAACGGCTTCCTGGCCGCCGGCCTGTTCTGGGGCTTGTTCACCCATAACCGGCTGTTCAAGATCTTCTTTCTGGCCTGCGTGATCGTGGCCGGCGTGTTCGGCGGCGTGACCGCCGTGCCCAAGATCTTCTTCACCCAGGCGCTGCCGGCCATCATCGCCCTGGCCCTGGTGCTGGCGCTCGACAAACCGGCCGCACAGCGCAGCCTATAAGCTTCGGCCACCCGCCAAAGCTATCAAAACAATAGCTGCCAACGCTTGCACAACAAGCGGTGGCGGCTATTTTTCATGGCAACCACGTGCCTGCAAGCTGGCAGTCAGCCACTGCAAACGGGCTGGGCCCTGTGCGCTGCCCCGTGCGTGCACACGCGGCCGGACACGAGCGGATACCGCAAGGCGTGGCCGTGTCGCCCACGCGCCCGGGCCTGGTTGAGCCGTGCAGCGGTTTGCGCTAGCGTGTGAGGATGAGCACCACCACCCTCCTCGTGCGCCAGGACCAGCTGGCCACCACCCGCCTGCACACCGCGAATGACGACGCACCGCTGGCCGACGGCCAGGTCCGCGTGCGCGTCGACCAGTTCGCGCTGACCGCCAACAACATCACCTACGCGGCCATGGGCGAGATGCTGCAGTACTGGCAGTTCTACCCCAGCGGCGAGGCAGGCTGGGGCATCGTGCCGGTGTGGGGCTTCGGCACCGTGGTGCAGTCGCAGTGCGCGGACGTGGCGGTGGGCGAACGGCTGTACGGCTACTGGCCCATGGCCGATCAGGCCGTGCTGTCGCCGCACCGCATCACGCCCGCGGGCTTTGCCGACGGCGCGCCCCACCGCGCCAGCCTGCACGCGGTCTACAACCAGTACCTGCGCGCTGCGGCCGACCCGTTCTACCGCACCGACAACGAAGACGTGCAGGCGCTGCTGCGGCCGCTGTTCGTCACCTCGTGGCTCATCGACGACTTCCTGGACGACCAGCAGTTCTTCGGCGCGCGCCGCATGCTGCTGTCCAGCGCATCGAGCAAGACGGCCTACGGCACGGCCTTTCAGCTGGCGCAGCGCGACGGCATCGAGGTCATCGGCCTCACCTCTCCGGGCAACGTGGCGTTTTGCGAAAGCCTGGGCTGCTACGACCGCGTGGTGACCTACGACGCGCTGGAGGCCGAGATCGATGGTGCGACACCCAGCGTGTACATCGACTTCGCGGGCAGCGTGGGCCTGCGCCAGCGCATCCACGCGCACTTCAGCGGGCTGGCCTACAGCTGCGCCGTGGGCGCGAGCCACGTGCAGGACCTGGGCGGCGCAGGCCAGCTGCCCGGCCCGCGCCCGGTGATGTTCTTTGCGCCCGCACAGGTCAAGAAACGCAACGCCGACTGGGGCGCGCAGGGCCTGGGCCAGCGGCTGGTGGGCGCCTGGAACCACTTCAGCACCACGGTGCAGGCGCCGCCCGCGCCCTGGCTCACGGTGCAGCACCATGCCGGCCCCGAGGCCACGCGGGCGCTGTTCACCCGCATGCTGGCAGGCAGCGGCGACGCGCGCGCCGGGCACATCGCGACCTTGCAGGCCGCTTGAGCTGCACGTTATGGGCGGGGCCCGGGCGACCGCCGCAGGCCGTTGCCCAGAGACTTCCGGGCGCTCTGCAGCGGCGTAGCGACCCCACCGCCCGAACGGCGGCGGCGCACGGCGACAATGGGGCATGACCCGACCGCCCCCCGACAGCACGCCCGACGCCGCTGACACGACCGCTTCGCCTCACCCGCTGCACCCCTACGCCCAGCTCACACCCGACCATGTGCTCGACGCGCTGGCCGGCGTGGGCCTGTACGGCGACGGCCGCCTCATGGCCCTGTCGTCGTATGAGAACCGCGTGTACCAGGTCACCCTGGAAGACGGCCAGCGCGTGGTCGCCAAGTTCTACCGCCCCGGCCGCTGGAGCGAGGCGCAGATCCTGGAAGAGCACGCCTTCGCCGCCGACCTGATGGCCGCCGAGGTGCCCGCCGTCGGCCCGATGGTGCTGAACGGCCAGACGCTGCACCAGCACGACAGCTTCGCGTTTTCGGTCAGCCCCTGGCGCGGCGGGCGCCAGCCCGAGCTGGACGACTTCGAAGTGCTGGAATGGATCGGCCGCTTTCTTGCGCGCATCCACACCGTGGGCGCGGCGCAGCCCTTCGTGCACCGGCCGCTGCTGGACGTGGAGACCTTCGCCACCGCATCGCGCGACTGGCTGCTCGCCCACGAGATCATCCCGCTCGACATGCAGGCCACGTGGAAGGCCCAGTGCGACAAAGCTATTGAATTGATAGCTGCCAGCGCTTTACCATCGAGCGGTAGCAGCCCTTTTGGCTTGAAAGATGCCACGCCCATCCGGCTGCACGGCGACTGCCACCCCGGCAACATCCTGTGGACCCCGCTCGACGAATACGGCCGCGGCGGCCCGCACTTCGTGGACCTGGACGACGCCCGCATGGGCCCCGCGGTGCAGGACCTGTGGATGCTGCTGTCCGGCGACCGCCGCCAGCGCACCCACCAGCTCAGCGCCCTGCTGGACGGCTACGAGCAGTTCCGCAGCTTCGACCGCCGCGAGCTGGCGCTGATCGAGCCGCTGCGCACGCTGCGCCTCATCCACTACAGCGCCTGGCTGGCACGCCGCTGGCAGGACCCGATCTTCCCGGCCAACTTCCCGTGGTTCGGCAGCAGCGACTACTGGCGCGGGCAGGTGGACATGCTCATCGAGCAGTGCGAAGCAATGCAGGAAGAGCCGCTGGCGGCGTAGCGGCTGCGCGCGCTGCGCAGGCCTCGGCGCCACTGCAAACGATTGTCAACTCGCGCGCACAACCGGTGGATGTCGGGCAATATCAAAGCGCCTCCCCGAGAGGCGTTTTCGTATCGATTCCCAAGGGCTGACCCCCTCATCACACCACCATGCGCATTGCCGTCCTTGACGATGACTCCGACCTTCTGGAGCTCATCAAGGCCCACCTCGAACGCCATCACCATGTCTGCCACGTCTACGCGAGCGGCGCGAGCCTGCTCATGGACACACGGCATGAAACCTTCGACCTGCTCATCGTGGAGTGGCACCTCCCCGACATGGAGGGCATCGACGTGGTGCACAGCGTGCGCCAGGGCATCGGCCCGCAGTTGCCCATCCTTTTCGTGACCAGCCGCCACGACGAGCGCGATGTGGTGGAGGCGCTGAACCGCGGCGCCGACGACTACATGGTCAAGCCCCTGCGCATGGGCGAACTGGCGGCGCGGGTGGCCGCACTGCTGCGCCGCGCCTACCCCGAAGCGCTGGGTGCCGCTGCGCGGCAGGAGTTCGGCCCCTACCGCTTCGACCTGCAAAAGCGGCTGCTGCTGCTGCGCGGCACACCCCTGAACCTCAAGCACCGCGAGTACGAACTGGCGCTGTTCATGTTCCGCAACGCGGGCCGTCTGCTATCGCGTGCGCACCTGCGCGAAGTGGTCTGGGGTGAGATCAACGAAGCGCCGTCGCGGTCGCTGGACACACATGTCTCGCGCCTGCGCAGCAAGCTGGAATTGACGCCGGAAAGCGGCTACACGATCACGTCGGTCTACGGCATGGGATATCGGCTGGACTTGCCTGGAATGCAGCGGGGAGCCACCGCCGCAGGGTAAGGTGCCAGGCTGTGGCCGCTAGCGCGCAAGGCGCAGCGATCACCCCGCAGCCAGTACGCGCCAAAGAAAATGCCAGTCAGGGCTCGCCTGACCGGCATGGGACAGAACTCGCGTTCGTCGACCTCGTTCTGATGTTCTGCTATGGCCGCATGGCGCAACACGCATTGAAGATGACTTGCGCTCTGGCGACCACCTTGTCACGATCCACATTGCCGGCCGGCACATTACTGGGCAGCAATTCGCCCGCGATGTACGGATCGAGAATTTCAGCAGACGGATCTGGCGACAAGACCAATTTCCAGGCAGCAGACTCTACCGGGTCATAGAGATGATACCGGTCGGTGACCGTAATTTCATAGGCATAGGACATCGCGACTGGATCGCCCGTCATGGCCAAGCCGAGAAGTTCCTTGGCTGCGAGTTTGGCGTTTTCACTCGCAGGATCGTTCCACTTCTTGGCCGACTCTTCATGGACAAGTTTTTCGACGGCCTTGAACGTTCTGGCGCCAGGATCGCCTGCCAACGCGGCTTCCGTCATCAGCTTTTGAATGAGGGGGCGGTCTTCCGGCGGCACGTCCTGGCAAAGGATTTTGCGCACCTCTAAAAAAAATATCCTTTGCTGAACCTCCGGCAACTCAAGGTCTTGCACGGAACGCGCTTGGCCCGTTGATTCCAGGTCGGAGATTTCATCCAGCAGATCCTGGCAATCCAGCATCTGCTGGGCCCTGACGTACGAGGGATGCCCTTTCGGAGGAGGCATATTTTGTACGAATATGTGCGGGTCCAGACCTGTGAAGTAATTTTGTTGTGCCCAGACGTTTCCAGCCGCCGTTCCACAAGCCAGCACAGCCATTGCCAGACCACTGCGCAGGAATAATTTCGGAGATTTGTACATCATGATTTCATCTCATGTTCGTTGGTGTTTGAAAATCAGGAAATGAGCAATCCGTCAGCCCACGGATTCGAAGACTCCAACGGGAAACGCTCCCACGAAATCCAAGGCCCATTGACTGCCGACGGGTGCGCCCGCATCAAGGCGGGGCCAAACTATAATCAGGCTGCAGCTGATGAAAATATTCAACCGGGGTGTATCCCATAAAATACGGAAGATTGGGGTCCAATGGGTTCTGCCTGAAAGAAATGAATCCATAGAGAAGCCTATGCGTACTCACGACGGCCCCTCCAGAATCACCAGGCTGTACCGGCCGAAGTGTATTGATAGCCCCTTTGGCAACGCCTTCCGGTGGAGACTCCGGACCATGCGGAATGGGAGCACTGACCCAATCGCAAGTGATATTGGTGATAGCGCCGCTGGTACAAAACGGCAAACCCGGTGCAGGCGAGCCAACGCCTGCAAGAGGCAATGATGAAAATGTAGGTAATCCGAAGGGTACAGTGATCACCCTCCCTACTGCACGCGGTGTGGTCGTGTACGTCAAATGGCAAGGATTGTTCCATTTGGGGTCGACTACACACACGTGATTCCAGGTCACGTCAGGCGGCACACGCACCATGGCTACGTCCCGAATCTGATCCAACCAGACGACCTTCCCGAGCCACTGCCCGCTGTTGAAGCCAAGGCCCACCCTCACCTCTTCGTTTGCCACCACACAGTGCCTTGCAGTCACAGCGTACCGCGTATTCTTCCGGTACGCTGTAATGTTCTGCCAAAAGCCCCTTCTTCTGAAGACACCGCCTACCGTGCAGCTCTCCCCATTCTCCATGTGAATCTCAGTGCCAGCCATGGCAGGTATTTCCTGTCGTCGCTCATGCACGGCGAACGACATTGTCGATACAGTCGTTCCAGCAAAAAACACCAGAATTTTCAGTTTGTCGATTTTGCTCTTCTTCATTTTTTTCTCCAAAGTTGAAAACTTTTTGAACTATCGGTATCAGAAGGCGAAAACAGGCACCAGTCGAATTGCTTCATTCATATCAAACACTCCTTGTATCAAAATGCCAAGTATTGCGTTGCAACAAAGCGTGCACCGATATCCAATGCACATATTGAATGTAGCTTTTGCAAAGAGTATGTTTATTCAAAAAAGCCGTCGGCAAGAGCGACAAATGGCGATTAGCTGCCGCTCGGCAAAATCTAAAGGAAGTTATTGAAATGGCGTCTCTGTACCGCGTAAGTAGGCGTAGGACCGGATCCAGAGTGAATCCTTCAGCAGACCCAAGAAACGCACGGCAGGGCGCCTGAGCCGCGAGCATTGCGCTTGCGGCATTGGCTCTATCGCCGATTCGCCGGAGCCCAGCACAGCCGCAGGCGTGCACCCACGTCAGCAGGGACATGAAGCCTTTGCGGCCCGCGTGCCGGGCTTCGTACACGAACTGGTCCGCCGCGCCACCGCCCCTTCGGCATGGGGGCCCGCTGTAGCCCGCAGGCCATACCCGTTCGAAGCTCGCAGTGGCAACGCCTGCGGCGCTGTCGGCGTGCGGGAATGCCGGTGTTTGCCTCACCGCCCGCGCCTGCCGGCCAAGACTCAGGGTCGGCTACACGCCACGGTGCCCACCCTTTCGATGGGGAGGTCGAACGCTCCCCCCCTCCCCACCACTACTTGAACGCTCTGCCAGCGCCCCCGCGAGTCCGCAAGCCCTCAGGACTGCGGGGGGGCCGATGGCGCCAGCGAATCGCGCCAGCCGCGCACCAGGACATCCTGGACGAACCGGCGGTCCAGCCACAGCCACAGCAGGATGGGCACCAGGGTGGGCAGGACCAGCGAGCCCAGTTGGTAACCGTAGATGATGGCCTCCATCTGCCATTGAGAGACGCGCAGCAGCCGGATATTGGTCTGTGCGGCCATCACGATCTGCATGAGCAGGGACATCGTGAGGCTGAACGCCTGCCCCGGCAGCAGCAGGGCCCAGCCCGCCACCGCGCGCCAGCCAAGCCCTTTGCCCCGCGCCGCAAACAGCAGGGCCAGGAAGATCGGCAGTCCATAGGCATAACGCGCAGGGTTGGCCTCCACGGTGAGTTCTCCCCTGCGTCCGCCCTGCTCCGGCACGGGCACCGACACAGCGGTATCCACCTCGATATTGCCTGGCGTCACCGTCGCCTGGCGGATCCACATCGGCGCCCCCTGCTCCAGCGCGATGTGCGAGAGGACACCCACCGGATAGGACGTCCAGGCGGACACCTGCGACCACAGTGCGGTGAGCACCACGATCCAGCCGAAGGCCGAGAGCACGAAGACCGTGAGCGGTGAGAGGCGGCGCATGCAGTGGGTCTCCGTGGGGTCAGGCGGCGGCCGGGGTGTCGGGAGTACCGGGCTTGGGGGCCGGGTTGGCACGGGCCTGGGCCCTGGCGTCGGCCCGCACCCACAGCAGCCAGACGATGAGCACGTCCAGCATGATGAGCGCCTGCCACAGGTATTCGTGGGCGAAGTTGAACACCGGCGTGCTCCACTGGCCCAGGTAGAAAAGGCTGATCACGCGCACGATGTTCAGGCCCTGCACCGCCACGAAACCCACGACCAGGCCGACCAGCTTGTGGCGCCAGGACGCCGGGAACGCCATCACCGCCGCGAACAGCACGATGCACGCTTCGATGCCATTGCAGCCCGGCTCGATGGAGACACCAAAGCCCGTCACCGTGTTCCACAGCACCTTGCCCGCCGCGGCTGCGGTGGAGTCGAACAGCGTGACCAGCGCCACGCAGGCGCGGGCCAGCAGTGCCGTCCACGGCAGCACCACGTGCTGCTGCACCACCCCCAGCATGTTGATGCCGAAGAGCGTGAGTTGCAGGACCACAAAGGTAAGGAAGAAACGCAGCATGGGAACTCCGGGACAACAAGGCAGCGCCGGCGGCACTGGCAGCGGGTGCGAGCGAGCGGCGCAGGCAAGACAAAGCCAGCGATGCATGGCGAAGCGCGCATTATCGACAAACGCCACAGGCCAGCACGCCGGTGTCGCCGTGCTGGCCTGTGAAGAAGGCTCGGGGGGTTGGCTGCGGCCCGCTCGCGCGGGCCGCAGCGCGCCCTGTTACCTGCGGCGGATGGCGCCAGCGTGGCCGAAGGCCATCAGTGCCAGCAGCCCCGACAGGAGGATGAGGCCCCACTCGGACAGCGTGGGAATGCCGGCCGCGCCGCCGGGTGGCGTGGACACGGTGGTGGTGGCGCTGGAGGTGTTGTTGGCGGGGTTGGTGTCGCCCGGCGCGTCCAGGCTGGCGTTGTTCACCAGCGGCCGCGCGCCTGTGTAGGGCGAGCTCAGCGTCGTGCGAACGGTGAACGTGCGCGATGCACCCACCGCCAGCGGGCCGATCGCGCAGCGCACTGTTCCGGCGGCGTTCACGCAGCCCACGGCCGAGACGAAGTCCACGCCGGCAGGCAAGGCATCCACCACCTGCGCACCATCGCTCGCCAGGGGGCCGTTGTTGGTGACCACGAGGGTGTAGTCCAGGGTCGCACCGGGGGCCAGCGGGCCGCCGGGGGCCGTCTTGACCAGGGCCAGGTCGGTGGCCACGGTGAAGCGGCGTGCGGTGGTGTCATGCGTCACCACGTTGTTGGCCAGCGTGGTTTCGGTTTCGTCCACCGTCACGCTCGCACGGTTGAACGCGGTACCGCTGGTGGCACCTGCGACCGTCAGGGTCTCGGCGCGCATCGCATAGGTCACGGTGGCCGTCTGCCCGCTGCTGAGGCCCGGGAATACGCAGCGCAGCGTGCCGCTGGTGGAGCCGACCGAGGGCTCGGTACACACACCGCCGGCGTTGACCGTGAGGGCCCCCTGGTAGCTGAACGTGGCCGTGGGAGCGGAGCCGGGCGCAGGGAAGATGTCCGTCATCACCACGTTGGTACCGAACGACGGGCCGCTGTTGTTGATGGTGATGGTGTACGTCGTCGGCTGCCCCAGGTCCACCGGGTCGGCGCTGTCCACCTTGTTCACCAGGATGTCCAGTTGAGCGGCCGTGACGGCCGTGGTGGTGGTGGCGCTGTTGTTGCCCGCATTCGACTCGGCCGTGGCCGTGGTCGCCGCCAGGCTGTTGACCACCGTGCCGCCCGCCGCCGTGCCCAGGGGGCGCATGCGGTAGGTCACCGTCTGCTGCACGCCGGCGTTGATGCTGCCCCAGTTGCAGGTCAGCGTGCCGCCCACGGCCCCTGCGGTGATGGGCGTGCAGGTGCCGCCGCCGCTCACCGAGACGATGTCGATGAAGGCCGCGTTCGATGGCAGCGTATCCACCATCTGCACCGTTTGCGCGTTCGAAGGACCGGTGTTGCCGATGGTGGCGACAAAGGTGATGGGCGCGCCCGCTGGCACGGAGGCCGGGGTCGCGGTCTTGGCCGCGGTCACGTCCACGATGGCCGTGACCTGGCTGGTCACGCTGCCGCTGTTGTTGCTCTGGACCGGATCGCCCACATCGGTGGAGCGGACCGTCGCGGTGTTGGTGCGCGGGCCGGTGGCGCCGACGCTGGGGCGCACCACCACTGTCACCGTGGCCTGCGCGCCCATGGCGAGGGCGCCCAGGTTGCAGCTCAGGTTCTGCTGCGTGCCATTGGTCACGCTGTTGGGCGTGCAGGTACCTTGCGATGGCGTGGCCGACTGGAAGCCCCCGGTGTTGACCAGGCTGGCCAGGGTGTCGGACACCACCACGTTGGTGGCGCTGGCAGGGCCCAGGTTTTCCACGGTGATGACGTAGGTCAGGTTGGCACCGGCGACCACGGGGTCGGGCGCTGCCGTCTTGGACACCACGCGCAGGTCGGCCTGCGTGACGGTGGAAGACACGGCAACGCCCGTGCAGTTGTTGCCGCCGTTGCTGTCCACACGCCCACCGCCGCCCAGGGCGACGCAGGCGTTGTTGGTGGCGGTGCCGGTGCCGGTCAGTACCGCAGACACGGTGATGGCGGGTGCATTGGTGTTGGCCGCAAGGCCCGAGTTGCGCGTGCAGTTCCAGGCGCCGGGGCCGGTGAAGGGCAGCGCATCGCAGGTCCAGCCTGAAGCGGTCAGGGGTGCGCTGAGCGTGACGCCCGCAGGCACCTGGTCGGTGACGGTAATGTCCTGGCCCGCGGGCACGGCCAGCGGACCGGCGTTGCGTGCGGTCAGTACGTAGTTGAACGCCTGGTTGGGCACGACGGGGTTGATGCTGGCCGTCTTCGTGAGCTGCATGTCCGCGTCGTTGCTCGATGTCACATTGATCGAGGCGGTGTTGTTGGCGGGCACCGGGTCCGACAACGCGGTGCTGATGCCAGCGGTGTTGGTCAGCGCGCCCGTGCTGGTCGCGGTGGCCACCACCGTGATGACCGGCATGTTGGTGAAGTTGGCGCCGGTGTACTCCGTGCGCGTGCAGGTGATGGTGGGATCGCACGTCCACCCGGCTCCGCTGGCGGAGACGAAGGACAGGCCGGCACCGAGCGTGTCGGTCACCGTGATGGGCTGGCCGGTCAGCAGCACACCGCCGTTCAGGCGCGGCGTGAGCGTGTAGGAGACATCGCTGCCCAGCGCCACATTGGTACCGCCGGGAGCGGACTTGGAGATCTGCACGTCGGCCCCGGAGGCGGACGTCACGTCGGCGGACACGGTGTTGTTGGACGCATCGCCATCGGGCATGGCGGAGTTGTCAGGCTTGATGCCGGCCACCGCGAACGCGGCGGTCACCGTGCCGTTCACATTGGACACCGCCGGTACCGTGAGCACGGACGATGTGGCACCGTTGGCGAGCGTGGCCGCACGCGTGCAGGCCACGGACGCACCGCTGGCCAGGGGATAGCCTGCGGAGGGGGTGCAGGTCCAGCCGCCGCCGCTAGGCGCCGCAGTCACCGAGGCCCCTGCGGGCACGGTGAAGCTGATGCGCTGGCTGCCGGTGGCCGCATCCGGGCCGTTGTTGGCCACCTGCAGCGCGTAGCTGTAGTTCTGGCCGGCGGTCACGTTGGCCAGCGACGGCGTGGCCGTGAGTGCCAAGTCCGCGGCCTGCGTGGCCGTGGTGTCCTGGATGCTGTTGACGTTGTTGCTGGTGTTGGGGTCGGACGTGCTGCTGCCCGCCGTGGCGGTGTTCGTCCACACGCCGGCGGAGGGCAGGCGCACGCGGATGGTCACCGTCTGGTTCGCATTGAACGGAATGTTGCCCAGGGCACAGTTGACGGTGCCGCCGGCCTGGTTGCAGGTGCCGGCGGTGGTGTTGACGTCGATGAAGGCCGAGCCCGTGGGCAGCGTGTCGACCAGGGTCACGGCGGTCGCGGCATTGGGGCCGTTGTTGTCGATGCGCAGGGTATACGTGAAGATGCCGCCGGCAGGGCCCGGGTCCGGAGAGTCCGCATGGTTCACCACCAGGTCGGCCGACTGCGCCATCGCAGCCCCCGCGCACAGGCCACCGGCCAACAGCAACCAGCGCAGGCGCCGCACGGCGCGCGGTTTCACCGCGGCGCCCGGGGCGGCAGGCAAGGTATCGCCCGAGGCCGGCAGCTGCCGGCTGGGGGGATGTTCTCGCGCGAACAGGCGCGCCAATGAACTGAACAACATAAATGCTCCTGGGTGTGAATGGCTCAAGCCTTTTGGGTCACGCCGCAACCTCACCAAGCCCCTTTCGGGTTGGAACAAAGTCGGTGCAAAGGGAGTGCGTGAAATCTGCCTTGAGCACAGCGGCTGAAGGCTGGGACCGAATCTATCGGCACTACGGCCGGCAGGCCGCGTTGCAACAATCGTTCACATTCTACCGACTGGTAGCGTTGGGTTTGTGCCACGCCGCCACGGGCATTGAACAATTCGATCCGTGCAATCTGCTGCATGGCCGCATCTCGGCCACTGATATATGCTGCACCCATGACCAACCCTGTGAACGGACCACCCACCCCATGAAGGACTGGATTCGCAACGCCCTCTCGATTCGCCAGAAGCGCCGCGCCGCGCCCGTCGGCTCACTCCCCCCGGTGGGCGCCACCATCGTTCGGGGCCCGATCAAGATGACCATCACGCACGATGTGCCGCCCGACCTGTGGGACTGGCTGGTGCTTTCGGGCTGGCGCAACATGCCCGTCAAGAACGACCGGCGCAAAGGCATGCAGGCCTCCAAGAGCGCCCTCAAGGACCTGATCGACGCCGACCCGCAAGAGCGCAACCGCGCGCACAGCCGCATCCTGGAGCAGGCGCAGCCCGAGGAGTGAGCCGCGGGGTGCCACTCGTGCGCCCTTGGCACGGATCGGGCACGGACCGGGCACGAACTTGGCACGGACTTCGGCGTGCGCATCGCCACCCCCTGCAGCCTGCGCCCCGCGTGCGTTGATGGCGCAAAAAAGCCCGGGTCCTTGCGGAGCCCGGGCTTGCTATCAAATAAGTAGCTGCTTGCGCTCTGCCGGCCAGCGTCAGAGGCAGAGAGAGGCACAGGCCGAGGCCATCACCAGCCCGGCCGCATCAGACCAGCAGCGCATTCACGCGGCGCACGTAGGCTGCCGGGTCTTCGGGCAGGCCGCCTTCGGCCAGCAGGGCCTGGTCGAACAGGATGTGCGCCAGGTCGTGGAAGTGCACGCTGCCGTCGAGCTTCTTGACCAGCGCGTGCTCGGCATTGACCTCCAGCACGGGCTTGGATTGCGGGGCCTGCTGGCCGGCCTGCTTGAGCATGCGCGCCAGCTGGGTGCTCATGCCGTCGTCCTGCACCACCAGGCAGGCGGGTGAATCCACCAGGCGGGTGGTCACGCGCACGTCTTCGGCCTTGTCCTTCAGGGCTTCCTTGAGCTTGGCGAGCAGGGGCTTGAAGGCCTCGGCGGCTTCTTCGGCGGCCTTCTTCTCGGCCTCATCCTGCAGCGTGCCCAGGTCCACCGCGCCCTTGGCCACGCTCTGCAGCGGGGTGCCGTCGAACTCGTGCAGGTAGTTCAGCGCCCACTCGTCCACGCGGTCGGTCATGAGCAGCACCTCGATGCCCTTCTTCTTGAAGACTTCGAGCTGCGGGCTGTTCTTGGCGGCGGCCAGGGTGTCGGCGGTGATGTAGTAGATGGCCTCCTGGCCCTCTTTCATGCGCGCCTTGTAGTCGGCAAAGCCCACCGTCACGGCGTCGCTGGCGGTGCTGGCAAAGCGCAGCAGCTTGGCCAGGCGCTCGCGGTTGCCGAAGTCCTCGCCCAGGCCTTCCTTGAGGACCGAGCCGAACTCGGCGTAGAACGCGGTGTACTTGCCTTCCTTGGCCTTGTCGTCGGCATCGACCACATCGGTGACGCCGTCATCACCACCGGCTGCAGCTTCGTGCTTGTCGTGCTTGGCCAGGTCTTCCAGCATGCCCAGCACGCGCTTGGTCGAGCCTTCGCGGATGGCGCGCACGTCGCGGCTTTCCTGCAGCAGCTCGCGGCTCACGTTCAGCGGCAGGTCGGCCGAGTCGATCACGCCCTTGACGAAGCGCAGGTAGGTGGGCATCAGCGCCTCGGCGTCGTCCATGATGAACACGCGCTTGACGTAGAGCTTCACGCCCGCCTTCTTGTCGCGGTTCCACAGATCGAACGGCGCCTTGGCAGGGATGTACAGCAGCTGCGTGTACTCGGTGTTGCCCTCGACGCGGTTGTGCGCCCAGGTCAGCGGGGCCTCGTGGTCGTGGCTGATGGCCTTGTAGAACTCGGCGTACTGCTCTTCGGTGATGTCCTTCTTGGGGCGGGTCCACAGGGCGCTGGCCTTGTTGATGGTTTCCCACTCGCCGGTCTTGACCATGCCGCCGGGCTGGCGGCCGCCGGCTTCGTCGCCGGGGGTGATCAGCTCGCCGTCTTTCCACTCTTCCTTTTCCATCAGGATGGGCAGGCTGATGTGGTCGGAATACTTGGCGATGACGGACTTGAGCTTCCAGGCGTTGAGGTATTCCTCGGCATCGTCGCGCAGGTGCAGGATGATGCTGGTGCCGCGCTCTGCACGGGTGATGGCTTCGACCTCGAAGTCACCCGTGCCGCCGCTCACCCAGCGCACGCCCTGGTCGGCGGGCAGGCCGGCACGGCGCGATTCGACCGTGATCCTGTCGGCCACGATGAAGCCCGAGTAGAAGCCCACGCCGAACTGGCCGATGAGCTGCGCGTCCTGCTTCTGGTCGCCCGAGAGCTTGCCCATGAAGTCCTTGGTGCCGCTCTTGGCGATGGTGCCCAGGTGGTCGATGGCCTCCTGCTGGCTCATGCCGATGCCGGTGTCGGTGATGGTGAGCGTCTTGGCGGCCTGGTCGAAGGTCACGCGCACCTGCAGGTCGGGTGCGTCTTCGTACAGGGCGTTGTTGTTCAGCGCCTCGAAGCGCAGCTTGTCGCACGCGTCCGACGCGTTGGAGATCAGCTCGCGCAGGAAGATTTCCTGGTTGGAATACAGCGAATGCGTGACCAGGTGCAGCAGCTGGGCCACTTCGGCCTGGAAGGACAGGGTTTGCTTGCTCATGGGATGAATGCTCTGGATCAGGATAAAAAAACGTCAGCCGGCGCAGCCCCGCGGGAGCCGCCCGGCCTGGCAGGCGATGACGTGGGGGCACACGGCCCCATTTCAAGAGGACTCCGGGAACGGCCCGGACGCGGGTGTGGCAGCCAGCGATTGTTGGCGCCGCCGGGCACCACGGTGCGCGCTCCGGGCGGACACCCCGGGCGCGGCGTCGGCCTCAGCCTCAGCCTTCCAGCGTGATGCGCTGCACCAGCGACTGCAGGATCTTGTCGGCCCGGTCGTTGGCCACCTGGCAGGTGCCGGCCGCCGCGTGGCCGCCGCCGCCGAACTCCAGCATCAGGTTGCCCACGTGCACCTGGCTGCTGCGGTCCAGGATGGACTTGCCGGTGGCGAACACGGTGTTCTGCTTTTGCAGGCCCCACATCACGTGGATGGAGATGTTGGAGCCGGGGAACAGCGCATAGATCATGAAGCGGTTGGTGGCCCAGATGGTGTCCTCCTCGCGCAAATCCAGCACCACCAGCTTGCCGATGTCGATGCCGCAGCGCAGCAGCTGCTCCTTGGCCTTGGGGGCGTGTTCGCGGTACAGCTGCACGCGCTCCTGCACGTCGGGCAGGGCCAGTATCTCTTCGATGGTGTGGTCGCGGCAGTACTGGATCAGGTCCATCATCAGCGCGTAGTTGCTGATGCGGAAGTCGCGGAAACGCCCCAGGCCCGTGCGCGAATCCATCATGTAGTTCAGCAGCACCCAGCCCTGCGGGTCCAGGATGTCCTCGCGCGAGTACTGGGCCGAGTCGGCCTGGTCCACGGCGGCCATCATCTCTTCGGTGATGCGCGGAAACGCGGCCTTGCCGCCGTAGTAGTTGTAGACCACGCGCGCCGCGGACGGGGCGTGGGCCTCGATAATGTGGTTCTCGTCGCGGCGGCCCGAGTTGCGCACGGTTTCGGACTCGTGGTGGTCGAACACCAGGTGGGCGCCGGGCACGTAGGGCAGGTTGGTGGTGATGTCGCGGCTGGTGACGGCGATCTTGCCGTCCTGCATGTCCTTGGGGTGGACGAAGGTGATCTCGTCGATGAGGTTGAGCTCATTGAGCAGCACGGCGCACACCAGGCCGTCAAAGTCGCTGCGGGTTACCAGGCGGTATTTCACGTCGCTCACTAGCTTCTCCTTGTTTCGGTTCTCACAGCCGCATGGTAGCGGCGTCTCCACGTCCGTCCGCACCGTTGGCATCAAAAAGGCACCCTCCGGTCGTTTTCACGCGGTCTCCAGCCATTGTTCGACCTGGCGGGCCACGCGCACGTCGTCCAACATCGCCAGATGCCCCATGTTGTGGAACACCGCCTGCCGCTCCTGCGCGAAGTGCAGGCAACGCCGCGCATCATCGTGGATGCCCAGGGCGCTGCGCAATGGCACCAGGCCGTCGCCCAGCAGGCGCTCGGCCACCGGGCTGCGCCGCGGCGCCAGCGTGGCCGCCACGGTGCAGCATGCCACCCCGGGGGGCAGCGGCACGGGGGTGCGCTGGTCGGGGCTTTGGCGAAAGCGGTCGCGCCCGGCCCAGTCGGCATCGCACACGTGGCCGTAGCGCAGGTCGGTGATGCCAGCACTGCGCAGTTGCGCCAGCCGCGCAAAGGGGCGCGAATAGGCAGAACTGCCCAGCAGCACGTCCACCCAGCTGCCGGCCCGCTCCAGCGGCGCGCCGTGGTGCGGCGTGCCCAGGCACACTAGGTGGCGCAGCAGGCCCCGCCAGCGCGTGGCCGGCGCCTGGTCGCCGGCCGCTGCTTGCTCGCAGGCGCTGCGGGCCACCAGACCGCCCATGCTGTGGGCGAGGATCGCCAGGTCCGTGACCGGCACGGGCCAGGCCGCCACCAGTGCGTCGAGCATCCGGGACAGTTCGGCACCGTTGGTAGAGGTGTGCAGGCCCGTGTTGTAGCGCAGGTAGACCGGCGTGTAGCCCAGCGCCTCTCCCAGGTAGGCGCCGTGGTCGTGGCCGCCGCGCTGCCACTGCAAGTCGTTCATGCACAGGCCGTGCACCAGCACCAGCAGCTTGCCGCTGGCGCGCCCCGCAGCGCCCAGCGCGGCCGGGTCCAGCGGCAGGCCGCGCTGGTAAAAGCCCATGGGCGTGCACAGCGGGTTGTGGTCGGCCTGCAGCCGGTCGCCCATCACACCGTTCAGCGCTGCCAGCACGGCCTGGCGCTCCCACTGCACGCCGGCCTCCGCCGGGCCCTGCACCAGGGGCTCCAGCCGCTGCAGGCCCGCCTGCAGGCCGGCATCCACCAGGCGGGTCACGCCGCGGATGCTCTGGTAGACCAGCCCGGTGAACCCGCGCGCCTGGCCCGGCTGCGCGCCGCCCGGCAGGCCCAGCGTGCCCAGCACCGACTGGTGCACGCCCTCGACCACGCGGGTGATGCCCGTGGTGGCCTGGGTGGCCAGCCGGGCCACGCCGCGCAGGTCCGACGCCCGCACTTGCCGCAAGGGGCGCGCCGCCGCCGGTGGGACCACCGGCGGGCGTGAGCGGGGGCGTGGCGGGGACGGCATGGCGGTGGGTCCAATCCTGATCAAACCGGCGCCATGGCGGGCCCTGCGGCCCGCACCCGGCCAGCCGCATCCCCACCCGGCAGGCGGGCCTGTGCGCTCATGCGGCGTCAGAACTGTTCATGGGGCGAGAGGTAGCGCCACTGGCCCACGGGCAGGTTGCCCAGCGTCACCCGGCCGATGCGGATGCGCTTGAGCCCCACCACCTTCAGGCCCACCTGCTCGCACATGCGGCGGATCTGGCGCTTCTTGCCTTCGTTGAGCACGAAGCGCAGTTGCTCGGGGTTCTGCCACTCGACCTTCGCGGGCTTCAATGCCTGGCCGTCCAGCGACAGCCCGTGGCACAGCAGCGCCAGCTGTTCGCGCGGAAACGCCGACTGCACATCGGTTGCGATGTCGCCGTACTGCACGCGCACCAGGTATTCCTTGTCGACCGTGGAGTCCTCGCCGATGAGGTGGCGCGCCACGCGGCCGTCCTGGGTCAGCACCAGCAGGCCCACCGAGTCAATATCGAGCCGCCCGCAGGGCGCCAGGCCCCGCAGCTGCGGCGGCGAGAAGCGGTTGCGGCTCGGGTCATCGCGCCAGTGGGTGCGGGGGTTGATCAGCGCCACGGCGGGCGTGTGGCCGTCTTCGGCCTGGCCGCTCACGTAGCCCATGGGCTTGTGCAGCAAGATGGTGACGCGCTGCTCCTGAAAGCTCTGCGCGACCTTGTCGACCTCGATGCGGTCGGTGGGCAGCACCTGCTGGCCCATCTCCGCCACCTGGCCATTGACCTTGACCCAGCCCAGCGCCACCCATTCGTCGGCCTCGCGGCGCGAGCACATGCCCAGCTCTGCCATGCGCTTGTTCAGGCGCGAGCTGACCAGGCCGTTGGGTGCCACGGTGCGTGCGGCGGGCGCGGGGGCCTGGCGCACCGGGGCGACAAACCCGGTGCCCGACGCGGTGCGGTAGCCCGACGGTGCAGGCGCGCGGGACGGCCGGGGCGGCGGCGCGGGCCGTGCAGGGGCGGCCTTGGCGGCCTTGCCCGCGATGACGGGACGGCGAAGCATGGGCCGCGGTGCGGACGGGCCGCCGGCATCCGGGGCGGGGGCCGCGGCGGGGCCGGCGGGCGGGCGGGAGCTGGAAGAGGACATTGCGCGTATTTTCGCCTGTGGGCCGGTCGGGCCTTGCGGGCCCGGCGCCAAAAGACCGGAAACGGTGCCGCTGCGGCACCCGCCCCCGGTGAAAAACCGGAAAGCTTACCCCTGGCGCGCCTGCCAGGCCAGGAAATCCTCCACCGGCAGCGGGCGGGTGATGTGGTAGCCCTGCGCCTCGTCGCAGTCGAGCACGCGCAGCCGCTCCAGGATGCCGGCCGTCTCCACCCCTTCGGCCACCACCGTGAGGCCCAGGTTGTGGGCCAGGTCGATGGTGGAGCGCACGATGGTGGCGTCGTCCTCGCCCACCTCCATGCCCATCACGAAGGACTTGTCGATCTTGAGCTCGTCCACCGGCAGGCGCTTCAGGTACGCCAGCGACGAGTAGCCCGTGCCGAAGTCGTCGATGGACAGCTTGAAGCCCTGCTCCGACAGCTTGTTGAGCATGGCCTCGGCGCGCAGCGGGTCGTCCATGATCGCGCTCTCGGTGATCTCCAGGCAAAACGACGCGGCCTGCACGTTGTGGCGCACCAGGATGGCGCCCAGGCGCTGGCTCAGCTCCGGGTCCAGCAGGTCGCGCGTGGACAGGTTCACCGACACCCGCAGGGGCAGGCCCTGCGTGCGCGGGTCGGCCAGCAGCCGGGCCACGGCCTCGAACATCCACAGCGTGAGCTGCCGCACGAAGCCCGTCTGCTCGGCAAACGGGATGAACTCCATCGGCGGCACCAGGCCCCGCTGGGGGTGCGCCCAGCGCACCAGCGCCTCGGCCGCCAGGCCGCCCTGCCCGTGCAGCGCCACCTTGGGCTGCAGGTACAGGCGCAGCTCGTTGTGCTCGACCGCGCGGCGCAACTCGCTCAGCAGCGACAGGGTGAGCGAGCTGGCCGAGTCGAAGGAGGCGTCGTACTGCAGCGCGCCGCTGAGCTTGCGCTTGGCCGCGTACATCGCGATCTCGGACCGGCTGAGCAGCGTGTCGGCATCGTCCGCATCGCCCGGCCAGCACGCGATGCCGATGCCCGCGCTCAGGTCCACCGTCTGGTCCGCAAACGCCAGCGGCTCCTCGAACGACCGCGTGATGCGCTGCGCCATCTCGTGGGCCGCTGCGGCATCCGCGTCGGGCAGCAGCACCCCGAACCCGTTGCCCCCCAGCCGCGCCACCATGTCGTCGCCGGAGCGCACCTGCTGGCGCAGCCGCTCGGCGACGGCCTGCAGCAGGCGGTCGCCGAACGCGTAGCCCAGCACGTCGTTCACGTGCTTGAAGCGGTCCAGGTCGAGCGTGAGCACGGCCAGCGGCTGCGCGGGCGCGCCCTGGCGGGTGCTTTGCGTGATGGCCTGCACCACGGCTTCGCGAAAGCGCTCGCGGTTGGGCAGGCCGGTCAGGCGGTCCCAGTAGGCCAGGCGGCGGATCTCGGTTTGCTGCGTGCCGATGTCCACGCGCATGCGGTCGAACGAGCGCGCCAGGTTGCCGATCTCGTCGGTGCGCTGGGTGTGCGCCAGCGGCACGTCGTACTCGCCGCGCGACAGCCGCTGCGTGGCCCCGAGCAGCGAGCGCAGCGGCGTCGCCAGGCGCTGGGCCATCAGGCCCGTGCCCACAGCAAACAGCAGCACGCCCGCCACGGTGATGATGGCCAGCAGCACCTGCAGCTGGCGGTACGGCGCCAGCACATCGTCCACGGAGCGCAGCAGCAGCGCCTGCACCTCGCCGCCCACGCTGTCCATGCGGATGGCGCGCGCCAGCAGCGTGCCGTCCGCGGTGGTCAGCTCGCCGGCCCCGGCACCCTGGCGCTTGAGCTGGGCCAGCGCCTCGGGCGGCAGGGTGGAGACCGGCATGGTCACCACACCGTTCTTGTCCTGGAGCGCCAGCACCACGTGCACCGACAGCAGGCGGCGCATTTCATCGGCCAGCGGCTGGTCGATGGGAAAGCCCATCAGCACCCAGCCGATGACCACGGGCGCGCGCAGCGGCACCATCACGAACTGGTAGGGCACGCCGCCCATCACTGCGATCTGGCTGCCCTGCGGCTTGGCGGCCAGCGGCGGCACGATCTGGCGCAGCGTGGCCGGAAACTCCTCCATGCTGTCCGACAGACTGGCCGCGCGCAGTTCCAGGTCGGTGCCCAGCAGCGCCGTCACGGCCGCACCGATGCGGCTGCCGTGGTTCTCCAGCACCGACTGGATGGTCTGCGCGTCGCCCGAATTGACCGCCGACCGAAAGCCGTAGTCGGCCGCGAGCAGGGCCGAGCCCTGGCGCAGCTTGTCGGCGTTCTGGTCGAGCAGGCGCAGCCAGACGTTCTCGTCCAGGTCCAGAGCCTGCGCGATCTGGGTGCGGGCATTGCGCTCGATGCTGGCGCGCACCACCGCGAAGCCCGCCGCCTGCACGATGAGCAGCAGCAGGAGCGACAGCCCCACCAGCCGCACGATGAGGCTGCGCCGGGGCCAGCGCAGCGTCAAGGCAACAACCCCGTCATGCGCACCGATGCGGTGCCGGTGCCCGTGGCGGGCACGGTGATCGCCTGCTCCAGCGCGGGCGCGCCCACGGGCAGGCGGCTGTGCCAGGTGCGCAGCGTGTAGCTGCCGGGCGGCACGTTGTCGATCTGCGCCCGGCCGGTGGCCGCCTGGCTGCGGGTGTAGAACGGCGTCTCCACCACCAGGATCCAGCCCACCATCTGGTCATGGATGTTGCAGCCGAGCACCGCCACGCCCGGGCGGTCGAACAGCACGGGGTTGGCAGGCGTGCCGGCATAAAGCTTGAGCTCGAACTTCTTGGTGGGCGAGAACGAATACACGTGGTGCCGCACCGAGTCGTTGTTCGGAAAGCGCACCTCCGAGCCCACCGGCACCACCAGCACCCCGGGCACGAACTGGCGCTTTTCCTGCGCCATCTCGGCGTTGGCCAGGGGCTTGGCCAGCTTCTTCGCATCGGCCGAATCCAGAAGCACCACGGCATCGGCCACGGGCTTGCCCGCGGCGTCCAGCACATCGACCTGCACGGTGGCGGCGTGGGCGCCGGCCACCGCACCGGCCAGGCCCAGGCAGGCCAGCGCCGCGCGCACGGCGTGGCCGGTGCGGCCGCGGGCCTGGGTGGCAATGGAAGGCGCGCGCATGGGCGGACTCAGGGCTCGATGGCCATGCCGACCAGCGGCGCGCCGTCGCCCACCTGGCCCAGGGGCTGGGCCGCTCCGGTCTGGAGGTTCACCAGCACCAGGCGCGTCGGGTTGTCGGCCGCGGTGCGCACCACCGCCAGCGCCGCGTTGCCCACGTCGGCAATGTCGAAGGACACGTCGGTCAGCCGCCCCAGGCCCAGCGGCCCCACGGTACGCAACTGGCCGGAGTTGGGTGAGACCACGGGCGTGGTGCCTTCGAGCGAGCCCTGCATCACCAGCACGCCCAGCGCGCGGTCGATGGCGTAGTTGGTGGTGAGCTTGCTGTCCTGGGTGTTGTAGGTATAGGCAGCGCCCGCGATGCTTGGCGTGCGGCCGGCGTTCACGTCGCTGGCGGCGTAGCGCAGCCAGGGGTCGGCCTGCACGCCGTCCACCGCCGGATCGCCGTCCACCACGGCCCCGGTGTCGGGGTGCAGCCGCAGGTTGAGGCCCGTGTCGGAGACCACGCGGATGCGGTCGGCCGCGGGGTTGAAGTCGAAGCCGAACACCTGGCCCCTGAGCGGCACCACCGCGGGCGCGGCGCCCACGGGCCGCAGCGCGCCGGAGGGAATGTCGAGCGTGTACAGGCGGCCCGACTGCGCCAGCGCATACAGCACGCCGCGCGCCACGCGAAAGTCGATGCCCACGAGCCGGTCGCCCGCGGCCAGGCCCGTGACGGGGCGGCGCTCGAGGATGCGACCGGGTTCGCCGGCACTGAAGGTGATGAGTTCGTGCGAAGCCGTGACGGCCACGACGAGCTCGCGCCGGGCCGGGTCTGCAGCGGGCGGCGCGGCACAGCCGGCGATGAACGCAGCCACCGCCAGCAGCACACCCGCGGCCGGACGGCGCGCGAAAGAGAGGGATTTCAGTGACATCGACGGCCTCGAATCTGTAACATGGTTATAACCCAACGGCCCTACCGAAATGCGGCACAGGGTATTGCAGGCCACCGGAGTTGCTATTATTTCAATAGCTACAAACGATTTAAAAACAAGCGTGAAAGCCTATTTTGAATCATAATTTCAGACTTGCACAGGTCCATCTATCGTCGCACCATCCGGCCTTGCGTGGCGCGGCCATTTGTAACAGACAGGCTATGCGCTTTGGGCATGCCGCTATCCGCAAGCGTCATGCCGCAAACAGCACTTTCTGCCTACACTGCCCGGCGGGTATGGGCATCGATATTGCTTCCGCCGTTGTTACCGCGCGGTAGCACCGCCCGCCTTGCACCCTGACCGACCGATGGACCTTGGTGGGTTCGCCCGTTGTTTGTTCGTTTGCTTGTTTGTTGTTCGCTTCTTTACCGAGACCCAAGGAAAAAAACCATGCCGGCCGCCTCCTCCTTCAAATCCTTGTCGATCTCCACCCGCCTGGCCCTGGGCTTTGGCTGCCTGCTGGTGCTGCTGCTGGCCGTGGCCGCGGTGGGCCAGTGGTCCATCGGCAAGGTGCACGACCAGATGCTCCAGATCACCGGTGCGGGCGCGAGCAAGGCCAAGCTGGTCAACGGCATGCTCGAGAGCGTGAGCGCCATCGGCATCCAGGGCCGCTCGGCCGCGATGCTCAACGACATCGACCCCAAGCAGGCGCGCGAGCAGATCGTGAGCGTGGGCAAGACGCTGACCGAATACGCACGCCAGGAGGCCGCCCTGGCCGAGCTGCTCAAGCCCGACAGCGCCACGCCCGCCGAGGTCAAGCTGCTGGGTGAAGTGCAGGAGCTCGGCCGCAAGGCGCGCCCCGAACTGGACACGGCGATCAAGGCCGCCGACGACGGCGACACCGTGAGCGCATCGCTCGCGCTGATGACCCGCGTGGCCCCGGCAGAAACCGCCTGGCGCGCCAAGCTGCGCGAGCTCATCGACCTGCAGAACACGCTCAATGCCGAGGCCACCGCGTCGGCCGAAACCACGCAGAGCCGCTCGCGCGCCGTGGGCGGCCTGCTGGTGCTGCTGGCCATCGGCCTGGGGGCGCTGATCGCCTGGCGCATCACCTCCAGCATCACCGCGCCCATCGGGCGTGCGGTGGTGCTGGCCGAGCGCATCGCGCGCGGTGACCTCACCTCGACGGTGGAAGTGCGCATCCACGACGAAACCGGCCGCCTGCTGGAAGCCATCGCCGCCATGCAGGAGCGCCTGCGCACGCTGGTGGGCGAGATCGGCCAGACAGCGGACTCCATCCTCGTGGCCAGCTCCGAAGTCGCCTCGGGCAACCTCGATCTGAGCCAGCGCACCGAGCAGACGTCGCACAACCTGCAAAGCGCCGCCACGTCGCTCGTCGACCTGACCGGCACCGTGGCCCAAAGTGCCGACTCTGCCCGCCAGGCCAACCAGCTCGCCTCCACCGCATCGGACGCCGCCACGCGCGGCGGCGAGGTGGTGTCGCAGGTGGTGCGCACCATGGACACCATCAGCGCCAGCTCGCGCAAGATCGCCGACATCATCAGCGTGATCGACGGCATCGCGTTCCAGACCAACATCCTGGCGCTGAACGCCGCGGTGGAAGCCGCCCGCGCCGGCGAGCAGGGCCGCGGCTTTGCGGTGGTGGCGGGCGAGGTGCGCAACCTGGCCGGCCGCTCGGCCAACGCCGCGCGCGAGATCAAGGCGCTGATCGGCGCCAGCGTCGACCAGGTGCAGGAGGGCAGCACGCTGGTGAACCATGCGGGCAAGACCATCGAGGAGCTGGTGCTGTCGGTGCGTCGCGTGTCCGACATCATGGGCGAGATCACCGCCGCCACGCAGGAGCAAAGCCAGCGCATCGGCCACGTGAGCCAGTCGGTGGGCGAGCTCGAAGAGATGACGCAGCAGAACGCCGCGCTGGTCGAGGAAGGCGCGGCCGCAGCCGACAGCCTGAAAGACCAGGCCGGGCGCCTCACGCAGATGGTGGGCGCGTTCCGCCTCTCGCGCAACGGCGGCGACGCCGACAGCTGGGAACCCCCGGCCATCGGCGCCCTGCCAGCATCCGCGCCCGTGCCGGCACCGGCTGCGCGCAGGCCCGGCACGGCCGCCCATCCGCTGCAGGCACCGCGCCGCAACCTGCCGTCGCTGCCGCGCCACTGACGGCCCCCAGCGGGCTGGCGGGGCGCGCGGCGGCCTGTCTGCCTGCCCGTCCTCCTACCGGCCTACCGCCCCGGCCTGCGACCGCGCAACGTCATCTCGCGGTGCGCCGGGTCACTCCGGGCCCTGCTGCGCCTGCAGCTGGAAAATGCTGGATCGCAACGCCGCCAGCTCCAGCACGCGCAGCCCGCCGTACTCCACGCGGATCGCGCCCTGCGCCTCCAGCGCCTTGAGCGCCTCGTTCACCCGCTGGCGCGACAGCCCCACCAGGTAGGCCAGCTCCTGCTGCGTGATGCGCAGCACCTCGCCCACCCCCGGGTACAGCACCGGATTGAACAGTGACGCCAGGCTGCGCGCCACGCGCACGTCGGGGTTGCCGAAGCGGTCGATCTCGCGCGCGGCGATGAACTGCCCCAGCCGCTCGTTGAGCTGGTTCATCACGAAACGGTTGAAGCCGATGGAGTGGTCCAGCAGCCAGTGGAAGGTGTCGATCGGCAGGCCCGCCACCACGCTCCTCCTCAGCGCCTGGATGTTGTAGCGGTAGGGCTCGCGCTTGAGCGCCGTGCCCTCGCCGAACCAGCCGCCCGGCGGCACGCCGGTGAAGGTCATCGTCTGGCCCTGCGCGTTGTCGCTGCTCATCTTGAGCAGGCCCTCCACCACGCCGAACCAGTACGTCACCGGCCGGCCCACGCGGCACACATAGTCGCCCGCCTTGGCATCGCCCACCAGCAGTGCCGCCACGGCGCGCTCGCGCTCGGGCGGCTGCAGCTGGTCCAGCCAGGGAATGCCGCCGAGCTCGTCGGCCGTGGGCGGCCTGCGCCGTTGGTGCAGCGACAGGTCCTGGTGCGTGCGGGGGTCCATGGAGGGATGGGGTCGGTTCGGTGGGGCCGTCGGTCCGGCAGGTACGGGAAATCCTGAGACCAATTGTCGTCAGAAAGACAGAAAAATGCCAATCTCCGCCGGATGATGGCGCCTCCCCGGGCCGCAGGCCCGGGTCCACCGAGGAGACAACAACATGAAAAACCAACGATCCACCGGGTGCGGCACAGCCACGGGCACCGGGCCCGGCCCCGCCGCGCCCGCCCACCGCAGCGGCCTGGGCCGGCGGCAGCTGCTGGCGGGCGTGGCCGCACTGCCGGTGCTGGGGCTGGCGGCTTGGACCGGCCGGGCCCGCGCGCAGGACGGCGCCACGGTCCGCATCGCCCAGTCCACCGCGCTCACCGGCCCGCTGGGCGACCTGGGCTCGGCCATGCACCAGGGCGCGAAGGCGGCGTTCGCCGGCATCAACGCGCGCGGCGGCGTGAACGGCCGCACCATCGACCTCGTGACCCAGGACGACGCCTACGAGGTGCCCAAGGCGCTGGCCAACGTCGACCAATTCCTGGCCGACCGCGACGTCTTTGCGCTGTTCAACTGCATGGGCACGCCCATGATCGATGCCATGCTGCCCAAGGTGGTGGACAGCGGGATTCCGTTCTTCGCACCGTTCACGGGCGCGCAGCTCAGCCGCACCAAGAGCGCGCGCAATGTGTTCAACATCCGCGCCAGCTACGCCGACGAGGCCGAGAAACTGGTGCAGCACCTGTCCACCATCGGCATCCAGCGCATCGGCATCGTCTACCAGAACAACTCGTTCGGCAAAGAGGTGTTCAGCGCTGCCAAGCAGTCGATGGACCGGCTCAAGCTGCCCGAGGCCGTGGCGGTGACCGTGGAGAACAACGCCTCGGACGCGGGCAGCGCCGCCGCCAAGCTGGCCGCGGGCCACCTGGAGGCCATCGTGATCGGCCTGGCCGGCAAGCCCACGCTGGAGTTCGTCAAAGCCTTCCGGGCCTTGAAGCGCGGGGTGACGCTGTACGCGCTGTCGGTCATGGGCACGCCCGCCACCGTCAAGGCCCTGGGCGCCGATGCCACCGGCATGGCGATCTCGCAGGTCGTGCCCCTGCCGTCCAACGTGGTGATGCCGGTGGTGCGCGATTTTCAGGCCGCGTGGAAGGCCTCGGGCGCCACGGCCGAGCCGTCGCACCTGGCGCTGGAGGGCTACATCAACGCCCGCGTGTTCGCCGAGGCCCTGCAGCGCGCCGGCCGCAACCCCACGCGCGCGGCGTTCATCGACGCGAGCTGGAACCTGAAGAAGTGGGACCTGGGCGGCTTCGAGGTCAGCGCCAGCACGCCGGACCGCAATGCCTCGCGGTTTGTGGAGCTGACGCTGGTGGGGCGGGATGGCAGATTTATTAAATGACCCCCTGAGCCGCTGCGCGTCTTCCCCCAAGGGGGACGCACCCGGTGGCCCGGCAAAGCCGGTTCCACGGGTGCACTCGCGGTGGCGGCGTGGGGGTTTGGAGGGTGGCGGGCTATAGTGGGCGTTTTCTGCAGCGCTATTTATTTGATAGCTGCTAGCGCTTGCCAGACAAGCGGTAGCAGGCCTTTTTTATTCAAAACCCTATTGCGACGCAACGCCGTAGCGGTAGCCGCGGAAGGTCCAGACGGTGCGGCCGGGCTCGACGCGTTCGAGCACCAGGCCGGGGGCGGCCAGGTCGCCCTCGTGCAGGACCTGGCCGTTGACGATGGCCATGCGGTAGGCCGGGTTGTTCGAGTGCGTGGCGCCGCTGATCTTGAGCGTGGGCAGCTGTGTGCGCACCGACTCGGGCAGGTCGGCCTGTGCGAACACAGGGCCGCCGGAGGGCGCGGCGACGGGCTGGTCGGCCGCGGGGCGCTGTGCGGCGGCGGGCTCGCGCGGGGCGGGTTCGGCGCGCGCGCGGGTGGGCTCCGGCAGGGGTGCGGGCAGGCGGGCGGCGGGCGGCTGCGACGGCGGCGCTGCGGCCACGGGCCGCTCGCGCGGGGGCGCTGCGGGGCGCTTGTCCACGGCACGCGGCTCGGGCGATGCAGGTGCGGCCGCCACCACGGGCGGTGGCGCGGGGGCCGCTGCGGGGGGAGCGATGGGCGCAGGCGCTGCGGCCACCATGGGTGCCTGTGCAGCAGGCGCGGTGGTGGACGTGGCCGCGGGCACGGGCGGCGTGGTGGCGGCCGCCACGGTGGCGGCGGCCGGAGCCGATGGCCGCGGCTGCATCACCCACCAGGTTCCGGCCACGGCCAGCACCGCCACTGCGGCGGCACAGGCCACGCCGATCCACAGGCCGGAGGCGCCGCTGCGCCCCGCCGCGGGCGACAGCCCGGCCGTGGGCGCTGCATGCGTGTGCAGGCCGGGCACAGCGCCCCGGCCCCGTTCGGCGTCTGCGCGCCGCAGCGCATCAAGGATGTACGACATATCAGTTTCCGTTGCGCAGGCGCGGCTCGTTCACGCCGGTGGCGCGGTTGAGCAGCATGAGGGTCAGGGGGCCAGCGCGTCCATCGGGCGTCACGCCCTGGGCCAGCTGGAAGCGGTGGATGCGCGACTGGCGCAGCGCGGGCGTCATGGCCTTGGCGGGCGCGGCACCCGTGCCGCCTGCGGCCTTGCTGGCCAGCCGCTGGTCGAGCCAGGCGGCGCCCGCCGGCGACTCCGCGATGTCGCCCCGCTCGGGCATGCCCTCGGGGGTGCGCCACAGCGTGGCGATGTCGCCGCGCCAGGCCTGGGCGAGTTCGGCCACCGGCACCTGCAGGGTGCGGCCCGCGCCCTCCAGCGTGGCGGTGTCGTTGTCGAGGCCGCGCAGCACCACCGAGACCGGTGCCTCCGCGTCTTCGGACGCATACAGCGCCAGCAGCACGGGCCGGTCGATCTGGCGCACCAGGTTCAGGCCCGCGCGGCGGTTGCGGTAGCAGCGCAGGCCGTCGCGCGGCAGGGTGGCGCAGGCGTCTGCGCCAGCGGGCAGGGTCACGCCCCACGCCAACGCCAGCGCCTGCCAGGCACCCGCATCGCTGGCGGGCTGGGCCTGCACGAACTGCTCCAGGGCCGACGCAGGCACGGCCGCCGCGCCGGCGCCGGCTGCGGAACGTGCAGGCGATGCTGCCGCTGTGTTGGTGGCCGTGGTGGCTGCCGATGCAGACGCTGCTGCAGGCCGCGTGGTGGGCGATGCCGATGCGGCCGATGCCGCGCCGCGCGCCGTGGGTGCGGCGGCGGCACCGGCCCCCGCCGTGCCCGCAGGCGGCACCGGCCACACGCCCAGCGCCCAGCCTGCGGCCGCCACGGCCGCCGCGCCCGCCACCGCGCCGATGCCTGCGGACGCCCAGCGCGGCAGGGCGCGCGCTCCTTGCCAGGCCCGGCCTGACGCGGGCGCATCGAACACCTCGCGCGCGGCCCGGTTCACGATGGTCTTGGTGACCTGGCGCGCACCCGCCGCGTAGGCGCCCAGCAGCGCCCGGTCGCACAGCAGGTTGATGCGCCGCGGGATGCCGTGCGAGAGCTTGTGCACGCGCTGGATGGCGCGCCGGTCGAACGGCAGCGGGCCGTTGAGCCCCGCCACCGCCAGGCGGTGGGCGATGTACTGGTGCGTCTCCTGCGGCGTGAGCGCCCCCAGGTGAAAGCGTGCGATCACGCGCTGCGCGAGCTGCTCCATCGCCGGTTGCGCCACCATGGCGCGCAGCTCGGGCTGGCCGATCAGGATGATCTGCAGCAGCTTGCGCTCGCTGGTCTCGAGGTTGGTGAGCAGGCGCAGTTGCTCCAGCACATCGGCCGACAGGTTCTGCGCCTCGTCGATGATGAGCACCGTGTTGCGCCCGGCGCCGTGGGCGGCCAGCAGCGATGCGTTCAGCGGGTCGATGTAGTCCTTGACCGTCTCCACGCCGCCCGGCACGGTGGGCTTGTGCGGCACGCCGAACTCGTCGCAGATGGAATGCAGCAGCTCCTGCACCGTGAGCTTGGGGTTGAAGATGTAGGCCACGTTGCAGTGCTGCGGGATCTGCTCCAGAAAGCAGCGGCACACGGTGGTCTTGCCCGCGCCGACCTCGCCCGTCAGCAGCACGAAGCCCCCGCCTGCATCGAGCCCGTACAGCAGGTGGGCCAGCGCCTCGCGGTGGCGCTCGCTCATGAACAAATAGCGCGGGTCGGGGGCGATGGAAAACGGCGGATGCTGAAGACCGAAAAACGGGGCGTACATACCCCTGAGGATACCCCTGGCCCGTGACGCGCCCTCTGGCGGCCCGGGCGGTGACCCTTCGGCCCGCAGCGGAACGCGGCGGCCCGCACCCGGGGCGCGCCGTGTCCGTGGGGAGGGTTTCACCCACCGAGGAGTTTCCCGTAAATTGTCGTCGGCAAGACAAGATGACGTCAAAGTGGGTTCTAGCATTCATTCCAACGCGCTGCCTGCCTACCTGCTGCCCCCTGGCGGCGAGCGATCCCGGCTGTCGCCGGATCGACCCGCCGCAGGCCAGCCTGGGCGCCCCTTGTCACACCGAGGACCGGAATGAAGACCACGTTCCCGCAACTACTGCTCCGGCACGCCGCCGAACGCCCCACCGCGCCCGCCCTGCGTGAAAAGGAGTACGGCATCTGGCAGACCCACACCTGGGCCGACCTGGCGCAGCTGGTGGAGCACGTCGCCGCCGGCCTGCACCAGGCGGGCCTTGCGCGCCACGAGCACATGGTGGTGATCGGCGCCAACCGCCCGCGCCTGTACGCCACCATGCTCGCCGCGCAGTCGCTGGGCGCCATCCCCGTGCCGCTGTACCAGGATGCGGTGTCGGCGGAATGCATCTTCCCGCTCAACAACGCCGAGGTGCGCTTTTGCCTGGTGGAAGACCAGGAGCAGGTCGACAAGATGCTGGAGATCCGCGAGCAGTGCCCGCAGATCGAGCGCATCTACTTCGACGACCCGCGCGGCCTGCGCAACTATGCCGAGCAGGGCCTCGACTCCCTGGACGCACTGATCGCCGCCGGCCAGGCCTACGTGGCCCGGCACCCCGGGTGGTTCCGCGCCCAGGTGGCCCAGGCCAGCCCCGACGATGTGGCCGCGATGTTCTTCACCTCGGGCACCACGGGCAACCCCAAGGGCGTGGTCCACACGCACAGCACGCTGCTCGACCGCGCCTCCGCCGGCGCCGAGTTCGACAGGCTCACCAGCAGCGAGGAAGTGCTGGCCTACCTGCCCCCGGCCTGGATCGGGCAGAACATCTTCAGCTACGCGCAGTGGCTGGCTTGCGGCTACGTGGTCAACTGCCCCGAGTCGGCCAGCACCGTGACCATCGACCTCAAGGAAGTGGGCCCCACCTACTACTTCGCGCCGCCGCGTATTTTTGAAGGCCTGCTGACCAGCGTGATGATCCGCATGGAAGACGCGGGCACCATCAAGCGCAAGATGTTCGAGGCCTGCATGGCCGTGGCAAAGCGCGTGGGCCCGGCCTTGATGGATGGCGAACCCGTGGGCCTGCTCGACCGCATCAAGTACACGCTGGGCAATGTGCTGGTGTACGGCCCACTGCGCAACAACCTGGGGTTCAGCCGCGTGCGCGTGGCCTACACCGCGGGCGAGGCCATCGGGCCGGACCTGTTCACCTTCTACCGCTCCATCGGCATCAACTTGAAGCAGCTGTACGGCTCCACCGAGACCGCCGTGTTCGTCTGCCTGCAGCCCGACAACCAGGCCCGCGCCGACACGGTGGGCGTGCCGATCCGCGGCGTGGAGATCAAGGTGGCCGACAACGGCGAGATCCTCGTCAAGTCCGCCGGCCTGCTCAAGGAGTACTACAAGAACCCCACGGCCACGGCCGAGGTGCTGACGGCCGACGGCTGGTACCACACCAGCGATGCGGGCTTCCTCGACGCGCACGGACACCTGAAGATCATCGACCGCGTCAAGGACGTGGGCCGCATCAGGGGCGGCGCCAACGACGGCGCCATGTTCGCGCCCAAGTATGTGGAGAACAAGCTCAAGTTCTTCCCGCACATCAAGGAAGTGGTCGCCCTGGGCGACGGCCGCGAGAAGGTGTGCGTGATGGTCAACATCGACTTCGACGCCGTGGGTAACTGGGCCGAGCGCCGCAACCTGCCCTACGCGGGCTACACCGACCTGGCGCAAAAGCCCGAGGTGTACGAGCTGATCCGCGAGTGCGTGGAAAAGGTCAACGCGGACCTGGCCACCGACGCCATGCTGGCCGGCAGCCAGGTCAGCCGCTTCCTGGTGCTGCACAAGGAGCTCGATGCCGACGACGGCGAGCTCACCCGCACCAACAAGGTCCGCCGCGGCTTCATCGCCGACAAGTACGGCGTGCTGGTCGAGGCCCTGTACGCAGGCCGCACCGAGCAGTTCATCGAGACCCAGGTCAAGTTCGAGGACGGCCGTACCGGCAGCGTGAGCGCCACGCTCAAGCTGTCCGACACCAAGACGTTCACCCCCGTGAAGACCGCCGCATGAAGCCCGCGCTCTACCCGCCCGAGAAGCCCCACGCCATGACCACCAAGAAGATCGGCGACGTCATCCTCGACGTCAAGAACATCAGCCTGCGGTTCGGCGGCGTGAAGGCGCTCACCGACATCTCGTTCAACGTCAAGGAGCACGAGATCCGCGCCATCATCGGGCCCAACGGCGCGGGCAAAAGCTCCATGCTCAACTGCATCAACGGCGTGTACACGCCGCAGGACGGCTCCATCACCTTCCGCGGCAAGACCTTCTCGCACATGAACTCGCGCCAGGTGGCCGAGATGGGCGTTGCCCGCACCTTCCAGAACCTGGCGCTGTTCAAGGGCATGAGCGTGATCGACAACATCATGACCGGCCGCAACCTGAAGATCAAAAGCAACCTGCTGCTGCAGGCGCTGCGCTGGGGCCCGGCCGAGCGCGAGGAGATCGCGCACCGCGAGAAGGTCGAGCACATCATCGACTTCCTCGAAATCCAGGCCTTTCGCAAGACCCCCGTGGGCCAGCTGCCCTACGGCCTGCAAAAGCGCGTGGACCTGGGCCGGGCTCTCGCCATGGAGCCGCAGGTGCTGCTGCTCGACGAGCCCATGGCCGGCATGAACGTGGAAGAAAAGCAGGACATGTGCCGCTTCATCCTGGACGTGAACGACGAGTTCGGCACCACCATCGTGCTCATCGAGCACGACATGGGCGTGGTGATGGATATCAGTGACCGCGTGGTGGTGCTCGACTACGGCAAGAAGATCGGCGACGGCACCCCCGACGAGGTGCGCAACAACGAAGACGTGATCAGCGCCTACCTGGGCACCAGCCACTGAAGGGCGGGAGAAAAAACAATGGCATTCTTTCTCGAAACACTGATCGGCGGCCTCATGGCCGGCATGCTGTATTCGCTGGTGGCGCTGGGCTTCGTGCTGATCTACAAGGCCTCGGGCGTCTTCAACTTCGCGCAGGGCGCGATGGTGCTGTTCGCCGCGCTGGCGATGGCGCGCTTTGCCGAATGGATCCCCAAGTGGACGGGCATCGCGAACCCCATCGTCGCCACGGTGGCGGCCTTCATCATCGCGGGCGCCATCATGTTCGTTGTGGCCTGGCTGATCGAGAAGCTGGTGCTGCGCCACCTGGTGAACCAGGAGGGCGCCACGCTGCTCATGGCCACGCTCGGGATCACCTACTTCCTCGAAGGCCTGGGCCAGACGATGTTCGGCAGCGACATCTACAAGATCGACATCGGCATGCCCAAGGAGCCGATCTTCATGCTCGAGTCCCTGTTCCAGGGCGGCATCCTCGTCAACAAGGAAGACGTGATCGCCGCCGGCATAGCGGCCGCGCTGGTGGTGCTGCTCAGCGTCTTCTTCCAGAAGACCTCCACCGGCCGCGCCCTGCGCGCCGTGGCCGACGACCACCAGGCTGCCCAGTCCATCGGCATTCCCTTGAACCGCATCTGGGTCATCGTGTGGTGCGTGGCCGGGGTCGTGGCGCTGGTCGCCGGGATGATCTGGGGCAGCAAGCTCGGCGTGCAGTTCTCGCTGACCACGGTGGCGCTGCGTGCGCTGCCGGTGGTGATCCTGGGCGGCCTCACCTCGGTGCCCGGCGCCATCATCGGCGGGCTGATCATCGGTGTGGGCGAGAAGCTCTCCGAGGTGTACCTGGGCCCGTATGTGGGCGGGGGCATCGAGATCTGGTTTGCGTATGTGCTGGCGCTGGTGTTCCTGCTGTTCAGACCGCAGGGCTTGTTCGGCGAAAAAATTATTGATCGCGTATGACGTACGCGACCAATAATTTTTCGAAGGAGGCACAACGCGCACCGCGCGTTGTCAGCGGGGCCGCAGGCGCCGCGTGGCACCGCAGGTGCGCCCCCGTGCAAAAGATCATCGATCGCGTCTGAAACATAACAAGACCAACAGGAGACACACCATGCTCTACCGCGAAAACGGCCAGTTCAAGACCAGCTACCGCGCCGACCAGCAGATCTTCCCGATCGCGCAGGACCGCATCGCCATCGGCCTCATCCTGGCCGTGGCCTTCATCGCCGTGCCCATGCTGGCCAGCGACTACATCTTCCGCGCCATCCTGATCCCCTTCGTCATCATGGCGCTGGCAGCCTTGGGGGTGAACATCCTGGTGGGCTACTGCGGGCAGATCTCGCTGGGCTCGGGCGCGTTCATGGCCGTGGGGGCCTACGGTGCGTACAACTTCTTCGTGCGCATCCCCGGCATGCCGCTGGTGCCCGCGCTGATCCTGGGCGGCCTGTGCGCCACGTTCTTCGGCATCCTGTTCGGGCTGCCCAGCCTGCGCGTCAAGGGCCTGTACCTGGCGGTGGCCACGCTGGCCGCACAGTTCTTCTCGGACTGGATGTTCCTGCGCATCAAGTGGTTCACCAACAACTCCGATTCGGGCTCGGTGTCGGTGAACAGCCTGCAGGTCTTCGGCCTGCCCATCGAGAGCGCGACCAGCAAGTACATCTTCTGCCTGGCGGTGCTGGTGGTGGTGGCGCTGCTGGCCAAGAACCTGGTGCGCGGCGCCATCGGTCGCGAGTGGATGGCGATCCGCGACATGGACGTGGCCGCCGCGGTGATCGGCATCCGCCCGATGTACGCCAAGCTCAGCGCGTTTGCCGTCAGCTCCTTCATCATCGGCATGGCCGGCGCGCTGTGGGCCTTCGTGCACCTGGGTGCGTGGGAGCCGGCGGCCTTCTCGGTGGAGGTGTCGTTCCGCCTGCTGTTCATGGTGATCATCGGCGGCCTGGGCTCCATCATGGGCGGCTTCTTCGGCGCGGCCTTCATCGTGGTGCTGCCCATCGTGCTCAACCAGTTCCTGCCCGCACTGCTGGGCCTCTTCGGCATCACGATCTCCACGGCGGGCGTGTCGCATGCCGAGCTGATGATCTTCGGCGCGCTCATCGTCTGGTTCCTGATCGTCGAGCCCCACGGCCTGGCCAAGCTGTGGTCGACCGCCAAGCAAAAACTCCGGCTGTGGCCCTTCCCGCATTGACTGATATGCACCCCCTGAGTCGCTTCGCGCCTTCCCCCTCTCCTTCGGGAGGGGGACGCCACCGGTGGCCTGGCAAAGCCAGTTCCACGGTGGCGCTGGCCTCGTGCATGCCAGTGCAAAGCTCGCAGCCCTTGAATCCGTCAGTTTCTTCCCCGTGCTTCAACACATTCATTCAAAGGAGACATCCATGAAGCTTTCGAAACTCGTGATCGCCGCTGCGGTGGTTGCCGCTGGCGCATCGTCCGTCGCGACGAGTGCCTTCGCGCAAGCCAAGGAGCAGTTCTTCCCGCTGCTGTCTTACCGCACGGGCCCCTACGCTCCCAACGGCGTGCCTTGGGCCAACGGCAAGCAGGACTACATCAAGATGATCAACGCCCGCGACGGCGGGATCAACGGCGTGAAGCTGACCTTTGAAGAATGTGAAACGGGTTACGCCACCGACCGCGGCGTGGAGTGCTACGAGCGTCTGAAGGGCAAGCCCGGCGTGGCGCTGTTCGACCCGCAGGCCACCGGCATCACCTTTGCGCTGACCGAAAAAGCGCCCGTGGACAAGATCCCGCTGATGACGCTGGGCTACGGCCTGTCGGTGGCGCAGGACGGCCAGGCGTTCAAGTGGAACTTCCCCTTCATGGGCAGCTACTGGACCGGCGCCGACATCCTGATCCAGCACATCGGCAAGTCCGCCGGCGGGCTGGACAAGCTCAAGGGCAAGAAGATCGCGCTGGTCTACCACGACAGCCCCTTCGGCAAGGAGCCCATCCCGCTGCTGCAGGAGCGCGCCAAGATGCACGGCTTCGAGCTGCAGATGCTGCCCGTGACCGCGCCCGGCGTGGAGCAGAAAGCCACCTGGCTGCAGGTGCGCCAGAGCCGCCCCGACTACGTGCTGCTGTGGGGCTGGGGCGTGATGAACTCCACCGCCCTGAAGGAAGCGCAGGCCACAGGCTTCCCGCGCGACAAGCTGTATGGCGTGTGGTGGGCCGGCGCCGAGCCGGACGTGCGCGATGTGGGCGAAGGCGCCAAGGGCTACCACGCCCTGGCGCTGAACGGCTACGGCACGCAGAGCAAGGTCATCCAGGACATCATGAAGCACGTGCACGACAAGGGCCAGGGCACGGGCCCCAAGGACGAAGTGGGCTCGGTGCTGTACACGCGCGGCGTGATCATCCAGATGCTGGCGGTCGAGTCGGTGCGCCGCGCGCAGGAGCGCTTCGGCAAGGGCAAGGTCATGACCGGCGAGCAGGTGCGCTGGGGCATGGAGAACCTGGCACTGGACCAGAAGAAGCTCGACGCCATGGGCTTTGGCGGCGTGATGCGCCCCCTGTCCACCAGCTGCGCCGACCACATGGGCTCCACCTGGGCGCGCGTGCACACCTGGGACGGCAAGAAGTGGGACTTCTCGTCCGACTGGTACCAGGCCGATGAGCAGATCCTGAAGCCCATGGTGAAGGCCGGTGCGGAGAAGTATCTGGCGGACAAGAAGATGACGCGTCGCGACGCTGCCGACTGCCAAAGCTAAGTACATCCCCCTGAGCGGCTGCGCCGCTTCCCCCTTCTCTCGAATCGCTGGCGCGATTCGGGAAGGGGGACGCCACCAGCGCGGCGGGGCGGCCCTTGCGCGGTGGCCCTCGCGTCTGGGCTGCGACCGTACCGACGGGTGTGACGAAGCGGTTGCTCCCGGGGGCAGCCGCCAACCCAAAGCGTTGCGAACTACCGCAGCTCTTTGGATTGGCACAGCGAAGGAAGAGAAGACCATGGACTCCAACAGCAATATCGTTCTCAACGTCAACGGCATCGAGGTCATCTACAACCATGTGATCCTGGTGCTCAAGGGCGTTTCGTTGCAGGTGCCGCAGGGCTCCATCGTGGCGATCCTGGGGGGCAACGGGGCGGGCAAGACCACCACGCTGCGCGCGATCTCCAACCTGCTGCAGGGGGAGCGTGGCGAGGTCACCAAGGGCAGCATCGAGCTGCGCGGCGAGCGCATCGAGAATTTGTCGCCCGCCGACCTGGTGCAGCGCGGCGTGGTGCAGGTGATGGAGGGGCGGCACTGCTTTGCCCACCTGACCATCGAAGAGAACCTGATGACGGGCAGCTACACCCGCACCAGCAAGGCCGAGATCGCGGCCAACCTGGAGAAGGTCTACAACTACTTTCCGCGGCTGAAGACACGGCGCACCTCGCAGGCGGCGTACACGTCGGGCGGCGAGCAGCAGATGTGCGCCATCGGCCGCGCGTTGATGGCCAACCCCAGCATGGTGCTGCTCGACGAGCCCTCCATGGGCCTGGCGCCGCAGATCGTGGAGGAGGTGTTCAACATCGTGAAGGACCTGAACACCAAGGAAAAGGTCACCTTCCTGCTGGCCGAGCAGAACACCAACATGGCCCTCAAATATTCGGACTACGGCTACATCATGGAAAGCGGCCGCGTGGTGATGGACGGCGCCGCGAGCGACCTGGCCAACAACGAGGACGTCAAGGAGTTCTACCTGGGCGTGGGCGGCGGGGAGCGCAAGAGCTTCAAGGATGTCAAGAGCTACAAGCGGCGCAAGCGCTGGTTGGCCTAGGGTGCCCCCTGAGGCGCTGGCGCGCCTTCCCCCTCAGGGGGACGCACCCGGTGGACTGGCGGAGCCAGATCCGCGGGTGCGCTGGGTGGGGGCAGCGGGGGTTTGGCGGCGTGACGCATTCAACGTTTTTTGTTTACTCCTGATTTCATAGCTGCTGGCGCTTGATGGGTGTGCGGTAGCGGCTTATTTCATTCAAAACACTGCAGAGGAATCCCGGCATGACGACGTTTTTTGACGCCCAGGAAACCCGGAGCGCGGCCGAGCGCGAGGCGGCGCTGCTGGCGGCGTTGCCGCGGCAGGTGGGGCATGCGCAGCAAAGCAGTCCTGCATTCGCGGGCATCCTGGCCGGCGTGGATGCGGCGGGGGTGACCAGCCGTGCGGCTCTGGCGCGACTGCCGGTCACGCGCAAGTACGAGCTGCTGGAGCGCCAGCAGGCGCAGCGCGCGAGCAATGTGTTCGGCGGGTTTTCGGCGCTGGGCTTTGGGGCGGGCATGCCGCGGGTGTTCGCGAGCCCGGGCACCATCTACGAGCCCGAGGGCACGCGGCCCGACTATTGGCGCATGGCGCGGGCGATCTACGCGGCGGGGTTTCGGCGGGGCGAGCTGATCCACAACAGCTTCAGCTACCACTTCGTGCCCGCGGGTTCGATGATGGAGACCGGCGCCCATGCGCTGGGCTGCACCGTGTTTGCGGGCGGTACGGGCCAGACCGAGCAGCAGGTGCAGGCCATGGCCGAGCTGCGGCCCGCGGGCTACATCGGCACACCGAGCTTTCTGAAGATCATCGTGGAAAAAGCCGCCGAGCTGGGCGTGCCGCTGCCCACGGTGACCAAGGCGCTGGTGTCCGGCGAGGCGTTCCCGCCGTCGCTGCGCGACTGGTTTGCCGAGCGCGGCATCGCGGGCTACCAGTGCTACGCCACGGCCGACCTGGGCCTGATCGCGTACGAGACCTCGGCACGCGAAGGCCTGGTGCTGGACGAAGGCGTCATCGTCGAGATCGTGCGCCCCGGCACCGGCGACCCGGTGCCCGAGGGCGAGGTGGGCGAACTGGTGGTGACCACGCTCAACCCCGACTACCCGCTGATCCGCTTCGGCACCGGCGACCTCTCGGCCGTGCTGCCGGGCACCTGCCCCACCGGCCGCACCAACACCCGCATCAAGGGCTGGATGGGCCGCGCGGACCAGACGACCAAGGTGCGCGGCATGTTCGTGCACCCGGGCCAGATCGCGACCATCGCACGGCGGTTTCCGCAGGTGCTGCGCGCACGCCTGGTGGTCAGCGGCGAGATGGCCAACGACCAGATGGTGCTGCAGGTCGAGACCACCGAGACCGCCGAAGGCCTGGCGCGCCAACTGGGCGACGCCATCCGCGAAGTGACCAAGCTGCGCGGCGACGTGCAGATGGTGGCCCCCGGCACCTTGCCCAACGACGGCAAGGTGATCGAGGACGCCAGAAGCTACCAGTAGGCCATCGGCTTGGCCGCGGCGCGCCCGGCCGCCGGCTGCGGCCAAACCTGGTGCCACGCGTCCACCGCACGGCACCGCAGGTTTGCGCCAGCGCAAGAAACCGCCCATTCAGGCGGCCGCCACCGCCCGCCATTCCCATCCTGCCCCCCCGGGAACTGCAGTATTTACCCTAACGCATGCTCACTATTCAATAGCGCTTGCCGCTTGATTGGCAAGCGCTGCGGGCCTTTTTGGCTTGAAGACCCTGCAGGGGGTGTGCTACGTAATATCCGCAATACCTCGCCAGACCCCCCTCGCTATCATGGCCCGTCATTTACAGGAGAGACCATGAAAAAAATGCTGAAACTCGCACTGATCGCTGCCGCTGCAGCCACCGCCTTTGGCGCCAGCGCCCAGGAGTTCCCGTCCAAGGACAAGACGATCACCATCGTGGTCCCCTACGCCGCCGGCGGCCCCACCGACCGCGTGGCGCGCGACCTGGCCGAAGCCATCCGCAAGCCCCTGGGCGGCATCAGCGTGGTGGTGGACAACTCGGCCGGCGCCGGCAGCACCATCGGCTCCGCCAAGGTGGCCCGCGCCGCACCGGACGGCTACACCCTGCTGCTCAACCACGTGAGCATGGCCACCATGCCCACCATGTACCGCAAGCTGGCCTTCAACGTCGCCAACGACTTCGAATACCTGGGCGTGATCAACGACGTGCCCATGACGCTCATCGCCCGCCCCTCGATGCCCGCCAACAACTACAAGGAACTGGCTGGCTGGCTGCAGCAGAACAAGGGCAAGATCAACCTGGGCAACGCAGGCCAGGGCTCGGCATCGCACCTGTGCGGCCTGATCTTCCAGAGCGCCGTGCAGGTCGACATGACCGCCGTACCGTACAAGGGCACCGCACCTGCCATCACCGACCTGATCGGCGGCCAGATCGACCTGCTGTGCGACCAGACCACCAACACCACGTCGCAGATCGAAAGCAAGAAGGTCAAGGCCTATGCCGTGACCACCAGCAAGCGCCTGACCACCCCCGCCCTGAAAGACCTGCCCACGCTGGCCGAGTCGGGTGTGAAGGACTTCAACGTGACCATCTGGCACGGCCTGTACGCCCCCAAGGGCACACCCGCCGCCGTGCTGACCAAGATCAACGACGCCCTCAAGGTCGCCCTGAAGGACCCCGAGTTCATCAAGAAGCAAGAAGGCCTGGGCGCCGTGGTTGCGACCGACAAGCGCGTCGAGCCGGCTGAACACAAGAAGTTCGTGCTGGCTGAGACCGAGAAGTTCGGTGCGGCCATCAAGGCGGCGGGTTCGTACGCGGACTGATGCATTCGCTGCGGCTTGGCGCGAACTGATGCGCCAGGCCCACGATGGACATGCTGAAAGCCGCCCTGCCGAAAGGCAGGGCGGCTTTTTTCTTGGGACGCTGGCGGGACGTTGAATGACTGGATGGTTCTACGGTCGGCTCGGCTCGGCTGGCGAGTGAGCCAGACACACTGCCAACCCATGTCGGACTCAGTCCATGGTCACCTGTTCGCACGAGAAACGCCGAGGGTCGAGGGATACATAGCGTTGGTTCGCCAAATCCACGCCCCACACGGCCACGATGCCAGGGGGCCCGGACACCGAGTCTTTCCCGCCCCATCTGACCAGCACGTAGTAAAAAGGATCATCCGGCATGTCCGTGCTGCATTGCCCTGCGAAAGGGTCAATCAGCTCCAGTGGATCTTCACGCGTATCTGCATCGCTGTAGTTGGACACCTTGGGCAACACCTGTACGGCCACGATCTTCCGATGGGGCAGGCTGATGATGGGCGTGTCGCCGTTTTGCAAGAGCGGACTTTCGCGCGTTCTGGACAAATAGAGCACCGGCTCACCACCGCACACCGCCACGCCGTCGAACCAGCCAACCTGCTCCTTCCCGTTCGCCCATATCGCCCCACTGCTCACAAAGTCACAAGGGGAACCTTCCACAAATCTGCCCTGCGACGCAGAGACCAGAAACTCCTTGCCGATGAGCGCCTGCGCGTCGGACACCGCTGTCGGCAGCGGTCGCTCACCGGGCTTGCAAGCAGCCAGGACCGCGCAAAACGCCAACATCCAAGAGAAGTGTTTGCTCATCACCAGCGCCTCATGTCTGCCGCGTTCATTTTCAAACCTGTGCTGCCGGACAGCAGAAGTTTTTGCCCATGGGATTCGAGAATAGCGACACCTCTGGGTGCACGGCCATAGAGCGTTGCAGGGTCGACTCTTCCGCCCAAGCCCTGTCCGCCTTTCGGGTTGGTTCGTATTTCAAAATGCAGATGCTGGTCTTCGCCCGTCATCCCGCTCGCGTTACCGGAAGTGCCGGTATACGCGATCACTTCCCCTTGCGTCACTCGTGTGCCCTCGGAGACGTTGGTCAAGCTCAAGTGTGAGTACTGTGCGAAAAGGGTGCGCCCCTGAAACGAAAACTTCAGCAACAGATACTTGCCGTGTCCTTGCGACCCCGTGCTGAGTTTCTCTATCACACCGTCCGCAATCGCGTAGCAAGCCGTGAGCTTGGTCGCCACCAAGTCCCACCCTTGGTGATCACGCTTCGTCCCATCGGCGTTGGTCCGCACCGTGCCGAAAGTGTTGTTCGTCACATCACGCCGGATGCGGTTGCTCTCCAAAGGCCATGCCAGAAAACCCATCGACAAATCCCTCCTGATTCGCAGCACCTCTACCGGGTGCTGGCGGCGCGAATCATAGGAGTCGGAAATTCTTTTCAGCCGCCCTGCGGCGTAACAGACTTGCTCGCGTGTAACGGGCTACAACCCCGCAGAACAATGTAGCAAAGTAGGCACTTGATACGGGTTATCCCATCTGCGCAGGGCGTCCGAGCCCACGTAAAAAGAGAGTCACAGCCGTCGAGCTGCAAGACCATCCGTACTACGAAAGCCCGCCCATGGCTCAGCCGCAACCAGCCCCCTACCAACCCGCGCGCACCAGCGCACAGATCCAGGCCCGCAGCCAGGCGCGCAGCCGCCGCAAGGCCGTTGCGCTCGCCTTCACACTGAGCGCGCTCGGAGCCCTCGCCATCGCCGCGGCGGGCTCGCTGCTGGTAGCACCGGGCGCTGCCCATGCGCAGACCGCAGCGCCCACGACCGGCGGCGGCTGGCCCACCAAGCCCGTGCGCATCGTGGTGCCGTTCGCCCCGGGTGGCACCACCGACATCCTGGCCCGTGCCATGGCGCCTGAACTGAGCCGTGCATTCGGACAGCAGTTCATCGTGGACAACCGTGCGGGCGCGGGCGGCAATGTGGGGGCCGAGATCGTGGCCAAGTCACCGGCTGACGGCTACACGCTGCTGATGGGCACGGTGGGCACGCACGGCATCAACCGCGCGCTGTATGCCAAGCTGCCGTACGACCCGATCAAGGACTTCGTGCCCATCACCATGGTCGCTGCGGTGCCCAACGTGATGGTGATGAATGCCGACAAGGCCAAGGTCCAGGGCATCTCCAACGTGCAGGACTTCATCCGCGTGGCCAAGGCCAGTCCGGGCAAGATGAACATGGCGTCCAGTGGCAACGGTACCTCCATCCACCTGGCGGGCGAGCTGTTCAAGAGCATGACAGGCACCTTCATGCTGCACTTGCCCTACCGCGGCTCGGGCCCCGCGCTGCTGGACATGGTGGCAGGCAACGCCGATGTGATGTTCGACAACCTGCCGTCGTCCATGGCGCAGATCAAGGCGGGCAAGCTGACCGCCCTGGCAGTGACCAGTTCGCAGCGCTCCAGCGCCCTGCCCGATGTGCCCACGGTGGAGCAGGCCGGCGGCCCCACGCTCAAGGGTTACGAAGCCAGCTCGTGGTTCGGCCTGCTGGCCCCTGCGGGCACGCCGCCGGACATCGTCAACCGCATCCAACAGGAAGTCGCCAAGTCGCTCGCCACGCCGGCGATGAAGGAGCGGCTGGTGGCGCAAGGCGCGATCCCTGGGGGCAACACGCCCGCCGACTTCGCCAGGCACATCGACAACGAGCACAAGAAGTGGGCGCAGGTGGTGAAGACGTCTGGGGCGAAGGTGGACTGACCGGCCCCAAGCTTGCTCGCCGCCGCGCGGCCACTATTGAAAAAGCTTGGGCGCCTCTTCTCGAAAAACTTTCTGCGGTGCCAGCAGAACGCCCATGACCCGCCGTGGCTCTGCAGGCAACGGAAACTCATAGCAAAAATCTTCTGCGTAGAAGCGGAACGAGTTCTTGGTCGCGGCATGTGCGGCTGCGAAATATCCCAATTGCGGGTCAGCGGATGTCAGGGTTCCAACGAACACGCCATGCCCGCCGTCCTTCAAGGCCTGCAAAAACGCCATGCCTTCCACGGCGCGTACATCCGAAGAGCGCCGCGTGTGAAACCCGCCTTCAAAGGAAAAGGAGACCATCCCCGGCGCCTCCTGGCCCTTGGGAAACAACGCGATCTCAATGGGAAGGACCATCTGAATGGCTTCCTGCGTGGGTGCTCGCTGCAGGGTAAACATCGGCTTCTTGTTCTTGTGGTCGCCGAACTGCATCCAGAACGTGCCACCTCCGGCATCCCACTTCCAGGAACCCGATGGATCCGCCTGCTTGCATGCTCCGGCATGCGCAGAACCCGCCACGATGGAAACAAGCAGCGCAAGGGCGTAGCGCAGGCGGGGCAGGCGGGGCAGGCGAGAATTCACGGCGTCATGCCCCATCGGAGCATCAAAAAAGCCGCATTGTGCCTGCGCCCCCCGCCCTTCCGAGTCAGCAGCGGGAGTCCTGCACTGGGTGAGGGCTCAATAGATCAAATGTTCAAGCGCCCCACACCACATCCGCGCCCTCGGCCGCGCTGCGCTTGAGCATGTCGATCAGCGGTGCCACCCGCTGGCGCAGGCGCACGGTCTCGGCGCGTTCCTGCGTGGTGGCTTCGTCGTCGCCGTCCACGTCTGCAGAGGCCGGCAGGGCTTCTTCGGCGGCCACGGCCGACTCGAGCGCTGCGATGGCGGCAGGGATCTGGGCGACCGTCACGATGCCGCTGGCACCCGGCGTCTTGCCCATGATGGTCACGACCTGGCGGCCCTGCGGCTCCAGCATGATCAGGTCGGCTGCAGCGCGGGATTTGAATTTGTAGAGCATGGAGGTGAACCGTTTTCTTGGTTGGATGAAGCAGACTCAGCTGCGGTAGATGTACTCGCGGGTGAACGGATAGTCCGATTGTGCGCCGGGCATCGCCCCCGTGGCCATGTCGCCGTCGGGCCGGACGGCCAGCATCTGGTGCAGGGCCATCCAGCCGCGCTCGAACCCCAGCGCACTGCCTGCAAGGTACAGGCGGTACGCACGCAGGACTTTATCGCCCTGCTCGCTGCCCCAGTGTGCGGCCAGCACGTCGCGCGCCGCAGGCAGGCGGGCCTCGAGCCTGTCGGACCATGCCCACAGCGTGCGCGCGTAGTGCGGGCGCAGGTTTTCAGTGTCCACCATCTCCAGGCCCGCGCGCGCCGTGTCGTGCAGCACCGCGCTCACATGGATGAGCTCGCCGCCCGGAAAGATGTACTGCTCGATGAAATCCCCCATGCCCGCGCCCAGTTGCGCGTTGTCCACCGCGCCGGCGGTGATGCCGTGGTTCAGCATCAGGCCGCCCGGGCGCAGCAGGCGGTGCACGGTGTCGAAGTAGCGGCCCATCTGCGCGCGGCCCACGTGCTCGAACATGCCGACCGAGGCGATCTTGTCGAAGGGCTGGCCGGGCGGCAGCTCGCGGTAGTCGCGCAGCTCCATGCGCACCCGGCCCTGCAGGCCGCGCTCTGCGATGAGGCGCTGCACGTGCGCATGCTGGTGGTGCGACAGCGTGATGCCCGTGGCGTCCACGCCGTAATGCTCGGCCGCCCACAGCAGCAGGCCACCCCAGCCCGCGCCGATATCGAGAAAGCGCTCGCCGGGCGCCAGGCGCAGCTTGCGGCAGATGTGGTCGAGCTTGGCCTCCTGCGCGGACGCCAGGTCCAGGGCGGCGTCCCGGTAGTAGGCGCACGAGTACACGCGCCGCTCGTCCAGCCACAGCGCATAGAAGTCGTCGGACAGGTCGTAGTGGAACTGCACATGCCGTGCATCGTGCCCCAGGGTGTGCACGGCCATGGAGCGGGCCCGCGCCAGCACGCGCTGCCACCAGCCATGGTGCTGGTCGCGGGCCGGATCGCGCGTCAGCAGGCCCGCGGCCGCGGCCATGAGGTCGCGCATGCCGCCCTCCAGCGCCACCCGGCCTTCGACGATGGCGGCGCCCACGTTGCCGATCTCGCCCGTGGCCAGCGCCACCAGCGCCAGGCGGTCGCGAAAGCGCAGCGTGACCGCGGGGTCGCGCGCGCCCAGTTGCTGCCCGGCGGGCAGTTGCACGGCCATCGGCACCGGCAGCGCCGCCAGCCGCCCTTCCAGGGTGTTCAGAAGGTGCTTCATGCAATTTATTCTTGGCAGCTTGCTGCACTGCGTCAACACCTGGCGCCATGACCTTGCCCGCGCCATGGGTCGCCGGGAAGGCCCCATTGACAGCATGTTGTTTAAGCCTAAACTATTTTCCCATGAACATCCTCTGCATTGGCGGCGGGCCCGCAGGCCTTTATTTCGCACTGCTCATGAAGCAGCAAGACCCTGCCCACCGGGTCACCGTGGTCGAGCGCAACCGGCCGTTCGACACCTTCGGCTGGGGCGTGGTGCTGTCCGACCAGACGCTGGCCAACCTGCAGGCGGCCGACGCGCCCACGGCCGCGCTCATCGGCGACGCGTTCAACCACTGGGACGACATCGAGGTGTTTTTCAAGGGCCGCAGCGTGCGTTCTTCGGGCCACGGTTTTTGCGGCATCGGGCGCAAGCGGCTGCTCAACATCCTGCAGGACCGGTGCCTGGCCGTGGGCGTGGAGCTGGTGTTCGAGACCGATGTGGCCGACGACCAGGCACTGGCTGCGCAGTACAACGCCGACCTGGTGATCGCCAGCGACGGCCTCAACAGCCGCATCCGCACGCGCTACGCCGCCACCTACCAGCCTGACACCGACCTGCGCGAGTGCCGCTTTGTCTGGCTGGGCACGCACAAGAAACTGGACGCTTTTACCTTCGCTTTCGAGCAGACCGAGCACGGCTGGTTCCAGGCGCACGCCTACCAGTTCGACGCCGACACCTCCACCTTCATCATCGAGACCCCCGAAGCGGTGTGGAAGGCCCACGGCCTGGACCAGATGGAGCAGCCCGAGGCGATTGCGTTTTGCGAGCAGCTGTTTGCCAAGTACCTCGATGGCAACGCCCTCATCAGCAATGCCACGCACCTGCGCGGCTCGGCCAACTGGATCCGCTTTCCGCGCGTGATCTGCAACACCTGGGTGCACCGCGAGACCATCGGCGGCAAGCAGGTGCCCATCGTGCTGATGGGCGACGCGGCGCACACCGCGCATTTCTCGATCGGCAGCGGCACCAAGCTCGCGCTCGAAGACGCGATCGACCTGGCCAACGAGTTCGCCACCGGGCTGCCGAACGGCATGCCCATGGATGAAATCCTCACCCACTACGAGGCGCGCCGCAGCGTCGAGGTGCTCAAGATCCAGAACGCCGCGCGCAACTCCACCGAATGGTTCGAGAACGTGAACCGCTACACCGGCATGGAGGTGGAGCAGTTCGCGTACTCCCTGCTCACCCGCAGCCAGCGCATCAGCCACGAGAACCTGCGGCTGCGCGACGCGCAGTGGCTGGAGGGCTATGAAACCTGGCTGGCCGGTGGCAAGACAGCCGTTCCCCCGATGCTCACGCCCTTTGCGTTGAAGGGCCTCACGCTCAAGAACCGCATCGTCGTCTCGCCCATGGCCACCTACAGCGCGGTCGATGGCGTGCCGCAGGACTTCCACCTGGTGCACCTGGGCGCGCGCGCGCTGGGCGGCGCGGCGCTGGTGATGGTGGAGATGACCAGCCCCACGCCCGAGGGCCGCATCACCCCTGCCTGCACCGGGCTGTGGAACGATGCGCAGCAGGCCGCGTTCACGCGCATCGTGCACTTCGTGCACGGCAGCAGCACCGCCAAGATCGGCCTGCAGCTGGGCCACAGCGGCCCCAAGGGCTCCACGCGCGTGGGCTGGGAAGGCACGGACGAGCCGCTGCCCGATGGCAACTGGCCCCTGCTGGCCGCCAGCGCCCTGGCCTACGGCGAGCAGAACCAGGCGCCCGCCGCCATGACCCGCGCCGACATGGACCGGATGACCGCCGCGTTCGTCACCAGCGCAGAGCGCGCCGCGGCCTGCGGCTTCGACTGGCTGGAGCTGCACTGCGCGCACGGCTACCTGCTGGCCAGCTTCATCAGCCCCATCACCAACCAGCGCACGGATGAATACGGCGGCAGCAGCATCGACAACCGCTGCCGCTACCCGCTCGAAGTGTTCGCCGCCGTGCGCGCCGTGTGGCCGGCCGACAAGCCATTGAGCGTGCGCATCTCGGCCCACGACTGGGCGCCGGGCGGCACCACACCCGACGACGCGGTGCAGATCGCCCGCCTGTTCCAGGCCGCAGGCGCCGACCTGATCGACGTGTCGTCCGGCCAGACCACGCGCGCCGCCAAGCCGGTGTACGGCCGTATGTACCAAACGCCGTTTGCCGACCGCATCCGCAACGAGGTGGGTATCGCCACCATGGCCGTGGGTGCGATCAGCGAGGCCGACCACGCCAACAGCATCATTGCCGCCGGCCGCGCCGACCTGTGCGCCATCGCCCGCCCCCACCTGGCCGACCCGGCGTGGACGCTGCACGCCGCTGCGCAGCTGAGCCCCGTGGCCGCCGCGCACACCGACTGGCCCGTTCAGTACGCCAGCGGCCGCGACCAGATGCTGCGCGAGATCGCCAAGCAAAAGCAGGTCGCAGCGCTGGCTACACAAGCGCCATCAGCTATCAAAAACAGAGCGTCGGCCGAGGAAGAGGGCTAGCCATGGACCTCGAAGCCCGCCTGCACGGCGCCGCCCCCAGCGAGCACCCCGAGGCGCTGCGCCTGTGGCTGCGCATGCTCACCTGCACGCAGCTCATCGAAAAGCAGGTGCGCAGCAACCTGCGCGCGCAGTTCGACACCACGCTGCCGCGCTTTGACCTGATGGCGCAGCTCGAACGTGCGCCCGAGGGCATGAAGATGAAAGAGCTCTCGCGCCGCATGATGGTGACGAGCGGCAACATCACCGGCATCACCGACCAGCTGGTGGCCGAAGGCCTGGTGGAGCGCCTGGACGTGGAAGGCGACCGCCGCGCCTACCTGGTGCGCCTGACGCCGCAAGGCCGCCAGCAGTTCAACGACATGGCGCGCCAGCACGAGCAGTGGATCGTCGAGGCGTTTGCCACGCTGGGCGAACGCGACATCGCCACCTTGCACCGCCTGCTGGGCAAGGTGAAGGAACACACCCAAGACAACTCTTTGGAGACAGCCGAATGAAACACTTCATCGGGGCCAGCAACCCTATGCGCGAGCAGTTCAACCCCGAGGCCCGCTACGTGGCCGAGCATTTTGCGTGGAGCTTCGACGGCGGGGTGGGCACCGTCACGCTCAACCGGCCGGACCGCAAGAACCCGCTCACCTTCCAGAGCTACTCGGAGCTGCGCGACTTCTTCTACGCGCTGCGGTTTGCCACCGACGTGAAGGCCATCGTCGTCACCGGCGCGGGCGGCAACTTCTGCTCGGGCGGCGACGTGCACGAGATCATCGGGCCGCTGACCACCATGACCATGCCCGAGCTGCTGGAGTTCACGCGCATGACGGGCGACCTCGTCAAGGCCATGCGCGCCTGCCCGCAGCCCGTGCTGGGCGCCATCGACGGCATCTGCGCCGGTGCGGGCGCGATGATGGCGCTGGCCTGCGACATGCGCTACGGCACCCAGGCGACCAAGACCGCCTTCCTCTTCACCCGCGTGGGCCTGGCCGGTGCCGACATGGGCGCCTGCGCCCTGCTGCCCCGCATGATCGGCCAGGGCCGCGCCAGCGAGCTGCTGTTCACCGGCCGCGCGATGACGGCGCACGAAGGCCTGGCCTGGGGCTTCTTCAACGATTTGTATGAGAGCGCCGACCTGCTGGCCAACGTGCAGGCCACGGCGCGCACGCTGGCCGACGGCCCCACCTTCGCCCACGGCATGACCAAGACCATGCTCAGCCAGGAGTGGAGCATGACCATCGAGCAGGCCATCGAGGCCGAGGCGCAGGCGCAGGCCATCTGCATGCAGACCGAAGACTTCCGGCGCGCGTACGAGGCGTTTGCGGCCAAGCAAAAGCCTGTGTTCCAAGGGGATTGAGAAGATGCACCTCGCAACGCCCCCAGCCCCCCGCCCGCCCTCCATGGCGCACTTGGCCCTGCCCTTCTTCGACGACGCCCACCGCGCGCTGGCCGACGGCCTGGTGCCCTGGGCCGCCGCGCAGCAGGTCGATGAAACCGACGACCGCGCCGCCTGCCGCGACTGGGTGCAGCGCCTGGGCGCGGGCGGCTGGCTGCGCTACTGCGTGCCCGCCGAACACGGCGGCGCGCTGCCCGCACTCGACTCGCGCGCGCTGGTGCTGCTGCGCGAGACACTGGCCTACCACTCGCCGCTGGCGGACTTTGCGTTCGCCATGCAGGGCCTGGGCAGCGGCGCCATCACGCTGGCCGGCAGCCCGGCGCAGCAGGCGCACTACCTGCAGGGCGTGGCGCGCGGCGAGCTGATCGCGGCATTCGCGCTGAGCGAGCCCGAGGCAGGCTCCGACGTGGGCGCTATGCAAACGATAGCATCTGGCGCTCATTCATCCAGCGGTAGCGGCCACAACGGCTCCTATTCGCTGACCGGCACCAAGACCTGGATCAGCAACGGCGGCATTGCCGACTTCTACTGCGTGTTCGCCAAGACCGACCCGGCGGGCGGCACACGCGGCATCAGCGCCTTCATCGTCGATGCGGATACGCCGGGGCTCGATGCCTCGCGCCACATCCACGTGATGGCGCCGCACCCGCTGGCCACGCTGCAGTTCACCGATTGCAAGGTGTCTGGCGATGCGTTGCTGGGCGAAGAAAATGGCGGTTTCAAACTGGCCATGCGCACGCTCGACATCTTTCGCGCGTCGGTCGCCGCCGCCGCGCTGGGCATGGCGCGCCGCGCACTGGCTGAGGCCGTGCACCACGCGCGCCAGCGCCGCATGTTCGGCCAGACGCTGGCGGACTTTCAGCTCACGCAGGCCAAGATCGGCGAGATGGCCGCGCTGGTGGACAGCGCCGCGCTGCTCACCTACCGCGCGGCCTGGCTGCGCGACACGGGCCAGGCCCGGGTCACGGCCGAGGCCGCCATGGCAAAAATGACCGCCACCGAAAACGCCCAGCGCGTCATCGACATGGCGCTGCAACTGCACGGCGGCCGCGGCGTGGAAGTGGGCAGCAAGGTCGAGTCGCTGTACCGCGACATCCGCTCGCTGCGCATCTACGAAGGTGCCACCGAAGTGCAGCAACTCATCATCGGCAAGGCCACCCTGCAGGAGTAACACGACATGAGCAGCACCAGCACGAGCAGCAGCAGCAGCAGCAGCAGCAGCACCGCCCCGTCCGCCCAGCCCGACCATTTCGTGCACGACCGCCTGCCCCCACCCGAGGCCTGGCCCACGCTGCACTACGACCTGCCCGAGCAGCAGGTCGCCGCGCAGGCCAACCTGGTGCAGACGCTGTTCGAGCAGGCCGAGCGCGCCGGCCACATCGACCGCCCCCTGCTGCGCGGCCCGCACCGCACGTACACCTACCGCGACGCCTGGACCGAAGCGGCGCGCATCGCCGAGGTATTGACGCAGGACCACGGCCTCGTGCCCGGCAACCGCGTGCTGCTGCGCGGCGGCAACACGGTGGAGATGGCGCTGGCCTGGCTGGGCACGGTGTACGCCGGCCTGATCGCGGTGGCCACCATGCCGCTGCTGCGTGCGGGCGAGCTGGCCAGCATCATCGAACGCGCACAGCCCACGCTGGCGCTGTGCGACGGCCGCCTGCTGGCCGAACTGCAGGCGGCGCAGGCGCAGCAACCGGTGCTGGCTGCCATCGTGCCCTTCCACACCGCGCCCGACGCGGCCGACCTGATCCAGCGCGCACAGGCCAAGCCGGGCACCACACCGCCCTGCCCCACATCCGCCGACGACATCGCGCTCATGGCCTTTACGTCCGGCACCACGGGCGCGCCCAAGGCAGCCGTGCACACCCACCGCGACGTGCTCGCCGCCTGCGAGGCTTGGCCGCGCCACGTGCTCAAGGCCACGCCCGACGACATCGTGGCCGGATCGCCGCCGCTGGCCTTCACCTTCGGGCTGGGCGGCTTGCTCGTGTTTCCGATGTGGGCCGGGGCCAGCGTGTACTTCCCGGACCAGCCCTACACGCCCGAGACCATGGTCACGCTGATGCGCGATGCGGGCGTCACCATCTGCTACACCGCGCCCACCTTCTACCGGCAGATGGCGCCGTTCGCCCAACAGATCGGCCTGCCGCAACTTCGCATCAGCGTGAGCGCGGGCGAAGGCCTGCCTGACGCCACACGCCAGCTGTGGAAAAAAGCTACCGGCATCGACATGACGGACGGCATCGGCGCCACCGAAATGTTCCACATCTTTGTCTCTTCAGCGGGCGGCGACACGCGCCCCGGCGCCATCGGCAAGGTCGTGCCCGGCTACACCGCCAAGGTGGTGGACGACGACGGCCAGGAGGTGCCGCTGGGCACCGTGGGCAAGCTCGCCGTGGTCGGCCCCACGGGCTGCAAGTACCTCGACGACCCGCGCCAGGCCAAGTATGTGAAGGATGGCTGGAACTATCCCGGCGATGCGTTCACGCAGGACGCAGACGGCTACTTCTTCTACCAGGCGCGCGACGACGACATGATCATCACCGCAGGCTACAACGTGGGCGGCCCCGAGGTCGAAGACGCCCTGCTGCGCCACCCCGCGGTGGCCGAGTGCGGCGTGATCGGCGTGCCCGACGACGAGCGCGGGATGGTGGTCAAGGCCATCTGCGTGCTGAAACCCGGGCACACCGGCGATGCGGCGATGGTCAAGACCCTGCAGGACCACGTGAAGGCCACGATTGCCCCGTTCAAGTACCCGCGCGTGGTGGAGTTCGTCACGGTATTGCCGCGCACGGAGACGGGCAAGCTGCAGCGGTTCAAGCTGCGCCAGGGGGCTGCGGGCGCTCCTTCGCCTGCTCCGTCTTCCTCATCATCGTCCTCTTAGAAGATTGTAGAAACAACATGATCAACACACTTTTGCAACCGCAAGGTTGGGTGGCACCCAAGGGCTATGCCAATGGCGTGGCGGCGCGTGGCACGATGGTGTTTACCGGCGGTCAGATCGGCTGGAATGCGCAGCAGCAGTTCGAGAGCGATGACTTCATTGCGCAGACGCGGCAGACGCTGCTGAACGTGCGGGCCGTGCTGCAGGCCGGTGGCGCTGGGCCGGAGCATCTGGTGCGGCTGACGTGGTATGTGGTGGACCGCCAGGAGTACAACGCGCGGCTGAAGGAGCTGGGGGCCGTGTACCGCGAGGTGCTGGGGAAGAATTTTCCGGCGATGGCGTGTGTGCAGGTGGCGGGGTTGATGGAGGAGCGGGCGAAGGTGGAGATTGAGGCAACGGCGGTGGTGCCGGATGGGGAGTGATGGGTGACTGGGTACGCCGGTGCTGAGCCGGTCGGGCCCGACCGACAGGCCGCAAACTTCGATCCAGTCCGTTTGGGCAGAACCTCTCACGTTCTTGAGGCTGTTGTCCGGGCTTGCCTGGGTAAGTGGGAGCAGCAGATCGAGCAGATCGCCCAGTTGCCCAAGGCCCGCCAGCGCTTCGTGAACCAGGTGCTGGACCCACGCGCGAGACTTCGATGCACTCTTCGTGCTGCTGATGCCGGGGCGCCTGAACGACATCCGGCTGATGACCACCGCCAGCAGCGAAGGGAGCAGCCCGGGCACGCCCACCTATGCGGTTTTCAATACCAACGTGATCGGCTACCAGGAGATGCGGGCCGTGCTGGCGGCGATGAACCGCGCTGGGGTGCAGGGCTGACGGCGCAGGTCGGCAGCAACAGCAGGCAGCGAACCCAACCCTTACGACAAAGCCCTCGCCAACCCCGGCCTACGCGCCAGGGTGGGGAGGCTTTGTCGTTTTTTATTGCGGATATCCAGGCGGTACACGATTGGCTTGTGGCGGAATGGACCTACTTCCTCTTTGCTCCAAGCTCCTTCATGAATGCACGGATGTTCTTCATGGAAGCCTCATTTTCACCATATAGCAGGTAATGTCGCTGGTTTGTCGGGCACACAAGGCCGGATATGGAATGCCCCGGCTGCACTCCTGCGGGAATGGGCTGAAGCGCTGCGGCGCACACAGGACAGACAACGCGCAGGCCAGCCTCATACTTTCGGAGCGCTTCAGATCCTGTAAGGGAAGCTGCATTGACGGTTTCTTGCATCATTAACCTCCGAAGGGGGTTTTTCCACTAGGCTGATGGGGATACAGGTCCTGCACCCTTCCCATGATTTGTTGACGCTCAAACAAACTCGGTTTACGACCTTCGCTGAAGAGGTACTCGTTACGTGTCGTATCCCGGACGATCATGTGGCCGCTTGAGAAACAGATCCGGGCGCTCCTGGTACCACTCTTTCATGGCCTGCATGGGCGTCTTGCTGCCCAGCGCGGACTGCGGCAATTGGTAGTTGTACAGCGCCACATAGCGCTGCAAGGTCTGCTGCATGTCCTCGCGACTGTTGAAGCGGTGGGTCTTGAGCACGTCTGCGATGCGGCTATTGAAGCGCTCCACCATGCCATTGGTTTTGGGCGTCCTGGGCCTTGTCATGGTCCTGCGCCCGCTCCCACTATTGCACTGCCGATGCTCTTGCTGATCCTTCGCCCGAACGGGTCATACCGGTAACTGGTGCTTTGCCCGTTCTGGCTCGTCTCGATCAGCCGCTCCGCCGCGTTGTAGCGGTAGTCTCTTTGCCAGGCCCCGCTTTTCTCACTCTGCGTGTGCCCCTGCGGGGTGTAGGTGACCTGCGTGTTCTGCGCTGGCGTCCCGCTGAAGGGCGTGGTGCGCGGGTACTGGGTGAGCTGGTTGTCCCCGTTGTAGCTCCACACTCCCGGCTGGTGGCCGCTGCTGGTGCGGTTGCCCACCGGGTCGTAGCTGTATTGCTCCAGCGGCAGGCCCAGCTCCACACTCCCGGCTGGTGGCCGCTGCTGGTGCGGTTGCCCACCGGGTCGTAGCTGTATTGCTCCAGCGGCAGGCCCAGGTTCTTGAGGCTGTTGTCTGGTGCGGCCTGGGTGAGGCGGCTCAGTTTGTCGTAGCCGTACTGGGTGTTGCCCAGGTCGCTGCCGATCTGCGTGATGTTGCCCGCCAGGTCATATTGGTATTGGCGGCTTGCCAGTAGCTGGTTGGCGTTGGTTTTGACTTCGATGCGGGTGTGCCTTTGCAGGGCGTCGAATGCCTGGGTCTTGGCCGCTCTCGGGGTCTGGATGCGGGTGGGCTGCATCCATTGGTAGTCCAGGTAGCTGATGCGGCTTTGGTCGGGCAGGGTGACCTGGGCCAAGCGCCCTTTGTCGTAGGTGTGGCTTTGCTGGCTGCCATTCGGGATGCGACAACTAATGACGATCTTGGTCGTAAAAGATGAACAACTCCTTTATCAATCAATCGAAATCCATATTCAATACGCCCATTTTTTACAAGAATCATTTGAGAAAAATTTTTTAGGAATTTTTTTAATATCAAATCGTCCTACGAAATTTTGAAAACTTTCTAAAATGTAATTATTATTCTTCTCATCAAAAACACCCAGCATTGCAACACAATTTCTTTCATTCAAGTATGCAAGAGAGGAATAGTGAAATCTTGGATAATAAATATCGTTAATTTTTTGCACAAAGAAGATCAAATTTTTTTGTTTTGAAATGAAATTTAGATCAATTTCGTTTTTGTATATCCCTAAAGTACAGAAAGGAATCTTTTCATCAAATTCCCCCTTAATCGGAAATAAAACATTAATGCTTATGCAATTTTCATCAAAAATATTCGCTACTTTTCCCAAGAAAATAATCTCAGACTTGACCAAATCACCTTCCAAAGGCAAAACATAAGGAGATGCAAAAGCAACGCCGCTCGCCAGCGCAACCCCTAAGCACATCTTACATACATAGCTTATTAGCGCATCTAGACTCATATTCACTCACTTCATCAAAAAGAATTCCGCCATACAAAAGACTGGGTATTTGTGGACCGTGATCTAACCCAGCGTTGTGAAATAACTCGTGGTACAAAGATCTAGCAGGACATCCTCCGCACTTGTCATCTTCGCCAGGCTTATATCTAAAGCCTTTGGGCTTAAACGTGACAGAATCACCACCTACAGGTGCAAATGCGCATGCAGCACTGATGTCAATCAAGCCTCCAATTTTTATATTGTCAGTCTGCGTGCAATTTACCTTGACTCTATTAAAAACTTCAAGCATCCGATCACACCACTCATTCGGCATGCAAGCACTTTTCCGACAGTCTATGCCTTTGCATTCTTTTTCAAGCAATTCTCTCACCCGCCTAGCGGCTAGCTCCAACTCTGCCACCTGCAACACCGTGCAGTCGCCAGAAATACTGAACAGTCCTAATGGATCACTATTTTTCAGAGTATTAGCTTTCGCATAAAGCAGAGTATTCATACCACCCTTGACTCCAATAGGATCGCTCTGCACATACCTTCCCACCCCGGGTATGTAATCACGCTTAAAGTTGTAATGCGTCTGCGTCTCCTCATCCCAATACTGCCCCGGGAACCTCAGGTTCATATCGATGGCCTGGATCGTCGTGGTAGTCGCCCCAAACGCCTCTGACGCCCCTTCCATGTAGTGCCGCCCGTCTTGTCCGTCGCCAAGGTCGGCGTTGCCAAGTGGTCCGTGTGCAGATAGTGGTAGATCGTGGCTCGGTCGGTCAAGCTGTTGGCTGCTACGTCGGCCTGCCAGATCGGATCGGTGCTCCACAAGCCCTGCTGCGCTGCCTTGGGATTGAAGCCGTACGCTTTGCTCAGTTGCCCCTGGCTGTCGGTTTCTGCCATCAGCCCCGTCTCGCTGTACAGGTAGTACGTGGTCGTTGATGGTCCTGCTCCCGCTCTCGCTCCTGCACTGCCGATGCTCTTGCTGATCCTTCGCCCGAAGGGGTCATACCGGTAACTGGTGCTTTGCCCGTTCTGGCTCGTCTCGATCAGCCGCTCCGCCGCGTTGTAGCGGTACTCCCTTAGCCAGGCCCCACTTTTCTCACTCTGCGTGTGTCCCTTCGGGGTATAGGTGACCTGGGTGTTCTGCGCTGGCGCCCCGCTGAAGGGCGTGGTGCGCGGGTACTGGGCGAGCTGGTTGTCCCCGTTGTAGCTCCACATCCCGGGCTGGTAGCCGCCGCTCGTGGGGTTGCCCACCGGGTCGTAGCTGTATTGCTCCAGCGGCAGGCCCAGGTTCTTGAGGCTGTTGTCTGGTGCGGCCTGGGTGAGGCGGCTCAGTTTGTCGTGTGTGATGTTGCCCGCCAGATCGTCTTGGTAGCTCTTGCTTGCCAGTAGCTGACTGGCGTTGTTTCTAACCTCGACGCGATTGTGGCGCCGCAGGGCATCGAACGCGTGGATCTTGTCCACCCCCTGTAAATTATGCAAGTCAAATATACATCGGGCACCCTTAATGCCAAAAACCAATCATTTCAATGCAGCACCAATTTTCAAAGCCAACTCTCTAGCAGTAATGCCGAACTCATCGGCCAGGTCAATATCAGCACCACATCCTGCCAAGTATTTGGCCAACTCAAACCAGCCGAATCGCAAAGCATAACTAAGCGGCGTTGCCGATTGACCCATAACATTCAAATCACACCCTAACTCATAAAATGTTTTTGCAATTATTAAATTTCCTGATTTGGCAGCCAAGTGTATTGCCATGTCTCCAAGATCATTTTTCGCATACAAATTCGCCCCTCCCTCTATCAATACCCTCACAGCTCTGGCATCTGATTTTTGCACAGCAATCATCAAGTATGTCAGGCCATCATAAATACTCACCAAGTTAACATCATCAAATCGAATGCCTTCTAGCAGCCCATCCAGATCGCCAGATTCTATCGAACTGAAAATTGATTGGTTGTAGAAATTATCATTGGCATTCATCACAAGGCTCCTTGCAATAGTTTTTGATTTGGTCAACGGCGTTTGCAATCCTTCGAGCCACAGTTGCCAACTGGTCTGCATGGCGCTTGTCAAAAACTTTCCATTTTTGCATCCAACTCAATCTTAAATCGTAACATTTCTCTGCCAAATCTTTGTTTCTTTTGGCCCAAGGGCAAGATTGAGGCTTGAATCCGTTTGTTGAATCTGGGTTAGGAGGATTGTTATCACAAAAATTGTGATAACGCGCCCATTCTGCATTCATCTGAGCACCATCAGCTTCCGACATTCCTCTTTCATCTTGGATATTAAAAAAGTGTATCCCTACCAGTACCGCTAGAATTTTACATCCCTGCCCAATTATTCTAACGCCAGTCAGTATTACAGCTCCACATGCTAATGGATTTGCAACACAAACAGCGGCCCTCCCACGCGGGTCTCCGAGAGAGAGAGCATTAAGTTTTGCGTAGACATATAGATTAGGACCATCGTCAATTCCCTGGGAGTCGCCTTGCATGTACCTTCCCACACCCGGCAAGTAATCCCGATGGAAGTTGTAGTGGCTATTTGTCTCCCGATCCCGATACTGCCCCGGGAACCTCAGGTTCATCTCGGTAGCTTCGAGCATTGGCTTCGTCGCTCCAAGCGCCTCTGACGCCCCCTTCCATGTCGGCTCGCCCGCCTTGTCCGTCGCCAACACGGGCGTAGCCAGATGGTCCGTGTGTAGATAGTGGTAGCTGGTGGCTCGGTCGGTCAAGCTGTTGCTGTTGGCTCTCACATCGGCCTGCCACATCGGGTCGGTGCTCCATAACCCTTGCTGCTGCGCCCTGGGGTTGAAGCCGTAAGCCTTGGTGAGGTTTCCTTGGCTGTCTGCTTCCGCCATCAGCCCGGTGTCGCTGTAGAGGTAGTACGTGGTCGTTGTGCTGCCTGCCCCGCTGCCCGAGGTTTTGCTGATCCGCCTGCCAAACGGGTCGTACCGGTAGCTGGTGCTTTGTCCGTTCTGGCTCGTCTCGATCAGCCGCTCGGCCGCGTTGTAGCGGTAGTCTCTTTGCCAGGCCCCGCTTTGCTCACTCTGCGTGTGCCCCTGTGCGGTGTAGGTGACCTGCGTGTTCTGCGCTGGCGCCCCGCTGAAGGGGGTGGTGCGCGGGTACTGGGTGAGCTGGTTGTCCCCGTTGTAGCTCCACACTCCCGGCTGGTGGCCGCTGCTGGTGCGGTTGCCCACCGGGTCGTAGCTGAGCTGGTTGTCCCCGTTGTAGCTCCACACTCCCGGCTGGTGGCCGCTGCTGGTGCGGTTGCCCACCGGGTCGTAGCTGTATTGCTCCAGCGGCAGGCCCAGGTTCTTGAGGCTGTTGTCTGGTGCGGCCTGGGTGAGGCGGCTCAGTTTGTCGTAGCCGTACTGGGTCTTGCCCAGGTCGCTGCCGATCTGCGTGATGTTGCCCGCCAGGTCATATTGGTATTGGCGGCTTGCCAGTAGCTGGTTGGCGTTGGCTTTGACTTCGATGCGGGTGTGCCTTTGCAGTGCGTCGAATGCCTGGGTCTTGGCCGCTCCCGGGGTCTGGATGCGGGTGGGTTGCATCCATTGGTAGTCTAGGTAGCTGATGCGGCTTTGGTCGGGCAGGGTGACCTGGGCCAAGCGCCCTTTGTCGTAGGTGTAGCTTTGCTGACTGCCGTCCGGGTAGGTGTGGCTGCTGAGTTGGCCGTCGGCGTTGAAGGTTTGGCCGATGGTGAAGCTGAATGTTCCTGCGTTTGCTCCGGCTGCTGTCCCCGCATTCACCTTGCCGTAGGTGATTGCGCTCTGCGTGGTGCGTCCTTGGGCGTCTTTGATATAGCTGGCACTGCTGATCAGTTGACCCGCGCCGTCTTGTTGTTCGTAACCTGCCAGCAGGCCGTCCTTGTCGTACTGGCGGCTGATGCGCTGGTCCATCTGGCTGCCCTGCAGGCGGTGTTCTTCCAGGCCCATGCGACCGGCGGTGTCGTAGCTGTAGCTTCGGGTGTTGCCGCCCGCGTCGGTTCTTTGGGTCAGCTGGCCTGCGGCGTCGTAGCTGTACTGGATGGCTCCGCCCATCGGTCTGGTTTCTTTGGTAAGGCGCCCTGCCTTGTCGTAGTCGAACCGGTGGGTGTTGCCGTTGGCATCAGTCACGGCCACGAGTTGGTCTTGTGCGTCCCAGCTTTGCTTGGTGCTCTGGTTCAGGCTGTCGATGGTTTCCACCAATCTTCCCAGCGCGTCGTAGCGGTACAGCGTGCTGTTGCCCGCCGGGTCGGTGCTGCTGATGCGCTGGCCTTGGGCGTCGTACGCCTGGTGCTGGGTGCGGCTGTTGGCTGGGGTGGCGGGGGTGGCTGGGGTGGCTGGGGTGGCTGGGGTGGCTGGGGTGGCTGGGGTGGCTGGGGTGCCTGAGCTTGCCGTGGCGTCCAGGTTCTGGATGGTCTGGGTTTGCCGCCCTCTTTGGTCGTAGCGGTAGGTTTCTATGTAGGTGGGGTAGATGGTGGCCGTCAGCAGGCCGGCCAGGGGCGTGCCTGCAGCGCCGTACTCGTACCGGGTGGTGTTGCCTGCAGGGTCGGTGGTCTGGGTGATGCGACCCAGGGCGTCGTAAGCGCTGGTGCTGATGAGGCCGCCAGGGCTGGTGGTGGCTGCGGCGCGGCCTGCCGCGTCGTAGCTGACTTTGGTGCCTGTGGCTTGACCGGGCTGGCGTTGTTCCACCACGCGGCCTGCCGCGTCGTACACGGTCTGGCGGGTGCGGCCTTCTGAACTGGTGCTTTGGGTGCGTCTGCCCAGGCTGTCGTAGCTGTGGCGTGTGGTCTGCGCCAGGGGGTTGGTGCTGCTGAGCAGGTGGCCGGCCGCGTCCCAGGTGTAGGTGCTGGTCTGACCCAGGGGGTTGGTCTGGGTGAGGGGTTGGCCCTGGCTGTTGTACGTGGCGCTGGCGCTGTGGCCCAGGGCGTTGGTGGTTCTGACGAGGTTGCCGGCACTGTCGTATTCGTAGCCAGTGGCGACAGTGTCCGGCCCCAGGCCATTGCCTGCGCCTCGAGTGCGGCGGGTGGGCTGGCCCCATGGGTCGTAGGTACTACGGGTGGTGCGTTGCTCGGGCTGGCCCAGGGCTTCGGTGTGTTCGACTTCGCGGCCCTTGGCGTCATAGGCCCAGGTGCTGACGGCACCCAGGGTGTTGGTGTGCCGCACGGTGCGGCCTTGGGCGTCGTACTGGTGGCTCTCGCGGCTGCCGTCTGGGTAGGTGATCTGTAGCGGCTGGCGCGCAGTGTCGTACTGGGTGGTGGTGGTTTGCCCGCGGGCGTCAATGCTGCGCTCCTGGCTGACGCTGTCGACGATGCGTTGGCTTTGCATCTGGTCGTTGGTGCTGTCTTGCAGCAGCAGGCCTGTCTTGTTGTATACGCGTCGGCGGCTGGCGCCCGTGGGGTCTTGGCTGGTGATGGTGTATTGCTGGCGCACGCGGTCGTACTCGACACGGTACAGGGTGGTGGCGCCGCTCTCGTCCTGAATGCTGGACACTCGCGCCACCGGTGGCAGGGGAGCTTTGGTTTGGCCACTGAAGGCTACACCGACATTGGGAGTAGCGCCACCGCCAGTATTTACACCGGCACCGCTGCCCGCCCCCGTGCCCGCAAAGCCGGAGCTCGCCGGAACAGCTGCAGGGCTGCTGAGGTAGGTGATGTTCAGTTGCCCGCCCTCAGGGTTGGTGCGGCGCGTGAGCTGTCCTTGGCCGTTGTAGTCGTACTTCCAGCGCTGGCCCAGCAGGTCTGTCACCTGACTGAGCTGGCTGTCGGCACCGCTGCCACTCCACTGGTAGCTGACACTGCGCCCAGTGCTGTCGCTCACGCGGGTGACGCGCCCTTCGCTGTCGCTGAAAAGGCTGAGCGCGGCGCGGCCGTGGTGGTCGTTGACGGTGTTGATCTGGCCACTCGCGTCTCGCCCGAAGCTCACTTGCACGCCGTTCGGGTCTTCGTAGCGCTGTATGACCCCGGAGGCGTCGTAGTACACGCTGTGCCCCAGGCGGTCGTACCAGCGCCAGCCGGTAGCGGTCTGAGCGATGAGGTTGTTGGCGTCAAAGCGGTAGATGCTGCCAGCACTCTGGCCAGCCTGACTGCCGGTGCGCTCGTACAGGCTGCCTGCGCGCTGCACGGCCAAGACGCCCCCCAAGGGATCGGGGATGAGCCGCAGGTTGGACCACGCAGGGTTCAGGTACCACCGGCCTCCTGTCCATGTACGCTCTATCGCCACCTCCCCACCAAGTACCTTCACTGCAATGTCGCGCCTGCTTTCCGTGTATTCCTGGTTCGGTAGCCGCACGCTTTGGCTGATGGGCTGGGACTGGGCTGGCGCTGGCAGCAATACTGCAGCTACCAGAATCAAAGCTGTCTGGACGGCGAGGAAAGGGCGTTGCATGAAGTTCACGGTGAAAGAAACAAATCAAAGGCTGTACGAGGCTGAGTACCGAAGGTTGAATCCGGCACTCTGCGGTTGGGATTGCTCTGACCAGGCAGGCATGAGGTACTGGAACTAGGAGGAGCCAAAGCTGTTCGGACCTGTGCCACCAGGACCCGGACCGGCTCCTCCGGGGCCAGGGCCACTTCCGCCACCACCGCCTCCTCCACCCGGCCCCGTGCCACCGGAGCAACCTGGGCAAACAGGTACGCAGGCAGGCGCGAGACCAATAGGTGCGGCTCCAGAACTGCCACTGCCGCCTCCCCATCCCCCTCCCGCACCGCCACCGTGCCGTCCCGCATTGGAGGGGCCATAGGTGTTGTTGCCCGTCGCACAACTTGCGCCAGAAATACGGCTCATGTTCGTGCAAGCAGCCCCTTGGCGTTTGTCGCCCGCCGCACAGGCGTACGCGTAGCCAACGCATGCACTCGCTGCGTAGCTGCTGCAACCGGTAGCCTTTGCGACCAACTCTGCCTTGGACTGCGGCACCGCCGAACTGCGGCCAGTGCTCAACATGTGCCGGATCGCATGCTGGATTTGCAGGCTGGGGCTATAGCCACTGAACAACGGCAGCTCTGCAGCTGCGCTCTGGGTTGCGCGCGAAGTGGACAAGGCCAGACTCTTGACCGGAGCCAATGCGGTGATTCGGTAGGGAATCACCACGCGGCTTTTCGCAGCAAGCTCCCTGGGCATATCGCCAAAGAACTCATATCGGTAATTGGCATCAGACTTGGGAAGAACAAAATCCAATTCGTCAGCCCGGACCAGCCCGTAGTTGCTGAGCGTGAGTTCCCCCGTCAGCTCTTCCCCCACCTGCATATCGGGCAGATTGATGCTCATGGGCTCCATCAGCACCACAGGCGCCGGTACCTGGGTCTGGTAGGTGGCCTCCAGTGTGATGTGGTATTCATCCGTGATGGTCGTTTCCGTGACACTGAACTCAATGCTGATGAGTTGGCTGTCCAGAAAAACCCGCTCGTTGGCGGTCAGGCCCGCTTTAACCTGGATGCGACCGCTGGCATCGGTGTGCTGCGGCGCGCTGGCTCGCCAGCGGTAGTTGCCCGGTGGCAGATCTGGCAACTCAGCAATGCCCTGCTCATTGCTCAAGAGGCTGCGAATGTCAGCAGTCAGCGCCTCGTTCTGTAGCTTGATGGTGGTGCCTTGCAGGCCGGCAATCAGTTGGCCGCTTTTGTTCAAGGTGTTGGTATAGATGTCCACCATCTTGAAGCGCACGCCGCCTTGGCCACTTTGTGCCACGGCGACGGTGACAGGCACCTTGCCACCAGGATCGTTGTCTGCGCCAACGCGGAGCTCGAACTGGTAGTAGCCGTCCACCACATCGGCGCCAGGCCTGGCCAACAGCTGCAGCGTCGTGGCTTGGCCCACATCGAGATTGCCGATGTCTCCATTGCTGGCCAGGCGCATCCACGCGGGCGTTCCAGTGCCTTGTGGAGTCACCAGTTGCGCCCGCACGTTGCGCGCCACCGCCAATCCCTTGTTGGTCAGCGTGACCGAACCACTTGCGGCCTCCCCCTGCCTCACACCAATTTCGATGAACCCCGGGTTGGGACTCAAACCCGGCGTCGCCTCGTGGAGCTGATAGTCCAGGCGCAGCTCCGCACGCGGCACTGCGCCGCTTTCCTGAGCAAACGCCTTGAGAATGATGCTGCCTGTGGCGCCCGCCGAAGCTGCGCCGGTCACATTGATTGTCATGGGTACGCTGGTGCCCGCGGCCACATCGACAGGCTCGCCAACATCCAGCGTGATGCCCGGCGGCAGTGCGCCCGAGGGCTGGTCCGCTGCCAATGCCTGCCAACGAACGGCCTTGGCACCTGTTCCGGCGCTCGCCCTGACCTCCAGCACAGCCGGTGTTGCCTGGCCCCGGATCGCGTTCAGCTTGTACTGGCTGTAGTTCACACTCAGACGGTTGATGGTGAACTGTGCGGGCGCGGGTTGAGCCGCATACACGGTGTCGTCTGGATGAACGACATGGACCGAATATGTGCCGGCATCGTTGGCCTGTGGTACGAAGCTGTAGCTGAACTTGCCGGTCGAATCGCTCACCAGCGTGATACGTCGCTCGAACCCCTGTATGCGAAGTGCCAGGCGCACGGTAGCGTTCGGCACGGGTTGAGCCGCTGCATTCAACGCGACCACCTGTCCACTGATCAAGATCGGCTGCTCTCCGAAAGAGAACGCAGGGGAGACGCTCACGCCGCGAACGCCGTAGGGCAGCACAGGAGGTGGCGGTGCAGGAGGCAACTGCTGCACGCGCACGGCGCGTGAAGCCTGGGCGGTTTTTCCGGCATTGCCTGTCGCAGTCGCTCTGAGCACATAGTCGCCATCGGGCACCTGGGTGGTATCCCAGTCCACACTCCAAGGCTGCTGGTCCAAGGTCCCCAGCAGTTGATCAACGTTCTGCCCCTGCAGCCGAACCTGGACCTGAGCGATACCGCTGGCATCGAGAGCTGCGACCTGCACGGGTACCGTAGCACGCACCAGCGCTTGGTCCGAGGGGCTCAGGAAGGTCACCGTGGGAACGGGCGCTGTGTAGTTCAGAGATATCGGACTACTGAGCGGCCCCATGCCCCGCGCGTTCGTTGCCCTTGCTTGAATGCTGTGAACACCTTCACTTGGCAATAACACGCCCCCGGCAAAATTGCCAGCAGCATCCGTGTTCAAAGCCTGCCCCACAGGCTGCCCGTTGACGAAAACCTGCACCAGCGCTGCCGGCTCCGCAGTGCCTGCGACTGCGATTTGCGACATGACGACCGAGGATCCAGAAGTCGGTTGCGTGATCAGGGGCGCCGCCGGGGCGCTCAGTGCAAGGCGAAAAGAAATGCTGGATGTCGTGGTGCCGCCATCTGCATCTTGCGCGGTGATCAACAGCACATGCGCACCGTTGGCCAAACCGTTGAACCCCAGCAGTTGGCTTGCAGTACTCGGGCTGGCAGGTGTACTGGGCTGTGCCATCGGAAAGTCCTGCCGCAGCACGGACATGCCGTCGATGTAGGCCTCCAGCATCTTGACGCCTTTGGAGCTGTGGGCACTGAGCGTCAGAACACCCGACATGGAAAGTGCGGCGCCGTCCAGCAAGGGTTTGTCATTGAAGGCGGCATTCAGTACCGGCCCACCTGATTGCGCCACATCCGAAGTGAGATAGGGCTGGTAGACAACTCCTGCACTGACACGGCTTCCTTTCCCATAGGGATTACTTTCTGCCAACGGACCCGTAACATGCCCCCACCAATTGCCCGAGGCCTGCACCACTGACGTGGGGGTTTCATTGGAAATACCGTAGAAACGGTTGCCGGCGAAACTGCTCTGCGTCACTGCCGGCGTAGCGCCACGCACAGCAACGAGGCCAACGCCATTGGCTTCAATGCGAGCGTTGCGAATCTGCGGAGAGCCCAGCCCCACCACGCGCACGCCCGCAATGCTGTTGGAAATTTTCAGTCCTGAAAGCTCATAGCCTTTTCCAGGCATGACCAACGCAGCACCAGCTTCTTGGAGCCTGATGGGCACAGCTTGGTTACCTCCGCCATAGCGCAACGTCAATCCATCAATGGACACTGACGAGGGCGATGTTCGTGAACCCAGAAACACACCGAGCCAGTCACCTGCAGCGGCTGCCGCCGCAGGCGCTGCACCAGTCTGCCCGGCATCTGCGTCGTCTCGTTCGCTTGTCAGAACGACCCCAGCGCCAGTCCGCAGGCTTCCGTGCACGAGCAACCCTGCGCCTTCTTTTGCCGGATCCTGAACTGCGCCAAATTTGACGACCACGCCTGCCCCGAGCGTCAGCTGTGCATTGGAGTCTGCGTGAGCCAAACCAGGCACTGCCAATACAAGGAGTGCCAATGCAACAGTCCACCAAACGATATTCCAGAAGGTCTGGCGCATGGCACCTGCCGCTCGGTCCGTTGCACTGTGAGCAAACAGACAGAAGCTTTCCAGTGACATTGGGTAGAACTTCATGGAAGCACCTCGACGGCAATCACGGCGGGCGTGAGACCAGGCGCCTCAAAGCTGACCCTGGCCTTTCCTGTAGCAATGCCCAGCAGATCGACTCCGACACAGCTGTCTCCCTCGGCCAAGCTCAATGTCCTCACACTGGGTCGCAAGACCTCGGGCTTGCTGCTGGCAACGGACACCGAAACCGGCGCCGTCGCATAGCTTCTGCCGTCCCATTTACCGATGCACACCTGGGAGTACGAAGACTGCCCCACAGGAACGGTCAAGGTGTCGTCATCGGAGCTGAAGGTCCACACGGGTGGGGCGACACTGACGGCCACGCTGTAAACCTCCGGGTAGCGTTGCGACCCCGGCACGCTGGCCTCGATGGTGGTCGTCCCTTCTTGCAAACCGAGAACCGGCAGCCTCACGGGAGTCCATGGACTCGTCCCCGAAGGAATGGTGATTTCCGCGGGAACAGAACAGATTGGCGCATCGACGCAGCGCAGTTTGAGAGTCAAGGTCTCCGGCGCATCTTCGTAGTCCCCTAGATGCAGCGTGCGTACCGCAATGTCCGCATGGAAGCCCTTGACGACGGAGAACTGGATGCAGTCGCTGCAGGCAGCGCCCAACGACAGTTCCCTGTCTGCATGAATCCGCTGCACGGCAGACTGCGCGAGGCGAATACCTGCCGAACTCGCATTGACGCGGTAGCGGCCCATCTGGCTTGCTTCTCCCACAAACAACGGAGATGAGCACCCCATTCCCGGACTGATGGTCGACTGCGCAGCAGATGAACCTCCTGAGCTTTGGGCGTAGATGCCCGACACCACGCCCGCGGGATTTTGGTCACTGAGGTCGAAATCAATCGACCATGGCTTGTCGGTGACGAAGCGCACATGATCATGTGCCGCGGGCACAGAGAAACACAGCGATAGGTCTTGACGCAAGCCCATGTAGCGGTGGCCGCTCCATGGAGTTCCGTACCTGTCGGCAAATTTGAAAGTGGGCTCAACGACGTGCACGCCAATCTTTGTGGCTTGCACCCCCGCGGCCTTTGCCTCGATCTCCGAGACACCCAGCCCGACACCTATCGCGGTCACTTCCACAGACGCTCGCCCAGAGGGAATGGTCAGGGTGGACGGAACCTCGCAAACCGCGCTCGACACGCAACGCAATTCGACCGACAAATTCTCGGCGCCGTAGTCGGGCTCGCCGTCCACCGTCCGTTCGATCCAGAGTCCACCGACGCTGCGCAGTTGATGACCCAGAACGACCGCGCTCTGGCTATCGACAAATCCCCACCTCAGCACCGTCGGACTTCGCACTGTGACGTTGGCGTATCCATCCTGGGAGTTGGCGGCACTGAGTTGGACCCGTGCCTGGCCTTTCGCCTTGGCCTGCAGCATGGCTTTGCCGACGGACGCGTAGTCGCCCTCGGCCACCACCAGCTCGGCAGGTGACACGCCCACAACGTTGGGCGCCTCCGACGCGATACGGACCGTCAATCCACCCAGGGGCGCGCGGTGACTCAAAGCGACTGAAGCTTCTCGTGCATCGCCCACCACGATGGGTACGGAAGCACGCAATTCATGAGGAAGGAGGATCAAGGTCATGCGGCTGGTCTCCACGTCCACGCTCGCCGCGCGAAGGCCTTGTGCCTGCGCAGAAATCCGGGCACTGCCGTGTGCCAAACCCTGTACAACGAACTGCACCTGAGATTGCCCTGCAGGCACGGTGATGCCAGCAGGAAGCTGGAAAATCCCTGAAGGCTCGGCACGCAACTGAATCGGAATGCCGCCGGCCGGCGCCGCGGCGGGCAGGCGCACCGTGATGCCGTAGGGCATGCCCAGTGCCATCGACCATACAGAGGGATCCAGCTGCAGCGCAGGAAGACTCACCACATTGACCTGGGCCCGAGCGCTTCCCAGTTCTGGGTGAGAAGCTGACAGCAATGCACTGGTGAACCCCAAGGCCCGCACCTCGAACGCGGCGCTCGAACTACCTTCCGCAACCGTCACGGTGGCAGGCACCTTGACCGCGTCGCTGCTACTGCTCGACAGCGCAATCAACCGACCTCCTGCAGGCGCCGCAGCGTCGAGCACAACGCGCATGGGCGTCAGCGTGCCAGCCCCGACATTCAGCAGCTCTGGCTCGATGGTCAACGACGGCTGTCCAATCTCGACCAAGCCTTCGCGCACCAGGTAGGGAATTCCGACAAGCCCCCAGAGGACCTGTCCGCGCACAATTCCGGACGGAACCACAATCGCATTCAGCGTATTGCCTGCCGCACTCAACGACTGCCCGGATGGCGACGATTCCAAGTCCATCTCGATGGCAGGGCCGCGGTGGTGGTTGATGGAAACGCGATCAAGCGTCGGCGAAGACTTCTCGATCACAACACCGCTGCCGTACTCGATGCGCACATGCTCCAGGCGCGTCTGCGCACTCCGTGTGCCTTGCCTGAAACGCCATTGCCCCCATGAGCCCGGTGCAGGCGCTGCAATGGCAGATGAGATCACGATGGGTTTTTCCAACCGTGCCCACTGCCACTACCGCACCGCGATTCAGGGTGAAACTCGCATTGGCTGCCATGCGCACTTCAACCCCCGGCTCCACGGTCAACGTTGCGTCCTGGTCCACCGTCACGTCGCCCTGCACAGTCACCGGTGACTGTGCCGCACTCCATACCGTATCGGCGGATATCACACCACTCACCATCATCGCAGCCGCCGCATCGCTCAAGCCACCCATCGACAAGCCGAGGACTACACCGGCCATGGCCATGGATGAGCGCATGGTGCTCATGATCCGTCGACAACGCGCTGTACGCAGCCATGGAACTTCGGCCAAAGAAAAATTGCCGGGCACGGTGGGGGTTTGCATGAAAAACTTCTTCGTCTTCAAAGGTCACGAGCCGCAGTTGCGCGGCAATGGGCGGCCGGCGTGAGCAGCCAAGATCTTTTGCTGCGCGATGTAGGCTTCGTACGCGCTCCAGCCTCCTGCCAGCCATTTCACGGAGTTGCCTGTTTGCGCAGAAAAACCACTGGCATCTGACGCGAACCAATCGGCAAACAGCGCTTGTGCTGCGGCAGGATCCGCACCCACAACCAACCACTGCGTGGGCCTCTGGAGCGGATTGGCTGCGGCATTCGCGGACATGGCCCGCCGCAAGTCAAAGGCATTGGCTTCTGCAGGCAACTGCACAGCAGCAGGTTGTGGCAAAGACCGCAGTTGCCGGGCTGAAAAGCCCACGGCGGCAATCCTCCACAGCCCCTCGCCACTCCCTAGCCATGCGTGTTGCGCCGAAGTCCAGGATGCTTGCGGCTCTTTGCTCCAGGTGCTGGCACCACCGAGCAGCACATGCACATCGCCAAATCCCTTGCTGCGCAACGCTACGCATGTCTGCGTCAGGCTCCGCAGATCGACGCCCGTTCCGACCAGCAGCAGCCGCTGTGGCTTGAGATAGCTTTTGTCCGCTACCGCTGACAGCGCCATGGGCGTCGCGCCACCGATTACCGAAGTCGCGGCGGCGTCCTGTTCGCGAACATCGAGAACCATCAGGGAAGCATCCTTCAAGGCTTCCACTCCCGCCCAACAGGAAGCTTGCTCGCTGCTGTATGCCGGCAGCGGTAGGTGTTCGAACGACACCGGGTCTGGTTCCTCGCGATGGTCCGTGCGCAGGCAGGCAGCAGCAGCTTCGTCCGACTCTTGCGCCTGCGCAATCGTCAGGGACACCAGCAGCACGCAGGTCAGCGCACTGCATGCGCTGTCCACCCATGTCCTGGATTTCATGGTTCACCCACCCGCGGCCGGCGAGCTTGCGTGAAACGACCCAGCGCGCCCGCGAGCACGGACAGCAAGGCGCTCAACAAGATCAGGGCACGCCAGTCCAGCGAAGGAATCGCCTGAGCGCTCGCTGGCGCCGCCATGATCACGGGTCCTCCGGGATCACGAATGACACCATTGGCCTGCAAATCATCGTCACCCAGCGCGCCGTCCCGGATGGTGTAAGTCACGGTATTGCCGCTGATGCGCAGGTTGCTGGGTGGGTACCAGGCCTTGCGCCCGCCGGAGCCCGGTGTAACGCCGTACTTGAGGTATCCGGTGATCCCGCGCAGGTCAGGCCATGTGGTGACGATCGTCACCTCACCCCCCGGCGCGCAACCCGTGAGTTCAAAGTCGAAGACCCCATGGGGAAGCAGGGTGCTGCCGAGCGCCACGCCCAGGCCCTGTGCTGGAAGAAGGCGGGTGGCATGGGGGTTGAAGGTGCACGAAGCCCCCCCGCCCGAAACCGTCGCCGTGAACAGCCCTGTTCCGGTGGGGGTCGTGGCTTCGAAACGGGACGCTGGGCCGATGCCTGCCACATTGGTCAGTTCGAAAGACTGCGTGCCAGCGGCAGCCGATCCCGGCAACGACGCAGCGGCCACGAATGCACCTGTCTGGGCATTGGCACGGAACGCCGGGCTGACCGCCACACCGTTTTGAGCGGTCATGACGTCGACGCTGAAGCTCGCAGCGGACGCTCCCGGCTCAAATTGTGCCGACGCGCCCATCTGCGGCAGTTCGAAACGAACGGCAATGCCCGACTGAGGCTGGTTCTGGGCATTCACGACCCGGACACTGAGCGGTTTGCCGTACAGCGCATTCACGCGGGCCGTCTGGTTGTTCCCGTCCACCCGTTGCAACATCAAGGGCGCCGAGACCGCAGGCAAGTTCTCCAATGCGAAGCTCACCGGGCTCACGTTGCCACCCACGGTTGCACTGGCGGAATATCTGCCCACGAACAAGTTGGCCACCAAGGCTGGTGAAGTCGCCAAGCCGTCGGCGTCGGTCAATACACTGGCGCTGGTGCCACCACCCAAGGTAGCTGCAGGCCCAGAGACCGGGACCTCGAAGCGAACGGTCACGCCGCCCACGGGGCGGCCGAATCGATCAAGAACCCGAGCCCGCAGTGGCTGTGCGAATGCTTGACCGACGATGGCTGCCTGGGCGCCGCTGCCCACTGCGATCAGTCGCGCAGACGGCTCGGTGATTTCTGGCGTCCACCGCATTTGCGCCAAGCCCATCCATCGAGCGACGTCCAGCTGAAGCTCCACCAGTACAAGCGAGTGCGGAGCCCGGGCAAGTGCATCCACGTGCGCCTGCAGCACGGCCAACGCGTCAATGACCTGGCTCCACCGGCCTTGTGCCTGCTCGTCACGCGCCAACGTGTGGGCGTTGACTGCGGCATCGAGCAACGCGCGTGCCTCTGGTGTTGCAGCTGCGACAGCCCCCAGCGCGTTGCCAACACGCGGCACGACGGCATCAAGGCCCAGCACGGTCAACGGCAAGACCTTTTCGGCCCCGCTGCTTGGAGCAGCAGCTCCCAGCAACCGCGACACAACCTGGGACTGGCCCGAGCTTGCAGGCATGGTCAGCACGAACGATGCACTGCGATCCTGACCGGCGGGGAGCGCCCATGACCAATTCAGAGTACTGTTGCCGGCACCCGTCGTTGGCTGTGGCAACACGTGATCGTGTTGAATCCCCGCGGGTAGACGGGTCTCCAGCGTGACCGATTGATCGGCCGTGCCCGTGGCGCCCGGGTTGCGCACGACAAGACGCACGGGCACTGAAGAGCCAGCCAGCGCGGGAGCGGTGCGCACTGCCGGGGTGAGGGCTTTGATCTGCAGATGCAAATAGTCGGACCAGCCCATGTGCGTCGGACTGGTCGCGGTGTCCAGCAGGTCGAACCCGGCCAGCAGCGTTTGTCCATGCCCGAAACTGTGTCCAGCGATGGCGGGCAAGCCCGACGCTTCGTAGGACGCCAGCGTAGCCGCAGTCTGCGGTTCCAGCGCATACCCTTTTCCAACGGTTGGCTGAGCTGTTCCCGCGCCCTGCAGACGCACGCTGAGTGCGTTACCCAAGGAAGTGTCCGTTGGCAGTGCACCCAGTACATCCGAAAGATGCCCCACGCTCGAAGCTATGGCGCCGTCCACCACCAACGTCTGTCCACGCCGCACAGCGGCCCGGATTTCGGCCAGCGAGGTCGCGCCGAGCCCCACGGCGCCGCCATTGAGCCACAGCAGGTTGTATTTGCCGCTGCGCATCGCCACCCGCCATTCGTTCAAGTCGGCAGTCGCGACTCCTTCGTGGCTTTTTCCCACCAACCACGATCTTGCTGCCTGTGCCTTCGCCTTGGCACAAATCTCTTTCTCTGATGCATCCGCTAGCGGGCAGGCAGCCCAGACCAACACGCGGGCTTGGGCCTGGACGTCTTGCTCCAGCGTCACTTGTTCGTTGTCCCCTTGGACAAGCACATTCATGCGCGCCTGGTTGTTGCCCGCCATCGGGTCGGCGGTTTGCGCACCTGCGGTAGCCGTCCAGACGATGCTGCGGCTGGCACCTCCCGACGGAGCCGCTGCCAGCGCATTGAAGGTCAATGTCGCGGACTGGTCCTTCTCGAGCGCACCCACATTCCACACCCCGTTGGCGAAGCTGCCCAACGAAGCGCTCGAGCTTTGCAGCGTGAATCCCTCAGGAACCGCAGCCTGAAGAGATACCCCTTGTGCTGCGGACGGACCGGCATTCCTGACGCCGACAGTGACCGAGGCGCTTTGGCCCGGCCTGGTTTGGTAGGCACTCGACTGAATCGAGGCAGATACGTCCGCTGACGACGTACCGCCAGCGCCTGCTGCTGATTTGCGTTTGGACAGCACATAGCCCTGCCCGTCGGAACCGGCCAGCAGCAGAATGTCCGAAATGAGCCCGGGGGTGGCTTTACCGCCAGCGCTTCCAGCGATCCACACCCCATTGACCACACCATCGCGTGACGACGCTTCCAGCTGATACTTGCCTGGAGGCACCGAAGCATAGGAAAACTCACCCGACGGATCGGTGTAGGCCTGTAGAACGACACTCTTGCCCGAGGTATCAATGCCTTTGAGCGCAATGCCGAGGTTTCCTTCTGCTGGCTCCCCCGCTTCTCGAACGCCATTGCCATTGCTGTCGCGATAGACCTGCCCAGACAGTCGCGCCGTCTGCGCGCCCGACATGACAAGGGTGTATTGCCCCGTTGGGTTCGCGTCGAACACATGGATGAAGTAGCTCCAGCTCAGATCCTGGTTGCGCGAGCGTGACAGCCAGAAATTCTGCGGCAACAGCGACTGACCGTCGCTTCGAATCACCTGCACGGGCCGCTGGGTCCCTCGCCCAGGATCAGAAAGCTTTACATGTACAAAGCCCTGCGTAGGGGGAAGCCGCAGCGACAGGTTCCCACCCGCCAGGGCTGTCAAAGAAGCGGATGAAGACAGATTGAAAACAGGGCTGTCGTCGCCTTCCGAGTCGTACACGCGATAGCTGTCACCGTGTTCAGCCAGAAAGTCATCAATGCCGTCGCGACCAGGAAGATCGATGCGCACGTCGTGCACGAGCCTGTGCGTCACCACCTCCTTGATCAAAGAGGTCACAGCACCACCCAACGAATCCGCATGCACAAAGCTCGCATCGAATGCGGTGAAGCGCCCGGCCAATGTGGTCTGCATGAGCCAACGCCCCATTTTGGCCGTCAGCGGGGCAATGTCGCCAAAATCAAGCAGCAGACTTTTGCCTGCCATCTCGTTGCCAACATATCCACCAAGGATGGTGAAATCGATGAGCAAGCCCTGGCGGTTCTCGACGATCTTCGGCTGCGCGGATTCAATGCGCGTCTTGTAGGCGGCGCCAGCCCCTACATTGGCCACTCGCACTCCCAGCGTGAACGTCTCGGGCGGCTCGACTTCTGCAGTGAACGGGTCGTCCGCAAAGACATCGGTGGGAAGGAAATAGTCCAACCGCAACAGAGGTTGAGGGCGAACCACGACATAGTCGGGAGTGACGTCCACCGAGCTGGTTTGCCCATCCAGGGTGTAAGTGACGCGGGCACCGATGTAGTACAGACGCCCCTGCGAGGTGTTTCCGCCCGCACCCTGCGAAGGGATGATCAGCCAACGGACATCGGCGGTCGTCTTCGGGGCCAGGGTCGCGCTGCCGTCCAGCGCTGACATTCCCGTCAAACTATCGGTGCGAACAAAAAACGCGGCCCCTGTCGCATTGGGATCGGTGGTCGCAACCACGTCTTTCTGATCTTGGTCCTTGAAGATCAGATCGACTTTTACGTTCGAAAGAGCACTTGCATCAAGACCATTCCGCAGGACCATGTGTGCATCGAAGGCTTGCCGCTCCAGCGAGAGCTTTTGCTCGATGACGATCTTGACCTCAGCACAGACAGCCTCTTCGGCTCGCGCGGCATTCGCCCACAAACCAGCAAAAACCAGCACAGCGAGACGCACAAGCACCCACCACGTGGGGTGACCTTGAGACTCCTTGCAGTGCTGATTATTTGCCCATAGCCGGCTCCCGTGCATGCACGCCCTCCCTGCTCATTCTTTTTGTGGGGATCGTCGGCGCCCTCCAGCGCTCTTTGACGAAGCACAGCTTGTTTGAAATGTCGAACGGGGGCGATGCTAAGGGCTGACTTATTGCAAAAGTTACAAAATGTATGTTGCGCCAAAACCGTGTTGGCACGGGTGATTTTGCGCGGAGCGTTGCGCATCAAGCAGCTCCAGATGGGCACCCGCAAACCAATGCGCGTACCTGCTGAAAGTTAGAAGGTCAACGCACCAAAACCCGCCCACACAACAAGATTTTTTTGCGGAAACCACGAAAAAACGGCACGGGGCCGCAATCGTTTTGACCTTGATCGAACGATCAAAGGGAGTGCAGCCCAAGAGCACAGTCCTTGGCGCAAACAAAGAGTGGGGACCAGGCCCGCTATAGGTCAATTCTGGCGGGCGAATTTTTCCGGATCGGTGAAACCCAGGAGCACCGGGAGCAGCTTCCGCCACGACGGCCACAACGGCCACGAAGTGCCTCAACTCGACATGCCGGTTGGCTGGCAAGCCGCCCGCTACCCGGCGCGAACTCCCCACAACGCCTTCTTGCGCCCCACCGACCAGACCTTCAACGCCTTGCCATACAAAATCAACACCAGCGCCGCCCCAATCAGCGGCAACGCCGCAAACACCCACCCCGTCAGCAACTCACCCCCCAGCGCCACTCCCACCAACAACGCCACGGCCGGGTTCACAAACGAATAGCTCCCCGCCAACGCCGCCGACGTGTTCTGCAGCAGCCACAGATACGCATTGAGCGCCACCAGCGTGCCAAACACCAGCAGGTACACCCACGCAGCCCACGACTTCGCACTCACCTGCCCCAGCGCGCTCAGCGGCTCGAAGCACAGTGCCGCCACCAGTCCCATCGCCCCACCCACCAGCCACTGCGCAGCCGCCGCCATGGCCGGTGCCGGCAGAGACAACTTGCGCGATGCGTATGAGCCCACGCTCCAGCACAGCGGCGCGCCAAAGGCCAGCAATGCCCCGAGCCAGGTCGCAGAAAAGTCCCCCTCCAGCGCCAGCAGCAGCGCACCGACCACGCCCAGTGCCAGCCCGATCCAGCTGGTGACCGGCACCCGCTCGCCGCCCCAGCGCGACCACAGGGCCAGCCACATCGGCATCGTGGTCACCACCGTGGCCATCAGGCCCGAGCCGATGCCCAGCTTCTGCGCAAAGCCCACCAGGTTCATCGCCAAAAACACCATCAGCGCACCCACGATGGCCGCGTTGCGCCACTGCACTGCGGTGGGCAGCGCGTGCCCCTGCCACAGCGCCACCAGCAGCATCACGCCGCCTGCACACAGGAAACGGATCGCGCTCATCAACAGGGGCGGCATGGTCTGCAGGGCGATGCCGATGGCAAAGTACGTGGTGCCCCACACCACGTACACCAACAGCAGGGCGAGGCCCAACGCCCATGGCGCGGGGTGGCGGGCTTGCACATTGATATTTGCCGGCATATTCTTCACCTGACCGAATAATTTATGGAATTCGCAAGAATTTCGGAATTTTTACCAAATTCATGCCGCTATGCAAGCAAATATTCAGACAGATGACATAGACGCCAGAATTATTTCGGCGCTGAGCACGGATGGCCGACGTTCGTACGCCGAAGTGGGCAGCGAAGTGGGGCTGTCCACGGCGGCCGTGCACGAGCGCGTGAAGAAGCTGCTGGACAAGGGGGTGATCCGCCGGTTCTCCATCAGCGTGGAGCCGGAGCGCGTGGGGCTGTCCTTCACGGCCTTCGTGGCCATCCGCAACGACGGCGGGGCCCACTGCCGCGACATCGCACCGCGCCTGCAGGCGATGCCCGAGATCGAAGAGCTGCACAGCGTGGCGGGTGAATACGACTTCCTGGCCAAGGTGCGCACCACCCACGCGCGGGCGCTGGAAGACGTGCTCTACCAGATCAAGGCCATCGAGGGCGTGGCGCGCACCACCAGCACCGTGGTGCTCAACACCGAGTTCGAAGACCGCCCGCTCAACCTGGGGTGGATGAGCGAGGACCGCAATGCCGCCTGAGACCAAGACAACGCCGTGCCCGCACCAGGCGGCGACCGCAACCCCTCTGCCGGTAGCCTCCGGGACCGCGGCAGCCCATCGCTATGCGGTCTACTTCGCGCCCAGCCCCCGGAGCCTGGGATGGCTGGCGGGCAGCCATTGGCTGGGCCGATGCGCAGCCTTGCTGCAGCCGCTGCCACAGCTCGACATCCATGGCGTGCCTGCCGATGTGCTGGAACGCCTTACCGCAGCACCGCGCCGATACGGCTGGCACGCCACACTCAAGGCCCCGTTCTCACTGGCGCCCGGCGTGGATTGGATGACGCTGCACCACGCCGTGCAGACCGTGGCGCAGAGCCTGAGCGCATTCCAGCTGCCGCCGTTGCACGTGGAGCGCCTGGGCGACTTCCTGGCGCTGGTGCCGCCGCCTTCGCATGCGGCCAACGCAGCCCTGCGCGACGCGGCGGCGGCCTGCGTCATGCAATTGCAGCCCCTGGCAGCGCCCCTGTCCAAGGCCGATCTGGCGCGTCGCCGCGCCGTCGGTCTCAGCGCGCGGCAGGACGAGCTGATGCAACTTTGGGGCTACCCCTTCGTGCTGGAGGAGTTCCGCTTCCACATGACGATCACGGGGCGACTGTCGCAGGTGGATGCCCGCACCCAGGCGCTGGTGCTGGATGCCGCGCAGGAATACTTCTCCGACATGCCCGCGCTGAAGTTCGACAGCCTCGCGCTGTTCGCCGAGCCGGCGCCGGGGGCCGACTTCGCGCTGCTCGACCACCTGGAGCTGGGCGCCGGATGACGTGCCGACAGCAAGGCGGCCCGCCGGTGTTCCGCTCGTGGCCCGCCCGCTCGTGGCCGCGATACTCGCAACCCTTGTCCATCGATCCATGACCGACCACGCCATGTCCACCGTCACTATCTATCACAACCCGAAGTGCGGCACCTCCCGCAACACGCTCGCCATGATCCGCAACAGCGGCATCGAGCCCGAGGTCATCGAATACCTGAAGACCCCGCCGGACCGCGCCACGCTGGTCGCGCTGATCGCCGCCACGGGTGCCCCCGTGATCGACGCCGTGCGCACCAAGGAGGCGCTGTTCACCGAGCTGCACCTGAATGCGCCGGGCGTGACGGACGCGCAGCTCATCGACGCCATGCTGGCCCACCCCATCCTCATCAACCGGCCGCTGGTGGTCACCCCGCTGGGCACCCGGCTGTGCCGGCCGTCGGAGTTGGTGCTCGACATCCTGCCCGCGCCGCAGCAGGGCGCGTTCAGCAAGGAAGACGGGGAAGTGGTGGTCAACGCCCAGGGACAGCGGACCTGAGGTCTTGGCGCCCCGCCGCAGTCACCCTGCGGCGATGGCTCAATGGCTCAATGGCTCAATGGCTCGGTGGCTCGGTGGCTCAGTGGAAAAGGCACAGCATCACGCCCAGCGCCGTGGTCGTCCAGCCCACGCGGTTCGCGGTCTGCGCTGTTGTGCGGTCGATGGGGATCAGCGCGCAGCGGCGCCACATCCACACATTGCCGATGCAGGCCACCAGCACGGCGGCCACCGCCAACACCACCGAGCCGAGTACGAAGGCCAGACCCAAGCCGCCAAGCAGCGTCACCCAGGTGAACATGGCGATCGCGCCAGAGGTGCTGGCCAGCACGTGCGACAGGCCGCCGCAATAGCTGCACTGCGCGGGGTTCTCGCGCGCGGACCAGCGGACCGCCGGGTCGCGGACGCCCGGCTTCTGGCAGTGGGGACAGGCATGCATGGTGCGCAGCTCCGAAAGGGTGACCTGCACCACTATAGCCACTGATGCGGCCACCCGCCAATGGGTGGGGCTAGGGCAGCGTGAACGCCGCCCGCGCCTGCAGCGCCCGGTCGCGCGAATGGCAGCCTTCGATGTGGTCGTTCACCAGCCCCATCGCCTGCATGAAGGCGTACACGGTGGTGGGGCCCACAAAGGTCCAGCCGCGCCTCTTGAGGTCCTTGGACATGGCCACCGAGGCGGGCGATGTGGACAGCGCGCGCGCTGCCTCGCGCGTGAGGCGTGCGGGCCGGTCGGCGGCGGCGGGCTCGTAGCGCCAGGCGTAGTGGGCGAGCGAGCCGAACTCGCGGCGCAGCTCCAGCACGCGGCGCGCATTGTTGATGGTGGAGACGATCTTGCCGCGGTGGCGCACGATGGCCGCGTCCTGCACCAGGCGCTCGATGTCGGCCTCGCCATAGGCGGCGACCTTCTCGGCGTCGAAATGGTCGAACGCGGCGCGAAAGCCCTCGCGCTTGTTCAGGATGGTGAGCCAGCTCAGGCCGGACTGAAAGCCCTCCAGGCAGAGCTTTTCGAACAGGCGCCTGTCGTCATCCACCGGAAAGCCCCACTCGGTGTCGTGGTAGTGGCGGTACAGCGGCGTGGCCTGGCACCAGGTGCAGCGCGGGCAGCCGGCGTCGTCGGCGAACAGGCCTTCGGGCAGGGCGGTGGGGGCGTCGGTCATGGTGGGGCATTCTAGGCAGGCACAGCGCAGGCCCCGGGCACACAGGCGTGCCGCACCGCGGTCCACCGGTTGCCCTAAACTGACCGGCAGGCGCGCCCTGCCGCCCGCGCCCCCCGCCTTTTCACACCCTGTTCCGAGACGACTGCCTGCATGCGCCTGCTTCCCGTACGCCCCCTGCTGTGGCTCGCCCTCGCCACCCCGTTCCTGCTGGCGGGTTGCGCCAGCACCACCGACTCGCTGGGCTACTACTGGCAGTCGGTGCGCGGCCACATGCAGCTGATGCACGCGGCCGAGCCCATCGACCGCTGGATCGCGCGCAGCGACATCAAACCCGCGCTGCGCGAGCGGCTGCAGCTGGCGCAAAAAGCCCGCGCCTTTGCGGTGGCCGAGCTGGGCCTGCCGGACAACGCCAGCTACCGCCGCTATGCGGACCTCCAGCGCCCCGCCGCGGTGTGGAACGTGGTGGCCGCGCCGCCGTATGCGCTGACGCTGCACACCTGGTGCTTTCCGGTCACGGGCTGCATCGGCTACCGCGGCTACTTCGCGCAGGCCGACGCCCAGGCCGAGGCCGACCAGCTCGCGGCGCAGGGGCTGGAGGTGGAGGTGTACGGCGTGCCCGCGTACTCCACGCTGGGCTACATGAACTGGGCAGGGGGCGACCCGCTGCTGTCCACCTTCATCGGCTGGCCCGAGGGCGACTTCGTGCGCCTGCTGTTCCACGAGCTGGCGCACCAGGTGGTGTACGCCGAGGGCGACACGCTGTTCAACGAATCGTTCGCCACGGCGGTGGAACGCATCGGCGTGGCGCAGTGGCTGGCCACCCATTCCACACCTGCCGCGCGCGAGGCCTACGCCACCAGCGAGGCGCGCCGCGCCGCCTTCCGTGCGCTGACCCGTGCCACGCGCGCCCGGCTGGCGGCCACTTATGAGCAAAAAGAGGCTCCACCGCTGGATGGACAAGCGCTAGCCGCTATGAAAACAGAAGCAATGCAGGATTTCCGCAGCCGCTACGACGCCTTGCGCGCGCAGTGGCTGGGCACCGCGCCGGGCTCCACGCCCCAGGTCACCACCGCCCAGGTGGCGGGCTACGACCGCTGGGTGGCCAAGGCCAACAACGCCAGCTTTGCAGCGCAGGCCGCCTACGACGAACTGGTGCCGGGCTTCGAGGCCCTGTTCGCGCAGCAGGGCCGCGACTGGAGCCGGTTCTATGATGCCGTACGACAACTGACCCGCCAGCCACTGCAGGAGCGCCAAGACGCCCTGCGCGCATTGGCGCCCACGACCCCCAAGGAGACACCCGGTGCCTGACATCCACATCCATCGCGAACACCAACTGGGCCTGAAAGAGGCCCGCAAGATTGCTTTCTCGTGGGCCGAAAAAGCCGAGGAAAAATTCGACATGGAATGTGTCTACGAAGAGGGCGACACCGAAGACACGCTCACCTTCAGCCGCTCGGGCGTGAAGGGCACGCTGCTGGTGGACGCCACGCAGTTCGAGATGAAGGCGCAGCTGGGCTTTTTGTTCGGCGCATTCAAGGACCGCATCGAGTCCGAGATCGGCGACCAGCTCGACGCCCTGCTGAACGGCAAGCCGGCCAAGGCGGCGGGCAAGAAGGCGGCGGCGGATGCAGAAGAGCCCAAGAAGGACAAGGCCCCCGCCAAGGCAGCCCCCAAGGCAGCCCCCAAGGCCGCTGCCAAGACGCCCGCCAAAACCGCGGCCAAGCCCAAGAAGGCCTGAGGCCCACAGCCCGCCATGGCCGCCCCGGCACCCACCACCCCCACAGGCACTGCTGCAGCGCCGGCCACCGAGGCCACGGCGTTCGACACGCTGTCGGCCCTGCTGCACACCCGCTACAGCTGCCGCGCCTACCAGCCAGAGCCCCTGCCGCGCGCCACCATCGAACAGATCCTGGTGACGGCGCAGCGCACCGCGTCGTGGTGCAACGCACAGCCCTGGCAGGTGCACATCGCCAGCGGCGCCACTCTCGCGCGCCTGCGCGACGCGTTCGCCGCCGTGCTGCCGACCACGCCCGCCGCACCAGACCTGCCCTGGCCGCGCGAGTACCGCGGCGTGTACCAGGAGCGCCGCCGCGAATGCGGCTGGGGGTTGTACGAGGCCCTGGGCATTGCCAAGGGCGACCGCGAAGCCTCGGCCCGCCAGGCGGCGCAGAACTTCACGATGTTCGGCGCGCCGCACGTGGCCATCGTCACCAGCGACGAGGCGCTGGGCACCTACGGCGCGGTGGACTGCGGCGCGTACGTGGCCCACTTCATGCTGGCCGCGCACAGCCTGGGCGTGGGCTCCATTGCGCAGGCCGCGCTCGCGTCGTACCCCGCCGTGCTGCGCGATGTGCTGGGCATTGGCGATGACCGCACCATCGTCTGCGGCATCTCGTTCGGCATGGCGGACCTGGCGCACCCGGCCAACCACTTTCGCGCCACGCGGGCCGATGCGGCCGACAGCGTGGTGTGGCGCGACTGACGGGGCCTTCGGTCACGCCGCTGCGCGCAGCAAGGGGCTGCTGCGCGCCTGCAGCACGCCGAACAGATTCTTCGGGTCGGCCAGCGCGGGGATCAGCTCGATGCGCTCGCCCACACCCAGCACCTGCGCCGCATCGCGCAGAAAGCGCAGGGCCGAGAAGTCCTCCAGCGCAAAGCCCACGGAATCGAAGACGGTGACCGCGGCATCGCCGCTGCGGCCTGCGCGCCGGCCGGCCAGCACCTCCCACAGCTCGGTCACCGCGAAATCGGCGGGCAGCTGCTGTATGTCGCCTTCGATGCGGGTCTGCGGCGCGTATTCCACAAACACCTGCGCCGCACGCAGCACATCGGCATGCAGCTCGGTCTTGCCAGGGCAGTCGCCGCCCACCGCGTTGATGTGCATGCCGGGCGCCAGCATGTCGGGCGTGAGGATGGTGGCGTTGGTCTTGTCGGCCGTCACCGTGGTCACGATGTCGGCCCCGCGCACTGCGTCGGCCGTGCTGGCGCAGGCAACGGTAGCGATGCCCGTGCCCTGCAGGTTGGCCTGCAGCTTGGCGGTGGCGGCCGGGTCGGTGTCGAACAGCCGCAGCGTGGTGATGCCCAGCAGGTGGTGAAACGCCAGCGCCTGGAACTCGCTTTGCGCGCCGTTGCCGATGAGCGCCATGGTGCGGCTGCCGGGCCGCGCCAGTGCCCGCGCGGCCACGGCCGACATGGCGGCGGTGCGCAGTGCGGTGGTGAGCGTGAGCTCACTCAGCAGCACCGGCGCGCCTGTGGCCACATCGGCCAGCACGCCGAACGCCATCACCGTCGACAGGCCATGGCGCGTGTTGCGCGGGTGGCCGTTGACGTACTTGAAGGCGTAGGTTGCATCGTCGGCAATCGGCATGAGCTCGATCACGCCGTCCTGCGAATGGCTGGCCACGCGCGCCGACTTGTCGAACGACTCCCAGCGCAGGAAGTCGGCCTCGATGTTGTCGGCGATGCCGTGCAGGCAGGCTTCGATGCCTTTGCGCCGCACGAGGGCAATGACGTCCGGCGCACTGAGGTACAGGGTGGAGAAGGTGGTGGGGGTGGCTTGCGATGCGGTGGGTGTCAGGTTCTGCGTGACCATGGTCTTGTCTCCAAAGGGATGGAGACAAGTTTCCGCCGGGCAGATGGCAATGGGAATCGCCAGAACTGCCGCATATTGCGCACCGCCCTGGCGAACTGGCAGCCGAAACTGGCCTTCTGACCAGTCCGCGCAACGCTCAGTCTGCGCCTCAGACCTGCCCGCTCAACCGGCGCGCCGCCTCCAGCACGGCCTTGACGTACCGCTCTTCATAGCGGTGCGCCGGCATGGTCAGCGTGACAGCGGCGGCCAGGCTGCCGTCGGCATGGAACACGGGCGCCGAGATGCCCGCCACCTCGTGCAGCCGGTCGCCCGCGCCGGCCATGTAGCCGTCCGCGCGGATGCGGGCGTAGAGCGCACGGTCCTTCTGGCCCAGCGTGCGGCTGAGCGCCGGGTCGAACGCCACCAGCACCCGCCCGCCAGTGCCGCGCCCGAGCGGCAGCACATCGCCCGCGCGGATGTGGTCGCGCACGGGGTGCGGCGAATCCACACGGAACTGGCACAGCCGCACCGCGTCAGCGCCCTGCCCCTGGCGCACGTGGTAGGCCGCGCTCTCGCCCGTGGCGGCCACCAGGTCGCGCAGCACGGGCAGCACCACCCGGTCGAGCGAGAACGATGCCGCGTACAGCGCATGCAGCCGCGCCACTTCAGCGCCCAGTGCGTAACGCCCGTCCGCCAGGCGCTGCACCCAGCGCGCATGCTCCAGCGACGCCAGCAGGCGCAGCGCGGTGCTCTTGTGCAGTTGTGTGCGGGCGGCCAGTTCGGCCAGTGTGAGAGCGCCTTCCCCCGCGCGAAAGGCGGCCACCAGCGTGAGGGCGCGGTCCACGGCCGCCACACCGCCGGGCGCTGCGTGGGCGTCGGCCAGGGATTCGTGCGCGGATTTGCGGGGCATGACAGGGACCGTTGGCGAACGAAGGGCTTGGCTGCGGGGGTTGACGTGATGGCGCAAAAAGCCAATCATTCCATAAGAAAGAATACCGTTCTATCTATTAGAACAACGCACCGCGGCAGCGTCAAGCCTTTGCAGCCGCCCTGCACTGCACCAAGGACCCCATGGCAACCCCCGATATCCTCATCAGCGAAGTAGGCCCGCGCGATGGCCTGCAGTCCGTGAAGGCCACCATGCCCACGGCGCACAAGCTGCGCTGGATCGACGCGCTCGTCGCCGCAGGCCTGCGCGAGATCGAAGTCGGCTCGTTCGTGCCCGCACGCCTGCTGCCCCAGATGGCCGACGTGGCCGAGGTGGTGCGCCACGCGCTCACCCACCCCGGCATCACCGTGATGGCCCTGGTGCCCAACCTGCGCGGCGCCGAGTCCGCGCTGGCCAGCGGCGTGCACAAGATCACGCTGCCCGTGTCGGCCAGCGCGGCGCATTCACAGGCCAATGTGCGCAAGACCCCCGACGAGATGGTGCAGGAGCTGCGCGCCATCACCCGCCTGCGCGCCGAGACCGGGCCCCGGGTGCTGGTGGAGGTGGGCATCTCCACCGCCTTTGGCTGCACGCTGCAGGGCGAGGTGCCCGAGGACGACGTGATCCGCCTGGCCGCCGCCTGCGTGGCGGCGGGCGTGGACGAGGTGGGCCTGTCGGACACCACCGGCATGGCCAACCCCGCCCAGGTGCGCCGCCTGTTCACCCGGCTGCGCAGCGAGATCGGCCCGCACGCGGGCGCGGCCCACATGCACAACACCCGCGGCCTGGGCCTGGCCAACTGCCTGGCCGCGTACGACGTGGGCGTGCGCACCTTCGACGCATCGCTGGGCGGCCTGGGCGGCTGCCCCTATGCACCGGGTGCGTCGGGCAATGTGGTCACCGAAGACCTGGTGTTCATGTTCGAAGCCATGGGCCTGACCACCGGCGTGGACCTGGCCCGGCTGTTCGCCGCGCGCATCCCCCTGCAGGCCGGGCTGCCCGACGAACCGGTGTACGGCATGACGCCCGAGGCGGGGCTGCCCAAGGGCTGGACCCAGGAGACCACACATGCTTGAGAAGGACGAGGGGGCCCCGGGCCAGGGCCGCACCAACCTGCCCTACGCCGGCATCCGCGTGGTGGAGTTCACCCACATGGTCATGGGCCCCACCTGCGGCCTGGTGCTGGCCGACCTGGGGGCCGAGGTCATCAAGGTCGAGCCCATCGGCCACGGCCGCGAGGGCGATGCCACGCGCAAGCTGCGCGGGTCGGGGGCGGGCTTCTTCCCGCTGTTCAACCGCAACAAGAAAAGCCTGGCGCTGGACCTGGAAACCCCCGAGGGCAAGGAGGCCGTCCTGCGCCTGATCGCCACGGCCGACATCGTGAGCGAGAACTTCAAGCCCGGCACCATGCACAAGCTGGGCCTGGACTACGCCAGCCTGAAGGCCCTGAACCCGCGCCTCATCTACGTGAGCCACAAGGGCTTTCTGCCCGGCCCGTACGACCACCGCACTGCGCTCGACGAGGTGGTGCAGATGATGGGCGGCCTGGCCTACATGACCGGCCGGCCCGGCGACCCGCTGCGCGCGGGCACCAGCGTGAACGACATCATGGGCGGCATGTTCGGCGCCATCGGCGCGATGGCCGCGCTGGCCCAGCGCGAGAAGACGGGGCGCGGGCAAGAGGTGCAGAGCGCACTGTTCGAGAACAACGTGTTCCTCGTCGCGCAGCACATCATGCAGTTCGCCGTCACGGGCCAGCCCGCGGCGCCCATGCCTGCGCGCATCTCGGCCTGGGCGATCTACGACGTGTTCCAGGTGAAGGATGGCGAGCAGATCTTCCTGGCCGTGGTGAGCGACGGCGCCTGGGCGGTGTTCTGCGACGCCTTCGGCTTTGCGGACCTGAAGGCCGACCCGCGCCTGGCCAGCAACAACGACCGCGTGCGCGAACGCGCGTGGATGATGCCGCTGCTGCGCGAGCGGCTTGCGCCCTTCAGCGCCGCGCACCTGGCCGACGTGTTCGAGCGCCACGCCCTGCCCTTTGCGCCCATCACGCGGCCCGAGGACCTGCTGACCGACCCGCACCTGAACGCCACCGGCGCCCTCGCCCCCATGACCCTGCCCGACGGCCGCGCCACCCAGACGGTGCTGCTGCCCCTGGCCATGGACGGCCAGCGCCCCGGCGTGCGGCTGTCGCCACCCCGTGTGGGTGAGCACAATGCAGAGCTCCTGGCCGAGCTGGGTTACGATGCTATGAAAATTGAAGCGCTTGGCGCTTATCCAGCCAGCGGTAGGGCCTGATTTTTCTCAGATGGTGTTTGATGGCCAATGACCTCGGTCTTCACATGCCCTCATCTCCACCTCTCCAGCCCTCCGCCACCGTTCGGGCTGAGCCCGTCGAAGCCAAGGCGTGCCCCGCGCGCGCAAGGCTTCGACAAGCTCAGCCCGAACGGATGGAGGATCGGATTGGGGTCTCCGAGGCGAGTGGCCCACCAGGCTGATTGATCTCCAGCGCAGAGTGACGCCCCCCAGAAAAAGCAAAAGCGGCCTGGGCCGCTTTTGCTGTAGGGGACCGACTGCTTACTGCAGCGATGTGATCAGGTCGACGTACTGCTGCTTGGCGGCATCGGCCTCGGTGCCCTTGAGCTTTTCCCACGCGTCCCACTTGGCACGGCCCACCATGTCGGAGAAGCTGGGCTTCTTCTCGGCGTTGTCGCCGGCCGTGGCCTGCTTGTACAGCGCGTAGATCTTGAGCAGCGTGGCGTTGTCGGGGCGCTCGCTGAGGTTCTTGGAATTGGCGACGGCGGCTTCGAAAGTCTCGTTCAGATCGGCCATGGGAGTTGCTCCTGGGTGAATTCTTGAGGGGGAGGGAAAGAACGGTATTGGCAAGAGATTGCTGCGTTGTATCTTACGGGCTGCGCATGGTGAGAGGCCGTGCCATCCATAGAGGCAAGCCCCCAAAAACGAACAACAGGTGTACATCCGATGGTGACCCGCATTTCTGCCCCCAGCGCCACGGCCACCGAAGGCGCCGCCAGTCCCTTGCGCAAGGCCCGCGCCCAGGCCCCCGCCGTGGCCCGCCGTGCGGCCCAGGCGCTGCCGCCTGCGGCGCGCAAGGCCGCGGGCGTGGTGCAAAAGAACGTGCGCCGCGCAGCCACCGGCATGCTGGGGCTGTCCGGCGAGCGCATGAGCAAGGTCGACACCGCCTGGCTGCGCATGGACTCGGCCAGCAACCTGATGATGATCAACGGCGTGTGGACGCTGTCGCCCGGCATCGGGTGGGAGGCCCTGTGCGAGCGCGTGCAGCAGCGCCTGCTGCAGTACCCGCGCTTTCGCCAGCGGGTGGTGGAAGACGCGGCGGGTGCCACCTGGGTGGAAGACCGGCAGTTCGACATCGCGGCCCACGTGCTGCGTGAAAAGCTCACAGCCCCGAAAGGCGAGAAAAGCATGCAGCGCGCGCTGCAGGACCGCGTGGGCGAGCTGGCCATGCAGCCGCTGGACCCGCGCCGCCCGCTGTGGCAGATGCACCTGATCGAGGACTTCGTGGGTGACGACGGCCAACCCGGCAGCGCGCTCATCGTGCGCATCCACCACTGCATCGCCGACGGCATCGCTCTGATCTCGGTCACGATGTCCATCGTGGACGGCGGCGCCGAGCCACCCAAGCGCACCCGCAAAGAGCGCGAGCAGGCCGCCACGGCCGAGGACTGGATCGCAGAGACGCTGATCAAGCCCTTCACCGGCATGACGGTGAAGGCGCTGGACCTGGCGGGCGACGGCGCCGCCAAGTCGCTGCAGATGCTGGGCGACCCCGAAAAGACCATGCACAGCGGCCTGTCGGGCACGATGGACATGGCGCGCGTGGCCTACCAGCTGGTGAGCGACGCCGCCGCCCTGGCGCTGATGCCCGACGACTCGCCCACGCGCCTGAAGGGCCAGCCCGGCAGCGCCAAGCGCGTGGCCTGGTGCCCGCCGATCCCGCTGGAGGAAGTCAAGGCCATCGGCAAAGCGCTCAACTGCTCCATCAACGACGTGCTGCTGTCGTGCGTGGCCGGCGCCATCGGCGGCTACCTGCGCAGCGAGGGCGACGACCCCACGGGCCATGAGATCCGCGCGATGATCCCCGTCAACCTGCGCCCCATGGAAGACGCCTGGAAGCTGGGCAACCGCTTCGGCCTGGTGCCGCTGGTGCTGCCCATCGGCATGGCCAACCCGGTCGAGCGGGTGTACGAGGTGCGCCGGCGCATGAATGCCCTGAAGGGCAGCACCCAACCCATCCTGGCGTTTGCGATGCTGGCCGTGGCGGGCCTGATGATCAAGCCCGCGCAGGACGCGCTGCTCAACCTCTTTGGCCGCAAGACCACGGCCGTGATGACCAACGTGCCCGGCCCCAAGGAGCAGCTCACGCTGTGCGGGGCGCGCGTCACGCAGTGCATGTTCTGGGTGCCGCAGTCGGGCGACATTGGCCTGGGGGTCTCCATCCTGAGCTACGGCGGCGGCGTGCAGTTCGGCGTGATCACCGACACCGCGCTGTGCCCCGAGCCGCAGCGCATCATCGACGCGTTCGCGCCGGAGTTCGCGCAGCTGTCGCTGCTCACGCTTATGCTGCCCTGGGGCGAATGAGGCAGCCCCCTGCGGTGAAAGCCGTCGCCCTGTTCCTGGCACCGTGGGCCGCTGCGGCGGCCAGCTGCGCGCAGGCCGCGGTGATCGAGGAGCATGCCGAGCGCCCGTACGCGGTGTACGCGCAGCCGGCCGACACGCTGCGCCAGGCGCTCAATGCGGCCACGCCCATCACCGTGGACGGCCAGCGCTTTCACGGCCATGCGCACTGGGACGTGCGCTGGACCTTCCGCTGGTCGCGCGACGCCTCGGGCCGCTGCCGCATCACCGAAGTCACCACGCGGCTGCGCAGCGAGGTGCAACTGCCCGAACTGCGGCGCGCCACGCCCGACCAGCGCGCGCTGTTCGACCGCTACCTGCCCGCCCTGTCCCGGCACGAACAAGGCCACGTGCAGTTCGGCCGCGATGCGGCGCGCGCCATCGACCAAGGCATTGCGCAGTTGCCCGCCGCGCCCGACTGCGCCACGCTGGAGCGCCAAGCCAACGCCCTGGGCCACCGCCTGCTGCGCGAGCACACCGAGCGCGAACGGCAGTACGACCGCGACACGCGCCACGGCGCGTCGCAGGGCGCCAAGCTCGATTGAAGCCACCTGCCTACCTGCCGAAACGCAGCGCGCTGTTCAGCCGCCTCCGTCCGCCGCCAGCGACGCGGACAGCTCCCACACCGCCTCGGCCATGGGCGACATCTCGGCGCGCTGGCGGTACAGGCGGATCTGCACCGGCAGGCTCCAGTCGCTGCCGCCCGCGGCGACCAACGTGCCGGCCTTGAGCTCATCGGCGATCAAACTCTCGGGCAGCCAGGCCACGCCACGGCCTTCGAGCGCCATGGTCTTGAGCAGCACCGCATGGTGCGCGGTGAACACCACCGCTACGCCCTGCGGCATCGCGGCGTCCGGCCCTTCGCTGAACAGGTGGCGCATGCGCGACCGCATGATGCGGCCCAGCCCCGACGCCTCGCTGTAGGCCAGCACGGGCACCGCGTCCTGCTGCACGATGGCGTGCAGCGGCTGGCCGGGCGATGCCGGGGCGGGCGCGCTCACCGGCAGCAGCACATCGCCGGACAGGCGCAGCACCGGGTACTGCGCCTCGTCCAGCCGGCCGGGCACGTCCGGGTGGCCGTGGCACAGCACGAACTGCACGCGCCGCTGCAGCATCAGGTCCTCACAGGCGTGCGAGCTGTCGGACATGGTCTGGATGGGGCCCATCTGCAGCCGGGTTTCGACGCCCACCAGCCAGCGCGGAAAGAACGTGAGCGACAGCACGTGCGTGGCCGCAAAGCGCAGGCTGGCCGCGGCCACGTCGTGCGCGGCGCGGGCCTTGATGCGGGCGGCCTCCAGGTTGGCCAGGATGGCTTCGAGCAACGGCAGGAACCGCTGGCCGGCCGGCGTGAGCGCAGCCGGGTGCGCGCTGCGGTCGAACAGCTCGACCCCCACCCAGTCCTCCAGCGCCCGGATGTGGCGGCTGAACGCGGGCTGGGCAATCGAGCGCGCCTCGGCCGCGCGCGAGAAATTGCCGGTCTCGGCCAGGGCCAGGAAGTCCTCCAGCCACTCCAGATCCAGCGGTCGGTTGCCAGGGCCCATGGGTGCGTTCCTGCCTTGCGATAGTTGTATGCGATTGAAGTATTGGACCGCTGGCGCGCCACGGGAAATGATCCACCCCGTCGTTCACCCGCTTTCCCCTACGGAGACAAAAAAGCATGCCTGCCATCTCGAATTATCGCGGGATCATTCCCGCCATCTCGTGCCCCTTCACCCCGGACCACCGCATCGACGAGCCCGCGCTGCGCAAGCTCGCCGCCTGGCTGGCGGGCCACGAAGGCGTGGTCGCCATCATGACCAACGGGCACACGGGCGAGGTGTTTTCGCTGACACCGGCCGAGCGCGCCCAGGTCACCCGCATCGTGGCCGACGAGCTCAAGGGCCTGGCACGGCCCGTGCCCGTGATCTCCTCCATCGTCTGCGAAGGCCTGAAGGATGCGGCCGACCATGCCCGCGCCGCCGTCGAGGCCGGCGCCGTGGCGCTCGACGTGATGCCCCCGCACCACTGGCTGCGCTTCGGCTTCACGCCCGGCCACGCGCTGCAGTACTTCGAGGCCATCCACCAGGCCGCACCCAGTGCCGACCTGGTCTGCCACGTCTACCCCGCCTGGACGCGCGCCTCGTACTCGTCGCAGCTGCTGGCCGACCTGGCCCGGCTGCCCTATCTGCAGGCCTTCAAGGTGGGCCAGCGCGACATGAACAAGTACGCCCGCGACATCCAGGCGATCCGCGAGGCCGACGCCTCCAAGGCCATCCTGACCTGCCACGATGAGTACCTGCTGGCCTCGATGGTGCAGGGCGTGGACGGCGCGCTGGTGGGCTTTGCCACCTTCATCCCGCAGCTCATCATCGATTTGTGGAACGCAGTGAAGGCCGGTGATTTGAAGAAGGCCATGGCCGTGCAGGCCGTCATCACGCCGCTGAAGGATGCCGTGTACGGCGGCGGCGAACCCACCGGCGAGGCCCACGCCCGCATGAAGGGCGGCATGTACCTGGCCGGCGTGCTGGACGACGCCACCGTGCGCCCACCGACCGAGGCGCCCAACGCGCAGGAAGTCGAAGCCCTGCGCGCGGCGGTGAAGCAGGCGGGTCTGCTCAAGCGCTGAGTGAGGAGATGTGGGCGGGGGATTTTGAGTCCCCCGCGTTGGTAGTTCTCGAACAAAAAGACCGGAGACAAGACACCATGCAACGCAATCGATTCCTTCGAACACTCCTGCGCACCGCTTTGGGCGCCGCCACGCTCGCAGTGGCGGCCAGCAGCTTTGCGCAGGCCTACCCCACCAAGCCGGTGCGGGTGGTCATCCCCTTCCCGCCGGGCGGCACGCTCGACACCGTGGGCCGCCAGCTGGCGCAAAAGCTCGGCGAGCAGATGGGCCAGAACTTCATCGTGGAGAACAAGCCCGGCGGCAACGGCGTGATCGGCGGCGACGTGGTGGCCAAGGCCCCGGCCGACGGCTACACGCTGCTGTTCAACGCGTCCACCTTCACCACCGCGCCCATGACTATGAAGTCCGTGCCCTACGGCGTGGTCAAGGACTTCACGCCCGTGGCGCTGGTGGCCAAGGCGCCGCTGTCGGTGGCCATCAACAAGAACCTGCCGGTCACCGACATCAAGTCGCTGATGGCGTACGCCAAGGCCAACCCCGGCAAGATGACCTTTGCCGTGGGCTCCATCGGATCGGCCGGGCACCTGTCGACCGAGCTGCTCAAGCGCGCCGGCCAGCTCGACTACCTGATCGTGCCGTACAAGGGCACGGCGCCTGCGTTCCAGGACCTGATCGGCGGGCAGATCGACGGCTTCATCGACCCCATCCTCGGATCGCTGCAGTACCACAAGAGCGGCATGCTGCGCGTGGTGGCCGTCACCTCCGCGCAGCGCGCAGCCAGCCTGCCCGACGTGCCCACGGTGGGCGAGACGATTCCGGGCTACGAGTTCTACAGCTGGTACGGCCTGTGGGGCCCGGCCAGGCTGCCGGCCGACATCACCCAGCGGCTGAACACCGAGGTGAACAAGGCCCTGGCCGAGATGACGCCCAAGCTGCGCGAGCAGGGTTTGCTGACCACGCCGGGCAGCGTGGAGGACTTCGCCAAGTTCCAGCGCAGCGACATGGAGCGGTCCCAGAAGATCGTCACCGAAGGGAACATCCGTGTCGAGTAACGCCCGCCACGCCGTCGTCACCGGCGCCAGCAGCGGCATAGGCCGCAGCATCGCCGAGTCGCTGCTGGCAAACGGCTGGCGCGTGACAGGCCTTGACGTGGCCCAGGCGACGGTCGTCCATCCCTCGTTCACCCACACGCCCGTCAACCTGGCCGATGGCGCCGCCATCGCCCGCGTGGCCGCTGCGATGCCGGGCGTGGACGCGCTGGTCCATGCGGCCGGCGTGCTGCGCGTGGGGCCGCTGGGCCAGCTCGACCATGCCGGCGGCGAGCTGATGTGGCGCCTGCATGTGGACGCCGCCACCCGCCTGGCCGACGCCATCGTGCCCGGCATGGCGCAGCGCGGCCGGGGGCGCGTGGTGTTCATCGGCAGCCGTGTGGCACAGGGCATGGCCGGGCGCGGGCAGTACGCCGCGACCAAGGCTGCGCTGATCGCGCTGGCGCGCAGCTGGGCGGCCGAGGTGGCCGCGCAGGGCGTGACGGTGAACGTCGTCTCGCCCGCGGCCACGGCCACCGGCATGTTGAACGACCCGGCGCGTGCCGGGAGCGCGCCGCGCCTGCCGCCCATCGGCCGGCTGATCGAGCCGGCCGAGATCGCCGCGCTGGTGGGATTTCTGCTCTCCGACCCTGCCGCCGCCATCACGGGGCAGGACATCGCGATCTGCGGAGGCTCGTCGCTCGCCCGCTGATCGCTTGTTTCGTCACCCTTCCTTTTTTGTTTCATCCACCACCACGACCACCATGAAGATCGTCAACATCCTCGAATCGACCCGTCCCATCAAGTCGGACATCCGCAACGCCTACATCGACTTCTCGAAGATGACGCTCAGCCTCGTGGCCGTGGTCACCGATGTGATCCGCGACGGCAAGCCGGTGATCGGCTACGGCTTCAACTCCAACGGCCGCTACGGCCAGGGCGCGCTGATGCGTGACCGCTTCATCCCGCGCGTGCTGGAGGCCGAGCCCGCCAGCCTGCTCGACGCCACCGGCGAGAACATCGACCCGCACAAGGTCTGGGCCCGCATGATGATCAACGAGAAGCCCGGCGGCCACGGCGAGCGCTCGGTGGCCGTGGGCACCATCGACATGGCGGTGTGGGACGCCACGGCAAAAATAGCGGGCAAGCCGCTGTTCCAGCTGCTGGCCGAGCGCTACGGCAACGGCACGCCCAACCCGCGCGTGTTCGTCTACGCGGCGGGCGGCTACTACTACCCCGGCAAGGGGCTCGAAGCGCTGCAGCGTGAAATGGAAAGCTACCTGGCGCGCGGCTACTCGGTGGTCAAGATGAAGATCGGCGGCGCCACGCTGGCCGAGGACTGCGAGCGCATCGAGTCGGTGCTCAAGATCCTGGGCCCGGGCCAGCAGCTGGCGGTGGACGCCAACGGCCGGTTCGACCTGGCCACCGCCATCGACTACGGCAAGGCCCTGTCGCAGTACCCGCTGTTCTGGTACGAGGAAGCCGGCGACCCGCTGGACTACGAGCTGCAAGCCAAGCTGGGCGAGGTCTACCAGGGCCCGATGGCCACGGGCGAGAACCTGTTCTCCATGCAGGACGCGCGCAACCTGATCCGCCACGGCGGCATGCACAAGGACCGCGACTGGCTGCAGTTCGACTGCGCACTGAGCTACGGCCTGGTGGAGTACCTGCGCACGCTGGACATGCTCAAGGAGCACGGCTGGTCCCCCAGCCGCTGCATCCCGCACGGCGGCCACCAGATGTCGCTGGCCATTGCCGCGGGCCTGGGCCTGGGCGGCAACGAGAGCTATCCGGACCTGTTCCAGCCCTACGGCGGCTTCCCGGACGGCGTGAAGGTCGAGAACGGCTACGTCACGCTGCCGCCGCTGCCGGGCATCGGCTTCGAGGGCAAGTCGGACCTGATCGCGGAGATGCGCGCGCTGGCGTCTTGACAGTGCAATGAGGCCCTAGCGCTCGTCCAGCAAGCGCTGGCAGCTATGAAATTTGAAGTGGCCGCGTGGGCGGCCACTTCAGTTCCCGACCTCTGGCGGCGTCACCCAGCGGGCGCAGCACCAAGCCAGCCCGGCTGGCGTTACGCCGCGGCGAGCCGTTCCTTGGCCAGCTTTGTGCCTTCTGCCAGCGCTTTCAGCTTGCGCCAGGCGACGTCCCGCCCCATGGGCGCCAGGCCGCAATTCGTGCAAGGGAACAGCCGCTCCTTGGGCACGAACTCCAGTGCCCGGGCGATGGTGTCCGCCACTTCCTCGGGGGTCTCGACCACGTCGCTCGCCACATCGATCACGCCGACCATCACGTCCTTGCCGGCCAGCAGCTTCATCAGGTCGGGCGGCACATGGGAATGGATGCATTCCAGGCTCACCTGGTCGATGCTGCTCTTGGCCAGCGCGGGGAACACTGCCTCGTACTGGCGCCATTCGTCGCCCAGGGTGCTCTTCCAGTCGGTGTTGGCCTTGATGCCGTAGCCGTAGCAGATGTGCACCGCCGTCGTGCAGGTCAGGCCCTGCGCTGCGCGCTCCAGCGCCTGCACGCCCCAGTCGGCGGCGTCTTTCATGTAGACGTTGAAGGCGGGTTCGTCGAACTGGATGATGTCCACGCCATCGGCCTGCAGCGCCAGCGCTTCCTGGTTGAGCAGCTCCGCAAACGCGAAGGCCATCTTGACCTTGTCACCGTAGAAGCGGTCTGCCACGGTGTCGACGATGGTCATCGGGCCGGGCAGGGTGAACTTCAGTTTTTTGCTGGTGTGCGCGCGGGCGAGCTGTGCCTCGAAGGCATGCACACGGCCCTTCAGGCGCAGGGCCGAGACCACCTGAGGCACCATCGCGTCGTAGCGGTTGTCGCGGATGCCCATCTTCACCTTGTGCTCGAAGTCGATGCCTTCGACCTGCTCGAGGAAGCCGTGAACGAAGTGCTGGCGCGATTGCTCGCCGTCGCCCACGATGTCCAGGCCCGCGTCTTCCTGGGCCTTGATCCACAGCAAGGTGGCGTCGGCCTTGGCCTGGCGCAGCGCATCGCCCTCGGCCATCCACTGGGGCCAGAGCTTGTTGGTTTCAGCCAGCCAGGCGGGTTTGGGCAGGCTGCCTGCGATGGAGGTTTCAAACATCTGACAATTCCTTTGAAGCAAAAGAGGGGTGGGTGAGCATATTCCGGGACTTTGGCCCAGTGAGGGAAGCCGAGTATTCAGTGGGCGTGGGCTTGGGCAACTGCAGCAGCACCAGTCCATTGCTCCAGGACCTTCTTGTACGGCCGGATGAAGTGCTCCTGCGCAAACTTGCCCTGCTTGACCGCCAGTTGGCTGCGCTCTTCCCGGTCATACACGATCTGCGTCAACGAATAGTCCTCGTTCTTCAGGCTCGGTTGGTAGAGTTGCCCTGCCGCTGAATTGGCGTTGTAGATCTCGGGGCGGTAGATCTTCTGAAAGGTTTCCATCGTGCTGATGGTGCCGATCAACTCCAGGCTCGTGTAGTCGCCCAGCAGGTCTCCCTGAAAGTAGAAAGCCAGCGGCGCAACGCCATTCGCGGGCATGAAGAAGCGGACCTGCATCCCCATTTTTGCGAAGTATTGGTCGGTTGAGGACAGCCCACTCTGTTGGTATTCGATGCCCAGTACCGGGTGCTGATTGCCGGTGCGTCGATAGGTCTTGCTGGTCGAAGCGCTGATGCAGATGACGGGCGGCTTGCCGAAGCGCTCCTTGTAGATGCGCGAGTTGGCGAACTGCTGGAACAGCTTTCCATGCAGGTCGCCAAAATCATCGGGCGTGCTGAATTGCGCGCGGTGGGCGTTGTACTCAGGAAGCAGCACGCTGAAGTCGTAGTCGCGCACGTAGGAGGAGAAATTGTTCCCTGCAATGCCAGGGATGCGTTGGTTCGACTTCTTGTCGAGGATGCAGGTTTTCAGTATCTCGATCAGCGGAAAGGCAGCATTTCCACCCTTGGCATTCATGCTCATCTCGACCGAGATGATCTCGAGTTCGACGCAGTAGCGGTCCCCCGTCGGGTTGTCCCAATGCGCCAGGTCGTTGAAGCGGTTGTCAATCATCTTCAGCGTGTTGCGCAGGTTCTGTTGCCGACTGGCTCCCCGGGCCAGGTTGGCAAAGTTGGTGGTCATGCGTGTGCTGTCCGATGGCTCATAGTTTTCATCGAAACATATGCTTTTGAGGCTGAAGCTGAGTTCGTCGTTCATGGCGGTCCGGTGGCTTGAATGGATGGAGGGGAAGGGCCGGTGCTTGCCTCAGGCCAGCGCCACTTCGTCGGCCGGCGAGGGCTGGGCGTGGCGCGCCAACGGCATGAGCGGCAGTGCCCGCTGGACGGCCAGTCTGGCCCGGTCGATCAGGGCCTGGCTTTGCAACTGGTAGTCCACGAAATCCTTGTCGGTCGCATACACGCCCAGCGGCAACGTGCGCGCCTGGAAGAAGCTGAACAGCGGCCGCAGCTGGTGGTCGATCACCAGCGCATGGCGCTCGCTGCCGCCGGTGGCGGCCAGCAGCACCGGCGTGTCGATCAAGGCGTCCTGGTGAACGAAGTCGAAGAAGTGCTTGAACAGCCCCGCATAAGAGCCGCGGTACACCGGTGTCGCCACCACCAGGATGTCGGCCTGCTCGACCGCCGCCAATTCCCGCTCTACAGCGCTGGGCAGTTGATCGCGCCTGACCGCGCCAGCGAACATCGGTGCGAGCTGACCCAGGTCGACCAGGCGCTGTTCGCAGGGACGCTCATCGGCGATGAGCTCCAGCAGGTGCTCTGCCAGGGCCGCGGACCTGGAGGGGCGCTGCAGCCCGCCGGAGACTGCGACGATGCGCAGGGGATGTGCTGTAGGTGCGTTCATGGGAAGGGATGCTAGTGGCTGTGAACCATGAAGTAAAATGGTCTTATTTCATCACTCCATGAAATCGGTTCATTAAAAATGCTCGAACGCATTCACCTCAGCATCGTTCAGCAGGTTGAGAAGCAAGGGTCGTTGACGGCCGCGGCGGGCGTGTTGAACCTCACCCAGTCGGCCCTGAGCCACAGCATGAAGAAGCTGGAGCAGCAACTGGGCACCGACGTGTGGTTGCGCGAAGGTCGAAGCCTGCGCCTCACGCAGGCCGGCCAGTACCTGCTGGCAGTGGCCAACCGCGTGCTGCCGCAGCTGGACCTGGCCGAAGAGCGCCTGGGCCAGTTTGCACAGGGCGAACGCGGTGCACTGCGCATCGGCATGGAATGCCACCCTTGCTACCAGTGGCTGCTCAAGGTGGTGTCCCCTTATCTGGCCGCATGGCCCGACGTGGACGTGGACGTCAAGCAGAAGTTTCAGTTCGGCGGGATCGGCGCGCTCTTCGGCTTCGAGATCGACCTGCTGGTCACGCCCGACCCGTTGTTCAAGCCAGGGCTGAAGTTCGAACCGGTGTTCGACTACGAGCAGGTGCTCGTCGTGGCCAAGGGCCATGCCCTGGCTTCGGCGGCCTATGTGAAGCCCCAGCAGCTGACACAGGAAGTGCTCATCAGCTACCCCGTCGACATCGAGCGCCTGGACATCTACAGCCAGTTCCTGCTACCGGCCGGTGTCACGCCCAAGCGCCACAAGGCCATCGAGACCACCGACATCATGCTGCAGATGGTGGCCAGCGGCCGGGGGGTGGCCGCCCTGCCGCGCTGGCTGGTGCAAGAGTACGCGGCCAAGATGGATGTGGTGCCTGTCCGGCTGGGCGCGCGCGGCATCGCCAAGCAGATCTTCCTCGGGGCACGCGAGACGGATACCGCCATTGACTACGTGCGGGCCTTCATCGAACTGGCCCGCACTGCAGTGCCTACGTCGCAGAGCAGGTGAAGCTCTCGGCCTTGGCCGGGTCGCCCGTGCCGTTGTAGCGCGGGAATTTCGGGTACTCGCACACCGGGCGCTGCGCCACGGGGGTGCTGGTGCCCGGTGCGAACTTGGTGGCCACCAGCTTGTCGGGCGCCGTGCTCTTTTCCACCCAGGCATCCATGGCCGCCAGCAGGTCGATGGAGCGCGGCTCGGTGCCCGCGCCGTCCAGGTCATGCCCGTTGGAGGGCGAGATGACCATGCGCGCAAAGCCCTGCACCTTGCTGGCGCCCAGGCGCTGCTTGACCGACTCGAAGTAGTCCGCCGTGCGGTACACCGACACGCAGGTGTCGCCCAGGCCATACCAGATCAGCAGCTTGCCGCCGTTGTCGGCAAAGGCGGAGATGTCGGGGTCCGTGCCATCGATCATCCCGGCCAGCCGCGCGTACTGCGCCTGGTACTGCGTGGGGTCGTGCGTCAGGATGTTGGCGTTGGGGTTGCCCTCCACCAGCCGCGCGGCTTCCGTCACGGCCATGTGGTTGAACGAATCGGGCGCGTCGAAGCTGGTGCCGAACATGTAGGACTGCCAGTCCGAGGTGGACGCCCCGCCCCGGCCGTAGCGCGGATAGCCCACCGCGCCGCGCGACAGGGTCACGGGCGTCTTGTGGTCGCTGTAGATGAGGCGGATCGATTCGATCTGCCCGGCCGTCAGGCAGGTGTCGCTGTCGGCCCCCTTGCACAGCAGGTCGGTGGGCACATAGCTGCAGGCTTCGACGTTGCCGATGATGCCGTCCTTCAGGCCGTCCAGGCCGTCGCAGGCGGCGGTTTCGGCCTTGGCGTAGAGCGCGATCTTGGCGGCGCTGAGCCAGTTGTCGCGGCTCTTGAAGATGTGCCGCAGCACCGTGGGGCCCAGGTTGACCTGGTGCGCCTGCTGGCTGATGGCCGGCTCCATGGCGACCACGCCGTCGTAGTCCTTGGGGTACTTCTGCGTGGCGATGAGGCCCGAACGCCCGCCGTTGGAATGGCCCATGTGGTAGCGCCGCGCGGGGCGCTTGCCGTAGAACTCGGTGGCGATCGCCGTGCCGACCTCGAGCACGAAATGGTTGGCGTCGAACGCATGGTTGCGCAGCGCGACATCGCTCTTGCCCCAGGCGAAGCCGCGAATCTGGTGGCCCGAGTCGGAGCTGATCTTCACGTAGGCGTGGGCGGACGGCCCCACGAGTTGCTGGTACCACGGGTCGTCGGTGGGGATGAACCCGTCGAAGCCCCCGCCGCCGATGGTCAGCGTCTTGCCGTTCCACTGCGCGAGCGTGGGCAGCTCCACCGCCCAGTTGATGGTGGACTCGGGCGACGAGACGATCTCGCCGCGCACGATGCAGGCGTCGGGCAGCGTGCTGTCGGCCTTGCGCAGCTCGGTGCGTGTGACCTTGGCACCATGGGGCAGCGCGGCCGAGGTGTAGGCGGCGCAGGCTTCGGCCAGGGGCTTGGCGGCCAGGGATGGGGCGTCGCTGCCGCCACCGCCGCAGGCCGCCAGCGCCAGGGCCGCGCTGGCGCCCAGGGTTCGGGCGGCCCATCGCCCTGCGTGTACAGGGCCGGGGATGCTGCGGCGGTGCGCCTCGGTGGCGCGGGATGTGCTCGGGAACATGGGATGCGTCTCCTGTGATGATGTTTCTTCAGGAACCGCAAGGGCTGTGCGCGGCAGCACCGCCACCGCAGCCCTTGCGGCTCCGGTGCGGACGATAGGAAAAGAAGGCGCTGCTGCAGCCTCTGCAAATGCAGAGGGCCCGGGAAACTACCGAGCGCCGGGATCGACCCGCACGGCCACCAACACCCGGCAGGAAGACCGAGGTACCACGTGTGCTGAACGCCCTCAGGCGGTGCGCAGCGCCGCCACCAGCTCCAGCTTGTTGCTCACCCCCAGCGCCGCATAGGCGGTGCGCAGGTACGTGCGCACGGTGGCGGGCGTGAGCCCGAGCGTGGCGGCGATGTCCTTGTGCGAGCGCCCCTGCGCATAGAGCATGGCCGCGCTCAGTTCGCGCGGCGCCAGCGGCGACTTCGGGTGGCGCGATGCGATGCTGATGGCCACCAGCGAACCGCAGGGCTCCATCCGCAGGCGGCAGGCCTTACCCACGGCCACGGTGCACGGCGCGCGCGCGAGGCCTTGCACCACCGCCGTCGGCAGCCGCGTGCCGGCCCAGCCGGGGTGGGCCTCGCCCAGCGCCAGGCTGATGCGCAGCCCCGCGAACAGCAGATCGCCCGAAGGCCCTGCGAGCGCAAAGCTGTCCCACGGGCGGCTGGGCGAATCGCTTTGCAGCGCCTGCAGCCGGTGGTGCCAGTGCTGCAGCAGGTGCACGACAAACTCGCCGAACAGCACGGTCTCCTGGTCGGTGAATTCGGTGCGGGTCTGCGGGCGGTACACCGAGACGAAGAACAGCAGGCCGCTGTGCGGCAGCTCGGCCGTGAGCGCCATGCAGTGGTACAGGCCATGGCGCTCGCTGAACGCCAGCACCTCGGCGTGTTCGGCGATGTCGCCGGTCACGTCGCGTTCGCGGATCACCACGCCGAGCCGGCTCATGGACTGGCGCGCGAACTCGTCCACCGCAGACAGTTCATTCCATTCCTGCGCAAAGCTCTGGCTCAGGCCCATGCTGCCATGCAGCCAGTTGCGGGGGCTGCTGTGCACATCGCCTGCCGACATTTCGCCCCACCAGGCCGAGTCGAACGGCACCAGCGCCTGCAGCGTCTGCAGGGCCTGGTGCAGCATGTCCTGGGGTTGCGTGTGCCGCGCCAGCTGCCCCAGCGCGAGCAGGCTGCGGCTGAGCGCCCGCACGGCATCGGGGTGCGGGCCTGCGCCGGGCTGGGGGGCCGGAACGCTCATCGGAGCGGGCGCTGCGCCGCGCGCAGCGAGGTAGGGGCAAAGGCCATGGCGCGGTCTCCTGGGTTTGGCGCGATGGTAGCCGCCGCGCGCACGACGCCAGCGCCCCCGGCCCGCCCAGAGCGTGCACCCGCACCGCCCTGCGCCACGGCGCACAGGGCCTCAAGCCCCAAAATGACTATGTTTTTTGTAGCACCTTGCGTTTGCCAGGCAAGCGCTGGAGGCCGATGAAACCCAACTACCGGGCCAGGCCGTCGACCGCCTGGAACATCGACTGGCGCGCCTGGCTCACGATCTGGCCCTTCCACACATCGGTGTCGGTGTAGAACGCTGCCAGCATCTGCGCCTTGATCTGGGCATGCTGCTCGGCCGGTGCCTCGGGGTGCAGGTTGAGCCACTGCTCGGCGCGGATCGCGTCCATCACCTCCAGCACCGGCACGGTGCCGTATTCCATCGCGATGCCCGTGGTTTCCGCATGGGGGCACTCGTCGTACACGGAGTTCCACATCAGCCCGGTGAGGAAAGCCGACGTCGAGGAGCCGTCGTAGATGGACGTGACCGGCGTGGCGCCGCCACCGTCCCACCAGGCCCGGGCGCGCGCCACGGAGTCGGCATCGTCTTTGCCGGCGTAGATGCGCTCACCATGGCCGCTGGGGCCCAGGCCCGTGTGCAGGTCGATCCAGGCGATGCGCGATGCGTTGGCGCCGTGCTGGCGCAGCACCTGGCGCAGCGTGCGGTTGCTCCAGGTGGGCTCGGTGCCGCCGAAGAACACGCCCTGCGGAAACTCATGCTGGCCCTGCGAGATGGCGGCCTGCCAGGCGGCTTCGCCGTGCGTGTCGATGTACTGCTGCCGGGCGGCGGCATTCTCGGCCGAGGGCGGCCACTGCTCGGGCAGCAACAGGGGCTGCACCTCGCGGTAGGCCTTGTTCACCGGCAGGGGCTGGGAGAAGTCCTGGAAGTTGCGGTTCAGGTCCACGTTCTCGTGCGTGAAGCGGCGCACGTGCGAGAAGCCATACGGGTTGAGCGCATGGATGTACAGCGTGGCCACGCCGGCGGCGCGTGCCTTGTCGCGCCACTCTTGGTCGTGCAGCGCGAACACCTGCACGCCGCTGCCGCAGTAGCCCTCCACGCCGTGGCAGGCGCTGCTCACGATGAGCAGCTTTTTCGCATCGGCCGGGCCGTCCAGCACCACGTCCATCGCCAGGTCCTCGCCGTCACGGCCTTTGAGCGGGTGGGCGTGCGACTCGATGGGCAGGCCGGCCGCGGCGGCGGCTTCGAGGAGCTTGGTGCGGGCCTCTGCGTAGCTGGAGGAAAAGGCGCTGGGGATGCCGATCATGGGCGGGGCTTTCAGGGGTCGGGGGGGGAGGGGGACAAAAGAAAACCCGGGGCACACGGGGCGCCCAGGGTTTCAAGGCAGAACGAGAAATCAGCGGCGGCGGAGCGGTGGCGTTCAGGCCGTCGCCGTGGGCTGGGCCAGCCACTGCTCGGCCAGCTTGACCCAGTAGGTGGCGCCCAGCGGGATCAGGTCGTCGTTGAAGTCGTAGCTCGGGTTGTGCAGCATGCAGGGGCCGCCGCCATGGCCCATCTCCCGGTGCGCGCCGTCGCCATTGGCGATGAAGCAGTACGCGCCGGGCTTGGCCTGCAACATGTAGGCAAAGTCTTCGGCGCCCATGGTGGGCTCCTGGGGCAGCACATGTTCAGCGCCGACGATCTCGGTCATGACCTTGCGCGCGAACTCGGCCTCGGCGGGCGAGTTGACGGTGGGCGGGTAGTTGCGCACGAACGCGAATTCGCAGGTGGCGTCGTGCGCCGCGCAGGTGTGTTCGGCGATCTGGCGCATGCGCTTTTCGATCAGCTCCAGCACCTCGACGGTGAAGGTGCGCACGGTGCCCTGCAGCTCGACGCTGTCGGGCACCACGTTGGTGGCCTCGCCCGCGTTGATCATGGTGACCGAGATCACGCCCGCATCCACCGGCTTCTTGTTGCGGCTGATGATGGTCTGGAAGGTCTGCACCATCTGGCAGGCGATCGGCACCGGGTCGATGCCGGTGTGCGGCAGCGCTGCATGGCCGCCCTTGCCGCGGATCACGATCTTGAATTCGCTGGTCGACGCCATCACCGGGCCGGGGCTCACGGCAAACGTGCCCACCGGCATGCCGGGCCAGTTGTGCATGCCGTACACGGCCTGCATGGGGAACTGCTCGAACAGGCCGTCCTCGATCATCACGCGGGCACCACCGCCGCCCTCTTCCGCGGGCTGGAAGATCAGGTACACGGTGCCGTCGAAATTGCGGTGCTTGGCAAAGTGCTGCGCCGCGGCCAGCAGCATGGCCACGTGGCCGTCGTGGCCGCAGGCGTGCATCTTGCCCTGGTGCTTGCTGGCGTGGGCGAAGGTGTTGAACTCCTGCATGGGCAGGGCGTCCATGTCGGCACGCAGGCCGATGGCCCGGCCGCTGGCGCCGCCGTCGCGGCCCTTGACGATGCCCACCACGCCCGTCTTGCCCAGGCCGCGGTGGATCGGAATCCCCCATTCGGTGAGCTTTTGGGCCACCACGTCAGCGGTGCGCACCTCTTCGAAGCACAGCTCGGGATGCGCGTGAATGTCCTTGCGCACCGCGGCAATGCTGGCCGCCTGCGTGACGATGGAATCAATTACGTTCATGATATGTATCCTTACGATCTCACAGTCTAGCCCGTCAGCAAGCCACGTGCCAACCCGGGTTTATCACCAGTCCACACCATGATTTCGCCCCACGCCCTCGAACTTGCGCAAACCCTGGTGCGCATGAACACCGTCAGCCACAACTCCAATCTGGAGCTGATCCACTTCATCCGCGACCACCTGGCCAGGCTGGGAGTGAAGAGCCGCCTGACCTTCAACGACGACAAGACCAAGGCCAACCTGTTCGCCACGCTGGGCGAGGGCAAACCGGCCGGTATCATCCTGTCGGGCCACACCGACACCGTGCCGTGGGACGGCCAGGACTGGACCATGGACCCGCTGAGCGCGCTGATCAAGGACGGTCCCGAAGGCCCGAGCCTGTATGGCCGTGGCAGCGCCGACATGAAGGCGTTCATCGGCATCGCCGTGTCGCAGGCCGAGCAGTTCTTGAACAGCAACGCACCCTTTGCCGTGCACCTGGCCTTCAGCTACGAGGAAGAGATCGGCTGCTTTGGCGTGAAGGAGCTCATCGCCGACCTGCGCGACGCGAACATCCGGCCCCTGGCCTGCATCGTGGGCGAGCCCACCAGCATGGTGCCCGCCATCGCCCACAAGGGCGTGTACCGCTACAAGTGCTGCGTGCGCGGTAAGGAGGCGCACTCATCGCTCACGCCCCACTCGGTGAACGCCATCGAGATGGCGGCCCGCGTGGTCAGCCGCCTGCGCGACATGGGTGAGGGCTTCGAGCGCGAGGAGCCCCGCTTCGAAGGCTTCGATGTGCCGTTCTCGACCACCAGCGTGGGGCAGTTCCACGGCGGCATCGCCGACAACGTGGTGCCGCGCGACGCCGAGTTCCGCTACGAATTCCGCGACCTGCCTACGGCCAATGCCGCGCAGATGCAGTCCGAGGTGGTGGCCTATGCCAAGTCGCTGGAGCCGCGCATGAAACAGGTGGCGCCCGCGGCCGGCTTCTCGTTTGAAACCATCTGCGAGATCCCGAGCTTCCTGGGCAGCAAGGACGACCCCGTCACGCGCCTGGCGCAGACCCTGTCGGGCGAGAAGAGCACCACCCTCGTGGCCTTCGGCACCGAGGCCGGCCTGTTCAAGAACGCCGGCATCTCCACCGTGGTCTGCGGCCCCGGCAGCATCCAGCAGGCGCACCAGCCCGACGAGTACGTGAGCCTCGAACAGCTCGGCCGCTGCGAGGCCTTCATGCAAGGGCTGGCGCGCACCACGTCGATCGACTAATTAAATCCCGTGAAGCCTTACTTTCAAAAATACACAACCGTTCACGCTGAGCCTGTCGAAGCGCCGCGCAAGGCTTCGACAGGCTCAGCCCGAACGGTTCTGGGTATTGAATGATGGGGCGCGAACCCGCGTCCATCCGGGCTCAAGTCCTCACACGTCCGTCGCCGGTCAGCATCGACATCTCCACGAACTTCGACGCCGCATGGCTGGTGGCGCTGAAGGCCACCGGAAAGCCCGAGATCGTCTGGTTGCCGATGGCTTCGGTGCCGGTGATGAAGCTCTCGCGCGTGAGGCCCTTGCCGCCGGCCTGCGCCTGGCGCAGGCCTTCGGAGAACACGCGGGCCGCCAGGTAGCCCTCCATGCTGGAGTAGTTGGCCTGCACCTTGTCGCCGCCCTTCTTGATCGCCTCCAGGAACTCGCGCGTGATCTGGCGCGAGGGCTGGTAGGGCGAAGGCACGACCTGCGAGACGACCACGCCAGCGCCGTCCTTGCCCAGCTCGTCGGCCAGGGCCTGCGTGCCCACGAACGACACGTTGTAGAACGTGCCGCCGAACCCCGCCTTGCGCGCCGAGCGCACGAAGGCCGCGCTGCCCGCATAGGCCGCGATCTGCACCACGGCGTCGGGCTTGGCGGCCATGAGCTTGTCGGTGGCGGCTTTGACCTCCACCGAGTTGCGCTCCACCGTGGCCGTGGCGACGGGGGCCAGCTTCAGATCAGCCAGCGCGCGGGTCACGCCGTCGAGCCCCGCCTTGCCGTAGGCATCGTTCTGGTAGAACACCGCGATCTTCTTGAGGCCCAGGTTGGTGAGCTGGCGCACGATGAGCGCGGTCTCGTCGTAGTACGAGGCGCGCACATGGAAGATGAGCCGGTTGAACGGCTGGCGCAGCGCCTCGGCCCCGGTGAACGGGCCGAAGAACGGCAGCCTGGCCTGCGTGAACAGCGGCAGCGCGGCCAGGCTGGTGGGCGTGCCGATGTAGCCGAACAGCGCGAACACGTCGTCGGCGATGAACTTCTTCGTGTTCTCCGCGCAGCGCTCGGGCTCATAGCCGTCGTCCAGCGTGCGAATCTCGACCAGCCGCTTGCCCACCCCACCCTGGGCATTGAACTGGTCGAAAAAGAGCTTGGCGCCCTGGTTGAACTGCACGCCCAGCTGCGCGGCCGGGCCGGTGAATGCGGCCGACTGACCCAGTACGATGCGGGCTTCGCCCTGGGCCTGCGCGGTGTGGAAACCGCCGAGCGCGACCGCGCCCAGACCGATGGAAAACTGTCTGCGCCCCAATGCCTTTGGCTTCATGGTGAAATCCCTCTTCCTGTCAACACAACGAGGTTGACACCTCGGCGCTGCCGGCAAGAACCTGCGCACAGGTCCCCGGCAGTCTGCGGTGAAGCGGCGGGCTTTTTGTTGGATATTGGTTCGATATGCACGCCGCTTCCTACGAAGTTTAACGATCGCCCCACCCATGTCCACGCCTTCTGCCGCCATTTCCCTCCCTTCTGGCCCGATCCAGGTGCGCGGTGCCTGCCCGCACGACTGTCCGGATACCTGCGCCCTGATCACCACCGTGGACGACAACGGCGTGGCCACCCGCGTGCAGGGCAACCCCGACCACCCGCACACCGACGGCGTGCTCTGCGCCAAGGTGAGCAAGTACACCGAACGCAGCTACCACCCCGAGCGCGTGCTCACACCGCTCAAGCGCACGGGCCCCAAAGGCCCGGGCGGCAGCGGCCAGTTCGCACCCGTCAGCTGGGACGAGGCCCTGGACGACATCGCGCAGCGCCTGCAGTCCATCGCCGCCCGCGCGCCCGAGGCCATCCTGCCCTACAGCTACGCCGGCACCATGGGCATGGTGCAGGGCGAGAGCATGGACCGGCGCTTCTTCCACCAGCTGGGGGCATCGCTGCTGGACCGCACCATCTGCGCATCGGCGGGCGCTGAGGCGCTGACGCAGACCCTGGGCGGCAAGGTGGGCATGAAGGTGGAGTTCTTCGCCGAATCACAGCTCATCCTGATCTGGGGCAGCAACTCCATCGGCAGCAACCTGCATTTTTGGCGCTACGCGCAGCAGGCCAAGAGGAATGGCGCCCGGCTGGTGTGCATCGACCCGCGCAAGAGCGAGACGGCCGACAAGTGCCACGAGCACATCGCCCTGCGCCCGGGCACCGATGCCGCGCTGGCCCTGGCGCTGATGCACGAGCTGATCGCCCACGACTGGCTGGACCACGACTACATCGCGCGCCACACGCTGGGCTGGGACCCGCTGCGCGAGCGCGCCCTGCAGTGGCCGCCCGAGCGCGCGGCCGAAGTCTGCGGCATTCCGGTCGAGCAGATCCGCCAGCTGGCCCGCGACTACGGCACCACCCAGCCCGCCGCCATCCGCCTGAACTACGGCATGCAGCGCGTGCGCGGCGGCGGCAACGCCGTGCGCGCCGTGGCCTGCCTGCCCGCCCTCACCGGCGCCTGGCGCCACCGCGCTGGCGGCTTGCTGCTGTCGAGCTCGGGCCAGTTCCCGGCGCAGCGCGCGGTGCTGCAGCGGCCCGACCTGATGCCCCAGGCGGCCGCAGGGCGCGTGCCGCGCACCATCAACATGACGACCATCGGCGACGACCTGCTGCGCGAGGCATCGCCCGCCTTCGGCCCGAAGGTCGAGGCCGTGGTGGTCTACAACAGCAACCCCGTGGCCGTGGCCCCGGACTCGGGCAAGGTGGTGCGCGGGTTTGCGCGCGAAGACCTTTTCACCGTGGTGCTGGAGCACTTCCAGACCGACACCGCCGACTACGCGGACTACATCCTGCCCGCCACCACGCAGCTCGAACACTGGGACGTGCACCTGTCCTACGGCCACACCGACGTGGTGCTCAACCGCCCCGCGATTGCGCCGCTGGGCGAAGCCCGCAGCAACGCCCAGATCTTCCGCGACCTGGCCGCGCGCATGGGCTTTGCCGACCCCTGCTTTGCCGACACCGACGAGGCGCTGTGCCGCCAGGCCTTCGGCGATGCGGTGGACTACGCGCTGCTCGAATCCCAGGGCTTTGCCACGGTGGCCATTCCCGATGCGCTGTTTGCCGAAGGCAACTTCCCGTCACCGTCAGGCAAGTGCGAGTTCTACAGCGCCCGCCTGGCCGCGCAGGGCCTGGACGGCCTGCCCGACCACCTGCCCAACTACGAGCTGCAGGGCACCGACGCACGCTACCCCCTGGCCATGATCTCGCCGCCCGCGCGCAACTTCTTGAATTCCACCTTCGTGAACGTGACGAGCCTGCGCAACATCGAAGGCCGCCCGATCCTGGAGATCCACCCCGACGACGCCGAAGCCCGCGGCATCGCCAACGACGCCGTGGTGCGCGTGTTCAACGACCGCGGCAGCTACCAGTGCCACGCCACCGTCTCGCGCCGCGCCCGCCCCGGCGTGGTCAACGGCCTGGGCATCTGGTGGCGCAAGCTGGGGCTCGATGGGACGAACGTGAACGAGGTGACGAGCCAGGCGCTGACGGACCTGGGGCGGGCGCCGACGTTTTATGACTGCCTGGTGGAGGTGGAGGCTTGCGCTGCAGCAGCGGCAGCCGAATCAGTTGCGTGATCGACTGAACTCCCCAGCTACTGCTCCGATCCGTCGCGTGAAGGCGGCAAACGCACAATTTGCCCTCCACGGGCCACGATCAAATCCGTGCCCGTTTGCTGGGCCACTTGGCGGGCCCGCTGCGCCGCCCGGCGAATAGCCACCTGAGCGCCTTTGAAGTCCGCCTGCACATCACGCCCGTTTGTGGTATAGGCCGGGACGGGCTCATTCACAGCATGTGGCTTCGTCATGGCTTTCCACTCCAATCCATCAATTGGGGCTCATCCCCCGAGTTGTCATACACCGACCACTGGTCCACCAGCGGCTGGTACACGGTGCGCAGCAAAAGAAGTCCTGCCGCAAACCGACGGTGAACCGTCGCTTCAGGAATGTGATGGCCACCCTGGCGCACCCGTTCTGCCACACGTTGTACCGCCATGCCCGCGTGGGGCAGACTCAAAAAAAATAATTCCACAAAATAACCTGCCCGCCGCCACTGCGGAATCTGCCTGGCATACGCCCGACCCGACAGCGTTTCAAACGCGAAACTTTCTCGCCGGTCCACATGTTGGGCAATCGCTTGCAGCATCAGGCGCCCCGCTTGAAGAGCAGCCAGCTCTGGCGCGAAGGGCGACAAGCCCGCAGCGATCAAATCTGCATTCACAAACACTGGACAGGCCGCCTCATTGGGCAAAAACTCCCGCGCGAATGTGGTCTTGCCCGCTCCATTCGGTCCGGCAATGATGATGATCCTGGGCACGGTCTCGGGTGCTGTCATGGCACATTGCACCCCCACAAGCCATATCCCGCAAGCTCTGAGTGCAGAAGGGTGAGGCGGGCTTGGTATGGGTCAGTGGGGTGGGCAGGCAAAGCAGTCTCGTCACAGGTAGCACTGCATTATGAAACTCCTGGGCGAATAGCTGCGTGCGCTTGTCCACCAGGCTCTGGCAGTAAATTTTGTTTAGCGCCTGCCTCAGTGCGCCGGTGCGGAATGTGCAGGATCTGCATCCGCACTCTCCCCCGGCACTAACGCCAGAAAGTGATGCACCACCGGCCGCCCAGGCCCCTGGTGAAACCGCAGCGCCTCCGCCTGCAGGTCCGCATCCGCCTTGGACACGCGGTGGTGCTGGCGCAAATGCTCGGCCCAGGACTCGACCAGGAACCACTCGATCACGCGGCCCGGCTCGCCGGTGTGTTCGGCCACGCCCCAGGCGTAGGCGCCGTCGCGGCGGCGCTCCTGGGACAGGTGCTGCATGGCCTGCAGGAAGGCGGGCAGGTCGGGCTTGGCGATGCGGTACTCGATCTGCACCATCACCGGGCCCCGGTCGTGCGCGACGGGCTGGGCCATCAGGGGCTCGGGCCAGTGGTTGGAGGGCTGCAGGTCGGCCTCGCCGGTGGGCAGCTTCACGCGGTGAAAGATGAGCGACGCCACCACCAGCCCGGCCGCGCCCAGCAGCAGCGTGACCGGCAAGCCGGCCTGCCCCGCGATGAGGCCCCAGCCCAGGCTGCCGGCGGCCATCGCGCCGTTGAAGACCATGAGGTAGATGGCCAGGCCGCGGCCGCGCACCCAGTTGGGCAGCACGGCCTGGGCCACGCCGTTGAGGGTGGTCAGCGCGATGATCCAGCCCAGGCCCAGCACCAGCATCAGCGCCACGGCGGCCCACTGGGGCGGGGCCACGGTCAGCACGCCCATGACGGCGGCGGTGAGCAGGGATGCCAGCAACACCAGGCCGTCGGTGTCGAGCCGCTGGCGCAAGCGGGGCAGCAGCACGGCGCCCAGGATGGCGCCTGCGCCCACGGCGCCCAGCATCACGCCGTAAAAGCCTGCCGAGCCGCCCAGCATGCGGCGCGCCACCAGCGGCAGCAGCGCCCAGACGGAGCTGGCAAACAGGAAGAACACGGCGGCGCGCAGCAGCACCACATGCAGCTCGCGGCTGGCGCGGGCGTAGCGCACGCCGGCGCGGAAGGCGCCGAAGAACTGCTCGTTCAGGCCTGACGCCTCGGCCTTCGGGCGCTTCCACCACAGCAGCGCGGCGATCACGAACACATAGCTCAGCACGTCCAGGCCGTAGGCCATGGCCGCGCCGAAGCTCGCCAGCAGCAGGCCACCCGCCGCAGGGCCGATGGCGCGTGCGATGTTGATGCCCAGCGAGTTGAGCGCCACAGCGCTCTTGAGCTCGCTGCGCGGCACCAGCTCGGGCACGATGGACTGCCAGGTGGGACCCATGAGCGCGGCACCGATGCCGCCCACGAAGGTCAGCGCCACCAGCCACTCCACCGTCAGCATGTGGGTGTTGGCCAGGATGAGCAGCGTGCCGCTGACGGCCGCCAGCAACACCTGCACGCCGATGAGGAAGCGGCGGCGGTCCAGGATGTCCGACAGCACGCCCGCAGGGATGGCGAGCAGAAAGACGGGCAGCGTGGCGGCGGTCTGGATCAGCGCGACCGCGGTGGGGCTGGACGAGAGCTCGGTCACCATCCAGGCGCTGGCGACGTCGCGCATGAAGCTGCCGATGTTGCCCAGCACGGTGGCGGCCCAGAGCACCGCGAAGACGGGGATGGCCAGGGGAGCGAAGCTGCCGGATGCCGCGGGCGCTGTGGATGCCGTGGGCGCTGCAGCAGCGGGGGTGTGGTGGTGGTGATGATCGTGTTGGTTATTCGGCATGGCGGCCTCCGAGGTCGTGCCAGGCGACGAGCAGCATGCCGCCCACCAGGCCCCAGTGTTCAAAAAATGCGTTGGCGCTGCGCTGCCGATCGGCGGGCGGCGCGGCCCAGAAGCGGTCTGCCAGCAAGGCGGCCAGCACGGTAAAGCCCGCCAGGGCCAGCGCCCCGATCCAGCGGTACCAGCCCGACAGGATGAGCGCCGAGGCCGAAAGCTGCAGCACCAGCGTGGCAGCAGCGATGGGCGCGGCGGGCGCCAGACCGAGCGAGCGCACCTCGGCCACGGCGCCGGCAAAGTTGCGGGCCTTGCCGATGCCGCCCTGCAGGTAGGCGGCGCACAGGCACAGCAGCGCCAGCGTCTGCACCCAGGGCGCGGTGGCGGCAGTTTGCAATGCGTGCTGCACCGTCACACCGCCCAGCAGGCGCAGCCCAGCGCACCCCAAAAGCCCTGCAGGTCGGACACCGGCAGCTTGCTGCTCCAGGCCGTGGCGTGGGCGTGGCCGTGCAGGTTGCAGTTGCTGGCGCAACCGCAGTTCGCGGCCGCGTTGCGCAGCACGGCCTGCAGTGGCGCGCCGTCCGGCCCTCCCTGGGCGCCCCAGGCGCCCCAGGCGCCGTAGCCGCCGAAGGTGCGCACGGGCGACCAGTCGGGCATGGCGGGCGGCGGGGCCGCGTCGTCGAAGCGCGCGAAGTCGCCCACTCCATAGACCACCTTGCCGCCCACCACGGTGAGCAGGGCCGTGGTGTCGGCGATGTCGGACTCGGGGCAGGCAAAGAAGTCGCGGTCGGGCACGACCAAGTCGGCCAGCTGGCCCGCTTCGATGCGGCCCTTCTTGCCCTGCTCGTTGCTGAACCAGGTGACGTTCTCGGTCCACATGCGCAGGGCCTGGTCGCGGGTGAGGCAGTTGCGCTGCGGGGTGAGCTGCAGGCCGCCCACCGTCTTGCCGGTCACGAGCCAGGACAGCGACACCCAGGGGTTGTAGCTGGCCACGCGGGTGGCGTCGGTGCCGGCGGACACGTGGACGCCCTTCTCCAGCATGCGCTTGACCGGGGGCGTGGCCTCGGCCGCCGCGGCGCCGTAGCGCTCCACGAAGTATTCGCCCTGGTAGGCCATGCGGTGCTGCACGGCCACCCCGCCGCCCAGGGCGGCGATGCGGTCGATGGACTTTTCCGAGATGGTCTCGGCGTGGTCGAAGAACCAGTTCAGGCCGGCCAGCGGTGTGTCCTGGTTGACCTTTTCGAACACGTTGAGCGCGCGCTCGATGGTCTCGTCATACGTGGCGTGCATGCGCCAGGGCCAGCGGTTCTGCGCGAGGATGCGCACCACCTCTTCCAGCTCGCCTTCCATGCCGGGCGCGAGCTCGGGCTGGGGCTGGCGGAAGTCCTCGAAGTCGGCGGCGGAGAACACGAGCATCTCGCCCGCGCCGTTGTGGCGGAAGTAGTCCGTGCCCTGCTTGTACTGCGAGGTGGCCGTCCAGTTCAGGAAGTCTTCCTTCTCGTGCTGGGGCTTTTGCGTGAACAGGTTGTAGGCCAGGCGGATGGTGAGCTGGTCGGCATCGGCCAGCTCCTGGATCACGTCGTAGTCATCCGGGTAGTTCTGCATGCCGCCGCCCGCGTCGATGGCGCCGGTCACGCCCAGGCGGTTGAGCTCGCGCATGAAGTGGCGCGTGGAGTTGACCTGGTAGTCGTGCGGCAGCTTGGGGCCCTTGGCCAGCGTGGCATACAGGATGGCCGCATTGGGCTTGGCCAGCAGCAGGCCCGTGGGGTTGCCCGCGCTGTCGCGCACGATCTCGCCACCGGGCGGTGCGGGCGTGTCCTTGCCGTAGCCCACGGCGCGCAGCGCGGCGCCGTTGAGCAGCGCGCGGTCGTACAGGTGCAGGATGAACACGGGCGTGTCGGGCGCCACGGCGTTCAGCTCGGCCAGCGTGGGCAGGCGCTTTTCCGCAAACTGGTGTTCGGTGAAGCCGCCCACCACGCGCACCCACTGCGGGGCGGGCGTCACCGCCACCTGGGCTTTGAGCATGGCCATGGCATCGGCCAGGCTCTTCACCCCGTCCCACCGCAGCTCCATGTTGAAGTTGAGGCCGCCGCGGATGATGTGCAGGTGGTTGTCGATGAGCCCCGGCAGCACGCTGCGCCCGCCCAGGTCGATGACCCGCGTGCCCGCACCGGCCAGGGCCATCACCTCGCGGTCGTCACCCACCTTGGTGAAGCGCCCTTGCGCAATGGCGACCGCGCTGGCCGTGGGGTTGGCGCGGTCCAGCGTGGTGAAGCGCCCGTTGCGCAGGATGAGGTCGGGAGCGGTGGCAGGTTGGTTCATGTCTTGGGGCTCAGAGAATTTCAGCAATGGCAGAGCGCAAAAAGGGTGCAGTGGCCGTAGCAAGCGGCCCTGGCCTGCACCGAGGACCGCAGCCGTACAAGCGTACGGCGAGAACCGCAGGTGCGGGATCGGGTCGCGCAGTAGGCTGATGCGCCCTTTTTAACCTTCGTGGGCGTTGAACATGGTCTTGGCGTAGGTGATGCCCAGGCCATAGCCCCCGCCGAACTTCTTGGCGATGCCCGTCGTCATGTCGTACGTCTCGCCCCGTGCCCAGTCGCGCTGCAGCTCCAGCAGGTACTGCAGCGCCGTAATGGGCCGCGCGCCGGCCTGCACCATGCGCTCCATGGCGCGGTTGTGGGCTTCGGCCGAGATGTCGCCGCTGGCGTCGGCGATCACATACACCTCGAAGCCCTGGTCCAACGCCGACAGCGCCGGGCCCACGATGCACACGCTGGTCCACAGGCCGGCCAGCACGATGCGCGGCTTGCCGATGGCGTTGACACGGGCGATCACGGCCTCGTCTTCCCAGGTGTTCATGGAGGTGCGGTCCAGCAGCGCCTGGTCGGGGAACGGTGCGGTCACTTCCTCGAACATGGGGCCGCTGAAGCTCTTCTCAGACACCGTGGTGAGGATGGTGTCCACCCCAAACCCGGCGGCTGCACTGGCCACCAGGCCGGCGTTGGAGCGCAGCGTGATCGCGTCGATGGAGTGCGTGGCAAAGGCCATCTGCGACTGGAAGTCGATCATGACCAGGGTGTGGTCGTCGGCGTTCAGCAGCGTGGCGCCGGGCTTGGCGTAGGCGACGGGGCGGGCGGCGTTGGCGCTGGCAGTCGTGGTCGTGGTCGTGTTGGCGTGGGTCATGGTGAACTCCCTGGAAATTGAAGATGGAGGTGCGTCGAGAAGAACAAACAAAAAAACGAGACAAGGCAATGCGGCGGCCCGGGGCGCAAGGGATGGGCGGCATCGCCCACCCCGCTCCTCAGCGGCGCCCCATCCGCTCAGTGCGGCATCGTGGGCAGCTCGTTGGGCCGCAGGTCGAACACCAGCACCTCGGCGCCTTCGCCGTTAGCGAAGCGCAGGGCCCCGGCGTCGCGGATGCGGGCGCCGTCGCCTTCGGACAGCCGCTCGCCGTTCACCTCCAGGCTGCCCCGGGCCACGTGCACATACACGTTGCGGCCTGGGCCCACGTCCAGATCGGCCGACTCATCGCTGCCGTCGAACAAGCCAGCATAGACCCGGGCGTCCTGGTGCACGGCCAGCGATCCGTCGGCCCCTTCGGGCGAGATGATCTGGCGCAGGCGGCCGCGCTTGTCGTCTTCGCTGAAGTGCACCTGCTGGTAGCGGGGTGCGGCGCCGCGGGCACCGGGCACGATCCAGATCTGCAGGAAGTGCACGGGCTCAACGCCCGAGTGGTTGAACTCGCTGTGGCGCACGCCGGTGCCAGCGCTCATCATCTGCACGTCGCCGGGGCGGATGACCGAGCCGGTGCCCATGGAGTCCTTGTGCTCCAGCGCGCCTTCCAGCACGTACGAGAAGATTTCCATGTCGCGGTGCGGGTGGGTGCCGAAGCCCTTGCCGGGAGCCACGCGGTCGTCGTTGATGACCAGCAGGTCGGAGAAGCCTTGCTGATTGGCGTCGTGGTAGTGGCCGAACGAGAAGGTGTGGCGCGAATGGAGCCAGCCGTGGTTGGCGTTGCCGCGGTGTTGGGCTTTGCGGATGTCGAGCATGGTGTCTTCCTTTCAATGTCTGTCGATGAATTTCACACTGGGTGTCCGGTTTGAAATCTGCTGGCTTTCATTGGGCATCAGTGCTGCGATGGATGAAGTATCCGGCGCATGGCAGGGCATCAGGTTGAAAGGTTTGGCCATCCATCATCGATAATTTCGATGATTGAAATTCCGGGCCTGTTGCCATGCTGAAACTCTCCCTCGAAGCCATCGAACTGGTGGATGCGATTGCCCGCTACGGCTCGTTCGCGGGCGCCTCGGAGCGGCTGCACAAGGTGCCGTCCACCATCTCCTACGCAGTGGGCAAGCTCGAGGAGCAACTGGGCCTGGCCCTGTTCACCCGCAACGGCCCGCGCGTGACGCTCACGCCCGCGGGGCACGAGCTGCTCAAGGAGGGCCGCTGGCTGCTGGCCTCGGCGCGGCAGCTCGAATCGCGCCTGCGGCAGATAGCCACCGGGTTCGAGTCCGAGCTGCGGCTGGTGCACGACTCGCTGATACCCACCAGCGCATTCAACGACGACATCGCGGCCTTTGAGGGGCTGAACTGCGGCACGCGCCTGCGCATCGGCTGCGAGGCGCTCACAGGCACCTGGGAGGCGCTGCGCGACGGGCGCGCCGACATCATCGTGGCGGCGGGCGAAGGCCCGGCCGGCGGCGGCTACAAGGCCGTGGCGGTGGGCAGCCTGGACTTCGTGTTCTGCGTGACCGCGTCGCACCCGCTGGCGCGCCTGGGCCGGCCGCTCACGCGCAGCGACCTGCTGGAGCACACGGCCGTGGTGGTGGGCGACGGGGCGCGCACGCTGTCGGACCGCACGGTGGGCCTGCTGTCGGGCCAGCGGCGCATCACCGTGCCGTCGATGCAGGCCAAGATCGCCTGCCAGGCCGCCGGGCTGGGCCACGGCTTCGTGCCGCGCGCCTGCGTGCGGGTGGAGCTGGAAAACGGCATCCTGGTGGAGGTGCCGGTGGAGGAGCCCCGGGCCGATGAGACCTTCTGGCTGGCCTGGAAGCCCGAGCACCGGGGCGAGGCGCTCAAGTGGTGGTGCGAGCGGCTGGCCCGGCCGCTGCTGCCCGGAATCCTGCCGTACTAGGGATCCGCTGCACGAATCGAGCTGCCAAGTGTGCGCTGCGGATCGGGATGGAGTGCAAGGCGCAAAACGCAGCAATAGCCGTAGCTATTGCGAGTATTTGCAACGTCGCAGGCCGCCCGAGACCGCAGATGCACACGGCGCGATGATTCGTGCAGAGGATCCCTAGGGGCCCGGCGGAAGTATTCACTACACTTTTGATAGCTGCTTGCGCTTACCAGGCAAGCGGTAGGCAGCTTTTCTATCTCAAAACATCAGGCTCAGCGCCACTGCTGCGCGAAGAACTGCACCACCTGCGCCTCCAGCACCGCGTGGTAGGCCACGCGGTCGAAGCCCGCCGGGTTGGCGGCGGCGTCGCCCGCGTCGGACGGCAGGCTCTGGCTGGGCTGGGCCATGAAGGCGAAGTGGCCGGCACCCGGCACGGTGTCCGCCCGCGCGGTGGCCAGATTCGCGGCCACCAGCCCGCCGTGGTACTTGCCCGTCAGCACGGCATCCTGCTCGGCCACCCGCAGCAGCACCGGCACGGTCACGGCTTTGAGGCTCTCGGGGGTGAACACCACGGCCATGGGCGCCAGGGCGACGACGGCGCGGATGCGTGGGTCGGGCACGGAGACCAGGGCGCCGTCCGGCACCACGTTGGCGGGCGTGGCCGTGTTGGCAGCGACGACCGGCTGCGGCGTCTTGGGGCCCTGGGCCAGGCCGCAGAAGCCGGGGTCGTCCTGCACGCTGCGGCAGTGCTGGGCGGCGCGGGCGGGCTCGGCCTGCGCGCCGGCCAGGGCCAGCACGGTGTAGCCGCCGGCCGAGTGGCCCAGTGCGCCGATGCGGCCGGCGGGGATGCGGGGCCCCCACTCGGGGCTGGCCAGCAGCGCGTCGAGCACGCGGCTGACCTGGCGCGGGCGCTCGCCGAAGTAGCGGCCCGAGGTGATCATGGAGCGGTCCTGCCAGTTGTCGCCCGGGTGGCGCACGGCGGCCACGAGGTAGCCCTCGGCCGCCAGGCGCGTGGCCAGGTTGTGGTGCGCGAGTTCATTGCCGCCCGTGCCGTGCGACACCAGGATCAGCCCCTTGAGCGGCTCGGCCGACACGGGCGCGCCCAGGCCGACCACCGGGCGCCAGGGGCCCAGCTGCACCACGCCCGCGCTGCGCACGGTGGGGTAGAACAGCGCGACGTTGATCGGCTCGTCACCGGGCACGACCAGGGTGCGCAGGCCGGCGTGCTGGGCCGATGCGGGAGCTGCCAGTGCGGCCAGCGCCACGAACGCGGTGGCCGCCACCGGCCGGATGTGCCGCGCTGCCCACCGCAGGGCGAGGGAAAGAAGAACAAGGAGGAGGATCACGGTGCGCCTTTCGTCTTGGAGTGCCAGGGGCCGCGACCGTGGAGTGACGGTCGGTGCGGCATGGCGGCACTGTAGGCACCGCGGGCCGGCAGCGGCAGCGGCATGCGACGAAATGCAAGGGCGCTGCGCGAAACGGCAGGCGAGGGGCGCGAGCCGTGCGCGAACCGGGCGTTAACGCGCGCTGGGTGGGCGGGTGGTGGCCCGTGCGGGTGGCCGGCCTGCCAGCCGCCCGGTGGGCATCAACCCAGCGCTTTGAGCAGCGCCTGCGCCGCCGGCTCCGACGACGCCGGGTTCTGCCCGGTGATCAGCAGCCCGTCGGTGACGACGTGCGGCTGCCAGTCGGCCTGCTTGGTGTACAGGCCGCCGTGCGACATGAGCATGTTCTCCACCAGGAAGGGCACGACGTCCGTCAGGCCCGCAGCGGCCTCCTCGCCGTTGGTGAAGCCCGTCACGTTCTTGCCGCGCACCAGGGGCGTGCCGTCTGCCGCCTTGACGCCGCGCAGCACGCCGGGCGCGTGGCACACGGCCGCCAGGGGCTTGCCGGCGGCCAGGGTGGCCTCGATGAGAGCGATGGACTGCGTGTCGTACGCCAGGTCCCACAGCGGGCCGTGGCCGCCGGGGTAGAACACGGCGTCGAACCGGGCCGCGTTCACTTCGGACAGCTTCAGGGTGCTGGCCAGGTGCGCCTGGGCGGCGGCATCGCCCTTGAAGCGGCGCGTGGCATCGGTCTGCGCATCGGGGGCATCGCTCTTGGGGTCCAGCGGGGGCTGGCCGCCCTGGGGCGATGCCAGGGTCACCTCGGCCCCCGCATCCTTGAAAACGTAGTACGGGGCGGCGAACTCTTCCAGCCAGAAGCCGGTTTTCTTGCCGGTGTCGCCCAACTCGCTGTGGGACGTGAGAACCATGAGGATGTGGGCCATTGCGATCCCTTTCTGGGGGTGAGGTGAAACGTCAAGCCGCCCACCGTACCCGCAATCCGCGCAGATACGCCCTGGCGCGGCGCAGGTTGCGGCGTTGGCTTACAGCGCCGCTTCGAGAATGCGCCGGCTCACGGCGGGCGTGATCTCGCGCTGCTCGCCCAGCGTGAGCATGCCGTGCGCCTCCAGCTGCGCCACCACGGCGCCCACGGTGTCGGCGCCCAGGCCGTAGCCCGACAGGCGCGTGGCGATGCCCATGCTTTCAAAGAAGCCGCGCGTGCGGTCGATGGCGGCGGTGATGCGCTCGTCGTCGGTGCCGGTGGTGATGCCCCACACGCGCTCGCCGTACTGCAGCAGTTTGGCGCGCTTAGCACCCCGGCGCTCGTGCAGCAGCGCGGGCAGCACGATGGCCAGCGTGCGCGCGTGGTCGATGCCATGCAGCGCGGTGAGCTCGTGGCCGATCATGTGCGTGGCCCAGTCCTGCGGCACGCCCGCGCCGATCAGGCCGTTGAGCGCCATGGTGGCCGCCCACATGAGGTTGGCGCGGTCGTCGTACACGGGCTCGGGGGCAGCCAGCAGGCGCGGGCCGATCTCGATCAGCGTCTGCAAAATGCCCTCGGCAAAACGGTCCTGCACGGGCGCGTTGACCGGGTAGGTGAGGTACTGCTCCACCGTGTGCACAAACGCATCGACCACGCCGTTGGCCAACTGCTGGGGCGGCAGGGTGTAGGTCTTGGTGGGGTCGAGCACCGAGAACACGGGGTAGGTGTGATTGCTGCCAAAGGCCAGCTTGGCGCCTTTGGCACGGTGGGAGATGACGCCGCCGTTGTTCATCTCGGAGCCCGTGGCGGGCAGCGTGAGCACGGCGCCGAAGGGCAGCGCGGCGGTGACGTTGCGGCCGTGCTTTTCCAGAATGGCCCAGGGGTCGCCGCCTTCGAACTTGACGGCCGCGGCGATGAACTTCACGGCATCGATCACCGAGCCTCCGCCCACCGCAAGCAGAAAGTCGAACCCGCCGCCCTGGATCTGCGCCACGGCCTTCATCGAGGTTTCGTAGCTGGGGTTGGGTTCGATGCCGCTGAAGGTGGCGTGCTGGCGGCTGGCCAGCGCCGTGCGCACCTCGGCCAACGTGCCGGTCTTCTCGGCACTGGCGCCGCCCACGAGGATGAGCACCTTGGCCGCGGCGGGCACGAGCTTGTCCAGGTCGGCGATGCGGCCCTGGCCGAAGGCGATGTGGGTGGGGTTGTGGAAGTCGAAGTTCAGCATGGCAATCCTGGCAGTCCTTGGGTGGGGGGTGCATTGTGTCGCTGGCGTGCCCGGCTTGCCGGTCGCCTTGGCAACAACACGGACAGGCCCGGGGGCACTTCGGGACGGGCCTGCGATGGTGCGCGCGCTGTGGTTACCGCCACAAACCACCAACCGCCAACCACCCAGCGCTCAAGCCCCGCCCTGCCCCGCCCACCCTGACGACCTATCGCACCACCACCAGCACCACGAACCCCACCAGCAACAAGATCGCCAGGGCCACCACGCCTGCGGTGCCTGCCGTCAGCACCTTGACGAGCCAGGCCCAACCGCCGCCCTGCGCGCCATGGCGGCGCAGGGCGCTCCAGCCCCGCAGCAGCAGGACCAGCGTGACGCACAGGGTGCACAGCAGCATGCCGAAAGCCATCGCCACGCAGCCCAGGCCGAACGTGCCGCAGGCCATGGACTGCCCAAAACCGCTGGCCATGGCCACCGAGGCACCCAGCCCTACGGCCAGCACGCCCCACCCGGCCCAGACCGCGCCGGGTACGCGAAACGCTGAAGGGGTGACAGGTGCCATGGGGTCAGTCCCTGGCCGGCTGCCAGGGCAGCGCAGGGTCGGTGAAGGCGGGCTGCCACAGGTCGGCATAGACCGGGAACGCCTGCCTGCGGGTCTCGTCGGACTCCAGCTCGACCGATGCATCGTCGAGCCCGCGCAGGCTCCAGTCGGCCAGCACCGCGTAGCGGCGCTGCGCGGTGTCGATCAGCACCGTGTGCAGGGCGTGGGTCGTGCAGCCCACATAACGCCCGCCGGGGCTCACCAGGAAGTAGTCCACATCGCCGGGCTGCAGGGCGGCCAGCGGCAGGGCGCGGCGCAATGCGTCGGTCCATTCGGGTGGGACGGGTACGGACATGAAAGCGGCGGGTTCCTGGTGGGCGGTGGACTTGTCGCGCGGCACAGGGGGCCCGGCGGTGACCGACTGTAGCGGCAAGCGTACGAACATTGCACAAACACCGCACGGCCACCGCACGGAAGGCGCCGGATGCGGCCTTGTGCGCTGGGCACCGGCGCTGCCATGGCACCTGCGGCCAGGGTGGGGGCAGCCGTCTGTACTTACCCTACCCGTGCAGGGCCCGGCGCCGCACTGGCCAGCGACTGCAGCCGCTCGGCCATGAAGTCCCGCAGCGCACGCACCAGCGGCGTGATCTGGTGGCGGCTGGGCGCCACCAGGTACAGCGGCACGGCTTCGGTCTCAAAGCCCGGGCACAGCGGCACCAGGCGTCCGGCGGCCAGGTCGTCGGCCACGTCGAAGTACGACTTGTAGGCAATGCCCCGGCCCAGCACGGCCCAGCGGCGCACGGCGTCGCCGTCGTTGGCCACGTTGCGGCTGCGCACGCGCACCAGCACCTCCTGGCCCGCCGCGTCCCAGAAGCGCCAGCGGTCGTGCACGTCGCTGCCGAGCATGAAGCACAGGCAGGCGTGGTCGGCCAGCGCCTGCGGCGCGTCCGGCGCGCCGTGGGCCTGCACATAGGCCGGCGCGGCGCACAGCACGCGCCGGTGGTCGGGCGCCAGGGGCAGCGCCACCAGGCCGGAGTCCTGCGGCTTGCCGTAGCGAAAGGCTGCGTCCACGGGCTCGCTGTAGACATTGGCCACGCGGTCGGACAGCTGCAGACGGATGTCGACGCCCGGGTGCTCCGCCTGGAATGCGTCCAGCCAGGGCAGCAGCACGTTGCGCCCCAGGTCGGACGGCGCCGCCAGTTGCAGCGTGCCTTCGAATGCACTGGCGCGCCCACCCTGCAGTTGGCCGCGCACCTGGTGCAGCGCGGCCAGTGCGGGGCGGCAGTGCTCGAGGAACAGCGCGCCCTGCTGCGTGAGCCGCAGGCTGCGGGTGGACCGCACGAAGAGCGCCACGCCCAGCTCCGCCTCCAGGCGCTTGAGGGCGGCGCTGGCCGCTGCGGGCGTGAGGTCGAGCGCCCGCGCGGTGGCCGACAGGCTGCCGCTGTCCACGGTGCGCACGAAGATGTCGAGGTCTTGCAGGCTTTTCATGGGGTCTTGTCTGAGAGGTGGCGGGAGCGACGGCAACCGGTATTTTCAAATTTTCATTGAATATGAATTCAATTGCCTGCCTATTTGCAAACATGCCCACAAACCCGACCATTGCTTCACTCGCTTCACCCCATTGTTTGACCACCCCGGAGTCCTCCCCATGAAAGCCATCGGCTACACCCACCCAGGCCCCATCGACCGCCCCGACGCCCTGCTCGACATCACCCTGCCCGACCCCGTGGCCACCGGCCGCGACCTGCTGGTGGAGGTGCATGCGGTGTCGGTCAACCCCGTGGACACCAAGGTGCGCAACAGCAGCGCACGCAGCGGCGACGGCCCCGACCACAAGGTGCTGGGCTGGGACGCCAGCGGCATCGTGCGCGCGGTGGGCCCGGACGTGACGCTCTTTGCGCCCGGCGACCGCGTCTGGTACGCCGGCTCCATTGCCCGCCCCGGCACCAACAGCCAACTGCACCTGGTGGACGAGCGCATCGTCGGCCACGCCCCGAAGTCGCTGGACTTTGCCGAGGCCGCCGCACTGCCGCTAACCACCATCACCGCGTGGGAGCTGCTGTTCGACCGCCTGGGCGTGGCGCCTGGCAAGCAGCCCACCCACAAGACCCTGCTCATCATCGGCGCAAGCGGCGGCGTGGGCTCCATCCTCACGCAGCTGGCGGCGCGGCTGACGAGCCTCACGGTGATCGGCACCGCATCGCGCCCCGAGACGCAGGCCTGGGTGCGCGACCTGGGCGCCCACCACGTCATCGACCACAGCAAGCCCCTGACGCAGGAGCTGGCGCGCATCGGCCACCCCGCGGTGGACATCATCGTGAGCCTCACGCAGACCGACGCGCATTTCGACCAGATCGTGGAGGCCATCGCGCCGCAGGGCCAGTTCGCGCTGATCGACGACCCGGTGTCGCTCGACGTGACGAAATTCAAACGCAAGTCGGTGTCGGTGCACTGGGAGCTGATGTTCACGCGCGCGCTGTTCGGCACCGACGACATGGTCGGCCAGCACCGGCTGCTGACCGAGGTGGCGCAGCTGGTGGACGCAGGCTTGATCCGCACGACGCTGGACCAGCGCTTCGGCACCATCAACGCCGAGAACCTCCAGCGCGCGCACGCGCTGATCGAAAGCGGCAAGGCCCGCGGCAAGCTGGTGCTGGAGGGGTGGAACTGACGGGACCTGGCCCGGCAGCGACGGGAGGCTGCGCCACCGGACGGGGCGTTTTGATGCTTGCCACCGACACTGTATTTAAATACAGTGTCGGTGATGCATGAAGAGAACCGAGACATGCACGCCCTACCCCCAAAGGAGCACTCCCATGATCGACCATATGACCTTCCGCGTGACCGACATCGCGCGCGCCAAACAGTTCTACAGCGCCGCCATGGCACCCCTGGGCTACAGCCTGTCCTTTGAGGGCAACTACGGCTCGAACATGCTGGGCTTTGCCTACCCCGATGCGTCCGAGCCCGACGGCAAGAAGGCCGACGTGTGGTTCATCGACGGCCCCTCGCCCTACGGCGGCGCACCGGCCACGACGGGCTGCCACCTGGCGTGGCGCGCGCCCAACCGGGCGCAGGTGGACGCCTTCTACGCCGCGGCCATCGCCGCGGGCGGCAAAGACAACGGAGCCCCTGGCTTGCGCACCGACTACCACGAGCACTACTACGGCGCTTTCGTCATCGACCCCGAAGGCAACAACGTGGAAGCGGTGTGCCACCTGCCGGAGTAGGCAGGCACAGGGCAAAATCGCGGCGCGAACGGCACCCGCCGCCAGAAGCATCCGCCCATGAACCCCGACGAGAGAACCGCAGCAAGGCGCCCGCGCAGGAAGGAGCCGCTCTACCGCAAGGTGAACACCACCGCGCACCGCGTGCACCACGGCCGGGGCGGGGACTTCAGCGATGACCGGAATGCGCGCGCCACCCAGGGCGATGAGCCGGTGCGCAGCCCCATGCACGGGCGGCGCCAGCTAGGGCTCGACTACACCCCGCTGTTCAGGTTTTTGATCTCGAAGGTGGGCGCACCGTGGGACGGCGTGTACAGCGAGGCCCTGGCGCGGCTGGACCGCCCCGACCCGATCTTCTGGCTGGTGGCGCGCCGCCCGAACGAGCGGCGCCGGTATGTGCTGGTCGGTGAATCGAGTTACTACAACGGCCTGTACGTGGATGATGCAGGGACGCTGCAGTTGGTCGACCAGGTGGTCGGCCCGTCCAGCCTGGTGCCCCGGTGCCGGTGCTGCACCCACACCTTCAATGGCACGCCGTTCACCCGACCCTTCGCGGGCTTTTATGCACCGCTGGACCCGGATGCGGAAGCAAGCGAAGCGCCCGAGACGGAAGGTTGAAGGCACATGGCGTGGCAGCCCCCGCCACGCGCTGTCTTGCCCCTGGGGCGATGGCACGCAGACCGGGGGCGGCCCCCCCGGTCTGCGCGACCAGTCCGGTCAGTCCAGCTTCACCCCGGCGGCCTTGATGATCTCGCCCCAGCGCTTGGACTCGGCACGTGCCATGGCGCGGAACTGCTCGGGCGTGCCGGGCAGGGCTTCCATGCCGAAGTCGTTCATGCGCTTGACCACGGCGGGGTTGAGCAGGGCCTTGTTCAGGTCGCCGTTGAGGCGCGCCGTGATGGCCGCGGGCAAACCGGCGGGCGCCAGGATGCCCTGGAAGGCGAATACCTCGGTGTTGGGCACACCGGCTTCGGCCAGCGTGGGCACGTCTGGCAGCGCAGCCACGCGCTTGGCCGAGCCGATGGCCAGCGCACGCACCTTGCCCGAGGTGATCACGGGCAGGCCGGCGGCCAGGTCCAGGAACATGCAGGGCACCTGCCCGCCCATCACGTCCTGCAGCGCAGGCGCGGCGCCCCGGTAGGGGATGTGGGTGAGGAAGGTCTTGGTGCGGTTCTTGAACATCTCCATCGCCAGGTGGTGCGGCGAGCCGTTGCCGGGCGATGCGTAGTTGAGCTTGCCGGGGTTGGCGCGCGCGTAGGCCAGGAATTCCTTCACCGTCTTGGCTTCGAACGCGGGGTTGACCACGAGCGCCAGCGGAAAGCGGCTGATGCCGCCCACGTAGGTGAAGTCTTTCTCGGGGTTGAACGGCAGCTTGGTGAACAGGTGCTCGTTGAAAGCCAGCACGGCGTTGTCGGCCGACATGAAGGTGTTGCCGTCGGGCTTGGCCGTGGCCACCATCTGCGCGCCGATGTTGGTGGACGCGCCGGGGCGGTTGTCCACGATGATCTGCTGGCCCAGCGTCTGGCGCATGGCCTCGGCCACGGTGCGCGCCAGCACGTCGGTGCCGCCGCCGGCCGGGTACGGCACGACCCAGCGCAGGGGCTGGTCGGGCCACGCGGACTGCTGGGCTGCGGCCCAGGGAGCGGCGGAGGTGGCGCCTGCGGCGGCCAGGGCGGACAAGAGGGTTCTGCGTTGCATGGGGTTGTCTCCTTGTGGTTACTATTGATTTGATAGCTGCCAACGCTTGACTGTCAAGCGGTAGGGCCTGTTTTTATGGGCACTTTGCACCGACTGCGGGAGCCTGGGGCTGAACACGGGATTCGATTGATCGGCCCTGGCTTCGACTGGCTCAGCCCGAACGGGTGGGAGGTGGGCTGGCAGGCGCATCCCGAACGGGTGGGAGGTGGGCTGGCAGGCGCATCCCGAAGGACGCGCGGTGCGCACGGTGCGCCCTGCTGGGCAAGGCCGCTGCACATGCGCCGCTACCGCTGCCGCTACGGATACCGCTACCGATACCAGCAGCCACTGGCTGCGGCGATGGTTGCAGTGGCAGTGGCAGTGGCCGTCGCGGCTCAGGCTTCAGGCGCTGCGACCGTCTGGTCGATGGCGCCGAAGATGCTCGCGCCGTCCTTGCCCTTGACCTCGATGCGGATGGTGTCGCCGAACTTCATGAAGTCGGTGCTGGGCTTGCCGTCCTGGATGGTCTCGATGCAGCGCTTTTCGGCGATGCAGCTGTAGCCCTTGGGCCATTCGGTGCGGCCGCTGGCGTCGGTAACGCCCTTGTTGCTCACGGTGCCGCTGCCGATGATGGAGCCGGCGCGCAGGTTGCGCGTCTTGGCGACGTGGGCGATGAGCTGGCCGAAGTGGAAGGTCATCTCGGGGCCGGCGTCGCACATGCCGACCTTGCGGCCGTTCCAGGTGGACTGCACGGTCAGGTGCACGCGGCCGTGGTCCCAGGCGTCGCCCAGCTCGTCCAGCGTGACGGCCACGGGGCCGAAGGCGGTGGCGGGCTTGCTCTGGAAGAAGCCGAAGCCCTTGGCCAGTTCGGCCGGGATGAGGTTGCGCAGGCTCACGTCGTTGGCGATCATCACCAGGCGGATGCCGTCCAGCGCCTGGTCGGCGTTGGTGCCCATCTTCACGTCGCCGGTGATGACGGCGATCTCGGCCTCGAAGTCGATGCCCATGGCTTCGCTCGGAACCACCACGTCGTCACGCGGGCCGATGAAGTCGTCGCTGCCGCCCTGGTACATCAGCGGGTCGGTGTAGAAGCTCTCCGGCACTTCGGAGTTGCGCGCTTTTCGCACCAGTTCGACGTGGTTGATGTACGCCGAGCCGTCAGCCCACTGGTACGCACGCGGCAGCGGGGCCATGCACTGGGCGGGGTCGAAGGGGAAGGCGTGGCGCGCGCGGCCGCTGTTGAGCTGGTCGTACAGGTCCTGCAGCTGGGGCGAGAGGAAGCCCCAGTCGTCCAGCACCTGCTGCAGCTTGCTGGCAATGCCGGTCGCATAATGGGCCGTGCCCAGATCGCGGGAGACAACGACCAGTTGGCCGTCGCGCGAGCCGTCTTTGTAGGTAGCAAGTTTCATGGTGGCAGGACCTTTGTCTCAGGGTGGTGGAAGGGTACCCTTAGCGAAATTACGCTTGGGTAAATTGATTTAACTAAACAAAACTAGCGAATTTTAGTGCACATGGACAAAGAACGTGCAGGTATTCAGTCCGTGGAGGTCGGTTTTGCCTTGCTGGAGGGGCTGACCCGCTCGCGCGGGCCGCTGATGCTCAAGGATGTGGCGGCCTCGGCCGGCATGAGCGCGGCCAAGGCGCACCGGTACCTGGTGAGCTTTCAGCGCCTGGGCCTGGTCACGCAGGACAGCCGCACCGCCCGCTACGACCTGGGCCCCGCGGCGCTCAAGCTGGGCCTGGCATCGCTGGCGCGGCTCGACGCGGTGCGGCTGGCGCGCGAACGCATGCCCGCGCTGATGGAAGGCATCGGCCACACGCTGGCGCTGGCGGTGTGGGGCAACCACGGCCCGACCATCGTGCACTGGGAGGAATCCTCCCAGGCCGTGACTGCCAACCTGCGCCTGGGCGACGTGATGCCGCTGCTCTCGTCCGCCACCGGCCGCTGCTTTGCCGCCCACATGGCGCCCGAGGTGGTGGCGCCGCTGCTCAAGGACGAGCTGGCCCGCGCAGTCAAGCTGCGCCGCGCCGACCTGCCCGCCACCATGGGCGAGGTGAACGCCCTGCTGGCCGACGTGCGCCAGCGTGGCGTGGCCCGCGTGGTCGACACCCTGCTGCCCGGCATCGTGGCGTTCTGCGCGCCAGTGTTCGACGCCGACGGCCACCTGGAGCTGGGCATCACCACGCTCGGCTCCATCGCCACCTTCGACCCCGAGTGGGGCGGCGCCATCGACGCGCCCCTGCGCGCGGCCGCAGCCCAGCTGTCGAGCGACCTGGGCGCGGGCAGCGCCTGACACCCCCCGGCTTCGCAACGCCCTGCATGCCCCGGCGCGCCCTGGTCCTCATCACCGCCCTGGTACTGGCCCTGCACTGGCTGGTGCTGCACGGCGTGCCCCTGGCGTGGGACAGCCCCCAGCCGCCAGCGGCGGGGCATGTCTTCAGCACCCGCAGCGTGCCGGCGCCGCCGCCCGCACCGGCCGCTGCCCCTGAGCCCACGCCCGTCGCAGCAGCAGCCCCCATGGCCCCCGCCGCGCCCCCGCCCAAGCCCCCGGCGCGCGCCAAGAAACCCGCACAGCCAGCCCCCGCCTCCCCCGCCTCCCCCGCGGAAGACTCGCTGGCAGTGGCGCCCGAGGCACCCGTGCAGGTGGCGGCCGCCGATGCCGGCGCGCCTGCACCCACGTCAGAGCCGCCTGCGGCCAGCACCGCAGCGCCAGACCCTGCGCCCGCTGCGTCGGCGCCCCAGGCCGAAGCCCCCGCGCCCGTGGCCTCGGCACCGCTCGCCGAAGCACCCAACCCCACCGCTGCCGGGACCGAGATTGCGCCCCCTGGCTCCGGCACGGGGCGCGAGGCCGCGACACCGCCGCCGCCCGTGCGCATTCCGGCCCCCACCCGGCTGGCCTTCGACGTGAGCGGGCAGGCCAAGAAGTTCGCGTACAGCGCCCGCGCCGAGCTGCTGTGGCAGCACGACGGCAGCCGCTACGAGGCGCGCCAGGAGGTCAGCGCCTTCCTGGTGGGCAGCCGCACGCAGCGCAGCGTGGGCGCCATCACCGCCCAGGGCCTGCTGCCCGAGAAGTTTTCCGACAAGTCCCGCAGCGAACAGGCCGCGCATTTCGACCATGCCAAGGGCCGCGTGACCTTCAGCGCCAACACGCCCGAGGCCGCCGTGGGCCCGGGCGCGCAGGACCGGCTGAGCCTGTTCATCCAGCTGGGCGCCATGCTGGCGGCCGACCCGGGCCGGTTCACGCCCGGCACGCAGGTCACGCTCACCACGGTGAGCGCCCGCACCGCCGACCGCTGGACCTTCACGGTCGAAGGTCCCGAAACCCTGGACCTGCCCGCCGGCCCTACCCCCGCACTGAAGCTGCTGCGCCTGCCCCGCAAGGACTACGACCAGAAAGCCGAGCTGTGGGTGGCGCCCGGCCTCAACTACCTGCCGGTGCGCATCAAGCTGACCCAGGCGAACGGCGACTTCGCCGACCTGCTGCTGCGCAGCAGCAGCGCGCCCTGACGAGACCCGTCCCAGCGCGCCCCACGCACAGCGGGCCGCCATGGGCCACAGGCGGCCGCACAGGCGCCCCGCATGCCTGCCCATCCACCCACCGCCAGCGTCCGCCCCGGCCTACGCGCCAAAGGTGTTGCGTCCTCGCGCCACTGGCCGGGCGGGGCGGTAAAAAAGACCCACCAGCCCGGAGAGGCCGGTTTTTCGTGAAATACTGGACCGCAGTTCAGGTGCGATACCGGGGCGGGCTTCCCCTGATAACCGGGGCGCTGGCAAGGCGTTACAAGCTTGCCAGCGCTCCACCGAAGCCGCCCTGGGCCTTGAACTCTGCGAACCCGCTGTCATCTGACTTTTATATCGACAAGGGGAACACGATGCACATGCTCTACGACTCAGAATCCTTCGTGGTGGTCCACATGCTGCCCGACGCCGTGGAGAAAAGCACCGGCCCGGTGCTCAACGACACTGCACCCGCCCTTCCCCAGCTCGCCCGCCACGGTTTCGAGATCGTGGACAAGCGGTCCGGCAAAGAGGTGTACCTGGACGGCTCGTGGGCCGAAATGTTCCAGGAACAGATCCTGGCGTGGCAGCGCGACACCCCCACCCAGGAAGAAGTGGAAGACGCGCTCGACCGCTATGCGGGCCTGGCGCAAAACCCGGTGGTGGTGCACTAGCTCCCCCTGAGGCGCTGCGCGCCTTCTCCCGGAGGGGACGCACCCGGTGGCCCGGCAAAGCCGGTTCCACGGATACGCTGGCGTTGGGGCAGCGCGCGCTCAAAGCTTGGTCGGCTTCTCCTCGGACGGATAGATCCGCCGATACAGCGGGTCCACCAGCATCAGCACCGCGATCAGCCGGCACACCTGGAACGCAGTCACCACCGGCACACCGAGCTGCAGCACCTTGGCCGTGATGGCCATTTCGGTGATGCCCCCGGGCGATGAGCCCAGCAGCAGCGTGACCCATGGCAGCCCGGTCGCCCAGGCCAGCACCCCGGCAAAGAGGGCGCACACCCCCATCAGCACCAGCGTGCCCAGCGCCACCGACACCATCCACCGCGGCGCGGTGCGCAAGAAGTCGGCCCGAAAGCGCACCCCCAGGCTGACCCCGATCACCAGCTGCGCGGCGTTCACCATCACCTGCGGCACGGCCGACAGGCTGATGCCCGCCATCGTGATACCCATCGACACCAGCATGGCGCCCATGAACCAGGGGTTGGCCCGACCGAGCTTGTCCATCAACAACGCGCCCACGCCCGTGAGCGCAGCCAGCAGCGCCAGGCCGGGCAGGTCGACCACGCGCGCCACCGTGGGCGGCAGCACGTCCAGGCCGTGCAGGCCGCTCCACTGCAGCGCAAACGGAATCGTGACGGTGACGATGAGCAGGCGCAGGCTGTGGCTGGCCGCCACCAGGTCGGTGCGGGCGTTCTCGCGCTCGGCCAGCAGCGTCATCTCCGACGCGGCGCCGATGGCCCCAGCGAAGTAGCTGGTGGCGCGCATCATCGGTGCCGGCACGCCATGCATGCGCGGTGCATGCACCCGGTACAGCCAGGCCCCGAACAGCCAGCCCAGGAACAGCGCCCACACGATGCCCAGCGCAATGGCCCACCACAGCCCGCCGATCAGCGCCACCACCTGCGGCGTGAAGTACAGGCCCAGCGCCGCGCCGATGGTCCACTGCCCGGCATTGCGCAGCGGCCCCCAGCTCTCCGTCGGCCCGCCGACGATGGACACCACCGACGTGGCCAGCAGCGGGCCGATCATCCAGGGCAGCGGGGTGCGCAGGGCGACGCAGGCGGCGGCCGCGGCCCAGGCCAGCAGCAGCGTGCCCAGCACGCGGGCGGCGAATTTCAAGCGGGGATTAAGGGGGGACAAAGGGGACAGGGGTGATGACGACACAGTGACGGCACGCGCAAAAAGGCAACGCCGAGTATCGCGCCCCGCCCGCCACCCCAGGTCGCCAGGCCTTACCCGCCCGGCATGGCAGGCATCGCCAAAGACAGGGCGCAGGGACCGGACCTAGGTCGTGGCGGCCTGCGCCAGCAGCGACAACCGCTGCACCAGGGGCTCGAACAGTTCCACCGGCGTGTTGCCGTAGCCCAGCACCAGGCCGTTGTCCTGCGGCTGCGGCCGCATCGCAAAGCCCGACAGCGGCGACGGCGCCATGCCGTGGCTGCGCGCCGCGGCGGCGATGGCCTGGTCCGGGCAGTTGGCCGGCAGGCGCACCAGCAGGTGCATGCCGCAGTGCCCGCCCTCGGTCTGGTGGGGCAGCGCCAGGTGCTGCGCCAGCGCGGCCCGCAGCGCCTGCTGGCGCTCGCGGTACAGGCGGCGCATGCGGCCCAGATGGCGGCTGAACTGGCCGCTGTCCATGAAATGCGCCATGGCCAGTTGCGCGTGCCGCTGGCCGCCACGCAGCATCTCGGCCAGGGGCACGCGCACAGCGTCCAGCACGGCCGCGGGCAGCACCACGAAGCCCAGGCGCAGCGACGGGAACATCGTCTTGCTGAAGGTGCCCACGTACAGCACCGGCGCGCCGTCCACCAGCCCCTGCATGGCGCCGATGGGCTCGCCCGCGTGCCGGAACTCGCTGTCGTAGTCGTCCTCGATGATCCACGCGCCGTGGCGCCGCGCCTGCTCGATGAGCGCCAGCCGCCGCGCCACCGACATCACCGCACCGCCTGGGTACTGGTGCGATGGCGAGGTGTAGACCAAGCGCGGCGTGCGCAGCACCCAGTCGGACTCGCTCGCCACCAGCCCCTGCGCATCCACCCGCAGCGGCACGGTGCGCAGGTCGCCCGCCTGCAGGGCGGACTTGGCGCCCCGGTAGCCGGGGTCTTCCACCCAGGCCACGTCGCCAGGGTTCGACAGCAGGCGCACGCACAGCGACAGCGCCTCCTGCGCGCCTTCGGTGATGACCACCTGCTCGGCCGCACAGCGCACGCCGCGCGCCACGGCCAGGTGCCGCGCGATGGCCGTGCGCAGCGCCATCTCGCCCAGCGGATCGCCATAGCCCAGCGCTGTGGGGCCGCCACCGAGCACCGCATGATCGAGCGCACGGCGCCAGGCCGCCAGCGGAAACTGCGAGAGTGCCGGCATGCCCGGGCTCAGTGCCAAGGGGGTCGCCCCGGTGCGTGGCGCGCGCGGCTGGATGAGCGCGAGGCGCGCGGCCATCGCCGGAACTTCCGGCACCGCCGGCGCCGGGTGCCGGGCGGCCGAAGCACCCGCAGGACGCTGCGCCAGCGCCGCCACCCGCGTGCCCTGCCGGTCCGACACCACATAGCCCTCGGCCACCAGTTGCTCGTAGGCCGCGGTCACCGTGTTGCGCGACAGGGCCAGGCCCTCGGCCAGCGCACGCGACCCTGGCAGCGCGCTGCCGGCCACCAACCGCCCGTCGAAGATCGCCTGGCGCAGCCGCTGGAACAGCTGCCGCCGCAATGGCTCTGCGCCAGGCCCGTGGTCCAGCGCGCTTTCGAGCAGCGTCTGCGCGACCGGGGCCTGCGGGGTTGGCTGCGCCATCTGGGCCCCACGGGAAGGCGACGATGGACCGCCGGGCACAGTGCTGGACATGCGTGGCACCTTAAAAATGCTGGATTCTGGCACTTTTCACCACACCACGCTGCAGCTAACTTCAGGGCGTCTTCAGCCGACACCTCTTTCTTTTTCTTTTCCCTATCTCTCTGCAAGGACCCCGCGCATGCCATCTTCCGTTGTGAACGAATACCAGCAACCCGTGGGCGCACCGCTGCCCGGCTGGAGCCCCCGGCCGCGCCCGGCCCGCACCGTGCTCGAAGGCCACTACGGCCGACTGGAACCGCTGGACGCCGCCCGCCATGCCAGCGACCTGTACGCCGCCTACGCGCAGGCGCCGGACGGCCGCGGCTGGACCTACATGGGCGTGGGGCCGTTCACCGACGCTGCCAGCTACCGCGCCCACTGCGAGCAGGCCGCCGCCAGCACCGACCCGCTGCACTACGCCGTGATCGACCGGCGCACCGGCCGCGCCGTGGGCACGCTGTCGCTGATGCGCATCGACCCGGCCCACGGCGTGGTCGAGGTGGGGCATGTGATGTTCTCGCCGCTGCTCCAGCGCACCCCGATCTCCACCGAGGCGCAGTACCTGCTGATGCAGTATGTGTTCGCGGACCTGGGCTACCGCCGCTACGAGTGGAAGTGCGACAGCCTGAATGCGCCGTCCCGCGAGGCGGCCAAGCGCCTGGGCTTCCAGTTCGAAGGCATCTTTCGCCAGGCCCTCGTCTACAAGGGCCGCAGCCGCGACACGGCGTGGTTCTCGATCCTGGACAGTGAATGGCCCGCGTTGAAGGCAGGCTTCGAGCGCTGGCTCGCCCCGGGCAACTTCACCGAGGACGGCAGCCAGCGCGTGTCCCTGGCGGCACTGCGCGAGGGTACGGCAGCGCAAGCCGCCTGATCCGCCTGCCGATCCGCCACGCACCCCGCCATGCGCTGTCCTGCGCTACCCCTGCGGGCCCGGGCGCGCTGCCACCGGGGACTGCCGCCGGCCCGCCATCTCCAGGCCCATGGCCTGCAGCGTGGCGCCGGGCAGCAGACCGTGGGCCGCCGGGTAGGCCACCCGTTCCTCGTCCTCGATGTGGCGGGCATAGCGCTCGGCAAAGCGGTCCAGCACCGCGCAGTCGGCGGCGCTGAATGCACGAACTCGGCCCTCCACCAGCGCCCGCAGGGGCTGGCGCGCGGCGGCCCAGTCGGCCACCATGTCGCGGTGGTCCTGCAGCAGCCGCTGCACCAGCGCCACCACCTCGGCCGGCCCCTGGGCCAGCAGGGGCGGAAACACATGCAGCTCTTCATCCTCATGGTGCAGCGGCGCCGCGATGTCGAAGTAGCGCAGCACGTCGCGGGCCGCCTGGCGGGCAGGCTCGTCAGCGCCGTGGGTCTGCACGTGGCCGCGCAGCCGGCCCAGCAACGCCAGCGTGCGCTGCACGCGCTCGTGGCAGGCCTCCAGCATGGCAAAGGGCTGCTCGAACCCCACGCCCGGTGCGTTGAAACCCGGGATCTCGCGGGCAGAGGCAGGTGCGGTCGTCATGCGGCCACTACCTCAGCCAAACCGCACGGGCTGGCCCTGGCGGTCAAACGGGATGTACGCACCGAGCGCACCTTGCTGGATCGCATCGACCATGCGCTGCGGCGGGGCCCCGGCCTCCGCGGGGGTGGACGCCTGTTCAAGGTGCCCGGCATCGCCGCGGCAAACACCATCGCCCAGTCGTGGCCCGGCGCGGTGAACTGGCGGGCGTCCTCCACCAGTGCAGCGAACGATGGCAGCTCCTGCGGCGTCTTGTCCACGCACATCAGCGGCACCGGGGCGCAGCCCTGCCCCGCCTCGAAGCGTGCATGCTGGGCAGTGGTGGCGTCATCGGGCAGATCCACCGCCGTGAACACGAACAGCAGGCGCTGCGGCTCGGGCTGCTGGCGCGCGGCCTGCAGCAGGTCATCGCAACTTGAAATATCCATGGGGCGGCAACGAAACGGTTGTAAGAGAAAAGACAGAGAAAAAGGAAATCAGAACCCAGGCACCACGCCCCGCTGCGCATCCAGCGTGCTCACGTAGTTGCGCGCCGCAGGCCGCGACCGCGCCGACTTGCGCGACTGCACCGTGCCGATGCTGATGAAGCACAGCGCCTGTTCGGAGTCCGCCAGCCTGAACAACGAACGCAAGCCCGGCTCCTTGAGCGCCTTGCCGCTGGTGAGTGCCGAGCCGTAGCCCTGCGCCGTGGCCATGAGCAGCATGTTCTGCACCGCGCAGCCGGCCGACACCAGGCGCTCGGCCAGGTCGATGCCGGGGTCGCCGCGCTGCGCGTCCACCACGGCCAGCATGAGCACCGGCGCGCGGTGCGCCTTCTCGCGCGCCTGTGCGGACTGCTCGGGCGTGGCGGCGGGGTCGCGCTGCTGCAGCGCCTGGGCGAACACCTCGGCCAGTGCCGCACGTGCAGCCTCGGGCACCAGCACGAACCGCCAGGGCACCAGTTGCCCGTGGTCGGGCGCGTGGGCCGCGGCCTGGAGAATCTGCGCCAGTTCGTCGGTACCGGGCCCGGGGCCCGCCAAACGCTTGGGCAGGATGGTCTGGCGCGACTGGATGAGCGTGGCCGCGATGGCCGCCACGTCGTCGATGCCACTGGCAGGCACCGCAGGCGCGGCCGTGCGCTGCCGTGCGGCGCCGCGCGGGTTCAGGGGCCAGGGGATGACAGCCATCGCGGTTCCTTGTCCAACAAACAGGGGCTCAGCCCGGACGGCCATCGGCCCGCAGGCGGCCATACCAGCCACTGAGCCGCACGCCCCAGACCCCCATGGTGGCCGCCCACAGCACGGCCGCCACCGGCAGCAGCCAGGCCCAGGCCACGCCGAATGCGCCCGGCATGGCCGCCGCAATGCGCAGCAGCGTGGCCGCCTGCAGCAACCAGAACAGTGCCCAGACGATGCGGTCGGCCACGAGCGCGCGGCCGCTGTGGCCGCACGACACGCGCGTGACCATGGCCAGCATCAGCGATGCGGGGCACCCCATGGTGAGCGCATGCAGCGCACCCAGCCCCAGCGTGCCGATGCCAAAGGCCCAGGCCAGCCACGGCGACAGGCCGCCCAGCAAGAACGCCACGCCCAGCCACACAAAGCCGATGTGCAGCATGGCCAGAAGCCGGTTCTTCAGGCTCTGCACCAGGCCCCACACGCAGGCCAGCCACACCAGCACGCCCCCCACCACCAGCTGCAGGGCGCCGTGCACCAGCATCCAGGCGGGCCCGGCGCGGCTGGCGGGTACACCCGCCCATTCCAGCCAGGTGGCCAGCACCTGCATGCCGGCCGCGGCCAGCATGAGCCACAGCACCCAGAACAGGCGCCAAGAGCGCACCGTGGGCATGGCGCTGGAGGTAAAGAACGGAATCATCCGGTGCGCCACCGTGACGTACACCACGACCACGAAGCCCCACAGCCCCGTGTACACACAGGCCCGCGCCAGCGCATGCGTGCCCACCGCCAGGCTGAACCACAGCGCCACCAGGCTCATGCAGCCCACGCCGCAGGCCACGCCGATCACGCGGGCATGGAGCTGGTCTTCCGCGCGGCTGGCGCGCACACGCCCCCAGAACAGCGCCGTCATCCACAACAGGCCCGCGCCGGCCAGGGCCAGGCCGACCAGCACCGCGCCGATGCGCCAGTGCGCACCCACCAGCCACAGCAACCAGCCCAGCGCCTGCAATACCAGCGGCGCGCGCAGCGCCTGCGGCGGCAAGGGGGCCACCCCCAGCCACTTGGGCCCGGCCGTGAACAGAAAGCCCGAGAAGAACAGCGGAATGAAACCCAGCGCCATCACCGCCGCATGCACGGTGGTGGGCGACATCGCGTAGTACATGCCCCACAAGCCGGTGGAGCGCGCCACCTGCACCAGCGCCCACCAGGCGCCCGAGGCCACCAGCACCACCATCGCCAGGAAGAACCCCAGCCGGTGCGGCGCCAGCATCAGGTACTGCCAGCGCCAGCGCGGGTCCTGCTGCGCCACGGCCTGTGCCGACGGCTTGCCAATCGCGACAGGAATGACTTTGCTCATGGCGTGTACCTACCCTGCGAAAGATTGCCGTGCACGGCGAACGCGCTCATCCGCAGCTGCCCAGGTGGCCGCACTGCGTGCAGTAGTCGCAGCCGTCCTTGCGGATCACCGCATGGGCGCCGCATTCGCTGCACTTCTTGCCCGCCATGGCCTGTGGCACGGCCGCGGGCGGCGGCGCGGGCTCGTCCAGCGGCAGCAGTTGCTGCACCGGGTCCGCCACGCGGCGCGACAGGATGTTCTGGATGGCATAGGCCATGGCCGCCACTTCCGAGTCGTGCCACATCGGCACCAGCGTGCCGTCGTCCTTGCGGTGCTGCCCCAGGCGCACAGGGCCCCGGTCCCATGCCACCTTGCGCATGTCGGACAGGGCCCGTTCCAGAAAACCGCCGCGCGCCGCCAGCGACAGCATGCGCATGCTGGAGGTGATCCACTGCTGCGACTCGCCGCTTTGCCCCACGGGCATGAAGAACTCGATCGCACGGTCTACCGTGCGGCCACCCAAGCCCGTGGGCACGGGCAGAAAGGACACGATGAGGTACAGCGTCTTGTGGCCCTCCTGCGTCCAGTATTCGAGCTTTTCCGCCACGGCCGACAGGCCGCCCTGCGGCCGGCTCTCGATGACAGTGCGCATCGGGTCCACAGGCGCTGCGGCGGTAACAGCAGGCGAGGGCTTTGCCACTGCAGCAGCTTCGGGTGCGGGCTCTGCATGCGTTTCGAGCACCGAGCCCAGGATGCTATTGGGCCGGTAGGTGGCCAGCCCCTTGAGCCGCGCGCGCCAGGCCTGCAGGTACAGGTTCTTGAAGTCGTCGTAGGGGTAGTCCGCCGGGATGTTCACCGTCTTGGAGATGGCCGTGTCCACGAAGGGCTGCACGGTCTCCATCATCGCGATGTGGTCCTGCGCCGACATCGCCAGGGCCGAGACGAAATAGTCGGGCAGCGCATTCACATCGCCGCCCAGGTCGCGGTACAGCCGCCAGGCGTGGTCCTCCACCGCGTACTCCAGCGTGCTGCCATCGGACTCGCGCTTCTTGCGCTTGTACATCCACGAGAACGGCGGCTCGATGCCGTTGGAAGCGTTGTCGGCAAACGCCAGGCTCACCGTGCCCGTGGGCGCGATGGACAGCAGATGGCTGTTGCGGATGCCGTGCTCGCGGATCGACGCCTGTATTGGCGCGGGCAGCCGGCTGGCAAAGGTGCCCTCGGCCAGGTAGCCCCGCGCATCGAACTTCGGGAACGCCCCTTTCTCGCGCGCCAGCTCCACCGACGCCGCATAGGCCGCATCGCGCATGTGCTCGGCAATGCGCGCCGCCATGGTGCGGCCCTCGGGCCGGTCGTAGCGCAGGCACAGCATGGCCAGCGTGTTGCCCATGCCGGTAAAGCCCACGCCGATGCGCCGCTTGGCCATGGCCTCGTCGCGCTGCTGCGGCAGCGGCCAGAAGGTCACATCCAGCACGTTGTCGAGCGCCCGCACCTGCAGCGCCACCGCCTGGCCGAAGGCCTCGAAGTCGAACGCTGCCACACCACCAAAGCCGAAAGCGTGCCGCACGAAGCGGGTCAGGATGACAGGGCCGAGGTCACAGCAGCCATACGACGGAAGCGGCTGCTCGCCGCACGGGTTGGTCGCCGCGATGTCCTCGCAGTAATGCAGGTTGTTGTCTTCGTTGATGCGGCCCAGGAACAGGATCCCAGGCTCGGCGAAGTCGTAGGCGGACTTCATGATCGTGTCCCACAACTGGCGCGCCCGCACGGTGGCGTAGACCCACAGGCCATCGGCCCGCTGGCGGGCGCCTTGCGTCTGCAATGCGGCGCCGGGCGCGGCCTGGTGCACCAGCTCCCAGGGGGTGTCGTTCTGCACCGCGTCGATGAAGGCGTCCGACACGCCCACCGACACGTTGAAATTGTTCCAGCGGCCCGGGGTGCGCTTGGCGGTGATGAACTCCTGCACATCGGGATGGTCGATGCGCAGCACGCCCATCTGTGCGCCCCGGCGCGCACCCGCGCTCTCCACGGTGGAGCAGGACTGGTCGAACACGTTCATGTAGCTGCACGGCCCCGAGGCCATGGAGGCCGTGCCCTTCACGTGTGCGCCCTTGGGGCGGATGCGCGAGAAGTCGTAGCCCACGCCGCCGCCACGGCGCATGGTCTCGGCCGCTTCGCGCAGCGCTTCGTAGATGCCCGGAAAGCCTTCGTCGTCCACGCCCTGGATGCAGTCGCCCACGGGCTGCACGAAGCAGTTGATCAGCGTGGCCTGGATGTCGGTGCCCGCCGCGCTCATGATGCGCCCCGCGCCGATGGCGCCAGCCTGGAGGTTGGCCAGGAACAGGGCTTCGTACTTCGCACGCAGATCGGGCGCCTCCACCGAAGCGAGCGCACGCGCCACGCGGGCGTACAGCTCGTCCACGGAGGTTTCGCCGGGCTTGAGGTACTTCTCGCGCAGCACATCCAGGCTGATGGGCTGCAGGGACGAGGGGGTGGCCAGAGTGTGCTGTGGTTCGCGCTTCATGGGTACCGATGGTTGGGGGTTCACGACAGTAGGGGCTTGCGCTGGGTCAAGACGCACGCAGTGCCATTGCAGGGGCGCCATGCGGCGCGGGGTTCAGACGCAAACAGAGACGCACGCGTGCTGCGCGTGTGCATGTCGCGCCAGGCATCGTCGAGCCACACTGGGCTGTCATGCTCGGCATGGGGGTGGGCACAAAGCCACCACTTCGGACGTCAAAGACATGGACTTCGCCCTCCTCGATCACATGGTGCCAGCCCTGCGGGCTGATTTGCCCCGACGGCACCCGACCGCGCACCATGGGTACTCCATGAGGCGCTCGAGCCGCAGCACCACCGGGCGCTGCTGCATGCAGCAAAGGACCTCGGGCCCCGCCTGCGAGGGCAGCCAGCGTCTGGAAGGTTTTCCGGTACTGCGCAAAGGCATCGTCATGGAAACGGCGCAGCCGGTCAAGTAGCTCGTCGGGCTAGGGGCAGTGCTTGCGATTGGTGACAAGATTTACCCGCGCGCTGTGTCACTGCACCACCCCACAGCGTGAGCCCCGCCGCGCGTAGCATCACACCATGCACACACCGCCATCGACCTTCTTCACATTCCGCCGCGCTGCACCTGGGCTCGCGGTGGCCAGCCTGGCGCTGCTGGGGGGCTGCACCGGCCTGGGCATAGCCCCCACGGCCTCGTCACCCACCACGACCTCTGCCACCGCCGTCTCCACCGCCGCCTGGCCTGCGCGCCTGCAGGCCCTGCTGCCCGCCGACGTGCTGCTGCTGGGCGAAAAGCACGATGCCGCCGAGCACCAGCAATGGCAGCGCGACACCGTGCAGGCGCTGGCCGCCCGGGGCCAGCTGGCGGCCGTGGTGATGGAGATGGCCGAGCAGGGCCACAGCACCACCGGCCTGCCCCGCGATGCCACCGAGGCCCAGGTGCAGGCCGCCCTGCAGTGGAAGGACGCCGCCTGGCCCTGGAAGGCCTACGGCCCGGTGGTGATGGCCGCCGTGGCTGCGGGCGTGCCCGTGTGGGGCGGCAACCTGCCCCGCGCCCGCATGCGCGACGCCATGGCCGACGCCGCGTGGGACCGGCACCTGCCCGCCCCCGCATTGCAGCGCCAGTACGAAGCGCTGCGCGAAGGCCACTGCGGCCTGCTGCCCGAGTCGCAGATCGCGCCCATGGCCCGCATCCAGATCGCCCGGGACGCCGCCATGGCCCGCACCGCGACCGAAGCGCGCGTGAGCGGCCAGACCGTGCTGCTGATCGCCGGTGGCGGGCATGTGCTGCGCAGCCTGGGCGTGCCCACGCACTTGCCTGCAGGTTTGACGTCCAAAGTGGCCATGGCGCAGGCAGGGCAAGCGCAAGCAGCTATCAAAAACGGAGCGATCGCCAATGTTGACGCGGATGCAGACGCCATCGTGGCCACCCCGGCCCTGCCCGCCAAGGACCACTGCGCGGAGCTGCGCGAGCAGTGGGGCAAGGGCGCAAGCCCGGCGCGGTGATGCCGGCGTGCATTCATGCATTCATGCATTCATGCATTCATGCGTTCATGCGTTCATGCGTTCATGCGTTCATGCGTGCGTTCAAAAAATTCCCCATCCGTTCACGCTGGGCTTGTCGCAGGGCTCAGCCCGAACGAGTGGGTCATCCAGCACTGATTCCGAAGTCAACGCGCTGGCGGCCCAGCGTCCGCCTGCTGTTTTTCCCCTTCAGCCCGCCCCGCTGCGCTCCCGCAGCAGCGCCGCAAACGCCGCCGCGGGCAGCGGCCGGCTGCACAGGTAGCCCTGGTAGGCGTCGCACCCGCGCTCTTGCAAGAAGGCCAGTTGGCCTTCGTCCTCCACGCCCTCGGCCAGTACCGACAGGCCCATGCTGTGCCCCATGGCGATGATGGCCGCGCTGATGGCCATGTCGTCGCTGCTTTGCGGAATGTCGCGGATGAAGCCCTGGTCGATCTTGAGCACGTCGATCGGAAAGCGCTTGAGCTGCGCGAGCGACGAGTAGCCGGTGCCGAAGTCGTCCACCGCGATGCGCACGCCCAGGCTGCGCAGGCGCATCAGCACCAGGCGCGCCTCTTCGGTGCGCTCGGCCAGCGCGGATTCGGTGATCTCCAGCTCCAGCCACTCGCTCGGAAAGCCCGAGTCCGCGAGCGCCGCCGACGTGCAGCCCGCCAGGTCGGTCAGGTGGAACTGGCGCGGCGACACGTTGACGGCCAGCGTCAGGTCGGGCAGGCCTTCGGCGCGCCATTGCTGGCCCTGGCGGCAGACCTCGCGCAGCACCCATTCGCCCAGCGGGCCGATCACGCCCGAGGTCTCGGCCACCGGGATGAAGCGCGCGGGCGATATCAGCCCCTCGTCGGGGTCGTTCCAGCGCACCAGCGCCTCGGCGCCCAGGATGCGGCCCGAGCGGATGTCCACCTGCGGCTGGTAGTACATCTGCAGGTGCCCGAGCGCCAGCGCCAGCCGCAGGCGGGATTCGAGCGCCAGCCGCTCGCGCGCGGCCTGGGTCATGGCCTCGTGGAAGAAGCACCACGCGCCCCGGCCCCGCGCCTTGGCGCCGTACACCGCCGCGTGGGCGCCCTGCAGCAGCAGCTCGGTGGTAGCGGCATGCTCGGGGAACATGCAGATGCCCACGCTCACGCCGGCCACCACCTCGAAGCCGTCGGGCGAGCGCCAGGGCTCGGCCACGGCGGCGATCAGGTGCCGCGCCACCGCCGCCGCGCCGTCGGCATGGCGCATGTGGCGCGCCACCACGGCCAGCTCGTCGCCGGCCAGGCGCCCCAGCACGTCGCCGGGCCGCAGGGCCGACTGCACCCGCCGCGCGATGTGCTTGAGCACCTCGTCGCCGGTGGTGTGGCCGTAGCTGTCGTTCACGTCCTTGAAGCGGTCCAGGTTGAGCAGCAGCACGGCGATGTGCTCGCCGCTGGCGCGCGCCTCCTGCACCACCTGCTCGACCTGGTGCCCGAACCAGGCGCGGTTGGACAGCCCCGTGAGCGCGTCGTTGTGCGCCAGGAATTCGAGCTGCCGCTGGTGCGCCTTTTCTTCGGAGATGTCGGTGAACATGCAGACGTAGTGCGTCACCTCGCCCGCCGGGTCGCGCACGGCCGACAGCGACATGTGCTCGGGGAAGACCTCGCCGTTCTTGCGGCGGTTCCAGATCTCGCCCTGCCAGTGGCCCGTCTGGCGCAGCGTGCCCCACAGGGCGTCGTAGAACGCGCGGTCGTGCCGGCCGGACTTGAACACGCGCGGCGTCTTGCCCAGCAGCTCCTCCTCGGTGTAGCCCAAGAGGCGTGTGACGGCCGCGTTGACCGACAGGATGCGGCTGTGGGCGTCGGTCACCACCACGCCCTCGACGGTGTTGTCCACCACCGTGGCGGCCAGGCGCTGGCGGGTTTCGCTGGACTGCAGCGCGGCGCGCGCGGCCGTGATCTCGTCGAGGTCCTGCACCACGCAGACCAGGTGCGCGGGCTCGTCGCCGGCCTCGGGGATCTGCGTCACGGTGCACAGCACCGGCACCCTGCGGCCACCGCCGGGGGGCTGGCATTCGCGCTCGTCCACATAGTGATCGATCTCGCCTGCCAGCAGGCGGGCCAGCTGCAGGGTGGCGCCGTCCGGCTCGCGCGCCAGCATCACATCGCGGAAGTTGAGGATGCGCACTTGCGCCAGCGTCACGCCCAGCAGGGCACAGAGCCGCTCGTTGGCCCACAGGAAGCGCCCGTCCGGCGCTACCCGCGCGAACCCGGCGGGCGCATGGCGCACCACCTGCGACAGCTCCCGCGCCGTGGCCCAGCGCACCTTCTCGGCGCGGCGCATGCGCCGCAGCATCCACCAGGCCAGCGCGCTGGTCAGCAGCACATAGCCCCAGCCCTTCCAGGTTTGCCAGTGGGTGATCCGCGCAGGGTCGGTCACCCAGTGCGCCAGCAGCGCGTCGCCCGCAAACACCCAGGCCACCCCGAGCACCAGGTACAGCAGCATCCCCCGCCAGGGAGCGAAACGCGGGACCTCGCCCGGATTGACCATCGATTTCCCCCGTTATCCGCCCACCGGCCGTACTAAGGCCGCACAGGGCGCGGCCACACGGTGCCAGCCATGCTGCGACAATGTCGCGGCTATGACGACCAACGCCTACATCCTTACCCTGTCCTGCCCCGATCGCCTGGGGCTGGTGCACGCTGTCTCCGGTTTTCTGCTGGAGCACGGCGGCAACATCGAAGAAGCCGCGCAGTACAACGACCACGCCACGGGCCTGTTCTTCATGCGGGTGCAGTTCGCCTGCGACCAGCATGACCACGCCACGCTCAAGACCCGCCTGGCCAGCTTTGCAGAGCCCCACACCATGCGCTGGAGCCTGCACGCCACGGCAGCGCCCATGAAGACGGTGCTCATGGTCAGCAAGGAGGGCCACTGCCTGAACGACCTGCTGTTCCGCTGGAAGAGCGGCCTCTTGCCCATCGACATCCGCGCCATCGTCAGCAACCACCGCGACTTCTACCAACTGGCGGCCAGCTACAACGTGCCGTTTCACCACATCCCGGTGACCGCTGCCACCAAGCCGCAGGCCGAAGCCAGGCAGCTTGAGATTATCGAGGCCGAAGGGGCCGAGCTGGTGGTGCTGGCGCGCTACATGCAGGTCCTTTCTCTTGATCTGTGTCAAGCTTTGGCCGGACGGGCGATCAACATCCACCACAGCTTCCTGCCCAGCTTCAAGGGCGCCAAGCCCTACTACCAGGCCCACGACCGCGGCGTGAAGCTCATCGGCGCCACCGCCCACTACGTGACGGCCGACCTGGACGAAGGCCCCATCATCGAGCAGGACGTGGCCCGCGCCGACCACACCGACACGGTGGAAGACCTGACCGCCCGCGGCCGCGACACCGAAAGCCAGGTGCTGGCCCGCGCGGTGAAGTGGCACAGCGAGCACCGCGTGATCCTGAACGGCCACAAGACCGTCGTTTTCAAGTAGCAATGCAACACCCCCCTGAGTCGCTTCGCGCCGTACTCCCGCTCTCGCAGCGCGGTGCACCGCAGGCAGGGGGACGCCGCCAGCGCGGCGGGGCGGCCCTTGCCCGGCGGCCCTCGCCGGGGGTGTGCCGGTTTCAAGCGCTGTGCCCAGTGCGCAGCGCGGAGGTTGGCTGACATGGCTGCGGCGACCCCTTCGACCTTCCAGAACAGCGCGGCGCGGCGCATACCACCCATCCAATGCCTGCTGACTTTTGAAGCGCTGGCGCGCCTGCGCAGCGTGACGCAGACGGCCGAGGAGCTGTGCGTCACGCCCAGCGCGGTGAGCCACCGGGTCAAGCAGCTGGAGCAGATCCTGGGTGTGCGGCTGTTCGGGCGGGCCGACTTTTCGCTGACCACCGAAGGCAGCGCCTACTTGGCCCATGTGCGCGAGGGGCTGGGGGCGCTGCAGCGCTTTCCAGGGGCGGCATCGGCCCCCGGCCGCCGGCGGCTCAAGCTGGCCGTCACGCCCACCTTTGCGCGCACCATCCTCATCCCGCGCCTGCGGCAGTTCACCGAGGCTTACCCCGAGATCGACCTGGCGCTGCAGGTGTCCATTCCGCTGCTCGACGTGGTGGCCGAAGACGCCGACCTGATGGTGCGCTTCGGCCCCGGCCACTATGCCGACGTGGAGCATGTGGAGCTGGCCCGCGACGTGGTCACGCCCCTGGCCTCGCCCGCCTTCGTGCGCGAGCACGGGCCTTTCGACAAGCCCGAGGACCTGGAGGGCGTGCCCCTGCTGCGCAGCCCGCTCGAGCCGTGGCGCACCTGGTTCGCCGCCACCGCCCTGGACTGGGCCGAGCCCAGCGAAGGCTCGCAGTTCAACGACATCGGCCTGATGTGCGACGCCGCATCCGCCGGCATGGGCGTGGCCCTGGTGCGGCTGAAGCTCGGTGCGCCGTGGCTGGAGAACGGCACGCTGGTGCGCCTGTTCGACGCCGACACCGCCAGCCCGCACGCGCACTACCTGTGCTGGCGCACCGGCACCATGGACCGCTGGGAATGCGCGGCCTTTGCCGACTGGCTGCGCAAGACGATGGCGTGAGCGGCAGCGGCGCGGCGCATGGCTCGCTGCGGCGCTACTTCATGGCGCCATCGGCTCACCCACGCACCACTGCAACACCGCGCCAACGCAGCATCACCATCACCGTCGCATCCATCCACCACCTGCCGACATGAATCTCACCATCCGCCCTGCACAGCCCGCCGACGCCAACGCCATCGCGCGCATCCACGTTGCGGCCTGGCAGGCGGCGTACGCCGGCATCATCGACGCCGCCTACCTGGCCGCCATGTCCGCGGCCCAACGCGAAGGCTACTGGGCCCAAGCGATTGCCCAGGGCGCACCCGAGGTGCTGCTGGCGCAGGACGACAGCGACGGCGCGGTGACCGGCTGGATCGCCCTGGGCGACTGCCGAGACCCCGGAGCGCCCGCCACGCGGGGCGAAGTCTGGGCCATCTATGTCGACCCTGCGCGTTGGGCCCGCGGTACGGGGCACGCCCTGTGGCAGCACGCCCGCGAGCACCTGTTGGCCCGTGGCAAGGCAGAGGCAAGCCTGTGGGTGCTAGCGGCCAACGCGCCTGCCATCCGGTTCTACGCGCGGCAGGGCTTTGCGCCCGATGCGGATGGGGTCAAAAGCATCACGGTAGCGGGCACCACCCTGCAGGAGCTGCGGTACACGGCATTGCTGGCGCCCAGCGGTGGGTAGTGCTTTGATAGTGCTTTGATAGTGCTTTGATAGTGCTTTGATAGTGCTTTGATAGTGCTTTGATAGTGCTTGGGCAGTGCTTGGATGGCGAGCGGGTAGCGGGTAGCGGTTAGCGAGTAGTGAGCGACTCGCATACGGCCCCGTGAGTGGCAAGTCGGTAGTGAAAACTGCAGAGGTCGCCGCGACCGGTGGCCCGTAGCCAAGCCGCACAGCCCGCGGCCCCGCCAGGATTTTCACGGCCGCTCTGCAAAAATCTCACGCCCGCGCCTGCCGCCATCCCCTACAGTGGCGGCATGCAGACTCCCGCCGCCACCCCCACATCCCCTGCAGCCGCCCACGCACCGGCCGGGTCCACACCGTCCGAGCGCGCCGCGCGCCAGGCCGAGGTCGTGCAGGCCCTGGGCCGCGTTGTGCCCGCCCACGCCCTGCTGTGGAATGCCGAAGACACCACGCCGTATGAATGCGACGGCCTGACCGCCTACCGCCAGCGCCCGCTGGTGGTGTGCCTGCCCGAAACGTACGACCAGGTGCAGGCCGTGCTCCAGGCCTGCCACCACCTGCAGGTGCCCGTGGTGGCGCGCGGCGCGGGCACGGGCCTGTCGGGCGGCGCCATGCCGCATGCGATGGGCGTCACGCTGTCGCTGGCCAAGTTCAACCGCATCCTCGACGTGGACCCGGTCAGCCGCACAGCGCGCGTGCAGAGCGGCGTGCGCAACCTGGCCATCAGCGAAGCCGCCGCACCGTACAGCCTGTACTACGCCCCCGACCCCAGCAGCCAGATCGCCTGCACCATCGGCGGCAACGTGGCCGAAAATTCCGGCGGCGTGCACTGCCTGAAATACGGCCTCACGGTGCACAACGTGCTGGCCGTGAAGGGCTTCACCGTGGACGGCGAGCCCGTGGAGTTCGGCAGCCAGGCGCTGGACACCCCCGGCTACGACCTGCTGGCCGGCGTGGTCGGCAGCGAAGGCATGCTCGCCGTCATCACCGAAGTGACGGTCAAACTCATCCCCAAGCCCCAGCTGGCGCGCTGCATCATGGCCAGCTTCGACGACGTGCGCAAAGCCGGCGACGCCGTGGCCGCGGTCATCGCGGCCGGCATCATCCCCGCGGGCCTGGAGATGATGGACAAGCCCATGACCGCCGCCGTGGAAGACTTCGTCAAAGCCGGCTACGACCTCACGGCCGAAGCCATCCTGCTGTGCGAGAGCGACGGCACGCCCGAAGAAGTGGAAGAAGAAATCGGCCGCATGAGCGACGTGCTGCGCGCGGCTGGCGCCACTGCCATCTCGGTCAGCAACGACGAAGCTGAACGCCTGCGCTTTTGGAGCGGCCGCAAGAACGCCTTCCCTGCCAGCGGGCGCATCAGCCCCGACTACATGTGCATGGACTCGACCATCCCGAGGAAACGCCTGGCGGACATCCTGCTGGCCATCCAGGCCATGGAAAAGAAATACCAGCTGCGCTGCGCCAACGTGTTCCACGCAGGCGACGGCAACCTGCATCCGCTGATTCTGTTCGACGCGAACGACGCCGACCAGCTGCACCGCTGCGAACTGTTCGGCGCAGACATCCTGGAGACCAGCGTGGCCATGGGCGGCACGGTGACGGGCGAGCACGGCGTGGGCGTGGAAAAGCTCAACAGCATGTGCGTGCAGTTCACAGCCGAAGAGAACGCGCAGATGTTCGGGCTCAAGCACGCGTTCGACCCGGCGGGATTGTTGAATCCGGGGAAGGTGATTCCTACGCTGAACCGGTGTGCGGAGTACGGGAAGATGCTGGTGCGCGGGGGGCAGCTCAAGCATCCGGATTTGCCGCGGTTTTGATGGGTGGCCGCCGTTAGTATCTACCGATGCCTGTTCCGGCACATCCCGATACTTGACCTGACCATATGAAACGATTGCCAGCTATCGCGTCTGTGGTTATTGGCTTGCCACTCATTGGCTGCGCCACGCTTGCACTCCTGCTTTTTACTGGAATGGGGACAGAGGAATCGAGGCACTCCCTAGCTCGGATAGCTGTCGGTTTTTTTGCTGTTCAAGCAGTTGCTGCAGGTCTTCTACTTCGCAAACAAAAGAATCTCTTCGCTTTCCTAGTTGTTTGGGGTCCAGTTGCAATCACAGTAGCTGCAATCGATTTAGCATCATTCACTGTTCGAATGCTGAGATAGGGTCCGACCAAGCCACAGTGCATTTCGCAACTGTGTAGAGTCTTTACGTACAGACCAATTTGCACCAACGTTGACGGATCACAGTCTCTTTCACTGGGTACCCGCTTCTGGCCGAGTGCACCCAAGAAAAACCCCGGACAATCCGCAGCCGTATCGCCCCTCCTCTTAAACCCATGCCCAGCGACTCTGCAATCACCCTCCTCCAATCCGGCAACGCCCTAGTCGGCCAGGCGCAGGCCGTAGCCACGCAAGACTTCGCAGCAGCACGCGCGCTGTGGCGGCAGGCGGGGGTGCTGTTCCAACGCGCGCACGACGCCGATCCCGGGCTGCACGCGGCGGCGTTCCGGCTCGGTCAGGCGTGGATAGCAGAAGCCCATGCACTGCAAAAAGAAGGATCTGAAGATGCGACCGCGATGTGGCGGCAAGCGGCGCTGCAGTGCGAGGTGGCCTTTGCGCTCGACCCACACCATGCGGTGACGGCCATGCACATCGCCAGTTGTTATGCCTGGGCCCAAGACGCCGACGCCAAGCTGGCCTGGGCGCAGATTGCGCAGCACCTGCAGGAAGAACACGCAGCCAACATGGCGGCGGATGAGGCGGCACGCTAGTTGAGGTAGCCAGGGCGCGGCCGAGCAACGCGACGGCCCGTGTGGCTGTTCGGATGTTCGGCTGTCCACCCCCTGCTGGCTGCGCCTGCGGCGGGGCGGTTGCGGGGTGAGCATGGGCGTCGGAGCGCCCATGCCTCGTCAACTGACTCGCCGTGGCTGTCTGAACGGAGCGCCAACGGCGCGCAGTGAGTTCCACGGCGCACCCCGCAACCGCCCCGACGCAGGTTTGCCCCTTCGCACCGCGAAGGGGTCGCAGACTGGGGGTCGCCTTTCTTTTGGGTACTTTTCTTTGGCGAAGCAAAGAACAAGTACCTCGCCCGCCGGGGCGAACTCCCGGCCNAGGGGTCGCAGACTGGGGGTCGCCTTTCTTTTGGGTACTTTTCTTTGGCGAAGCAAAGAACAAGTACCTCGCCCGCCGGGGCGAACTCCCGGCCTCCGACCTCCACACAGGCACACCGTCCAGATCAGCGAGTGAGCCCTGGTTTCGACAAGCTCAACCCGAACGGATAGTGATAGTGACAAGCACAGGTTTCGACAGGCTCAACCCGAACGGCTCGGGTTGCGATGGGCAAAGGCTTCGACAGTCTCAGCCCGAACGGACAGGGCCCCAACTCAGCCACCCACCGCCGCCCGCCAAATCTCCCCCACGTGCGACACCGCAAACAGCACCAGCCCGATCAACCCACCCACCACCGTACCGTTGATCCGGATGTACTGCAGATCCTTGCCAATGTTCAGCTCAATCAGCTGCGTCATCTCTTCGGTATCCCACCGCCGCACCGTGTCCTCGATATGCTGCGCCACGAACTGCGACACATCGGGCGCCAGGCCCTGCACCCAGTGCTCCAGCCGGTCGTTCAGCGACTGCCGCAGCGCGGCATCGCCCGCGAGCGACTGGCCCAGCCACTGGCCGAGGTTGCGCACCTGCCGCGCCACGACCGAATCGGCATCGGCCAGGTCGCGCCGCAGGGCGCCGCGCAGGTCCTGCCACAGGGTCTGCACATAACCCGCCACGGTCGCGTCGGTCTGCAGATAGGTGCGGATCTCCTCGCCCTTGCGCACCCAGTCGGGGTCGCTGCGCAGGCGCTCGATAAAACGCTGCACGGCCGCATCGAACTGCGCGCGCAGGGCATGCTGCGGGTTGTCGGCGACGTCGGCCATCACGCTCTCCAGCGCGCGGGCCAGCAGGGCCGAGCCCTTGTCGCCCAGCCAGTCGCTGGGCAAAAGCTTTTCAGTGCGCCGGTGGTCCTTCTTGAGCCACAGCACGATGGTCTGCGCCACCCAGGCGCGGGTCTGCTCGTTGTGCAGCAGCTCGATGAGTTTCTCCAGCACGTCGTCCAGCAGCGCCTGGTGGCGGCCGTTGTGCGTGAGGGTGTCGAGCACCGCCGCCAGCGCGCGCGACATGTCCACCTGCCCGATCAACGCGCGCGCTGCCTTCTGAATGAAGCGCTCCACCTGCGCGTCCTGCACCGTCTCCAGCGCGGCCGACGCCAGGCGCGTGGCCTGGTGCCCCAGCAGCGCGGCGTTGCCGGGCGCCGTGAGCCACTGCGCCAGCCGCTCGGCGGGGTCGTGCCGGCGGATCAGCGCGACCAGCGAGGGCACATCGAGGAACTTGTCGCGCACGAACGTGGCCAGGTTGCGGCCGATGCGCGCCTGGTTGCGCGCGATGACCGCAGTGTGCGGAATGGGCAGGCCCAGCGGGCGGCGGAACAGGGCCACCACCGCGAACCAGTCGGCCAGCGCGCCCACCATGGCAGCCTCGGCCATGGCCTTCGCGCCGTTGAGCCACAGGCCGCGCTCGACCACGCTGGTCGCCACGAACACGGCGGTGACCAGCAGCAACAGGCCCAAGGCCTGCCGCTTGGCGCGCCGCAGGGCGCGCGCCGGGTCTTCAATGGTGTCTGAAGAAGGGGGTGTCGGACTGCTGTTCATGCCAACAGGGCGCGCGCGGGCGCAACGACGCCCTGCGCCACGCCACAACGCAGGTCAGGGCGCGGCTGCAATCTGGTCCAGCGCCTTCGACAAGTGGCCCACGGTGCGGTCCACGTTGTGCCACTTCTCAAGGCCAAACAGGCCGACGCGGAAGGTCTTGAAGTCCGGGCCTTCGTCGCACTGCAGCGGCACGCCGGCAGCGGTCTGCAGGCCCACTTCCATGAACTTCTTGCCGTTCTGGATGCCGGGGTCGGTGGTGTAGCTCACGACCACGCCGGGCGCCTTGAAGCCTTCGGCCGCCACGCTGGGGAAGCCGCGCGACTCGAGCAGCGCGCGCACCTTGGCGCCCAGCTCGATCTGCTCGTCGCGCACCTTGGCGAAGCCGTAGGCGCGCGTCTCGGCCATCACCTCGGCCAGGCGCACCAGGGCGTCGGTGGGCATGGTGGTGTGGTACGCGTGCTGGCCCTTTTCATAGCCTTCGGCGATCTGCATCCACTTCTTGAGGTCGCACGAAAAGCTGCTGCTCGTGGTGCCGTCGATGGCCTGGCGCGCGCGTTCACCCAGCATCACCATGGCGCAGCAGGGCGAGCCGCTCCAGCCCTTTTGCGGCGCGCTGATGAGCACGTCCACACCCGTGGCCTGCATGTCCACCCACATGGCGCCCGAGGCCACGCAGTCCAGCACGAACAGCGCGCCCACCTCGTGGGCCGCAGCCGTCACGGTGCGGAGGTAGTCGTCGGACAGGATGATGCCGCTGGCCGTCTCCACATGGGGGGCGAACACCACCTTGGGTTTTTCGGCGCGGATGGTGGCTGCGACTTCGTCGGCCGGGCATGGCGCCCAGGGGGCCTGCGGGCCGCTGCCCTGGGGGCGTGCCTTGCACACCACCGAGCCGCCGCCCAGGCCCTGGTCGGCGTCGAAGATCTGCGTCCAGCGGTAGCTGAACCAGCCGTTGCGCACGATGAGCACTTTCTCGCGGTTGGCGAACTGGCGGGCCACGGCCTCCATGCCGAAGGTGCCGCTGCCGGGCACCAGCACGGCCGTGTGGGCGTGGTAGACCTCTTTCAGCGTGCCCAGAATGTCCTGCACCACGCCGGTGAAGCGCTTGGACATGTGGTTGAGCGCGCGGTCGGTGTAGACCACCGAAAACTCAAGCAAACCATCGGGGTCGATATCGGGCAAAAGGCCGGGCATGGGGAGTCTCCACGTGTGAAACTGGGGGCATGAAACAAGGTGATCGGGCCAGCTTATCATGGCCCCGCGCCACCCGGAGCCCGTGCGCCATGCCGTCCAAACCCTTCCAGTTCCTGCCCACCACCGTGCCCGGCATCGATGCGATGCGGGCCGATTCGCAGTTCGCGTTCGGCAGGCACATGCACCTGCAGTTCGGCCTGGGCGTGATCGACCGGGGCGCGCAGAAATCCTTCAGCGGCCGGGGCACGGTGGAGTCGCTTCCGGGCGACACCATCACGGTCAATCCCGGCGAGGTCCACGATGGCAAGCCGCTGGGCGACGGCGGTCGCGCATGGCGCATGCTGTACCTGGAACCGGCCTTGGTGGCGGACCTGGCGGCCGAGGTGCGCCCGGGCCTGCCCGGCGCCAGCTTCGAGTTCCATGCGCCCAACCTGCGCGACGCACGGCTCGCGGCGCAGGTCCACGCGCTGTTCACCGCGGCCACTGCGCACCCGGCCCACGCGGCCGCACCGCTGCGGGTGGAGGAATGCCTGTTGCAGATCCTGGCGTGCCTGCTGCGCTTGCCGGGCCCCGGCCGGCATGCCGCTGCGCGCATTGCAACCGCCCGCGCCATGATGGACGACGACCCCACGACCGCCTGGAGCCTGGCGCAACTGGCCCACGAAGCCGGCTTGAGCCGATACCAGCTGGTGCGCCAGTTCGCGCAGGCGACGGGCCTGACCCCGCATGCCTACCTGGTGCAGCGCAGGCTGCACCACGCGCGGCGACTGATGGCGGCGCGGATGCCGCTGGCCGAAGTCGCCGCCGCCAGCGGCTTTGCCGACCAGAGCCACCTGACACGCCTGTTCGCGCGCAGCTTCGGCGCCACACCGCACGCCTACCTGCGCGCCCACGGCTGATGGCGGGGCAAGAGCTCGCCTGCAATTTTGTTCAAGACGGCAGGCCGGTGGTGGGTCGATGCTGCGGCCATCTCCACCTCATGCCGCTGCGACGCGGCTTCAGCGCCATGGGCATCGAATTCCTCATCACCTCACTCATCGTCGTCGTATCGCCGGGGCCGGGCGCACTGCTGACCGTGGCGGCCGGGCTCTCGGGCGGCGCACGGGCGGCCGCCGTCACTGCCGTGGGCTGCACGCTGGGCATCGTGCCGCACCTGTTGGCGGCCGTCACCGGGCTGGCCGCGCTGCTCCATGCCAGCGCCACCGCCTTCGACGTTCTGCGCTACGTGGGCGTGGCGTACCTGCTGTACATGGGCTGGGCCACCTGGCGCTCGCCCGCTGCCCTGCAGGTGCGCACCGACGCGCCCGCACGCTCGACCGGCGCGCGCATCGCAGAAGCCATGCTGGTCAACCTCCTCAATCCCAAGCTGTCGCTGTTCTTCCTCACGTTCCTGCCGCAGTTCATCGCGCCGGGCGAAGCGCAGCCCGCGGCACGCATGGCGCAGTTGTCGCTGGTGTTCATGGCGATGACGTTCGTGGTGTTCCTGGCCTACGGCGTCTTTGCGGCACGGTTTCGCAACCAGGTCCTGGAGCGCCCGAGCGTGCTGATGTGGCTGCGGCGCGGCTTTGCAGCGGCGTTCGTGGCACTGGGGGGAAAGCTGGCGCTGATGCAGCGTTAGACCAACGCCAGCGCCGGCGCCGGCGCCGGCTCACCAGGTATCGACGAACCGGTGCCCCAGCGGCCCCACCTGCGCCGACGCCAGCCCGCGCGCGAGCCACGCCCGGGTGTCGGCCGGGTCGATCACCGCATCGATCTCCAGCGTGGCGGCCATGTGCAGCGCCTCGCCGTTGGCGTACGACCTGGCCAGGAGCTTGGCGAACAGCGCGTCGCGCTCGGGGCCTTCGGGCAGGGCCTCCAGCTCCTTGCGAAAGCCCAGGCGCACCGCGCCTTCCAGGCCCATGGCGCCGAACTCGCCCGTGGGCCAGGCCACCGTGAACACGGGCGCATGGAAGCCCCCGGCCGTCATCCCCATCGCGCCCAGGCCGTAGCCCTTGCGCAGCACCACGCTGAAGGTGGGCACGCGCAGGCTGGCGGCGGTGACGAACAGGCGGCTCACGTGGCGCACCTGGGCCGTGGCTTCGACCTCGGGGCCGACCATGAAGCCGGGCGTGTCCACCAGGCTCACGATAGGCAGACCATGCGCGTTGCACAGCTGCATGAAGCGCGCGCCTTTGTCGGCCGCATCGGCGTCGATGGCGCCGCCCAGGTGCAGCGGGTTGTTGGCCAGAAGGCCCACGGGGCGGCCTTCGATGCGCGCCAGCGCGGTGTGGATGCCGGCGCCGAAGCCGGTGCGCAGCGGCAGCAGGCTGCCCTCGTCCACCAGGCCCGCCATCGCCGTGCGGGTGTCGTACACGCGCAGGCGGTTCTCGGGCACCACGGCGCGCAGCAGGTGCTGGTCGGGCGCGGACCATTGCGGTGTGCGGCCCTGGAAGAACGACAGGTAGTGGCGCGCGGCCTGCACCGCCCCGGCCTCGTCATCCACCAGCACGTCGATCACGCCATTGGCATGCTGCACGCGGCTCGGGCCGATCTGCTCGGGCTTGAAGACGCCCAGGCCGCCGCCTTCGATCATGGCCGGGCCGCCCATGCCGATGTTGCTGCCGCGCGTGGCGATGATCACGTCGCTGCAGCCCAGCAGCGCCGCGTTGCCGGCAAAGCAGCGCCCCGCCGCGATGCCGATCACCGGCACCTGGCCCGACAGCGCGGCGTAGCTGGCGAACGTGTGCACGTGCAGGCCTGCCACGATGGGCATGTCGGTATCGCCCGGGCGTCCACCGCCGCCTTCGGCCCACAGCACCACCGGGAGCTTCTGCGCGAGGGCGATGCCCAGCATGCGGTCGGTCTTGGCGTGGTTGCGCGCACCCTGGGTGCCGGCCAGCACGGTGGCGTCGTACGACATGACGACGGCGCGGGATTTCTCGGGCCCGAAGAGTGCGCCGTTGATGCCGCCGATGCCGGTGACCATGCCGTCGGCCGGCGTGTTGGCGATCAGATCCTCAAGGCTGCGGCGGCGCGTCTGCGCGGCGATGGCCAGCGCCCCGTATTCGATGAAGCTGCCGTCGTCGCACAGGTCGGCGATGTTCTCGCGCGCGGAGCGGCCGCCTTGGGCGTGGCGCTTGTCCATCGCCTCGGGGCGCGCGGCGTCGAGCGTGAAGGCATGGCGGTCGATCACGCGCTGCAGGTCGGCGCGGATGTGGTCGGGGTCGAGCGCGGCGCTGCCCGGCGCTTGCACAGCCGCCGCATCTGCGGCGGCCTCCAGCACCAGCAGCGGCTGCCCCTGCACCAGGTAGCCGCCCGCCACGGCCAGCAGCGCACCCACGCGGCCTGCATGCGGGGCCAGCAGCACGTGCTCCATCTTCATGGCCTCGAGCACGGCCAGCTCGGCACCTGCGGCGACCACGTCGCCCTGGGCCACGCTGAGCTGCACCAAGCGTGCAGGCATGGGAGCCAGCACCGCGCCTGGCGGTGCGAGCGTGGGTGCGAGAGCGGACGCAGTGTTTTGAGTGTCTTTCAGGCCGCTACCGCTTGTTAGACGAGCGCCAACAGCTATGTTTTTAGTAGCATCCAGCAATGCAGGCAGCACCGATTCGAGCCAGCGCGTGTGCACCTGCTGGCTCTCCATCTCGGGCCGCGCGGCCAGCGCCTGCAGCAGCGCCAGGTTGGTGGCCACGCCCTCGATGCGGCACTCGGCCAGCGCGCGCTGCGAGCGGCGCAGTGCATCGGCAAAGCGCGGGCTGCGCGTGTGCACGATGAGCTTGGCCAGCAGCGTGTCGTAGTGCGGTGAGGGCGCGTCGCCCGCTGCGCCGTGCGTGTCCACGCGCACGCCGGGGCCCGTGGGCAGGTCGAAGCGGACCAGCGTGCCGCTGCCGGGCGTGGCGCCGCCCTGCGCATCCAGCGTCTCGGCGTTGATGCGCCACTGCACCGCAAAACCCTGGACAGGCGGCGGCGCGGCGGGGTTCAGGCCAATGTCCTGCAGCGTGCGGCCCGCCGCCAGCGCGATCTGGGCCTGCACCAGGTCCACGCCGGTGACCTCTTCGGTGACGGTGTGCTCCACCTGCAGGCGCGGGTTGCATTCGATGAACACGAAAGGCAGTTCGCGGGACGCCAAGTCCACCAGGAACTCGAAGGTGCCCAGGCCTTCGTAGGCCACGGCCCGCGCCATCGACAAGGCAGCGGTGGTGATGCGCTCGCGCAGCGCTGCGGGCAGCGAAGGGCTGGGCGCGATCTCCACCACCTTCTGAAAGCGCCGCTGCAGCGTGCACTCGCGCTCGCCCAGCGCGATCACCTCGCGCCCGTCGCCCAGCACCTGCACTTCGATGTGGCGGGCGTTGACCATCAGGCGCTCCACGTACACGCCGTCCACCCCAAAGGCGGCCTGCGCCTCGCTGCGGCAGCGCGCGTAGGCGGCGGGCAGGTCATCGGCCGACGCCACCGCGCGCATGCCGCGCCCGCCGCCGCCGCCGATGGCCTTGATGACGATGCCTGCCGTGGCGTGCTGCGCGAAGAAGGCCTGCGCCTCGCCCAGCGCCACCGCCGCCTGCGTGCCGGGCATGAGGGATACGCCCTGCTGCTGCGCCAGCGCACGGGCCTGCGCCTTGTCGCCGAACAGCGCCAGCTGCGCGGGCGTGGGGCCGATGAAGCGCAGCCCGGCGTCGGCGCACGCACGGGCGAAGTCGGCGCGCTCGCTCAGGAATCCATAGCCCGGATGCACGGCATCGCAGCCCTGGGCCTTGGCAATGGCGATGAGGCGCGCACCGTCCAGGTAGGCCGCCGGGCCGGTCGACCCCAACGCCACGGCCGTGGTGGCCGCGTGGACGTGGGGGCTGGCGGCGTCGTCGTCGGCATACACGGCTACGCTGGCGATGCCCAGGTCGTGCAGGGCGCGCACAGTGCGCAGTGCGATCTCTCCCCGGTTGGCGATCAGGACTTTGGCGAAGAAGGGCAAGGTCATGGTTTTGATTCTTTTTTTATAGCTTTTAGCGCTTTACTGATAAGCGCTGGCGGCCATTTTTTCTGGTTGATGGACTCATGGAACTGCGCTCGCCTCGCAGCGCTTGCAACTGCCGGGGCCCACACCAGGGCTCCCGCGCAAGGGCCGCCCCGCCGCGCTGGGAGCGTCCCCCTCCCTAGCGCGAAGCGCGTAGAGAGAGGGGGAAGGCGCCGCAGGCGACTCAGGGGGTGTTTCATGCATCCCGAAGCAGGCGGCGCAGCACTTTGCCAGCGCCCGTGGCGGGCAGTGCGTCGATGAAACGCACCTCGCGCGGGGCTTTGTAGGGCGCCATGTTCTCGCGGCACCAGGCCACTAGGCCGGCGGCGTCCACATCCTGGCCGGGCTTCTTGACGATGAAGGCGCGCACCACCTCACCCTTTTCTGCATCGGGCACGCCAATAACCGCGGCCTGTGCCACGGCAGGGTGCTTGATGAGCAAGGTCTCGACCTCTTCGGGGAACACGCTGTAGCCCGACACCTTGATCATCTCCTTGAAACGGCCGATGAAGGTGAGGTAGCCGTCCGCATCGATCTTGCCCATGTCGCCGGTGTAGACCCAGCCGTCCCGCAGCGTCTTGGCCGTGGCCTCGGGCTTGTTCCAGTAGCCCTGGAAGTTGCCGGGGCCGTGGATGGTGATCTCGCCCACCTCGCCGGTGGGCAGCGGCGCGCCGGTGTCGGGGTCGACGATGCGCAGGGTGTTGCCCGGCACGGGCTTGCCCTGCGTGCCCCAGCGGATGGCGTCCACCGGCATGGCGGTGTCCACCGTGTGGGTTTCGGACAGCCCGTAAGCCGCCTCGTGCGAGATGCAGTTCGGCGCGAACTGCTGCCATTGCTGGGCCAGCGCCTCGGTGAAGGTGATGCCGAAGCTCGTGACCGGGTTGCGGCGCAGCGCGCTCCAGTCCATGCCGCGCGCGCCCGGCACTTGCATGAGCGCGCCGTTCATGGGCGCGATGCTGTACCACCAGGTGACGCGGTGGCGCTCCAGCGCCTGGGCCACGCCCAGCGGGTCGAAGCGGTACAGCAGCACCGCGGTGGCGCCGGTGTAGACCGGCAGGTTCACCCCCATCACCATGCCGGCGATGTGGTACAGCGGTGCCACGGCCAGCAGCGTCTCGTGCGGCGTCATGCCGTTGCAGTCGGCGGAGGCCGCCGTCTTGAACGTGGCGTTGCCGTAGCTCAGCATCGCGCCCTTCGGCAGGCCGGTGGTGCCCGAGGTGTAGGTCATCAGCGAGACGTCGTCCATCGACAAGGCCACCGGCGCGGGCCGCGCGCCGGTGCGCGTGGCGGCCAGGAAGTCTTCACAGCCCGGCGGCACGGGGGCCATGGCGGCGCGCAGGGCCAGCAGCTCGGCGGGGATGTCGATGCTGGGTTCGCCGGCCGGCAGCAGTTCGGCGTAGCGCACCACGAACACGTGCGCGAGCGCGGTCTTCGCGCGCACCTTGTCCACCACGGGCAGCAGCACGTCGGCCGCCACCACCACGCGCGCCTGCAGGTCGGTGAGCTGGTATTCGAGCTCGTGCTCCTTGTTCAGCGGCCCGCAGGGGCATACGATGGCACCGATCTTCTGGATGCCGTAGTGCGCCATCACGTACTGCGGGCAGTTGTTCATGAACAGCGCCACGGGCTCGCCCTTGGCCACGCCGAGTGCCTGCAGCCGCGCCGCGAATGCGTCGCTGGCCGCGTCGATCTCTGCCCAGGTGAGGGGCCGGCCGTACCAGAGGTAGGCCACGCGGTCGGGCGTGTCGCGCGCGTGGCGGCGCAGGTGTTCGTGCAGCGGCAGCTGCGGTGCGGCAGAGGGCATGGCGTTGTCTCCGAGGTGTCTGGCATCGCTGGTTCCTGGCGGCTGCTCAGGGTTTTCGCTGAGTGCCCGCACCCGCCAGCGTCTTGCCAATATATACCGCTCGGTAGAACAATGCTACCCATGGGTATAAGTCAACCGTCGCACAAAGGACAGCCATGAAACAGCAGCCCCCCGTGCAGGCCACCGGCCGGCAAAAGGCCGCCACGGCCGGCTCGGACGAGAAGCGCGAACGCATCCTACGCGCGGCCGAGGCGCTGTTCGATGCGCAGGGCTACGCCAACACGACCATCGAGCAGATCGTGCAGCGGCTGGGCGTGACCAAGCCCTTTGTGTACTACTACTTCCGCAACAAGCAGGAGATCTTCGAGACGCTGTCGTGGGCGCCCGCGGTGGCGTGCTTCACGGCGATGGACTTTGCCGCAGGCGACGACCGCCCTGCCCATGTGAAGGTGACCGAAGGCATCGAGCGGCTGATTCGCGCGACGCTGGCGCACCACCCGTCGGCGTTCTTCCCGTACCGCGAGCCGCAGGTCTACCGGCCCGAGTACCTGGCGGCGCAAAAGGATCTGGCGAACCACTTCTACGACCAGTTGTGCGCGCTGCTCGAACAGGGCCGCGACGACGGCATGTTCGAGTTCAACGACACCAAGATCACCGCGCTGGCCGCGTGCAGCCTGCCCGGCTTTCTCTATAACTGGTACCGGCCCGACGGCCGCCTGTCGCAGGACGAGGTGGCACACGAGCTGGCCCAACTGGCCTGGCGCGTGCTGGGGCTGCGGCGCAGCCGCAAGCGGGACAAGGCATAGCAGCCCACGGCCCCGCGGCGCAGGGCCCTGCAGACGACAGCTTCATAACAACAGGAGACAACGACGCCATGAAAACCGCCTTCCTCACCACCCCGCTGGCCGCTGCCGCAGCCCTGCTGATCGGCACGGCCGCCAGCGCGCAGGAGACCTTCAAGGTCGCCTACATCGACCCGCTGTCGGGACCGTTCGCCAACGTGGGCGAGCTGATGCTCACGCACACGCAGTACGCCATCGAGGACATCAACGCCAAGGGCGGCGTGCTCAAGGGCGTGAAGCTGCAATTGCTGCAGTTCGACAGCAAGCTGTCTGCGCAGGAGAGCCAGAGCGCGCTGCAGGCCGCCATCGACCAGGGGGCCAAGGCCATCGTGACAGGCGGCTCGGGCTCGTCGGTGGTCACCGCGCTGGTGCAGGCTGCGGCGCGCCACAACCAGCGCAACCCGGGCAAGGAGATCCTGGTGCTGAACCACTCCTCCATCGACCCGGAGCTGACGGGCAAGGCATGCAACTTCTGGCACTTCCAGTTCGAGGCGAACACCGCCATGAAGATGAAGGCGATTGCCAACTACATCAAGAAGCAGCCGGACATCAAGAAGGTGTACCTGCTGAACCAGGACTACGCGCACGGCAAGCAGTGGGCGCACTACGGCCGCGAGATGGTGGGCCTGGCGCGGCCCGACGTGCAGTTCGTGGGCGAGGCGCTGCACCCCATCGGCCGCGTGAAGGACTTTGCGCCCTACCTCGCCAAGGTCAAGAGCACCGACGCCGACTCCATCATCACCGGCAACTGGGGGCAGGACATGACGCTGCTGCTGAAAGCCGCGGGTGATGCGGGCTACAACCTGCGCTACTTCAACCACAGCGCGGGCTCCATTCCCGGGACGGTGCTGGCCGTATCGCAGGCCAAGCAAGGCCAGCTGACCTGGGTGGCCGAATGGCACCCGGGCCAGGCCGACACCCCCAAGGTGGATGGCCTTGCCAAGGCCTACAAGGCCAAGACGGGCAAGGACTTCCTTGCGCCGCGCATCGAGATGACGCCGCGCTTTCTGGCCGCCGCGATCCAGAAGGCGCAGTCCACCGACGCGGTGAAGGTGGCGCGCGCCCTGGAAGACCTGACGCTCGACTCCGTGGTGGGCCCGGTGCGCATGCGCGCAGAGGACCACCAGCTGCTGCTGCCGCAGGTGGTCAACACCATCGCGCCAGTGGATGGCAAGACCGTCAAGGTCGGATGGGAGGGCACGAACTACGGCTTCCGCACCGATGCGGCCTACACCGGCAATGAGCTGGCGCAAGGCACGGACTGCAAGATGACCCGGCCTTGACTGCACGGCACATCTGCGCGCGGTAGACCCCACAGCGGCAGCCGCCACAGGCCGCCGCTACCATGGCCGGTCTTTGCATTCATCGACCCGACCCACAAGGACCGCGCCCATGCCCGACTTTCGCAGCGACACCGTCACCCAGCCCACGCCCGCCATGCGCGAGGCCATGTTCAAGGCCCCGCTGGGCGACGATGTGTTTGCCGACGACCCTTCGGTGAACGCGCTGCAGGAGCATGCGGCGCAGTTGCTGGGCTTCGAGGCCGCGCTGTTCGCCCCCTCGGGCACGCAGACCAACCTGATCGCCCTGTGGGGCCACTGCCAGCGCGGCGACGAGGCCATCGTGGGCCAGAGCTGGCACACCTACCGCTGGGAGGCCGGCGGCATGGCGGTGCTGGGCTCCATCCAGCCGCAGCCGGTGGAGACGCAGCCTGACGGCACCTTGCGCATTGCCGACATCGCCGCCGCCATCAAGCCGGACGACCCGCACTTCGCGCGCACCCGCCTCGTGGTGCTGGAGAACACGACCGGCGGCCAGGTGCTGCCGCCCGCCTACATCGCCGAGGTGGCCCAGCTGGCGCGCAGCCGGGGGCTGGCCATGCACCTGGACGGCGCGCGCCTGTTCAACGCCGCCACGGCCAATGCGGCGCGCCACGGCAGCGATGTGTACGACGAGGCGCGTGCGCTGTGCAGCCATTTCGATTCGGCATCGCTGTGCCTGAGCAAGGGGCTGGGGGCGCCGGTCGGCTCGCTGGTGCTGGGCTCGCGCGACTTCATCCGCCAGGCCCGCCGCACCCGCAAGATCCTGGGCGGCGGCATGCGCCAGGCCGGCGTGCTGGCCGCCGCGGGCCACTACGCGCTGGAGCACCACGTGCGCCGCCTGGCCGACGACCACGCGAACCTGGCGCGGCTGGCCCAGGGGCTGAGCGATCTCAACCAGAGCCATCCGGTGCTGCAGGGCAAGATCACGGTCCACCCCTGGCAGACCAACATCCTGTTCACCGACCTGCATGCGGATGTGGCCCCGGCGTTCACGGCCTGGCTGGCGGAGCACGGCGTGCGCGTGACGAGCAGCCTGTACGGCGTCGCCACGCGCCTGCGCTGGGTGGCGCACCTGGACGTGAGCGAGGCGGATGTGACCGCGGCGCTGGACTGCGTGGCGCGGTTCCAGTTGCCAGGCTGATCGACCCTCTCGCGCTTCAGGCGGTGGGGTAAGTCCGCCCGCCGAAAATGCCGGTGCCCACGCGCACCATCGTGCTGCCGGCGTGGATGGCGGCTTCCAGGTCGGCGGTCATGCCCAGGGACAGGGTGTCGAAGTGTTCGAGTCTGGGTTCCTGCAGCGCCGCTATCTGGTCAAAAAGCGCCTTGGCGCCCGCATGAAGGGCGCGCTGCGCTTCGAATTCAGGAGCATGGTCCGGGATGCTCATGATCCCGCGCACCACCAGCCGTGGCAGTTTCGCGACAGCGCGCACCAATTCCAGCGTGTCGGCGGGCGCCACGCCGGACTTGGTGGCGCCGCCGTCGATGTTGACCTGCACGCATATTTGTAACGGCGCCAGGTGCTCCGGCCGCTGGGCCGACAGGCGCTCGGCGATCTTCAGGCGGTCCACCGTGTGAACCCAGTCGAAGTGCTCGGCCACCAGGCGCGTCTTGTTGCTCTGGATGGGGCCGATGCAGTGCCACTGCAGCGCCACGGCGGGCTCCGCAGCGCGCAGGGCGATGATCTTGTCCACGCCTTCCTGGATGTAGTTCTCGCCGAAGTCGCGCTGCCCGGCAGCAACAGCCTCGGTCACCGCGTCGGCGCCGAAGGTCTTGGAAACGGCCAGCAGGAGGACGCTGGCGGGGTCGCGCGAAGCAGCTGTGCACGCCTGCGCCATCCTGCCCAGAACCTGTTGGAGGTTGTTAGCAATCGTGGTCATAATGTTTGACAGCGTATCAAACGATAGAGGGATTCCGTGGACATTACCCAACTGCTCGCTTTCAGCGTCAAGAACAAGGCCTCCGACCTGCACCTTTCAGCCGGTCTGCCGCCCATGATCCGGGTCCACGGGGATGTCCGCCGCATCAATGTCGATGCGCTCGACCACAAGACGGTGCATGCCATGGTGTACGACATCATGAGCGACTCGCAGCGCAAGACGTACGAAGAATTCCTCGAAGTCGACTTCTCGTTCGAGATCGAAGGCCTGGCGCGCTTTCGCGTCAACGCCTTCAACCAGAACCGCGGCGCGGCCGCCGTGTTCCGGACCATTCCTTCCAAGATCCTGACCCTTGAGCAGCTCAACGCGCCCAAGATCTTCGGCGACCTGGCCTTGAAGCCGCGCGGCCTGGTGCTGGTGACCGGCCCCACGGGCTCGGGCAAGTCCACCACGCTGGCCGCCATGGTCAACTACCTGAACGAAACCGAGTACGGCCACATCCTCACGGTGGAGGACCCGATCGAGTTCGTGCACGAATCCAAGAAGTGCCTGATCAACCAGCGCGAAGTCGGCCCGATGACGCTGTCGTTCGCCGCCGCGCTGAAGTCCGCACTGCGCGAAGACCCGGACGCCATCCTGGTGGGCGAAATGCGCGACCTGGAAACCATCCGCCTGGCCATGACGGCTGCGGAAACGGGCCACTTGGTGTTCGGCACGCTGCACACCTCCAGCGCCGCCAAGACCATCGACCGGATCATCGACGTGTTCCCGGCCGAAGAAAAGGAAATGGTCCGCGCGATGCTGTCCGAGTCGCTGCAGGCCGTGATCTCGCAGACGCTGTGCAAGACCAAGGACGGCTCGGGCCGCGTGGCGGCGCACGAGATCATGCTGGGCACCAGCGCCATCCGCAACCTGATCCGCGAAGCCAAGGTGGCGCAGATGTACTCCACCATCCAGACCAGCAACAGCGTGGGCATGCAGACGCTGGACCAGAACCTGACCGACCTGGTCCGCCGCAACATCATCAGCCCGGCCGAAGCGCGTGCCAAGGCCAAGATCCCCGACAACTTCCCCGGCTGAAATGCGACACCCCCTGAGTCGCTTCGCGCCTTCCCCCTCTCTCGCATTGCTGCGCAATGCGGGATGGGGACGCCCCCAGTGCGGCGGGGCGGCCCTTGCACGGGGGCGCTGGCTTGGGCCGCGCCGACTCCGAACGCTCTGCGATCCAGACTTCACCACATTGACAGACGACACGGCGGCGCACAGCGTCGCACTACGGAGCTCACTATGAAAGGCATTCTTGGCCTTCTGAAAATGAAAACCCGCAACGGCAAGCCCGCGGACGACCACACGGATTCCGTGCTGTTCTCCACCGCGTTCGCCGGCCAGGGCGTGGACGACTCGATGCTGGTGCCCTGGGAGGCCCGCGCTGTGGAAGTGGGCGCCAAGCGCCTGCCCACGAGCCGCGGCGGCAAGCTGCTGCAGGGGCTGTGGGCCAAGGACAAGTACATGGCGCACCTGGACAAGGACGCCGTGGAGCGCATGGAGCGCTTCTTCGAGTTCGCCGCCATCCCGTCCAACCGCGATGTGATCCGCCAGGACGAGTACGGTAACTTCATGGTCGTGCTGCTCACCGGCACCATCGCGGTGGACCGCGTGCAGCCCTGGGGCGAGCAGCTGCGCCTGGCCGAGACGCGGCCCGGCGACATCCTGGGCGAAATGTCGCTGCTGGACAGCGGCATCCGCTTTTCGGCCTGCACCACGCTGACCGACTGCGAGATTGCGGTGCTGTCGGCCGAAGCCATGGACGACATGATGACCAAGGACCCGCAACTGGCAGCCAGCCTGATCGCCCTGCTGGCCCGCAAGCTGTCGCTGCGGCTGCGCGTCGTCAGCGCCCGCCTGAGCGACAACCAGAAGTGACACCACCGATGCGCCGACGATTCAACATCATCAACAGTGGCCGTCCCGCGGACGAACACGCCAGGGAGAAAATCTGATGGAACGCGATCAGGCCAGTAAATTCATCAATGACCTGCTCAAGCTGATGGTGAGCCGCAATGGCAGCGACTTGTTCATCACGGCAGACTTCCCGCCCGCGATCAAGGTGGATGGCAAGGTGACCAAGGTCTCGCCGCAGCCGCTCACGCCCGCCCACACGCTGACGCTGGCCCGCTCGGTGATGAGCGACAAGCAGGTGGCCGACTTCGAGCGCACCAAGGAATGCAACTTCGCCATCTCGCCCGCAGGCGTGGGCCGGTTCCGGGTGAACGCGTTCGTGCAGCAGGGGCGCGTGGGCATGGTGATGCGGACGATTCCGCTCACGCTGCCCACCATCGACGGACTGGGCGTGCCGCAGGTGCTCAAGGACGTGACGATGACCAAGCGCGGCCTGTGCATCCTGGTGGGTGCCACGGGCTCGGGCAAGTCGACCACCCTGGCCGCCATGGTGGACTGGCGCAACGAGAACTCGTTCGGCCACATCATCACCGTGGAAGACCCGGTGGAATTCGTGCACCCGCACAAGAACTGCGTGGTCACGCAGCGCGAAGTGGGCCTGGATACCGACAGCTGGGAAGCGGCCCTGAAGAACACGCTGCGCCAGGCGCCCGACGTGATCCTGATGGGCGAAATCCGCGACCGCGAAACCATGGAACATGCCGTGGCGTTTGCCGAAACCGGCCACTTGTGCCTGGCCACGCTGCACGCCAACAGCGCCAACCAGGCGCTGGACCGGATCATCAACTTCTTCCCCGAAGAGCGCCGCCCGCAACTGCTGATGGACCTGTCGCTCAACCTGCGCGCCATGGTGTCGCAGCGCCTGATTCCCAAGCAGGACGGCAAGGGCCGGGCTGCGGCCGTGGAGATCATGCTGAACACGCCGCTGATCTCGGATCTGATCTTCAAGGGCGATGTCCACGAGATCAAGGAGATCATGAAGAAGAGCCGCAACCTGGGCATGCAGACCTTCGACCAGGCGCTGTTCGACCTGTACGAGGCCAACATGATCACCTACGAGGACGCGCTGCGCAACGCCGATTCGCTGAACGACCTGCGCCTGCAGATCAAGCTCAACAGCCAGCGTGCCAAGTCGCCGGACCTGGCGCAGGGTACCGAGCATTTCGCGATTGTTTGAAGCCCCCTGAGTCGCCTGCGGCGCCATCCCCCTCAGGGGGACGCCACCGGTGGGCGGGCAAAGCCCGCTCCACGGTGGCCCTGGCAAGTGCACGCCCATCGCGGGCTTTTCGTTTTTTTGATCCACCCATTTCTGTATTCACATGCCAAGTACCAACCCCCGCAACTACGACGCCCCCCCTTCCCGCAAGGTCGCCTTCCTGGGCCTGGGGGTGATGGGCTATCCGATGGCCGGACACCTCGCGCTGGCGGGGCATGAGGTCACGGTGTACAACCGCACCGCTACCAAATCGATAGCTTGGTGCGCAGAGTACGCGAGCGCTACAGACCCAAAACATGCACCCACGCCGCGCGAGGCGGCGGCCGGGGCGGACATCGTGTTCTGCTGCGTGGGCAATGACGATGACCTGCGCTCCGTGACGCTCGGTGCCGACGGTGCGTTTGCGGGCATGAAGCCGGGCGCGGTCTTCGTGGACCACACCACCGCGTCGGCCGAGGTGGCGCGCGAGCTGTATGCCGCCGCCAAGGCGCAGGGCCTGCAGTTTGTCGATGCGCCCGTGTCGGGCGGCCAGGCCGGTGCGCAGAACGGGCAGCTCACGGTGATGTGCGGTGGCGACGCCGACGCATTCAACACCGCCCAGCCCGTGGCCGCGGCGTTTGCCCGCGCCTTCACGCTGCTGGGCGACAGCGGCGCGGGCCAGCTGGCGAAGATGGTCAACCAGATCTGCATCGCCGGGCTGGTGCAGGGCCTGTCCGAGGCCGTGGCCTTTGGCCAGAACGCGGGCTTGGACATGAAGCAGGTGCTGGACGTGATCGGCAAGGGCGCGGCCCAGAGCTGGCAGATGGACAACCGCGGCAAGACCATGGTGGACGACAAGTTCGACTTCGGCTTTGCGGTGGACTGGATGCGCAAGGACCTGGGCCTGGTGCTGGACGAGGCCAAGCGCAACGGCTCGCGCGTGCCGGTGACGGCGCTGGTGGACCAGTTCTATGCCGACGTGCAGAAGATGGGCGGCAACCGCTGGGATACGTCGAGCCTGGTCAAGCGGCTGAAATAACTCCCCCCTGAGTCGCCTGCGGCGCCTCGGTGGCACGCGCCGCAGGCGCGGCCTCTTCGGCCTGTCCAAGCCTGCGCAGGCAGGCTTGGAGCCGCGGGCCTCAGCCCCCGAGGGGGGACACACCCGGTGGCCCGGCGGAGCCGGTTCCACGGGTGCGCTGGCTTGTGCAGCGCCAGTTTCACAGCACGGCGCGCAGGGTCGTCGCCAAGAAAAGAATCCCGGCCGCGTGTTGCGCGCCGGGATTTCTTTTTTAGTCAGAGGTCGTGCAGGCTGGCACGCCCGCCTGCTGATCTTCAGCCGCCTGCAGGCCGGGTGTTGTCCGTGGTGACGGGCGCGGGCTGCGGGGCGATGCGGCGCAGTTCTTCTTCCGAGACAATCTCGAACACGCGCACCACCTTGGTCACGCCGCTCACGCCGCGCGCGATGTCGGAGGCGCGGGTGGCTTCGCGCTGCGACACGCGGCCCATCAGGTAGACGATGCCGCGCTCGGTCACCACCTTGAAGGAGTTGGCCGAGATGTCCTTGGCGTCCACCAGACTGGCGCGGACCTTGCCGGTGATGAAGGTGTCGTTGGAGCGCTGGCTCAGCGTGGTGGTGGGCATGACGGCCAGGTCGTTGACCACCGAGCGGGTGTTCTCCACCTGCGAGACGATCTGCTCCACGGTCTGCCGGTCCTGGGCGCTGGCCACTTCGCCGGTCAGCAGGGCCTGGCGGTTGTAGCTGGTTACGTTGACGTGCGCGCGGTCGCCCAACGTTTCGCGGATGCGGGCGGCAGCGCGCAGTTCGATGCCTTCGTCCTCGATCTGCGTGCCGGCCGTGCGGCGGTCGATTGCCATAACGCCACCGACCATCGCGCCGCCGACGATCAGCGGTGCGCAGGCCGACAGGCCCGCAGCCAGGGCGGCTGTGGCGAGCACGGTGCATACGGCACGGGACGCGCGCGATGCACGGCGAAGGGTCGGGTTCATGGTCGTCGTCGTTTGCGTCATAGCGGAATCTCCTGTTCACCAAGTAACTGGGCGTCCACGCCGTCGCTCAGGCAGTGCAGCACCAGGGCATGAACTTCGCGCACACGCGCGGCGCGGTCGTGGGGGACGCTGATCAACACATCGGTCTCGCGCAGCAGCGCCGCCAGCTTGCCGCCCGTGCGGCCGGTGAGGGCCACCACGGTCATGTCGCGCTCGTGCGCGGCCTCGGTGGCGGCGATCAGGTTGGCATCGTTGCCGGTGGCCGAGAGCAGCAGCAGCACGTCGCCCGCCTGGCCGAGCGCGCGCACCTGGCGGGCGAACTGCTGCGTGGCGTCGTGCACCGCCCCCGCGCCGACGGCGGCCGAGGTGAGCAAAGTGCTGTCGGACGAGAGGGCCAGCGCGGCCAGCTCCGGGCGTTCGCGCTCGAAGCCGGTGACGCAGAAGGCGGCGAACTGCTGGGCTTCGGCGGCCGAGGGGCCGTTGCCGCAGGCCAGGACCTTGCCGCCGCTGGTCACGCAGGCCAGGATGGCCTGCACGGCGGCGGCGATGGGGTGGCTCAGGGCTTGCGCGGCCTGGTACTTCAGGTCGGCGCTGTCGATGAAATGCTGTTGGATGCGTTGCTCAAGCATGAGGGCCCGATGATACCCGCCGCGTGTTACAGCTTTTGTAGCAAACCGTTGCCGCCTGCCGTGGCCTGCAAGTGCTACTGTGCATCGAACGCCGCCTTGATCCACTGCACCGTGCCCTCCAGCAGCACCACGTCGAACCGGCACGGCGGCGGCGATGGCAGGCGCAACAGGTAGTGGCGCGCCGCAAAGACGATGCGCTGCTGCTTGGCGGCGCTGATGCTCGCGCCCGCGCCGCCGAAGGACGTGCTGGCGCGGCTGCGCACCTCCACGAACACCAGCGTGCCGTCCCGATCGCGCATGATGAGGTCGATCTCGCCCCCGCCGCGGCCGGGCGTCCGATAATTGCGCACCACGAGCTGCAGGCCCTGCGCCTGCAGGTACGCCAGGGCCCGGTCTTCTGCCGCATTGCCGCGCTCGCGCGTGGTGGTGCTGGCGGTCGCCGTGGCTGTGGTGCCCACAGCGCGGCCGGGCGCCACAGGCGTGGCCGCAGCAGACTTCTTTCTTCCAAGGAAATTCATTGAGCGCTTCTTTCGCTTCAGCCCAGAGCGCCGCGCATGAGGCAGCGGCTGCGCAGCATTATCCGCAGGGCGCGCTGTACGTGGTGGCCACGCCCATCGGCAACCTGGCGGACATCACGCTGCGCGCGCTGCACGTGCTGCAGCTGGTGGACGCCGTGGCCTGCGAGGACACGCGCCACACGCAGTCGCTGCTGCGCGCCTACGGCATCGACAAGAACTCCGGTCAGCTGCTGGCCGTGCACCAGCACAACGAGGCCGAGGCCGCGCAGGCCGTGGTGCAGCGGCTGCAGCAAGGCCAGCGCGTGGCCTACGTGAGCGACGCCGGCACCCCGGGCGTGAGCGACCCCGGCGCGCGCCTGGTGGCCGCCGTGCAGGCCGCCGGGCTGCGGGCCGTGCCCCTGCCGGGCGCGAGCAGCGTGACCACGGCGCTGAGCGTGGCGGGTGCGGTGGCGCACAGCACCGAGCACGGCGGCTTTGTGTTTGCGGGTTTTCTGCCGGTCAAGAATGCAGAGCGGGCCGCCGTTATCCACAAGCAGCTGGCCGGCGAGCCCCGCTGCGTGTTGCTGCTGGAGGCCCCGCACCGCATCGGCGAACTGGCCACCGCCCTGGCCGTGCTGGGCGACCGCCCGGTGACGCTGGCGCGCGAGCTGACCAAGCAGTTCGAGGAAGTGACGACCCAGCCCGCGCACGCCCTGGCGGCCTGGCTGGACGGCGGGCCGCAGCGCTCGCGCGGCGAGTTCGTCGTGCTGCTGCACCCGGTGCCCGTGGCGGCCGACGACGGCGACAGCCTGCGCGTGCTGCGCCTGCTGGTGCAGGAGCTGCCCCTGAAGACCGCCGTGCGGCTGGCGGCCGAGATCACAGGCGCATCGCGCAACGTGCTGTACGACACGGCGCTGGCGTGGAAGCGCGGCGATGCAGCGGGTGTTGAAGACAGCGAAGAGCCGGCAGACTGAATATGGCCTGCATCCAGCATGAAAATGGCCTCTACCGCTTGATAGACAAGCGCTAGCAGCTATAACTTTAGTAGCAAATGGATTCCGGCAGGGACGCCGCCCACGGTGCGGCTGCACCCCGTGCCGCGCGCACCTCGCAACGGCCCGATCGCTGAGCTAGCTGGACCCACTGGATCAACTCGATTCAGCGCATCGGCTCACCAACAACCCAGCCTCTCAGCGCGACACGGCCAGGCCTGCCGCCACCCCGCCGAACAAGTCTCCCTCCACCTGCGGCGTGTCCGGAAACGCCTCCCTGAGCGCCTGCCGCAGCGGCCGCAGCGCGGACGAGCCGCCCGTCAGGTAGATGGCGTCCACGCCCTGCGGGCCCAGGCCCGCCTGCTGCACGCAGTCGTGCGCGCAGGCCACCACCTGGGCCAGCGGCTGGGCCAGAAACTGCGACAACCCCTGGGGCGTGACCGCGGCCTGCAGCCCGCGCTCGATCCAGTCGAGCGGCATGGGCGCCTCGGCGTCGGCCAGGGACGCCGCGATCTTGGCCTGCTCCACCGTGTCGGCCATGCGGTGGCCCAGGCGTTCGCGCAGCACGTACATCAGGCGCTCGTACAGGCGCGGGTCCGCGTAGTCGGTGCGCAGGCTCTGCGCGTCGCGCAGCGCCTTGGGCGAGTACAGCCACTGGATCAGGTGCCAGGTCGACAAATCGAAGAACACGCGGCTGGGCACCTCGCGCCCCGAGGGCCCGGTGTGGCGAAAGCCCAGCAGCGGCATCAGCAGGTCCAGGCTGAGGCGGCGGTCGAAGTCCGTGCCGCCCACGTGCACGCCGGTGGTGGCCAGCACGTCGCCGCTGCGGTCGGGCCGCGCAAAGCGGTCCGGCCCCAGCCGCACCACGGTGAAGTCGGACGTACCGCCGCCGATGTCCACCACCAGCACGATGGATTCGCGGGCTATGCGCTGCTCATAGTCGAGCGCGGCGGCGATGGGCTCCAGCTGGAACGACACCTCGGAAAACCCCGCGTCCACCGCGGCCTGGCGCAGCGCGGCCTCGGCCTGCTGGTCGCGCTCGGCATCGTCGTCCACGAAGTGCACCGGCCGCCCCATCACCACGCGCGCGGGCATGCCGCCCAGGTCGTCGCAGGCCTTGCCCACCAGCATGCGCAAAAACAGGCTGATGACGTCCTGGTAGCTCACCAGCTTGTCGTGCACCACGGTCTTGTCCTGCAGCAGCGCGCTGCCCAGCAGGCTCTTGAGCGAGCGCATCAACCGCCCCTCGGTGCCCGCCAGGTACTGCGCCACCGCGTCCCGCCCGAAGTGGGTGCGGTGGTCCTCACCGTTGAAGAACAGCGCCGTGGGCAGCGCGCGCGCCTCGCCCTCCAGCGCGATCATCCGGGCCGGGCCCGTGCCCTGGCGCACCGCCATCGCGGAGTTGGACGTGCCGAAGTCGATACCGAGGGTGGTGTCCTGCAAAAGACGCATGGTCATGAAAATAGGGCAATGAAAGAACGCTTGCAGCAGCAGCACGCGCTCACACACGCTCGGAACCTGCAGACGAAAAAATGAAGAATGGAGGATGAAAAACGGGGCACCGAGCCCCGTGGCTGCCGACCCATGGGCGGCACACCCCAGGCAGTGCTTGCGCAACGTCGGGCCGAAATGATAGTGGCGCCCGCAGCGAGTGCGGCGCAAACACCGGCAAAGGGCCTGGATTCTCCACCATCCGGCGCACACCCGGGCGGTCACCCGGGCGGTCACCGCCGCGGGCTGCAACGGACTGGTGCGCCGGCCCCTCAGCGTGGGTATCGACGGGGGGTGCCGCTCAAGGGCAGTCCCCGACGCGCTGGAACGCCTGGCCCGAGCCCACCATCGGCTCTGTGGGCGCGCCGGGTGCCGCATGCACCTGCCGCCCGACGGTGGCCAGGAAAGTGCCCGGCGCCACCTCCGAGATGGCGATCACGCCGATGATGGGCCGCTTGCTCTGCGCATGATCGCCGCAGTGGTGCGACAGGGCCAGGCCCCGCGCGTCGAGCTTCACGCCCACCATCTCGCAGGATTTGAGGGGTGCCGCGAAGTAGGTGCCGCGCCCCACCAGATAGGCATTCATCCGGTCCATGCACACGCGGCGCGGGCCCGAGGCGCCCGAAGCCTTGGGGGCGCCGTCCACCAGGTCGAAGTCCACGAACTCGTAGAGCCCTGGAGGGAATTTCGCATCCCACTGCCGAAACTGGTCCGGTGTGGGCAACCCCTGCGCTGACGCCAGCGGCGCCGCGGCGGCGATCAACACGGTGGCTATCAAAAGGGTCGATGGACGCATGGCTTCTTTTCCTGTCGGTCGGTCGATGGGTATGTTGGCAGGCTGCCGGTTGGCTCGTCGGTGGTGTTCGGGGATCGCCCGCTCGGCCCGCCCAGCGCCGCAGGGGGCCACACTACAAGCTCCCAGGCCGTTCCGGCCAACCGCACTCCAAAATCGAAGTGATGGCTCGCATCAGCGCCGACCGCTGTGCATGGCAGGGCGCCTCATGCACCATGGCGGGTTTGTCATCCTTCACCGCCCACCATGAAACTCGCTGCCGTCATCACCACCCTGTCCCTGGCCGCCACCTGCGCGCACGCGCAGTCCAAGCAGGACTTTCAGGCCGCACTCGACCGCGAGATGCATGTCATCGACGCGGCCACGGTGGCCACCTGCAGCGCCCTGCACCCGGACCTGGCCCAGGACATCGACAAGAACTGGCGCCAGAACCTCGCCGCGCTGTCGGCCGACCTTACCGAGTACCGCAAGACCGACGCCTTTGCCAAGGCGAAGGCCAAGTACGAGCAGGAACAAACCCTCGAAGCCAGAAAGCCCGCGAACCAGAAGGTGTTTCAAGGCACCTGCAAGGCGATGGCCGGGCGATAGCGACGTCTGCGGGCGCCCAGCGCCGTGTGCGGCATGATGCCGGCACCTCTGGCGCGCCGGTGCTGCCAGAGACCCGGCCCGCTGACCCAGGGCCACGGCGCCCCCAACCCGAGGATTGCCCCATGACCGCCCCTTCGACACCCCACACCCCGCTGCGCGTGGCCCTGGTGACCGGCTCCACATCGGGCATCGGCGCCGCCATTGCGCGCAGGCTCCGCCGCGAGGGCTATGCGGTGGTCCTGCACTCCCGCAGCTCGGCCGACACGGGGCGCGCCATGGCCGCCGAGCTGGTGCAGGCAACGTATGTGCAGGCGGACCTGGCGCTCGAAGCCGACCGAATCCGGCTGGTCGACGAGGCCATGGGCGCCTGGGGGCAGCTCGACGTGCTGGTCAACAACGCCGGCATCAGCCGCGTCATCCCGCACGGCGACCTGGCGGCGGCCACGTCGGCGGTGTGGCATGAGCTGCACGAGGTCAATGTCGTGGCGCCCTTTCACCTCGTCGCCCTGGCCGAGCCCGCCCTGCGCGCGGCGGCGCAGCGTGGCCGCGCGGGCAGCGTCGTCAACATCAGCTCGCACGCAGGCGTGCGCCCCAAGGGTGCGTCCATTCCGTATGCGGTGAGCAAGGCGTCGCTCAACCACCTGACCCGCCTGCTGGCCCTGTCGCTCGGGCCGGACATCCGCGTCAACGCCGTGGCGCCTGGCCTGGTCGACACGCCGCTCACGGCCGACTGGACCGCCGCGCAGGCCCTGTGGCGCGAACGCGCCCCCATGCACCGCGCGGCCAGCCCCGACGACATCGCCCACGCCGTGGCGATGCTGGTGGCCTCGGACTATCTGACCGGGGAAGTGCTGCTGTCGGACGGTGGCTTGAACCTGACGTGAGGCCAGCGGGGCCGCACCCGCACCCGCGGCAACCGGGCCACCGGGCCACCGGGCTGCCAAGTAGGACGGCATCCATTGTGTGCAGCGGCGGCCCGCGCGCGCACCGCCAGCGCGGGTTGCGATTTAAGATGCGCGCGTTTCCCGCCCGCGGGAAACAGCGAGCGGCCATGGAGCCCACGCACGCCTGCACAGCAGGGATGCGATGCAGGCTGGAGCCGACCGGTATCCCCTCACTACAGCTGCACACCATGGACTACCTGCAAACGCTCGCGGCCGACCCCGCCGCCTGGATCGCCCTGGCCACCCTCATTGCGATGGAGGTGGTGCTGGGGATCGACAACCTGATCTTCATCTCCATCCTCACCAACAAGCTGCCCGAGAAGGACCGCGCCCGCGCGCGCAACATCGGCATCGGGGCTGCACTGGTCATGCGGCTGGCGTTGCTGGGCACCATCGCCTTCATCGTCGGCCTGACCGAAACGGTGTTCACTCTCTTCGGCAAAGGCTTCTCCTGGCGCGACGTGATCCTGATCGCCGGGGGCCTCTTCCTGGTCTGGAAGGCCACCAAGGAAATCCACCACAGCGTGGACCCCGACCCCGGCCCCGACGTGTTCACCCCGCAAGGCCCGGGCCTGACCACGGCGGCAGCCATCGGGCAGATCCTGATGCTGGATCTGGTGTTCTCCATCGACAGCATCATCACGGCGGTGGGCATGACGCCCCACATCCCCATCATGGTGATCGCGATCCTGGTCACCGTCGCCGTGATGCTGTTCGCCGCCACGCCGCTGGCCAACTTCATCCAGGCCAACCCCACCATCGTGATGCTGGCGCTGGGCTTTCTGCTCCTGATCGGCACCACGCTGATCGCGGAAGGCTTTGGCGCGCCGATCCCCAAGGGCTACATCTACGCAGCGATGGCGTTCTCAGCGCTGGTCGAGGTGCTCAATATGGTGTCGCGCCGGGCGCGGCAGCGGCGCTCCGCGAAGTAACGACCGGGCCGCGCTGCGCAGCGTTGCGTTGCGTTGCAGTGCAGTGCAGTGCAGTGGGGCAATCAGCCCCCATTGCCCCGTTGCGGCACACCGGCCGGGTTAGTTGTCGAACCCGCCCCGGTACCCCGCACTGCTCGGCTCAACGATGTCGCTGGCCGCCTCCGCAGTGCCCATGGCCGAGCTGGCATTCAGGTTCGGGCCGGCGGAATACTTCTCGCTGATGGTTGCGGGCTTGTCGGTGCGGCCGTGCTCGCCCCGGGCTCGCTGCTAGAAAGCCGTGGGCATGATCCTTCCGGGCCTGGTGCTGGGGCTGGCGGGCACGGACGGCAACTCCGGCACGGCCCGCTATTCCTTCAGCGTGCCGGAACTCACCGACGGCCTCCACTTCGTGGCCCTGGCGATGGGCGTCTTCGGCTTTACGGAAATCGCCGCCAACGTCGAGCAGTGCGAGCACTGCGAGACCTTCGGAAGAAAGCCTGCGCGGGGCCCTGCTGCTCTCGCGCGGCGAGATCAAAGCCCTTGCCTCAGCCCGCACAACTAGAGACTTGGCCCGGCTTGCCGGGACAAGTCCTCTCGATGGAATGGATAGGCATCAGTTGTATGGATCAGTGAAAACAACGCGTGACCCACTCTCCATCGCTCTCTTCATGAAATTGGACCCCTTCTCGACATCGAGGCATACGTTGACGCGTTTGGCCTCATTGAGCAGGATGTGGAAAGCCGGGCCGAGCCCTAGTGGATCATCAACAGACTCGCGCGGTTGCGCCCCCGATTGCAGCCAGCTGAACTCCGCTTTAACCCATTTCAGTACTGCTTGTTGCTCTTCTCCGGACAGCGGCACCAACTGCTCGATCTCAGTGACCGTGTACTCGTCGTTCGACAGAGGCCTGAACTCTCCGAGTGGCTTCTCGTGAAGAAATATCTCCGGAAAAGCTGCATCGGGATTGGACCTGATGAACTCGACGAACTTGTCATACGCTGGATCTTGGTTGAACTTCACCACGCGACGCTGCTTCAGATTGACAAGAATGCATGAGCCCGTTCCAGAGTCGGTAGGTGTTTCGAGGAAGCCGAGTTGGCGATACCGATCAATGTGATCTTGCATAGTGATGACGAATTCCCCTTGATGTCTAACGTCGGAGTTGACCGGCACTCAGTGGCATTGCGCCGCGAGGCGTATGCTCACCAGGACGCGTCGCGGCGCAATGCCGCTGCGTGTCCGCGTCGAACGACCTGTTATGCCGCTCGTTGGACATGGGCCAACGTCTGGTCAATTGCTTTGATGAGTTCTGTTTTCACCTGACTCGCCTCTTTATCAGTCCAATCTTTTCGAAGTAGCGTCAAAACTGTCTCGGTTAGGTGCGCGTACTCTGGGAAATTCCTTAGCTCATACACGTACGCGATTTGGCTCGTGAGCTTCATGATGCCGCGTTCGTTTGTTCCCGAGCTGATGCTGTGCACTAGTACGTGATAGGTCTGAAACCTCGCAGCCTTAAGCTCAGTGTCGCGGATCGTCAACCATCGACGAGCTGAGAATGCCAACGAGATTAGAGGGATGACGAACGCGCCGAGCGTCGCCCACACCGCTAGATCATTTAACGTCAAAAAAACTCCTTGCGGCATAACGTGATGTATCTCGCAAAACATGCGGGATCAGCTGGACGGTGCCGGATGTTCGGGACACTGATTCTTCCTGGAAGCGGCATGCAGCCAGGGCTTGGGGTCAGTGCGCAGTTCAAAAGCACATGTATAAAATTTCCGCCACACCTGGCAGGCATCAACTCAGCAAACTATAGCTTGCCGCAGGCCCGCACCGGACACTTAGACCGCGCGGTTTGGACTGCGAGCCAGCGGGTACCGAATCTACGGTAGCTTTGGGGTAGTTTTTCCTAGTGCGGTTTCGGGCCCGTTGCAGCCGGTCATGACGCTGAACTCAGCGGTCACGATGGAATGGACTGAGTGGTCACCAGTTAACGGCATCCACCGTTGGCTCTCCGGTTGAGCAAGGGGTTAGGCCTCCGGTTTTCCAACCGTTCCCTTGAGCGCTTCAAGTGCCTTTGCAGCCGCCTTCAGCTTCTCATTCCTTTCGTGAGCCTTTAGCAAGTCGTCGAGTGTCAGCTCAATGGCTAGCTTCACTGCAGGAAAGGCGTCGAGACATTGTTTCTCGGTAAGGGTGTGAACGCCGACACTCAGTATTCCGTATAGGCCGCGATTCTTAACCAAGAAATCAGGAAGATAGTTGGCAAGAAGGGTGATTCGCTCTTCCATACGGGCGCGTATGTAAGCATCATCAGACCAGTCAGGTTCCGCCGACGCTGCAAGACGCGCTTGATCAATAAGCCACTCGAAGACCCGACGGAGATAGACGAATGCGCCGACGCCGACTCCGTGAGTGGCAAGGCCGACACCTCTAACCAACTCGCGGTGGCGTTCTTGGCCCAACACTGGGCGGTACTTCTTGAGGTCGGGTGTGGCTATGTCGGCGAGCGAAGGCGATTGGCCGATTTTTTGGATCACGCCCTTGTGAGCGCGGAAGATGAAGTCGGCTCGATGGCTGCCATCTCGCGAGCACACGAATGGCAGCGAGAAGATGTGATTGCGCGCATGGGAGGTGTCTTGGTACTTTGCCTCGCGGGCGAGCCTGAAGACGCTGTGCGAGCCGCACTCCGGGCAGAAGAAGTCCAAGGTTCCTTTGAAGTGCTCGATGGAGAAGAAGCCGCCGCTGCTCTCGTAGTCGAAGCGATAGGGGTCGTAGAGGGGAACTGCCAGACAGAACTGTTCTGGGGAGGGCAGGTCATCAGCCTCGGGTTTTGGCTTCTTTTCGCTGGGCATGGTGGCAGAGGTGTTTCGTAGGCCTGAGGTGATTTATCCCGCAAAACCTGCGGGATAAATTGGACTGTGCGGGATATTCTGGATACTGGTACCTCCTGAAAGCGGCTTACAGCTCGCGCTTGCGGTTAGTGCTCTATTCCAAAGCGCAGGTATAAAATTTACTCCAAACCCGGCAAGCACTAACTCAGCAAACTATAGCTTGCCAGTAGGCAGGCACCGGAACATAGACAGTGCGGTTTGGACTGCAAGCCTGCGGGTAGTGACCCAACTGCAGCTATGAGACAGTTCTGTCCAACGGCGGTCTCCGGCCGAACTCTGCCGGTCCATCATCATATGTCCGTGCCGTAACCCGGCGCCCTTGCTCGGTCGCGAGCCACCAGGCAAAAGCCGTCAAATCACGTCACCCGAAGCAGCTCAAAACTCGCGCTCAAAGCCGCACCACGCCTTGCGCAGGCCATAGTCGGCAGGGTCAGCAGAAAAGGGCTCTTTAGAGGGCAGGTGAGGCGGGGTCTCCACTGCGCGCCATAGCTCTTTTCCCGGAAACTACACGTAGATTTGCAGCGTCGTTATCGCGTGGATGACTCCGCTGTTCCATGCCTAATTTCAGCGATTCGTGCCTAGAGAACTGAATAAAAAAACGATCGGAGATCGCACGATCTTTCTCGAACGACATCGGCAAACAGGGACGTTTACGCTCATGTACCGGGACTCCCCCCGCGACCTTTAAAGGACGCCTCACGCTTCTCTAACCCTCTGAAATTTTGCGTCACTCGAAAATCAACATCTCCCGCAGTTTTCTAATTTTTCTCCGCCGGATAGCAGGATCTGAGGTTGCGAGAAAATCGCCCATTACTTCCGCTAAATCCTCATCAGAACTTGGAGGCATTTCCCAACCAAATTTTCTCAACCTCTTGTTTAAGTCGCAAACGCGGATGGTAAAACCACCTTTATCGGTCATGTCAACATAGAACTTTCCCACCATCAATATGTGATCATCATATTTATCAAAATGTGGGTGCACTATGTAAAAAGCATTTGTCGTGCATGGATACCTGACTCGCCTCGTTTTACGAGCAACTACCGTATCAGGAATGGCGCACATAGTTTCTTGCGCTCTTTTTATTTCATCACAATCAGCACAGATTACGCAGAGATTTTCTGGTGTAAAAATGAACTTTTCATGCAACGATTTCGGCGCAATATGTTCCACATGACAGTTACTCGCTGATCGCAGAGAGATATCTTTTCGGCAATATGCGCAACGGCCTTTTTGCATATCCCGATAGAAATTTCTTACTTCGATCCGTAGAGGCTTTAAATCTTCATCGCTCCAGCAATGATATGTGAAACTCTTGTCACTTTGCTTCTTTTTTATCAATGCAGCAACGTCAGGGCTGAATTTTACTGGCTTGAGAATATCAGCCATATTTAACAAACAGCTCTCGCAACGCCACTACAAGATCTTTTAACGGATCTGACTCATCCATTCGATCATACAGTCTATCGAGGATTTCAAAATTCTCCCTATCCTTTTGATCCACTAATTTATTTTTCCCGATTTTCAGAAAAGTGCTTAGTGCAATACGATTTAGATACTCATTTCCAAAACCCGGCGTATCAAACACATTCGCCAATTGGAAGTCAATAGATTTTCTATAGACATCTTTACCAGAATATATTTCTTTTGTTTCCATATTGGTAACAAAACAGTTCGTATTCGGCAGCTCGGCGACAATTTGCGGAGAGTGGGTGGCTATTAAAAAGTGGCATCCACGGTAACCTTGAAATGTTGATGTCAACAGATGAATGTATCTCTCTTGCCATTCCGGATGCAAGCAGACTTCAGGCTCGTCTATACAAATTAACGCACCGTCCTCAATTTGGCTTCCTATTCCGAGAAGGCTCATTACCACAGACTGCTCACCAGAACTTGCCTCAGCGATTCGAATGGGCTCTGTTTCATTTTGCTTGAACATTTCGACGTCTTTTAGTCTAAGTAGACCGCAGCGCAACAAAACCATAACATCTTTTTCATTCAGCTCTGAAGAGACTTCAATACCATTCAAATGCAGAACAACATCAACGCGAGGCTTTATTTTTCTTCTCCGAAAGACAGAAAGAACATCTATCGCATAATCCATATCATGTCTTGAAGCCTCTTGAAATAATTTAAATCCGACGGCTGAGTCAGCGGTCGTTGGAAATGATTGGGGTCGTAAAAAACTTTCCCGCAATATCGAGGCTGGATCCTGCGAAGAAAACATTGAATCCAACAGCTTTCCACCAACACCCAAAAAGAAGGATGCCTTGAATACCGGCTGGTACCCAAGATACTCCAATATATTTGCAATCCCCTCTAACCTAGATCGATGCCCAAATACCGATCCAATTAGGGCTGCCATGACCCTCGACATATAGCTCAAGCTCAAATTATTTGTAGATAATCCTCTGAGACCCAAATAGCTATAATTCAAGATAGATTCGTTTCGACGCAGCAATGGAAAGCGATCGAATGGACTAGCAGAAGCACATATGATTTTTGAGGGTCTCACATGCGCGTCTACGGTATACCTTTCTGCGCTTAAAATACGAGCTCGCTCCTCTCGCTCGAACGCATCTGGCGGCACATCATCTTTCAGAAAATTCAAGGCAATGTTTCTGAGCATTCGACTTTTGCCCGTGCCGTTTTTTCCAACGATGACAGTAAATAAATTCCCTCCAGGAAAAATCCCGTGTCCAGGGGTCATTAGATACTGCACACCATTGCGTGACGTGTATTTAGTTAACATGATTACATCAACGCCTTATTCAATTTTATATTTTGACAAGATGGCACTTTGAGCACGCTTAAGTAATCTGCCCAAGACTGCATCATTTCAAAGCGTTCTGCAAGAAATTCTGTGCGGTTGTAGGCTCGGCCAAGGCTATCTTTTACCGAGTGTGCGAGTTGAGCTTCGATCACGGATTCAGCAACACCCAAACGTTCTGCAAGCATTGTTCTGGCAGTCGCCCTAAAGCCATGTCCTGTAACCTCGTCCGCTGAAAACCCCATCGCCCGGAGCGCCGCATTCACAGCGGCATCACTCATTGGCCGGTCGTGATGCCTCTCCCCACGAAATACGTATGGGCTGCTGCCTGTCAGAGCGTGGAGGTCACGCAACACCGCTACGGCCTGGGTGGCCAGCGGCACAACATGCGGCTTGCCAAACAACTTTCCCGCCTTCTCCCGTTTCATCCGCTCTGCGGGGACGGTCCAAACGGCTCTATCGAGGTCGAACTCTTCCCACCGCGCCTTGCGCAGCTCACCTGGGCGGAGAAGCACCATAGGGAGCAGCGCCAGCGCTGCCCGGACCACATGTGTTCCCTTGTAGGCATCAATGGCGCGAAGCAGTTCACCCAGCCGGGCAGGATCAGTGATAGCAGGGAAGTGCTTCACCATGGGCTTGCGTAGAGCGTCCTTGAGATCACGGGCCGGATTGCTCTGAACCCGGCCGGTGGCCACGGCATACCGAAACACCTGGCTACAGTTCTCTAAGGCTCTGTGTGCGGTTTCAACAACACCGCGCGCCTCGATACGGCGCAACACCGTCAACAGTTGGTGGGGCGTGATGGAGCTGATGGGCTCAGAGCCCACCCACGGGAACACATCGACCTCCAGCCGCCGCAGGATCTTTTCCCCATAGCTGGGCGCCCATTCGTCCTTCCGGGTGTCAAACCACTCCCTGGCCACATGCTCAAGACTCTCTTCTGGGGGCAATCCAGCCTCCGCACGCGCGGCGGCCGCATCTTCGACCACATTTCGTGCCTTCTCTGCTTTGCGCTGGTCGCTAGGGTCTTGGCCACTGGCCAGCAGTTCGCGGGCGCTGTCGGCCTTCTCGCGGGCTTGGCGAAGCCCTGTTTCTGGATAGGTGCCCAGTGAAATCCGCTTTTCTTTCCCGGCTATGCGGTACTTGAGCCGCCACCACTTGCCCCCAGCCGGGGAAATCTCAAGGTAGAGGCCTTTTGCGTCGGCTAGCTTACGGGGCTTGGGCCCAGGCTGGGCCTTGCGAATTGCAGTGTCTGTCAGAGGCATTGGGGGCAACTTTTGCAGCAGTTACCCCTGAGCCTAGCAGTTGCCCCCAAAGTTGCCCCCACTTTGGGCTGGCTTGGGGCGAATAACTGCGGACGGGTCTGGAATGAAAAAAGCCCTAAGTCGTTGATTTACTTAGGGCTTTTTTGCTTTTGCGGACGTCTATGGACGACTACAAAATGAGTAGTGGTGGCCTGGGGCGGAATCGAACCACCGACACAAGGATTTTCAATCTCTCAAAAAAACTTTGCAGATCAACGGCCAACAAGAAAAAACCCTCTACAAAAGGGCGCGGGACTGTGCCGCGGGAAGGCGCGTGTATCCTAGGTAGACATCACTTTTGTAGACACTCCCTTGGACTCCGAAAAGCTCCCCCCAGTCCCATCGCCAAACGCCTTTGCCTCGGAGTTGATTGGTGCCCGAGCAGAGCGCGGCCTCACCCAAGGTCAGCTCTCGACCAAGAGCGGCCTTTCTCTATCGGCTATCAAGGCCTACGAAGCGGGTCGGAACATGCCTGGCGCCCGGGAGCTTCGCGAGCTATGCCAAGCCTTGCAAATATCACCGAATAAGCTGCTGTTCGGGTCAGAGGCTCCCTTTAAGTCGCAGAGCATCGCCGATCTTCTAGTGGATGGAGAGGCTGAGGATGATCACGTTGCACGTGGAAGAGCATCTTTCCTACTGGGCCTATTGGCCGCTGACGAGCGCAATGCCGTCGTGACGCTCCTACGTTCACTGGCGCTGGCTCGTCATGGTGAGGCAAAGGTCCGAGAAGTGCTGCTCAGCGCCGACATGATTGTCGGCATGGGGCGTGAGATGGGCCGTTTGACAAGGGATGCGGTGGTGAGCAAAGAGCCTTTTAGCGACGAGCAGATTGCCGCGTCCGCCGAGCGTTTGGACAGATTTCTAGACAGCCACGGTCATACCTCACCACCTGAAAAGTTACCCAAAAAATAGTTTGACATTTAGAGTAACCATCGCATAAAGTTACGAATACGGCATTTCGTCGTATTCGTAACTTATGGATGGACTCATGATCGACTTTTCTGAACTGGCGCTTTCCCCGAACGAGTCTCGCGCCGCTCGTAACTTTCTCGGCCTCAGCCAAGCGCAGGCTGCCGAGAAATCCAACCTCCCCGCCCACAAGATCAAGCGCTTTGAGTCGGGAAACTACGTGCCCGACGCGCAATTCCTCGAAGACCTTCGCGAGTTCTTCGAGGGTGAGGGCTACAACTTCCACGACGAAGACGCCCCCGGCGCCAAGGCCAAGGCGCGCGGCGATGTGTTCCCCGCTGGCGTGGTGGGTGGAACCGATGGCGGCACCGATGAAACCGACGGTTTTCCCTCGGAAAACCAAGGAAAACTGCCCCGCCCGCAGAGCGTGCAACTGCAATTCATGCGCATCACGCCGAGCCTGGAAAGCGCCCAGGTGGATCGGGTTTTCGACTGCATTGAGGACAATGAGGAAGCGATCCGAACGGGCATGACGCTGCCAATCCGCAACGGCTTCTTGTCCGAGAGCCCATCGGCGGCAACCCAGGCCCAAGCTATTGCACTGCTGCGCCGCCTGGCCGAAAACGGCCTGCTCTACGCCCGCTTGATGGGCCGTGAGCTGGTGGGCGTGCCGTCTGCCGATGGCCCTGCGGAATCGGACGGCTTTCTGCTTGGTGTCAGCAACAAGGCCAAGGCGGCTACGGTGGGCGACCTGCTGGCGCTGGCGATGGCGGACCTGCAGCGCGCCGTGGTGGACGGCGACACAGAGGCTCAGGCGCGCCGCAAGGGCCGCGCCGAGCCGATGGAGGTGCTTCAAGCGTTGGTCGGCTGAGGCGCGACGGCAATGCGCCACCTCATTGATCAACAGGGGGCCTCTGTGCCCCCCAGCCCTCCCCTGACGTGGCGCCACAAGGCGCCGACCGGGGCACCCGCTTGCACGCCAGTGCATGCGGGGGGGGAGGGAACCACGTCCGCCAGGGCGGCGGATCAGGCAGGCGGCGGTGGCTGGATCGCCAGGGCCACGCTCCCCGATGGCCGGTGCAAGCGCTTCCGCCAGCTGCAGTGCTTCGACGGCTATGTGGCCATCTGGCGCGCTGCCGGTTTCCTCCTGACCTGGCAGGACCCCCGGACGGTTTTCATCAGCCGCAGCGGCCTAGATGCAGGGCCACAGCGCCCCGCCGACACCCTGGCCCCGGCAACCCCATCAACACCCCACACAGAGGCTCTGAATCATGGTCAAGCTCGATTTGGGCATTGCCAAGCTCGATTGGTACGTGCTCCCCTCCCCTTCGGCCAACACCGGCCCCTTCTCGTTCCTCATCGATCACGAGGGCATCTTCCTGTTCATCAAGCCCGTGCAACTCGCGCTGCTATGGCCCTGGGTGAAGGTATGAGCCAGAAGCCCGCCCAAGACACTTTCGCCTGGTGGTCTACCCCCACCAGCCGCGCCCTGCACCGCGCGCCCACGCAGCCCGCCAAGGGCCTGCATCGCCGCCCCTTTTCTGGCGCGAAGGCTGCACCTCAACGCACCCAGGAGGCTCTTCGTGCAACAGCGCAAATTTTCCTGTTCACGGGCAGTAACACCCCGTATGAGTCTCATGAGTGAGACAGCAGCCAGCGAAGCGCAGCAGCTCATGGGACTCGATACGGTACGGATCAAAAGCCCTTACATGGCCCGCAACATAGTGGACAAGGTCAAAGCTCAGGGGCAGAGCTACTGCCAGGTGCTGAACGAAACCGGCGAGCTCCTGTGGGAAGTCACCCGCACCAACCTCAAGGGCTCCTACGACTCACGAATCATGGTCAAACCCATGTATGAGGACTGCCAGAAGTCCAAGAGCGGCAAGCCGGAATGGCACGCCAGCCCGCCCTATCTGATCGTGGAGTGCTCAGTCCCCAAGGCCATGCACGGCCAGAACGTCTACGGGGTGATCGAGGACATGCAGACGGCCTGCGAGAACGTGCGCACGCTGCTGCAGCAGCTCATGGGCATCGAATTGCCCCATACCGCCAACTGGACGGTGCAGCGCGTGGACTGGGCGGAATCCTTCCGACTCCCCTACCAGGCTGTGCAGGAGTTCTTCGAGGGCATCTACCACGTAGCCTTCCCGCGCCGAAAGATGCAGAAGTACGGCAACGAATCCATCTTCGTGCCAGGCACCACCACCACGATCAAGCTGTACCACAAGGGCCCCGAATTCCAGAAGAACGACCGCAAGCGCCTGGCCTGGGTACTGCGCAACTTCTTTCACGAGAACAAGCCACACGACGCCGCACCCGACTGGGCCCAACGGCAGGCCTATCGCAAGGTGGCGGCCTTCCAGCGCCTGGCCAACAACCGCCTGCGCGCTGAGGTCGAGGTGCACGCGGAAAAGCTGGACTACGACTTCGGCCACAAACCGAAGGTCCGTGAGGTGACCACGGAATACCTGCAGGCAGTTTTCGATAAGGAAATAGGCCGCCTCTTGCGTGAAGGCCAGGACGGCGTACAGATCGTGCGGACCAGCTTGGCTGTGCGCGACCGCTTGGAAGCCCACTACTCGCTCGCCCTCGCGGGCAACCTTCACGGCTTCTGGCTGGGCCTCGCCACCCACGGTGAGGAAGACATGAAGGCACGTAGCACGCGGCCAACCTTCTACCGCCGGCGCAAGCAGCTTGAAGAAGTGGGTGTGTCCTGGCTCGCCACCGACACACAGCTCATTGAACGTCAGGGGCAAATGCTGCCTGCTGATTTCTCCCCCGTTCGTGCAAACGCCAGGCGCTGTACCAGCCTGGTGCGCGAAAGACCCGCCTTCGACTATCGAAGCGGACTACTCAAACTGGCCGCCTAAGGCCTTCTCCAAAAGGAAAACATCATGAGCGAAACCGTTCTCGTACTGCGTGCTGACCGGTACGAATTCACCAGCGAAAAGACCGGCGAAATCATCAAGGGCGCCAATGTGCACTTCATCAGCGACGGTCAGGTGGAAACGCCGAATGCTGTGGGTGAGAAACCCATGAAAGTAGCGATCAGCGATGAGGTGTTCAACGACATCAAGCACTACGGCGCTCCAGCCATTTACGACATCACGATCCGCACCAAGCCGGGCAAGGAAGGGGCGGCCACGATTGTGCTCACGAAGGCCAAGTTCAGACAGGCTTTCACGCTACCTGAATCGGAATGAGAAAAGCGCTCACGTGCAGCAACACATGAGCGCCCACCGAGCCACAAAACCCCATCCGTGATCGGCCCTTGCAGCTTAACCCCATGTAGGCCAGCCAGCGGCCACGAAACGAGGTTCACCATGTTCTTCCACGCGCCCAAAGACATCTACGGCCCCAACCTTCTGCGCATATTCATCGACGAACTGGGCGGCGTCCAGCGCGTTTGCAAACACCTGGCCGTCACTGAGCGCACGGTGCATCGATGGCTATCCGAGGGCCGGCCTCCCAGGGCCGCCGTCCTGGCACTCTACTGGGAGTCACAGTACGGCCGTGGTCATATCTTCACGGACCAGGTCAATGAGATTCGTCTGCTGTATCGCCAGATCTGCGTGCTGCGCGACCAGTACCAAAAGGCGAAAGACATCGTGACAGGGCTTCGGGCCCTACACGCCGGATCGGCCAATGAGCCTGTGTTCGAAGAGCTGCCCGAGATTGGGCTCAACGTTACAGCGAGTTTCAGTATTGACGACGACGGTCTACCCACGCCGCTTCCACCAGCGCCCCCGAACATCGACGCCACGCCGGCCCCTGTCTCATCGCGTGCCGCAAAGGCGATGCAGGCGCTTGATCGCACACGCTCGGCAGCTCGGCGATGAAGGTGCGGACGTGGACACGCCTCTCTTTCTCACAGCCGATGAACTCAGCACGCTCACGGGTTTCAAAACTCAAAAGAAGCAAGTGGAGTGGCTGCGCACGAAGGGCTGGCGCTTTGAAATCAACGGCAACGGCCGTGCCATCGTGGCTCGCAAATACGCAGAAAAGGCTCTGGGCTGCGGTACGCCTGAGGTTCAGGCTTATCAGCCCAATTTCGGCGCAATGCAGGAGGCATGATGGGTCGGCGTAGACAGTCCAATTTCGATGATCCCCCGCGCTTTCATCGCAAGGGCAACGTCTGGTATCACGTGAGCGGCACCCTGCCCCGCGTCTGGACCAAGCTGTCCAACGACCGCGCCGAAGCCCTGCGCCTCTGGGCCCAACGTGAAGGCGTGCGCGAGGACGAATCGACCCGGCTGTTTTCAGTGGTGGCCGGGCGGTACCTGCGCGAGGTGTTCCCCACCAAGAGCGTGCAGACCCGACGCGACAACGACAAGGAACTCGCCAACCTGCTGCGCGTGTTCGGTCACATGCCCATCGAGGCCATCGCCCCCATGCACATTCGTCAATACATGGACCTGCGCGGCCAGGTGGCAAAGGTGCGCGCCAACCGCGAGAAAGCCCTGTTCTCACACATCTTCAACAAGGCCAGGGAATGGGGCTTCACCACCGCGCAGAACCCTTGCCAGGGCGTGAAGGGCTTCAAGGAAACGGGGCGCTCACGCTATGTCACCGACGAGGAATTCGACCGCGTGCGGGCCAACGCGGATTGCACGGTGGTGGATGCCATGGACATTGCACTGCTCACGGGCCAGCGCCCCGCCGATGTGCTCAAGATCAAGCGCACCGACATTCGGGATGGAGCGCTGTGGATCGTGCAGAACAAAACTGGGGCGCGCCTGGGCATCGAGGTCACGGGCGAGCTGGCGGCTGTCGTCGAACGAATCAACCGACGACCCCGCAAGGCCATCAGCACGTTTCTGATTCAGGACGAAAACGGCCAGCCGCTCAGCCAGGGGACGCTGCGCTCACGCTTTGACAAGGCCCGCACACTGGCAAAGGTGGATTTCCAGTTTCGAGACATTCGGGCGAAGGCTGCGACCGACACGGGGGACCTCGCGCACTCGCAGAAGCTGCTGGCGCACAAAAACCGAGATATGACCGAGCACTATGTTCGGTCCCGAGTCGGTGAGAGGATTAAGCCGCTCCGATGAAACCGCGCATCGCCATAGCCTCAAGCGCCTGGCTGCCCGCCGACGTAATTCGGATGAAGGATAGGCCACGACCAGAAGGCGACGGATTCTCTTCGACGAGCTCAAGTCCCTTCAGCCGCTCCAGCAGCACGTTTTCTTCGTGATGCTCTTTCAACGCGAGTTCTGCTGCCCATGCTGCCCGGGGTAACGACTTGTTCCTCACCACATACAGGGCTTCTGCTTCCTTCCGCCGCAGCCCGCGCTCAACAATTTTTAGCATGGTCCGCTGCGGCACTGAGATGAAATCACTCTCTCGAAATTTGAAGCTGTCCTGATTTGAAGACGGGGAGGTGTCGGTGCGTTCAACTACGCCCTTATCCGGCTCATCCTTTTGCAGCGTTTGAGCGCGTGCCACAGAATCAAGCTGCTGACGAAGCTCATCGTTTTCCGCCTTTAGCTCGTCAACCTCTGCCATTCTTCTGGCGCGCTCGTCATGAAGCTGCTTACGAAGTCGATCAGCCTGTTCTTTCGTCAACGGTTCCTGCTCTTCAATTCGCAGCAGCTGTCGGATGGTTTCTGCGTCTCGTGCTCTAGTGAAAGTGGTGACCCACCTTTGAAGAAACGGCGAGGCCACGACAAAAAATGCCGCAAGTGCCATAGGACCGAGCCAAAAGCGCACGAGCCATACTGTCAATGAGGGATACAAGGTGTCGTCGATGTATGCAATCTTTTGGGCCGCCTCACCGGATGCCAGCAGGACCACGATTAACCTGAAATTGACTGCAACCCAAGCCAGCACGTAGGCGCCCCAAAACGGGTTCGCCGTCTTGTCGCGCACGTACTCACGAATAGAACTAAAAAAATCTTTGACGGCGTCCATTCATCCCTCCAGTTCGGAGGATTGTAGAAAGCAGAGCCGAAATGTAGAAACGCCCCAGGACCTTTTCGGGTGCTGGGGCGCATAAACACTGGTGGCCTGGGGCGGAATCGAACCACCGACACAAGGATTTTCAATCCTCTGCTCTACCGACTGAGCTACCGGGCCTGAGCCTCAAATTATAACCAGAAAAAAATGGCTTTCTGGCGATGAACGGAAATTTTTGACGATGCCTGAAGATCAACCGCGCTTGCCGCGGCCCAGGTCCACCCCGAGCTGCCGCAGCTTGCGGTACAGGTGGGTGCGTTCCAGGCCGGTCTTTTCGGCCACGCGGGTCATGGAGCCGCCTTCGCGGGCCAGGTGGAATTCGAAATAGGCTTTCTCGAAGCCGTCGCGCGCTTCGCGCAGGGGGCGGTCGAGGTCGAAGCCCTGGTGGGCGTGGGGGCCGGCGTCCACGCCGGCCATCACGGTCGACACGGCGGGCAGTTGCGCAAAGGTGTGGTCGGCCGGGGGCTGGACGGGTGCCTGGGCGGCGGCGGCAGGTGCGGCCTGGTGGGCGGCGTTGCGGGCCAGGCCCTGCTCTACTGCCTTGAGCAGCTTTTGCAGGGTGATGGGCTTTTCCAGGAAGGAGAAGGCGCCGATGCGGGTGGCCTCCACCGCGGTGTCGATGGTGGCGTGGCCGCTCATCATGATCACGGGCATGGTCAGCACGCCGGCGGTGGCCCATTCCTTGAGCAGGGAGACGCCGTCGGTGTCGGGCATCCAGATATCGAGCAGCACCAGGTCGTAGCTGTTCCCGGCCCGGGCACTGCGCGCCTGGGTGGCGTTTTCTGCGAGGTCTACGCTGTGACCTTCGTCGTTCAGGATTTCCGACAGCAGATCACGAATGCCGAGCTCATCGTCGACCACCAGAATGTTTGCCATGTGTGTAGAAACGCCTTGGGAAGTACTGCGGGGCGGTGTTGTTATGCCGCCAACGCTGGTTCAGGGGCGAATGATAACGACACTTGGGCCCCGCGCACCACGCCATCTTCGGTGCGGTTGGACAGGTCGATGCGTGCGCCGTGCTCGTCGGCGATCTTTTTGACCACGGCCAGGCCCAGGCCGGTGCCGCGTGGTTTGGTGGTGACGTAGGGCTCGAAAGCGCGCTGCAGGATGTGTGCCGGAAAGCCGCCGCCGCTGTCGGCCACGGTGAGCCGCACGCGGCGTGAAGACTCACTCCAGCGGGTGATGATGCGCACGGACGGCAGCGGCTCGGTGGCTGTGGCGCGCGCTTGCTCGGTGGAGTCCTGGGCATTTTGCAGGAGGTTGTGGACGACCTGGCGCAGCTGCTGGGCATCGCCCGCTATCGAGGGGCAACGCGGGTCCAGCTCGGCTTCCACGCGGACGGTGGCGTTCTCTTCGCCGTAGAGGTTCAGCACGTCGGTGACCAGCGCATTGATGTCCAGCAGCTGCAATTCCGCGGCGGGCAGGCGGGCGTAGTCGCGAAACTCGTTGACCAGCCGCTTCATCGCGTCGACCTGGTCGACGATGGTCTTGACGGACTTGGTCAGCACGGCCTGTTCGGGTGCCGGCAGCTTGCCGGCGAGCTTCATTTCCAGGCGTTCGGCCGACAGCTGGATGGGTGTCAGGGGGTTCTTGATTTCGTGTGCGAGGCGGCGCGCCACCTCGCCCCAGGCCTGCGCACGCTGTGCAGAAACAATCTCCGAAATGTCGTCAAAAACCAACAGTCGAGCGGAATCGGGCAGTTCGGCGCCCCGCGCGACCAGGCTGGTGGCGTGCTGGCCCACGCCGATGGACGACGCATGCAGCTCGAACGGTTGCTGCCAATGATCCAACCCGTGGCGTTCGTTGTCGCCCAGGAAGGCGTCGAAGTGGCCCTGCACGGACGCCGCGAACTCGGACAGGCCGGGCACTTCTGCCAGCGCCCGCCCTTCGTAGGCGGCCATGGGCGCGCGCAGGATGCGGGTGGCGCCGGGGTTGGACGAGCGGATCACGCCGCGCTCGTCCAGCACGATGACGCCGGCGGTGAGGTTGTCGAGGATGGTCTGCAGGTTGGCGCGCGCGGCATCGACCTCGCCCATGCTCAGCTCCACAGCCTGGCGGGCGTCGGCCAGCTGCTGCGTCATGAGCGCGAACGACCGCGTCAGGCCGCCCAGTTCATCCTTGCCCTGCAGCGCGGCCTTGGGGCTCAGGTTGCCTGCCGCCACTTCGCGCACGCCTTCGGCCAGCACCAAGAGGGGCCGCACCAGCTGGTTGCCCAGCAGCACGGCCAGCAGCACCGCGCCGAACACGGCCAGAAACAGGCTCAGTGTGAGCGTGCCGACGTACATGCGCCGCAGGCCGCCGCGGGACAGGGCTCGTTCCTGGTACTCGCGGTTGGCCTCCTGCACGGCGATGGCATTGGCTACCAGCGCGGCTGGCAGCGGCAATGTGGCCTGCAGGTAGCGCGGCTCGGCCAGCAGGCCCACGCTGGGGTTGCTGACGAGTGCCAGCACCTTCACCCGCGCGTTCTGCGCGGCGGCGGGGTCGGAGACATCGTCCAGCCCCTCGATCAGGGCGCTGGCGCGCTGCTGGCGCACGGTGCGCAGCAGCGACACGCTGGGGCGCTCGGGGTTGAGGCTGAAGCGGGACTGGCCGGCGCTGGCCACCGCCTGGCCCGCCGCGTTCCAGAGCACGACGTCGGTGGCGCCCAGTTGGTCGCGGATGCGCTCCAGCACCAGCCCGGCCGCGGCGTCGGGCACCTGGGCCACCTGGGCCGCGGCGTTGCGGGTTTTGGAGGCCATGTCGGCGGCCAGCGAATCGAGGGACACCCGGGCCAGGTTGACACCGGCGGACAGCGCGCCCTCGACCTTCACGTCGAACCAGCTTTCGATCGAGCGGGTGACGAACTGGTAGGACACCACGTAGATCAGCAGCCCCGGCATGAGGCCCACCAGCGCGAAGATGGCGGCCAGCTTGACCAGCAGCCGGCTGCCGAAGCGCCCCTTGCGCAGCCGCATGGCCAGGCGCACCGCTACCCAGGCCAGCACCGCCAGCAGCAGCAGCGCCACCAGCACGTTCACCCCGAAGAGCCAAGCGTAGTTGCGCTCGTACAGGGCGCGGTTGTTGGTGGCCAGCGTGAGCAGGAACAGCAGTACCAGCCCGATGGCCGACATGATGGCCGCGCCCACCCCCACCGCCCAACGCACAGCGCGGGACTGGCGGGCCGCCGCGTGGGCAGAGGCGGAGGGGGACGGGCTGGAGGGTTCGGAACTCACTTGGCGGGCTCGGGAGCGCCGATGCGCTGGCTGCGCGACACCAGCAGGTTCCAGCCCGTGCGGCCTACGGCGCCGATCTGGAAGGGCCGAGGGAGTTGGGAGGTGTCGAGCCGGAACCGGAAGTGGACGGTGTGGACCCCGTCGGCATCCATGACGTCGCCATCGGCGATCTTCCACCTTGAAAAGCGCTGTATGGCGGCCATCGCATCTTCATATTCGTCAAACGTCTGGCCCAGCACCACGCCCAGCCCGCTGTTGGTGAAGGGGACGGGGGAGATGTTCAACCTCCACCGGCGGGTCAGGGGCTGGTAACTTAGGCGCAGATAGCGGCTGGTTTCTGCCACTTGGCGGTCGTACCAGTACCAGCGGTCGCGGGTGACCTGGGCCTCGGCCACAAAGTACATGGGGATGCCTTTGTAGAGGGCATCCTCGGCCAGCTCGGGCAGCGCGACCTGCAGGTTGGCGCTCAGGTACAGGCCGTCTTCGGTGCGGTCGATCCGCAGGTCGCCCACTTCGGGGACGGAGGATGAGGCCGCCAGGGCGGTGGATGCGAGGAAAAGGCAGCCCCACAGCACCAGGATCCAGCCACACAGCAGGTGCCAATGGGCCCGTGGAGGCTCATTGCGGCGATTTCTGCAACAGTGCGTAAAAAAATCCGTCGTGGTCACCGAACTGATTGTCCGGGACAGCCCCGGCCTTGTCCCCACTACCGGGAATTAAATGCCCGGGCGACGGCAGCAATTGCGCATCGGTGTTGTGCGCAAGAAACGTTTGAACCTGCCCGTCTCCCTCGGCGCGGAACACGGAACAGGTGCAGTACAGCAGCCGCCCGCCAGGGCGCACCAGCGGCCACAAGGCCGCCAGCAGCTGCGCCTGCAGCACCGCCAGCTGGGCGATGTCGCTCTCGCGGCGCAGCCAGCGCACATCGGGATGGCGCCGCACGATGCCCGACGCCGTGCAGGGCGCATCCAGCAAGATGGCATCGAAAAGCGCACCGCCGCAGTGCTGCTGCCACCAGTCCTCGGGGCGCGCGGCATCGGCCACCAGCACGTTTGCCTGCAGTCCCAGCCGCTGCAGGGTTTCACCAATGCGCGCGCTGCGCACCGGGTCGATCTCCAGCGCGGTCACCTGCAGGGGCGCACCGGCACCGGCCATTTCCAGCAGGTGGGCGGTCTTGCCGCCCGGGGCGGCGCAGGCGTCCAGCACCCGCAGGGGCTGAGACAGGTCGAGCCCGTTCAGCAACAGGGGCGCCGCCAGCTGGGCAGCCGCGTCCTGCACGGACACCTGGCCGTCGCCAAAGCCCGGCAAGGCCTGCACCGGCACGGGCTGGCGCAGCTCCAGCCCTGACGGGCCCACCGGCCTTGCTTCCAAATTTATAGCGCTTAGCGCTTGCTGGTAGAGCGGTAGTGTGCTTTTTTGTGTATTGACCCGCAGCGTCATGGGCGCGTGGGTGTTGTTGGCCTGCAGGATCTGCTCCCAGTGCGCAGGGTGGTCCTTGCGCAAGCGCGCTATCCACCAGGCGGGGTGGTTCCAGCGCGCCAGCGGATCGGCGTCGGTGCCTTGTACCAGCGCGGCTTGCTCGCGCAGGAATCTGCGCAGGCAGCCGTTGATGAAGGACGCCTGTGCGCGCGTGGCGGTGTGGCGCTTGGCGGCCTCGACCGCCTGGTTCACCAGGGTGAAGGGCTCATAGGGAGATTCCTGCGGGTTCCAGCACAGCGCCAGGGCGGTGCAGAGCAAGGCGTCTGCGGCCGGGGGCGGCGTGCGCGGCACCATGGCCCGGCGCAGCGCTTCGGCGCGCCCGGCCTGGCGCAGCACCTGGAACAGCAGCGCCTGCACGCCGGGGCGCAGGGCCGCGTCCACCGCCGCCAGCGCCGCTGTGCCGGACTGACCGGACCGAATGGCCTGCAGCGCGGCGGCCACGGCCAGCAGTTGCTGCCACAGCGCCACGGGCTGCTGCTGCTGCTGCTGCTGCTGCTGCTGCTGCTGCGGCGGCTGCTGCTGCTGCTGCGGCGGCGGTTGGTGGGCGGCCGATGGCGCGCTGTTGCGGTGGCCAGCGGGCGCAGGGCCTGCACCCTGCGGGCGCCGCGGGGCACGGGGTGCACCGCCGTGGGAATGTGAGGGGCTCATCATGGTGGGTCCTTGCGGTCAGGGGCTACAGCCCACGCGCCGCCTTGAAGCCGAACGCCCAGGCCAGCAGGTTGGCCGGGAACTGGGCGATGGCTTCGTTGTACTGGACCACTGCGTCGTTGAAGACGGCGATGGCCTGTTCGTTCTGCTGTATGTGGTCGTTCCAGCGCACCGGCCAGAACAACGCTGGCGGTACCTCGGCCAGCGGGGCCGCGCCCTCTTCCCCCTCCTCTTCGCCCGGTGTGGCTGTGGTCGCCACCGCCACCGGCCCTTCGGCCGCCTGTGCCGCCAACGGGGCGGAAGCCGGCTGTGCAGCGGCCGCGGCTTCCTGTGCCTTGCGCAGCGCGCCGGGCCAGCTGGCATGCAGCACATCGCGCGCTGCAGCCAGCGCGGCCATCGCATCGGCACGCAAGGGCCGGGCACGGGCCACGGCCAGCGACGCACTCAGCTGGGTGGTGGCGCCCTGCAGCGCTGCGATCTCCTGGTCCGCCGGCGGCGGCATCGCCCCGTCGCGCTGCACGGCGCAGGACGCATGAAACTCACCCAGCAGCGCCATCAGGCGCACCATGTGGGCGTCAAAACTGCCGAACGACTGCACGACGGCCGAGCGCAACCGCATCAACCGGTTGTAGGCCCCCAGCGCCCAGAACAGTGCGATGGCAAAGACGATCCAGAAAAGAGGCGATGACCACATGCAATGCACATCTGCCGGCGGCGCCCACGTGGCGCGCACGGCCCGAAGAAGAGATGAACGGAAAAAGAGGCACCATGAAAAACGCTCCCGGCCTGCCTGGGACAGGACGGGAGCGCTTCAATGACGGCCCGGGGGCTCGGGGCAGCGGCGAACAAGTCCCTCGCGCATGGCGCAGACCTGTTCGGGCGTTGCCTTAGTCGGCCGTGTTGTCGCTGGCAGACACCGTGGCGCCGCCTTCGACGTCCGCCGTATCCGCCTGGGCTTCCATTTCTGCCGCTTCAGCGTCGGCGATGGCACGGCGCTCTGCGTCGTCCATGGCGTCCTTGGCCTTGCGTGCCTGGTGGTAAGCCATGCCGGTACCGGCAGGGATCAGGCGACCCACGATCACGTTTTCCTTCAGGCCACGCAGCTCGTCGCGCTTGCCCATGATGGCAGCCTCGGTGAGCACGCGGGTGGTTTCCTGGAAGGAAGCCGCCGAGATGAACGAGTCGGTGGACAGCGATGCCTTCGTGATACCCAGCAGCAGGTTGCTGTAGGTCGCGGCGATCTTGCCTTCGGAGTGCAGTGCATCGTTGGTGTTCAGGATCTCGGAGCGCTCGACCTGTTCACCGGCAATGTAGTTCGACTCGCCGACGTTCTCGACCACGACGCGGCGTAGCATCTGGCGAACGATCACCTCGATGTGCTTGTCGTTGATCTTCACGCCCTGCAAGCGGTACACGTCCTGCACTTCGTCCACGATGTAGCGCGACAGCTCTTCGATGCCCAGCAGGCGCAGGATGTCTTGCGGATCGGCAGGGCCGTCCACAATCGATTCGCCCTTGTTCACCACCTGGCCTTCGTGCACCAGGATGTTCTTTTCCTTGGGCACGAGTTCTTCGAACACGTGGCCTTCAGGATCGGTGATCTGCAGGCGGACCTTGCCCTTGGTTTCCTTGCCGAACGACACGGTACCGGTCATTTCGGCCAGCGTGCCCTTGTCCTTCGGAGTACGGGCTTCGAACAGCTCGGCCACGCGGGGCAGACCGCCGGTAATGTCGCGGGTCTTCTGACCTTCGACCGGGATACGGGCCAGCACTTCGCCGGGGCCCACGTCCTGGCCGTCGCGCACCTGGATCAGCGCGCCCACCTGGAAGCCGATGGTCACCGAGTGGTCGGTGCCAGGGATCTTCACTTCGTTGCCTTGCGCGTCGATCAGCTTCACCTGTGGACGAACGACCTTGGCAGCGCCGCGGCGCTTGGGGTCGATCACCACCAGCGTGGACAGGCCAGTCACTTCGTCGACCTGCTTGGCCACCGTGAGGCCTTCTTCGACGTTCTCGAACTTGGTCTGGCCGGCGAACTCGGTGATGATGGGGCGCGTCAGCGGATCCCAGTTGGCGAGGATGGTGCCAGCCTTGATGGTCTGGTCGGCCTTCACCGTCAGCGTCGCGCCGTAAGGCACCTTGTGGCGTTCGCGCTCGCGGCCATGCTCGTCGTGGATGATGATCTCACCCGAACGTGCAATGACGACCAGCTCGCCCTTGGTGTTGCTCACGTAGCGCATCGTGGCGTTGAAGCCGATCACGCCGTTGGACTTGGCTTCCACGCTCGACGCGATGGCTGCACGCGAAGCGGCACCACCGATGTGGAACGTACGCATGGTCAGCTGCGTGCCGGGCTCGCCGATGGACTGTGCAGCGATCACACCCACGGCTTCGCCGAGGTTGATCAGGCCGCCGCGGCCCAGGTCGCGTCCGTAGCACTTGGCGCACAGGCCGTAGCGGGTTTCGCAGGTCAGTGCCGTGCGCACCTTCACCTCGTCCACACCAGCGGCTTCCATCTCTTCGATGAGGTCTTCTTCCAGCATCACGCCGGCAGGCACCAGCACCGAGCGGTTCTCGGGGTGCAGCACGTCCTCGGCCGCGGTGCGGCCCAGGATACGGTCGCGCAGCGATTCGATCACTTCACCGCCTTCGACGATGGCGCGCATCAGCGAACCATTGGAAGTGCCGCAATCCTCTTCGGTCACCACCAGATCCTGCGTCACGTCCACCAGACGGCGGGTCAGGTAACCCGAGTTGGCGGTCTTCAGCGCCGTGTCGGCCAGACCCTTACGGGCACCGTGGGTGGAGATGAAGTACTCCAGCACGTTCAGACCTTCGCGGAAGTTCGCGGTGATGGGCGTCTCGATGATCGAGCCGTCAGGCTTGGCCATCAGGCCCCGCATACCGGCCACCTGGCGAATCTGCGCCGCAGAACCCCGGGCGCCCGAGTCGGCCATCATGTAGATGGAGTTGAAGGACTCCTGGTCCACTTCCTTGCCGTGGCGGTCCATGACCTTCTGCTTGGACAGCTGGGCCATCATCACCTTGGACACTTCGTCGCCGGCCTTGCCCCAGATGTCCACCACCTTGTTGTAGCGCTCGCCGGAGGTGACCAGACCGGACACGTACTGCTGTTCGATCTCCTTCACTTCCTTCTCGGACCGCTCGATGATGCCGGCCTTCTGTGGAGGCACCAGCATGTCATCGATGGCGATCGAGATACCGGCGCGCGTGGCCAGACGGAAGCCGTTTTGCAGCAGCTTGTCGGCGAACACGACCGTTTCCTTCAGGCCGCACTTGCGGAAGGACACGTTGATCAGGCGCGAGATTTCCTTCTTCTTGAGCGCCTTGTTCATGTTGGAGAACGGCAGGCCCTTCGGAAGAATCTCGGACAGCAGTGCACGGCCGGCGGTGGTTTCCACGAGCGAGGTGGACGGAACGAATTCACCCGTTTCCTTGTTCTTGGTCCACTCGGTCATGCGCACCGTGATCTTGGCGGCGAGTTCGACTTCGCCGGCGTCCAGAGCACGCTGCACTTCACCGGTATCGGCGAACACCAGGCCTTCGCCCTTGCCGTTGATGCGGTCACGGGTGGCGTAGTACAGGCCCAGCACCACGTCCTGCGAAGGAACGATGGAGGGTTCGCCCGATGCGGGGAACAGCACGTTGTTGGAGGCCAGCATCAGCGTGCGGGCTTCCATCTGCGCTTCCACCGACAGCGGTACGTGGACGGCCATCTGGTCACCGTCGAAGTCGGCGTTGAAGGCCGCGCAGACGAGGGGGTGCAGCTGGATGGCCTTGCCTTCGATCAGGATGGGCTCGAAGGCCTGGATGCCCAGACGGTGCAGCGTAGGCGCACGGTTGAGCATCACGGGGTGTTCCTTGATGACCTCTTCCAGGATGTCCCACACCACCGGCGTGCCGGATTCGACTTCCTTCTTGGCAGCCTTGATCGTCGTCGCGATGCCCATGGCTTCCAGGCGCGAGAAGATGAAGGGCTTGAACAGCTCCAGAGCCATCAGCTTGGGCAGGCCGCACTGGTGCAGCTTGAGCGTCGGCCCCACGGTGATCACGGAACGGCCCGAGTAGTCCACCCGCTTGCCCAGCAAGTTCTGGCGGAAACGGCCCGACTTGCCCTTGATCATGTCCGCCAGCGACTTCAGCGCGCGCTTGTTGGCGCCCGTCATGGCCTTGCCACGGCGGCCGTTGTCCAGCAGCGAGTCGACGGCTTCCTGCAGCATCCGCTTTTCGTTGCGGGCGATGATTTCAGGGGCCTTCAGCTCCAGCAGGCGGCGCAGGCGCGAGTTGCGGTTGATGACGCGGCGGTACAGGTCGTTCAGGTCGGACGTGGCGAAGCGGCCGCCATCGAGCGGCACCAGCGGACGCAGGTCCGGTGGCAGCACGGGCAGCACTTCGAGCACCATCCACTCGGGCTTGATGCCCGACTTCTTGAAGGCTTCCAGCACCTTCAGGCGCTTGGCGTTCTTCTTGACCTTGACTTCGGAGCCGGTCAGGTCGCCGCGCAGGCGTTCGATCGACAGGTCGATGTCGATGGATTCCAGCAGGTCCTTGATACCTTCGGCGCCCATCTTGGCGATGAACTCGTCGCCGTATTCCTTGCGCTTGGCGTCGTAGTCGTCCTCGGACATGATGCTGAACTTCTTCAGCGGGGTCATGCCGGGGTCGGTCACCACGTAGGCTTCGAAGTACAGCACGCGTTCGATGTCGCGCAGCGTCATGTCGAGCACCAGGCCCAGGCGCGATGGCAGCGACTTCAGGAACCAGATGTGCGCGCAGGGCGCGGCCAGGTCGATGTGACCCATGCGCTCGCGGCGCACCTTGGTCTGCGTGACTTCAACGCCGCACTTCTCGCAGATCACGCCGCGGTGCTTGAGGCGCTTGTACTTGCCGCACAGGCACTCATAGTCCTTGATGGGGCCGAAGATCTTGGCGCAGAACAGACCGTCGCGCTCGGGCTTGAACGTGCGGTAGTTGATGGTCTCGGGCTTCTTCACTTCGCCGAAAGACCACGAGCGGATCTTTTCGGGCGAAGCCATGCCGATGCGGATGGCATCGAAGTGCTCATCCGGCGTGAATTGCTTGAACAGGTCGAGTAGCGATTTCATAGTGACTCTTTCCTTTTCTGCTTAGGAGCGTTCCAGCTCGATGTCCAGGCCCAGCGAACGGATTTCCTTGACCAGCACGTTGAACGATTCCGGCATGCCGGCTTCGATCGCGTGCTCGCCCTTGACGATGGACTCGTACACCTTGGTACGGCCCACCACGTCGTCGGACTTCACCGTCAGCATTTCCTGCAGCACGTAGGCGGCGCCGTAAGCTTCCAGCGCCCACACTTCCATTTCCCCGAAACGCTGGCCACCGAACTGCGCCTTGCCGCCCAGCGGTTGCTGCGTGACGAGCGAGTAAGGACCGGTCGAACGGGCATGCATCTTGTCGTCCACCAAGTGGTGCAGCTTCAGATAGTGCATGTAGCCGATGGTCGTCGGACGCTCGAAGCGTTCGCCGGTGCGGCCGTCGAACAGGTACGCCTGGGTGCGCGTGGGCGTGAGGCCCTTGCGCTCGGCGATGTCGTCCGGGTAGGCGATCTTCAGCATGTCCTTGATTTCTTCTTCCGAAGCACCATCGAACACCGGGGTCGCGTACGGCACGCCATTGGTGAGGTTGACCGCCATGGCCATGAGGTCGTCGTCGCTCAGTTGCGACAGGTCCTCGGTACGGCCGCGGGAGTTGTAGACCTCTTCCATGAACTTGCGCAGTTCGGAAGCCTTGGCTTCTTCCTGCAGCATGTTGCCGATGCGCTGGCCAATGCCCTTGCCGGCCCAGCCCAGGTGGACTTCCAGCACCTGACCGATGTTCATCCGCGAAGGCACGCCCAGCGGGTTCAGAACGATGTCGGCGGGGGTGCCGTCGGCCATGTAAGGCATGTCTTCGACCGGGACGATCTTGGAGACCACACCCTTGTTGCCGTGGCGGCCGGCCATCTTGTCGCCAGGCTGCAGGCGGCGCTTGACGGCCAGGTACACCTTGACCATCTTGAGCACGCCCGCAGGCAGCTCGTCGCCTTGCGTGAGCTTCTTGCGCTTTTCTTCAAAGGCCAGGTCGAAGCTGTGGCGCGTCTGCTCCAGCGCATTCTTGATGGACTCGAGCTGCGTGGCGACTTCGTCTTCCGCGGGGCGGATGTCGAACCAGTGGAACTTCTCGACCGACGCCAGGTAGGCCTTGTCGATCTTGGTGCCCTTGGCAAGCTTTTGCGGGCCGCCGTTGGCCACGCGGTTGTTCAGCAGCTTCTCGATACGGTCGAAGGCGTCGGCCTCGACGATGCGCAGCTGGTCGTTCAGGTCCAGGCGGAAGCGCTTGAGTTCATCGTCGATGATCTGCTGGGCGCGCTTGTCGCGCTGGATGCCTTCGCGGGTGAACACCTGCACGTCGATCACGGTGCCCGACGAGCCCTGGTCCACGCGCAGCGAGGTGTCCTTCACATCGGAAGCCTTCTCGCCGAAGATGGCGCGCAGGAGCTTCTCTTCGGGCGTGAGGGTGGTCTCGCCCTTGGGCGTGACCTTGCCCACCAGCGTGTCGCCGGGTTGCACTTCAGCGCCCACGTAGATGATGCCGGACTCGTCCAGGCGGTTCAGCTGCTGCTCCGACAGGTTCGGGATGTCGCGCGTGATTTCTTCGGCGCCCAGCTTGGTGTCGCGGGCCATGACCACCAGTTCCTCGATGTGGATCGAGGTGTAGCGGTCTTCGGCCACCACGCGTTCGGAGATCAGGATCGAGTCTTCGAAGTTGTAGCCGTTCCAGGGCATGAACGCGATCAGCATGTTCTGGCCGATGGCGATTTCGCCGAAGTCCGTCGATGCGCCGTCGGCGATCACGTCACCCTTGACCAGCTTGTCGCCCTTCTGGACGATGGGACGCTGGTGGATGTTGGTGTTCTGGTTGGAACGCTGGTACTTGATGAGGTTGTAGATGTCCACACCCACTTCACCGGCCACGGCTTCCTCGTCGTTCACGCGCACCACGATGCGGGTCGCGTCGACATAGTCGACGATACCGCCGCGGGTGGCCGTGACCACGGTGCCCGAGTCCACGGCAGCCACGCGCTCGATGCCCGTGCCCACCAGGGGCTTTTCAGGACGCAGCACAGGCACGGCCTGGCGCGACATGTTGGCGCCCATCAACGCGCGGTTCGCATCGTCGTGCTCCAGGAACGGAACCAGCGATGCCGCCACCGACACGATCTGCGCGGGCGACACGTCCATGTACTGCACGCGGTCTGCGCCGCACAGGATGGATTCGCCCTTCTCACGGGCAGAGACCAGGTCACCGGTCAGGCGGCCGTCCTTGTCGAGCACGGCGTTGGCCTGCGCGATCACGTACTTGCCTTCTTCGATGGCCGACAGGTAGTCGATCTCGTTCGTCACCGTGCCATCGGCCACGCGGCGGTACGGGGTTTCGATGAAGCCGTACTCGTTCAGGCGGGCGTACAGCGCCAGCGAGTTGATCAGGCCGATGTTCGGGCCTTCAGGCGTTTCGATAGGGCAGACGCGGCCGTAATGGGTCACGTGCACGTCGCGCACTTCGAAGCCGGCACGTTCGCGGGTCAGACCGCCCGGGCCCAGTGCGGAAACACGGCGCTTGTGCGTGATTTCGGCGAGCGGGTTGGTCTGGTCCATGAACTGCGACAGCTGCGACGCACCGAAGAACTCCTTCAGGGCGGCCGAAATCGGCTTGCTGTTGATCAGGTCGTGCGGCATCAGCGGCTCTTGCTCGGCCTGGCCCAGACGCTCCTTCACAGCCTTTTCGATACGTGCGAGGCCCGTGCGGTACTGGTTTTCGGCCAGTTCGCCCACGCAGCGCACGCGGCGGTTGCCCAGGTGATCGATGTCATCGACTTCGCCGTTGCCGTTGCGCAGGTCCACGAGGATCTTGACCACGGCCAGGATGTCTTCGTTGGACAGCACCATGGGGCCGGTGGATTCGTCGCGGCCGATCTTGGCGTTGAACTTCATGCGGCCCACGCGCGACAGGTCGTACGTGTCGGGGTTGTAGAACAGGCGCTGGAACAGGGCCTGCACGGCGTCTTCCGTCGGCGGCTCGCCGGGACGCATCATGCGGTAGATGGCCACGCGGGCCGCGAACTCGTCCACCGTTTCGTCGATGCGCAGCGTCTGCGAGATGTAGGCGCCCTGGTCGAGTTCGTTGGTGTAGATGACCTGCAGGTCCTGCACGCCGGCCGAGCGCAGCTTCTTGAGCAGCGCTTCGGTCAGTTCGTCATTCGCCTTGGCAATGATTTCGCCGGTGTCCGCATCCACGATGTTGCGGGCCACGACGCGGCCGATCAGGAAGTCTTCGGGCACGCTGATGTGCGTGGTGCCGGACTGCTCCAGTTCGCGGGTGTGGCGGGCCGTGACGCGCTTGTCCTTGGCCACGACGACCTTGCCCGACTTGTCGGTGATGTCGAAACGGGCCACTTCGCCGCGCAGGCGCTCGGAGACGAACTCCATCTGCGCGCCGCTGTCCATCAGGCGGAAGTTGTCGTTGACGAAGAAGTTCGCCAGGATCGATTCGGGGTTCAGGCCGATGGCCTTGAGCAGGATCGTGACCGGCATCTTGCGGCGACGGTCCACGCGGAAGTACAGGATGTCCTTCGGATCGAATTCGAAGTCCAGCCACGAGCCGCGGTAGGGGATGATGCGCGCCGAGAACAGCAGCTTGCCCGAGCTGTGCGTCTTGCCCTTGTCGTGTTCGAAGAACACGCCGGGGGAGCGGTGCAGCTGGGACACGATCACGCGCTCGGTACCGTTGATGATGAACGAGCCCTTGTCGGTCATCAAAGGCACTTCGCCCATGTAGACCTCTTGCTCCTTCACTTCCTTGACCACCTTGGACTGCGACGTCGAGGACTCGCGGTCATAGATGATCAGCTGGACCTTGGCACGCACGGCCGAGGCGAACGTCAGACCACGGGTCTGGCACTCGCGCACGTCGAAGGCGGGCTTGGCCAGGTTGTACTCGATGAACTTCATCTCCACAAAACCGTTGTGGGAGACGATGGGGAAAGCGGCGTCGAACGCAGCCTGCAGGCCTTCAATGGTGCGTTTCTGCGGTGCTTTATCTGCCTGCAGGAATGCGGTGTATGCGTCCTTCTGCATTTGCAGCAGATAAGGAACTTCGAGCACGCTATCGCGGGTGCCGAAGCTCTTGCGGATTCGCTTGCGTTCGGTGTAGGAATAGGCCATGAGATCTCCGGGCAAAGACATGAGTCCTGGGTCTTCGACGACTGACCCGCATGGAGAGGTTTCCGTGCGGGCTTGGCGGTTGGCCACTACCAACCATGGCGGACGGTGATGCGTTGCACATCACCCGAACCAAGGCGTCTTCTGCTGTCGGGATTGACAGAAGACACTCGAAAACCGACTGGGGTTTTCGGGTGCGCTCTGAAAGCACCAAAGGCTGGAGGCCCGCGAGGAGCACTCCAGCCCTTGAAGGGGACTGAATTACTTCAGTTCAGCCTTGGCACCGGCTTCCACCAGCTTCTTGACTGCTGCTTCGGCGTCAGCCTTGGCAATAGCTTCCTTGACGTTCTTTGGAGCGCCGTCCACCAGGTCCTTGGCTTCCTTGAGGCCCAGGCCGGTGATTTCGCGCACAGCCTTGATGACGGACACCTTGTTGGCGCCGGCTTCGGTCAGCACCACGTTGAATTCCGTCTTCTCTTCAGCAGCTGCAGCGCCGCCGCCGCCGCCGCCGGCAGCAGGTGCAGCCATGGCTGCAGCGCTCACGCCAAACTTCTCTTCAATGGCCTTCACCAGGTCATTGAGTTCCAGAACCGTCATGCTGTCCAGAGCGGTCAAAAATGCGTCTTTATCGAATGCCATTTTTATTTCCTAACAATTAGTTGGTTGTCTGCCGGGCTATCAAGCCGCAACAGGTTCGGCGGCCGTTTCGGCTGCGCCTTCGCCTTTTTTCGCCGCCAGTGCGCCCAGCACAACGGCCGTACGCGACATGGGGGACATAAGCAAGCCACAAATCTGAGCCAGCAAAACTTCCTTGGAAGGAATGTTGGCCAGTTGCTTAACGCCGTTGACATCCAGGGCCTTGCCACCGAAAGCGCCACCGCGAATCACCAGCTTGTCGTTGGTTTTCGCGAAATCGGCCACCACCTTGGCGGCGGCCACAGCGTCTTCGGAGAAGCCATAGATGAGCGGACCGGTCATCTGGTCTGCCACCACGTCAAATGCGCTACCTGCCACAGCACGGCGAGCCAGGGTGTTCTTCAGAACACTCAGGGTCACGCCCTTGCTGCGAGCATCAACACGCAGTTTGGTCATGTCGGCGACCGTGATGCCACGGTATTCCGCGATCACAAGCGTTTGAGCTTTAGCGGCGAGGCTGGTCACTTCACTGATGACCGCTTCTTTCTCACTGCGATTAAGACTCAAGGTCTACTCCTTAAAATGCGCACTCGGCGGTTGCCTCATGCGCGCTCTTGTTGCAGCGACCAACTGTTTCGGAAAAATTTTCCATCTGCAGCGGGATCGCCATCTGCGTTGGTGCCTTGTGTGGCTTTAAGCGCGACCTGATCGCGCACCAACGGTCTTGGATGGCCTGCGGCTGCCTTGGCAGCCCCAGCCCACCACATCGGGCCTGCCCGTGAAGGCCGGCCCGAAGATTTCTTGCAATTACGCTGCAGCGATGGTTTGCGTATCCACGCGGACACCCAGGCCCATCGTGGAAGACACGGCCACCTTGCGCAGGTAGACACCCTTGCTGGTGGCTGGCTTTGCCTTGGTCAGGGCATCGATCAGTGCAGCCAGATTGCCTTGCAGCTTGTCGTTGTCGAACGAGCGGCGGCCGATCGTGCTGTGCACGATGCCGGCCTTGTCGACGCGGAACTGCACCTGGCCAGCCTTGGCGTTCTTCACGGCCGTGGCGACGTCAGGGGTCACGGTGCCGACCTTGGGGTTAGGCATCAGGCCACGTGGGCCCAGGATCTGGCCCAGCGTACCCACGACGCGCATGGCGTCAGGGGCAGCGATCACCACGTCGAAAGGCATGTCGCCGGCCTTGACCATGGCGGCCAGGTCGTCCATACCCACGATGTCGGCGCCAGCAGCCTTGGCTTCTTCAGCCTTGGCGCCTTGGGCGAACACGGCCACGCGGGTCGTCTTGCCGGTACCGTTGGGCAGCACCACGGCGCCGCGAACCACCTGGTCGGACTTCTTGGCATCGATGCCAAGCTGCACGGCGACGTCGATGGATTCGTCGAACTTGGCCGTAGCGGCGTCCTTCACGATCGCGACTGCTTCAGCGAATGCGTACAGCTTCGTGCTGTCAACCTTGCCTTGCAGGGCTTTTTGCTTCTTAGTCAGCTTGGCCATTTTACAAACCCTCCACCGTCACGCCCATCGAGCGTGCAGAGCCAGCCAGCGTGCGCACTGCGGCGTCGACGTTGGCAGCGTTCATGTCCTTCATCTTGGTCTTGGCGATCTCTTCGAGCTGTTCGCGCGTGATCTTGCCGACCTTCGTCTTCAGTGGGTTCGAAGAACCCTTGTCGAGCTTGATGGCCTTCTTGATCAGGGTCGTCGCTGGCGGCGTCTTGATGATGAAGGTGAAGCTCTTGTCTGCAAAAGCCGTGATGACCACGGGCAATGGCAGGCCTGGCTCAACGCCCTGGGTCTGCGCATTGAATGCCTTGCAGAACTCCATGATGTTGAGGCCACGCTGACCCAGTGCCGGGCCGATAGGTGGGGATGGGTTGGCTTTACCAGCTGGAACTTGCAGCTTGATGAAACCGACGATTTTCTTCGCCATGTTTTACTCCTTGCGGGTGATGACGCCATCCGCTGCACCATGCAGCATCGGCTCCCCGGGGTTAAGACTCTCTCCTGACAATCACCGCGCCGAGTCGAAAGCGCGGGATCCAAAATGTGTGGTCCTGCCTGACGGCAGACCTGCGGCCTGGGCCGAAAGGCTTAGGTCTTTTCGACCTGGCCGAATTCCAGCTCGACGGGCGTGGAGCGACCGAAGATCATCACGGAGACGCGCACGCGGCTCTTTTCGTAATTGACTTCTTCGACCGAGCCATTGAAGTCCGTGAACGGGCCTTCCTTGACGCGCACGAGCTCGCCCACCATGAATTCGATCTTGTGGCGCGGCTTTTCCGTGCCTTCCTGCATCTGACTGACGATCTTTTGCACTTCGTCTTCAGAGATGGGGGCGGGACGGTTCTTTGCACCACCCACGAAGCCGGTCACCTTGCTGGTGTGCTTCACCAAGTGCCAGGTGTCGTCGTCCATGATCATTTCGACGAACACATAGCCAGGGAACAAGCGACGCTCGGTCGTCTTGCGCTGGCCGTTCTTCATCTCCACCACCTCTTCGGTGGGCACCAGGATGCGACCGAACTTGGTCTCCATGCCCGAACGGGCGATGCGCTCCTGGATGTTGCGCTCCACCGCCTTTTCCATGCCCGAATAGGCATGAACGATGTACCAACGCAGGTCAGGGTTGGCGGAAGCAGAAGCGCCAGAAGGAGCCTCAGCTCCAGTGATTTCCGTAGCGCTCGTCATGACTTTCTCCATCCCAAAATCAAGTCGTACAAGACCCACTCCAGCGTCTTGTCGGTGAACCACAGGAAAAGCGCCATGATCACCACGAAGGCGAACACATACGCGGTCATCTGCAAGGTTTCCTTGCGCGTCGGCCAGACGACCTTCTTGACTTCACGCCAGGCTTCCTGGGCGAAGGCGACGAACTGGCGGCCTGGCTCCGAGATCAGGAAGACGGCAACTGCCGCGATCAGGCCGACGATCAATGCGGCCCACTGGACGATTGCACCTTGCTTGCTCAGCAAATAGAAACCAGCCACCGACGCAATGACCAAAGCCACCACTGCCGCGAGCTTGGCTTTGTCTGCGCCTGTATTGACGGTCTCAACCTGTGAAGTGGCCATGTTTGAGTAATTCCTGCTACGAGTCCCGGCGTCGCTTAAGACACCGAAGCCCGCCAGGGTCTGGCGGGCTTGTTGAGGGCCACTTTCAAGTGGCAGGGGCAGTAGGAATCGAACCTACAACCTTTGGTTTTGGAGACCAACGCTCTGCCAATTGAGCTATACCCCTGTATCTGCCTTGCTTGAATTAAGCAATGATCTTGGCCACGACGCCAGCGCCCACGGTGCGGCCGCCTTCGCGGATAGCGAAGCGCAGACCTTCTTCCATGGCGATGGGGTTG
>NZ_LMPT01000006.1 GCF_001424425.1 Acidovorax sp. Leaf191
GCCGGCATGAAGGACTCCAAGGTGATCGTTGCGATCAACAAGGACCCGGAAGCGCCGATCTTCAGCGTGGCCGACTACGGCCTGGAGGCCGACCTGTTCGCGGCTGTGCCCGAACTGGTCAAGGCTATCTGAAGAGGCGGCCTGCCCGCAAAAGGCATCGTTTGTCGCGCCAAAACCTTTTACGCTTGAAAGCGGCAATAGGCCCCGAAGGACCTGATTTCACTCCCACTCGATCGTCGCTGGCGGCTTGCTGCTCACGTCGTACGTCACGCGGTTGATGCCCCGCACTTCGTTGATGATGCGGCCCGACACCTTCTTGAGCAACGCGTACGGCAGCTCGGCCCAGTCGGCGGTCATGAAGTCGCTGGTCTGCACGGCGCGCAGGGCGACGACGTAATCGTACGTACGGCCATCGCCCATCACGCCCACGCTCTTGACCGGCAGGAAGACGGTGAAGGCCTGGCTGGTGAGGTCGTACCAGGTCTTGCCGGTGGCTTCGTCGACGTGGTTGCGCAGTTCTTCGATGAAGATCGCGTCGGCGCGGCGCAGCAGGTCGGCGTATTCCTTTTTCACTTCACCCAGGATGCGCACGCCCAGGCCGGGGCCGGGGAAGGGGTGGCGGTAGACCATGTCGGGTGGCAGGCCCAGGGCCACGCCGAGTTCGCGCACCTCGTCCTTGAACAGGTCGCGCAGGGGCTCCAGGAGCTTGAGGCCCAGCTGCTCGGGAAGGCCGCCCACATTGTGGTGGCTTTTGATGGTGACGGCCTTCTTGCTCTTGGCGCCGCCGGATTCAATGACGTCGGGATAGATGGTGCCCTGTGCCAGGAAGGTGGCGCCCTTGTGGCCGCCGTCGCCCGCCTTCAGTTTGGCGGCCTCCTGCTTGAATACCGTGACGAACTCGCCGCCGATGATCTTGCGCTTGGCTTCGGGCTCGCTCACGCCGGCCAGCTTGCCGAGGAACAGTTCGCTGGCATCCACGCGGATCACGCGGGCGTGCAGCTTGCCCTCGAACATCTCCATGACCATGTCGCCTTCGTTCAGGCGCAGCAGGCCGTGGTCGACGAACACGCAGGTGAGCTGGTCGCCGATGGCGCGGTGAATAAGGGCAGCAGCCACCGACGAATCCACACCACCGGACAGGCCCAGGATGACTTCCTCGTCACCCACCTGCTCACGGATCTTGGCGACGGCTTCCTCAATGTAGTCGCCCATGATCCAGTCCGCCTGCGTGCGGCAGATATCGATCACAAAGCGGTTGAGCAGTGCCTGGCCCTGCACCGTGTGGGTGACTTCCGGGTGAAACTGCACCGCGTAGAACCGGCGCGCTTCATCGGCCATGCCCGCAATGGGGCAGGACGGTGTGGAGGCCATGACCTTGAAGCCTGGCGGCAGCTCGGTGACCTTGTCGCCGTGGCTCATCCAGACCTTGAGCATGCCGTGGCCTTCTGGCGTGGCGAAGTCTTCGATGCCCTTGAGCAACTCGGTGTGGCCATGGGCACGCACTTCTGCGTAGCCGAACTCGCGGGTGTTGGAGCCTTCGACCTTGCCGCCCAACTGGGTGGCCATGGTCTGCATGCCGTAGCAGATGCCGAGGACAGGAATGCCCAGCTCGAACACGGCATCGGGGGCGCGGTCGTCCACCTCGTAGACACTCGCGTGGCTGCCCGACAGGATCACGCCCTTCAAGCGGCCATCGGCCGCGAATGCGCGCACCCAGTCGCTGCTCACGTCGCAGGGATGGACTTCGCAGTAGACGTGGGCTTCGCGCACGCGGCGCGCGATGAGCTGCGTGACCTGGGAGCCGAAGTCGAGGATGAGGATCTTGTCGTGTTGCATGGTGGTGGTCTTCAGAGGCGGGAAAGGTCAAGAAGCGGCACGCCGCTGCGCTCGGCAGCGGCAATCTGCTGGAGATCGAAGGTGGCCAGCGGCAGGCGCAGTGAGCGCGCAAGCCACAGGTAGGCAGCATCAAAGGTGGGCAGGCCGGTGTCGAGCGCCACGTCCATCACGGCCTTGTGCTGGGCGGGGGCCAGTTCGTGCAGCTCCACGCGGTGGCGTATGGCTTCGAGCACGCCCCACAGGCCTTCGACCGAGGCGGGCCGTATGCGGCCGCTGTGCACGCCGGTGCTGATGAGGTTGCTGCACTCCCACTGCCAGAGGTTGGGGGCCTGGGGCTCGACCTCGTCGCGGCGGATCAGGGTGTACAGGCGGCGCGTGTGCTCGCTGGCCGCGTCGGGCAGCAGCCAGGCGGCGGTGACGGAGGCGTCGAGGACGAAGGCGGTCATGCTGCCGCCCTGCCCTTGCGGCGCAAGGTGTCGGGGCTGGCGGCCTCGGCCGCGGGGCGGATGCTGGCGTGCAGCGCGTCGATCTGGCCCAGTTCGCGGGCGATCTGCTCGTCGGTGATGACCGGGCGGCGGCGCACGGGCAGCAGGCGCACCACTTCTTTGCCGTGGCGGGTGATGCGCACTTCTTCGCCCTGCTCGACCAGTTCGATCAGTGCGGAGAACCTGCTCTTGGCTTCGTAGATACCAACGGACTGCATGGATGCGCGGACCCCCAAAAAGAAAAAGTCTGGCCTGAATGGCGAATTCAGACCAGACTATATCATTCTGACCAGATATTTTCAATCAGGCCAGATTGGATCGGCGGTGCTCAGTCAGCCCTGTAGTTCGGGGCTTCCTTGGTGATCTGCACATCGTGCACGTGGCTTTCGCGGATACCGGCGGTGGTGATCTCGACGAACTCGGCCTTGTTGTTCATGTCTTCGATGGTGGCGCAACCGCAGTAGCCCATGGCGGCGCGCACGCCACCGGCCATCTGGAACACGATGGAGACCATGGAGCCCTTGTAGGGCACGCGGCCTTCGATGCCTTCGGGCACGAGCTTGTCGGCGTTGGGGTTGCCGGTGGTCGATTCCTGGAAGTAGCGGTCGGCGCTGCCCTGCTGCATGGCGCCGATGCTACCCATGCCGCGGTAGCTCTTGTAGCTGCGGCCCTGGAACAGGATGACTTCGCCGGGCGCTTCTTCGGTGCCCGCGAACATGCCGCCCATCATGATGGTGCTGGCGCCTGCGGCCAGCGCCTTGGCGATGTCGCCGCTGTAGCGCACGCCGCCATCCGCGATCAGCGGTACGCCGGTGCCCTTGAGGGCGGTGGCCACGCTGTCGATGGCCATGATCTGGGGCACGCCCACACCGGCCACGATGCGGGTGGTGCAGATGGAGCCCGGGCCGATACCGACCTTGACCGCATCGGCCCCGGCCTCGACCAGCGCGAGCGCGGCCGCGCCGGTGGCAATGTTGCCGCCGATCACGTCGACCTGCGGGTAGTTCTGCTTGACCCAGCGCACGCGCTCGATCACGCCCTTGCTGTGGCCGTGGGCGGTGTCGACCACGATGGCGTCCACACCGGCCTTGACCAGCGCTTCGACGCGTTCTTCGGTGCCCTCACCCACGCCGACCGCAGCGCCGACGCGCAGGCGGCCCGAGGGGTCGCGGGCGGCGTTGGGGAAGCTGGTTTGCTTGGTGATGTCCTTGACGGTGATCAGGCCCTTGAGCTCGAACGCGTCGTTCACGACCAGGATGCGCTCGAGCTTGTGCTTGTTGAGCAGCGCCTTGGCTTCGGCAGGCGAGGTGCCTTCCTTCTCGTTGACGGTGATGAGCTTCTCGCGCGGGGTCATGATCTGGTGGACCTTGACGTCGTAGCGCGTCTCGAAGCGCAAATCGCGCCCGGTGACGATGCCGACCACCTTGCCGCCGTCGCACACCGGAAAGCCCGAGATGCCCAGCTGCTCGGACAGCTGCAGCACCTGCAGCACCGTGTGCTCGGGGGTGATGACCACGGGGTCGCGCAGCACGCCGGACTCGTAGCGCTTGACCTTGGCCACCTGGGCGGCCTGCTCCTGCGCCGTGAGGTTCTTGTGCACGATGCCGATGCCACCCTCCTGGGCAATGGCAATGGCCAGGCGCGCCTCGGTCACGGTGTCCATGGCGGCGGACACGAGAGGCAGGTTCAGCTGGATGTTACGGGAGAGTTTCGTCGCGAGGGACGTGTCCTTGGGCAGGACCTGGGAGTACGCTGGCACCAGCAACACATCGTCGAAGGTGAGCGCTTTTCCAAGAAGGCGCATGAGAAGGCTCCAAAAGACGGATTGTACCCGCGCCCTGTGCGGCCTGCAGCCGGCGGGGCCGGGCTGCTGGCGTTGTGGCGCATGCGCTGCGGGTTGTTCAGAGGGAAAAGCGCCGCCAGTTCAGAGGCAAAAGTGCCTCGAGTCCGTGCAATGTGTCGTGCCAAAAGCACCGCCCATCCGATGGCACTGGCCGCGCCCCAGGCTGGCGGCTAAACTTGTTCGCATGAAAACGCACAAGCTTCTCCTGCTGGCCATTGCCTGCACCTGGGCCATGGGCGCAGCCGCGCAATGGCAGTGGATCGACAAGGACGGCCGCAAGGTCTTCAGTGACCGGCCCCCGCCACAGGAAATCCCCGACAAGAGCATTCTGAAGCAGCCCAGCGGCGGGCGGCCCGCCGTAGCGGCGCCTGCAGCGCCTTCGGCAGACGCAGCGGCCCCGGCACCCGCAACCGCGCCAGCCGGCAAGGCCGCGGCCAGCGCGGCCGCTGGCGGCAAGGACAAGGCGCTTGAAGAGAAGAAGGCCCAGGCCGACGCAGAAGAAGCCGCCAAGAAGAAGGCAGAAGAAGACAAACTGACCAAGGCCAAGGCCGACAACTGCAACCGCGCACGCCAGGCCAAGGCGGATTTCGACTCCGGCAGGCCCATCACCCAGACGAACGCGCAGGGCGAGCGCATCTTCCTGGACGAAGGTGGCCGCGCAGCGGAAACCAAGCGGCTGGACTCCATCATCGCCTCCGACTGCAAGCGTTGATGGACAGCGCGGGCGCTCGTCGCCAGCACCTGCACAGGCACCCACGGGCTGCTACCCCGCCAGGTCAGTAGCCCGATTTGCCGCCCGGGCGCTGCCGGGCAAAGAGCCCCGTCGTGCGTGCGCCTTGCCGCGCAAAGCGTTCGCGGCGGGCGACCTTGGGGTCGACCTTCAAGGCCCTGTAGACCTCCACCCGGTCCTGGGCCTTGAGCACCACGTCCAGCCCCGCAGCGCGCCCCCAGATACCGATGGCCGCAGGCCCCAAAGCCACGCCCTGCAGGCCCTGCACATCCACCCCACAGGCCTGCAGCGCGTCTTGCACCGTGGCACCTGCAGGCAGCTCCAGCGCCCATTCGCGCACTTCGCGCGGCGCCAGGCAGACGGCCACGGTCACCGGGACCGACGACGCCGGCGCGGCTGCAGGCACCGCCCCGGGCGCTTCAGCCATACACCTGCTCGGCACGCTTGACGAAGGCATCCACCATGCTGCCCGCGATGCGGTCGAACACCGGTCCCACCAGGGCCGCGAGGGCTGCGCTGTCAAAGCCGTAGTGCAGCAGCAACTCCACCTTGCAGGCGCGCTGGCTGCCGTCGCCCACCGTGTGAAAGTGCCAGTCGCCCTCCAGCTGCGAGAACGGCCCTTTGACAAGGTGCATCTGCACGCGCTTGCCGGCCTCGTGGGTATTGCGGGTCACGAAGGTCTGGCGGATTCCGCTGAAGGAGATGCCCACCTCCGCGGTCATGCCGTCGCTGGTGCGCTCCAGCACGGCGGCGTGGTCGCACCAGGGCAGGAACTGGGGATAGTGCTCCACCCCGGTGACCAGGGCGAACATTTCTTCGGGGCTGTACCAGATGAGGACGGACTTGTGAACGGTTTTCATGCAGACGGAGCTTGAGCGAAAGCGCGCAAGCCGGAGAAATTAGAATCGCTGTTGCGACGACAACATTGTAGGGAGGCCTTTTATCTCCCGGTTTGCGCCGCATCTAAACCCAATGGCCAAGAAACCCGATCCCACCGCCCGCATTGCCGACAACAAAAAGGCGGCCTACAACTATTTCTTCGAAGAACGCCACGAGGCAGGCGTCGTCCTGTACGGCTGGGAAGTGAAGGCCCTGCGCGAAGGCAAGGTGCAACTGACCGACGGCTACGTGCTGATCCGCGAGGGTGAGATGTTCCTGATGGGCTGCCAGATCAACCCGCTCAAGACCGCGTCGACCCACGTCAACCCCGACGCCATCCGCACCAAGAAGCTGCTGCTCAAGAAGGACGACATCAAGCACCTGATCGTCAAGGTCGAGCAAAAGGGCTACACGCTGGTGCCGCTGAACCTGCACTGGAAGAACGGCTATGTGAAGTGCGACATCGCCCTGGCCAAGGGCAAGGCCGAGCACGACAAGCGCGACACCATCAAGGACCGCGAAGGCAAGCGCGAAGTGGAACGCGCCATGAAGAGCAGGAACAGGTAGCCCCCTGAGGTGCTGCGCACCGTCGCCCCCAGGGGGACGCCCCGGTTCCCGCAAGCGGAGCTCGCTTCGCAGCTTGGCGGCCCTTGCACGGGGATGCTGGCTGGGATCGTGCCAGTTTTGACGCCTGTGCGCGTTGGATGTATTGAGTTTTTTCATGTGCAGTGGAATAAACCGCTGCGCCGCGGTGTTCATGGAGTTGCAAGGCGGCATGTGCCGTTGTCTGCAAACCCTCTTCTTCCACCTGGAGACACCATGAAAAAGACCCTCTTGTCCCTCGCCGCGTTCGTAGCCATCGCTGGCTGCTCCACCATGGCGGCCGACGGCCCCGTGAAAACCATGGACGGCGTGCTGGTGGGCGCTGGCGGCATGACCCTGTACACCTTCGACCGCGACGCCGCCGGCAGCGGCAAGTCGGTCTGCAACGGCCCCTGCGCCACCAACTGGCCGCCGCTGATGGCCGCCAAGGCGCCCGGCGGCGACTACAGCGTGATCACGCGCGACGATGGCAAGACCCAGCTGGCGTACAAGGGCAAGCCGCTGTACTACTGGGTCAAGGACACCAAGCCCGGCGACAAGACGGGTGACGGCGTGAACCAGGCCTGGCGTACCGCCAAGCCCTGATGGACACGGCCGCCCCGCAGCGCACCGCACCACGGTCTGCATGAACCGCACCCAGGTCGTCGAGCAGTTGCCCGCCCTGCGCAGGTATGCGCGGGTGCTGACGGGCGATGCCTGGGCTGCGGACGACCTGGTGCAGGACACGCTGGAGCGCGCCTGCAGCAAATGGCTGCTGTGGCGCACCGGCAGCGACCTGCGGGCCTGGCTGTTCACGCTGATGCACAACCTGTACCTGAACCAGGTGCGCACCCAGCCGCCCTGGCCGCATGCGGACATCGACGACCTGCACGACACCCTGCAGGGCAGCAGCGCCGGCATGGGGGACGACGCGCTGGACCTGGAGCGCTGCCTGCAGCGCCTGCCGCCCGACCAGCGCGCCGTGCTGCTGCTGGTGACGCTGGAGGACATGGACTATGCCGACACCGCCCGGGTGCTGGGCATCCCCGTGGGCACGGTGATGTCACGCCTGTCCCGGGCCCGCAGCCGCCTGCGCCTGCTGATGGAGCGGCCGCCTGCGCCGGTGCCCGACGCGTTGACACCCGCCGCGCAGCAACCTGCGCCCCAGCCTCTTCCCCATCCCACCGGCCAGCCACCCACATTGCGCCGCCTCAAATAACCCATGTTTGATGCACGCCAGCCCGCCATGGACCACAAGCACCACCCCCCTCCTCCACCCGCCGACGGCGATGAAGCCGCCGCGTGGCATGCGCTGGTGGACGGCCGCCTGCCGCCGGCGCAGGCGGCGGCACTGCGCGACAAGCTCGAACGCCAGGCGGGCGCCGAAGAGACCGTGGCCCACTGGGAGCACCAACGCCTGCAACTGCGCACACTGCACCAGAGCCTGCTGACCGAGCCAGTGCCCGACGCCCTGCTGGCCGCGGCGCAGCGCGCGTCGGTGCGCCAGCAGCGCCAGACCCAGTGGTGGCGCTGGGGCGGCATGGCGGCATCGGTACTGGTGGCCTTCGCGCTGGGCTGGACCGGACGCAGCCTGGTGCCCGGCGTATTGCCCGGCATGGCGCGCCTCAACGCGCCCGCGCCCACGCCGGCGCTCGCCGCCACCGGCCAGCACTTTGCCCAACAGGCCGCAGTGGCCCACGCGGTGTACCAGCCCGAAGTGCGGCACGCCGTGGAGGTGCCGGCAGCCCAGCAGGAGCACCTGGTGCAGTGGCTCTCCAAGCGGCTGAGCCGCCCGCTCAAGCTGCCCGTGCTCGCCGATGAAGGCTATGAACTGGTGGGAGGCCGCCTGCTGCCCGGGGCGCCGGGAGACGCAGGTGCACGCGCGCAGTTCATGTACCAGAACGCCCAGGGCGGGCGCATCACCCTGTACCTGGGCGCCGTCGCCGCAGGCCAGCCCGGCGCGGCAACGGCCGCACCGAAGCAGCCCGATGCCGCAGAAACTGCCTTCCAGTTCTCCAGCGACGGCCCGGTCCCGAGCTTTTACTGGGTGGACCAGGGCTTTGGCTATGCGCTCAGCGGCCAGCTGTCACGCCAGCAACTGCTGGTGCTGGCATCGGTGGTGTACAGACAGCTCTAGGGAACCTCTGCACGGATCACCGCACCGTGGGCATCGGCGGTCTCGGGCGGTCTGCGGCGTTGCAAAGACTCGCGGTAGCTGCAGCACGGCAAGGCGTGCCGCGGCGCGAGAGGGTGAAAGACGAAGCCGTATCAGCCCAGCGCCACCAGCGGATGCGCGTGCGCAGGCCAGGGGCTCGCAAAGAACGGCGCCACCATGTCGGGCGTCACGTCCTCGATGCGGGCGGGGTTCCACTTCGGCGCGTGGTCCTTGTCCACGGCCAGCGCGCGGATGCCTTCCACCGTCTCGCTCTGGCCGGGGCGCAGGTAAAAGCAGTGGCGCACCATGTCGCGCTCCATGCGCAGGTCGTCGGCCAGGCCCATGTCGCGCGCGCGGCGGACCTGTTCCAGCACGACGTGCAGCATCAGCGGCGAGCGCTTGCGCAGCGTAGCCGCCGTGGCGCGCGCCCAGTCGCTGTCGGCGGACTCCAGCGCCCGCACGATGTCGCCCACGCCGGGCAGCGCAAAATACTGGTCAATATCGGCCCTACCGCTGGATGGATGAGCGCCAGCAGCTACCAATTTTGTAGCAACATAGTTTTTGACCGCCGCACCGTCGGCAAACGTCTGCGTGGCCAGGGCTTCCCACACTGCAGGCAACTGGTCCGAGGGCATGCGGCCGTCGGCCAGGTGGCTGGCGATGGCTTCGTCGGCACCGATGGTGTCGCCCGTCAGGGCCAGCCACTCGCCCACGCGGCCGGGGCAGCGGCTCAGAAAGTACCCGCCGCCCACGTCCGGGAACAGGCCGATGGCGGTCTCCGGCATGGCCATCTTCGTGCGCTCGGTCACCACGCGCAGCGCAGCACCCTGGCTGATGCCCATGCCGCCGCCCATCACGATGCCGTCCATGAAGGCGATGTAAGGTTTGCCGTAGTGGTGGATGAGGTGGTTGAGCGCGTATTCCTCGGTGAAGAAGTCTTCGAGCTGCGGGTTGCCCTGGCTGCCGGCCTGGTGCAAAAAGCGGATGTCCCCGCCCGCGCAAAAGGCGCCGAAAGGCCCTTCCTTGTTGCTGCCGCGAACCGCCACGGCCAGCACCCGCGCATCGCTTTGCCACGCCAGCAGCACGCGCATGAGATCGCGCACCATGCCCAGCGACAACGCATTGAGCGCACGCGGGCGGTTCAAGGTGATCAGGCCCACCTGGCCACGCACTTCGCTCAGAACTTCTTTATCCACCACCGCCACTGTCTCCGTCATTTTTTATTCCTTACAAAGGTAGGTTTCACACACACTGAAATGCGCACCCACTGCGGCATGCACTGCATTCCGGGCCGCGCTGCGCCTTGCTCACTGCGAGGCGCGCCGCGCCCCCATGACCTCATTGAACACCAGCGCGCCGATCACCAGCGCACCGCCGCCCAGCACCGCGGCGCCGGGCTCTTCGCCCGCACCCAGCCAGGCGAGCAAGATACCGAAGATCACCTCCAGCAAACTGAGCAGCGCAATCTCCGGCGCCTTCAGCACCTGCCCGCAGCGCACGGCCAGCACGCACGGTATGGCCAGTTGCACCACCCCGAGCAATGCCAGCAGCCACAGGTCGTGTGCCGAGGCCTGAAACGGCAGCGCCAGCGGCAGCGTGGCCACCACCGACAACACCGCGCCCACCAGCACCGCAGGCACCAGGTCCACCGCGTGGCCGTGGCGCTGCGAGTGCTGCACCACCGTCCAGTTCACCGCCCCGGCCACCGGCACGCACAAGGCCACCAGCGTTCCCACCACTGGCAGGCCCGCCATCTGCGAGCCGTACATCCATCCGATGCCCAGCGCCGCCACGCCAATGGCAAGCCAGGTGCGGGGCGCGATGTGGTGGCCGATGAAGATGCGCGCAAACAGCGCCGTGAGCAGCGGGGCCGCCGCCATCGTCACCAGCACGTTGGCCACGGGCATGAGCAGGATGGCCACCATGAACGCGGTGAACATCACGCTCCAGCACAGGCCGGATATCCACAGCGCCCGGCCGCTGCGGTGCAGGGACGCGAACACCGTGCGCCCCTGCATCAGCGGCAGTATCACCAGCAGGGCCGCCAGCGTGAACAGGCTGCGCCAGAAGGTCACCTCGAAGCTGCGCGCCGCCTCCAGATGGCGCGTGACCACGCCCGCGATCGACCACATCAGGGTGACCGCCACCATCAGGGCCACGGCGCGGGAGTGCGTGAGCTGGGGCAAAGACATGGAGCGCGTTCAGTCCGGGTGGTGGTAGTGGTGATGGTGATGGAAAGCAGGCAGCACGACCGACATGAAAAAAGGGCCACAGCATGGCGGTGGCCCTTCGGGCGACACACAGAAAACTTCGGGGTGAACCTCAGTTCCTGCGTGCGCTCACTCTGCAGAACGCAGCGTCTTCACGCTGGCAACTCAGGAGCGGCCTGCGCGCTTGCGCTCGTTTTCGGTCAGGAAGCGCTTGCGGATGCGGATCGACTTGGGCGTGATCTCGACCAGCTCGTCGTCCTCGATGAATTCCACCGCGTATTCCAGCGTGGCGTCGATGGGCGGCGTGATCTTGATCGCGTCTTCCTTGCCGGACACGCGGAAGTTCGTCAGCTGCTTGGTGCGCGTGGCGTTCACGATCAGGTCGTTGTCGCGGCTGTGGATGCCGACGATCATGCCTTCGTACACGGGGTCGTTCGCCTTCACGAACATGCGGCCGCGGTCGTCCAGCTTGCCCAGGGCGTAGGTGAAGATTTCACCGTCGTCCATGGAGATCAGCACGCCGTTCTTGCGGCCGCCGATGTCGCCCTTGTGCGGCTCGTAGCTGTCGAAAATGTTGCTGATCAGGCCCGAGCCACGCGTCAGGTTCAGGAATTCGTTGGTGAAGCCGATCAGGCCCCGCGCAGGAATGCGGTACTCCAGGCGCACGCGGCCGCGGCCGTCCGGCTCCATGTTCACCAGCTCGCCCTTGCGCTCGCCCAGGGCCTGCATCACGCCGCCCTGGTGGCCTTCTTCGATGTCGGCCGTCACCAGCTCGATGGGCTCGTGCTTGACGCCGTTCACGTCCTTGAACACCACGCGGGGCTTGGACACGGCCAGCTCGTAGCCTTCGCGGCGCATGTTTTCCAGGAGGATGGTCAGGTGCAGTTCACCGCGGCCCATCACTTCGAAGATGCCTTCTTCGTCGGTTTCCTTCACACGCAGGGCCACGTTGTGCTGGAGTTCCTTTTGCAGGCGGTCCCAGATCTGGCGGCTGGTCACGAACTTGCCTTCGCGGCCTGCCAGCGGCGAGGTGTTCACGCAGAAGTTCATGGTCAGCGTGGGCTCGTCCACCTTCAGCATGGGCAGCGGTGCGGGGTTGGCGGGGTCGGTCACGGTCACGCCGATACCGATATCCTCGATGCCGTTGATCAGCACGATGTCGCCCGGGCCGGCCAGCGGCGTCTGCATGCGATCGAGGCCCTGGAAGGTCAGCACCTGGTTGACACGGCCCTTCACGGCCTTGCCATCGGGGCCTTCCATGACGACCACGTCCATCATGGGCTTCAAGGTGCCCTGGCTGATGCGGCCCACGCCGATGCGGCCCACGAAGGTGGAGAAGTCCAGCGCCGAGATCTGCAGCTGCAGCGGAGCTGCCGGGTCACCCGAGTTCGGGGGAACGTGCTTGAGGATGGTGTTGAACAGGGCCGACATGTCGGGGCCCCACTGCTCGCCCGGTGCGCCTTCTTCCAGCGACGACCAGCCGTTGATGCCCGAGGCATACACCACGGGGAAGTCCAGTTGTTCGTCGGTGGCGCCGAGCTTGTCGAACAGGTCGAACGCGGCGTTCACGACCTTGTCGGGGTTGGCACCGGGCTTGTCCACCTTGTTCACCACCAGGATGGGGCGCAGGCCCAGGGCCAGGGCCTTCTTGGTCACGAAACGCGTCTGGGGCATGGGGCCCTCTTGCGCGTCGATCAGCAGCACCACGCTGTCCACCATGGACAGGGCACGTTCCACTTCGCCGCCGAAGTCCGCGTGACCGGGGGTGTCCACGATGTTGATGTGGGTGCCTTCCCAGCTCACGGCGCAGTTCTTGGCCAGGATGGTGATGCCACGTTCTTTTTCGATGGCGTTGTTGTCCATCACGGTGTCGACCACTTTTTCGTGGTCGGCGAAGGTGCCGGACTGGCGCAGCAGTTGGTCGACCATGGTGGTTTTGCCATGGTCAACGTGGGCGATGATGGCGATGTTGCGGATCTGTTTCGTCATAGTTTTTCCAATGTGCCGCTGGCTTGCAGGTGCGGCGTGCCTTCCAAAATTTGTTGAATTTCCAGCGGACTCAGGAGCCTGTCGGGCACCAGCTCCCCGCCAACGATGTGGCCCACCCCCAGCAGCGCAGGGGGCACGTCGCCAAACACCGCCACGGCACCTGCATCAGGCCAGGTACCTCGGCGGCGTACGCCCGACAGGAAGCGAGCGGCATTCTCGCTGTCCAGCGTGACACGCACATGTTGTGCCAAAAGTGATTCCGGCGGCTCGAGCTGCGCAAGCCGCGCGCCCTCCTCCATGGCCTCGAGCTCTGCCAGCGTGACGCAGCGCTCCACACCGATACCACCGGTATCGATGCGCCGAAGAAAGGTCAGGTGGGCGCCCACGCCCAGCGCGGCGCCCACGTCTTCGCCCAGCGTGCGGATGTACGTGCCCTTGCTGCAGCGCACCACCATCCGCATGGCGATGGCGTCCGGGTGGTCGGCCAGCAGGGTGAGCGACAGCGCGTGGATCACCACGTCGCGTGCGGGCCGCTCCACCTCGATGCCGGCGCGGGCATATTCGTACAGCGCCTTGCCGTCCTTCTTGAGGGCGCTGTGCATGGGCGGCACCTGCTTGATGGGGCCGGTGAACTGCTGCTGCACGGCGGCCAGGCGCTCGGGCGTGAGGTCTGCCAGCACCACGGGGCGGCGCTCCACCACATCGCCTTCGGCGTCGCCGGTGGTGGTGGTGGTGCCCAGCAGCGCTACGGCTTCGTAGGTCTTGGGGGCGTCGAGCTGCAGCTGGCTGAACTTGGTGGCAGCGCCGAAGCACAGCGGCAACACGCCGGTGGCCAGCGGGTCGAGCGTGCCGGTGTGGCCCGCTTTTTCGGCGCGCAGCAGCCACTTCGCCTTTTGCAAGGCGTCGTTGCTCGACAGGCCGAGCGGTTTATCCAGCAGCAACACCCCATGCACAGGGCGCCGCTGCACCCTGGTGCGAGGCGCGTGCGCAGCAACGCCCCCACGCTCTTTCACTGCGTGCAAATCGCTGCCCCCCAAGGGGGCTTTCGCACCTTGGGGCGGCCCGGCGGTACTCATGCCTACTCCTCTTTAGCGCGCGAAGACACAGCCTTGGCGATCAAGGCGTTCATGTCGGCCGCACGCTCGGAGGTGCGGTCGAACACGAAGTGCAGCGTAGGCACGGTGTGGATGTGCAGGCGCTTGAACAGGCCGTTGCGCAGGAAGCCCGCCGCCTGGTTGAGCGCGACCTGCGTCTCCACGGGGTCGCCCGTCAGCAGGCTGAAGAACACCTTGGCGTGCGCATAGTCGGGAGTCACCTCCACGCCCTGCAGCGTCACCATGCCCACGCGCGGGTCCTTCAACTCGCGCGCGATCAGCTCCGTCAGATCGCGCTGGATCTGATCGGCGACCTTGAAGGCGCGGTTGGGGGTGGCAGATTTCTTCGCTGGCATGTCAGTATTCCTTCGCCGTTTGCTGTTCCGGCATCGCGTGGTTCTCACGCGGCGCAGGCCAGCGCCCCCGCACAAGGGCCGCCCCGACGCATAGGCGGCGCTGCGCTTGCGTGTGCTGGGGGCGTCCCCCTCCCGCCTCGCGCCGCGAGGCGAGAGAGGGGGAAGGCGCGAAGCGACTCAGGGGGTGTCTCATAGAGTCCGGGCGATTTCCTTGATGTCGAAGAATTCGAGGTGATCGCCTTCCTTGATGTCGTTGTAGTTCTTGAGCTTGATACCGCACTCAAAGCCTTCCTTGACATCCTTGACATCGTCCTTGAGGCGCTTGATCGAATCGACTTCGCCCGTGTAGACCACCACGTTGTCGCGCAGCAGGCGGAAACGTGCGTTGCGATGGACCATGCCCGAGGTGATGTACGAACCGGCAATCGTGCCGATCTTGGTCGCCACGAACACCGTGCGGATCTCGGCCGTACCGATGATTTCCTCGCGCTGCTCCGGAGCCAGCATGCCCGACATCGCCACCCGCAGCTCGTCCACAGCGTCGTAAATGATGCTGTAGTAGTGCAGATCGACGCCATTGCCCTCGGCCAGCTTGCGCGCGCCGGCATCTGCCCGCACGTTGAAGCCGATCACGATGGCCTTGGAGGCGATCGCCAGGTTGATGTCCGACTCGCTGATGGCGCCCACTGCGGCGTACACCAGCTGCACCTTGACTTCGTCGGTCGACAGCTTGAGCAGCGACTGCGCCAGCGCTTCCTGCGAACCCTGCACGTCGGCCTTGACGATGATGGGCAGCATCTTGACTTCGCCCGCCGTCATGTCGGCGAACATGTTTTCGAGCTTCGCAGCCTGCTGCTTGGCCAGCTTGGTGTTGCGGAACTTGCCGGCACGGTAGGTGGCGATTTCGCGGGCACGGCGTTCGTCCGTGAGCACCATGAATTCGTCGCCCGCCTGCGGCACTTCCGTCAGACCCTGGATTTCCACCGGGATCGACGGGCCTGCCGTCTTGGCCACGCGGCCGTTTTCGTCCAGCATGGCACGCACGCGGCCATAGGTCTGGCCTGCCAGCACGATGTCGCCGACCTTGAGGGTACCGGACTGCACCAGCACGGTCGCCACAGGGCCACGGCCCTTGTCGAGCTGCGCTTCGATCACGAGGCCCTTGGCCAGCGAGTCGACCGGTGCCTTCAGTTCCAGCACTTCGGCCTGCAGCAGCACTTGCTCGAGCAGGGTGTCGATGCCCATGCCGGTCTTGGAGGACACGGGCACGAACGGCGAATCGCCACCGTATTCTTCCGGCACCACCTCTTCGACCACCAGCTCCTGCTTGACGCGGTCGGGGTTGGCATCGGGCTTGTCGGCCTTGGTGATGGCCACCACGATGGGAACACCAGCCGCCTTGGCGTGCTTGATGGCTTCCTTGGTCTGGGGCATGACGCCGTCGTCGGCGGCCACCACCAGGATCACGATGTCGGTGGCCTGGGCACCGCGGGCACGCATGGCCGTGAAGGCCTCGTGACCGGGGGTATCGAGGAACGACACCATGCCGCGTGGGGTTTCCACGTGGTAGGCACCGATGTGCTGCGTGATGCCGCCGGCTTCGCCCGCGGCCACCTTGGCACGGCGGATGTAGTCGAGCAGCGAGGTCTTGCCATGGTCCACGTGGCCCATGACGGTGACCACAGGGGCGCGCGGCAACAGCTCGACGTCCTTCTGGCTCGAATCGTCGTCGGTGAAGGCTTCCGGATCGTCCAGCGCAGCCACCACCGCCTTGTGGCCCATTTCTTCCACCATGATCATGGCGGTGTCCTGGTCCAGCGGCTGGTTGATGGTGACCATCTGGCCCATCTTCATCAGGGCCTTGATGACTTCGTTGGCCTTGATCGACATCTTGTGTGCCAGCTCCGCCACCGTGATGGTTTCGGGAACGTGCACTTCGATGATGCGTGCCTCGACCGGGGCGGACTGCTGGTGGTCGTCACGGTGGTCGCGGTTGTCGCCACGGCGGCCGCGCGGGCCTCCGCGCCAGTTGTTGCGGCCGACACCGCCGCTGCTGTCGCCGCGGGTCTTGATTTCCTTCTTCTTGGCAGCGTCGCCCGCCCAGCTGGAGGACAGCTTGGCCGACTTGACTTCCTTGCCTGCACCGGGCGCACCAGCGCCTGCTGCGGCAGGGGCGCCCGCACGGGCCACACCCGTGCCGACGGCCGGCTTGTGCAGCGTGCCCTTCTTCGCATCGCCCACGGCAGCGGGCTTGGCCACTGGCTTGGGTTCTTCGGGCTTCTTGGCGACCATGACCGCCTTCTTGGGCGTGGCCATCATGGAGCGGATGGCGGCAGCTTCGGCCTCGGCCTTGCGGCGGCGGGCGTCCAGGTCGGCAGCGCGCGCGGTTTCCTCGTCGGCGCGGGCCTTGGATTCTGCGGCGGCCTTTTCACGGGCTTCGGTCTGGGCGGCATTGCGCGCAGCAGCTTCGGCCGCCTGTTCGCGGGTGGCTTCCTGCTTGACGGCAGAGGCCTGCGCCTTCTTCTCGGCTTCCTGGGCTGCGTAGGCGGCGGCGCGCTCTTCGGCTTCGCGCTCGCGCTTTTCGCGGGCTTCGCGCTCGGCACGCTTTTCGGCCAGCTCGGTCTCCTGGCGGCGGATCAGCTCGGCCTGGCTGCGGGCTTCTTCCTCGCGGCGGGCCAGTTCGATGTCCTCGCTGGAGGCAGCGGCTTCCTCGACGGCGGGCGCTGCGGACTCGGCCGCGGCCCCGACATCTTCGTCGCGCTGGATGAAGGTGCGCTTCTTGCGCACTTCCACCTGGATGGTGCGCGCCTTGCCGGTGGCATCGGCCTGCTTGATCTCGCTGGTGGACTTCTTCACCAGCGTGATCTTCTTGCGGTCGGCCGAAGCCGTGCCGTGGCTGGCCTGCAGGTAGGCCAGCAGCTTTTGCTTGTCCGACTCGGTCAGTGCATCCGACGGGGCAGCCTTGCCCACGCCAGCAGCCTTGAGCTGGTCGAGCAGGGTTTCAGGCGATTTCTTGAGCTCGTTAGCGAACTCGGCGACAGTATTACTGGACATATATGGTTCGTGCCTCCCTGACCTTTACTCTTGCTGCCCCGCGAACCAATGTTCGCGCGCCTTCAGGATCAAGGCTTTGGCATCTTCTTCAGACTGTCCGGTCAGGTCGGTCAGTTCATCTAGGCCCAAATCGGCCAGGTCGTCACGTGTATGCACACCGCCGTCGGCCAGCTTGGCAATCAACTCGGGGGTGAGGCCTTCAAGGTCGCGCAGGTCCTGGGAGACCTCATCCACGCTTTCCTCGCGGGCGATTTCCATCGTGAGCAGCGCATCCTTGGCACGGGCGCGCAGCTCGTTGACGGTGTCTTCGTCGAAGCTTTCGATCTCCAGCATTTCCTGCAGCGGCACATAGGCCACTTCTTCGAGGCTGTTGAAGCCTTCGGAGATCAGGATGTCGGCGATTTCCTCGTCCACATCCAGCTTTTCCATGAACAGCTTGCGGGCCGTGTCGGTCTCGGTGGCCTGCTTTTGCGCGCTTTCGGCGGCGTCCATGATGTTGATCTTCCAGCCGGTCAGATCGGACGCCAGGCGCACGTTCTGGCCGCCGCGGCCGATGGCGATGGCGAGGTTTTCCTCGTCCACCACCACGTCCATCGCGTGCTTTTCCTCATCGACCACGATGGAGGACACGTTGGCCGGGGCCAGCGCGCCGATCACGAACTGGGCGGGGTCTTCGGACCACAGCACGATGTCCACGCGCTCGCCGGCGAGCTCGTTGGTCACCGCGTTCACCCGGGTGCCACGCACGCCGACGCAGGTGCCGATGGGGTCCACGCGCTTGTCGTGGGACAGCACGGCGATCTTGGCGCGCGAGCCGGAGTCACGGGCGCAGGACTTGATCTCGAGCAGGCCCTGCTCGATCTCGGGCACTTCCTGGCGGAAGAGCTCGATCATGAACTCAGGGGCCGAGCGCGACAGGATGATGGGTGCGCCACGCAGCGTGAGGTCCACCTCCATGATCATGGCCCGCACGCGGTCGCCGCTGCGCAGGTTTTCCTTGGGGATCATCTCGCTGCGGCGCAGGCGGCCTTCCACACGGCCGGACTCGACAATGATGTCGCCCTTGTCCATGCGCTTGACGGTGCCGGTGAAGATGCGTTCGCCGCGCGACATGAAGTCGTTGAGCAGCATTTCGCGCTCTGCGTCGCGGATCTTCTGCAGGATGACCTGCTTGGCCGCCATGGCGCCGATGCGGCCGATGGGCACGGACTCGACGCCTTCTTCGATGTATTCGCCGACTTCGATGTCCGGGATGCGATCCTTCGCGTCCATCAGCAGCTCTTCGGCTTCAGGGTTCTGCAGGCCGGCATCGTCGGGCACCACCAGCCAGCGGCGGAAAGTCTCGTAGTTGCCGCTGTCGCGATCGACGGACACGCGAATGTCCACCTCGCCCTGGTACAGCTTCTTGGTAGCCTGGGCCAGGGCCGACTCCACGGCGCCCAGGACCACGTCCAGCTCCACGTTCTTCTCGCGTGAAATGGCCTCAACCAACATCAACAATTCGCGATTCATGCGACGACTCTCCTATTTCAATCACCTGAGGGCAGTGGCTGCGCACCGCAGCCCCACCCCATTTGTTCAGCGGCTCAGGCGGGCGTTGGCCCAGCCTTGCCTGCACGCCCCTTGAAGTCCACGATGGGCGCCAGGCGGGCATCCTTGATTTCATCCAGGGCAAAACCCAGCGCCTGCAGCGGCGCGGGCACGCGCTTCTTGCTGACCTTGGCACCGGGCTTCACGGCGGGCTCTTCGCTCCAGACGATCTGCCAGCCCCCTGCCTCGGCCCGCTCCAGCGTGCCGCGAAATTTCTTGCGGGTGGCGTTGACCTGGCCGCCCGCTGCGGCGCCGATGGGCGCCTTCAAAGTGATGTCGATGACCGAGCCCGCAAAACGCACGAAGTCCTGTTCGTGCCGCAGGGGGCGGTCGATGCCGGGTGAGGACACCTCAAGGCGCTTGTACTCGACGCCATCGACCTCCAGCGCAAACTGCAGCTGGCGGGTGACCTTCTCGCAATCCTCGACCGTGACGAACTGATCGAGCAGGGGCGCGGGCGCATCGGCGGCCGGCTGCACCCAGGGCAAGTCGATGGTGATGCGCAGCAGACCACCGGCGGAGCGCTCGATCTCCACCAGGTCATACCCCAGGCCCGTCACTATTTGTTCAACGACTTGCTGCAATGCCACGTGTTCAGTTCAATCCCGGAAAAACAAAAAACCCGATAACCCCCGGAGACTCTTCTCCGACAGCTTCGAGCTCCAAAAGCGTTCGACCAAAAAAAACGGGCGGTTGGTACCCGCCCGTTTGGTCGTGAGAGTCGTATTGTAGCGCGCAAAGTGTTGATTTGCAAAGGCGCGCACTCGCAAAACTGTTGTGAACGCACCCCGAATCCGGCGAAAACCAGCATTCATGCGGCTGCGAGCGGGGTGCACGCCATGGGCGACAAATACCCACAGCCAAAACGGCACGTGGCGCGCGCCCCACACGCGCCAGCCGCTATCACTGCGATAGCGGCGCCAGCAGCTCGGCCAGGTCGCCCTCGGTGAACAGCGGCTCCTTGCGCGCGGCGGCGCCGCTGTACAGGCTGCCGGCCAGCTGCGCCTTCCTGTCCTGCAGCGCCAGGATGCGCTCTTCGATGGTGCCCTGCGCCACGAGCTTGATCACCCACACGCTCTGCGTCTGGCCGATGCGGTGGGCGCGGTCGGTGGCCTGGGCCTCGGCCGCGGGGTTCCACCAGGGGTCGAAGTGGATCACGGTGTCGGCCTGCGGCAGGTTCAGCCCCACCCCGCCCGCCTTCAGGCTGATGAGGAACAGCGGCACCTGCCCGCTGGTGAACTGCGCGATGACCGCGTCACGCTTTTGGCTCTGCCCGGTGAGCTTGACCCAGGGCAGGCCGCGCTTTTTCAGCTCGGCCTCGATCAGCGTGAGCATGCTGGTGAACTGCGAGAACAGCAGCACGCGCCGCCCCTCGGCCAGCATTTCGGGCAGCAGCGCCATCAGCTGCTCCAGCTTGGCCGATGCGCTCACGCCCCGGGCGGCCTCGAGCGGCAGCAGCTGCGGGTGGCAGCACACCTGGCGCAGCTTGAGCAATGCGTCCAGCACGGTGATCTGCGACTTCGCCAGCCCCTTGGTGTGCAGGGCCTCGCGCACGGTTTTCTCCATGCCCAGGCGGATGGTCTCGTACAGGTCGGCCTGCGCACCGGCCAGCTCCACCGGCATCACAGTCTCGACCTTGGGCGGCAGCTCGCCGGCCACCAGCGCCTTGGTCCGCCGCAGCATGAACGGCGTGATGCGCGCGCGCAACTGCGCCATGCGCGCGCCGTCGCCCTGCTTTTCGATGGGCGTGCGAAACACCTGCTTGAAGCGCTGCTGGCTGCCCAGAAACCCCGGCATCAAAAAGTGGAACAGGCTCCAGATCTCGCCCAGGTGGTTTTCCATGGGCGTGCCCGACAGGCACAGGCGGTGGCGCGCGTTGAGCGCGCCCACCACCTGCGCCGCCTGGGTGCTGGCGTTCTTGATGTTCTGCGCCTCGTCCAGCACCACCAGGTGCCACGGCTGGGCCAGCCACCGGTCGCGGTCGCGCTGCAGCAGCGAATACGGGGCGATGACAAGGTCGTGCTCGGCCACCGCGTCGGCCACCGCATGGCGGCCCGCGCCATGCAGCACCAGGCAGCGCAGGCCGGGGCAAAAGCGTGCGGCCTCGCGCTGCCAGTTGCCCATCAGGCTCACGGGCGCAATGACGAGCGCGGGGTCGGTCAGGCGCCCGGCGTCTTTTTCGACCTGGATGTGGGCCAGGGTCTGCAGCGTCTTGCCCAGGCCCATGTCGTCGGCCAGCACCCCGGCCAGGCCGTGGGCGCGCAAGAACTGCAGCCAGTTCAGGCCCTGCTGCTGGTATGGCCGCAGGGTGGCGCGCACGCCGGCGGGCAGCGGCACCGGGGGCAAAGCACTGGCGCCCTGCAGCTGGTCCACCACGGCGCGCAGCGCGTGGGCGCCCTGCCACGGCACGCCCTGGCCCAGCGCGGCGCTGGTGCGCAGGGCGTCCAGGCGCGACAGCTTCAGGCTGTCGGCGGTGAAGTCGTGCGCCCGGTCGCCCACCAGGTCCAGCAGCGCGGCCATCCAGGGGCGCAGGGTGTCGGTCGGCAAACGCACGAAGCCCGGGCCCTGCAGCGATGGCAGGTACACATAGGGCGGCAGCTGCGGCAGGCCGGTGGCAGCATCCAGCGGCTGGTCGGCCGCGGCGGCGATCAGGTCGGGCAGCCAGGGCAGGATGTTGTGGCGCACGCCGTTCACCTCCATGCCCAGCGACAGCGCAAACCAGGGGGACGTGGCCTCATCGCCTGCGCCTGCGCCTTCTCCTCCCTTGCCATCGCCATCGCCCGCACCCTCTGGCTGCAGCGCCACGGCCAGCGTGTCGGCATGGGTGATCCAGCCGTTGAGCGCCGCATCCACCGTGACGGCAAAGCCTGCGTCGCGCAGCACCGCAAAGCCGTTGTCTGCCCAGTGCATCCAGGCGGTTTGCGGCTGCTCGCCGGGAATGCCGAACAGGCCGTCGTCGGTGCCCAGCAGGCCCAGGTGAAGCAGGCGTTCGATGGCCGACAGCTCGGCCACTGCATCGCGCTGCAGCAGCACCTCAACGCCGTCGGCCCCCGGGACCATCAAGGCCAGGTCCTGCCCCGCCCACCAGCCCACGTGGCCCTGGTAGTCGAACTGCAATTGCGCGGTGATGAGGCCCATGTCGGGCATATCTTCAGGCGGTGTGGGCGCCAGAAACAGCCGCGCCAGGGGCTTCACGCCCTGCACCCGGGCGAAGGGCGCCCCCACCGGCGGCAGCGGCAGCACGCCGCCCAGGCGGGTGGCCAGCTCTGCCTGGTGCTTTTGCAGCGCCGCGGTGCTCAGCGCCGGCGCCTTGAGCAGCATGGCCAGTTGCGCCGCGCTCAGGCCCTGCAAGTCGACCGTGCCGCACAGGCCGTTGGCAGCGTCCACGTACAAAGGCGGACTGTTGCTGCACAGCGTGGCCGTGGTGCCGGGCAGGCCGGGGCGCAGCGCCCAGGTGGTGTCGCCACCGGCCGCAGCCGGGGCGCGTGACTCGTGCCAGGCCCAGGCGATAGCCAGCGGTGGCCCCCAGGCCAGGGGCGTGCCCACCATGGAGCCGCCCGCATCCGCGAACAGCCGGCCGGTGCTGGCCGCCTGCTGCAGCGCCAGCACGCCCACCGAGCCCTCCAGCACCGCCACCGGCCCGGCGCTGTAGGCCGAGTAGTAGCCCAGCCCGCGCGGCATGGCGCGCAGCAGCTGCAGCACCTGGCGGTCGGCGTCGCTTGCGCGGTCGTACACCGCCTGCCCTGGCGCGGGCTGGGTGCGCACCGGCTTGGGCTTGGCCCAGCCGCCGGTCAGCTTGGGGTAGGAGACCACGGCTTCGAGCTGCATTTGCTGCAGCGTGGCGCGGGGCAGCCCCACGGTGGAGACCAGATACAGGTACTGCTCGGGCCGGTCCACCTGTGGGTCAGCGGGTGCGGTGGCCGACGCGCCCGCCGCGCGGTCCCATTCGCGCAGCCAGTGCACCAGCCGCGCCTCGGCCTCGGTGCGGGCCAGCGCTTCCTTGCGCTCTTGCAGGGCCTTCAGCGCGTCGGCAGCCTGCGTGGCCGTGGCCGGCGGCTCGCCGCCCAGGTGCACGGATTTGAGCGCCAGCGCCACCGCGTGTTTGCAGTCGGCGCCCACCGGGCAGCTGCACTCGCCCCACCACGACTGGACCACGCCGGCGTCGGACAGGGTGAGCTGGACCCGCACGGCATACGGCACCGGCTGGCTGCCCAGCACCTCGCCGTCCAGCGCCCACCCGGCCATGCCGTCCGGCTTGACGGCGATGCGCAGCACGGCCCCTTGGCGGTGCAGCGCTGCCCCGCGCGACCAGGTGCCTTTGTCGCACTGGGCCTGCAATGAACCGATCTGGAACCAGGGGGGACGGGGTATGGGCACAAAATCCAAGCAAAAAACGGCTCTACCGCTTGTCTATCAAGCGCCAGCAGCTATAAAAACAGGAGCATTTCGCACCAACAGAAGAGAAGACCGCCGCAGCGCCTACCGGCTGCGCGCTGCGCGCACGCGCTCGAAGACTTCTTGCGCCTCACCCCCCGTACCGCCTGTACTGCCCGCACCGCCCGCCTGGGGCGACGACGCCTGCAGGCTGGCCAGCAGCCGCCCCAGCACCGGCGCCTGCGGCAGCAGCGGCCCGAGGAACAGCGCCCGTTCGCCATCGGCGATCAGCAGCGTGGGGAAGGTTTCCACATCCAGGTCCCCGGCGATCTCCGCGTCGTCCTCGATGTCCACCCATTCGAAGCGCACGTCCGGGTGCGCGCGGGCCAGTTCGTTGAACAGGGGGCGGTACACGCCGCAGGTGCCGCACCAGGCAGCGCACAGGCACACGGCCCACCAGCCGCCCGGGGTGGCGGCGGCCGGGCTCTGCGGCGTGGGGTCTGGCAACGGGGCCGGGCTTTGCATCGACGGGGGCTCCTTCGGGGGCGGGCTGCGCGGCGGGCGCTGCCGGCAGACCCTGCCACCGCACCACCGCATCACCGCGCCTTTACATGCCGCGCCGTTCGCGGGCGCGGTAAACCTCGATGGTACCCACACCGGGCGCCCGGTTGCCCCAGCTGTTGCGCACAAAGGTGGTCACCGCCGCCACATCCTCGTCGCCCAGCGTTTGCTGAAACGGCGGCATGCCGTGCGGGCGCGGGTTGCCGGCCGTGGCGGGCAGGTAGCCGCCCTGCAGCACCACCCGCACCGTGTTGGTCGGGTCGGCCAGCAGCACGGCGCGGTTGCCCGCCAGCGCCGGGAAGGCGCCCGCCTGGCCCTGCCCGGCATCGCCGTGGCATTGCGCGCACTGCTGCTCGTACACCTTGCCGCCCCGCGCCATGGCGGCGGCGGGTGGCGCGGTGTAGGGCGCCGGGGTGGCGCGGGCGGCCTGCTGCGGCAGCGCCTGCAGGTACACGGCCATGGCACGGGCGTCGGCATCGGTCAGGTACTGCGTGCTGCGGAACACCACCTCGGCCATGGGGCCCAGCACCGACCCGTGCGGGGCCACACCGGTTTTCAGCAAGGCCACCACGTCGTCGGTGGCCCAGTCCTTCACGCCCGCCTCGGCCGCCGCGTTGAGCGCGGGGGCATACCAGTTCTGCACCGGGATCAGCCCGCCGTTGAAGGCCTTGGCGTCTGCCGTGGCGCCCAGCGCGTTGCGCGGCGTGTGGCAGGCCGTGCAGTGGCCCAGGCCGTTGACCAGGTAGGCGCCGCGGTCGTATTCCGCCGTCTTCGTGGGCGCGGCGTCGCCAGCGGTGCTGGCAGCGCCCGGGGCAAAGAACAGCGCACGCCACACCCCCAGCGCCGCCTGCGTGCTGTACGGAAAGCGCAGCGCGTGCGTGCGGTTCGGCTCGCTGGCGGCGGGCACGCTGCGCAGGTACGCAAAGATGGCGTCCGAATCCGCGCGCGTCACCTGGGTGTAGTTGGGGTACGGAAAGGCCGGGTACAGCAGGTGCCCGTCCTTGCTGCGGCCATGGTGCATGGCGCGCCAGAACTCGGCGGACGTCCAACTGCCGATGCCCTGCGCCGGGTCGGGCGTGAGGTTGGAGGTGTGCACCACGCCGAACGGCGTCTCGATGCCGCGCCCGCCCGCAAACGGCGCGCCGCCCTGCGTGGTGTGGCAGGCCATGCAGTTGCCGACGCGTGCCAGGTACTCGCCGCGCGCCACCAGCGCGGGCGTGCTCTGCAGCGTCTCGGCCGCGGGCAGCGGCTCTTCGCCGCGCAGGTTGAGCGTGATGACGGCCGCGGCCGCGATGCCCACGGCTGCCAGCACGGAAGAAAGGGTCCAGAGGATGCGTTTCATGGGGGCATCCTTCTCAACGTGCTGAAAGTGCTGCAGCCACGGGCACCTCGGCCACGCCGCCGCAGCGGGCGGGCATGGCGGCCGGCAGGGTGCGCGCGGGCTTGCCGCCCCCGGCCACCGGCTGTGCGGCCAGCCAAGCCGACACGGCGCTCACATCATCAGGCGTCAACTGCCGGGCGATGTCGGCCATGCAATCGGGCGCATGGGCGCGGCGCTGGCCGGTCTTCCAGGCGCCCAGTTGGCTGTTGAGGTAGTCGCGCGGCAGGCCCAGCAGGCCCGGGATGGACGGCGCCACGCCCGTCATGGCACTGCCGTGGCACGACACGCAGGCAGGGATGCGGCGCGCAGCGTCGCCCTGGTGCACCAGCCGGCGCCCCTGCTCCAGCGCGGCGGCAGGCGCCTGGGGAGCGGGCGGCGGCGGGTACGGCACATCCTGCGCGGCAAAGTGCTCGGCCATTTCACGCAGGTAGTCGTCCGTCAGGTGCTCGATGAGGTAGGTCATCTGCGGGTAGCTGCGCCGCCCGTCGCGGAAGTTGAGCAACTGGTTGGCCAGGTAGCCCGCCGGCTTGCCCGCGATGCGCGGGAAGTAGCCCTCCTGCGTGGCCCGCCCTTCCTTGCCGTGGCAGGCGGTGCAGGCCAGCACGCGCGAGGCCATGGCGGCGGCGGGCACCGTGGGCGCTGCAGCAGCCGTGGCAGATGCGGGCATCGTGGCCGACGCCGTGGCTGGCGGGGTGGGAGCAGCAGGCGCGGCCAGCGCGCTGGCGCTGAAAGCCGCCGCTACCGAGGCCGCCGCCACCGCAGCAGCAGCAGGCCAGCCAGAAACAGGGCGCAGCAGGCTGCGCAGGCAATCAATCATGGGTTTTATTCGGGTGGGGATCGACAGGGTCGCCAACTGGGCCGGGCGTTCATCACCGCCCGCACCAGCGCACCACGGCACTCTACGCCCAACCCCCAAAACAGTACAGATTCAGTTTCCAGTTAAAAATACAGATCAGTTTGCGCTGCATCCGCTCCCAGGCCTCCATGGCCCAAGGGGCCACCCCGTCAGCCCGCCCCCATGAAACGCTACGAACGCCACGCCGACGCCATCGCCCAGCTCATCCACAGCGGCGCCCTGCGCCCGGGCGACCGCGTGCCGTCCGTGCGCGAGGCCAGCCGCACGCGCGGCATCAGCCCGTCCACCGTGTTCGAGGCGTACTACCTGCTGGAGGCCCAGGGCCTCATCCACGCCCGGCCGCGTTCGGGCTACTACGTCAGCGCGCGGCTGCCCGCCACCGGGTCCCGCCCCGCAGAGCCCCTGCCCTCGCAGCCCGCGCGCACCTCCACCGGCGTGGCCATCAGCGACCTGGTGTTCGAAGTGCTGGGCCTGGCGCGCGACCGCGACCTGGTGCCGCTGGGCTCGGCCTTTCCGGGGCTGGAACTGTTTCCGTTGGACCGGCTGGCGCGCTGCCTGGCCAGCGGCATGCGCAAGCTCGACCCCTGGAACATCGTGCAAAGCCTGCCGCCCGGCGACGAACGCCTGCGCCAGCAGATCGCGCTGCGCTACGGCCTGCACGGCAGCGCGGTGGATGTGGAAGAGATCATCATCACCAACGGCGCGATGGAGGCCCTGAACCTGTGCCTGGAGGCCGTCACCCAGCCGGGCGACATCGTGGTGGTCGAATCGCCCACCTTCTACGCCGCGCTGCAGGCGCTGGAGCGGCTGAACCTGCAGGCGCTGGAGATTGCCACCCACCCGCGCGACGGCATCGACCTGGCCGCCCTGGCCGAGGCGCTGGAACGCCAGCCCGCGCACCAGCGGGTCAAGGCCTGCTGGCTCATGCCCAGCTTTCAAAACCCCCTGGGCAGCCTGATGCCCGAAAGCAAGAAGCGCGAGCTGGTCGCCCTGCTGGCCCGCCACCAGGTGCCGCTGATCGAAGACGACGTGTACGGCGAGCTGCACTTCGCCCCGCACCGCCCGCCCCCGGCCAAGGCGTTCGATGCCCACGGCCTGGTGATGCACTGCAGCTCGTTCAGCAAGAGCCTGGCGCCCGGCTACCGCGTGGGCTGGGTGGCGGCGGGCCGCTTTGCCACGGCGGTGCAGCGCTTGAAGCTCATGACCACGCTCTCGGCCGCCACGCCGTCGCAGCAGGCGCTGTCCGAATACCTGGCGCAGGGCGGCTACGACCGCCACCTGCGCCAGCTGCGCCGCAGCCTGGCGCAGCAGCAGGCCATCGCGCTGGCCGCGGTGGCCCGGCACTTCCCGCCGGGCACGCGGGTGTCGCAGCCCGAGGGCGGGTACTTTGTGTGGGTGGAGCTGCCGCCGCAGGTCGATGCCCTGCAACTGCACCGCCAGGCACTGCAGCGCGGCATCAGCCTGGCACCGGGGCAGATCTTTTCGGCCGACCGGCGCTTTGCCCACTGCGTGCGCATCAACTACGGGCACCCGGCGCAAAGCCGCCTGGAAGCCGCGCTGCAGACGGTGGGCGAGCTGGCGACGGCCCTGGCCCAAAGTAGCCCAGGGCCGGGCGAGCACGGCGATTCAACCGCTGATTGAACCGATGAATCAACCAATAGTTGAACCGCGGCAGGCCGCGCGGACCCGCCCGCACCGCGCCACCGCAGCACGTTTTGGCTTGCAGCCACCTGACGAAACCCCGCGGCGTTGGAAAGGCCCAACCTCGGGTTCTCCCGACCTCGGCACGGCTTTTGCCACGGCATACTGACCGCCGCCCGCAACCCGGGCAGCGCTACCAGCCTGGCAACCCGCCAGCATCCACCACCCACCCAACGCCCCACCATGGCAGCACCCCAGCATGTCCCGTTTCTGACCGTGGAAGACGAAGACGACTGGGTCGTCTCATTCGCCCTGGGCCCGCTCGGTGCCAGCCGCCTCACGCTCACGCGCACGCCGCATCTCGAGTTCATGCTGCGGCCCGAGCAGCGCGGCGTCTCCGTGGGCGGTATGGAGGCCGGCCAGCGCCCCACCCTGCTCGTGGCCGTGCAATGGGGCCACAAATGCGTGGACGTGGTGTCCACCGCCAAGCGCTACAGCCTGGACATCAGCAAGGTGGACAGCGCCACGCGTGCGGCGGCGCTGCGGGTGCTGGGGAAGATGAATTTCGATCAGCGGTTTCAGTTGGCGAATGCGTGAGTTCGCGTCGGTGACACCTGGGCAGCGCTCGAGCGCCTGCACACCCCATCTCTCAACCACCAACCGTTCGGGCTGAGCTTGTCGAAGCCAGGGCACACGCGCCCCCATTGGCAGCCCTTCGACAGGCTCAGGGCGAACGGGGTCAGGCAAGCGCAGCGCGCCGACCATCACCGTCACGGGTTTGCAAGCACCGCGGCCTCACCCGCCACCCACCGCATTCACACCACCAGCGGATCCAACGGCTTCACCACCCGGCACGGATTCCCCGCCGCAAACACCCGCGCCGGCACATCGCGCGTGACCACGCTGCCTGCACCAATCACCGCGCCATCGCCAATGGTCACACCGGGGCAGACGATGGCGCCGCCGCCGATCCACACGTCCGCGCCGATGGTGATCGCGACACCCAGCTCCAGCCCGCCCGCACGCTCCTCGGGCGACATGGGGTGCGATGCCGTGAAGATCTGCACGCCCGGCCCCATCATCGTGCGCGCGCCGATGTGCACCGGTGCCACGTCCAGCACCACGCAGTTCACGTTGAAGTACACGCCCTCGCCCAGCGTGATGTTGTAGCCGTAGTCGCACTGGAAAGGCGGCGTGATCGCCACGCTGGCCGGCACGCCCGGCACCAGTTGCGCGACCAGCGCCTTCACCGTGCCGGCCGTGTCGGGCCGGGTGGTGTTGATGTCGTGGCACAGCTGGCGGGCGCGCAGGCGGTCGGAGGCCAGTTCGGGGTCGGCGGCGTTGTAGAGCGCGCCGGCGATCATCCTGGATTTTTCAGAGGTCATGGGCCATTGTCCCAGCCCTGCCACGCCAGTCCGGACGGGTCAGCCCAAGGGCGTCCACTTGCGCTCGCTCGCGGCGGACTCCACCACCTTTTCGATGAAGCGCACGCCCTCGGCCCCGTCTTCCACGCGCGGGTAGTCGGCCTCCAGCGCCGTGGCGGTGCGCCCTGCGGCCCGCGCCCGGATGTCCGCCGCCACGCCCAGGTAGACGTTGGCAAACGCTTCGATGAAAGCCTCCGGGTGCCCGGCCGGAATGCGCCCTGCGCGCAGCGCCGATTCGCTCAGCCAGGGCGAGCCACGGGTGAGGATGCGGCGCGGCCCGTCCACCGGCGAATGCACCAGGTGGTTGGGGTCCTCCTGCCGCCACACCAGCGTGCCGAGCGTGCCGGACACCTGCAAGCGCACATCGTTTTCCAGCCCCGCGGCCACCTGCGACGCGACGATCACGCCGCGTGCGCCGCCCGCATAGCGCAGCAGCAGTTGCGCATCGTCGTCCAGCCGCCGGCCGGCGCCGAAGGTGGTGAGGTCGGCGCACAGCGCCTCGGGCCTAAGGCCGGTGACGGTGGCGGCCAGGTTCTCTGCGTGCGATCCGATGTCTCCCATGGTGCCCACCGCGCCGCTGCGGGCCGGGTCCAGCCGCCAGTCGGCCTGCTTGTTGCCGCCGCCCTGCTCCACCGCCGTGGCCAGCCAGCCCTGGTTGTATTCCACGGTGACCTTGCGCAGCGTGCCCAGGACGCCGCTGTGCACCAGGTGGCGGGCCTCGCGCACCATCGGATAGCCGGTGTAGTTGTAGGTCACGCCGAACACGGTGCCGGCCTTTTTCACCGCCGCCACCAGCTCTTCGGCCTGCGCGCTGGTGTGCACCAGCGGCTTGTCGCACACCACATGAAAGCCCGCCTGCACGAAGGCCAGGGCCACCGGGTGGTGCACGTGGTTGGGGGTGACGATGCTCACCAGGTCGATGCGCTCATCGGGGCTGCGGCGCAGCTCGTCGGCCAGCAGGTCCTGCCAGCTGCCGTGGTTGCGGTCGTCCGCCAGGCCCAGCCCGGCGCCGGATGCGCGGGCCCGCTCGGGCGATGACGAGAGCGCACCGGCCACCAGCGCGAACTGGCCGTCGAGCGCCATGGCCTTGCGGTGCACCGCACCGATGAAGGCGCCGTGGCCGCCGCCCACCATGGCGTAGCGGAGCTTTCTGACTTCACTGGACATACGGAAGGCCTTTGTTTGTTGTTCTTGGTTCGCTGTTGCCGACACCACCCGGCCGTTCGCCCTGAGCTTGTCGAAGGGATGTCGAGCACTCTGCCCTGGCTTCGACAGGCTCAGCCCGAACGGTGAGGGAGTGGTGGATGGCGGTGGAACGGTGGCGGTGGCTGGAGAGCATTCACACCTTCTGCTGGTCGCGCGCAAACACCGCGTCGAACGCGCCCGCCGCGGGCTTGAAGTCGAGCCGCTTGCAGAACGCCGCGCTCTCGGTGGCGCCGTGCACGCGGTCCATGCGGCTGTCCTCCCACTCCACCGAGAGCGGGCCCTGGTAGCCGATGTCGTTGAGCGCGACGATGATGGATTCGAAATCGATCATCCCGCGCCCCACGCTGCGAAAGTCCCAGGTGCGCCGCGCATCGCCAAAGCTGGTGTGCCCGCCGAACGTGCCCACCGTGCCGTCGCCCTTGCCCCACCACACGTCCTTCATGTGGGCGTTGTAGATGCGGTCGGCAAACCGGCGGATGAACTTGACGTAGTCCACGCCCTGGTAGGCCAGGTGGCTCGGGTCGTAGTTGAAGCCGAAGCGCCGGTGCTGGTTGACCGCCGCAACCGCACGCTCGGCCGAGGCGATGTCGAACGCGATCTCGGTGGGGTGCACCTCCAGCGCGAAGTTGATGTCGTGCTCCTCGAACACATCGAGGATGGGGCCGAAGCGGTCTGCAAAGTCCACGAACCCCTTGTCCCAGTACGCCTGCGTGGTGGGCGGAAACGCGTAGATCGAATGCCACACCGACGATCCCGTGAAGCCGGTGACCGTCTTCACGCCGAACTGCGCAGCCGCGCGCGCCGTGTCGGCCAGTTCTTCGGCAGCGCGCTGGCGCACGCCCTCGGGCTCGCCGTTGCCCCACACGTGGGGCGGCAGGATGGCATGGTGGCGCTCGTCGATCAGGTCGCACACGGCCTGGCCCACAAGGTGGTTGCCGATGGCAAAACACGAGAGGCCGTGCTGGGCCAGCAGCGCGTGCTTGTCCTTCACGTACTGCGGCGTCGACAGCGCCTCCTGCACGTTGAAATGGTCGCCCCAGCAGGCCAGCTCCAGGCCGTCATAGCCCATGCTCTTGGCCAGGGGCGCGAGTTCTGCCAGCGGCATGTCGGCCCACTGGCCGGTGAAAAGGGTGACGGGTCTGGGCATGGTGCGTGCGTCCTGGTTATTCGGTCCACCCACCGTTCAGCCTGAGCTTGTCGAAGGCCGGGCACGCAGGGTGTGGCTTCGACAGGCTCAGCCCGAACGGGCGGGGGTGGTGTTGAGCCATTCGGGTCGTGGTGACTGCCATGGCTTTTGTCTGGCAATCGTTGAATTCCAACCTCCGAACCTCCCAACCTCCCAAATCCGTTCAGCCTGAGCTTGTCGAAGGCCGGGCACGGCTGGGTGCGGCTTCGACAAGCTCAGCCCGAACGGGCGGGGGTGGGTTCGGGTTCGGGTTCGGGTTCGGGTTCGGGTTCGGGTTCGGGTTCGGGTTCGGGTTCGGGTTCGGGTTCGGGCTGGATGGGTTGAGAGCCATGGCCTCCACTTGCCCAGCAAGCAGTCACTGCTATATTTTTAGTAGCTGCTTGCGCTTACCAGACAAGCGGTAGAGGCCTTTTTTATCTCAAAACCACCATCAGAACGGCGAGTCCGGGAAGTAGAAGTTCTTCGCGTTTTCCTTGGTGATCAGCACCGACGGGATGATCGTCGTCGCAGGCAGCTTCTCGCCCTTGATGCGCGCCTCGGCCGTGAGCTTGATCGAGTCGTAAATGAACTTGGGGCTGTACGACACATTGGCCTGGATCAGCGGATTGCTGCCATCGGCCAGCGTCTTGATCATGCCCTTGGCACCCGCGCCACCGAACACCAGCTTGATGTCCTTGCGCTTGGCCTGCTCGATGGCCTTGAGCACGCCCACGGCCATGTCGTCATCAGCCGCCCACACCGCGTCGATCTGCGGAAAGCGGGTCAGGTAGTCCTGCATCACTTTGAAGGCATCGTCGCGGTTCCAGTTGGCGTACTTGGCGTCCAGCAGCTTGATGTCGGGGTGGTTCTTCAGCACCGCGTTGAACGCGTCCATGCGTTCGTTGTCCAGCGTGGTCGCAATGCCGCGCATGGCCACCACGTTGCCCTTGCCGTTCAGCGCCTTGGCGATGTACTCGGCCGGAATCTTGCCAAACGCGGTGTTGTCACCGGCCACGTACGCATCCTGCGCGCTGGTGTCCGTCAGGCCGCGGTCCACCACCGTCACGTACACACCCTTGGCCTTGACCTGGGCCACGGGCTTGGTCAGCGCCGCCGATTCGAACGGGAAGATGACCAAGGCGTTGATCTTGTTGACCGTGACCAGGTCCTGCAGCTGGTTGGCCTGCTCGGGCGCGCCGCCTGCGGTCTTGACGATGACCTGCAGGCCGGGGTGGGCCTTCTCCAGGTCCTTCTTGGCCTGGTTGGCCCAGTACACGATGCCGCCCGTGAAGCCGTGCGTGGCCGACGGAATGGCCACGCCCACCACCGTCTTGTTGGCCTGCGCCATCGCCGGGCCTGCCAGCGCCAACGCGGCTGCGGCCCCCACGGCCGAGAGGGCCAGGCGGCGGGTGAAGGACGAAGTTGATGTCTTGCTGTTCATGATGCGTTGTCTCCTGTTGCTGTTGCTGTTGCTTTGCTGAAAATGGCCATGAAAGCCTGGCCGACTGGGGAACACTGACGAAACTAAAAACCGGTGGAAGCGCTTCGGAACGGGTGCAAGCACCTGGGGCCTGCGCCACTACCCCGTTCGCCCTGAGCCTGTCGAAGGGCTGTCACGATGGGGCGCGAGTGCCCAGGCTTCGACGGGCTCAGCCCGAACGGTTGGGGGATTGCCGGAATCCAGCGCAGTGCGCTCGCCCTGCCCCGTTCGCCCTGAGCCTGTCGAAGGGCTGCCAACATGGGGCGCGAGTGCCCAAGCTTCGACAGGCCTGTCCTGAGCCACGTCGAAGGGCTCAGCCCGAACGGTTCGGGGGTCGGGGCGGCCTCGCGGGGCGAATGAAAGGAATGAAGTGGCGACACGGCCATCACCTCTTTCCACGCTGCATGAAAGCCACCGCGATGATCACAAACCCCTGCACCGCCGCATTCAAATACACGCTGATGATGCTGGTCAGGTTCAAGATATTGCTGATCACCGACAGCAGGATCGCGCCCACCACCGTGCCGGTGATGCTGCCCGCCCCACCCTTGAGCACCGTGCCGCCCACGATCACCGCGGCGATCGCCTCCAGCTCCCACAGCAGGCCCGTGGTGGGTGATGCGGACCCCAGGCGCGGCACGTACAGCAGCGTGGCAATGCCCACGCACACCCCGAGCAGCATGTACGTCAGGATCTTGATCTTGTGCACATCCACCGCCGCGTACTGCGCCACCTGCTCGTTGGAGCCGATGGCCTGCACATAGCGGCCATAGGCCGTGCGGTTCAGGATGACGCCGCCGATGACAGCCACCAGCAAAAAGACCCAGACCGGAATCGGCACCCCCAGCAGGTTGGCGTAATACACGGGGCTGTAGATGTCAGACAGATCGTTCTCCAGCGTGATGGCCCCGCCGTTCGAAAAATACGTGAGGTACGCACGGAAGATGCCCAGCGTGCCCAGCGTCACGATGAAGGGCTCGATGCGCCCCTTGGTGATCAAGAGGCCATGCACCAGCCCGAACACCGCGCCCAGCACCACCGCCAGCAGCATGCCCACCACCACGGCCGCCATGGGCGAGCCCAGCACGGGCGCCATCGCGTTCATGAACAGGATGACCGAGCCTGCGATCAGCGCCGCCATCGACCCCACCGACAAATCGATGCCGCCCGAGATGATCACAAAGCACATGCCCACCGCGATGATGCCGATGAAGGCCGTGCGCGTGAGCACGTTCATCACGTTGTCGTAGGTGGCGAAATTGCTGTTGAGCAGCGTGCCGGCAATGCACAGCAGCACCAGCCCGATGACCGGGCCCAGCCCGTGCAGCTTGCCCCACCAGGCCGTGGCGCCGCCGTGGCGGCCCGCTGGGGTGGTGGCGTTTTCAGCGGGTACCTGTGGCATGTGCGATCAACTCCTCTTCGGTCAAATGTGGTTCTTGCAGCGTGGTCTGCAGCCGCCCGGCGCGCATCACCGCCACGCGGTGGCACAGGCCGATCAGCTCCATCAGTTCGGAAGAAATCACCACCACCGCCAGCCCCTGCTCCGCCAGGCGCTGCACCAGGTGATAGATCTCGCGCTTGGCGCCCACGTCCACGCCGCGCGTGGGCTCGTCCAGCACCACCACGCTGGGGCCGGGGTGCAGCACCTTGGCCAGCGCCAGCTTTTGCTGGTTGCCGCCCGACAGCGACGACGCGCGCACCTCCAGCGACCCGGTGCGGATGCCGAACTCCTGCACCGCATCGCGCAGCGCAGCCTGCTCGGCCGCCGGGTCGAGCCAGGGCTTGGCGTAGCGCTCCAGCGCCATCAGCGTCAGATTGGGGCGCAGGCTGAAGTGCACGTGCAGGCCTTTGCCCTTGCGGTCTTCGCTCAGGTACGTGAGGCCGTGGCGCGCCGCATCGCGCGGGCTTTTCAGATTCACCGGCTTGCCCGCCAACTCCACCGTGCCGGCCGACCGCGGGCGCAGGCCCAGCAGGCCCTCGAACAGCTCCGTGCGCCCCGCGCCCACCAGCCCGGCAAAGCCCAGAATCTCGCCGCGCCGCACGTCAAAGCTCACGTCCTCGGCCCAGCCCGGCACAGAGAGGCCCCGCACCTGGATGGCGGGCTCTCCACCCGCAGGCGCGGGCAGCTTGGGCGGGAACAAATCCGCCAGCTCGCGGCCCACCATCAGGTTGGCCATCTGCCGCCGCGTCACGCTGGCCGTGGCCTCGCGCGCCACCAGCAGGCCGTCGCGCATCACCACCACCTCGTCGGTGGTGCGCTCCACTTCGTCGAGCTTGTGCGATATGTAGATGATGGTCACGCCCGCAGCCTTGAGCCCGGCCATCAGCGCAAACAGGCGCTCCGTCTCGCCGGGGGTCAGGGTGGCAGTGGGCTCGTCCATGATGAGCAGGCGCGCATTGCGGGCCAGCGCGCGGGCAATCTCCACCAGCTGCTTTTCGGCCACGATGAGCTTCTTCACCCGCGTGTCAGGGTCGAGCGGCAAACCCACCTGTGCAAGTGCAGCGCGCGTCTTCTCGCGCATCGCCTTGTCATCCAGGAAGGGGCCACGCTTGATCTCATGGCCCAGAAAGATGTTCTGCGCAATCGTCAGGTCGTCCGCCAGATTGAACTCCTGGTGGATGAGCACGATGCCCTGCGCCTCGGCCGCGCGCGATCCGCCGCCCGGGGCGCGCACCGCGCCGTCCACCACCACCTCGCCGGTGGTGGGGCTCTCGTACCCCGCCAGTATCTTCATCAGCGTGGACTTGCCCGCGCCGTTCTCGCCCAGCAGGCCGTACACACGGCCCGGCTGCAGCGCAAAGCCCACGCCGTGCAGCACGCGCACCGGGCCGAACTCCTTGGTCACATTGCGAAACTCGACAGCGACGCTCATCGTGTGGCCCCCACGGCATTGGCTTTGGTCGCAGAAGAAGAGGCACGCGGCGACAGCGCCAAGCTCTGCTGCATGGCCAGCACGCCCGCGCCCACCACGCCGGCATCGTCGGCCAGCGGCGCGTATTGAATCTCCAGGTGCCGCGTGGAGAGCGCCAGCGACCGGTGGTACACGCTCTGCCGCACCGACGCCAGGAACAGCGGCCCCATGTCCGTCACCCGCCCTGCAATGAACACGTGCGACGGGTTGAAGAAATTCACGATGGACGCCAGCATCTGCCCCACCAGGCTGCCCGCCCGCTGAATGATTGCGTTGGCCGCCACATCGCCCGCACGGCTGGCCTGGGCCACGTCCTCGGTGGTCAGCGTGCCGGTGGCCTGCAGGCGCTCGGCCAGCATCGCGCTCTCGCCCCGCTCCACGGCCTCCATCGCCATGCGCGCCATGGCGGGCGCAGCGGCCATCGCCTCCACACAGCCCTGGTTGCCGCAGTGGCAGCGCGGCCCGCTCTGGTCCACGCAGATGTGGCCCACGTCACCGGCCGACCCATTGGCCCCCCGGTACACCTGCCCGTGGCACACGATGCCGCAGCCAATGCCCGTGCCGACCTTGATCACCAAAAAGTTGGGCAGATTGCGTTGCAGCCGCCACAGCTCGCCCAGCGCCATCAGATTCACGTCGTTGTCCACAAACACCGGCGCGGCAAACGCCTCGCGCAGGTAGTCGCGGATGGAGAAGCCGTCCCAGTCGGGCATCAGCGGCGGGTTGACGAGCTGCCCGCTTTCAAAATCCACCGGCCCCGGCAGCCCCATGCCGATGGCAATGACCTGCGACGCCGCCAGCCCGCAGCGCGCCATTAGCTCCCGCATCAGCCCGCGCAGCCGCGCCAGGATCACGCCCGGCCCCTGGCGCACATCGATGGGCTCGCGGTGCCGCGCCAGCACCGTCATGTCGGGCCGCATGATGGCCACCTGCATGCTGGTCGCGCCCAGGTCGGCGCCGATCACCACGCCCAGGGTTTCGCTCAATCGCAGGGTTTCGGCGCGCCGGCCGCCAGAGGATTCTTGCAGGCCCACCTCGTCGAGCAGGCCTTCGTCCAGCAACGCCGCCACCATGGCGTTGGCCTTGCTCTTGGAATAGGCCAGACGCTGCGCGAGTGCATTGCGCGACGCGCCTGCGGACCAGAAGATGGCCTGCAAGACGCCCAGGTCTTCGGCGCCGCAGTGACTCCAGCGGGTGGATGGCAAGGCTTGTCTCCTGTCGTTTTCGTAAACAGCACCTCATGGGGGTGGGTGCTTGGACAGGGATGCTATGCGGTCTACTTTGGCCGGGCAAGACTGAACTTTGACCAACTTTCAACCAAAGCAATCCTATCGAATCGTTGCTACTCGGTTACCAACGACGAACCGTTACTTAGCTAGCCTTCGGATCTGATGCCAAGCTTACGAAAGCGGGGTCGTCATTGTTTCAATAGGGCGCTATAGTGCTTGCAGTTGTTAGCTCCGAAGTATCAAAGCCAGGGGATCCATTAATCGGAACTAACCACCCCATTAATGGCATGCCTATTGCATAAAGGGTTTACACGATGCTCACTCCAAATGATGTTTTCACTCCTGGGCAGCTCCCAATTCATCCTACGAATATTTATGCGAATCGAGGAGCATCAGAGAAGCTCTTCACAAAAACGTTAGCGCGAGGAATGGTACCTGTTGTGTACGGTGAATATGGGGTTGGAAAAACGTCAATGGCACGGTACGCACTTCGTGAGAAGGATGAAGCCGGTCTTCTCGTAAATATAGAGAGCGTTGCCGATCAAAAATTGGATGCAGTATTTGCAAGATGCCTAGAAAAGTTAGGTTATACCGTACAAACTAAAAAAACAACTAGCGCCACCCACTCAAACACGCACGAGCAGTCCGCTCAAGCTGGTGCATCTGTTGGAGGCTGGGCAAATGCCGTGGTCGCATCAAAGCGCACAAATTCATCAGGCTCGGCCTCTCAAAAAGAAGAGCAGTTCGTTGTAACCTCGCCAACAGACTCAAAAATAATTGAAGTATGCGAGGAAGCAGGTGTTGCTTTGTTAATCGATGAATTACATCGCGCCACACCAGATTTCTCAGAAGAGTTGGCGAAGTTTATAAAAAGCTATGGAAATGCAAACTGCAAAAAATTTCGAATTGTTCTATTAGGAACAGCTTCAGACGCCAGCAAGCTAGTATCTTCAGACCCTGGCATCGATCGCCTAATACAGGAAGTGCATCTGACATCAATGACGAATTTCGAATCCGAATATGTTGTAAACGAGGGAATGAAGGCGCTTGCCATAACGATTGAACAAAATGTCATTGACAAGCTTGTGAAGACGTGCGTAGGCTCTCCGAGTATTCTTCAGTATTTGTGTTTAGAAGTAGCTGAGGCCGCCTTTGAACGCACGCCACGTAAAGTGCTTGCTACTGACGTACAGAATGCGGTGGACTCGTTTGTAGAAACAAAGATGGCGCGGTTAAACAAAGCCTACATTTCCGCCATTGAAAGCACAGGTGAAATTCGCTATAGAAAACAGATTTTGCGAGCGATGGCAGAATGCGATGACGAATATGTAACCATGGAAATGATCAAGAATCGAGTTTCCACCTACTTGGGCAAGGACGTACCAAGCACATCCTTATCCGGCCCTTTACGAGATTTGAAAGACGAGCGGTACGGTCCAGTTCTAAACGACGTAGAGCGCCCAGAGGGGGTAGATCGCTTAAACAACTACACGACTTTTAAAGACCCCGCTCTTAAGGCTTTTGTACGGCTCCAGGTACTTAGAGAAGAAGGCAGCAGCGAGACAAAATAAATCACCCCGGGAACTACTTTCCAAATCAGGGTTATCGGGACTATGCCGATAAGTGTTTATTCAAAATTCCGCGAGACATTTACTTGCCTGCGCCGCACTGAGGTTCGCCCAACGGCTCCCGGCCTTTATCAGAGTTCACGGGGCACCACCCCCACCGCCTCGCACCAGCGGCGGTAGTCAGCCCGCCGATCAGCCGTGGTGATCCGCTGCAGCACCGCATGGTGCGGCCCCAGGTATTCCACGCTGCCCTTCACCACGACATGCACCAGCAGCTCTTCGGTGCCCGTCGCCTCCCACCAGTCCACATTGCCGGCGGGCTCGTGGATGTAGTCGCCCGGCCGCACCACGCGGCCATCGTTCAGGCGGCGCTCGCCTGCCAGCGTCAGGGCGTGCACTTCGCCCGTATGCCGGTGCAGGCCCAGGCGCGTGCCGGGCGACAGGCGCATCAGTTCCACCCAACCGGCATCGTCGGGCAAGAACTGAATGGGCAGGGACCACTTGCCTTCGCCTTCGGGAATCCATTCCGCCAGGCCCGCACGCTCCAGCGTCTGGGCCACGATCACGTCGGCAAGGGGGTTGTTCGTTGTCGTCATCGTCATGTCGGTGCTCCTGGTAGCTATTGGTTGATGGCTGGCTTGATTGCTTGCTTATTGCTCGGGATGCTGGTGGCGGTACTCCTGCGTGCGGCCGCCAAAGCCGTAGGCGGCGGCCCGCACGTCCTGCACGTAGACGTAGCTTTCGGGGTGCAGCGCGCCCAGCAGGCCCTCGAAGGCTGCGAACGCCTCGGCGATGTAGCGCGCCTTTTCGGCCTTGGTGTTGGTCTCGTCCACCACCTTGACGTCGAAGTAGAAGCTCGACTGCTTCAGGTCGGCCAGCGACCGGCCGGCGATGTACCAGTCGGCCGGGTCCACAAAGGTGATGACCACGGCGGTCAGGTCGCGCCGCTTGCCGAGCACGCGGGTGGTCAGGTCCAGCAGGGTTTCGGCAATGCGGACAGACAGCTCGGGCGTGCGTTGGGCAGACACTTTGACGTTGAGGATGGGCATGGAGGGCTCCTGTTGAATGCATCGGGTTGAACGAGCCTTCACTGTAGAAATTGCGCTCCGCCACGGAAACCGCCCGTGGCGATAATGGCTTTTGCTCCGCACGCAAAGGCGCGCACGATGAAACAAGAACCCCGCTCCTTCCTCCCCGATCCGGCCGACCTGCGGTGGCTGGTGCGGTCGCTCGACCTGCGCTCGTTTTCTGCGGCGGCGCGGGAGATGGATGTGGCGGTGTCGGTGGTCGCGCGTGGTGTGGACCGGCTGGAGGCCGGCTACGGTGTGCGCTTGCTGCGCCGGTCCACGCACGGCCTGTCGGCCACACCCGAGGGTGCAGAGCTGGCGCAGGAAGCGCGTGCCTTGCTGGCGCAGCTGGAGGACATCGGGGCATCGCTGTCGGACCAGCGCAGCCGCGTGGCGGGCACCTTGCGCCTGGCCTCCAGCCAGGAGATTTGCGAGGCGCTGGTGCTCCCCCACCTGGCCGACCTGCAGGCGCGCTACCCCGCGCTGCGGGTGGAGCTGCTGGCCGATGACCGCGTGGCCGACCTGGTGACGGAGGGCATCGACGTGGCGCTGCGCACCACCGTGGGCCACAGCGACCTGGTGGTGGCGCGCGCGCTGGGCCGGTTCGAGCGGCGCCTGTACGCGGCTCCGGAATATTTGCGCCTGCACGGCACGCCCGCCGACCCCAGCGATCTGCAGCAGCACCACACCGTCACGCACACCGCGCAGGGGCTGGCGGTGACCTGGGCATTTCTCAATCCACGCGGCAACGCACAGGGCAAGCCGCTGGAGGTGACCGTGCGCTCGCGCCTGGCCGCCAGCAGTTCGGCCCTGGTGCACCACGCGCTGGTGGGCGGCGCGGGCATTGGCATGCTGTCGTGCCCGCTCGCGGCGGCCGACGTGGCGCAAGGCCGGTTGGTGGAGGTGCTGGCGCCTTTTGCGTCCCGCACGGTGCACACGCTGTACGCGGTGTCGTCACCGGGCCGGCGCAATGCGGCCAGGGTGAAGGCGGTGATTGATTTTCTGGTGAAGGCGGCCAAGGACCGGTGGGCGCTGGCGCCTGTGCGTTGAGGTTATTTTTTGCACCACCGGCTGGCTGGTCCGGGGGGTTCCTGAAGTTGAACAACCGGTCGGGCTGAGCCTGTGGAAGCCTTGCGCGGCGGCGCTTCGACAAGCCTGTCCTGAGCCTGTCCTGAGCCTGTGGATGGGCTCAGTCAACGTGAACGGTTTCAGGGCGAGTGGGCGCCGCGTTCACTGGAGGCCGTTGCCACCCAGCCCCTGAACGCGAACCCCATGTAGAACATGCGCACATCGCCGAACCCGGCCTCGCGCAGGATCGCCTCGTCCTCCTGCGGCGTCAGCACCGCCAGCTCGGCCGCCACCTTGGCACGCCCGCGGTCGGCCATCTCCGGCGCCATGCCGGACGCCACCTGAAACGCCGCATAGCGCGACAGCCACAGGTCACGCTCCCCTGCCCCGCCTTCGCCCCGAGCACCTTCACCATCGGCCACGCTCAGGTGCACCGCGACGAACGGCGCGCCGGGCTTCAGCCGCCGCCGGATCTCGGCCACCATGGCCGCACGCTCCTCGCGCGGCACAAAGTGAAAAGTCAGCAAACACGTCGCGCCATCGAACGGCCCGGCCGGTGCGCTCTGCACATAGCCGTGGTGCAGCGCCACGCGGTCGCCCGACACGCCCGCGCTTTGCAGCCGCTGCGCGGCCAGGTCCAGCATGGGCTGGCTCGGGTCCACGCCGTCGAAGCGCCAGCCGGGGTGCGCGCGCGCCATGTCCTCCAGCTCCAGCCCGCCGCCCGCACCCACCACCAGCACCCGGCCGTCGGCGCGCACGCGCTCGGCCAGCAGGATGCGCACCATGGGCAGCAGGCTGTCGTAGCCGGGCACGTTGCGGCGGGGGCCTTCGGCGTAGCGGGCGACGGCGGCGGGGTCGGTGAAGGGGGTCGTGGTGGTGGGATGGGGCATGGTGTGGTGTGCGGGGGGTACGGCGTTTTGCGGTAGAGGTTGAGCCGAGGGTTGGCCGGGTTGGCGCAGGGTTTCGACAGGCTCAACCCGAACGGGTAGGGGTATGCGACAGGGGGCAAAAAATACAAGACGAATTGGCCCTTACCGCTTTTCTAGCAAGCGCTAGCAGCTATCAATTCAGTAGTGAACCGTGAGCCCTCCAGCGCTCCTTCTGAGCCCATGCTAACATCACGCAACTTTGAATGTTGCATGAAACGAGATAGCCGCCTTTCCAACGTCCTCCACGCGCTGCTGCACATGGCAGAGATGGATGGCCCCGCCACGTCCGAGTCGCTGGCGCAGGCCATGCAGACCCACCCTGTGGTGGTCCGCCGCCTGATGGCGGGGCTGCGGTATGCGGGTTTTGTCTCGTCGGCCAAGGGGCATGGCGGAGGGTGGGTGCTGTCGTGCCCGCTGTCCGAAGTGACCCTGCGCGACATCCACGAAGCGCTGGGCGCGCCCACGCTGCTGGCGGTGGGCAACAGGGTGGAGAGCCCGGGCTGCATCGTCGAGCAGGCCGTCAACCGCGCGCTGACGGACGCGTACCAGGCCGCCGAAGAGGTGCTGCTGGCCCGCCTGGGCGAGGTGACGCTGGCGCAGCTGTCGGCCGAGTTTCATCAACGCATGGTGGCCGGGTGCCACGGTCACAAGGAGATTTCTCATGGCGGCAGCAGCAATGACAACCACCCAGGCGTATGAGGTGATCGTGATAGGCGGCAGCTTTGCCGGCCTGTCGGCCGCGATGCAGTTGGCGCGGGCCCGGCGGCGCGTGTGCGTGGTGGATGCGGGCCAGCCGCGCAACCGGTTTGCCGCCGCGTCGCACGGCTTCTTCGGGCAGGACGGCGAGCCGCCGCTGGCGATGATCGAGCAGGCGCGCCGCAAGCTGCTGGTCTACCCCACGGTGGCGCTGCGCCAGGGCACGGCGGTGTCGGCCACGGTGCAGCAAAGCGCGGGGTCGCCGGAGAGCGGCTTTGCCGTGGTGCTGGACGATGGCACGCACCTGGAGGCTCACAAGCTGGTACTGGCCTTTGGCGTGCAGGACGGCCTGCCCGACATCGCTGGCCTGCGCGAGCGCTGGGGCACCAGCGTGCTGCACTGCCCCTATTGCCACGGCTACGAGTTTGCGGGCCAGCGGCTGGGCGTGCTGTACCACTCGCCGCAGTCGGGCATGCACGCGCAGCTGATTGCCGACTGGGGCCCCACCACCCTCTTCCTGAACGGCGAACCCACGCTGGAACCGGCCGAGCGCGAGCGGCTGCTGGCGCTGGGCATTGCGGTGGAGCCTGCGCGCATTGCGGTGCTGGAAGGCGACGGCGGGGCATTGCACGACGTGCGCCTGCAGGCCCACGGCGACAGCGGCGCGCGCCTGCTGCCGCTGGACGCCCTGTACGTAGCGGCCACCACGCGCCCCGCCAGCCCGCTGGCCGAGCAACTGGGCTGCGCCATGGACGACGGCCCCATGGGCCCGTGCATCCGCACCGATGCGAACAAGATGACCACGGTGCCCGGCGTGTACGCCGCGGGCGACGCCACGCTGATGCGGCACAACGCCACGCTGGCGTCGGCCGAAGGCGTGCTGGCGGGCGTGGGGGCGCACCAGGCGATGGTGTTCGGGCCATAACGAGGCAGCATGGGTGGGCGCCGACGGCAGCGGGCCTTGCCTGAGGTTTTGGCTGCCGTTCTTTGAGCGCCCCCAACCGTTCGGGCTGAGCCTGTCGAAGCCCTGCGCCGCACGTCGGCAGCCCCGCCATCACCAGCCACAGGGCTCTGCGTGACCGGTTCACAGGGATGACTGCCGAGCGGACCACCGGTGCAGCCACGCTGCAAAGCCGCAAGATCGGCCCAGTCCCGGCGCGCAGGCTGCGGCACACTGTGCGGCGCAACGCCGCGCACGCCGACCTGCGCACCGGCCTGCCAGTTCCCAACCGCCCCAGTCATCCATCACCATGACCTCCACTGGATTCATCTCCCGCTTGCATGCCCGCTCTGGCTTTGGCAGTGCCTTTCGCTGGCTGTCCACCGCTGCGCTCTGCTGCGCCGCCACCCTGGCCCACGCCGCAGGCTTTGCCTTCATCGAGGTGCCTGCCGACCAGGACGGGCCCGCGCTGCGCGGCGCCGTGTGGTCGCCGTGCAGCACCCCGCCGGGCCGCATCGACCTGGCGCCGCTGGTGCTGCAAGGCACGCGGGACTGCCCCGTGACCGGCCCAGGTCTGCCGCTGGTGGTGGTGTCGCACGGCGCGGGCGGATCGGCCCTGGGGCACCACGACACGGCGGCAGCGCTGGCCGATGCGGGCTATGTGGTGGCCGCCATCCACCACCCGGGCGACAATTTTCAGGACATGAGCCGCCAGGGCCACCTGTCGGCCTTTGCCACGCGGCCGGTGGACATGAAGCGGCTGACGGACTACATGCTGGGCGCATGGCCCCAGAGCAAGCAGCTGGACGCGGGCAAGGTCGGCTTCTTCGGCTTTTCACGCGGCGGCTACACGGGGCTGGTGGCCACTGGCGCGATGCCGGACTGGACGCTGCGGCCAGACCTGTGCCCACCGCTGTCCACCCGGCCGCTGTGCGGCGAGATCCGCCGCAACGAGATACCGGCCACACCCGCGCCGGATGCGCGCATCAAGGCGGCGGTCATCGTCGATCCCTTGAGCGTGTTCGACGCCAAGGGCCTTCGGCAGGTCGGCGTGCCGGTGCAGTTGTGGGCCTCGGCGCTGGGTGGCGACGGCGTCACGTTGAACAGCGTGGAAGCCGTGCGCCAGGGCCTGCCCCGCGCGCCCGACTGGCATCTGGCCGCCAACGCGGGTCACTATGCCTTTCTGGCGCCCTGCTCGCCGGCGTTGGCCGAGGTGGCGCCGGACATTTGCCGCGATGCGCCGGGGTTCGACCGGGTGGCTTTTCACCAGGTGTTCAATGCGCAGGTGGTGCAGTTCTTTCAGCGGCATATTCCGGCGTCTGCAACGGCAGGCATCGCGGCGGGCAAGGCGCCCTGAGCGGTTTTCGTCAGCGGCGGCAAGTCTGCACCGCTGACAACATGGAGCCGCTCAGCGCGCATCGCAGCCGTTCACATGCACGGCGCTGTCAGGGTCGACCTTCTGGCAGGCTTTGACCTGGTTGGATTTGACCCGGCCATCCACCCAGATCGTGATGTGGGGCTCGGAGGCCTGATGGCACCCTTTCTTTATCTGGACCTGCCCACACGCGCGCAGAACCTGGGCGGCCTTGGATTCGTCGGCACCACGGTTTTTGACGTTATCCAGAAATGTCTGGACCTGAGTTTGCGTGTAGGGCTTTCCGGTGGCGGGATTGTTCACGTCGTTGTTGATTTCTGCATCCCAGTCCGGCTGGAACACATACGTGGGCCTGGCCAAGGCCGTCCCGCACAGCAGCACAGCAAGCACTGCAGTCATGATTTTTTTCATTTTCCGCTCTCCTGAATGCCTACTCTTTGACGATTTTCGGCGCCCTCGGCTTCATCACTTGTTGAGGAAGCGAGCCCATCGTCGCGCCGACCGGACGGCTTGGCGATTACAGGAAATTACAGCGGTGTTCAGCTAAAGCGCCCCGCGCAGCGTCAGGCCTGCTTGGCGGACAACTGGGGCCGCCGGATCGTCCACAGCGCCGCCGCCATCAGCCCCACACCCGCCAGTTGCACGGCGCTGAGCGTGCGCCCATACACCGCCCAGTCCACCAGCACCGCGGTGAGCGGGTACACAAACTGCAGCACGGCGATGCGCCCCAGCGCCAGGCGGGCCATGCCCGCGAACAGCACCACATACGCCAGCCCCGTGTGCACCACGCCCAGGCCCAGCAGCCAGGCCCATGCGGCACCCTGCTGCGGCCAGCCCAGCACGAAGGGGGCCCACACCAGCGCCACGGCGCCCACCAGGCACTGCCACAGCGCCATCGCAAACGGGCTGATGGCCTTTTGCGTGTTGGCCAGCAGCGTGACGCCCGCGTAGCACAGCGAGCCGCCCAGGCACATCAGCACACCCGCCATGTAGCCGCCGCCACCACCACTGCTGCTGGCGGCCGCAGCCGCTGCGGTGCCGTCCAGCAGGCCGGTGGTCAGCACCAGGCCGCCCAATGCGGCCAGGGTCGCCAGCCACTGCGTGGGCGAGACGGCCTCGCGCAGGAACAGGGCCCCGAACACGATGACCCAGATGGGCTGGATGTGAAAGATCACCGTCGCCACGGCGATGGACGTGCGCGGGATGGCCGCGAAGAACAGCGCCCAGTTGAACACCATGAGCACGCCGGTGGCGCACGCCACCCAGCGGGCGCGGCCGCTGAGCAGCAGCTCGCGCCCCCGGCCCGTGGCCAGGCACCAGGCCAGCAGCGCCAGCGCGCCGAATGCGCAGCGGAACCACACCGTCACCAGCGGGTGCTGGCCCGCCTCTTCCACAAACACGCCGATGGTGCCCAGCAGCACGCCCCCGGCGATGAGCAGCCACTGGCCGTCGCGCTCGCGCTGGACAGGTGGTTGCGATGGCTCTGCGGGGGATAGGGACGCTGCGATGCCGGCTTTGAGATTCATGGGGCTGATGCTCGGGGTTTAGCGTTGTGGTGTAAAACGGATAATTCGAACGACTAACATTCGATAAACGAATGCCATTGAAAATGGCGTTTGACAGAGCCCGGCATCCAACGTCTCCACACGCACCCATACGCATCCACACTCACGCACCCGCACTCACGTTCACACCGACCGTTCAGGCTGAGCCTGTCGAAGCCCGCCCCAATCCCTGTGCGACGGACCAGAGAATCTGCGCAGGCGCCAGCCACACGGCAAGACGCCAGATCACACCACTGCACACACCCACCGAGGCACTGTCACCACAATGAACCACCCAGACTTTCAGATCGACTGGCTGCGTGCCTTTGTGGCCGTGGTGGACGCAGGCTCGCTCTCGGGCGCCGCGCCCCTCGTGCACCGCTCGCAATCCGCAGTCAGCATGCAGATCAAGAAGCTGGAGGCTGCGCTCGGCCGCCCGGTGCTGCTGCGCGGGCCGCGCCACCTGGAGGTGACGCCGGCCGGGGCCGAGCTGCTGTCGTACGCGCGCCGCGTGCTCGACCTGCAGGCCGAGACGCACACGGCGCTGTTCGGCCCGCAGCTGGCCGGGCGCGTGCGGCTGGGTGTGCCGGACGACTATGCCAGCGCCTACCTCACGCCGGTGCTGCGCAGCTTTGCGCACCGCTACCACGGGGTGGAGATCGAGCTGACGTGCGAGCAGTCCACGTCGCTGATCCCGCGCCTGGGGCGCGGCGAGCTGGACCTGGCGCTGGTCTCGCGCGACAAGCCGCAGCGCGGGCACTTTTTGTTTGATGAGCCGTTGGTGTGGGTGGGCTCGCCGCAGCACGAGGTGTGGCGGCGCGACCCGCTGCCGATTGCGGTGTACGAGTCGGCCAGCCTGGCCCGCATCGCCACGATGAAGGCGCTGGCGGCGCGGCGGCGTGCGCACCGCATCGTGTACCACAGCTCCAGCCTGGCGGGGCAACTGGCCGCCGTGGAGAGCGGCCTGGCCGTGGCGGTGCTCACGCGGTGCAGCGTGCCCGCGCACTTGCAGATACTGCAGGACCTGCCGGCAGAGTTTGACCTGCCGCTGCTCGATTCGATGGAGGTGGCGGTGCTGCGCAGCAAGGTGTCGCTGCGCTCGCCAGCGGTGGATGCGATGTACGAGCAGATGCTGCGCACGCTGGGGAGTTGATGGTGCGTGGCGACACGGCCTGCGTGCCGGCCGGCACTGCGGACCACGACAGCAACCCTGCCGCCGCAAGGCACTTGCGCGACCGTGGCTGCGGCGCAATCCAGTTCTAATGTTTGGCACCGGGGCGCGCAATTGAACCAACGGCGCGCCCTTCTTCCTACCGAAAGCCAAGCATGACCACCACCACCGACATTCCCACCACCGCACTGCAACTGCGCTCCCTCGTCCAGCCCGACGGCACCTTGCAGATCAGCCTGGAGCCCACGCCCGTGCCCACGCCGGGGCCTGACGAGGTGCTGATCCGGGTGCAGGCCACGCCCATCAACCCGTCGGACATCGGCCTGCTCCTGGGCCCGGCCGATTTGTCCACGGTGCAGGTCACCGGCACGGCCGACCGGCCGGTGGCCACGGCCCGCATCCCCGAGCGCGCCATGCCCGGCATGGCCGCGCGCCTGGGCCAGAGCATGCCCGTGGGCAACGAGGGCGCGGGCCTGGTGGTGGCTGCGGGCGCGTCGCCCGCCGCGCAGGCGCTGCTGGGCCGCACGGTGGCGGTGATCGGCGGCGCCATGTACGCGCAGTACCGCGCCATGCCGGCGGCGCAGTGCCTGCCGCTGCCCGAAGGCACCACGGCGGCCGAGGGCGCATCGTGCTTCGTCAACCCGCTGACCGCGCTGAGCATGGTGGAGGCCATGAAGCGCGAAGGCCACACCGCGCTGGTGCACACCGCCGCGGCCAGCAACCTGGGCCAGATGCTGAACAAGATCTGCCAGAAGGACGGCATCGGCCTGGTCAACATCGTGCGCAAGCCCGAGCAGGCAGCGCTGCTGCGCGGCATCGGCGCGCAGTATGTGTGCGACACCAGCGCGCCCACTTTCGTGGCCGACCTGACCGAGGCGCTCGTGGCCACGGGCGCGACCATCGCGTTCGACGCCACCGGCGGCGGCACGCTGGCCGGGCAGATCCTGCAGTGCATGGAAGCGGCCATCAACCGCAAGGCGCAGGAGTACAGCCGGTATGGATCGGCGGTGCACAAGCAGGTGTATTTGTACGGCCACCTGGACACGCGGCCGACCGAGATCCACCGCACGTTCGGCATGGCCTGGGGCATTGGCGGGTGGCTGCTGTTTCCGTTCCTGGCCAAGATCGGTGATGCCGCGGCCCAGGCGCTGCGCGCGCGCGTGGCGGCGGAGTTGAAGACCACGTTTGCCAGCCACTATGCGCGGACGGTGTCGCTGGCCGGGGCTGTGAGCGCCGATGCGATCGCGTTTTATGGTGCGCGGAATACGGGTGCGAAGGTGTTGATCGATCCGTCGATGGAGTGAGCGGGGGTCGGTGCAGGTCACAGTCTGTCGGAGCGTTGTGCGGCGCTTCGACAAGCCTGTCCTGAGTCTGTCAAAGGGCTCAGCGTGAACGGATATTGGGGATTCCATTTCACTCACCCCCAAACCGTTCGGGCTGAGCTCTCAAACACCGTTCGGGCTGAGCCTGTCGAAGCCTTGGGCGGCGCTTCGACAAGCCTGTCCTGAGCCTGCCGAAGGGCTCAGCGTGAACGGGTAATTGTGGCTGCATCTTCACTCGCCCCACACCGTTCGGGCTGAGCCCCTCAAAAACCGTTCGGGCTGAGCCTGTCGAAGCCTTGCGCCGCGCGCCAACAAACTTCGCGCGAACGGTGATTGGTTTTCTTTGACTGCGAGCGGCTGTCCGTCAGGCCGCTGCCCGCACCAGCGCCACCAACTGCTCGCGCGGCCCCAGCAGCGCATCGCCCCCCAACAGCCGCAGCGCGCCGCCCTGCCCTGTCACCACCAGTTGCGGCACACCCCGTGCACCCACGGCGCGCAGTGTGGACTGGGCGTGGGCCACACGTTCGGCCAGCAGCGTGCGCAGCGCTGCATCGGGCGCCAGCGTGAGCGCCGCGGCGTCGACCAGGCCCAGGGCATTGAGCACATCGGCCAGCACGGCAGGCTCTGCAGTGTCGCGCCCATCCACATAGCGGGCATGCTGCAGCGCATGCAAGGCATCCAACTCACGCTCGGGCGCAGTGTGGGCCACAGCAGTCAGCGCCAGCGTGGCAGGGCCTGAGTCGAAGCGGCCAGACGGCGCACCCAGGATATGGTCGCGGTAGGCCTGCGTGAAGGGCTGGCCCGTGAGCTGCTGGATGCGCTGGTCGTTACTCCACGCATAGGCGGCAAATTCCGCATCCATGGGCCGTGCGCCTGCGCCTGCGAACAGGCCGGTGGGCGCGAGCGAGACATGGATGCCGTCCACGCCCTGCAGGTGCTTCAGCGCGGGCGCGGCGGCGTAGCACCAGCCGCACAGGGGGTCGAACAGATAGGTGACGGTGACGGAGACGGAGGACATGGTGGGTCAGGGGCTTTCAGGATCAGGGGATGCTGTGGGGGATGCGGTGAGGGGTGCTGAAGCAGCGAGCGCGGCTTCGAACCTTTCGATCTCTTGCGCGAGCGTGCCCCGGCTGCGGAAGTGGCGGCCGGCGCGGTCGTACCAGTTTTCGGCGTCTTCGAGGTCGCCTTCCTGCACATGCAGGATGCCGTGCAGCCAGGCCGCGAGCATGGAGCCGTCGTGCTGCACCAGGTCGTGCGCCGCGTTCCAGCGACCGGCGTGCAGGTGCTGCAGGACTTGCTGGAGTGGGTGCATGGACATGGGGGGCTCCTTGTGAAAAACGGATGGCGGGCGTTGATGCTGCAGCGCGAAGTCTTGTCGCTATCCGCGTGTATGTCTATCTGCGCTCCAGCTCCCACCACCCGTTCACGCTGAGCCCTTCGACAAGCTCAGCCCGAACGGGTGTGGGAGGCTAAACGGTTGTGAGAGCCCGAGCGGTTGTGGGAGCCTGAACGGCGGCACCAGCGCCAACGGCAGCGATGGATGGAACGCAGGTTCGTCGCCGGCCTTTCCTCTTTCCGTTACTCAGCGATTTACCACTTCATCTCGCCCTTGTTGACCTTGGCGCCGATGTCCAGCGACAGGCCCATGGGCGCTGCGGGGTAGGCCTTCTTCATCGCGTCGATGAGTTCAGCGCTGGTCTTGGTGGCGGCGGCATTCTTCTCGAAGGCTTGCAGGTAGCCCTTGGTGTAGGTGATGTTGGCAGCATCCAGCGTGCCGCCGGCAGGCATGTGGCCGGGCACGACGACGGCGGGCTGCAGTGCGGCCATCTCGTCGAGCTGGGCGACCCAGGCGCTGCGCTCGGCCACGGTTTGCGTGTCGGCCGTCCACACGTGGGTGTTGGTGCCCGACACCGCGATGTTGCCCACGATGGCCTTGATGGACGGGATCCACGCATACGGGCGGTGCGCCAGCACGCCGGTGGTGCCGCGGATCTCGACCACCTGGCCGTCCACGCTCAGCGTGTTGCCGCTGATGGCCTTGGGCAGCACGGGCGTGCGCGGTGCGTTGGCGCCCATCTTGGGGCCCCAGAACGAGAGCTTGGTCGCCAGCTTGGCGTTGATCTTCTCCAGCACGGCGGGGGTGGTCACCACGTCGGCCTTGGGGAAGATGTCCTTGAGCGTTTCCACGCCGAAGTAGTAGTCGGGGTCGGCCTGGCTCACGTAGATGGTTTTGAGCTCCTTGCCGGTGTCGAGCACGTTGGCGGCAATGCGCAGTGCGTCGGCACGGGTGAAGCCGGCGTCGATGACCATGGCCTCCTTCTCGCCGTAGACCACGGTGGAGTTGACGTTGAAGCTGTTGCCGTCGGCGTTGTAGACCTTGACTTGCAGCGGCTGGGCAGCCTGGGCACCGGTGAAGGCGACGGCGAGGGTGGCGGCGATGAGGGTGGTGCGGAACATGGCGTTTCTCCAGAAAGTTGAAGGGGTTGTCAGGGCTTGGCGTCGATGTCGAAGCGAAGTTTATTTGCGCCAATCGATCCAATAAACCCCATAAAATGCGCATATTTGTTGCACCAATAGAGCAAATATGGACCGCCTGACCGCCATGCGGGTGTTTGTGGAAGTGGCCACCAGCGGCAGCTTCAGCGCCACGGCCGAGCGGCTGGAGATGTCGCGCGCCATGGTCACGCGCTATGTGGGCGAGATGGAGCAATGGCTGCAGGCGCGGCTGCTGCAGCGCACCACCCGCAGCGTGACGCTGACGGATGCCGGCGAGCACTGCCTGCGCCGCTGCCAGCAGATGCTGGCGCTGTCGCAAGACCTGGAGGAAGAAACCGCCAGCACCACCGAGGGCGAGCTGCGCGGCCAACTGCGGCTGACCTGCAGCGTGTCGTTCGCGTTCGCGCAGATGGGCGCGGCGATTGCGGACTTTCTGGCGCAACACCCGCAGCTCAAGATCGACCTGGACGCGAGCGAGGGGTCGCTCAACCTGGTGGAGCGCCGCATCGACCTGGCCATCCGCATCAGCGCCGAGCCCGACCCGCTGCTCATCGGCCGACCGCTGGCGCGGTGTGACTCGGTGCTGGTGGCATCACCCGCCTACCTGGCCACGCACGGCACGCCCCAGGGGCCGGCCGATCTGGCGCAGCACCGCTGCCTGAGCTATGCCAACTTTGGCAAGAGCGTGTGGACGCTGACCCGGGACGCAGAGACCGAGCGCGTGGGCGTGTCGGGCCACTTTAGCGCCAACGAGGCCACCACACTGATGCGCGCGGCGCTGGCCGGGGGCGGCATTGCGATGCAGCCGACGTACCTGGCCAACCCGTTGCTGCGCAGTGGCGAGCTGCAGGCCGTGCTGCCCGCGTGGGATTTGCCGGTGATGACGATCTACGCGCTGTACACGTCACGCCGGCATTTGTCGCCGGCGGTGCGGGCGCTGCTGGATTTTTTGGTGCAGCGGTTTGAAGGGGTGCCTTGGTAGTTGGCGCGGGTAGGCGTGGCAGATGAGTGAAACGCTATATTTTTGATAGCTGGTAGCGCTTTCTGATCCAGCGGTAGAGGCTGTTTTTTGCTTGATGTTGGAAAGGCGATCAACAGCACCCCGGCGCCCTGGCCCCTCGCCCCTTGCGGGAGAGGGGTTGGGGAGAGGGGGCCACCGCCAAGAAGCACAACGGCACCAAAACCTCAGCCCCACCCCAAATACCCAGTCACCTCAAGGCAACACCGCCGCCGCCTTGGCCCGCGCAATCTGCAGGTCTGCGTCGCGCTGCAGCAGCAGGCGCTGCGCCACCAGTGCGTTGGCGGCCTCGGTCACGGCCGCCACGTAGCCGTCTTGCGTGCCGTACAGCTCTTCCAGCGACGGCCGCGCATCGCCCGCCGCCAGCCGCGCGGCGCGCGTCTTGTGGAAGGGGATGAAGCTGCCGGTGAGGTTGGCCAGGTCGGTGATGCCGGGCGTGGCGACGTAGTTGAACTCGATGCTGGTGCCCAGAGGCGCGCGCGCTTCCACGCTGCGGATGCCGGCGCGGGTGAGGCCGGTGGACGCATCGACCTGCGGCACCATGATCGCGTAGTCGCGGCCCAGGTTGCGCGGGGGCAGGATGGTGGCGATGCCCGATTCGTCCTGCGGGATGTACTGCGGGCCAAAGTCGAACAGCGGGAAGTTGTTGTACAGGCCCCGGTAGCTGAACTCAGGAATGGCCGTCTGCACGCCGCCCACCGCCCAGGTCAGCCCCTTCATGGCCGGAAAGGCCAGCGCCTCGGGCCGCACCAGCGTGCCGTTGTCGATGCGTGGCACCTGGCTGGCGGGCGGCAGCGTGCCGCGCACCACCCAGTCTTCCAGGTTCAGGAACAGCGCGCGGAAGGTGTCGTTGAAGTGCACCACCGTGCCCGTGGGGTAGGTAGCGCGCGTGGGCGCATACGCGATGCTGGCCGTGCCCCCTGCCCCGCCGTGCTGGGTGCTGGCGTAGTAATAAATGCGCGCGTTGTCGGGCTGGGCCAGGTCCTTGGTGCCGCGGGCATCGGTCAGCACGGGCGAGCCCTGCAGTTGCCAGAACTCGGTGCCCGACAGGCCCAGAAAGAACTTGGGGCAGGTGCTGGTGGCGGCGCAGCGTTTCATCACGCCGCCCTGGCGGCCGCTGATGTCGTCGTTGTAGTCCTTGTCCAGCCCGCGCGGCGCCGTCTGGCCGAAGGCCGTGTGGTCGGTGCGCAGGCCCCCGCCGCCGCCGGGCACGGCAAAGCGGGTGTTGATGTGGGTCTGGCGCGCGGCCACGTGGGCGAAGATGCCGTCGAACACCTTGCCGCCGTCGAGCGCCTGGTTGAAGCCCAGGTGCAAGAACGTCTTCATCGCGTTGCCCGACTGCGAGGTGCCCTGCCCCAGCGTGTACTGGATGCGGCCCGCCAGCGGGTTGGGCGTGCCCGACGAGTCGGCCGCCTTGCTGCGAAAGAAGCTCACCGTGTCGCGCAGCGCGGCCAGGCCCACGCCCATGACCTTAGGGTCCTTGGCGACGTAGACCAGCTCGTACAGGTAGGCCGGGTCGAACCCGCCTTTGAGGCACACGCTGGTGGGGCTGGCGGTGCCGGGGAAGGCATTGGTGCCCGCATCGCAGGTGGCGAACTTCCAGTCGGCTGCGGGCACCGGCACGCGTGCATCCGTCTCGTTGGCGCGGCGGGTGAGCGAGTAGCCGGGCTGGGTGTTGTCCAGGCTGGCGGGCTCGTACGGGATCATGGTGCCGTTGAAGACGCCGCCGGGCAGCGTCATGGACGGGCTGGCCACGGTGGGCACCAGCTCGGCACGGTAAGGGCCGGTGATGCTGCTGCCGTCCTTGTTCTTCGCCACGGGCACGGTCACCGTGAGGCGCGCCGGGGTGGTCTTGGGCACGTCGCCCTGCCAGGCGGAGTACAGCATCACGTAGCCGCGCTCCAGGTACACCGCATCGCTGGGCGTGGCCGTGGGGTTCAGCATCGTGAGGATGTTGCCGCGGTTGGGTGCGTCGTAGCGCAAGACACCGCTGGCCTTGGCCATGTTCTTGGGCTTGAGCATGACGAAGTCGGCCTGGTACTCGACCATGCCGTTGGCGTTGGTGGGCGCAAGCGCCAGGTCCTGGATGGTGGTGTTCTTGGGGTCCTTGGGGTCGACCTCGCCGCTGATGGTGCCTGTGAGGCGCTCGTATTCACCCACGTCGCCATAGCTGCCGGGGAAGGCCTCGGTGGCAGTGATCTGGAGCTTGAGGGCCGGGCCTTTGGGGGCGTCGTCCCCATTGCTGCTGCCGCTGCCGCCACAAGCGGCCAAGGATGCCGCGGCGGCGGCCGTGAGGGCGAGTTTTCCGAATGCACGAAGGGGTTGCATGTTGTCTCCTGGGATGGATGGTGGGTGGTGGCCGCTCTAGCGGCTCTGAGAGAAAAACGGCAGCGTCTGGTGCGCTGCGCGCGGCAAGGCTCCGCCCGCGCCTGCCGGGGACGGTAGGCGGACTGGCGGAACGGAAAACGGGGTGGAAAAAGCGCGGCCCGGCGCGGGGGCTGCGGCTTGTGGGCTGGCTTGGGTGGCCTGCTGGCTTACTCGGCCTCGATCCCGGCGGCCTTGATCACCTTGCCCCACTTCTGGGTTTCAGCGGCCTGGAACTTGGCCAGTTCATCGGGCGTGGTCGTCCATGCCTCGGAGCCCGCGTTGTCGTAGAAGCTCTTGGCCGCAGCGCTCTTGGTGGCAGCCGTGAGCAGCTCGTTCAGGCGCGCCACCACCGGTGCGGGGGTCCCGGCCGGCACGTAGGCCGCAAACCAGTAGCCCATGTCGTAGCCCTTCACGCCGGCTTCGTCCAGCGTGGGCACGTCGGGCAGCTGGGCGCTGCGCTTTGGGGTGGAGTAGCCCAGGGCACGCAGCTTGCCCGCCTTGACCTGGGGCACGCCGGTGGAGGTGTCGGTGATCATCAGGTCGATCTGCCCGCCCAGCAGGTCGGTGATGGCCAGCGGGTTGCTCTTGTAGGGCACGTGCAGGATATCCACGCTGGCCAGTTGCTTGAGCATCTCGCCGGCCATGCGGCTCGACGAGCTGCCGCTGCCAAAACTGAGCTTGCCGGGGTTCTTCTTGGCAAAGGCCAGCAGCTCACCCACGTTCTTGTACGGCGCAGTGGCGTTGACCACCAGCACCTGCCCGCCCTTGCCCAGGCCGGTCACCGGCACAAAGTCTTTCACCGGGTCGTACGAGAGCTTCTTGTACAGATGCTCGTTGGCCGCATGCGTGGTGTTGGTGGTGATGAGCACGCTGTAGCCGTCGGCTGCGGACTTGGCCACGGCCGACGCCGCGATCATGCCGCTGGCACCGGCCTTGTTGTCGATGACCACCGCCTGCTTGGTGTCGTTGGTGATGGACTGCCCCAGCGCGCGCGCCAGTTGGTCGGTGGCGCTGCCGGCCGCGAACGGCACGACGAAGGTGATGGGCTTGGCGGGGTAGGCCTGCGCATGGGCAGCCCCGCCCTGCAGCGCGCCCAGCGCCAGCACGGCGGCGGCCATCGCGTGGCGTCGGCCCTGGTTCAACAGCGAAGTGGATCGGTTCATGGTTGTCTCCTTGTGTTTAGGTATGGAAAAGCGGAAAGGGAATCGGGAACCCGTCAAACAAGCGACGGCTACGGCGGCGGCCCGCCCAGGTGCGGTGCCAGCGCGGCAGGCACGGTGACGGGCATGTCCAGCAGCAGGTAGCTCAGCGCCTTGCCGTGGCTGTCGAGGTTGAGCGAATCGTTCACGCCGCCGTCCAGCACATCGTCCAGCACGATGTTCATGGCCTGCAGCTGCGGCAGCAGGTAGCGCGTGACTTGGCGTGGCTGGCGCAGCGCGAACTGGCGGGCCACGGCGGCTTCGGTGACCTGCTCGACCAGCACATCCCACAGCGCGGGGTGCCACGCGATGACGCTGATGTTGGAGCGGTTGCCTTTGTCGCCGGTGCGGCTGTGGGCCAGGCGATAAAGCGGAACAGTGATGGTTGCCGTGGTGGTTGCCGTGGTGGAGGGCTGGGTTGCGGCCGGGGTTGCAGAAGTCATGGTGTGTGGTCCCTCAATCAACCATCTCGAAGCGCACGGCCACGGCATCGCGCGGCACCAGGCACGACACCGTGCCCAGGCGTGGGCGCATGGCGGTGCGCACGCCGCCGCCGCCCGCAGGCCCGCAGGTGTAGAGCGCGGTCACCTCGCGCACCAGGCGCTGGGCGCTGGCGTGGTCGCGGTGCTGCAGGGCCACGCGCAGGCGCACATCACGCACGTCGTTGCGGGCGTCGCCGCTGTTGCTGTTGCTATCGCTGGCGGGCGCATCCAGCCACCGGCTGGTGTCGTCGCCGAAGATGCTGGTCACGCCGATCAGGTCGATGCGCAGCGGGCCCAGGCCGGCCAGCCGCTCGCGCAGCACCTCGCCCGCCAGGCGCGCGCGGGCTTGGGCGCGCGGGCCTGCGTAGGAGATTTCGCCCTCGGCGAACCAGCCGGATTCAAAGCACACGTTGACCTTGAGCGTGGCGGGCTGCGCGTGGCCCTGCACGCCGGTGAGGCGCACGGCGTCGGTGCCCACGGCCTGCACGCGGGCCTCTCTGATGTCGGCCACCACGTCGGGCGTGAGGTAGGCCGCCGGGTCGTGCAGCTCGTACAGCAGCTGCTCCTTGACGGTGCGCTCGTCGATGCGCCCGCCGGTGCCGGGTGGCTTGGTGATGGTGCAGTGGCCGTCGGCGTCGATTTCGGCGATGGGGTAGCCCAGTTGCGCCAGGCCCGGCACGTCCTTGTAGCCGGGGTCGGCAAAGTAGCCGCCCGTGACCTGCGCGCCGCATTCGAGCAGGTGCCCGGCCATGGTGGCGCGGGCCAGGCGGTCCCAGTCGTCCAGCGCCCAGCCGTAGTGCGCGAGCGCCGGGCCCAGCACGAGCGACGGGTCGGCCACGCGGCCGCAGACCACGATGTCGGCCCCGGCGCGCAGCGCATCGGCAATGGCCTGTGCGCCGATGTAGGCGTTGGCGCTCACGATGGGCTCGGTGGGCATGGCGCTGCCCAGGGCGTCCTGCAGCAGCGCGCGGTGGGCCGGGCCGCTCAGGTCGTCGCCCTGCAGCACGGCGATGCGCGGGCGGGCCAGGCCCAGCTCGGCCGCCAGCGCTTGAATGCGGCGTGCGGCGCCGTGCGGGTTGGCCGCGCCGAAGTTGCTGACGATGCGCACGCCGTGCGCCAGGCACAGCCCGAGCACGGGGCGCAGCAGGTCGGCCAGCAGCGGCTCGTAGCCCGCATCGGGGTCGGTGCGGCGGGCCAGTTGCGCCAGGGCCAGCGTGCGCTCGGCCAGGGTCTCGAAGATGAGCACCGACGGCTGGCCGCTGGCGATGAGCGCCTGCACCACGGGCAAGGCCGCGTCCGTGCGGTCGCCCGAAAAGCCGGCGGCGCAGCCGACCCGCAGATGGGTGTTGTTCGCCATGAATGTGTGTCTCCTGGGCCCCACTGTAGAAACACTGCGGTATTCTGTGAAATCGATATTTATGATGAATCCATCTGCATTGCAGATAAATAGCTTTTGGGGCTTTTCTGCCCTCGCCTTCACCCATGAGCACCGCCCACCTCTCCAGCCGCCAGATCGACGCTTTCATCGCGCTGGCCGAGCAGCGCAGCTTCACCCGCGCGGCAGCCCTGTGCCACCTGTCGCAGCCTGCGTTCAGCGCGCTCATCCGCGCGCTGGAGGACGACCTGGGCCTGCGGCTGTTCGACCGCAGCACGCGGCATGTGGACTTGACGCCCGAGGGGCACAACTTTCTGGAATCGGCCCGCCGCATCCGCGCAGAGATCACCAACGCGCTGTCGGCCGTGCGCGATGCCGCCACGCTGCAGCGCGGGCGGGTGGCCCTGGCGCTGCTGCCGTCGCTGGCCGCGGGCTGGCTGCCCGCCGTGCTGGCGCAGTACCGCGCAGCGCACCCCGGCATCGAGATCGACATCGCCGACGTGCTGTCCGAGCCCTGCATCGAGCGCGTGGCCAGCGGCCATGCCGACTTTGCGCTGGCCGCCATCCGCGCCGACACCCCTGCGCTGCAGGCCGAGCCTTTTTGCAGCGACGGCTTTTACCTGGTGTGCCCTGCAGACCACCCACTAGCCCGCCGGCGCAAGGCCGTCACCGCGCAGGACCTGGCGGCCTGGCCCTTCATCCACCTGGCGCGCACCAGCAGCGTGCGCCAGTACCTGGAGGCCGCTCTGCACCCGCAGGCCATGCACACGCTGATGGAGGTGGAGCAACTGGCCACCGTGATGGGCATGGTGCGCGCGGGCCTGGGCATCAGCGTGGTGCCGGCGCTCACGCTGTTCCACTTCGAGCAGCCGGGCCTCGTCACACGCCCCCTGGCGCTGGCAGGCCTCACGCGGCAGATCTACCTGGTGCGGCGGCGCGATGAGAGCCTGTCGGTGGCGGCGCAGGCGCTGTACGCCCTGGTGATGGCGCATGCGCCCGTACCGGCGCAGCAGGCGCACCAACAGCAGCAACAGCACCGATAGCACCGATAGCGCAGGTGTATCCAGAAGTTGCTGTCTCCGATGGGGCTATAGGCAACTGGCCTACAAACCGGGGAGCCGGTGTCTTTATCATTGCGCGGAATCAACGGTGCCAGACCACCGCCCAGCGCACAAACCCATCACAGGAACTGGCACGCATGGCCAACGGCACATCCCACGTCAAGAATTTCATTTTGTCAGCCGGCGGCGAGATGGCCGGGCTCATTGCCGACTTTGACTGGAGCACCACCGACCTGGGCCCCATAGAGCAGTGGCCGCCCTACCTGACCGGCGCGCTGGTCAACATGCTGCGCTGCCCCATGCCCATTGCCACGCTGTGGGGCGAGCCGGGCGTGCTGATCTACAACGACCCGTACGCCGGCTTTGCGGGCGGGCGCCACCCCGGCCTGCTGGGCATGAACATCCGCGAGGCCTGGCCCGAGGCCGCCGACCTGAACGACCGCGTGCTCAAGGTCTGCCTGGCCGGCGGCACGCTGCATTACGACGACCAGGAACTGAGCCTGAACCGCGACGGCGTGTACCGCCCGCTGTGGGTGGACCTGAACTACTCCCCCCTGGTGGACGACCAGGGCACGCCGGTGGGCGCCCAGGCGCTGGTGGTGGAGACCACCGACAAGGTGCTGGCCGACCGGCGCCTGCTGATGGAGCGCGAGCGCTTTGCCACGCTGTTCGAGCAGTCGCCCAGCTTCATGGTGCTGCTGCAGGGCCCCACCCACCGCATCGAGCTGGCCAACCCCAAGTACCTGGAGATGGTGGGCGATCGCAGCCTGCTGGGCCGCACGGTGGCCGACGCACTGCCCGAAGCGGCCGAACAGGGCTATGTGGCCATGCTCGACGGCGTGTACTCCAGCGGCAAGGCGGCCACGGCCTACGGCGCCCGCTTCGACATCCGGCAGCATGCGGGCGAAGCGGTGAGCGAGCGGTACATGGACTTCGTGTACCAGCCGATCCGCGACACCTCGGGCACCGTGACCGGCATCTTCGTGGAAGGCCTGGACGTGACCGAGCGCGTGGCGGCCGAGGCCAAGCGCGACGCGCTGATCGAGTTCACCAGCCAGTTGCGCGGCTTGGACGACGTGGACGACATCAGCCTGGCCGCCGCCCGCATCCTGGGCCACACGCTCAAGGTCAGCCGCGCGGGCTACGGCCGCGTGGACCACGAATCCGACACCCTGCATGTGCAGTGCGACTGGACGGCCCCCGGAGTGCAGACGCTGCAGGGCAGCCTCTGCCTGCGGGACTTCGGCACCTTTGTCGACGAGCTCAAGCGGGACGAGTTCGTGCGCGTGACCGATGCGCGGCTGGACACCCGCACCGCCATGGCCGCCGACGCCCTGGATGCGCTCAGCGGCCGCGCCTTCATGAACATTCCGGTGGTGGAGCACGGGCGCCTGGTGGCGGTGCTCTTCGTCAACCAGGACGACGTGCGCCAGTGGACCCATGAGGAGTGCGAGTTCATGCGCGAGATCGCGGCCCGCACCCGCACCGCCGCCGAGCGCGCGCGCTCCGAGGCCGAGCTGCGCACCAACGAAGCCCAGCTGCGCGAGATGAACGAGTCGCTGGAGCGCAAGGTGACCGAGCGCACGAACGAGCTGATGGAGGTGGAAGCCAAGTTCCGCCAGTCGCAGAAGATGGAGGCCATCGGCCAGCTCACCGGCGGCATCGCGCACGACTTCAACAACCTGCTGGCGGGCATGAGCGCCAGCCTGCAGGTGCTGGAAAAGCGCCTGAACGCCCGGAACTTCGACAACACCGAGCGCTACATCGGCATGGCGCAGGGCGCGGTGCGCCGCGCGGCGGCGCTCACCCAGCGGCTGCTGGCGTTTTCACGCCGCCAGACGCTGGACCCGCGCCCCACCGACGTGAACCGCCTGGTGGGCGGCATCGAGGAAATGGTGCGCCGCACGGTGGGCCCGTCGGTCGAGGTGGAGGTGGTGGGCGCGGGCGGCCTGTGGCTCACGCAGGTGGACCCGTCGCAGCTGGAGAACGCGGTGCTCAACCTGTGCATCAACGCGCGCGACGCCATGGCACCCAACGGCGGCCGCCTGACCATCGAGACGGCCAACAAGTGGCTGGACGACCGCGCCGCGGCCGAGCGCGAGCTGCCGCCCGGCCAGTACATATCGCTGTGCGTGACCGACACCGGCGTGGGCATGACGCCCGAGGTGATCGCCCGCGCGTTCGACCCGTTCTTCACCACCAAGCCCATGGGCCAGGGCACGGGGCTGGGCTTGTCGATGGTGTACGGCTTCGTGCGGCAGTCGGGCGGGCAGGTGCGCATCTACTCGGTGCCCGGCGAAGGCACCACCATGTGCCTGTACCTGCCGCGCTACATGGGCGAGGCCGACCAGGAGAACCCGCACGTGCAGCCCACCTTCGACCACCGCGCCGATGGCGAGGTGGTGCTGGTGATCGAGGACGAGGCCACCATCCGCGGCCTGATCGCCGAAGAGCTGGAAGACCTGGGCTACAACGTGATCTCGGTCGGCGACGGCCCCGCGGGCCTGCACGTGCTGCAGTCCGAACGCCGCATCGACCTGCTGCTGACCGACGTGGGCCTGCCCGGCGGCCTCAACGGCCGCCAGGTGGCCGACGCCGGGCGCGTGACGCGCCCGGACCTGAAGGTGCTGTTCATCACCGGCTACGCCGAGAACGCGGCGGTGGGCAACGGGCTGCTGGCGTTCGGCATGGAGGTGATCACCAAGCCGTTCGACGTGGCGGCGCTGGCGGCAAAGGTGCAGGAGATGATCGAGCGGTAGCGGTATCGGTAGCGGTATCGGTGGTGGCGGCGCGCAGGGTGCGATGGCGCTGCAGCGCCATCGCACCCGCGCCGGGCCACCATCAGCGACGGGGCGTCTTGAATGATGACTGGAACAATTCAAAAGATCCGGCGCTTCTTTGCACGGAAAGAGGGTGAATTCCAGATGGGATTCGTCGGCACCTTGCCCCTGTGCAAGGTCCGGCTGCTGCAGCCCGAAGACATTGCGCAGTGCGAGCAGATCTACCAGCTCAACGAACCGCTGCACTTCCCGGCCGGGTTCTATCCGATGTTCGCGCAATGGCTGCGTGACGGAAAAGTGCTGATCGTGGTGATCGAGCAGGACAACGCGGTGGTGGCCGTGGGTGGCATGACGGCCGACCCCGTTGAAGGCCAGCAGTTTGTCACCCTCTCGTTCGGCATGGTGCACCCCGCGCACCAGCAAAAAGGATTGGGCACCTTGCTGCTGCTGTCGCGCATGGCCCTGCTGCGGCAGAACGCCACGCCGGCGCAGGTGCACATCACGACCGTGGGGGGCTCGGAAACCTTCTATGGCCGGTTCGGGTTCGCGTACCAGGACGCCCGGCAAGCCACGCCCGACTACCTGCAAAAGAGCTATGCCGTGAAACTATCGACGGCGGACATCGACAAATGCGCGTTCGTCCTGGGGCACTACACCTGGATCCACCCCGACTTCTACACCACCAGGCTGCCGGGGTACCACAGCACCGGGTATTCATCGGCCTGATCTCCATCCGTCAAAGTCAAAGGTGAGGCCGTCGTTCACGAACACCGGCGCAAAGGGCCCCACGCCGGTGTCTGACCACGGCACGCCCAGCAGCCCCGCCAGCAACCGCGCGGCGGCGATCTTGTCCCGCGCGGGGACCAGAAGGTGATCGAGCTCGATGGGCATGGGAGACCTCCGCAGGGGTGCGCAGCACACAGGCTGCTGTGGGCCGCATTGTCTGCCCGGTGAGCGGCGGTCGCCACCTGCGGCGCATCAGCTCTTCTTCTTTTGCAGCTTTTTGAGGGTGGCCTCGAAGGCCTCCGCCACATCAGGCCGGGTTTCAGCGGACACGTCAAAGCGGCTGGCCAGCACGGCCGCATCGGCCTTGGCGCCCAACTGGCCAATGGCCTTGAAGACTTTTTTCATGAAAGCCGCGTCACCACCCAGGATGTGCTTTTCAAACCGCAGCAGGTCGATGATGGGGTCCACCAATTGCGGTGAATTCACCTTGCCCACGACGTCGAGCAAGCGCTTGTAGTGGTGCAGGTGGGCCTCGGAGAAGTCCCCGCGCTGGTTGAAGAACGCCAGGAACAGGTCGGCAAACACTGGCAGGGGTGCCTCTACCAGGATGCGTGCGATGGTGGCATGCTCGTGCTTCAATTTGCCCGCGTAGAACGGCTCGTAGTCCGGGTAAAACGCCAGCTCGGCGTGAAAGCTCTGGGTCAGCGGGGTCACCAGGCGCTCGCCAAAGCTGCTCAGTACGGTCACCAACAGTTGGGACTCGTCCCAATAGTGCGGACGCAGGCCGTGGGTCACCATCGCATCGAACGCGCCAGGGGCCGGGTGTGCCAGCGCGCCGCGCACCATGTCCTCGTCGAAGTGCCCGTGCACGAGATTGGAGAATGCGTCACCCAACAAGGCCACATCGGTGACGGCGTAGAGCCGCGGCCAGTCCTTGGCCTCCATCAGCTGCGCGATGCGCGAGGCTTCGATGCTTGCCGCGTCGCGCACATACGGCTCCTCCGGCAACTCCAGCCCAAGGGCCGTTCGCTCGGCGCTCAGCTCATTGCTGACATGCATGCGCTGGTAGCGCCGGCCCGCCAGCGGCGCCAGCGTGGCCAGCGGGTTGTCATCGATCCACAGGGACTCCAAGGCCGTGCAACTTGCCAAGGGTGACAGGTCAGTGATCCGGTTGCCGTCTGCATGCAGGCACCTGAGGGCGGGATAGCTGGCGACGAAGGACAGGTCGGTGATGCGGTTGCTCGACAGGTACAGGTTCTCCAGCCTGGGCAGGTCGAGCCCTGCCGGAAAGCGGGCGAGCTTGTTGTTCCACAAGAACAGCGTCTCAACGTTCAGGCCATTGAGCGCGTCAAAGTCGCTGAAGTCGCAATGCGCAATGGTCAGCGAGTTGAGATGAGGCAGCGCCTTGAGTGCCTGCAGATTGGTGAACTGCATGCGCTCCAGGCTCAACCGCCGAAGTCCCTGGATGTGCGCCAGGCGCGACAAGTCCACCGGCTGCGCGGTGCGGTTGCTGCGCAGGTCCATGTCCAGGACGTCATCGCAGCCCGCGATCTGGTCCAGATCGGCGTCGCTGAATTTCTCGAGATGCAGTTTGTCGGCATGGTTCAGCACGCGGACAGGGCTGTAGAGACGGTCGGTCCATTTGGGCTTGGTGGTCATGGGGTCGGGTGGTGACGGTGGGAAGGAGCCGGAGGGCGAACGGGCGCGCTGGTGCTCAAGCCGAGGTGTTGAGGTAGCGGGCGCACAGCTGCCCGATGGCGTCGCACAGCACGTCGGTGGCGGGCGGCGCGCCGGGCGCCATGGGCAGATCGATGGCTTCGCGGAGCACCCAGTCGTCGCCCTCCACCTGCGAGAAGCGCACGCGCATGATCGACCAATCGAACACGTGGACGCCCATTTCCACCGCGCCGCTGCGGCTGAGGTACGACTTGGTGCGAGACAGCCGCAGGCTGCGAGAGTAGTCGTCGTACTCCAGGTACAACGTGCCTGGCGGCACGCGCGGGTCCGCGCCCGATCCCAGCCGTGCGATCACGTCCTTGAGACAGGTGCGCAGCCACTCGGGGTACTGGCTGGGCTGCCAGTCGGTGGGTCCGTCGATGAGTGCAGGGGCACGGTCCCAGGTGGCGCGCTGGGCGACACCATCTGGCGCGGCCTTGGGCTTGGCGGGCTTTCTGGCTGGCGCCGAGGTGGTCAACGCTGCCACGCGGGGCTCGTGGTCGGTGCCTCTGAACAAGCGCACATCGGCCGCCAAGAGCTTGCCCTGGCCTGCGAGCGCCTCGGCCAGCACGGCGGCCACATCGAGGTTGCCGGCGCTGACGGCCAGGCGCAGCGGCGTGCGGCCGCGCGCGTTGGCGGCGGCCGGGTCCAGGCCCCAATCGAGCAGTTGGCGCGTGCTGGCGACAGGGTCGCCCATCCGATGCCAGGTGGTCGAGAACCCCGCGCGGCTGCGGGCCAGGCCGTCCACGTCGCCTGCGGCGTACATCAGCGCATTGGACCCATCGGGGTTGGTGGCCTGCACATCGGCGCCTCGGTCCTTCAACCACCGCAGCAGCGGCACGCTGCCGATGTACGCCGCCATCAGGAACGGCCGGTACATCGCACGGTGCTCCAGCGCCTCCATGTCGGCGCCTGCCTGCAGCAGCATGTCGACCGCTTGGAAAACCGCATCGGCGTGGCCTGGAGACGCATCCTCGCGGAACGCCATGTCGAAAACCTCACCCCGCATCTCGCGCAGGCCCAAGGCAATACACAGCGCGGGGTCCTTGGTCTGGCGCGGGTCGCCGCCTGCGGCCAACACGAGGCCCAGTCTCTCCAGGGCACGCTCCTGGAAATAGGTGGCGAACTGCCGGCAGCAAACAGCCAGCGGCGTGGAATTGCGGTTCTTGCGCTTGTTGGGATCCGCCCCACGCTCCAGCATCAAGCGCAGCAGGGCGAGCTGGGCGTCCACGCGCCGGGCGGCACAGGCGGTGTCCGGGCCATCGGAGTACACCCAGTGGGCCTCGCAGACCCATTGCACGGCGGCATAGTGGGACACGCTGATGCGGTCCGGGTGCACGCCCGCACGGACCAGGCGATCGAGTTCGGCAACGATGGCATCGAAGCCGATGTCATAGTCCAGGGTGACAGAGGAGGAGGAAGTGGCCATGGAGGGCTATGAAGGGCTATGAATAGGTCAGAGTGAAAGATGCGGGCGGCCTCAGGCCTTGGACATCACCGCCAGCTCCTGGTGCAGCAGCAACTCCAGCTCGGCGGATTCGAACTGGTCTTGCAGCAGCGGGATGGCGAAGCGGTACTCGGCGTCGTGCTTGCGCAGCACATAGGCCAGCTGCAGGCGGGCCAGCGACTGGCGCAGGGCCTGGGCGTCGGCCAGGACGCCGTGGCCTTGCAGCAGCTGGGCCAGGGTGACCAGGCTGCTGTGCCCGGCCTGGGCGGTGTGGTAGACCACCACGCGGTCCAGGCGGCAGGCGGCCTCGTCGTGGCTCAGGCGCCCCCAGCCGGCCAGGGCGTCCTGCACCGGCTGCGAGGCCAGGGCCTGCGCGAGGTGGTGCGCCTCGATGGCGCGCTCGCTGGGTTGCAGCGCCTCCAGGCATTCCTGGCACAGGATGGCGACCAGGTTGGCACGCTGGCCGCTGGCGTCCACCAGCTTTTCCACGAGCGTGTCGCTCGCAAAACCCAGGCGCAGGCGGCGCAAGGGCTCGGTGGCGAGGTCGCGGCAGGCGGCGCGCTCCAGGCCGCCGATGGCCAGCACCTCGCCGAAGTTGCGCAGCGGGCTTTGGTAGTCGAGCACGGCGGTGGCGTACAGGTCCCAGAAGCCCGCGAGCATGAACCAGCAGCGCCCTTCTTCGCTCAGCGCCCGCAGGGTGGACAGCTGCGGGTAGCCGTTGTGCGACTCGTCGCGAAAGAACAGGTCAGCCTCGTCGATCAGCAGGTAAAGACGCTTGCCCTGGTACTGCGCCTGCAGGTGGTCCACGATGGCCTCGAGCGGGGTGTCGGCCGGCAGGCCGAACTGCAGCGCCATGCGCGGCGCCAGGCGGTGGTCGCGCAGCGACACGTAGTGGCACACGGTGTGCGGGTGGCCCTGCAGGCGGCGCTGCACGGCCTTGAGCAGGCTGCTCTTGCCCAGCTGGCGGCCGCCCACCACGAGGTAGTTGGCGGGCTCGCGGTTGATCACGCGGGCCAGCAGCTGGGCCCGGCCGAAGAACGAGCCTTCGCGCGTGATGCCGCCCCGCGTCTGGTATGGCGAGATGCGCGTGATGCGCAGCTGGGCCGCCAGCAGGCGCAGCAGCACCTGCAGGGCCTCGCCGCCCACCAGCCATTCGGTCTGGCTGGCGCTGTCCACCATCACGTGCAGGTTGGCGTGGTCGGCCGCGTGCGCCTGCAGCAGGGGCATGGGGAAGTCAGCGCTGTGCGCGCTGAGCACCAGCAGCACGTCGCTGCCCGTCTGCGCGGCGCGCAACTGGCGCAGCACGGTGGCCTCGTCCACGCCGGGCGTGGGCACGAACACCAGGCAGCGGTCCAGCGACACCGGCAGGTCCGGCGGAAACTGCCACTCGAACACCGGCCCCGGCAGCGCCCAGTCGCTGCTGGGCTGGCTGCGGGCGGACACGCGCTCGGCCAGCGCACGGACCAGGCCCTCCGCGCGTGCGTTCGCCGCGTCGGGCGAGCCCGGCTGCGCGCACTGCACCGCACGGCGCCAGTCCACCATGCGGATGTCGGCCGCGAGCAGCGTGGACTCGCGCCGGCCCGTCCAGCCCAGCAGGCGGTCGAGCCGGGGCAGCCGCGCCAGCGGCGTGCGGCGCAATCGCGCGGGCTGCAGCTGCGCGGGGCCGAGCAGTGGGTGCCGCGCCACCCAGACCACGGCGCCGACCAGGAAGATGCCGACGCACCAGTAGATGAGCTGGCGCAGCGCCGCGAACGGGTCGCGCTCGGATGCCGGCACGGGCGTGAAGTCGTCCCCCTGCCCTTCCAGGCAGTTGATGGGCAGGTAGCCGCTCGGGATGGGCGGGCGCCCGGGGCGGCAGCTCCAGGTGGTGGTGCCGGGCTTGAGTTGCACGACCACCTGGGTGCCTGCGAGCTTGCCCAGCTCGGGGTTGGCGGCGATGTCGGCCTGCAGCACGTAGGGCTGGGGCGAGGTAACGCGCAGCTGCGGGTTGCCGATGGGGGGCGCGTATTTCTGGATGTCCTGCGGCCACGCATCCAGCTCGTTGTGGGCCTGCACCATGGCCACGCGCCACTGCACCAGTTCGCCCCAGACGATGCCTGCGTTCTCGGCGCCCAGCACCGAGCCGCGCGTGACCGGGTTGAGCTTGGGCGTGAGCAGCGCGCTGCCCACGAAGAGGGTGATGGCCGCGACGACCACCGCGCGCACCAGCGCCTTGGACAGCAGCGGGCTCATGCGGCGCCGGACGCGGATTCCACGACCATCAGGCCCGCCTCGCGGATGGCCGGGCTGCGCCAGTGCAGCCGCGCGGCATCGCCCGTGCCCCGCACATGGATGAGGTTGCCCCAGAACAGGCGGCGCAGTTCGTCGTCCTGCAGGTACGGGCGCGCGCGGCCCAGTTCGTCGGCCTGCAGCAGCTGGGCCAGGCGCTGGCGCGTGGCAGGGGCCTGTGCCAGCGGCAGCAGGGTCTGCCACAGGCGCGGGCTGCCGGCCAGGTGGCTGCGCAAGGCGGCAGAGCGGGCCTGCGCCTCATCAACGCCGTGGTCCACCAGCCATTGCAGGCCTTCTTCGAACAGCGCGGGGTGGCCGCCGCTCACGTCCTGCAAGGCCGCCAGCACGGACTGAGGCCAGGCCTGGTCGGGCCAGCGGTGGCGGGCCAGCAGCGTGAGGTCTTCGAGCGACGGGTCGGGCCAATGGTGGACCTGCGCGATGTTGAGCAGCGACAGGTCGCCGCTGCGGTATTTGAGGTCGGCCAGTGCCTCGCCGCCGCACAGCAGCAGGTGCAGGCGGCCGCTGTGCATCTCGCTCAGGCTGCGCAGGATGCCCGCCAGGGTCTCGCGCAGTGCGGGCGTGCCCTGCTCGAACCGGCTGACCAGGCAGAACAGGCGCTCGCCCGCAACCAGCCGGCGCTCCAGGGCGGATTCGAATTCATAGTCGGTGGCCACATCGCCCAGGCCGCACTGGCGGCCGATGGCGGCAAAGTATTCGGCCGGCACGGTGCTCACGCTGTAGGGCGGCTGGATGTGCAGCACCGCACCGTCTCCGTACTGCGCCTTGGCGCGCTGCAGCAGCTCTTGCCGGAACGGCGGCTGGCCCCAGTGTGCGGGCGACAGCAGCAGTGCGATGGCATAGGGCACGGCCTGCGCCAGTTGCGCGAACAGCCGGTCTTGAAAGGCGGCAAACGGCTGCGCTGCGCCGGCCGGCCCGGCCTGCAGCGGAAACTCGGGCTGCAAGCCCGCCGCGCTGAGCAGGCGGTTGGCCTCGGCCTCGGTCAGGCGCAGGTAGCGGGTGCAGGCCACCACCTTGTCGCGCGAGCGCGGGTTGGGTGCGGACAGGCCGTTGCGCCAGTTGTTGACCGCCTCGCGGCTCAGGCCGATCTCGGTGGCGACGCCGGAGGCGCTGGCGCGGATGCGCCGCATGTAGAGCGACAAAAGCTCAGCGAAGGAATCTTGGGCCATGGACGGAAAAGGCGTGGGCGCACATGGGCGCGGGGCAAAGGGTCATGGATAAGTAGATGAAGGGGCCGGCCGGCCCCTGCCGATTGTGATGGGCGCCGCAGCCGGCCGGCCCTGCAACGCGTCCCAGGTACACCCCGGGGCGGCAGCATCACAGCAGCCGCTGCACCATGGGCCAGGCCTTGTGGCAGCCCAGGCCGCAGGCCACCAGCACCGGGCTGTACAGCGCCAGCGCGCCCACCACGGTCATCAGCCAGCCTGGCTCGTCGCCATCTTCGTCACCGCCAGCGGCGTCGGGCGGCTGCTTCTTGGCTTGCGGATTTTCTTCCGCGCCCTCCCCCTTCGTCTTCGCCTTGTCGGCCTTTTTCTTCTCTGAATCCGCGGGGCTGTCTCCGGTGATCTCTTGCACCAGCATCACCAGCACGACGGCCAGCGACGCGCCCAGGACAGCCAGGTAGCCGTACTGCCATCCGGCGCGCGGCAGGGGGTAGAAGTACCCGGCCAGCACCACGGCGGGCAGCAGGAAGAACGCGTGCATCAGCCCGCGGTACCAGTGGATGCCGTCTTCGTTCTTCTCCAGCGCGCCCATGACCAGCCGGTAGGTGATGGCACCCAGCACGAAGATCAGCCCGCCCCACCATTCGATGTTTGTCAGCATGTTGGAATCGCTCCCTCGTCGTCAGTCGTTGTGTTGTGTTCAGTGCGCGAGCAGCGGAGCGCCCGGGTCCTTGCGGGCCTGCGGGGTGATGGCCCCATCGTCGCCGGCCAGCGGCACGGTCTGCTGCGCCCCGCCGTCGCCCTCACCGTCGCCATCTCCATCGCCACCCTCGGCATCGCTGTCATCGTCATCCCCGTGGATGTCGTTGTATTCGCTCAGGATGTAGTACAGCGGCAGCACGATGGCCAGCACCAGGCCCAAGCCCAGCCACAGCCACAGGCCCTTGAACAGCAGCACGGTGACCACCGTGAAGGCGATGGCCTGCAGCAGGCCCTTGAATCCGGCGCGCAGCAGCAGCACGCCGATGAGGCCCTCCACCGGTGACTTGCCGTTCTTGCCCATGGAGCGGGCCATGTCGATGAAGGCCTGCGCGGCCTCTTGCGCTTCCTGCTTGCGCTCGGCCTCCTGCTGGCGCAGCTTGCTGACGGTGACGGGTTTGGCCGGGTCCTTGGAGTGGCAGTACGCGTCGTCGCCGCTGTCCTGCGAACTGCCGGCCTCGCTCGCGCCGTCGCGTTCATCCGCCGGCTCCACCACCACGCGCCACTGCGGGCACGCTTTGAAAAACGCCGCGCGTGATACCCACTGGCCCTGGTGGAAGTGCATGCGCTCGGTCTCGCCCACCTGGTCGTAGAACACCTCCAGCACTGCCGACTGCAGGCCGTGGGCGAAGAGGGCTTCCAGGGCGCGCAGGGGCAGGTCGTCGTGGGTGCCGGTGTCAAAGCGCAGCAGCAGGTGGGTGCGCTCGGCCGACACCTGCTGGTTGAACCATTGCGCGTCCCACAGCGCGCCCAGGTCCACGCCGCCCAGCTTGTCGGCCCAGCGCTCGGCCTGATCGGTGTTGTCGGCCACCAGGTACTGGTAGACCAGCTGAAAGGTCTTGAGCTTGATCGGGTCTTCGAAGAACAGGTGCAGGGTATGGGCGTTTTGCGACATGGTTCGGCGGATGCAGGCAGTCGATGAAAGGTTCGCGTTGGAGTGCACGAATTGTTACAGGCTCTGGAGCCCCCGTCCCTCTCGGTCTTGTCCATGCCGACCACCGGGCACTTGACGCGGTGTCAACCGCCCTGCCCTGCGAGCCGCCGGCCCAGGCCGATGCCATGCGCCCACGGAGTCCCGCGCGTTACCCAAGCGCGCCGCCGTGGGCCCGCGCCAGCCGCTGCGTCATGCATACTCGACGGCTGCCCGCCGCGGCCAGCCTGACCGGCCATGCGGCCGCAGGCTGCGACCAGCGCGGGCTGCGACGATCAGGCGCCAGACGCCGGGCTCCGGGCCTGGACCACCACAAAACACTGAGGGAGATTCACCATGCGTTCCCACGCCCGCTCCGGCGCACTTTGGCTGTACACCACGCTCACGCTCGGCCCGGTGGCCGTGCAGGCCCAGACCGACGCTGCCACCACGCCCCAGGCCCGCGCAGCCGCTGCCCGCGCCGCGGCAGCCCCGGCCCCCGCCTTCAGCGGCCCGCGCGAAAAGCTGGTGGTGGCCATGCCCAAGACCTATGCCAAGAGCGAGACGATGCTGCTGTGGGGCGACTACTTCAACCACCTGGCGCGCTGCGGCAACATCGACCTTCAGAACCTGCAGGGCGAGTCGCTGGAGCGCAGCACCAACATCGACGTGCTGCCCGAGAAGGACCTCATCGACAACCTGATCACGGGCAAGGCCCAGCTGGCCCAGGTCAACCCCGGCCTGGTGCCGCAGCTCATCGCAGCCGGCCAGCCCGCGCCGTTCGGCGTGCCGGGCAACAAGGCCAGCGGGCAGCGCAATTCGTACAAGCTGATCCTGATCGCGCGGGTGGACAGCCCGTTCACCAAGCCGCAGGACCTGGTGGGCAAGAAGATCGCGCACACCACGCCCACGTCCAACTCCGGCAACCTGGCGCCGCGCGCGCTGTTCCCGGCCATCGGCCTGGTGCCGGACCAGAACTACGAGGTGGTGTTCTCCAACGGCCACGAGCGCTCGGTGACCGGGGTGATGCACGGCTTCTACCCCGCCGCTGCGGTGGCCAGCGACCTGTACCAGCGCATGGTGGTCAAGGGCGATGTGAAGGGGTCGAGCATTCGCACGCTGTGGGAGAGCCCGCCCTTCATGACCGAGACCTGGACCCTGGGCAAGGACGTGCCGCCCGAGCTGCAGGCGCGGGTCAAGAAGTGCTCGTACGGCTACAGCTTCTCGCCCAAGCTGCGCCAGCTGCTGCCGGGCAACGACACCTTTTTGCCCATCAACTTCGAGCGCGACTTTGCCACCGTGATGGAGGTCTACAACAAGACCGCGAAAGCGGCGCAGGCCGGCAAGCCCGCCGCTGCGACTGCACCCAAGCCCTGAGTCAGCCAGCCCGGTGCGCCGCGCAGCGCAACCGGTGCAACCGGCACTTCACGGCGCCTGCAGTGGCACGCGCTGCTCGATGAGCGCGCGGGCCTCGGGCGCGAGGATGGACTTGGGGACCATGAGGCACACGGCGTTGTCCACGAACAGGAACACCAAGGTCTCGCTCTCCTGCCGGTGCTTGAACCCGGCCCATTGCCACAGGGTATGGGCCGCGTAGGACCGCTGCTCGATGCAGTCCTCCCGCACATCCAGCGTCTGGGGCGCGAGGCAGTAGCCATCGTCTTCGAACATGGCCTGCTGCAGGGAGCCGCTACCGCTGCGGACCAGCGCCCAGAATGCCAACGCGCCGACCACGATGCCCACGGCCCCCATGGCCAGATGGGTGCCCATGTCCGGCAAGGACTCCAGCCAGCGGAACAGGAACACCAGCGGCACCACGGAGACGCCCCACAGCACCAGCGGCAGCCACCACCGTCCGGGGTCGTCGTTGGATGGACCCCCTTTGCCGCCAGCGCGAGCGCCATCACCGCGCCGCAGTTGGGCCTTGGCCTGGGCGACGATGCGTTTTTGCAGATCGGCGTAGTCGCCACGGGTAAGGGAAAAGGAGGGCATGGGTGGGGATGAAGGCGTGAGGAGCCGCCACTATAGGGGGCGCCCACGGCGCACCGGTGCAGGCGGCCGCCATCGGCACACAACCTGGCACCACATCACGCCATCTTGCAGCGCCCCACACCCGGCGCCTACCGGCGTGCACCCGCGCACACCGACACTAGGTCACAGCGGCGGGCAGCGCCCGCGCTGGGTGGTCATGCCCCCAGGCGGTCCCGCGTCAACCGCGCCACATCGCGCACCCAGGGCTGCGCGGACCAGTGCTGCGCGGCAAAGGCATCGATCCGGTCCCGGTAGGTGAGCGACGCGCCGATCACATCCAGCCCGTCGAGGAACATCCGCCGGTGCCGCTCGGAGATGGTGAACGGCGCGCTGTGGCCCGCCGTGCGCACCTGGCGCTGCGCCACGTCGATCTCGATGGCCAGCGGCCCTGCCGCGGCGCGTGCCTCGTGCATGAAAGCCTGGGCGTCGGCCTCGGTCACCATGGCCAGCAGCAGGCGGTTGTTCATGGCGTTGGAGTAGAAGATCTCGCCAAAGCTCGACGCGACCACGGCCTGGAAGCCGTACTGCTGCATGCCCCACACGGCATGCTCGCGGCTGGAGCCGCAGCCGTAGTTGCTGCCGGCCAGCAGTACGTCGGTGCCGGCAAACGCTGGCTGGTTGAGCACGAAGTCTTCTCGTGGCTGCCCGGCGCCATCAAAGCGCAGGTCGTACAGCAGGCCCGGCGCCAGGCCCGATTTGTCGATGCCGCGCAGGAACTGCTTGGGCATGATCTGGTCGGTGTCGAGGTTGGCGATGTCGAGCACGGCGGCGTGGCCGCGCACGGTGGTGTGGTCGTGCTTGTGGTTATGGTCCGCGCTCATGCGGTCACCTCCAGGGTTCTAACGTCAATGATGCAGCCGGTGACGGCAGCGGCGGCGGCCATGGCCGGGCTCATCAGGTGGGTGATGGCGCCACGGCCCTGGCGGCCCTCGAAGTTGCGGTTGGTGGTGGAGGCGCAGCGCTGGCCGGGGGCCAGCACGTCGTCGTTCATCGCCAGGCACATGGAGCAGCCGGGCTGGCGCCACTCAAAGCCCGCGGCCACCAGGCGCGCGGCGATGCCTTCGGCCTCGGCCTGGGCCTTCACCGCCCCCGAGCCGGGCACGACCATGGCGCGCACGCCGTGGGCCACATGGCGGTGGCCGACGACGCGGTCCACCTCGCGCAAATCCTCGATGCGGGCGTTGGTGCACGAGCCGATGAACACATGCTGTACCGGCACGCCCGCCAGCGGCTGGCCAGCGGACAGCGCCGTGTAGCGCAGGGCCTGCTCGGCACTGCTGCGCTGCACGGCATCGGCGATGTCTTCGGGCCGTGGCACGGTGGCGTGGATGGCCATGGCCTGGTCGGGGCTGGTGCCCCAGGTGACGAACGGGGCCACCTCGGCCGCGTCGAACACATGCTCCACGTCGAACGCGGCGCCCGCGTCGCTGCGCAGCGTGGCCCAGTGGGCCAGGGCCTGCGTGCGCATGTCGCCGGTAATGTCGGGGGCCTTGGCCAGCACGTAGTCGATGGCGGTGGCATCGGGTGCGATCAGCGCGCCGCGCGCACCCGCCTCCACCGCCATGTTGCACAGCGTGAAGCGCGCCTCCACCGACAGCGCGGTGATGGCGCTGCCGCAGAACTCCACCACGTAGCCGCGTGCGCCCTGCGCGCCGATGCGGCTGATGACCATGAGGATCAGGTCCTTGGCCGTGGTGCCCATGGGCAGCACGCCGTCCACGCGAATGCGCATGTCCTTGGCGAGGCGGTAGACCAGGGTCTGCGTGGCCAGCACGTGCTCGACCTCGGACGTGCCGATGCCGAAGCCCAAGGCGCCCAGGGCGCCGTACGTGGTGGTGTGGCTGTCGCCGCAGATGATGACCATGCCCGGGCGCACCATGCCGTGTTCGGGCGCGATCACATGCTCGATGCCCTGCAGCGGGTCGTTGGTGTCGAACAGCGGGATGCCGTGGCGGTCGCAGTTGGCCTTGAGGTTGCTGGCCTGCAGGGCCGAGGGCGGGTCCTGGATGGTGCGCCAGCGCACCGGGTGCGTGGGGATGATGTGGCTCACCACCGCCACGTTCTGCCCTGGCACGGGCACGCCGCGCCCGGCCTCGTGCAGGCCGGCGAAGGCCTGGGGACTGGTGTATTCGTTCATCAGGTGCAGGTCGCAAAAGAGCAGCACGTTCTGTTCATCGAGAACGGTCACAGTGTGCGATGCGACCAGCTTCTGGTAGAGCGTGGTGGGGGTGGTCATGGTCATCGTGGTGGGTGTGGGTGCGGATGCGGATGCGCGTGCGGGCTATCGGCCGGCCAGCAGGAAAGGCAGCGCCGCGTCGAGCAGCGCATCGGGGGCCTCTTCGGCGATGTAGTGGCCGCAGGGCAGCGCATGGCCGCGCACGTCGGCCGCCACGCGCTGCCACTCCTTGAGCGGCTCGAAGCACTGGTGCACCACGCCCTGCTCGCCCCACAGGGCCAGCAGCGGCACGGCCAGTTGGCGGCCCGCGTCGCGGTCGGCCCGGTCGTGCACCAGGTCGATGCCGGCGGCGGCGCGGTAGTCCTCGCACACGCCGTGGGCCGTACCGGGCAGGCCCAGGCAGCGCACGTACTCGGCCAGGGCCCGGGGGTCGAACGGGGCCAGGCCCGCGCTGCGCCGGCCCATCACGTCGCGCACATAGGCGGCGGGGTCGGCTTCGATCAGCCGCTCGGGCAGCGGCGCGGGCTGGATCAAGAAGAACCAGTGCCAGTAGGCACGGGCGAAGGCGTTGCTGGTCTGCTCGTACATGGCCAGCGTGGGTGCGATGTCCAGCATCACCAAACGCTGCACGGCCGACGGGTGGTCCGCCGCCAGGCGGTGCGCCACGCGCGCGCCCCGGTCGTGGGCCAGCACGGTGAAGCGCGGGTGGCCCAGGTGCTGCATCACGGCCAGCATGTCGGCAGCCATGGTGCGCTTGCTGTAGAGCGCATGCTCCGCATCGCCGGCGGGTTTGGCCGAGTCGCCATAGCCCCGCAGGTCCGCGAGCACCAGCGTGAAGTGCTGGGCCAGCACCGGCGCCACCTTGTGCCAGATGGCCGAGGTCTGCGGGTGCCCGTGCAGCAGCAGCAGGGCCGGGCCCGTGCCGCCGACCAGCGCGTGGATGTGCTGGCCGTCGGGCGTGGGCACGCGATGGGCGTTGAAGCCAGGGAAAAGCGGAGTCGTCGTGGTCATGGTGTCATTGGAATTCCGGCGGGGCCTATTCGGCAGTGATGCCCCGCTCCTTGATCAACTTGGCCCACTGCGGCATCTCCTTCTCGAGCCGCGCACGGGCCTGCTCGGGGGTCGATGGAATGGGGTCGAACCCGTCCTTGGCCATGCGCTCCTTGAGCGCAGGCGTGCTCAATGCCTGGTTCAGCGTGGTGTTGAGCCTGTCGATGATGGGCCGGGGTGTGCCCGCGGGAGCGAACACGATGAACCAGGTTTCAAAAGCGTAGCCCGGCAGGCCGGCCTCGGCAATGGTGGGCACGTCGGGCATGAGCGCGGAGCGTTGGGTGCCGGTCACGCCCAGCGCGCGCAGCTTGCCCGCCTGCACATGCGGCTGCGCGGCCGACAGCACGGGGAAGCTCATCGCCACTTGGCCCGACATGGTGTCGATCATGGCCGGGCCGCCGCCGCGGTACGGGATGTGCACGATGGGCGTGCCTGCCACCGCCTTGAACAGCTCGGCCGACATGTGGAAGGTGCTGCCCGCACCCGCGGAGCCGTAGGAGTACCTGCCCGGCTGCGCCTTGAGCAGCGCCACCAGTTCCTTGACGGTCTTGGCCGGCAAGGCGTTGTTGACCACCAGCACGTGCTGCGAGCTGGCCACCATGCCGATGGGCGCCAGGTCCTTCAGGGTGTCGTACGGCATCTTGGCCGTCAGGCTGGGGTTGATGGCCAGGGACACGGTCTGCAGGCCGATGGTGTAGCCATCCGCCGCGGCCTTGGCGACCATGTCCACGCCGATGTTGCCGCCTGCGCCGCCCTTGTTCTCGATGAACAGCGAGCCGCCCAGCGCCTTGCCCCATTCGTCCGTCACCAGGCGCGCCGCGATGTCGGCGCTGCCGCCCGGCGCGTAGGGCACCACGAGCTTGATCGCCTTGTTGGGATAGCCGGCCGGTTGCGCCAGGGCCGCGGAGGGCGACAGCAGGGCCAGCGCGGCCAGTGCGGCGGCGCTGGCTGCCAGGCGACGCGATCGGAGGGGAATGGTGAAAGCAGCGGTCATGGGTTTGTCTCCTGCGGGTATTTGTTGTGGTTGGGATCTTAGGAGTGATGTTCAAAGCCATAAATACCGTCAAAATTACTTCATTCATACATCCAACACACGAATCAGGCACCTCCATGGACGGCTTTTCGGACCTGCGCTTCTTTGCCCTGCTCATGAAGGAAGGCAGCCTGGCGGCGGCCGCGCAGCAGATGGGCATCACCCCGCCGGCTGCCAGCCGGCGCCTGGCGCAGCTGGAGCACCGCCTGGGCGTGCGGCTGCTGCACCGCACCACGCGCCGCATGAGCCTGACGCCCGAGGGCGAGGCCTACCTGCTCGACGGCGCGCGCATCCTGTCCGACCTGGACGCGCTGGAGCGCACGGTGGCCGGCGCCCGCAGCTCGCCCCGGGGGCTGATCAAGCTGGCCGCTACGCTGGGCTTTGGCCGCGTGCACATTGCGCCGGCGCTGTCGGCCTTTGCCCGCGCCTACCCCGAGGTCGAGGTGCAATTGCACCTGACCGACCGCCCGGTGAATCTGGTGGAGCAAGGCTTCGACGCCGCCGTGCGTTTTGGCGACCTGCCCGACTCGCGCCTGACCGCCCGCCGGCTGCTGGCCAACCAGCGCGTGCTGTGCGCATCGCCCGCCTACCTGGCCCAGGCCGGCGAGCCTGTGCAGCCGGCCGACCTGCTGGCCCACCAGTGCATCGTGATCCGCGAGAGCGACGAGACCTACGGCACCTGGCACCTGCACCAAGGCGCCCGGCAAGAGACGGTGAAGGTGCGCGGCATGCTCAGCACCAACGACGGCGCCGCCGCCACCACCTGGGCGCTGGAAGGGCACGGGGTGCTGATGCGCTCTGCCTGGGACGTGGCCGACCCCATGGCCACAGGCCGCCTGCTGCGCGTGCTGCCTGCATGGTCGCTGCCGGCGGCGGACGTCACGCTGGTCTATCCCACGCGCAGCGACATGTCGGCCAAGACGCGCGCGCTGGCGGATTTTTTGCGCGACTGGTTTGCCGCACCGGTGCGCAGCGGGCAGCGCCTGGATCGCGGCCATCCGGAAGAAACCCCTTGAGATGGGCGCGAATCTGCCGATAACACGGCATGCAGATCTCCAGTGCCACCTCTTCCTCGGGCGCAGCATCCAGCGCCAACGCCGCCAGCAACATCAACAAGCTGCAAAAGCAGTTGCGCGAGCTGACCGACGAACTGCGCGGCGTGGCCGGCCAGAACATGGAAGCCAAAGCCAAGGCCGAGAAGATCAAGCTGCTGCAGGCGCAGATCCAGATGGTGCAGCAGCAGATCGCCGCCATCCAGCGCCAGAGCCAGCAGGAGCAGATGGACCGGGTGCAGGCGCAGCAACAGGCCAAGGCCGAGAAGGACGTGTCGGCCACTGCCGTCGCTGGCCCCGGGTTGGCACGCCGCACGCCGGGGCTGGGGGAATCCGTCGACACCTACGCCTGACGGCTGGCCGCCGACCAGTCAGCACATAGCCAGTCCAAAGCCGGACCGACGTGCGACGGTTGTCTGATGGCGCGACGACCTGTGCGCCAGCCGTTTGGCTGGGTGTTCTGAAGCCCCCTGCGTCGATGGAGCGAGTGCTACAGCGCTACACCGCCACGCCAATTGCTACTAAAAATATAGCGCATGGCGCTTATCCGGCAAGCGCTAGCAGCCTGCTCTGCCGCAAGCAGGCTTTATGAAACCGGCCCCTCCACCAGCGTGATCGCCGCAAACGGCATGTGGTGCATCAGCTCCCGCAGCACCAGCAGGCGCGCCGCAAAGGCTGCGCTGTCGGGCAGGCCTTCATGTGCGGCAGGCCGGCCTTCGGACACGGCGGCCAGGCGGTTGAACAGGCGCTCCATCGCATCGAGCGGCAGCAGCCGAACCGGCCCCGCTGGAACGCCCGCGAGTGTCGCCAGCGCGTGCAGCCCGGGGTCCGCGGACCACGGCGCAGGCGCTGCATCGACCAGCGCCTGGTCGTACGGAAGGCTTTGGCTGGCGTCGCTGCACTGACGGCGGTGCGCTGCGTGGATTTCATCTTCCACCGACGCGATGGCGGTCTCCAGTTCCAGCGGCGTGGGTACGCTGCGCCGAAAGAAGTCACGGGCGGTCTTGTCGTAGCCCAGCGCCAGCGTGGCCACCATTGACGGCTCCCGCGGGCCCGCACCTGCCGCCACGATGGTGTGCTCTGCACCCAGGTGCAGCACGGTGACGAGTTGCGCAGCGGTGCCTGCAGGAGGGCTGACAGCGCTAGTGGCGTGCACGTGGCGGTACAGCGCCAGCACCGCATCCGGCAATGCAACGCCGGGCGTGATGGCGGGTGCATGGGGGTAGGGCAAAGACATGGTGGGGGGCCGGCAGCAAGGGATCAGCGCATTGTGTGGCCCCCGCCCGGTTGACAGCCAGCGCTTTGATCGTTGCACCGGGCGGGCGGGGCGTGTAGTGCAGCAGCAGCAGCGCAGCGGGTGCCGCAACTCATTCTTGCTCCTGCCCCGCGCCTGCCTTCATCCAGCTTCACACGCCACCGACACGCCGTGCCAGCCCCCACCTACACAACCTACTTGTCGCCAAACCTACATTCGTGTGCAGAAAGAAACAGGTCGGCGCGCCCCACCAAGCGCCCCCACCTCACACCTTGCAGGAGACTCCGATGCGCATTCACACCCCTCGCAGCCGCCATTCGCCCTGGCCCCTCATGGTGGGCGCTGCCGCGCTGCTCGCCGTGCTGGCGCTCTCGGCCTGCTCCACGCCACGCAGCCCGGAGGGCATCCAGCCAGTGACCGGTTTCGATGTGAACCGCTACACCGGCCACTGGCATGAGGTGGCGCGCATCGACCATTCGTTCGAACGCGGCCTGACGCAGACCAGCGCTACCTACACTCGCAATGACGACGACACCGTGAAGGTGGTCAACCGCGGCTATGACCCGGTGCGCAAGGAATGGAAAGAGGCCGAGGGCACGGCCAGCTTTGTGGGCGAGCCCACGCGGGCGGCGTTGAAGGTGTCGTTCTTCGGCCCGTTCTACGGCGGCTACAACGTGGTGGCGCTGGACGAGAACTACCAGTGGGCCATGGTAGTGGGCTCCAGCAAGGACTACCTGTGGATCCTGTCGCGCACTCCGACCCTGCCCGGCCATGTGCGCGAGCACCTGCTGGAGCGCGCCCAGACCATGGGCATCGATGTGCGCAAAATCCTGTGGGCACCCGCCGCGGGCGAGCAGCACGCCAAGCGCGCCGTGATGACGTGACGGCTTTGGGGTGACGGTGGGCTGCGCGGGAGGCATCGCGACATCCACGTCCAGGCTGCATTGGGCAGCTTGAAGCAGTCCGACCTACCACCCCTGCCAACAGCCTCTGCCACAGAAGCGATGTACAGCACCGCACTTCCAACCTGCATTTGACGCTACATATCCAATAGCATCCGCCGCTTGATTGACAAGCGGCAGCAGGCACAGCGCGTCGTCAACACATCATCAACGCGGCGCTCTACGCCGACGCGCCATCGGGCACCGTGGCGGCCGCCACCAGGCGCTGGGTGTAGGGGTGCTGCGGCGCGTCGAGCACCTGGTCCACCACGCCGTGCTCCAGCACGGCACCGTCCTTCATCACCAGAACGTTGTGCGCCATGGCGCGGATCACGTCCACGTCGTGGGTGATGAGCAGGTAGCTCAAGCCCTTCTCCTTTTGCAGCCGTTGCAGCAGGCCCAGCACCTGCTGCTGGATGGTGACGTCGAGCGCGCTGGTGGGCTCGTCGAGCACCAGCACCTGCGGCTGCACGATGAGCGCGCGGGCAATGGCCAGGCGCTGGCGCTGACCGCCGGAGAACTCGTGCGGGTAGCGCTCGAGCAGGCGGGGGTACTGCGCTTCGGTCAGCCCCACCTCCGACAGCACGGCCTCCACGCGGGTGCGCCGCTCGGCGGTGTTCAGGGCCGGCTCGTGCACCTTGAGGCCCTCGCCCACAATCTCTTCGACGGTGAGGCGCGGCGACAGCGATGAGAACGGGTCCTGGAACACCACCTGCACGCGGCGGCGCAGTTGCTGGTTGGCGGGCGTGTTGCGCATGGCGGGTAGTTGCCATGCCTGCCCGCCCACCTGCAGCTGCCCCGTGTGCGGCAGCAGGCCCAGAATGGCCTGCGCCAGCGTGGACTTGCCCGAGCCGGACTCGCCCACCACGCCCAGCGTTTCACCGGGCAGCAGCGACAGCGTGGCGCCCTGCACGGCCACGAACTCGCCTTTTTTGAACCAACCGCGGATGCCTGGCAACGGCGTGGGGTAGACCACGCGCAGGTCCTGCGTGTGCACCACGGGCGGCGTGCCGGCCGGCGAATCGGCGGGCGCCACGTCGCGGCGCGGCTGGCTGGCGATCAGGCGGCGGGTGTAGGCATGCTGCGGCGCGCCGAACACTTCGGCCACGGGCCCCTGCTCCACCAGCACGCCCTGCTCCATCACGGCCACGCGGTCGGCAAAGCGGCGCACCAGGTTCAAGTCGTGCGTGATGAGCAGCACGGCCATGCCGTTGGCCCGCTGCAGGTCGGACAGCAGGTCCAGGATCTGGCCGCGCAGGGTCACGTCCAGCGCGGTGGTCGGCTCGTCGGCCAGCAGCAGTTGCGGCTCGCTGGCCAGCGCCATCGCGATCATGGCGCGCTGGCGCTGCCCGCCCGAGAGCTGGTGCGGAAAGCTGTTGGCGCGCCGCGCAGGCTCGGGGATGCCGGTCTTGGCCAGCAGCGCGATGGCGGCCTGGGCGCACTGCGCGCCCGAGAGGCCCCTCTTGAGCTGCAATATCTCGGCGATCTGCACGCCGATGGTCATCAGCGGGTTGAGCGCGGTCATGGGTTCCTGGAACACCATGGCGATCTCGCCGCCGCGCACGCCGCGCATCTCGCGCTCGGTCAGCGCCAGCAGGTCGCGCTGCCCGCGCAGCACTGCCTGGCCCGTGATGGCAGCGTTGCCCGCCAGACGCAGCAGGCTGAGCGCGGTGATGGTCTTGCCAGAACCGGATTCGCCGACCAGCGCGAGCTTCTCGCCAGGGGCGATGGTGAAGCTGACGCCGCGCACGACTTCCTTGGCGCCGAAGCGCACGTGCAGGTCGCGCACGTCGAGCAGGGGGGCAGCAGCAGCGTTGCCGCGCGATGACGGTGATGAGCCACCAGTGCCGGGCGTGGAGGCGTTCATTGGTCGGCCTTTCGGGGGTCGAGAGCATCCCGCAACGCGTCACCCATGAAGGTGAGCAGCAGCAAAGTGGTCACCAGCACGGCGAAGGTGGACAGCGAGATCCACCACGCATCGATGCTGTTCTTGCCCTGGCTCAGCAACTCGCCCAGCGACGGCGTGCCGGGCGGCACGCCCAGGCCCAGGAAGTCGAGCGAGGTCAGCGCCAGGATGGCCGCACTCATGCGAAACGGCAGGAAGGTCACCACCGGCGTCATGCTGTTGGGCAGGATGTGGCGCCAGATGATCTGGCCGTTGCCCACGCCCAGGGCGCGTGCGGCCTTCACGTAGTCGAGCTGGCGGTTGCGCAGGAACTCGGCGCGCACGTAGTCCGACAGGCCCATCCAGCCGAACAGCGACAGCAGGATGAGCAGCAGCGACACGCTGGGCGCGAACACGGCGCTGAAGATGATGAGCAAATACAGCTCGGGCATGGAGCCCCAGATCTCGATGAAGCGCTGGAACGCCAGGTCCACCTTGCCGCCGAAGAAACCCTGGATCGCGCCGGTGAGCACCCCCAGCAGCACCCCCGTGACGGTGAGCGCCAGGCCGAACAGCACGCTCACCCGAAAGCCGTACAGCAACTGCGCCAGCAGGTCGCGGCCCCGGTCGTCGGTGCCCAGCCAGTTGTCGGTGGTGGGCGCCGAAGGGTTGGGGGACTTGGCGAAGTAGTTGAGGGTGTTGGGACCGTAGGTGTTGAGCGTGTAGACCGCCCAGTTGCTGCCCTGGCTCAGCCGCTCCTTGATGAACGGATCGAGGTAGTCGGTCGGCGTCTCGAAGTCTCCGCCGAAGGTGGTCTCGGGGTAGTCCTTGAGCATGGGGAAGTACGTCTGCCCCTCGTAGCGCACGATGATCGGCTTGTCATTGCTGATCAGCTCGGCACACAGGCTGACGAGCACCAGCGTGCTGAAGATCAGCAGGCTCCAGTAGCCCAGCCGGTTGCGCTTGAAGCGCAACCAGGCCCGGCGGGATGGAGACAACGAAGGCGATGGCGAAGAAGAAGCGGTGCTCATGCCGTGGCGGGGGTCAATCAAACTTCACGCGCGGGTCCACCCACACGTAGCACAGGTCGCTGACGAGCTTGGTCACCAGGCCGATCAGGGTGAAGAGATACAGCGTGCCCAGCACGACCGGGTAGTCCCGGCGGATCACGCTTTCGTAGCTGAGCAGGCCCAGGCCGTCGAGCGAGAACAGCGTCTCGATGAGCAACGAGCCTGTGAAAAACGCGCCGATGAACGCTGCCGGAAAGCCGGTGACGATGGGAATCAAGGCGTTGCGAAACACGTGCTTCCACAGCACCTGACGCTCGCTCAGCCCCTTGGCGCGGGCCGTGAGCACGTACTGCTTGCGAATCTCTTCCAGGAACGCGTTCTTGGTCAGCATGGCCGTGACCGCGAAACTGCCCAGCACCATCGCCGTGACGGGCAGCGTGATGTGCCACAGGTAGTCGACGATGCGCGCACCCCAGCTGAGTTCGTCCCAGTTGGACGAGGTCAGCCCGCGCAGGGGAAACCACTGCAGTTGCCCGCCGAAGATCACGAGCAGCGCCACGCCCAGCACGAAGCCCGGTATCGCGTAGCCCACCAGCACGAGCAGCGTGGTGATCAGATCGAACCGGGACCCCGCCCGCACGGCCTTGGCCACGCCGAGCGGCACGGCCACCAGATAGCTGATGAAAAAGGTCCACAGGCCCAGGCTGATGGACACCGGCAGTTTTTCTTTCACCAGGCTCCACACGTCCTTGTTCTGGAAAAAGCTCTTGCCCAGGTCGAACCGCGCAAACTGGCCCAGCATCTGAAAGAACCGCTCGTGCGCGGGCTTGTCGAACCCGTACAGCGCCTTGATCTGCTCCAGCCGCTTGGGGTCCACGCCCTGGTCGCCACGGTAGGCCATGCCGCCGGATTCCACGCCGCCCTTGCCACCAGCGGTACGGGCTTCCGCCAGGTACTGCTCCACCGGCCCGCCCGGCACGAACTGGATCACCGCAAAGGTCAACAGCAGCACCCCCAGCAACGTGGGCAGCATCAACAACAGGCGTTTGGCGATGTAGGCGAGCATGTTCGGTTATCGATGAAACGGGGCACCGCGCACGGGCAAAGGCAAAGGCAGGCCGCGGGTGGGCAGCGAATCGGGCGAGCGCTCGTTCACGGCTTTGTCCACCACGAGAACATCAACCACTCTTCCGCCTTGGCGTAGGGGGGCATCGGTTCCTTGTAGGCCAGGCGCTTCTGGTTGTAGACCACCCGGTGCGACTCGAGCGTCCACTGCGGGATGAGGTAGTGACTGTGCATGATCACGCGGTCCAGCGCACGGCAGGCGGGCAGCATCTCGGCCTGGCTGGTGGCGCGGGTGAGCGCGGTCACCAGGGCATCCACCGCCGGGCTGTTCACCCCCGCGTGGTTGCTGGAGCCTTCGACCTTCACGCCCTGGCTGCCGAACAGCTCTTTCATCGCCTGGCCGGGGTTGTAGGTGCCTGGGTAGGCCAGGCTGATCATGTCGAAGTCGAACTTGTCCAGGCGCTGCAGGTACAGCGCAAAGTCCACCGTGGTGAAACGCAGCGTGATGCCGAGCTTCTCCAGATTGCGAATCCATGGCGTCACGGTACGGGCGCCGGCTTCCTTGCTGTCCAGGAACTCGATCTCCATCGCCTTGCCCTCGGCATTGCGCAGCGCGCCATCGCGGTAGGTCCAGCCCGCATCGGCCAGCAGTTGCCGCGCGCGGCGCAGGTTGTCGCGCAGCGAATGGCCCTCGCCCTCGGTGCTGGGCGGCGTGTACATGGGGCCGAACACCGTGTCGGGCACCTTGCCGCGCCAACGTTCGAGCAACGCCAGCTCCTCTGGCCCGGGCGTGCCCGTGGCCTGGCAACTGGTGTTGCCGAACAGGTCCTTCACGCGGGGATAGCCGCCATAGAACATCTGGCGGTTCATCCACTCGTAGTCGATGGCCAGGCCCAGCGCCTCGCGCACGCGCACGTCCTGCAGCAGTGGGCGGCGGGTGTTGAGCACGTAGCTCTGGAAGCCCGAGGGCAGGCGGTGCTTCATGTCCTTCTTGACCAGCACGCCCTGCTTGAAGAGCTTGCCGTCGATGCGGCGGGCCCAGTCGCCGGCTGAATAGATGGTCATGAAGTCGAACTCACCGGCTTTCATGGCCTCCAGGCGCGCGGTGTTGTCCTTGTAGATCTTGACGGTGATGCGGTCGAAGTTGTGCGCACCCCGGTTGACATTGAGATCACGGCCCCAGTACTGCGGGTCCCGCTGGTAGGTGACATCGCGCCCGAACTTCACATCGCCGATGCGGTACGCGCCGCTGCCGATCGGTATGTCGGTCACGATCTGGTCGAACGGCTTGGCCTTGCCGTCCGGGCCGCGCCCCCAGGCCCGGCTGAAGACCGGCAGGCTGCCCACGGTGAGCGGCAGCTCGCGGTTGGGCTGCTTGAAGCGAAAGCGCACGGTGCGCTTGTCCAGCACGTCCACGCCGGCCACTTCCTGCAGCAGCGTGGCGTAGCTGGGCGACGCTTGCGGGCTGATCAGCATGTCGTAGCTGTGCTTGACGTCCGCGGCCTCCACCGTGTCGCCGTTGTGAAAGCGTGCCTCGGCCCGCAGGCGGAAGGTGGCGCTGAGCCGGTCGTCGGCCACCTGCACGTCTTCGGCCAGCAGACCATAAGCCGAGGCGGTCTCGTCCATGGAGCCGGTGAGCAGGGATTCGAAGATGAGCTCGCTCAGGTACGCGGGTACCGAGCCCTTCATGGTGAAGGGGTTGTACTTGTCGAAGGTGGAGTAGCGCAGGTTGCTCACCATGCGCAGCTCGCCGCCCTTGGGGGCGTCGGGGTTCACGTAGTCGAAATGTGAGAAGCCCTCGGGGTACTTGAGGTCCCCCCACAGCGCATAGCCGTGGGCGGCCCAGGCCGGAGCCGCGCATACCGTCAGCAAGAAAGTGAGCCAAAACCGCATGCGACAATTCTGCACTACGTCGGCCCTGCCGCCGCACAGGCTGTGGGTATTCCCCGGAGACCCGTCCGGTGGCACCAGGGCGCCCTCTTTTTTCACGCATTCCACAGGAGAACAACAATGGGTTTTCTGACCGGCAAGAAGCTGCTCATCACGGGCGTGCTGTCCAACCGCTCCATCGCCTACGGCATCGCCAAGGCCTGCCACGCACAGGGCGCCGAGCTGGCCTTCAGCTATGTGGGCGAGCGCTTCAAGGACCGCATCACCGACTTTGCCGCCGAGTTCGACTCCAAGTTGATCTTTGACTGCGACGTGGCCAGCGACGAGCAGATCGAGCGCATGTTCGCCGACCTGGCGCAGATCTGGCCCAAGTTCGACGGCTTCGTGCACAGCATCGGCTTCGCACCGCGCGAGGCCATTGCGGGCAACTTCCTCGAAGGCCTGTCGCGCGAAGGCTTTCGCATTGCGCACGACATCAGCGCGTACAGCTTTCCGGCCATGGCCAAGGCCGCCCTGCCCTACCTGAACGACAAGTCGTCGCTGCTCACGCTGTCGTACCTGGGCGCGCTGCGCTCCATCCCCAACTACAACACCATGGGCCTGGCCAAGGCCAGCCTGGAAGCCAGCGTGCGCTACCTGGCCGAAGCCGTGGGCCGCACCGAAGACGGCCGCGCCATCCGCGCCAACGGCATCAGCGCCGGCCCCATCAAGACGCTGGCGGCCAGCGGCATCAAGGACTTCGGCAAGCTGCTGTCCCGCGTGGCCGATGCCTCGCCACTGCGCCGCAATGTGACGATCGAGGACGTGGGCAACGTGGCCGCGTTCATGCTGTCCGACCTGGCCTCGGGCCTGACCGCCGAGATCACCTACGTGGACGGCGGCTTCAGCCAGACCGCGGGCCTGAGCGCCGACCAGGTCTGATCGGGTCCGACCTGACCAGACCTGACCACAGGCCTTCAAGCCAAAACAAGCGCTACCGCTGGATAGTCAAGCGGTAGCAGCTATCAATTCAATAGCAAATGCTTCGCAGACGTTGGCTGGCCTGGCTGGCCTTGGCGGGCACAGCCACCGCCATCGGTGCGCCCGCCCGCGCAGGCGACGCACCGGCGCTGCTGCTGGCCAACGTGTACCGCCCGGGCATGCCCCTGGCGGACTACTGGGTCAGCGAAAAGTACGACGGCGTGCGTGGCTACTGGGATGGCCGCACGCTGCGCACCCGCGGTGGCGAGACGGTGGCCGCGCCGGCGTGGTTCACCGCAGGCTGGCCCGACACGCCGATGGATGGCGAGCTGTGGGCCGGGCGCGGGCGCTTTGCCCATGCGCAGTCCACCACCCGGCAGCAGCATGCCGACGACGCCGCGTGGCGGCACATGCGGTTCATGGTGTTCGACCTGCCGCAAAGCCCCGGCACCTTCGACGACCGCATTCCCACACTCAATGCCGTGGTCGCCACCATCGGCCAGCCCTGGGTGCAGGCCGTGCAGCAGCACCGCGTGGCGACGGACGCCGCACTGCAGGCGCTGCTGCAGCGCACGGTGCGTGCGGGCGGCGAAGGCCTGATGCTGCGCCGGGGCGCTTCGCTGTACCAGGGCGGGCGCAGCGATGACCTCGTCAAGGTCAAGACCCACGAGGACACCGAAGCCCGTGTGGTGGCCCATGTGCCCGGCAAGGGCCGTCTGGAGGGCCGCCTGGGCGCGCTGCTGGTCGAGATGCCATCAGGGCAGCGATTCAAACTGGGCGCCGGTTTCAGCGACGCGCAGCGGGCCGATCCGCCGCCCATCGGCAGCTGGGTCAGCTACCGGTTTCGCGGTACGCACGACGGTGGGCTGCCGCGCTTTGCCAGCTTCGTGCGCGTGCGCGAAGACCTGCCGCCGAGCCGCTGAGGCCACTGTCGCCGCTGAAAGCACAACGCCACGCCGCATATCACTGCACGGCGTGGCGCCTGGGGGTCCTTCGTGTCCTCAGAGGCTCACGAAAGGATCAGCGATCAGTTGGGCAGCAGGACCTTGTCCACCACGTGGATCACGCCGTTGGACTGGTACACGTCGGCGATGGTCACATTGGCCGTGCCACCCTTTTCATCGGTCAGCATGATGGCCTTGCCGCTGGCCTTGGCGGTGAGCGTGCCGCCCGCCACGGTCTTGATGCTGGCCATGCCCTTGCCGTCGGCAATCATCTTGGACAGCGCTGCGGCGTCCCACTTGCCAGCCACCACGTGGTAGGTCAGCACCTTGGTGAGCGTGGGCTTGTTTTCTGGCTTGAGCAGGGTGTCTACCGTGCCGGCGGGCAGCGCGGCAAAAGCGGCGTTGGTGGGTGCGAACACGGTGAAGGGACCTGGGCCCTTGAGCGTCTCCACCAGGCCGGCAGCCTTCACGGCTGCGACCAGCGTGGTGTGGTCCTTGGAGTTCACCGCGTTGTCGATGATGTCCTTGCTGGCCAGCATGGGGGCGCCGCCCACCATGACATCGGCAGCGAACGCAGGCACTGCACCGGCAGACAAGGCAACGAACAGACCGGCAGCGATACGGGCATTGAAAGAAGTGCGCATGGGGATCTCCTGAAAGTATGAAAGGGGGTGTCTCACACCGCATGAAATGCACGCGGCTACCAGTCAATACGCCGGGCCTGGCCCGCCGGATTCAAAAAGATTTGCAACAGCGCGGATACAAAAAAAAATCGCCCCGCGGCGTGGGCCGGGGGGCGATGGTGGGGTGAGCGGGCCGTGCACCGGCAGGTGCGCGGCCGGTCAGCGTGTCAGCGTTTCAGCCTTGCAGCAGGTGGACCGCCAGGTCAGATCGTGCGTCCGTAGGGGCCGTCGCCACCCACCTGCACCAGGTTCTTGGCCGTGGCCAACGGCTTGGGGTTCTTGGTGGTCTTCTCGTCGGCCACGCAGTCGGCGTAGTAGCGCACCTGGCCGTTCTCGTCCTCCACCTCGACCAGGCCGTGGATGTCGGTCTCGAAGCCGGGGCACAGCTTGGCGAATTCACGCGCGAACTTGAGGTAGTCCACGATCTTCTTGTTGAAGACTTCGCCGGGGATCAGCAGCGGAATGCCCGGTGGGTACGGCGTGACCAGGCCGACGGTGATGCGGCCTTCGAGTGCATCGATCTCCACGCGCTCGGTCTTGCGGTGCGCGATGTGTGCGTACGCATCCGACGGCTTCATGGCGGGCGTCAGGTCCGACAGGTACATCTCGGTGGTCAGGCGCGCGATGTCGTACTTGGCGTACATCTCGTGCACGTGCTGGCACAGGTCCTGCAGGCCCATGCGCTCGTAGCGCTTGTGCTGCTGGCAGAACTCCGGAAGGATGCGCCACATGGGCTGGTTCTTCTCGTAGTCGTCCTTGAACTGCTGCAGCGCCGTGAGCAGCGTGTTCCAGCGGCCCTTGGTGATGCCGATGGTGAACATCACGAAGAAGCTGTACAGGCCGGTCTTCTCCACCACCACGCCGTGCTCGGCCAGGTACTTGGTGACGATGGACGCGGGGATGCCCTTCTTGTCGAACTTGCCGTCCAGGTTCAGGCCCGGCGTGACGATGGTGGACTTGATCGGGTCCAGCATGTTGAAGCCGTCGGCCAGCTGACCGAAGCCGTGCCACTTGGTGCCGGCCTTCTTGCCCTTGGCATCGCTGCGGATGATCCAGTCCTCGGCCCGGCCGATGCCCTCGTCCACCAGCTTGTCCGGGCCCCAGACCTTGAACCACCAGTCGTTCTTGCCGAAGTCATGCTCGATCTGGCGCATGGCGCGGCGAAAGTCCAGGGCCTCCAGGATGCTTTCTTCCACCAGCGCGGTGCCGCCGGGCGGCTCCATCATGGCAGCGGCCACATCGCAGCTGGCGATGATGCTGTACTGCGGGCTGGTGCTGGTGTGCATCAGGTAGGCCTCGTTGAAGAGGTGGCGGTCCAGCTTGGTGGTCTGCGAGTCCTGCACCAGCACATGGCTGGCCTGGCTGATACCGGCCAGGAGCTTGTGGATGGACTGCGTGGCGTAGGTCACCGAGTGCTTGGGGCGCGTGCGCTTCTTGCCCATGGCGTGGTAGGTGCCGTAGAACGGGTGGAAGGCCGCGTGCGGCAGCCAGGCCTCGTCGAAGTGCAGGTTGTCCACATAGCCGTCGAGCATGCCCTTGATGGTCTCGGTGTTGTACAGCACGCCGTCGTAGGTGGACTGCGTGAGCGTGAGCACGCGCGGCTTGACCTTCTTGGCGTCCACGCCCTTGAGCAGCGGGTTGGCCTTGATCTTGGCCTGGATGGCTGCCGGCTCGAACTCGCTTTGCGGGATGGGCCCGATGATGCCGAAGTGGTTGCGCGTGGGCTTCATGAACACGGGGATGGCGCCGGTCATGATGATGCTGTGCAGGATGGACTTGTGGCAGTTGCGGTCCACCACCACCACGTCGCCCGGGGCCACGGTGTGGTGCCACACCATCTTGTTGGATGTGGACGTGCCGTTGGTCACGAAGAAGCAGTGGTCGGCATTGAAGATGCGCGCGGCGTTGCGCTCAGATTCGCCGATGGCGCCGTTGTGGTCCAGCAGCTGGCCCAGTTCTTCCACCGCGTTGCACACGTCGGCGCGCAGCATGTTCTCGCCATAGAACTGGTGGTACATCTGGCCCACGGGGCTTTTCAGGAAGGCCACGCCGCCCGAATGCCCGGGGCAGTGCCAGCTGTACGAGCCGTCTTCGGCGTAGTCGAGCAGCGCCTTGAAGAATGGCGGCTGCACGCTCTCCAGGTAGCTCTTGGCCTCGCGGATGATGTGGCGCGCCACGAATTCGGGGGTGTCCTCGAACATGTGGATGAAGCCGTGCAGCTCGCGCAGGATGTCGTTGGGCAGGTGGCGGCTGGTCTTGGTCTCGCCGTGCACGTAGATCGGCACTTCGGTGTTCTTGCGGCGCACCTCGCCAATGAAGTTGCGCAGGCTCAGCACGATGGGGTCCAGCCCCTCGCCGACGGTGAATTCCTCATCGTCGATGGACAGGATGAACGCACTGGCGCGGCTTTGCTGCTGCGCGAACTGCGACAGGTCACCGTAGCTGGTGACCCCCACGACCTCGAAACCCTCGGCCTCGATGGCCTGCGCCAGCGCGCGAATGCCCAGGCCCGAGGTGTTCTCGGAACGATAGTCCTCATCGATGATGATGATGGGAAAACGAAACTTCATGCGCAGCCTCCGTGCAACCGTGCCCTGCCGGCCAAAAAACGAAATAGGCGCGAAGTGTAAGGAATAACGTTGACGCGCCTTTGAACTGCCATGCTTTTGACCCAGAATGTGGTGCAACAAACACAACCACAACGAGGAGGTTCGCTATGGAGGAATCCACCATCTGGTGGCTGGCAGCAGGGGCACTGGTCGTGGCAGAACTGCTCACCGGCACTTTCTATCTGCTCATGGTGGCCGTCGGCCTGGCTGCAGCGGCCCTGGGCGCGCACCTGGGGCTGTCGTTCGCATTGCAGATCGTGGCGGCTGCGGTCGTGGGCGGTGGCGCCGTCGTGGCGTCCTACCAGCTCAAGAAGCGGCGCCCCGGGGACCCGTCTGCACGTGCGGACCGCAGCGTGAACATGGACGTGGGCGAGACCGTGCTCATCGACAGCTGGAACATCGACGGCACCACCACCGTCAAATACCGCGGCGCGCAGTGGACGGCCATCCACCGCCCCGGCATCACCCCGTCGACCGGCATGCACCGCGTCGCTGAGCTCGTGGGCAACCGCCTGCTGGTGGACCCGCTGTAAGCCGGCCCCGGCCCGCATTGCGGCTGCCCGTTTTTCCGTCTCTCCTGTTCATTCACCATCCAGAAAGGCTGTCCCATGGAACTTGCCGTTGCCGTCGTCATACTCATCATCGCCGTGATCTTCATCGCGCGCTCCGTCAAGGTCGTGCCCCAGCAGAACGCCTGGGTCAAGGAGCGCCTGGGCAAATATGCGGGCACGCTGGCGCCCGGCCTGAACCTGCTGGTGCCCTTCATCGACAAGGTCGCCTACAAGCACAGCCTGAAGGAAATCCCGCTCGACGTACCCAGCCAGATCTGCATCACGCGCGACAACACGCAGCTGCAGGTGGACGGTATCCTGTACTTCCAGGTCACCGACCCCATGCGCGCGAGCTACGGGTCGAGCAACTACATCATGGCCGTCACCCAGCTGGCGCAGACCTCCCTGCGGTCCGTGATCGGCAAGCTGGAACTGGACAAGACCTTCGAGGAACGCGACATCATCAATGCACAGATCGTGCAGGCCATCGACGAGGCCGCGCTGAACTGGGGCGTGAAGGTGCTGCGCTACGAGATCAAGGACCTGACGCCCCCTAAGGAAATCCTGCACGCCATGCAGGCCCAGATCACCGCCGAGCGCGAAAAGCGCGCGCTCATCGCAGCGTCCGAAGGCCGCCGCCAGGAGCAGATCAACATCGCCACGGGTGAGCGTGAGGCCTTCATCGCCCGCTCCGAAGGCGAAAAGCAGGCCGTCATCAACAAGGCGCAGGGCGAGGCCGAATCCATCAAGGCCGTGGCCGAAGCCAATGCACAGGCCATCGAACGCGTCGCGTCCGCCATCCGCCAGCCGGGCGGCGAGCAGGCCGTGCAGCTCAAGGTGGCCGAAAAAGCCGTCGAGGCCTACAGCCAGGTGGCATCGGACGCGACCACGACCCTCATCGTGCCCAGCAACATGACCGAAGTCTCGGCGCTCATCGCCTCGGCGATGAAGATGGTGCAAACCACCACCAGCACGCCGCGCCTCTGACACCGCCAGGCAGACCGGCTCCATCGGCGCCGGTCACGCCACCTTGCCGGCTCACCGGACACGCTGCAGGGCACCAGCCCCGCGTCCGGAGCCGGTTCTTTTTTTGACTCTGGGCATGGACACGGGCCCTGCCGCCGGCCACGGGCCCGATTCCTTCGCTGGGCGATCAGCGCCGACGGTGCGCCAAGGCGTCAAGCGGCCACGGCGTCGGCTAGGATGAGCGGCCATTTCGCCCCCACCCAGATACCTTCACGTGCAAGAACCCATGGGCGCCACCCTCATCGTCGGCATGCTGTGCGTGCACCTGCTGTGCTTTGGCGCCATGTTCCTGCTGATCAGCACCCGCCTGCATGGCAGGAAGATGGGGATGGAAGTGTTCGCCATCGGCAACTTCCTGCTGGGCTGCGCGTACGTGCTGCAGCTGGCGGGCGGCGCGCCAGGGTGGAACGCGATGAGCGTGGTCAACCATACGCTGACCCTGTGCGCACCGGCCGTCTACGCGGTGGGTGCCATGCGGTTCTTTGGCCGCGCCGCACCTCTGTGGCCCCCCCTGCTCACCCTCGCGGTGGCCTACACCGCCGCGCAGGTGGTGGCGCAATGGACGCTCGGAACGGCAGCGCGGTACGCCATGCTGGCGGGCGCATCTGCTCTGCTCTTTGCGGCGATGACGGCCACCGTGATACAGGGCGCCCGCAGCTTTGCCAAAGACCTGCGCGTGGAAATGGTGCTGTTCGCCGCCCTGATTGGCGGCATCTTCGCGCTGAACGCGATGAAGTTCGTGTTCATTCTCCAGAACGGACTGGAAGCCCTGGACATGGACAGCCGTTTCCAGACCGTGTTCTACCTGTACATGTCGTTTCTGGCGACCGTGCTGGCACCGTCCATCATCTGGCTGGTGCTGCGCAGGCTCACCGACGAACTGCGGGCCACCGCCGCCCACGACCCGCTGACGCGGCTGCTCAACCGCCGCGGCCTGCTCGACGGGTTGCAGGCGCACTTCCGCTCCCGCAAGGCGGGCCCTGCGCACCTGCTGATCGTGGACATCGACCATTTCAAGCGCATCAACGACAGCCACGGCCACCAGGTCGGCGACACCGTGCTGTGCCACGTGGCCGATCTGCTGCGCGACACCGCCCGGCAGGGCGACCTCACCTGCCGCCTGGGGGGAGAGGAATTCGTCGTCATCTGCCTGGACACCGACGCAGAGGGCGCCCTGCGCCTGGCAAGCCGCGCACGCACCGCCATCGAGAACAGCGACGTGGCAGCCGCCACGGCCCCAGGCAGCCCCATCCGCTGCACCGTGACCATCGGCATCTCGGCCGGCTTTGCAGCCCCCCAGGAGCTGGACCGCGCCCTGCAGGAAGCCGATGCAGCGCTGTACCGCGGCAAACACGCCGGCCGCAACCGCGTCGAGGCCAGCGACGCCGCCGCACAGGCAGGCTCCGCCATGGAATCAGCCCTGCACGCAGCCCGGGCTGCGCACTAAAAACCGCCGATCCATCGATCGACGGCAAAAACGCTCCAAACCACTGCTACAATCGTGGGCTTCGGAGAGGTGGATGAGCGGTTTAAGTCGCACGCCTGGAAAGCGTGTGTGGGCTAATCCCCACCGCGGGTTCGAATCCCGCCCTCTCCGCCATATGCAACCCTAAGTGATTGAATCACTTAGGGTTTTTTCTTTGGTGATGGCTCTCTCCACCATGGCAAGTTCACGTACAGCTTGAAACGCAAAAGCCACCCTCGGGTGGCTTTTTGCTGGCGGCTTTTCGATTCCAGGCTTCTCGATGCGCATGTCAACGCGCAACCTGGGCCCACGCGCCCGGCGCTACCTGTGCCCACGGTGCCATCCACCAGAGTCGACCACACCCAGGACCCCGCGCCGGGCCTGCCGTGCTGCACCAACTCACGATGGGGTGCTCGCACCGTTTGCGTTCCAACCATTGCGTTTGCCTGGAGGGCGATTTCTCGGGATGCAGCCTTGCAGTTGCGCCAGTCTTGGCATCTTCGGCTCACAGTGGCCGCTCAAAAGCTCTCCCAGTCATCCTCGGCCCCCGCCGCCACCGCCTGGGGTGCTGGCGCCTTCGGCTTGTTCACCGCAATGGCCGGTGGCCGGGCGCCGGGGGCCTTGGCTGGCTGGGTTGCCTGAGTAGCCTGAGTAGCGGGTGGCTTGCCGGAGCCTGGGCGGTGGGCGGGGGTGGGTACCCGCTTGGGCGACGGCGCGGAAGCCAGTTTGGCTGGGGAGCTGGCCGTGCGCACCGCCTGGGCGGCTGCGGGCGGCTGCGACTGATCGGCCGAGAGTTTGAACACCTCCACGGCGCCGACGAGGGCTTGCGCCTGGTGGTTCAGGCTGCTGGCTGCAGCGGCCATTTCTTCCACCAGGGCGGCGTTTTGCTGCGTGACCTGGTCCATCTGCGTGACGGCCTCGCCGACTTGCGACACGCCCGTGCTCTGCTCGCTGCTGGCGGCGCTGATCTCGCCCATGATGTCGGTCACGCGGCGGATGGACGACACGACCTCGGTCATCGTCACGCCGGCTTTGTCCACCAGCACGGAGCCTTGCTCCACGCGCTCGACGCTGGCGGTGATCAGGGCCTTGATCTCCTTGGCGGCTTCGGCGCTGCGGCCAGCCAGGCTGCGCACTTCACCGGCCACCACCGCAAAGCCCCGGCCCTGCTCTCCGGCGCGGGCCGCTTCCACCGCCGCGTTCAGCGCCAGGATGTTGGTCTGGAAGGCGATACCGTCGATCACGCTGATGATGTCCGCGATCTTCTTGCTGCTGTCGTTGATGCCCTTCATGGTCTCCACCACTTCGGCCACGACCTCGCCCCCCTGCCCTGCCACGGTCGATGCGCTCATGGCCAGCTGGTTCGCCTGGCGCGCGTTGTCGGCGTTCTGCTTGACGGTGGAGCTGAGCTCTTCCATCGACGCTGCCGTCTCCTGCAGCGCGCTGGCCTGCTGTTCGGTGCGGATGGACAGGTCGTTGTTGCCCGAGGCGATCTCTGCGCTGGCCGAGGCCACGCCCTGCGCATTGCCGCGCACGCCGGATACCACGTGCGCCAGGTTGTCGCGCATGGCCGTCAGGCCGCCCAGCAGTTGCGCGATCTCGTCCTTGCCACGCGCATGGATCGGCACCGTGAGGTCACCCTGCGCGACCGAATCCGTGATCTGCACCGCGTTGTCCAGCGACCGCGAGATCTGCCGGATCATCGCCCCGCCCATCAGCACCGCCAGCGCAATGCCCAGCACCACGGCGGTAAGGGCCGTCGCGCGGATGGTCTGAAAACTCGCGTCGGCCCGGTCGTACTCGGCCTTGGCGCGGTCGAGCTGCACCTGCATCAGCTGGCCCAGCACGTCCTGCAGCGGGTCGATGGCGGGGTACATCTCCTTGGCGGCGAACGCGGTGAGCGCGGCCATGTCGGCCGACCTGAAATGCCCGTTGAGCGCATCGGCCGCCGCCTCGGCTTTGACCTGCAAGGGCTTGAAGCGCTCGACGAGCTTCGTTTCCTCGGGCACGAGCTGGGTTGCCAGGTAGGCCTTCCAGTTGGACTCGATGGCCTTGCGTGCATCGGCCACCGACTGCAGGCCCTGGGCGGGCGTCATGGCCCCGTCACGCACCTTGTGCGCGGCATCGACCACGTTGACGGCATACATGTCTGCCACCACCTTGATCTGCTTGAGGGGCACCACCCGGTCGTCGTAGACGGACTTGAGTCCGGCATTCGATTGCCCCATGCCAAACAACCCCGCCGCGCCCACCAGCAAAACGAGCAGGCACAGGGCCGTGAGCAGGCCGGCTAGGCGCGTGGATATCTTGAACTGGCTCATGGCAGTGCTCCTGGAGTAATGACCAAATAGAAAGAAAAAAAGAAACAAGGAAGGGCGGCAACGGCATGCGCCACGACCACACCGGTCTGCGCCCCGGTGGCGAACACCCGGGGAACATCGACGTGGAAGGGGGCACAAGAGGACATGCACGATGCGCGCCAGGAGGGCTGCCGGCAGCACGGCCCGCAAAGCCGGGCGCACTTGCAGAGCCAACGCCATGAGCCATGAAAGAACTCCCGGCAACAGACCAGCGCATCCAAGGACCGCAGCCGCGGCCTCAGCCGAGAGAGATGGGGGCGGAACTACCCTTCGAGCATAGCGCGTTCCGTTACGTTTGCGTACATTTGCGCGCGATAAATCATCCAGCCATGGCGGGCGGAACGTACGCGCGGCGTGGGCCTGAGGGCCTTGGCTGGGCATGCCAGGGCGGCGGGCAAAATGCTGGCCCGGCAAGCCAGGCCGCTTCACGCAGGCGCAAGGTGCCCACTCAGACGTCTGAGTGGGCACCTTGCGATGCTATCAATTGAATAGCTGCTACCGCCTATCCAGCGAGCGGTAGCGCCGTTTTTTAACCTTAACCTCGTGGGATGCGTGTCGTCAGAAGCTTTCCCAGTCATCGTCTCCACCCGCTGCCGGGGCGGGCGCCCTGGCAGACGCAGCGGCCTTGGCCGGCGCTGCCGCAGGTGTGGCCGCTGGTTTGACGGCCTGCCGGGGCGCCGGCAGGCTGGCTGCAGCTGCCTTGCGCCCAGATGCGGCGCCTGCGGGCTTGGCTGACGTGCTGGCGCTGCGTGCAGCCAGGTGGGGTGCCGGGGTCGACAGGGCCTTGCGCGCAGCGGCGGGCGCAGCGGTGTAATGGCGCGCTGGTGGTGTCGATGACGATGTCGATGGCGGGGCCGCGCTGCGCTGCTGCCCCCCCGCCTCCAGCTTGAACACCGCCANCGCAGCGGTGTAATGGCGCGCTGGTGGTGTCGATGACGATGTCGATGGCGGGGCCGCGCTGCGCTGCTGCCCCCCCGCCTCCAGCTTGAACACCGCCACCGCGTTCACCAGGTCGCCCGCCTGCGCGTTCAAAGCGCTCGCCGCGGCCGCCATCTCTTCCACCAGCGCCGCGTTCTGCTGCGTGGCCTGGTCCATCTGCGTGACGGCTTCGCCCACCTGGCCCACGCCCGCGCTTTGCTCGCTGCTGGCCGCGCTGATCTCTCCCATGATGTCCGTCACCCGGCGGATGGAGCTGACCACTTCGGTCATCGTGGCCCCCGCCTTGTCCACCAGGGCCGTGCCTTGTTCCACGCGCTCCACGCTGGCGGTGATCAGGGCCTTGATTTCCTTGGCGGCTTCGGCGCTGCGCCCGGCCAGGCTGCGCACTTCACCGGCCACCACCGCAAAGCCCCGGCCCTGCTCTCCGGCCCGGGCTGCTTCCACCGCCGCGTTCAGCGCCAGGATGTTGGTCTGGAAGGCGATGCCGTCGATCACGCTGATGATGTCCGCGATCTTCTTGCTGCTGTCGTTGATGCCTTTCATGGTCTCCACCACTTCGGCCACCACGTCCCCGCCCTGCACGGCCACGGTGGATGCACTCATCGCCAGCTGGTTGGCCTGGCGCGCGTTGTCTGCGTTCTGGCGCACGGTGGAGCCCAGCTCTTCCATCGACGCTGCGGTTTCTTCCAGTGCCGACGCCTGCTGCTCGGTGCGCGCCGACAGGTCGTTGTTGCCCGAGGCGATCTGCGAGCTGGCCGACGCCACGCCTTCTGCGCTGCCGCGCACCGTGCTCACGGTGTTCACCAGGCTTTGC
>NZ_LMPT01000007.1 GCF_001424425.1 Acidovorax sp. Leaf191
GACGGCCTTGGCCTTGGAGGCGTCCTGGTCCTGGCCACGGAACTTGTAGTTGGTGGTCAGGCTGACGTTGCCGGTGAGCTGGGCGCTGGCCAGCATGGGGAGCGCGGCCAGCAGGGCGACGGCGAGTACTTTGTGAGAGGCGGGATTCATGGCAACAATTGTGGAGAAAAAGACAAGAGCGCAAGCGTAGAAAAGCCCGCGTATAAAGTTCGCAAAATTTGCAGCCCACGCCGTAAATGTTGCGCAAGCCCGTGGATCTGGGGCGTTGTGGCAATGGCAAGATTGCTTGCATCTTCCATTTCAGTGTTGCAAGGGGTGCTGCGGTGTTGATCAATTGTGTTGTGTACGAGGACGGCACCAAGCTGGCCGACATCCCTGTCAGCGAGATCAGCGAGCACGTTTCGCTGCCAGGGTGTTTCGTGTGGGTGGCACTGCAGGATGCGACCCCGCAGGAGCTGGATGAACTGCAGGCCGAGTTCGGCCTGCACCCACTGGCGGTAGAAGATGCCCGGCATGGTCATCAGCGGCCCAAGGTCGAGGAGTACGCTTCCTCTCTCTTCGTGGTGCTGCACTTGCTCGAATCCAGCGGTGCTGCCGATCCGGTGTCACGGCCTGGTGAGCTCAATGTCTTTGTCGGCAAGAACTATGTGGTGTCGGTGCGCAACCGCAGTCAACGTGGATTTTTGGATGTGCGTGCGCGCTGCGAGCAGGAACCCGAGCTGTTGCGCAATGGGCCGGGCTTCGTGCTGTACGCACTCATGGATGCGGTGGTGGACCGCTATTTCCCGGTCATCGATGCGCTGGAGGTGGAGCTGGAAACCATCGAGCAGCAGATCTTTACGCAGGGCGCTGCGCGAGCCAGCATCCGGCGGCTGTACGAACTCAAACAGCGCCTCACGGTGCTCAAGCATGCGGTGGCCCCGTTGCTGGAAGGGGCGGCCAAGCTGCATGGCGGGCGTGTTCCGCAGATCTGCATGGGCTCGCAGGAGTACTTTCGTGACGTGGTGGACCACCTGAGCCGGATCAACACCTCCATAGATTCCATTCGCGACACGATCGGCACCGCCATCCACGTCAACCTCTCCATGGTCACCATCGAGGACGGAGAGGTCGTCAAGCGCCTGGCCGCTTGGGCCAGCCTGTTTGCCGTGTGCACGGCGTTTGCGGGCATCTGGGGCATGAACTTTGACAGCATGCCCGAGCTGAAATGGCGCTATGGCTACGCGGCTGCGCTCGCGCTCATCGCCAGCACCTGTGGCTATCTGTACTACCGCTTTCGCAAGGCAGGCTGGTTGTAGACCCGTCTGCGATCTGCCGACCGGGCAGGCATTTTTACGCCATTTTTACGGCGCGCTCCATAACCTGTGCACACTTTTTACGGCCACCTTCTGAGAATCAAACATACGTTTTGATGCAGGAGTTGTCGATGGACGTGTTATGGATTGCCGCGCTGGCGGCGTTGTGGGTGGTCATGGCTGAGGCCGTGGTTTTGCTGGGCAAGTTCGGTCCGGCCAAGGGGGAGCGTTCATGATCGGCATGGAAATGCTCTACGGCTTTGGCGCCATCGTGGCCTTGGTGCTGCTGGCCTACCTGGTCTTTGCGCTGATCTGCGCGGAGGAGTTCTGAGATGGATACCTCTGCCTGGAGCCTGCTGGGGCTCTTCCTGATCGTGCTGGGCGTGCTGGCGTGGCCGCTCGGCAAATGGCTGGCTGCAGTCTGTGATGGCCGCCTGCCAAGGTGGATGCATGCCATCGAAAAGCCTTTGTACCAACTGGCCGGGGTCGCACCGCATCAGATGATGCACTGGCGCAACTATGCGCTGGCGCTGCTGGCTTTCAATGCCATCGGCGCTTTTGCGGTGTATGGCCTGCAGCGTTTGCAGCACCTGCTGCCGCTCAATCCGCAGGGCATGGCCGCAGTGTCGGGCGATTCTTCGTTCAACACCGCCATCAGCTTTGTCTCCAACACCAACTGGCAGGGCTATGGCGGCGAGTCCACCATGAGCTACCTCACGCAGATGCTGGGCCTGTCGGTGCAGAACTTCTTCTCGGCGGCCACCGGCATCGCCGTGGCGTTTGCGCTGGCGCGCGGTTTTGCAGCGCGCAGCACCGATGGCCAGGGCTTTGTGGGCAACTTCTGGGCCGATGTCACGCGCATCACGGCCTGGGTGCTGATGCCCATCGCGTTCGTGATTTCCATCGTGCTGGTCGGGCAGGGCGTGATCCAGAACTTTGACGCCTACAAGGATGTGGCGACGCTGGAGACAACGGCCTATGAAGTGCCCAAGCTCGACGCATCGGGCCAGCCGGTGGTGGGCGGCGATGGCGCACCGGTGATGGAAGCCAGGACAAGCAACACCCAGACCCTGGCCATGGGCCCGGTGGCATCGCAGGAAGCCATCAAGATGCTGGGCACCAACGGCGGTGGCTTTTTCAATGCCAATTCCGCCCATCCCTATGAGAACCCGACGGCACTGACCAACTTCGTGCAGATGCTGGCGATTTTCCTGATTCCCGCCGCGCTGTGTTTTGCGTTTGGCCGCGTTGTGGGCGACCAGCGCCAGGGGTTTGCGATCCTGGCGGCCATGACGGTGATGTTCGTGGTGGCTGTGATCGCTGTGGTTTCCGCCGAGAAAGTCGGCAATCCGCAATGGGTGGGGCTGGGCGTGGAGCAAACCGCCAGCGCCCTGCAAGCGGGCGGCAACATGGAAGGCAAGGAGGTGCGGTTCGGCATCAATGCGTCGGCACTGTTCGCTGCCGTGACCACTGCCGCCTCATGCGGTGCCGTGAACGCCATGCACGACTCCTTCACGCCCCTGGGCGGCATGGTGCCGCTGGTGCTGATGCAGCTGGGCGAAGTGGTGTTTGGTGGTGTGGGCACGGGCCTCTACGGCATGCTGGTGTTTGCCATCCTCGCCGTCTTCATGGCGGGCCTCATGATTGGCCGCACACCGGAGTACCTGGGCAAGAAGATCGAGGTGCGTGAGATGAAGCTCACCTCGGCGGCCATCCTGGTCACGCCCATTCTGGTGCTGGTGGGCACGGCGATTGCCGTGGCCACGGACGCGGGCAGGGCGGGCATCGCCAACCCGGGCGCGCATGGGTTCTCTGAAATTCTGTATGCGCTGACGTCTGCCGCCAACAACAACGGCAGCGCCTTTGCGGGCCTGTCGGCCAACACGCCGTTCTACAACGTGCTGCTGGGGCTGGCGATGTGGCTGGGCCGTTTCGGCGTGATCGTGCCGGTGCTGGCCATTGCGGGTTCGCTGGCGGCCAAGAAGCGCTTGCCAGTCACGGCGGGCACCATGCCCACACACGGTCCCTTGTTTGTCACGCTGCTGATCGGCACCGTGCTGCTGGTGGGTCTTCTCAATTACGTGCCCTCCCTGGCCCTGGGTCCGATGGTGGAGCACCTGATGCTCCGGGTTCAGTGAGGTATGGCAATGACCAAGAAAAAAACTTCTTCCGTTTCGCTGCTGGATGCAGCGTTGATCAAGACCGCGCTCTGGGGCGCGCTGGCCAAGCTCAGTCCGTTGGTGCAGTGGCGCAACCCGGTGATGTTCATCGTGTACATCGGCAGCATCTTCACCACGCTGCTGTGGCTGCATGCACTCAATGCGCCTGAGGATGCGAGCATGCGCCCGGCGTTTGTGCTGGCCATCACGGTCTGGCTGTGGTTCACCGTGCTGTTTGCCAATTTTGCCGAAGCGCTGGCGGAAGGGCGCAGCAAGGCGCAAGCCGCCTCGCTGCGTGGGCTGCGCAAGGAAACCTGGGCCAAGAAGCTCAAGGAGCCTGTGCACGGTGCTGCGTTCTTGCCCGAGCTGGCCACCAACCTGCGCCGGGGCGATGTGGTGCTGGTGGAGGCTGGCGATGTGATCCCGCTGGACGGCGAGGTGATCGAGGGCGTGGCCTCGGTGGACGAGAGCGCCATCACCGGAGAATCGGCCCCCGTGGTGCGTGAGTCCGGTGGCGATTTTTCTGCCGTGACCGGCGGCACCCGGGTGCTGTCCGACTGGCTGGTGGTGCGCGTGGCGGTGAACCCGGGCGAGTCGTTCCTCGACCGGATGATCGGCATGGTGGAAGCCGCCAAGCGCCAGAAGACGCCCAACGAGATCGCGCTCACCATTTTGCTGGTGGCGCTGACCATCGTGTTCCTGGTCGTTACCGTGACCCTGCTGCCGTTTTCGATCTTCAGCGTGCAGGCGTCGGGCGCGGGCACTGTGGTTTCGCTGACCGCGCTGGTGGCCCTGCTGGTGTGCCTGATCCCCACCACCATTGGCGGCCTGCTGTCCGCCGTGGGGGTGGCTGGCATGAGCCGCATGATGCAGGCCAATGTGATCGCCACCTCGGGCCGGGCCGTGGAGGCCGCAGGCGACGTGGACGTGCTGCTGCTGGACAAGACCGGCACCATCACCCACGGCAACCGCCAGGCCAGCGCATTTCTGCCTGCGCCGGGTGTGTCCAAAGAGCGCCTTGCGCGCGCCGCCTTGCTGGCGTCGCTGGCAGATGAAACGCCGGAAGGCCGCAGCATTGTGGAGCTGGCCCGCCGCGCCGGCGTGGATGGACAGAACCCGCAGGGCGTCACGCTGGTGCCCTTCACAGCCCAGACCCGCATGAGCGGTGTGGACCTGCCCGCAGCCGAGGGGCAGCCGGAATCTGCTCTCACCATGCTGCGCAAGGGGGCCGTGCTGGCACTGGCCAAGCATGTGGAAGCCCTGGGCGGCAAGATGCCCCAGGATGTCATGAGCGCTGCCGACCAGGTGGCCCTGCGCGGCAGCACGCCCCTGGCGGTGGCCGAGGGCAGCCATGTGCTGGGCATCGTCGAGCTCAAGGACATCGTCAAGGCGGGCATCAAGGAGCGCTTCATCGAGCTGCGCCGCATGGGCATCAAGACCGTGATGATCACCGGCGACAACAAGCTCACGGCAGCGGCCATCGCGGCCGAGGCGGGGGTGGACGACTTCCTGGCCGAAGCCACGCCCGAAGACAAGCTGGAGCTGATCCGCAAGTACCAGGCCGAAGGCCGCCTGGTCGCCATGACCGGCGACGGCACCAACGACGCCCCCGCGCTGGCCCAGGCCGACGTGGCCGTGGCCATGGGCAGCGGCACGCAGGCCGCCAAGGAGGCGGGCAACATGGTGGACCTGGACTCCAACCCCACCAAGCTGCTGGAAGTGGTGGAGACCGGCAAGGCGCTCTTGATGACACGCGGCTCGCTCACCACCTTTTCCATCGCGAACGATGTGGCGAAATACTTCGCCATCGTGCCGGCCATCTTCGTGTCCACCTACCCGCAGCTGTCCGCGCTCAACGTCATGCAGCTGGCAAGTCCGTCGTCCGCCATCCTGTCGGCCGTGATCTTCAATGCGCTGGTGATCGTGTTCCTGATTCCCCTGGCCTTGCGCGGCGTGCGCTACCGCCCGGTGGGTGCGGCGGCGCTGCTGCGTCGCAACCTGGCCATCTATGGGCTGGGCGGGCTCTTGGTGCCGTTTGTGGGCATCAAGCTGATTGACTGGATACTGGTGGCCGTCGGGCTGATCTGAGGAGATTCTGATGAAAAACATTCTTCGCCCCGCGCTGGTGCTGTTTGCCTTGTTGAGCGTGCTGACCGGGCTGCTCTATCCGCTGGCGGTGACGGGCGCCGCCCAGGCGGTATTTCCCCAGCAGGCAGCGGGCAGCCTGGTGCAGCGCAATGGCCAGACCGTCGGTTCGTCGCTGATCGGTCAGAACTTTTCAGACCCCGGGCATTTCTGGGGCCGCCCATCGGCCACGGCACCCATGCCGTACAACGCGGCGGCGTCCAGCGGTTCCAATCAGGGGCCGCTCAATCCGGCGCTGACCGATGCCGTGAAGGCGCGCGTACAAGCCCTGCGCGCGGCCGACCCTGGCAACACGGCCCCCGTGCCGGTGGATCTGGTCACGGCCTCGGCCAGTGGCCTGGACCCCCACATCAGCCTGGCTGCGGCGCAGTACCAGGCAGGGCGCGTGGCGCGGGCCCGCAGCCTGCCGGTGGCCAGCGTGAATGCCGTGATTGGCAAGCACGCGGAGCAGCCGCTGTGGGGGCTGCTGGGCGAACCCCGGGTGAACGTGCTGGCGCTGAACCTGGCGCTCGACGGCTTGCGCTGACATGCGTGACATGCTCTGACTTTTGGCACCGATACTTGTTGATGCATGACTGACATCCAGCGCCCCGACCCCGATGCTTTGATTGCGCAACTGCGCGCCCAGGAAGAGCAGACCCAGCGGAGCAGGCTGCGCATCTACTTCGGTGCCAATGCCGGGGTCGGCAAGACCTGGGCCATGCTCAGTGCCGCGCAGCGCGAGCGGCGCGCGGGGCGCGACATCCTCATCGGCGTGGTGGAAACCCATGGTCGCGCGGAAACCGCTGCGTTGCTGGAGGGGCTGGAGTCGCTGCCCCTGAAGCAGGTGGAGTACCGGGGCAGGACGCTTTCCGAGTTCGATCTGGATGCGGCCCTGGCCCGCAAGCCTGCCATCTTGCTGGTGGATGAACTCGCGCATTCCAACGTGCAGGGTTCCCGCCACGCCAAGCGCTGGCAGGATGTGCAGGAGCTGCTGGCTGCCGGCATCGACGTGTGGACGGCACTCAATGTGCAGCATCTGGAGAGCCTGAACGGCACGGTGGGGGCCATCACCGGTGTGCGTGTGCACGAAACGGTGCCCGACACCGTTCTGGACAACGCCGACGAAGTTGTGCTGGTCGATGCCACGCCCGACGAGCTGATCGCCCGCCTGGGCGCTGGCAAGGTCTACGTGCCCCAGCAGGCCGAACGTGCGGCGCAGAGCTTTTTCCGCAAGGGGAACCTGATCGCCCTGCGGGAGATTGCGCTGCGGCGCACGGCGGAGCACGTGGAAGACGATGTGCTGGGCTGGCGGGTGGAGCAGTCGGGCGCTTCCGGCAGCCGCGTGGGCAGTGCCTGGAACACCTCGGGCAGCATCCTGGCCTGTGTCGGGCCCCACGAAGACGCGGCGCAGACAGTGCGCACAGCCGCCCGCCTGGCGGGGCAGCTCAATGTGAAGTGGCATGCCGCCTATGTGGAGACGCCAAGGCTGCAGCGCCTGGGCGCAGCCCAGCGCGACAGGATTCTGGCCGTGCTGCAACTGGCGCAGGAGCTGGGTGCCGAGACGGCCGTGCTCACGGGCGACCGCGTGGCGCCGGCCCTGGCGGCGCAGGCGCTGCATCTGAACTGCGCCACCCTGGTGCTGGGGCGCCCCGCCGCGCGGGCGGGCTGGCGCAAACTTTTCACTTCCAAGGGTGTTGCGCGCGAGTTGGCCGAACGGGCGCCTTCGCTCGACATCGTCGAGGCAGCGCATGCGGGTAGCTCGCGGCGCCTGCCTCGGGCGCTGTGGGACCGCAACATCGGCCTGGATGATGACGGGGATGCGGGCGAGCCCGGCGCAGGGCGTTATCGCTGGCAAGGGTTTTTGTGGGCGCTGGGCGCCAGCATTGCCGTCACGGTGCTGGCGACACCGCTGCATGGTTTGCTGGAGCTCACCAACATCGTGATGCTCTACCTGGTGGGGGTTGTCGCAGTGGCCATGCGTTTTGGGCGCGTGCCCGCAGCGATGGCAGCGTTGCTGAATGTGTTGGCGTTCGACTTCTTCTTCGTCTCGCCGCGCCTGTCGTTCGCGGTGAGCGATGTGCAGTACGTCGTCACTTTTGCGGTGATGCTGGGTGTGGGGCTGCTGGTGGGGCAGCTCACGGCCGGGTTGCGGTTTGCCGCCGGGGTGTCGATCAGCCGGGAGCGGCGGGCCCAGTCGCTGTTTGAGTTGACGCGCGAGCTGTCAGCGGCGCTGGAGACCAGCCAGGTCATCGAGATCGGCGCGGCGGCCGTGCAGGGGCACTTCGGGGGCCGCGCCGTGGTGGTGGCGCTGGACGCGTCGGACCGTCTTGAATACCCCGACGATGTGCCGCCGGGCTTTGACAAAAGCGTGGCGGACTGGACGCTGCGCCAGGGGCAGAGCGCGGGCCTGGCCACCAACACCCTGGCCGCGCAGGCCTGGCGCTATGAGCCGCTGAAGGCCCCCATGCGCGTGCGTGGTGTGCTGGCGCTGGAGCCTGCGCAGCCCCGCTGGCTGCTGATCCCCGAGCAGGCCCAACAGCTCGACACCCTGGCCCGGCAGATCGCCATTGCCCTGGAGCGGGTGCACTACGTGGACATTGCGCAGCAGGCCGTGGTGGACATGGAGTCTGAACGCCTGCGCAATGCCTTGCTGGGCGCGGTATCGCACGATGTGCGCACCCCCCTCACGGCCCTGATCACGCTCGCCGAATCGTTGCAGGTCGCTCCGCCGCAAGAGACAGGCACCGTGGCCAAGGCCATCGTGCGCCAGGCGCACCAGCTCAATGCGCTGGTCAGCAACCTGCTGGACATGGCGCGCCTGGAGAGCGATGTGTCGGGGCAGAGCGTCCATCTGCGGCGGGACTGGCAGTCGGTGGAAGAGGTGGTCGGCTCTGCCATCCGGGCCGCCCGACCAGCGCTGGGCGACATGCCTGTGCGCACCGAGGTGCCCGCCGACCTGCCGCTGGTGGAGTTCGACCCCGTGCTCATCGAGCGCGTGCTGGTCAACCTTCTGGAGAATGCGGCCAAATACGGCGCGGGACCGGTGGTGGTGAAAGCATCCACCACCGACAACATGCTGGTGCTGAAGGTGCGGGACCATGGCCCGGGCCTGCCCGCCTCGGTGCGTGGCAAAGAGCACACTTTGTTTGAAAAATTCACCCGGGGCCAGGCGGAATCCGCCACCCCGGGCGTGGGTCTGGGGCTGGCGATCTGCAAGGCCGTCGTGCAAGCGCATGGCGGTGCGATCTCTGCCGCCAGTGGGGAAGGGGGCGGGGCAGAATTCACGGTGACCCTGGCGCGGCGCGAGCCGCCGCCCGACCCCGGTTTGAGCGAGATGGAGCGGGGCGTTTCTGCCCCTTGAGAAAACAATGCAGATACGTACCGTTTTGGTGATCGAGGACGAGCCGCAGATCCGGCGCTTTGTGCGCAGCGCGCTGGAGGCCGAGGGCTGGCAGGTGCACGAGGCGGGAACCCTGCGCGAGGGCCTTTCTGCCGCAGGCACCCGCCACCCCGACCTGCTGGTGCTGGACCTGGGGCTGCCCGATGGCGATGGGGTGGAGCTGATCCGCGATGTGCGGGGCTGGTCCGCCGTGCCCATCATCGTGTTGTCCGCACGCACCGATGAGACCGACAAGATCGCGGCACTCGACGCGGGTGCTGACGACTACCTCACCAAACCCTTTGGCACCGGCGAGTTGCTGGCGCGGGTGCGGGCCAACCTGCGCAGGCCCCGCGCCGCCACCGGCAACGGGCTGGTGCAGGAGGCGGCGGAGCCCGTGTTCCATTTCGGCGATGTCGAGGTGGACCGCAGTGCGCGCCTGGTGCGCAAGGCGGGTGTGGAGGTGCACCTGACCCCCACCGAGTACCGCATGCTCATGGTGCTGGTGGCGAATGCGGGACGGGTCATCACCCAAAAGCAGCTGCTGCGCGAGGTGTGGGGGCCCATGCGGTCGGACCAGAGCCACTACCTGCGCATCTACATGGGGCACCTGCGCCAAAAGCTGGAGGCCGACCCCGCCCAGCCCCGCCATCTGCTCACCGAGTCGGGGGTGGGATACCGCCTGGCGGTGTAGGGCTGGCGCCAGCCCTGCGCACCCGCGCACATGCGTGGGGAGCCCCGCTGGATTGACAGCGATTTGATGTCCGCCCCCGCATTTTTTACGAACGATTTACGCCGGATTTCCTAGACTGACAGCATGTTCAACACCGGCCACAAGTGCCCCTGCCGGGGGCTCCGTGTGGTGAAAACATGCTGATGAAGAGTTGCCCCAGTATGGGCTTGCACCGGGTTTACCTGTTGCCTCTGGGGGAGAGTGATGGCGATCCCACAGGGTTGGTGCTGGTTCCGTTCACCACGCCGTATGCCGATGGGCAGAGCCTGCGCGCGAGGCTGCAGGCCGTGCTCGGGCAGCAGCTGCGCGGATACAGCCTGGCGCTCGACGTGCCCCGCCACACGGCCAAGGGCACTTTGTACATCCTGCGGCGCGACCTGGAGAGTGCCAAGCGTTGCCTGGCCTCTGGCCTGCCGCAGCTCGAGATTGGCTGCGCGGCCAGCGGGTCTTGCGCGGGGGCACTTTCATGCCACTGAACCATTGCAGCGCGCAGCGGTGCCCAATCATTGAGGCTGGCTTTGTGCGCAGCGCCCTGTGCGGCATGCGCCAGGAGCTGCTGCGCCATGGTTGATTGGATCGCATTGTTGTTGGCCGTGATGGTGCTCGTGGTTCCGATCGGGGTGGGGTGGATGGCATTGAAGCTGTCTGACCGCAAGGCGCACCGGCCCCGTGGGGACTGCCCGTGAAGCGACCACCATCGACGGATGAGCGGGGCGTCGCAACGGCGGGCCCTGCAGATTTACCCGCACTGGAGCAGCTGGAAAACGCCGCGTTCTCCAGCGACAGGATTTCGCGCAGGAGCTGGGGGCGTCTGTTGTTGAGCCCCTCGGCCCGCGTGCTGGTGGTCCGATCCGGACAGACATTGGGTGGGGCCTGCGTGGTATTGCGCCGCGAAGGATCTTCCGTGGCACGCCTGTACTCCATAGCGGTGGCACCGTCCGAGCGGCGCGCGGGCGTGGCCAGTGGGCTGCTGGCTGCGGCGATCCGCGATGCGCGTGATGCGGGCTGTGCGGTGCTGCGGCTGGAGAGCAGGGCTGGCAACCTGTCGGCGCACCGTCTGTTCGCGCGCCACGGCTTTGTGCACACCGGCTGCAAAACCGCTTACTACGAGGATGGCGAACAGGCCCTGTGCTTTCAGAAGGACCTGTTCGATGGCGCATTGGCCCAGGCGGCGGAGTCGTACCAGGTGCGCCACTACGCGCAGACGCTGGACTTCACCTGCGGCCCCTGTGCGCTGCTGATGGCGATGTCTGCCATGGACCCGGCCATGCCGGTGAACCAGGCGGCCGAGATCCGCCTGTGGCGCGAGGCCACCACGGTGTTCATGGCCGCAGGCCATGGCGGGTGTGGGCCTTTCGGGTTGGCGCATGCCGCGCTGGCCCACGGCTTTGAGGTGTCGGTGTATGCGGCTGCCGGTGCATCGCTGTTCATGGACAGCGTGCGCGACCCCCGCAAGAAGGACGTGATCCAGTTGGTGGAGAACGACTTCAGGGCGGCACTGGAGGCGCGCCAGGTGCCGATCCATGCGCGGCCCGTGTCGCCCGACAGCGTGATCGAGCAGCTGCGGGCGGGGCGCCTGCCCATTGTGCTCATCAGCTTGTGGCGCCTGCACCGGCAGAAGACGCCGCACTGGGTGGTCATCACCGGTTTCGACGGTGCGGTGTTTCGCCTGCTGGACCCCATGGCACGTTCCGGTGACCCGGACGGCGGTGTGTCCATCAGTTGGAGTGAATTCAAGAAAGTCGCAAGGTATGGGCGCCGTGGGCGCACTGCGGCCGTCATCCTTTCTGGAAAGAAATAAATTGTCCTCAGAACATGTCATCGTGGTGGAAAAACTGGCCGACTTTCGATGGAGCCAGCCCGACATCAAGGTCATCACGGCAGAGCAATTCGTTGCAGAGCAGCCGCTGCACCGTGGGCGCGTGCGCAAGGTCACCAACCTGTGCAGGAGCTACGGCTACCTCAGCATGGGCTACTACTGCTCGCTGCTGGCCGAGGCGCGTGGTGACCGCGTAACGCCCAGTGTGGACACCATCCTGAGCCTGCAGCGCAAACGCCTCGAGCCGTCGGCGCTGGCGCAGCTGAACCGGCTGATTGGCCCGCTCAAGGAGATACCGCGCTCGGTGAACACGCTGACGCTGCATGTCTTCTTCGGGATCATGGACGACCCGGCACTTGCTGCGCTGGCTCGCAAAAGCTTCGAGCTGTTCCGTTGCCCGCTGATGGAGGTCACGCTGGAGAGGCAGGAGCAGTCGGCCCATTGGCAGATCGGTGGCCTGCAGGCGCTGGACCTGCGCGATGTCGATGCCGCGCGCGACGAGGTCTTCGTGCAAGCCCTGCTCCAGTACACACGGCGTAGCTGGCGCCCCATGATCGCGATGCCCCAGCCGCGCATGGACCTGGCGGTGCTGCACGACCCGCACGATCGTCTCCCGCCGTCCAACCTCAAGACCCTGCGCAAGCTGGTCGATGTGGGGCAGGAGATGGGCATTGCCGTGGAACTGATCGAAAAAAAGGACCTGGCGCGGCTGACCCAGTTTGACGCACTCTTCATCCGCGAGACCACGGCCGTGACCCACCACACCTTCCAGTTCGCGCGCAAAGCCATGGCGGAAGGCATGCCGGTCATCGACGACCCCGCGTCCATCCTGCGCTGCACCAACAAGGCTTTTCTGGCGGAGTTGCTGCGCGAGCATGCCATTGCCACCCCGCTCACGCACATGGTCAGCCGCCGCACGCTGGCCGACATGCAGCACCGGCTGGCCTACCCGGTGGTGGTGAAGGTGCCGGACGGTGCGTTCAGCCGCAGTGTGAAAAAGGCGGAGAACTTTGAACAGCTGCATGGCATCGCCCGGGACATGCTCAAGGAGTCGGAAATCATCCTCGTGCAGGAGTTCATGTACACCGACTTCGACTGGCGCATCGGCGTGCTGGCAGGCCAGGCCATCTTTGCAGCGAAGTACTTCATGTGCGACGGCCACTGGCAGATCCTGCAACACACGGCCAATGGCAAGTACACCGAGGGCCGGGTGCAGGCCATACCGCTGGACCAGGTGCCCCCGCAGGTGCTGGCGGCGGCTGTCAGCTCTGCCCGCCTGGTGGGCGATGGTTTCTATGGCGTGGACCTGAAGGCCACGGCGTCCGGGGTGTACGTGATCGAGATCAACGACAACCCGAACCTCGATGTGGGGGTGGAGGACGCAGCCTTGGGCGATGGCCTGTACCGCTTGCTGCTCACCCATTTCCTCAGGCAGGTGGAGCAGCGCTTCAGCAACAGCCGCGTGGTGGGCGGCCTGGATCACCAGCCCGCCCTGGGCCTGGCGGTGGCTGCGGGCTAGCGCGTGTTGTCCGTTGGCGGGTCGGCACCCGACATTGGCCCGATTGCAAAGGGAGGGTGTGGGCGGATGGTGGGGCTGCTCACACCCGCTCTTTCTTCAGTGGGGACGCGGCAGTGTGTGATTGATTTGCTATCAAATAAGTAGCATATAGCGCTTTGTGGATGCGCGGGAGGCCGCTTTTTCTGTTTTCTTGGTTTGTGTCTGTGCCGCGCTCACCAACAGACGCCAGTCCTGCGCCTTTTTGCCGCGCAGCCCGCACAGGTGTGGGCACGGCGGGGGCTTGGGGCTGGTTCATCATGGCTGCCATGGCAGTTGCTTGTGCCTGGTTGGTGAATGGGTCTGCGACCAGGGCATGCGGGCGCAGCCCCCGTGGCCGGCAGACGGTGCGATGATTGGCGGGCCCTCTGCCGCACTGCCGCTGCCTTGGCATCCTCCCAAATCCAGTGTGGCTGCTGCAGGCGGGCGCTTGATCTTCAGCCCCCCATGACCCAGGCAACACCCCACCAGTCCCCCGTCTCGAATCCGCTGGATTCAATCGCCCCGTTGTTGTTTGTCGCGCTCTGGAGCACGGGCTTCATCGGTGCCAAGCTGGGCTTGCCCTACATCGAGCCGCTGACCTTCCTGGGGCTGCGCTTTGCCATCGTCACCGTGCTCATGCTGGCCGTGGTGGCCCTGGCGCGCGCGCCCTGGCCCCCGGCAGGCAGGGCCTGGGGGCACATCGCAGTGTCGGGCCTGCTGGTGCATGGCGTGTACCTGGGCGGGGTGTTCATGGCCATCGGGCACGGGTTGCCGTCGGGCATCACGGCGCTGGTGGTGGGCTTGCAGCCTCTGTTGACCGCGCTGGTCGCGGGCGCCTTGCTGGGCGAGAAGGTGCGGCCCGCGCAGTGGGTTGGGCTGGGGTTGGGGTTCAGCGGCGTGGCGCTGGTGGTGGCGGGCAAGGTGGCGACCGTGCCTGCCGGTGCCTTGGCGGGCATGCTGCTGCCCGCCCTGGTGGCGCTGCTGGGCATCACGGCGGGAACGCTGTACCAGAAGCGGTTCTGCCCCTCGTTCGACCTGCGCACGGGCTCGGTGATCCAGTACCTGCCGTGTGCCGTTGCCATGGCGGTGCTGGCCTATGCGACTGAAACCATGGCGATCACATGGAGCGGTGAGTTCGTGTTCGCGCTGGGCTGGCTGGTGCTGGTGCTGTCCCTGGGCGCCGTCAGTTTGCTGAATGTGCTGATCCGCCGCGGCGGCGCGGTGAACGTGGCCAGCCTGTTCTACCTGACCCCGCCCACGACCGCGCTGATCGCCTGGGCCGTGTTTGGAGAGACGCTCAGCGGCTGGGCGCTGGCGGGCATGGCGCTGGCGGCTGCGGGGGTGTGGCTGGCCAGGCAGACTGGCCGGTGAGAGGGCCGGCGCTGCCGGCACCTGCGGGGCTGTGCAGGTGTTTGCTATCTATTTAGTAGCTGCTGGCGCCCATTGGGAGCGCGGTACAGCCCTTTTTTATGAGATTCGGGTTTTCTAAACGCCCGGATCTACCGCCAGGATGCTCAGCGGCCCGGCGATGGACAGGCCGCTCAGGCCCGTGGAGGCGCTGAGCGCAGACACATGGCCATCCACCGCCCAGACCTCGATGTGCGCGTCTTTGACGCCGAACCGGCACGACACGGAGGCCAGGCGAAACTTTTCCTTGCGGACAAACAGCACGCCCGCTGGCCACCGGTGCCACAGCCAGCGTTTGCTGTAAAGCTCGATCTGCTTCCAGTCCGACACGCGGCGGATGTTGTTGATGCAGAGCACCTGCTGCGCCAGCAAGCGGGCGTCCGCCGAGGGCAGTGCGGCAGCCGTGGCATCAAGCAGCGCCTTTTCAAACGGCAACAGCTTGTTGGCCGGCGTCGGCGCCACGATGCGCGGGGCCGAAAAATTCAGTGCAGCCACGGTCAGCCCCTCACAGCTTGCGCAGCCGCTCCAGCGCGGCGCGCAGCGTCTCGTCCTTCTTGGCGAAGCAGAACCGCACCACGCGCTGGTCGAATCCGTCGCCGTAGAACGCCGACAACGGAATCGCCGCCACGCCCACTTCGCGGGTGAGCCACTGGCAGAAGTCCGATTCGTTCAAGTCGCTCACGGCAGAGATGTCCACGCACTGGAAGTAGCTGCCGGTGCTGGGCAGCAGCTTCAGGCGCGAATCCGCCAGGCCCTGGCGGAACAGGTCGCGCTTGGCCTGGTAGAACGCGGGCAGCTGCAGGTAGGGCGCCGGGTCCTGCAGGTAGGCGGCCAGGCCGTGCTGCATGGGCGTGTTCACGGTGAACACGTTGAACTGGTGCACCTTGCGGAATTCGGCCGTCAGCGCTGCAGGGGCCGCCACGGTGCCGACCTTCCAGCCGGTGACGTGGAAGGTCTTGCCAAAGCTCGACACGATGAAGGCGCGCGCCGCCAGGCCCGGAAAGCGCGCGGCGCTTTCGTGCTCGGCGCCGTCGAACACCATGTGCTCGTACACCTCGTCGCTGATGAGCAGGATGTCGGTGGGAGCGAGCAGGTCCTCGAGCTGGCGCATCTCCTCGGCCGTCCAGATCGTGGCGCTGGGGTTGTGCGGGCTGTTGATGAGGATGGCGCGGGTGCGGGGCGTGATGGCCGCGCTGATCTTGTCGAAGTCGGGCCGGAAGCTGCCGGGCGTGAGCGGCACGCGCACCGCCTTGCCGCCCGCCAGTTCAATGTTGGGCACGTAGCTGTCGTAGCAGGGGTCGAGCACGATGACCTCGTCGCCCGGGTGCACGACGGCCAGGATGGCGGTGATGATGGCCTGCGTGGCGCCGGCCGTGATGGTGATCTCGGTGTTGGGGTGGTAGGCCCGGCCATGCAGCGTTTCGATCTTGCGGGCCACGGCTTCGCGCAGCACCGGCACGCCGGGCATGGGCGGGTACTGGTTGTGGCCGGCCTGCATGGCCGCCGTGACGGCGTTCACCAGCTCGGGGGCGCATTCAAAGTCGGGAAAGCCCTGGCCCAGGTTGACGGCCTGGTGCTCTGCGGCCAGTGCCGACATCACGGTGAAGATGGTGGTGCCCACGTTGGGCAACTTGCTGGGGAAGGACGGAGTGCTCATCGCGTGGTGTCAATCATGGGAAATCAGCGCGGCGTTTGTCGGCCCGAAGGCCGCGGAGCAGGCCAAGCCAGCGGACGCCTTGGAACTGGCTTTGCCAGGCCACCGGCGGCGTCCCCCTGGAGGGGGAAGCCGCGAAGCGGCTCAGGGGGTGTTTCAAAGTTCGTAGTCGTTGACATGGCCGGTCATCGCGCGGGCGATGAGTTCGCGGCTCAGGCGGTCGCTGAGCAGCTCGGCAAACTTGTAGACGAAGTTGCGCAGGTAGGCGCCGCGCTTGAAGGCCACGCGCGCCACGCTCTGGCCGAACAGGTGGCCCACGGGGCGCACCACCAGATCGCCCAGCGGGTCGTCGCGCATGGCCATCTCGGCCACGATGCCGATGCCCAGGCCCAGGCGCACATAGGTCTTGATCACGTCCGAGTCGATGGCTTCGAGCACGATGCGCGGCTGCAGCTTGCGGGCGGCAAAGGCGTGGTCGATCTTGCCGCGGCCGGTGAAGGAGGGGTGGTAGGTGATCAGGGCTTCGTGGGCCAGGTCATCGAGGCCGATGCGTTCCTTTTGCGCCAACGGGTGGTCGGTGGGCACCACCAGCACGTGCTGCCATTCGTAGCAGGGCAGGGTGACCAGCTCTGGGTAGTCCGCCAGGGATTCGGTGGCCATGCCGATCTCGGCCACCTCGTCGATGATCATGCGCGCCACTTCGTGCGGCGTGGCCTGGTGCAGGCTGATGTTGACCTTGGGGTAGGCCTCGCGCAGGCGGGCCACCGGCACCGGCAGCACGTAGCGGGCCTGGGTGTGGGTGGTGGCGATGCTGAGCGTGCCGCTGTCCTGCGCGCTGAACTGCTCGCCGATGCGCTTCAAGTTGCCCACCTCGCGCATGATGACTTCGATGCTCTTGAGCACGTGCTGGCCCGGCTCGGTGATGCGCTTGAGGCGTTTGCCATGGCGCGCGAAGATGTCCACGCCCAATTCTTCTTCCAGCTCGATGATGGCCTTGGAGACACCGGGCTGGGAGGTGTGCAGGGCCTTGGCCGCCTCGGTCAGGTTGAGGTTGCGCCGCGCGGCCTCTTGCACAAAACGGAATTGGTGCAGATTCATATCTGATATCGCCTAAAGAGTTGCATCATTATGCTGCAACCATCTAAAGAAATCAGACGACCCTGCCGGATTTATCGCTCGGCGGGGCTCTCGCAGGCAATGTCGGCCATCAGGGCGGTCATGCGCGGGTCTTCGCCGATGGCCTGCTGCACATGGAATTGCGTGACGGGGTGGGCGCTGCGCAGCGCCTGCACCAGCACCGGAAGGTCTTCCCGCGCGTGCTTGCCCGTGCCCAGAAACATCGGCACTACGGTGACCTGCGCGGCACCCTGCGCTACCAGCTGGGCAGCGGCCTCGGGCAAGCTGGGGCTGCACAGCTCCAGGTACGCGCAGGCCACGGGCCGCTCGGGGTGGGCGGCGGCAATGCGGGTGGCGACGGCCTCCATGGGCGCGCGCCACAGGGGGTCGCGCGATCCGTGGGCGAACAGGATGATGGCGCTGAGGCTCATGGCAGGGTGGTGTGTTTCAAGGGGGCCAGCTAGCGCCTGAGCACCAGCCAGCCGAAGGCGGCCAGGGACAGCACGGAGTAGATCAGCCCGGGCGCGGCGGCGGTCAGCCACGGCGACCAATTCTGCAGGTTGCCTGCGTAGCCGAACACGTTGTTGAGCAGGAAGAAGCTGATGCCCGCCATCACCCCGCCGAACACATAGCCCGCAATGCCGCCCGAGCGGAAATGCAGGTAGGCAAAAGGCAGGGCCAGCACCACCATCACCAGGCACGAGAGCGGGTAGAACACCTTGCGCCAGAACTCGATCTCGTAGCGCTGGGCGGACTGTCCGTTGGCGTCCAGATGCCGGATGTACTGGAACAGGTCGATGGTGGCCATGCGGTCGGGCTTGAGCAGCGAGGCAGCGACCATGTCGGCACTGATGCGCGTGGGCCACTGCAGCGTGGGGGTGTCCAGGTGCTCGACCCGGGCCCCGTCGGTGCCGCGCTGCTCGAACTTGCTGCGCTGCACCTTTTCAAGCTCCCAGGCGCCATCGGGCCCGAACTGCCCGGAGGCGGCACGTGTTTGCGATGCCAGGCGGCCCTTGCCGTCGAATTCAAAAATGCGCACGTCCAGCATGCCGCCGTTCGGGGTGAGTGCGCGCACGTTCACCGCGAAGGAGTGGTCTTCCTGGCGCTCCTTGAGCCACGCACCGGTGGCCCCCGTGGTCAGGCGGCCCAGGTAACGCACCTTCACCAGCTGGGCCGCTCGGTCGGTCAGCGGCGCGATGTAGTCGCCCACCGCGAACGTGAACAGCACGAACACGCCGCCCAGCGTCAGCAGGGTGCGCAGCGCCCGCCACGGGCCCATGCCGCTCGTGCGCATGATGGTGAACTCCGAGCTTTGCGCCAGGCGCGCCATCACGAAGATGGTGCCGATGAGCACCGTGATGGGCAGCAGTTCGTACAGGTGGCTGGGAATGCTGAGCACCACGAACAGGAAGGCGTGCGACAGCTGGTAGCCCTCGGCACCCGTCCTGCCTACCCAGCGCAGTTCGTCCACCAGGTCAAAGAAGAAGAACAGGGCCAGGAACCCGGCGGTCACGAAGGTGACGGCCAGCAGGGCTTCGCGGTGGATGAGTCGGCGGATGGTTTTCATGGGGCGCTCCGGGGCTTCGGGCCGGCCTGCCAGAGCCGGCGGATGGTCCATTGGTTGTGGCGCGCGGCCAGCACCAGCAGCGACGCCACCAGCATGCCGCCGTGCAGCAGCACCATGAAGCTGGCCAGGCCGAGCCTGCCGGCCCCGACCCAGCTTTGCCCCAGGGTCATGAGGTTGTAGTAGACGATGAAGGCAAAGAGCGCAAACACCAGGCTGGTGCTGCGCGCGGCCCGCGGGTTGACGCTGGCCACGGCCAGGCCCAGCACCACGAAGTTCAGGGCCGCCAGCGCGAGGCCGATGCGCCAGCCCAGTTCGGCCTGGAAGGCGGGCAGGGGGTTCATCACCAGTTCATGCGTGGCGCGGGTCTTGACAGACAGTTCTTCGGCCGACCCCGAGGGCGCCGAGCCGATGCGGGTGCCGTATTCGGAGAACTCGCTCACCTTCACGCCGGGTTTGTCGCGCGTGGTCTCCAGGCGCTGGCCGTCCGTCAGCAGGGCCATGCGCTCGCCGTTCTGGGTCTCCAGCCGCGCACTGCGCGCCGATGTCACGGACTCCCGCGTGCCGTCGGTGGCAGCGATGAAGATGTTGTTGCCGGTCTGCGTGTCCGCGCTTTCCTTGTCGATGAAGAATACGCGGCTGCCGTTGGAGGATTCCTGGAATTCGCCCGGCGCGATGCGGTCGATGTCGCTGCGCTGCTCGTAGCGGGTCTTGAGTTCCTGGATCTGCGAGTTGGCCCAGGGCCAGACCAGCAGCGAAAGAACGGCGACCACCGCCATCACCGGCCAGGCAAACCGCACCAGGGGCTTGAGCAGGCTGATGAGGCCGCGGCCGCTGGCGAACCAGATGACCATCTCGCTGTCGCGGTACATGCGCGACAGCGTGCCGACCACGGCGATGAAGAGGCTCAGGCTCAGGATGGTGGGCAGCTGCCCGAGGACGGTGAAGCCCATGACCAGCATCACATCGGATGGACTGACGCTGCCCCGGGAGGCCTGGCCGAGGGTGCGGATCAGCATCATGGTCATGACCACGGTCACCAGCACCACGAGCGTCGCACCGAAGCTGCGCGCCAGCTCCTTGCGGATGGATGAATCGAATAACATTGGCTCGCAGCCTGTAGAGCACGCTGAAAAAGGAAAACATCGATTATGAACTTTGATCTCAAGACCCTTGAACTCACTGCGGCCGCGTCGGAAAAATGCGATCTGCTGATCGCGCTCATCCCCGAGGGGTTCAAGCCCGGGAAGGACGCGCTGTCCACCCTGGCTGCGCAGGCGCTCAAGAATGGAGATCTGGCCACCAAGGCGGGCAAGAGCCTGCAGCTCTACCAGGCCGCCGGCACCGCCGCCCGCCGGTTGATCCTGCTGGGCGCGGGCGACGGTGCGGCCCGTGCCGTGCGCCAGGCGCTGCTGGCCGTGGGCGGCGCCATCAAGGCGCCGCAGACCAAGCGCGTGGTCGTGTGTTTTGCCGGCAAGGCACAGGCGGGGGCCGTGAATGCCGCCGTGCAGGCGGTGGCGGAGGCCAGCTATGTCTACACCACCACCAAGTCCAAGGTGGAGGCGCGTGCGTTGAGCCGCTGTGTGGTGGGCGTGCACAGCGCGGCTGACGTGCGCGAGGCCTTTGATACTGGCGTGGCCTTGGTCTCGGGTGTCGAGTTTGCGCGCGAATGGGGCAACCGCCCCGCCAACCACGCCACGCCGACCCTGCTGGCCGATGCCGCCAAGACCCTGGCCAAGCTGCCGCGCATCCAGTGCAAGGTGCACGGCCCGGCGGAAGTCGCCCGCCTGGGCATGGGCGCCTTCCTGGCCGTGGCGCGCGGCTCGGAAGAGCCCCTGCGCTTCATCGAGCTGCGCTACAGCGGTGCGGCCAAGGACAAGGCACCGGTGGTGCTGGTGGGCAAGGGCATCACCTTCGACACCGGTGGCATCTCCATCAAGCCCGCGGCCGAGATGGACGAAATGAAGTTCGACATGTGCGGCGCCGCCAGCGTGCTGGGCGTGTTCCGCGCGCTGGGCGAGCTGCAGCCCGACATCAATGTGGTCGGCCTGATTCCGGCCTGCGAGAACATGCCCGACGGCCGCGCGGTCAAGCCCGGCGACGTGGTCACCAGCATGAGCGGCCAGACCATCGAAATCCTGAACACCGATGCCGAAGGCCGCCTGGTGCTGTGCGATGCACTGACCTATGCCGCGCGCCTGAAGCCCGCCGCCGTGGTGGACATCGCCACCTTGACGGGTGCCTGCGTGATCGCCCTGGGCGGTGTGCGCAGCGGGCTGTTTGCCAACAACGATGCGCTGGCCACAGCGCTGCAGGACGCGGGTGACACCGCGCAGGACCTGTGCTGGCGCATGCCGCTCGACGACGACTACGCCGACGGGCTCAAGAGCAATTTTGCGGACATGGGCAATGTGGCGGGCCGCGCGGGCGGATCCATCACCGCAGCCAAGTTTTTGCAAAAGTATGTGGGCGACCTGCCCTGGGCACACCTGGACATTGCCGGCACCGCCTGGAAGGGCGGGGCGGCCAAGGGCTCCACCGGCCGTCCCGTGGGACTGCTGGTGCAGTACCTGCTGAACGAAGCCGGCGCGACCGCCGGCAAGGCGGCCAAGGTGACCAAGGTGACCAAGGTGACCAAGGCTGCCAGGCCCGAATCGGCCGCTGCAGCCGCTGGTGCGCCGCGCGCCGCCACCGCCAAGCCCGCGTCGACCCGGCGCACGGCCAAGGCCGGCGGCGCCTGAGTCCTGCAGGGCACAGCGCATGACCGAAGTCGCCTTTCACTTCAATGCCCCCGACAAGCTGGCGTACGCATGCCGGTTTGCGCGCAAGGTACAGCGCAGCGGCGCGCGCCTGGTGATCTCGGCGCCCGCCGACACCCTGGTGGCGCTCGACCGCATGCTCTGGGCGCTGGCACCGCAGGACTTTGTGGCGCACTGCCGTGACGACGCCGACGAAGAACTGGTGCACGCATCGCCCGTGCTGCTGGCCGCTGACGCACGCACCGCTGCGCACCACGAGGTGCTGCTGAATCTGCATGCCGAAGTGCCCGAAGGCTTCGGCCGGTTCGACCGCCTGGTCGAGGTGGTGAGTGCGCAGGATGAGTCGGACCGCATGCAGGCACGGGCGCGCTGGAAGCACTATGCATCGCGCGGCTACGCCATCACCCGCCACGACCTCGTGCTGAAAGCCGGCTGATGGCACAGCAACCCCCTCGCACGCCGCCCCGCTTTGTTCCCACGCTCACCGAAGTGGTGCAAACGCCGGATGCCGTGCCTGCACACGGGGCGCCCGGTGCGCCCCTTGCGCCTGCTTCGCCGGTTGCAGCCGGGCGCACCACGGTGGTCTCGTCGCCCTTGCCGCCGGTGGTGCGGCCCGCCGCAGCGGGGGTTGCTGCGCCTGCGGTGCAGGTGTCTGCCGTGCGACCGCCGTTGCCCAGCGCGCAACCGCCCGCGGTGATGACCCAGCGGCCTGCACCGGCACCGGCACCCGTGCCGGCATCGATCCCCGCTCCAGCAGCGGCCTCCGGGTCTGCAGGGGTGTCAGCGTCAGCGACCGCGTCTGCGCCAGTGGCATCAGCCAATGCGAACACCGCGGCAAGCCCGCTGGCAGCGGCTGCCAGCGCGGGTGTACTCACCCGGCGGCTGCCCGCGGTCGATGCGCCCGCGCCGCCGCCTGCCAGTGCGCCCCGCGCCATGGTGGCGCCACCCGCTGCGGCCCGCGCGCTGCCCGATGGCTTCGAGGAATACATGGTGCACCGCGTGATGCAGCGTGTCGACGTTGTGCTGGATCAACGTCTGCGCGAAGCGATCGCCACAGTGGTGCAAGAGCAGACAAGATCGGTGCTGCCGCGGCTGCGCGAAGAGATCGAATCGGTGGTCCGCCACGCGGTGTACGAGGCCGTGGCCGATGAGTTGGCGAGTGGCGCGCCTGTGGCGCCCAAGGGTTAACAGGGTATTCCCCTGTGGTTTCCCCCACATTTAATCGTGTTCCCTAATGATCTGGCCCGTAAATTGCGATATGTTCCCCTGCGTTGAGACACAAGAACATTCTCAGCGTTTATCTTTACTGGAGATTGATATGCAATTGAAGTTGAAACTGACCGTGGTTGCTGCTATCGCGGCTGCTGCTGGTGTGGCCTCTGCACAAGAGCAGGTGGTCAAGATCGGCCACGTGGCTCCGGTTTCCGGCGCCCAAGCCCACTACGGCAAGGACAACGAAAATGGCGCCCGCATGGCCATTGAAGAGCTGAACACTCAAGGCATCACCATCGGTGGCAAGAAGATCAAGTTCGAGCTGCAGGCCGAAGACGATGCTGCCGACCCCAAGCAAGGCACCGCTGCCGCACAAAAGCTGTGCGACTCCAAGGTCGCAGGCGTTGTGGGCCACCTCAACTCCGGTACCACCATCCCCGCTTCCAAGGTCTACAACGACTGCGGTATCCCGCACGTGACCGGTGCTGCCACCAACCCCAACCTGACCAAGCCTGGCTACAAGACCACGTTCCGCATCATCGCCAACGACAACGCCCTGGGCGCTGGCCTGGCGTTCTACGCTGTGGACACCCTGAAGCTCAAGACCGTCGCCATCATCGATGACCGTACCGCTTACGGCCAAGGCGTGGCAGACGTGTTCAAGAAGACCGCAGCCGCCAAGGGCATGAAGGTGGTGGACGAGCAGTTCACGACCGACAAGGCCACCGACTTCATGGCGATCCTGACCGCCATCAAGGCCAAGAACCCTGACGCCATCTTCTTCGGCGGCATGGACCCACAAGCCGGCCCCATGCTGCGTCAGCTGGAACAGTTGGGCATGGGCAACGTGAAGTACTTCGGTGGTGACGGCGTCTGCACGTCGGAAATCGCCAAGCTGGCTGCCGGTGCCAAGACCCTGGCCAACGTGATCTGCGCTGAAGGCGGCTCTTCGCTGGCCAAGATGCCTGGCGGTACCGCCTGGAAGGCCAAGTACGATGCCAAGTTCCCCAACCAGTTCCAGGTGTACAGCCCCTACACCTACGACGCCACGTACCTGATCGTGGACGCCATGAAGCGTGCCAACTCGGTCGACCCCAAGGTCTACACCCCCGAGCTGCTCAAGTCCAACTTTAAGGGCGTGACCTCCACGATCGCCTTCGAACCCAATGGCGAAATGAAGAACCCCGCCATCACCTTGTACAACTACAAGGACGGCAAGAAGACGCCTCTGTAATTCAGAGCGGCTTCCCTTCTCTGTCTGGTGCAGCATTCAGTGCTGCACCGGCAGGCGCAAAAAAGGCTTCCTTCATGGAAGCCTTTTTTTATGGGTGGTGTGTCCGTGTGCGGCACTGATCGATGCCCGATGCCTGGCGGCGCAATGCAGGCCCGGTGATGATCCCGGTATGCGGGCTTGCACCGCGACCGGTCAAGGCTGGAGATTCAGTGTGGGGCCGGTCAGAGGCCGCCTGGGTGCGACCCTGGTCACCCGTCTACCGAACAGGGCGCGCACCAAAGCCTCAGCGGCGCACCTGCAGCGATCCGGGATTCACGATATTGGTGGGCGTGCCCTTGATGAAATTCACCACGTTGTCGAACGCAGCGCCGAAGTACAGCTCGTAGCTGTCCTGCTCCACATAACCGATGTGCGGCGTGCAGATGCAGTTCTCGAGCCGCAGCAGGGCATGGCCTTGCAATATGGGCTCGCTTTCGAAAACGTCGACCGCTGCCATGCCAGGGCGGCCGCGGTTGAGTGCGGCAATCAGGGCATCAGGCTCGATCAGCTCCGCGCGGGAGGTGTTGACCAGCAGGGCCGTGGGCTTCATGCAGGACAGGTCTTCCAGCGACACGATGCCGCGTGTCTCATCGTTCAGGCGCAGGTGCAGCGAGATCACATCGCACTGCGCGAAGAATTCTTCGCGCGTGGTGGCTGCCTGGTAGCCGTCCGTCAGGGCCTGCGCACGCGACGCTTCGCGGCCCCAGATGCGGACGTTCATGCCGAAAGCGCGCCCATAGCCCGCCACCAGCTGGCCGATGCGGCCGTAGCCCCAGACACCGAGCGTCTTGCCGCGCAGCACATTGCCCAGCCCGAAGTTGGGTGGCATGGAGGCCGCTTTGAGGCCCGACTGCTGCCAGGCACCGTGCTTGAGGTTGGAGATGTACTGCGGCAGCCTGCGCATGGCGGCCATCACCAGCGACCATGTCAGTTCTGCAGGAGCCACCGGCGAGCCGATGCCCTCTGCCACGGCGATGCCGCGTTCTGTGCAGGCGGCCACGTCCACGTGGCTGCCGACCTTGCCGGTCTGCGCAATCAGCTTGAGCCGGGGGAGCTTTTCCACCAACTGCCGCGTGATCTGCGTGCGCTCGCGGACCAGGACGATGATGTCTGCATCCTTGAGTCTGACGGAAAGTTGACCCAGCCCCTTGACGGTGTTGGTGTAGACCTTGGCTGTGTATGCGTCGAGCCGAGAGGCGCAATGGAGCTTGCGCACTGCATCCTGGTAGTCGTCGAGAATCACGATGTTCATCCCGACATTGTGCCTTGGCACGCAGCGCCGCACTGCACTGGCAGGTCTTCGGGCGGCCCAAAACGCCAGCTTTTGGTGACGGATTGTCGCGGCGGCTGCCGCAGCCGCACGGAGTGGATGGGCTGCGCAAGTCTGGCGAGTGCAGCAGAGCCGACCGCGGCCACGAAGCAGGTGTTGTCAGCGTTTTTTGGTGCCAGTGCTCACAGCACGCCGCGTCGCGACGGCACTGTTTGCAGCACCCTGTGCGGGTTGCAAGCCCAAGGCCGGTGCGGCACCGGAGCGCCGGCCGCCAGCCGCCGGCCTGGGCAGCGATGATCTTTCTACGCTTGGAGCGCCTCGCACGCAGCCATGCGGTCGAGTTCTGCACACACGTCGGCCATGCGGCCTGCGATCACCAGGCGGCCGCTGGCGTGGGATACCTTGCGCACGGCCGGCACGGGCCGTGGGGGCAGCGCGCTGGATGCGATGGACGCCATGAATGCATCACGGCTGCTGCCGCAGGGTACAGACAGAAACGACCGGTTGGCCGCCACGGAGGTGCGGGCGGCGGAGGCCTTGGGCTCGGGTGGAGTCGGCTGGACGGTGAAGGGCCAGTTGCCCCGCAAAGGGCGCAGGCGGGGCGACCCAGCGCTGCGCTGATCGCCGGCAGGCCCGCCATGGCCCGGCGTGCCATGCTCGCCCGGCGGGTTGGCGCTGGCAGGTGGTGATGAAGCCGGGGCGCCAGCGCGTGGGGCTTCGTCCAGGCGGACGAGGTTGTGCAGCCAGCGCGACAGATTCTGCAGCGAATGGGGCAGGGCGGCGGACAGGGTGGACAAGGCAATTCCCATGTGAAAACTCCGAAAGTCGGGGGTTGGACATAGGCAGGATTGCAATGACAACCGGCACCGCAGGGCTGGCGTACCGACGTTGTGCCGGTACGCCAAACGCCCGCCACCTGCGGCGCGGCCAGGCAGGGCGCTCTACATGAGCATGGTGTTGCGGATCAAGCCGACGGCCAGGCCTTCGATTTCAAAGGGCTCGCCAGGCTGGACCACGATGACGGGGTAGTCGGGGTTCTCGGGCAGCAGCTCGATGGCGGTGGCCGTGCGGCGCAGGCGCTTGACGGTGACGTCCTCGCCCAGGCGGGCCACGATGATCTGGCCGTTGCGAGCCTCACGGGTGGACTGCACGGCCAGCAGGTCGCCGTCCATGATGCCGGCGTCGCGCATGGACATGCCGCGCACCTTGAGCAGGTAGTCGGGCTTGTGCTGGAACAGGCTGTTTTCCACGCTGTAGGTCTGGTCGACATGTTCTTGCGCGAGAATCGGCGAGCCCGCCGCCACGCGGCCGATGAGCGGAAGCACCAGCTGAGACAGGCCCGGGATGGGCAGGCTGAACTGGCTGCCGCGTGCTGCATTGATGGAGCGCACCGTGTCGCTGCGCAGACGGATTCCGCGGGATGTGCCGCTGACCAGCTCGATCACGCCTTTGCGGGCCAGCGCTTGCAGGTGCTCTTCGGCGGCGTTGGCCGACTTGAAGCCCAGCTCGGCCGCGATTTCTGCGCGGGTGGGGGGCGCGCCGGTACGGGCGATGGCGGTCTGGATGAGGTCCAGGATCTGCTGCTGGCGGGCGGTCAGTTTCGGGTTGTCGAGCATGGTGGTTTCCGGTGGAGACGCTGCAGTGGCGAACAACTGTTTTTTAATCCAGTAACTGTATTTTTCACCAGTTTTTCGGAGTACGCAAGTGAGTGGGCAAAAAATTGTGGTTTTGGGCACAGGTGGAACCATCGCGGGCACCTCGGCCCAGGCCGGCGACAACATCGGCTACACGGCCGCCCAGGTGGGCGTGGAGCAGCTGCTGGCCGCCGTGCCGGGGCTGACCCTGGCAGCCGGCGGCGCCACCCTGCAGGCCGAGCAGGTGGCCCAGCTCGACAGCAAGGACATGGACATGTCGGTGTGGCAGGCGCTGGCCGTGCGCTGCGCGCAGCTGTTGCAGGACCCCGCCGTGCAGGGCGTGGTCATCACCCACGGTACCGACACGCTGGAGGAAACCGCGTGGTTTCTGAGCCTGGTTCTGGATGCGCGGTCCAAGCCTGTGGTGCTGACGTGCGCCATGCGCCCTGCCAGCGCACTCACCCCCGATGGCCCGCAGAACCTGCTGGACGCGGTGGCCGTGGCCACCACGCAGGGCGCGCAGGGTGTGGTGTCGGTGGCGGCGGGTGAGGTGCATGGCGCGCGCCATGTGCAGAAGGTGCATCCGTACCGCGTCCATGCATTCAGCTCCGGCGACGCCGGGCCGCTGGGGTGGGTGGAGGAGGGCCGGGTCCGCCTGGTGCAGGATTGGCCTCTGGCGCACGCTGAGAAAGCGCCATTAGCTATTGAAAAGATAGCGAATGCCGCCGTGTGGCCGCGGGTCGAGATCCTCCTGAACCATGCAGGTGCAAGCGGCGCCATCGTGGACGCGCTGGTGCGTGATGGCGTGCAGGGCCTGGTGGTGGCCTGTACCGGAAACGGCACGATCCACCATGCGCTCGAGGCCGCGCTGCTCAAGGCGCAGGATGTGGGCGTGCGCGTGGTGCGCTCCACCCGCTGTCCCGAAGGCCGGGTGCTGCCCAAGCCGGGCGATGCCCTGCCGGATTCGCGGGGGCTTTCGCCCGTCAAGGCGCGCATCTCGCTGATGCTGGACCTGCTCTCGCATTGACGCGCGGCCGAGCAGTCCACAACACACTACAAGCCCCCAGGCGCCGCGGCCATGCTCTTTGCCTCCCTCAAGGCCCACGCCTGGGCCTACCCGGCGCTGGAGGTGGTCCACATCGTCGGCATTGCACTGCTGCTGGGCAATCTGGTGCTGCTGGAGCTGCGGGTGTTCGGCCGCGGCGCCGCATTGCCGGTCAAGGACCTGGCCCGGCTGAGCCTGTCGGTGGCCTTGTGCGGCTTCCTGCTGGCTGCGGCCTCGGGCCTGCTGATGTTCGCCACCCAGCCCGCCGAACTGCTCAGCAGCCGCGCATTCACCTTGAAGATGCTGTTGTTAATGCTTGCGGGTTGCAACGCGGCGTGGTTCCATGGCCGGGGTTCGCTGGCACGCCTGGACGGCGTGGCCAAGGTGCAGATGCTGGTCTCCACCGTCATCTGGCTGGCCGTGGTGGTGTGTGGCCGCTGGATCGCCTACCTGTAGCGCATGCCGCGCCGCGATGGCTGGGCAGTCTGGCTGCTGCAGCGTGCGCACCCCCGTTGTGTTCCCTGATTGATCTTCGAAGGAGAGCCCTGATGACCCTGCAACGACGCCATCTCCTGGTGGCAGCCTCCGCCTTGCCGCTGGCCGCGCATGCGCACCATGGCTGGAGCAGCTTCGACGCGGACCGCCCGATCTATCTGGAAGGCACGGTGAAGTCCGTGCGCTGGCAGAACCCGCACGCGGAGCTGCAGTTGGAGATTCCGGCCGGGCTGAAGCTGCCCGCCGACCTGGCGCAGCGGGCGGTGCCCGCGCAGACCGCGCCGGTGGACGGCAAGGCCTTGCTGGCCAAGGCGGTGCTGCCCACGCGCAAGGACCGCCAGTGGGAGGTGGAACTGGCACCCCTGACGCGCATGCAGGCTTGGCAGGTGCCGCAGATCCAAGCCGGTGCAGCCGTGTCGGTGGTGGGCTTTACCCTGCGGGACGAGAAGGGCGACGCCGTCTTGCGGGCCGAGTATCTGTTCGTGGATGGCAAGGCGTACGGCTTGCGCTCGGGGCCCGCATAAAGTCTGGAGCGCGTTCCAGCCAGCCTGCGGGCCTTGATGCCCCAGCCGGCAAGTCCGCAGCGGCGCAGGTAACTGTGCTGACAGGTGGGCCTGACGAGGCTGTGCACAAGCGCTTTTACTACCCCCCAAGAAAAACGGCGCCTTGGTGTCAAGGCGCCGTTGGGCTGCGGTCAGTGCCGGCGCTACTCGGTCGTGCAGACCGTGCGCGCCGCGTTGCCAGTCGCTGTGGTGGTCAGCTGGCCAGGGCCTGCAGCGCGCGGGTGGTGATTTCGTCCACGCTGCCCGTGCCGCTGATGGCGCGGTACTTGGGGGCGGCAGCGGGTTCGGCCTTGGCCCAGTTGCTGTAGTAGTCCACCAACGGGCGGGTCTGGTCGCTGTACACCTGCAGGCGCTTCTTGACGGTCTCTTCCTTGTCGTCTTCGCGCTGGATCAGTTCTTCGCCCGTCACGTCGTCCTTGCCTTCCACCTTGGGAGGGTTGAACTTGACGTGGTAGGTGCGGCCGCTGGCCGGGTGCGAGCGGCGGCCGCTCATGCGTTCGATGATGGCGTCGAAGGGAACATCGATCTCCAGCACGTAGTCGAGCTTGACGCCCGCCGCCTTCATTGCGTCGGCCTGCGGGATGGTGCGGGGGAAGCCGTCGAACAGGAAGCCCTGCGCGCAGTCGGGCTGGGTGATGCGTTCCTTCACGAGACCGATGATGATGTCGTCGCTGACCAGGGCACCAGAATCCATCACCGCCTTGGCCTGCAGGCCCAGAGGCGTGCCAGCCTTCACGGCGGCGCGCAGCATGTCGCCGGTCGAGATTTGCGGGATGCCGTACTTCTGGCAGATGAACGTGGCTTGCGTGCCCTTTCCGGCGCCAGGCGCGCCCAACAGAATCAGTCTCATGGAAGTCCTCGAAGTTTAGAAATCGGGTGGCGCCGCTGGCCGGGGCGCGCCAAGGCCACCGCGTGAAGTCAGCGGTGGCCAGAGTACTCCCGGGGTGCGATGCTCTCTCTCGTTACAGTCGAGGATAGCATGTGACAACCTTGCCCTGACTTACACGGCGCACCGTTTATGGGCGTGTTTTCCTGGGGGCCCGCATCCCTGCCAGCTCAGGGCCCGGGCGGCTCTGCACCGTGGTCTGCCAGGGTGGGGTGGATACGGCGCACGCGTTCGGTGGGCACCACCCCGGCGAGTCGCACGCGCGTCAGCGCAGCGAGCCGGGGGTCAGCGGAAAAGCGCGCGCACGCGCTCCAGGTCCTGCGGCGTGTCCACGCCGGGGCCTGGTGCTTCCCCGGCCAGATAGACGGCAATGCGGTGGCCGTGCCACAGGGAACGCAGTTGCTCCAGGGCCTCCACCGCCTCGGTCGGCGCGGGTGCGAGGGTGGGAAACTGCCGCAGGAAACCCGCACGGTAGCTGTAGATGCCCACATGGCGCAGCGGCGCAAAACCCGCCAGTGCGGCGACGCCGGGTGTTGCCGCTTGCGCGGCGCCGTCCTGCCACCAGGCCGTGCCTGCATGGTCGCGTGCCCACGGGATGGGCGCGCGGCTGAAGTAGTGCGCCAGGCCTCGGGCATCGAGCACCACCTTGACCACATTGGGGTTGGAGTAGTCGGCCAACGTGGCCAGTGCATGGGCTGCGGTGCCCATGCTGGCTTCGGGCCGCGCGGGCAGCAGGGCGGCCACTGCGTCGATGAGGGCCGGGTCCATCAGGGGTTCGTCGCCCTGCACGTTGACGACGATGTCATCCCCGTCCAGCCCCAGCTGGGTGCAGGCTTCTGCCAGGCGGTCGCTGCCGCTCGCGTGGTCGGCCCGGGTGAGGATGGCCTCGACACCGTGCTGGGCACAGGCCTGGAGGATGCGCGGATCGTCTGCGGCCACCACCACGCGGCTCGCGGCGCTGTGTGCGGCGCGCTGCGCCACCCGCACCACCATCGGCAGGCCGCCGATGTCTGCCAAGGGCTTGTCGGGCAGGCGGCTCGACGCCATGCGCGCCGGGATCAGCACCGTGAAGGCCTCGTCACCTCCAGGCAGCGTGGCGGGCAGCGCGCTCACCGCTCCAGTTCCTCGTCGGTCAGCGTGCGGGCCTCGTTTTCGAGCAGCACCGGGATGCCGTCGCGCACCGGGTAGGCCAGGCGTGCGCTGCGCGAGACGAGTTCCTGCGCCTCGCGGTCGTACGTCAGCGGGCCCTTGGTGACGGGGCAGACCAGCAGTTCAAGCAGTTTGGGGTCCATGGTGTGGCTCTCGGGAAAAGGGCGTTCGTCGGGCAGGCAGGCGGGGATGATAGCGGTGGGGCAGCGCCGTGATCAGGGTATTGCATCAAGGCTGCGGCTCAGACCGGCAGGCGTGCATCCAGTGCACTGAAGAATTCCCGATCGATGTGCAGTTGCAGCGGCACCGCCAGCGCGTCGGGGTGGCGCGGCCAGAGTTTGACGGCGTCTTTTTCAGTGCAAATGAGCAGGTACCGCTTGTCCTGTAAGCGCTGCCAGCTATCAAAATCATAGTGATCGGGCAGTGCCTCGGCATGCGCCAGCGCCAGCCCTTGCGCTTGCAGCATGGCAAAGAAGTCGCCCGGGCGCGCCACCGCGGCGACCGCGTGCAGGGGCTGGCCCCGCAGGTCCGGCAAAGGCACCCGGCTGCCATCGGCGCGCAGCGCGTAGTCGGCCAGGCGGCGGTCCAGGCGAAAGCCGGGCGCGTCGCTGCGGGGAGGCGCATGGCCGGCGTACAGCACCATGTCCACCGCCCGGGGCCACGGCTCGCGCAAAGGGCCCGCGGGCAGCAGGAAGCCGTTGCCGATGCCCTGGTCGTTGAAGATGCAGATCTCCACATCGCGGCGCAGCGCCAGGTGCTGCAGGCCGTCATCGCAGATGATCACCTGGGTCTCGGGGTAAGCCGCCAGCAGGGCGTGCGCCGCCTCAGTGCGTTGCCGCGCCACGAAGATCGGCACGGGGGCGTGGGCGTTGGCCGCCAGATGGCGCGCGATGAGCGCAGGCTCGTCGCCGACGTCGGCGGCCAGGCTGTCGCCACGCACCTCGCGGCAATCGGTGGTGCGCCGGCCATAGCCGCGCGAGATGATCCCTGTGCGCAACCCCCGCGACTGCAGGTGCCGGGCCAGATCGATCACCACGGGGGTCTTGCCGGCACCGCCAGCAATCACGTTGCCCACCACGATCACGGGCCGGCCCGGATGGCTGGAGGCGAGCACCCCGGCCTTGTACAGCCAGCGCCGCAGCGACACCAAGGCCAGGTACACCATCGACACGGGCCACAGCGCCCAGGCCACGGGGCCGCGTGACTGCCAGGCTTTCTGCAGGCCTTGCGCGGCAGGAACGGGCTGTGCGCGGGGTGATGAGGAAGTGAGAGAAGAGGGGGCGGGCGCTGGTTGCCCGGGCGGCCGGCTCATGGTGTGCTGTCGGCCGCGTTGCGGCGGGGCAAGGCCTGGGCCCTGGCGTTCCGGCTTGTGGCGCCTAGGGTTGCATGGGGGGCGCTGCGGTGCACTGGGTGGGGGGCCTTCAGCCCATGGCGCTCAGGCGAGCCCGCAGCCAGATCGAGAACCGTTGGCACCCAGCCCGCCATGCGGGTCAGCGGCTGGCCGCGCGCCCCGCTGCGGAGGACTGCGTGGCAAACGTGATCTGCGTCAGCCCGACGCGGCGGGCCGCTTCCATCACGGACACCACGGACTGGTGCGGCGCCATCGCGTCCGCACTGATGATCACGACGCTGCCCTGGCCGGCGGTGGCCGCGGTGCGCAGGGCTTGCGCAATGGCGTCCACGCTCTTGCCTTCGACGCCGGTCTTGTTGACGGCATAGCGCCCGTCCGACGCCACGGACACGATGACTTCCTTGGGGTGGTCGCGCTGCTGCTCGGCGTCGGCCACCGGCAGCGTGAGCTGCAGCTCGGTGAACTTGCTGTAGGTGGTGGTCAGCATCAGGAAGATGAGAACCACCAGCAGCACGTCGATGAACGGGATCAGGTTGATCTCGGGCTCTTCCTTGGTGCGGGGGCGAAAGTTCATGTCAACGATCCAATCTGCTGCACGCCGTGACAGCGGGCTTTGGAAACCGGCGCGGCCCTTGCGAGCGGCCGCCGTTCAATGGCCGCCCCGCTGCACCGGCGGCATCCATTGGCCCCTGGTGCTCAGCGCTGAACAACGGGGGAATGGAACGATGGCGTCTCAAGGGGGAGTTCACTTCTTGCGCAGGCGCAGGATGTGGCGCACGAACTGCTCGGAGGCCAGCTCCAGCGTGAGCAGATAAGCATCGACGCGGGCGCGGAAGTAGCGCCAGAAGATCAGTGCCGGGATGGCCACGATCAGGCCGAACGCCGTGTTGTACAGCGCAATCGAGATGCCGTGCGCCAACTGGGCAGGGTTGCCGCCGCCCATCGCCTGGCCGACACCGCCTCCACCAGACTGCGAGCCGAAGATCTCGATCATGCCGATCACCGTGCCCAGCAGGCCGAGCAAAGGCGCGGCAGAGGCGATGGTGGCCAGGGCTGCCAGGTACTTTTCCAGCCGGTGCGCCACGGCGCGGCCCGTGCCTTCCATGGCGGCGCGCAGGTCGGTTTCGCTGCACTGGGGGTTGCTGTTGATGGTGCGCAGGCCGCTGGCCAGCACCTCGCCCAGCGCGGAGTTCTGCGCCAGCTGGTTCACCACGTCGGGCGTGGGAATGGCCTTGGAGGACACCGTGATCGCTTCATCCAGCAGCTTGGGCGGGGCGACGCGGGCGGTTTTCAGGGCCAGGAAACGTTCGAAAATCAGCGCCAGTCCCAGGACGGAACACGCAATCAGGGGCCAGATCGGCCAGCCTGCGGCTTGTATGATGGACAGCAAATCTCTCTCCGCGCAGATGAAGCAATCGGCGATTATGGCCCAGCTTCCCGCCCCCTCCGGCGCCAGTTTGCGTCACAAACAGTTACCTTGCTGCCCGCCCACCACGGCCTGCCGCTCACCCACAAAAACTGTGGATAACTTTGTGGGAAACCCGTCCCCGGCAGCCCGCAAAGTGGCGTCGCTGCGTGATTGCAACAGATTGATGAAAAATTGTGCAGTGAAAAATCCTTATAAATCAACAGCTTGCACGTGCAACCGTGCTATGCGGCCATTTTGCGCAGGCTTGGCCGGCGTTACGGTCGCTCCCTCCGTTCTGTGGAGTACTTCCCCGGTGACAACGCCGCCAAACCCCGCTGTGGCCGATGCTTGAGCGTCCAGGCCTCGCTGCGACGCCGCGCGTCTGGGAAGTTGGCGCGCTGTGCCGCGCCATTGCTGATGCGCTGGAGGCAAGGTTCAATCCTGTCGCGGTCCGCGGCGAGATCACGGGCTTCTCGCGCGCATCCAGCGGTCATTGCTACTTCTCGGTCAAGGACGCGAACGGTCAGTTGCGCTGCGCAATGTTCCGGCGTGCCGCCAGCCTGCTTGACTTTTCGCCGCGCGATGGTGAATTGGTCGAGCTGCGCGGGCGCATCGGCGTGTACGAGGCCCGGGGCGACCTGCAGTTCATTGTCGAAAGCATGCAGCGTGCAGGGCAGGGCGCCCTGTTCGAGCAGTTCCTGCGCCTGAAGGCACAGCTGGAGGCCGAGGGCCTGTTCGACGCCGCCCGCAAGCGCCCGCTGCCCCTGATGCCGCGCGGCATCGGGCTGGTCACGTCGCTCGGCGCAGCGGCGCTGCACGACGTGGTCACCGCACTGCGCCGCCGCGTGCCGCACATCCCGGTGGTGCTGGTCCCGGCCCAGGTGCAGGGCGGTGCAGCGCCTGCATCGCTGGTGGCGGCGCTATCAAAACTGTATCGGCTCGCGCAGGCGGGGCAAGCGCCAGGGGCCGATCACGGCACCACGCCGCCCATCGATACGATCTTGCTGGTGCGCGGTGGGGGCGCCATGGAAGACCTGTGGTCGTTCAACGACGAGCAACTGGCGCGCACCATCGTCCAGAGCCCGGTGCCACTCGTCTGCGGCGTGGGCCACGAAACCGACTTCACCATCGCCGACTTCTGCGCGGACCTGCGCGCGCCGACACCCACGGCGGCCGCCGAACTCGTCTCCCAGCCGCGCGCCGTGTGGCTGGGGGCGCTGGACCTGATGGCCGAGCGCCTGGAAGACAGCCTGCAGCGCCAACTGGACAGCCGGCACCAGCGGCTGGACCAGGCCGCGGGCCGCCTGGGGCGCCCTTCGGGCCTCGTCGCACGCCAGCAACTGCAACTGGCGCGTCTGTCGCAGCACATGCGCCACGGAATGCTCCTGAAATTGCAGCGGCTGGCGCAGACCCAGCAGGCGCTACAGGCCGATCTGCCTGTCAAGATGCAGCGCCGCATCGGCCAGCAGGCAGAGCGGCTGGACCGCGCAGCCCTGCGGCTGCAATTGCTCGACCCGCGGCTGGTGCTGCAGCGCGGCTACGCATTGCTGACGGACGCCCAGGGCCACGCCGTGACCAGCGTGCGGCAGGCCCAGCCCGGCGATGCGTTGCGCGCCACGCTGGCCGATGGAGCGGTGGATGTGACCGTGGCCGCCCAGCCCCGCCTGCTGTAGGCCCGTGGGTGGGTGCCCGGCCCGCGGCACAGGGCGCGTGATGGCGCAGTGAGGGCAGCAGGTTCGGTCGCCGCTGTAGGACGTGCGCGCCATCTGAAGCTTTTTGGGGGCGGGGCCGGGCAGGAGCCTGCACAGGTCATCCGATGTTCCTACAATGCCCCTTTCGCGCTGTGTCCGACTGCATTGCCGAGGTGAGCGCTGCAGGTGGCATGCATCCCAGAATTTCAAACCACGAGGAAAACACCATGGAACATACCCTTCCCCCGCTGCCCTATGCCATCGACGCCCTGGCACCGCACTACAGCCAGGAAACGCTGGAGTACCACCACGGCAAGCACCACAACGCCTATGTGGTGAACCTCAACAACCTGCAAAAGGGCACCGAGTTCGAAAACCTGACGCTCGAAGAGATCGTCAAGAAGTCCAGCGGCGGCATCTACAACAACGCTGCGCAAATCTGGAACCACACCTTCTTCTGGAACTGCATGGCCCCCCAAGGCGGCGGCGAGCCATCGGGCGCGCTGGCAGCAGCCATCAACGCCAAGTGGGGCAGCTACGCTGCATTCAAGGAAGCCTTCGTCAAGAGCGCCGTGGGCAACTTCGGTTCGGGCTGGACCTGGCTCGTGAAGAAGGCCGACGGCAGCGTCGACATCGTCAACACCGGTGCCGCTGGCACGCCCCTGACCACCGCCGACAAGGCACTGCTGACGGTCGACGTGTGGGAACACGCGTACTACATCGACTACCGCAACCTGCGTCCCAAGTTCGTCGAGACCTTCCTCGACAAGCTGGTCAACTGGAAGTTCGCGGAAGCCAACTTCGCCTGATCCGTCGCGATCAGGCCATCCCGCTGCATCGCGCGGCGGGGCCCACAAAAAAAGCGGCCCCGGGGCCGCTTTTTTCATGGTGCGCGGGCCGCTCGCGTCACTGGCGGCGAAACGGGGCCCCGTTGAGCTTGGCACCGGCCTTGATGCCCTTCTGGGCGAACCAGCCCTGGTTCATCTCGAGGACATAGCGCACCGGCTTGGCCGAGCAGTGCGAGTCCAGCGTCTGCGGCTTCATGTCCGCCAGGTTCACCACCGTGCCGTCGTCGGCCACGAAGGCGGCCGTCAGTGGCAGCAGGGTGTTCTTCATCCAGAAGCACTGCTGCGCGGGCTGCTCGAAGACGAACAGCATGCCCTCGTGCTGGGGCATCTCCTTGCGGTGCATGAGCCCGGTCTGGCGCTGCTCCGGCGTAGCCGCCACCTGGGCATCGATGCGGTGCATGCCCGACGTCAGCTCCACACGCTGCAGGTTGAGCTGCGGGCCCTCCTGGGCCGTGGCCGCAGTGCTCACCAGGCCCAGGGCCAGCAACAGGGTGGCCGCCAGCGTGGGGTGTGCAGCGGCGGCGATTGCAAACAGCGGTGTCTTCATGGGAGATGCTTTCGGTTCAACAGGACTGGACGGCGAGAGTATGGGGCAGGGGTTGCGTGCAGTGGCGCTGCACGGGCTGAATAAAGCAGGCCGCTGGAGCCAGCGCGCCTGCCTGACGATGGAGGCGCCCGGGCCGCAAAAATTCCACGGCAGGGCGCGCATGCTGGCAAAACGCTGGGCGTGCCGCAAGCCCGCCGTGCGGCCCACCAAGCAAAACGCCCGCAAATGCGGGCGATTTCGAGGTGGTGTTCAGGGCCGGAGAGGACCCTGAAGGCCCAGATCAGGCTGCCTTATGGGCGGTTTTCTTCTTGGCGACCTTCTTGCCGGTCTTCTTCTTGGCCGTGTGGGCGGCCTTGGTCTTCGCTACGGGGGCCGGTGCTGCAGCTGCGGGTGCGGCGACGGGGGCAGGAGCGGGGGCTGGAGCCGTTGCGGGTGCCTGTGCAAAAGCACCTGCAGCGAACAGGCCAGCCACCAGGACAGCGAGGAGTTTTTTCATATATGCCGTTTCCAGTGTTGTTGAACGAAGGGTTGAGGGCCATGCGCAAAAATCGCACAGCTCCACTCGCAACGATAGCAGTGGCGGGCGCGTTGACAGGGTCTTTTGCGATTTTTTTTGTCATTAGAATTGTTCGGTTCTGAATGCCGGCAAGGCATCACCTGCTGATTCCTGTCAGCTTCCACTGGAGACCACCGTTTCATGACCAGCTACCAGCACATCACCGTGCCCGCCGAAGGGCAGAAGATCACGGTCAACGCCGACATGTCGCTCAATGTGCCGGACCAGCCCATCATCCCGTTCATCGAAGGCGACGGTACCGGACGCGACATCACGCCCGTGATGATCAAGGTGGTGGACGCCGCCGTGGCCAAGGCCTACGGCGGCCAGCGCAAGATCCGGTGGATGGAGGTCTTCGCCGGTGAAAAGGCCACCAAGGTCTACGGCCCCGATGTCTGGCTGCCCGACGAAACCCTGCAGGTGCTGCGCGAATACGTCGTCTCCATCAAAGGCCCGCTGACCACGCCCGTGGGCGGGGGCATCCGCTCGCTCAACGTGGCACTGCGCCAGGAGCTCGACCTGTACGTCTGCCTGCGCCCGGTGCAGTATTTCAAGGGCGTGCCTTCGCCGCTCAAGGAGCCCGAGAAGACCAACATGGTGATCTTCCGCGAGAACTCCGAAGACATCTATGCCGGCATCGAGTTCGAAGCCGAATCCGACAAGGCCAAGAAGCTCATCAAGTTTTTGAGCGAGGAACTGGGCGTCAAGAAGATCCGCTTCCCCAATACGTCCGGCCTGGGCGTGAAGCCCGTCTCGCGCGAAGGCACCGAGCGCCTGGTGCGCAAGGCCATCCAGTACGCCATCGACAATGAAAAGCCCAGCGTGACCATCGTGCACAAGGGCAACATCATGAAGTACACCGAAGGGAGCTTCCGCGACTGGGCCTACGCCCTGGCGCAAAAGGAGTTCGGTGCGGAGCTGATCGACGGCGGCCCCTGGTGCAGGCTCAAGAGCCCCAAGACGGGCAAGGACATCACCATCAAGGACAGCATCGCCGATGCCTTCCTGCAGCAAATCCTGCTGCGGCCTGCCGAGTATTCGGTCGTGGCCACGCTCAACCTCAATGGCGACTACATCTCCGACGCACTTGCGGCGCAGGTGGGCGGCATCGGCATTGCGCCGGGCGCCAACATGTCCGACTCGGTGGCGTGCTTCGAGGCCACACACGGCACGGCGCCCAAGTACGCGGGCAAGGATTACGTGAACCCCGGCTCCGAAATTTTGTCGGCCGAGATGATGCTGCGCCACATGGGCTGGGTCGAGGCCGCCAACCTGATTTTGAGCTCGCTCGAAAAATCCATCGGCTCCAAGAAGGTCACTTATGACTTCGCCCGCCTGATGGAAGGTGCCACGCAGGTGAGCTGTTCCGGCTTCGGGCAGGTCATGATCGACCACATGTGAACGCATGGGCATCGAGATCGCCGGTGCTCGCGAGCCAATGCTTTCTACCTGAAGCCCGGCGCACATAGCTTCTGGAGCGACCCCGGCGTTCTGGGTGCCTGTCCTGCTGCCGCGGCTGTGCGGTCTGGTGGAGGACGTACTTTTCATCCACGTCGACAACTAAAGGCGCGAGTTCAGCTCGTGACCGCGCTGCAGCCGGGTGGTGGAGATGCCAGGTGCATAGGGTTCGGGCTCAGCTCCAAGCCACCCTTGGACTGTGTGCACTTGCTCGCAGCCTCAGGTAAGGCCAGATCGCTCTACGTCAACCGCAGAGCTGTAAGTGAGAGTTATTTGTGTTTAGTCGGCGTAATTCGTCTTGACCAAATGTCGCAGAAATTCACCTAATGCCTACTCAACTTTTAGGAGGAGTCTGCGTGAATATCCTTAGTTCTTTCGCCCGTCGCTCGTTGTTGAAGGGTGTTGCCGCTGCCGTATCGGCCCTCGCGCTGGCCAGCCCGCTACACGCCCAAATTATTCCCAAGAAGATTGCCGTCTACACCGACTCCATCGGAGATGGCGGCAACGTTGGCCGCAACGCCACTACCGCAAACATCCCGAGAGGTTCGGTGGTGTCGCAATACGTTAGCTACCCAGGCTACAGCAACAGCCCGAGCGACTACAACCTTGCGCTTCGCATCCATCAGGGCGCCGGTTCGTCGGACTATGACGCACAGCAGTTCGGCGCCAGCACGCTTTGGGGCATGATGAACGGCGTGCGCCCGGACCTCTCCACTGACCCTGCCGGCACTCTGTATCCCTTCGGCGGCCTGACGCTGGTGCAGCACGCGGCAGCCATCCAAGCTGATACCGTCATCATCCACTTGGGTGGCAACGATGGTGTGAACGAGGGCATCCCCGAAAACAGCGCCTACGACTCCGAAGACAAGACCGGCCAGCGCATCGCCGCCCTGGGCCTAGCCCTGGCGGCCGAAGGTCGCCGACTGGTTGTGATCGAGGCGCCGTACGTAGTGCCAGAAGACGCAATCGCTGCGTTTCTGACCCCTTCCCCACCGCTTGCGAGCGTCGCACAAGTGCAGGCTAAGTACAACCAATTGACGACCCACTTCACAGGTGTGAACCGTGGCATCACGAACGGGGTGAATGCTGTCAACGCCGTGTACCCAGGCTACGCCGCCCGCGTCAACTACTGGTCCAACGGCGCCGTGCCAATGAGCCCCGGTGCAACCCACGAGGGTCTGCACCCAACGCTGGGCACCCACAACGCCATCGCCAATGCGGTGGCCATCCAAGTGAAGGCCTGGCGCGGCTGGTAATCAATGAGGGCCTCGGCCCTCGCTCAGAGAACCATGGATCAGCTTCCTCGCGGGGCTGGTCTGTGAGGGCTGCTTGATGGCCCGCTGAAGCAGGCGATAAAACACCCACCCGCGAGAGCTCGTTCCACCGCGTTCCGCCGCCCCTGTTCCAGAATCTGTTCCATCGAACACCTGCAAGCACGTCAGCACCAAGCTGGGCATAAATTGCAAGACGATACTGAGGTCATGATCGACCACATGTAAGCTGCCCTGCGCCTTGTGCAGGTGCCACGCACCGATGAGCCCCTGTTGCCGTTGCCGGCCACAGGGGCTTTTTTCGGGTGGGCGCAAGCCAGGCAATCCCTGCCCCGTGACACGCTGGCATGGACATTTGCGGGTTGGCATTTCTGCGGCATGCTTCTAAGATGATTTCGACCTGCCGCTTCGGCAGGGGCACGGCCTGCGCATGCACCCCGGCAGGCCGTGCACACAACGAACATTTCGACGGCCGTTCATGGCTGCCAGCGCACCTGCTGGCACGACCTGCCTGCAAATGACGGACCGATCGCCCGGAGGGCTCAATGGGATCTGATTTTTCGGTCGGATACTGGGAACAGAACCCCGATGCGTTGCTGGTGCTGTCCCCGCAGGGCGCAGTGCTCCACTGGAATGCGGCGGCCGAGGCGATCTTTGGCTACACCGAGTCCGAGGCCCGGGGCCGGCCCATTGCCGAGCTCATCGTGCCCGCCGACCAGGTGCGGGAGGAAGAAAGCATCCGCGCCCAGGCGCTGCGCGGCTCGACCACCGTGCACGAGTCGGTGCGCCGGCGCAAGGATGGCTCGCTCGTGCACGTCAACGTCTCGACCAAGGCGGTGCGCGATGCGGACGGAGAAGTGCTTTATTTCCTGTCGAGCAAGAAGGACGTCACCCAGCTCAAGGTGCAGCGGGATGCCAAGCTGCTGGAAGCGCGTTTTCGCGACCTGCTCGAATCCACGCCCGATGCGATCGTCATGGTCAACGTGACCGGCCGCATCGTGCTCGTGAACTCGCAGGCCGAGCGCCTGTTCGGCTATGTGCGGTCGGAGCTGATCGGGCAGTCGATCGAGACGCTGCTGCCCCACCGCTACCGCGGAGCGCACCTGGGCCACCGCAGCGGCTTCTTTGCCCAGCCGCGCACGCGCACCATGGGCGCGGGGCTGGAGCTGTACGGGCTGCGCAAGGGCGGGGACGAGTTCCCGGTGGAGATCAGCCTGAGCCCGCTCGTCACCGAGGAAGGCACGATGGCGATGACGGCCATCCGCGACATCACCGACCGCAAGCGGGCCGACCAGAAGTTCAAGGACCTGCTGGAAGCGGCGCCGGACGCCATGGTCATCGTCAACCGGGACGGGCGCATCGTGCTGGTCAACTCGCAGGCCGTGAAGCTGTTCGGCTGGAGCCGCGAGGAACTGCTGGGCCAGCCGGTCGAACTCCTGGTTCCCCGCCGGTTCGCGCAGCGCCACCCCGAGCACCGCCACGGCTTCTTCGCCGAGCCGCGCGCCCGCTCCATGGGCGCGGGGCTCGACCTGTACGGCCTGCGCAAGGACGGCAGCGAGTTCCCGGTGGAGATCAGCCTGAGCCCGCTCGACACGGAGGAGGGCCTGTTCGTGTCGAGCGCGATCCGCGATGTCACCGAGCGCAAGCTCATCGAGCGGGCGCTGCGCGAGAAGAATCTGGAGCTTGAAAATGCGGCGCTGGTCAAAGACCGCTTCCTGGCCAGCATGTCCCACGAGCTGCGCACCCCGCTCAACGCCATCATCGGCTTCACCGGCACATTGATCATGCAGCTGCCCGGCCCGCTCAACCCCGAGCAGGACAAGCAGCTGCGCATCGTGCAGACCGGAGCGCGCCACCTGCTGTCGCTCATCAACGACCTGCTGGACGTGGCCAAGCTCAGCGCCAACAAGGCATCGTTCAACCTGGAGGCGCTCGACGGCCGCAGCCTGGTCGAAGAAGTCGCCGCCACGCTCGAGCCCGAGGCCCGGCGCAAGGGCCTGGCCTTTGCCGTGCACCTGCCCCCGGGTGCCGTGCCGCTGTACACCGACCGCAGGGCGGTCAGCCAGATCCTCATCAACCTGGTGGGCAATGCGATCAAGTTCACGTCTGGGGGCAGCGTGGACGTGACGCTGGAGACCGCCACCCAGGCCACGAGGCGCACGGTCCGTGTCAGCGTGCGGGACACCGGGCCCGGCATCCCTGTGCAAGAGCAGTCGCGCCTGTTCGAGGCTTTTTCCCGGGTGGAGACGGCGGAGCGCAGGCACCAGGAGGGCACGGGCCTGGGCCTGCACCTGAGCCGCAAGCTGGCCGAGGCGCTGGGCGGGAGCGTGGACTTTGAAAGCACGCAAGGTCAGGGCAGCGTCTTTACCGTGGAAATTCCGGAGAGCAGCGCATGACACAGAGAGCCACGATTTTGGTCATCGAGGACGATGAGGCCAGCCGCCAGTTGGTCATCTACCTGCTGGAGGACGCGGGCCACCGCGTGCTGGCCGCAGAAAACGGTGCGCTGGGCCTGGCGATGGCCCTGGCCGAGGGGCCGGACGTGATTCTGTGCGACCTGCAGATGCCCGTGATGAACGGCTATGAGGTGGCGCACAACCTGCGTTCCAACTCCAGTTGGCGCGTGGTGCCCCTGGTCGCGGTGACGGCGTTCTCCATGCCCGGCGACCGCGAGAAGGCGCTGGAGGTGGGCTTTGACGACCACCTCTCCAAACCCATCACGCCCGAGACCTTCGTGCGCCAGATCGAGGCGTTTCTCGGCCCGTCCTTCCACTCACCGCCAGGCGCGGCCTGACACGGCGGAGCGCGCATGGCCAAGATTCTCGTCGTCGACGACATCCCGGTGAACCGGGCGCTGGTGGTGACGCTGGTGGGGCACAGCGGCCACCAGGCGCTGGAGGCGTCCGATGGCGCCCAGGCGTTGGCCATGGTGCGCGCCGAGCGGCCCGATCTGGTGATCTCCGACATCCTGATGCCCACGATGGACGGCTTCGAGTTCGTGCGGCAGATGCGTGCCGACCCCGAACTGGCCGGCACGCAGGTGATCTTCTACAGCGCGCACTACCGCGAGCAGGAGGCCCGCAACCTCGCGGCAGCCTGCGGCGTGCGCCAGGTGCTGGCCAAGCCCTGCGAGCCGCAGGACATCCTGGCGGCCATCGAGCAGGCGCTGACCGAGGTGGCCCCGCCGGCACCACATCTGGAGCGCAGCTTCCAGACGCAGCACCTGCAGTTGATGACCGACAAGCTCAACGGCAACGTGGCCGAGCTCGAAGTCATGAACCGCCGCCTGGCGGCGCTCACCGACCTGAACCTGCAACTGGCCTCCGAGCGCGACCCCCAGGTGCTGCTGGCCAACGTCTGCCGTGGCGCGCGGGAGCTGGTGGGGGCGCAGTATGTGGTGCTGTGCGTGGTGCGCAAGGACATCCACGCATCGCTCGTGTGCACCAGCGGCATCGAGGCCGCCACCACCGGTGCGCCGGATCTGCCGGTGGTCTCGCACGGCCTGCTCGGGCAGGTGCGCGCCCAGCGCCGCGCCCAGCGGTTTGTGCAAGCTGGCGGCGACCCGCGGTCCGTGGGGCTGCCTGCGGGCTACCCGGCCCTGCACACCGCGGTGATCGCGCCCATCACCTCGCTGTCGTTTTCGTATGGCTGGCTGTGCCTGGTCAACAAGCTGGGCGCAGCGGAGTTCAGTGCTGAGGATGAAAAGATCCTGTCCATCCTGGGCGCGCAGGTGGGCCGCATCTATGAAAACGGCAGTCTCTACGCCGAGGTGCAGCGGCACGCGGACCGGCTGCAGCTGGAGGTGCTGGAGCGCAAGCGCGTCATCGAGGAACTGCGGGCCAGCGAGGCCGGCCTGCACCGCGCGCAGGTGCTGGCCAAGATCACGCACGTGATCAGCGGGCGCGATGGCGTCTTCGAAAGCTGGCCCGATACCTGTCCTGCCATGCTGGGCGTTACGCCCGAGGCCATGCCGCAGTCGGCCCGCGAGTGGCTGGCCCGGGTCTACCCCGACGACCAGCCCCTGTACCGCGCACGGGCCCAGCAGGCCGGGCGGCAACGCGTGCGCATGGATTTCACCTACCGGCTGGTGCGTGCCGATGGCGCGCTGCTCCACCTGCGCCAGGTGATGGAGCCCCTGCCTCCCGAAGACGGTGCGCCCGAGAAGTTCCGCTGGTTCAACACCATCCAGGACATCAGCGTACAAAAGCGCGCCGAAGAGGCCCTGCGCGAGAGCGACCGGCGCTTCAACGACATGCTGGACAAGGTCGAGATGATCTCCGTCATGCTCGACAACGAAGGCCGCGTCACCTACTGCAACGACTACCTGCTCAAGCTCACCGGCTGGCAGCACGAGGAGGTGGCGGGCCAAAGCTGGTTCGCGCTGTTCCTGCCGCCCGAGCAGACGCACATCCGCCAGGTGTTTGCCGACGTGCTGGCGGGGCGGTCCTCGACCTGGCACTACGACAACGAAATCGTCACCCGCTCGGGCGAGCGTCGGCTGGTGCACTGGAACAACACCGTCCTGCGGTCCGTGGGCGGCCAGGTCACGGGCGTCGCGGCACTGGGCGAGGACATCACCGAGCGCAAGGAGGCCGAGCGCAAGATCAAGCGCCTCAACCGCGTGTACGCCATGCTCAGCGGCATCAACACCTTGATCGTGCGCGTTCGCAACCGTGAAGAGCTCTTTCAGGGCGCCTGCCGCGTGGCCGTGGAAGCCGGGCAGTTCAAGATCGCCTGGGTGGGCCGCGTGGACGAGGCGCAGATGAAGCTCGTGCCGGTGGCGCTGGCCGGCGCCGAGCCCGAGTTCCTGGTGCGCGTGCGGGAACGGCTGGGCCTGTACGCACAGCCCACCGCGGGCGAGGCGTTGAGCGCCGAGGTGGCCCGTACCGGGCAGCCGGCGGTGTGCGACGACGTGCGCGGCGACCCCCGCATCGTGCTGCCCGACCTGCTCGCGCAGCACGGCGTGGCATCGCTGGCCATGCTGCCGCTGATGGTGGCGAACAAGGTGGTGGGCGTGCTCGCGCTGTTCTCCGAAGAAGTGGGCTTCTTCGACGCGGTCGAGGTCAAGCTGCTGATGGAGCTGGCCGGCGACATCGGCTTTGCGCTCGACCACCTCGACAAGGAAGAGCGCCTGAGCTACCTGGCCTTCTACGATGAGATCACCGGCCTGCCCAACCGCACGCTGTTCCTGGAGCGCAGCGCCCAGCACCTGCGCTGCCGCGAGGGCTCTCGGGCCCTGCAGGGCCTGGCACTCATGGACATCAGCCGGTTTCGCTTCGTCAACGACACGCTGGGGCGCCAGCGGGGCGATGAGCTGCTGCGGCAGGTGGGCGAGCGGCTGCAGAAAGCCGCTGGCGAGGCCTATGGCGTGGCGCGCATCGGCATCAACAGCTTTGGCATCTCGGTCACCGACGCCCGCGACGCTGATGCCGTTGCCCTGGCGGTGGACCACCTGATGCGCAGCTGCTTTGATGCGCCCTTCGTTCTGGGCGACACCGAACTGCGCATGGCCGCCAAGGCCGGCGTGGCCTTGTACCCGCTGGACGGCGCCGATGCAGAGGCCTTGCTGCGCAACGCCGAGGCCGCGGCGAACAAGGCCAAGGCATCGGCAGAAAGCCTGCTGTTCTACACCGCGGGCATGAACACCCGCGTGGCCGAGACACTGAGTCTGGAAGGGCGCCTGCGCCAGGCCCTGGAAGAGGGCCAGTTCGTGCTGCACTATCAGCCCAAGCAGCGCCTGGCGGACGGCCAGATCGTGGGCGCCGAAGCCCTGATCCGCTGGAACGATCCGCGCCGCGGCCTGGTGCCGCCGGGGCTCTTCATCCCGGTGCTGGAGGAGACCGGCCTCATCTACGACGTGGGCCGCTGGGCCCTGCAGCAGGCGCTGCAGGACAACCAGCGCTGGCGCCACGCGGGCCACACGGCGCTGCGCGTGGCGGTCAATGTGTCGGCCCTGCAGTTGCGCCACCGCAACTTCATCGCCGAAGTGCGGCAGGCCCTAGCGTTCGATGCCGGCGCCGGTGCGGGGCTGGAGCTCGAGCTCACCGAAAGCATGGTGATGGACGATGTGGAGCACAGCCGCCGCAGCCTGCACGCGCTGCGCGAGATGGGCATCACCGTGGCCATCGACGACTTCGGCACGGGCTTCTCGTCGCTGAGCTACCTCGCCACGCTGCCCGCGGACACGCTCAAGATCGACCGGTCCTTCGTCATGGGCATGGACACCACCTCGCAAGGCCACGTGCTGGTGTCCACCATCATCAACCTGGCGCACTCGCTGGCGCTCAACGTGGTGGCCGAAGGGGTCGAGACACAGGACCAGTTGCGCCGCCTGGCACTGCTGGGTTGCGATGAAATCCAGGGCTACCTGCTGAGCCGCCCCCTGCCGGTCGAGGCGTTCGAGCAGCAGTTCCTGGGCGCGCACCCGGCGCCGCCGTCGCTCTGACCTGACGCCGCCCCTGGTGAGGGGTGTGGCTCAGCCCGCCTGACTCTGCGACGCGGAGCCAGAGCCAGAGCCAGAGCCAGAACCCTGTGCCAGGCTCGCAAACCGCGCCAGCAGGCCGTTGGCGGCCGGGGTGGCAGCCACCGCGGCGTGCAGCGCCTGCACATCGACCCCGCCGCGGTGCAGCGACGGCGCGAACAGCCGCACATAGTCCTGCATCACCGTCTGGCTGAACTCGGGGTGGAACTGCACGCCCCAGGCACAGGGCCCGGCGCGAAAGGCGTGGTGCGCCTCGTGGGCGTTGGCGGCCAGCGGCACTGCGCCAGCCGGCAGGCGCCGCACCGATTGCTCGTGGACGGTGTGGGCCGCAAACTCCCGGGGCAGCCCGCCGAGCAACGGGTCGCCTGCGGCTGCGGGCAGGCACTGCACGGCCACGCTGCCGATCTCCAGGCCCGCCGGGTGGTGCGCCACTTCGCCGCCCAGCGCGTGCGCCAGCAGCTGGTGCCCGTAGCAGATGCCCAGCAGCGGGGTGGCGCCTTGCACCAGCCGGACCAGCCACTGCGCCGTGCGTTCGCTCCAGGCCTCCCGGTCGGTCACCATGGCCGGAGAGCCCGTGACGACCACCCCGGCGATCTCGTCCTGCGCAGGCCATTCGGGCAGCGCCCGCGCGTCGAGGGTACGGATCTGCAGCGCACTGCCGCCGGGGCCCGCGCGCAGGCCCTGTGCGATCCAGTCTTCAAAGTCCCCATGCGCCGCGCGCAAAGGCGCCGGGGCCGCGCCGGTCTTGATGATCCACAGCGCTGGGGCGGTGGACGCTGGCACAGGGGATGCTTCTACAGGGTGGCTCATGGCGCTGCATTGTGAAGCACCCCGGCAGCCGCAGGTGCGCGCGGCATCGCTGCCCTGGCGTTCGCGGAAAAATCCAGCGTCCGCGTGCCGACCGCCGCGGCAATGTGCTCGTCGTGCGTCACCAGCATCAGCGCGGCGCCGGTCTCCCGCACCGCCGCCAGCAGCACGCCCAAGGCCTCCTGCTGGGTGATGGGGTCCAGCCGCGATGTCGGCTCGTCGGCGAACAGCAGCGCGGGTTGTGCCAGCAGCACGCGCGCCAGCGCGATGCGCTGCAGCTCGCCGCCAGAGACCTGCTCGGGCCTGCGTGCGAGCAGGCTTTCGGGAATGCGCAGCTGCTGCAGCCGCTGCAGCACCGCAGCCCAGGCGTGGCCGTGCAGGCGGGCCGCATCGCGCAGCGACTGCGCCAGGCTGGCGTGCGGCGCAAACGACGATACCGGATCCTGGTAGAGCTTTTGAAAAGCATGCGGCCGCAGCTGCGGCGCGCGCTGCACGCTGCCGGTGTCCGGCACAAGCAGGCCCAGCAGCACATTGCCCAGCGTGCTCTTGCCGGTGCCGCTCGGGCCCTGCACGGCGATGCGTTCGCCAGCGTGAAGGTCCAGGTCCATGGCTGCGAACAGGCTGCGGCCACCGTAGGACTTGGCAATGCCGCGCGCCCGCACCACGGTGTCTCCAGGCGTGGGCGCCGCAAAGGCATCCCACCGCGCGGGATCTGCCGCCAGCAACTGCCGGGTGAAGGGGTGCGATGGCCGGGTGGCTACGGTGGCGATGTCGCCATGCTCCACCACCTGGCCTTCGCGCAGCACGATCACCTTGCCGCCCAGCGCCTGGGCCACCGCGAGGTCGTGCGTGATGGTCAGCAGGCAGCCACCCGCGGCCAGCACACCGCGGAAGAGGTCGATCGTGCGGTCGCGCCAATGGGCATCCAGGCCCTTGGTGGGCTCATCCACCATCAGCACCTGCGCGCCGCCGGCCAGGGTGATGGCCGCGACCGCGCGCTGGGCCATGCCGCCCGACAGCTGCCAGGGGTAGTGCTGCGTTGCCTCGCCCAGCCCCGCTGCAGCCAGCTGGGCTTGGGCCAGCCCCTTCGCTTGCGGCCAGCCCTGGCCATGCAGCAGCGCATGCACCTCGGCCAGCTGGGGGGCCAGCCGGGTCAGGGGGTTGAGCGCCAGCGACGGCTCCTGCGGCAGCAGCGCCAGCCGCCGGCCCCACAGCGCGCGCCGCGCTGCAGCGTCGTCGGCGCGGGTGGTGGTGCCCTCGATGGTGATGCTGCCGGTGGCTTTGAGCGCGGGCGGCAGGTTGCCCATGATGGCCTGGGCCAGCAGCGACTTGCCCGCGCCGCTTTCGCCCACCAGGGCCAGCGCTTCGCCGGGCTGGAGCGTGAACGCGATGTCCCGCAGCAGGTGCCTGCCGTTGACCTGAATGCCCAGGCCGTCCACGGCCAGCAGGGCGGGTGATGACGAGATGGTGGTGGTCATGCAGTCTCCCGCTCGGGTTGCAGCAGCATCATGGCCGCCACCAGGCACACCAGCAGCGCCACCGGCGCGGCGATGAGCCACGGCGCTTCCTGGTAGTAGGGCATCGACTCGGTCATCATCAAGCCCAGCTCGGGGGTGGGCGGTTGAATGCCCACGCCCACGAATCCCAAGGCCGCCAGCGACAGCACGGCCTGCGCCGTGCTGAAGGCCAGCAGCGTGCCCAGCGTGGGCGCCAGCGCCGGCAGCAGGTGCCGGCGCAGCACGTAGCCGCGCCCAAAGCCCAGCAGGCGCGACGCCTGCACCGCTTCGCCCGCCAGCACGGGGCGCGCCACGGCGCGGCTCACGCGGAAGTACTCCACCCACAGCGCGAGGGCCAGCCCCACGTACAGCGCAGCCAGCTGGCCCGGCGCGATGGCGGCGATCAGCAGCACCAGCAGCAGGCCTGGTATGGCCAGCGCCGCGTCGGACAGCATCACCAGCGCCCGCTCAGTGCGGCCCCCGCGCCACGCGGCCGCAATGCCCAGCAGCGTGCCGGGAATGGCCGCGCTGAAGGCCGCCAGCAGCGCCATGCCCAGCGACAGCTGCGCCGCATGCGCCAGCCGCGCCAGGCCCGAGCGGCCCAGCACGTCGGTGCCCAGCCAGTGCTGCGCGCTGGGCGGTGCCAGCTGGTTGCGCAGGTCTTGCGCCACCGGGCTGGCACCGATGAGCCAGGGGCCCAACGCTGCAAACGCAGCCAGCAGCCCGAGCAGCACCAGGCCCAGAGCCGTGCGCCAGCGGACGCGGGGGCGGGGCAGGCCCTGCGCAGGTGCCATCGGCATCGTGGAAGGCGTGGGGATCGCGCTCATGCCGACACCCCCTTGGCATGGCGCGGATCGAGCGCCACGCAGGCCGCATCCACCACCAGGTTGAACGTGACGAACAGCAGCCCCATGCACAGGGCCGCGCCCTGGATCATCGGAATGTCGCGTCCGAACACGGCATGCACCAGCGCGTGGCCGATGCCGGGCCAGGCAAACAGCGTCTCCACCACCACCGCGCCCTCCACCAAGAACAGCGCCTGCACGCCCAGGTAGGCTGCCACAGGCACTGCCGCATTGCGCAGGCCATGGCGCACCAGCGCCTGCAGGTCCGACAGGCCCTTGGTGCGGGCAAACTCGAACGATGGCGACTGCACCACGTCCTGCATGGCCGCGCGCGTCACGCGGGCCAGCCCGGCGGCCAGGCCCAGGCCCAGTGTCAGCGCGGGCAGCACCAGGCTGGCGTGGCTTTCATCGCCCGCCACAGGCAGAAAGCCCCAGTGCACGGCCACCAGCAGCATCAGCAGCACCGACAGCAAAAACGGCGGCGTGGCGCGCAGCACCACGCTCAGCACCCAGCTGGTCTTGTCCACCCAGCCGCCAGGCCGCAGGCCGGCCCACAGGCCCATGGGCACGCCCAGGACGAAGGCCAGGCCCAGCGCGGCCGCCGACAGCCGCAGGGTGGCGGCCAGGTGGTGAGCCACTTCTTCCCACACCGGCGCTTGCGTGACCAGCGACAGGCCCAGGTTCAGCGTCGCGATGTCGCGCCACCAGTGCAGCAGGGCCCAGGCGGCGGGCTGGTTCAGCCCCAGTTCGGCGCGCACCGTGTCGGCGGCGGCATTGCTCACCAGGTCGTAGCCGTAGCGGCCCGCCGCGATGCGGGTGGCCAGGTCGCCGGGCAGCGAGCGCACCATCAAAAAGCACAGCGTGCCGATGATGAGCGCCAAGGCCACCACCTGCGCCAGGCGGCGCGCGGCCAGGGCCCACAAAGGGTTGAGCGGGCGGGTCATGTCGTTTGCCATTCCATGGAAGTGATGCGGTAGGAGCGCTCCAGCGGGTCCAGCGTGACGCCGCGCACGCGCGGGTTCACGGCCACGTGCTGGCGGTACCAGGCCACGGGGATCACGGGCAGCTCGTCCTGCAGGGTGTGGGTGATGCGCTGGCGCAGCAGCGTGGCGCGCTCGGGCGTGGCGGCGGTGCGGGCGAGCTCTTGCAGCGACTGCACCACGGCGTCGCTGTGCCAGCCCATGGCGCCCCAGTCGCCGCCCTGGGCCGAAAAGTCCTGCGCCAGCGTGCCGGTGGGGTCGGGCACGTTGGCGTAGTTGCGCGCGGCCAGTGCCAGCTGCAGGCTGCCGTCGCGGTGGCCCAGCGGTACGTCGCCAGAGTTGCCGATGCTCACCTTGACGGCAATGCCGGCCAGGCGCCACTGCTCTTGCAACGCGGTGGCGATCAGCGGCAGCTCGGGCCGGTCGAGAAAGGTGCGGATGCTCAGTGCCAGCGGTTGGCCGTCAGGGCTGCGCAGGCCGTCGCCATGGCGCTGCCAGCCTGCGTCCTGCAACAGGCGCGCGGCGGCTTCGGGGTCGTGCCGCAGCGGGGGTAGCGCCCGGTTGTGCCAGGCGGCCAGCGTGGGCGGCAGCAACTGGGTGGCGGCCAGGTTCTCGTCGCCCATCAGCGCATGGGCGATGCCGCCCCGGTCGATGGCCAGGCTGAGCGCCTGTCGCACGCGCACGTCGCGCAGCGCGGGCAGGCCGGCATTGAGCTTGATGATGACGGTGCGCGGCAGCGTGACCGACGCCAGCCCCACCTTCTGGTGGCGGCGCAGCCGGCGCAGGCTGGCCGGGTCCAGCCCGTAGCCCAGGTCGGCTTGGCCGCCTTCGGCCATCAGCGCCCGGGTTTCGGGCCGGCTGGCGGCCAGGTACTGCACGGCGGCGATGGCGGGCCGGGGCCCGTCGAAGCCGTCGAACACCACCGTCTCGACCTGCTGCGGCGGCACCAGCACCGCAATGCGGTAGGGCCCGCTGCCCACGATGGACTGCACCTTGCCGCCGCGCCCGTAACTGGCCGGTGCCAGCACCATGGTGCTGCTGTGCGCCAGCAGGGCGGGCAGGGCGGCGTGGGGGCGGTTGAGCCGCACCACCACGGTGTGATCGCCCTGCGCTGCAATGCCGGCAATAGGCGCATGGCTGAGCAGCGCGGGCGGCACCTGCGCGTCCTGCAGGCAGCGCACCACGGCAGCGGCCGTCACCGGGCTGCCATCGTGAAACCGTGCGCCCGGGCGCAGGTCGAACTGCCACGCCAGCCCGTCGGCCGAGGTGCGCCAGCGCTGGGCCAGCGCACCTTCGGGGCGGCCATCATCGCCGGCGCCCATCAGCGTTTCGGCGACCTGCAGGCGGGTGAACATGTAGCCGCTTTGCGCAGGCGCCAGCCCGCTGATCTCCCACGGGCCCACGATGCGCAGCGGGGTGGTGCTATGGGGCGCTTTCGGCTGAGCCTGGGCCAGCGCTGGCAGGGCGGCCCCGGCCAGCGCAGCGGCAGGCCACTGCAGGGTGCTGCGCCGGGTGATGCGGGACTCTTCGGAAATCAAGGTGTGGTGCTGGTGCAATGTCGTCATACGGGTTCGCGCCGAATCACTCCATACCCCAATCCGTTCGGGCTGAGCCTGTCGAAGCCTCGCGCGGCGTTTCGACTGCGCCCAGTGAACGGTTCGGGTATTTTGGGAAGCAGCTGGGTGTCAGAACTTGGCCTGCAGGCCTGCGGTGAGGGTGCGCGCCGTGCCTGGCGTGACCCACACCCGGCTGTACGAGCTGGTGTAGTGCTTGGCGTTGAACAGGTTGTCCATGTCGAGCGTGACGCTCAGCGTGGGGCTCAGGCGCCAGTACGCCACCAGCTTGGCGGTGGTGTAGCTGGGCAGATCGAAGCTGGCCGCGCCCGCATTGGCCTCTGCCTGCGTGCGCGCCTGGCCCAGACGCTTGCCCATGTGGGTGATGCCGCCGCCCACGCCGTAGCGCTGGCCGTTGGCCAGGGTGTCTTCGTACACGGCCAGCACGCTGCCGTTGATGCGGGGCACGTTCAACAGCCGGCCGCCGACTTCGAGCAGGTTGTCGCGGGCGATGCTCACGTCGTTGAGCACCAGGCTGGCGTTCACGCGCCAGTGCGCGTCGAGCCGGCCGGCCAGGTCCAGCTCCAGCCCGCGGCTGCGCACCTCGCCGGCGGCCACCGAGAACCCGGCATTGGCCGGGTCGCTGGTCAGCACGTTGCGCTTGCGGATGTCAAAGAGGGCGGCGGTGGCGCCGATGCGCTTGTCGCTGCTCTCCCACTTGGCGCCCAGCTCCAGCGCGCGGGCTTTTTCAGGGTCGAAGCCATTGCCTGCGACGTCGGAGCCGGTGTTGGGGCGGAACGAACGGCCCGCGTTGGCGTACACCGTCCACGCATCGGTGGGCAGCCAGCTCACGCCCAGGCGGGGCGACACGGCCGAGGGGCTCTGCGCGGTGGTGCGCTGCGTGAGGCGGTTGTTGAGCGACTGGTCGTAATTGTCGGCGCGCAGGCCGGCCATCACGCGCCACTGCGCACCCAGCTTGATGGTGTCCTGCAGATACAGCGCGGTGTTGCGCTGCTTTTCCAGCGTGTCGGTATTGCGACCCGGCGTGGGCTGGGGCTGGCCATACACCGGGTTCAGGATGTCGATGGCATACGGCGCGGCCGTGCTGGGGTTGGCCCGCAGCATCAGCGAATCCATGCTGAAACGAAAGCTCTCCACACCCGCCAGCACCTCGTGCTCCAGCGCACCGGCACGCACCGTGCCCTGCAGCTCGGCCTGCAGCGCGATGTCGTCGGACTGGAAGTCACGGTAGCGGCGCTGGCGCGTGAGCGTGCGGTTGTCGGGCCGCAGCGCGGTGGGCTCGGTCGAAAAGCCCTCCAGGCCCGTCTCGCGGTACGACAGCCCGGCCCGGCTGCGCCAGTCGGGGTTCCATTCGTGGGACAGCACCAGTTGGTGCGTCTGGTTGCGCACGGTCACGTCGCCATCGGCCGGCTCGCCCAGAAAGCGGCTCACGGGGATGGCGCCCAGCCGGTTGTTGACCGCCACCACACCCCGGTCGAGCGGCGTGGCGTGGCGCAGCAACTCGGCCGTGTACTCCAGCACCGTGTCGGGCGTGAGCTTCCAGGTCAGCGCGGGGGCCACCACCTGGCGCTGCGCATCCACATGGTCGCGAAAGCTGCCCCGGTCTTCCACCGCCACGTTCAGGCGGTACGCCAGCCGATCGTTGATGGGCCCGGTGGTATCGAGCGCCGCGCGGCCCAGGCGGTTGCTACCGGCATAGGCCTCCACCGAGTGGGCGGCCTTCCACAGCGGCTTCTTGCTCACGATGTTGAGCGTGCCGCCCGGCTCGCTGCTGCCGTACAGCGCGGCAGCCGGGCCCTTGAGGAACTCGATGCGCTCGACACCCGCCAGATCGCGCGGCGCGTTGAAGCCCCGGTTGGACGAAAAGCCGTTGAGCAAGGTCGCCATGCCCGTGTTCTCGTTGCCCGGCAGGCCCCGGATGGCGATGTTGTCCCACAGCCCGCCAAAGCTGTTCTGGCGCGAGACGCCGCCCACGTAGTCGAGCACATCGTCCAGCCGCGTGGCGCCCAGGTCGTCGAGCGTCTGGCGCGACATCACGCGCACGGATTGCGGCAGCTCGCGCAGCGGCAGGGTGGTCTTGGCGCCCTCGGCCTCGTCGGCGTAGTAGGCGCCGGAGGCGCTGCGGCCGACGACGTCGACGGCGGAGAGGGTGGGTGTGGTGATCCCATCGCCGTCTGCGGCGAAGGCGGGGTTGATGGAGGCGAAGAGCGACGCAACCGCCACGGCCGACAACCTGGGGCGTGGCAAGGCCGCTGGGCGTGTAGACGAAAGAAAAGAAGACGAAGAACGCATGGCAAACCAGTCCAAAAGCGATGAATGCAAAGCCAGGAGCAACGTGGCCCACACCCGCCTGATTCAAGTGGTCAAGGCGGGCGCACAAAGCCGCGTGCCCGTACCCACCCCGGCGGGGTGAATACATGGCTGAAAAAAGAGGGGGTGCGCTTGAGAGCGCGAGCTGGCTAGGGCCTGACGCGTGTCAGGCCCGCTGGGCTGGCGGAGGATCGCGTGCGGCAAACGGCCATCGCACTTGCTGGACCGTGAACGGGTCTGCGCTTTGCGGCCTGAGTGTGCTGGGTGTTGCGGGAAGCGGTAGCTGGCCGGCCGCCGGTGCATGTGCCAGGCCCGCCTCCAGTGCGTGGCTCAGGCACCAGGCGCAGGTGGTGGGTGTGCTTTCGCTGTGCTCGCCCGTGGCTGGGGTGTCTGTGGCATACGCATCCACATCGCCTGCGGCTGTCGATGCCGTGGCGCTGGCTACTACCTCCTGGATGTGCCGTGCCTCATGCAGAGGCACGCCCGCCAAGGCGTTGAAAAACGCCACCAGCAGAAGCACGATGTGGAGAGGTAGGGCGGGGATGGTGCTGCGCAGCATGAGGGGATGCGAATCATACTCAAGTGCGGGTGGTAGCTTGGTGGGTAAGTGAGAACGGGTTTGGATATTCGCTACTCAGCGCGGCGAGAAATCTGGGGCTGAATAAGAATCTTTGTGATCAGTAGCCTGTCTCCCGAGGCAAAATTCTCCATCTTCGGCTGTGAACTCAAGTTAACTATTGCTGGGCATCGATGCCCGCATACTTGTTGATGTTCTCTTGGATGAGGTGGTGCGTGCATGTCATTTTTCACTTCGGAACGAGCCATAGACCATCCATAATGACCTTTCATGTGCCCCGATATCGCTACGATTTTCGAGTGGGGCGTCCAGCACAAAGCGCAGATTTCAAACATTGGAGGAGTCATGGCAAATTTCGCAAAAGCCTTCGTATCGCATTCCAGCATCGACAAGCCACTGGTTGAACAGGTCGTCAAAGCAGTTTCTGCGGCGAGGTGGGAGATCGACAGCCACACATTTGAAGAAGGTAATTACAGCGCTGGGGAAATCACCGCCGCTTTGGGACGATCCGATCTCTTCGTCCTGATCGCGTCTGCTCATTCGATGAGTTCAGAGTGGGTAAAGTCTGAGTTGGAGATCGCCCAGCATCTCTTGTATGCGGGCAAGCTGGGGGGGGTTGTCGCTTTCATTGTTGATGGGACGCAGGCGGAAGCGCTCCCCGAATGGCTGAGGATGCGCGTCTTCGTTCGCACATCCAATCCCGTTCGCATCACCAACTTAATTCGTTCCAAGCTTGTAGAGCTTGATACCAAGCGAGGCGTCAAGCCGAAACCATACGTACAGCGGAGCAAATTGCAAGGCGAGATGGAACGGCGAATCGCAGATCTTCGGCTACCGATTCAGGCCATTTATTTGAGTGGAGTTGACGGGATTGGAAAACGAACTGTAGGCACGCGTACTCTGGAACCGCTGTTCCCCGGACGTGACGTGAGTGGAATTGATATATCCGTTGCGGATGGCGAAGGGGTTCTTGAAGCCTATCGAAAGATGTATTTCGCTTGGCGGAGGCCTACAACTGCCGAAGCCCGTAGCGTCTTCGATGAGTCGGCTGCGATGAGTCGAGATGAGCTAGTCGAGAAGACCTGTGAACTATTGAGATTAATAGATGAGCAAAGAATGTTTGTCTGGCTAAGATTCGACTACGACATCCTGGACGACGACGGGAACCCTCAGCAGGACCTGGCCGCGCTTCTGAAAGGTTTGACGAACAAGCGGCCTACTCTCGTGATCTGCGCCAAGCGATTGCCACGCGTCGCTGCTCAGAGGCGGGCGGAGAATGTTGGCTTCTTCAAAGTGGAAGGTCTAACCGAGGAAGAGTCTGCCCGCGTTTGGACGTTCGCATTGGAGCATCTGGAGTTTGACGATCTCGAACCACAGTTCCTGAATTTCTTGCGCGGCGAAGTAAGCGGGCATCCCGCAATGATCTGGACAGCTGCTGAATACGTTGCTTCTTCGGGCCGGGCTGCGGTCGAAGCGAATCCCAGAGAACTAATGGAGGCACTGCGCGGTTTGTCCGTTAGCTTAGTCGAGGGTCTAGCGCTTACGTCCACCGCAAAGAAGCTGTTGGCGTTGTTCGATGAATTCAATGCGATAGATCCAACAGATCTGCTTGAAATTTGCGGTGGGCATGATCAGGAGATCGCCGAATCAGTAACGAGACTCGTTAGTTTGGGCCTGTTGGAATCCGAAGGTGACCACCTTCGCATCGCTTCATATTTCAGGAGGGCTCGGTTCCGTAAACAATTTGCGACTGAAACAGAGGAGTTCGTCGCGGATGCCCGGAGGCGTTTAGTTGGAATTACTTCCAGTTACCAGGATGAAGACGAGATATCGTTCGAAACTATCGATGTGGCATTGATTAACTCTATTGCCATGGGAAAGCGTGTATCTGACCTTTTCGGCGAAAGGGCAGTTGTAGGCTCCCATTACCTGCGGGTGGCGCGTAGCAACTACGACAGGGAGCGCTACCCTGACACTGTTCGATTCGCGATGGCTGCGCTCGACAAGCGACACACGCTCACCAATGAGGCTGTGGTGGAATCCTTGCGACTTCTTGGAATGGCTTCAGTTCGTATCGGAACCGAAGGAGCCGAGAGCCTTGCACGTGCGATTGAGGAACTGAACAAGATCGGTACCACACAGGCGGCTCGTCACGTGCATTTTATTCAAGGTTTCGAGCATCGATGGAATGGCAGCTACGAGAGGGCCGAAGCAGAGTTCGTCGAGGTTTTGAAGTTCAATGCTCGCGACGTCCACGCACTCAGGGAATTGGCGCAACTCTTGGTGGGTCGGGAGGAGTATCAGGAGGCGGAGCGATATGCTCGCGACGCTCTGGAGAGAAATCCTGGAAACCCATTCATTCTCGATGTGCTGATCCAGTGTCTCGTTGAACGCGGCAAACAAAATCTTCCCCGTTTAGCGGCAGATGAGGAACTTGAAGATCTTTTCGCGCAGTTGCAGATTGCTGACCGTCGTGAGCAGTCGGACTTTACCAATCTGAGGCGTGCTCACTATTTTGCGGCGTTGAAGGATTTTTCAGAGGCTATGCGGTGGGCAGACGCTGCGGTGCACAGGGCTCCGGGGAAAGTTGGAGGTTATGTGATGCGTGCTGAGATCAAGCTTCGCGTAAAAACCGATACGAAACTCTTCCATTCGGTGGATGTAGACATCAAACACATTCAATCTATCGCGGATGAGTCCAAAGGAGCAAAGTCTCATGGCGCCCTCCTTGCAAAACTTCGCGTCCGATACGAGTTGGCTAAGGGAAATGTCGGAGCCGCCGTTGAGCAGCTAAATCGTGCTCCATGGGCTCATCGGCAGCTGAGAAAAAAGTTAGCGTGGGAGATAGGGGCGGAAATCGTAGATAAAAATCTGCAGGATCCCGATCTTGTCGCTTTTGCTAATCAAGCGCTCGCATCTTGATTGAATGCTGTAGTTTGATAGATTTTCTGGCAATGGTTAATTGGCGTTAAATAATTGCGGCAAATTTCCTATCGTCTTTTCTTGTGGTAATGAAAAAATTCAATTTCGCACTGATTATTTGAATTAATTTATTGAAATCGACCATTGCAATAAAAGCGCCAGCAGACGCTGGCGCTTTTCTGTAAAGGAAGAGCGATTACCCCTTCTGCACCATTTTAATAATGCTGGAAAAATCCAGTCCCCCATGCCCAGCCAAGCTGTGCACCGCATACAGATTTCGCGCCATCCCCCCCAACGGCGTGGCGGCCTTTACCGCCGCCGCGTTCTCTTGCGCCAAGCCCAGGTCCTTGAGCATCAGATCCGTCCCAAAACCACCCGCATAGCCCTTGCTTGCAGGCGCAGTCTCCATCACGCCGGGGTAGGGGTTGTACTTCTCCAGCGCCCAGTTGCCGCCCGAGCTGCGGCGCATGATTTCGCTCAGCACCTTGGGGTCCAGCCCATTGGCGACGCCCAGTGCGATGGCTTCGCTGGTGCCGGCCATCAGGATTCCCAGCAGCATGTTGTTGCAGATCTTGGCCGTCTGGCCGGCGCCCACGTCGCCTGCGTGGAAGATGTTGGCGCCCATCTTTTCGAGGATGGGGCGGGCGCGTTCCAGCGCTGCGGTGTCGCCGCCCACCATGAAGGTCAGCGTGCCGGCGATGGCGCCGCCGGTGCCGCCCGAGACGGGGGCGTCGATGAAGGCCAGGCCGCGGGCCTTGGCCGCACCGGCCACCTTGCGCGAGGTGGCGGCGGCGATGGTGGAGCAGTCGATCACCAGCGCGCCCTCGGCCAGCTGGGGCAGCAGGCCGGGCTGCTTGTCGTTGCCCAGGTAGAGCGATTCCACATGCTGGCTGGCGGGCAGCATGCTGATGACGACTTCGGCGCCCAGCACGCAGGTGGCGGCGTCGGCGGCAATGCGCACGCCGTCAGCGGCCAGCTTATCGCAGGCGGGTTTGGAGAGGTCGAAGGCGCCCACGTCGTGGCCGGCCTTGTGCAGGTTCAGGGCCATGGGGCCGCCCATGTTTCCGAGGCCGATGAATGCGATCTTCATGCTGTGTTGCTCCTTGATGTCGTTGTGATGAGGGGGTCAGGGGGTAAGGGTGATGCTGGCAACGCCTGGGATGGCGGGGCCGTGCAGAACGGTGTGATTGGTTAGAAAAGGCTTGCTATCAAATTTGTAGCTGCTGGCGCTTACCTATTCAGCGGTAGAGGCCGAAGAAGCTTCAAGCTCAGCCCTCCACACGGGCGCCGCGCGCCAGCAGCTCGGCCCGTAGCACCGAGCGGTGGCAGCGCGACTCGTGCTCGCAGTAGCAGCCCACCGACATCGCGCTGTGCTGCGACAGCGCGGCCAGCAGGTCCAATGTGCGGCTGGCCTCGGGCTGGGCCAGCTCCTTGCGGTAATGTTGGACGAACGCCTGCCAATCCTTGTTGCCCTCGGGGCCTGCGGGGACCTGCTGGCCCTGGGTCATCAGCTCTTGCGTGGGGGCGAGCAGCGGGTACCACACGTCGTAATAGTCGCGGCTGGCGAACTCGGCCTTGGGCACGCCGCGCGGCGGGCGGCGCACGGTGCCGATGCGGGTGCCTTCCCCGGTGGCGCGCGGGGTGCCGAGGCGGACGATGCGGATGGGCATGGTGGTGGCTCCGGGGTGGGCTGGAGGTGATGGAGTGTGCTTGCGCGGGGCGAGGGCGGCTCAGTCGTCGGCTTCGAAGATGCTGTGCTTCTTGGCTGCAGCTGTCCTCGTTGCCGCGGTCTTCGTTGGCGGCTTGTTCGCGCCCGCACTCTTGGCGGCCGCTTTGGCGGCTGGCTTCTTGCCAGCGGTGGTTGCCGCCTTACCGGCTGCCACGGCGGGCGCGCGTTTCTTGCGCGGACTGGCCTTGGCCAGCGGGTTGTACGCCAGGGCTTCGTCGACCCAGAAGCTCCACTGCGCCCGCGTGGAGTAGCCGTTGGGCTCCACCCAGAAGTAGCCTTTCATGCCCCCGCCGGGCGACAGCTCGCGGGTGTTTTGCATCTCCTGCAGCTCGCCATGGCGTTCGGGCGGCAGGCGCACCAGCAGTTCTTCGCCCTTGACCGCAATGCACATCTTGCCTTCCACGAAGAACGCGTGGGTGCCGAACAGCGGGCGTTCTTCCACATCGCTGCATTGGGCGAGCGCCGTGCGCACGGCGTCGATCAGGTGCAGGGTTTCGTCGGAGAGGGGGCGGGCGGGCATGGCGTATCCGGGTGTTCAGGTCTTGGCGTTGCGGTCTATGTAGGATTGGAGAGCGCGCGGGTCTTCGTGCCGGAAGAGCAAGCCGCAGTCTTTGCACATCTGGAATTGGTTCGAGTGAACAGCCACGCCATAAGACGCCCGAAAAAACTTCCACTTGTATCCCGCCGGAATGAACTCGCCCGCGCCTTCGCCCATATGAAGATGCCCTGCCTGCAGTCGCTCCGATTGGCACCCCGGACATCGCGGCAGCGTGGTTTCCTCAAAGCGTGGAAAGTGAGAATAGCGGACGGGACTGTGTGTCATGGAGCGGTATTTTCACCAGCTATCGAATCGCCTCCGTCGCATCCCCATCCAGCATGCGCCGCGCAATGATCACCCGCATGATCTCGTTCGTGCCTTCCAGGATCTGGTGCACGCGGGCGTCGCGCAGCAGGCGTTCCAGCGGGTATTCGCGGATGTAGCCGTAGCCGCCGTGCAGCTGCAGTGCGTCGTTGATGACGGTAAAACCCGCATCCGTGGCAAAGCGCTTGGCCATGGCGCAATAGGTGGATGCGTCGCGCGCACCGGCGTCCAGTTTGCTCGCGGCCAGGCGCACCATCTGGCGCGCGGCGACGAGTTCGGTGGCCATGTCGGCCAGCTTGAATTGCAGCGCCTGAAAGCTCGCGATCGGCTTGCCGAACTGCTTGCGGTCCTGCATGTACTGCTGGGCGGCGTTGAGCGCGCCCTGGGCCGCGCCCACCGAGCAGGTGGCGATATTGATGCGGCCGCCGTCCAGGCCCTTCATCGCGATCTTGAAGCCTTCGCCCTCGCGGCCCAGCAGGTGGTCGGCGGGGATGCGCACGTTGTCGAAGCTGATGGTGCGCGTGGGCTGGCTGTTCCAGCCCATCTTCTGTTCCTTCTTGCCGTAACTGATGCCCGGCGCGTCGGCCGGCACCACGAACGCGCTGATGCCGCCTGCGCCCGATGCTGCATCGCCCGTGCGGGCCATGAGCACCAGCACGTCGGTGGCGCCCGCGCCGCTGATGAAGGCCTTGCTGCCGTTGATGACGTACTCGTGCCCCACCTGTTCGGCGCGGGTCTTGAGCGAGGCCGCGTCGGAGCCCGCGCCGGGTTCGGTCAGGCAGTACGACGCGAGCTTTTCGCCGGTGGTGAGCAGCGGGCCCCAGTGGTCGCGCACCGCGGGCGTGGCCCAGGTGCCCAGCATCCAGGTGGCCATGTTGTGGATGGTGATGAAGGCGGTGGTCGATGGGTCTACCGCCGCCATCTCTTCGAAGACCAGCGTGGCGTCCAGCCGGGGCAGCGCGAGGCCGCCGGCCGCCTCGGGCGCGTACAGGCCGCAAAAGCCCAGTTCGCCGGCTTTGGCGATGGCCTCGCGCGGGAAGATGCCTTCCTCGTCCCAGTGCGCGGCGTGGGGTGCCAGCTCCGCCTGGGCGAAGTCGCGTGCGGTCTGGGCAAAGGCGCGCTGCTCTTCGGTGAGTTCAAAGTCCATGGTGTGTCTCGGGGTCGCTGGTTGTCGTTGTGTTTTTCTGGGGGACAGGGTTTGCGCAAATGCACTGCTCACGCGGAGCTTGCCTGTCCTGAGCTTCGTCGAAGGGACGGTGCGCCGCGCGAGGCTTCGACAGGCTCAGCCCGAACAGGTATGTCGAGTTCTAAGGCTCTGAATCCATGGTGCGCATGGCTTTCATGGCTTGGCGGAAGGGTGGTCCAGCGTCAGCCAGCGCATCAACGCCTTGCGCCGCGCCTGGGTCTCGGCGGTCAGGCACTCGTGGTACACGCGCGGCCCTGTGGGCTCTGACTCGGCACTGCGCGTGGACTGCTTGCAGCGCGTGGTGCGCTCGCGCAGCCAGGCCGAATGCTCCTGGCGCAGCTGGGGCCGCTCGTGGGCCGACAGGGCGCGCATCACGTCGCCGTAGAGGATGGCGATCTCGGTGTCCGCCGCCTGGAAGGCTTGCACGGCGCAGGCATTGGTTTCTGGCACTGTGCCGCCGGGGTTGCAGGCAGCGCCGGCCTGGGCGTGGGCTTGCGGCATGGTCAAGAGCACCGAGCAGGGCAGCACAACAGCGAAGGCCCAGGCAGGCACTTTGATCTTTGGCAGGTGGAGTTGCATGGCCTGGTTTTAACACCGTCGTTGCGCAGCATGGGGGCCTTCGACAAGCTCAGGCTGAACGGTCGCGGTTGGGTTGGGGTTGGTCCGGGTGTTGTCACACCGGCCGCCATCTCACATCCGTTCGGGCTGAGCCCGTCGAAGCCCTGCGCAGCGCTTCGACCCCCACTCAGCATGAACGGGTGTCTGGGTCGCGGCCAGCATGGCACGTGGCACGTACCAACCCCCGGCAGCACTTACTTCAAGCTGATCGTGGTATTCACACCGTGCGACACGGTGCTGTCGTCAAACCAGCGCGCGGTCACCGTCTTGGTCTGCGTGTAGAACAGCACGACCTGCTTGCCGTACGGGCCCAGATCGCCCAGCTTGGACGCGCGCGAGCCCGAGAACGAGAACAGCGGGACCGGCACGGGGATCGGCACGTTGATGCCGACCTGGCCCACGTCGATCTCTTCCTGGAACTTGCGCGCCGCGGCACCCGACTGGGTGAAGATGGCGGTGCCGTTGCCGTTGGGGTTGTCGTTGATGAAGGCGATGGCTTCGTCGATGTCTGCCGCGGCCGACAGGCACAGCACGGGGCCGAAGACTTCCTGCTCGTAGATGCTCATGCCGGGCTTGACGCCGCTGAACACCGTGGGGCCCACGAAGTTGCCTTTCTCGAAGCCGGCCACCACGGGGTTGCGGCCATCGAGCTCCAGCTTCGCGCCATCGGCCACGCCGCGCGCGATCAGGCCTTCGACGCGGTCCTTGGCGGCGCAAGACACCACGGGGCCCACGTCCGTGCCCTTTTCGGTGCCGGCGCTGATCTTCAGCGTCTTGGCCTTGGCCACCAGGTCGGGGATCCAGTATTGCGCCTCGCCCACCAGCACCACCACCGACAGCGCCATGCAGCGCTGGCCTGCAGCGCCGAAGGCCGCACCGGCCAGGGCGTTCAGGGTCTGCTCCTTGTTCGCATCGGGCAGCACGATGGCGTGGTTCTTGGCGCCCATCATGCACTGCACGCGCTTGCCAGCCAGGCTGGCGCGGTTGTAGACATGGGTGCCGACCTTGGTGGAGCCCACGAAGCTGATCGCCTTGATGTCCTTGTGGTCGCAGATCGCGTTCACGGCCATCTCGCCGCCGTGGATCACGTTGAGCACGCCCGCAGGCACGCCGGCTTCGAGCGCCAGCTCCACCAGGCGCATGGTGACCATCGGGTCCTGCTCGGAGGGCTTGAGCACGAAGGTGTTGCCGGTGGCGATCGCCATCGGGAACATCCACAGCGGGATCATGGCCGGGAAATTGAAGGGCGTGATGCCCGCACACACGCCCAGCGGCTGCAGCAGGGTATAGGTGTCGACGCCACCGGCCACGTTGTTGGCCAACTCGCCCAACTGCAGGTTGCCGATGCTGGCGGCGTGCTCGACCACTTCCAGGCCGCGGAACACGTCGCCTTCGGCGTCGGGCAGGGTTTTGCCTTGTTCGGCGGTGAGGATGGCGGCCAGCTCGGCCATGTTCTCGCGGATCAGTTGCTGGTACTTGAGGAAGATGCGGGCGCGCGTGCCGATGGGCGTCTTCTTCCAGGTCTTGAAGGCTTCCTTGGCCGAGGCGACTGCGGCATCGATCTCGTCGGCCGTGGCAAACGGCACGCGCGCCAGCACTTCTTGCGTTGCGGGGTTGACCACATCGCGCCACTCCGTGGTCTTGGACTCGACGAACTGGCCGCCGATCAGCAGCTTGACGGTGGGGGCCAGCACGGCCTGCGAGGTGGGTGCGTTCATGGGTGTTGTCTCCTGAATGGAATAGGGCGCCGCAGCGGGTAACCAGCACATGGTAGCTGTGCAAATTTGTGAATACAATAGACAATACTGCGCACAAGGTTTGCAAAAATGCAGATCGGTCGCGAGCGATGGGCCTCGCGAGACGCCGTACAGAGAGGGCTTATGGACTGGGACAACCTGCGCTACTTCCTGGAGCTGGCCCGCGCCGGCACGCTGGTGGGCGCTGCGCGCCGCCTGGCCGTGGACCACACCACGGTGGCGCGGCGCATCCAGGCGCTGGAAAAGCAGGCGGGCTCGGCCCTGTTCGCCCGCGAGGCCGGGGGCCACCGGCTGACCGAGGCGGGCCGCGCGCTGCAGCCCCAGGTCGAGGCCATGGAGGCCGCCTTTTTGGCGGTGGAGAACGCCGCGCCCGGCGCGCGCCAGGGCCTGCAGGGCCTGGTGCGCATCGGTACGACGGAAGGCTTCGGCAACCTGGTGCTGGCGCCGCAGCTGGCGCACTTTGCGCTGGAGCACCCGGGCCTGGTGCTGGACCTGCTGGCCCTGCCGCGCCTGGTGCACCTGTCGCGGCGCGAGGCGGACATCGTGATATCGCTGGAGCGGCCTGCGCGCGGGGCGGTGCTGGTGGTCAAGCTCACCGACTACGTGCTGCAGTTGTACGGCACGCGCAGCTACCTGGCCCGCCATGCGCCCATCCGCACGGCGGACGACCTGCAAGGGCACAGTTTCATCAGCTATGTGGACGACCTGCTGTTCACCAAAGAGCTGCAGATCCTGGACGAGCTGCACCGCCCCGCGCGGTTTGCGCTGCGCAGCACCAGCATCCTGGCGCAGTACGAGGCGGTGCGCGCCGGTGCCGGGCTGGCAGTGCTGCCGGCCTTCGTTGCGGCGCAAGACCCGGCGCTCACGGCGGTGCTGCCCGGCACGGCGCGTTTCACCCGCACGTTCTGGATGTCGATGCCTGAAGAGAACAAGCACGTGGCCCGTATGCAGGCCACCTGGGCCTTTCTGCGCGAGACGGTGGCCGCCCAGCAGGGCTTGCTGCTGCCCGACTGAGCCGGGCGCACGTCGCTGTCGGGCCCGGCCCGCGTCGCGCACACGGTGCCTGTCACCATGCCGCGATAGGATCGGCGGCATGAACCCAACAGCACCGTCCACCCCCATCGCGCCGCGCATTCGCCTGCGGGCAGCGGCAGTCATCACCCGGCCCGGGCAGGTGCTGCTGCACCGTGCCGAAGGCGACATGTTCTGGGCACTGCCCGGCGGCGGCATCGAGCCGGGCGAGAGCGCCGCCCAAGCGCTGGTGCGCGAGATGCACGAAGAACTGGGCGTGGCGGTGGAGCCGGGCGCGCTGGCCTGCGTGGTCGAGAACTTCTTTGCCTATGGCGGCGTGGACTACCACGAGATGGGTCTGTACCTGCACGCCCAGCCGCAGCCCGGCAGCCTTCTGGACCAGACGCCCGGCCCGTATGTGGGCGCCGAAGGCCATCGCGGGCTGGAGTTTGCGTGGTTTGCCCGTGCCAGCCTGGCCCAACTGGACCTGCGCCCGGCCTTCCTTGGCGAAGCCTTGGCAACGCTGGGTGACGTGCCTGGCCCTGTGCCGCACTTCGTGCACCGCGACCCGGCCCTCGCACCCACCGACCCGAAAGCCCCCGCATGAATCCTCGCGACCTGGAGTCCTACCTGCACGACCACATCCCCCTGGCCCGTGCCATGGGCGTGTCGGTGGTGGACGCATCACCGCAGCGCGTGGTGCTGACTGCGCCGCTGGCGCCCAACATCAACCACCGCGACACGGTGTTCGGCGGCAGCGCGTCGGCCGTGGCGATCCTGGCCGCGTGGAGCATGCTGCATGTGCGGCTGTCGGCCGAAGGGCTGGGCAGCCGGCTGGTCATCCAGCGCAACACCATGGACTACCTGGCGCCCATGGCCGGCACCTTCACTGCCTTGGCCGACGCCCCGTCGGCCGCGGTGTGGAGTTCCTTCACCCGCATGCTGCAGCGCAAGGGCATCGGGCGCATCGTGCAGACGTCGGTGCTGCACTACGAGGGCCAGCCCGCCGGGCGGCTGGAGGGCGAGTTCGTCGCCTTCGGGCAGGGCTACCAGTCGCTGGCCTGAAGGGCCGGGGCTTGACGGGCCACCGGGACATCACAACAGCAGGAGAACACGATGGGACTTTTTGACGGCGTCATGGGCAATGCATCCAAGATCGATGCAGCGAAGATCCAGGAAGAGTTCGGGCGCATCCTCGCGCCCGGCGAGGTGGTGGAGCATGCCTACCAGCTCATCCGCGACTACTTCGTGTTCACCAACAAGCGGCTGGTGCTGGTGGACAAGCAGGGCATGACGGGAAGCAAGGTCGAATACCACTCGCTGCCCTACAAGAGCATCACGCACTTCAGCATCGAGACCGGCGGAACCTTCGATCTGGATGCCGAGTTGAAAATCTGGATATCGGGCAGCGCCGCGCCGTTTCAAAAGCAGTTCAACAAGCGGCTCAGCATCTACGAGGTGCAGTCGGTGCTGGCGGGCTACGTGCTCAAGTAGGCAAGGTGGGGGGCGATGTCGCCGCTTTTCAGGCCTTTGCCAGGTGCACGGTGCGGGTACCCTGGCGGGGCAAGGCGAAACGGTGGCCCGTCGATGGTCGTCCCACGGCACCGGGGTGTCGCCACACAGGAGTTCATGGCGATGTCACCTCTCATTTCCGGCCTGGCGTCCGTCGCGTCGATGGTCTTCAACGCCGCCTCGGGCGGATCCTCCAAGGCAGCGGCCACGCGCCGCAGCAGCGAGACGGCCGATGCGCAGCCCTCTGCGGTCGTCACGCTCAGCCCGCAGGCCGAGGCGCTGGCCGGGTTCGCCGGCAAGGGCATTCTGGTGTCGCAAGGCAAGCTTGATGGCGCCTTGGGTGCCGTCCAGCGCGGTGGCGCGCAGAGCGGGGGAAGTGCAGGTCTTGCCGGCAATGGCTCGTCCTTGTCGGTGCAGGACTTTCAGGAGATCCTGACCCGCTTTGGCGCCGACGATGCGCAAAAGCAGCAGATCACGGCGGGCTTCGATGCCAACAAGGACGGCAGCATTTCGCACGACGAGTTCTTGAAGGGCATGGCCAGCACATCGATCCAGAAGCAGGGCACCGATTTCTCGCAAGCGGTGCTTCAGTTGATGGACAAGGGTGGCGATGCCAATGGCGTAGTGAACCAGAACGAGTTCGCAGCGTTCACCACCGCGTTCGCCGGCGCAGAAAAGCGCGTGGGCACGGTGTAAGTACAGCGCCCACGAAAAAGCGGCCCGAGGGCCGCGTTTTTCTGGAAGGTGTGACAACGGGATGCTGCGGGCGTTATCCGCCCGCGCCACCCTGGTGCCGCACTTTTATATCCTGCCCATGAGCAGCAGGATCACCAGGATCAACACCACGAGGCCGATACCACCGCTGGGTCCGTAGCCCCACGAGCGGCTGTGGCCCCAGGTTGGCAGTGCGCCAACGAGGATGAGGATCAGGACAATCAGCAGAATCAGCGAGAGCGACATGGCAGTTCCTTGTTATGGGTTACGGTGAATGCATTGTTGGGCCCGTACCCTGTAGGTGACCGAAGGTGCTGCGCCTGCTCCCGGGTCAGGAATTTCCGACAGGGAGTGTGGGATTGCAGGGGCGCGTGGCGGCCCGCGGGCGAGGATGGCATCTGCCGTTGCTCGCTGGGCGAACGGCCATGTGATTGCTATCAATGGGGTAGCTGCTCGCGCAATCCAGGCAAGCGGTAGCGATCATTTTGGAGTTGAGTCGTCAGCGTGGCGTGCGGCGAGCCCTGCAGTTGCCGCGCGATGCGTGGCCCCAAAAAAAGAACCGGCCTGGGGGCCGGTTCTTCGCGCTGTGGCACTGCGGGCGCAGGCCCCGCTGTCAGTGCGCCCCACCGGCGTCGGCCGCGCCGCCGCCCGCGGCCCGTGGCGGCCGCTTGGTCAGCCAGATCAGCCCGATGAGCAGCAGGAACAAAAACGCCGACCCGAGGAAGATGTCGTTGGCAGCCCGCGTGAAGGCCTGCTGGTCGATCAGCCGGTTGATCTGCGCCAGCGCCTGCATCTGCGTGAGGCCCGATGCGGTCAGGTTGTCCAGCGTCTGCCCGAACACCCCCTGGCCTTGCACCAGCCCTTCGGTCAGGTGCGCGTGGTGCATGGCGGCGCGGCTCTCCCAGAGCGTGGTGGCGATCGACGTGCCCATGGCGCCGGCGGTGATCCGCACGAAGTTGGACAACCCCGCAGCCGCCGGTATGCGCTCGGGCGGGATGCCTGCCAAGGTCAGCGTCGTCAACGGAATGAAGAAGAACGCCATGGCCGCGCCCTGCAGCAGGGTGGGGATCAGGATGTGGATGAAGTCTGTCTGCACCGTGAACTGCGAACGCATCCACAGCACCGTGCTGAACACGATGAACGCGCCCGTGGCCATGCGGCGTGGGTCCCACTGGCCGACCTTCTTGCCCACCAGTGGCGTGAGCAGGATGGCGAACACGCCCACCGGCGCCAGCGCCATGCCGGCCGAGGTGGCGGTGTAGCCCATCCACTGCTGCAGCCACAGCGGCAGCAGCACCACGTTGCCGAAGAAGAGGGCATACGCCACCGACAGCGCGAGTGCACCGAAGGTGAAGTTGCGGCCCTTGAAGAGCTTCAAGTCCACCACCGGGTGCTTTTCGGTCAGCTCCCACACCAGGAACACTGCGAACGCGACCACGGCCACCACGGCCATGATGACGATCTCGCCGGAGGCGAACCAGTCGAGCTCCTTGCCCTTGTCGAGCATGAGCTGCAGCGCACCGACCCACAGCACCAGCAGGGACAGCCCCACCGTGTCGATGGGCAGCTTGCGGATCGGCGTCTCGCGCTTGCGGTAGATGCCCCAGGTGAGCAGACCGGCCAGCAGGCCCACGGGCACGTTGATGTAGAAGATCCAGGGCCAGGAGATGTTGTCCGTGATCCATCCGCCCAGCAGCGGCCCCACCACCGGCGCGACCAGCGTGGTGACCCCCCACAGGGCAAGGGCGGTGCCCGCCAGCGCCTTGGGGTAACTGGCGAGCAGCAGCGTCTGGCTCAGCGGGATCATCGGCCCGGCCACCAGGCCCTGCAGCACGCGGAAGAACACCAGCATCTCCAGCGACGAGGCGAACCCGCACAGCCAGGAGGTGAGCACGAACAGCAGCACGCTCATGGTGAACAGGCGCACGGCGCCAAAGCGCTGCGTGAGCCAGCCGGTGAGCGGCACCGAGATGGCATTGGCCACGCCAAAGCTGGTGATGACCCAGGTGCCCTGGCCGGGGCTCACGCCCAGGTCGCCGGCAATGGCGGGGATGGAGACGTTGGCGATGGACGAGTCCAGCACGTTCATGAACGTGGCCAGCGACAGCGACAGCGTGCCCAGCAGCAGGGCGGTGCCCTGCAGTGGCGGGTACGCGGCCGGTGGGCCCGAGGGGGCCGAAGGCGGCGGTGCAGCAGGGGCCGCTGGCGCGGCGGGGGCCTGGCCTGCGGTGTCTGCAGTGGGGTTGGCGGCAGTCATGCGAACCCCGGCTTACTGCACCGCTGGCGACTGCAGTGGCTGTGACGACGCTGCGGGGGCTGACGCATGTTTTTCGACACGGGGCGCAGGGAGCGTCGTGGCGAGTGCCGGAGCCTTTGCAGTGCCTGTGCCAGCCGCGCTCACCCTGGGCGACGCCGCGGCCACGGCGGCCTTGCTGCTGCGGCCCAGGTTGGCGGCGATGATCTGCGCGACTTCATCGTCGGCTGCCTTGAACTGCTCGTCGAACACGGCGGTGGCGGCCACGGGGGTGGAGCGCTGCGTGTCGGCCAGGGTCTTGCCGCTCTGGTCGGCCGTGTCCACCTTGACTTCCATCGACAGGCCCACACGCAGCGGGTGCTCGGCCACCTGCTTGGCGTCCAGCGCGATGCGCACGGGCACGCGCTGCACCACCTTGATCCAGTTGCCGGTGGCGTTCTGCGCGGGCAGCAGCGCAAACGCTGCGCCGGTGCCGGCACCGAGGCCGGTCACGGTGCCGTGGTACTTGACCTTGGTGCCGTACACATCGGCTTCCAGCTCGGCGGGCTGGCCGATGCGCAGGCTTTGCAGCTGGCTTTCCTTGAAGTTCGCGTCCACCCACAGATCATTCAGGGCCACCAGCGTCATCAGCGGTGCGCCGGCCTGCACGCGCTGGCCCACCTGCACGCCGCGCTTGGCGACGTGGCCGTCGAGCGGCGCGACCAGTTGGGCGCGTTGCACGGCCAGATAGGCCTCGCGCACGCGGGCCGAGGCGCGCTGCACGTTGGGGTGCTGCTCGATGGAGGTGCCTTCGGTCTGCGTCTGGCTGGCGGCCAGTTGCTCTTGCGCGGCCACCACGGCCGACTGCGCGGCGGCCACGGTGCTCTTGGCGGCCGTGAACTGGGCCGTGGCGTGCTGGAACTCTTCCTTGCCCACAGCGCCGCTGGCCATCAGCGGGGCACGGCGGGTCACGTCGTCCTGCAGGCGTGCGGCTTCAGCCTGGGCGCGGGCCAGGTCGGCGCTGCGCAGGCTGACCTGGGCCTTCAGCGTGGAGTTGTTGGCGAACAGCGTGCGCACTTCGCGAACGGCCTGCGCCAGCTGGGCCTCGGCCTGCTCCAGCGCCACGCGGGCGTCGGCAGGGTCGAGCTTGACCAGCAACTGGCCGGCCTTGACATAGTCGGTGTCGTCCGCGCCGATGGAGACGACGGTGCCGCCCACCTGGGGCGTGATCTGCACCACGTTGCCGGCCACGTAGGCGTTGTCGGTGGTCTCCACATGGCGGCCGTTGGCCCAGTGCCATCCGCCCCAGGCGATGGCAGCGATCGCCACGGCAGCGGCGATCACGGTCAGGCCGCGGCGGCGGGCGGGGTTGGTGGCTTTGGGGGTGGCAAGGGGTTCGCTCATGGCAGTGGTCTTTCAGGAATGCGTTGTTATGTGGTTTTTGTAGGGGGCAGGCTCGGGGCAGGCTCGGGGCTGTTGCGCTGGTCAGCGTTCGGGCGTCACCCCGACCGTTCGGGCTGAGCCTGTCGAAGCCTTGCGCGGCGCGTCGACAGGCTCAGCGTGAACGGTTGGGGGACCGGCATGCATGCAGCCTCAGTGGATGTCTATCGCGCCGCGGTCTGCAGGACTGCCGTGTCATCCGTCCAGCCGCCGCCCAGCGCCTTCATCAGCTGCAGGCGGGTATCGATCTGGCGGGCGCGCAGGTCCACGGCCAGACGGCGCTGGGCCAGCACCTGGCTTTCGGTGGACAGCACCACCAGGTAGTTGCCCAGGCCCGCGCGGTAGCGCTCTTGCGCAAAGCGGTAGGCCTTCTCGGCGCTGGCCACGGCGTCGTCCTGCAGCGTTTGCTGGCGGGTGAGCGACTGGATGGAGGCCATGGCGTCGCCGGCTTCCTTCACGGCATCGAGCACCGCGCCGTTGTACTGGGCGATGGCGGCGTCCAGTTCAGCCTGGCGGCCGCCCAGCTGCGCGCGCAGACGGCCGCCGTCGAAGATGGGCAGGCGCAGCGCCGGGGTCACGCCCATCTGGCGCGAGCCGGCGTTGAACAGATTGTCCAGGCCCAGCGAGTTCAGGCCGACGAACGCTGCGATGTTGATGTTGGGGTAGAACTCGCTGCGCGCGCTGTTCACGCCCTGCGTGGCGGCTTCGACGCGCCAGCGTGCGGCCACCACGTCGGGGCGGCGGCCCAGCAGGTCGGCGCCCAGCACGTCCGGCACCGTGTTGCGCTGCAGCTGGGACAACTGCGGGGCCAGCGTCGGCAGCGCATCGGGCGCCTGGCCGCTCAGCACCGCGATCTGGCGGCGGGCCAGGGTGATCTGTTCTTCCAGCGCTTCGATCTGGGTGCGTGCGTCGGGCACGGCGGCCTGGGCCTGCGTCAGCTCGACTTGGCTGTCCAGGCCGGCGGACACGCGTTCCTGCGTCAGGCGCTGCTGCTCTTCGCGCTGCGCCAGGGCGCGGGCGGCCACGTCGCGTTGGGATACCAGCCGGGCCAGCGCCACATAGCTGCGGCCCACCTGCGCGGCCAGCGTGTTGGCGGCGGCGGCCGCATCGGCCTGTGCAGCGCGGGCTTGGCCCAGCGCGGCCTGCAGCTCTGCCGCATGCTGGCCGAAGAAGTCCGGCGACCACGACAGCGTGGCCTGCACCGTGCCGCTGTTGTAGGTGTTGCCGGCGATGGGCGCGGGCACCAGGCCGTTGGCGGTGTAGCGCTGGCGGGTCACATCCACACCCAGGTTGGCCTGCGGGCCGTTGGCCGCTTCGCGCACCTGGCTCAGGGCAACCGCCTGCTCCAGCCGGGCGCGGCTGACGGCCAGGCTGGGGCTGCCCTGCAGGGCTTGTTCGATCAGGGTGTTGAGCTGTGCATCGCCCAGCGTGGTCCACCACTGGCTGGGTGCGGCGGTGGCGCTGGCGGTGGATGCATTCAGGCCCACGGCGGCGGGCGTGGTCTGCGCCAGCGGGGTGTGCGGCGCGCCGGGGCTGGCGCAGCCGACCAGCAGGATGGCGGCGGCCAGGGCCAGTGCCGACACGGCGAAATGGGCGGCAAAGGCAGAGCGGACCGAGGGCAGGGGAGTGGTGGCGGTGGTGGTCACGGGGTTCTCCAGAATGGTTTTGGTGTGTTGTATGGAGGAGGGCGAAGGCGGTTGCATCGGTGGGGTCAAGGCCCCGGGCGTTCCTTCATGCTGACGGCGCCGAAGATGCAGCCGGCGTTGAAGGCGTTGACGCCGTTGAAGGCGGCTTGCCGTTCACCAGCATCCGGCGCAGCAGGCTCAGCAGCAGTTGCCACTCCGCGTGGCTGAAGTCGCTGAGGTGGACGTTGAGCACGTCGGCCAGCACCGCCGGCACGCGCGATGCGACCTGGTCGCCATCGGGCGTGAGCGTCAGGCGGACGACGCGGCGGTCGGTGGTGGACCGCTCGCGCACCACCAGGCCCTTGGCCTCCAGGCGGTCCATCGCGCGGGTCATCGAGGCCGGGTCGGTCTCCAGGTCCCGCGCCAGGCTGGCCACGGTGGTCTGGTCGCAGCGCGAGATCTTGAACAACGGCAGCCACTGCGCATACGTCAGGTCGTGCGTAGACAGCTGCGCGTCAGCCTGCGTGCGGATCGACGACATCACCTTGCGCATCAGGTAGCCCACGCTTTCCTCAGGCTCCAGGTGGCTGGGGCTGTAGAAACCTTGGGCGGAAGAATCGGAAGGCTGAGATGTCATGGGTAGGGAATTTAATTGACTAGACAATGATTGTCTTGGCAATGAGAAACGCCCACAACGGCATGAGGGATTTTTTGTGCGGCCGATTTGCTATGAAATGAATAGCTGCTGGCGCAATGTGGTCAAGCGGTAGGGGCAGATTTTTAGCCTGATGTTGGCCGCCCACGCTCGGCGCAGTCCGCCGTTGACGCCCCCAGAGGGCCGGCGCCTCAACCAGCTAGTGGTGCTCGACCAGGCGCCGGGCCCATGCGGGCAGCGGTGTGACCAGCGGCGTGGTCTGCGTGGGGGAACACATCGCCACCAGTTGTGGCCCGGTGTCCATGGCTTCGGCAGCGTCATACAGGTACGACACGTCGGCCCGGCGCACGGCCAGGGCCAGGTTGTCCATGGTGCGCGGGTAGCGCGCCAGGATGCGGTCTGGCGGCACGGCGTGCCCGCCTTCGCGCACGCGCTGCGCCACGCGGGGCAGCAGCCGTGCCGGGTCGTCCAGCGCCACGATGTACAGGGCCACTGTGTAGCCGCATCGCTGGGCGTCTTCAATCAGCGTGAGTTTGGAGGGGTGCGAGAACACGGTCTCGCTGGCGAAATCAGCACCTTTGCGCAGCAGCGTGGCCCGGCGCGCATCGGCCCATTGTCGGGCGGCTTCGGACCGGGTCTCGGGGTCGGCGATGTGCTGCAGGTGGGCCTGTTCATGCAGGTCGGCGTTCACGAATTCCAGCGGCGGGCCCAGGATGCCTTCGCGCACCAGCGCGCGGTACAGCGTGGATTTGCCTGCGCCGTTGGGGCCGGCCAGCAGGTGGAACCAGCGGGCTGGGGTGGCGATGCCGGGTGGTGAAGAGCGAGACTGCGAAGAAGTCATCAAGCCATCACGCCATCCGGCTGTCAAGCGGCGGTGGCGCCGGCCTTGGTCTGGTTTTCCTGAACCACCTCACGCACCCGCTGGGCCAGCGTGCCGCGTGTTTGGGCTGCCAGCAGGCGGGCGGTGAGGGCGTCCACCGACGCCGGGGCCGCCAGGGTGTTGTGCCGCAAGGCTGCCGCCTCGTACTGTTCGATGGCGCTGCGGGCTTCCGACACGCTCAAACCCGTGTGTTCCACGACCTGCCCCAGCGTGGCCCAGTATTCGATCTGGCTGGCCACCGAGCGGCGCATGGGCTGCGCGGCCTGGCGGGCCTGCTCCACCAGGTGCGCGGGGAGTTTGACGGAAGAAAAGGCGGTGGCGGACATGGTGGTCTCCTGATTGGCGCATTTTGCGCCAATCAGGCTAAAGCCGCAACGCCGCCCAGCACGCCGCGCGCGGTGCGCAGCGTCCACCGCCCAAGCTTGGGCCCAAGCGCGCGCATCAGTCCGGCGCGTACTTGTCGCCCACCTCTTCACGCAGGGGGTGGGTGTCGTAGACGATGTTCATGTCGCGGATGAGCGCGCTGCCCGCACCGAAGGTGAACACGTCCACGCAGGTGAAGGTCACCTCGCGTCCGTCGTTCAGCGTCCAGTCATAGCGGAAGTAGGCGGCAACGCGCACGGCGCCCCCGTCAGCGCCAGGCAGCACCGAGCCAAACAGGTCCAGCACGGTGATCACGCTGCCGCTGGAGGCCTGGGCCAGCTTCTTGAAGAAGTCGCTGGCGCGCATGGTGCCGAGAAAGGGTGAGTGCACCACGCCATCGGGCTCGAAGCAGGCGATCAGCCCCTCGGTGTTGCTCGCATGCAGGTGGCCGAGGTAGGTGCGTACGGTGTCAATCGGTTGCTGGGTCACGGGGTGTATCTCGCTGGGGTGGGATGGATGCCTGAGCTTCGCGCCGTCTGCGCCGTCCGGCAAGCGACAATGGGGCTCCATACATAAATGCGGCTTATGTATCTTCGCCACCTTGAGTACCTGCGTTCCATCATCGAACACGGCAGCTTTGCACGGGCCGCGCTGGCCTGCGGCGTGTCGCAACCGGCCATCAGCCAGGGCATGAAGTCGCTGCAGGCGCACTTTGCCGCCCCGCTGCTCGTGCGGCAGGGGCGCCGCTACCTGCCCACCGACTTGGCCCGAGCGGTGTCGGCGGAGGCGGCGTCAGTCGGAGAGCGCATCGACGCGCTGCCTCGGCTGGGCACAGGCACGGCGGAACGCCACCAGCTGCGCGTGGGGCTCACCTCGTCTGCAGCCATAGTGTGCGGGCCGGTGCTGTACCGGGGCTGGTGCGTGCCGCAAGGCAGGCGTTCGCTGGCCATGGCGACGGCAGATGAGGGCAGCTTGCTGGCCGGATTGCTGCAGGGGCGGTTCGACGCGGTCATTGCGCCCCGGCCGCGCAAGTTCGACCATGCGGACGTGTCCGCCCGGCGGCTGTACGACCTGCAGCCGCTGGTCTACGCGCGCCGCCGCCATCCATTGGTCCAAGCCCGGTCGCTCGCGCAGCTCCAGGGCGCGGCCTGGGCCTGCGTGGGGCCGAGCGTCAGCGGGCCGGTGGATGTGCTGACCGAGGCACACCGCGTGCGGCGCATGCCCGCGCCACGCATGGCAGTGCGCTGCCCTGATTTCGCCAGCCTGCTGAACCTGGTGGCAATGTCGGACCTGCTGGCCGTGGTGCCACACCCCGCATTGCTGGGCGCCGCCGCGCCGCAGGTGGCAGCGCTTCGGCTGGCCGAAGCCTTGCCGCTGTATGCCATGTGGCTGTTCGAGTTGCGCCACCATGCGCCGCGCATCGGCCCGCAGCTGTGGGCCGACCTTGTGGCGGCCGGCGAACCGGTGGTGTGATACAGGCGTTGCAAGCGGCCGAAATGTTTGAAACAGGCGTTGCAACGCTCCATAATGGCTTTTCCTTTTTTCAGGCCCCGCCGCACCATGCAACACCCGCACTCCGCTCCGTCCTTCGTCCGTCCGTTGATCGCATCGATCGCACTGGCCTTGTGCGCCAGCGCAGCCCAGGCCGCGCCCGTGGCGGATGTGCATGCCCTGGCCCAGAAGGAGCAGCAGCCGCTGCTGGACACGCTGCGCGACCTGGTTCACATCGAATCGGGCAGCAAGGACATCGAGGGCCTGAACCAGATCGCCGAGCGCATCGCCAGCCAGCTCAAGCAACTGGGCGGCACGGTGGACGTGCTGCAGACCAGCGACATCTACCGCCTGGACGACACGCCCGAGAAGGTGGGGCCCGCCGTGCAGGCCGTGTTCAAGGGCACTGGCACCCGGAAGATCATGCTCATCGCCCACATGGACACGGTGTACCTCAAGGGCATGCTCAAGGCCCAGCCGTTTCGCATCGAGGGCGACAAGGCCTACGGCCTGGGCATCTCGGACGACAAGCAGGGCGTGGCGCTGATCATCCACACCGTGGCCCTGCTGCAAAAGCTCAACTTCAAGGACTACGGCACCCTCACGGTGCTGATCAATGGCGACGAGGAAATCAGCTCGCCCGGCTGGCGCAGCACCATCACCCGCGTGGCGGCCGAGCACGACGCGGTGTTTTCTTTTGAAGGCGGCGGCACCGATGGCTCGCTGCGCCTGGCGACCAGCGGTATCGGCGCGGCCTACCTCACGGTGCAGGGCAAGGCATCGCACGCGGGCGCCAAGCCCGAAGACGGCGTGAACGCGCTGTACGAGCTGTCGCACCAGTTGCTGCAGATGAAGGACCTGTCGAAGAACGACGAAGGCCTCAAGCTCAACTGGACGGTGTCCAAGTCCGGCACCAACCGCAACGTGATCCCGGCCGAGGCCACCGCCCAGGCCGATGCACGTGCCCTGAAGGTGTCCGACTTCGACGGCCTGGAAAAGACGCTGCAGGAGAAGGTCAAGGCCAAGCTGCTGCCGGCCTCCAAGGTAGACGTGAAGTTCGAGGTGCGCCGCCCGCCGCTCGAAGCGAGCGAGGCATCGCGCCGAGTGGCCGGCTACGGCAAGGTCATCTACCAGGAGCTGGGCCTGCCGCTCAACGTGGTTGAAAAGGCCACGGGCGGCGGTACCGATGCCGCCTTTGCGGCGCTGAAGACCAAGGGCGCGGTGGTGGAGGGCATGGGCCTGTCGGGCTACGGCGCACACTCCAATGACGCCGAGTACGTGCAGGTCAACACCATCGTGCCGCGCCTGTACCTGGCCACCCGCATGATCATGGACATCTCCCGCGGTGCCGTGAAGTAACGCCGCGGCCGCTCTGCCGGCCTGTCGGCGTGTCGGCCTGCCGCTGAAAACCCCGCAGTCGTCGCGACTTGCGGGGTTTTATTCTTTGTTGGGTGCACCAAAAGCGCTTTGTAGGCCATCGAAGAAGCGCGGGGACGGGCGCGCGCCCCGGCAGCCCTCTGCAGGCGTGGGTTTCAGCTGCACATGACACCCGTTTGACCGTCCAGCAGCCGTCACGCAAGTGTCATGGGCCGTTTCTACAGTGCGACGCAGCCGGCCCGCGTGGGCCTGCACCGGCGCTGTTTGCAGCGACCGCCTTTGCCCGTCCAACCCGTGTCCTCCGCCATGTTGCAGCTTCCCACCTACCGCCCCCTTGTCATTGCCCTTGCCGCCGCCCTGGCCCTGTCCGCCTGTGGAGGGGGAGGCGACGCAGAACCGGCCGCCCCGCAAGCACCCGTCGGCCTGGGCCGTGCCGATACGGCCCCCGTGCCCAACGAGGCCAGCACCCCGCCGTTCGTCGACTTCGCATTCACCAACCAGCGCGGCGACGCGCGCTACGCCACGCTGGCGACCAACGCGGGGGTGCGCGTGCTGGGCGGGTTCCTCGACATCTGGAAGCCGAGCACCCAGCTGGTGGACGCCGGCGTGACTGCCCCGGCCAACGGCACCTTCCCGGCCATTGCCCCATCGAGCTGGAGCGGCATCCCGGGCGACGCCACGGACGGCACGGTGCTGAACCGGGACGTGCATGCCCGCAACATCCAGTACGTGGTGGATGCCACCACGCGCCGCACCGCCGCGCAGGAACAACAGGCCTACCTGGATGACCGCCGTGGCAAGGGCTACAGCGTGACCGATGGCCTGGGCCCGCTCACCAGCGCGTGGCGCACCGCCGCGCAGCAGACCACCTCCATCAACAACGTTCCGACCGACGCGACCAGCGTCGTATACAACGACATCGGCAACAACGTGGGCGTGGGCGGCAGTGCCAACACCAGCTTCGGCACGGTGGTGGACTTTCTGGGGGGCATCGGCGACAACGGCTCCACCGAACCTGCCAAGCGGTTCTACAAATACGCACGCCCCTGGCGCTGGAGCGCCAGCGTGATGGTGCTGCCGACCCTGGGCCCCGCCAAGAGCACCACCCCCGCCACCGATGGCGGCTTCACCAGCGGCCACACGGCCGAGGGCGTGCGCGACGCCATCGCCATGGCGTACGTGGTGCCCGAACGCTTCCAGGAAATGCTCGCCCGTGGGCTGGAGCTGGGCGAAAGCCGCATCCTGGCCGGCATGCATTCGCCCCTGGACGTGATCAGCGGCCGCATCCACGGCCAGGCCGTGGCTGCCGCCAGCATCGCCACCGGCGTGAACGCCCCGCGCAAGGCCGCCGCGCTGGCGCAGGCCCGCGGCACGCTGATGGCTGCCGTCGGCGCGAAAACGCCCGCCGAGTTCCAGCAGTTCGCACATTCGCAGCCCGTGGGCACTGACCGCTTTGCCGACCGCGCCACGAACAAGGCCGAGTACCTGCGCCGCATGACCTTCGGCTTCGCACCGATCGGCGACACCACGCGCGCTGCCGTGGTGCCCAAGGGCGCAGAAGTGCTGCTCGAAACCCGCTTTCCGTACCTGGATGCCAGCCAGCGCCGCGTGGTGCTCAAGACGACGGCCATCGCCTCGGGCTACCCGGTGATGGACGACGCCGAAGGCTGGGGGCGCCTGAACCTGTTTGCGGCAGGCGACGGCTACGGCAACTTCAACGGCGATGTGGCGGTGGCGATGGACGCCGCGCAAGGCGGCTTCCACGCCCTGGACACCTGGCGCAACGACATTGCCGGCGCCGGCAAGCTGACCAAGCGCGGCAGCGGCACGCTGGCGCTGTCAGGGGCCAACACCTACACCGGTGGCACCGAGGTCGCGGCTGGCGCCGTGCAGGCGGACTCCGCCAATGCAGCAGGCAAGGGCGACGTGTACCTGAGCGGCGGCACCTTCATCAGCAACGCAGCCTCCGCGGTGGTCATTGGCGGTGCGTACACCCAAGGCGGCAGCAGCACGCTGGACCTGCGACTGGGCGCCAACGGCGCGGGCCAGCTGAACGCCAGCGGCCCCGCGACGCTTGCAGGTTCGCTGGTGGTCAGCTTCCGGGCGGGCTACACCCCCGCAGTGGGCTCCACCATCACCATCGTGCGGGGCAGCATGGTGCGTGGCACGTTCGGCTCGGTCACGGTCAAGGGCTTCAAGGTGACGCCGGTGTACCTGAATGATTCGGTGCAGCTGCACATAGACGCCATATCCTGAGTTTGTCGCTATCACCCTCTCGCGCGCAGCCCCATCGGCGGGATGGTTGTAGTTTGAAATTGAATTGGCTGCAGGGCGCACGCACAGTGGGGCGAATCCGTTGGTAGGTGGGTGGTGACCTGCTATGGACCCGCCGTGCAGCGCAGCGCATTGCGATGCGGGACCTATGGTTAATGTAGCTGTCGTCGGGCTTGAAAAGAGTATTTAATGGTATGAGTAGGTTGATCTTGAATATTAAATATTGATGGATTGCTTATAAGATTTGGCCGGTTTTTATCCGGGATGCTTGAGCCCTGAATTTTCCTACACCACTTCATTTGGAGGCGGATCATGGTCAAAAATCGCAATTTTACCCAAATTATATTTTCCGCATGTATCGCGGCGATGTCTTGTGGAGCCGCGCACGCGCAAAGTGGATTGGACGAAGCCGACGAATTTTTTGAAGACGGTGGAGCATCGGTCTATTTTCATAGCCTGCCCCATAACCAAATTGTGAGCTTCCCGGAGAGCGTGGATGAGTTTGAAGCCACTTTCAAGCCCAGGCTTTTTGTGGATGGAGGCTGTGTACCGTACCCTGCCGTGGATGCATACGGCAATGTAGGCCGGGGTTTGCGTCCTACCTATCCCGTCAATGGGGGGTGTTCACAAAGCATTGGCCAGGTATATGTTCGGGCGGAGCCTTACCACAATGAATGTGCTGTCATGTATGCATGGTATTTTCCCAAGGATATCGTTGTTCTCGGTCAGGGACATACCCATGATTGGGAGGCCGTCGTCGTTTGGCTGAGCCAATGTTCTTCGCAAGCCCAAATCAATGCAGTTTCTTACTCGGCACATGGCGGGTATCAAACGCTTTTCCGTCCACCTCTTTACGGGTCGAGGCCACTGGTGAAATACACAGAGACAGATTTCCCTTTCAACCACAGCTTGACCTATACGGACCATCTGGGCGGCTCTCAACCCGCCATTGCCTGGTCTCGACTGACACCAGCTGCTCGCCAGGCCCTCTCCGATGCTGATTTCGGGGCGGCGATTGTTCCGTTCAAAGATAGTACCTTTCAACACAGTCTTGACAAGGCGTGGGAAAGTCGATTTCAACCGCTCGATGTCAATTAGTCGTGATAGTAAATTCATATTAATGAATATTTAATATCAGCCAAATTTTTATTTGGGTGCGACCATTTGCGTTGGCTGGCAGGCCGCTGTGGCGTGGCTTCGGCGATTGCTGCCAGTTATTTTCTAGTATGCGGTCGGTTGGATCCGGGCGCTCCTGGTACTACTTTTTCATGACCTGCATGGGCGTCTTGCTGCCCAGCGCTGACTGCAGCAATGTGCGACTGTTGATGCGAAATCTTGAATTGGCATTGTGATTATCGATTATCCCAGAAAATATGGCCAATTACATGCCGGAGGGTACACTTGCTTCCGTAAAAAAAGATGCATACGATGCATTGCGGAGTTCTTATGCCTCAGTTTCCAGAACTATTTCTACTGAAGCAGCTTATACCGCAAAAAGTCAAAGTGCCTGCTTCGACCAATTTCAATTGATTGAAATTCCCGAGGTCATGGAGAAAAAGATGCAGGCTGGCGTAGGTGCTGCATTAATGAGGCGATGGTTTGCCTCTCCGAAATTCGTATTGCCCGAGAACTGGCGCGCGGGAGATAAGGATTTTCTCACGGTTCCAAGCCAGCATCTTGATACAGCTATAGTAAAGATGGACTGGGTTCGGAGATTTACCCGTGCCAATGTGGCGATTTCCACGCTCGAGCGACGACTTAATACGGCGTTGGCACTGAAAGAATTGAGGCGAGTTCTAAAACGTCAGCATTTTTTGACTAACGGCAAAGAAAAAATTGGCCAAGCTGAAAGTGCTGTTGTGCTACATGAAACGAGCCATTTGAATTCTGTAGCGGTCGCCTACGGTGGCGGAGTGGATCCACTTGATTGTGGCCTGGCGGCTTTCACCATGCATGTTGCAGTCAGTGGAACTGCGGAGCCTCTTGCCGGCGCTATGCCGAACCAGAAAAGTCATAGAATATCCATTGAAAGATTGAATTTTTATGTGCGGGATAGCTATGACTTTAACACCGAGGATGAGCCTCTAGGCTATTGGGGCCGAGAGGGTGCTTCGGCATCTGTCTTTCATGTGGGAATGAGTTATGTCGAAAATAGGCAATTTCGATTGTGGCGTGAAAGACATGGTCGAGGTGGGGACTTTATAATATTTTCTGACGTCTATCAAAAAAATCTACCTCGCCCCATTTTGGTAGAAATATAGCATGATCAAAATTTTAAAATTATTACTGTTGATAATTTCTGCGATTGTTTTTATTTTTGGTTGGTTGGCTTGGAGTGTGGTGCATGATGTTATCGGTCAGCATTTTGGTGCATTCGGCTTTCAGCAATTTCTTTTGATATTATCTGGTATGGGATTTGCAGGTTTGATGGTTTCCCTAGTTTTGGCGGTAAAATTTTCCAGAATAATTGTTGGGCTGTGTGGTTTGCTTGGGTCTGTTATAAGTATTCATTCGCTGGCAATTTATCCTCGCGAAGAGACTTACTTGCATAACGGTGCTGTTTTGAATCCATCTCCCGATGAACTCATCGCCTCTATTTTATTCGGCGGATTTCTGCTGTTGACGGCAATGTTTTGGGGGTGGATAATATCCCACACAAAGAAGCCTGCTGTTTAGGCAGGCGATCGCTCTATAAAAGAATGCAAAAACCCAGCTGACACAGGATCCAAACCGCTGATTTGTTGCATCAAGTCCCAGGCACGGGCACGCTCACCGCGCCCTGTGTGTAAAACGCGTCAAGATTCTCCAGCACCAGGTCGGCCATGGCTCGGCGGGTTTCGTGCGTGGCGCTGGCGGTGTGGGGCGTGAGCACCACGTTGTCGAGCACCATCAATGCCTCGGGCACGCGGGGTTCGTCCTCGAAGACGTCCAGGCCGGCGCCGGCGATGCGGCGGTGTGTCAGCGCATCGATCAATGCGGCTTCATCCACCACGCTGCCGCGGGCCACATTGATGAGGAAGCCTTGCGGGCCCAACGCTTGCAGCACAGTGCTGTCCACCAGATGGCGCGTGGCCGGTCCACCGGCGACGGTGAGCACCAGGTAGTCGGCCCAGCGCGCCAGTTCGACCAGTGACTCGAAGTACTGCTGCGCGATGCCGGGGTCGCGGCGGCGGTTGTGGTAGCCCACTTCCATGCGGAACCCACTGGCGCGCTCGGCCACGGCCTGGCCGATGCGGCCCATGCCGACGATGCCCAGGCGCTTGCCCGAGACGCGGCTGCCCAGGGCGAAGCGGCTCTGCGTCCATGCGCCGCGCCGCACGAAGCGGTCGCTGGCGGCGATGCCGCGCGACACATCCAGCATCAGCGCGAAGGCCATGTCGGCCACGCAGTCGTTGAGCACGCCGGGCGTGTAGCCTACCTGCACGCCGCGCGCCTTGGCGGCGTCGATGTCCAGCGCGTCGAAGCCCACGCCGAAGCTGCTGATGACCTGCAGGTGGGGCAGGGCGGCAATCACCTCGCCCTGGAGCCCGATGGATGCGGTGGTGACCACGCCCGAAAACTCCGCCCCACGCAACGCCAAGTAGCCGGCCGGGTCGGCCTGGTCCGCCAGGCAGGTGACGTGGTAGCGGGCGGCCAGTTCTGTCTCCAGCGCAGGAAGGGGCAGGCGGCCGATTTGCAGGATGCGGGGCAGGGCGGTGGTGGTCATGGGTACGGGAAAGAATGGTGGGCGCAAACGGCCCTTAAAGAAAAAAGGGCCGCATCGGCGGCCCTTGGTCGGGTCTGGGCTTCAAGCCGCGACGCGCACGGCCTGGCGGGCCAGCAGCTTCCAGGTGCCGCCTTGATCCTGCCACACGCCCAGAATCTTGATCTGCACCTTGCCGGGCTTGCCTGAGTCGTTGGTGTCGGCCGTCAGCGTGTGGCGCACGATGGCGGTGTTGCCCACGACCTTGATGGTCTGCTCGGTGATGGCGATGGTTACGAAGTCCGACTTGCCGGCCACGAGGTCACCGATAAAGCTGTCCTTGGTGTCCACGCGGCCGCCAGAGTGACCGTAGCTCAGGTCATCAGCCACCAGCTGGGCCAGGGCCGCAGGCGTCGGGTCGATCATGGCCATGCGCAGGCGCTCGGCCGCAGCGGCCACGGCCTGCTCGGCCGATGCCGACGACGTGGCGGGTGCGTGGTTGGCGCAGCCCGCGAGGGCCGCGACAGCCACGATGGTGGCCGTGGCGAGAATGAGCGTTCTGAACATCTTGTCTGTCTCCGTTGTTATGTGTGATGGATGAAGAGTGCAAAGGCGTGCCGCTACAGAACCCCGCGTCCGTGCACGGCCGGACGCGGGGGATTTCCTGTTTCTGGGGGGGCGTGGGTATTACTGCGGGCCGAGCTTGTCGATGAGCGCCTTGAGCTCTTCCATCTCGCTGGGCTTCAAGTCCGTCAGCGGTGCGCGCACCGGGCCGCCGTCGTGGCCCACGATCTTGGCGCCCGCCTTGATGATGGAGACGCCATAGCCTTCCACACGGTTGCGGATGGCCAGGTAGGGCATGAAGAACTCCTTGAGCAGCTTGTGCTGCGTGGCGGTGTCGTCCGCTGCCACCGCCTTGTAGAACTCCATCGCCGTCTTGGGGATGAAGTTGAAGACGGCGGACGAATACACCGGCGTGCCCAGCGCCTTGTAGGCAGCCGCATAGACCTCGGCCGTGGGCAGCCCGCCCAGGTAGGAGAAGCGGTCGCCCATCTTCATGAAGATCGAAGACATGGTCTCGATGTTGCCCACGCCGTCCTTGAAGCCGATCAGGTTGGGGCAGCGGTCGGCCAGGATGGCCAGGGAGTTGGCCGTGAGCTTGGTGCGGTCGCGGTTGTAGACGATGACGCCGAACTTCACGCTGTTGCACACCTGGGCCAC
>NZ_LMPT01000008.1 GCF_001424425.1 Acidovorax sp. Leaf191
CTGGCTGCAGGCGCATGACATCAAGATCATCTTCGGTGCGGGCCGACAGGTCGTGGTTGCCGTTGGCGATCTCCACCGATGCCGAGGACACGGAATTGACGCCCGTGCGCACCTCGCCCACCACGCCGCGCAAACGTTCGGACATGGCCGACAGCGCGCGGGTGAGCGTGCCGAGCTCGTCCTTGCGGTCGTCGTGGATGTTCTGGGTCAGGTCGCCCGCCGAGATCGCCTCGGCCAGCAGCACGGCACGGTCCAGCGGCCGCGTGACGGAGCGCACCAGGAGCGATGCCATCAGCATGCCCAGCAGCACCACGCCCACCGCCGCCGTGAGGCCGATCACCACCAGATTGCCCCGTGTGTCACGGGCGGCCTTCACGGCCTCGTCGCGCTGCAGTTGCTGCGCGGCCACGAATTTGTCGATGGACTCCAGGTACGCGACGGCCTTGGGCCGGTAGGTGCTGGCCAGGTACGCCTGTTTGGCGGCGGCATCGCCCGCGTCGGTCAGCTCCTTGAGCTTGTCGGTTTGGCCCCGGATGTCCGCGCGCGCGGCGGCCACGTTGGCCAGTGCGGCCTTGTCCGCTGCGGACACCGAGGTCTTGCCAATCTGCTCCTGCACTGGCGTGATGCGCGCCGTCAGCGCCGCCACGCGGGCATCGAAATCGGCTTTGAGGGCCTGGTCGGTGGTGACGAAGCTGGCCATCGACATGGTCACCGCCACCTCGGCCAGGCCCCGCCAGGTCACGGCGGTGGTGATCGCTTCCTCGTATTTGTCGACCGACTGCTCGGTGGCGGCGGAGACCTGTCGGCCGTACCACTGGGTCCACAGGGTGGTCACCAGCATCAGTGCCAGCAGACCGAGAACAACGCTCCACATCTTGTGGGCCACGCGCAGGTCGTTGAATTTCATGCTCACTCCTTGGCGCAGCGCGGATCATCGCGCTGCCGCTGCGGCGACGCCGAAGGCACCGGTGCGCAGCATGGGCCCATGCCCCTACTGGCAGTGTTGCTGGGTTCGGCAGCGCGCGTTATCGGTACAAGCCCTAAAATGAACCGGTGACAACCATTCTCAACGCCGACCTGCACTGCCATTCCGTTGTTTCCGATGGCACCCTCACGCCCGAAGACCTGGCCGCCCGCGCCAAGGCCAACGGGGTCGAGCTGTGGGCGTTGACCGACCATGACGAGATCGGCGGCCAGCACCGCGCCCTGGCCGCAGCGCGCGCCCAGGGCATGCCCTACCTCACGGGCGTCGAGATTTCCGTCACCTTTGCCGACACCACGGTGCACATCGTGGGCCTGGGGTTCGACCCCGACAACGCCCAGTTGGTCGACGGCCTGGCCGCCACGCGCGGCGGGCGCGGCGAACGCGCCAAGGACATGGCGGCCCAGCTGGCGCAGGTGGGCATCCACAACGCCTACGAGGGCGCCCTGCAGTTCGTGGGCAACCCCGCGCTGATCTCGCGCACGCACTTTGCCCGCTTTCTCGTGGAAACCGGCGTCTGCCGCGACACGCCCGAGGTCTTTCGCAAGTACCTGACCGAAGGCAAGCCCGGCTACGTGCCGCACCGCTGGGCAGCGCTGGGCGACGCCGTGCGCTGGATCACCGAGGCCGGTGGCATGGCGGTGATCGCCCACCCGGCCCGCTACAAGTTCAGCGCCAATGAAGAGTTCGCGCTGTTTTCCGAATTCAAGCAGCACGGCGGGCGCGGCGTGGAGGTGGTCACCGGCAGCCACAGCGCGCCCGAATACGTGACCTACGCCGCGATGGCCGAGGAGTTCGGCCTGGCCGCCTCGCGCGGCAGCGACTTCCACAGCCCCGACGAATCGCACACCGACCTGGGCACGCTGCCGATGCTGCCGGGCCAGCTGACCCCCGTGTGGGAGTTGCTGGCCGACAAAATCCAGCGATAGAACCCGCCCTGGCGCAGCCAGTCGCTGCGCGGCGCAGCCAGCCGCTGCGCGGCGCAGCGTGCACCACCGGCCGTCTGCAGCGTGGGGTACGCCCCGGTCGGCGGACCGAAGGGCCGAGACCGCACTGTGCGGTGCACTGGCCTCGACTGCAGCGGGTCGGCCGTTGCGCGCCGTGCACTTCGTATTTTTGTGAACCCTTGAGAGCGCCCCACCATGGCCCAGTATTTTGAAGCCCACCCCGACAATCCCCAGCCCCGCCTGCTCAAGCAGGCCGCCTTGCTGCTGCAAAAGGGCGGCATCGTGGCCGTACCCACGGACTCGAGCTACGCACTCGTCTGCCACCTGGACGACAAGGACGCGGTGGACCGCCTGCGCCGCATCCGCCAGGTGGACGACAAGCACCACCTCACGCTGCTGTGCCGCGACCTGTCCGAGCTGGCCAACTACGCCCGCGTGGACAACCGGCAGTACCGCCTGCTCAAGCTGGGCACGCCCGGCCCCTACACCTTCATCCTGGAAGCCACCAAGGAAGTGCCGCGCCGCGTGAGCCACCCCTCGCGCAAGACCATCGGCCTGCGCGTGCCCGACCGCAAGGGCCTGCAACTGCTGCTGGAGCTGCACGGCGCCCCGCTGCTGGCCACCACGCTGATCCCCGCGGGCGAAACCGAGCCCCTGAACGACCCGCAGGACATCCGCGCGCGCTACGAAAAACTGCTCGATGCCATCGTGGACGCCGGCGCCTGCCCCCTGGAGCCCACCACCGTGATCGACCTGACCCCCATGGGCACCGGCGGAGACCCCGAAGTCATCCGCGAAGGCCGCGGAAGTTTGCAGGCGCTGGGGTTGTAGAACCAAGGTCTCGGACCCTCCTCTGCGCCTGTGCAGACCGTGCTGAGCCTCAGAGTCCTTTTTTGGATTGCAGCGCCCAAAACTGGCGCGGCCCAAGGCCAGTGCCACCGTGGATCTGGCTCCGCCAGTCCAGGGGTGGCGTCCCCCTGAGGGGGAAGCCGCGCAGCGGCTCAGGGGGCCTACAACTTAAACGCGCCGACCGCCTGCTCCAGATCGCTGGCCTGTGCCGACAGCGCCGAGGCCGTGGCCACCGCGTTCTGCACCAGGGCCGCCGTCTCCTGCGTGGCACCGTCCATGTGCGATACGGCGGCGTTCACATGGCTGATGGCCTCGCTCTGCTCGCGCAGGGCCACCGAAATCTCGCCCAGCAGGGTGCTGACCTGGCCGACGGCAACCACGATCTCTTCCATGGTCTTGCCGGCCTTGCCCACCTGGCCCGCACCGCTTTCCACCTGCTCGACCGATGCGCTGATCAGCGCCTTGATCTCGCGCGCGGCCACCGCGCTGCGCTGCGCCAGGCTGCGCACTTCGCTGGCCACCACGGCAAAACCGCGGCCCTGCTCGCCCGCGCGGGCGGCTTCCACCGCTGCGTTCAAGGCGAGGATGTTGGTCTGGAAAGCGATGCCTTCGATCACCTGGATGATGTCCACGATCTTGCGCGAGCTGCCGCTGATGGCCTGCATGGTCTGCACCACCTCGCCCACCACGGAGCCGCCCTGCTCGGCGATGGCCGATGCCTTGACGGCCAGGCCGCTGGCCGAATGTGCGCGCTCGGCGTTCTGGCGCACGGTGGCGGTCAGTTCTTCCATGCTGGCGGCGGTTTCGGTCAGGGACGACACCTGGTCTTCGGCGCGGCGCGACAAATTGCTGTTGCCCCGGTCGATGTCGGCGGCCGATGCGGTGATGGAGTCGGTGCTTTGCTTGATGCGCGAGACCAGCTCGGTCAGGGTGTCCTCCATCGTGCCCATGCCGTCGAGCAGCCGCCCGAAGTCACCTTCGAGGTCGGAGCTGAACTCCTGGCTCAGGTCGCCCGACGCCACGGTCTCGGCGATCAGGATGGCCTGGTTGAGCGGGCTCACGATGCCGCTGCGCAGGGTCAGGAAGGCCACGAGCGACAGTGCGAACACCGCGATGCCGCCGCCCACGATCCACGAGCGTGCACCGGACAGGTGCTCGTGCGCCTGCGTGGACTTGGCGGCGCGCTCGCCGTCCGCGGCGGTGGACACTGCACTGCGGTAAGCGTCTTCAGCGCGGCTGATGCGCGACAAACCCATGCCCATGATCAACGCCATCAGCAGCGCTATGCCGCCAAAGGCCAGTACGAGGCGGGTTCCGATTTTGAGGTGATCCAGGGGCACGGGATGTCTCCGAAAGGGTGTTTTGTATGAGTATGGTCCGCAGCGCAACGAGAAACAGCACCCCAAACCTGCGATGCATTTTGTTACTCCGTACCACATGCTATCAACGATTGAGCGCGGAGGGTGTAACGCTGTCGCACAACCGCATCACCCTTCCTGCACGGCCTGGGCTTTCCCCTGGCCGCGTGGGCGTGTTGCGTGCGTCTGAGACAATCGACGGGTGGACATCTCCAATCTCATCCAAACCGTTCTGATCTACGCCCTGCCGGTGCTGTTTGCCATCACGGTGCACGAGGCAGCCCATGGCTACGCCGCGCGCCACTTCGGCGACAACACCGCGTACATGATGGGGCGCATCACGCTCAACCCGCTCAAGCACATCGATCCGGTCGGCACCATCCTGATGCCGCTGCTCCTGTACTTCGCGACCTCGGGCGCGTTCCTGTTCGGGTACGCCAAGCCGGTGCCAGTCAACTTCGGCAACCTGCGCAACCCCAAGCGGCACATGATCTGGGTGGCGCTGGCCGGGCCGGCGTCCAATTTCATCCAGGCCATCGGCTGGGCCGTGCTGCTGGTGGCGCTGGTGGGCTCGGGTGTGGACGAACGCTTCTTCATCGAGATGGCGCGCGCCGGCGTGCTGGTCAACCTGGTGATGTGGGCCTTCAACCTGTTTCCGCTGCCGCCGCTCGACGGCGGGCGCATCCTGGTGGGCCTGTTGCCCTGGAAGCAGGCGCACATGGTCTCGCGCATCGAGCCTTACGGCTTCTTCATCGTGCTGGCCCTGGTGGTGGCGGGTGTGGTGGGCGCGCTGTGGCTGCGCCCGCTGATGTCGGTGGGCTATACCGTCATCCAGTTTCTGCTCACCCCGCTCACAGCCCTGTTGCGTTGATTCTTCCCTCCCTTTTTGCTGACACCGTCCCCATGAGCACCACGCGTTTTCTCACCGGCATCACCACCACGGGCACGCCCCACCTGGGCAACTTCGTGGGCTCGATCCGCCCCTCGGTCGCGGCCAGCCTGTCGCCCAACGTGCAGAGCTTTTACTTCCTGGCCGACTACCATGCGCTGATCAAGTGCGAGGACCCGGTGCGCATCCAGCGCTCCACGCTGGAGATCGCGGCCAGCTGGCTGGCGGCGGGCCTGAACCCCGACCACGTCACCTTCTACCGCCAGTCCGACATCCCCGAGATTCCCGAGCTCAACTGGCTGCTGTCGTGCGTGACCGGCAAGGGGGTGCTCAATCGCGCCCATGCCTACAAGGCATCGCAGGACAAGAACCTCGCTGCCGGGCGCGAGGCCGACGACGGCGTGACGGCGGGCCTGTTCATGTACCCGGTGCTCATGGGCGCCGACATCCTGATGTTCAAGGCGCACAAGGTGCCCGTGGGCCGCGACCAGATCCAGCACATCGAGATGGCGCGCGACATGGCCGCGAGCTTCAACCACCTGTACGGCGAGCACTTCGTGCTGCCCGAAGCCGCCATCGACGACCATGTGGCCACGCTCCCCGGCCTGGACGGGCGCAAGATGAGCAAGAGCTACGACAACACCATCCCGCTGTTCAGCTCGCGCGACCAGCTCAAGAAGCTGATCGGCGGCATCCTGACCGACTCGCGCGCGCCCGGCGAGCCCAAGGAGGTGGACGGCTCGGCCCTGTTCCAGATCTACCAGGCCTTTGCCACGCCCGAAGAGACCGAGGCGCTGCGCAAGGCCTATGCCGACGGCATTGCCTGGGGCGACGCGAAGAGCACGCTGCTCGAACGCGTGGACCAGGTGATCGCACCCATGCGCGCGCAGTACGAGGAGCTGATCCACAACCCCGCCCGCATCGAAGCCACGCTGCTGGCCGGCGCCGAACGGGCCCGCGCCCTGGCCACGCCGTTCATCCGCGAGTTGCGCTCGGCCGTGGGCCTGCGCAGCCTGGCGCAGGCCACCACCGCAGCCAAGCCCGCCAAGGCAGCGAAGGCCGCCCTGCCCTCGTTCAAGCAGTACCGCGAAGCCGACGGCAAGTTCTACTTCAAGCTGGTGGATGCCGATGGCCGCCTGCTGCTGCAGAGCACCGGTTTCGATGCGCCCAAGGAGGCTGGCCAGGCCATCGCGCGGCTGCAGCGCGAAGGCCTGGGCGCGCTCGCGGGCCACATCGCGCCCGTGGAGGGCGTGGCCGATGCGCAGGTGTCCGCGGCGCTGGCCGCGCTGGCCGAAGCGGCGGCGTGAAGCCTCCGGCCTGCGCGGCCGGAGCGCTCACTTTTTGATAGCTGCTGGCGCTCGATGGACAAGCGCCAGCGGCCAAAAACACCCGACGTCTAGTCCCGATACCGCACGCGCATCCACAGCGTGGGCTTGTCCCGCCCGTCGAGCGGCGCCTGCACCGAGCCGATCAGCGACCACCGCCGGTCCGAAAGGTCCATGGAATGGGCCAGCGCCAGGCTCCAGCCCGGCGCCTCGCTGCGGCCATTGAGCACGGTGGTGAAGCGGGTGCTGCGGTACACCAGCGAGCCATAGGTGTAGTCGCGCCCGCCGTGCCGCCACACGTTGACCAGCACCAGCGTGTGCCGCGGGAACCCCGGCAGCGCGTTGCCCGGCACCCAGTCGCCCGTGTTGCGCGCCTGCGCCCAGGTGTAGCCCGCCAGCAGGCTCCAGCGCGGGGTCAGGATGCGATTGAGCGCCGCGCCCGCCTGCCGCAGCCGGCCCTTGTCGAACAGGGGGGTGCCGTTGTAGGCGTCCACGGCGGTCTCGGCGGTCTGGATCAGCGGGCCCAGCGACTCCACCCGCTCGCCCACCAACACGTTGGGCATGTACAGCAGGCTGCCGTCCGTGTACATGGCGTTGGCGATGGTCTGCTGCGACAGGCTGGCATAGCCGAAGGTGCGAGCGTCGATCTCCCAGTCCAGTTGCACGGCGCTCTTGCGCACCAGGCTTCCCGGCATCTGGTACTGGTGGTCGATGGGAATGGCGCCCACCGACACGGGTGCCAGCGTGTTGGCCGCCGGGGCATGCATGCTCTCGATGTAGGCCGCGTGCAGCGCGCGTCCGGGGCCGAAGCGGTACGACACGCCCAGGCGCGGCAACCAACGCCGGGGGTGGCCGCCCTGGTCCAGCACGGGCGCGCGCAGGTCCTCGCCGGAGGCTCCCGCCAACACGCGGGCGCGGTAGTGCATGTCAAAGCGCGGCCACGACGCCTGCGCATGCCAGGTCCACGGGCCGTGGGTGGTCTCGAGCGCGAGCCAAGGCATGTCGAAGCGCAGGTCGGAGTCCTCGCTGCGCGTGACCAGCGAGTACGCACGGTGGAAACCCAGGCGCACACGGCTGCGCTCCCAGCCCCCGCTCCAGCGCTGGGCGCCATGCTGCACCGTGTGGCGCAGCATGAGGCTGTCGGCCGTGTCGGCACTGCGCTCGTCGTATGCGCCGACCAGGGATTGCTGCAGCGCCTTGCTGTCGCCGTAGCTGGCGCGCCCGGCCTTGAACCAGGTCTGCTCGTCGGCCGACCAGCGCCACGCGCCGCCCACGTCCGAGCGCCGCGTGGGGCTGCGCGCCTGGGTGTTGAAGACGACGCCGTCGCTGTCGACCAGCCCGCCCGGCACGGCGTAGCGGGTGCGGTCCTCGAAGTGCAGCAGCAGCAGGCTGAGCCGGTCCGTGGGCTTGATGCCCACACCGATGCGCACGCCCGAGGACAGCAGCCGGTAGCTGCCGGTGCCGTCGCGCGGGTCCTGCTGCTGGCCTTCGATGCCGACGCGCCAGGCCACCGGCACGGGCGCTGCGGCCAGGCCCCGGTGGCCCAGGTCGGCCACGCCCGCATCGTGCACCGGGCCGCGCTGTGCGCTGGCGCCGGCCAGCCATTCGCTGCCCGTGGTGCGCAGCAAAGGGGGCTGCTTTTCGCTCGCGCCAAAGGCCAATGGGTCGGCCAGGTAGCCCTGGTAGAGCTCGGAGCTGCGGCTGAAGCTGCTCTCGTACCGGTTGGCCATGAAGAAGTGGCTGCCCGCCCACAGCGGGTAGTACGACTGCTGCGCATAGGCCCGTGCCCAGTGCTCCAGCCCGAAATCACCCAGCGCCTTGCCCAGGTTGGCCGAGCCCTGGCTGTCCGATGCCAGCGGGTTCAGCGACTTGAGGTACGGCAGCAGCACCAGCGCCTGGCGCGCGGCGGCAATCGCGGCCTCGGGCTGGCCGCTGTCGTTGCGCAGGATGGATTCGATCTGCCAGGGCAGCGGGTCGTGGGGGTCGGCCCGCCGAGCCCGGTCCAGCGAGTCGAAGGCCGCGGCCAGCTCGCCCAGCCGGTACTCGGCCACGGCCAGCCACACCTGGGCGCGGGCATAGCGGGGCTCGATCACCAGCGCCTTGAGCAGTTGCGTGCGCGCGGCGTCGGCATCGCCCTGCTGCAGCGCCAGCAGGCCGGCACCGGCCAGGCTGGTGTAGTCGTCGCCCGCCAAGGCCAGGGCGGCATCAAAGCCAGTGTGCGCGTCGGCCAGCCGCAGCGCCTCGGTGTCCGCCGTGGCCTGCTCCGCGCGGTAGACCGGGTGGTCGGGTGCCAGCGCCACGGCCCGCGCCAGGGTGGTGCGGGCGGCATGCAGGTCGCCCCGCTCCTGCTGTGCACGGCCCAGGCCCCACAGCGCCGCCGCTTGCTGCGCGTCGCCCTGCGCGCGGTCTGCCGCCTGCCGGTACAGGGCCAGGGCGGCATCACCCTGGCCGTCCAGGCGGTGCCAGTCGGCATCGGCCAGCAGCAGCTCCACCGCGTCGGGTGAGGTGGCCCGGGTCTCGGCGATCCAGGCGCGGGCCACCTCGCCCCGGTCCAGCGCCATGAGCAACTCGGCCCGGCGTGCCGCGGTGCGCGGGTCGCGCAGGCGCTGCCACGCGGCTGCGAGCCGCGCCTGGGCGGCTTGCAGTTCGCCGTCAAACACCTCAAGGTCGGCCAGGACCAGTTCGACCACCGCGCCCCCTTCGCCGCGCGCCGACAGCGCCAGCAACCGGTCGCGGGCACGCGACCACTGGCCGCCGCGCAGGTCGGCGCGCACGGCCTGCAGGGGCCCAGCGAGGCCGGGTGCCGCGAACTCGGCCCAGCGCGTGGCATCGCCCGGGTACGCCGCCACCCACTGCACCCGTTCACGCGGCTGTACCAGCAGCCGCTTGACGGGGGCCTGGCCAGGCTCCACGTAGCCCTGCTCGGCAGGGCCCAGTTGCACGCTGCCCTGCGCGTTGCTCAGCTCCACCAGGCCCGAGAGCACGGTGAGCGTGGTACGGCCCTGGGCATCCACCTGGACGTCCCAGTCGGTGCCGCGCACCACGGCCAGGGCTGCAGGGGTCTGCAGCTGCAGCGATGCGGGGGTCTTCTTGGTGCGGGCCCACAGGCGGCCCGCGGCCAGCTCCAGCACCGTGCGCGCGGGCTGCGATTCGCACAGGCGCACCTGCGCCTGGGCCGCCATGCGGATCTGCGTGCGGTCGGCCAGCAGCAGCGCGGCCGATGACAGCGCCAGCGTGCGCACGTCGGCCCCGCTGCCCAGTTGCTGCGCCAGCACGGCGGGCGACCAGGGCTCCACGCCCGGGGCACGCGTCTGCCCCTGCCCGGCCAGGGCGACGATCTGCGCGGCGGCAACACCGGGCACCGCGGCCACGCCAGCGCACTGGGCCCAGGCAGAGGGGCCTGCGAGGCCTGCCAGTGCGGCGACGGCCAGGCCCAAAGGGGTCATCGAGACGCGGCGGTGTGTTCGCATGGGACGGGCCTTTCTTGACACGGAGCTTCAGGACTCAGGACTTGTCGAGCGCGCGGGCCCCCGCCCCCATGTCGGTGTCGGTGTCGGTGTCGGTGTCGGTGTCGGTGTCGGTGTCGGTGACGGTGACGGGGACGAGGACGGGGACGGGGACGGGGGCAGGCCGGCGTCGCCCGCCTTCACGCCGCCGCCCTGGGCCCGCGCCGGCGGCGGGTCTTGCACCCACATCGCAATCCGCTCGCGCCACTGCGCGGCGTGCGCAACCCACTGCGGCGCGTGCTGCCTGGCCTGCGCCTGCCACTGCGCGCAGCACTCCAGCGCACCGTTCCCATCACCGGCCAGCACCTGGCGGTGCAGCGCCAAGCTGATCTGCGCCAGCGCGGCGTCGTCGCACGGGGTGTAGACATCGATGCCCGCGCTGCGCCCGGCCAGCACCACGGTGTCCAGCCACAGCAGGTGCCGCAGCGCGGCGCTGTCCGGGGGAAGTGCCGCGCGCGTGGCAGCCGACAGCAGGATGCCGGTGCCAAAGGCCTTGTTCGCACCTTCCAGCCGCGCGGCGGTGTTCACCGCGTCGCCCACCGCGGTGTAGGTGAAACGTTGGTGCGAGCCCAGGTGCCCCACTGCCGCCTCGCCCGTGTGCAGGCCGATGCGCAACCGCACCTCGCCGAACGGCGTGCCCTGCCACGCGGCACGCAGGGCCAGCATCTCGGCCTGCATGGCCTGCGCGCACGCCAGCGCGCGCTCGGCGTGGTCGGGCTCGGGCAAGGGTGCATTCCAGAAAGCCATGACGGCATCGCCGATGAACTTGTCGAGCGTGCCGCCATGCTGGTGCACGCAGTGCGTCATGCGCGAGAAATAGGCATTGAGCGCATGCGCCACGGACTCGGGCGGCAGGTGCTCGCTGGCAGCGGTGAAGCCCGCCAAATCCGAGAACAGCAGCGTGAGCACGCGGCGCTCGCCCTGCACGGCCACGCTGGCCGCGCCCGCAGCGGCCAGCGCGTCCACCACCGCAGGCGGCACATAGCGTGCAAAGTCGCCGCGCAACTGCTCGCGGCGGCGGTGCTCGCGCCAGTAGCTGCCGGCCGCCCCCACGTTCAGGTGCAGCAGCAGGCCGGCCAGCGTGGGCAGCGCGCTCCACCACACACCCAGCAGGTACGCCCAGAAGGTGCCGATCAACGCCAGCAGCGATAGCGCCACGGTGAGCCAGCTTGCGCGCCAGCCGCTCCAGCGGCGTGTGCCCCACGCGGCGAATGCCACGGCCAGCAGCGCCTGCAGCGCAGGCCCCCCCGGGTGCGCGGGCACGATCCAGTCGCCCGTGAGGCCGTTGATGAGGGCCGTGGCATGCACGAACACACCGGACTGCGTGCCCCCGCCCAGCACCCGCTGCGGTGTCGTGAACTGGTCCACCCCGCCCACCGGCGTGTTCTGGCCGAGCAGCACCAGCCGGCCCTGCAGCGCGCCGGCCGGCAAGCGGCTGCCAGGCGCCAGGGCCTGGCTGTAGTGGGCGTAGGGCAGCGCCACTTCGGGCGCGTAGTGGCGCATCAGCGCACCCGGCGGCGGCGCAGTGACAGGGCGCCCGGCAGCGTGCGCCAGCACGCGCCAGAACGCATCGCTGCCCAGGGGCGCGCGGCGCAGCACGCCATCGTCGTCCACCGCCACCCCCACGCTGCCGTGCGGCGCCTGGGTGAAGATGGGTTGCAGGGTCTGCCGGTACTGCGCCACCTGCGAGCTTTGTACCGCCACCTCGGCGCTGGCCAGCACCACGGGCATGCGGCCCTGCAGCGCGCGGGCCAGGGCGGCGTCGTCCGCGGGGGACTGCGGCTCTGCCAGCAGCAGGTCCACCCCGACCGCGGCCACGCCTGCGGTGGCCAGCGCGTCCAGCAACTGGGCGTGCAGGCGGCGCGGCAACGGCGGCGACTGCTGCAATTCGGCCAGGCTGGGCTCGTCGATCCCCACCACCAGTACGCCAGCGTCCGGGCGCACCGGCGCGGTCAGGCTGTTGAGCAGGTCGTACTCGAGCCGCTCCAGGGGCGTCCACACGGGCAGCAGGTGCAGCAGTGCCAGCAGCACCAGCGCAGCCAGCACCCGCAGCGCCCAGGACTGCCACGCATCCTTCGACCCGTCCGGTATCCGACTGGTTGCCATCCCCTGCCCCTCTTCACGCGATGGAATGCGATGCTTTTGTGCCCGATTGCGTGTAACACACTGTATCTCCCATGGCCCGTTCTGCACACGGTAGACACCCTGAGAGGCGCACCGCATGCGGCGCGCGTGCCATGGCGTCGGGCCCCGTGTTGTGCTTAAACTGGCTCCATCTGTCCGCTGGACCTGGAGATGCCATGAAGCTTTTGAGCGCCTCGCTCTGCGTAGTCGCCCTGCTGGCGGGTTGCAACGCCGCCACCACCCGCCCCTCCTCGGCCATGGCCTCGGGCCGGGACCGCACCTTCAGCGTGCCGGTGTACGGCACGGACACTGCGCCCGCCTACGGTGCCGCCACGCGCGAGTGCCAAAAGCTCATGCTGTTCCCCAAGCTGCTGCGCAACGACGGCTCGCGCCTGGTCTTTGAATGCGTGAGCGAATCCCAAAACGGCCAGCCATGAGACGGTCCGTCCGGGCTGCCGGGTGCGTGGCGCTGGCCGCCGCACTGGCGGGCTGCGCTGCATATCCGGGTCCGAAGGCCAGCGCGGGCAACACCACTACCGCTGCAGCACCCGCCAACACATGGACCAACAGCCTGGGCATGGTGTTCGTGCAGGTGCCCGCTGGCAGCTTCACGATGGGGGGCGTCGAACCCCCCGAAACACTGGCCCGCTCCTACCCCACGCTGGAGGCGAAGCGCTTCACCGACCTGGCCGACGAACAACCCGCGCACACGGTGCGCATCCGCCGCGCGTTCTACCTGGGGCAGCACGAGGTCACGGTGGGCCAGTTCCGGCGCTTCCTCGAGGCCTCGGGCTACGTGCCTGAGTCGGTGGCGGACAGCACCGGCGGGTACGGCTACAACGCGCAGTACGACCCGGCCACCACGCGCCGGGGCGACGCCTTCGAGGGACGCGACCCGCGCTATTCCTGGCGCAACCCCGGCTTTGCGCAGGGCGATGACCACCCGGTCGTCAACGTCACCTGGAACGACGCCCAGGCCCTGGCCGCCTGGCTGAGCCGCACCGAGGGCCACCGCTACCGCCTGCCCACCGAGGCCGAGTGGGAATACGCCTGCCGTGCGGGCACCCGCACCCGCTACCCGCACGGCGACGACCCCGAGGGCCTGGTGCGGTCGGCCAACGTCTTCGACCAGGCCGCCGCGCCCCTGTGGCCCCGCTGGCAGCAGCACGCCCTGGCAGGCAACGACGGCCACGCATTCACCGCACCGGTGGGCAGCTACCAGCCCAACGCCTTCGGCCTGCATGACATGCTGGGCAATGCCTGGGAATGGGTGTCGGACTGGCATGGCGATGACTACTACGCGCAGTCGCCGGCCGACGACCCGCAGGGCCCGGCGGAAGGCTCGGTGCGCGTGCGCCGGGGGGGCTCGTGGCACACATGGTCGTTCTATGCGCGCTGCGGCTACCGCAACTGGAACAGCCCGGAGACACGCTACACCCTGGTGGGCATGCGGCTGGTGCGCGAGATCGGTGCGCCCGCTGCGGCCGGCCGCTGACCGGCCCCGCATCCTGGCCGCTGCGGCAGGCCTTGGCGGACCGCACGCAGGGCACTCCCCGTGCTGCGTGGTGCAGGCGTGATCGTGCCGGTCCGGCGGTGCTGCCATCACAAGGTCAACAAATGTCAACCGGCGCAAGCCCCGTCGGGCACGGTCCGCGTGCATTCCCCGTTCTCGCAAATAATCCGAGGTTGGATATTTTGGACAGGGGGACACCATGCGAATTGCCGCACTGGACGACGACGCGCTGCAACTGGACCTGATCAAGCAGGCCACCGAAGCGATGGGGCACGTGTGCCACACGCACCTCAATGGCGCGGAATTCCTGCGCGAACTGCGCCGAGAAACCTTCGACCTGCTGATCGTGGACTGGCATCTGCCCGACACCACCGGGCCCGAAGTCGTGCGCTGGGTGCGCAAGAACGTGGGGACCCAGTTGCCCATCCTGTTCGTGACCCACCGCCAGGAAGAACGCGACATCGTCGAGGGCCTGGGCAGCGGGGCGGACGATTTCATGGTCAAGCCGGTGCGCATCGGCGAGCTCACGGCACGCGTGGCCGCGCTGCTGCGGCGCGCCTACCCCGACAATGCGGGCGGCGTCATGGAGTTCGGCCGCTACCGCTTTCTGCCCGAAACCCGCTCCATCGAGGTCGATGGCGTGGCCGTCGAGCTCAAGAACCGCGAGTACGACCTGGCGCTGTTCCTGTTTCAGAACATGGGCCGGCTGCTGTCGCGCGATCACCTCAAGGACATCATCTGGGGCCAGGTGGCCGACGTCATGTCCCGCTCGCTGGACACCCACATCTCGCGCCTGCGCACCCTGCTGGACCTGCGCCCCGCCAACGGCTTCATCGTCTCGGCGGTGTACGGCGTGGGCTACCGCTTCGAAGCCGTCGAGGCCCAGAAAAGAGCCTGAAGCGGGCCCGCAAGACGCCTGACATGGGCATGACCATTGCCGTTGGCGTCCCGATACCCCCAGGCCGCCAGCGCACCGCCGACCCGGCGCACAACAGGAGATTCTCAATTGGCCAGCATTCACCGCCCGACCCGGCGAGCCTTCCATCCGCTGTCGGCCCTGGGCCTTGCCGTGTGCATCGCAGGCGTGGCCGCAGCTGGTGCGCGCGCCGACACCCCCAGCCCGCAGGACGACGAGATCGCCCACACCGTGCAGGACGGCGACACGCTGGAGGGCCTGGCCCGCGCCTACCTGGATGCTCCCCGGCAATGGCCGCTGCTGCAGGCCCGCAACAAGGTCGCCAACCCACGGCGCCTGCAACCCGGCTCGGTGGTGTGGATCCCCGTGCGCCTGCAGCCCGCGGAGTCGGCCACGGTGGAGTTCGTCCACGGCACGGTCACCGCGCAGGGCCGCGCGGGTGGGCTGCGCGCGCCGGTGGCCCAGGGCGGCAAGCTCGAGGAAGGCACCGCGCTGCAGGTGGGCCCCGACGCCTTCGTGGCCGTCAGGCTCGCTGACGGCACCGTGGTGCGCGTGCAGGCCCACTCCGAGCTGCAGTTGCGGCAGCTGCGCCGGCGCGGCCGCGCAGGCAGCGTGCAGTCGGTGCTGGAGATGCGCAGCGGCGCGGTGGAATCGTCGGTGCCGCCCAGTGCAGAGCCGTTTCGCCGCTTCGAGCTGCGCACGCCACTGGCCGTCACCAGCGTGCGCGGCACCCACTTCAGTGTGGCGATGACGGACACCGGTGCGACCACGGCTTCGGTGCTGAATGGATCGGTGGCGGTGCAGGCGCGCCAGGGCGACAGCACCACGGCGCAACCGGCGTCTTCCGCACCCACCGCCCTGCTCGCACCCGGGCACGGCCTGGCCGTGGCCGCCGATGGTACGGTGGGAGCGCCCCGCCCTTTGCTGCCGGCACCCGACACTTCCGCGATACCCGCCACGCTGGGTGACGCGGGTTTGCTGGCCATCGATGTGCCGGCCCTGGCCGGTGCCGCCAGGTATGAGGCCCAGATTGCGCAGGACGCAGACTTCACGCAGGTGCTGCGCCACGGCCGCTTTGCCGACGGACAGCTGCGGTGGAAGGCGCTGGAGGATGGGCGCTACTACCTCTCGGTGCGGGGGCTGGATGACGCAGGCATCCCCGGCGTGCCCGCGGTGCTGCCCATCGCGGTGAAGACACGGCCCGTGCCCCCGCTGTACCAGGCGCCCTCGCCCGGCGCGGTGGTGGCGCGGGGCGCCGGGGAACTGCGGTGCACGCAGGTACCGGGCGTGCGGTGGTACCGCGTGCAGGTGGCCGCCAGCGAGGCCGGCAAGACCGGCGAGGCGCTATGGGCCCAGCCCGTGCTGGACGAGCAGCGCCTGACCGACTGCCGCCTGGCCATCCCCAGCCTGCCGCCGGGCGAGTACGTCTGGCGCGCTGCCAGCCTGCGCGAGCTGCCCCGCGTCCAGGGCGCCCAGGCCGATCAGGCTGACCAGGGGCCGTTTGCGCCACCGCAGCCCTTCACGGTGGCCGACCGGCCCGCCGCGCTGTCTGCGCAGTCCCTGCAAGCCCAGGACGGCGATACCTCCGTGCACCTCCACTGGCCCGCCCGGCCCGGCCAGAGGTTTCGCCTGCAACTGGCGGCCGCCTCCGACCCTGGTTTCGAGAACGTGACCCTGGACACCGTGCTCGACACACCGCAGTGGACCGGCAGCGCGCTCACGCCCGGCGAGTACCTGGTGCGCATCCAGGTGCTGGACCCCACGGGCCTGGACAGCGATTTTTCTCCTGCGCGCCAGATCCGCGTGGGCTCGGGCATCCGCACCGGCGCGGGCCTGCCCGTGTCCACATCCAGCGGCCAGCCGCTGGGGCGTCCTTGAGCTCGGCGCGGCCAGGCGGCATCGCGCCGCGCGGCGGCCCGGGTCTGTGCCTGTACCTGTACGCAGTACGGGGCTTCTGACCCATGTGGACCCTCGCACGCAGCCGCGGCCGACAGCGGCGCCTTGAATGGAGCCTGCTGGCCATCGTTCTGCTGACGCTGGTGGCGTGGCTCAGCCCGCCCGCCAGCCTGGGCCGGATGAACCACCTGGTCCAGGACGCGGGCCTGCGCCTGCTGTCGCGCCCCGCGCACCCCGACATCGTGATCGTCGCCATCGACGACCGCAGCATCGCCACCATCGGCCGGTGGCCCTGGCGCCGCGCGCTGCATGCGGAACTGGTCTCGCGCATCTCGGCGCAGGCCCCGCGCGCCATTGGCATGGACGTACTCTTCAGCGAAGAAGACCAGGACTATCCCGAAGACGATGCGCTGCTGGCCGACGCCGTGGCGCGCAGCGGCCGCGTGGTGCTGCCCATGCTGCGGCGCGGCCATGGCCCCGCGGCCAGCCAGGCCGAACTGCCGTGGCCGCCCCTGGCCGAGGCGGCGGCCCGGCTGGGGCATGTGCATGTGGATCCCGACACCGACGGCGTGGTGCGCAGCTTCTATCTGGCCGAAGGCCCCGGCGCAGCGTCCTGGCCCCACTTCAGCACGGCGCTGTACTGCGTGGGCCAGCCCGAGGCCCCCGGCTGCGCCCTGCCTGCGACGCCCCCGGCCGCAGCCAGCACCGGCGCGTGGCAGCGGCAGGACCGCACGCTGATCGCCTATGCCGGCGGGCCGGGGCATTTCGCCACCTATTCCTACATCGACGTTCTGCGCGGCCAGGTGCCGGCAGACGCATTTCGCGGCAAGTACGTGCTGGTGGGCGCTGCGGCATCGGGGCTTGGCGACATGTTTGCCACGCCCGTGAGCCAGCAATCGCGGCTGATGCCGGGCGTGGAGGTGGTGGCCCATGTGCTCGACAGCCGGCTTTCGGGCGTCGGCATACGGCCCGCCGGGCCTGTGGCCAACACCCTCTTCAACCTGGTACCCGTGGCATGCGCCCTGCTCGCACTGCTGCTGGCCGGCCCGTTCGTCGCGCTGCTCACCAGCGCCCTGCTGGCTGTGGGCACCCTGCTGCTGGGCGTGGCCCTGCCCTGGTGGCTGGGCGTGCACGTGGCCCCTGCAGCGGCCCTGGTGGGCCTGGTGCTCGCCTACCCGCTGTGGAGCTGGCGGCGCCTGAGCGCCGCCGCACAGTTCCTGCGGCAGGAGATGGAGCGGTTGCAGCGCGACGGGCTGTCACTGCGGCTGGCAGGCAGCGCCGGGGATGGCGGCGACTTCCTGGAAAAGCGCATCAACGCCGTGGAGCGGGCGTCGCGCCAGCTGCGCGACCTGCACCACTTCGTGAGCGAGAGCCTGCAGCAACTGCCCTCGCCCACCATCGTTTGCGACCCCGAAGGCCGCATCCTGCTCACCAACATGGCCGCCCGCAGGCACGTGGGCGGAGATGCCGCACTGCCGCTGCAAGGGCAGTCGGTGGCGGACCTGCTGCACGACCTGGTGCACACGCGCACCGGCCAGACCCTGGTCACCGCCGAGAGCCTGCGCCGAGGGGATATGCCTGAGCAAAGCGAAGGCCACGACGCACGCGGGCGCAGCCTGCTGGTGCAGTGCAAGCGCTTCACCGACCTGGCCAAGGCGGGCTGGCTGATCACGCTGGTGGACCTGACCGAAATGCGGCACGCGCAGCAGCAGCGCGACCAGGCGATGAACTTCATCTCGCACGACATCCGTGCACCCAACGCGTCGATCCTCACCCTGCTGGAGATGCAACGCGCCTACCCCGGCCGCATGGCGGACGAAGAGATGTTGCGGCGCATCGAGCGCTATGCGCGCACCTCGCTGGGCATGGCGGAGAACTTCGTGCACCTGGCCAGCGCGCAGTCGCAGGAGTACCGCATGGCGCCGCTGGACCTGGTGGCGATGCTGGCAGAGACGGTGGACGACACCTGGGCCCTGGCGCGCGAAGGCGGTGTGGACGTGCTCATCACGACCACACCCGACACCGCGCCCACGCTCGGGGACCGGTCGCTGCTGGGCCGCGCCCTCACCAACGTGCTGCACAACGCCATCAAGTTCAGCCCTGCGGGCAGCGCCGTGCAATGCGCCATCACGCCGCGGGGCACCCGGTGGGTGGTATCGGTACGGGACCAGGGGCCGGGCATCGCGCCGCAGATGCAAGGCCAGCTGTTCGCCCCTTTCCAACGCCTGCACGACCGCAGCCATCCTGCGGTGAGCGGCGTGGGCCTGGGCCTGGCGCTGGTGCACACCGTGGTGCAGCGCCACGGCGGTACGCTGGAGGTGGACAGCGACGTGGGTCGCGGCGCCGAGTTTCGGCTGGTGCTGGCGGGCCTTGCGGAGTCTCCCGCCACCGATTGACGCGCGGAACCCAAAATGCTATTTAATTTATAGCAAATAAACCTTCACTGGAAAGCGGTAGCGGCATATTTGACACCATGCTGCGTGCCGCCACCCCACCCGTTGCGCACCGTGTCCATGCTGGCCCCGGAGGACGGCCACCCGACACTCAGGGCCCCGGGGCTGCCTGTGGCGATGTCTTGAGTGCCTGGCTGCGCAGCGCGAACCGCGCGGCCCATTCAGACACCGGCATGAAGCTCGGATCGGTGCGCACCACGCGCTCGGTCTGCGCCCAGATGGCCTCGTCGTCCTGGTCCAGGTCCAGCGGGTCGCCATGGGGCTGGCTCACGTACCAGGGGGTGTCCAAGTACACCTCCACGGTGTTGTCTTCAGGGTCCATGCAGTAGATGGAGATGGCGTTGCCGTGGTTGAGCCCCCGCATCCTGGTCGCGCCCAGCGCCAGGGCCCGGCGGCGCGCCTCGCGCAGGTGGTCCAGGGTCTGGACCTTGAAGGACAGCTGCATCACCGTGCTGGGCGCATCGGCGCCGCGCCCGCCGGCCAGCACCAGCTGGTGGTGCTGGTCGTCGCGGCCGCTCAGGAACACGATCTCGAAGCGGAAGGTCACGCCCTCGCCGCGGTCGGTCTCCTGCATGTCGAACACGCCGGTGTAGAAGCGTTTCATCACCTCCAGGTCGCGGCAGAAGATGCCACAGTGCGAGAGGTTCGCGGTGTAGGGGGTGCTCATGGTGACGGGCTCCACACAGTTCAGGGAATGAGGACCAGCTTGCCCAGCGTGCCACCGCTGTCCAGCAGCTCATGGGCCTGGCGGGCCTGCGCCAGCGGCAGGCGCATGGCGCGCGGTGCGCGCACCTGGCCGCTGGCCATGAGCGCAATGGCCTGCTCCATGAGACCGCGGCGCTGCGTGACGTCGGCATCCACCGCGTGAATGGAGAAGGTCCGGATGGCCAGGCTCCTGGCCAGCAGCTTGCGCAGTTCGTCGAACACGTCGGCCGACGGCGGGCCCGCAAGGATGTTGTACGACACCGCCATGCCCGACGGGGCAAGCGATCGCAGGCAGGCGATGAACAGCGCCGCGCCCACATGGTCGAACGCCAGGTCCACGCCCCGGCCGCCGGTGAGCTCCATCACGCGCTGCGGCAAGGCCTGTACATCGCCGTCGACCAGGTCGGTGACGCCGTTCTCCAGGGCAAAGGCCTGCTTTTGCGGCGTGGACGCGGTACCGATCACCCGCAGCCCGCGCGACCGCGCCACCTGCGACAGCGCCGTGGCCACACCGCCGGCCGCGCCCGGCACGAGGATGGCCTGCGCCGGCAGGTTGCCGTTGCTGGCCAGCAGCGCCAGCGCCAGCTGGAAGTTGCCCAGGCTCACTGCGTCGTCGAACGCAATGCTCTGCGGCAGCACGAAAGGCACGGCCTCGGCCACGCAGATCGCCTGCACGTAGCAGCCGCCGCGCTGTGGCAGCTCGCGCGCGCTCACCAGCACGCGGTCACCCACGGCCAGGCGCGCCACGCCCTGGCCCACGGCGTCCACCACGCCTGCCAGCTCATTGCCGGGCACGGCGGGCAGCGGCGGCATCCACTTGTAGGTGCCGTTGCGGATCAGCACGTCCGGGCCGCCCGCGCCGATGGCGTGCGCCCGCACGCGCACTTCGCCCGGGCCCGGCCGGGGCTCGGGCAGGTCGACCAGCGACAGGACCTCGGGCCCGCCGGTGACCTGCAACTGCACGGCCTTCATCGTCGTGTTCGCCATGGTGGTGCCTGCCATGTTCAGCGCTGCCCGTCGTGCACGGAGACTTGCTCGCGCGTGAGGCCGCCCAGGCGGGAGTGGATCCGGCCACGGTCGGCCATCACCAGCGCGAACAGGATTTCATCGGGGCGCGGCGCGTCCTGGATGCCGACCTCCGCGCTGGTGTAGTGGCTGCGCACATAGGCGGCGTGGATGTAGTGCAGCGGCACCATCAGCCGGTACCCGGTGGCAGCCACCGCCTTGGCCGAGGGCACGATGGCCTTGGGCTCGCCCAGCACCTGGCGCATGGCCCAGCCGCCGGCTTCGTGCCACACCGCCCCGTGTTCCAGCTCGCCATTGACGCCGACGATGGCGGCCTTGCTGTAGGCCTGCACGTTCTCCTTGCCCAGGGTGTCCACCAGCTCCTGCGCGAGCACGGTGCCCAGGCCGCGCAGCTCGGCCATGAAGGGGAGCAGGTCGGGCTCGTAGCGGCCGGCGTAGGGGTTGCGGATCACCGCGCAGGCCGACGCCACGCGCAGCGGCGTGTCCGCTGGCGGGCCGCCCTCGTGGTGGATGGTCTCGATGGTGAGGCTGCGTTTGCGGATGGCGATCAGTGTCATGCGGACGGTCTTTCAGTGAATGCGTTCAGTTCATTGTTTCGGAATCTTGGCATCGGCCACCACCTGCTGCCATTTCTCGAGCTCGTGGCTGACCATGGCCTTCATTTCTTCGGGGGTGCTGCCGCGCGCCTCGCCGCCCATGTCCTCCAGGCGCTGGCGCACGGCCGGTGCCTGCAGGGCGCGCAGGGTTTCGGCATGGAGCCGGTCCACCACGGGCCGGGGCGTGCCGGCGGGCGCCATCAGGCCCGCCCACGAGCGGACGTCGTAGCCCGCCACGCCCTGCTCCACCACGGTGGGGACATGGGCCAGGCCCGGCCAACGCTGGGGCCCGGTGGTCGCAATGGCGCGCAGCTTGCCCGCCTGGATGTTGGACAGCACCGCCGTGGGCGGCGCGATGATGAAAGGCACGTCCCCCGCCAGCAGGGCGGTGAGGGCCGCTGCGTCGCCCCGGTAGGGCACATGCAGCAGCTGGACCCGCGCCAGCCTGGCCAGCAGCTCGCCCGCCAGGTGGTGGGTGGAGCCCACCCCCGCCGTGCCGTAGGCCACCGTGCCCGGTGCCGCCTGGGCGGCGGCCAGCACCTCGCGCAGGCCCTGCACCTTGGAGCTGGCGTTGACGACGATCAGGAACGGGAAGTAGGTGACGGTGGAGACCATCTCGAAGTCGGCCACCGACTTGTAGGGCAGCGTGTTGTACAGCGCCCCCGCCACCGCATGGCCGCCGGTGGCCAGCAGCAGGGTGTAGCCGTCCGGCCTGGCGCGTGCGACGGTGGTGGCGGCGATGGTGCCTCCCGCCCCCGACTGGGCCTCCACCACCACGGGCTGGCCCAGTGCCTTGGACATCTCCATGCCCACGGCGCGCGCAATCGCATCGGCATTGCCGCCGGGCGCAAAGCCCTGGTAGAGCTTGATGGCGCGTTCGGGATACGCCTGCGCCAGGACCGGCCGTACCGGCCAGGACAGGGCCGCCGCGCCACAGGCGGCCAGGATGTGTCTTCTGTGCATGTTGCTTGTCTCCGATGGGCGGCGGCCGCGTGGGACCTGGCTCTGCCCGGGTGGTGGTATGGATGGACGGGATCGGGTGGCGAGGCGACTCAGGCCTGCGCAACCACCGGGTTGCGCAGCAGGCCGACGGCCTCGATCTCCACCTCCACCACGTCGCCGGGCTTCATGAACAGCGGTGGCTTCTTGCTCCAGCCCACGCCCGCAGGCGTGCCGGTGATGATCACGTCGCCAGGCACCAGGGTGAAGATGGTCGAGGCATAGGCGATGAGGCGCGGGATGGAGAAGATCATGTGGCCCGTGTGGCTGGACTGCACCACAGCCCCGTTCAGCCGAGTCTCCAGCTTGAGCTCGCGGCCCGGCGCGATCTCATCGGCCGTCACCATCCAGGGGCCGAAGGCGCCGGTGGACTCGAAGTTCTTGCCCGACGCGATCTGCTTGGCGTGGAACTGCCACTCGCGCACGCTCGCATCGTTGTAGCAGCTGTAGCCCGCGACGTGGTTCCACGCATCGGCTTCGGCGATGTCCCGCCCCTGCTTGCCGATGACCACGGCCAGCTCGCCTTCCCAGTCCAGCGATTCCGACACGTGCGGACGCACGATGGGCCCCTGGTGCGGCGTCTGCGAGCGCCACACGCGCAGAAAGATCGGCGGCTGCTCGGACAGCTCGCGCTGCATGCCCGCGGCCAGCACCTCCTGGTGGTGGTCCATGTAGTTGCGCACTGCGCAAACGATTTTTTCCGGGCGGGGAATCACGGGCAGGAAGGCCACGTCGGCCAGCCTGGCGTCGGGCTTGAGACCCGCCACCAGCGCATCGCGCCGCGCGAAGTCGGGGCTGGCGATGAAGTCGGCCAGCGTCGCATGGCCGGTGCGCGTGGCCAGTTCGGCCACGCCATCGGCGATGACGACACCCCAGGTGTCACGGCCGGCCAGCGAGTAGGACATCAGTTTCATGGTTTTCCTTGAGCGTTTGTGAGAGACAGAAAGAGAAGGCGGCCAACGCGGCGTGCCAGACCCATCACCTTGTCCGCGTTTGGTGCGTGAAGTTATTTTTATGCACAAAATAAAATTAATGCATAGTGGTTTACACCAAGCACAAAATGGAAAGCAAGGTCAGAAGTGGGTTCCAACGCTGTGGTGGCGAGGTGCGGCGGATCGTCTCCGCCAGCCTGGGGGCGCGGCTCGCGCAAGCCAACGCACCATCGGCGGACGGCCAGAAACGACAAAGCCCCGCTGGGGCGGGGCTTTGTCGTCGCGAGGGCGCTGCACCGGCAGCGCACCCCGCAGGGCGTGGGGAGGGCAGGAAGCCGAGGCTCGGTCTCAGGCCCCCTGCTGGTGCTGGACCACCTGGTCGAGCACCGCCAGCACGTTGCGCTCGGTGCTCAGGATGTGCTCTTCGAGCAGCGCGCAGGCGGTGTCCGCATCGCGCCGCAGGGTGGCGTCCATGAGCTTGCGGTGCTCGTTGGATTTGCGCCTCGAGGTCTTGCGAAAGCGCGCGGAATAGCGGCGGTAGCGCTCGGCCTGGTCGAACAGGCTGGCGCTCCAGTTGCGCAGGCGCTCCGACGGGCAGGCGCTGATCAAGGCCCGGTGGTAGGCCGTGTGCAGATCGGTCCAGCCGTCGTCGAGCACCACGGGGCCGTCGCCCAGCCGGGATTCCACCTTCTCGAGCCGGTGGTAGGCGCCGACTACCGCAGCCTCCCAGGCGTCGTCGCCGTGGTCGATGGATTCGCGCAGGGCCTGCACGTCCAGCATCACGCGCATGCGGGTGATGTCGGCCAGGTCGGCCGCCGAGATTGCCGCCACCCGAAAGCCGCGCCGCTCGTCCGCACGGATCAGCCCCTCCTGGGCCAGACGGCTCAGCGCCTCGCGCAGCGGGCTGCTGGAAAAACCGTAGGCCGTCTGCAGCTCGTCGAGCTTGAGCTTGGCGCCCGCACCGTAGGTGCCGCTCAGCACATCGCGGCGCAGTTGCAGGAAAGCCTGGTCGACCAAGGGCGGCGTGCGCGTGGGTTGTTCTTTTTCATACATGATTTGAATTTTATGCATAAACTCGCGCCTTTCGAACAAGGAGCAAACCCTAGTGACCGCCGCCATCGACACCCCCATTCGCCTGGTCGCCATCTCCGGCAGCATCCGCCGCGCATCGCACTGCACGGCCGTGCTGCGCAGCCTATCGCCACTGCTGCCGGCCACGGCCACACTGGATCTGGCTGCGCTGGATGACATCCCTCTGTACAACGCCGACCTGGACGGAGACTCGCCGCCGGCCTCCGTCGCGCAGCTCAAAGCAGCCATCGCGGGTGCCGACGGGCTCGTGATCTGTTCCCCCGAATACAACTACGGCATTCCCGGCGTGCTCAAGAACGCCATCGATTGGGCCTCGCGCCCGGGCTTCGCCTCGCCGCTCAAGGGCAAGCCGGCGCTGATCATGACGGCATCGCCCGGCACCGCCGGTGGCGTGCGCGCCCAGGCCCAGATCCGCGACGCCCTGGCTGCCACGCTGGCCCGGCCGCTGGTGCGCCAGCACATCGCCATCGCCGGCGTGGCCTCGCGCATGCAGGACGGGCGCCTGACCGATGCCCCCACGCTGGATTTCATCCGTGCTGGACTGGCGGACCTGATCGAGGAGATCCGCTGGCTCAGGACTGCCAGGCCGCAGCAGGCCTGAACTGAACGTTCGCCGGCGCCGCAGGGGCCGGAGCAGCGGGCGATGGGGTCTGCACGAACCGCGGCAAGAGGGCCTGCCGTTGCCGTGCACACAGGGGCGCCCTGGCTCAGAGGTAGGTGGAGGCCAGTCCCCCATCCACCGGGACGTTGGCGCCGCTCACCCAGCGCGCCGCGTCGCTGCACAGGAAGGCGATCACCGGCGCCACCTCGTCGCTGAAGGCGGGGCGCTTCATGCGGTGCGCGTCCTTCTCCACGCGGTCCTGCCCCAGCATCTGCACGAAGTCGCCCAGGATGGGCGTGAACACGGGCCCGGGGGCCACGCAGTTCATGCGCACGCCACGCTCCATGAAGATCTTTTGCGACTGGGTGACGGTCCATACGATCAGCGCCTCCTTGAAGTACTGGTAGCAGGTCTCCTGGGGCACGGGGTGCGCGGCCAGCCATGCCGCGCCCTCGTCGAAACTGGCCGTGGCACCCAGCGTGCGGTGCTGCTCCAGCCGCTGCGGCCACTCGGCGCCCAGGATGGAGGCGATGTTGACGATAGAGCCGCCCTCGCCTATGCGCTCCAGCACGCGGTGCGTGAGATGGCGCAGGCCCAGGTAGTTCACGCGGCCCACCAGTTCGGCGGGTGATGTGCCGGGCACGCCAGCGATGTTGGCCAGCGCATCCACCCGTGCGGGGAGCTGCGCCACGGCGGCATCGATGGCGGCCGCATCGCCCAGGTCCACCTGAACGAAGCCGTCCAGCGTGAGCGTGGGTGCATTGCGGTCCACGCCGATCACGCGGGCGCCCTGCTGGCGGGCGAGCTTGGCGAAGTCTGCGCCAATGCCCGAGCAGCAGCCGGTGACGACGATGGTTTTGTTGTGAAGGGTCATGAGGGTTGTCTCCGGTTTTTTGGTGTGGGGGCAAGCACAGGCCTCGGTGCGGCCACGCTGCACCAAGGGCTTGCGAGGTCAGAACGGGAACGCAGGCGGCGCGTCTTTCACCGTGATCCACTGCCACTGCGTGTATTCGTCGATGTCCGCCGGCCCGCCCACGCTGCCGCCGTTGCCACCCACGCCCGGGCCGCCAAACGGGTTGGTGCACTCGTCGTTCACCGTCTGGTCGTTGATGTGGACCATGCCGGCGCGCAGCCGCTGTCCGATGGCCATAGCGCGACCCACGCTGGGGCTGATGACGGCCGCGGCCAGGCCGCCCTGGCTGGTGTTGGCCAGTTGCACCGCTTCGTCGTCGGTGCGAAAGGTGACGAGGTTGGCGACCGGACCGAACGGTTCTTCGTCGAACGCGCGGATGCCGGGCTCGACGCCCGAAAGCACCGTGGGCTGGTAGTACAGACCGTGGAAGACTCCACCGGCTTCTAGCTTTGCGCCTTGCGCGATGCTGTCCTGGATCACGCGGTCGAAACGTTCCAGTTGCTTCGCGTCGATCATCGGCCCCAGGGCCACCTGGCCGCTCGCGCCGTCGCCCACGGGCAGGTGCGTGGCCTTGCCCACCAGGCGCTGCAGGATGGCGCCCGCGATCGACTCGTGCACCAGGATGCGGTTGGCCGCCATGCAGATCTGCCCTTGGTGGAACCATGCGCCGAAAGCAGCGGCGCTGGCGGCGGCGTCCGGGTCGGCATCTTCCAGGATGATGAGGTTGTTGGCCCCGCCCAGCTCCAGCGACACCTTCTTGAGGTGCTGCCCCGCCAGCGCACCGATGCGCCGGCCCACGGCGGGCGAGCCGGTGAAGGCGATCATGGGCACGCGTTCGTCCACCACCAGCGCCTCGCCGGCCTCGGCATCGCCGGGCAGCACCTGCAGCAGCCCCTGGGGCAAGCCGGCCTCTTCGAACACGCGGGCCATGATGAAGCCACCGCTGGCCGGCGTGCGCGTGTCGGGCTTGAGCACCACCGCATTGCCCAGCGCCAGCGCCGGAGCCACCGAACGCAGGCCCAGGATGAGCGGAAAGTTGAAGGGCGAGATCACGCCCACCACGCCGTGCGGCACGCGCCGGGCGATGGACAGGCGCCCCGGCGCGCTGGGCAGTACCTGGCCCTGGGCCTGCAGGGGCAAGCCGGCGGCCAGGTGGCACAGGGTGATGGCCTCGCGCACCTCGTGCTGGCCCTTGGCCAGGATGCCGCCGGTCTCGCGGGCGATGGCCAGCGCCAGCTCGCCGAAGTGCTGCTCGAAGACCTGGGCCGCACGGTGGAACACCGCGGCGCGCTCACGCGGGCCGAGGGCCGCCCATGCGGGCTGCGCCTGCTGCGCGCGCCCGATGGCCGCCTGCATGTCCTGCGCGCTGGCAATGCCCACGCTGCTGAGCACCTGTCCTGTGGCGGGCTCGGCCACATCGCGCGACGCGTTCAGCGCCGTGGCCCATCCCCCATCGAAGGCCTTGCCCGCCCACAGGCGGTTGTCCAGCAGGCCCGGTTTTTCTGAAACACCCATTGCATTGCTCCTTGGTACATGGCATTGGCCGCAACGGCGCGGCACTGGCCTTGCGGTTTGCAACGGGCGTACCCGACATGTCCGCCAAGGCGGCCGCCAGGGCCTGCCGCCCGGGTTCCGTGAGAGGGGCGGCTACGGACTTTCCCTAGGGCTGAAATACGGTGGCAGTAGTGCCCTGAGGCCCTTAAATAGTTACCATCAATAATCAAAAGAGCCAGTGCAGATTGCTCAAATGATCAATTTTTGGTGAACTCCATGACCCAACGCCGCGTGTCCCTGGCCGACCTGAAGCGGGCCCCCGCTCCCCAAGCTGATCCCGCCGCCACGCGGCGGACGCCGACGGCCGCGGACGACGCTCACGCGCTGGCGGGCTTCGACACGGCCGGGCTGGGCGAGCAGGTGCACCCCACGGTGGCGGACATCAGCGAGTGCCTGTTCTTCTCTCCGGGCGACGGCCGAATCTGGCTGCAGGACCAGCGCATGATCCTGCTGCACTCCGAGGCTCTTGGTTCGCTGCGCCGCGAGATGATCGACAGCATCGGCCTGGACAAGGCCCGCGGCCTGCTAACGCGCGCAGGCTACGTGAGCGGCGCACGCGATGCCCGCCTGGTGCGCCAGCAGTGGCCCGATGCCGACCCGCCCGCAGCCGCCATCGCCGGCACACGGCTGCACGCACTGGAGGGCGTGGTGCAGGTCGAGGTGGTGCATGTTCGCTACGACGCCGACACCGGCGACTACGAGGGCGAATTCCTGTGGCACAACTCCAGCGAGGACGACGAGCACATCGCCGCCTACGGCGTGGGCGGCTCGCCGGCCTGCTGGATGCAGGTGGGCTACGCCACCGGCTACGTGAGCACCCTGTTCGGGCGCCTGATCGTCTTCAGGGAGGTGGAATGCCGCTCGTCCGGGTCCACGCAGTGCCGCGTGGTCGGCAAATCCGCCGAACGCTGGGACGATGTGCAGCAAGACCTCGCGTACCTGAACGCACAGGAATTCGTCGGTAGCCTGCCCGCCGCTACCGCCAACGCCCCGCGCAAGGCATTTCTGGGCACGCCCGCGGGCCGTCCGATCGCGGCCGGCCCGCACGCCGCGCCCGGCGCGCAGCAGGGGGCGTCTTCCGCCATGGTGGGGGCGTCGTCGGCCTTCAACGCAGCCTGCCACATGCTGCAGCGCGTGGCGCCGACGGCGGCCACCGTTCTGTTCACCGGCGAGTCCGGCGTGGGCAAGGAGATGTTCGCCAGCATGCTGCACCGCATCAGCCCGCGCCAGGGCAATGCCTTCGTGGCGCTCAACTGCGCGGCGATTCCGGACACGCTGGTCGAGTCGGAGCTTTTCGGCGTGGAGCGCGGCGCCTACACCGGGGCCGGGGCCTCGCGCCCGGGCCGCTTCGAGCGCGCACATGGCGGCACGCTGTTCCTCGACGAGATCGGCACGCTCAGCCTCGTCGCGCAGGGCAAGTTGCTGCGCGCGCTGCAGGAGGGGGAGGTCGAACGCGTGGGCGGCACCAGGACACTCAGCGTCGATGTGCGCGTGGTGGCCGCCACCAATGTGGACCTGCGCCAGGCCGTGCGCGCCGGGGCCTTCCGGGAGGATCTCTACTACCGCCTGAATGTGTTTCCCATCCACCTGCCGCCGCTGCGCGACCGGCGCGACGACATCCCGCTGCTGATGAGCCACTTCCTCGCCCACTACCGCCAAAAGCACCAGCGCCAGGTGCCCGGGTTCAGCCAGGCGGCCGTGAAGGCGATGTTCCACTACGCCTTTCCGGGCAACATCCGCGAGCTGCAGAACCTCATCGAGCGCAGCGTGATCCTGGCCGCCGATGGGGAGCCCATCGAGCCCCACCACCTGTTCAGCGGCGGCGAAAGGCTGGCGGACGACGTGCTGTCATTGAGGGTGGCGGCAGACCATACGGCCAGGCTGCAGGGCGGTGCAGCAGCGGCAGCGCCCGCCGCACCGTTCACGCCCGCCCCCCTGCAGATGCCCGCGCGCCCGCCGCTGCCGCAACCCGCAGCAGCGATGCCCCCGCTGCACGAGGCCGAGGCGCAGCTGCTGCGCCAGGCATTCCACACGGCCGGCGGCAACGTGGCCTCTGCGGCCCGGCTGCTGGGCATCAGCCGTGCCACGCTCGCCTATCGGCTGCGCAAGCTGGGCATCGCCGGGCGCCCGCGCAAGCCCTGAGGCCAGGGCGACGGGCGAACAAGCCCGACATCCCTGCAACGCATCACTCGCGCACGTCGTCCAGCCGGTAGCCGAAGCCGCGTACCGTCTTGATGAGGGCGAGCGGATGCCCGTCATCGATCTTGGCGCGCAGGCGGCGCACGTAGACATCCACCACATTGGTCAGGGGGTCCTGGCTGGTGCCCCACACGTTCGACAGGATGCGCTCGCGGCTGTACACGCGCCCGGGCGAGTTCATGAGCAGCTCCAGCAGCGCCAGTTCCTTGGCGGTGAGTGCGATGGTCTGGCCGGCCCGGCTGGCGCTCATCCGCTCCAGGTCCAGGGTGAGGTCCGCCACATGCAGCAGGGTGGAGCGGGGCTTTTGCTCGCGGCCCCTGCGCATCAGCGCTTCGATGCGCGCCAGCAGTTCTTCAAAAGCGAAAGGCTTGGTCAGGTAATCGTCTGCGCCCAGGCGCAGGCCCTGCACCTTGTCCGCGGTGTTGCCCAGGGCGCTCAGGATCAGCACGGGCACGTGGTGCCCCTCGGCGCGCAGCGTCTGGCACAGCTCCAGGCCGCTCAGGCCCGGCAGCATCAGGTCCAGGATCAGGATGGCGGGCTCAGTGGTGCGGGCCATGGCAAGGCCGTCGGCTCCGTTGCGCGCCAGCTCGACCCGGTAGCCCTCCGCGCGCAGGCCGCGCAACAAGAAGTCAGCGACACGGGCATCGTCTTCCACGACAAGGATATTCATACGGTCACAAGGCCCATTCAGGCGCGTCGGCGGCAATGACCGGCAAGGAGATGCAAACGGTCGTGCCGCGCAAGGCGACGCTTTGCACATCGATCTGCCCGGCATGCGCATGCACGATGGACTGTGCAATCGACAAGCCGATGCCGGTGCCGTCCGCGCGGTGCGCACGCGCCCGCTGGCCGCGCACGAAGCGTTCGAACACATGGGGCAGCTCGTCCGCGTCGATGCCGATCCCGGCGTCGCTGACGACGATGGCCGCCACCGAAGGATCGGTGCGCAGCGAGACGGCCACCGACGCCCCTTCCGGCGAGTAGCGCACGGCGTTGTCCAGAACGATCATGACCGCCTGGCCCAGCCTGTCCGCATCGGCATGCACGCGCACCGGCGCTGCCGCCGCGTCGCCCAGGTCCAGCTGAACGTCGACCCGGTGGGCCGCGCCCAGTGTGCGGGCCTGGTCCACGGCCTCGGCCAGCAGCGCAGGCAGGTCGGTGGAGGTGGGCTTCATGACGAGCTGGTCCGCTTCGGCCTTGGCGATCAGCATCAGGTCGTGGATCAGGCCCGTCATCTGGTCGATGCCGCTGATGACGCGGCCCAGCGCCTGGCGGTACTCGGCGGTAGGCTTGTCCTTGCCGCGCAGGGCGATCTCGGCCTCGCCGCGGATCGCGGTAGCGGGGGTGCGCAGTTCGTGCCCGAGGTCTGCAAACAGCTGGCGGCGCCGCTCGTCCAGCTGCTTGAGGGTGTCGTGCGCAGCGCTGAGCTCCCGCGTCCGGTCGTGCACCGCCACCTCCAGGTCGTGCCGGGCGGCATCGGCGGCTGCGCGGTGGCTTTGCAGCTCCCGCGCCATCGCATTGAAGCTTTGCGCCACATGGTCGAACTCGTCCCGGGAGCCGGTGGCGATGCGGTGGTCCAGTGCACCCGCCTGCAGCGCCTGCGTGCCGGCGAGCAGGCGGTCCAGCGGCTGCTGCAGGCGCCGGCTCAGGCTCAGGGCCATGACGACCGCCGCCGCCAGGGTGATGAGAGCCATGGCGATGGCCTTTTCGCGCAGGGCCGCGAGCGCACGCTCCGTGGCGGCCCGCGCCATGGGCACGGTCAGCCGCTGGCGCTCGATCGCCCCGTTGAGCACCTCGCGCAGATCTCGGCCCTTGGCCATGTCGAACACCTGGTTGATCTCTTCCCACAGCACCGCAAACTCGGCCCCGGGCTCCAGGGGGGTCAGGGGCTTGAGGCGCGCATCCACGGCCTGGATGTTGTCCTTGAGCAGCTCGGAGACGCCCACCAGCTGGTGCACCTCCTGCGGCACTGCAATGCCGTCGCGCTCGGCCAGCTCGCGCCAGAGCGTGACGTCCTGCACGGCCAACGACTCCAGCGCAGCGGCGCTGCGCTGCATGCTGCTGATGAGCCGTTCGCGAACCTCGGGGCTGGCATCGGCGTTCATCAGGCGCTGCATGGCCCACACGCGCAGCCGCTGCTTGTTGGCCGACAGGTCCAGCAGCTCCGACAGGATGTCGCTCGCCAGGCGGCTGTGGCGCGCGTAGTCGTTCACACGGTAGGCCCCTGCGTAGACAAAGGCAGCCTGCACGCACACCAGCGCCAAAAGCGCCGCAAAGGCCAGGGACAGCCGCGTGCGAAACATCGGATGCAGCAAACGCTTCATGGGGACAGCACACTCCAGAATGCGAACGGACAGACGGGAAGGCCTGCGGACGCTACCGCAGGCCTGTGCATTCTGCAGGCTTCACCAGGCCTTGACCGAGAACCCCGACCACAGTTCGTTCAAATCCGGGAACCGCCACTTGTCCGGGTCCTCGCGCGCCACGATCTTCTCGGTGCACCCCGGCGCCGCCAGGTCCACCAGTTCGGGCGGAATGCGCAGGTCCGACTTCGTGCTGAAGAACACCTTTACGATCGGCGTGGTGAGCGCCGCCGGCGCCTGCTCCGTCACCACCCCGATGCGCCCGGAGGTCAGCCGCACCAGCGAGCCCACCGGATAGATGCCGATGCTCTTGACGAAGGCCTGGAACAGCCGCGCATCGAAGTGGTCGTTCGTCCACTCCGCCATGCGCCGCAGCGATTCGGCCGGGTCCCAGCCGCGCTTGTAGGGCCGGTCGGACGTCACGGCGTCGTACACGTCGCAGATCGCCGTCATGCGCGCGATGATGCTGATGCCTTCTCCCTTGAGCTTGTCCGGGTAGCCCGTGCCGTCCACCTTTTCGTGGTGGTGCAGGCAGGCGTCCATCACCGCCTCGGGCACGCCAGAGCCTTCCTTGAGCATGTGGTAGCCCTCCACCGGGTGGCTGCGCACCACGGTGAACTCCTGGTCGGTGAGCTTGCCGGGCTTGTTGAGGACGGCCAGCGGGATCGCCGCCTTGCCCAGGTCGTGCAAGAGCCCCGCCATGCCCGCCAGGCGCTGCTGGTCGTCCTTGAGCTTGAGCTGCTTGGCCAGCGCCACCATGAGCGCGCAAACCGCCACCGAGTGCATGTAGGTGTAGTCGTCCGCGGTTTTCAGGCGCGCCAGGCTGATGAGGGCGCCGGGGTTGCGCGTGACGGAGTCGGTGATCTCCTCGACCAGGCTTTGCGCGCCCGCGGCGTCCACTGCACGGCCCATGCGCGCCTCGTTGAACATGGAGACCATCGCCTCCTTGGATTGCGTGCAGATGGCGGCGGCCCGCTTGAGCTCGCTTTTCATGTCCGTGGCGGTCCGGTCGCGCTGGGGCGGCGGCGGTGGGGGCGGCAGCGTGACCTTGAGCGTGGGCAGGTCTTCCAGGCGGCTGAAGTCGGTCTCGATCTTGGCGTCGGCCTCCTCGCGCGAGACGGAAGCAGTGCCTGGCGCCACGTCCAGGCCCTTGTCGGTGTCGATCCAGCACTCGTGGATGGCAGTGGACTGGATGCGGGCGAGGTCCTTGGGGTCCTTGAGCAGGAACTTGGCGCGCCAGAAGGGGTGCTCCATCCACGAGCCGCAGAACTCGTGCAAGTACATGCCCAGGGTGAGATGTTCGATTTGGATGCGCTTGAGCATGGCCGGGACCTGGGAGAAAAGATGCGCGCCTTCAGGCGGTGGCAACGGTAACCAATGGTAGCGTTTTTGGCCTGGTTGTTCGTTCGTAGAACCCTCTATTTGCGGGCATCACAATCCACAAAAATTGCACCATAACAGTGCAAAACAGCACAAGCAACTAATGTTCGCGCGGCACGCCTGCATCCGCCACCCAGTTCGGCCATGTCTCAGCCACACCATCCGGGTGAACCTGCTGACAATTCTGCGGGGTCCTGGACACGCCACGACGCCGTCATCCATGCAAAGGACAGATGGCATGAGATCAGGATTCGGCATCGGGCCACCAGGGATTCGCTCCTTTAATGGACGTTCATCCAACCCGTCAGCCAAGGACGCCCATGTTGAGAACGCATACCCCACCCGACATATTTGCCCCCATCGGCCCCTACGCCCAGGCCGTGGAAGCCATCTCCGTGAACCGCCTGCTTTTCATCAGCGGCACCATGGGACTGGAGCCGGACGGCAGACTGGCGAAGGGCTTCGAAGCGCAAGCCCACCGCGTCTGGTCCAACATCGAGGCCACACTCGCGGCGGCCGGCATGGGCCGCGAGAATCTGGCGAAACTGACCATATGGCTGGCCAACTACGATGACTGGCGCCTGGGCGCCGACATCCGCCAGCGCTACCTGGGCGACCACAAGGTGGCGATGTCGGTGGTGCAGGTGGGGCTGGTCCACCCGGACTGGCTGATCGAAGTCGAAGCCATTGCGGTGGGGTGAGCGATGGTGGAATTCGAATTGAACGGCCGCAATGTGGCGCTGGACCTGCCGGCCGACATGCCCCTGCTGTGGGCACTGCGTGATGTGCAAGGGCTGACAGGCACCAAGTTCGGCTGCGGCCTGGCGCTTTGCGGTGCGTGCACTGTCCACCTGAACGGCACGGCCATCCGCTCTTGCCAGACACCGATTTCCGCCGTGGCCGGCCAGCGCATCACCACCATCGAGGGCATTGGCGCCACTGACGTGGGGCGCGCCGTGCAAAAAGCCTGGCTGGATGAGTCCGTGGTGCAGTGCGGCTACTGCCAGTCGGGGCAGATCATGTCGGCATGCTCGCTGCTCAGCCAGAACGCCAAACCCACGGACGCCGACATCGACGCAGCCATGTCCGGCAACATCTGCCGCTGCGGCACCTACTCGCGCATCCGGGTAGCCATCCACCGCGCGGCCCGCGGCGGAGGCCAGGCATGAGCATCCAGAAAACAACACCACTAGCCGCCGGCCGCTCTGGCCCCTGCGAACGGTGGCGGCAGCCAGAAGACGCGGCAACACCCGTGCTGACCCGCCGCGTACTGCTGATGGCCGGAGGATCGCTGGCCCTGGGCGTGGCGCTGCCCGGGCGACCTGCAGGCCGGCACTCCGAGGCGCTGGCAGCCATGCAGGCCCCTGCGCCCTTCGAACCCAACGCGTTCATCCGCATCGGCACCGACGACAGCGTGACGCTGACGATGGCGCGCGTCGAGATGGGCCAAGGGATCTACACCGCGCTGTCGATGCTGATCGCCGAGGAACTGGAAGTGCCGCTCTCGCGCGTCACGCTGGCCCATGCCCCGCCGGACGCAGCCCGCTATGGCAACCCGCGTGCGGGCGGCGGTCAGATCACCGGCGGGTCCAACTCCATCATGGGCGCCTGGGAGCCGATGCGCGTGGCCGGCGCCACCGCGAGGGCCATGCTGGTGAGCGCCGCGGCCCAGGAATGGGGCGTGCCTGCGGCCGAATGCCAGGCGCACGGGGGCCAGGTCAGCCATCCGCCCAGCGGGCGCCGGCTTCGCTACGGCCAGCTGACCCGCAGCGCCGCACGTCTGCCCGTGCCGCAGCCGGTGGCGCTCAAGCCCCGGCACTTGTTCCGGTTGATTGGCAAACCCATCCCGCGCCTGGACGTGGCGGGCAAGGTCGACGGGTCGGCCACCTACGGCATCGATGTGCGCCTGCCCGGCATGCTCTACGCGGCGGTGGCGGCGTGCCCGGTATTCGGCGGCACGCTCGCCAGCGTGGGCGAAGCCCCAGCCCTGGCGGTGTCTGGCGTGCGCCAGGTGGTGCGAATCTCCAATGCCGTGGCCGTCATCGCCGTCCACTCCTGGGCGGCCAAGCAAGGGCTCGCGGCGCTGAAGATCGAGTGGGATCACGGCGCCGGGGCGGGCGTCTCCACCGCGCAGCTGCGCCAGGACCTGGAGCGACAGCTGGACCGCCAGGATGCCGCATCGGCGCTGTCGAAAGGCGACGTGCAAGCCGCCCTGGCAGGCGCCGCGTCGCGCCATTCGGCGGTCTACCACTCGCCGTTTCTGGCCCACGCGGCGATGGAGCCCGTCAACTGCACCGTGCACCTCACGCCGGACGGCTGCGACGTGTGGGTGGGAACGCAGGCGCCCATCCGCGCGCGCGATGCCGCAGTGAAGGCATCGGCGCTGCCGGCCGACAAGATCCGCATCCACAACCACCTGCTGGGCGGCGGCTTTGGACGCCGGCTGGAGGCGGACTATGTGGAGCAGTCCGTGGCGCTCGCGCGCACGGTGCAGGGCCCCGTGCAGTTCATCTGGTCGCGCGAGGAGGATATCCAGCACGACATCCTGCGGCCGATGTACGCCGACAGGTTGAGTGCGGCGCTGGACGCGCAGGGCCGGCCCACGGCCATCACCCATCGGGTAGTGGGATCGTCCATCCTCGCGCGGGTCGCTCCGGGCGCTGTTCGCAATGGCCTGGATGGCGATGCGGTGGAAGCAGGTCTTGGGCCCTACACATGGCCTGCTGCCCAGCTCGACTATGTGCGCCATGAGCCCATGCCGGGGTTGGCCACGGGCTGGTGGCGCGGGGTGGGGCCCACGCACAACTGCTTCGTGATCGAGAGCTTCGTGGATGAACTGGCCGCCCTGTCGCGCCAGGACCCCGTGGCCTACCGCCTGGCACTGCTGCCCCCAAAGTCCCGCGCGCGGGCCGTGCTGGAACTGGTGGCGCTGAAGTCGGGGTGGGCCATACCGTTGCCTGCAGCAAACGCCGAGGGCTCCCGCAGGGGCCGGGGCGTTGCAGTGCTGTCGGCATTTGGCAGCTTCATGGCCCAGGTGGCCGAAGTCACCGTGGACGCCGCAGGCGAGATTCGCGTGGACCGCGTGGTATGTGCCGTCGACTGCGGGATGGTCGTCAACCCGGACACCGTCCATGCGCAAGTGGACGGCAGCATCCAGTTTGGCGTGACGGCAGCGCTGTGGGGCGAGATCACGCTGCAGGGCGGCCGTGTGGAGCAGAGCAATTTCCACGACTACCGCGTGCTTCGGCTGTCCGAGGCACCGCAGGTGGATGTACACGTGCTGCAGAGCGACGAGCCGCCCGGAGGCATCGGGGAGCCGGGCACGTCCGCGGTGATCGCGGCGGTGGCCAATGCGGTGCACGCTGCCGTAGGGCACCGTGCGCGCAGTCTGCCCCTGCGGCCGGGCTCCGCTTGAGGTACCGTACTGCCCATCGATCCCGATTGCCTGCCCAGCCCCGGCAGCAGAGCCTATGAGCGACATCACCCTTGCAGCCTTGCAGGCCTTTCGGGCCGTGGCCCGATGCGGCAGCTTTACCGCTGCGGCCAGTGACTTGGCATGTTCACAATCCGCCATCAGCAGGCACATCGCGTCGCTGGAACGCAGTACGCAGCAGACGCTCGTCTTGCGGGGGCACCGGCGCGCAGAGCTGACGCCCGCAGGCGAGATCTACCTCGAGACGGTGCACCGTGCGCTGCAAGAGTTGGCGCGCGGCGCAGCGCAGCTGGCAAGCACCTCGGCCCTGAGATCGCGCACCGTCAAGATCCTGGCCATGCCGTCGTTTGCCTCCCGCTGGCTGATCCCGCGCCTGGCCCGGCTGCATGTGGCGGGGATCGATGCAGAGATCGACCTGGCCACTTCGATTTGGGATGCAGACTTTCGCAAGGAACGTTTCGATATCGGAATCCACTACGGCGATGGATCGCTGCCGGGATCCCACCTGCTCATGCACGACAGCCTGGTGCCGGTGATATCTGCACAGCTCGCGGCCGAACGGCCGATTCGCACGTTGGGCGACCTGCAGCGCTTTCCATGGCTGCACGACTCGCTGCGGGCCGGCAAGTGGCAGCAGTGGCTGTCTGCCTGCAACGCGACGCATCTGTCAGGCGCCAGGAACATGCGGTTGCAGGGCACGGAGACCACCCTGACGGCCGCTGTGGCCGCAGTAGGCATCGCCATAGGCCATGACACACTCATCGCGCACGACGTGATGCAGGGCAGACTGGTGGAGGCATGGCCCTTCTACCTGCCCATGGCGGCCGGATACCACCTCGTTGTGCCCCAACGCAGCAAAACCAGCCCCCACGTGAAAGCTGTGGTGGACTGGATGCTCAGCGAGGCCGGGTCCTTCCGCGACGCTGCGGGGTCCTGGCGCCGGCTTGCGGGTCTCTGAAGCGCAGGGATTCAGCGCAGTGGCGCGGCGTGTGGCACTGTGAACCAGCCGGGGCATCTGGCTCGCGCATGCCGGTGTGGTGCGGGGGCGCCAGATCGGCGGCCCACCCGCACAATCGTTCAGAACTTGGTGGCCTTGATGTCTGCCTTGGCCTTGTCGTAGTCGGCCTCGGCCTGCTTTTCACACGCGTTCTTGGCGTCGCCGGTCTGGTCGTCGCACTTTTCCTTGGCCACGTCATGCGCGCCCTCCGCCTTGGCCTCTGCCACCTTGCGGGCATGGGCGGGGCTGGGCTTGTACTGTTGCTCCAGCTCGGCCTTGGCAATCTTCTCCTTGGCTTCGGCCTCTTCCTCGCACACATCCTTGGCGTTGGCCTTCAGAGTGTCGCATTGCACCTTCTGCGATTTGTAGTCCGCTTCGATCTTGTTCTTTTCTGCCTTGTACTGGTCGCTTGTCAAAGCGTGTGCGCCCGTGGAGGCAAGAAACCCGGCAGCGATGGCCACGGCGATGAGGTTGGTTTTCATGGAATCTCCTTGAATGAAAGACAAAGCAATGTCGCCGCCTGGGGCACTGGCCCGCCGTAGGCCATGGTTGACGAAAAAGGTCGGCGGTGACCTGACAGCAGTCTCAGCTCGGTTGCCTCAATCCGTCCCCACTGCCGTCCCAACCCTTTTGCCTGACCCACGCGACGCGCGACCCAGCATCCCTTCGTTGTAATTGGCTGTAATCGCTTTGATCGCGGCCTCTGCCTACAGTCGCTTCACTGCCTGAGCAATGGCAGCAAGAAGCCCCCAGCGACAGGACATCAGGCAGGAGTTCCTCATGGATATCAAGCTGCGATTCATCAATCGATCTCTCGACGGCAACAGGTCGGAGGTGGTGATCTATCAGAAGAACCAGGCGCCCAACATGGCTTCGCTGGCCATGGCATGGAAGGTCATCCGCTTCTGCGGCCGTGATTGTTTTCATCCGTTTGCCTATCCGGTGGGCTTCGAGGTGTGTGTGGTCGACGGATACGGCAACTTCTCGCCCCGCGTTCGCGCTGACAACGGTCAGCTGCTCAAGCTGCAGTCGACCCCGTCAGGCTCTCGGCGCCTGGTGCGATCCGGCGCCGCCAGCGCCTCCAATGAAGTCGACGTGCTCAATGACCTGGACCAAGGCGCCATGAACGTCTGCGTCTTCAAGGACGGCCGCATGGTGGGTGCGAAGAACGCCGTGGTGCCCGGCCAGAAGGCGGTCTTCCAGTATCCGCCCGTGCTGTGGATCGGCGTGGCGTCCCAGATCGCACAGGGAGACGCGATCAGCTCCGCCGTGATGAGCAGTGCCGACACGGAGCTATCGCTGCTGGGTGTCGCCAGCGCAGACATCGTGATGTCCGGCGGCGGCCCGGGCGAGGGCTCGACCCCCTACGAATTCAACCTCGACAGCATCGTCCGGATCTGAACGCTGCGGCAGATCCGGGCACACAAGGTTCGCCTTGCCGGCCGAGAGGCCGTCGGGGCCAACAGGCAACGCGCGGTGTGTTGCCACCACTTCCACCAACAGGAGAAAACTCATGGGCGTACAACTGAATTTCATCAACAACTCCAACGACACCAACAACTCGGAGATCGTCGTCTTCCAAAAGAACGTGGCCACCGACTTCGACGAACTGGCGGTGGCCTGGCAGGTCATCAAATACTGCGGTCAGGGCGACAACCACCCGTTCACCTTCCCCATGACCATGCAGGTCGGGGCCAGCGACAGCTACGGCAACTACACGCCGCAGCTGGACGCGCAAAACGGCCAGCTGTTCCAGATGTCGCTGACCACTTCCGGCGACCGCCTGGTGGCCGCCGGCAGCGGCACCAGCTCCCGCGAGGTGCAGGTGCTCAATTCGCTGCCCAAGGGCGCGATCAATGCGAGCTGCTACAAGGACGGCAAGCTGCTGGCCACCAAGACCTCCATCGCCCCGCAGCAAAAGGCAGTGTTCGAGTTCAAGCCCACCATCTGGATCGGTGTGGCGTCGCAGGTGGTGCAGGGCCAGGTCATGAACTCGGCCATCATCTCCAACATCAACACCGAGCTGTCGCTGCTGGGCATCGCCAGCGCCGACATCGTGATGACCGGTGGTGGCCCTGGCGCCAACTCCACGCCGTTCGCGTTCAACCTCGAAAACATCGTGATGTGCTGAAGCCACGCGTCGGCGTGGGGCACCCGGGTGCCCTGCGCCGATGCAGGCGACGCAGGCGCGGCCCACCCAGGAGGCATCCCGTGAACGAAATGGTCAAAAGAAGATGGAGCGCCATGGATGGTCGCCTGGTCTTCGACATCACCATCAACCGCGCACCGCACGACGATGTTCCCTCCAGCGTCATCGTGTCCTGCAGTCCGGGCGATTCGCCCGGCCAGCAGGTCACCGTCACCGGTCAGTGGCCGTCCCAGCCTTTCGAGTTCAGGTTTCCCTCGGGCTGCTACGTGTCCGGCTACCTGCAGCAAAAGACCCCCGTGCACATCGACGGGGTCACCCACACGGCCATCTTTGCCGATATCCACTACGGCATGCGGGGGCGGTCGGACGACCACCACTTCGAGGGCATCATGGCCACGTGTCCCATGCGCGGCCCGATCCCGCCGCCAAGGCCCCAGCCCCCGGCGCCATCGCCATCGCCGGTCGAGCCCGACGGGCCGGACGATCCTGTCGAGCCCCTGCCGTTCATCGACGAGCACGCCGATGAACTCTTCCCATACGTGTATGTGCGCCGCTGGCCCCAGGTGACGGCGACCGACCTGCTGTACGGGTTCGTGCAGTACACCAGCGCCAGCCCTCCGTCCAGCAGCTTTGCCGACGATCTGGTGGCTGCGCGCAGCCAGGGCCGAATGGCCGCGCGGTCCCTGGCGCTGCAGTTCATCGACGGGGATGCGCCCTACCAGGGCGACTTCATCGCGGACCTGCATCCGCTGCCCGGGCCGGTGGGCGAGTTCGCCGCACTGCTGGCGCGGTTGCCGCCCCCCACAGGCGACACGCCGCGCGAATGGCTGGCCGCCGCACACGCACAGGTGACAGAACTGCTGCAGCGCCACGGGCTGAGCTGGGCCTACCTGGAATCGGCCAGCTACGCGCAGACCCTGGACCGTGTCTGGCAGAGCTACTTCGCGCTGGTGATCGTGCTGGGCTACGAGACGGCACTGCTCGCCGCATTGACCCGCACGCTGCAGATGGCCCATCTGCTGGCCGTGGCCTGGCCCTCGGGCGCGACCGAGGCGGTCGCGGCCAGCGGCACCCCGGCAACGCCGGCACTCCTGCAGCCCGCGCCTATCAACGCGGCCCAGCTGGTGGCGCTCTACAAGGCGACGGTGGTCCTGCCTGCCAACATCTTTCCGCTACCTGCGTGCCACGATGCCGCCAGCCCGCCACCTGGTGCATCTGGCGGGTGGATCGGGCCCTACGCGATCGGTGACCTGCAGATGGTGCGCCAGCGCCTGCTGCACTACCAGAGCGGCGAGATTGCACGCATTGAAAACGTGATGCGCGGTGAGCGGCGCGAGGTGACGCACAAACGCACCCACCGGCAGCACAGCGAGCAAAAGCAGACCCTGGCCGAGATGCAGACCCTGCAGAACGATGCCGCGGACGAACGCAGCAACCTGCAGGAAGAGTCTCGCAAGACCGTGGCCGAGGTCGCCGAGACCCAGCAGTACAACAAGTTCACGAGCAGCTACGGCCCTCCCACGCAGGCCACGCTGGATGGCTCGTGGACCCGCGCGCTGCAGCAAGGGGCCCAGCCCGGGCTGGATGACACCACACGCTTTGCGCGCGACATCCTGAACAAGACCGTCAACCGCATCAGCCGCAGTGTCAGCCACACGCGCTCGAGCAGCACCATGAGCCAGACCGATGACGCGGTGGTGAGCGTCGTCGACAACACCGCAGGCCCCCAGAGCATGCGGGCCGTGTTCCGCTGGGTGAACAAGGTGTACGAGGCCTGCGTGGTCAACTACGGCCAGCGGCTGATGATGGAATTCATGGTGTGCCAGCCTGGGTCCAGCCTCATCGCACAGGAACAGGCCCTCGCAGGCCAGGACTTCGCCAGGCCGCCGTCCCCGCAACAGCTGGGCGTGGCCACCTTCGAAGACATCCGGGTGGACGGGCCGCGCAGCTATGCGCAACTGGGCGCGTGCTACGGCGTACTGGATCTGGAGCCGCCACCGCCGGCGAAGCGCTGCGTGTGCGCCACGGTGCGCAGCGGGGAGAACAAGCAGCTGGCCGTTCCGGCGGGCTACTGCGCCACGGTGGCCTTTGTCGCCTGCATCGGTGCCTATCCGGGCCAGCCAGCGCCGATGGTGCTCGTGGGGCGGCACACCGTGAGCGCTGGCTCGGCGGCAGTTGCCGTTACGCTCGACGGCGAGGACGAGACCGTACCCGTGTCCGTGATGGACAGCCAACCACTGTTCTCGCCGCCGAGCGACAGCCTGGCGCAGGTCCATGTCGAGGTCACCTGCATTCCCTCCCCCCGGTGCATGGACCAGTGGCGCATTCGCACGTACGCCAGCATCGTCAAAGGGTACGAGGAGCGGCTGGCCGCGTACCGCGCCCGCTTCGGCCACGGGGGACCGGACGGCACGCCCCTGCGGTCGCCGCTGGCGCTGCGGCAACTCGAGCAGCGCGAACTGAAGAACGCGTGCCAGCGGCTGCTGCTCGATCGCATGCAGCGGCTGACCGGGCTGCCCACGCTGCCCGGGGCGGCGGAATACTGCGCGTATTCGTCGCCGCCCGGGTCGCCCTCCCCGTTCACCGTGGGCGAGCCGCGCTACCTGCAGTTCTTCGACGAAGTGCTCGAGTGGAACGAGATGGCCTACAGCTTCTACGGCGTGTCCGATGCGGTGGGGTCCCCGCCCGCCGCGCCAGAGCCGGGTAGCCCCACAGCGGGTGGTGATGCGCTGTTCATAAATTTCTTGCAGGCCGGCCAGGCGCGTGTGATGCTGCCCGTGCAGCCGGCACATGCCATGGCATTCCTGTATTTCTTCTCGAGCGGAATGCTCTGGAGCGGGCCCGACCCGCTGGCCCCTGCCAACGCCGGCGACCTGGCACTGGTCAATGACCTCAAGCACGCCGTGGGCCCCGCGCCAACACCGCCGCCGCACCGCGTGGGCCCGGCATGGCGGGTGGTGGTGCCCACGGCAATGCAGGTGCTGGATGAGCCGGATTCAACCCACGGAACGCGCTTGCCAGCGCTAGGAAGGAACACGCCATGATGGTGATGCCGGGGGCAGGCAGCCCCTTTTTTCAACGCCCAGGTTTTGGAGAACTGCCCGTGGGGGCGGTGTCCGCGTTTGCCGGCGCACTGGGAGCGCCCGACAGCAGCGGCACTCCCACCGCGGCTTCGCCAACGGCATTCACCACCCAGCCGCTGGAGGCGTGGGGGTGGATGTACTGCGATGGCCGGTCTCTGGCCTGCGCTGAATACCCCGAGCTGTTTGCCGTGCTGGGCTATGTGTACGGCGGCACCGGCGCGCAGTTCAACATTCCGGACTACCGCGGTTACTTCCTGCGGGGCGTGGGCACCGGCACCCAGAACGACCCCGACATCGCCAATCGCACAGCCCCGCCAGGTGGACAGGGCTCGAGCGACGGCGTCGGCTCGATCCAGTCCAGCGCGCTGCAGGCCCATGAGCACACCTACAGCAGTGCGCCAGCCCCATCGGCTCCATCACCCGACGGCACCGCCGCAGGTGCTCCCAGCGTGAAGAACACGCTGACCACCGGCGGCCCAGTCGCAGGCACGGGGCAGAGCACCGCAGTGCCAGTGAGCCTGAAGGAGACGCGCCCTCTCAACGTGTCCGTGAACTACATCATCAAGTTCACCTACGGACTGCGCCGCTGAGGGGCACCACCCGCCAAAGCTTTCAGACAACCACCAAGGAAAATCGCATGGCCTACACAAATGTCCAGTTCATCGGCTACGTGCTCGACACCGCGCCCCAGGTCCACCCCGATGGGTCACCGCAACATCGGGGATTGGGCGACGCTCGGCTCGATATCCAGGCGCGCTGCCAACTGATGGAGCGGGCGATGCAGACCGCCCGTGCCGCCCTGCCGCAGGCGTCGCCACCCGTGCCCGAGGGCGACACGCTGAAGGTCTTCATGGCCCCCGGGCTCTTTTTTTGCGGAGCGACCGGGGCCTACCCGATGGAGGAGGTGCAGCTGGCCATCACCTCGCTGCAGCGCATGGCGGCGGACGAGCAATGGGTCGACTGGGTTTTCGTCTTCGGCAGCATCCTGGGAAGCTCTTCCGCCATGCTGCCAACGACACCCTACGACATCGACCCGCTGGCCCCCCAAAGCACCTACAGCTTTTCGCTGGTGCAGCAAGGCGGCGTGGCCCCGCAGGGCGACGCCAGTGCACGCGCGCTGGCGAAGGCATTGGCCTCGGACGTTGAATGCATGGCCACGGCAGCGACCCCCAGCAGCCTGTTGGCGGGCACTGTGGCGCAGCGGCCTGCCGCCAGCAGCGGCAGCTGGGGGCGTGAGCAGCAGCGGGTCAACTACGACGGTGCTGGAGTGTTCGACCTGGCCGGCATCACCTGGGGGCTGGATGTGTGCCAGGGCCCCGGCGGCACCGCGCAGTGCCAGCCAAAGCCCCCGCAACTGCCAGGGCAGGCGCTGGTCCAGCTGCAGTTGGTGCCGTCGTGCGGCACGGGCATGGAGGCGCCCGGCGTCATCACGCAGATGGGCGGCCTGGTGTTCCACTGCGACGGCTCGGGCCCGGCAGGCCATTCGGCACTGGCACGGCAGGTTCCACCACTGGCCGACATACCGCTGTCCGCCAGCGCGCCGGTCAGCAACGCAGACATCGTGCTGCAGGGCACATCGCCGGTGCAGGACGTCGCCATCAGCGCGCTGTATGCCGGTGGCGCTGGCGTGGTCAACGTCTACCCCTCCACGGAGCTGCCGAAGCAGCAGGTGGTGGCGGGCAACACCATCCGGATGATCTGGCCGGCCAGTGCGGACTACCAGTTCATTTTTCAGCTGATCTACAGCAGCAGCGGACAGTTCGTGACGCTGGTCTGCGAGATCCGTAGCAGGAAGGCCAACTTCTACGGCAACGACTACTTTCTGCCGCTGTCCTTGCAGACGCAGGACTCTTCGAAGCAGTCCGTCCGCATCCAGATGAAGCTGACGCCAGCCAGCAGCCCCTATGCTGGCGCAGTGTGGTGCCAGATCAACGTGCCGGGATTCATCTTCGAAGGCCATGCCTTTGAATTCAGCGCCACCTACGACGGCCCGCCACCCTACACGGTCTGGTAACCGACGGTCAATGCGGAGCACGCCGACCATGAGCCCTGCACAGAACACGCGCCGCATCTCAGTGGGCGGGCGGATCTTCAATGTGCGTGCGGACGACGCACGCCAGCCATTCTGGGACCGGGTGCAAGCCCGCGCCTGGGAGCCGCACACCTTCGAGGTGCTGCGGCGGTTCCTGCAACCCGATGCCTGCTGCGTGGACCTGGGAGCCTGGATCGGTCCCACGGCACTGTACGCTGCGACGCTGTCGCGCTGCGTGCACGCGGTGGAACCCGATCCGGTCGCGTTCGCGGAGTTGAGCGGAAACGCCGACGCCAACCCCGCACTGCGCGGCAAGCTGCATCTGCACGCAGTCGGCATCGGTGCGCAGAGCGGTCCGATGCCACTGTACGCGGGCGGCTTGTACTACGGCGCGCAAAGCCAGTTCGGCGACAGCATGTCGGGGATGCTGGCCGCGCCAGGCGCCAGCGGTCAGCCCTGCCACGAAGCGCAGGGGGTGGACATGGAGCGCTACCTGCACGGGCACGCGGACGGCGATTGCAACTTCATCAAGATGGACATCGAAGGCGGTGAGTACACCGTGATTCCGGGCCTGTGGCGGCGCTTGGGCAGGTTCGGCCCGCCCACGCTGTATGCGTCCTTCCACGCTCCGGAGCCGGCCCGCAGGGAGTCCCTGATTCGCGCCTGCACCGAAGAGTTGCTCCTGTGCTATCCCCGCTTCTATGCCGCCGCCGATGCCAAGGCCATCGCACTGGAACGGCTGCTGGACTCGGTCACCGACTGGGCGGACGAAGGCCCAGCAAGCCCCTGGCGAAAGCTGGAGGCGGTGCTGGGCACGGGCCTGGTGGCCACCAGCGAGGAGTGGTGAATGCCAGCACCGCAAGAGCGCCAGATTCTCATCGGCGTGCATGTCACCGGCGAGGCCGACGGCCTGTGCGCCACGCTCTCGAGCATCTTCGAGAACACACCGCTGACCTTTGGGCTGCGACTGCTGCCCGATGACGACCACGTCTTGCAGGCGAAGGCAATGCAGGCCCTGCAGCCGGCACCGCCATCGCTGGTACAACTGCCCGCGCCCCGCCAGCCCGGGGCCGCAGCCTGCTTCAACCAGCTGGTCAGCGAGCCCGCAGACATCTATGTCTTTCTGGAAAGCGGCCTGCAGGTCTGCCCCGGCTGGCTGGAGCTGATGCTGGCTGCACTGGACGCCAACCCCAGCCGCGGGCTGGCGGGCCCGTCCACCAACCGGGGCTGGAACGAACAGGCCATCGCGCCCGGCTGCGCGGGCCACCCGCAAGCCCTGTGGGAGCAGGCCGATGCCTTGCTGGCCCGCTTCGGCGACGCGTGCGTGCCGCTGGCCCCCTTGCACAGCCTGGGTGATTTTTGCTACGTGGTGAAGAACGAGGTGGTCGCAGCGATCGGCGCTGCCGATACCGCATACACCCAGGGGCCGTGCTGGGAGATGGACTACAACATCCGCGCGGCCCGCGCCGGCTTCGAGGGGGTGTGGGTCAAGGCGGCATTCGTGCACCGGGGGGCCCGGTGCGCCCAGGTGGCCGGCACGCACGATGGCTTGCTCGAGACCAACAAGCGGCTGTACCAGGACCGGTTCTGCGCGCTGCGCACCGCAAGCCGCCGCGAAGCGGCGGCCTACCACGGCCACTGCGCGGGAGAGGCATGCCGCCACTTCGCGGTGCCCGAGCAGACGCGCCTGTTCATCGCCCTGCCCGCTCCCGGCCAGCGGGCTCATGCACACCCCGTGACCCCGGCACCGCCCGTGGCCACCGGCTCGCCGTTGATGAGTTGCATCATGCCCACGCGGGGGCGCGCCGCCTTTGTCGCGCAGTCCATCCGGTACTTCCAGCGGCAGGACTATCCGGCACTCGAGCTCATCATCGTGTACGAGACCGATGCCGATCTGCCCGCTGGTATCGACGACCCACGCATCCGGTGCATCCGCACGCCCACGCACACCAGCATCGGTGCCAAGCGCAATGAAGCGGTGCGGTTGCCAGGGGCGAACTCATCGCGCACTGGGACGACGACGACTGGTATGGCGCGCAGCGCCTGAGCCGCCAGGCGGCCCCCATCCTGCACAACGTGGCGGACATCACGGGGCTCAACGACATGCTGTTCATGGCCCGGCCACAGGCCGAATTCTGGGCCTGCAGCCGCGCACTGTTTCGGCAGATGTTCCTCGAGAACGTCAGCGGCGGCACCCTGGTCTTCAGGCGCAGCCTGTGGGAGCGGCACGGCCAGTACCCCCACACCTCGCTCAGGGAGGATGCGGATTTCCTGCAGAAAACCCTGCGCGGCGGGGCGCGGCTGTGCCGCATTGCGGGCCGGTCGCTGTGCGTCTATGTGCGCCACGATGGCAACACCTGGAAGTTCAAGGAAGGCCATTACCTGCAGCAGGCGGCGTGGCGCAGAGTTCCCCTGCCGGAGTGCCTGACCGATGATGGCGACTTCTATTTTCACCCCCAAACCTCAGACCTACAGGCCGTCTCCATGCCAATGGTTTCCTGCATCATGCCCACCGCGGACCGGCGCGATTTTGTGCCACAGGCGATCGGCCAGTTCCTCGCGCAGGACTACGGGCCACGCGAGCTGATCGTGCTCGACGACGGGCGCGACAGCGTGGCAGACCTCATCCCTGCGCACGAGAACATCCGCTATCTGCGGCTGGACCGCAAATCCACGCTCGGCACCAAGCGCAATCTCGCTTGCGAGCTGGCGCGTGGGGATCTGATTGCGCATTGGGATGACGACGACTGGAGAGCCCCCGGCTGGCTCAGCTCGCAGGTCCGCACCCTGCAGTCCCAACAGGCCGATATCTGCGGGCTGGACAAGGTCTTCTTCTATGCCCCCGAAGCGCGCAGCGCCTGGCAGTACGTGTACGACGGCCGCACGCCCTGGGTGTGTGGCGGCACGCTGTGCTACCGCCGGGATTTCTGGCGCAGCGCCCCATTTGCGGACATCGACGTGGGCGAAGACAACGCGTTCGTCTGGTCGGTGCGTGCCAAACGCATTGCCACCAACCCTGAACAGCAGCTGTACGTGGCCTGGGTGCACGCACGCAACACCAGCCCCAAGGACACCACCAACCGACGCTGGCACCGCTATCCGGTGGAACAGATCGAACAGCTGATGCGTACCTGATCCACCGATCCATCGATCCACACGGTGCGCCGCTCCTTGCATTGCGCCATCCGCTGATGCGTTGGGAATGACGCGGCAAGCCGCGTGCCGTTCACGGATGCGCGGCTTGCGGGGCGAGCCGGTACACCGGCTCGGGCTCCGGGGGCCGCACTGGCCCCATGCCGGTATAGGCCTCCGAGTGCACGCTGCCCGCCAGTTCGCTGTGGGCCCGGTGGCTCAGCACGACCGTGCCCGGGCCTGCCAGGCTGTTCAGGTACAGCGTCACATTGGCCGCCTGGCGGCCATCCGGCGAGGCTCCGGACGGCTTGGGTGCCGCCGTGTGCATGCCCCCGGATATCTCCAGCCGCACGCCGTGCTGCACCTCCAGCAGGCGGCTTCGGCGCTGCACACGAATGCAAAGGTCCTGGGCGAGCGCTGCGGCCCGCTGCAGGTTCTCTGCACTGCTGGGCCCCTGGTCGAAGTGGAACAGCATGCAGTCGCCCAGCGTTCCCGCATCATGGCCCTGGCCGGACTGCACGGCGCTGGCACACCAGCGCAGCTGCTGCTCGCGGATCTCCTGCAGGTCGGACAGCTCCAGCGACGCATCCCGGGCCGGATACAGCCGCAGCGTAAGGCTCAGGATGGCGCGCGATGGCGTGCCCCTGGCCTGCTCTTGCGCCAGCAGCAGGGGGTCGATCGTGGAGTTCCTGCGCGCACCCGGCAACGCCATCGCGGGCAAAAGCGCTGGCGGGCCCGGCGGGGCCGCGCGCATCTGCGCCAGGCATTGAGCAAGCTCTGCGTACAGCCGGGCGGCGTCGGCCGCGCGCAGGTGGACGTTCTTGTGCAAAGCCCGCAGCAGCAGCGGGGCCAGCGGGCTGCGCAACACGTCGTCGGGCAATGCGATGGGCGATGGGCTCAGCTGCTGCCGCAGCACTTCGGTCACGCCGGCCCCCTGGACGCAGGGCCTGGCACACAGGCATTCCACAAAGATCAAGGCCCAGGCGTAGAGGTCGGTGGCGGGCACGCAGGCGTCGCCCCGCAACTGCTCCGGCGCGCAGTAGGCCGGCGTCCCTTCCGCACCCGCTGCGAACTGCGGCGCTCCGTGGTGGCTGGCCAGCCCGAAGTCCAGCACCTTGGCATGCAACGTGACCCCGGTGGCCACGACCATCACGTTCTCGGGTTTCAGGTCGCGGTGCACGATGTGGCGCACATGCAGGAAGCTCAGGGCATCCAGCAGTTGCGCCATGAGCGCCGCGGCATCCGGCAAGGGGAACCTGCCGTGGCGCTGCAGGAGGTCGCGCAGCGTCTCTCCCGGAACGTACTCCAGGACCGCGAACGGAAACCCTCCATCGGCCATGCCCTTGTCCAGCAGCCGCACCACGTGGGCGTGCTGCAGCAGAGCCAGCACCCGGGTTTCCTGGTGCAGCCGCTGGTGCACACGGCGCCGCGCAGCCGGGTCGCGCGCGGCACCGGCACCTGGAACCTTGATTGCCACGAGTTGCCCGGTGCTGCGTTGCCGGGCCTTGAAGACCTGGCCCGATGCGCCCTGTCCCAGCAAACCCAGCACCTGATAGCCAGGCATGCCCACGGGAAAACCGTGCGCGGGCACGGGCGTCATATCGATCGGGAGGCAGGGTCAGGCAGCGAGCTTTTCTTCAGCGTGGATCTGGCCGCTCAGCGACAGCGGATCGAAGTCGGCTTCGAGCTGGCTCCCGCGCATGATGCAAAACCGCAGGCTGCCGAAACGCAGCGATCCCCGGCGGCGTTCGACCAGTTCGGGCACATGGGAGTCCGCCGGCATCGCCAGGGCCAATTGCTTGCGCATGCGGAACACCTGAATGTTCAGATGCCCGGGCTCCACCCCCAGCATCTTGGCCAGGCGATCCAGTTCGACCCATCCGTGGGCCTGACTGTCCGGATGCCGCTGCGCATCCGCCCAGCGCAGGCGTGCCAGTGTCAGCAGCGCATAGTGGTGCGTGCGTTCTCCGAGATCGAATGTCCGGTCCCGCTCCTGCACCTCCAATCGCACGTGCTCTTCATCCAGGCTGACATGGAAACGCAAGGCCGTGCGCGGACGCACGAAGGGGATGGCAGTCGCCATCGACTCCATCGTGGAGGAGACTTCGGCGGCCGCTGCAATGAAGCACCAGGCCCGGTTGGAGAAGCGGACTTCATCACCGTCCTCCAGCGTCCAGCTGCCATGCGGGTTGGTGCAGATCCACTGGCCCTGTTCAGTGCAGTGGATGGACACTTCGGCGCCCTGCCCTTGCGGCAGCAGGTTGGACCGCTGCAGCGGTATGGGGGCGCCGTCGTGCCCCAGGGGCCACAGCAGGTTTCCGGGCGGTGACAAGTCTTCCACCACCCAGGCAGCGCCCGGACTGCGGCCAAAGCACACGGTGCTTCCTACGCGCAGCACCTGGGTGTCGGCGTGCGACATGGAGGTGCCGTCGATCAAGGTGCCGTTGCGGCTGTGGTCGCGCAGCTCCCACACCGTGCCCGTCCAGCGGATGGAGGCATGCAGTTGTGACGCGTCCGGGCTGTCCAGCAATGTGTCGGACGAACGGCCCCGCCCGAACACATGGAGCGTCCGCAAATGGATCTTGCGCTGCGTAGCGCTATTTTTCAGGATTGCCATCAGTTCGCCCCTCATTGGTTCTGCTTCACATCGGCACCACGGCTCCTCGTCTGCGCAGGCGCATGTGGAGCAATGTGGCATGCCGCCGATACCGTTCCGCAGGGCTCTCCACCAGCGGGAAAGGGGGCCTGGAGCCCCCGGTCGCGCGCGCGGGTGAATGAACAGCCATGGCAGGTACCGCCGATGCGTGTGAAGTGTGGAAGTCCGCGCCACGCCTCGCAACTCACAAACTTGGTAGGTCGTTTTTCGGAACCTGTGCAGCTATCGTCGAAGCAAAAGGCGCGCGTGCTCGCTGGCAATGCCCCGAAATCGCCAAGCTGGCACGCATCCCAGACACTGGGGGCAGCGCGCGGCGCGTGCCACCCGCACTGACAGTCCCGCAAGGAAAAAAACCATGCACAAAAAGACCCGTCCACCAAGCAACTTTTGCCTCGGGGCATGACGTGATGACCTTACAAACCCGTGGCATCGACGTCAGCCACTACCAAGGCATGGTCCAGTGGCGCAGCGTGGCCGGCAGCGGCATGGCCTTTTGCTTCATCAAGGCTACCCAGGGCATCGCCTTTGTAGACCCGTACTTCCAGACCAACTGGTCGGGTAGCGAGGCCGCAGGGCTGCTCAGGGGCGCCTACCATTTCGGCCAAGCGAGCACCGACGCCACTGCACAGGCGCAGTTCTTCTATGACACCGTGAGGGCAGATGCGACGCTGGGACCGCAGGACCTGCCGCCCGTTCTGGACCTGGAAACGCTGGATGGACAAAGCCCGGAAGACACCCTGCAATGGACCCTGCAGTTCCTGGCACGGACCGACGCCCTCTTCGGCCGTCAGACGGTGCTCTACACCGACGCTGGCTTCTGGCAACAACTTTGTGCGTTGCCCGGCTGCGAGGTGCTGGCGTCCCGCCCGCTGTGGCTGGCCGCCTATTCGGCCACGCCCCGCATACCGCCGCCATGGAACGCGTGGACCTTCTGGCAGTACAGCGACGGCACTTCCAACGGAGGCACCCCGGTCCCCGGTGTCACCGGACCTGTCGACCAGGACTGGTTCGCAGGGTCGGTCACGCAGTTGGCGGCCCTGGCATGAAATCTTGAGGGGGAGTGCCTGCGCATCGGCCCCTGCGTTGCGACAAGGTGGCCCCGCGAAGGGCACGCCCTTTTGCCGCAGGGGGGCTGCTCGCGCTGGGCCCAGGCTGATCGACGTCTGGATCGGCCTCGCCGCTACTGCGCTTTTTCCAGTGTCAGCACCACAGAGCCGAACCCCGAGCCCAGCGTTGCAGTGAAGCTGGTTTGCGCCTTGTCGCTCATCCGCATGAAGTAGCCGTCCTTGCCTTTCAACCCGCACACGGTGGTGCCACTTTTCTTGGCTTCGGCTATCGCGTCGTTGTCGTTGCCCGTCAACATCTTCCACAAAGCATCGGGATCGATGGGCGCCAGTGACTCCACGTTCGGCTTGCCGGTGTCGTCCGGAAAAGCCTTGCCGTCCGGCCCGACGAATGAGAAGGCATAGCGCTTGCCGTCGCGCGAGATCCGGATGCGATCCTCGTCATCGGACTTGCTGCTCCCCCGCGCGGTGCGCTTTTCCACGATCTTGAAATCGCCCAGCATGGCGGCATCACAGGCCGCGGCGTTCTTGTCCTGGGCGTATAGGGGGCTCGACATCAGAAGACACGCAGTGATCGCAGCAAGGCGGTAAATGGATTGAGTGGCCAGAAGCACCATGGATTCCTTACTGAAACTGCACCGTGAGGCGCAGAAAAAAATGCGCCTTTGCAACCGGTCGCAGTGATGGCTGTGCGGAAGTTGTATTCGTGGCCACCGTTGACCTTACCACTGCAAATCCCCGTAAAACCTAGAGGCTAATCGGCCCGCGCGTTCACACTCCGAGCCATCGCCGATTGGAGCGCACCACTCCAGATACTCCCTCCTCCCAACGGGGCGGCCTGATCGCTCAGCAGGCGCTGGGCCAACTGTTCGAAGGCTTGAGGGTTGCTGATTTCACCTCGGAGAATGGCCTGCGCAAAGCGCCCGCTGAGATTTGCGGGATCGAGGCGAAGTGCTCGCTCAGCGTGCTCAGTAGCGCCTCGCAAGTTGTTCTCCAAAGCAAGTACCACCGCCAAACCACCATGGCTTTCCGAAAAATTGCGGTCTAGGGCGAGAGCAGCTTCAAAAGCGCTTCGCGCTGATTCCAGTTGGTGCTGTATCAGCCTGGACCAACCTAGTCCATGCCAAGTACCAATGTGCTCCGGCATCGTTTGGATCGCTGTTTGAAAATGCTGGCTGGCCAGTGCTGCCTCGCCAGCCAACAGTTCCGCGAAAGCACAAGTCGACCAGGAGCGACCATCGGCAGGATTCATTTGCAAAGCAGCCAGAGACAGTTCCCGGGCCCTAGCCGCATCACGTCTTGCCAAAGCGAGGGAGGCCTGGGCAATGAGTGCCTCCATGGGTCGCTTGCTCTGCCCGACGTGAACAAGTGCCGCTTCTGACCACTCGCCAGCGAGGTCAAACCGCTGAGAATCCAGCGCGATCAAGCTTGCGATGCCGCTGACATCAGGGTCAAGGCGGTGCTCGGGACTCAAATGAAGCACCCATTGAACCGCGCGATCCAACTCTCCCGACTGGTGCAAGGCACGCAGCCAAAGCTTGGTCAGGGGCAGCGAAAATCCCGGTGCGGCATCAGTATCCATACGCGATTGCAGACGAGCAATGCACTGCACATACTGGTTTGACTGAAAATCAAGAAGTGCGAGGTTGTGCAATACAGCATCTGCCAAGCCAGGAGGCGGCGAGGCCAGGGATTCCAGCTTGTGCAAAACATTCAGAGCTTCATCAGACTTACCTTGTGCAAGCCAAAAATCGGCCTCTCGCAACGACCATGCCAAAGATCCAGGGTTCAGCGCCAGAGCATGTTGCATATGAAACTGTGCTCTATCCCACTGGCGCGCGATCAACGCTGTTTCAAACGCCTCCGCCAGCAACGAGGCATTGCCGGGATCGTCACGCAGGTACGCCTCCAAGCGATCCAGGCGACGCACAACCTCTACAGAGGCGGATTTCTGAGCAGCAATGATAGATTCGTAGTTCATGATTGAAGAAAGGTCAGTCAGTTGCTGGAGCCTCGTCAGACAACTCATTCATCCTAATTCAGCGGTGCGCGCTAGGGATTGACGAGGCAGTCTCGCTGCTGAGGCAAGTTCGCGCGTTAGAGGAAAACATCCCCCCCCGGTCGCTGCGACAGAAGATGCCTGAGGTGGGCCAGTGCTTTGCGATGAATTTGAGAAACACGACTTCGAGAAATGCCCAGCAATTGGCTAATCTCCTCGAATGCAAGGCCCTGGTGGTAGTGATAGCGGATAACTCGGCGTTCAGGCTGCGCGAGGTTGCCGATAGCGGTGTGCAAGGTTTCTTCCAGTTGAAGCGCTTCGCTCTTTTTAAAGTAATCGACCTCGGGCGAAGCCACTACCGAAGCGTCCTCTGGCGAGGCAAACATTCTGGTGCCCTCCAGCATGACCCCTAAAGCCAAGCCAATTCCGACTTCGGCCATGTAGCTGAGCAGTGGATTGGGCAGATCACCCGAAAGACTGCCGGCAGTCTCTCCCAATGAAGATTGCGGAGCATCTTTGAGCGAATCGAGGCGCTCCTTTCGAAGGCGCTGTTGGGCTGCAATTTGCTGATTCTTCTCGGTTTGCCTCTCAAGTCCACTAAGGATGGCGCCTCGAATCCTGTGGGTTGCGTAGGCCTTGAAATGCACTCCTGCGTCTGGGTTGAATCGCGCGATGGCTTCGAGCAAACCGACACAGGCCAATTGATGATAGTCCGCGAACTCCACCTCGTCATGAAACCGCCCTTTGTACGCTACCGCGGCCACCATGCGTGCATAGGGAGTGAAAAGGCTGACCAGTGCTTCCCGGGCGCTCAGGTCTCCGTCCCCGTGCCAACGCTGCCACAAACCTGACTCTGAGATGCCTATGTCAGAGCCATCTGAGAAGTTGCACTCGAAAGGGTCTTTCGTTCCCTCCATACCCATGCTTCGCTCACTATCTAGCGAAAGCTGCCAACCAAGGCCTTGAGCAAGAGACTCCATCCATCGATCAGGATGAACATCAAGATCTTGATGGGCAACGCAATGGTGGTTGGCGGCATCATCATCATGCCGAGCGTCATCAGAACACTGGAGACGATCAAGTCGATGAGCAGAAAGGGCAGAAACACCACGAAGCCAATTTGAAACGCGGCACGCAACTCAGACAGCATGAATGCAGGAATCAGCTGAACATTGCTGATGTCTTCCATAGACTCTGGTGGTTTTGACTTGGACAATTCAATCATCAAAGCCAGATCCTGTTCCCGTGTCTGGCGAACCATGAACTCCCTCAGCGGAGCAACTCCCTTCGTATAGCCCGCTTCAAAACCTATGGCGCCAGCCATGAACGGCTGAAACGCTTCCTTGTTGACCCGCTCGATCACTGGCGACATGGTGAACATCGTCAAAAAAAGTGCGAGACCGATCAGTACTGTATTTGGGGGCGTCTCGTTCATGCCAATTGCATGGCGCAGCATGGACAAGACGATGATGATCCGCAAGAACGCCGTCACGCAGACCAACAAGGCAGGCAAAACAGCCAGCACTGTCAGCCCGAGCACGATGCGCAGAGCTTGAGAAGTCTCCGCCGCCACTGGCGGGAGCGCCCCTTTGGTCTGTGCATGTACGAGGCCCGTGAGGAGCACAGAACAAGCGATACCCAGCGCTGCCACGTACCTCGTTGACCGGGAGCGGGACACCTTTGACAGAAAGGATCCAGGATCTCTCATCGTGTGGCTTTCTCGGTGTCGCCGGACATTCCAGAGACTTCGCCACTGGTTCCCACCGTTGGTGCCTCACTCAGTACCCGTATGGATTGATCGCAGCATCCGATAAGCAAACGGCGGCCTTGCCATTGCACATCGTGCAGGCTATGGGTCGGCGTCAGTCGAGTGCTTACCACGACCAAGGGTGTGGAAGCTGATCTGCCTTGCAAACGACTCAACCAGTTGACGGCCGGTGGAGCGCCTTGCGAATCATTCCGCCCAGTCCTTGTCTTGCGCAGCCTTGCCCAAAAGGAAAGCACAAGCACCACGACGAGAATCAGTGCCCCCACCCAGGCGAGTTCGCTGCCAGCGGCCGAATGCCCGACTGTTGATTTCCATGCAACCGTAACCCACCATTTCCATCTCGATCTGACCCACCCTGGTTCGTGAGCTTCACGCTCACGTTGTGGATAAGTTCTTGGCT
>NZ_LMPT01000009.1 GCF_001424425.1 Acidovorax sp. Leaf191
CAACCCCATCGCCATGGAAGAAGGTCTGCGCTTCGCTATCCGCGAAGGCGGCCGCACCGTGGGCGCTGGCGTCGTGGCCAAGATCATTGCTTAATTCACAAGCATCAGAAGGAACTTGCCATGTCCAAGCAAAAAATCCGCATCCGCCTGAAGGCCTTCGATTACAAGCTGATCGACCAGTCCGCCGCCGAGATCGTTGACACCGCCAAGCGCACCGGCGCGATCGTCAAGGGCCCCGTGCCCCTGCCGACCCGCATGAAGCGCTTCGACATCCTGCGTTCGCCCCACGTCAACAAGACGTCGCGCGACCAGCTGGAAATCCGCACGCACCAGCGTCTGATGGACATCGTGGACCCTACGGACAAGACCGTGGACGCCCTGATGAAGCTCGACCTGCCCGCAGGCGTGGACGTCGAAATCAAGCTCCAGTAATGGCAGCTTCGGGGCGGGCCCGGTGCCCGCCCTGGTAGAAATAACGCGAACTTGCTTGAAAAAGCGGTTCGCGTTATACTTTAGGGCTTCGCTTCATTTGCGCCCGCTTGCGGGCGCTTTTTGCGGAGTTTTATTAACCTTCTTTCATGCACGCGAGTGCAACGCCACAGCCAATTGAAGTTGGGGCGGTGAGAGTTTTGGAGAAAACCAATGAGTCTGAGCAACTCCCTCGGGTTGCTGGGTCGCAAGGTGGGCATGATGCGTCTGTTCACTGATGATGGGGACGCAGTGCCTGTCACGGTGGTGGATGTGTCCAACAACCGCGTTACCCAGATCAAAACCCAAGAGAACGATGGCTACGTGGCCCTGCAGGTCACGTTCGGTTCGCGCAAAGCATCGCGCGTGACCAAGCCAGAAGCCGGCCACCTTGCCAAGGCAGGTGTGGAAGCCGGTGAAATCATCCAAGAATTCCGCGTGACCGCTGAAACCGCCGGCAAATATGCCGCTGGTGCCGCTGTGCCCGTGGCGGATGTGTTTGCCGTGGGCCAAAAGGTCGACGTGCAAGGTACTTCGATCGGTAAGGGCTACGCCGGCACCATCAAGCGCCACAACATGAGCTCGCAGCGCGCGTCGCACGGTAACAGCCGTTCGCACAACGTGCCTGGCTCGATCGGTATGGCACAAGACCCAGGTCGCGTGTTCCCCGGCAAGCGGATGACGGGCCACCTCGGCGATGTCACCAAGACCACGCAAAACCTCGATGTGATCCGCATCGACGAAGCGCGTCAACTGCTCTTGATCAAGGGCGCTATTCCGGGCTCCAAGGGTGGGTTCGTGACGGTGCGTCCAGCGGTCAAGGCCAAAGCACAAGGAGCGAACTAATGCAGCTCGAACTCCTGAATGACCAAGGCCAAGGCGCATCCAAGCTGGATGTTCCAGAAACCGTGTTCGGTCGTGAATACAACGAAGATCTGGTCCACCAGATCGTGGTGGCCTACCAGGCCAACGCACGCCAAGGCACGCGCGCCCAGAAGGACCGCGAGCAAGTTCGTCACTCGACCAAGAAGCCTTTCAAGCAAAAGGGTACGGGTAACGCACGTGCAGGTATGACCTCGTCGCCACTGTGGCGCGGGGGCGGTCGGATTTTCCCGAACATGCCTGACGAAAACTTCACGCAAAAGATCAACAAGAAGATGTACCGCGCCGGCATGTCTGCGATCCTTTCGCAGCTCGCCCGTGAAGGCCGTCTGGCTGTGGTCGACTCGCTGAAGCTGGACTCGCCCAAGACCAAGGTCCTGGCCGACAAGTTCAAGGCGATGAACCTGCAATCGGTGATGGTGATCGCCGAGGAAGTGGACGAAAACCTGTACCTGGCATCGCGCAATCTGGTGAACGTGCTCGTCGTCGAGCCCCGTTACGCCGATCCCGTGTCGCTTGTCCGTTTCAAGAAAGTGCTCGTCACCAAGGGTGCAATCGACAAACTCAAGGAGATGTTCGCATGAGCACACTCAAGTTTGACGAAGGTCGTCTGATGCAAGTGCTGGTCGCTCCCATCGTGTCCGAAAAGGCCACCATGGTTGCTGAAAAGTCCAATGCTGTGACGTTCAAGGTGCTGCAGAACGCAACCAAGCCAGAAATCAAGGCCGCTGTGGAATTGATGTTCAAGGTCGAGGTCAAGGGCGTTTCTGTGGTGAACACCAAAGGCAAGACCAAGCGTTTTGGCAAGACCATCGGCCGCCGCGACAACGTTCGCAAGGCTTATGTCACGCTGCAGCCTGGTCAAGAGCTGAACCTCTCTGGGGAGGCCGCGTAATCATGGCTGTCATCAAGATGAAACCCACTTCGCCCGGCCAACGTGCTGTGGTGAAGGTCACGCGTGACCACCTGTACAAGGGTGAAGCGTACGCCCCCCTGCTGGAACCTCAGTTCCAGAAGGCCGGCCGTAACAACAACGGTCACATCACCACCCGCCACAAGGGCGGTGGCCACAAGCACCACTACCGTGTGGTGGACTTCAAGCGCAACAAGGACGGCATCCCCGCCAAGGTCGAGCGCATTGAGTACGACCCCAACCGTACGGCCCACATCGCTCTGGTGTGCTATGCCGACGGTGAGCGTCGCTACATCATCGCTCCCCGCAACCTGGAAGTGGGCGCAACCCTGCTGTCCGGTTCGGAAGCCCCGATCCGCGCTGGCAACACGCTGCCGATCCGCAACATCCCCGTGGGTTCGACCATCCACTGCATCGAGCTCAAGCCCGGTGCCGGTGCACAGATCGCCCGTTCGGCTGGTGCTTCGGCAACCCTGCTGGCCCGCGAAGGTGTCTACGCCCAGGTGCGTATGCGCTCTGGCGAAGTGCGCAAGATTCACATCGAGTGCCGCGCCACCATTGGTGAAGTCGCCAACGAAGAACACAGCCTGCGCCAACTCGGCAAGGCCGGTGTGAAGCGCTGGATGGGTATCCGCCCGACCGTTCGCGGCGTGGCCATGAACCCAGTGGATCACCCTCACGGTGGTGGCGAAGGCCGCACCGGCGAAGGCCGCCATGCAGTCGATCCTTGGGGCAATCTGACCAAGGGTTATCGCACCCGCAACAACAAGCGCACACAGATCATGATCGTGTCGCGTCGCAAGAAGTAAGGGGTAGCAAATGACTCGTTCTCTCAAAAAGGGCCCGTTTGTTGACCATCACTTGCTGGCCAAGGTCGAAAAGGCCATCGCCACCAAGGACAAGAAGCCAGTCAAGACCTGGTCGCGTCGCTCCATGGTTCTGCCCGATTTCATCGGTCTGACCATCGCCGTGCACAACGGCAAGCAACACGTGCCGGTCTACGTTACCGACCAGATGGTGGGCCACAAGCTGGGCGAATTCGCCCTGACGCGCACCTTCAAGGGTCACCCCGCTGACAAAAAAGTCAAGAAATAAGGAACGACCATGTCTGAAACACGTGCAGTCCTCCGGGGCGTCCGTCTGTCGGTCGACAAGGGCCGTCTGGTCGCCGATCTGATCCGCGGCAAGAAGGTTGACCAAGCTCTGAACATCCTGACGTTCACGCAGAAAAAAGCTGCCGGCATCGTCAAGAAGGTTCTGGAGTCCGCCATCGCCAACGCTGAGCACAACGACGGCGCTGACATCGACGAACTGAAGGTCAAGACCATCTACGTCGAGCAAGGCACCACGCTCAAGCGCTTCACCGCGCGCGCCAAAGGCCGCGGCAACCGCATCAGCAAACCCACGTGCCATGTGTACGTGACGGTTGGCAACTAAAGGCTCGGGAAGACTATGGGACAGAAAATCCATCCTACCGGCTTCCGCCTTGCGGTCAGCCGCAACTGGTCCAGCCGTTGGTACGCCAGCAACCGCGACTTCGCGGGCATGCTGGCCGAAGACATCAAGGTGCGCGAGTACCTGAAGGCCAAGCTCAAGAACGCCGCCGTGTCGCGCATCCTGATCGAGCGTCCTGCCAAGAACGCCCGCATCACGATTTACTCGGCACGTCCTGGCGTCGTGATCGGCAAGAAGGGCGAAGACATCGAGAACCTCAAGAAGGAACTCGCAGCTCGCCTGGGCGTGCCCGTCGCAGTGAACATCGAAGAAGTGCGCAAGCCTGAAATCGATGCCAAGCTGATCGCCGACAGCATCACGCAGCAGCTCGAAAAGCGGATCATGTTCCGCCGTGCCATGAAGCGCGCCATGCAAAACGCCATGCGTCTGGGTGCCCAAGGCATCAAGATCATGTCGTCCGGCCGTCTGAACGGTATCGAAATCGCACGTACCGAGTGGTACCGCGAAGGCCGTGTGCCACTGCACACCCTGCGCGCCGACATCGACTACGGCACCTCCGAAGCCAAGACCACCTACGGTGTGATCGGCGTGAAGGTGTGGGTCTACAAGGGCGATACGCTGGGCCGCAACGATCTGCCAGTGGCAGAAACGCCGCGTCCTGAAGAAGAGCGCCGTCCCCGTGGTCCTCGCCGTGATGGCCGCCCAGGTGGCGACCGTCCAGGCGCAGGCCGTGGTCCACGTCGTCCTGTCGGTGGCAACACCGCACCGGCCGACGGCAGCGACAAGCCAGCGGAAGCTGGTGGCGCTGATAACACCGCCGTTAAGCGCGTACGCAAAGTCGCCGCGCCCGCTACAGCAGCGGACGGAAAAGGAGAATAAGTATGCTGCAACCTGCTCGCCGCAAGTACCGCAAGGAGCAAAAGGGCCGTAATACCGGTGTCGCAACGCGGGGTGCCTCCGTTGCGTTCGGTGATTTCGGTCTGAAGTGCACCGATCGTGGCCGTCTGACGGCCCGCCAGATCGAAGCTGCACGCCGTGCGATTTCCCGTCACGTCAAGCGTGGCGGCCGTATCTGGATCCGCGTGTTCCCGGACAAGCCAATCTCTACCAAGCCCGCAGAAGTGCGTATGGGTAACGGTAAGGGCAACCCCGAGTACTACGTGGCCGAAATCCAGCCCGGCAAGATCGTTTTCGAAATCGTCGGTGTGCCCGAAGAACTGGCCCGTGAAGCGTTCCGCCTGGCTGCTGCCAAGCTGCCGCTGCGCACCACGTTCGTCAGCCGTCACATTGGCGCGTAATTCAGGAGAACAAGCAATGAAGACTACTGAACTGCGCCAAAAAGACGTCGCCGGCATCGAAGCCGAAATCAAGGCTCTGCAAAAGGCCCATTTCGGCCTGCGCATGCAGAAGGCTACGCAGCAACTGGGTAACACCAACACGCTGCGCACCACCCGCCGCGATATCGCCCGTGCCAAGACCATCCTTGCTGAAAAGCAAGCCGCCAAGTAAGGAGCCCCCTATGACGGAACCTAAAAAATCCCTCAAGCGCACCTTGGTTGGCAAGGTGGTCAGCGACAAGCGTCAAAAGACCGTGACCGTGCTGGTCGAGCGCCGTGTGAAGCACGAGCTCTACGGCAAGATCGTTGCGAAGTCGAGCAAGTACCACGCCCATGACGAAAATGGCGAGTACAAGCTGGGCGACGTGATCGAAATCACCGAGAGCCGTCCGCTCTCCAAGACCAAGAACTGGGTGGCTACCCGCTTGGTGCAAAAGGCCGGTCTGCTCTAAGCCCTTGCGGCTGATTGGCAGCACTGCCCTCCAGAACGACCCACAATGTGGGTCGTTTTGCTTTTGGGGGCCGCATTTTTGCAAGGCCTCGCATGCGGACGCGACAGCCAATCCGCCCATCCATCAAACCCACCAACCAACCCACAACCTAGGAGAGATCAATGATCCAAGTCGGTGACACCCTGCCCGCAAGCACCCTGATGGAGTATTCCGAAGTCGAAGGCGAAGGCTGCAGCATTGGCCCGAACGCCGTGCCGGTCGACAAGGCCACTGCAGGCAAGACCATTGCGCTGTTCGCGCTGCCCGGCGCCTTCACGCCCACCTGCTCGGCCAAGCACGTGCCTGGCTACCGCGACAAGGTCGAAGAATTCAAGGCGGCCGGCGTCGATGAGATCTGGTGCGTGAGCGTGAACGACGCCTTCGTGATGGGCGCCTGGGCGCGCGACCAGAAGACCGACGGCAAGGTGCGCATGCTGGCCGACGGCGATGCCGTGTTCGCCAAGGCCACCGGCCTCACGCTGGACCTGAACGGCAAGGGCCTGGGCCTGCGCAGCAACCGCTACTCCATGCTGGTCAAGGACGGCAAGGTGGTCACGCTGAACGTGGAAGCCCCGGGCAAGTTCGAAGTCAGCGACGCGGACACGCTGCTGGCCCAGGCCAAGGCATAACTCCGCTGACACCATGGCGCGTGATGCTATCCAAAACGTAGCATCACGTGCTGGATGATCAAGCGACGGCACCCTCAATGCCTCAGTAGATATCCACCTTGAGGTAATGCGCCCCGGCGATGGGGTTGTGATAGTACGGAGGAATTTCTTCGAACCCCAGGTCCGTGTAGAGCGCACGGGCCGATTCCATGTCGTCCAGCGTGTCGAGCAGCACGCAGGCGTACCCCGCCTGCCGTGCGCGGTCGAGCATGGCTTCGGCCAGCTCGCGGCCCAGGCCGAAGCCGCGGAAGGCCTTGCGCACGTAGAGGCGCTTCATTTCGCTGGCGTTGGGATAGTCGGCGGTATCCAGGGGCCGCAGGGCGCAGCAGCCGGCGACTGCGCCATCGACCTTGGCCAGCAGCAGCGAGCCGCGTGGCTCTGCGTAGTCACCGGGCAGGTCGGCCATTTCGCCTTCGAAATCCTGAAAGCACAGGTCCACGCCCAGGGTGCTGGCGTATTCCCGGAAGATGTCGCGAACCTCCTGCATCTCGGCGTCCGAGGTGGGGGTCAGCAAGGTGACGGTGGGTTTGTCCACAACACGGTTGGTGCAAAACGACGGAAGCGGCAGTGTAGCGAGTCTGCTAGAACGAGGGTGCGCCGGCCAAGGTGGAGACCCACCAGGCCAGCGCTCCGCTGGCTGCGAGCACCACCAGTGCTACCAAGCGGCTGGCCCAGTCGTCGCGCGACGGGGCGGCGGGGGCCGCCAGGTCCTTGTCGCCGTGCACCATGGGCCGCACGATGCGCTGGCGCCGCACCAGCACGTAGAAGGCGATGGCCAGCAGGTGCAGTACCACGAGGCCGATCACGAGGTACTGGCCGATCTCCTTGTGGTAGCTGGTGGCCTGGCCCACCACCGCGTTGGACACGAAGCGGGTGAGCGGCCCGGCGAACGCGATCTCATCGTCGCTGAGCAAGCCCGTGGCCACCTGCGCGATCAGCACCGCCAGCAGCCCGAACACCGACAGCGCACCCAGCGGGCTGTGGCCGATGCCATCTTCCGCGTGGGCAGAGCCTTTCAGATAGCGCACCAGGCGCCCCGGCGAGTACAAAAAGGACGTGAAACGCGACCACCGGCCGCCCACCAGCCCCCACACGATGCGAAACACCAGCAGGGCCAGCACCATATAGCCCAGCCGGAAGTGCCATTCCATGGCGTTGCCGCCGACCTTGGCGGTGACGACCAGTGCGATCACGCTGGCGGCCAGCGCCCAGTGGAAGAGGCGGACGGGAAGGTCCCAGATGCGTACGGTGTGCTGTGGCTGCGTCATGGTGGCTGCGGCGGCGTGGGTGGATGGGTGGGGGGGTAGGTCGGCGGGTGAGTGCGGGAAGGCTGCTCCGATGGATCGATACCCGGGCGATGGCCGCATTGTGCGGGAGAGCAGGCGCCGCGAAAAGCGCCCGGCGCACGCCAAAGCAGCACAAGCAGCGCCAAACCGGCATACTGCCTGCGCTGGGAATCCGTTTCGTGATCTGGCGTGGGCCGCCATCGGTGCGCCTGCAGGGTCGCTGCCGGTTCCAAGCCGCCGATTCTTGTTCCCACCCCACGACAAAAAGGAAGTTCCCATGAAAGCAATCGCTGCGCTCGCCCTGGCTGCCGCCACCCTCGCCATGTCGGCACCGGCCTCCGCCCAGTTCGCCAAGGCCGAAGACGCCATCAAATACCGCCAAAGCGCGCTGTTCGTGATGGGCCAGCACTTTGGCCGCCTGGGCGCCATGGCCAATGGCCGCATTCCGTTCGATGCCAAGGCCGCACAAGAAAATGCCGACGTGGTGGCCCAGATGGCCAAGTTGCCCTGGGTGGCTTTCGGACCTGGCACCGACAAGGGCGCCCCGACCAAGGCGCTGCCGGAGATCTGGACGGAGCAGGCCAAGTTCAAGGAACACGCCGAGAAACTCGAAGCGGAGTCGGTGAAGCTGGCGGCCGCCGCCAAGACCGGCAACCTGGACAACCTCAAGACCGCCTTCGGTGCCGCGGCCGGCACCTGCAAGGCGTGTCACGATAGCTACCGCGCAAAATAAGGTACATCCCCCTGAGCGGCTGCGCCGCTCGGTGCTGGTCGCCAGAGGCGACAGCTCTTCGGGCCGTCCAAGGCTGCGCAGGCAGGCTCGGAGCCGCGGCCCTCAGCCCCTTCTCTCGAATCGCTGCGCAATTCGGGATGGGGGACGACGCCAGCGGCGGGGCGGCCCTGGTCTAGGACGCAGCCGTTGCAAGCATTTGCTATCAATAAAATAGCTTTTAACGCTTCTCACATAAGCCAAAAGGCCGATTTCGTAAGAAATCGGCCTTATGTTTTGGAGGTGCAGTCGCGCCTCAGGTCTCTGCCAGCAGCTTCTCGATCAACTGGTGCAACTCGGGGAAGTTAGGCGCGCCGACGTAGGTCTTCACGATCTCGCCGCGCTTGTTCACGATGAAGGTCGAGGGAGTCAGGCGCACGTCGCCCCAGGCCTTGGCGACGTTGCCGGTGTTGTCGATGGCGACCTTGAAAGGCAGCTTGCGGGTTTCCGCAAAATTCACCACGTAGCTCGGTGGGTCGTAGCTCATGGCCACGGCCAGGGTGTCGAAGCCCTGGCTGTTGTACTTGTTGTAGGTGGAGATGATCTCGGGCATCTCGGCCACGCAGGTGGTGCAGCTCGTGGCCCAGAAGTTGACCAGCGTCACCTTGCCCTTGAGGTCGGTGGTCGACTTGCTGGTGCCGTCCAGCAGCACAAAAGTCGATTCGGGCGCGGTGGAGCGGCCCGTGTCCAGGTACACATAGGCGCCCACGGCTGCGAACGCCGCAACCGCCACACCTGCCGCCCAATGTTTGATTGCCATGACTTTCGCTTTCGTCCATCCGTCGATGCTGAAACTGCCGGCCGTCCTTCGGTCCGCCTGACTGACGCCACTGCCTGCAGGCCTGCCGGTGAAGGCACCGCCCGAGGCAGATTGTGCCGGACCAGGCATTGCGGCGCTGGCGCAAAGCCCTGAGACCCCGCCGCCAACCATCGGATGGAGCGGCGCCGCGGGCAAAAGTTCTGCGCGCAGCATGATCTGGCGCAAACCAGGAGCGCTCTGCCGATAATGGGCCGATGAAATGGACACTGACCGGGGCCCGGGCCCTGCCGCTGATGCTCTCGGTATCCGTCGCGCTGGGGCTGATGATGATGATGGGCTGCAGCCCGGCGCTGAACTGGCGCAGCGTGCCCCTGCCTGAGGCCGCGATCACCATCACGCTGCCCTGCAAGCCCGACCAGGCCACGCGTGCGGTCGAGCTGGCCGGTATGCCGGTCGAGCTGGCCATGACGGGCTGTGACGCCGACGGCGCCACGCTGGCCGTGTCGCACACCGCGCTGGCCGACCCATCGCAGGCGGGCGCAGCCCTCATGCACTGGCGCGCCGCAGTCCTTGCCAACCTCGGGCCCGCAGCCGCCGCGTCGGCCACCGACACGCCGTACACACCCACGGGGGTGCTGCCCCTGCCGCAGTCGGTGCGCACAGTGGTCCAGGGCCAGCGGGCTGACGGCAGCGCGGTCAGCGCGCAGGGCGTGTGGTTCGCGCGGGCCGTGGGGCCGCAGGTGCGGCTGTACCACGCGGTGGTCTACACCGCCAAGCCGCGCCCCGAGGTGGCGGACACCTTCTTCGCCGGGATCGCCTTCCAATGACGGGCGCGCCCCACCTGTTGCCGCGGCGGGCGGCCATCATCGTCTTTCTCGCCTTTGCGTTCGCGTACTTTCTGTCGGCGCTGGTGCGGGCCGTGACCGCCACGCTGGCGCCCACCCTGGCGCAGGAATTTTCGCTGCATGCCAGCGACCTGGGTCTGCTGGCGGGCGGGTACTTCCTGGGCTTTGCGGCCACACAGCTGCCGCTCGGTACGTGGCTGGACCGGCACGGGCCCCGCAAGGTGGCGCTCGGATTTTTGGGCGTGGCGGTGGTGGGCAGCCTGGTGTTTTCGGTGGCCACGGGGTTTTCGGGCCTGCTGGCCGGGCGCGTGCTGTGCGGCGCGGGCGTCAGTGCCTGCCTGATGGCGCCGCTCACCGGCTACCGCCGGTGGTTCGAGCCCACCACGCAGATGCGCGCCAACTCCTGGATGCTCATGACGGGCTCGCTCGGCATGGTGGCGTCCACGCTGCCGGTGCAGTGGGCGCTGCCGCTGGTGGGCTGGCGGCCGCTCTTTTGGGGCCTGGCCGCGCTGATCGCGGTGTCGATGGTGGTGATCGCCGTCTGGGTGCCGGGCTGGGCGGCTGTGGGGCAGGGCGGGGCGGACTCTTCTGCAGGCCGCCATGATGCGCCGCCGCCCGAGGCACCGGGCTATGCGGTGGTGTGGAGCCATGCGTACTTCCAGCGGCTGGCCCCGCTGGGCTTCTTCGTCTACGGCGGCATGGTGGCCATGCAGACGCTGTGGGCGGGCCCGTGGATGCAGCGTGTGGCGGGCTACACGCCGCTGGAGTCGGCCACGGGGCTGTTCTGGATCAATGTGTCCATGCTGTGCACCTTCTGGACCTGGGGCATGGTCAACCCGTGGCTGCTGCGCAAGGGTCTGGGGCCTGACCGGCTGATGGCGGCGGGGCTGCCGTTCTCGCTGCTGATCCTGCTGGCCATCATCGTGGCCGGCCCGCGTGCCGGCGGCGGGGCCTGGGCGCTGTTTTGCGTGTCGTGCACCTTTGTCTCGCTGTCGCAGCCGGCGGTGGGCATGGCGTTCTCGCAGGCGCTGGCGGGGCGGGCGCTGTCGGCCTACAACCTGGTGATCTTCGCGGGCGTGTTCGTGGTGCAGTGGGGCATCGGGCTGGCCGTGGATGCGTTCGCCGCGCTGGGGATGGACACCGTGCCGTCGTTCCAGGCCGCCATGGGGCTGTTCCTCGCGTGCAACGTCTCGGCCTATGCGTGGTTCATGCTGCGGGGGCGGCGCCATAATGTGATCCAAACATCCGCCCCATGAGCACCACCAGCATCCTCCTCATCGCCCACGCCCCGCTGGCCCATGCACTGCGTGAATGCGCGCTGCATGTGTTCCCCGACTGCGGCAGCAGCGTGGCCGCGCTGGACGTGCCGCCCAACCAGCCGCCCGAAGAGTCGCTGGCCCAGGCGCGCATCCTGCTGGACCAGCTCGGCACCGACTCCACCCTGGTGCTCACCGACGTGTTCGGTGCCACCCCCTGCAACATCGCGCAGCGCCTGACCGACGGCGTGCGATCGCGCCTGGTGACGGGCGCCAACCTGCCCATGCTGCTTCGCGCCGTGAGCTACCGCAGCGAGCCGCTCGACTCCGTGGTCAACCGCGCCGTGGTGGGCGGCACGCAGGGTGTGATGCAGGTGGCGATCTCCGCGCCGCAGAACCAGAACCGCCGTAATTCCCATGATCAAGACACGTACGACCATCAGCAATAAATTGGGCCTGCATGCCCGCGCCTCGGCCAAGCTGACCAAGCTGGCAGGCAGCTTTCCCTGTGACGTGTTCATGAGCCGCGGCGACCGCCGCATCAACGCCAAGAGCATCATGGGCGTGATGATGCTGGCCGCCGGCATGGGCACCGAGGTCGAGGTCGAGACCAGCGGCGACCGCGAGCAGGAGGCCATGGATGCGCTGCTCGCGCTCATCGCCGACAAGTTCGGCGAGGGTGAGTGAGTTGGCCAACTGTCCATTTTTCATCACCTTTGTTGAACCTGTAGCCCCACCACCATGACCTTCTCCGTCCACGGTCTCGCAGTCGCCCGGGGCATCGCCATTGGCCGGGCGGTGCTGGTGGCATCGAGCCGCGTGGACGTGGCCCACTACTTCATCCAGGCCGAGCAGATCCCGGCCGAGATCGAGCGCGTGCGCCAGGGCCGCAATGCCGTGGTCGAGGAGCTGCAGCGCCTGCAGGCCGACATGCCCGCCGACGCGCCGCACGAGCTGACCGCGCTGCTCGACGTGCACCTGATGCTGCTGCAGGACGAGGCCCTGACCGGTGGCGTCAAGCACTGGATCACCGAGCGTCTGTACAACGCCGAGTGGGCGCTGACCACGCAGCTCGAAGTCATCGCGCGCCAGTTCGACGAGATGGAGGACGAGTACCTGCGCGAGCGCAAGGCCGACCTGGAGCAGGTGGTCGAGCGCATCCTGCGCTACATGAAGGGCGTGGCCAGCCCCGTGGCACCGCCGCCCAGCAGCCCGCGGCGGCACAAGCAGCTGGGGCTGCAGCAAGACCTGCTGCTCGATGAGACCGTGGACGTGCCCCTGGTGCTGGTGGCGCACGACCTGTCGCCCGCCGACATGCTGCAGTTCAAGCAGAGTGTGTTCGCCGGCTTCGTCACGGACGTCGGCGGCAAGACATCGCACACCGCCATCGTGGCGCGCAGCATGGACATCCCGGCCGTGGTGGGCGCGCGTGCGGCCAGCCAACTGGTGCGCCAGGACGACTGGGTCATCATCGACGGCGACGCGGGTGTGGTCATCGTCGACCCGTCGCCCATCATCCTGGCCGAGTACGGCTTTCGGCAGCGCCAGGTCGAGCTCGAACGCGAGCGCCTGGCCCGGCTGCGCCATACGCCCGCCGTCACGCTCGACGGGCACAAGATCGAGCTTTTGGCCAACATCGAGCAGCCCGGCGACGCCGCCGCCGCCGTGCGTGCCGGTGCCGTGGGCGTCGGGCTGTTCCGCAGCGAATTCCTGTTCATGGGCAAGACCGGCAACCTGCCCGGCGAGGACGAGCAGTACCGCGCCTATTGCGAGGCCATCGACGGCATGCAGGGCCTGCCCGTGACCATCCGCACCATCGACGTGGGGGCCGACAAGCCGCTGGACAACAAGGCCCACAAGGACAGCTACCTGAACCCGGCCCTGGGCCTGCGCGCCATCCGCTGGAGCCTGGCCGACCCGAGCATGTTCCGCACGCAGCTGCGGGCCGTGCTGCGCGCCGCGGCACGCGGCAAGGTCAACCTGCTGTTCCCCATGCTGGCCCACACGCACGAGATCCAGCAGACGCTGGCCCAGGTCGAGCTGGCCCGCGCCGAGCTGGACGCCCGCGGCGAGCCCTACGGCCATGTGGAGCTGGGCGCGATGATCGAGGTGCCGGCCGCGGCGCTCATGGTGCGCACCTTCCTCAAGTACTTCGACTTCTTGTCCATCGGCACCAACGACCTGATCCAGTACACCCTGGCCATCGACCGCGCCGACGAAGCCGTGGCCCACCTGTACGACCCGCTGCACCCCGCCGTGCTGCGCCTGGTGGGCGATGTGATCGCCGAAGGCCACCGCCAGGGCAAGAGCGTGTGCGTGTGCGGCGAGACGGCCGGCGACGTGACCATGACGCGCCTGCTGCTGGGCCTGGGCCTGCGCAGCTTCTCCATGCACCCGGCGCAGATCCTGGCTATCAAGCAGGAGGTGCTGCGCGCCGACACGCGCAAGCTCGCGCCGTGGGCGCAGCAGGTGCTCGAGGGTGAAGAGCCCGGGACGTTGCTGGTTTCGTGAGGTCTGGACATCCGCTGCGGTGTGGTGTGACGTTGCGTTGCGTGGTGGGATGTAGGTACCGTTGCTGCCGCTACTGAATTCATAGCTGCTTGCGCTTGCTGATCAAGCGGTAGCGGCTTGTGTTGATCAAAAATCTGGCCCTGTGCCATGCGAGGCCGCCGTTGCCCCGCCGCGCAACCGCCGCACTTCCCCGCTCACCCGGCATGGCCGCCCGGCCCAACGCTTCGACATTCATCCCCAGCGCACCCATGCACACCGCTCCCGCAGACCCGTCCCTCATCGATTCCCCCCAGGCCCTGCGGCGGCTGCTGGCCACGCTGGGCCTCGTCGTGCTGGGCAACAGCAGCATGTACGTGGTGTCGGTGGTGCTCCCCGCCGTGCAGAGCGAGTTCGGCATCGGCCGCGCGAGCGCGTCGCTGCCCTACACGCTGATGATGGTGTGCCTCGGCCTGGGCGGGCTGCTCACGGGCCGGCTGGCGGACCGCCATGGCCTGACCCCGGTGCTGTGGCTGGGCGCGCTGGCCGTGTTCGGCGGCTTCCTGGGCGCGAGCCTGTCGGGCAGCATCTGGGCCTTCGGCCTGGCCCACGCCATCATGGGCTTCATCGGCGGGTCTTCCACCTTCGCGCCCCTGCTGGCCGACACGGCCCTGTGGTGGAACCGGCGGCGCGGCATCGCGGTGGCGGTGTGCGCCAGCGGCAACTACGTGGCGGGCGCTGTCTGGCCGCCCATCGTGCAGTACGGCATCGACACCATCGGCTGGCGGCCCACCTACATGGCGCTGGGCGCCGTCTGCGGTGCGGGCATGCTGGCCCTGTCGCTGCGCATGCGCCAGCGCCCGCCGGCCATCCCGGCGCAGGCCACGGGTACCGTTGCCAGTGCCACGGCGGTGGACCGCAGCCTTCCCTTCGGCTTGGCGCCGGGCACCGCGATGGCGCTGCTGTGCGTGGCGGGCGTCGCATGCTGCGTCGCGATGGCCATGCCCCAGGTCCACATCGTCGCCTACTGCACCGACCTGGGCTTCGGCGCCGCGCAGGGCGCGCAGATGCTGTCGCTCATGCTCGCCTGCGGCATCGTGAGCCGCCTGGTCTTCGGCCTCATCTGCGACCGCATCGGCGGCATCCGCACGCTGCTGCTGGGGTCTGCGCTGCAGGGCGTGGCGTTGCTGCTGTTCCTGCCCTACGACGGCCTGGTGCCGCTGTACGTGATCTCGGCGCTGTTCGGGCTGTTCCAGGGCGGCATCGTGCCGACCTACGCCATCATCGTGCGCGAGCACTTTCCGCCCAGCCAGGCCAGCGTGCGCGTCGGCGCCGTGATCATGGCCACGCTGGTCGGCATGGCCCTGGGCGGCTGGCTGTCGGGCTGGATCTTCGACCTGACCGGCAGCTATCACGCTGCCTTTCTGAACGGCATCGGCTGGAATCTGCTGAACCTCTCCATCACCGGCTGGCTGTTCCTGCGCCTGCGCAGCCAGCACGCAGCCGCGCATGGTACGGTGCTATCAAAATAGGAGCTGCCAGCGCTTGCTGATCGAGCGGCAGCTCCCCATTTCACTCACATCGTTCAAAACAGGGCGCGCCCAATGCCAGCGCTCCCGTGGATCTGGCTCCGCCAATCCACCGGGTGCGTCCCCCCTCGGGGGGGAGGGCGCGCAGCGCCTCAGGGGGGCTTCACTTCGCCCGCATTCCCATGATGGCTGCGCTGATGATCATGGCCGTGGCCAGCGCAATGCTCCAGCTGAAGGTCCGCCCGCTCACCACGATCAGCAGGCTGGTGGAGGCCAGTGGCGTGATGTAGCTCAGGATGCCGATGTGCCGCGCGTCGCCCAGCTTCAAGGCCTTGTCCCAAAGGAAGAACGAGGCCCCCAGCGGCCCCAGGCCCAGCAAGGCCAGCAGTGCCCAGTCGCGCGGCTGCAGCGCCACCGACGGCTCCAGCGCCACATGGCACAGCAGCGACAGCACGCCCGACACCAGCCCGAACAGGCCGATGGCCGTGGTCGGGAAGGCCGCCACCCGCTTGGTCAGCAGCGAGTAGGTGGACCAGATGAACGCGGCCGCCAGCGCGGGCAGGTAACCCCAGGCCAGCGTGCCGCTCAACTCCCGGCCGCCCGCAATGGCGATCGCTGCACCGCCAAAGCCCAGCAGCGCCGCCAGCACGTGCGGCAGGCGCAGCGACACGCCGGGCAGCACCACGGGTGCGAGCACCACGATGAACAGCGGCCACAGGTAGTTGACCAGGTTGGCCTCCACCGGCGGCGCATGGCGCAGCGCGATGAACAGCAGGAAGTGGTACGCGAACAGGCCGTACACGCCCAGCGCGAGCGTGCGCAGCGGAATGCGCCACTGCGACGGATCGCGCACCACGAACGGCCAGGCCGGCACGCTGCCGATGATGAGCGCGATGCCCGTGAGGAGGAACGGCGGCACATGGGTGAGCGACACCCCCAGCGACGCGAGCGAGGCCCACAGCGCAATGGCGCCCAGGGCGTAGAGATTGGCTTGCATGCCGCCGACTGTATGCGCACCGGGCCGCCGGCATCGTCGCGCAACGATGGCGTGTCGTCGCGCAAGAGGGGGAGGGCCAGGCGCCTGCGGCTGCTACGGCCCCGCGCGGCGCAGGGCCGCGGTGAGCGCCGACGGCGATCGGTAGCCCGTGCGCCGCGCCACCTCGGCCACCGCCATGCCGCTGTCGCGCAGCAGCCGCGCCTGCGCCAGCCGCTGGCCGCGCAGCCAGGCCATGGCGCTGATGCCCAGGTCATCGCGGCAGCGTGCTGCGAACTGGCTCGCGCTCAGGTGCACCCGTGCGGCCAGGTCTGCCACGGTGATGTGTGCATCCCCCTGCTGTGCAGCCCAACCCTGCAGTTGGGCCCAGTCGATGGCCCTGCGCCGGGACGCGGGCCCTGCAGTACCGCTGTGCGCCGCTGCGGGTGCCGGCAGGGCCCGCCAAGCCTCCAGAAGCAACGCGGGGCCGTGGGCCTGGGCCATCGGAAGGCCCTGCTGCAAGGCGCTCGCCAGATAGTGGGCCAGCGCCAGTGCCGGCGCGGGAGGCTTTGCGCATTGCGACCACGCGTGGTCCGGGCTGTCGAGCACCAGGCACACGCTTCCGTGGCGGGATTCGAAGTCGTGGCGGGCACCGGGTTCAATCACGTATCCGCTGCCAGGGGCAACGCGCAGGCCGCGTCCCTCCACTTCCAGTTCCAGCGCACCGGACAAACCCATCAACACCTGGAAATGCCCATGGCTGTGGCTGCCTGGCGAGGCACCGTAGCTGCGCAGCGACAGGCTCGGCGCAGCGGTGGAGTCCATGGCAGCCGGGGTGCGGTATCAGACGCCAGCGGCGTGCGCCTGCTGGTCGGCGTGGTAGCTCGAGCGCACCATGGCGCCCACGGCCGCGTGGCTGAAGCCCATCTTGTAGGCCTCTTCCTCGAACATCTTGAAGGTGTCGGGGTGCACGTAGCGGCGCACCGGCAGGTGGCTGTTGCTGGGCGACAGGTACTGGCCGATGGTCAGCATGTCGATGTCGTGCGCGCGCATGTCGCGCATCACCTGCAGGATCTCTTCGTCGGTCTCGCCCAGGCCGACCATGATGCCGCTCTTGGTCGGCACCTTGGGGTGCAGCGCCTTGAACTTCTTGAGAAGGTTCAGGCTGAACTGGTAGTCCGACCCCGGGCGCGCTTCCTTGTACAGGCGGGGCGCGGTCTCCAGGTTGTGGTTCATCACGTCGGGCGGCGCGGCCTTGAGGATCTCGAGCGCGCGGTCGTCGCGGCCACGGAAGTCGGGCACCAGGATCTCGATCTGCGTGGTGGGCGACAGCTCGCGGATGTTCTGGATGCATTCGACGAAGTGGCCGCTGCCGCCGTCGCGCAGGTCGTCGCGGTCCACGCTGGTGATCACCACGTATTTGAGGCGCAGCTGGGCAATGGTGCGGGCCAGGTTCAGCGGCTCGTCCTTGTCCAGCGGATCGGGGCGGCCATGGCCCACGTCGCAGAACGGGCAGCGGCGCGTGCACTTGTCGCCCATGATCATGAAGGTGGCCGTGCCCTTGCCGAAGCATTCACCGATGTTGGGGCAGGACGCTTCCTCGCACACCGTGTGCAGGTTGTTCTGGCGCAGGATGTCCTTGATCTCGTAGAAACGCGTGGTGGGCGAACCCGCCTTCACGCGGATCCACGCGGGCTTCTTGAGGACTTCGCCCTGTTCCACCTTGATCGGAATGCGCGACAGCTTGGCCGCGGCCTTCTGCTTGGCCAGCGGGTTGTACGTTTCGGTGGATTGCGCTTCGCGGACGACTTCAGGGGTGCTCATGGCGTGTAGGCAGCGTGGTGGAGGTCAAGGCGCAAGGCGGATGCTGAGCTGCTGGCCCAGCACCTGCGCGGCTTCGTCCCAGGTGGTGTGGACCCCGATTGTAGAAAGGTCCACCGTTTGCAATCCTGCGTAACCGCAAGGGTTGATGCGGCCGAAGGGTTCCAGGTCCATCGCCACGTTGAGCGCGACGCCGTGGTAGGTGCAGTGCCGGCTCACCTTGATGCCCAGCGCGGCGATCTTTCCCAGGCCGTCGAAGTCGGGCTCCGGCGGCGCGCCATCCACGGCGCGCTTTTGCGGGCGCTGAGGCAGCATCGCGTGGCTGTGCGGGTCGGCAAGGCGAATGTAGATGCCCGGTGCCCCGGCCACGCGGTGGCCCGTCACGCCGAAATGCGCCAGTGTGCGGATCACCGCTTCTTCGACCCGGTAGACATACTCCTTGACGAAATAGCCGGCCCGTCGCAGGTCGACCAGCGGGTAGGCCACGACCTGCCCGGGGCCATGGAAGGTGACCTGGCCGCCCCGGTTGGTCGGCACCACCGGAATCTCGCCGGGCTGCAGCAGGTGGTCGCTCTTGCCCGCGATGCCCTGGGTGTACACGGGGGCGTGCTCGCAGAGCCAGAGCGCATCCGGGCTGCCGTCCGCGCGCGTGGCGGTGTAGTCCTGCATGGCCTGCACGGTGGCGGCGTAGTCCACCCGGCCCAGCGTGCGGATCTCGATGCTCATGCGCCGCGGCCGCTCAGAGAACGATCTTCACCAGCGGGTGCGAAGACAGTGCGGTGTACAGGCCGTCCAGCTGTTCGCGGCTGGTGGCGGTGATGGTGATGGTTATTCCGAGGTAATTGCCGGCCCGGCTGTCGCGCAGTTCAATGGTGGCGGCGTCGAAGGTCGGGTCGAACTGGCGGGCCAGTTCGGTGACGGCGTGCACGAAGCCGTCCACCTTGGCGCCCATGACCTTGATCGGGAAGCTCGAGGGGTACTCGATCAAGGAGTCCTTGCGCGAGTCGTTAGGCTTAGGGGTGTCGTGGCCGTTCGCTGGCGGCTGGGAGGAAGAGGTCATGGTGAGCAGTGCTTCGGTTTCTATAGCGGGAAAGCCTTGTCCATTGTGCGCCAAAGTGGTGAGCGTGCCAGGCCGAGAGCCTGCAGATGTGCGCCGACGCGGTGCGTGCCTGCACCCGCCGGGTGCACGGGAACTGTCGCGCCGTCGCACACCGAAGCATGCAAGTGCACAGTTTTCGGCGCACGATTGCGGGTCTTTGCTGACCTACATGGGTTTTTACTTATAATTAGAGGCTTTGTGAAAGTTTCGGTCTGTAACGCGGGCGTCATTCAACAATGAAAACAATCGCTCCTGAGACGGAAACTGAGGCTGATGAATCCGACTTCAAGCCCCTGACTGCCCAAGAGGCCGAACAGTGGCGCAGTCGCCACCTTCCCATCTCGGTGTGGAAGGTAGTGCTGGGCCAGGCGGTGGTTGGAATGCTGGTGGCCCTCGGGGCATGGGTTCTGACGGGCAGGGTGTCGGTGGGCTGGTCTGCAGCGTACGGCGCTCTGGCGGTGGTCTTGCCGGCGGCCTTGTTTGCACGGGGGGTGCTGCGCCACAAGGCGTCTGCCAATCCGCGTGCAGCCATGGTGGGATTCTTCGGCTGGGAAATTGCCAAGATTGTGTTGACGGTGCTGCTGCTCGCAGCGGCGCCCCGGCTCGTGCCGGGCTTGAGCTGGATCGCTTTGCTGGTAGGCATAGTGATCACAATGAAAACGTACTGGGTGGCACTGATGGTGCGGCCCGGTGTTCGAAAAACCGATTGATAGTTACAAGAGAGTTGTCCGATGGCCGCAGAAGCGCACGCTCCGACTGCAAGTGAATACATCGTTCACCACCTGCAGCATCTTCAAAACGTCAACCAGACCAAGATCGTCGACTTCACGGTCATCAACTACGACTCCATCATCGTGGGTTTGGTTCTGGGTGCCCTCACGCTTTTGATCCTGTGGTCAGCTGCCCGTAAGGCAACTTCCGGCGTGCCCGGCCGTTTCCAGGCGGCGGTGGAAATGCTGGTCGAGATGGTGGACAACCAGGCCAAGGCCAACATCCACAACGCCGAAAGCCGCAAGTTCATCGCCCCCCTGGGCCTGACGGTGTTCGTCTGGATCTTCCTGATGAACTTCATGGACATGCTGCCCGTGGACCTGCTGCCCGCCATCTGGGCCCAGATCTACGGCGCCGCCGGCCATGACCCGCACCACGCCTACCTGCGCGTCGTGCCCACGGCCGACCTGTCCACCACCCTGGGCCTGGCATTCGCCATCCTGATCCTGCGCTTTTGGTACAGCGTGAAGATCAAGGGCGCCGGCGGCTGGGCGCACGAACTCGTGTCGGCACCCTTCGGCACCAGCAAGAATCCCATCTTCGCCCTCATCCTGGGCGTGGTCAATCTGCTGATGCAGATCATTGAATATGTGGCCAACACCGTATCGCATGGCATGCGGTTGTTCGGCAACATGTACGCCGGTGAACTGGTGTTCATGCTGATCGCCCTCATGGGTGGCGCAGCTGCACTGTCGCTGTCGGGTGTGCTGCTGCCTGTGGGCCACGTCATCGCTGGCACCATCTGGACGCTGTTCCACATTCTGGTGATTTCGCTGCAAGCCTTCATCTTCATGATGCTTGCGCTGATCTACCTCGGTCAGGCGCACAACGCGCACTAACGGTTCCCTTTTCGTTTCTCTTTCCTTTTCAACTTTTCTTTTTTAACTCAGGAGTCATCATGGAAAACATTCTCGGTCTCGTCGCTCTGGCTTGTGGTCTGATCGTTGGCCTCGGCGCTATCGGCGCTTCCATCGGCATCGCGCTGATGGGCGGCAAGTTCCTCGAATCGTCGGCACGTCAGCCTGAGCTGATCAACGAACTGCAAACCAAGATGTTCATCTTGGCCGGTCTGATCGACGCTGCGTTCCTGATCGGTGTTGCTATCGCTCTGCTGTTCGCTTTCGCCAACCCCTTCGCTTCCACGTTCTTGGCCAACCTGCCCAAGTAATTCCCGTTCAACGCCACTCTAGAAAGGTGTTGCCGTGAGTATCAACGCGACCCTGTTCATTCAGGCCATCGTCTTCCTGATCCTGGTGTGGTTCACGATGAAATTCGTGTGGCCCCCGATCGCGAAGGCGTTGGATGAACGAGCCCAGAAAATCGCCGAAGGCCTCGCTGCTGCCGACCGTGCCAAGTCCGAACTGACCGCTGCCAACCAGCGCGTCGAGAAGGAACTGTCACAGGCACGCAACGAAACGGCCTCGCGTCTTGCGGACGCCGACCGACGTGCCCAGGCCATCATCGAAGAAGCCAAGGCACGCGCCACGGAAGAAGGCAACAAGATCGTTGCTTCCGCCCGTGCCGAAGCCGAACAGCAAACGGTGCAAGCCCGCGAAGCCCTGCGTGAGCAGGTCGCCGCGCTGGCCGTCAAAGGTGCAGAGCAGATTCTCCGCAAGGAAGTCAATGCCGGCGTTCACGCCGACCTGCTCAACCGCCTGAAGACCGAGCTGTAAGGGGACACACATGGCTGAACTCGCCACCATTGCCCGCCCTTACGCCGAAGCCCTGTTCAAGGCCGCTACCGCGGGTGCGGGCATGGACCTGGCCAGCACCGCTGACTGGGTCGATGAACTGGCGGCCATTGCCGCCAACCCCCAGTTGCGTCTGCTGGCGGACAACCCTAAGGTGACGGCAGACCAGGTGTTTGCCGTCTTCACGGGTGTTGCGCGTTCGGCACTGCCTGACACGGCCAAGAACTTCCTGCGCACGATCATCGACAACGGGCGCCTCGCCGCGCTGCCGGAAGTCGCTGCACAGTTTCGTACCCTCGTGAATGGCCGCAGCGGATCTTCGGATGCTGTGGTGCACAGCGCTTTCCCGATGGACGCTGCAGCACTGGCTGAGGTCGGCTCGGCGCTCGAAAAGCGCTTTGGCCGCAAGCTCAACCTCACTGCTCAGCTGGACCAGTCCCTGATCGGTGGCATTCGCGTAGTGGTGGGTGACGAGGTGCTGGACACTTCGGTCAAGGCCCGTCTTGAACAAATGAAAGCGGCCCTCACCGCGTAACGCGCGGCGAGGACAGCGAACCAAAGAAAGAAGGAAAGAGTCATGCAACTCAATCCCGCAGAAATTTCTGAACTCATCAAGAGCCGCATCGAAGGTCTGGCCGCCAGCACCGATATCCGCAATCAGGGTACCGTGGTGTCCGTGTCCGACGGTATCGTGCGCGTTCACGGCCTGTCGGAAGTCATGGCCGGTGAAATGCTCGAGTTCCCTGCCACCAAGGACGGCCAGCCCTCCTACGGCCTGGCCCTGAACCTCGAGCGCGACTCCGTCGGCGCCGTGATTCTGGGTGAGTACGAACACATCTCCGAAGGCGACACCGTCAAGTGCACGGGCCGCATTCTGGAAGTGCCGGTCGGCCCCGAGCTGGTCGGCCGCGTGGTGAACGCCCTGGGCCAGCCGATCGACGGCAAGGGTCCCATCAATGCCAAGCTCACCGACGTGATCGAAAAGGTCGCTCCGGGCGTGATCGCCCGTAAATCGGTGGACCAACCCCTGCAGACCGGCCTGAAGTCCATCGACTCCATGGTGCCCGTGGGCCGTGGCCAGCGCGAGCTGATCATCGGTGACCGCCAGACCGGCAAGACCGCTGTCGCCATCGACGCCATCATCGCCCAGAAGGGCCAGGGCGTGACGTGTATCTACGTCGCCATCGGCCAGAAGGCTTCGTCGATCAAGAACGTGGTGCGCGCGCTGGAACAAGCCGGTGCCATGGACTACACGATCGTGGTGGCCGCATCGGCCTCCGAATCGGCAGCCATGCAGTACGTGTCGGCCTACTCGGGCTGCACGATGGGCGAATACTTCCGCGACCGCGGCCAGGACGCCCTGATCGTTTATGACGATCTGTCCAAGCAAGCCGTGGCCTACCGCCAGGTTTCGCTGCTGCTGCGCCGCCCACCAGGCCGCGAAGCCTACCCTGGCGACGTGTTCTATCTCCACAGCCGCCTGCTCGAGCGCGCAGCCCGTGTGAACGCCGACTACGTCGAAGCCTTCACCAAGGGTGAAGTCAAGGGCAAGACCGGTTCGCTGACCGCACTGCCTATCATCGAAACGCAAGCCGGCGACGTGTCCGCCTTCGTTCCGACCAACGTGATCTCGATCACGGACGGCCAGATCTTCCTGGAAACCAGCCTGTTCAACGCCGGTATCCGCCCCGCCATCAACGCCGGTATCTCGGTGTCGCGCGTCGGTGGTGCCGCCCAGACCAAGCTGGTGAAGAACCTGTCCGGCGGTATCCGTACCGACCTGGCCCAGTACCGTGAACTGGCTGCGTTCGCGCAGTTCGCTTCCGACCTGGACGAAGCCACCCGCAAGCAGCTGGACCGCGGTGCCCGCGTGACCGAACTGCTCAAGCAGGCACAGTACAGCCCGCTGCCCATCTCGCTGATGGGTGCCACGCTGTTCGCTGTGAACAAGGGCTTCATGGACGATATCGACGTCAAGAAGGTTCTCGACTTCGAACACGGTCTGCACCAGTTCCTGAAGACCAGCCACGCCGCACTGCTGGCCAAGCTGGAACAGGCCAAGGCCATGGACAAGGATGCAGAAGCCGAATTGACCGCCGCAGTCGCAGCGTTCAAGAAGTCGTTCGCTTAAACCGGACGAGGAGCGATCATGGCAGCAGGCAAGGAAATACGCGGCAAGATCAAATCGGTGGAAAACACCAAGAAGATCACCAAGGCCATGGAAATGGTGGCTGCATCCAAAATGCGCAAGGCGCAGGAACGGATGCGGGCTGCCCGCCCTTACAGCGAAAAGATCCGCAACATTGCAGCCAACCTCGGCCACGCCAACCCCGAATACGTGCACGCGTTCATGAAAGTGAACGATGCCAAGGTGGCTGGCGTGATCGTGGTGACCACGGACAAGGGCCTGTGCGGCGGCATGAACACCAACGTGTTGCGTGCCGTGACGACCAAGCTGCGTGAGTTGCAAGGCGCGGGTGTGTCGACGGAGGCGGTGGCCATTGGCAACAAGGGCCTGGGTTTCCTGAACCGCGTCGGCGCCAAGGTGGTGTCGCATGTAACGGGCCTGGGCGATACGCCGCATCTGGACAAGCTGATCGGCCCCGTCAAGGTGCTGCTCGACGCCTATGCAGAAGGCAAGATCAACGCGGTGTACCTGAGCTACACCAAGTTCATCAACACCATGCGTCAGGAATCGGTGGTGGAGCAGTTGCTGCCGCTGTCGTCCGAGCAGATGCAGGCCGAGAAGACCGAACATGGCTGGGACTACATCTACGAACCCGATGCCCAGACCGTGATCGACGATCTGCTGGTCCGCTATGTCGAATCCCTGATCTACCAGGCCGTTGCGGAAAACATGGCGTCCGAGCAGTCGGCACGCATGGTGGCCATGAAGGCCGCCACCGACAACGCCGGCAGCGTCATTGGCGAGTTGAAGCTGGTCTACAACAAGACGCGCCAGGCAGCGATCACGAAAGAACTTTCGGAAATCGTGGCTGGCGCCGCTGCTGTGTAAGCAGCTCAACCAACATCTAAATTGGAGCGAAAAATGGCTCAAGTGCAAGGCAAGATTGTTCAATGTATCGGCGCTGTGGTGGACGTTGAGTTCCCGCGCGACCAGATGCCCAAGGTGTATGACGCACTCAAGCTCGAGGGCTCGGCCCTGACGCTGGAAGTGCAGCAGCAGCTGGGCGACGGCGTGGTGCGTACCATTGCCCTCGGCTCGTCGGACGGCCTGCGTCGCGGCCTGATGGTCAGCAACACCGCCAACGCCATCACCGTCCCAGTGGGCAAGGCCACGCTGGGCCGCATCATGGACGTGCTGGGCAACCCCATCGACGAACGTGGTCCGGTGAGCCAGGAGCTGACCGCATCCATCCACCGCAAGGCCCCTGCGTACGACGAACTGTCGCCTTCGCAAGAGCTGCTGGAAACCGGCATCAAGGTGATCGACCTGGTGTGCCCGTTCGCCAAGGGCGGCAAGGTGGGCCTGTTCGGCGGCGCCGGCGTGGGCAAGACCGTGAACATGATGGAACTCATCAACAACATCGCCAAGGCCCACTCGGGGCTGTCGGTGTTCGCTGGTGTGGGCGAGCGTACCCGCGAAGGGAACGACTTCTACCATGAAATGGCCGATTCCGGCGTGGTGAACCTGGAGAAGCTCGAAGAGTCCAAGGTCGCCATGGTGTACGGCCAGATGAACGAGCCCCCAGGCAACCGTCTGCGCGTGGCGCTGACCGGCCTGACCATCGCGGAATCGTTCCGTGACGAAGGCCGTGACGTTCTGTTCTTCGTGGACAACATCTACCGCTACACGCTGGCCGGTACCGAAGTGTCCGCCCTGCTGGGCCGCATGCCTTCCGCCGTGGGCTACCAGCCTACGCTGGCCGAGGAAATGGGTCGCCTGCAAGAGCGCATCACCTCGACCAAGGTCGGTTCGATCACGTCCATCCAGGCCGTTTACGTGCCAGCCGATGACTTGACCGACCCATCGCCCGCCACCACGTTCGCTCACTTGGACTCCACCGTGGTGCTGTCCCGTGACATCGCTTCGCTGGGTATCTACCCCGCCGTGGACCCGCTGGACTCCACCAGCCGCCAGCTGGACCCGAACGTCGTGGGCGAAGACCACTACGCCACGGCCCGTGCGGTGCAAGGCACGCTGCAGCGCTACAAGGAACTGCGCGACATCATCGCCATTCTGGGCATGGACGAACTGGCTCCCGACGACAAGCTGGCCGTGGCCCGCGCTCGCAAGATCCAGCGTTTCCTGTCACAGCCTTTCCACGTGGCCGAAGTGTTCACGGGCTCGCCAGGCAAGTACGTTCCCCTGGCTGAAACCATCCGTGGTTTCAAGATGATCGTGAACGGCGAATGCGACCACCTGCCAGAACAGGCGTTCTACATGGTCGGCACCATCGACGAAGCCTTCGAAAAGGCCAAGAAGGTGGCCTGATTGCCCGGTGGCTGAGCAGCGCCACCGCGCTGCCCGGCCGTCCACTGCAGTCAAGCAACCCATCCCCTTTTCCTAGGAGCAATGATGAACACCATCCACGTTGATGTGGTCAGTGCCGAAGAGTCCATCTTCTCCGGTGAAGCACGCTTTGTCGCGCTGCCTGGCGAAGCCGGCGAACTGGGCATCTTTCCCCGCCACACCCCGCTGATCACCCGGATCAAGCCGGGCTCGGTGCGCATCGAAATGGCCGACGGCCGCGAAGAATTCGTGTTCGTCGCCGGTGGCATTCTGGAAGTGCAGCCCAACCGCGTGACCGTGCTGTCCGACACCGCCATCCGCGGCAAGGACCTGGACGACGAGAAGGCCAACGCTGCCAAGGCCTCGGCCGAAGAAGCGCTGAAAAACGCCAAGAGCGAAATCGACCTGGCCAAGGCACAGTCCGAACTGGCGGTGCTGGCTGCCCAGTTTGCAGCCCTGCGCAAGTTTCGCCAAAAGAAGTAAGGCGACGTCGGAGTTGCTGTATCGGCAACCCTTCAAGAAAAACCCGGCTTTGCCGGGTTTTTTCATGGACCGACGGATGACCAGTTCGGCAACTCTGTCCGTCGTCGAGTGAACCATCTAGCCAGCCGAACATTTCGGCTGAACGTCGGCCCTGTGCGGCCTGCCTTCTCTGGACTTGGAGCACTTGCCAACTGATGCTGGTGCGCCGCCAGCGGTGTCCATCGATAGCGGGCAACCAAGCTTGAAGGTCAGGCGAGATGTACTGCTCGCCAACGACAACGGGCTCCTTGATGGAGCCCGCTTTTTTGTGCAACGGAGGGCTGTTTCAAACCACCCTGCGCAGCGGCGTCACCCAAAGGCATCGCCACGATCGGGTGGCAAACAATGATGCCCCCCGATCGCTGTTGCTTACATCGCGCTGATTTCGCCCGAAGGAATCGTGCCAGCACGCACGGCTTCAGCAGCCTGGGCACGCACGGCAGCGCGGTCGGCCGTGGACTTGTAGGTCACGACGCGCGAACCAGCAGGCTCGATGCTGCGGGTCTGGGCAACGGTGGAGGCTTCGGCAGCCACTTCNGCAGCGCGGTCGGCCGTGGACTTGTAGGTCACGACGCGCGAACCAGCAGGCTCGATGCTGCGGGTCTGGGCAACGGTGGAGGCTTCGGCAGCCACTTCAGCGCGGGTGCGGTTCGTTTCGAATTGGGTGGCGAATTGCGAAGCATCGGCTTCGTCGGCGTGGGCGCCGAAGGCAGCGAAAGCGGACACAGCGGCGATGGAGAGGAAGCGTGCGGTCTTGTTCATGATGAAAGTCCTTGAAGTTAAAAGCGTCTCAATAAAGCCGGTACAAAAACCATTCTTGAACCGGGTTCGGTGAGTCGCCTTGCGGNAAAAGCGTCTCAATAAAGCCGGTACAAAAACCATTCTTGAACCGGGTTCGGTGAGTCGCCTTGCGGGTTCGGCTCATCGATGGGTTGAACTGTACGCCGGTGGTGTCCAGAGAAAAACCACCCAGTCGCGAACTGAATGTTCCAGTATTGCGAACAATGATCGCGCTACACTGATCCGCATCAGCGTCCCGCAGACACACCATTGCCAAAATCCGGCCTGATGTCTGCTGACAATCGTTTGCAAACCAGTGGAACCGCAACGAAGTCCTTGTTACTAAACTAGCGACGAACCCCCTCAATAGCCTGTTTCGTGTGAACGTTTCCAACCGCCTCTCTCCTGCAGATGCCATTGCCCGCCCTTCGCTGGACGCGTTCCAGCAAGCCGCGCAGGAAGGGGACTGGGTGCACGTCAGCCGGGACGGCGCGCAGTGGAAAGTGCTGGGCACCGGGACCACGCCGTCCCAGCGGTCCGTGGCCTGGATCGAGCCCGGAGCAGATTCCACGTCCGCCTTCGTGGGGGCGCTAGGCCAGAGCTTTTCGCAGGGCATTCAGGCGTCGGTCGTGCGCGAGCTGGGGTTGGGCCCCGCTCCGGGCAAACCGCTGTCGTCACGCACCGTGATGCAGGCCATCGACATGGCGCAGACTAGCCGTCAGACGATGCAGGGCGTGGATTTTCTGACCCAGCTCACGGTGAGTGCGGTGGGGCACTCGGCGGGGTTCAAAGAAGCCTGCCGGTCCAGCGGGATTTCGGAGGACGCTGTGACGCCACAGCAACGCGAATCTATCGATGCCGCCATGCAACAGCGGTTTGACCTTGCGGCGCGCGAAGGGCGCTCGCCGGTGGCCCTGCAAACTGCGCGCGATTGGCTGCGTGACGAGCTGCAAGCCCTGCAGCTTTCCCGTCCACACGCAAACTGATGGCGGCGCCATCCGCATAAACACGCAGCGCACACTTCTTGCTGTACAGGTGGGAATTCCTCTGTGAAAATCCCCCGGTGCACGCCCATTTTGTAACACTTATTACCAATTCTGGAGCCCATCCAGCTGAGTGTGCACACCCGGAATATCCGCCCCTGGCGATGCCCGGACACGATAGTGAATCAGAGAGCTTGTCGGCTGCCTACGCCGCGGCCGACACCCCGGAGCCAGTGCGCGATTTGCGCGAGCACGAAGTGGTCGAGCGCGACGCCCTGTTTCGCACGCTGGTGCAAGCCCATGGCGTGCGCCTGCACCGCTTCATCATCAAGAACATCGGCAACTCCACCGATGCGGAAGACCTGGCACAGCAGGCATTCATGGAGGCTGTGCGCTCTTACGAGACGTTCAAGGGCCAGTCAGAACTGTCCACCTGGCTGTACGGCATTGCCATGAATCTGGTGCGCAATCACCTGTCACGGGCCCCCCATCGGCGCTACGAGTTCACCGACGAGTCTGAGCTGTCAGAGATGGCGAGCGAGCACCTCACGCCTGCGCAGGCCGTGGAACAGGCACAGCACCTGCGTTTTCTGGAAGAGGCGATGGCCGAGCTTCCGGAGAGCATGCGGGACATCCTCCTGATGGTGGCGGTCGATGAGCTGTCCTATGAAGACGCCGCAGCGTTGCTGACCGTGCCTGTCGGCACCGTGCGCAGCCGTCTGTCGCGAGCCCGCAGCGCCTTGCGCGCAAAGCTTCTGGCCCGCGGCGTGGAATTCGAGTTCTGACACTGGCGCGTGCGCGGTGAAGGAGAGGCTGGCGTGCAGCCCGCACTGCGTGCCGCCCAGCCAGCGGAGACCCCAGCCCGGACGCCGCACGACCCGGGTCCTCGCGCTTCGAACAAACCGACCCCGCCGCGCCCTCCAGGGCCTTGAGCTGCCCACGCCTTGCGGAGGGTGGGGCAGAGCGCGGGGCATGGCACCCCTCTCCCCCAGTTGCCGAGGATCCCCGGCCTTGTTGCGCCGCTCTACTGCTGCGTGGCGGGATTCCCGGTCATCGGCGGCAAGTATGCCGGGGCCACCGGTGCGGGCTGCGGCACATTCAGCGGGGGCATGGCCACCGCAGGGCCGGTGCGCAGCGCATCCGCCGCCGATACCACGTTGGAGGGCAGCGATACCAGCCGGGGCTTGATCATGAACACGCGTTCACGCGACTGGACGTTGTTGACGCGGTTGGAGAAAAACAGGCCCACGACGGGCACGGCGCCCAGGCCAGGCACCTTGTTCAACTCGTTGGTCCGCTGCGTGCTTTTGTAGCCGCCGATGACCAGGGTCTGCCCTTCGCCGACGATGGCCTGGGTGCTCACCACGCTGCGCCGAACGGTAGGAATGGTGTCGACCGTCGTTTCCTGGATCTGCCCGTCCTCGATGTCCACGTCCAGCTGGATGACGGGCCCCTCATCGCGCTGAACGAAGTGCGGCGTCACCCGCAAGGTCGTGCCGGCCGTGATCGGCGTGATGGTGGCCACGCGTTCACCGATGCTGCGGATGTAGAAGGTCTCGGACAGGTCCAGCAGTGCCCCGATGTTGTCGATGGTGAGGATGGACGGACGCGACTGGATGGATGCCTCTCCGGTGCCCTCCAGCGCGCGGATGCGGCTCATCAGGAAGTTGCCCGAGCTGACGACGAGGCTGGTGGGGTCCACGCTGGCGCCACGCTGCAGGGCGCCCAGCACCAGGTCGTTGCCATCGTCGACCCGGGTCATGTTGCCGAAGCCTCCCACGCTGCCACCGCGGCGGCCGCTCCAGGAGATGCCCAGCTCGTCCAGGCGGCTGGAGTTGATGTCGATGATCATCGCCTCGATCTCGATCAGCGGCGTGGGGATATCGAGCTGATCGATCAGCGCCTTGTACAGCGGTATGCGCTCGGGCGTGTCCTGCACGATGATGGCGTTGAGGCGCGAATCCGCCTGAATGGAGGGCGCCAGCCGCCGGGTGGACGACACGCTCGCCGCCCCGGAAGAGCCCCCGCGCCCGCCCACACCTGCGGCCGGGCCCGAGCCAGACCCCTGGGCGTTGGTCGCGCCCGTGCCTGACGCCGTTCCATTCGCCGAGGCCGCAGGCCCGGTCTGCATGCCGGAGCTTGCAGGGTCGAAGGAGATGCCGGCGGTGTTGGCCGCCACCGGCATCCCTGCCATGTTGCCGGACTGTCCTGCCACCGACGACAGCAGGGCGTTGTTCACCCCGGCAGTGCCAGCACTGCCGCTGATGAGGTTGCGCAGCACCTGCGCAAGCCCCGGCGTCGTGATCTGCCGGTCGCGGTAGAGAATGGTCCGGTCGTCCACCGACGCGTGTTTCAGGCGGAACACGGCCACCTGCTGCCCGCCCGCCATCAGCGGCAACGAGGCCATCGTGCGCTCGATCAAGGCCACGTAGGCGGGCGGGCCGGAGACCAGCGCCACCCCCTGCTCGGGCAATTCACCCCATCCGAAGCGTGTGTCCAGCACGCCCAGGCTGGTCAGCGCCTGGCGGACCGTGGCGATGCCGCTGCCGCCGCCAGTGATGCTGCGGGTGCTCATTTCGGTGGTGCGGCTCACGAACAGCGTGCCGGCGTGGGTGAACCAGGTCAGCCCGTAGACGCTGGCCATCCGGTCCATGAACTCGGTCGGGTTCTGGGCGTTGAATCGGCCGTTGACCTTGCCCTCCACCAGCGGCGAGAGTTCGAGCGACAGGCTGAAGCTGCTCGCAAAGTCCCGCAGCACGTTGGCGATGGGCGCGTTGTCTGCGTAGTAGCTGTAGGGCGCGTTGGCCCACGGCGGCGTGCCGGCCTGCGCGGGCGCAGCGCCCAGCAGCAGCGCGCATGCCAGGGCGATGGCGGAGCCCAGCGGGCCAGCGGCCGGCATGCGTGGGAAGAAGGAGCGTGGAGTGGCGTGCATAGGGTTCGGATCGTGCGCAGGGACCGGGGGATCAATCAGACGGTGGCGATGGCCTTGGACCAGAACGCCAGGGCATTCACAAACCCGCCCACGGCGTCGTCGATATCCTGGCCGGAGGCTGCAGGCGCCGTCTGCTGCAGCCAGATGGCGCGCGCGCGCTCATCGACCACGCAGCCGCTGGCATGGTCCTTCATGGTGCCGCAGGCCAGGCGCGCAACGCCCAGCAGCATGTCGTCACGGGCCGGGCCGGGCTCCGGCAAGGTGCGCAGGCGCGCGCTCACTGCCACACCACCCTGGGGCAGTGCGCGCAGGCGGATGCGGTAGATGCCGTCCACGGTCATGTCGACGGGGGCACTGCTGGCGGCGCCCGGTGCCACCAGGCCGTGCTGGCTGGCGTAGGCCTGCAGCAGGCGGGCGGAAGTGGGGTCTGCGGGGGCGGATGATTTCATGGTGTTTCGGGATCGGGAGCGACGTTCAGGACAGGCCCGGATCGGCATTCATCTGTTGCAGCAGGCGCAGCAGTTCCGCCACGGGCTCCACCAGCTCGGAAGGGATGTACTGGCCGGCTTCGGCATGTTCGGTGAGGGCGCGGGCCAGCGGAATGTTCTGCATCACCGGCACACCGGCTTCGCGGGCTGCCTGCATCATGCGTTCGGCCAGCGCGCCTTCGCCCTTGGCCAGCACCACGGGCAGCGGCGTTTCTTCGGCGTCGTAGCGCAGGGCCACGGCCAGGTGGGTGGGGTTGGTGACCACCACGGTGGCCTTGCGGGAGCTTTCCACGGCGCCGTGCTGCATCATCTCCTGGTGCAGGTGCTTGCGCTGGTGCTTGATGTGGGGGTCGCCCTCCATCTCCTTGTATTCCTGCTTGATCTCGTCCTTGGACATCATCAGCCCCTTGCGGTACTGGTACCGCTGCCAGGCGAAGTCGGCCAGCGCAATGGCGCCATAGGCCAGGCCGATGTGGATGAGCATGGTCTTGAGGAGCGCGGCCACCACCTGCCCCAGGCCCGGCAGGCCGGCCTGCGGAATGCTCGTCATGATCGGCAGCGCGTCCTTGATCAGCAGCGTCAGCAGGGTGGACAGGAACGCGATCTTGAGGATCGACTTCAAGAACTCCATGAGATTCTTCTTGGAGAAGATGTTCTTGAGGTTGTCCAGGACGTTGAGCTTCTTGGCGGACGGCTTGAGTTTCTCGAAGGCGAACAGCACGCCCACCTGCAGCGCATCGGCAAACACACCGGCGCCCAGCACGATGCCGATGATGGGGAGGGTGAGCCACGCAGCTTCCCGCAGCAGTTCTTCCACCAGGGTGTTGGCCGCTTCGTTGAAGCCCAGCTTGAGCAGCGTGGTGGGCAGCAGGATCATCTGGCCCATCACCTCGACCATGTGCCCGGCACTGGCGAGCAGGTAGCCGAAGATGGCCAGGATCAGAAAGGTCTGTGTGAAGTCCTTGCTGTACGCGACATCGCCCTTTTGCCGCGAATCGCGCAGGCGCTTGGAGGTGGGTTGTTCGGTCTTTTCGCTCATGGTGCTCCTCAGCCGCCGGACGGCGCCGCCCACTGCTCGCGCAGGAAAGGCAGGATGTGGCCCATGGACTCGACCTGCTCCGCGCCGTACTCGAAGAGCGACGCCCCATAAAGCAGCAGCACCAGCATCGCCAGCGCGCTCTTGATGGGCATGGCCATGAAGAACACCTGCAGCTGCGGCGCAAAGCGGCTCACGAGCGCCAGGCCGATCTCGGCGAGGAACATCGCCACCAGCACCGGCGCCGCCAGCAGCATGGCCATGCGCACCAGGCGGTCGAGCTGATCGAGTAGCAGGGGGATCGATTCAGGCCGCAGCGTGGGCGCCCACTGGGTCACGCTCCACAGGCCGAAGCTGTCGTACAGCACGCCCAGCAGCAGCGTGAAGCCCCCCGTGATGAGAAAGAACACGATGAACGCCTGGTTGAACAGGATGCCCAGCGGCGACGAGTCGTTGCCCGTCAGCGGGTTGAGCGTGGACGCGATGCTGGCCCCGCGCTGGTTGTCCACCAGGAACCCGACGGCTTCGAAGATCCAGAACGGGATGGCGGCGATGTAGCCGATGACGAAGCCGATGAACGCTTCCTTCATGATCAACAGCAGCAACTGCGCCGCGTGCAGTTCGGCCACCGCGATCTGCCCGGACAGCGCGGGCACCATGACGATGCCCAGCGACACGGCCACGGAAATGCGCAGCAGGCCCGGCACCAACTGGGTGTTGAAAAGCGGCAGGACGATGAACATGGCCAGGATGCGCGGTTGTGTCAGGGCCAGCGTTCCGATGAACGTCTTGGCTTCCTGGTAAGTAACCGGCAGGTCCATGCGGTTCCGTCCTGTGCGTGTGCGGGCTGAGGGCGTTGCTGTCCGTGCGGGGCTCAGCGGCCCAGCGACGGGATGGAGTCGAAGATCTGCACCGTGAAATTGAACATTTCGCCGCCGACCCAGCGGGCCGTCAGCAAAATGGTCACGGACACGGCGATCAGCTTCACGCCGAAGGACAGCGTCTGCTCCTGGATCTGCGTGAGCGCCTGGAACAGCGAGAACAAGGTACCCACGACCGAGCCCACGACGATGGGTGGCAGGGACAGCCAGAGCACCAGGTACAGCGCCTGGGTGAAGAACGAAACGACGTCGACGGATTGCATGTCAGTGGTCCAAGGTAGGGTGTGCCGCGCGTGGTGTTGCTGCCGTCAGCGCCAACAGGGGAGTGTGTTCATGCATAGGTGAGGACCAGGCCCTGGATCAGCCGCGACCAGCCGTCCACCATCACGAACAGGAAGAGCTTGAGCGGCAGGGAGATGGTCACGGGCGAGACCATCATCATCCCCATCGCCAAAAGGATGTTGGAGACGATCAGGTCGATCACCACGAACGGCAGATAGAGCAAAAACCCTATCTGGAACGCCGCCGTGAGCTCCGACACCACGAAGGCCGGCATCAGCACGATGAAGTCGCGCTGCGTGATGCCTTCCGACAGCTTGGGGCCCCACATGCGCTGCGCAGTGCGCACAAAAAAGTCGCGCTGCTCGGCCCGGCTGTTCTTGAGCATGAATTCGCGCAGCGGCTCCGCCCCGTCGCGCACCGCGCCGACCAGGGTGGGCACGCTCTTGAGCGTGTCGGGGCGTTCGGTGAGCCGATCGAACATGTGCATGCCCACCGGCGCCATGACATAGGCCGACAGGATCAGCGCCATGCCGTACAGCGCCAGGTTGGGGGGCATCTGCTGCACCCCGATGGCATTGCGCAGCAGCGACATCACCACGGCGATCTTGAGGAAGCTCGTGCTCACCACCACCAGCGTGGGCATCAGCGCCATCAGGGCCAGCAGTACCGCCAGCGTGATCGGATCGAAATTGCTCATCGGGGACTCAGTGGCTGGCAGAGTGCAGGCTGCGCACGGACACGCCGATCTGGCCGTCGATGTCCACGAGGTCGCCTTCGCCCACCAGTGCGCCGTTGGCACGGATGCGCACGGCACCTGCCAGCGGGTGGCCCAGGTCCAGTGTCTGGCCGGGCTGCAGGGCGCGCAGCTGCGCGAGCGTCAGGGTCACATCGCCCAGGTCGAAGGAAAGCCGCACCGGCACCGTGTCGAGTGCCGCGGTGTCGGTGGAAGGGGTGTCGGAGGTGGCGGGCATGGTTTCGGTCCAGGGGAGGATGACGGTAAGGCGGCTCGGCTGGGTGGCGTCGGCGGCATCGGCCGGCAGGGGCCACTGCACGTGCACGCCCTGGCGGCCGTCGGCGCTCAGCCACAGCGCACGGTCGGCCGTGGCGAAGAAAGCATCCAGCAGCACCACGTCGCCAAGCGCCAGCGTGGCGGCATCGCCGGCGGGCAGGCGGGTGAAGCCGACTTCCGCACGCAGGGTGACGGGCAGGCTGTCGTCCAGCGGGCCCGGCTGCGGCGGGCGCTTGCCGACCAGGCCTGCCACGAGCAGCAGCCCCAGCCCATCGAGGTGCAGCGAGCCGGCAATCGCCTGCACGCCGTCGTCAGCGGCCAGATAGACATCGCACGCATGGGGCGGCAGGTTCTGCACGTCGCCCGGCTGCGCCGGGCCCCAGGCCAGCAGCTCTGGCGTGCCACGGCCCAGGGCCTGCAGGCTCTGGAGCAGCTCGCCCGCGCTGGCTTCCAGCACGGCATCGGCCAGGGTGGACGGGATGGCGGGCAGCGCGGCACCTTCCAGCACGCTGGCCAGGGCCTGTTCGATGGCTGCGGCGGGCAGCCGCAAGGCCATGGCGGCACCGGCCCATTCCAGGCGGAGAACGTAGCCGGGCTCGGGCCAGGGCGCGGCCGAGCCGGCCACCGGGTGAAGGCGGGCCTGCCAGGCGGACGCGCCCAGGCGCAGCGGCAGCCCCGCGGCGCGCTGGGCAATGGTGGTGCGGGCCTGGGCCTCGTTGCGCGACAGGCGCAGGGGCTGCAAGGCGGCGGTGGCGTGGGGGGAGGACATGGGTGCTCGGTAAAAAGGCGAGTCGATGGGTGGTTCGGTCAGCGGTGCAAGCGGTGGGATACAGGCAGCAGGTGGGGTGTCACCCGCCGGCGTGCGCCTCCACCAGGCAAAGGTCTTCCGGGTCGTCGGTCTGCACCCGCACGGACACGCCCTGGGCCAGGCGCTCGGCCAGTCCGTCCGCCAGCCACTGCGCATTGCGCACCAGGCGTTCGCGCGACGACTCCTGCATGCAGGTGAACTGCGCCACGACGCGGCCACCGTCTTCGAAGATGTCGACCACCACGCCCGGCAGGCTGTCGTCCGCCAACTGGATCTGCACCGAGCGCCGGCCGGTGCTGCCGTCGCCCACCAGCAGCCGCTGGGCCATCTGCGACAAGGTCTCGCCAATGCCCCGGGGCGCATCGGCGGGGGCTGCCGCTGCGGTGCCCGCGGGCTGGACGGCCTGCTGCGGCACCTGGCCTGGCAGTGCCGCGGCACCGGCGCCAAAGAGGTCGAAGGGGCGCGGGGCGCTGGGCGGCTGCGCCGCGCCAGCGGGGGGCGCCGCACGCTGCTGTTCCAGCAGGCTGCGCAGTGCCTTCGCATCGTCGGACAGCGTGTCGGTGTCGCGGGGCTCGCCGCCGGTCTGCGCGCCATTGCCGGTGCGGGCTTCGAACGCCGTCGACGCCGGCATGCCCAGGTCCAGGTGAATCGGTCGTTCGGTGTTCATGCCAGCACCTTTGCAGCCATGGGTGTTGGCATAAAAAATGGCCTCTGCCGCTCGATGGACGTGCTTCTTAAGCTATCAAATATGTAGCATTCGGTGTGTGGGCGGCTTTTGCAGCCGCGGGGTGCGCCTTGCAGGGGGGTCATGCCACGGCCTCCGGGTCGTACGCTTCCCAATCTTCGCGGTCGCGTTTCACGCTGGCAGCTTCTTCCATCTCCAGGTCTTCCTTGCGCTCGGTCTCCCGCATCTGCTCTTCGGCGTAGTTGCGCGCCAGGTCGACGAACTTGGATTTCTGCCGGCTGGCCTCCTGGTGGGCAGCGCGCGCCGTCTCCAGCTTCTCGTTGGCCTGCTCCTGCACCTTGGTGGCCGCCACGACTGCATCCTGCTGCTGCGCTTCGCGCTGGCGCAGGCCGACCACGGCCAACTGCACGTCTTCGATCTCGCGCAGCCGCACGATGCGTTCGCACAGGTCGCGGTAGAGCTGCATTTCGTGCGCCAGCCCTTCGCGCAGCAGGCGCTCCAGCAGCGCCTGGGCCGCCTCGCGGGCCTCGCGGGCCTCGCGCAGCGCATCACGCTGCACGCGCACCGCCGTCTCGGCCTTGTTCTCGCGAAAGGCCTTGATGGCGAGCAGGTCGCGGAAGATGCTCATCGGCGTACACCCGAGCCCACCAGGGCAGACAGTTGTTCCAGCGTCTGCTGCATGGTGGCGTGCTCGTCCGTGCGCTGCCGCAAGAACGTGCGGATGGCTTCGATCTTGTCGATGGCCTCGTCCGTCGTCGGGTCGCCGCCGCGCTTGTACTCGCCGATCTTCACCAGCAGCTCGACCTCTTCGTACTTGGCCATCAGCTCGCGCAGCCGGCCGGCCAGCTTCTTGTGCTCGGGCGTGATCACGGCGTTCATCACGCGCGATGCCGACGCCAGCACGTCCACCGCAGGGTAGTGGTTGGCGGCGCCCAGCTTGCGCGACAGCACGATGTGCCCGTCCAGGATGGAGCGGGTTTCGTCGGCGATCGGCTCGGTCATGTCGTCGCCTTCCACCAGCACGGTGTACAGCGCGGTGATCGATCCCTTGTCGTTCATGCCCACGCGCTCCATGAGCTTGGGCAGGGTGGCGAACACGCTGGGCGGGTAGCCGCGCCGTGTGGGCGGCTCGCCCGCTGCCAGCCCGATCTCGCGCTGCGCCCGGGCAAAACGCGTGACCGAGTCCATGAGGAACAGCACCTTCTTGCCCTGGTCGCGGAAGTACTCGGCGATGGCGGTGGCCACGTACGCGGCCTTGGCGCGCTCCATGGAAGACTTGTCGCTGGTGGCGCAGACGATCACGCTCTTGCGCCGGCCTTCCTCGCCCAGTTCGTGCTCCAGGAACTCGCGCACTTCCCGGCCCCGCTCGCCGATCAGCGCCACCACGGTCACATCCACTGCGGCGCCTTTGACCAGCATGCCCATCAAGGTGGACTTGCCGCCGCCCGCCGCCGCGAAGATGCCCATGCGCTGGCCCTCGCCGCAGGTCAGCACCGAGTCGAGCACCCGAACGCCCAGTTCCATCGGCTCGCTGATGATGCGGCGCTTGAGCGGATCGGGCGCATCCGCGAAGACGGGGTAGAACTTGGTGGCCTCCAGCGGGCCGCGCTCGGCCTCGTCCAGGGGCCGGCCCAGGCCGTCCAGCACGCGGCCCAGCAGGCCGAAGCCCACGGGCACCATGTGCGCGCGGCCGGTGGGGATGACCTCGGTCGCGGCAGAGATGCCGTACATGTCGCCGATGGGCGTGAGCAGCGCGGCGTCGCGTGCAAAGCCCACCACCTCGGCCTTCATCTCGAAATCCTCGCCGGGGTTGCGCAGCACGCACACCTCGCCGACCTTCACCGTGGGCACCACGGCCTTGATGATGGTGCCGATCACCTGCGTGACGCGGCCCTTGATCTGCAGCACCGGCGTGTCGTCCAGCGCCAGCTGCATCATCTCGGCGATGTAGTCGAACTGGCGCACCGAGCGCGTGGCGCCCTGCGGGTGGCCGGTGGTGCCGGGGGGTGTCATATGCGGCTGCCCAGCACTTTCTGGAACGCGCCCTGCAGCGCGGCGATCTGCCCGTCGATGCTTGCCTCCACCAAGCCGATCTCGCTTTCCAGGATGCACGCCTCCTTGCCCAGGCGGCCGTCGCCCACGATGTCCAGGTAGCCCACGCCGGGGTACGCGGCCAGCAGGTCGTTCACCCGCGCGCGCACCGTGTCGACCTGCTGCGGGTGCAGGCGCAGCGTCATCTGCTTTTGGTTGCGCACTACCGACAGTGCGTTCTTCACCACGATGATCACGCGGTCGGCGTCGTCGTAGCCGTCGATGATCTTGCGCACCGCAGACATCACCAGGGCGACCATGTCGGTCTCGACTTTGGAGAAGTAGTCCACCGTGCGGCTCACGTTCTCGATCATCTTCTCGGCCTGCTCCAGCTGGGCCTCGGCCACGCCTTCCTCATAGCCCCGCTGGCGCTCTTCTTCGAAGGCGGCCTGCGCCTGCGCCACGATGGCATCGGCCTGCGCGCGCGCCGCGGCAATCAGGCCTTGCGCGTCGGTCCAGGCGGCCACGTCGGCGGCGCGCACCACGCGGCTGCCCGGTGCGATGCGCGCTTGCAGCGTGCGCTGGGGGGTCAGCGGGTCGCGGGGAAGTTGGAAAGCCATGCAGGGTCCAGTCGGGCCAGTAGTTGAAGGCAAAGTTGTCGCGCGCCCTGAGGGTCCAGGGCGCTGGCGGTGCGCACCGCAGTGTCTTCGACCGCCCTGGGGGGCAGCTTCCAGTCGGCGCGCAGTTTGAGGGGCGCGGGGGCATCCTGCCAGGACTGGGCGATGACGCCAGCGCCCAGCAGGTCTGCCGCCTCGCCCAGGTCGGACTGGGTCCATCGGCCGGGGTCTGCCAGGCCGGGATGGACATCTGCTGCGCCGTGGCGGGCCCAGTCCAGGGCCGGCGCGCCCAGGGATTCACGGGCCGACAGCACCGCGTCGCGGGCGATGGTGCGGCGCAGGTAGCCGCCCAGCAGCGCCACCCCTGCATCGCGTGCCACGCGGCCCAGCAACGCCGGTGAGGCCAGCGCCACCGGCAACGCCGCGTGGGACAGGTCCAGCACGGGCTGCGCGTGGTCGCCCAGCTGGGCCAGCAGTTGCGCGGACCAGCGCCGGTGCAGTGCGCGCTGCACGGCGGGGGGCGCGGCCAGGGCTGCTGGCCCCTGCGGCGGCATGCCGGCATGCGCCAAGGCCTGCGCGCGGCCGGCGTGCAGGCTGCGGCTGGGCAGCAGGTTGAACTCCTGCAGCGGTGCCTGCAGAAGACGGGGGGAGAAAGCGGCCTGTGCGGGCATGCGAGAGGGGCGGGCTGAACGTGAAGGCGGGTGGGGTGGTGCGGTCAGGCGGCCCGTGCCAGGCCATCACCGCGTGCGGCAGCCTTGCGGGCTGGCAGCACATAGCGCCACAGCAGAAAGCCCAACGCCGCCAGGGACAGCACCGCCACCGCCAGCAGGCCCCACAGCACGCTGCCCAGCGTGCCGGCGCTGCTGCTGGGCACCGCGATGCCCCAGACCGTGCTGCCTGCGCCGGCGCCAGTCTCTGCGCGGACGCCGTTGGTGCGGGGCTGCGCGGCCACGAAGATCACAGAGACCCGGTCGGCCGTGAGGCCCGGAATGCTGTTGGTCACCAGCCTGCGGATCTGCGGCTGGATCACATCCAGGTTGTAGCCCTCCTGGTGCTTGATGAACACGGCCGACGTCGACAGCACGCCGGTTTCGCCCGCGGGGCCGCGCTCGGGCAGCACCACGTGCACGCGGGCGGCCAGTACGCCGTCGATCTTGGACAGGGTGTTGGACAGCTCCTGCGACAGCGCGTAGATGTAGCGCGCACGCTCTTCCAGCGGCGAGGAGATCAGGCCTTCCTTCTTGAACACCTGCCCCATGCCGGCGAAGCGTTCGCGCGGCAGGCCGTTCTCGCGCAAGATCTCGAGTGCGCGGCCCACCTGGCTGGCATCGACGCGCACGCCGACCATGCCTTCCTTGCCGGCGATCTTCTCGGCGGGAATGTCGGCTTTCAGCAGCGCCGAGAGCACGTCGTTGGCTTCGTCTTCGGGGATGGACCCCATCAGGTCGACGCGCGCTCCGCAGGCCGCCACCAGCGCCAGCAGGGCGCAGGCCAGGGACACACGCAGCCAGCGCGCCAGCGATGAGGAGCCCGTCGAGCCCGTTGAAAAATGCAGCTTCATTGGATGCGTACCAACTGATCGAAATTCTGGGTGGAACGGCTCACGGCCTTGCCGACGAGGTCGTACTGCACGGACACCTGCACCAGCTGCAGCTGCAGCTTGAGCAGGTCCTGCATGCCCATGGACTGCGAGTTCGCGTCCAGCGACGCGGACACCGACTTCCAGGCCGACTGGAAGTCGCTCGACACCCCCTGCATGCCCGCCAGGATGCGGTCGCCCACCGACGACGGTCCCTTGACTGCTGCGGCCGTGCTGCCGGCGGCGGGTTGCGCCGCCATGGATGCGGCCACGCTGTCCATGGCGGTGGGGGCTGCCGGCGGAGCCTGCATTAGTGCAGCGAAGCGCGCGGTGGCCGACGCATCGGGCACCGCGGTGGCGACCGCAGGCGATGAGAGGGCCGGCAAAGTGGTGGCAACCAGTGGGCTTGCAACGATGTCCATGGTGGTTCCTAGGGTCAGGATGGGGATGTGGAAAGACCGGGCTGCTGCGTGCTGCCGGGGATGCCGGCGGGTTGGCCCAGCAGGCGCTGTGCCAGCCGCACACCCTCGGTGGTGTCTGCCGTGCTGCCATTGTCACCGCGCGCTGCCACGGGGCGCAAGACGCGCATGGCTTCTCCGGCCCGGCCGTCGAGCTGCAAGGCCAGGCCAAGAAAGGCCTGCACCAGGTCGGTGTCTTCGCCGGCCGAGGTGCGGGCATCCGACAGCCGCGTGGCTGCATCGCCAGCACGGCCCGCATTGAGCAACGCCGTGGCCATGCCGATGTGTCCGAAGGCGCGGTCGGGCCGCACGCGCAAAAGCGCGCCGAAGATTCGTTCGGCGCGCTGCACGTCCGCGCGGGCGGAGGCCATGAACCCGACCTCGGTCAGCAGGCGGATGTCCGGGGCGTCAAGCAGACACGGCCCCCTTGGCGGACGACAGCAGGCCCAGCAGGGCTTCGGCACGGTCGCCGACCTTGCCGGTGATCGCGTTTTCCTTGCAGTACTGCAGCAGCGTGGTCACCGTGTCCTGGGCTTCCTCGAATTCACGCTTGAGCAGCAGGCACTCGACGATGGCCATGTTGTGGTCCAGGTTGTCCGGATCGATCGTGGCCAGGAACGAGTACACGTTCAGCGCCTCGTCGTAGCGCTCCATCATGCGGTAGGTCAGCGCCAGGCCCTGCAGGTAGGCCGTGTCGGTCGGCTTGTACAGCGTGAGCAGCGAGAAGTAGCGGTAGGCGGTCTCGTAGCGGTTTTGCCGGACCAGTTGATAGGCCAGTGCGTAGATGGCGTCGGCGTCGGCCGTGGACAGGCGTGTGTTGGACGGCAGGGACTCGAGTGCGGCCTTGAGGTCCAGGATGGACTGGACGGCGGCGGAGGGAGAAGCGGTGTTCGACATGGCGGCTGGGTTCCTCTCGGTGATCAGATGTTGCGCGCGATGCCGCGGTTGGTTTCGATGGACGCCTGCTGGATGGAGGACAGCTTTTCGCGCACGTCGCGGATCACGTCCATCATCTGCTGCATCATGTCGTTGGCATGCTGCACGCCGGTCTCGGCGACCTTGGCCTGGGTTTCCAGGTTCATCTTGTCGGCGTCGAGCAGATCGGCCTTGTGGGTGAACGAAGCGCCGATGATGCCGCCCAGGCCTGCGGTGATGCCGCCTGAGGCCTGTGCATAGCTCACCTGCGCCTGGCCGGTGGCCGTCAGCTTGGCGGCATCGGCCTTGGCGCCAGTCATGACGGCTGCCTTGGGGCTCATCGCATCGGCTTCTGCACCCATCTTGGCGCCCTTGACCGTGTTGGAAATGGAAGCTGCCGACAAGCCGACCTGCATCACGCCACCCGCAATTTGCATGGCTCCCTGCACGACGGCTGCCGTGAGGCGCTCAGCCGCTGCGTCCTTCATCTTTTCGGCCGCGTTTTGCAGCGACGACACTTGCGCCTGCATGTCGGTCGTGCGCTGCGTGCGGGCCGTGTCGCGCATTTGCTGCGCGAGCTTCTGGAAGAGCGCCATGAACGCAAAGATGTCCGCCGTGACCTGGGTGTCCGAGAAGCCGCCCAGATTGTTCAGCGCCGCTTCCTGGGCCTTCGGGTCGCTGGACGATGCAGGCGTCTTGAGTGCATCCGCCGCGCTCTTGGCGCCGCCTGCGGGGCCGCCTGCGGGGCCGCCTTTCGCGCCCAGCAGCGCCTCGATGTCGATTTCAGAATAGCCCTTGGCCCCGGCGGTCTTGCCTGCGGCCTGGGTGGGGCCGGTGTCGCCCAGCGGGGCGAGGGTGGGGGCTCTTTGGATGCCGTCGATGCTCATGAAATTCTCCTTGGCGCCTGGTGCGTCAAATGGTTTGTGCCTTGCCGGACAGGTTCGATGCAATCTGGGCGCGGCTCTCGCCAGCGGAATTGATCATCTTGCTGACGATGTTCATGCCTTCCATCATCTGGTCGAGCACCTTCTTGATTTCGTCCCGGTCCTCGTCCATCTGCTTTTGCAGCTTGGCGATGATGGCGTCGATCTTCTTCTTGTCGGCCTGGATGAGGGTCGCGTCGCGCTGGTCGTGCGCCACCGCGATGTCCACGCCGCCCTTGGCGGCCGTGGTCGCACCGGCGACGACGCCTGCCACCGCCTGGCCGACGCGGGCCGCCGTGAGGATCATCTTTTGCACGTCGCTCACTGCCGATGCGCCGCCGGTGAGGGCGATGGACGCAGCCATGATGGCGATGGTGGCCACCACCGCGAACGTGGCGGACACGATGGCGGCCTGCTCGTCGCTGGCGCCGAAGGCCTTGGCCAGTTCACCCATGCCCTTGCCGATGATCGAGCCCGGGTCCATCCACTGGGTGACGTGATCGAACCCCTTGCCCCCGTTGGCCTTGTCGACCTCGCTGGCAATGTCGACCGCAGACGAGGCCAGGGCGAGCACCGCCAAGGCCAGCAATGGGGCTGCCGCACCGCCGGTCGCCACGGTGGCGACAGCGGCTGCCACCACCGCGAATGCGGCGGCGATGGCACCGGCGATCTTCTTGAACCAGTTCAGCACGCCGCCGGCCTTTTCCTTGGCGGACGCCTCTTCGCACTTCTTGATCCAGTCGTTGATCTTGTCGGTGGCGCGCTGGTTCTGGTCTTCCAGCTTTTTCTTGTTGGTGTTGATGCCTTCCTTGGCCGTGGACAACTGGGCTTCCTGGGTCTTGCCCTGCAGGACCAGGAGCGTGGCCGCCATGTCTTCGGCCGAGAAGTTGACCGTGACGCCGTCCAGCTGGGGCGCGCCGTTGCCGTTGACGATGGAGTTGCCGCCCGTGCTGCCCTGTGGATTCAAGGTCTTGATCGTGCCGGCAAGGTCCGCGATTTCCTTGAGGGACTGGGTGGGGTCGAGCCGCGCCTGCTGCATGCGGCTGGCCACTTCGGCACTCAGGTCGCTGGGCTGAAAGGGGGTGAAAGCGGCGGGGCCGCCTGCCACGCGGGTGATGTCGTTCATGGGATCTCCCTGTTCAGTGCGTGGACGTGGACGATTTGGCGCTGTTCATCAGCTCGAGCATGGCCTGTGCGCGCGACTTGAGTTCTGCGCGCTCCGGCGTTTCGCTCTGGCGCAGCACGAACTGCAGCGCTTCCTTGGCTTCAGCCGTGTAGCCCAGCGCGATCATGCATTCGGCGGTGTGGTAGGTGGGCAGCGGGTCGCCCATGTCCATCAGCGAGGCCATCGAGTAGTACTTGATGGCTTCCTTGTAGCTCTTGAGCATCTGCAGGCTGGCGGCAAACGCGTTCATGAACCGCTTTTCCATGTGGTTGTGCGTGACCAGGAAGCCGAAGGTGCGCATGGCATCCTGGTAGCGGGTCTGGCTGTACAGGCTGTGGCCCAGTGCGTAGAGCACTTCGTAGTCGGTGTCGTCGTAGTCGTAGACGGAACCCAGGGTTCCGCCGTTCGTCAGCAACTCCGCAATCTGTTCTGGCAGATTGTCGGGAATCGAAGCGGGTGCGTTTTTGGTATTCATGGGTGACTCTCGGGGGTTGGCTGTGGCGCGCGTTCGCGTGCGCTCAGCGCATGTTGCCGATGATGGAGCTGCGGCTGTCCTGCATCTTCTTGATGAAGTTGGTCATCACGTCGAAGGCTTCGTTGCGCTTGTTGGACAGGGTTGCTCATGCTGTCGATCTGCGACTTGAYCTGCTGGATGAAGCCGTCGAGCTCGCCCTTGGTGGGTTGCGGCGTGGTTTCCGTGATGGACGCGATGCCCTTCTTGCCGCTGTAGTCGCTGGAGCGGAACGCCCAGTTCTTGGATTTGTAGTCGTCCGCTTCGCGTTTGCCGGCTTCGTCCACCTTGTGCGTGGTGCCGTCGCGCAGTTTCACTTCCCAGGATTTTTCGGCGCCAATGCTCTCGGGCAGCGTCACGCCAGCGCTGGCGGCAGCCGACTTGAGGTCGGGTGCGGATCCGGCGATGTTGACCTTGTCGCCGGCCTTGGCGTCGGCCGGCACACTGGCTGCGGCCTTGTTGAGCGAGCCCAGCAGCTGGTTGAGCTTGGAGATCTGGTCGTTCTTGGCCTGGACCGAAGAGATCTGGTCCTTGAGCTGCGCTTCCAGGAGATTCGCGCGGTTGGATTGAACGGCCATCATGGCGGTTTCCAGGTCCATGCCCTGGACGTTGATGGAGGTCACGCCCCCCACATTGACATTGCCGACAGTTGACATGATGGCGTCCTTCCGATGCTGTTGTCGTTGTTGCGGGTCGCTGATCTCAGCGCATGTTGCCGATGATGGAGCTGCGGCTGTCCTGCATCTTCTTGATGAAGTTGGTCATCACGTCGAAGGCTTCGTTGCGCTTGTTGGACAGGGCTGGATCGCGCCATCGAGCTTGCCCTTGGTCACGTCGCCGCGCAGGCCGCCTTCCAGGCGCGCTGCACTGCCATCGGCCTTGAGTGTGTTGGTCAGCCCGCCGCCGCCGTCCTTGTTGTCCGACAGGCCGGGGTTGGTGATGCCGGCCGAGATGTAGGCGCTGTTGACTTCCTTCTCGACGTTGTAGGCGCCGCCGTTGGCGAACTGGCTGTTCCCATCGATGCGGGTGTCGGCCTTGGCGTCCGAGCCGAACATGGCAGCGGCCTTGTTCAGCGAACCCAGCAGCTGGTTCATCTTGGAGATCTGATCGTTCTTGGCTTGCACCGAGGAGATCTGGTCCTTGAGTTGCGTTTCCAGCAGATTGGCGCGGTTGGACTGGACGGCCATCATGGCGGTTTCAAGGTCCATGCCCTGGACGTTGATGCCCTGTGCGCCGCCGATACCAGAGATACTAGACATAGTTTTCTCCTATTGAAATGTTTGGTTGATTGGAGATTTTTAGATCATCGAACGCGGGCGGCGTGCCGCACCGGCGCCGGGCGCTGCAAACGAAGCGCGGGCCTGTTCTTCCTTCACGTCCTGCTCCACCGCAGCCATGTCTTCCTGGAAGGCCTTCTGCGCGGCTTCGATGCCCTTGAGGTCGAGCTGGGCGTCCAGGACACTGCGCACCTTCTCGGGGTCCAGGCCCTGGCTGCGGTAGAACTCGTCGGCGGCTGCCAGCTGGCCTTGCACTTCATCGATCAGCGCCTGGGCGCGGGCTACGATGTCCTGGGGGTTGTCTTGTCCTGCCATTTCGAAACTCCTGTTGATATTGGGCGGTGGTGGTGCGAAATGTGCCGCACGACACCGGGTAAGTAACCACCCCGAAGGTCCGGTTCCACGGTCGCGCAGAAATTTTCGGCAGGCCTTGCAGGGAACCCGATGGCGCCAGCCGTTACCCACCCAGGGGTGCCCTGCGCGCGAGCCCATAAGAGAAATCCCTATGTCCAGAATCGAATCGTTCAACACCCCGTCTTTCGACAACATGTCTTTGCGCGGCGGGCTGCAGGGCGGGGGCCAGGCTTTGGCCGGGCAATACGCCGGCCAGCAGGTCAAGGTGGATGACGGGCTGTCCGTGCTGGCCGACGCGGCGGAAGAAATCAGCCTGCACCATTCGGAAAAGGCCGAGACCAAGCACGCCTCCGAACGCAAGAAGGAGGCCACCCGGCCGATGGAGCTGATGAGCCCCGAGGCCATCACGGCCTACATGGAGGCGGCCCAGGCCTTCGAGGACCCCGAGCAGCTGGTGCAACTGGCCAAGCGGATGCTGTCCGGCCAGGGCGACCCCGCAGCCCAGGCCAAGCAGGCTTTCCAGGGTCCCACCGAGCAGTTCATGGCGCTGCAGTACGCGCTGCACCAGGGCGAGCGCGACGGCGCGCCGGCCGACGTGCTGGACGCCCTGCGCGAGGCCCTGGACGACCTGGAGATGGAGCACGGGCCGCGCATGCGGGCCGATGTCAACACCATCGGCACGGCGCAAGAGGGCGCGCGGGGGCATGCCGATGTGGCGCAGTTCCAGTCCACCTACCGCGACGTGGTGCTGGGCAACCCGTCGCTGGCGGGCACGCTCAAGCTGGCGCTCGAGCGCTTTGGCGACAGCGACTTCGCCGCCGGGCTGGCGCGCCTGACCCAGGCGCTGGGCCAGGACCTGGCAGCCGCCCGGCCCTCGGCCGACCCCACGCGGCTGCAAAACCTGGTGCAGGACCTGTACCACCTGGGCGTGGCCTCGACCGTGCTCGATGCCAGCCGCGAGCTGCACGCCAAGATCAGCGAACAGCACGGCCCGCTCACCGGCACGCCGGTCGCCCTGATGCAGGACCTGGTGGGCATCAGCGCCGAAAAATGGGTCTCCGGCGCGCGGTTCACCGCCCTGGCCGAGAAGTTCGGCGCCACGGGCGTGGAGGCGCAGATCCATTTCCTCACGGGCGTGAAGCTGCTGGTGCGGGACATGCCGGTCAAGGTGTTCGTGGATGCGGACCAGCGGCAGACGATTTTTCAGGCGGTGCAGGATGCACTGGACGCCGCCATCGACAAGGAGGACTACTGACCATGGCGCATTTGCAACAGGCGCTGGCCGATTTCGGCCGCGATATCGGCCTGCCCACTCTGGAGGGCGGCCCGGACGGGGGCGTGCAGCTGCGTCTGGAGTCGGGCGCGCTGCTGGGGGTTGCCCAGCAGGGCGAGGAGGTGGTGGTGCACTGGGCCGAACCGGTGCGCTACGACATTGCTGCGCTGCTCCTGCGTGCCATGAAGCTGGCGGGCGACGCCCGCGATGCCGCCCAGCCCGTGCAGGTGGGGCTGCGCAGCCTGCCCACGGGCGACTGGCTGGTGCTGGCCACCCGGTTCGCGGCCGAAGGCGTGAGCGCCCGCCGCATTCGGGAGGCCTCGGAGTTCCTGCGGCAGTGGCAGGCCGACCTGGGCGGCAGCCGCTGACCGCGAGCCCGCGATGCCGCGGGCGGCTGGGGGCCGGTGCCGCGGCGCACCGGCACAACTAAACTGCGCGCGCGATGGAACTTCCCCGTGCGCGCGGTTACTGAAACACGCAAGGCTGCGCCCGCACCCTGCGAATCTTCTGGGAGCATGCTGTATGACGGATATGAGAATCAGCGGTCTGGTGTTTGACCGGGGCATCGACAGCATCACCTACGCCCAGCAGGATGCGCAGACCATGCTGCCCGAGCGCGGGGAGTCCGCACCGCCCGACGTGGGTTCACGGGCCCAGTTGTCGGCTTTGCTGGACAAGCCGTCCATCGACGACTTCCTCGACACGGCCACCCGCCCGCAGATCGCGAACCGGGACCTGCTCGTGCCCACGCGCTTTCGCGAGGCCCTGGACAACGCCCTGCAGCAGTTGCGCGATGCGGCGGCCCAGTGGCAGGCGCCGGGCGGCGCGGGCTCGGCCCCCGGCTCGGACGACGAGCTGCGCGTGCTCAACCGCGCCACCCGCCTTCTGAGCGAAGAGGTGGGACTGCGCGACCTCGTGCAGATGTACCGCAGCGCTCTCTACCAGGGCTGATGGCGCACATGGCATCTGACGCAGCAGCACCCGCAACCGCGGCGGCGAGCGCCCAGCAACCCGGCGCAACCCCGGCGGCCAGTATCGAGCTGATGGACCTGCTGGCCTTCGTGTACCTGCAAAACGGCCTGCCCGACAAGGCCGCCGTGCTGCTGGCCGCCCGCAACCTCCTGGCGCCCGAGGATCCCCGGGCGCTGCTGTCGCTGGCGCTGGCCCAGGTGCGCTCGGCCAAGCCGCAGCGCGCCCTGAACACCCTGGAGCAGCTGGCGCTGCTGGGCGCCATGGATGCTTCCTTTCATCTGGTGCGCGCGCAAGCCCTGCATGCGCTGGACCGCCGCGACGAAGCGGCGGCCGCGATGCGTGCCTTCGTCGCACAGCGCAACGCTGCCGAGCCCACCCCGGAGACCGCGTCCACCGGGCGCTGATTGCATTCCACCATGTCCCAGACTGCTTCGTTCTCTCCGTTCGCCCGCCTGCAGCGCTTCGTCCAGATACTCACCAGCCGCAACGACCTGATCCTGGCGTTCTTCCTGGTGGCGGTGATCTTCATGATGATCCTGCCCCTGCCGACCTGGCTGGTGGACGCGCTCATCGGCATCAACATGACGATCTCGGCCATCTTGCTGATGGTGGCCATGTACCTGCCCTCGCCGCTGGCGTTCTCGTCGTTTCCGTCGGTGCTGCTGGTGACCACGCTGTTTCGCCTGGGCATCTCCATCGCCACCACCCGCCTGATCCTGCTGCAGGGCGACGCGGGCCATATCATCTTCACGTTCGGCAACTTCGTGGTGGGCGGCAACCTGGTGGTCGGCCTGGTGGTGTTCCTGATCCTGACCATCGTGCAGTTCGTGGTGATCACCAAGGGCGCGGAGCGCGTGGCCGAAGTGGCGGCGCGCTTCTCGCTCGACGCCATGCCCGGCAAGCAGATGTCCATCGACGGCGACATGCGCGCGGGCACCATCGACATGGACGAGGCCAAGCGCCGCCGCAACATCGTCGAGAAGGAAAGCCAGCTCTACGGCGCCATGGACGGCGCGATGAAGTTCGTCAAGGGCGACGCCATCGCCGGCCTGATCATCGTGGCGGTGAACCTGCTGGGCGGCATCGTCATCGGCACCACGCAGCGCGGCATGAGCGCGGCGGACGCGATGAAGACCTACTCCGTGCTGACCATCGGCGACGGCCTGATCGCGCAGATCCCGGCGCTGTTCATCGCGATCTGCGCGGGCATGATCGTGACGCGCGTGCAGACGGGCGATGGCCCCTCCAACGTCGGCAAGGACATCGGCCAGCAGGTGCTGGCGCAGCCCCGCGCGCTGCTGATCGCTGCGGCCGTGGCGCTGGGCATGGGGCTGATCCCCGGCATGCCGCTGCCGGTGTTCCTGATCCTGGCGGTGGTCATCGGCACCATCGGCTTCACCATTTTGCGCGGCACCCGGCGCGTGGTGGACGAAAAAACCGGCGAGGTCACCGAGGTGCCCGCCATGCAGCCCGCGGGCGAGGCGCGCACCAAGCCCAAGGCATCGGACGGCAGCGACGAGTTCGCGCCCACGGTGCCCCTGCTGATGGACGTGGCCGCGGGCCTGCAGACCAGCTTCGATGCCGGCGTGCTCAACGACGAACTGCTCAAGATCCGCCGTGCGCTGTATTTCGACCTGGGCGTGCCGTTCCCGGGCATCCAGCTGCGCTTCAACGAATCCCTGCCGCCCGAGAGCTACAACATCCTGCTGTCCGAAGTGCCGGTATCGCAGGGCCGCCTGCGCCCCGGCTACCTGCTGGTGCGCGAGAGCCTGAGCAACCTCGATGCGCTGCAGATCGCCTACGAGGAGGACCGCAAGTTCCTGCCCCACATCCCGACCCTGTGGGTGGGCGACCACCTGCGCGAGCCGCTGTCGCGCGCGGGCATTCCGTTCATGGACCCCAGCCAGGTGCTGACGTACCACCTGGCCTTCGTGCTCAAGAAGTACTCGGCCGACTTCATCGGCATCCAGGAAACCCGCTTTTTGCTCAGCGCAATGGAGGGCCGCTTCCCCGACCTGGTCAAGGAGTCCACCCGGGTCCTGCCGATCCAGAAGATTGCCGAAATCCTGCAGCGGCTGGTGTCCGAGGACATTTCCGTGCGCAACCTGCGCGCCATCCTGGAGTCGCTGATCGAATGGGGCCAGAAGGAAAAGGACTCGGTCCTGCTGACCGAGTACGTGCGCTCCACGCTCAAGCGGCACATCAGCTACAAGTACTCCAGCGGGCAGAACATCCTGCCGGCCTACCTGCTGGCGCCCAGCATCGAGGACACCGTGCGCGGCGCGGTGCGCCAGACCTCGGCGGGTAGCTACCTGTCGCTGGACCCGGCGGTGAGCAAGCGGCTGGTGGAGAACATCAAGAAGGCGGTGGGCGACATCGGCGGCAATGCGCAGCGCCCCGTGCTGCTCACCTCCATGGACATCCGGCGCTACATGCGCAAGATGATCGAGCAGGACCTGTACGACCTGCCCGTGCTGTCCTACCAGGAGCTGACCCAGGAGATCAACATCCAGCCGCTCGCGAGGATCGACCTGTGAGCGGAAGCCGACCCTGGAGCGATGCTCCTGAATTCATAGCTGCTACCGCTTGTCCAGCAAGCGGCAGGGCCCATTTTTGCTTCAAGTTCAACGCCCCGTCGGCGTTACACCTTGGCGATGCCCTCGTCCAGCGTGTCGGTCACGGCGAACAGGGTCAGGAAGCCGCTCATGTCGAACACCTCGCGCACCATGTCGCGCAGGCCCACGAGCACCAGCTTGCCCTTGCTGGTGCGCAGCTTCTTGCCCGCCAGCAGCACCACGCGCAGTCCGGCGGAGCTGATGTATTCCAGCGCCGAGAGGTCGAACACCAGGCGCTGGATGCCTGCGTCGAGTTGCTCGGTCACCACGCGTTCGAGCTCCGGCGAGCTGCTGCTGTCCAGACGGCCACGGGGACGCAGGATGAGGATGTCATTGCGGCGTTCCTGTTCGAGATTCATGGACGCAGTCCTTCGGGGGTGAGGGGTGGAGTGGGGGAGAAAACCGGAAAGGGCGCATTGTATGGGCCGCCCCGCCAACCCGCGCGGATTAATTGCCCGGCGCCTGCACGGCGTGCGGCGCGGGTGTCCGCCGCAGGAGGCGCACGATGAGCGCTGCGGCGGAACTGCGCATCCTGACCGGCCGGCACGCCGGCGCGCGCGCCCCCTTGGCGGGCGGCGAGCGCATGGGGGCGGACGACGGTTGCGACCTCATCCTGACCGACCTGGACCTGCCCTCCGACATGGGGGCCTGGGTACAGATTGCGATGGGACGCTGGTGGGTGCGCTCGTCGCCGCCCGAGGCGCAGGCACCGGCCGATGCCCCGCCGGCAGACCCCGCTTCCTCCTGGGTGTCCGAGCAGCCCTGGGGTGCGGTGGCCTACCTGGGGCAGGTGGCGATCACCGTCAGCGCGGCGGACGCTGCCTGGCAGGCCGTGCCGCACGGCCATGTGGAAGCTGCTGGTGCGGCTGCAACCGCTGACAAAACCGCCGCAGATACCACTTTGACGGCAGCCAGCGCCGGCTCGCCAACGCAGGCCTCCCGAACCGGCGACCCGGTGCTGGCCGTCATTCCACAGAACGACGCGGCCGATCCACAACACGGCCACAACCCGGCATCGGAGCCGGGAGGGCGTGCCGTGGACGCCACGGTGCGCACCGGTGCTGGCGTGGCCGCGGGCAGCGCGCCGGCCAAGGCGCGCCGCCGGTGGCAGCCGGCGTTGATCATCGGCCTGGCGCTGGCGGCATTGCTGCTGTCGGTGTTCTGGTCGTTGCTCAAGGGCCAGGGAGCCCAGCGTGCGGCCGAGGGCGCCCAGGCCTCCGAGGCCAATGCGGCGGCGGCCGGCGCCGAGCGCCAGCAGCGCCTGCTGCGGGACATCCAGCTGGCCATTGCCCGTGTGGACCCCGGCCTGCGCCTGCGCATCGAGGCGCTGCCCACGGGCGGCGCCCGGGTCAGCGGCTGGGTGGCAGACATCGCGCAGCTCGACCGTCTGGCCGAAGGGCTTGCCGGCATCCGCCCCGCGCCCGCGCTGGCGGTGCGCACGGCGTCCGATCTGATGGACGACCTGGTCGAAGCGGGCGGGCCGGACGCACAGGCACTGCGGTTCGAGTTGCTGGGCGAAGGCCGCGTGCGCGCGCATGGCCTGGTCATGGCGCCGGCCGAGCGCGACAGGGTGCTGGCCCTGGTGCGTGCCCGCGTGCCCCCGGGCATCGAGATCGTGGACGGCCTGCGCGTGGCGTCCGCCCAGGGCGGCACGGTGCAGGAATGGCTGCGCACCGCAGGCTTTGCGGGGGCCGAGGCACGCTGGGATGGCGAGCAGATGGTGATCGGCCTGGACATCGGCGGCCAAGAGCGCGCAAGGCTCGAGTCCCTGCTGGCGCGGGCGGCCACGCCGCTCTCCGGCATACCCTTCGTGCTGCGCACCCGCGAGGTCGGGCGTGCACCAGCCGTGGCCGCGGTGCCGGCGGTGCCCGCACACGCCAGCAAAGCGCCGCTGCCTTTCAGCATCCGCAGCGTGGTGGGCGGCGCGGTGCCTTACATCGTTCTGGGCGACGGCTCCAAGTTGCAACCCGGCGGTCGGCGTGCGGGTTGGCGCCTGGTGGCGGTGGAGTCCGACCGCATCGTGTTCGACGGACCGCGTTCCCTGGTGGTCATGCGGTGAAGCTGCTGCTGCCCGATGCGCCCGCGGTCGCGCCCGACGAGCCGCTCAGCGAGCTGGAAGCCCGGCTGCGCGGCCCCGACGCAGACGCGGCCCGCCAGGATGCGCTGGCCCGCATCGCCGTGCTGGAGCAGCGCATGCGCGCTGCGCTGGCCGAAGGCGTACCCCCGGCGGACTATCCCGCGCTGGCAGCAGTGCTGGACGCTTGCCAAGCGGCGCGTGAAGTGTTGACAATGGCGGTGCGCGCGCCCTGACAGGGCCACGCCGGCACCGTTATGCCTTTTTTCATCGTGTTCACCCTTTCTTGAATCAGGAGCTTTTCCATGCTGACGACCGGCGGTATCACCTTCAACTCCATCAACAACTCCATCTCGCAAGTCACCTCGCGCCGTGAAGCCGACCTGCAGAACACCATCAACAGCCTGGGCGACAGCCCCAGCACCGGTGAGCTGCTCGGCCTGCAACAGCAGGTGCAGCAGTGGACGATGTTCACGCAGATCCAGAGCACCATCGTCAAGGAAGTGTCCGAGGCGATGAAGGGCGTGATCCAGAAGGCTGCCTGACCGCGCACGCAGGGGCCCCGCCTTCAGTGCGCTGCCCCCGTGCTTCATTCAGGGCGCTGCCACTGCGTCAATGAATGCGCAGGGGCCGGGGCGACGGGACGATTGCAGTTTCAGGGCTTCACGCCCGCTGGTGGAAGAAGGCCATCCCACCCTGAGCTTCCGCAGTCAACGACTGCGCCGCCGTGCCCTGCGGCTCTGTGCCCAGGAACGTGGACCAATCCTGCGCATGGTCCACAAAGCGTTCCACGGCCTGCACAAACTCGGCAGGTGCGCCCGGCACCCGCTCATCGAAACGCTGCGTCAGCAGCACCGACGCCGGTTCGTTTTCATCCAGCGACAGCGTGGCGCCGCCGGTGCCCCGCCAGAACCGGTTGGCGCGCAGCATGGCGGCCATCACTTCCTCGCGGCGTGCGGAGGGCACGGCGCCCAGCACCGCAAAGCAGGTGAGCGCATGGGCTGCGGCGTCGTGCTGCAGGTGCACGGCGATCTGGTCGAACGCCAGGGTGCAAGCGCCCTGTGCATCGAGTTCGACCGGGAAAAGGCCTGCGGCTTGCCGCAAGGCATCGAACAGCGCACTGCGCGTTGCGGCGGTATCGGTCATGGCAATCTCTCGCTTTCTTGTCTTCAAGGGTGGTTTCGGTCGTCGGGTGGCGGGAGCGGCACGGCGTTGCTACAGCGCACGCACCGACACGAGTGCCGACAGGTAGGCATCGCGGTCGGCGGCCAGGTCGTCCAGCGACGCTGCGCGGCCGGGGTGGGTCCAGCCCCAGCGCTGCGGCTGGCTGCTGAAGGCATCGTCCACCAGCACCAGCGTGCGCCCCTCCGGCCAGCGGCCGTCGGCGCGGGCTGCGGCGGCACGCTCCTGCAGCAGGCGTGCCAGCGTGAATGCGCCTTCTACCGCCATGGCAGGCGTAGCGCCGGCCGTGCCTTCGCCGTCCCCCACGGGTGACCAGTCGCGCTGCATGAACAGCGCCACGTCCGGGCCTGCGCTGTAGCAGCGCAGCCGCGCATGCAGCCCGCTGCCGATGATGCCCAGCACCGCGTCACCGCGCACGCTGCCGCCGCGCGCGGCCCAGGCCTGGAAGGCTTGCTCGGGGTCGAGGTCGGCCCACTGCGCAGCCACGCCGCTGGCGAACAGGTGCGGGGCCAGGGGCTCCATCGCCTGGAGTACGGCCTGTGCGAGCGGTGGCGTCGGCAGGCCGGCGCGGGCCAGCCAGCCAGAGGCCGCGGTGCTGGGGCGGGAGAGAAGACCGGAGAGCTTGTCCATGGTGCGTCCGAGGTGTAGGTAGTCCGGGTGGAATGTCGCGTGGCTGCTGGGTGCCAAGACCGCGGTGTCTGGGTGTCGGGGTGCCGGATGTGCGTCAGCGAACGCTGCGCGGGTCCAGCAGCGGTTGCTGGCGACTTGTGCGGACCTCGGCCAGGATGGACGATTCGCGCGCGACGTAGCTGACGTTGGAGATCTGTTCTTCCAGCGCCTGGATCTGCCGATTGACCGCGGGGGTGCGCGGCTGCTGGCTGCGCAGCGTTTCGAGCTGGGTCAGGGCGTCGGTGGTACCCATGCCCAGCAGGCTGCCAACGCGCTCGGAACCCCAATCTTCGGTGCGCTCGGCGACCTGGCCCTTGGCCTGCAGGTCGCGCACGTGCGTCTGAATGGCGCCGAGCCGGCTCTGCGCGGCCGCTTGCTCCCCGGGGGTAAAGCCCGGCCCCATCAGTTCGAGCATCTTGTCGGGCGTCATCGCCAGCAGCGCGGTGGCGGTCTTGGTGCTGACCACCTGGGGCAGCACGCAGCCCTTGAACGGCGGCGATTCGCCCGTGCGCGTGCGCATCGCCGCGGGGTTCACATCGTTGGGGTCGGTCAGCTGGTCGCCGAAGGCGATGTCGTTGTCGATACCGATCACGCCGGTGACGCGGCCATCCGCGCCCTGCTGCACGATGTAGTTGTGGCCGTGGCGGTCCACCTGGCCGCACAGCGCATCGAGCCACTGCAAATCGGTGGTTTTCTCGCGCAGCACCGGGTCGGAGAAGTCGAACGCCACGAAGGCATCCTTCTCCTGCACCGTGATCTCGCCGTCCATGTTTTCCACTTCCATGGAGTTGATCAGCTGGAGGCCCCCTTCCACCAGCTTGCCGCCCACAAAGCCTTTTTCCCGTGCGTAGGCCGTGGCCAACCCGGGGCTCGCGCTCAGCTCGGCGCGCTTCTCGGGCGACAGCGTCACGACCACGTCACCCGACTTCAGGGGCGACAACCCTGGCGCGAAGGACATCACCAGTCCCATCCGCTGCTGGCCGTCCACCTCGTGCACGCCGATTTCGGCTTTGGGTGTGACGCCCATGCCCAGGTGCTGGTCCAGGCGGTGCACCGCCACGTTGCGCTGCTCCATCACGGGCCGATCGGTGTTGATGCCGGACGCCGAGACCGCATCGGGCTGCTCGCCCCCCGGCACGGAGGGCTTGAACACGCCGGTAAAACGCGTGCCGTCGCCCAGCTGGTAGTGGCCCTTGAACACCGTGTTGACCGCGCCGCTGCCCAGCTTCGTCAACCCACCGCCGGCTTCGGGGCTCCTGTCCAGGGTCTTGTCGTTGAAGGCCAGGCCCGCCGTCTCGGGGCGGATCGGCACACCGGTCTGCGCGTACTGCTGCGCCAGGCCTTCGGGCATCTTGAGCTTGATGGCCTGCACCAGCGACTCACCATCGAGCGGCAGGCTGAACAGCCTCTCGACGCCCGCCTGCAGTTCGGCGGGGTTCATGCCGCTGGCGCGCAGCGCGGTGGTCACGGCGTGGATGTCCTGCAGCGACAGCGGGGGCTTGTGCTGCGAGAACGCGCGCGCATCGGCAACGCTCAGGCCCTCGGGCATGCCTTCCCTGCCGATCTGATCGCGCAGCCCGTCAAGCTGCGCGCGCTGGGCCTGCACCTGGCCCTTGAGCTGGGCGATGTCGTCCCGGTGGCTGCGGCGCGAATTGCCTTGCGCATAGGCGTCGCAGGAGCGTTCGAGCTCGCCCAGCTCCTGCGACAGCTTGTGGATCTGCCCCTCGGCATAGGCCTTGCGGGATTCCGGGGTGGTCGGCGGTGCGGGCGGGCGGTCGTTGCCGGCAGCCTTGTGGAAGGACTCGAGCTTGTTCAGCACGTCCTTGTGGCCCGTGGAGCGGTGCATCACCGTAATGCCGAACAGCTTCCAGTCGCGCTTGGGCTCGCCCACGGTGTCGCGCAGCGCAGTGGGCGTGGCCAGGGCCTCGCGGCGCAGCGCTGCAGGCGCCTGGGGCGCGGTGGAGACGGTGCGCTCCTGCAGAGGCCGTCCGCTCGTGGGTTGGGGCGTGGCGCGCAGCGCTTCGCCCAGTGCTGCGTGGGTCGGGGTGGCCAGGGCGGTCACGGTGTGGCCGCCGAGCTTTCCCTGTACCTCGCCGCTGCCTGTCGGTGCGGTGCCGGAGGTCCAGGTCGGAGCCGTCGTGGTGCCGGTCTGGATCGGGGAAAAGGACATGGCGGTTGCTCCTGGCGGTGCGGGGGATGGGGTGGGCGGCCTCAGGGCCACGGGACTGCCGCCCGCGCCGAGGCGCGGGCGTTGCAAGGACTTGGTAACCCCGCCGTGCAAGAGGTTCCATCGCGCCCGGCCCAGGGCTGCGATGGATGGCGTTGCGCGCCTACTTCGCCGCTGCCTGCGTTTCCACGTTGATGACTTCCGCCACGTTGAGCAGCAGCATGGGCGGGTACAGGCCCAGGGCGTGCACCGTGCGCATGTTGATGAGCAGCGAGAAGCGCTGCAGCGTCGAGGCCGGAATGTCCTGGGTGCGTTTTTTCTCGACCAGGATCTGGCGCGCCATGGACCCGGCGTAGCGGCCGATGTTGGCGCCGTTCGAGAACAGCCCGAACATGCAGCCCGACTGCCGCACGATGCTCTCGGTGGCGCAGAAGGTCGGCAGCTTGTTCTCCAGTGCTGCGGTGGTGACGGCGTCGCGGTGCGTGAACGCCAGGAAGGTGATGGGGCCCACGTAAAGCAGGTCGGCACCGCGCTCCGCCAGGCTCTTGACCTGCGCGGCGATCTGCCCCGGGTCCGGCGCGCCGGTGGGCAGCAGGGGCAGGGCGGCCTCGACGACTTCGAAGTTCTGCGTCTTGGCCAGGTCCTTGAGCCGGTCGCGGATGAGCGCCGAATTGGGCTCCACCGGGTTGTGCAGGTAGCCCAGCTTGGCAAACGGCCGGTAGGCGCGGATCGCGTTGAGCTGCACCGGCAGGGGCGCCACGTGGCTCACGCCCGTCACATTGCGCGCGGGATGCTCCAGCGTGGGGAGCAAGCCGGCGCCTACCGGGTCGGTCACTTCCGTGAAGACGATCGGGATGTCGCGGATCGGGTTGCCGGCGTTGGGCTGGTCGTGGCGGCCCGCCAGCGCCAGGGACGTGGGCGTGCCCCACACGTAGATCAGGTCCGGGTTGGCTGCGCGCACCCGGCTGCGCAGGTCGGCGATGTCGTCGGCCTTGCCCGAGTAGCGGATGTTGACGTAGCGCACCGGCACGTCCTGGCGCTGCAGGTAGCTGGTGAACCCGGCCTCGATGTTCTGCTCGTCGCGCGGCAGCACCATGGCCACGGTGTAGCGTGCGGTGGCCGCAGCCACGGCCGCTGCCGCACCGCTGGATGGCGTGGCGGGAGCGGGCTGCTGGGCGTGCGCAGCGGCTGCGCAGAGGATCGATGCGGCCGCCAGGGCCCGGAGTGCGGTGTAAATACGGGGCATGAATGTCTCCTGTGCTCAGGGCGGGCGTTACGCTGCCGCGCCGGCGCGCGGTACGCGCAGGCCGGCCAGCAGTCCCAGGGTGGCAACGGTCAGCAAGATGCCGACCGCGACGACCGCCCCGGCAAAACCGAAGGCCGTGACCGCAATGGCCGTCACAAAAGGGGCGACGATGCTGCCGGCCCGCTCGATGAGGCGGAACGCCGCCAGCGCCTGCTCGGGCGTGGCCGTGGCCTGGCCGTCGGGCTGGTGTTCGAACACCTCGGTGGTCAATGCGATCTGCGGCGACGACTGGAACGCCTGACCGAAGCCCAGCAAGGCGCAGCAGGCCGCCATGCCCCAGACACCGCCGAGCGCCGGCAGCGACAGGCAGGCCAGCACGCTCAGCACGCCGCCGAGCACGATGAAGGGCTTGCGCTGCCCGAGCAGGTCGGACCAGTGCGCCACCAGCGTGGCCGTGGACGCAAAGCACAGAAAGTACAGCAGCAGCACACGGCCCGCCACCGCAGGCTGCTGCTGCAGCTCGCTCATGTACAGCGGCACCACCACCGACAACACGGTCACGGCCACCAGGCGGCCGGGCAGGGCGGAGCCCAGGATCACGCACACCGCGCGGGGCTCGCGCAGCACGGCCCAGTAGCCGCGCCAGCCGCCCGTGGTGGCCAGTCCCCTCTGTGCGGCCTGCGCGCCCATCGTGGCGCGGTCGAGCGACAGGCGCATCGCGGCCACCAGGGCGGCGGCCATGCACAGCGCGCAGGTCACGAAGCCCGCCACATCGCCGGCACGCGCCGCGATCATTCCGCCGAACGGGGGGCCCACGATGCCGGCCGCCACGATGGCGGCGGCCACTTCGGCGAGCCCGCGCGCGCGCTGCTTGGGCGGCGTGATGCGCACGATGGCGGTCTGCACCAGGATCAGCGCCAGCCCGTAGGCCGCGCCGCCCGTGGCGCGCAGCGCAATGAGCGTCCAGGCGTCCTTGGCCCAGGACGTGGCGGCCAGCGCGAACATGCCGACCAGGGCCGAGAGCATCAGGCTCCAGCGCAGGTCAAAGCGCTTGGCCAGCGCCGGGCCCAGGGGCTGCGCCAGCGCCAGCGTGGTCATGAACGCGGCGACGGGCAGGCCGGCCACCATGGTGGGCGACAGGGCCATGTCGAAGGGACGCACTTCGCTGGCGAACACCGTGAAGAACGGGCGCAGAAGCTCTTCGGACAGCGCGACCAGAAAGACCGTGAGGCGCAGCAGCGTCAGTTGCGAGGCGACGGCGGCGGGCACCACCGTGACCTCGGTGCGCTCGCCCTGCGGTTGGCCGGCGGCCTCCAGCAACTGTGCGCGGCACTCCGCCGCGTCCCGGTCGTGGGCCTCGGCCGCGTCGCGCGCCACCGCGTGCCGGCGCTGCCAGCGGCGTTGCACGCGCTGCCAGCCGCGTGCCTGGGCATAGGCGGCCAGCGGGTACAGCAGCGACTTGCGCCACAGGCCGCGCGACAGCTCGCGCACCAGCACCGCGGCGATCACCAGTGCCAGCACCAGGTCGAGCAGCATGCCGCCCAGCTGGCGGTTCACGTAGTCGGCCGGGTAGCCCACCACGACCTGGCCGCCGTCCTGCGTGACCTTCACGAGGCGCTGGGAAAAATCCGTTTCGCTCTCGCGCTGCTGGGTGGCGGGCACATCGCCGCCCCAGGTGGTGTGGGTGGCGGCAGCCTCGCCCTGGCGCAGGGCCAGGTAGCTCAGCTCGGGCGCTTCGGCCAGCTGCTTCTTGAAGAGCTCATCCATGCCGTTCAGGCTGCTCCAGGGCACGCCCGCCGCGAGCGCGCGCGCCACCTGGCCGGACAGGGTGCGGCCCACGGCGTCCGCGTTGGCCTGGATCTGCTCGGTGACGAAGGGGCGCGCCGCTTCGCGTGCGATCCACACCATGGTGGACGGTGCCGCCACGCCCGCCAGCAGCAGCGCGAGCCACAGCCCCTTGCCATAGCCGTGGGTGCGGGGGGCGGCTGAACGGTCCGCACGGTCCGCCCCTGCGGCGCGGTTGCCCTCGGGGCGGCGGCGCTGCAATGACTCGATCACGCGGGTGCCCCAGCGTATCAGCGCCCACCAGGTCAGGAACAGCGTGCCGGCGATCAGGGGCAGCGCCTTGAGCACCATGCTGGTGGCCGCTTCGTGCGCCTGTGCCCGGGCGATGGCCGGGTCCACGGCCGCCCAGATGGTGGCAGCGGGGGCGCCGGTCGAGTCGAACATCGCCGTGCCCACGAACACGCCACGCCCGGTGGTGCGCACGCTGGGCGGATGGTCTGGCCCGCCGCTGCGCAGCGGCGCGTTCCAGCGCCCGTCGACGGCGGTGCGCCATGCCTCGTCGCCGGCCTGGGCCACCGGATCGCCGCGGTCCGTGTCCACGAAGACTGCGCGCAGCGCCTTGTCTTCGGACTGCATGCGCTGCAGCCGGTCCACCAGCGATGTCTGGTCGGCCACGGCCACGCCGAACTGCATGCCGCGCTCGGCCTCGTCCGCCACCTGCTGCAAAAGCCGCACCACGCGGTCCTGCGACAGCTGCGTGAGCAACTGCTCGGTACGCCAGGCGATGAGCACCAGCGAGAGCCCGAACAGCGCCAGCGAGAAGATCGCCGCGAACACCAGCGACTCGCGGCGAAGGCGCGGGCGCAGCGCCGTGAGGTCGATGGACGCGGCGGTGCCGTGCGCGGCGGCTTCGGTGGTGGTGCTGTCACTCATGAGAAATACCCTTTGCCTTGGCTGCGCTGCGCCGGCTTGCTTTGCAACAGTCCCGTTGTCGTGCAAACTCGCACGCTGCTGTCGGAGTCTCTGGTTTGCTGTCGTCGATTCAACATACGCCCCCGTCCCTGTCGCCGGATGCCGCCTTCGCGCATCTTCCGGATCTGAGTGCCCACATCCTGCTGCCCAACGACTTTGCGGCGTGGAGCGCACTGCGCGACCGGGTGATCGCCGACCTGCCCAACCCTGACTTCTACGTGCGCGAGGACGACGAGCAGCTGTTCTTCGAGGCCCACACGCAGCCCCTGGGCGAGACCATCGGGGTGTTTGCCCACGGCGCGCTGGTCGCCTATGCGATGGTGGGCTTCCCCGACGCGGATTCGCCTGACAACCTGGGGGCCGTGATCGGCCTCGAACCCGCCCTGCATGGCAAGGTCACCCATCTGTCGAGCTGCATGGTGCTGCCCGAATGGCGCGGCCGCAGGCTGCAGCGCACGCTGCTGGCCGCGCGGCTGGCGCTGGCCCATGCGCGCGGCCGCCCGCTGTGCATGGCGATGGTGTCGCTGCTCAATCACAGCAGCCGCCACAACCTGCTGCGCCAGGGCTTGCACATCGCCTGGACGGGCGTCATCGACGGGCTTGAGCGCCATGTGGCGATGATCGACCTGCAGCACGGCCTGCATTTCGACATGGGCGACGAGAAGCTCTTGCAAAGCGATGATTTCGGCGCCTTGCAGGCGGCCTGCGCGGCCGGCTACACCGGCATCGGCGAAGTGCGCGACGACGCGGGCGTGCGGCTGCGGTACGTGCGGCACCTGCATCACGACCGCGCTCCCTGGTAGGTGATGGCCACCACGGTGATGTCGTCGGCCTGCGCGGCCCCGGCCTCGAACGCGCGCACCGCCTGAACCACGCGCTGCGGCACGCCGGCCGCATGGCCCTTGTGCACCGGGTCGGCGCCCACGGCCTCCATGGCATCGAGCAGCGCCTGGTCGCCGAACAGGACGCCCTCGGCGTTGTTGGCCTCGGTCACGCCGTCGGTGTAGAGCAGCAGGGTCTCGCCCGGCGACAGCATGACCTCGCCTTCGTTGTATTCCTGTCCTTCGAGCACGGCCAGCGCCATGTTGGAGCCGCGCTCGAAGAAGGTCGCCTTGCCCTCCCGCAGCCGGATGGGCGGGTTGTGGCCGGCGTTCACGTAGGTCAGCCGCCCGCTGCGCAGGTGCAGCACGCCGTAGAACACGGTGACGAACATCATCTGGTCGTTCTCGGCGCACAGCTGGTCGTTCAGCGCGGCGATGGTCGCGCCCGGAAAGCGCAGGAACAGCGCGTTGCTCTTGAGCAGCGTGCGCGAGATCGCCATGAAGAACGCGGCCGGAACGCCCTTGCCCGAAACGTCGGCGACCACGATGGCCAGGTGCTCGTCGTCGATGGGGAAGTAGTCGTAGAAGTCGCCACCGACCTCCTTGGCAGGGATCATGGTGGCGGCGATCTCGATCTCGCCCACGTCGGGGGCCGAGCGCGGCAGGATCGACAGCTGCATCTGGCGCGCGATCTCGAGCTCCTGCTGCAGGCTGGCGAGCATGGCCTGTGTCTGCACCGCGGCCTGCAGCTCGCGCAGCAGCTTGAGCAGGCGGCTTTGCTGGGTGCTCACCAGGCCCGACATGCGCCCGAGGATCCCGGCGAGTTCGGCCAGCTGGTTGGTGCCGCTTTGCACGGTCTCGGCAACGGGCACCGGGATCTCGGCGCGCGTGGCCAGCGACGCCAGGATCTCCTCGCGGGACGCCGGGTCCAGGCTCTCGGCCAGCGAGCGCAGCTGGTCGCGGATCAGGCGCTCCTGCTGGTGGCGGATGCGGATGCGCTCCTGCCGCAGGGTTTCCAGGTTGAGCAGTTCCGAGCGGATGGCCACCACGCCGCGGGCGATGGCGCCAGACTCGTCCTCGGCCTCCTCCTCGCCGTCGTCCAGCGACGCGTCGGTGGCGCCGCTGGCCAGCGCCTTGAGCACGCCCACGGACCGCGTCAGCGGCTCCATCGCGTGCTGCATGTAGGCGGCCAGGCCCATCACCACCAGGGCCGCGAAAAGCAGTGCGCCGCCGGCTGCCGCCCAGTTGAAGAACTTGTCGGACCGGTACTGCGCGGTGACGTCCTGCACCCACACCAGCGCGCCCACCACGCGTTTGTCGGGGTTCACCACCGGCTGACTGACCAGCTGAAGGGCGCCCTGGCTGCTGGCCGAGGTGCTGGACAGCGGCAGGATCAGCGCCTGCGAAGAGCGCACGGGCACCACCGCGCCGGTGGCCGCCAGGTTGCCCGGCTGGGTGCCCAGCGTTTCCTTGCCGCGCATGTTCACGATGAAGATGTCGCCGCCCAGATAGGCTGCCAGTTCGGGCAGGCGCTGCGCCACGTCCTGCCCGATGGCCAGCGCGCCGCCGTCGAAGCCGCGCACCAGCACCCAGTCGTACTGGCGCGGGGCCACCTGGCTCAGGCCGCGCACGCCCGAGGGCGATTCCAGCGCCGCCTTCACCCAGCCGGATTCGGCCAGCGGCTGCGGGTCGAACCCGGGCTCGGTGGTGGAGATGAGCGCGCCGCCAGGCCCCAGGATGTCGATGCGCAGGCCTGGCGCCTGGCGCACGGCATGGGCCAGCAGGGTGTCGATGCGCTGCTGCGCACCCGGTGCCTGCAGGTTGCGGAACGACGGGTCTTCCAGCAGCTTGCGCGCGAGCGCGTCCTGGCGGTCCAGGCTCTCGTTCTGGAGCTTGTCCCAGGCGATCCGCTGGCCCTGCAAAAGAGCCTCGTTGTAACGCTGCGCCCAGCGCTGCTCGCCGAGCCAGCCCATCATGCCCAGGGCGGTCACCAGCAGTGCCATCGCCAACAGCAGGATGAACATGATGCGCCGCTTAAGCTGCATCGCTGTCCTTTCGTGTCGGCTGCCAGGGCTGCGGACGGGGTTGCGCCCACCAGCTGACCCCGACGGCCAGCGTGGCGACGAGCAAAAGGCTGGTGGTGGGCAGGCCCGCTGCCGCGATGCCGCCCGCCAGCAGTGCGCCGAGGGCCGTGCCCAGCAGCGTGGCGGACGCGGGGGTGTGGTGGGTGCGCTGGGTCGATGTCACCGCATGGCCCAGCAGGTAGGCCGTGAGCAGGGCCGCCACCGACAGGGCCGCGATCTGCCAGGCGCCGGCGCCGGGCAGCGCAAGGGCGAGGGCATTCACCAGGGCCGCCATGGCCAGCGCGGCGCCGGTGTGGCGGCGCCGTCGCAGCGGATCGAGCAGGCCCCCCAGCAGGCCGACCCCGAGCGCGCTGGCCACGGCCGCCTGCGCCAGGCCATGCGGCACGGCGGTGGCGGACATCCACCCGGCCACCATGAGCAGGCCCGATGCCGCAGCGATGCAGGCCGTCACGCTGACGGCGCGCAGCCCCGACCGGGCCGCGGCGGCTGCCTGGGCCTGGGCGCGCGCGCCGACGCGGTGGCGCCAGGGGCTGCGCGGCTCGTTCCAGCGCAACAGCAGGAAGCTGGCACACAGCAGCGGCAGCGTCAGTGCCAGCCCACCGTAGAGCCCGCCCAGCGCGGTGAACGCCACCGAGCCCAGTGCCGGGCCGAGCCAGACGGTGGCACCCACCCAGGCGCCCATCGCCGCCTTGGGCCAGCGGGGCATGGCGTGCTTGAAATCCTGGCGGCGCGGCACCTGCTCGACCGTCATGCAGGCGGCCAGCGCCGCACCCGCGAAGCCGCCGCACCACAGCGCGACACCGGGCAGCCATTGCAGGGGGCTGTAGCCGGTCCACGCGCCCGAGGCCAGCACGAGGGCGAGCCCCGCCAGTCCGGCGCAGGCCGAGAACAGCACCGACAGCACCGGCCAGCGCCGGCCCTGCGTGACCCAGGCAGCGAGGGCGGCCGAGACGATGAACGCGGCCGGCAGCAGGGCCAGTTGGAGGGGCGGCAGGTCGGCCACCGCGTTCGATGCGGAGGTGGCCAGCGCGAGCAGCGCCACGGCGCCCAGCGTGATCAGCAGGCTGGCCCAGAAGGACTGCGCCTCGGCGGCCACGACGCGGACCTGCGTGAGGCCGTGTTCGGCAAAACGGTGGGTGCCCTGGGCCTCGGCCAGCAGCATGTCCAGGTACTCGCGCCGCTGGGCCTGGGGCTCGGTCTGGCGCAGCGACGAGATCAGCCGGCGCACGCGCGTCAGTGTTTCGTGCACGCCGCGCACGGCGTGGCCCAGTTGCTGCGCCCGCAGGTCGAACCCGCGCCGGTGCGGCAGCACCATGGACCGGTCGTAGCGCCCGCTCGCAATGGCGCGCATGGCCAGCCGCACCGCATGGTTGCGCAGCTTGACGCCCTGCGCTTCCGAGAAGCGCGCGGCCAGGAAGGCCAGCGCGGCCAGCAGCAGCACCGCCGGCAGCAGCAGGGTGGCGGCCGAGCGCGCAAACGGACCTGCGCCGGTTTCCTGCAGCGTCAGGCGGACGGTGCCGCGGGGCTCGCCGCGCACGGTGATGGGGGCGTCCGCCACGGTGCCCGTGGCCATCTTGGTGGCGCGCTCGCGTTCCACGAACCACAGCACCTTGCCGGGCCCCTGCAGCAGGGCGATGGACTGGATCTCGGCATGGGCGCCCAGCCGCTGGTTGAAGAGCGCTTCCACGCCCACCAGGCCCTCCAGGGGAATGCCGATGTCCAGCGCGTGGCCGATGCGCTGGCTCAGCGAGTCGGCCATGAGCTGGGCGCGCACGCGCTCGCTTTCCTGCCGCATGCCGCGCAGCTGTTCGTAGGTGTTCCAGGCCAGGGCGGCCGCGGCGGCCAGCAGCAGCGCCAGGGCGATGCAGCCCAGGCGCAGGGCGGCATTGGGACGGCGGGGCCGGCGGTGGCTGCTCATTCCAGGCGCTCGCTTTCGTCCAGCCGCGCCAGGCAGTCGTCCATGCGCGCGCGCACCGCGGCGGCCTCGGCCAGCGACTGGGCCATGCGGCCGTTGCGTTCGTAGGCCAGCCGGCGGTACTGCGGCGCCAGCGCCCAGCGCGCGGCCAGCCAGCCGATCACCACCACCAGCACGAAGATCGCCAGAGTGGTGAGCAGGATGGGGCTGAGCAGCTTGTCGCGCAGCGATCCGCCGTCCACCCACTGCAGGGCCGGCGCGGGTGCCGCGTAGCTGGTGCTGATGTGCCCCACCACTTCGCCGAAGGCGTTGTGCAGGGGCAGCCCCATGACGGCCTCGGTGCCGATCAGCGCCGTCCAGGTGCGGTCGCCGCGGGCGCCGGCCTCGGCCGCCTGCGCGACCCGGGGGTGCAGCGGCTCGCCGATGGCGCCGCGGTCCGTGCTGAAGAGCGCGATGCCCGCCCGGTCGACCACGTCGATGGCGTGCAGCTGCCTGTCGCTGCCCAGGGCCTTTTCCAGGCGCGACGGCATCGCGCGGTGGTCAGGGAGATCCAGGCCCAGCGCCAGGTCGCCTTCGATCGACTCCTGCAGGCCCGCCAGCGTGAGCGAGAGCCGCGCGCGCTGGATGCCTTGCTCTTCCTGGGTGCGGATGTTCAGCAGCAGGAAGGCGATCAGCACGACGCCGGCCAGCACGATCAGCAGCCACAGCCCGGCCAGTTCCCACAGCGCTGCAAAGCCAGGCCGGGGGCCCATGGCCGGGGTGGCGGGCGCGGCAGATCCGGGCTGCGGCGTGGCCTTGGCGGGTGAAAAGGCAGCTCCGCTCATGCCACAATGCGCCGACGCGTGTGCAGGCCGAGAGAGCGGCGGTGCGCATCGATGTCCACGGCCCTTTCGAGCGCATGCTGTCTATGAACCCTCCGGCTGAACTGCATTGCACCCTGTCCGGTACCGTCGCGGAGCTCCCAGCGTTCTTCGAGCGCATGGAGGATTGGGCCATGGAGCACGGAGCTCCCCTGCCGCTGGCGTCTTCCTTCGGACTGATGCTGGACGAATTGCTCACCAACGTCGCCACCCACGGATACGGCGGTCAGGGCGGCCCGGTGACGGTGCAGCTGGTGTTCACCGCGCCCCGTACCCTGAGCGCCATCGTGCGCGACGAAGGCCCTGCTTTTGATCCCACCACGCTGGTGGCTGCCGATATCGAGGCGTCGCTCGAGGACAGGCATATCGGTGGGCTGGGTGTGCATTTCGTCAAGAAGTTGGCGGATCGTTTCGTTTACCGCCGGGACGGCGCCGTCAACGAAATCGCGGTGTCTCGCACTTGGACGCCTGGCGGCGCATCGGGCGAAGGTATGTAGCAAAGTGTACAGGCGTATCATTGCCTGTGACCAGCGCTGTGTGCGCTGCCTGGGCCGCGTTCGCGCCCGGGTGTATCCACCTCCCCCCATCCCGCCTCTTTCGACCGCCAGCCTGCTGCCATGTCCGACAGCCACGTGTCTCCTCTGATCGCTGCATTGGGCGAAGCCATCGGCATTCCGGCGCTGCGGGCCGATGCGCAGGGGTGCTGCCGGCTCCTCTTCGATGGGGACCGTGCGGTGGAGTTGCGGTGCGCCCCGGCGCAGGGGCGCTGGGTGCTGTCCTGTGCATTGCGTGGGCAGCGTGTGGACACGGCGGGCATGCAGGTGCTGATGCAGGGAAACCACATGGGAGCCGGCTTTGGCGGCGGCTGGTCGGGCGTGGATGCCCAGGGGCTGGCTGTGGTGCATTTGCCACTGGCCCTGCCCGAGGCGTCGGCCAGCGCGATGCTCAACGCCATCGAACTGCTGCTCAACCACGTGGAGCGCTGGGAGCGGCGCCTGCTGGAAGCCGTGCCCGCATCGCCAGGCTCGCGCATGGCCGAGTGGGCGCAGCGCATCTGATCTGATCTGATCTGATCTGGCGGCCACACACCGCCTGCGCAAAGGGGCCGGCGCGTTCGCTGCCGTCTGCGGCGGGCCTTGTGGCTGCTCGCCTCGCCCCTTGCTAACCCCCGCTACCGATGACCGGCCGGTCCGGCAGCTCATTGCCAGGCCGATGGCCCGTGGCCTGTGCGCTGCCTGCGGGGAAGTGCGCTTGCAGCAGGGCTGACACTTCGGAAATCGCGCGGGTCAGGCCTTCCTCGTGGCGCCCTGCGCGGAACGCGTCGCCCATCGCGGCCACCATGCGCTGCCAGGTGTCGGCCGGCACGGCACCCGCCAGGCCGCGGTCGGCCACGATTTCGATGGCGTGTTCGGCCTGCAGCAGGTAGATCAGCACGCCGTTGTTGCCTGCGGTGTCCCACACGTGCAGCTTGCCGAACTGGGCCACCGCACGCTCCCTGGCGCTGGCGCCGCGCCACAGGTACGACAGCGGCAACCCCGCCTCCACGCAGATGCGGATCTGCCCGGTGTGCAGCCGCTCGCTGGCGGTGACGCGCTCGGTGAGCCGCGCGAGCACATCGGCAGGGAAGGTCCGCTGCAGCGCGCCATCGGCCCAGCGGTGGCGGGCCAGGCGCAGGCAGCGGTGCCACAGGGTCAGAGGGTGTGCCGCCATGTTCACCAGCCTCCCGACGCGCCGCCGCCGCCAAAATTGCCGCCGCCGCCCGAGCTGAAGCCGCCGCCCCCGGAGCCGAAACCACCCCCGCCGCCACGGCTGCCGCCGCTGCCTCCCCAGTGACCCCCGCCCGCACCCCAGCCGCCGGCGCTGCCGCCCTGGATCACCGGGCCGCTGCGGCCGCCGAAGAGCCAGGTGTAGAGCAGGGCGATCAGGCCGGCGCCCCCCGCCAGCAGCAGGCTGGAGGTGATGAGAAAGGCTATGGCGCCCACCCCGCCGCCCATGAGCAGCCCGCCCATCCGCCCGCCCAGCAGGCTGCGCGCGAGCGGGCCCGCGACGATCACGCCGAAGAACAGGAAGATGGCGAGGTCCGCCCAGTCGAATCCGCTGCCGCCGCCGGTACCGCGGCTGGGAGGGTCGGACTCGCTGCCTTGCGCCGGGGCGGGCAGGGCCTCGCCAGCGATGCGTGCGCTCAGTGCGGCCACCGCGTCAGTCAGGCCGCCGGCGTAGTCGCCCTGCTGGAACTTCGGCTTCATGGTGCCGTCGATGATGCGCGCGGCGGCGATGTCGGGGATGGCGCCTTCCAATGTCTTGGCGACCTCGATGCGCATCCTGCGGTCGTTCTTGGCCACGACGACCAGCACGCCGTCGCCCACCTCGCGGCGGCCGATCTTCCACACGTTGGCGACGCGGTTGGCGTACGCGGCGATGTCTTCGGGCGCGGTGCTCGCCACCATCAGCACCACCACCTGCGCGCCGCGGGTGCGCTCCAGCGCCTGCAGCTGCGCGTCCAGCGCGGCAGCGTCGTCGGTGCTGAGCGTGCCGGTCTGGTCGATCACGGCGCGGGTCAGGGCGGGCACGGGCTGCAGGCCCTTGTCAGCCTGCGCCCAGGCGCTCGATGTTGCTATTAAAAATATAGCTGCTAGCGCCCGACAGATGCGCGGTAGAGGCATTTTGGGGTCCAGGTGAGGGGCTGTGTCGGCGCGCAGGCCTCAGCGCTTGGGTTGTGATGCCGAGAAGTCCACCGTGGGCGGTGTGGAGATCTGCGCCTCGTTGGCGACCGTGAAGGTGGGCTTGGGCGCGTAGCTGAACGCCTTGGCCGTGAGGTTGGTGGGGAAGCTGCGCGCGAGCACGTTGTAGTTCTGCACGGTCTCGATGTAGCGGTTGCGCGCCACGGTGATGCGGTTCTCGGTGCCTTCCAGCGTCACGCGCAGGTCGCGAAAGCCCTGGTTGGCCTGCAGCGTGGGGTAGCGCTCGGACACGGCCATCAGCCGCGACAGCGCGCCCGACAGCTCGCCCTGCGCCTGCTGGAACCTGCTGAACGCCTCAGGGTTGTTCAGCGTCTCGGGCGTGACCTGGATCGACGTCGCCTTGGCGCGGGCCTCGACCACGCGGGTGAGGGTTTCCTGCTCGAAATTGGCTTCGCCCTTGACGGTGGCGACGATGTTGGGCACCAGGTCGGCGCGGCGCTGGTACTGGTTCAAGACCTCGCTCCAGGCGGCCTTGGACTGCTCGTCCAGCCGCTGGAAGTCGTTGTAGCCGCAGCCGCTGAGCGCCAGCACGGCCGCCAGCAGGGCAAAAAAGCGTTTCGTCATCATCATGATGGTCAGCACCGGGTGAAAGTGGAAAGCCGGATATCGGGTGGGTGCGCCGCCGCTGCAAGGGCCGGCTGCGCGGGCGCCGGGCGGATGTGCGCCGCCGCCGCGCTGCCCGCGAACTGCCCGCCACCGTGCACGGCTTTGGGCAATGACCGCACAATAGCAGCCTGCGCGCAGCCCGCCCATGGGCACAGCGCGCCAGCCGCCCTCAGACTCCTCCTACGCCACACCGACCCCCATGCCCCGCCCCAGCGCCGCCACCCTCGGAGGATCCTCGGATGACACCGAGGCCGCTTTCTATGAAGCCCTGCAGCGCGGCGACATCGAACTGCTGATGTCCTGCTGGTCGGAAGACGACGACATCGTCTGCGTGCACCCCGGGGGACCCCGGCTCATGGGCGCGGGTGCGATCCGCGCCGCTTTCGAAGCCATGTTCGCTCATGGCACGGTGCGGGCCCGGCCGGTGCAGGTGCACCGGGTGGTGGCCTTGTCCAGCGCCGTGCACAGCGTGGCCGAACATGTCGAGGTGATGCTGCCCGACGGCCTGCACCAGGCGGTGGTGCTGGCCACCAATGTCTATCACAAGACCCCCGAGGGCTGGCGCATGGTGGCCCACCACGCGAGCGCCGGCACCGCGCCCGACGCGCAAGGGGTCGATGCCCAGCGCCCGGTGCTGCACTGAGCGGGACGGACGGTCCTGGATGGATGCAGCTGTTTTTGCGGCCTGCCGCTGGATGAATAAGCGCCGATAGCTATGAAATATATAGCGCCACGCTGGCTGCCGGGTGGGCAGTTGCAGACCATCTGGCCTGCCCTTTACTCCCGCCGCGCGTTCGGCCCCAAGCCCCAGTATCGCCGCGAGCGCTGGGACACGCCGGACGGAGACTTCATCGACGTGGACTTTCTGGTGGACGGCAGCCCCGGCACCGGCACCGGCTCCGGTACACCGGCGCCGCAGCCCCTGCTGGTGGTGTTCCACGGCCTGGAAGGTTCGTCGCGCAGCCACTATTGCGAAGCGTTCGCTGACTTCGCGCGCGAGCACGGCTGGGCCTGTGCCTTGCCGCATTTCCGGGGCTGCAGCGGCGAGATCAACCGCGCCCCGCGCGCCTACCATTCGGGCGACCATGCCGAGATCGGCTGGATCTTGCAGCGCCTGCGCGCAGCACACACCGGGCCGCTGGTGGCGGTGGGGGTGTCGCTCGGGGGCAATGCGTTGCTGCGCTGGGCCGCCGAGGTGGACGAGGACGCCGCGCGCAGCGTGGACGCGGTCGCGGCCGTGTGCTCGCCCATCGACCTGGCGGCCGGCGGGCACGCCATCGGGCGCGGCTTCAACCGGCAGGTCTACACCCGCATGTTCATGCGCACCCTGGTGCCCAAGGCGCTGCAGAAGCTGGCGCAGCACCCGGGCCTGTTCGACCGGCAGGCACTGCTGGCCGCGCGCGACCTGTACGCCTTCGACAACGTGTTCACCGCGCCCGTGCACGGCTTTCGCAACACCGAGGACTACTGGCTGCGGGCGTCGTCCAAGCCGATGCTGCACCGCATCCGCGTGCCGGCGCTGGTGGTCAATGCGCGCAACGACCCCTTCGTGCCCGCGGCCAGCCTGCCGCAGGCGCACGAGGTGGGCCGCTGCGTGACCTTGTGGCAACCCCCGCACGGCGGCCACGTGGGCTTTGCGCAGGGGCGGCTGCCCGGCAATGTGCGCGGCATGCCCGATGCCGTGGGCGGCTGGCTGGCGAATCAGGCTGACATCGGCGGCTGGACAGTCGCCGCACAATCGCCCCATGGATGACATCGTCAAGCAAGCCATTGCCAAATGGCCCAACGTACCCCACTGCTACGGCTGGCTGGGCCTGGATGCGCGGGGCCGGTGGTACCTGCGCGACGACGCGGTGCAGGCCGCAGGCCCCTTCCCCGAGGCCAAGGGCTCGCTGCTGCAGCACGAGAAGCTGATCGAGTTCATCGAGCGCAACTACGAGGCCGACGGCCAGGGGCAGTGGTTCTTTCAGAACGGGCCGCAGCGGGTGTACGTCGAGCTCGAGGCCACGCCCATCGTCTGGCGCATCCAGCCGGACGTGTCGCTGGTCTCGCACACCGGGCAGGCCGCCACGGCGCGCGATTGCCTGCTGGACGAAGAGGGCCGGGTCTATTTGACTGCGACCCAGGGCCTGGGCCTGGTGCACACCCTGGATGTGCTGCTCGCGTCCGAAGCGGTGGAACGGGGGCTGTGGTCCCCACGCGAGGTGCGGGCCGCCGATCTGCCCACGCTGTACGGCTACATCCAGAGCCCTCGGGCGCTCTGGGTCGCCAGCGGCGGCGGGGCGGCTGCAGCAGCGCCGGTCTGATGCGGCGGCGGGTCCCGATGTTGAGAGAAGTGAGGCCGGCGCACACCGCGCGGGCATGAAAAAGCCGACCTCGGTGGGTCGGCTCTCTTCGGCAGGGTTGGCGCCGTGACGGCGTACGTCCCTCAGGACAAACGGGCCATGCGCCCGTCACCCCCCTGGCCGCAGCGTGGTGCCGCAGCCACAGCGCGGGCCGCAAGGCCCGCGAAGGATCACTGTGACGCAGCCGAGGCAGGTGCTGCAGCGGCAGAGGCATCCGCAGCAGGTGCCGATGCACCGGCAGCCGCCGGAGCGGCAGGCTCTGCGAACTTGGCGCCCGCGGCGTTGGCCATGTAGGCCACGGCGCGTGCGATTTCGGTGTCGTTGAAGTCGCCGCCACCCTGCGGCGCCATGGCGCCCTTGCCCTTCAAGGCCGAATGCACCAGGGCATCGAAGCCGGTCTTGATGCGTTCTGCCCAGGCTGCGGCATCCGCCAGCTTGGGAGCCCCGGCCGCACCCGTGGCGTGGCAGGCAGCGCACTGGCCCTTGAAGACTGCTTCACCCGTCGCCAGAGGGCGGTTGGCATCGCGCACCTCGACCATGCCCACCTTCTGGATCCGCTCGGCAATGGACTTTTCAGGGTTGGCCGCACCAGCAGCGGGTTTGTCGGCCGATGTGACGTACATGACCAGGCCGATGATGGCAAAGATAGGAACCACAAACGAGAAAAAACTCGCCAGCAGCAGTTGCTTGGGGCTCTTGATGGGGCCGGTGTGCGCTTCTTCGTGGTGGGTGTCGCTCATGACTTCCTCTGGTGTATCGGGGGGCTTTGATGAAATCAACCTTAAATTATATCTGCGGCCCCAGGAGCTGCAGTCCCCCGCAAAGCACACGCGCACCCCGATGAACCCTGAGTGCACCCCCCGCAGCCCCGGCCGGGCCGCGGGGGCAGCCTGCCTCAGGAGCGGTTGTCCGCCACTGCCGGCGCGCCGCCGCCCAGGGCCTTGTACAGCGTCACCTGGTTTTGCAGCTGCGCCAGGCGTACTTGCACCACCGCCTGCTGCGTGGCAAACAGCGAGCGCTGCGCGTCCAGCAGGTCGAGGTAGCTCGACACGCCGTTGCGGTAGCGCAGGTCGGCCAGTTGCAGGCGGGCGCCCTCGGCCTCGGCCTGCCGCTGCTGGGCCAGCGCCTGCTCGCCCAGCGTGGCCTGCCCGGCCAGCGCGTCCGACACTTCCCGGAAGGCGGTCTGGATGGCTTTTTCATACTGCGCCACGGCAATGCTCCGTCCGGCACGCGCGCTCTCCAGGTTGGCCTGGTTGCGGCCCGCATCGAAGATCGGCAGCAGCAGCGACGGCGCAATCGAGAAGCCCCAGGAGCCGCTCTTGAACAGCCCCGACAGCTCGTTGCTGGCCGTGCCCGCCTGCGCGGTGAGCGCAATGCGCGGGAAGAACGCAGCCCGCGCCGCGCCGATGTTGGCGTTGGCGGCGATCAGCTGCTGCTCGGCCTGGCGGATGTCCGGGCGCCGCGTGAGCAGCTCGGACGGCAGGCCGGCCGGCAGCTGCGCCATGGCGGGCGCATTGGCCAGCCGGCTGCCCGCCAGGCTGGCGCGCACCTCGTCGGGCAGGGCCTGGCCCAGCAGCAGGACCAGCGCGTTCTCGTCCAGCGCACGTTGGCGCTGCTGCTGCGCTAGCGTGGCGCGTGCCGCCTGGGTCAGCGAATCGGCCTGGCGGAAGTCCAGCTCCGAGGTGACGCCCGCGTCCAGGCGCATCTTGGTCAGGCGCACCGATTCCTCGCGCGAGGCCAGGGTCTGGCGCGACAGCTCCAGCAGCTCTTCGTCGGCCAGCAGGTTCAGCCAGCCGTTGGCCACCGCGGCCACCAGGCTCACCTGCGCGGCGTTGCGGCCTTCTTCTGTGGCCAGGTACTGCGCCAGCGCCTGCTCCTTGAGGCTCGCGATGCGGCCGAAGAAGTCGATCTCCCAGGACGAGATGGCCAGGCCGACGCTGAACGAGTTGGTCAGGTCGCCGGTGCCCGTGGCGGGCGCGCGGCTCGCGTTGGCGGCCACGCCCACGCCCGGGTACATGTCGGCACGGCGCACCTGGTAGGTGGCGCGGGCCTGCTCGATGTTGAGCACCGCCACGCGCAGGTCGCGGTTGTTGGCCAGCGCCGTTTCGATGAGCTGGCGCAGCCGGGGCTCGGCAAAGTAGTCCTGCCACGGGGCCATGGCGGCCGTGCTCTGTCCTGCAGCGTTATTGTCTGCGCCGAGTGTCGTGTACACCGACGGTACGGGCGCCGCGGGGCGCTCGTACGTGGGGATGAACGAGCAGCCGGCCAGCAGCGCGGCCGCGGCCAGGGCGGTGAGGGTGCTGCGGTGATTAGTCATGGGTTCCAACTCCTGCTTCTTCTGCATGGCGGCGGTTCATTTCCTGCTGGCGCGCGCTGCCCTTGAACAGGCTGCGCACCACGACGAAGAACACGGGTACGAAGAACACCGCCAGTGCCGTGCCGGTGATCATGCCGCCGATCACGCCGGTGCCGATGGCGCGCTGGCTGGCCGAGCCGGCGCCCGATGCGATGAACAGCGGCACCACGCCCAGGCCGAACGCCAGCGACGTCATCACGATGGGCCTGAAGCGCAGGTGCGCGGCCTCCAGCGCGGACTCGACCAGTCCCTTGCCCTGGGCATGCAGGTCCTTGGCGAACTCGATGATCAAGATGGCGTTCTTCGCGGACAGGCCGATGATGGTGATCAGGCCCACCTGGAAGTACACGTCATTCGCATACCCGCGCAGCAGCGTGGCCAGCAGCACGCCCAGCACACCGAGCGGCACCACCAGGATCACGGCCAGCGGAATGGTCCAGCTTTCATACAGCGCGGCCAGGCACAGGAACACCGCCAGCACGGCAAAGCCGTACAGGATGATCGCCTGCGATCCCGCCTGCTTTTCTTCGCGCGACGTACCCGTCCACTCGAAGCCGAAGCCCGGTGGCAACTGCGCGGCGAGCTTTTCCATCTCGGCCAGCGCGGCACCGCTGCTATAGCCCGGGGCGGGTTCGCCGCTGATGCGCATGGCGGGGTAGCCGTTGTAGCGCACCGTCTGCTGCGCGCCCTTGACCCACTTCGTGGAGGCAAAGGCCGACAGCGGCACGGGCTGGCCCTGTGCGTTGGTCGCGTTCAGGCGCAGCAGGTCGTCGGGCTGCATGCGGCCTGGCGCGTCGGACTGCACCACCACGCGCTGCAGACGCCCCTTGTTGGGGAAGTCGTTCACATAGCTCGAGCCCAGCGCGGTGGAGATGGCGCTGTTGATGGCGTCAAAGCCCACGCCCAGAGCCTGCGCCTTGTCGCGGTCGATGTCGATCTGCAGCTGCGGAGCATCTTCCAGGCCGTCGGGGCGCAGGCCCGTCAGCACCTTGCTCTGCATGGCCATGCCCAGCATCTGGTTGCGGGCGTTGACCAGCGCGTCGTGGCCCAGGCCCGCGCGGTCCTGCAGGCGGAACGAGAAGCCGCTGCCCGTGCCCAGTTCCGGAATGGCCGGCGGGCTTAGCGGGAAGATGAACGCATCGCGCACCGTGGACAGCGCGCCGAACGCGCGGCCTGCCAGGGCGCTGGCGGATTGGCCGGCCTCCTTGCGCTCGTCCCAGTCCTTGAGCGTCACGAACGCGATACCCGCGTTCTGCCCCTGGCCCGAGAACGAGAAGCCCAGCACGCCCACCATGCTCTGCACTTCGGGCTGCTTGAGCATGAAGCCTTCGACCTGCTTCATCGCCTCGAGCGTGCGCTCTTGCGTGGCGCCGGGCGGCAGCTGCACGTTCACCAGGATGTTGCCCTGGTCTTCCTGCGGCAGGAACGCGGTGGGGATGCGCGTGTACACGATGCCCACCACGGCCAGGATGGCGCCGTAGATGACCAGGTAGCGCGCCGCCTTGCGCAGGATGCGCGACACCAGGCCCTCATAGCCCTTGGCGGTGCGCGTGAACACGCGGTTGAACCAGCCGAAGAAGCCGCGCTTTTCGTGGTGGTGCCCCGCCTCGACAGGCTTGAGCAGCGTGGCGCACAGCGCCGGCGTGAGCGACAGCGCCATGAAGGCCGAGAAGGCGATCGACGCGACCATCACGGCCGAGAACTGGCGGTAGATGTTGCCGGTGGAGCCCGCGAAGAACGCGAGCGGCACGAACACCGAGATCAGCACCACGGTCACGCCGATGATGGCGCCCGAGATCTGGCGCATCGCCTTGCGCGTGGCCTCCAGGGGCGAGAGCCCTTCCTCGCTCATGATGCGCTCGACGTTCTCCACCACGACGATGGCATCGTCCACCACGATACCGATCACCAGCACCATGCCGAACATGGTCAGCACGTTGATCGAGAAGCCCAGGGCCAGCAGCGTGCCGAACGTGCCCAGCAGGGCAATCGGCACCACGATGGTCGGGATGATGGTGTAGCGCCAGTTCTGCAGGAACAGGAACATCACCAGGAACACCAGCACCACGGCTTCGACCAGGGTCTCGGCCACTTGCGAGATCGAGATCTTCACGAAGCGCGAGCTGTCGTACGGGATGGAGTACTTCACGCCTTCAGGGAAGAACTTCTGCAGCTCGTCCATCTTCTCGCGCACCAGGCGTGCCGACTCCAGCGCGTTGCCGCTGGGCGACAGCTGCACACCCAGGCCGACGGCCGGGGCGCCGTTCAGGCGCGCCGAGGTGGCATAGCTCTGGCCGCCGAGTTCCAGGCGTGCCACGTCCTTCAGGCGCACCGACGAGCCGTCGGTATTGGCGCGCAGCACGACGTTGCCGAACTGCTCCACGCTGGACAGCTGGCCCTTGACCACGACCGTGGCCGCAATGCCCTGGCCGGTGATGTTGGGCAGGTCGCCCATCACGCCGGCGGACACCTGGGCGTTCTGAGCGCGGATGGCGGCCGTCACGTCGGCGGCAGACAGGTTGAAGCCGCGCAGCTTGTCCGGATCGATCCAGACGCGCATCGCGTTTTCGCTGCCGAACAGCTGCACCTGGCCGATGCCCTTGACGCGCTGCAGCTCGGGCTGAAGGTTGCGGGCCGCGTAGTCGCCCAGCTCCACCGGGGTGAACTTGGGGTTGTCCGACGCCAGCATGGCAAACAGCAGGAAGTTGCTGCGAGCCTTGTCGACGCGCACGCCCTGCTGGGTCACGACGGACGGCAGGCGCGGCGTGGCGCGCGACAGGCGGTTTTGCACATCCACCTGGGCCAGGTCGGAGTTCGTGCCGGGCTCGAAGCTCAGCGTGATGCTGCCGGAGCCATCGGCCTGGGCCACGGACTCCATGTACAGCAGGCCGGGCGAGCCGTTCATTTCACGCTCGATGACGGACAGCACGCTGTCCTCGAGCGTCTGGGCGGACGCGCCTGGGTAGGCGGTGTTGATCACGATCGATGGCGGGGCCACCGGCGGATACTGGGCAATCGGCAGTTGCGTGATGGCGACGCCGCCCATCACCATGATGAACAGCGCAATCACCCACGCAAAGATGGGGCGGTCGATAAAGAACTTGGCCATGCTGGGCTGCCTTTTATGGCTTGGAGGCCGCGGCCGATGCTGCCGGTGCGGCTGGCGCAGACGCAGACGCAGCGGCGGCGGAGGCCCCCGGCTGCGCTGGCGCGGCGCCCGGCGCTTGCCACGGCACAGGCTTCACAGGCGTTCCCGGCGGCAGCATCTGCAGCTTCTGGAAGCCGTCCACCATGACCTTCTCGCCAGCCTTCAGGCCGTCGAGCACCACCCAGCGGTTGTTCTGCGCGGCGCTGATCTTGATGGTGCGCTGCGAGATCTTGCCGTCATCGGACACGACGCTGATCGTGTCGCCTTGCTGCGTGCGCGTGACCGCCTGCTGGGGCAGCGTGATGGCGTTGCTGGCCTGGGCCTGCTCGATGCGCACGCGCAGGTACAGGCCGGGCAGCAGTTCGCCCTTGGGGTTAGGCACTTCGGCGCGCAGCGTGACCTGGCCCGTGGTGGCGTCCACCGACAGGTCGGTGAACAGCAGCTTGCCGGGCTGGGCGTATTCGGTGCCGTCACTGAGCACCAGCTTGACGCTGGCGGCCTCGCCGCCAGCGCGCTTTAGCTGCCCGTTCTCCATGGCGCGGCGTAGCTGGAAAACATCGCTGGCCGACTGCGTGAAGTTCACATAGACCGGGTCGATCTGCTGCACCACCGCCAGCGCCGTCGCCTCGCCCTGGCCCACCAGCGCGCCCTCCGTCACCAGCGCCCGGCCAATGCGGCCGGAGATGGGGGACGTGACGCTGGCGTAGCCCAGGTTGATTTCCGCCGTGCGCACGGCGGCCTTGCCAACGGCCACATCGGCTTGCGCCTGCTTCTCGGCCGCTTCGGCATTGACGAAATCCTGCTTGCTGATGGCATTGGCGCTGACCAGGGGGCGATAGCGGTCCACCTGGGCACTGGCCTGCGCCAGATTCGCCTGCGCCTTGGCCAGGCTGGCGCGCGAGCTTTCAGCGGCTGCAGCGTAGGGGGCGGGGTCGATGCGGAACAGCGCCTGGCCCGCCTTCACGTCGCTGCCTTCCTTGAACAGGCGCTGCTGCAGGATGCCTGCGGCGCGTGCGCGTACCTGGGCGGTGCGCGATGCCTCCACGCGGCCTGGCAATTCGGTGACCAGCCCCACATCTCCGGGTGTGGCAGTGACCACGCCCACTTCGGGCGCAGGCATCTGGGGCGGTGCGCCGCCCGCGGCCTTGCCGTCGGTTTTTCCGCAGGCGGCAAGGAGCAGGGCCACCGCGCTCACAGCCACGAAAGTGCGCGTCGTGCGGTAGGAAAGCGCCTGGGGGAGGGCGCGGCTGACGGATGGGTCACGCAGTGTGCGCATGAGAGTCCTTCTGATGTGCGTCAAGGAAATGGGGTTGTAGGGGATGGAGCGTCGGCCACGGGCCTTCCCCGGAGAACCCGACAAAACTAGTCCGCGATTATACATACAACCATGAATGTATAATTGGCGATGTGTATGCCCTTGCGTTCTTGCGGGGGCATTGGGACCGGAGCAGAGGAGACAAGCCACCATGGCACGCCGAACCAAAGAAGATGCCATCGCTACCCGCAACAGCCTCATCGATGCCGCCGAGCAGGTCTTTGGCGACAAGGGGGTGTCGCGGGCGTCGCTCAGCGACATCGCCCAGGCCGCAGGCGCCACGCGCGGGGCCATCTACTGGCACTTCAAGGACAAGGTCGACCTGTTCAACGCCATGATGGACCGCGTGACCCTGCCCCTGGAGCAGGGCTATGGCGAGTTCGAAAGCAGCACGTGCCCTGAGCCGGTGCAGCGCCTGCGCGCCGTGATGGCCATGGTGCTGCGTGGCGTGGCCTTCGATGAGCGCACGCGCAGGGTCTTTGAGGTGGCGCTCTACAAGGTGGAGTACGTGAGCGAGATGGTGGGTGTGCGCGAGCGCCACATCGCGGCGTCCGAAGGGTTCACGCGGCAGCTGGCGCGTGACTTCGAGCTGGCAGCCCAGATGCAGGGTGTCGCATTGCCGATGACACCGATGGAGGCCGCGGTGGGCCTGCACGCCCTGTTCGACGGGCTGATACGCAACTGGATCCTCAGCCAGGGCGGCTTTGATCTGGTGGGGGTGGGCCGTGTCAGTACGGACGCCTTCCTGGTGGGGCTCGGGTTGTCGTTGCCGCAGGGGCGCTGCGATGCGCAGGATGCGTCTGCTTGAGCGTGGCACTCGCCGCTTGCGCGGTGCCGGGGTTGGCAGATCTTGTTGGGGATCATGGCGCTGCATGCGATAATCTCGGGCTGTATTGATGCAGTCACGCGGCTGTAGCTCAGTGGATAGAGTATTGGCCTCCGAAGCCAAGGGTCGTGGGTTCGATCCCCGCCAGCCGCGCCAGATGCCTGGGTCCAACGACCGGGGGTTCGAAAGTTGTGCGGCTTCGCACAATTTTTCAGGCGGGCTAAAAATCAGTGCTATAATTCGAAATTCTCCGGAGGGGTGCCCGAGTGGCTAAAGGGGGCAGACTGTAAATCTGTTGGCTTACGCCTACACTGGTTCGAATCCAGTCCCCTCCACCAGTTAGTCAGTGTTGAGAGTGTCAGCCGTTCTGTTTGTGCAGGGCGGTCGCAAAGGTTGTCAGCCGATGCGGGAGTAGTTCAATGGTAGAACCCTAGCCTTCCAAGCTAATGACGCGGGTTCGATTCCCGTCTCCCGCTCCATTGCTTGGCTGTGCTGGTTGATGAGTTAGAGATTTTGATGTCGTGCAAGCGGCATCAAGCGCCCATGTGGCTCAGTGGTAGAGCACTCCCTTGGTAAGGGAGAGGTCGCGGGTCCGATTCCCGCCATGGGCACCACTTTCAGGTGCGTCCGATTCTGGTTGCGCCGAGATCCTGTTGTGTTGATATAGATTTTTTTCGGAGTCGGAAAAATGGCAAAAGGTAAGTTCGAACGTACCAAGCCCCACGTCAACGTGGGCACGATCGGCCACGTGGACCATGGCAAGACGACGCTGACGGCAGCGATC
>NZ_LMPT01000010.1 GCF_001424425.1 Acidovorax sp. Leaf191
GGACTTTCATCATGAACAAGACTGCACGTTTCCTCTCCATCGCCGCTGTGTCCGCTTTCGCTGCCTTCGGTGCCCACGCTGACGAAGCCGATGCTTCGCAATTCGCCGCCAAGTACGACACCAGCCGCACCCGCGCCGAAGTGATGGCCGAAGCCTCCACCGTGGCTGCCACCAGCAGCACCATTCCTTCCGGTTCGCGCGTCCTGTCCTTCACCTCCACGGCCGACCGCGCTGCCGTGCAGGCCCAGGCAGCAGAAGCCCTGCGCACCGGCCGCATCTCTTCGGGCGAAATCGGTTCGCTGTAATTTGCTGATATTGCGGCAGCATTAGCTGCTGTAGCCAAACTAAAAGTCAAAAGGCTGGGGCTCCTTTCGGAGCCCCAGCCTTTTTTGCGTTGGCGGCAGCAAAGCTTGCCAGCGCTATGACGCAGTGGTCGAAATAGGCAAAGCTGCCGCAAAAATCCTCAAATCAGCATAAACGAACATCCAAAACGCTCATGGAAATTCATTCAATCAAATACGTTTTCTGACCATTGTTTGAGGTGTTGCGAGCCCAGTCCAACAATAAGATGCGCGCCGAAGAATTGATACCTTTAATCTCCGCCAGCAAGCCATTCCCATGATCAAGGCCGCCGCGCTCTATGCAGCCCACTCAATCATCACCGACTTCGAAAATTCATCCCAATTCGCAGCACACGTAGCCTGGGGAGTGAACAGAAATCAGTTGATTCAACAACTTTTACATCGAATCAGTCACGGCCAATATTCCTGGCCTGACCAGGGCGATACCAGCCTTTGCGGGCCTGCAGCCTTCATGTTTTGTCTTATCCATGATAGACCCGACCTGTATGTAGGGCACATCATTGACTTGTGGACTGGCCGCCCTGCGACGCTGGGCCAACGCAGCATAAAGCCCAGCGCACAAGTTCGAACCACCGCAGAGACCCGGACGGAGACCGTCAACCCCAGGACTGGCGCCAAAGAAATGCAGACCGTCCCTCAAGCCGCTCGCATCAATGCCGTCGACTGGATCAGCATGGCAAGCCTGCGCAACGATAGCCCCAGTCTGATTCCGTTTTCCAGTTACGATCATCCGTCGGCCATGGCTTCAGCAATAACGAGGCCCGCATATTTGAAAGCCTGGTTCAATGAGGTGGACTCTACAACGCTGCTTGACAACACCAACGAAATTTTCCCAATGGCGGATTGGAAGGAACTGCTGGAATTGGCCCCTTACCAGCCTAGCGCCTGGGTAGTAATGCTGGTTTCCGCTGCCATGTTTGGCGGTTCTGGCAGCACCTACAAGAATCATTGGGTAGTATTGAACGGCCCTATCACGGTGAATGGAAGACCCATTAGCGGCTACTCGGCCAATCAGAAACCGGACCTTGCCACTGCCTCCGTCCAGGCTCGGATATTTACGTGGGGAGACGAAGCCAAGGGGTTGGCAAGCACTACTGCCTTGCCACACCTGTCACACTTTCTCAAGTGCTTTCACGGCGGCATCGCTTTCTCGTCCATCCCTTAGTACATCCAGCGATCTTCCAATGTTCTCGCCCCACTTGATATCGAACCGTTTTCCTTGGCGCGCGGCCTGGATTCGCACTGGCACCTCCATCGTGGCGACGCTGCTGGCCACCACAAGTCTGGTGCTGCACGCTGCTGGCGCACCGTCAATTCCCACCCCAACTTCCGATCCCGCTCCATCTTCGGGCAGCCGCATGCTGAACACACGCTCTCAGCCTGTGCCACTTCAGTCATTGGGCATGCTCGGCACTACCAGCGAAAGCGTACAGGCCGATTTTTCGCCCACCGGCGAAAGGTTTGCGCGCAGAAATGACAAAGAAATTGAGCTGTGGCAAACCTCGCCGCTCAAACGGCTCGTCCGCGTCGGAGCGAGCAACTGGACCGCCATCCATCAGATGCTGTTCAGCGCCAACGGTCAGCTGCACTACATTGACTACGACAGGCATCACTGGATCACGCCGGATCTGCAGCAAGGAACGGGTATCAAGATGAGCCTCTTGAGTGCAGATGGTCGGCACGCGCTGCGCATAGCACCGCAGGATGGTGAAGATGGTTTCGAGCCTATCTACTACGGTGCGACCAGCGATGTGTACGACCTGCAGGAAAAACGCAGCGTGTGCCAATTCCCGCACATTGATTTGTTGTCGGGCCCTGTTTTTGCCAATGGCTGGTTCGCGGTCCAACTGGCCTCTGTCGGGCCAAGGTCACCGCAACCACTGGCTGTGTGTGAGTTGGCCACGGGACGTGCAGTGCTCATGCCTTTTGGCGGGGCCAGCCGCTTGTACCCAACCTTGGATCCACAAGGTCGCTGGCTGATGGTCCACGCCAGCGGTACGCGCTTCCTGGGCTTGTCCAACTGGTCGGAACGCAAAGTCTTCGCCCTGCCTCTGGCACAGCACGCGTTCTCGCACAACCCTGACAACCAGCCCTACGCTTGTGTCCATTTGCCGTGTGGAAATCCCGACCCCTCGCCGATGGCAAACCAGCTACCCCAGTTCGCCCCATTCATGTCGCCCGATGGCTCCTGGCTCGTATTTCGCGGCAGCGAATCGCTGCAGATCTTCAGGAACCCCCATATGGCGCAAGTGGCCAAGCTGCCACATGCGGCCTTCAAAGACCCGTCCGCTGACGCAAAGACCGGGCACTACCGCATTGTGTTTTCAGCCAACAGCCGGTTCATGGGACTACAGGTGAACAACCACCTGTACCGCCTCGATCTGCAGGGTCAACCGTTGCAACTGCAAGAAATGGCGCCCCCGGTGGCCGACTTCAATCTGCAGGCCATCTCCAGCGACGGCCTGCATTGGCTGGTTCAGCACAAGACAGGGCCCCAGCAAACTTTTCAAGGCGCTCTGTGGCGTGGCAATCCTTGACCGGATTGCGAACACGAAACGCCTCAGACATGAAGTTGAAACAGGCCAACACGCGGCATTGACGCGGTCGGCCAACCCTCAGACTGCCGTCACTTCCCACCGCGCGCCGCAGCCACCGCGCCCTGCACTTCCTTCCACAGGTCTTCGCCGACATTGGCTGCAATGCTGGCGTTCACCGCGCCCAGCTTCTCGCGCATGCGGCTGGCTTCGGCGGATGACAGTTCGTTGACCTGCATGCCCTTGGCCTTGAGGTCGGCCAACGCCTTGGCGGCTTCGTCACGCGTGTCCTGGCGCTCGAAGTCGCGGCTCTTCCTGGCAGCGTCCAGCAGCACCTTTTGCTCGGCCTTGGAGAGGCCATCCCAGTACTTCTTGCTGACCAGCACGATCCAGGGGCTGTAGACGTGGTTGGTCACCGTAAGGTACTTCTGCACCTCGTAGAACTTGCTCGACAGGATGGTGTTGTACGGGTTCTCCTGGCCGTCGACCGTGTTGGTTTCCAGGGCGGTGAAGAGCTCCGAGAACGGCAGAGGCACGGCGTTGGCGCCGAGGGTCTTGAAGCTGTCGAGGAACACGTTGTTCTGCATCACGCGCAGCTTGATGCCGTTCATGTCCTCCAGCTTGGCCACGGGGCGCTTGCTGTTGGTCAGGTTGCGAAAGCCGTTCTCCCAGTACACCAGGCCCACCAGGCCTTTTTCCTGCAGCTTGTCCATCACCTTCTGGCCCACGGGGCCGTCGAGCACCACGTCGGCTTCCTTGGCGTTGTTGAACAGGAAGGGCGTGTCCCAGATGGCCATTTCCTTGGTGATACCCACCAAGGTGGCGGTGGAGCCCACCATCATCTCCTGCGCGCCGCCGACCAGCGCCTGCTGCATCTGCAGGTCCGAGCCCAGTGCGGCAGCACCGATGGCGCGCACCTTCATCTTGCCGCCCGACGCCTTTTCGACCTCCTGCGCAAACAGCTTGGTGGCGCGGCCCTGGTTGGACACTTCGTTGAGGCCATAGCCGAAGCGGATGATGCGCGGCTTGAAGTCCTGGGCGGCGGCCTGGAACGAGGCGGCAAAGGCAGCCACCGATAGGGCGGTCAGCAAGGTACGGCGGAAAGTCTTCATGGTTGTCTCCATTGGCAAAGAATTGAAAGGCACGAAAAAGAAAGCACCGCGGACATCACCGCATCCACGTGACGGGCAAGGTCACGATCTGGGGGAAAGCCACCAGTAGCGCCAGGATGAACACGTAGGTGATGAGGAACGGGTTGACGCCCTTGATGACGCTGTGCATCGAGATGCGGCCCACGCCGGCCACCACGTTGAGCACGGTGCCCACGGGCGGGGTGATGAGGCCGATGGCACCGTTGAGCACGAACATCAGGCCGAAGTAGACCGGGTCGATACCCGCCTTCACGGCAATCGGCAGCATCACGGGCGCGAAGATCAGGATGGTGGGCGTGAGGTCGAGCGCCGTACCGATGAGCACCAGCACGATCATCATCACCGCCATCAGGACGCGGGGGTTCTCCACCAGCGGGCCGAGCCAGCCGGTCAGCACGGTGGGCAGGTCGGCCAGCGTGATCATGTAGCTGGCCACCTGGGCGCCAGCGCACAGGAACATCACGATGGCGGTGGTCTTGGCGGCGCGCACCAGCACGCTGTAGATCTCGGACACCTTCATCTCGCGGTGCACGAACAGCGCGACCACCAGGGCATAGAAGGCTGCGACGACCGCCGCCTCGGTGGGCGTGAACACGCCGGACTTCATGCCGCCGATGATGATCAACGGCATCAGCATGGCCCAGAAGGCCTTGAGCGTGGCGCGCAGGCGCTCGCGCAGGGGCAAGGCAGGCCGGCTGTCGGGCAGGTCGATGCCGCGCAGCACCCAGCGCCACGCGAAGATCAGGCCCACGCCCATCATCAACCCGGGCACGATGCCCGAGACGAACAGCGCCGAGATCGATGTGTTGGTCGTCACGCCGTAGATCACGAAGGGCATGGACGGCGGAATGATGGGGGCGATGATCCCGCCCGAGGCGATCAGCCCGGCCGATGTGTTCATCGGGTAGCCCTGCTGGCGCATCATGGGCAGCAGGATGGTGGCCAGCGCCGCCGTGTCGGCCAGGGCCGATCCGCTCATGCTGGCCATGAGGACCGCCGCGCCGATGGCCACGTAGCCCAGCCCGCCGCGGATGTGGCCCACCCAGGCCTGCGCCATGTCGATGATGCGCCGGCTGATGCCGCCGGAATTCATGAGCTCGCCGGCCAGGATGAAGAAGGGCACGGCGAGCAGCGGGAAGCTGTCGACCCCGGCCACGAGGTTCTGGGCCAGCAGCTGGGTGTCGAAGAAGTCGAGCACCCAGGCCATGCCGGCGCCGGTGAGCACCAGGGCCAGGCCCATGTTCATGCCGGTGCCCATGAACACCAGCATGCCCAGCGAAAAGACGATGAAAGCCTGAGCTTCGGGACCCATGTGCATCACTCCACTTCTGCGCCGTGACCCAGGTCCAGCGGCTTGCGTTGAATCAGTTCGATGAAGGCCATCACACCGATGGCCATCGCGCACAGGAAGGCAGGCAGCGGCAGCAGCGCGGCCGAGTAGCCCAGCACCACCGAGTGGCTGCCCAGACCCACCACCACCTGCTGCCATGCTCCCCAGGCCAGCATGGCGCAGGCGGCGATCACCAGCAGCCGGATCAGCGCGCTGAGCGCTGCAAAAGCCAGCGGCCGCCGGGCCAGCAAGCCGGCCAGGCTGGTAAAGGCCATGTGTTCACCCGCGGGGTAGGCGGCCGCCGCGCCGATGAACACCATCCACACGAACAGCAGGCGCGACAGCTCTTCGCTGGCCACCACGCCGCTGCCAAAGCCATAGCGCAGCACCACGTTGACGAAGACCGCCACGGCCATCACGCCCAGGCAGGCGGCCATCAGGGCCTCGGCCGTCCGGGTGAAGCGGCCCGCCGGCCGGGGTGTGGGGGAATCGGGCGGGAGGGGTGTGTTGCTCATGCTGCCTCCGTGGCGGCAATCCAGGCGGACGCCTGTTGTTGAAGGGTTGCCAGGTCCACCGTGGCATCGAGCCGCAGCACGCCGGCCTCACCGACGGGCGACTCCAGCGTGGCGAACTGGCTGTCGACCAGGGCGGTGGAAAAGAAGTGGGTCCCCGCCCGCGCCGCCACGCGCTGGCCGGCACTGGCGCGGTCGATCTCCAGGAACACGAAGCGCAGCCCGGGGCAGGCATTGCGCAGGCGGTCGCGGTACGCCTTCTTGAGCGCCGAGCAGGTCAGCACCACGCCCTGCGGGTGCGCCTGCAGCAGTTGGCCCAGCGTGGCGAGCCAGCCCTCGCGGTCGGCGTCGGTGAGCGCGATGCCCTGGCGCATCTTTTCCCGGCTGGCGGGGCTGTGGTGGTCGTCCCCTTCGATCAGGGGCAGGCGCTCGGCCTGGGCCAGGGCGGAACCCAGGCTGGACTTGCCGCAACCTGCCACACCCATGACCACCAGAAACACCGATGACGGTACAAAATTCATATTGGTAGCGCTATCCAACGAACTTTTGAAAAAGCATCCTTGCCGGATGCTCAAAATACAGAGGAAATTTCCGCCTCTTCGGATAAAAATCAGGCATTCGCCTTGTCCAAGCCAATGGACAGCGCTATCCTAACCAGATCCCAGCCCATACCCATCCGGGTTAACCCTTTGAACAAACCAGAGTCCCGCCGCCGCTCCAGCGGCCGCATCACGCTCAGCGACGTGGCCAAAACCGCCGGGGTGAGCCCCATCACCGCGTCGCGCGCACTGCGCGGCGAGCGGGGTGTGGCCCAGGAGCTGGTGCAGCGTGTGAAGGATGCCGCGCAGCAAATGGGCTACGTGCCCGACCCCGCAGCCCGCGCACTCGCCTCGCAACGCAGCGTGCAGGTGCCGGTGCTGGTGCCGCTGCTGTCCAACGCACTGTTCGTCGACGTGCTGGACGCCGTGCACCGCACCCTCTTCCCGCACGGCTACCAGGCGCTGATCGGCGTGACGCACTACGACCCGCAGGAAGAAGAGCAGTTGCTGCGCACCTACCTGGCCCACCGCCCGGCGGGCCTGCTGGTGACGGGCTTTGACCGCACCGAGGCATCGCGCCAGATGATCGCCACCAGCGGCGTGCCCTGCGTGCACCTGATGGAGATGACGTCGGCGCACGGCGTGTACTGCGTGGGCTTTTCGCAGCAGGATGCAGGCCACGCCATGACGGCGCATTTGCTCGCGCAGGGCCGCAAGCACGTCGCGTTCGTCGCGGCGCAGCTGGACCCGCGCACCCTGCAGCGCGCCGAAGGCTACCGCCGCTGCCTGCGCGAGGCGGGCCTCTACGACCCGCGGCTGGAGCTGCTCAGCGCCCAGCCGTCCTCCATCCGCCTGGGCGCCGAGCTCCTGGAAGAAGTGCTGCGCACCCGCCCCGGCGTGGATGCCGTCTTCTTCTGCAACGACGATCTGGCGCAGGGCGGCGTGCTGGCGGCGCACCGGCTGGGGCTGTCCGTTCCGGGCCAGGTGGCGATTGCAGGGTTCAACGACCTGGCGGGCAGCGACCAGATGCTGCCGCCGCTGACCACCGTGCGCACACCGCGTTCGGCGATTGGCGAGGCCAGTGCGCAGATGCTGCTGGCGCTGATGCGGGGCGAACTGCCGGATCAGAACTCGGTGGACCTGGGCTTCGAGCTGACGGTGCGCGGGAGCACGTAGCCCCAGGCACGGCCGCTTCGCGGCGTCCTCCGGAGGAGGCTACCGGTGGCACGCGCAGCCGCATTCCGGGCATTGCTGGTCGTGGCAGCGCCCATTGCGAACGCGCTGCAGCCTGGCCAAGCTGGGGCAGGCTGTGCCGGCGAGGTTGGGGCCTTACACCGGGGCCAGCTCGCGGCTCGAAGACGACGCCCCCTTGCCCTTCATCTCCTTGCGCAACGCCACCGCATCCCGCGCCTGGTTTGGCGCCGACGCGTCGATGCGGAACACCTGCACCGTCTCGGTCATGGTCTGCGCCTGGCCGTTGAGCTGCATGGCCGAGGCGGCGTTTTCCTCCACCAGCGCGGCGTTCTGCTGCGTGATGGTGTCCAGCTGCGCGACGGCCGAATTGACCTGCGAGATGCCGCTGAGCTGCTCGTTGGAAGCGCTGTGGATCTCGCCGATCAGCGTGTTCACGCGGCGCACCAGCTCCAGCGACTCGGTCATGGTCTTCTGGGCGGCGTCGGTCTTCGCGTGGCCTTCGCTCACCTTGTTGGCCGAGTCGTCGATGAGCTGGCGGATCTCCTTGGCGGCCGATTGCGTGCGGTGCGACAGGCTGCGCACCTCCGATGCCACCACCGCAAAGCCCCGGCCCTGCTCGCCCGCGCGTGCGGCCTCGACCGCCGCATTCAGCGCCAGGATGTTGGTCTGGAACGCGATGGAGTCGATGAGCTGCGTGATCTCGCTGATGCGGCCGGATGCGGCCTGGATCTGCTTCATGGTGCTGGCCACGCCATCGACCGCCTCGCTGCTGCGCTCGGCCACCTGGGTGGCCTGCGTGGCCAGCACGGTGGCCTGGCGCGCGGACTCGGCGGTCTGCTTGACGGTGCCGGTGATCTCTTCCATGGATGCGGCCGTCTGCTGCAGGTTGCTGGCCTGGGCCTCGGTGCGCGACGACAGGTCCTGGTTGCCCTGCGCGATCTCGCGCGTGGAGACCTGCATGTGCTCGCTTTCCTGCCGGGCGTCGCGCACGATGGACAGCAGGTTCACGTTGAGCTGCGCCAGCGCCTTTTGCAGGTCGCCCACGGTGTCGCTGCGCGACGCGGTGATCTTTTGCGTGAGGTCGCCGGCGGCCATGCGGTTGGCCCAGCGCAGCATCTGCGCCAGCGGAGCGACGGTGGCCTTGTGCAGGTACGACGCCATGCCCAGCGCCAGCAGCACCACCGCCACCCAGGCCACGCCGGATGCGACCGTCATCTGGTGCCCGCCCAGCCAGGCGGCGCCGAAGGAGACGATCACCAGCAGCAAGGTGCACAGCATCATCTTGCCCATGGGCCCCAGGCGCACCGCGTTGGCCAGACGCCCCCACGAGGTGTTCTTCACCACCTGGCCGGCGCGCAGCACGTGCACCTGCGCGCCCGCCTGTTTCTCGGCCTGCATCTGTCGGTATAGCTGGTCGGACGCGTTGATCTGCTCGCGCGTGGCCTCGGTGCGCACCGACATGTAGCCGGTGGGCTGGTCGCCCTGCATCAGCGGGGTGACGTTGGCCATGACCCAGTAGAAGGAGCCGTCCTTGCGGCGGTTCTTGACCGCTGCCGACCAGGGCGCCCCGCTGGCGATGGTCTCCCACATATCGCGGAAGGCCTCCTCGGGCATGTCCGGGTGCCGGATCATGTTGTGGGGCTGGCCCAGAAGCTCTTCCTTTTCGTACCCGCTGACCTCGATGAACATCGGGTTGCAGTAGAGGATGCGGCCCTTGAGGTCGGTGGTCGAGACCAGGGTCTCACCCTTGGGGAAGGCATATTCTTGCGTGCTGACCGGGAGATTGACGCGCATGGAAAACCCTTTCGTGGAGATGCCTCGCACCCCAGCGGGAGAACTCGGCTGTTCTGAAAGCCGATCACATGCTAAGACCCGAATCGGTTTTTTTGAAACAACTAAATGTCCACCGGGCAGATTCTCCATCGTGGTGCAGTGCACCAACTCCAGGCCCAGCTGCCGCGCGGCGCCGCACCATAACGGAGGACGCTGCAGACACGATATTCAAATTAATAGCAGTAACCCCTTATGGAGCAAGCGTCAGGCGGCCAAAAGGCTTGAGATGGTGCAGCACCAACCGCTGGCATAGCCATTGCTTCGTGGAGGCTGCAGCCAAAGCTGGCTGCATGGCAGCCCGGTGCAACGGCGGATTGGGCGAACAGGACGTCGGCGTCTTCACGGAATGCGTACAGGCTCTGCAGTAGCAGCAGCCTGCGCGGTCCGTGCAGGCGCCTTTTTGTTTTTCTGGCCCGGTTGCAGATGGAGCTCCCTCCCGCCATCGCAGCCTTTCAGCGCTTCGCACACGACAGCCATGCTTCAATTTCGAGAGTTCCTCAAATCCGGCCACGCCCCCACGCTGTGGTCGTCGTTCCTGTACTTCGGGTTTTCGTGCGCCATCTGGGTGATCAACGGCGCGATGGCGCCCTTCATCCGCGAAAGCTTCAACCTCACGCCCACGCAGATGGGCATGATGCTGTCGATCCCCATCTTCGCGGGCGCGCTGATGCGCTTTCCGCTGGGCATCCTCGCGCAGTACATCGGCCGCAAGCGCGCCACGCTGGTCGAGATGGCGGGCATCTTCTTCGCCATGGGCTATGGCTTCCTGTTCGTGCACACCTACAACGACCTGCTGGCCATGGGCGTGCTGCTGGGCGTGGCGGGCGCGAGCTTCGGCGTGGCGCTGTCGCTGGGTTCGGGCTCCTTCCCCCCGCGCTACAAGGGCCTGGCCATGGGCATCGTGGGCGCGGGCAACGTGGGCACGGCGGTGGCAGCCCTGCTCGCACCCGCACTGGCGCAGAAGTTCGGCTGGCAGGCGGTGTACGGCTTTGCGGCGGTGAGCGTGGCCATCCCTGCGCTGGTGATGGCGGTGTACGCCAAGGAGCCGCCAGACTTGGCGCCCCATTCGAGCTTTCGCGACCACATCGCCTGCCTGTTCGAGAAGGACGGCTGGGCCTTCAGCCTGATCTACGCCGTGACGTTTGGCGGCTTCATCGGCCTGACCACGTTTTTGCCCAGCTACTTCAACGACCAGTTCGGCGTGAGCAAGGTGCAGGCGGGGCAACTGACGATGATGGCGGCCTTTCTGGGCGCGGCGCTGCGCATCTTCGGCGGCTGGCTGTCGGACCACTGGGGCGGCGTGAACACGCTGACTGGCGTGCTGGCCATCACCGCAGTGAGCATGGTGCTGTGCGGCCTGGCGGAGAACTCCCTGCCCGTCACCATGCTGCTGTTCCTGCTGTGCTTTGCCGCACTGGGCGCAGGCAACGGTGCACTGTTCCAGCTGGTGCCCCTGCGCTGGCCGCTGACCACGGCGGTGGCCGGATCGATGATCGGCGAGATCGGCGCACTGGGCGGCGGCCTGATCCCCAATGGCATGGGCATCTCGCGCCAGTACACGGGCACGTACCTGTGGGGCTTCGTCGGGATCGCCGTGTGTGCGCTGGCCATGCTGGTGCTGCTGCGGGTGATGCAGCAGCGCTGGACGCGGACCTGGGCAGAAAAGGGCGGCCGTGCGCGCAGCGCATGACGTGCGTGAGCACGTGAGCGCGAAGCGCTTGCCGACCTTTCGCTAAAAGGGCGGCCGTGCGCGCAGCGTATGACGGGTGCCAGCACTTGCGACCTTTAGTTAAAAGGCGGACACACATAAGGCTTGGGGGTGCCCGACCCTCTACGTCCACACGCTCCATGCTGAGCGCTTAAAACCCCCTCTCCCCTCGCGGGAGAGGGTTGGGGAGAGGGGGCAGAACAGGCAGTGCGCCCAGTTGTACAAACCCCCTCCCCCGCCCTCTCCCACAAGGGGAGAGGGAGTCAATACCGCGCCGCGCTGGGTGGTGAAGCTCTGGCGCCAAATCAAGGCGCAGAAAAGCGCTGCACTTCAAATAAAAACCGCCCCTACCGCTTTCTGGAAAAGCGCTAACAGCTACACTTTTGATAGCAAAACAATCCCCACCCTACCTCGGCAAAAACACCAGCCAATACACCAGCAGCACATTCACCAGCACGCTCACCACCAGCGCGATCTTCCACAGCGCCATAGCGTCGCGCTGCATCAAAGGCTGGGGCCTGGCAGGCGCCAGCGGGCGCGAGGCACCGCGCTCCAGCGCCAGCAGAAGTTCCTCGGCCGTCTCGAATCGCTGCGCACGCTGCCGTGCCACGGCCTTCAACGCAATGTGATCGAGCCAGATCGGCACGCCCGGGTGGTGGCGGCTGGGAGCCACGGGGTCACGGTGGTAGCGGCCCAGCTGGTAGGGCACGACGTCGCCATACGGCAGACGGCCCTGGCTGAGCAGTTGGTACAGCGTCACCCCGAGGGCAAACAGGTCGCTGCCGGCATCGGGCAGTTGCCCCTCGGTGTCTGCGCTGCGCTCGTAACCCGGCCACTGCTCGGGGTTCATGTAGGTAGGGGTGCCCGCGTGCAGGCGGCGCGTGGCGGTGGGTTCGCGGCCGGACAAGGCCACGCCCAGGTCCAGCACGCGCAGCACGCCGTCGTCGCCCAGGTGCAGGTTGTCGGGCTTGATGTCCCGGTGCACCACGCCCTGGCGGTGCAGCCAGCCCAGCACCCGCGCGGCCTGCACGGTGACCGCCAGGGTCTGGGCCACGCTCAGGTGCTCGCGGCGGCGCAGGCGCTGGCCCAGCGTGGCGCCTGCATGCCAGTCGTACAGCAGGTAGAAGGCGCTGGGGCCGGGGAGCGCGGCCTCGTCCGCGGTGGCGCTGGCACTGGTTCCCGCACCGTGGGGCGGCCAGTCGTTCAGCCGCGCCAGGTGCGTGGCCGCCTGGCCGGACTGCATGCGCCGCGCCACCCAGGCTTCGTGGGCCAGCGTGGCGCGTTCTTCGGTGTCATGGGCGCGCGACGGCAGCAGGGTCTTGAGGGCGTACAGCCGCTGCGTGGCGCCCTCGCGCCCGGCATCGCGGACCTGGTAGATGCGGTGGATGCCGCTGTCGGCCACCAGCGCCGTCACCGTGAGGCCGTCGACCTGGTCGCCCACCTTGAGCAGCGGCAGCACGGGCAGGTCCTGGGCGCGGCGGGACTCGTCCTGCAGCGTGGCCTCCTGCACGCCCTGCACGCGCACCACCAGCGCGGTCACGTTGTCGTTGCTGCCGCGGCGCAGTGCGGCTTCGGTCAGCGCATCGCTCAAGGCCTGCGCGGTGCCGCCCTCGCGCAGCAGGTGGCGCAGCTCGCGCTCGGGCACGCGGCCATGCACGCCGTCGGACAGCAGCACGAACAGGTCGCCGCTGTGCAGCTCGCCCTGGCTGTAGTCGACCACCACGTGGTCGTCCAGCCCCATGGCGCGGGTGATCTGGTGCGCGAAGTCGCGCTGCGCCATCACGTGGTCGGTGGTCAGCAACTGCAGGCGGCCGCCGCGCAGCAGATAAGCCCGCGTGTCGCCCACGTGGGCCAGCGTGTACGACTGCCCCCGCAGCACCAGGGCTGTGAGGGTGGTCAGCCCCACCGCGGGCTGGCGGCGCCGGTTCATGGACGCCAGCCAGCCGTTGTGCGCACTCAAGATGCGGTCCAGCGCCACCGTGGTGTCCCAGGTGTCGGGCGTGGCGAAGTAGTCGTTCACCAGCGTGTTCACGGTGGTCTGCGCGGCCTCGCGGCCATTGCCGCCGGTGCTCACGCCATCAGCAATGGCGGCAATGGCGCCCCGCTCGCGGTCGCGCCCTTGCCCTTCCACCAGCGCGGCAAAGTCCTCGTTCAGCGGCTTGCGCCCCGCCTCGGAGGTGAACCCAAAGTCCAGTTCAAAACTCATGCACCAGCTCCATGCAGGTTTCATGCCCAAGGTGGTGCATGCCGCGCCAGGCCAGGGCGCCCGCACCCAGCGCCTGCGCAGCCCTGGGGCCGATGCGCACCACCACCCAGCCGTCCCGCCGCGTGCCGCCCCACATCAGTGCGCAGCGACTGGCACAGGCATTGCTTTACACCACCAACGACCCTTCGGGGTCTCGCGGCTCCCCCTTGCAATGGCGCACGGAAGAGCTGCCCGGACAAAGGCGTCCCCACATGCCGTTTCGAGATGGATCGAGGCAGCATCGTGAGGGACGCCTTTTTTGTTTTTCGCACTGGCCCCGCAGTGGCGCAGAAGGAGTCATGAATGAAAAAGCTCAAACTGGTGATGGTAGGCAACGGCATGGCCGGCGTGCGCACCCTGGAAGAGCTGCTCAAGATTGCCCCCGACCTGTACGACATCACGGTCTTCGGCGCCGAGCCCCACCCCAACTACAACCGCATCATGCTGTCGCCCGTGCTGGCGGGCGAGCAGACCCTCGACGAGATCATCCTGAACGACTGGTCCTGGTACACCGATCACCACATCGCGCTGCACACCGGCTTCACGGTGAACGAGGTGGACCGCGTGCGCCGCGTGGTCAGCGCCACCAACAGCGCAGGCGATGTGGTCACGGCCGAGTACGACCGGCTGATCCTCGCCACCGGCTCCAACCCCTTCATCCTGCCCGTGCCCGGCAAGGACCTGGCGGGTGTGCTCGCCTACCGCGACATTGCCGACACGCAGGCCATGATCGACGCTGCCGCCACCTACCAGCACGCCGTGGTCATCGGCGGCGGCCTGCTGGGCCTGGAGGCCGCCAACGGCCTCATGAAGCGCGGCATGACGGTGAGCGTGGTGCACGTGGGCAACACGCTCATGGAACGCCAGCTCGACGACGTGGCCGGCCGCATGCTGCAGCAGACGCTGCAGGAGCGCGGCATGAATTTCCTCCTCAACGCCCAGACGCAAGAGCTGGTGGGCGGCGCCGACGGCCGCGTCACGGCCGTGAAGTTCAAGGACGGCCGCACGGTGCCCGCCGACCTCGTGGTGATGACCGTGGGCGTGCGCCCCAACACCGCGCTGGCCGAAAAGATGCGCCTGCACGTGAACCGCGGCATCGTGGTCAGCGACACGCTGCAGACCATCACCGACGCCCGCATCTACGCGGTGGGCGAATGCGCCGCGCACCGGGGCGTCGCGTACGGCCTGGTGGCCCCGCTGTTCGAGCAGGGCAAGGTGCTGGCCAACCACCTGGCAGAGATGGGCATCGACCGCTACCAGGGCTCGCAGACGTCCACCAAGCTCAAGGTCACGGGCATCGACCTGTTCTCGGCGGGGGACTTCCAGGGTGACGAACACACCGAGGAGATCGTGATGAGCGACCCCATGACCGGCATGTACAAAAAGCTCGTCATCAAGGACAACAAACTGGTGGGCGCCTGCCTGTACGGCGACACGGTGGACGGCAGCTGGTACTTCGAGCTGCTGCGCGAGGGCCGCGCGGTCGAAGAGATCCGCGACCAGCTGATGTTCGGCCCGTCGAGCGCGGACTGACCGCCTCCATCCACAACCCACTTGCGCAACGCTACCCCAAGGCCACCACGATGAAGACTGCCGCCGCCCGCCTGCCCGCCGACCTGCACCGCAGAACCCTGCTGACCACCGCAGGCGCTGCAGCGGTGGCCTGCGCCCTGGCCGGGATGGCCCGGCCAGCACACGCACAGGTCGCCAACCTCAACGACGCCATCAACAAGGCCGGCCGCCAGCGCATGCTCAGCCAGCGCATGGGCAAGGCCTGGCTGGCCCTGGCGCACAAGGTGCAGGAGAACGCCGCACGCCAGGTGCTGGAGCAGTCCGTGGCGCTGTTCGAGCGCCAGCTGGCCGAACTCAAGGCCTACGCGCCCACCCCGGTGATCCGCGAGACCTACGGCCAGCTCGACACCGCCTGGGCCGCCCACAAGGCCACGCTGATGGCCGGCACGCCCGCACTGGCCGGCGCCGCCCCCATGCTGCAGGCCGACGCCAAGGTGCTGGCCCTGGCCCACCTGGGCACCGTGCAGTACGAGGCCGCTTCGGGCAAACCTGTGGGCCACCTGGTCAACGTGGCGGGGCGCCAGCGCATGCTGAGCCAGCGCATGGCCAAGTTCTACCTGGCGGCGCTGCTGCCAGTGGACGCCGCAGCGGCTGCGTCCGAAATCGCCAAGGCGCGCACCGAGTTCGTGGCGGCCAACGAGGTGCTGCGCAAGGCACCAGAAGCCAATGACCGCATCCGCCAGGAGCTGCAGCTGGCCGACGGGCAATGGGTGTTCTTCGACGCGGCCCTGCAGCGCATGCAGGCCGGCAATGCCACGGGCAACACGGCGAGGCTGGTGTCCGATGTGTTCGTCGCCAGCGAGAACCTGCTGTCCAGCATGGACAAGGTGACAGGCCTCTATGCGGCCCTGGCCAACTGACAGGCCGCCATCGCCCACCGCCCCACACCATCACCACAAGACCACGGCATGACAGAGACCCGATCCACCTGCCCCTACTGCGGCGTAGGCTGCGGCGTGATCATCGAGAGCGACGGCCCGCAGATCATCGGTGTGCGCGGCGACCCGCACCATCCCGCCAACTTCGGCCGCCTGTGCACCAAGGGCTCCACCCTGCACCTCACGGCCAGCAGCCCCGTCACCCTGCAGACGCGCCTGCTGCAACCGCAGCAGCGCCTGCAGCGCACCGATACGCCCCAGCCGCTATCCTGGGACGCGGCCCTGGGCCTGGCGGCCGGCCAATTCGCCGACATCATCCAGCAGCACGGCCCCGACGCGGTGGGCTTCTACGTCAGCGGCCAGTTGCTCACCGAGGACTACTACGTCTTCAACAAGCTGGCCAAGGGCCTGATCGGCACCAACAACATCGACACCAACTCGCGCCTGTGCATGAGCAGCGCCGTGGCGGGCTACAAGCAGACCCTGGGTGCCGATGCACCACCCGCCTGCTACGACGACGTGAAGCACGCGCAGTGCCTCTTCATCGTTGGCAGCAACGCGGCCTGGGCGCACCCCATATTGTTCCGCCGCATCGAAGATGCGCGCGCCGCCAACCCCGGCATGAAGGTCATCGTGGCCGACCCGCGCCGCACCGACACCGCGGGCATGGCCGACCTGTTCCTGCCGCTGCAACCGGGCAGCGACGTGATGCTGTTCAACGGCATGCTGCACCTGATGCTGCGCGAGGGCTGGACCGATGCGAAGTACATCGCCGCGCACACCAACGGCTTTGCCGAACTGCAGGCGCTGGTGCGCGAAGCCACACCCGAGCGCGTGGCCGAGGTGTGCGGCATTTCGGTCGCTGACCTGACCACCGCCGCAAAGTGGTTTGCCACCTCGGCATCGACCCTGAGCCTGTACTGCCAGGGCCTGAACCAGAGCAGCAGCGGCACGGCCAAGAACGCCACGCTCATCAACCTGCACCTGGCCACCGCGCAGATCGGCAAGCCCGGCGCGGGCCCCTTCAGCCTGACCGGCCAGCCCAACGCCATGGGCGGGCGCGAGGTGGGAGGCCTGGCCAACCTGCTCAGCGCGCACCGCGACCTGGCCAACCCCCAGCACCGCGCCGAAGTCGCCGCGCTGTGGGGTGTGGCCGACGTGCCCGCCACACCGGGTAAGACAGCCGTGGAGATGTTCCAGGCCGCCGCCGACGGCGAGATCAAAGCGCTGTGGATCGCCTGCACCAACCCCGCGCAAAGCATGCCCGACCAGGCCACCGTGCGCCGCGCCCTGCAGCGCGCCGAGTTCGTGGTGGTGCAGGAAGCCTTTGCCACCGCCGCCACCTGCGCGTACGCCGACCTGCTGCTGCCCGCCACCACCTGGGGCGAGAAGACCGGCACGGTGACCAACAGCGAGCGCCGCATCTCGCGCGTGCGAAGCGCCGTGCCTGCGCCGGGCGAGGCAAGGCACGACTGGGCGATAGCCGTGCAGTTCGCGCAGCAACTCGAGGCGCGGCTGCGCCCCGGTGCGGCCACCCTCTTCCCCTACACCACCGACCACGCCGACGCAGGCGCTGAACGGGTATGGCAGGAGCACCGCGAGAGCACGCGCGGACGCGACCTGGACATCACCGGCCTGTCGTGGAGCCTGCTCGAATCGCAAGGCCCCCAGCAGTGGCCGCTGCCGGAGGGCACCACCACCGGCAAGGCCCGCCTGTACGAAGACGGCATCTACCCCACCGCCGACGGCCGGGCCCGCTTTGCCGCCCACGCCTGGAAGCCCGTGGCCGAGCCGCGCGAGTCGCGCTACCCCTTCAGCCTGACCACCGGCCGCCTGCGCGACCAGTGGCACGGCATGACGCGCACCGGCACCCTGGGCCGCCTGTTCGGCCACGTGGCCGAGCCCAGCGTGCAGCTGAACCCGCAGGACATGGAACAGCGCGCCCTGAAGAACGGCGACCTGGTCTACGTGACGAGCAAGCGCGGCACCATCGTCGTGCCCGTGCAGGGCGACACAACCGTGGGCGTGTCGCAGGCCTTCATGGCCATGCACTGGGGCAGCGAGTTCCTGAGCGGCTGCTCATCGACCGGCGAACGGCTGGCAGGCGTCAATGCGCTGACCACCTCGGCCTACTGCCCCACGTCCAAACAGCCCGAGCTCAAGCACGCAGCCGTCAAGATCCTGAAGGCCGAGCTGCCCTGGACGCTGCTGGCCATGGCCTGGCTGCCTGCCGACACGGCGCAGGCCACGCGCGAGGCGCTGTCCGCGCTGATGGCGCAGTTTCCGTTTGCCAGCTGCGTGCCCTTCAGCAACAACACGCCGTTGAACGAACCGGGCCGCGAGCGCGTGGGCGTGCTGCTGCGCGCCGCCGCGCACGAAGCCCCGCCGGACGCGACCATCGAGCACATCGAATCGCTGATGGGCCTGGCCGCCAACGACACACAGCGCTACGCCGACAAAAAGCGCGGCCAGCGCCGCGCGGCGCGCCTGGTGCGCCGGCCTGATGCCATGACGCTCGAAGGCATCGTGCTGGCCGGCGACACCAGCGCCGAAGGCTGGCTCAAGACCCTGCTGCAGGAAGAACTCCCCGCCCAAAGCTACGGCCGCCTGCTGCTGGTCCCCGGCGCCAAGGCCCCGGTGGCGGTGCAGTCGCGCGGCAAGACGGTGTGCACCTGCTTCAACGTGACTGACGCCGCCATCACCACCGAACTGGCCCGCTGCCACGGCACCGACGCCGACCGCCTGGCCCAGCTGCAAGGCGCACTGCGCTGCGGCACCAATTGCGGCTCCTGTCTGCCCGAACTCAAGCGCATGGTCCGCGCCACCGGCCCCCTGGCCCCGAAACCTTTGGCGCAGGCCACCATATAACCAAAAGTTGTCTGGCTTAAAGGAAAATAGCGGCTCAGTTCCCTTCGAACCCCCACAAGGACTTGTGCAACAGGGCTCCAGCTAGGCATTTTCGGCGCAGACAGTACTTGCGTACGGCAAGCCGAAATAACGACGCTGGAGCCCTGTTTCACAAGTCCCGCTAAAAAAATACCATGGGCATAAGCCAGTACATCAAGGAAATTGGGCGCGGCGCGCGCGGCGCCAAGCCGCTTACGCGCGAGCAGGCCACCGACCTGTTCGGCCAGGTGCTGGACGGCCACGCGAGCGACCTGGAGGTCGGCGCCTTCTGCCTGGCCATGCGCATCAAGGGCGAGACGGCCGAGGAGATGTGCGGCTTTCTCGACGCCACGCACCAGCGCCTGTCCCTGCTGCCTGCCACCGACCGCCCGCTCATCGTGCTGCCCAGCTACAACGGCGCGCGCAAGCTGCCGGTGCTCACCCCACTGCTGGCCCTGCTGCTGGCCCGCAAAGGCTTACCCGTGCTGCTGCACGGCATGCGCACCGAGGCGCGCCGCATCCTGGCGTCGGATGTGCTGCTCGCGCTCGACATACCTGCGCTGACAGCTCCTGAAAAGATAGCAAACGGAACCGTGCGCCACATCCACACCCAGCACCTGCATGCGGGCCTGGCCCGCCTGCTGGCCGTGCGCGAGGTGGTGGGCCTGCGCAACCCGGGGCACAGCGTGGTCAAGCTGATGAGCCCGTGCGCTGGGCCGTCGGTGGTGGTCACCGCGTACACCCACCCAGAGTACTTCGAGATGCTGCAGACCACCTTCCGCACGCTGGGCATGACCGCCCTGCTCTCGCGCGGGCTCGAAGGCGAAGTCGCCACCGACCCGCGCCGCACCCCGCGCTACGACGGCTTCGTCCACGGCACACATGAGTTGCTTGAGGCCCAGCAGCCCGGCACCGCCAGCGAGGTGCCCGGCCTGCCCGCCGAGATCGACGTGGCCACCACCGCCGCCTACACCCGCCGCGTGCTGGCGGGCGAGCTGCCCAGTCCGCCTGCCATCGAAAAACAGGTGGAACACATCTTGCACCTAGCGGATCAAACAGTCCCGGAGACATCGCCATGAGCCGCCCCACGCCACCCGCCAGTCCCTCCACACCTGCCGCCGCAGTCACCTTGACGCCCCACCTGGGCACCGGCGGCCGCTGCACCCTGGTCGGCGCCGGCCCGGGAGACCCGGAGCTGCTGACCATCAAGGCCCTGAAGGCCATCCAGGCGGCCACGGTGCTGCTGGTGGACGACCTGGTCAGCGATGCCATCGTGGCGCACGCCCCACCCACCGCCCGCGTGGTCTACGTGGGCAAGCGCGGCGGCTGCAAGAGCACGCCGCAGGCCTTCATCGAAAAGCTGATGCTCATGGCCGTGAACGAGGGCGAGAACGTGGTGCGCCTGAAGGGCGGCGACCCCTTCATCTTCGGCCGCGGTGGCGAAGAGGTGGAGCACCTGCGTGCCGCGGGCGTGCAGGTCGAGGTCATCAACGGCATCACCTCGGGCCTGGCAGGGCTGACCTCGCTGGGCGTGCCGCTGACCCACCGCGAGCATGCGCATGGCGTGGTGTTCGTCACCGGGCATGCGAAGCCTGGCGATGCGGGCACCGACTGGCGCCAGCTGGCGGCGACGGCCCGCGACGCCAAGCTCACGCTCGTGATCTACATGGGCGTGAGCGGCGCGGCCACCATCGAGCAGGAGCTGCTCACCGGCCTGCCCGCCCATACCCCCGTGGCCATCATCCAGCACGCCAGCCTGCCCCAACAGCGCCACGCCATCACCACGTTGGGCGCCTTGCACGCCACCATCACCCGCGAGGGGCTGGCCAGCCCCTCGGTGATCGTGGTGGGCGATGTGGTGCGCGGCGTGGCGCTGGCATCGCAGGACCTGCCGATGGCACGCCGCGCGGGCTAGCGCCTCAGGTACGGCACGGACTGGCGGCCAGGGCGGGCCGCCGTGCACTGCCGCGGCGCCAATGCCGACCCACGACCCCCTGTAGGGCCGCGGTGCGTGCGCGGCTTTGCGCCCACGGCTGCGCAGCGTAGCGGGCGGTCAGCGGCGCCTTGGCTGATGGCCGTTGCGACCCCGCTGCACGCTGGCCCGTCGAATGAACACTGGCCCGGCTATTGCTTGTTGCGGGTATCTGAATGCAACAAGCACAAGGACCACCATGGCAGCCTACCCCGTCCCCTCTCGCACCGGCATGCCTGCATCGCCCTCCACCCTGCCGGCACCGTCGCCCGCCGCCTCGCGCGACACCGACATGTCGCTGGTCAACCTGGCCGCACGCCAGCGCATGCTGTCGCAGCGCATGGTGCTGCAGACCGTGCTGGCCGCCGGTGGCAGCGAGCTGCACTTGAAGGCGGCGCGCACCACGCTGACCCTGTTCACCGCCAGCCAGGCCCGCCTGGTCGACACGCCGCGGCACCTGGACGGGGCAGATGCTGAGCGTGTGCGCAAGGTCTACGGTGCTCCTGGCGGCGTCGGCGCCACCATCGATGCCTTTGCCCGCCAGGTCGGCACCGCGCTGGACCTGACCGAAGCGCGCAGCCCCCGCGTGGAGGACGCACTGGCCCGGCTGGTGGAAAACACCGATGCCGCACTCGAAGCGCTGAACACCGCCACCACGGTGTTCGACCAGGTGGGCAAGGCCAAGGCCGAGGTCCTCATGAAAGAGCTGGCCGGCATCGTGGCCTCCATCCAGACGGTGGCGCGGGAGGCCAAGGTGGTGAGCTTCAACGCCCAGGTGATGGCCGCCCGCGCGGGCCAGCATGGGCGGGAGTTTGCGGTGGTCGCCAATGTGCTGTCGGGCATCACCAACGAAATCGACGGCCTTTCGCTCCAGGCCGTGTCGCTGGCGGGGCGCAGCCGCAGCGCCGCCTGACCGGGGCTCGCTCTGGCCACTCGCCGCAGCGTGGTCCGCTGGCTCGTCGACACGCAAAACGTCGGACGGCGTTGCGTTGCGTTGCGTTGCGTTGCGTGGTGTGGTGTGGTGTGGTGCGGCGCTGAACACCGCTGCATGGCGAACCCTCGCCCTTGGCTCGGTGCCGTTGCATCGTGATCGACATAGCGTCTGTGGGACGCGGCCAACACCCAGACGCGTCCCTAACAGGCGCTTACAAGGCGGGCCCGATACCTCGGCATTTGCGTGCTCTGCGGACCTATGATTTCCGTAGAAATTGCCTGCCCGGCCACCCGCTGGACTCCCTGATCCGGAGACGCACGGCACCCAACACCCAGCCAGAGAGGATTCCATGCAGCTCACCACACTTTGCCAACGCCTGGCGCTCGCCGGCTGTCTGCTCGCCACCTGCAGCGGCGCCTGGAGCTACTCCATCAACGCCGGCAAGGTCACCGACAGCGCCGGAAATGCGGTGCAGCTGCGCGGCGTCAACTGGTTCGGCTTCGAAACCCAGACGAACGTGGTGCACGGCCTGTGGGCCCGCAACTGGAAGGACATGATCACCCAGATGCAGCAAAGCGGATTCAACGCCGTGCGGCTGCCGTTTTGCCCCGCCACGCTGCGCGGCAATGCCCCCAACAGCATCGACTACAGCCGCAACGCCGACCTGCAGGGCCTGTCGGCCATCCAGGTGATGGACACCATCGTGCAGGAGCTCAGCCGCCGGGGCATGTATGTGCTGCTGGACCACCACACGCCGGATTGCCAGTCCATCAGCGAGCTCTGGTACACGCCGAACTACAGCGAGCAGCAGTGGATCGCGGACCTGACCTTCCTCGCGCAGCGCTACGGGGGCGTGGCCGGCGTCATCGGCATCGACATCAAGAACGAACCCCACGGCGCAGCCACCTGGGGCACGGGCAACCAGGCCACCGACTGGAACCGCGCGGCCGAACGCGCTTCCGCCGCAGTGCTGCAGGTGGCGCCGCACTGGCTGATTGCGGTGGAAGGTATTGGCGAAAACCCCGTGTGCTCCAGCAACACGGGCCACTTCTGGGGCGGCAACCTGGAGCCGCTGGAATGCACGCCGCTGAACATCCCCGCCAACCGCCTGCTGCTGGCACCGCACGTCTACGGCCCCGACGTGTATGTGCAGCAGTATTTCAATGCGGCGGATTTCCCGGCCAACATGCCGGCCATCTGGGACCGGCACTTCGGCCGGTTTGCGCAGGCCGGCTATGCGGTGATGCTGGGCGAGTTCGGCGGCAAGTATGGCCGGGGCGATGCACGCGACGTGCTGTGGCAGAACGCGCTGGTGGACTACCTCGTGGCCAAGGGCATGCGCAGCGGCTTTTACTGGTCTTGGAACCCCAACAGCGGCGACACCGGCGGCATTCTGAACGACGACTGGGGCACCCTGCGCGCGGACAAGGTGCAGTTGCTGCAACGGCTGTGGGGCAGCGTGGCACCCGCGCCTGCTCCCGCACCGACACCAGCACCTGCGCCTACTCCAGCACCTGCGCCCACGCCTGCACCCTCCCCCACTCCGGCACCGGCACCCACACCTGCGCCCGCTCCAACGCCCGCTCCGGCACCCGCACCCAATTTCTCGGTCGTGCAGATCATGGACAGCGACTGGAGCGCCGGCTATTGCCAGCGCGTCCGAGTCATCAACATGGGTTCGGCGTCCGGCAACTGGGCCGTCAACATCCCCATCAGCGGCACCATCAACAATCTGTGGAACGCCACCTGGACGCAATCCGCAGGCCGCTTGAGCGCTTCGGGTGTGGCCTGGAACAAAACCCTGGCCCCGGGCGCCACGGCCGAGTTCGGATTTTGCGCGGCGCGCTGAACGGCGGCTTGCTCACACCAGCCGACGGCTTCATGGCTGGCCACAGTGACCACGGCAAGCCACGCTGTCAAGGCGCGGCGCTTGCCCGGGCCGCAGGCTAGGTGCCCGCCGTCTCCCGCACCTGCGTGAACCGCTCGGCCAACTCCTTGCGCAAGGCCTTGCGCAGCAGGGCCGCCTCCCAGCGGCGCTTCTCGTCCGCCGTGCTGGGCGACAAGGGCGGCACCTTCACCGGCTTGCGCGATTCGTCCACCGCCACCATGGTGAAGAAGCAGCTGTTCACATGCCGCACCACCTGCGTGCGGATGTCTTCGGCCACCACCTTGATGCCGATCTCCATCGACGAAGAGCCGGTGTAGTTCACGCTCGCCAGAAACGTCACCAGCTCACCCACATGGATGGGCTGCAGGAACATCACCTGGTCCACGCTCAGCGTGACCACGTAGCAGGCCGAATAGCGGCTGGCGCACGAATACGCCACCTGGTCCAGCAGCTTCAAGATGGCCCCGCCGTGCACATTGCCCGAAAAATTGGCCATGTCGGGGGACATCAGCACGGTCATGCTGAGTTGGTGTGAGGGGATGTTCATGCTGGAATTTTAGGTGGGGGTGGGATGGGGTGCGTCGCGCCCTCGCAACGCCGCGGCCGCTAAACTTGGGCGCAGCACAACCCATGCCACGGCGCCAACGGCCGGTCGCCCCAGACCATGGCCCTAAGCGCCGCAGGCCGCCCGAATGCGGCGCATACCGATACCAGGCACACGATGCCGGAGGGAACAGCAACATGCTCGACATCGACAAGCTCAATGAATTCACCGAAAGCCACGGTGCGCTGCGGCGCGGGCGTGGCCTCGTCTCGGGGGTCATCGCCCTCACCCTGGCCATCCTGTGCTTTCTGGGGGTGCTGGCGTTCCACTTCCCCGAATACCTGACCACGCCGCAGTTGCGCAAGAGCTACGACGTCTCGGTCATCCGCTACATCATGCTCGGGGCCATGGCGGTTGCAGGCGGCATCTCGCTGGTCAACATCCTGTTCAACCGCTCGCGCTGGCTCTCGACCTTCGCCTTCGCCATCGTGGCCCTGGCCGCCTTCCTGGGCGGCCACAAGGTCGAAGTGGACCCCAACTTCCCGGACAACACGCCCTACATCGGCCTGGACTGGTTCATCCTCGACCTGCTGGGCAGCTCGCTGATCTTCATCTTCATCGAGAAGCTGTTCGCGCTGCGCAAGGACCAGCCCATCTTCCGCGAGGAGTGGCAGACCGACTTTCACCACTTCATCGTGAACCACATGGTCGTGGGCTTCGTGCTGCTGGCCACCAACCTCATCGTGCACAGGTTCTTCGGCTGGGCGGCCAGCGACGGCATCCGCGGCTGGGTGCAGGGCCTGAACTTCTGGGTGGCCCTGTTCCTGATCGTGCTGGTGGCCGACCTCGTGCAGTACTGGACGCACCGCGCCTACCACGAGGTGCCGGTGCTGTGGCGCCTGCATGCCGTGCACCACAGCGTCAAGAGCATGGACTGGATGGCCGGCTCGCGCCAGCACATCCTGGAGCTGCTGATCACGCGCACGCTGGTGCTGGCGCCGATCTACGTGCTGGGGTTTTCCAAGGAGGTCATCGACGCGTACATCGTCGTCGTGGGCTTCCAGGCGGTCTTCAACCACGCCAACGTGAGCGTGCGCCTGGGCCCGCTGCGCTACGTGCTGGTCACGCCCAATTTCCACCACTGGCACCACAGCCAGGACCAGGAGGCGCTGGACAAGAACTATTCGGCGCACTTCGCGTTTCTGGACTACCTGTTCGGCACGGCCGTGAAAAGCGACAAGCTCTGGCCCGAGAAGTACGGCGTGCTGGGCGACTATGTGCCCAATGGGTTCGTGAAGCAGTTCAAGTTTCCGTTCACCTGGAAGGGGTGAGGCGACGCGGGCCGCACGATTAAAAAACGCGCGGTCAGAGCGTGCCGAGTTCCTTCTCGAGCGCCCTCAACTGCTCGCGCAGCTCCTCCGTGCGGGCCTCGCACGCGGTCTTTTCCTTGGCCGCCGCTGCCGCCAGTTCCTGCGCGAACTGATTGCCGGACGCAATGGACTTGCGCAACGGCCCCGCAGTGGCCACGGCCTCTGCCGGTGCTGCGGCGCATTCCCGCTGGTTGCGATCCACCGCCGCGCGAGCCTGTGGCACTCCCTGGTTCTGCAGGTAGTTCTTGCGTTGCCACGATGGGCCGAATGCGCCTTCTTTCCCGGTGGACTGCGCGGGTGCTATGGGCGTGGCGCCCTCCATCGCGGGCCGCGCCTCGATCTTCTCGCTCTGCCCAACCACGCACGGAGCATCCTGGAACGCCACCTTGCCATCGGCGCCGGTGCATTTGTTGATGGCCCAGGCCGGGGCCAGAAAGCCCAGGGCCAGGGCGCAGGCGGCGTAGCGGATGGTGGGGTGCATGGATCGGTCCTCGAAAAATGGCGGCGCGTGCCGACAGCCATCCTACAGCGCCACACGGCCGGTGGTCCAATGGCGACCACTACAATCCGCCGCTCCCATGACCACCCCATTCTTTGACGCCATCATCATCGGCGCCGGCGCTGCCGGCCTGTTCTGCGCGGGCCAGGCGGGCCAGCGGGGCCTGAAGGTTCTGCTCATCGACCATGCCGAGAAAGTGGCGGAGAAGATCCGCATCTCGGGCGGCGGGCGCTGCAACTTCACCAACCGCGACCTGGACCCCGCCGCGCCGCACAAGCACTTTGTCGGCCAGAACCCGCAGTTCTGCCGCTCGGCCCTGTCGCGCTACACGCCGGCGGACTTCATCGCGCTGGTGCAAAAGCACGGCATCGCCTTTCACGAAAAGCACAAGGGCCAGCTGTTTGCCGACCGCTCGGCCGAGGACATCATCGCCATGCTGCTGGCCGAATGCGCGGCCGGCGGTGTGACGCACTGGCAGCCGTGTGGTGTCAAAAAATTGGTCTTTTTGCCCTCTTCCGCTGATCCGACAAGCGCCGGCAGCTATCAAATTGATACTGACCGGGGTCCAGTGCAGGCACGCTCGGTCGTCATCGCGACCGGTGGCCTGTCGATCCCCAAGATCGGCGCGACCGACTTTGGCTACCGGATGGCGCAGCAATTCAACCTGCCCCTCGTCGAGCGCCGGCCCGGCCTGGTGCCGCTGACGTTCGACGGCGATGCCTGGGCACCGTTTGTGCAGCTGGCGGGCCTGGCGCTGCCGGTGGACATCAGTACCGGCGCCAAGAAGGACCGCATGGCCTTCCACGAAGACCTGCTGTTCACCCACCGCGGCCTGTCGGGGCCGGCGGTGCTGCAGATCTCGAGCTACTGGCGCGAGGGCACGCCGCTGGCCGTCAACCTCGCGCCCACCGTGGACCTGCCCGCGGCACTGGCGCAGGCCAAGTCCCGCTCGCGCAAGCTGATCGCCAACGAACTGGCCACGCTGGTCCCGAGCCGCCTGGCCGATGCCTGGGCGGGCCGCGAGGCCGACTGGCAGCGCCCGGTGAACGAGGCCTCCGACAAGGCCCTGGCGCGGCTGGCCGAGCAGTTGGCCCGCTGGGAGCTGACCCCCACCGGCACCGAGGGCTACAAGAAGGCGGAAGTGACCCTGGGCGGCGTGGACACCAAGGCGTTGTCGCAGCAGACCATGGAGTGCAAGGCACAACCCGGCCTGTACTTCATCGGCGAGGTGGTGGACGTGACCGGCTGGCTGGGCGGCTACAACTTCCAATGGGCCTGGGCCAGCGGCCATGCGTGCGCACAGGCGTTGAAGGCGACACCCCCCTGAGGCCCTGCGGGCCTTCCCCCCGCTCTCGCAGCGCCAGAGCGCTGCGGGCAGGGGGACGACGCCCTCGCTGCGGGGCGGCCCTTGCTCGGCGTCCCTCGCCTGCGCAGCGCATGTTCGGCCGCTACGCCGTCGCAACCGCCCTCACTTGCAGCGCCCGCTGCTGCAACGCCCAGTCTTCCAGCTGCGCCACCGCCAGCGGCCGGCTGAAGTGGTAGCCCTGCAGCTCCTCGCAGTCGAGCACGCCCAGCACCTGCGCGGTGGCCAGGTCTTCCACGCCCTCGGCCACGATCTTGAGCCCCAGCGTGTGGCCCAGCGCGATGATGGCGCGCGTGATGGCCATGTCGGCGGGGTTGTTCAGCATGTCGCGCACAAAGGATTTGTCGACCTTCAGGCGGTCGATGTCAAAGCGCTTGAGGTAGGCCAGGCTCGAATAGCCCGTGCCGAAATCGTCGATGGACAGTTGCACCCCCAGCGACTTGAGCGCCGCCAGTTGCTGCTCGGCCGCGTGGGCGTTGTCCATCAGTTGCGACTCGGTGATCTCCAGCTCCAGCCGGTGGGCGGGCATGCCGGTGCGGGCCAGCAGCGCCTCGATGTCGGGCACGAGCAGCGGGTCGGCCATCTGCGCGGCCGACAGGTTGACGGACACCGAGATGTCCGCCAGCGGGTGCCGGGCGCCACCAGTACCGCCACCACTGCCACCGCCGCCATCCCCCGCTGAGCGCGGCAGCGCCTGCCAGCGCGCCCACTGCTCGCAGGCCTGCTGCAGCACCCAGCTGCCGATGGCGCGGATCATGCCGGTCTCTTCGGCGATGGGGATGAACTCGCTGGGCGGTATGGCGCCGATGGACGGGTTGTTCCAGCGCAGCAGCGCTTCCACCCCCAGCAGGCGCCCGCCCTTGGCCGCCAGGCGCGGCTGGTAGTGCAGGCTCAGCTCGTGGCGCTCCAGCGCGCGGCGCAGGTGCTGCTCCATGGTCTGGCGCGCCAGGGCGCGCTGGTCGGTCTCCACCGAATAGAAGCGCGCCGCGTCACGGCCGGTGGTCTTGGCCTCGTACATGGCGGCGTCGGCGCGGCGCATGAGCTCGTCGATGTCGCCGCCATCCTCGGGGTACACGGCGATGCCCACGCTGCACGACACGTTCAGCTCGTGCCCCTCCACCGGGTGGCTCTGGCGGATGAGCGGGATCAGCCGCCGCTCCACCAGCTGCTGCACGTCGTCGTGCCCGGCCACGTCGCGCATCACCACCACGAACTCGTCGCCGCCCAGGCGGCTCACGGTGTCGCGGCTGCGCACGGCCTGCGTGAGGCGTCCGGCCACCGAGCGCAGCAGCCCGTCGCCGATGTGGTGGCCCAGCGTGTCGTTGATGGCCTTGAAGCGGTCCAGGTCGATGAACAGCACGGCCACCTTCTCGCCGGTGATCGGCGCCTGCGCCAGCGCCAGCTGCAGGCGCTGCACGCACAGCGACCGGTTGGGCAGCTCGGTCAGCACGTCGTGGTGCGCCAGGAACTGGATGCGCTCTTCATTGAGCTTGCGGTCGGTGATGTCGATGGCGATGCCGATGTGGTTGGCCACGGCCCCGCCCTTGCTCTCGCGCACGGCCGACACCATGAGCCAGGCCGGGTAGGTCTCGCCGGAGCGGCGGCGAAACCTCACCTCGCCCTGCCAGGATTCCTTGTCGAGCATGGTGCGGCTGATCTGCGCCGACAGCGGCTCGCCGCTCGCCTCTTCCAGCAAGAAGCCCAGGTCCTCGCCGATGACCTCGTAGAAGTCGTAGTGCGTGCTGCGGCAGAACGCCTTGTTCACGCTGATGATCTGCTGCTCGGCGTTCATGATGATGATGCCCTCGGACGAGGCCTCGAACACCTTGGCCCACAGCTCCAGCCGCTGCTCCATGACCTTGAGCACGTTGATCGGCGTGAACGCCGTGAGCACCGCGTCGCGGCCCTGAAACTGCAGGCGCCGCGCCGACAGCACGGCCCACGAAGGCTCGGTGCTGCCCTTCCAGCGCACCTCGAACTCATCGACCGAGCCCTGGTCCGCCAGGCGCTGGAAGAACCGCGCCCGCACGCCGGGCTCCAGCCCGACGGCCCAGGGGTCGGTCTTGCGCCCGCCCAGCCAGTGGCCGGCCGGCGCGTTCGAATGCAGCACCTCGTGCTCGGGCACCGAGGTGACGACCATCGGGATCGGGAACGCCTCCACCAGCTCGCGCTGCGCCTCGGCCGCGCGGGCGCTGGCGGCCAGCTCCTGCTGCAGCACGCGGTCGCGGTCGAGCTGCGAGAGCATCTCGTTGAACGCGGTGACCAGGCGGCCGATCTCGTCGCGGCTCGACCAGTGCGCGCGCAGCGTGTGGTCGCCGCTCTTGCGCACCTCGTCGGCCACGCGCGCCAGCTGCTGCAGCGGCTTGGCGATCTGCCGGGCCACCAGCGTCACCAGGCTCAGGATGCAGCCCAGCAGCACCAGCGCCGTGCCCAGGTGCAGCCACATGCGGGCATAGAGCCCGTCCACGCGGCGGTTCAGCAGCCGCTCCAGGTCGGTGATGCCCACGCCCCAGGCATCGCGCAGCGCGCCCAGCACCTGCGCCTGCTGCGCGCCCACCTGGGCCAGCGTCAGGCGCGACTCCCCCGCCGCCATGCCCTGCAGCAGCGCCTGAAAGCTCTCCAGCGAGGCCTTCAATGCCTCGCGCTGCGCCATGAGGGCGGTGCGCATCTCAGGCGATCCGGCGATGAACGCCTGGTTGTAGTCGGACTCGATGCCCAGCATCACCGCGTCGAGCCGGCCCACCAGCGTGAGCAGCTCGGACGACCACTGCGGCCCGCGCCCCGTGGGCGCCGCGTGCAGGAACACCACGGTGTCGTGCACCGCCTGCAGCAACTCGGGAAACCGCAGCACCACCAGCGACATGCCGTAGTAGCTGTCCAGGTCCGGGTCCAGGATCAGGTTGGACTGGTTGCCCACGGTGGTGAGCAGCTCGCGCCCCTCGCGCAGCAGCTGGCTGCGCAGCCGGGTCAGCGCGATGGGGTCGGTGGCGGGCGGCGGGCTTTGCACCAGCTGCTGCAGCACTGAACTGAAGCGCTCGCCTACCTCGTGCGTGTGCAACTGGTCGTCGTAGGCCTGGCGCACACCCGCCAGCCGCGTGAGCACGTCGGCCACCAGGGGCGGCTGCTGCTGCGGGGCTGCGAGGAACTGGCCCATCAGCCCATCGCGCAGGACCGCCGCGTAGGTGGTGCCCACGATCTCCTTGCGCGTGAAGTCGATGGCCACGTACTTCTCGTGGATCAGGATGCTGGAAACGTAGATCACCGCCGACAGGTCGAGCAGGTAGATGAGCATGAGCTTGCGGCCCACACTGAGGCGGCCCAGCCAGCCCGAAACGCGGTGCATGAATGCCATGGTCTTGGTGTCTGCGCGTAGCGGGCCCCGGTCAAGAGGGCCCGCCGTTCGCGGTGAATGTTGCTGTTACAACATGAAGCAACTTCCACGCCACTCGGGATCTTGGCGCGGGCGCAGACCCGATTCCGTGCGGGTTTTGCTTTCCGACTCGCCGCTGCGGGCGACTTCCGGCCCGGTGGCGAGCAGGGGTGCACAAGGACCGCTTGCACAATGCGGCGGGACAAGGGCTATAATCTCCGGCTTTGCTGGCAATGCCCCGTCGGCCAAATACTAGTTACAGACGGGGAACCCGCCACACACGGCCTTCAGGCTCGATCTCCTGGAGTCCCTCTGTGGGCACATTTTGGAAACCATTTAGCTAATGACTACGATCCGCGTAAAAGAAAACGAACCCTTTGACGTCGCACTGCGCCGCTTCAAGCGCACCATTGAAAAGCTCGGCCTGCTGACCGACCTGCGCGCCCGTGAGTTCTACGAAAAGCCCACCGCCGAGCGCAAGCGCAAGAAGGCAGCCGCCGTGAAGCGTCACTACAAGCGCGTTCGCAGCATGCAACTGCCCAAGAAGCTGTACTAAGTACAACTTCGGCTTTGTCCCTCACCGGGCAGCCGCCAAACCCGCGCTAGGGACGCCAAGCGCGGGTTTTTGTTTTTTCGGGTCTGCCAAAAGGCTTTCTGGCGTCGTTGCAACGCCTTGCCGTAGCGGGACTACTGTCTGCGGCGTTGACGCCTAGCCAGAAAGCCTTTTGGCAAACCCTGTGTCCCCTGTCCCTGCCTGAAACCCCAAGAAGGATGCCGCCATGAGCCTCAAGGAAAAGATCACCGAAGACATGAAGACCGCCATGCGCGCCAAGGACAGCGAGCGCCTGGGCACCATCCGCCTGCTGCAGGCCGCGATGAAGCAAAAGGAAGTGGACGAACGCATCGAGCTGGACGACGTGGCGGTCGTGGCCATCGTGGACAAGCTGATCAAGCAGCGCAAGGACTCCATCACCGCCTTTGAAGGCGCGGGCCGCCAGGACCTGGCCGACAAGGAAAAGTCGGAAATGGCCGTGCTGCAGGCCTACCTGCCCGAGCGCATGTCGGCCGACGAGACGCTGGCCGCCGTCAAGGCCATCGTGGCCGAGCTGGGCGCTGCAGGCCCCGGCGACATGGGCAAGGTCATGGGCGTGGTCAAGACCCGCCTGGCCGGCAAGGCCGACATGGGCCAGGTCTCTGCCGCCGTGAAGGCTGCGCTGGCGGGCTGATCGCCCCGCGGTGGCACAGCGCCATGGAGCCACAGCGCCACGGCGCTGCGGGTGGCCCAGGCCATCCACTATCAAAACAATAGCTGCTGGCGCTTGTTGGACAAGCGGTAGCGGCTATTTTTTCATCAAGGGCTGAGCGACCGCCGGGCCTGCGCCTGCAGACCCTGCCCCCTGTGCGTCCAAGACCTGCCCGCCTTGCGACCGCACCTTGCCCCACCCCGTGCGGAAGTACTCCTCCAGAAACTCCACACACACCCGCACCTTGGCCGAGCGGTCCAGCCGCGTGGGGTACACGGCCCACACATTGGCCTCCTGGTACCAGTCGGGCAGCACCTGCACCAGCCGCCCGGCCCGCAAGTGCACGCCCACGTCCCACAGCGAGCGCAGCGCGATGCCGCGCCCATCCACGGCCCACTGCACCACCATCTCGCCGTTGTTGGCCGAGAGCGGGCCGCGCACCTTCACCGTCTCGTCCACCGCGCCGCTGCGCAGCCGCCACACACCGAAGGGGTGGTCGCGCTCCTTGATCACCAGGCAGTCGTGGCTGGGCAGCTCGGCCAGCGTGCGCGGCGTGCCGTGGCGCGCGAGATACGCGGGGGCGGCGCACAGCACCCGGTGGTTGTCGGCCAGGCGGCGGGCGATCAGGTGCGGCGCGATCTCGTCGCCCACGCGCACGTCCAGGTCAAACCCCTCGCCCGCCACATCCACCAGCCGGTCGAAGACCTCCAGCCGCACCTGCAGGCCCGGGTGCTGCTCCACCAGGCGCGACAGCGCAGGCGCCACGATCTGGCGGCCAAAGCCGAAGCTGCTGCTCACCCGCAGCTGCCCGCGCGGCTCGCGCCGGGTGATGGCCACCTCCTGCAGCAGCTGGTCCATGTCGTCCAGGATGCGCTGCGCCCAGTGGAAGACGCGCTCCCCCTCCTCAGTCACCGCCACGCGCCGGGTGGTGCGGTGCAGCAGCTTCACGGCCAGCTCCTGCTCCAGCATTCGGATGCGCTTGCTCACGTACGCGGGCGAGACGCCCAGCTCCGTGGCCGCATCGCCAAAGCTGGCTTTGCGCACGACCACGGTGAACACGCGCAGGTCGTCGGTGGCCGGGTTTTTATGCACGATGTGTGAAGAATAAGAGCACAGTTGCCGGATTGTATTTTTTGGTGGCCTGCCGAACAATCCTGCTACACCCTGATTTTTTCTTCCTCTCTCCAGACCCAAAGGAACCCGCATGAGCACCAGCCCCACCTACAAGATCGCCGTCATCCCTGGCGACGGCATCGGCAAGGAAGTCATGCCCGAAGGCCTGCGCGCGGTGCAGGCCGCCGCCCAGCGCTTCGGCATCCAGCTCGAAACCACCACCATCGACTGGGCCAGCTGCGACTACTACGCCGCCCACGGAAAAATGATGCCCGACGACTGGAAGGCGCAGCTGTCGGGCATGGACGCGATCTTCTTCGGCGCCGTCGGCTGGCCCGCCACCGTGCCGGACCATGTGTCGCTGTGGGGCTCGCTGCTCAAGTTCCGCCGCGAGTTCGACCAGTACATCAACCTGCGCCCCGTGCGCCTGTTCGAAGGCGTGCCCTGCCCCCTGGCCGGCCGCAAGCCTGGCGACATCGACTATTACGTGGTGCGCGAGAACACCGAGGGCGAGTACACGTCGCTCGGCGGCATCATGTACGAGGGCACCGACCGCGAGATCGTGATCCAGGAGTCGGTCTACTCGCGCCACGGCGCCAACCGCCTGCTCAAGTTCGCGTTCGACCTGGCCCAGAGCCGCGCCAAGAAGCACGTGACCCTGGCCACCAAGAGCAACGGCATCGCCATCAGCATGCCCTGGTGGGACCAGCGCGCCGACGACGTCGCCAAGGCCTACCCCGACGTCAAGCTGGACAAGCAGCACATCGACATCCTCACCGCCCGCTTCGTGCTGCAGCCCGGCCGCTTCGACGTGGTGGCCGCCACCAACCTGTTCGGCGACATCCTGAGCGACCTGGGCCCCGCCACCACCGGCACCATCGGCCTGGCGCCCTCGGCCAACCTGAACCCCGAGCGCAATTTCCCCAGCCTGTTCGAGCCCGTGCACGGCTCGGCGCCCGACATCTACGGCCAGAACATCGCCAACCCCATCGCCATGATCTGGTCCGGCGCGCTGATGCTGGACTTCCTCACCCAGGGCCAGGGCGCGGGCCGCGCCGCGCACGATGCCATCGTGGGCGCGATCGAAGAAGTGCTCAAGAACGGTCCGCGCACGCCGGACCTGGGCGGCAGCGCCAACACCACGCAGATCGGCGAGGCCATTGCAGCATTGATTGCGCAGGGCTGAAATCGATCAGACTCAGGCCACCACCGCTTGCGCACCCTGGTGCTCGGGCAGGTAAGGCCCCAGGTACCTCAGCGCGTTGGCCACATAGGCCTCCTTCTCGCCCACCGGGGCCACGTAGTGCAGCGCGGCCGTGGCGGCCTCCAGGCCCTCCGAGCGGGCGATGATCCAGGCGGCCAGGTAGGGCGATGCCAGGCAGCCGCCCGCAGTCGCCACGTTGCCCTCCGCGTAGAACGGCTGGTTCAGCACGTTCACGCCCGCGGCTTGCACCCAGGGCCTGGTGGTGAGGTCGGTGCACGCGGGTACCGCCCCCAGCAGCCCCAGCCGGGCCAGCACCAGCGTGCCCGAGCACTGCGCCGCGATCAGCTGGCGCGCAGGGTCCAGCGACAGCTGGGCCATCAGCGCTGCGTCTTCCACCACCTCGCGCGTGCGCACGCCGCTGCCCACGATGACGGCATCGGCCGTGCGGGCCTCCGCCAGCTGGGACTGCGCGCGCACCGTCACGCCGTTCATCGACGTGACCTCCGGCGTGGGGCAGCACAGGCTCACGCGCCAGCCCGGGCGCTTGATGCGGTGCAGGATGCCCAGCGCGATGAGCGAGTCGAGTTCGTTGAAACCGTCGAAGGTCAGGATGGCAATGTGCATGGCAGGTGCGCCGCAGCGGGCGTGTGGGGTGGGGTTGAAGAACAGAGTTCATCGTAGGCAAGCTGCCCCATACAATCAAAAAATTGTCCTGAGTACATCCCGCAGCCATCGTTCGGGCCCATCTCATTCGCCCTGCACCACACCCCCGCGCAACATGACCCTGCCCCTGTTCCAACCCGTCGTGGACGACCTCGCTGCACAGATTCGCGCAGGTCATCTGCCGCCCGGCACCCGCCTGCCCACGCACCGCCAGCTGGCACGCCAGCACGGCATCGCGCTGACCACGGCCACGCGGGTCTATGCCGAGCTGCAGGCCCTGGGCCTGGCCAGCGGCGAAGTGGGCCGCGGCACCTTTGTGCGCGAGGCCCCCGTCTCCGCGGGCCAGGCCGTGGACCAGCAGGCCGTCGCCGCCGGGGTGATGGACCTGAACTTCAACTACCCATCACTGCCCGGACAGGCCCGTCTGCTGGCCAGCGGCCTGCGCCGGCTGGCGGCGGGCGGCGACCTGGAGGCGCTGCTGCGCTACGCCCCGCACGGCGGCCGCCAGCACGAGCGCGCGTGCGTGGCCCAGCACCTGGCCAGCGCACGCGGCCTGGTGGTGGACCCCGCCCAGGTGCTGATCGTGGACGGCGCCCAGCACGGCCTGGCCGTGGCCTGCATGGCGCTGCTGCAGCCGGGCGACGTGGTGGCGGTGGACGCGCTCACCTACCCTGGGTTCAAGGCGCTGGCCGGCATGCTGCACCTCACGCTGGCGCCGCTGCCCGCCGCGGCAAACGGCACCGAGGGCCCCGACCTGGACGCGCTGCGGCGCCTGTGCGCCCGCCGGCGTGTGAAGGCCATCTACACCATGCCCACCCTGCACAACCCGCTGGGCTGGGTCTGCAGCGCGCAGTGGCGGCAGGACCTGGCGGCCATCGTGCGCCAGCATGGCCTGGTGGCCATCGAGGATGCGGCGTACGCCTTTCTGGCCAAGGATGCGCCCGCGCCCCTGGCCACCGTCGCCCCCGAATCCACGGTGTACGTGTCCGGCCTGTCCAAGAGCGTGGCCACCGGGCTGCGCTTCGGGTTCACGGCCGCACCGCCGCAGTGGGCACCGCTGCTGCAGCGCGCCATCCGCACCACCACGTGGAACACGGCCGGCGTGGTCACCGCCCTGGCCTGCGGCTGGCTGCAGGACGGCACCGTGCGCCGGCTGGAGGCAGAAAAGCGCCGCGACGCCACGGTGCGGCAAACCATCGCGCGCAAGGTGCTGGCCGGGCTGCCGCTGGTGGGCCACCCTGCGTCGTACTTCAGCTGGCTGCCCCTGCCCGAGGGCGTGCGCGCCGACCGCGTGGCGGTGGCGCTGCTGAAGAGCGGCGTTTCCGTTTCCACCGCCGAGCCGTTCGCCACCTCGCGCCAGGTGCCCCACGCGATACGGCTGGCACTCGGCTCGGTAGCGCACGAGCAACTGCGCAGTGCGTTGCAAACGGTGCGCAGCGTAGTGCAGGACCTCACGGATCGCTGACACGTGGGCGGTCGGCGCACATCGCCATCGCCGCCCATCGCCCCTCCTCCCACCACGCAAAAAACTCCAGCGTTTGCGGGAGTCTCTGGTGCGAGGGCGCAATCCTATGCAGATCAGCGCCCGCACTTGGCTGTCAGTGCGCGAAGCGGCGGCGTCGATCAGTGATCTATTTCGTCGGCCAATCTCCCAGCACATCCTCAGTCACGTCATTGCAAAGCGATTGCAAAACGCGCTCGCGCCGCCGGGGTTCCCTAAACCCCGGGTTTGCCACCAGCAACATGGCGAGTCCATGGGCCATATCGTTGATTTGCACCGGGGTAAGCGGTCCGTCCACCGCGTCATAGGCGAGTGTGGCATCGAACCCAGCCATGATGCGCTGGACGTCAGTGCTCGGCACAGACCCAATATCCAAGCCCGGTGCAATCAGCCCCACCAGTTCTTTGGCCTCAAGGGCGTAGAAATCTTGGTCCGACTGACTCAGCGCGGGATACAGGTGGGCAGCCCGGTAATACCCGCATGCCCATGCCCGAGTCCAAGTCCCCGCGTGCTGCGCGAACCGTGTTTGCAGCGACTCGATGGCCGGCTCATCCAGAGTCAGAAAGGCCACTACCGCCGCGTGAAAGGTGCTGAGGAACGATTCGTGCTGAGACATGCCAATGCCTTCGGTAGTGTCAGCTGCCCGCCACCTTCATCCGGTTCACCAGCACCGAGCCCACGGACTTGGCGCCGTAGTTGTACACATCCGCCCCCACGGCTTCGATGCCCTTGAGCATGTCCTTGAGGTTGCCCGCGATGGTGATCTCGTGCACGGGGAAGGCGATGCGGCCGTTTTCCACCCAGAAACCGCTCGCGCCGCGCGAATAGTCGCCCGTCACGTAGTTCACGCCCTGGCCCATGAGCTCGACCACGAACAGGCCGGTGCCCAGCTTCTGCAGCATGGCATCGAGGTCGTCGCCCGGTTGCGTCAGGCGCGACGTCAGCGTCAGGTTGTGCGAGCCACCGGCGTTGCCCGTGGTCTTCATGCCCAGCTTGCGCGCCGAGTAGCTCGACAGGAAGTAGCCCTGCACGCGCCCGCCCTGCACCACCTTGCGCGGCGCCACGCGCACGCCCTCTTCGTCGAACGGCGAGCTGCCCTTGCCGCGCAGCACGAACGGGTCTTCGGCGATGTCGATGTGCTTGGGGAACACCATCTTGCCCAGCGAGTCGAGCAGAAAGCTGCTCTTGCGGTACAGCGAGCCGCCGCTCACGGCCTGCACGAAGCCGCCCAGCAGGCCCGCGGCCAGCGTGGATTCGAACAGCACCGGGCACTGCGTGGTGGGGATCTTGCGGCTGCCCAGGCGGCTCAGCGCGCGCTGCGCGGCGTAGCGGCCCACGGCCTCGGGCGAGGCCAGCTTGGCCGCGTCGCGCATGGAGCTGTACCAGGCGTCGCGCTGCATCTCGGCATTGCGGCCGGGCAGCGATGCGATGGGTGCCACCGAGAAGCTGTGGCGCGAGCTGGCATAGCCGCCCCGAAAGCCGCGCGTGTGGGCGCTGAAGAAATGGCTTTGCTGCGCCGACACGCCCGCACCTTCGCTGTTGGTGATGCGCCGGTGGGTCTTGAGCGCCGCGGCCTCGCATTCCATGGCCATCTGGGCCGCCTGCTCGCTGTCGACGGCCCAGGGGTGGAACAGGTCCAGGTCGCGGTGGGTGTCGGTGGGCGCGATGTCATCGGCATCGGGTAGGCCCGCCACCGGGTCTTCGGCCGTGAAGCGGGCGATGTCGTACGCCGCCTGCACGGTCTGCTCGATGGCCTTCGTGGAGAAGTCGGAGGTGCTGGCGTTGCCGCGGCGGTTGCCGAGGTAGACGGTCACGCCCAGCGACTTGTCGCGGTTGCGCTCGACATTTTCAAGTTCGCCCTTGCGCACGCTGACCGACAGGCCGCAGCCTTCGGACGCTTCGGCGCCAGCATCGGTGGCGCCCAGCTTCTTGGCGTGCGCCAGGGCGCGGTCCACCAGCTCTTCAAAGAAGGGGCGGCTGTAGCTGAAGCCCGAGTCGGGAGTGCGGGGTGCGGTGGCTGCGGCAGCAGCGCCAGGCGCGCGCGCGGCGCTTTGGGAGGGTTTGTTCATAGCGACGGCTATGATACTTGCCGCTGTGGCGCGCGCTGCGCCACCTCCCATTTGCCCCCACCCCATGTCACGCAAACCCAAAAAAGGCTACTTTGTGAGAGGCCAGTTCGTTGCCGAAGGCAGCGAACTGGACATTCAACTCAAGGCCGAACTCAAAGGCACGCCGGATGCCAGCCGCACGGATATGAAGCGCGAGAGCGATGAACTTCAGGATCTGGGCAAGGAACTGCTGGGCCTGCGCGCCGACCTGTTCAACAACGTGGGGCTGCCCGACAAGCTGGTGGATGCCATCAACGAAGCCAAGCGCATCACCAACTTCGAGGGCAAGCGCCGCCAGATGCAGTTTGTGGGCAAGCTCATGCGCAAGCTCGAGCCCCAGCTGGTGGATGCCGCCCGCCAGGCGCTGGAAGTGCAGCGCACCGGCTCGGCCTCCGACAAGCTGGCCCTGCACCTGGCCGAGCAGTGGCGCGACCGCCTGATCGCCGACGACGACGCCCTGCCCCAGTGGATGGACGAGCACCCCGGCACCGACACGCAGCAGCTGCGCGCCCTGATCCGTCAGGCGCGCAAGGATGCCCAGCCCGCAGGCAAGGAGGCCAATGTCCAGGTCTCCCAAGGCCTGGCGCCGCGCAAGGGCCGCGCGTACCGCGAGCTGTTCCAGCTGGTGCGCGAGCACCTGGGCGGCGGTGCCAGCGACGCCGATGACCACGGCGACCTGGACGAAGACGGCGACGAGGACGGCAATGACTGACACCCCCACAGGCACGGGCGGCGTGCCGCACGATGCCGTGCGCATCGGCATCGTCTCGGTCAGCGACCGCGCCAGCACCGGTGTGTATGAAGACAAGGGCCTGCCGGCCCTGCAGGACTGGCTGACCCGCGCGCTGCACAACCCCATCACCTTCGAGCCGCGCCTGATCCCCGACGAGCAGGATCGCATCAGCGCCACGCTGATCGAGCTGGTGGACACGGCGGGCTGCCACCTGGTGCTCACCACCGGCGGCACTGGCCCCGCACTGCGCGACGTGACGCCCGAGGCCACGCTGGCCGTGGCGCACAAGGAGATGCCGGGCTTTGGCGAGCAGATGCGCCAGATCAGCCTGAAGTTCGTCCCCACGGCCATCCTCTCGCGCCAGGTGGCGGTGATCCGCGGCCAGAGCCTGATCATCAACCTGCCCGGCCAGCCCAAGGCGATCGCCGAGACGCTGGAAGGCCTGAAGGACGCCGAGGGCGGACAGATCGTGCCCGGCATCTTCGCGGCCGTGCCCTACTGCATCGACCTGATCGGCGGGCCGTACCTGGAAACGCACGATGCGGTGTGCAAGGCGTTCCGACCCAAGAGCGCGGTGCGGGCGCCGCGCCAGGCCTGAGTTTCGGCACATTGATGTGTCGGCATTTTTGAACTAAGCCCACCGTTCGGGCTGAGCTTGTCGAAGCCCTGCGCTGCGCTTCGACAAGCTCAGCGTGAACGGCTCAGTGGGTTGTTGCAGGCCAGATCATTCGAAGAAAAATAGCTGCCACCGCTTGATAAGAAAGCGCTGGCAGCTATATTTTCAATAGCAAACCGTGCCAATGCGTCGCGATGGTTTGGCCGCGCCTACTTGCCCACCAGCTCGTTGAACTTGCCGGCCTCGAACTGCTCCTTGATCGCCGCATCGCACGGTACGCAGTCCTTGGCCTGCTGCGATGAAGCCGACAGCTTCTCGATGGCCTGCCACAGCAGCGCGATCTGGTGCTCCTGCGACGAGGCGTTGTCGATCAGGCCGCGCATGGCCTGCGAGAGCGGGTCGTCTTCCTGCGTGATGCCGTAGGCCGTGAACTTGCGGGCCTGCTGGGGTTCGGTGACGTCGGCGCTCTCGCCCGCCTTGGACGGGATGATGCGGGCCGGAATGCCCACGGCCGTGGCGCCCGGCGGCACGGGCTTGATCACCACGGCGTTGCTGCCGATCTTGGCGCCGTCGCCCACCTCGAAGCCGCCCAGCACCTTGGCGCCCGCGCTCACCACCACGTCGCGACCGAGCGTGGGGTGGCGCTTGGCGCCCTTGTACAGCGAGGTGCCGCCCAGCGTCACGCCCTGGTAGATGGTGCAGCCGTCGCCGATCTCGGCGGTCTCGCCCACCACCACGCCCATGGCATGGTCGAAGAACACCCGCTCGCCGATCTTGGCGCCGGGGTGGATCTCGATACCCGTGGACCAGCGCGCGAAGTGCGAGATGAAACGCCCCGGCCACTTGAGGCCGTTGTTCCAGCACCAGTGCGCGGGCCGGTGCAGCCAGATCGCGTGCAAGCCCGGATAACAGGTGATCACCTCCCACGTGCTGCGCGCGGCAGGATCGCGGTCGAGGATGCACTGGATATCGGAGCGCAGTCGGGCGAGCATCGGTTCTTCTGGTTATGAGTTTATGGCCACACAGTCTATCGTTTTGGCCCGCCGGCCTCGATCATGGCTTTGGCGACACCTCGCAGGATGTGGATTTCTTCGGGGCTGAGCTGCGCGCGATTGAAAAGCTGGTTAAGGCGGGGCATGAGCTTCTTGGGTGCGGCCGGGTCCAGGAAGCCGATGGCCGTGAGCGCCTGCTCCCAGTGGCCCAGCATGCCGGCCACCTGGGCGGCGTCGGCCAGGCTGCGCTCGGTGGTGGCGTCCTGCACCGCAAAGCCGCCCAGCGCCAGGCGCCATTCGTAGGCGATCACCTGGATGGCCGCGCCCAGGTTGAGCGAGCCGAAGCCGGGGTTGGTCGGGATGGAGAGCGCCACATGGCAGCGGTAGACGTCCTCGTTGGCCATGCCGAAGCGCTCGGAGCCAAAGAGAAAGGCCACGCCAGCCTGTCCGCCGGCGGTGGACACCAGATCGGCATCTGGCGCTTGTCCAGACTGCGTCGCCAGCTCACTTTTCAGGAGCATCTCGAAGTGATCCCGGGGCGCCGCCGTGGGCGGGCCGAAGTCGCGCGGGGTCATGGCGGTGGCGCACAGGTGGCTGATGCCGTCGAGCGCCTCGTCCAGCGTGGCGACGATGCGCGCGTTGTTCAGCACGTCCAGGGCGCCGCTGGCGCGCTGGATGGTTTCCTCGCGCCGCAGCACGTTGGCCCAGCGTGGCGCCACCAGCACCAGATCGTCGAAGCCCATGGTCTTCATGGCGCGGGCGGCGGCGCCCACATTGCCGGCGTGGCTGGTGTTGATCAGGACAAAACGGGTCTTCATGGCGCAGGAACGGGTAGGAGCGCAACGGCGCAGAAAAGCCGTGCGTTAGGCAAAAAAAGGCTGTCCGGGTAAAATCCCGCCCTCATTGTCGCCGCCCGCATCGCCGGGACGGACCGACCCGCTCATGATTCGCAGGCCGCCACGCCCTTTTTGTGCCGGGCGCCCTGCTCACCACCACAATTTATGTCGTCCAATCTGCACCCCATGCTCAACGTGGCCATCAAGGCTGCACGCGCCGCCGGCGCCATCATCAACCGCGCGGCCCTGGACGTGGAATCGGTGCGGATCTCGCAAAAGCAGATCAACGACTTCGTGACCGAAGTGGACCATGCGTCCGAGAAGATCATCATCGAGACGCTGCTCACGGCCTACCCCGGCCACGGCATCCTGGCCGAAGAATCGGGCACGGAATACGGCGCCAAGGATTCGGAATTCGTATGGATCATCGACCCGCTGGACGGCACCACCAACTTCATCCACGGCTTTCCCGTCTACTGCGTCAGCATCGCGCTCGCCGTGAAGGGCAAGGTCGAGCAGGCCGTCGTGTACGACCCGAGCCGCAACGACCTGTTCACCGCCACCAAGGGCCGCGGCGCCTACCTGAACGAGCGCCGCATTCGCGTGAGCAAGCGCACCCAGCTCAAGGACTGCCTGATCTCCACCGGCTTCCCCTTCCGCCCGGGCGACAACTTCAAGAGCTACCTGAACATGATGGCCGACGTGATGCAGCGCACCGCCGGCCTGCGCCGCCCCGGTGCCGCCGCGCTGGACCTGGCCTATGTGGCCGCGGGCTTTACCGATGGCTTCTTCGAGACCGGCCTGTCGATCTGGGACGTGGCCGCGGGCTCGCTGCTGGTGACCGAGGCGGGTGGCTTGGTGGGCAACTTCACGGGTGAAGCGGACTTTCTGGAGCAGCGCGAGTGCCTGGCCGGCAACCCCCGCATCTACGGCCAGCTGGTGCCCATCCTGGGCAAGTACAGCAAGTTCGCCGGCGCTGGCGACAAGGCCGCAGTGCGCCAGGCCGCGTTGGCGGACGGCGGCAGCGGTGCCGATCCGGTCGATGCGCAAGAGCCCGCCGCAGCGGACGATGCGGATGAAGGCCACGAGGACAGCACCGCAGGCAAGGACCGCAGCGCCAAGGGCGACGACGCGCCGTTCTGATGCCGGTGTTGTGAGCCGGGAGGCCTGAGGACGCTGGTCGGGCGCCAGCGCCCGGGGCCCACCGCCCCGGTGGCGCTCCGCAGCCCGCAGCGGTCAGCCGTCGAAGGTCTAACGCCTAACGCCTAACGTCAGCCTTCAGCCCGGGTCCGGATACTTCTGGGCGATGTTGCGGAAGTCCTCCGCGATGTCCAAGAACGCATCCACCATGTCCGGGTCGAAATGCGTGCCCTTGCCCCGCACGATGGTGTTGCAGGCCTGGTCGTGGGAGAACGCGGGCTTGTAGACACGCTTGCTGATCAGTGCGTCGTACACGTCCGCCACGGCCATGAGGCGGGCCGACACCGGAATCTCTTCGCCCTTGAGGCCCTCGGGGTAGCCCGAGCCGTCCCACTTCTCCTGGTGGCTGTAAGCGATTTCCTTGGACACGCTGAGAAACGCCACGCGCATGCCCAGGCGGCGCTCGGCCTCCTGGATGGCGTTGCGGCCCAGCGTGGTGTGGGTCTTCATGATCTCGAACTCTTCGACCGTGAGCTTGCCCGGCTTGAGCAGGATGGCGTCCGGGATGCCGATCTTGCCGATGTCGTGCAGCGGCGCCGACTTGTACAGCAGCTCGATCATGCGGTCGGTCAGCGCATGCTCGAAGCGCGGGTGGTTGCGCAGCCGCTCCGCCAGCGTCTTCACATACAGCTGCGTGCGGCGGATGTGGTTGCCGGTCTCGTTGTCGCGCGTCTCGGCCAGCGAGGTCATGGCCATGATGGTCACGTCCTGGATGGCCTGCACCTCCAGCGTGCGCATGGCCACCTCGCGCTCCAGGTACGAGCTCTTGTCGCGCAGGAAGTCGGCCGTGGCCTTCAAGGCCAGGTGCGTGTTCACCCGCGCCAGCAGGATGGGCGGGCTGATGGGCTTGGTGATGTAGTCCACCGCCCCCAGCGCCAGTCCCATGCGCTCGTCGTTGGGGTCCGAGCGCGCGGTCAGGAAGATCACCGGGATGTCGCGCGTGGCGGGCGCGGCCTTCAGGCGGCGGCAGACCTCGTAGCCGTCGATCTCCGGCATCATGATGTCCAGCAGGATCAGATCGGGCGGCGTGCTCGACTGCGCGATCTTCAGCGCCTTCTCGCCATGGTTGGCCACCTTCACCAGATAGTGCTCGCGCAGCAGGCTGCCCATCAGGGTGAGGTTGTCGGGCGTGTCGTCCACCACCAGCACCGTCGCGATCGGCTTGTCGACGAGTGCGGATTGCTGGGGGGCAAAAGGCGCGTGGTCCATGGAGTCGGGTCCTGCGTAGTGCTCTGCCCGGTGTCAAAGGGCAGCGGGGTGTTCGGGGCGCGGCACCGTCGCCATCGCCCCCAAGGCCTGCTCGAAGTCGAAGTTGAGGGTGTGAACCTCCACGTGCGCGAAGGCCGGTCCCAACACGGACTTCAGCACAGAGACATTGTGTTGCAAAAACTCGGTCGCTGCAGGGTCATCCTGCTCCAGCAGCGTGCGAAATCGCTGTAGGGCATCTCCCGCAGACAGCGCAGGAACGCCCCCAACCGCTGCCGGCGTGCTGGCCGCAGGGCGTGGCGCCACCGCCTGCTGCGCCCAGGCCTGCAGCGCCTGCAGCAGCGGCTGCAGGGCCGTGGCCAGTGGCACCAGCAAGCCGGTCACGCCGTCGCCCCGCTGGCCGCTGCGCAGCGCCTGCTCCAGCAGCTGGGCCTGGTCGGCCACCCCCTGCGCACCGATGTTGGCCGCCACCGAGCGCAGGGTGTGGGCCAGCCGCTCGGCCAGCACCACGTCGCCCACGGCCAGGGCCTGCTGCACGTCCTCCAGCACCGTGGCCTGCCCCTGCGCGAAGCGGCGCAGCATCTCGGCGTAGAGCCCAGGCTTGCCCAGGGCGCGCTGCAGGCCCAGGGCCGTGTCCAGCCCGGGCACCGCGGGCGGCGGTACGGGTGCGGCGTCGGCGGGCAAGGCGGCCGCCGGGTCCTGCAGGCCGTCGGCCACCGCCTCCGGTGACGGCGCCTGGCCCAGGCCGGGGCGCGGCCGTATCCAGCGGGTCAGCGCCGCCCACAGCGCGGCCGGTTCGATGGGCTTGGCCACATGGTCGTTCATGCCCGCGGCAAAGCAGCGCTGGCGGTCGGCCTCCATGGCGTTGGCGGTCATGGCCACGATGGGCAGGCGGGCAAAGCGCGGGTTGCTGCGCAGCTGGCGCGTGGCGGTCTCGCCGTCCATGATGGGCATCTGCATGTCCATCAGCACCACGTCGTAGGCCTTGCGTTCGATGCACTGGATGGCGGCCTGGCCGTTCTCCGCCACATCCACCGCAAAGCCCGCCTCCTGCAGCAGCTCGACCGCCACCATCTGGTTGAGTTCGTTGTCCTCCACCAGCAGCACCCAGGCGCCGCGGATCGCCAGCGGCAGCTCTTCGGCGGCGGGCGCCGGGGTGACCAGGCGGCGCGCACTGAAGGTGGAATGCTCCTGGGGCTGCATCAGCGTGTCGAACAGCAGCGATGCGTTGACCGGCTTGATGAGCACCGTCTCGATGCCCTGGGAGCGCGCTGCGCGCATCACGTCCTCGCGGCCGTAGGCGGTGATCATCAGCATCTTGGGCACCTCGGCCATGCCCAGGCCGCGGATGTGGCCCGCCAGCTCCACGCCGTCCATGCCCGGCATGTGCCAGTCGAGCAGCAGCAGGCCGAACGGGCGGCGCTGCGCCATCGACTCGCGCAGGCGCTCCAGCGCCTCCAGCCCGGAATGGGCCTGGTCCACCTCGAACCCCATGGCCAGCAGCATGTCGGACAACACGGTGGCCGCGGTCTGGTTGTCGTCCACCACCAGCACGCGGCGCCCGCGCAGGTCGGGCGGCGGCAGCAGCACGCGGGCCGGCGCCCCCCGCTCCAGCGGCAGCGACACCCAGAACGTGGAGCCTTTGCCGAACGTGCTCTCGGCCCCGACCTCGCCGCCCATCAGCTCGGCCAGGCTCTTGCAGATCGCCAGGCCCAGGCCCGTGCCGCCGTAGCGGCGGGTGGTGGAGGTGTCGGCCTGCTGAAAGCTCTGGAACAGCCGGCCCATCTGCTCGGGCGTGAGCCCGATGCCGGTGTCGCGCACTTCAAAGCGCAGCATGACGCGGTGGCCCGCCGCCTCCAGCAGCCGCACGGCAATGCTGATCTCGCCGGCGTCGGTGAACTTGATGGCGTTGTTGGCGAAGTTGATGAGGATCTGCCCCAGCCGCAGCGAATCGCCCACCAGGTTGGGCGGCACGTCGCAGGCCACGTCGCACACCAGCTCCAGCCCCTTGGCGCCCGCCTTGTAGCCCACCACGTCCGAGACGCTCTCGAGCATGCGGTCGAGCACGAAGGGCTGCTTTTCGACCGTGAGCTTGCCCGCCTCGATCTTGGAAAAGTCGAGGATGTCGTTGATCACGCCCAAGAGGTGCTGGCCGGCCTGCTGGATCTTGCTCACGTAGTCGTGCTGGCGGGGTGACAGGCCCGACTTGAGCGCCAGGTGCGACATGCCGATGATCGCGTTCATGGGCGTGCGGATCTCGTGGCTCATGTTGGCCAGGAAGTTCGACTTGAGCGCGGTGGACTCCTCGGCCAGCTCCTTGGCGCGGCGCAGGTCCTCCTCGGCGCGCTGGCGGTCGGTGATGTCGACGAAGGTGCCGATGGCGCCGCCCGGCGAGCCGTCCGGGCGCGAGAAGCCATGCAGCCAGAACAGCGTGTGGTGGATCTTGCCGTCGGCATACGGCATGTCCACCTCCTTGTGCACCGACTGCACGCCGTGCAGCGCCTCCTGTGCGTCATCGTCGAACTGCGCGCGCTCGCTCTGGGGCAGGAAGGTCAGGTCCATCACCGTCTTGCCGATCAGGGTCTCGCGCTGCACGCCGAACGACTGCTCGTAGGCGCGGTTGAAGCCGATGTAGCGGCCGTCCGCCCCCTTGTAGAACAGCGGCACCGGGATCGCGTCGATGAGCGCCTGCTGGAAGTCGAGCTGCTCGGCCACCTGGGCCTCCAGCAGCTTCTGGTCGTGGATGTCCACGTTGACGCCCACCACCCGCACGGCCTGGCCGGCCGTATCGCGGAAGATGCGCGCGGCCGACAGGAACCAGCGCACCTCGCCGTCGGGCCGCACGATGCGCCACGAGTCGCGCAGGTCCGTGTTGCCGCTGGCCAGGCACTGCGCAAAGTACGCCAGGGCGCGGTCGCGGTCCTCGGGGTGCAGGCGCTCCGTCCAGTCGTGCCGGCTGCGCAACTGGTCGCCCGGCGGCAGGCCCAGCATGGACACCAGCTTTTCGCTCCACAGCACCTGGTCGGTCATCAGGTCGATGTCGAACACGCCGATCTTGCCGGCCTCCTGCGCCATCTCCAGGCGGTCGCGGGCCTGCTGCACGGCCAGCTCGGCGCGCCGCTGCTCGCTCACGTCCTCGATCACCCAGATCGACGCGGCCTTGAAGCCTTCCATCTGCAGGCTGCGTCCCGCCAGGCGTGCCTCGAAGCTGCTGCCGTCCAGGCGGCTCAAGGTGGCCGTCTCGCGCAGCGCCTCGCCCGCGGCCAGGCCCGGCCCCACGCGCGCGAAGAACTGCTCGGCACCCGCGGGCGTGCCGAACAGCCGCGACATGCCCATGCCCAGCAGCTCCGACGCCTCGCCGCCCATCAGCTCCACGAAGGACGGGTTGAACTGCCGGAAGTGCCCGTCGCACACCAGCAGGATGGGCGGGGCGTTGTCGAAGATGGCGGTCTGCTGCTCCAGCAGCTCGTTGAGCAGGCGTTCGCGCCGCTCCAGTTCCTTGTGCGACTGGATGCGCTCGGAGACGTCTTCATGCAGGCCCACGATGCCGATGCGCTTGCCGTTCTCGTCGAGCACCGGCGACAGCGTGGCCTCGTCGTGGTAGGTGCTGCCGTCCCGGCGGCGGTTCACGAAATGCCCCTGCCACGAGCGGCCTGACAGCAGCGTCGACCACATCGCCTGGTAGGTCTGCGCGGGCGTCTGGCCGCTGGCCACAATGGACGGTTTCTTGCCCCGAACCTCGGCCAGCGAATAGCCCGTGTTGCGCTCGTACTGAGTGTTGACCCAGTCGATGCGCCCGTCCCCGTCGGTGATCACCACCGACACCGGGCTGCTCTGCAGCGCCGCGCCCAGCAGCCGAAAGCGTTCGAGCGCCGCCGCCACCCGCGCGCGGCTGCGCAGAAGATCGAGCAGCAGCAGGCCCAGCAGGAACAGCAGAACGAACGTGGCGCCCCCGACCTGGATGCGCTGCGTAGGCGACATCAGCGCGCTGATGTCGTCCAGCACCACCAGCTGCCAGGGGCCGCCCGGGTCCTTCCAGTCGATGCTGCTGCGGCTGAGCGCATAGGTCACGCCGTTGAGCTGCACCTCCTTCGCGTCGGTGGAGAACGGCAGCGCGGACGCCACGCCGTTCTCGAAAAGATGGCCGAACTGGCGCGTGGCCCGGATCGCATCGATGCGCGCCTGCGTGAGCGGCGGCGCCACCGCAAACTGCCACTCGGGCCGGGTGGACGCAAACGCCACGCCTTGTGGAGACAGCAGCACCGAAGGCAGCTCGGAGCGCCTGAGCAACTCATCCACCGCCTCGAAGCCCACCTTGAACATCACCACCCCGATGATGGAGCTGGCCGGCGTATCGCGGTCGTACAGGGGGGCGGCGTAATACAGGCCGCGCTCCTGCGAGTTGCTGCCGATGGCGGCGTAGACGCTGACCGCACCCTCCACCGCCTGCTGGAAATACGGCCTGAAACCCAGGTTGATGCCGGTGGAGCGGGCGCCGGCCGTCTCGTGGGCCACCACCGTCCCGTCGACCGACATCACGTACACGCCATGCACCAGGAACCTTCCGCGCGCAACGCCCAGCCTGGCCAGCGCTTCCGGGTGGTCAGGCGGGAGCTTGCCGGTGGCCATGTCCTTGAGCAGCGGCTCGCTCAGGCCCAGCAGCGACACGGCCCCGAGCATGCTGCCGCCGGTGGTCTGGCTGATCAGCAGGTCGGAGGTCTGCTGCAGCTGGCGGGAGCGGTCGTCGTCGCGCTCGCCCGCGCGCCAGTGCACCACGCCCTGCACCACCAGCCACGCGCCGAACATGGCCAGCACGGCCACCAGGGCCAGGCCCCGCTTGCCGGGGGCATTGCTATCGAGCACCTTGTCCAGGAACATGCCGACACCTCCGCCCGCGCGCTTCACACCGGGCCCCTGGCCGCTGGTGGATGCGCACCACGGCGGGGCGATCCCCAGCCGCCGTGCGATTCGGCGCCGGGCGCACAAGCCCGCCATCGCCCTGGTGTGCGCTGCGCAGTCTCAGCGTGTGGCAAACAAAAAGGCATCGATGTCCTCCACCGGCCCGGGCCGCCCGAACAAATACCCCTGGAACCCCTCGCACCCGTGCAGCCGCAGGAAGCCCAGCTGCCCCGTCGTCTCCACCCCCTCGGCCACCACCTCCAGG
>NZ_LMPT01000011.1 GCF_001424425.1 Acidovorax sp. Leaf191
CCTGGAGGTGGTGGCCGAGGGGGTGGAGACGACGGGGCAGCTGGGCTTCCTGCGGCTGCACGGGTGCGAGGGGTTCCAGGGGTATTTGTTCGGGCGGCCGGTGCCGGTGGATGTCTTCGCCCGCGAGCACGACCTGGGCGCGGCTGCGGGCACGCAGGCAGCATCGCCAGCGCCACAGCATCCGCAGCCCGCGCCCGCTGCCGCCTCTTTGCCCAAGGGCCCTGCCGCATGAGCGGGCCGGGCGTCCTGTGGGTGGACAGCGACACGCAGCACGCGGCGCTCGCGCGGCGGCTCATCGCCGTCAACCACCCCGACTGGCGCGTGGTCAACAGCCCGGGGCCAGAGGCCGCCATGGCCCCGCTCGCATCGCAGGCGTGGGACGCGGTGGTGCTGTGCCTCAAGCCTTCGGTGCAGGAGCTGCCCGACGTGCTCGAACTGTGTGCGGGCCGGCCCGTGCTGATGTGCATCGACGTCCAGCAGGAGGCCCTGGCCGCGCGCGCCTTTCGCTGTGGCCTGGGGGACTACGTGCTGCGCGATGCCGACGGCACGGCCCACCTGGGCGAGCTGCTGCACCGGCTGGCCGCGCTCATGAAGACCGCCAGCGTGCAGGGCCAGCAGTCCGTGCGCATGGTGGACGCACGCATCTGGCAGGACGCGCTCGCGCTGCTGCAGGAGCAGCGCTCTGCCCTGCAGGCCACGCTGGGCAGCATGAGCCAGGGCATCTTCAAGACCGGGCCCGACGGGCGCATCACCGTCTACAACCAGCGCGTGCTGGAACTGCTGAACCTGCCCGAATCCCTGATGGCGGCGCGACCTACGATGGCCGAGCTGACCCGCGTGCAGGCCGAGCGCGGCGATTTTGGCGAGGGCTACAGCCTGGTGGACCGGCGCGGGCACGAGTACGTGGCGCGCGGCGCCGTGGCCCCCGCGCCCGAGCTGTACTGGCGCAGCACGCGCGAAGGCCACACGCTGGAGGTGCGCACCACCACCTTGCCCGACGGCAGCCTGGTGCGCACCTTCACCGACGTGAGCGACTACGTGCGGGTGGAGAACGAGCTGCGCGAGAGCGAGATGCGCTTTCGCTCGCTCAGCGACCTGTCTTCCGACTGGTACTGGGAGCACGACGCCGAAGGCCGCTTCGTGCAGCTGGCGGGCGACCTGAGCGTCAACGGCCTGCCGCTGGCAGACGTGCTGGGCCACACCCGCTGGGAGCTGGGTGCGCTCAACATGACCGATGCCGACTGGGCCGCGCACCGCGCGGTGCTGCAGGCGCGCCAGCCGTTTCGCGACCTGGAACTGCACCGCCACCGGCCCGACGGCACCATGCACTGGATCTCGGTCAGCGGCGTGCCCGTGATCGATGCGCAGGGCACGCTGCGCGGCTACCGCGGCGTGGGCCGCGACATCACCGAGCGCAAGGCGGTGGCGAGCCAGATCGAGCGCCTGGCCTTCTACGACGTGCTCACCGGCCTGCCCAACCGCCGCATGCTGGTGGACCGCCTGCAACGCGCCATGGCGGCCGTGGGCCGCTCGGGTGCGCAGGGCGCGCTGCTGTTCATCGACCTCGACAACTTCAAGGACCTGAACGACACCCTGGGCCACGACACCGGCGACCAGCTGCTGCTGCAGGTGGCCCAGCGCCTGACCACCTGCGTGCGCGATGCCGACACGGTCTCGCGTTTTGGCGGCGATGAATTCGTGGTGCTGCTGGAGGGACTGAGCGCCGACGGCCCCCACGCCAGCGCCGAGGCCGCGCTGGTGGCCAGCCACATCGCCGCCACGCTGGGCACGCCCTACGCGCTGGGCGAGACCAGCCACCACAGCACGCCCAGCATCGGCATCGCGCTGTTCGGCCTGCAGACCGGCAGCGTGGACGAGCTGCTCAAGCACGCCGACCTGGCCATGTACCAGGCCAAGGCCGCGGGGCGCAACACCCAGCGCTTCTTCGACCCCGACATGCAGGCCGCCGTGAGCAACCGCTCCGCGCTGGAGGCCGACCTGCGCCGCGGCCTGCAGGAGCGCGAACTGGTGCTGTACTACCAGCCCGTGGTGGACGGCAAGGGCCGGCTGATGGGCGCCGAGGCGCTGGTGCGCTGGAAGCACCCGCGCCGCGGGCTCGTGTCGCCGGCCGAGTTCATCCCGCTGGCCGAGCAGACGGGGCTCATCCTGCCCATCGGGCAGTGGGTGCTCGAAGCCGCCTGCGCGCAGCTCGTGGCCTGGTCGCGGCACTCGCTCACGCGGCAGTTCTTCCTGTCGGTGAACGTGAGCGTGCGGCAGTTCCGCCAGCCCGACTTCGTCGAGCAGATGCTGGGCATCCTGCACAAGAGCGGTGCCAACCCCGAGCGCCTGAAGCTCGAGCTCACCGAGAGCCTGCTGCTGACCGACGTGGAGGACGTGATCTCGCGCATGGAGTACCTGCGCCGCTACGGCGTGGGCTTCTCGCTGGACGACTTCGGCACGGGATATTCGTCGCTGTCCTACCTCAAGCGCCTGCCGCTCGATCAGATCAAGATCGACCAGGGCTTCGTGCGCGACCTGCAGACCGACCCCAACGACGCGGCCATCGTGCGCACCATCCTGGCCCTGGCGCACAGCATGGACCTCACGGTGGTGGCCGAAGGCGTGGAGACCACGGGCCAGCTGGAGTTTCTGCAGCGCCACGGCTGCCAGGCCTTCCAGGGCTTTCTGTTCGGCCGCCCCATGCCGGCCGAGGTGCTGGAGCGGGCGCTGCGGCCTGCGCTGTGAGGCCGCGCACGGCCGCATCTCACCCGCAGGTTTTGGCAGGCAGCCCTGCGCCATGACAAAAAGCGGCGCCCGGGCGCGCGGCACAATCGGCGCATGACACATTGCATGCGCGCTTTCCGTCCCGTGTGGTCGCAGTCCCGTGTGGGGGCTGCGCTTCAGCCTGCGGTGGGGGGGCGATGAAAAAGCAGGTCCTGGTGGCCGGCGGCGGCATCGGCGGGCTGGCGGCTGCGCTGGCCGCATCGCGCGCGGGCTGGGAGGTGCGGCTGTACGAGCGTGCGGCCGCGTTCAGCGAGGTCGGCGCGGGCGTGCAGATCGGGCCCAACGTGGTGCGCCGCCTGCAGGCCTGGGGCCTGCAGCAGCCGCTGCAGGCCGTGGCGGCGTTTCCCAGCCGCCTGCAGGTGCGCAGCGCCGTCAGCGGCCGCGGCCTGGCCGAGCTGCCGCTGGGCCCGACGGCGGTGCAGCGCTACGGCGCGGCCTACGCCACCATCCACCGCGCCGACCTGCACGGCCTGCTGCTGGCCGCCGTCGAAAAATACACCGACACCCAGCTGCACCTGGCCCACGCCATCGACAGCTTTGCCGACGACGGGACCGCCGTCACCGTGCGCACCAGCCGCGGCAAGGAGGTGGAGGGCGATGCGCTCATCGGCGCCGACGGCCTGTGGAGCCGCACCCGCACGCAACTGCTGGGCCCCGTGCCGCCGCGCGTGACCGGCCACCTGGCCTACCGCGCCCTGGTGCCGCAGCACGCGCTGCCCCAGGCGCTGCGCACCGCCCAGGTCACCGCCTGGCTGGGCCCGCGCCTGCACGCGGTGCAGTACCCCGTGCGCCGGGGCGAGCTGCAGAACATCGTCGTCATCGTGCAGGGGCCGGTGCCGCACGACCTGGAGAACTGGGACCACGCCGCCAACGCCGCGGGCCTGGAGCACGCCCTGAAGGGCACCTGCACCGCGCTGCAGGACGTGGTGCGCAGCGTGGCCGCGCCAGGGGCCGCCGGCTGGCGCCTGTGGCCGCTGTGCGACCGCCCGCCGGTGCGCAGCGCGGGCGAGATGGCGCGCGGCCTGGTGGGCCTGCTGGGCGACGCGGCCCACCCCATGCGCCCTTACCTGGCCCAGGGCGCGGGCATGGCCATCGAAGACGCCGCGGAGCTGCAGCGCGCCCTGGCCATGCACGACCTGGAAGTGCCCCTGCGCCTGACCCGCTACGCCCTCAACCGCTGGCAGCGCAACGCGCGCGTGCAGGCGCGCTCCACCCGCAATGGCCGCATCTTCCACGCCACGGGGCCCGTGCGCTGGGGGCGCGATCTGTCGCTGCGCCTGCTGGGCGAGCGGGTGCTCGATGTGCCGTGGCTGTACCGGGGCGACGGGTCGATCGCCAGTTCTCTGTGATGCTATTTATTTGATAGCTGGTGGCGCTTTCCCATAGCGCGGTAGAGGCTGTTTCTGTTCGAAAGCAGCGGTGTGGGTCCGGGTGTGGCGGGCCGGGTGCGCCTTCAGCGCGGCTCGGCGGCGCGCAGCGGGCAGTCGGTGGCCACGCGCTCGGCCAGGGTCTGCCGCAGGCTCTGCAGTGCAGCGATGCGTGCGTCGATCTCTCCGAGTTTGCTGGCCAGCACCTCGGCCAGGGCGGGTGCCGGGTCCGGCGCGTCCCAGATGGCCGGCAGGCGGTCGCCGATCTCCGCCAGGGTGAAGCCCAGCTGCTGCGCGGTGCGGACGTACTGCACCAGCATCACCGCCTCGGGCGGGTAGTCGCGGTAGCCGTTGGCCAGGCGCCGCGCGCGGATCAGGCCCTGCTGCTCGTAAAAGCGCAGCGCCTCGCGGCTCAGGCCCGACGCGGTGGCGAGCTCACCGATCAGCATGGCCGTCGCCCTGGTGGGCCACCCGTTTGGCATCGGCCTCGGCGGCGGCCGCCAGCACCCAGCGCACGATGGCGATCTGCACGGGCAGCAGCAGCTCCTTTTGCGCGTAGCCCACAAAGCCGGGGTAGGCCGCAGGGTCCACCGTCAGCTCGCGGCCCAGGGTGAAGGGTGGCGTGGGCAGCAGGGCGGGGGAGCCCATCGCGGCCAGGTGGTCCTCGGACAGCGGCGTCAGGTCGGTTTGCGTGGTGGCGTCGGCTTCGGCACTGGCCGGCCAGCTGTCGGTGATCACCACGTCCACCGCCTGCGGCAGCGCGGACGGTTCCACGAATTCAACCTGCGGCAGCACCTCGTGAAAGCGCCGGTCGCACACCTGCACCAGCGCGAACCCCAGCACCTGTGCCAGTTCGTGCCACGAGCGGAACACGTTGGTGCTGGGCCCCCACAGGCACACGCGCGCGTCCTGCAGCGGCTTGATCCGGGTGTCCACGTAGTACGCATCGGTGAGCACCTCGCACGGGTGGCCCTGGGCCGACATCGCGTTGATCACCGGCCGGCGCGACGCCGCCGCAAACGCCGACAGCCGCGGGTGGTCGGACTCGCGCACCACGTACAGCGCATAGAACGGGTCCAGGTACCCGGCCAGGTCCTCGGGCCGCTCGCCGGTCTTGAGCAGATTCGGCAGCTCGGTGAACCCCAGGCCCAGCTGCCGGAATGCCTCGATGAAGGTCGTGCGCGTGCGGATGCCGTTGCCCTCGAACGACCACGCCACGGTGCCGCCAAGTGCGGGTGTCAGTGCGGGGCCCGGCGCCTCGCCCGCGAGCGCCCAGATGCGGCGGATGTCGTCAGGTTGCAGGTCGGTCAGTTGGAGAAGGTTCATGGGAGTGCCCGCTGCCGGGATGAAGGCGTGTAGAAGAGAAACAAAGAAAGAGCAGCACGCGTCGCAGAAAGTGCTTGACCCTGAAGCGTACTTCAGGCCTGAAGCTCGGCGCTTCCTTCACTTCGATGACCGCGTTGCCATGGCCACCATTCCTGCATTTTCCGAACCGCGCTACCTGCGCATCGTGCGCGCCAGCGGCTGGTACGACCTGCTCGTCACCTGGCCGTTCGCACTGCCCTGGACTTTTGCGTGGCTGTACGCGCAGCTCACCGCACTGGCCCAGGCGCTGGCCCTGCCAGGCACGCTGCACCCGCTCGACACCACGCACATGCTGTTTGCCAACCTGCTCGGGTCGGTGGTGGTGGTGTGGTCCATCGCCCGCATCGCAGCGCCGTCGCGGCGGCTCGGGCGGCTCGATGGACTGGCGCGCATGCTGTTCTCTGCGTGGCAGATCTATGCCGTGGCCCACGGGGCCAATGCCATCGTGCTGGGCTTCACCGCATTCGAGCTGCTGTTCGGGGTGTTGCAGTGGTGGCGGGTGCAGGGCACAGGCCCCGCCCAGTGCCCTCCGCGGGCCGCTGGCGTCAGCGCGCAGGGCCGTGCCGAGGCGCAGGCAGCAGCCTGAAGGCCAGCACCCCGGCTGCCAGCATGCCGGCGATGGTGAGCATCACCGCCACGTACGGGTCCGCGCCCCGCGCGGCAGCCAGCGATGCTGCCAGGCCCGTGGCCCACTGCATCAGCGCCACGCCCAGGAACAGCGCCATGGTAAAGACCGCCATGGCACGCCCGGTCATGGCCGCGGGGTAGGCCGAGCGCACGTCGGCGTACTGCAGCACCATGTAGCCCGACAGCAGCCCCACGGCGATGGAGCCCGCCACGTCCAGCCATTGCGCATGCAGCAGGCCCACGGCGGTGAACAGCGCGGTCAGCAGCAACGAGAAGCCCGTGATCCAGCGCCGCCGCCGCCCCGGCCCGGGGTCGAGCCGCCCGAACAGTGCGGGCGTGAACAGCGACACCAGCGACGACAGCATGGCCACGTTGCCGCTGGCCACCAGCGAGTAGCCGTGCCGCTCGATCAGCAGCGGCCCGAGCCACAGCCCGCGCAAGGTCAGGAACGACGCGTACGTCATCAGCGCCAGCAGCATGATGCCGGCCGTGTGCGGCAGCAGGAACAGCGCGCCGAAACCGCGCACCGCGGCACCCACCGATTCACGCGGCTGGGTGCCGTGGCCGGCCGCTGCAGGCTCGTGCACCTTCCAGAAGATGAGCAGCCAGGCCAGCGCCGCCAACACCGCCAGCACGGCAAACCCCATGCGCCAGGACGACTGCTGCACCAGCCACGCCAGCGGCGTGCCCGTGAACAGCATCCCAAGCCCGCCCACGCCCATGGCCACGCCCGACACCATCGCAAACCGGCTGGCCGCAAAGTAGCGTGCAATGAACACCGTGCAGACCAGGAAGGCCGGCGCGCAGCCCACGCCGATCAGCACCTGGCCCAGCAGCACCACGCCGTAGCCGGGCGCCAGGGCCGACAGCAGAGACCCGGCGATGGCCAGCGGAAACGCCACCAGCAGCGTGCGCCGCACGCCATACAGATCGATCCCCACGCCCATGAACAGCTGCATGGTGCCGAAGGCGAACGCAAAGGCACCGGCAAACACCCCCAGCGCCTGGGCCGACAGGCCGAACTCCGCCCGCAGCCCGGTGGCCATGATGGCCGTGATGGTGCGAAACGCCTGGCTCAGCGCAAAGCCGGACACCAGCGCCAGCAGCATGGCCCAGGCGGTGCGGGCGGGCAGCAGGGCAGGGGGCGGGGGCGACGCTGAGGGGGATGGGGGCGCAGGCAAGGGGTGGTCTCCAGAAAGAGGCGGCGCTCGGCAGTCATATCCGGCCCGCTGGGTCCGGCGAGCGTACCTGCTGATCGGCATGCCCGCTGTCGCCGGTGCGGACGCGCAGCCAAGGCGCCGAGGCGCGCGGCTGTGCGCAGCTGGTGTGCGGCCCGGTGTGGCAGATGGCTGTGGCAGGTGGCCGTGGCAGCGCCCGATCCGCCCCGCCTAGGGTATGTCCTGATCCCCTGCATGGGGTGCTACCTGCACCGCTGCGGGGCTGCTTTCTTTTCAACAGTTGCATGCAATCCAGCAATTCAAAAGCCCATTGGGATCGTCGGTGGTCTCAATGAGGGCTTGCCTGGGGTCTTTTGGTGCCGTCACGGGCACGCCACAGGCGCGGGGCAGACTTTAGAGGAGCCTCTCGATGTGGGGATCACCCCAATGACGGGCCGAAAGCCCTGGGGCACTCTTGTGGACATGCCTCTGCGGGGCTCCGAAGGATCTGGAATCCCGTGGCTTCGGCCTCGTGCCAGCAGGCTGGGAGGCCCCATCCGGCTTGGTACCGCCCACACGGGGTACCGGCAGGCAGCAGTGGCAAGGTTTGTGCTTGGTGGTAGCCGGGGCCGCGAGTCCGCAGGCCCCAAGGTGTGGATGTTGGATGGTTGTTGTCGGGTGTGCCGCCAAGGTGCACCGCGACGTCAGGAGTGACCGATGAAGAAGATGGTTGTGCTGGGTTCGGGTGCGCTGATAACTCTCATGCTGACGGGTTGCGCCAGCCAACCGCCTGCGCTGCAGGCTTTCTCCGAGCCCACGGACCGTGGCAGCATGCAGTTTGCATGCGGCAACGGCGAGAAGGTGGAAATGCAGTTCTTCCCCGACCAGGACATGGGCGTGCTGCTGCGCAGCGGCTGGACGGTGGACCTGCCCAAGCAGGCGGCTGAAACCGGCTACGCCTACAGCAACGGCCCGACCACCGTGCTGGGCAAAGGCAACGAGCTGACGATCCAGATCGGTCACCTGGCACCGATCTGGTGCCGCAGCAACCGCCCCATGATGGTGGCGGGCGGCACGCAAGGCAGCGTGCGCTGATTGCGTTTTTCTTTCATCGCCTGTGCGGCGGTGAAATGGCTGCGGAGTCCGTGATGGGCCCCGCGCCCTGCGGTCATCCCTGCCTGAGCCTGAGCACCTGGAGAGTGCCGTGCGGCGCTCTCATCCGCAGTGTGTGCGGGCTCTGATCGTGCAGACAGCAGTAGCGCAGTAGCGCAGTAGCGGCCATTGGATGGCCTGTTCACCGTGCAGTGAGCAGCCTCCTTGTTCGCGTGGGCCACGTCACAGGTCCGTGCGCAGCTTCCAGATCTCAGGGAACAGCACCACGTCCAGCATCTTGCGCAGGTAGCTCACGCCGCCGGTGCCGCCCGTGCCGCGCTTGAAGCCGATCACGCGCTCCACCGTGGTCACGTGCCGAAAGCGCCACAGGCGGAATGCGTCTTCCAGGTCGGTGAGCTCCTCGCCCAGCTGGTACAGGTCCCAGTGCTCCTTGGGGTTGCGGTACACCACCAGCCAGGCCTGCTCCACGCCGTCGCTTTCTGCGTAGGGCTGCGTCCAGTCGCGCTCCAGGTGGCTGGCGGGCACGGGGATGCCGCGGCGCGCCAGCAGGCGCAGGGCTTCGTCGTACAGCGACGGCGCCTCGTACGCGGCCTGCACCTGGGCCAGCAGGTCGGCGCGGTGCTCGTGGGGCTTGAGCATGGCGCGGTTCTTGTTGCCCAGGGCGAACTCGATGCTGCGGTACTGATAACTCTGGAACCCGCTGGACTGGCCCAGGTACGGGCGCATGGCGGTGTACTCGGGCGGCGTCATGGTGGCCAGCACGTCCCAGGCGTGCACCAGCTGCTCCATGATCTTGGAGACACGCGCCAGCATCTTGAAGGCCATCTGCAGCTCGTCGTTGGCGATGTGCGCAATGGCCGCGCGCAGCTCGTGCAGCATGAGCTTCATCCACAGCTCGCTGGTCTGGTGCTGCACGATGAACAGCATCTCGTCGTGCGCAGGCGACAGCGGCTTTTGCGCGGTGAGGATGGCGTCGAGCTGCAGGTAGTCGCCATAGCTCATCGACTGGCTGAAGTCGAGCTGGGCGCGTTCTTCATGCACGATGGACTCGGGCAGGGCGGCCGGCGTGTCGCTGGCGGGGACGGTGGTCTGGGAAAAAGGGCACATGGTGGGTCTCCTGCGTTCGCGTGGCGTCGTGCGTATTCGCGGTCGATCATTCAAGCCCGTTCGGGCGGAGCCTGTCGACGCCTTGCGCGGCACATCGACAAGCCCGGTGTGAACGGTTGAGGTGTTTTGGGATGCCGACAGGCCTCAGGTCACCGCGTGCGTCTGGTTGAACTCGGGCTTCTGCCAATCGCCACTCTCCAGCACCTGGCGCAGGTGCTCCACCGCATTCCACACGTCTTCAAACCCCAGGTACAGCGGCGTGAAGCCAAAGCGCAGGATGTCCTTGTGCGGGCCCGTGCCGCCGTCCCCTTTGCGGAAGTCGCCGATCACGCCGCGGGCGATCAGCGCCTGCACGATGGCGTAGGCGCCACTGCCCTGGCCGTTGACGCCCGCGCCTTCGTCGCGCGTCAGGCAGACCTGCGAGCCGCGCTGTGCGTGGTCGCGCGGCGTGGCCAGGCCCAGGCCGTGGCCTGCGCAGCGCTCCTCCACCAGGCGGATGAACAGGTCGGTGAGCGCGAGCGACTTGGTGCGCAGCGCGGCCATGCCGCCCAGTGCCTGCGCGGCGGTGAACACGTCCAGCCCGCACTGCAGGGCCGACAGGCTGATGATGGGCTGCGTGCCGCACAGGTAGCGCGTGATGCCGGGTGCAGGCTGGTAGTCAGGGGTGAACTGGAACGGCGCCGCGTGGCCCCACCAGCCCGACAGCGGCTGCCAGAAGCGGTCGGCGTGGCGCGGGTGTACCCACACAAACGCCGGCGCGCCGGGGCCGCCGTTGAGGTACTTGTAGCCACAGCCGACGGAAAAATCTGCACCCGCGCCGTTCAGGTCGACGGGCACCGCACCCGCGCTGTGCGCCAGGTCCCACACGCACAGGATGCCCTGGGCATGCGCGGCGGCCGTGATGGTGGCCATGTCGTGCATGGCGCCGGTGCGGTAGTTCACATGGGTGAGCATCAGCACGGCCACGTCGGGGGTCAGCGCGGCGGCGATGTCTTCGGGCTCCACCAGCACCAGCTCCAGCCCGCACTCCTTGCACAGGCCTTCGGCGATGTACAGGTCGGTGGGGAAGTTGCTGCGCTCGCTGACGATGCGCTTGCGCGCGGGGTTGTCCTCGCGGGCGATGTTCAGCGCCGCGCTCAGCACCTTGTAGAGGTTGATCGAAGTGCTGTCGGTGCAGACCACTTCGTTCGGGCCGGCGCCGATCAGCGGGGCCAGCTGGTTGCCCAGGCGCTGGGGCAGGTCGAACCAGCTCGCGGTGTTCCAGGATTTGATGAGGTCCGTGGCCCACTCGCGCGTCACCACATCGGCCACGCGCGCCGCGGCAGCCTTGGGCGCCACGCCCAGCGAGTTGCCGTCCAGGTAGATCACGCCCGGGGGCAGCGCGAAGTGCTCGCGCAGCGGGGCGATGGGGTCTTGTGCGTCGAGTGCGCGGCAGTCTTGTGCGGTGATGGTCATGGCAGAAAGGTGGTTGTTTGCTTCTGTTTTGATAGCTGCTGGCGCTTTATCAGCAAGCGGTAGCGGCCTAACAGCTTTAAAAAATGAGTGATCAGGCCAGCGCGCGCAGCACGGCACGCACCGGCGATGCGTCGGCGGTGGTGAGCCTGAGCGGCAGGGCGATCAGCTCGTAGTCGCCTTCGGGCACGTCGTCGAGCACCAGGTTCTCCAGCACGCGCAGACCGCGGCGGCGGATGACCTGGTGGCTGTCGAGCGTCTTGCTGTCGGCCGGGTCGATGCTGGCGGTGTCGATGCCCACCAGCAGCACGCCGAGGTCCGCCAGGCGCTCGATGGTGTCGGGGGCATAGGCCGCCAGGGCGCCGTCCCAACGGTCCTGGGGCATGTGCTGGTAGGTGCGCACCAGCACGCGCTGCGGCAGCGTGGCGTCTACCGCGTGGGCGATGTGCTCCCAGGTAATGAGCGGCCCGCGCGCGATCGCGTGGATCACGCGGCAGGGGCCCAGAAAGGCGTCGAGCGATATGTCACCGATGCTGGCGCCGTGCTCGTCGTAGTGCAGCGGCGCATCGGCATGCGCGCCCACATGGGGCGACAGCGTGATGGCGCTCACGTTGACCGGGCAGCCGGGCCCGATGGTGGCGCACCACTGCTGGCTGTACGCCGTGTCGCCCGGGAACACGGGGCTGCCCGCATGCACGGGCGGCGAAATGTCCCAGAGCCTGCGGGCGGTGGGGGAAGAGGGGCTGGTTGGCATGGGACAAAGTTTGCATGTCCCGGAAAACCCGTGGTGTCGGTTATTTCCAACACGGCGGCGGTTTTTGTTGAGGCTTCAACGATCTGCGAGGCTGCAGATCAGAAGAAGAGGCCGTCTGTCAGCGGCTGCAACCCATGCCGCATGCGCGGTCGGTGGCAGGCGTGATCATCGGCCTGAAAATCGCTGCTGGGCGACAGGCGGCGCTCGCAGGTGTCTCACGCGGCTTTTTCTCCCATCTTGCCGGTGAGCGCTGCGCAACTCGCCGGCACGTGGTCGGGCCGCGCATGGGGCTGGCGGTGTCGGTCACTTCCACCGCCAGCCCATCGGGCAGGGTGCCGCCCCTGTGCAGAGCCGACCCGCAGCGCAATGCGTGGCGACCAGGGCACTGCCGCGGCTTGATCGTTCAGCGAAGCCATGCAGATCGATTGCGCAGAGCTGCGCGGTGAACTGGCCAGCCAGGCTGGCGCGCCTGTTCTCGGGGTTATCCGAGGTACGGCCGCTCAGACACCAGCAACGCCTTCTTGGCGAAGTCGCGCCACGCGGGCGGCGCCTGCCGCCCCAGCACAATCAGCCCCACGACATACGCCTGAGCACGTCGCTGCAGCGGTTCGTTCTGCAGTACCTTTTCTGCTTGAACGACATCCCGCGTTGTCTGCATGATGTCGACAAAGCGGCGCAGCGCCAGGGACTCCTCGCTCTTGTCCTCATGCAGCTTGGCCACAAAAGGTTCCATATTGCGCCGGTGTTTCAGGGCCAAGCCCAGCGCACTCCAATATGCGTCCCCATCGATTCCTCGTTGGGCGTCCAGGCTCAAGCTGCGTTCCACCAGATCCGCAGGTGCACCGTCGGACGCTGCAATCAACCTCAGCGTGCGCTCGCTGCCGGAGTTGGCTTTCCACCGCCTGGCTGCCGCGTCGATCCTGCCTTGATGGAGTTCAAAGTAAATCTTTGCAGGATCATTGTCCAACAAGCCTTCTCCGGTTTCCAGACTGCGGTTATTCCGCAAAGCTTCCGACTTCGGCAACAGGTCCTGCACATTGGCGTTGACTCCGTTCATCAGCCGCCTGATGCGGGCGAGGTCGAGGGAGGCGAACTCCGCCAAGGCGGGGTTCTGGCTTGCCACACCATAGGCTTTCGATGCCTCTGGCCAATTGCCTGCCGATGAAAAATCGTACCCGGCAGCCAAAGCAAACCATGGGTTTCCAGGATGTTTTTGGTATCCCGCGACAAATGCAGCCTCGCGCGAAGGGCCGTGGTCCATGCATCGCACCGCTACGTATTGCATGCTTGGGTTCGCTGCATGTTGAGCGGACAGCGCTCTTTGCCGCTCGCAGGTGGCCGCGCGATCAGCAGAGCTGTCTTGCTGCGCGCGCAAGGCCACGACATCGAGAGCGTTGTGGGCCAGGCGCGTGCTCAAAACTTCTGGGTACTCAGGCAGCACAGACGCTTGCGTCAACCAGTCCATCAGGCTGGCCGACTCGGGAGAGTCCCACCGAGCGTGTGCCAGGATCACGGCTTTGCGGGTGTCTTCTTTTTCCACCACACCCAGGTTGGAGCGCCACGAGTTCGCGGGCGGCGCGCTCAGCACCGTCCGGGTACCGCCACTTCCCTTGGTTTGAATGCTCTTCGGGGGCTCTTCAAGCACTATCTGAACAGAGGTTGGAAGCCAACGCTCGTGCGGGACTTCGTGGGCCGCGGAGCCGGTGTAGCTCCCGTAGCCGACGCTCCACTCCATCAGGGGGCTTGCGAGGGCGATGTTGTAAACGTATTGACCGCTGATAACGTCCGGGGTTTCTTCAAAGGACTCGATCTCCTGGCCCTCCACGGTACGTGAACTCAATCGCAGAGATTTGTCGACGTCCACATTCAGATGTTGGGTGGCGCCGGGGGGCAGTGACAGTTTGTGGGCTCCTACCTGCGATATCACCGGGCGATCCAGGCCGTTGTGCACCCAGACGGTTGCCGTTCCTACACTGGCACTCGTGCCCATGAGGCTACCGATGATGCCGCCCGCCACCAGCAGGCGTGCCGACCCAGGCACCCAGCCGTCGGCCACCTGAAAGCGCGACCACCAATCCAGCCGCTTTTGCAAGGGTCGTTCCTGCCCCGTCACAAAAGTGCTGTATTGACGCGGGACTGCAGGCGCTGGGGGCGCTTCGCCCATGTCGGCGCCTTGTCCGACTGTTGTCTGCAATCGCCTTTCCGCATTGAGCATCTGGTCCAGCGCTGCGCGGCGCAACCGCCCCAGCGACCCACTGAAAGCTCGCACCCAGCCGTCGATCACGTTCAGCCAGTCTCCGATGTTGCTCAAGCCGGGCGCGCCCAGGGTGAACTCTTCCAGCATGGCGCTCCAGCTCGCGGCTCCGACCTGGCGCAGCGTCTCCTCATCCACGACGACCGAGTTGCGGGCGTTGTCGACCTCTTGCAGCAAGAGATACAACTCAAGTGCGTGGCTCACTACGCGGTTGCGCTCTGCATCACTGACTTTGCGCTTGGCCGTCACCATCGCCACCTGATTGGCCAACGCACCGTGTGCATCGGCAATGTTGGCCTGCAAGTGTTCCGTGTAGTGCACCAGCGACAGCAAGCCCCGCCAGTAGGCTTCCCAGCCGCGACCCGCCTTGCGCGCTTTGGCCAAAGCTGCCGTACGGCACAGGCGGTCGTGCTCCACGACCCGCCCTGTCAATGCCTCCATCTCCTCATCGATCGCCCGCAGGGTCGCACCCAATTCCTTGAGCTTGATGCCCTTGCCCCGGAAGCGAATCACGCCGTCCGCACTTTTGGCTGCGCCGTCCTGAATGGCGGTGAGCTGTGCTTTCTCATTCGACAAGATTTCCAGCTGCCGCAAATCCTGTTGCAGCGAATCGGGGTACAGGCCTTCCACCGAGTCGGGGCCCTCCCGGTACAGCCCGTCCAATTCCGCCGTACAGCGGGTGATGGAGCGAGACAAATAGCAGCCTCTGTAGCCGCGCTTGTACGATTCGCGGCCATATTCAATGCCCAATGCCGCCAGCGATTCTTCACGGGTTGCCGTAGGCAAGGGGGGATCGATGTCCTTCACCATGTCCGCGCACATCTTGCGCTTCAGTGCATCGGTGTTTTTGAACAGCCCCCAGGCCGAGCCCTCATCCAAAGGCACCGGCAGGTAGATTTGCTTGGCATTGGCTTCACGCTCATGGTTGAGCGGGTGACTTGCCCACATGCGCGAAATCTGCACCGCGTGCTGCTCGAAAATCCGGTGGGCGGCAGGGTCGCCCAGTGGCTTGGTAGGCTCACCAAACGTGGGGTCGTCAAGGATGTTGCGCAGCCTGGCGATGATGAGGGACTGGATTTCGAACAGATCCGCCGTCACACGCCCCGCCCGCACTTCTGCGTTCGCGAACGCCAGTGTTCTGTCCCAGGCCGTGTCTGCGGCCTGGCAGCGGTAGAGGGCGTTGATCAGTGCATCACTGCCTGTGAGGCTGACCGACACACGGTCTGCCTGGAACTCCATTTCGCGGGACAGTGCCCGCTCTGCGGCGAGAACCACCTTGAAAAAAGTGTCGACCACCGAGCGGATCGCCCACACCACCAGCGACAGGATCCAGCCTATCCAGGCGATGCGGATGTCAAAGCGAGACAGGCCTTGCAGAAAGCCATCCAGGCGGTCGCGCTTGGCCACCACATGCCCGGCAATCTGCTGGGCGATGTAAACCCAGCGCCCCACCGCCATGGACCTTTGCGCAAAGTGCCCGAACTCGTGGGCCAGCACGGCCTTGAACTCGGAGGCATTCAGCACGTTGACGAGCGGCAGGCCGATCTCCAGGTTCTTGCGGGACGGGAAGATAAGGTTCAACAGCGACAGGTCATAAAACACTGCCGCGTTGACCCGCGCAGACAAGAAGACCTTGCGGGGCCGCGGCGCCCGGGCATCGTCGGCCAGACGGTACAGGAAGGCGAAGAGTTTTGGTTGATCCTCTTCCTTGATTTCGGTGAGATCCGCGATGCTGTTGCGCTTGACGAACCAAATGGCCTTCAGCATGAAAAGCGCGATGAAACCCGCCGCCACTCCACCCAATAAAAGCCATAGGCCGTCATGCGGCGTTCGGGTGCTGGCACGGATCAGCGCATAAGACTTCCAGACAAACCAACCCGACAGCGAGAGGTAAAAACCGACGAACCCCAGAAGGGCCGCCAACGCAATCCAGGCATGGCGCCTGTAAGCCGGTGTTGCCTTGACCAGTTCCTCTGGATATGTCTTTGGCCCAGCTGGATAGTTCAGCTCCATGTGATCCCCCTGCCTTTTTGAGTAAATTTGCCGAGGAGTTTATTCGCGACGGCAGGTGCAACAAGCTCAGGCAGGTGTCGACGGACTGTGAGAGTTGTCCCAAGCTTGCCTTCGGCAGAAAGTGCTTGAATCGGCTGCAGCCGGTGATTCTGACCATGCTGTTTTAGCTTGTGCACAGAGCGATCGATCAGAACGGACTGCTGTATTTCAGGCTTGGATCGCTTGGTACGATGTTGGCTTTCGGCCAAAGGCGGACATTCGATGAGCGATTTCACTGTCGTGAAAGAAGGAACGTGGCTGTACGACGGCACAGTACCAACAGGCGTCCGTATTGTTAGCTGCTCGATTCGCTACGGATCGGGCGACTGGGAAGACCCACCGGAGATACAGGAGGATCAAACGGTTCCGGGATTTGACGTCCAGTGGGCCTCACCTACAACGCCGCGTGACTTTTGGAAGTATCCGTCTGCAGTGTTCCCCACACTGCGCGATGCATTAGCTCACGCGGAACAAGCAGCATGGGCCTCATCGACCTTGAAATGGAACCAGTTCTGACGGCGGCTATGGGCCCACTGCCGTCTTCCGACTTTGCCCGAACCGGACGTTCACATTTTTCCGGTCCAATGCAGTTCAATCTCACCGACTGCGATGGGGGTGAGGGAACTCACTGCAGCGGCCACGCTTTCAGCATTTACGAATCCTGAAATCTCGCAACTACGCACCACGCCATCGACGCTGAACCCCTCGCCAATGAGAAGAACTTGCCAAGTTTTCATGTTGTGCTGATGTCGGCTTCTGACCGGTAGGGGGTGCGGACGAAAACTTGGACTACTAGAAGGTAGTTCATGTATTCCTACGAAGACAGAACTCGTTCCGGCCAAGTCAGCATCACTGCGTTGGCTGCCTAGGTTTCACGAGTGAAAACTCGTGGCGAGGCTGACGCGCGAATAGAACGTCAGCCACTTTGGGTCCAAAGCCTCTTTGAGCAGCCTTTCTTTGGCTGAATCCGCGCCAAAGGCGGCACCAATCAGTGCCAAAGCGCGCGGCGAGCAATTCGCTACGGGCGCATTTGCGCTGCATCAATCACCCCTCCCCCACGGAACCAAACCCCCAAACCCAGTGTCAGTAAAATGAGAATCAATAACATTTAAAAAGCAGACTCCGATGACCACCCCGCACGACAGCTCTGCTGTGCCGCAGCATGCTTCCACTGGCCCCGCGCCATCCATAGCCCTTGACCGGCTGCCCCTGCACACCCCTGCGCTGGTGACGGGCCTGCATAGCGCCAGCGGCGAGCAGGAAGAAGGCACGGTGCTGCGTCTGATGGAGATCGGCTTTCTCCCCGGCGAGGCGGTGCGTGTGGTCGCGCGCGGTGGGTTCGGGGTGGACCCGATTGCGGTGCGGGTGGGGCAGGCCACGTTTGCGTTGCGCCGTAGCGAGGCGTCGATGGTGCAGGTGCAGGTCGAGGTGCAGCCATGAATGCGCGAAGCACGTCCGCTGCCACCAGCACAACCCCGCCATCGACAACTGCCCCGCTGCGCATCGCCCTGCTGGGCAACCCCAACTGCGGCAAGACCGCGCTCTTCAACCTGCTGACGGGTGCCCGCCAGAAGGTGGCCAACTATGCGGGCGTGACGGTCGAGCGCAAGGAAGGCTCGCTGCAGACCGCCAGCGGCCGGCGCGTGCGCGTGCTGGACCTGCCGGGCGCCTACAGCCTGCATGCGCAAAGCATGGACGAAGCCGTCACGCGCGACATCGTCACCGGGCAGCGGGCGGGCGAGCCCGCGCCCGAGGTGCTGGTCTGCGTGACCGATGCCACCCACCTGCGGCTGAACCTGCGCCTGGTGCTGGAGGCCCGCGCCCTGGGGCTGCCCATGGTGCTGGTACTGAACATGAGCGACGTGGCCGAGCGCCAGGGCATCGTGATCGACCGCGAGGCGCTGGCGCGTGAGCTGGGCATGCCGGTGCTGGCCACCGTGGGCGTGCGGGGCGGCGGTGCGCAAGAACTGGTGCAGTGGCTGGACACGGTGCAGCCTGCGGCGCTGGCTGCCGCGCAGGTGCCGCTGGCGATGCCCGAAGGCAGCGCGCAGCAGCAGGTGATGCAGCTGCACCAGCAGGTGCGCCGCATCATCGACCTGGCAGTGCGCGCGCCGCAGGTCAGCCTGCACCGCGACGACCGCATCGACGCGGTGGTGCTGCACCCGGTGTGGGGCATGGTGCTGCTGGCCGTGACGCTGTTCCTGATGTTCCAGGCGGTGTTCAGCTGGGCCGCTGCGCCCATGGACTGGATCAAGGCCGCCACGGAGGCCGCGGGCGCGTGGGTCAACGCGAACATGGGCGAGGGCACGCTGCGCAGCCTGCTCACCGACGGCATCATCGCCGGCGCGGGCGGGGTGGTGGTGTTCCTGCCGCAGATCCTGATCCTGTTCTTCTTCATCCTGGTGCTGGAAGACTCGGGCTACCTGCCGCGCGCGGCGTTTTTGCTGGACCGGGTGATGGGCGTGGTGGGCCTGTCGGGCCGCTCGTTCATCCCGCTGCTGTCGAGCTTTGCATGTGCCATCCCGGGCATCATGGCCACGCGATCCATCCCGAGCTGGCGCGACCGGCTGGTGACGATCATGATCGCGCCGCTCATGACGTGCTCGGCACGTTTGCCGGTGTATGCGCTGCTCATCGCGGCCTTCATCCCGGAGCGCACGGTGGCCGGTGTGTTCAACCTGCAGGGCTTGGTGCTGTTCGCGCTGTACGTGGCCGGCATCGTCAGCGCCATGGCGGTGGCCGCCGTGGCCCGGCTGGCGCGCACCAACACCGGTGCCGCGCCGCTGCTGATGGAGCTGCCCACCTACCGCTGGCCCAGCGTGCGCAGCCTGGCCATCGGCCTGTGGGAGCGCGCCAAGATCTTCCTGCGCCGCGTGGGCGGCATCATCCTGGCGCTCACCGTGCTGCTGTGGTTCTTGTCGTCGTTCCCGGCGCCACCGGTGGGCGCCACCGGGCCCGCCATCGAATACAGCCTGGCGGGCAAAATCGGCAGCCTGCTGGCGGTGGTGTTCGCGCCCATCGGCTTCAACTGGCAGATCTCCATCGCCCTGGTGCCCGGCATGGCCGCGCGCGAGGTGGCCGTGGGGGCCTTGGGCACCGTGTATGCGCTGTCGGCCACGGGCGAGGAGACCGCCGCGCAGTTGGGCCCGCTGATCGCCGCCCAATGGTCACTGGCCACGGCGCTGTCGCTGCTGGTGTGGTTCATCTTCGCGCCGCAGTGCCTGTCGACCATCGCCACCGTCAAGCGCGAGACCAACAGCTGGCGGTACCCGTTGATCATGACGGCGTACCTGTTTGCGCTGGCCTACCTGGCCAGCTTCGTGACGTACCGCATCGCACTGGCGATGGGTGGAGGGTAGACAACCATGGCGCAGGACATCATCGTCGGCGTGATCGTGGCCGTTGCCATGCTCTACGTGGCGTGGCGCTACATGCCCCAGGGCTGGCGGCAACGCCTGGGCCGGGTGCATCCGGCGCTGGTGCAGGCACCGGGCTGCGGCAGCGGGGACGGCGGTGGGGGGTGCAGCAGCTGCAGTAGCGGTGGCGGTGGCTGCGGTCCTGCAGCATCGTCGCCGGGCGAGGCTGCCGAGAAAACAGTGGCCATGCCACGCTCGCGGCATTGATATGGGTTGCTATATTATTTGTAGCTGCTTGCGCTTGTCCATCAAGCGGTAGAGGGCGCTGGAGCATCTAATAGGCTTGGATGGTTTGGATGGCCACATGCGTCACATACCCCCAATCCGTTCGGGCTGAGCCCGTCGAAGCCTTGCACGCTGGGGGCATGCCCTGGCTTCGACAGGCTCAGCCCGAACGGATGGTGAGGTCGCTGAGGCTGCAGTTCATCAGGCCGCGAGTTCGCTGAGGCTGAAGCTCATCAGGCCGATGGCCAGCGGTTGTCACGACGGCCATGGCCCGCTCGGATCAGCGCCGCATCAGCCCCGGCGCGCCGCCAGCGGTATCTCCACGAAGAAGCCCACGCCCCTTCCATCCAGTCCCTGGCCCAGCCGCACTTGCCCGCCCATGCGCAGCGCGGCTTGGCGCACGATGGCAAGGCCCAGGCCGGAGCCGTTGGTGGCATGGTCCCCATCGTTGTGGCTACCGCTGCCGGCCGCATGGCCCGGGCCGCGGTAGAAGCGTTCGAACACCTTGCCCTGCTCGGCCACTGGAATGCCCGGCCCGTCGTCCTGCACCGCCAATTGCAGCGTTGTGCCACCGTCGCCCACCCGCAGGCCGACAGCCACCGTGCCGCCTGCGAGCGAGTAGCGCACCGCGTTGTCCAGCAGGTTGTGCACCACCGATTCCAGCGCGGGCAGGTCCAGCCGCGCAGTCAGGCTGTCGGGCGCGTCCAGCGACAGTTCGATCTGCCGGGCCATGGCCCGCGGCGCGGCCTGCGCCAGCGCGGCGCGCAGCCACTGCGCCACGTCCAGGTCGCGCGGGGCTGGGCGCTGAGCTTCATCGAGCGCAGCCAGGTCCAGCAGTTGCTGCGCCAGGTGCGAGGTGCGGGCGATGGCCTGCTCCAGGTGCGCCTGGGCCTGCGTGCGCTCGGCTTCGCTTTGCGAACGTGCCATGACATGGGCTTGGGCGGTGATGACGGCCAGGGGCGTGCGGATCTCGTGGGCGGCGTCCTGCACGAAGGCGCGTTCGCGCTCGACTTTCTGGCGCATGCGGGCCAGCAGGGTGTCCAGGGACTGCTCCAGTGGCTTGAGCTCGCGGTGGCGGGCGTCGAAGCCCACAGGCTGCAGGTCGTCGTTGTTGCGCCGGGCGATGCGGCTGGCCAACTGCTGCAGCGGCTTGAGGCCGTTGCGCACCGACAGCCACACGGGCACCAGCACGAAGGGCATGGCCAGCAGCAGATAGGGCAGGATGAAGCGGCCGTTGTAAGCCAGAAAGGCTGCATCCGTGCGCTTGGGCTCGAACACCTGCAAGGCCCACCGGGCGTTGTGGCCTGTGTAGATGCGGTACACGGTGCCCTCTGCGATGGCTTCGGTAATCACGCCCACCGCCTCCGGGTGCCTGGGGGGGAGATTCAGGGTCTTCAACTCATGCGAGGCAAACACCGGATTGCCGTCTGCATCACTGAGTGCGTGCAGTGTCTTGCCAGGAAAAATGCCAATCTGGCGGCGTCGTATGTAGGTCCACGTTTCGGTGGAGTCGATGGCCGCTGCAGCGTGTGCGGGGTCGGTCACGTCCTGCAGAGACACCAGCAGGGCGTCTCCGTACTTTTGCAGGCCCGGGTCGTTGGTGATGGTGTGTTTGTAGGTCATGAAGATGTAGCACAGCAACACCCCCCAGACCAGCACAAACGCCAGCAGCACCGATACCACGCTGCGGCGCACCAGGGTGGGCTCGGCCAGCCGCTGCCATCTGGCGCGCAATGTCGTGCGTGCGCTCATGCTTGAAGCAGGTAACCCACGCCACGCACCGTGCGGATCAGCTCCGGCCCGATCTTGCGGCGCAGGTTGGACACATGCACTTCGATGGCGCCAAAGTCCACCGGCTCGCCCAGCGGGTCCAGCCGCTGCGCGATCACGCCCTTGGGCACCACGGCGCCGGGCTCGCGTGCCAGCTCCAGCAGCAGCTGAAACTCGCGCGGCGACAAGTCCAGCGCCTCGCTGCCACGCCGCACCTGGTGGCGCCGGGGCTCGATCACCAGCTCGCCCAGCACCCAGCGCTCGCTGGCCTGCCGCGCGCTGCGGCGCAGTACCGCGCGGATGCGCGACATCAGCTCGGCCGTGGCAAAGGGCTTGATCACGAAGTCGTCCGCGCCGCCGTCCAGCCCCGCCAGCCGGTCCTCCACCGCCGAGCGCGCGGTGATCACGATAACGGGCACCTGCTCCCCCTGCGCCCGCCAGCGTGCCAGCAGGTCGAACCCGCTGCCGTCGGGCAGCGTCAGGTCCAGCAGCACGCAGTCCACGGTGGTGGCATCCACTGTGGCGGGCGCGTCCACCGCGCGGCGCAGCCACTCGCTGGTCAGTCCCTCGACCTTCAGTGCCGACTGCAGGGCCCGGCCCAGGTCCAGGTCGTCTTCGATGAGCAGGATGTGCATGGGGGGATTGTGGCGGTTTGCACCACGGTTGGACGGGGCAACAGCATGTTGGCGCGCCGTCTTTGGCTGCGCTTAAGACACGCGCTGGACAATGACCGGAGGAGGGTAGGTATGAGAAAAATCAAGCGCCATGCCGCGATGTGGATGACTTGTCTGGCGGGCCATGCTGCGTGGGCCCAGGGTCAGGCCGAGGGTGCGGGTGCACCCCCGCAACTGGAGGGCGTGACGGTGACGGCGCGCCGCTCGCTCGAGCAGCGCTTCTTTGCTGCGGGCTCGCTGGTGGTGGTGGACCGCAACGACATCGAGCAGATGGGCGCTTTCTCGGTGGCCGATGTGCTGCGTCAGTTGCCCGGCGTGCAGGTGACGCCGTCAGGGGACGGCAGTGTGGAGATTCGCATGCGCGGCATGGACCGTGGCGCGACCCAGTTGCTGGTGGATGGACAGCGCGTAGGCAGCAAGCGATCGCAGTTGCCCATCGACCAACTGCCGCCAGAGCTGATCGAGCGCATCGAGGTGGTGCGCGCGCCGACGGCGGAGTTCTCAGGGGCCACGGGCGGCACCATCAACATCGTGCTGCGCCAGGCCACGGTCAAGCGCGAGACAGTGCTGCGCCTGACGGACAACCATGTGTGGGGGCGCGATGCGGGCCAGGCCTTCTTCTCGCGCACGGGTCCTATCGGCGCCACGCCGACACGGGCTGGCGATGAGAGTGATGCAGCGCCCAGCCCGCCGTGGTCGTACTTCGTGGCCGCGTCGGCCACAGGGCTGCTGCTGGGCTCGGACACCCACCGCAGCACGCAGCGTGCGGGTGTGGAAGTCGCCCAGTCGGACACCAGCGCTCGCTACCGGCGCACCGACTATGCGTTGGTCCCGCGCGTCAGCGGTCGGCTGTCGGCGCAAGACCAGCTCACGCTGCGCGCAACGTTCAGCCGGGGCGAGTTTGCCGGCGAGTCTGTCAGCGTGGGTAGCGGTGATGGAACCTATGCGCTGAGTTCACAGGAAGCGCACCGTTACGAGCGCCGCTACCTGCAGGCCGCGGCCGACTGGACGCACCGCTTTGCCGCCAGCAAGCTCGAAACCACACTCGCCACAAGCCGGGCAAGTGACACCGTGGACCGCGATGGAACGCTGGTCCGCGCTGCGGGAATGGCGGGGGCCGCTGCAGTGACCGACAGCTACAGCTTTCTGGATGACCGGCGGGAGGACCTGGTGAGCCTGAGTACCAAGCTCACCGGCACCACCAGCGCTTTGCTCTGGAGCGTGGGTGCGCAGCTGGAAGACCGTCAGTTGCACGTCCGCACGACAGCGAGTGGCGAGTTGCCGTCGAACACTGCGTTGGAGTCTGGAATCCGCCGCGCCGTACTGTGGGGGCAAAACGAATGGGAGCTGCCCGCCAACACCACGCTCACCCTCGGGTTGCGGGGCGAGCAGGTCACGCTCCATGGTGGCAGCTCGCTGGTGGCGGGCCAGAGGCAATGGAACATTTTGCAGCCCTCGCTGCACACGCGCACACCGCTGTCCGACGATCTGCAATGGCGCTTCAACCTGGCCCGCGTAACGCAGCTGCCGCGCGTGTGGGACCTGGTGGACCGGACCATTCCCAGCCAGGGCAGCAACAGCCTGAGCAACCCCGACACCATGGGCAACCCGAACCTTCGCCCTGAAGTGACGTGGACGCTGGACACAGGCTTCGAGCGCCGGCTGGCGGCGGGCCACATGGGCTTGAACGTTTTCGTGCGCAGGGTGAGCGATGCGCTCGCGCCCACGCTCCAGCTACAGGGCGCACGCTGGGTCGAGCAGCGCAGCAACGTGGGCGACGCCATGGTCTGGGGCCTGGAGACGGACGCCCGCACCGGCCTGGGTTGGCTGGGGCTGGCCAGCGACTGGACGCTGTCTGCCAACGCCAGCCTGCTGCAGTCGCGCATGACCAGTGGGCGCAACGAGGGCCAGCGCATTCCCGGGCAAGCCCGCTACATCGTCACGTTGACTGCAGCCCGCCCTATGCCGCGCGGCGGCGGTTGGTACGGCGGCGCCACGCTGTCGATGACCGGGCCTGCAGACCAGAATGTCGACCCGGTGTTGACGGGGCGCAGCCGTGCCCATGCGATGCTGGATGTGTACGTGGGGCAGTTGGTGCGGGGCCTGGGTTACTGGCGGCTCGGTATCTACAACGTGGGGGACGCACGCTTTCGCCGCGACCGTGTAGATGCATCGGGCCCGGTGCCGCTACTGAGCACCAGCAGCATGCGGCTGACACCGCGTGTGTACCTGACGGTGGGCACGCAGTTCTGACGGTGGCTGCCGCCTTGTCTTGCCCCTGGCTGCGCTGAGCGGTTCAATCCCACCTGTCTACCCATCGCCTGGAAATCATGGATGCTCCCAACGCTTTGATCGAACTGCGGCAGCTGTCTGCCGCCAATGCGGAGGTGTTTTCGTCGCTGCGCCGCGAACTGACAGCGGACAACCCGATACCCATGGGTCTCACGTTGGAGGAAGAACTGAGCCGCTCTCTGGACGGCTTCAGGGAGCAACTGGCGTATCCGGCGCCGAATGCCGTATTCGGAGTCTTTTGCGATGGTGTGTTGGCGGGGACGGCAGCCGTGGCATGGCAGAGCAAATTCGCATCGTCTCGCCACAAGGTATTGTTGTGGGGCACTTTTGTTTCCCCACGGTTCAGACGCCGAGGTTTTGCGCGCAGGCTGGTTGTGCGGGCCATTGAGCACGCACATGCTCAAGGTGCGCGGCGGATCAATCTCATGATGTATTTGCCCAACGATGCGGCGGCCCAGCTGTACCGGTCGCTGGGTTTCTCGACATACGGTGTGGAGCCGGAGGCCGTGTGTCTTGACGGGGCGTACTTCGACGCTGCGCTGATGAGCCTGCGGTTGGACTGAGCCCTGCGCGGGGTGGCCCTGTTACCTGCTCAGCCGTACAAGCGGCCTGAGGAAAGGGCTTGCAAGGCGTTCTGGAGGTTTGCGCGCGCCTGTGCCTCATAACGCTCGTGGAACCACTCCGAGCCATATATCCGCGGCCGCTCCACAAACCCCTGCAGCACCGCGCTGCGGCCCGCCACGTAACGCGGCCAGCGGACAAAGAAGTATTCACGCCGCACGTTGCGCTCGAACTGGCGGTAGACCGCCTCGCTCTGGCCGAGGATGGACAGGTCGATATCGACAACCCATTTCGCATCACCGGCCAGGGTGCCCGGGTTGTGGCGGGTGTCGAGGATGTGCTGGTGCACGCTGAGAACCATGGTTTCGGGCAGTCCCTGGCTGCGCAGGAAGCGCACGGCCCAGTCAGCGCTGCGCTGCTCGTTGTGGCGGCTCCACGGCCAGTAGACCGCGTCGTGGTACCACAGCGCCAGGGCCACGGCATGGGGGTCTTGCAGGGCACCGGGCTGCGGGTCCTGCACGGCGTGCAGGTGCCGCAGGCAGGCCCACAGGTGCGTGGTGTCGTGGTACGCGCGGGGCCAGTGGGCCCAGCTCAGGATGAGGCGGCGGCCCTCGGCGCGCCAGGCGGGGGTGTCGCGGCCCAGCGCCTGGCCCAGCGCGTTCCAGTGCGCCTGCAGTTCGGCGCTGTGGACGGGCTGGCGGCGCCAGGACATGGTGGAGCGGTGGATCAGGCCACGCGGCCGAGCAAAAGGTACTCCATGAGTGCCTTTTGCACGTGCATCCTGCTGTGGCTTCGGCGCGCGGCCTGCGGCCGCTTCATGTCCGCTGTGCGGACATGAGCCTGCGCCGAAACAGGCTGCTGGCGCTGGCGCGCCACCGGATTGCATGTCATGCAATCCGGCCGAGCAAAAGGTACTCCATGAGTGCCTTCTGCACGTGCATCCTGTTTTCTGCCTCGTCCCAGACCACCGACTGCGGCCCGTCGATCACATCGGCTTCGACCTCTTCGCCGCGGTGGGCGGGCAGGCAGTGCATGAAGAGGGCATCCGGCTTGGCGGCGGCCATCATCTCGGTGTCCACGCACCAGTCGGCAAAGGCTAATCTGCGCTCTTCGTTCTCGGCCTCGTAGCCCATGCTGGTCCACACGTCGGTGGTGACCAGGTCCGCACCCTGGCAGGCTTCGAGCGGGTTGCTAAAGAATTGATAGCTGCCCGCGCTGATCCCACGGGCGCCAGCAGCCAGTTTCTCGTCCACTTCGTAGCCGCGCGGGGTGCTCACATGCACCTTGAAGCCCAGCAGCGATGCCGCCTGCAGCCAGGTGTTGGCCATGTTGTTGCCGTCGCCCACCCAGGCCACGGTCTTGCCCTTGATGGCGCCGCGGTGCTCGATGTACGTGAAGATGTCCGCCAGGATCTGGCAGGGGTGGTATTCGTTGGTCAGGCCGTTGATGACGGGCACGCGCGAGTTGGCGGCGAAGCTTTCGATCTTGGCTTGTTCGTACGTGCGGATCATCACCAGGTCGACCATGCGGCTGATGACCTTGGCGCTGTCTTCGATGGGCTCGGCGCGGCCCAGCTGGCTGTCGCCCGTGGTCAGGTGCACCACGGAGCCGCCCAGCTGGTACATGCCGGCCTCGAAGCTCACGCGGGTGCGCGTGCTGGCCTTCTCGAAGATCATGGCCAGCGTGCGGTCCACCAGGGGGTGGTGCTTTTCGTAGGCCTTGAACTTCTTCTTGATGAGCGCGGCGCGCTCGAAGAGGTACGCGTATTCGTCGGCGGTGAGGTCGTTGAACTGCAGGTAATGTTTCAGCGTCATGGCGTGCTTGCTCTTCATTCAGCCAGGATGGCTTTGACCAGCGGGGTCAGCTTGGCGACGATCTCGTCGGCCTCGGCAGTGGTGAGGATCAGCGGCGGCACCAGGCGGATCACGGTGTCGGCGGTGACGGACAGCAGCAGGCCAGCCTCGGCCGCGCGGGCGATCAGGGCGCCGCAGGGCTTGGCAAGCTCGATGCCCAGCATCAGGCCCTGGCCGCGGATGTCCTTGACGCCCGGCAGGCTGCCCAGCTCGCGCTGCAGCGCCGCGCGCAGGTGGTCGCCCACCTTGGCCGCGTTGGCCAGCAGGCCATCTTCTTCCATGATGCGGATGGTCTCGACCCCGGCGCGCATGGCCAGCGGGTTGCCGCCGAAGGTGGTGCCGTGGTTGCCGGGCTGCAGCACGTTGGCGGCCTTGGGGCCGGCCACCACCGCGCCGATCGGCACGCCCGAGCCCAGGCCCTTGGCCAGGGGCATCACGTCGGGCACGATGCCCGCCCATTGGTGGGCGAACCACTTGCCGGTGCGGCCCATGCCGCACTGCACTTCGTCGATCATCATGAGCCAGCCGCGCTCGTCGCACAGCTTGCGCAGCTGCTGCAGGTATTCGATGCGCATGCCGTTGATGCCGCCTTCGCCCTGGATGGTCTCGAAGAACACGGCCACCACGTTGGGGTTGCCTTCGGTGGCCTTCTTGATGGCCTCGATGTCGTTGAGCGGCACGCGGATGAAGCCTTCAACCAGCGGGCCGAAGCCGTTGTGGATCTTGGGGTTGCCGGTGGCCGACATGGTGGCGATGGAGCGGCCATGGAACGCTTTCTCGTACACCACGATCTCGGGCTTGGCGATGCCCTTGTCCACGCCGAACTTGCGGGCGATCTTGAGGGCCGCCTCGTTGGCTTCGAGGCCCGAGTTGCAGAAGAACACGTTCTGCATGCCCGACAGCTCCACCAGTTTGGCGGCGAGCTGCTCTTGCAGCGGCACGTGGTAGTAGTTGGAGGTGTGGATCAGCTTGGTGAGCTGGTCCTGCAGCGCGGGCACGAGCTTGGCATGGTTGTGGCCCAGCGTGTTCACGGCGATGCCGCCCAGGCCGTCCAGGTATTCCTTGCCGTTGACGTCCCAGACTCGGCTGCCCTGACCGCGGGCCAGCGCGATGGGGACGCGGCCATAGGTGTTCATCACGTGGGGCGAAGCTGCCGGGGTGGTAGCGGTCATGCAGAAATCTCCTGACGGTGCGGTGAATGGGCTGCCCTGTTGGGATCAAAGCCCGAGAAAGCGAAGCACGATTCTAGGGGGAGCACGGTGAACGGCTGTTGACGATTGCGCATTACTGCAATGCCGTGCGTTGGCAGCAGTCCGGGCCTGATTCCCGATGCCGGCCGTGGATTAGAGGGGTAGCTCTTATATAAGAGTTAGAATGTCGCGTTGCGGTGCAGCATGCAGTGATCCTGCCTTGGGGCGCCCTTACTACCACTCCAATCCCCCGATGGTTTCCCCCTCCTCCAAAGAAGTCTTCATCCAGGGCATCACCCACGACGGGAAGACCTTTCGCCCCAGTGACTGGGCCGAGCGGCTGGCCGGGGTGATGAGCAGCTTCCGCCCGGGCGGGGCGCGGCCTGGCAGCCATCTGAGCTACTCGCCGTGGTGCATTCCGACGACGCTCAATGGCGTCAAGTGCGTGGTGGTGCACCGCGACCTGCAAGGGCACGAGCCCATGGCGTGGGATTTCGTCATCAACTTCGCACGCGACAACAACTTGCAGGTGGCCGAGGCCTGCCTGCTGCCCGACCCGCCGCCCAAGGGCTGAAGGCGCAGCGCCCGGGTTGTTTAGCGCTGGACGTTGCTGCCCGCAGGCCCCGCGCGCAGCAACTGGTCCGCCTGCAGCCGGTTCATCCAGGCCTTTTCCACGAACGGGTCGGTCACGCCGTAGTGCCCGTGCTTCACACGCATGAGCAGGTTGGCCGAGGTCATCATGCCGATGATGCCCTGCACCTCCTGGGCCGTGACCTCGCGGCCGATCTGCGCGGCGTAGGTCTTGAGCGCCTCGCCGGTAAAGACGCCCTTCACGTCGCCGCCGATGCTGCAGATGCGCGAGAACACCGCCTCCGCCAGCGGGCCCATGGCCTCCACCTTCTGCAGTTCCACATCGGCCGCCGCGGCGCCCAGCGACTGCGCAATGGTGGGCAGGTGCTCGTCCGGCAGGGCATCGGCGGGCAGGCTGCGCAGCACGTTCAGCGCCTTCATCAGCTCCTCCGGCCGGCTGCCCATGCTGCGAAAGGCAGATTCTGTGACGTCGGCCGAAGGCAGCATGGCGCCCAACTGCGGGCGGACCTGCTCCAGCACGTAGTCGATGAAGTCCCGCCCCAGCACCGGAAACTCGTTGGTCACCGCGCCGTTGAAGGCCTGGTTGCCCTTGAGCGTGAGCTCCTGCACCCGCGCGCGGTGCGAGCCGGTGCCGATGAACAGGAAGTATCCAGGGGTGTCGGGGCGGGTGTTGATGGCGTCGCGCGCGGCCTTGAGCGCGTGCAGCAGGTGGTCGCCGTCGGCGCTGCCCAGGGCGTGCTGCACCTCGTCGATGATGAGCACCACGTCCGTTCTGGCCTGGTCGATCAGTGCCTCGAAGGCGTGGGCCAGGGTGGTGCCGTCGTCCTTGCCCACGTCGGCCAGCTTGAAGCCAAACTTGAACCCTGCCGCCCCGGCCTCGACGCTGGCGACCTGTTGGAGGCGCTTCAAGATGCCCGAGCCGGGCGTCTGCAGGTCCTTGAGCGTCTTGCGGATGGCCTCGTGCACCAGGTCCGCCGGGTTGGCCTGGGGCTGGCTCCACAAATCCACATAGACCACGATGGCGCCCAGCGCCTCGAGCGCAGGGATGAGGTCGGTCGCGAGGAACGTGGTCTTGCCCACCCGCCGCTGGCCCGACAGGAACAGCCCGGAGCGCAGGGACGTGTCCAGGAACGAGGGCCTGAGCAACTGCGTGGCCATCTGCTCGGCAAGGGCGGTGCGGCGGAACGTCATGGTTTATGGATTTTTATGAAATTCCAATAATTATGATCAATCCATAATTTGCCGTAAAGCCTGATGGCGTGCATTCTGAAGCGACGGCTCTGGATAAGGAGCGCCAAACCGGCGCAAAGCGTTCGGAAACGAAAAAACCGCCCGAAGGCGGTTTTGTTCGTTTGCTGGCAGCGCACCCGTTACAAACGGCGAACGGCACATGCCGTTCGGGCTGTTTGCCTGAAGTGAATCAGGCGGAAAATGAGTTTTAAGCGGCTGCCAGAGCCAGGGTCTTCACCTTGGCAGACAGACGGCTCTTGTCGCGAGCAGCCTTGTTCTTGTGGAAGATGCCCTTGTCGGCCACGGAGTCCACCACGGCTTGCATCTTGGCGAACAGTTCGGTCGCCTTGGTCTTGTCGCCAGCCAGAACAGCCTTTTCGACGTTCTTGACAGCGGTACGGTACTTGGAGCGCAGCGAGGTGTTGGCTGCGTTCAGCTTGGTGTCCTGACGGACGCGCTTGCGGCCCGACGCCAGGCGCGGGTTCTTCTTCTTGGGTTTAGCGGATGCCATGATTTAGTTCCTTGAGTCTGAGGATGATGCCAGCAAAGCCCGCGATTATAGCCCAGACCGGGTTTCAGCTGCCACCACACTCAAAAGCCGGCGCAGCGCCATCGCCTGCGCACCCAGGGCGTGGGCTTCGCCCTGCCACCCGATGCGTCCCCGCCTGGGGAGAAGCCGCGCAGCGGCACAGGGGGAATACACTCCAGCGGTGTCATTGCTCAAAGCCGCCTCCACCGTTTCCCTGCTGACCCTGGCCTCCCGTGTGACGGGACTCATGAGCCAGTTGCTCATGGCCTCGATGTTCGGGGCCAACGCCCTGACCGACGCCTTCCAGGTCGCCTTCCGCATCCCCAACCTGTTCCGGCGGCTGTTTGCCGAAGGGGCGTTCAGCCAGGCCTTCGTGCCGGTGCTGGGCACCGCCAAGACGCAGCAGGGCGAGGAAGCCACGCACAAGCTCATCTCCGCGGTGGCCACCGCCCTGGCCTGGGTGTTGCTGCTGGTATGCATCCTGGGCGTGGTCGGCGCGCCGCTGCTGGTGTGGGCGCTGGCCAGCGGCCTGCGCCAGAACGCCGAGGCCTACGACGCAGCGGTGCTGATGACGCGCTTCATGTTCCCGTACATCGGCTTCATGTCCATGGTCGCGCTGTCGGCGGGCATCCTCAACACCTGGAAGCACTTCGCCGTGCCCGCCGCATCGCCCGTGCTGCTCAACGTGTGCATGATCGCCGCGGCCTGGCTGGGTGCGCCGCAGCTGGAGGCCCGCGGCATCGAGCCCATCTACGCCATGGCCGGCGGTGTGATGCTGGGGGGCGTGCTGCAGCTGGCCGTGCAGATACCGGCCCTGGTGCGCCTGGGTCTCATGCCGCGCATCGGCGTCACCTGGGGCACCGTGCGTGCCGCCTGGGCCGACCCCAGCGTGCGCCGCGTGCTCACGCTCATGGGGCCGGCGGTGCTGGGCGTGGGGGTGGCGCAGATCTCGCTCATGATCAACACGCAGATCGCCTCGTACCTGGCGCCGGGCAGCGTGACCTGGCTGTTCTATGCGGACCGGTTGATGGAATTCCCCACCGCGCTGCTGGGCGTGGCGCTGGGCGTGGTGCTCACCCCACAGCTCACGGCGGCCAAGGCGGCGGGCGATGCCGAGAAGTACTCGGCCATGCTCGACTGGGGCCTGCGCATCGTGGTGCTGCTGGCCGTGCCCTGCGCGGTGGCACTGCTGACCTTTTCCACACCGCTGGTGGCCACGCTGTTCCACTACGGCAAGCTCACCGACGACGATGTGGGGCAGATTGCGCTCGCGCTGTCGGGCTACGGCGCCGGGCTGATCGGCATCGTGGCCATCAAGGTGCTGGCGCCCGGCTACTACGCCAGCCAGGACGTGCGCACGCCCGTGAAGATCGCCATTGCCGTGCTGGTCATCACGCAGTTGCTCAACATCGCGCTGGTGCCTTTCATCGCCCACGCGGGCCTGGCCTTGTCGATTGGTCTCGGGGCCCTGGTCAACGCGCTGTGGCTGCTGATCGGCCTGCTGCGGCGCGGCAGCTACCAGCCGCTGCCGGGCTGGGGCATGTTCGCCTTGCAGGTGATTGCCGCCAGCGCCTTGCTGGCCGTGCTGCTGCTCTGGGGCTCGCAGCATTTCGACTGGGTGGACATGAAGGGGCAGACCCTGCGGCGCATAGGGCTGCTGGCGGCGCTCATGGCGGCCGCTGCCGCGCTGTATTTCGGCGCGCTGTGGGCGGCGGGGCTCAAGCTGCGCCAGTTGCTGCGGCGCTGATGCCGGTGATGCTGGTAACAGCCTGGCAAAACCTGGGTTTGTGCAGCTTGACGCCAGGGCAGGGTGCACTTACAACAACGCCATGCCCCTGAGTCTTTCCGTGCCCACCTCGCTCGAGTACTTTGCATCGCTGGTGCAGAGCGACGACCACTTTCCGCTGCTGGAAGCCGCCGCCAGCCTCGCCCAGGACGAGTACCCCGAAATGGACGTGCAGCTGCTGCTGGGCGACATGGACCAGCTGCTCGCGCGCATCAAGCGCCGCCTGCCGGTCGATGCGCCCGCGCTGCAGCGCCTGCGCACGCTCAACCAGTTCTTCTTTGCCGACCTGGGCTTCGCCGGCAACATCAACAACTACTACGACCCCGAGAACAGCTACCTCAACGCCGTGCTGCGCACGCGTCGGGGCATTCCGATCTCGCTGGCCATCCTGTGGATGGAACTGGCGCAGGGCCTGGGCCTGCACGCGCGCGGCATCGCCTTCCCGGGGCACTTCATGGTCAAGGTGCTGCTGCCCAAGGGGCAGGTGGTGCTCGACCCGATCTCGGGCCAGTCGCTCAGCCGCGAGGAGCTGTCCGAGCGGCTGGAGCCCTACAAGCGCCAGAGCGGCCTGGTGGACGACTACGACGTGCCCCTGGGCCTGTACCTGCAGGCCGCCACGCCACGCGACATCATTGCGCGCATGCTTCGCAACCTGAAGGAAGTGCACCGCACCCAGCAGGACTGGCAGCGGCTGATCTGCGTGCTGGACCGCCTCATCGTGCTGCAGCCGCAAGCCTGGGGCGAGTGGCGCGACCGGGGCCTGGCGCATGCCGAACGCGGCAACAACGCCGAAGCCGTGGTGGACCTGGAAACCTATCTTGACCATGTCGAGGACGGCCTCGACATCGACCTGATCTCCGACCGCCTGAGCGCCTTGCGCAGCGCGGGCTGACCTGCTGCAGCGCAGGCAGGCAGGCACGCCTGCCGCCTGCGCGCCGGGCACCTTGGGGTCAGCGCGGAACGAAACCCCGTGCCTAGAACGGCGCGCCGTCCGCTGGCAGGGCCGCCTGCAGTTGAAACAGCTGCCGGCGCAGCTCGGTGTTCTCGGCCGTGAGTTCGGCCACGCGGTGGCGCAGCGCCTGCAGTTCATCAGCGCCTGAGCCTGCGCCTGCGCCAGTGTCGGCGTCAGCGCCTTCGGCCTCTGGCGACGGGGCGTCTTCCTTGGGCTTGCGCTTGTTGAGTTCACGCACGCGCTTGGCGGCCTGCTTGAGCTCGTCCTTGCCCGCTGCGACGGCGGCCACCTGCTCCTCGGCAGGCAGCGTAGCCACGGCAGCGGCGGCGTTGATGGAGATGGTGCCGGACTTCACCGCGGCCACCAGCTCGGGCGCGGCCTGCTTCTGGATTTTCTCGATCATCACCACCTGGCTGCTGCTCAGGCGGGCGGCCTTGGCGATCGCCTCGCGGCTGCTCAACGGGTCGGGCGCGGGCAGTGCGGCCATCGCTTCGGGGGCGGCTGCGGGCACATCGGCCATGGCCGTGGCGGCCGACTCAGCGGGTTCGGCCGCCGTGGTGGCGCGGGCCTTGCGGTCCGCGATGATCTCGCGCTTGCGCAGGGCCAGCACACCGCGCTGGAAGTCGGACACGCTGCGGCGCCCCAGGTGCTGGTCGATCATCCACAGGTGCACGTCTTCCATCGACTGAAAGCGCGGGTTCTGCACCGTCTGGAAGGGCAGGCCGTGCTTTTGGCAGATGCCATAGCGGTTGTGGCCGTCCACCAGCACATCGCCCCACAGCACCAGCGCATCGCGGCAGCCTTCGGCCAGGATGCTGCGCTCCAGCGCCTCGTGCTCGTCAGGGGTCAGGGGTTCGATATAGGCTTTGAGTTCTTCGTTGACGACGATGTTCATGGCAGGCAGGGCAGGGCTTGGGAGGGCGAATCGGAGGCGGGCAAGGGGCGCGATTGTAGACATGCCCGGCCACCGGCCCCGCGCAATCGCCCCGCTGCGCTGCGCTGATGCAGCAGCTCAGCGGCCGCTGACCCTTCGCTCACCGGTCGCGCGCATCCCGCAGCGCCAGCCAGCCTGCCACGGCCGTGAAGGCCACCACCACGGCCACGATGATCCAGAAGCCGTGCGGCTCGTCCGCCAGCGGCACGCCGCCCACGTTCATGCCGAACAGGCCCGCCAGGATGTTGATGGGCAGGGCCAGCACCGTGACCACCGTCAGCACGAACAGGCTGCGGCTGTTGGCCTCCTGTACGCTCGCGGCGATCTCTTCCTGCAGCAGCTTGATGCGCTCCTGCAGGCCCTGCATGTCGCGCAGCACCACCGAGAACTCTTCGGTCGAGTCGCGCAGCTCCTGCGCGTCGTCCGCCCCCATCCAGGCGGGCGGGTGCTGCAGCAGCCGAAAGAGCGCCGCAGGCTCCGGCGCCAGCAGCCGCTGCAGGCGTACCAGCAGCCGCCGCAGCACGCCCAGGCGGGCGCGCTTGTGGTCCAGGCGGCCTGCCAGCAGCGCGTCTTCCACATCGTCGATGCGCTGCGTCACGCCACGCACGATGTTCACCAGGCCCGACGCCTGCGTGCGCATCAGCTCGGCCAGCAGCCCCACGCTGGAGCGCGGCGCCTGCCCGCTGCGCACCGCCGTGCGCAAGGCATCCACCGACCGCAGGGGGCGCGTGCGCCCCGTCACCATCAGGTGCGGCGCCACGCTGGTCCACAGCGTGGCGATGTCCGACGGCTCGAACGCGAAGTCGAAATGCGCGTCGTTGAGCACCGCGATCAGCGTGTCGTCGTCGCGCTCGATGCGGGTAGAGACCGATCGGTCCTTGAGCGCGTCGAAGAACGCTTCGGGCAAGTGGGCATGCCGCTCCATCCAGCGCACGGCCTGGGCCTGGCTCAGGTTGAAGTGCAGCCACAGGAACTCGCCCTGGGCTGCGTCGGTGATGCCATGCGCCTGCAATGCCAGCCACTGGGCGGCCTGCACCGAGTCCACCTCCCGCGGCAGGGCGTCGTCGCCCAGCAGATAGCCGCAGATGAGCCCTGCGGCATCGCCACCATAGTTGAGGCTGGCGTGGAGGGCGCCCGGAACAGGCGGGCTGGGGGGAGCGGGGGTTGCAGGCGTGGGCACGGACGTGCATGATGGAGCGCCGTTGTGACGCTGCGGTGACAGATCATGGTGCTGTCATGCCGCTGTCACGGCAACGTCACTCGCCGGGAGCACCATGGCGCTCTTTGTGTGAAGACCCTGACGCCCATGCTCTACAACAACGCCCTCGACACCCAGGAACTGATGCAGCGCATCGCCAATGACCTGATCGACAGCTACGACGAAGAACTGGAGCTGGAGATCGAAGACCGCGAGGTGGATGACATCGGCGCGCCCACGGCCGCCGACAAGCTCGCACGCCAGCAGTATTTCAAGGAACTGTTCCGCCTGCAGGGCGAACTGGTCAAGCTGCAGGACTGGGTACAGCACAGCCGCGAGAAGGTGGTGATCCTGTTCGAGGGGCGCGACGCCGCGGGCAAGGGCGGCGTGATCAAGCGCATCACCCAGCGCCTGAACCCCCGCGTGGCCCGCGTGGCCGCACTGCCCGCACCGAACGACCGCGAGCGCACGCAGTGGTACTTCCAGCGCTATGTGGCGCACCTGCCAGCCGCTGGCGAAATGGTGCTGTTCGACCGCAGCTGGTACAACCGCGCCGGCGTGGAGCGCGTGATGGGCTTTTGCTCGGACGACGAGTACGAAGAGTTCTTCCGCACCGTGCCCGAGTTCGAGAAGATGCTCGTGCGCTCGGGCATCCGCCTCATCAAGTACTGGTTCTCCATCACCGACGAAGAGCAGCACCTGCGCTTTCTGGGCCGCATCCACGACCCGCTCAAGCAGTGGAAGCTCAGCCCCATGGACCTGGAGAGCCGGGTGCGCTGGGAGGCCTACACCAAGGCCAAGGAAACCATGCTCGAGCGCACCCACATCCCCGAAGCCCCCTGGTGGGTGGTGCAGGCCGTCGACAAGAAAAAGGCGCGGCTGAACTGCATCGCGCACCTGCTGTCGCAGATGCCGTATGAAGAGGTGCCGCACCCCACCGTGGTGCTGCCCGAGCGCGTGCGCAACCCCGAGTACCTGCGCCAGCCCGTGCCTGCGTCGATGTACGTGCCCGAGGTGTACTGAGCCGCCTGGCTCAGGCAGCCTGGGCGGTGAGCGGCTCCAGGCGCCCGCCGGCTTGAGTGCCCTCTGCATGGGGCGATAGCCGGATCGGCTGCGGGCCTGTTGGATTGCTCGGCAAGTTGGCCGGCTCGCCGGCTCGCCGCTTGGCAGTTAGGCAGTTAGGCAGTTAGGCAGGTCCGCAGTGCGCTCGGTTGCTGGTTCAGCAAACCAATTGCGGTGCTACTATTTTTATAGCTGCTACCGCTTGCACATCAAGCGATAGGGCATCAAAAAATCAAAATCCAGTGCGCGCTACGCCGTGCCTTTGAGCATCTGGATCGTCGAGATCACATCCCGCACCTTGAAGGGCTTGAGCAGCACGCGCCGCACCTGCAGGGCCTTCATCTGCACGGCGGTGGAGGCGTCGACCTGGTCCGTGGTGACGGCCACGGGCACCTGGGCGTCCACCGCGAACTGGGCGCTGCGCACCCGCTCCAGCAAGGCCACCGCTTCGGCCACCTCATCCAGCGACACGATGACGCCCGAGAAGCCTTTGTTCGTCAACTGCTGCTGCGCGTTGCGCACGCTGTTGACCTGGCGCACCGGCGGCAGGTTCAGTTGGCGCGCGGTGGCCACGATGATGCTGCCCGTCAGCGAGCTGGGCTCGACCAGCAGGATGTCTTGCTGCGAGGTGGGGCTCATGGGGCCACCTCCTCGCGGGCGCGGCGCACCAGTTCTTCCACCGCCAGGTCGCGCAGTGACCCGAGGATGGCCAGGTCGACCTCGTCGAGTTGGCGCGGTGTGCGGTCGATCAGGCACAGCGTGCCGATGTTCTGCCCGCCCGGCATCTTGAGCGGCGCACCGGCGTAGAACTGGATGTGGGGGTCGCCGGTGACCATGGGGTTGTCGGCAAAGCGGTCGTCCAGCGTCACATCGGGCACCACCATGGTCTCGTCCTGCAGGATGGCGTGGCCGCAAAACGAGATGCCGCGCCCGGTCTCGCACACGTCCAGCCCGACGCGGGCCTTGAACCACTGTCGGTCTTCGTCGATGAGCGACAGCAGCACGATGGGCATGTCGAACTCGTCGGCAGCGAAAGCGGTGAGCCGGTCGAAGCGCTCTTCGGGTGGGGTGTCCAGGATCAGCAGCTGGCGCAGGGCCTGCAGGCGGTCATCCTCGTTGGCGGGGCGAGGGGGCTCTTTCATGGCGGTGTGGGGTAGCAGTCGCGATGGCGTCGATTATGGCCGTGGCTGTGGCCACTGCGCGGGCACCTCGTGGGTCAGTGGGGTTGACCCCGCCCCGCGCCCTGGGAGGGCGTGCCGCCCCGGCCGAACTGGTGCCAGGCGCGGCGCAACTGCGTGTCGGAGCTGAAGCCCGCCATCTGCGCCGCCTGCGTCACGTTGCGCCCGGACTGCAGCGCCGCCTCGGCCGTGGCCAGGCGGATGCGGCGCAGGTAGGCCAGCGGGGCAATGCCCGCATGCTCCAGAAACAGCCGCGTGAGGTGCCGCGGCGAGGTATGCGCCACCTCGGCCATGGCGGGCACGCTCCACTGGGCTTGGGGCTGCTGGCCCACGGCGTCCTGCACGCGGTGCAGGGCGGCGTGCAGGTGGTTGCGGTGGTGCAGAAACGGCGAGAACTGCGGGTCATCCGGCCCGCGGCGCAGCACGATCACCATGGCCTGCGCCACCTGCACCGCCACCGTGGGGCCGCACAGGTCCGAAATGCGGTGCAGCAGCAGGTCGATGCCGGTGGTGACGCCCGCGCTGGTGTACACCGGCCCGTCGGTCACGAACACGCGGTTGGCGGCCACGTCGCAGCGCGGGTCCACCTCGGCCAGCTCGTCCAGGTGCAGATGGTGCGTGGTGGCGTGCCGCCCGGTCAGTAGCCCCGCGTGCGCCGCCAGCACGGCACCCGCGCACACGGTCACCAGTTCCAGCTGCCCGGCCACCAGCCGCAGGCCGCGCAGCCAGTGCAGCAGCGCCTGCGCTTCTTGGCCGCTCACATCGATGCGCTGGCCCACCAGGCCGACCAGCACCACCCACGCCGGGCTGGGCAGCGTGTCGGGCAGCGGTGCCAGCCCGCTGATCGCGACCCCCACCGACGAGAGTGACTCGGGCGTGGGGCTCACGAAGTGCTGCACGAATCGCTCGGGCAAGCCGCGCGCGCGCAAGGTCTGGTTGGCGATGCGCAGTGCCTCGGCCGGGCCCGCCCAGTCCAGCACCAGGCTGCCGGGCAGCAGGGCGAAGTAGACGTGGATGGGGGTGGGGGTGGGTGGGGTCAGGGCTGCGGGTTCCATGGCGTGTCCAATTGGCGGGCAGTGCGCTTTGACAGCGCCTCGCTCACCAGGCGCGTCACCAGATGCAGGCTCATGTCGATGCCCGCGCTGATGCCGGCCGACGTGACCAGGGCGCCCCGGTCCACCCAGCGCACATTCTCTCGCACGTCGAGCGCCGGAAACTGCGCGCGCAGGTCGGCAATGTCTTCCCAGTGCGTGGTCACAGGCCCGTCGGTGACCACGCCGGCTGCCGCCAGGATGAACGCGCCGGTGCACACCGACGCCGTGATCTGCGCGCCGCGCGCCGCCTGGGCGACCCAGGCACGGGTCTGGGCGCAGGCTGCGGCGGCATCCACCACGCCGCCGGGCACGATGAGCACGTCGGGCGCCGTGGCGGTGGTGAAGTCGGCGTCCGGCAGCACGCGCAGGCCGGCACGCGCCTGCACGGGCGCCAGGCTTCGGGCCACGCACTGCACGGCAAACGGCGCGGGTGCGCCGGGCTGCAGGCGCTGCTGCATGCGCGTGGCGGTGGTGAACACTTCGTAGGGGCCACCCAGGTCCAGCGCTTCCACCTCGTCGAAGACGAGGATGGCGATGTTCAGGGGGTGTGGAGCTGCAGTGATTGAGGTCATGGCCGTGGTGAAGTCGAAGAAAAGACGTAGCGCGGGTAGGTGGCCTGCGCGGCGGCCGGGGCCTGCAGGTCCAGGTCGACCGTGCAAAACGGCTGCGCGGGCGAGGTGCGCGCCAGCAGCGCGCCGTCGGGGCTGATGACCCAGCCCGCGCCGCCGTAGGTGCCGGCGGCGGTGTCCACGCGGTTGGACGACAGGCTGTAGGCCCCGGTGCGTGCGGCGGCCACGGTGCCCACGGCCAGCCACTTGGCGGTGGTGGCGGCAGCCGTCGCGCGCGGCGACAGGATGGCCTGCACGCCACCCAGCGCGGCGTAGTCGCCGTAGGTGTCCAGGGCCCAGAGTTCGGAGCAGATGTTGAGCCCGAACGCGAGCGCCCCGGCGTCAAAGCGGGGAAAGGCCGCATCGCCGCGCTCGAACCAGTGTGCCTCCCAGCCGCCGGGCTCGTCAGGCAGGTGGAACTTGCGCCGCAGCGGCGTGTAGCCGCCCAGGCGCGACCAGGCAAAGCCTTCGTTGAGGCGCCGCCCGCCCACCGTGACCGGGCGTGCGCCCACCACCCAGTCCGCGCCCAGCTCGTGCAGGCGCGCCTGCCAGGCATCGCTCAGCGCCACGGCGGCATCCCAGCGGGCGGGGTCCGGGGGCAGGGTCTCCCACACGGGCTCGACGAACGCAAACTCGGGCAGCAGCACCAGCGTCGACCGCTCGGCGCGGGTGTGCGCGCACAGCGCCGCCCAGGCGCGGTCGAGCAGCGCGGGGAGGTGGGGGAGTTCACAGACGGTGGCGCGCATGATGGTGGGTCCTGGTGTGTGGGTTTTTGGGTGATCCATCGGGCATCCGTCCAGCGTCATCACGGTGCCATCACTATGGGACATCGCAGTGAGACGGGGCGGATGCCATGGTTCAAGGCATGGCGCCTATGGTGCCTGGCCTCCAGGTACACGTCCGAACCCCGCGGGACAGGTTTCGATCAAATTGAGACATCCCGCAGGCCCGATGGGCGGACCCGGCGCACGCCACCGTCCACGGCGCAGTTGAAGGACTTGGAATATGGCAAAAAATGGCCTCTACCGCTTGCCTGGATTACGCTAGAAGCTATCAAATTGATAGTGGATGCGCGCAGGGCCCGAGATGCTGTTAAGGTGGCTAGGGTTTTCCCTTATCTGTCGATCACGCTTTTCTCCAGCGCCCTCGTCATCGAGGCCTCCCCGACACCGCCTCTGCCACTGCCTCTACCGCTTCATCCACACCCATGGCCCGACGTTCACGCATGTTCTCCCTGTCGGCGCTGACGCGGGCGTACCAGCGCAACCTCAAGGCCCTGGTGCGCGCCACGCGGCCCGCGGCCACGCCCAAGAAGACCAAATCGCTGAAGGCGGTGTCGCCCTTGCGGGCAGGGGCTTTGGCCCCCGCGCGGGCGCCTGCGGCCCCACGCAGTGCCAGCCGCGTGCGCAAGCCGCGGGTGGCGGCGGTGCGGGGCGAGTGGCTGGCCGGCGTGGCCCCGGGGCCGGCCGGGGCGCGGCGCTACCACCTGTTCGTGCCGCCGGGGTTGGTGGCACGGCCTGGCGAGACCTTTCCGCTCCTGGTGATGCTGCACGGCTGCGGCCAGACGGGGCGCGATCTGGCCGTGTCGTCGCGCATGAACCGGCTGGCCGCGCGCGAGCGCTTCCTGGTGCTGTACCCCGAACAGGAGCGCGTGGCCAACGCACACGGCTGCTGGAACTGGTTCGAACGCCGCAGCGGCAAGGCCGAGGCCGAAGCGGCCACGCTGCTGGCTGCCGTCGACAAGGTGGCCCGCCGCCAGCCGGTGGACCTGTCGCGCGTGGGAGTGGCGGGCTTGTCGGCGGGGGCCAGCATGGCGGTGCTCATGGCGGCCACCTACCCCCACCGGTTCTGCGCAGTGGCCATGCACTCGGGGGTGGCCCCGGGCACGGCAGAGTCCGCTGCCACCGCCATGGCCGCGATGGGCGGACGGCGCGAGGCGCAGTTGCCCGAGCCCGTGCTGGGGGCTGCGGCCGATCTGCCTGCGCAGCCCCGCGGTGCCACGGCCACGGCCGCCGCCGCAGTGGCCGCAGGCGCGCCGGGGGCCGCCGCCGCGCTGCCCCCCCTGCTGGTACTGCACGGCAACGCCGACAGCGTGGTGTCGGTGCGCAATGCCACCGCCACGGCGGCGCTGTGGGCCGACAAGCTGGGTGCCCGCGCCGGGGCGGTGCGCATCCTGCAGCGCGGGCAACGCCACGCCACGCAGGTGACGGAGTTCAAGGCCCGCGGCCGCACCGTGGTGGCACTGCGCGAGGTAGTGGGCCTGGCGCACGCATGGAGCGGCGGCGCGGCCGACCAGCCCTACAGCGACCCGGCCGGGCCCGATGCGTCCGCGCTCATCTGGGCTTTTGTGGCCAAACAGTTCGATCGCAGGAAAGCCTGATCAAAAACAGCGGCTGGCGCTTGATGGACAAGCGCTGGAAGCTATGCTTTTGGTAGCGTCTGGCGCGGGTGTCCGGCGCGGTGTCGGGCGCAACGCAGGTCAGCCCGTTCGATCCATCCAGGCAGAGGGCCGGCCGTGCCGCGGCGCATGCGCCCGGCCTCCCGCCCGCCCGTCTTTTTTTCTACCGCAACTGGCGCGGCGCTCCCGCAGCGGGCAGGGCCGGCGCTGCCTGTCCAACGCCACCGCCACCGTGCCCTGCCTGCAACTGAAAGGCTGCCACCACCTGCTGCAGGTCGTGGGCCTGATGCTGCAGCGCGGCGGCTGCTGCCGTGGCTTCCTCCACCAGTGCTGCGTTCTGCTGCGTGCCCTGGTCCATCTGCGCCACGGCCTGGTTGATCTGCTCGATGCCGTCGGTCTGCTCGCGGCTGGCCTGGCTGATCTCCTCGATCACCGACGACACGCGCTGCACGCTGTCCACCACGTTCTGCATGGTGGTTCCTCGGCCGACCGGCCGATGAGCGCCTTGATCTCCTTGGCCGCCTCGGACGAGCGCTGCGCCAGGCTGCGCACCTCGCTGGCCACCACCGCAAAGCCCCGGCCCTGTTCGCCTGCGCGCGCGGCCTCCACCGCAGCGTTCAGCGCGAGGATGTTGGTCTGGAACGCAATGCCCTCGATCACCCCGGTGATGTCCGACACCTTGCGCGACGACGCATCGATGGAGCCCATGGTCAGCACCACCTTCTCGACCACCGCGCCGCCCTGGCGTGCTACCTCGGAGGCCGACTGCGCGAGCACGCTGGCCTGGCGCGCGTTGTCGGCGTTCTGCTTCACGTTGGACGTCATCTCTTCCATCGACGCGGCCGTTTGCGCCAGCGCGCTGGCCTGCGACTCGGTGCGGCCTGACAGGTCGTGGTTGCCCAGCGCGATCTCCCGCGATGCGCTGGCGATGTGCTCGGTACCGTCGCGCACGCGCTGCACGATGCGGTGCAGGCTGTCGCGCATGGCCTGCATGTCCAGCATCAGGCTCGACTGGTCGCCCGTGCGGGTGGCCACGTCCACCGACAAATCGCCTTCGGAGATGCTGCGCGCAATGGTGCGGGCATAACCGGGCTCGCCGCCCAGCTGGCGCAGCGGGGTGCGCGCGATCAGCGTGCCCTCCACCAGCAGCGCCGCGCCCAGCGCCAGCGCTATGGCGCAAAAGCCCAGGGCGCGCTTCCAGATGGCTGCATCCACGGTGTCGATGTACACGCCCGAGCCGATCACCCAGCCCCAGGGCGCAAAGCCTTTGACGTACGAGGTCTTCTCCACCGGCGTGTCGCTGCCCGCCTTGGGTCACAGATAGGGCACGAACCCCGCACCGTTGGCCTGCACCATGCGCACGAAGTCCACGAACAGCTGCTTGCCGTTCGGGTCCTTGTTGGCGGTCAGGCAACTCGCTCGGCACAAACCCGCACTGCCGCTGGCGGGGCTGGAAAACTTGTTATGAATCCAAGCAATTAAATATTATTAAGGTTTCTCGGCAATAAAAATGATTTTATTCGCAACTCTTTTTATGCTTATTTATTCGAAAGACTCCATCTGATGGGAGCATGACATCTTCTCCATCGGTGCCCGCTCTTGCCGAATAATTCCAGAAAATCAGGGTAGAGTTTTCTTTGGTGATCTTGCAATGATGTTTCATGAAGTATTTGATTTGGATGTTTCGTGTTACTGATCCTTGGGGCGGGATTTCAATGAAATTGGGATTGGAGCCAATTGGATAATATAGGGGAATCCTATTTAGTGCTTCCGTTTCTTCGAATCCTGAGAAATTAATTCCACGAACAAGCAGCGAGAATGGTGCTGCATCTTCTCTAATTTTTAAAATGTGTGAAGATTTATTTTGCAATGTTATTGCTAACTCTTCATTGGCATCATTGTATTTAATATAAATTTTGTAATCTATAATGTTACTTGATGTCTCGCCGCTGAAAGAGATCTCGGTGAATGAAACAATAATTAATGTTAAAAGTAGTTTAAGCATTTTATTTTGGATGTGTGCATCGATTGCCCTTTCTTAACTGTATTTTGTCTCTATTCTTATTTCTTGCTAATCTTCGAAATATTTATTGCTTATTGAGTGACCCACGTTTGTGTCACATGTAAAAACTGGCTTTGTATTTTTCCGGATTTTTTTAAAAAGCGTCTTCAATTTTTTTCATCGACTCGCCGGTGTGTTTTCCCTCTTTATCCAAGGCCGTTTAATTGAGGGTTTATTGCCCGCTTTGAGTGAAGTACAGATTCTTAGGTTGATCAGCGTTGTTGTTTGAGAAGTATTCAATGTAAGCCGCTTCTGGTTTGGCGGAGTTTCTGCAAAATTTATACCAAATTCTCACTGCAATTCCGATGTTGAGTTTTTTAATTTCTTCATCTCCCCCAAAGGCGGAATATGCGTGTTCTAGCCTGCTTAGGCGGATGCTCACTAGTTTATTGCTGGCGTAATCTTTTACAATGATCTTTTGTTCATTTTTTTGTATCAAGTGTCCCGCTAAATTTCTGTCCGAAATTTTTTCTTCGCTACCATCCGGTACGGGATAAACACATTTTGCATTTGAAAATGTTGCAAAAAATATTGTTAATATAAAAATATGTGTTTTTTTCATTTATTAATCAAATGGTAAATTTTTTTTATATGCGGTTATTGATTTTTTTTGCCGAAGTTTTTCCGCTATTGGGTATTTCACCATTACTAACATAGTCTATTGAACTGTTGGGGTTGTTTGCTTTAAAACTCTCTGATTTTTTACACAGATTTTCAACATCTTCGTTTTGCGCCCGGGTGCACCCCAGGGTTGCGTTCCAGCCTTGGCGGGCAGATAGTGGTTCCTTTAGGCCTGAACCTCCTCCATGAATCCACCGCCCTCTATCGTCTGTTGTTCTCCATTTGGCGGTTCCGAATGCTTTGCTGGATTTTGGGTATTCGCAATAGGTGAATTTTCCAGTATATTCGCCTGAAGCCCCATCTTTCGACAACTAGCGGGGTTGGCTTCGTCGGGTAGTTGCTGCGATGCTTTAAATACAGTCTTTATAGAAAGAACAGGCTGCAATAAAAAATATCATAAAATAAATAGGTATAAAAGCTAACCCCGCAATAATCCAATTTTTCAATCCATATTTAAGTCCAAAAATGTAAGTGAGAGCTATTATTGAGAGTGATAATAAATCTCTTTGTACGTCATTATTAAT
>NZ_LMPT01000012.1 GCF_001424425.1 Acidovorax sp. Leaf191
AAAGAAAGTTACTCGCACGCCGGGCGACTCCCGGCCTCCGCCCTCAACAAAGGCATGCTGCCCATCAGCGAGCCTGCGAGCAGCGCCCAGGTTTCGACAAGCTCAACCCGAACGGCCATGGGTCGATGCGCCCAGGTTTCGACAGGCTCAACCCGAACGGACGTGGATCGATGTGCCCAGGCTTCGACAAGCTCAGCCCGAACGGTGGGGTCGATACACGTAGACCAACTCAACCCGGGCGGACATGAGGGCGAGGGCACTCCAAACCCGTAGGGCACCCCGCCTCTGAAGCGCTCTATCCTTTCAGCACAAGCATCCATATTTTTACAAAGCACTTGCTTGCTAAAAATAATCCATTTTGCTATCGTGCAAAACATGGAATCCCCAGCCCGACGCCCCCGCGCATCCGCGCCCGCTGCACCCCTCCCACCAGCCCGCCAACGCAAGGCCGCCACGTCTCAGATCTCCACCGCCGAAGAAGAAAAACAACCACCCCGCCGCCCCCGCGGTCGCCCCCGCAAAACCGCCGAAGAACTCGACGACGGCAACCGCCGCCGCAAGCTCATGGACGGCGCCGCAAAGCTGTTCCGCACCCAGGGCTTTGCCGCCACCAGCACGCGCGACATCGCCGCCGCCGCCGGCATGCACAGCGGCTCGCCCTTCTACCATTTCGAAAGCAAAAGAGCGCTGCTCTACGCCGTGATGAGCGAGGGCATGACCATGGCCACGCAAAGCCAGCAGCAGGCGCTCGGTGCGCTGCCGGCCAAGGCCACGCCACGCGAGCAGCTGCACACACTCATCCGCCACCATTTCGAGATCCTGCTCGGCCCGCGCAGCAGCTTCATCCCGGTGATGCTGTACGAATGGCGCTCGCTCACACCGGCGCAGCGCAAGGGCATTGCGCGCATCAAGGACAGCTACGAGGCCGCGTGGATGCCTGCGCTCGAGGCGCTCGCGCAGCAGGGCGCGCTGCAGGCCGAGCCTGGCGTGGCGCGGCTGTTCATCTTTGGCGCGCTCAACTGGGCGGTGCAGTGGTTCTCGCCCAAGAAGGGCAAATCGCTCGACGCACTCACCGACGAGGCCCTGGCCCTCTTCATCCGCACATAACAGCAAAATAAAAAGGCGCACCCACCATGGCTTCCACGGCCTTCAATGCACCCAGCGGCTACCAGTCGGTGTTCGCGCCAGGCCTGTTCAGCGGCCAGGTGGTCATCGTCACGGGCGGCGGCTCGGGCATTGGCCGCTGCACGGCGCACGAGCTGGCGCGCCTGGGCGCGCACGCAGTGCTGGTCGGGCGCAAGCCCGAGAAGCTGCAGGCCGTAGTCGACGAGATCGCTGCGGATGGTGGCGCAGCGTCCTGGCATGCGTGCGACATCCGCTCCGAAGACGCGGTGGTCGTGCTGGTGCAGCAGGTGCTGGCCGCGCACGGGCGCATCGATGGCCTGGTGAACAACGCGGGCGGGCAGTTCATGTCGCCGCTCGAATCCATCAGCGCCAAGGGCTGGGAGGCGGTGTTGCACACCAACCTCACCGGCGGCTTCCTGGTGGCGCGCGAATGCTACCGGCAGTGGATGGCGCCGAACGGCGGGTCAGTAGTCAACATCGTGGCCGACATGTGGGGCTCCATGCCGGGCATGGGGCACAGCGGTGCGGCGCGCGCGGGCATGGTCAGCTTCACCGAAACTGCTGCGCTCGAATGGGCCTGCAGCGGCGTGCGTGTGAACGCGGTCGCGCCGGGCTACATCGCATCGAGCGGCATGGACAACTACCCGCCCGCCGCCGCGCACACGCTGCGCGCCATGCCGCAGACCGTGCCCCTGGGCCGCTTCGGCAACGAGGCCGAGGTGTCGGCGGCCATCGTCTTCCTGCTCAGCCCGGCCGCCAGCTTCATCAGCGGCAGCACGCTGCGCGTGGACGGCGCGCGGCCGCAGGTGCGCCTGGGCTGGCCGCTGCGCGTGCCCGATGCCGCCACGCAGCAGCGTGCTGCGGTCAAGCCCTATGCGGGCTTTCACCGTGCGCAGGTGCCGCGTGTGTTTGCAGCGTCCGCAGAACCGGCGGGCAGTGCACCCAAGGACTCCGACGAATGACCACCGCCTTCGCTTCGCGCTTCCTCCCCGGCGCACCCGATGCGCAAAAACGCCGCGCGGCCCTGGCGGCGCGCCTCGATGCCCTGCGCGCGCTGCAAGAGCGGGCCGCGGCGGCATCGGCCCGCTCGCTGCCGCAGTTCGACAAACGCGGCCAGCTGCTGCCGCGCCAGCGCGTGGCGCTGCTGCTGGATGCGGGCGCGCCGTGGCTGCCGCTGTGCAACCTGGCGGGCTACCTGCAGGATGTGAAGGACCCCGAAAAGTCCGTGCCCGGCGGCGGGATGATTGCCGGCATCGGGTGGGTCAGCGGTGTGCGCTGCATGGTGGTGGCCAGCGACTCCGGCATCGAGGCGGGGGCGATCCAGCCCATGGGCCTGGAAAAGATTCTGCGCGTGCAGGAGATCGCCCTGCGCGAGCGCCTGCCCTTCGTGCACCTCGTTGAGAGCGCAGGCGCCAACCTCATGCGCTACCGGGTCGAAGGTTTCGTGCACGGGGGCACGCTGTTCCGCAACCTCGCGCGGCTGTCGGCGGCGGGCATACCGGTCATCACCGTGCAGCACGGCTCGGGCACCGCAGGCGGGGCCTACATGCCGGGGCTGTCGGACGTGGTCATCATGGTGCAGGGCCGCTCGCGCGCCTTCCTGGCCGGGCCGCCGCTGCTCATGGCCGCCACGGGCGAGGTCGCGACCGAAGAGGAACTGGGCGGCGCCGAGATGCACACCGCCGTCTCGGGCCTGGGCGAATACCTGGCGCAGGACGACCGCGAGGCCATCGGCGTGGCACGCGACGTGATCGCGCAGCTGGGGTGGACCACCCCCGCGCGGCCCAGCGCTCCCGGCCCCACGCTGCCCGCCGACGACCTGCTGGCCCTGATGCCCGGCGACCTGCGCCAGCCCGTGGACATGCGCGAGGTGATCGCGCGGCTGGTGGATGGGTCTGAGCTGCTCGAGTTCAAGGCCCGCTACGGCATGGCCACGCTCTGCGTGCAGGGCCGCATCGGCGGGCATGCCGTGGGCTTCATCAGCAACAACGGCCCCATCGACGTGGCGGGCGCCAACAAGGCCACGCACTTCATCCAGTGGATGTGCCAGCTGGGCCACCCCATCATCTACCTGCAGAACACCACCGGCTTCATGGTGGGCAAGGACAGCGAGCAGGGCGGCATGATCAAGCACGGCAGCAAGATGATCCAGGCCGTGACCAACGCCACCGTGCCGCAGATCACCATCCAGTGCGGCGCCAGCTTCGGCGCGGGCAACTACGGCATGTGCGGGCGGGGCTATGCGCCGCGCTTTCTGTTCAGCTGGCCCGGGGCCAAGACGGCCGTGATGGGCGGCGAGCAGGCGGCGCGCACGATGCAGATCGTGACCGAGGCGGCGCTGGCGCGCAAAGGCGTCACGCCCGACCCCACTGAATCGCAAGCCCGGTTCGACAAGATCGTTGCCATGTTCGAGGCCCAGGCCGATGCGTTCTACACCAGCGGCCTGCTGCTGGACGACGGCGTGATCGACCCGCGCGACACGCGTGCCGTGCTGGCCTTTTGCCTCGATACCTGCGCCGAGGCACAGTCCCGCACATTGCGGCCCCTGGGCTTTGGCGTGGCGCGGATGTAAGCGACGAGGGTGCAAGCACACAGACACACACCATGGCCGAACCTCTCAAATATTTGCTGAACGACACCGTGCCGCCGCGCATCGCCGCCATGGTGCAGCGCGCCTGGCGCAAGTTCGACACGGCCGCCTTTCTGCGGCAGGTCGAGCCCGGCTACGAGTCGCTGGAGTTGATGGCGCGCGGCCAGCGCATTGCGCAGGCATTGCAGGCGCACCTGCCCCAGGACATACCCCGCGCTCTTGCCGTGCTGGTCGATTCCATGGACCCGCCCATGGGCCTGGACGCCGCCGGCGAGCCCGATGCGGGCGACCGCCCCTACAGCGCGTTCCTGTACCTGCCGCACAGCCTGTACATCGGGTCGCAGGGCCTGGCGCATTTCGAGGCGGCCATGGCCGCGCAGCATGCGCTGACCCAGCGCTTTACCGCCGAGTTCTGCATCCGCCCCTATCTGCTGCACCACCAGCAGGCCACGCTCGCGCGGCTGCGGGACTGGGCGCAAGACGAGAACGCCCACGTGCGCCGCCTGGTGAGCGAAGGCACGCGGCCCCGCCTGCCCTGGGCGCCGCGCCTGCCTGCATTCCAGAAAGACCCGCAGCTGGCCCTGCCGCTGCTCGATGCGCTCAAGGACGACCCATCGTCTTATGTGCGCCGCTCGGTGGCCAACCACCTGGGCGACATCGCCAAGGACCACCCCGACCTGGCCGTGGGCACCGCCCGTACCTGGCTGCAGGGTGCACCCGCCCCGCGCGAAGCCCTGGTGCGCCACGGCCTGCGTTTTCTCATCAAGCGCGGCGACGCTGGCGCGCTCGATGCCCTGGGAGTGGGCCACGCCGTGGCGCTGGATGTGAGGGCCGCCCGCGTGGTGCCCGAGCGCGCGCGCATCGGCGGCAAGGTGCGCATCGAGGCCGAGCTGCACAACCCCACGCCACTGCCGCAGCGCGTGCTGGCCGACCTGAAGGTGCACTACGTCAAGGCCCACGGTGGCGCTGCGCCCAAGGTGTTCAAGCTGCAGACGCTGGACATCCCAGCAGGGGCGACCGTGACCGTGGGCAAGACGCTGTCGCTGCAGCAGATGACCACACGCACCCACTACCCTGGCGCGCACCAGGTGGAGCTGGTGCTCAACGGGCGGCCGCAGCCCCTGGGGCAGTTCGATCTGTCGTGATGTTCGGGGTCGAGGTTCGCAGGCACAACACATAACCGCAGGAGACAGGCACCATGCAGTTCACGCACGAGCACCGCGAGATCCAGAAGACCTTGAAGCGCTTCATCGACGAAGAGATCAACCCCCACGTGGACGAGTGGGAGGCGGCCGAGATCTTCCCCGCGCACGAGGTCTTCAAGAAGATGGGACGGCTGGGCCTGCTGGGCCTGTGCAAGCCCGAGGAATACGGCGGCGCGGGTCTGGACTACTCGTACAGCCTGGCCATGGCTGAGACGCTAGGCCACATCCACTGCGGCGGCGTGCCCATGGCCATTGGCGTGCAGACGGACATGTGCACCCCTGCGCTCGCGCGCTACGGCAGCGAAGAGCTCAAGCGCCAGTTTCTGGCCCCGGCCATCGCGGGCGACATGGTGGGCTGCATCGGCGTGAGCGAGCCGGCGGCGGGCAGCGACGTGTCGGGCATCAAAAGCGTGGCGCGCAAGGATGGTGACGACTACGTGATCACCGGGCAGAAGATGTGGATCACCAACAGCCTGCAGGCCGACTGGATGTGCATGCTGGTGAACACGGGCGACGGCCAGAGCGTGACGGGCGGCAGTCCTCACAAGAACAAGAGCCTGGTCATGGTGCCCCTGCGCGATGGCCCCGGCGGTCGGTTGACCCAGGGCGTCGAGGTGGCGCAGAAGATCCGCAAGATCGGCATGCACAGCAGCGACACCGGGCTCATCTACTTCGACGAGGTGCGCGTACCGCAGCGCTACCGCATCGGCGCGGAAGGCCAGGGCTTCATCTACCAGATGCAGCAGTTCCAGGAAGAGCGCCTGTGGTGCGCCGCCAGCACGCTCGAATCGCTGAACCACTGCATTCAGTGGACCATCGACTACGCACAGGAGCGCAAGCTGTTTGGCAGCACGCTGGCCGACCAGCAGTGGGTGCAATTCAAGCTGGCCGAACTCAAGACCGAGGTCGAGGCGCTGCGCGCACTGACCTACCGCGCCTGCGACCTGTACGTGAACGGGCAGGACGTGCTGGAGCTGGCCAGCATGGCCAAGCTCAAGGCCGGCCGCCTGAACCGCGAGGTGCCCGACACCTGCCTGCAGTTCTGGGGCGGTATGGGCTACACGCTGGAGAACAAGGTCTCGCGCATGTACCGCGACGGGCGGCTGGCGTCCATCGGCGGCGGTGCGGACGAGGTGATGCTGGGCATCCTCGCCAAGCTCATGGGCATCGCCAAGCGGCCTGCGCACTGACATGGCCGATTCGCTGTTGATCGACCGCGCGCCGCTGGCTAGCGGCTGTGTGGAAACCTGGACGCTCAATGACCCGGCCAGCCGCAATGCGCTGTCGGAGGCGATGGTTGATGGTTTGATAGCCGCCTGTGAGCGGGCTGCGGCCGATACCGACCTGCGCGGCGTGGTGTTGCGGGGTGCCGGTGGGCACTTCTGCGCGGGGGGTAGCCTGGGTGGCTTTGCCAAGACCATTGGACAGCCCCTGGCTGCGGGCGAGGCTGACCCGCTGGTGCCGCTGAACCGCCGCTTTGGCACGCTGCTGCAGGCGCTGTGTGCGTTGCCGCAGTGGTTCATCGTGGTGGTGGAGGGCGCCGCGATGGGCGGCGGCTTTGGGCTTGTGTGCTGTGCCGACCGCGTGCTGGCACACAGCGGCGCGCAGTTCGCCACGCCCGAGGTCACGCTGGGCATCGTGCCTGCGCAGATCGCACCGTTTGTGGTGCGGCGCCTGGGCCCAGCGGCAGCGCGGGGGTGTTTGTTGACAGGCGTGCGCTGGGATGCCGCGACGGCTCAACGTGCGGGGCTGGTGGATGAGGTGGTCGCTGGTGGCATGGAGGCCGCTGTGCAAGCTGCCATCGCACGCCACGCCGCCGCAGCGCCGCAGGCCGTGGCCGCCACCAAACGTTTGTTGCTGGCCCAGCCCGAGACGCCATTGCTCGCGCTGCTGGATGACGCGGCCTTGGCTTTTGCGCAAGCGCTGCGTGGGCCTGAGGCACCGCAAGGGCTGACTGCATTTGCCGCGCGCAAGACGCCGCCTTGGAGTGCGAAGCCATGAAAAAGATACTCATCGCCAATCGCGGCGTTCATGCCGCAGGCATGGCGAAGCAAATTGCCCGCGCACGCGAAGCGTGCAGGCGGGCGATGGAGCCGCGAGGGCACAGCTTATGAAAAAGATACTGATCGCCAATCGCGGCGAAATCGCCCGCCGCATCATCCACACCGCCCACCGCATGGGCATCGCAACGGTGGCCGTCTACTCCGACCCCGACGCCAACGCCCTGCATGTGCGGGAGGCCACGCAGGCCATTGCGCTGGGCGGCGCATCCAGTGCCGACACCTACCTGCGCACCGACAAGCTGCTGACCGCGGCGCGTGCCACCGGCGCCGATGCGGTGCACCCCGGCTACGGCTTCCTCAGCGAGAACGCCGACTTCGCCCAGGCCGTGGTCGATGCCGGCCTGACCTGGATCGGCCCGCCCCCCGCGGCCATCCGCGCGCTGGGCAGCAAGGCCGGTGCCAAGGCGCTGGCGGCGGTGCATGGGGTGCCGTGCCTGCCGGGCTACGCGGGGGACGACCAGAGCGATGAACGTTTTGCGCAAGAGGCCGCGCGCATCGGCTACCCCGCCATGGTCAAGGCCGTGGCGGGTGGGGGAGGGCGCGGCATGCGGCTGGTCACCGATGCAGCGCAACTGCCTGCCGCACTGGCCAGCGCCCGGTCCGAAGCGCTGGCGGGCTTTGGCTGTGGCGACCTGCTGATCGAGCGTGCGCTGCTGCAGCCCCGCCATGTGGAGGTGCAAGTTTTTGCCGATGCCCACGGCGCGTGCATCCATCTGGGCGAGCGCGATTGCTCGGTGCAGCGCCGCCACCAGAAGCTCATCGAAGAGTCCCCCAGCCCGGCGGTAGGCGCCGCGCTGCGCGAGCGCATGGGCGCCTGCGCCGTGGCCCTGGCGCAGGCTGCCGGCTATGTGGGCGCGGGCACGGTGGAGTTCTTGCTGGATGGCAACGGTGTGGGTGACGCCGCAACGTCCCAAGCTGCGAAAGACTCACGCCCCGTAACAGCCGCCGGGGCTCTTTCGCCGAAGAGCGCAGGGGCGCCATTCTTCTTGATGGAGATGAACACCCGCCTGCAGGTGGAGCACCCGGTGACCGAAGCCCTCACCGGCCTGGACCTGGTGGAGTGGCAGATCCGCATCGCGTGCGGCGAGCCGCTGCCCATCACGCAGTCGCAGGTCGATCTGCAAGGCCACGCCATCGAGGTGCGCCTGTGTGCCGAAGACGCGCACTTTCGGCCGCACACCGGCAGCGTGCTGCACTTCAGCGCGCCCGCGGCCACGGCCTTTGAACGCGCTGCGCAGGGTGCGTTGCGTTTTGACCATGCGCTGGAGGAGGGCGCCGAGGTCTCGCCCCACTACGACGCCATGCTGGGCAAGCTCATCGTGCACGCGCCCACGCGGGCCGAGGCCATCGACGCGCTGGTGCGCGCGCTCAACGCCACCCGCGTGCTGGGCCTGCCCACCAACCGCGCATTCCTGGCGGCGTGCCTGCAGCACCCGGCGTTCCGGGGCGGGCAGGCGCTGGTGCCGTTTCTGGCAGAGCATGCAGCGGGTCTGCAGGATCTGCTATTAAAAGAGGAGCTGTTGGCGCTGGTCCCTTGCGCGGTAGCGGCCATTTTTGCTTCAAATTCACCCACACCAGCCTCCGCCAGCCTGCCGTGCTCATTGGCGCGCCCGCTGCGTCTGCGCCACCAGGGCACAGTGCTGCCGCTGTCGGTGCGCGAGCTGGGGGCCGGGCGGCTGCATGTGGAGCGCGCCCAGCCTGCCAGCGCCTCGCCAGGGTCGATGGAAACCATCACGACCACCACCACGGTGCAACTGACCCCGCAGCCCGGCGGTGCGGTGCGTGCCACCGGCCAGGGCGGCGATGCGCCGGTGGCCGACCACACGGTGCACGCCGTGCCCGTGGGCCGGCTGCGCTGGCACTGGCATACCGGTGGCGTGGACGGCTGGGTCGAAGACGCGTCGTGGGAGCCGGCAGCCCGCGCGGGCGCCGCCGGTGGCGCCGCCGAGCTGCGCGCGCCCTTCAACGGCAAGGTGGTCGCGCTGCCCGTGGCCGCGGGCCAGGCGCTGGCGGCGGGCGATACCGTGGTGGTCATCGAGTCCATGAAGCTCGAACACAGCCTGGCCTGCCCCGTGGCCGCCACCGTGGCCGAGTTGCTGGTCGCGCCGGGCCAGCAGGTGGCACCCGGCCAGGTGCTGGTGCGCTTTGCTCCCGCCCTGCCAGGAGGTCCCGCATGACAGCCCCGACGCACACGACGTCGGAGAGCGACGAAGACCGCAACGCACTCACCGACACCGTCACCCGTTTTGCCCGCACCGAGATCGCCCCGCACGTGGGCGCCTGGGACGCGGCCGGTGAATTCCCTCGCAGCCTGTACCGCCGCGCAGCGGACCTGGGCTTGCTGGGCCTGGGCTACCCCGAGCAGTACGGCGGCACGCCCGCCAGCTACGCCTTGCGCCTGCCGCTGTGGCGCGCGCTCAGCCGCCACGGTGCCAGCGGCGGCGTGCTGGCCAGCCTGCTGTCGCACAACATCGGCCTGCCGCCCGTGCTGGCCCACGGCAGCGACGCGGTGCGCGCCGAGGTCATCCCGCCCGTGCTGGCGGGCGAGCAGATCGCCGCGCTGGCGATCACCGAGCCCGGTGGCGGGTCGGACGTGGCACAGCTCAGGACCACCGCGCGGCGCGAGGGGGATGACTACGTCGTCGATGGCGAGAAGGTGTTCATCACGTCGGGCATGCGTGCGGACTGGATCACCGTGGCCGTGCGCACCGGGGAGTCCGGCAGAGACCATGAGCCCCCACGCTCCCCTGCTTTGCAGGGGTCGCTGCCCCCCGAGGGGGCGCTTGCCGCCTTGGGGCGGCCCGGCGGCGGCAAGGGCAGCGCGGGCATCTCCATGCTGCTCATCCCCGGCCACAGCGCGGGCCTTTCGCGCACGCGCCTGGACAAGATGGGCTGGCTCTGCTCCGACACCGCGCACCTGCGCCTTGACAACGTGCGCGTGCCGGCGCGCTACCTGCTGGGCGAAGAGGGTGCGGGTTTTCGGATCATCATGTCCAACTTCAACGGCGAGCGCTTCGGCTTGGCCGTGTCGGCCCTGGGCTTTGCCGAGGCCTGCTACGACGAAGCGCTGGCCTGGGCCCGCCAGCGCAAGACCTTCGGTGCCGCGCTGGTCGAGCACCAGGTCATCCGCCACAAGCTGGTGGACATGCAGATGCGCATCCAGTCCACGGCCGCATGGTGCGAGTCCGTGGCTGCGCAGGCCGATGCGGGCCACACCGGTACCGAGTGGGTGGCGAACGTGTGCCTGCTCAAGAACCACGCCACCCAGACCCTGCAGTTCTGCGCCGACCAGGCCGTGCAGATCCTGGGCGGCATGGGCTTCATGCGCGGCACCGTCAGCGAACGCATCTACCGCGAGGTCAAGGTCATGATGATCGGTGGCGGTGCGGAAGAAATCATGAAAGACCTGGCTGCCAAGCAGTTGGGTATTTGAATGGAAGCGTTGCCCGTGACCAAACGCCCACGCTTGTTCCCACCGTTCGGGCTGAGCCTGTCGAAGCCAGGTCTCCGCTGCCCCAGACCGTTCAGGCTGAGCTTGTCGAAGCCATGGCACGCCCACCATCAACCGTTCGGGCTGAGCCTGTCGAAGCCAGGGCACCCGCCTTCGACAGGCTCAGCCCGAACGGTCGGGGTGTTGCGAAGCAAGAGCAGTAACGCCATTCGGAGACGCACATGACCAGTCATGCAACCAGCCACAAAGCCATCATCACCTGCGCCATCACCGGCGTGCTGACCGACCCCGGCCAGCACCACGTGCCCGTCACGCCCGAGCAATTGGCGAAGGAAGCCCGCCGCGCCTGCGACGCAGGCGCCGCCGTGGTCCACGTGCACTTTCGCAACCAGGAGCCCGGCAAGGGCCACCTGCCCAGCTGGGACCCGCAGGTCGCGCGCGACTGCGTGCAGGCCATGCGCGAGGCCTGCCCCGGTTTGATCATCAACCAGACCACCGGCGTGGTCGGCCCCCACTACCAGGGCCCGCTGGATTGCCTGCGCGCCACCCGCCCCGAGATGGCCGCGTGCAACGCCGGCTCGCTCAACTACCTGAAGGTGCGCAGCAACGGCACCTGGGCCTGGCCGCCCATGCTGTTCGACAACCAGCCCGCCAAGGTCAAGGACTTCATCGACGTGATGCTGGAAACCGGCACGTTGCCCGAGTTCGAATGCTTCGACGTGGGCATCGTGCGCTGCGTGGAGATGTATGTGCAGACCGGCATGTACACCGCGCGGCTGCCCGAATACAACTTCGTGATGGGTGTCGAGTCCGGCATGCCCGCGGACCCGGACCTGCTGCCCATCTTGCTCAAGCTCAAGATCAAGGACGCCCCCTGGCAGGCCACCGTCATCGGCCGCAGCGAGATCTGGCCCGTGCACCAGCGCGTGGCCGAGCTGGGCGGGCATTTGCGCACGGGGCTGGAGGATACGTTCTATCTGCCGGATGGGACCAAGGCGGATTCGAACGGGCCGTTGATCGATAAGCTGGCGCAGTACGCGCGCAATGCGGGGCGGGAAGTGGCGTCGCCGCAGGAGGCGCGGGGCATGTTGGGGTTGGCTGGCGCATAGCGTAGGCCACGCATTGCCCGCCTGTTGCGCGGCTTTGGCAGGCAGTTTGCGTACTTGCGCCTCCCCCACGGCGTTGGAGTAAGTCTTGTGCTCCGTGGGTCTGTTGCAATTTTCTATGATGGCTTACCTGCTTTTACAGGGTAGAGTGCCGGCGCCATCCCTCCCGGCGGCCTGCCGCAGGCCTTGTGCAGGCATGCCCGACAGGCAACCCCCCATGAGCTTTCATTCTTCCAACAACGAAGGACTATCGATGTTGCGCCCCTGGTATTGCGCCCCATTTTTCGCTGACCCTCTCGGTGCACGCAGTGCATTGCGGCGCCTGGCGGCTGCAATGCTGCTGGTGGCCGCATTGCCGGCGGCGCAGGCGCAGACGATTACGGCAGGCGCGCTCGCGGCCGCAGCGATACCCGTCGACCACCCTGGCGCCTTGCTGCTGCTGGCGGTGGCCATGGTGGCCTGCATGGGCTGGATGGTGCGCACGAAAGGCCTCGTGTCCTCCGCCACCTTGCGCAGCCTGGCCCTGGGAGCCGTGGCCACGGTGCTGGGCGCCTTGGTGGTGTGGGGTGACGCTGTGCAGGCCCAGTTGCAGGAGCTGCAGGCTGCGTTCCACCAGGCGGGTGGAGAAACGCTCACGATTCCCGTGCAGTCCACGGGCACCACACCCGGTGGCGATCCTTCGGGATTCCTGCCGGTGGTCTACACCAACGGGACAGCGTCCGGCTTGCGCATCACCAGCATCACGCAGCCGACCTGGAGCACCTGCTTTCCGCTGGGCATTCCGTCGCCCCTGCCAGTGACCCCGGCCCGCCCGGGCACCGTCTGTGCCGTTGGCACTGCACTGCCTGCAGGCGGCGCGTGCTGGGTCGATGTGGCGGCACTGTGCGCTGCTGCGGCCACCGCGGCGCAGGGCCATCAGTCCAGCACCTTGCTGGCCGATACCGTGTCGGCGGTGGCGGCAGCGCAGGCCACGGGCAATGTGCTGCTCAATGACCTGGACCCTGATGGCCCGCTGGTGCTGGCCAGCTTCACTTACCAGGGCACGCGGTACGCGGCCGGCACGCCGGCCACGGCGGCAGGGCTGGGCACGTTGACCATGCAGAGCAACGGCGACTACACCTTTGTGGCGGCCTCGCCGTTCACTGGCGCCAGTCCGCTGGTAGTGACCTACACCGTGCACACAGGCGCATCGAGCACGCTCAGCATCACCGTGAACCGTGCGCCCGTGGCGGTGAACGACGCAGTCTCCACCAATGCAAACACCCCTGTGACCGTCTCTGTGCGCGGCAACGACACCGATGCCGACGGTGACCCCCTCACGGTTGCCAGTGTGACGCCGGGCGCTCACGGCTCGGTGGTGATCGATGCCGTCACGAACAACCCCATCTACACACCCAACGCAGGGTTTGCCGGCAGTGACAGCTTCACCTACACCATCAGCGACGGCAAGGGCGCCACATCCACCGCAACCGTCACGGTCACGGTCAATGCGCCGGCCAATGGCGCGCCCGTCGCCAACAACGATGTGGCGACAGTGGATGAAGACAGCTCTGTAGTCATTGCCGTGCGCGGCAACGACACGGACCCCGATGGCGATTCGCTCACGGTTGTTGGCGTGACTCAGGGCGCCAATGGCTCGGTGGTGATCGATGCCGTTACAGGCAACCCCATCTACACCCCCAACGCCGGGTTTACCGGTACGGACACCTTCACCTACACCGTCGACGATGGGCATGGCCACACGGCGACCGGCACCGTCACGGTGACTGTGAATCCCACCGTGAATCAGGCGCCGGTCGCTGCCAACGACACGGCCCTCACGCGCATGGACACGGCCATTTCCATTCCCGTGTCCACGTTGCTGGCCAACGACACCGATGCCAATGGAGACGTGCTGACCCTGGTGTCGGTACAGGCGGCAGTGAACGGCACGGTCAGCCGCATCGGCAACAATGTCATCTTTACGCCAGCCAGCGGCTTCGAAGGTGCCGCCAGCTTCACCTACACCATAGAGGATCCCTCCCGCGCCAGCAGCACGGCCACGGTCAATGTGACCGTCGGCTCGGCCACCACGCCTTCGTTGGTGGTTTTGAAGTCCCTGGTGGTCAATGCGCACGGCACTGGTGGAACCAGCGCCAGGTTCCCTATCACCACAATACTGGTGGACACGGATGGCTCCGAGAGCCTGTCGATCAGGGTGAGCAACGTGCCCACGGGTGTCTCGTTCAATGCGGGCGCCAACCTGGGTGGCGGCGTGTGGCAGCTTGCCGAGGCGGACCTGCCCAACCTGATGCTGAATCTTCCTGGCAGCTACACGACCAACGCAACCCACCTGACCGTACAGGTCACATCCACGGAAACCAACGGTGGCGTCACTGCGAGCGTGAGCAGTGTGGTGACGCTCAAGGCGGCCTACACAACGGTGGACATCACCACGACAGCGAGTGGCAGCTACACCGGCAGCTCTGCCAACGAATTCATCCAAGGTGGAAATGGCGACAACACCATCAATGCCGCCAATGGCAACAACATCGTCCACGGTGGTGACGGTGATGACAGCCTCTCTGCCGGGGGCGGGTCCGACATGCTCTACGGCGGCAGCGGCAACGACACCATCAACGCCGGCAGCGGTGCCGACGTGATCTCGGGCGGTCCCGGCAACGACACCTTGATCGGCGGCGATGCCGGTGAAAACTTCGTGGACGTGTTTGTCTGGAGCCTGGGCGACCAGGGCGCTGCCGGAACTCCTGCGGTGGACACCATCCAGAACTTCGAAACGGCGGCAGCGGGCAGCAATACCGCGGGGGGCGACGTGCTGGACCTGCGCGACCTGCTGCAGGGGGAACACGTGGGTCCATCCAACGGCGCGGGCAACTTGGCGGACTATGTGCACTTCGAGATCTCGGGGGGCAACACCATCATCCACATCAGCCACACGGGTGGGTTTGCTGCGGATTCCCACTTCGTGGGGGCGGCCTATACCAGCGCCACCGAAGCCCAGCAGATCGTTCTTTCGGGGGTCGACTTGCAGTCTCTCTACTCCGTCGCCACCACCGACCAGCAGATCATTACCCGGCTGCTGGACAACAACAAACTCATCGTGGATTGATGGCGGCGAGCTGGCCGGGCCCGTATCTGCCGGACACGGCATCCGCCCGGCTCCGATACAGCCACGGGTGGTGGTCGGCGGGGCTGCGGGTCCTTCGGCCCCGGAAGCAGCCTGGCATCTGGACCTGCAGCCCAAGCGGCGGGCGTTGGCTGGCCCAGCTTCCATCTTTTCAGGCCTCTGCCGCTGGTTTGCAAAGGAATCAATGCTATTGATTGGATAGTATTCGGTTTGCTGCGATGCCTTGGATATTCAGGGCAAGCCTCAGCACACCACCATCCCCATCACCGTCACCGTCTGCCCCGGCCAGCCAGGGGCGGCCAGCCAAAAAAGCCAGGCAGCCACCACCATGTTGACCACCGCCCAGGCCATCGCGTTTCTTCTCACCGCCGTCATGCTCACAGCCACGCCCGGTCCCGACAACCTCATGGTGCTCAGCGTCGGCATGTCCAAAGGCCGCCGCGCTGGCATCGTGTTTGGCCTGGGTTGCGCATTGGGTTGCCTCAGCCATACCGTGCTGGCCGTCATTGGCGTAGGCGCTATCCTGGCCGCATCGCCAGTGGCCTTCACGGCGCTCAAGTGGGCGGGTGGTGCCTACCTGATCTGGCTTGGCACCCAGGCCCTGCGCCATGCAGGCGCTGTGCGCATCGAAGGCGCCCATGGCAGCTCCAGCAGCCAAACCGCTGCTGAATCGCTCGGCCGCACCTTCTCCAAGGGCCTGATAGCCAACGCCATCAACCCCAAGGTCGTGCTGTTCTTCCTGTCGTTTCTGCCGCAGTTCGTGGATGCATCGCGCGGCGGCATGGAGCTGCAGCTGGGCTTGCTGGGGCTGCTGTTCACGGCCCAGGCGGCGGTGCTGTTCGGGTTGCTGGGCTACTTCTCAGGCAGGGTCGGTGGGTGGATCCACCGCAAGCCGCGGGTGGGTGTATGGCTGGACCGGCTGGCAGGCACGGTGTTCATTGCGCTGGGGTTGCGGATGGTGGCGCGGTAAGCTCCATGGCGGCGGACGCTTCACGCTGAAAGACGTGGTGCTTCTCGCACTGCGCAGCGCAGAGCAGCGCAGAGCTGTGGTGGGTGTTCTCCACAATACCGAACCAGCGGATAGTGCAGTTGGTCGGTGATGCGCTTGGTGTGCCAGAAGCGAGTGCCTTCAGCTATCCGGTTCGACTGAAACACGGTCGATCAATAGGTGGGCTGAAAGTCTCGAAGGGCATCTCGGGCTTTTGCTTCCACAACGAACCCCGCCCCGTACGTCGCCGCCAGTTCATCCGCCCGCTTCAGGAACGCCTCCATTCCCGTGCCGTAAACGAACTGCATCGCACCCCCCGTCCACGCCGGAAACCCGATCCCAAAGATCGACCCGATGTTCGCGTCATGCACGCTGGTCAGCACCCCCTCGGCCAGGCAGCGCGCGGTCTCGATGGCCTGGCGGTAGAGCAGCCGGTCCTGGATCTCCTGCACGCTCCATGCCACGCCGGACTTTTCGAACAGAGGTTTCAGCTCCGGCCACAGGTGCTTCTTGCCGCCTGCGGGGTAGTCGTAAAAACCGCCGCCACCCGCGCGGCCAGGGCGCTTCAACTCTTTGACCATGCGCTCCACCAGCAGCTCGCCGGGCGTGGCGGTGTAGGTCTTGCCTTCCGCCGCGTAGTCGGCGCGCGTCTGGTCCAGCACGTGCACGCTCAAGGTCAGCGCGGTCTCGTCCAGCACGGCCAGCGGGCCCACGGGCAGGCCGGCCTGCAGGGCGGCGTTTTCAATCGCGGCGGCGGGGATGCCTTCACCCAGCATGGCGGCGCCTTCCATCACGTAGGTGCCGAAGGTGCGGCTGGTGTAGAAGCCGCGCGCGTCGTTGACCACGATGGGCACCTTGCCCAGGGCCTGCACATAGTCGAACGCGCGGGCCACGGTCTCGTCGTCCGTCTGTTTGCCGCGGATGATCTCCACCAGCTTCATCTTGTCCACGGGGCTGAAGAAGTGGATGCCGACAAACTTCTCGGGCCGGCTGCTGGCCGTGGCCAGGCCGCTGATGGGCAGGGTGGAGGTGTTGCTGGCAAAGAATCCGCCGGGTGCCAGCCGCGGCTCGGCCTCGCGCGTGACCCGGGCCTTGAGGTCGCGGCTTTCGAACACGGCTTCGATGATGAGGTCGCAACCCGCCAGGTCGGCTGCGCTGGCGGTGGGCGTGATGCGCGATAGCAGCGCCTGCTGCGCCTCGGCCGTCATGCGGCCCTTGTCCACGCGGGCTTGTGCGAGCTTGGTGCTGTAGGCCTTGCCGGCCTCGGCCTTTTCCGCGCTCACGTCCTTGAGCACGGTGGCGATGCCCCGGCTGGCCTGGGCCCAGGCGATGCCGGCGCCCATCATGCCGGCGCCCAGGATGCCGACCTTTTGTGGCTTGTAGCGTGGGACCGAGCCCGGGCGTGACTTGCCGCTCTTGATCGCGTTCATGTCGAAGAAGAACGTGTTGATCATGTTGCGCGCCACGGGGCCTGTCATCAGGCGGGCGAGGTAGCGGCTTTCGATGCGCAGGGCGGTGTCGTAGTCCACCATCGCGCCTTCGACCATGGCGGCGAGGGCCGCCTCGGGCGCAGGGTAGCGGCCGCGCGTGGTCTTCTTGAGCATGGCGGGCGCCACCGTCAGGGCGCTGGCGATCTTGGGGTTGGCGGGTGTGCCGCCGGGCATCTTGTAATTCTTGTCGTCCCACGGCTGCACTGCGTGCGGGTGGGTGGCGATGTGGGCCAGGGCGGCGGGCAGCAGTTGCTCGCGCGTGGCCACCACCTCGTGCACCAGTTGCAGGTCCAGCGCCTCGGCAGGGTTGAAGAGCTTGCCTTCCAGCACGTAGGGCTGCGCGCCCATCAGGCCCAGCAGGCGCGTCATCTTGGTCACGCCGGTGGCGCCGGGCATCAGGCCCAGCGTGACCTCGGGCAGGCCGAACTGGATCTTGGGGTCGGCCACGGCGATGCGGTAGTGGGCGACCAGGGCCACCTCCCACCCACCGCCCAGCGCCGCGCCGTTGAGGCAGGCCACCACGGGGATGCCCAGTGTTTCGAGCGTGCGGAAGTGCGCCTTCATGCGCTCGATCTCGCCGAACGCGGCAGGCGCGTCGGCGGGTGTCAGGCGCATCGTGGCCTTGAGGTCGGCGCCCGCAAAGAAGCTGGTCTTGGCGGATGCAAGGACGATGCCTTGGAGCGCGGCGCCCAGGCGCTCGCGGTCTGCCACCACCTGGGCGGTGACCTCGCCCAGCTCTTGCTGCCACTGGCGGCACATGGTGTTGACGGGGGAGTTGGCTTCGTCAAAGGTGATGACGGCGACCTGGCCTTCGGTGCCCTGGGCGGGGATGAGTTCGTAGCGGATGGTTTGCATGATGTTCTTGTCTCCTGCCCGTCAATCAAATGCGTTCAACGATGGTGGCAATGCCCATGCCGCCGCCCACGCACAGCGTGGCCAGGCCGTAGCGCTGGCCCCGGCGGTGCAGCTCGTCGATCAGGGTGCCGAGGATCATCGCCCCCGTGGCGCCCAGCGGGTGACCCATGGCGATGGCGCCGCCGTTCACGTTGACCTTGTCGTGCGGCACGCCCAGCTCGCGCATGAAGCGCATGGGCACGGCGGCAAACGCCTCGTTCACTTCGAACAAATCGATCTGGTCGATGGCCATGCCCGCACGGGCCAGCGCTTTCCGGGCGGCGGGCACGGGGCCGGTGAGCATGATGGTGGGGTCGGCGCCGCTGAGCGCCGTGGCCACGATGCGCGCGCGCGGCGTGAGGCCGTGGGCCTTGGCGGCGGCCTCGTTGCCGATCAGCACGGCGGCGGCGCCGTCCACGATGCCGGACGAGTTGCCCGCGTGGTGCACATGGTGGATGCGCTCCACCTGCGGGTAGCGCTGCAGCGCCACGGCGTCGAAGCCCATGCCGCCCAGTTGCTCGAACGAGGCCTTGAGCGCACCCAGGCCTTCGAGGGTTGTCTTGGGCTTGATGAATTCGTCTTCCGCCAGGATGGTCTGGCCGATGAAGTCGCGCACGGGCACGACGGAATGCTTGAAGTAACCCGCGGCACGCGCCGCGGTGGAGCGGCGCTGCGATTCGAGCGCGAAGGCGTCCACGTCGGCGCGGGTGTAGCCGTCCAGCGTGGCGATCAGGTCGGCGCCGATGCCCTGGGGCACGAACAGCGTTTCCGAATTGGTGGCAGGGTCTTGCGCCCAGGCGCCGCCGTCGGAGCCGATGGGCACGCGGCTCATGCTCTCCACGCCGCCGGCCACCACCAGGTCTTCCCAGCCGCTGCGCACTTTTTGCGCGGCCATATTCACGGCTTCGAGGCCCGATGCGCAAAAGCGGTTGACCTGCACGCCCGCACAGCGAAAATCCCACCCAGCCTTGAGGGCGGCCACCTTGGGCAGCACCGAGCCCTGCTCGCCCACGGGCGAGACGATGCCCATGACCACGTCGTCCACCGCGGCCGTGTCGAAGCGGTGGCGTGCCTGCAGCTCGATCAGCAAGCCGGTGAGCAGGTCGATGGGCTTGACCTCGTGCAGGGTGCCGTCCTTCTTGCCCTTGCCGCGCGGGGTGCGCAGCGCATCGAATACAAAGGCTTCGGTCATGAATGGTCTCCGGTGGTCGTCACAATGGGTGAATCGCTGAGGGGTGACAGCGGGTGTTGGTGGCCTGCACCTCGCACACGCTGGTGCGTGGGGCGCATGGGCCGCTCACACCACGACAGCACGCTCTCTGACGCGGGTGCAGCGGTTTTTGCACTATCTTTGTGGGGTTGTCATCTAAATTTCTGGCTATGAAATCAAATCCATCCTCCGCCTTGCAGCGCATGGTCCGTGGCGCTATCGAGTACGACGACACGCGCGAGGGCTTTGCGCTCGAGCACCACGTGGCGCTGGCCGCATCCAGCGCGCTGGCGGTGTCGGCGTTCATGGCGCCGTCGCGGACTGCGGCCGCCGTGCGGGGCATCGGTGCTGGCTTGCTGCTGATGCGTGCGCTGAGCGGCAGCCAGGGCGTCCGTGCGTGGCTGAACGTGACCGACCGCCGCCCCGGTGCGCCGCTCAGTCCTGAAGAGGCACGCGCCGCCTGGTACCTGTAGGAGCGTTCGGCGCGTGCGGATACCCATTGGCCCTCCAGCCCAAGCAGCCGATCACGCTGCGCTGGTCGGAGCGCCGCGCGGGGCGTCGACCAGCTCAGCCTGACCAGCATGGGATGGCTGGACGCGAGGCCGAGGGCGCCAAGGGCGGTGCGGGGCGGGTTCACGTTGTCTTGCGCGTTGTGTCACTTGCCCAGGCCCATGGCACGCGCAATCACCTCTTTCATGATCTCGTTCGTGCCGCCGTAGATGCGCTGCACGCGCGCATCGGCGTAGGCGCGGGTGATGGGGTATTCCCACATGTAGCCGTAGCCACCGAAGAGCTGCACGCATTCGTCCATCACCTTGCACTGCAGGTCGGTGGTCCAGTACTTGGCCATGCTGGCGGTCTGGGTGTCGAGCTGGTCGCGCGTGATCAGCTCGCAGCATTTGTCGACGAACACGCGCGCCACCTGCACCTGAGTCTGCAGTTCGGCCAGGGTGTGGCGGGTGTTCTGGAATGAGGCCACGCTCTGGCCGAAGACCTTGCGGTCCTTCACATAGTCCACCGTCCAGTCGATGGCGGCCTGCGCGGCGGACACGGCGGTGATGGCGATCTGCAGGCGCTCCCACGGCAGCTGCTCCATCAGGCAGATGAAGCCACGCCCTTCCATGGCGGGGCCGCCCAGCAGGTTGTCGGCGGGCACCTTCACGTCGGTGAAGAACAGCTCGGAGGTGTCCTGCGCCTTCATGCCCATCTTCTTGAGGCGCTGGCCTTTTTCAAAGCCGGGCATGCCGCGCTCCACCAGGAAGAGGCTGGTGCCCTTGGCCCCGGCCGCCGGGTCGGTCTTGGCGACCACGATCACCAGGTCGGCGTGCCAGCCGTTGGTGATGAAGGTCTTGCTGCCGTTGAGCACATAGTGCGATCCATCGGCGCTCTTTAGCGCTGTGGTCTTGATGCCCTGCAGGTCGCTGCCGGCGGCGGGCTCGCTCATGGCGATGGCGCCCACCACCGCGCCGCTGGCCATGAGCGGCAGGTAGCGGCGCTTTTGTGCTTCGGTGCCGTAGTGCAGGATGTACGGCGCGACGATCTCGCTGTGCAGCCCGAAGCCGATGCCGGTGGTGCCGGCGCGCGCCAGCTCTTCCATCTGCGCCACCGAATAGAGCTTGTCGGCCCCGGCGCCGCCGTATTCCTCGGGCAGGCTCATGCACAGAAAGCCGTTGGCGCCCGCCTGGCTCCACACCTCGCGCGCCACGTAGCCCTGGTCTTCCCAGGCAGCGTGGTGGGGCACCACTTCCCTGTCGATGAAGCGGCGGAAGCTGTCGGCAAACGCCAGGTGGTCGCTCTGGAAAAGGGTGCGGTCGATCATGGCGGCGATCCTATTTTTGCAAAGTTACTGCTTGGTTAAATTCTGCCACTGTCCAAGCCCCAGCGCACCCCCGAATGAAAAAGCCGCCCGGGGGGGGCGGCTTTGGGGCGGCAGAGCCGGCGCGCGCCTACTTCACATAGTCCGACACCACTTTCCACTTGCCGTCGGTGATCTGCGACAGGCGCGACAGGTCGCTGCCCAGGCGCTTTTGCGGGCCGTAGGTGGCCTCGGCGCTGCCGAACATGTCGGGCGGGATGACCATGGTGTCCATGGCCTTGATGAAGCTGTCGGTGGTGAGGCCCGTGCCTGCCTTTTGCGCGGCCTTGATGAACGCGTCCACCGCGCCGTAGCCATACACCGAGAACACGGTGGGGTCTTCGTTGAACTTGGTCTTGTACTTGTTGGCCCAGAAGCGGATGGGCTGGCTGGCTTCGTCCAGGTAGGGGTGCTGCACCGTCATGGTGGCGTACAGGCCGTCCATGGGCTTGCCGCCCAGCTTGTGGATGAGGTCGGTGTAGGCGGCGCTCGAGCCGAGGAAGGTGGGGTTGAAGCCCGTCTTGCGCGACTCGCCGATGGTGCCGATGGTCTCGCGGATGATGGTGCCCAGAATCACGAAGTCGCAGCCCGACGACTTCATCTTGGCGACCTGGGACGAGAAGTCGGTGGCGCCGCGCTTGTACGAGGTCTTCTCGGCGAACTCCATGCCGATGGACTTGAGCGCCGCCTCGCCGCCGCGCATCACCTCCAGGCCGAACTCATCGTCCTGGTAGATGGTGCAGACCTTCTTGGCGTCTTTCTCCTTGATGAGCTTGGGCGCGGCCAGGCGGATCTGGTCGTAGTAGGTGGCGGCGAACGAGTACTTGAGCTTGTGGAAGGGCTCGTACATTTCGCGCGCGGCCGTCACCGGGAAGAAGTTGATCACGTTCTTGCTGAACTGCACCGGCATGGCGGCCAGGTTCTGCGCGGTGCCGATGTGCGCGATCATCATGAAGATCTTGTCCTGGTTGACAAGCTTTTGCGCGGCCAGCACGGCTTTCTTGGGGTCATAGCCCGAGTCCTCCACCTTGAGGTCGAGCTTGCGGCCGTTCACGCCGCCTTGCTCGTTGGCCTCGTCCACGCGCAGCATCATGCCCAGCCGCACCTGCTTGCCAAAGCCCGCCAGCGGGCCCGACAGATCCTGGATGGAGCCCAGCGTGATGGTGTCCTTGCTCACGCCCTGGGTGGCCTGTGCATGCGCGGCGCCTGCAGCCAGGGCCATGGCAGCCAGGGCTGCGATGGGATGAAGTTTCATGGCACGTCTCCTTCGGTTGGATCGAACACGATCGCTCGTTATAGAACGATGCCCGGGGTGGGGCACCAGCACTTTCCCTATCTGCGGCGGGCCTGGGTGGCGGTGCGCCCTGGCTTCGACAGGCTCAGCCCGAACGGTCGGGGGTGTGCTCGCAAGCGCACCGCCGCATTCCCGATGCCTCCCACATGTCCCGTTCCGCCTGAGCTTGTCGAAGGCCCGGAGGCCGGGGGGCCGCTGCGCAATGGGCCCAGGCTTCGACAAGCTCAGCCCGAACGGTGGGGGGATTGCAAGGTCTTCGGGCTCAATGCACCAACCCGCAACCCCCACCCTTTCAGCCTGAGCCTGTCGAAGGCCGCCCCTACCGGTACATCGCCTCGATCTGCGCCGCGTACTTCTGCTGCACCAGCTTGCGCTTGAGCTTCATGGTGGGCGTCAGTTCTTCGTCCTCGGCCGTGAGCTGGGTGTCGAGCAGGAAGAACTTCTTGATCTGCTCCACGCGGGCGAACTGCGTGTTCACGCGGTCGATCTCGGCCTGGATCAGGTCCTGCACCTCGCGCGCGCGGGTCAGGCTGGCGTAGTTGGAGAACGGCACGTCGTTGTCCTGCGCAAACTTCTCCACGTTCTCCTGGTCGATCATGATGATCACCGTGAGGTAGGGCAGCTTGTCGCCGATGACCACCGCGTCCGTCACGTAGGGGCTGAACTTGAGCTCGTTCTCCAGCTCGCTGGGCGTGATGTTCTTGCCACCGGCCGTGATGATGATGTCCTTCATGCGGTCGGTGATGCGCAGGTAGCCGTCGGCATCGATGGTGCCTACGTCGCCCGTGTGCAGCCAGCCGTCGGCGTCGATGGTCTCGGCCGTCTTCTCGGGCAGGTTGAGATAACCCTTGAACACGTTGGGGCCGCGCACCAGGATCTCGCCGGTGGCGGGGTCGATGCGCACCTCGTTGTAGGCCGCCGCAGGGCCGATGGAGCCGGGCTTGATGCGGCTGGCCGGCACGCCGGTGGCCGCGCCGCAGGTCTCCGTCATGCCCCATACCTCCAGCATGGGCACGCCCAGGGCGAGGTACCACTTCACCAGTTCGGGCGAGATGGGGGCCGCCCCCGTGACCAGAAAACGCGCGCGATGGATGCCGATGAGCTTGCGCACGTTGTTCAGCGCCAGCCAGCGCGCCAGCTGGAACTGCGCCTTCAGCAGCCCGCCCACGGGCTGGCCGGCCAGCACCAGATCGGCAATGCGCGTGCCCACGCCGATGGACCACGCATACGCCGCCTGCTGCAGCGCGGTGGATTCCTTGAGCGCGATCATCACGCCCGAATAGAACTTCTCCCACACCCGCGGCACGGCGGTGAACACGGTGGGTGCGATCTCGCGCACGTTCTCGGGCACGGTGTCGGGGTTCTCGACGAAGTTCAGGCGCGAGCCGGTGTACAGCGAGAAGTACTCGCCCCCCATGCGCTCGGCGATGTGGCACAGCGGCAGGAAGCACATGGCCTCGTCCTGGTCCGTGCGCGAGATCAGCGTGTTGTAGCCGCGAACGGTGTAGGCCAGCGCGGCGTGCGTGTGCATGGCGCCCTTGGGCTTGCCGGTGGTGCCCGAGGTGTAGACGAGGATGGCCACGTCCTCGGGCTGGCAGGCCTGCACGCGGCGCATGAGCGCGTCTGGGTTCTGCTGGTTCCAGGCGCGGCCCAGGTCGCGCAGTGCCTGCAGGCTGATGACGCCAGGGTCCTGCAGCCCGCGCAGGCCTTCCATGTCGAACACGATGATCCTGCGCAGCAGCGGCAGGCCCGCACGCACCTCCAGCGCCTTGTCGAGCTGCTCGTCGTTTTCGACAAACAGCACGGTGGTGGCGGAGTCTTCGCTCAGGTAGTGCACCTGCGCCGCGGCGTCGGTGGGGTAGATGCCGTTGGAGACGCCGCCGCAGCTGAGCACGGCCAGGTCGGCCAGCACCCATTCGATGTTGGTGTTCGACAGGATGGACGCGCAGTCGCCGCGCGCAAAGCCCAGCGCCATGAGGCCGCCCGCGATCTCGCGCACGGCCTCGGCGGTCTGGTCCCAGGTCCAGCTCTTCCAGATGCCCAGCTCTTTTTGCCGCATCCACACAGCCGGGCCGCGCAATGCCACCGCATTCCAGAACATGGCGGAGATGGTGCTGCCGGCCAGCACGTCGGTGCCGGCGGGCTGGATGTGATCGAGGTCCCAGAGATTCGACATGTGGACTTATCTCCAGGTTTTTTTCTTCTTCCACCGCCGCTCGCCCCGCACGCCTTCGTCCTTCATGCCCAGGTAGAACTCCTTGATGTCGTCCTTCTCGCGCAGGCGTTCGCAGCTGTCTTCCATCACGATGCGGCCGTTCTCCAGCACGTAGCCGTAGTCCGAGGCGTTGAGCGCCATGTTGGCGTTCTGCTCCACCAGCAAGATGGTGGTGCCGCGCTCGCGGTTGATGCGCACCACGATCTCGAAGATTTCCTTGGTGAGCTTGGGCGACAGGCCCAGGCTGGGCTCGTCGAGCAGGATGAGCTCGGGGTTGGCCATCAGCGCGCGCGAGATGGCCAGCATCTGCTGCTGCCCGCCCGACAGCAGGCCAGCGTCCTGCGCGGCGCGCTCCTTGAGGATGGGGAAGTAGCCGTACACCGTTTCGATGTCGCGCGCGACGGCATCGGTGTCGCTGCGGGTGTAGGCGCCCATGAGCAGGTTGTCGCGCACCGACAGCAGTGCAAACACCTCGCGCCCCTCGGGCACGTGCATGAGGCCGCGGCGCACGATGGCCGCGGGGTCGCGCGCGGTGATGTCCTGGCCCTGGAATTCGATGGTGCCCTTGCGCGGGTCGATGATGCCGCTGATGGTCTTCAAGATGGTGGTCTTGCCCGCGCCGTTGCTGCCCAGCACGGCCGCGATCTCCCCGCGCCGCACCTGCAGGCTCACGCCGCGGATGGCCTTGATGGGGCCGTAGGCGCTCTCCACGTTCTGCAATTTCAGCAGGGGTTGGGGGTCGGCCACGGCCGCGGTGCCAGCGTTGTCGACGGCGAGAACGGCGCTCATGCCCGCACCCCCTGGCTGGAACCGGCCGGGCGGCGCAGGTTGCTCACGTCGTCGATGGTGCCGAGGTAGGCCTCGATGACGCCGGGGTGCGACTGCACCTCGCGCGGCGTGCCCATCGCCACCACTTCGCCCTGGTTCATGGCCAGCACGCGGTCGGACACCTTGGAGACCAGCGACATGTCGTGTTCCACCATCAGCACGGTGATGCCGAGCTCGTGCTGGATGTCCTGGATCCAAAAAGCCATGTCGTCGGTCTCCTCCACGTTCAGGCCCGACGAGGGCTCGTCGAGCAGCAGCAGCTGGGGCTCGGTGCACAGCGCGCGCGCCAGCTCCACCACCTTGCGCACGCCGTACGGCAGGCCGGCCACCAGCGTGTCGCGGTAGTGCTGCAGGTCGAGAAAGTCGATGACCTGCTCGGCCTTCTCGCGGGCTCGCACCTCGGCGTCGCGCACCTTGCGGGTGAAGAACATCTCTGCCCACACGCCGGTCTCGCGGCGCGTGTGGCGACCGATCAGCAGGTTGTGCAGCACGCTCGCATGCTCGAACAGCTCGATGTTCTGGAAGGTGCGGGCGATGCCCAGGCCCGCCACCTTGTGCGGCGGCTGGTCAGTCAAAGGCAGCATGGCACCGCCCGGGCCCGCGTACGCGATGGTGCCGGTGGTGGGCGTGTAGATGCGGCTGATGAGGTTGAACACCGTGGTCTTGCCGGCGCCATTGGGGCCGATGAGGGTGAACACCTCGCCCCGGCGCACGTCGAAGCTCACGTTGTTGACCGCCAGCACGCCGCCAAAGCGCACGCTGAGGTTCTGGGCGGTGAGCAGGATGTCGTCGTTCATTTCAGCCTGTCCGATTTTTGGAAGGACTTCTGCCGCTTGAACATCCCCCTGCGGTAGAACGGGAACATCTGCAGCCAGGTGCGCACCTTGAGCCAGCGGCCGTACAGGCCCATGGGCTCGAACAGCACGAACGCGATCAGCACCGCGCCGTAAACCACGGCCTGCAGCCCAGGCGCCTGGCCGATGGCGGCGGGCAGCCAGTCCTTGCTGAGCGAAATCATCTGGGGCATGGTGATGAGGAAGATGGCCCCGAGGAACGCGCCATGCACCGACCCGAGCCCACCGATCACGATCATCAGCAGCAGGTCGATGGACTGCAGGATGTTGAACTGGTCGGGCGAGATGAACTGCAGCTTGTGCGCATAGAGCGCACCGCCGATGCCGGCGAGGGCCGCCGAGATGGAAAACGACAGCGTCTTGTACCGCGCCAGGTGGATGCCCATGCTCTGCGCCGATATTTCCGAATCGCGGATCGCGACGAAGGCCCGGCCCGTGGAGGACCGCAGCAGGTTCAGGATGGCCAGCGTGCTGACCACGGCAATCACGAGACACAGAAAGTAGAACGACTCGGTGGATTCGAACTTGAATCCCCAGATTTCGGGCGGCACCAGGTGCTTGCCGGAGTTGCCGCCCGTCACCGATTCCCACCGCGCGAACACCTCTTCGACGATGAACCCGAACGACAGCGTGGCCATGCCCAGGTAGATGCCCTTGACGCGCAGCGCGGGCAGGCCCACCACCACGCCCACGGCGGCCGACAGCCCCGCCGCGCAGGCCAGCGACAGCGCGAACGGCCAGCCCATGCCCGTGAGCACCGCCTGCGTGTACGCCCCCACGCCGAGGAAGGCCGCATGCCCCAGCGAGAACAGCCCCGTGAACCCCGCCAGCAGCATGAGCCCCAGGCCCACGATGGCGTAGATCAGCACGAAGGTGAGCTGCGCCAGCCAGTACTCGGGGGCCACCCAGGGAGCTGCGACCAGCGCCACGGCCAGCAGGCTGTACCAGAAGACATGCCCGCCATGTTTTGCCAGGCGCAGGCCTTGTTCGTAGGAGGTCTTGAAAAGAAAGCGCATGGTGTCAGACTTTCTTTCTCAATTTTTCGCCGAACAGACCGTTGGGTTTGACCATCAGCATGATCAGCACCACGATGTACGCGGCCGTGTCCTTGAAGCCGTCGGGCAGGTAGAAGCCCGACAGCGATTCGACGATACCGATGACCAGCCCTCCCACGATGGCGCCCGGCAGGCTGCCGAAGCCGCCCACCACGGCCGCCGGAAAGGCCTTGAGGCCGATCATCCCCATGTTGGCGTGCACGAAGGTGATGGGCGCTAGCAGCAGCCCCGCCACCGCGGCCACGGCGGCGGCCAGGCCCCAGGCCAGCCCGTTGAGCCTCTGCACGGGGATGCCCATGTAGTAGGCCGCCAACTGGTTCTGCGACGAGGCCTGCATCGCAATGCCCAGCTTGCTGTAGCGGAACATCGCGAACAGCAGCAGGCACAGCACGGCGGTGGCGCCGATGACCACCAGTTGCTCGGCGTTGAGCACCAGCGCCCCCACCCGCAGCGACATGTCCTTGTAGGGCACGGGCAGCGTGTGGGTCTCGGTGCCGATGTTGGGGATCATCGTCACCAGGCCGCGAAGCACATAGCCGATGCCGATGGTGAGCATGACGATGGAGAACGCGGGCTGGCCGAGGATGGGGCGGATGACGGCGCGCTCGAGTACGGTGCCGAAAAGGCCCATGGCCAGGATGCTCGCGATCACCGCCACCCAGAACGGAAAGCCCAGCACCGTCATGAGCGCCAGTCCGCAGAACGCGCCCAGCATCATGAGTTCGCCCTGCGCGAAGCTCACGGTTTCGGTGGCCTTGTAGATCAGCACGAAGCCCAGCGCGATCAGCCCGTAGATGCACCCCTGGGAGACACCACTGATCAACAGTTGCACGAATTGCACACGGGCTCTCCCGAAGAGGACTGACGCAGATCGGACGGGGGCAACGCGCAGGGCCTTGGACATGCGGTGTGTCCGTCCTGGTCTGCGTGGGCCTTGGCAGATATTTATACAAAGCGATTGCTTTGCATAAATAATGGTGCACGTGCTGCGGGCGCACCGCACTCGGGGCTAACCCTGATGGCGCGTTCAGGGGCATGGAGTGCGGGGGGCCGCGGCGCATATTGACGCAGCCCGGTGCACGGCGCAATAAGGGTTGCGGCCTAGGCGGGCTCGGGTTGCCGGGGCGGGCACCCATCGCGGTATCGGGCGTGTCAGCGGTGTTGGTCGCGTCGGGGCGCGCTGCAGGCGCCATGCAGACGGCCTGGAGAGGCTTGGGTGGCCTGGTGGCGCACCGGCGCGGGCCTCGGGATCGCTCGCGCGCTCATGGCGTGCCGTGTCGCGTGGGTGACATGAAGCGGCTTCGCTCAGCTGCGCGCGACGTTGCGATCCGTCCTGCTCGATCGCTGCAGGACCGGGGCGGGCGTACCGCAGAGAGAGTTTTAAGGAAAAATAGCCGCTACCGCTTTATCACCAAGCGCTGGAAGCTATAAAAATAGTAGCATCCACGGTGCAGGCCTCTTCACGAAGCGCTGGCGCCACCGCACAGGAGCCGAACAGGAACCGCATGAGCAAGACCAACCACAACACGCCCTCTGCCGCCGAGCCGCGGGCGTTCGAGCCTGAGTTCATCACCGGGCTCAAGGCCATCTTCGAAGAGAAGATCGTGTTCAACCAGGTGCTGGGCCTGAAGGTCACGAGCCTCAGGCCCGACGGCGTGACCGGCCGCATCGACATGAAGCCCGAGCTGGTGGGGCACTACGCGTACAACCGCATCCACGGCGGCGTGATCAGTGCGGGCCTGGATGCGATGGGCGGCCTGGCCGTGATGGCCGCCATCGGTGCCAAGCACATGGACGAGCCGCCGGAGCAGCGCCTGCACCGCTTTGCCAAGCTGGGCACCATCGACCTGCGCATCGACTACCTGCGCCCGGGCATCGGCAGCCATTTCGAGCTGCGCGCCAACGTGCTGCGCCTGGGCTCGCGCGTGGCCAGCACCCGCATGGAATTCCTGGGGCCGGACGGCGAGATCATGTCGGCGGGAGCGGCTGCGTACATCGTGTCGTAGCGGGCTGCGCGCTCGCCAGCAGGGGGAGGGCGCGATCGGGTGGCTTGGCTCCAGCGCTGCAATGCCTAAAGTTCAACCCGGCGCAGCGTTCACCGCCGAATGTGTGATCCCGCAAGCCTTGCAAGTGCATGCAACGAGAGAACCGTTTGGTTACCGTTCTTGCGTAACGAAGGCATCTTTCCCTACACACGGTCCCTACGATGACTTCTTTTCAAGGAGATCTGATGGCCGTGCAAAACCCCTTCTTTGGCAAGCGTGAACCCGAATCGTTCCAACCCCGCCACAGCGCCACCACTTCCACACCGACCCCCTCCACCTCCGCCGGCCTGACGGGCACGGCGGCGACCAGCGGGCTCAATGCGCAGGCGCTGTCGGGCTCTGCGGCCAAGTCGCCCACCGACACCACGGGCAGCAAGCTCACGGTGGGCCCCAACATCAAGCTCAAGGGCGTGGAGATCACCGATTGCGACACGCTCGTGGTCGAAGGCACGGTCGAGGCCACCATGGATTCGCGCGTGATCCAGATCTCCGAGAACGGCGCCTTTCGCGGCTCGGCCGAGATCGACATCGCCGAGATCCATGGCGAGTTCAACGGCACGCTGACCGTGCGCCAGAAGCTCGTGATCTACAGCACGGGCAAGGTCAACGGCAAGATCCGCTACGGCAAGCTCGTGGTGGAAGAGGGCGGCCAGCTGGCGGGCGAGATCGAAGCCGGTTTTGCCAGCGGCGCATCATCGTCGTCGAGCGCGCAGCGCACCGCATCCGCGCCCCTGCGGGCTGAGCCCACTGCCATGGCGGCCTGATCGCCGCGCCGCCTTGGCGGCATTCCACCCCGCAAGGCAACCACCCATCCAGGCACCCGCGATGGCCCAGCCAATGGGCTGGCGTTCATCGCAACGGGTGCTTTTTGATTGGCGCCTGTGCCCCTGCGCCGCGCGCCTGGGGGCCCGATGCGCAGGGTTGCCAGGTGCCGGCCCCGGTGGTGCCCCAGCGCTGCGATGACCCAGCGCTGCCCCAGTAGCATCCGTGTGGCTATTGCTCCGCTGCCGCAGGCGGCTGCGTGAGCTTGGGCACGGACCGCGGGCGGCCTTGTTCGTCGATGGCCACGTAGGTCAGGCGGGCCTCGGTCACCTTCACATACCGGCCCTGTTCGGCAAAACGCTCGGCGTACACCTCCACCTCGACCGTGATCGAGGTGTTACCCACGCGCGTGATGGCCGAGCAGAACGACAGGATGTCGCCCACCCGCACGGGCTGCTTGAAGATGAATTCGTTGACCGCCACCGTGGCCATGCGGCCCTGCACGTAGCGCGCGGGCAGCACGGAGCCCGCCAGATCCACCTGCGCCATCACCCAGCCGCCGAAGATGTCGCCGTTGGCGTTGCAGTCCGCGGGCATGGGGATGACCTTGAGCACCAGCTCCTTGTCTGTGGGCAATGCGGCGGGTGGTGGGCTGAAGATGGCAGACATGGGCAAAATCCCGGGTAGATAAAAAAACAACCGGAATTGTCCCCCATGCGCCGCACCGGCGAATCCACCTCCCCCCTCCCCACGCCCCCGGGCGCCGCCGCGGCGGCCTCCACGCAGTCCGACTGGTCCACGCTCTCCCGCCTGTTCCCCTACCTGTGGCAGTACAAGTGGCGCGTGCTCGCGGCCCTGCTGTTCATGGTGGGGGCCAAGGTGGCCAACGTGAGCGTGCCGCTGTTGCTCAAGAACTTGGTCGATGCGATGAGCATCAAGCCCGGCGACCCCACGGCGGTGCTGGTGGTGCCGGTGGGCCTGCTGGTGGCCTACGGGCTGCTGCGCCTGTCCACCTCGCTGTTCACCGAGCTGCGCGAACTGGTGTTCTCGCGCGCCACGCAGGGCGCCACGCGCAGCATTGCGCTGGCCACGTTCGAGCACCTGCATGCGCTGAGCCTGCGCTTTCATCTGGAGCGGCAGACCGGTGGCATGACGCGCGACATCGAGCGCGGCGTGAAGGGCATCGAGTCGCTGATCTCGTACTCGCTCTACAGCATCGTGCCCACGCTGATCGAGGTGGTGCTGGTGCTCACCATCCTGGCCGTGAAGTTCGACGCCTGGTTCGCGTGGATCACGCTGTGCGCGCTGGGCCTGTACATCCTGTTCACCGTGACGGTGACCGAATGGCGTACCAAGTACCGGCGCGAGGCCAACGAGCTCGATTCGGCCGCACACACCAAGGCGGTGGATTCGCTGCTGAACTACGAGACGGTCAAGTACTTCAACAACGAGGGCTTCGAGGCGCGGCGCTACGACGAGAGCCTGGACCGCTACCGCCGATCGCGCATCAAGGCGCAGTTCACGCTGTCGCTGCTCAACACCGGCCAGCAGCTCATCATCGCGGTGGGCCTGGTGGCCATGCTGTGGCGTGCCACGCAGGGCGTGGCGGCGGGCACCATGACGCTGGGCGACCTGGTCATGGTCAACGCCTACATGATCCAGCTGTACATCCCGCTCAACTTCCTGGGCGTGATCTACCGCGAGATCAAGCAGAACCTGACCGACCTGGACAAGATGTTCACCTTGCTCGACCGCGAGCGCGAGGTGGCCGATGCCCCCGGCGCGCAGCCCCTGGCAGGGCTGGACCAGCCCACGGTGCGCTTCGAGGACGTGCACTTCGCCTACGACCCCCAGGGCGGCCGCACCATCCTGCACGGCGTGAGTTTCGAGATCCCGGCCGGCAAGACGGTGGCGGTGGTGGGGCCGTCGGGCTCGGGCAAGAGCACGCTGGCGCGGCTGCTGTTCCGCTTCTATGACATCCAGCAGGGCCGCATCACCATCGCCGGCCAGGAGATCCGCGGCGTGACACAGGCCAGCGTGCGCCAGGCCATCGGCATCGTGCCGCAGGACACCGTGCTCTTCAACGACACCGTGGCTTACAACATCGCCTACGGCCGCCCGGGCGCCACGCAGGACGAGGTCGAGGCCGCGGCCCGCTCGGCGCGCATCCACGACTTCATCGCCAGCGCGCCCAAGGGCTACGGCACCATGGTGGGCGAGCGCGGGCTCAAGCTGTCGGGTGGCGAAAAGCAGCGCGTGGCCATCGCGCGCACGCTGCTCAAGAACCCGCCCATCCTCATCTTCGACGAGGCCACCTCGGCGCTGGACTCGGCCAACGAGCGCGCCATCCAGGCCGAGCTGCAGAGCGTGGCGCAGAACAAGACCACGCTGGTGATCGCGCACCGCCTGTCCACCGTGGTGGACGCGCACGAGATCCTGGTCATGGAGTCGGGCCGCATCATCGAGCGCGGCACGCATGCGCAGCTGCTGTCGCAGCGCGGGCGGTATTCGAGCATGTGGGCACTGCAGAATGAGAGCTCCCCCTGAAGCGCTTCGCGCTATCCCCCTGAGGGGGACGCCACCGGTGGCCCGGCAGAGCCGGTTCCACGGTGGCGCTGGTGGGGCCGTGCTTGTTGCATGCGTCGGTGGGGTGACTGACGTTGCCTGCCTCTGTGGCGTCCCTTGTTTTGTTCCGTTGTTTTCGGTTCCTCGTTCATCCTGTTCCTTCCGCTCCCATGAAACCTGTCCTGCTTGCCCTCATGTTCCTGTCCGAAGAACACCGCGCCCAGATGGCGCAGTCGTTCGAGGTGATCTATGCGCCCGACGCGGCGCAGGCTGCGGCGGCGATAGCCGGGCATGGCGCGCGCATCGCGGTGGTGCTGACCATCGGCGCCACGGGCCTGTCCGCGGCGCAGATCGATGCGCTGCCGCAGGTGTCGCTGATCTGCGCGCTGGGCGCGGGCTACGAGAACATCGCGGTGGCGCATGCCAAGGCGCGTGGCATCGTGGTGGCCAACGGCGCGGGCACCAATGACGACTGCGTGGCCGACCATGCGTTCGGGCTGCTGATCGCCACCGTGCGTGGCATCCCCAGGCTGGACGGCCTCACGCGCCAGGGCGTGTGGCGCACGGCGCTGCCGCTGCCGCCCAACGTGTCGCACAAGCGGCTGGGCATCATCGGCCTGGGCACCATCGGCAAGAAGATCGCCCAGCGCGCGCTGGGCTTCGAGATGGAGGTGGGCTACCACAACCGCAGTGCGCGCAGCGATGTGGCCTACCGTTACTTCGCCGACGTGGCGGCGCTCGCCGGGTGGGCGGATTTTCTGATCGTGGCCACGCCCGGCGGCGCGGGCACGCAGCATCTGGTCGATGCGCAGGTGCTGCGGGCTTTGGGCCCGGGCGGCCATGTGGTCAACATCGCGCGCGGCAGCGTCATCGACACCGCCGCGCTGGCTCAGGCGCTGCGCGATGGCACCATCGCAGGCGCGGGCCTGGACGTGTACGAGAGCGAGCCTGCGCCGCCGGCCGAACTGACCGGCCTGGACACCGTGGTGCTCACCCCCCACGTCGCCGGCTGGTCGCCCGAGGCGGTGCAGGCGTCGGTGGACCGCTTCCTGGAGAACGCGCGCCGGCACCTGGCGGGCGAGGCGCCGGTGTCGCCGATCTGAATTACGGCCAGATGGATATCTGGCCGTGATTCACCATGCACCTGGGCAACTAGAGCGGTGGCTGGTGAACTGGGCGTCGCGGTGAAGGGGTCGTAGGCGCGTTTTTCCGTGTAGTGCTATTTGCGCTACATGGCTACAATGTGCGCATGACTGCCCTCACCGTTCATCCCCTGTCGTTGCGCCTGGCCACCGGCGACCTGGCCATCATCGACCGCGCCGCCGCGCTGCGCGGTCGGTCGCGCACCGAGTTCATGCGCGATGCCGCCGTGCGGGCTGCGGAAGAAGCGTTGCTCGAAGCCCTGCCCATCCGCATGAGTCCCGAGGGCTTCGAGGCCTTTCTGTCCGTGCTCGCCGAGCCCGGTACGCCCGTGCCGGAGATGGTGCAGACGCTGCAGCGCACCGCGCCCTGGGAACGCACCCTGTGAAGATCGAAGGGCCGCAGGCCCTGACGGCCCAGCACGAGGTGTCGTCGTTCTCGTGCGGCCACCCCGCGCTCGACCGGTGGCTGCACACCCGCGCGCTGTCCAACCAGCAAAAGGGCTTCACGGCCGTGGTCGTCGTGCATGTGCAGGGCCGCGTGGTGGGTTTCTACGGCCTGTCGCCCACGGCGGTGCTGCCCGTGCAACTGCCGCGCTCCGTCCGCACCGGCCAGCCGCCCGATCCGGTGCCCTGCCTGCTATTGGGGCAACTGGCCACCGACAGCCGCTGGGCCGGGCAGGGCGTGGGTACAGGCTTGGTCAAGCATGCCTTGCAGCGCAGCGTGGCAGCGGCCCAGCTCATCGGTGGCCGTGCTCTGGTCGTTCACGCTGTGGATGAGGGTGCCGCCGCATTCTGGACGCGGCGGGGCTTCATCGCTTCACGCGACGACCCGCTGGTGCTGTTTCGGTCCATGGCGGACATCGCGGCATCGGTGGCGGCTGCGGATGGTGCTGCATGAGGACGAGCAATCAGCAGCAGATGCAGCCAGCCTTGATGGCGATGAAAAGTCAGCCAATGAGCTGGAAGAGAGAAGCACCATGGACCTGAAAGCCCTGCAAACCCGGTTGCGAGAGTTCGCTGCCGAGCGCAACTGGCAGCCGTTCCACACACCCAAGAACCTGTCGATGGCGCTGATGGTGGAGGCGGCCGAGCTGGCCGAGATCTTCCAGTGGATGACGCCCGAGCAGTCCCTGGCCGCGCGCGACGACCCGGCGCTCACTGAGCCCATCGCCGACGAGGTGGCCGACGTGCTGCTGTACCTGCTGCAGATCGCCGACCACGCGGGCGTGGACCTGCACGCTGCGGTGGAGCGCAAGCTGGCGAAGAACGCGGTGAAACACCCTCCACCCAAAGCCCCCAACCTGTGACACACGAAAAAAGAGCTGCTACCGCTTGATAGACAAGCGCCAGCAGCTCCTTTTTTGATAGCGTCAGCTTACTTGCGCGCCGCAATCGCCTTCTCGGCCGACGTCACCAGGTCGGCGCCGATCTGGCCCCTCCACTTGTCGTACACCGGGCGTGTGACCTTCACGAAAGCTACGCGCTCGGCGGGGGACAGTTGCGTCACGGTCACGCCGTTGGCGGCGATGTCCTTGAGCAGGGGCTTGTCGGCCTCGACCATGCCCTTGCGTGCGATGGCGATCTCTTCCTTGCCGGCGTCGATGGCGGCCTGCTTGACGATTTCGCGGTCGGCAGGGGTCCAGGAGGCCCAGATGTCCTTGTTGACCACGAAGATCAGCGGGTCGTTCACGTAGCCCCACATCGTCACGTGCTTTTGCGCCACGGTGTGCAGCTTGGCGGCCATGTAGACGGCGATGGGGTTCTCCTGGCCGTCCACGGCGCCGCTGGCAAAGGCGGGCTGTGCGTCGGCCCAGCTCATTTGCGTGGGGTTGGCGCCCAGCGCGGTGAAGGTGTCCAGGAACAGGGGCGAGCCCACCACGCGGATCTTCAGGCCCTTGAGGTCCTCGGGCGTCTTGATGGCCTTCTTGGAGTTGGAGATTTCGCGGTAGCCGTTCTCGCCCCAGGCGAGCGGCACCACGCTGGCCTTGTCCAGCGTGGCGAAGATCTGCTTGCCCACGTCGCCCTGCGTCACCGCGTCCACCGCCGCGTAGTCGGGGAACAGGAAGGGCAGCGAGAACAGGTTCAGTTGCTTGACCTGGGGCGACCAGTTGATGGTGGAGCCCACGGCCATGTCGATCACGCCCTGGCGCAGTGCGGAGAATTCGCGCGTCTGGTCGCCCTGGATCAGCGAGACGCCGGGGTACAGCTTGATGTTGATGCGGCCGCTGGTGCGCTCGCGAACCTTGTTGGCCCACAGTTCGCCGCCCTTGCCCCAGGGGAAGGCGGTGCCCAGCACCAGCGACATGCGGTACTCGCTCTTGTAGGCGGTCTGTGCGATGGCGGCAGGGGCCGTGAAGGCCAGGGCCGCTGCGGCGGCCACGGCCGAGGTCAGGAAGGTGCGCAGTTTCATGGTGTCAGTCTCCTTGTAGAAATCGATGGGTCAATGCGTCAGTCAGTCAGTCAATGCAATGCGTCGGTACGGCGGTCAGTCGGTCAGTAGCCCAGCTTGGCGGGCAGCCACAGCGCCAGCTGCGGGAAGGCGATCACCAGCACCATCACGAGGAACATGGCGAGCAGCATCCAGCCCACCCAGCGCACGGTCGACTCCATGCGCACGCCCGCGATGCGGCACGAGACCATGAGGTTCACCGCCAGCGGCGGGGTGAACTGGCCCAGGGCCACCTTCAGGGTCAGGATCACGCCGAACCAGACCGGGTCCCACTTGTAGAACTGCATGATGGGCAAGAGCAGCGGCACGAAGATCAAGAAGATCGAAATGCCGTCGAGGAACATGCCCACGGTGATCAGCAGCACGATGAGCAGCGCCAGCACGCCGTACTCGCCCAGGCCCGAGTTCACGATGGCGTTGGCCACCGGGTCGATCACGCCCAGCGTGGACAGCGAATATGCAAAGATGCCCGCCAGCGACACCACGATGAGGATCACCGCCGACAGCTCGCCCGACTCGCGCAGGATGGGGAACAGGTCGCGCACCTTGATCGTGCGGTGGATCACCATGCCCACGAACAGGCCGTAGAACACGGCCACCACGGCGGCTTCTGTGGGCGTGAACCAGCCGGCGCGCATGCCGCCCAGGATCAGCACCGGTGCGGCCAGGCCCCAGGTGGCCTCGCGCAGGCTCTTCCAGAACGGGGGGCGGGGCATGGTGGCCTCCAGCGCGCCCATCTTGTGCTTGCGGGCCATCCACACGGCCGGCACGATGAGTGCGATACCGGCCAGGATGCCGGGGATCATGCCGGCTGCGAACAGCGCCGGTACCGAAGCGCCCGGCACCAGCACCGAGTAGATGATGAACGCGACCGAGGGCGGGATCAGGATGTCGGTGGCCGCTGCCGCGCCGACCACGCTGGCCGAGAACGAGGGCGGGTAGCCCGCGCGCGACATGGCGGCGATCATCACGCCCCCCACGGCGGCGGCGTTGGCCGGGCCCGAGCCCGAGATGCCCCCGAGGAACATGGCCACCGCAATGGCCACCAGCGGCAGCATGCCCGGGCCGCGCCCGACTATTGATACGGCGAAGTTCACGAGGCGCAGCGCTACGCCCGAGCGGTCGAAGATGGAGCCCACCAGCACGAACATCGGGATGGCCAGCAGCGGGTACTTGCCCAGGCCCGCGTAGAAGTTCTGCGGCACGGCCAGCAGGCCGAACCACTGGCTGTCGGCATTGGCCAGGGCGATGGCGGCGGCGCCTGCCAGGCCCAGGGCGGCGCCAATCGGCACGCCCACGAACATCAGGCCCAGAAAGGCCACGAACAGGAGCGTGGCGATCATGGCTGGGCGTCCTGGGCGGCGGCGTCGGAACGGCGCGCTTCGCGGTTGCGGCGCACCAGCAGGCCCACGGCGCGGGCCGCGATCAGCGTGGAGAGCACCGGCAGCCAGATGGAATACCACCACTGCGGAACGCCGATGCCGGGCGAGGTCTCGCCAAAGCGGTAGTCGTCCCACACCACGCGCACGCTCAACACCGCGATCAGCCCGAACAGCACGGCCACGCAGATGGCGCCCAGCTGGGCCAGGCGCTTGCTGCGCATTGCCGAGCCGCCTTCTGCGAAGTACTCGATGCGGATGTGCTGGTCACGCGCCACCGCAGCCGAGCCGGCCACCAGGGCCAGCACGATCATCAGAAAGACCGAGATCTCTTCCGTCCAGGCAAAGGACGAATTGGTGAAGTAGCGCACCAGCACGTTGGCGAAGGTGATGAGCGCCAGCGCCGCCATCACGATGACGGTGAGCCAGTCTTCCAGCCGCAGGGAGCGCGGCTCGGATTCGGGGCTCTCGGCAGCCACGGGTGCCGCGTCGGGGGCCTTGGCCCCCGGAGGAAAAGAGGAGGACATTGGAGCGGGGAGCAGGGGTGGAGGAGAACAAACAGGCGAATGCTGGTCGATGGCTCTGCCCGGCAGTGTTGTGCACCAGGGGCTGGCGGCATGCCCCGAGGGCAAACAGGCGCGGTGGGCGCTGCTCGGTATTATGCGATGTGTTGCTAAGTGTGCACACCAATGGTGCGCGCGGTAAGCGCTAGGTAAACCCTCATATCCCCGCACTGCGCTGGCCGGGCCCCGCGCCGATAATGTGCCGATGGAAACCAAGTGGCTTGAAGATTTCGTCAGTCTTGCGGAAACGCGCAGCTTCAGCCGCTCCGCCCAGCTCCGGCATGTAACGCAGCCCGCCTTTTCGCGGCGCATACAGGCGCTGGAGGCCTGGGCAGGCACCGATCTGGTGGACCGCAGTTCCTATCCCACCCGCCTGACGCCGGCCGGCAAGACCCTGTACGACCAGGCGCTGGAAATGCTGCAGGCCCTGCAGAACACCCGGGCCATGCTGCGGGCGCACACCAGTGCCGGCAAGGACATGATCGAGTTCGCGGTGCCGCACACGCTGGCGTTCACGTTCTTCCCCGCCTGGGTATCGAGCCTGGCCGACAAGTTCGGCCCGTTCAAGAGCCGGCTCATCGCGCTGAACGTGCACGACGCCGTCATGCGCCTGGTGGAGGGTGGCTGCGACCTGCTGATCGCCTACCACCACCCGTCGCAGCCGTTTCAGCTCGATGCCGACCGCTACGAGATGGTCAGCCTGGGCCAGGAGGTGATCTCCCCCTACAGCAAGGCCGATGCCGACGGCCAGCCGCTGCACCGCCTGCCGGGCCGCTCGGGCCAGCCCCTGCCGTACCTGGGCTACGCGCCCGGTGCCTACCTGGGGCGGGTGACGGAACTCATCCTCAAGGAGTCCGGCACCCCCATCCACCTGGACCGCGTGTACGAGACCGACATGGCCGAGGGCCTCAAGGCCATGGCGCTCGAAGGCCACGGCGTGGCCTTCCTGCCGCACAGCGCGGTGAAGAAGGAACTGCGCGCCCGGCGCCTGGTGAGCGCGGCCCCGCCGGACACCGACGGCCTGCAGATGACCATGGACGTGCGGGCCTACCGCGAAAAGCCGGGCGGCAAAGAGGCGCCCAAGAGCACGGCCCAGGCGCTGTGGACCTACCTCCAGGCGCAGGCAGGGTCATGCTAAGGGTAACTACGGATATAAACACTTTGCATAGTTGCGCCCGCAAACGGCATTGGAGTTTCATGGTAACGACACGTACAGTTCGCGCCATCGCTGGGTCGGGCACTGCAGAACGTGTCAAGCGCTAGATGGCACGAAGATTGCAGATCCGGTTCATTCACTCAACGGGGCATCGCATGAAAGTACAGCAATGGGGATTCGCCGCAGGCCTTGCAGGCCTGTGCTGCGCGCTGGCGCTGCCCGTGCAGGCTGCCACCGTCCTGGAGCGGATCAGCGCCGGCGGCAAGCTGGTGATCGCCCACCGCGACTCGTCCGTCCCCTTCTCGTACGTGGATTCCAAGACCGGCAAGCCCGTGGGCTATGCGGTGGACCTGTGCCTGCGCCTGGCCGATGTAGTGCGCAAGAAGACCGGCAAGAAGGACATGGAAGTGGAGTTCGTGGCCGTCACGTCCGCCAACCGCATCGCGATGATCGAAGAAGGCAAGGCGGACATGGAGTGCGGCTCCACCACCAACAACGCCGAGCGGCGCCAGAAAGTGGCGTTCACCATCCCCCATTTCATCACCGGTGCGCGCCTGCTGGTCAAGGCCATGAGCCCGATCGACAAGGTGGAAGACCTCAACGGCAAGAAGCTGGTGTCCACCAAGGGCACCACGCCGCTCAAGGCCGCCGACCAGGCCAACCGGGAGCGCCTGATGGGCATCACCATCGTGGAGGCGCCCGACCACGCCAAGGCGGTGGACATGGTCGAAAAGGGCGAGGCCGATGCCTTCGTGATGGACGACGTGCTGCTGTACGGCCTGGCCGCGGGCCGGCCGGACCCCAAGGCGCTCAAGGTGGTGGGCCGGTTCATGACCACCGAACCCCTGGCGATCATGCTGCCCAAGAACGACCCCGAATTCAAGAAGCTGGTGGATGAGGAAATGCGCCGCATGATCACCAGCCGCGACATCTACCCCGTTTATGACAAGTGGTTCAACAAGCCGATCCCCCCGACCGGCACGGTGCTGAACCTTCCCGTCAGCTATTTGCTGCGGGACTTCTGGAAATACCCTACTGACCAGGTTCCGTTCTGACTAACAATCCTGGTTGAGTACCCTTTCCGGAATGCTCTGCCTGCCGGCCACCCCGGCCTGTGCGGAGCCCTAAAATTCCCCTCTGTCCTTTCGCTTCACATACAAGGAGATTCTCATGAAGAAGCATTTGCTCGCGGTTGCTGTGACCGCCCTCGCTGCAGGTAGCGCCTTTGCGCAAGCCACGGATACCCTGGCCAAGATCAAGGCCTCGGGCAGCGTGACGCTCGGCGTGCGGGAGTCTTCGGGTCTTTCCTACACCCTGGGCAACGGCAAGTACGTCGGCTTTCACACGGAAATGGGTGAAATCGTCCTGCACGACGTTCAAAAGCAACTGGGCCTGCCCAAGCTGGACATCAAGTACCAGCCCGTGACCTCGCAAAACCGCATCCCCCTGGTGACCAACGGTACCGTGGACCTGGAGTGCGGCTCCACCACCAACAACGCTGCCCGCCAGAAGGACGTGGCGTTCGCCGTGACCACCTACGTGGAAGAAGTGCGCACCGTGGTGAAGGCCAACTCCGGCATCGCCTCGATCAAGGACCTGGCTGGCAAGACCGTGGCTACGACCACGGGCACCACTTCGGTGCAGACCCTGCGCAAGCATGAGCGCGCTGGTGGCATCGACTTCAAGGAAGTGTTCGGCAAGGACCACGCCGACAGCTTCCTGATGCTGGAAACCGGCCGTGCCGACGCCTTCGTGATGGATGGCTCGATCCTGGCTGCCAACATCTCCAAGTCCAAGAACCCTGCCGACTACAAGATCGTTGGCGAAGTGCTGTCGGTGGAACCCATCGCCTGCATGCTGCGCAAGGACGACGCCGCCTTCAAGAAGGCTGTGGACGACTCCATCAAGCGCCAGATCGCCGACGGCTCGCTGGCCAAGCTGTACGACAAGTGGTTCATGCAACCCGTGCCACCGACCAACACCAAGATCGGCCTGCCGATGTCGGACGCTACCAAGGCTGCCTGGGCATCGCCTAACGACAAGCCCATGGAAGACTACGCCAAGAAGTAATCTTCGCTGAGCTTGTGCCCCTTCGGCCAACCGGTTCGAGGGGGCTTTTTTGTTGGGCTGCGCCTGCGGGTCAGCCCAACGCCTTTCCAAGAATTAAAGGGGTGCTCCTATGAGTTGGGATTGGCAGGTGTTCTGCCAGGACACCATGGACAGGGAAGTCGTGCAAAGCTGCTTTGGCAAAGGCGGCGACATCACGTACCTGGACTGGATGCTGTCGGCCTGGGGCTGGACGGTATCTGTTTCGTTGCTGGCCCTGGTGCTGGCGCTTGTGTTGGGTTCTTTCATCGGCACGCTGCGGACCTTGCAGGACCGGCCGATGATCGTTCGGCTGGGCAACGCCTGGGTCGAGCTGTTTCGCAATATTCCGCTGCTGGTCCAGATCTTCCTCTGGTACCACGTCCTGCCGAGCCTGTTCCCGGTGCTCCGAGGCGTTCCCGGCTTCGCACTCGTGGTGCTGGCCCTGGGCTTCTTCACCTCGGCGCGTATCGCCGAGCAAGTGCGTTCGGGCATCCAGACACTGCCGCGCGGCCAGCGCTATGCGGGCATGGCGGTGGGCTTCACCACCTTCCAGACCTACCGCTATGTGCTGCTGCCCATGGCGTTTCGCATCATCATCCCGCCGCTCACCAGCGAGACGATGAACATCTTCAAGAACTCGTCGGTGGCGTTCGCCGTGTCGGTGGCCGAACTCACGATGTTCGCCATGCAGGCGCAGGAAGAGACTTCGCGCGGCATCGAGGTGTACCTGGCTGTGACGGCGCTCTACGTCATGTCGGCATTCGCGATCAACCGGATCATGGCGTTCATCGAAAAACGCGTGCGCATCCCCGGTATGGTCGTGGCCAGCGGCGGCGGAGGTCACTGATATGAATCTCGACCTTTCCTTCTACAACTGGGACCTGATCTCCAACTTCGTGCTCAAGGGGCTGTACTTCAGCCTGTTGCTCACGGCTGTCGCCACCGTCGGTGGCGTGTTCTTCGGGACCCTGCTGGCGCTGATGCGCCTGTCGGGCAAGAAGTGGCTGGATGTGCCCGCCACTATCTACGTCAACGGCATGCGCTCCATTCCGCTGGTGATGGTGATCCTGTGGTTCTTCCTCTTGGTGCCTGCCATCATCGGACGACCCATCGGCGCCGAGGTGTCGGCCATCATCACCTTCATCGCCTTCGAGGCCGCTTACTTCAGCGAGATCATGCGGGCGGGCATCCAGTCCATCCCGCGCGGCCAGGTGCATGCCGGCCAGGCGCTGGGCATGACGTATGGCCAGAACATGAAGCTCGTGGTGCTGCCGCAGGCGTTCCGCAACATGCTGCCGGTGCTGCTCACGCAGACCATCATCCTGTTCCAGGACACGTCGCTGGTCTACGCCATCGGTGCTTACGACATGCTCAAGGGCTTCGAAGTGGCCGGCAAGAACTTCGGCCGCCCCATCGAGGCTTACCTGGCGGCTGCCGTCCTGTACTTTGTGATGTGCTACGCGCTGTCCTGGATGGTCAAGCGCCTGCACAAGAAGATCGCCATTATTCGGTAGCCCCCTGAGTCGCCTTCGGCGCCTTCCCCCGAGCGGGACGACGCCAGTGGGCTGGCAAAGCCAGTTCCACGGCATCGTCGCATGGGGCCGGATCGGCCCCATGCGCGGCGCCCTGAACCAGTGACGAGAGAAGAGATTGGAGAAAGAAATGATCGAACTCAAGAACGTATCCAAGTGGTATGGCCCCGTGCAGGTGCTCAACGAATGCTCGGCCACCATCAACAAGGGTGAAGTGGTGGTGGTGTGCGGCCCGTCGGGCTCGGGCAAGTCCACGCTGATCAAGACCATCAACGCGCTGGAGCCCTTCCAGAAGGGCGAGATCACGGTCGATGGCATCCGCCTGCACGACCCCAAGACGGACCTGCCCAAGCTGCGCAGCCGCGTGGGCATGGTGTTCCAGCATTTCGAGCTGTTCCCCCACCTGTCGGTGACGGAGAACCTGACGATCGCGCAGGTCAAGGTGCTGGGCCGCAGTGCGGACGACGCCAAGAAGCGTGGCCTCAAGATGCTTGAACGCGTGGGCCTGATGGCACACAAGGACAAGTTTCCGGGCCAGCTGTCGGGCGGCCAGCAGCAGCGCGTGGCCATTGCCCGTGCGCTGTCGATGGACCCCATCGTGATGCTGTTCGACGAACCCACGTCCGCGCTCGACCCCGAAATGGTCGGCGAAGTGCTGGACGTGATGGTGGGCCTGGCCAACGAAGGCATGACCATGATGTGCGTGACCCACGAGATGGGCTTCGCCCGCAAGGTGAGCAACCGCGTGATCTTCATGGACGTGGGCGGCAAGATCCTGGAGGACTGCTCCAAGGACGACTTCTTCAACAACCCGGACGCCCGCCAGCCCCGCACGAAGGACTTCCTCAACAAGATCCTGGCGCACTGACCGGTGCGCCCGCATTGCATCGCAGCCCTTCGGGTGCGATGCGGTGGATTCCACAAAGGCGCCTTCGGGCGCCTTTGTTTTGAGCGCCGCACCTGTCCGCCAACGGCAGTGGGCGCGCGCTTGCGCTTTCCCGCTACTTGCGTGACATCCTGCGCACCGGCTGCTCGGCCACGATGAGCTGCTGGTCCTCCACATCCTTCCACAGCGTGTCCCTGCGCTTGAGCGCCTCGGACACCTGGGCATGGCGAAGCTGCGCGACGGCCGAGACCAGGGCATTGCAGACGAAGAACGCGGCGGTGTATGAATCGAACGGCGATGCGTTGGACGTGCGCACCTGCACGAGGTGCCGCGCCAGCGCCGCCAGCGGGGCGGCCGGGCTGTCGGTGATGGCCAGCACCTGCGCGCCCGCGTCGCGAAAGCGCTGGGCCACCTTCACCGGCCCGCTGGCGTAGCGGCGGATGCTGAAGACGAGCAGCGTGTCCTCGGGCTGCACCCACAGCAGCTGGTCGGTGGCGGCCACCGCACCGGCACCCAGTTCGTGCACGCCCGGGCGGCACATGTTCAGGTGCAGCGCCAGCCACGCGGCCACGGGGGCGCTGTTGATCTGCGCCAGCACGAAGATCCGCCCCTCGGTCTGAGCGATGCGCCGGGCCATCGCTTCGAAAGCCGCCATGTCCAGGCTGTCGCGGGTGGCGGTGATGTTGTGCTGGTCGTGCAGCAAAGCATCGTCCACGCACTGCGGCAGGCTGCGCTCGGTGCCGATGGTCACCGGGGCGCGCTGGCCGGCCGTCTGCAGCAGGGCGGTGACTTCGCCGCGCGCCTCGCGCTGGGCCTCGGCATAGCTGGCGTAGCCCAGCTTGGCGAACAGCCGCACCACGGTCGACGCGCTGGTGCCATTGCGCGCGGCCAGGGCTGTGGCCGACTCGAGCAGCGCGTGCGGGTAGTCGCGCCCCAGGGCCTCGGCCAGGGCGCGTTCGCTGGCGGTCAGCTCTGCGCTCTGCCGCGCCAGGCGCTCGGTCAGCAGGCCTGTGGATGTTTGCAATGATGATTTCATTGATGTCTCTTTTGTGAAAAACGTATTGCAAACATGAACGCCGCATGCAACACTTCAACCCAGATTCGCGCCCCGACTCCGGGGCAAAACCTGAGGATTGAGATGCAGGATACCCTTGAAAACCAAGGCTTGGCGGTGCGCCAGCGCATTCTGGACTGGCTGGCCGGCCAATCCCAAGCCATGCAAGATCTGTTGCAGAAAGTCGTGAACATCGACAGCGGCAGCCGCGACGAGCCAGGTGTGACAGCGGTGGCCATCGCCCTGCGGGGGCGGCTGGAGGCCGCCGGCGTGGCCGTGCGGTTCGAGCCCGTGCCGGGCTATGGCGTGCTGCTGCACGCCCACGTTCCCGGCGCCGCCGACGGCCCGCCCATCGTGCTCATGGGCCACATGGACACCGTGTTTCCTGTCGGCACCGTGGCGCGGCGCCCGTTTCGTGTGGAGGACGGCCGTGCCTACGGCCCCGGCGTGGCCGACATGAAGTCGGGCCTGGTGATGAACGTGTTCGTGGCCGAGGCCTTTGCGCGCTGCGGCGGGCTCAAAGGGCCGCTGCAGCTGTTCTTTTCGTGCGACGAGGAGATCGGCTCGCCCGTCACGCGCGAGCGCATCATGGCCCAGGCGCGCGGCGTCAAGGCGGTGCTCAATGCCGAGCCCGGCCGCGTCAGCGGCAACCTGGTGACGAGCCGCAAGGGCTCGATGGTGGTGGAGTTCGAGGTGGAGGGCGTCGCCGCCCACGCCGGCATCAACCACGCGGCGGGCGCGAGCGCCATCGAGGCCCTGGCCCGCAAGATATTGGCACTGCACGCGCTGACCGACCCCGCCACGGGCACCACCGTCAACGTGGGCGTGGTGCACGGCGGCATCGTGCCCAACATGGTGGCCCCGCATGCCAAGGCCGAGGTGGACCTGCGCTTCACCTCCGACACCGATCCGGAGGCACTGCTTCAGAAGGTGCGCGCCATCGTCGAGGAAGAGTCCGTGCCGCGCACCCAGGGCCGCATCACCGAATCGCGCCGCACGTTGCCCATGAAGCCCACGCCCGACGCGCTGCTGGCGCTGTACCAGCGCGGCGCGCTGTCGTTGGGCTTCGAGGTGCAGGGCGAGTTCACCGGGGGCGCGGCCGACAGCGGCCTGACCGCATCGGTGGGCGCGCCCACGCTGTGCGGCACCGGCCCCGTGGGCGGCCACCCGCACACCGAGCGCGAGTACTGCGAGCTGTCGACCTTCGTGCCGCGCGCGCAGGCCGTGGCGCTGGCGGTGCTCGACCACCCCTGAACCATTCCGCGCCCATCCGCTTGTCCGTACAAGTCAGCACAGGTCCGCCGATGCCGCTGCGCCGACGCTCCATCTCCATCCCAGTTTCCTGAAAGTAGACCCATGTCTTTTGCCTCGCAAACTCCCCGCCGTCGCGTTCTTTCCGCCAGCCTGGCGCTGGGCCTGGCGGCCATGACCGGCCTGGCACCACTGGCCGTGCAGGCCGACGAGAAATACCCTTCGCGCCCGATCACGCTCGTGGTGCCGTTCCCGCCCGGCGGGTCGGTGGACATCATGGCGCGCCAGTATTCCGAGCCCCTGTCCAAGGTGCTGGGCGTGCCCATCGTGGTGGAGAACCGTGCCGGCGCGGGCGGCTCGGTGGGTGCGCTGTACGTGGCGCGTGCCAAGCCCGATGGCTACACGCTGGTCGTGTCGTCGCAAAGCAGCCACCTGGCCAACCCGCTGACCCAGCCCAAGGTGGGCTACGACCCGGTCAAGGACTTCGAGAACATCGCCATCCTGGGCCGCCAGCCCAACGCACTGGTGGTGCACAGCAGCCTGCCGTTCAAGACGTTCGCCGAGTTCGTGGCCTATGCCAAGAAGAACCCCGGCAAGCTCAACTACGGCAGCGGCGGCGTGGGCAGCATGGGCCAGCTCAACGTCGAGATGTTCAAGGCCGCGACCGGCGCCTTCACCACGCACATCCCGTACCGCGGCGGCACGCCACTGATCACGGCGGTGCTGGCCAACGAGGTGCAGTTCATCCTGGACAACCTGGTCATCATGCTGCCCCACGTCCAGGCGGGCAAGGTGCGCGCCCTCGCCGTGGCGTCCGACCAGCGCCTGCCGCAGCTGCCCGACGTGCCCACGCTGGCCGAGGTGGGCTACCCAGAGCTCAACCTCACGTCCTGGACCGGCCTGGCCGCGCCCGGCGGCACGCCCGATGCCGTGGTGCAGACGCTGTTCAAGGCGGTGCGGCAGGTGGCCACGTCGCCCGCCATGGTCGCCAACCTCAAGGACCGCGGCGTGATCGCGCCGGAAGAGATGACGCCCGCCCAGTTCGAGAAGATGATGTCCGAGCGCCTGGTGAAGTTCGGCGAAGTGGTGCGCAAGGTCGGTATCACGGCGGAGTGACCTGCTGGCGCCAGGACTGGTGGTGCGTGATAGGCGATTTGAAGGGTTTTGACCGCCTGCCGCACCGTAGGCAAGCGCCACCAGCTATCAAATGCATAGCGTGCAATGGGGTGTGGCGCGCAATGGGACAATGCAGGCCATGACCGCCGCATCTTCCCACCCCCTTCAAACCCTCACCATCACCCGCCCCGACGACTGGCACCTGCATGTGCGCGACGGCGAGCCGCTGCAGACCGTCGTGCCGCACACGGCCGCGCAGTTCGGCCGCGCGATCATCATGCCGAACCTGCGCCCGCCCGTGACCACGGCGCAGCAGGCGCTCGAGTACAAGCAGCGCATCCTGGCCGCCGTGCCGGCCGGCGTGCAGTTCGAGCCGCTGATGACGCTGTACCTCACCGACAACCTGCCCGCCGACGAGATCGCGCGCGCCAAGGACGCGGGCGTGGTGGCCTGCAAGCTCTACCCCGCCGGCGCCACCACCAACAGCGACGCGGGCGTGACCGACATCCGCAAGACCTACAAGACGCTGGAGGCCATGCAGAAGGCCGGCATCCTGCTGCTGGTGCATGGCGAAGTCACCAGCAGCGACATCGACCTGTTCGACCGCGAGGCCGTCTTCATCGACCAGCAGCTCATCCCGCTGCGCCGCGACTTCCCCGAGCTCAAGATCGTCTTCGAGCACATCACCACCAAGGACGCGGCCGACTACGTGCAGGCATCCGACCGCTTCACGGCCGCCACCATCACCGCGCACCACCTGCTGTACAACCGCAACGCGATCTTCGTCGGCGGCGTGCGCCCGCACTACTACTGCCTGCCCGTGCTCAAGCGCGAGACGCACCGCGTGGCGCTGGTGGAGGCCGCCACCAGCGGCTCTGCCAAGTTCTTCCTGGGCACCGACAGCGCGCCGCACCCCGCACACCTCAAGGAGCACGCCAGCGGCTGCGCCGGCTGCTACACCGCGCACGCCGCGATGGAGATGTACGCCGAGGCGTTCGACAACGCGGGGGCACTGGACAAGCTCGAAGGCTTTGCCAGCTTCCACGGCCCCGACTTCTACAGCCTGCCGCGCAACACCGGCACCATCACCCTGCGCCGCGAATCCTGGACGCCGCCCGAAAGCTTCGTCTTCGGCGAGGCCAACCTCAAGCCCCTGCGCTCCGGTGAAGCGCTGCCGTGGCGGCTGGTGTAAGCCCGCCCACCCCCACGTTGCCGGGCGCCATCGACTGGAGCGCTCCCTGGCTGGCGCCGTGGCGCGCCAGGGGCCTGCCGGTGGCGCAGCAGGTGCAGGTCGGCAGCCCGGTCGGCCAGGCGCTGCAGGCTGCGGTGCGCGGTGCTGCGCCGGTGGTGTTCGCCGCCCAGTCCGAGTTGCCCGAGGGCACGGCCTACGAGCAGTACATCTGGGACACCCGCCGCGTACCCACCCGCGACAACCTGCACGACTTCTTCAACGGCCTGGTGTGGCTGCACTTCCCGCAGGCCAAGCGCCGCCTGAACGAGCTGCAGGCCCAGGCCATCGCGGCCGATGGCGTGCAGGCCGTGCGCGGGCCGCTGCGCGATGCGCTCACGGTGTTCGATGAAAACGGCGCGGTGCTGCAGGCGCCCGATGCGCTGTGGGATGCCCTTCGCGCACGGGACTGGCAGCGCCTGTTCATCGACCTGCGCCCGCTGTGGCCCCAGGCCCGGCTGGTGCTGTTCGGCCATGCCTTGCTGGAGAAGCTGGTAGCACCCCGAAAACCCATGGTGGCGCACGTCTATCCAGCGCCAGTAGCTATCAATTCGGGAGTGATCGGTGCTGGGGACGGCCTGGGCGAGCTCGACGCCTGGCTGGCGCAGGCCGTGCAGCCGCACACCTGGGCTGCCAAGCCGTTCGTGCCGCTGCCGGTGCTGGGCGTGCCGGGCTGGTGGCCGGCCAACGAGGCCCCCGGCTTTTATGCCGACGCCCAGGTCTTTCGGGCAGCGCCGCGCCCCGGGCCCCGGCCGTAATTCCCGTCAACGCTTGTGTGATCAAGGTCGCGCCGCGGGTTTGCACCTACCATAGCGCGATGAAATCGCGGCCATGGGCGGGCCGGCGCGGGGTGCAGGCGGCTTTCCACGCTGGGCGTGCCGCTTGAAGCACCGCCCCCGGCCCCCATCTGGACCAGCGAACACTGTTGTTGTTGTAGACCCCACGGAGAACTCATTCCATGAAGCGGATCCTGTTATTTGTGATGACCAACCTGGCCGTCGTTGTCGTGCTGGGGGTGGTGGCCAGCCTGCTGGGCGTGAACCGCTACCTCACGGCCAACGGGCTGAACCTGGGCGCGCTGCTGGGCTTTGCGCTCATCATGGGTTTTGGCGGCGCGATCATCTCGCTGCTCATCAGCAAGCCCATGGCCAAGTGGACCTCGGGCGTGCGCGTGATCGACGGCACCGGCTCCCCCGATGAGCGCTGGATCGTGGAGACCGTGCGCAAGTTCGCCGACCAGGCCAAGATCGGCATGCCCGAAGTCGGCATCTTCGAAGGCGACCCGAACGCTTTCGCCACGGGGGCTTTCAAGAACTCGGCGCTGGTGGCGGTGTCCACCGGCCTGCTGCAGGGCATGACGCGCGACGAGGTCGAGGCCGTCATCGGCCATGAGGTGGCCCACATCGCCAACGGCGACATGGTCACCATGACGCTGATCCAGGGCGTGATGAACACCTTCGTGGTGTTCCTGTCGCGGGTCATCGGCTACGCGGTCGACAGCTTTTTGCGCAAGAACGACGAGAACAGCTCGGGCCCCGGCATCGGCTACTACGTGACCACCATCGTGCTCGACATCGTGCTGGGCTTCGTCGCCGCGATGATCGTGGCCTGGTTCAGCCGCCAGCGCGAGTTCCGCGCCGACGCGGGTGCCGCCCAGCTCATGGGCCGCCGCCAGCCGATGATCAACGCCCTGGCCCGCCTGGGCGGCATGCACCCCGGCGAGCTGCCCAAGAGCGTCGCCGCCTTCGGCATTGCCGGCGGCATCGGCAAGCTGTTTTCCACCCACCCGCCCATCGAAGAGCGCATCGCCGCGCTGCAGAACGCGCAGCAGTAAGGCGGATTGCACGGGGTTTTCAACGCCCCCGTGCCCCCCACCATCGACCGCCGCAGGGTTTCGCCCTGCGGCGGTTTTTTCATGGGCGCCTCGGCGGGGCCCGGCGCTCGTGGGGGAAGGCCGAGCCGCGGCGAGTGCGGTGGCAGGCGTGCCGAGCGGCCCCTGCCTCTGGGCCCAGGCGTGGGGAGGTGGCCTCAGCTCTCAAGTGTTTGTAACTTTCTGTCGATAAACTCGCCACGGGGCCGGGCAGTGTGGCCGGTCGTGTACGCCGTGCCCCGAAAACCTTCTTACGGAACCCTGTTGTATGTCCATCTCCCACGCACGTGTTGCGGTGCGCCTGGCCCTGGCCTTTGGCGTTGTGTGCCTTGTCATGTCGTTGTCTGCCGCCGTCGGCATCTGGCGGTTGGCGGGGCTGCAGGACATTGCGGATGACCTGGGGGGCGCCTCGTCGGAACGCGCCTTGCTGGCGCGCGAACTGCACGCCATCGTGGTGCTGAGCTCGGTGCGCGCCGAGACCCTGCTGGAGATCGACAACGCGGCCTACGCGGCCCGCATCGATGCGGACCGCAAGGTCACCTCGGCCCGCTCGGCCGAGGTGCGCAAGCGGCTGGACGAACTCGCGGCCGACCCCGAATCACAGGCCCTGTTCGATGCCATCGACAAGGCCGGCAACGGCTTTCGCACGGTGCGCGACGATCTGGTCAAGCGCCGCAAGGACGGCGAGGCCCTGCCGCCCGACGCCATCGCCACGCGCCTGCGCCCTGCAGCCGATGCGTACGCGGCGTCGGTGAACAAGCTGGCCGAGTACCAGCGCCAGCGCGTGGTGGAAGCCCGCGAAGCCGCTGGCCGCAGCGAAAGCCAGGGCATCGCGCTGCTGGCGGCAGGCTCTGCCGTGGGGCTGCTGCTGAGCCTGGCCTGCGCCTGGCTGCTCTCGCGCTCCATCCTGCAGCCCCTGTCACAAGCGTCCGAAGTGACCGACCGCATCGCCGAAGGCGACCTGACGACCGCCGTGCCCACGCCCAGTGCCGGCAACCGCGACGAACTGCAAGCCCTGCTGACACGCCTGGGCGGCATGCAGGCACGGCTGGCCGGGCTGGTGGTGGGCATGCGCCAGGCCAGCACCTCGGTGGCGGGCGCCAGCAGCGAGATCGCCGCGGGCAACAGCGACCTGTCGGCCCGCACCGAGCACACGGCCTCCAACCTGGAAGAAATCGCCGCCAGCATGGAAGAACTGCTGGCCACCGTGCGCCACAGCGCCGACGCCGCCGCGCAGGCCAGCAGCCTGGCCACGGGCGCGAGCGATGTGGCGCGCCGCGGCCGCGAGGCGGTGGACCGCGTGGTCGGTACCATGGACGGCATTGCCCTGTCGTCGCGCCGCATTGCCGACATCACCAGCGTGATCGACGGCATCGCGTTCCAGACCAACATCCTCGCGCTCAACGCCGCGGTGGAGGCCGCCCGCGCGGGCGAGCAGGGCCGCGGCTTTGCGGTGGTGGCGGGCGAGGTGCGAAACCTGGCCCAGCGCTCGGCCACGGCGGCCAAGGAGATCGGCGGCCTGATCAGCGACAGCGTGCGCCAGGTGGACGAAGGCTCCAAGCTCGTGCACGCGGCCGGCAGCACCATGGGCGAGATCGTCGACTCTGTGGGCCAGGTGGCCACCATCATCGGCGAGATCAGCACCGCCGCGCGCGAGCAGACCACGGGCCTGAGCCAGGTGGGCGAGGCCGTGTCGCAGCTCGACCAGATGACGCAGCAGAATGCCGCGCTGGTCGAGGAATCGTCGGCCGCCGCCCAAGGCCTGCGGGTGCAGGCGCAGCAACTGGCCGAGCTGGTGGAGGCGTTCCGCCTGCCCGCCGGCAACGCGCTGCTGCGTTAGACCCTTCCGATCTCAGCGCGCCGCCACCTCCACCCGCCAGCGCCGGCGCGGCGCGCGCAGCGCATGCCGCTTGCGGTACTCGGCCGGCGCCATGCCGGTGTAGCGCGCAAAGATGCGCCGAAAGGCCGCCGGGTCCGCATAGCCGCAGGCCACGGCGATGCTGGGCACGCTCTCCAGCGTCACCTCCAGCATCACCCGGGCGCGCGCGCAGCGCAGGCCGTGCAGGTAGTCCAGCGGCGACTGCGACAGCTCCTGCTGGAAGTGCCGCAGCAGCGTGCGCGTGCTCACCGACGCAGCCTCGGCCAGCCGGGCCAGGGCGTAGGGCTGGTCCAGGTGCGCCTCCATGAAGGCGATGGCGCGCGCCAGGGTGCTGTCGCGCGTGGCCGGGATGTGCTGCTGCGCGTTGGCCTGCAACGCGGCGCGGGCGCGCTGGTGGTCGGGTGCCATCACGGACTCGCAGGCGGCGGCCAGTTCCGGGCCCATCGCGTGGCGTACCAGGGCGATGGCCAGCAGATTCACGCTGTGCGGCAGCGCGCCGCTGAGCCAGGGCCCGTCGTCCGAGACATCCTGGCCCAGGCTGAGGCCGATGCCCGGAAAGTCCCGCTCGAACCCCGCGATGTAGAACCACGGCAGGCTCGCCTGGCACCCGTTGAGCCGCCCGCTGTGCGCGGCCAGCCAGGCGCCGTTGCCCACGGTGACCAGCTTGCAACCCGCATCGACCGCAATGCCCAGCTGCCGCGACAGCGCGCCGTAGCGGCCCGCCACCGCGCGGATGGCCGGAATGTCCGGCGCGTGGAACGACGGGATGAACAGCGCCTGGGCGGGCGCGCGGTCGGCCGCCGGGTCGTCTGACTGGGTAGGGGCGGCGCCATAGGCCGCCAGCGGCCCCGGCAACTGCGGCAGGGGCAGGCCCTCGGCGTCCAGCAGCCGCCAGGCCAGGCGTGGTGCCTGCGCGCCCAGGCGCAAGCCGGCCAGCAGATTCGCGCTGCGCAGCAGGTCGATGAGCTGCAGCGCATTGCCTGCCGCGGACTCGGGCAGCAAAGGGATGTCGATGCGATACACCGCAGGCTCGGTGCGACCCGTCGTGCCGGCGGGCGGGGGGAAACGTGGAGGCTGCATGGCGGTATTGGCTCTTTGGATGGCTATTTTCGCTTGTCATGCAGTGGGGTGCAGCTTTTAGCATGGACGTGCTTTTTTGTTCCATCACGGCTTTGCAAGCTGCCACCCACCTTTACGGACCTGCTCCATGCACAAAACCCTTTCTGCCATCGCCCTTGCCGCCGGCCTCGCTGCCAGCGGGCTGGCCGTCGTATCTTCGGCCCACGCTCAAGCGCTCGATGCCGCCGGCTTGCAGGCCATCGACACCGCCGTGAACAAGGTAGCGCCCAAGATGGTCAATTGGCGCCGCGACATCCATGCCCACCCGGAACTGTCGGGCCAGGAGGTGCGCACCGCCAAGCTCGTGGCCGAGCACCTCAAGAAGCTGGGCATGGAGGTGCAGACCAACGTGGGCGGCACCGGCGTGGTGGGCACTCTGCGCGGCGGGCTGCCGGGCAAGGTGGTGGCGCTGCGGGCCGACATGGACGCATTGCCCGTGCCCGAAAACACCGGCCTGCCGTTCGCCTCGAAGGTGAAGGCCACCTACCTGGGCAAGGAAGTGCCGGTGATGCACGCCTGCGGCCACGATGCCCACGTGGCCATGCTCATGGGCGCGGCCGAGGCGCTGGCCGGCATGAAGGCCCAGCTGCCCGGCACCATCAAGTTCATCTTCCAGCCCGCAGAGGAAGGCGCCCCGGTGGAGGCCGACGCCAACGGCAAGGTGCCCAGCTTCGGCGCCAAGGCCATGGTGGAAGAGGGCGCGATGAAGGACGTGCAGGCCATCTACGGCCTGCACATCACGGCCAACCTGCCGTCCGGCGTGGTGGGCTACCGCAGCGGCCCGCTGATGGCGGGCTCGGACAACATCAGCATCCAGGTGGAAGGCCGCGGCGGCCACGGCTCGTCGCCCTGGAACGCGGTCGACCCGGTGGTGGCCGCCAGCCAGGTCGTGCTGGGCCTGCAGACGGTGGTGAGCCGCCAGCTCAACATCAGCCAGGAGCCTGCGGTGGTCACCATCGGCTCCATCCACGGCGGCACGCGCTACAACATCATTCCGGACAACGTGGAGCTGCTGGGCACCCTGCGCACCTTCGACGAAGGCATGCGCCAGGAGGCCTTGAAGCGCATCACCACCACGGCCGAGCAGATCGCAGCATCGAGCGGCGCCAAGGCCAAGGTGCGCTTCGGGCCCGTGGCCTACCCGGTGACCACCAACCCGGCCGAGCTGACTGCCGCATCGCTGCCCGCGCTCAAGCTGGCGTCGGGGGGCAAGGCGATGATCATCCCCAAGGTGAGCGGATCGGAAGATTTTTCGGAGTTCCAGAAGGTGGCTCCCGGCTTCTTCTATTTCCTGGGCGCGCCGCCCAAGGGGGCGGACTTCAACAAGGCACCGTCGAATCACTCGCCGTTGTTCGACATCGATGAAGACCAGTTGCCGGTGGGGGCGCGCACGCTGGCTGCGCTGGCGGTGGATTTCTTGCAGCGCAAGTAGGGCGTGGGGCTCGGCGCTGGTTGTGGTGGCGACTGGGGTTGGGGCTCTTCAGGTTGCGTGGATTGGGCTTGTCGGAACCTGAGCTGTTGCAGCCTCGCCCGTTCGGGTTGAGTTTGTCGAAGCCTGGGCCTGTGCCGGTGATCTGCCCGCTATCCGTTCGGGTTGAGCTTGTCGAAACCTGGGTGCTGCTCGCGGGCTCGCTGATTCGGCAGCATGCCCGTGTTGAGTGCGGGAGCCGGGGTGCGCGCCCGGCGGCGCGGTAACTTTCTCTTGGTTCGCCAAGAGAAAGTCACCAAAGAGAAGGCGACCCCMAGTCTGCGACCCCTTCGCTGCGCTACGGGGCAAACCTGCGTCGGGGCGGTTGCGGGGTGCGCCGCAGAACTCACTGCGCGCCTGAGGCGCTCCGTTCAGACAACTGCGGCGAGCTAGAKSACGARGCATGCGCGCTSCGACGCGCATGCCACCCCGCAACCGCCCCGACGCAGGCGCAGCCACAGGGGGTGGACAGCCGAACAGCCAACCTCCGAACAGCCATACGGGCCATTGCTGCGCTCGGCCCTGCCTGCGCAGCGCGTGGCGCTTGCGCCCGCGAGGTGGGGCCGAGCGAAGCAATGGCCCGTGTGGATGTCCGGCTGCCCCATCCCTTCAGGATGCGCCGAGGAGCGCAGGGCGTGGGGTGAGCGTGTGCCGAAGGACACACGCATMGTGAACTGACTCGCTGCGGATGTTTGAGCGTAGCGCGGCAGCGCGCAGCGAGTTCCGCAGCGCACCCCACGGAAAGAAAGTTACTCGCACGCCGGGCGACTCCCGGCCTCCGCCCTTGAACCAGGCACGCGGTACAAACCAGCGAGCCTGCGAGCGCACCCCGGTTTCGACAAGCTCAACCCGAACGGACGTGGATCGATGCGCCCCGGTTTCGACAGGCTCAACCCGAACGGACGCAGGTCAAGCGCACAGGTTTCTACAACCTCAACCCGACCGTGTGTAGAGCGCAGCGCTCCGACCCACCAGCAGCCGAAACGGCAGCAGCAGCGCCACACCCAACACCAGCTTCACCCCCAGATCCCCCAGCGCCCACGTCACCCACGGATCGTTGCTGCCAGCAAAGGCGATGCTCCAGAACACCGCCGTGTCCAGCACCGCAGCCAACAGCGTGGCCACCAACGGCGCGCGCCACCAGGTGCCGTGGCGCAGCCGGTCGAACACGGCGATGTCCAGCCATTGCGACAGCAAAAACGCCGTGCCGGACGCGATGGCAATGCGCGCAGGTGCCAGTACCAGCGATGCGGCCACCGCCACCGCAAAGCCCACCCAGGCCACGCGGCGTGCCTGCTGCGGGCCGTGGGCGCGGTTGACCAGTTCACTCACCAGGAAGGCCACCGGATAGGTGATGGCACCCCAGGTGAGCCAGTCGTTGATCGGGAACTGCACCAGGATGTTGGAGGCCAGCACCACGGCGGCCATGGCCAGGGCCGCGGCAGCGAACTGCGCGCGGGTCGGGTGCGTCAGCGCAGCCGGCATGCCACCACCACTACGTCAGGCCGTGGTGCCCAGCAGGGCGCGCGCAACCGCCTCGCCCACCTTGATCCCGTCCACCCCTGCCGACAGGATGCCGCCCGCATAGCTCGCGCCTTCGCCCGCCGGGTACAGGCCGGCGGTGTTCAGGCTCTGCAGGTTCTCATTGCGCCCGATCTTGAGCGGCGACGACGTGCGTGTCTCCACGCCGGTCAGCACCGCGTCATGCATGTCGAAGCCCTTGATCTTGCGGCCGAACACGGGCAGCGCCTCGCGCAGTGCGGCGATGGCGTAGCCGGGCAGGGCGGCGTGCAGGTCGCCCAGGGCCACGCCGGGCTTGTACGAGGGCTCCACATCGCCCAGATGTTTGGACGGCGTGCCTTTGATGAAGTCGCCCACCAGCTGCCCCGGCGCGCTGTAGTCGCGCCCGCCGAGCACGAAGGCGTTGGACTCCAGCTGGCGCTGCAGCACGATGCCCGCCAGCGGGTGGAACTGCCCCTGCGGCACTGCTTCGATGCCGTGGGTGTGGCCCAGGTGGGCGTCGAATGCGGCGGCATCGGTGGGGTAGTCGCTCGGGTCGATCCCCACCACCATGCCCGCATTGGCGTTGCGCTCGTTGCGGGAGTACTGGCTCATGCCGTTGGTGACCACGCGGTTGGGCTCGCTGGTGGCTGCCACCACGGTGCCGCCGGGGCACATGCAGAAGCTGTACACCGCGCGGCCGTTCTGCGCATGGTGCACCAGCTTGTAGTCGGCCGCGCCCAAGAGCGGGTGGCCGGCGTGGCGGCCCCAGCGGGCGCGGTCGATGATGCCCTGCGGGTGCTCGATGCGAAAGCCGATGGAAAACGGCTTGGCCTCCATGGCGACGCCGCGGTCGTACAGCATGGCAAAGGTGTCGCGCGAGCTGTGGCCCAGGGCCATCACCACATGGTCGGCGCGCAGGTGGGTGGTCTCGCCCGTGGCCTGGTTCAGCACCTTCAGGCCGCGCAGGTGGCGGGTGTCGCCCGTGCCTTCGACGACCACGTCCGTCACGCGCTGCTCGAAGCGGATCTCGCCGCCCAGCGCGATGATCTGCTCGCGCAGGTTCTCCACCACCTTCACCAGCTTGAAGGTGCCGATGTGCGGGTGGGCCACGTACAAGATTTCTTCCGGGGCGCCGGCCTTGACGAACTCGTTCATGACCTTGCGGCCCAGGTGGCGCGGGTCCTTGATCTGGCTGTAGAGCTTGCCGTCGCTGAAGGTGCCCGCGCCGCCCTCACCGAACTGCACGTTGCTCTCGGCATGCAGCTCGCGCTTGCGCCACAGGCCCCAGGTGTCCTTGGTGCGCTCGCGCACGGGCTTGCCACGCTCCAGCACGATGGGCTTGAACCCCATCTGCGCCAGTACCAGCGCCGCAAAGATGCCGCAGGGGCCAAAGCCCACCACCACGGGGCGCAGGGGCAGGTCGGCAGGAGCTTGGCCCACGGGGTGCCAGGCCATGTCGGGCGTGGGCTGGATGTGCGGGTGGCTGTCGAACTGCGCCAGCAGCGCGGCTTCATGCTCCGGCCGGGCCAGGGTGATGTCGATGATGTACACCGCCAGCAGGTCCACCTTGCGCGCGTCGAAGCTGCGCTTGAAGACGTGCAGGTGGGTGATGTCGGCCGGGGCCAGGCCCAAGAGCTTGGCCGCGGCGGAGCGCAGCAGCGCGTCGGGGTCTTCGGCGACCGTGAACGGCAGCCGGATTTCAGAGAGGCGGATCATGGTCTTGCGGGCCCGTGTCGATCGGGCGGGGTGCAAAGTCGTGGGGCCGTGATTTTACCGGGGAGCGTGCGCCAGCGTGCTGGCGGGTGTCGCCATCGCAGGCGCCACCCGGGGCCGCTGTCTGAGATTGCTATCAAAAGAATAGCTTCTACCGCTTTCTGGATGCGCGGCAGAGGCCTTTTTTACTTCGTACTTTGCGCGGTGGCGGCGTCGCCACCCCGGCGCCAGCGCAGTTCCGCCACGCCGAACGCGATGGCCGCCAGCACCAGCGGCAGGAAGTAATACAGCGCGCGGTAGGCCAGCAGCGCGGCCAACACCTTGTCCTGCCCCAGCGCGCCCGCCATGCCGCTGGCCAGCAAAGCCACGCCCACCGCTTCGAGCACGCCCAGCCCTGCGGGCACACGCAGGATGAGCCCGGCCACAGCGCCCAGTTGCACGGTGGCCAGGGCGGCGGGGTAGCTCACCTGGCCCTGCAGCACCGTCCACAGCGCCGCGCCCATCAGCATCCAGTTGGCGGCGGATACGGCCACCTGCCACAGCGCCACGGGCCAGTGCGGCAACGGAAACTCCAGGCCGCGCAACCTGAGCGCCCGGCCCGCGCGCAGCGCGCACAGCGCCACGTAGGCCACGGGCAGGCAGCCGATCAGGGCGCCGCCGGCCCGCCATTGCCAGGGTTCGGCGGCCCAGCCCGCGAGGGCCGGCGGTTGCCACAGCCAGGGCAGCACGGCGGCCAGCAGCAGGTAGCCCACCCAGTTCGTGACGATGCTGGTGCCCACGACCTGGCCGATGGTGCCGTTGTCCACGCCGCGCCGCTCGTACAGCCGGTAGCGCACCCCCACGCCACCGATCAGCGAACCCAGGTTCAAGGTGAAGGGGTAGCTGGTCATCGCAATGCCCAGCGTGGCGGGGCGGGAGAGGCGGTGGCCGGTGCAGTGGCGGCCGATCAGGTCGAAGGTGCCGTAGGTGCAGTGGCTGGCCAGCGCCAGCGCGCCCGCGATGGCCAGCACGCTGACCGGCAAGGCCTGCAGTGCCTGCCCCACGGCGGGCCAGTCCACGGTGCGCGCCTGCCGCACGATGAGCCAGGCCACCACCGCGAAGAACGCCAGCGCCAGGCCGCGGGTGAGCCAGGGCCACCAGGGGCGCTGCGTGATGCCGCGCCAGCCCGGGGTGGGGGCGGCATGCAGGTCATCGCTGTCGCTGCCGGGCTCCAATGCAAGGGGGTGGGGAGTGCTGGCAGCCATGGCGGGCGGTGTGGTTATGAGCGGCGCACGGTGCAGGGCTGCATCAAGCGGCGACACCGGCGTTCGGCGCAGTCGCCTGGGCCGCAGCGCCGTGGGTGGCGCCGTCCGCCTGGGTGGATGCGGCGGCAGCCGTCGCTGCTGCTGCTGCTTCCGCCTCGGCGCGCACCATGGTGATGGTGGGCTGGTGCCGGGGCAGCCAGCCCGCCCAGGTGGGGAACCAGCGCATCAGGTGGAACACCAGGTAGCTGCGCATCAGCCGCAGGCCATCGAAGCGCCCGGACGGCTGGGGCTTGATCTGCTTGCAGCTGTTCTCCATCAGGTGAGACAGGCGGCCATACAGGTGGTCGTTGAAGGCGCGGTCGCGGATGATGACGTTGGCTTCGAGGTTCAGCGACAGGCTCAGCGGGTCGAGGTTGCTCGAACCCACGGTGGACCACTCGTCGTCCACCAGCGCCACCTTGCCGTGCAGCGGGCGGTCGCAATACTCGTAGATGCGCACGCCGGCGCGCAGCAGGTGGTCGTACAGCATGCTGGCGGCGGTGCGCACGATGGCCATGTCAGGCTGGCCCTGCAGGATCAGCCGCACGTCCACACCGCGCTTGGCGGCGCGCCGCATCTCGCGGATGAAGCGGTAGCCCGGAAAGAAATACGCATTGGCGATCACCACGCGGTCACGCGCCGAGCGCAGCGCCACCCGGTAGTGGCGCTCGATGTCGTTGGTGTGATGGTGGTTGTCGCGCGTGACGAAGATCGCGTCGGCGCTGCCTGCCGTGGCCGGCTCCTTTTGCTGTGCCTTGCGATCCGGCTGTTGCGGCCTGCGGCCGCCGCGACCCAGCACCGCCTCGCGTGCAAAGCGGTGCATCTGCGCCACGATGGGGCCGCGCATCGCCACCGAGTAGTCCTGCTTGGCCTCGGGCCCGAAGTCCGCCACATGGTCGGCCGAGTAGTTGATGCCGCCGATGAATCCCAGCTCGCCATCCACCACCACGATCTTGCGGTGCATGCGGCGCAGCACGTTGAGCCGCTGCCCCATGAAGCGGCGGCCCGGGTCGAAGATGCGAAAACGCACACCCGCCCCGACCAGGCTGCCCACGAACTCGTCGGACAGGTCGGGTGAGCCGAAGCCGTCCACCAGCACATGCACTTCCACCCCGCGGTCGGCCGCGGCGAGCAGGGCTTCGTGCAGCTGCTTGCCGATCTTGTCCTCGAACAGGATGAAGGTCTCCAGCACTACCTCGCGCTGCGCTGCACGGATAGCCTCGAAAACGCGGGGGAAGAACTCCTCGCCGTTTTCCAGCAGCTCGAAATGGTTGCCGGGCACCCAGCGCGAAGAGCGCGGTGGCCTGAAGTTGGGGCGTCGCAGGTTCATAGGTAGATCTCCGCGGCCAGTGGGGCGTGGTCCGACAGCTTGTCCCACGGCTTCTTGGGCAGGGTCAGCGGCGAGTGCACCGACGCGTTGCGCACGTAGATGCGGTCCAGCGCCAGCAACGGCATCGACGCAGGGAAGGTGCGCACCGCGCGGCCGAAGGCCTGTACGAAGACCTCCTCCAGCCCCGCGCCGCGGTGCAGAATGGAATGGGCGCGGTGGCGCCAATCGTTGAAGTCGCCCGCCAGCACCACGGGTTCGTCCTTCGGAAACGTGTTCACCAGGTCGCACACCAGCTTCAACTGCCGCTGGCGGTGCGACTCCTGCAGGCCCAGGTGCACGCAGACCGCGTGCACCGGCAGGTGGTGGCCCGGGGGCTGCAGCACACAGTGCAGCATGCCGCGGCGCTCGGGCCCGGCAATCGAGATATCGTGGTTGTCATAGCGGGTGATGGGGAACTTGGACAACAGCGCGTTGCCGTGGTCGCCGTTGTCATACACCGCGTTGCGTCCGTAGGCGTATTGCGACCAGATGGTGTCCGCCAGAAACTCGTAGTGCGGCACCTGCGGAAAGTTGGCGAGCCGGCTGGCATGCTTGTGGTGCGTGCCCTGCACCTCTTGCAGAAACACCAGGTCTGCCTCCACCTCCCGCACTGCTTCGCGCAGCTCATGCAGCATGAAACGCCGGTTGAATGTGGTGAAGCCCTTGTGCACGTTCACGGTCAGAACCTTGAACGCAATGGGCTGGGATGGGGTGGTGGCCATGGGCAAACAATCGTTGTGGAATCCCTGCAGCGAAAGCGCCATGCAGGGCGGTGCGAAGGGTGAAACGATTGTTGTGGCCGTGGTGCGCGGCCTCTGTAGGACGTCTGGCCGTTGGCATGTGCTGCCGTGGCCGAAAAAGGCGTGCAGTACGGCGGCGCAATGAGCAGCAAGGGTCAAGAACCAACCCGACCTCGGCCTCAAACTCGCGCGCCCTGGGCCGGCGCCACCGTGGATCTGGTTCTTGCAGTCCACGGGTCGCGTCCCCCCGGGGGGGATGGCGCGCAGCGCCTCAGGGGGCTTTACGCGGGCAGGAAGCCTTCCACGGACAGGTAGCGCTCGCCCGTGTCGTAGTTGAAGCCCAGCACCTTGGCGCCCGCAGGCAGCTCAGGGAGTTTCTGCGCAATGGCGGCGAGCGTGGCGCCCGAGGAGATTCCGACCAGCAGCCCCTCTTCGCGCGCGCTGCGGCGGGCGTATTCACGCGCCGGTTCGGCATCGACCTGGATCACGCCATCGAGCACGCTGGTGTCCAGGTTCTTGGGCACAAAGCCCGCGCCGATACCCTGGATGGGGTGGGGGGCCGGCGCGCCGCCCGAGATCACGGGCGACGCCGTGGGCTCGACCGCGAACACCTTGAGGTTCGGGAATTTGGCTTTCAGCACCCGCGCCACGCCCGTGATGTGCCCGCCCGTGCCCACGCCCGTGATCAGCACGTCCACGCCGTCCGGGAAGTCCGCCAGGATCTCCTGCGCGGTGGTGCGCACATGCACATCGATGTTGGCGGGGTTCTCGAACTGCTGCGGAATCCACGACCCGGGCGTCTGGGCCTGCAGCTCCTGCGCGCGGGCGATCGCGCCCTTCATGCCCTTTTCGCGCGGCGTCAGGTCGAACTGCGCGCCGTAGGCCAGCATCAGGCGGCGCCGCTCGATGCTCATGCTGTCGGGCATCACGAGGATGAGCTTGTAGCCCTTGACGGCCGCCACCAGAGCCAGGCCGATGCCGGTGTTGCCCGAGGTCGGCTCGATGATGGTGCCACCGGGCTGGAGCGCGCCCGACTTCTCGGCGTCTTCCACCATCGACAGCGCAATGCGGTCCTTGATGGAGCCACCGGGGTTGCTGCGCTCGGACTTCACCCACACATTGGCCGCCGGGCCAAAAATGCGGTTGATGCGCACGTGCGGCGTGTTGCCGATGGTTTGCAGAATGTTGTCAGCTTTCATGGCGTCTCCTGTGAAGGTCGATTCAGTGGGTAGGGGTGACGGGGTGCCCCAATGCCAGCCGGTGAGGGGCCAGATAAACAACCATCCGTTGAGACTGAGCCTGTCGGAGTCAGGGCACGATGGCGTGGCTGGCCTTTCGACAGATCCGGATGGACGGGTCACCGACCGGCATTGCGGTGTCCCGCGCATTCTGAACCAGTTGTTCGACAGCCCCGGTGATATGGATATATCCGAGGTGCCACTTCCCGCCTTCCCGCCTTTCCGTCATTCCAGCTGCGCTCACCGCAGCGGGCTGATCTCCACCCGCATCGCCCGATCCACCGGCGTGATCTCCACACGCACCGGCAGGCCCAGCGCAATCGTCTGCGCATTGGTGGCCGTGTGCTGCGTGACCTCGGTGCAGGTGTAGCGCGCGGCCCGCCCGCTGCGCCACACGGCCAGCGCCAGCGGCAGCATCCACTGGTCCGCCAGGTGCGGCCCCAGCGCGCCCTGGCTACGCTGGTATGTACGCACCTCGTCCGCCAGCCGCTTGGCCACCTGCTCGGCCGACAGGCTGCGCTCGCCCAGCTGGCAGAACACCTCGGTCACGTGCTCGTATTCCAGCGTGGCGATGAGCGCATTGCCCGGCCCTTCGTTTTGCCGCGTGGGCGGGTTGCGCAGCTGCCCCGCTTCGAACGTCCAGCCCATGCGTTGGCCCAGGGCCTCCAGTTCGCGGTGCGCAATGTTGCGCGCCAGGCCCGGCACCAGCGCTTCGCCATAAGCGTTGAGCAGCGCCCCGCGCTCCACCACGTCCGCCGGTGTCAGCGGCTGTGCCGACGGCGTGATGTGCGCCACCAGCTCGCCGCCCCCGGCGGGGTAGAAGCCGCGCCGCTGCAATTGCAGGTCCAGCCCCACTCCCAGGCGCCGCACCAGGGGTGCAAACGACCGCTTCAGAAAGTCGAACGGCGGTGCCATCGGGTTGTGCGTGCCGCCTGATAGCTGCACACGGCTTTCGCCATGGCCCAGCATCAGCGCGGGCAATACGGTCTGCAGCACCAGCAGGCAACTGCCCGCCGTCGCGATCTGAAAACGGTAGTCGCCCGCACGCACCGCGCCGGGCGTGAACAGCAGCGTCTGCGAGCCCAGCTCGGCGCCGTCCGCCTGCCCGCCGCTCACGGCCACCGCAGCCTGCACGCAGGCCAGGTGCTGGCGCATCAGACCCGGCTTGGGCCGCCCCGCACGGATGCGCGTGATGTGCAGCGGCCGGCCGGTGACCATGGAAAGCGCCAAGCCGGTGCGCAGGATCTGGCCGCCGCCCTCGCCGGTGGAGCCGTCGAGGGTGAGGGGGGATGCAGTCTCGGTTGAAGAAAGAGTCAGGTTCATCGGTTCATGGAAAAAACTTCGCCACGCGGTGTAAAAGGCAAGCGCCGGCCCGCAGTAAGAAGGTAGGCGTGCGTGCGACGCACGCTCAGGTGGTCGCAATCTGCGTCGGTAATGATGAGAAGAGGACCCTCTTTCGGAAAGTCCTCGCTGTTCTCCAGCAGCGTGATCGCTGGCTGAAGGATCGTGCCGCCTCTGCCTTTGACCTCCACCCTGCCTGCAATGTCGTGCGCCGCCATGTACCCCATGTCGTATGGGGCTGCGTCGCAGCAGACTACGCGCACGGCAGGAACTTCTTTGGCCTGCGCATAGCTGGCAATGCTCCCCAGCGCCTTGGCCAGCGTGTGTCTGTCCATTGATCCCGAGGTGTCCAGCACAACGCCAAAGGTGCGCCCTTCCAGCCAGCGCTGATCGGGTCCGACGTGCGGACGGGGAATGTCGGGCGTGGCAGACTGGCGGCGGCTTGGTCGTGCATAGGTGCGTCGAGTCTCGATGGGAGGGAAGTGGTGGTCGAACCACCGGGCCAGCTCCACCTCCCAAGGAATGGGCGGCTGAAGCAAGGCACGGATTTCCTCAAGCAAACCGCTCGGCAACAGGCCTCGGCCTTGGGATTCATGCAGCATCAGGCCCTTGCTCAACTGCTCCTTGTAGAACGCATCCAGGTCCGTGAAGGGCTGCTGTTGCGCAGAAATACGGCGGTCGAGCATGTCGCCTTGCCGTCCGGCCAGGGTCATCAGCTTGCGCATGCGGCGCAGATCCACCACGATCCGGTCGTACACCTCCTCTGCCGACAAACCGCGCAGCTCCAGGTCGTGCAGCAGACCCAGCGCGGGAGCGCTGCCCACCTGCATCTGAATCAACCAGTCGTTGATGACGTAGTCGCACGCAACGTTCCACAGATAGGGGTCACGGCCCTGGCGGCGTCCCATGTGCCGCAGCGCCACGTGGAGGATTTCATGTGCCAGCACAAAGCGGATTTCATGCTCGGTCAGTCCTGCAGCGGGGTTGATATAAATGGTTCGCAGCGTTTCATCCACTGCACCGACCATGATCTCCTCGCGCCGACACAGATCCGCGTCTTCTATGACAGTGAATGCCGCCACCATGGCCCCCAGCAGTGGAAAGCTGCTGATGAACCAACTGCGGGCGCGTTCCGTCGCGCTGCGTAGTGCACTGCGTGTGTCCGCCCCCAATGCGGCGCGGGTTCCCGCAGCAATCTCAACAGCCTGAGTGACCGAGTTCGCGATGCCAGCAGCAAACACCTCGCTCCAGCTTTGACTGGGTTGCCAGGTTCCATACCGTTTAGGCGCTGCGGTCTGCTCTGGCGTTGCATCAGGGTGCTGCAGGCTGGTGGTGTGTTGGCCCGCCAGTCCGAGGGCCTTGGCCCAGGCTGGAATGCCGGATTCGCAGAACTGGTGGTACCAGCGGTCTTCGTCCCATGCGGGCGCATCCGCCGCAATCTGGATATCAGAAGGTGGCGCTCCAAACTTGACGGATGTCAGAAAGCGCGTTGTCACGACATCGCATGCCGCGCACCAGCTGGCCCAGTCTCCGCGGTCGGTCTGGAACAGTTCCATGGCGTAGCTGAGCACACCCCGCGCCAGCATGAAGGCCCATTCGGGCGCCGCTGCGTGGCGTTTGGGGTGCACATGCACCATGCCGCTTCGCAGCACAACAATCCATCCGTCCGCGGGACACTGCGACGTGGCAGTGCGTACCCAGCTTGCCCGGCGTGCCAGGGGGCCGAAGATCGGATGCGCCAGCACCATTGCCATGCCGGCGTCATAGGCCTGGGTGGCAGGATTGGTTTTGTGTGAGGTTTTGGCCATGATTGTGCAGTCATGCCGACTTGGCTTGCCGCTCCACCAGCCGCGGCAGGTCGCGCACTACTTCGATCATGTACCAAGCGGGTAGCGTCTGGCCCGCCTCCTCTGCCACCGCGATCTGCGCCATCTCCAGGCTGATCTGTGCAAGGTCCTTCAGCATGGCTTTGGAGCGATGCACCAGCGCCTGCACCTCACCGCCGCTCGCGCTTTTCTCCTGGGGCAGGGCCTTGAGCAGCCGTGCGCGGAATGCCTGTGCCAGAAAGTACAGCACGTCCCGGTCTTCGGGCGCGTGCGGCCAGCGGGCGTCTCCTTTGAAAATCGCTTCCAGGCGGTGCCGGTCTGCAGCCAGCTTTCCGAAGGCCTTGAACTGGGCTGCATGTTGTGGCGTGAGGCAGCCGTAGGCCAGTGCCTCCGCCATCGAAGACGACGGCGCTTCGCCAAACGCATGCAGCGCATCGCTGAGCATGTGCCAAGAGCGCGGCGTTGAGAAAGGCTCCTCATGCTTGGGTGGGGAGCTCCACAGATGATCAGGCCGCTGCTGCAGGTACTCGATCACCATCGGGTGTATGCCATGGGCGGAGGCCCACTCCAGCCACTCCGATGCCGATACCTTGAGGTGTACGTGCACCATGCGGTTCATCAGTGCAGACGACATGGGCTTGACGATGGCAGAGTCCTGCGAGCGGTTGCCTGCACCAATGACGATCGAGCCCCGGGGTAGCGTGTATTCGCCAACGCGACGATCGTGGATCAAGCTGTAGAACGCCTTTTGTACATCCTGCGAGCAAGCATTGAGCTCGTCCAGGAAAATGCAATAGGGCTCTTTGCGCGCAATCAGGGAAGGGGGGCAGAAGCGGCTCACACCGTCGACGATTTGCGGTACGCCCATCAGGTCCTCGGGTGCGAGCTGACTGCCCAGCAGGGAGACGCACTCCAGCCCCACACTGTGTGCAAACCTCTCCACCAGCGCCGATTTGCCGACCCCGGGAGGCCCCCAGATAAAAACGGGGCGGGTGATGGCTACGTTCAGCAGAAACTCGGTGAGTTGAGAAGGGGCGAGTGAATGGACGGCTTGCATGGATGCGCGGTGTATTGGAGATGAAGGTTTGAAAGAGCTCAGGCACGCTTGTGCGACGCGTGCGGTGAATAGGCTTTGTCGTACTTCAGCACGGTGTCATGCAGCAGCACATCCAGCGCAGCATGCCCCGGCACGGGCAGCGGCTGCACAGGCTCGGCCGCGTTGCGTGCCAGCTCGGCCTCGATGAACGCGTGGATGCCGGGCCAGCGCGGGCTGGTGGCGGCCTCGCCGGCGCGCATTTTCACCTCCAGCAGGGCGTTGATCTCCGCGACCAGCGCGGCGTCGGCCACCGGGTCCAGCGTGTGCTGGGCCAGCTCGGCAAAGCGCATGGGCGGCACGCCGGGGCGTGTGCGGATCCAGCGCGCAGCCAGCAGCGGGCGCAGCACGTACAGGTACTTTTTGTAGCGCACCTCGTCGGCCTGCAGATGCTCGCGAAAGTTCTTCTTGGCCATGGAGCTGTAGTGGTGCCATCCCTTGGCGTTGGAGAAGACGTTCTCTGCCAGCGCGCGGAACGGCGCCATGGTGGCCGCCTCTTCGCGGTAGACGATGGGCGAGCGCAGCCACTCCAGCAGCGTGGGGTTGGACTCGCGCAGCAGCCCCAGCGCCTTGCGCAGGTCCCAGCCGTTGATGTCCAGGTCGCCACTGATCGGCACCTCGATCACATCGCGGCCGGGTGCCACTGTGAGGTACCAGGGCAGCCGGTGCACGTAGATGAAGCGCACGTCGTAGTCGCTGTCGGGCGATGCAAAGCCCCAGCCGCGGCTGCCGGACTCGCAGGCGAAGAGGATGGTCACGTCGTGCGTGGCTTCGATGCGCTGCAGCTCCTGCATGACTTGCGCGCGCATGTGCGGCTCCACCGGGTGGGCGGAACGGAGCATTTCTGTTTGTTGTTCTTCTTGCGTATGCATAAAAAATGGCTGGAGCGCTGGATGGATAAGCGTTAGCAGCTATAAAAAATGTAGTAATTTCTGCAATCCTGCGCAACTGGCGCGGCCCGGGCGAGAGATGCCAAGCAAGGGCCGCCCCGCAGCGAGGGCGTCGTCCCCCTGGAGGGAAGCCGCGAAGCGGCTCAGGGGGCTACCCCTTCACGCACACCACCTGCTTGAGCGTATACACCACCTCCACCAGGTCTTCCTGCGCTGCCATCACCGCGTCGATGTTCTTGTACGCCATCGGGATCTCGTCGATCACGTCGGCGTCCTTGCGGCATTCCACGCCTTCGGTCGCTTTGATCTGGTCTTCGACCGTGTACATCTTCTTGGCCTTGGTACGGCTCATGGTGCGGCCCGCGCCGTGGCTGCAGCTGTTGAAGCTCTCGGGGTTGCCTTTTCCGCGCACGATGAAGCTCTTGGCCCCCATGCTCCCCGGGATGATCCCCAGCTTGCCTTGCTCGGCACTCACCGCGCCCTTGCGGGTCACGAACACGTCCTGCCCGAAGTGCGTTTCGCGCTGCACGTAGTTGTGGTGGCAGTTCACCGCTTCCACGTGCGTCTCGAACGGCTTGGTGATCACTTTTCGCAGCGCGGCGATCACGCGGCCCATCATCACCTCGCGGTTGGCGGCGGCGAACTTCTGCGCCCACCCCACGGCCTTCACGTAGTCACCGAAGTACTGCGCGCCTTCCTCGAAGTACGCCAGGTCCTTGTCGGGCAGATTGCGCTGGTTCATCTCGGCGTCCTTCTTGGCCAGCTCGATGAAGTGGGTGCCGATGGCGTTCCCCACACCGCGCGAACCGGAATGCAGCATCACCCACACGGACTGGTGTTCGTCCAGGCAGATCTCGATGAAGTGGTTCCCCGTTCCGAGCGTTCCCAGGTGCTTGTAGTTGTTCGTGTTCTTGATGCGTGGGTGCGCTTCGCAGATCTCGTCGAACTCGTCCACCAGGCCGGCCCAGGCGCGGTCGGTTTCGGCAGGCGGGGTATCCCAGCTTCCCTTGTCGCGGCCGAAGTGCTTGGGCGTCATCCCTACCGGCACGGCGCGCTCGATGGCGGCACGTACGCCGGACAGGTTGTCGGGCAGGTCGCTGGCGGTCAGCGTGGTCTTGCACGCCATCATTCCGCAACCCAGGTCCACACCCACCGCGGCGGGGATGATGGCCTTGAGCGTCGGCACGACCGAGCCGATGGTTGCACCGATCCCCAGGTGCACGTCGGGCATCACCGCCACGTGCTTGAACACGATGGGCAGGCGGGCAATGTTGCGCAGCTGGTTCTTGGCGTCTTCTTCCACGGGCACGCCGTTCGTCCACATCTTCACGGGCACGCCGTTGGGTACTTCGAGTTGTTCGTAGTTGCTCATTTCGTTCTTTCGTCCTTGTCGTTCATTGAACCATTCCGCGCGCTGCGGCCTGGGCGTAGTTCTTCAGTTCGTCGTCGTTCTTCACTTGCCGTATGAATGCGTCCATGTGCGCCTGCAATTCCTGGGGGCGCTTCAGGCGCACACCCTCGTGACCGATCCCGTGCAATGCCGATTCCTGGGCAGCCCGGTAAGGCATCGCCAGCATCTCGCAGAACACCTGCCACATCGCGTCGCGCCATTCAGGGATGTCCTTGGCGTTCCAGAACGTGGGCCACACGTCAAACCACATGTAGCTCACGAAGTACAGGCGGTCGCTTCGGCTCCCGATGGGGCTCGGCCCGGTGTCCAGGCGCGGGCCGAGGCAGTCGCGCCACAAGGTGGGCAGGGCCCGCATCATGCGCATAGCGTCGGCCAGGGGCACGGACGGGTCGTTCACCATGTGCGGGATGTCGCCCGCGTTGTTGCTCATCACATGGTTCAGGCCCATACCCACGTGCTCGTCGCTGTAGGGCGCCAGGTCGGTGCCCGCATTGGCGAACAGCACGGTCTGGATGTGTGTCCATTGCAGCGGCGTGGCGTCGAACTCCGGCTCGTCGATCAGCCAGTACCACTCCTGCCCGCTCTTGTCGGGCACGGGGCGGTCGAAAAGGTAGCGCAATGCCGCGCTGTAGACCGCTGGATCCAGGTTGATCGACTCGCAACTCACGGGCGTCTCCTTACGGTTCGCGCGCCTTTCACGTGCGGTCAGTTTCTTTGCTTTCATCTCGATTTCTCTTGCTTCATGAGAATCAACGCATCTTCACGAGGCCATTCAGCACCTGGTCCAGGCCGCCAAACACCGAGATCTTGTCGATCCGCTCAGCCACGCGTTCCAGCGTCTCCAGCTCCTTCATGCGCAGTGCGACGGGGTTGTCCTCCATCACCTTGGCGGTGTTGAGCAGCGACCGCGTGGCGGCGGTTTCCTCGCGGCGGCGGATCACGTTGGCCTGGGCCTGCTTTTCCGCCTGCACCACCTGGGTCAGGATGGCTTTCATCTCGCCGGGCAGCACGATGTCCTTCACGCCCACGCTCTCCAGTTGCATGCCGTAGGGCTGCAGCTTGGTGGCCAGGTGCGCCGTCACCACCTCGTCGATCACCGTCTTGTTCTCCAGCAGCTCGTCGAGCGTGCGGGTGCCCACGGCGGCGCGCAGCGCAAACTGCAGCTCGCGGTACAGGTAGTCGGCAGGCTTTTGCAGCTGGGCAAAGGCTTGCAGCACATCCGTGATGCGGTAGGTGGCCGACAGGTTCAGGCGCAGGCCCACCTTGTCGCGGGTCATGATGTCCTGGCCCGAGACCTCCACGGCCTGCAGGCGCAAATCCACCAGTTCCACGGCGATGGTGCGGCCATACTTCCAGAACGCGTAGGCACCGGCGGTCAGCAGGCGCTCGACCTTGCCGTCCAGCGTCAGCAGCGCGCACTGGCCCTCGGGCACCTGCACCTGCAGCACGCCGTTCAGGCCGGTCACTGCGCGCTGGCGCAGTGGGGTCTGCGTCAGGCGGGCGACCAGGTCGGCGGGCAGCTCGGCACCGTTGTGCAGGTTCACCACCTGCACGGCCACGTCCACCAGGCCCTTCCAGTACAGGCGGCGCGTGCCGGGCGGCAGGATTTCGACCAGCACGCCGTTCTCGCTGCGCAGGCCCGCTTCGCGCTCCGACAGGTTCACCTGCACGAAGTGGGCGGCGACCACGGCGGGCTCCTGCGCCATCAGGTAGTCGGCCAGGCCGTGCGTGAACGCGGGTTGCTCCAGGGCGAAGGTTTCCACGCGCAGCGTGTCCAGGCCGGCAAACAGCCAGTGCGTGCCGCTCTGCAGCACGCGGTCGAAATCGCCATTGCGCAGCAGCAGGGCGCGTTCGTTCTTCTTGACGGTGATGCGTTGGATCTTGTTGTTCAGCATTTCTTTTTCTCCTTGTGGCGGTCCGCGTCGCGGATTCCTCGTTCGTTCGTCTTCTCTTCTTCTCTTCTTCTCTTCTTCGTCGTCGTTGTCATGTCGGCTGCCGCACAGCGCTGGCAACACGACCCCAATCCCGATAGGGCGCCGTTACAGCGGCGGCGGGGCTCCAGGCAGTGCAGCCGCGGGCCTTGCAGTGCGCCGTGGTTGCTGCCCTGCAAACAGGGCGGCAGCGTGGCTGGCTGCGGGCGCGGGCTGCACCGGGGTCTGGTGCAAACCGCCGCCGGCTGACGGGGTGCCGGCGGGGGCTGCCGTGCAGCAGCCTTTGCCTGCGCCCCGCGTCCGGCGGGTGGTCTTTCGACCGTTTCTTCAAAGCTCCGGCCTTGCGGCCGGAAGAATGGACAGGAGTCGAACCTGTGACAGACCCTTGCGGGTTGCTCTACCTCTGAGCTACCAGTGGTGGCACGCCTGGAGTCGAACCAGACACGTCCTTTCGGAGTGGTCTCCACGACCGTGCCGTGACCAGACGCTGGCGAAGTGCGGCATGCAGGGGGTCGACGAGGGCCTTGAGGGCCCCTGGAACCTCGGCACCGGCAGGGCGAACTTGTGTCCTAACCCTGGCCTGTGAGCGGTCGACGCTGGCGTCTGGTACTTATCTATTGCCAGATGCGTGCCAGCTTGAGAAATTTACGGGTGAAAAATCGCAAATCATTGATTTATATGAACTTTCTGACATGAGGAAAATTCTTTGTCGCCATCAATTCGGTCAAAAGATAGAATTAAAGCTAGTCAATTAGCTAAACATGATGCGCAAAGAAAAAGTGGTCATCGGCTTCCTGGGCACCCAGCTGGACGCAGGCAAGGGGGCAGGCCGCTGGGAGAAGTGGCGCCCCACGGTGTCGCTGGCCCAGCACGAGGATGTGGTGGTCAAGCGGATGGAGCTGCTCTACACCCCTCCTCACCACGAACTGGCCCACCAGGTGCGCACGGACATCCACACTGCGTCGCCTGAGACCACCGTCCACCTCGTCAAGCTGGACATCGCCGACCCGTGGGACTTCGGCGAGGTCTACGCCACGCTCTTTGACTGGACGCAGGGCTACTGCTTCGACACCGAGCGCGAGGCGTACTGGACGCACATCACCACCGGCACGCACGTGGCGCAGATCTGCCTGTTCCTGCTGGTGGAGTCGCGCCGCATCCCCGGTGTGCTGGCGCAGACATCACCGCCAAAGCGCCAGCAGATGGGCGACCCGGGCAGCTACGCGCTGATCGACCTGGACCTGTCGCGCTACGACGTGATCGCGCAGCGCTTCGGCGCCGAGCAGCGCGATGCGCTCGATTTCCTCAAGAGCGGCATCGCCACGCGCAATGCGCGCTTCAACGCATTGATCGAAGAGGTCGAGCGCGTGGCGGTGCGGTCGCGTGCGCCCATCCTGTTCACTGGCCCCACGGGCGCGGGCAAGTCGCACCTGGCGCGGCGCATGTTCGAGCTCAAGAAGGCGCGCCACCAGGTCGAGGGCGACTTCGTCGAGGTCAACTGCGCCACGCTGCACGGCGACGGCGCTGCCTCCACGCTGTTCGGCCACAAGAAGGGCGCCTTCACCGGCGCCGCAGCCGACCGCGCGGGCCTGCTGCGCACTGCGCACAAGGGCGTGCTGTTCCTCGACGAGATCGGCGAGCTGGGGCTGGACGAGCAGGCCATGCTGCTCAAGGCCGTGGAGGAAAAGCGCTTCTACCCCATGGGCAGCGACCGCGAGGTGAGCAGCGACTTCGAGCTGATCGCGGGCACCAACCGCGACCTGCGCACCGAAGTGGCGGCCGGGCGCTTTCGCGAAGACCTGTACGCACGCATCAACCTCTGGAGCTACCAGCTGCCCGGCCTGGCCCAGCGGCCCGAGGACATCGAGCCCAACCTGGACCACCTGCTCGCGCGCACCGGGGCCGAGCTGGGCCGCATGGTGCGCCTGTCGGCCGAGGCGCGCGCGGCCTACCTGCGCTACGCCCAGTCACCCGACGCGCTGTGGAGCGGCAACTTCCGCGACCTGTCGGCCAGCGCCACGCGCCTGGCCACGCTGGCCGACAGCGGCCGCATCGGCCTGCCCCTGGTCGATGCCGAGATCGCCCGCCTGCGCTGGCTGTGGCAGGCCGCCCGGGATGCGCGCGACGGCATGGCCCAGGCAGGCGCTGGCACCGTCGGCCGCGACGACCTGGTGGAACTGCTGGGCGAGGAGGCGGTGGCTGCGCTGGACCTGTTCGACCAGTTGCAACTGGCCGCGGTGCTGCAGGTGTGCCGGCAGTCGCGCACCCTGTCGGATGCGGGCCGGCAACTCTTCAACGCGTCGCGCACGCAGCGCACCGTGGTCAACGATGCGGACCGGCTGCGCAAGTTTCTGGCGCGGTTCGGGCTGGATTGGGAGCGTGTCAGCCGCATTGGGTAAAGGCTGCGCGTTGCGCCACACGGGAGGTGGGATAATCCAGCCCGTGAAGCACGCCAGACCGCCGCTGGTGCAATCTGGGAAACCAGGCACTGGAGGAACGTCCGGACTGCACAGGACAGCGTAGCAGCTAACGGCTGCCCACCGTGAGGTGAGGATCAGAGCAACAGAGACGAGTCCGGGTGGAAACTACCTGCCGCGGAGTGTTCTGTGAGGCGCCAGCGCAAGCTGGCGAGAGGACAGCGAGAGCTGTCCGAACCCGGCGAAAGCGGGGTCCGAACAGCCACCCCGAGCGGGCAAGCCCGCTCGGGGTGAAACGGGCAATCTCTACGCGCAGCAATACCAAGTAGGCCAGCGTTGATGTGGTTCCGCAGAGCTGGCGGGTAGGTAGCACCGAGCCGTGGTGGCGACACCCGGCCCAGATTAATGGCGGTCACACTGCGGGCAACCGTGGTGCACAGAATCCGGCTTATCGGCGTGCTTCACACTTTATTCCGACGACCCGGCACACCGGCAGCAGCGACAGCCGCAGCATCATCACGGGGTGATCACGCACTGCAGCGACGACGCCCGGGCCTTGCCTGCACCGACGGCGAACGAGATGGCCGCAGAGGCCACATCCTCACCCGCCGCGTGGCGAATGGTCACCGTACATTGCGCCGCCTTGCTGCAACTCCCCTCGATCACATTCGTGCCTGCATACAGGTACGCCATGCGCATGGCCAGCAGATCCTTGACCTTGGCTTTTCCAGCCTGACCAAAATCGCCATGGCATGAGGATGCGCGGGGAATGGTGTCGTTGGCGGCGGCAAGCAAGGCGCTCAAGGCCTTTTGCGTGGCGACCGGGTCCGCAGCGGCAGCGGCTGATGCACCGGCCGCGAACGCGGGCGCTGCCAAGGTGCAGCCGAGCCCGATGGCTGCTGCGCACAGCAGGCGCACACCGCGTTTCACGGTGCCACCCCGTAGTACAGGGAAATATCGGCGCCGGCGTAACTGTTCTTGAACTTGCTGTGGAACGCTTCCACGGAGTTGTCGACCACGACCTTGTGCTGGCTGTTGGAGAAGTTGAACACCTTGCCGCCGTAGTGGATGCCGACGTGTTTTTGCGGCACGGGCCCCATCACGTTGTTCACCACGTTGGATGCGGACAGGACAAAGATCAGGAGCCCGTCGGTGATCGCGGGCTTGTCTTCCCATTTGCCCTTGAGGGCCAGCCGGTTGTAGAGCTCGTCGCAGCGGATGGACCCACCGGTCTTTTTGGTGGCGAACTTCATGTCGCCGCACAGCATGCCCAGTTTGATGCCCAGTGCGTGGCTTACAAAATGTGCGCAATGATTTTGCGTGGAGGAGTCGAATTTGTTGGAGCAGATGTCGGAGATCGGCTTGCCGACGAAGGCATTGAGTGCGGTGAGTGTCGTGCTCATGGGTGGTGGAGAGGGGATGGGTGAGCCCTGCCGGTCAGCAGGGCAATACACCGCCTGGGTTCCAATCCCTGCGTCTGCGAGGAATCGACCTCGTCCATGCAAGGCAGGCGGCTGCGAACCCGGCCATTCTCTGTATGCAGACGCCAATGGCTGTTACCTTGTGTTTGTTTGGGTAACAAATTCAGTGGTTTGTGCTGCCTCCATGGCGGGTTGCGGCATCGGAATGCCATCCAAACCGCATCGTCAGTTCATCCAGCTGTTGCGTCCAGCAACGCCGTGTCAGTCCTTGCCGCAGTGCGGTGCGTGGCCTTGTTCCAGCTCGGTGGCCCGGCGCACGGTGTCCGGGTGGCTGCTGAGCAGCGACCACACGGGGTGGGCCTCCAGCTCTGCGCGGGCCTGGCCCTTGGAGCTGGGTGCGGGGGCGCTGCCCGATGGTGCAGGAGCCGATGCCGCGGTATCCGCACCCTGGCCTGGGGTGGTCGCGGCGCTGCCTTTTTCCTGGGCTTTTGGCTTCTTGCTCTTTTTTTCTTCTTCTTCCTCTTCGTCCCGCGCAATGGCCAGCAGCAGCTTGCCCATGGGCGCAGTGGGCAGGGCGGTGTGGCGCATGAGGGCAATGGCGTAGCAGTCGGCTTCGCGCTCGTGGCTGCGGCTGTAGGCCAGGCCGGTGAGCACCGATGCGCCGGTGGACACGACGCCCGACACGTCGCCCAGCGCCAGGCCCAGGCCCATGTTGAGCACGCCTTGCTCGACCACCATGCGGGTGGTGTGGCGGTGCACGACGTGGCCGATCTCGTGCGCCAGCACGCCCACCAGGGCGTCGTCGGGCAGGCCCTTCTCGGCCGCGGCCTTGACGATGCCGTCGGTCATCACGATCTTGCCGCCGGGCAGCGCGAACGCATTGGCGCCCATGCCCGCGCGGAACTCCAGCGACAGGGGCGGGCGGTAGTCGGGGTACCGGTGCAACGTCTTCGGAGTCTGCTGCACCAGTGCGTCGAAGCGCGCCTTGAGCTGGTCTTGCCGCTCGCGGGGCAGTTTGCTGGGCTTGAGGGTGCCGTCGTCCATCTGCCTGAGCACGTTCTCGGCCACGCTGGTTTCCCAGCCCACCGGCACGAAGCGGGTGAGCTGCGTGGCGGCCCAGGGCGTGCCGTAGCGGTAGAACAGCGTGAGGCCGATGGCCGCCGCCACCGTCACGCCCAGCAGCACGGGCCAGCGCGTCTGCATGCGCTGGGCGATGCCGGGGCGCTCGCCCGCGGCGGCCAGCGCGGCGCGCCAGTCGGCCACGGCGTCGATCTCGAGGCTGCCCTGGTCGCGCAGGTCCACCACCACGCGGGGCTGGGGCTTGTGCTCGTTCCAGGCCTCGGGCCAGCCCACGTCCTTCCAGGCAAAGACCACGGGCTCGGCACCGGGCTGCGAAAGCGGGTGCAGCACCAGCGACGGCCCACGGGGCGTGGGCTGCAGGCTCACCATCACGGGCCGGGCCTTGCTGCTCAGCCCGTCGAACCAGCGTCCCTGCAGCAGGCGGGCCGGGGGCGTGGTGGGGTCACTCATCCGATGAGGTCCAGGCCGGCCGCGTCGGCCAGCGCATCGCCCAGGCCGCCCTGCTGCTGGCGGACCATGGTGCCGGCCACCTGCTCCACGCCGCCCTTGACGTGCAGGGTCACCGATTCGAGCTTCATGCGGTATTCGCTCACGCGGGCAAACGGGCGGTACAGGCCCAGCGTGAACAATGTCAGGAACATGTTCTTGATGCGCAGGCCCACGTAGCCGCCGCTCTTGAGGTGGCACTTGAAGCGGGCCACATGGCTCACGCCCGTGTTGTTCCACAGCAGCTGGAACATGCGGGCCTCGCGGTACGCGCGGGCCGGGGCCGACGCGAGGAACAGCAGCAGCATGCCGCCGATGATGGAGGCGAAGATGATCACGAACAGCCAGAAGCCCAGCTTGTCCGAGGTGGCCACCAGCAGCGCGATGGAGCTGCCCGCCAGCACCGCGATCAGCGTGGCGATGACCACCACGCACAGGATGAACACGGCCACCGTGGCCAGCCACACCTTCACGAAGTCCATGTACACCGGCTTCCAGCGGCCGCGTTCGGCGCCCACCTGGGCGCGCAGCACCAGCAGGCTCTTGTAGTTGTATTCCAGCCGGATGAAGCACAGCACCGTCAGCACCAGGCCCAGCGCCAGCAGGCCGCCCATGGCGGGGGTGAAGCTGGGCAGCGCCCGCTTGACGCCTTCTTCGGCTTCTTCCACCGCCTCCATGGCCTGGGCCAGTTCGGGCGACAGCATCTGCATGCCGAAGAACACGGCGAACCACACCAGGGCCAGCGCAAACATCGGCCAGCTGGCGATGTAGACCTCTTTCCAGCTGGCGGTGAACTGCAGGCGCAGACCGCGCCAGCGCGTGGCACCCAGGCGAAAGCGCATGGCGCTGCCCCAGATCAGCGGCGAGAGCAGCGCGCCCGTCAGCAAGAACACGCCCACGGCGGTATCCTGGCCGGTGTTGGCGGCGATGTTGTAGGCGATGGTGATCAGCGTCAGCAGCACAAAGCCCATCACCATCTTGCGCTGCTGCGCGGTGAATTCGAGCGGGCTGCCCGCCACCAGCGTGTGGCTGTAGAAGTACTGCGCAGTGCGCCGCCGCGCCCAGGGCGTGTAGATGCCCAGTGTGACAATGGACAGCAGCACGTTGACGATCCACACCCTGAAATACTCGCCACCGCTCCCGGTGAATTCGAGCGGGTACGCATCGATGTTCTGCGGCATGAAGGTCGACATCGGTCCCGCCGAGCCGCCGGTCTTGTTTTCGTTCATGAACTCACTCCCTCCTGAGTGGCAGGCAGTGTAGCAGCGAGGCACGGGTGCGAAATTAAAGCAAAAATGGCCTCTACCGCTTGATAGGCAAACGCCAGTAGCTATATTTTTAATAGCATTGGTCGCCCACCACACGCCGTCCGCATAGGGCGCGCCCCCGCCAGCGCACCCGTGGATCTGGCTTCGCCAGGCCACGGGGTGCGTCCCCCTTGGCGGGAAGCGGCGCAGCCGCTCAGGGGGGGCATCAGTTCTTCCCGTGGATCTGGCTTAGCCAGTCCACCGGGTGCGTCCCCCTCAGGGGGATGGCGCCGAAGGCGACTCAGGGGGAGTCAGAATTTTTCCCAGGGTTGAAGATACCGCCACTGCCCCTCGGGCACCTTGGCCAGCGGCACCCGGCCGATGCGGATGCGCTTGATCGCCACCACCGACAGGCCCACGGCCTCGCACATCGCCGGGATCTGCCCGGGCCGGATGCCCTTGAGCGCAAACCGCAGCTTCGTCTCGTTCTGCCAGCTCACTTTGATGGGCGGCAGCGGGCGGCCGTTGAAGGTGAGGCCGTGGCACAGGCGCTGCAGGCCGTTCGGGGCGATCTCGCCTTTCACCTCGACGATGCACTCCTGCTCCAGCGACTCGATGTCTTCGGCCAGCTTGCGCCCGATGCGCTTGTCCTGCGTGTAAACCACGAGCCCGCTGGCCTCAGTCGGCAGGGGCGTGAAGCATTCGAGGTGCCGGAAGTGCCGCTGCAGCACGCGGATGCCCGAGGCGTCTTCCGCCAGGTGCGACGCGGCGCCCAGCAGCGTGGTGGCGGGCGTGGCGCCCTGGCTGCGGCTGCCGTGACTGCCGTGGCTGCCATGACTGCCGGATGGCGTGCCGTGGGCGCCGCCTCCGCCTCCGCCGCCGCCGGGCGCGCTCTGGCCCAGGCCCGCTTCAAATCCGGCGGGCTTGTGCAGCAGCAGCGTGACGGGCGTGAGTTCCAGCAGGCTGGCATCGGGGTCCACCGTCACGGCCTGGTCGGGGCGCACGCGGGCGCCGGGCGCTTCCACCACCTGGCCGTCCACGCTCACGAAGCCGCCCTCGATGAACTGCTCCGCCGTGCTGCGCGAGCAGTTGAGTTGGTCGGCCACGCGCTTGGCCAGGCGGATGTGGGAAGGGTCAGGGTTCTTGTCGGTCATACATCAAAGGTGAACATTCGCCGTGCGCGTGTCGAGGGTGTAGGTGGGTGATTGTCGGCGGTGCACTCCCCACGAGCGCGGCCTGTCGCCAGTGCCACCGTGGAACTGGCTCTGCCAGGGCACGGGTGGCGTCCCCCTGGGGGGAAGCGGCGCAGCCGCTCAGGGGGGCTTCTCAACCTTCAAGTTGCAGGGACTGGATGCGTTCCACATGCGCCAGCAGCGACCGCTGCGCCACCGGCCACATGCGCGGCGGCACGTCGTCGTAGGCGTGGCGCACCCAGTCTTCCATGGTGCCCTCTGGCAGCGCCTGCATGGCGGCCATCACCTTGGCTTCGCGTGCGAGGCGGTGGGCCTTGAGCTTGGCGATGGCGCTGCGGGCCTGGCCCAGCACATAGCCGTGCGCGGGCAGGATGAACTCCACGCCGTGCTGCGCGCAGACCGCATCCAGCCGGTCGAGCGAGTCGAGGTAGTCGGCCATGTTGCCGTCCGGCGGGTCCACCACCGTGGTGCTGCCGTTCAGGATGTGGTCGCCGCTGAACAGCAAGGCGTCTTCCACCAGCAGCAGGCACAGGTGGTTGGCGGCATGGCCGGGCGTGTGGATCACCTGCAGGGTGTGGGTGACGGGGCCCTCTGCCGCTTGTCCTGCAAGCGTCAGCAGCTCATTGTTTTGTAGCACCCGGTCGGGCGTGAAGGCGCTGGCTGCGCGCGCCGTGGGCGCGGACGGCAGGCCCAGGATGGGCGGCGGCGCCTTGCCCGCCTGCACGCACAGCGCCTGCAGCGGCGCCGCGCCCGGCGAGTGGTCCGCGTGCGAATGCGTGCACACGATCATGCGGATGTCGCCACCCGCTGCGCGCCAGAGCGTGTCCAGGTGCTCCGGGTCTGCCGGGCCGGGGTCGATGGCGATGAACCCGGTGGCCGGGTCGCCCACCAGGTAGCTGTTGGTGCCGGGCCCGGTCATCACGCCGGGGTTGGGCGCGGTCAGGCGTTGCACGTTGCGCAGCAGCGGCACGGGCTGCGCGGTCTGCCAGTCGAGCGCGTGGACGATCTGCCCGTCGGGGCACACCAGCGCCAGCTCGCCGTAGGGCGTGTCGCTCTCCATGTAGCGCGCTTCCTTGCCGGCCAGGGTGCCGGCGCGCGGGCAGCTGGTCCACAGCGGCTGCTCATCGGCCAGCGCATCGAACACGGCCTGCGTGGTGCCGAACTGCGCCAGCCGCTGCAGCGTGCGCACGGTCGGAAAGATCATGAAGAACTGCCCCGCCTCGTGCCGCGCGAGCGCATCGGCCGGGCGCACCCACACGGGCTCGAACTGCTCGGCCTCGTCGGCCACCGGCTCCTGGCCTTCTTCAGGCATGCGTGCCACGAGAAACGGCACGTCGAAGCGGCGCGGCAGGTCGCGGTCGGTCGTCCAGTGCGCCAGCACGAACACGCTGTCGGCCGCGAGCCGCAGGCCGCGTGCGCTGCATTGCTGGGCGAAGGGCTGGTGGCGGTCGATGGCAGCGATGTCGGCGGCATCGGCCCAGCGGCCGTCGGCGGCGTGGCGCGCCAGCAGGACGCCCAGTTCTTCAAAGCTCTCGCGGATGGCGGCGATGGCCTGGGTGAGGTGCAGGTCGCTTTGTGTGGGGCGGCGGTCTGCGGCGGCGTGGGTGGTGGGGGCGGCGTCCAGTGCATCGATGCCGCCGCCGGGGAAGACGTATGCGCCGGGGGCGAAGCTGGCGCTGGCGGATCGGCGGGTCATGAGGACTTCGAGCCCGCTGTTGTTGCCTGTGGCGTCACGCAGCAGCAGCACGGTGGCGGCGGGGCGGGTGGCTACGGGCTCGCGGTGGGGGTGCAGTTGTTGGGTGGTGCGGGGCATCGGGGGATTATCGAGGGGGAGTGGGTTGGGTGTTCGTGTCTGTTTGGGACCTGGGTTGTGGGGGGTGGGGTCTTGTTCCCTTGGCGTTAGGGTTGGGCCTGTTGAAACCTAAGGTGTTGCACCCTCGCCCGTTCGGGCTGAGGTTGTCGAAGCGTTTGTCCGTCATCGCTGTCCGTTCGGGTTGAGCTTGTCGAAACCTTGCCCTTCCGTAACCCCATCCGTTCGGGTTGAGCGTGTCGAAACCTGGGTGCTGCTCGCGGGCTCGCTGATTCGGCAGCATGCCTGTGTTGAGGGCGGGAGCCGGGGTGCGCGCCCGGCGGCGCGGTAACTTTGTTCGCCAAGAGAAAGTCACCAAAGAGAAGGCGACCCCCAGTCTGCGACCCCTTCGCTGCGCTACGGGGCAAACCTGCGTCGGGGCGGTTGCGGGGTGCGCCGTGGAACTCACTGCGCGCCGTTGGCGCTCCGTTCAGACAACCACGGCGAGCTAGATGACGAAGCATGCGCGCTCCGACGCGCATGCTCACCCCGCAACCGCCCCGCCGCAGGCGCAGCCACAGGGGGTGGACAGCCGAACATCCGAACAGCCACACGGGCCATTGCTTCGCTCGGCCGCGCGGTCGCGGCGCGCAGCGCCTGCGCGTTCGGGGCCGAGCAACGCGATGGCCCGTGTGGATGTTCTCTCCCCTATCCCTTCAGGATGCGCCGAGGAGCGCAGGGCGWGGGGTGAGCGTGTGCCGAAGGACACACGCATCGTGAACTGACTCGCTGCGGATGTTTGAGCGTAGCGCGGCAGCGCGCAGCGAGTTCCGCAGCGCACCCCACGCGAGTGGGGACGCAGGCTGTAGGGTCGCCCTTTCTTTGGTGACTTTCTTTCGGCGACGCGAAAGAAAGTTACTCGCACGCCGGGCGACTCCCGGCCTCCGCCCTYAACAAAGGCATGCTGCCCATCAGCGAGCCTGCGAGCAGCGCCCAGGTTTCGACAAGCTCAACCCGAACGGACGTGGACCGATGTGCCCTGGTTTCGACAAGCTCAACCCGAACGGATGTGGGTCGCTGCGCCCTGGTTTCGACAGGCTCAACCCGAACGGACGTGGATCGATGTGCCCAGGTTTCGACAAGCTCAACCCGAACGGACGTGGATCGATGTGCCCCGGTTTCGACAGGCTCAACCCGAACGGCTGTGAGTGAAGTGCCCCCGCCCAGAAAAAAAGGGATGGAAGCACTCGAAGCCAGCCTCACTCAATGCCCCACAGCCACCGCCCCACCACCCCGCACCGGTATCCCACTGCGCCTGTCCAGCACCCCGCTGTAATGCGTCAACCCCAGCGACACCAACACCACCACCGCCCCAATCCACGGCGTATGCATCAACCCCAGATGCGTCACGATCAACCCCCCGCCCCACGCCGCTCCCGCAATCCCCAGATTGAACGCCGCAATGTTCAGCCCCGACGCCACATCCACCGCCTGGGGTGTGAACCGCTCGGCCTGCTTGACCACATAGACCTGCAACCCCGGCACATTGCCGAATGCCACAGCACCCCACAACAGCACGGTGACCAAAGCCAGCCAGGGGTAGGGCGCGGTGAACTGCAGCAACAACAACACCGCAGCCAGCAGCGCAAAGATGATGCGCAGCGCGGGGATGGGCCCCAGCCGGTCGGCCAGGCGGCCGCCCCAGATGTTGCCAACCGCCACCGACACGCCGTACACCAGCATCACCCAGCCCACGGCGCCCGCGCTGAAGCCCGAGATGTCCGTGAGGATGGGCGCGAGAAAAGTGAAGGGGATGAAGGTGCCGCCATAGCCGACCGCCGTCTTGGCGTACACCAGCAGCAGGCGCGGCTCGGCCAGCACGCGGGCCTGTTGCAGCAGTGACGCAGGCGGAGTGTGCGCAATGCCGCGCGGCACGAACCACGCGCTGCCGACGAAGGCCACCACGCCCAGCGCCGCCACGGCGAGGAAGGTTTCGCGCCAACCAAAATGCTGGCCGATGAAGGTGCCCAGCGGCACGCCGGTGACCAGCGCCACGGTGAGGCCGGTGAACATGATGGCGATGGCGCTCGCGGCCTTCTCGCGCGGCACGAGGCCGGTGGCGATGGTCGAGCCGATCGAGAAGAACACGCCGTGCGCCAGGCCGGTGAGGATGCGCGCGGCCACCAGCGTCTCGTAGCTCGGGGCCTGCCAGGCCAGCAGGTTGCCGGCGGTGAACAGCGCCATCAGCGACAGCAGCAGTGCCTTGCGCGGCACGCGGCCGGTGAGGGCGGTGAGCACCGGCGCGCCGACCGCCACACCCAGGGCGTACAGGCTGACCAGCAGGCCTGCAGACGGGATGCTGATGGCCAGGTCGGCTGCCACGGTGGGCAGCAGGCCGACGATCACGAACTCGGTCGTGCCGATGGCGAATGCGCTGAGCGTCAGCGCGAGCAAGGCAATGGGCATAAAGGAACACTCCTGGTAGGCAATGGTTGAATGCCTGGAGTGTGGGTGCTTGTCCTTTGCAGAAAAAGACGGTGATCAGCAGAAGATACTTGCTGCCAAATCAATAATGGCGGGTCGTCTGAACCGAGGTGCATTCCATGAAAACCACGCTCGAAGAGCTGCAGGCCTTTGTCGCCGTCGTGGACGGCGGCTCCATCACCGCGGCCGCCGACCGCCTGCACCAGACGGTCTCGGGCATCAGCCGGGCGCTGGCACGGCTGGAGAAAAAGCTCGACACCACGCTGCTGCGCCGCACCACCCGCCGCACCGAACTCACGGAGGAGGGCCAGGCCTTCCTGCAGCGCACGCGCGCCATCCTCGCGTCCATCGAAGACGCCGAAGAGCACATGGCCGCGCGCCGCCATCAGCCTGCGGGGCGGCTGCGCGTGAATGCGGCCACGCCGTTCATGCTGCACGCCGTCGTGCCGCTGGTGCCGGCGTTTCGCAGCGCTTACCCGCAGATCACCCTGGAGCTCGACACGGACGAGGGTTATATCGACCTGCTGGAGCGGCGCACCGACGTGGCGATCCGCATCGGCCAGCTGCAGGACTCGACCCTGCACGCGCGCCCGCTGTGCACCACGCGCCTGCGGGTGCTGGCCAGCCCCGAGTACCTGGCGCGCGCGGGCAGGCCCAAGAGCGTGGGGGACCTGGCGGGGCACACGCTGCTGGGCTTCAACCAGCCCGAGTCGCTCAACCGCTGGCCGCTGCGGGGCGCGCATGGGGACCAGTGGCCCATCGTGCCCCGCCTCACCGCGTCGAGCGGCGAAACCCTGCGCCAGCTGGCGCTCGCGCATGAGGGGCTGGTGTGCCTGTCGGACTTCATGACCGCAGGCGACCGCGACAGCGGCCGCCTAGTGCAGGTGCTGGCGCGCGACACGGTGGAGGTGCGCCAGCCCATCAACGCGGTGTACTACCGCAACACGCAACTGGCCGCGCGCATCGCGTGTTTTCTGGACTTTCTGCAAGAGCGCATGGGCTGACGCGGCAGCCCATGCACTGCGCCGGCCGGGCTCAGCCGCGCGCCGGAATGTTCAGGCCCTTGGCCACGGCCGGGCGCTTCACGAACGCTGCCAGCACGCGCTCGATCTCCTTGAACTGGCCGAACTCCACCAGGTCGCCCGCGCCGTAGAAGCCCACCAGGTTGCGCACCCACGGCAGGATGGCGATGTCGGCGATGGTGTAGGTGTCGCCCATCACCCACTGGCGGCCCTTCAGGCGCTCGTCCAGCACCTTCAAGAGGCGCTTCGATTCCGCCACGTAGCGGTCGCGCGGGCGCTTGTCTTCATAGTCCTTGCCGGCGAATTTGTGGAAGAAGCCGAGCTGGCCGAACATGGGGCCGAGGCCGCCCATCTGCCACATCACCCACTGCAGGGTCTCGTAGCGGCCCGCGGTGTCCTCTGGCATCAAATGGCCGGTCTTGCTGGCCAGGTACACCAGGATGGCGCCGGACTCGAACAGCGCCAGGGGCTGGCCGTCCGGCCCGTTCGGGTCCAGGATGGCCGGGATCTTGTTGTTGGGGTTGAGCGACAGGAACTCGGGCGAGGTCTGGTCGTTGGTCTCGAAGCTCACCAGGTGCGGCTCGTAGGGCAGGCCCAGCTCTTCGAGCGCGATCGACACCTTCACGCCGTTGGGCGTGGGCAGCGAGTACAGCTGAATCCGCTCCGGGTGCTGCGCGGGCCATTTGCGGGTGATGGTGAAGGCGGAGAGATCGGGCTGGGCCATGCTGAAAGATCCTTCGAAGTGGTGGTGGTAGCGGCCGTGCAGGCCGGAAAGAACGCAAGCCTAAACCGGAGTACGAATCGGTGCACGCCAGGGGCTTGCGCCGTGGGTGCGCCGCACGGCAGCCCGGCGCTGCGGTGCGTGCGATGGGGTGCGCCATGGCGGGCAGCCCGGTCCTGCGACGATAATCCCGGGGATGCAGATTCGCTTCACCAAGATGCAGGGCGCGGGCAACGATTTCGTCGTGCTCGACGAGACCCAGGGCCGCCTGGGCCTGTCCACCGCCCAGTACCGCTTTCTGGCGGACCGCCACTTCGGCGTGGGCGCCGACCAGATCCTGACCGTGCGGCCGTCGCCCGGCGACGGCATCGACTTCGAATACGTGATCCACAACGCCGACGGCGGCGAGGTCGAGCAGTGCGGCAACGGCGCCCGGTGCTTTGCGCGCTTCGTGCACGACAAGGGCCTGACGGGCCGCGACACCATCCGCGTGCAAACCAAAAGCGGCGTGATCGCCCCGCGCCTCACGGCCGACGGCCGCGTGACGGTGGACATGGGCCGCCCCGAGTTCGACCCGGCCAAGGTGCCGTTCGACCCCGCCGGCCTCACGCCCGTGGACCAGGGGTCGGGGCAAAAATGGCCGCTGTCGCTCGATGGGCAAGCGCAAGCAGCTCCTGTTTTTGTAGCGGTGGCCTCCATGGGCAACCCGCATGCCGTGCAGCTGGTGGACAACGTGGACACGGCGCCCGTCGCGCAGACCGGCCCGCTCATCGAACACCACGCGCGCTTTCCGCAGCGCGTGAACGCCGGCTACCTGCAGGTCGTGGACCGCAGCCATGTGCGGCTGCGCGTGTTCGAGCGCGGCGTGGGCGAGACCCTGGCCTGCGGCACCGGCGCCTGCGCGGCCGTGGCCTCGGGCATCCGCCTGGGCCTGCTGGACGCCGAAGTGCAGGTCGAGACCCGCGGCGGAGTGCTCACCATCGCCTGGAGCGGCCAGGCGGCCGATTCCGTTTTCATGACCGGCCCGGCCACCACGGTGTTCGAAGGCCAGATCGACATTCCCGACACCCTCCTATGACGACGTCCCACATCCCACCGATCACCGAAGACGACATCGCCCAGTTCCTCACCAACACGCCGGGCTTCTTCGAGCGCCACGCGGAGGTACTGGCCAGCGTGCAGATCACCAGCCCCCACGGTGCCCGCGCCGTGAGCCTGCAGGAGCGCCAGGCCGAGATGCTGCGCGAGAAGATCAAGGGCCTGGAGCAGCGCATCATGGAGATGGTGCGCAACAGCACCGAAAACGCCACCATCGCGCACAAGGTGCACCAGTGGACCAGCGCGCTGCTGGAGGTCAAGGACCCGTTCGACCTGCCGCAGGCCGTGGTGGACGGCTTGCGCACGCTGTTCGACGTGCCCCAGGCGGCGGTGCGCGTGTGGGACGTGGCCGGCCCGTACATCGATGCCGACTTCACCCAGGGCGCGAGCGAGGACGCGCGCGCGTTCGCCTCGTCGCTGACCATGCCGTTCTGCGGTCCCAACCTGGGCTTCGAGCCGGCCGGCTGGCTGGCGCAGGAGCCGGGCGAACCCGCCCAGTCGCTCGCGCTGCTGCCGCTGCGCGCGGGGGCCATCGACAGCGCCACGCCGGCGTTCGGCCTGCTGGTGCTGGGCTCGCCCGATGCGCACCGCTTTGACGCGACCATGGGCACGGACTTCCTGGCGCGCATGGCCGAGCTGGCCAGTGCGGCGCTGATCCGCCTGAAATGAGCTCCCCCCTGAGCCGCTCCGCGTCTTCCCCACAAAGGGGGGACGCCACCCGTGGCCCGGCGAAGCCGGTTCCACGGTGGCGCTGGCGTGGGGGCGCGCCGGTTGCGGCCTTCGCGCGGGTGGTTTAGAGCTTCAAGGCTGCTGCCGTTCTGTTTGGCGTTACCACCATGTCCGACGCTCCGGCTGCCTTGCCATTGCCCACCGACCCGCAGGTGCTGCGCTATCTGGAGCATGTGCGGGTGGAGAAGCGGCTGGCGGACCGCACGCTCACGCTGTACACGCTGGACCTCGCACGGCTGGCGCAGTTCGCGCACGGGGTGAATCTGCCGCTGCTGCAGCTGACGAGTGCGCACATCCGCCGCTTCGTGGCGCAGATGCACAGTGCGGGGCGCAGCGGGCGGGGGATTGCGCTCATTTTGTCGGGCTGGCGCGGGTTCTTCATCTGGGCCGGGCGCCAGGGCCTGATCGATCACAACCCGGTGCAGGACGTGCGTGCGCCCAAGGCGCCGAAGCCCCTGCCCAAGGCGCTGGGCGTGGACGACGCGGTGCGCCTGGCCGAGTTCGACAACACTGGCGCCGACCCGTGGCTGGAGGCGCGTGACGCGGCCATGGTCGAGCTGCTGTACGGCTGCGGCCTGCGCGTGGGCGAGCTGGCGGGGCTGGACGCGGTGCCCGGCCCCGACACCCAGCGCCTGGGCCGCGGCTGGGTGGACCTGCAGGCGGGCGAAGCCCATGTGTTCGGCAAGGGCAGCAAGCGCCGCAGCGTGCCCGTGGGCCGCGCCGCCACCCAGGCGTTGCAGGCCTGGCTGCAGCTGCGGGCCACGCCGTTTGGCGGCGAGGGTGCCGCGCGGCTCGACGCTGCGCTGTTCGTCGGCCAGCGTGGCGCCCGGCTCACGGCGCAGTCGATCTGGCTGCGCCTGCGCCAGCGCAGCCAGCAGGCGGGGCTGACCACGCCGGTGCACCCGCACATGCTGCGCCACTCGTTCGCCAGCCATTTGCTGCAAAGCAGCGGCGACCTGCGCGCGGTGCAGGAGCTGCTGGGGCACGCCAACATCACCACCACGCAGGTGTACACGCGGCTGGATTTTCAGCACCTGGCCAAGGTGTATGACGCGGCGCATCCTCGCGCAAGAAAAAAGTAGCCCCCCTGAGGCGCTGCGCGCCTTCCCCCGAGGGGGACGCACCCCCTGGCCCGGCAAAGCCAGCTCCACGGGAAGGATGGGTCGCCCCCTGAGCGGCGTTGCCGCTTCCCCCGAGGGGGACGCACCCCCTGGCCTGGCAAAGCCAGCTCCACGGGTGCACTGGTGGGGGCGGCGCGCGCTGCGGGCGTTGGTGGTTGCGGGGCCGGTGTCTGGCGCTGATCGGGCATGCGGCGGGTCGGGGTGGTTCTCGTTGTCTGGGGCCATGGAACCAAGATGTGAGGCTGTGCATCCGAGCAGGGGGTGCTTGCTGTAGGGTGCCTTGGAGTGTTGTGCCATGTTGCTGAAATGGGTCAAATCGAACCGTGGGTTCATCGTGTTGCTGCTGTGCTTCGGCATCTTTCGCACGGCGGTGGCGGACTGGAATCCGATTCCTTCGGGGTCCATGCGGCCTACGCTGCTGGAGGGGGATGTGGTGTTCGTCAACCGGCTGGCCTATGACCTGAAGGTGCCGCTCACCGATGTGGTGGTGGCGCGGTTGGGGGATCCGACGCGGGGGGATGTGGTCACGTTCTCCTCGCCGCTGGACGGCACGCGGCTCATCAAGCGCATTGCGGCGCTGCCGGGCGACACGGTGGAGATGCGCGACGAGGTGCTGTACCTCAACGGCCAGGCGGCGCGCTACGACGCGCCCGAGGCGGTGACCGAGCACCTGGCCGAGTTGGGCGCCGAAGTGCCCGCCACGCGCTGGACGGAGCACCTGGACGGCCACGAGCGGCGCGTGCAGTGGCTGCAGGGCGTGACGGCCCACAGCAGCTTCGGGCCGGTGACGGTGCCCGAGGGCCAGTACCTGGTGCTGGGCGACAACCGGGACAACAGCGCGGACTCCCGCTACATCGGCTTCGTGCCGCGGCACCTGCTCATCGGCCAGGCGCGGCGGGTGCTGGTGTCGGCCGACATCCTGGAGAACTGGGCGCCCCGCATCGGGCGCATCGGCCACCCGCTCTGACCCGGGCGGGCCGTCAGCAAGTGCAGGGCGGCACGGTCAGCGCCCTGCAGCACTGGCCGGCGGCGGGGCGCATTCACGCGACAATCGCCCCATCATGAAAACCCTTCGCCTTCGCCCTGGCAAAGAGCGCTCGCTCTTGCGCCGCCACCCCTGGATTTTTGAATCGGCCATCGCCAAAGGCGGCGCCGACAGCGGCGAGACCGTGCGCGTGGAGTCGCACGAGGGCCAGTTCCTGGCCTGGGCCGCGTTCAGCCCCAGCTCGCGCATCCGCGCACGGGTGTGGAGCTTCGACGAGGCGCAGCGCATCGATGCTCCTTTTTTCATAGCTGCTTGCGCGCGCTCCATCATTGCCAGAGCCCGTTTTGATGTGCAAAGCGACGGTGTGCGCCTAGTGCACGGCGAGTCCGACGGCCTGCCGGGCCTCATCGTGGACCGCTATGGCGACACCCTGGTCGCGCAGTTCACCAGCGCCGGGACCGAGCGCTGGAAAGCCGTGATCGCCGATGCCCTGCTGCGCGAGACGGGCTTGGCCAAGCTGTATGAACGCTCGGACGCCAGCGTGCGCGCGCTCGAGGGCCTCGAGCCCGCCACCGGCTGGCTGCGCGGCGGCCCCACGGGTACGCCGGGCGACGGCGAAGGCCCCCCGCTCGAGCTCACCATCCACGAACACCAGTGGAATTTGACGCTGAACATCGCCGAAGGCCACAAGACCGGCTTCTACCTGGACCAGCGCGACAGCCGCAAGCGCTTTGCCGACTACGCGCAGCGCCTGGGCTTCAAGGACGTGCTCAACTGCTTTTGCTACACCGGCGGCTTCAGCGTGGCCGCGCTCGCGGGCATGCGCGCCGGCGGCGCATCGGCGGACGGGCATGTGACGTCCATCGACTCGTCGGGCCCGGCCCTGGAGCGCGCCCGCGCCCATGTGGCGCTCAACGGGTTCGACCTGAACCACGCCAGCTTCATGGATGCGGACGTGAACGCCTCGCTGCGCCAGTTTCTCAAGGAAGGCCGGCGCTTCGACGCCATCGTGCTCGACCCGCCGAAGTTTGCGCCCACTGCGGCCCATGCCGAGCGCGCTGCACGCGCGTACAAGGACATCAACCGCCTGGCGCTGCAGTTGCTTTCGCCCGGCGGCGTGCTGTTCACCTTCTCGTGCTCGGGCGGCATCAGCGCAGACCTGTTCCACAAGATCGTCGCATCAGCGGGCGCCGATGCGGGCGTGGACGGCTTCATCCTGGAGCGTCTGGGCGGCGCGCCCGACCACCCGATGACCCTCGAATTCCCCGAAGGCGAGTACCTCAAGGGCCTGGTGGTGATGCGCAAGGGCTGAACGCGGCAAGGGCTTGACAGCGTCGGTACACTGAAAACAACCCCTTGCGCCACGCACACCCGGCCCGCAGTGCCGGGTGCAGCGCATGGGTTCATCCCTTGAAGGACACACAACATGGCATTGATCCCCGTCACCATCCTCACCGGCTTCCTGGGCTCGGGCAAGACCACCTTGCTCAAGCGCCTGCTCTCCGAAGCCCACGGCCAGAAGATCGCCGTGATCGAGAACGAATTCGGCGAAGAGAACATCGACAACGACATCCTCGTGACCGAGTCCAAGGAGCAGATCGTTCAGATGAGCAACGGCTGCATCTGCTGCACCATCCGCGAAGACCTGCGCGAGACGCTGCAGCTGCTGGCCGCCAAGAAGCGCAAGAACCTGCTGGAGTTCGACCGCATCGTCATCGAGACCACCGGCGTGGCCGACCCCGGCCCCGTCGCGCAGACCTTCTTCATGGACGAGGAGATCGCCGAGACCTACCTCATCGACTCCATCATCACGCTGGTGGACGCCAAGCACGCGCCCCAGCAGCTCAACGACCGCCAGGAAGCGCGCCGCCAGGTGGGCTTTGCCGACCAGATCTTCTTGTCCAAGACCGATCTGGTCTCCCAGGAGGAGACCGACGCGCTGATCCATCGCTTGAAGCACATGAACCCCCGCGCACCCATCAAGGCCGTGCATTTCGGCGAGGTGCCCTTGAAGGAAGTGCTGGACCTGCGGGGCTTCAACCTCAATGCCAAGCTCGATATCGACCCCGAGTTCCTCAAGGAAGAGGGCGATGGTCATGACCAGGGCCATGACCACCACGACCATGACCACGAGCACGGCGAGCACTGCAGCCACCCCTCGCACCAGCACGACCATGGGCACGGCCACCACCATCACCATGACGACGACGTGAAGAGTTTCGTCTTTCGCTCCGAGCGGCCGTTCGATCCGGCCAAGCTCGAGGATTTCCTGGGCGCCATCGTCAATATTTACGGCCCGCGCATGCTGCGCTACAAAGGGGTGCTTAATATGAAGGGCACCGAGCGCAAGGTGATCTTCCAGGGTGTGCACCAGCTCATGGGCAGCGACCTGGGCCCCCAGTGGGCCGAGGGCGAGCAGCGTTTGAGCAAGATGGTCTTCATCGGCATCGACCTGCCCAAGGACATCTTTCTGCAAGGGCTGGAGCAAAGCCTCGTTTGATCCATTCGTAGGACGGGGCGCCGATCCCGGCCCGATTTGTGTTGTATCCGCAACGTTTCCGTTTGCGTCAGCCCAGGTCGATACAATCGCGCCGCGGTAAAACCCCGGAAGGCTTGCCACCCGCCCCAAGCCGCGTTAGCGGTGCAAGGGCCCGCCCGTACAGCGAGGAGACCAGGAAGTGAAAGCCGATACCAGCAAACCCAAGGCCGCCACCAAGGCAGCGAAGCCCGCCGCCGCGGCCCAGCGCCCTGCAGCCCCTGCTGCGACCAAGGCTGCTGCCAAAGCCGCTCCGGCCAAGACCGCCGCTGCCGTCCCCAAGGCGGCCGCGGCCAAGGTAGCCAGTCCCGCAGTGGCAGCACCGGCGCCCGTTGCCGCCGCACCCGCACAGCCGGGGGGGGTACCCGCGCGCACGACCCGGCCTTCTTCCCGATTGGCCCAATTGACCGTACCATCCATGGCACAGACAGTGGCTTCCACCGCTGCCAAAGCCAGTTATCTACATACCATGCCCACGACTGCGCAAGCGCACCCCACTTTCACGGCTGCCAAAAAAGACCCCAAGCTGGCGAACAACTGGAAGACCAAGTCCGCCGCCGAGCTGACGGATGCCGAAGTCATGGCGATGCCGGACAGCGAGTACATGAACGACAAGCAGATGGCGTTCTTCCGCCTGAAGCTCGTTCAGCTCAAGCAGGACATCCACAACAGCGCTGGCGAGACCACCGAGCACCTGCGTGAAGACACCGTGGTGGTGCCCGACCCGGCCGACCGCGCGACCATCGAAGAAGAGCACGCCCTCGAGCTGCGCACCCGCGACCGCGAGCGCAAGCTGCTCAAGAAGATCGAGCAATCCATCGCCCGCATCGACGCTGGCGACTACGGCTATTGCGACGAAACCGGCGAGCCCATCGGCGTCGGCCGCCTGATCGCACGCCCCACCGCCACGCTGTCGCTGGAGGCGCAGCAGCGCCGCGAACTCAAGCAGAAGATGTTCGGGGACTGATCGGGCGCTGGCCTGACGCTGATCATCGCTGCGCAATCTCTGTACCGGTACCCCTGAGTCATGAGCAAGGAAGAAACCACCCCCGGCGGCCTGCTATCGAAGGTGGTTCGGTTCGTGAAGAATCCCACGGTCAACTGGACGGAGCTCGACTCCATCCAGGACGATCGGGAAAGCCAGTACAGCAAGCAGATGCTCAAGGAGATGATCGAGCGCAAGCGCCGCAACGACTTCGTGCGGCGCCGCGAGTTCGATCAGCTGCGCAAGCTGCGCCAGCGCGAGGTGCTCCAGGGGCACCGCACGGAAGACCCCACCGCACGGCCCTCGTTCTTTCAGAGCAGCATGGCCTCGCCCGACGAGCGCGCCGTCACGCTCAAGAAGATCGACGAGATCGAAGCGCAGATGTCGCAGCAGTGGTGGAAGAGCAAGCAAGGCGCTGACGCTCCCACCCAGCCCGGCGTGATGCCCGAGTCGGGGGGCGAGACCGCCGACTCCGCGCACTCCCGGGCCTATGCACCCACCGCGCCGGGCAGCTTGCCCGCCCACCTGGAGACCAAGCCCGCCGTGCAGCCGCTGTTCGCAGACGACAGCATGGCCGTGGGTCGATTTGGAAGCATGGACGCGCAGATGGGTGGAAGCCCGGGCCCGCAGGAGGCATCCTTCAGCCCTGATGCGACCGCCGCTGCCACGCCAGCGCCGGCACCTGAACCGGAGGAATTTGTGCACGAACCCGATCTGGAAGAAGCCGCCATCCGGTTTGCCAATGGCGACCACGCCGGTGCAGAGGCGGGCCTCATGGATGTGCTGGCGCAGCACCGCGGGGATGCGCCTGCCGAGCAGCAGGAAATCTGGATGACGCTGTTCGACCTGTACCGCGCGACAGGGCAGCACGACCGCTTCGAGACCCTGGCCATCGACTACGCCGCGCAGTACAGCCGGTCGGCGCCGCTGTGGTTCTCGATCCCTGAGCAGTTGGGCATGGCACCCGCGTCGCCGGCGGCAGCCACTGCGGCGCCCGGCCTGCCGGCGCGCAAGGATTTCAGCTGGAATGCGCCAGCCGCGCTGGGCGTGTCGTCCGTGGCGGCCTTGCAGGCATCGCTCGCGCGGTCTGCATCGCCGTGGACCTTGTCGTGGTCCCGCATCGTCTCCATCGACGACGCTGCCGTGCCGCTGCTGGCCGACCAGTTCAGCCTGTGGGCGGAGCGCGACGGCCAGCTGGTGTTTTCCGGTGTCGAAAAACTCAACGCCCTGCTGGACGCCAAGACCCAGTCGGGCGACCGAGCCACCAGCCCCGAATGGTGGCGCCTGCGCATGGCGGCGTTGCGGCTCATGGGCAAGCCCGACGAGTTCGAGCTGGTCGCGCTCGACTACTGCGTGACCTACGAAGTCTCGCCCCCGTCCTGGGTGTCGCCGCGCTGCGGTTACTCGGACAACGAGGGCGGGTCGTCGGGCGCCGCGCCGCTGGCGGCGGATAGCGACTTTGCAGCGTCGGACCTGGCGGGAGACCTCTCGGCACCTGCGCCGCTCGACAGCGCACCGGTCGCCGCGCTCACCGGCCATATCGAGGGTGATGCGGCGCCGCTGCTGGAGCCCTTCCAGGCATTGATGAAGCCCGGTGCGCCATTCACCATCTCGTGCGACAAGCTCATCCGGATGGATTTCGCGGCGGCGGGCTCGGTGCTCAACTGGGCGGCCGAGCAGCAGGGCCTGGGCCATGTGGTGCAGTTCCACAACCTGCAGCGCCTGGTGGCGATCTTCTTCAACGTGATCGGCGTGAACGAGCACGCCTGGGTGATCCCCCGCAAGAACTGATCCGCACGGCGTCGCGCTGGGCGCGCGGCGCAGCGTGTTGTGACGTTGCGTTGCGGATGCATGCAGTGCGATCGTTGAGATCGCCGCAGGGCTTTGTCGGGGTTGCTGGCACTGGATGCTGGTCCTGCATGGGCCGGCGCTGGGCCACGGCGGCTGTGCCTCGCGGCGCTTGAAAGCCGCGCCCGCGCCCCCATGTGCGGCAGCTATGGATTCTTCTCAAAACACCCCGGTGTTCCACGGCACCACCATCCTGAGCGTGCGGCGCCAGACCCCTGACGGCATCCAGGTCGCGATCGGCGGCGACGGCCAGGTCACCCTGGGCAACATCGTGGTCAAGGGCACGGCACGCAAGGTGCGCAAGCTCTATCACGGCAAGGTGCTCGCGGGCTTTGCCGGTGCCACGGCCGATGCGTTCACCCTGTTCGAGCGCTTCGAGGCCAAGCTCGAAAAGCACCAGGGCCACCTGACGCGCGCGGCCATCGAGCTCACCAAGGACTGGCGCACCGACCGCGTGCTGCGCCGCCTGGAGGCCATGCTGGCGGTGGCCGACGCCAGTGCCTCGCTCATCATCACCGGCAACGGCGACGTGCTGGAGCCCGAGCAGGGCATCGTGGCCATCGGCTCCGGCGGCGCGTATGCGCATTCGGCCGCCAAGGCGCTGCTCAACCACACCGACCTGTCGGCCCAGGACATCGTCAAGAAGTCGCTGGAGATCGCGGGCGAGCTGTGCATCTACACCAACATGAACCACACCATCGAGACGCTGTGAGCGTTGATGGCGGTTGCTCTTAATTCGATAGCTGCTTGCGCTTGTCCAGAAAGCGGTAGCGGCTATTTTTGCTCAGAACTTTGAAGGCAGGCCCCGCATGTCCTCCATGACCCCCCAGGAAATAGTCTCCGAACTCGACCACCACATCGTGGGCCAGGCCAGCGCCAAGCGCGCGGTGGCCATCGCGCTGCGCAACCGCTGGCGCCGCCAGCAGGTCGAAGGCAGCCTGCGCCACGAGATCACGCCCAAGAACATCCTCATGATCGGCCCCACGGGCGTGGGCAAGACCGAGATCGCGCGCCGCCTTGCCAGGCTGGCCGATGCGCCTTTCATCAAGGTCGAGGCCACCAAGTTCACCGAGGTGGGCTACGTGGGCAAGGACGTCGATTCCATCATCCGCGACCTGGCCGAGATGGCCGTCAAGCAGACGCGCGAGACCGAGACCAAAAAGGTGCGCGACCGCGCTGTCGACGCTGCCGAAGAGCGCATCCTCGACGTGCTGATCCCGCCCGCCCGCGCCGCTGTCGGCACCGAGCCAGCCGCCGACAACACCGCGCGGCAGGTGTTCCGCAAGAAGCTGCGCGAAGGCGCGCTCGACGACAAGGAGATCGAGATCGACGTGGCCGAGAACCGGCAGCCGCTCGAGATCATGGGCCCCCAGGGCATGGAAGAGATGACCGAGCAACTGCGCGGCATGTTCAGCTCCATGGGCCAGGACAAGCGCAAGACCCGCAAGCTCAAGATCGCCGAGGCGCTCAAGCTGCTGACCGACGAAGAGGCCGGCAAGCTCGTCAACGAGGAAGAGATCAAGGCCCGCGCGGTGGCCAATGCCGAGCAGAACGGCATCGTGTTCATCGACGAGATCGACAAGGTGGCCACCCGCCAGGAAACCAGCGGCGCCGACGTGTCGCGCCAGGGCGTGCAGCGCGACCTGCTGCCGCTGGTGGAGGGCACCACCGTGACCACCAAGTACGGGATGATCAAGACCGACCACATCCTGTTCATCGCCTCCGGCGCATTCCACCTGTCCAAGCCCAGCGATCTGATTCCCGAGTTGCAGGGCCGCTTTCCGATCCGCGTCGAGCTGGAGTCGCTGTCGGTCCAGGACTTCGAGGCCATCCTCACGCAGACCCATGCATCACTGGTCAAGCAGTACCAGGCGCTGCTGGCCACCGAAGGCGTCACGCTCGAATTCGCGCCCGAAGGCATCACGCGCCTGGCGCACATCGCTTTCGAAGTGAACGAGCGCACCGAGAACATCGGCGCCCGCCGCCTGGCCACAGTGATGGAGCGGCTGCTGGACGAGGTGAGCTTCGACGCCACGAAGCTGTCGGGCCAGACGATCACCGTCGACGCGGCCTATGTGGACACCCGCCTGCAGACCCTGAGCCAGGACGAGGACCTGTCGCGCTACATCCTGTGACGACACGGCAGAACCGGGCCGGGCTTGAGAGGTCACTTTCATAGCCCGCCGTAAGTTCTTATTTTTCAACGACTTTTAGCGTTCCGGTGGCTGCAGAGTCGCGTCTAAGTCGTTGATTTCATTACAAAAGTTTGGTGGACGCCCTCTTGTTCGGCGTGCTTTTCCTGCTACAGTGCAAAAAAGTGCAATTAAGTGGTGAAAAGTGCCCTCCAGGCCCCGTTCGGGCCCTGAAGGATCTCAAGATTCCGAACTGGAAAATCCTCCGTGTTTCAAGGTGCCTCGTCGCTAAGTCTCGATGCGAAGGGTCGGCTGTCCGTGCCGACCCGGCATCGTGACGTGCTCGCGGCCACCGCAGCGGGCCAGCTCACGATCACCAAGCACCCCCACGGCTGCCTGATGGTGTTCCCCCGCCCCGAGTGGGAGAAGTTTCGCGAGCGCATCGCCGAGCTGCCCATGTCCGCCCAGTGGTGGAAGCGCATCTTCCTGGGCAACGCCATGGACGTGGAGATGGACGGCACCGGCCGCGTGCTGGTCTCGCCCGAGCTGCGCCAGGCGGCCGGCATCTCCAAGGACACCATGCTGCTGGGCATGGGCAACCACTTCGAACTCTGGGACAAGGCCACCTACGACGAGCAGGAGGCCAAGGCCATGCAGGGTGACATGCCGGATGTCTTCAAGGACTTCTCCTTCTGACCATGACATCCCCTTCTCTTCTTCAACACACCACCGTCCTGCTGGACGAAGCCGTGGACGCGCTGCTGGGCGGCGCCGGGCCCGAGCCTGCGGGCACCTGGGTGGACGGCACCTTCGGGCGCGGAGGGCATTCGCGGCTCATCCTGCTGCGGCTGGGGCCCCAAGGGCGCCTTGTAGCCTTTGACAAGGACCTTGAAGCCATCGCCGAAGCAACGCGCATCACCGATGCGCGTTTTTCCATTCGGCACGAAGGTTTCAGCCACATCGCCGACCTGCCGGCCGGCAGCGCAGCGGGTGTGCTCATGGACCTGGGGGTGAGCTCGCCCCAGATCGACAGCCCGGAGCGGGGGTTCAGCTTCCGTTTCGACGGCCCGCTGGACATGCGCATGGACACCACGCGCGGCGAAAGCGTGGCCCAGTGGCTGGCCACTGCCGAGGTTCAACAGATTGCGGAGGTGATACGTGACTACGGTGAAGAACGGTTTGCTGGCCCCATTGCAAAGGCGATTGTTGCTCGGCGCGAAGAACGGGGCCCTCTTGCAACCACCGCCGAACTGGCCGATCTCGTGGCTGGCACGGTCAAAACCCGCGAGCCGGGCCAGAACCCTGCAACGCGCACATTTCAGGCTCTTCGGATTTTCATCAACGCTGAGCTTGAAGAACTGCAACAGGCGCTAGAAGCCACGCTGTCGGTGCTGCAGCCGGGCGGGCGCCTGGTGGTGATCAGCTTTCACTCGCTGGAAGACCGCATCGTCAAGCAGTTCATCGCCAAGCACTCCAAAGAGGTGTATGACCGCCGCGCGCCGTTTGCCGCGCCGCAGGCCATGAAGCTCGTGGCGCTGGACCGCATCAAGCCCAGCGCCGCCGAGGTGGCCGGCAACCCGCGCTCGCGCAGCGCGATCATGCGCGTGGCCGAGCGCACCGAGGTGGCATGACATGAGCCGCCCCCTGTGTCTTTGCGTGATGTCGGCCTTGCCAAAGGCGGTGTGCTCGCTGCCGGGCCAACTTGCGGCTGCTGCTGCCACGGCCGCTGCATGCGTACGGTGCAGCTACTGACATGACACGCTTGAACATCGTCCTGCTGCTGGCAGTGCTGGCGAGCGCGATCTACCTGGTGCATACCCAGTACGAGTCGCGCCGCCTGTTCACCGAGCTCGACCGCGCCACGGTCGAGGCCCGCCGCCTGGAGACCGAGCACCAGCGCCTGCAGGTCGAAAAGCGCGCCCAGGCCACGCCGCTGCGCGTCGAGAAAATCGCGCGGGCGCAGCTCAACATGCGCACGGCCACGCCGGCCATCACGCAGTACGTGTCCGACCCCCAGGGTCTGGCGGCTGCCGCAGCAGCAGCAGCGGCCGCTGCGCCGGGTGGCGCACCCGCACCGGTGCAAGGAGCGCAGCCATGAGCCGCAGCGTGGTCTACACCGCCAGCCCCCTGCTGGCCAGCAAGACGCCCGTCTGGCGCAGCAAGTTCATCGTGGCCATGATCGCCCTGGGCTTTGTGGCGCTCGCCGGGCGCGCCGCCTATGTGCAGGTGTTCGGCAACGCGTTCTTTCAGCGCCAGGGCGAAGTGCGTTTCGCGCGTACGCTGGAACTGCCGGCCAACCGCGGCAAGATCCTGGACCGCAACGGCCTGATCCTCGCGTCCAGCGTGCCGGCGGCCAGCATCTGGGCCATCCCCGAAGACGTGGAACAGGACAAGCCCGAGACGCGTGCCAAGCTCAAGCAGCTGGCCAAGCTGCTCGACATGCCGCTGGCCGAGCTGCAAAAGAAGCTGGCCGACGAAGACAAGACCTTCGTCTGGATCAAGCGCCAGCTCGACTGGGATGTGGGCCGCGAGATCGCGGCGCTCGACATCAAGGGCATCTACCAGCGCAAGGAATACAAGCGCCAGTACCCCGAAGGCGAAGCCGCCGCCCACGTGGTGGGCTTCACCAACGTGGAGGACCACGGGCAGGAAGGCATGGAGCTGGCCTTCGACAAGGACCTGGCCGGCAAGGCCGGGTCGCGCCGCGTGATCAAGGACCGCCTGGGCCGCGTGGTCGAGGGCGTGGGCGAGACGGTGCAACCCGTCGACGGCAAGGACATGCAGCTGTCCATCGACAGCAAGGTGCAGTTCTTCGCGTACCAGAAGCTGCGCGACCAGGTCGCGCTGCACAAGGCCAAGGCGGGCAGCGTGGTGGTGCTCGATGCGCACACCGGCGAGCTGCTGGCGCTGGCCAACTACCCGAGCTACGTGCCCGACAAGCGCCAGAACCTGACCGGCGAGCAGCTGCGCAACCGCGCGCTCACCGACGTGTTCGAGCCCGGCTCGACCATGAAGCCCTTCACCATCGGCCTGGCCCTGGAGAGCGGGCGCGTGCGCCCCGAGACGCCGGTGGACACCAACCCAGGCCGCATCAACATCACCGGCTCCACCATCTCGGACACGCACAACTACGGCCTGCTCACGGTCGAGGGCGTGATCCAGAAGTCGAGCAACGTGGGCACCACCAAGATCGCGATGCAGATGCCCGCCCGCGAGATGTGGGAGACCTTCTCGGCCGCGGGCTTCGGCCAGAAGCCGCAGCTGCACTTCCCCGGCGTCGTGACCGGGCGCCTGCGGCCCTACAAGACCTGGCGCCCTGTCGAGCAGGCCACCATGTCCTATGGCTACGGCCTGTCGGCCAGCCTGTTCCAGATGGCGCGGTCGTACACCGTGTTCGCCAACGGCGGCCGCGTGATCCCGGCCACCATGTTCAAGACGTCCGAGCCTGCGCTGGGCGTGCCCGTGTTCTCCGAGCGCACGGCCGACCAGGTGCGCAAGATGCTGCAGATGGCCGCCGGCCCCGGCGGCACGGGCCAGAAGGCGCAGACCCTGGGCTACTCGGTGGGTGGCAAGTCCGGCACGGCGCGCAAGCAGGTCGGCAAGAACTACGCATCGGGCAAGTACCGCGCCTGGTTCACCGGCATGGCGCCCATCGACAAGCCGCGCATCATCGTGGCCGTGATGATCGACGAGCCCAGCAACGGCGTGTTCTACGGCGGTGCCGTGGCTGCGCCCGTGTTCAGCGAAGTGGTGCAGCAGACCCTGCGCATGATGGGCGTGCAGCCGGACATGGCCGTCAAGCCCCAGATCGTGGCCAACACGGTGGAGGAATCGCTATGACGGCAAGCACGCTGCCCCTGCTGGCCTCGGTGCACGACGCCGTGGCCTGGCTGCGCGAACGCGTCACCGGCACGCTGCAGACCGACAGCCGCCTGGTCCGCGCGGGCGATGGCTTCATCGCCTGGCCCGGCGCAGCCACCGATGGCCGCGCGCACATCGGCGACGCTTTGGCACGCGGTGCAGTGGCCTGCCTGGTGGAGCACGAAGGCGTCGAGGCCTTCCCGCTCGACGGCTGGCCGGTGGCCGCCCTGCACGGCCTCAAAGCCGCCACCGGGCTGATCGCGGCCGACTGGTTCGGCCACCCCACGCAGCGCCTCGACGTGCTGGCCGTGACCGGCACCAACGGCAAGACCAGCACCACCTGGTGGCTGGCCGAGGCCTTGAATGTGCTATCAAAAAATGAGCTGATTGCGCATGGCGGATGCGCGTTGGTGGGCACATTGGGCATCGGCGTGCCGCCTGCGCTTACCAGCACCGGCATGACCACGCCCGACCCGGTGCGGCTGCAGCACGCGTTTCAGCAGTTCACCGACGCGGGCCGCACGGCGTGCGCCATCGAGGCCTCGTCCATCGGCCTGGCCGAGCACCGCATGGCCGGCAGCCGCATCCGCGTGGCGCTGTTCACCAACTTCACGCAGGACCACCTGGACTACCACCCCAGCATGGCCGCCTACTGGCAGGCCAAGGGCATGCTCTTCGAGTGGCCCGGCCTGCAGGCGGCGGTGGTCAACATCGACGACCTGCGGGGCGCCGAGCTGTACGCATCGCTGGCAGACCGCATGCTGGACCTGTGGAGCGTGTCGATCTCCGGCCCCGCACGGCTGGCTGCACGCGACATCGGCATGGGCGACGGCGGCCTGCGCTTCACCGTGGCCGAGGGCGCGCACACGCATGTGCTGCAAACGCGCGTGATCGGGCTGTACAACGTCTCCAACCTGCTGGGGGTGCTGGCCGGCCTGCGGGCGCTGGGCGTGCCGCTGGAGCATGCGCTGTATGCCTGCGCCCAGCTCTCGCCGGTGCCCGGTCGCATGGAGCAGATCCACAGCCCCGGCCAGCCGCTGGTGGCCGTGGACTACGCGCACACGCCCGATGCGCTGGAAAAAGCCCTCCAGGCGCTGCGCCCCATTGCGGCCGAGCGCGGCGGGCAGCTGTGGTGCGTGTTCGGCTGCGGCGGCGACCGCGACGCGGCCAAGCGCCCGCTGATGGGCGCCGTGGCGCAGCACCAGGCCGACCATGTGGTCGTGACCAGCGACAACCCGCGCAGCGAAGACCCCGCCACCATCGTGCACCAGATCCTGCAAGGCACCATCGCCGGCCGCACCGTGCGCGCCGAGCCCGACCGCGCCGCCGCGATTGCCCTGGCCCTCGCCGAGGCTGCGCCGGCCGATGTGGTGCTGATCGCCGGCAAGGGCCACGAAGACACCCAGGAGACCGCGGGCGTGCGCGTGCCGTTCTCCGACAAGGCCCATGCACGCACTGCGCTGCAGGCCCGGGAGGCCCGCCCATGAGCGCCGCCACGATGCTGACCCTGCAGCAGGCCTTCGACCTCGTGCAGCCGCGCATTCCCGCCGCGCGCCTGGTGGGCGAAGGCACCACGCCGCTGGCCCGCGTGCACACCGACACGCGCACGCTGCAGGCGGGTGATTTGTTCGTGGCTTTGAAGGGCGAGCGCTACGACGCCAATGCCTTCCTGGCCGATGCCCGTGCGGGTGGCGCTGCCGCGGCCATCGCCCACGGCGGCCTCGAAACCGCCGGCCTTGCGGGCATCGAAGTGCCCGACAGCCTGGCTGCGCTCGGTGCGCTGGCCACCGGCTGGCGCGCGCAGTTCGGCCTGCCGCTCGTCGGCGTGACGGGCAGCAATGGCAAGACCACCGTGACGCAGATGATCGCGTCCATCCTGCGCGCCTGGAAGGGCGAGGCCGCGTTTGCCACGCAGGGCAATTTCAACAACGACATCGGCGTGCCGCTGATGCTGCTGTGCCTGCGCGCCGGCCACGCCGCCGCCGTGATCGAAATGGGGATGAACCACCCCGGCGAGATAGCGCTCCTGGCCGCCATGGCGCAGCCCACGGTGGCGCTGGTCAACAATGCCCAGCGCGAGCACCTGGAGTTCATGCACACCGTGGAGGCCGTGGCGCGCGAGAACGGCTCGGTGTTTGCCAGCCTGCCTGCCGATGGCGTGGCGGTGTTCCCGGCGGGCGATGCGTACAGCGGCCTGTGGCAATCGCTCGCGCAGGGCCGCCGCACCGTCACCTTTGGCGACGGCGGCGATGTGACCTGCCGCAGCGCGGCCTGGGAGCAGGGCGCCTGGGCTGTCACGATGGCCACGCCGCAAGGCGAAGTCGCCACGCAGCTGCACATCGCCGGGCGCCACAACGTGAGCAACGCCCTGGCCGCCGCCGCCTGCACCCTGTCGGCAGGCGCGCCCCTGGCCGCCATCGCGCAGGGGCTGGCCAGCTTCACGCCGGTCAAGGGTCGCTCGCGCGCCTTCAGCGTGCGCATCGCGGGCCGCGAAGTCACCGTGGTGGACGACACCTACAACGCCAACCCCGACTCCATGCGTGCCGCCATCGACGTGCTGGCCGAGCTGCCCGGCCCGCAACTGCTGGTGCTGGGCGACATGGGCGAGGTGGGCGACCAGGGGCCGCAGTTCCACGCCGAGGCCGGCGCGCACGCGCGCACGGCCGGCATCCCCCGCCTGTTCGCGCTGGGCGATCAATCGGTGCATGCCACCGCGTCGTACGGCCATGGCAACGGCGAAGGCGGCGAGGCGCGTCATTTCAACGATAGGGGCGCGCTGCTTGATGCAGTGCGCCAGGCCCTGCCCACGGTGGGCAGTGTGCTGGTCAAGGGATCTCGATTCATGAAGATGGAACAGGTGGTGGAGGCAATCGCCTCTGCCGCACAAGTGCAGGACGACCCACAACAACAAGAGCGACAACCGCCCGCGCAGGTACTGGAGGGACACCATGGTGCAACGCAGTAAGAACGTGCGGGCTTTCAAGGCCGCCCCCAGCATCCGCGTGGTGCAGCAACCCGCGGGAGGTGCCGCATGCTGCTAGTGCTGTCCCAATGGCTGCAGGGCCTGTCGCCCGAATTCGGCTTCTTCCGCGTGTTCCAGTACCTCACCTTCCGAGCGGTGATGGCGGCCATGACGGCGCTGCTCATCGGCCTGGTGGCGGGGCCCAAGGTGATCCGCGTGCTGACCTCGCTCAAGATCGGCCAGCCCATCCGCGGCTACGCCATGCAGTCGCACCTGTCCAAGAGCGGCACGCCCACCATGGGCGGCGTGCTGATCCTGCTGTCGATCGCGATCTCGACCCTGCTGTGGTTCGACCTGTCCAACCGCTTCGTCTGGATCGTGCTCATCGTCACGCTGGGCTTTGGCGCCATCGGCTGGGTGGATGACTGGCGCAAGGTGGTCAACAAGGACCCCGAGGGCATGCGCTCGCGCGAGAAGTACCTCTGGCAGTCGGTGATCGGCCTCACGGCCGCGCTGTACCTGGTGTTCAGCATTTCCGAGAGCTCCAACGCCAAGGTGTGGGAGCTGTTCGTCGGCTGGGTGCAGTCGGGCTTCTCGCTCGACCTGCCGCCCAAGGCGGGCCTGCAGCTGCCGTTCTTCAAGGAAGTGAGCTACCCGCTGGGCGTGCTGGGCTTCGTGATCCTGACCTACCTGGTCATCGTGGGTTCCAGCAACGCAGTGAACCTGACCGACGGCCTGGACGGCCTGGCGATCATGCCCGTGGTGATGGTGGGCTCGGCCCTGGGCGTGTTCGCGTACGTCACCGGCAGCTCGGTGTATTCCAAGTACCTGTTCTTCCCGCACATCCCCGGCTCGGGCGAGTTGCTGATCTTCTGCGCCGCCATGGCGGGTGCGGGCCTGGCCTTCCTGTGGTTCAACGCACACCCGGCCCAGGTCTTCATGGGCGACGTGGGCGCGCTGGCGCTGGGCGGCGCCCTGGGCACCATCGCCATCATCGTGCGGCAGGAAATCGTGCTGGCCATCATGGGCGGCATCTTCGTGGTCGAGGCGCTGTCGGTGATGCTGCAGGTGACCTGGTTCAAGTACACCAAGCGCCGCTACGGCGAAGGCCGTCGCCTGCTGAAGATGGCGCCGCTGCACCACCACTTCGAAAAGAGCGGCTGGAAGGAAACGCAGGTGGTCGTGCGCTTCTGGATCATCACCATGCTGCTGTGCCTTGTCGGCCTGTCGACCCTGAAACTGCGATGAACCCGGACGATCCCCTCATCCCCGCGACCACCGCCCCTTCTGCGGTGAAGCTGCCTCCCGACACGGATGCAGGCGGGGCCGTGCCTGCCGATCCGTCGGACGGCGCATCGACGGTGCCCGACGCGTCCGGTACATCCGGCACACCCGGCAGTGCGCCTGTGCAGTCCGTGGCCGACCCAGGGACATCGCCAGAGTCCATCGAACCCCAGCCCGAGGCAGAGACCCCTGCCACCGCTACCGGCGCCCGCGCGGCGGCCGCCGCCGCCGCAGCCTGGGACCCCGAAAAGCCCCCGGCCGTGTCCGCCGCCAAGGCCGCTGCCGACTTCGTCGCACAGATCTTTGCCGACGTGGCCGCTGCCGACGCGCCTGCGCAGCCGGAGCCTGCAGCGCTGCAAGACGATGCCGAACCGGTCGATGCGCCCACCGAACCCTTGGGCCCGCCCGGCCAGGGCATGGCGCCGCTGCAGGGCCAGAACATCCTCATCCTGGGCCTGGGTGCCTCCGGCCTGGCCATGGCGCGCTGGTGCGTGCGCTGCGGCGCCGACGTCACCGTGGCCGACACGCGCGAAGCGCCCCCGCAACTCGCCACGCTGCAGCACGAGCTGCCCCAGGTGCGTTTTGTGGCCGGCGCCTTCGACGCGGCCCTGGTGGAGGGCCAAGGCCTGCACGCGGTCTACCGGTCGCCCGGCCTGAGCCCCGATACGGTTGCTCCTGTTTTTGTAGCTGCTCGCGCCATCGGACTGCCGGTGGGGGGCGAATTGAGCCTGTATGCCATGGCCCTGGCCACGCTGCGGGCGTCCCACGGCTACGCGCCGGCCGTGCTGGCCATCACCGGCACCAACGGCAAGACCACCGTCACGTCGCTCACCGGCCAGCTCGTGGAGCGCTCGGACAAGACCGTGGCCGTGGCCGGCAACATCGGCCCCACGCTGCTCGACACGCTGGCGGGCCACATCGACGCGGTCACGCTGCCCGACGTGTGGGTGCTGGAGCTGTCGAGCTTCCAGCTCGATGGCGTCACCGGTTTCGAGCCGACTGCGGCGGCTGTGCTCAACGTCACGCAGGACCACCTGGACTGGCATGGCGACATGGCCGCGTATGCCGCCGCCAAGGCCCGCATCTTCGGCGAGAAGGGCCTGATGATCCTGAACCGCGAGGACGCGGCGGTGATGCAGATGCTGCCGCCACCCATCAAGGTCAAGCTGCAAAAGCCCCAGGTGCGCGAGCACATCACCTTCGGCGCCGACATGCCCCAGCGCCCCGGCGACTTCGGCATCGAGGTCGTGAGCGGCATGCCCTGGCTGGTGCGCGCCATGGACGCCGACGAGACCCGCAAGCGCGGCCGCAACGAGGCCGCCGAAGACCTGCACATCCAGCGCCTGATGCCCGCCGACGCGCTGCGCATCCGGGGCCGCCACAACGCGGTGAACGCGCTGGCCGCGCTGGCGCTGGCATCGGCCGCGGGCTGCACGCTCGCGCCCCTGCTGTACGGGCTGCGCGAGTACCGCGGAGAGCCGCACCGCGTGGAGCCGGTGGCCATCATCCGCGACGTCGAATACTTTGACGACAGCAAGGGCACGAACGTGGGCGCCACCGTCGCTGCGTTGACCGGCCTGGGTGCGGAGCGCCGCATCGTCGTCATCCTGGGCGGCGACGGCAAGGGGCAGGACTTCTCGCCGCTGGCAGCGCCCGTGTCGCGCTACGCGCGCGCCGTGGTGCTGATCGGGCGCGACGCGCCGCTGATCCGCGCCGCGCTGGCCGACAGCGGCGTGGCCCTGGTCGATGCAGAGACATTGCCCCAGGCCGTGGAACTGGCCGCGCAGCGCGCACACGCAGGCGACGCCGTGCTGATGTCGCCCGCCTGCGCCAGCTTTGACATGTTCCGCGGCTACGAGCACCGGGCACAGGTGTTCTGCGACACCGTGCGCGCGCTGGCCGATGACGCGATGGGAGGTGTGGCATGAGCGCACCCGCCAGCAGCCTTTTGCAGCGCGTGACCGGCTGGTTCGGCGGCCTGCCTGGCAAGGCCGTGGACGTGCTGCCCGTGCGCGTGGGCGGCACCGACTACCGCCCCCGCACCACCAGCACGCCCGCGAGCGTGCTCGGCTTCGACCAGGCCCTGCTGTGGGTGGTGGTGGCGCTGCTCGCATGGGGGCTGGTGATGGTGTATTCGGCCTCCATCGCCATGCCGGACAACCCGCGCTTTGCCAACTACGCCTCCACCCATTTCCTGACCCGCCACGTGATGTACCTGGTGGTGGGCTTTGTCGCCGCGCTGCTGGCGTTCCAGATCCCGATGGCGCTGTGGGAGCGCGTGGCACCCTGGCTCTTCGTGGCAGCGTTGCTGCTGCTGGTGGCGGTGCTGATCCCGGGTGTGGGCAAGGTGGTCAACGGTGCGCGGCGCTGGCTGTCGCTCGGTCCCATCGGCTTTCAGCCGTCGGAGGTGGCCAAGTTCGCCGTCCTCATCTACGCGGCCGACTACATGGTCCGCAAGATGGAGGTGAAGGAGCGGTTCTTTCGCGCCGTGCTGCCCATGGGCGCCGCCGTGGCCATCGTGGGCGTGCTGCTGCTGGCCGAGCCCGACATGGGCGCCTTCATGGTGGTCGCCGTGATCGCCATGGGCATCCTGTTCCTGGGCGGCGTGAACGCCCGCATGTTCTTCCTGATCGCGGGCGTGCTGGTGTCGGCCTTCGGCGTGATGATCGCCAGCTCGCCCTGGCGTCGCGAGCGCGTGTTCGCCTACCTCGACCCGTTCAGCGAAGAGCACGCATTGGGCAAGGGCTACCAGCTCTCGCACTCGCTGATCGCCATCGGGCGCGGCGAGATCTTCGGCGTGGGCCTGGGCGGCAGCGTCGAGAAGCTGCATTGGCTGCCCGAAGCCCACACCGACTTCCTGCTCGCCGTGATCGGCGAAGAGTTCGGCCTGGTGGGCGTGGTCATCCTCATCGTGCTGTTTCTGTGGATGACGCGCCGCATCATGCACATCGGCCGCCAGGCCATCGCCCTCGACCGCGTGTTCTCCGGCCTCGTCGCGCAGGGCGTGGCGATCTGGATCGGCTTCCAGGCCTTCATCAACATGGGCGTGAACCTGGGCGCACTGCCCACCAAGGGGCTCACGCTGCCGCTGATGAGTTTTGGCGGGTCGGCGATCTTGATGAACCTCGTGGCGCTGGCGGTGGTGATGCGGGTGGACTACGAGAACAAACTCCTCATGAGAGGGGGGCGCGTATGACGCAGAAGACCGCCCTCATCATGGCCGGCGGTACCGGCGGCCACATCTTTCCGGGCCTGGCCGTGGCGGAAGAACTGCGTGCGCGCGGCTGGCGCGTGCACTGGCTGGGCGCGCCGGGCAGCATGGAGTCGCGCATCGTGCCCACGCACGGCTTTGCACTCGAACTCATCGATTTTTCGGGCGTGCGCGGCAAGGGCATCGTCACGCTGGCATTGCTGCCGCTGCGCCTGTTGCGCGCATTCGGCCAGGCACTGGCGGTGGTGCGCCGCGTCAAGCCCGACGTGGTGGTGGGCCTGGGCGGCTACATCACCTTTCCGGGCGGGATGATGGGCGTGCTGGCTGGCAAGCCGCTGGTGCTGCACGAGCAGAACTCGGTGGCCGGCATGGCCAACAAGGTGCTGGCGGGTGTGGCAGACCGTGTGTTCACCGCCTTCCCCAATGTGTTCCCCAAGGGCCAGTGGGTGGGCAACCCGCTGCGCACCGCCTTCACCAGCAAGCCCGCACCCGCCGAACGCTTTGCCGGGCGCACCGGGCCTTTGCGCCTGCTGGTGGTGGGCGGCAGCCTGGGCGCCCGTGCGCTCAACGAGATCGTGCCGCAGGCCGTGGCGCTGATGCCTGCGGACCAGCGCCCGGTGGTCATCCACCAGAGCGGCGCGACGCAGATCGACGCGCTGCGCGCCAACTATGCCGCGGCAGGTGTCGCGGCCGAATGCACGCCGTTCATCGACGACACCGCCAGCGCCTTTGCCGACGCCGACATCATCGTCTGCCGCGCGGGCGCGAGCACCGTGACCGAGATCGCGGCCGTGGGGGCAGCCGCACTGTTCGTGCCCTTCCCCTCGGCGGTGGACGACCACCAGACCACCAACGCCCAGTTCCTCGTGAATGCAGGCGGCGGGTGGCTCACCCAGCAGCGCGACCTGACGCCCGAAGGCCTGTCGCAGATGCTATTGAATATGGAGCGCTCCACGCTGGTAGATACAGCGGTGAAAGCCAAAAACATGCAAAAAATCAATGCCACCCGCGAAGTGGTGACCGCCTGCGAGGAGTTGGCATGAAGCACGCCATTCGCCACATCCACTTCGTCGGCCTGGGCGGCGCCGGCATGAGCGGCATCGCCGAGGTGCTGTTCAACCTGGGCTACCGCATCTCGGGCTCCGACCTGGCCGACAGCGCCACGCTGCGGCGCCTGGAGGGCCTGGGCATCAAGACCTGCCTGGGCCATGCCGCGGCGCACATCGACGGTGCCGATGCGGTGGTCACGTCCACGGCCGTGACGCCCGACAACCCCGAGGTGCTGGCCGCCCGCGAGAAGAAGATCCCGGTCGTGCCGCGCGCCCTCATGCTGGCCGAGCTGATGCGTTTGAAGCAAGGCATCGCCATCGCGGGCACGCACGGCAAGACGACGACCACCAGCCTCGTGACCAGCGTACTGGCCGAGGCGGGGCTCGACCCGACCTTCGTCATCGGCGGCAAGCTCAACAGCGCGGGCGCCAATGCCAAGCTGGGCAGCGGCGACTACATCGTGGTGGAGGCCGACGAGTCCGATGCGTCGTTCCTGAACCTGCTGCCGGTGATGGCCGTGGTGACCAACATCGACGCCGACCACATGGAGACCTACGGGCATGACTTCGGCCGGCTCAAGGGCGCGTTCGTCGACTTCCTGCACCGCATGCCGTTCTACGGCACGGCGGTGCTGTGCGTGGACAGCCCCGCGGTGCGCGAGATCATGCCCAGCGTGACCTGCCCGATCACCAGCTACGGCTTTTCGGACGACGCCCAGGTGCGCGCCATCGATGTGCGCGCCGAGGCCGGGCAGATGCGCTTTACCGTGCAGCGGCGCAACGGCGTCACGCTGCCCGACCTGGAGGTGGTGCTCAACCTCGCGGGCGAGCACAACGTGCTCAACGCGCTGTCGGCCATCGCGATCGCGGTGGAGCTCAACATCCCCGACGAAGCCGTGCAGCGCGCGCTGGCGGGCTTCAAGGGCGTGGGCCGGCGCTTTCAGCACTACGGCGACATGCCCGCCAAGGGCGGCGGCACGTTCACCGTGATCGACGACTACGGCCACCACCCGGTGGAGATGGCCGCCACGCTGGCGGCCGCGCGCGGCGCGTTCCCCGGGCGGCGCCTGGTGCTGGCCTTCCAGCCGCACCGCTACAGCCGCACGCGCGACTGCTTCGAAGATTTCGTGAAGGTGATCGGCAACGCCGACGCCGTGCTGCTGACCGAGGTGTACGCCGCCGGCGAGGCACCCGTGGTCGCGGCCGACGGCCGCTCCCTGGCCCGTGCGCTGCGGGTGGCCGGCCGGGTGGAGCCGGTGTTCGTCGACAACGTGTCCGACCTGCCGCAGGCCATTGCCGACAACGCCCGGGCGGGCGATGTGGTGATGTGCATGGGCGCAGGCTCTATCGGGGCCGTGCCGGGCAAGGTGGTCGATTTGCTACAAAAAAATGAGCTGAAGGCGCTGGAGGGGAGCGCGGTATGACTGTTTCTGAACTCAATATCGATGTGAAGCCCCTGGGCAAGGTCGCCGTGCTGATGGGCGGCGACTCCGCAGAGCGCGAGGTGTCCCTCATGTCCGGCAGCGGCGTGCTGCAGGCGCTGCGTTCCAGCGGCGTGGACGCGCATGCGTTCGACCCGGCGCAGAACCAGTTGAGCGATCTCAAGCGCGACGGCTACGCCCGCTGTTTCATTGCCCTGCATGGCCGCCACGGCGAGGACGGCACGGTGCAGGGCGCGCTGGAGCTGCTCGGCATTCCGTACACCGGGCCGGGTGTGATGGCCTCGGCCATTGCGATGGACAAGGTCATGACCAAGCGCGTGTGGACGGCCGAGGGCCTGCCCACGCCGCGCTACGTGTGGCTGGCACCGGACCGCCAGCAGCGCGAGGTGGTGCGCACGGTGCCCGACGAGCTGGGCCTGCCGCTGATCGTGAAGCCGCCGCGCGAGGGATCGTCGATCGGCGTGACCAAGGTGCGTGGCTACTCGGACATGCAGGAGGCCGTGCTGCTGTCGGCCCGCTACGACCCCGATGTGCTCTGCGAAGAATTCATCGACGGCGAAGAGGTGACCTGCCCCGTGCTGGGCCAGGGTGCCGATGCCGTGGTGCTGCCCGTGATCCGCATCGCGGCCCCGGATGGCGCCTACGACTACCAGAACAAATACTTCACCGACGACGTGAAGTACCAGTGCCCGAGTGGCCTGCCCGAGGCCGAGGAGCGCGAGATCCAGCGCATCGTGCTGGAGGCCTACCGCACGCTCGGCTGCCGGGGCTGGGGCCGCGCCGACCTGATGATCCGCGCGAGCGACCGCAAGCCCTTCCTGCTGGAGATGAACACGTCGCCCGGCATGACGGGGCACTCGCTGGTCCCGATGTCTGCGCGTGCTGCGGGCATCAGCTATGAAGCGCTGTGCCTGCGCATCCTGGCCGACGCGGCGCTGGATACGCCCGCGCGCGCCGCACAAGGAGCCGCCCACCCATGACCTCCACCCTGCCGGCACCGCTGGACGTCAAGCTCATGAACTGGACCGCCTCGGCCCTGTTCGTGTGCCTGGCTGCGGGCGTGCTGGTGGCGGGGACGTGGTGGGTGCTGCGCTACCCCGGCTTTGCGGTGTCGCGCATCGTGGTGCAGGGCGACTTGGTGCACAACAACGCGGTCACGCTGCGGGCCAATGTGGCGCCGCACCTGGCCGGCAACTTTTTCACGGTGGACCTGCGCGCGGCCCGCGAGGCGTTCGAGCAAGTGCCCTGGGTGCGCCGCGCCGAGGTGCAGCGCGTGTACCCCGGCAGCCTGCATGTGCAGCTGCAGGAGCACGACGCGGTGGCGTACTGGGGGCCCGAGAGCGGCTCGGCGCTGGTCAACACGCAGGGCGAGGTGTTCGAGGCCAACGTGGGCGACGTGGAGCAGGAAGGCCTGCCGCGACTGCTGGGCCCGGCGGGCAGCTCCGCCGAGGTGCTGCAGATGCATGGCTTGCTGGCGCCGGTCTTCACGCCGCTGGGGATGGAGGTCGAGACGCTGGAGCTGACCGGCCGCGGCGGCTGGCGCGTGACGCTCGATAGCGGCGCAGTGGTCGAGCTCGGTGGCGGCACGCCCGCGGAGGTGGTGCAGCGCACCCAGCGGTTCACGCGCACGCTCACCCAGGTGGCGGCGCAGTACCACCGCCGTGTGGATGCGCTGGAGTCCGCGGACCTGCGGCACACCGGCGGGTACGCGCTGCGCATGCGCGGCGTGACCACGGTGGCGGCGGATGGTACGGGTGCACCCGCCGCGGTGCGCAGGAGGTGACGGCATGCAGCAACAGATCGAGGCGCGCAAGCGTACGGGCCAGGGTGTGGTGCCGACCGAGGGGCGGCCAGGCAGAACAGAGAAGGGCAGAGACTGATATGGCAAGAGAATACAAAGACGTTGTGGTGGGGCTCGATATCGGCACGGCCAAGGTCATGGCCGTGGTCGCCGAGGTGCTGCCCAATGGAGAGCTCAAGCTGGCAGGCCTGGGGGTGGCTCCGAGCAATGGCCTCAAGCGCGGCGTGGTGGTCAACATCGACGCCACCGTGCAGAGCATCCAGCAGGCCTTGAAAGAGGCCGAGCTGATGGCCGACTGCAAGATCCAGCGTGTGTACACCGGCATCACCGGCAGCCATATCCGCGGCCTCAACTCCAGCGGCATGGTGGCCGTCAAGGACAAGGAAGTCACCTCGGCCGATGTGGCGCGCGTGGTGGAGACGGCCAAGGCCATCAACATCAGCAGCGACCAGCGCCTGCTGCTGGTGGAGCCGCAGGAGTTCGTGATCGACGGGCAGGATGTGAAGGAGCCCATCGGCATGAGCGGCATCCGCCTCGAAGCCAAGATCCACATCGTGACCGGCGCCCAGAGCGCGGCCGAGAACATCATCAAGTGCGTGCGCCGCTGCGGCCTGGAGGTCGAGCAGCTCATGCTCAACCCGCTGGCCAGCAGCCAGGCGGTGCTGACCGACGACGAGCGCGAGCTGGGCGTGGTGGTGGTCGACATCGGCGCGGGCACGACCGACGTGGCGATCTTCACCGGCGGCGCGATCCGCCACACGGCGGTGATCCCGATCGCGGGCGACCTCATCACCAGCGACATCGCCATGGCGCTGCGCACGCCCACGAAGGACGCCGAGGACATCAAGGTCGAAAGCGGCTACGCCAAGCAGTTGCTGGCCGACCCCGAGGCGCAGGTGGAAGTGCCGGGCCTGGGCGACCGCAGCCCCCGCATGCTGAGCAAGCAGGCGCTGGCCGGCGTGATCGAGCCGCGGGTGGAAGAGATCTTCTCGCTCGTGCAGCAGGTGGTGCGCGAGTCGGGGTACGAAGAAGTGCTGTCGTCGGGCATCGTGCTCACGGGCGGCAGCTCGGTCATGCCCGGGATGATCGAGCTGGGTGAAGACATCTTCTTGAAGCCCGTTCGGCGTGGCATTCCGAAGTATTCCAGCGCTTTGTCTGACATGGTGGCACAGCCCAGAGCTGCTACCGTCATGGGCCTTCTGGAAGAGGCGCGTCTGGCACGCCTGCGCGGCTTCAAGGTGGCACAGAAAAGCGGTTCCATGAAGACGGCCTTTGGCCGCTTCAAGGACTTCATCGTGGGGAATTTCTGACCATGAAATTTCCTCTCTGGCTGGCGCGAGGCAGCCCGCACCGAATACCGCGTGGGCGATGGCGACGATGTACCGGACCGCCGCCCCCTCTGCGCACGATGACATACCGAACAACCCATTGGCAGTCGCACACGAGATTGCAAACGAATTCAGTGAAAGAAACAGGAGCTCCAACATGACCATCGAAATGATCGAAGCCGAAGAATTCAACCAGGGCACCCAGATCAAGGTGATCGGCGTGGGCGGCGGCGGCAGCAACGCCGTCGAGCACATGATTGCCCGCAGCGTGCAGGGCGTGGAGTTTGTCTGCGCCAACACCGACGCGCAGGCATTGACCCGCAGCTCGGCCCACCGCCACATCCAGCTGGGCGGCAGCGGCCTGGGCGCCGGCAGCAAGCCTGACAAGGGCCGTGAAGCCGCCGAAGCCGCGGTGGACGACATCCGCCTGGCCATCGATGGCGCACACATGCTGTTCATCACCGCCGGCATGGGTGGCGGCACGGGCACGGGTGCTGCACCCGTGATTGCCCGCGTGGCCAAGGAAATGGGCATCCTGACCGTGGGCGTGGTCACCAAGCCGTTCGACTGGGAAGGTGGCCGCCGCATGACCAACGCCGACAACGGCCTGGCCGAGCTCGAAGCCAACGTCGACTCGTTGATCGTCGTGCTCAACGAGAAGCTGCTGGAAGTGCTGGGCGATGACATCACCCAGGACGAAGCCTTTGCCCATGCCAACGACGTGCTCAAGAACGCCGTGGGCGGCATTGCCGAAATCATCAACGAATACGGCCATGTGAACGTCGACTTTGAAGACGTGCGCACCGTGATGGGCGAGCCCGGCAAGGCCATGATGGGCACGGCCACCGCCAGCGGCCCGGACCGCGCCCGCATCGCTGCCGAACAGGCCGTGGCCTGCCCGCTGCTCGAAGGCATCGACCTGTCGGGCGCCAAGGGCGTGCTGGTGCTGGTGACGGCCGCGAAGGGCAGCCTCAAGCTGTCCGAATCGCGCCTGGCCATGAGCACCATCAATGCCTACGCTTCGCCCGACGCGCACGTGATCTACGGCGCCGCCTACGACGACAGCCTGGGCGACGAGATCCGCGTGACCGTGGTCGCCACCGGCCTGTCGCGCCCCAACGCGCGCCSCCAGCCGATCTCGGTGGTGCAGGGCGGCCTGCGCACCGGCACGGACAACGTGGCCTACCAGATGCCGCTGACCGGCGCCGGCGTGATCGGCTCGGCCGTGGGCGTGCAGGGCGGCCATGCCGGCAGCACCCAGGCCGACTACGGCAGCATGTCGGTGCCCAGCGTGTGGCGCACCAACCGCACGCAGGCGGCAGCCCGGGTGGACGCGCTGTCGTCGGGTGGCATGGACGATCTGGAAATCCCGGCTTTCCTGCGTAAACAAGCAGATTGATTCGGTACTCCCCCCTGAGCGGCTACGCCGCTTCACCCCCTCTCTCGCTGCGCGGGAGGGGGGGACGACACCAGCGCGGCGGGGCGGCCCTTGCGCGGTGTCTCTGGCCTGGGTCGCGCCAGTTTTGGTCCGCCGTTGTCCGATTGAGCGGTCCTTTCGTCAGGCACCTCAAGCACAGCGTTCAGAGGCGTAGCTGTTAAACGTCCAATTGCGCAGTGACTCAACTTGCTCTCACTAACTGAATTGAACCAATCCGTTTCCTATCAAGGTCATAGGAAGCTGCGGATGGTTTTCGCGGGGTCGCCCCACTAAAATCCTCGGATGCTCCAGCAACGCACCCTCAAGACGATCACCCGCGCCGTGGGCGTGGGCCTGCACAGTGGTCAGAGGGTCGAGCTGACCTTGCGGCCTGCGCAGCCGGACACCGGGATCGTGTTCCGGCGGGTGGACCTGCCGCAGCCGGTGGACATTCCGATCCGCGCCGAGGCCGTGACCGACACCCGGCTGGCGTCCACCATCGCGGTGGGCAGTGCCAAGGTGCACACGGTGGAGCATCTGATGTCGGCCTGCGCGGGGCTGGGCATCGACAACCTGTACGTGGACATCACGGCCGAAGAGGTGCCCATCCTCGACGGGTCGTCGGCATCGTTCGTGTTCCTGCTGCAGAGCGCGGGCGTGGAACTGCAGAACGCCCCCAAGCGCTTCATCCGCGTGACCCGCCCGGTGGAGGTGCGCGAGGGCGAGGGCGCCAACACCAAGTGGGCGCGCCTCGCGCCTTACCACGGCTACAAGCTCAGCTTCGAGATCGACTTCGACCATCCGGCCGTGGACTCCACCGGCCAGCGCGTGGAGTTCGACATGGGCGCCGGCAACTACAGCCGCGACATCGCCCGCGCGCGTACTTTCGGCTTCACGCGCGACGTGGAGATGATGCGGTCCAACGGCCTGGCACTCGGTGGCGGTCTTGACAACGCCATCGTGATGGACGACTACAAGGTGCTCAACAGCGACGGGCTGCGCTACGACGACGAGTTCGTCAAACACAAGATCCTTGATGCCATGGGCGACTTGTACCTCATCGGCAAGCCGCTGCTGGCGGCGTACAGCGCGTTCCGCTCGGGCCACGGCATGAACAACCTGCTGCTGCGCGAGTTGCTGGCGCAGCGCGATGCCTGGGAGGTGGTGACCTTCGAGGACGAGCGCCAGGCCCCTGGCGGCTTTGCGCAGCCGGCGCGAGCCTGGTGACCGCGGGTCTCGCTGGCCGGCGGACCGGCCCTGTTGCGCACTGCTGAAAGGCACGTCCCGCCATGATCATCGTTCGCTGGCTCGCCATCTTCTTGCTTCTGGCAGCGGCTGTCTCTTTCGGTTTCTACGTGGGCACAGGCCAGGCGCACTACAAGCGCATCGGGCTGGCCATCCTGAAGTGGACAGTGATCGCCGCCGTGGTGTTTTTCGCAGTCGTGCTGATCGACCGCGTGACCTGACAGCTCCTGCCCTGTACCGCCGCGGTTTCCCCCGGCCCGCACAGTGGCCTATACTCGCGCCTGCTCCGGGGTGCACGTAGGGGCCTGCTTCGACAACGTCGAACAGGCTGCTGGGCGTGCTGAGACGGCGGACCTTACCGCCGGAACCGCGAACTTGATCTGGTTAGTACCAGCGTAAGAAGAGCTGCAGTCGGAATTTTCCGCACCTGCGTACCAACACCCCGCCCACCGGGCAGCGTTGGCGCGCAACGTGCGCACAGCGGGGGCCTGTCGGGCCTTGGCGGTGCGCCCGGGCACCCGCCAGGGTGCGTGCGGTCCATGCCGGCCTATTGCGGAGCACAGATCCATCCCACCGATAGGAATGTGCCCGCCATGAATGCCCCCGACAAGTTCGCCCACCTGCTCGCGCTCACCCGCGAACCCTTCCCCGCTTCCACCAAGAGCTACCTGACCGGCAGCCGCCCCGATGTCCGCGTGCCCGTGCGCGACATTGCGCTCACCAATGGCGAGCAGGTCAGCGTGTACGACACCTCCGGCCCTTACACCGACCCGACGGCGACCATCGACGTGCGCCAGGGCCTGGCCAGCGTGCGCGGTGGCTGGATCGCCGCGCGCGGCGACACCGAGCTGTACGACGGCCGCCAGCGTGTGGCGCTGGACGACGGCAGCAAGAGCGAAGACGCCGCGCGCCTGGCCCAGCTGCGCACCGAAGCGGCCGCGCTGCAGCGCGCACCGCTGCGTGCCAAGAGCGGCGCCAACGTGACCCAGATGCACTACGCCAGGAAAGGCATCGTCACGCCCGAGATGGAATACGTGGCCCTGCGCGAGAACGGCAAGCGCGAGTGGATGGCCCAGTACATGCAGGACGCGGGCCGCGAGCAGCGCCTGATGGGCAACCCCATGGGCGCGAGCATCCCCAAGATCATCACCCCCGAATTCGTGCGCGATGAAGTAGCCCGGGGCCGCGCCATCATCCCCGCCAACATCAACCACCCCGAGGTCGAGCCCATGGCCATCGGGCGCAACTTCAAGGTCAAGATCAACGCCAACATCGGCAACTCGGCCGTCACCTCCAGCATCGAGGAAGAGGTTGAAAAGCTGGTGTGGGCGATCCGCTGGGGCGCCGACAACGTGATGGACCTGTCCACCGGCAAGAACATCCACACCACGCGCGACTGGATCGTGCGCAACTCGCCCGTGCCCATCGGCACGGTGCCCATCTACCAGGCGCTGGAGAAGGTGGGCGGCGTGGCCGAGGACCTGACCTGGGCGATCTTCCGCGACACGCTGATCGAGCAGGCCGAGCAGGGCGTGGACTACTTCACCATCCACGCGGGCGTGCGGCTGGCCTACATCCACCTCACCGCGCAGCGGCGCACGGGCATCGTCTCGCGCGGCGGCTCCATCATGGCCAAGTGGTGCATGGCACACCACCGCGAGAGCTTCCTGTACGAGCACTTCGAGGACATCTGCGACATCATGAAGGCGTACGACGTGTCGTTCAGCCTGGGCGACGGCCTGCGCCCCGGCTGCGCATCGGACGCCAACGACGAGGCCCAGTTCGCCGAGCTGCACACGCTGGGCGAGCTGACCCAGGTGGCCTGGAAGCACGACGTGCAGACCATGATCGAAGGCCCCGGCCACGTGCCCATGCACATGATCCAGGCCAACATGACCGAGCAGCTCAAGACCTGCCACGAGGCGCCGTTCTACACCCTGGGCCCGCTGACCATCGACATCGCACCGGGCTACGACCACATCGCATCGGCCATCGGCGCGGCCATGATCGGCTGGATGGGCACGGCCATGCTGTGCTACGTGACGCCCAAGGAGCACCTGGGGCTGCCCGACCGCGATGACGTCAAGCAAGGGATCATCGCGTACAAGATCGCGGCGCATGCGGCCGATGTGGCCAAGGGCCACCCGGGCGCCCGGGCGCGCGACGATGCGCTGAGCCAAGCGCGGTTCGACTTCCGCTGGCAGGACCAGTTCAACCTGGGCCTGGACCCCGACACGGCCAAGGAATACCACGACGAGACGCTGCCGAAAGACAGCGCCAAGGTGGCGCATTTCTGCTCCATGTGCGGCCCCAAGTTCTGCTCCATGAAGATCACGCGGGAGGTGCGTGAATTCGCCACCCAGAAGGGCATGGCCGAGTCGGAAGCGCTGGCCCGCGGCATGGAGACCAAGGCGGTGGAGTTCCAGCGCCAGGGCGGTCAGCTGTACGTGCCCATCGTGGCCGAAGGCGCGGCGCCAGGGCAGGGCAAGGCCTGACGACCCAGGCCCCTGGACACCAAGCGAAAGGACGCCGCGTGCGTCCTTTTTTTGGGGTTGTCGTATCAGTAGGGGTGTTCCCGTAGATCGCATTCCCATTAGCCCGGCTACTGGCTCCAGGGTTTCCCTGCTGCGCCTGGGAAGCCGGGGCTTACCCTGTGCTTTTGACAGGCCCGCACAGCATATAGTCGCGCCCACGCCCGGCCCAGAAGGACGGGTGGTGGCGTGGCACCAAATTTGCTATGCTGGGTTGTCTGTTAAAAAATGTAAGGAAGAGCCATGAATGCTCTGGGCCGTTTTTCGATCCGCACCCGCCTGTACTTCGGAACCGTTTTTTCGCTGATATTGCTGGTCGTCATTGGCGCCATGGGCTATGTGGCACTGGACCGCACGCGCGGCACGCTGCAGGTGCTGTTCTCGGAGCGGGTGCAGACGCTGACCGACATGTCCGAGCTGCGCACCACACTGGGTGATCTGCGCCGCACCGAAAAAGACATCATCATCAATTTCAACAACTCGGTCGAAGTCTCCGCACTGCGCGAGACCTGGGCCAAGACCCTCGCCGCCCTGCGCAAGAGCCTGGCCGATGTGCGCCAGGTGCAGTCCGGCGATGCAGCGTTTGTCGAGTCCATCGACAAGTCGCTGGCCGAGATCAAGCAGTACGAAACCGGCATCTCCCCCATCTTCGAGCAGATCGAACGCGCGCAACTCGACGGTGCGGGCGGTGGCGCCTACGCCGACCGTTTCAAGGTGCACATGGAGGCCACCGACAAGCTGTTCTCCAGCCTGGCCACGTCGGCCCGCACCCAGATGGACGAGGCCCGCGCGGGCGTGGAGTCACGCGCCAAGGCCATGTCGGCGCTGATCGGCATCGGCCTGCTGCTGGGCCTGGCGGTGCTGATTCCGCTCACGTTCTTCAGCGTGCGCTCCATCACCAAGTCCCTGGGCCAGGCGCAGGAGCTGGCCGAGCGCATCGCCGGCGGCGACCTGTCGCGCGACGTGGTGGTGATGAACCACGACGAAGTGGGCCAGCTGGTGGTGTCCATGGGCCGCATGCAGGACGCGCTGCGCGGCCTGGTGCGCCAGGTGCAGGACTCGGCCGGCAACATCTCCACCGCCAGCTCCGAGATCGCCAGCGGCAACCACGACCTGAGCCACCGCACCGAGCAGACGGCGGCCAACCTGGAAGAGACCGCATCGTCGATGGAAATGCTGACCAGCACCGTGCAGCAAAGCGCGCAGTCGTCGCGCCAGGCCAGCGACTTCGCATCGTCTGCCGCCGAGGTGGCCGCACGCGGCGGCGCCGTGGTGTCGCAGGTGGTCACCACCATGGACCAGATCACCACCAGCTCGCGCAAGATCGCCGACATCACGGGCGTGATCGACTCCATCGCGTTCCAGACCAACATCCTGGCGCTGAACGCTGCGGTCGAGGCCGCCCGGGCGGGCGAGCAGGGCCGCGGCTTTGCCGTGGTGGCCAGCGAAGTGCGCAGCCTGGCCCAGCGCAGTGCGGCGGCGGCCAAGGAGATCAAGGGCCTGATCGGCTCGTCGGTGGAGCGCGTGGAAGACGGCTCGCGCCTGGTGAGCCAGGCCGGCGCGACGATGACCGAGATCGTGAGCAGCGTGCGCCGCGTGTCCGACATCATTGCGGAGATCACCGCGTCGTCGGCCGAGCAGAGCGACAACATCGGCCAGATCAGCCAGTCCGTCACCCAGCTCGACCAGATGACGCAGCAGAACGCCGCGCTGGTGGAGCAGTCCACCGCCGCGTCGGAATCCCTGCGCGAGCAGGCCGTGCACCTGACCAGCGCCGTGCGGCAGTTCCGGCTGCAGGAAGGCGCCGCGGGGTCTTCGCCGGCGTTCGGTGCGTCTGGCGAGCCCTCGGCACCGGCGGTGGCCCAGGCACCGCGCCGGCCCGCGCTGCAGATTCGCTGACCCTGCACAGGGCACAGCCCACACGCAAAAGGCCGGGCGACCGGCCTTTTGCTTTTTGCTCAGGCCCTGTCGCTCAGGAGAATCAGCGGGCGCTGGACGCCGCAGCCGCACCGGTGGCGGCCGGCAGGGCGGTGGCGGGGTTCACGGGGGCAGCGCTGCCCGTGGCTGGCGGCGCGGTGGCCGCAGACGAAGCCGCTGAAGCCGGCGCAGGCGCTGTCGCTGCCGGAGCCCGCGCAGGCGCAGTGGTCCACCGGTCGAACCACTGCAGGCGCCACGCAGCCACCCCCAGCGCCACCACCACCACGAGCGCCGCCGCGCTCCACCACAGCGGTGCCTTCGACTCCGCAAACGGGTCCTGCAGCGTGCGGCGCGCAGTGGCAGGCACTTTGGCCGTCTGCGACAGCGAGCTGCCCAGCCGCGTGTTGATGCGCATGCGCCCGTTGATGGCCCAGCCGCTGGCATCCAGCAGCGGCCCCAGGCTGCGCTGGCGCAGCTTGAGCCAGGCGATCAGCATGCTGGGCCCCGAGATGGCCAGCACGATGCCCGCCAGCGCCAGCGGTATCCACACCCCCAGGTCCACGAACTTGGCGAACACGCCGACCAGCACTGCGCTGATGCTGCCCAGCGCGACGCCGATGGCGGCCACCGTGCCCACGTCGGTACGGCGGGGCACGGTGGCCGTGACGGCGTCCGCAGGCGCCGTGCCCGCAGCCTTCAGGGGCGTGTTGGCCAGCGAGCTGGCCGTGGCGCCCAGGGACTTCTGCGCCCGTGCCTCGCCGGCTGCCGCCCGTTTGGCCACCTGCTCTTCGATGAGGCGCACGAACTTCTTGTAGGGCGACAGGAAGGCCTGGCCGATGCTGGTGGGGTTCTCGACGATGCGGGTGATGGTGGCATCCCAGTCCTGGCCCTTGCGGTCGTAGAACACGCCGTTGCGGCCCACGAAGAGGAAGTCCACATCGCCCGCGGTGAACGCTGCCACGATGCCCATCTTCTGGCCCTTGCGCGTGCATTGGCAGTAGGCGAGGTAGGTCTTGGCCAGGCCCGCCAGCTTGGCGTGCTGCGCGGCATCAGCCACCTGCACCGTGAGGTCGCAGCTGCGCGCATCCAGGTACAGCGTGCCGGCCTGGAAGATCGCGCCGCGGCGCTGGTAGAACGCGGAGAACGACACGAAGTTGTTCAGCAGCTCCAGCAGGTCGCGCTTGAAGCGCAGCAGCTTTTCCAGGTCTTTGGTGTGCGCGTTGTGCGTCTGCTCGGCCTCGTCGTCGGCGATCAGGTCTATCACGCGCTGGCGCGCGTCCGTGGCGTGCAGGGCGGTCAGCACCTCGTCGCCCAGCGTGTCCACCGCGGTGGCGGGCCGGTCTTTCAGCCATTGCTGGCAGGGCGCCAGCGCCTGCGCGATGGTGTGCCAGCCCTCCTGCGTCAGCGTGTCCACGTCGTGCCCGAGCAGCGGCACCACGGCATGGTCGCGAAAGGCGTGCAGCGCGGCCGCCCAGGCGGGGTTGACCCCCTCGGTCAGCGGCAGCAGGCCGCGCGGCGTGATGGGTGCCAGCGGCAGGGTGGCGATGGCGCTGGATGACAGGTCGAGCTCCTGGCGCGCCATGGCGGTGTATTCCTCCAGCGACGGGTTCAGCGCCGTGGCCGCGCGCAGGTCGTAGGCCGCCAGGCGGCTGCGGGCGAAGAAGTCTTCCACCTTGTGGGCCACCGCGTTCATGGCCTCGGTCGCCCTGAGCGTGTGTTCGCCCAGGGCCAGTGCCGTGGTGGCGTCACGGGCCTTGGCAGCCCAGGCGGCGATCTTGTCCAGGTCGGCAAAGAACGCTTCGGCGCGGGCGCGGTCGATGCCCGGCAGCGGCGGGTCGCCCACGGGCGGGGTGCTGCCCTGGGTCTTCAGGATGTGCTCGATCGCGGTGCGGGCGAGCGCATCGCCCTGCGCCGTCTCCACGGTGATGATGCCGTCGCCGTTGAACCGCAGGGTACTCAGTTGCTCGCTGCGCGCCACCACCTCGGCCAGCGAGATGGCGGTGGCATCAGGGCTCCCCGCCATGGCGAGGATGCGACGCGCTGCGCCTGCCAGCGCCGCACCCGGGTCGGTGCTGTCGTCGATGGCTGCGATGTCCAGCGTATCGCCGGGCCTTGTCAGCTCGGCAGGGTCGCGCAGCTGCGCGCAGGCCCAGGCACAGGCGGCCAGCAGTTCCGGGGGGCGGATGCGGCCGTCGTGGTCGGTGTCGATCAGATCCAGCGTGCGCTCGTCGAACTCGATGCCGCGCGTGGGGCAGGCCAAGGCCACCCAGAGCTTCTGGTCCAGCTCCGGCAACCGGGCGATGTCCTCGCCGGATCGGATGATCACCTGGTCCACGCCCCCGGCGCGGAAGAATTGCCATGGGTGGGGCGGGGTCGGTGGTGGGTGCATGGGAATGGGTACGGGCGCGATCGGCGGGCCAATGGGAATGGGGGCGGGGCGGATACCGCGGCGGGCGCAGGCCGCGCCTCGCCGGGTTGCAGGCTTTCCATTCTGGGCGGCTGCCTGCCCGGCTTCCAGCGGTCACGGGCCAGTGGCCCTGTCAGACTGGGCTGACAGCAGCGCCGGGCGATCCGTAGGGGAAGATGCGGAAGGTTTTGGCCGCTACCGCGCTATGAGAAAGCGCTGGCAGCTACAAAAATTATAGCGTTTCGTGGTGGGAGTAACCCGGGGCGAGGGCGCAATGCGCTGCATCGCGCAAGCCCTCGCCCGCACCGCGCCCGGCCGTACCCCCGGCGGTGCGGGTCTGCCGGACGCTCAGTCGCGCGTGACGCGCAGCACTTCTTCCCGGCTGGTGATGCCCGCGGCGATCAGGCGTTCGCCATCGTCGCGCATCAGCGCCATGCCGTCGGCCATCGCCGCGGCGCGGATGTCGGCCTCCGACGCCTGGTTGTGGATCTGCGCGCGGATCGCGTCGTTGGTCACCAGCAGCTCGAACACACCGGTGCGGCCCGTGTAGCCCGTCTGGCCGCAGTGCTCGCAGCCGCTGCCGTGGCAGTGGCTGCAGTACTTGCGCACCAGCCGCTGCGCCAGCACGCCCAGCAGCGACGACGACAGCAGGAAGGGCTCCACGCCCATGTCGGTCAGGCGCGTCACCGCGCTGGCTGCGTCGTTGGTGTGCAGCGTGGCCAGCACCAGGTGGCCCGTCAGCGAGGCCTGGATGGCGATCTGCGCGGTCTCGAAGTCGCGGATTTCACCGATCATGATGATGTCCGGGTCCTGCCGCAGGATGGCGCGCAGGGCCTTGGCAAAGGTCAGCTCGATCTTGCTGTTGACCTGAGTCTGGCCCACGCCCGGCAGCTCGTACTCGATGGGGTCTTCCACCGTCATGATGTTGTTGCGCGTGGCGTCCAGGCGCCCCAGGCCCGCGTACAGCGTGGTCGTCTTGCCCGAGCCCGTGGGTCCGGTCACGAGGATGATGCCGTGCGGCTGCGAGATCAGGCCTTCGAAGCGGTGCAGCGTGTCGCCCTGCATGCCCACTGCCTCCAGGCTCAGCTTGCTTTCGCTCTTGTCCAACAGGCGCAGCACGGCGCGCTCGCCATGGGCGCTGGGCAGGGTGGACACACGCACGTCGATGGCCCGCGTGCCCAGGCGCAGGCTGATGCGGCCGTCCTGCGGCAGGCGCTTCTCGGAGATGTCGAGGTCCGCCATGATCTTCAGGCGCGAGATCAGCGCGGCGTGCAGCGCGCGGTTGGGCTGCACCACCTCGCGCAGCGTGCCGTCCACCCGAAAACGCACGCTCGAATGCCGCTCGTACGGCTCGATGTGGATGTCGCTCGCGCCGTCGCGCGCGGCCTGCGTGAGCAGGGCGTTGAGCATGCGGATGATGGGCGCGTCGCCGGCGGATTCCAGCAGGTCTTCCACCGCGGGCAGCTCCTGCATCATGCGCGAGAGGTCGGCGTCGCTCTCGACCTCGCTCACCACCGTGGCGGCGCTCGATTCGCTGTGCGAGTACGCGGCGCTGATGCGCTGCGCCAGGCCCGGCGCGTCCAGCGGCAGAAGCTGCTGCACCGCGTGCTTGCGCAGCACTTCAGACAGCGCACCCGCGTCGGGGGCCGGGCCGTGCCACAGCACCAGTTGGTGGCCGTCATCCTCCAGCAGCAACTGGGCGGTGCGGGCAAAGGCGTAGGGCAGGGGGTGGCGCATGGTGTGTCTTTTTGAAAACAGTCTGTTCATCCCTGCCGCGGGCCAGTTCGATTGCCGGGGCGCGAAGGATGGAATGGGCTCAGCGAAGGAAATCCAAAAAATCGATCAGAAAATTCTAGGTGCAGATGGATACTGGACGTTGAGAATTCTACGAATATCAGTCAGGCACTGCGGTGCTGAACTTGTTGTTTTTGATATCAAAACTCATTTGGCCAAGCGAACCATAATACCAATAATGCAGAAATGCATTGCTATTTTTGGAATCTACTCTGTAGGTAACCGGTACGCCTCTAACTATGAAGGTTTTTTGATTTTTCAGGTTCAAGTCTGTCGCCAAGCCATCAAATTCATGCAGTGATGCTGAAAAATATCCTTGATTCGCTGCCGCTTCTCGTATCTGTCCGCCTATGCGTTTCACATCACGTTCGACTTGATCAAAGTGATGGATCCCATAGACGATGGACGCCACAAAAAGAGCTACGCAAAAAACGATTTTAATGCCATATTCTTTGGCTGAATTTAGGTCTTTCTTGATGAGGTGAAAAATGCCTTTGAACAGAAAAACAGGTGCGCAAAGAAAGATTGCAACCAAACCGAATACAGGGCTTCTGATGAGATGAGCGTCGACCAAGCAGAAAATTATTAGCAGCAGTGTCACTGCTGCTAATTTTACTGAATTCTTGAATTGGTTTTGCATTTGACTGGGGATAATCCAGAGCCAGGCTTGATATTCATGTATCGATGTCCTATGCCGGATAGGGCCCAGCGCGTAGTGAAATCGACCGTGTTTGCTGGTGAGCCATTTCTGCCAAACAGCATGACAAAGTGTTGATTGCTCCAAGCGCTTTGCGGAGCTCTTTCGCGTACGGCACTTGCAAGCGCACTGTCTCGGAAGTGCTTTCCGAAATATTGCAACCCTAAACTTGCCTCGTTAAACAACCCTTCGTAGCCACCCATGAATCGTTCAGCGGCGACAAGGTTGATGTTCGGGATCGGGTTGCTTTTCGACCATTCCAGTCTCTTGGTCATGAGAAAGGATTCACCCTTGCCCGGTCCCAAGGCCAAGCCTATCCAGTGGGCTACCGCAGCATCGCTAGGGCGGACGATATTTTCTATGGGATCGATTTGCTTGGAGTTTTGCTCTACGTCGGTGTCGATGTGAGCGGGCGCGGACTTGTTCATTGCCTGTATCCAGCTCGCATGACTTGAAAAAGTGTCTGAGTCGCGATTGCGAACACTTGATGGACTCGGAGCAACGCCTGTGTGTAACACGCTATCCAGGTGAGAGGATGCGACGTGCACTGGAGCACGTGAAGGGGTATGGCGTTCAAACATGGTTAGATTGAATGGGAATATTTTTGGGTAGAGCGATAGAAAGTCGTCTGATTCCAACGTCCCGCCCAATAGGGTCATGCTGATGCAGACCGGCGCAGGTGGCGTCGGCGCTGCGCTGATGGGTTGCTAGCCCTCCACACCGTGGCAACACATCCGTACCTGTCGGCGGTGGTGCTCAGAGCGGCTGCGCCGCCACCGTGGCGTTCAGCGCCAGCTTGCCACGCACGGTGGCTGCGGCGGCCTGGGCAGCCTCTTCGGTCGCGTAGGGGCCCACCCGCACGCGGGTGGCCGTGCCGCGGTTGGTCTCCACGGACTGCAGCGCCAGCGGCAGCGCCGAATTTCGCAGGCGGGCCATCGAGGCCTTGGATTGCGCGTCATCGCCGAAGGTGCCGATGTTGACGTAGTACAGCGACACCGCGGCCTGGGGGGTCGCTGGCGGTGCTGCAGCAGGTTGCGCAGGCGCAATGCTGATCGGTGCGCCGGTGGGTGCTGGCGGAGGCAGCGGCACCACGGGGGTGAGTTGCTGCATGGGGACGGGCACGGGCACAGCGGTCGCCGGTTGCGCAGGGGCAGGGGCGGTGAATCGCTCCGGCAGCGGAGGCAGTATGGGTGCGCCCGACACCGTCTTCATGGGCAGGCTTGGAGCGGGCTGCGTGGCCTGCTGCAGCGCGCGGATGGCTTCATAGCGGTCCACCATCAAAGCGTCGCTGGTGGCGTTGTCGCGCACCACGATGGGACGCAGGAAGACCATGAGGTTGGTCTTGTTGCGCGAGCGGGTTTCGCTGCGGAACAGGTTGCCCACCACCGGCAGATCGCCCATCACCGGCACCTTGTCCTGGCCTTGCTGATAGCTGTCTTCCAGCAGGCCGCCGATCACGATGATGCTGCCGTCGTCCACCACCACGTTCGATTCGATGGAGCGTTTGCTGGTGCTCGGACCGTTGGCGTTGCTGAGGGTCGACGTGTCGATCTTGGAAACCTCCTGGTAGATCGCCATCTTCACCGTGCCGTTTTCGCTGATCTGCGGGCGCACCTTGAGCATCAGGCCCACGTCCTTGCGCTCGACGGTCTGGAACGGGTTGACCGTGCTGCTGCCCGTGGTGTTGGCGTACGAACCCGTGACGAAGGGCACGTTGTTGCCGATGATGATGCGCGCCTCTTCGTTGTCCAGCGTCATCAGGTTGGGGGTGGAGAGCACATTCGCGTCCCCGCTGTTCTGCAGGAAGTTGGCCAGTGCCCCCAGGTAGTACTGGCCGTTGATGCGCGGCGCCAGCGCCACGTTCAGTCCCTGACCGAGGGTGCCCGCGGCCGAGGCGATGCTCGCAGCGTTGCCCGATGCCAGGGCCGCGGTGATGCCCAGGATGTTGGCCCCGGCCTGCCCGGAGTTGGTGCCGATCACGCCCACGGTACCGTCGCCTTGCTTGCCCAGAATGCCCTGCCACTGGATGCCGAACTCGGCCAGCTTGTTGGCCGAGATTTCCACGATCAGGCTTTCCACCAGCACCTGCGCACGCCGCCCGTCCAACTGGTCGATGACCGTGCGCAGCTGGCGGTACAGCGGCTCCGGCGCCGTGATGATGAGCGAGTTGGTCGTCGGGTCCGCCTGGATCTGGCCACCGGTGGATGGCTGGTTGTTGTTGGTGCTGCTGGTGCCCATGGCGCTGCTGCCCGCACCCAGTCCGCCCGAACTGCTGTTGGACAGCCCCGTGCCGGTGGACAGCATGCTGCCGCTGTTGTTGCCGCCGCTCAGGCTGCCGCTGGGCGCGGCGGGGCTGCTGACACCGCCGCCGCCTGCGGCACCCCCCGCACTGTTGCCCGTGCCCATCGCCGCCATGGCAGCGCGCAGGGTGGTCGCAAGCTTGGTGGCGTCGGCATTCTTGAGGTAGACCACGTGGATGTTGCCGGTGGACGCGCTGCTGCCGGGCACGGGGGCCTGGTCCAGCCGGTCCACCAGCGCGCGCACCTGGGCCACGCGGGCCGGGTTGGCGGCGCGCAGGATCAGCGAGTTGCTGCGCGGCTCGGCGATCAGCGTGGTCTTGAACGACGTGTCCGACTGCCCCTGGCCAGCGGCCGGCACGCCCACGGCGGCACTGCCGCCGTCGATGAGGCGCGCCACCAGCGGCGCCAGGTCGGTGGCCACGGCGTTGCGCAGCGGGATCACTTCCACGTCGCTGGCGTTGGAGACATCCATGGCCGCCACGATGCGTGCCAGGCGCTGCAGGTTGTCGGCGTAGTCGGTGATCACCAGCGAGTTGTTGCCGGGGTTCACGTTGATCGTGTTGTTGGGGCTGATCAGCGGGCGCAGCACGGGCACCAGGTTGGCCGCGTTTTCGAAGTTGAGCTTGAAGATCTGCGTGACGATCTGCCCGCCGCCCGGCGCGCTGCCGGAGCTGCCCTGCACCACGCTCACGCTGCCGCCCTGCAGCTTGGCGTCGGCCTCGGGCACCACCTTGTACAGGCCCGCCGCTTCGACCACGGTGAAGCCCTGCAGGCGCAGCGCGGCCAGGAACTGCTGGAAGGCCGCCGCCGGGGTCACGGCGCGCTCGGTGACGAGGTTGAGCTGGCCCTTCACGCGCGGGTCCACGACCACGTTGCGGCCGGTGATGGTGGCCATGGTGCGCGCCACGGCTTCGATCTCGGCGTTGGCGAAGTTCAGCGTGACCGGCTCGCCCGATCGCACGCTGCCGGTGCGGGTGTCGATGGCGGTTTGTGCATTGATCTGGCCGCTGGCGCAAGCCAGCAGGACGCTGGCAGCTATCGCTTTAAGAGCAAAATCAAGGCGGGGTGAGAACAAGGAAGTCATAGGGTCAACCCACGGTGATGATGGAGCGCGCGCCGCTGCGCCGTCCAATGATGTTCAGAAGATTGGCCAGGGCCGCCTCGCGCTCGGGCGCGGCACTGGCCTCGCCCGTGAAGCGCAGGCGCTGGCCCACCCATTGGCCCGAGCCGCTCAGTTGCAGGTGGCCGTCGAGCGTGCTCAGCGTGAGCGTGGGCACTTCGCCGCCCTGCACCGCCAGCCTGTAGCTGCCCATGGGGCGCAGGGTGGACAGTCGCGAGGACATGGCCCGCGCATCGAGCTGCGCCTGGCCTGCCAGGGTCATGCGGCCAGCGCTCCAGCGCGCCGCCAGGCCGCGGGTCTGCAGCACCAGCTGCCCCTGCGGCTGCAGTGTGTTCCAGGGGGTGCCCAGGCCGGTCAACACGGACGCGGGCCACAGGCTTTCGCCGTCGATCACGGTCAGCCGTGCGCCGGACAAGCCCGCGCTGGCCTGCAGCTGCAGCGGCTGGGGTGTGCAGCAGTCGGCATGGATCTGCACATGCAGTCCGCCCCAGCTGGGGCGTATGCGCCAGTCCAGCCGCCCCGGCAGGGCGGCGCGGTCCTGGCTGGCGCTGCCGCCGGTCAGCACCAGTTGTGCCGAGCCGGTCCATACCGTTCCGCGCGCCTGCAGCAACTGCACCTGCCCGCCGGAGGCGTTGGCCACGTTGTCGGCCAGCCAGTGCGCGGGTGCAAACACCACCACGGCGGGCAGCATGCCGGCCAGGGCGCCCGCCAGCGCCCAGCCCCAGGCAGAGCGGGGCGTGCGGGTCACGGGTGGGCGGTGTCGGGAGGAAGTGGCCACGGGTCTCGTTGCGTTCAGGGCTGGGCTGGCGGCAGGGCCAGCACCAGCGTGCCATCCCAGCGCGGCATGGCGCGGGCGCTGCCCAGCACCACGGGTGCTGCCGCCCCGTTGGGGGTTGCGGGTGCGGCCGCGGCGCTGCGTGCCAGGCGCGCCTCGATGGGCGCTGCGCGCGCATTGCTGCGGGCCTGGGCCAGCCACTGGCCCAGCGCGTCGGCGGGGGCGCCCTTGAGCGTGACGGTGGCGCGGTCGCCGATGACATTGATCTGTGCCGTGTTGCCCAGGCGCTGCGCCAGTGCGGCACGCAGCGCACCCACCGAGTCGCCGCGCGTGTTGCGGGGGGCGGACTGCAGCTGCTGCGCTTCTGCGCGCAGGCTTTGCATCTGCTGAAGCTGGGCGTCGAGTTCTGCATGGCGCGCAGGGGCGGCGCGCAGCGTGGCCAGGGCCGGTGCCACGGCCACCCACCACAGCAGCGCGAACGCCACGAGACCGCCAGCGGCCAGCACCAGGGTCTGCTCGCGTGGGGCCAGGGTTTGCCAGCGGGCGCGCAGCGCGGCGCTGGACGACGGGCGGGTGCTCATGGTGCGCCTTTCGCAGTCGGTGGCAAACGGCCTTCGGCGGCGCGCAGCAGCAGGCTGCCGTCGTCCACCCGGGCCTGGTAGCCCGCGGCCTGCAGGCTGGCAGACAGCGCGGTTTCTTCGTCCGGGCCCAGGGTCACGCCGCGCAGGCGCAGCTCGCCCGGGGTGTATTCGATGGCGGTGGGCTGGCGTCCGGCGGGCAGTGCTGCGCCCGCGGCGGCCAAGAGGGGCTCCAGGTCGCGGGTCGACACGCTGCCGGCGGCTTGCCGCAGCTGCGCCAGTTCGCGCTCCATCTGAACCGGTGCGTCGACCACCACCTGCACCTTGGGGAAGGTCTGCGTCAGCGTGGAGCGCACGGCGGCCTGCTTGGCCACCATGGCCTGGCGCTCCTGCCAGGCCCAGGCATTGAGGCCCACCAGATGCGCCACCACCAGCAGCGCGGCGCCCCAGCGTGCGGCGCGCCATTGCGGCGCATGCAGCAGCGCGCTGGCCAGGCTGCCCGCCTTGCGCAGGGCGCGTGTGCGGCCGGTGCTGGCCAGGTCGAATTGGGCCAGGTCCCAGTCGCTGCGCGCGGCATCCAGCGCGCGCTGGCTGGCGGTGTGCAGTGCCACGCGCTGCCCCAGGGTGCGCTCGGCCAGCGCTGCCACGGCGGGCTCGGCACGCACCACCAGGGCGTCGTCCTCGTCGCCGGGCGCAGGGGGTGTGCCGGGGGCGCCGGCGCGGGCCAGCGCCAGGGCCATGTTCGACAGGGGCAGCACGGCCACGCCTTGGCTGGGGCCCTGGCCGGTGAGCACCACGCACGCGTCTTCGGGGGTGCCCAGTGCGCACAGTTCGGGGCGGCCGCTGGCAGTGGGGCCGGGCGCGAATTCAGGCACCACGCGCGCCACGCGGCGGCCCGCGGCCTCCAGGGCCTGCAGGTTTTCGCGCAGCCAGGCGCGGTCGCACACGGCCACCCACAAAGGCTCGCCCGCCTGCGCGCCGGGCTGCAGCGCGAAATGCAGCTGGCTGGCGTCGTCCAGAAGGCGGTCTTCCAGCAGGCCGTCGAGCACCGAGCGCAGGCGCGGCGTCTGCTGGCCGGCACCGAGCGCGATGCCCGGCGGCAGTTGCACGCGTTGCCACGACAGCGCGCGCGCGGGCACCACGGCCACCACCTCGCCGCCGGGGCGCGTGGGTTCAGGCAGCAGGGCCGCCGGGGCGGTGGCGTGTCGGATGGCAGTGTGGCCGTCCGCCGTCAGCGTGTAGCTGTACTCGGTGGCGGGGCCCGGACGGGCCGGCGGCAGGAAAAGGATGAGGGTGCTCATGGAGGGGTTTTGCGGGCCATTTTAGAGGGCGGACTTGACACTGTCGGGCCAACGCCGCCCAGGTGTCTCCAATCCGCTGCGTCTGGGCGCCGGTTCTATCGCAGCACCTGGGCCGTGCCGGGGCCGGATTCACGGTCGAAGGCCCCGCGTTCGCGCCACAGGGTGGTGACCTCGATGCCCTGTTTGCGGACCAGCGAGCGCTCGTCCACCATGGCATCGCCCAGCCGCAGCCGGCCGCGCACCTCGAAGTACGACGAGGCCACGGCCAGCGTGCTTTCGGGGATGTCGATGGTGGCTCCCAGCAGTTCGCGCACCTCGGACAGCGTGCGGAAGTGGCGCGACTCGCGGACCTGCAGGATCTTCTGGGCGCTGGCCATGTCGAGGCCGGCGATGGCCGCCAGCAGCACGTCGATGCCGGCCGTGTTGATGTTGACGGGAGTGTTGGGAGGCAACAACGACACATGGGGCGTGAGCGCGAGGACGGTGCTTTGCGACAGGCCCAGCCAGCCTAACTGCGTGATGGATGGCGGCATCAGCGGGGCATTGCCGCTGTCTCCGCTGCCTGCAGCCTGGGCGCGCTGCATGCCGTCCACCAGTGCGCTCAGTTCCTGCTGCGGCAGGCCCAGCCGCTCGAACAGCCGCATGAATTGCCGCTGGCCCACGTCCTGCACCTTGCCGTTGACCACCAGGTTGGACAGGTTCAGCCGCCCCTGCGCGTCGGTGATCTGGCCCGAGAGGAACGCCTCTGTGGTGTCGGTGCTGGCATCGTCGACCTGGCTCACGTTCTTGTCGGCCGCCAGAAAGGTGGACAGGCGGGCCTCCTGCAGCGGCACGGCCCAGGGCTCGGCCAGGTGGTCCGCGCCGCCCGAGCGGCCGTCCTCGCGCAGGATCAGGCGCGAGAAGTCGAGCGAGCCGATGAGGATCCATGCCGACTGCACGCGCGCGCGCTCGGCCGTCTCGACCTCCACCGCCCGCCACTGCTGCCACATGGCCGACGCGGCGAACGTGGCCACGAGGGTGACGGTGAGCATGGCCAGCAGCAGCGCCGCGCCGCGCGCCTGGTGCAGCCGGCGCGCTCCTGCCGCACGCCGCGGCGCCGGCCGGGGTCTGGCTGCGGCAGGGCTTGCGCGTCCGGTCGGCAGGTCGGTGGGGATGTGCGGGCGGGCGGTCATGTCCGGCCTCCGCCCAGCAGGGGGTTCACCCAGTCGCGCGTGAGCTGCCCGACCAGCGCCTGGCCCGGGGGCAGGGTGATCTGCAGGCGCACGCCGTCAGGGATGGCGGCCGTGGTGCTCTCGGCGGTGGTCGTGCCGCTGCTCGATTGCGCGTTGGACCAGGCACCGCCGCGGTAGTAGAAGATCTGCCAGTCCTGCAGCGGCAGCAGCGCCATCTCGTAGCGCCGCTCCGCGTCGGCAGGGGTGCGCGCCCACTGGGCGGCCAGCGCCCAGGCTTCCTGCCACTGGGCGCGCGTGCGCACCGGGGGCGATTGCCAGCGCACCCATTGGCCCGCGCCCTGCGCGCCGCGCAGCGTCCAGGCCACCACCAGCGCGCCCTCGTCGGGCACGGCACTGGTGCGGCGCGTCAGGCGCAGCACCTGGCCGTCCCAGTCGAGCGGGGTGGTGTTGGCAATCGGCATCAGTGCATCGAGGTCCGTGCCCCACTGGCCCAGGGACGACTGCAGCACCAGCATCTCATCGGCCCGCTGCCGCGTGATCTCCTGCGCCCGCACCATGCCATCGAGCCCGCGCCAGCTGAGGATGGCCAGCAGGCTCATCACCGCAATCGCGAGCAGCAGCTCGACCAGCGTGAAGCCGCGTGCGGCCTTCGAGGCTGAGCTGCGTTGAAAAATACAGAGCCATTTCCGACGAACTGGCCGAAGCGCCGCGCGAGGCTTCGACAAGCTCAGCCCGAACGGTTGGGGTGGATGGCACGCGAGGCCGCACGGAGCAGGCGCGGCGTGATGCAGGTGCACCCGTGAAGATGGTTCTGCCATCCCGTCGGGTTCGTCCCCACCACCGGTGTAAGGCGGGAGTCCTGCCGCTGTGAATCCACGCGCGACCGTCTCAACCGGCGCGGCGCAAGGCGAGGGCACCCGTGGAACTGGCTCTGCCAGGCCACGGGGTGCGTCCCCCTTGGGGGATGACGCGAAGCGGCTCAGGGGGAGCATCAATACCTTCCGATGATGGTCGAGACCCGCAGGATGGAGTTCTCCCCATCCAGCACCTGCGCATCCACCCGCCGAAAGCTCGGGTTGGGCGTGGGCCGCACGATCACGGCCACGGTAAGCTGCCGGCCCGCCTGCTCGCAGGTGAGCGTGCTGTCGCCCACGCTGGGCATCTGGCGCGACAGCCGGGCCTTGACCAGCTCGTTCTCGGCGCACAACTGGGCCAGCACGATGTCCGACTGGCGCAGCGCGTTGCGCGTGAGCGCCGTGGTGGCCTGCAGGCCGGCCATGAGGGCGATGGCCACGATGCTCAGCGCGACGAGCACCTCGACCAGCGTGAAGCCCTGCTGGTGTTGCTTTGGCTGCGGGCGCCGTGCAACCTGCCTTGGATCGCCACTCACTGCACGGTCTCGACGGTGAAGGGCCGCACGCCGTCAGTGGCGACGCTCAGCGTGCGGTCCGGAAATGCCTGGTGCGTGATCAGCACCTGCTGCCGGCCGATCAGCGGCTCCGGACCCAGCACCAACACGCCAGGGCCGCGCACGGCGGTGCCGGCGTCCAGCCACTGGGTGGGCAGGGCGGCCTGTGCACTGGGCGGCAGGCCTTCGAACTGGAAGCCGCGCGGGTTGGCACGCCACACCACCGGTATGCCGCCCCCGCGGGACTGGGCGCGGGCCGACTCCAGCAGCGCGGCCAGCCGCGCCGCCTCGCGCTCGACCAGCGTCTGGCCGCTGTCGCGCATGGCGATGCCCACCCCGGCCGTGGCCAGGGCGATGATGCTGATGACGACCAGCAGTTCCAGCAGCGTGAAGCCGCGCGAGCGAGAAGACATGGAGTCAGGGCCTAGCGATGCACATCACGCCGCGGGGCCGGAAACATCGGCTCGGTGGGAGGGCCGCCGGGCCGCCCCAAGGCGGAACGCGGCCCCCTTGGGGGCAGGGAGCGACACGCAGTGCGCGACCGTGGGGGCCATATCAGCCCGCCGCCCGGCCGCCCGAAGGCGGGCTGGGCCCCCTCGGGGGGCAGGGAGCGACACGCAAGTGCGCGACCGTGGGGGCCATATCTTCACTGCCAGCTGCCGATGTCCGCGTCCTTGCCTTCGCCGCCGGACTGGCCGTCCGCGCCGAACGACATCACGTCGATCTCGCCCTTGATGCCGGGATTCAGGTACTGGTAAGGGCGGCCCCAGGGGTCGTTGGGCAGCTTCTCCAGATAGAGCTTCCAGTTGTTGGGCACGGGGCCGGCCGAGGGCTTGATGATCAGCGACTGCAGTCCCTGTTCGGCCGTAGGGTAGCGCTGGTTGTCCAGGCGGTACAGCTTGAGCGCCTGCATGATGTTGGTGATGTCGGTGCGCGCGGCGGTGACACGCGCATCGTCGGCGCGTTCGAGCACATTGGGCACGATGAGGGCGGCCAGCACGCCGATGATGACGAGCACCACCATCAGCTCGATGAGGGTGAAGCCCCGGGCCACACTGCGGCGGGCGGAGCGCAAGAGGAGAGGAAAGGAAGTGTTCACTGCTGGCGGTCTCTCGGATGGTCGGATCGCGTGAATCATAATCCCCGCATGGTGACCAATTCACACAGCAAATGGGGCGTGCGCCTGGGGACTCTGGCGCTTTGGGCGGCGGCGGGCGCCAGCGTGGTGTTCTGGGGCATGCGCCTGTCGGCACCGGCCGCGGGTACGGCGGCGCCCGTGGTGCTCCCGGCCGCCGTCGCGCCCGACGCGCAGGCGCTGGCCCGCCTGCTGGGCGCCATGCCTTCGGCGGCGGGGGCCGCGCCCGCTGCGCCGGTAGCCACACTGGCCAGCCGGTTCTCGCTGATCGGCGTTCTGTCGGGCCGCGCCAGCGGCGGCGGCGCGGCGCTGATCGTGGTGGATGGCAAGCCCGCCAAGCCCTTCCGGGTGGGGGCCGCGGTGGACGAAGGGCTGGTGCTGCAGGCGCTGGGCCCGCGCCAGGCGCAGTTGGGCGGCTCGATGGATGGCCCGGCCACGCTCACGCTGGACATGCCGCTCAAGAATTGACGCGGGTGCAAGAACGCGTAAAAGCGTTCCAGTGTGCTGCTTTCCCCTCGAGCACCTGGGTGCAGCCGCTCAGGTCAATCCCAAAGTCTCCCATTCCCCCCAGCCGGGCGCTGCCACGGGCCATTCGTCTGACCGCGGTAGTGCACTGCCGTGGGCGCGCAGCCAGGCCACGCAGCGGATCACCCCGGCGTGCGTGATCCACACCACATCCGACACGGTGCCGCTCGCGGATGGGACATGGACGTGGTCCACATGGCTGGCGGCAGGGCTGCCGTCGGCGCCCAGCGCCGCGGCCACGCGCTGCAGCACGGAGGCCAGGTTGTCGCCGCCGCCCGGGCGGTAGCGGGCGAAGTCGGCGGTCCACGCATCGATCTCCGCACGGGCGATGGCGTCCCAGGCCTGGCCTTCCCAGGCGCCAAAATCCATTTCGACCAGCCGTGCGTCGGGTTTTGATGTGAGATCGGGTCGCAGCGCTTGCAGGCTGCGCGCCAGCTGCTCACATCTTTGTAGCGTGGAGTGGTGCACACGCGCCTGGCCGGGCAGGGCGGCCGCCAGGCGTGCTGCCGCGGCGTGTGTCGCTGCGGCGTCGGCAGGTACATCCAGCGCCCCGTAGCAGGTGCCGGGTGCCACCAGCGGCTGGGCGTGGCGCACCAGCCAGAGGCGGGGGCCGCGTACGGCGGCCGTGCCGGTCTGTGGATGTTTCACATCCAGCGCAGGGCCAGCGCTGCGCCCAGGTAAAAGCCGATCTCGCTGACCTGCTGCGTGGCGCCCAGGCAGTCGCCGGTAAAGCCCTGCAGCCGGCGCGCAAACCAGCGCGCCATCCAGGCCGCCGACACGCCACTCAATGCGATGGAGGCCGTCAGATAGACCGCTGGCTGGGCATACGCCACCAGCGCCAACGGCACCAGGCACCAGGCTAAGGCAGCGGCCAGTGCGCCACCCGAGATCTGGTCGGCCAGCGGCTTGCTCTTGGAGCGGGCCGTGTGGCCCACATGCGGCAGGCTGCGCACGATGAACAGCGGCCACAGGCGCGACAGCACATGCGCGCCCACCAGGGCCGACGTGGCGGCCAGCAGGCCGTGGGCGCCCAGCAGCGCCAGCAGGCTGAGCTTGGCGAGCAGGGCCAGCACCAGCGCCATGGCACCGTAGGCCCCGATGCGCGAGTCTTTCATGATGTCGAGCGCGCGCTCCCGGTCGGCACTGCCGCCCAGGCCGTCGGCCACATCGGCCAGCCCGTCTTCATGGAAGCCGCCCGTCATCAGCACGGTGGCCACCGTGCACAGCACCGCCGCCACGGCGGGGGCCCACGGGCTGGGAGCCAGCGCCCAGTGCAGGGCCGCATAGACGGCCATCGACAGCAGCGCCGCCAGCCAGCCGATGCCCGGAAAGTGCGCCGCGCTGGCGCGCAACATGGCGGGGCTGAAGCCCACCCAGTCGGCCAGCCGGCCGGTGACCGGAATGCGGGTGAAGAACTGCACGGCCAGCAGGTAGTGGCGCAGGGCTTGCATGGCGTGCGTGACCTGGAGTGCGGTGGGGGTTTGCTACAATTTTTATAGCTTCTAGCGCTTGTCTATCAAGCGGTAGAGGCCATTTTTGTGCATTATTTGGAGCGCAGGAACAGGCGGTAGGCCGGGTTCAGCGTCTCTTCCACATACGGGTAGCCCAGCGTGGCCAGGAAGGCGTCGAACGCGGCCTTGTCCTCGGCGGGCACCTGCATGCCCACGAGGATGCGGCCATAGTCGGCGCCCTGGTTGCGGTAGTGGAACAGGCTGATGTTCCAGGTGGGCTGCATCAGGCTCAGGAACTTGAGCAGCGCGCCGGGGCGCTCGGGGAAGGTGAAGCGCATCAGCCGCTCGTCCTGCGCCAGTGCCGAATGGCCGCCCACCAGATGGCGCAAATGCTCCTTGGCCAGCTCGTCGTGGGTGAGGTCCAGCGCCTCGAAGCCGTGGCGGCCGAAGTTGCCGGCAATCTCCGTCGACTCTCCCCGGCCGTTGGTGGTCAGGCCCACGAACACATGCGCACGGGACTCGTCGCTGATGCGGTAGATGAACTCGGTCACGTTGCGCGGGCCGCCGGGCAGGCCGCCCACCACTTCGCAAAAGCGGCGGAAGCTGCCGCGCTCCTCGGGGATGGTGACGGCGAACAGGGCTTCGCGCTCTTCCCCCACTTCGGCGCGCTCGGCCACGAAGCGCAGGCGGTCGAAGTTCATGTTGGCGCCGCACAGGATGGCGGCGTAGGTCTCGCCCGTGGTCTTGTGCTCGGCCACGTACTGCTTGATCGCCGCCACGGCCAGTGCGCCGGCGGGCTCGACGATGCTGCGCGTGTCCACGAAGATGTCCTTGATGGCTGCGCAGACGGCGTCGGTGTCCACGGTGATGAACTCGTCCACCAGGCCGCTGGCGACCCGGAAGGTCTCTTCACCCACGAGCTTGACGGCCGTGCCGTCCGAGAACAGGCCGACGTCGGGCAGCGTGACGCGCTGGTGGGCGTTGACGGACTGGATCATCGCGTCCGAGTCGTTCATCTGCACGCCGATCACCTTGATCTCGGGCCGCACGGCCTTGATGTAGTTGGCCACGCCCGAGACCAGCCCGCCGCCGCCGATGGCCACGAACACGGCGTCGAGCTGGTTGCTGCCCAGGCTTTGCAGCTGGCGCAGGATTTCCATCGCAATGGTGCCCTGGCCTGCGATCACATCCGGATCGTCGAAGGGGTGCACGAACGTGAGGCCCTGCTCCTGCTGCAGGCGGGCCGCGTGTTCGTAGGCGTCGGAGTAGCTCTCGCCGTGCAGCACCACATCGCCGCCCAGAGTGCGGACCGCATCGATCTTGAGCTGCGGTGTCGTGGTGGGCATGACGATCACCGCGCGCGTGCCCAGCTTGTGGGCGCTCATGGCCACGCCCTGGGCATGGTTGCCAGCCGACGCGCAGATCACGCCGCGCTGCAGCTGCTCGGGCGTGAGGTGCGCCATCTTGTTGTAGGCACCGCGCAGCTTGAAGCTGAACACCGGCTGCTGGTCTTCGCGCTTCAAAAGCACCTTGTTGTGAAGGCGCCGGCTCAGGTTGTTGGCGGGCTCCAGCGCCGACTCGACGGCCACGTCGTACACGCGGGCGGTCAGGATCTTCTTGAGGTAGTCGGCGGGAGTCAGGTGCTGGGTCATGGCGGGCAGGCAGGCAGTGGAGCGCCGCCGGTTGGCGGGGCCCACATCATAGAGGGTGGGCTTTTGGGGGCGGAACCTGGGCTGCGTGCCGCCCGTGGCCACAAGCAGCAGGGCAAAAAAAAGCCCCGGGCCGTGAGGCCAGGGGCTGAATCCATCCTTTGAGGAGATGGAGGAGACAATCGGTGCGTGGCAGGCCGTGAAAGCGGAGCACTTCAGGCCGTGCCGTCTGCATCTTCAGCAATCACTGAAAAAAGCAGCGCATGTCCAGAAGTTTACCGCGAGACTTGTTGCGATGCAGCAAAATCTGCAGCAAATTCCCGCCGCGCGGTCAATCCGTGCGAAAAAAACCACGTCATCAAGGAGAAACATCAATGGAATGCACAGTCAGCTGGACCGGTGGCGCAGGAACGCGCTCGGGCATGGGCTTCGTGGCCGAGACCGGCAGCGGCCACGTCCTCACCATGGACGGCGCGCCCGATGCCGCCAACCCTGCCAACGGCGGCCAGAACCTGGCGCCCCGGCCCATGGAGACCGTGCTGGCGGGCACGGGCGGCTGCACGGCCTACGACGTGGTGCTGATCCTGAAGCGCGGCCGCCACGACGTGCGTGGCTGCAGCGTCAAGCTGACCACCGAGCGCGCACAGACCGATCCCAAGGTGTTCACCAAGATCCACATGCATTTCACGGTGACGGGCAAGGGCATCCCGGCACCCGCCGTGGAGCGGGCCATCGCCATGAGCCACGACAAATATTGCTCGGCCAGCATCATGCTGGGCAAGACGGCGGAGATCACCACCGGTTTCGAGGTGATCGAGGCCTGATGGCACCGAAGCCACGGAAGCGTCGCCCGCGATGCGGATGACGCAGCCAGGGTTGGAGGCCCGTTCCTTTCTGTCCTATCCGATTGCCAACTGGGCCACGTGGCAGATGCGCGCTGGGGGCGGCCCCGGCCCCGGACCTGCTCAGATGTAATGTGCGGTGGTCGTCATGACCTTGGCCGCCACCCTCATCGCTGCGCGGGCCGGCAGCGGCAGGTCCATCGCGCCCGAGGCCCGGGCCTGGGCGGCATGGCGCTCCTCATCGTCCTTCATCCGCGCTACCACGGCGCGCGAGGGCAGGTCTTGCTCCGGCAGCCGCTTCAAATGGCCCGCCAGATGCGCGGACACCTGTTTTTCTGTTTCCGCAACGAACCCCAGGCTGGCCCGGTCGCTGATCTTGGCCGCCACCAGACCGAGCGCGAATGCCCCCGTGAACCACAGGGGGTTGAGCAGGCTGGGCCGGGAGCCCAGCGCATCCAGGCGCTGCTGCGTCCATGCCAGATGGTCCGTCTCTTCCCGGGCGGCTTCGAGCAGGTGCGCGCGCAGACCGGCGTCGCGCGTCACCGCCGCCTGGGCCGTGTACAAAGCCTGGGCGCACACCTCCCCCACATGGTTGACGCGCATCAGGGCGCCTGCCAGCCGTTTCTGTGCAGGGTCCAGCGAGGGCTCGGCCATGCCTTGCGCTGGCGTGGGCGCGCTGGCGCGGGGTTTGGCAAAAAGCGTGCGGAGCGCGTGGTCCGCAGCGGTTAGCAAAGAATCCATGGTTGCTTTCGGATTGACAAGGGTATGGAAACACAAGTTGCATATGGATACATGTGCAGGCCCTTGTTTTTGGACTTGGCGCAAGGCGAAGAGGCCATTTTGCCGCTCCACACTTAAATGTTGCAACACTGCAACGGATTTCCCCTTTCGGGCCGATTGTGGGTGAATTCCTTTGCGAAACCCGGCCGGGTCTGGTGCAATAAGAGCAACTTCCCCACCAGGAGGTTGGCCCGGGGAACCGGCGGGACTGTGCAGGTGTGCATTCACCATAGACCCCCCGTACCGGCGCCCTATGTTTAACCTTGGAGTAACTCGCAATGAAAAAATCCCTGATTGCCCTGGCTGTGCTGGCTGCTTCCGGCGCTGCAATGGCTCAATCTTCCGTGACCCTGTTCGGCGTGGTTGATGCAACCTACGCTTACGGTAACGGCAGCGTCGCTAACCGTTCGCAACTGACGAACTCCGGCTACAACAGCAGCCGTCTGGGTTTCCGTGGCGTTGAAGATCTGGGTGGCGGTCTGTCTGCTTCCTTCTGGCTGGAAGCTGGCGTGAACAACGACAACGGCACCGGCGGCGTTACCAACACCAACAACCAAGCAGCTACCAGCACTGGCGGCGGCCTGACCTTCAACCGTCGTTCGACGGTCAGCCTGAACGGCGGCTTCGGTGAACTGCGTCTGGGTCGTGACTACACTCCCCAATTCTGGAACCTGACCGTGTTCGATCCGTTCGGCACGAACGGCGTTGGCACGACCGTGACCCAAACGGCTAACCTGGGTGGCCCAACCAACACCCGCGCTTCGAACGCCATCGGCTACTTCCTGCCAGGCAACCTGGGCGGCTTCTACGGCCAAGCACAGTACTACATGGGTGAAAACCTGAGCAACGCTGCCAACAAGAAGGACGGCAACGGCCTGGCAGCTCGCGTTGGTTACGCTAACGGCCCCATCAATGTGGCCCTGGCTCTCTCGCAAACCAAGTTCCTGAATGCAGACATCAAGAGCTGGAACCTGGGTGGTCAGTACGATCTGGGCATGGCCAAGATCATGGCTCACTACAACCAAGACGACGTGAAGAACGGACCTGAAGGTAAGGGCTTCCTGATCGGTGGTCTGGTTCCTGTTGGCGCCGGCGAAATCCGCCTGTCGTACTCCACGTACGAAATCGAAGTCCCCGGTGCAGATCCACGTGCGAACAAGTTCGCTCTGGGTTATGTCCACAACCTGTCGAAGCGCACTGCCGTGTACGCTACCGTTGCTGCTGTGAAGAACAAGAATGGCTCCGCCATCGCTCTGAACAACGCAGTGACCGCAGCTGGTCGTAACTCCAGCGGTTACGACTTCGGTATCCGTCACAGCTTCTAATATCAACGCTGGCTTATGGCCAGTGGAGATATCAAAGCAAAGAAAAAGCCACCTTCGGGTGGCTTTTTTTTGTCCGTTCGAATCGTTCGGACGACGGTTCATTATTCGATGTGCATCGTCTTGGCAGGGGTGGGTTGAAGAAATGGGGTGAAGGGGTGCACTGAATCCCCCGAATGGGGCGCTGGCGCAGGTCGCGTGGCGTCTACCGTGCTGGTTCACTGCGCCCGATGTCGGGCGCGTGAGGCCTCACTCAGAATCCGGGTAGCCGGATGTTTTTCGGTGGCATATCGGTGGTAACTCCGTGCACATCCGAGGCGGTCGAAGGTTGCCAGTACAGCGCTTTCTGTCGCTGGTGGGTCCCGATCGGAGGGATTCGCAGCGATCACATCGTCACCTCGGCGTGTTGAGCGCTCGCTGGCACCAACTTTGCATGCACTACAGGTTCAAAACGGCTTCCATAGGCCCTTCGGGACACCCGGGATTCAGGGATTTCCCGTTGGCTATAGAGCAACCTTTACTGCATAGTAAAACTTTTAAATACAGAGGGTTCCATGAAACTCAAATACAGTCTTTTGTCGATGGCCGCAGCTGCAGCCGTGCTGGCGTCGCCAGCCTTGCAAGCCAAGCCGTTCAAATGGGCAAGCCAGGGAGAAATCGCGACGTGGGATATCCATTCCCAGAACAATGCGCTGCAAAACGGCATTCACGCGAACGTGTACGAGACCCTGGTTTACTACAACAGCAAGACGTTTGAAGTGGAGCCCATCCTGGCCACCTCCTGGAAGGAAGTGAGCCCCACGCAGGTGCGTTTTACCCTGCGCCAGGGCGTCAAGTTCCATGATGGCTCGGCCCTGACCACCGACGACGCGGTCTACTCCATCCAGCGTGCGATGGCCAAGACCTCCAACTTCACGCCCTACGTGCAGGGCATCAGCAAGGTCGCCAAGGTCGACGCACAGACCTTCGACGTGATCCTGTCGGCACCCAACCCCGTGCTGCTGCGCCAGATGACCGAGTTGCGCATCATGAGCAAGGCCTGGGCTGAAAAGAACAAGTCGGTCGAACCCAAGGACATCAAGGGCTCGGACGAGAACTTTGCCCACCGCAATGCCATGGGCACCGGTCCCTACACCCTGGAATCGTGGCAGCCCGACGTGAAGATGGTGTTCAAGCGCAACCCCAACTGGTGGGGCAAGATGGACGGCAACGTGACCGAGATCACCTACACGCCGATCAAGTCGAATGCGACGCGGATCGCCGCACTGATCTCGGGTGAAGTCGACCTGGTGCTCGACCCCACGCCGCAGGATCTGGGACGCCTGCGCGCCAGCCCCGACCTCAAGGTGATCGACGGCGTCGAGAACCGCACGATCTTCCTGGGCATGGACCAGTTCCGCGAAGAACTGCCGGGCTCCAACATCAAGGGCAAGAACCCGCTCAAGGATGTGCGCGTGCGCAAGGCCCTGTACCAGGCCATCGACGCGGACACCATCTCGCGCAACATCATGCGCGGCCTGGGCAAGCCCACGGGCACCATCGTGGCGCCCCAGGTGGCAGGCTATACCGAAGCCGTGGGCAAGCGCTTCCCGTACAGCGTGGAGGCTTCCAAGAAGCTGCTGGCCGAAGCCGGCTACCCTGATGGCTTCGAAGTGGACTTCGCCTGCCCGAACAACCGCTACATCAACGACGAAGCCATCTGCCAGGCCGTGACCGCGATGTGGTCGCGCGTGGGCGTGAAGGCCAAGCTGCGCACCTTGCCGCTGGTGAACTACTTCCCGATGATCCAGCGCTACGAAGCCAGCATCTACATGCTGGGCTGGGGCGTGCCGACATTCGACGCGCTGTACAGCCTGCAGTCGCTCACGCGCTCGGTGGGGCAGGGCGGCGACGGCAACTACAACGTGGGCCGCTACAGCAATCAGCGCATGGACTATCTGGTCGACCGCATCAAGGCCGAGACGGACGCGCCCGTGCGCACCCGCATGCTGACCGAAGCGCTGCAACTGTCCAACGACACAGTGTCCCATCTGCCCCTGCATGACCAGGTGATCCCATGGGCCATGAAGAAGAACGTGGAGCTCGTCCATCGCGCCGATAACCGCGTGGATATGCGTACGGTCAAGGTGAACTGATTTATTCTCGACACACTGAGAGCAAGGGCCCCAAGGCCCTTGCTCTCTTTGGTTTAGTTTGACGACGTATTGCCCACCGGCGCCCCAGCCATCAAAAGTGGCTGCGGCGTCCCTATCGAACACTCACTCGACTTCCCGATGCTTGCCTTTATATTGCGCCGCCTGATACAGGCTGTGATTGTCATGGTCACGGTGGCCTTCATCTCCTTCATGCTGTTCCAGTATGTCGGGGACCCCGTGGTGTTCCTGTTGGGCCAGGATGCCACCGCTGACCAGATCCGGGAGTTGCGCGCGTCCCTGGGCCTGGACAAGCCCTTCTTCGTGCAGTTCTGGCACTTCCTGGTGAACGCGGCGCAGGGCGAGTTCGGCCTGAGCCTGCGCCAGGGCGCCAAGGTGTCCCGCCTCATTGCAGAGCGCTTCCCGGCCACGCTGGAGCTGGCGCTGGTGGCTGCGGTCCTGGCGCTCGCCCTCGGCGTTCCGATGGGTGTGTATGCGGCGCTCAAGCGCGGCACGTTCACCAGCCAGCTGTTCATGACCCTGTCCCTGCTGGGCGTCTCGCTGCCGACCTTTCTCATCGGCATCCTGCTGATCCTGGTGTTCGCGGTCACGCTGGGCTGGTTCCCGAGCTTCGGCCGCGGCGAGGTGGTGCAGCTGGGGTGGTGGAGCACGGGCCTGCTCAAGGCCAAGGGCTGGCACCACATCACGCTGCCCGCCATCACGCTGGCGATCTTCCAGCTCACGCTGATCATGCGGCTGGTACGCGCCGAGATGCTGGAAGTGCTGCGCACCGACTACATCAAGTTCGCACGTGCCCGCGGCCTGTCCAACCGGGCCATCCACTTCGGCCACGCGCTCAAGAACACCCTGGTGCCCGTGATGACCATCACCGGCCTGCAACTGGGCGGCCTGATCGCGTTTGCCATCATCACCGAGACCGTGTTCCAGTGGCCCGGCATGGGCCTGCTGTTCATCCAGGCCGTGACCTTCGCCGACATCCCCGTGATGGCCGCCTACCTGTGCCTGATCGCACTCATCTTCGTGGTGATCAACCTCGTGGTCGACCTGCTGTACTTTGCCGTGGACCCGCGCCTGCGCGTGGGCAAGGCAGGGGGGCACTGATGAACTCCCCCCTGAGTCGCTTCGCGCCATCCTCCCTGAGAGGGGATGCTCCCACCGCAACGGCTGGACACGCCGCCTGCGCGGCGGGGCGGCGCTTGCGCGGGAGTGCTGGCCTGGGCCGCGCCGGTTTCGCCGGCTGTGGGTGTTGCACGAACGTCCTGGACGCTTGAAATGCAGTCGCTGAAATACAAGGCTGGAGGCCGGGCGTTTGCGCACATCGCGCAGTTCCATCCCGAGCTGACCGCTCTGCGCCGCGACCTGCACGCGCACCCCGAGCTGGGTTTTGAAGAGGTCTACACCGGCCAGCGGGTGAAGGAAGCCCTCAAGGTGTGCGGCGTGGACGAGATCCACGATGGCATCGGCCGCACCGGCATCGTCGCCCTGATCCGCGGCCGCAGCATCTCCAGCGGCAGCATGGTCGGCCTGCGGGCCGACATGGATGCGTTGCCGCTGGCCGAGCACAACGACTTCTCCTGGAAGTCGTGCAAGCCGGGCCTGATGCACGGCTGCGGCCATGACGGCCACACGGCCATGCTGGTCGGCGCTGCGCGCTACCTCGCCGAGACCCGCAACTTCGACGGCACGGCCGTGCTCGTGTTCCAGCCCGGCGAAGAGGGCTTTGCCGGCGCCCGCGTGATGATGGAGGACGGCCTGTTCGACCGCTTCCCGGTGCAGTCGATCTACGCCATGCACAACTGGCCGGCGATGAAGCCCGGCACGGTGGGCATCAACTCCGGTCCCATGATGGCCGCGGCCGACCGCTTCACCATCGAGATCACGGGGCGCGGCGGCCACGGCGCCCATGCCTACCAGACGGTGGACGTGCTGCTGGTGGCGGCCCACATCATCACGGCGGCGCAAAGCATCGTCTCGCGCAATGTGCGCCCCATCGAAAGCGCCGTGGTCAGCATCTGCGCTGCGCAGGCGGGCGACCTGGGCGCCTTCAGCGTGCTGCCCGGCTCCGCCACGCTCGTGGGCACCGTGCGCACCTTCGACCCCGTCGTGCAGGAGATGGTGGAAAAACGCCTCAAGGAGCTGTGCAACGCCATTGCCCTGGGCTTTGGCGCCACCGCCACCGTGCACTACGAACGCATCTACCCCGCCACCATCAACAGCGAGAGCGAGGCCGTCTTCGCCGGCGACGTGGCCGAATCCCTGCTGGGTGCGGACCATGTGGTGCGCGACCTGGAGCCCAGCATGGGCGCAGAGGACTTCGCCTTCATGCTGCAGACCCGGCCTGGCGCCTACCTGCGCATCGGCCAGGGCACGGGCGCGAGCGGCAGCGCCCTGCACAACAGCCGCTACGACTTCAACGACGACATCCTGCCGCTGGGCTCCGCATTGCATGCGAGCCTGATCGAGCAGTCGATGCCCTTGGCAACGCCCTGACAGCACCCGCTTCGCGCCGCGCCAGAACCCATCCCCCTGGATGTACACCCCTTACGCATCCTTTTCCACTACGAGGAGATTTCCATGAAATTCCAGAAGAAAGCCACCCTGGCTGCATTGTTTGTTGCGATGGCTGCAGGCAGCATGGTTGCCGGCGCGCAGACCATCCGGATCGCCAACCAGGGTGACGCGCTGTCCATGGATCCGCACTCGCTCAACGAATCGCTGCAACTGAGCGTGACCAGCAACGTGTACGAGCCGCTGGTCGGCCGCAACAAGGACCTGAGCGTCGCGCCCGCACTGGCCACGGCCTGGAAGCAGACCGCGCCCACCGTGTGGCGCTTCGAGCTGCGCAAGGGCGTGCTGTTCCATGACGGCACGCCTTTCACCGCCGACGACGTGGTGTTCAGCTTCGGCCGCATGAAGGGCGAAGGCTCCGACATGAAGGCCACCAACAGCGACATCAAGCAGGTGCGCAAGATCGACGACCACACCGTCGAGATCGAAACCGTCGCGCCGCAGCCCATCCTGCCCGACGTGATCACGACCTCGTTCATCATGAGCAAGAAGTGGTGCGAGACCAACCAGGCCGTGATGCCCGTGGACCGCCGCAAGGGCATCGAGAACGCAGCCTCGTTCCGCGCCAACGGCACCGGCCCCTTCCGCCTGCGCGAGCGCCAGCCCAATGTGCGTTCGGTGTTCGTACGCAACGGCTCCTACTGGGGCAAGATCGAAGGCAACGTGAGCGAAGTGGTGTTCACCCCCATCTCCAACGATGCCACCCGCGTGGCGGCACTGCTGTCGGGCGAAGTGGACGTGATGGAGCCCGTGCCGGTGCAGGACATCGACCGCGTCAACAGCGGCGCCAACACGCGTGCCGTGACCGGCCCCGAGCTGCGCACCATCTTCCTGGGCATGGACCAAAAGCGCGACGAGCTGCTGTACTCCAACGTCAAGGGCAAGAACCCCTTCAAGGACAAGCGCGTGCGCCAGGCCTTCTACCAGGCCATCGACATCGAAGGCATCAAGAAGACCGTGATGCGCGGCGCGTCCAACCCCTCCGCACTGATGGTGGGCCCTGGCATCAACGGCTTCCAGCCCGACACCAAGCGCCTGCCGTACGACGTCGAAGCCGCCAAGAAGCTGATGGTCGAGGCGGGCTACCCCAACGGGTTCGAAGTGTCCATGAACTGCCCCAACGACCGCTATGTGAACGACGGCCGCATCTGCCAGACCGTGGCCGCCAACCTGTCGCGCATCAACGTCAAGATCAACCTGCAGGCCGAGACCAAGGGCACCTACTTCCCCAAGGTGCTGCGCCGCGACACCAGCTTCTACATGCTGGGCTGGACGCCCACGACCTATGACTCGCACAACGCGCTCAACGCGCTCATGATCTGTCCGGACGAAAAGGGCGGTGCGGGCCAGTTCAACCTGGGCGCCTACTGCAACCCCAAGCTCGACGAGTTGACCAAGAAGGTGCTGGTCGAGACCGACAAGGCCAAGCGCGACGCCATGATCAAGGAAGCGTTCGACCTGCACAGCGCCGACATCGGCCACCTGCCGCTGCACCAGCAGGCACTGGCCTGGGGTGTGAACAAGAACGTGAAGCTCGTGCAGATGGCCGACAACTTCATGTACTTCAAGTGGATGAGCATCAACAAGTAAGCGCTTGGTAAAAAAGACCGTCCGTAGAACGAAACATCGAGAGAACGGCAACCGGTTCTCTTGACCATCCACACCACCGCGAAGCCGCTACCCGGGCCCAGCGGTGGTGCCTGTTTACTGGTTCCCACAATGAAAACAACCCTTGCCCGATGGTTTGACAGCGATGTCGGCTACAGCTTTCGCACCTCGCCGGTGGCGATGGTGGCTGCCGCGATTGCACTGATCTGCGTGTTCTGTTCGGTCTTTGCCGGATGGGTCGCGCCGCACAACCCCTTCGACCTGGCCACGCTCGAGCTCAGCGACGCCCGCCTGCCACCTGCCTGGAGCGCCGAAGGCTCCATGAAATACCCCCTGGGCACCGATGACCAGGGGCGCGACATCCTGTCTGCACTGATCTACGGCGCGCGCATCTCGCTCGTCGTGGGCCTGGCGTCCGTCGTGCTGTCGGTGGTCGTGGGCGTGGCCTTCGGCCTGCTGGCGGGTTTTCGCGGTGGCTGGATCGATGCGGTGCTCATGCGCCTGTGCGACGTGATGCTGTCCTTCCCCGCCATCCTGGTGGCGCTGCTGATCGCCGGCGTGGGCCGTGCCCTGTTTCCCAATGCGCACGAGTCGCTCGCCTTCGGCGTGCTGATCATCTCCATCTCGCTGACCGGCTGGGTGCAGTACGCGCGCACGGTGCGCGGCTCCACGCTGGTCGAGCGCAACAAGGAATACGTGCAGGCCGCCCGCGTGACGGGCGTGTCGCCGCTGCGCATCATGCGCAAGCACGTGCTGCCCAACGTGATGGGCCCGGTGCTGGTGCTGGCCACCATCCAGGTCGCCACGGCCATCATCACCGAGGCCACGCTGTCCTTCCTGGGCGTGGGCGCGCCGCCCACCTCGCCCTCGCTGGGCACGCTGATCCGCATCGGCAACGACTACCTGTTCTCGGGCGAATGGTGGATCACCGTATTCCCCGGCGCGATGCTGGTGCTGATCGCCCTGTCGGTGAACCTGCTCGGCGACTGGCTGCGCGACGCCTTGAACCCACGCCTGCGCTGAGCATATGGCCCCCACGCTCCGCACTGTCGTGTCGTCGCTGCCCCCCAAGGAGGCGCGTTTCGCCTTGGGGCGGCCCGGCGGCGAAACCATTGCCTCGTGCCTCCAAAGATAAAAACGGTACACCCATGAGTCTTCTCGAAGTCAAAAACCTCGTTGTCGAATTTCCGGGCCGCCGCGGTACCCTGCGCGCCCTGGACGACATCTCCTTTTCCATCGCGCCCGGCGAGATCCTGGGCGTGGTGGGAGAGTCCGGCGCCGGCAAATCGCTCACGGGCGCGGCCATCATCGGCCTGCTGGAGCCGCCAGGCCGCGTCGCCTCGGGCCAGATCCTGCTGGAAGGCCAGCGCATCGACAACCTCAGCAATGAAGAGATGCGCCACATCCGCGGACGCCGCATCGGTGCGATCTTCCAGGACCCGCTGACCTCGCTGAACCCGCTGTACACCGTGGGCCGCCAGCTCACCGAAACCATCCTGGCCCACCTGCCTGTGACGCCCGCCGAGGCCCGCCAGCGCGCCATTGCGCTGCTGCAGGACACCGGCATTCCGGCTGCGGCAGAGCGCATCGACCACTACCCGCACCAGTTCTCCGGCGGCATGCGCCAGCGCGTGGTGATCGCCCTGGCGCTGGCGGCCGAGCCCAAGCTGATCGTCGCGGACGAGCCCACCACCGCGCTCGATGTGTCCATCCAGGCGCAGATCATCACGCTGCTGAAAAACATCTGCAAATCGCGCGGCGCCGCCGTGATGCTGATCACCCACGACATGGGCGTGATCGCCGAGACCTGCGACCGCGTGGCCGTGCTGTATGCCGGCCGCGTGGCCGAGATCGGTCCGGTGCACGATGTGATCAACAAGCCGTCGCACCCCTACACCAGCGGGCTCATGGCCTCCATCCCCGACATGGAGCAGGACCGCGAACGCCTCAACCAGATCGACGGTGCCATGCCCCGCCTGAACGCCATCCCCAAGGGCTGTGCCTACAACCCCCGCTGCCCCAAGACCTTTGACCGCTGCATGACCGAACGCCCTGACCTGATGCCGGCAGGCTCCACCCGCGCTGCCTGCTGGCTGCACGCCGGTGCATCCGCGACGACCGCTGCCGCCTCCGCCGGAGTGACCGCATGAGCGCCGCCACCACCACGACCCCCGCCGCCGCGGCGTCCACACCGGCGAAAAGCACCGCCCTCGTGCAGGCGCACGACCTCGCCAAGACCTTCGACGTGTCGGCACCCTGGCTCAACCGCGTGATCGAACGCAAGCCCCGCACGCTGCTGCATGCGGTGGACGGTGTGAGCTTCGAGATCGAGAAGGGCAAGACCCTGGCGCTGGTGGGCGAGTCCGGCTGCGGCAAGAGCACCGTGGCCCGCCTGCTGGTGGGCCTGTACGAGCCCACGCGCGGCGGCCTCACGTTCGACAAGCAGGATGCGCACGCCGCGTTCAAGGGCAACGATGCCCGCGCCATGCGCCGCCGCATCCAGATGATCTTCCAGGACCCATACGCGAGCCTGAACCCTCGCTGGCTGGTCGAAGACATCATCGGCGAGCCGCTCAAGGAGCACGGGCTCATCACCGACAAGGCGGAGCTCAAGCAACGCGTGGGCGAACTGCTCAAGTCCGTGGGCCTGTCGCCGCTGGACATGGTCAAGTACCCGCACCAGTTCTCCGGCGGCCAGCGCCAGCGCATCTCCATTGCCCGCGCCCTGGCCACCGAACCCGAGTTCCTGGTGTGCGACGAGCCCACCTCGGCGCTCGACGTGTCGGTGCAAGCGCAGGTGCTCAACATCATGAAGGACCTGCAGCGCGAGCGGCAGCTCACGTACCTGTTCATCAGCCACAACCTGGCCGTGGTGCGCCACGTGAGCGACCAGGTCGGCGTGATGTACCTGGGCCGCCTGGTGGAGCTGGCCGACAAGCACACGCTGTTCGACACGCCGCGACACCCCTACACGCGCATGCTGCTCGATGCCATCCCCAAGATGCACGACACCGGCAAGGCGCGCACACCGGTGCAGGGCGAAGTGCCCAACCCGCTGAACCCCCCACCGGGTTGCGCCTTCAACCCACGCTGCCCGCATGTGAACGAGCGCTGCCGGGCCGAGCGCCCTGCGCTGCTGAACATCGGCGGCATCCGCATCGCGTGCCACGCGGTGGAAGAAGGGCGCATCTAGCCTGCGCTACCGCGCTGCGATGATGGCAAGGGCTCCTCAGGGAGCCCTTTTTTCGTGGAGCGGCGGGGAGGGCGTCGCACCAGGCGCTGCACGGCGCGCATGTCCGTCCTTGCGTGGCGCACGGCCGTTGTCAGGCGGTGAAATTTATGGCGCGGGATGGAACGCCCGCCGGGGTCTGGTTACTCATGGCGTGAAAGGACATCTCCCGCCATGTCATCCCCCGTCAACGCCGGCGCACAGCTGCACGGCATCTCGCTGCAGCACAATTTTCAGCAAGGCCCGGTCGGCAGCCTGGGCGGCCGCAGTGTGCAGCAGGCACCTGCCCAGGCGCCGCGCAGCCTGGGCCACGTGCTCTCCGACATCGGGCGGGGCATACAGAACATCGCGTCGCGGGTGCTCAATGCGGTCACGCCCCATGGCGTGCGCACCGAGTCCAAATTCCGCGCGGGCCTGGAGGCCACCAGCGCGCACATGGGCCAGCTGCTGGGCGCCATCTCGCATTCATCGACGCACCAGGCCGACGGTGCGGCCGCGCAGAAGCTCCTGGGCGGCCTGCGGGACGTGGCCGCCCCGGTGACCAGCCGCGGCGCCAGCCTGGACACCGTCGTGCGCGAACGCACCACCGCCCAGCTCCAGCAGATGACCCCGGATGAGCGCCAGGCCCTGCACAAGGGCCTCGTCATGGCGGAGAACAGTGCCTTGAAGGGCGACCCCGTGCTCGCCGCCGTGCGCTCGGCCATGGAGCAGCATGCCATCGACCAGGGCATGGCCGCGCTGCAGGGCGACCTGGACTTGGCCATCGCGATGACCGCCAAGGAGGCGCAGGACACCGGCATCACGGGCCGGGCCTTCCAGCAGGTCTACGACACCGCACGCGAGGTGCTGCGCGACCAGGGCTTCGGCCACCTGCCCGACAAGGAATTCAAGGAAATGCAGCGCGCCCTGGTGCTGCAGGCCGTGGAGGCCCGTGTGGGTGATGGCGACCCTGCCCAGGTCGTGCCCATGGCCCAGGTCATCAACCTGCTGCCCAGCAAGGAGCTGCATGCGCTGATGCACACGACCGCGCAGATCGGCCCCGAAGACCCGACGGCCGCGCGCTTCGTGGTGAGCGGCGCGATCGGCGTGCGCGCCGAAAAGCTCGAAAAGGCCGTGGCCGACGGCACGGCCGCGCTGCTGGCGCGCCGCCTGCCGTCCGAAGACGACCCGAGCGGCATGCTCCATGCGCCGCAGGCCGTGGCGCGCGACATCGCCGCCACCGGCAGTGCGCTGGCAGAGCTGCGCGCGCACTGCGACATCCACGGCATGCACTTCCCGGCTGCGCTGGAGGCGCCCGTCGCGCAGCTGCAAGGGCATCTGCAGGCCTACCTGAACCCGACCCACCTGTCGCAGTTGCCCGAGCTGAGCGCAGGGCAGCTGCACAGCCTGGGCGATGGCCTGCGCGGCCTGGGTGTGCAGACAGGCCAGGCGGAGATCGCGGCCGATGGCACGCGCCGCCGCTCCGAAGCGATGGACGCAGGCGCGCTCGCGATGCAGCCCGCGCTGCAGGCGCTCGCGCAGGGCGACACCGCAGGTTTGCTGCGCGGCCTGGGCATGGCCCAGCCCGCGGCCAATGCGGCCCTCGACGTGCACATCCGCCTGGGCATGAAGGTCGAGGGCGCGGACGAAGTGATGGCCTTCCGCGAAAAGCTGGTGGGCCACGCCATCAATGACCTGGACACCGCAGCCCTGCAGGCGCTGTCCGCCCGGCTGGGCAGCCCGGCCGCCGAAGCGCTGTCCGACGAACTCGCGTCGGCGGCCATGCCGCTGCTGGGCGGCTCGGATGCGATGGAGGCCTACGACAGCGGCCTGGGCCGGCAGATGTTCGACCGGGCCACCGACCTGGGCATGCTCAAGCACTGCGTCGACCAGCGGCTGGGCGAGCTGGGGGCCACGGTGCCCGCGCCCGCCTGGGACGGCGCTCCGCCCGCGGCGGATGTGGTGCGCGACGTCTTCAGCGCCGTGCGCGTGGGCGGCAGCGCCGTGGTCGTGCGCTCGGGCACCGGCGGCCCGGCCGTGCAGGGTGCCGTGCAGGACAACCTCGACGCCATGCTGGCTGCGCCCGGCAACGACCGGGAGCACGAGGTGGGCGGTGTGAGCGAAGGCTTCGTCAAAGACCTGACGCGCGCGAGTTACACCGTGGCCGATGCGAGCGGCGCTGTGCGCCCCATGATCGACAAGGACCATCCCGACAAGGCCGCCAGCGTGCGCTCAGCGGCCGCGCAGCTGCGCGAGCTGGCGGGGGGCAACGAGGCGCTGGCGCTCAAGGTGTCGCGCCTGGCCAACCAGAACGTGCTGGCCGGCGTGCAGCAGGTGCTCATGTCGCAGCAGAGCCCGCTGCGCCTGCCCGACGGCACCCCCGGCCGGCTGATGGGGCCGGAGCGCATCGAATACGCGCTGTCGAGCGACGGCGAAGGCGGCATCGTGCTGCAGGTGAACTACGCGGTCGAAGGCGCTGACGTGTTCCTGCCGGCGCCGCGCAACGCCCACGAAGGCGTGGGCATCCCCGTGCAGCTCGATGCTGCGCGCAGCGGCGGGCAGTTCCAGTTTGCGCTGCACGTCGGCGCCGACCTGGCCGTGAGCGTGCAGGAGCCGGTGCGTTTCACCTACGACACCGCAGCCCCCGCGGCGGTGTGACCGGCGCCGCTCCCCCGGCTGTTTCCCCCATCCTTTTGTTGAATCGATCCCTCCATGTCCACCGCCGACCAACTTCTTCTCGACCTGGGCCAGACCGCAGGTCTGTCGCAACCCCTGCGTTTCGATGCGCAGGGCTGCGCCCGCCTTGTGTTCGACACCCGCCTGGCCATCGACTTCGAGCGCGACGATGACGCCGGCGTGCTGCAGGTCTACAGCGTGCTCGGGCCGCTGCCGGCCGAGGGGCGCGAGGCGCTGTACCAGCGATTGCTGGAGGCCAACCTGTTTGGCTCCGCAACCGCCGGCGCCACGCTGGCCGTGGACGGCCAGACACGGGAGGTCGTGCTGTGCCGTACCGTCGATGTCCAGGAGACCGGCGGACCCGCATTCGTGCGGCTGGTGGAGCGCTTCGTGGCGGCGGCCGAGGACTGGAAGAAGCTGCTGCTGTCGGGTGCCAGCGCCGGACCCTCGGCGTCGCCGGCGGGCGCAGGCCCGGCCCCCGGCGCGATGATGGGCGTGCCGATGGGCGGCTTCCTGCGCGCCTGAGGCAGGGGCCCCGGGTCCAGGCACGGCCTGCGCCGCGCGCGGATCAGGGATCAGGCGTACCGCTTGGCCCGCAGGTTGTCTTTCATCTGCTGCAGGATGGGCTGCAGCGGGCTGCCGATGCGCAGGGCCACGCAGGTGGCCAGCACGTCGATGATGAGCAGGTGCATGAGCCGCGACACCATGGGGCTGTAGCGGTCGTAGCCCTCGGGGTGGTCGGCCGCCAGGTGGATCTGGCAGGTGCTGGCCAGCGGAGAGCCGCTGGCGGTGATGACGATGGTGGTGGCGCCGTTGCGGCGCGCGATATCGGCCGCGTCCATCAGGTCGCGCGTGCGGCCCGAGTTGGAGATGATCACCGCGCAGTCGCCGGGCCCGAGCAGGGTGGCACTCATCACCTGCATGTGGCCGTCGCTCGTGGCAATCGACGTCACGCCCAGGCGAAAGAACTTGTGCTGCGCGTCCTGCGCCACGATGCCGGAGTTGCCCACGCCGTAGAACTCGATGCGCTTGCCGGTCTTCCAGGTCGCGGCAATGGCTTCGGCAGCGCGCTCCAGGGCCACGGTGCTGGCCGCATTGCGGTACTGCAAAAAGGCGGCCACGGCGTTGTCCACCACCTTCACCAGCACGTCGCCGGTCTTGTCGTCCGCATCCACGCTGCGGTGGATGAAGGGCACGCCCTCGCTCACGCTGCCTGCGAGCTTGAGCTTGAAATCCGCCAGCCCGTCATAGCCCATGCTGCGGCAAAACCGCACCACGGTGGGCTTGCTCACGTGGGCCCGCTCGGCCAGCTCGCGCACCGGCAGCCGCGCAAACGTGCGGGGGTCGGTCAGCACCAGCCGGCCCACGCGCTGTTCGGCGGGCGCCAACGAGGGGAGGGATGCGGTGATGCGTTCGAGCATGTCGGTAGGTGTGTGTCAGCCCAGGCCGGCGCCGGGCGGCTCACGGTGCATCGACGATGGGCGGGGCAGGGCTGTCATGGGGGCTCGGTGTGCGCCGCGCTGGCGGGCGGCGCGGGGGCGTTGTTCGCCTAATGTAACTTGGTTCCCAACATTCCGGACCCGGGTGATTCCTCCCTTTCATCATGCTTGCAGCGGGGTTGCGGGCTTCCCCCCTGGCCCCTGTGGGGGACGGGCGATAGCATCCTTTCATTCTGTAATTCCGATACCAAGGAGCCTTCCATGCGCAAACCTCTGCTGAAACTACTGGCCGGTGCGGCTCTGACGACCGCCGCCTGCGGCAGCTGGGCCCAGGGCCAGGTCAACATCATCTGTTCCGTGCAGGCCGAGTGGTGCAACCTGATGTCCACCGTGTACGCCAAGACCACCGGCACCAAGGTCAACATGACGGCCAAGGGCTCGGGCGAAGCGCTGGCCCAGCTCAACGCCGAGAAGGCCAACCCCAAGACCGACATCTGGTTCGGCGGCACGGGCGACCCGCACCTGCAGGCCGCGGAGCAGGGCCTCACGCTCGAGTACAAGTCGCCACAGCTCGCGCAGCTCTACCCCTGGGCGCAAAAGCAGGCCGCCGACTCCAAGTACCGCACCGTGGGCGTGTACCTGGGCCCGCTGGGCTTCGGCTACAACAAGGAGCTGCTGGCCAAGCGCAAGCTCAACCCGCCGCAGTCGTGGGCCGACCTGCTCAAGCCCGAGTTCAAGGGCGAAGTGCAGATGGCCAACCCCGCATCAAGCGGCACGGCCTACACCATGATCGCCACGCTGGTGCAGATCATGGGCGAGGAAAAGGCGTTCGAATACCTGAAGGCGCTGCACCCCAACGTCAGCACCTACACGCGTTCGGGCACGGCCCCGGTCAAGGCGGCGGCGCGCGGCGAGACCACCATCTCGGTGAGCTTCGTGCACGACGTGACCACCGAGGCCGTCAACGGATTTCCCGTGGCGTCCATCACGCCGTCCGAAGGCACCGGTGCCGAGGTCGGCTCCATGAGCATCGTCAAGAACAGCCCCAACGCCGAGGCGGCCAAGAAGTTCTATGAATGGGCGCTCACGCCCGGCGGCCAGCAGTTCGGCCTGGCGGCCAAGCAGTTCCAGCTGCCCAGCAACACCCAGGTGCCCAAGGACCCGCGCATGACGGACCCGGCCAAGATGAAGCTCATCAACTACGACTACGCCAAGTACGGCGCCAGCACCGAGCGCCGCCGCCTGATCGCGCGCTGGGAAAAGGACGTGCAGAACGCTGCGCGCTAAGGACTGGTGGTGTCGGTGACCGCGGCGGCGAACAGCGCAATTTCACGATCTCCTGCAACCCGCGCCTCGGTCAACCGCCCCCTGTGGGTGTGGCTGGCCATCGGCGTGCTGGGCTACCTGGCCTTCCCCTGGTACGCCCAGCAGGACTCCAACGGCCTCCTGGCCATCGGCCAGGTCTTCAGCAGCGAGCAGGCGGGCAACGGGCTCATGCAGGCCGCGCTGCTGGGGCGCCCCTGGCTGTGGCTGGGCCTGGTGGGGCTGGCCATCGCTGCCGCAGGCGCCGTCCTGCCTGCAGGCCGGCGGCAGGGCGCGGTGCTGGCAGTCGGCGGGGCGGTGGGCCTGCTGGCGCTGCTGCTCAGCGGCTTTGCCATCGGCGGGCGGGGCTGGGCCTTCGACTGGTTGAACCAGATGCTGGGCGAGTTGGGCGCGCGGCAGCCGGGCATCGGCTGGGGCGGGTTCGTGGTGCTCTCGGCGCTGCTGGTGCTGACGGCCTTCGGCGTGGCGCGGCGCGGTTTCTTCAAGGGCGATCTGTTCGTCGCAGCCGCCGTGCTGGCGTGCGGCAGCCTGCTGGCACTGTTCATCGTGTTCCCGGTGCTCAAGGCGCTGTCGGCGGCGTTCTTCCTGGAAGACGGCCCGTTCTCGCTGGGCGTTCTGTGGGAGCGCATTGCGCACGAGCGCAACTTCGGCCTGTCGTGTGTCAGCGGCGGCCAGCGTTGCGGCGTGGCATGGAACACGCTGTTCCTCGGGCTGATGACCGCCACCAGCACCACGCTGCTGGGCACCTTCATGGCGCTGATGGCCGAGCGCGCCTCGCGCCGCTATGCACGCCCGCTGAACATCGTGGCGCTGCTGCCCATCATCACGCCGCCTTTCGTGGTGGGCCTGGGCCTGATCCTGCTGTTCGGCCGTGCGGGCGTGTTCAACCAGTTCCTGGAATACGCGTTCGGCATCACGCCCTCGCGCTGGTTCTACGGCTGGTTCGGCGTGTGGGTGGCGCAGACATTTGCGTTCACGCCCATCGCCTTCATGATCATGCGCGGCGTGGTGCAGGGCGTGGCGCCCAGCCTGGAGGAAGCCGCGCAGACGCTGCGCGCCAGCCCCCACAAGACCTTCATGAGCGTGACGCTGCCGCTGCTCAAGCCGGGCCTGGCCAACGCGTTCCTGGTGGGTTTCATCGAGAGCATGGCCGACTTCGGCAACCCCATCGTGGTGGGCGGGCAGTTCTCGGTGCTGTCCACCGAGATCTTCTTCGCCATCGTGGGTGCGCAGTACGACCAGGGGCGCGCCGCGTCGCTGGCGTGGATCCTCACGTTCTTTGCCCTCACGGTGTTCGCCATCCAGCGCGGGCTGCTGGGCAAGCAGAACTTCACCACGGTGTCGGGCAAGGGCGACGCGGGCATCGCCATGCCGCTGCCCACCGGCGTGCGCCGCGTGGTGCATTCCATCGCGCTGCCGTGGATGGCATTCACGCTCATCGTGTACCTGTTTGCGCTGGCCGGCGGCTTCGTGCAGACCTGGGGCCGCGACTACACCATCACGCTGGCGCACTTTCGCACCGCGTTCAGCATGGAGTGGGGCGAGTTCGGCATCGTGTGGGCCGGCACCGCCTGGAGCTCGCTGTTCACCACGCTCAAGCTCGCGGCCATCTCGGCGCCGCTCACGGCCACGCTGGGCATCGGCATCGCCTGGCTGCTGGCGCGCACCGAATTCCGGGGGCAGGGCGCCTTCGAGTTCGCCGCCCTGCTGGCCTTTGCCATCCCCGGAACGGTGCTGGGCGTGAGCTACATCCTGGCGTTCAACGTGCCGCCGTTCGAGCTCACGGGCACCGCGCTCATCATCGTGCTGTGCTTCATGTTCCGCAATCTGCCGGTGGGGGTGCGCGCAGGCACGGCGGCGTTCAAGCAGCTCGACCGGTCGCTGGACGAGGCCTCGGTCATGCTGCGGGCCGGCAGCGTGCAGACGCTGCGCCACGTGGTGCTGCCGCTGCTCAAGCCGGCGCTGGTGGCTGCGCTGGTCTACAGCTTCGTGCGGGCCATCACCACGGTGAGTGCGGTGATCTTCCTTGTCACCGCCGAGAACGAGCTGGCCACCACCTACATCATCGGCCGCGTGGGCAACGGCGACTACGGCGTGGCGCTGGCGTACTGCACGGTGCTCATCGTGCTGATGTCCGCCTCCATCGGCCTGATCCAGCTGCTGGTGGGTGAGCGCAAGCTGGGCCGACGAGGAAGCACCCCCTGAGTCGCCTTCGGCGCCTTCCCCCTCAAGGGGGACGACGCCCTCGCTGCGGGGCGGCCCTTGCTCGGCGTCCCGCGCATGCGCCACGCCTGTTAATTCGCGTCATCGTCCATTGAAAAGACAACCATGAACAACATCGAAGATGCGGGCATCGTGTTCCGCAACATCACCAAGCGCTATGGCCGCGACGCCTCGTCGGGCCTGGCCGTCAAGGGCATCAGCTTCGAGGTGCCGCGCGGCACGCTGGCCACCATCCTGGGCCCGTCGGGCTGCGGCAAGACCACCACCTTGCGCATGATCGCGGGGCTGGAGTCGCCCACCTCGGGCGAGATCTTCATCGGCGGCAAGGACGTGACCACGCTCGGCCCGGCGCAGCGCAACGTGAGCATGATGTTCCAGAGCTACGCGCTGTTTCCGCACATGAACGTGGCAGAGAACGTGATGTACGGCCTGCGCATGTCCGGCCAGCGTGACGAGGTGGCGCGCGCCAAGGCGGTCGAGGCACTGCGCGGCGTGGGCCTGGTGGGCTATGACGACCGCCTGCCGAGCGAGCTGTCTGGCGGCCAGCAGCAGCGCGTGGCGCTGGCCCGCGCGCTGGTGCTGGAGCCCGAGGTGCTGCTGTTCGACGAGCCGCTGTCCAACCTGGACGCCCGCCTGCGCCGCGAGATGCGCGAGGAGATCCGCGCGCTGCAGCAGCGCCTGTCGCTCACCGTGGCCTACGTCACGCACGACCAGAGCGAGGCCATGGCCGTCAGCGACCAGATCATCGTGATGAACCAGGGCCTGATCGCCCAGCAGGGATCGCCCCGCGCGCTGTACGAAACCCCCGGCAGCGAGTTCGTCGCCGGCTTCATGGGCGAGGCCATGCTGTTCCCCGCCACGGCCCGCGCCGATGGCACGGTGACCGTGGGGCCGCTCACGATCCGCCCGCGGGCCTGCCAGCAGCAGGGCGCGGTCAAGGTCGCGGTGCGGCCCGAGGCATGGCGCATCGAGCGCCAGGGCGAGGGGCTGATGCCCGCGCGGCTGGAGAAGGCCGCGTACCTGGGCGCGGTGCACGAATACACCTTTGCCACAGAGCTTGGGCCGATCTTCGTCGTGTCGTCGGACCTGAGCGACGTGCTCACGCCGGGCGAGGACGTGCGGCTCGGCCTGGGCGTGCACGGGGTATCGGTGGTTGGTAGTACCGACTGAGCGGACGCTGATGTTCAATAATGACGCCATGAACCAACTCGACGCCCTCAAACAGTTCACCACCGTGGTTGCCGACACCGGCGACTTCAAGCAACTGGCGCAGTTCCAGCCCCAGGATGCCACCACCAACCCGTCGCTGATCCTCAAGGCCGTGCAAAAGCCCGAGTACGCGCCGCTGCTGCAGGACACCGTGGCCCAGTTCCGCGGCCGCGCCATGGACGAGATCATCGACCGCCTGCTGGTGCGCTTTGGCCGCGAGATCCTCGCGACCATCCCCGGGCGCGTGTCCACCGAAGTGGATGCCCGCCTGAGCTTCGACACCAGCGCCACCGTCACCCGCGCCGAACGCATCATCGAGCTGTACCAGGCCGAAGGCATCCACATCGACCGCGTGCTCATCAAGATCGCCGCCACCTGGGAAGGCATCAAGGCCGCCGAGCAGCTGGAGCGCAAGGGCATCCACACCAACCTCACGCTGCTGTTCTCGTTCGCGCAGGCCGTGGCCTGCGGCGAGGCCAAGGTGCAGCTGATCTCGCCGTTTGTCGGCCGCATCTACGACTGGTACAAGAAGCAGGCCGGCGCCCAGTGGGACGAAGCCGCACGCGCCGGTGCCAACGACCCGGGCGTGCAGTCCGTCACGCAGATCTACAACCACTACAAGCGCTTTGGCATTGCGACCGAGGTCATGGGCGCGAGCTTTCGCAACGTGGGCCAGATCACGGCGCTGGCCGGCTGCGACCTGCTGACCATCGCCCCCGAGCTGCTGGCGCAACTGGCCGCCAGCGACGCGCCGCTGCAGCCCGCGCTGGACGCCCAGGCCGCCAAGACGCTGGACCTGGCTGCGGTGAGCTACGACGAAGCGGGCTTCCGCTTTGCGCTGAACGAAGACGCCATGGCCACCGAAAAGCTGGCGGAAGGCATCCGCGCGTTCGCGGCGGACGCGGTCAAGCTGGACAAGCTCATTCAGGCTGCGTGAGAGGCTGCTCAAGCAGATTGCTATAAAAAACATAGCTGCTAGCGCTTTTCCATCAAGCGGTAGCAGCTTTTTTTATGTGGATTTGAGCGAATTCAGGTGGCGTGTGAAGACTGTGCACCGCTGATCCGCCGCGGCCCGACGCAGGCGCCCGTCGACGTGCGAAGGCGCCGACGCGCCAACGCTCAGCCCGCCCGCAGCCGCAATCCCACGCGCAACCCGTGCGGCGCCACGTTCTCGGCCACGGCCTGGCCGCCGTGGCGCAGCGCAATTTCTTCCACGATGGACAGCCCCAGGCCGCAGCCGCCGGGCTTGTCCGAGCCGCGCCAAAAGCGTGCGAACAGGTCCGGCAGGTTGCCCGCCGGTACGCCCGGGCCGTCGTCTTCCACCAGCAGCGTGGCCCAGCGGTCCGGCGTTGCATTCACGCGCACGGTGACCGTGGCGCCCGCGCCGGCGTAGTGCAGCGCGTTGTCGATCAGGTTGTTCAGCGCCTCGCGCAGCAGCAGCGGGTGGCCCTGTACGGTTAGGTAGTCGTCGCCCTCGTAGCCCAGGTCCATGCCCTGCGCCAGCGCGCGCGCGGCCCATTCACGCGCCACCTCGCGGGCCAGCGCGGCGATGTCCACCGCCTGCATCTCCACGTTCGATTCGGAGCGCGCCAGCTGCAGCAGCTGGTGCACCAGGTGGGCGCTGCGCTGGGCGGCGGCCAGCACCTTCTGCAGCCGCTCCTGCACGGCGGGCTCGTGGCTTTCGTGCAGGGCCAGCTCGGTCTGGCCGATCAGGCCGGCCAGGGGCGTGCGCAGCTGGTGCGCGGCGTCGTTCAAGAAGCGCTTTTCCTTGCGCTGCCCGCGCGCTACCGTCTCCAGCAGGCCGTTGATGGTGCTGGCCAGGGAGTGCACTTCTTGCGGCGCGGACGTGAGCTCGATGGGCGGCAGCGGGTCGGCCGTGTTGTGCTTGCGCGCGCCGGCTTTCTCGATCTGCGCCTCCAGGCGCTTTAACGGCTGCAGCCCGCGCAGCACGCCGGCGTAGACCACGGCGCTCAGCGCCAGGCCCATCAGGCCCATGGGCAGCAGCATTTGTTCGAGCAGCTCCTGCGCGATGCGCTCGCGCACCGTCAGGCTCTGCGCCACCTGCACGCGCAGGGTCTGGCGGGTCTGGGGCGTGCCGTAGTCCACGTCCAGCAGGGCCACGCGCACGGGCTTGTCGTCCACGCGGGCCTGGTACAGGTACGGTTCGCCCACGCGCACGTCCACGGGCGGCGGCGAGGGCAGCTGCGCATTGCCCAGCAGAAAGCGCCCGGGCGGGGACGAGACCATGTAGGTGATGCGGTCGGCCGGGTCCTGCTCCAGGATGTCCTGCGCGGCCTTCGGGAAGTCCACCAGCAGCCCGTCGCCGATGGGCTTGATCTGCCGCGCCAGCGCCCGCACCGACTGCGTCAGCGTCTGGTCGATGCCCTTCTCGCCGTTTTGCAGCGCCACGCGCCACGCCAGAAAGCCGCCCGACAGCCACAGCACCAGCTGCGGCAGCAGCAGCCACAGCAGCAGCTTGCGCTGCAGTGAAACGCCGTGGATGGGCCGCATGTCAGCGCTCCGCCGTTCGGCAGGGGGCGGTGCAGCCGCCCAAGGAAGAAGTCATGGCTTTTCGAGCATGTAGCCCAGGCCGCGGATGTTGCGGATGGTCAGGCTGGTGTCGTCGAGCTTCTTGCGCAGGCGGTGCACATACACCTCCAGCGCGTTGGAGGCCAGTGGCGGTGCCGACTGGCCGGGCTCCGGCGGGCCTGCGCGCCAGGCGGCCAGCACGTCGTCGCGCGTGACGACTTCGCCGCAGCGGTTGACCAGCAGTTCCAGCAGTTCCCACTCGCGCTGCGTGAGTTCCAGCGGCGTGCCGTCGAGCGTGGCCGCCTGGCTGGCATGGTCCAGCAGCAGCGCGCCGATGGTGGTGCTGGGCCCGCCCGAGGCGCTGCTGGGCTGCGTGAACGCGGGCTGCCGCGCGCGGCGCAGCATGGCCTGCAGGCGGGCCTGCAGCTCCTGCATGTTGAAGGGCTTGGTGATGTAGTCGTCGGCCCCTGCGTTGAGGCCCGCCACCCGGTCGTCGATGCCGTCGCGGGCGGTGAGAATCAGCACCGGCAGGCCGGCGATGTGGCCGCGGACCCAGGTCAGCAGCTCCATGCCGTCGGCGCCGGGCAGGCCCAGGTCCAGGATGATCCCGTCCACCGCCTGGGTCTGCAAAAGCGCGGTGGCCTGCGCCACACTGCACGCCGTGCAGACATCGTATTCAAGCTGTTTGAGCTGCCCGGTGAGGGCGTCGAGCAGCAGGGCATCGTCTTCAACGATCAGTAGGGTGGGCATGGTCTGTGAGCATAGCAAAGCATCCCGCCTGCGGTGGATGCAGAGCCTGCACCCAGCCCATGGCTGAGCCCAGCCGACGCTGTAATTCGATAACCGGGCTAGGAGACTGGCATGTAACCAACAACCCGGGAAAGCCCTGATATGTTCATTAATTATTGTAATTAAAGTACCGACTGCGCTGAACGTCACCGGTATGTGGCGCGTAAACGGATTCAAACATCGAGGAGACAAGGGTATGTGGAAGATGACGAAGATCGCCGCAGTGGCGGTGGGCCTGGCGGCAGCGATGTCTGCCAGCGCGGGGGAGGTCGAGGTTCTGCATTACTGGACTTCGGGCGGTGAGGCCAAGTCGGTCGCCGAACTCAAGAAGATCATGCAGGCCAAGGGCCACACGTGGCGCGACTTTGCCGTGGCCGGTGGCGGTGGCGACAGCGCCATGACCGTGCTCAAGAGCCGGGTGATCTCGGGCAACCCGCCGTCTGCCGCGCAGACCAAGGGCCCGGCGATCCAGGAGTGGGCATCCGAAGGCGTGCTGGCCAACATGGACGCGCTGGCCAAGGCCGAGAAGTGGGATGAGCTGCTGCCCAAGGTGGTCGCCGACGTCATGAAGTACAAGGGCGCCTACGTGGCCGCCCCGGTCAACGTGCACCGCGTCAACTGGATGTGGGGCAGCTCCGAAGCCCTGAAGAAGGCCGGCGTGGCCGCCATGCCCAAGACCTGGGACGAGTTCTTCGCCGCCGCCGACAAGCTCAAGGCCGCAGGCCTCGTGCCCGTGGCCCACGGCGGCCAGAACTGGCAGGACTTCACCACCTTCGAATCGGTGGTGCTGGGTGTGGGTGGCGCCAAGTTCTACCAGGACGCCCTGGTCAAGCTCGACGACAAGGCCATCAACAGCGACACGATGAAGAAGTCGCTCGAGACCTTCCGCCGCATCAAGTCGTACACCGACGCCGGCGCCCCCGGCCGCGACTGGAACCTGGCCACGGCCATGCTGATCCAGGGCAAGGCGGGCTTCCAGCTGATGGGTGACTGGGCCAAGGGCGAGTTCCTGGCGGCCAACAAGGTGCCGGGCAAGGACTTCCTGTGCGCCGCCGCACCGGGCACCACCACGGCCTACACCTTCAACGTGGACTCCTTCATCCTGTTCAAGCTCAAGGACGCCGCCGCCCAGAAGGCGCAGAGCGACCTGGCCAGCTCCATCATGAGCCCCGAGTTCCAGGAAGTGTTCAACCTGAACAAGGGTTCCATCCCGGTGCGCGCCGGCCAGAAGATGGACAAGTTCGACGACTGCGCCAAGGCCTCGGCCAAGGACTTCATCGACACCGCCAAGAGCGGCAGCCTGCTGCCCAGCGTGGCGCACGGCATGGCGATCGCGCCCGCGACCGAAGGTGCCATCAAGGACGTCGTCAGCCAATTCTGGAACGACGACAAGGTGAGCGTTGCCGATGCGGTGAAGAAGATCGCGGCCGCCGCGAAGACCAAGTAAGTCCGAAGTAAACCAAACCCCAGAGGGATCCCATCATGATGAAAAGAAACCGCCTGACGGCGGTGGCTTTGGCCGCCGCATGCGCGATGAGTAGTGCCATGGCAATGGATGTTGCCGGCTTCGAGTTCAACGGTTACTCGCGGGGCGGCCCGGTGTTCAACCACTCCGACGGCGTCAAGGGCAACCTGACGCTCGGCGGCGAGCTGCAGAAATACCGCCTGGGCAACGAAGGCGACAACGGCATCGAAGTCAACTTCGCCAAGGGTTTCGAGACCAACGGCATCAAGTGGAAGATCAACTACATGCCCGCCAAGTGGGGCAGCGGCGACATCAGCACCGAGCAGGCCTTCGTGGAAATGAGCGGCTTCTCGTTCTCCCCCGAAGCCAAGTTCTGGGCCGGCCAGCGCCGCCTGCGTATCCAGGACGTGCACATCGTCGACTACTTCCTGCTCAACTACGGTGACAACGTCGGCGCCGGCGTGACCGACGTGCCGATCGGCGGCATGAAGCTGGGCGTGGGCGTGTTCTCGGGCGACAAGTTCGACGGCAACCTGCCCAACGACGTGAAGGCGCACCGCATCAACGCCGACCTGTCCGAGATCAACACCAACCCTGGCGGCAAGCTGCGCGTGCTGCTCACGGCCGTGGGCGGCAAGAACCAGGTCGGCGGCGGCTCGGGCTCGGGCGTGTCGCTGATGCATACGCAAAAGGAATTCCTGTTGCCCAGCATCAGCAATACGCTGTACCTGCAGACGTCCCGCGGCCATGCCCGCATTGATGGTGAGTTTGAGTCCATCGACGGCACCCGCGCCGGCCGCCGCTCCACGCGGATCGCCGACTCCATCAACTGGCAAAGCGGCCCCTTCGGAGGCCAGGCCCTCATCGGCTACCAGACCAACAAGGCTGACCTGACCGGTGTCGAGACCAAGGACTTCTCGCTGGGCGGCCGGGGTTCGTACGCCTTCACGCAGAATTTCAAGATGCTGGCCGAGCTGTCGACCACGACCCGTAAGGGCAACACGGGCCCTGACCAGCGGCTGTCCAAGGTCACGCTGGCCGGCGCCCTGGCGCTGTCGGAAGACTTCTGGTCACGCCCTGAACTGCGCCTGTATGTGACCAAGGCCAACTGGAACCAGGCAGCGGCCGTGGCGAATGCCGCCACGTTCGGCGCCAACGGCAAGACCTCGCGTACGCTGGTGGGCGTGCAGTACGAGGTCTGGTGGTAAGCAATTCCACACCGGGCCGCAGGGCGTGCTGCCAAGGTTTGCGCCTTGGCGGCGCCGCCCGGCGGCCCGGGCATGGAATGGTGAAGTGAGTGAGTTAGCGAGTTAGTCAGAGGTTACTTTGTTCGGTTGGGGGGCACTCTGTGCGTGCCCCCCTTTTTTCATATTGCAGGCACATGCCACACATTTTTCGCAGCCGTCCAAGATGGCTCCCACGCTTTGCCTTTCACCTCGCCTTTGCCCCTGCGCGGGCCGCTGATCGCAAGGCCGTGGCTTTTCATTCGGGGGTGGCCCGGCGATGACCAAGAATTCGTTGGAGACATGGTTGCCCAAGCTGGTCGTGACACCGGCTTTTGTGTTGGGATTCGCGTTCATCTACGGCCTGATGCTGTGGAACGGCGTATTGAGCCTGACCGTGTCCCGCATGCTGCCCAACTACGACTGGGCGGGCCTGGCGCAGTACGAGCGCCTGTGGGAGATGGACCGTTGGTGGGTGGCCCTCAAAAATCTGGGCATCTTCGGCGTGGGTTACGTCGGCGGGTCGCTCGCCATCGGCGTGGTGCTGGCCGTGCTGCTGGACCAGAAGATCCGTGCCGAAGGCGCGCTGCGCACCATTTACCTGTACCCCATGGCACTGTCGTTCGTGGTCACGGGCACGGCCTGGAAGTGGCTGCTGAACCCGGGCCTGGGCATCGAAAAAATGGTGCGCGACTGGGGCTTTCCCAACTTCGAATTCGGCTGGCTGGTCGACACCGACATGGCCATCTACTGCGTGGTGATCGCCGGCATCTGGCAGAGCGCGGGCTTTGCGATGGCGCTCTTTTTGGCCGGGCTGCGCGGCATCGACGACAGCATCATCAAGGCCGCGCAGGTCGACGGTGCATCGCTGCCGCGCATCTACTGGCGCATCGTGCTGCCGGCCCTGCGGCCCGTGTTCTTCTCCACGCTCATGGTGCTGTCGCACCTGGCGATCAAGAGCTTCGACCTGGTGATGGCGCTCACGGCCGGCGGGCCGGGCTTTGCCACCGACGTGCCCGCGACCTTCATGTACACCATGTCGTTCTCGCGCGGCCAGATCGGCCTGGGCGCAGCCAGCGCGACCATGATGCTCGCCACCGTGGCAGCCCTGGTCATCCCCTATCTCTACAGCGAACTGCGGACAAAGCCCCATGACCGCTAAGCCCTCTCTGCTCCCGTCCGTGGGCCGCTTTCTGGTCTACGCGGTGCTGGCCTTGGCCACCGCCTTCTTCCTGCTGCCGCTGTACGCGATGCTCGTCACCTCGTTCAAGGACGCCGAGGAGATCCGCAGCACCTCGTTGCTGGCCCTGCCCGCCGCGCTGAACTGGTCGGCCTGGGGCACCGCGTGGTCCAGCGCCTGCACGGGCGTGGACTGCAACGGACTGCGCCCGTTTTTCATGAACTCGGTGGCCATGGCCGTGCCGGCGGTGCTGATATCGACCGTGTGGGGTGCGCTCAATGGCTATGTGCTCAGCCTGTGGAAGTTTCGCGGCAGCGACACGCTGTTCGGCCTGCTGCTGTTCGGCGTGTTCATGCCCTTCCAGGTGGTGCTGCTGCCCATGAGCCAGGTACTCGGCTGGCTGGGGCTGTCCAGCTCCATCACCGGCCTGGTGATGGTGCACTGCTTGGCGGGCCTGGCGGGCACCACGCTGTTCTTTCGCAACTATTACGCGGCCATCCCGAAAGAGCTGGTGAACGCGGCGCGCATGGATGGCGCGAGCTTCTTCCAGATCTTCTGGCGCATCGTGCTGCCGCTGTCCACGCCCATCGTGATGGTCACGCTGATCTGGCAGTTCACCAATATCTGGAACGACTTTCTGTTCGGCGTGGTGTTCTCGGGCACCGACTCAAAGCCGGTGACCGTGGGCCTGAACAACCTGGCCAACACCAGCAGCAGCGTGAAGGCCTACAACGTGGACATGGCGGCCGCCATCATCGCGGGCCTGCCCACCATGGTGATCTACGTTCTCGCAGGCAAGTTCTTCGTGCGCGGCCTGACGGCCGGCGCAGTCAAGGGTTAAGGGTAATCAAGAAAATGGCGTCATCACTCGACATCGCAGGCATCAACAAGCGCTTTGGCAAGGGCGACAAAAGCGTGGAGGTGCTGCGCAAGGTGGACATCCACGTGGCACCGGGCGAATTTTTGATCCTGGTCGGCCCCTCGGGCTGCGGCAAGTCCACGCTGCTCAACATCATTGCGGGCCTGGACGAGCCCACCGAGGGCGAGATCCGCATCGCCGACAAGAACGTGGTGGGCATGCCCCCGCGCGACCGCGACATCGCCATGGTGTTCCAGAGCTACGCGCTCTACCCCACGCTGTCGGTGGCCGACAACATCGGCTTTGCGCTGGAGATGCGCAAGATGCCCAAGCCCGAGCGCCAAAAGCGCATCGACGAAGTCGCCGCCATGCTGCAGATCACCCACCTGCTCGACCGCCGGCCCAGCCAGCTGTCGGGCGGCCAGCGCCAGCGCGTGGCCATGGGCCGGGCGCTGGCGCGCCAGCCGCAGCTCTTCTTGTTCGACGAGCCGCTGTCCAACCTGGACGCCAAGCTGCGCGTGGAGATGCGCGCCGAGATCAAGCGCCTGCACCAGGCCAGCGGCATCACCAGCGTGTACGTGACGCACGACCAGGTCGAGGCCATGACCCTGGGCTCGCGCATCGCGGTGATGAAGGGCGGCGTGGTGCAGCAGCTGGGCACCCCCGACGAGATCTACAACCGCCCGGCCAACACGTACGTGGCGACCTTCATCGGCTCGCCCACCATGAACCTGCTGCGCGGCGGCGTGCAGCCGGCCGGGCAGTTCGGCATCGAGGGCGCGTCGCTGAGCCTGGCACCGCCCCGGTGCGTGCCCGAGATGCTGCTGGGCGTGCGCCCCGAGCACCTGCAGATGCAGGACGACGCGCCCTGGCGTGGCCAGGTGAGCGTGGTCGAGCCCACCGGGCCGGACACCTATGTGATGGTCGATACCGCCGCTGGCAACGTCACGCTGCGCACCGATGCACAAACGCGCGTGCAGCCCGGCGACCATGTGGGCCTGACCGTGGCGCCGGCCAACGCGCACTGGTTCGACGCGAAGACCGAAGAGCGGCTGGGCTGAGGTGTAGCGACAGCGCCCTGGGATTGGCGGCGCTGCTGTAGCCTCGCTCTCGCGACCTCTTCCGACGAGGGTAGGGGGTGCACCCGATGCCCGGCCGGCACCGGTTCCACGACCGCGCTCGCTGCGCGCATCAAAACGTCCAAGATGTTTCGGACGGAGACTTAGGTCTTTGCGGGGCTTTGTATTTCAGGTAAAAACTGCCTGTACCGCTCGTCCATCAAGCGCAAGCAGCTATATTTTTCATAGCTGCAGAACATTTTTCTTCAAGCCCATGCACTCCACGCACCCGCAGCGCCTTCTCGCCGACATCGGCGGCACCAACATCCGCCTGGCCTGGCAGGACTCGCCCACCGGCCCGCTCAACGACACCCGCGTGCTGCCCTGCGCGCAGTTCCCCACCGTCGATGCCGCGCTGTCGGCATACCTGAATGAAGTGGGCGTGCCCACGCCGCGCGAGGCCGCCTTCGGCATTGCCAACCCGGTGACGGGCGACGCCATCCGCATGACCAACCACAGCTGGAGCTTCTCGCAGCGCGCGGTGCGCGAGGCGTTCGGCTTCGAGCGGCTGGTGGTCATCAACGACTTCACGGCGTTGGCGCTGGCGCTGCCGCTGCTCACGCCCGACCTGCTGCGCCAGGTCGGCGGCGGCCAGGCGGTGCCCGGCAGTGCCATTGCGCTCGTCGGGCCCGGCACGGGGCTCGGGGTGTCCGGCCTGGTCTTCCCGCCAGGCTCCAGCGCGGGCGTACCGCTGTCGGGCGAGGGCGGGCACGTCACGCTGGCCGCGCAGACGCAGCGTGAATTCGACGTGCTGGCCATCCTGCAGGAGCGCTACGGCCACGTGTCCGCCGAGCGCGCCGTGTGCGGCGCGGGTCTGGTGGACCTGTACCACGCGGTGCGCCGCCTCGCGCAGCGCGGCGGCAAAGAGGTGAGCTCCGCCGCGCAGGTGACGGAACTGGCGCTGCAGTCCCAGGATGCCCTGGCGCTCGAGGCGCTGGATCTGTTCTGCGGCTTTCTGGGCAGCGTGGCCGGCAACCTGGCCCTGACGCTGGGCGCCCGCGGCGGCGTGTACCTGGGCGGCGGCATGGTGCCGCGCCTGGGCGAGTGGTTCGACCAATCCTCGTTCCGCGCACGCTTCGAGGCCAAGGGGCGCTTCAAGTCCTACCTCGCAGACATCCCCTGCTGGATCATCGACCCCAGCGCCACGCCCGCGCTGTACGGCGCATCGCGCGCACTCGATATCGCGGGCTCCGAAGGGTGACGGTGGGCGGCAGTGATCCGCCTGCGCCACCCTCGCAGGCTGCGCTGCCTGCACTGCAGCTGGGCGGCATCCACCACGTGGCGATCATCGCGAGCGACCATGCGCGCTCGCGCCGCTTCTACACTGAGGTGCTGGGTCTGCGGGTGGTGAACGAGGTGTTCCGCGCCGAGCGCCAGTCGCACAAGCTCGACCTGCAGCTGCCCGACGGAACGCAAGTCGAGCTGTTCTCGTTTCCAAACCCGCCAGCACGTCCCTCGTACCCCGAAGCCTGCGGTTTGCGCCATCTGGCGCTGCGGGTAGCGGACCTCGATGCCAGCCTTAAGGTGCTGGCCTTGCACGGTGTGGCCGTGGAGCCGGTGCGCACCGATCCTTTCACGGGGGCACTGTTCACCTTCATTGCGGACCCGGATGGGTTGCCGATCGAACTGGTGGGGCCGGCTGTCTATATGCCCGTTGCCGGAGAAGGCGGGTCAAAACCAGTATTTTGAGGAGTGCTCTCTGGTGACAAGCCGTGCATCAACGGACTGTAAGTTTTGATGCTGCGACAGGTGAAAAGTCACGGTGTAGCCGCGCTCAGATGTTCGGTTGGATTGCAACCAGTAGTCGCACTGATACGCACGGATATCCATCCTTTGGCAATTGGACTGCAGGCTACCGCTGACCTCCTTGACTTTTTCCAAACTTGAGCCAATCGGAATCTTCTGCAAAAAGCCTGCAGCTACGGCCTGTCCGCCCAGCTTGTCGAGATCGAGCGGCTCTGGATACGATGCTTGGTCAATGTTGAGAGACAGGAAGTGCATGAAGTCCAGATCTCGCGGTATACAGGCGCAAGCGGACTTCCACCCTGCCGGAGCTAGTGGGGCGAAGAAGGCCATGAGCCCCAGCAGGGCGATTGAAATCAAGGCAAAAAAGGTCTTTTGCTTCGCGGGCATCGTGCAGCTATGTTGAAGGCGAATGTGGACTATAGGAGGACCCTGCGGCTCTACATCTCCTCACTCCAGCAATGCCCATCGCGCGCGATCATCGCGCTGGCAGCGCTGGGGCCCCAGCTGCCCGGTGCGTACGGGCGCGGGCCGGCGGGGTCGTTCCTCCAGTGCTGCAGGATGGGCTCCACCCAGCGCCAGGCTTCTTCCTGCTCGTCGCTGCGCACGAAGAGGTTCAGGCGCCCTGCGATCACGTCGAGCAGCAGGCGCTCGTAGGCACCCACGCGCTCGGTGCCGAAGCGCTGGTCGAAGTCCAGGTTCAGCGCCACCTGCGACAGCGCGGGCTCGGTCTGGTTCTGGGGGGCACCCTGGGCCAGCAGGTGCAGCTCCAGGCCGTCCTTGGGCTGCAGGTTGATCACCAGGCGGTTCACCGCGCCGGTGGGCATCTTGAAGATGGGGTGCGGCACGGGGCGGAAGTTGACGACGATGTGCGCGTCGCGCCCCGCCAGCCGCTTGCCGGTGCGGATGTAGAACGGCACGCCCGCCCAGCGCCAGTTGGAGATCTCGGTGCGCAGCGCGACGAAGGTCTCGGTGGTGCTGCTGCCGGCCACGCCCTTTTCCTGCAGGTAGCCCGGCACGTTGTGCCCGTGTGTCTTGCCTGCGGCGTACTGGCCGCGGATCACGTGCTGGCCGATGGTTTCCATGCTCCAGGGCTTGAGCGACTGCAGCACCTTGAGCTTCTCGTCGCGGATCGCGTTGGCGCTGGAGTTGATGGGCGGCTCCATGCCGATGGCGCACAGCAGCTGCAGCGCGTGGTTCTGCACCATGTCGCGCAATGCGCCGGTCTGGTCGTAGAAGGCGCCGCGCGTTTCCACGCCCAGCTCTTCGGCGATGGTGATCTGGATGTTGGCGATGTGCTCGCGCCGCCACAGGGGCTCGAACAGCGCGTTGCCGAAGCGCATCGCAAACAGGTTCTGCACCGACGGCTTGCCCAGGTAGTGGTCGATGCGAAAGACCTGCTCTTCCTTGAGCACGCGGCGCAGCGTGTCGTTGATGGCCTGGTTCGACTTCAGGTCGTGGCCCAGCGGCTTTTCCAGCACCACGCGGGTGCTGGGGCCGTTCAGGCCGACGGCGGCGATCTGCTCGCACACGTTGGTGAACAGGCTGGGGGCCGTGGCCACGTACATCACCACCGTGTCGGCGCCGCGTTCCTGCAGCACGCCGGCCAGGCGGGCGTAGTCCTGCGTTTGCGACAGGTCCATGCGCAGGTAGTGCAGCAGCGCGCCGAAGCGCTCGAACTCGTCCGGGGTGGGGCGCTTGGCCAGGTCCACGCTGTCGAAGCGGGACTGGATCAGGCTGCGGTATTGTTCGTCGCTCAGCTCGTCGCGCGCCACCGCAATGATGCGGCCCCCCTCGGGCAAGGTCCCGTGGCGAAAGGCCTGAAAGAGCGCGGGCATGAGCTTGCGCCAGGCCAGATCGCCGGTGCCTCCAAACAGGACGAGGTCAAAACTCATGGGGTCTCCGTATCAGTGGTGTGGGTGGTGTGCACGCAGTCCTGCTGAGGGCCATGTGCAGGCTCGAAATTGTAATCTCGTTACATCAGAATGTGTAGGTGCAAAGGCCGTAGAACGATTTATGACAGTTCGGCTGCCAAAAGGTATCGAACAAATTAGGTAATCAAGTTACTATCTCGCCGCGTGTTCTTTTACCTCTCGTGAATTCCACCATGTCCCTCCGTTGCGATCAGACACCGCAGTGGCCTCAGTTGCAGGCTGCCTATTCCACCCACGGGCACCAGCTGGACCTTCGGCAGGCTTTCGCCGACGATGCGCAGCGGTTCGGCCGCTTCAGCCAGCAGGCCCCGCATGTGTTCGCCGACCTGTCCAAGAACCTGTGGGACAGCGCCACCGAAGCCCTGTTGCTGGACATGGCCCGGGCCACCGGCCTCACGCAGCACCGCGACGCGATGTTCAGCGGCCAGCCCATCAACAGCACCGAAGGCCGCGCCGTGCTGCACACGCTGCTGCGCCGCCCTGCGGGCCTGGCACTGCCCGGGGACGACAGCAGCATCGCCGGCCATCTGGCGGACGTGCATGCCACGCTCGATGCCATGCTGGCGTATGCCGATACGGTGCGGGCCGACAGCACCATCACCGACATCGTGAACATCGGCATCGGCGGCTCGGACCTGGGGCCGCACATGGCGGTGCTGGCGCTCGAAGAGTTCCGCGCCCAGGGCAAGCGGCTGCACTTCGTCTCCAATGTGGACGGCCACGAGCTGCACACCGTGCTGCAGTCGCTGCGGCCGCAGAACACGCTGTTCCTCATCGCCTCCAAGACCTTCACCACCGCCGAGACCATGACCAACGCCCGCTCGGCCCTGGCGTGGTTCGCGGCGCAAGGGGGGCAGGATGTGGGGCGCCATTTCGCGGCGCTCACCACCAATGTCGATGCCGCCCGGGCGCTGGGCATCACCACCACGTTCGGCTTCTGGGACTGGGTGGGCGGGCGCTACTCGCTGTGGTCGGCCATCGGCTTGCCGATCGCCATTGCCATCGGCTCCGCAGGCTTTCGCGACCTGCTGGCGGGTGCGCACGCCATGGACGAACACTTTCGCACCGCACCGCTGGCGCAGAACCTGCCGGTGCGCCTGGGGCTGCTCGACGTCTGGTACCGCAACTTCCACGGCTTCACCAGCCGCTGCATCGCGCCCTACCATGCGGCGCTGCGCCGCGTGCCCGCCTATCTGCAGCAACTGGAGATGGAGAGCAACGGCAAGCGCGTGGCGCTCGATGGCACGCCGCTGCCCTATGCCACATCGCCCGTGCTGTGGGGCGAGCCGGGCACCAACGGCCAGCATGCGTTCTTTCAGATGCTGCACCAGGGCACGGACGTGTTGCCCCTGGAGTTGATCGCCGTGCGCCAGGCCACGCACCCCCTGAAGGGCCACCACGAAAAGCTGCTGGCCAACGCCCTGGCGCAGGCCCAGGCGCTGATGGTGGGCAAAGAGGGCGAGGACGGCCACCGGCACTTTCCGGGCAACCGCCCCAGCACCTTCTTGCTGCTGGATGCGCTCACCCCCGCATCGCTGGGCGCGCTCATTGCGCTGCAGGAGCACCGCGTGTTCGTGAGCGGCAGCCTGTGGGGCATCAACAGCTTCGACCAGTGGGGTGTTGAGCTGGGCAAGGTGCTGGCTAAGGACCTGGAGGCGCGCCTGGCCAGTGGCGACACCACGGGGCTGGATGGCTCGACCGCCGGGTTGCTGGGCCGCCTGCGCAGCGGCATGTGATCTGAAGTGCAGGGCAGGGCGCACGCGCCCTGCCTTCGTTCCATCGCCGCCCATTGCCGCCCACGGCCGCCCATTTGCCGACCATTCCCATCCCGTTCAGGCTGAGCCTGTCGAAGCCCCGCGCAGCGCTTCATCCAGCACGCAACCCGACCCCTCAAAACAAACATCCGTTCACGCCGCGCTGTGTCGAAGCGATGGGCCAAGGCTTCGACGAGCTCAGCCCGAACGGTCCAGGAGATTTTCACCATGACTGCCCCCCTGCCGGACTTCCGATCGCCCACCTTTCTGCGCCAGCATCTGCGCGACACCATGGCGTTCTACGACCCGGTGGCGACCGACCCGAGTGGCGGCCTGTACCACTTCTTCCTGGACGACGGCACGGTGTACGACACGCGCACCCGCCACCTCGTCAGCGCCACACGCTTCGTGGTCACGCACGCCATGCTGTACCGCACCACGGGCGAGGCGCGCTACCAGGCCGGCATGCGGCACGCGCTGCAGTTCGTGCGCGACGCTTTTCTGGACCCTGCCACGGGCGGCTACGCATGGCTGATCGACTGGCACGATGGCCGCGCCACCGTGCTCGATGCCACGCGGCACTGCTACGGCATGGCCTTCGTGATGCTGGCGTACGCGCGCGCGTTCGAGGCGGGTGTGCCCGAGGCGCGCGCCTGGCTGGCCGAGGCCTTCGACACGGCCGAGCGCCACTTCTGGCAGCCCTCGCAAGGCCTCTATGCCGACGAGTCTTCGCCCGACTGGGCGCTGACCGGTTACCGCGGCCAGAACGCCAACATGCACGCCTGCGAGGCGATGATCTCGGCCTTTCGCGCCACGGGCGAGCAACGCTATATCGAGCGCGCCGAGCAGCTTGCCCAAGGCATCTGCCAGCGGCAAGCGGCCCTGTCGGACCGCGCATCGGCCCCCGCCGCCGAAGGCTGGGTGTGGGAGCACTACCAGGCGGACTGGTCGGTGGACTGGGAATACAACCGCCACGACCGCACCAATATCTTCCGCCCCTGGGGCTACCAGGTCGGCCACCAGACCGAATGGGCCAAGCTGCTGCTGCAACTGGACGCCCTGGCGCCCGCCGACTGGCACCTGCCCTGCGCACGATTCCTGTTCGACGACGCCTTGGCCAAGGGCTGGGATGCCGTGCATGGCGGCATCGTCTACGGCATGGCGCCGGATGGCAGCATCTGCGACGACGGCAAGTACCACTGGGTCCAGGCCGAAAGCATGGCCGCCGCCGCCGTGCTGGCCGTGCGCACCGGCGAGCCGCAGTACTGGGACTGGTACTACCGCATCTGGAGCTACTGTTGGGAGCACTTCGTGGACCACGAGCACGGCGCGTGGTTCCGCATCCTCGACGGCGCCAACCGCAACCACACGCGTGAAAAGAGCAACGCGGGCAAGGTGGACTATCACAACATGGGGGCGGTTTATGACGTTTTGTTGGCGATCGGTTAACCGTGCCGGAGTGTGAAAGTTAATTTTTCAACACTCCTGATTATGAAGGTATCGATTAATTCTGTGGCCGAAGTTGGACGAAAGTGCTGAGTTTGAAAATCTGAAGATTTTTTTCTCTTCTCCTGTGCCAGTGGTTTGCTAGAGTGCGCATTTCTTAAAGATTAAGTTCAATGACACGCCCTAGAAGACCGGTTTTTAACCATGCATGGCGCGCTTTCATGACGGTTCGTGTTCCCGTCAAAGAGGTCGGGCGCAAGATTGGCGGTATGGTTTACAAAAACACTGAGCTTGATCCAAAGCTCGGTGGCTTTCAAAATGCTTGTGCCATCAGAATGAGCTATGTTCTGAATATGACTGGCTTTCCCATCCCCAAGGGGCAGTCATACAAGTCAGTCAGCGGTGCAGATGGTCAGCAGTATCTGTACCGTGTGTCAGAGATGATGGCCTATTTGGAACAGACTTTTGGCAGACCTGACAAGTCTGTGCGGGCGCCAAAGACAACCGACTTTCATGGGCTGAAGGGCATCATCGTCGTCAAAGGGCAGGGCTGGGCCAATGCGGTGGGGCATATCACGCTGTGGGATGGGGTCAAATGTTCTGATAGTTGCCATTTGATGGCAGACCCTGACAGTGGTCCGTTTGTGCCTGATATTGGATTGCTCTGGATCTTGTCATGAAAGCACTTTTTATTGCGCTTGCGCTGATAGCATGGATAACGCCACCGGCATTTGCACGGCCTTTGGCGCAGACGAGTCAATACTCCCAGAAAACACTGCTGAAGAACTGGGCCCTCAGCATTTGTCTGGCGCAGGTGGCGCAAGATGAACGCACTGCGCAGGACGCCGCGTCAACGGCTGGCGCCTACCTGGAGTTTGGCCACCAAGATTTGGTGGTGTATGAGCAGATCAGGGCACTGGTTGCCAAGTATGTTGCGCTCCAATATGGCGGGTCAGTGCCCTCTGAGTTCAAGACCATGAAATGCATTGATCTATTTCACAGCAAAGAGTTGGATCAACTGACCGCCAGGGCAACAGTCAAAAAGTCGAAGCAGTAAATTTCTGAACAGCGAGTCCAGTCGTATCAACTGCCACGCTGAACAGCGACCCCGCGGGCACCTCAGCCTCCTGCTCTTCCACAGGCCGCCCGGCCCGCGCCGACGTGATGTACAGCGTGCGCAAATCCTCCCCGCCAAAACACACCATGGTCGGGCACTGAACCGGCACGGCGACGCGCTGCAGCACATCGCCTGTCGGAGACAGCTGCAGCACGCAGGCGCCTTCGTACATCGCCACCCAGTAGTTGCCCTCCACATCCACCGCCGCGCCGTCCGGCCGGCCTCCGTAGGGCTGGCCGTCCACCTTGCGGTCGAAATGCACCCAGGGTCGGCGGTGGGTGATCGCACCGGTGGCCAGGTCGAAGTCAAAGCGGTCGATGCGGTGCTCGGGCGTGTTGGACCAGTACATCACACGGTTGTCGGGGCTGAAGGCCAGGCCGTTGGCGGTGAAGTTGTCGCCGGCCATGTGCCGCACGGTGTAGCCGGTGCCATCTGCAGCCGCCGACAGGCACCACAGGGCCGCGTCGGGCGCGGTGCGCGGGGTGATCATCGAGCCCGCCCAGAAGCGGCCTGCCGCATCGCAGCGGCCGTCGTTCAGGCGCAGGCGCCGGGTGTCGTGCTGGTCCGGCGGCAGCAGCGCCAGCAGGGTGAGGTCGCCGCTGGCGGTGTCGAGTTGGTAGAAGCCGTCCCGTAACCCGATTACGATGTTTCCGCCTGCCGAGGGCGCGCAGCATGCGGGCTCGCTCGGGGTCTTCCACTGGCGGTGCTCTCCGCTCACGGGGTTCCAGGCATTCACCGTGTGTCCCTGAATGTCACACCAGTAAAGGGATTTTTCCTCGGGGTGCCAGAAAGGGGATTCGCCCAGTTCGGACGGCGGAAGGGGCAGGCGCTCAAGGGTCATGGGTTGAAGTGCGGTGGTTATCGAGTTACATTCTAGGGCCCAGAACAGGGCCTGTGCACAGGCCTTTTCCCTCCTTTCCCCACCGATGGAGCATCCCATGCATTCAGTCGTAGCGCGCGTGACGGCTCGCATCATCCAGCGCAGCGTGGACACGCGGGCCGCCTATCTGGCCGGTGTCGACGCCATGATCCAGCGCAAGCCCCCGCAAGACCGCATGGGCTGCGCCAATCTGGCCCACGCGTACGCAGCGCTGCCCGGCGCCGAGAAGTTCAAGGTCACCGTCGAAAAGGCGCCCAACATCGGCATCGTGACGGCTTACAACGACATGCTGTCGGCCCACCAGCCGTACCAAAGTTACCCCGCGCTGCTGCGCGACGAGGCCGCCCGCCACGGCGCCACGGCCCAGGTGGCGGGCGGCGTGCCGGCGATGTGCGACGGCGTGACGCAGGGCACGCCCGGCATGGAGCTGTCGCTGTTCTCCCGCGACGCGATTGCCATGGCCACGGCGGTAGCGCTGTCCCACGACGTGTTCGATGCCGCGCTGCTGCTGGGCGTGTGCGACAAGATCGTGCCGGGCCTGCTGATCGGTGCGCTGCACTACGGGCACCTGCCCTGCGTGTTCGTGCCCGCCGGCCCCATGGGCTCGGGCCTGCCGAACAAGGAGAAGGCCAAGGTGCGCGAGCAGTACGCGCAGGGTCTGGTGGGGCGTGACGAGCTGCTCAAGGCCGAGTCGGCCGCGTACCACAGCCCCGGCACCTGCACCTTCTACGGCACGGCCAACAGCAACCAGATGCTGCTCGAAGCCATGGGTCTGCATGTGCCCGGCGCAGCCTTTGCGCCACCCGGCACGGGCGAGCGCGAGGCCTTCACCCGCCAGGCGGTGCGCACGGTGCTCGACATCGGCAAGCGCGGCCAGCGCTTCACGCCCATCGGGCGCCTGGTGGACGAGCGCTGCATCGTCAATGCCATGGCCGCGCTGCTGGCCACCGGGGGCTCCACCAACCACCTGATCCACTGGGTGGCCATTGCGCGCAGCGCCGGCATCCTGATCGACTGGACGGACTTTGACGAGCTGTCGTCCGTGGTGCCGCTGCTGGCCCGCGTGTACCCCAATGGCGATGCCGATGTGAACCAGTTCGAGGCCGCGGGCGGCCCGCCCTGGATCCTGCGCGAGTTGCTGGACAACGGCCTCATGCACGGCGACGTGCTCAGCGTGAACGCAGGCGGCATCGCCGAAGGCGGGCAGGCCGCACCGGCGGTGTCCGGCGATGTGTCGGTGCTGCGGCCGGTGAGCGAGCCGTTCTCGCCCACGGGCGGCCTGCGCCTGCTGCAGGGGCGCCTGGGCCGTGCGGTGATCAAGGTCTCGGCCGTGCCGGAAGACCGCCACATCATCGAAGCGCCCGCGCGCGTGTTCGACTCGCAGGAAGCATTGCTCGCCGCCTTCAGCGCGGGCGAGGTACAGCAGGACATGGTGGCCGTGGTCCGCTTTCAGGGCCCGCAGGCCAACGGCATGCCCGAGCTGCACAAGCTCACGCCTCCGCTGGCCGTGCTGCAGAACCAGGGCTTCAAGGTGGCGCTGGTGACGGACGGCCGCATGAGCGGCGCATCGGGCAAGGTGCCCGCCGCCATCCACGTGACGCCCGAGGCGCTGGCCGGCGGTCCGCTGGCCAAGGTGCTGGACGGCGACATCGTGCGGGTGGACGCTGTGGCCGGCACGCTCGACGTGCTGGTCGACGAGGCCACCTGGGCGGCACGCGTGCCGGCACCGTACAACGCGGCCTCGCAGGTCGGCTTCGGCCGCGAACTCTTCACCAACTTCCGCCGCCATGCGGGCGGTGCGGAGCAGGGCGCCTGCACATGGCTGTAGGTTTCCCCATTGGCATTCCAAAATACACAACCGATCACGCTGAGCTTGTCGAAGCGCTGCGCGAGGCTTCGACAAAAGCTCAGCCAGAACGGTAGCAGGTCATTGAAGGCCCCTCTGTATCGCCTGCCATGCCGTTGCTCGTCCACCCGCAGGGGTGGCGCACCCGGGCCCTGGCAAAACCAGTTCTACAGAAACCTTGACATGGCACCGCACCAGTTTTGTAGGCCGCCTGCGGCATCCGACACCTAAGACACCAAGGAGCAAACACTCATGAATCCGCTTGATATCGCCAGCCATGGCCCCGTCATCCCCGTCATCGTGATCGACCGCGTGGAAGACGCGCTGCCGCTGGCCGAAGCGCTGCTCGCCGGCGGCGTGAAGGTACTGGAGGTGACGCTGCGCACCGCCGCCGGCCTGCCGGCCATCGAGACCATCGCCCGCAACCTGCCCGAAGCCGTGGTGGGCGTGGGCACGGTGCTCAACGCCGATGACGCGCGCCGCGCGAGCGAGGCGGGCGCGCGCTTTGCCGTGAGCCCTGGCTACACCTCGGCCGTGGGCAGTGCCTGCAAGGGCTTGAACCTGCCGCTGCTGCCGGGCGTGGCTACATCGGGCGAGATCATGGCGGCGCTGGCCGATGGGTTCTCGTTTTTGAAGCTGTTCCCGGCCGAGGCGGTGGGCGGTATTCCGCTGCTCAAGTCCTGGGTCAGCCCGTTCGGTGCGGTGAGCTTTTGCCCCACCGGCGGCATCACCAACGCTACCGCGCCCCACTATCTGGCGCTGCCCAACGTGCGCTGCGTGGGCGGCTCGTGGCTCACGCCGACCGATGCCGTGCGTGCCGGGGACTGGGCGCGCATCACGCAGTTGGCGCGTGAGACGCAAAGCCTGCGACAGGCAAGCTGAATCCAGCGGGGTGCGGGCGCATCGTGTCCATCGCGCTGCTGCTGCCCGCACTCGCCGTGGGTACGCGCCGCCTGCACGACATCGGCCGCAGCGGCTGGTGGCAACTGCTGTTGCTGACCGGTATCGGCTTCTTGCTGCTGCTGGTCTGGTGGGCGCAGCCTAGCGAAGGCTGATCTCATCAGACGCCGGGCTTGAGGGCTCGCTCGCGCAGCCCGCTGTCCTCATGGTCAGCGGGCTTTTTGGTGGGCGGCCGGGGTCGGGGCTCCCGTGGGCGTGCAGTGCGTGCAAGATACTGCAGACCCGAAGCACGGGTAAAAAGGAGCTCTTTCGCTTGTCTGGTCAGCGCTAGCAGCTATCAAAAGAGAAGCAAAATGGGATGATCACGGCCAGGCCGTGTGTTGTCGTTGTACGACATCGCGCCACAGAAGCTGCCGGTTGGTCGCGTAGATTTTTAGAATGGAAATCATTCCTATTTCTATTCCTGAAAATCATGACATTCCAACATCGGCAGACTGCGGTCTGCATCGGCATCGCCCTGGCCTTCGGTGGGGTGCCTGCAGCGGTGATGGCGCAAAGCGCCCCGGCGACCCTGTCCGAAGTGCGTGTGGACGCCAACGCCGAGAAAGAGTCCGCCACCGCGCCCGTGGTGGGCTACCGCGCACGCAATGCAGCCACCGCCACCAAGACCGACACGCCGCTGTCGGAAACCCCGCAGTCCGTCACCGTGGTCACCCGCGACCAGTTGGTGGACCAGGGCGCCACGACCTTTCAGGAGGCACTGCTCTACGCCGCCGGGGTGCGCAGCGATGCCTACGGGCTGGACAGCCGCGCCGACAGCGTGCGGGTGCGCGGCAGCTCGCCGGACACCTACCTGGACGGCCTGCGCCAGGGTTACAACTACTACACCAGCACCATCGCGTCCGACCCCTACGCGCTGGAGCGCCTGGAAGTGCTGCGCGGCCCGTCCGGCATGCTGTTCGGTGCGGGCACCGTGGCCGGCGTGGTCAACATGGTCAGCAAGCGCCCCCTGCAAGAGGCGCAGCGCGAAGTCGGCGTGCAGTTCGGCAGCTGGAACCGCAAGCAGTTGCAGGCCGACCTGACGGGCCCGCTCACCAAAGACGGCGAATGGTCGTACCGGCTGGTGGCCGTGGCGCGCGATGCGGACACCCAAACCGACTACGTGAAAAACGACCGGCGCCTGATCGCACCATCGCTCGCCTGGCGCCCCAATGGCGCTACGTCGCTCGTTCTGCAGGCCCACTGGCAGCAAGACCGTACCGGCAGCACGGCGCAGTTCCTGCCGTGGTCCGGCACGCTGCTGCCCAACCCCAACGGCAAGCTGCCCATCAACCGCTTCATCGGCGAGCCGGGCGACTACTACGACACCGACCGCGAATCCATCGGCTACCTCTTCGAGCACCGCTTCAACGACGCCTGGACCGTGCGCCAGAACCTGCGCCTGGCGCGCAATGAGAACCGGGGCGGATATCACTACGCCGACTTTTTCACCGAGCCTGGCGGCTTCGGCGCAGACCCCGTCAACCAGCGCCTGGTGGGCCGCCTGTACGGCAAGAATGTCACGCGCACCCGCATGGCCGCGGTGGATACGCACCTGCAAGGCAACCTCACCACCGGCGCGGTGCGTCACCAGCTGCTGCTGGGCGTGGACTGGAACCGGCAGACCGAGAACAAGACCGAAGCCGATGACTCGTACAACACGCCCATCGACGCGTTCGCACCGGTGTACGGCAACCGCATCAACCCTGCGATGGCCGCCAAGCCCGAGAACGTGCAGCGCCAGGGCGGCCTGTACCTGCAGGACCAGATGAAGTGGGGCAACTGGATCTTCATCGCCGGCCTGCGCCACGACCGCGCCGTGAACAGCCTGGCCGGCTCGGCCGATGACCGCACCAGCGACACCACCAAGCGCCTGGGCGTGATGTACCAACTGGCCGGGGGCTGGACGCCCTACATCAGCTACGCCGAGTCCTTCAGCCCGGTGAGCGGCACCAACGCCTACGGCCAGCGCTTCAAGCCGCTGGAAGGCGAGCAGATCGAGGTGGGCGTGAAGTACGTGCCCGAGGGCAGCGCCACCCAGTTCACCGCCGCGGTGTACGACCTCAAGGAAAAGAACCAGCAGGTGGCCGACCCCACCAACCCCAAGAACGTGCTGCAGGCGGGCCAGACGCGCAACAAGGGCCTGGAGCTGGAATACAAGGCCCGCGTGGCCACCGCGTTCGACCTGACCGCCCACTACAACTACACCGATGCCGACCCTGTGCTCGAAGGCCTGCCACGCCACCAGGCCGCCGTGTGGGGCGTGTACCGATTTGCCGTGGGCAATGTGCGCGGTTTCTCGGTCGGGGCAGGGTACCGTTGGCTCTCGTCGTTCCGCGACCGCACCGGGCCCGAGGTGCCGTCCGCCGGCGTGGTGGATGCGCTGCTGGCCTACGACACGCAGGACTGGCGCTACGCGCTCAACATCAGCAACCTGGCCGACAAGAAGTACATGAGCACCTGCCTGGCACGCGGCGACTGCTGGTGGGCCACCCGGCGCAATATGGTGCTGAGCGCGACGTACCGGTTCTGATCGCTGGCATTGCGCATTGCGCATTGCGCATTGGGGTACCAGGGTATCAACTGACCGACGCATCAATGCATCAAAGCATCAACGCATCAGGGTGTCGGCGCGTCGTCTTTGGGCACTCCACTGAACCGTTCACGCTGAGCCTGTCGAAGCGCCGCGCAGAGTTTCGACAGAACCGGTCGGCCTCCGCCCGAACGGCGTGAACTTCGAGCACGGCCTGCAGCGCAATCGCGAAGGTGCTGCCCATTAAAAAACCCCGCAGGCTTCGCAGCCTGCGGGGGTTTTTGTTGGAAGCTTGCGCGCGGCAGGATCGTGGCCCACCCCGCGCAGGTCCGGTGGGCAATTACATGCCCATGCCGCCCATGCCACCCATGCCGCCCATGTCGGGCATGCCGCCGCCAGCGCCGGCCTCGTCCTTGGGTGCTTCAGCAACCATGGCTTCGGTCGTCAGCAGCAGCGATGCCACGGAGGCAGCGTTCTGCAGGGCCGTACGGGTGACCTTCGTGGGGTCCAGGATGCCCAGCTCGAGCATGTCGCCGTAGGTGTCGTTCGAGGCGTTGAAACCGTAGTTGCCCTTGCCGGCCAACACAGCGTTCACCACCACCGAGGCTTCGCCGCCGGCGTTGTTCACGATTTCGCGCAGAGGCGCTTCGATGGCCTTCAGGACCAGCTTGATACCGGCTTCCTGGTCGGCGTTGTCGCCCTTGACCGAGTCACCGACAGCTTGCTTGGCACGCAGCAGGGCCACGCCGCCACCAGCCACAACGCCTTCTTCCACAGCTGCGCGCGTGGCGTGCAGTGCGTCTTCCACGCGGGCCTTCTTTTCCTTCATTTCGACTTCGGTGGCAGCGCCGACCTTGATCACGGCCACACCGCCAGCCAGCTTGGCCACGCGCTCTTGCAGCTTTTCGCGGTCGTAGTCGGACGTGGCTTCTTCGATCTGCACGCGCACTTGCTTGACGCGGGCTTCGATGTCAGCAGCAGCGCCGGCGCCGTCGATGATGATGGTGTTTTCCTTGCCCACTTCGATGCGCTTGGCCTGGCCCAGGTCGGCCAGGGTCACCTTCTCGAGGGTCAGGCCCACTTCTTCAGCGATGACCTTGCCGCCCGTCAGGATGGCGATGTCTTCCAGCATGGCCTTGCGGCGGTCGCCGAAGCCTGGAGCCTTCACAGCCACGACCTTCAGGATGCCGCGGATCGTGTTGACCACCAGCGTCGCCAGGGCTTCGCCGTCGACTTCTTCGGCAATGATCAGCAGGGGACGGCCGGCCTTGGCGACTTGCTCCAGCGTGGGCAGCAGGTCGCGGATGTTGCTGATCTTCTTGTCGAACAGCAGCACGAAGGGGTTGTCCAGAATCGCGGATTGCTTTTCTGGGTTGTTGATGAAGTAGGGCGACAGGTAGCCGCGGTCGAACTGCATGCCTTCCACGACGTCCAGTTCGGACTCGAGGGACTTGCCGTCTTCCACGGTGATCACGCCTTCCTTGCCGACCTTGTCCATGGCGTCAGCGATCAGCTTGCCGATGGTTTCGTCGGAGTTGGCGGAGATCGAACCGACCTGGGCGATTTCCTTGGAGGTGGTCGTGGGCTTGGAAGCCTTCTTCAGCTCGGCGACCAGGGCCGTCACGGCCTTGTCGATACCGCGCTTGAGGTCCATCGGGTTGATGCCGGCGGCCACGTACTTGAAGCCTTCGCGCACGATGGCTTGAGCCAGCACGGTGGCGGTGGTGGTGCCGTCACCAGCGTTGTCGCTGGTCTTGGAGGCCACTTCCTTCACGAGCTGGGCGCCCATGTTCTGCAGCTTGTCCTTGAGTTCGATTTCCTTGGCCACGGACACACCGTCCTTGGTCACGGTAGGGGCGCCGAACGAGCGCTCCAGCACCACATTGCGGCCCTTGGGGCCCAGGGTCACCTTGACCGCGTTGGCCAGGATGTTCACGCCTTCAACCATGCGTGCGCGGGCTTCGCCGCCGAAAACTACGTCTTTTGCTGCCATTTGGAGCTCCTAGATTGGGTTCAAACTGGCTGCTGGCGCTTGTCTGGAAAGCGCGAGCAGCTATGAAAAAATGAGTGAATCAGCGGGGAGAATTACTTCTCGACCACTGCAAACAAATCGTCTTCCTTCATGACCAGCAGCTCGTCGCCGTTGACCTTGACGGTCTGGCCCGAGTACTTGCCGAACAGAACGCGGTCACCGACCTTCACGTTCAGGGCGAGCACTTCGCCCTTGTCGTTCTTCTTGCCGGGGCCGACGGCCAGCACTTCACCTTGATCGGGCTTTTCAGCGGCGTTGTCAGGGATCACGATGCCGGAGGCGGTCGTGGTTTCGCTTTCGATACGCTTGACGATCACGCGATCGTGCAGAGGGCGAAGGTTCATTGCAATGCTCCTGTTGTCAGTGAAAAAAGGCTGAGGGACTCAAAACGCCCGCGGAGCGGACGCTACAAAATTCCCGGCAGACAGCGGTGTTAGCACTCGTCTGGGGTGAGTGCTAATGATACGGGCAATTGTGGCGGTTTCAAGACGGCCCGTGCTTTTGCGTGATTTGTAACGTAACAACTTCGCAGAGGGTCCCCCAGGGAGCGTCAGCCCGGCAGCACGGTCGCGTCCAGCTGCTGCCTGCGGAACTCCGCGGGGGTGCAGCCGGCCTCGCGCCTGAAGAATTTTCCGAAATTGGTGGGCTCATCGAAGCCCAGCCTGTCGGCGATGGACGCCACCGTCAGGTTCGTGTGCACCAGCAAGCGCTTGGCTTCCAGGGTGATCCGCGCTGCGATGAACGCCTTGGCCGTGATGCCGCTGCCGGTCGCGCTGGCGCGTGCCAGGCTCTTTTCGGTGCAGCCAAGGTGTCGTGCGTAGCGGGCGACCTGGTGCCACCGCGTGAACCGCTCCTCCACCAGTTGCTGGAAGCGCTGAAAGCGCTGCAATGCTGGTGAGCGCAGCGCCTCCTGCGGGGAGCGAGGGCCGTGCAGAAGTCCTAGCCGTGTGAGCAGCGCATGGAGCTGGTGAAGCAGCAGCGTCTTGACCTCTGCGAGGGGCCCCTGGAGTTGCGAATCCTCGCGCATTTGGGCCAGCGCACGGGTGACGGTGTGCAGCGCATCGTTGTCCAGCGGCATGTGTTCGGGCAGACGCGCCAGATCGGCCGCGAATGCAGGCTGGCGCAGCGGCACGGGCGGGGGCAGCACGAACTCCGGGCGAAACAGCACGATCCAGCCATCCCAGTTCTCGTGGGGCCCGAAGTTGTGGGCCTGTCCCTGGCGTACCACCAGCAGGGAGCCTGGTGCACAGACGACCGGTCTGAAATCGATCACCTGTCTGCAAACCCCTTGCGTGACGCACGCCAGCATGTGGAACCCGTAGCGGTGCGTGGTACGCACCTTCTCCCTGCTGCCCCGTTGCCGGAGCTCGGCCATCGTGAAGACCTCCACATCCAGCGCATACGCGCCTTGCGGCTGGTATTCCAGGCGTTCGATGTCGTGCGGGCGCGCCATGGCGGTATTGGAATGGTCCAATGTCTAAAAACTACCATTCATTGTCGCTGAAATGCCGTGATGAAAGACGACCGATGTCCAACAATCACCTTCAGCAAGTTCTTTGAAAACGCTAGGCACGAGGGCGGCGTCCGCCAGATGGCGGGCACATCGTCCTCGCGCTGGAGTGCAACGAACGAGCGCTGGATTCAGGGGGATGCCGTCGGCGCGCAGGAGGTGTGTGCCCCACACATCGCCCATGTCCAGACACCACCGCCACTGAACCCCTGAAACCATTCACAGGATCGCTCCATGAACTCCATCGACATCGCCAAAACCTACATCCGTGCCGTGCAGACCGGTGACCAGGCCGCGCTCGGCAGCCTCATCTCACCCGAAGTGGTCTGGCACCAGCCCGGCCGCAACCAGTTCTCTGGCACGCACCGGGGCATGGCCAGCGTCGGCCCGATGCTGGGCAAGATGATGGAAGTCTCCCAGGGAACCTTCGCCATCACGCGCGCCGACCACTACATGGCCAACGGCGACTGGGTGGCCATCACCATCGAATTCGCGGGTGAAGCCAACGGCATCACGCTCCGGCAGCCGGGTGTGGACCTGATCCGTATCGACGGTGGAAAGATCGTGGAGGTTCGTCTCTTCTCCAGCGACCAGGCCCAGGAGGACGCGTTCTGGGGACAGTAAGGTTAGGTTCCTTTCGCGGAGCCGCGTCGTCCTGCTGACCAGGGCACGGCAAGGCAGGCAGGGGGCGCGGCCTGCGGCGCCCGCGGGGCACCAGCCCGCCCCCATCCGAAGCGCAACTTGGCGTCAGGCCGCGACCACCCGCGCGAGTCCGCCAGAGGCCGTCTGCAGAATCTGGCGGGCCCTGTCCGTCGAGACGCTGGCGTCGCTGCCGCTCCAGGCGACAAACTGGTCCGGACGCACCAGCACCAGTTGCGCGCCGTAGCGCTCATGCTCGCCTGCGCCGTGGGCCTCCACGACGGTCAGGGCCAGCGCCGTGTCCGCCGCGGCGGCGCGAAAGGCCTGCACCGCGTCGGCGTGGGCCCCGAAGGCCAGCAGCGAAAAGCCGGTGCCCAGCGCCTCGAACACGTTGCTGCCGGACGGCAGCACCGCAGGCGCCAGGTGGTGGCCGGCTCTCGCGTCAAAGCGGTGCGATCCCTTGGCGCTGCTGACGCGGCCCGCGCTGCCCCAGACCACGCCCGAGCCCTCGTAGTGGGGTTCGAACGCATGCACCTCGCCCACGGCGCCCTGCGCCCGTGCCTGCCATGCAGCCTCGAACGCGGCGCGGTCGCGCTGCGGGTCGTGCGTGTTCAGGAACTCGCGGTCTGTGTCGATGGACCGGGCGATGAAATCACGCATGGTCGAGGCAAACACAGGGCGCCTCTCCTCGTCGTACGAGTCGAGCAGGCGCTCGCCGCCCCAGCCCTGCAACCGGGCCGCCAGTTTCCAGCCCAGGTTGCGCGCATCCTCCAGCCCCGAATTCACACCATAGCCGCCGTAGGGCGGGTGGCTGTGCGCTGCGTCGCCGGCGACGAAGACCCGGCCTTGGCGATAGCTGTCGGCCAGCATGAAACGCAGGTCCCAAAAGCCGATGTGCTCGAACTCCACACCGAACGGCGCGCCCACCGCCTCGTGCAGGTAGCCCGCAAAATCGAAGTTGTCCCTCGTCGTGCCCGGCGGAACGGGCGCGTGGAAGAACCAGGTGTTGCCCAGGTCCACGCGGCCGAAGAACTTCCAGTAGCCCTGCAGCTCGGGCTGCAGCACGTTGTAGTAGGACTTGCCGGGATAGCGTTCAAGCAGCTGGTGCAGCCCCGGCGACCGGAAGACCAGCAGCACCATCATGCGGTCGTGGTCCGTGCGGGTCTGGGTGATGCCCGCCTGCTCGCGCACGACCGAACGCGCGCCGTCCGATCCGACCACGTAGGCGGCGCGCAGCACGCGCTCGGTGCGCTCGCCCGTGCCGCCACGCTCGGTGATGGTGATCGACACGCCATCGGCATCCTGCGCCACGGCCTTGGCTTCCCAGCCATAGATGGTGCGTACCGATGGCAACTGCGCCACGCGCTCGCGCAACACGGCCTCGGTCGCGTACTGCGGCAGCCGTTCGTTGCCGGTGAAGTAGTAGGGCTTGACCAGGTCGCGCTGCAGCCAATCGTAGGTGTGGGGGCCCAGCAGCGTGCCGTGTGCGGTCAGGCCGCCAATGCCGTATTCCACCGGGATGGTGCGCGCGGCGCGCAACTCCTTTTCAGCGCCCCAGAAGTGGAAGTGCTCCATCGTCCGCTGGGTCAGGTTCTGACCCTTGGGGATGGGCTGGGGCTGCGGATAGCGCTCCACCACGATGGTGCGTACACCGCGCTGGCCGAGCTCGATGGCCAGGCCCATGCCCACCGGGCCACCGCCGACGATGACGACCTCGGCGTCCTGGGGGGCCGGCAGGGCCTGATCCTTGTTCATGTCGTTCATGGGGTCTGCTGCTTTCATCATTCGGCGGTGATGCCCTGGGCCTTGATCAGGTCCGACCATCGCTTGGCGTCTGCGGCCACGAGCTTCGCGAAGGCATCCGGGGTGCTGTGGGCGGGTGTCATGCCCTGTGTCTCGAACGACCTGGCGACCGCAGGCTGCGCCAGCACGTCGCGCAGCTCGGTGTTCAGCCGGTCAACGAAGGCGCGCGGCGTACCCGCGGGTGCGAACACGCCGTACCACATGTCCACGTTGAGGTCGCCCAGCTTCAGGCTGTTCAGCGAGGGGACTTCCGGCAGCAGGGGGTGGGGCGTGCTGGAGCTGATGGCCAGCGCCTTGAGCTTGCCCGCCTTCACATGCTGCAGGGCCACATGGATGGGCAGGAACATCGCGTCGATCTGCCCGCCCAGCAGGTCGGTCACGGCGGGGGCCGTGCCCCGGTAGCTGATGTGCGTGAGCGAGATCTTCGCGCGGTTCTTGAGCAGTTCCATCGCCAGGTGGTGCGGCGTGCCGGCGCCGGGCGAGCCATAGTTGAGCGCACCCGGCTTTGCCTTGGCGCGATCGACCAGTTCCTTGAGCGACTGGATTCTTGCGCCTTCGCTGGCCACCAGCAGCAGCTGGCCCCAGCTCGTCTGGCTCACGGGCTGCAGGTCGGTCAGCGGGTTGAAGCCCTGCTTGGGGTACAGCGCCATGTTCATCACCAGCGTGTTGACACTCACGAGCAGGGTCGTGCCGTCGGCTGGCGCGCGCACCACCTCCTGCGTACCGATGATCCCCGACGCCCCGGCCTTGTTGTCGACAAAGAAAGGCCGCTTGAGCCGCTCGGACAGCGGGCCTGCGATCTGGCGCGCGATCAGGTCGATCCCCGTGCCGGGCGTGAAAGGCACGACCAGGCGCACCGACGCGTCGCTGCCAGCCTGCGCATGGACCAGTGGCGCTGCCGCCGTGGCCAGGGCACCGAGCACAAGGCGTCTGCGTTGAAGGGACGGCGGCTGCAAGGGGATTGCCATGGTCATGGTGTTTGTCTCTTGGGTAGTTGGACCACAATTACAGCGACAGTCTTGATGTGAATCAAACGGAAAATTCTGATGAATTCGTCAACAAAGCTGATGAATGTCAGCAGCCGGCAGCTCCACGCCTTTCTGGAGGTCACGCGCCTGCAGAGCTTTGCCCAGGCGGCCGAGCAGGTGCACCTGTCTCCCTCGGGCATGAGCATGCTGATCAAGGAGCTGGAGGACCAGGTCGGCGCGCGCCTGTTCAACCGCACCACGCGTTCGCTCACGCTGACCGACGCGGGCAGGCGGCTGCAGCCGGTGGCCGAAAGCATCGTTGGCGAGCTGCGCACGCTGGGTGCCGTGCTCGACGGCAGCGAGTCCGCCGTGCGCTCGCGCCTGCGGGTGGCGGCAACGCCCATGATCTCGGCCAGCCTGCTGCCCGACGTAGTGCGCGGCTTCGCCCAGACCCATCCCCAGGTGCAGGTGCATCTGGCCGACGTCGAGGTGGGCACGGTGCGCCAGCATGTGCTGGAGGGCGAGGCAGACATCGGCTTGGGTTTCTTCGTCAAGCCGGCGGTGGGCCTGTCGCGCCAGCCGCTGTGCAAGTTCCGGCTCATGCGCATCAGCCCGCCAGTGGCGGGCCAAGGAGGCCTGGCGGTCAGCCAGCCGTGGAGCAGTCTCAAAAGCATGCCTTTGGTGAGCCTGCCGTCGGACAACCCTATCCAGGTGGTGATCGAAAAACAGCTCTCGCAGCTGGGGCGCGTGCACGATGAGCGCCCGCGCATGAACCTGATGGGCACCATCATTGGCATGGTGCGTGCCGGTCGGGGCCACGCCGTCATACCGTCCTTCGCTCTGGAAGAGTGCCTGCGCCAGGGCCTCGCGGTGGCCATGCTGCGCGAGCCGGTGACCTACCTGGACCTGTACCTGGTGTCCAAGCGCGGCACGCAGCCCAAGCCGGCCGCACTCGCGTTTGCCGCAGCGCTCAAACGTGCAGCCGCAAGCCTGCCCAGTTAGGACCGCGCAGGCCGGAGGGGCCAAGCCCTGTCGGACGCGGCGGTGCGGTTGTGCACCCGGGCTTGGCGTGGGCCAGCAGTCCTTCGACAGACAGGCACACCGCTGGGGTTGATTGTTCTCAATACTGGAACAGTCAGTTCGCGACTGGGCGGTTTTTCTCTGAACACCACCGGCGTACAGTTCAACCCATCGATGAGCCGAACCCGCAAGGCGACTCACCGAACCCGGTTCAAGAATGGTTTTGTACCGGCTTTATTGAGACGCTTTTTAACCTCAAGGACTTTCATCATGAACAAGACCGCACGCTTTCTCTCCATCGCCGCTGTGTCCGCTTTCGCTGCTTTCGGTGCCCACGCTGACGAAGCCGATGCTTCGCAATTCGCTACCCAATTCGAAACGAACCGCACCGGCGCTGAAGTGGCTGCCGAAGCTTCCACCGTCGCCCAGACCCGCAGCATCGAGCCCGCTGGTTCGCGCGTCGTGACCTACAAGTCCACGGCCGACCGCGCTGCCGTGCGTGCCCAGGCTGCTGAAGCCGTGCGCACCGGCACGATCCCTTCGGGCGAAATCAGCGCGATGTAATTGACGCAGTTGCGGGCCTTCCCATGGTGGTGGCATTGGCAGCATGTCGCTGGTGGTGCTGCCATGGGGAGTGTTTTAAACCCGCCGCGACGCGACAGCAAACTGGGCTCCCGTGTGGGAGCCCTTTTTGTTGGTCGGCATGACCTTTTGGGGTGAGGGGTCTGTCAGTTAATGCCATTAAGATGGCGCAAACTGACATCTCCTGTTTTGGCCCACCGCACAGAAATTTCCCGCCTTGGCGTAGCCCGCGTCGCTGCCCGCCTGTTTGCCGACCAAGGATTCGGCGCCACCAGCGGCAGCGAGATTGCGGCGGCCGCCGGCATTTCAGAGCGCACCTTGTGGCGGTACTTTCGCAACAAGGAGAGCTGCGTCTCGCCGCTGTTCGCGCAGACCTGGCAGCGCTTTGCGCGCGAGCTGCGCTCCTGGCCCCACAGCCAGCCGATCGAGGTGCATCTGGCCGACCAGTTCGCGCTGGACAGGCATTCGCCCCAAGAGATCGCCGACATGGTGCTGGTGGTGCGGCTGATCGCCGCGCTGCCGCAGGAGCCCGACCTGCGCTCCGTCTGGCTGCACTCGTACCACGACGGCGAGGAGGAAGTGGCGGCACTGATCGGCGACCGGCTGGGCCGCTCGCACCATGATTTCGAAGTGCGCCTGTGCGCCGCCGCCGTGATGGGCGCGGTGCGGACGGTGGACGAGGCCATCAGCCGTGCCGCCGTGCGCGATGCGCGGGCCTTCACCACCGCAGAGGTGGTGGCACAGATGTCCCGCGCCATCCGCGCCGTGAGCAACCTGCCGTTTTGCGACCCCGTGGTGCACCAGCCGTTCGGCGGCCCTGCACCTGGCCCTGTACCCCGCCCAGAGCCTGCCGCACGAGCACGACGCGCTGCCAAGTAGATCCTCTCAACGCCCAACGCCCAACGCTCAACGCTCAACGCTCAACGCTCAACGCTCCACGCTCCACGCTCAACGCTCCACCACCCCTGAACGTCCGCGCAGCCCGCGCTTCGCCCACCTCTGCCTGTCCACCACTTCTGACCGCACTGCGCACCGCAGCTCTCCATCCACCCACTATCCATGGCCATTTCACCCCCAAAACCCCTGCGCATCGGCATCATTGCCCTGGTGCTGATCGCGGCCGTGGCCGCCTTCGTCAAGTGGCAGTTCTTCCCGGCCAAAGTGCCCAACAACTTCATCACCGCCACCGCCGCCACGGGTGACCTGGAAGACACGGTGCTGGCCAGCGGCACGCTGCAGGCCTTCAAGCAGGTGAGCGTGGGTGCGCAGGTGTCGGGGCAGATCAAGTCGCTGAAGGTGGCGCTGGGCGACAACGTGAAGGCAGGGCAACTGGTCGCAGAGATCGACTCCCTGACGCAGCAGAACACGGTGCGCAACTCCGAGGCAGCGCTGGCCACGGCGCAGGCCAACCTGCGCGCGCGCCAGGCCTCGCTGTCGCAGGTGGAGCTGGCCTACAAGCGTCAGCAGCAGCTGCGTGCGGCCGACGCCGGCCCGCAGGCCGACCTGGAGGCGGCCGAGGCCACCTACCGCACCACGCTGGCCGACATCGACGCGCTCAAGGCGCAGATGCAGCAGGCCGCCATCGCGGCCGACACGGCCAAGGTCAACCTGGGCTACACGCGCATCGTCGCGCCCATCGACGGCCAGGTGGTCGCCGTGGTCACGCAGGAGGGGCAGACCGTCAACGCCAACCAGGCCGCGCCCACCATCATCAAGCTGGCCAAGGTGGACACCATGACGGTGAAGGCCCAGATCTCCGAGGCCGACGTGACCCGCGTCAAGCCCGGGCAGAAGGTGTACTTCACCATCCTGGGCGAGCCCGACCAGCGCTACCAGGCCACGCTGCGTGCGGTGGAGCCCGCGCCGGACTCCATCGCCACCGAGTCATCGCAGTCCAGCGCGGCCACCGGCAGCAATGCCGCGGCCACCGCCATCTACTACAACGGCCTGTTCGATGCCCCCAACCCCGATGGCAAGCTGCGCATCTCCATGACGGCGCAGGTCTACATCGTGCGAGCCGAGGCCAAGGGCGTGGTCACCATCCCGTCCGCCGCGCTGGGGGAGCGCCATGCCGACGGCACCACCACCGTGCGCGTGGTCGACGCCGAGGGCAACGCCGCGCCCCGCCAGGTGAAGATCGGGTTGAACAACAACGTCAGCGCGCAGGTCACCGAGGGCCTGGCCGCCGGCGAGAAGGTGGTGCTGGGCGACGGCGCCACCGCGCCATCGGCCACCAACCCGGGCCGCATGCGCGGCGGCCCGCCACGGCAGTGAGCGGGGCGGCGCAGGCCCTGCACGGCCATACCAGCGACCCGGGCGGGGCGACAGGCACGGCAGTGCAGCCCCTGCTCGACATCCGCGGCGTGACGCGCGAGTTCCCGGCCGGCGACCAGGTGCTGGCCGTGCTCAAGGACGTGCACCTGACGATCCACGCGGGCGAGATGGTGGCCATCGTCGGGCAGTCGGGCTCGGGCAAGTCCACGCTGATGAACATCCTGGGCTGCCTGGACACGCCCACGCGCGGCAGCTACTGCGTGGAGGGGCGCGAGACCGGGCAGCTGTCGCCCGACGAACTGGCCGAGCTGCGGCGCGAGCACTTCGGCTTCATCTTCCAGCGCTACCACCTGCTGTCGGACCTCACGGCCCAGGGCAACGTGGAGGTGCCCGCGGTGTACGCCGGGCGCACGCGCGCGCAGCGGCACGAGCGCTCGGCCGCGCTGCTGGCGCGCCTGGGCCTGGCCGACCGCATGCACCACACGCCGGGCAAGCTCTCGGGCGGACAGCAGCAGCGCGTATCGATTGCCCGCGCGCTGATGAACGGCGGGCGCGTGATCCTGGCCGACGAGCCCACCGGTGCGCTGGACACGCATTCCGGCGCCGAGGTGATGAAGATCCTCGCAGAGCTGCATGCCGAAGGCCACACCATCATCATCGTCACGCACGACATGGGCGTGGCCGCCCACGCGCAGCGCGTGATCGAGATCCGCGACGGCGCCATCGTGGGCGACACGCGGCGCGAGGGGGCTGCTGCGCCCGGCACGGGCGCCAGCCGACCTGCCAGCCGCGCCCCCACGGGCTTCTTCGCGCGCCTGTCCGCCTTTGGCGACCGCTTTCGCGAGGCCTTCCACATGGCGCTCCTGGCCATGAACGCGCACCGGCTGCGCACCTTCCTGACCATGCTGGGCATCGTCATCGGCATCGCATCGGTAGTGTCGGTGGTGGCGCTGGGCGCGGGCACGCAAAAGAAGGTGCTGGCCGACATCAGTGCCATCGGCACCAACACCATCGAGGTGTTCTCGGGCTCGGGCTTCGGAGACGTGCGCTCGGCCGCGGTGCGCACGCTGGTACCTGCCGATGCCGACGCCCTGGCCGCCCAGCCCTATGTGGACAGCGTCACGCCCAACCTCAATGCATCGGCGCGGTTTCGCTGGCGCAACGTGGAGCTGACCGGCACCATCAACGGCGTGGGCGAGCAGTACTTCCGCGTCAAGGCCGTGAAGCTGGCGCAGGGCACGGTGTTCGATGCGAGTGCGGTGCAAGGGCGCCAGCAGGTCGCGGTGATCGACGACAACACCCGCGCCAAGCTGTTCCCCAACCTGGCAAGCCCGGTGGGCGAGGTGGTGCTGCTGGGCAGCGTGCCGGTGCGCGTGATCGGCGTGGCCGCCAAGAGCGACAACGCCTTCGGCAACAGCGAGGCGCTCAACGTCTGGGTGCCCTACACCACGGCCATGGGCCGCATCGTGGGGCAGAACTACCTGCGCAGCATCACCGTGCGCGTGGCCGACACCGCGCCCATGGCCGCGGCGGAGCAGGGCATCAACCAGCTGCTCAAGACACGCCACGGCCGCGAGGACTTCTACGTGCTCAACACCGACAGCATCCGCCAGACCATCGAGACCACCACGCAGACGCTGACCCTGCTGGTCGCATCCATCGCCGTCATCTCGCTCATGGTGGGCGGCATCGGGGTGATGAACATCATGCTCGTGTCGGTGACCGAGCGCACCCGCGAGATCGGCGTGCGCATGGCCGTGGGCGCGCGCCAGGGCGATATCCAGCAGCAGTTCCTCATCGAGGCCGTGCTGGTCTGTCTGCTGGGCGGTGCCCTGGGCATCGCCATCGCGCTGGGCCTGGGCGCGCTGATCACCAGCGTGGCGCCGGTGGTGCCGCTGGCGTTTTCCGTGAGCTCGATGGTGTGGGCGTTTGCCTGCTCCACGCTGATCGGCGTGGTCTTCGGCTTCCTGCCGGCGCGCAGCGCGGCGCGGCTCAACCCCATTGATGCGCTGGCGCGGGATTAGGTGAAGCACCCCCTGAGGCGCTTCGCGCCTTCCCCCTGTCTCGACTCGCTGCGCGAGTCGGGAGGGGGACGCCCCCGGTGCACGCCAGCGAAGCGCCGCATGCGCGGCTTGGCGGCCCTTGCACGGGGGCGCTGGCACGGGGGCGCTGGCTTTGGGCGCGCCAGTTTCGGGCGTCGTGGGTAGCGTGTGGCGCATTGAGTAACTGAATAAATGATGAACATGAAGGATCGGCTACACGTGACGACCATCGAAAAATCCTCCTTCGCTCTGGTTCCCCTGGCGCTGGCTTTGTTGCTGGCCGGCTGCGCCGGCACGCGCACGGTCTACCAGGCGCCTGGTGTCGACGTGCCTGCCGCTTGGGAGCAGCAGCAGGCCACCCCCTTCGCCACGACGCAACTGCCCGACCGGTGGTGGCGCCAGTTCGACGACCCGGCGCTGAGCCAGGTGGTCGAATCCGCACTGGCGCGCAACAACGACCTGGCTGCCGCCGCGCTGCGCGTGCGCCAGGCGCAGCTGCAGGCGGGCATCACCGCCGCGGGGCTGGGCCCCACCGTGGCGGGGCGCCTGTCCAGCGGCGCGTCGCGCCGGCTGGACGGGGGCGACAACGCCGCGTCCCGCAGCAGCGGGGCATCGCTCTCGGTCAGCTATGAGGTGGACCTGTGGGGCCGCGTGGCCAGCACGCGGGACGCGGCCGAGTGGACCGCCCGCGCCACTGCCCAAGACCGCGAGGCCGCCGCCCAGGCCTTGGCTGGCACGGCTGCGGGGCTGTACTGGCAACTGGCCCAACTGAACCAGCGCGTGGCCAGCGGCGGCGACAGCCTCGCCTATGCCCTGCGCACGCAGGAACTCGTGCGCGCGCAGTACGACGCGGGTTCGGTCTCGGCGGTGGAGCTGCGCGAGGCCGAGCAGACGGTGGCCGGCCAGCGCGCTGCCCTGGCCCAGCTGGAGCAGCAGCGTGTGGAAACCCGCAACGCCATCGCCGTGCTGATGAATGCGCCGCCCGGTGCCGCCACCCTGTCCGAGGTCCTGCCGGTCGAGCCCCAGCGTCTGCCCGATACCGCCTTGCCGGCCGTGGCTGCCGGGGCCCCCGCCGAGCTGCTGGCCCGCCGCCCCGACCTGCGCGCCGCCGAGGCCCGCTTGCGCAATGTGCTCGCCAGCGGCGACGCCACGCGCGCCAGCTACTACCCGGGCCTCAGCCTCACGGGCGATCTGGGCACGTCGAGCACCTCTCTGCTGCGCCTGCTCTCCAACCCCGTGGCCACCCTGGGTGCAGGGCTGAGCCTGCCCTTCCTGCGCGCGCAGGAGATGAGGCTCTCGGGCCAACTGGCAGCGGCGCAGTACGAAGAGTCGGTTACCAACTTCCGCCAGACCCTGTACACGGCGTTGGCGGACGTGGAAAACGCCCTCTCGGCCCGCACCCAGCTGTTGCGCCAGGGCGAACAGCTGGCCCTGCAACTGGCCGCCGCGCGCGAGGCCGAGCGCCTGTACGAGGTGCGTTACCGGGCGGGTTCCACCGGCCTGCGCACCTGGCTGGACGCGCAGGAGCGGCGCCGCGCGGCAGACCTCGCGGTGCAGGACAACCGGCTGGCGCAGATGAATGCGCTCGCGACGCTGTACCGGGTGCTGGGAGGTGGCGTGGAGAGCGCCGGGCGCTCACCGGGATGATGCGAGCGGCAGGCGACCGGACGCCGGCAGGCGGGCTCGCCCGGGGCATCCGGTCAGGAATGGGTGGAATGGTCATGGCCCGCCGTCTGCTGGTTCCATCCGAGGGCAGAGGGGCCAGGCGCCGTGCCCAGTGTTCAGTGCGATGCGAGGTACTCGCGGACCTTGTCGGCCGAGCGCCCCACGGCGGCCACCGCATCGCGCAATTGCACCTCCGTCACTCCCAGGCTGTGGGTCCAGCTGCGGACTTCATACGGCTCGCTGAGGTTGATGAATTGGCGGTCCAGCGCCGTCTTGTTCTTGTCGTCGCTCATGGAGGCTCCTAAGATGAAGCCTCCGAAAGTAGCATCGGCGCCTGGAACGACCTGTAGGACAAGAGTGCTTCGGTGTGGCAAACGGCCCGTGCTGTCGTCTGGCGGACAGGGGCGCGCACATTGTTCGGCAGGGTATGCCTCAGGCGCGGCTGAAGGCGCATCGGGTCCGCTTGGGTTGCGGCGCGCAAAAAAGGGCCCGCGTGAGCGGGCCCAAAGACGCTTCATCTACCGGTGCCTGATCACCGGCAATTTCATCCTAGTCAAGCCGTGCAGTGCGCTCCGGTAGGACTAGGACCACTCGCCTTGCGGTCAGTTGGCCTGTGGGGCCTTCTCTTGGGGTGTGTTTTGGGCTGTGTTTGGGGGCGTCTTCGCGCCCCTTGCAGTCAGTCAGTCAGCGCTGGCTCTGCAGCGCTGCCCCGCCGCACGAACCGCCCTGCCCGCGCACCCGTGGCGCGCTGCCGCGCGGTGTAGCTCAACACGCCATTGACCCACACGCTCTCGATGCCTTCGCTGAACTGCTGGGGATGCTCGAACGTGGCGATGTCCTTCACGCGTGCCGGGTCGAACACCACCACGTCGGCCGTGTGGCCCGCCTGCAGCACGCCGCGCGCGCCCAGCCGGAACCGCCGGGCCGACAGCCCCGTCATCTTGTGCACGGCTTCTTCCAGCTGCAGCAAGCCCTTCTCGCGCCAGTAGCAGGCCAGCACGCGTGGAAACGCGCCCCACAGCCGGGGGTGCGGCCGCTCGTCGTGCGGCAGGCCGTCGGAGCCGATCATGGACAGCGGGTGCGCGATGACGCGCTCCACATCGTCCTCGCGCATCTGGAAGTAGCACGCCCCGCCGGGCTTGAGCCGCACAGCCGCCTCCTGCTGCGACACGCCCCACTCGCGCGCGATGTCGGCCAGGTAGCGCCCGCCCATCTCCGGGTGCGGCTGGCTGCCGGTGATGAGGATGTCGATGATGCCGTCCACCAGGTCCTCGCGCAGCACGGTGGAGCCGGCGGTGTAGGGGTACACGTCCATGCCGATCTCCTGGTTCTCGGCGAGCTTTTCCAGCAGCGGCAGTGTCTCGCGGGTGCGGCCCCAGTTGGCCGGGCCCGCGCATTTGTGGTGCGATATCACAAGGGGCAGGCCGGACTGCCGGGCCGTCAGCGCGGCCTCCTGCAGCGCCGGCAGGATGCCTGCCAGTTCGTCGCGCACATGGGTGGCGTAGACACCGCCATTGCGTGCGGCCACGCTGGCCACCGCCACGAGTTCGTCCTGGTCGGCCGCGTAGGCCTCGCTGTAGAAGATGCCGGACGACAGCCCCAGCGCACCGGCGTCCATGGCCTCCTGCATGTCGGCGGCCATGGCCGCGCGCTCGTCCGGCGAGGCCGCCTGGCGCAAGTCCGCCAGATGCCGCATGCGCAATGCCGTGTGGCCCATCAGCGCTGCCACGTTCACCGCGGGCTGGGCCGCGTTCACGGCATCGGCGTAGCTGGCCATGCTCGCATGCCGGAACTGCAGGCGGCCCAGCAACGACAGGGGCGCGGACGGCGCCTCGGTCACCACGGGCGCGAGCGAGATGCCGCAGTTGCCCACGATCACCGTCGTGATGCCCTGCGACAGCTTGGGCAGCATGGCCGGGCCGTCCAGCACGGCCGCGTCATCATGGGTGTGCACGTCGATGAAGCCGGGGGCTATCACCAGCCCGGTGCAGTCGATTTCTTCGGGCGTGCCGGCGGCGGCCAGGTCGGCCGGTGCGATCTGGCCCGGCGCCGCGATGGCCAGGATGCGGTCGCCGTGCATCAGCAGGTCGCCCTGCCAGCCGGCCGCGCCGGTGCCGTCCACGATCAGGCCATTCTTGAGCAGCGTTGCGGGCGCCATGTCACTCCTCCCGCGCCGGCAGCTTGTGCGCGCCGCCTTCGAGCGCCCCCGCGTACTCCGCGCTGTCGAAGCCGTGCTTGTGCAGCAGTTGCTTGAACTGCTGCAGCCCCCGTGCGGCCACGGGGCCGAGCTTCTGGGCCAGGCGCACCATCAGGATCTCGATGACCACCAGGTGCGCCAGGTACGCCTCGGTGCCCACGCGCATCACCGCGTCCTGCGGCACGGACACGGCCAGCACCAGGTCGGCCGCCTCGGCCAGCGGGGTGCCCGGCTGGGTCAGGGCCACCACGGTGGCGCCCTGCGAGCGGGCGAAGCGCGCGGCCTCCAGCGTGTAGGGCATACGGCCCACGTGCGAGATCACGAAGGCCACGCCGTCAGGCCCGAGCGTGCTGGCCGAGACCAACTGCTGGTGCGCATCGAAGATCGCGTTGGCCGTGCAGCCCAGGCGGAACAGCCGGCTTTGCAGCTCGCTGGCCATGAAGGTCGACGCAGCGCCCACCGAATAGCAGTCGATGCGGCGCGCCGCAGCGAGCCGCTCGGCCACCTGGTCGAGCACCTGGGCATCGAGGTTGCGGCCCAGCTCGGTCAGCGAGGACACGGCCGCGTGCACGATCTTGCTGGCCACGTCGTGCGCGCTGTCGTCGGCCAGCACGCTGCGGTGCAGGTGCGAGCCGGACACGGCCAGGTCCTGCGCCAGCGCCACCATGAACTCGCGCACGGAGTCGTGCCCGAAGCTGCGGCAGGTGCGCACGATGGTGGGCATGGAAACGCCCGCCTGCTGGGCCAGTTGCTCCACCGTGGCGACTACGGCGGCGCGGGGATCTTCCAGCACCACGCGCACCACGCTGCGCTGCGCCTCGGGCAGGTCGGGCTGGCGCTCGCGCAACTGCTGCAGCAAGCTTTGGGATGTGTGTGTGATGGCCATGCTCAGAAACGGGTGCTGATGGCGCCGGTCACTGCCCAGTCGTCCTCGACGAGGGGCAGCCAGCGCCATTTGTCAAAAGTGGTGCAGGGGTGGGAGATGCCCAGCGCCACGCGGTCGCCCACGGCGGGCGGGCTGCCCGCGGGGTCGAAGCGCAGGTAGGCGTGCTGGTCGTTCAGCGCGCTCACGGTCCAGCCCTGTGGCACATCGCCCGCAGTGCGCTGGCCCCGCGGCGCCCAGCGCACGGGCACCGGCATCTCCAGGTCGTAGGACACATCGCGCCGCCCGCAGGTCAGCAGCGCCAGGCCCGGCTCGGGCACGGACTGCACTATGGCCCACACCTCCAGCGCGGGGCGCAGCGATGCGTCCAGGCCCTCGCGCTGCTCTACGTGGCGCAAGAAGCGCATGTAGTTGCCGTGGTCGTGCGTGATGTAGCAGCCCGAGCGCAGCACGCCCTCCACCGGGCGCGAGAGGCCCTGTGTGCGCAGCAGCGGCACCACCAGGTCGAACACGGCGGAGCCGCCGGCCGTCAGCAGCACGGTGGGGTCGGCGAACAGGCCGTGGGCATCGCATTGGCGCGCCACCTCGGTCACGCGGCGTACCAGGGCAGTGACTTCGCGCGCATCGTGCTCGCTGTCGCACCGGGCCACGCCGCCCTCGTAGCACTCGATGCCGCCCAGTTGCGCGGCGGGTGAGCGGGCGATGGCCTGGGCCAGCGCCAGGGCTTCATCCAGCGTCCGGCAGCCGGTGCGCTGGCCAGGGATGCCGATCTCCAGCAGCGTGTCGAAGCGGCGGGCCACCTGCCCCGCGGCCTGGCGGCGCGCGGCCCAGTCCTCGATCAGCTGCAATTGCGCCAGCGAGTCCACGAGGAACCACACGCGCAGGCCCGCATGCCGCTGCAGCAGCGCCTGCAGTCCGTCCAGGTCGGCATCGCACACCACCTGGTTGGCAATGATGGCCCGGCGTGCGCCGGCCTCCACACCCACCGACAGCTGGTAGATGGTGGCGAACGTCAGGCCCCAGGCGCCGGCCGCGAGCTGCTGGCGAAACAGCTCGGGCGACATGGTGGTCTTGCCATGCGGCGCCAGCGCCACGCCCTTGCGCGCCGCGAAGTCCTGCATCCAGGCCAGGTTGTGGGCCAGCGCAGAGCGCCGTATGACGGCCAGCGGGTAGGCCAGGTCGTCCGCCAGCAGGTTCCAGCCTCTGGCGGCCAGGTCGGACGCGCGGCAGGGCGCAGCGGTTTGCGGAAAGCTCTTGCTGCGGTGGTCGAGGATGAAGTCGTCGGTCATGGGGAAGTGGGGTGGTGCGCTGTTTTCCAGCAGGCATGCAGATGGCCCGGCTGCACCTCGCGCAGCAGCATATCGGTGGTGGCGCAGCGCTCTTCGGCCAGGGGGCAGCGGGTGCGGAACACGCAGCCCGAGGGTGGGTGGGCGGGGCTGGGCAGGTCGCCCTGCAGCAGCGGGATGCTACGCCGCTGCGCCGGGTCGGGGATGGGCGCGGCCGCCAGCAGCGCGCGCGTGTAGGGGTGCTGGGGGTGGGCATACAGCGCCTCGGTGGGGGCGATCTCCATCACGCGGCCCAGGTACAGCACCACCACGCGGTCGCACAGGTATTCCACCACGTCGAGGTCGTGCGAGATGAACAGCAGGGTCAGGCCCAACTGCTCCTTGAGCTCGCCCAGCAGGTTCACCACCTGGGCCTGGATGGACACGTCCAGCGCCGACAGAGGCTCGTCCGCCACGATGAACTTTGGCTCCACGGCCAGGGCGCGCGCGATGCCGATGCGCTGGCGCTGGCCGCCGGAAAACTCGTGCGGAAAGCGGTCCGCATGCTCGGGCCGCAGGCCCACCTGCTGCAGCAGCTCGTGGATGCGGGGCAGGCGTGCGCGGCCCTTGGCCAGGCCGTGCGTGTCCAGCGCTTCGGCCAGCACCTCGCGGATGCGCATGCGCGGGTTGAGGCTGGCGTACGGGTCCTGAAAAATGATCTGGATCTTGGAGCGCAGCGGGCGGTATTGCCCCTGCGAGAGCGCCGCCAGGTCCTGCGCGGCGCCCGCGCCGTGGTACAGCATCTGCCCGCCGGTCGGGTCCACCAGGCGCGTCAGCAGCCGGCCGATGGTGCTCTTGCCCGAGCCCGATTCGCCCACCAGGCCCAGGGTCTCGCCCTGGCGAATGGTGAAGCTCACATCGTCCACCGCGCGCACCGGGTGGGCGCCGCTGCCGAAGTACTTGCGCAGGTGCTGGATCTCCAGCAGCGGGGCCTGCGCAAGGCTGCCGGTGGGGGATGCCATGGGTTGTTGCAGCACGGCGCTCATGCGGTCACCTCGCGGTGGATGCAGCGCACCATGCGGCGCGCGCCGGTGGCTTCCAGCGGCGGCATCTGCGCGTCGCAGGCGGCCAGCTTGCGGGCGCAGCGTGGTGCAAAGGCACAGCCCGGGGGCGGTGCCAGCGGGCTCGACACCTGGCCCGGTATGGCCACCAGCTTGCGGCGCCCGGGGGCGGCCGCTGCGCCGCCCTGCTGCCGTGCCACACCGGGCAGGCAGGCCAGCAGGCCGCGCGTGTAGGGGTGCTCGGGCCGCGCGAACAGGTCGTGCACGCGGGCCGATTCGACGATGCGGCCGGCGTACATCACCGCCACGGCGTCGGCGTACTGCGCCACCACGCCCAGGTTGTGCGTGACGAACAGCATGCTCATGCCGGTCTCCTTCTGCAGACGGCCCATCAGCGCGAGGATCTGCGCCTGGATGGTCACATCGAGCGCCGTGGTGGGTTCGTCGGCGATCAGCAGCGTGGGGTTGCAGGCCATGGCCAGTGCGATCATCACGCGCTGGCGCATGCCGCCAGACAGCTGGTGCGGGTACTCGTTCACGCGCTGGGCGGCGGCCGGTATCTCCACCAGCTCCAGCATGTGCCGGGCGTGGGCATGCGCGGTGCGGCGGTCCATCTTCAGGTGCAGGCGGGCGGACTCGGCGATCTGCTCGCCCACCGTGAGCACCGGGTTCAGGCTGGTCATGGGCTCCTGGAAGATCATGGCCAGCTCGTTGCCGCGCAGGGCGCGCTTGTCGGCCTCTTTCAGGGCCAGCAGGTCCACGCGGCGGCCGTCGCGCTGCACGAACCAGGCCTGGCCGCTGACCTCGGCCTGCGAGGTGCGCGCATGCAGGCCCATCAGCGACAGGCTGGTGACGGACTTGCCCGAGCCGGACTCTCCCACCAGTGCCAGCGTCTCGCCGGGGTGGATGGTGAACGACACGTCGGCCACGCTCTGGATGCGGCCTCCGTCGGTGGCGAACGAGGTCGAGAGGCCCTGCACTTCCAGGCGGGCCGCGGCGGGGTCGGTCAAAGGTGCGGCACTCATACGGTCTTCTTCAGTTTGGGGTCGAGCAGGTCGCGCACGCCGTCGCCCAGCATCTGCAGCGACAGCGCGGTGAGAACGATGGCGATGCCGGGCGCGAAGATGGTCCAGAACGCCTTGTCCGCATAGTCCAGGCTGCCGGCGATCATGGTGCCCCAGGTGGGGATGTCGGGTGGCACGCCCACGCCCAGGAAGGACAGCCCGGCCTCGGCCAGGATGGCGTAGGCGAAGATGAAGGTCACCTGCACCAGGATGGGCGACATCAGGTTGGGCAGGATGTGCTTGAGCAGGATCTTCGGGGTGCGCACGCCCAGGGCGCGCGCTGCGTCCACGAACAGCAGCTCGCGCAGCACCAGCGTGGTGGCGCGCACCACGCGGGCCACGCGCGGCGTGTAGACGATGACGAGGGCGAGCATCACGTTCCACAGCGACACCCCCAGGATGGACACCAGCGCGATGCCCAGCAGGATGTCGGGGAAGGACATCATGGCGTCCACCACCCGCATCAGCGGCGCATCCAGCCGCCGGAAGAACCCCGCGAACATGCCCAGCAGCGTACCCAGCAGCACGGCGCCTGCCGCCGTCACGAAGCCGATGAGCAGCGAGTAGCGCGCGCCGTGCACGATGCGCAGCATCACGTCGCGCCCCAGCTCGTCGGTGCCCGCCCAGTGCGTGGCCGACGGCGCGCGCAGCCGCTCGCTGATGGACAGCGCATTGGGGTCGGCGTCCGAGAGGGCGGGATACACAGCGGCGATGCCCACCACCAGCGCCAGCGCGATGGCCGAGGCCATCACCACCTTGCGCGCGAACAGCCGGCGCAGCACGGCCGCAAAGCGCTGCCAGGAAGAAGGGGAGGAGGGCGAAGATGCCGAAGAGACGTGGCCGTTCATGGTGCCTCCAGCCGGATGCGCGGGTCCACCAGCGTGTAGATGAAGTCGATGGCGAGGTTGATGAACACGTAGATGGCCGCGATGACCAGCAGCGTGCCCTGGATGACCGGGTAGTCGCGCCGCAGCACCGCCCGCACCACCAGGTTGCCCACGCCGGGCAGGTTGAACACGGTCTCGGTCACCACGGTGCCGCCGATCATCAGCGCCATGGTCAGGCCCAGCACAGTGACGATGGGCACGAGCGCATTGCGCAGCACGTGCTTGACCATGATGGTGCCCTCGTCCAGCCCCTTGGCGCGTGCGGTGCGCACGTAGTCCTCGCCCAGGATGTCGAGCATGGATGCGCGGGTGAAGCGGATGATCAGCGCCGAGTTGAGCAGGCCCAGCACCAGCGCGGGCAGCAGCAGGTGCGACAGCCGCTCGCCCAGCGTGGCGCTGGGGTCGCCATAGCCCGATGCCGGAAACCACCCCAGCTTGACCGCGAACAGCTGGATGAGGATCAGGCCCAGCCAGAAGCTGGGCACGCTCGCGCCCAGCATGGCCACGCCGCTCACGGCCTGGTCGGCCGCGCTGCCGCGCCAGATGGCCGCGGCCATGCCGCACGGAATGCCCACCAGCGCCGCGATGCCCACCGCGAACAGCGCAAGGAACAACGTGGGCTCGGCCCGCTCCAGCAGCGCCTGCGCCACGGGCCGCTGCAGGAAGAGCGACTGCCCCAGGTTGCCCTGCAGCAGCTCACCCACCCACAGCACGAACTGCGTGGGCAAGGGCTTGTCCAGCCCGTACTGGGCGCGCGCCTGCGCAATGTCGGCGGCAGTAGCCTGGTCGCCCAGCAGCAGCGCCACCGGGTCGCCCGAGGCCAGCCGCGTGAGGCAGAACACCAGCACCGCCACCAGCGCCAGTACCACCGCCGCCCCACCCAGCCGCTTCAATAGAAATCGCATGCTTGCTTGTCTCTTAAAAAGTCCCCACTCGCACCACACCCCCGGTCCAAGCCAGTGCCACCGTGGAACCGGCTTTGCCGGGCCACCGGAGGCGCCCCCTCGGGGGAGGCGCCGCAGGCGCTTCGGGGGGTTACTTCATCCATGTGTTCCAGAAGAACGGCCAGACCGCCGGCGTGTAGCCCGACAGCTTGGCCGATCGCGCCGACAGGCCGTTGAACTTGCCCACCTCGATGAATGGCACCTCGTCGTACACCACCTGCTGCACCTTGCCCCACAGCGCACCGCGCTTGGCCGGATCGGTCTCCTGGTTGAACGCGGCCAGGGTCGACTTCTTGGCGTCGGACTCCCACCAGCCCGGTGCGCCGTCGCCCAGTTGGGGTGGCGACAGCATGGGTTCTGGGAACAGGCCCGAATGCGTGAAGTACACGTCCCACAGCTTGGCGTCGTTGCGGCGCTGCACCAGGGTGGCCCAGTCCACCACCTGCAGGTCGGTCTTGAAGCCCGCCTTCTTGAGCTGCTCGGACATCACCAGCGCCATGTTGTAGTGGAACTCGTACTGCCGGCTGGCCATGATGCGCACCGGCTGGCTGTTGTTGTAGCCCGCCTTGGCGGCCAGCTCCCTGGCGGCCTGGGGGTTGCGCTCGTTGTACAGCTTGGCGCCCGCGTCCGAGTAGTAGGGCGTGCCCTTGGGGAAGAAGTTGGGCTCCACCATGAAGAAGCGGTTATCGCCAAAGCCTGCGGCCATCAGCTCACCCGTGCCCACCGCGGTCTGCACCGCGCGGCGCAGGGGCTGCGATGCCAGCACACCTTCCTTGGTGTTGAACACGATGTACGGAAAGCCGAAGTTCTTGGTCACGATGGGCACCACGGCGGGCGCACCTTTTTCCACACGGCCGATGGCTTCGACCGGCAGCAGGTCGGCATAGTGGAACTGGCCGGACAAAGCGCCTTCGACCCGGGTGTTGGCGCTGGGCACGGGCACGAAGCGCAGCTCATCGAGCAGCGCTTCGCGGCGGCCCGCGTAGCCGCTGGGCGCTTCCTTGCGGGCGGCGTAGTCGTCAAAGCGCACCAGCACGGTGAACTGGTCCGGCCGGCGTTCCTTGAACTTGTAGGGCCCGGTGCCGATGAACTCCTTGAGCTGCGGCGCGATGCTTTCCTTGGCCAGGATGGCCGCCATGCCGCTGGGCAGCGCCAGCTGGGCCAGCAGCGGCGCATAGGGGTTCTTGAGCTTGAGCTCCACGCCGTGCGTGCCCTTGACGGCCAGTGATGCCACTTCCTTGCCCACGGCCTTGCCCCGCGGCGAGAGCTCCATCCAGCGCTGCAGCGAGGCCACCACGTCCTCGGCCGTCATCTCGCGGCCGTTGTGGAACTTCACGCCCTTGCGCAGGGCGATGGTGTAGGTGAGGCCGTCCTTGGAGACGGTGGGCATGCCCTCGGCCAGCATGGGCGCAATGCTCCAGTTGGCGTCGAAGGTGTAGAGCGGCTCGTACACGTGCTGCATGATGGTGCCCACCAGGTCGGCGGTGCTCACCATCGGGTCCAGGCCCTGGGGCTCGCCCACCATGGCCAGGTTGGCGGCGCCGCCCTTGGCCGGTGCAGGGGCCGCCTGGGCCCAGCCGGTGCCAGTACCCATTCCCCACAGCGCGGCCACTGCCAGCGCACCCAGCAGCCCGCGCCGCGCGGCCTGGTGGCGCAGCGTCAGCCAGGGTCGCACCACATTGGTTCCAGAAGTTTGCATCGTGCACCTCTAAGTAATAGGATTACATTGATAAGCACTTTCGATGCCAGAAATCCGCTCGATATGTGCTTGATAGGCGTTTTGTATGTAATATCTTTACTCAAAGGAGCACTTTCAATGCCAGTAGAAACCCTCGGTCAGTCCCCGCTTGCCTCCGACCGGCAGGCCCGTCCGCTGTCCCCCGCCACGCGCGCCGGGGACTTCGTTTTTGTGTCGGGCCAGGTGCCCACCGATGACCAGGGCCAGGTCATCACGGGGGGCATCGAGGCGCAGACGCGCCAGGTGTTCCTGCGCCTCACGCAGGCGCTGGCGCTGGCCGACTGCACGCTGGCCGACGTGGCCAAGGTCAGCGTGTGGCTGGCCGACGCGCGCGACTTCGGCAGCTTCAACCGCGTGTACATGGAGTGTTTTGGCGAGCACCGGCCCGCGCGCTCCACGGTGGAGTCGCGGCTCATGATCGACGCCAAGGTGGAGATCGACGTCACGGCGTACAAGCCGCGCGGCTGAGCACGGCGTGCGCATGCCGGCGGCCCGCGGCGCCGGCTGGGCTGCTACATCACGCGGATGCCCAGCCCGCTGACCAGCGCGGCCGCCTGGTCGGTGGAGAGGATCGCGCCCTTGAAGGATTGCGCCAGCTGGGCCAGCCGCAGCCCGCCCAGGTCCACCGACCGCAGGTCGGCGCCTTCGAAGCGGGCGTTCTTGAGATGGGCATCGCGCAGGCTGCCACCTTCGAACACCGCATCGCGGAAGTCGCAGCCCGACACGTCGGCGTCGGACATGTCCAGTTGTTCGATGGTCTGCTTGCGAAACGAAATACCCCGCAGGTCCGCGCCCACCAGCAGCGTGTCGTGAAAGCTCAGGCCCAGCGTCTGCGCTTCATGGAACTGCGCGCCGGTCAGCTTGACCTCGGCGAACAAGGCCGACGCCAGCGTGGCCTTGGTCCAGAGCGTGTTGTTCAGGTCACAGTGGTGAAAGCGCGCGTCGGTCAGGTGCGCGAGATGAAAGCTTGCCTGCCGGGCCCTGCAGCCGAGCCACCGCGTGTCGCCCAGTTGGGCGCGTGCCAGCGAGGTCTCGGCCAGGCTGCAGCCTGTGAACTGCGCGCCCTGCAATGCCAGGCCCGAGAGGTCGGCGCCGTCGAAGTCGCAGTGCTCGAAGTGCAGGCGCTGCGCCGGGGTGTCCGCCAGCATCACCAGCAGGTCGGCGCGGGTGATCTGTTGCTCTTGCACGAGGACCGTACCGCTGGTGCCGGTGAGTGGAGTGGATGCTGTGTTCATGGAACGGGGCTGTAGTGGTGGCTGGGCAGTGGCGTGGGCGGTGCAACGAGCGAGCGTCAATGCCCCGTGGTCTTGGACAACAGGTTCACCACCACCACGCCGGCCACGATGAGCCCCAGCCCGGCAATGGCGGGCGCGTCCAGCCGCTGGCCGTAGTAGAGCCAGCCCACGGTCGAGATCAACACGATGCCCACCGCCGACCAGATGGCGTAGGCAATGCCGATGGGCAGGGTCTTGAGCGTGAGCGACAGCAGGTAGAAGGACACTGCGTAGCACACGGCGGTGACCGCGCTGGGAACCAGCCGTGTGAAGCCGTCGGACGCCTTCAGCGCGCTGGTGCCCAGCACTTCGGCCACGATGGCCAGACCCAGCAGGGCGTAGCTGGTGGTGGTGGCGGTCCACTGGATCATGGTGCGGGTCCGTTGCAAAGCTGGAGAAGCGGCCGATTCTAGGAACGCCCGCCGCACTGCGGGGCCAAGCCCTTGCATCTGTGCGGGGCCTCTGCGGCGCGGCTTGCCAGCGGCCGGGATCTGTGTGCACGCGGCGCTGTGTGGGGCGCGCTTCCACCGCCGCAGCGCGACCCGTGGTCTGGCGCGCCCGGCGCGACCCGCGCACCCGGCGCAGATGGCCGCTAGGCGGCGTGCTGCAGCATCAGGTCCAGGTTCTGCACGGCAGCGCCCGACGCGCCCTTGCCGAGGTTGTCGAACACCGCGCTCAGCAGCACCTGGCCGTGCTGCGGATTGGCAAACACGGAGAGCCGCAACTGGTTGGTGCCGTTGAGCACCTGGGGGTCCAGGTGCTGCGCTGCCTGCGCATCCTGCAGCGACACCACCTCGACATGCGCCGCGCCGTCGTAGTGCTGCTGCAGGCAGGCGTGCAGCCGGTCGGCAGTCACGCTTGCAGGCAGTTGCCGCAGCATTAACGGAATGGTCAGCACGATGCCCTGGCGGAACGAGCCGTAGGCCGGCAGGAAGAAAGGCCGCTGCATGAGGCCCGCGTGTTTCTCGATCTCGGGCGTGTGCTTGTGGGCCAGCCCCAGGCCGTACACCTGGAACGCGGGGGCTTGCGACGCGCCCGCGCCTTCGTGCTCGTCCACCCGCGCGCGGCCGCCGCCGGAGTAGCCCGACACGGCATGGATGGCCAGCGGATGGTCCGCAGGCACCAGGCCTGCCCGCACCAGCGGCAGCAGCAGCGCGATGGCGCCCGTGGGGTAGCAGCCGGGGTTGGTCACGCGGTGTGCCGAGGCGATGCGGGCGGACTGCGCGGCGCTCATTTCAGGCAAGCCGTAGACCCAGTCCGCATCGGTGCGGTGGGCCGAGCTGGCGTCGATCACGCGCACGGCGGGGTTCACCACGGACGCCGCCGCTTCGCGCGCAGGCCCGTCGGGCAGGCACAGCACGGCGATGTCGCAGGCATTGATCGCTTCTGCGCGGCGCGCAGGGTTCTTGCGGTCGGCCTCGGGCAGCGTGAGCAGGCGCAGGTCGCTGCGGCCGTGCAGGCGTTCGTGGATCTGCAGGCCGGTCGTGCCCTGATCGCCGTCGATGAAAACCAAGGGTGCGCTCATGCGGTGCTCCTGATGAATGGAATGGCTGAAGAAAAAACGAAGGAATGACGAATCTTCGGCCGCGCCCTAGAATTTGAAAAGTTGAATTTCACAAACATCAGCATCAGATTTACTGAACGTCATGCGCGAACTCAACCTCGACCGGCTGCGCACGCTGGTCACCATCGCAGACCTGGGCTCGTTTGCCGAAGCCGCGCGGGTGCTGCACCTGGCGGCGCCCACGGTGAGCCTGCACATCGCCGACCTGGAGGCGCTGTTCGGCGCGCCGCTGCTGGTGCGCAAGCGCGGCGAGGTCACTCCCTCGGGCGTGGGCGACGCGCTGATCGAGCGCGCGCGGCGGCTGCTGGCCGATGCGGACGAGGCGCTCGATGTGGTGCAGCGCCAGGTGCAGGGGCTCGCGGGCCGCGTGCGGCTGGGGGCCTCCACCGGTGCCATTGCCCACCTGCTGCCCCAGGCGCTGGAGGTGCTGGGGCAGAACCACCCTGGCATCGACGTGCAGGTGGCCGTGCTCACCACGCAGGACACCATGGCGCGCCTGGCCGGCGGGTCGCTGGATGTGGGCCTGGTGGCGTTGCCGCAGGCCACCGTGCAGGGCGTGAAGGTGCAGCCCTGGCGGCGCGATCCGGTGATGGCGTTCGTGCCGTCCGCCTGGCCAGCGCCGCAGCGCGCCACGCCGAAGTGGCTGGCGGGGCAGCCGCTCATCCTCAACGATGTGGGCACCAGCCTGTCGCGGCTGACGGCGGAATGGTTTGCGCTGGCGGGCGCGCACCCCAAGGCGCGCATCCAGCTCAACTACAACGACGCCATCAAGAGCCTGGTGGCCGCAGGCTACGGCGCCACGCTGCTGCCGCACGAGGCCACATCCTCCACGCCACTCGACCCGCGCATCCGCATGCTGCCGCTGCGCCCCGCGCTGTGGCGGCCGCTGGGCATCGCCCACCGCGCAGGCCCGTTGGAGCGCGCCACGCAGCACGTACTGGATGTGCTGTGGCAGCAGCGCCAGGCGTGAGCAGATCAAATTTTCAGATAAAAAAGGCCGCTACCGCGCATCTGGAAAGCGCAACAAGCTATAAATTTAATAGCAAATGCGGTGTTTGGCTGCGTAGATGCCCGGCCGCAGCGCCTGGGGTGCATCAGGCGGTGGCGCCGGGCCCCAGCGCACTCAGCACCATGCGCACGATCAGCTCCTCGGCATTGTTGTAGTCGCGCTCGGTCAGCGCGGGCTTGCCCAGCAGCAGGGCGAACTGCGCCTCCTGTTCCGCATAGGCCTGCGTGACCGACCAGATGATGAACATCAGGTGCGTGAAGTTGACCTTGGCGATGCGGCCCTCGCGCGCCCAGCGTTCGAAGGTGCGCACCTCGGTCTTGAGCAGCGGGCCCACGCGTTCTGCGATGGCGGTGCCATAGCGTGGTGCACCGGCAATCACCTCTTTGGTGAACACCTTGGCACCCTGGGGGCGCATGCGCGAGTACTGCAGCTTGGCGCGGATGTAGCGGCGCAGGGCCTGCTGGGGGTCATCGCTGTGCGACAGGGCCTCCATGCCTTCGAGCCACTGGGTGAGCACGTCGTCGAGCACGCGCTGGTACAGCGCCTCCTTGCTCGGAAAGTAATACAGCAGGTTGTGGCGGCTGATGCCGATGGCCGCGGCAATGCTCTCGAGCGACGCGCCTTCGAAGCCGAACTGCGCGAAGTGGTTCTCCGCCTCGGCCAGGATGCCCTGCTCCTTGCGCAGGCGCGAGGCCTTGGGGGCGCGGGGGCCGGTGTCGTCGGCGGTGGTGGCCACCGCAGCGGCGGGTGCGCGGGGGCGTTTGGCAGGGCGGGGGGCGGGGGCAGCCGGGGACTGGCGGGCGTCGGTCATTGCACCATTGTGGAACAAGCCGGGGCCTGGAAACTGGCATTTGGCTGGCATGGCGTTTGCTCTAGGGATTTTACCAATTGGTAAAGTTTTACGGGTTGGTAAATTGGCCCACAACGCAGGGCACCGCGGCACACCAAGCCGTGGGCACCTGCACCCCCACAGCGAGGACCACGATGAAACCTCCGAAGTCTGCGGGCGCAAGCACCCACGCTGGCGCCGCATTGGCTGCCCGCCGCCGCCCCGGCAGCGGCGCGCGCCACCTGCACCGGGCGCCCGCGCCCACCCCGGCCGAACCAGCGAGCAAGGGCCCGGCCTGCACAACCACCCCGCACCTTTCGGAGGACATCTGATGGACACACCCGCAAGCCGTGCCTGCGGCATTCATGCCGCACGCCTGAACCTGGCCGACTACGCCGTCAACTTCAGCGACGCCCACCCGCCGTTGACCCGGCCGCAGGCCCTCATCGAGGCCGAGCGCTGCTACTACTGCCACGACGCGCCCTGCGCCACCGCTTGCCCCACGGGCATCGACATCCCGTCGTTCATCCACCGCATCGCGCAGGACAACAACCGGGGCGCGGCGCGCGCCATCCTGGAGGCCAATCCGCTCGGCGGCATGTGCGCCCGGGTCTGCCCCACCGAGGTGCTGTGCGAGCAGGCCTGCGTGCGCAACACCAACGAGGACAAGCCGGTGGAGATCGGCGCGCTGCAGCGCTACGCGACCGACGCCTTCTTCGCCAACCCCGGCGCGCCCATGTTCCAGCGCGCCGCGCCCACCGGCCGCCGCGTGGCCGTCGTGGGTGCGGGACCTGCGGGCCTGGCCTGCGCCCACGGGCTGGCGCTGCGCGGGCACGACGTGGTGCTGTTCGACGCGCGCCCCAAGCTGGGCGGGCTCAATGAATACGGCCTGGCGAGCTACAAGACCACGGACAACTTCGCGCAGAAGGAGGTGGAGTGGCTGCTGTCGGTGGGTGGCATCGAGGTGCGCACCAGCCAGCAGCTGGGCCGCGACATCACGCTCGACGGCCTGCTGGCCAGCCACGATGCGGTCTTCCTGGGCCTCGGGCTGCAGGGCGTGAATGCGCTGGGCGTGGCGGAGCCCACGGCGTCTGGCGTGCGCAATGCCGTCGACTTCATCGCCGAGCTGCGCCAGAGCAGCGACCTGTCCACCCTGCCGGTGGGCCGCCGCGTGGTGGTGATCGGCGGCGGCATGACGGCGGTGGACGCCGCCGTGCAGTCCCGCAAGCTGGGCGCCGAAGAGGTGACCATCGTCTACCGCCGGGGAGCAGACGCCATGTCGGCGTCGAAGGTAGAGCAGCAGTGGGCGCAGACGAACGGCGTGACCATCCGCCACTGGGCGGCGCCGCAGGAGGTGCTGTGCGAAGGCGGCGCCGTGACGGGCGTGCGCTTTGCGGCCACGGCGCTCGATGCGGCGGGCAAGCTGGTGAACACCGGCGAGACCTTCACGCTCGCGGCGGACATGGTGCTCAAGGCCATCGGCCAGACCTATGTGGCGGAGCCCGCGGGCAAGGCGATGGCGCTGGAGGGCGGGCGCATCGCGACCGACGCTGCAGGCCGCACCAGCCTGGCACGCGTGTGGGCCGGGGGCGACTGCCGCGCCGGCGGGCGTGACCTGACGGTGGAGGCGGTGGAGCACGGCAAGCTGGCCGCCATCTCCATCCATGAAGCGATGAGCGTGCCGGTGGCGCTCGTGGCCTGACGGCATCGTCGGCACATCCTGACCGCACAACCTGACTGCAATTGACGGGAGCACATCCATGGCAGACATCCGCAGCAATTTCCTGGGCATCCAGAGCCCCAACCCCTTCTGGCTGGCCTCCGCCCCACCGACCGACAAGGAGATCAACGTCACCCGCGCCTTCGAGGCAGGCTGGGGCGGCGTGGTCTGGAAGACGCTGGGCGAGGACCCGGCGGTCGTCAACGTGAACGGGCCACGCTACTCCACGCTCCTGTCGCAGGACCGCCGCGTGATCGGGCTGAACAACATCGAGCTCATCACCGACCGGCCGCTGCACACCAATCTGGAGGAGATCAAGCGCGTCAAGCGCAACTGGCCCGACCGGGCCATGATCGTCTCGCTCATGGTGCCCTGCGAAGAGCAGAGCTGGAAGAGCATTTTGCCCCTGGTGGAAGACACCGGCGCCGACGGCATCGAGCTCAACTTCGGCTGCCCCCACGGCATGAGCGAACGCGGCATGGGCGCGGCCGTGGGCCAGGTGCCCGAATACATCCAGATGGTGACGGCCTGGTGCAAGCATTACAGCCGCCTGCCCGTGATCGTGAAGCTCACGCCGAACATCACCGACGTGCGGCACCCTGCGCGGGCGGCCAAGGCGGGCGGGGCGGATGCGGTGTCGCTCATCAACACCATCAACTCCGTCATGGGCGTGGACCTGGACCGCATGGTCATGAGCCCCAGCACCGACGGCTGGGGGTCGCACGGCGGCTACTGCGGCCCGGCCGTCAAGCCCATCGCGCTCAACATGGTGGCCGAGATCGCGCGCGACGCGCAGACCGCGGGCCTGCCCATCAGTGGCATCGGCGGCATCACCACCTGGCGCGACGCGGCCGAGTACATCGCCCTGGGCTGCGGCACGGTGCAGGTGTGCACGGCGGCCATGGTGTACGGCTTCAAGATCGTGCAGGACATGTGCGACGGGCTGTCCAACTTCATGGACGATCACGGCTACGCCACGCTCGACGACTTCAAGGGCCAGGCCGTGCCCACGGTGCGGGACTGGAAGAACCTGAACCTCAACCACATCGAAAAGGCCGTGATCAACCAGGATGCCTGCATCCAGTGCGGCCGCTGCCATGTGGTGTGCGAAGACACCTCGCACCAGGCCATCACCTTCACCAAGGACGGCGGCGTGCGCAAGTTCGAGATCAACGAGGCCGAGTGCGTGGGCTGCAACCTGTGCGTGTCGATCTGCCCCGTGCCCGAGTGCATCACCATGCGCGCCCTGGAGCCCGGCGAGGTCGATGCGCGCACCGGCAAGCCGGTGACCGGCGAATACGCCAACTGGACCACGCACCCGAACAACCCCCAGCGGGTGGCGGCGGCAGTGTGATGGACCGCTTTCCGTGTGCATTCGCCACAGGGCCTGCAGAGCAGTCCCTGTGCGTTGGCAGGGTGTTGACGGGGCTCGCATGCTGCACTGCATCTGGTGCATTTTTTGCGTAGCCCTCAACATCGCTGGCATCCCTTGGCCCGCCATCTGCCAGCGTGAGAACGCCGGACCAGGCAGCGGGTTGTGTTCCACCCCCACGACGTCTTTGACAGGAGTACAGGCATGACCAACAGTACCGGCAGCGCTGCCCATGTGGCAGGGCACCTGCCCGGCGGAGCATCCAATTCGCTCGCCAATGAAGATCTGCTCCCCACCACCGCGGCGCAGCGGCACTGGACCTGGAAAGACTTCGCCGCGCTCTGGGTGGGCATGGTGGTGTGCGTGCCCACGTACACGATGGCCAGCTCCATGCTCGACCAGGGCTTCACCTGGCAGATGGCCGTGTGGCTCGTGTTCCTGGCCAACTGCATCGTGCTGATACCGATGGTGCTCATCGGCCGGGTGGGGCCCAAGTATGGCGTGCCGTTCCCGGTGCTTGCGCGTGCGTCGTTCGGCGTGAAGGGGGCCAACCTGCCGGCCGTGCTGCGCGGCCTGGTGGCGTGCGGCTGGTTCTCCATCAACTGCTACTTCGGTGCGCTGGCGCTCCACGGCTTCCTGAACATCGTGGGCATGAACCTCGCGGGGCCCGCCCAGGGCGAGACCATCAGCACCTCGCAGTTCATGTGCTTCCTCGCGTTCTGGGCCGTGCACATCTACTTCATCTGGAAGGGGCCGGAATCCATCCGCCTTCTGGAGGTCATCGCCGCGCCGCTGATGATCGGCGCATCTATCCTGTTCGTGGTGGTGCTGGTTATGAAGGTGCCGTCGGGCCAGCTCTTCAACCTGCCCGCCAAGGTGGTGGAAGGCGGGCCCAAGACCTGGGCGGCCCTCACGGGGCTGGTCGGCTTCTGGGCCACGCTGGCGCTCAACATCCCGGACTTCACGCGCTTTGCCAAGTCGCAGAAGGACCAGGTCATGGGCCAGGCCATCGGACTGCCGCTGCCCATGGCGCTGTTCTCCATGGTGGGCGTCATCGGCTTTTCGGCATCGGCCATCCTGTATGGCAAGGCGCAGCTGTTCCCTGATGGCCTGCTGACCCAGATGGGCAGCGTGGCGGCGGGCCTGGGCCTGCTGGTGATCCTGCTGGCCAACCTGACGACCAACGTGGCCGCCAACCTGGTGTCGCCGTCGTACGACTTCAGCCAGATCGCACCGTCCAAGATCAGCTTTCGCATGGGCGGCGTCATCGCTGCGCTGATCGGGCTCGTGTTCATGCCCTGGAAGATCCTCGCCACATCGGGCGGCTACCTCTTCACCTGGCTGGGCGGCTACGGCACGCTGCTGGGCGCCATTGCCGGCATCCTGCTGGTGGACTACTACCTGGTGCGCAAGAGCGTGCTGAAAGTGGACGACCTGTACCGGCGCGGCGGCGACTACGAGTACAGCAACGGCTGGAACCTGCATGCGCTCATCGCCTTCGCCCTGGGCGTGCTGCCCTGCCTGCCGGGCTACCTGGCGGTGTCCGGCGTGGTGGACAAGGCGGGCATGCCTGCCATCTGGCTCACGCTGTTCGACTCGGGCTGGTTCTTCAGCCTGGCCGTGGCCGGCACCTACTACTACCTGACCGCCAAGAAGAAGTGACCTGGGACCCCGCCCGGCCGTGGTGCCGGTGCCGGGCCTGCTTTTTTTGATCTGCATCCCTGAAGGAGATCTCCATGACCCAAGCCCTCCTGATCCGCGGTGGAACCGTGGTCAACGCCGACCGTGAACAACAGGCCGATGTCCTCTGCGTCGATGGCCGCATCGTGGCCGTGGGCGAGGGTGCGGCGGCGCAGGCCCCGGCCGGCGCGCAGACGCTGGACGCCAGCGGCCAGTACGTGCTGCCCGGCGGGATCGACCCGCACACGCACATGCAGCTGCCCTTCATGGGCACGGTCACCATGGACGACTTCTTCACCGGCACGGCGGCAGCGCTGGCGGGCGGCACCACGAGCATCATCGACTTCGTGATTCCCGACCCGCAGGAGCCCATCCTGGACGCCTACCGCAAGTGGCGCGGCTGGGCCGAAAAGTCGGCGGCCGACTATTCGTTTCACGTCGCCATCACCTGGTGGAGCGAGCAGGTGCGCGCCGACATGGGCACGCTGGTGCACGACGAAGGCGTGAACAGCTTCAAGCACTTCATGGCCTACAAGAACGCCATCATGTGCGACGACGAAACCCTGGTGAACAGCTTCAAGCGCGCGCTGGAGCTGGGCGCCATGCCCACGGTGCATGCCGAAAACGGCGAACTGGTGTACCTGCTGCAACAGGAGGTCGCCAAGATGGGCATCACCGGCCCCGAGGGCCACCCGCTGTCGCGCCCGCCCATGGTCGAGGCCGAAGCCGCGAACCGCGCCATCGCGATTGCCGATGTGCTGGGCGTGCCCATCTACGTGGTGCACGTGAGCTGCATGGAGTCGGCCGACGCCATCGCCCGCGCCCGCGCGCGCGGCCAGCGCGTGTACGGCGAGGTGCTGGCCGGGCACCTGCTGGTGGACGACAGCGTCTACCGCGACCCCGACTTCGCCAAGGCCGCCGCGTATGTGATGAGCCCGCCGTTTCGCCCCAAGATCCACCAGGAGGCGCTGTGGCGCGGCCTGCAGTCCGGCCAGCTGCACACCACCGCCACCGACCACTGCACCTTCTGCGCCGCGCAAAAGGCCATGGGCCAGGAGAACTTCGCCAAGATCCCCAACGGCACCGGCGGCGTCGAAGAGCGCATGGCCGCCATCTGGGACGGCGGCGTCAACACCGGCCGCCTCACACCCAGCGAGTTCGTGGCCATCACCTCGGCCAACACGGCCAAGCTGTTCAACATCTATCCGCGCAAAGGCTTCATCGGCGAGGGCGCCGACGCCGACCTCGTGCTGTGGGACCCGGAGGGGACGAAGACCTTCTCGGCCAAGACGCAGTTCAGCAAGGGCGACTTCAACATCTTCGAGGGCCGCACCGTGCGCGGCATCCCCACCCACACCGTGAGCCAGGGCCGTGTGGTGTTTGCCAATGGCGACTTGCGTGCGGAGGCGGGTACGGGCCGCTACATCAAGCGCCCCGCGTTCGGCCCCAACTTCCACGCTGTTCAAAAGCGTGCGCAGGAGCTTGCGCCCACGGCAGTGGCGCGCGGCTGACGCGGGCGCTATGGAAGCATTCCATCCGGCTTTGCACTTTCACAGCCCGTTCAGCCTGAGCCTGTCAAAGGCCGTCACCAGCCCCGGCTTCGACAGGCTCAGCCCGAACGGTACTGAGTGAACCGGCGATTCAGACATCCCTTGGAGAACACCATGGACACCAAAGTCAAACCCGACATCGAGAACCTGCGCATCAACGGCGACCGCCTGTGGGCATCGCTCATGGAGCTGGCGCAGATCGGCGCCACGCCCAAGGGCGGCGTGTGCCGCCTCACGCTCACCGACCTGGACAAGCAGGGCCGCGACCTCGTCACCCGCTGGGCGCGCGAGGCCGGCATGAGCGTCACCATCGACAAGATCGGCAACGGCTTCATGCGCCGCCCCGGGCGCAACAACAGCTTGCCGCCCATCATGACCGGCAGCCACATCGACACCCAGCCCACGGGCGGCAAGTTCGACGGCAACTATGGCGTGCTGGCCGGCATCGAGGTGGTGCGCACGCTCAACGACCACGGCATCGAGACCGAGGCACCGATCGAGGTGGCCTTCTGGACCAACGAAGAAGGCAGCCGCTTCGTGCCGGTGATGATGGGATCGGGCGTGTTCGCCAAGGCCTTCACGCTGGAGCACGCCTACGCCGCCACCGACACCGAGGGCAAGACGGTGAAGGGCGAGCTGGAACGCATCGGCTACGTCGGCGAGCAGGAGCCGGGCGACCACCCCATCGGTGCGTACTTCGAGACCCACATCGAGCAGGGCCCGGTGCTGGAAGACAACGACAAGACCATCGGCGTAGTCAGCGGCGTGCTGGGCATCCGCTGGTTCGACTGCACCGTCACCGGCATGGAAGCCCACGCGGGCCCCACGCCCATGGCGCTGCGCAAGGACGCTTTGCTCGCCGCCACGCACATCATGCAGGACGTGGTGGCCGCGGCCCACCGCCACCCGCCGCACGGCCGCGGCACCGTGGGCATGGTGCAGGTGTTTCCCAACAGCCGCAACGTCATTCCCGGCCGGGTCAAGTTCAGCATCGACCTGCGCAACAGCACCGACGAACTCGTGGACCGGATGGCCGCCGAAGTGAAGGCCCGCGCCGAGCAGGTGGCGCAGGAGCACGGCGTGCAGGTGCACATCGAGATGGTGTCCAGCTACCCCGCGCAGGCCTTTCACGCCGAATGCGTGGAGGCCGTGGCCCGCGCCACCGCCAGGCTGGGCTACAGCCACATGCCCGCCGTGTCGGGCGCGGGGCACGATGCCGTGTACATGGCCAAGCTCGCGCCCAGCGGCATGATCTTCATCCCCTGCAAGGACGGCATCAGCCACAACGAGATCGAGGACGCCAAGCCAGAGCACATCACGGCGGGCTGCAACGTGCTGCTGCATGCGATGCTGGAGCGGGCAGGGACCTGACGCCCGCAACGCCGGGTGGACGCGGGCTCGGTACACGGGGCGGCCTTCCTGCCAACCAGCGCCTGCGCCGGCAGCGCAGGCCGTCCCGTCCCGTTGTGGGTGCGCCACAGGTCCCCCGCTGTTACACCTGGGTCCCCGCAGGCGCCAAGTCGTGCCCCCGTGCGGCCTGCACACCGATCTGCGCATACCACAATGGGATGAAGAGACCGTGACTTTCTGGCGGTCTTGAGGGGATCAACGGGGCGGTCCCTGTATCTTCTGGTTACTTTTTCCGTTTTCCCGAAGACGTTTCCCATGAAATTGCGTACCCGAATCCTGTGGCTGTGTGCGGCCACCTTGCTGGGCCTGGTGGTCCTGTCCGCCGTGGCCTTGACCACGCTGTACCGGTCGATGATGAACGAGCGCACGGCGCAGTTGTCCAACCTGGTCATCCTGGCCCACGCCGCCGCGCAGAAGGCGCACGACAAGGAAAAGAGCGGCGCGCTGTCCCGCGAGGACGCGATCAAGGAGGCCGAGCGCACCATCGGCAGCTTTGTCGACAAGGACAAGTATTTCTTCGTGCGCGGCTTCACCAACGATGTGAACTACGTGCACCCCAACCCCAAGCGCATCGGCATCGTCGACGAAAAGGGCGGCAAGGAAGCCGGCATGCGCTACCGCGCCGCGCTGCAGGGCAAGACCATCGGCACGGTGACCGCGCCGGGCACGCGCCCCGGTGCCAAGGAGCCGGTGGACAAGCTCTACGCCATCATCAAGTTCGAGCCCTGGGACTGGATCATCGGCTTTGGCGACTACGTGGACGACATCGAGGATGCGTTCTGGCGCAACACCGCCATCCTGCTGTCCATCGGCGCGGTGCTGATGCTCATCGTGGCGGTGATGGCCTGGCAGATGCTCCGCACCCTGGTGCAACAGCTCGGCGGCGAGCCGCAGTACGCGGCGCAGGTGGTCACGCAGATCGCCGAAGGCAACCTGGCGGTGGATGTGCAGACGCGCCCGGGTGACACCTCCAGCATCCTGTTTGCCATCCGCGCCATGCGCGACAACCTGGCCCACCTGGTGACCCAGGTGCGCGACAGCACCGACTCGATCAACACGGCATCGGCCGAGATCGCGGCAGGCAACGGCGACCTCTCGTCCCGCACTGAATCGCAAGCCAGCGCGCTGCAGCAGACCGCTGCGTCGATGGAAGAGCTCACCTCCACCGTGGAGCAGAACGCCGCCAACGCCCGCCGCGCCGACGAGCTGGCGCGTGTGGCCTCGGCCACCGCCGTGCGCGGCGGCGACGTGGTGCAGCAGGTGGTGGGCACCATGGGCTCCATCGAGCAGTCCTCGCGCAAGATCGTAGACATCATCAGCGTCATCGACGGCATCGCGTTCCAGACCAACATCCTGGCGCTGAACGCCGCGGTGGAAGCCGCGCGCGCCGGCGAGCAGGGCCGCGGCTTTGCGGTGGTAGCCAGCGAAGTGCGCAGCCTGGCGCAGCGCAGTGCCGCCGCGGCCAAGGAAATCAAGGGCCTGATCGACGACTCCGTGACCAAGGTGGGTGCGGGCACGCAACTGGTGGAGCAGGCCGGTGCCACGATGCGCGAGGTGGTCGACGGCGTGAAGAGCGTGACCACCATGGTGGCCGAGATCAGCGCGGCCAGCGCCGAGCAAAGCGCGGGCATCGCGCAGGTCAACCAGGCCGTGTCGCAGATGGACCAGGGCACGCAGCAGAACGCAGCGCTGGTGGAAGAGGCCCTGGCAGCGGCGCAGTCCCTGAGCCAGCAGGCGGTGGCGCTGTCGCAGACGGTGGGGCAGTTCCGCGTCTCTTGAGAGGGTTTTGCGCGGGTGCCGGCAGGCGTCGCGGGGGTGGCAAAACTTGGCTGGACAAGCCCTCTGGCTGTGCGAAGATGCAAACCATGGCGTCTACGGCCGGGGTGCGCCAAGGGCATCGCGGACGGAGCGCGCTGCCGGCGCACACCCTGTCTGCACTGCTGTCACCCCACCGTCATCACCACCATGCCCGCCCGTCTCTTGCTGACCTTTGCGCACCCGCAGGCCGCCAGCCTGGCGCTGGACTGCGTGCTGGCATGACCGTGTCGGCCCCCTTGCCGGCAGCGCGCCTGCCGCAACACCGCCTGCCCACCGACGCCGAGCTGGCCGAGCGCGGACTGCGCTGCGCGGCGCTGGAGTGGCTGTCGCGGCCCGTCTGGCTCTTCGACATCGACGGCCGGTGCGTGTACTGGGCCAATGCGGCGGCGCTGGCCGTGTGGCAGGCCACCACGCTGGCCGAGCTGTGCGGGCGCGACATGGGCCACGATATGTCCGAGTCGGTCGCGCAGCGGCTGGCGCAGTACCAGAGCGACTTCGTGCTGCGGGGCGACGCGAGCTTCACCGAGCAGTGGACCATCTACCCCGGCGGCGTGCCGGTGTCGCTCAATGTGCGCTTTGGCGGGCACCGCCTGCCCGATGGCCGCATGGGCATGCTGTGCGAGGCCGACGCCATGGGCGCGGCCCTGCCGGAGTCCCTGCGCTCGGTCGAGGCCCTGCTGCACACCGCGGTGATGATCACGCTGTACGACGGCAACGGCCAGGCGCTGTACCGCAACCCTGCCGCGCGTGCCGCCGTGCTCAGCCCCGGCGAGCGCCTGCAGGAGCGCGTGGGCAACGCGGCGGTGTTTGCCGCGCTCTCGCGCAGCCTGGAGCAGCACGGCGTGGGTACGCTCACGCTCGCAGTGCGCACGCCGCAGGGCGACCGCTGGCACGAGCTGTCGGCGCGCCGCTGCAGCGACGCCGTCACCGGCCAGGACGCGGTGCTGGTGAGCGAGGCGGACATCAGCGCCATCAAGCACACCGAAGAGCGCGCCAATTTCCAGTCGCTGCACGACGTGCTCACCGGCCTGCCCAACCGGGCCCACTTCACGCAGCGTTTTGCGCGGGCTGTGGAGGAGGCCAAGGCCCAGTCGCTCGAAGCTGCGCTGATGCTGATCGACCTCGACCACTTCAAGGACGTGAACGACACCCTGGGCCATGCTGCGGGCGACGAGCTGCTGGTGGCCATGTCGCAGCGCTTGCGCCACACGCGGCACGGCACCGAGGTGCTGGCCCGCTGGGGTGGCGACGAGTTCCTGGTGCTGCTGACATCGCCGCGCATCCGCGAAGACCTCGATGCACTGCACGAGCGCATCTCCGTGGCCATGGCGGCGCCGCTGTCCATTGCCGGGGCGCAGCTGCGCGTCACGTCCAGCATCGGCGTGGCGCTGTACCCGCAGGACGGCGAGTCCATCGAGATCCTGCTGCGCAACGCCGACCTGGCCATGTACGCGGCCAAGGAGCGCGGGCGCAACGCGCTGGCCTACTTCGACCGGCACATGGCCGAGACGGTGCGCAGCCGCACCGAGCTGGAGAAAGAGCTGCACCTGGCGCTGGAGCGCGAGGAGTTCGAGGTGTACTTCCAGCCGCGCGTGGACGTGGCCACCAACACCATCCGCGCAGTGGAGGCCCTGGTGCGCTGGAACCACCCGCGCCTGGGCGTGGTGTCGCCCGCGCATTTCATCCCGGCCTGCGAGACCACCGGCCTCATCGGCGCGCTGGGCTTGTGGGTGCTGGCGCAAGCGGCACGCGAACAGGTGGCCTGGGCTGCGAAGGGCTGGGACCTGGTGGTCTCGGTCAACCTGTCGCCCCGCCAGTTCGCATCGCCCAGCCTGCTGCACGACATCACCAGCGTGCTGCGCGAGGCCGCTGTGAACCCCGCGCGCATGGAGCTGGAGATCACCGAGTCCATCCTGCTGGGGGAAGACCAGCACGTGCTCAACGTGCTGCGCGAGCTGTCGGCGCTGGGCCTGACGATTGCGCTCGATGATTTCGGCACGGGCTATTCCAACCTGGCCTACCTCCAGCGGTTCCCGGTCCACACGCTCAAGATCGACAAGACCTTCATCCAGGACACCGACGCCAACCGCTCGCTGGCCGAGCTGATCGTCTCGCTGTCGACACTGATGAAGCTCACGGCGGTTGCCGAGGGCGTGGAGACCCAGGAACAGCTCGACTGGGTGGCCGGGCGGGGCATTGCGCAGTACCAGGGTTATCTGTATGCGCGGCCGATGCCGGTGCGGGAGTTCACCGACTGGATGCGTGTGCACCCGCCGGGCTGAGCCTGGCAGACAGGCGTCGCCGCGATGCTCGGCTCACACTGATTCGGTCAGGCCGAGGCCGCCAGTTCCGGCGCGTCGGTGATACCCAGAAAGTGATCCAGCATGTGGAAGTGGTCCTCGAAGAACTCCTCTTCCATGCCTGCCAGTTCGGACAGCGGCGTCCACTGCACCTGCAGCGCATCGTCGTCCGCCTGGACCTTGGGGAACGCCGAGTTGCCCAGGTCGAAGTAGTGCGCATGCGTGAGCGTGCGGCCGCGCTGGCTGCGGTCGGGGTGGTCGAAGACGGCCACGGCCTGCAGCGCGGCGCGCATGGTGGCTTCGGGCAGGTCGCAGTGGGTTTCTTCCACCAGCTCGCGCAGGCAGGACTGCCAGACCGTTTCGCGCTGTTCGATGAAGCCGCCCGGCACGGCCAGCTGGCCCTTGCCGGGGGCGTGGGCGCGGCGGATGAGCAGCACGTGGTCCTGGCAGCGCAGCACGGCGTCGACCGTGACGAACACCGGAGGGTAGGGTGCAGCGGACCAGGCCTCTCGGTAGCGGCGCAGCATGCGCCATTCTTCCTGCAGGGCCGGGTAGTGTAGGGTGTGGGCAAAGCGCTCCAGCGCGGTCAGCGTGCTGGGCGGAATCTCGGCCGCCAGCGGGGCCAGCGCTGCCTGCACCGTGGCGGGCGTGGCGCCGAAGTAGGCGTCGCGGATGGCGGTGGCGTCGATGCGGCCCTGGCGCTCCACGTGGATGAGCTGCCAGCCGGGGAAGGCGCTCAGGTAGCTGCTGGTGGCGTCCTTGAAGTGGCCCACCAGGCCGATGTTGGCATCGGCACCGGCGATCTCGGCCACGCCGCGGCGCACGGCCTGCACCCACACGGCCTCGTTGTAGTAGTCCCGCACGGGCAGCACGCGCACCCGGGCGCGGTCGGCCGCGGGCAGGGCTTCGTGCAGCATGGCCTCGCGTTCTTGCCAGGTGAAGGGGTTCTTGGGCGAGCGGGCCTGCCAGGCGGAGCCGACCACCACGATCACATTACGCGCGCTGTCGAGTGCGCGTTGCAGCAGGGCCAGATGGCCGGTGTGGACGGGCTCGAAGCGGCCGATGTAGATGGCGGTGTCGTGCATGTGTCTCCAGGCGGTTGAAGTGATCTGAGCCTCTACCGCTTGATGGGAGAGCGCTGCCAGCTACTGTTTTGATAGCGATTGTAAAAGGGCGTGCGGGGCTGCTCGGAAGCTGCTGAAAAACTGCGTCCATTCATGCTGAGCCCTTCGGCAGGCCCAGGGCACGCGTTGTCGACGCGCGTTGCCCGGCTTCGACAGGCTCAGCCCGAACGGGCGGGGTGCGTGGTACCGCCTGCGAATGTCGTCACACGTACTTTGCCGCGATCGGCATCTGCCGCCCGCTGCCGAACGCCCGGGGCCGAACGCGCAGTATGGGCGGGGCCTGGCGGCGCTTGTATTCGTTGCGCGCCACCATCATGCGCACGCGCTGCACCAGGGCGCGGCCGGCGTCGTCTTCTTGCAGGTTCGACACGAAGGTCTGCGCGGCGGTGAGTTCGGCGGTGGACAGGCGCTCGCCTTCGATCAAGAGCTTGAGCACTTCGTCCAGCACCGGGTAGGGCGGCAGGCTGTCCACGTCGCGCTGGCCGGGGGCCAGTTCGGCGGAGGGTTCCTTGTCGATGATGGCCACGGGGATCAGCTCGCGCCCGGCCTGCGCGTTGACGTGGCGCGAGAGCGCGAACACTTCGGTCTTGTACAGGTCGCCGATGAGGCCCAGGCCGCCGTTGGTGTCGCCGTACAGCGTGCAGTAGCCCACCGAGATCTCGGACTTGTTGCCGGTGGTGAGCAGCAGGTGGCCGAAGGCGTTGGAGTATTCCATCAGCACCGTGCCGCGGATGCGCGCCTGCAGGTTTTCGAGCGGCAGGCCCGCCAGCGGCTGGTCGAACGATTGCCCGAACTGCTGCGCGTAGCCCGCCACCAGGTCTGCGATGGGGTGGGTGAACAGCTGCACGCCCAGGTTGCGGCACAGGGCCACCGAGTCGTCGACCGAGCCGCTGCTGGAGTAGCGCGAGGGCATGGTGATACCCACCACGTTCTCGGGGCCCAGCGCCTGTGCCGCCAGGGCCAGGGTGAGCGCGCTGTCGATGCCGCCCGAGCTGCCCACCACCACCTGCCGGAAGCCGCAGCGGCGCGCGTAGTCCTTGAGGCCCAGCATGATTTGCTGGCGGTAGAACTCCATGGTGGGAATGCCCTCGGCCGGCACGGGGGCCGGGGCCTGGCCGTCGCCCATGGAGAAGTGGCCGTTGTCGAACTGCAGGGTGCGCACGTCCTCCACGAAGCGGGGCGCCTCGAAGACGATGCCGGCATCGGGCTCGGCCGCAAACGACGCGCCGTCGTACACCAGCTGGTCGTGCCCGCCCACCTGGTTGACGTACAGGATGGGCAGGCCGTGGCGGCGCGATGAGCCGCCGAAGATCTGGTGGCGCTGCTCGCGCTTGCCCACGTGGCTGGGGCTGGCGTTGATGCTGATCACCAGGTCCGGTGCGGCATCGCGCAGGCGCACGAAGGGGTTGGTGACGTAGTCGGCGCCGTGGTCGTTCCAGCCGTCTTCGCAGACCAGCAGGCCCACCTGGGCATTGCCCACGCGCAGCACCTTGGCCACGTCGGGGCCGGGCTCGAAGTGGCGGCGCTCGTCGAAGATGTTGTAGGTGGGCAGCAGCTGCTTGGCGTACGACAGCTTCACGGTGCCGCCCTGCAGCACCAGCAGGCTGTTGTGCAGCCGCTTGCCCGGCCCGCTGGCGCGCGTGGGCGTGCCCACCACCCAGTGCAGGGCAGGCAGCTCGGCCGATGCGGCCTGCAACGCAGCCACCCCGGCCTCCACGCGCTGCATGAACTCGGGCTCGTCCAGCATGTCGCCGGGGTAGTAGCCGCACAGCGAGAGTTCGCTGAACACGACGATATCGGACTGCTCGGCCGCGGCCTGCCGCGCGGCGGCCACCATGCGGTCGACATTGCCTTCGATGTCGCCGACGGTGATATTCAATTGAGCGATGGTGATGCGGAGCATGGTGTCATTCATCCTTAGGTTCGAGTTCATCGGTGGCCGCCGACACTGGCGCTGCCCATGCCAGGGACGCCGAACAAGGGCCGCCCCGCAGTGAGGGCGTCGTCCCCCTGGGGGGAAGGCGCGAAGCGACTCAGGGGGGCTTCTTATGCAACGTTGAAGACTTGGCGGAGGTAGGCCAGATAGGTTTCATCGTCGCACAGCGTCTTGCCCGGCGTGTCCGACAGCTTGGCCACCGCCTGGCCGTTGGCGCGGGTGAGCTTCATCACGATGTTCAGCGGCTTCATTTCAGGTGTGTCCCCCATGTCGTTGGTGAGGTGGGTGCCAATGCCAAAGCCCAGCTGCGTGCGGTCGCCGAAGTGGCGGTACAGCGACAGCGCCTTGGTGAGCGTGAGGCCGTCGGAGAACACCAGCCGCTTGGTGTTCGCGTCGATGCGCAGCTTGGCGTAGTGCGCCAGCGCCTTTTCGCCCCAGGCCACCGGGTCGCCCGAGTCGTGGCGCAGGCCGTCGAACAGCTTGGCGAAGTACAGGTCGAAGTCGGCCAGGAAGGCGTCCATGCCCACGGTGTCGGTCAACGCGATGCCGAGGTCGCCGCGGTACTCCTGCACCCAGTCTTCCAGCGCGGCCTTTTGAAAGTCGCGCAGCCGCACGCCCAGCGCCTGGTAGCTTTGCAGGTATTCGTGCGCCATGGTGCCGATGGGCACCAGGTTCAAATCGCGCGCCAGCAGCACGTTGCTCGTGCCCTTGAACCACTGGGGCGTTTGCTCTGCGAATGTCTTGACCACCTCGCGCTGCCAGTCGCCGCTGTAGCGGCGGCGCAGGCCGAAGTCGAACAGTTCGAAGGGGTGGCGCAGCGTGGCCTGCCGGGCCAGGTCCTGCAACTGCTGCACCTTGGCGGCCAGGCGCTCACGGCCGCTGGCCCGCGCTGCGGCGGCGTCGAAGCGGCGAAAGTACAGCTCGTTCACGATGGCCAGCACGAAGATCTCGAAGCCCATCACGTGCACCTGGGGGCCGCGCGCGACGATGGTGAGCGTGTCGCCCTCGGCCCGCGCCTCGATGAAGCTGCGCTGGAACTGGAAGATGCGCAAGAAGTCGATGAAGTCGCTCTTGATGAAGCGCAGGCCGCCCAGGTAGTCCAGCTCGCCCTTGGTGAAGCGCAGCGAGCACAGGTGGTCGAGCTCTGCGTTCACCTCCGGCAGCAGTTCGGTCAGCGGGTACAGCGGTTGGTTGCGGCACACGAAGCGGTATTCGCTTTGCGTCTGCGGGTGACGGTGCAGCAGGGCCTGCCACATGGTGAACTTGTACAGGTCGGTGTCGAGCAGGCTGGTGATGATGCGGGTCATGGTGATGCTCCTGTTTTTGTAGCTGGTTGCGCTGGTTCAGCATGCGCTAGAGATACTCTGCACGAATCGAGTTGCCAAGTGTGCACTGCGGATCGGGAAGGAGTGCAGGGCGCAAAACGCAGCCATAGCCGTAGCTATTGCGAGTATTTGCAACGCCGCAGGCCGCCCGAGACCGCAGATGCACACGGCGCGATGATTCGTGCAGAGCGCGCATGGCGTCGAGGAAGGTCTGGTGCTGTGGTTCGAAGCCGCCCACGGGGCTCATGCAGTCGGTCAGCAGCACGATGTGGCTGGGCCGGGCGCCTGCCGCCTGCAGGCGGGGCAGGTGCTGCACGATGTGCTCGGTGGTGGAGCGCACGCAGTGGCTGCTGGCTTCGCCGGCGATGAGGAGCAGGTCGGCGGTGTCGAGCGCCGCGAGCAGGCGGGTGTTGAGGGCGGTGTCCGGGTCGGCGGCGTCGACCACCTCGGCCCGGATGGCGCTGTAGTGCTCGGTCCAGGGGTTGGTGCCCTTGAACACGTTGTGCACCGCGCGCTGTTGCTGCAGCTGCCAGTCGCCGCAGGCGGCCAGCACGTCGGCATGCACGCCGTGGCCCCAGCTGCCGATCTCGCAGTGCACCGGCCAGACCATGAGCGTGTAGCGGCCCTGGGCTTCGAGCGCATCCAGGTAGGCCAGCGTGCGGGGCAACGCGGCGGCGCTGCGGGGCGTGAACGCGCCGCTGCGCACCTGGGCCGCCGTGATGGGGGTGAAGGGCGCGACGGCTGCGCCGCCTGCCTGCTGCCAGAACCCGGGATGGGCGATGTCGAAGCGCTGGTGCGAGTCGAGCGTGACGGTGATGGCGTCAAACCGTGCGCCCTGCGTGCGGATGAACGCGGCCAGGCGCTGCATGTCGGCATGGGCGCCGGCCACCGGAAGGCTGGGCGCTGTGCGGCTGCCGCGGGGCTGGGCAGGCAGCCAGTCGGCAGGCAGGTCGCAGAAGTCGTTTTGCGGGTCGATCACCAGCAACTGGATGTGGCGGGACATGGTCTTCTCCTTCGGGTGTTGAAGACAGTGTAGGGTTGTTAAATTAAAAATGCAACTAACTAAGATGCAACATGGTGTGTCGCCGCGAAGCGTGCGTATTGTGTGTGCGCTTGGGTTTTTGCATCTGCGGTGGTAGCCTTGTTCGTATATTGCTGCAATGAACTGTGTGATGGAGCCATGAACAACGACCGTGCCCCTGCCGTGATCTGCACCGTGGACGTGGTGCTGCTGACCCTGGAGCAGAGCCAGCTGAAGGTGGCCCTGGTGCGCCGTGAGCGGGCGCCGTTCGCCCAGGCGCTGGCCTTGCCCGGCGGCTACATCCATGCACAGGACGATGTGGACACGCAGGCCAGCGCCGCCCGCGTGCTGCGCGACAAGGCGGGCCTGGAGAGCCCGTACCTGGAGCAGTTGGCCACCTTCTCGGGCGCGGTGCGGGACCCGCGGGGCTGGTCCGTGGCGGTGGCGTACTGCGCGCTGGTGCCGCCCGAGACGCTGGCCCAGGCCGAGGGCCGCGTGGAGCTGGTGGCGGTGGATGCGTTGCCGCCCCTGCCGTTCGACCACCGCCAGATCATCGACACCGCCGTGGAGCGCGTGCGCAGCAAAAGCCAGTATTCGTCGCTGCCCGTGCACCTGTGCGCCGAGCCCTTCACGCTGCCGCAATTGCAGGCGGTCTACGAAGCGCTGCTGGGCGAGGCCATCAACAAGGTGAGCTTTCGCCGCAAGGTAGACGAGCTGGCCATGCTGGAGCCCGTGCCCGGCGCCCTGCAGACGGGTGGTGCGCACCGGCCCGCACAGCTGTACCGGGTGCGGCCGGCGTACCGGCGCAGCCTGTCGCTGAGCGCGCGCGGCTTGTAGGCAGTTTTTTGCCAGTGCCAAACTGCGGGCCCGGGCCATCGGTGTGCCGTGGGTGTTGCGCTGGGGCACGGTGGCAGAAAGTGTTGGACCGCCCCTGCAAAATCTGGCACAAACGCAGGCTTTGACGAGGGAGTGGCGTGCGCTGGCAGCCGCCCCGCCTGCAGCGGCGGCCCACGCCGTACCCATAACAAGCCGGCCACCCACGCTGGCACCCGAGGGAAATCCATGTCTTTGCGGCTGAAATTCAACCTGGTGCTGGCAGCCGTGCTGCTGCTCGCACTGGTCGGTGCGGGAGCCTATGTGCATCGCTTCCTGCAGAAGTCGGCCATCGAGGAGGTGCAGCACAACTCGCAGATCATGATGCACGCCGCCATGGCCATCCGGGACTACACCACCGAGCTGGTCAAGCCGCACCTGGACGTGACGCTGGCCGAGAAATTCCTGCCGCAGACCGTGCCCGCCTACGCCGCCACCGAAACCCTGCGCCGCCTGCAGGGCCGGTTTGCCGGCTACGAATACAAGGAGGCGGTGCTCAACCCCACCAACCTGCGCGACCGTGCCAACGAGTGGGAGGAGCGCATCATCAGCGACTTCCGCGAAGGCCGCGTGGACGTGAAGAAAGAGGTGACGGGCGAAGTGGGCGAGGGCATGCACCGCGCCATGTACGTGGCCCGGCCCATCACCATCAAGCAGGCCCAGTGCATGGCCTGCCACAGCACACCGGCTGCCGCGCCGCCGACCATGCTCAAGATCTATGGCGACAAGAACGGCTTTGGCTGGGGCATGAACGAGACGGTCGGCATCCAGGTGGTGAAGGTGCCGATGTACTTCCCGCTGGAGAAGGCGCGCCAGACCTTCTACACCGTGATGGGCGCGCTGCTGGCCAGCTTCGTGCTGTTGTTCGTGGTGCTCAACCTGTCGCTCTCGTCGCTGGTGATCGAGCCCATGGCCCGGCTCAACGCCAAGCTGGAGGACTTGGCCACCAAGGACTTCCTGACCGACCTGGTGAACCGCCGCCGGTTCTTCGAGCGGCTGGAAACCGAAATGGCCGACACGCGCATCAAGAAGAGCCACCTGTCGGTGGTGATGTTCGACATCGATTTCTTCAAGCGCATCAACGACACGTTCGGCCACGACTCGGGCGACGTGGTGCTCAAGAGCACTGCGCTGCGGGTGCGCGAACTGCTGCGCACCTCGGACTGCGCCGCACGCTTTGGCGGCGAGGAGTTCATCATCCTGCTCAAGGAAACGCCGGTGGACGCCGCGATGGCCATGGCCGAGGCGGTGCGCGCACGCATTGCCGGAGCGCCGTTCGATTCGGTGGGGCATGTGAGCGCAAGTTTTGGCGTGGCCACCTGGGACCACCACGAAGATGCCCACGCCCTCATCAAGCGTGCGGACACCGCGCTGTACGTGGCCAAGTCCAAGGGCCGCAACTGCGTGGTGCAGGCCGAGGATGCCACAGCCTGACCACCTCTGGAGCGCTGTGCTCAGGCCTGTGCAGGGCGCGGAGCGCAGCAGCCCGGCCGTGACTGCCTGCGTCGCGCCCCGTGGGCCCCGCGCTGCGACAACAGGTTCTCAGGCCGTCGTGGTCTTGGCTTCTTCGTAGGTCGCCAGGTATTCCTTGGCGAGCTGCGTCTTTTGCTTTTCGGTCAGCAGCTTGCCCGCCATCTGGAAGAACTTGTGTTCCTCTTCTTTCAGGTGGTGCTCGACCTTTTCGGCGAGCTTCTTGGCCAGCGGCAGCCACGCGGGCGTTGCAGGGTCGGCCTCTTCGATGGATTCCACCAGCTCATCGAGTTCGTGGTGTTCCGAGATCGCGTGGCGCGACAGATCCACGCCGGCATCGTGCGCCATCAGCGGAATGTAGAAATGCCGCTCTTCGCCCAGCTCGTGCGCGAGCAGTTCGGTTTTGAGCTGCTCGAACAGTTCGTGCCGCTCGGGCGTGTCGCCGCTGGTGTTGACCAGCTGCTTGCACAGCTCGCGTTGCCGTTCGTGGCTTTCGCGCAGTGCTTCAAAGATGTTGAGTGCCATGGGAGTCCTGATTTCTTGTGTCGATCGTGGGGTGAAGCCGGCGGTGCGGTTACTTCAGCGCCTTGCGCGCTGCACCTACGCCCACGGCAGCAAGGATCACGAACACCACGGCGATGATCAGGAAGATCACGAACAGCACCTTGGCAATGCCTGCGGCGCCGGCAGCCACGCCGGTGAAGCCCAGTGCGCCTGCAACCAGGGAGATCAGGGCAAAAATGATGGCGTACTTCAGCATGATGGTCGCTCCTAGCGGGGGTTGAAGAGCAGCCCGGGGCTGCGTGAGGGTGTGCTGGAACGATACCGGCGGGGCCTGGGCACAGCCGTCAGCATGGGCGGGATGCGGGTGTAGGAGAGAGTCGCCGGGGCAAGGTTTGCGCGGACCTGGTGTTTGGTGAGCAGGCAAAAGAAAAGCCGCAACGCGGGGCGTTGCGGCTTTGATGGGGACTGTTGGGGGGCCAGGATGCGGCGGCGGGTGTATCCGTACCTTGGTCTCCGTTCACATCGCTGCGCGATATGAGCTGCGCCCGAAGACCGATGCCGCGCGAGGAGCGCGGCGGGCTTTACAGCCCGGCTGCCGCACGCAGTGCGGCAGCTTTATCGGTCTTCTCCCAGCTGAACTCGGGTTCTTCCCGGCCGAAGTGGCCATACGCAGCCGTCTTTTCGTAGATCGGGCGCAGCAGGTCGAGCATCTGGATGATGCCCTTGGGGCGCAGGTCGAAGTGCTCGCGCACCAATTCGGCCAGGCGCTCGTCCGGGACCACGCCAGTGCCTTCGGTGTAGACCGTGATGTTCATCGGCTCGGCCACGCCGATGGCGTACGCCACCTGGATCTGGCACTGGCGGGCCAGGCCGGCAGCCACGATGTTCTTGGCCACGTAGCGGGCGGCGTAGGCGGCCGAGCGGTCCACCTTTGTGGGGTCCTTGCCGCTGAAGGCACCGCCGCCGTGCGGGCAGGCACCGCCGTAGGTGTCCACGATGATCTTGCGGCCGGTCAGGCCGCAGTCGCCCTGGGGGCCACCGATGACGAAGCGGCCGGTGGGGTTGATCAGGTAGCGGGTGTTCTGCAGCCATTCCTTGGGCAGCACGGGCTTGATGATCTCTTCGATGATGGCTTCGGTGAACGAGGCCTTCATCTTGGTCTGGGTTTCGCTCTGGTCGGGGTGGTGCTGGGTGGACAGCACCACGGTGTCGATGCTGTGGGGCTTGCCGTCCACGTAGCGCATCGTGACTTGCGACTTGGCATCGGGGCGCAGGAAGGGCAGGCGGCCGTCCTTGCGCAGCTGGGCCTGGCGCTCCACCAGGCGGTGGGCGTAGTAGATGGGCGCGGGCATCAGCTCGGGCGTCTCGTCGCAGGCGTAGCCGAACATCAGGCCCTGGTCGCCGGCGCCGGTGTTCAGGTGGTCGTCGGACGCGTGGTCCACGCCCTGGGCGATGTCGTTGGACTGCTTGTCGTAGGCCACCAGCACGGCGCAGCCCTTGTAGTCGATGCCGTAGTCGGTGTTGTCGTAGCCGATGCGCTTGATGGTGTCGCGCGCCACCTGGATGTAGTCCACGTGGGCGTTGGTGGTGATTTCGCCCGCCAGCACCACGAGGCCGGTGTTGGTCAGCGTTTCGGCGGCGACGCGGGAGCGGGGGTCTTCCTTGAAGATCGCATCGAGGATCGCATCCGAGATCTGGTCGGCCACCTTGTCGGGGTGGCCTTCGGACACGGATTCCGAGGTAAAGAGAAAGTCGTTCGCCATTTGAATAAACTCCTGTGTTCCGGCATTTGGGGCGTTGCCCTCACCCCGAAGGAGCTGTGGCGAACGCTTTAGCAGATTTTTTTAACGTCGCCCTGCAAGTTGCTCATTTAACTCAGCGACCCCGTTATTTTAATGCCAGTCGTGTTCCGTTTCTTTTCTGTGTTCCCGCTGTGGTTGCTGCACGCCCTCGGCGCGGCGATGGGCTGGGTGGCGTTTGCGGCGTCGCCGACGTACCGGCGGCGCTTTCTGGCCAACGTGGCGCTGGCGGGCTATCCGTTCGGCGCGGTGCGTGCCGCCGTGGCACACGCGGGCCGCATGGTGACCGAGTTGCCCCGCCTGTGGCTGGGCGCGCCCATGCCCTGCCGCCTGGAGGGCGAGGCGTGCGTCGAGGCGGCCTATGCGGCCGGCAAGGGCATCGTGTACCTCACGCCGCACCAGGGGTGCTTCGAGCTGTCGGCCCAGGCTGCCGCGCGCCGCTGGAGCGCCGAGCGCGGCCCCATCACCGTGCTGTACCGCCCTGCGCGCCAGGCCTGGCTGGCCAAGGTGATGGAGACCGCGCGCAACCGCCCCGGCATGCTGGCCGTGCCCACCACGCTGGCGGGGGTGCGCCAGATGATCAAGGCCCTGCGCCGCGGCGAGGCCGTGGGCCTGCTGCCCGACCAGGTGCCGCCCGACGGACAGGGGTTGTGGTCGCCCTTTTTCGGCCGCGATGCCTACACCATGACCCTGGCCGCGCGGCTGGCGCAGCAGACGGGCGCGGCGGTGGTGCTGGCGCGGTGCGAGCGGCTGTCCTGGGGCCGTGGCTACGTCACTCATTTCGAGCCGCTGCCGGCGCCGCTGTCGGCCGACATGGACCAGGCCTTGCTGCAGATCAACCAGGCCATGGAACACCTCATCCGCCAGTGCCCCGAGCAGTACCTGTGGGGCTACGCCCGCTACAAGCAGCCCCGTGCCGAGGCCGCGCCGCCGGCTGCACCGGCTCCGGAGACCGCAGCATGACCGGCCGCCTGGGCGTGTGGTTCATGCGGGTGCTGGCACTGCTGCCGCTGCCGGTGCTGCGGGGCCTGGGCTGGCTGCTGGGGCAGGTGGCCTTTGTGCTGGCGGCGCCCCGGCGGCGGGTGGCGCTGCGCAACCTGGCGCTGTGTTTTCCGGACTGGACGGAGGCGCGCCGCCGCGCGGTCGCGCGGGCGAGTTTCGTGGCGTTTTGTCAGACCTGGCTCGACCGCAGCTGGCTGTGGGCCGCGCCGCGCGAGGTGGTGGAGCGGCGCGTCGTGCTCAAAGGCGCCATCCACGAGCTGGAGGGCGACACGCCCACCATCCTGTTCGCGCCGCATTTCTACGGCATGGATGCGGGCGGCCTGGCGCTGCCGTTGCATTCCAGCCGCGCATTCACTTCCATCTTCGCCACCCACCCGGACCCCGCCGTGGACGCCTGGTTCATGGCGGGGCGCCAGCGTTTCGGCGATGTGCGCATGCTCAACCGGTCTCACGGCGTGAAGCCCATCATCGCCAACCTGCGCCAGGGCGGCCTGCTGTACCTGCTGCCCGACATGGACTATGGCCGCAACGATTCGGTGTTCGTGCCGTTCTACGGCGTGACCACCGCGACCATCCCGTCGCTGTCGCGCTTTGCGCGGCTGGGGCGTGCCAAGGTGGTCGGGGTGTATTCGCGCATGACGCCCACCGGCTACGTGGCCGAGGTCTCGCCCGCGTGGGCGAACTTCCCCACCGACGACGTCGATGCCGACACCGAGCGTATGAACCGCGAGCTGCAGGCCGTGATCGACACCATGCCCGAGCAGTACTACTGGGTGCACAAGCGCTTCAAGACGCGGCCCGAGGGCGAGCCAGGCTTGTATTGATTCCCCACTGAGCCGCTTGCGGCGTCTTCCCTCTCCGGGGGCCGCCACCCGTGGCCTGGCAGAGCCGGTTCCACGGTGGCACTGGCCTGGGGTGCGCCAGTGGGCAAGATGGCAGATGCTCATGAAAATGGCCGCTGGCGCTTGTCTGCCAGGCGCTGGCAGCTATCAATTTGATTGCAAAAACCGGCGCAGCTCCAGCGCCACGCGCTCCGGGTGCTCGTGCACGACCCAGTGCGAGGCCTGCTCCACCTTGTGGATCTGCAGCTGCGGAATCCAGCCCGGCAGTCCGTCCAGCAGACCCGGCAGCAGGGCCGGGTCGTCCATGGCCCAGAGCACCAGCGTGGGCACGGCGACCGTGAGCATGGACTCGGGCAGTGTGATCGCTTGCGCGCCGGGCTCCCCGTCCCGTGGCGGGCGGATGGGGCTGGCACGGTAGTAGTTGCACGCGCCCGTCAGGCCCTGCTGCCACAGCGCGCGGTACTGGGCGCGCACGTTCTCGGTGAGCCACGCCGGGGCGCGGCCCTGGGGGTCGTCGAAGAAGCCGAACAGGCGGCGGAAGTCGTTCTCGGCCAGCAGGGCTTCGGCGTCCGGCCTGCACAGGAAATGCATGTACTGGCTGGCGGCCTGCTGCGCCGGGTTGTGCGCCAGCTCGCGCACGAAGGCACCGGGGTGCGGCGAGTTGACGATGGCCAGGCGCTTCATCAACTGCGGTTGCTGGTTGGCCAGGTTCCAGGCCACGGCGCCGCCCCAGTCGTGCGCCACCAGGCATTCGAGCGGCGCCTGCGGTGACTCGGCGGCGATGAGCGCCACCAGGTCCTGCACCAGGTGCTTGGCGCGGTAGGCCTCGACCTCGGCGGGGCTGCTGGAGGCGCCGAACCCCCGCAGGTAGGGGGCGACGCAGCGGTAGCCGCCATTCTCGGGCCGGGCAAAGTACGCCAGCTGCTCGTCCCAGATGAACGCGCCTTCGGGGAATCCGTGCAGAAACAGCAGCACGGGCCGGCCGGCCACGCCGCTCACGCGGCAGTGCAGGGTGATGCCGTGGGGCAGGGCGACGGAGCGGGTCTGGATCATGGCGCTATGAATTAAATAGCTGATAGCGCCCGTTGGGTCAGCGCTAAGGCCTAGTTTTGCTGAGAATCCTCAAGCGCATCCGACGTGGCGCTGGCGGTGGCGGGGCCATCGGCAGGCAACGCGGCGGGGGCGCCGGGCTGCACCGGGTGCGCCCACTGCCACAGCAGCTGCGCCACCTCGTCCACGCCCTGCTTCTTGAGGGCCGAAAACATCATCACATCTCCGCCCGCCGCGTTCAGTCGCGTAATCGACAGGACCCTGGCTTGCTCGGAGCGTGTGAGCTTGTCCGCCTTGGTCAGCACGATGAGGAATTTGAGGCCTTCCTCGACGCGGGGGCGCAGCACTTCGAGCAGCGCCTCGTCCAGCTCGGTCAAGCCCAGGCGCGGGTCGCACAGCAACACGATGCCCGTGAGCCCGGGGCGGCTGACCAGGTAGTTGACCATCACCTGCTGCCAGCGCAGCTTGTCCGAGCGCGACACCTTCGCGTAGCCGTAGCCGGGCAGATCCGCCAGCACCGCATCGGTCACGCCGTGCTTGCCCAGCGAGAACAGGTTGATGTGCTGCGTGCGCCCCGGCCTTTTGGAGGCGAACGCCAGCTGCTTTTGCTGGGTGAGCGTGTTGATGCAGGTGGATTTGCCCGCATTGGAGCGGCCCACGAAGGCGATCTCGGGCACGTGGATGGGCGGCAGGTGGTGCAGCTGGGCGGCCGTGGTGAGGAACCTGGCCGTGTGCATCCAGCCCATGGCGATCTTCGCGTCGGGTGCGGGCGGGAGGGAGCCAGCAACTGGCGCAGTGGGGGAGGTCGTCATGGAGTATTGGGTTACGAGAGAGCCTCATTGTAGAATCGCGAGGTTTTTGCGCCCATAACATAGACCCTCGATATGAAGTTGCTTGCCTCCTTGTTGACAGCTGCCGCATTGGCAGCACCTGTTTTCTCGGCCTTTGCAGCGGGGGAAGCTCCTGCGGCACCGCCCAAGGCGGCCAAGCCCGATCTGGTCAAAGGCGAGGCCAGCTTCACGGCTGTGTGCGCAGCCTGCCATGGCGCCGATGGCAACTCTGCCATCGCAGCCAACCCCAAGCTGTCGCAGCAGCACCCTGAATACCTGGTCAAGCAACTGCAGGAGTTCAAGTCCGGCAAGCGCAACGACCCCGTCATGAAGGGCTTCGCCTCGGCCCTGTCGGACGAGGACATGAAGAACATCGCCTACTGGGTGACCTCCAAGACCGCCAAGCCTGGTTTCGCAAAGGACAAGGAACTGGTCTCGCTGGGCGAGCGCATCTACCGCGGCGGCATCGCCGACCGCAACATCGCCGCCTGCGCCGGCTGCCACAGCCCCAATGGCTCCGGCATCCCGGCCCAGTACCCCCGCCTGTCGGGCCAGCATGCCGACTACACCGTCAAGCAGCTGGTGGAGTTCCGCGAAGGCAAGCGCGCCAACAGCATCCAGATGACGCAAGTGGCCGCCAAGCTGAACGACAAGGAAATCAAGGCCGTGTCGGATTACATCGCCGGCCTGCGCTGATTGATCCTCGTCAACCCACGGCGGCTTTTTTAAGGGCGCCGCACGGAACCTACCGCCAATAACAACCCCAAAAAGGGTGGGTCCATCGCACGGATGGCCCCGCCCTTTTTGCTTTCCACTTCCCGCGCCTCGCAGCACCCGCTCTTTCTCCTCTTCATCCATGTCCGACAACACCCAGGGCCTTCGCGTCCAGTCTGGTTCAGCAGCCCTGCGCGCCGGGGTCGAACTGCTGTCCTCCATGCGGTTCGCGATCTCGCTGCTGACGGTGATCTGCATCGCTTCGGTGATCGGCACGGTGCTCAAGCAGCATGAGCCGGCGGTCAACTACGTCAACCAGTTCGGGCCATTCTGGGCCGAGCTGTTCGGCGCCATCCAGCTCAACGCGGTGTACAGCGCCTGGTGGTTCCTGCTCATCCTGGCGTTCCTGGTGACCAGCACCTCGCTGTGCATCGCGCGCAACACACCCAAGATCCTCACGGACCTCAAGGTCTACAAGGAAAACATCCGCGAGCAGAGCCTCAAGGCCTTTCACCACAAGGCCGAGGCCGACCTGAACGAGTCGGCCGAAGCCGAGGCGCGCCGCATCGGCACCATGCTGGCCGGCGGCGGCTGGAAGGTGCGCCTGCAGCAGCGCGACACGGCGGCCGGCCCGGGCACGGGCTGGATGGTGGCCGCCAAAGCGGGCGCGGCCAACAAGCTGGGCTATATCGCTGCGCACAGCGCCATCGTGCTGGTGTGCCTGGGGGGGCTGCTGGACGGCGACCTCATCGTGCGGGCCCAGATGCTGCTGGGCGGCAAGACGCCCTACCAGGGCGGTGGCCTGATCGCCGACGTGAAGCCCGAGCACCGCCTGTCCGAGCGCAACCCCACGTTCCGGGGCAACCTGCTCGTGGCCGAAGGCACGCAGTCGAGCACGGCCATCCTGAACCAGTCCGACGGCGTGCTGCTGCAGGACTTGCCGTTCGCCATCGAGCTCAAGAAATTCATCGTGGAGCACTACTCCACCGGCATGCCCAAGCTGTTTGCCAGCGAGATCGTCATCCACGACAAGGCCACGGGCGAGAAGACCCCGGCGCGCGTCGAGGTGAACCACCCGGCCAGCTACAAAGGCATCGAGATCTACCAGTCGAGCTTCGACGACGGCGGCTCGCACCTGAAGCTGCGTGCCGTGCCCATGGTGGCGGGTGCCAAGCCGTTCGACATCGAGGGCGTGGTGGGCAACTCCACCGAGCTCACCAACAAGGGCGGCGGCCCGGGCAGCGACAAGCTCACGCTCGAATTCACCGCGCTGCGCACCATCAACGTGGAGAACTTCGCGGGCGCCGGCCCCGGCAGCACCGGCGTGGATGTGCGCAAGGTCGACCTGCGCGAATCGGTGGAGTCGCGCCTGGGCGCGGCCAACAAGACGGTGACCAAGAAAGAGTTGCGCAATGTCGGCCCCAGCGTGAGCTACAAGCTACGCGACGCCGCTGGCCAGGCCCGCGAATTCCACAACTACATGCTGCCGGTGGACACCGGCGATGGCGCGCCCGTGTTCCTGCTGGGCGTGCGCGAGACACCGTCCGAGCCGTTTCGCTACCTGCGCGTGCCGGCCGATGATGCGGGCAGCATGGATGGCTTTTTGCGCATGAAGGCCGCCTTGGCCGACCCGGAGGCCCGCGAGGTGGCAGTGCGTCGCTACGTGGCGCAGGCCATCGATGCCTCGCGCCCCGAGCTGGCCGAGCAGCTGCGGCAGTCTGCATCCCGCGCGCTGGCGCTGTTCGCGGGACGGGGCATGGTCGATGGCAAGCCCACCGGCGGCCTGCAGGCGGTGTCGGACTTCATGGAAGCCAACGTGCCCGAGGCCGAGCGCGCGCGTGCTGGCGAAGTGCTGGTGCGCATCCTGAACGGCACGCTGTTCGAGGTGGCGCAGCTGTCGCGCCAGCGCGCCGGCCTGCCGCCGCTGCCGCAGGATGAAAAGACGCAGGGTTTCATGACGCAGGCGGTGCTGTCGCTGTCCGACGCGCAGATCTACCCCGCACCGCTGGTGTTCGAGCTCAAGGACTTCACGCAGGTGCAGGCCAGCGTGTTCCAGGTGGCACGCGCCCCGGGCAAGAACATTGTCTATCTGGGCTGCGCCTTGCTGATCCTGGGCGTTTTTGCCATGCTCTACGTCCGCGAGCGCCGCGTATGGGTCTGGCTCGCACCCCGCGACGGTGATGGCACGCGCAGCCACGCCGTCATGGCCCTGTCGACCAATCGAAAAACCATGGACGGCGACCATGAGTTCGTCCAGCTCGCACAGAAACTGATCGGGGCCACCAAGGCCCCGGAAGGCACCGCATGAACACCGCCACCCGCAACACGACCACCGTGATCACCCTGAACGAGGGGTTCTTCGCCCGCCGCAACTGGTTCGACTGGCTGTTTGCCGCCATCGTCGTGGCAGGGGGGCTGTATGCACTGCAGCGCTACGGCAGCTTCATGGATGTGTACGAGAAGGGCATCCTGCTGGGCGCCATCCCGTGCACCATCTGGCTGTGCTGGTTCTGGCGCCCGCTGCGCGTGCTGCTGCTGGTGGTGGCGGCGGTGGCGCTGATGGCCATCGGCCTGTACCAGCACGACGGCGCGGGCAGCCTGGCGCGTGCCGACACGGTGTTCGGCCTCAAGTACTTCCTGTCCAGCCAGTCCGCCATTTTGTGGATGAGCATGCTGTTCTTCATGAGCACCATCTTCTACTGGGTGGGCATGTTCTCCCGCGGCGAAGGCCGCACGATGAGCCTGCTGGGCTCGCGCATCGCCTGGGTGGCGGTGGCCATGGCGCTCATCGGCACGCTGGTGCGCTGGTACGAGAGCTACCTCATCGGCCCGGACATCGGCCACATCCCGGTGAGCAATCTGTACGAGGTGTTCGTGCTGTTCTGCTGGATGACCGCAGCGTTCTACCTGTACTACGAGCAGCAGTACGACACGCGCGCCCTGGGCGGCTTCGTGATGCTGGTGGTGAGCGCGGCGGTGGGCTTTCTGCTCTGGTACACCGTGGTGCGCGAGGCGCACGAGATCCAGCCCCTGGTGCCGGCCCTGAAAAGCTGGTGGATGAAGCTGCACGTGCCCGCCAACTTCATCGGGTACGGCACCTTCGCGCTGGCTGCCATGGTGGCCTTTGCCTACCTGATCAAGCAGCAGGCCACCGAAACCCGCTGGTACAAGCTGGCCCCGCTGTGGCTGCTGGGCGTGGTGCTGTGCTTCGAGCCCATCGTCTTCCGCCAGGGTGCCACCGAGAACGGCGGCAGCTACTGGATGGTGTACTTCGGCATCTCCGCGCTCATCGTCGCGGGCATCCTGCTGGGCCGCAAGCGCATCGCGGCGCGCCTGCCGTCGTTCGAGATCCTGGACGACGTGATGTACAAGTCCATCGCCGTGGGCTTTGCGTTCTTCACCATCGCCACCGTGCTGGGCGCCCTGTGGGCGGCCGAGGCCTGGGGCGGCTACTGGAGCTGGGACCCGAAGGAGACCTGGGCGCTGATCGTCTGGCTCAACTACGCGGCCTGGCTGCACATGCGCCTGATGAAGGGGCTGCGGGGCACCCTGTCAGCCTGGTGGGCGCTGGTCGGCCTGGCGGTGACCACGTTCGCCTTTCTGGGCGTGAACATGTTCCTGTCGGGGCTGCACAGCTACGGCACGCTGTAAGAAGAACGCCGGGGCGCCATTCCCCGGGGTATGGCGTGGTGCGAGCGGGGCGGTGGGGTCGGCGCGATGGAAACTATTGCGTCTTCGGTGTAACCTGAGCGGTACAGGGAACGAACTAGCAGTTGTTCTGCTCTATCGTCACACTGTTTCAACCCGAGAACACCGGAGACCGCCATGCTGATCCCGCCCCGCGACAAAGGCTTCAACCACCCGCACTCCTCGGAGATCACGCCGCGCTCGGTCTACGAGGACCGGCGCCAGATGCTGCGCCTGATGGCCGGTGGTGCCGCAGGCGCTGCCCTGGCGGCCTGGGCAGGGCGCGAGGCCATGGCGCAGGCGGCGGCAGTGCCCAAGCCCGGCAAGCTGGCCGCGCTGGCCAGCACCCGGTCGACGGTGGCCGGGGCGGTCACCATGGAAAAGCTCACCGACTACAAGGACGCGAGCACCTACAACAACTTCTATGAATTCGGCACCGACAAGGCAGACCCTGCCCGCAATGCTCACACCCTGAAGACCACCCCCTGGACGGTGGAAGTCGAGGGCCTGGTCAAGAAGCCGGGCAAGTACAGCATCGAAGACCTGCTCAAACTGAGCGCGCAGGAAGAGCGCATCTACCGCCTGCGCTGCGTGGAGGGCTGGTCCATGGTGGTGCCGTGGGTGGGGTATTCGCTGGCCGAGCTGATCAAGCGCGTGGAGCCCCAGGGCAGCGCCAAGTACGTGGAGTTCGTGACGCTGGCAGACAAGGCGACCATGCCCTTTGTCGGCTCCCGCGTGCTGGACTGGCCGTATGTGGAAGGCCTGCGCATGGACGAAGCCATGCACCCGCTCACGCTCCTGAGCTTCGGCATGTATGGCGAGGTGCTGCCCAACCAGAACGGCGCGCCGGTGCGCTTGGTGGTGCCATGGAAATACGGCTTCAAGAGCGCCAAGAGCCTGGTCAAGATCCGCTTCGTCGAGAAGGAACCAGGCACCGCCTGGAACAAGGCGGCCAAGCAGGAATACGGCTTCTACTCCAACGTGAACCCCGAAGTGGACCACCCCCGCTGGAGCCAGGCCACCGAGCGGCGCATCGGCGAAGACGGCCTGTTCGCCAAGAAGCGCAAGACGCTGATGTTCAACGGCTATGAAGCCCAGGTCGGCCAGCTGTACGCGGGCATGGACCTCAAGAAGTTCTACTGAACTGCGGGCGCCGGGCAGGGCCACCGACCAGCGCCCGCTCGGCCTCCGATACCCAACTACACACCTGCGACATTAAGTCTGCACGCCAGAACGCCGATCCCCCAGCCTGGGCACCCCATGCAAAAACTCTTGCTTCATCCGGCCGCCAAGCCCGTGGTGTTCGTGCTGTGCCTGCTGCCCCTGGCCTGGCTGGTGTATGCCACGGCCGCCAACCAGCTAGGCGCCAACCCGGCGGAGGCGCTGATCCGCGCCACCGGTGACTGGACGCTGCGTGCGCTGTGCCTGGTGCTGGCGGTGACGCCCGTGCGCGTCATCACTGCCACGCCGCAGCTGGCGCGGTTTCGGCGCATGCTGGGTTTGTTCGTGTTCTTCTACGCCGTGCTGCACCTGTTGAGCTACGGCTGGTTCGACATGGGGTTCGATCTGCCGGACATCCTGCGCGACATCGCCAAGCGGCCCTTCATCCTGGTGGGATCGCTGGCCTTGCTGCTGCTCACCCTGCTGGCGGCCACATCGTTCAACCGCGCCATCAAGGCCATGGGTGCGAAGCGCTGGCAGGCGCTGCACCGCACGGTCTATGCCGTGGCGGGGCTCGGCATCCTGCATTTCTTCTGGATGCGCGCCGGCAAGAACAACTTTGGCGAGGTCGCGGTGTACGCCGCCATCCTGGCCGCCTTGCTGGGCTGGCGGCTGTGGCACCGGCTGCGCAAGGACCGCGTTGCGGCCCACCGTGGCGGGGCCGCCAGCCGGCCTGCAACGCCGGCCGCACGCGCCAAATCCTGAAGAAGCGCAACGGCTTGATTTGCTATTAAAATGATAGCTGACAGCGCTTGACTATCAAGCGGCAGAGGGGATTTTGACCCTTGAAGACCAGCTGCGCGCTAGCGCAATGGCTGGGCACGCATTTGCCGGCTCACCGGATCGATGTGGGCCGTGGGGATCTGGTAGGCCCGGTCGTCAAAGAGATCGATGCCGCACATCAGCTTCTCGATCCAGTCGAAGAAGTCGCCAATGGCCTTCTTGCCCATGATGGGAGCGCCATGCTGCGGCACCAGCATGGAAATCTCCAGCTTCCGCGCCATCTGCGTCCACAGACGCAGAATCTTGTTGGAGACCATGTAGCGGCGGTGGAACCCCTCCATGCGCGGGATGTGGGGCTTGAGGTCGGTAACCGGCACGCGCGCTTCGGCCCCCGACATCATCGACACCCCCAGGTCGCCCGTGAACAGAATGCGGCTGACCGGGTCGTAGAAGTGGAAATTGCCCTCGGAATGCATGAAGTGCGCCGGCAACAGCACCAGCTCATGGCGCCCCAGCGGCAGGTGGCCGCCGCTGTCGGGCACGCCGATAACGCGGTTTTCGGTCTTGCCGACCTTGGTGAAGTGGGGGGCAAACCGCTCCCACACGCGCGAGATCACCAGGTCCGCCTTGGTGCTGGTCATCCAGCGGTCCAGCGAAGCGATGATGTCCGGGTCCGCGTGGGATGCAATCAGGTAGGACAGCTTGTGCGGGGGGAAGTGCTTGGTCATCCCCATGAACAGCTCGTTGAAGGCCAGGTTCCCGCCCGGGTCGATGATGGCGCCCGTGTCGTCGTCCACGATCAGGAATTGATTGGCCTGCACGGCCTGGCCGTCTTCCTCGATCAGGTCGGTGAACATCAGACAAGCATGGTTCTTGTCGCGGTAGAGTTCCAGGGCCATGGCCATCCTGCAGTGCAATAAAGCACCGAATCTACGATGGCCCCTTCGCAACGTCCTTGATGGAAATCAAGGGTCAGAGGATTGATGCGCAGCGGGCTTGTCCGGGCTTGGCTGCGGCTGCACGTGCGCGTTCAGCGCGGGGTGGAGGCCGCAGCGGCTGGGGCCGGCGCGGTGGCCTCGGGCGCGGACGGGCTGGCGGAGCTGTCCGTATCGACACCTGCGCCGGTGCCGGTACTGCTGTTGATGTTCATGCTGCTGGGCGTGAGGGTTTGCGGGAGCGTGGCGCGCTGCGCTGCCGCAGGGTCGGTGGGCAGATACAGCGGCCCACGTTGACCACAACCGGCAAGCGCTGCCGCACTGGCAGCAAGGACAAGCGTCCTGACTAGAATTTGGGAAGCTTTCAACATGCGCAAATTGTAATGACCGACCTCGAATTCCTGGACCACGCCGAAAAACTGCTTCTCGCCGTCGAGCGCAGCTGTGATCGCATCAACGATGACACGGACGCCGATGTGGATGCGCAGCGGTCGGGCGGCATGGTGACGCTGACCTTCCCCAACCGCACCCAGATCGTGATCAACCTGCAACGGCCGCTGCACGAAGTATGGATGGCCGCCAAGTCCGGTGGCTACCACTACAAGTTTGACGGCACCGCCTGGCAGGACACCAAGGGCGCCGGCGACTTCTTCGCCTGCCTGACCCGTGATGCCACGCAGCAGTCCGGGATGCCGCTGCAGTTCACCGCCTGATGGGAAACTTTTCCTGATAGCAAAAGCAGGACATAGGAAGCAGCAGCAGCAGCCCGCTGCGCTGAATGCAGGCGCTTCTGGCTGGCGGCCGTTCGCTGTCCGGCCACCAGTCCTTCGGGGAGTGCTCCGGGACTGTCAGTTGCGGAACAGATCGAGGATGCGGTTTCGCTCTTCGGTAGGCGGTGGTGCGTGGGGGGCCGCACCTGCGGGCGATGCGGCAGACCGGTCGTCCAGCCCCACATTCGCGACGCCTGCATTGCGGGCGTATTCTTCATAGAACCACTCGCCGCCCACGTTCACGACGCCTGGCGGCACCTTGGCCTCCATGACCGGCACGCCCTTGAGCGCCCGCTCCATGAAGCTGATCCACACCGGCAGGCTCAGGCCCCCGCCGGTTTCGCGGCTGCCCAGGTTGCGCGGCGTGTCGTAGCCGATCCAGGTGACTGCCGCGACGGTGGGCTGATAACCTGCAAACCACGCATCCACGGAGTCATTCGTCGTACCGGTCTTGCCATACAGGTCCGGGCGCTTGAGCGTGGCCTGCGCGCGGGCCGCCGTGCCAGAGCGCGTGACCTCCTGCAGCAGGCTGTTCATGATGAACGCATTCCGGGCGTCGATGGCGCGGGGTTGCTCGCTGGTCTCGGGTGGCGTCGTTTCTGAGATCACGCGGCCCTTGTGGTCGGTCACCTTCGCGATCAGCCAGGGGTTCACCCGGTAGCCACCATTGGCAAACACGGAATAGGCGGTCGCCATCTGAAGCGGGGTGACCGACCCGGCACCCAGCGCCATCGTCAGATACGCCGGGTGCTTTTCCGCATCGAAGCCAAAGCGCGACACCCATTCCTGGGCCGTCTTGGGGCCGACCGCCTGCAAGATGCGGATCGAGATCATGTTCTTGGACTTGGCCAAGCCCGTGCGCATGCTCATCGGGCCGTCGTACTTGCCGTCGTAGTTCTTGGGCTCCCAAGGCTGGCCGCCGGTGGTGCCCGCATCGAAGAACAGCGGCGCGTCGTTGATGACGGTGGCGGGCGTGAAGCCTTTTTCCAGCGCCGCGGAGTAGATGAAGGGCTTGAAGCTCGAGCCCGGCTGGCGCCATGCCTGCGCTGCATGATTGAACTTGTTCTTGTCGAAGTCGAAGCCGCCGACCAGAGCGCGAATTGCACCAGTGCGGGGGTCCAACGCCACGAGAGCACCTTCCACTTCAGGGAGCTGCGTGATCTCCCAGGCATTCTTGGGCGTCTTCACCACGCGGATCACCGCGCCACGCCGGATCTTGATGTTGGGCGGCGCCTTGTCGCTCAGCCCGGACTGCGCGGGCTTGAGGCCGTCGCTGGTGATTTCGAGGGTGTCGCCGTTGGCACGCGCCGCAACAATCTTGCGGGCCGACGCCTCCAGGACTACTGCAGACAGCACGTCGCCGTTGTCGGGGTGGTTGGCCAGCGCATCGTCGATGGCGTCTTCCACCTCTTGAGCGCTGGTGGGCAGGGCCACGAACTTTTCAGGGCCGCGGTACTGCTGGCGGCGCTCGTAGTCCATGATGCCGCGGCGCAGGGACGTGTATGCGGCTTCCTGCTCTGCGGCATTGAGGGTGGTGTACACATTGAGGCCGCGGGTGTAGGCCTCGTTGCCGTACTGCGTGAAGATGAGCTGGCGGGCCATTTCTGCCACGTACTCTGCATGCACGCGCGTGTTGTCGGGGCCCGAGCGGATCTTGAGCTCTTCCTTCTTGGCCGCCACGGCTTCTTCGGCGGTGATGAAGCCGTTCTCCTGCATGCGCTCGATGATGTAGAGCTGCCGCGAACGGGCGCGCTTGGGGTTGCTGATCGGGTTGTAGGCCGAAGGAGCCTTGGGCAAGCCGGCCAGCATTGCAGCTTCCGCAATCGATACTGATTTCAATGGTTTGCCGAAATAGGCCTCGGACGCCGCGGCAAAACCATAGGCTCGATTCCCCAGATAAATCTGGTTCATATAAATCTCGAGAATCTGATCCTTTGTCAATAAATGCTCGAGCTTGAACGTGAGTAAGATTTCGTAAATTTTGCGAGTAAATGTTTTTTCTGACGTCAGATAAACATTCCGCGCCACCTGCATTGTGATAGTCGAGGCGCCCTGGCTCTTCACGCGGCCTAGATTGGCCAGGCCTGCGCGCACGACACCCTTGTAGTCGACCCCTCCGTGCTGGAAGAAGCGGGCGTCCTCGATGGCGAGCACCGCGTCTTTCATGACCGTGGGGATTTCCTTGATGGGTGTCAGGTTGCGGCGTTCTTCGCCGAACTCGCCCAGCAAGGCTCCCTCGGAGGAGTAGACCCGCAAGGGCAGCTTGGGGCGGTAGTCCGCTAGGTCAGAGATGTCGGGCAGGTTGGGATAGGCCACCGCCAGGGCGACTGCAATGGTCAGGGCCAGCCCGAAGGCGCCGGCCAACGCCAGGCCTGCAGTCCAGGCGAAGGCAAGAAAGATCCAGCGAAGCCAAGTGGGGCGAGCGCGAGGGGCGGGGGAGTCCGACTTGTCGGAAGGCTTCGATGGAGAGGGCGACATATCGCTCCGAGGGGGTAAGACCGCCCATTATAAAAAATGCGTGTCCCTGGAAGGGGAAATCCTGTGTTCATGTAGTCCGATCGCCCGCCGAAAGGTGGGAAGTCGCCGCTGAACGGTGTTGCGCAGGGACTGAAAATCGTCTGCTTTTGGCAACGCTCCAACAACGTTACACGGGGAAAAATCTTTGCTGGAGAAGTACCTTACTGATAGCATTCATGTGAAGTGTTAAGTTTTGTTGCCTCGTTTTGGCAAGTTTTAGGGGACCAATCTTGAGCTCAGCTGGGTCGTTGTTCAGTCGCCAATCCGCGCCGCTACTGGGAATAGACATCAGTTCGTCCAGTGTCAAGCTGGTCGAACTTGCGCGTAACAAGTCGGGTGCCTTGGTTCTGGAGCGATGTGCGATCGAGCCTCTGGAGCGGGGCTGGATCAGTGATGGAAACATCGAGAAATTCGACGAAGTTGCCGATGCGCTGCGCCGTCTGGTGAAGAAAAGCGGCACGCGAACGAAGAACGTTGCCTTGGCGCTGCCTCCGTCAGCGGTCATCACCAAAAAAATCACGTTGCCTGGCGGCATGACTGAACAAGAACTGGAGGTTCAAGTTGAGTCAGAGGCCAACCAGTACATCCCATTTTCGCTGGATGAAGTAAGTCTCGATTTCTGCGTTATCGGTCCTAGCAAGAGTGCTCCGGGGGATGTCGAGGTGCTGATTGCCGCGTCGCGCCGAGAGAAGGTCCAAGACCGCCAAGGCTTGGCAGAGGCTGCGGGACTCAAGCCTGTGGTGGTTGACATCGAGTCGAATGCTTCGCGTCTCGCCGCGGGCCGCTTGATAGAAGCGCTTCCCAACAAAGGCGTGGACTCCATCGTGGCGCTGTTCGAAGTGGGAGCCATTACTACCAGCATGCAAGTGATTCGTAACGACGAAATTCTTTACGATCGCGACCAGGCGTTTGGAGGCGCTCAGCTAACGCAGTTGATAGTTCGCCAATACGGGTTTTCATTGGAGGAAGCCGAAAGCAAAAAGCGAAGCGGTGACCTCCCCGAGGACTACCAGACGGCAGTGCTGCGTCCGTTCGTGGATAGCATGGCCCAAGAAATCAGCCGGGCTCTGCAATTTTTCTTTACGAGTACTCCACACAATCGCGTCGATCACATCATGCTGGCTGGGGGGTCGGCACCTTTGCCGGGTCTGACGGAGGCGGTGACGCAACAAACCGGTTTTGCCTGCAGTGCAGTCAATCCATTTGACGGCATGGAAATTGGAAGTTCCGTGCGTTTGAAAAAAATGGTGCGTGAAGCGCCGTCCTATCTGACCTCTTGTGGTCTTGCCATGCGGAGATTTTTGCAGTGATTCTCATCAATCTTCTACCTCATCGGGAAGCCGCACGCAAGCGCCGCAAAGAATTGTTTCAAGCGACCATGTTTGGGTCGTTTCTCATTGGTTTGGTGATTGCTGGAGCTATCTATTGGTGGTTTCAAATGATGATCACTGCGCAGCAAGAGAAGAATGTTTTTCTCCAAGGAGAAATTAAAATCCTTGAGGATCAAATAAAGGAAATTGCGACAATTGAAGATGAAATCGCGGCTTTGAAAGCGCGTCAAAAAGCCGTGGAAGACCTGCAATCGGATCGCAATCTTCCTGTTCATTTGCTTAACGAATTGGTTAAGCAGGTTCCTGAGGGGGCCTACATCACGAGCATCAAGCAAACGGAAAGCGTGATTGCTATGCAAGGTGTGGCTCAGTCTAACGAGCGGGTTTCAGAGTTGTTGAGAAACTTGACTGATAATACTCCTTGGCTGTCAAAACCTGAGTTGGTTGAAATTATTGCGAGCAATATTGCATTGACGCAAAAGGATCAGCGGCGGGTGTTTGCTTTCAATCTGCGATTCAGGCTCATGCGTACGGGTGACATAAAATCTGCAAGCGTAGCTGCCAGCGCTGCGCAGGGGAAGTAATATGCCCAAGAAGCAAACAAAACAGATTGATTTCTCTGCTGTTCAGGATTCCCTTGCCAGGCAGTTCAGGAATCTAGATACCAAAGATCCCTCATCGTGGCCTGTTGCTCCTAAAGTCCTTCTTTGCGTGGTCATTGCTGCAGTTGTAGCTGTCGTGCTCTGGTTTGCAAAAATCAAGGACTATGAAGAAGAGTTGATGGCTGAGGTAGCAAAGGAGCAGACGCTGCGAGCTGACTACCAGGCGAAGCTGGTCAAGGCTGTCAGCCTTGAAGCACTGAAGCGGCAGCGTGAGCAAGTTCAACAATATGTGATTCAGTTGGAAAAGCAGCTGCCAAGCAAGGCGGAGATGGCTGCGCTGTTGTCGGATATTAATCAAGCGGGCCTTGGTAGAAGCTTGCAGTTTGATTTGTTCCGTCCCGGTCAGGTTGTTGTTAAAGAGTATTACGCAGAGCTGCCAATCGATGTGAAGGTTACTGGTAAATATCATGACATGGGTGCGTTTGCGTCTGATATTGCTCAGCTGTCGCGAATTGTGACCTTGAACAACATTGCCATTGCTCCCGTGTCAAATACGTCAAAAGATGTTGGTATGTTGACGATGAATGCAACCGCCCGAACTTTTCGGTATCTTGATCCCGATGAAATTCAGGCGCAAAAGAAGGCTGGAGCTACCAAAAAATGACAATTCCACGCCTTTTTATCTTGATCGCTTTTCTCTTGTCCGGTTGCGGTTTTTCACAGGATGACGATTTGCGGCAGTGGATGTCTGATCTTCGAGCCACTACCAAGCCTAACGTCACGCCATTGACGGAGCCCAAGCAATTTTTGCCCCAGGCATATTCGATGGAGTCAGGCATTGAGCCGTTCAATCCACTCAAGCTCACCCAGGCATTGCGTAAGGACTCCAATCAACTTGCTTCCAACGCAGCGTTGATCGCCCCAGAGATGGCCAGGCGCAAGGAACCTTTAGAGGCTTATCCTCTAGATGTAATGGCAATGGTTGGTAGTCTCGACAAGAAAGGCGAGCCGACTGCATTGCTCAAGGTGGACAGTCTTTTGTATCAGGTGCGCGTAGGTAACTATATAGGTCAGAATTACGGCAAGATCATCCGAATAACCGAGAGCGCAGTCCAGCTACGAGAGATCGTGCAAGATGCCACAGGCGATTGGGTGGAGCGTACGACTTCGTTGGATCTGCAAGAGGGGAAGAAATGAAATACTCGAAAATACGTGGCTTGATTGCAGGTTCTTTTCTGACCCTGATATCTACAGGTCTATTGGCGCAAACTGTTCTTGAGTCTGTTGTTGGCAGTGTTCAGAACGGTGTGGATGTAATTCGGATCGATTTTGCTCAGCCTTTGGCTGAACTGCCCCGCGGTTTTGCTGTGCAAAGTCCCCCTCGTGTGGCTCTTGACTTTCCGGACACTGTGAATGGAAGTGGGAAAAACATTTTTGACATCAATCAGGGGAATCTGAGATCGGTCAATGTTGTACAAGCAGGTGATCGTTCCAGAGTTGTCTTGAATCTCAAGCAGGCGACATCCTACAGTGCCGAAATCCAAGGTCGCTCACTATTTATCTCTCTGGCATCAAGCGTCGCAGGTGCGGGTACCGGTGCAGCTGCAAGGCCAGCTCCCTCCCAGGTATTCGCTGAGCCTGGGACAAGTGACGTTCAAGTGTTGAAAGACGTCGATTTTCGACGAGGGGCAGATGGTTCTGGCAGGGTCGTCGTGACACTGCCATCAAGCCAAGTCGGTGTAGATGTTCGCCAGCAAGGCAAAGGCTTGGTCGTGGACTTTTTAAAGTCCTCTCTACCGGAAGGGCTGCGCCGTAACCTGGATGTGGCAGATTTTGGAACGCCTGTACAGTCGATCAGCACGACCCAACAGGGCGAGCGGGTGAGAATGACGATCGATCCGGTAGGCGAATGGGAGCACAGCGCTTATCAAAGCGATAGCCAATTCGTCATAGAAATCCGACAAAAGAAAATCGACCTCAATAAGCTCACCCAAGGACCTGGATATAGCGGTGAAAAACTATCGCTCAATTTCCAGAACATTGAAGTACGCTCATTGCTGCAGGTTATCGCTGATTTTACGAATTTCAATATCGTTACGTCCGATACCGTCACGGGCTCACTCACGCTGCGGCTCAAGGATGTACCGTGGGATCAAGCGCTCCAAATTATTATGGAAGCCAAGGGTCTGGGGATGCGTAAGACTGGCACTGTGCTTTGGATCGCTCCCAAAGACGAGATTGATGATCGCTTGAAGAAGGATTACGAAGCTGTCCAAGCTATACAGAAGCTTGAGCCGCTGCGTACGCAAGCCTTTCAGATGAATTACGCGAAAGCTGTAGACATGATTACGCAGCTTACGACGTCCAGTGGAGGATCTGGCGGGACCTCCAACCGATTCTTGTCTGAGCGGGGAAGTGCCATTGCAGAACCGCGTACTAATCAGCTTTTTGTTACAGATACGCCCAGCAAGTTGGAGGAAGTCCGTAAGCTTCTGGCTACTCTGGACGTTGCTGTCAGACAAGTCATGATCGAGGCACGTATTGTTGAAGCCTCGGACACCTTTGGCCGGTCTTTGGGGATCCGACTGGGTGCTACGGATTTGCGTGCCAACCGAGGGGGAACTGGTGGGTATACCTTTGGTGGGGGCAATAGTTTGGCATTCGGAACTAGCTACAGCAATGCAGTTGCATCGTCTGGTGCCGGCGGTTCTACGAACACTCTGGGTAACTTTGTGAACCTGCCGGCGCAAGCGCAAGGAGGCTTCGACCCCGCGAGTTTCGCCATATCCATATTCAATTCTGCTGCAAACCGCTTTCTGAATCTGGAGATCTCTGCGATGGAGGCTGATGGAAAAGGAAAGATCGTTTCCAGTCCTCGTGTCGTCACTGCTGACCAAACCAAGGCTTCGATAGAACAGGGTACGGAGTTCCCTTATCCAGTGACCGCACCTAACGGAGGTACAGTCATTGCCTTTAAGAAAGCGGTGCTCAAACTGGAAGTGCTGCCACAAATAACTCCAGAAGGCAATATTATTTTGGATTTGGATGTCAACAAGGATAGTCCTGGTGAGATTCTGCAGAACGTGCGAGCCATCAACACAAAGCACATCAAAACCCAGGTCTTGGTTGAAAATGGTGGTACTGTGGTGATTGGTGGGATTTTTGAATTGTTCGAGGATGATGCAGAGGCTAAAGTGCCATTTTTGGGAGACATCCCTGGGGTAGGTAACCTCTTCAAAACGAAGACAAAGCAAGCCAACAAGCAGGAAATGTTGATTTTTATAACGCCGAAGGTGTTGACGGAGCGTGCTGCTTCGCGGTGATTTGTAATTGATTAATAGGAAAGAGAAATGTCAAAACTTCACAAATTATCCGCCATTTTATTGACGTCGCTGCTGGCTGCTTGTGGCGGCGGAGGGGGAAGTTCTGGTACGACCAATGAGCCGTACAGTATCACCCTTCGCGCAGACAAGACCCAGCTACCTCTTAATGTAGGCGGAAGCGGTCCGGGAATTGGTATCGAGCATCCTTTTACTACCACTCTTTATGTGGATGCGCGTAAAGGCAGCGTACCGATTCCTGCCGGTACAACAGAAGTCTTTGGGTGCAATGTGTCTGGTGGATTGAGTTCTGGATCTTTGTATTACCTCGATGGTAAGGATGAGCATCAGACGGAAGTCGATCTGCCAGGCGGAGGGACGACAAAAGTACCTAATGCCTATCGTAGTATTATCCTTGGTGCGAATTCCGGGGGCAATTCATTCCATTTCCACTCAGGTGATCAAGCAGGCACTGTGCGGATAGTTTGCTCTGTCACTAATCCAAGTGACGGCAAGGCTGTGTCTGCGAGTGTGGACATTGTGGTGGGGGCGTCGACGGGTAAGGCTGCTAGCATTAAGACCATTGCCCAATATACTGATCTGGGGCGCCAAGGAAATATTGTCAATAAGAGAACCAGCACGGCTATCGAAGGCTATGTATGGGATGATGCAAATCAACCAGTACCGGCGTCTACAAAGCCCAATTTGCAGGTGGCAATCGTTGGCGGGGGAGCATCTGAGGGGGCTCGATTGCTTTTGGGAGCGCAAAGCGGCAGCGTGCTGCAGTTGAGCACTATCGGCGGTGTGGGCATGTTTGCACTGTCAAGCGGCACCAGCAACGGATCTATTCTGTTGGAATCAACCACTGATCGTGCAGATAACGACGTGACGAATGGAATTCAGGACCCGATCGTTCATCTTTACGTCGTGACCGTTTCAGGAGGCGAGTCAGTCGTCACGCCGGCGCCGGCTCTCACTCTGGTTGCTGCGACACCCCCTGCTGGTACAAACGGCTTGCCTTATAGCTATGCATTCAGCGCCACTGGTGGTGTTGCTCCATATACATGGACGGCGCTCGGCGGGCTTCCTGAAGGACTAACCCTCAGCGCCAATGGTATTCTGAGCGGCACCCCAGCAGTGAAACAGGTCGGTACCTTCCAGGTTGCTGTGCGTGTTACAGATAGCCAAGGTAATTCTGTAACTGGCAATTTCCCGTTGGCAATTGCCGCGAGCGCTGCCGCAGACCCTGTGACCACTCCTTTGTCAATTACAAATAGCGGCTGCGGTACGGATCTGTGCATTTTGCCTGTCAGTAATCCAGCGGCGGTCGCTCCAGCTAACGGTATTCACTATCAGTACGCGCTCACTGTTACAGGGCCTGGGACAGGTGGTGCGGTGTGGACCATCGCCGGTAAGCCGTCTTGGTTGTCGTTGTCGGCTGATGGTATCTTGACGATCACGCACACCGATGCTGTAACGGCGCCCGCGCTGCAGGATTGCAAGAGCGCTGCATTCACTGTCACCGCGACCCGTGGTGGCAAGACGGCCACGCGCACAGTGCTGCTGTCGTTCGGTTCCGGAGCGGGTACTTGCAAGCCTTAAAGTGACGCTGTGCCTGAGAGGATGCCTGCTAGCTCCTCCATAGTTTGACTATCCCCGGTTCGTCCGGGGATTTTTTTTGTCTTTGGAGGTACTGGGTCACTGGTGCGAATGCACTCCCCCGCCTGTCACTCGCGGCGATCTGCTATCTGTAGAAACGTATGCACTGGTCTTTTCGATGTCATTGTTGAAAGCGGGCCGGTCAATTGACGATATAAACTTGCCTATGACCATTGCCCAACAAACCGTTTCCATTGATTTGGGAGATCGCAGCTATCGCATCGTCATTGGTAGCGGCCTTCTTGACCGGCTGGACAAACTTGGGGGCCAGCCTACCGCAGCTGCTGCCGTGCTGGTCACCAACACCACGGTAGCTCCCCTGTATGTGGCGAGATTGCGCTCTTCGCTGGCAGGGCAGTACGCGCACATCCACGAAGTCCAACTCCCCGACGGCGAGGAGTACAAGAATTGGCAAACCCTGCAAAAAATCTTTGACGCCTTGCTCGAGCAAGGCTGCGACCGCAAGACCGTCCTGTTCGCATTGGGCGGAGGCGTCGTGGGCGACATGACCGGTTTTGCGGCCGCGAGCTACATGCGCGGCGTGCCGTTCGTACAGGTGCCGACCACCTTGCTCGCACAGGTCGATTCTTCGGTGGGCGGAAAAACGGCCATCAACCATCCGCTGGGCAAGAACATGATCGGCGCGTTCTATCAGCCGCAATTGGTGGTGTGCGATTTGGATGTGCTCGATACGCTGCCGGCGCGCGAGTTCAGTGCCGGTTTGGCGGAGGTGATCAAGTACGGGCCGATTGCCGACATGGAATTCATGGACTGGCTCGAGGCCAACATCGATGCGTTGATGGCGCGGGACCGTACCGCATTGGCGCATGCCGTGCGCCGCAGTTGCGAGATCAAGGCCTGGGTGGTCGGGCAGGACGAGCGCGAATCCGGGTTGCGAGCGATTCTGAATTTTGGCCACACGTTTGGTCACGCGATCGAGGCGGGCATGGGTTACGGCGCGTGGCTGCATGGGGAGGGCGTCGGTGCCGGCATGGTGATGGCGGCCGAGCTGTCGCACCGCCTGGGGCTGGTGGATGCAGCCTTTGTGCAGCGACTCACGACGCTGATCGTGCGAGCAGGCCTGCCTGTGCGGGGTGCGGTGCTGGATGCCGGCGACAACGCGGGCCGATACCTGCAGCTCATGCGCGTCGACAAGAAGGCCGAAGACGGAGAAATCCGGTTTGTCGTGATCGATGGCCCTGGCCGCGCAGCGGTGCGGGCGGCGCCGGACGCGTTGGTGCGTTCAGTGATCGACGATTGCTGCGCCCCGTGACCAGGACTGCGCGCGGTTGCGGGCGATAGGTCCCTGGATCAACCCTCAGATCGCCGGTCACTGCTTCACCACGCCCATGTCCTCCTTGGCTCCCTACGCTTGCGATCCGGCTTCGACGCGCGGACGTCGCTATCCCGAACTGCCGGCACCCACACGCACGGACTACCAGCGCGACCGGGATCGCATCGTGCATTCCACCGCGTTCCGCCGGCTGGTCTACAAGACCCAGGTGTTCCTGAACCATGAGGGCGACCTGTTCCGCACGCGCCTGACGCATTCGCTGGAGGTGGCGCAACTGGGCCGTTCGATTGCGCGATCGTTGCGCATCAATGAAGACCTGGTCGAGGCGATTTCTCTGGCGCACGACCTGGGCCACACGCCGTTTGGGCATGCCGGGCAGGACGCGCTGCACGCCTGCATGCTGGAGCATGGCGGTTTCGAGCACAACCTGCAAAGCCTGCGGGTCGTCGACAAGCTGGAAGAGCGCTACCCGCAATATGACGGGCTGAACCTCACTTTCGAAACACGCGAAGGCGTTCTCAAGCATTGCTCCCGCGTGCATGCCGAGCAGCTGGAAGCCGTGGAGCCCCATGGCGTCGCAGCCCGGTTTCTGCGCCGCGAGCAGCCGAGCCTGGAGGCGCAGTTGTGCAATCTGGCGGACGAGATTGCCTACAACGCGCATGACATCGATGATGGCGTGCGCTCGGGATTGATATCGATGGCGCAGTTGCAGGACGTGCCATTGTTCGAGCACTATCGGGTGGCCGCCATCGCCAGCTTCCCGGACCTGGCGCAGCCCTCCAGCCAGCGCCGGCTGTTGTACGAAACCATCCGGCGCATGCTGAGCGACCAGGTCTACGACGTGATCGACACCACGCAAGCCGCCATTGATCGCGTGGGCCCCGACAGCGTCGATGCCGTGCGCCGTGCGCCGGCCTTGGTCATGTTCAGTGACGCCATGCGCGAGCGCTCGCAGGTGCTCAAGCGCTTTCTGTTCAAGAACTTGTACCGCCACCCGCAGGTGATGGAGACCACGGGCCTGGCGCAGCAGGTGGTGCGGGACCTGTTCGCCGCGTACACCGCATCCCCCCAGGAAATGAAAGCCGCCTTCGCCGAGCAGGCGTCGCTGGACGAGGGGCCTCTGCGGGCCAGGGCGGTGGCCGATTTCATCGCGGGCATGACGGACCGCTTTGCGGCGCGAGAACACGAGCGGTTGACGGGGCAGCGTCTCCTGTCTGCGTGAGTGGTACGGCGGTGAAGGGGCGGAAGCGGCACGGTGCAGCCCGCAGGTCCGCAATTTCAATGTCAATGCCGGGCGTCCCGCGCCTTTTGCTGGGCCGGTGTGCACCCGTGATGGCGCCGTGCTGTGCGCCGCGCGGCCGGTGCGGTCATGGAGTTGGATCCACCGCCGAGAAAAGGCACACCGGTAAAATCAGGCTCCTCCTCGCGCCACGCGCACTTTCCTTTTCATGACGCTTACTTCCCCCGCTGCTTCGGCACCATCCTCCGGTCTGGCTGTGACATCCCCATTCATCGGCGACACCGTGCGCTGGCTGGAGCGGGCGGTGATCGGCCTGAACCTGTGCCCTTTTGCCAAGGGCGTCCATGTCAAGGGCCAGATCCACTATGCCTTGGCGCTGACCGACAATGCGCAAGACGTACTGGACCTGCTGCGTGAGGAACTTGCAGCGCTGGTGGCAGCCCCTGCGCAGGAGCGCGATACGACGCTGATCGTGCTGCCGCACTGCCTGGACGACTTCCTCGATTTCAATGACTTTCTGGGCCGCGCCGAGGCGCTGCTTGAGGACTTGGAGCTGGAGGGCACCCTGCAGATCGCCAGCTTTCACCCGCAGTTCCAGTTTGCCGGGACCGATGCGGACGATGTCACCAACTGCACCAACCGATCTCCGTATCCCACCTTGCACCTGCTGCGCGAAGAGAGCATCGACCGTGCGGTCGAGGTGTTCCCCGAGGCGGAAAGCATCTTCGAGCGCAACATCGACGTGCTGCAGGCACTGGGCAACCAGGGGTGGGCGGATCTGGATGTGGGGCCCGGTGCGGGCGGTGGGGCGGGTGCAGCCACGGCGGCAAGGGCGGTCGCACCATGAAGAATCACGCAATGGCCCGCGACACGGCAGCCACCGGTTCAGCTCCCGGCAAGGGCAAAGATAAAAACAAAGGCAATGACAAGGTGGGCGGCAAGAAGGGTCACGGCAAGGGCGCCAATGCCCCCGCCACGCAGGCCCACGAGCTGGCGGAGCTGCGGCCCGGGCAGTCTGTAGAGCTGCTCAAGGAGCTGCACATCCTGACCCGCGAGGGTCGCCTGAACCAGGACTCGCGCCGCAAGCTCAAGCAGGTGTACCACCTGTTCAACTTCATCGAGCCGTTGCTGGGCGAGCTGTCCGGCAGCGATCAGGGGCCCACGCTCGCCGACCATGGGGCGGGCAAGTCGTACCTGGGGTTCATCCTGTACGACTTGTACTTCAAGGCATTGGGACGCGGGCGCATCTACGGGGTGGAGACGCGCGCCGAGCTGGTCGAAAAATCCCGTGCGCTGGCGCAAAAGCTGGAGTTCGAACGCATGTCGTTCCTCAATGTGTCGGTGGCGGAATCCACCGATGCGGACGAACTGCCGCCGCAGATCGATGTGGTGACGGCGCTGCATGCGTGCGATACCGCCACCGACGACGCTATCGCATTTGGCCTGCACAAGAAGGCGCGTGCGATGGTGCTGGTGCCGTGCTGCCAGGCCGAGATGGCCGCCTGTCTGCGTCAGGGGAAGGCGCTGCAGCTCACGCGCACGCCGCTGGCCGAGCTGTGGCGCCACCCACTGCACACCCGTGAGCTAGGGAGCCAGGTCACCAACGTGCTGCGGTGCCTGTACCTGGAGGCCAACGGGTACCAGGTCACGGTGACGGAGCTCGTGGGGTGGGAGCACAGCATGAAGAACGAACTCATCATCGCCCGCTACACCGGCCAAAAAAAGCGCAGCGCAGCAGAACGCTTGCGCGCACTGCTGGCAGAGTTCGGGCTGCAATCGATGGAGAAGCTGCGGTATCCGGGCCTGCCGAACGCGTAGCTTGCGCAGCAGGTGCTGTGCTGCCACAGGGGCCCGGCCCTGCGGCAATGCAGCCGATCAGCTCTGCGGTGGGTCCTTGGAGCGCGTCTTGCTGACCGCGCTGAAGATGCCGATGCCCAGCAAGATCAGTGCGCCGATGCCGATGTAAACCTGGGGTACCCCGGCAGTCACTGCCGCCCAGATCACGCCGGCCAGGAAGATCAGGAAGCCGAGCATGTAAAGTGCAAAAGACATGGGGTCCTTTCCGTGTTGTTGCTTCTGCCCGCATGGTCGCCGCTCGATGCTGCGGGCGATGTCGTCCCGCGGTACGCTCGCGTGTCGGACAATCCCAACAGCCACCCCGAGACCTACCTACCCATGGCCCGCCTGCCGCGCCTGACCCTGCCAGGTCATCTGCACCATGTCATCCAGCGGGGCAACAACCGCCAGCCCATCTTCGTGGACCGCGAAGACTTCGAGACCATGCTCGCCCTGCTGGCGGACAACGCCCAGCGCCACGCGGTCGCCGTCCATGCCTATGTGCTCATGGACAACCACTTCCACCTGATGGCCACGCCGTCCACCGCGGACGGCCTGCCGCAGATGATGCAGGCGGTGGGGCGCCGCTATGTGCAGTACTTCAACCGCCGGCACGGCCGCACCGGCACGCTGTGGGAGGGCCGCTACCGCTCCACGGTGCTGCAGCCCGAGCGGTACCTGCTGCCCTGCATGGTGTACCTCGACCTGAATCCGGTCCGCTCGGGCGCTGTCGTGCAAGCCGTCGACTATCCGTGGTCCAGCCACGCGCACTGGCTGGGCCTGCGGGTGGACCGTTTGCTGACCCCGCACGCACTGTACTGGGCGCTGGGCAATACGCCGTTCGCGCGGGAAGCGGCCTATGGCGCTGCAGTGCAAGCGGGCATCAGCTCGCGGGAGCAAGCAGCATTGACCACCTCCGCCCTCAGCGGCTGGGCGCTGGGTGACCCGGAATTTGTCGCCGAATTGCAAAAGCAGACGCCGCGCCGTGTGGTGCGCGGTAAGGCCGGGCGCCCGGTGTTGCTGACGGTTTCTGAAGAGATTTAGGCGCTTTCGCTGTATGGATGTGTGCCATTTGCTATCATTTTTGACTTGTCCCCAATAAATTCCGTATTTATTTAGTAGGACAATAAAATGGAATCTGACCCCAATTAATATGCTTGCAACGCATGTTGCAATGCACTAATCTCCAACTCCCTGCGAAAAACATGAGGAGTGCGCCATGACCACGACGGCCGCCGAGATCCAGCATCTGCAACAACACGGTTTGTATTCATCCGGTAACGAACACGACGCCTGCGGGCTCGGCTTCGTCGCCCACATCAAGGGTGTGAAGCGCCACGACATCGTGACGCAGGCCCTGAAGATCCTGGAAAACATCGATCACCGGGGTGCCGTGGGTGCCGACCCGCTGATGGGCGATGGTGCGGGCATCCTGATCCAGATCCCCGACGCGCTGTACCGTGAAGAGATGGCCAAGCAGGGCATCACGCTGCCGGCGTCCGGCGAATACGGCGTGGGCATGATCTTCCTGCCCAAGGAGCATGCATCGCGCCTGGCCTGCGAGCAGGAGATGGAGCGTGCGATCAAGGCCGAAGGCCAGGTGCTGCTGGGCTGGCGCGATGTGCCGGTCAACCTCGACATGCCCATGTCGCCCACCGTGCGCAAGAAGGAGCCCATCCTGCGCCAGGTCTTCATCGGCCGTGGCAACGACGTGATCGTGCAGGACGCGCTGGAGCGCAAGCTGTACGTGATCCGCAAGACGGCCAGCGCCGCCATCCAGAACCTCAAGCTCAAGCACAGCAAGGAATACTACGTTCCCAGCATGTCCAGCCGCACCGTGGTCTACAAGGGCCTGCTGCTGGCCGACCAGGTGGGCGTGTACTACAAGGACCTGTCCGACGAGCGCTGCGTCTCGGCCATCGGCCTGGTGCACCAGCGTTTCTCCACCAACACCTTTCCCGAGTGGCCGCTGGCCCACCCGTACCGCTACGTGGCGCATAACGGTGAAATCAACACCGTCAAGGGCAACTACAACTGGATGAAGGCGCGCGAAGGCGTGATGGCCTCGCCCGTGCTGGCCGCCGACCTGCAAAAGCTCTACCCCATCAGCTTTGCCGACCAGTCCGACACCGCCACGTTCGACAACTGCCTCGAACTGCTGACCATGGCCGGCTACCCCATCAGCCAGGCCGTGATGATGATGATCCCCGAGCCGTGGGAGCAGCACACCACCATGGACGAGCGCCGCCGCGCCTTCTATGAATACCACGCCGCCATGCTCGAGCCCTGGGACGGCCCCGCCTCCATCGTGTTCACCGATGGCCGCCAGATCGGCGCCACGCTGGACCGCAACGGCCTGCGCCCCTCGCGCTACTGCATCACCGATGACGACCTGGTCATCATGGGCTCGGAATCCGGCGTGCTGCCCATCCCCGAGAACAAGATCGTGCGCAAGTGGCGCCTGCAGCCCGGCAAGATGTTCCTGATCGACCTGGAACAGGGCCGCATGATCGACGACGACGAGTTGAAAGCCAACATCGTCAACACCAAGCCCTACAAGCAGTGGATCGAAAACCTGCGCATCAAGCTCGACAGCGTGGGCACCGACACTGCGTCCACTCCCGACGCCGCACCCCTGCCGCTGCTCGACCGTCAGCAGGCCTTCGGCTACACCCAGGAAGACATCAAGTTCCTGATGGCGCCCATGGCCAGGAACGGCGAAGAAGGCATCGGCTCCATGGGCAACGACAGCCCGCTGGCCGTGCTCTCGGGCAAGAACAAGCCGCTGTACAACTACTTCAAGCAGCTGTTCGCGCAGGTGACCAACCCGCCCATCGACCCGATCCGCGAAGCCATCGTGATGTCGCTGGTGTCCTTCATCGGACCCAAGCCCAACCTGCTGGACATCAACCAGGTCAACCCGCCGATGCGCCTGGAAGTGAGCCAGCCCGTGCTGGACTTCGCTGACATGGCCAAGCTGCGCAACATCGAGAAGTACACGCAGGGCAAGTTCAAGAGCGCCACCATCGACATCACCTACCCGCTGGACTGGGGCCGTGAAGGCGTGGAAGCCAAGCTCGCGTCGCTGTGCGCGCAGGCCGTGGACGCCATCAAGGGCGGCGCCAACATCCTGATCGTCAGCGACCGCGCCGTGAGTGCCACCCAGGTGGCCATCCCCGCGCTGCTGGCCCTGTCGGCCATCCACCAGCACCTGGTGGGCGCAGGCCTGCGCACCACCGCCGGCCTGGTGGTCGAGACCGGTACCGCGCGTGAAGTGCACCACTTCGCCGTGCTGGGCGGTTACGGCGCGGAAGCCGTGCACCCCTACCTCGCCATGGAAACCCTGGCCGAGATGCACTCGGGTCTGGCAGGCGACCTGTCGCCGGACAAGGCCATCTACAACTACGTCAAGGCCATCGGCAAGGGGCTGTCCAAGATCATGTCCAAGATGGGCGTGAGCACCTACATGTCCTACTGCGGCGCGCAGCTGTTCGAGGCCATCGGCCTGAACACCGACACCGTGGGCAAGTACTTCACCGGCACCGCCAGCCGCGTGGAAGGCATCGGCGTGTTCGAGATCGCCGAAGAAGCCATCCGCATGCACAAGGCCGCGTTCGGCGACGACCCCGTGCTGGCCACCATGCTGGACGCCGGCGGCGAATACGCGTGGCGCACCCGCGGCGAAGACCATATGTGGACGCCCGACGCGATCGCCAAGCTGCAGCACAGCACGCGCGCCAACAACTGGAACACGTACAAGGAATACGCCCAGATCATCAACGACCAGAGCAAGCGCCACCTCACGCTGCGCGGCCTGTTCGAGTTCAAGATCGATCCCTCCAAGGCCATCTCCATCGACGAGGTCGAGCCCGCCAAGGAAATCGTCAAGCGTTTCGCCACCGGAGCGATGTCGCTGGGCTCCATCTCCACCGAGGCGCACGCCACGCTGGCCGTGGCCATGAACCGCATCGGCGGCAAGAGCAATACCGGCGAAGGCGGCGAAGACGCTGCGCGCTACCGCAACGAACTCAAGGGCATCCCGATCAAGAAGGGCGATACGCTCAAAAGCGTGATCGGCGCCGCCAACGTCGAGGTCGACCTGCCCCTGCAGGACGGCGACTCGCTGCGCAGCCGCATCAAGCAGGTCGCGTCGGGCCGCTTCGGCGTCACGGCCGAGTACCTGTCGTCGGCCGACCAGATCCAGATCAAGATGGCCCAGGGCGCCAAGCCCGGCGAAGGCGGCCAGCTGCCCGGCGGCAAGGTGTCCAACTACATCGGCAAGCTGCGCCACAGCGTGCCGGGCGTGGGCCTGATCTCGCCCCCGCCGCACCACGACATCTACTCCATCGAAGACCTGGCCCAGCTGATCCATGACCTGAAGAACGTGGCGCCGCACGCCACCATCAGCACCAAGCTGGTGTCAGAAGTGGGCGTGGGCACCATCGCCGCGGGCGTCACCAAGTGCAAGAGCGACCACCTTGTGATCGCCGGGCACGACGGCGGCACGGGCGCATCGCCCTGGTCGTCCATCAAGCACGCAGGCGGCCCGTGGGAGATCGGCCTGGCCGAAACCCAGCAGACCCTGGTGCTCAACCGCCTGCGCGGCCGTGTGCGCGTGCAGGCCGACGGCCAGATGAAGACCGGCCGCGACGTCGCCATCGGCGCGCTGCTGGGCGCGGATGAATTCGGCTTCGCCACGGCACCGCTGGTGGTCGAGGGCTGCATCATGATGCGCAAGTGCCACCTGAACACCTGCCCCGTGGGCGTGGCCACGCAGGACCCCGAACTGCGCAAGAAGTTCTCGGGCAAGCCCGAGCACGTGGTGAACTACTTCTTCTTCATCGCCGAAGAAGTGCGCCAGATCATGGCGCAGCTCGGCATCAGGAAGTTCGACGACCTGATCGGCCGCTCCGACCTGCTCGACACCCGCTCTGGCATCGCCCACTGGAAGGCACGCGGCCTGGACTTCGGCCGCCTGTTCGCCCAGCCCAATGTGCCCGCCGATGTGCCGCGCTTCCACGTGGACGTGCAGGACCACAACATCACCAACACCCTGGACCGCAAGCTCATCGAGCGCAGCAAGCCCGCCATCGAAAAGGGCGAGCGCGTGCAGTTCATCGAGGTGGCCCGCAACGTGAACCGCTCCGTGGGCGCCATGCTCTCCGGCGCCGTGACGCGCGTGCACCCCGAAGGCCTGCCGGACGACACCATCCGCATCCAGCTCGAAGGCACGGGCGGGCAGTCGTTCGGTGCGTTCCTCACCCGCGGCATCACGCTGTACCTGATTGGCGACGCCAACGACTACACCGGCAAGGGCCTGTCCGGCGGCCGCGTGATCGTGCGCCCCAGCATCGACTTCCGCGGTGAATCCGTGCGCAACACCATCGTGGGCAACACGGTGATGTACGGCGCCACCACGGGCGAGGCCTTCTTCAGCGGCGTGGCCGGCGAACGCTTTGCCGTGCGCCTGTCGGGTGCCACTGCGGTGGTGGAAGGCACGGGCGACCATGGCTGCGAATACATGACCGGCGGCACCGTGGTGGTGCTCGGCAAGACCGGCCGCAACTTCGCGGCGGGCATGAGCGGTGGCGTGGCCTATGTGTACGACGAGGACGGCCAGTTCGACACGCGCTGCAACATGTCCATGGTGACGCTGGAGCGCATCCTGCCCGCCTCGGAGCAAGAGGCCACGGTGCCCCGTTCCATCTGGCACGGTGGCCAGAGCGACGAAGCGCAGCTCAAGAAGCTGCTGGAAGACCACAACCGCTGGACCGGCAGCAAGCGTGCCCGCGAACTGCTGGACAACTGGGCCGCGTCGCGCGGCAAGTTCGTCAAGGTCTTCCCGACCGAGTACAAGCGCGCACTGGCTGAAATTTATGAACGAAAAGTGCTGGAAGAGCCCGCTACACCTGCGGTAGCAGCTCCTGAAAAGGTAGCGGTGCCCGCCAAGTAAGGCGAGCCGCGACCCACACCTCACCGTTCATAGACCAAAGATTCAAGGACACCGTCATGGGAAAGACCACCGGCTTCATGGAGTACGAGCGCATCGAAGAGGGTTACAAGCCCGTCGGCGAGCGCCTGAAGCACTACAAGGAATTCGTCATCGGCCTCGATGACTCGCAGGCCAAGATCCAGGGCGCGCGCTGCATGGACTGCGGCACGCCGTTCTGCAACAGCGGCTGCCCCGTCAACAACATCATTCCGGACTTCAACGACCTGGTCTATCACCAGGACTGGAAGAGCGCGATCGAGGTGCTGCACAGCACCAACAACTTCCCCGAGTTCACCGGCCGCATCTGCCCCGCGCCCTGCGAGGCTGCCTGCGTGCTCAATGTGAACGACGACGCCGTGGGCATCAAGTCCATCGAGCACGCCATCATCGACCGCGCTTGGGACGAAGGCTGGGTGCAGCCGCGCCCCGCCAAGCACCAGACCGGCAAGAAGGTCGCCGTGGTGGGCTCGGGCCCTGCAGGCATGGCGGCGGCGCAGCAACTGGCGCGCGCCGGCCACAGCGTCACGCTGTTCGAGAAGAACGACCGCATCGGCGGGCTGCTGCGCTATGGCATCCCTGACTTCAAGATGGAGAAGTCGCACATCGACCGCCGCGCCAAGCAGATGGAAGCCGAAGGCGTGACCATCCGCACCGGCGTGTTCGTCGGTGCCGCCAAGGACGGCCTGGGCAAGGATTCCAAGGTGACCAACTGGGCCAAGGAAACTATCACGCCCGAGCAGCTGCAAAAGGACTTCGACGCCGTGGTGCTGACCGGTGGCGCCGAGCAGTCGCGCGACCTGCCCGTGCCCGGCCGCGACCTGGACGGTATCCACTTCGCGATGGAATTCCTGCCGCAGCAGAACAAGGTCAACGCGGGCGACAAGCTCAAGGGCCAGTTGCGCGCCGATGGCAAGCACGTCATCGTGATCGGTGGCGGCGACACCGGCAGCGACTGCGTGGGCACCAGCAACCGCCACGGCGCCGTGAGCGTCACGCAGTTCGAGCTGATGCCCCAGCCGCCCGCCGAAGAAAACCGCCCCATGACCTGGCCCTACTGGCCGATCAAGCTGCGCACGAGCTCCAGCCACGATGAGGGCTGCGAGCGCGAGTTCGCCATCTCCACCAAGGAGTTCATCGGCGAAAAGGGCAAGGTCACCGGCCTCAAGACCGTGCGCGTGGAGTGGAAGGACGGCAAGATGGTCGAAGTGGCGGGCTCCGAGACGGTGCTCAAGGCCGACCTGGTTCTGTTGGCCATGGGCTTCGTGAGCCCTGTGGCTGCCGTGCTCGAAGCCTTCGGCGTGGACAAGGACGCCCGCGGCAACGCGCGCGCCACCACCGAATTCGACGGTGGCTATGCGACCAACGTGCCCAAGGTGTTTGCAGCCGGCGACATCCGCCGCGGCCAGTCGCTGGTGGTGTGGGCGATCCGCGAAGGCCGCCAGGCGGCACGGGCCGTCGACGAATTCCTCATGGGCTATTCGGACCTGCCCCGCTGAGCGGTTGCGGGCTCGGACCTGGACCCTGAGCCTGCGTGCCGCGGGCTGCCAACGGCGCCTTCGGGCGCCGTTTTTCTTGTGACGCAGGGGGGGCCGCAACCGACACAAACGCCGGGGGCGTGGCAGTTGATCGGCAGTTGTGGGGCAGGTGCTTGGGGTCGGGCAGGGCGCTGGAAGGACGTCGTAACGCAACGGGCGCGGCCGTGAAACTCTTGGAGAGGGCGGTCCTGGGACGGTGACGGCCTGATCGCTTCATGCACCAAGCCAGCCCGATGTTCCCTGAGGGCGGCGCGGCTCGGGCGACCGCCGAGACAGCATTCTGTGCCGCATGGGCACCGCCCACACCCAGCTTTGCCTTTCTTGGCACAATCGAGGTCTGTGGCGGTAGGGGGCAAACACCCATGAGCGGTTCTTTAACCCCCTCTGCAGGTGCTTCAAATTGCAAACATACATGAATGTATGTTTAAGTCTTCGGCTACCATCGCAGCTGCCATTTCCCTTGTTTTCTGGCTCCGGCCAGCCTGGATCGCCTGAAATCCATCCCGTCCTGCATGCCTGAGTCCTCCTTTCTTGCCGAATTGCGCAACGTCACCTTCTCGTACGGTGACCGCACGATCCTGCGCGATGTGACGCTCTCCGTGCCGCGCGGCAAGGTGACGGCCCTCATGGGCGCGTCCGGGGGCGGCAAGACCACCGTGCTGCGCCTGATCGGCGGGCAGCAGAAGGCCCAGAGCGGCCAGGTGCTGTTCGACGGCCAGGACGTGGCAGGGCTCGATGCCGCGGGCCTGTACGCAGCCCGCCGGCGCATGGGCATGCTATTCCAGTTCGGTGCGCTGTTCACCGACCTGTCGGTGTTCGAGAACGTGGCGTTTCCGCTGCGCGAGCACACCGACCTCTCCGATACGCTGATCCGCGACGTGGTGCTCATGAAGCTGCACGCCGTGGGCCTGCGCGGCGCACGCGACCTCATGCCCAGCCAGATCTCCGGCGGCATGGCGCGGCGTGTGGCGCTGGCGCGGGCGATTGCGCTGGACCCGGAGCTCGTCATGTACGACGAGCCCTTTGCGGGGCTGGACCCGATCTCGCTGGGCACGGCCGCGCAGCTCATCCGCCAGCTCAACGACGCCATGGGCCTGACCAGCATCATCGTCTCGCACGACCTGGAAGAGACCTTTCGCCTGGCCGACCACGTGATCATCCTGGGCGCCGGCGTGGTGGCGGCGCAGGGCACGCCCGATGAAGTGCGTGCCAGCACCGACCCGCTGGTGCACCAGTTCGTGAACGCGCTGCCCACGGGGCCGGTTCCTTTTCATTACGCAGGGCCCTCCGCGGAAGAGGACTTCGGCCCGCTCGGAGGGAAGGTGCTGTGAGCTGGTACAAGCCGTCCGACGTGGGTTTCGCGGTGCGCCAGAAGCTGGCCGACATCGGCATGGCTGCGCGCCTGTTCGCGCGGCTGCTGCGCCTGGGCGGCGCCGCTTTCATGCGGCCTGCGCTGGTGCGCGACCAGATCCACTTCCTGGGCAACTATTCGCTGGCCATCATCGCGGTGTCCGGGCTGTTCGTCGGTTTTGTGCTGGGCCTGCAGGGCTATTACACGCTGCAGCGCTATGGCGCCTCGGAAGCGCTGGGCCTGCTGGTGGCGCTGTCGCTGGTGCGCGAGCTGGGCCCGGTGGTCACGGCCTTGCTCTTCGCGGGCCGGGCGGGCACCTCGCTCACGGCCGAGATCGGCCTGATGCGCGCGGGCGAGCAGCTCAGTGCGATGGAAATGATGGCGGTCGACCCGGTGCGCCGCATCCTGGCGCCGCGCTTTTGGGCCGGCGTGATCACCATGCCCCTGCTGGCGGCGGTGTTCAGCGCCGTCGGCGTGATCGGCGGCTGGGTCGTCGGCGTGGTCATGATCGGCGTGGACCACGGTGCGTTCTGGAGTCAGATGCAGGGCGGTGTGGATGTCTGGCGCGACGTGGGCAATGGCGTGATCAAGAGCTTCGTGTTCGGCGTCACCGTCACCTTCGTGGCGCTGCTGCAGGGTTTTGCGGCCAAGCCCACGCCTGAGGGCGTGGCGCGCGCCACGACCCGCACGGTGGTGATGGCGTCCCTGGCCGTGCTGGCGCTCGACTTCATCCTGACGGCCCTGATGTTCAGTATCTGACGCCGGCACAGCCGCTGGCCAAGAGGAATCCAAACAATGCAACCATCCAAAAACGATCTCTGGGTAGGGCTTTTCGTCATGCTCGGCACGGTGGCGCTGGTGTTTCTGGCGCTGCAGTCGGCCAACCTGCTGAGCCTGAACCTCCAGCCGGGCTACCGCATCACCGCGCGCTTCGACAACATCGGGGGGCTCAAGCCCCAGGCCGCGGTGCGCGGCGCGGGCGTGGTGGTCGGGCGCGTGGAGTCCATCACGTTCGACGACAAGACCTACCAGGCCCGCGTGACGCTGGCGATGGAAAACCGTTACGCTTTCCCCAAGGACAGCTCCCTCAAGATCCTCACCAGCGGCCTGCTGGGCGAGCAGTACATCGGCATCGAGGCCGGTGCCGACGAAAAGAATCTGGTGGCCGGCGACATGGTCACTTCCACGCAGTCCGCCGTGGTGCTCGAGAACCTGATCGGACAATTCCTCTACAACAAGGCCGAAGACGGCAGCAACAGCAAGCCCGCAGGGGCAGGTGACAAGAAATGACGACGATGACCAAGCTCTCCCAACCCGCCGCCCGCGCCGCCGCGTGGCTGGCCTTTCTGCTGGGAGCCGCACTGCTCACCGGCTGCGCCACCGTGGCCAACCCCGACCCGCGCGATCCGTTCGAGTCGTACAACCGCAGCATGACCAACTTCAACGAGCAGGTCGATGCGCTGGTGCTCCGGCCGGTGGCGATTGCCTACAAGGACGTCACGCCGGCGCCGGTGCGCACCGGCGTGAGCAATTTCTTCGCCAACATCGGCGACGTGTGGTCGTTCGTGAACAATGTGCTGCAACTGCGCGGCGAGGCGGCCGCATCCACCTTCATGCGGGTCAATGTGAACACCTTCATGGGACTGGGCGGCGTGCTCGACATCGCCAGCGAACTGGGCATCGACCGCTACAAGCAGGACTTCGGCCTGACGCTCGGTTACTGGGGCGTGGACACGGGGCCGTACCTGGTGCTGCCCATCCTGGGGCCATCGACCGTGCGCGACACGCTGGCGCTGCCGGTGGACATGAAGGGCAATGTGGTCAGCTATGTGGACCCGGTGTCGGCCCGCAACTCGCTGTACGCCCTGCGTGCGGTGGACGTGCGCGCCAACCTGCTGCGCGCGGGCTCCGTGCTCGACAGCGCCGCGCTGGACAAGTACAGCTTCACGCGTGACGTGTTCCTGCAGGTGCGCAGCCAGCAGCTGGTGAGCACGGCAGTGAACGGCGACGATAAGGAAGACCGCAACGGCAACGACGGCGTGCTGCCCCAGGAGCCTCCGCGCTGAATGCGCGCCGCGCCGTGGCGTAGTCGCCGCGGCGCGTTCGTTGCACTTGCTTGCAACCCGCAACCCGGGCGACGCACAGGGCCATTGTGCTGCGCCCACAATGAAATGAATGCAGGGCGCCACCGGCGCCCGCAGCCTTCGACAAGAAAGTAGACACCATCATGATGAACCGACGCACCCTGGGCCAAGCCGCCTTGTGCCTGACCGCTGTGGCCGCACTGGGCCTGCCCTTTGCTGCGCTGGCGGCGGACGAAGCGCCCGATGCGCTGATCAAGCGCCTGTCGGCCGACGTGCTGACCACCGTGAAGTCCGACAAGGCCATCCAGGGCGGTGACCTCTCCAAGATCATCGCGCTGGTCGACAAGACCGTGATGCCGAATGTCAACTTCCGCCGCATGACCGCCGCCGCCGTGGGCCCCGGCTGGCGCCAGGCCACGCCCGAGCAGCAAAAGCGCCTGCAGGACGAGTTCAAGATCCTGCTGGTGCGCACCTATGCCGGCGCGCTGGCGCAAGTGAACGACCAGACCATCCAGGTCAAGCCCCTGCGGGCAGCGCCCGAGGACAAGGACGTGCTGGTGCGCACCGAGATCGTCGGCCGTGGCGACCCGATCCAGCTCGACTACCGCCTGGAAAAAACCCCCGGCGACGGTGCCGGCTGGAAGATCTACAACCTGAATGTGCTGGGCGTGTGGCTGGTGGAAACCTACCGCGGCCAGTTCGCGCAGGAGATCAATGCCAAGGGCGTCGACGGCCTCATCGAGACCCTGGTGGCTCGCAACAAGAGCAACGCAAGTAAGTAAGTAAGTGATGATCCCCCTGAGTCGCTTCGCGTCACCCCCCTTTCTCGCTGAGCTGCGCGCTGCGGGAGGGGGGCGCACCGGAGTCAGTTCCGCTGGTGCGCTGGCTGGGTGGCGCCGGTTGCAACGGCCGCGCGTTGCGTTTGCAGTCGGGGGAATTTGAGATGCTCGTCCTGCCCGCCGAACTCACCCACCGCCAGGCCACGGCCTGCCTGCGCATGCTGCTGCAGGGCCTGAAGGTGCACCGCGAGCCGGGGGTGGTGGTCGATGCGAATGCGCTCACCGTGTTCGATACGTCGGCGCTCGCCGTGCTGCTCGAATGCCGGCGCGAGGCGCTGGCCATGCGCAAGACGTTTTCGGTGCAGGGCCTGCCCACCGCGCTGCGGGGCATGGCGGGCCTGTACGGCGTGGGCACCTTGCTCACTCCGGCGTCCTGATCCTGCGGTGCTGCCGCGCCACACGGCCGGCGCGGCATCGTCGTTCCGCCCCCACGCGGGCGCAGTTCGGGGCTAGGCCGTAAAATCAGGGGCTTCATGCCCGCAGTCTCATTCCAAGCCGTCTCCAAGACCTTCTCCACGCCCAAGGGCCCTTTCCAGGCGCTGAACAACGTCAGCCTGGATATCCAGGAGGGCGAGTTCTTCGGCCTTCTGGGCCCCAACGGTGCGGGCAAGACCACCCTCATCAGCATCCTGGCGGGCCTGGCCCGCGCCAGCCAAGGGAGGGTGCTCGTGCAGGGCAGCGATGTGCAGGCCGACTATGCCGACGCACGCCGCAAGCTCGGTATCGTGCCGCAGGAGCTGGTGTTCGACCCGTTCTTCAACGTCCGTGAATCGTTGCGCATCCAGTCGGGCTACTTCGGTGTGAAGAACAACGACGCCTGGATCGACGAGCTGCTCGAGAACCTGGGCCTCACCGACAAGGCCAACTCCAACCTTCGCCAGCTCTCGGGCGGCATGAAGCGCCGCGTGCTGGTGGCGCAGGCGCTGGTGCACAAGCCGCCGATCATCGTGCTGGACGAACCCACCGCCGGTGTGGACGTCGAGCTGCGCCAGACGCTCTGGCACTTCGTGGCGCGCCTGAACAAGGAAGGCCACACCGTGCTGCTGACGACGCACTACCTCGAAGAAGCCGAGGCGCTGTGCGGGCGCATCGCCATGCTCAAGACCGGGCAGATCGTGGCGCTCAACCGCACCAGCGAGCTGCTGCAGGCGGCCTCGGGCAGCGTGCTGCAATTCAAGACCGATGCCGCGCTGCCGCCGTCGCTGGCGACCGTGGCACGTGTCACGGGCCGCATCGTGCAACTGCCCGCGCACGACGCCGCCGAGATCGAAAGCCACCTGGCCGCGCTGCGTGTGGCGGGTGTCGACGTGCACGACATGGAGATCCGCAGGCCCGACCTGGAAGATGTGTTCCTGCAGGTGATGTCGGGCACCTCCGCATCGAATATTTCCCTGGACAAGATCGCGTCCGCCGCAGCGCCGGGCCGCCCCAAGCAAGGCGTGGCCCCCTCGGGGGGCAGCGAGGACACGCCAGTGCCGAGCGTGGGGGCGCCACTATGACCGGCTGGCAGACCCTGTTTTATAAAGAGGTGCTTCGCTTCTGGAAGGTCAGCTTCCAGACCGTGGCCGCCCCGGTGCTCACCGCCGTGCTGTACCTGCTGATCTTCGGCCATGTGCTGGAAGACCACGTCAAGGTCTACGACCGCATCAGCTACACCGCGTTTCTGGTGCCCGGCCTCGTGATGATGAGCGTGCTGCAGAACGCGTTTGCCAACAGCTCGTCCAGCATCATCCAGAGCAAGATCATGGGCAGCCTGGTGTTCGTGCTGCTCACGCCGCTGTCGCACTGGGCGTGGTTCTGTGCCTACGTGGGCTCGTCCATCGTGCGCGGTCTGGCGGTGGGGCTCGGGGTGTTCATCGTCACGCTGGCGTTCGCGCGGCCCGAATTCGCAGCGCCGCTGTGGATCCTGGCGTTCGCCTTTCTGGGTGCGGCGCTGCTGGCCACGCTGGGGCTGCTGGCGGGCCTGTGGGCCGACAAGTTCGACCAGATGGCCGCCTTCCAGAACTTCATCATCGTGCCCATGACCTTCCTGTCGGGCGTGTTCTATTCCATCCAGTCGCTGCCACCCTTCTGGCAGACGGTAAGCCACCTGAACCCGTTCTTCTACATGATCGACGGCTTTCGCTACGGCTTCTTCGGACAGAGCGACACCTCGCCCTGGCTGAGCCTGAGCATCGTGGGCGTGGCCTGGCTGGCCGTGAGCGCGCTGGCGGTGCACCTGCTGCGCACCGGCTACAAAATCAGGAACTAGCGCGCATCCCTCCGAGTCGCTTCGCGCCTGCGCCGTGCGTGTTTCAGCGGCGTGAATGCTACCCCCAGCAATGGACCCATGACATGACTGCAGAAGAGCTCCAGAACATCATCACCGCCGGCCTCGCCTGCGAACACATCACGCTCGAAGGCGATGGCCGCCACTGGTACGCCACCATCGTCTCGGCCGAGTTCGAAGGCAAGCGCTCCATCCAGCGCCACCAGCGGGTGTACGCCACGCTGGGCGCCAAAATGCACACCGACGAGGTGCACGCGCTGTCGATGAAGACCTTCACGCCCGCCGAATGGGCCGCGCAGCCGAAGTAACTCTAATAGCTATGATTTTTATAGCTGCTGCCGCTTGCTGAAAGCGCGGTAGCGGCATTTTTTACCCCTATTCCTGGTTCTTTTCGAGATGGACAAACTCCTGATCCGCGGTGGACGCAGCCTGCAGGGCGAGGTGCTGGTCTCCGGCGCCAAGAACGCCGCGCTGCCCGAGCTGTGTGCGGCGTTGCTGACCGCCGAGCCGGTGACCCTGCTGAACGTGCCGCAATTGCAGGACGTGGCGACCATGCTCACGCTGATCCGCAACATGGGCGTCACGGCCAGCCGCTCGGACGACGGCACGGTGCTCATCGACGCCGGTGCGCTGAGCACGCCCGAGGCACCGTACGAGCTGGTCAAGACCATGCGGGCGTCGGTGCTGGCCCTGGGCCCGCTGCTGGCGCGCTTTGGCGAGGCGACCGTCTCGCTGCCCGGCGGCTGCGCCATCGGCTCGCGGCCGGTGGACCAGCACATCAAGGGCCTCACGGCCATGGGCGCAGAGATCGTGGTCGAGCACGGCTACATGATCGCCAAGCTGCCCGCCGGCTGGACGCGCCTGAAAGGCGCTCGCATCACCACCGACATGGTCACCGTGACCGGCACCGAAAACTTCCTCATGGCCGCGGCTCTGGCCGAGGGTGAAACAGTGCTCGAGAACGCCGCGCAGGAGCCCGAGATCATCGACCTGGCCGAGATGCTGATCGCCATGGGCGCGCAGATCGAAGGCCACGGCACCAGCCGCATCCGCATCCAGGGCGTCGACAAGCTGCGCGGCTGCACCCACCGTGTGGTGGCCGATCGCATCGAGGCCGGCACCTTCCTGTGCGCGGTGGCCGCCACGGGCGGCGACGTCACGCTGCGCCATGGCCGCGCCGACCACCTGGACGCCGTCATCGAGAAGCTGCGCGAAGCCGGCGTGGAAGTGCAGGGCGTGGACGGCGGCATCCGCGTGAAGAGCGCAGGCGGCGCCACGCTCAAGGCCCAGGGTTTCCGCACCACCGAATACCCCGGCTTTCCGACCGATATGCAGGCCCAGTTCATGGCGCTCAATTGCATCGCGCAGGGCACGGCCACGGTGACCGAGACCATCTTCGAGAACCGCTTCATGCACGTCGACGAACTGGTGCGCCTGGGCGCCAAGATCCAGACCGACGGCAAGGTCGCCATCATCGAAGGCCTGAGCACCACATCCAGCCGCCTGTCCGGCGCCACCGTGATGGCCACCGACCTGCGCGCGTCCGCCAGCCTCGTCATCGCGGGCCTGGTGGCCGACGGCGAAACCGTGGTGGACCGCATCTACCACCTGGACCGTGGCTACGACTGCATGGAAGCCAAACTGCGCGGCATCGGCGCCCACATTGAACGGATGACATGAAGAACAACCCCCTGAGCGGCTTCGCCGCTTCCCCCTTCTCTCGCCTTGCTGCGCAATGCGGGAAGGGGGACGCCGCCCGTGTGGCGGGGCGGCCCTTACACGGCGGCCCATGCTTGCGGCGTGCCAGTTTCATAGGGTTTGGGGCCTACCAAAGAACAGTGGAGCAATTGCAATGACGATCACCCTGGCCCTCTCGAAAGGCCGCATCTTCGACGAAACCCTGCCCTTGCTGGCCGCCGCCGGCATCGAGGTGCTGGAAGACCCCGAAAAATCCCGCAAGCTCATCCTGACCACCAACCAGCCCGACGTGCGCGTGGTGCTGGTGCGCGCCACCGACGTGCCCACCTACGTGGAATACGGCGGCGCCGACATCGGCGTGACCGGCAAGGACACCCTCATCGAGCACGGCGGCCAGGGCCTGTACCAGCCGCTCGATTTGCGCATCGCCAAGTGTCGGGTGAGCGTGGCCGTGCGCAGCGACTTCGACTACGAGCGCGCCGTCAAGCAGGGCTCGCGCCTGAAGGTGGCCACCAAGTACACCAGCATCGCCCGCGACTTCTTTGCGAGCAAGGGCGTGCACGTGGACATGGTCAAGCTGTACGGCAGCATGGAACTGGCCCCGCTGATCGGCCTGGCCGACGCCATCGTCGATCTGGTCTCCACCGGCAACACGCTCAAGGCCAACCACCTGGTGGAGGTCGAACGCATCATGGACATCAGCTCCTACTTGGTCGTGAACCAGGCCGCGCTCAAGCTCAAGCAGGCGCCGCTGCGCCGCATCATCGATGCGTTTGCGGGTGCCATTCCCAAAGACTGACTGTTGTCGCCCCCGCCCAGCGCCGTGACGAGCGTCCCACAGCCCGCCGATTCCGCCGACAGTGCGCGCCTCATCGCCGCCAGCCGGCAGCAGGCCGTGCAGGCGGTCAACACCCTGCTGGTCGAGCTGTACTGGCAGATCGGCGAGCGCATCAGCCCCAAGATTGCAGCGGCTGAGTGGGGTGATGGGGTGGTGGCGCAGCTGGCGGACTACATGGCGCAGACGCAGCTGGTGCTGCGAGGCTTCACCCGGCCGAACCTCTTGCGGATGCGGCAGTTTGACGAGGCGTACCCCGATGCGCAAATTGTCTCGGCACTGCGGAGACAATGGCCTGGGACACACCACCTCATCATCCTGGGCCAAGAGCCGCGCCCCGAAAAACGTGAGTGCTGCCTGCGTCTGCGTGCGGTGCAGGGCAAGGGACGCTGGAGCGGCAGTTCAAAACCGCTCCGTTCGAGCGCACCGTGCTGCCCCGCGAAAGTCGCACCGCTGGCGGGACACATCCACCCTGACAGCCGGATGAGGCCACCGACTGAAGAATGACTATGAAATCAATAGCTGCCCCCGCTTACCTGTCCACGGCTGAAGCCGATTTTGAGCAAAAATTCCAGCAGCGCCTGCACTGGTCTGCCGACACCGACGCCGCCATCGAGCAGCGCGTGGCCGACATCCTGGCCGATGTGCAAGAGCGGGGCGATGCCGCCGTGCTGGATTACACCGCCCGATTCGACGGCCTCTCGGCCCCCGACGTGGCGGCACTGGAGCTGACCCAGGCCGACTTCAAGGCCGCGTTCGACGCCATTGCGCAGGCCCAGCGCGACGCGCTGCAGGCCGCTGCCAAGCGCGTGCGCAGCTACCACGAGGCGCAGAAAAAAGCCTCGGGCGAAAGCTGGAGCTACCGTGACGAGGACGGCACCTTGCTGGGCCAGAAGGTCACGCCGCTGGACCGCGTGGGCATCTACGTGCCCGGTGGCAAGGCGGCGTACCCGTCCAGCCTGCTGATGAACGCCATCCCGGCCCACGTGGCCGGCGTGCAGGAAATCATCATGGTCGTGCCCACGCCCGTGCGCGGCAGCGTGGCCACGGGTGGCTCGGGCGCGCAGCTTGCCTCCGACAAGGGCGAGCGCAACGACCTGGTGCTGGCGGCCGCCTACGTGGCGGGCGTCACGCGTGCCTTCACCATCGGCGGTGCGCAGGCCGTGGCCGCGCTGGCCTATGGCACGGCCACGATTCCGAAGGTCGACAAGATCACCGGCCCGGGCAACGCCTACGTGGCCAGCGCCAAGAAGCGCGTGTTCGGCACAGTCGGCATCGACATGATCGCGGGCCCGAGCGAAATCCTGGTGCTGGCCGACGGCAGCACGCCGCCCGACTGGGTCGCGATGGACCTCTTCAGCCAGGCCGAACACGACGAGCTGGCCCAGAGCATCCTGTTGTGCCCCGACGCCGCCTACATCGCCGCCGTGCAGCGCGAGATCGACCGCCTGCTGCCCACCATGCCGCGCGCCGAAATCATCGCCAAGAGCCTCAACGGCCGGGGTGCGCTGATCCTCACCAAGGACATGGAAGAAGCCTGCGCGATCAGCAACCGCATCGCACCCGAGCATCTGGAAGTGAGCTCTACCGACCCGCACCGCTGGGAGCCGCTGCTGCGCCACGCGGGCGCGATCTTCCTGGGGGCCTACACCAGCGAGTCCCTGGGCGACTACTGCGCGGGCCCCAACCACGTGCTGCCCACCAGCGGCACGGCACGCTTTTCGTCGCCCTTGGGCGTGTACGACTTCCAAAAGCGCAGCAGCATCATCGAGGTGAGCGAAGCCGGTGCCCAGGTGCTGGGCACCATCGCCGCCGAGCTGGCCTACGGCGAGGGCCTGCAGGCCCACGCGCAGGCGGCCGAGATGCGCCTGAAGACCCCGCTCAAGCCGCGCTGACGGCGCCGACCGGGCCCAGGGGCAGGGCCCCATTCGCCCCACCCGCCGCGCTGCCGGTGTGCGGCACCACGGCCAGGGCCTGGGGTGCTGCCGAGGGCACAGGCGGATACGCAGCGCCCTGCACCGCACGGTGCTTCGCCCAGTTCAGCCGCGCGGGCTGGCTGCCTTCTGCGCTCACCCGCAGCCGCACGGGGCCCGCGAACGACAGGCGCTGGCCGGCCTCCAGAAAATAGTCTTCCAGCAGGCCGTCGCAGGTCACCCAGACGCGGCCTTGCTCGACTTCGAGCAGGGCGATGTCGCCTGCGCGGAAGTCCAGCACCTGGACGGCCTGCAGTGGGGGCAGCGGCTGGCGCTTCCATTGCAGTGTGAGGGGCACCGCAAGCTGGGCGGGCAGCGTGGGCGACGGCGGGGTGGGGGTGTGGTGTAGCGTGTTCATGCCTTCACTGTGCGGCCAGGCCCCGCGCGGCGCCACGGACAGGCTCGCACGACCTGATCCAGTACAGATGGTCTGTACTGGCCATCTGTACTGTACGGGGTGCACTTGCTCTGTACTGGCTGTTTTTGCGGCTGCCAGTACAGAATGCAGCCATGGCCTCCACCGACGACGCACCCCCGCTCTACCTCCAGATCGGCGAACAGCTCGCGCAGCTGATCCGCAATGGCACGCTCGCGCGCGGCGAAAAGCTGCCGTCGGTGCGCGAGCTGGCCCGCCAGCACGGCGTGGCGCAGACCACGGTGGTGCAGGCCTACCACTGGCTGGAGGATGCGCGCCTGATCACCGCGCGCCCGCGCTCGGGTTTCTTCGTGGCGGCGCGGCCGGTGAGCCTGCCCGAGCCCAGCACGCCGCGCCCCATGCGCCGCCCGCGCGAGGTGTCTGTGGACTGGCTGGGCCAGCGCATCCTGGGGCGCAACCAGCCCGAGGACATGATCTCCTTCAGCAGCGGCACGCCGGGCTTCGAGCTGTTCAACCCCGACCGCGTGCGCCGCGCCGTGGTGCGCGCCGCGCAGCGCCACCGCAACCTGCTGTGCACCTACCCCACGTCGGCGGGGCACGAGGATGCGCGCCGCGCCCTGGCGCGCTACGCCGTCGGCATGGGCTGCAGCCTGGACCCCGAGAACATCGTGGTCACCGGCGGCTGCATGGACTCCATCGCGCTGTGCCTGCGGGCCGTGACCCAGCCGGGCGACGTGGTGGCGCTGGAGTCGCCGACGCATTTTTCGTTTCTGGAGGTGCTGCAGGGCCTGCACCTGCGCGCGCTGGAGATCCCCACGCACCCGCGCCACGGTTTGTCGCTCGATGCGCTGCAGCTGGCGCTGGACACCCAGCCGGTCAAGGCCGTGATGATCGTCCCCACGCTCAGCAACCCGCTGGGCAGCTGCATGCCGCAGGCCGAGCGCAAGCGGCTGGCGCAGATGGCGGCGCGGCACGACATGGCAGTCATCGAGGACGCGATCTACAACGACCTGGTCGAGGTCGACGAGATGCGCCGCACGGTCAAGTCGTACGACACCACGGGCCACGTGATGCTGTGCGATTCGTTTTCGAAGACGCTGGCGCCGGGGCTGCGCCTGGGCTGGCTGGAGGCCGGGCGCTGGAGCGACAAGGTGCGTGGCATCAAGGACCTGCAGGCGGGCGGGCAGTCGGCCGTGCTGGAGCTGGCGCTGGCCGACCTCATCACCCAGGCCGGCCACGCCGCCGCCATGCGCCAGCTGCGTGCGGGCGTGGCGGCGCGCATGGACGAGGCGCGGCGGGTGATCGCATCGCACTTCCCGCAGGGCACCCGGGTGAGCGACCCGCCCGGCGGCCTCCTGATGTGGCTGGAGCTGCCACGCGCGCTCGATTCGGTGCAACTGCACGAGGCTTGTCTGGCCCGGCAAATCCTGATCGCGCCGGGCACGGTGTTCAGCACCAGCGGGCGCTTTCGCAACTGCCTGCGCATCGGGGTGGGAGGCGACTGGTCGCCCGCCCACCTGGAGGCCCTGCGCACCGTGGGCGACATGGCCACGCAGATGCTGCAGAGCCAGCGGCAGGCGGCGTATTCCAACGGCAAAAGCAAATAAAATACACGAACTTCGTGGGGCACGAACTTCGTGTAATATCAACCGCATGAAAAACGTCACCGTGACCATGGACGACACCGTTGCCGAATGGGTGCGCGTGGAAGCTGCCAAGCGCGGCAGCAGCGTGTCGCGCCTGCTCGGTGAATGGCTGGCCGAAAAGATGCGCCAGGAAGACGCCTACGCCCAGGCGATGCGCGAGGCGCTGGGCTTTGAATCCTGGGGCGCGTCCACGGGGCCGTACGTGCCCCGCGAGACCTTGTTCCTGCGCTGAATGGCGCGACACGCATGAGCACCGTCCCCATCTTTGTCGATACCGAGATCCTGCTGGCCAGCGTGGACGACCGCGATGCCGAGCGCCAGGCGCGCGCCCGCGAGTGGATCAGCTTTTGCTGGCAGACGCGCAGCGGCCGCATCAGCTCGCAGGTGCTCAACGAGCTGTACAACCAGGCCATCCAGCGTTTTGATGGCCCGCAGGTGCTGCAGCAGGTGCGCGCCCAGGTGCGCCGCCTGCGCGTGTGGCTGCCGCCGCACCTCGACTCCTACACCGTGGACGGCGCCTGGGACCTGCAGGACCGCTACCGCCTGGGCTACTGGGATGCGCTCATCCTCTCGTCCGCCCACCAGCAGGGCTGCCGCTATCTGCTGACCGAGGCGCTGCCGCACGACCAGCCGCTGGACGCGGTGCGGCCCATCAACCCCTTCCTCGTTGCACCTTCAGAATTGGACACCGCCGAATGACCACCTCCGCCGCTCCATCTTCACCGCTCCAGGCCCTGGCCCGCATCCGCGCCGATGTGCGCGCCATGCACGCGTACGGCGTGCAGCCGTCCACCGGCATGCTCAAGATGGACGCGATGGAGAACCCGTTCCGCCTGCCCGCACATCTGCAGGCCGCGCTGGGCCAGCGCCTGGGGGCGCTCGCGCTCAACCGCTACCCCGGCGACCGCCTGCTGGACCTGAAGGCGTCCCTCGCCCAGTACGCCGGCCTGCCCGAGGGCTACGGTATCGTGCTGGGCAACGGCTCGGACGAACTCATCACCTTGCTGGCGCTGGCCTGCGCGCAACCCGGCACCGGTCAGCGCGCCACCATGCTCGCACCCATGCCAGGCTTCGTGATGTACCCGCTGTCCGCGCAGCTGCAGGGCCTGGACTTCGTCGGCGTGCCGCTCACGCCGGACTTCGAGCTGGACGAGCCCGCCATGCTGGCCGCCATCGCCCAGCACAACCCCGCCATCACCTACATCGCCTACCCCAACAACCCCACGGCCACGCTGTGGGACGAGGGCGCGGTGCAGCGCATCATCGACGCCGCGGGCGCGCAGGGCGGCATCGTGGTCATGGACGAGGCCTACCAGCCGTTCGCCAGCCGCACCTTCATCGACCGCATGCGGGCCGAGCCCGCCCGCAATGCCCACGTGCTGCTGATGCGCACGCTCAGCAAGTTCGGCCTGGCGGGTGTGCGCCTGGGCTACCTCATCGGCCCCGCTGCGTTCGTGAGCGAGATCGACAAGGTGCGCCCGCCCTACAACGTGAGCGTGCTCAACTGCGAGGCCGCGCTGTTCGCCTTGGAACACGCCGAAGTGTTCGCCGAGCAGGCCGCCGAGATCCGCGCCGAGCGCACCAAGGTCCTGGCGGCCCTGCGCCAGATGCCCGGCATCGAAAAATGCTGGGACAGCGAGGCCAACATGATCCTGGTCCGCGTGGCGGATTCCGCCCGGGCGTACGACGGCATGAAAAACCGCAAGGTCCTCGTCAAGAACGTTTCTACAATGCACCCATTGCTGGCCAACTGCCTGCGCCTGACGGTCGGCGCCGCCTCCGACAACGCGCAGATGCTGGCCGCCCTGCAAGCCTCCCTATGACTTCCTCCGCACTCGTCACCTCCACGACCACCGACCCCCTGGCCGACCGCATCGCCGAAGTCAGCCGCAACACCGCCGAGACGCGCATCCGCGTGCGCATCAACCTCGACGGCACGGGCCAGGCCAAGCTGCACACGGGCATCGGCTTCTTCGACCACATGCTCGACCAGATCGCCCGCCACGGGCTGATCGACCTCGACATCGACTGCGAAGGCGACCTGCACATCGACGGCCACCACACGGTCGAAGACGTGGGCATCACGCTGGGCCAGGCCTTTGCGCGTGCCGTGGGCGACAAGAAGGGCATCCGCCGCTACGGCCACGCCTACGTGCCGCTCGACGAAGCGCTGTCGCGCGTGGTGGTCGATTTCTCGGGCCGCCCGGGGCTGCACATCGACGTGAAGTTCACGGCCGGCAGCATCGGCCAGCTCGATACGCAGCTGGTGTACGAGTTCTTCCAGGGCTTCGTGAACCACGCGGGCGTCACGCTGCACATCGACAACCTCAAGGGCTTCAACGCCCACCACCAGTGCGAGACCATCTTCAAAGCGTTCGGGCGCACGCTGCGCGCGGCGCTGGAGCGCGACCCGCGCTCGGCGGGCGTCATCCCGTCCACCAAGGGTTCCTTGTGAGTTTTTTGAATCAAATCAAGCGCTAGCGCTTGATGGATAAGCGCTAGCAGCTATGAATATGGAAGCAAAAACCGTCGCAGTCGTGGACTACGGCATGGGCAACCTTCGCTCGGTGTCGCAGGCCGTTCAGGCCGCCGCCGAGGGCACCGGCTGGACCGTGGTCGTCACCCAGCGGCCCGACGACGTGCGCGCCGCACAGCGCATCGTGCTGCCAGGGCAGGGCGCCATGCCCGACTGCATGCGCGAGCTGCGCGAATCGGGCCTGCAGGAATCCGTGCTCGAAGCCGCTGCCAGCAAGCCCATGTTCGGCGTGTGCGTGGGCATGCAGATGCTGCTGGACCACAGCGCCGAGGGGGATACCCCGGGCCTGGGCCTGATCCACGGCCGGGTGAGCAAGTTCGACCTGATCGGCCGCACCCAGCCCGACGGCAGCCGCTACAAGGTGCCGCAGATGGGCTGGAACCAGGTGCACCAGATGCCGGACGCCGGCCGTGCGGGCGCGGTGCACCCGGTCTGGGCGGGCGTGCCCGACGGCAGCTACTACTATTTCGTGCACAGCTTCTATGCGCAACCGCAAGATGCTGCGCACTGCGCGGGGCAGACCGACTACGGCGGTTTGTTCGCAGCGGCCATTGCGCGCGATAATATTTTTGCCACGCAATTCCATCCAGAGAAAAGCGCGGAGCACGGCCTGGCCCTGTACCGCAATTTCCTGCACTGGAACCCCTGATCCTTCCGTCCTCGTTCACCCCTTACTCCACCAGCCTGTTCGGTCCGAGCACTGACTCGTCCTTTTTTCCCGAACCCTCCACCACCACCATGCTGCTCATTCCCGCCATCGATCTGAAAGACGGTCATTGCGTTCGCCTCAAGCAAGGCGATATGGACCAATCCACCACCTTCGGCGAAGACCCGGCCGCCATGGCGCGCAAGTGGGTGGACGCAGGCGCGCGGCGCCTGCACCTGGTCGACCTGAACGGGGCGTTCGCGGGCGTGCCCAAGAACTACAGCGCCATCAAGGCCATCCTCAAGGAAGTGGGCGACGACATCCCCGTGCAGCTGGGCGGCGGCATCCGCGACCTGGACACCATCGAAAAGTACATCGACGGCGGCCTGCGCTACGTGATCATCGGCACGGCGGCGGTCAAGAACCCCGGCTTCCTGAAGGACGCGTGCAGCGCCTTCGGCGGCCACATCATCGTGGGGCTCGACGCCAAGGACGGCAAGGTCGCCACCGATGGCTGGAGCAAGCTCACGGGGCACGAGGTCGTGGACCTGGCCAAGAAGTTCGAGGACTGGGGCGTCGAGTCCATCATCTACACCGACATCGGCCGCGACGGCATGCTGTCGGGCATCAACATCGATGCCACCGTCAAGCTCGCGCAGGCACTGGCCATTCCGGTGATCGCATCGGGCGGCCTGTCGAACATGGCCGACATCGAGCAGCTGTGCGCCGTCGAGGGCGAGGGCGTCGAAGGCGTGATCTGCGGCCGCGCGATCTACAGCGGAGACCTCGACTTTGCGGCTGCACAGGCCCGTGCCGACGAATTGAACGGGTGACCCTCCCATCCGCCCTGAGCGGCTGCGCCGCTTGCCCCCGGGGGCACGACGCCAGTGGCCTGGCGAAGCCAGGTCCCCGGCGTCCGCTGGCCTCGGCAGCGCCCCATCCACGAATCGCTGACTGACTGACCGACATGCTCGCCAAACGCATCATCCCCTGCCTCGACGTCACCGGAGGCCGCGTGGTCAAGGGTGTCAATTTTCTGGAGCTGCGCGACGCGGGCGACCCCGTCGAGATCGCCGCGCGCTACAACGCGCAGGGCGCCGACGAGCTCACCTTCCTGGACATCACCGCCACCAGCGACGGCCGCGACCTGATCCTGCCCATCATCGAAGCGGTGGCCAGCCAGGTGTTCATTCCGCTCACGGTGGGTGGCGGCGTGCGCACGGTGGAAGACGTGCGCCGACTGCTGAACGCGGGTGCCGACAAGACCAGCTTCAACTCGGCCGCGATTGCCAACCCCGACGTGATCGATGCCGTGTCCGCCAAGTACGGCGCGCAGTGCATCGTGGTGGCCATCGACGCCAAGCGCCGCTCGGCCGAGGACGCGCAGCGCATCGGCGCCCACGGCCAGCCTGTGGGCGAAGGCTGGGACGTCTACAGCCACGGCGGCCGCAAGAACACGGGCCTGGACGTGGTGGCCTGGGCCACCGAGATGGCGCGCCGCGGCGCCGGCGAAATCCTGTTGACCAGCATGGACCGCGACGGCACCAAGGCGGGTTTTGACCTGACCCTGACCCGTGCTGTGAGCGACGCGGTCAGCGTGCCCGTGATCGCCTCGGGCGGCGTGGGCAACCTCGACCACCTGGCCGACGGCGTGCAGCAGGGCGGGGCGGACGCGGTGCTGGCGGCCAGCATTTTTCATTACGGCGAATACACCGTGGGCCAGGCCAAGGCCCGCATGGCCGAGCGCGGCATTCCTGTGCGGCTCTAGGGTCATTGCTATTAAAAATATAGCTGCTGCCGCTTGTTCAGCCTGCGGCAGGCCTTGAAAAAGCGTCAAACTTCGGTCGGGATGGCCCCGTCCCGGAATCCAAATCGCCGACAATCCCTTTCATGAACTGGCTCAACGAAGTGAAATGGGACGCGCAGGGCCTGGTGCCCGTCATTGCGCAGGAGCAGGGCACGGGCGACGTGCTGATGTTTGCGTGGATGAACAGCGAGGCGCTGGAGAAGACCGCTGAACTTGGCCGCGCCGTGTACTACAGCCGCTCGCGCAGCAAGCTGTGGTTCAAGGGCGAAGAGTCCGGCCACGTGCAGACGGTGCATGAGATCCGGCTCGACTGCGACAACGACGTGGTGCTGCTCAAGGTCACCCAGCTCGGCCACGAGCCGGGCATCGCCTGCCACACAGGCCGCCACAGCTGTTTTTTCAGCGTGCTCAAGGACGGCGCCTGGACGCCTGTCGATCCGGTCTTGAAAGACCCCGAATCCATCTACAAATAAAGAGAACCATGAGTTCCAACGATTCCCTCGCCCGCCTTGCGCAAGTGATCGAAAGCCGCAAGCCGGCCAACGGTGGCGACCCCGACAAGAGCTACGTCACGCGCCTGCTGCACAAGGGCCCCGACAGCTTCTTGAAGAAGATCGGCGAAGAAGCCACCGAGGTGGTGATGGCGGCGAAGGACGTGGACCATGGCGCCGACAAGTCCAAGCTGGTGTACGAGGTGGCGGACCTGTGGTTCCACTCCATGGTGGCGCTGGCCCACTACGGCCTCACGCCCGCCGACGTGCTGACCGAGCTGGAGCGCCGCGAAGGCACCAGCGGCATCGAGGAAAAAGCCTTGCGCAAGGCCACTGCGCGTGCAGCCGACGAAGAAGGATCTCCATGAGCGACATCATCGACGTGACCTCCCACGAGCAACGGGCCCAGGGGCTCAAGAACATCGGCTGGGTCAGCTATGTGCTGCACCTGATCGTGGCCGTGGGCGCCGTGGTGCCCGGGGCGCAGGCCAGTGCCTTGCTGCTGGTCATTGCGCTGGTGATCGACCTGGTCAAACGCAGCGACGCCGAAGGCACGTGGCAGGCCAACCACTTCTCGTGGCGCATCCGCTCGACGATCTGGGCGGGTGTTCTGTACGTGGTGACCTTCCCGTTCTTCCTGCTGGGATTGTTTTTGTTCAATCCCGCCTGGGTTTTGATCTCCATTTGGTTCCTGTACCGCATCGTGCGCGGCATGCTGGCCATGAGCAAGAACCAGGCTGTGGATGCCTGAAGAAGAACCCGCAGCGCCGCCCGCGCAGCCGCAGCCCCAGCCGCGCCTGAACCTGGCCCTGCAGGGTGGGGGCTCGCATGGCGCACTGACCTGGGGCGTGCTGGACGCACTGCTCGAAGACGGGCAGTGGCACTTCGACGGCGTGAGCGGCACCAGTGCCGGCGCCATGAACGCCGTGGCCCTGGCGCATGGCTTTGCCAAGGCGGCCCACGAGCACAAGCACCCGCACGAAGCCCACCTGGCCGGCTGCCAGGAGGCGCGCAATACGCTGACCCGACTGTGGGAGGGTGTAGGCACGCTGGGCAGCCTGATGTGGGGCTCGCCCCTGTCGGCGGCCAACCCCATGATGGGGCTGATGCGCCAGTGGCTGTCGCCCTACCAGACCAACCCGCTCGATATCAATCCGCTGCGCCGCCTGCTCGAGCGGGAGGTGGACTTCGACCTGCTGTGCACCGGGCGGCGTGCCATCACCGCCGCGGGCGGTCCCCAGGTGTTCGTCTGCGCCACCAATGTGCGCACGGGGCGCGGTGAAATCTTCTCGGGCCCCAAGCTCAGCGCGGATGCGGTGATGGCGTCGGTCTGCCTGCCGCTGCTGTTCAAGGCGGTGGAGATCGACGGCGAGCACTACTGGGACGGCGGCTACTCCGGCAACCCCGCGCTGCACCCGCTGATCTACCAGACCGAGACCTCCGACATCCTGCTGGTGCAGATCAATCCCATCGAGCACCTCGAGCTGCCCCACTCGGGCCAGGAGATCATGGAGCGCATGAACGAGGTCACCTTCAACGCCAGCCTGCTGGCCGAGATGCGCGCCATCGAGTTCGTGCGCCGCCTGCTGGCCGAGGGCAAGCTGGACCCGCGCCGCTACAAGAACGTGCGCATGCACCGCATCGACGGCGGCTCGGTGCTGGCGCCCTTCGGCGCCGACAGCAAGACGCGCGCGGACCTGGCCTTCGTGCGCAAGCTCTTTGCCCTGGGCCGCACGGCGGGGCAGGAATGGCTGCACGCGCACCGCAAGGACGTGGGCGTGCGGCCGACCATCAAGATCCCTGACAATGCTTGAAGCCCCCTGTGTCGCCTGCGGCGCCTTCCCCCTCAGGGGGACGCCACCCGTGGCCTGGCGGAGCCAGTTCCACGGTGGCGCTGGCCTGGGGCGCGCCGGTTGCAATGGCTTGGGGGCTGGGCAGCGCCCGGTGAACTGTTAACTTCGTACCGACATTTTTCTCATGCACGATCCGAACTGCCTTTTCTGCAAGATCATCGCGGGCCAGATTCCTTCGAAGAAGGTCTACGAGGACGAGGAAATCTTCGCCTTCCACGACATCCACCCCTGGGCGCCTGTGCACTTTCTGATGGTGCCCAAGCGGCATATCCCTTCGATGGCGCAGGTCACCGCCGACGACGCGGGCGTGCTGGGGCGCATGATGGCGCTGGCGCCGCGGCTGGCCCTCGAGCAGGGCTGCAACCCGTATCCGGAAGGTGGCTTTCGCGTCGTGGTAAACACCGGGGTGGAAGGCGGGCAGGAGATCCACCACCTGCATGTGCATGTGATGGGCGGCCCCCGCCCGTGGCTCAAAGGCTGAACCAGGCTGACGGGTGGTGCAGGGAGATTCCCGCAGTCCGTCATGGGGCTGTGAACTCCTGCCACGCCCCCCGTCTAAAATGATTGCAATTCGTTAGGAGATATTCCATGGGCTCTTTTTCCATCTGGCACTGGCTGATCGTGCTGCTGATCGTCGTCATGGTGTTCGGCACCAAGAAGCTCAAGAACATGGGCTCCGACCTCGGGGGCGCCGTCAAGGGCTTCAAGGACGGCATGAAGGACGGCTCGGCCGACCCCACCGCCACCCCTCCCGCGGGCCACGTCGCCAACAACCCGGCGGCCGACAAGACCACCATCGATGTCGAAGCCAAGCAAAAAAGCTGAGCGGGCTGCATGGGTCACCGTGATCCCTGCATGCCGCGCTCTGACTGCCACCCATGATTGATATTGGCCTGTCCAAGATGGCGCTGATCGGTGCGGTGGCGCTCATCGTCATCGGCCCTGAAAAGCTCCCCCGCGTGGCCCGCACGGTGGGCACCTTGCTCGGCAAGGCCCAGCGCTACGTGTCCGACGTGAAGGCCGAGGTCAACCGGTCCATGGAGCTCGACGAGCTCAAGAAGATGAAGGACACGGTGGAGAACGCGGCGCGCGACGTGCACCAGTCCATCCAGACCAACGCCAGCGAGTTCGAAAAAGACTGGGCCAGCGTCACCGACACCAGCCACGCCGACCTGCACGAGCCGCAGGCCCCCGTGGTGCCGGCGTACAAGCACCCCGGCAAGAACTGGCGCCTCAAGCGCGGTGCCGTGCCGCAGTGGTACAAGGCCAAGAGCGGCGTGCGCACCAAGGCGCAGTCCGGCGCGGCCCGCGTGGCGCGCTACCGTCCCCAGAAATTCCACTGACCCGAAAGCGCCAGCAGCCGGCGCCGCTGCTGTGCGCTGCATGGGCGGCCCTCACGCCCTGAAAACCCACTATGTCCGAAACCCCTTCCCAAGAAGACGAGCTGGCCGGTACCGAGCAGCCCTTCGTGCAGCACCTGATGGAGTTGCGCGACCGGCTGGTCAAGGCGCTCATTGCCATCGGCATTGCGGCGGCCATCCTGTTCTTCTTTCCCGGCCCTGGCGCGCTGTACGACTTCCTGGCGGCGCCGCTGGTGGCGCACCTGCCCAAGGGGGCCACGCTGATCGCCACCTCGGTGATCTCGCCGTTCATGGTGCCGCTCAAGATCTTGCTGATGTCGGCCTTTTTGCTGGCGCTGCCCTTCGTACTGTGGCAGGTGTGGGCCTTCGTGGCGCCGGGCCTGTATTCGCACGAAAAGAAGCTGGTGCTGCCGCTCGTGATCTCCAGCACGCTGCTGTTCTTCATCGGCGTGGCCTTTTGCTACTACCTGGTGTTCGGGCAGGTGTTCGCGTTCATCCAGAGCTTTGCGCCCAAGAGCATCACGGCCGCGCCTGACATCGAGGCCTACCTGAGCTTCGTGCTGTCGATGTTCCTGGCCTTCGGCCTGGCGTTCGAGGTGCCCATCGCGGTGGTGGTGCTGGCGCGCATGGGCATCGTCAGCGTGCAGAAGCTGCGCGAGTTCCGCGGCTACTTCATCGTGCTGGCCTTCGTGATCGCCGCGGTCGTCACGCCGCCGGACGTGGTCTCGCAGCTCTCGCTCGCCATCCCCATGTGCCTGCTGTACGAAGTGGGCATCTGGGCCGCGCAGATCTTCATCAAGCACACCAAGGCGCCGGAAGAGGCGGGGGAATCCCCTTCGGCCTCCTGACCGACCCCCGCCCGAACGGGCTGATCGACCGCGAAAGGGTCGGGGTGTTTGGATGGGGGCGCGTGTTTCGCGCCTTGCATGCTGCCAGGAGCTACTGCCAAAGTTGCCCAAAAAATAGCTGCTGACGCCGTATCTACAGGCGTCAGCAGCTATTTTTTTTGATAGTGCTGGAGAGGGCTGGGCAGGGCGGACCAGGGCACAGCGGTCATTCGCCACATCGGCGTGCCTCCCGGGCACGCCGGATCTTGGACGCGGCTCCCGACAACCCCTTGCCGCACATGCCGGTATCAGGGGCGCGCCGCCCCACGGTTCAACGTGCCACCGGTCGGTTACTGGCGCCTTTTCGGCTTGGGCCGCACGCCGGGGGTGATGTTCAGCTCCACCATCTTGTCGGCGCGCTGCACATTGAACGGGGCGGCAGTCCCTGGCTTGAGTCCGGCCACGGCGGTCAGCAGCTCCGACACGTTGCCCACGTTCTTGCCTTCCACCTTCACGATCACGTCCCCCGGGCGCATGCCGGCCTGGGCGGCAGGGCCGTCCTGCAGCACGCCGGTGATGATCACGCCTTCGGTCGCCTTCACGCCGAAGGTCTCGGCCAGCTCGGGCGAGAGCTCGTTGGGCTCCACCCCGATCCAGCCGCGGGTGACCTGGCCGTCCTTCACGATGCCGTCGAGCACCAGCCGCGCCGTGGACACGGGAATGGCAAAGCCGATGCCCATGCTGCCGCCGGAGCGCGAGTAGATCGCGGTGTTGATGCCCATGAGGTTGCCGTTCACGTCCACCAGCGCGCCGCCCGAGTTGCCGGGGTTGATGGCGGCATCGGTCTGGATGAAGTTCTCGAAGGTATTGATCCCGAGTTGCGTGCGGCCCAGCGCGCTCACGATGCCGCTGGTCACCGTCTGGCCCACGCCGAACGGGTTGCCGATGGCCAGCACCTGGTCGCCCACGGCCAGGCCGTCGGAATTGCCCAGCACGATGACCGGCAGCTTGTCGAGCTCGATCTTGAGGATGGCCAGGTCGGTGTCGGGGTCGGTGCCGATCACGCTCGCCCGCGCACGGCGGCTGTCGGTGAGCGTGACCTCGATCTCGTCGGCCCCTTCGACCACGTGGTTGTTGGTGAGGATGTAGCCGTCGGGGCTCACGATCACGCCGCTGCCCAGCCCGGCCTGGGCCTGCGCACCCTGGTCACCGAAGAAGAACTGGAACCATGGATCGTTGCTGCGCGGATGGCGCACCGCCTTGCTGGTGTTGATGCTGACCACGGCGGGCGCGGCCTTGCGCGCGGCGGCGCTGAAGCTGCCGGCCACCGGCTGGCCCTGGGGCGTGGCCGGTGCTTCCAGCAGAGCAATGCCCGCGCCGGAGCGCGTGGTGCCCCGGCCGAGCCAGTCGGGTTGCAGGGTGGCGACAACGAAGTAGGCGGCGACAAACACGGTCACGGCCTGGGAAAAGAGCAGCCAGATGCGCTTCATGGGGTCCTGTCGAATGGTCGAAAAACGAAGAAGCCGCGTCGGGCCCCGTCGGTGGGGGCGCGGCATTGCTTCCTGTGCGCCATTGTCCCCCAAGGCCGCAACTATGGGCGCTGGACGCGCGCGACAATAGGCGCATGAGCATTTCCCGCACCGCGCTTTTGCAGGCCTTCGATGGCCTGCTGCAACCCGAACGCTTCAAGGACTACGGCCCCAATGGCCTGCAGGTCGAGGGCAAGCCTGAGGTGCGCCGCATCGTCAGCGGCGTGACCGCCAGCCGCGCGCTGATCGACGCGGCCATCGCCGCGCAGGCCGACGCCATCTTCGTGCACCACGGCCTGTTCTGGCGCGGGCAGGACGGCCGCGTCACCGGCTGGATGAAGCAGCGTCTGCAGCGGCTGCTGGCGCACGACATCAACCTGTTCGCCTACCACCTGCCGCTCGATGCACACCCCGAGCTGGGCAACAACGCGCAACTGGGCCGCGTGCTGGGCTGGACGGCCGACGCGCGCTTTGGCGAGCAGGACCTGGGCTTTGTGGCGACCGCCGCATTCCCCGATGGCCAGGCGCTGGCGGACCATGTGGCCAGCACGCTGGGCCGCGACGTGACCCTGGTGCAGCCCGACCCCGATGGTGCACCGCAGCCCATCCGCCGTGTGGCCTGGTGCACAGGCGGCGCGCAGGGCTACTTCGAATCGGCCATTGCAGCCGGGGCGGATGCGTTCATCACCGGCGAGATTTCGGAGCCGCAGGCGCACCTGGCGCGCGAAATGGGCGTGTACTTCATCGCGGCCGGGCACCATGCCACCGAGCGCTACGGCGCGCCGGCCGTGGCTGGGCATGTGGCGAAGCAACTGGGGTTGGAGCACACGTTCATCGAGATTGACAATCCGGCATGACGCGCATGAAGTGCATGAAGTGCATGACGTGTACATCCGTGTCCCCAGCACTGGCATCGACCCCTCCACCCCATGATCAGGAGCGCTGGCATGCTGAGCCTGCGCGCCCGGGTAGCAGGGTGGTTTACTATTAAATTCATAGCTGCTTGCGCTTGTCCATAGAGCGGTAGACAGTGATTTCATTCAAAACGCGGACTTCCATGAAGACACTGGCCATCACCCAAGGCGACCCCGCAGGCATCGGCCCCGAGATCGTGGCCAAGGCCTTTCGCGATGCGCCCGGCGACCTCAAGGGCTGCTTCGTGGTGGGCGACACCGCCACGCTGCGCCGCGCTGCCCAGGCCATTGCGCGCCGTGGCGTGCCATCGGTGCCCGTGGCGCAGATCGGCGCGCCCGCAGAGGCTGTGGACATGCCGCCGCGCTGCATTCCGGTCTTGCAACTGCCCGGCATTCCGGGCCCGCAACCCTGGGGGCAGATCAGCGCCGCTTCAGGGCGCGCGGCAGCGGACTGTGTGGTCTGGGCCACACGCGCGGCGCTGCGGGGCGAGGTGGCGGGGCTGGTGACGGCGCCGCTGCACAAGGAGGCCTTGTCGGCCGCAGGCGTTACCTTCCCGGGCCACACCGAATTGCTGCAGGCCGAGGCGGCCCACCACCAGGGGGTTGCGCTGTCGGCCATGCCCGTGCGCATGATGCTGGCCAGCGACGAGCTGCGCACCGTGCTGGTCAGCATCCACGTCTCGCTGCGCGAGGCCCTGGCAGCCGTCACGCACGAGAACATCCTGCAGACGCTGCAGATCACGCACGCCGCGCTGACCCGCAGCCTGGGCCGCGCCCCGCGCATGGCGGTGGCCGGCCTGAACCCCCACGCAGGGGAGGGCGGCCTGTTCGGCCGTGAAGAGATCGAGGTCATCGCCCCGGCCATCGCAGAAGCCCGCGCCCAGGGCCTGGATGCCCACGGCCCGTTCGCGCCCGATACGGTCTTCATGCGCGCCCGCCACACGCCCGCGCGGCCCGGCGAGTTCGACGTGGTGATCGCGATGTACCACGACCAGGGCCTGATCCCCGTGAAGTACCTGGGCGTGGACAAGGGCGTGAACGTGACCCTGGGCCTGCCCCTGGTGCGCACCAGCCCCGACCACGGCACCGCCTTCGACATCGCAGGGCAGGGCGTCGCCGACGCCGACAGCCTCATCGAGGCCGTGCGCATGGCGCGGGCGTTGTGTGGGTGAATTGCCCGCTGGCGCTTGATGATAAATCGCTGGCAGCTATCGTTAAGATAGCAAGCGGAAGAGGCGCCCTGAAGCCGGCACGCCATCTATGAAACTGGCACACCCCACGCCAGTGCACCCGTAGAACCGGCTTTGCCGGGCCACGGGGTGCGTCCCCCCACGGGGGAAGCGGCGCAGCCGCTCAGGGGGTTCCAATACTTCCCGTGGAACTGGCTCTGCCAGGCCACCGTGTGCGTCCCCCTCTGGGGCTGAGGCCTGCGGCCCCAAGCCTGCCTGCGCAGGCTTGGACAGGCCGAAGAGGCCGCGCCTGCGGCGCGCGCTACCGTGGCGCGCAGCGCCTCAGGGGGTTTTCTTCAGGCTATCGCGGATCTCGCGCAGCAGCACGATGTCCTCGGGCGTCGCGGCAGGCGCTGCCGGGGCGGCCGGGGTTTCGCGCTTGAGCCGGTTGATCTGCTTGATCATCATGAAGATGATGAACGCCAGGATGATGAAGTTGACCGCCACGGTCAGGAAGTTGCCGTAGGCAAACACCGGCACGCCCGCCTTCTTGAGGGCGTCGAGCGTCATCGCGGTGCCGGGCGGCACCGACCCGAGCACGACGAAGAGGTTGGAAAAGTCGAGCTTGCCGAACACCAGGCCCACCACCGGCATGATGAGGTCGGACACCACCGAATCCACGATCTTGCCGAATGCGCCGCCGATGATCACACCAACCGCAAGGTCGATCACATTGCCCTTGACGGCGAACTCTCTGAACTCCTGCATCATGCCCATGGTGCCCTCCTGGCTGCGTGAAATGTCGATGCGCGAGTATTGCCCAGAGTCAACCCCTGTCAACCCACCCCGCATGCGTTTGAAATAACCATTTTCACTCCGCTACAATTCGCGGTTGACCCCAATGTAGCGATGATCAATCGAGGATCCCCATGAGTGACACTCCAATCGACTCCAGCAAGCGGACGTGGATCATCACGTCGGCATGCGCTGGTGCGGTGGGCGGCGTGGCAACCGCCGTTCCTTTCGTGAGTACGTTCCAGCCCTCCGAGCGCGCCAAAGCCGCCGGGGCTGCAGTCGAGGTGGATATTTCCGCCCTCAAGCCGGGCGAGAAACTCACCGTGGAGTGGCGCGGCAAGCCTGTCTGGATCATCAAGCGCACCCCGGAGCAGCTCGCCGAGTTGCCCAAGCTCGATGGCCAGCTCGCCGACCCCAAGTCCGAGCGCAAGCCCTCCGAGCTCACCCCCGAGTACGCGCGCAACGAAGCGCGTTCGATCAAGCCAGAGATTTTCGTGGGTGTGGGCATCTGCTCGCACTTGGGTTGCTCGCCGTCGGACAAGTTCCAGACCGGCGCACAGCCTTCGCTGCCCGACGACTGGAAGGGCGGTTTCCTGTGCCCTTGCCACGGCTCCACGTTCGACATGGCCGGCCGCGTGTTCAAGAACAAGCCCGCGCCCGACAACCTTGAAGTCCCTCCGCACATGTACCTGTCCGACACGCGCCTCGTGATCGGTGAAGACAAGAAGGCTTGACGGAGAACGACATGGCCCACGAATTCAAAGAAATCTCCCCCAACGCCCCGATCAGCGCACAGGTCACGAACTGGTTCGAGAACCGGTTCCCCACGGCCTTCGATGCGTACAAGGTGCACATGTCGGAGTACTACGCTCCGAAGAACTTCAACTTCTGGTACATCTTCGGCTCGCTGGCCCTGGTCGTGCTGGTGATCCAGATCGTGACCGGCATCTTCCTGGTCATGCACTACAAGCCCGACGCCAACCTGGCGTTCGCTTCGGTCGAGTACATCATGCGCGATGTGCCCTGGGGCTGGCTGATCCGCTACATGCACTCCACGGGCGCGTCGGCGTTCTTCGTAGTGGTGTACCTGCACATGTTCCGCGGCCTCATCTACGGCAGCTACCGCAAGCCGCGCGAGCTGGTCTGGATCTTCGGCTGCGCGATCTTCCTGTGCCTGATGGCCGAGGCCTTCATGGGCTACCTGCTGCCCTGGGGCCAGATGTCCTACTGGGGCGCCCAGGTGATCGTGAACCTGTTCGCCGCCATCCCGTTCATCGGTCCTGACCTGGCCCTGCTGATCCGTGGCGACTACGTGGTGGGCGACGCCACGCTGAACCGTTTCTTCAGCTTCCACGTGATCGCCGTGCCGCTGGTGCTGCTGGGCCTGGTGGTGGCGCACTTGCTGGCGCTGCACGACGTGGGCTCCAACAACCCCGACGGCGTGGAAATCAAGGGCCCGCAGGCCCCCAAGGACGCCAACGGCAAGCCCCTGGACGGCGTGCCCTTCCACCCCTACTACACGGTGCATGACATCTTCGCGCTGAGCATGTTCCTGATGGCGTTCACGGCCGTGGTGTTCTTTGCCCCCGAGTTCGGCGGCTACTTCCTCGAGTACAACAACTTCATCCCGGCCGATCCGCTCAAGACCCCCGCGCACATCGCGCCGGTCTGGTACTTCACGCCGTTCTATTCGATGCTGCGTGCCATCACCACCGAAATGATGTACGTGCTGGTGCTGTGCGTGGTGGCCGGTTCGGGCTTCGGCATCCTGAAGGCGCGGCTTCCGAGCTTCGTCAAGGCCGGCATCGCTGTGGTGGCCATCGCGGTGATCGCGATGATGCTGTCCATCGACGCCAAGTTCTGGGGCGTGGTGGTGATGGGTGGTGCCGTGATCATCCTGTTCTTCCTGCCCTGGCTGGACCACAGCCCCGTCAAGTCGATCCGCTACCGCCCCGACTGGCACAAGTACCTGTACGGCGTCTTCGTGATCATCTTCCTCATCCTGGGTTACCTGGGCGTGCAGCCACCGTCCCCCATCGGCGAGCGCGTGTCGCAGGTCGGTACGCTGTTCTACTTCGGCTTCTTCCTGCTGATGCCCTGGTGGAGCCGCATCGGCAAGGCCAAGGCCGTGCCCGACCGCGTGACCTTTGTGGCGCACTGAGCCTGGAGACAACAACAATGAAGAAACTCATCCTCACGTTGATCGCCGCCCTGGGTATCGCCACGGGTGCGCAAGCGGCCGAAGGCGGCATTGCCTGGGACAAGGCGCCCAACAAGACCAACGACCTGGCATCCCTGCAAAACGGCGCCAAGGTGTTTGTCAACTACTGCCTGAGCTGCCACTCCGCGGCGTTCATGCGCTTCAACCGCCTGCGCGACATCGGCCTGACCGAGCAGCAGATCAAGGACAACCTGCTGTTCACGACCGACAAGGTCGGCGAAACCATGAAGGCGTCCATCGATCCCAAGCAGGCCAAGGAATGGTTCGGCGCCAACCCGCCCGACCTGACCGTGATCGCGCGCTCACGCGCCGGCCATGGCGGCACGGGTGCTGACTACCTCTACACCTTCCTGCGCACCTTCTACCGCGACGAGACCAAGGCCACGGGGTGGAACAACCTCGCCTTCCCCAGCGTGGGCATGCCCCACGTGCTGTGGGAAATGCAGGGCGACCGCCGCCCCGTGTTCGAAGAGCACGAAAGCCACGGCCACAAGACCCAGGTCTTCAAGGGCTGGGAGCAGGTCAAGCCAGGCACGATGACCCCGCTGCAGTTCGACCAGACGGTGGGTGATCTTGTGAACTACCTGCAATGGATGGGCGAACCTGCCCAGAACACCCGCGTCCGAGTTGGCGTGTGGGTGCTGATCTTCCTCGGTATCTTTACCGTCATCGCCTGGAGGTTGAACGCAGCCTTCTGGAAGGATGTGAAGTAAGCAGCACAAGCCGTCGATCCATGAGAAGGCGCCCTTCGGGGTGCCGCCGGATTGTTTGCAGAGTGGGCGCTGATGGCGTCCCACTCTTTTGATTTTTAGGAGCCTCCCACCATGATGGTGCTTTACTCGGGTACGACCTGTCCCTTCTCCCACCGCTGCCGTTTCGTCCTGTTCGAAAAGGGCATGGACTTTGAAATCCGCGATGTGGACCTGTACAACAAGCCCGAAGACATCAGCGTGATGAACCCGTACGGCCAGGTGCCCATCCTGGTCGAGCGCGATCTGATCCTGTACGAGTCGAACATCATCAACGAGTACATCGACGAGCGCTTCCCGCATCCCCAGCTGATGCCCGGCGACCCGGTGGACCGCGCCCGCGTGCGCCTGTTCCTGCTGAACTTCGAAAAAGAGCTGTTCGTGCACGTCAACATCCTGGAGTCGCGCGCGACCAAGGGCAACGAAAAGGCGCTGGAGAAAGCGCGCTCGCACATCCGCGACCGCCTGACGCAGCTCGCTCCCGTGTTCCTCAAGAACAAGTACATGCTGGGCGACAACTTCTCGATGCTGGACGTCGCGATTGCACCGCTGCTGTGGCGCCTGGACTACTACGGCATCGATCTGTCGAAGAACGCCGCCCCGCTGCTGAAGTACGCCGAGCGCATCTTCTCGCGCCCGGCCTACATCGAAGCGCTGACGCCGTCCGAAAAGGTCATGCGCAAGTAATCCTGGCCGTGCTCCCGGGCCTGCCCACTTTCTTTCATCCACTGCAGCCGCCACCTTGTTCATGACCGCCCAGGAATCCACCTCCACGCGCCCGTATCTCATTCGTGCCCTGTACGAGTGGTGCACCGACAACGGGCTCACCCCCTACGTGGCGGTGCGCGTGGACGATTCCGTGCAGGTGCCCCGCGAGTACGTGAAGGACGGCGAGATCGTGCTGAACATCAGCTTCGATGCCACGAGCGCCCTGCAACTGGGCAATGACTTCATCGAGTTCAAGGCCCGCTTCGGCGGCAAGCCGCGGGAGATCCTGGTGCCGGTGGGCCGGGTGATTGCGATCTACGCCCGGGAAAACGGCCAAGGGATGGCGTTCCCGCCACCGGTGGATGTGCTGGGCGGCACCACCGCAGGTGCGCCTTCCGTCATCGAGCCCGTGCCCTCTGCGGAGCCTGCGGCCGCAGCCAGCGTGGTGCCGTTGGCAGGGGCGGACGACCGTGTGGTGCAACTGGTCCCGGCGGACGAAAGCAAGAAGGACGAGGGGCCCGGCGACGATGCGCCACGCCCGCCGCCCACTGCGGGTGGCGCGCGTCCTTCGCTCAAGCGCGTGAAATAAGCGCGGTTTTCGATTTTTGGCTGCTTTTTCCGCGATAAAATGCAGCCCTCGCCGGTTTAGCTCAGTTGGTAGAGCACCCGCCTTGTAAGCGGTAGGTCGTCAGTTCGATTCCGACAACCGGCACCATTTTCTGGTTCCTTCTCCCTATTCCCTGGTTCAGACCCTGGCCGTCAGGTTTGAACTTTCAGGCGAATCACGTTAACCTCCCACCCCCGGGTGCGCAAATGCGCCCCCAATGCAGGCAGCAGCTGGCGGATTTTTGCCGCTGCAGCATTGCTCTTGACCAGCAGGCACCAGGAATCCCCGTCGATGGGACCCGCCTGGATCGCTGGGCGCAAGGTTGCGGGTATCAGCATTTCAATGGCTTTGAGCCGATCACTGGAGTCGCGTGTCAGCGCCGTCAGTCGGGCCAGCGTGGGAGAGTCCTCGCTGGCTTTCTGCAGGGTGACAGCGTAGTGGCGGCGGTTCATGGCGTGCGTCTTCGGGCGTGGAGAATTCGTAGTGCATCTGATTATCACGGACGCCCGGCTGGCACGCAGCCGCGCCATCCATCTGTCGGGTTCGCGCCTGGTCCTGGCGGGGCTGGGGCTGTCGCTGTGCCTCATGCTGGTGGCCGCCACGCTCTACCACTGGGTGTTCCTCAAGGGTGCGCGCGAAGGCTGGCCCATCGTGGGCTCGCTGGTGCGCCTGGTCGTGAAGGATGAGTTTGCCGAGCGCGACCGCTTCATGCGCGCCAACCTGGATGCCATGGCCCGCCGTGTGGGCGAGATGCAGGCCCGCATGGTGCAGCTGGAGTCGCTGGGCGACCGCGTGCTGGGCCTGGCCGGCATGGCGCCCTCCGACATCCAGAAGACCGACGCCCGCGGCGGGGTGCTGGTCGGCGCCCGAGACCTGTCGATGGAAGAGCTGCAGGCCACGCTCGACGAGCTGGAGCGCCTGACCAGCCAGCGGGTGGACCTGATGACGGTGCTCGAATCCCGCCTGTTCGACCAGCACATCCGCAAGAAGATGATCCCGACGCATGCGCCCGTCACCGGCCGCGCGGCGGGCTCGGCGTTCGGCTGGCGGGTGGATCCGATCACTGGACAGTCGGCGCTGCACACGGGCCTGGATTTCCAGGCCGACACCGGCACCGCCATCCTGGCGGCCGCGGGGGGAGTGGTTGTCACGCAGGAGTTCCATCCGGCGTACGGCAACATGATCGAGGTGGACCACGGCAATCAGCTGGTCACGCGCTACGCCCATGCCTCGCGCACACTGGTCAAGCAGGGCGACATCGTCAAGCGCGGGCAGAAGATCGCCGAAGTGGGCACCACGGGGCGTTCCACAGGGCCGCACCTGCATTTCGAGGTGCTGGTACAGGGGGTTTTCCAGGACCCGCAGAAGTTTCTGAGCGCGGGTGGCACCGTGCCTTCCAGTGCTCCCGGCCCGCAGGTCGCGTCGATCCAGCCGCGTGCTTCGCCTGCCCAGACTGCTGCGCCCACGGCGGGCAGGTAAAATCGCCGGTCCGGTGTTCACGGCCCAGGATTGCATTGCTTGCAATCCGTGGTGATGAACCCACCTGAACTCAATTCATCTTAGGGATTTCGGTCGCTTGGCGCGCTGATTTGCAGCGGCCCGGCGGTCCTGTTCGCATGGCCACCAACTTCCTCACCAAACTATTCGGCAGCCGCAACGACCGGCTCCTCAAGCAGTACCGCAAGACGGTGTCCCGCATCAATGCGATGGAGCCCGAGTACGAGAAGCTGTCGGACGAGCAGCTCAAGGCCAAGACGCAGGAGTTCAAGGAGCGCGTAGTCAAGGGCGAAACGCTGGACGACATCCTGCCCGAAGCGTTTGCCGTGGTCCGCGAGGGCTCCAAGCGCATCATGAAGATGCGCCACTTCGACGTGCAGCTGCTGGGCGGCATGGCCCTGCACTTCGGCAAGATTTCCGAAATGCGCACCGGCGAGGGCAAGACCCTGACCGCCACGCTGCCCGTGTACCTCAATGCCCTGTCGGGCAACGGCGTGCACGTGGTGACCGTGAACGACTATCTCGCCAACCGCGATGCGCAGTGGATGGGCCGCCTGTACAACTTCCTGGGCCTGACGGTGGGCATCAACCTGCCCAACATGCCGCGCGAGCAAAAGCAGGAAGCCTACCGCGCCGACATCACCTACGGCACCAACAACGAGTACGGGTTCGACTACCTGCGCGACAACATGGTCTACGAGGCCGCCGACCGCGTGCAGCAGGGCCTGAACTTCGCCATCGTGGACGAGGTGGACTCGATCCTGATCGACGAGGCGCGCACGCCATTGATCATCAGCGGCCAGGCCGAAGACCACACGGCGATGTACATCGCCATGAACAAGGTGGTGCCCCTGCTGGTGCGCCAGGAAGGCGAAGCCGACGCCCGCACCGGCGAAGGCGTGACCAAGCCTGGCGACTTCACGCTCGACGAAAAGACCCACCAGGTGTTCCTCACGGAGCAGGGCCACGAAAGCGCCGAGCGCATCCTGGCCAGCCAGGGCCTGATCGCCGAGGGCGCCTCGGTGTACGACCCGGCCAACATCACGCTGATGCACCACCTGTATGCAGCGCTGCGGGCCAACCACCTTTATCACCGCGACCAGCACTATGTGGTGCAAAACGGCGAAATCGTGATCGTGGACGAGTTCACCGGCCGCCTCATGTCGGGCCGCCGCTGGAGCGAAGGCCTGCACCAGGCCGTGGAAGCCAAGGAAGGCGTGAACATCCAGGCCGAGAACCAGACGCTGGCCTCCATCACCTTCCAGAACTACTTCCGCCTGTACAACAAGCTGGCCGGCATGACCGGCACGGCCGACACCGAGGCCTACGAGTTCCAGGAAATCTACGGCCTGGAAACCGTGGTCATCCCGCCCAACCGCCCGAGCAAGCGCGACGACCAGCTCGACCGCGTCTACAAGACCACCCGCGAGAAGTACGAAGCGGCGATCAAGGACATCCGCGAATGCCACGAGCGCGGCCAGCCCGTGCTGGTGGGCACCACGTCGATCGAGAACTCCGAAATCATCGACCAGCTGCTGAACAAGGAAGGCCTGCCGCACCAGGTGCTCAACGCCAAGCAGCACGCCCGTGAAGCGGACATCGTGGCCCAGGCAGGGCGCGCGGGCATGATCACCATCGCCACCAACATGGCCGGCCGGGGCACCGACATCGTGCTGGGCGGCAACATCGAGAAGGACATCGCGGCCATCGAGGCCGACGAATCCTTGTCCGAGTCCGAACGCGAGGCCCGCGTGGCCTCCGTGCGCGAACAGTGGAAGGTGGACCACGAGAAGATCAAGGCCCTGGGCGGCCTGCGCATCATCGCCACCGAGCGCCACGAATCGCGCCGCATCGACAACCAGCTGCGTGGCCGCTCGGGCCGCCAGGGCGACCCCGGTTCCTCGCGCTTTTACCTCAGCCTGGACGATTCGCTGATGCGCATTTTCGCGGGCGACCGCGTCAAGTCGATCATGGACCGCCTGAAGATGCCCGATGGCGAAGCCATCGAAGCCGGCATCGTCACGCGCAGCATCGAGTCGGCCCAGCGCAAGGTGGAGGCCCGCAACTTCGACGTCCGCAAGCAGCTGCTGGAGTACGACGACGTCTCCAACGACCAGCGCAAGGTGATCTACCAGCAGCGCAACGACATCCTGGATGCGGCGGACCTGTCCGACGTGATTGCCGCGATGCGCGAAGACTGCATGACCGACCTGGTGCGCCAGTACGTGCCCGCCGAGTCGGTGGAAGAGCAGTGGGACCTGCCGGGCCTCGAGAAGGTGCTGGCCGAAGAGTGGCAAGTCTCCCTGCCGCTGCAGCAGGAAGTGCAGGGTTCGAACAGCGTCACCGACGACGAGATCCTGGAGAAGGTGCTGCAGGCCGCCCACGCATCGTTCGATGCCAAGGTGGAGCAGGTCGGCCGCGAGAACTTCACGCAGTTCGAGCGCATGGTGCTGCTGCAAAGCTTCGACTCGAACTGGCGCGACCACCTGGCCGCGCTGGACTACTTGCGCCAGGGCATCCACCTGCGCGGCTATGCGCAAAAGCAGCCCAAGCAGGAGTACAAGCGCGAGGCGTTCGAGCTGTTCCGCCAGCTGATCGACCTGGTCAAGAACGAGGTCACCAAGATCCTCATGACCGTGCAGGTGCAGTCGCAGGCGCAGCTCGACCAGGCAGCCCAGGACATGGAAAGCCGCGGCGAGAGCATCGCAAACGTGACCTACACCGCCCCCACCGAAACGGGCGATGTGGAAACCACGCTGGGCGCGCAGGCGCAGGGCGCATCTGGCGAGCCGCTGCCGGAAGAGCTGCAAGGCCTGCGCATCGGCCGCAACGACCCCTGCCCATGCGGCAGCGGCAAGAAGTACAAGCAGTGCCACGGCAAGCTGGCTTGATCTTGTGACTCACGCAACACGGGCTTCGGCCCGTGTTTTCATTGGCGCGCCACGGTTTTCCGCATAATTGGCCGCAGTCTTCATCGGGCGAATGCCGTATGCCGGGCAACTGGCCCGTGCCGCATCCGTCTCCTTCTTCCAGATAGAAAGGCCCAGACCCCATGCCTGTGAATCTCGTTGCCCCCGTTGCCGCCGACCTGCATCCGATCGCCGGCGTGCGCATCGGTGTGGCCGAAGCCGGCGTCCGCAAAGCCAACCGCAAGGACCTCACCGTCTTCCTGCTGGACGAGGGAGCCAGCGTGGCTGGCGTGTTCACGCAGAACCGATTTTGCGCGGCGCCGGTGCAGATCAGCCGCGACCACCTGGCCAGCGGCCAACCGATCCGCGCGATGCTGATCAACACCGGCAACGCCAACGCCGGCACGGGCGCTGACGGCCTGGCGCGTGCGCGCGCGACCTGCATTGCCCTGGCGCGCCAGCTGAGCGTGGCGCCCGAGCAGATCCTGCCGTTTTCGACCGGCGTGATCATGGAGCCCCTGCCCCATGACCGCATCGAAGCCGGCCTGCCTGCGGCCATCGCCGACGCACAGCCGGGCCACTGGGCCCGCGCGGCCGAAGGCATCATGACGACCGACACGCTGCCCAAGGCGTTTTCTGCCCAGGTGCAGATCGGCGGCGCCACGGTGTCCATCACAGGCATCAGCAAGGGCGCGGGCATGATCCGGCCCAACATGGCCACCATGCTCGGCTTCATGGCCACGGACGCCTGTGTGGCCCCTGCCCTGATGCAGCAGCTGGCCCGCGAGCTGGCCGACGGGTCCTTCAACCGCGTGACCATCGACGGCGACACCTCGACCAACGACTCGTTCGTGGTGGTGGCGACCAACAAGGCCGCACACGCGCCCATCACGTCGCTCGCCAGCCCCGAGGGCCAGGCCCTGAAGGCGGCCATGCTGGCCGTATCGCAACAGCTCGCCCAGGCCATCGTGCGCGACGGCGAGGGTGCCACCAAGTTCATCACCGTGCGCGTGGAAGGCGGCAAGACGGGCGAGGAGTGCCGCAAGGTGGCGTATGCCATCGCCCACTCGCCGCTGGTCAAGACGGCGTTCTACGCCAGCGACCCCAACCTCGGCCGCATTCTGGCGGCCGTGGGCTATGCGGGCATCGACGACCTCGACCAGACTGGCATCGACCTGTACCTGGACGACGTGCATGTGGCCATCCAGGGCGGGCGCAACCCGGCCTACCGCGAAGAGGACGGCCAGCGCGTGATGAAGCAAAGCGAGATCACGGTGCGGGTGCTGCTGGGCCGTGGCGACGAGGCCGACACGGTATGGACCTGCGACTTCAGCCACGATTACGTGACGATCAACGCCGACTACCGGTCTTGATCCAGCAGGGCGCCCCGATGCCGGTGTGCCGGTATGCCGGTATGCCGGCATGGGGCGCATCGCAGGCCCGGGCGACGAAGCACTGCTTCGTGCTTACCTGGTTGCTTGCTTCTTTGCTTGCCAGCGTGCTTGCAGGCCTGCGGATTCAGGATGCTATCGATTTAATAGCTGCTCGCGCTTGTGGTTCAAGCGCCAGGTGCCAGAAATGAACGAAAAATTTGAACATCTGATCGAGCGGGCCGAGCAACTCATCGCCCGCATCGAGTCCGTGCTGCCCCAGCCTTTGGGGGCGCCTGACTGGTCGCAGGCCATCGCCTGGCGCTACCGCAAGCGCAGCAGCGGCCACGGCACCCTGGAGCCGGTGCGCCATGTGGCGGCCATGGCGCTGTCGGACCTGAAGGAGATCGATGCGCAAAAGGAAAAGATCGAGCGCAACACGCAGCAGTTCGTGCAGGGCCGCCCGGCCAACAACGTGCTGCTGACGGGCGCGCGCGGTACCGGCAAGTCGTCGCTCATCAAGGCCTGCCTCAACACCTACGCGCCCGAGGGCCTGCGCTTGATCGAAGTGGACAAGGCGGACCTTGTCGACCTCCCGGACATCGTCGACGTGGTGGCCGGCCGCCCCGAGAAGTTCATCGTCTTTTGCGACGACCTGAGCTTTGAAGACGGCGAACCGGGCTACAAGGCGCTCAAGTCCATTCTGGACGGGTCGGTGGCCGCGTCCACGCCCAATGTGCTGATCTACGCCACCAGCAACCGCCGCCATCTGCTGCCCGAATACATGAAGGAAAACCTCACCTACACCCATACCGAGGACGGCGAAGTGCACCCGGGCGAAGTGGTGGAGGAGAAGATCTCGCTGTCGGAACGGTTTGGCCTGTGGGTGAGCTTCTATCCCTTCAGCCAGGAGGAATACCTCGCCATCGTCGCGCAATGGCTGTCGTCGCTGGGCGTGTCTGCAGACGCTATCACCGCGGCGCGGCCCCAGGCGCTGGTCTGGGCACTGGAGCGCGGCTCGCGCAGCGGGCGCGTGGCCTACCAGTTTGCGCGCGACCATGCGGGGCGGGCATGAAGGGGCTGGTGTCATACCGGTGCACCGGAGTCGCGGCCCGGGCGGTTGCTTCGTCGCAGGGGGCATCGGCAGCATCGGCGCCGTGGCCCCTCGCAGGCTGTGGAAGCACCCTGTGCCTGTGCCTGGTGGCTGCTATCGGCCTGGCGGGTGCCACGCCATGGCGCGGCGGTGAAAGGGATTGCCATGGCTGAGGAGCGCCAACACACCGAGGTCGCCGTCGGCATCCTGGTGCGCGCCGACGGCGCCCTGCTGCTGTCGACCCGTCCGGCGGGCAAACCGTATGCCGGCTATTGGGAGTTTCCAGGCGGCAAGCTCGAAGCAGGCGAGACCGTGGAGCAGGCTCTGCGCCGTGAACTCATCGAAGAGTTGGGCGTCACCATCGGCCCGGCGGTCGTGTGGAAGGTCACGGAGCACGACTACCCCCACGCGCTGGTGCGCCTGCACTGGTGCAAGGTGTGGGCGTGGAGCGGCGACTTCGAGATGCGTGAGGGCCAGGCGATGGCTTGGCAGCAGATGCCGCTGACGGTCGCTCCTGTTTTGCCTGGAGCCTATCCGGTGCTGCAATGGCTGGCCGAAGAGCGCGGTCTGTCCTTCACACCGCCGCCCGCTGCGTGACGCTACTGAAATAATAGCTTGCGGGGCTTGACTGGTGCGCGGTAGCGGGCGTTTTCATGCCCAGCATTGCTGGGTGGTGTCCAAACAGCCGCGCCACCGGCCTGTCAGTCGGGCCGGTTGTCAGTGCTCCGTGCGCGGGTCGCCGTACTGGGCATCGCCCGGTGGGGCTTCTGCAGGCATGCGGAAGTCCTCGCTGGCCCAGGCACCCAGGTCCACCTGCTTGCAGCGTTCGCTGCAGAAGGGCCGGTAGGCATTGGCGGGGCTGTACACGCTGTCGCCGCCGCAGCTGGGGCACACCACGATGCGTTCCTGGGGGGTGCCCGTCGTCTGGGGGCGGGGGGTGGGGGCCATCTTCTTCGTCATCCTCACATCACAGGCAGTGCCAGCCCGGGATCAAGCGCACAGGGTCAGCTCGAAGGCTGCATCCTCGTTGCTGGCGTGCAGCCGGGCATCTTCTTCCAGCCGCATGAGGCGCACCGACACGATCAGGCGGTTGCCGCTGATCTCGGGGATCAGGTTCAGGCCGGGGTCGATGCGCAGGCGCAGCAACTGGAACGTGCGGCCCTGCGGCAGGTTCTGCTGGAACTGGCCGCGCTCGGCCGCCACCTTCTGCGGCACGCCGGAGTCGCGCAGCAGCTTGAGCAATACATAAATGGATTCGGCCAGCGGAGCCAGGGTGGACGCCCACTGCTCCAGGGCTTCCTGGCGCTGGGCCGGCGGATTGTGCTGCCAGGCGTAGTAAGCCGGCAGGTCGAACCCGCAGGTGCCGCCCGGAATGCCCACGCGGCTGCGGATGCTCATCAGCCAGTCGTTCTCGGTCAGCACGTGGCCCGACTTGCCCGACTGGGTATTGAGCGCGTTGAAGCAGCGGTCCAGCTGCGCGATCACCGCATCGAGCGCTGCCTCGGAAATCGAGGGGTTGCCGCGGTAGCTGTCGAGCTGGTGCTTGTGTTTTTCGATGTCCTTGAGAACATCGGCCTTCAGGTCCGCCCGCGCGGCCACGTCCATGATCTCGAAGATCGTGACCAGTGCGAAGTGGTGGTCCAGAGCGTGGGCACGGGGGATCAATTCCCCCAGGCGCCGAAAGAGCTGCTCCAGCCGCAGGTAGGTGCGCAGGCGCTCGTTGAAGGGATATTCGTAAAGGATCACGCTGGCGGGTTCCTGGGGGCTCAGGGAGTATTCTGACGCCGGTGGCGCACGGCAGGGGGTGAAAGCACAAACGGTTTCTCCCGCATCATAGCCCGAACAATGCTGCTGTCTGCCGTGCCTGCTCGTGGAGCTGGTCGAGCGTGCAGTCTGCGTCATTGGCGATGATCGCATCGGCCACCGCACGGCGAGCGGTCCTGCTGGCCTGGGAGGCGATGATGCCTTCGACGGTTTCGCGGCTCAGCCCGCTGCGCCGCATCACGCGGGCGACCTGCGTTTCGGCCGCGCAATCCACCACCACGACCGCATCGAGGCGGCCCGCCCACCGCCCCGACTCCGCCAGCAGGGGAATATCGAACACGATCAGCGGGCGGCCAGCGTCGGCCGCCTGCTGCGCCATGAGATTGCTGTGCAGCGTGACCAGGGGGTGGACGATGCCCTCCAGCTGGGCCCGGGCCTCCGGCCGGGTGAACGCGAGCGCCCGCATGCGCGTGCGGTCCAGCGCGCCCGTCGCCGTGTCGACAAAATCGCTGCCAAAAGCGGCTGCGATGGCCGGCATGGCGGCCCCTTGCGGCCCCGTGACATCCCGCGCAATCTGGTCCGCATCGATGAGCGCAGCACCTTGCGCTTGCCAGAAGTGGCCCACCGTGCTCTTGCCGCTGCCTATGCCGCCAGTCAGGCCCAGGCGCACTGGGCGGTGGTTGCGGTGGGTCATGGGTGTGTGCTACAGGCCGAAGAGCTTCAGCACCGCCTGAAGAATGGCCTGGGGCCCGAAGACCATCGCGGTAAACCCGGCACCGACCAGAAAAGGCCCAAAGGGCACGTACCCACCCTCGCGCAGGCCGCTGGACATCTTCATGCCAATGCCGATGATGGCGCCGATGACCGACGACATCAGGATGATGGGCACCAGCGCCTGCCAGCCAAACCACGCGCCCAAAGCGGCAAAAAGCTTGAAATCGCCGTAGCCCATGCCCTCCTTGCCCGTCGCCAGCTTGAAACCCCAGTACACCAGCCACAGCGAAAGATAGCCCGCAGCGGCACCCGCCACGGACGCCTGCAGCGTCACGTCGGTCCATTGCAGGGACGACGCCAGCAGGCCTGCCCACAGCAAGGGCAGGGTGATGTCATCCGGGAGGAGTGTGGTGTCCCAGTCGATGAGCGCGAGGGCCACCAACGCCGCGGAAAAGCCGCACCATGCGATACCGGTGGGGGTCACACCCCAGCGCTGGATGCAGAAGAAGAACAGCGCGCCGGTGGCCAGTTCCACCAGCGGGTACCGGACCGAGATGCGGACCTTGCACGCCGAACACCGGCCACGCAGGAAGAGGTAGCTCAGGACAGGAATGTTCTCGAACCACTGCACCTCGTGCCCGCATGCAGGGCAGCGGGACCGTGGGGTCATGAGGTTGAACGCGGGTTGCTGCTGCTCCGCGACCGCGTCGCCCTGCAGGGAGTCGTCAGCACCTGCAGCCATCGACGCGAGTTCAGCAGCCCATTGCCGCTCCATCATCTTCGGGAGCCGATAGATGACTACGTTGAGGAAGCTTCCGATCAACAGTCCGAATATTCCGCCGAGTCCTGCGTTGAGCCAAACTTCCATCTCCATCAGACGACTTGGCCCAGTTTGAAGATGGGCAGGTACATCGATACCACGATGCCGCCGATCAGAGTGCCCAGGAAAACGATGATGATAGGTTCCATCAGGCTGGACAAGCCCGCGACCATTTCATCAACTTCAGCTTCGTAAAAATCGGCTGCTTTACCGAGCATGTGGTCGATGGAGCCGGATTCTTCGCCGATTGCGCACATCTGAAGGACCATGGAAGGAAAAATATTGGCATTGCCCATTGCCGCGGTCAGGCTGGTTCCTGTAGATACTTCTTGCTGAATCTTCTCAGTGGCCATTGAGTAAACAGAGTTTCCTGATGCGCCCCCTACCGAGTCCAATGCTTCCACCAGAGGCACCCCTGCCGCAAACATGGTTGCCAGTGTTCGAGTCCAGCGTGCCACGCAGGATTTGTCGATCAGGGCACCAAAAATCGGTACCTTGAGCAGTATCCGATCCATGAACATTTGCATCTTTTCGTTTCTTTTCCATGCTTGCATGAAAAAGAAGAAGCCAGCTCCAATAGAGCCAAAGATCAACCACCACCACTTCACAAATATTTCACTAACTGCCATTACAAACAAGGTGGGAGCAGGCAGATCAGCTCCGAATGATGTAAAGACTTCCTTGAATGCTGGAATCACGAAAATCATGATCACTGCAACCACTACAAAAGCCACAATAATCACAGATATTGGATACATCAAGGCAGATTTAATCTTCGACTTGATGGCTTCGGTTTTCTCCATGTAGCTGGCAAGCCTATCGAGAAGTGCTTCAAGAATACCTGCTGCCTCCCCAGCCTCCACCAGGTTGCAATAAAGGTTGTCAAAGTACATCGGGTGCTTGCGAAATGCAGCATTCAAAGAAGTACCTGTTTCAACATCCAGACGTATGTCGTTGAGCAGTTTGGTGACGCTGGCATTTGTATTGCCTCGCCCAACAATGTCAAAGGATTGAAGAAGCGGAACACCCGCCTTCATCATGGTTGCAAGTTGCCGCGTAAACAGTGCAATGTCTTTCGGCTTGATTTTCTTGCCGGACCTCATCCGGCGTTTTTTGATTTTTGTCGGAAAGACACCTTGGCGCCGCAGGGTGGCCTGGACCTGATTTTCGCCGACTGCTCTTACTTCTCCGCGCACGATCTTGCCGTGGCGGTCCTTGCCTTCCCATTCGAATACAAACTCTTTGATGTCCCGTGATGCAGCGGTTGCCATATGATCCCTCTACTCTTATTCGTTGGTGACAGCAAGGACCTCTTCCACAGAGGTGAAGCCCAACTTTGCCTTGTTCAGACCAGATGCTCGGAGGGACCTGACCCCCTCGAGTTTGGCCTGTTCTGCGATTTCCAGGGCGCTGCCATCACGCAAGATAATGCGTTGAATATCTTCGGAGATGGGCATCACTTGATAGATGCCAACACGGCCTTTATACCCATTGTTGCAGGCGGAACAACCCACCGGACGATACGTCACCCAGGAGCCATCGAGGTCCTCTTCCGGGTACCCAGCTTCCACCAGAGCCTCATGCGGGATGTCTGCCGGTGCCTTGCATACGGGGCACAATCGGCGCGCAAGACGCTGTGCGGTGATCAATATCACGCTGGACGCGATGTTGAAGGGCGCAATGCCCATATTGCGCATCCGTGTCAATGTGGTGGGCGCATCATTGGTGTGCAGTGTGGACAATACCAAGTGACCCGTCTGTGCAGCCTTGATGGAAATATCGGCAGTTTCCAGGTCACGAATTTCACCCACCATGATGATGTCCGGATCCTGGCGCAAGAAGGATTTCAGCGCGACTGCAAAGGTGAGGCCTGCCTTGTCATTGACATTCACCTGATTCACACCCGGAAGGTTGATTTCCGAAGGATCTTCTGCCGTGGCGATATTGACGCCCGGCTTGTTCAGCAGGTTCAAGCAGGTATAAAGCGAAACCGTTTTGCCGGAACCCGTAGGTCCCGTCACGAGAATCATCCCGTACGGGCGGCTGATCGCCTGCAGCAGGCGCTCCTTCTCTTCCGGCTCGTAGCCCAATGCATCAATACCCAGCTTCGCGCTGCTGGGGTCCAGGATACGGATCACGATCTTTTCGCCAAACAATGTCGGGAGCGTACTCACCCGAAAATCGATGACGCGGTCCGGCCCGACCTTGAGTTTCATTTTTCCATCTTGGGGCACGCGCTTTTCGGAGATGTCCAGCCGGGATATCACCTTGATGCGGGAGGCGAGCTTGTCCTTGATGGCGATCGGCGGCGACGCAATCTCACGCAGCTCGCCATCGATGCGAAATCTCACGCGGTACTGATGTTCATACGGCTCGAAATGCAAGTCGGACGCACGCATGTTGAAGGCGTCCAGGAGCATCTTGTGCAGGAACTTGACAATGGGAGCATCTTCGACATCGCCGCCTGCGCCCGCGTCGTTGTTGTCGGGGGCTTCTTCGACTGCGACATCATCAAATTCAAAATCGCCGCCGGTGGAGTTCAGTGCATCCAGTGATTGGGTTGCAGATTTGCTGCTGGATTCCACCAATCGGCTGAGTTTGTCATACTCCGCAATAATCCAGTCCACCCCCATCTGGGTCGTGAACTTGATTTTCTCCGCAGCTTCCTGGTCCGTAGGGTCCGCGGTCGCAACAATAAGCCGGTTATTGCGTTTACTGAGAACGACGACCCGGTAAGCCTGACAAATCTTGGGATCCAGCAGTTCCTTGGGCAGGCGCAGGGGGTCGATGGCCTCCAGGTCCAGCAGGGGGGCGCCGAACACGGCCGACACCGTGTGGGCCAAATCGGTGGCAGAGACTGCGCCAGAACCCGTCAGCTCGGCGATAAAGCTCGTCCGGCTGATTTGTGATTTTTTGTAAATATCCTCGGCCAGCTTTTGGGTCAGTTTGCCGGCAGAAATTAACGCCCGTCCCAGTCCAGGGAGGGCCACCGCAGAAGCTTCTTTGGGGGCAGTATCAACAGCGGCCATGTAACCGGGGATGTGTTAGGTTTGGAAAAGAAACCATCCTATCATCGCCGATCGTGTACAGGGTGTACAGCGCCGGGTATTGGCAACAGCGCCACACAATGGGCGCTCATTCCCAAATCAAAAATCATGGTCGGGGTGAGAGGATTCGAACCTCCGGCCTCTACGTCCCGAACGTAGCGCTCTACCAGGCTAAGCTACACCCCGTACGGCCTGCTGAGGGCAGGCGCGTGTTGATCCCTTAATGCCGCCGTGCCAGCAATTGTGCCGCCAATTCCAGCAATCCGGACGTGTAGGCATTGCCAGGCAGTTGCTCGGCGGCGGCGATGGCGCGCCGTGCCTCTGCGAACGCGGCGGCGCGGGTGACGTCCAGGGCGCCAGTCTCCCGCACGATCTGCACCACCTCTGCCAGTCGTTCGGTCGATCCTTCCTCGATCGCCGTGCGCACGACTTGGGCCTGCTCGGCCGAGCCGCGCTGCATGGCAGCGATGAGGGGCAGCGTGGATTTTCCCTCGCGCAGGTCGTCTCCCAGATTCTTGCCCATCTCCTCGGCGTCGCCGTCGTAGTCGAGCACATCGTCGATGATCTGGAACGCGGTTCCCAGCGCCTGCCCGTAGGTGGCGCACGCCTCTTCGATGGCGGGGGGGCTGTCGGCCAGCACGGCGCCCAGACGGGCGCTGGCCTCGAACAGCTTGGCGGTCTTGGAGCGGATGACCCGCAGGTAGCCTGCTTCATCGAGCGACGCGTCGTGCATGTTCATCAACTGCAGCACTTCGCCCTCGGCGATCACATTGGTGGCCTCGGAGAGGATCTCCATGATGCGCATGCTGCCGGCCTCGACCATCATCTGGAAGGAGCGCGTGTGCAGGAAATCGCCCACCAGCACGCTGGCGGGGTTGCCGAAAGTCTCGTTCGCAGTGGGGCGGCCCCGGCGCAGGGTGGATGCGTCCACGACATCGTCATGCAGCAGTGTCGCGGTGTGGATGAGCTCCACCACGGCGGCAAGGCTGTGGCGATGGCCGCCGCGGTAGCCGAGTGCGCCGCACACCATGAGCAGTAGCGCAGGCCGCAGGCGCTTGCCTCCGGCCGCAATGATGTACTGGGAGATCTGGGCCACCAGGGGGACGCTGGACGTCAGTCGCTGGCCGATGACCTTGTCGACCTCGTGCATGTCTTGTGCAACGAGCAGGAGGGGGGAGGCTGCAGAGGCGGTGTTGTCAGTCAAGATGGTGGCCACAGAAAGTGCCCGGATTATAGGAAGGACGCGGGGTGCCTCTGGGCGGGGTGCGGCGTGCCGGATACCGACGAAGCGCAGGGGCTGGCGCTTTTGGGTGCAGTGCGCTATACTCGCTGGCTCTGCGGAAATCCGTCTGCAGAACTCATATCAAGAGGTCATCATGTACGCGGTCATAAAAACCGGCGGCAAGCAGTATCGCGTTGCTTCCGGCGAAAAAATTAAAGTAGAACAGATTGCTGCGGACGTAGGCCAGGAGATCGTGATCGACCAGGTTCTGGCTGTCGGCAACGGCGCTGAACTCAAGGTTGGCACACCCCTGGTGTCCGGCGCAACCGTGGTAGCCACTGTCGTGGCCCACGGCAAGCACGACAAGGTTCGCATCTTCAAGATGCGCCGTCGCAAGCACTATCAGAAGCGCCAAGGCCATCGCCAGCAGTTCACGGAACTGCAAATCGGTGCGATCGCTGGTTAATCCAAGGAGCTAAGTCATGGCACAGAAAAAAGGCGGCGGCTCTACGCGAAACGGGCGTGACTCCAAGCCAAAGATGCTGGGTGTCAAGGCCTATGGCGGTGAACTGATCAGCGCTGGTTCCATCATCGTGCGCCAACGCGGCACGCGTTTCCACCCCGGCACCAATGTCGGCGTGGGCAAGGACCACACGTTGTTCGCTCTGGTCGACGGCCACGTGTCGTTCGGCACCAAGGGCGCAATGTCCAAGCAAACGGTCAATGTGACTGCTGCTGCCTGAGGCTCTCCTCTGGCAACCATCGAAGCCCCGCCTGGTCGGGGCTTTGTTATTTGGTCTGTACGATGGCGGCCTGACGCTGGCTGCTACCGCGGGCCGCACCTGAATGGGGTGCCTTTGCCGCAAGGCAAACACGGCAGGCCGATGGGGTCTGCCGGCGCCGCCTCCTTCTGTAAACTGGATATCCCATGAAGTTCGTCGACGAAGCCTTTATTGACATTGCTGCCGGTGATGGCGGCAATGGCTGCGTGTCTTTCCGGCACGAGAAATACAAGGAATTCGGCGGCCCCAATGGGGGCGACGGCGGACGTGGGGGCCATGTGTTCGCCGTGGCGGACCCGAACCTCAACACCCTGGTGGACTACCGCTACTCGCGCCGGCACGAAGCCAAGCGCGGCGAGCACGGCATGGGCTCCGACATGTTCGGTGCCGCAGGCTTCGACATCACCTTGAAGATGCCGGTCGGCACCATCATCACCGATGCCGAAACGGGTGAGGTGCTCTACGAGCTGCTCAATCCGGGCGACGTGATCACGATTGCCAAGGGCGGCGACGGCGGCTTTGGCAACCTGCGCTTCAAGAGTGCCATCAACCGCGCGCCGCGGCAAAAGACGCCCGGCTGGCCCGGCGAAAAGAAGAACCTCAAGCTCGAATTGAAGGTGCTCGCCGATGTGGGTTTGTTGGGTATGCCCAACGCCGGCAAGTCGACGTTCATCACGGCCGTCTCCAACGCTCGGCCCAAGATCGCCGACTACCCCTTCACCACGCTGCACCCCAACCTGGGTGTGGTGCGCGTGGGCCCGGAGCAAAGCTTCGTGGTCGCCGACATTCCGGGCCTGATCGAAGGCGCCTCCGAAGGTGCGGGCCTGGGGCACCAGTTCCTGCGCCATCTGCAGCGCACCCGCCTGCTGCTGCACATCGTGGACCTGGCGCCTTTCGACGATGCGGTCGACCCGGTGGCGCAGGCCAAGGCGATCGTGAACGAGCTCAAGAAGTACGACCAAAAGCTCTACAACAAGCCGCGCTGGCTGGTGCTGAACAAACTGGACATGGTGCCTGCGGAAGAGCGCGAAGCCCGGGTGAAGGACTTCGTCAAGCGCTTCAAGTGGAAGGGGCCGGTCTTCGAGATTTCGGCCCTGACGCGCGAGGGTTGCGAGCCGCTGATCCATGCGATCTTCCGTCACGTGCAGTCCGAGCAGCGCATCGAGAACGAGCCGGTGGAAGTCGATCCACGCTTTGCGGGCGACGCCCCGCAGTAAATCTCAAGAAAGCGCGGCAACGCGCATTCGAGCGTCAGCTTTTGGGTTGCTATCTATTTCATAGCTTCTGCCGCTTGCAGGACAGGCGGTAGAAGCCAAAAACACAATGAAAAATGGTCTCCAGCGTATTGCGTGATGCCCGCCGTATCGTGGTCAAGGTCGGCTCCAGCCTTGTGACCAACGAAGGCCGTGGCCTGGACGAGGGGGCGATTGGCGAGTGGAGCCGCCAGCTGGCGGCCCTGGTGCGGGGCGATGGCGGCGCGCCGCGCGAGGTCATCATGGTCTCCAGCGGCGCCATTGCCGAGGGCATGAAGCGCCTGGGCTGGACCACGCGGCCGCACGAGGTGCACGAGCTGCAGGCGGCCGCCGCCGTCGGGCAGATGGGCCTGGCGCAAATGTACGAGACCAAGCTGCGCGAGCAGGGCATGGGCAGCGCACAGGTGCTGCTCACCCACGCCGACCTGGCCGACAGAGAGCGGTACCTGAACGCCCGGTCCACCCTGCTGACGCTGCTGCGCCTGGGTGTGGTGCCCGTCATCAACGAGAACGACACGGTCGTCAACGACGAGATCAAGTTCGGCGACAACGACACCCTGGGTGCGCTGGTGGCCAACCTGGTCGAGGCCGACGCCCTGATCATCCTCACCGACCAGAAGGGCCTGTACACCGCCGACCCGCGCCGCGACCCTGCGGCGCAGTTCGTGCACGAGGCCAAGGCGGGGGACCTGGCGCTGGAGGCCATGGCCGGCGGCGCGGGCTCCAGCATCGGCCGGGGCGGCATGATCACCAAGATCCTCGCGGCCAAGCGCGCGGCGGGCTCGGGGGCCTCCACCGTCATCGCCTGGGGCCGCGAGCCCGACGTGCTGGTGCGCCTGGTCAGTGGCGAGGCCCTGGGCACGCTGCTGGTGGCCCAGACGCAAAAGAAGCAGGCCCGCAAGCAATGGATGGCCGACCACTTGCAGATGCGCGGCGCCGTGGTGGTGGATGCCGGTGCGGCTACCAAGGTGCGCGACGAGGGCAAGAGCCTGCTGCCCATCGGCATGGTATCGGTGGAAGGCCACTTCTCGCGCGGCGATGTCATTGCTGTGCGCGACGCGTCTGGCGTGGAGATCGCCCGAGGCCTGGCCAACTACGCGGCCGCCGAAGCGCGCCTGCTGTGCCGCAAGCCGTCGAGCGAGTTCGAAAAGCTGCTGGGCTATGTGGCCGAGGCGGAAATGGTGCACCGGGACAACCTGGTGCTGGCGGCCACGCAGCCCGCTCGCTGATTTTGACTTTCAGTGGCGCGGTGGCCCCGATCGGACAGAGGGCCCCGGTGGTTGTCAACCGTGTAGGACTTCGCATGGGGGCTGGCACTGAGGTCCAGAGATCCTGCGGTCCGAGGTGTTGCGAACCCTCCAGTAAAAAATGCCTGCATGGATGGACATGCAGGCATTTTTTTTGTTTCCGCGGATCGGTGCACCGACAGCACCCAATCGCGCAGCAATCACCCTTTCAACGCGGTGCCGTCGTCACCGGACCTGGCGGCAGCGCATCCAGCTCCGCCGGCATGCTGTTTTGCGGGTCCGGATCGAAACTGGCCCCAGGCGGCAGTTCCATGCCCGGGTTCAGCAGCATCGAACCGGTGCGGAACATCGCCCCCGCATGCTCGCCCTCGCGGGTGCGCATGCCGCTGCGCAGGTAGCGGTTGCGCTGTTCGTGGCGCGGCAGGTAGCGGGCCAGTTCCGTCAGCGCCATTTCGTAGACGCCGCGTTTGAACTCGACCACCACATCCAGTGGCACCCAATAGTCGTTCCAGCGCCACGCGTCGAACTCCGGGTGGTTGGTCGCACGCAGGTTCAAGTCCCAGTCGTGGCCCATCAGTTGCAGCAGGTACCAGATTTGTTTCTGCCCTTTGTAGTGTCCGCGCGCATCGCGGCGTATGTACCGGTCAGGCACCTCGTAGCGCAACCAGTCCCGGGTGCGGGCCACCACGCGCACGTGATTGGGCAATAATCCCACCTCTTCATGCAGTTCTCGAAACATGGCCTGCTCGGGGGTTTCGCCCCGGTCAATGCCGCCCTGCGGGAACTGCCAGCTGTGGGTGCGTATGCGCTTGCCCCAGAACACCTGGTTCTTCTGGTTGAGCAGGATGATGCCGACGTTCGGCCGAAAGCCGTCCCGGTCAAGCATAATCAAACCCCAATTTTTAAACTGTGTCCATTATGCACGGCGCCTAGCGTGCGGCAAGTGGGCTGCTCCCTTCTGCCCGAAATCGATCCCGATGAAAGCCTCCCAGTTCTTTATTTCCACCTTGAAGGAAGCTCCGGCGGATGCCGAAGTGGTCAGCCACAAGCTCATGACGCGGGCGGGCATGATCAAGAAGCTCGGCGCGGGTATCTACAACTACATGCCGATGGGCCTGCGGGTGATCCGCAAGGTCGAGGCGATCGTGCGCGAAGAGATGAACCGCGCGGGCGCTGTGGAGCTGACCATGCCCGTGGTGCAGCCCGCCGAGTTCTGGCAGGAGACGGGCCGGTTCGAGAAGATGGGCCCCGAGCTGCTGCGCATCCAGGACCGCCATGGCCGGGACTTCGTCGTGCAGCCCACCAGCGAAGAAGTGGTCACTGACATCGCTCGCCAGGAGCTCAAGAGCTACAAGCAGCTGCCCAAGAATTTCTACCAGATCCAGACCAAGTTCCGCGACGAGCGCCGCCCGCGCTTCGGCCTGATGCGCGGGCGTGAATTCATCATGAAGGACGCCTACAGCTTCGACAAGGACCAGACGGCCGCCAAGGCCAGCTACCAGGTCATGGCCAAGGCCTACCGCCAGATCTTCGACCGCTTCGGGCTGACCTACCGCGCCGTGGCGGCCGACAGCGGTGCCATCGGGGGCGACCTGTCCGAAGAGTTCCAGGTGATCGCTGCCACCGGCGAAGACGCCATCGTCTACTGCCCCGCCAGCGACTACGCCGCCAACATGGAAAAGGCCGAGGCGCTGGCGCCTGCCGGTCCCCGCCCCGCGCCTGCCAAGGCAATGGAAAAGACGCCTACGCCCGGCAAGGCCACCTGCGCCGACGTGGCGGAGCTGCTGGGTGTGCCGCTCAAGACCACGGTGAAGTCGCTGGTGCTGGCCACCGACGAAACCAACGAGGCCGGCGAGATCGCCCGGAGCCAGGTCTGGCTGCTGCTGCTGCGCGGCGACCACGACATGAACGAGATCAAGGTCTCCAAGGTGCCGGGGCTCGATGCGAACTTCCGCTTTGCCACCCTCACCGAGATCGAAGAGCACTTCGGCTGCAAGCCCGGCTACCTGGGCCCCATCGGCCTGAAGAAGCCCCTGAAGATCGTGGCAGACCGGGAAGTCGCCGTCATGGCCGACTGGATCTGCGGCGCCAACGAAGTGGACTTCCACATCACCGGCGTCAACTGGGGCCGCGACCTGCCCGAGCCCGACGCCATCGCCGACATCCGCAACGTCGTGGCGGGCGACCTGTCGCCCGACGGCAAGGGCGAGCTGGCCATCGAGCGCGGCATCGAGGTGGGCCACGTGTTCTACCTGGGCACCAAGTACAGCAAGGGCATGAACGCCACGTTCCTGGGCGACGACGGCAAGCCTGCATTCTTCGAGATGGGCTGCTACGGCATCGGTGTCACGCGCCTGCCCGCGGCGGCCATCGAGCAGAACCACGACGAGCGCGGCATCATCTGGCCCGACGCGATTGCGCCGTTCACCCTGGTCATCTGCCCCGTGGGCATGGACCGCAGCGAGCCGGTCAAGGCCGCTGCCGAGCAGCTCTATGCCGACCTGCTGGCTGACGGTGTGGACGTGATCCTGGACGACCGCGGCGAGCGCCCCGGCGCCATGTTCGCCGACTGGGAGCTGATCGGTGTGCCGCACCGCGTGACCATTGGGGACAAGAGCCTCAAGGAAGGCGTGGTCGAGTACCAGCACCGCCGCGACACGGCGGCCACCAAGGTGGCTGTGGCAGACATACTGGCCCACGTGAAGGGCCGCATGGCGCCATGAGCCCGCGCTGGGTTGTAGGTGCTGATGACGGCCTGCGCACGCCTGCAGAAGGGCTGTTGTCGCGAGGCGTGTCCCAGAACGTTTCTCAAAACATGCCGCAGGGTGTGCCGCAAGGTGTTTCGCGCCGTGGCTGGCTGCTGGCGGCCTCGTCCCTGGCGGCGCCTGCGGGCTGGCTGGCGGCACCGCAGGCAGCGCATGCGGGCGGGCAGCTGGAAGAGCCGCTCATGGACTCGGTGCGCACGGCGCTCAGCTCCGCCATCGCCAACCAGGCGCCCCCCGAGCCCGAGTTCTTCTCCACCGAGGCGCGCATCCACTACCTGCGCTGGCTCGGCACCATGAGCGACCGGCTGCGCCGCCGCAAGCCCGAGTGGGAGATCCGCCGCGACTTCCTGCAGACCGTCTGGTACGAGTCCAAGCGCGCGGGCCTGGATGTGTCGCTGGTCCTCGGCCTGGTGCAGGTCGAGAGCGCGTTTCGCAAGTTCGCCGTGTCCAGCGTGGGCGCACGCGGCTACATGCAGGTGATGCCGTTCTGGACGCGCGTGATCGGCGACGGCGATGCCGGCAAGCTGTTCCACATGCAGACCAATCTGCGCTTTGGCTGCGTGATCCTGCGCCACTACATCGACCGCGAGCGCGGCGACCTGTTCATGGCGCTGGGGCGCTACAACGGCAGCCGCGGACGCTCGCCGTACCCGGACGCGGTGTTCGGCGCACAGCGCAACTGGCTGTTCGGCGAAAAGCCGCAGCTGCCTGCGGGTTGAGCCGATATGGACGGTGGCCGACCGTGGGGTCGGCTTGTCGGACGGAAGGGGCGTTGACGGTGGGCATGGGCGGCAGACGCGCAACCACCTGTTTGCTATATTATTCATAGCTGCTGGCGCTCATCTATCAAGCGACAGTGGCCGATTTTGTATCCCATCGGACCTCGCCACGGCAGGACTGCGCAGGGCAGGCCAGAACTACCTCACCACCGCCGTCGATCCGCCCTCGGCCTTTGCCAAGGCCGGCGTGGCCACCGGCGCCGCCAAGCCGGCATCGGCCTGCGGCACGCCCAGGCGCGACACCATCACCTGGTCGATGCGGTAGCTGTCCACGTCCAGCACCTCGAACTTGTAGCCGCCCCAGCTCACGCTGTCGGTACGGCGCGGCACGCGGCGCAGCATCACCATCAAGAAGCCGGCCAGCGTCTCGTATTCGTCGGCATGGGGCAGCTCGTCGAGCGACAGGGCGTGCAGCACGTCCTGCACCGGCGTCACGCCGTCGATGAGCCACGAGTTCTCATCGCGGCGCACGATCTGTTCCTCGTCCGCCGGGCCCACCACCAGATCGCCCATCACCGTGCTCATCACGTCGTTGAGGGTGACCACGCCCACCACCAGGCTGTACTCATTCACGATCAGCGCGAAATCCTCGTGCACCTGGCGGAACTGCTCCAGCACCTCGGACAGCGTGAGCCGGTCGGGCACGATGAGTACCTTGCGCACCAGGCTGTCGTCCGCCAGCGAGATGGGCTGGTTGTTCAGCACGCGCTGGAACAGGTCCTTCGCGTCCACATAGCCCACCACATGGTCGATGTCGCCCTCGCACACCGGGTAGGTCGAAAACGGCTCGGCCGCAATGCGCAGGCGGATGACGGAGTCGGGTTCGTCGCGCAGAAAGAACGCGATGCGGTCGCGCGGCGACATGGCGCTCGAGACCATGCGGGTATCGAGCTCGAACACATTGGTGATGACCTGCTGCTCGCGCGCCGCCAGCACCCCCGCGCGGGCGCCGGCTTCCATCATGGCCAGGATATCGTCGGAGGTGATGCGGTCGTCCCGCAGCGACGACAGGCCCAGCACCCGAAACAGCGCATCCGCGCTGCGGCTGTAGAGCCACACCACCGGGCGCAGCAGCGTCATGCACCACGCCATGGGCTGCGCCAGGCGCACCACCATGCGTTCGGGCTCGGCCATGCCCAGGCGCTTGGGGAACAGGTCGGCAAACAGGATGAACAGCGAGGTGATGACCGCGAACGACGCCAGGAACCCGGTGGTCTGCGCCGTCTTGTCCGACAGCCACAGCTCGAACAGTGCGGTGAAGTGGGGGCTCAGCGCCCCTTCGCCGACGATACCGCCCAGGATGGCCACCGCGTTCTGCCCCACCTGCACCACCGTGAAGTAGTCGCCCGGCTGCTCCTGCATGCGCAGCACGCGGTCCGCCCGCGAGTCGCCCTCGTCCGCCATCTGCCGCAGGCGCAGCCGGCGTGCGGCCGCCAGCGAAATTTCGGCCATGGAAAAGAAGGCGCTGGCTGCAATCAGCAGCCCGATCACGAAGAGGCTTTGGGACAGGGTCATGGGAGGCAAGGGTGGCGCACGGCGCGGCGCTGCGGCCATCCGAGTGTATCTGCGCGCCCTGCAGCCGAAAACCCGGATTCGCGCACACACGGCGCGCGCTCCGGTCCATGCAGACCCTCACGCACGTGCCTGCGGCCGCGCGACCCTGCCGCGCGCTCACAGCGCCTTCACCGCCCCCGCCCGCTACTGCATGAACCCGATGCGGTTGCGTGCGGCGGCGGCCCGGGGCATGTCGGCGACCTCCACCGTGGAGCGGCGGTCCAGCCGGGCATTGCCAAAGCCGGTCATCAGCGCGCGCCGCATCTCCCGCGGCGGCATCTGGGCCAGGTGGTCCAGCACGTCGGCCTGCGGTTCGGGGTCCAGCAGCCGGCCCCAGTCGTGGCCGCTGCGGATGCCGGTGTACAGCGTGTGCGCGATGGCGCGCGCCTGCTCCAGCGTGGGGGCCTCCACCTCGAACACGTTCATGCGGTTCAGGATGGGGTCCGGGATGCCGCGCGTGTCGTTGGCGGTGGTGATCCAGATCACCTGGCTGGCGTCGATGGCCACCTCGGCGAACTCGTCGGTGAAGCTCTGGGCCGTGTCGTGCTCCAGCAGGCTGTACAGCGCGCCCAGCGGGTCGTACTGCGCGTCCGTCGCGGCCTTGTCGATCTCGTCCACCACGATGACGGGGTTGGCGTACTCGCCCTCCACCAGGGCCTCGAACACCTTGCCGGGGCGGGCGCCCTTCCACTGCGCGGACGAGCCCGACAGCAGCCAGCCTGCGGTCATGGAGCTCATCGGCAGCAGGTTCATGCCCGTGCCCAGCAGCGCGGCCAGGTGCCGCGCAAAGTGCGTCTTGCCGATGCCGGGCGGGCCCAGCAGCAGCATGGGCGTGACCTCCAGGCCGTCGCTGCTGTCCTGCGCCAGCGCAACGTGGCGCCGCACGTCGTCCAGCACTTCGGTGAAGTTGGGCAACTGCTCGTACAGGCTGGCCATGTCGGGCACGCCCGACGGCTTGACCTGAAAGCGCTCCGGCCCGCGCTCCAGCATGCGTTCGTACACGGTGCGCAGGGTTTCGTATTCGCGCTGGTTGCCGGACTCCTGCAGCCGTGCAAGCTTGCGCTCGACGTCGCCGGGGTGGAACACATTGCGCATCTGGGCCACCGGCAAGCGCAGGGCGGGTGGCTGGGGAACAAGGCTATGGCTGGTCATTGCATGCTCCTTCGTGATGTGGGTCACGCAATCATTCAAGCACACAACATGCCCGCCGGAGCACCGGATAAGCCCCTGATCGGTGCGCTTGTTACCAGCGCTGTTGTAGCCGCGCAAAACCGGTCTGACCCGAAGCTGATGGGCACAAAGCAAAAGGCCGCCCGAAGGCGGCCTGTGCCGGCATGCGTGAAGGCATGCGATTGGGGACCATTGCGGCCGTTGCCGCCGTTGCGGCCCGGGTGCCCGGTGCGGCGCGGTGGCGCCGCCGCCGGGGCGTCAGCCCTCGGTGCCCAGCACCTGCTTGAGTTCGCCCGACTCGTACATCTCCATCATGATGTCCGAGCCGCCGATGAACTCGCCCTTGACGTACAGCTGCGGGATGGTGGGCCAGTTGCTGTATTCCTTGATGCCCTGGCGGATTTCCTCGTCTTCCAGCACGTTCACCGTGACGAGGCTCTTGGTGTCCACGCCGCTGGCTTTGAGGATCTGGATGGCCCGACCGGAGAAGCCGCACATGGGGAAGCTGGCGTTGCCCTTCATGAAGAGCAGGATGTCGCTGGATTTGACGAGGGCGTCGATGCGTTGTTGGGTGTCGCTCATGGGATGTCCAAGATAGGTCAGGCGCGGAAGGCTACAGATTATCTCTTTTCTCTGTGTCCGTCAGGGCCGTGGGGTCAGCCGAATAGCTGTTTGAGTTCTTTTTCCAGTCGCTCGATGGTGGCCGTCTCTGCCTCGGCCTTTTTGGACAGGGCGTTGACTTTGTCCAGCATGGCCTGACTCTTCGCCTCGATCTGCATGCCGGAGATGGACAGTTGCTGGGGGTTGTTTTCCACCAGCGCGAGCAGATCCAGGACGATGTTCATCATGCGTTGCATGGGTGGCAGCATCTCCAGGGTGATGCGTGCCTGAGCGCTCACCAGCCGGTCGTACACTGGGTCGTAGACTTTTTTGAGATCTTCCGGCTGCTTCAGGGCGGCTTTCGCTTCGTTTGCCTTTTTCAATTCGGCCTCGAGATTCGCCTGGGCCAGGGGAATTTCCACCAGGGCCTGCTTTACCGACTCGCGCTTGTCGCGGTACCCTGCCAGCGTGCGAACAAACTGGAGTTCGCGCATGCTTTTCAGCATGACCTTGTCGTTCGTGGCCTGATTGAAGTTGGTGATGATCTCGTAGTGCGCCGCGTAGCCACCCAGTTCCTTGCGCAGCTTGTCGTTGAGCAGTGGCATGGAGCGGCGCGATTTCCCCAGCACTTCGGTTTGCAGGAAGGCAATGAATGCCTTGCGCTCTTTCGGTTCGGCACTGCAGCCGGTCAGCAGCAGGCCACTGCCCAGGGCCAGGGCCCCCAGGCGTGTGAGGGTTTGGCGGCGAGAAAAGACGGTGTGTGACATGGCGGGCAATGGCTAGGCGGTGATCCGGTGCAGACGCGTTCAGGCCGCAGCACCGGTGGCCGATAGGGTGAGTGGTTTCAGATATTTACGAGATCGAGCAACGCCATCCGCAGGCGTATGGGGCGGCGGTCAGCGAAGGCCTTGGCCTGCGGCCTGCTCTCCCTCCCAGGAGTCAGGCGCTGCGCAACGGCACGCGATTATTCTGTGCGCCGTTGCCCAATCGTCTGCGATCGCGGTAACAGTTGTTGCCAACTGATGACCGTATGTAAGCGCAGCGGGCGTCGCAACGTTCCGACGTCGCGCTGCACGCTCAGCGGCAACCGCCCGTGCAGCGGGCAATCCCCGCGAGGTCGTTGCGGCTTTGCACTTGGCCAAAGCCTTGGTCAGTCAGCAGCGCGCGCACCGCCTCGGCCTGGTCATACCCATGCTCCAGCAGCAGCCACCCCCCTGCCACCAGATGCGCTGGCGCCTGGGCGACGATGGTGCGGATGTCCTCCAGCCCGTCCGCGCCGCTGGCCAGGGCCTGCAAAGGCTCGTGGGTCAGGGCAGCCAGGTGCGGGTCCTCTGCTGCGATGTAGGGCGGGTTGGAGACGATGGCGTCGAACACCACGCTGTCCAGGCCGGCCATCCAGTTGCCCTGCCGGAAGTGCACGGGCAGGCCCAGCCGGGTGGCGTTGGCCTGCGCCACGGCCAGGGCGTCGCTGCTGGCGTCCACCGCCAGCACCTGGGCGGTGGGGCGCTGGCTTTGCAGGGCCAGGGCGATGGCGCCGCTGCCGGTGCCCAGGTCCGCCAGGCGCGGGGCTGGCAGGGGGGCGATCAGCTCCAGGGCCCAGTCCACCAGCGTTTCGGTGTCGGGGCGCGGGTCCAGCACCCGGGCGTCCACCTGCAGCGCCAGGCCGTAGAACTCCTTGCGGCCGGTGAGGTACGCCACTGGCTCGCCCGCCACGCGGCGCTGGCACAGGGCGATGAATTGCGCCTGCACGGCGTCATCGAGCCCATCGGTGTCGTGCGCCAGCAGCCAGGCGCGGCCGGCATCGGGGCGGCCCAGCGCGTGCAGCAGCAGCAGTTGGGCGTCGATGCGGGCCAGGCCCAGGGTGTGGGCTTGGGCCAGGGCCTGGGCCAGGGTGGGTGTGTTCACGATGGTGTTGATCGATGCTGGCGACGGAAAGCTATTCGGGCTGGACTTTTCAACGCAAACTGGCCGTTCGGGCTGAGCCTGTCGAAGCCTCGCGCCGCGCTTGGACAAGCTCAGCGGAACGGATGGATGAAGAAGGATGCAGAGCGTGGAATCCCATCCAGGCAGAGTGTCTGGATGCGTGTCGATCAGACAGCACTCAGCTCCAGCTCTTCCAGTTGCTCGGCTTCGCGCGCATGGGCCAGGGCCTGCAGCACGTCGGCCAGGTCGCCTTCCATCACGTACAGCAGCTTGTACAGCGTGAGGTTGATGCGGTGGTCCGTCAGCCGCCCCTGCGGAAAGTTGTACGTGCGGATGCGGTCGCTGCGGTCGCCGCTGCCGATCAGGCCCTTGCGCAGCGCGGCCTCCTTGGCGGCGCGCTCGCTGCGGTCCTTTTCTTGAATCCGCGCCTGCAGCACCTGCAGCGCCTTGGCCTTGTTGGCGTGCTGGCTGCGGCCGTCCTGGCACTCGGCCACGATGCCGGTGGGCAAGTGCACCACGCGCACGGCCGAATCCGTCTTGTTGATGTGCTGGCCGCCCGCGCCCGATGCGCGGAAGGTGTCGATGCGCAGGTCGGCCGGGTTGAGCTTGATGGCCTCGTGCTCGTCCGGCTCGGGCATCACGGCCACGGTGCAGGCGCTGGTGTGGATGCGGCCCTGCGTCTCGGTGGCGGGCACGCGCTGCACGCGGTGGCCGCCGGATTCGAACTTGAGCGCGCCGTATACGTGGTCCCCCTCGATGCGCAGCACGATCTCCTTGTAGCCGCCCAGCTCGGCCGCGTTCTCGCTCACCACCTCCACCTTCCAGCCCACGTTGGCGGCGTAGCGGGTGTACATGCGCGTGAGGTCGCCCGCGAACAGGGCCGACTCGTCGCCGCCCGTGCCCGCGCGGATTTCGACGAAGGCGTTGCGCGCGTCGTCCGGGTCCTTGGGCAACAGCAGGCGCTGCAGTTCGTCTTCGAGCTGCAGCAGTTCGGCTTCGGCCCCGGTGATTTCTTCCTGCGCCATCTCGGCCATGTCGGGGTCGGCCAGCATCTCGCGTGCGCCGGCCAGGTCGGCCTCGCGCTGCTGGTAGCGGGCGTAGCGGCCGGCGATCTGCGTGACTTCGGCATGCTCGCGCGAGATGGTGCGGTACTGCGCCATGTCGCTCATGATGTCCTCGCGTGAGAGCAGAAAGTCGAGTTCGCCCAGGCGCTGCGCATAGCGCTCCAGCTGGCTTCGGAGAAAGGGTTTCATGCGAGGAAGGTAAAAATGGGTTTGCTACTGATTTTGTAGCTGCTGGCGCTTGTCTATCAAGCACTGAGGGCCGATTGGGCTTGCAATCGGGGCGGGCTGTGCAGCGGGCGAGCGCCGCTACAACCCGTGGGGCGGCTTGGCTTGCGAGCGCAGGAACAGGCGCGAGACGGTCTGGGCCGTCTGGGCGCGCACCTCGGCGTCACCCGCCCGCAGCTCGGCCAGGGTGCCGTGCAGCATCTTTTGCGTGAGGCCGCGCGACAGCGCCTCCAGCACGGCGTCCACGTCCTCGCCCTTGGCCAGCAGCTTCTTGGCGCGTGCGATCTCCAGCGCGCGCCATTCGTCGGTCTGGGCGTTGAGCTGCTGGATCAGCGGCACCACGCCACCGGCCTCGCCCACGGGGCTGCGCAGCTCCATCCAGTGCATGAAGCTCTGCACGCCCGCGTCGATGATCGCTTCGGCCTGCGCCACGGCGGCCTGGCGGTTGGCCTGCGCCGTCTGCACCACGCTGGCCAGGTCGTCCACGGTGTACAGGTACACGTCGCCCAGGGCCTTGACCTCGGGCTCGATGTCGCGCGGCACGGCCAGGTCGACCATGAACATGGGGCGGTGGCGGCGCTTCTTGAGGGCACGCTCCACGGCGCCCAGGCCGATGATGGGCAGGCTGCTGGCGGTGCAGCTGATGACGGCGTCGAACTCGTGCAGGCGCTCGGGCAGGTCGGCCAGGCGCATCACCTCGCCGCCAAAACGCGTGGCCAGCTTTTCGCCGCGCTCGAGCGTGCGATTGGCAATCGCGATCTGCTTGGGGTTCTTGGCCGCGAAGTGCGTGGCGCACAGCTCGATCATCTCGCCCGCGCCCACGAACAGCACGCGGATCTTGGAGAGGTCTTCGAAGAGCTGGCTGGCCAGCCGCACCGACGCGGCCGCCATGCTGATGCTGTGCGCGCCGATCTCGGTGCTGGTGCGCACCTCCTTCGCGACGGCAAAGCTGCGCTGGAACAGCTGGTTGAGCGTGGTGCCCAACGCGCCGGCGGTTTCGGCGGCGCGCACGGCGTCCTTCATCTGGCCCAGGATCTGCGCCTCGCCCAGCACCATCGAGTCGAGCCCGCTGGCCACGCGGAAGGCGTGGCGCGCGACCAGGCTGTCTTCCAGCGTGTAGGAATGCGATCGCAGCAGTGCGGGGCTCACGCCGCCGCTTTGCGCCAGCCAGCCCAGCGTGTGGTCCAGCGCCGGGCCGGGCGTGGAGGTGGGGGCGGCGCAATAAATTTCGGTGCGGTTGCAGGTGGAGATGATGGCGGTCTCCACCCCGGGATGGCGGCTCGTGCCGCCCAGCGACTGGCGCAGGCCCTGCAGCGTGGGCTCGATCTGGTCGAGCGCGAACGCGAACCTGCCGCGCAGGTCGAGGGGCGCGGTGGTGTGGTTGATCCCGAGGGCCCAGACTGCCATAGCCGCCAATTATAAAATTGTTGGCTGGTGTAAGCAGCCTTGCTTGCCAAAGCCTTGATTTGGGTCAATTCCATGGGTCCCCTCGACATCTTCAACCACACGCTCAACTTCATGGCCCCGGCCGCTGCCGTGGCCCTGCTGCTGGTGCTGTGCGGCCGCCTGTTCGGTGCCAAGGGGACGGCGGCCATGGCCGGATGGCGCCAGTTCGCTGTTGTTTTCGGGGTCGGCCTCGTGGTGCTGGGCGGCGGCCTGCTGGTGTGGGGCCGCGACGGAAAAATGCTGACCTATGCCGCGCTGGTGGTGGGTTGCGCGACCACGCAGTGGGTGCAGCTGCGCGGCTGGCGCTAAGGGCGCTCGCTGGGGGCGCGGTCAGCCCAGCTTGTGCCGTGCCTGCAGCAGTCCCAGGCCCAGTGCGATGAAGGTCGCGCCCACGAAGCGGTTGAACAGCTTGGCGTGCGCCACGACGTGGCCCTTCACCAGCGCGATCAGCGCCACGTAGAACGCGTGCGAGACCAGCGCCCAGACGGCGAAAGTCGTGGTCAACAGCAGGTACTGCATCCACAGCGGCTCGCCGGGCACGATGAACTGCGGAAACAGGGCCGAGAAGAACAGGATGGCCTTGGGGTTGGTCAGCGACACGCCCAGGCCTTGTGCCAGCAGTTGCCAGTTCTTGCGCTCTCGCCGCTCCACAGGCGCCAGGCCCGCATCGTTGCCGATCAGCGGGTCCTTGCTGCGCCAGCGCTTGATGCCCAGCCAGATCAGGTACATCGCACCGACCACTTTCATGACCAGAAACGCATCCGCCGACAGGCTCAGAATGGTCCCCATCCCGATCATCGCCAGCCCCGAGACGGCGAAGATCCCGATCACGCTGCCCAGTGAGCTGAACACCGTCCGCCTTGGCCCGACGTCTACCGAGTTCGATACCGCCAGCAGCACGGCCGGGCCGGGCGTAAAACACATCAGCAGCGAGACGCCGCAAAACAGGAGCCAGTGGGCGAAGGTCATGGTGAGGGTGTTTCAGTGGCTGCGGACAGAGCGGTTTTTGGGGACGAGCGGGCAGCCCTTGCAACGGGTCGCTTGCGGGTAACACCCCGTGCCAGCCCCTGAAAGCCAGCCTAAGCTGCAAGCTTTCTGTTCAGCAACCCCAATAAGGAGATCTTCGCATGCGCCTGCGCACCTGCCTGGCTGTCGCCGCCCTGGCCTTTTTGTCGTCCGCAGCCGCCCTGGCCCAGGGCTTTCCGTCCAAGCCGATCCGCATCGTGGTGGGCTTTCCGGCCGGCGGGCCGCTCGACCAGCACGCGCGGCTGCTCACCGACAAGCTGCAGGCCGTGCTGGGCCAGCCGGTGCTGGTCGACTACAAGGCCGGCGCGGGCGGCACGGTGGGCGCGCAGGACGTGATGAAGGCCCCGCCCGACGGCCACACGCTCATGCTGGCCAACACCGGCGTGATGGTGATCAACCCGGCGCTGTACAGCCGCCTGCCGTACGCCACGCTCAAGGACTTCACGCCCATCGCGCGCACCGCCATGCAGCCGCTGGCGCTGCTGGTCAACACCAACGTGCCCGCCAAGAACCTGCAGGAGTTCATGGCGTACGCCAAGTCGCGCCCGGGGCAGGTCAACTTCGGCTCGGCGGGCAATGGCGGCATCAGCCACCTGGTGCCCGAGATGTTCAAGACCGCCACGGGATTGTTCATGGTGCACATCCCGTACCGCGGCAGCGCACCGGCGTTCACCGACCTGATCGGCGGCCAGGTGCAGTTCATGGCAGAGAGCATTCCGCAGGCCGCGTCGTACCACAAGCAGGGCAAGGTGCGCGCCCTGGCCGTGACCAGCCGCGAGCGCAACCCCGCGCTGCCCGAGGTGCCCACCGTGATCGAAAGCGGCATCAAGGGCTTCGAGGTGGTGGGCTTCTATGGCTTTCTCGCCCCGGCCGGCACGCCCAAGGACGTGGTGGCCAAGCTCAGCGACGCGTTCGGCCAGGTGATGCAGTCCCCGGACGTGAAGAACCGCATGGTGAGCCAGGGCGCCGACCCGGCATTTCTGGGCTCGGAGGACTTTGCGAAGTTCTTGGCGAGTGAAATGCCGCGCTGGGCGGATGCGGTGAAGAAGTCCGGGGCGAAGCTGGATTAGGCAGAGGCCGTGGGGTCGTGCGTCCGCATGCGCATCCCCATCCCCATCCCCATCCCCATCCGTTCACGCTGAGCCTGTCGAAGCGCCGCGCAAGGCTTCGACAAGCTCAGCCCGAACGGTGGGTGAGAAGGTTGGTGGGCTGGCGTATTGGCAGTCAGGTCTGGAGGCTGTGCGCGGCTACCACCTCACCCAACCTCTCAACCATCCCATCACCCGTCCACCACCCCTTCACGCTGAGCCTGTCGAAGCGCAGCACCAAGCCTTAGCCAAACCCAGCTCTCCCAGCGTGTGATGTTGATGAAAAAAGCCGCCTACCGCGCATCCAGCAAGCGCAAATAGCTATGAATAATGTAGCAACTACCCCGGCGCACCCTGCTGCGGCTGCGGCACGCTGACCGTCGACAACGGCCCCTGTGTCGATACCGGCGCATACGGCGCCACCGCCGTCGTGGCCGGTGGCGACAGTGCCAGCCCTGCGTCGCGCAGCGCGGCGAGGATGGTGAACAGCAGATCGCTGCGCACGCCGCCCGCGTTGCGCGGGTTGCTCACATAGCCGATGGCCAGAAAGGTCAGCGTGCCGTTCAGGATGCCTTCGAGCTGCACGATGGGCTCGGGGTTGTCCAGCACGCCCTCGTGCTCTTCAAAGGCTTTGAGGATCAGGTCGCGCATGCGCGCGGCGTCCGTGTCCAGCGGGGCGGGCAGGCGCAGCAGCACCCGGCCCGGCGCGCCGGCCAGCGTCATGTTGCGCACGGTCTTGGTGATGAACTCCGAGTTGGGCACGATGACGGTGGAGCGGTCGCCCAGCTGGATCTCGGTGGCGCGCACGTTCACGCGGCGCACGTCGCCTTCGGTCTCGCCCAGCACCACCCAGTCGCCCACCTTCACCGGCCGCTCGGCCAGCAGGATCAGGCCCGAGATGAAGTTCTGCACGATGGCCTGCAGGCCGAAGCCGATGCCCACCGACAGCGCGCTGGCCACCCACGCGATGCGCTCCACGCTGATGCCCAGGCCCGCCAGCGCCACCGCGATCACCAGCACGCCGCCCACGTAGCCCAGCAGCGTGACGATGGAGCTGCGCATGCCAGGCTCGAGCGAGGTGTTGGGAAAGTAGCGGTCGCTCAGCCAGCGCTTGAGCACGCGGATCATCACGAGCCCCGCCACCACCACGGCCAGCGCGGTCAGCAGCGCCTGCGGCGCCAGCGTGATGTCGCCCACCTTGAGGCTGTGGTCCACGGTGCTGCCCCGGCGAAACACCTCGTCCAGTCCGGTGCCGAACGGCGCCATCAGCGCGATCACCATGTAAAAGAACAGCGCCACGCGCAGCACGCCCGACACCAGCACGGAGGCCTGGTCGAGCAGCTTGGCATCGAGCCCCAGGCCCTTGTGCAGCCGCTCGCCGAAGCCGCCCTTGGACGACAGCACGGCCTCGCACACGTCGTCCGCCAGCTGGAACAGGAGGTAGGTGGTGGCGAACACCACGCCCGTCCACAGCATCTGCCGCGTGAGCGTGCCGGCCAGCGCGACGTAGCCGAACACCACCAGCAGCACCGTGGCCAGCGTGGCCACGCCCGCCGCCGCCACCAGCAGGCCGACCCAGATCGGGCGCGGGGGCGCGTCGGCAGAGGCTGCGCTCGGGGCGCCGTCTGCCGCGGGGCCGCCGTCCTGCTGCGCTGCATCGGCCGCCACGGGCCCGCCGGGGCTGGCGCGCAGGTGGCGCAGCGCCAGGGCCACGATGGCCGAGAGCAGCAGCGCCGTGGCCGCGTGCACGGAGACCTCGGCCGCCAGGCTGGCGCCCACGATGCCGTTGACCTCGTTCACCACGCCGCTGGCCGATGCCACGATGGCCACCGACCAGGGGTAGGGGCTCAGCCGCCGCGCCAGCTCGTCCGACAGGCCCGGCAGGCGCCAGGAGCTGCGCTTGCGCGCCAGCAACGCATGCCCCAGCCCGACGATGAAGGCCGCGAACACCGCCTGCCGCACCGTGGCCTGCGCCAGCGCCCGCAGGCGGTCGTTGAAGTTGCCGTCCACCTCCAGCCCCGTCCAGGCCAGCTGCGCCGCCATGCCGATGATGAGCACATAGACCAGCACCGAGGTCGATGCCAGCAGCGAGCGGCGCAGCCGCCCCGCCGGCAGCCGCGCGGGCGCCAGGCGCACCAGCACGCGCTCGGCCAGCCAGGTGCCGGCCACGGCCAGCAGCACGGCGCCGATGAGGCTCAGCCAGAAGACCGAGCGGTGGTCCGGGGCCAGGGCCACGGCGGTCGCGTCGCGCAGGTCGTTGCCCAGCAGCTGCAGCCGGGCCACGTCGCCGGGCGCGGCGTTGCGCAGCGCGCGCCAGAAGGTGCTGCCCAGCGGCGAATCGGTGCGCGTGGTCAGGGCGGCCTGGAACTGCTCGCGCCGCTGGCGCAGCAGCTCGGTGCCGCGCTGCTCGGCATCCACGCTGATCAGGCGCGCGAGCTTGAGATCACCGTCCACCACCGCGCGCTGCTTGCCCAGGCTGGCGCGTTGCTCGGCCACGTCCGGGGCGTCGGGCGTGGCGCCTTTCTCGGGCGCGGGGCCCAGGCCCGACAGGCGCGAGTCGATGTCGGCCAGCTCTTCGGTGCGGCGGGTGGTCAGTTGCTCCGCCGCCTTGCCGATGGCGTTGACGTCGGACAGCAGCTTGCGCCCGTCGTCCTCTTCGCCCAGCTTTTGCGGTATGGCGTCGAGCTGCCGGCGCAGCTCGTCCACCGTGGGCAGCGGTACCTCTGCCGCGGCCGGTTTGCTGGCGGTGGTGGCGGCCGCGGGGGCGGCTTTGGTCTGTCCCTGCGCGTTGGCGGTGGTGGTGGCAGTGCCCATCGCGCCCGCCAGGCACAGCATGGCGATCAGGCGGGGCAGGCACCAGCGCCAGACAGCGGCCCGGCGGTGGTGGGCGGGTAACTCCCCGTGCGGCCGCGTCGGCTCGGCGGCCGTCGTCGTCATCGTCGCGGTGGGTTGTGGGGTGGTGGCAGCGGCAGCGCGCGGGCGAAGGGTGGCCGCAGCGGCACGGCGCAGGAAAAGCAGTGGCATCCGCCGATTGTCGGCGGCAGGCGGTGCAGCGGGGTTAACAAACTGTAGGCCGCCGCCAAAGCTGCCCGTGGGCCAGGGCCGCAGCGGGCCCGGCCACACCGTGGCGCCGAACGGGAAAAGCGATCAGCCCGCCGGGCTGAACAGGTCCACCCGGTCGGTGATGATGCCGTCGGTGCCCAGGTCGATCAGGCGCTGCGCGGCCCAGTCGTCGTTGACGGTGTAGCTCAGCGTGCGCAGGCCAGAGCCCTTTACCTGGGCCACCAGGGCGCGGTCCCACAGCGCGTGGTTGCACACGATGGCCACGCAGCCCAGGTCACGGGCCACATCGAAGCAGCCGTCCCACAGCGTGTCGAGCAGCAGCGCGCGCGGGATGTGCGGCGCGGTGGCGCGGGCGCCGGCCAGAGCCTCGGGCTTGAAGGACGAGAACAGCGGCTGCACGGCCTGGCCCTGCCAGAGGCGCGCCGACAGTTCGCCGACCACCTGCCCGGTCTTTTCTTCGAGCCCGGGCGTGGGCTTGATCTCGATGTTGAGGAAGTAACCGTTGGCGATGCAGTACCGGGCCAGGTTCTCCAGCGTGGGCAGCGGCTCGCCCGCGTGTGCGCGTGAATGCCAGCCGCCCGCATCGAGCTGGGCCAGTGCACTCCACGGCAGGTCGCCACCGGTGCCGTGGCCATTGGTGGTGCGCTCCAGCGTGGCGTCGTGCATGAGGAACGGCACGCCGTCGGCGCTGAGCTTGGCATCGCACTCGAACATGCGGTAGCCGTGCTGCGCGCCCAGGCGGAAGGCCGCCAGCGTGTTCTCGGGTGCCAGCTTGCCGGCGCCGCGGTGGGCGATCCAGCGGGGGTAGGGCCAGGGGGTGGTCATCGTCGTAGGGGCGGGTGGTGGACGTGGCGATTGGCGGTGCGCGGCGCGCTGGTGCGGAGCCTTGCGCGGGCGCCGGGACTTGGGGCGCTTCCCTTGCGGCAACCCCATGGGCCGCAAAAAGGAGAGGGCGGCTGAACGTCTGCGCGGCCACAAGGCAGGCCGCGCAGCCGCTCAGGGGCGCATCACGGAATGCGTTTTCCGGTGGTGGCGTCGAACGCGTGCAGGCGGTCGGCGCGGGGCTGCACGTGGATCACCGAGTCGGGGGCGGGCGAGTGCGTGCCTTCTTCCACCCGCACGATGATCTGCTCGCCGTTGATGCGGCCGTAGATCAGGCGTTCGGCGCCCAGCAGTTCCACGGTTTCGACCTTGACCTCCCAGCCGTCGCTGCGCACGTCCAGGTGCTCGGGGCGGATGCCCAGGATGGTGCCGGGCGCGGCGCTCGGGGCGTTCTTGAGCAGGTTCATCGGCGGCGAGCCGATGAAGCTGGCCACGAAGGTCGAAGCGGGCGTGTGGTAGACCTCTTCGGGCGTGCCGAACTGCTCCATGTTGCCTGCGTTCATCACGATCATGCGCTCGGCCAGCGTCATGGCCTCGACCTGGTCGTGGGTCACGAACAGGCTTGTGATGCCCAGCTCGCGGTGCAGCTTCTGGATTTCGAGGCGCGTCTGGGCGCGCAGCTTGGCGTCCAGGTTGGACAGCGGCTCGTCGAACAGGAACACCTGGGGCTGGCGCACGATGGCGCGGCCCATGGCCACGCGCTGGCGCTGGCCGCCCGACAGCTCGCGCGGCTTGCGCTCGAGCAGGTGGCCCAGCTCCAGGATCTTGGCGGCCTTGTCCACGCGCGCCTTGATCTCTTCCTTGGGCACCTTGGCGATCTTCAGGCCATAGGCCATGTTCTCGAAGTTCGTCATGTGCGGGTACAGCGCATAGTTCTGGAACACCATCGCGATGTCGCGCTGGGCGGGTTCCAGGTCGTTCACGACGCGGTCGCCGATGCGCAGCTCGCCGCCGGAGATTTCTTCCAGGCCCGCGACCATGCGCAGCAGGGTGGACTTGCCGCAGCCCGAGGGGCCGACGATCACGATGAATTCACCGTCCTTGACCTCGGCGTTCACGCCGTGGATGACCTGGTTGGCCTTGGGGCCGGTGCCGTAGCGCTTGACGATGTTGCGAAGGGATATGGATGCCATTTTGCTATTGAATTGGTAGCTGCTAGCGCAGATGTATGAAGCGGTAGGGGCTGCTTTGTCTTTACTTTTCGGTGTCCACGAGGCCCTTGACGAACCAGCGCTGCATCACCACGACCACGAAGGCGGGGGGCAGCATGGCCAGGAGGGCGGTGGCCATCACGATGTTCCATTCATTGCCCGCGTCGCCGCCGGCCAGCATCCGCTTGATGCCGATCACCACGGGGTACATGTCTTCGGACGTGGTCACGAGCAGCGGCCACAGGTACTGGTTCCAGCCGTAGATGAACTGGATCACGAACAGCGCAGCGATCGACGTGCGCGACAGCGGCACCAGGATGTCCTTGAAGAAGCGCATGGGGCCTGCGCCGTCCACGCGGGCCGCCTCGACCAGCTCGTCGGGCACCGTGAGGAAGAACTGCCGGAACAGGAACGTGGCCGTGGCCGACGCGATCAGCGGCACCGTGAGGCCCGCATAGCTGTTGAGCATGCCCAGGTCCGACACCACCTGGTAGGTGGGTCCGATGCGCACTTCCACCGGCAGCATCAGCGTGATGAAGATCAGCCAGAAGCAGATGCCCTTGAACGGGAAGCGGAAGTACACGATGGCGAACGCCGACAGCAGCGAGATCGCGATCTTGCCCACGGTGATGACCATGGCGGTGACGAAGCTCACCCACATCATGCGTGCCACGGGCGCGGTGGAGCCCGCGCCAGAGCCGCCGCCGAACAGGGCGTCGTGGTAGGTCTGCCAGAAGTTGCCGCCGGGCACCATGGGCATGGGCACCTGCACGATGTCCTGCGCGGTGTGGGTGGAGGCCACGAAGGCCAGGTACAGCGGGAAGCCGACGATGATCACGCCCAGCACCATGATGAGGTGCGAGAACGCGGTGAGGTAAGGGCTGCGTTCAACCATATCAGTATTGGACTTTCTTCTCGACGTAGCGGAATTGGATGACTGTCAGCACGACGACGATGACCATCAGCACCACCGACTGCGCGGCCGATCCGCCCATGTCCATGGACTTGAATCCGTCGTGGTACACCTTGTAGACCAGGATCGCGGTGTCGCGCCCCGGGCCGCCCTGCGTGGTCGAATCCACGATGGCGAAGGTGTCGAAGAAGGCATACACCACGTTGATCACCAGCAGGAAGAACGTGGTGGGTGACAGCAGCGGGAACTGGATGCTCCAGAACCGGCGCCAGGGGCCGGCACCGTCGATCGAAGCCGCTTCGATCAGCGACTTGGGGATGGACTGCAGGCCCGCGAGGAAGAACAGGAAGTTGTAGGAGATCTGCTTCCACACCGCGGCGATCACGATCAGCGTCATCGCATGGTCGGAGTTGAGCATGTGGTTCCAGTTGAAACCCGACTGGCGCAGCATGTACGCCACCACGCCCAGCGAGGGCGAGAACATGAACATCCACAGCACGCCGGCCACGGCGGGTGCCACGGCGTAGGGCAGCAGCAGCGCCGTCTTGTAGACGAGCGCGCCCTTGATGATGCGGTCGGCAAAGATCGCCAGCATCAGCGACAGGCCGATGCCCACCACCGCCACCAGGATCGAGAAGAACGCCGTGGTCTTGAACGATGCGAGGTAGCCCGGGTCTTCGAACAGGTTCTTGAAGTTGTCGAAGCCCACCCATTCCGTGGACATGCCGAAGCTGTCCTGCATCTGGAACGATTGCACCAGGGCCTGGCCGGCTGGCCAGAAGAAGAAGACGCTGATGATGGCCAGCTGGGGTGCTATGAGCACCCAGGGCAGCCATGCGGAGCGAAAAAGAACGCGTTTTTCCATGTCCAGACTCTTAAAAATTCCCCCCGCGCTCCACCGCCGCTCTTGGGGGGCTGCCCTGTTACCGGGCAGATTCTTGCCGCGGGAAGCCCTGCCGGCAAAAAAGACAACCCGCCGCCCGGCAAACCGCTTGGGTTGGCAGGGGTGGCGGGCTTTCGATGCCGCCCCGGCCACAGCGGCCGGAGGGCATCAGCATGCGCTCGATGAACGCTTACTTGTTGGCGCGTGCGAAGCGGGCCAGTTGCTCGTTGCCGCGGGTCACGGCCGTGTCCAGCGCTTCCTTGGGCGACTTCTTGCCCGACCAGATCTGTTCGGTTTCCTCGTCGATGATGGTGCGGATCTGCGAGAAATTGCCCAGGCGGATGCCGCGCGATTTGTCGGTGGCCTTGCGGATCATCTGCGTCACGGCCACGTCGGTGCCGGGGTTCTTTTCATAGAAGCCCGATGCCTCGGTCAGCTTGTATGCAGCGGTCGTCACGGGCAGGTAGCCCGTGCGCTGGTGGCTGGCGGCCTGCACCTTGGTGTCGTTCAGGAAGTTCAGGAAGTCGGCGACGCCCTTGTACTCCTCGGCCTTCTTGCCGGACATGATCCACAGGCTGGCGCCACCGATGGCGGTGTTCTGGGGCGCACCCTTCACATCGGCGTAGTAGGGCAGGGCCGAGATGCCGTAGGCGAACTTGGCTTCCTTGGCCACGCGGGCGTACAGGCCCGACGAGCCGGTGATCATGGCGCACTCGCCCGATGGGAAGGACGCGTCCGGCGCGTTGCCGCGGCCCTTGTAGACGAAGCTGCCATCCTTGGAGGCCTTGGCCAGGTTCTCGAAGTGGCGCACGTGCAGCGGGGTGTTGATTTCCAGCTTGGCGTCGTTGCCGTCAAAGCCGTTGTTCTTGGAGGCGAACAGCGTGTTGTGCCACAGCGAGAAGCTTTCCAGCTGCGTCCAGCTGATCCAGCTGGTGGTCAGCGGGCAGCTGTGGCCGCTGGCCTTGAGCTTGGTCGCGGCAGCGAACACTTCGGGCCAGGTCTTGGGGGCCTTTTCAGGGTCCAGGCCGGCCTTCTTGAAGGCGTCCTTGTTGTAGTAGAAGATGGTGGTGGAGCTGTTGAGCGGGTAGCTCAGCATCTGGCCGTTGGGCGCGGTGTAGTAGCCGGCCACGGCCGACACGTACTGCGTGGGGTCGAACTTGAAGCCGCCGTCGTTGAGCACCTTGGCGGCGGGCATGATGGCGCCCTTGCTGGCCATCATGGTGGCGGTACCCACTTCATAGACCTGCAGGATGTGGGGGGCGTTGCCTGCGCGGAACGCGGCGATGGCACCCGTCATCGATTCGTCATACGTGCCCTTGTAGGTGGGCACGACCTTGAACTTGGTCTGGCTGGCGTTGTACTGCTTGGCCAGGTCGTTGACCCAGTCGCCGAGCGCTGCGCTCATCGAGTGCCACCACTGGATCTCGACCGGTGCCTGAGCCTGGGCTTGTGCAGGCAGGCACGCCGACATGGCGATGGCAGCGCAGACCGCCAGATGCTTCGTTTGCATGAATATGTCCTCTGAAAATGACGAAAAACACAAGGGTCGAATGCTATGCAGCCCATGTGTCATTGATATGTCGTTGTCGCATGACCGCAGTCCGTGCAACAACCGGGAAACCCCTTGGGGATGCCCGTAAGGGATGCGATTGTGACTCTTTTGTGACAATGTGCGACGCATTTGCCGAGGCTTGCAAGGTTTTGTGCGATGCACCATGCTGCGGGTCACGTTCCGGCGGCTCCCGCACCGGTTCGTTCGCGCCGCAAACGCGCCGGGTTTCTTTTCTCCACACCCTTTCTTCTTATCGCCATGGCTACCAATTCGCTGGACAAGAACAAGATCAAATTTCTGCTGCTCGAGGGCATCCACGCTTCCGCCGTGGACGTGATCCGGGCTGCGGGCTACACCCAGATCGAAACCGTGTCCGGCGCGCTGCCCGATGAGGAACTCAAGCGCAAGATCGCCGACGTGCACTTCCTGGGCATTCGCTCGCGCACGCAGTTGACCGAAGAGGTGTTCTCGCATGCGCAAAAGCTGGTGGCCGTGGGTTGCTTTTGCATCGGCACCAACCAGGTCAACCTCAATGCTGCGCGTGAGCGCGGCATCGCGGTGTTCAATGCGCCGTACTCCAACACCCGCTCCGTGGCCGAGCTGGTGCTGGCCGAAGCCATCTTGCTGCTGCGCGGCATTCCCGAGAAGAACGCCGTGGCGCACCGCGGCGGCTGGCTCAAGTCGGCCGAGAACGCCTACGAGATCCGTGGCAAGACGCTGGGCATCGTGGGCTACGGCTCCATCGGCACGCAGCTGTCGGTGCTGGCCGAGGCACTGGGCATGCACGTGGCGTTCTTCGACGTGGTCAACAAGTTGCCCCTGGGCAATGCCCGCCAGGTGCACCACCTGCACGACCTGCTGGGCCAAAGCGACATCGTGAGCCTGCACGTGCCCGAGCTGCCATCGACCGAAGGCATGATCGGCCCGGCCGAGATCGCGGCCCTCAAGCCCGGCGCCATCCTCATCAACGCGGCCCGCGGCACGGTGGTGGATATCGACGCCCTGGCCGACGCGCTCAAGGCCAAGAAGCTGCTGGGCGCGGCCATCGACGTGTTCCCGGTCGAGCCGCGCACCAACAAGGACGAGTTCCAGTCGCCCCTGCGCGGCCTGGACAACGTGATCCTCACCCCGCACGTCGGCGGCTCCACCATGGAAGCCCAGGCCAACATCGGCCTCGAAGTGGCCGAAAAGCTGGTGAAGTACAGCGACAACGGCACCAGCACCTCGTCCGTCAACTTCCCCGAGGTGGCGCTGCCCGCCCACCCGGGCAAGCACCGCCTGCTGCACATCCACCGCAATGTGCCGGGCGTGCTGTCCGAGATCAACCGCATCTTCTCGGACAACGAGATCAACATCTCCGCCCAGTACCTGCAGACCAACGAAAAGATCGGCTACGTGGTGATCGACATCGATGCCGCGTCGTCGGACCTGGCGCTGGACAAGCTCGCACAGGTCACCGGCACCCTCAGGAGCCGGGTGCTGTTCTAACGAACCTCAGGGCCGTTCGCCGGCCCATTCGGGGTCATTGCCGCTATCGGCCCAAGCCGCGCACCGAGCCTTCCGGTGCGCGGCTTTTTTGTGGGTTGTCGTCTTGACCCTCCATGGGCTCACTGTGCGAAAAGACGGCGCGCCGCACAAAGTTCTGAAAAACAGGCTCGATTGAATTTGTTACACATCCAGCCGGCAATCCTGACCGTACTAGAGGGCAATGAGCCCTCTTTTTCCAAGGAAACACCCGAAATCCCGGTGTTCGTCTAAAATTCACAGTTTGATACAACTCTTTACAGCAAGGGTTGTTGAACATTGTTTGCAAAGCGAGCCGCGCGGTAGGTCTGTCGCTGGCAACAATGGCGGCCACGCTGGCGCTCACCGCTGCCGGCACCGTGTTTTCTACCCGCTGTCTCCACTTTTCGTCTGTATGTTCGGGAACCCGTTTCCTTCCCTGTCCCTGCCCGTTCGCCCCGCGTTCCACGCCGCCGTGGCCGCTGGTGCGATGGCCTGCGCGTTGGCGTATGCGGACACGGCCACGCCCGTACCGGTGGCCGAGTCCTACGACGCCTTGGTCCGGCGCGCCAGGACCGGAGACACCACCCCGGTGCTCGACTACCTGCGGCAAGAGCGGCTGGACCGTGCCGATGCTGCGCGCCTGGTGGCCGACTGGATCGATATCGCCGGCTGGGCCCGGCTGGACCAGGAAGTGGTGGATGTGTACCGCCGCCATGGCGCGTCGCTCACGCTGCCGGTCAGTACCCTGGCGTCGGTGGCGCGCGCCCACCGCAACTTGCGGCAGTGGGACGACGCGCTGGCGCTGTATGCCCGCGCCTTGGCGCGCAGCCCGGATGACGCGGAGCTGCGCATGGGGGAGATCCACGTCCTGGCGGATGCGGGGCGCGATGCGGATGCGCGCACCAAGGCCGAAGCGCTGGTGGCCGAGACCCCGATGGTGGCGCGCCGCCGCCTGGCCCTGGCCTATGTGCACACGGCGGCGCGGCGCTTTCATGCGGCGCTGGCCGAGGCGAGCCGCGCGCGCTCGCTGGCACCCGACGATGCCGAAGTGCAGATGGCCTATGCCGACGCACTGCAGTCCGCCGGCCTGCCGGTGCAGGCGCAGGCCCTGGTGGACGCACAGCCCGCGCTCATGGGCGCGGCGCAGCAGCGCAGGCTGCAGGCCGACATCGGCGCGGAAATGGTGCGCCTGTCGTTCGCACCCGTGCGCAGCGAGAGTGAGCGCTTCGCAGTGGCCGACAAGGCCCTGGCGTTCTACGAGCAGGTGTTTGCCCGGTGGAGCGCCGACCCGCAGGCCGTGCGCGACCTGCAGCGCATGCGCATCGACCGCATCGGGGCGCTGACCGTGCGCAGCCGCATGGACACGGCGGTCGCCGAGTACGAGGCCCTGCGGCGCGATGGCGTGCCGGTGCCGGACTACGCCCTGCGCTGGGTGGCCGGCGCCTATCTGTACCTGCGGCAGGCGCAGGCCGCGCGCCTGCTGTATGCCGAGTTGCTCGAGCGCAGCCAGGCGGACCCGTCGGTGAGCTCCGGCGATGCCTCGGGCCTGTTCTATTCGCTGGTCGAGTCCGAGGCCATGGACGCCGCCGTGTCCCTGGCGGACGGCACGCAAAAGGCGTTTGCCGCCACCCCCGCAGGCCGCGCCGTCTGGGCCTCTGCGGCCATGGAGGCAGCGCAGGCGCACAGCTTTTCCGACGACACGCCCGAGGCGCAGCTGCGCCTCGAACGCATGGTGCAGCAGGCGCCGGGTCACCTCGGTGCGCGCATCGCGCTGGCGGGCGTCTACCGGGGCCGCGCCTGGCCGCGCCGGGCCGAGCAGGAGCTGAAACTGGTCGAAGCCATGGAGCCGCGCGCGCTGTCGCTGGAGCTGCAGCAGGGCTTTACCGCGATGGACCTGCAGGAGTGGAAGCAGGCGGACGCGCTGGCCGATGACGTGCTCGAACGCTATCCCGAAAACCTCCAGGTGCAGCGCCTGGACCGGACACGCCGGGTGTTTCGCATGCCCGAGCTGCGGGTGTCGGGCTACCGCGGCCTGTCGTCCAGCCCCAATCCCTCCACCGGCAACGGCGACTACGGCACCGACACCGTGCTCTACAGCGCGCCCGTGCAGGACGACTGGCGCCTGTTCGCCGGCTTCGGCTTTGGCAGCGGCGACTTCCGCGAAGGCCGCGGCGTGCACCGCAGCTACCGCGCCGGCGGCGAATGGCGGGTGCGCGACAACACCGTGGAGGGCGAAATCTCCACCCACAACTTCGGCTACGGGCAGCGCACCGGCCTGCGGCTGGAGGGGCGCCACGATCTCAGCGACCAGTGGCAGATCAGCGGCGCCGCGGAGCGCCTGTCGCGCGACACGCCGCTGCGCGCGCTGCGCAGCGACATCACCGCCGACAGCGTGACCGCCGCACTGCGCTGGCGCGCCAACGAGCGGCGCGACTGGAACGTGAGCGTGGGTGGGCTGGACTACTCGGACGGCAACCGCCGCCTGTCCGTCGGCGTGGCCGGCCGCGAGCGCATCTACACCCGCTACGGCGTGTACGCAGACCTGGTGATGGAGCTCTCGCACTCGCGCAACAGCCGGCCCGGCGGGCCGTACTTCGCGCCCGAGTCCGATGTCTTCCTGCTGCCCACGCTCGACGTGGCGCACGTGCTGTACCGCCACTACCAGCTGGAATGGCGCCAGCGCCTGCAGCTCGGCGTGGGGGCGTACGCCCAGCGCGGCTACGGCGTGGGCGAGGTCGCCACGCTGGGCTACGGGCAGCGCCTGCGCGTGAGCGACACCCTGGAAATGGGGCTTTCTTTTTCCATCACCCGTCGCCCTTATGACGGCGTGGACGAGCGCATCCTGCGCACCGCGTTCGATCTTCTCTACAGGTTCTGAGAATGTTTCCGACAGTCTTCTCGCTCATCCGTCGCAGGGCCCGCATGCTGGGCGTGCTCGCATCCATGGCCGCATGCATGGTGGCGCTGCCGGCCTTGGCCGCAGACGCGCAGCCGTTCGTGCCCCCCAAGGCCCGGACCCTGCCCGAGGCGGAGCGCCCCTGGCCCGTCAACAGCTTCGTGACCGTGGCCTACCACGACGTGCAGGACGGCGAGGCCGATGCGCGCTACCTGGCCGTGCGCACCGACCGCCTCGTCGCGCACTTTGCGTGGCTGCGGCAAAACGGCTACCAGCCGGTGTCGGTGGACCAGATCCTGGCCGCACGCGACGGCGGCAAGCCCCTGCCGGCCAAAGCCGTGCTGCTGACCTTCGACGACGGATACCGCAGCTTCTATGACCGCGTGTTCCCCCTGCTCAAGGCCACCGGCTGGCCTGCGGTGCTGGCGCCCGTGGGGGAGTGGCTGGACGCGCCGGCCGACCAGCCGGTGGACTTCGGCGGCCTGCAGACGCCCCGCGAGCGCTTTGCCACCTGGGCCCAGGTGGGCGAGATGGCGGCATCGGGCCTGGTGGAAGTCGGTGCGCACACCGACCACCTGCACCACGGCATCGTGGCCAACCCCCAGGGCAACACGCAGCCCGCCGCCGCCACGCGCCGGTACGACCCGGCCACCGCGTCGTATGAGAACGACGAGGCCTTCCTGCGGCGCCTCGAGGCAGACGTGGCGGCCATCACCACCAAGATCCGCGATGTGACCGGCAAGGCCCCGCGGGTCTGGGTATGGCCGTATGGCGCCGCCAACGGCAGCGCACTGGCCGTCGTCAAGCGCCACGGCTACCAGATGGCGATGACGCTGGACGAGGGCATCGGCAGCACCGCAAGCCTGTTCAACACGCCGCGCGTGCTGGTCACCGGGGACCCGTCGGTCGATCAGTTCGCCTCCGCCGTCATCGCCACGCAGGAGCACCGGGTGCTGCGCGTGGCCCACGTCGACCTGGACTACCTCTACGACGCCGACCCCGCGCAGCAGGCACGCAACTTCGACCACCTGGTGCAGCGCGTGCAGGACCTGGGCGTGAACACGGTGTTCCTGCAGGCGTTTTCCGATGCGCAGGGCGACGGCACCGTGCACTCGGTGTACTTTCCCAACCGCTGGCTGCCCGTGCGCGCCGACCTGTTCAACCGCGTGGCGTGGCAGCTGCGCACCCGCACCCGCGTGGCGGTGTACGCCTGGATGCCGGTGCTGGCCTTCGACCTGGACGCCGCGCTGCCCCGGGTGCAGCGGGTCAACGACAAGGGCGAGGCCACGCCGGACACGGGCCAGTACCGCCGCATGTCGCCGTTCGATCCCACGGTGCGCTCGCGCATCGCCGACCTGTATGAAGACCTGGCCCGTTCGGCCTGGTTCGACGGCGTGCTGTTCCACGACGATGCGTTGCTGTCCGACTTCGAGGACGCGAGCGGACCCGCGCTGGCGGCCTACCGCGCGGCGGGCCTGCCCGGCACCATCGCCGAGCTGCGCGCCGACCCCGCCACGTTGCGGCGCTGGACGCAGTTCAAGACTCGCGCGCTGACGGACTTCACGCTGGAGCTGGCAGGGCGTGTGCGCGCCATCCGCGGCCCGCAGGTCAAGACCGCGCGCAACATCTTCGCCATGCCCATGCTCAAGCCGGAGAGCGAAGCCTGGTTCGCGCAGAACCTGGACGACTTCCTCGCCTCGTACGACTGGACCGCGCCCATGGCCATGCCGTTCATGGAGAACGTCCCCGACGCCGATGCGGATGCCTGGCTGGACACGGTGGTGGATTCCATCCGCCGGCGGCCCGGAGCGATGGACCGCACGGTCTTCGAGCTGCAGGCGTTGGACTGGCGCAACAGCCAGCCCGTGCCCGGCCAGCGGCTGGCGGGCTGGATGCGGCGGCTGCAGATGCGCGGCGCGCGCAGCTTCGGCTACTACCCCGACAACTTCATCACGGGCGTGCCGAGCGTCGAGCAGGTGCGGCCGGCCCTGTCCAACAGCGGGGCGTTGCAGCCATGAGGAGCCGCGTGCTTGCGCTGCTGGCGCTGTCGCTCATCGTCTGCGGTCCGCTGGCGCTGCAGATGCTGCTGTCCAGCGACGCGGTGCTGGACTTCGTGTTCCTCTACCCGCTGTTCATGTCGGGCATCTGGATCGCGGGCGGCCTGTACTACTGGATGCACTGGGAGCGCCACTGGGCCTGGGGGCCGGACGTGCCCGCGCCCGCGCTCAAGGGCGAGCCGCTGGTGTCCATCCTGGTGCCCTGCTACAACGAAGGCGACAACGCCGCCGAGACCCTGGGCGCGGCCCTGGCGCAGCGCTACCCGAACATCGAGGTCATCGCCATCAACGACGGTTCGCGCGACAACACGGGCGAGGTGCTCGATGCGCTGGCCGCGCAGCACCCGCGCCTGCGGGTGATCCACCTGGCGCAGAACCAGGGCAAGGCCATCGGCCTGCAGATGGGCGCCGCCGCCGCGCGCAGCGAGTACCTGGTGTGCATCGACGGCGATGCGCTGCTCGACCGCGACGCGGTCGCCTACTTGGTGGCGCCGCTCATCGACAACCCGCGCGTGGGCGCGGTGACCGGCAACCCGCGCATCCGCACCCGCTCCACCCTGGTGGGGCGCATCCAGGTGGGCGAGTTTTCTTCCATCATCGGGCTCATCAAGCGCACGCAGCGCGTGTACGGCCAGGTGTTCACCGTCTCGGGCGTGGTGGCGGCGTTCCGCCGGCGGGCGCTGGACGACGTGGGCTACTGGAGCCCGGACATGATCACCGAGGACATCGACATCAGCTGGAAGCTGCAAAAGCGCCACTGGTCCATCTTCTTCGAGCCGCGTGCGCTGTGCTGGATCCTGATGCCCGAGACGCTGCGCGGCCTGTGGAAACAGCGCCTGCGCTGGGCGCAGGGCGGTGCCGAGGTGTTCCTCAAGAACCTGCGCGGCATGTGGAACTGGCGCAACCGCCGCATGTGGCTGTTGATGCTGGAGTTCTGCATGTCCACGGGCTGGGCCTTCATGTTCGCGGTCACCGTGGTGCTGTACCTGCTGGGCAAGTTCGTCCACCTGCCGGGCAACCTGTTCGTGCCGCGGCTCATGCCGCCGTCGTTCACCGGGCTCGTGCTGACGGTGACCTGCCTGCTGCAGTTCACGGTGAGCGTGTCCATCGACCGGCGCTACGAATCGGGCATGCGCAGCACGCTGTACTGGATGATCTGGTACCCCGTGGTCTTCTGGCTGCTGAGCCTGTTCACCACCCTCGTGAGCTTTCCGAAGGTCATGCTCAAGACCCAGCGCGCGCGGGCCCGCTGGGTCAGCCCCGACCGCGGCATTGCCCGGCCTGCACCGCCATGAACGGCCCGCTCATCCACACCCGCCAGGGCCGGCTGCCCCGCCTGGTCGACGCGGCCGTGACCCTGGTGGCCTGGGCCGGCTTCCTGTTCCTGTTCTACCGGGGCGTCGCGGCCATGGTGCAGTCGCCGACGCTCGATCTGACAGCGCGGTTCGATGCGCTGCGCTCCACGGTGGACACCTTGCTGTGGTACGGGGTCATCGCGGCCTTCAACGCCGCGGTGCTGGCCGGCTGGGCGCTGTACAACCAGATCCGCCGCAAGGTGGAGCGGCGCAGCGTGATCCCGGCGCTCGACGACAGTCAGCTGTCCGCCAGCTTCCATCTGACGCCGGAGCTTTTGCAGGCCATGCGCTCGAACCAGGTGATCGTGGTGCACAACGACGAGCACGGCGGCATTGCCGACGTCATGCCGCGGTGCGTTCCCGGCGCGTGGACGTCGTCTGCCACCGAGCAGACCATGGGTGCGACGGCGGTGGAAGCCAACCGGATTCCATGGCGCCAGACGGCGTGAATGCGGCAGGCAGCGGGGTGGCATAAAATCGCGGGCTCCCACGGTCCAGCGCATAGCGCTTCCCCAGGTCTACTTCATGAACGCCTTTACTGCGGTCGCCGCCCTGCACACCCAGGCCGCGGAACCTGCGCGCCTACGCGAGATTCCCTATAACTACACCTCGTTCTCCGACAGGGAGATCGTGATCCGGCTGCTGGGGTCTCCGTCCTGGGACCTGCTGGACCAGCTGCGCAAGGAGCGCCGCACCGGCCGGTCGGCCCGCATGCTGTACGAGGTGCTGGGCGATATCTGGGTGGTGCAGCGCAACCCCTACCTGCAGGACGACCTGCTGGACAACCCGGCCCGCCGCAAGCTGCTGGTGGACGCGCTGCAGCACCGCCTGGGCGAGGTCGACAAGCGCCGCACCCCTGCCGACGATGCCGGGCGCGACCGCCTGGTGGGCGAGCTGGTGGTGGCCGCGCGCCGTGCGGTGGCCGAATTCAACGCCACCTTCGAGCAGGCCGCGCAGCTGCGCCGCCAGATCCAGAAGACCCTGGGCCGCCTTACGGCCAAGGACAACATCAAGTTCGACGGCCTATCGCGCGTGAGCCACGTGACCGACGCCACCGACTGGCGCGTCGAATACCCGTTCGTGGTGCTCACGCCCGACACCGAAGGCGAGATGGCGGGCCTCGTCAAGGGCTGCATCGAACTGGGCCTGACCATCATCCCGCGCGGGGGCGGCACCGGCTACACCGGCGGCGCGATTCCGCTCACGTGGAAGAGCGTGGTCATCAACACCGAAAAGCTCGAAGCCATGACCGAGGTGGAGATGCGCCGCCTGCCGGGCATGGACAGCGAAGTCGGCACCGTGTGGACCGAGGCCGGCGTGGTCACCCAGCGCGTGGCCGACGCGGCCGAGCGCGCGGGCTTCGTGTTCGCGGTGGACCCCACCAGCGCCGAGGCCAGCTGCATCGGCGGCAACATCGCCATGAACGCGGGCGGCAAGAAGGCCGTGCTGTGGGGCACGGCGCTCGATAACCTGGCCAGCTGGCGCATGGTCACGCCCGACGCGCAGTGGCTCGAAGTGACCCGCCTGGACCACAACATGGGCAAGATCCATGACGCGGAGACGGCCACCTTCGAGCTGCAGTACTTCGAGGCCGACGGCAAGACGCCCGTGCGCACCGAGCGCCTGGCCATCCCGGGCAAGACCTTCCGCAAGGAGGGCCTGGGCAAGGACGTGACGGACAAGTTCCTGTCGGGCCTGCCCGGCATCCAGAAAGAGGGCTGCGACGGCCTCATCACCAGCGCGCGCTGGGTGGTGCACCGCATGCCCGAGCACACGCGCACCGTGTGCATGGAGTTCTTCGGCAACGCCAAGGACGCGGTGCCCAGCATCGTCGAGATCAAGGACTACATGTTCGCCGAGCAAAAGCGCTCGGGCGTGCTGCTCGCCGGCCTGGAACACCTGGACGACCGCTACCTGAAGGCCGTGGGCTACGCCACCAAGAGCAAGAAGGGCAACGGCGGCCTGCCCAAGATGGTGCTGATCGGCGACATCGCGGGCGACAACGCCGACGAGGTGGCGCGCGTGACCAGCGAGGTGGTGCGCATCGCCAACTCGCGCAGCGGCGAAGGCTTCATCGCCATCAGCGCCGACGCGCGCAAGAAGTTCTGGGCCGACCGCAAGAAGACGGCCGCCATCAGCCGCCACACCAACGCCTTCAAGATCAACGAAGACGTGGTGATCCCGCTGCCGCGCATGGCCGAGTACACCGACGGCATCGAGCGGATCAACATCGAGTTGAGCCTGCGCAACAAGATCAAGCTGTGCGACGCGCTGACCGAGTTCTTCGAGCGCGGCAACCTGCCGCTGGGCAAACACGACGCGGACGACGAAGTGCCATCGCCCGAGCTGCTGCAGGAGCGCGTGGCCCAGGCCATCGCCCTGGTGCAGGAGGTGCGTGCGCTGTGGCAAGGCTGGCTGCACGACGTCGAAGCGCTGTTCCCGCAACTGCAGGACCACACGCTGCGCGCGAGCTGGAAGACCCAGCTGCGTGCGCCGCTCTCGGGCATCTTCACCGGCGCGGCCTTCAAGCCCATCCTTCAGGAAGTCACCGCCATCCACCAGCGCGTGCTCAAGGGCCGCGTCTGGGTGGCCCTGCACATGCATGCGGGCGACGGCAACGTGCACACCAACCTGCCGGTCAACAGCGACGACTACGAGATGCTGCAGACCGCCCACGAGGCGGTGGAGCGCATCATGGTGCTGGCGCGCAGCCTGGACGGCGTGATCTCGGGCGAGCACGGCATCGGCATCACCAAGCTCGAATTCCTGACCGACGAAGAGCTGCTTCCGTTCGCGCAGTACAAACAGCGGGTGGACCCGGAAGGCCGGTTCAACAAGGGCAAGTTGCTACGAAATCAGGAGCTGCCAGCGCTTGCTGGACAAGCGGTAGGAGGCTATGCGGCTTCAAACCCTGTGCGCCACGCCGACCTGACCAACGCCTACACGCCGAGCTTCGGCCTCATGGGCCACGAGTCGCTGATCATGCAGCAGAGCGACATCGGCGCGATCGCCGATTCGGTCAAGGACTGCCTGCGCTGCGGCAAGTGCAAGCCCGTGTGCGCCACCCACGTGCCGCGCGCCAACCTGCTGTACAGCCCGCGCAACAAGATCCTGGCCACGTCGCTGCTGGTCGAGGCCTTCCTGTACGAGGAGCAGACGCGCCGCGGCGTGTCCATCAAGCACTGGCAGGAGTTTGAGGACGTGGCCGACCACTGCACGGTGTGCCACAAGTGCGAGAGCCCCTGCCCGGTGAAGATCGACTTCGGCGACGTCACCATGAACATGCGCAACCTGCTGCGCAAGATGGGCAAGAAGAGCTTCCGCCCGGGCAATGCGCTGGCGATGACCATGCTCAACGCCACCAACCCGGACACCATCAAGTTCATGCGCTCGGCCATGGTGGACGTGGGCTTCAAGGCCCAGCGCATGGCTGTGGACCTGCTGCGCAAGGTGGGCCGCAAGCAGACCGCCAAGCCGCCCGCCACCGTGGGCACCGCGCCGGTCAAGGAGCAGGTGGTCCACTTCATCAACAAGAAGCTGCCCGGCGGCCTGCCCAAGAAGACGGCGCGGGCGCTGCTCGACATCGAGAACAAGGACTACGTGCCCATCATCCGCAACCCGGCCACCACCACGGCCGAGACGGAGGCGGTGTTCTACTTCCCCGGCTGCGGCTCCGAGCGCCTGTTCTCGCAGGTCGGCCTGGCCACGCAGGCCATGCTGTGGCACGCGGGCGTGCAGACGGTGCTGCCGCCGGGTTACCTGTGCTGCGGCTACCCGCAGCGCGGCAGTGGCCAGTTCGACAAGGCCGAGAAGATGATCACGGACAACCGTGTGCTCTTCCACCGTGTGGCCAACACGCTCAACTACCTCGACATCAAGACGGTGGTGGTCAGCTGCGGCACCTGCTACGACCAGCTGCAGGGCTACGAGTTCGGCAAGATCTTCCCAGGCAGCCGCATCATCGACATCCACGAGTATTTGCTGGAGAAGGGCATCACGCTGCAGGGCAAGGGCGCCTACCTGTACCACGAGCCCTGCCACAACCCGATGAAGCTCGGCGACTCGATGAAGACCGTGAAGGCGCTGGTGGGCGAGCAGGTCTTGAAGAGCGAGCGCTGCTGCGGCGAATCGGGCACGCTGGGCGTGACCCGGCCGGACGTGTCGACCCAGGTGCGTTTCCGCAAGGAAGAAGAAATCAGGAAGGGCGAAGCCAAGCTGCGCGAGGTCATGAAGGCCACCGGCGCGGGGCCGGGCGCCGTGGCCGCCCAGGACAACGTGAAGATCCTCACCAGCTGCCCCAGCTGCCTGCAGGGCCTGAACCGCTACCAGGACGACCTGAGCAACGGTTTGCTCGAGGCCGACTACATCGTGGTCGAGATGGCCCGCGAGATCCTGGGCGACAACTGGATGCCCGAGTACGTGCAGCGCGCCAACGGCGGCGGCATCGAGCGGGTACTCGTCTAGATGGCCACCGGCACTGCCTGCCCCCTGTGCGCCGAAGACGGTGGTGCACTGGTCTGGCGTGGTGCAAACCTGCGCGTGATCCGTGCCAATGAGGCGGGGTTCCCGGCGTTCTACCGCGTGGTGTGGAACGCGCACGTGGCCGAGTTCTCGGACCTGTCGGCCGCCGAGCGCGGCCACTGCATGGAGGCGGTGACGCGGGTCGAGCAGGCGCTGCGCCAGCATCTGGCGTCCACCAAGGTCAACATCGCGGCGCTGGGCAACATGGTGCCCCACCTGCACTGGCACGTGATCGCCCGTTTCGACTGGGACAGCCACTTTCCGTCGCCCGTGTGGGCCGCGGCGCAGCGGCCAAGCCCGGCGCAGCAGGAAGTCCGCGTGCGGGAGCGCCTGCCGCAGGTCGAAGACGCGATGCGCCAGTCGCTGGGCCCGCTCGCGCTGCCTTGACGCGGCCCGTGGTTGACCCTGCCTGCAGCGTGCACCGCTGCAGCACACCACAATCCACACCACCACAGTTTTCTCACAGGGGATATCCATGTCAGGTTTGAAAGCGGGCGCGCCCACGCCGCAGGCGATCACGGTGCACGAGGCTTCGCGGGTGCTGGAGGTCGGGTTCTCCGACGGCGCCACGTTCCGCATCCCGTTCGAGCTGATGCGCGTGTACTCGCCCTCGGCCGAAGTGCAGGGCCACGGGCCCGGGCAGGAAGTGCTGCAGACCGGCAAGCGCGGCGTGGCGCTGGTCAACCTGGAGCCCGTGGGCAACTACGCGGTCAAGCCCACGTTCTCGGACGGCCACGACAGCGGCATCTTCACCTGGGACTACCTCTACGAGCTGGGCCAGAAGCAGGACGCGCTGTGGACGCAGTACACCGAGCGCCTGGCCGCTGCCGGCGTGGACCGCGACGCGCCGATGGCGCCCAAGGGTGGTGCAGGCGGCCATGCCTGCGGAAGCCACTGACGGGCAGGCCACAAGCCCTTGTCGACCGATGTGCTATTGAAAAGAGAGCTGCTGGCGCAACATGGACGAGCGGTAGCGGCTGTTTTCTCTTCGATGGCGTTGTCCTAATTGCGACACAAGCCCCATTTCAGTGCGGGGTTGTCGCTGTACCTCTGGCGCTTGCGCGCCTAGCATGAATCTTATGAGCACCACACATTTTGGTTTTCAGTCGGTCGACGAGCAGGAAAAGGCGCGCCGTGTGCGCGGCGTGTTCGACTCGGTCGCCTCCAAATACGATGTGATGAACGACCTCATGTCGGCCGGCCTGCACCGCGCCTGGAAGGCCTACACCGTGATGGTGGCCAACCTGCGCGAAGGCGGCCAGGTGCTGGACATCGCGGGCGGCACGGGCGACCTGGCGCTGGCTTTCTCGAAGAAGGTGGGCGCCACCGGCCGCGTGGTGCACACCGACATCAACGAAGCCATGCTGCGCGTGGGGCGCGACCGCCTCATCGATGCGGGCGTGGTGCTGCCCACGATGGTGTGCGACGCCGAGAAGCTGCCGTTCCCGGACGCGCATTTCGACGTGGTGAGCGTGGCCTTCGGCCTGCGCAACATGACGCACAAGGACCAGGCGATTGCCGAGATGTGCCGCGTGCTCAAGCCCGGCGGCAAGCTGCTGGTGCTCGAGTTCTCCAAGGTGGCCAAGCCGCTGGAGAAGGCGTACGACTGGTATTCGTTCAAGGTGCTGCCCCAACTGGGCAAGCTGGTGGCCGGCGACGACGCGAGCTACCGGTATCTGGCTGAATCGATCCGCATGCATCCGGGCCAGGAAGAACTCAAAAGCCTCATGCAAAAAAATGGCTTTGGGCATGTGGACTATCACAACATGACAGGGGGCATCGTCGCCTTGCATGTTGGAATCAAGTGCTGAGTGCTTCACTCGGCGATTAACGGAGACGGAGAATTCATGATGAAACTGTGGTCTGTGGTGTTGGTGGCGATGCTGGCGTTTGCGCACGCGGACGCTGACGCCCGGCGTATGGGTGGTGGCAAGTCGGTGGGCAAGCAGTCCAGCAATGTGACGCAGCGCGAGTCGGCAACGCCGCCCGCGACGCCTGGCGCACCGGCGCAGAACGCGACCAACGCAGCGGCTGCCAAGCCGGCTGCAGCGGGCGCTGCGCCTGCCGCAGCGGCAGCCAAGAAGCCCTGGGGCGCCATGCTCGGTGGCCTGGCCGCCGGCCTGGGCCTGGCCTGGCTGGCGCATTCCCTGGGCATGGGTGCAGGGTTTGCCAACTTCCTGATGATCGCCTTGCTGGCCGTGGCCGCGTTCGCGATCTTCAAGATGGTGATGCGCTCGCGCAATGGTGGCGGTGCTGCCAACGGCGGTGCAGCCGCTGGCGGCGCGCCGTTTGCCTTCCAGGGCGCCGGTGCGGGTGCCGGGGCTTCCACCCCTGCGGCCGCTCAGGTGCCACCGCAGTACAGCCCGAACAACGTGGGCAACGACGCGTCTGCCCGCCCCTGGGAGCGCAGCAGCATGGCGTTCGACGCCTCGCGCGCCGCGCAGCAAGGTGGTGCGGGTACGGGCGTCGTCATCGGTTCGGGCCTGTCGGGTTCGCAGAACTGGGGCGTGCCGGCCGACTTCGACACCGACGGCTTCCTGTCCGCCGCCAAGCGCAACTTCGTCACGCTGCAGGCCGCCTGGGACCGCTCGGACATCAACACGCTGCGCTCGATGATGACCGACAGCATGCTCGATGAGATCCGTACCCAGCTCACCGAACGCGAAGCGCACCGCGGCGTGCAGCCCAACCACACCGATGTGGTCATGATCGAAGCCCAGTTGCTGGGCATCGAAGACCTGGGCGACGGCTACATGGCCAGCGTCGAGTTCTCCGGCATGATCCGCGAAGAGCCCTCGGCCGGCCCGAGCCCGTTCCGCGAAGTGTGGAACATGACCAAGCCCAAGGCCGGCAGCAGCGGCTGGCTGGTGGCCGGTGTGCAGGCCCTGCAGTAATTAAGGGCATCGCCCCTCTTGGGGGCTTGCCCAGTTCAGGGAATAATCGGGGACTATGGCAACACCACAGTCCCCTTTTCCTTTTCTGAACGGCCTTTTCGAGCGCGTCGCAGCGGGCCCGCAGCCCCCGCAGTGGCTGGTGCATGAGGTTCAGCAGCGTGTGGTGCTGTTCCTCAACCACGTGCTCATGCAGGAAAAGGAGGCCACGGACCGCCTGGTGCGCCAAAAGGGCCGCGTCGCCCGCGTCCAGTGGCGTGCCTACTCCATGGCCCTCGTGATCACTCCCGCAGGCCTGTTCAACCTGGCGCCCGAGACCGCGGTGCCCGACCTGCGGCTCGAAGTGACCGAGACCTCGCCCTTCGCGCTGGCCCAGACGGCGCTGCGCGGCGACAAGCCCACCATCCGCATCGAAGGCGACGTGCAGCTTGCGGCCGAGATCAACTGGCTGGTCGACCACGTGCGCTGGGATGTCGAGGAAGACCTCGCCCGCGTCATCGGCGATGCCCCGGCCCACACCGTGGCCCAGGTGGCGCGCAGGGCAGCCCAGGCGCTGCGACAGTTCGTGGGCTCGCGCATGGCACCCTCGGCGCCTGGTGCGGCCGTGGTGCCTGTGCCGCCCGTGTCGCCCGCGCACGACGTGCCCGCCAGCGGCCCAGACCGGTCCGGCGCATGAAGCAGTTCGTCAGGGGGGGCGCCATCCTGTGGGTGGTGTTCCGGTACGGCCTGGACGGCCTGTTGCTCGACAGTTTTCAAAAACCCTGGCTGCGCGCGGTGTCGCGGGTGCTCTCGGTCGGGCGCAATCTCGACGCCCCCCGCGGCCAGCGCCTGCGCGAGGCGCTGGAGCAACTGGGCCCCATCTTCGTGAAGTTCGGCCAGGTGCTGTCCACCCGGCGCGACCTGCTGCCGCCCGATGTGGCCGACGAGCTGGCCCGCCTGCAGGACCGCGTCCCGCCCTTCGATCCGGATATCGCGGTGGCCACCATCGAGCGCGCCTACCGCCGCCCGATCGGCGAGGTCTTCACCTCGTTCGACCGCGTGCCCGTGGCCAGCGCATCGATCGCGCAGGTGCACTTCGCCACGCTGCGCGACCGCCACGGCATCGAGCGCGAGGTGGCCGTCAAGGTGCTGCGCCCGGGCATGTTGCCCGTGATCGAAAAAGACCTGGGCCTCATGCGCATGATGGCCGGCTGGGTGGAGGGCCTGTCGGCCGATGGCAAGCGCCTCAAGCCCCGCGAGGTGGTGGCGGAGTTCGACAACTACCTGCACGACGAGCTGGACCTGGTGCGCGAGGCGGCCAACGCAGCGCAGCTGCGCCGCAACATGCAGGGCCTGGACCTGGTGCTGATTCCCGAGATCTTCTGGGACTTCTGCCACGCCGAGGTCATGGTGATGCAGCGCATGAACGGCGTGCCCATCAGCCAGATGGAGCGGCTGCGCGATGCGGGCGTGGACATCCCCAAGCTCGCCCGCGACGGCGTCACGATCTTCTTCACCCAGGTGTTCCGCGACGGGTTCTTCCACGCCGACATGCACCCGGGCAACATCCAGGTCAGCCTGGACCCTGCCACCTTCGGGCGCTACATCTCGCTCGATTTCGGCATCGTCGGCACGCTGACCGAATCGGACAAGGAGTACCTGGCGCAGAACTTCGTGGCGTTCTTTCGGCGCGACTACAAGCGCGTGGCCGAGCTGCACATCGAAAGCGGCTGGGTGCCGCCCGAGACGCGGGTCAACGACCTGGAGTCGGCCATCCGCGCAGTGTGCGAGCCGTATTTCGACCGGCCGCTCAAGGAGATCTCGCTGGGCATGGTGCTGATGCGCCTGTTCCAGACGTCCCGGCGCTTCCACGTCGAAATCCAGCCGCAGCTGGTGCTGCTGCAAAAGACGCTGCTCAACATCGAGGGCCTGGGCCGCGAGCTCGACCCGAACCTCGACCTGTGGAGCACCGCCAAGCCTTTCCTGGAAAAGTGGATGCTCGAGCAGATGGGCCCGCAGCGCCTGTGGCGCGAACTGCGCGCCGAGGCGCCGCACTACGCCAAGCTGATCCCGGAGCTGCCCCGCCTGATGTACGACTACCTGCGCCACAAGCCGCAGGACCACCGGCGCGAACTGATGGAGCTGCTGGCCGAGCAAAAGCGCACCAACAAGCTCCTGCACGCCATCATCTACGTGGGCGTGGGGTTCATCACGGGCTTCCTGTTCTTCATGCTGGTACAACAGTTGCAAGTGCTGTACCGGTTCCGGGTTTTCTAGTCCCGGCGTCTCTCGCCTTTCCCCGTTTTTCCGGTTTTCCTACCTTCCACTTCGCGACATTGAGGAGCATGCCGTGCTGCTGACCCTGGTTATCGTTTACCTGCTGATCACCATCGGCATCGGCCTGCTCGCAGCCCGGCGCGTGAACAACGCGGCAGACTTCGCCATTGCCGGCCGGCACCTGCCGCTGTACATGATCATCACCACCACGTTCGCCACGTGGTTCGGCTCGGAGACGGTGCTGGGCATTCCGGCCAAGTTCATCGAAGGGGGCCTCGGCAACGTGGTGGAAGACCCGTTCGGCGCGGGTTTCTGCCTGATCCTGGTGGGGCTGTTCTTCGCGGGCAAGCTCTACCGCATGACGCTGTTGACCATCAGCGACTACTACCGCGAGCGCTATGGCCGCACGGTGGAGATCGTCTGCTCGCTCATCATCATGCTCAGCTACCTGGGCTGGGTGTCGGCGCAGGTCACGGCGCTGGGGCTGGTGTTCAACCTGCTGTCGGGCGACGCCATCAGCATCCCGGTGGGCATGGCCATCGGCGTGGTGTCCATCCTGGCGTACACGCTGTTCGGCGGCATGTGGTCGGTGGCGGTCACCGACTTCATCCAGATGATCATCCTGGTGGTGGGTCTGGCCGTGATCGCGGTGTTCGCGGGCAACATGGCCGGCGGGGCCGACAAGGTGATCGAGTTCGCGTCCAGCCGCGAGCTGTTCCGCTTCCTTCCCGAGCCCAAGTTCCACGACGTGGTGTTCTTCATCGCCGCGGGCATCACCATGATGTTCGGCTCCATCCCGCAGCAGGACGTGTTCCAGCGCGTGATGTCGGCCAACAACGTGCAGGCGGCCACGCGCGGCCCGGTCATCGGCGGCATCTGCTACATCCTGTTCGCTTTCGTGCCCATGTTCCTCGTGGCGAGTGCGCTGATCATCATGCCCGGCGAGACCGCGGCGCTGCTCAAGGAAGACCCCCAGAAGGTGCTGCCCACGCTGGTGATGGCCAAGATGCCGTTCATCATGCAGGTGCTGTTCTTCGGCGCGCTGCTGTCGGCGCTCAAGTCCACCGCATCGGCCACGCTGCTGGCCCCGAGCGTGACCTTCACCGAGAACATCTGGCGCCAGTTCAAGCCCCACAGCACCGACCAGGAGCGCCTGCGCACCATGCGCATCACCACGCTGGTGTTCAGCGGCTGCGTGCTGGCCTATGCCATCTACATGCAGGGCACCTCCATCTATGAACTGGTCTCGGGCGCGTACCAGGTGCCGCTGGTCGGCGCCTTCGTGCCCCTGGTGTTCGGCCTGTACTGGAAGCGCGCGACCACACAGGGCGCCATCGCGGCCATCGTGCTGGGCCTGGGCACCTGGCTGCTGTTCCTGGCCACGCCGGTGGGTGCCGTGTTCCCGGCGCAGCTGGCCGGGCTGCTGGCGGCGCTGGCAGGCATGCTGGTGGGCTCGCTCGCGCCGCAGGCCATCCGCAACAGCCACGCATCGCACCACCCGCTGGTCGGGGCCGACTGACAGGCGCGCGGCCCTGCGGCGCAGGGCGCGCGCATGCCGCAGGCGCCCTGCACACGGCCTCTGCGGGGTAGGGGTATGCCGCCGCCTATAATTGAGGGTTTTGCACTTTCCCTCCACACGCTGACATGCCTATTTACGCCTACAAATGCGGCTCCTGCGGCCATGCCAAGGATGTGCTGCAAAAAATCTCCGACACCCCCCTGACCGTCTGCCCCGCCTGCGGTGCCGAGGCGTTCTCCAAGCAGGTGACGGCCGCAGGCTTTCAGCTCAAGGGCTCGGGCTGGTACGTGACAGACTTCCGCGGTGGCAACAGCGGGGGTGGCGGCACGTCCGCACCAGCGACCGACGCCAAGACCGAGTCCAAATCCGACGCCGCCGCGCCCGCCAGCTCCGGCGACGCTCCCAAGAAAGAAGCGAGCAGCCCTGCCAGCAGCACCAGCACCGGCGGCAGTTCCACCTCCACCTCTTCGTCCTCCACGAGCTGATCGAGCACCTTCATGTCTGCTATGCGCAAATGGCTGCTGACCGGCCTTCTGGTGATCGTGCCAGGGGTCATCACGGCGTGGGTGCTCCACTGGATCGTGAGCACGCTCGACCAGACCCTGCAGATCCTGCCTGTCGCGTGGCACCCGGACAAGGTGCTGGGCTTTCATGTGCCCGGCTTCGGGGTGGTGCTCACGCTGCTGATCCTGCTGGTGGTGGGTGCGGTGGCCAGCAACTTCGCGGGCCGCAAGCTCGTGCAGTGGGGCGACGCGGTGGTACACCGCATCCCCGTGGTGCGCTCCATCTACTCCAGCGTCAAGCAGGTCTCGGACACGCTGTTCTCCGAAAGCGGCAACGCGTTTCGCAAGGCGGTGCTGGTGCAGTGGCCGCGCGAGGGCGTCTGGACCGTGGCCTTCGTCACCGGTGCGCCCAACGGCGAGGTCGCGGCCTACCTGCGTGACGAGTTCGTGAGCGTGTACGTGCCCACCACGCCCAACCCCACGGGCGGCTATTTCGTGATGCTGCGCAAGAGCGACTGCGTCGAGCTCGACATGAGCGTGGACTCAGCCCTCAAATACATTGTTTCGATGGGTGTGGTCGCTCCGGCGGACCCCACGCTCATTTCTCCGGGTAAGTGAATCCCTTTTAATGCGCCCCCCGGGCGCCGGAAGTTTCTGCCATGGCCATGCGTTCCCACTATTGCGGTCTTGTGACCGAAGCCCTGATGGGCCAAACCGTCACCCTGTCGGGCTGGGTGAACCGTCGCCGCGACCATGGCGGCGTGATCTTCATCGACCTGCGCGACCGCGAAGGCTACGTGCAGGTGGTGTGCGACCCGGACCGTGCCGAGATGTTCAAGACCGCCGAAGGCGTGCGCAACGAATTCTGCGTGCAGGTGGTGGGCCTGGTGCGCCCCCGTCCCGACGGCACCACCAACGACAAGCTCAAGAGCGGCCAGATCGAAGTGCTGTGCCATGAGCTGAACGTGCTCAACCCCTCGGTCACGCCGCCCTTCCAGATGGACGACGAGAACCTGTCGGAGACCACGCGCCTCACGCACCGCGTGATGGACCTGCGCCGCCCGCACATGCAGCGCAACATGATGCTGCGCTACAAGACCTCCATCCAGGTGCGCAACTTCCTGGACAAGGAAGGCTTCATCGACATCGAGACGCCCATGCTGGGCAAGAGCACGCCCGAAGGCGCGCGCGACTACCTGGTGCCCAGCCGCGTGCACGACGGCCAGTTCTTCGCGCTGCCGCAGTCGCCCCAGCTGTACAAGCAGATGCTGATGGTGGCCGGCTACGACCGCTACTACCAGATCACCAAGTGCTTCCGCGACGAAGACCTGCGTGCCGACCGCCAGCCCGAGTTCACCCAGATCGACTGCGAGACCTCGTTCCTGGGCGAGGAAGAGATCCGCGCCATCTTCCAGCGCATGATCACCGAGGTGTTCCAGCAGCAACTGGGCGTGGACCTGGGCGAGTTCCCCATCATGACGTACCAGGAAGCGGCGTTCCGCTTCGGCTCCGACAAGCCCGACCTGCGCGTGAAGCTCGAATTCACCGAGCTGACCGAAGTGATGAAGGACGTGGACTTCAAGGTGTTCTCCGCCCCCGCCACCACCAAGGGTGGCCGCGTGGTGGCCCTGCGCGTGCCCGGCGGCTCGCAGATCTCGCGCGGCGAGATCGATGCCTACACCGAGTTCGTGAAGATCTACGGCGCCAAGGGCCTGGCCTGGATCAAGGTCAACGAAGTGGCCAACGGCCGCGAAGGCCTGCAGTCCCCCATCGTCAAGAACCTGCACGACGCAGCCATCGCCGAGATCTTGAAGCGCACCGGCGCACAGGACGGCGACCTGCTGTTCTTCGGTGCCGACAAGGAAAAGATCGTCAACGACGCCATCGGCGCGCTGCGCCTGAAGGTCGGCCACAGCGACTTCGGCAAGAAGAACGGCCTGTTCGAAAGCCGCTGGGCACCGCTGTGGGTGGTGGACTTCCCGATGTTCGAGCACGACGAAGAGAACGACCGCTGGGCCGCCGTGCACCACCCCTTCACGTCGCCGAAGGACGGCCACGAAGACCTGATGGACACGGACCCTGGCAAGTGCATCGCCAAGGCCTACGACATGGTGCTCAACGGCTGGGAGCTCGGTGGCGGCTCGGTGCGTATCCACCGCGCCGACGTGCAAAAGAAGGTGTTCGACGCCCTCAAGATCACGCCCGAAGACGCACAGGCCAAGTTCGGCTACCTGCTCGACGCGCTGCAGTACGGTGCCCCTCCGCACGGTGGCCTGGCCTTCGGCCTGGACCGTCTGATCACGCTGATGACCGGTGCCGAGTCGATCCGCGACGTGATCGCCTTCCCCAAGACCCAGCGCGCGCAGGACCTGCTGACGCAGGCCCCTTCGCCCGTGGATGAAAAGCAGCTGCGCGAGCTGCACATCCGCCTGCGCAATGTGGACGCCGTCAAGGCGGCCTGAGCCCGGCAGAACGGCTTCACCCCTGTCATTACCATGACCGGGCACGCCTGAGACAAAAAGCGGTAGCGGCCCCAGGGCCGGTACCGCTTTTTTCATGGTGCTGCCCTTGTCGCATCTGCTTTTCTTTTGAACCGAACCGAGGCTTGTTCATGCGTGCTTCCCTGAAAACCCCCCTGGCCCTGGGCATGGTGCTCGTGGCACTGCTGCTGGCAGGCTGCGGCGAAAAGAAGACCGAGCTGGGCGAGGGCGGCTCGGTGGTGTCCGGCTCGGCGGGGCCTGCGGGTGCGCAGGGGGCCGACAAGGCGCTCACCACCTGCCCGGCGCCCGTGGCCACGCTCGCCCTGGCCGAGAACCCGAACGGCTATACCGTGTCCAGCAGCTACAACCTGCCGGCGTCGCCGGTGCCGCTGATCCGGCTCATCGCCCAGCAAAGCGGCTGCTTTAGGGTGGTGGACCGCGCGGCCGGCCTGCGCGGCACCATCAAGGAGCAGGAGCTCAAGGACGCTGGCGTGCTGCGCCAGAACTCCACCGTGGCCAAGGGCAAGGGCTACGAGGCGCAATACACGCTGACCCCCAGCCTCACCTTCAGCGAGCAGGACGCGGGCCGCAGCATTGCCGGCGTCATCGCGATGATCCCGGTGCTGCGCGACATCGCGGGGCTGGCGGGCCTGGCCGAGCAGGTCAAGTTCAAGGAAGCGCAGACAGCCTTGCTGCTGACCGACAACGAAACCACCGAGCAGGTGGCCGCGGCCACCGGCGCGGCACGCACCACCGACCTGGGCGCGGCCGGCCTGCTGTGGGGCCGCATGGGCGGTGCAGGCGGCGCGGGCTGGAGCAACACGAACGAAGGCAAGGTGATTGCCGCCGCCTTCTTCGACTCGCACAACAAGCTCGTCACCCAGGTGCAGCTGCTGCAGGCCAAGGAGCTGCCGCCGCCCGTGGCCACGCGCAAGCCGTAAGCGTCCGGGCCGCTGCATCGATCGCCTTGTGCCGGCGCCCTGTCGTGCGCAGGCCGCAGGTGCCTGCGGCGGTGACACATGTTGGTTGGCGCTTTGGCGGCCAGGCAGCACAATGATTTTCCAGGCACTGCCAGGCCCGTTGTGCAAAGGAATGTCTCCGTGTCCCAATTGCTGAACGCCCCCGAACAATGGCTGCGGTACATGCCCGCAGCGCAGCACCAGCGCCAGGAGCTGCGGCTCGTCGAAAGCGCCTGGGACCAGTTGTCCTTGCTGTCGTCGTTGTCGCTGCTGTCGTCCAGGGCATCGTCCGGGGGCGACCTGGCCCAGGCGCGCCGCGACTTCGCCGCGCTCTCCGCCGACCTGATGCGCGGCCTGGCCAGCGAGGCCTTCAAGAACCGCACCGACGACCTCGTGGCCCGGGCCCAGGTCTGCATCGACGTGCTGGTGCGCAACCTGTTCGAGCGCACGGCGGACATCGGCTTCTTCGCCACCGATGGCGGTGTGGCCGACTACCTGGCCGACCCGGCGCCCGGGTTGCGTGCCGGCATCGAGTCACGGCTGCGCGAGTACGCCAGCAAGTACACGGTCTACGGCAACATCTTCCTGTTCGACACCACCCTGCAGCTGTGCGCCAGCCTGCACGCGGTGCCCGCCGCAGGCGGTGAGCTGCAGCGCGAGGACGACCAGGCCTTCCTGTCGTCCGTGGTGCGCGGCGATGTGCCGTATGTGGAGCACTACGCGGTGCACGGCTTTTGCGGCAGCACCGAGCCCACGCTGATGTACGCGCAGCGCGTGCTGTCGGGCGGACGCCCGGTGGGGGTGATGTGCCTGGCGTTCAAGCTGGCGGACGAAATGCTCGCCATCTTCGGCTCGGTGCAGCCCGGCGGGGCGCAGGGCAGCGACGTGGTGCTGGCGCTGCTGGACGCGCAGGGCCGGGTGCTGGTCTCGGGCGATGCGCTGCAGTTGCCCGTGGGCTGGCCGCTGCCCCAGGCGGCCGGTGCGGGGGTACAGGTGCTGCGCCATGCCAGCCGGCGCTACCTGATGGCGGTGTGCGACACGCAGGGCTTTGAGGGCTACCGCGGCCCGGGCTGGCGCGGTGTGGCGCTCCTGCCGCTGGATGTGGCCTTCGAAGAGTCCACGCAGGACGATCGCAGCGCGCTGGCGGGCTCGTTGGCGGCCGAGCTCTCGGGCCAGGCCGAGCTGCTGTCGCAAGAGCTGCGCGAGATTCCCCGGCGCTCGGCCTCCATCCAGTCGGCGCTGGAGCGCTCGGTCTGGAACGGCCTGCTGGAGCTCAACCAGCTGGGCACCGGCAGTGGCGCGGCCGACGTGGCGCCGCGCGAGCTTGTGTTCGCCAAGACCCTGCTGTCCGAGATCGGCACCACGGCCCGCAAGACGGCCCAGGCCTTCTCCGGCGCGCTGCAGAATTTGTACGGCGTGGTGATGCAGTCGCTGCTGCGCGACGCCCAAAGCCGTGCGTCCCTGGCCATGCAGATCCTGGACCGCAACCTGTACGAGCGTGCCAACGACTGCCGCTGGTGGGCGCTGACGCCGCAGTTCGCGCGCACACTGGAGGCCGGCGCCGTGGGCTGCGACAAGGCCACTGCGGTGCTGGCCGAGATCAACGGCTTGTACACCGTGTATGCGTGCCTGGTGCTGTTCGCAGCCGATGGGCGCGTGATGGCGGTGTCCCAGCCGGGCTTGGCGCACTGGGTGGGTACGGTGCTGGACGAAGACTGGGTGCGCCAGTGCCTGCGGCTGCGCGGCAGCCAGGGCTACACCGTGAGCCGCTACGAAGACAGCCGCTTCTACAGCGAGGGCCCGACATTCGTCTACGCGGCCGCAGTGCGCGCTGGCGCGGCAGGTGGTGCGGATGCCGCCCCCGGCGCCAGCACGCCGGTGCTGGGTGGCATCGCCGTCGTGTGGGACGCTGCCCACCAGCTGCAATCCATCCTGGATGACTGCGGCGTGGGGGCCGGCGAGCGCGATGCGCTGGCTTTTGTCGACGCGGCAGGCCGAGTGCTGCGCACCAGCGGCGATGGGCAGGCCGTCACGGCGCCCGATGCCGTGGCCGCCGGCCGGCAGGGCGGGCGCACCGCGGCGCTGGCGGGCCACCTGTATGGCGTGGGCCTGGCGCGCGGGCAGGGCTACCGGGAGTTTCGTGTCAGCGACGGCTACGACCACGGGCTCAGCTGCCTGGTGCTGCGCCATCTCTGCGAGCGCCGTTCGGGCGCCCCGGCGGCACCGTTGCTCGCCACGCCCGCGGCGGCGGCGCGCATCGGGGCCGAGCACCGCGCGCAGATGGCGACCTTTCTGGTCGGGTCGCACTGGCTGGGCGTGGATGCCGCGCACGTGGTCACTGCGGCGCCCGATGCCACGGTGCTCAATGCAGGCGGTGCGCGTGCGCCGTTTCAGGGCCTGGCGCAGATCGGCGACCGTGTGTACTCTGTGGTGGACCTGCGCAGCGTGGTGGCGGCCGGGCCGCAGGGCGTGGCGGCACCGCGCACCACCGACCCCCACCGCCAGATGGTGCTGGTGCGGGTGCCGCTCGAAGCCGGCGGCGCGCGCGAGTTCATCCTGCGGGTCGATGCCCTGGGCGCCATGCTCGACCTGGACCGCCGCGACATCCGGCCGGTGGGCATGGCGGGGGCGGGCTCCCAGCGCATTTCGCTCATCGATGCGGTGGTGCCGGTGCCCACGGCGGACGGCAGCGCGGGGCAGGGCATGCTGTGCCGCATCTCCGCGCAGTGGCTGGAGCAGTGCGCGCTGGGCGCCCTGGGCGACGAGCCCGCGCAGGACGTGGACGCCCTGCTGGCCGCGGCGTGATGGCTGCAAATGCCGAAGGGGCCGCAGCACAGCGGCCGTTCAAGATCCCCGAATCGGTGCTGGTGGTGATCCACACGCCCGCACTCGACGTGCTGCTCATCGAGCGTGCGGACGGCATGGAGCACTGGCAGTCTGTCACCGGCAGCAAGGACCGCCCGGACGAACCCTGGGCGCTGACCGCGGCGCGCGAGGTGGGCGAGGAAACCGGCATCGACGTGAACGCCCCCGGCTGTGTGCTCACCGACTGGTGTCTGGAGAACGTGTACGAGATCTGGCCGCAGTGGCGCCACCGCTACGCCCCCGGCGTGGTGTTCAACCGCGAGCGCGTCTTCGGGCTGTGCGTGCCCGAGCACACGCCGGTGGTGCTGAGCCCGCGCGAGCATGTGGCCTCTGCATGGCTGCCGTGGCGCGATGCGGCAGACCGCTGCTTTTCAGCCTCCAACGCCGAAGCCTGCCTGCTGCTGCCGCGCTTTGTGTAGCGTGGCTGCCGTACAGGGCGTGCATGCCCTGCACGGGGTGCGTCATGGTGGCCGCAGGCGCAAGGGGTCCGACGGGTCCACCAGGTCTTCAGGTGCCGCGGTCAAGGTCAGGCTGTCGCGGGGCGCCGGGGGGATGCGCGAGGGCTCGTCCGCATTGCTGCGGGTGCGCAGCACCACGCCGCCGGGGCGCCGGTCGTTGTCCTGCCCCAGCGTGGCGCGCGACGGTGCGGTGCCTACCCGCAGCCTTAGTGCGTCGATGGCGTCCTGCAGCGGATCGGGCTCGGCCATGCGGGCGCGGTGGCGCAGCAGCACCTGCTGGGACATGTCCAGCAGCTTGGAGTTCAGGGTCTGCCCCGCGTGCTGCATCAGTTGCGCCACGGCCCCGGCGGGGTCGCCGGCCAGGCTCTGGGCCATGGCGGCCTCGGCGGTCTTGTTCACCTGCTGCAGGCAGTCGCGCACGACCTCGCTGTAGGGAGCGTGCACGTTGCAGGCATTGGCCAGCAGCTCGGTCAGGCCGCGCGTGTTGGCGTAGCGCATGCCCAGCGCCCGCACCCAGCCTTCGCTCTCGGACAGGTCGATGGACGTGACCGCCAGCACGGCCAGCAGGCTACCCAGGTTGCAGGCGGCTTCAAAGTCGAAGGTGCTGGAGGTGATCTCGCTCGCCATGCTGCGCACGGACTCCACCGCTTGCGAGAACTGGCGCTGCTGGATGAGCTGCAGTGCGCGCGCCACGCTGGCAAAGCGCTGGATGCGCGCGCTGGCGGGGTGGCGCTCCAGGATGCGGCCAAAGTCGGCCATGCAGCGCTCGATGCCCTTGCGGTCGTTCTCCGCGAAGTACGCGAACGTGAGCAGCACCAGCGACTGGAAGTCGAACAGCTTGGAGTCGATGCCCAGGATGGCCGCCCGTGCCAGCACCTTGGTCGCGGTCTCGCGGTCGCCCATGTAGTACGACATCATCCCCAGCTTCTGCAGCCGCACCACCGAGTCGGGCGTGAGGCCGCTGGCCGTGCGGTAGGTCTCGATGGCCTGCGAGAAGTTGCCCAGCTCCACCTGCGCACGCCCCAGCACGTCGTAGGCGTCGGCGAAGGACGCATCCTCGCCGATCAGCTCCTGCAGGGTGGTCACGGCCCGGGCCGCCTGGCCGGACTCGATCTGCGCCCGTGCCACGCCAAGCTTGGCCCAGGGCAGGGCGCGGGCGGCGATCACGGCCTCGAACAGCGTGCGCGCCTCGTCGTGGCGGGACAGCCGCAGCAGCAGCTCGGAGCCGATGCGCGCCGCGTACAGCCAGTAGGGCTTGCGCGCCTCGAAGCGCTCCACGCACAGGCGCGCGGCGCTTTCGAAATCCTCGGCCTCGATGGCGTCGAAGATGGGTTTGAGGTGCACCTTGCGCAGGCGCGCCAGGCTCAGGCGCTCGAAGAGGGCGCTCGGGGTGAAGGGCTTGAGCAAATAGCCGTCGAGCGCCGACTCCGCAGCCTCTGCCACGGCGGCGTAGGATGCCTCGGCCGTGACCATGAAGAACACCGTGGAAAAGGGCAGCAGCTGGGCGCGCCGCAGGTCGTCCAGCAGGGTCTGGCCGGAGTAGCCGGCCTCGCCGAAGTACTGGTCGCACAGCACGTAGTCGAACACCGTGTGCTCCAGCCGGCTGCGCGCGTCCTGCACGCGGCTGCACTGCACGATGCGGCTGACACCGTACTCGCGCAGTTGTCCCACCAGGATGCTGCGCGATGTGGCATTGCTGTCGACAATCAGCGCCAGGACCGGTGTGGTGGCGGAGGGGTCGTTGTCGGTCGCCAAGGTATGTACCGGGCCGCCGTGGCGGGAAGTTGTATGCAACGAAGTGTAAGGCGTGGCGGCGCCGCGCAGTGTCGGACAAACCCGCGGCGTGGGCGGCATGCGACACAATCGGGCCATGGAACACGACGACATTCTGCGGGTGGCCACCTACAACATCCACAAGGGCGTGCAGGGCCTGGGGCCGGCGCGCCGGCTGGAGATCCACAACCTGGGCCTGGCGGTGGAGCAGCTCGATGCCGACATCGTGTGCCTGCAGGAGGTGCGCAAGCTCCACCGGCGCGAGTCGACGTACTTCCAGCGCTGGCCCGATCTGCCCCAGGCCGAGTACCTGGCGCCCGAAGGTTATGAGGCGGTGTACCGCACCAACGCCATCACCAAGCACGGCGAACACGGCAATGCGCTGCTGTCGCGCTGGCCGGTGATCGGGCACCAGCACGAGGACATCTCCGACCACCGCTTCGAGCAGCGCGGCCTGCTGCATGTGGAGGTGGACGCGCACGGGCGCCGCATCCATGTGATCGTCGTGCACCTGGGGCTCATTCCCGGCAGCCGCGTCCGCCAGATCGAGCGGCTGCAGCGCTTCATCGAGCGCGAGGTGCCCTCCGGTGCGCCGGTGGTCGTGGCCGGGGATTTCAACGACTGGGGCCTGCAGATCAAGCGCATGCTGGCGGGGTTTTCGCTGTACGAGTTCGACGCGCCGCGCGCCTTCACCTACCCCGCGCGGCTGCCGCTGGCCCAGCTGGACCATGTGTACGTGCGCGGGCTCACCCCGCTGTCGCTGCACGTGCCGCGCGGCCGCATCTGGTGGCGCATGTCCGACCACCTTCCGCTCATCGCTGAATTCAGGCTGTGAAAGCCGCCCCCCTGAGTCGCTTCGCGCCTTCCCCCGCAGGGGGGCGCCACCCGTGGCCTGGCGAAGCCAGCTCCACGGTGGCACTGGCGTGGGTCGCGCCACGTTCCACGATGGCTGGCGATCCGTTGCACGGTAGAGGGGTGCGATGAGCAAGAAGCTGATGTTTCGGGCCAGAAGAACGGAGTTTTCTGACGACCACCGGGTGCGCCTGCTGCAGGGGGCCGAGGAGCTGTTCCCCGCGCTGGTCCAGGCCATGGATGCCGCGCTGTCGGACATCCAGTTCGAGACCTACATCTTCGACTTCACCGGCGCGGGCGCCGATGTGGCCCAGGCGCTGATGCGGGCTGCAGCACGCGGCGTGCGCACCCAGCTGGTGGTGGACGGCGTGGGCACCGGCGCCCTGCCGCCCGAGTGGGCCGAGCGCCTGGCGAACGCTGGCGTGCAGTACCGCGTGTACTCGCCGCTCGGGCCCCTGGGCCTGCTGCTGCCGCACCGCTGGCGCCGGCTGCACCGAAAGCTGTGCGTGGTGGACGGCTGCACGCTGTTTTGCGGCGGCATCAACGTGCTGGATGATTTTCACGACCCGAACTACGGCCGCCTGGACGCGCCGCGCTTCGACTTTGCGGTGCAGGCCACCGGCAGCCTGGTGACCAGCGCCAGCGAGACCATGGACCAGCTGTGGTGGCGCATGCAGGCTGTGCGCGACGCGCGCGAGCGCCGCCTGCCCGAGGCGCTGCAGGCCCTGCGCGCCGCCAGTGCCGCCCGGCACGCGGCCGAGGCGGCGGACGACGCCACGCCCCCCATGCGCGCCGCGCTGGTGCTGCGCGACAACGTGCGCAACCGCAGCCGCATCGAAAAAGCCTACCGCCGCGCCATCGGGTCGGCGCGGCACGAGGTCATCATCGCCAACGCCTACTTCATGCCCGGCGGCAAGCTGCGCCGCGCGCTGGTGATGGCGGCGCGCCGCGGCGTGCGTGTGCGGCTGCTGCTGCAGGGGCGCTATGAGTACTTCATGCAGTACCACGCGGCGCGGCCGGTGTACGGCGCGCTGCTGGATGCGGGCGTGGAGATCCATGAATACGCGCCGAGCTTTCTGCACGCCAAGGTGGCGGTGGTCGATGCCATGGGCGAGCGGCCCTGGGCCACGGTGGGCTCGTCCAACCTCGACCCTTTGAGCCTGCTGCTGGCGCGCGAGGCCAACGTGGTGGTGGAAGACGCCGCCTTTGCCGCCGACCTGCGCCAGCGCCTGGTGGACGCCATGCAGCACGCCGGCCGCCGCATGGACCCCGCGCGCTACGCGGGCCGCCCGCTGCGCCAGCGGGTGCTCGACCGCATCGCGTTCGGCCTGATGCGCCTGGCGCTGTGGATCACCGGAAAAAGTTACTAGCAAGCCCCCTGAGCGGCTGCGCCGCTTCCCCCCAGGGGGATGCCACCGGTGGCCCGGCGAAGCCGGTTCCACGGTGGCACTGGTGTGGGGGCGCGCCGGTTGCAGAGCGTGCGGGGAAGGCGACGCGCAGTAGGCGGTCAGGACCTGTTCATTTGGATTGCTATAAAATTAATAGCTGCTAGCGCTTGCCTATCAAGCGGTAGAGGCCAAAAACCCTTGAAATGAGCGGCGTGTCATTCGCTGTTACGATTCTGGCCATGTCCAGCCCCACTGCCGCCGATATGACGCCCACCCCGCCGGATGAAGGCACGCCTGTTTCCGTCAAGATCCGGGAGCGCCTCGCGGCGGCCCGCAAGCGCTTTCATGCCAACGACAACATCTCCGAGTTCATCGAGCCCGGTGAGCTGGAGAAGCTGCTCGACGAGGTCGAGACCAAGATGCAGGGCGTGCTCGACAGCCTGGTGATCAACACCGACGGCGACCACAACACCAACAACACCGCGCGGCGCGTGGCCAAGATGTACCTGAACGAGGTGTTCAAGGGCCGCTACGTGGCGCAGCCGCCCATCACCGAGTTTCCCAACGCCGAGCACCTGAACGAGCTGATGATCGTCGGCCCCATCACCGTGCGCAGCGCGTGCAGCCACCACTTCTGCCCGGTCATCGGCAAGATCTGGATCGGCGTGATGCCCAACGAGCACACCAACGTGATCGGCCTGTCCAAATACGCGCGCCTGGTCGACTGGGTCATGGGCCGCCCCCAGATCCAGGAAGAAGCCGTGGTGCAGCTGGCCGACCTGATCATGGAAAAGACCCAGCCCGACGGCCTGGCCATCGTGATGGAGGCCAGCCACTTCTGCATGTCCTGGCGCGGTGTGCGCGAGATGGACAGCAAGATGATCAACTCGGTGATGCGTGGCGTGTTCCTCAAGGACCCGGCGCTGCGCCGCGAATTCCTCTCCCTCATCCCCGGAAAGAACTGACCCATGCTCGTACGCCTGCTCTACGCCAGCCGCGCTGTGGACACCTCTCACGCAGCCATTGAAGCCATCCTCACGCAATCGCGCCAGCACAACCCGGGCTGCGGCATCACCGGCGTGCTGTGCTACGGCGGCGGTGTGTTCCTGCAGGCCATCGAAGGCGGGCGCTCCGCGGTGAGCGACCTGTACGGCCACATCCAGAAGGACGCGCGCCACAAGAACGTGGAGCTGCTGCACTACGAAGAGATCGCCGAGCGCCGCTTCGGCGGCTGGACCATGGGGCAGGTGAACCTGTCCAAGATCAACCATTCGATCCTGCTCAAGTACTCCGAAAAGCCCGAGCTCGACCCGTATGCGGTGTCGGGCAAGGTGTCGTTCGCGCTGCTCGAGGAGCTGATGGCGACCGCTTCGATCATCGGCAGAGCTTAGGAACACCCCCCTGAGTCGCTGCGCGCCTTCCTCCCGCTCTCGCATTGCTGCGCAATGCGGGCAGGGGGACGCCACCAGTGCGGCGGGGCGGCCCTTGCGCGGTGGCTGCTGGCTGGGACCGCGCCAGTTGCATGCGCTGTGCGGGTGGCATGGCACTTCTCCTGACTGACTGTTCGCGCGCCACACGGCCGCAGTTCCAGACGGCGCTGCGGCTTTTTGCATTCATGTCCCTCGCTCCCTCTGACCCGTGACCCTCACCGCCTTCGCCCTCATCATCCTCGCCGGCCTCATCCATGCGTGCTGGAACATCGCCGCCAAGAAGGCGGGGGGCGATGCGCGGTTTGCGTTCTTCACCTCGGCGATCATGATGGTCTTCTGGGCGCCGCTGGGCTGGTGGCTGGGGCGCGATGTGGTGCCGCTGTGGGGCGTGGTGGAGTGGGGCTTCGTGGTGGCCAGCGGGCTGCTGCACGTGGCGTACTACGTGATCCTGCTGCGGGGCTACCGCGTGGCCGACCTCACGGTGGTCTACCCGCTCGCGCGGGGCTCGGGGCCGCTGCTGTCGTCGCTGGTGGCCATCACGGTGCTGGGCGAGCGCATCTCCGCGCTGGGTGCCGTGGGCATCCTGGGCGTGGTGGGGGGCGTGTTCCTCATCGCGGGCGGCCCGGGCCTGCTGCGCGCGGCGCACGACCCCGCGGCGCGCGAACGCGTGCACAAGGGCATTGCCTACGGGCTGCTCACCGGGGCCTTCATCGCCAGCTACACGGTGGTGGACGGCTATGCGGTCAAGATACTGCTGATGTCCCCCATCCTCGTCGACTACATGGGCAACTTCGTGCGCGTGGGCTTGCTCGCGCCGGTGGTGCTGCGCGATGTGCGCACCGCCCGCACGCTGTGGCTTGCGCAGTGGCGCTTTGCGCTGCTGGTGGCGGTGGTGAGCCCCGTGGCCTATGTGCTGGTGCTGTACGCCATGCGCGAGGCGCCCATGTCCCACGTGGCGCCGGCGCGCGAAGTGTCCATGCTGTTCGCCGCCCTCATCGGCGGGCATCTGCTGGGTGAGGGCGACCGGGCGGCGCGCATTTGCGGCGCGCTGTGCATTGCAGCCGGGGTGACGGCCCTGGCGCTGGGGTAGGCCCATGGCGCCAGACGTCACCGCTCCGATGCTGCTGGGCTGCGATTTTTCCAGCAGCCCCAGCCGCCGCAAGCCCATCGTGCTGGCCCTCGGGCAGCGCCAGGGAGCGCGGGTGCAGCTGCAAGCGCTGGAGCGCTTCGACACACTGTCGGCGTTCGGCCAATGGCTTGCGCAGCCGGGCACCGGGTCTCAGAACGGCTCTCAGGACGCATCGCCGGGCGGCTGGGTCGGCGGCTTCGACCTGCCTTTCGGCCTGCCGCGCGAGCTGGTGGAGACCTTGGGCTGGCCCACCGACTGGCTCGCCTGCATGCAGCACTACCGCAGCCTGGACCGCGAGCAGATCCGCACGCAGTTCGCGGCGTTCTGCGATGCGCGCCCCGTGGGCGGCAAGTTTGCGCACCGCGCCGCCGATGGGCCTGCAGGCTCCAGCCCGTCGATGAAATGGGTGAACCCGCCCGTGGCCTACATGCTGCACGCGGGCGTGCCGCTGCTGATCGATGCCGGTGTGCACCTGCCCGGCCTGCACGCGGGCGACCCGTCGCGCGTGGCGCTGGAGGCCTACCCCGGCCTGCTCGCGCGCGAGGTGCTGCAGCGGCGCAGCTACAAAAGCGACGACCGCGCCAAGCAAACGCCCGACCGGCTCATCGCCCGCAAGGACCTGGTGAACGCGCTGGAGATCGGCCAGACCCGGCTGGGCCTGCGCCTGAAGCTCAGCCACGCGCAGCGCGATGCCCTGGTGGATGATGCCAGCGGCGACAGCCTGGACGCCGTGCTGTGCCTGGTGCAGGCCGCGTGGGCCCAGCAGCGCCATGCCGAGGGCGATGCGCTCTACGGCCTGCCTGCGGGGCTGGATGCGCTGGAGGGTTGGATCGTGACGGCGCCTGCCGTGCCCGCGGCAGGCTGAGTCGCGGCGCCACATCGGCAGGGCCGAGGGGCGGGGCCGTGTGCCTCAGCCGCCCGGCAGCGTGACGGTCACTTCAGACCCGCTGGCCTGCACCTGCACGCCCAGGGGTTGCGCCAGTTGCAGCAGCGCGGCCAGGTCCAGGGCCGGGGGCTGTGCCAGGCCGGCCGAACGCGCCGCGGTATCCGCGTCCATCAGCCGCGTGGCGGTGGATGCGCCCCGGGCCTGCACACGCACGCTGAAGGGGCCGGCAGGCGCCACGGTGATCTGGGCGGGCACCGGGCTCGATTGTTCCGCCAGGTGGTAGATGGCGCCCAGCACCACGTACAGCAGGGTGTGGGGCACCTGGGTGACGTCGTCCCAGCCCGGCAGGTCCGCAGGCAGCGGCTCCATCTCGGTACCGCTGACCATCAGCGCGGGGCGGGCCAGCTCGATGGCTTCGTCCACCAGGGCGCGCACCGTGTGGCGGTCGTTGATCTGCAGGTCCCACAGCCGCAGGCGGCGGATGTGGTGGGCGATCTCGCCCAGTTGTTCCTCGATCTGCTCCACGCGCTCCACCGCCTGCTCGGGCGTCATGTCGCCTTTGGCCAGGCGGCGCTTGAGCAGCATGGTGCCCATGCGCATCACCGACAGCGGGCCGGCCACGTCGTGGCGCAGCACCGGGATGGCGCGCATCAGGATGGCGTGCTGCAGGCCGGCATCGGTCAGCGCGTCGGAAGATGGGCCCGGTGCGGAAGGGGGGCGTTTTTTGGTGGCCAAAGCGGGTGGGGGTATGGGGTGTGTCGGAACTGTCAGTGAGGATCAGGCGGCGGGCGGCTGCAGCGCTGCGGCGCACTGGGCGAGCACGTTGTCGAAGGCGTCGAAATCGAGCGGCTTGCCCAGGATGAAGTCGAACTGCCCTGTCTCCGTACCCACGCTGACGCCCGATGCCATGCCGGTGATGGCGATCGCAAAACACCGGCCTGCACCGTGGTCAGCCACCGTGGCCCGCAGCAACGGGAGCAGTTCGGAGCCCTGCATGTCCGGGAGGTTCTGGTCCACCAGGAAAATCTGCGCCGGCTTCTCGCGCGCCAGGGCCAGTGCCTGTGCGGCCGTGGCTGCAGTGCGGATCGCATGGCCTTCCATCGTGAGCAGCTCTTGCAGCAGCTCCGTGGCATCGAGGTTGTCGTCAACGAGGAGGATATCGAGCGGCATGGCTGTCTGGAGCGGGTGGAATATCAGGAGGTGGCGCTGAACGGGGCTGCGCCGCCAGCGTCCGTCTGCGGCAGGTGCACCGTGAACACCACGTGCGGCGGCTGGTGCGTATACACAATGGTACCCCCATGGCCTTGCGCGATCTGGTGGGCGATGTACAGGCCCAGGCCCAGGCCGGAGCGGTTGCGCTCGTTGCCCACGGACGAGGACTTGAAGGGAGTGAACAGGTTGGCGGCCACCGCCGGGTCGATGGGCGGCGCCACATTGCGCACCTCGATGAGCACGCCGTTTTGCGCGCCCCGTGCGTGCACATGGATGGGCTGGCCCGCATCCCCGTGGTGGCGGGCGTTGCTGATGAGGTTGGAGACCACCTGCGCAATGCGGTCGGGGTCGGCCTGTGCGTCCAGGCGCTCGGGCAGGTGGATCTCGATCTGCGTGCCGGGGTGGGCGGTGCGCGCCTCGTCCACCAGATCGGCGAGCAGTTGCACCACGTCGACGGTCTTGAGCTGCAGGTTCAGTCCCAGCCGGCTTTGCAGGCGGGACATGTCCATCACCTGGCTCACCAGGCGCTGCATGCGGTTGCTGGACGACTGGATGCGCTGGCCGATCCGGCCGGTGTTGCCGTCCGCGGCGTTGTTCTTCTCCAGCACCCGCGCGGCCATGCTGATGGAGTGCAGCGGGTCGCGCAGGTCGTGGCCCAGCACCGCCATCAGGTGCGCGCGCGCGTCGTTCAGCTCGGCATGGCGGGTGGTCTGGGCGCGCACCAGCTCGGCCAGCAGCTGGCGGGCGGTGTCGAGCTCGTCCGCCGTCCAGGGCTCGGACTTGGAGCGCACGATTTCCTTCCACAGGTCGAACGAGCCGCGGGGCGTGAGGCGCGGGCCCAGCGGGCCGGCACGCACTTCCTTTTCAGGCTTGCCGCCCCAGTTGATGGTCTCGATCTGCTCCTTGCGCAGAAACACCAGCCAGCTGCCCCGGGTACGGTCCAGCGGCAGGGCCAGGGCGCCGCACCACGGGGCCAGCTGCAGCCCGATCTCGGGTGCGTCCAGGGGCAGTGCATGCGTGTTGTAGATGCCGCTGCCGCCTTGCGTGGCATCGAGCCACTGCAGAAGGACCTTGGCAGCGGCGTCGGTCACACCGCCTTCGGTGCACAGCTTGCTGTGTTCCGACACGATGATGGCGTCGGCGCTCATCGAGCAGGCCAGCGCGCCGGCGTGCGAGCACAGGGCTGTGAACTCGTCATCGGAGTGCAGCACCTGCTCCATCACCCGCATGCGCAGCTCGGTCACCTTCTGCTGGCGCGCGGCCTCCTTGCGCGCCAGGGCGGCCTGGATATTGGCGCCCAGCACCTGTGCCATCACGTCGCAGGCCATGCGCACGCTGTAGGGCACCTGGCGCGGGCCCATGTGGTGGCAGGCCAGCAGCCCCCACAGCCGGTTGTTGATGACGATGGAGATGCTCATCGACGCACCCACGCCCATGTTGGTCAGGTACTCGATGTGGATGGGCGACACGCTGCGCAGGATGCTGGCGCTCAGGTCCAGCGGCGCGCCGCCGACCGGCACCAGCGGCACCGGCGTGGCCCGCACATCGGCAATGAGGCGCAAGGTGTTGGCCACGTACAGCGCCCGGGCCTGCGCCGGGATGTCGCTGGCCGGGTAGCGCCGGCCCAGGTAGGCATCCAGAAAATCCGCACGCGACTCGGCCACCACATCGCCGCTGCTGTCCGGGCGAAAGCGGTAGGCCATGACGCGGTCGAACCCTGTCAGGGTCTTGATCTCCTGCGTTGCCAGCTGCAGCAGGTCGTTGATGGCAGGGCGCGGGCGGCGCAGCTTCTCCATGGCGCGGTGGGCCTGCATCGCAAAGCCAGCCAGTGCATCGGCGGACTCCTGGCGTGCCTCGAACTCCAGCACCAGCAGCTCCTGCGACTGGTGCAGCACCACGTCGAAGCTGCGGCCTTCGGCCTCCAGCTCGGAAGGCATCGGCAGCTCGCCCGTGCCAGCCAGCGTGGCCAGGCCCTCGTCGAGCAGGTCGCGCAACAGCGCGTGGCGGGCGATCAGCGGCGTGTCGCGCAGTGCCTGTCCCGGGGCTACGGCGCAGCCCAGCATGGCTGCCACGTTGGTGCTGGCATGGCGCACCGTGCCCGCCTTGTCGACGGCGATCAGGGCGCCATGGGACTGGATCGAGCCCGGGATGTGGATGGGCTCGCGGTCGCAGTTTTCCAGCGTCGGGCGTGCCGCGTCGGCGCCGCCGCCGGCGGATGCTTCTGGATTCATTGCGGCAGTCCTTCAGGGGCCGGAAAATGGCTTTGCAGCCCGGCAAAGGCTGCGGTGGCCCCAAGGCACGCAGCCTCCAGGGCGGCGGGTGATGGTGTCACGTGCTGGCGCAGCAGCGAGATGAACAGCTTCCAGCGCGCCCCGGTGGCGGCACCGTCGCCATGCAGATAACGCAGGGGGTGGGGCGCGAACCGTGACGACAGCTGCCGGTACAGCACCTGTCCACCCAGCTGGGAGCCCTCCACCACATAGGCGAACCCCCACCGCACCGCGTGCGGCTGTGCCGGGTGGCGGGCCAGGGCCTGCGCCGCAAGCTGCCCAGCGGCAGCGCTGGGCAGCGGCCAGCTTCCGGGCGTGCCGGTGGCAGTGGTGGTCAGTGGCGGAATGTCTTGCAGATCGGATTCCAGGGCAGCCAATCGGGGGGCTGGCATGAAAACAAAGCCCGGTATCGTCGCTTGAAGCATCTGCAGATGAGGCCACAGCGCCTGTAGCCACGCGGCCAGTGCACGGGCATGCGCCTTGTAGTCTTCCAGCGATGCATCGGGTCGGCCAATGGCGAGGTGGGCATCGAGCCGGGCGTGCTGTGCGGCAGTGGCACTGCGCAGTGCCTGCAAGGGGTCCGCGCACGCAGTGGGCGGCAGTTCGGAGACTGGGTGGCTGGAGGGCACGAACGGGGGACCAGTTAGGAAGCGGATTGCATAAGCTCGGGGCACTGCGCTGGCCGTGATTCTAATGATTCGCCCGGTCCGGCCCTTGGCACTTTGGCCCGTAGGTGTGTCGCGGGCGCAACCATGGTGCTGATTCGGCGCACCCGCGGCGCAGCGCCTTCTGCCTGGGAGGCCGGCCCCGGCAGTCACGGCGTGGCTGCGGGGGCGGCCGGGTGGCGATGTGAAGTGCCGGTCACGCGTGGCGATGCGGCATTCGCGCCGCTTTTCGGGCGATCGCGCCGCGCCGCGGGGCATACCATGCTGGCCATACCACCGGGCCCCGCTTTCACCATGCCCGCTCTCCGCCATTGGCCCGCACTGGCCATCGCCACCGCCCTCGGCGGCCTGCTCGCCGCGCCAGGGCATGCCGCGCCGGCGCCCTGGTACTACTGGCGCAGCCTGGTCGATGGCGCGCGGGTGTGCGCGCAGACGTCCCCCGGGCAGGGCTGGGAGCGTGACAGCGCCGCCCATGAAGGCCCCGGCTGCCAGCCCCGGCGCAAGGTGCTGGTCATTCCCATGCGCTGAGACCGAGGGCGTGGCCGCACCCGCCGTGCTTTGTTATAAAAAGTATAGCTAACAACGCACGCCGCATAAGCGGTAGGCTGCAACTTATTGGCATTGCTGTGCATGCATTCGATAATGCAGCCATGACCGAACTGATCCTGATCCGCCACGGCGAAACCGACTGGAACCGCGAGCTGCGCTTTCAGGGCCACGTGGACATCCCCCTGAACGCCACCGGCCACGAACAGGCCCGCCGCCTGGCGGACCGCCTGGCCGCCGAGAAGCTGGCGGTGGACCACCTGGTCTGCAGCGACCTCATCCGCACGCAGGAGACCGCCTCTCCGGCCCTGCAGGTGCTGTTTCCGCAACTGCGCATCGACACCCTCACCGACAGCAGCCTGCGCGAGCAGAACTTCGGCATCGTGGACGGCAAGCGGGTGGACGACGTCAAGCTCGACCATGCCGATGCGTGGAACCAGTGGCTGCGCTTCGAGGCCGACTACGGCATGCCCGGCGGCGAGACCACCCGCCAGTTCCACACCCGCGTGATGGACGCCGTGCGCCGCATCGCTCAGCAGTACCAGGGCCGCAAAGTCATGGTCGTGACCCATGGCGGCGTGCTCGACATGATCTGGCGCACCGCCCGCGGCACGGGCCTTGACGGCCCCCGCCAGAGCGACATCCCCAACGCGGGCCTCAACCGCGTGCGGGTGGACGGCGATGTGGTGGAGGTGCTGGACTGGGCGGACGTGCGGCACTTGGCGGACTTGCCGGCGCAGCCGGTGTATGACCAGAAGAAGCTGGTGGTGCGGTAGGGTCGCTCACGGAGCCGCGTAGACGATCCCCGGGCGCGTTCCTTCCAGGTCATCCGTGAGGCGGTCCAGCACAGGCTTCGGCTCGAAAGCCAGCCCCAGTGGAACAAAGCGGTAGTCGCCTTTCCGGTTGGTGAACACCGCGAGCCCCCCGGGCGACACAAAGATGGCGTGCCAGTCGTCGGCCACACGCTCGTCGGTCAAGGTCTTGACCAGCTTTCCGTCTTCTCCATAGATACGGATTTCGCCCGTGGCCGCCAGCTTCTGGCCGCCGTCGACCGGGGTCATCCTTTTGACTGCATGCAGCAGATATTTGCCCCCGGGCGCCAGGATGAGGGTGGGCTGCGGATCAGTGCCCGGCACGCCGTCGATGCGCTGGACGCTGCGCCGTGTACGGTCGATCATCGCCACGGCGGCATCGTTCGTGTCGGTGGCGGTGTATTCGACCAGCACGGTATCGGCGGACCATGCCAGCGGATTGGCGAGACCCAGGGTATCGCCACGTGCGAAGTGGGAGGCCTTGGCGAGCATGTCCGCGGCGGCGTCCTTTTCTGGAGGGATCGCTTCCCATCGCTGGTCGGCGTTGAGGGTGACGCGCGGTGGCGCTCCGTTGAGCACGTCGAACGAACCCAGGTCCTGCCGTGCGCGGAGCGTCCAGCCTGGCATATCAAAGGTGAGCAGGCTGTATGGCTTGCGTCCATCGGCGTCATGGCGCGACAGGCGGTCCGATGCAACGATGTGGACGGCCCTTGCGGAGCCGACCTCCTGACCTTCGGATTCGGCAGGCCGTGCCAGGCAGCTGTCAGGGCGAACCCCAGGCCTTGGCAGCGGGGCTACGGCCGCGGGCGTGCCGCTGCGCGCAGAGAGCTGAAAGCTTCCTACCTTGGCTTGCTGCGACAGATCCAGCCGGTCCACCGTGCCGTTGCAGTACACGACATAAAGGAGCGGACGATCGGCAGCTTGCGCAGGTGCGCTGGCCGTCCCGGACGTTGCACGCGGGGTTTCTGCCTCGCGTGAGCAGCCCCCGAGAAAGACGACCAACGCAAGTGCAGCGGTCTGCATCAGGACCGCGCAGTGGCGAGGTGCGGACGTGGGCATTCGGAGTTCCACGGTCAGAAATCCGATTGGGCGAGCACGTTCTCGACGTAGTTGGGGTCTCCTACCGTGCCCCGGTCGGCCACCGGCACACGTTCCCACTCGGCGAAGCCGCGCGTGCCGCTGCCGTCGACTGTGACGAAGAGCACTCCGTTGTCCTGCCGCACGCGGTATTCATGCAAACCGTTGGCGTAGCCGTTGAAACCGCGCAGCGTGTCGAGTTCAAGCTGCTCGGGCGTGTAGTCCGGCAATTCGACGGGCAGCGCTGGAAGTCCCTGCGCGGTGCGAGCCCGATTCCATGCAGTCACCAGGTTGCGAAAACGCTCTCCGGTGCGTACGTTGCGAGGATAACTTTTTGCAATGCGCTCCTTCTCCTGGTACAGCGCCCAGCCTCCACGCACGTTGTCCTTCCAGTTCCAGGTTTGGTCAGCCGTCGGCGCCGGCCGGGTGAGCTGGCACAGGCCTACGCCGCCCAGGCCGTCACTGCTGTACTTGGGCCAGTTGCTCGGCGTGCGGAATTGCTGGAGCGAGCTCTCCTGCCGCATCTTCTTGCGAAAGACAGGGCGGTTGGCTCCGATGCTGTTGGCAAAGGCACGTATGGCAGTGCCCGTGGGGTTGGTGCCCACGACGGTCCAGCTGGCACGCGCGCGCTGCTCGGTGGTCCCCACCCGCATGATCACCTGCACGGTCAGCAGGCCGCCGCGCACTTCGGTGAAGGGAATGCGCCACGTGGGGCTGAGACCCGTTTGCGGCGCGATGCGGCTGTGCTGAGAGCTGCGCCCTCCGCCAAAAGCGACGTTGGTCGGTGGTGCACTGCCATCGAACGCGAGCGTCGCCGACCATTCGTACGTCGGTGCCGGTCCGCTCGGCATGGGCTGGCCCTGCATCACGGCGGTGACCGTGACCGTGGGCATCGTGGCATCGTCTGTGATCGAGAATCGAGTTCCTGCGGGTTGGCTGGTGATGGCGAGCGGCATATGAAAAGGGCGGTGAATGCGTTGCTGCAGACGGCGATTTCGCGTCTTTCGCTTCGATTCTCACGCGCCCATGTGCCAGCTTGGTCAGCGTGCCAGGCTTTGTTGTATCTTGATGTGAAGCCGTCGCAAAAACCCCAGATGGGTTGCAACACGCTGTGGCCCGCGCTCCCATCCACCGCGGTACTTGCCGGTGGCAGCGGCGTATTCCTGCACGGCGGCATTTTCAGGCCCGTGTGGCGATCCTGGCCCGTGCTGGCTTTTTTTCGGAGAGCACCGGCAACCCCAGCACCCCATTCACCACCCCCACCTGCCGCGCCAGCCTCACCGACTCCGGCTGCGCATTCGACAAGGGCTGCAGCAGGTTCTGCACCGCCGCCCACTGCCCGTTGCGCTGCAGCGCATCCAGCCAGATCTGGTGGAACAGGTCGCGCTGCGCGTGGCTGCCGCCGATCTCAATCAGGCGGGGCAAGGCCAGGCCCAGTTGCCGGGCCGCGGTGGTCCAGTCGCCCTGGGCGTGCGCGAGCAGGCCTTGCGCGGCGGGTACGCAGACCTGCTGCCAGACCGTGCGTTCATGGGACTCGGTGCGGGTGGCGGCGTGGGCCTCGATGTTGCGCAGCAGGGTGAGCGCGGTTGCGGTGCGGCCTGCGCGGGCCAGGCCGTAGAGGTACTGCAGGTCGAGAAACGGCAGCACGTGGTCGGACAGGCGCAGGGCCAGGTGGTCGGCCACGTCGGCCCAGCGGGGGCCCACATCGACGCCCGCCAGCTCCAGCCGCGCCAGCAGCGAGACGGCGTTGATCTGGTCCTGCGTGTATTCCTTGACCACGCCCCAGACCTGCTGGTCGTACAGCGCCAGCACGTCGGCATGGCGGTCCTGCTCCAGCAGGAAGAGGGCCTGGTGCCACCAGTTGTGGGTGACCATGAAGGAGTTCAGTCCCGTCCAGGTGTCGCTCACGCCGGCCAGGAAGTCCGTGCCTTCGGCGATGCGCCCCTGGGTCAGCATCACGTGGGCCAGCGCGTGGTGGGCCCAGGGCTCCTTGCGGCACAGGGTGACGGCGTGGCGTGCGGCGGCCTCGGCCTCGGTCAGCAGGTGGCATTGCTCCCAGCCGAAGGCCAGCATGCCATGCAGGTACGGCACGTCGGCGGCAGCGGGCACGGCCTGCAGGGCCATGCGCAGCATGCCGGGCGAGTCGCCGCGGTTGAACAAGTGGTACTGGCCGAGCTTGAGCGAAGCCAGGTCGCGCGGGCTCAGGCGGGCCTGTTCTTCGTGCAGGGCGATGGCGCGGGGCAGGTCGCCGTCCACCCATGCGGCCACGGCGGCCACGAAGCGCTGTTCGCGCTCGCTGGCCCGTGGCGCGCTGGCGAGGGCCTGGTCGATGAAGGGGCGTGCGTTGTGCGATGCGTCCGCCGACTCGGCAAACATGTGCAGCGCCGCGCAGCAAGCCTGCACGATGGCGCTGGTGTCTTGCGCCGCGCCGAGCACGTTCACCGCGCGGGCTTCGCAGGCGATGAAGCCTTCCACGAAGTCATTGAGCGCCGCCAGGCTGGCCGCATCGTGCAGCGTGGCGGGGTTGCCCAGGCTGTCGGTCAGGGGCGTGTGTGGCTGTGGCTGCATGGTGGGGGCATGGTGTCGGCCGCCGCGGTCAGCCGCCCTTGATCAGGGCCAGGTAGGCGTTGCGCGTCTCGGCCGACACGGAGGCGACGAGTTGTTCGTGCGGGGTCTGGTGGCGGGCCAGCATGCGGGCGGTGGCGATGGTCTTGGACTTGCAGAACCAGTGGCAGGTGTGCTGCATGAGGAAGAGCTCGGCCGTCATCATGTAGGCCCGGTCCTTGGGCGACAGGTGGCCGGTGTTCTGCACCACGTGGGCAATGCCGCGCGCGTGGATGGCCAGGGCCTTGCGCATGTCGAAAGTCAGGGCGGGCAGCACTTTTTCGACGAACGGAAAGGCCATGGACAGGCGGCTGACCCGCGTGCTTTCTTCGCTCATCTTGGCGAAGTCGGCGGCGAAGCGGTTGAACTGCTCGCTCAGCTGCAGCTCGGTGGTGCTCAGCAGGCTCCAGATCTGGCCGCGGCGTTCGTCGGTGCCTTCGCCCAGTGCGCGCAGGTAGCCGTCGGTCAGCGCCTCCATGAGCTTTTCGATCTGGTAGTTGGCCAGGTGGCTGCCCAGCAGCACGATGCGCTTGCGCTGCTCTTTGGCGTTGAGCATGAAGGTGCCGGTGGCGATGAGGATCGCCATGATGAGGATGTCCATGCTGTGGTGACGTAGTGCGTTGGGGCCCCGGTGTGCGCTGGCCGCAGAAAAAGAACACGCCGGACGGCCGGCGCCTGTGCCCCCCGAGCGTACCAACAACTGCGGCGCGCGAGGCACAGGGTAAGAACCTGTTCTCAGTCCCAGTCTACGCTGCTGGCGGCAGCGGCCAGGGGCGCTGCGGGTCGCGGATCTGCTCGAACGCGTGCGCCACCTGCAGCACGCCCAGGTCGTCGAAGCGCGCACCGGCGATCTGCAGCCCGATGGGCAGTCCGGTGGACGTGTAGCCGCAGTTGACCGCCGCCGCGGGCTGCTCGGACATGTTGAACGGCACGGTGAAGCCGATGTGCTCCAGCGGGCGCAGCGGGTCGTTGGTGGGCGAGGGTAGTTCGGCCTGGAAGGCGGGCATGGGCGCCACGGGCGAGATCACGTAGTCGAACGCGCTGCAAGCTTTGACGGTGGCCACGCGCGTCAGGTGGAACTGGTGGCTGGCGTTGAAGACTTCGGTGCCGCTCATGCCGGCCGCGCTGTCGGCCCAGGTGCGGATATAGGGCAGCACCTTGTCGCGGCGCTCCGCGGGCAGGGCCTGCAGGTCGATGTGCGAGCGCATGCGCCAGAAGTGGTCCATGCCGTCGAGCATGGCCTGGGTCATGAAGGGCTGCAGGGGCACGATGGTGGCGCCCGCGGCCTCCATCAGGCGCGCCGCGCGCTCGATGGCGGCCTTGACTTCAGGCTCCACGGGCAGGCCGCATCCGGCGTCCAGCAGCAGGCCGATCTTCAAGCCTTGCAGGCCGCGCGTGCGCTCGGCCCGCTGGTCGAACTGGCCCCAGGCGATGTCCTGCGCGGGCAGGCTCATGCTGTCGCGCGCGTCGGGCTGGCTGAGCACCTGCATCATCAGCGCGGCGTCGGCCACGGTGCGGGTCATCGGGCCGGCGGCGCGGCCGGTGTACGGTGGGTCGATGGGGATGCGGCCCAGGCTGGGCTTGAGGCTGAAGATGCCGCACCAGCTGGCCGGCAGCCGCAGCGAGCCGCCGATGTCGGTGCCGATGTGCAGCGGGCCGTAGCCGGCCGCCGCCGCCGCCCCGCCACCCGCGCTGGAGCCGCCGGGGCCCTTGGTGGTGTCCCAGGGGTTGCGCGACAGCGGGTGGAAGGTCGACAGGCCCGAAGACAGCATGCCGTAGTCGGGCATGGTGGTCTTGGCGACGATGACGGCACCGGATTCGCGCATGCGTGCCGCTGGTGGTGCGTCGGCCGACGCGGCCACCAGTTCCACGGCTGCGGTGCCCAGGGGCGTCGGGTCGTCCTGCGTGGCGATGTTTTCCTTGATGGTGCTGGGCACGCCATCCAACAGGCCCTGGGGCTCGCCCTTGTGCCAGCGGGCTTCCGACGCACGGGCCTGCGCCAGGGCGGCTTCGGGCCGCAGCAGGTAGGTGGCCTGGATGTGGGGCTCCCAGCGCTCGATGTGCGCCAGCACGGCCTGCGTGACCTCCACCGGAGAGAGTGTGCGCTGGCGGTAGGCGGCCAGGAGTTCGTGGGCGGGCAGGTCGTGCAAGGCAGTCATGTCGGGAGTTCTACAAGTAAAAAAGGCTGCTACCGCTTACTGGTAAAGCGCTAGCAGCTATTGTTTTGGGAGCAATTCACTACCGCTCGTTTTAGTGGTCCATTGCGCAGCGCGCCGCCCCCAGCCCACAAAACTGGCGCGGCCATAGCCAGTGGCCCCCGTGCAAGGGCCGCCCCGCCGCACCGGGGGCGTCCCCCTCCCGACTCGCGCAGCGAGTCGAGAGAGGGGGAAGGCGCGAAGCGACTCAGGGGGTGTTTAATCTCAAGACCAGGACAGCGACGAGATGTCGTTCACGAACACCGGCATGTCTTTCCACAGGCCCTTGAGGTTCTTGTTGGCCACCGTGATCCACTGGTTGGAATACAGGAACGCGTGCACCGAGTCCTGCGCCAGCAGGCGCTGCGCCTCGCCCAGCAGGCGCGAGCGGTCGGCGGGGCGGGCGGCGTTCTTGATCTGGTTGAACAGTTCGTTGAACTTGGGCGAGTTGTAGGCCCAGTAGTAGTCGGGCTTGGCGAAGTTGCCCAGGTCGAACGGCTCGACGTGGCTGATGATCGTCAGGTCGTAGTTCTTGCTGCCGTAGGTGCCGCTGAGCCACTGCGCCCATTCCACGTTCTGCAGCTTGGCGACGATGCCGATCTTGGCCAGCTGGGCGGCAATCACTTCGCCGCCCTGGCGCGCGTACGGCGTGGGCGGCAGCGTGACGGTCAGCTCCAGCGGCGTCTTCACGCCCGCTTCGGCCAGCAGCTTCTTGGCTTTTTCCACGTCGTACGGGTTCACGCCCGTGGTGTCCACATAGCCGAAAGCGCCGGGCACGTAGTGGCTGCCGATGGGCGCGCCGTAGCCGTCGGCGGCGCCTTCGATCACGGCCTTGCGGTCGATGGCGGCAGCGATGGCGCGGCGCACGCGCAAGTCATCGAGTGGCTTCTTGCCGTTGTTGATGGCCAGGATGGTCTTGGCGCGCGAGCCACTCACCACCACCTGGAAGCGGGGGTTGGACTTGAACTGCGGCACGCTGCGGGGCGTGACGCGCGGGAACGCATCCACGTCGCCCGCCAGCAGGGCGGCCACCTGGGCGGCTGGGTCGGAGATGAAGCGGAAGGTGGCGCGCTTGATCTTGAGCGCCTTGGCGTCGCGAAAGCCTTCCCACGCCGTCAGCACGATGGACGAGCCCTTGTTCCAGGCGTTGAGCTGGTAGGGGCCGGTGCCCACGGGCTTGTTGGCGTTGCCGTCGGCGCTCTTGGGCTCCACGATGATGGAGGTGGCCTGGCCCAGCACGAAGAGCAGGTCGGGGTCGATGTCCTTGTTCAGCACCACGACGGTGAAGTCGTCCACCACCTGCGTGGTGAGGTTGGCGAAGGTGCGCTTGTCCTTGTTGGTGCTCTTCTCGCCGCCCGCGCGGTCGTACGAGAACTTCACGGCGGCGGCGGTGAAGGGCTCGCCGTTCTGGAACTTCACGCCACGGCGCAGCTTGAAGGTGTAGGTCTTGAGGTCGGGCGAGACTTCCCAGCTCTCGGCCAGCAGGGGCGAGACGCTGCCGTCGGCATTGATCTTGGTGAGCGTCTCGAAGATGTTGTACTGGACGATCTCGCCGATGGCAGATGCCGCGCCGGCGGTCGGGTCCAGGCCCGGCGGCTCCAGCGTCATGGCCAGCGTGACCGCATCTTTGCGGCTCTGCGCCAGCGCGCCGAGCGGGGTGGACAGGGGCACTGCGGCGATGGCGCCGGTGGCAAGGACGGTACGGCGGTTCAGCATGTTCGGATACTCCAGACAAAAGACCTGACAAAAAACCAGAGGACGGGCCCGGTGCAAATGGTTACCGGGGCCCACAAAAGCTTTTTACACCATCACGTGTGCATGTGGTTATGCGGTTTTCGCGGTGGCTTGTGCGGCTGCCGCCGCGCGCCGCGCGCGGGCGCGGCCGGGCTGCACCTGCGGCACGGCACCCACCAGCGACTGCGTGTAGGGGTGCTGCGCGTTGCGGAACAGTTCGGCCGGCGAGCCGCGCTCGACGATGCGGCCCTGGTACAGCACCACCACTTCGTCGCACAGGTGGTTGACCACCGCGAGGTCGTGGCTGATCAGCATGTAGGTGATGCCGAACTCGTGCTGCAGGTCCTGCATGAGGTTGAGCACCTGGGCCTGCACAGACACATCGAGCGCGCTCACGGGCTCGTCCGCCACGATGAGGCGCGGGCGGGTGATGAGGGCGCGGGCGATGGCGATGCGCTGGCGCTGGCCGCCCGAAAACTCGTGCGGGTATTTGCCCAGGTCGTTGGTGCGCAGGCCCACCTGCGACAGCACCTGGGCGGCCTGCTCGCGCTGCTCGGCGCGGCTGGTCTGGCCCTGCGCCTGCAGCGGCTCGGTCACGATGCGCTCGACCGTCTGGCGCGGGTCCAGCGATCCGTACGGGTCCTGGAACACCATCTGGAAGTCGCGCCGGGCCTCGCGCAATTCGGCCGTGGGCAGCTGGTGCAGGTTGCGGCCCAGCAGGTGCACCGTGCCCGAGGTGGGTGCGTCCAGCGCCATCACCAGGCGCGCGAGCGTGGATTTGCCCGAGCCCGATTCGCCCACGATGCCCAGGCTGCGCCCGGGGGCGACCGAAAAGCTCACGCCGTTGAGCGCCTTCACCGTGCCCGGTGGGCGAAACAGATGTTCGCGCGGCAGCGTGTATTCACGCACGAGGTCCTGGACCTGCAGCAGTGCGCCGTCGGGCAGCGCTGCGGAGGTGCCCTGCATGGAGGAAGCGATGGCGTGGTTCATGCGGCCACCTCCACGACCTGGACGGCCTCGGCGCTCAGTGCCGCGGCAATGGCCTCGCGGCGGATGCAGCGCACGACGTGGTCGCCGTCGGCATCGGTGGACACCAGTGTGGGGGCCGGCTGCTCGTGGTGGCAGGCGTCGATGGTGTAGCTGCAGCGGCCGGCAAACGGGCAGCCGGCGGGCAGGTCCACCAGCTCGGGCACCGTGCCGGGAATGGTGGACAGCCGCGGGCGCTGGCCCGGTGCATGCACCGCGCCCAGGTGGGGCCGTGCAGCGAACAGGCCGCGGGTGTAGGGATGGGTCATCGCGGAGAAGACGGACGCCGTGGAGCCGCTCTCGACGACGCTGCCGCCGTACATCACCATCATGCGGTCCACGTTCTGCGAGATCACCCCGAGGTCGTGCGAGATGAGGATCAGTGCCATGTTGCGCTCGGCCACCAGGTCGCTGATGAGGTCCAGGATCTGCTGCTGGATGGTCACATCGAGCGCGGTGGTGGGCTCGTCGGCGATCAGCAGATCGGGTCCGCAGGCCAGGGCCATGGCGATGGTGATGCGCTGGCGCTGCCCGCCCGAGAACTGGTGCGGATAGGCATCGAAGCGCTGCGCGGCGTTCGGGATGCCCACGCGGTCCAGCAGCGAAATGGCTTCCTTGCGGGCATCGGCCGCGCCCATGCCGCGGTGCAGGCGCAGCGGCTCGGCCACCTGGCGGCCGATGGTGTGCACCGGGTTCAGGGCCGTCATGGGCTCCTGGAACACCATGCCGATGCGGTTGCCGCGCATCTTGCACATCTGCGCATCGGTGCGGCCCACGAGCTCTTCGCCGTCGAAGCGGATGCTGCCCGTGACCTGCGCGCTGTCGGGCAGCAGGCCCATGAGCGACATGGCGGTGATGGACTTGCCGCAGCCCGATTCACCGATCAGGCCCAGGGTTTCGCCGCGCGCCAGCGAAAAGCTCACGCCGCGCACGGCATCGGCCGGACCGCGGTGGGTCTGCAGGCGGATGCGGAGGTTGGAGACTTCAAGCAAGGGCATGGCAACAGGTCTTCATCGTTCGCAGAGTTTTTTTCAGCTGTCTATCGTGCCGGACGCGGCCGATGCAAAGGCATGCGCGAGACCAGTGCCCCCGTGCAAGGGCCGCCCCGCCGCACTGGGGGCGTCCCCCTCCCGCATTGCGTAGCAATGCGGGAGAGGGGGAAGGCGCGAAGCGACTCAGGGGGTGTCATCTCTTCCTCGCCAGGCGTGGATCCAGCAGGTCGCGCAGGCCGTCGCCCAACAGGTTCAGGCCCAGCACCGCCATGGCGATCGCGACACCAGGCCACACGGCGAGCAGAGGCGCCTGGAACATCAGCGTCTGGGCCTCGCTGAGCATGCGGCCCCACGAGGGCTGGGGCGGCTGCGTGCCCAGGCCCAGGTACGACAGGGCGGCCTCGGCCAGGATGGCGATGGCGAACTGGATGGTGGCCTGCACGATCAGCACCGACAGAATGTTGGGCAGCACGTGCTCGATGGTGATGCGCCAGGCGCCCTTGCCGCAGGCGCGCGAGGCCATGATGTATTCGCGCGACCACACTGCATTGGCCGATGCGCGGGTGACGCGCGCAAACGTCGGGATGTTGAAGATGCCGATGGCGATGATGGAGTTGACGATGCCGGCGCCAAACACCGCCGTCATCATGATGGCCGAGAGAATGGCAGGAAACGCGAAGGTGAAGTCGGCCAGCCGCATGATGAGTTCTTCGACCCAGCCCCGCTTGGCCGCGGCCAGCAGGCCCAGCGCCGTGCCGATGGTCAGGCCGATGCCCACGGCGATCACGCCCACCAGGATGGAATTGCGCGCCCCCACCAGCAGCAGCGACGCCACGTCGCGACCGAACGCATCCGTGCCCAGCCAGTGCTTGCCGTTGGGGGGCTGGAGCTTGGAGGCCAGGTCCATCTCGTAGGGAGACCAGGGCGTCCAGGCCAGCGACAGCGCTGCGGCCAGCAGGAGCAGCAGCGACAGCACGGCACCGATCACGAAGCTGCGGTGGCGCAGCGCGCGGTGCAGCCAGCCGGGAGCTGCAGTGGCGGAAGGGGAGGGGGAGATGACGGCGCTCATGGGGGATCAGATGTCGGAGGCCTTCACGCGCGGGTCGATCACGGCGTACAGGATGTCCACGACGAAGTTGACGATGACCACCATGGTGGCGAGCAGCATCACGCAGTTGCGCACCACGATGAGGTCACGGTTGGAGATGGACTGGAAGATCAGCCGGCCCAGGCCCGGCAGGTAGAACACGTTCTCCACCACGATGGTGCCCGCCAGCAGGTTGGCGAACTGCAGCCCCATCACGGTGATCACCGGGATCATGGCGTTGCGCAGCACGTGGCCCCAGAGCGCGGCACGCTGCGACAGCCCTTTGGCACGCGCGGTGCGCACGAAGTCCTCGCGCAGCACCTCGAGCACGGCCGAGCGCGTGATACGCGCCAGGATGGCCGCCTGAACCACGGCCAGCGCGATGGCGGGCAGCAGCAGCGCCTTCAGGGCCTCGAGCGGGCCGCCGCCGGCGTCTTCCGTCCAGCCCGGAAAGCCCCCGGCCGAGAACCACTGCAGCTTGACCGAGAACAGCAGGATCAAAAGGATGGCAAACCAGAAGTTGGGGATGGCGATACCGATCTGCGCCAGGCCCATCACGCCCACGTCGCCCACCTTGTTGTGGCGCGAGGCCGCATACACGCCTGCAATGAGGGCCAGCACGGTGGTGATCACCATGGCCATCAGCGCCAGCGGCACCGTCAGGGCCAGGCGTTCGAGCACCAGCTCGAGCACAGGCGTGCTGTAGGCGTAGCTGTTGCCCATGTCGCCCACCACCAGGCCGCTGATCCACTCCCAGTAGCGCTGCGTGGCCGGCTGGTCGAGGCCGAGCTTGGTGGCCAGCGCGGCCACGGCATCGGGCGAGGCATCGGGCCCCATGAGCATCTGCGCCGCGTTGCCCGGCAGGATCTCCAGCACCAGGAAGACGACGATGGAGGCGCCGATCAGCGTGGCCAGGAGCGTGATGAACCGCTTGAGAAAAAACAGACCCATGGGAGGCAAGCGTGATGGAGGGGTGGCTACGCAGGCGCGTCAAAATTAATGTGTATACACAGCATAACGGTAAAAACATCCCCGTCGGCGGTGTTGGGTTGCGGTGTGGCATGCAAGGCACATGCCACCGGCACGGGATAATACGGGCTATGAAAACCGCACTGCCGTTGTATGCCATCGTCATCCCCCGCGTCGGGTCCGTCGGCGCGCAGGAGGCAGTATGGCGCTGATGATCACCGACGAGTGCATCAATTGCGATGTGTGCGAGCCCGAATGCCCCAACCAGGCGATTTACCTGGGGCAGGAGATCTACGAGATCGACCCCCACAAGTGCACGGAATGCGTGGGGCATTTTGACGAACCGCAGTGCGTGCAGGTCTGCCCCGTGGCCTGCATCCCGGTGAGCCCCCAGCATGTCGAGACCCGCGAGACCTTGTGGCAGAAGTTCCAGCGGCTGCAGGCCTCTGCGTCGTCCTGATGGTGCTGAGGGCGCTGATGTGGTCTTGATGCTGCCCTGAGTTTTGGATCTTTTTGGCTGCTACCGCTTGTCCAGCAAGCGCAGGCAGCTATGAAAAGAGTAGCGCTCTGGCGAGCCGGTGCTCAGCGATCCGGTCTCCTGGCGCGTCGGTCCATCCGCAGCAGCTTCTCGCCGCTTCGTGCGGTGGCGCATCTGGTGCGTGATGGGTGCGTGATGGGTGCACGCAGCGTATCCAATGTGGTGCGTCACGCCGGCGTATCGCGCCGACCCATGGCCGCCACGGGCACCGCGCTCAATCGGCAGGCCGCGGGGGCTTGGGCCGGGGCGGCTTGGTGGTGTGGATGAGCAAGGTGGCCTTGTCCATCTCGCCGGCCAGCATTGCCGGGTAGGCCTTGAGCGAGTGGACGATGCTGTCTTCGATCAGCACGCGCTGGTCGGGTGCGGGTTTCTTGAGCACCCAGCTGGCCACTTCGCTTTTCACGCCCGGATGCCCGATGCCGATGCGCAGGCGCCAATAGTCGGGCGAGCCCAGCTGGCCGTGGATGTCGCGCAGGCCGTTGTGGCCTGCGTGGCTGCCGCCGCGCTTGAGCTTGACCTGGCCGGGCGGGATGTCGAGCTCGTCGTGCACGACCAGGATCTCTTCGGGCAGGATCTTGAAGAACCGAGCGAGCGATGCGACGGACTTGCCCGACAGGTTCATGAAGGTCTGGGGCTGCAGCAGCCAGACGTTCTGGCCGTGCACCGTGGTGCGCGCCATCAGCCCGTGGTAGCTGCGCTCGGGCACCAGGGTGGCCTTGAGGTCGCGCGCCAGGGCGTCAATCCACCAGAAGCCCGCGTTGTGGCGGGTGGCTTCGTAGTCGGGGCCCGGGTTTCCAAGGCCTACAAACAGCTTGATCATCTGCTCGATTATCCGGGTGTTGAAGTGCGGTGCGACGCGGCGCGGGGCAGTCGGCAGACCCGTCGCTGCACGGTGCCGTGTGCGTCCATGCCCCCCGGCCCGGTACATGGCAGGCGGCGGTGGCGGCGCTTATTGCTGTCGCGGTGGAGTTCGTCAATGGCGGCGCGCTGCGTGGGCGTTGACGTCAGCGTCGACGTCGGCGTGGTGCATCGGCATCCGCGTGCAAGCCATGCGCAGTGCGTTCTGTTGGCTGGTGGTACCAAGCAAAACGGCCCACTTGCGTGGGCCGTCGTGCGGCTGGGCAGCCTGCCGAGACAGGCGGGCCGTGTAGTGCCGTGCGTGCGGGTTGTCAGAAAACCACCGGACCGGTGGTCTTCGTCGACCGCAGGGCGAAGAATTACTTCTTGCCCTTGCCCTTGCCCTTGGCGTCGGCTGCAGGAGCGGCTTCTGCGGGGGTCTCGACCACCACGACAGGAGGCGTCACCGACACCAGCACGGGGTTGGTCTGGTTGCCGCGGATCTTGGCGGTCACGCCCTTGGGCAGCTTGATGTCCTTCAGGGTCAGGGACGAGCCCTTTTCCAGCTTGGACAGGTCCACAGCGATGAACTCTGGCAGGTCCGAAGGCATGCAGGTCACGTCGAGTTCGTTCACGATCGGGTTGACCATGCACTTGTCGACCTTGACGGCGTTGGACTCTTCAGCGCCGCTGAAGTGCAGTGGCACCTTCATGTGCAGCTTGGTCTTCTCGTCCACGCGCTGGAAGTCGATGTGCAGCACGAGTTGCTTGTAGGGGTGGTATTGCACGTCGCGCAGCAGGACCTTGGCGGTCTTGCCGGCCACTTCCATGTCCAGCACGCTGGAGTGGAATGCTTCCTTCTTGAGGGCGTGCCACAGTGCGTTGTGGTCGATCTCGATCAGTTGGGGTTCCGTGGCACCACCGTACACGATGCCGGGGGTCTTGCCCGAAATGCGGAGACGGCGGCTCGCACCCGTGCCCTGCTTGGCGCGCTCAAAAGCGACGAAGTTCATATTTAGCTCCTGATAAGAGGCGACCGCGACCAGTCATCCTCTGTTTTAAAAAGGCTTGAGGCCACATGCCACAAGCCTGCAAGTTGTTCCCGAACAAACAAGCAACAAGCCTCCCAAGGGAGGCTTGCGTGCAGAACCGCTGCTGCCGTGCTCCCGAAGGAACTGGATCAGAACAGGTTCTCTTGGTCCGAGAACAGGCTCATCACCGACTCGCCCTTGGCAATGCGCTGGATCGTCTCGGCGATCAGCGGGGCCACGGAGAGTTGGCGAATCTTGGTGCATCCCTTGGCGTTGTCGCTCAGGGGGATGGTGTTGGTCACTACCACTTCATCGAGGGCCGAGCCCTTGGCGATGCGTTCAATGGCAGGGCCCGAAAAAATGGGGTGCGTGCAATAGGCGTACACCTTCTTGGCGCCGCGCTCCTTGAGCACCTCGGCCGCCTTCACCAGCGTGCCGGCGGTGTCGATCATGTCGTCCATGATCACGCAGTTGCGGCCTTCGATTTCGCCGATCACGTGCATGACTTCGGACACGTTGGCCTTGGGGCGTCGCTTGTCGATGATGGCCAGGTCGCAGTTGAGCTGCTTGGCCAGCGCACGGGCACGCACCACGCCGCCCACGTCGGGGGACACGACGATCAGGTCCTCGTAGTTCTTCTGGCGCAGGTCGCCCAGCAGAACGGGGGAGGCATAGATGTTGTCGACCGGAATGTCGAAGAAGCCCTGAATCTGGTCGGCATGCAGGTCCATGGTCAGCACGCGGGCCACGCCCACGGTCTGCAGCATGTTGGCCACCACCTTGGCCGTGATCGGCACGCGGCTGGAGCGGGGGCGGCGGTCTTGCCGTGCATAACCGAAGTAGGGGATCACGGCGCTGATGCGTTCAGCCGATGCGCGCTTGAGCGCATCCACCATGATCAGCAGCTCCATGAGGTTTTCGTTGGTGGGCGCGCAAGTGGACTGCACCACGAAAACATCGCGTGCACGCACGTTCTGCTTGATTTCAACGGTGACTTCACCGTCGGAGAAACGACCCACATCGGCAGCGCCCAGGGTGGTACCCAGGTGCTGGGCGATTTCAGCTGCCATGCCAGGATTGGCATTGCCGGTGAAAACCATGAAGTCGGGGTGGTTGGCTTGCATGAGAGTCCCAGCAGTCTGAAAATAATGCCCGTATGCGAGAAGATATTTGGCAGGGGAAGAAGGATTCGAACCTTCGCATGCCGGAATCAAAATCCGGTGCCTTAACCAGCTTGGCGACTCCCCTACACAGGTCAATTGCCGAAGGCAACCAACCTTAATTCTCGTCTGATGCCCAACCCGCAAGAGGGTGAATCATCAGATTTTCACATGCCTTGACCTGCCAGCCCTGGGGGGCTCCATCCAGATCAACTGCATGAGACATTTGCGCAAACACCGCACTGCCTGAGCCTGTCATCCTGCCTTGTAATCCGCGTGACCTGAGCCATTCGAGGGCTTCGGTAACTTGCGGGCAAAGAGCCTGAGCAACGGGCTGCAAGTCATTTCGACCGAAGTCAAAGTGTGCTGCAGCAAAGCCTAAGATTGTAGCACTATCTGAATCACGTTTCAAACTTGGCGACGAAAAAATTAATTTTGTCTCCAGGCCTGCTGCAGGCTTCACGATCGCGAAGCTTGCGGGTGGCAGCTGGTGCACTTTCTCAAGCGGCGTGATTGTCTCACCAATTCCCTCCACAAAAGCGTTACGGCCGCGTAAAAAAAATGGAATGTCTGCGCCGAGCGCGATGCCGATCTTTTCCAGCGCAGCGCGCGGCAGGTGCAGGCCCCACAGCCGATTGAGGGCCAGCAGCGTCGTGGCAGCGTCGGAGGAGCCGCCGCCCATGCCTGCCTGCGCGGGGATGCTCTTGCCCACGGCAATGTGCGCGCCCTGTGTGCAGCCCGTGGCCGCCTGCAGGGCGCGGGCTGCACGGATCGTCAGGTCCACGTCGGGCAAGGCGGGTCCCAGATCTTCGCGCGTGATCTCCGGGCCGGTGCCGCGGAGTTCGAAGTGCAGGGTGTCGCACCAGTCCACCAGCATGAACACCGACTGCAGCAGGTGATAGCCGTCGTCACGCCGGCCCGTGATGTGCAGAAAAAGATTGAGCTTGGCCGGAGCCGGCACGTCGTAGAGGGCTTGCATGAACAAAAAAACGGGGGGCGGGCAAGGGGCGTGCGCCGCGCGCAGATCAACGGGTCAGTGCAACGCGGAGTGTGGCCTGGGGCTGCGGGTCGTCCCGGTGCGCGACCAGGCGGCCATCGGCAACCCCCGACAGATCGGCGCGCCAACCGGGTGCAGTGGCCTGGTTGCCCTGCAGCCAGCTGAACAATGCCGTCACCGGAATGCGCGTGCCGGTCACTTCCTGCAGCAGCATGTCGAGCGAGTCGGAGGTGCGGGTTTCCTGCGAGCTCACCAACTGGGCGTGGCCGTCCTTCCAGTCCAGCTGCGCAAGCCGGTTGCCCAGCGGGCTGAGCAGCACCAGCCCGCCCACTTGGGCATTGCCCCGCAGCTCGAACATGGCAGAAAACGACTGCGAGTCCTGGCCCTCGACCTGCAATGCCAGGCGGCCGCTCCAGGTGTTCTCATCGGTCGCCGCCTTGGGCAAGGGTTGTGCACATCCGGCCAGCCACATGGCGCAGATGGCCAGCAGCAGACGCCAGCCTGTGGTCACACCGTGGATTTGCGTTGCGGCAGCCGCCGACGGCAGCGTGGCACCGTACCAGCCGCGCATCAAAGCTTCACTCCCAGGCGCGCCAGGGTTTCCTTCAGTGTTTCGTTGTCGGGGCTCACGCGCTTGCTCTCCGTCCAGACCTTCAGGGCGGCGTCCTTGTCGCCCAGGCTCCAGAGCACTTCACCCAGATGCGCGCCGATCTCGACATCGGGGCGCCCCTTGTAGGCGGCTTCCAGCAGCCTGCGGGCTTCGGCCTTGTTGCCCAGGCGAAACTCCACCCAGCCCAGGCTGTCGGTAATGAACGGGTCGTTGGGTGCGAACTCCAGCGCTTTCAGGATGAGCTGCTTGGCTTCGGGCAGGCGCTGGCCACGCTCGGCCAGCGAGTAGCCCAGCGCGTTGTAGGCGTGGTGGTGGTCCGGCTTCTGGGCGATGACCTGGCGCAGCAGCCGCTCCATGGTGTCCACCTGGCCGGCCTTTTCGGCCAGCATGGCCTGGTCGTACACGAGTTCGGTGTCTTGCGGAGCCAAGGCCACGAGTTCGGTCTGGACCTTGTAGGCCTCCTGGTACAGCCGCTGGTCGCGCAGCAGTTGCACTTCTGCAGCCAGCTTCATGCGCTTGTCGTCGGCCGAAGTGCCCGGCAGGTTGCGCAGCAAGGCGCGGGCCTGCTCGATCTTGCCCTGGCGCGCCAGCAGCGACGCGCGGCGCATCTGGGCGCTGAAGACCTCCTCCACGTTGTCGATGCGCTTGAGCCATGCCTCGGCCCCGGCGAAGTCCTGCTTCTTTTCGGCGATCTGCGCGTACAGCAGGTACGCCTGCGTCATGCCGCGCTGGCGCACCTCAGCATCGTCCAGCGAGGACAGCAGGTCCATGTAGCGCTTGAGGTCGTTCTCGGCCGCGGGAAGGCGGTTGTCCTGCAGGTGGAGCGTAGCCAGCACCAGCCAGGCTTCCACCAGGTCGGGCTTTTCCTTGGTGGCGGCTTCCAGCTGCCGGGCCGCGTCTCCATAGCGTTGCTGGCCCAGCAGTACCCGCGCATAGGCCATGCGCAGCTCGGGAACAGGCTGCTTGGACAGGGCCTGCACGACCAAGGGTTCTGCTTCGGGGCTGCCATCGTCCATCAGCTCCAGCGCCAGTTGCGCCGAGCTCTCGCTGCCCACGTCCAGGGCCTGGGCCTTGCGGGCGGCTTCCAGGGCGCCGGCCTTGTCGCCTGCGGCCAGCCGCAGGCGGCCCAATGAAACCCATGCCACCGGACCGGTGGCAGGATTCGTGAGTTCGTTGACGAGCGCCGCTTCGACGACCTTGGCGGCCAGCGCCTTGTCGCTGGCGCGCCCATACACCTGGGGCAGGGCCGACAGCATGGCCGCCTTGCTGCGGGGTGGCGACAGAGCCAGCTCCAGGCGCAGGAGGTCCGGGGTTTCGCCAATGCGGTTCAGGGCGACCAGGATCTGGAGCACGTAGCGGTTGGCCTCGCGCGACTGGGGCAGGGCTTCTTTCCAGGCCTGCGCGGCTGCCAATGCGTATTCGCCCGAGCGGGATTGCAGCGCGATGTCGGCTGCGCGCTGGTACAGCTGGCCGTCGGCACTGCGGCGGGCCGCTTCGAGCATGAAGGCGTACCCGGCACCCGGGTCTCCGGTGCGGGCGCTCACCTCGCCCAACAGGATTTCGTAGAACAGTTCCGCGTCGAGCGCGGGGTTAGAGACCACGGGCTCGTCGGCAGGCGCAGGCGGGGTGTTGGCACCCGGCGATTGCGCATACGCTGAACAAGCCGCAACCGAGATCGCTGTTGCCAGGGCGGTGGTCCGAAATCTGTGAAATAACACCATCGGGTCATAATAATCCATGCCCGTTAACCCGATGTAGGTCGCGTTCTATGCCTGAGTTGCCCGAAGTGGAAGTCACGCGCCGCAGTTTTGCGGCGGCCATTGCCGGGGCGAACATCGAAGGTGTTGCGATGGGCAAGCCGCTGCGGTGGCCGCTCGGGTGTGACCCCGGGGATCTGGTGGGGCAGCAGGTGCTGGGTCTGCGCCGGCGGGGCAAATATCTATTGGCAGATACCAGCCGGGGCCTGCTGCTGCTGCACCTGGGCATGTCAGGCAGCTTGCGCTTTGGCCATGGCCTTCCTCCGCCAGGCGTGCACGACCATTTCGACATGGCCACCAGCCACGGGACGCTACGGCTGCATGATCCGCGGCGCTTCGGCGCGGTGGTCTACACCCACGGCGAGCAGGATCCGGTCGCGGTCAAGCTGCTCGATGCGCTGGGCATGGAACCGTTGTCGGATTCCTTTTCTCTGGCCACGTTTCAAGCCGGGCTGAAAAAGAGCCGCACGCCCATCAAGCAGTTGCTGCTGGGCGGCAAGCTGGTGGTGGGGGTGGGCAATATCTATGCTTCCGAGGTGCTTTTTCTGGCGGGTATCCGCCCGACCACGGTGGCGTCGCGCATCGGCCCGGCCCGGGTGCGCAAGTTGCACGAGGCCATCGTGGCCGTGCTGGCCCGGGCGGTGGAAATGGGGGGCAGCACGCTGCGCGATTTCTCCAGTGCCGACGGCATGGCCGGACACTTCCAGACGCAGGCCAATGTCTACGGGCGCGAAGGTGCGCCCTGCCATGTTTGCAGCACCCCCATCCGGCTGCTGCGCCAGGGTCAGCGAAGCACTTACTTCTGCGCGCAATGCCAACGCACCTGACGGCGGTGTGGAGCGAACTTTGCTTTTCAGCACAGTCTGTGGGCGGTCAATGCTATATTTTGTGCATGCCTGCCTCGCAGGCCATACCTAGATATCTCCGGGAGCACAGTGGGACCCTCATTCAACGAACAGTTCGACCAGCATGGCGTCTGGAGACGTGAATTCGCCCAGCAGCTCAAGCGGCTGGGCGACTGGATGTCTTCGCATGACCTCATGGACTCGGCAGTGCGCGAGCGCCTGCACAGGCTGGAAGAACAGGTTCGCAGCGACAAGGTCATGGTGGCTTTTGTCGCGGAGTTCTCGCGTGGCAAGTCGGAGCTGATCAACGCCATCTTCTTTGCTGACTACGGTCGCCGCATCATGCCGGCCAGCGCCGGGCGCACCACCATGTGCCCCACCGAGCTTGGCTACGACGCGAGCGTGGTCCCCAGCCTGCGGTTGCTGCCCATCGAAACCCGCCTGCAGATGCAGAGTTTGGCGGAATGGCGCATGAAGCCTGAACGTTGGCACGAGATCCGGCTCGATGTCGGCAATGCCGACCAGATTGCGAAGGCCCTGGAAAAAGTGGCCGAAGTGCGCAAGGTCAGCCTGGACAACGCCCGGGCGCTGGGTTTCTGGCACGACGACCTGGTCGACGAGAACCCCGTCCCGGACTCGCACGGTATGGTGGAAGTGCCCATGTGGCGGCACGCCATCATCAATATTCCGCATCCGCTGCTCAAGCAGGGCCTGGTCATCCTCGATACGCCGGGTTTGAATGCCGTGGGCGCCGAGCCAGAGCTGACCGTCAACCTGATTCCCCAGGCCCATGCGGTGGTGTTCATCCTGAGTGCGGACACCGGCGTGACGCGGTCCGATCTGTCGATCTGGCGCGAGCACCTGGCCATCTCTGCCGACAGCATGGACGCCCGCCTGGTGGTCCTCAACAAGATCGACACCCTGTGGGACACGCTCAATTCCGCCGAGCAGGTGCAGGCCCAGATAGAACGCCAGTGCCAGACGTCTGCCGAGATGCTCGGTGTGCCGCTGGAAAGGGTGGTGCCAGTCTCCGCACAAAAGGGCCTGGTGGCCAAGATCACGGCCGACGACGTGTTGCTGGAAACCAGCGGCCTTCCCGTGCTGGAGGAGGCCCTGGCCAAGGGCATCATGGGCCAGCGGCAATCCATCTTGCGGTCGGCCGTGGCCCATGGCGTGGCCAATCTGCGCACCGAGACGTCGCGGGTCATCAACATCCGCCGGCGCGACCTGGATGACCAGATGGCCGAGCTGCGCAGCCTGCGCGGCAAGAACGCGTCGGTGATCGAGTCGATGCGCCAGCGTATCGAGCAGGAGCAGCGCGAATTCGACCTGAGCACCTCCAAGATCCAGGCCGTGCGGGCCGTGCACCTCAAGCTGCTGCGCGACGTGTTCCAGCAACTGGGTGCGAAGTCGCTCAAGGGCGAGTTGGCCGAGCTGGCACAGACGCTGCAGCAAAAAGGGCTCAAGCTGGGCGTCAAGAAGATCTACGTCCAGACCTTTGACAAGCTGCGCAGCACCATGGACAAGGCGCAGGCGTCCGGCACCGAGATCCAGGCCATGCTGGGCGGAACCTTCCGGCAACTGAATGCCGAATTCGGATTTTCGCTGCAGGTGCCGCCGCCGCCGCAGCTGGAGCACTTCACGCACGATCTTCACCAGATCGAGCAGAGCCACCTGCAGTACCTGGGCATGGGCAATGCGCTGAAGCTGGCGCAGCCCGAATTTGCAGAGCGATTGGTGCGCGCGCTGGCCATGCGTTTGCGCACGGTCTATGAGTCCGCAGCCAATGACCTGGAACTGTGGAGCAAGTCGGCCACCGCGCAGCTGGATGCCCAACTGCGCGAGCGCCGCCGCAGCTTCGCCCGCCGCATGGAGGCAGTCGACCGCATACAGCAGGCTGCGAGCGGCTTGGTCGAGCGCATTTCCGAGATCGAAGCCGGCGAAGAAGAGCTGGGCCAACTGGAGCAAAAGCTCCACGAGTTGACCTCCAAGCTGGTCGCGCCTCCTGCCGTTGAAACCCTGGATGCCGACAAGCAACTCCTATCGGCATGAGTGAGGCAATGGGCGGCAGCGTCGCCGAGCGTGTGGTGGCCTGGCAGATGGCCAGTGGCCGCAATCATCTACCCTGGCAGCAGACCCGCGACCCCTACCGGGTGTGGCTGTCGGAGATCATGCTGCAGCAGACGCAGGTCAGCACGGTGCTGGACTACTACGCGCGTTTCCTGGCCCGCTTTCCTGATGTGGCGGCATTGGCTGCTGCGCCCCAGGACGAAGTCATGGGCCTGTGGAGCGGCCTGGGCTACTACACCCGCGCCCGCAACCTGCACCGCTGTGCGCAGCAGGTGGTGTCGGAGCATGGCGGGGCGTTTCCCCGCTCGGCGGAAGTGCTGGCCACCTTGCCTGGCATCGGCCGATCCACGGCTGGCGCCATCGCTGCCTTCTGCTTTTCGCAGCGGGTTCCGATCCTGGATGCCAACGTGCGCAGGGTGCTGACCCGGCTGTTGGGGTTCGACGCGGATCTGGCGTCGGCCCGCAATGAGAAGGTGCTGTGGGAGCATGCGCAGGCGCTGCTCCCGGTGCACGATCTTGAAAACGCCATGCCCCGCTACACGCAGGGGTTGATGGACCTGGGGGCCACGGTGTGCGTGCCCCGGGCGCCGCGCTGTGAGCTGTGCCCGCTGAACCACAGCTGTGTCGCGTTCAAGAAGGGTGACCCGGAGCGCTATCCGGTCAAGACGCGCAAGCTCTCGCGCCGCTCGGAGTCCTGGCAATTGCTGGTGCTCAGGAACCCGCAAGGGCAGGTATGGCTGCAACGGCGTCCTGGCACGGGCATATGGGCGGGCATGCACTGCGTCCCCATTTTTGAAGACAGCGCGTCGTTGCACCGGTGTGTGGAAACCTTGCCGTCTGCCTCCGGCCAGTCGGTGCAGGAGTTGCAGCCGTTTGTCCATGTGCTGACGCACCGCGACCTTCACCTGCATCCCGTGCTGGTCACTGGCGTGGCCGCAGCCCAGCCGACGGAAGACGGCGAATGGCTGGGCGCCGGCCAATGGAGTTCTATCGGTCTGCCCGCGCCCATTCGCAAACTGCTGGACACGACCCAAGCGTCGTTGTGGTGAGGTCAGGGCTGGTGTGAGGAGGCCCGCGGCGCTGCGTTTCAGCGGCCATCCAGCTCACGGTGCCTGCGCAGGGCAGTCCATCGGTCGCTGAACATCTCCGCGAGCCGTTCCACCAGGTACACGGAGCGGTGCTGGCCCCCGGTGCAGCCGATGGCCACCGTCACATAGCTGCGGTGGTTGCGGTCCAGGAACTCCAGCCAATGGGCCAGGAACTGCTCGATGTGCGCCTGCATCAGCGAGACCTCCGTCTGCTGGCGCAAGAAGCGCGCGACAGGCTCATCCAGGCCCGTCAGGTCGCGCAGCGCAGGTTCGTAGTGCGGGTTGGGCAGCATCCGCACGTCAAACACATAGTCCGCATCCATCGGTATGCCGCGCTTGAATGCAAAGGACTGAAAGACCAGGGTCAGCTGGCCGTGTGTCGTGGTCATCAACCCCTTGACGTAGCTTTGCAGCTGCGACGACCGGATGGTGCTGGTGTCGATGACATGCGACTGGTCGCGCAACGCGGCCAGAAGCTCGCGCTCCTCTTCGATGATCTGCACCAGCGCCTTGCGGCCCTGCTGCAAGTCGGCATGCGACAGCGGGTGGCGGCGCCGCGTCTCCGAAAAGCGCCGCACCAGCGTGTCGATGGTGGCGTCCAGAAAGATGGATTGCACCGACACGCCCTCGCTGCGCAGCCGGTTGAGCTCCTGCGGGACCTGGTGCAACGACGTGGCGCTGCGCACATCCATGGCGATGGCCAGGCGGTTGCCGTGGTGGCGGTGCTCCAGCGCGACGAAGGCGGGGAGCAGCTCCGGGGGCAGGTTGTCGACGCAGTAATACCCGGCGTCTTCCAGCGCGTGCAGGGCCACGGACTTGCCGGAGCCGGACATGCCGGTGATCAGGACGATTTCCAGCGCCATCAGCGGGCCCTTTCCTGGGGCGCTGCGGCGCTTGCCAGGTCCAGCATCTCGCGGGCGTGATTCAGGGATGCATCGGTGGATTTTTCACCCCCGAGCATGCGCGCAATCTCCGCCACACGGGTTTTGCCCTGCACGGCGACCACCGAGCTCGTCGTTCCGTCCGGGCTCTTGCGCTTGGCGACCTTGAGGTGGTGGTGAGCGCAGGCAGCCACCTGCGGCAGGTGGGTGACGGCCAGCACCTGGCGATCGCTGCCCAGTTGCTGCATGAGCCGGCCCACGGTTTCGGCCACGGCCCCGCCCACACCCGAATCCACCTCATCAAAAATCAGCGTGGGTGCCAACCCGAGTTCACTGGTCGTCACGGAGATCGCCAGCGAGATCCGCGACAGCTCCCCGCCCGAGGCCACCTTGCCGATGGGCTTGGGCGTCATGCCGGGGTGCCCCGCCACCAGAAACACCACATCGTCGATGCCGTGGGACGAAGGCTCTGCCGATTTGCTCACGGAGACTTCGAACTTGCCGCCTTCCATGCCCAGTCCCTGCATGGCCTGGGTAATGGCCAGGGACAGCTTGGGAGCCGCCTTGGCCCGCCCCAGCGACAGGGCGCGGGCCGCCGCCTGGTAGGCCTTGGCGCTGGCGGCCTCGGCTGCTTCCAGGCGTTCCAGATCGGTTGCCGCATCCAGCTGCTGCATTTCGCCCTTCCAACCCCTGAGCAGGGCGGGCAGCTCGGTGGGCGTGCGCTTGTACCGGCGTGCGAGCGTCATCCACTGCGAAATGCGGGCGTCGAGCTCTGCCAGACGCTGCGGGTCGATTTCAGCGTGCCGCAGATACAGCTGCAGCGAATGGGCCACGTCGCTCGCCTGGGCGAGGCTCGAGGCCAGGATGTCGGCAAGGCTTGCGAACTCGGGCTCGATGTGTTCCTGCGCGTGCAGCAGGGCGTGCGCGCGGCCGATGCCGGCGAGTGCGCCCGCATCGTCGTCCTGCAATGCATGCAGTGCGCCTTCGGCACCGTCCAGCAGTGCCTGGGCATGCGACAGACGCTTGTGCTGGGCGTCGAGTTCTTCCCATTCGCCATCGGCGGGCGCGAGCTTGTCCACCTCGCCGATCTGCCACTGCAGGCGTTCGCGCTCCTGCTGCAAATTGGCTTGGGACTGGCGGGCCTGCTCCAAGGTCTTCTGGTCGGCGCGCCACCGTGTCCAGCGCGCTGACGTGTCGTCGCTGCTGAGGCCTGCAAACGCATCCAGCAAGCCGCGCACGGAGTCGGGCCGGGTCAGGCTCTGCCAGGCGTGTTGGCCGTGGATGTCCAGCAGCAAGTCTCCGAGGGCGCGCAACTGCGCCGCCGTGGCGGGCGTGCCGTTGATCCAGGCGCGGCTCTTGCCCTGGACATCGATGGTGCGGCGCAAGAGCAACGGCCCATCGGTCTCGAAACCAGCATCTTCCAGCCAGGGCGCGATATGGGCGGGGTTGTCGAACTCGGCGCAAAGGTCTGCCTTGGTGGCGCCCTCTCGCACCGTGCCGGCATCTGCGCGCGAGCCCAGCACCAGTTGCAGCGCGTCGATCAGTATGGACTTGCCTGCACCGGTCTCACCGGTCAGCACCGTGAACCCGGGGCTGAGCTCCAGCTCCAGCGACTCCACGATGACAAAGTCACGCAGGGTGATGCGTCGCAGCGCCATGGTCAGGAGCCCCCTTCGTTCCAGCGCAGCTTCTTGCGCAGGGTGGCAAAGTAGTTCCAGCCCAACGGATGCAGAAACCGCACGCAGTGCTCCGAGCGTTTGACCAAGATGCGGTCGCCGTGCAGCAGCGATGCCAGCGACTGCATGTCGAAGTTGGCGCTGACGTCCCGGCCGCTGACCACCTCGACGGCCACCTCGGTGGCATCCGACAGCACGATGGGCCGGTTGGACAAGGTATGGGGCGCAATGGGCACGAGCACCCAGCCCGGAATGGAGGGGTGGAGCATCGGTCCGCCGGCAGACAGCGAATACGCCGTCGAGCCCGTGGGGGATGCAATGATGAGACCGTCGGCCCGCTGGTTGGCCACGAAGCGGCCACCCACCTCCACACGCAGCTCCACCATGCCCGATGTGGCCCCCCGGTTGACGACAACGTCGTTCATCGCCAGGGCCTCGAACACCACCCGTTCATCGCGCACCACCCTGGCGTGCATCAATGGCCTCAGGTCCTCCTCGTACTCGCCCCGCAGCATGGGGGCCAGCGTGGCCTGGTAGGCATCGAAAGGAATGTCGGTGATGAACCCCAGGCGCCCCTGGTTGATGCCGATCAGCGGTGTGCCGAAGCGCGCCAGCCGGCGGCCGATGCCCAGCATGGTGCCGTCACCGCCCACGACCAGGCCCAGGTCGCACCGGGTGCCTATCTCGTCTACAGTCAGCGCTGGGTAGTGGGCCAGGCCCATGTTGCTGGCGGTCTCGGCCTCCAGGGCCACTTCGCACCCCTGCTGCTCCAGGAAATGCGCGATACCTTCGAGCGCCTGGCGCGAGGTGTCGCCCGCAGAGCCCGCTGATGAAGCCTGGTACTTGCCGATAAGGGCGACATGGCGGAAATTGGACGTCATCACGAAATTACATCATTAAAATCCTTCCATGCTCGATGACCGTGCCAAGTTGTTGCTTAAAGCCCTGGTCGAGCGCTACATCGCCGACGGGCAGCCTGTGGGCTCAAGAACTTTGTCGCGCGCGTCAGGGCTGGACCTGTCGCCCGCCACCATCCGCAACGTGATGGCCGACTTGGAGGAACTGGGGCTGATTGCCAGCCCGCACACCTCGGCGGGGCGCATTCCCACTGCGCGAGGCTATCGGCTGTTCGTGGACACCATGCTCACCGTGCAGCGTGACTCGTTCATGCCCGCGCAGCTGGCGCCGGAGCAGCCGCAGAAAGTGATCGCCAACGCGGCACAGCTGCTGTCCAACCTGTCGCAGTTTGTCGGCGTGGTCATGGCGCCCAGGCGCACCTCTGTTTTTCGGCACATCGAGTTTTTGAAGCTCTCAGAACGGCGCTTTCTGGTGATCATCGTGTCGCCGGAAGGGGACGTGCAAAACCGCGTGATCTTTACCGAGGTCGACTACTCCGCATCGCAGCTGATAGAGACATCGAACTTCCTGAATGCGCACTACGCCGGCCTGGCCATGGAGCAGGTGCGCGAGCGCCTGAAGTCGGAGGTGGATGCGCTGCGGGGCGAGATCGCATCGCTCATGCAGGCCGCGGTGAATGTGGGTTCCGAAGCCATGTCGGCGGCCCAGGACGAGGTCGTGATATCCGGCGAGCGCAACCTGCTGGCCGTGAGCGATTTTTCCAGCGACATGGGCAACCTGCGGCGGGCCTTCGATCTCTTCGAGCAAAAGACCCAGATCCTGCGCCTGCTGGACATCTCGAGCCAGGCCGAGGGCGTGCGGATCTACATCGGCGGCGAGAGCCATGTGGTGCCGTTCGAAGAGCTGTCGGTGGTCAGCTCTCCCTACGAAGTGGACGGCAAGGTGGTCGGCACGCTCGGCGTGATCGGCCCCACGCGCATGCCGTACGACCGGATGATCCAGATCGTGGACATCACCTCCAAGCTGGTATCCAACGCACTCAGCCACCGCAAGTAAGCCCCTACAATACGGCGCTTGCCCCGTTGTGTATGCAGCGCAGGAGCATGGCTTGGGGCGTTAGCTCAGTTGGTTAGAGCAGAGGACTCATAATCCTTTGGTCGTTGGTTCAAGTCCAACACGCCCTACCACCACCATCCACCATCGATGCGTGGGCGGTGTTTGCGGATCAAAGCCATTTTTCTTGCCGGCTTCAGCCCGTTTTCCTTTTGGACGTGCTGCAGTGCATTACAATCTCGGCTTGCGCTGAATTGTGCTTTTGTTGATGTGCTGCTAGCAGCAAGGGTCAACAAAAAATGATGATTTTCAAGGGTCGCCAAGAAATCATGCTATAATTCAAAGCTTAGCGGCTGTAGCTCAGCTGGATAGAGTACTTGGCTACGAACCAAGGGGTCGTGGGTTCGATTCCTGCCAGCCGCACCAATGTTTAAAGCCTGCAATCGCAAGATTGCAGGCTTTTTCATTTGTCCCAGTGTTTCTCGCTGACAGGGGAGATCTGCGATGAGCAAGGCCTTTACCAAGGAAACCGATGCGTCCGATGAGGACGAATTGGCGTTGCCAGCGCTGCCTGCTGGTGGCAAGAACTACATCACCCCGGCCGGCTATGCGCGGCTGCGGGACGAGTTGCTGGACCTGATCGACAACGAGCGCCCTAAGGTCGTGGAGGCCGTGCACTGGGCGGCCAGCAACGGAGACCGGTCTGAAAACGGCGACTATCTCTACGGCAAAAAACGCTTGCGAGAGATCGACCGGCGCATCCGCTTCCTCACCAAGCGGCTCGAGATTGCCGAGGTCGTGGACCCCAGCCTGCACGCAGGCAGCGATCAGGTGTTCTTTGGCGCCACGGTCACCTACTTCGATGACGAAGGGGTGGAGCGCACGATCACCATCATGGGCATTGACGAGGCGGACAGCCGCGAGTCGCAGGTGAGCTGGATCTCTCCTGTGGCGCGCGCGCTCTTGAAAGCCCGGGTGGGCGACGAGGTGCAACTACCCACGCCGGGCGGTGTGCGAAGCCTGGAAGTGGTGGCAGTGCAGTACCCGTCGCGCACCGAACGCGCAGGCTGAGCGGGGCTGCCGCAGACGCCGGGCCGGCCGACGCTGCTGGACGTTCAGGCAGCCTGTGGGGTGATGCGTGCGGCGCGAATGACCGCCTGCGTGCGGCGCAGGTTGCGCAGCGCGGTTTCCAGGTGGGTCTGGTCCCGCACTGCCACGATGAACCGCAAGTCCGTGGTGTCCAGAGCGGCCTCGTCATCCATGTCCACGTGGGTGATGTCGGCTTCCGAGTTGGCCAGTTCTGCGGCCACGCGGGCCAATACGCCTTTGCCGTTGGTGACGGTGACTACGACCCCGGTCTCGAACATGCGCGTGGGCTCGTCCGACCAGTCCACCGCAATGAACCGCTCGCTGTCCTTGTGCTGCAGCCGTTTGGCCACCGTGCAATGCGCGTTGTGGACCACCAGGCCTTCGCCGCGGCCCAGGTAGCCGACGATGCTGTCGCCCGGCACGGGGCGGCAGCACGAGGCGTATTGCACCGATGCGTTTTCACTGCCGTCCAGGGTCACCGCTCCTTGCGAGAGTGTCTCGTGCGACGTGTAGCGCTCCCGCGTCATGAGCAGGGCGTCGGGGCGGTGGCCGTGCTCGGACATCAACACCATGAGCCGCTTGGCCACGATGCTGGCGATGCGCTTGCCCAGGCCCAGGTCGGTCATGAGCTCGCTGCGGGTGCGGTTGCCCGTAAAGCGAAGCAGCTTGTCCCACAGGGGTTGTGTTTCCGCGGAGACCGGCGGCAGTTGCTCCAGGCCCTCGGCGCGGATGGCCTGGGTCAGCAGTTTTTCTCCCAGGCCTTCGGATTCGGTCTGGGCCAGGGTCTTGAGGTAGTGCCGGATCTTCGAGCGTGCACGGCCGGTGCGGACAAAACCCAGCCACGCTGGATTGGGCGTGGAGATGGGCGCCGTGATGACTTCCACCACGTCGCCGTTCTTGAGCTCGGTGCGCAGGGGCACCTGCTCGTTGTTGATCTTGGCGGCCGTGGTGCGGTCGCCCACATTGCTGTGGATGGCGTAGGCGAAGTCGACCACGGTGGCGCCGCGCGGCAGGGCCATGATCTGGCTCTTGGGCGTGAACACGTACACCGCGTCGGGAAACAGGTCCACCTTCACGTGGTCCCAGAACTCCGCCGCGTCGCGGGTTTCGTTCTGGATGTCGAGCAGCGACTGCAGCCACTTGGTGCCCAGGCGTTCGGCAGACGTACCGTCTCCATCCTGCGCCTTGTACAGCCAGTGCGCGGCCACACCGGCTTCGGCGATCACGTGCATCTCGTCGGTGCGCATCTGGAACTCGATGTTCACGCCCGAGGGGCCCACCAGCGTGGTGTGCAGCGACTGGTAGCCGTTGAGCTTGGCAATCGCGATGTGGTCCTTGAACTTGCCCGGCACGGGCTTGTACATCTGGTGCAGCACACCCAGCGCGGTGTAGCAGTCCGTCACCGTGGGCACGATGACCCGAAAGCCATAGATGTCGGTCACCTGGGCAAAGCTCAGGTGCTTGAGGTCCATCTTCTGGTAGATGGCGTACAGCGTCTTCTCGCGGCCGGCCAGGCGCACCTGCATGCCGATCTTGGAGAAGGCGGCATCGACCTCGGTCTGCACCCGCTGCACCAGGTCGCGGCGGCGGTTGCGCGATTTGTTGACGGCCTTGGACAAGGTGGCGTAACGCCAGGGGTGCAGGTGCCGGAACGACAGGTCCTGCAGTTCGCGGTAGGTCTGGTTCAGGCCCAGGCGGTGGGCGATGGGTGCGTAGATCTCCAGCGTCTCCGAGGAGATGCGGCCCCATTTGCTGCGCGGCATGTCCGACAGCGTGCGCATGTTGTGCGTGCGGTCGGCCAGCTTGATCAGGATCACGCGGACGTCGCGGGCCATGGCCAGCAGCATCTTGCGGAAGGATTCGGCCTGGTTTTCCTCGCGGGTGTTGAACTGCAGCTTGTCCAGCTTGGTCAGGCCGTCCACAAGCTCGGCCACCGGCGCGCCGAAGCGGTCGATGAGGTCAGCCTTGGTGACGCCGCAGTCTTCCATGGCGTCGTGCAGCAGGGCTGCCATGAGCGCCTGGGCGTCAAGCTTCCAGGTGGCGCACTGCGCGGCCACCGCGATCGGGTGCGTGATGTAGGGCTCGCCGCTGTTGCGCAACTGGCCCAGGTGGGCCTCGTCGGCAAACCGGTAGGCCTGGCGCACTTGCTCGATGCTGGTGGCATCCAGGTAGTCCAGGCTGTCGGTCAGCGCGGCAAAGCTGGCCGCGGCTGCATTGGCCGCCGCTGCGGCTGCCGAGAGTGTCCCTGCCGAGGGCGAATCGCCAGGCCGGGGCTGCGTTGCAGAAGGTGAGTTGAGCACCGCGTTCATGCCTTTAATGTAGCGCGGGTGCGCACCCGGCGAGTTCGGTGCAAAAAAAAGCACCGCTGGCGCGGTGCTTTTTGCGGGCGCGGCCCGGCAGAAACCTCAACCAGGAACCTTCTTGAGCATCTCCAGACCCACCTTGCCTTCGGCGATTTCGCGCAGGGCGGTCACGGCGGGCTTGTTGCGGCTTTCGATACGGGGAGCATGGCCCTGGCTCAGCATGCGAGCGCGGTAAGTGGCCGCCAAAACGAGCTGGAAACGGTTGGGGATCTTTTCCAGACAGTCTTCTACGGTGATGCGTGCCATGGGGTGTACTCCGGGGATTCAGGTGATATTGAGCGACTGGAAGGTGTCAGCACGCGCGCGGCGCTGGGCGGCGTACTTCAGGCGCTGGGCATGAACCACGGCTTTCAGGTCGAAAAGCGCGCGTTCAAACAACTCGTTGATTATAACGAAGTCGAATTTGCCGACCTGGGCCATCTCTTCGGCCGCATTCTTGAGGCGCACTTCGATGACGTCCGCAGAGTCCTCGCCCCGGCGCTCCAGGCGCGAGCGCAGCTCTTCCCAGCTGGGCGGGAGGATGAACACCAAAATGGCGTTGGCAAACGCCTGCTTGATCTGCAAGGCGCCCTGGAAGTCGATCTCCAGGATCACGTCCGTGCCCTGGGCGATGCGCTCCTCGATGGCTTTCTTGGAGGTGCCGTAGCGGTTGCCGTGGACATGCGCCCACTCCACGAAGGCGTTGCCTTCGATCATGGCGTCGAACTCGGACTGCGAGGCGAAGTAATAGTCGCGCCCGTGCTTTTCCTGCCCGCGCGGAGGGCGGGTGGTGTGCGAGATCGACAGGTGCACGTGGGAGTCAAGCTCCAGCAGGGCCTTGACCAGGCTGGATTTGCCGGCGCCGCTGGGCGCCGCCACTACGAAGAGATTTCCTGGATAGTCCATAGCGAATAGGCGCTCAGCGCTATCAAAACACGGGGGTCATTCAATATTTTGCACCTGCTCGCGCATCTGCTCGATCAGCACCTTCATGTCGACGCTGATGCGCGTGAGGTCCAGGGCGGCCGACTTGGAGCCCAGGGTGTTGGCCTCGCGGTGCAGCTCCTGGATGAGGAAGTCCAGGCGCTTGCCCACTTCGCCGCCCTTTTTCAGCAGGCGCTCGATTTCGTCCAGGTGCGAGTCGAGCCGGGTGATTTCCTCGGCCACGTCGATGCGGATGGCAAAGGCCGTGGCCTCTGTGAGGGCGCGGTCGCGCGCGGCCTCGGGCGCCACGGCGCCGTCGGTGAGCGCCATGGCTTCCTTCCAGCGCTCCATGAAGCGGGTGCGTTGCTGCTCGACCAGCTGGGGCACCATGGGGACGGCCTGCGCCGCCAGGGCGCGCAACTGCTTGAGGCGGTCCTGGAGCATCGCGGCCAGGCGCTTGCCTTCGCGTTCGCGGGCGGCCATGAGGGCGTCGAGAGCCTCTTCCGCCAGGGCAGGAACCGCGTCGCTCCAGTCTTCGCTCGCCGAGGGGGCGTTGGCGCACAGGCGCAGCGCGTCTGCCACGGTGAGGGGGGCGGCGTTGGGCAGCCAGGCCTTCACCGAGTCCTGGATGGAATTGAGCCGCTGCAGCAGGCGCGGGGGCGGGTCCTGCAGCGTGTTGCTGTCCTCGGACTCCAGCGCGGCGCGCACTTCGACCTTGCCGCGCTTCAGGCGCGCGGTCAGCAGGCTGCGCAGGGCGGGCTCCTGCGCGCGCAGTTCGTCGGGCAGGCGGAAAGACAGGTCCAGAAAGCGGCTGTTGACCGAGCGGATTTCGAGCCCCAGCCGGCGCGACGGCGTCGCTCGGGCATCGGTTTCTGCGCCAGTGGCGGACGTGCCATGCTGTGCGCTGGCGTATCCGGTCATGCTGTAAACTGGCATTGGACTTTTTGATGGTTGCTTGCGATCCGGCGATTATCCGGGTTCCGCTCTACCCCTGAGTCATCTTCGCAAAATATGTCAAAAATCAAGCCGGCGCCCTTGCCGCCCGACACCGCCATTGGTGGATACCGCGTGGTTCGCAGGGTGTCCTCCGGGGGCTTTGGTGTGGTGTACCTCGCCACCGACAGCGAAGGCCAGCAGGTCGCGATCAAGGAATACCTCCCCTCGTCGCTGGCCACCCGAGCGCCCGGCGAGCTGCTGCCCAAGGTGCCCTCCGAAAAACTCTCGCTGTACCGCCTGGGCCTCAAGAGCTTCTTCGAAGAGGGCCGCTCGCTCGCCCAGATCTCCCACGCCTCCGTGGTGAGCGTGCTCAACTTCTTTCGCGAGAACGAAACCGTCTACATGGTGATGAACTACCTGGAGGGTGCGACCCTGCAGGACTTCATCATCACCGCGCGCGACCTGAAGACGCAGAAGGTCTTTCGCGAGTCCACCATCCGCTCGCTGTTCGACGAGGTGCTGCGCGGGCTGCGCATCGTGCACCAGCACAAGATGCTGCACCTGGATATCAAGCCGGCCAACATCTTCATCACCGACGACAACAAGGCCGTGATGATCGACTTCGGCGCCGCGCGCGAGGTGCTGTCCAAGGAAGGCAACTTCATCCGCCCGATGTACACCCCCGGCTTTGCCGCGCCCGAGATGTACCGGCGCGATTCGTCGATGGGCCCCTGGACCGACATCTACGCCATCGGCGCCTGCATCTATGCCTGCATGCAGGGCTTTCCGCCCAACGAGGCGCCGCAGCGCATCGAAAAGGACCGCCTCTCGCTTGCGCTGACCAAGCTGCGCGGCGTGTACTCCGACAACCTCATCGAGGTGGTGGAGTGGTGCATGGCCCTCGATCCGCTGTCGCGCCCGCAGTCCGTGTTCGCACTGCAAAAGGAGCTCAGCCGCGAGGGCGAGCGCCGCTACACCAAGCTGTCCGTCGGCGAAAAAATGCGTCTGCAGCTGGACACGCTCGTGTCCGACACCAAGAAGAATGTGCAGAAGGTGGGCGAAGCCACCGGTATCGGAGCCAAACCCAAATGAACACGACTGACGCCCAGCGGGTGGGGGTGGGGCGCCCATGAAGTTCTCCGTATTCCAGATCAGCCGCCGCGGCGGCCGCGAGAAGAACGAAGACCGCATGGGCTATTGCTACACGCGCGAATCGGGCCTGTTCGTGCTGGCCGACGGCATGGGCGGACACCCCGAGGGCGAGGTCGCCGCGCAGATCGCGCTGCAGACCATCTCGGCGCTGTTCCAGCGCGAGGCCAAGCCCCAGCTCAAGGACGTGCAGGAGTTTCTCTCGGGTGCCTTGCTGGCGGCCCACCACCAGATCCTGCGCTACGCCACCGACAAGGGCATGCTCGACACACCGCGCACCACCCTGGTGGCCGCCGTGGTGCAGGCCGGCACGGCCACCTGGATCCACTGCGGCGATTCGCGCCTGTACATGGTGCGCGACGGCGACCTGCTGACCCGCACGCGCGACCACTCGTACATGGAGCTGCGCAACTCGCCGCCACCGGGCCTGGAGCGCATCAACCGCAACGTGCTGTTCACCTGCCTGGGCTCTCCCACCAAGCCGATCTACGACATCACCGGCCCGGTGTACCTGGAGCAGGGCGACCGCATCCTGCTGTGCTCCGACGGCCTGTGGGGCACGCTCAGCGACGACGACATCTCCAAACAGCTCGCCCGCAACACCGTCTCGCATTCCGTGCCTGACCTGGTGGAGGCCGCGCTGCGCAAGGCCGGCGACAGCAGCGACAACGTCACGGTGATCGCGCTGGAGTGGGAAACGCCGGACGCCTTCGAGTCCACCCAGGGCGTGTCCACCGACAGCATCAGCGACGACGTGTTCGCGTCCACCATCCAGGCCGGCCCGCTGGACGGGCTGGTGGACGACCTCGATGACGAAGCCATTGAACGCTCCATCGCAGAGATCAACGAGGCCATCCGGCGGTCTGCGGCCAGAAAGGCGTGACGCCGCGCGCCGGGCCGCCGTGTGCGCTGCGGCGGCTACTCGCCGGCTGCCGCGCCGTGCGGCCGGGAGCGCAGCGCCGGTGCGATGCGGCGGTCTCCGTGCACTGCCAGCGGGCCTGAGTCGCACAGCACGCGCTGCGCCGGGTCGGTTGCTTGTCGGGCTGCGTGCGGACCTGCCGGCCCGGGCTTTTATTCTTCTTCTTCGTCTTTTGCTTTGGCCTTTGCGCCGGGCGGCCCCGCTCGGGCCGCATTCATTCCTCGGGAACCGACAACACCATGACCACCTTTGAACGCACCGGCGGCCGCAGCGCCGACCAACTGCGCCCTGTGCGCATCACCCGCCACTACACCATGCATGCCGAAGGCTCGGTGCTGATCGAGTTCGGCAACACCAAGGTCCTGTGCACCGCATCCGTGGAAGAGCGCGTGCCACCGCACAAGCGCGGCAGCGGTGAAGGCTGGGTCACGGCCGAATACGGCATGCTGCCCCGGTCCACGCATTCCCGCAACGACCGCGAAGCCGCGCGCGGAAAGCAAAGCGGCCGCACGCAGGAGATCCAGCGCCTCATCGGCCGGTCGCTGCGCGCGGTGTTCGACCTCAAGCTGCTGGGCGAGCGCACCATCCAGCTCGACTGCGACGTGATCCAGGCCGATGGTGGTACCCGCACCGCGGCCATCACCGGCGCGTGGGTGGCGGCGCACGATGCGGTCAGCCGGCTGATGGCCAGCGGCAAGGTCACGCGGTCGCCGCTGGTGCAGCCCGTGGCCGCCATTTCCGTGGGCATCGTGCAGGGTACGCCGCTGCTCGACCTCGAATACGTGGAAGACGTCGACTGCGACACCGACATGAACGTGGTGATGACCGGCGCGGGCCATTTCGTCGAGGTGCAGGGCACGGCCGAGGGCGCCGCCTTCACCCGCGCCGAGATGGACCGGCTGCTCGCCCTGGCTGAAAAAGGCATTGCCGACCTGGTGGCCCTGCAGCAGCAGGCGCTGGCTGTGAATGCTCCTTAATTGATAGCTGCTAGCGATTGATAGACAAGCGGTAGCGACCATTTTGACCATGAAAATCGTTCTTGCATCCAACAACCGCGGCAAGCTGGCCGAGCTGCAGGCCATGCTGGCCCCGCTGGGCGTAGAGCTGGTGCGCCAGGCCGACCTGGGCGTGGGCGAGGCCGACGAGCCCTTTCGCACCTTTGTGGAAAACGCGCTGGCCAAGGCGCGCTTCGCCTCGGCGCACACCGGGCTGCCCGCCCTGGCTGACGATGCCGGCTTGTGCGTGGACGCGTTCGGCGGCCTGCCCGGTGTGGACACGGCTTACTACGCCACCCAGTTCGGCTACGACAAAGGGGACGACACCAACGTGCAGGCGCTGCTCGAGCAGATGCAGGCCGTGGACCAGCGCCGTGCCGCCATGGTCAGCACGCTGGTCGCCGTGCGCAGCCCCGAAGACCCCGAGCCCCTGATCGCCGTAGGCCGCGTGGTCGGCGAGATCGCGCGGGAGCGCCGTGGCAGCAACGGCTTCGGGTTCGACCCCATCATGTTCATCCCCGAGTTCGGCAAGACCTTTGCAGAACTGCCCGTCGAAGTGAAGAACGCCCACAGCCACCGCGGCCGCTCAGCGCAGCAGATGCTGGCGCTGCTGCGCGAGCGTTGGCTGTGAGCGCCACAGCGCTGCACAGCCAGGGCGATTTGCCTGCAGATCCTCCGCCATGAACACCATTCCCATCACACCTGCAGCCACGGCCGCGCCCGCAGAGCCAGCGCCCCAGCGCGACATCCAGCACTACATGCGCCCGGGCTTGCTGCAACTGCAGAGCCTGCCGCCGCTGTCGCTGTACGTGCACCTGCCGTGGTGCCTCAAGAAGTGCCCGTACTGCGATTTCAATTCGCATGAGGCCCGCAGCGACGCCGACGCCGGTGGCTCCGCCGTGCCCGAGCAGCGCTACATCGACGCCCTGATGGCCGACCTGGAATCCGCGCTGCCGCTGATCTGGGGGCGCACCGTGCACAGCATCTTCATCGGTGGCGGCACGCCCAGCCTGTTTTCGCCCGCCTCCATCGACCAGCTCATCGGCAGCATCCGTGCGCGGCTGCGGCTGGAGGCCGACTGCGAGATCACGATGGAGGCCAACCCCGGCACCTTCGAGAAAGACCGCTTTCGCGCGTTTCGTGGTGCAGGCATCACCCGGCTGTCGGTGGGAGTGCAGAGCTTCAACGACCGACACCTGAAGGCCCTGGGCCGCGTGCACGACCGCGCGCAGGCCCTGGCGGCCGTCCAGGAGGCGTCCGAGGCCTTCGACACCTTCAACCTGGACATCATGTACGCGCTGCCGGGCCAGACGCTGCAGGAGATGGAGCAGGACATGCAGACCGCGCTGGCTCTGAAACCACCGCACATCTCCATTTACCACCTCACCATCGAGCCCAACACCTACTTCGCCAAGTACCCGCCGGCCATCCCCGAGGACGACCAGGCCTATGCCATGCTCGACCGCATCACCGAGATGACGGTGCAGGCGGGCATGTCGCGGTACGAGATATCGGCGTACGCGCAGCCCGGGCACGAGTGCTTCCACAACACCAACTACTGGCAGTTCGGCGACTACCTGGGCATTGGTGCGGGCGCGCACAGCAAGCTCAGCTTTGCACACCGCGTGGTGCGGCAGGTGCGCTTTCGCGAGCCGCGCCTGTACATGGACAACGCCCTGGCCGGGCGCCCCGTCGCGCAGGACGATGAGGTCAAGCGCGCCGACCTGCCGTTCGAATTCATGCTCAATGCCCTGCGCCTGCGCGACGGCTTTGCCCTGCAGGACTTCACGGCCCGCACGGGCCTGCCCATCACGGCCATCGCCAAGGCTTTGCAGGAGGCCGAGCGCAAGGGCCTGATCGAGCGGGACATGGCCCGCGTGCGCGCTACCGAGCGGGGCTTCGACTTCCTGAACGACCTGCAGGAGCTGTTCCTCGCCGATTGAGCGGCCTCAGGCGCTGCCGTCGCCTGGCATGTCTGCAATCGGCGCAGCCGTCCTCAGCCGCACGTCACGGCCACGACGCGCCCGCTGGCGTCCACCTCCAGGTTCAGCCGCTGGGCGTTGAACTCCTTGGTGATCATCTGCCCGGGGCGCAGGATGCGGGCCATCTGCGCGCCCGAGCGCGTGCGGGCGGATTCGACCACCGTGGGCGTGCTGTCTTGCCCCACCGCGCCCTGTGCAGGCTGTGCATTGCACATACCGCTGGGCGGTGGCGGCGGCGCACTGGCGCCCGTGGAGCCGCTGGGCGCAGAAGGCGATGTCCCGTAGCCCGAGCAACCGGCAATGGCAGCCGCGGCGAGGACCAGGCTGGTGGAGACGAAACGAATGGGTCGGGGCATGTCAGGAACTCCTCAAAATCTGGATGCACTGCAGCCACCATAAAGGAAGGCTCAGCGGGCGGGGGTGTCCACCGGTAACAACGCAGGGGCTGGAGGCGGGAATGGCCACGCAGCACGTTGTGGCGAATTTCGAAAATTATCAGTGCGATCGCATCGTTGGAAGAGTCGGCTCCGTCCTACATGCCGGGTTTTCACACCCCTCTAATATCCATCCGTCGACACCCTCTCGACATCCCTCCCGCTTGCACCATGCAAGTGTTAAGCCCGCACTATGCGGGCTTTTTTTTGGGCCGAAGGGTTGTGCGGGTTGCAGATGGCCGGGATGTCTGCCTGCCAACTTGCCAACTTGCCAACTTGTGGCATGCAGTAAGCCAACGGCCGGCGCCTGGCAGCGGAATGTCACCACTCCAGCGGCATGCACCCACCTCCGCCCGACTCAGCGTCCTTGAGGGGGCAGCATCGGTGCCTCGACTGCAGCATCGGCGGCCAGCAGGCGCGTATACAAGGCCAGATAGGGCTTGGCGGCATGCGCCCACGCATAGTCCTGCGCCATGCACCGCTTTTGCAGCGCGGCCCATTGCTGCGGCTTGCGCCACGCTGCCAGCACGCGGTCTGCCGTGGCGTCGAAGTCGGACTGCGCCATGCCCGGCATCACGAAGCCTGTGCCTCTTGTCAGGCGGCTGTCCGCGTCCTGCACCGTGTCCGCCAGTCCGCCGGTGCGCGTGACGAGCGGCGGCGTGCCGTACACCTGGCTGTACATCTGGTTCAGTCCACAGGGCTCGAACCGGGAGGGCATGAGAAAGCAGTCCGCCCCCGCTTCGATGAGGTGCGCCAGGCCCTCGTCGAACCCCAGCGTCACTTGCACCCGCCCCGGATGCGTGGCGGCCAGTGCGGTCAGCGCGTCTTCCAGGCCCGCCTCGCCGCGCCCCAGTACGGCCAGTTGTGCGCCCTGGGCCAGCAGTCTGCGGGCGCCAGCGATCACAAAATCCACACCCTTTTGCGTCGTGAGGCGCCCCACCATGCCCAGGAGCGGGCCGCTGCCGGCCTGCAAGCCGCAGCGCTCGCGCAGGGCCGCCCGGTTCAATGCCTTGGGCGCCAGGTCGTCTGCGCTGTACGGCGCTGCAATGAGCGGATCGTGCCCGGGGTTCCAGATGGCCGTGTCGATGCCGTTGAGCAAACCGTGCAGCTTGCCCGCGTGGTGGCGCAGCAGGCCATCGAGCCCGAAGCCCAGCGCGGGCTGCTGGATCTCCGCGGCATAGGTGGGGCTGACCGTCGTGATGGCGTCCGCGTACTGCAGGCCGGCCTTGAGCATCGACAGCTGGCCCCAGTACTCCACGCCCTCCGTGCCGCGGTGGGCAGGGTGCACCTCCAGCAGGTCCGCAGCGGCCATCGGAAACACGCCCTGGAACGCCAGGTTGTGCACGGTCATCACGCTGCGCGCGGTGCGGCCCTCGCCCATCTGGCGGCGCTGGTGCAGGTACAGCGGGGCCAGCGCGCAGGGCCAGTCGTTCGCGTGCACGATGTCGGCCTGCCAGCCGATGGGGGTCTCGGGCGAGCCGATGAGCGCCGCCACGCGCGCGAGAAAGCCGAACCGCAGTGCCTGGCCATGCCCATCGGGGTCGCCCGGGTTGGCATAGGGCGTGTCGGCCGTGCCGTACAGAGCGGGGCAGGACAGCAGCCACAGCGGCGGCACGCCTGCGCAGCGCACGCGCAGCACCTGCGCAGCCGGCCAGCGGCCCTGGGCGGGCAGCGCGACGATGGCGTCGAGGCTGCCGTCGATCTTCATGTCGGCATAAGCTGGCATCAGCAGCGCGACATCGGCACCGCGCTGCGCCAGTGCGGCAGGCAGCGCGGCGCTCACATCACCCAGGCCCCCGGTCTTGACCAGGGGCGCGCACTCGGGCGTGACGAACAGAACTTTCATGGAATCATGTCTTGGGTGACCAGTACGGCAAACGGCAGGCGGCTCCCGCCTGCGCCCACGGCGCCCAGCACGGCGGACAGCGGCAGGTGCTGGGCATTGTCCAGGGTCTGGCCGGTGAAAAGATCCACCCACTGCGCAGGCTTGGCAAGCGCCGGGTGGGCATCTGCCAGGCTGACCTGCGTGTCCTGCCAGTCGCCGCGGTGCTGGGCGTCCCACGCGGCCAGCAGCCGGCCGCACACCACCACCAGGGCCTGGCCCTCATGCACGCGCGCATACGCCAGGGCGTGGGACGCCGCAGGGCCTTGCACCGCCAGCGGCAGATAGATGGCATCGCGCAGGAGCGCGGCGTGGCGTGCGCGCAGTTGCAGCAGCAGCCAGGTCACCAGCTGCTTGGTGGCCGCTGGCATGTCTGCTGCCGTGCCCAGAAGGCTTGTCCAGTCGGCGGGCGTGGGGTAGTGGCCTGGCGCATACAGGGCCTGCAAAGGCTGCAGCGATGCCTGCAGCTGCAGGAAGTCCACCGGGCGCCGGTTGTCCGGGTCCACCAACGAGAAGTTCCACTGCTCGCAGCCCTGGTAGATGTCGGGCACGCCCGGCGCCGTGAGCTTGATCGCCACCTGGCACAGGCTGTTGCGAAAGCCGTACGGCGCGATGCGCTGCACCCAGGCCTGCAGGGCGTGCAGGAACTCGCCGCTGGCCAGGGCCTTGGCGATGTAGTGCCGCACCGCGTCTTCGTAGGCCTCGTTGGGAAAGAGCCAGTTGCTTTGCAGTTTGGCCTCGCGCATGGCCTTCACCATGTACCGCTCGATGCGCTCCTTCAGCATGGGCAGGCATTCATCGTCGCAGCCCGTGGCGGGCCAGATGCCCACCAGCGCCTGGAACAGGGCCCATAGGTCGTGCGCGCTGGGCGCTGCCGCATCGTCCACCGTGCGGCGAAACGGCTCTGCCGCCGCCTGCAGCGCGTGCACCGTGGCCTCCCACTCGTCCACCAGTTCGGACAACACGTTCAGCCGTGCGCGCACGTCTTCCGAGCGCTTGCTGTCGTGCGTCGAGGTGGCCAGCAGGCCGTACGGCACATGCCGGGCGCGCTGCATGTTGGCCTGGTGGAAGGCGGAGACCGGCAGTCCGAAGCGCCGCGGTTCGGCACCCACATCGTTGAGCGAGACCAGGCGCACGTAGCGGTAGAACAAGGTGTCTTCCACCGCCTTGGCCATCACCGGCGCGGTGAACTGCTGCCACCGCCGCACGAAGTGCGCGCGCAACTCGGGTGCAGGGCCGTCTTCTCCCATCAGCACCGTGCGCACAAAGGCCAGCACGCCGCCTTCGGCCGTGCCCAGGCGCCTGCGCGCTGCCGCAATGGCCCAGTCGATGTGCTGCACATCGATGGCACTGGGCGCCGCGCCGCCCGGCACGACGTAGGTGCGGTACACCGGGAACTGCGTGGCCACTTCGACCAGGGCCACGCGCAGCTGGTTGCGGGTGAAGTCGCAGGCGCGCCGGTCGGCCCGCGTGATCTGGCTCAGGGTGCTCACCAGCCACGCCAGGTCGCTGAACAATGCGGTCTCGATGATGAGCCGCTTGCACTCGCGCGCTGCGTCTTCGAAGGCCAGGGTGTGACCGGTGAACCCCAGGTAGACTGCATCGAAGCGGTCCTGTGCATCGGGGTCGACGAACACTCCGTTGACCAGCCGCGAGAAGCGGTATCCCGTGCCGCCATGCACCTGCCAGTCGGCGGGCAGGGGCTCGTGCTCGGCCATGATCTTCTCGACCACGATGTACAGCGCGCGCGGCGGCAGGCCTTGCGCCTGCAGCAGGCCCTGGTAGCGCTGCTGCAGCCGCGTGAAGTACTGCGCAGGGTCGGCCAGGCCATCGGGGTGGTCGATGCGCAGGCCGCTGACCTTGCCCTGCGCCAGCCAGCGGAAGGTCAGGGCGTGCACGGCATCGAACACCTCGGTGTTTTCCATGCGCACCGCGGCCAGTGCATTGACGTCGAAGAACCGGCGGTAGTTGATGTCGTCGCCAGCCACCCGCCAGTCCGCCAACCTGTACGCCTGGCCCTGCAGCAACTGGTCGAGCAGGTCGAAGCTGGCCGCGTCGCCCGGCGTTCCGTTCACCCGCGCCAGGCTGGCGTCGATCCAGTCGCGCACCCATGCCAGGCGGGACGCAAATCCGGCCAGGCGCTGCTGGTGCACGGTGGCATCGCGCAGCCGGGTGGTCCGCAGCGCCGGGTCCGGCGTGTCGTGCGGGGGCAGCAGGCCCAGGGCATCCACCAGCGAGTGCACGGCGGCGAGGTCGTCCTGCCCGGCCCCGGGCGTGGCCGCCACCGGCAAAGGCACCGCGCCGAGCACCAGCGCGTAGCTGCGGGGGTCGAGCGGGAAGGTGCGCTCCCAGTACGCCACGGCAAAGCGCCCGGTGTCGCCATCGAAGCGCACCTGCAACTCGCCAGACTCCAGCACCTTGCCATAGTGGTCGCCCAGCACGGGCAACAGCACGCGGTGGCGCGTCTGTGGATTGGCGGGGTTCCATTCGATGTCGAACGTCGTGGCGTGCGGGGACGACATGCCGTGCTCGAGCACGTCGCGCCACCAGCGGTTGCCGGCATCGTCCACGCCCATGTGGTTGGGCACCGTGTCCAGCAGATGGCCCATGCCGTGCTCTGCCAGGGCTGTGCACAGGGCATCGTGGTCGTCGTCGGTGCCGATCTCCGCATTCAGGCGGGACGGGTCGACCATGTCGTAGCCATGGGTGCTGCCCTCGGTGGCCTGCAGGTAGGGCGAGGAGTACAGATGGCTCACCCCCAGCGCGTGCAGGTAGGGCACGGCGGCACGCGCCTGCGCGAAGTTGAAGTCCTTGTGCAGCTGCAACCGGTATGTGGCGCGCGGGATGTCCGCCGTGTGCAGCGCAGGCAGGGCGCCTTCGGTGCTGTGCAGGCCACCGCGCTCCTGGCGCACGGCTGCGCTGATGGCCGCAAAGAACGGGCCGGCAGGCAGTTGCTCCAGCGTGCTTGCCATGCGGCGGCGCCAGTTGGGGTGTACGTCGTCGGTCGTGCCCGGCACGTTGGGCTGCTCGCGCTGGCCCAGCAGGTCCTCCAGCTGCACACCCACCATCATGCAGGGCGTGCGTGCCAGGTAGCGGTGCACGGCGGCGGCCAGCGGCGGCGTCATGTCGGGTGCGGACAGCGCGTCCACCGTGATGCCCTCCGGCAGCAGCCCTTCGGCATCCAGGGCGGCCAACAGCTGCGTGCGGTCCTGCGCGCGCGCCAGCACGCTGCGCACATGCGCATCGTTGTCGAGCCAGCCCAAGGACGCCTGTACCGCGACGTCGCTGGCAGTCCAGAAGCCCGCCAGCGTGGGCAGGTCGTGGGTGCTGACCACCGCCAGCGCCGCCGTGGGCCACTGCGCCGGTGGGCGAAACGCGCCGCCCTCCAGCCGTTCGAAGATGAGCGGGCGGTAGGACAGCAAGGCGCGCTCGGCCGACGCTTCGCGCATCACCGGCGCGACATTGCCCAGGTCTTCGCCGATGACCATGCAGCGGTGGCGGTGGCTTTCGATGGCCACCACCGCCAGCAACGGCTGCAGCGGATAGTTCACATAGGTGCCACCTTCCGGGCAGGTCCAGAACAGGCGCATCAGCGCCATGACGTGGTCCATGCGTAGGGCACCGGCCGGTGCCATCACTGCAGCCAGCATGCGCTGGAACGACAGGTAATGTTCGGCGGCCAGGGCGACCGGATTGACCGGCGGCAAGCCCCAGTCCTGGCCCTGCGTGCTCAGCGGGTCGGGCGGTGCGCCAATGTTCATGCCGCGTGCGTGGAGCGCCTGCCCGACCCACGTGTCCGTGCCGCCATCTGCCGCGCCCACGGCCAAGTCGCAGTACAGCCCGATGGGCATGAGCTTGCGTGCGCTGGCACCGGCCTGCGCCAGCTGATCATGTGCGATCCATTGCAGCCACATGCGGTAGGCCACATCGTCGGCATGCTCCAGCACCCAGGCCTGCACAGCGGCACCCTGCGGGTCCCGCAGGTCCTGGGGCCACGCGGGCCAGCCCCACACCGCGGCATCGCGCGACTGCAGCGCGCACTGGATCGCTTCGTAGCGGGCGTGGGGCTCCAGCGTGGCTGCATGCTCCGCCCGGAACTGGTCGAACGCCGCGCCGCGGGTGGACTGGGCGGCCCAGGCCGTCCGCCGGAAGGTCTGCCACAGCCGCGAAAGAGCCGCGTCCTTGAGCGAGGCCACCGCGGTGTAGTCGACCGACGTGCTCTGCTGCGCGGCCTGCAGCCGGGCATTGAAGCCGGGTTCACGGCACAGCTGCTGCGTGTCTGCGCAGTGCAGGTATTCCGGCACCGCGGTCACGTCGATGTGGTGCACATTCAGCGCCAGCCGGCTGCTCGGGCTGTAGGGGCTGGCCGCCTCGGGCTGCCCCGGGCGCAGCGCGTGCACGGGGCTCAGCCCGACGAAAGCAGCGCCTTGCGCCGAGGCCAGCGCCACGCACTGCGCCAGGTCGGAGAAGTCGCCAATGCCCCAGCTGCGCTCGGACCGCAGGGAATACATCTGCGCGGTGATGCCCCACCAGCGTTGTCCCTGGCGCAGCCCGTCGGGCAGCCAGCACTGGGCTGGCGCGACGAGGACGGTGCGGTCAACGCCCGCATTGCTGCGCAGTTGGTAGTACCCGGCGGGCAGCGAGTCGGGCAGATCTGCGGCACTGCCGTGGCCGCGAAGGCGCGGCGCGTCGGTGGGGTGTTCCAGGTCCAGCAACTGCCAGTCGCCCGCGGCGGCCAGCGCGACCCGTGCAGTACTGCCCGCAGCCACCACCACGGTGTCGGCGAGCAGGGCGGCATCGGCATGGGGGCCCATGGCGCCGAGTGCGCGCTCCATCACCTGCGTGCTCACCGCCACGGTTTCGCCCCAAAAGCCCGAGTACTGGTCGGCAATGCCCGCGCGCCGGGCGCGCTGCAAGAGGTCGGCCGACGGCGCGTCGGCCGCAGAGGGCCTGTCAAAACTCATGCGAATCCTTCAGTACAGGTCCAGCGGGCGGACCAGGGCTCCCAGGCCCGTGGCGCGCCCTGCTGGCCCTCGATCCATCGGTGCTGGAAGACGGCGACACCCTCGGGGGCCGGTGGCGCATCGTGCAGGCGCTCAGGGCCCAGGTTGATCTCCAGCCACCACTGCATGCCCTGGCCATAGCGCCATCCCACACGCAGCCCGTGGGCTCCCACGCGTTCGGCAGTGTGGTCCAGGTTGCGCAATGCGCGGGCGTGCGGCAGCAGCCAGTGGCGCCGCACCTCCAGGGCCTGGCGCACCAGTTCGCTGCGCTGGCGCGCGGCGGGCGTTTCTGCCTGGGACCAGTCCAGCTGGCTTGCGGCCAGGGTGGCCGCATCGCACGGGTCGGGCAACGCCGCTGCGCCCGACAGGACATGGCTGAATTCGCGCTGGCGCCCGCTGCGCACCGCGTCGCGCAGCGCGCCCTCCCAGTTGGCAAAGTACAAAAACGGCGTCGTCGCGCCCCACTCGTCGCCCATGAACACCATGGGCGTGGCGGGTGTCAGCAGCGACAACAGCAAGGCCAGCTCCACGGCAGGCCCCGGCACCAGCATCGACAGGCGCTCTCCGAACGCGCGGTTGCCGATCTGGTCGTGGTTGCCGATGAAGTTCACCAGCAGCGACAGCGGCAGTGGCGCGTCGGCATCCGTCGCCGGACGGCCGTTTGGAAACGCAAAGCCCTGCGTGAGCACCCGGGCCAGAAGGTCGATGGGGTCTGCCGCGAACTTGGCGTAGTAGGTGTGGGTCTCGCCGGTCAGGGCTACATGCACCGCGTGGTGGAAGTCATCGTTCCACTGGCCGTCGTAGTGGCCCGCGGCAGATGCCGGCTGGGCCAGCCGGGCGGGCTGGTTTTTCTCGTTTTCAAGGACCAGGTGCACATGCCGGTCGGTGGCCTGCGCCAGCGCATGCACCCGCGTGCTGATCTCTTGCAGGATGTCGGGGTTGCTGTCGTCGGCAATGGCGTGCACGGCGTCGAGTCGCAGGCCATCCATGCGGAACTCGTCGATCCAGTACAGCGCGTTGTGCAGGAAGAACGCACGCACCACCTCGCTGCCTTCCAGGTCGAAGTTGATGGCGCGCCCCCAGGGGCTGTCGTGGCGGTCGGAGAAGAAGGCGGGCGCATAGGTGTGCAGATAGTTGCCGTCCGGCCCGAAATGGTTGTAGACCACGTCCAGGAACACGCACAGCCCCAGCGCGTGGGCGGTGTCCACGAAGCGCTTGAGGTCGTCCGGTGTTCCATACGCCGGGTGGGGCGCGAAGGGCAGCACGCCGTCGTAGCCCCAGCCCCATTGGCCGCCGAACGTGGCCAGGGGCATGAGTTCGAGGGCGGTGAACCCCATCGCAGCCAGCCGGGGCAGGTGTGCGGCTGCGGCGGTGTAAGTGCCCTGCGGCGTGAAGGTGCCTATGTGCAGTTCATAGAACACCAGCTCGTGCCAGGGGCGGCCGCTCCAGGCGGTCTGCTCCCAGGCATAGGCGCCGGGGTCGGACACCACGCACAGGCCGTGGGGCCCGTCCGGAGCCTGGCGGGCGGCAGGGTCGGGCACGCGCGTGTCGCCATTGATCAGCCACTGGTAGCGCGTGGATGCCGTCGCTTGCGCCAGCCCGACATGCCACCAGCCGCCCGACAGGCGCTCTGCCGCGGTGTGGCCAAGGGCACCCTGGTTGCCGCCCGGCGCATGCACCAACGCCACTTGCGACGCCGCAGGCGCCCACAGGCGAAAGTCCGCTCCGGCACGCCGCCGGCGAAGCCGGGCACCGAACGGCATGGGGTGGCTCACATCCGACGGCTCTGCAGGGCTGTTCATGGGGGCGTCGTCTCGGTGCCTTTTTTGTCGATGCCGCGCGATGGTGCCGTGAATGCGGCCATGGAGTGTGGCAGCAGGGTGTAAGCCGCGCCAGCGTCGATGGCCACAGGCGTTGCGCCTGCGGCCCCGTCCGGTGCGTCAGCCTGTGCGGGGGCGGTGCCCTGCGTGCCTTGCACCTTGGTCACCTGCGCGTCGCGGGTGTCCAGGCGCAGCGTCCAGCGCCGGCCGTCCGGGTCTGCTGGCAGCGTGAAAGTGGCTTCGTCGCCGGAGGCGTTGAAGAGCATCAACAATGAGTCCTCGTGCTCGCGCGTGCTCTCCATCAATGCCGACACGCAGCGCACGGCCGGGTCGTTCCATTCGTCCGGGGTCATGGACAAGCCCCACACGCTGTACCACTGCACAGCCACGCAGGGGGCAATGTCGGCCGCATGGTGCGGCCATGCTGCCAGTCGCACCACCGGCAGGCTGCGCCGCAGCGCGATCAGCTCTGCGGTGAAGGCCTGCAGCTGTGCATGGCCCGCGGCCCGCTCCCAGTCGAACCAGGACAGGTCGTTGTCCTGGCAGTAGCCGTTGTTGTTGCCGCGCTGCGTGCGCCCCAGCTCGTCCCCGCCCAGCAGCAGCGGCGTGCCGTGCGACAGGAACAGGGTGGCCAGCAGGTTGCGCGTCTGGCGCTCGCGCAGGGCCAGGATGTCCGCGTCGTCGGTGTCACCTTCGGCCCCGCAGTTCCAGCTGCGGTTGTGGTCTTCGCCGTCGCGGTTCTCTTCGCCATTGGCGTCGTTGTGCTTGCCGTTGTAGCTCACCAGATCGGCCAGCGTGAAGCCGTCGTGCACCGTGACCAGGTTGACGCTGGCCGTGGGGCTGCGGCGGCGCGGCTCCAGCATGTCGGCAGAGCCGCACAGGCTGGCTGCGAAGGCGGGCAGGCTGGCGTCTGCGTTGGTCCAGTAGTCGCGCACCGCGTCGCGGTAGCGGCCGTTCCATTCCATCCAGCAGGTGGGGAACCCGCCCAGCTGGTAGCCGTTGATGCCCAGGTCCCAGGGCTCGGCGATCAGCTTCACGCGCGACAGCACCGGGTCCTGCGCGATGGCGGCAAAGAACGGGGCGCGCCACGTGAACTCGCAGGCGGCGTCGCGGCCCAGCGCGGAGGCCAAGTCGAAGCGGAAGCCGTCCACATGCATCTCTTGCACCCAGTAGCGCAGGCTGTCGAGCACCAGGCGCAGCGCGGGGGGGCTGCTGGTGTCCACCGTATTCCCCGTGCCGGTGATGTCGGCGCAAAAGCGCGGTTCTTCGGCCAGGCGGTAGTAGGCCGCGTGGTCGATGCCCTTCAGGCTGAGCGTGGGCCCCAGGTGGTTGCCTTCGCCCGTGTGGTTGTAGACGACATCCAGGATCACCTCGATGCCGGCGGAATGCAGCGCCTTGACCATGGCCTTGAATTCGTCCACTCCGCCGTCGAGCGCCTGCGCAGCCTGGGTGGCGTACCGGGGCTCTGGCGCGAAGAACGCGATGGTGTTGTAGCCCCAGTAGTTGGCCAGCCCCAGTTCGATGAGCCTGAGGTCGTCCACGAACGCCTGCACGGGCAACAGCTCCACGCTGGTCACGCCCAGTTGCTGCAGGTGTGCAATGGCCGGTGCACTGGCCAGTCCCGCGTACGTGCCCCGCTGTGCCTCGGGCACATCGGGCATGGTCTGGGTGAACCCCTTGACGTGCACCTCGTAGAAAACCGTGTCGTTGGGTGCCACGCGCGGTGGCTGGTCATTGCCCCAGTCGAAGCGCGAGCGCACGACGCGGGACTTGGGTGCCGTGCAGCCGTTGTCGGCGGTGGCGGGGGCCAGGTCCTCATCGTCATGGCCGAGCTGGTAGCCGAACTGGTCGGACGCGCCGCGCACAGGTGCCGCCAGGGCCTGGGCATAGGGGTCGATCAGCAGCAGGGCAGGGTTGCAGCGCTGTCCCTGGGCGGGATCGTAAGGGCCGTGCACGCGCAGACCATAGGCCTGGCCTGGGCGCAGGCCGTGCACAAAGCCGTGCCAGACGTCGTCGGTCAGCGCTGGGAGCGCAATGCGTTCGGTCTCGCTGCCGTCCGGCGCGAAGAGGCAGACCTCCACCGAGTCGGCGATGCGCGAGTAGACCGCGAAGTTGACGCCCTGGCGGTCGGCCGTGGCGCCCAGTGGCCAGGGTCGTCCAGCCTCCACCCGGTGGCGGGTGGCGCGCGATCGCTTGGCGGAGCCAGTGGATGGCCCCGTGGTGGACACGTCGTACTTCATGCTGCAGCCCGGAATTCGCCGTCGAACATGGCCGTCGACGACGCTCGGGTGGCGGGAGCGCGCAGGCGGCCGACCGCGCCCATGGTGCCGTCGGCAGTTCCGCGCGCAGGAAAGAAATTGCGCGGAACGACGACGATGCCGCTGGGCGTGACGTGAAAGCGCTTGCGGTCCGCCTCCATGTCGAAGCCGATGCGTTCATGGCCGGGTATGTCGTTGTCCTGGTCGATGATGGCGCGGCGGATGCGGGCCCCGGGGCCGATGCGTGAGCGCTCCATGACGATGCAGTGCTCCAGATGCGCGTTGCGTTCCACCAGCACGGAGCGGCGCAGCATCGCATGGTCGAGCGACGCGCCGTCCACGATGCTGCCCGAGCCCACGACCGAGCGGTGCAGCACGCCATTTTCGATCTGCGCAGACTCGGCCTGGTCGGGGCTCGCGTAGATGGGCCAATGCCTGTTGGTCATGCGAAAGCGCGGGGTGGCGCCCAGGGTGTCGAAGTGGGCATCGAAGTAAGCGTCGATGGTGCCCACGTCGCGCCAGTAGCCGTGCTCCTCATACGCGGCGGTGCCGGGGATGGAGTTGGTATTGAAGTCGTACGCCATGAGGCGGTGCGATTGCAGCATGGTCGGCAGGATGTCGCGGCCGAAATCGCTGTGCCCGGTGGCGTGGGCCTTGCGCAGCGCGTCGAGCAGCACGTCGGCGTTGAAGAGGTAGTTGCCCATGGAAGCCAGCGTGTGGGTGGTGCTGCCCGGCATGGGGTCGGCCGATGCGGGCTTTTCCACGAACTGGCTGATGCGGTGCTGCGAGTCGATCTCGACGATGCCGAACTGGTTGCTTTGCGCCAGGGGCACGGGCAGTGTCGCCACGCTCACATGCGCATTGGTGGCGCGGTGAAAGTCCACCATCTGGCGCACGTCCATGCGGTAGATGTGGTCCGCACCGAACACAGCCACGATGTCGGGCTGGAAGCTCTCGATCAGGTGGATGTTCTGATAGACCGAATCTGCCGTGCCCTGGAACCACTCCGGACCATTGCGCATCTGCGGCGGTACCACCGTCACGAAGTGCTGGGGGATGAAGCGCGTCATCGTCCAGGACTGGCGGATGTGCTCGATCAGCGACTGCGACTTGTACTGGACCAGCAGGTAGATCGAGTAGATCTCCGAGTTGACCAGGTTGGACAGCACGAAGTCCACGATGCGGTGCTTGCCGTTGAAAGGTACTGCAGGCTTGCAGCGTTCTGCAGTGAGAGGGTGCAAGCGGGAACCCTCCCCACCTGCCATGACAATCGCCAGTACGTTGGTTGTGCGTGACATCGGTGCGCTCCAGTATCTATGTCAATCGGTGCCCCTCAGGGCGGTTGGAAAAGAAAACACTGGCCAGCGGCGGCACGGTGATGCGCATGCTGGCGGGAAGGTCGCCCAAAGGCTCGGCAATGGCCACGGCCGTGCCGGCGTTGCCCACGCCGCTGCCGCCGTAGCACGCGGCGTCGCTGTTCAAGATTTCGTGCCACATGCCGGCCTGCGGCACGCCGATGCGCACGCCGTACAGGGGGGTGGGGGTCAGGTTGTGCACCGCCAGCACCGTGTCGTTGCCCGCGCGTCGCAGCATGGCCAGCACCGTGGTGTGGTGCGGCTCCATGGGGGCCCAGGAGAAACCGGCCGGATCGAAGTCGTGCAGGTGCAGCGCGGGCAGCGTGCGGTAGGCGTGGTTCAGGTCGGTCACCCAGCGCGCCACACCGCCGTGCAGCGCCTTGGCCCACAGGTGCCAGTCGAGCGTGCGCTCGTGGTGCCATTCCTCCACCTGGCCGAACTCCCCACCCATGAAGAGCAGCTTCTTGCCGGGGTGCGACCACATCAGGCCGTACAGCGTGCGCAGCCCCCCAAAGCGCTGCCACTCGTCGCCGGGCTGGCGCATCAGCAGGCTCTTCTTGCCGTACACCACCTCGTCGTGCGAGAGCGCCAGCACGAAGTTTTCGTCGAACGCGTAGACGGCCGAGAACCGGATGTCGCCCTCATGCCACTGGCGATGGACATGCGCGCGCTGCATGTAGCGCAGCGTGTCGTTCATCCAGCCCATGTTCCACTTCGTGCCGAATCCGAGCCCGCCGCTTGGCACGGGGCGCGAGACACCGGACCAGGAGGTCGACTCCTCGGCCATCATGTGCACGTCGGGGAACGATTCGCTCACCGCGCCGTTGAGGTCGCGCAGAAACTGCACCGCCTCCCAGTTCTGGTGGCCGCCGTCGGCGTTGGGCAGCCACTGCCCGGGCTCGCGTGAAAAATCCAGGTACAGCATGGACGACACCGCATCCACGCGCAGGCCGTCAAAGTGGTACTTCTCCAGCCAGAACAGTGCACTGCTGATGAGAAAGTCGCGGACCTCGTAGCGACCGTAGTTGAAGATCAGGCTGTTCCACTGAGGGTGAAAGCCCTTGCGCGGGTCCTCGTGCTCGTACAGCGCCGTGCCGTCGAAGCGGGCCAGCGCATGCTGGTCGGACGGAAAATGCGAGCCCACCCAGTCCAGGATCACGCCGATACCGTGCTGGTGCAGCGTGTCGACGAACGCCATCAGGTCCTGCGGGTCGCCGTACCGCGCCGTGGGTGCGAAATAGCCCGTCGTCTGATAACCCCAGGAGCCGTAGAACGGGTGCTCCGCCACGGGCATGATTTCCACATGCGTGAAGCCCATCGCTTCGCAGTGCGCGGCCAGCCGGTGGGCAATGTCACGGTAGTTGAGCAGCCGCCCGTCTTCGTGCCGCTGCCAGGACCCCAGGTGCACTTCATAGATCGACATCGGGCTGCTGGCCGATGGCCGGTGGCCGCGCGATGCCATCCATGCACGGTCGCCCCACTGGTAGTCCAGCCGCCAGACCTGCGACGCCGTGCCGGGCGCTGGTTCGGCGCGCAGTGCATAGGGGTCGGATTTCTCGATCCACACGCCGTGGGCGTCCTGCACACGGTACTTGTACAGGTCCCCCACGCGGACCGCATCTGCCGCACCGACCCAGACCCCGGAGCCATCGTCCAGCATCGCCATGGCCGCGGGCTGCCACCCGTTGAACTCGCCGATCAGATCTACGCGCCGTGCATTGGGCGCCCAGACGCGGAAGGTGGTTTGGGTGGAGGTGTGGTGCGCGCCCAGCCAGTCGAACTGCCGGTAGCGAGATGCAGCCGCCGAAGGCGGAGTCGGCACGGAGGCCTGCGGGGGCGTATGGAGCGGCGGCATGGGTGTGAACTCGTTGGAGTCCATGCTCTGCTGCAATGCAACACGAAGTTGCAGGAATTTACAGGGTGACTTTGTAGGCGGGGGACTACCTACTGAGCAAGCTGACGCTTTGCTATCGGTAACGGCTGCAAAAGTATATTTTTATATAATGTAGCTAAAGGCGATGTAATGGGTATGCACCTTGGCCGAAAAACCTATGAACAGCCGCGCGAATTCAGTGCTGAGATATTTCGAAAACGGCACGAAATGCTGCTGTCAAAAGAGCGCCCTGCAGGGTTGGCTTGTCGCATCTTCGCATACGCCATGGTGTAGAAGCTAAGACACCTTTGTGTAGCGCTCTTTTGATTCGGACTTGTTATTTGGTGGTGGTGTCCAATTGAATTGCCCACTGTCTGCAAGCTGAGTCCATTTGTGGGAGGCGGGGGCGCTCACTCGGAGAATAAGACATCAAAACATTGGCAACAAAGCGATGAGCCTCTTCATCTTTGCTTGCACAGGCAAAATCCTGCAGATTGCTAAATGCCTCTGAATCAAATGGCTGTTGCGTGTACTCCATCAGTCCAGCACGAAGTACTTCCTTGCGCACATGAATATTGGATTGCAGGTTCTTTGAAGGTATAAACATAGTATATAGTCTTGCGTATACTTTGTTACCATGAGTTGCGCGGGTGGCGGCTAATGCTCTCTGAGCGAAGCGTTCAAATTGCTCAGGGGTTCCGCCCCATTTGTTTGTTAGTCTTTCTGCGGGCAGTAAAAGATAGTCTATTTCGTCGGGAAATCTTTTCAGTTGTTCAAGCAAGTAATCCTCAAGCTCCTTCTGCGACGCGCCGCCATCTGCCATAACGTACTGGACGGCATACGGCCACAATCGATGGGCCTTGGCCTGCGAAGAGGCGGACTCCATCCTGGATTTCGCTTCAAAATTTAATGCCTTGAACTCCTTCCATTGATCCTTCGAGACCTCGCTGGAAAAACCAGGGCCGCGCGCTTCCCAAGCTGCAGAATTCAACAAGCGCACCCAATAGATGTCAGCGATTACCGAATCTGGAGCCATTGCCTTCCAGGCTTCCATGAGTTTTTTTACCTCCAACGCGCTAAGACCGCGCTGCCAGCGGGCAACATCAATGGCTGATTTAAGGAGTGCAATAGTTTTGGCGTTCCCGTTGCCAAAGGCAATACCCTCTCGGTCCAGATCATTAAATGCAATTTCTGCACATGCAAATTTCTTGTGGCCAATCATTGCAGCAAACTTACCGCGGCTGTCCATTTCAGTCGGCCACATTGTGCTGTGCAACAAGATCCGCTGCCTCTCGGTTTTGGGAATCGAAAATTTTGCTGGAATTTTTGCTGCTCTTGGGCTAAACAGATGGCTGAAGTATTCGTCAAGGCAATCCTGAGGTGTTGCGTTTGCCGCTGCTGTGACAACAGCGGCAGCGATTGCAAGAAAAAATTTTCTAAAGATTTTGGTTTTCATTCGGAATCCTTGAGTTCTAGGCTTATCTGGATATTCTGATATGATGCACTATGTGTGGTGACATGGCCGAGATTCTATGAATTCATGGCGGATGACTATTTGATGTTGTACAAAATAGATTGACATGTCGAGCAGCCTTGCATTGTTCCGCCCGGGTTTTCGGGGTCAATGTTTGATTTACATCGAATCATGTCCTGAACGGCAGGCTCGCGAGCGTGTGGGGGAGCTCTGGGCCGCGAAATTACTGAGGTCTTGCGACAGCGCTATGGCGTAGATTGATATGCAAACCCCCATGCTCAGATGGCCAACGATGATCCGCTGATGCGGCGCGGGAAAGATGCCCTCGACTTGAGCGCATCACCGCTCGGTTTCGTTTCATATGGATCGATTCTTCCGCCAAGGCGAAAAAAAAGCACCCGGCATAGGGTGCTTTTTTACATTTTTTGCTTTCTGGCGGAGACGGTGAGATTCGAACTCACGGACGGTTGCCCGTCGGCAGTTTTCAAGACTGCTGGTTTAAACCGCTCACCCACGTCTCCGGGCTCGGAAGCTGCGGATTCTAGCCGACGGCGGGTGCTTGTTTTTTCAGCATGCCGCGCGTCTCGATGAACTTCACCACGTCCGCCACGCCCGTCAGGGTCTTGAGGTTGGTCATCACGAACGGCTTGAGGCCCTGGGCTGTGGTGCGCATGCGGGTGGTGTCGGCGTGCATCACATCCAGGTTGGCGCCCACGTGGGGAGCCAGGTCGGTCTTGTTGATGATGAACAGGTCGCTCTTGGTGATGCCGGGGCCGCCCTTGCGGGGGATCTTCTCGCCGGCGGCGACGTCGATGACGTAGATAGTCAGGTCCGAGAGCTCAGGGCTGAAGGTCGCGGCCAGGTTGTCGCCGCCGCTTTCCACGAAGACGATGTCGGCGTTGGGGTGCTCGCCCAGCATGCGGTCGATGGCTTCGAGGTTGATGGAGCAGTCTTCACGGATGGCGGTGTGCGGGCAGCCGCCGGTCTCCACACCCAGGATGCGCTCGGCGGGCAGGGCGCCGCTCACGGTGAGCAGGCGCTGGTCTTCCTTGGTGTAGATGTCGTTGGTGATGGCGATCAGGTCGTAGTCGTCGCGCATGGCCTTGCAGAGCATCTCCAGCAGGGTGGTCTTGCCCGAGCCCACCGGGCCGCCGATGCCCACGCGCAGGGGCGGCAGCTGCTTGGTGCGGTTCGCGATGTGGTGCAGGGCGGTGGCGGAGGTGCTGGAGGTACTGGTGCTGTTGGTCATGATCGGAAGAGGCGTGAGTACTGGGTTTCGTGCTGGGCCGACAGGATGGCGAGCATGGGGGAAAAAGCCAGGCGTTCGCTGTCCATCAGGCCGATGGCGTGGTCTGCGGCGGCGGGGATCGCGTCGGCCAGGCGGGCCAGGATGCGCTGGCCGGCGCTTTGGCCCAGCTGCATGGATTTGAGCGCGGCCTGCACCATGTTCTCGGCCCAGCCGAAGGCGTATGCCAGCAGCACGTCGCGCACGGGCGCTTGTGTCATGGACGCAGCCAGTGCGAAGGCCACGGGGTAGGTGGGGGGCAGGGCGGCCAGATACTGCACGGCGGGCATGACCTGGTCATCGCCCTGGTGCTGGTTGCGCAGCCAGTCGGCCATGGAGCGGCCCATCTGCTCGGTCTGCAGGCGCAACTCGCTCGTCTCGCGGGTGTGCAGCACCCAGTCGTTGAGCTCACGCACATGGGCCAGGTCGCCGCCGTCGCCACGCCGCCAGGCGACCACGGCCTTGGCGATCAGGGCCATGTCGCCGCGGGCCTGGGTGATGTGCAGCTGGTCCAGCAGCCATGAGTCCACAGCGGCTTCGCTGTCGATGCCGGCGTTTTCAATGGCGCTTTCCAGGCCTTCGGAATACGAGAAGCCGCCTACCGGCAGCGCGGGCGAGGCAAGCCAGATGAGCTGCAGCAGGCTGGCGGCGGGCAGGGGAGCGGGGCGGTCGGGGCGCACGGGCAGGGGCTCAGGAGTCCGGTTGGGCAGGCGTGGGTGCAGGGCGTACGGCGCGCGGTGCCCTGGCTTCGACAGGCTCAGCCCGAACGGTCGGGAAGGTGCAGGTGCAGATGCAAACGGTGGCCATGATCAGTGGTCATGTCCGTGGTTGCAGTGCGGGCCGTGCACATGGCCCTGGGCCTGCGCCACCACGGGGATGGCCACGGTGCGGCCGCGGGCGGGGGCTGCGGGCTGCGATGGATCGGCCTGATGGTTGTGGTCATGACTGTGGCCGTGATCGTGCGCCGGGGATGGCGACGCTGCCTGTGCGTGACTGTGTCCTTGATCGTGCCCATGGGCATGGTCATGATCGTGGTCATGGCCTTCATGCCCATGCCCGCCATGGTGATGGTGCCCGCCGCCATGCCCCGCAGCGTAGGCGCCGCCTTCGGGCTCGAAGGGCAGGTCCTGCGCCTTCACGATGAGGTGCATGGCGCGCAGCATGTCGGCCAGCACGTGGTCGGGTTCGATCTTGAGGTGGTCGGGCTGCAGCTCGATGGGCACGTGCCGGTTGCCCAGGTGGTAGGCGGCGCGGGTCAGGTCGAACGGGGTGCCGTGCTGCGTGCAGTACGTGATGACCAGCACGGGCTGCGGCGCGGCGATGACGCGGACCATGGAGCCGTCTTCGGCCACCAGCACGTCGCCGCCGCGCACCAGCGTGCCGCGCGGCAGGAAGATGCCCAGTTCGCGCCCGGCGGAGTCGGTGGCGGGGAAGCGACTTTTCTGGCGCACGTCCCAGTCGAGTTCGATGGTGGTGGCGCGCTTGATGAGGACCGGGGCCAGGCCTTTGCCCTGGGGGATGAGTTTGGAGGCTTGGATCATGGAAGGGATGTCGTTGTGGCGTGCGGCAAAACGCGCATTGTGGCCCGGCGGGATGGTGGCGGGGCGGCGTGCGTAGCCACTACAGCGGGCGGGTCATGAAGAAGCTGTACGGGTCCAGGCGGTAGCCGGCAAACGGGCCGCATTCGACAAAGCCGTGCTGAAAGTACAGCTTGCGCGCGGGTGCGAAGAAGGGCTGCGGCCCGGTCTCCAGGCTCACCTGGGTGTGGCCGCGTGTGCGGGCCTCTTGCAGCAGGTGGTTCAGCAATTGGCGGGCGATGCCCCGGCCCCGGTGGTGGGCGCTGGTGCGCATGGACTTGAGTTCGGCATGTGCGGCGTCCAGCCGCTTGAGCGCGCCGGTCCCCACCAGCACGTCGCCGCCCGCATCCGGCAGCCAGGCCGACCAGAACGCGATCCCGGGCTGGCGCAGCTGGTCCATGTCCAGGGCATGCACGCTCTCCGGTGGCGAGGTGGCGTACATGTCCTGCAGGTGTTCCTGCATGAAGGCTTCGATGCGCGGGTCGCTCAGGTCGTCCAGGCGGATGTGCAGGTCTTGCAGCACGGCATTCACGGGGCGTGGCCTCAGAACAGGAAGTAGCGCTGCGCCATGGGCAGCACGGTGGCGGGCTCGCAGGTCAGCAACTGGCCGTCGGCGCGCACGGTGTAGGTCTGGGCGTCCACTTCCATCTTCGGGGTGTAGCTGTTGTGCACCATGTCGCGCTTCCTGATGCCGCGGATGTTGTGCACGGCGGACAGCGTCTTGCGCAGGCCGAAGCGCTCGCCGATGCCGGCATGCAAGCCCGCCTGCGACACGAAGGTGAGCGACGTCTTGGCAATGGCCCCGCCGAACGCGCCGAACATGGGCCGGTAGTGCACCGGTTGCGGCGTGGGGATGGAGGCGTTCGGGTCGCCCATCGCCGCCATGGCGATCATGCCGCCCTTCAGGATGAGCGCGGGCTTCACGCCGAAGAAGGCGGGCTTCCAGATCACGATGTCGGCCCATTTGCCCACTTCGAGCGAGCCCACCTCGTGGCTGATGCCGTGGGCGATCGCGGGGTTGATGGTGTATTTGGCCACGTAGCGCTTGATGCGCGTGTTGTCGTTGCGCTGAAGGGCTTCGACAGGCTCAGCCGGGCCCTTCGACGGGCTCAGGGCGATCGGGGAGGGGGCCAGCCAGCCGCGCTGTACCTTCATCTTGTGCGCGGTCTGCCAGGTGCGCAGGATGACTTCGCCCACGCGGCCCATGGCCTGGCTGTCGCTGGACATCATGCTGATGGCGCCCAGGTCGTGCAGGATGTCTTCGGCGGCGATGGTCTCCTTGCGGATGCGGCTTTCGGCAAAGGCCAGGTCTTCGGCGATGCTGGCATCGAGGTGGTGGCACACCATGAGCATGTCCACATGCTCATCCAGCGTGTTCTGGGTGTAGGGCATGGTGGGGTTGGTGGACGATGGCAAGAAGTTGTCTTCGCCCACCACGCGCAGAATGTCGGGGGCATGGCCGCCGCCCGCGCCTTCGGTGTGGAAGGCGCAGATGCCGCGCCCGCCCACGGCCGCGATGGTGTTCTCCACAAAGCCCGATTCGTTGAGGGTGTCGGAGTGGATGGCGACCTGCGTGTCGGTGGCCTCGGCCACATCCAGGCAGTTGCTGATGGCCGCAGGCGTGGTGCCCCAGTCTTCATGCAGCTTGAGGCCGATGGCGCCCGCGCTGATTTGCTCGTGCAGCGCATCGGGCAAGCTGGCGTTGCCCTTGCCAAGGAAGCCCAGGTTCATGGGGAAGGCGTCGGCCGCCTGCAGCATGCGCTCCATGTTGAAGGGGCCGGAGGTGCAGGTGGTGGCCAGCGTGCCCGTGGCGGGGCCGGTGCCGCCGCCCAGCATGGTGGTCACGCCGCTGGCCAGGGCCTCTTCGATCTGCTGCGGGCAGATGAAGTGGATGTGGCTGTCGATGCCGCCCGCGGTGACGATGTTGCCCTCGCAGCTGATGACCTCGGTGCCGGGGCCGATGATGATGTCCACGCCCGGCTGGGTGTCGGGGTTGCCGGCCTTGCCGATGGCCGCGATGCGCCCCGCGCGCAGGCCGATGTCGGCCTTGACGATGCCGGTGTGGTCGACGATGAGGGCGTTGGTCAGCACCGTATCCACAGCCCCTTGCGAGTTCATGCGCTGGCTTTGCGCCATGCCGTCGCGGATGGTCTTGCCGCCGCCGAACTTCACCTCTTCGCCGTAACTGCCGGCGCGCAGGGTGTAGTCGGCCTCCACCTCCAGGATGAGTTCGGTGTCGGCCAGGCGCACGCGGTCGCCCACGGTGGGGCCGAACATCTCGGCGTAGGCGCGTCGTCCAATGGTTGCCATGGTGGGGTGCTCCGAGAAAACTGGATTACTATGCTTTTGATAGCTGCTAGCTCTTATGGATCAAGCGGTAGCGGCTGTTTTTGCTCAATATTCTTGCTGCCGGCATGTCCAGGGGTGTGCCTTGGGGTGTGCCATCGGGCCGCATGCCCTGGCTTCGACAGGCTCAGCCCGAATGGGAGGGGCAGGCATGCAGGTGCGCATGGGCCGGCACTGGCTACAGCGCGCCCTGCACCCGGCCCTGAAAGCCGAACACGCGGCGGTCGCCTGCGTAGTCCACCAGCTCCACCGTGCGCTCCTGGCCGGGCTCGAAGCGCACCGCGGTGCCCGACGCGATGTTCAGCCGCATGCCCTGCGCGGCGGCGCGGTCGAAGCCCAGCGCGCCGTTGGTCTCGGCAAAGTGGTAGTGCGAGCCCACCTGGATGGGGCGGTCGCCCGTGTTGCGCACGACGATGGTCAGCGTGCGGCGGCCAGTGTTGAGCAGGTGTTCGCCCGCGTCGATGAGGAGTTCGCCTGGGGTCATGGTGGGTCAGTTATCCACGGTAGGGGGTTGCTCCCTCTCCCCTTGCGGGAGAGGGCCGGGGAGAGGGGGTCTTCGGTGCGAGTGCTGCGCCGGTCGCGCCCCCTCTCCCCAACCCCTCTCCCGCGAGGGGCGAGGGGCTTGTGCGCTCAGCACAGGGTGTGGGGGTCGACGCCATCACGCCACCTGCTGCAGCAGCAGCGCGCCGCCGAAGGCCGCCACGCCCGCACCGGCCAGACGCGCCAGCCACACGTGGCGTTGGCGCAGTGCCCAGCCCGCCGCCAGGCCCGCGCAGTGCAGCAGCACGGTGGCGGCCAGCATGCCGGCCAGGGTCTGCCAGGCGCTGTCGCTGCCCGCCAGCTCGTAGCCGTGCGCCGCGCCATGGAACACGGCGAACGCGCCCACGCCCAGCGCCGCCGCGATGCCCGGCACCCGCAGGCGCGACACCACGAGCAGGCCGGTGGCCAGCAGCGATGCGGCGATCATGGGCTCCACGGCAGGCAGTGCCACGCCTTGCAAGCCCAGCACCGCGCCCGCCAGCAGCAGTGCTGCAAAGCCCACGGGGCCCCACAGCAGTTCGGGGCCGGCACGGCGCGCGGCCAGGGCGCTCCACAAGCCCACGGCCACCATGGCGGCCAGGTGGTCCATGCCGAACAAGGGGTGGGCAAAGCCGCTCAGAAAGCTGTTGTGGATATGTGACTCAGCACCGGTATGGGCGCTGGCGCTTGTGCTGATTGCGCTGGCAGCGATGAAAAAGAGAGCGGCTGTGTGGCGGTGTGAGAGTGCGATGCGCATGAGGGCTCCACAGAGAGAAAGAGGCAAAGAGACAAAGAGGGAAGAGGGAAGAGGGAAGAGGGAAGAGGGAAGAGGGAAGAGGGAAGAGGGAAGAGGGAAGAGGGAAGAGGGTCAGACGATCGGCTGATGGACGGTGACGAGCTTGGTGCCGTCAGGGAAGGTGGCTTCGACCTGGATGTCCGGGATCATCTCGGCGATGCCGTCCATCACGTCCGCGCGGGTCAGCACGGTACGGCCTTCGCTCATGAGTTGCGCCACGGTCTTGCCGTCGCGCGCACCTTCCATCACGGCGGCGCTGATCAGGGCCATGGCCTCGGGGTAGTTGAGCTTCAGGCCCCGGGCCTTGCGGCGCTCGGCCAGCAGGGCAGCGGTGAAGATCAGCAGCTTGTCTTTTTCGCGAGGAGTCAGTTCCATATCGTTTCACTCAAAGCTGGGGTCATTGGCTCGCGCGACCGCGATGCGGCCGAACGCGAGGAGTCAGTTCCATATCGTTTCACTCAAAGCTGGGGTCATTGGCTCGCGCGACCGCGATGCGGTCGAACGCGAGGAGTCAGTTCCATATCGTTTCTGCACAAAGCATCAAAAACCACCTCCGTTCACGCTGAGCCTGTCGAAGCGCCGCGCAGGGCTTCGACAAGCTCAGCCCGAACGGGTGGGGGCCGAGCCGAAGGGGGCGGTGGTGTGGCAGACCGGGCGATCTGACGTGATCGGATGAACGCCGTTGCATCATAGGCAGCAAGCCCCGTGCCCGCCATACGTCATCTGGCGCAGGGGCGGTGCCCGCTGCGGTGGGCCGTGGCATGGAAACTGCACCTCCGGTCCCTGCTGCCCTCCCACCACCATGCCCTTGCCCACCTCCCCGCTTGCTCCTGCCGCCGCTGCGCCGGTGCAGCCGTCGGGTCAGGATGGGGACGCGCAGGCATCGCAGCAGGCTCCGCAGCAGGTCGTCAAGGTCCGGCGCGACTACAACAGCTGGGTGGCCACCGAGACCATGGAGGACTACGCGCTGCGCTACACCCCCCAGCGCTTTCGCAAGTGGTCCGAGTGGCGGGTCGCCAACACGGCGTTCGGGGCCGCGTCATTCCTGATCCTGGAGGCCGTGGGCGCCACGCTGCTGGTGCAGTACGGCTTCATCAACGCGTTCTGGGCCATCGTGGCCACGGGGCTCATCATCTTTCTGGCGGGGCTGCCCATCAGCGTGTATGCGGCGCGCTACGGGGTGGACATGGACCTGCTCACGCGCGGCGCGGGCTTTGGGTACATCGGTTCCACGCTCACGTCGCTGATCTACGCGAGCTTCACCTTCATCTTCTTCGCGCTCGAGGCCGCTGTCATGGCCTATGCGCTGGAGCTGGCGCTCGACATTCCGCCCACCTGGGGCTACCTCATCTGCGCCATCGTGGTGATTCCGCTGGTCACGCACGGCGTGTCAGCCATCAGCCGCCTGCAGATGTGGACGCAGCCGCTGTGGCTGGTGATGCTGGTGGTGCCGTTCGGCTACGTGTTGATGCGCGATCCTGGTGCGTTTGCGGGTGTTGTGCACTACGGTGGTGAATTTGCGCGCGGTGCCAGCTTTCAATTGCCCTTGTTTGGTGCGGCGCTCACCGTCGGCATTGCGCTCATCACCCAGATGGGGGAGCAGGCCGACTACCTGCGCTTCATGCCCGCCAGCACGCCGGCCACGCGGGGCCGCTGGTGGCTGGGCGTGCTGGTGGGCGGGCCGGGCTGGGTGGTGCTGGGGGTGCTCAAGATGCTGGGCGGCGCGCTGCTGGCCTACCTGGCGCTCACCCACATGGTGCCGGTGGACCGTGCGGTCGACCCCAACCAGATGTACCTGGCCGCGTATGAGTACGTGTTCCCGAACTACGGCTGGGCGGTGGCGGCCACGGCGCTGTTCGTGGTGATCTCGCAGCTCAAGATCAACGTGACCAATGCCTACGCGGGGTCGCTGGCGTGGTCCAACTTCTTCTCCCGCCTCACGCACAGCCATCCGGGGCGGGTGGTGTGGGTGGTGTTCAACACGCTGATCGCCTTCATGCTGATGGAGATGAACGTGTTCCGCGCCATGGGCGAGGTGCTGGGGCTTTACTCCAACATCGCCATCGCCTGGATCATGTCGGTGGTGGCCGACCTCGTCATCAACAAGCCGCTGGGCCTGTCGCCCCGGGGCATCGAATTCAAGCGCGCGCACCTGTACGACATCAACCCGGTGGGCGTGGGTTCGATGGCGCTGGCGTCCGTCGTGTCCATCAGCGCGCACCTGGGCTTCTTCGGGCCGCTGCCGCAGGCTTTTTCTGCGGTGATCGCCATGGCCGTGGCCTTTGTCGCCGCGCCGCTCATCGCGTGGGCCACGCGGGGCAAGTACTACATTGCACGCCAGAGCGAGCCCGTGGCCGTGCCCATGGTGGGCCCGGTGCCCGGCGCCACCGCCGCCGACCTGGGGCTCTACCAGCGCCTGGTGGTGCAGCGCTGCGTGGTGTGCGAGCGCGAGTACGAGGCGCCCGACATGGCGCAGTGCCCCGCCTACCGTGGTGCCATCTGCTCGCTGTGCTGTACGCTGGATGCGCGCTGCGGCGACCTGTGCAAGCCCCACGCGAGCATGGCGGTGCAGTGGTCCGCCGCGCTGCGCTGGGTGCTGCCGCGTACTGTCTGGCGCTACCTGGACACGGGGCTGGGCCACTTCCTGCTGCTGATGCTGGTGATCGCGCCGCTGCTGGCATCGGTCATGGGCCTGCTGTACCACCAGGAGCTCAACACCATCGGGCAGGCCCTCACCGATACCGAGGTGCAGGCCGCACCCGAGGTGGCCCTGCGCTCGGGCCTGCTCAAGGCCTATCTGGCCCTGCTGGTCATCTCCGGCATCGTGGCCTGGTGGCTGGTGCTGGCGCACAAGAGCCGCCAGGTGGCCCAGGAGGAATCCAACCGCCAGACCGGCCTGTTGGTGCGCGAGATCGAGCTGCACCGCCAGACCGACGAGGCCCTGCAGACCGCGCGCAGCGTGGCCGAACAGGCGCGCCAGGTGGCCGAGGCGGCCCAGCGCGCCGCCGACCAGGCCAACCAGGCCAAGAGCCGCTACATCAGTGCCATCAGCCACGAGATCCGCACGCCGCTCAACTCCATCCTGGGGTATGCGCAGCTGATGGGCGAGGACACGGGCGTGCCCCCGCACCGCAAGCAGGCGGTGCACGTGATCCGCCGCGGCGGCGAGCACTTGCTGTCGCTCATCGAAGGCACGCTCGACATCGCGCGCATCGAGTCCGGCAAGCTCACGCTCGACGTTGCGCCCATGCGCTTTGCCGATGGCCTGCACGAGATGGCCGCGCTGTTCGAGCTGCAGGCCGCGGCCAAGGGCCTGGCCTTCGTGTTCGACGTGCAGGGCGTGATCCCGGAGGTGGTGCGCGCCGACGACAAGCGCCTGCGCCAGATCCTCATCAACCTGCTGGGCAACGCCGTCAAGTTCACCGCGCAAGGCACCGTCACGCTGCGGGTACGGTACGCCCGCGAGATGGCGCGCATCGAGGTGCAGGACACGGGGCCGGGCCTGACGGCCGACGAGATCGAGCGCATCTTCGAGCCCTTTGCCCGGGGCGGCTCCAGCGGCAGCAGCGGGCCGTCCGCAGCGCCTGGTGCGGGCCTGGGCCTCACCATTGCCCGCATGCTCACCGTGCTGATGGGCGGCGAAATGTCGGTCACCAGCCAGCCCGGCGTGGGCTCGGTCTTCCACGTCAAGCTCTTCCTGCCCGAGGTGCATGCCGAAGCGCTGGGCAAGGCCGCCACCGCACCCGGCAATGGCCGCGTGGCACCGCTGCGCAAGGCGCGCGTGGGCTACACGGGGGAGCGCCGCCGCATCCTGGTGGTCGACAACGAGGAGCCCGACCGCGAGCTGCTGGTGCACCTGCTGGAGCCGCTGGGCTTCGAGCTGCGCCAGGCTGCCAGCGGACACGATGCCCTCGATCTGCTGGCCACCGGCTACCGGCCCCATGCCATCTTCATGGACCTGGCCATGCCCGGCATCGACGGGTGGGAAACACTGCGGCGCGTGCGGCAGATGCAGGCGCAAGATGGCCGACCCTCCGCGGAACGCGCTCCGCCGGACGGGGCGGCATCGGCGGGCAGTGTCGGCGCCGATGCAGGCCCAGGCTCAGGCCCGCTGTCCCGGCCGAAGGAGCCCATCCAATGCGCCATCGTGTCCGCCAACGCCTTTGACAAGGCCCTGGACAACGACGTGGACATCCGCCCCGAGGACTTCATCGTCAAGCCCGTGCGCCACAGCGAGCTGCTGGACTGGCTGGAGCGCCGCCTGGCCCTGCAGTGGCTGCATGAAGGCGACACCGCGGTGGCCGCGGCGGGCACCACCTGGCCCGCCAGCACCGCTGGCGCGGCAGGCCAACCGCTGACTTATCCCGACGCCGCCACCCTCGCGCCGCTGCTGCAGGCCGTGGCGCTGGGCTATTACCGCGGCATTCTCAACGCCCTGGACGAGATCGAGCGCAGCCAGCCCGCGCACCAGGCCTTCGTTCACACCCTGCGGCAGATGGCCCGCGAATTCCAGTTCGACGCCATGGGCCAGCTCCTGGAACGGGCCCCTTCGTGAGTACGACGACGACAACGATGACGACGACCACCGCCCCTTCCCACCCACCCGGCCTGCCAGCCACCGGTGCCGCCGCGCTGGACCGCAGCGACAGCGACGTGGTGCTGATCGTGGACGACGTGCCCGACAACCTGGCCGTGCTGCACGATGCGCTCGACGAGTCGGGCTACACGGTGCTGGTGGCCATGCACGGCGAGGCCGCGCTGCAGCGCGCGGCGCAGGCCTTGCCCGACATCGTGCTGCTGGACGCGATGATGCCCGGCATGGACGGCTTCGAGGTGGCGCGGCGCCTCAAGGCGTCGCCCGCCACCGCGCACATCCCCATTATCTTCATGACCGGCCTGACCGAGACCGAGCACCTGGTCGCCGCGCTGGAGGCCGGTGGCGTGGACTACGTCACCAAGCCCATCAAGCCGCGCGAGGTGATGGCCCGCATGGGCGTGCACCTGGGCGCGGCCCGCAAGGCCCGCCAGGACGCGCGCCAGGCCCGCGAGGCGCGCAACGCGCTCGATGCCTTCGGCTACGCCAGCATCACCGTGCGCGCGGTGGACGGCCGCATCGTGTGGCAGACCCCGCTCGCGCGCGAACTGCTGCAAAGCTACTTCGGCGAAGTGGGCCCGGACGGTACGCCCACCGCCTTCGGCCAGTGGGCACCCGAGCCGGTGCAGGCCTGGCTGCGCCGCCACGTGCTGGCCGACAACGCCGCAGAACTGCTGGCCGCATCGCTCGCCGAGCCCCCGCGCCTGGCGGTGGAGCAGGGGGCCCGCAGGCTCACCTTCCGCCTGCACCAGCAGGCTGGCGACAGCGCGGGCGGCGGCGACTGGCTCATCGTGATGCGCGAGGTGTCGGACGCGAAGATCATCGAATCCATGAGCCTGTCCTTCAAGCTCACCGCCCGCGAGGCCGAGGTGCTGTACTGGGTGGTCAAGGGCAAGATCAACCGCGACATCGGCGACATCCTGGGCGCGAGCCCCGCCACCGTGAAGAAACACCTGGAGCGCGTGTTCGCCAAGCTGGGGGTGGAGACACGCACGGCAGCGGCAGGGATGGCGATGAACCGCATCCGGCAGCTGCATCCGCAGTTCGAAGGATAGTTCTTAGTGGATCTAGGCCGCTACCGCTCGCTGGATATGCGCCGATAGCTATCAAATTGATAGTGAATCTTTCGCCGATCCTTAAGCGGCACTCCCCAACACGTGCGGGCGGTTAGCGGCCGACAGCCTTTTCCAGCTCGGCCTTGTTCATTTTCGAGCGCCCCGCGATGCCTTTCTTGCGCGCCTCTTCATACAGCTGATCGCGCGTGCGGCCCTGCGCGCCCTGGTGCGAGCGTTGGCCCCCGCGCACGGGCGCCGGGGTGTCGCGCAAGGTCTTGGGATTGGCCGTCTCGCTTTCGCCGTGCTGAGCGCGTTCCTTGTTGACGGTACGGGCGGCAATCTCTTCGGCGGCATCGGTGCTTTTGCCGCGCTCTTCAAGGCTTGCCTTGATGTGTGCGTACTGGCGTTCGCGCTTGGCGGTCCATTGTTTCTGGGGCATGGCGTGCTCCTGGGTGCGGTAGGGAGATGCGGCAGGGGGCAGCCCCGCCGATGCTGACAATCTAGCCCGCTCGGTGTGCGTGAGCGTCGGTCCCATGGGCGCCCGCCTGTAGGACCGCCGCCTGGAGCCCGTGAGAGCCGGCGTTCACAATGGCCTCTACCGCTTGGATTGCACGCCCATGTCCGGTGGTTGCACGGTGCAAGCGTGCGCGTGGGTCAGCGGCCTGCCGCACCCGGCCAACGCAAGCCCCAGGGCAACTGTGCGGGGCCGAAGACGAAGTGCAGCACGCGCCGCTGGCTGGTCCCGCTGGCTTTGGACGATGCGTGCAGCAGCAGCGGCCGCATGACCAGGGCGGTGCCTGCATCGGCAAGGCAGGGCACATCGCCTGCGCGGTCGCGCAGCGCACGGGCTGCGTCGGCCGCCAGCACGCCCTGGGTGTGGCTGGCAGGCACCACGCGCAGCGGGCCGTCGTCGGCGTGGCAGGGGTCGAGGTGCACGCGCACGGCCAGCAGCGTTTGCAGCAGTGGCGCAGGGGGCTGCACGAAGAGGGCGCCGTCCTTGTCGGACCAGCCGTTCAGGTCCGGCGCATCGACCTTTTCGGCCACGGGAATGCTCAGGTCCTGGTGCAGGGGCACGAGCCAGTTGCGGGCCGGGGTCTTCTCAAAGTAGGTGCATTGCACGGCCACGGCCGATGCGGGGAGGAGGTCCGCCAGGGCTGGGCACTGCTGCAGGCGCCGGGCGAGCGCCTGGCACCAGGGGCGGTTCAGCAGATCGCGCTGGCCGCCGGACGCCGAGGGCGCACGGTGACCGCCGCCATCCGCCGCCTGCATGTCTGCGTTCAGGTCGTGGGCCAGGGCGCTGCATTCGGCCGGCTGCAGCACCCCGGGCACCAGCACAAAGCCTTGGGCTTCCAGCAGGGCACTCGCCGTGGCGCCTGCCGCAGGGGTGTCGATGGGGCTGGTGGCTGTCAAAGCATCTGAAATAAATCTGACCGAAATCTGAATGAAATGTGCCGCTACCGCTTGTTGGATGAGCGCTAGTAGCTATCATTTTTATATCAAAACGCTGCCGCACCCTGTCCAGCGCTGGCGCGCAGCGATCACATCCCCAGCGACTTGAGCAGTGCGTCCGTATCGTCCTGCCCCGCGGGTGGCGGCACGGGCACGGGGGGAGCGGCCTGCGATTCGGCCATCAGGGCGTCGGGGTCCGGTGCTTCCTGTGCCTCGAAGTCGTAGAGCTTGATGAACTCGGTGCGGTCGATGGCCAGTTCCAGATAGAAGATGTTGTTGTTGCTGGTGTAGAAGGTCACGCGCCGGGCTTCGGGCTTGTCCAGGTTGGCGTCCACCGACAGGTGCACCTGCTTGTTCAGCACCAGCATCTTGGGCTGGTTCTGGGTGATGTGGGTTTGCAGCTCGCGCCGCACCTTGCCGGTGAAGTCGCCCACCACCTGGTTCATCAGCTCGCCCATCACGTTGCTCACTTCGTCCGACGTGAACGAGGTGACCAGGTCGTCCTTGGACATGCCCATGTTCAGCAGGTAGTTGGCGTACAGCTCCATCGCCGCCTGGGCCGAGAAGTTGATGATCACCAGCCCCGAGAAGCCGCCATCGAACAGCACGAAGCAGCCGATGTCGGGCTTCAGGCAGGTCTTGCTGATGCGCTGCACCATGCCGGAGTAGTGGATCTGGCTGTGCGTGGCCACGCCCAGCACCCGGGTGACGGAGTTGCACAGGCTGATCAGCAGGTCTTCGGTGCTGTAGACGGGGGATTTTTCAGGGAGACTCATGGTGTGTGGGGGCTGCGGCCGGAAATACGGGATGTGCAGGGCAGAGCATAGGCGATGGCGGGGCGCTAAGCCAGTGTGCGGGCCCGGGGCGTGGCACGGGTGTGGCGCGCCGTCCGCTCGGGGACGCGTCGCGGGATGGCGCCGATTGACAATCCATTGGGCTCGCGTATCGTGCCAGCCTTCCGACAGCCAATAAATCAGCCAGCCTCCCGCCGAGCCGGGTGGCCCAACAAAAGAGAGGGGTGTGCACACATGGGCAATGTCTATTCCTACGGGCTCAACGACTTCCAGGCCATCGCCACCGGTGCGGCAGTGCTGGCCAGCGGCGGCGGCGGCAGCTACTCCGACGCCTGCTCCATCGTCAAGGAACTGGCCCAACAGGGTTACAGCGGCACGGTCACCGTGCAGGACTACGACGGCGCCACGCCGGCCTGCGTGCTGGCCATCATGGGCTCGCCCGACGCGGCCTCCAGCCTCGACCTGGCAGCGATCCAGAACTCCGTCAGCAACACCTTGGCGGTGCAGCAGGGCCTGACCGGCATGCAGGTGGGCGCGCTGATCCCCGTGGAGATCGGGCCGATCAATTCCCTGGTGCCGCTCATCGGCGCCGCCATGTCGAGCGGCTCGGTCTGGGTGGTCAACGGCGACGGCGCAGGCCGCGCGGTGCCGGAGCTGCCCCAGACCACCTTCACCACCCCGTCCGGGCCCGCGCCCAGCCCTGCGGTGCTGGCCAGCGACGCGGCCACGCTGGTCGCGGCGGAATACGCGGTGCTGGGCTCCGGCACGGCGTCGGGCATCGAGTCGCTGGCCGGCGGCGTGGTCGGCGGGTTCGGCGGGTACTCGGGCATCGCCATGTGGCCGTCGAACGCCTCCAACCAGTTCGCGTTGTCCGGCAGCTACATCCCCGGCACGCTGGAGCAGGCGCGCGCGCTGGGCCAGCAGATGCTGCAGGCGGTCACGCCGCTGTCCACGGCGGCAGTCGCCGCGGCGATCCAGAGCCTGACCGGGCGCACTGCGAGCGCCGTGGTCACCAACTTCTACATCACCGAGGTCACGCAGTCCACTTCGAGCGCGACGTCGCTGGACTCCGGGATCATCCGGCTGGACAATGCGCAGGACCCGACCCAGAGCACGCAGACGCACTACCTCTACAACCTCAACGAGAACCTGATCATGTACTCGGCGTCGAGCACCTCCCCCGACATCATCGCGCCGGACTCGATCTGCTACTACTCCGAGAGCACGGGGCGCGGGTTCTCCAATGCCAACGACGACCTGGCGCTGTACTTCAACACCGCCACGGGCCGCAGCACGGGCCAGATGGTGAGCGTGATCTCGGTGCAGACCGCGCCGCAGCTGTACAACACCCCGGGCGTGGTGGCATCGTTCGCCGGTCTCTTGCGCAAGCTCGGCTATGCCGGTGGCATGCCGCCGGCCTGAGCGCGTGCGTGCATTCGAAAAGCCAGTGAGCCGCCATGGGTGAAGCAGACCTGAACAAGGAGCGGCTGGAGCTGGCGCTGGAGGCGGCGGGGCTCGACTTGTGGGAGAACGACCTCGTCACCGGCCACGTCACCCGCAAGGCCACCAAGACCTTCCTGGAGCTGGGCTTCACCGAGGACGAGATCGTCCCGGGCGTGCAGGACATCTACGGCCTGTTCCACCCGGACGACCTGGACATGGTGCGCCAGTCGGTGGCGGACCACCTGGCGGGCCTCACGCCGCAGTACCGCTGCGAGTTCCGGCTGCGCTCCAAGCGCGGCGACTGGGTCTGGTACGCCAACTACGGCCGCATCATGGACGGCGGCAGCGACACGCCGGGCAAGCGGCTGATCGGCGTGACCTTCAACATCGACGACCGCAAGCGCCGCGAAGACGAGATCGCGCAGATCAACCAGCAGCTCACCGAACAGAACCGGCTGCTGCAGCAGCTCAACGCCACGCTGGAGCAGCTGGCCTCCAACGACTCGCTCACCGGCCTGGCCAACCGGCGCACGTTGATGGAACTGGGCGCCAATGAATGCAAGCGCACCGAGCGCTTCGACCACCCGCTGTCATTGCTGGTGGTGGACATCGACCTGTTCAAGCCCGTGAACGACGCCTGGGGCCACCTGGCGGGCGACCGCGTGATCTGCGCCGTGGCGCAGGCCTGCGCGTTGCGCCAGCGGCGCGGGGTGGACATCGTGGCGCGCTTCGGCGGCGAAGAGTTCGTCATCGTGCTGCCCGAGACCGATGGCCCCAGCGCCCTGCGCATGGCCGAGTCGCTGCGCCGCGAGGTCGCTGCGCTGAGCGTGCCGGTGAACGACGAGGGCGTGTGCGTGTCGGTCACCGTCAGCATCGGTGTGGCCACGCTGCACAAGGGCTCCATCCTCGACTTCGAGGACCTGGTGAACCGCGCCGACAAGGCGCTGTACCGCGCTAAAGAGGCTGGACGCAACGCCGTCTACAGCGCAGACGTGCAGCACGGCACCGCCACCCTGCATGTGCTGGCCGACCCGGGCGATGCCACCGGGGACGTGCTGGCGACCTGACCCGGGGCGCCCGGCGGCCCCTGCGGACACCTGCAGAACCTGTCGCCCCCCCCGTGGAACCCGCCCGCCAGGGTCCGTCTGCCTATTCCTCGCTGGTCCACTCCACCTGCACGCCCAGGCTGCGCAGGTTCTCCACGAAGCGCGGGTGCGCGCGGCGGATCGGCGTGGCGTTGCGGATCTCCGAGCGGCCCGGCGTGCTGGCCGCCACCATGAAGAGCGCAATCGCCACGCGGATGATGTAGGGGCTCTCCACCACCGCGGGCGTCAGCGGGTTGCCGCCGAAGGTCACCAGCCGGTGCGGGTCGGACTGGAACACGTGCGCGCCGAACTTGGACAGCTCGCCCGCCCAGCCCAGGGCCCCGTCGTAGACCTTGTTCCAGAACAGCGCATTGCCCTCGGCCCGCACACCCAGCGCGATGAAGATGGGCAGCAGGTCCACCGGAAAGTACGGCCAGGGCGCGGCCTCCACCTTGGTCAGCACATTGCTCGTGAACGGCGTCTGCACCTTGAGCGGGCCGTCGCAATGGGCGCGCGACCAGCCGTCTTCGTGCGTGATGGTGACGCCGAACTTGGCGAAGGTGCGGTCGATGAGCGGAAAGTTCTCGGGCGCGCTGTTGCGCACGATCACGTCGCCGCCGGTGATGGCGCCCAGCGCCAGGAACGTTGTGATCTCGTGGAAGTCCTCGTCGAAGCGGAACTCCCCGCCGCGCAGCTGCGTGCCGCCGTGCACCGTGAGGCGCGAAGTGCCCATGCCCTCGATGCGCACGCCGATCATGGTCATGAAGCGGCAGAACTCCTGCACATGCGGCTCCGACGCCGCATTGGTCAGCACCGAGGTGCCGTCGGCCGTGGCCGCGCACAGCACGAAGTTCTCGGTGGTGGTGACGGAGGCGTAGTCCAGCCAGTGCTGCGTGGCCTGCAGCCGCCCATGGGCATTGCGCACCAGCAGCGAGCCCTCGGCACGCTCCACCGTGCCGCCGAAGCGGCGGAACACCTCCACGTGCGGGTCGATCTCGCGCACGCCCAGCGTGCAGCCCTTCACGTTGTCCTCCAGCCGCGCGACGCCAAAGCGCGCCAACAGCGGCGGCACCAGCATGATGGACGAGCGCATCTCCTCGGGCAGCCGGTGCTGGGCCGCGTCGAACACGGTGGCATGGTGGTGCAGGTCCAGCGTGCCGGTGTCGTGGTCCATGCGCACATCGCTGCCCAGCGTGCGGAAGATGTCCAGGATCTTGCGCACGTCGGTGATGTCGGGCACGCGCAGCAGCCGCAGCGGCTCGTTGGTGAGCAGCGTGGCGCATAGCACCGGCAGCACGGCGTTCTTGTTGGCCGATGGGTGGATGCGGCCCTGGAGGGGGGTGCCGCCGTGAACGACGAGGTTGGACATGGGTGGACAGCGCAAGGAAGAAGAGGGGGCAGGGCGGGGCAGCAGCGCAGGCGGGTCGCGCACGGCGCGGACACCCGCCCGGCGGGGCGCGAGGTCGATACTCTAACTGCCTGCCGGTTCGCGCGACCTCGTGTGGTGCAATAGCTATAAATTTCGTAGCTGACTTTGGGCTGGACATTGCGCTGGCGGGCTCATGGGCAGTTTGCTGTGCCGCGCATATTCCGGATGAGACGTTGGCACCTGCCCCTGCTACGCCTTCGCGCCCGCCCAATCCTTAGCCTCACCCCATACGTTCACGCTGAGCTGGTCGAAGCGCGGCGCACGGCTTTTACAAGCTCAGCCCGAGCGGTGTGGAAGGTTCGGAGAGCACGTGGCCGCATACGCCACCCGGCGTATTTCCGATCCGGGGGGCTGTCTCCAGAATCCATTCCATCGACCGATCCATGCGCCCAGCCAGGCGCCATCGGGCGAAGCGGTTTGAACCCCTCTACTGGAGAAGCACACATGCAACGTCGTTATTCCCTCAAGGCCCTTGCGGCCGTCGCTACGCTCGCTGGCCTGTCTGCACTGCCAGCCCATGCGCAGGAGACCATCAAGGTCGGCATCCTGCACAGCCTGTCGGGCACCATGGCCATCTCGGAAACGGTGCTCAAGGACACCGTGCTGATGGCCATCGACGAAATCAACGCCAAGGGCGGCGTGCTGGGCAAGAAGCTCGAACCCGTGGTGGTGGACCCGGCCTCCAACTGGCCCCTGTTCGCCGAAAAGACCAAGCAGCTGCTGGGTCAGGACAAGGTCTCGGTGATCTTCGGTTGCTGGACCAGCGTGAGCCGCAAGTCGGTGCTGCCCGTGGTCGAGGAAATGAACGGCCTGCTGTTCTACCCCGTGCAGTACGAGGGTGAGGAACTCTCCAAGAACGTGTTCTACACCGGCGCCGCGCCCAACCAGCAGGCCATTCCTGCGGTCGACTACCTGATGAGCAAGGACGGCGGTAGCGCCAAGCGCTGGGTGCTGCTGGGCACCGACTATGTGTACCCCCGCACCACCAACAAGATCCTGCGCGCCTACCTCAAGTCCAAGGGCGTGAAGGATTCCGACATCGACGAAAAGTACACCCCGTTCGGCCACAGCGACTACCAGACCATCGTCGCCGACATCAAGAAGTTCAGCCAGGGCGGCAAGACGGCCGTGGTCTCCACCATCAACGGCGACTCCAACGTGCCCTTCTACAAGGAACTGGGCAACGCAGGCCTGAAGGCCAAGGACGTACCCGTCGTCGCCTTCTCCGTGGGCGAGGAAGAACTGCGCGGCGTGGACACCAAGCCGCTGGTGGGCCACCTGGCTGCCTGGAACTACTTCCAGTCCATCAAGAGCCCTGAAAACACGGCCTTCATGAAAAAGTGGGCGGACTACGCCAAGGCCAAGAACATCGCTGGCCACAAGGACAAGCCACTGACCAACGACCCGATGGAAGCCACCTACATCGGCATCAACATGTGGAAGCAGGCTGTCGAGAAGGCCAAGAGCACCGATGTGGACAAGGTGATCGCCGCGATGGCCGGCCAGACCTTCAAGGCACCGTCGGGCATCGTCAGCAAGATGGATGAGAAGAACCACCACCTGCACAAGAGCGTGTTCATCGGCGAGATCAAGGCCGACGGCCAGTTCAACGTGGTGTGGAAGACGCCCGGCCCGGTCAAGGCCAAGCCATGGTCTCCTTACATCGAAGGCAACGACAAGAAGAAGGACGAGCCGGACGGCAAAACGAAGATGTGATCTCCCCCTGAGCGGCTACGCCGCTTCCCCCTCTCTCACGCTGCGCGTGGGAGGGGGACGCCGCCAGCGCGGCGGGGCGGCCCTTGCGCCGGCCCTCGCATTCAGCTCGCGCGGGTTCTGCGGCCCACTGCTTTTTCACACAGCTTCCGTCATGCTCTCTTCCCTCTTTTCTCGCCTGATCGCCTGCCTGCTGTTGTGCACAGCGGTGCAGGCGCACGCGCTCACGGCCGAGGCTGCGCGGGCCATGGCGGCGGGCGATACCGATGAGCGGATCGCCGCGCTGCAGGCCGCCATCGCCACACCGGACGACGCCACCGTGGCCTTCATCCGTGCCATGGGCGACGATGCGGTCAAGATCGCGGGCGACAAGGCCATCGTCGTCAAGGATGGCAAGGGGCTGGACCCCGTGACGGGCGCCGAGGTGCCCGTGCCCGACGATGCCGAAGACATCGTCAACAACAACCGCATGCGCGGCGAGTTCGACACTGCGCTGGCCTCGCTGCAGCTCATGTCCACCGACGTGGCCCAGCGCCGCAAAGCCATCGATGCGCTGCGCGAAGAGACCGACGAGGCCCGCCTGCCGCTGATCGAAAAAGCCCTGGCCGCCGAGCAGGACGCCAGCCTCAAAGCGCTTCTCACCAACATCCGCGCGCGCATGCTTTTGAGCAGCAGCGACGCCGCCAAGCGCCTCGAAGCCGCGCAGCACCTGGCCGCCAGCGGCAACCCTGCCACCCGCACCGTGCTGCTCGAGCAGCTGCGCAGCGAAGAAGACCCCAAGGTCAAGGCCGCCTTGCAGGCCGCACTCAAGACGGTGGAGGACAGCCTGCAATGGGGCGAGCGACTGGCAGCGATGTTCACAGGCATCAGCCTGGGCTCCATCCTGCTGCTGGTGGCGCTGGGCCTGGCCATCACCTACGGCCTCATGGGCGTGATCAACATGGCCCATGGCGAGCTGATGATGATCGGCGCGTACGCCACTTATGTGATGCAGGGCATCTTCCAAAAGTACTTTCCCGGCGCGTTCGACTGGTACCTGGTCGCCGCCGTGCCCGCTGCCTTCATGGCGTCGGCCCTGATGGGCGCGGTGCTCGAGCGCGGGGTGATCCGCTTTCTGTATGGCCGGCCGCTCGAGACCTTGCTGGCCACCTGGGGCATCAGCTTGATGCTGCAGCAACTGGTGCGCACCGTGTTCGGCGCGCAGAACGTGGGCGTGGAAAACCCCTCGTGGATGAGCGGCGGCGTGCAGCTCATGGAGAACCTGCAACTGCCCTGGAACCGCGTGATCATCGTGGCCTTTGCGCTGGCGGTGCTGGGCGGCGTGGCCTTTCTGATCAGCAAGACGCGCCTGGGGTTGTTCGTGCGCGGCGTCACGCAAAACCGGCCCATCGCTTCGTGCATGGGCGTGAACACGGCGCGTGTCGATACCTACGCCTTCGCGCTGGGCTCGGGCATTGCGGGCCTGGCGGGCTGCGCGCTCAGCCAGGTGGGCAACGTGGGACCGGACCTGGGCCAGGGCTACATCGTCGACTCGTTCATGGTGGTGGTGCTCGGCGGCGTGGGCCAGCTGGCCGGTACCGTGTACGCAGCGCTGGGCCTGGGTGTGCTCAACAAGTTCCTGGAAGGCTGGACGGGCGCCGTGCTGGCCAAGATCGCCGTGCTGGTGTTCATCATCATCTTCATACAGAAGCGGCCGCAGGGCATCTTCGCGGTGAAGGGCCGTACGGCGGATTGAGACTGTTATGAATACCCCTGCTATCCAACTCCCCGCACCCGCACCACTGCTCACGCGCAGCGGCTGGTCGGCCTTCTTCGTGGCGCTCATCGTGGTGTGCGCCGTGGCCCCCGTGCTCAACCTGTGGGTGCCTGCCGGCAGCCCGCTGCATCTGTCCGACTACGCCGTGGCGCTGCTCGGCAAGATCATGTGCTACGCCATCTGCGCGCTGGCCATGGACCTGATCTGGGGCTACACCGGCATCCTGAGCCTGGGCCATGGCCTGTTCTTCGCCTTGGGCGGCTACGTGATGGGCATGTACCTCATGCGCCAGATCGGCCGCGACGGCAACTACCAAAGCGACCTGCCCGACTTCATGGTGTTCCTCGACTGGAAGGAGCTGCCCTGGCACTGGATGCTGTCCGACAGCTTCGTCGCCACGCTGATCCTTGTCGTCGCGGTGCCCGGTGCCATCGCCTTCGTGTTCGGCTACTTCGCCTTCCGCTCGCGCATCAAGGGCGTTTACTTCTCGATCATCACCCAGGCCATGACGTATGCGGCCATGCTGCTGTTCTTTCGCAACGAGACGGGCTTTGGCGGCAACAACGGGTTTACCGACTTCAAGCGCATCCTGGGCCAGCCCATTGCCACGCAGAACATGCGCATGCTGCTGTTCGTGATGACGGGCGTCACGCTCTTGGTGTTCTTTTTGCTGGCACGCTGGCTGGTGCGCAGCAAGTTCGGCCGCGTGCTGCAGGCCGTGCGCGACGCAGAGACGCGCGTCATGTTCTCGGGCTACTCGCCGCTGCCCTACAAGCTCACCATCTGGACCATCAGCGCCATGATGTGCGGCGTGGCCGGTGCGCTGTATGTGCCCCAGGTCGGCATCATCAACCCCGGCGAGATGAGCGCCGCCAACTCCATCGAGATTGCGGTGTGGGCCGCGGTGGGTGGCCGCGCGACGCTGATCGGCCCCATCGTCGGCGCCTTCATCGTCAACGGCGCCAAGAGCTGGCTCACCGTCACGGCGCCGGAGTTCTGGCTGTACTTCCTGGGCGCGTTGTTCATTGCGGTCACGCTGTTCCTGCCCGATGGTGTGGTGGGACTGGTCAAGAAACTGAAGAACAAGCGCCACGACAACAAGACCCGCGAAGGAGCCGCGCCATGACGCCCGATCTGATGGAAGAGGGCGCGCAGCGCATCGCTGCCCGGCAGGCGCCGGTCGTGCCAGGCCAGACCGAGTCCGGTGGCCGCGCGGCAGGCTTCTCGCGCGTGGCCACGCCCGGCGAGGTGGATGTGGCCCACGGCCGCATCCTGTACCTGGAAGACGTGAACGTGAGCTTCGACGGCTTCAAGGCCATCAACAACCTGAGCCTGGATATCGCGCCCGGCGAGCTGCGCTGCATCATCGGCCCCAACGGTGCGGGCAAGACGACGATGATGGACATCATCACCGGCAAGACCCGGCCGGATAGCGGCACGGTGTACTTCGGTTCGACCATCGATCTGTTGCGCCACAACGAGCCGGAGATCGCGAGCCTGGGCATTGGCCGCAAATTCCAGAAGCCCACGGTGTTCGAGCAGCTCACGGTGTTCGAGAACCTGGAGCTGGCCTTGAAGACCCACAAGGGTGTGGCATCGAGCATGTTCTTTCGGCTGGACTCCGCGCAGTCGGACCGCCTGGCCGAGGTGTTGCACACCATTCACCTGGCGGGCAGCGTGACGCGGTTGGCCGGGAACCTGAGCCATGGACAAAAGCAGTGGCTGGAGATCGGGATGCTGCTGATGCAGGACCCGAAGCTGTTGTTGCTGGACGAGCCCGTGGCTGGGATGACGGACGACGAGACGGCGCGGACTGCGGAGTTGTTTTTGACCTTGAAGGGCAAGCATTCGCTGATGGTGGTGGAGCACGACATGTCGTTCATCCGCACGATTTCTGAGATCGTGACGGTGTTGTGCGATGGGGCTGTTTTGGCGCAGGGGACGCTGGACCAGGTGCAGGCGGATGAGCGGGTGATCGAGGTTTATCTGGGGCGGTGATGGTGTGTTCGGGCTCTTGCTCTTTGGCTGCGGTGCGTATGGGTGGGGGCGTTGTGCGTCACCGACCGTTCGGGTTGAGCTTGTCGAAACCTGGGTGCGCTCGCAGGCTCGCTGGTGGACCGCATGCCTTTGTTGAGGGCGGAGGCCGGGAGTCGCCCGGCGTGCGAGTAACTTTCTTTTGGGTCGCCAAAAGAAAGTCACCAAAGAAAAGGCGACCCTACAGCCTGCGTCCCCGTGGGGTGCGCTGCGGAACTCGCTGCGCGCTGCGCGCTCCGCTCAGACAACCGCAGCGAGTCAGTTCACGATGCGTGTGTCCTTCGGCACACGCTCACCCCACGCCCTGCGCTCCTCGGCGCATCCTGAAGGGATGGGGGACCCAACATCCACACGGGCCATCGCTGCGCTCGGCCCCGAACGCGCGGGCGCTTCGCGCCGCGACCGCCAGGCCGAGCGAAGCAATGGCCCGTGCGGCTGTTTGGCTGTTCGGCTGCCCACCCCCTGTGGCTGCGCCTGCGGCGGGGCGGTTGCGGGGTGGCATGCGCGTCGSAGCGCGCATGCTTCGTGCACTGACTCGCCGCAGTTGTTTGAACGGAGCGCGCAGCGCGCAGTGAGTTCTGCGGCGCACCCCGCAACCGCCCCGACGCAGGTTTGCCCCTTCGCAACGCGAAGGGGTCGCAGACTTGGGGTCGCCCTTTCTTTGGTGACTTTCTTTCGGCGACGCGAAAGAAAGTTACCGCGCCGCCGGGCGCGCACCCCGGCTCCCGCCCTCAACACAGGCACGCCGCCCCATCAGCGAGCTCGCGAGCAGCGCCCCGGTTTCGACAAGCTCAACCCGAACGGTCAGGGTTTTGTGCCCCAGTTTCGACAAGCTCAACTCGAACGTATGGGGTTACGGAAGGGCAAGGTTTCGACAAGCTCAACCCGAACGGATTGGGGTACGGAAGGGCAAGGTTTCGGCAAGCTCAACCCGAACGGTTCTGATGTCACCGAGACTTCAACAAGCTCAATCCCTGCCATCCAACGCAGCCACCCAAAACTCCTGCACCCACACGCTATCAAAAACATAGCATCTCGCGCCCGATGACCGCGCGCTAGACACCAACCAGGCTGACAAAAAATGCTCACCGTCCAAAACATCAACCAGTACTACGGCGGCTCCCACATCCTGCGCGACGTGAGCCTCACCGCCGCCCCCGGCAAAGTCACCGTGCTCCTCGGCCGCAACGGCGTCGGCAAGACCACGCTGCTCAAAAGCCTCATGGGCCTGGTCCCCATCAAAAGCGGCACCATCACCTTCGACGGCAAACCCATCGACAAAACCACCCCCTACGACCGCGCCCGCGCCGGCATCGGCTTCGTGCCCCAGGGCCGCGAAATCTTCGGCCGCCTCACGGTCGAAGAAAACCTGCGCATGGGCCTGGCCTACAAGAGCGGCTCCACCCCCATCCCCCCGCACCTGTACGACCTGTTCCCCGTGCTCAAGCAAATGCTCCACCGCCGCGGCGGCGACCTCTCGGGCGGGCAACAGCAGCAACTCGCCATCGCCCGGGCCCTCGCACCCGGCCCGCGCCTGCTGATCCTGGACGAACCCACAGAAGGCATCCAGCCGAGCATCATCAAGGACATCGGCCGCGTGATCCGCATGCTGGCCGACAAGGGCGAGATGGCGATCTTGCTGTGCGAGCAGTACTACGACTTCGCGCAGGAGCTCGCCGACGAATACCTCGTGATGGAGCGTGGCGAAGTCATCGCCCGCGGGCCCGGCAGCGAGATGGAAGCCAAGGGCATCCGCAACCTCGTCGCGATCTGAAAACGCGCACCATGCCCGGCCTGCGTGGAGCGGGACAGGTGCCGAGCTGGCCCTGAAGCGTCCGTCAGCCCTGCTCGGTGGCCGGGGTCGCTGCGCCGCGCCAGCGCGACACGCTCTCCATGACGAGCACGGTGCACACCATCCACGTGCCGGCCAGCAGCCAGCCTGCGAGCACGTCGCTGGCGTAGTGCACCTGCAGCACCACGCGGCTCCAGCCGGTGGTGAAGACCGCAGCGCCGGCCAGCAGGGCTGCGGGCAGGTGCCAGGGGCGCGGGAGCAGGCGCGTGGCCAGGTAGGCGAGCATGGCGTACGCCATCATCGACGCGCTACTGTGCCCGCTGGGAAAGCTGTAGCCGTCGGCCTGTGCGATACCGTGCACGTGCTCGGGCCGCACGCGCTCGAACAGGCTTTTGAGGATGCGCGTCAGCGCGCCATTGCCGGCCATGGCGACCAGCCAGCCGGTGGCCAGCAGGCGGTGCCCGCGCCACCACAGCAGCGCGGTGACCAGCACCGTGAGCGCGGCCAGCGCCCAGCTGTCGCCCAGGTGGGTCACGGTGGCAAACCACTGAAGCACCGCCACATCGGCATGCGCCTGCAGGCCTGCGGCCAGTGCGTCGTCCAGCGCGCCCCACGTGCCGCCCGGGTGGCCGCTTTCGGCCAGTTCTGCCATCACCGCACCGGCTGCCACCAGCACGCCCGCACTCGCCGCCATGGCCGCCACCAACACCCAGCGCGCCTGTGCGGGTACCCACTGGCGCAGCGGCGGGCTGGCCCGCCGCAGGGTGCGCAGGCCGCACAGGCAGCCCCAGCCCGCCAACGACGCCAGAGCCATGCCTGCGGCCCACCAGCCGAGCGGGTGTTGCGCCAGCAGGGCGCCCAGGTTGGCTGCATCCAGTTCCGTCATGAAGGTGGTCTTCCTTTCCGTGTTTACCAAGGCGGCCGCGGCGGCGCAAAGCGGGCATTTGTACAGGACTTTGCAGCAGCCCATGTGAGCGTGGGTGTATGGCAGCGCGCCCATACTGCCTGTGCGGCTGCCCCGCGTTGCTGTCGGCGAGCACTGACATGGCGAAGGCATTGCTACCGGCTGCGCTCCTGAGGCAGCCTGGGCACCATCGCTCCATGGCAGAAAAGCGTCCGGGGGCAGAGGCACCGGTCCTTGCATGTTCTGCCGCCACCTTTTGATTTGCACATTGGCCCATGACACCCTCCGACAGCTCCATACCCACCACGCCGCGCGGCCCCATCCACCTGGTGGTGCCCAAGCGCCCGGGGGCGGACTTCGACCTGCTGCGGGCCAAGCTCGAAGGGGTGAGCGCACTGCAGAGCCACGATGTGGTGTGGCATGTGCCGCGTGAGCGGGCCGATATCGTCCAGCTGGCGCACGACGCGGCCGAGGCGGCCCGCCAGGACGGCGGGCTGGTGGTGGCGGCCGGCGGCGACGGTACGATCAACGCCGTGGCCGCAGCCGCCTTGCGCGCCGGCGTGCCGATGGGTGTGCTGCCCATGGGCACCTTCAACTACTTTGCCCGCGAACACGGCCTGGCGCTGGACCCGGAAGTGGCGGTGCAGGATCTACTCAAGGCGCTGGACTCTGGCGACATGCGCCCGGTGCAGGTGGGCTTTGTGAACCAGCGCCTGTTCCTGGTCAACGCCAGCGTGGGCCTGTACCCCAAGCTGCTGGCCGAGCGCGAAAAGGCGTCGCGCCGTTTCGGCCGGTCGCGCATGGTGGCGGTGGCGTCCGCCGTGTGGAGCATGTTCCGCCCGTCCGCCGGCCGCCGCTGGCGCGTGGTGATGAAAACCCACCAGGGCGCGCAGTCCAGCCAGGAAGAGCATCTGGTCACCACCCTGTTTGTGGGCAACAACCCCCTGCAGCTCGACCGCATGGGCCTGGCCGAAGCCAAGCTGGTGGCCGACGGCGGCATGCTGGGCGTGGTGATGCTGCAGCCCCAGGGCCGCTGGGCCGTGGCGCGCACGGTATGGAACGCGGCCACCGGACAGTTGGGCAAGGACAGTGCGGTGGTCAGCCTGGCGTGCTCCGAGCTGGCGGTGTCACCCGCCAGCTGGCGCCCACCCCAGGTCAAGGTGGCGTTCGACGGTGAGCGCGAATGGATGGCGCCGCCGCTGCAGTTCAGCATCAGCGCCCGTCCGCTGTGGCTGGTGGCGCCGTCGCCGCTGGTGCGCGACGAGCCGCCGCTGACGGCTGCCTCCGCCGTGGCGGGGCTCGCGGCCGTGGCGGCGGCGATCGTGCCGGGCATCGCCGACGGCGGTGATGCCCCCGCCTCCGACCCCGCACCTGACCCCGAAGGCCAAGGCCTGCAGCCCGCATGAGGATGAGAAAGAACGCCGCGCGCCGCACTGCGGCCCCACCCGCACCCCCACCCGCCTGGGCCAGGATGCGACGATGACGGTCCTGATGCACCTGTCGGACCTGCATTTCGGTGCGCACGACCCGACGGTGTGCGATGCGGCACTGCGCCTGGCGCAGCGTTTGGGAGTGTCGATGGCCGTGGTGTCGGGCGACCTCACGCAGAGGGCCACGGCCACCCAGTTCGAGCAGGCGTCGCGGTTTGTGCAGGGCCTGCACGCGCGCAGCACGCTGGTGCTGGCGGGCAACCACGACCTGCCGCTGTTTGCGTGGTGGATGCGCTGGGGCCGGTCGTACGAGCGTTTTTCCACCCAGTTCGGCATGGACTACGAGCCGGTGCGGCAGTCCGGCGCCTTCTACGTGGTGGGGGTGAACACCACGCGCGCCTGGCGGCACGAGCGCGGCAGCCTGTCGTCGGCGCAGATCCAGCATGTGGCCGACCTGCTGGCACGCGCACCGCCGGACGCCTGGCGCATCGTGGCCAGCCACCACCCGCTGGTGGCGCGCGACGCGGCCGACCGGACCCACCGCCCCTCGCGCGCGGACGAGGCACTGCAGCGCTGGAGATCTGCCGGCGCGCAGATGCTCCTGTCGGGCCATGCCCACCAGCCAGCGCTGCTCAACCCCATGCCCGGCCTCTGGGCCAGCCACGCCGGCACGGCCGTATCCCACCGGTTGCGCCACGGCTGTCCAAACAGCCTGGTCGTGCTGACGGTGGAGGTCTCTGGCGAGGTGGCGGGTGGCTGGGCGCGCTACGCGGCCCGCTGGGACTACGACGCGGCGTCGGGCGAGTTCCAGCGCGTGCTGCGGGTCAGCGCGACCTGACCGGGCACCAGGCGATGGCCCGGCAGGCCGGTATTGCGAATGCTATGTTTTTTGTAGCTGGTGGCGCTTTACCAGCAAGCGGTAGGCATCAAAATCAACAAGATTCTGGCGTTGCCAGCGCTGTGGCGGATATGCCCGGACAGGTTTCACCGGGTTGACCGCCCCCGGGCCCGCGCCTATTCTGGCTGGCAGGTGGGTTGACCGTGCGACGGAGGGTTGCAGGCGGCCTGCGGTACTTGCTGCTTCACGGCCTTCCATGCACAAAGAATTCAACCACGATGCGCTGCGCCGCCTGCAGGCGCTGATCGAACGCGAAACAGGCACGCCACTGAGCGACGCCGCGCAGGCCGAGGTCGCCGCCATCTTGCGCGGCACCGAGTCGCCGCAGGGCGCCGCCACCGAAGGCGTGGAGGCCGCGCCGCGCGAGGTCACCATCTTGCTGGCCGACCTGCGCGGCTTCACCGCGCTGTCGGGGTCGCAGCCAGCGGCGGTGGTCATCGCGGCGCTCAATCGCTGCCTGTCGCGCCTGAGCGAGGTGGTGTTCAAGTACCGGGGCAGCATCGACAAGTTCATGGGCGACTCCATCATGGTGCTCTTCGGCGCGCCGGTGGCCAACGATGACGATGTGGACCGCGCGCTGCTGTGCGCGGTGGAGATGCAGATCGCCATGCGCGAGCTGAACCTCGCCCACCTGCGCGAGCGTCTGCCGGAGGTCTTCCTCGGCATCGGCGTGAACACCGGCACGGTGATGGCCGGCCGCTTCGGCTCCGACGTGTATTCCGAATACACCGTGATCGGCGAGGCGGTCAACCTGGCATCGCGCATCGAGGCGCTGAGCCTGCGCGGCCAGGTGCTCATCAGCGACACCACCTACCAGCGCTGCTGGGGCCTGGTGTCGGCGTCGGCGCCGATGCAGGTGCACGTCAAGGGCCGCACGCAGCCGGTCAGCCTGCGCGAGCTGATCGCGATCCCGTCGCACAAGCTCAAGGTGCCACGCCAGGAGTTTCGCCGCAGCCACCGGGTGGATGCGCGCCTGCCGTGCCTGTGCCAGCGCATGCAGGACAAGATCGTCGTGCCCCACATCGTGCACGGCGCCATCCGCGACATCGGCTACCACGGTCTGCTGGTGGAGTTGATCGAGCCGCTGGAGGCGCACAGCGAAATCAAGCTCGAGTTCGAGCTGCCGCTGGTGGACTACCGCGTGGCCGACGTGTACGCCCGGGTCATCACCGTCAAGCAGGAGGGCGACGAGTGGGTGGCGGGGCTGGAGTTCACCTCCATCAGCGACGAATGCCATGCCAAGGTGCAGATGTTCGTGCAGCTGCTGGTAGTGCACTGACCCGCAACCGGGCCGCGGCCGCGCTCTCTTCGGCTCAGCAGCCCAGCATCCGCGCCAGGTCGATGAGGTCGGTGGCGTGCAGGTCGTTGCCGGGCTGCGGCGCGCCGTCTTTGGGGCGGGCCGCGCCCAGTTCGTGCGGACGCTCGATGTAGGCCGTGCGCAGGCCGCAGCCGCGCGCGGCGGCCAGGTCGTCGTGGTGCGTGGCCACCAGCGCCACCTGCGACGGCGCGGCGTCGAACACCCGCGCCACACCCAGGTAGGTGGCCGGGTCGGGCTTGTAGGCGCGGAACACCTCGGCACTCAGCACGCAGTCCCAGGGCAGGCCGGCGCGTTTGGCCATGTGGGTCAACAGGCCGATGTTGCCGTTGGACAGCGTGGTGATGATGAAGCGGGTCTTGAGCCGCTTGAGGCCCTCCACGCTGTCGGGCCAGGCATCCAGCCGGTGCCACACCCGGTTGAGGTGGCGGCGCTCCACCTCGGACAGATGCGCAAGGCCAAAGCGCGGCAGGATCTCGTCCAGGATGCTGCGGTGCAGGTCGTCGATCAGCGTCCAGCCCTGCTCGCCCCGTATCACCCGGGCCATGGCCGGCTGGTAGCCCGCGCGCCAGGCCAGAGCGAACGCATCGCCGTCCACCGCGGGGTACAGCGCCTGCATCTCGCGCACGATGCTGCCGTGCCAGTCCACCACCGTGCCGAAGATGTCGAAGGCCAGTACCTTGACGGTGGAGGCAATGCTGTCGGCGGTTCCTGGAGTCGATGTCATGGAAGGTCTTTCGTTCAGGGTGGGGCGTCGTGATGAACTTGCCGGCAGCGCAGGCGTCGCCAGCAGTGCTTGCGATGCCTGCAATGCCTGCGATGCCTGCGTTGGGCGCAAAGCCCAGGGTCTGCAGGCTTACCGCCAGCCTAGCAGTGCCTGCTGTTCGGCGTGTTCGCACAGGTTACACATGTCCCCAGACCAGCATGTTCGCGCAGAGAATGCTATGGTTACGGAAATCGGGTTTACCCCTGTAACTCGGTTTCTCCCTCCATCCCCTGTATTCGTTGTACGTCCCGCGCTGGCCCATCGGGTGAAGGCGGGGCGTTCGCTTGCTGCCGCCAGCCATGACCGCGCCTTTGTCTCCCCCATCCCCCGCGTCTTCCGAGCCGCCCATCGCCCACACCCCCACCGACGACCGCACCCTGGTGCGGGCCGTGCTGGCCCTGGGGGTGGGCGGCTTTTCCATCGGCACGGGCGAATTCGTCATCATGGGCCTGCTGCCCGAGGTGGCGCGCGACATCGACGTCACCATTCCGCAGGCCGGCCACGTCATCAGCGCCTATGCGCTGGGCGTGGTGGTGGGTGCGCCGGTGCTGGCCGTGCTGTGCGCCCACTGGGGGCGCCGCACGCTGCTGATGGCGCTGATGGTGGTGTATGCGCTGGGCAACTTCGCATCGGCCCTGGCGCCGGGCTACCTGTCACTCAGCGCCATGCGCCTGTTCACCGGCCTGCCGCACGGCACCTACTTCGGCGTGGCCGCGCTGGTGGCTGCGGCGCTGGCACCACCTGGGCGCCGTGCGCGCGCGGTGGGCTGGGTGATGCTGGGGCTGACCACGGCCACGCTGGTGGGCGTGCCCATTGCGGCGGCGCTGGGCGAGTATTTCGGCTGGCGCGCGGCGTTCGTCTTCGTGGGGCTGATCGCCCTGGCCGCCGTGGCCATGGTGCGCCTGTGGGTGCCCGACATGCCCGCATCGCACGGCGCCAGTCCGCTGCGCGAGCTGGGCGCGCTGGCGCGCAAGCAGGTGTGGTTCACGCTGGGCATCGGCGCCATCGGTTTCGGCGGCATGTTCGCGGTGTTCAGCTACATCAAGCCCACGCTGCTGGAGGTGGCCGGCATGCCGCCTGCGCTCATGCCCTTCGTGCTGTCGCTGTTCGGCCTGGGCATGGTGGCAGGCAACATCGTCGGCTCGCGCATGGCCGACAAGGCGCTCATGCCCGCCATCGGCAAGGTGCTGCTGTGGTCCATCGTGGTCATGGCGCTGTTCGTGCCTGCTGCGCACCACCCCGTCAGCGCGGCGGTGGCGACCTTTCTGCTCGGCACGGTGGTCGCCATCGGCCCGGCCTTGCAGATCCGGCTCATGGATGTGGCCGGCGATGCGCAGACCCTGGCGGCGGCGCTCAACCACTCGGCCTTCAACGCCGCCAATGCGCTGGGCGCGTGGCTGGGCGGTGTGTCCATCGCGGCCGGCCTGGGCTGGACGTCCACCGGCTGGGTGGGCGTGGTGCTGGGGCTGTGCGGCGTGGGCATCTTTGCCCTGGCGCTGTCGTCCGAACGGAAAACGCAGCGCGCCACGGAAGGCCTCAGCGCCTGAGCGTAGCGGCGGTGCGACACCGCCGCGCCGGGCGCAGCGAACGCCGCTTTCTGCAGTACAGTGAACGCGGGCCAACCCCATTGTTGGCCACGTCGCTCGGACGGTTCCGGGCGCTCACGTGAAAGTTCACCAGCATGTCTGCTTCTCAGGGCAAGCGCCGCTTTGCGCGCATCGATCGCCTTCCCCCCTACGTCTTCAACATCACGGCCGAGCTCAAGCTCGCAGCGCGCCGCCGTGGCGAGGACATCATCGACATGAGCATGGGCAACCCCGATGGCGCGACCCCGCCGCACATCGTGGCCAAGCTCACCGAAGTGGCCCAGCGGCCCGACACCCACGGCTACAGCGCCAGCAAAGGCATCCCCCGCCTGCGCCGCGCCATCAGCCACTGGTACAAGGACCGGTACGCGGTGGACATCGACCCCGACACCGAGGCCATCGTCACCATCGGCTCCAAGGAGGGCCTGGCCCACCTGATGCTGGCCACGCTGGACCGCGGCGACACCGTGCTCGTGCCCGACCCGAGCTACCCCATCCACATCTACGGCGCGGTGATTGCCGGGGCCGACATCCGCAGCGTGCCCGTGGCGCCCGATGTGGACTTCTTTGCCGAGCTGGAAAAAGCCATCCGCGGCAGCTACCCCAAGCCCAAGATGATGATCTTCGGCTTTCCGAGCAACCCCACAGCCCAGTGCGTGGAGCTGAGCTTCTTCGAGCGCGTGATCGCGCTGGCCAAGAAGCACGACATCCTGGTGGTGCACGACCTGGCCTACGCCGACATCGTGTACGACGGCTACCGCGCCCCCAGCATCATGGAAGTGCCTGGCGCCAAGGACGTGGCGGTGGAGTTCTTCACCCTCTCCAAGAGCTACAACATGGCCGGCTGGCGCGTGGGTTTCATGGTGGGCAATCCTGACCTCGTGGCTGCACTGGCACGCATCAAGAGCTACCACGACTACGGCACCTTCACTCCGCTTCAGGTCGCAGCCATCGCCGCGCTGGAGGGCGACCAGCAGTGCGTCAAAGACATCGCCGCCCAGTACCAGCGCCGTCGCGACGTGCTGTACAAGGGGCTGTCGGAATCCGGCTGGGCGGTGGACTGCCCCCGGGCCAGCATGTACATCTGGGCCCGCATCCCCGAGCCGTATCGGGCCCTGGGCTCGCTCGAGTTCGCGCGCCAGCTGCTCGACAAGGCCAAGGTGTGCGTGTCGCCGGGCATCGGCTTTGGCGACCAGGGAGACGAGTACGTGCGCTTCGCCCTCATCGAGAACGAGGCCCGCATCCGCCAGGCCGTGCGCGGCATCCGTGCCATGTTCAAGGCCGATGGCTTGCTGAAGGTGCCTGCGGCGCCTGCGCCGGCCACCGCAGTGGCTTGAACGGCTGGTGGATGCCCGCTGTGTGCCTGTGAATCAGCAGGTCAACAGGTCAACAGGTCAGCCGGTCAGCCGGTCAGCAGATGGGGTGGGGGGGGGTGGGCAGCTGTGTTCGATTCGATACCGAATCTACACGTCTGCTTACCGCCATCCTCACCGGTCGCGGATTAGACTGGTGGGTATGCATTTTCTCGACTACAACCCCGACGACCTGGACGTCACCATTTCGGAACTGCTGGTCGCTACCAGCGACTCTGCCGACCCCGACCTGCCCGCCGTGGTCGCCAATGTGTTGAAACTGCTGCGCACCCGACTGGGCATGGACGTCGCGTTTGTGTCCCAGATCGCCAACGGTCGCCGCACCATCGAGGTGGTGGACAGCGCTCCCGGTTTTTCGCCCATCCATGCCGGCATGTCCGACCCGGTGGAGGAAAGCTGGTGCCAGTATGTGGTCGAAGGCCGGCTGCCCGAGAAGATCGAGAACGCCAAGCCCCTGATCGCCGAGGGCAAGGTGCCGGACCCGGGCTTTCCCATCGGCACCCACCTCAGTACTCCGGTGCGCATGCCCGGCGGCGAGGTCTACGGCACCCTGTGCTGCTTCAGCCGCGGCGTGCAGCCGGATGCCGATATAGAGCGCCTGCGGTACACCGCCAATTTGCTGGCGGCCAAGTTGGCGCCGGGTGTGGAGTCCCCGCTGGAGTCGCCGACAGGCCGGTAGGCGGGTCTAGCCGCCCAGGTAGAAATCCATCGGAATCAGCTCGACAGCCCATCCGCCTTCTTCTCCCAGCATGGCCGCCGGGTGCATGGACGCGATGCGCAGCGCCTCTTCGCGGCTGTCCGCCTCGATGATGAACAGGCCGCCGACCACTTCCTTCGACTCGGTGTAGGGCCCATCGCTGATGCGCGTCTTGCCGCTGTGCGGGCGCAGCGTCACCCACTGGTCCAGATCGCCCAGCGACGCGGACACCAGGACCTTGCCGGTGGCGCGCATCTTCTCGTCCAGGGGCGGGCATTGGGTGACCAATGCCTTGACGTCGTCCGGTGCCATGGCCGCGAATTTTTCGGGGGTGAAGTAGGCGAGGCCGAGGTATTTCATGGAGGTGCTTTCAGAGGGTTGATGCACTGACGACGAAGCTGATGGTCCGAAATCGACACAACGAAAAAGAAATTGCGCCGGATTCGTGCGCGCGCAGGTCAGGCGCTGGCGGGCGCTAACCGGCTCCGACGCGCTGCCAACCCGGCAGGTGAGGCGCCCAGAGTGTGTGCGTCCACTGCTGGCCGGCTCTGCTGGTCATCGGCTGGCGAACCGGCGCGGCCCCGCCCCTGCCTACATCGCCCAGATCCGCGGCGCATCCCCCGCCAGGTCCCACAACTGCGTCCGCCAGGCCACCCGCACGGCCTTGAGCAGCTTCATCGCCGGCTCGACCTGCGGCGCCAGCACGCGCACCACCACCATCTGGGGGTTGGGGCTGGTGGCGCCTGCGGTGGCCCGCACCTGCGGGTGCGTGTCGATCAGCGCGCGTGCGGCCTCCAGGGCAGCATCGCGCCGGGGGCGGTCCAGTGCAGTGCCGGCGGCAAAGAACAGGTTGGCCATGCAGCGCTGGCCGGCCAGGCCCAGGGGGCTTTGCAGCAGGCGCTCGTCGGCCGCATCGATCACGCCGCGCTCCAGCCACAGGCCGGGCACCTCCAGGTGCTGCACAAAGCGGCCTTGCTCGAAGGGCTGGCCGGCGTGCGGCAGGCCCAGCGCGGTCACGTCCCAGCCCATGCATTCGGCGCCGGGGGCGAGTTTCAGCGTGAGGTGGTTTTCTGCGTGGCAAGCGCTGTAGCACAGCGCCTCCAGCGGCAGCCATTCCAGGCGCGCCCCTGTGGCGACGGACAGCTGCGTGCGCTGCAGTGCCAGCGGCCCGGCAGATCGGTAAAAGCGCGTGGCGCCCGGCGTGGTGACCAGGCCGTGGGCGCCAGGGCCCACGGTGGCGGTGATGTCCAGCGTGTCGCCGCCCACCAGGCCGCCGGGCGGGTGCACCAGCACGTTGTGGCAGATGGCGTCGCCCTCGGGGTACAGGCTTTGCAGAATGCGCAGCGGGCCGCTGTGCTCGTACCGTGCCACAGTGCGGGCGTTGGGTTCTTCAACGGTGTAGTCGAGCTGCAGGCGCGCGTGCCAGGACATCGGTGTGATCTGCTACGAAATGAATAGCTGATTATGCCTATGCACCCGCCGCGCCAGGCATCCATCACGCAGCTTTTGCGACAGGCGGCACCCAGCTGCGCAGCTTGCCGGGGTTGAGCAGGCCCTGCGGGTCGAAGCGCTGTTTGGTTCCCACCACCGCCGGGTCCAGGTTGTTCTGCTTGCCGTCCTCCACGATATAGACGTGCGGGTTGTTGATCTGCACGCCGTGGTCGCGGTAGATCTGCATGATCTGGTTGAGGCGCTCTTCGGTGCTGTAGCGGATGAGCTGCAGCCCGCTGCAGTTGAAGGCGCCTTCCTTGGTGCGCAAAAACTCCAGGTGCATCATCACCTCGCCGCCCAGGGCCTTGTCCAGCGCCTTCACCTGCTCCAGCCGGGTGGCGGGGGTAAAGCCGCTCTGGATATAGGTGAGTGTCTTGTCCACCTTCAGCGCGTGCAGGGTGGTGTGGTTCCAGGTGTATTCCAGCAGGGTCTTGTGGCTCTTTTCCACCTCGTCGGCCGTCTTGCGGTAGCTCACGGTGCCGCCGTACCGGGTGGCCATGTCGCGCATGCCGTCTTCGGAGTGCGGGGCCACCAGCAGCATCACCGCATGGCAGCCCGCAGGCAGGTGCTCGGCCAGGCTGGTGAAGTAGGCGGGGATGGGCGCGGCCAGAAAGCACACCTCCTTCTTCTCCAGCCCCGGCGCGGCGCCGAAGCGGTCCGCAAAGTCGAGTGCGGCGTCGAAGTCGGTGAAGGTGACGATGCATTCCGTCCACGCCACGGCGGGTGTCAGCGCCACTTCGAGCTCCAGCACGATGCCGTTGGTGCCGTAGGTGTGGTGCAGCAGCATGGCCTCGGGGCCGCGCAGCTCGATGACCTGGGGCTCGGGCTCCACCGTCATCGCGCGCACCGCCAGCACGTTGCCGGGCGCGGCCAGCGGGCCGTGGTTGATGGAGCCCGCCCCCCCGAAGCCGCCGCCGAACAGCCCGCCCAGCGTGGCGCTGCGGTAGGTGGACGGCAGCCAGCGCAGTTCCTGCCCCAGGGGCTTGGCCTGGGCGTCGAACTCCGACAGGCGGATGCCCGCCTGCGCCCGGCCCACGCCGCCGCGCACCCAGCCAAAGCCGTTGTAGCCCGACAGGTCCAGGATCACACCGCCCTGCAGCGGCGTGCTCTGCCCGTAGTTGCCGGTGCCGCTGCCGCGCACGGTGATGGGGATGTGCGCGCGTGCGCAGGCGGCCACCACCTGGCGTATCTCGTCCTCGGTGCGCGGGCGCACGGCCACGTCGCCGCGCTTGCCGGCCAGCTCGCGCTTGAGCACCGGGCTGAACCAGGCAAAGTCCTGCGACAGGCGGCCCACGCGCAGCGGATCGGCAATCCAGTCCAGGCCGGGCAGTTGTTCGGGCAGTTGATGGGCGGTAGTGATGTTGGTCATGTCTGTCTCTCCTGTTGGTGCGGCGGGCGGTGTGTCGTGTGTGGTGGGCAAAGCGCGGCCCCCACCACGCACGCGCGGTGTCAAAAAAAGGGTGCGATCCGGGTGGGTAGTGGGATCAGTCGTGAGAGTTTTCGCTGGCGTGCCAACTGCCCAGCGCGACCCTGGTGCCCCAGGCCATCAGCGCGAACAGCGCCACGCCGGTCAGCGAGATCAGCAGCAGCGCGGCGAACATGCGCGGTATGTTGAGCTGAAAGCCCGCTTGCAGGATCTGGTACGCCAGCCCGGCGCCCTGGCCACCGGTGCCGGCCACGAACTCGGCCACCACGGCGCCGATCAGGGCCAGCCCGCTGGAGATGCGCAGGCCGCCAAAGAAATAGGGCAGCGCGCTCGGTATGCGCAGGCGCAGCAGGGTCTGCATGCGCGTGGCGCGGTTGAGCTGGAAATAGCTCTGCAGGTCCGGCTCCACGCTGCGCAGGCCCAGCGTGGTGTTGCTGATGATGGGGAACAGCGCCACCAGCGCGGCGCAGATCACCATCGATGCCGTCGGGTCCTTCACCCAGATGATGATGAGCGGCGCCACCGCCACGATGGGCGTGACCTGCAGCAGCACGGCGTACGGGAAGAGGGCCGTCTCGATACGCTTGCTCTGCACGAACAGGAACGAGATCAGCACCCCCGCCACTGTGGCCACGGCAAACGCCAGCACGGTGATCTTGACGGTGACCCAGAGCGAGCCGCCCAGGGCCGCCCAGTCGGTCAACAGCGTCTTGAGCATGAGCAGGGGCGAGGGCACCAGGTAAGGCGGCAGCTCCATGGCCGTGACCAGGCCCTGCCACAGTGCGATGAGCACCAGGCCCACGAGCAGCGGGTAGACCACGCGCTGCACGCGCGGTTGGGCCATGAGGGGAACGCGCGCTGCGACGGGCCTGTGCGCCTTGGCTCGGGCGGGTTGCGCGCTGCGCTCTGCAGGTGCGGGCGCTGCAGGTGCAGTAGGGTAAGGGGTGCTCATGCTGCGGTCTCCTCGGTGTCAGCGCTGGCGCGCAGCAGGCTGTCCTGCAACTGCTTGGCGTAGCGGCTGAATTCGGGCGAGACCATGAAGTCCGCCGTTCGGGGGTAGGGCGCGTCGATGCGGAACTCCTCCACCACGCGGCCGGGGCGCGCAGCCATCATCACCACGCGGCTCGACAGGAACACCGCCTCGTGGATCGAGTGCGTCACGAAGATCACCGTGAGCTTCTTCTTGCGCCACAGGTCCAGCAGGTCGGCGTCCAGCTTGTGGCGCGTGATCTCGTCGAGCGCGCCGAAGGGCTCGTCCATCAGCAACAGGTCAGGCTGGGTCACCAGGCCGCGCGCAATCGACACGCGCATCTGCATGCCGCCCGACAGGGCGCGCGGCAGCGCATTGGCAAACTTCGACAAACCCACCAGCGCCAGGGCCTCGGCCACGCGGCCGTCGGCCTCGGGGCGCGGCACGCCGGCCAGGTCCAGCGGCAGGCGCACATTGGTCTGCACGCTGGCCCAGGGCATGAGCGTGGGCGACTGGAAGACGAAGGCCATCTTCTTGCCGCTCTCGTCGAGCTGCGCCACCGGCTTGTGCCACAGTTGCAGCCGGCCGTCGGTGGGCTCCAGCAGTCCGGCCACCATCTTCAGCAGCGTGCTCTTGCCGCAGCCCGAGGGGCCGAGCAGGGTGACGAACTCTCCCTCCTCGATGGTCAGGTCCACCGGCAGCAGGGCCTGCGTGCCGTTGGGATAGGTCTTCTCGGCCGACAGCACCTGCACGGCAGGCGTGGCGCGGTGGGTCGTAGCCGGGTCGGCGGGTGTGGGCTCAGCGGACTGCATGGAGTGGCCTTTAGATGGATGCGGCGGTGAAGGCTGGCCGCTGTGTCAGGGCGAGGATGTGGGCGACGGCGAGAGCGGGCGTTGCGCCTGGCCCCAACTGCTGGAAACTGGCGCGGCCCGAGCCGGCGAACGCCGAGCAAGGGCCGCCCCGCAGCGAGGGTGTTGTCCCCCTGGGGGAAGGCGCGAAGCGACTCAGGGGGGATCAAGGCAATACCTTGAGGTCCTTGACGAAGGCAGTGCTGTAGGTATCGGCCAGCTTCACCTTGGAAGGGTCGATGAGCTTGGCTTCCACCAGGAAGTCGTAGCTCGCCTTGGCGCGCGCATCGGTCATCACGCCGATGCCCATGGTGGCTGCGTCGCCGCCCGTGACCATGCCCATCTCCTTGAGCTTGGCCACGCTGTAGGCCAGCTGTTCGTCGGTCATGTTCGGGTTGTCCTTCTTGATCAGCGCATTGGCCGGGGCGGGGTCGGCCAGGTAGCTTTTCCAGCCTTCCATGGTGGCCTTCACGAACGAGGCGACGGCGGTGCCGCGCTCCTTCACGGTCTTGTCCATGCAGCTCACCGTGGTGGCGTAGGCGGGGTAGCCCTGGTCGCTGAACATCAGCGTGTTGGCCTTCACGCCAGCCTTGGCGATGGCGAACGGTTCCGACGTCAGGTAGCCCTGCTGGGCGGTGTTCTTGTCGGCCACGAAAGGCTGGATGTTGAAGGTGTAGGGCCGCGTCTGCGAGTCGCTGAAGCCGTACTTGGCCTTGAGCCAGGGCCAGTAGCCGCGCTGGGCGGACGAGCCGATCAGGATGGTCTTGCCCTTGAGGTCCTCGAACTTCTTCACGTCGTCGTGCGCGATCAGCACCTGCAGGTCCTTTTGGAAGACGGCCGCCACGGTGGTCACGGGCACACCGCCCTCGCGCATCTGGATCATCTGCAGGTCGCTCGACCCCATCACGCACTCGGCCTGGCCGGCCGCCATCATCTGCACGATGTTGACCTGCGGGCCACCCATCTTGATGGTCACGTCCAGCCCGTACTTCTTGTACAGGCCCGTGGCCACCGCCTGGTAGAAGCCGCCGTGCTCGGCCTGCGCGTACCAGTTGGTCATGTAGGTGAACTTTTCCTGCGCGTGGGCCGGCAGGGTGCCGGCGGCACCCGCAGCGAGCAGCGCGGCTGCACCAAGTCGGGAAAGGCGGGAGGCGGTCTTCTTCATCATGGCAGTGCTCCGGTAGGGGATGGAGGGGGAACAGGGACGAAAGGGACGAAAAGGGAGGCGGGATGCGGCTGGGTTCGCAGGTTTCAAGCCAGGGCGGATGCGTGCTCCACATGCCCTGTGTGGTGGGCGCGGCCCCAGGTGGCTTCGGCGCGCGGGGCCCAGCGCAACTGGTGCAGCTCGGTGATGGCGGCGGCCCAGCTCACGGCCAGCGAATCGAGGATGGCGTGGCCCTGCTCGGCCGTGGCCGGCAGCGGGTCGCCGATGATGCCGCTGGGACCGAAGTCGCGCGCGGTCCAGGCGCAGGCCGGGCGGCCATCGGGCGAGAGCAGGGGCGACGGGAAGGCAGGCGGGTAGTTCACCACCGCGCGCTCCATGTGCACGGTGTCGGGCGCCAGGGCCAGCATCAGCGCCGTCTCGGCATGGCCGGCGTGCATGGCCAGCTTCTTTTCCTGCTCCGACAGGTACTTGCCCGCCACGTGCGGCACGCGCCAGGTGAAGCTGGGCACCACGATGAAGTCGCCATGGCGCAGGCGCAGTTCGCGCGCGCACATCTCCATCACCTGCGGCTGGCCGCCGTGGCCGTTGACGAACAGCAGCTTGCGAAACCCCGCGCGGTAGACCGACTCGCCCACCTCGTTCATCGTGGCCAGCAGGGTCTCGCCGCTCAAGGTGACCGTGCCGGGAAAGTGCAGGTGCTCCTCGGACTTTCCGTAGGTGATGGGTGCCATGGCAAAGGCCGGCACCTCGGCCGGCAGGCGGGCCATGGCATGGCCGACCACGCCCGCACTGATGACCGTGTCCACCGCACAGGGCAGGTGCGGGCCGTGCTGTTCGGTGGCGCCCGTGGGCAGCACGATCACGGTGTTCTCCTTGTCCGGCAGGTCGGCGATCTCGGTCCAGCTCAGGTAGGGCAGGTAGCGGTGGGGCGGGGTGTAGCCGTGCAGCATGGGGCGGGTCTTTCGTGAAGGAGGATGTGGAGGTCAGCGCAAGGGGAGGTAGGCAGTCGCTTCGACCTCGACCAGGATGTCGGCCGTGGGCAGCATGCCGGTGACCTCCACCACGGTGGAGGCCGGCGGCTCGCCCGGGAAGAACAGCTTGCGCACGCGGCTGTACTGGGGAAAGTGGTCCAGGTGCTTGAAGTACTGCACCAGCTTGAAAACGTCGGACATCTGGCCGCCCGCGGCCTCGACGGTCTGGCGGATGCGGTCGAGCACATACCAGCTCTGCGCCAGGATGGGCCCCTCCTTGATGTCGCTGCTGAACTCGCCCGTGCGGCCGATCAGCGTGGCCGCCTCGTCGGGGATGTCGGCATAGCCGCGCACGATGCGGCTGGCCGCAGGGTCCACGGCAATGATTCCGGACAGGAACACCAGGTCGCCCGCGCGGCGCCAGGCGGCGTAGCGGGCCAGGGGCTGGGCGATGCCCGGGGTGGTGGGTGCGGTCATGCAAGGCTCCGTGCAGGGATGGGGGAAGGGGACGGCGTTGTACCCGCCACATGCCACGCCGCGCTGGCATGGCCACCGGCGACGCAGCCCTGGCGCAGCACCACGCGTTGCTGCGTGCGCGACGGGAAGCCCCAGCCATCGGCCTGTTGGAAGACGATCAGGTCAGCCGGCATGCCGGGCTGCAGGGACAGGGCCTCGGGCCCGCGGCGCAGCCAGTCGCTGCGGCACAGCGCCTCGGACCAGCGGTCGAACGGCGCATCGAGCTGCGCGGCCAGCACGCCGGTGGCCAGGGCCTCCAGCGGGTCGAAGCTGCCCACGGGGCAGAACGGGTCCTGCACGTTGTCGCTGGCGACCAGCACCGGGATGCCGCGCGCACGCGCCTCCTTGACGAGGGTGATGCCGCGCTGGCGCGGTGTGCGGCCGGTCACCGCGTCCTGCAGCAGCAGGTTGGTGATGGGCAGCGTGACCAGGGTGATCGGGCTTTGCGCCACGGCGTCCAGCGTGGCCAGGGCGGTGGCCTCGTCCTGTGCGGCCAGTGCGCAGGTGTGGCCGCAGACCACGTGGCCTTCGAAACGCAGCTCGTGCAGCAGCGCGGCCGTGGTGGCCAGGCCCAGGGCGCCGGGGTGCAGTTCCTCGTCCACATGCAGGTCCACGTTCAGGCCATGGTGCTGCGCGGCCTCGAACAGGTGGCGCAGGGCCTGCGGGTCCCAGTTGGTGGAATGCACGAAGCCGCCCAGCAGCGCGCCCGGGCCGCTGGCGGCCACGGTGGCGGCCAGCTGCAGGGCGGTGGCGCGCTCGGTGTACAGGTGCAATGGGATCAGGGCCACGCGCTCCAGCGCGATGCGGCCGGCCCATTCCTGCGCCAGCGCGCGCAGCACGTTCCAGGCGAGCGGTGGTGCATCGGGCTCCCACCAATCGCAGTGGGTGCGCAGGTGCACCGTGCCCGCCTCGTACGCCCATTGCAGGGCGCGGCTGGCGCGGGCGCGGATGTCGGCCTCGGTCCAGCCCTGGCGGTCGACCATCATGGCCTCGATGGCGCCCAGCAGGCCGGGCTTGACGGTGCCCATGCGCGGCAGGGTGAAGGCCTTGTCCAGGTGGGTGTGCGCATCCACCAGGCCGGGCAGCACCAGGGCGCCGGCCAGATCCCAGGTGGCGCCCGCGGGGGCAGGCTGCGCAGGGCTGTGCGGCGCTATGGATGCGACGCGGCCCTGCACCAGGTGCACATCGGCCAGCGCGGGCTGGCTGCCCTGGGTAGGCCATTGGCGTGGCAGCAGCCAGCGCGGCAGCCGGGCGCGCAGCAGGTGGTCGGGGGTGTTGGATGCATGCATGCGACGGAGCCCTTATGCGAAGCGCGCCATGGCCTGGCCCACGCGGGCCTTGAAGGCCTCGAGCCGCGGCGGCGTGGCCACGTTCATGTGGTAGTAGGCGTGGTAGTCCACGCGCGCCTTGCCACCGGTCAGCAGGCGCATGTAGCGCGTGACGGACTTGCGCGGCGGGTCGCCCATGAGCAGCGCCGTCCAGCGCGGGCGGCCGTAGGTCACCACGGCCGAGATGCGCTGGATGTGCGTGAGCGAAGGCTTGACGTTCTGCGGATCGCTGATGTCGAAGGCCACCCCGGGCATCAGCACCCGGTCGAAAAAGCCCTTGAGCATGGCCGGCATGCCGAAGCACCAGGTGGGAAAGCAGAACACCACCGCCTGGGCCCAGAGCAGCCGGTCCACATAGCCCTGCACGGGCAGGCGGTTGCTCGGCACCTCGTGGTAGCCCAGCCGCTCCTCGCGGCTGAGCACGGGGTTGAAGCCCTCGGCATACAGGTCGCAGTCGTCCACCTCGTGGCCCGCGCCGCGCAGCTGTTGCACCACCTCGGCATGCAGGGCCGCGTTGTAGCTGGTCTCCACCGGGTGGCAATAGATCACGAGGATGCGCATGGCGGGCTCCTTCATCAAAGGTCGAGCGTGAGCGTGGGCCCGTGGCTGCGTGCGCAGCACACGGCCACATGGGTGGCCTGCTCTTCAGGGGTCAGGCAGCTGTCGCGGTGGTCGGGTGCCCCGGCCAGCCAGCGCGTGGCGCAGGTGCCGCACACACCCTGCTCGCACAGCGTGTCGATGGCGATGCCGGCGAGCTGCAGCACATCGGCCATGCTTTCGCCGGGCTCCACGGGCAGCCGCATCTGGCTGCGCGCAAGCACGAGTTCAAAGGAAGCCGGTTCCGTGGCGGGCAGCGGCGCTGCCATGGCTGGGGTTTGCATGTTTGACCACTTGATTTGATCGATTGGTCAAACTATTGCAAGTGCTGTGCCAGCAGGCTTTCGGGCCGTTGCCTGTGGGCCCCGTATCAACGCGCCGCGCTGGCGCGGCTGCTACGCCCGCCAGCGTGCAGACCTGTTCACTCTGGTGCGCAATCCGGTGCCAGGCCACAGCCCAGCAGCACAAAGTTGGTGAGCTCGCGCACGATGGGCTCGCGGTCGATCGTCTCTTCGGGCGCCAGGCCCAGCATGATGTGCACCTGCACGCCGTAGTCGGCGTAGTGCTGGGTCATGCCCCAGATCTGCATGAGCAAGAGGCGCGCGTCCAGCGGGCGCATGCGGCCCTCGGCGATCCAGCGGTCGATCAGGTCCACCTTCTGCTGGGTGGACTTCACGGCCACGGGCCAGTACCGGCCCAGGTTGCGCCCACCGCCCAGCACCTCGGTGGTGAAGATGCGCGACAGGCCCGGGTTGTCCAGCGCGTAGTCGAGCTTCTTGCGCACGTAGGTGCTCAGCACCTTCTTGGGGTCGTCGCTCTGGCTGTCGAATTGGAAGGCGCCAGACCAGCCGTTGAGCACCGAGTACAGCAGCTCCTCGTACAGCTCTTCCTTGCTGGCGATGTAGTAGTGCAGTTGCGGCTTGGTCAGGCCTGCGCGCTCGGCAATGGCCTTGGTGGAAGCGCCCTTGAAGCCATGGCGGCTGAACTCGGCAATGGCCGCCTCGCGGATCGCGCCCAGGATGCGCTCGCGCCCCTGCTTGGAGCGGCTGAGCAGGGCGCTGGAGACATTGCTGCTCTCGGCTTCGGGTTCGGTCATGGTGGCGGCTTTGGACGGCATGGGTGCCGATTCTCGCTGCTCACGATTTCCAGAAGCCCACGTGCGGCGCACTGGCCTCTTCGATGAGCGCGGGGCCGATGCATTCGATGGCATGGGGCGATGCGGCGAACACGTCGCGGCACGAGAGCTCGGCATCGCGCTGATCGGGCCGCTCGCCGCGGAACTCCCGCAGACGCTCCGCGTCGATGCCAAACACCACGCGGCCGATGCCCGCCCAGTAGATGGCGCCGGCGCACATCACGCAGGGTTCGGCCGACGAATACAGCGTGGCCCGGGCCAGCATCTCGCGCGCAAAGCGCGGGCTCAACTGGCGCACGGCATTGGTCTCCGCGTGGCCGGTGCAGTCGCCGGTTTCGGTGGTGTTGCAGTAGGCCTCGGCCAGCAAGTCGCCTTCGCCGCTGATCACCACCGCACCAAAGGGCCGGTTGCCGCGCGCCCGCGCCGTGCAGGACCAGGCGATGGCCTGACGCAGGTAGGTTCCGTCGGTGGCGCCGATGTCGGCGGGGTCGTCGAACTGGCGGGGCGCTGCGGACATCAGGGCAAGCATGGGGTGTCTCCGTCTGTGGGGGGGGCTGCTGTTGCCCTCGCTATGCATTTGGCATGCCATGAACAATGTGTGACATGTCTGCGTGCCATCGGGCAACTCACGCCTTCCAGGCGCCCCGGTGTGATGTGGATGACTCCTCGATGAGCGCCGGCCCCACGCAGGCGATGGGGTGGGGCGAGCTGTTGAATACATCGCGGCAGAACAGCTCGGCATCACGCTGGTCCAGCCGCTCGCCGCGGAACACGCGCAGGCGCACCGCGTCGATGCCGTAGACCACGCGCCCGATGTTGGCCCAGTAGATGGCGCCCGCGCACATCACGCAGGGCTCGGCCGACGAGTACAGCGTGGCGCCAGCCAGGGTCTCGCGGCCGTGCACGGGGCTGGCCAGGCGCACGGCCGAGGTCTCGGCATGCGCGGTGCAGTCGCCGTTCTCGCCGGTGGAGTTCCAGGCCTCGGCCAGCACCTGGCCGTCAGCCCCCACGATCAGGGCGCCGAAGGGCCGGTTGCCGCGCGCACGGGCGGTGTCGGCCAGCGCGATGGCCTGGCGCAGGTACTTGCCGTCGCGTTCGTCCAGCGCGGCCTCGTGCGGCAGCAGGGCTTCGGTGGCTGCGCTCATGTCACCACCTTGCGGTCGGCCAGGGCGGGCAGGAAGGCGGGGTTGAACACGCGCTCGGGCGCGGGCTTGCGTGCCAGGTTGAACACGGCCGCCACCTCCTCGATCTGGTGCGCCAGCACGGCGCCCTGCACGCCGCCCAGGCCCACGGCCTGCGATTCCGCCGTCTGCAGGTACTGGCGCGTGATGGCCCAGCGCTCGCGTTCCACATCCATGTTCAGGATGGCTTCGCGCGCCTTGATGGCGGCGAACGCGGCCTCGGGGTTGGCCAGCGTCTCGCGCAGCGCGCGGTTGCTGGCGCGCAGGAACGCCTTGGCCGCCTCGGGTTTTTCCTGCAGCAGCTTGCCGGCCAGGATGGCGTTGCCATACAGGTTCAGGCCTGCCTTGTTGTATTCGAGCACCGACAGATCCTTGGCTGGCAGGCGCGCGAACAGCGACACGGCCGAGTCATGAAAATAGGTGGCGGCATCCACATCGCCGCGCACCACCACGTTGTCGCGGGCGCTGAAGTCCGTGGTGACCCAGTCGAACAGCTCGGGCTGTGTCTTGAGCGCGCGGGCCACCATGGGCCAGCTGCGGCGCGTGGATTCCACGGCGGCAGCCGCCACCTTCTTGCCCTTGAGCGACTGGAAGTCGGTGGTGATGCCCCGGTCCTTGCGGCCGATGATGACGAAGGGCGCGCGGTTGTAGTACTGGTAGATGGCCTGCACCGGCGTGTCGGCGTTCTGGGCGTGGAACTCGGCCAGCGAGCTGATGTCGCCCAGGCCGATGTCGTAGGCGCCGCTGGCCACGCGCGTGATCGAGGCGACCGAGCCCGCGCCCACGTCGATGATTACGTCCAGGCCTTCCTGCTTGTAATAGCCCTTGGCTTGCGCCAGGAAGAAGGGCGAGGTCTGGCTGGTAACGCGAAAGTCCAGCGTGAACTTGAGCGGAGTCACCGAGCCCTGCGCGTGCACGGCAGGAGTGCCCAGGGTGGCGGCGATGGAAGAGGCGAGGGTGGTCGAGAGAAAGCGGCGGCGTTGCATCATGGTGGTGGCCCAGGTTCGGTGGAGTGCCCGGACCGCAGGCGCATGCCACCGCAGGACCGGATCGAACTGAGCAATTTCCGGGCGCCACCATCGCACAGGGGTGGCAGCGCTGAACGCTTCTACTCAAGGTACGCTGATGCAGGATGCGTGCCCGGTGTGGTGGGCACGCGGCAGCGCGCAGTGCGGCTGCATGCTCGGGGCAGGCTTTGCTCTGGGCAGGCTTTGCTCTGGGGCAGGCGCTGGAGCGGCCCCATGTGCCGTGGGTGCGAGGCGCACAGCGCGATTCGGGCAACCGGCGCCATGCGGTGGTGCAGCAAGACCGCTCTGCCCTGGTGCGGCCCCGCCCCGGTTTGGTGACGGGCTTTGTTCTGGGCGGGGGCATTGACGGGCAGGCCCTGGGCTTTACCGTTGGCCCGCTGTTTGCTTGCTTCAGCGCCGAGAGTAGAAGCGTTCAGACCAGCAGATCCGCATTGCGTGGGCCGGCTGGCGGGTCATTGCTCTTGAAGCCGGTGGCGGCTTGTGCGCGGTGCGCGTGCCCTTGGAGGGCCTGCGCAGCCTGCGGGCCGTTGCCATTGTTCCCTTCAAGAGCCCATGGCGCCGCGCCGCTTCTTCAGCAGTTTTTGCGACGTGCCGTGTGCCTTGTTTGCCATTGATACAACGAGGAAACCACGCCATGCACAGCAGCAGCACTGCCAACCCTGCGGCACCGTCCGTCTACGAACCCACTGTCGCGCCCGATGTGCTGGGCGAGCTCGAAAAAGAATCGCGCATGGGCGGCGCGATGGACGGCGAGACCTCCACGCGCGAAGTGCGCCGCATCGACATATCGAACTTCGACGCGCGCAAGGAAGAGATCGCCGAGCAGCTGTGGGCCGCATCGGTCGACATCGGCTTCTTCCAGGTCACGAACCACGGCATCCCCATCGAAGACATCCGCGCCGCCTTCGCGCGCGCCGAAGCCTTCTTCGGCCAGCCGCAGGACACCAAGGCCCAGTGGCCCCTGTCGCGCAACGCCGGCTGGGAGCACAAGGCGCAGATCCGTCCCTCCACGCGCACGCCGGACCAGAAGGAGTCCTACCAGGTCACGCGCCCGCGCATGGCGGGCCTGTGGCCCACCGAAGCCGAGCTGCCTGGCTTTGAGGCCGCCACGCTCGCATTCGAGCGCCAATGCTGGGAGGTGGGCATGCGCCTGCTCTCGTGTTTTGCCTACAAGCTGGGCTTCGATGCAGACTTCTTCACCCGCGCCCACCAGCCCGACCTGCCCACCTACCAGAGCACGCTGCGCATGCTGCATTACTTTGCGGTGGACCCGGCGCTCAAGGACGAGCTGGGCCTGTGGCGCGCCGGCGCCCACACCGATTTCGACTGCCTCACGCTGCTGTTCCAGCGCCCCGGCCAGGGCGGCCTGCAGGTGCTGCCCGGCAAGGAGGCCGAGGGCCGCCAGTGGACCAGCGTGGAGCCGGCCGAGGGCGTGATCACCTGCAACATCGGCGACATGCTCATGCGCTGGAGCGACGACCAGTTGCCCAGCAACTTCCACCGCGTGCGCAACCCCCTGCCGCACGAATACCAGGGCGCGCGCTACAGCCTGGCCTTCTTCTGCCAGGCCAACGAAGACGCGGTCATCGAAGGCCCCGCCAAGAAGTACCCGTCCATCACCGGCGCGGAGTACCTGCGCCAGCGGATCAGCGCCAATTTCTCCAACAAGTACTGAAGCCCCCCCTGAGTCGTCCCCCTCCCGACTCGCTGCGCGAGTCGGGAGGGGGACGCCCCCAGCGCGGCGGGGCGTCCCTTGCGCGGGAGCAATGGCTTGGGCCGCGCTGGTTTCGAGCGTCGCTGGTGGCGTCCAGCGCAATGGACAACTGGTCGAACAAGAGCCGGTCGGGTTCAGCCCCCGCCGCGCATCCAGAAGTAGGCCACCACCGTGATGACCAGCACCACTGCCACCACGATCCAGTTGCCCGCCCCGCCGGCGGGCTGCTGGCCCGGCGACAGCCCGGGCGCCACGGCACCCAGGCCGATGGACGCGGGCTCGTCCATGGACTGCTCGATCGCGTCGACTCGCTCCTTGGCCTCCTTCAGGCCCAGTCCTTCGTGGTCCCGCAGCAGGCGGATGGCCTCGATCTTGTGGCCCTCGGCCAGGGCCTGGCGCACGGCGTCGGGCACGTGGGCTGGGGATGCGGCCCGCGCGGTGGTGGCAAGCTCTTCGCCGCGCTGGTGCGCATCGATCAGGTCCTTGGCCTCCTTGAGGCCCAGGCCCGTGGCTGCGCGCAGGCGCTTGATGGCTTCGATGGTCTGGCCTTCATCGAGTGCGGCCAGTACATGGGGCGGGAGAGAGGTGCCGGCATGGCGCATGGCAGGTCCTGTTCAGCGGTTGCGACCGGGCTTTCTACCATGCGCGACGCAGCCCCTGGATCGGGGGTAGACACTTTCCGCGCCGATGGGCGCGGCACGCCGGGTTGCTGCGCCAGATCGCACTCGAATTGGTTGCATTGGAAATCAAGCCGGCGGTAGGCCCGGTCTTAGCCGGTGAGCAGGTCGAACCATTCCCGGTACGGCGTGTTCTTCACCATCTTGCGATTGAAGTCCGGCTCACCGTCTGTCCACCACACCGGTCCGCGTTCGCCGAGCGCTTTTTTTGTTTCGTCAACCTGCTCGCGCGCCTGGGCGCGCCGGGCCGCGGAGGGCTTGCCACGCAGGGCGCGTCGGGCATCCATCAGCTGCGTAACGAGTGCTGCCCGCACCTCCTCAGGCAGCGCGGGATTGGCCTTGCGCCACAGCCGGCCCCGCACGACGAAGTACCTGCCGTCTGGCGTTGTGGGGTAGGTGGGATGGTCCGGCGACACAGCCAGTCGACGGGTGGGCCTGCGCGCGAAGCGGGATCAGGACAGGGCCAGGTCCCGCTGCCGTGGCTGGCGCTGCTGCCAGTCCTGGGTGTGGGGCCGCAGATAGCGCTGTGCCACGTCCACCGTGGAGTGTTCGCCCAGCTGCCCGCCGTGCTCTGCCAGCCACGCATCGCAGGCACGCCGGCCGTCCTGGCGCAGCATCTCGAACAGCACGCGCCCCACGGTGCGCTTGATGGACGGCTCGGTGCCCAGCAGCCCGGCGGGCTGGTCGGGCAGGCTCAACACGTGCATGCGGATGTCGGCGTCCGGCACATTGCGGTTGATGACCTCCAGCGCCCGCAGCTCGGACACCAGCCCGCTGACGGACGCCACTTCGTTGATGCGGTTCAGAATGTTCTTGGCGGACAGCGGGGTCTCTGCGCGGTGCAGCGGGGTCAGCTCCACCAGCAGGATGTCGGTGTCCAGCCGGGCCTCGTACAGCGGCCACAGCGAGGGGTTGGCTGCGTAGCTGCCGTCCCAGTACGCCTCGCCGTCGATCACCACCGGCTGGTAAGACAGCGGCGCGCAGGCAGACGCCAGCACGGCATCGATGCTCATGTCCGCCGGGCCGAACACCCGGCCAGCACCGCTTTGCACGTGCAGTGCATTCACAAAGAGCCTGGGCGCTGCGCCTGCCTCGCGCAGCAGGGCTTCGTCCACCACGGTGTTCAGGATGAAGCGCAGCGGCGCCATGCCCATGGGGTTGGTCTGGCAGGGCGAGAGGATGGGCAGCGCGTCATCCCACACGCCCATGCCGGGCTTGCGCAGGGGCCACATGAGCAAGGTCATCAGCGAGCCCGCCTGCGCCACCTGCTCCCACAGCAGGGCCAGATGTTCCCGCGCACCGGCTCGGCCGCCGCGCGCCATGCCGGTGGCCAGCGCCGCACCGTTGAGCGCACCGGCACTGCTGCCGCTGATGGCACCGATGTCGATGTCCTCTTCTTCCAGCAGGCGGTCCAGCACGCCCCAGGTGAATGCACCCTGTGCGCCGCCACCTTGCAGCGCCAGATTCAGCTGCACCCGCCCAGGCGCTGCGCGCCGCATTGCTTTTGCCATGGTGGCCCCTTTGTGAAATGACCATCGTATGGGGCTGCTGGTGCAGGCGTGTCAGCCAAAGGCGCGATCACGGGTGTCGTGCAGCACCCACTTGGCAGGGTTTCGCTGCTTACCTGGCTGTTGGTAGCGGGCACCCTTCGCCCATGCCCGCCATCCCTGCCAGCCGCTGCAGGCTCGACCTTTTCTCCAGGCAGGCCTTGTACTCCGCGTCTTGTACCTTCTGCTGCGCCAACTGCGCAGCCCGCGCCCGTTCTGCCTGCAGCTGGGCAATCCGCTCACGGATCTGCGGCATCACGGCCAGGGCGGCTTTTTCGCCTTCGACGATGGCGCTGGCGCGCTGGCTGAAGTCGGCGGGGCCGATGTCCAGCACCTTGGGGCGGACGATGACATCGGCGCGGGCCAGCTCGGCTTCGCCCAGCTTCTGGCCCATGATCGCAATCGACTGGTTCAGTGCGCCGAGCATGTTGCCCGGCGTCTGGCCCCGGGCCTTGTTGGAGATGTCCACCGCAATCACGATGTCGGCGCCCAGCTGGCGCGCGGCGTCGACCGGCACGGGGCTCACGATGCCGCCGTCCACGAAGTGGTACTTGCCGATGGTGACGGGCTGGAACACGCCCGGCACGCTGCTCGATGCACGCACGGCCTGCCCGGTGTTGCCGCGCGCGAACACCGTGCGCTCGCCGTCCTCCAGGCGGGTGGAGACCACCACGAAGGGCTTGGCCATCTGCTCGAGCGGCTTGCGGCCCACCTGTTCGTTCACGTAGTCCTCCAGCTTCTGACCCAGCACCAGCCCGCCGGAAGACAACTGCAGGTCGCGGATCTTGGCCTCGTCCAGCGCCACGGCCTTTTCCTGCATGTCAAAGGCATTCATGCCGCTGGCGTACAGCGCGCCCACCACGGCGCCTGCGCTGGTGCCCGAGACGACGGCGGGCGCATAGCCGTTGGCCTCCAGCATCTTGATCACGCCGATGTGGGCAAAGCCCTTGGCTGCGCCGCCGCCCAGCGCGATGCCGACCTTGATGGGGCCTCCTGCGGGGGCGCCTGCCGTGGTGGTGGGTGTGGCCTGCGCAGTGGCTGCGGGCTGGGTCGGCGCGGTGCCGCCGCATGCGGCAAGGCTTGCGCAAACCAGGAGCGCCAACGGGCGCAAGAAGACGTTGTCCAACCGCATATGCAGGATCCTGTTCTCAACGGAGGCGGCGAGTGTAGCGGCAGGGGCACGCCAGCGGCCCTTCCAATCAATCGGAACAAATTGTCACAGGCCCGTGCATCGCCGTTACCTACACTGCCACGTCCTTTTTCGGGCTGCCCTCATAACCCATCCAACATGGTCAAACCTGTCGTAGCTGTCATCCCCGGCACCATCATCGCCGGCGGGCCACTGAGCCAATCCACCATCCTTGCCGTCAACAAAGCGGCCGAAAAAACGCCTGCGCAATGGCGTCGGTTCGTGGCATACGCCTCCTTGGTCAAGGTCGGCGGCTCGCTGGCCTGGCGTGCCAACAATCCGGGCAATTTGCGTGATTCGCCGCTCAAGATCGGCAACGTCTCCGGCGCCGTGGGCGTTTTTGCCGTGTTTGCCAATATGGACGACGGCCATGCCGCGCAGCGCGCGCTGTATGTGAAGAAGTACGGGACCATGAAGGTGCGCGATGCCATTGCCAAGCTCACGCCGCCGAACGAGAACGACACCGAGCGGTATCTGCGGGAGCTGGAGAAGGCGGGCGTGGACCTGGACAAGGACGTCAACTCGCAGATCGACGTGCTGATGCCGGCTGTGGCAGCGAGTGAAGGCGTTATCGCGGGTATCGAGGTGCCACGCTCATGAAGCGCCTGGCACTTGTCGCCTGTCTTGTCGCCGTCCCCGCACTGGCGCACGCGGCAGACCAGGTCGCCGTGGGTTGCCAGCGCGTGAAGCTGGTGCTCGACGAGCGGTTCACCCCGAGCGAACGCGACCGTCTGTGGTCCAGCGGCGAGGAAGCCAGCGGCGCGCCGGCTGTGTTGCAGTTGCGAGGTTGCCAAGGCGAATTGCTCGACAGCCTGACGCTGGAAGCACCCCTGGCCAAGCTGGACCGTACCGCTTTGCGCGGCGTGCGCACGCCCACCGTGCTCGTGACGGTGGACTTGACGGCGCCGGCGGGCAGCTACAGCGGACCGCTGACCAAGCCCGTTCAGGTGGAGGGCAACCGCCTGGCCTACGCGCAGGCCCGCGCTGCGGACGGCACGGTGCAGCCCATCGTGCTGGCCCAGACGGGCAAGGCAGCGTGGAAGAAGGTGCGGGTGGGGGCTGCAGACCAGTTGCTCGCGGTGCGCAGCGAGCCGCGCGATGGGGATTTCACGACCAGCTACCGCCGTTATGTACACGGCAAGCAGGGCTGGACGGTGCGGGTCCGGTCACAGCCTGGCCTGTGGGAGTCGGACGGCGAGTTCCCTGCGCGCCACTCGTTCCCCTGAGCGGGCGGGGCGGGCGGTCACGGCGGGGTGGGGCGCGTTGACCGCGCCCCCGAGGCTCACTCGCCCTGCGACCCCCGGTGTGCCCAGCCCGTGGTGCGCTTTTCGACCCAGCTGAACAGCTCGTACATCACCATCGCCATGGCGCCCACCACCATCAGGCCGGCAAATGCCAGGCCCATCTGCATGGATGAGCCTGCCGAGATCAGCAGGTAGCCGATGCCTTCGTTGGCGGCCGTCATTTCCGATACGGTGGTGCCCACGAAGGCCAGCGTGATGGCGACCTTGAGCGAGCCGTAGAAGTACGGCATGGACCGCGGCAGGCCCACCTTGACCAGCACGTCCCAGCGCTTGGCGCCCAGCACGCGCAGCACGTCTTCCAGCTCGGGCTCCAGCGTGGCCAGGCCCGTGGCGATGTTCACCATGATCGGGAAGAAGCTGATGAGAAACGCGGTGAGGATGGCCGGCCCCACGCCGATGCCGAACCACACCACCAGGATGGGCACGAAGGCCGCCTTGGGCAGCGCGTTGAACGCGGTCATCAGCGGGTAGACGGCGGCATACGCCAGGCGCGAGCTGCCGATGAGGAAGCCGAGCAGCACGCCCACCACGATGGCAATGCCGAAGCCCGCCATGGTGACCCAGTAGGTGCGCCAGGCATGGGCGGCGATCACGCCTCCGAACTCGACCAGCTGCGTGCCGATGGCCCAGGGGCTGGGGAAGATGAATTCCGAGACGTTGAAGGCCGAGCAGATGATCTGCCACAGCAGGACGATGGCGACGAGCAGGATCCAGGGGGACCAGCGCTCCGCAGTTTTCTTGTGCATGGTGGTGGGGGCCTTGTGGGTTCTTACTGCTGGAGGGGGGCGCCCGCTTTTCGCAGGGCACCGATGTGGCCGCGCAGCTCGTGCACGATGTCGGTGAACTCCTTGGTGTAGGTGATCTCCAGGTCGCGCGGGCGGGGCAGCTCGATGTCGCGCTTGACGACGAAGCGGCCGGGGCTTTTGCTCATCACGTACACGGTGTCGGCCAGGAAGACCGACTCGCGCAGGTCGTGCGTCACCAGGATCACGTTGAATTTCTGCTCGGCCTGCAGGTCGCGCAGGATGCACCAGAGCTCCTCGCGGGTGAAGGCGTCGAGCGCGCCGAAGGGCTCGTCCAGCAGCAGCATCTTGGGTTCGTGGATCAGCGCGCGGCAAATGCTGGCGCGCTGCTGCATGCCGCCCGACAGCTGCCACGGAAACTTGTCCTCATAGCCCCCCAGGCCCACCTTCTGCAGCAGGGCGCGGGCGCGGGCCTCGTACTCCTTGCGCTTGGCCTTGAACTGGCTGCGGTGGGGCTCCACGATCTCGAGCGGCAGCAGCACGTTGTCGACCGTGGTGCGCCAGGGCAGCAGCGACGGCGCCTGGAAGGCCATGCCCGATATCTTGAGCGGCCCGGTCACGCTCTGGCCGTCGATGAGGATCTTGCCCATCGACGGCATCTTCAGGCCCGTGGCCAACTTCATGAAGGTGGACTTGCCGCAGCCCGAGGGGCCGACGATGGCGATGAACTCGCCCTGGCGGATCTGCAGGTCGATGGCCTCGACGGCGAAGTGGTTCTGCGCGAGCAGCTCGTCGTTGTACGCGAGCCAGACATCGCGGAAGTCCACGAAGTAGGAGTCAGCAGCCTGCATGTGAAGAATTTGAATAAAAATGGCTGCTACCGCTTGATGGGTAAGCGCTAGCAGCTATTGTTTTGATAGTAAGCCTGTGCGTGGTCCCCGCACAGGCTTCCGTGGCGCCTCGGCCTTACTTCTTCGGCAAGATGTTCAGGTCGGCGGTGGTAGGGAGGAAGCTCGCGTTCCACACGTCGTCGGCGTTCACCCGGGTCTTGGTGTTGAACGCATCGGACACTTGCGACGCCATCAGCGACAGGCGGCCGGGCACGGCCTTGCCGAAGCCTTCGGCGCGTGCGTCGGGGCTGTTGATGACGGTGTCGATGGCCAGTTGCAGGCGGCGGGTTTCGAGCGGCACGTTCACGATGCCGTCACGTGCCTTCACGTGCTCGATGGAAGCGGCCGGGTTGGCGATGACTTCCTTGGCGCCCTTGGTGAAGGCGGCCAGGAAGGCCTTGATCGCGGCCGGGTTCTCCTTGATGAGCTTCGGCGACGCGATGATCACGTTGCCGTACAGCTTCACGCCGAAGTCGGCATAGGGGAGCACCACCACGTCGGCGGCCTTGGCGCCGCGGGCTTCCAGGTTGAGCAGCGAGGTGAAGGTGAAGCCGGTGATGGCGTCCACGTCGCCGCGCACCAGCATGGTCTCGCGCAGCGGCGGGTCCATGGCGGTCCACTGCACGCTGCCCACGCCGTTGGCCTTCTGGAAGATCGGGAACGCGCGGCGGCCGGCGTCGAATACCGGGGCGCCGAGCTTCTTGCCGGCCAGGTCGGCCGGCTTGGTGATGCCGCTCTTCTTGAGCGCCATGACCGAGGCTGGCGTGTTGTTGTAGACCATCATCACCGCCACGGGCTTGTTCTGCGCGTCGGGGTTGTTGGCGTGGAACTCCATCACGGCGGCCAGGTCGGCAAAGCCCATGTCATAGGTGCCCGAGGCCACGCGCTGCACGGCGCCGCCCGAGCCGTTGCCCGCGTCCACCATCACATCCAGGCCCGCGGCCTTGAAGTAGCCCTTGGCCACCGGCTGCAGGAACAGGGCTGAAGGTCCCTCGAAGCGCCAGTCGAGCTGGAACTTGATCGGCGTGGTGGCCTGTGCGTGGGCGGTGGAGAAGGTACTGGCCGTGGCCAGCAGCAGGGCGGCTTGCAGGAGGGTGCGTTTGTTCATGGAAAAGGTTCCTGTCAGAAGTCGTCGAAGGGAAGGCATGCCGGACATGCTCCGCGGGCGGGGCCGAGGGCTCGCAGCATGCCATGCTGTTTCAGTCAGCAAAAACGATGCCCGGTTTCACCGGAGCGGGGAGGGGGTGCGGGCTATTGTTCGCCAGTTTGGTGCATGCGGCTCTAGATGCTTTCCCGAAATGGTGCATGGCCTGTGGTTGCACCGCGTCGGGGCACGGCACCGTGTGCGGCACGGCACATTGGGGCAAACGCGCAGGCAGCCGGTGCGCGCCGGTGGTACAACAAAAGTCCTCATCACCAGCACAGTCCTTGGGAGGGCTTTTCATGGCGGACATCCAGGCATTCTTCGAAAACGTGCAACTACCCACCATCCCCGATGTGGCGCGCGAGCTCATCGCCACCATGAAGGACGATGACATCCCCTTTGAAAAAGTGCGCGGCGCCATCTCCAAGGACCCGGCGCTCACCGCCAAGCTGATCCGCCTGGCCAACAGTGCCCGCTTCGGCCTGCCGCGCCAGGTGGCGTCGCTGGACGACGCCATCACCATGGTCGGCCTGAACCAGGTGCGCACGCTGGCGCTGGCGTCGTGCATGTCCGGCGTGTTCAAGGACGCGCCCGGCGTGGACGCCGAGGCCTTCTGGAAGGAGAGCATGGCGATTGCGGGCTATTCGCAGTGGCTGGCGCGCACGCTGGGCTCCAACGTGCAGGAGTCGTGGCTGGCGGGCTTTCTGGTGCGGCTGGGCGAGCTGATCATTGCGCAGAAGGCACCCGAGCAGATCCCGGCCATCGAGCAACTGCCCCACCATGCCGGCGGCCGCTGGGAGCGCGAGCGCACACTGCTCGGGTTTACCGAGGCGCAGGTCACGGCCGAGCTGGCCCGGCGCTGGCGCTTTCCGGACACCATCGTGCAGGCGCTGGAGACGGCCGAGGACCCCGTCGCCACCACCCCGTTCTGCCGGCTGGGCGGCATCCTGCACGTGGCCACGCTGCTGGCCGAGATCGGGCTGGAAGAGCCCATGTCGCCGGCCGACACCATCGCCAGCCTGCCTGCCGAGATCAAGCAGGCGCTGCAGCTGGATTCGGCCTGGCTGGCAGAGCACCTGCCACCGGTGGCGGACTATGTGGATGTGTCTGTGCGCTAGAGGCTGAGAGCACCCCCTGAGTCGCTTCGCGCCTCGGTGCCACCGCCAGAGGCGGTGGCTCTTCCGGCACGTCCAAGCCTGCGCAGGCAGGCTTGGAGCCGCGGCCCTCAGCCCCTCTCTCGACTCGCTGCGCGCGTCGGGAGGGGGACGCCCCCGGTGCACGCAAGCGAAGCGCCGCCTCCGCGCCTAGGCGGCCCTTGCACGGGGGCCCTGGCTGGGGCCGCGCCAGTTTCGTGCGATGTGGGTGGCGCGCAGTGCTATGAATGACTGAAACGACAAAAGGGGGCCGAAGCCCCCTTTGTCGTTGGTGCGCTGCTGCAGATCAGCTCTTGCGCGATGCAGCGCTGGCCACCGCCAGGGCCGTCATGTTGAACACCCGGCGCACCGTGGCCGCGGGGGTCAGGATGTAGGCGGTGGCTGCGCCGCCCATCAGGATGGGGCCCACCGTCACACCGCCGCTGGTCGTGGTCTTGAGCACGTTGTACAGGATGTTGGCGGCATCCAGGTTGGGGCAGATCAGCAGGTTGGCCGAGTCGCTGAGCGTGGATTCCGCCATGTACACGTTGCGGATGTTCGGGTCCAGCGCGGCGTCGCCGTGCAGTTCGCCGTCGCACTCGATCTCGGGGTGGGCCGCCACGAACAGGTCGCGGGCTTCGCGCATCTTGCGGGCCGACGGGCGCTTGGACGAGCCGTAGCTCGAATGCGACAGGAACGCCACCTTGGCGGGCAGGCCGAAGTGCTGCACCTCCTGCACCGACATCCAGGCAATGTCCGCCAGCTGCTGGGCCGTGGGGTTCTCGTTCACATAGGTATCGGCGATGAACAGCGTGCCGCGGTCGGTCATCAGCGCGTTCAGCGCCGCGTAGTCGTTCACGCCTGCCTGACGGCCCAGGATGCTGTGGATGCGCTCCAGGTGCGTCTCGTACGTGCCCACCAGGCCGCAGATCATCGCGTCGGCGTCGCCCAGCGACACCATCAGCGAGGCGATGATGGTGTTGGAGCGGCGCACCGCGGCCTTGGCCACCTCGGGCGTCGCGCCGTTGCGCTGGTTGAGCTGGTGGTAGTGCTCCCAGTACTGGCGAAAGCGCGGGTCATCCTCGGGGTTGCAGACCTCGACGTCCTTGCCCAGCCGCATGCGCAGGCCGGCTTTCTCGATGCGCGCCGCAATGACGGCAGGGCGGCCGATAAGGATGGGGTGGGCGATCTTGTCGTCGATGGCCATCTGCGCGGCGCGCAGCGCGCGCTCGTCTTCACCGTCGGCGTAGGCCACGCGCTTTTGGCCCTCGGGCAGCGCCTTGGCCGCCGTGATCACGGGGCGCATCAGCATGCCGGTTTGATACACGAAGCGCGACAGGGCTTCCTTGTACGCTTCCATGTCTTCGATGGGGCGCGTGGCCACGCCGGACTCTGCAGCGGCCTTGGCCACGGCTGGCGCGATCTTCAGGATCAGGCGCGAGTCGAACGGCGTGGGGATCAGGTAATCGGGGCCGAAGGTGAGTTCCTTGCCTGCATAGGCGCTGGCCACTTCCTCGCTGATGTCGGCCTTGGCCAGGTCGGCGATCTGGCGCACACAGGCGAGCTTCATCGCTTCGGTGATCTTGGTCGCGCCGCAGTCCAGCGCGCCGCGGAAGATGTACGGAAAGCACAGGACGTTGTTGACCTGGTTCGGGTAGTCCGAGCGGCCCGTGGCGATGATGCAGTCCGGGCGGATGGCCTTGGCCAGTTCGGGGCGGATCTCGGGCTCGGGGTTGGCCAGCGCCAGGATGATGGGCTTGGGCGCCATGGTCTTGACCATCTCGGCCGTGAGCACGCCGGGTGCCGAGCAGCCCAGGAACACGTCGGCGCCATCGACCACGTCGGCCAGCGTGCGGGCCTCGGTCTTTTGCGCATAGCGCTGCTTGGAGGCGTCGAGCCCGCCGGGGCGACCGTCCCAGATCACGCCCTTGGAGTCCACCATGAAGATGTGCTCGCGCTTGACGCCCAGGCCCACCATCACGTCCACGCAGGCAATGGCCGCGGCGCCGGCGCCGGACACGGCGATTTTGACCGCGCCGATCTCCTTGCCCACCAGCTCCAGGCCGTTGAGCAGCGCAGCGCTGGAGATGATGGCCGTGCCGTGCTGGTCGTCATGGAACACCGGGATGTTCATGCGCGCACTGAGCTGCTGCTCGATGTAGAAGCACTCGGGCGCCTTGATGTCTTCCAGGTTCACGCCGCCCAGCGTGGGCTCCATGGCCGCGATGATGTCCACCAGCTTGTCCGGGTCGCGCTCGGCCAGTTCGATGTCGAACACGTCCACGCCAGCGAACTTCTTGAACAGGCAGCCCTTGCCTTCCATCACCGGCTTGCCGGCCAGCGGGCCGATGTCGCCCAGGCCCAGCACGGCGGTGCCGTTGGTGATCACGCCCACCAGGTTGCCGCGCGAGGTGTAGTCGAACGCCTTGGACGGGTCGGCCTGGATATCCAGGCACGGGTAGGCCACGCCGGGCGAATACGCCAGCGACAGGTCGCGCTGGTTGGACAGGGGCTTGGTGGGGGTCACCGCAATCTTGCCCCGGGTGGGGTTGCGGTGGTATTCACGCGCGGCGTCGCGCAGCGCCTCTTCGGCGGCGGAAAGTTTCTGGGTCATACGGAAATCCTGGAAGTCTTCGGCGGAATGCAAAACAAGGGTACCCGATGGCACGGGTGGCTGGCATGGCGGTTTATGCGTATGCAGCATGAAGCCAAAACCCCCTGGCAGCCCGGCTGCAAGGGGGTCATCACGGTGCGGGCGGCAGCGCTTTCTGGCAGCGGGCGGCGGGACGCTAGTGGGCGTCGGCCTGGCGTGCGGCGTTCACAGCGGCGGAGGTGTCGCGGCTGGCGCCATTGAAGAAAACGTTCAGGGCCACGGCCGTGATCGAGGCCAGCAGGATACCGGATTCGATCAAGGGGTGGATCGCGTGCGGCATCCACTGGCGAAAGCTCGGCGCGATCAGCGGGATCATGCCCACGCCGATGGACACGGCCACGATCATCGCGTTGAAGCGGTTGTGCTTGAAGTCCACCCCGCCCAGGATGCGGATGCCCGTGGCGGCCACCATGCCGAACATCACCAGGCCCGCGCCGCCCAGCACCATGGTGGGCAGCGACTCGACCAGTGCCGCCATCTTGGGCAGCACGCCCAGCACGATCAGGATCACGCCGCCCGCCACGCAGACGAAGCGGCTCTTGACGCCGGTCACGGCCACCAGGCCCACGTTCTGCGAGAAGCTGGTGTACGGAAAGGTGTTGAAGATGCCGCCCAGCAGCGTGCCCAGGCCGTCGGTGCGCAGGCCGCGCGTGAGGTCGGCCTGCTCGATCTTGCGGTCCGTCATCTCGCCCAGCGCGAGGAACATGCCGGTCGACTCGATCATCACCACGATCATCACGAGCGTCATGGTCAGGATCAATATGGGGTCGAACACCGGCCCTGCGATCTCGAACGGCAGCACGAAGTCGAACCACTGCGCCTTGGCCACCTTCTCGAACGACATCAGGCCCATGGCCACTGCGATGACGGCGCCGATCACGATGCCCAGCAGCACCGAGATGTTGGCGATGAAGCCGCGCGCGAACTTGGCGATGAGCAAAATGGACACCAGCACCACCGCCGAGATGCCCACGCCCGTGAGGTCCGCGTAGCGGGGGTTGGGCACCGTGGGCACCACCGCAAAGCCCTTGGGCACGGGTGGCAGCGACGAGCCCGGCGCGCCGGCGGCGGACTGCATCTCGGTCAGCCACTTGAGGTGCTCGGGGTTCACCACGCTGGGCGCGGTGGGCCCCACGGGGTTGCCGAAGATCCAGTTGATGCCCACGCGCATCAGGCTGATGCCGATGACCGCGATGATGGTGCCGGTGACCACCGGCGGAAAGAACCGCAGCATGCGGCTGACCAGTGGCGCGATCAGGATGGACACCACCCCCGCGCCGATCACCGAGCCGAAGATCAGCCCTGCGCCCGCCGTGCCGCTGGTGCTCTGCGCCATGGACACCATGGGTGCCACCGAGGCGAAGGTCACGCCCATCATCACCGGCAGGCGGATGCCGAACCATTGCGTGGCGCCCAGCGCCTGGATCAGCGTGACCAGTCCGCACACGAAGAGGTCGGCCGAGATCAGCTTGGCCACCTGGTCGGGCGTGAGGTTGAGCGCGCGCCCGACGATGAGCGGCACGGCCACCGCGCCGGCATACATGACCAGCACATGCTGCAACCCCAGCGCGGTCAGGCGCCCCAGGGGCAGGTGTTCGTCCACGGGGTGCACAGACGGTTGCATGGGAAATCTCCTTCAGGTGGGGCGCGGTGTGGGGATCTGCGTGCATGTGCGTGGCACCCATCTTTGGTGCACAATGATCCATACAAAAAGTGTATACACATTGCCGGATCCGTTGACTACGGTAAACCCTAGGTGCGGGCGCCGGGCTGGGGCCGGAGCGCAGGCAAAAGGCCGCGGGCGGGCAGGGGTTTCGGGCGGTGCAGCAGGGGCTTTTTTACAATCGCGGCTCGCCGCTGTGCCGTGACTGCGCCACCGCTGTGGCGTCGCAACCGCTGCTGCGTCTGCCGCTGCAGCGGCTGCTCCTCCCCACACGCCCGCTCCATGAACCTGCCCCCGCTCCGAACCTCCCTTGCCGCTGATGCCGCTGATGCCCGCCCACCCGCGGGCGCGCTGGCCCGCTGGCGCCTGGCGCTGGCCGTGGGCATGGTGGTGGTGGGTGCGGCCTGCATGGACGGCTATCCCCAGCAGGACGCGCCCGCGCTCGACCCGTTCACGATGACGCAGGGCCAGCGACTGGCGCACATGAACGTGTTGGGTGGTGAAGCGCACGCCGAGCGCCGCTGGAGCTACGAGCTGTTGCCCGGCTGCGTGCTGCGCATCGACGTGGACGGCAAGGCCGGGCCGCGCCCGTCCTTCGACATCCCGCTGCTGGGGGCTGCCGTCACGCTGGCCAACGACCGGGCGGATGCCACCTTCGACGTGAACGTGGCCACGGGGCTCGCGCACAGGCAGGAAGCCGCCGTGTCGGTGCTGGAAGCGCAGAACTGGGTGCACGCCAGCGGCATGCAGCTGCTGCTGCGTGTGCTGCAAAAAGGCTGCGTGGATGCGCAGAATGCGCACCACGCGGCGCGGCCCTGACGGGATTCTCCGGGCCTGAAAAAGCTCAGGCCAGCAAGGCCTTGACCAGGTCCGTCTGGCGGTCGGGCCGCCCGGTGTCGAGCTCCAGGTTGGCTTCGATGCGCCGCAGGTGCTCCATCATGCTGGCCACGGCGGCCTCGGCATCGCCGGCGCGGCACAGCTGCAGGAAGTCCGCGTGTTCTTCCGACGAGCAGTGCGGGTCGTTCGACGAGTGGTACAGCATGGCGATCAAGGAACTGCGCGCCACCAGCTCCCGCACCAGCTCGGCCAGCGTGCGGTTGCCCGTGGCCTCGGCCAGCACCACGTGGAAGTCGCCCAGCAGCTTTTCGCGCACGCGGCCGGTGGTGGTGCTGCCCCGCAGCGCCGCGCGCTCGAAGCGGATGTGCTGCTCCAGCAGCTGGTAGTCGGCGTCGCTGGCCGTGGCCACGAACAGGCGCACGACCTCGCTCTCCAGCACGCGCCGCACGGCGAACACCTCGCGTGCATCCTGCACGCTCGGGCGGCTCACGAAGGCGCCCTTGTCGGGGATGATCTCGATCAGCTTGTCCTTGGACAGCATCACCAGCGCCGCGCGGATCTTGGTGCGGCTCACGGTGTAGACGCGGCCCAGCGCTTCCTCGCGCAGCCAGGTGCCGGGCGGCAGGCGCTTTTCGACGATGGCGGTGGCCAGGTCCTGCGCAATGCTCTCGGTGGATGCCAGGCGGTCGTCCGCCGGGGCCAGCACGCCCTCCACGGGCTCAGGCGCGGTGTCGGGAGGGGCGGCGGTGCGGGTGCTGGATCGGGCGCGGGGCATGCCCGATTGTGGCCTGGATGGGCGGTGCGGCCCATCCTCGCAGACCCCCATTCAAGCTGCGCGCGGCAGGCGCACCGCCGTGGCAGGCTGCAGCGCAAAACCCGCCAGCGCGCCCGCCATGGCCTTCGGCAGCGGCCGCGCCAGCTCGCCGTGCTTGCTGGTGCGAAGGCCCAGCAGCACCAGCGATTCGACCATGGACGTGGCGGCCGCCACGCCGTCGATCACCGGAACGCCCAGCGCTTGCGAAATGTGCTCGCACAGGTCGGCCATGCCCGCGCAGCCCAGCACCAGCGTGTCGCAGCCGTCTTCGGCCAGCGCGCGGCGGCATTCTTCGGTGATGCGCTCGCGCGCGTTCGAGCCCGGCACTTCAAGCTCCAGCACCGGCAGCTCGCAGGCCCGCACGTTGGCGCAAAAGCGCTGCATGCCGTAGATCTCGGCCAGGTGCCAGGCCTGGCCCATGGTGCGGGCGAGTGTGGTCACCACCGAGAACTTCGAGCCCACCATGCTGGCCATGTGCATGGCCGCCTCGGCGATGCCCACCACCGGGCCGTGCGCCAGCTCGCGCGCGGGTTTGAGGCCCGGGTCGCCGAAACAGGCGATCACATAGCCGTCCATTCCGTCGCGCTCGCCGGCCGCGATCTCCTGCAGCAGGCCGGGCACGGCCAGTGCCTCGTCGTAGTGGCTCTCGATGGAGGCCGGGCCCATGGCAGGGCTCACCGCCAGCACCTCGGTGCCGGGCCGCGCCACGGCGCGTGCGCAGGCACCGATCTTCTCGGTCATGCTCCAGGTGGTGTTGGGGTTGATGATCTTGATGCGCACGGATTCGTTCTTTCTTTTTCAGTTCTTGCGGTTCAACGCGAGGTAGATGACGAAGCCCAGGCCCATGCCGATGAACCAGGCGTAGTTGGCGGCGGGCCGCAGCACGGGCACGAACACGCACAGGATGGGCACGAGGGCCGCGGGGATGAGCGTCCAGATGGCGCGCGGGTTGTAGCCCTTGCTGTACCAGTAGGCGCCGCGGCTGTTCATGGTGTAGAGGTCGTCCACCAGCACCTGCTGGCGGCGCACGCAGTAGTAGTCGGCGATCAGGATGCCGAACAGCGGGCCGATGAAGGAGCCCAGCACATCGAGCGTGTAGTGGATCACCTCGGGGTTGTTGTACAGGTTCCAGGGCGTGATGAAGATTGAGCCCACGGCAGCGATCATCCCGCCCGTGCGCCAGCTGATGTGCTGCGGCGCCACGTTGGAGAAGTCGAACGCGGGCGACACGAAGTTGGCCACGATGTTGATGCCCACGGTGGCGATCATGAAGGTCAGCGCGCCCAGCACCACGGCGGTGGTGCTGTCGATCTTGCCCACGGTGTGCACCGGGTCGGTGATCAGTTCGCCGAAAACCGGCAGCGTGGCCGCCGTGGTCACCACCGTGAGCAGCGAGAAGAACACGAAGTTGACCGGCAGGCCCCAGAAGTTGCCTTTCTTCACCGCGTCAAAACTCTTGCCGTAGCGCGAGAAGTCGCCGAAGTTGAGCATCGGTCCGCTGAAGTAGCTCACCACCAGCGCAATGGCCGACAGCATCACGGGCACCGCGTCCCAACCCTGGAACTTGATGCCGCCCAGGTTGAGGTCGATGTTCTTCCAGCCTGCCTTCCACACCAGCCAGCCGCACAGCACCGCCATCACCACGTACACCGCGGGGCCCGCCCAGTCGATGAACTTGCGGATCGCCTCCATGCCGTGCCAGAACACCAGCGCCTGCAGCACCCACATCACCATGAACGCCAGCCAGCCCAGGCTGGACAGGCCCGCAAAGCCGTGCTGCGTGACGTCCGCATACGCTGCCAGGCCCGGAAAGAAATGCAGCGTCAGCAGCAAGAAGGCGCCGGACGCCAGGTAGGTCTGGATGCCGTACCACGCCACCGCGATCAGCCCGCGGATGATGGCCGGGATGTTGGCGCCCAGCACCCCGAACGATGCGCGGCAGATCACGGGGTAGGGCGTGCCGGTCACCTGGCTGGGCTTGGCCACCAGGTTGCAGAAGAACTGCACGATGACGATGCCCACGAGCAGCGCCACCAGCACCTGCCAGCTCGACAGGCCCAGGGCGAACAGGCTGCCCGCCGTGATGTAGCCGCCCACGCTGTGCACGTCGGACATCCAGAACGCGAAGATGTTGTACTGGCCCCAGGTCTGGCGCTTGAGCGGCGCCAGGTCCTCGTTGGTCAGGCGCGGGTCGTAGCCCGGCTTGATCAGGGCGTTGCCATGGTGCGGGCCGGCGGGCTCGGTGCCCGCCGTCAAGGGTGTGCTGCTGACGGCTGTGTTCACGGGTGTCTCCTCGTCTGGAAAAGGATGGATTCCGGGCATCTGCGGCCTGGATAGTTTTGTACCCTATATTTGTATACAAAAAATGGGTGCAATAAAACGCCGTCGGTGCACGAATTGCCAGGGGTTTACCCGCATACACACGAACGCGTGGAATAAACAAAAACCGCCCGGGCCGTGGAGGCCGGGGCGGCTGCTGCGTGGGAAACCTTGGGGGGAGAGCGGGTCAGCCCTCGGCGCTGGACCGCGCACCGGGCAGTGGGGTGAGCGAGTCGCGCAGCCGGTCGCGCACCATGGGCTGGTCGTGGTTCAGCGCCGCTTCCACATGGCCGATGTGGGCCAGCAGGCGCTCGCGCGCCAGGGTGGTGTCGCCGGCTTCCAGCGCCTCCACGATGGCTTCGTGCTCGGCGCACGACTGGCTGGCCTCGTGCCGCGACTGGTACAGCGATGCCGCGAGCGTGGTGCGCGCCGTCAGGTCGCGCAGGATGTCGCTCAGGCTGCGGTGGCCCATGCTCTCGGCCAGGCAGACGTGGAAGTCCGCCAGCAGGAACGCGCGCGTGGCCGCGTCCGCGCCGTCGATGGCCTGCTGCTCCTCGGCGATGTGGGCGCGCAGGCGGGGCGTGACCGACTGCAGGGGCCGCCCGGCGTCTGCCAGGATGCCCGATTCGATGATGCGCCGGGCCGAGAACGCATCGCGCGCATCGTCCACCGACGGCTCCACCACATACCAGCCGCGGCGCGGGCGCACCTCGACGAAGCCACGCGCCTGCAGTTGCATCAGCGCCTCGCGCACCAGGGTGCGGCTCACGCCGAACAGGTCGGCCAGTTCCTGCTCGCCCAGGCGTTCGCCGGGGGACAGTTTCTGGGCCAGGATGGATTCGACCACCTGTTGTGCGATCTGGTTGGGGCTGATGCTCATGGAGGGCGGTGTGCGGTACTGGAGGTCGTCAACGCGTGCTGACGGCGTCAGCGCGGTAGCGCCAGACGCTGGGTGGAAGGGGTGCTGGAGTGATCGCCGTCGAGCTTGAAGCCCGCCACGGTGCGTGCCAGGTGGTGGGCTTGTTCGTTCAGGACGGAGGACGCTGCGGTGGATTGTTCCACCAATGCGGCATTTTGCTGTGTCGAGCGGTCCATCTCGGCCACGGCCTGGTTGATCTGGCCGATGCCCGCGCTTTGTTCGTTCATCGAGCCGTTGATCTCGCCGATGATCTGCGCCACCCGCTGGATGTCCTGCACGATCTCGCCCATGGTCTTGCCTGCGGCCTGCACGCGCTGCGTGCCGGTGGCCACGCTCGCGCCCGAGGCATCGATCAGCGTCTTGATCTCCTTGGCGGCCGTCGCGCTGCGGTGGGCCAGGCTGCGCACCTCGCTGGCCACCACGGCGAAGCCACGGCCATTCTCACCGGCACGGGCTGCCTCCACCGCCGCGTTCAGCGCGAGGATGTTGGTCTGGAACGCGATGGAGTCGATCACGCCGATGATCTCGCCGATCTTGGCCGAGGCGGCCGAGATCTCGTCCATCGTGCTCACCGCGCCCGCCACCACATCACCACCCCGCATGGCCGTGGCGCTGGCCGAGTTGGCCAGGCGCGTGGCCTGGGCGGCCGCCTCGGCCGACTGCTTGACGGTGACCGTCAGCTGCGACAGCGAGGCGGAGGTTTCCTGCAGCGCGCTGGCCGAGCCTTCGGTGCGGTTGGACAGGTCCTGGTTGCCGGCCTTGATCTCGTCGGTGGCGGTCTTCATCGACTCCACGCCCTGGCGCACGTCCTGCAGGACGGTGCCGATCTTGTCCACGAAGCTGTTGAACGACATGGCGATCTGCGCCACCTCGTCGCGCCCCTGCACGGGCAGGCGGTGCGTGAGGTCGCCGCTGCCCGAGCCGACTTCATCCATCGCATCGCGCACCTGCGAGAGGCGGCGGAACGACTGCGCGGTGAGCAGCGCGGTGACGCCGGCCGCGGCCAGCACCAGCAGCACGATGGCGACGGCCGAGGTACGCACCACGCTGGCAAGGCCCGCCGTGGCCTCGGCCTTGTCCAGCGCCACCACCAGCAGCCAGTCCGTGCCCTGCACGGGCAGTGCGCGCAGCAGCTTGGGCGCGCCGTTGAGTTCGGCTTCGAGCGAGTGGCTCGCGCCCTGCAGCGTGGACACCACGGCGGGCGTGAGCGCGGCGGACAGCTCTGCCACCGGCTTGAGCATGCGCTGTGCATCGGGGTGGGCCAGCACCAGCCCGTCCTTGTCGATCACGAAGCCCAGGCTGCTGGGCGTGGGGTGAACGGCGGCCACGACCTCCTGCACGCCCTTGAGCGGCACGGCGCCGCTGATCGCGCCCTGCGCCGTGCCATCGCGCAGGATGGGTGCGGCGAACGACACGAAGGGCTCGCCGGTGGAGGCATCGCCATACGGCTTGGTCACCACCAGCTTGCCGGCCTGCAGCGCGCTCTTGTACCAAGGGCGGGCGGTGGGGTCGTAGGTGGGCGGCGTGGTGCTGCTGCTCGACACCCAGGTCTTGTCCTGCCAGCCGCCCGTTGTCACCGGGAAACCGCCGGACTTGTTCATGTGCAGCACCAGGCCCTTGGGGTCGCCGGGTTCGACCACGGCGGCCGTCGCCGTCACGGCGGTGGCCTTGGCGGCGACCCATTTCTCGATGGCCAGCGTGTTGCCCGAGGCGATGGCGGCCAGGTTTTCTTCAATCGTCTGCAGTGTGGCCGACCGCACGATGGTGTAGGTGGCAGCGCCCGTGAGCGCCAGGGCCACGGTGACGGCTGCGGTGGTGATGAGCAGGATGCGGGTGCGAAGCGAGGTGATCATGGAACTGTTCCTGGGCCTGTGGGGCGGTGAGGCGCAGTATGCGTCGGCTCGCAGTGCCCGCATCCTGCGCCACGATCTGGTGGCGGTATACGGGCGTCAGTCAACTCTTGCCATCGCGAAACATGTCTGGTGACAGGCTGTGCCTGAACCAGTGGATGGCATTGACCATGAGGGCCTGGGACGACCGGGCCTGGGACAGAAACGCTTCGATCCGGGCCAGGAGCCGGGGCTCTTGCTTGCGCACGCCGATGTAGCAATGGCTCTGGCGCAGCACGGCCAGCCGCCGCACGCGCTCACGCATGGCGACATCTGGAATGGACTCGGCCACCACATTGCCTGCTGCAAAGGCATCGATGCTGCGGCGCGCATAAGCCTCCAGCAGGGGGGCCGAACTGTCGAACGCCATGGCGGTGGCCTGGGGGGCCTGGGCCTTCAGCTCGGCTTCTTCCAGGCTGCCGCGCACGACGCCCACCTTGCGGCCTTTGAGTGCCGCGGCGTCGGCGATGCCGGAATTCGCGTCGCTGAAAATGCCCATGTAGGTGGGCGCATAGGACGACGAAAAATCGATCTGCTTTTCGCGCTCTGCCGTCTTGCCCAGGCTGGAGATGATCACATCGACACGGTCTTCGAGCAGGGCCGGTATCCGGTCCGCACTGGCCACCGGCAGGGGCTTGAGCGCCACCTTCAGGTCGGCCGCCAGCATGTGCGCGATGGTGATGTCGAAACCATCCAGAACACCTTTGTTGGTAAACCCGAAAGGAGGAAATTCTTGCGGAACGGCGACACGAAGTGTTTTGTTCTGCAGGATTTTTTCCAGCTGGTCTGATTTGCCGGTGCCCTGGGCACTGGCCCCCGTCCAGCTCAGGGTGGAGAGGCCAGTGGCGCCTGCGATCAGCAGGCGACGCGTCGGGGAGTGCGGGGCAGCCATGTGATTTTCCTGTGGAGTGGGCACGTGGTCATCGTGCCACCATCATTTGCGTGTGGATTGGGGCTCGCGGCCGTCCAGCACGGCATGGGCGCGTTCGCGGTCGATGTCGCCCTCCCATGCGGCGATGGCCACCGTGGCCACGCAGTTGCCGATCAGGTTGCCCAGGGCACGGGCAATGCCCATGAACCAGTCCACCGACAGCACCAGCACCAGCCCGATGGCCGGAATGGCCGGGATCGCATGCAGCGTGGCCGCCAGCACCACGATGGCCGAGCCCGGCACGCCATGCGCGCCCTTGGACGTGACCAGCGATATCGCCAGGATGGTCAGCAGGTCGGCCATGGAGATCGGCGTGTTCGTGGCCTGGGCGATGAACACGGCGGCCAGCGTGATGTAGATCGAGAACGCGTCCAGGTTGAACGAGTAGCCCGTGGGGATCACCAGGCCCACGGTCGAATCGCGGATGCCCATGTGCTTGAGCTTGGCCATGATCTGGGGCAGCACGCTGTCGGACGACGTGGTGGCGAACACCACGGCCAGCTCTTCGCGCAGGTAGCGCAGCAGCTTGAACAGGCTGAAGCCCGACACCCGCATGATGAGGCCCAGCACCACCACCACGAACAGGAACACCGCCGCATAGAACAGCACCACCAGCATGCCCAGCTGCTTGAGCGAGCCGATGCCGTACTTGCCCACCGTGAACGCAATGGCGCCCAGCACGCCCAGTGGCGCCAGCTTGATGATCAGGCCCATGGTCTTGAACAGCACGTGCGACAGGTCTTCGATGAGGCTGGTGATGCGCGCGCCGCGCTCGCCCAGCAGCGCCAGCGCGCAGCCGAAGATGATGGAGAACAGAAGCACCTGCAGCACGTCGCCGGTGGCGAACGCGCTCACGGCGGTGGTGGGGATGAGCTTGAGCAGAAAGTCGCTGAAGCCGCCGCCCGTGAGCTTGCTGGCGTTTTCCGCATAGGCGCCCATGGCCTTGGGGTCCAGCGCGCTCGGGTCCACATTCATGCCGACGCCGGGCTCGAACCAGAACGCAAGCGCCAGGCCCAGCACCAGCGCGACGGAGGTGACGACCTCGAAGTAGATGAGCGACTTGATGCCCACCCGGCCCACCCGCTTCAAGTCACCCGTGCCGGCGATGCCATGCACCACCACGCAGAAGACGATGAGCGGAATCAGCATCTTGATGAGCTTGATGAAGCCGTCGCCCAGCGGCTTGAGCTGCACGGCCGTGTCGGGCCAGAACAGCCCGACGGCCACGCCGGCAATCAAGGCCAGGATCACCCGGCCGAACAAGGAGTTGAGGAAGCGGAGCATGGGAACCCTTTGCGGAAAAAAGGAGGAAGTGGCACTGCGATCAATCTTGCATACAAGAAATGTAGGCAAGTGTTGCGCACCAGAACATAGGGTTATCCCCCGATGGCAGCGCTGCAACGGTCCTGCAGCCACGGGGTGGACGGTTGAAGTTCTTTTGACTTGCGCGCAGGGTATGGGCCGGCCGGGTGCCGCACAATCGCCCGCGGAGACCACCATGACCGCTGACCACAACGTGCCCGACCCCGTTCGCCAGAGCGGCGAATTCCTCGAATACCTGTACCGCGTGGCCGTGCGCCGCGCGCTGCCGCTGCACAACACGGCCGCCTTCCTGCCCGCCCCGCCCAGCCCGGAGAGCGGCGGGCGCACCCTGGTGCTGGGCGCCGGCAAGGCCGGTGGCGCCATGGCCCACGCAGTGGAGGCGCTGTGGCCGGCCGATGCGCCGCTGTCGGGCCTGGTGGTGACGCGCTACCACCACACGCCGCCCCGGCCGGATGGCCTGCCGCAGCGCATCGAGGTGGTCGAGGCCGCGCACCCGGTGCCCGATGCGGCGGGGCTCGATGCCGCGCAGCGCATCCTGGCGCTGACGCAGGGCCTCACGGCCAACGACCTGGTGCTGTGCCTGATCTCGGGCGGGGGCTCGGCCCTGCTCACGCTGCCGGCCGACGGCCTCACGCTCGAAGACAAGCAGCGCATCAACAAGGCGCTGCTCGAGAGCGGCGCCGCCATCGACGAGATGAACTGCGTGCGCAAGCACCTCTCGCGCATCAAGGGCGGGCGCCTGGCGGCGGCCTGCGCACCCGCGCGCGTGGTCACGCTCACCATCAGCGACGTGCCGGGCGACGACCCCTCGGTCATCGCCAGCGGCCCCACCGTGCCCGACGCCACCACCTGCGCCGACGCCCTCGCCATCCTGGCGCGCTATCACATCGACATCCCGACCAGCGTGCGCGCTGCGCTGCAGGCCGGTGACCTCGAAACCCCCAAGCCCGGCGACGCCGTCTTCGCAGGCCACGCCGTGCACATGACGGCCACGCCCCAGCAGTCGCTGGAGGCAGCGGCCGAGGCCGCGCGGGCGGCGGGTGTGCCGGCGTACATCCTGTCCGACGAGATCGAGGGCGAATCGCGCGAGGTGGGCAAGGTGCACGCGGCGCTGGCACGGGCCGTGGCGCGCCACGGCCAGCCTTTTGCGCGGCCCTGCGTGATCCTCTCTGGCGGCGAGACCACCGTCACGGTCCGCCCGCGCGCACCGGGCGCCCCCAAGGGCCGGGGCGGCCGCGCGGGCGAGTTCTGCCTGGGGCTCGCGCAGGCGCTGCAGGGCCAGGCGGGCGTGTGGGCCCTGGCGGCAGATACCGACGGCATCGACGGCGTGGAAGACAACGCCGGAGCCCGCGTGGCGCCCGACACCCTGGCGCGCGCCACTGCACAGGGCCTGCGCATTGCGGACGGCCTGGACCGCAACGATGCGTACGGCTACTTCGATGCGCTGGGCGACCTGGTCGTCACCGGGCCCACGCACACGAACGTCAATGACTTCCGGGCGATCCTGATTTTGTAGCGGCTGGCGCTGACTGGGCCTGGGCTGCAGGGCGATAAGGTGCTGAGTTTTGGGCTGGCGCTGTGCCTGATCCTTAACCCCTCTCCCCAGGGCGAACCCTCGCCATCTCCCAGCCATCCTTTACTTCCTCGCCGCCCCCTCCCGCGGCAACGCAGCCACCCAGTCCTTGCCAAACCGCCCCTGCAAAAACGCGACGAACGCCTGCACCTTCTGCGGCACCAGCCGCGGTGACGGGTACACCGCATGGATCTCCTGTTCGGGCAGGCGGCAGGTCTTGAGCACCTCCACCACGCGCCCTGCCGCCAGCGACTTCACCGCCACGTAGTGCGGCAGCGCCGCGATGCCCATGTGCGCGCGCGCCGCCGCCAGCAGCGCAGAGAGGTTGTTGGACCGCAGCCGCCCCGTGACGGGCACCGAGACCGCCTCGCCGCTCGCATTGCGCAGCCGCCACAGGTCGTTGCCCTGCACGCTGCTGTAGATCAGCGTGGCGTGGTCCTTCAGGTCCGACGGCCGGCGCGGCGTGCCGTGGCGGCGCAGGTAGGTGGGCGAGGCCACCAGCACCCAGGGGTTCATGCCCAGCGTGCGCGCACCCAGGGCCGAGTCGGCGAGCTTGCCCAGGCGGATCGCCACGTCGATGCCGTGGGCCACCAGGTCGGTGTAGCGGTCCTCGAAGCTCAGGTCCAGCTGCACCTGCGGGTTCTGCGCCATGAACTCCAGCGCCAGCGGCACCACCACGCGCCGCCCAAACGCCACCGAGCTGCCCACCCGCAACTGGCCGTGCACCTGGGTCTGGCGCACGCGCACCACGCTCTCGGCGTCGGCCACGTCGGTCACGATGGCCTTGCACTTCTCGTAGTACAGCGCACCGGGCTCGGTCAGGCTCACGCCGCGCGTGTTGCGGTTGAGCAGCCGCACCTTCAGGTGTGCCTCCATGGCGGCGACCTGCTTGGTCACCGTGGGCTGCGTGGTGGCGAACTCGCGGGCCACCTTGGTGAAGCTGCCGGTCTCCACCACGCGCACGAACATTTCCATGGCATCGAGTCGGTCCATCGTGGTTGCCTCCTGTGCTGTGCATGGTGGCGCGCAATGGCGCCATGGTTTATTCCTGTGTGGAATAAATTTTATGGTCTGCCGCCACCTTCCGCTGCAAAGGGTGCTTGCCTAGAGTTGCCACATCAACCGACCCCCAACAGAAGGAGATGTGCAATGCCAAGAATGAAGGCCATCGAGGCCGCCGTGAAGGTGATGGAGAAAGAGGGCGTGAGCGTTGCGTTCGGCGTGCCTGGCGCGGCCATCAACCCGCTGTATGCGGCGCTCAAGGCACATGGCGGCATCGGCCACATCCTGGCGCGCCATGTGGAGGGGGCCAGCCACATGGCCGAGGGCTACACCCGCGCCGTCGCCGGCAACATCGGCGTGTGCATCGGCACCAGCGGCCCCGCCGGCACCGACATGATCACCGGGCTGTACTCGGCCAGCGCGGACTCCATTCCCATCCTGTGCATTACCGGCCAGGCACCGCGCGCCCGCCTGCACAAGGAAGACTTCCAGGCCGTGGACATCGCCGCCATTGCAAAGAGCGTGACCAAGTGGGCCACCACGGTGCTGGAGCCCGCGCAGGTGCCACAGGCGTTCCAGCAGGCCTTCCACCTCATGCGCTCGGGCCGTCCCGGGCCGGTGCTGATCGATCTGCCCATCGACGTGCAACTGGCCGAGATCGAATTCGACCCCGACACCTACGAACCCCTGGTGCCCTACAAGCCCGCCGCCACCCGTGCGCAGATCGAGAAGGCGCTGGGCATGCTGAACGACGCGGAGCGCCCGTTGATCGTGGCAGGCGGCGGCATCATCAACGCCGATGCATCGGACCTGCTGGTGCAGCTGGCCGAGCTGCTGGGCGTGCCGGTGATCCCCACCCTCATGGGCTGGGGCAGCATCCCTGACGACCATCCGCTCATGGCCGGCATGTGCGGCCTGCAGACCAGCCAGCGCTACGGCAATGCCAGCATGCTCGCCAGCGACTTCGTGCTGGGCATCGGCAACCGCTGGGCCAACCGGCACACGGGGTCCGTCGATGTGTACACCCGGGGCCGGAAGTTCGTGCACGTGGACATCGAGCCCACGCAGATCGGCCGCGTGTTCGCGCCGGACTTCGGCATCGTCTCCGATGCGGGCGCAGCGCTCCGGCTCTTTGTGGAGGTGGCGCGTGAATGGAAGGCCGCGGGGCGCCTGAAGGACCGCAGAGGCTGGGCCGCCGAATGCCTGGGCCGCAAGCACAGCGTGGACTACCTGCGCAAGACCCACTTCGACAGCGTGCCCATGAAGCCGCAGCGTGTGTACCAGTGCATGAACCGCGCACTGGGCAAGGACGTGTGCTACGTCTCCACCATCGGCCTGTCGCAGATTGCGGGTGCGCAGTTTTTGCACGTGTACCAGCCGCGCCACTGGATCAACTGCGGCCAGGCCGGACCGCTGGGCTGGACGGTGCCCGCCGCCCTGGGCGTGCGCGTGGCCGACCCGGCGCGCAAGATCGTGGCACTGTCGGGCGACTACGACTTCCAGTTCATGATCGAAGAGCTGGCCGTGGGCGCGCAGTTCAAGCTGCCCTACATCCACGTGCTGGTCAACAACAGCTACCTGGGCCTGATCCGCCAGGCGCAGCGCAGCTTCAGCATCGACTACTGCGTGCAGCTCGCGTTCGACAACGTGAACATGGCCGAGGGCGAGGTGGCGCGCGGCTACGGCGTGGACCACGTGAAGGTCGTCGAAGGCCTGGGCTGCAAGGCCATCCGCGTGCACCGCCCCGAGGAGTTTGCGCCCGCCATCGCCCAGGCCGAGGCCTGGATGGCCGAGCACGCCACGCCCGTGGTCATCGAGGTGATCCTGGAGCGCGTCACCAACATCGCCATGGGCACGGAGATCGACAACGTCGTCGAGTTCGAGGAACTGGCCACGCAGGCGGCGGACGTGCCCAGTGCGCTGGCCGTGCTGGACTGACGCGACCCCCACCGTTCAGCCTGAGCCTGTCGAAGGCCGCCTCAGTGCCCTGGCTTCGACAAGCTCAGCCCGAACGGTGGATGGAACGGGCGTCAACCTGCGCCCTTCAAAGACAACCTCAAACCCAAACCGTTCAGCCTGAGCTTGTCGAAGGCCACCCCAAGCCCTGGCCTCGACAGGCGCAGCCCGAACGGTATGGGGTGGGGGCCCAGCTCAACGCAATCCACATTTTTTACCCACCTTCACGGAGACTTCCCCATGCCCCGCTTCGCAGCCAACCTCAGCATGCTGTTCACCGAAGTGCCTTTCCTCGACCGCTTCGAGCGCGCTGCCCGCGCCGGATTCGAAGCCGTGGAGTTCCTCTTCCCTTACGCCCACACCCCCGAGGAACTGCGTGCACAGATTGACGCACACCACCTGCAGATCGTGCTGCACAACCTGCCCGCCGGCGACTTGGACGCGGGCGAGCGCGGCATCGCCTGCCACCCGGATCGCATTGCCGAGTTCCGCGCCGGCGTGGCCCGCGCCATCACCTATGCGAAGGCGCTGGGCGTGCCACAACTCAACTGCCTGACCGGCAAGGCGCCGGCGGGTGTGGACGCCGCCGTACTGCGCAGCACCCTGGTGCAGAACCTGCGCTTCGCGGCCACCGAGCTCAAGGCGGCCGGCCTGCGCCTGCTGGTCGAGCCTATCAACCCGTTCGACATCCCGGGCTTCTACCTCACCCGCACAGACCAGGCGCTGGCCATCCTGGACGAGGTGGGCGCCGACAACGCCTTCGTGCAGTACGACATCTACCACGCCCAGCGCACCGAGGGCGAGCTGGCCGCCACGCTGCAAAAGCACCTGCCGCGCATCGGCCATGTGCAGGTGGCCGACAACCCCGGCCGCCACGAGCCGGGCACAGGCGAGATCAACTACCGCTACCTGTTCGCGCACCTGGACCGCATCGGATACGAAGGCTGGGTGGGCTGCGAGTACAAGCCCGCGCGCACGACAGAGATCGGCCTGGGGTGGCGCACGGCGCTCACCGCATGAGCCAGCACCCACGGATGTACGAATCAACACAACACAAGGAGAACAAGAACATGACCGACACCCCCCTCAAACTCGGTTTCATCGGCCTGGGCATCATGGGCGCGCCCCTATGCGGCCACCTCATCGCCGCCGGCCACCAGCTGTACGTGCACACACGCGGCCGCGTGGCGCCGCAGATCGCAGAGAGCAGTGCCACGCAGTGCACCACGGCGCGCGGCGTGGCCGAGCGGGCCGACATCATCTTCCTGATGCTGCCCGACACGCCGGATGTGGAGAAGGTGCTGTTCGGCGCCGACGGCGTGGCCCAAGGCTTGAAGGGCAGCGCGCGCAAGGTGGTGGTGGACATGAGCTCTATCTCGCCCGTGGCCACCAAGGACTTCGCGGCGCGCATCGAGGCCGTGGGCGCGCAGTACCTGGACGCCCCCGTGTCGGGCGGAGAGCTGGGCGCGAAGAACGCCACCCTGTCCATCATGGTCGGCGGCCCCGAAGCGGTGTTCGACCGCATCCGGCCGCTGTTCGAGCGCCTGGGCAAGAACATCACCCTGGTGGGCGGCAACGGCGACGGCCAGACCGCCAAGGTGGCCAACCAGATCATCGTCGCCCTGAACATCGAGGCCGTGGCCGAAGCACTGCTCTTCGCCGCCCGCGCGGGCGCCGACCCTGCGCGCGTGCGTCAGGCGCTGCTGGGTGGCTTTGCCTCGTCGAAGATCCTGGAGGTGCATGCCGAGCGCATGATCCAACGCAGGTTCGAGCCAGGCTTTCGCATCGGGCTGCACCAGAAGGACCTGAACCTTGCGTTGTCGAGCGCTCGCACGCTGGGGGTGCCGCTGCCCAATACGGTCATGGCGCAGGAGCTGTTCAACGCCTGCGTCGCGCACGGCGGCCAGGGCTGGGACCACTCGGCGATGGTGCGTGCGTTGGAGAAGATGGCGAATTTCGAGATCGGGCAGGTCGCCCCGGTCTGAGCTCTTTGCAGGTAACGTTGCTCTTCGGGCGCAGCGCGGGTCCAGCAGCCGCCGGCGCTGCACAGCAGCTTCTCCAGGTTCACGCGGAAGCCTGGGGATTGCCGTCAGTCAAGGCGGTAGTCACGAATGGCTTGCGTGCATCCGCGTAGCAGCTATTCAGAAGCCTCCCGCCTGCGCCTTGCGAATGGTTTCATAGACCTTTCGCACTTCGGGGATGGAGTCAAACTTCGGCGTGGCGTACTGGTCCATGCCGGGCCATCCACTGGGTAGCCCGCCCATCATGCTTGCCATCGGATGCTGCGCGCCAAACGTGATGCTTCCCGAGCCATCTGCGCGTTCCGACAGGGACAACTCTGCCAGTGCCTTGATGCCTAATGACTTGACCTTGCGCGAGAACAGGCCCGAGACGATCAATACGCGCTGCGACGTTACGGCATAGGAGGTTGCTGCTCGCTGCCTTGCATCGACGAAAAAACGTCCCACCACGACGTAGACGCCCACGAGAACAAAAGGAACACCAAACAATACGAAGGGCAATGGAGCGCCTGAGGCCGCAGCCGAGTAGAGCCAGTAGACCGCGAATCCCGCCCACAGCAGGCTGAAAGGAATGGCGAGGGCATCCGCGCCTCGCAAGATCAGCCCGCTGCGTGGTCGACCGATCCAGAGCGCTTGTTCACCGGGGGCCAGTTCTGATTGAATGGAGGATTGGTCGTTCATGGGTGCGAGGGTAGCTTTGAATGTAAGGGGGCCGCGCCTGAAGCAAATGCCTCTTCGGGCTGGCGGTGACATCGTATCGAGGCTGAACATTATCCGAGGCACGAGAATATGCGTCGCTATGCACTTGGTGGCTGCTCTCCGATCTGTCTTGGACGAGCGTTGCGGTCCAGGTCGCGGACTCGGCCTTGGCGACCGTCCAGAGGTCGGCAGTCACTTGGAATGACAGGGTGCGAGGTTCTACAGAAATCCCGAAGTGACGGCGCTGGTGTGAGCTATCGCGCTCACCTGAGCTCTGCGGCACGGTAGCGCTCCATGACGCTCCATATGATGCAATGACAAAGGCCACGCCCTGCGAGGGACGTGGCCTTTGTTTCTTGGCTGCCGAGCAGCGAACGGATGGACCGTCAGGCGGGCCATCCATCCGATCTCCCTATCAATACCCCAGCGTCTTCCCATCCGGATTGCGCGGGTCCGAGTACCCATACAGCGCGCCGCCCCGGATCTGGATGGTCTGCGTGCGGCCCATCGACGGCTTGACTGCGATGTTGTGGCCGCGTTGCTTGAGCAGGGCCAGGGTGTCGGGCGAGAGGCCCTTTTCCACGCGCAGCTCGTCGGGCGTCCACTGGTGGTGCACGCGGGGGGCGGCAGCGGCTTCGGCGGGGTTCATGCCGAAGTCGATGGTGTTGACCACCGTCTGCAGCACCGTGGTGATGATGCGCGCGCCGCCGGGGCTGCCGGTCACCAGGGTGGGCTTGCCGTCCTTCAGGACCAGGGTGGGCGTCATCGACGACAGGGGGCGCTTCTTGGCGGCCACGGCGTTGGCGTCGCCGCCGACCAGGCCGTAGGCGTTGGCCACGCCGGGCTTGGCCGAGAAATCGTCCATCTCGTTGTTGAGCAAAATGCCCGTGCCCTTGGCGACGATGCCGCTGCCGAAGTTGGTGTTCAGCGTGTACGTCACGGCCACAGCGTTGCCGGCCTTGTCCACCACGGAGTAGTGTGTGGTCTGGTCGCTCTCATACGGCTGGGGCTGGCCGGGCTTGATGCTCTTGCCACTGCGTGCGGTGTTGGCGTCGATGCCCTTGGCCAGGGATTCGGCATAGCGCTTGGAGGTCAGGCCCTTCAAAGGAATCTTCACGAAGTCCGGGTCGCCCAGGTACTCGGCGCGGTCGGCGTACGCGAGCTTCATGCTCTCGGCCATGTAGTGGATGGTCTGCGCGCTGTTGGGGCCCCACTGGGCCAGGGGCAGGGGCTCCAGCATGTTCAGGATCTGCACCAGGTGCGGGCCGCCGGAGGAGGGTGGCGGCATGGTCACGATCTCATAGCCGCGGTAGGTGCCGCGCGTGGGCACGCGCTCGGCCACCTTGTATTCGCGCAGGTCCTGCAGCGTGAGGGCACCGGCGTGCGGTGCCATTTCGGCGGCGATCTTCTGGGCGATCTCGCCTTCGTAGAAAGCCCGGGCGCCTTGCTGGCCGATCAGGCGCATGGACTGGGCCAGGTCTTTCTGCACCAGCGGCTCGCCCACCTTCAGCGGTTCGCCGTTCTTCCAGAAGATGGCCTGGGTGGCGGGCCAGTTGCCCATGTTCTTCTTTTCCTGCTGCAGGATCTTGGCCAGTGTTTCGCTGACCGGGAAGCCCTTGTCGGCGAGCTCGATGGCGGGGGCGATCACGCGCGACAGCGGCAGGGTGCCCCAGGTCTTGAGCGCATGCTCCATGCCGGCCACGGTGCCGGGCACGCCCACGGCGTAGTGGGTGTACAGCGACTTGCCGTCCACCACGTTGCCCTTGGCATCGAGGTACATGTCGCGCGTGGCCTTGATGGGCGCCACTTCGCGGAAGTCCAGGGCCACGCTCTTGCCGGTCTTGGCGTCGTGCACCACCATGAACCCGCCGCCGCCCAGGTTGCCCGCATTGGGCAGGGCCACGGCCAGCGCAAAGCCGATGCCGACAGCGGCATCCACTGCGTTGCCACCGGCCTTCAGGATGTCGAGGCCGATCTGCGAGGCCAGTTCCTGTTCGGTGGCGACCATGCCGTTGCGTGCCACCACGGGGTGGAACACGTCCATGTCGAAGTCGTACGCGGCGCTGGCGGCCTGGGCCGAGGCCGTTTGCTGTACGGCGGGGGCGGGTGCTGCGGTGGCAGCGGGCGGCGTGCTGCCGCAGGCGGTGAGGCTGGCCAGGGCCAGCGCGACGCTGCCGGCCAGCAGCGTTTGGCGAATGTTCATTGCAGATCTCCTTGTGTTGTTGATGGGGGGCGCGACGAAAAACGCAAACCGGTTCAAAACAAAACGGGCGCCTCCATCGTGTGGACGCGCCCGCGACAGTGTAGGCCGGTCAACGCGCCGCCAGAAGCGATTGCGCCATGACTTTGCAGTGCGGCAATGATGCGCGCGCGGCATGACCGGGGCTTATCGATCGCTTCTCTTCACGTTCAAAAATACGAGAACCGTTCACGCTGAGCTTGTCGAAGCGCTGCGAAAGGCTTCGAAAGGCTCAGCCCGAATGGCGTGGGGCGGATGAAAGGTTGGACGCACATTCGTGTCAAACCGCCAAAGCGTTCCAAACTCGGAAAGAAGAAAAACCGTTCACGCTGAGCCTGTCGAAGCGCTGCGCAAGGCTTCGACAAGCTCAGCCCGAACGGTATGGGGTGTTGAACGACGGAGCGCGAACCCGTGTGAAATCGCCAAAGCGCTCCAAGCTCGGAAAGAAGAAAAACCGTTCACGCTGAGCTCGTCGAAGCGCCGCGCGAGGCTTCGACAGGCTCAGCCTGAACGGTGTGCGGTACTGAGTGATGGACGGCGAATGAGCGTGGGATCGATCGCCCAAGCGTTCCAGGGTCAGGCCAACAGGTCGCTCAACGAGCGCGCGATGACCTTGGTGGCGCGGCGCAGGTCTTCGAGTTGCAGGCGTTCGTCGGCGCGCTTGGCGTGCGACTCGAGCACGGTGCGCGGGCCGGCGCCGTAGATCACGCCGGGGATGCCGCGCTCCACATACAGGCGCACGTCGGTGTACAGCGGCGTGCCCACGGCAGGCACGGGCTCGCCGATCACGGCCTGCGCGTGCTTCTGGATGGCGTCCACCAGCGGCTGGTTGCCGGCCAGCGGCGTCATCGCGTTGGCCAGTAGCAGGCGCTTGATGTCGACACTGATGCCGGCACGCTCGCCCGCCGCCTGCTCGATGATGCGGCGGATGGCGGCTTCCACTTCCACCGGGTTCTCTTCGGGGATCATGCGGCGGTCGAGCTTGAACATGACCTTGCCGGGCACGACGTTGGTGTTGGTGCCGCCCTCGATGCGGCCGACGTTCAGGTACGGGTGCTTGATGCCTTCGACCTTGGACGTGACCTTCTTGTACTCGTCGTTCTGCGCATACAGCGCGTTCAGGATGTGCACTGCGCCCTGCAGCGCGTCCACGCCGGTGTGGGGTACGGCGGCGTGGGCCATCTTGCCGTGCACGGTCACTTCCATCTGCAGGCAGCCGTTGTGGGCGGTGACCACTTCGTAGCTGAAACCGGCCGCGATCATCAGGTCGGGCTTCGTCAAGCCCTTCTGCAGCAGCCAGCCGGGGCCGAGTTCGCCGCCAAATTCCTCGTCGTAGGTGAAATGCAGTTCCACCGCGCCCCGGGTGGGCTTGGCGACGGCTTCCAGCGCGCGCACCGCGAAGGTGAAGCTTGCAAAGTCGCTCTTGCTCACAGCGGTGGCGCGGCCGTACATGGCACCATGAACGATCTCGGCGCCGTAGGGGTCGTGCGTCCAGCCTTCGCCAGGGGGCACCACGTCGCCGTGGGCGTTCAGGGCGATGATCTTGCCGCCGTCGCCGTACGGTCTGCGCACGATGAGGTTGGTGATGGACTCCATGCCATAGGCCAACACGTCGGCGGCCGGAACGGCGTGCTTTTCAGCGGTGTAGCCGAACTCGGTCAACAACTCCGCAGTGCGTTCGGCGTGCGGAGCGTTGTTGCCGGGCGGGGTGTCGGTGGGCACACGCACCAGCGCCTGCAGGAAGCGCACTTCCTCGTCGAAGTGCTGGTCGATCCAGGCGTCCAGCGCGGCGTAGTTCTGTGGGGTGTTCGTCGTCATGGTTGTTGTTCCTCGGCAAGTTGGCGCAGGACCTGGGTGAAGGCGTCCACGGCCAGCTGGATGTCGTTGTTGGTGGTGGATTCGAGCGGGTTGTGGCTGATGCCGGAGTTCAGTCCGCGCACGAAGAGCATGGCCTGGGGCATGATTTCGTGCAGCTTCATCGCGTCGTGTCCCGCCCCGCTGGGCATGCGGAACACGGGCACGCCCAGCGTGTCCACGGCGCGCTCCCAGTGGTGCTGCCAGGCGGGTGCGCTGGGCGCGGCGGCGGCGCGCATGGATTCTTCCAGCGTGTAGCGCAGGCCGCGGCGGGCGGCGATCTTGGCAAGCTGCTCCTTCACGTCGCTCACCAGCGCGTCGCGCTGGGCGTCGGTGGGTGCGCGCAGGTCCAGGCTGAATTGGCAGCGGCCGGGCACCACGTTGATGGAGCCTGCAGGCACCTGCAGCTGGCCGATGGTGCCCACCGAGTCGCCGTCTTGCGCGGCGCGCTGCTCCACGTACAGCGCCAGTTCCGCCACGGCCACGGCCGCGTCGCGGCGGCGGTCCATGGGGGTGGTGCCCGCGTGGCTGGCGGTGCCGATCATCTCGCACAGGAAGCGCACGCTGCCGTTGATGGAAGTGACCACGCCCAGGGGCAGGTCCAACTCGTTGAGCACGGGGCCCTGCTCGATGTGCACTTCGATGAAGCCCAGGTACTGCGCGGGGTCGCGCTGGAGCTTGGGGATGTCGTCGATGCACAGGCCCGCGTGCTGCATGGCCGCGCGCATGGTCACGCCGTCCACATCCTTCTGGTCGAGCCAGGCGGGGTTGAAGTCGCCGATCAGTGCGCCCGAGCCGAGGAAGGTGGCCTTGTAGCGCTGGCCTTCTTCTTCGGCAAAGCCCACCACCTCGATGCCGAAGGGCAGCCGCCGGCCGGCGCGGTGCAAATCGCGCACGCAGGCCATGGGCACGAAGATGCCCAGGCGGCCGTCGTACTTGCCGCCGTTGCGCACGGTGTCGTAGTGCGATCCCGTGATGAGGTAGCGCGCACCCTCGGTGGCCGGGTGGTAGCGCCCCACCACGTTGCCCACCGCGTCGATCTCCACTTCGTCGAAGCCGCAGTCGCGCATCCAGTGGCTGATGCGCTGGGCGCAGGCGCGGTGCGCGTCGGTCAGATACGTGACGGTGAGCTGGCCCTTTTCTGCGAAGCCGGGGTCGGAGTGTTCGGCCAGCTTTTCCTGCCAGTCCCACACGTCGTTGCCCAGCACGGGCTCGGCGGCGAACTTGTCGTTCAGGCGGATCTCGGCGATGCGGTGGATGTTGCGCAGGGCCTCGGCCAGTTCGAACTCGGGGTGGTTGTCCAGGCGGCGCGCAAACGTATCGATGATCTCCCGCTTGGGCAGGCCGGTGCCGCGCGGCCCGCGCACCGCCAGGATGAACGGAAAGCCGAAGCGCTCGTTGTACGCGGTGTTGAGTGCCTGGATGCGGTCAAACTCTTCGGGCGTGCACTGCGTGAGGCCCGCCTTGCTCTGCTCGTTGGTGGACTCGGCCGTGAGGTTCTGCGCCACCATGGCCTTGCCCGCCAGTTCGGGGTGGGCGCGGATGAGGGCCAACTGCGCATCTTGCCCCGCGGTGCGCACCGCCTGGGCCATGGCGTGCTGCAGGTGGGCCAGCGATCGGAACGGCCGCTGCGCGAGCGCCTGCTCGGCGATCCAGGGTGAGTGCTCGTACAGGCCGTCCAGCAGTTGCAGGGCCTCGGCACTGCTGGCGGCGTTGAGTTGTTCCAGGGTCAGTGCCATGCTCAGCCTGCTTTCTGTGATGGGTAGGGGTGCGCCTGTTTCCAGTGGCGCGCGATGTCGATGCGGCGGCACACCCACACGTCGCTGTGCTGCTGGATGTGGTCCAGGAATCGCTGCAGCGCCGTGATGCGGCCGGGGCGGCCGAGCAGGCGGCAGTGCATGCCGATGCTCATCATCTTGGGCGCGTTGTCGCCGGCCGGGTCGCCTTCGGCGTACAGCGCGTCGAACGTGTCCTTCATGTACTGGTAGAAAGGGTCCGCGTGCGAGTAGCCCTGCGGCAGCGCAAAGCGCATGTCGTTGCAGTCCAGTGTGTACGGCACGATGAGCTGGGGCACGGTGGCTCCATTGCTCTTTTTCACGTCCATCCAGAACGGCAGGTCGTCGCCGTAGTAGTCGCTGTCGTACTCGAAGCCACCGAAGTCGGCCACCAGGCGGCGGGTGTTGGGGCTGTCGCGGCCGGTGTACCAGCCCTGAGCGCGGTGGCCCGTCATGCGCTGGATGATCTCCATGGCCTCGGCCATGTGGGCGCGCTCGACTTCTTCGGGGATGTGCTGGTAGTGGATCCACTTGAGGCCGTGGCAGGCGATCTCGTGGCCCAGCTGCACGAAGGCCTGGGTGAGCTCGGGGTGGCGCTGCAGCGCGCTGGAGACGCCGAACACGGTCAGCGGCAGCTTGCGCTTTTCGAACTCGCGCAGGATGCGCCACACGCCGGCCCGCGAGCCGTATTCGTAGATGCCTTCCATGCTCATGTGCCGCTCGGGGTAGCTTGCGGGGTTGAACATTTCGGACAGGAACTGCTCGCTGCCTGCATCGCCGTGCAGCACGGCGTTCTCGCCGCCTTCTTCATAGTTGAGCACGAACTGCACGGCAATGCGCGCACCGCCCGGCCACTGCGCGTGGGGCGGTGTCTTGCCGTAGCCAATGAGGTCGCGGGGGTAGGGCTGGGTGGAGTCGTAGATCATGGGCGTCGGGGATTCAAGGGGTCATGTCACGGACGGGAATGTCACGCGCTGAGCGCGGCGGCCAGGTCGCTGGCCGGGCGCTTGCGGTCGAAAGTGAGGCTGGCCTCCACATGTTCCAGGTGGGCCTGCATGAGGGAGACGGCCAGGGCTTCGTCGCGCGCGGCGAGGGCCGCCACGATGTCGCCGTGCTCCTCGTGGGAGTGCTCGGCGGCGCTGGCCGACTGGTACATCAGCGTGATGAGCGCGCAGCGCGAGATCAGGTCGCCCAGCATCTGCGCCAGCACCTCGTTGCCCATGAGCTCAGCCATGCGCACGTGGAAGTCGCCCAGCAGTTCGGTGCGGCTGCTGGCATCGGCCGTGCCCATGACAGCCTTCTCGCTGGCGACGTGGGCGCGCAGCGCCTTGATCTTGGCGGTGGTCACGCTCTGCACGAAGGCGCGCGTCATCTCGGTCTCGAGCATGCGGCGCACGGCGAACACCTGGCGGGCTTCTTCTACCGACGGGGTGGACACGAACGCGCCGCGCGCGGGCTCCAGCGTGACCAGCCGGTTCTGTGCCAGCTGGAACAGCGCCTGGCGGACCAGCGTGCGCGACACGCCGAAGTGGTCGGCCAGTTTCTGCTCGGCCAGCTTGGTGCCGGGCTGCAAGCGGTGCTCCACGATGGCGCGGGTCAACGCGTCGACGATCGCACTGGTGGATGAGGATTCCATGGCTGCATGATAGGTGGATTGGATAAAAGTGTATACACTTTTGGTCTACAGGTCGCGCTGTTCCGGCCTGCTTTCTTCAGGAGAATCCCCAATGGGCTTGAGCACTCACGTTCTGGACACGATGCATGGCTGCCCCGCCGCCGGCATGGAAGTGGCGCTGTACTCCACGGACGGCGACGACAACGCCACGCTGATCAAGCGCCTGGTGCTGAACCACGACGGCCGCACCGATGCGCCGCTGTTCGACAACGCCAGCCTGCGCACCGGCACCTACCGGCTGCGTTTCGACGTGGCGGGGTACTTCAAGGCGCGGGGCGTGCAACTGCCCGAGCCCAATTTTCTGAACCAGGTGAGCCTGGACTTCGGCATTGCGCACACCGACCAGCACTACCACGTGCCGCTGCTGGTAAGCCCGTGGAGCTATTCGACGTACCGAGGATCTTGAGTGCTATGAGATAGATAGCGAGTTGCGCTTGCCAGATGCGGGCTTCAGGCCACAAGAACTTGAAGCCCAATACTGTCAAGCGCGAGACGCTATCTTTTTAAAGCTGTCCTTCGGTCAGGGTGTCCAGCTGGAACTTGCCGCTCTTGTCCCACAGCCAGGTCTCGGTGTAGGTGACCTTGCCCAGGCGGGTAGGGGCTGGGAAGGGCGCCGCGGCGCGCACGGTGCGCTCGATCTCTTTGACCACCTCGGGCGCGTGGCGCGGGGCGCGCAGCCAGTTCAGGCGGTTGACCTTGCCGGTGCGGTCGATGTCCACTTCGAGCACGCCGATGGCATACAGCTGCGGTGGCAGCTTGCCCTTGAAGATGCGTTCGCTGTTGAGTCCGTACAGGTGGGTGGCGCCGTCCTGGCGGTAGGCTTTGGGCGTGGCGGCAGCCGATGCGCGGGCCGAGCCTGCGGCGGCGGGCACGGGGCCTTTCACGGCCGGGGTGTCCGGGGCTGCCGGCGAGCGGCTTTCCGGCTCGGGCGTCGGGGTGGGCTCGGGGCCGGATCTGCACGCTGCGACCAGGGCCGCGCCGGCGGCCATGATGCCTGCCAGCAGCCAGTGGCTGCTCTTGCCGTTGGGGCCTGGGGGCGGGGTGTTGGACATGGTGGGGTGGCTCGTGGTGGGTGGCCGAAGGCGCTCGCCGTTCAGGCGGCGCCGCCGGGCCTGATGTAGTACGAAAAGGACGATGGCGGTGGAACACTTGCGTTTGTTGCTGGAAGGCCTTGCGGCCGCGCCTGCCTGCCTGGTCAGGGTGGAGTCTACCCAAGGGTCCGTGCCGCGTGAACCCGGGGCCTGGATGGCCGTGTTCGCCGATGGGTTCGTGGGCACCATCGGCGGCGGGCACCTGGAGCACCAGGCCATGGCCGAGGCGCGCCGACGCCTGGCGGGCGTACCGTCGCCGCCGGGTGACGGTCCGATGCGCTTTGCGCTCGGCCCGGCCCTGGGGCAGTGCTGTGGCGGGGTGGTGCACCTGGCGTTCGAGCTGCTGACCGCAGGCGACGCGCCCACGCTCGCCGAGCGCCTGGCGCCCCGCCTGCACCCGGTGGCGCTGTTCGGCGGCGGGCATGTGGGCCACGCGCTGGCGCGGGTGCTGGCGCCGCTGCCGTTTGCACTCACCTGGATCGACAGCCGCGACGGGATCTTTCCGCAGCCTGCGCCGGATGGCGTGGCCTGCGAGCATTCGGACCCGGTGCAGATGGCGGTGCCGGGGCTGGCGCCGGGCACGCGCGTGCTGATCATGAGCTTCAGCCACGCCGAAGACCTGGACGTGGTGGCCGCTTGCCTGCGCCGCCAGCGGGAGCGGCAGGATCTGCCGTTCATCGGCCTCATCGGCAGCAAGACCAAGTGGGCGACATTCTCCAACCGCCTGCACGGACGCGGCTTTGCGCCGGAGGAGCTGGCGCAGGTGACCTGCCCGATCGGCGTGCCGGGCATTGGGGGCAAGGAGCCCGAGGTCATCGCGGTGGCGGTGGCTGCGCAGTTGCTGCAGACGCTGGGTTGAATTTTCCGGAAGACGGAGCGGCGTTAGTGCGGCCCTTCGACAAGCTCAGGGTGAACGGTTTGGGGGGGGGTGATGAGGCTCCGTATTTCATGCTCAGCACTCCACTCCCCGCATTCCCCTGGTCTGTGTCCCAAACTCCGTTCGGACGGAGCTTGTCGAAGTCGGTGCACGGTCTGAGTGCAGCCCTTCGACAGGCTGAGCGCGAACGGTTTTGGGGCGTTGAGAACAGGGGTTCGCGCATCTGCACTCTCACCGTTCGGACTAAGCTTGTCGAAGTCAGGGCGCTGCGTGGGCGAGCAGTCCGCCGCCACGTGATCTCGCCTTCACCCCTTCTCCATCACTCCGCTGTCGCCCCCGACTTCTTCACCAGCGCCGCCCAGCGCGGGATCTCCTTGGCCATGTGGTCGCGCAGTTCTTCGGGCGTGCTGCCCACGATCTCCATCGCCAACTGGTCGGTCAGCTTGGCTTTCACGTCGGGCTGCTTCAGGGCCTTGACGATCTCGGCATGCAGCCGCTGGATGATGGGCCGCGGCGTTCCCCTCGGGACGTAGATCGCCTGCCACGACGACATCTCGAAGCCCGAGATGCCCGACTCGATCATGGTCGGCAGCTCGGGCGCCAGGGTGATGCGCTGGCCCGTGGTCACGGCCAGCAGCTTGAGCTTGCCAGCCTTGACCAGCGGCAGCGCGGCGGTGAGCTGGTCGAACATGAAGGGCACCTCGCCCGCGGCCACATCCGTCATGGCGGGGGGCGTGCCCTTGTAGGGCACGTGGGTGAGCGGCACGCCGATCAGGTCGGCCAGCATCTCGCCCGCCAGGTGGGTCGATGTGCCCGCGCCGGACGACGCAAACATGCGCTTGCTCGGGTCTTTCTTGAGCAGCGCGATGAGGTCGGCCACCGAGTTCACGCCCAGCTGGGCGTTGACGATGAGCACGTTGGGCAGGCGCGCGACCAGCGTCACGGGCTCGAAGTCCTTCATGGGGTCGTACGGCAGCTTCTTGTACAGGCTGGCGTTGATGGCGTGTGTGCTGATGGTGCCGCCGAACAGCGTGTAGCCGTCGGGCGCGGCCTTGGCCACGTAGGCCGCGCCGATGCCGCCGGCCTGGCCGGGCTTGTTCTCGACCACGACGGATTGCTTCAGGCTCTCCTGCAGCTTGTGGGCCACGGTGCGGCCCACGATGTCGGTGGAGCCGCCCGCAGTGAACGGCACCACGTAGGTGATGGGCTTGGCGGCGGGCCAGTCCTGGGCGTGGGCGTGCGGCGTGCCCAGCAGGGCGAACAGGGAGAAGAGGGCCAGCAGCGGTGCTGTGGCGCGGTGGATGGATGGCATGGTTTTGTCTCCGGGTGGTGGTGAAGGTCGGGCGCCCTGGCGTTTTTCGTTCTGGTCGGCTGCCCGGGTGGCTCAAAAGGTGAGCAAGTTTTTCAGCGCCCTTGTGCGGCGCGCCAGGTGGCGAAGTCGGTGCGCGCGTGCTCGTCGCTGGGCGGGTACAGGCCGATGATGGAGCGGCCACCCAGCACCTGCTCCTGCACGAAGTCCTCGAACACGGTCATCTCGGTGGCCTCGGCGGCGACTTCGTCGGCCAGGTGGGCGGGGATCACGATCACGCCTTCGGCGTCGCCTACGATCACGTCACCGGGGAACACCGGTGCATCGCCGCAGCCGATGGGGCCGTTGATCTCGATGGCTTCGTGCAGCGTGAGGTTGGTGGGCGCGCTGGGGCGTGCGTGGTAGGCGGGCATGCTGTATTGGGCGATGTCGGGGCTGTCGCGAAAGCCGCCGTCGGTGACCACGCCCGCCACGCCGCGCTGCATGAGCCGCGCCACCAAAATGCCGCCGGCCGAGGCGGCGCGCGCGTCCTTGCGGCTGTCGATGACCAGCACCGCGCCCACGGGGCATTGCTCCACGGCCACGCGCTGGGGGTGGTCGCGGTTCTGGAACACTCCAATGGGGTTGCGGTCCTCCCGCGCCGGCATGTAGCGCAGGGTGAAGGCCTCGCCCACCATGTTGGGCAGGCCCGGGTTCAGGGGCAGCACGCCCTGGATGAACTGGTTGCGCAGGCCGCGCTTGAAGAGTGCGGTGCACAGCGTGGCGGTGCTGACCTTCATCAGCAGCGCGCGGGTGGCGGGGGTCATGGGCATCAGCTCCGTTCAGAAAATGTCGGGTTCGGGAACCGCCTTGCCGAAGGTGGTCTCCAGGAAGTCGAAGTCGCAGCCCTCGTCGGCCTGCAGGATGTGCCGGCCGAACATCCAGCCGTAGCCGCGCTCGTAGCGCGGGGGCGGCGGCGTCCAGGCGCTGCGGCGTGTGGCGAGTTCGTCGTCGGTGATCTCCAGGTGGATGGTGCGGGCGGGCACGTCCACCGTGATGCGGTCGCCGGTGAGCACCAGCGCCAGCGGGCCGCCCACGGCCGCCTCGGGCGAGCAGTGCAGCAGGCAGCCGCCATAGCTGGTGCCGCTCATGCGGGCGTCGGACAGGCGCAGCATGTCCGTCACGCCTTGCTTGAGCAGCTTGGTGGGGATGGGCAGCATGCCCCATTCGGGCATGCCGGCCCCGCGCGGGCCGGCGTTGCGCAGCACCAGGATGTCGTCGCCCGTGACGTCGAGGTCCGGGTCGTCCACCGCCTTCTTGAGCGAGGGGTAGTCGTCGAACACCAGCGCCCGGCCCGTGTGGCGCAGCAGGTGCGGCGCACAGGCGCTGGGCTTGATGACCACGCCGTCGGGCGCCAGGTTGCCGCGCAGCACGGCCAGCGCGCCCTCGGCGTAGATGGGGTTGTCGATGGGGCGGATCACGTCGTCGTGGTAGACCTCGGCGCCCGCGATGTTCTCGCCCAGGGTCTTGCCGTTGACGGTGAGCGCGTCGGTGTGCAGGTGGCCGCGGATGCGCTCCAGCAGGGCGCGCAGGCCGCCTGCGTAGAAGAAGTCTTCCATCAGGTAGGCGTCCCCGCTCGGGCGGATGTTGGCGATCACCGGCACGCGCCGGCTGGCCGCGTCGAAGTCGGACAGGTCCACCGGGTGCCCCGCGCGGCGCGACATGGCGATGAGGTGGATGATGGCGTTGGTCGAGCAGCCCATGGCCATCGCGCAGGCGATGCCGTTCTCGAAGTGGGCGCGGGTGAGCATCTTCGCGGGCGTGAGGTCGTCCCACACCATCTCGACGATACGGCGCCCGCACTCGGCGCTCATGCGCACATGGTTGGCGTCGGCCGCAGGAATGCTGGACGCGCCGGGCAGCGCCAGGCCCACGGCCTCGGCGATGCCCATCATGGTGGCGGCCGTGCCCATGGTCATGCAGGTGCCGTGGCTGCGCGCGATGCCGGCTTCCATCTCGCTCCAGGCCTGGTCGGACAGGCGGCCGGCGCGGCGCTCGTCCCAGTACTTGAAGGCGTCCGAGCCCGAGCCCAGCACCTTGCCGCGCCAGTTGCCGCGCAGCATGGGGCCGGCCGGCAGGTAGATGAAGGGCAGGCCCATGCTGAGCGCGCCCATGGTCAGGCCCGGCGTGGTCTTGTCGCAGCCGCCCATCAGCACGGCGCCATCGACCGGGTGGCTGCGCAGCAGCTCTTCGGTTTCCATCGCCAGGAAGTTGCGGTACAGCATGGTGGTGGGCTTGACCATGCTCTCGCTCAGCGAGATGGCCGGCAGCTCCAGCGGAAAGCCACCCGCCTGCAGGATGCCGCGCTTGACGTCGTCCACCCGCTGCTTGAAGTGCGAATGGCACTGGTTGGCGTCGCTCCAGGTGTTGATGATGGCGATGACGGGCTTGCCCATCCAGTCGTCGTAGCCGTAGCCCATCTGCAAGACGCGCGAGCGGTGGCCGAAGGAGCGGAAGTCGTCAGCAGCGAACCAGCGGGCGCTGCGCAAGGAATCTGGGGTGCGTCGGGTCATCGTGGTGCATTAAAACACTAATATATCACTCGCGCAATGCGAGAATCTTCCGATGTCTTTGACCCGCAAAATCAAGCTGGACCGCTCGCGCCTGGCCGCCCCCCAGGTGCTGGAAACGCTGCGCCACGCCATCCTGTCGCTGGAGCTGGCGCCGGGCGCGGTGCTGGTGCGCAGCGAGCTGGCCCAGCAGTTCGGCGTGAGCCAGACGCCCGTGCGCGAAGCGCTGTTGCGGTTGGAGGAAGAAGGGCTGGTGGATGTGTTCCCCCAGCACGCCACGCTGGTCTCGCGCATCGACGTGGTGGCGGCGCGCGAGGCGCATTTCCTGCGGCGCTCCATCGAACTGGAAATCCTGCACCAGCTCGCGGCCGAGGCGCCGCCGGGCCTGCTGGCACAGCTGGAAGCGCAGATCGCGCTGCAGGCATCGCTGGCTGCGGCGCAACGCTACGGCGACTTTGTGGATGCCGACCGGCGCTTTCACCAGCTCATGTACGAGGCCGCGGCGGTGCCGGGGCTGTGGGTGCTGGTGGAGAGGTCGTCCGGCCATGTGGATCGCCTCCGCCGCCTGCATCTGCCCACGGCGGGCAAGACCGAGGCCATTTTGGCGGACCACCGTGCCATCGTGGCGGCCATCGGCCAGGGCGACGCGGCAGGCGCCCAGCGGGCCGCGCGGGATCACTTGTCGGGCACGCTGAGTGCGGTGGACGCCATCTGCGCGCAGTACCCAGACTACATTGCAGTAGACCGCTGACCGGCCGCCTGCCGCTATCCTCGGGACAACCCGGGGGTTTGCCTGCTGGCTTCCAAGGCGGAAAGTGCATACACTTCGTGTCCACAAACGGTGGTCGCAGCGGTGCCCCGGCATGCCAATTGCATGCCAAGGTGCGCGACCTTCTGGAACGTGTTGGCGATCTACCCGTTGTGGAAGATCACCAGCCCGTTCTGTCTTGCTCAGAGCGCCCGCAGTGGTGAGCAGGTTGCACACAGGCGGCGCGCCCTGCGCCGCCAAAGTTGATTGAGAGATTTCCATGGAAAGCTACTTTCTCGACTGGGCCAACCTGCTGCTGCGCTGGGTCCATGTCATCACCGCCATCGCCTGGATCGGCTCGTCGTTCTACTTCGTCTTTCTGGACAGCAGTCTCACGCCGCCCGAGGACGAAGACCTGAAGAAGCAGGGTGTTTCCGGCGAGCTCTGGGCCGTGCACGGCGGCGGTTTCTACCACCCGGTCAAGTTCGCCGTCTCGCCGCCCAAGCTGCCCGGCCACCTGCACTGGTTCTTCTGGGAAAGCTACAGCACCTGGATCAGCGGTTTTGCGCTGTTCACGGTGTCATACCTGTACAGCGCCAGCACCTACCTCATCGACAAGTCGCGCATGGACTGGGCCCCCGCCACGGCCATCGTGGTGGCGCTGGCGTTCTTCGTCGTGTTCTGGCTGCTGTACGACGCGATCTGCCGCATCTTCGGCCAGAAGAAGAACGGCGACGCCATCGTGGGCGCGCTGGTGTTCGGGCTGGTGTGCATCGCATCGTGGCTGGCCTGCCACTGGTTTGCAGGGCGCGCCGCCTTCCTGCTGGTGGGCGCGATGATCGCCACCGCGATGAGCGCCAACGTGTTCTTCTGGATCATCCCCGGCCAGCGCACGGTCATCCGCCAGATCCGCACCGGCCAGGACGTGGACCCCATCCACGGCAAGCGCGGCAAGCAGCGCAGCGTGCACAACACGTACTTCACGCTGCCGGTGCTGTTTGCGATGCTGAGCAACCACTACAGCTTTACCTGGAGCCACCCGCAGAACTGGCTGGTGCTGATCTTGATGATGTTCGCGGGCGCCGCCATCCGCCAGTTCTTCGTGGCGCGCCACGGCTACAAGCTGGGGCGCAACGGCAACCCGCTGCCGTACGCGCTGGTGGGGGTGGTGGTCATCCTGGGCGTGATCGCGTGGATGCGGCCTGCGCCGGTGGTGGCTGCGGCGACACCCGCAGCGCCCGCGGTATCCACAGCGACTGCAGCTGCTGCAGCAACAGACCCTGCTTCTGCCGCCGCCAATGGGAGTGCTACTGTTTCGATAGCTGGTAGCACAGGTGGATCCAGCGGTAGCGCCCCAAATGACTACGCGACGCTGCAACCCGTTCTGGCCCAGCGCTGCTACATGTGCCACGGCGAGCAGGTGCAGATGAAGAACCTGCGACTGGACGCGCCCGCCAGCGTCAAGCAGCATGCACAGGCTATCTACCAGCAGGTGGTGGTGCAGAAGTTGATGCCGATGAACAACGCGACCGGCATGACGGATGCGGAGCGGGCGCTGGTCAAGCGGTGGTTCGAGGCGGGGGCGGTGACGGGGCCTTGAAGCTCGCGGAGTGCGGGGGCAGGGGGGCAGGATCGGGTCAGGAGCGCCGGTGGCTGCAAGACGAGGCTGATGCCCTACGAGAAAGCTGAGCCGCGAGGTGTCGGGCTCCGCATTTCTGAGAAGCCTCACTGCGCCGCTTCAAACAATGCAGTTTCTGAGTGACTGCACGCGAGCGTGTTGCGGCGGACCCTTCCGTCAACGGTGCCCAGAATGCACATGCACCCGTCGCCCACTTTGACGATCAAATTGTTTGCGGCCGCGTGCATGGATAAATTGCCTTGTGCCGCTATGGTTTTTACTCGGGACGCTTCCATGCTCTCAGCAAACTGCGCACAGGATTGGGTCATTCGTTCAGAAGGCTTGGGACGAAGACTCGGGAAGAACTCTTCCAAGGCGGAATACGAGGATCCAACGATCAGTAGCGCCAACACTCCGTGCAGCCACCACTTTTGCGCGAAACTGAGCACCATCAAGCGTCCTGCCGATGTCTGATGGTCGTCGATGCAGGAACTGCTGCAAGACGCGCGCCCTGGCGGGTCAGGGCGATGGCGAAATCAAGGTAGATGGCTACTGGGATGTGCAACATGGAAGCATGTCTCGTTGACCTTAGTGTCTAGGCCGAATATCGACATGGGTAAAACCGGCAGACTGCAACACATTTTTTACCATTACAACGAGCGGATCCACAGCGGAAATATTGTTCCTGCCGAGGATCCTATGAAGGAGTGTGCGGCGGCGTTCGAGCATGACATGCCACTCGCCGAAGTTCGGACGGCGTGGATCACCCGCGGCAGTTCCAGCTATACAGATAAGGTACGAAACCCCTTCAACGTTGGCCACGTTCGCCCAGCCAAAGTCTTCCATACAAAGTATGTCCGCTTCGATGCCTTCACTCGAAAGGGCTGAGACGAGCCAGTTGGAAAAGTCTTCACCGAAGCAGCAGTCGTTGAAGAAGTCCGGGCCGATCACGGACAGGTTGAAACGATCCGTTTGGCAGGTGACGTCAATGATCATGGGGCATGAATCATAGATCTTGGCTCTGACACTGCGCCACGCCGATGCTCGCAGTGGCGCCGCAAGCCCATTGACTCCCTTGCGCCCTCCCAATCACTACGCTTCCAGCACGCTCTGCAACGCCTGTGTCGCGGCGATTGCGCCCACGGCGGATTCGGTGAGTCACCTTGCAGGATCAGCCTTGCGGGCGGCCTGTTTGGGCTCGTTCTTGATTGCGGTCGCCAAGTTCGTCAACTCTGCGGCCCTTTGCCTCGATGCCGCACTCTGCCGCGCAGCGTTGTGAGGGAGCACGTGCGGGCCATTTACCAGCAGGTGGTAATGCAGGAGCTGATAGCGATGAGCAACGCCACAGGGATGACGAATTCGGAGCGGGTGCTGGCGAAGCGGTGGTTTGAGGCCGACGCGCCTCGGGGGGCTTGAGACTTGCGCAGTGCGGTGTGCAGCGCACACTGGTGGGGAAGCGAAGCCTAGCCTTTGACGACAGTGGCGTCGATCTCCACCACCTGCCCCGGGTATCCCAGTCGGGCGACACCCAACAGCGTTGCTGGAGGCACTTGCCCCCCAAAGTGCTTGGTCACGGCGCACCAAGCCGCTGTAAGGTCTCCCTGTTCGCCAACGACGTACACAACAAGGCGGCGAATGTCTGGCGTGGCAAACCCGTGAAGAGCCAGAACCTTGTTCAGATTCGCCAAGCACTGCGATGCCTGGGCGCACGGGTCTCCGGGTGCCACGATAGAACCATCGGCTGCTTGCGGCACTTGGCCCGCAAGGAAAAGCTGACTCCCAACCTGCTGCGCGTACTTATAGTGAGGTGTGCTTGGCAGGCCTGAGGCGATTTCGGCTTCGTTCATGAGCGGTGGAGTTTGAGAGTGGCGCGAGCTCTCTTCGTGACGCCTCGCGTCAGAGCTGCGCGGCGGGCAGCAAGTGTCGCACGCAAACATCCTGTGATTGTGTGTCTGCACCGAGCGAAAGGTTAAACATCATCGTCCTCCCAAACCTCTGGATCATCTGCCCATCCAAGCAGAGTTTTTGCCCTTGACGCGAGGAGCGGCGCCAGTTCTTCATCAGAGTCGCCGACCCCAATGCTAAAAGTCGGGTGCTTTTCACCACGCAACATGTGCTCGCTCGCTTCCCGCCACAACGTCGCTATAGCGCGCATTGCGTCCCTTGGGCAATTGATGCCCTTTGCCGACACATAGTCATTTGGTAGATCACCCGATATTGCCCACCAGCCAACACGGCCAGGATTTTCAAGACTTTCTACGGCCCAAATGGAGACATACGGTGCGACTGACCAAGCCGGAGCTTCACCGACTTGACCATGCGCGACGCCTTCGCGACTCAAGTACTCTTCAACTTCATTGCGCCGGTCTACATACCATTGCGCTTCAACATCTGAATCATCGTAATCAAGCATTAGTGACCTTTAGCGTGATGTGTCGGCAACCTTGCGAATAAGCTGAACTGTGCGGAATCGCCCAAACATCGAATCTTCTTGAAAGTGGCTCATAGCCAAGGATTGCGGACGGTACCCAGGTCTGAAAATTCTGCGAAAGCTGGCACGTCTCAGCGGAACAAACTATAGCCTGCACCGTTGAAAATGTGGGTGATTGAGGCTTGGATCTGAGGCGCGCACAGAACCAATGGCCGGATGGGGGGGCGGCCTTGATAGGTGCGCTGCGGCCTAGGCGAACTGGCTTTTGGCGCCCAATGCCCGACGGCAACTGTGCGACTCCCTCTAACCTTCCTAAGCTGCCAGTACGCCCTGCAGTGCCCGCGTGGCGCTCAATGCGCCTTGACTCAATGCGGCGAAGTCGCCATACAGCACCACGCCGGAAGTACCCAGCTTCGCCTCATGCTTCGCCACAGCCGCCAGATTAGCCACCTCTTCCGCATGCCGAAACCGCCCCGGCATGATCCGCACCGCACCGATCGACAGCGTGGTGCACGCAAAGAACCGCTGCACCCCGTGCCGGTCCTCGGCCTCGATGCCGCCTGCCTTGCGCGCCGCGTCGTCGAACAGGGTGAGCGCCTCGCGCGCAAACTCGTCCACGATGTTCTTGCAGCGCTGCAGCCAGTTGCTGCTCTGAAAAATCAGCATGAAATCATCCCCGCCCACATGGCCCACGAAGTCGCGCCGTGCGTCGCAGTGGGCCGTGGCCAGGCGGGCCACCAGGCGGATCATCTGGTCGCCGCGCCAGTAGCCGTAGTGGTCGTTGAAGGGCTTGAAGTTGTTCAGGTCCGCATAGCAGGCGACGAACTCGGTGCCCGCGTCCAGCAGGCGCTGCATGTGCAGGCTGATGGGGATGTTGCCGGGCAGAAAGGTCAGCGGGTTGGCATGGCGTGCGGCTTCGATGCGGGTCTCGGTCACGGCGCGCACCAGCTGGTCGCCGGTGCCCAGGCCGAGGTACCGGCCGTTGTCGGTGACGATGTAGCCGTCGCTCAGGTAACGCTGGTCCTGCGATGTGAGGATGCCCACCAGCTGGTCCACGTCGCAGTCCAGCTCCACCACGCGGGGCGATGGGTTGGCGAAGGCCAGGCACGACTTGCGCCCGTGCACCTCGCGGAAGTACAGCGTGGCGTAGTGGTTCATGAACTGCTGGCGGTTGATGAGTGCCACCGGGCGCGTGCCGTCCACCACCGCCAGCGCATGCAGTTCGGTGCGTTCGTGGAACAGGGCCGCCACCGCGTCGTTGCTGGTCGCGGGCGACGCCGTGGGCGCCTGCACCACCAGCAGGCTGCGCAGAACGCCAGGGCGTGCGGTCTGCCCCAGGTGCGGCAGCACGGCCACGCGCCGGTCCTGCATCACCTCCAGCGCGGGGCCTTCCACGGCCACGCGCGGGGCGGGGGCCGGACGTCCCAGCAGCCAGCCCTGGCCGTAGGGAATGTCCAGGTCGCGCAGCGCGCGCAGGTCGTCGCGGGTCTCGATGCCCTCGGCGATCAGCGTGGTGCCGAACACGTCCGCAATGCCCTTGATGGCCTGCAGCATCTGCAGGTTTTCGGGGTGGTCGCTGATGTCGTGAATGAAGTACTTGTCGATCTTCACGAAGTCGGGTTTGACCTCGGACCACAAGCGCAGGCTGGAGCGGCCGTCGCCGAAGTCGTCGAGCGCCATGCGGGCGCCGCAGGCGTGCACGGCCTTGATGGCCTGGCGCAGCTGCGGCATGTCGCTCACGCGTTCGTGCTCGGTGATTTCCAGCACCAGCATGCGGGCGCTCACGCCGAAGCTGCGCACCACCTCGCCCAACCGTTCGCTGCCCAGCAGGGTTACGCCGTGCACGAGTGCATCGGCGCTGATGTTGACGAACAAACGCCCGGGTGCACCCAAGGCGCCCCATTGCTCGAGCGCCGTGAAGACGCACAGCAGCTCGAAGTCGCGCAGGATGCCCTCGCGCTGGGCCTGTGCCAGCAGCGCGTCGGGCGTGTGCAGGGCGGTGCCCTCGGGTCCGCGGATCAGTGCCTCGTGGGCGTACACGCCGCCTTCGCGCAGGTCGGCCAGCGGCTGGAAGACGCAGTGCAGGTGGCCGCCTTGCTGCAGGAGCGCGGCCAGGGGCCCGGTGCCGTCGCGCAAAGTGCACGAGAGCAGCCCCTTCATTGCCGCCAGCCGGCTCTCCAACATGTTCTGCATCGCGTGTTCACCTTGAGCTAGGGGCACAAGATACCGGCGGCGCGTGACAGGTTGGTTACAAGCTGTCACGAATCTGCTGCAAGCTGTCTGCAGGGGCGGACGCGTGTCTGCGCGGCGCTGCGGTGTGGGTTGCAGTGTGTGGGTTTTGCAGCCATCGCGGCCCGGCGCGGGCCGCGGTGTGGTGTGGCTTTGATCTGTCTCAATGCCGGCGGGCAGCCCGCGCGGCACAGTCGGGCCCATGCTGCCCTCTACCCATTTCTCACTGCCCGCCGCCACCGAGGTGATTGCCGCCGGTGAGGTACTGCGCAGGCGCAACGAGGTGCTGACGTCGGTGCTGCACCTGGAAACCGGCCGTGTGCTGCGCGGTGTGCTCGACGACGGCTGCCTGCGCCACCAGCTGGGGGCGGTGGAGGGGCCGTTCTGGCTCGATGCCGCCTCGGCCCTGCTGGGGATGCCTTTCCCTGTGGACATGGTGGCGGACACCCGGCTGCAGGTGCGGCGGCTTCCCATCGAGGAGTTCCGGCGCAGCCTGTCCGACATGCCCGCCGGTGCCCGCGGCCTGCTGCTGGACATGGCGCAGGGCTACCGCCAGCAGTCCGAGCTGGCCGTGAGCCGTCTGGCGCAGGACGCCGAATCGCGCTGCGCGCAGTGGCTGCTGAACCACGCGCAGCCGGACCACAGCGGCGCGATGCAGGTCACGCTGCACCTGCGCAAGCGCCTGATCGCCGCGCAACTGGGCATTGCCCCCGAAACCTTCTCGCGCGTGCTGCGCCACCTGCGCGAGCTGGGCCTGGTGCATGGCACCGGCAACGTGCTCAACCTGCCGCATCCGCGGGCTCTTCAAACGATGGCCGGGTGCTGACCTGAATTCGCCGCGGGCGGTTTGCAGTAGCAAGCGCAATCAGCGTGTGTAAGCCCACGCCCGCCGCACACGCACGCCCCCAGGCCAGCGCACCCGTGGATCTGGCTCCGCCAGTCCACCGGGTGCGTCCCCCTCCGGGGGAAGCCCCGCAGCGGCTCAGGGGGGCTTAAAAGTCAGGGTTTTTCCCCGCCCTGGACTGAGGGTTCCACCCAAGCCCCGGGGGGCAGGGGCTGCGTATATTCGTTGGCAAAAGTCCGGTTTCACCCGACCAGCCCATGCCCAACGCCTCCCATCCGCGTCGCATTCCCTCCACGGAGTGCCCATGACGCCCCCGGACCACCCCGCGCTGCCGCCAGATGCGCCGGGCTGGTTCGTGCCCGGTTCGCTGGTGCTGCGGCTGATACTGGTGGCGGTGCTGGCGGTCGCGCTGTCGGGGACGGTGGCGGCCTGGCTGGTCACCCGTGCCTCGGGGCAAGAGGCCATGCGCCGCGTCGTCGCCCAGCAGACCGACGAGGTCGAAGTCGTGGCGCGCTTGCTGGCCAGCAAGATCGAGCAAAGCCAGAAGGTGCTGCGCACCGTGTCGGCCGGCATCACGCCAGCCATGCTCGAATCGCCATCCACCCTGGAATGGCTGCTGCAGCAGGGCCTGCCCGCGGTGCAGTTCTTCGACGCCATGCAGGTTGCCCGCGCCAATGGCGAACTGCGCATGAACCTGCGCGGCGGCCGGATGGAGAAGGCCGCCGACCTGGACCCGGCCGAGCGCGATGCCCTGCGCCGCACGCTGGTCGACGGCAAGCCCCTGGTCTCCGAACTCATCGCGGCGCGCACCAGCGACGCCCGGGTGATGTTCACCATGCCGCTGCACCGTGAGGACGGCTCGGTGCTGGGCGTGGTGGCGGGGGCGCTGCGACTGCAGTCGCAAGGCCTGCTGCCGCCATCGATGACGCTGCCGGCGCGCGACGGCTCGCGGCTCATCGTCTTCACACGCGACGGCACCATCCTGTCGCACACCGATCCCGCGCGCATCCTGGGCAAGGTGCAGGACGAGACCGGCCTGGCGCCCGTGTACATGCGCTGGCTGGACCAGGCACAGCCCGTGGCAGGGCGCGGGGCCACCCACCAGGAGCCCGGGCACATCGTCAGCATGGCGGGCATGCCGTTGCCGCAATGGATCGTGGCGCGGGTGAGCCCGTCGCAGGCGCTGCTGGGCCCGCTGCAGGGCGCCCAGCGCGAAGCCTGGTGGCTGGCGGCTGCCAGCATGGCCCTGTGCATGCTGCTGGTGGCCGTCGCCATGGCCTGGATGGCCCAGCCGCTGGCGCACCTGCGGCACAGCGCACTGCAGATGCTGCGCCGCGACGTGCGGCAGCCGCTGCCCCAGGCGCCCGACATCGACTGGCCCCGCGCGGGCGGCGAGGTGGGCGAACTGGTGCAGGTGTTCCAGGGCCTGGCCCAGCAGGGCAGCCGGGAGCAGATCCACAAGGCCACGCTCGATGGGCAGTTCCAGGCGGTGCTGGACAACGCGTCGGTGGGCATCGTCATCTCGCGCCACGGCATCCTCGAGGTGGTGGGGCGCCAGGCTTGCGTGATGCTGGGCTACACCCCCGGCGAGCTGCAGGGCCGCCCGGCGCGCGCGCTGTACGCGAGCGATGCCGACTACCACCACATCGGCGAACGCGTGCAGGCCGAGTTCGCCGCGCACGGCGCCTTTGACGGCGACGTGTGCTTCATGCGCAAGGACGGCAGCCCAGTGTGGGCACGAGTGCAGGGCCGCGGCGTGCAGCCGGACGAAATGGCGGGCGGCACCGTGTGGATCCTCGAAGACATCACCGCCGTACGCGAAGCCCAGGCCCAGCACGCGTGGGAGCGCACCCACGACGGGCTGACGCAGCTGTACAACCGCACCGCCTTCGACGACCGCCTGGGCCTGCTGCTGGCCGAACGCTCCGCACGCCCCCGCGAGCCGCAGGCCAGCGGCGAGGCGCCGGGCGACGGCGTGGTGCTGTTCCTTGATCTGGACCATTTCACCGTGGTGAACGACATCGCCGGCCACGACGCAGGGGACGACGTGCTGCGCCACGTGGCCCGCCTGCTGGAGTCGCAAGTGCGCCAGGTGGGCTGGGCTGCGCGCCTGGGTGGCGACGAGTTCGCCGTGGTGCTGCCCGGCTGCGCCCTGGCCCGCGGCCAGGCCGTGGCAGAGCAGTTGCGCGCGTCCGTGCAGGCCTGGGAGCCCGCCTACCAGGGCCGCAGCTTCACGCTCGGGGTGAGCATCGGGCTGGTGGTACTCGATGCCAGCCTGCAGGACGTGCCATCGGTGCTGTACGCCGCCGACATGGCCTGCTACGACGCCAAGCGCGCAGGGCGCAACCGGGTGGAGACCCGGCATGCGAACCAGGCGACGGCGTCGTCGAGAATGGCGCTGGGGTCTGCCTGACTTTTCGATGCTGGCGTTGCCGTAGACCGCGGCCCGCGTGAGATGGCTTCAGCCAGTGCACACCGGCGTGCCAGCAGGTGCGCTTTCAATGCATGGGGTGTGGTGCCGATCGGCTTCGAATGGCAATTCTCTCGACGCGGGCCCTGCAAGGCCTGCGCTGTCGATTGCAGGCCAAGAGCGGATCAAAGTCCGGCGAAGGTCACAAAATCCGCCCGTACCACCATACCGACAACCCCGCCGCCAGCAAAGCCAGCACGGCGCCCAGCAGGGCGAAAAGGGACGACACCTCCGTCTCTTTTTTCTCCACCGTCAGGCGTGAACTCAGTGTTTCATAGACCTTTTTCAGGTCTGCCGCGGTGGCCGCATGGAAGTACTCCGCATTGGTGCGCGTGGCCACGGCCTTCAGGGTTTCTTCGTCGAGCCGCACGCGCATGGACCAGCCTTCGAAGCCGATGGTCTCGCCCTGCACCGTACCCACGCCCACCGTGTACACCCGCACGCCACGGTCGGCGGCCCACTTGGCGGCTTCCAGGGGGTCGACGCCCGTGGTGCGCTGGCCGTCGGTCAGCATGATGATGGCGGCCGAGTTGTACGAGCCCGGTGCCACGGGCGTGAAGGGCTTGGCCGGGTCCTGCTTGCCGATCTCGTCGATGGGCTTGGGGCGCATGGCCTGGCGGCCGCCCAGGGCGGAGATGTCGATGCCTGCATCGGGGAACAGCGTGGCCAGCGACAGCATGATGCCGTTGCCCGTGGCCGTGCCGCGCTGCAGCTGAAAGCTGTCGATGGCCTTGACCAGGTCTTCGCGGCTTTGCGTGGGCAGCTGGGCCAGCTGGGCGCTGCCCGCAAACGCGACGATGCCCACGCGCACGTGGCGGGGCAGCTCGGCAATGAAGGCCTTGGCGGCGTTCTGGGCGGCGGTGATGCGGTCGGGCTCCACGTCGGAGGCACGCATGCTGCCCGACACGTCCATGGCCAGCATGATGGTCTGGTCCTGGGAGGGCAGCGTGATGACGGCCAGCGGCCGTGCGGTCGCCAGCAGCAGGGCGATCAGCGCCAGCAGGAAGAGGGCGGGCGGGATGTGGCGCCGCAGCCGCTGGCCGGGGCCCATGGCTTCGCGCACCAGCGACAGGCTGGAGTAGCTCAGCGCCGTCTTCTTGCGCCGGTGCAGCAGCCACCAGTACAGCAGCACCAGGAGCGGCGCAACCAGCAGCAGCCAGAGCAGGGTGGGCCAGAGAAAAACCATGGTGAGGGTCCTTGGTGGCGTCGGGGTTGAATCAGGCGGCAGTGGGCAGTGCAGCGGCCCCCGCTGGCGACAGCGTCGATGATGCACCGCGCGGCGCCCGCACGCGCCGCTGGCGCATGTCCATGAAGCGCAGCAGCGCATCGACCAGGGCATCGTCGGTGGAGAGCTCCAGCGTATCTGCACCGGCGCGCGCCAGGCCTTCGCGCAGCACTGCTTCGCGTTCGGCCGCCAGGCGTGCAAAGCGGCGGCGGAAGGCCGCATCGTGCGTGTCCACCTGCAGCTGTTCGCCGCTTTCGGCGTCGCGCAAGGTGATCAGGCCCACATCGGGCAGTTCCAGCTCCAGCGGGTCCAGCAGGCGCACGGCCACCACGTCGTGCCGCTGCGCGAGCTGGGCCAGCGGCTTTTCCCAGCCCGGCGCGCTGATGAAGTCGGAGACCACGAACACGGTAGAGCGGCGGCGCAGGTTGGCCAGGCCGGTGCGCAGCAGCCGGTGCAACTCGGTGGCGGCCCCGCCAGCCTTGGACGTGGTCCGTGCCTTGGCGTCGGGCGCGAGCAGTCGGTGTACCAGGTGCAGCACATGTGCGCGGCTGCTGCGTGGTGGCAGCACCGTGTCGACAGCGCGTTCGGCCTGGCCGCTGGCGCCGCCGTACAGCATGGCGCCCACGCGGTTGCCGTGGCGAGTGAGCAGGCGCGACAGCACGGCCACGAAGCCGGTAAGGATGTCGCGCTTGGAGTGGCCTTCGGGGCCGAAGCTGATGGAGGGGCTCAGGTCCAGCAGAAACCAGGCGGTCATCTCGCGGTCTTCGGTGAACACGCGCACATGGGGCAGGTTCAGGCGCGCAGTGACGTTCCAGTCGATGTGGCGCACGTCGTCATGCGGCTGGTATTCGCGCAGGTCGGCCAGGTCCAGCCCGCTGCCGCGCATCAGGGTGCGGTAGTCGCCTTGCAGCAGGCCGTCGAGCCGGCGGATGACCTTCCACTCCAGTTCGCGCAGCAGGCGGTCGGCCTGGCCCGGCAAGGTCGGCAGCGCGTGCACCGTTGCGGAAGAGGTGTCGGACGGCGTTTTGGCCATGGCGGAGCTCAGGCGGCTTTTTGCTCGTGGTGCAGGGGGCGCGCAGGCGCCGGGATCTTGGCCATGATGCGCTGGATCAGCGCGTCGGCATCGAGCCCTTCGGACAGCGCCTCATACGACAGCGCGACGCGGTGGCGCAGCACGTCTGCGGCCAGGTCGGTCATGTCTTCGGGCAGCACGTAGTTGCGGCCGCGCAGCATGGCCAGGGCCTGCGCGCCTTCGGCCAGGGCGATGGTGGCGCGGGGGCTGGCGCCGCAGCTGATGTAGCCGGCCAGGTCTTTCAGGCCGTGGCGGGCAGGCACGCGGGTGGCGGCCACCAGCTTCACCGCGTACTGCAGCATGGACGGGTCCACATACACGGTGCGGCATTCGGCCTGCAGCGCCGCCAACTGGGCGGTGGTGGCCACGGGCAGCACCTGCACGGGCAGGTCCAGGGCGCGCTGGGCGATGACGAACTCTTCCTCCTCCGTCGGGTAGTCGAGCAGCACCTTCATCATGAAGCGGTCCACCTGCGCCTCGGGCAGGGCGTAGGTGCCTTCGGTCTCGATGGGGTTCTGCGTGGCCATCACCAGGAAGGGCTCCGGCACCTTGTGCGTCTCGCCGGCAATGGTGACCTGGCGCTCCTGCATCACCTCCAGCAGCGCGCTCTGCACCTTGGCGGGCGCGCGGTTGATTTCATCGGCCAGCAGCAGGTGGGTGAACACGGGCCCCAGTGCGGTGCTGAATTCGCCGGTCTTCTGGTTGTACATGCGCGTGCCCACCAGGTCGGCGGGCACCAGGTCGGGCGTGAACTGAATGCGCTTGAAGCTGCCCTGGATGGTGCTGGCCAGCGTCTTCACCGTGAGCGTCTTGGCCAGTCCCGGAACGCCTTCGACCAGCAGATGGCCCTGGGCGAGCATGGCCACCATCACGCGTTCGAGAAAGCGGTCCTGCCCGACCACCACGCGCTTGACTTCGTAGAGCACCTGCTCCATCAGGGTGGCGGTGTTCGCTGTGGATTCCATGGGTGTCCTTCCTTTGTCGGTGATCGATGGTGCGGAGAGTCGCCCAGCCCGCAGGCTAGAACGGCGGCATGCCCACGGCGGCAGCAGCGTTTTCGATGGGTACGGCAAAGCCGATGCCGATGAAGGTGCGCGCGGAGGTGGGGTTCAGGATGGCGGTCACGATGCCCACGACCTCGCCGTCGAGTGTGACGAGCGGCCCGCCGGAGTTGCCCGGATTGGCGGCGGCGTCGAACTGGATCAGGTTGCTGAGCTGGCGCTTGCCTTCGGGCGAGGTGAACTCGCGCCGGAGGCCCGACACCACGCCCGCCGAGGCCGACGGCCCGATGCCGAACGGAAAGCCCACGGCCACCACGTGGTCGCCCGGGCGCAGGTCCTGGGTGGAGCGCAGGGGCGCCGCTTCGAGGTCGTCCGGCACCTTGTGCGCCTGCAGCACGGCCAAGTCGTTCTCGGGCTGCGTGCCGGTGATGCTGGCCGTGGTCTCGAGACCGTCGTGGAAGGTGATGGCAATGCGGTCGGCGCCTGCCACCACGTGCAGGTTGGTCAGGATGACGCCCTTGTCCACGATGACGACCCCTGTGCCCACGCCGCGCTCGATCTCTTCCTTGCCGTTCTTGCTGCGGCTGTAGCCCGCCACACGCACCACCGACGGTGCAATGGCCTCCACCGCCCGCGCGTCAGCGGAGGGGGGCGTGGTGGTCTCCAGGGTGCGCAGCACGGCAGCGTCGATGTCTTCCTGCGTGACCTTGCGGGGGGCCGGGCGCTGGTGCAGCCACAGGCTGGCCACGAGCAGGGCCGACAGCAGCATGATCATGGCCCACAGGCTGCGCAGATGGCGCCGCGACAGCGCTACACCCGCTGACGGGGTGGCTGCGGTGGGGGAGTGCGGGCTGGCGGCAGGTGCGCCATCGCCCCCCTGCGACTGCGCGGCAGGCGCTGCGAAATCCGCTGGTGCAGCGGAGTTGTCGGAGGGCGCCGCCGCGGCCCCGTCCAAAGGGCGGCGGGCCGGGCGGGAGCTGCTGTAGAGGGCGGGCCGAGGCATCCTGTCACCTTTTCTACTGCGCCGCAAAAAGGCGCATGGTTTCACGTTAGCACGTATCGCCGCCATATGCACATCCAAGGTTTCGTGCGCCGCCGGCTGGCCACCCAGCCGGGGGGGCGGCTCTTTGGGGCATCATGGCCGGATGACTGTCTGGATCGACACCCATTGCCACCTCGACGCCCCGGAATTCGACCCCGACCGCGACGCGGTCCGCCAGGCTGCCCGTGCACAGGGCGTGGGGCACTGCGTGATCCCGGCGGTGGAGCGCAGCAACTGGGCCACCGTGCGGCAGCTTGCGCACCAGCATGGGGACAGCTACGCGCTGGGCATCCACCCGCTGTACACCGGCCGCGCGGACGACGGCGACCTGGACCGCCTGGCCGCTGAACTGGAGGAGCACCACGCAGACCCGCGCCTGGTGGCCATCGGCGAGATCGGCCTGGATTACTTCGTGAGCGGGCTGGACCCCGTACGGCAGGAGCGCTTTTACCGCGCGCAACTGCAACTGGCGCGCCGATTCGACCTGCCGGTGATCTTGCACGTGCGCCGCTCGGCCGACAAGCTCCTCAAGGGCCTGCGCGAGCTGCCAGTGCGCGGCGGCATCGCGCATGCGTTCAATGGCAGCCAGCAGCAGGCCGAGGCGTTCATTGCCATGGGGTTCAAGCTGGGCTTCGGGGGCGCCATGACCTACGACCGCGCCCTGCAACTGCGCCGCCTGGCTACCGAGTTGCCCGAGGACGTGCTGGTGCTGGAGACCGATGCACCGGACATCCAGCCGCACTGGCTCTACACCACCTCGGCGCAGCGCGCGCAAGGCCAGCCCCAGGGCCGCAATGCCCCGGGCGAGCTGCCGCGCATTGCCGAGGTCCTGGCGCAACTGCGGGGCCAGCCGGCGCAGGCGCTGGCAGCGGCCACCACGCGCAATGCCCGCGCGGCGCTGCCCCGGCTGGCGGCGCTGGTGCCCTAGGGAACCTCTGCACGAATCACCGCGCCGTGGGCATCTGCGGTCTCGGGCGGCCTGCGGCGTTGCAAATACTCGCAATAGCTACGGATATGGCTGCGTTTTGCGCCTTGCACTCCATCCCGATCCGCAGCGCATACTTGGCAGCTCGATTCGTGCAGAGGTTCCCTAGCGCCTGCGGGGGGGCGCCTGGTGCAGGGCCTGAAATGAGGAGCCATTTGGGAGTTTTGCACAGTGTGGTGCACGGTTTACAGCTATCTTTTTTACAGGCCTGCCCGGGCCCCTGCGCGGTTTAGGTCCAGAATCGGCCCATGCCTGACGTCCAAGCGCCGCACCCCGCGCCCACCTCTGCCACCCCCCGGTGGCAGGGACTGCCGCCTGTGGCGTCTGCAGAAACCGTGGTGCTGGTACTGGGCAGCTTTCCAGGCGCGGCCTCGCTGCGGCTGCGCCAGTACTACGCCCACCCGCAAAACCACTTCTGGAAGATCCTGCAGGCGCTGTGGCCCCAGCACCCGCTGCCGCCTGCAGGGGCGGACCACTATGCGCAGCGCTGCGACTGGCTGCTGGCGCGGCGGCTGGGGCTGTGGGACGTGTACGAAAGCTGCGAGCGCGAGGGCAGCCTGGACACCGCCATCCGCAACGCCCGCGTCAACGACTTCGCGCGCCTGCACGGCCAGTGCCCCCGCCTGGCTGCGCTGGCCCACAACGGCGCCGAGAGCTTTCGGCACGCGCCCGCGGCGCTGGCCAGCCTGGAATCGGCGCACCCGACGCGGATAGACGCGGTGCGGCTGCCGTCGACCAGCCCCGCCAATGCCTCCTGGAGCTTTGACCGTAAATTGGCGGCCTGGGGCGAACTGATGTCCGCCCACGGGCTGCTTGACTGACCTGAATGACCCGAAAAAAGAACACTCCCCAAGAACTGCCCGAAGTCAGCGTCTCCGACGACGGCGAGGTGCGGCACCTTCACCTGGGCACGCCCTGGATCCAGGGCTCCATGCGTGTGTCCGAGCCGTTCGTGCTGGAGCTGGAGTACGTGCAGCGCATGATGGCCTGGCTGTTGTTTGCCGACCCCGCGCAGGTCTCCAAGGGGCACGCCATGCAGCTGGGCCTGGGGGCGGGCGCCATCACCAAGTTCTGCCACAAGAAGCTGCGCATCTGCAGCACCGCCATCGAGCTCAACCCCCAGGTGGTGGCCGTGTGCCGGCAGTGGTTCAAGCTGCCGCCCGACGGCCCCAAGCTGCGCGTGGTGCTGGCCGATGCGGCCCAGGAAATCCGCAACCCGATGTGGTTGGGCACCGTGGATGCGCTGGCGGTGGACCTGTATGACCACGATGCGGCAGCGCCGGTGCTCGACAGTGCGGACTTCTATGCCGACTGCCGCGCGCTGCTGACGGATACTGGCAGCATGACCGTCAACCTGTTTGGCCGTGCCTCCAGCTACGACCGCAGCCTGCAGAGCATGGCGCAGGCCTTCGGCGAAGACGCGCTGTGGTCCTTCAAGCCCACGCGGGAGGGCAATACCGTGGTGCTGGCCCAGCGCACCCCGACGCGCCCCAAGCGCACCGAACTGGCGGCGCGGGCCGAGGCGATCCAGGCGCGCTGGGACCTGCCCACGGCGAAATGGCTGCGGGCTTTCAAGCCCGTGGCGGGCTGAAAGGCGCTGCATTCATGCAGGGCGTGGCAAGCGCAGACAGCGCAGACAGCGCAGATGGCCGCAGATGGCGCAGAGAACGTGTACGCACACTGAAAGGTCTCCGATGACGAATGTTGCAGAAGTTTCCACCGAGCGCGCAGCAGCGGCGCCTTACGCCGGCCCGGTGGACTGGCGGCGCATGGTGCAGTGGTTGAGCGAAGACAAGGTCATCACCCGCGAGGAGGCCCAGCGCACCATCGCGCGCTGCTCGCAGGCCGAGAGCTCCCAGCATGCGCTGGTGCGCCTGGCCAATGTGGCGATGGAGCGCGCGTCGGACGGCAAGCCGCTGGACATCGAGGCGCTGTCCGAATACCTGGCCCGGCGGGCCGGGCTGCCCTACCTGCGGATCGACCCGCTCAAGGTGGATGTGGGCCGCGTGGCCGACACCATGAGTGCCACCTATGCCGAGCGCCACAAGGTGCTGCCGGTTCAGGTGACCTCCAAGGAAGTCGTGGTGGCCACCGCCGAGCCCTTCATCGACGACTGGGTCGCCGAGGTGGAGCGCCAGTCGCGGCGGTCGGTGCGCCGGGTGGTCGCCAATCCGGCCGACATCCACCGGTTCACGGCCGAGTTCTTTGCGCTGGCCAAGTCAGTGCGTGCAGCCCAGAAGGCCGGAGGGGCAGGGGGCGGCAGCAGCTTCGAGCAACTGGTCGAGCTGGGCAAGAGCAACAAGCAGCTCGATGCCAACGACCAGGGCGTGGTCAAGGTGGTGGACTGGCTCTGGCAGTACGCGTTCGACCAGCGCGCCAGCGACATCCACCTGGAGCCCCGCCGCGAGCAGGGCGTGATCCGCTTTCGCATCGATGGCGTGCTGCACCCCGTCTACCAGATGCCCATGGGCGTGCACAACGCCATGATCTCGCGCATCAAGCTGCTGGGCCGCATCGACGTGGTGGAAAAGCGCCGCCCGCAGGACGGCCGCATCAAGACGCGCAACCAGCGCGGCGACGAGGTGGAAATGCGCCTGTCGACGCTGCCCACCGCGTTCGGCGAGAAGATGGTGATGCGGATCTTCGACCCCGACAACGCGGTCAAGGACCTGGACGCACTGGGCTTTGCGCCGCACGACGCCCAGCGGTGGGAGGACCTGGTCAAGCGCCCGCACGGCATCATCCTGGTGACCGGGCCCACCGGCTCGGGCAAGACCACCACGCTGTACTCCACGCTCAAGCGCGTGGCCACCGAAGAAGTCAACGTGAGCACGGTGGAAGACCCGATCGAAATGATCGAGCCCAGCTTCAACCAGACGCAGGTGCAGCCGCAGCTCGACTTCAACTTCGCCGAAGGCCTGCGCGCGCTGATGCGCCAGGACCCGGACATCATCATGGTGGGTGAAATCCGCGACCTCGAAACGGCCGAAATGGCGGTGCAGGCGGCCCTCACCGGCCACCTGGTGTTCTCGACCTTGCACACCAACGACGCGCCATCGGCCATCACGCGGCTGATGGAGCTGGGCGTGCCGCCGTACCTGCTCAACGCCACGATCCTGGGGGTGCTCGCCCAGCGCCTGGTGCGCACGCTGTGCAAGCAGTGCAAGCAAAAGGACGATACGTCGGACCGCGAAGTGCTGATGGGTGCCGTCAAGCCCTGGAAGCTCAGCGGCGGCTACCAGCCCTACAAGCCCGTGGGCTGCGTGGACTGCCGGATGAGCGGTTTCCGCGGGCGCATGGGCCTGTACGAGCTGCTCACGGTGAGCGAGGCATTGAAAGAAAAAATCAACCAGGCGCCCTCCATCGACATGCTGCGCCGCCAGGCCGTGCAGGACGGCATGCGCCCGCTGCGCCTGGCCGGTGCGCTGCGGGTGGCCGAGGGGCTCACCACGCTCGAAGAGGTGCTCACCGCCACGCCTCCCCTGGAGTAGCGGAGTAGCGGGCAGCCTGTCTCCCGGGCGACTGCCGGGCTGCCGCTGCCGTGGCGGCATGCAGTGCGTTACCGGATGTAGGTGGAATCCACATCCGCACGGGCCGCGCTTGCACTCACAATCGCGCAGTCAAGATTTCCGCCTAGGAGACAAATGTGAAAATCAAGAGTCAAAAAGACTTCTTTGCCGGCCTCATGTTCATGGGTATCGGTGTGGCGTTTGCGTGGGGAGCCACCACGTACAACGTCGGCAACGGCGCACGCATGGGCCCGGGCTACTTCCCGCTGCTGCTGGGGATCCTGCTGGCCCTCATCGGGTCTGCCATCACCTTCAAAGCCACCACGGTGGAGACGCAGGACGGCGACAAGATCGGCAAGTGGGCCTGGAAGCCGCTGTTCTTCATCCTCGCTGCCAACTTCGCCTTCGGCATCCTGCTCGGCGGCCTGCCCAGCCTGGGCATCCCGGCGATGGGCCTCATCGTGGGCATCTATGCGCTGACCTTCATCTCCAGCCTGGCTGGCAATGAGTTCAACGCCAAGGCTGTGTTCGTGCTGGCCACCGTGCTTGCCGTCGGCAGCTACGTGGCATTCGTCTGGGCGCTCAAGCTGCAGTTCCCTGTGTGGCCGAGTTTCATCACGGGTTGAGCAGGAGCACCGACCATGGATTTGATCAACAACCTCTCGCTGGGTTTTGGCGTGGCTTTCACGTTCCAGAACCTCATCTACTGCTTTGTCGGCTGCCTGCTGGGCACGCTGATCGGCGTGCTGCCTGGCATCGGCCCCGTGGCCACCATCGCCATGCTGCTGCCTGCCACCTACGCGCTGCCCCCCGTGGCCGCGCTGATCATGCTGGCCGGTATCTATTACGGCGCGCAATACGGTGGCTCCACCACCGCCATTCTGGTCAACCTGCCAGGTGAATCGTCCTCGGTGGTGACCGTGATCGACGGCTACCAGATGGCCCGAAAAGGCCGAGCGGGGCCGGCGCTGGCGGCGGCGGGCCTGGGCTCGTTCTTCGCTGGTTGCGTGGGCACGCTGATCCTGGCGGCCTTTGCGCCTCCGCTGACCGAAGTGGCCTTCAAGTTCGGCCCTGCCGAGTACTTCTCGCTGATGGTGCTGGGCCTGATCGGCGCCGTGGTGCTGGCCTCGGGTTCGCTGCTCAAGGCGGTGGCCATGATCGTGCTGGGCCTGCTGATGGGCCTGGTGGGTACCGACGTGAACTCGGGCGTCGCCCGTTTCAGCTTCGACATCCCTGAACTGACCGACGGCATCGGCTTCGTGACCATCGCCATGGGCGTGTTCGGCTACGGTGAAATCATCGCCAACCTGGCCCGTCCTGACGACGACCGCGAAGTCTTCACAGCCAAGGTGCATGGCCTGTTCCCGACGAAGGAAGATTTCAAGCGCATGATCCCCGCAGTGCTGCGTGGTACGGCCCTGGGTGCTGCCCTGGGTATCTTGCCCGGCGGTGGCGCACTGCTGGCTGCGTTCGCTGCCTACACGGTCGAGAAGAAGACCAAGCTCAAGCCCGGCGAAGTGCCGTTCGGCCAAGGCAACATCCGCGGCGTGGCGGCTCCCGAGTCGGCCAACAATGCAGGTTCGCAAACCTCGTTCATCCCACTGCTGACGCTGGGCATTCCACCCAACGCCGTGATGGCGCTGATGGTGGGTGCGATGACGATCCACAACATCCAGCCTGGTCCCCAGGTGATGACCAGCAACCCGGAACTCTTCTGGGGTCTGATCGCCTCGATGTGGATCGGCAACGCCATGCTGGTGATCCTGAACCTGCCGCTGATCGGCATCTGGATCAAGCTGCTCACGGTGCCTTACCGCTGGCTGTACCCCTCCATCGTGCTGTTCTGCGCGGTGGGTGTGTACTCGACCAACAACAACACCTTCGACATCTGGATGGTGGGTATCTTCGGTCTGATCGGCTACATCTTCCACAAGCTGGGCACGGAGCCAGCACCCCTGCTGCTGGGCTTCATCCTGGGCCCGATGATGGAAGAAAACCTGCGCCGTGCGCTGCTGCTGTCGCGTGGCGACTGGAGCGTGTTCGTCACGCGACCGCTGTCTGCCGGCCTGCTGGCGGCTGCGGCCCTGCTGCTTATCATCGTGCTGCTGCCCGCCGTGAAGAACAAGCGCGAAGAAGCGTTCGTGGAAGACTGACCACCGCCTTTCTTCTCATCGACTCCACGACAACGGCACCTTCGGGTGCCGTTGTTTTTTGGCGAGCCGCCAACGGGGCGGGCGCTGCGGACCAGCACAATCGGGGCAGAGGTCCGCACGCATGTCCACACCACTGCACGTCACACAGCATCCCCACCGGGCCTTGCTGCACAACGAGATTCACGCCCGCCCGCCCGAGTCGATGACGGCGCCGCTGGCCATCGCCCACGTCGTGATGCTGGCCAACGCTGCCGGCCGCGAGGCCAGCCGTGCCCATGTGGCAGCCCTGCTGCGCGACCACCATCTGGCGCCGCCGGGGGAGCACACCACCCACCTGCGGATCGACCTGGGCGCCTACCGCCTGCGCTGGGAGATGCACACCGAGTTCGTCTCCTGGACCTTCACCGTACCCACCCCCATCGACGCCTTTGGCGAGCGGGAGCCCGCCAGCGCCGCTGCTGCCGTCCCGCAGGACTGGCTGGCGGCATTGCCCGGGCAATGCCTGTGCAGTCTGAACCTGTGGGTGCTGCCCACGCACGCCTTCGGCTCGGGCTCGCTCGTCAAGCATGTGCTGCATGAAGACACCCTGGTGGCGTCTACCGTGGCCGATGGCCATGGCGAGGTGTATACCGACTTCGCCATCCATGCCGACGGCTTCTCGCGCATGGTGCTGCTGGCGGGCGGCATGACACCCCGCCGCCTGGGGCGTCTGGTGCAGCGCCTGCTGGAGATCGAGACCTACCGCATGGCCGCGCTGCTGGGCCTGCCCGCAGCCCGCGAGGCCGCCAGCGTGCTGGCCTTTGCCGAGCGCGAGTTGGCCGAACTGGCCGACGCCATTCGCACCGCCAACCGCGATGCGGAACCTGTGCTGCTCGACCGCCTGACCCGCCTGGCCGGGCAGGTAGAGAGCCAGTACGCCGCCACGCACTCGCGGTTTTCGGCGAGCAGCGCGTACTTCGAACTGCTGGACCGCCGCATCCAGGACATCGCCGAGTCCCGCCTGGCGGGCATGCAGACCATCCGCGAATTCATGGACCGGCGCCTCACGCCCGCACGCAGCACCTGCGAATGGGCCGCCCGCCGGCAGGACGCACTGTCGCAACGCGTCTCGCGCATGAGCAACCTGCTGCGCACCCGCGTGGAGATCGAGCAGCAGCAAAGCAGCCAGGCGCTGCTGACCACCATGAACCACCGGCAGGACCTGCAGCTCAAGATGCAGTCCACGGTGGAAGGCCTCTCGGTGGCCGCCATCACGTACTACATCGTCGGGTTGGTGAGCTACCTGGCCAAGGGGGCGCAGAAGCTGGGATGGCCGTTGTCTGCGGAGACCACCGCGGCGATTGCGATACCCCTGGTGGCGCTGGCCGTGTGGTGGTCGCTGCGCAGGCTGCACCACCGGATCTTCAAGAAGCACGGGGAGTCGGGGGCTTGATGGCCCCGAGGTGGCGTTGCGATTCGTGCTGCCCGAGTAGAGCGGTGCCGTGCGCGGAGTACCTCGGTCGAGGCGAGGCCAAGGGCAAGGCAGTCCAGCGCTCCTAGGCTATGCTCATCATGCCCCCTGCTGCAGGGCCACTTCGCAGGCGTTTTCGCCTTGCCTCGAAAGTCAACACTCATGTCCGGCCTTAGTGCAGTTCATAGCATATGCTCAATCGCACTCGTATGGCTGTGCAGCCTCGCTCCATCATCTGCCAGAGCGCTTTCATGCCATGGCCTTAGCGACAAGTTCTTCTTACGTTGCGATGTGCAGCAGTGCGCGGCGGAATTTCGCGCAAGAGAAGCGGGCGCTGCCGGAGCTTGCGCCCGGCGACTCATTGTCGAATCGGTGCCCCCCGATGTTCAGTCGATATTGCTGCAGCATCTGGATCGGCCATTGCGGGCTGGTACCTATGAAATTACGCTCGTTCACCGCTACTACGGCTCCCCGCCGGTGACTGCTACCGAGTTGGCAGATGCGTTTGACGCTCAGCAATTCATGGCGCTTCGCCTGTTAGTCAAAGAGCTTGATGACGGGACAAATCTAGATCAACTGCGAAAGGAATGGGTGAGTCAAGAGCGGTGGACGCTGGCGCGGATGATCGGATGGTGGATCCTAGAGCTGCTCGTTCTTGGGGCTGCCCTTAAGACTGCATTCCTTACAACACGTGCATATCGCAGACGGCTGACAGGTGTGCAACCCGGGCGGCTGCTGGCGCCGATCCTGGCGCAGGTCGCTGTGTTTATTGTCGCACTGGCTTCGATCGACTCTTTTGCCTTGCCAGCACTCGTGGGGCTCGTTGGTCCGGTCGTGCTAGCAATCTGGCTATATGAAGCGGCTGCATATGTGTGGTGGCAAGTTACTCAAAAGCGCGCAAATGAGTTCTAACGTTTGGGGGCATCGACCGTCCCCGGCGGCCGCTGACCTCTGCGTTGAGCGTCTGACTTCTTTTACTGCCACCGGCTGCTCCTGGCCGGTTTTCGCCATGGTGGCAACGGCTGCGAGTGCTTGCAAGGGCCGTTGACTCGGCGGTCATAGCCCTTGGTGCAACTTTCTCCCCATGGCGCGATGATGGTGACCGCGAGGCAGGCTTGTAGCCATGGACTAACTTGCTGAACTATCGCGTGGCTCAAGGGAATGCCCGCTCGTATTCTGCGCACAAGAATGAGTCTGGATCTTTGCCTCTACCAAGCGCTCAACATCGCTGACAAGAGCGGCCAGCTCTGGCCGGTCTCCGTACATATCGAACTCGCGCACGGCAATAAGGCCCATGGAAAACCGACCCGGCGGGTCTTCGCGCGGCCAGTCCAGAACGAAATTTCGACACCACGCCAATTGGCGCTCAATGCTCAACGCAGGAACGAAAGCCTGGGCCGCCATTGGGCGAATTTCCGCGAGCGCGGCGCCGATGTTTTGGAGAAGTTCTTTGTCCAAGTTGCCTCTGAACAGAGCAAGGCTGAAGGGTCGCTTCTGGCGTCAAACAACCATCATAGTTGTGAGACTGAACAATGCGGCGTGCGCATGCCCATAGCGAGACGCAGCGCGCACTGCATTGGCGGACATGGATGATGGATACGCGCGGCTTTAGCGAATCTCGTCACCGAGCGCCCCGCCCGCCCATCGGCCCATAATGTTCCGATGCCGTTCAGCTACACCCCCTCCTATGCCAGCACCCGCTTGCCGGTGTTTGCGCGCAATGTGGTTTCCACCTCGCATCCGCTGGCTGCACAGGCCGGGCTGCGCGTGCTGCAGCAGGGCGGCAACGCGGTCGATGCTGCCGTGGCGGCTGCCGCCGCCATGACGGTCTGCGAGCCGGTGAGCAACGGGATCGGCAGCGATGCGTTCTGCATTCTGTGGGACGGCCAGGCATTGCACGGGCTCAACGCGTCGGGGCGTGCGCCGGCGGCGTGGACGCCGGAGTACTTTCACCAGCGCTACGGTCAGGGCCAGGCAACGCCACCCACACGCGGCATGGACACCGTCACCGTGCCCGGTGCGGTCAGTGCCTGGGCGGCCTTGTCCGCGCGTTTTGGCAAGCTGCCTTTTGCCGACCTGATGGAGCCGGCCGCCGAGATCGCCGAGCGCGGCTACCTGGTGCCGGTGGTCGTGCAGCAGAAATGGGCGGCGGCGGTCGATGAGCTGCAGGCCCAGCCAGGCTTTGCGCAGAGCTTCATGCCCTGGGGCCGCGCGCCGCAGGTGGGAGAGCTGTTCCAGTTCCAGGCCGCGGCCCGCGCGCTGCGCGCCATCGGGGCGACACGCGGCCAGGCGTTCTACACCGGCGAGATCGCACAGGCCCTGGTCGCGTTCTCGCAGGCCCACGGCGGCAGCCACACGCTGGCGGACTTCGCCGCGCACCAGCCGGAGTGGGTCGCGCCCATCGCACGCAACTACCGCGGCTACACGCTGCACGAGATTCCGCCCAACGGGCAGGGCATCGCGGCCCTGATCGCGCTGGGCATCCTCGACCAGTTCGACGTGGCCAGCCTGCCGGTGGACAGCGCCGCATCCCAGCACCTGCAGATCGAGGCGATGAAGCTCGCCTTCGCCGACGTGTACCGATACGTGGCCGAGCCATCGTCGATGGAGGTGACGCCTGCGCAGATGCTCGATGACGCCTACCTCGCATCCCGTGCCAGACTCATCGACATGAACAAGGCGCAGGATTTCGGTGCTGGCAACCCGGTCAAGGGCGGCACCATCTACCTCACGGCAGCGGACGAGAACGGCATGATGGTCAGCTTCATCCAGAGCAACTACATGGGCTTCGGGTCGGGCTGCGTCGAGCCCACGTTCGGCATCAGCCTGCAAAACCGCGGCCAGGCCTTCAGCACCGACCGCTCCGCCCGCAACCCGGCCAACCTGGTGGCGCCGGGCAAGCGGCCGTTCCACACCATCATCCCGGCCTTTCTTACCAAAGACGGCCAGCCCGTGATGAGCTATGGCGTGATGGGCGCCAACATGCAGCCCCAGGGCCACCTGCAGACGCTGGTGCGCATGCTCGACTACGGACAGAACCCGCAGACCGCGTGCGATGCGCCGCGCTGGCGCTTCAATGCGGGCCTGGGCATCAATGTGGAGCAGGACATGCCTGCCGCCACGGTGCAGGGGCTCGAAGGCCTGGGGCACCGCCTGGAGGCGATGCAGGGGTCCTACCAGGACTTCGGCGCCGGCCAGTTCATCTGGCGCATGGGCGACCCCAAGGTGCACGGCTACGTGGCCGCCAGCGACCCGCGGCGCGATGGCCAGGCGGCCGGGTACTAGGCCGGTGTCGCCCGCTGTGCCCCCAGACCCCTTTGCTCAAGGATATGCATAAAAAGTGGCCCTACCGCGCTCTCCACACACGCCGATAGCTACTAAAAATGTAGCAGCGGGCTTCGCATTGGCGCTGCTCGGCTCGATCGCCTTCAGCGGCAAGGCCATCATCGTCAAGCTGGCCTACCGCTACGGGGTCGATGCGGTCACGCTCATCATGTACCGCATGCTGTTCGCGCTGCCCATCTTCGCCGTGATGGCCTGGTGGGCCAGCCGCGGCAAGGCGCCGCTGACCCGCAAGGACTGGCTGGGTGTGCTGGGCCTGGGCTTCACCGGCTATTACCTGGCGAGCTTTCTCGACTTTGCCGGCCTGGCGTACATCAGCGCCAGCCTGGAGCGGCTCATCCTGTACCTCAACCCCACGCTGGTGATGATGCTGGGCTGGGCGCTGTACGGCCGCCGCATCCGGTGGGCGCAGGCGGTGGCCATGCTCATCAGCTACTGCGGCGTGGTGCTGGTGTTCGGGCTGGAGGCCAACCTGCAGGGCACGAACGTGGCCTGGGGCGCGCTGCTGGTGTTCCTGAGCGCGGCGAGCTACGCCATCTACCTGGTCTACAGCGGCGAGATGGTGCAGCGCCTGGGCTCGCTGCGGCTGGTGGGCCTGGCCACCACGGTGGCGTGCCTGCTGTGCCTGGTGCAGTTCGCTGCGCTGCGGCCGCTGAGCGCCGCGCTGGTGGCGCCCGAGGTGATCTGGCTGTCGGTGCTCAACGCCACGCTGTGCACCGCAGCCCCCGTGCTGATGGTGATGATGGCCATCGAGCGCATCGGCGCTGGCACGGCAGCCCAGGCGGGCCTGGTCGGACCCTTGTCCACCATCTTCATGGGCATCTGGATCCTGGGGGAGCCTTTCACCCTGTGGATCGCCGCGGGGACGGCGCTGGTGGTGGTGGGGATCTTCCTGTTCAGCCGTGCGGCGCGGCAGCCTGCGGCTGGCCGGTGAGCCGCGCGGGCAATCGTTTCACGGCAGGTGCTTCGTGCACAAGGGGCCGCACGCGGCCCCTGTTTGGTTGCGGCATCGCTGCGGCCGCGGGCGACCTCGGCCGACCCGAGGCCCGTCTGCCCTGCATCACGACGCTTTTTTCTTGGGCGGTGGCGCGGGTTTCCGTGCCGGCGTGGCGGCAGGTGCTGCGCTGGGCGCGGCAGCGGCTGCGGGCTTGGGGTGCACGCGCTGGGCCACGGTCATGGGGGCGGCGCCCGAGAAGCTTTCCAGGTTCTTGCCCATGGCCAGCTCCAGCTGCTCCAGGCGGGCCTGTGCTGGCGGGTGGGTCGCCAGGGCCAGCGTGAACATGGGGTTGTCGGGCGCGGCCGTCCGCAGCTGCTGCAGCACCGCCACCAGCCCGTACGGGTCGAAGCCCGCGCGGGTGGCCAGCGCCACGCCGGTGCGGTCGGCATCGTATTCGTCGGCCTGGTCCAGGCCGCGCGCGTACAGGTTGCGGCCCAGCGCCAGGAACTGCGAGGCCACCATGTTGCCCACGGCGTTCGTCTTGATCTGCGATGCCACCAGCTGCGTGAACATGCCCGATTGCGCGGTCTTGCGCATCGCATGCAGATGGTGCTTGGCCGTCACGTGGGTGATTTCATGCGCCAGGATGCCGGCCAGCTCGGCTTCATCGGCGCACCGGTCGATGAGCCCCTTGGTCACGAAGACATAGCCGCCGGGCGCTGCGAAGGCGTTGTAGCCGGCATCGTCCAGCACCACGAAGGTCCAGGGCAGGTTGGGGCGCTCGGACTGCAGGCTGATCCAGCGGCCGAGCTGGTTCACGTAGCGCTGCAGCGCCATGTCCGGATGCAGCGGCTTGCTGCCCAGCAGCACGGCGGCCAGTTGCCGGCCGATCTCGATCTCGCGGGGCTCGTCGATGCTCTCGACCGAGCGGGTCAACAGGCTGACGAGGTCATCGCCTTTGCCCGCATTGCCACCGCCGGTCACGGCGCCCAGCAGCATGTTCATCACGTTCTGGCTCTGCCCGGTGGCGGGCACCAGGGCGAGCGCGGCCGCGGCACACGCCGCAGCCAGCCGCCGGTGGGTCAGTCGAAGGTTCGATGGCATGGCGGCACTCCTCAGTTGGGGCTGAAGTTGGGGTCCGACGGGTTGGACGATGAGCCCGTGGCCCCCGTGCCCGACGACGTGGGACGTGCAGGCGCAGCCAGCACGGGCACCGTGCGCGGCTGCAGCGATGCGCTGGAGGCGAACTGACGCGCCTGGTCTGCATTCACCCGCAGGGCCTCGGCCTGGGTGACGGCGGCGGGGTTGGGCTGCGCGTTGGCGATGTCTTCAGCGCCCAGGCCGCGGATGCCGACGGTGGAGGTGGCCGTGGTGCTGGAGCCGCTGTTGCCGCCGAACAGGGTGCCCACGCTGCGCAGGCCGCTGGTGGCGGCATTGTTGCTGGCCGCGGCGGAGCCCGATTGCGGGCCGAGATCGAACATGTGCACCCAGCCGGTCGCGCCCTGCGGGGTGCTGACCTTGGTCCACGCGCCCTTGCGCTCGGTGCCGCGCGTCACCACAGTGTTGGCGTCCAGCGGCGCCACGCTGGCGCCGGTGTCCGCCGGGGTGTCGCGCAACTGGGTGGCACGCTTGACCACGGCGGTTTCTTGCGCATGCGCAACGCCTGTCAAGCTCCATGCTGCCGATGCCAGCCACAGGGCAAGGGCTCCGCGGTACAGCCATTTCATGGTGGGGCCTTCCATTTATGATTTGCCGAGCGTTTTATGTGTATCAGTATGCAACTGGGAGATTGTTATGGATTTGGGTATTGCAGGCAAATGGGCGCTGGTGTGCGGCGCCAGCAAGGGCTTGGGCTACGGCAGCGCGCTGGCATTGGTGCAGGAGGGCGTGAACGTGGTCATCAACGCGCGCAACGCGGACGCCCTGGCGCAGGCTGCTACTCAATTGATAGCTGAAGGCGCCAGTGCAGCAAGCGCGAGCGGCAAGAAAGCCCCGCAAGTGATCGCCGTGGCGGCGGACATCACCACCCCCGAGGGGCGCCAGGCCGTGTTCGCGGCGGCAGGCGGCCCCGGCCGGGACTTCGACATCGTGGTGACGAATGCCGGCGGCCCGCCCACCGGCGACTTCCGCGACTGGAACCGCGACGCGTGGATCAAGGCGGTGGATGCCAACATGCTCACGCCCATCGAACTCATCCAGGCCACGGTGGACGGCATGGCCGCCCGCGGCTTCGGCCGCATCGTCAACATCACCTCCAGCGCGGTGAAGGCGCCCATCGACATCCTCGGGCTGTCCAACGGCGCGCGCAGCGGGCTCACAGGCTTCGTGGCGGGGGTCTCGCGCAGCAAGATCGCCGCGCGCGGCGTGACCATCAACAACCTGCTGCCGGGCAAGTTCGACACCGACCGGCTCGCGGCCACCGTGAATGCTGCCGCCACCAAGGCCGGCAAGAGCGTGGACGAATTGCGCACCGCGCAGCAGGCGCAGATCCCTGCCGGGCGCTACGGCACGGCGCAGGAGTTCGGCGCCATCTGCGCCTTCCTGTGCAGCCAGCAGGCAGGCTACATGACCGGCCAGAACGTGCTGGCCGATGGCGGTGCCTACCCCGGCACCTTCTGAGCGCAAACTTTACACAGCGCACTGCAGGCCCCTGTGCCGGCAGTGGGGCTTCTGCCGAGGCCAGGCGCCGCCAAGGATTGATATAAACAGGGTGGCTGCCGCCCCGGCGGGTTCGTGGGGCGGTACGTATTGTCCCCGTGGCTTTTTGCCGACAAACTTTTCGTCAGGTGGAAAAACTTGGTGAAGAATGGCGGCCTGTCACTTGCCATGCAATCAAGGCCTCTCCTGACCCATCGTCCTCGCCTTCGCACTGCGCTCACCAGTCTTGCACTGGCCGCGCTGTGCTGCCTGCCCCAAGCCGGCGCGCAAAGCGCCGCGCCTGCGGCGGAGAGCGCCGCCACACCCTACCGGCTGCGCATCGTGGGCGGGCTGGCAGGCATCAACCAGTACACGCGGCAGGAAGAGCCTTTCTGGAGCAAGGAGCTGTCGCGCCTGAGCGGCGGCAGGTTCGAGGCCGAGATCGTGCCGTTCGACCGCGCGGGCGTGCCCGGGGCCGAAATGCTGCGGCTGCTGCAGCTGGGCGTCGTGCCGTTCGGCACCACGCTGATGAGCTCCTTCACCGCCCAGTACCCCGAGTACACCGCGCCCGACCTGGCGGGGCTCAACCCCGACATCGCCACGCTCAAGTCCACGCTCAACGCCTTTCGCCCCTACCTTGAAAAGGCCCTGCGCGACCAGCATGGCGTGGAGGCGCTGGCCGTGTACGTCTACCCCGCGCAGGTGGTGTTCTGCAAGAAGCCGCTGCGCACACTGGCCGACCTGGCCGGCCGGCGCACACGCGTGTCGTCGTCCACCCAGGCCGACTTTGTCGGCGCGCTGGGCGGGGTGCCGGTGCTCACCGGCTTTGCGCAGATCATGCCCAGCCTGACGGCGGGCAACACCGAGTGCGCGATCACCGGCACCATGTCCGGCAACACGCTGGGCCTGCCCACGGTCACCTCGCATGTGCATGCGCTGCCCGTCACCTGGGGCCTGGCAATCTTCGGCGCCAACCAGGCCGCGTGGGAGGCCCTGCCGCCCGACCTGCGGGCGCTGCTGCGGCGCGAGCTGCCGCGGCTCGAAGCCGCGATCTGGGACGAGTCCGAGCGCGAGACCTTGAACGGCATGGCCTGCAACCGCGGTGCGCCCGCGTGCGTGGGTGGCCGCAAGGGCAGCATGGTGGTGGTGCCCGTGTCGCCGCAGGACGAGCGCAGCCGGCAGGAGATCCTGGCCTCCACCGTGCTGCCGCGGTGGGTGCAGCGCTGCGGCGCGCGTTGCGCCCAGGTGTGGAACCAGACCATCGGCCCCGTGCGGGGCATGACGGCGGCGCCTGCAAAGCCATGACCCGCTGGCGCCCCCACGCAGCAACCGGCCAGACACCCCTGCCATGGGTGCGACAGGGATGTGCAGGCATCTGCGTCGGCGCACGTACTGAATGAGCGAGTCCACCACCCCGCTTCGCATCAGAGCCTTCGTATGGGCCGCAGTGGCGGTGTTCATGGGCGCCGTGGCGCTGGTGTCGGCCGCCCTGGTGTGGAACGCACGCCAGGTGGCGCTGGACGACAACGCGGCGCAGGCCACCCGTTTCGTCGCCGGGGCCGAGGCGGCGCTCAACCGGTCACTGCTCTCCGTCGATGTGCTGCTGGCGAGCCTGGACGAACTGCTGGGCCTGTCGGGCGCGATGAGCGACTGGATCGACCCGGACGCGGCCAGCCAGCGGCTGCGCAGCTCGGCCCGGCAGAACCTGATGGTGCGCTACGTGGCGCTGATGGATGCCCAGGGCAAGATCATCGCGTCGTCCGACGCGGCGGGCAGTGCGCTGGCGGTGCAGCTGCCCGTGGGCTTTCTGGAGTCGGTGCTCAAGCAGCCCGTCTCCACGCTCGTGATCAGCCCGCCGGTGGTGAGCTTTGCCACGGCCGAGCGCGTGCTGTACTTCGCGCGCCACCTGCGCATGGCCGACAGCGCCCGCGTGATCGCCATTGCCGAGCTGCCGGTGAGCGCGCTCAGCTCGGTGCTGGTCCAGGGCGTGGACATCAGCGGCCTGCAGGTCACGCTGGAGCGTGCCACCGGGCAACTGCTGCTGAGCGTGCCCCACCGCGAAGAGAACCTGCCGCCCACGCTGAGCCCGCCGCTGCAGATGCTGGCGGCCGAAGGCCCATCGTGGAGCGCCCCGGCCCGCCTGAGCGGCGAGCCCGCGTTCGTCGTCTACCGCCCCATCCTGTACCAGGACCTGCGCATTTCAGCCAGCGTGCCGCGCAGCGACGCGCTGGCAGGCTGGCGCCAGCAGCGCAATGCCATCGGCCTCACGGGCCTGCTGTTCGCCGCCATGATCCTGACCGCCGGCTGGCTGGCGCTGCGCTACCTGGACCGCCTGTCGCAGGCGCGCATGGCGATTGCGCAGTCCAAGGCCACGCTGGACCAGGCGCTCGAATCCATGGTGAGCGGCTTCCTGCTGCTCGACGCGCAGCACCGCGTGGTGCAGTGGAACAGCCGCTTCGAAGAGATCTTTCCGTGGATGCGCAACGTGATGGCGCCCACGGTGCCGTTTCGGCGCGTGATGGAGGAGACCTCCAAGCACCACATGCCGCGGGCCAGCGACGAAGAGCGCATGCGCTGGGTGGAGCTGCGCCTGCTCAAGCAGAACCAGCACCTGGAGCCGCACGAGCAGGTGCTGCCCAACGGGCGCACCATCCAGATCACCGAGCGCCCCACGCCCGAAGGCGGCCTGGTGATCACCTACCACGACGTGACGGCCCTGCGCCGCGCGAGTGCAGAGATCGAGAGCCTGGCGTTCTACGACCCGCTGACCAACCTGCCCAACCGCCGCCTGCTGATGGACCGCATGCAGCAGGTGATTGCCGCCAGCGTGCGCAGCGGCCAGTACGGTGCGCTGCTGTTCCTGGACCTGGACCACTTCAAGACGCTGAACGACACGCTGGGCCACGAAGTGGGCGACATGCTGCTGCGCCAGGTCGCCGAGCGCCTGAAGACCTGCGTGCGCCGCGAGGACACCGTGGCCCGGCTGGGCGGCGACGAGTTCGTGGTCATGCTGCACGAGCTGTCGCTGCACAGCGAAGAGGCGGCGGCCTATGCCCGCCGCGTGGGCCAGAAGATCCTGCGCAAGCTCAACGTGCCGTATTCGCTGAACGGGCACACCCACCACAGCACCCCCAGCATTGGCGCCACGCTGATGGGTGGCACGCTGCAGCCCTCGGTCGACCTGCTCAAGCAGGCCGACATCGCGATGTACCAGGTCAAGTCGCAGGGCCGCAATGCGCTGTGTTTCTTCGACCCCCAGATGCAGATCGCGATCAGCGTGCGCGCGCAGCTCGAAAGCGACCTGCAACTGGCGCTGACGGGGCGCCAGTTCGTCTTGCATTACCAGCCCCAGTTCCACCTGGACGGCCGCATCGTCGGCGCCGAGGCGCTGATCCGCTGGCAGCACCCCGAGCGCGGCCTGGTCGCGCCGGGGGCCTTCATCAGCGTGGCCGAGGAGAGCGAGCTCATCGTGCCCATGGGCCACTGGGTGCTGCGCACCGCGTGCGAGCAACTGGCCCTGTGGCAGAACGACGCGCGCTTGCGGCACGTGCAGCTGTCGGTCAACGTGAGCGCGCGGCAGTTCCGCCAGCGCGACTTCGTGGCCCGCGTGGTCGAGGTGCTGCGCGAGACCGGCGCGCGGCCGCACCTGCTCAAGCTCGAGCTGACCGAGTCGCTCGTGCTCGACAACGTGGACGACACCATCGCCAAGATGGGCCTGCTCAAGACCAAGGGCGTGCGCTTTTCGGTGGACGACTTCGGCACGGGCTATTCGTCGCTGGCCTACCTCACGCGGCTGCCGCTCGACCAGCTCAAGATCGACCAGTCGTTCGTGCGCAACCTCGGGGTGCGGCACACCGACGACGTGATCGTGCAGACCATCATCGGCATGGCCCGCAACCTGGAGCTGGATGTGATCGCCGAAGGCGTGGAAACCCCGGAGCAGAAAGCCTTGCTGGCGGACTATGGCTGCCAGCTGTTCCAGGGCTACCTGCTGGGCATGCCCGGCCCGGTGGGCGATCTGGAGGCGCTGCTGCGCAGTGCGGCGGGCGATGCCCCTGCGGCGCCAGGCCAGGGCGCGTTGCCTGGCCCCGCGGATGAGAGCGTTGCATCGCCGGAAGGGCGCCGCTAGGACGGTTCAGCGGCCGCCTTGCTGCTGCAACAGCGACAGCGACAGACAGCGACAGACAGCGGCAGGGCAAGAGCGGGCGCAGTGCGCTAACCCTTCCGTGAAGACACGATGATCCCGCCCACGATGAGCGCGAACGCCACGCCGTGAAACACCTGCGGCGTCTCGCCCAGGAACGCGGCCGACAGAATGCCGGCGAACAGCGGCGTGAGGTTGACGAAGAAACCCGCCACCGCCGGCCCCGCGCGCTGCACGCCCACGCCCCAGAAGCGGTAGGCCAGCACCGCAGGCCCCACCGCGATGAACACCAGCGCGGCCACCAGCGGCCAGCCCCAGGTCGCATGCGTGTGGCCCGCGGCCCATTCCACGCCCGCAAAGCTGCCGGACCAGGCGAGGCCGAACACCATCTGCGCCATCAGGAAGGCGGCCCAGTCGCCGCGAATGGAGGTGGGCTCGGTGGTGCGCGACAGCATCCAGCTGTAGAAGGCCCACGAGATGGTGGCCAGCATCATGAAGAGGTCACCCGGCACCAGGCGGAAGGCCAGCAGCTGCGCCCACTCGCCCCGGCTGAGCACGATCAGCACGCCGCAGATCGACAGCAGCGCGCCCAGCAGCTGGCGCTGCGTCACGCGCATGCCGAAGAACAGGCTGCCCACCGCCAGCATCCACACCGGCATGCTCGATCCCACCAGCGTCACGTTGATGGGGGTGGAGGTCTGCAGCGCCATGTACTGGAACGCGTTGTACAGGCCGATGCCCAGCAGGCCCAGCAGCGCATAGCGGCGCCAGTGGGGCCACAGCGGGCTGTCCTTGCGCAGCACGCCATGGGCCAGCGGCAGCAGCACGCCGAAGGCCAGCACCCAGCGGATGAAGTTCAGGGCGATGGGAGAAATCAGCTCGTGCACCAGCCGTCCCACCACGGCATTGCCGGCCCACAGCATCGGCGGAATCACCAGCATCGCCGCCGTGCCGGGCGTCAGTTTTTGTGTCATGGGGCTGCACTGTAACGGTGCGCTGCCGGCGGTGCTGCCCGGTGCGCCAATGTCCTTGGCAGATGGCGGTTGCCCGCAGGCGGCAAGGCGGCGTGTTTCGTGGCAGGATGGCCGCCGTTGTTGTGCATCCCCCATTCCAGGAGACCCAGTCCATGAGCCTTGCCGTCCAGATCCGCCAGCACGGCGGTCCCGAAGAACTTCACCTGGCCGATGTCACCGTGGGCGAACCCGGCCCCGGCGAGATCCGCATCCGCCACCACGCCATCGGCCTGAACTTCATCGACGTGTACCACCGCACGGGCCTGTACCCGCTGCAGATGCCCGCAGGCATCGGCATGGAGGGCGCCGGCGTGGTCGAGGCGGTGGGCGAGGGCGTCACGCACCTGAAGGCGGGCGACCGCGCAGCCTATGCCAGCCAGCCGCCCGGCAGCTACTGCGAAGTGCGCGTGATGCCCGCCAAGACGGTGTGCAAGCTGCCCGACGCCATCAGCTTCGAGACCGGTGCGGCCATGATGCTCAAGGGCCTGACGGCGCAATACCTGCTGAAGAAAACGCTGCCGGTGGAAGGCCTGCAGGCCGGAGACCACGTGCTGTTCCATGCGGCGGCGGGGGGTGTGGGCCTGATCGCCAGCCAGTGGGCCAAGGCCCTGGGCCTGCAGCTCATCGGCACGGCGGGCTCCGACGCGAAATGCCAGCTGGCCTTGGCCAACGGCGCGGCGCACGCCATCAACTATCAACGGGAAGACTTCGCAGCCCGCGTGAAGGAGATCACCGGCGGCAAGGGCGTGAAGGTGGTCTACGACTCGGTGGGCAAGGACACCTGGGACAAGTCCCTCGACTGCCTGCGGCCCTTCGGCCTCATGGCCAGCTTCGGCAATGCCTCGGGCCCTGCTCCGGCGTTCGCGCCCGGCTCGCTCGGCGCCAAGGGCTCGCTCTACGTCACGCGCCAGACGCTGTTCACCCACATCGCCACGCGCGAGAGCACGCAGGCCATGGCGGACGACCTGTTCGCGGTGGTGGCCAGCGGCCAGGTCCAGATCCACATCGACCAGCGCTACCCGCTGGCCGACGTGCAGCAGGCGCACCGCGACCTCGAAGCCCGCAAGACCACCGGCTGCACCATCCTCACGCTGTGAACGCCGCTGTGCAGAACCCGTCGTTCGAAGCCTGGGTGGCGGGTGCGCGGCAGTCCGCCCGGCGCCCGCCTGCGAAGCCACGCCAGGCTCTGGTGGTGGCGGGGCAGGTGGTGGGGTCGGTGGCGGAGGGGTTTTTGAATCAAATCAGACCCTACCGCTTGCTGGATAAGCGCTACCAGCTATCAAATCAGGAGCATTCGGGTGCCATGGCATGGTGCATCGATGGGCCGGCCGATGCCACCACCGATGCGCTCAACACGCTGGCCGCAGCCTTGCGCGACGCCGCGCTGTGCGGCCCCTGGCGCGATGAGCAGCTGGCCGTGTGCAACCCGGCGGGCGAGGTGGTGGGCACGGTGGAGCGCGGCGCCGTGCGCGTGCTGGGCATCACCACCCGCGCGGTCCACCTGGTGGGCCTGGCGCCGGATGGCCGCATGTGGGTGCAAAAGCGCTCCATGACCAAGCCCAACAACCCGGGCCTGTGGGACACGCTGATGGGCGGCATGGTGTCCGCCGCCGACACGCTGCCGCAGGCCCTCGCGCGCGAGACCTGGGAAGAGGCGGGCTTGCAGGTCGGTGCGCTGAACGCGCTGCAGCACGGCGGCCATGTCGACTTCAGCCGCCCCAGCCGCGAGGGCGGCGGCGCGGGCTACATGCTCGAACGCATCGACTGGTTCCGCGCCGAAGTGCCTGCGGGCATGGAGCCTTGCAACCAGGACGGCGAGGTGGAGCGGTTCGACCTGCTGCCGCCGGGCACCGTGCGCGATCAGGTGGCGCAAGGCCAGTTCACGCTGGAAGCCGGGCTGGTGATTGCGGGGTTTCTGGGGCTGTGATGCCCGATGTGGGCTGCTTGGTGGGCTGCCCTGCGGGCTCTGCGGCAGGGGGCAGGCAGCCCAGGCCTTCCAGCGTGGCCTGCACGGCCGCATCGAGCGGCGTGTGGGGCTCGGTGCCCAGCACCGCCCGCAGCCGGTCGTTGGCCATGCGCAGCGGCTCGCGCCACAGGTAGCGCATCTCGCGCAGTTCGCGCAGGGTGGCCACGAAGGGCGACGCCAGCGTGATCAGCCACCACGGAAACGCACGCACCTTGGGCGCCGCGCCGCCGCGTGCCGCCACTGCCCGGCCGATGGCGCCCGCCATCTGCTGGCCGTCCGCGTCCCAGTGCCCGGCCATGTGGAACGGGGCGAACGCCGGCAGGTCGGCGCGGCGCGCGATCAACTGCACCATGGTGCGCGCCACGTCGGGCAGGTAGGACCACTGGTGGCCCACACCCGCGCTGCCGGGCAGCGACACCGCCGCCACCGGCTGGCCCGGCTTGACGAGGCCCTGCGCAAACCAGCTGTTGCCCACCTGCGGGCCGAAGTAGTCGCCCGCCCGCACGATGATCACGCGGCAGGTGGCAGGCGTCAGCGGGTGCGCCGCGGTGGCCTGCTGCAGCCGCCGCTCCAGCTCCGCCCGCACGGCGCCTTTGCGGGTCAGCGGGCGCTGCGGGGCGTCTTCACGCAGTACCGGAAAGGCATCGGGCCCGTAGTTGTAGACCGTGCCGGGCAGCACCACGGTGGCGCCCACGGCGGTGGCGGCGGCGATGGTGTTGTCGATCATCGGCAGCACCAGCTCGCCCCAGCGGCGGTAGCCCGGCGGGTTGACGGCGTGCACGATCACGTCGCAGCCCGCGGCGGCGGCCAGCACGTCTTCGCGGCACATGGCGTCGCCCCGCAGCCAGGCCATGCCGTCACGCTGCTCGCCCGCCGCCGGCGCACTGCGGTGCAGCGCCACCACCTGCCAGCCCGCATCGCGCAGCTGGCGCGCCACCTCGCCGCCAATCCCGCCCGTGGCGCCCAGGACCAGAACCTTGTTGCCGTGTGCCATGTGTGCACTCCAAAACTTGTTGCGATGAAGGCAGTGTGCGCGGGGCTAGGGTAAAAGGAAATTGCTGAAAATGAAGGTGAGGCTATACATTTATGTATGACTCAAGCATCGGATGAATCGCGCAAATCGGATGGCCCCGTGGGCTGGGAGCTGTACCGCTCTTACCTCGGCGTGCTGCGCGAAGGCTCGCTCTCCGGCGCGGCCCGGGCTCTGGGCGTGACCCAGCCCACCGTGGGCCGCCATATCGCAGCCCTGGAGCAGGCCCTGGGGCTCACGCTCTTCACCCGGTCGCAACAGGGCCTGCTGCCCACCGAGGCGGCCCTTGCGCTGCAACCGCATGCCGAGGCCATGGGCCATTCCGCAGCCGCCCTGGTGCGGGCCGCCAGCGGCCATGGCGGCGGCGACGGCGTGAGAGGCACGGTGCGAGTGACCGCCAGCGAGGTGATCGGCGTGGAGGTGCTGCCCCCCATCCTGGCGCAACTCCAGGCCGACCATCCGGCGCTGTGCATAGAGCTCGCGCTGAGCAACAAGGTGCAGGACCTGCTGCACCGCGAGGCCGACATCGCCATCCGCATGACCGAGCCCCGGCAAGAGGCGCTGATCGCCCGGCGCGTCGGCGTGGTGCAGGTGGGGCTCTACGCGCATGCGCGCTACCTGCAGGCGCACGGCATGCCAAAGTCGCTGGCGGACCTGCAGCAGCACCGGCTCATCGGTTTTGATGAAGAAACGCCGTTCCTGCGCAACGCCCGCAAGGTGGTCCCTGCCTGGCGCCGCGAAGCGTTTGCCCTGCGCAGCGACAGCGACCTGGCGCAGTTGGCGCTGGTTCGGGCCGGATGTGGCATCGGGGTATGCCAGGTGGGGCTGGCAGGGCGCGCGCCCGAGCTTGTGCGTGTGCTGGGTGCGCAGTTCTCGGTGGGGCTCGATACCTGGGTGGTGATGCACGAAGACCTGCGCGGCAGCCCGCGCTGCCAGCACGCGTTCGACGCGTTGGCGCAGGGGCTGCAGCGCTACATCTCAGAGGCCGCAGTGTTTTTGCCCTGACGGGCCGCCACGTCGCCGGGCCTACGACGCCGCAGGCCCCTGCGCCGCCACGGCCTTCACCAGGTCCCACGCGGCCTGCGCGATGGGCGACAGGGCGCGGTTGCGGCGGTGCACCAGCATGACCTCGCGGTCCACGCGCGGCGCCAGCGGGCGCACGGCCAGGCGGGCCAGGCCTTCGGGTGGCAGGGCGAGGGTGGGGATGACGGAGATGCCCAGGCCGGTATCGAGCATGCGAAAGATGGTGGTGGGGTGGCCCACCTCCTGCGCGACGGTGTAGGCCACGCCGTGCTCGGCCAGGGCGCGGTCGATCAGGCGGCGGCTGCCGGAGTCGTGGTCCAGCAGTACCAGCGGCTCGCCCTGCAGGTCGGTCCAGCGCACGGTGCGCTTGCGCGCCAGTCGGTGGCCGGGCGGGCAGGCCAGGCAAAACGGCTCGGTCAGGATGGTCTCGCAGTGCAGCGCATCCTGCTCGCCGGGGTCGATCACGACGCCGAAGTCCACCTCGCCCGACAGCACGCTGGCCAGCACCGCGCTCTGCATACGGTCCAGCAGCACCAGCTCCAGCCCGGGCAGACGGGTCTGGGCCTGCGCGATGCAGTCGGGCAGCAGGTTGGCCGACAGCGTCGGGCTGCTGGCCACCCGCACCCGGCCGCGCCGCTCGGTGGCCATCTCCTGCACGTCCTGCAGGGTGCTTTCCAGCTCTTCCAGCACGCGCGGCAGGCGGGCCGCCAGGCGCTGGCCGGCGTCGGTCAGCGTGACCTCGCGGGTGGTGCGGTTGAGCAATTGCAGGCCCATCTGCGCCTCCAACTCGGTGATGCAGCGGCTCACGGCGGGTTGCGTCAGGCCCACGGCGTCGCCGGTGCGGCTGAAGTTGCGCGTCGCGGCCACGGACTGGAAGACGTGCAGTTGGCGCAGGGTCACATTCATGCGGCCGAATCATAAATCCATCAGAGAAATCCATTTCTCTTTGGAATGCGCAGCTTGTCCAATAGCGCCATCGTCCGTCGTTGCGCCCCGCATGGGCCTGCTTTCGGCGGGACCCGCGTGTTTTTTTCGATGGTGTTTCCATGGCCCGTTCCCGATTCCTCCCCGACAACTTCACCCTGGCCCTGCTTTGCACTGTGGCCCTGGCCAGCGTGCTGCCCGCATCGGGCGCTGCCGCGCATGCGCTGGAGGCCACCACCGTGGCGGCCGTGGCGCTGCTGTTCTTCCTGCATGGCGCCAAGCTCTCGCGCGATGCCATCGTGGCGGGGCTGTCGCACTGGCGGCTGCACCTGGTGGTGGTGGGCACCACGTTCGTGCTGTTCCCGCTGCTGGGCTGGGCGCTGCGGCCGGTGCTGCTGCCGCTCGTCACGCCGCAGCTGTACACCGGGGTGCTCTACCTGTGCGTGCTGCCGGCCACGGTGCAGTCGGCCATTGCGTTCACTGCCGTGGCGCGGGGCAACATGCCGGCAGCGATCTGCAGCGCGTCGGCCTCCACGCTGCTGGGCATCGTGATCACGCCGATGCTGGTGGGACTGCTGCTGCCCGAGGCGCAGGCCCATGGCGCCGCGGCGGCGCACGGCACGCTGGCCAACATCGGCCGCATCATGCTGCAGCTGCTCGTGCCCTTTGTGGCGGGGCACTTGCTGCGGCCCTGGATCGGCGGGTTCGTGCAGCGCCGGGCGGCGGTGCTCAAGGTCGTGGACCAGGGCTCGATCCTGCTGGTGGTCTACACGGCCTTCAGCGCGGCGGTGGTGCAGGGCCTGTGGCGGCAACTGCCTTGGCCTGCGCTGCTGGGCCTGGTGGTGGTGTGCGCGGTGCTGCTGGCGCTGGCGCTCGGCCTGACCACCTGGGCCGCACGGCGCATGGGGCTTTCGACCGAGGACGAGATCACGCTGGTGTTCTGCGGCTCCAAGAAGAGCCTGGCCAGCGGGGTGCCCATGGCCAAGGTGCTGTTCGCCTCCCACGCGGTGGGGGCCATCGTGCTGCCGCTCATGGTGTTTCACCAGATGCAGCTGATGGTGTGCGCGGTGCTGGCCCAGCGCTACGCGCGGCGCACCTCGCCGAATGAGGTTGCTATTAAAAGTGTAGCTGCCAGCGCTTGATGGACAAGCGCTGGGGGCTCAAAAGGCTCAAGCCTGTTCGTTCATCGTGCGCAGCCGGCTGGGCGCCAGCGCTCCGGCAGATTCCAGGATGGGGTAGGCCACGGAGCACAGCAGCGAGTTGATGCGCTTGAGCTCGCTGATCAGGTCGATGTGCAGCGAGCTGGTCTCGATGCTCTGCACCGTGTTGTCCGACAGGCGCGCCAGGTGGGTGGCCGAGTAGGCGTGCTCCAGGTCGCGGAAACGGGCTTTTTCTTCCAGCAGCTTTTGCGCGTCGCGCACGCTGCCGTTGAGGAACACGCTCATCGCCAGCCGCAGGTTGTCGATCAGGCGCGCGTGCAGCTCGGTGATCTCTTCCATGCCGGCTTCGGAGAACTGGCGGCCCTTCTTGATCTTCTTGTCTTCGATGTCGATGAGCACGCGCTCGATGATGTCGCCGATCTGCTCCATGTTGATCGTGAAGCTGATGATGTCCGCCCAGCGCCGGCCCTCGCGCTCGTCCAGCGCCTCGCGCGAGATCTTGGTCATGTAGTACTTGATGGCCGAATACAGCCCGTCCACCTCGTCGTCGAGCTTGCGCAGGTCTTCGGCCAGCTTGATGTCGTCGGTGCGGATCACCTTGTGCAGGCCCAGCAGCATCGACTCGACCACGTCGGCCTGGTGCAGCGCCTCGCGCGCGGCGCACGAGATGGCCAGCGACGGCGTGGCCAGGGCCGAAGGGTCCAGGTGCTGCGGGCGTGCGCCGGCCGCGGCCTGCGTCTTTTCCTGCGGCAGCAGGCGCTGCACCACCCGCGCCACGGTGCCCGTGAGGCCGATGCAGACGATGCCCACCACGACGTTGAACGCCAGGTGGAACAGCACCACCAGCGCGGCGATCTCGGGCACATAGGGCCGCACGTGCTGCAGCCACAGGCCGGTGAGCGGCGTCATGATGACCACGCCGATGATCTTGAAGAACAGGTTGCCGAGCGGCACCTGGCGCGTCTGGACGTTGGCTTTCATGGTCGTCAGCACCGCCAGCACGCCGCTGCCCAGGTTGGCGCCCAGCACCAGGCCCAGCGCCACGTCGGGCGGTATGCCGCCCGAACCCGCCAGCGCCGCGGTGAGCAGCACAGTGGCCAGGCTGGAATACGCCACGATGGCCAGCACCGCGCCGGTGAAGATCTCCAGCAGCAGGTCGCTGGTCAGTGCGCCGAGCAGGGTGCGCACGGTGGGCGACTGGGTGAGCACGGTGGTCGATTCGGTGATGAGGCGCAGCGCCAGCAGCATCAGCCCCAGGCCGATCAGCACGCGCCCCACGCGGCCCGTGGCGGTGTCCTTGCGCGAGATGAACAGCACCACGCCCACGAAGATGAACAGCGGCGACAGCCACGACAGGTCCATCGAGAACACCACCGCCATCACGCTCGTGCCCACGTCGGCACCCAGCATCACCGCCAGCGCGGCGGGCAGGCCCACCAGGCCCTGGCCGACGAACGATGACACGATGAGCGCCGTGGCCGTGCTGGACTGCACCACCGCCGTCACCCCGATGCCCGAGAGCACTGCGGTGAACCGGCTGCTGACGCTGTGGGCCAGCAACTGCCGCAGGTTGGCGCCGAACACGCGCAGGATGCCGGTGCGCACCAGGTGGGTACCCCAGATCAGCAGCGACACGGCTGCCAACAAATTCAAGAGATGCTTCATGAGTAAACGCTAACTTTTCTTCTTTTTGTGCCTGCACTGCGCCGCGTGCCATATGCGCTGCCGCTGCCTGGAGGCGCAGGGCGGGCAGGGCAGCGATGGCACCCTGGGGCAGGCTTGTGGAGTGGCCCGGAGCGGGCGCGGAAAAGCTTTGCGAGCCAGAAAGGCTGTGCCGCTGGAACAACGGCAGAACGCAAACCATGAAAGCGCCCGTTTTAGTCACAAAACTGTCACATTACGGACGCCCTAGCATACCCGTGAATCCATCACGCAGGAACCATGCCCATGACAGGGCAAGGTATGTTGCGCCGGGCGGGGCCGCACGGGGGCTTGTGCGCTCCCTGCGGCGGCAGCCTCAGTCGATCAGTTGGCCGCCTTCGTGGAAGGGGTAGGGCCCTTCGTACACGCCGCTGGCTGCGGTGTGGCTCACCAGACGGCCGCCCTCGGACAACGCATGCACCGCGAACCCGGGCGGCTCCAGCGTCCAGGCCGACGCCGCGTCGGGCGCCAGGTCCAGGCAGACCTGGTGGGCGGGCGAGGGCGCGGTCATTGCGATGGCGCCGCCAAAGCGCACCTGGATGCTGCGGTGCAGATGGCCGCAGATGACGCGCTCCACGTTCGGGTGGCGCGCCACCAGGGCCTCCAGCTGCGCCGCGCCGCTCAGCAGCCCGATGGCGTCCATGTGGCCGATCAGCGTCTGGAACGGCGGGTGGTGCATCGCGATCACCACGGGGCGGTGGCGGTGCGCGTCGAGCGCATCGGCCAGCCAGGCCAGGCGTTCACGGCACAGGCTGCCCTCGCTGGCGCCGGGCACCACGGTATCGAGCGCGATCAGGGTCAGGCCGCCCACCGGCACGCAGTACTGCACGAAGCCCTCCGTGCCCAGGTAGGTGTGCTGCGGAAAGCTCTGGCGCAGCTGGGTGCGCTCGTCGTGGTTGCCCGGCAGCAGGTACGTGGGCAGGGGCCCGAGCGGCGCCAGCAGCGCGCGCAGGTGCTCGTACTCGGCGGCACGGCCAAAGTCCGTCAGGTCGCCGGTGATGACCAGCGCGTCGGCCCGCTGCGGCAGGCGCAGCATGGTCTGCACCGCTTGGGCCAAGTAGGGCGCGGTGTTGATGCGGCCGTAGGCCAGGCGCCCGGGTTCGCGGATGTGCGGGTCGGACAGTTGCAGCAGCAAGGTGGTCATGGGCATGTGTGGCAAGAGTCAGGACGCCTCGTGGCTGGGCATGAGGTGCTCGGGGCGGATGCGGATGGCCACGGGCTGGCCCTGGCGGGCCGGGTGGTCGCGGGCCACGTCGGCCTGCAGCGCAGGCTGGCCGGGCAGCGCCAGGGTGAGCTGCACGCGCTCGCCCAGAAAGCTGCGGCGCGCGACTTCGGCACGGCCCCAGCCGTCACCGTTTCCAGGGTCCACCTGCACCTCGATGTCCTCGGGCCGCACCAGCAGAACGGCATCGGCCGCGCAGGCCGCAGGGCAGGGCAGCTCGATGCCGCCCAGCCGTAACACGTTGCGCTGGCGGGCCGCCGCGTCGCGCTGCAGCCGGTTGACCCGGCCCAGGAAGGCGGCCACGAACGGGTGCGCCGGTGTGCGGTACAGCGTCTCGCCATCGCCCACCTGCACGATGCGGCCGGCCTGCATCACCGCCAGGCGGTCGGCGATGGCCAGGGCCTCCTGCTGGTCGTGCGTGACGTGGATGGCCGTGATGTGCAGGCGGCGCAGCAGCTCGGCGAGCTCGTCGCGCAGCGACTCCTTGAGCTTGGCGTCCAGCGCGGTGAGCGGCTCGTCCAGCAGCAGCACGCGCGGCCGCACGGCCACGGCGCGGGCCAGGGCCACGCGCTGGCGCTGGCCGCCCGAGAGTTCGGCGGGGCGCTTGCCCTCCAGCCCGTTCAGGCGCACCAGGTCCACCAGCTCGCCGACCACGCGGCGCTGCTCGGCCGCATCGACACCGCGGATGCGCAGGCCGTAGCCGATGTTGGCGGCCACCGTCATCTGCGGAAACAGCGCGTAGTGCTGGAACACCATGCCGATGCCGCGTTGCTCGATGGGCAACTGCGTCACGTCCTGCCCGCCAAAGGCGATGCGGCTGCCCGCGTCGGGCGACTCCAGCCCCGCGATCAGGCGCAGCAGCGTGGTCTTGCCGCAGCCCGAGGGGCCCAGCAGGGCCAGCACTTCGCCGGGTTCCACCGTGAGGTCGGTGGGCTGCAGGCCGCGTGTGCCGTCGGCGTATGTTTGGGCGCACTGGACCACGTCCACGCGCGTGCGTTCAAGTTCCATGGTGTTTCTCGATGAAGGTGCCGACGGCCTGCAGGCCCCACAGCACCGGCAGGATGACGATCAAAAAGACCAGCGTGTAGGCCGAGCCGATCTCGATGCGCATGGAGGCATAGCTGTCGGCCAGGCCCACGGGCAGGGTGCGCGTGAGCGGGGTGTGCAGCATCCAGGTGAGGTTGAATTCGCCCACCGACAGCGTGAACACCATCAGGCTGCCCGCCACGATGGCCGGCAGCACGGCAGGCACCAGCACGCCCAGGAAGCGCTGCGCGAAGCTGGCGCCCAGCGAACGCGCGGCTTCCTCCAGCGAGCGCAACTCGTCCTTCTGGAAGGCCGAACCCACGGTGCGCACCATGAAGGGCAGCGTGAACACCATGTGCCCGACGAGGATGAAGGCGAAGCTCTGGCGAAAGCCCGAGAGCGTGCCGTAGGCCAGGATCAGCGCCAGCGCGCTGGCCAGCCCGGGCACCGCCACGGGCAGGGTGAGCAGCTCCTCGAAGAGGCGCGCCCAGCGCGAGCGGCTGCGCGCCAGCGCATAGGCGCAGGGCACACCGATGACGAGGTTGCCTGCCACGCACAGCAGCGCCATCAGCAGCGATGCGCCCACGGTGCCGCCGTAGTTCTCCCACACCTCGCCGAGCCAGCGCAGCGTGAGGCCGCTTTTGAGGCCCACGCTGTAGTTGCTCACCAGGCCAGCCATGACCGACAGCGCAATGGGCGCCAGCATGAACAGGGCCACCAGCGCGGTGAGCGCCACCAGGGACCAGGGGGCTTGTCGTGCGTTTCTCATGGTCGATGCTTCAGAAGGCCGCCGTGCCGGATGCACGCCGTGCAGCCCACAGCACCAGCCAGGTGATCAGGCCCAGCGTGATCGACAGGCTGGCCGCCAGCGCGAAGTTGGCGTAGTTGGTGAACTCGTTGTAGATGGTGATGGGCAGCACCTCGAACTTGCTGGCCAGCGTGAAGGCCGTGCCGAAGGCGCCCATGGCGGTGGCGAAGACGATGGCCCCGCAGGCCAGCGTGGTGGCGGCCAGCTCGGGCAGCCACACGTCGCGCGCCACGCGCCAGCGCGAGGCGCCGAGCGAGCGGGCGGCTTCTTCCAGCGCCGCGTCCATGGCGCCCGCCGCCGCGGTGTAGGTGGCAATCGCGCGCGGCAGCGAGAAGTACAGGTAGGCCAGGAACAGGCCGGTGAGCCCGTAGGCGAAGGTGGTGCGGCCCAGGCCCAGCTGGTCCGAGAGGTCGGCCACCAGCCCCTGTCGGCCGCCCAGCAGGATCATGAAGAAGCCCACGATGACGCCTGGGAACGACAGCGGCAGCGTGAGCAGCGACAGCAGCAGCTTCCGCCCGCGAAAGCGCAGGCGCGCCAGCGTGATGCCCACCAGCGCGCCCAGCACCAGCGTGGCCAGCGTGACGGCGAGCGAGAGGCCCAGCGTCTGCAGCAGGCTCTGCAGGTAGCGGGCGTGGGTCAGCACCGCAAAGTAGGTGGACCAGCCCTTGGCCGCCGGCAGCGCCAGCAGCAGGGCCACGGGCAGCAGCCAGAAGGCCGCGAAGAAGGCCACGGCCGGCGCGGCGCAGGCGAGCAGCAGCGTGCGGGAGGGTGCGAAGCCGTGGCGCATTTCAGGTACCTGATTACTTGACTTCGGCCAGATAGCGGTCGGAGAACGCTTTTTGCACCGCGGCCATGCGGCCGTAGTCCACCGTTTTGGCGCGGGCGTAGTCGCTGGCGGGCAGGAAGCGCGCCTGCACGTCCTTGGGCATGGCGCTGGCGCGCACCGGGCGCAGGTAGGCATTGGCCCACAGCGCCTGGCCTTCGTCGGAGAGCACGAAGTCCAGCACCTTCTTGCCGTCTGCGGCGTGCGGCGCACCGGCCACCAGGCTCATCACGTAGGGCACCACCAGCGTGCCTTCCGCAGGGATCACGAACTGAACGTTGGCCTGGTCCTTGTACTTGGCGCGGTAGGCGTTGAAATCGTAGTCGAGCAGGATCGCGATCTCGCCCGAGAGCACGCGCGCGTACGAGGTCTGCTTGGGCACGATGGGCTCGTTCTTCTGCAGCGCCTTGAAGTAGTCGATGCCGGGGCCGAAGTTCTCCAGCGTGCCGCCGCGCGCCTGGTTGGCGGCCACCGCGCCCACGTAGCCGACGAAGGCAGAGGCCGGGTCCAGGTAGCCGATGAGGCCCTTGTACTCGGGCTTGAGCAGGTCGGCCCAGGACTGCGGCACGGGCTTGCCCTTGAGCGCGTCCACATTGACCATGAAGCCGAGCGTGCCCGAATGGATGGTGAACCAGTGGCCGGCCGGGTCCTTGAGGCCGTCGGGGATGTCCTTCCACGCGGCGGGCTGGTAGGGCGCGACCAGGCCGTCCTTTTGCGCCTGGATGGCGAAGGTCACGCCGAGATACGTCACGTCGGCCACGGGGCGGGCCTTCTCGGCCGTCATCTGCGCGAGCGACTGGCCGGAGTTCTTGTTGTCCGGCGGCACGGTGACGCCGGTCTTGGCCTTGATGGCCTTGATCTGGCTGCCCCAGTCGGCCCATTCGGGCGGGCAGTTGTAGCAGATGGCCGTCTGCGCCATGGCGGTGCCGGCGGCGGCCAGGCCGAAGGCCAGTGCGGCGGCGCGCATGAAGTGGGTGAGCGTGTATTTCATCGAAGACTCCTGTGGGACGAGGTGGCGGGGGACGGGGTGAGAACGGGAAGTCATGCGGGCGCGCACGACTCACCGGTGCGAAAGTGGTGGGGCAAGGTCAGCCCTGCATCGGGTGCCAATGGCGTGCCGCTGGCCATGGCTTGCACCAGCAACTGCACGCTGCAGCGGCCGATATCGGCATTGGGCTGGGCCACGGTGCTCAACATGGGGGTGAGGTCCTCGCCCAGGGCGATGCCGTCGAAACCCACCACGCTCAGGTCGCGCGGCACGGCCAGCCCGGCCAGGTGCGCGGCGCGGATGCTGCGGATGGCCAGCAGGTCGTTGGAGCAGATCAGAGCCGTGGGGCGATCAAGGCCTTGCAGCAGGGCGGTGACGTCTTGCACCGCGGTTTCGATGAAGGGCACTTCGAGCACCCGCCCAACGGGAAGGCCGGCGGCTGCCATGCCGCTGTGAAAGCCGCGGCTGCGCTGCTGCGCCCGGTCGGACGCGGCGAGCTGGCCGCTGACCATGGTGATGCGCCGGTGCCCGAGCGAGACCAGGTGCGCCACCCGCTCGGCCACGGCCTGCTCGCCGTCCACCGACACGCAGGGGTGGTCCGGGTGCCGGTTGTAGGCCAGCACGTAGGGCAGGCCTGCCTCGGCCAGGCGCTGCAGTGCGCTCGACGTGGCCGGGTTGGAGACCACGAGGACCATGCCGTCCACATTGCCGGCCAGGAGCAGGTGCACGGCGCGGTCTTCCTGAGCGATCTGGTAGTCGGTAGCAAACGGCAGGATGGCGTAGCCGGCAGCGACGGCGGCCTGCGCCAGGCCCTGCAAGCATTCGGCGAACACGGGGTTGAGCAGGGTGGGCAGCACCACGCCGATGACGCGGCTGCGCTGGGTGCGCAAGGTGCGCGCGCTGGCGTTGGGCAGGTAGCCCAGTGCCAGGGCCACCTGCTCCACATGCTCGCGCGTGGCCGGCGTCACCTTGTCGGGCAGGTTGAAGACCCGCGACACGGTGGCGACCGACACGCCCGCCTGGCGGGCCACGTCCTGGATGCTCATGGAACCTCGTTGCTATGTAAACGTTTACATTGGAACGAGGCCGTGTGACGCCGGTATGACCGGGCGCGGGGCCGGCCATGAAAAACGGCCCTCGATGGGGCCGTTCAGGGAATGCAGGGCAGGGCAGCCGCCCAGCGGCTATTTGGACCGCTTGACCCGCAACAGTTCATCGAGGATCAGGCAAGCCGCCCCGATGCTGATGGCGGTATCGGCCAGGTTGAACGCCGGGAAGTGCCCGCCCGGGAACATGCCCGAGAGGAAGTCCCAGTGGAAGTCCAGGAAGTCCACCACGTAGCCGTGCATCAACCGGTCCACCACGTTGCCGACGGCGCCGCCGAGGATGCTGGCGAGCGAGAAGCAAAACAGCTTTTGCCCCGGGTGCGCGCGCAGTTGCCACACGATGAAGATCGTGGCCACCACGCCGATGGCAGTGAACAGCCAGCGCTGCCAGCCGCCCGCATTCGCGAGGAACGAGAACGCCGCCCCGGTGTTGTGGGCCCGCACGATGTTGAAGAAGCCGGTGACGAAGGTGGAGTCGCCGAGCCGGTAGTTGTCCAGGATGAAGGTCTTGGTCAACTGGTCGGCCACCAGCAGGACCACGGCCCAGACGAGCCAGGGCCACATGCTGGCGCCGGAGCGGCCGGAGAGTGAGCTGTTGCCGCGCGCCATCACGCGTGCCTCCGGCTTTCGCCAGCGCCGTACAGGTTGCTGGTGCAGCGCCCGCAGATCGTGGGGTGCGCGGCATCCTGGCCCACGTCGCTGCGGTAGTGCCAGCAGCGCTCGCATTTCGTATCAGAACTGGCGCTCACGCTGATCTGCAATGCGCTACCAGCTACCAATTCGATAGCAGATGTGATGAACACGAACTTGAGGTCATCGCCCAGGCTGGCCAGCAGCGCATGGTCTTCGGGCGCTGCGGTCAGCACCACGTTGGCCTGCAGGGACGAGCCCACCTGGCCGCCGGCGCGCAGTGCCTCGATCTCCTTGTTCACCACGTCGCGGATCTCGCGCAGGCGGCTCCACTTGGCCAGCAGGCCTTCGTCGGCCCCTGCGATCGAGCCGTAGGTTTCGAGGAAGATGGAGTCGGACGAGCCGAACACCTTCCACGCCTCTTCGGCGGTGAACGACAGGAACGGCGCCATCCAGCGCAGCATGCCGTGGGTGATGTGGTACAGCGCGGTCTGGGCGCTGCGGCGCGCCAGGCTCTTGGGTGCGGTGGTGTACAGCCGGTCTTTCAGCACATCCAGGTAGAAGCCGCCCAGGTCTTCCGAGCAGTACAACTGCAGCTTGGCCACCACGGGGTGGAACTCGTAGACCTTGTAGTGCGCCAGCACCGTGGCCTGGAACTCGGCCGCACGCGTCAGCGCGTAGCGGTCGATCTCCAGCATCTGGTCGAACGGCACAGCGTCTGTAGCGGGGTCGAAGTCGCTCACATTGGCCAGCAAAAAGCGCAGCGTGTTACGGATGCGGCGGTAGGCGTCCACCACCCGCGCCAGGATCTTCTCGTCGCCCGCGATGTCGCCCGAGTAGTCGCTGGCGGCCACCCACAGGCGGATGATTTCTGCGCCGAGCTTCTTGTTGATCTCCTGCGGGTCGATGCCGTTACCGAGCGACTTGCTCATCTTGCGGCCCTGGCTGTCCACGGTGAAGCCGTGGGTCAGCAGGCCGCGGTAGGGCGCGCGGCCTTCGAGCGCCGATGCCAGCAGCAGCGAGCTGTGGAACCAGCCGCGGTGCTGGTCGTGGCCTTCGAGGTACAGGTCGGCCTCGGGGCCGGTGTCGTGGTGCACGTTCGGGTGCGTGCCGCGCAGCACGTGGAAGAACGTGGAGCCGGAGTCGAACCACACCTCCAGGATGTCGGTGCTCTTGGTGTAGCAGACCGCGTCCTCGGCGCCCAGGATCTCCTCGGGCGTCACGCGGCTCCAGGCCTCGATGCCGCCCTTTTCCACGATGGCGGCGGCCTGGTCCATGATTTCCATGGTGCGTGGGTGCAGCTCGCCCGAGTCCTTGTGCAAAAAGAACGGGATGGGCACGCCCCAGCTGCGCTGGCGCGAGATGCACCAGTCGGGCCGGTTGGCGATCATGTCGTGCAGGCGGGTCTTGCCGTTCTCGGGGTAGAAGCTGGTGTGCTCGATGGCGTCCAGCGCGATCTGGCGCAGCGTCTTGGCGGGCTTTTCGCCGGCCTTGGTGAACACGCCTTCGCCTTCGTCCATGCGGATGAACCACTGCGCCGCGGCGCGGTAGATCACCGGCGTCTTGTGGCGCCAGCAGTGCGGGTAGCTGTGGGTGATCTCCTTGGTGGCCATCAGGCGGCCGGCATTGCGCAGCGCCTCGATGACCACGGGCACGGCCTTCCAGATGTGCTGGCCGCCGAACAGCGGGAAGTCCGGCGCATAGGTGCCGTTGCCCTGCACCGGGTTCAGGATGTCGTCGAGCGCCAGGCCGTGGGACACGCAGGAGTTGAAATCCTCCAGCCCGTAGGCGGGCGAGGAGTGCACGATACCCGTGCCGTCGTCGGCCGTGGCGTAGTCGGCCAGGTACACGGGCGACAGGCGTCGGTAGCCGTAGCTGCCGTCCTCGCTGGCCACGTCGTACAGCGGGTGTTCGAATTCGAGGCCGCCCAGGTTCTTGCCCAGGGTGGTGGCCAGCACTTGGCCGGTGAGGCCGTAGCGCTCCAGGCACGAGGCCACCAGCGGTTCGGCCACCAGCAGCAGGCGCTCGCCGGCATCGACCAGCGCGTAGCTGATCTCGGGGTTCAGGTTCAGCGCCTGGTTGGCCGGGATGGTCCACGCGGTGGTGGTCCAGATCACCACGAAGGCATCCTTGGCGAGCGCGGGCACGCCGAAGGCAGCGGCCAGCTGGGCGGGCTCGTGCGCCTTGAAGGCCACGTCCAGCGTGGTGCTCTTCTTGTCGGCGTATTCGATCTCGAACTCGGCCAGCGAGCTGCCGCAGTCGAAGCACCAGTACACGGGCTTCAGGCCCCGGTACACGAAGCCGCGCTCCATCACGCGCTTGAACGCACGGATCTCGCCCGCCTCGTTGGCGAAGTTCATGGTCTTGTAGGGGTTGTCCCATTCGCCGAGCACGCCCAGGCGCTGGAAGTCGCCCATCTGCTGCGCGATCTGCTCGGTGGCGAACGCCCGGCTCTTGGCCTGCATGTCGTCGCGGCTGAGGTTGCGGCCGTGCTTCTTCTCGATGGCGTTCTCGATCGGCAGGCCGTGGCAGTCCCAGCCGGGCACGTACAGCGCGTCGAAGCCTTCGAGCTGGCGCGCCTTGGTGATCATGTCCTTCAGGATCTTGTTGACCGCGTGGCCCATATGGATCTGGCCGTTGGCGTAGGGCGGGCCGTCGTGCAGGATGAACTTGGGCGCGCCCCGGCGGGCATCGCGCAGGCGCTTGTAGATGCCTTTGTCGTCCCACTCCTTGACCCAGCCCGGCTCGCGCTTGGGCAGGTCGCCACGCATGGGGAAGGGGGTGTCGGGCAGGTTCAGGGTGCTGCGGTAGTCCGTGGCGGGGGCGGCGGACGCGGATGCCGAAGCAGGTGCGGAGGTGACGTTGTCGTCGGACATGAGGGGACCTTAAAAACTGAGCATTCCGGGGCGTGCCCGGAAGGGGAGAGGAGGTGCGCGAAAGGGATGTGTGTGCCCGCTCAGGCGGGCGCTGCGGTAAGCAGCCCCCTCAAATTCGGTCGCGCGTGGTCTGGCGCCGGGTCTCGGTGTGCGACGCGATGGCGGCCGTCGCAAAGTAGGCGCGCGCATCGTCGCAGTCCTTGGCGATGCCCGTTGTCAGGGCGTCCAGGCTGTCGTACTTGAGCTCGTCGTGCAGTTTGTGCAGTAGTTCCACCCGCACGATTTTACCGTACGCCCCCTCGGGGCCCAGATCGGCAGGCCATTGCAGGCAGTGGGTTTCGAGCAGCACCCGCCCGCCGTTGACGTCGTTCGGGTCCAGCGAGGGGCGCACGCCCAGGTTGGCCACGCCGGGCAGAGGCACATCGCCCAGGCCATGCACCAGCACCGCAAAGATGCCGCTGGCAGCGGGCTTCCAGTGGGCAAACCGCAGGTTCAGCGTGCGAAAGCCGTCGCCGGCCCCCGCGCCGGTGGCGCCCAGCTCGCGCCCGAGCTTGCGGCCATGCACCACGTGGCCCGAGATGGTGTAGGGCCGCCCCAGCAGGCGCGCCGCGGCTTCCATGTCGCCCCGGCCCAGCGCATCGCGCACGGCCGAGCTCGACACCCGAAGGCCATGCACCTCGTAGCTGTTCATGCGTGCCACGTCGAAGCCCCGGGCCTGGCCGGCGGCGTCCAGCATGGCGTAGTCGCCCGCGCGCTGGCGGCCGAAGCGGAAGTCGTCGCCCACCAGCACATAGCGCGCGTTCAGGCCGCGCATCAGCACCTCGTCGATGAACTCGGCCGGCGACTGGGCGGCCAGCCGCGCGTCGAACGGCAGCACCACGGTCTGCTGCACGCCGCAGCGCGCCAGCTCGGTGAGCTTGTCGCGCAGCGTGCCGATGCGGGCCGGCGCCAGTTCGGGCTTGTTGTGTGCCCCGGCGAAGTAGTCGCGCGGGTGGGGTTCGAAGGTCAGCACGCAGCTTTCGACCCCGCGGTGCGCAGCCTCGCTGTTCAGCAGGGCCAGCATGGCCTGGTGGCCCCGGTGCACTCCGTCGAAGTTGCCGATGGTCAGCGCACAGGCGCTGGCGATGCCCCGGTGGTGGAATCCGCGAAAGATCTTCATTGGTTTGTTATCTTTTTGATAGCAGCACGCGCATATCCATCAAGCGCAGGACGCCAATTTGTCATCAAAACGGAGTATATTGTGACCGAGGGGCCTTCCAGAGCAGGGTGGCCCGCGAGACATCCGCGTTCCCATTCCTTGTGATCATTCTTGTTCCAGGAGGCGTGTTTTGAAGGTCTTGAAGCTGTCAGCCCAAGGGCTGCCCCAATCATGGATTTCGCTCGAACAGGCGGTCATCCACTACGCCGCCGATGAGGTGCGCTGGGAATCAGGCGCCCACATCGCCCGGTTCCGCGGTGGGTACAACGCTGTCACCGGCGAGCAGTCGGTGATCGCGGTGAACAGCATCATCGGGACCAAGGGAGTGCCGGGCATCAACCCGTTCGACCTGAAACCCAGCCTCACCAACAGCAAGCTCTTCGCCCGCGACCGCAATGTCTGCGCCTACTGCGGCGGCCATTTCCACGAAGAAGACCTCACGCGCGAACACATCGTGCCCTTTGCCCGCAACGGGCAGGACCACTGGATGAACGTGGTCACGGCCTGCCGCCCCTGCAACCACCGAAAGGGCCCGCGCACCCCTGAGCAGGCCCACATGCCGCTGCTGTACGCGCCCTACATCCCCAGCCTGTGGGAAGACTTCATCCTGCGCAACCGGCGCATCCTGGCCGACCAGATGGAGTTTCTGATGGCGCATGTGCCGAAGTCGTCTCGGCTGCTGGGGTAGCGGCAGCCAGTATTTGCTGGGAAGACCGGCCCCGCAGCAGGGCAGGGGCCAGGGCTTTGTGAAGATGGCGCTGCGCCGTGTTGGCCCGCCTTAGGCGGGCTTGTGCGCAGTGACCACGAACCCGTGGACGGGCTGCCCGCCTTCATGGCGCAGCACCGTGTCCTCGACCACCACGGCGTCGAATCCGGCGCGCTGGCAAAGGGCTTCCACGTGGCTTCGCTTGTGGGTATACCGGCCGGAGGACATCAGCACCAGGTCCGGGCCTGTCTCGTCACCCACCTCGCACGAGAAGATCAGCTCGCCATCCGCAGCGAGCACCCGGAAGGCGTTGGGGATGGCTTGTGTCAGGTCGCCCGCATAGATGAACACGTCCAGCGCGGCGACGACCTGGTACAGGCCTTGCGGCGTCGCCTGGAGGGCATCGTGCAGATTGACGGTGTGGAACCGGTCGTACACGTTGTGCCGCGCCGCCTGTTCCACCATCTTGTGTGAAACATCCACACCGATCAATGCACCTTCCAGACGGCCCAGGCACACTCCGAGAAGGCCTGTGCCGCAGCCGAGGTCCAACACATTGAGTTTCTTGTGCGGATAGCGAGCCAGTATCTGATCGGCTACCTGCTTGGGCAGCTGGTACTTGAGACCGCGCACCATGTGCTGGTCGTAAATCTCGGCCATGCCGTCGAACAGTGGACGGGTCAGCTCGGGAGGCTGCTGTGCCGGCGTACGGCCAGCGGCAAGTTCGGCATAGTACTGATAGACCGCATCGTCCGGCGCCAGAGCCAGCAGAGCCGACGTGTCCTTGGCAGCCTCGGCTGCCCTGCCGGCGGCGACGCAGGCCTGGACTCTGCCGACCAGCGATTGCGTATCGGCGGGGTTGCTCGCAATCAGTGCGTCCCACACTGCAAGGGACTCGTCGTGGCGGCCCAGCTCGCTCAAATCGCGTGCCAGCAGGCGTTGCAGCGTGGCATCGCCGGGCACCAATTCCAAGCCTCGGCGCAGATGGCGGATGGCCATCTCGGCGTGTCCTGCGCGATGGGCGATGTCCACGACACCCGCCAGCACTTGCAGGTTACGGGGTTCCAGGGCCGCGACCTTCTCCGCGGTTTCGACGGCTTCCTGAAACTGGTTCTGGCGTGCCAGAAGCAGCGCGAGTTCCAGCAGGCCGGGTCCCCAGGCGGGCGCCAGCGAAACGGCTTTGCGCAACGACTCGAATGCGCCCTTCACATTGCCAGCTTTCTCCGCCAACAGGCCGCCCAGCATGTGAACGCGCGCATCCTGAGGCCACAGTGCGTTTGCCTTGTTCAGCGTGGCCGCAGCGTTTCTGAGATCGCCCTTCGTGAGCTGCTCACGGGCTTTGGTCAAGTACTTGAGATTGGGATCGTTCGCTGTAGCGCTCATGGGTGCGGAGGAGTTGCATCAGACCGTCTGTCAGTCTGAAAGGCTATCGGTGCCTGGTTGTTCTACCGGGCAAAAGCGAGATTATCCAGGATTCGCGTTGGCCACCGTCGGTGGGGCAGCCTGTGCGCCACGCATGGCCGGCGCGGCACGCGCTGCGTGCCGTGCGCCGGTCAAGCGTGCGGTGCATCGGCTGCCCGGCGGCCTGGATCTGGCTGTGGCCCCACGCGCTGCGCGCCCAGCGTCAGCGTGAAGCACGCCCCCTCTCCCGGGCGTGACTCCACCGTGATGTCGCCACCATGCAACCGCGCGATGCGGCGGGTCACCCACAGGCCCAGGCCAAAGCCCTTGCTCTGGTCGGTGCGGTCACCGCGCTCGAACCGCTCGAAGATGCGGTTCATCACCTCCAGCGACATGCCCGAGCCTTCGTCGGCCACCGAAATCTCCAGCAGGCCAGAATCGGCCTTGCGGGCTGCGATGAAGATCTCTCCGGCGGCGGCGTACTTGACCGCGTTGTCCACCAGGTTCGACAGCGCAATCCGCACCAGCGTTTCATCACACACCCACTCCTGCGGCGCCGCGTCGGTGAAGAGGCGCAGGTGGTGGCGTGGAGACCAGTGCACCAGTTGGGCCGCGTGTTCCAGCAGATCGGCGATGCGCACGGGGGCGGCCTGCAGCGAGAATCCCGCCGTGTCCAGGCGCTCGCTGATGAGACAGCTGTCCACCAGAGAGACCAGGCGCCTGCACGCACGGCGGATCTGGGCCGCGCGGTCCTTCTGAGCGGTCAGATCGGGCGAGGGGAAGGCCTGCTGCTCGGCCGCAGCGCTGTCCACCACGGCCAAAGGCGTCCTGAACTCGTGGCTGATCATGTGGAAGAACTGCCGCTGTTCGAGCCGCAGCTCCCGCTCGTTGCGCAGCGCCTGCCCCAGTGCGATCTGGGCCTGCGACAGCTCCGAGGTCCGCTGTTCGATGCGCTCTTCCAGCGACTGCTCGGACTGCGCGAGCCGCGCGATCGCCAGGTCCTTGACGCGCTGGATATCGCGGTAGCGCACCACCAGCCCCACGAACACCGCGCAGGCGATCAATGCGGTGAAGATGATGACCTCCAGCTGCCACAGGGCGGTGGCATCGATGTTCCAGTGCAAGGCGCCGGTCTGGATGATGGTGATGGGCACACCCGCCACCGCATGAAGGCCGTAGGCTGCAAGGAGCAGGGTGTGCAGCGCCCGCCGCTCGCGCCTTTGCAGCGCGAGCAGGCACAGGGCGATCGCTATCACATCGCTGGTGATCAGCGACAGCAGATTGAGCCAGGCCACGGACCCATAGAACCCCAGAGGAACACTGAGCGTTCCTGCCAGATTGAGCGCGACCAGTCCGATGAGCACCTGGTCCGTGCGGCGGTAGCGGCTGGTGCGCGACAGCTGCTGCCGGATCTGCCACGCCAGCGTGGCGGCGAGCAGGAAGGCACCGATCCCGACGGCGTGGCTCGCCAACTGCGTGAGGGACGGCGGTGCCCAGAGGCTGGCGTACCCGCGCACATTCAGGATGTGGACGAAGCTCACGGTGCCGAGTACGGCGAGGGCCCACAGCGTGTGGGTCCGAAAGACGGCCGCACCAGCCCATATGCCCAGCAGCAGCGCGGCCATGGCGCCGAAGAAGAGCCCCATGGCACGTTCCGAGCCTGCCACGGCGGTCGCCAGGGCCTGCGTGCCCAATACGATGCCCTGCCATTGCATGGCGCTCGTGGTTTCGATGCGGATGATCGCGGTGGCACCGGGCGTCAGGCGGAACAGGTGTTGGCGCACGCCCGATTTCTGCAGGGAGGGCACATGGTCGCCGCTGATCTGCGCAGACCAGTCCCCGGTGGCGCTGCGCTGGTACAGCGTGATGGAGTCCAGGTAGGTGGGCTGCGCCAGCAGCCACAAGGCCCCGTCGGCAGCGTCCGGCGGCAGCGCCGGCACGTCAAAGCGCAACCACACGGGGTGGTTCAGGTAGCCCGCGCTGAGCGAATGGCGCAAGCGCGAGACACCCTCGGCCGCGCCGGCCGTCGCCACATCGTCGGGGCCCAGCCGGCGGTCCGGATCATCCAGCCGGTCCATCGGAACGTCCCACCCCAACTGCCAGCGAGCCGCAGGCTGCAGTGCGTTGGCGTGTGAAAACAACGCCATGAAAACAAGCAGCCCTACCAGCAACCGTGGGCCCAGCCAATGGGCAGCGCGTGGCCATGTTCTGCGGGACGCATTCATCGTGAGTATTCGTGAGTTCTTGTGCATGGCTCGGTGCAAAACGCACTGCGACAATAGTACGTATCCAACTGTTTCCAACCCGCGAAGCCCCCATTTTTTCCATGTCTGCCGAAGCCACGATCGCAGTCGTCGAAGACGACGAGGACATCCGCAGCAATGTGTGCAGCTATCTTGCGCGCTCGGGTTTTCGCGCGTGGGGCGCCGAGTCGGCCGAAGACTTCTACGTACAGCTGCTGCGCCAGCACGCTGACCTGGTGGTGGTGGACATCGGCCTGCCCGGTGAAGACGGTCTGAGCCTGCTCGCGCGGCTGGCCGCCCAAGGCGTGTCCACGGTGCTCATGACAGCCCGCGCTGATCTCGATAGCCGCATCGCGGGGCTCGAGGCCGGTGCCCTGCAGTATTTCGTCAAGCCCGTCGACATGCAGGAGTTGGTGGCCGGTATCCGCTCGCAGCTGCGCAACAGGCGGCTGCAGGGACAGGGCATGGGAGACGCCGCAGCCGCCGTGCCGTGGCAGCTCGATGCCTCGGCAGCCACGCTGCGCGCACCCAACCAGCAGGTGGTGGCCCTGACCACGAGAGAGCTGGAACTGCTGTCGTGCCTGCTGGAGAGCCCTGGCGTGCTGGTGAGCAAGCAGCTGCTGGTGCAGGCCGTGGGCGGGCGCAATCTGGACGACGACTTTCATCGCATCGAGTCGGCCCTGACGCGCCTGCGGCGCAAAACGATGGACGACACCGGCCTGGCATTGCCGGTGCGCGCAGTCTTTGGAAAAGGGCTCGTGTTCGCCACATGAATTGACCCACCACACGCAGGCCGGTTGACAAGGCGCTGAACGCTCCGAACGACCGCCTTTCACCCCCCCCCATTTTTTGGTTGTGCATGCCGCAAGGCAGGGCGCAGCCTGGGCCGGACTCGGCCCGCAGGTTTGACAACAGAGACTGGTTCACAGAGGAGATGGCAAATTGATCACCGAAAATTTTCCTGCGGGAACGCGCGAAGGGCCTGCCAGGTTCCTGCGCCACTTGGGCGTGTTGCTGCTGGGTTTGCTGGTGCTGGCGGCCACGGCAGGTTCCGCGCGTGCGGCCTTCGTGAACGGCGGCTTCGAGAACGACCTGGCCAACTGGAACGTCCGGCACCTGCGTGTGCCCAGTACCGGCATTCCCCTGGCCAACTTCCCGCCGGACACCGAAAGTGATCTCGGGCTCACGACCAACACGACTTCCACGCCCGCTCCCACCGATGCGGTGGGCAATGGCTCCGACACCAACGTCAATGGGCAGGTGCGCTTTCCGCTGTATGGCGCCAAGAGCGCGCGCGTCAACTACCTGGGTGCCCAGAACCGCGCTGCGTCCATCGACCAGACGGCCGTGATGACGCTGGGCGACGTGGACCCGTCCGACGGCAAGGCGCACGTGCGTTTTGCAATTGCGCCCGTGCTGCAGAACCCCGGGCATTCGGGGCAGGAGCAACCGTACTTCTTTGTCGAGGTGTACAACATCACCAAGAACAAGCAGCTGTTCTACACCTTCAACTTCTCCGGCCAGTCGGGCGTGCCGTGGCAGACGGTGGGCGGCTTTCAGTACACCAACTGGCAGACCATCGACATCGCACCCGGTGCGGGCATTCTGGATGTGGGCGACCAGGTCAAGGTCACCGTGATCGCCGCGGGCTGCAGCCAGAGCGGGCACTCGGGCCACATCTATGTGGATTCCGGTGCGGGGCTCACCAACCTGCCCGGTCCCGGCATCAAGGCCGATGCGCCGGAATACGCTGCCGCCGGCGGCAGCGTGGCCTACACCTACTCCTATTCCAACCAGGGTGACGTGCCGCTGACGAGCACGGTGGTGACCATCGTGTCTCCGCAGGACAACACGCCCGGAACGCCGAAGAACCTGCGCGTGGACCCCGCCACCGTGCCGGGCACCTGCTCGGTCAGTACCTCCGGGGCGGCGGGCAACCAGATCGACACGGTGTCGTGCCCGCTCGGCACGCTCAACCCGGGCAGCAGCGGCACCCTCCCGCTGTCGTTCCTCACGCCGGGTGCCACCACAGGCCCCATCAACCACGGCAACTACTCCATCGTCGGCGACGCCATATCGCCCCTGCTGGGGCCTTTGGTGCAAAGCCAGATCACGACCGACCCGCTGGTGGACCTGAGCGTGAGCCTGTCGGACGGGCAAAGCGCGGTGATCTGGGGCCAGGCCCTTACGTACACCCTGTCCGTGACCAACCTGGGCCCCACGGCGGTGCCTGCGGGCACGACCATCCAGGAGTCCGCTCCCACCTCGTTGACCAACATCACCTGGACCTGCGCAGCCAGCGGGGGCGCGGTCTGCCCGGTGCCTTCGGGCTCCGGCGCGGTGAGCCAGATCCTGCCGGACCCGGTGCCGGTGGGTGGCACCCTCACGTACACGATCTCCGCGCAGGCCGACCCGGCAGGCAGCGGCGCCGGCACCATCCTGCACACCGCGGCCGTGACCGCGCCGGTGAGCGTGAAGGACCGCGAGAGCTCCAACAACACCGCCACGGATTCCGACCCCGTGGGCCTGGGCTTGTTCAATCTCGCGGTCAACAAGATCGGCACGGGCACGGTGACGTCGGTGCCTTCGGGCATCACCTGCGGCGCGACCTGCACCACCGACGCGCCGGGCGGCTCGCAGGTCATCCTGTACGCCACCGCGCCCTCGGGCTCGATCTTCTCGGGCTGGAGCGGCGGTGGCTGCTCCGGCACGGCCACCAGCTGCACCGTGTCCATGGATGCCTCCAAGACCGTGACGGCGAACTTCACGGTGCCCCTGGACGTGACGCCCGTGGTGGGCGCCAACGGTGCGGTCAGCCCTGCGGTCACGCAGCCCGTGGCACCGGGCGGCACCACGTCGTTCACCGTCACGCCCAACGCGGGCTATGCGCCCGTCATCACCGACAACTGCGCAGCCGGCGGCACGCAGACCGGTGGCGCCGTGGTGGGCAGCACCTACACCACCAACGCCATCGCCCAAAACTGCACGGTCAACTTCAGCTTCGTGAATGCCGGCGTGGCCACGGTCACGCCCACGGTGGGCACGGGGGGCTCCATCACGCCCAACGCGCCCAAGACGGTGGTGATCGGCGGCTCTGCCGCCTACGTGGTCACACCCACCACCGGCTACAGCCCCGGCACGCCCACCGGCACCTGCCCTGCAGGTACGTGGTCCGGCACCACCTACACCATCGCTCCGGTGGCGGCCAACTGCTCGGTGAACTTCGTGTTCATCGGCCCGGTGGCGGTCACGGCCTCGGTGGCCTCGGGCAGCGGCGTGGTCAGCCCTGCATCGCAGTCTGTGGCCGTGGGCGGCACGGCGGTGATCACGCTCACGCCAGGGGCCGGCCAGCGTGCCACCCTGGCGGCCGGCAGCACCTGCACGGGCGGCAGCTTCAATGCCGACACCACGGTCTACACCATCCCCGCGGTGGCGGGCGCATGCTCCGCAGCGTTCGCGTTCGTGCCCAACCCGGTGGTGACCGGATCGGTGCTGTCGGGCACCGGCACGGTGTCGCCGGCGTCCCAGTCCGTGATGCCCGGCGCCAGCGCCGTGTTCACGCTCGCTCCCGGTGCCGGCATGCGCGCGGCGCTGGACGCCTCCAGCACCTGCACGGGCGGCAGCTTCAACGCAGGCTTCACCACCTACACCGTGCCCGCCGTGGCGGCGGACTGCACCGCAGTGTTCCGGTTCGCCCCGGCCATGGCGGCAGGCCCCGCGTCCATCCCCACGTTGTCCGAGTGGGGCATGATCATCCTGTCGGCCCTGCTGGCACTCATGGCCTGGGTGCACCGGCGCCGATTCGGCGGCTGACGCAGCCGAAACTCTCGATCCGAAGTGCACTGGTGCACTCTCCGAACCGTGCCAAGGCCCCTGCGTGGGGCTTTGGCACTCCACTTGTCTCGATCCATGAAAAAAATCGCCTTGGCCGTTGCGGCTGTGTCACTGTCGTCCGGCGTCGTCGTGGTGCCGCTGGCGCATGCCGATGCCTTGCCCGTGCGCAAGCCCGGCCTGTGGGAGGTGTCGATCGTCGGCGCCGGCCAGTCCGTCATGCGCCAGCAGAAGGTTCTGCAGTGCACGGCGAACGAGGTGGATGCCGTGACCATGCTCGCCGTGGTGCCCGGCCAGGAGCACTGCCACGAGACCGCGGTCAAGAAGGAGGGCGGCCAGTTCACCGTGCAGACCGTGTGCTTCGTGCACGACAACCGGGTCACCGCACGCATTCGGCTCAGCGGTGACTTTCAGCAGTCCTACCAGGGCGACTTCGAAGTGGCCTATTCAAAGCCCGTCGCCAACAGCAGCCCCGGCGTGACCCAGTTCAGCGGGCGCCGCGTGGGGGACTGCAAGGCGGGCATGAAGCCATCGGACATGGTGTTGCCCAATGGCATCACCGTGAACATCGTCGAGAGCCTCAAGCAGCGCGAAAGCCACGACGGGCATCGGCACTGAGCCGTGGCCGGCCCTTGGGCCGACCGAGCGTAAAAAAGCCCCACAGGTGCGCCCTGTGGGGCTTTTTTTGTGCGCAGGCTCTGGGCCGCCGGATCAAGGGCAGGCGTTATTGGCTGATCTCCAGCATCACCACATGCCCCTGGGCTGCAGGCCAGGTCTGGCCCACCACGCGCTCGCCGTTGAACTCGGCGGCAATGGGGCGCTGGCCGCCTGCGGGCTTGATCTTGGCCGACGCGGCGCCGGCGCCGGCCGGCACGCCGGCGGGCGCGGCGCCGTCCAGCAGCATCTTGTCGCGGGCCGGGTCCAGGTAGCCGCGGGGGCGGGTCAGGGTGACGATGGCGTCGGCGGTCTTGTCGGCGTCGGCGATGCGTTCGGGGCGCAGGTGGATCAGGTCGCTGCCGCGTGGGAAGCCGCTGCGGTAGATGTGGGTCGTGCCGTAGCCCGGCGCGGAGATCACGAACTCCAGGGGCACGCCGGGCTGGGTGGTCAGCGGGCCCCACAGGCCGTCCGTGCCCACGGTCTTCTTCAGCAGGGCGCCACCGGCGCGGGCGCCGGTGGCCGGGTCGGTGGCGTACACCTCGAGCTGCGCGCCGGGCAGGGGCAGGTTGTTGCTGAAGTTGCCGGTCTTGGCATCGGCCGAGTCCACGCCCAGGCCGGTGATCTTGCCGTTCAGCACCACGGATTTTTCAGCCGCGACGTCGGTGCGCGCGGGGGCCTTGCCGGTGATGAAGCGGTAGGTGGCTTCGAACGCGGCGGGTGAGTACGAGGTCTCGCGGTGGTCGATGCGCGGGATCACCACGTTGGTCGCACCCTTGAGCTCGGGCCCTGCGGCGGTGACGTTGGTGGGCGTGCCTTTCTGGCCGATCCACAGGCCGTCGGGCTGCGCGAACTTGTCGTTGTTGTCCGAGCGGATGGTCATCCACTTCACGGGGCCGCTCACCTCGTCGCCCGCGGCGTTCTTGGGGGCGTTCAGGGCCTTGAGGAACGGGCCGGTGCCCGAGAATTCGTTGCCTTCGCGAAAGCCCGCGATCGCCCACACGCCGTGGTTGGGCGTGCCGCCCAGGATGGCGTGGCTCACGGTCTGGTCGCCGCCGCCGTTGTAGATGTAGTTGCGGATCGCGTTGCCGCCGCGCGAGTTGCCCATCAGCACGACCTGGCGCGCGCCGGTGGCCTTGATCACCTTGTCCACCTCGGCCTTCAGGTAGGCCATGTGCTCGGCCGCGGAGGTGCGGCCCGGCTGGGGCTTGGCGTCGTCATCGCGCGAGAGCGGGTAGGGCACGTCGATGGCGTGCAGGCGCTCGCGCGGCCAGCCGTTGGACTCGAAGCGCCAGGCGGTGGTCTGCCACAGCGCGGCGGTGTCGCCGTTGCCGTGCACGAAGACGATGGGCGGGGCCTCGGCCAGGCTGGGGCTGCGGGTGGCGCAGCCGGCCAGGGCCAGGCCGGCGGCCACGGCCGTGGCGAGCAGCAGGGACCGGCGGGGCAGGAAAAGCGTGTTCATCGGAGGGTCTCCAGAAATAAAAAATGCCCGTGGACCGGGGAATCCACGAGCATGGCATGCGGGTGTTACGCGCCTGCGTCAGGCAAACACGCCCGCCGTGTCCTGCATGCGGGCCGACACTTCGCCCAGGTGGTGCAGCGTGTCGCCGAACGTCATCTCCAGCTGCGTGAGCTTCTTGAAGTAGTGGCTGCCGATGTACTCGTCCGTCACGCCGATGCCGCCGTGCAGCTGCACCGACTGCTGCCCCACGAAGCGCATCGACTGGCCCAGCTGCACCTTGGCGCGCGCCATGGCGGCGCGGCGTTCGGCGGCGGGGGCGCCCAGCTTCAGGCTGGCGTAGTAGCTCATCGAGCGCGCGAGTTCGAGCTGCATCTTCATGTCGGCCACGCGGTGGCGCAGCGCCTGGAAGCTGGCGATGAACACGCCGAACTGCTTGCGCTGGTTCATGTACTCGACGGTGAGCGACACCGTCTTGTCCATCACGCCCACGGCCTCGGCGCAGGTGGCGGCGATGCCGGTGTCCACGGCCAGCTCCAGCGCGGCCAGGCCGTCGGTGGTGATGAGCGTGGCGGGCGCGTTGGCCAGCTGCAGTTCGGCCGCACGGCTGCCGTCCTGCGTGACGTAGCCACGCGTGGTCACGCCAGCGGCGGAGCGCCCCACCAGGAAGAGGGCGATCTTGCCGTCCAGCTGCGCGGGCACGATGAAGGCATCGGCCTGGTCACCAGCGGCCACTATGCTTTTGGTAGCTGTTACCGTATACCCGGATTGCGCTGCGGCCGCTTTGGCCTCACACACATCCAGGCGGTAGCGTGCCTTGCGTTCCTGATAAGCCAGTACCACCAGGGCTTCGCCGCTGGCCACGCGGGGCAGCCAGGCGGCCTGCACGTCGGCCGTGCCGTACTGCGACAGCACGCTGCTGGCGATGAAGGCCTGGGCAATGGGCTCGAGCACCATGCCGCGGCCCAGTTCCTCGGCCACCACCATGGCGTCGATGGCGCCCTGGCCCAGGCCGTCGTGGGCCTCGGGCACGGTCAGGGCGGTCAGGCCCAGCTCGGCCAGCTCGCCCCAGGCGGCGCGGTCGAAGCCGCCAGCGGCCACGGCAGCGCGGCGGCGCTCGAAGGTATAGCCCTTGTCCACCCACTTGCGCACGGCGTCGCGCAGTTGTTCCTGGTCGTCAGAAAAATCGAAATCCATGTTCTTGTCTCCTGGAACTTGGGTTCAGCCGAGGACGGTCTGAGCCACGATATTGCGCTGCACTTCGTTGGAACCACCGTAGATCGTGGTCTTGCGCAGGTTGAAGTAGGTGGACGCCAGGGGCGCGTTGGCGGTGACGCCGCCGGGGAAGTTTCCTTGCCAGCCAGCTTCCATCGCCTCTTCGATGAAGGGCAGGCTGAACGGGCCGGCGGCCAGCATCATCAGCTCGGCGTAGCGCTGCTGGATCTCGCTGCCGCGGATCTTCAGGAGGCCCGCGATGTCGAGCGAGTTCTTGCCCGACTTCTCGGCCGACAGCACGCGCAGCACCAGCATTTCGAGCGCCACGATGTCCACTTCGAGCAGCGCGATCTGGTCACGGAAACGCGGGTCCTCCCACACGCCTTCGGCCTTGGCGATGCGCTTCAAGCGCTCCAGTTCGCGCTTGCTGCGGTTCACGTCGGCGATGTTGGTGCGCTCGTGCGACAGCAGGTGCTTGGCATAGGTCCAGCCCTTGTTTTCCTCGCCGATCAGGTTCTCGGCGGGCACTTCGACGTTGTCGAAGAACACTTCGTTGACCTCGCACTCGCCATCCAGCAGCTTGATGGGGCGCACGGTCACGCCCTTGGACTTCATGTCCAGCAGCAGGAAGGAGATGCCGGTCTGTGGCTTGCCTTCGGTGCTGGTGCGCACCAGGTTGAACATCCAGTCGCCGTACTGGCCGAGGGTCGTCCAGGTCTTCTGGCCGTTGACGATGTACTTGTCGCCCACGCGCTCGGCGCGGGTCTTGACCGAGGCCAGGTCCGAGCCGGAGCCTGGTTCGCTGTAGCCCTGGCTCCACCACACCTCGCCGCTGGCGATGCCGGGCAGAAAGCGCTTTTGCTGCTCGGCGTTGCCAAAAGCCATGATCACCGGGGCCACCATCACCGGGCCGAAGGGGATGATGCGCGGTGCGCCGGCCAGCGCGCACTCTTCTTCGAACAAATGCTTTTGCACGGCCGTCCAGCCGGGGCCGCCGAATTGCTGGGGCCAGCCGAAGCCCAGCCAGCCCTTCTTGCCCAGGATCTTGGCCCAGCCCTGCAAATCGTCGCGGGTCAGGCGCAGGGCGTTGTGCACCTTGTGCGAAATTTCTTTGGGCAGGTTGGCGTGAACCCAGGCGCGAATCTCTTCGCGGAAGGCCTGCTCTTCAGGGGTGAATGCGAGATCCATGCGGTTTGTCTCCAAGTGATCCCGCATTTGTAGCACGGTCGTTCGTTTTAGTCCTGTCCGGGTGGCGACATTTCGTCGGGGATGCCCAGCTCGACACACAGCCGCTGCACCGTGGCCTGCAGGGCGGCCACTTGGGCTTCGAGGGCGTCCACGCGGGCCTGCAGCGCAGCGGGTGCGCTGCCTCCGCCACTGCTGCTGCTGCTGCTGCTGCTGCTGTTGCCGCTGGCCGGCGCGGCAGCGCTGGCGATGTCCACCGGGCCGCACAGCAGGTGCGCCCAGCGCTGCTCGCGCGCACCGGGGGCACGCGGCAGCAGCACGACCAGCGGGCCGCCCTTTTCGGCACTGCGCTCCTGCAGTTCGTCCAGAAAGGCCTCGACGGACGAGATGTCGGCAAAGCGGTACCAGCGTTCGGCGTTGATGCGCAGCTCGCCCGCCGTCTGGGGGCCGCGCAGCATCAGCAGGCCCAGCAGCACGGCCGACTGCTCGGGCACGCCCACGCCGCGCTGAAAGTTGTGCTCCCAGCGCGTGGTGCGGTTGCCGCTGCTCTCGATGGCCAGCGTCAGGCGCTTGAGCGAATCCAGCGCCTCCTGCGCTTCGGCGTCGCTGAGTGTCATCACCGGATCGCGGCTGGTCTTCTGGTTGCAGCCGGTGACCAGTCCGTTGAGCGACATGGGGTAGCTGTCGGGCACGGTGCGGGCTTTCTCCATCAGGGTGGCCAGCACGCGGGCTTCGTGGAGGGTGAGGGGACGGATGGCGGGGTCGAAGGGCATGGCTGGGATAATCCGGTGCAATTTATGAAGAACATCGTCATTTTGATCTCGGGCAGCGGCTCCAACATGGCGGCCATCGTCCGCACCGCGCAGCAAGAGAACTGGGAGCAGCGCTACGGCGCCCGCGTGGTGGCCGTCGTCAGCAACAAACCCGAGGCCGCCGGCCTGGCCTTTGCGCGCGAGCAGGGCATGGCCGCCGAGGCGCTGGACCACAAGGGCTTTGCCACCCGCGAGGCCTTCGATGCCGAACTGTCCGCGCTGATCGACCGGCACGAGCCCGCACTGGTGGTGCTGGCAGGCTTCATGCGCATTCTGACCCCCGGCTTCGTGGAGCGGTATGCGGGGCGGCTGATCAACATCCATCCGTCCCTGCTGCCGGCCTTCACCGGCCTGCACACGCACCAGCGCGCCATCGACGCGGGCTGCAAGGTGGCGGGCGTCACCGTGCACCAGGTGACGGCGGAGCTGGATGTGGGCCCCATCCTGGACCAGGCCGTGGTGCCGGTGTTGCCCGGCGACACGGCCGACACGCTGGCGGCCCGCGTGCTCACGCAGGAACATGTCATCTACCCCCGCGCCGTGCGGGCGCTGGTGCAGCGGCTGTAGACGCCGGTGTGTGGGCAATCCGTCACTGATTCGCTATAAAATCAATAGCTGGTTGCGCTTGTATATCAATCGATAGCGGCCATTTCGATGCTGAAATGAGTGCAAGCGCAGGCTGCCCTCAGCCCTGGGATGCCGGCCGCACCGTGTCGTCGTCGCACTTCACGAAGCGCGGGCGCATCACCCCGTCCACCAGCACCGCCTCTTCGAACATGGCTGCGGGCCTGACCCACAGGCCGTGCTGGCCGTAGAGGGCGCGGTACAGCGTCATGGGTTCCAGGGTCTCGCTGTGCCGCACGGTGTCGATCACCTCGTAGAGCATGCCCTTGTAGTGGCGGTACAGGCCGGGTGGCGTGCGGATCAGTTCGGGCAGGTCGTCGTCGGTCATCATCGGTGCGTCTTGGTGGTTGGTGGGTGGTTCGTTAGGATGGCGGGTTGTACCAGCCCGGCATTTTGTGCTGCGGCCTGGCCGCCGTATGGCGCACTGTGGTGCGCTGCGGTCCGGCCACAGAACAAGAGCAACCATACAGAGCAAGAGGGACACCCGTGGACCAGGCAGATTTTGTGCACCTCGTGCGCATGAGCGAGCATGCCAGCGCCGACAACAGCCGCGCCTACCGCCGCAGCGTGGCCGCCTTTGCGGCGCTGGGCTATGCCTGGGTGCTGGGCTGCCTGGTGCTGGCCACGGCGATCGTGCTGTGGGTGGTGCCCCAGCTCCTGCACGGGCGCTTCCGGCTGGCCATGGTGTGGCTGCTGCTGGGGGCGGTGGGCCTGCTGTGGGTGAGCCTGCGGGCGCTGTGGGTGCGGCTGGAGCCCCCGGGCGGCGTGGAGATCACCGCGCTGGAGGCGCCCGAATTGTTCGAGGCGCTCGAGCGCATCCGCCGCAAGATCAAGGGGCCGCCCATCCACACGGTGCGGCTCGACAGCGAGTTCAACGCCAGCATCCAGCAGGTGCCCCGTTTCGGCCTGCTGGGCGGTGCCGTCAACCACCTGACCATTGGCCTGCCGCTCTTGATGGCGCTGGACCGCCCGCGTTTTCTGGCGGTGCTGGCCCATGAATACGGGCACCTGCGCGGCGACCACGGGCGGTTTGCCGCCTGGATCTACCGCACCCGCCTGTCGTGGATGCGCCTGAACCACAGCCTGTCCGATGACGAGGGCCCGGCCGCAGCGGCCACGCAGGCCTTCATGCGCTGGTATTTTCCGCGGTTCTCGGCCAAGACCTTCGCGCTGGCGCGCCAGGACGAGTACGAGGCCGACCGCATCGCCGGCCGGCTGCTGGGGCGCGAGGTGACGGCAGCGGCGCTGGCCGAGATCGAGATCCGCGGCGCCTGGCTGCACGAAGAGTTCTGGGGCCGCCACTGGTCTGGTGCCGCGGGCAACCCGCTGCCCGTGGGACCGTACCGCAGCATGCGCCGCCGCCTGGCCGAGCCGCCGGACGCTGCCTTTGCCAACGACGCGATGCGCCAGGCGCTCAAGCGCATCAGCAGCGTGGACGACACCCACCCGGGGCTGCGCGACCGCATCGAATCGCTGGACGCCTCCCCCACGGTGCCCGACTGGTCGCGCGGCACCGCGCTGGGCCTGCTGGGCCCCGAGGCCAAGCGCTGGGTCGCGCATTTCGACAAGGAGTGGTGCCGCGACAACGCCACCGAATGGAAGCAGCACCACGCGTGGCTGGAGCGCGTGCGCGTGCGCGCCGAGGCGCTGGGCGCGTCCACCGCCCAGAGCAGCGCGGCCGAGCTGGTGGAACTGGCGCGCCTCAAGCGCCACCTGGACCCGCGTGCGAATGTGCGCCCGCTGTACGAGACCGCGCTGGAACGCAGCCCCGAACACCCGGCCGCCCTGCGCGGGCTGGTCACCTGCCTGGCCGAGGACGACCGCGAGGGCAAGCTGGCGCTGCTGCACCGGCTGTGGGACACCGCCAGCGGCGACCGCTTCTGGGCCGCCCGCACGGCGCTGGCCGAGCTGGAAACCCCCCGCCTGGGCAAGGAGCACGACGCCGCCGCGTTCAAGCAGTGGCGCAAGCGCCTGGAACGCGCGCAGGAGTCCGAGGACCGCGCGTGGGAGGAACTGTCGGGCACCTCGTTCTTCAGCCAGATCTCGCGCCACGACTTGAGCGATTTCGAACTGGCCGAGCTCACGGCCGAGCTGGCGCGCTGCGCCCCCCTGGCCCGCTGCTGGCTGGTGCGCAAGAACCTTCGCGAATACCCCCAGCGCCGGGCCTACCTGCTCTTCGTGGAGCTGCCCGGCCTGGACGACGACAGCCGCTACCACCTGTGCCGCGCGCTGGAGCGCAACCTGAGCATCCCCGGGCCCACCCTGGCGCTGTGGGCGGGCGAGTCGCCCACGCTCAAGGAGATTCAGCGCTACGCGTTCGATCCGATCTTCATGAGGTAGAGCTGCGCCCCGCGACCGGCTAGTGGCAGGTCAGGACGGCTGCCCTGGGTGCGCGCCTCCACCGCAGGCGTGTGCGGGGTGGGACAATAGAGGGATGCACCCCAAAGTTCTTCTCGACGCCTGCGCCGAACTCGTCCGACTCACCCTCACCTTCGAACACCCCGCCGACGCGGTGGTGTCGCGCTTTTTCCGTGACAACCGGGGCCTGGGGCCCCGCGAGCGGGCCACCCTGGCCGAAACGGTCTACACCGTGCTGCGCAAGAAGCTGCTGTTCGACCACATGGCCCCCTCGGGCTCCGGCCCCAAGGAGCGGCGCCTGGCCATCCTGGGCTTTCACGGCCCGCGCGACTTTTTGAACGGCGCACTGACCGACCAGGAAAAGAACTGGCTCGACCAGTGCGACGCCGTCACGGTGGACGAGCTGATGGAGCGCCACTGCCACAACCTGCCCGAATGGCTGGTGCAGCCCCTGAAGGACCAGCTGGGCACGGGCTTCTGGCCGCTGGTGGAGAGTTTGTCGAACGCCGCGCCGCTGGACCTGCGTGTCAACGCGCTGCAGGACAAGCGTGCCGATGTGCAAAAGGAACTGGCCAAGTCCGGCATCAAGGCCGTGCCCACGCCGTACTCGCCCTGGGGCCTGCGCATCGACGGCAAGCCGGCGCTGACCAAGCTGGATGTCTTCACCCGCGGCGCCGTGGAGGTGCAGGACGAAGGCTCCCAGCTGCTGGCCCTGCTGCTCGACGCCAAGCGCGGCGAGATGGTGGTGGACTTTTGCGCCGGTGCCGGCGGCAAGACGCTGGCCATCGGTGCCAGCATGCGCAGCACCGGCCGCCTGTATGCGTTCGACGTGTCGGGCCACCGGCTGGATGCCTTGAAGCCCCGCCTGGCCCGCAGCGGACTGTCCAACGTCCACCCCGCAGCCATTGCCCACGAGCGCGACGACCGCGTCAAGCGCCTGGCGGGCAAGATCGACCGCGTGCTGGTCGACGCGCCGTGCTCGGGCCTGGGCACGCTGCGCCGCAACCCCGATCTCAAGTGGCGCCAGACGCCCAAAGCGGTGGAAGAACTGGTGGCCAAGCAGACCGCCATCCTGGCCAGCGCCGCGCGGCTGCTCAAGTCCGGCGGCCGGCTGGTGTATGCCACCTGCAGCATCCTGCCGCAGGAGAACGAGGCCATCGCCGAGGCCTTCAGCGCCGCGCACCCCGACTTCGTGCTGGTGGACGCGGGCGAACTGCTGGCCCAGCTCAAGGTCGAGGGCGCTGCGCAACTGTGCAGCGGCGGCGAGTCCGGCACTGGATATCTGCGCCTGTGGCCCCATGTGCACCAGACGGACGGATTCTTCGCCGCGGTCTGGACGAGGAAGTAAGCCCCCTGGGCCGCTGGGCGTCTTTCCCCAATGGGGACGTCAGCGGTGGACCGGTAAAGCCGGTTCCAGGGTGGCACTGGCACTGGCACAGGCCGCGCCGGTGCCACCGAGGGGCCGACGCAGGCCGTGCCGGTGCGGCGCAAGTGACGAAACGGGCGTGGGAGCTGCGGTTTTGCCGTGTCGCGCAGCCTTTCTGGCACAGGGCTTGCACGGCGTTGTCGTGAAGGCGACGCAGGGGCCAAGTCACTCTGGCTACTGTGGATAACCTGCAGTCCCGAATGGGGTCCGCGCTTTAAAATTGACAGTCCCGCCGCCGCTGGTGCCCGGGTGTTTTGTACAAGGTTTTTTTGAATATGCTGTTACCCGACTGGGCTGTGCTGAACGCGGCCATCGATTGGCTGGGCCACGGGCTGTGGGATCTGGCCTGGTGGGAGATCGTGCTCTACACGCTGGCGACGACGCACATCACCATCGCGGCCGTGACGATCTTCCTGCACCGCTCGCAGGCACACCGCTCGGTGGACCTGCATGCGATCCCGTCGCACTTCTTTCGCTTCTGGCTGTGGCTTGGCACCGGCATGGTGACCAAGGAGTGGGTCGCCATCCACCGCAAGCACCACGCCAAGTGCGAAACCGTGGACGACCCGCACAGCCCGCAGACGCGCGGCCTCGATACCGTGATGTGGCGCGGCGCCGAGCTGTACCGTGCGGAGTCGAAGAACCTGGAGACCATGAAGAAGTTCGGCCACGGCACGCCCGATGACTGGATGGAGCGCAACGTCTACACCCGCTTTGGCTGGCAGGGCGTGGGCCTGATGCTGGTGCTCAACCTCGCGCTGTTCGGCGCGGTGGGCGCCGCCGTCTGGGCCGTGCAGATGCTGTGGATCCCGTTCTGGGCGGCCGGTGTGGTCAACGGTGTGGGCCACTACTGGGGCTACCGCAACTTCGAGGCGCAGGACGCCAGCACCAACCTCTCGCCCTGGGGCGTGATTATCGGCGGCGAAGAGCTGCACAACAACCACCACACCTATCCCACGTCGGCCAAGTTCTCGGTCAAGCCGTACGAGTTCGACATCGGCTGGGTCTACATCAGCCTGATGCAGAAAGTGGGCTGGGCCACCGTGAAGAAGGTGCCGCCCAAGCTGCAGCTGGGCGACGTGAAGCCCGTGGCCGATGAAAAGACGCTGGAGGCCCTGATCGCCAACCGCTACGAGGTGATGGCCGGCTACGCCCGCGGCGTGCGCCAGGCCTGCAAGGAAGAGATCGCGGCGCTCAAGGCCCGCCAGGCGGATGTCTCCGTACTGACCGCCGCCAAGCGTTGGCTGCACCGCGATTCCGAGAAGGTGCCCGCGGGCGCTCTGCCGCAACTGGCCCAGGCGCGCGCTGCCCACCCGGCGCTGGACAAGATGGTCACCATGCGCGAAGAGCTGCGCCAGCTGTGGCTGAACACGTCGCAGTCGCGCGAGCAACTGACGGCCGACCTGCAGGCCTGGTGCCGCCGCGCGGAAGAAAGCGGCATCGCCGCGCTGCGCGAGTTCTCGCTGCGGCTGCGTGCTGCACAGGCCTGACCCAGCCCGTGCCCCGTGCTCAAGGCCTTGCCATTCGGCAAGGCCTTTTTCTTTGGCCGCGCACCACAAGCGCTGAGCGATGCGTGAGGGAGGGATGACCGGCGGCTATCGCAGCGCGGGCACGTTGCCGAAGGTGTGGTCCTGCGCCGTTTCATCGCGGCCTGCCAGGGCTGTGCGCAGCAGGTGCCGCGCCTGGCGCCAAAGCCCGGGTGCGGGCGTGCGTTCGATCACCTGGATCTCTGCGCGGCAGTGCAGGGCGTTGGCCACCTGCACCCAGGCGGCCTGGGTGGCCCCGCCGCCTGCCAGATGTTCGCCCGCCCCCAGGCGGGCCTGGGGCGGGGTGTGCAACGCGTGCCCGCAGTCTCGTGGCGCGAACCGAAGCGACACCTCGCCCTGGGTGGCGTGCAGCACGCTGCCGGGCGGCAGGCACAGCCACAGGCTCTGGCCGGGGGTGAGGCCCAGGGTGACTGCGGCCGCTGGGCTGGTGCATGGTGTGGCGGGTGGAGTGGGGTGCTGTGGCATGGTGCGGTGCTCCTGAAGAAAGTGGCGGCAGTGAGGCTGTAGCGTAGAAAAATCAGCCCCACCGGAACAGGTACACGGCTGTGCCGTAGCAGGTAGAACAGCAGCGATTGCCGGCATGCTGTTATGGTCCTGTCTGCGCCTTCCTGTATCTGTTATCGCAGAGAGGGCTCGGGCACGATGCACTGACCGGCTGCAGGGCCCGCGCCACGGCTCGGCAGCAGCACCCCTTACCCGCCATGCCACCTTCCACCGATTCGCGGGATGCCCCGCTCTACCGCCAACTGGCGGCGTTGTACGAACAGGCCATCGCCGCCGGCAGCCTGACGCCCGGCATGCGCATGCCGTCGGTGCGGGAGTTGTGTCAGCGGCACCAGGTCAGCCTGACCACGGCGCTGCAGGTGCTGCGCCACCTCGAGTCGCTCGGCTGCGTCGAGGCACGCGAGCGGGTGGGCTACTTCGTGCGGGAGCCGGGGGACCTGGCATTGCCCCGTGCGCGCGAGCCCGAACTGCACGAGCCCTTGGCCCACGACCCGCGGGTGTTCGCAGGCATCAACGAGCGCATTTCCGGCTTTCTCGAAAAAGCCCGCCGGGCAGGCCCGCTGCCGCTGGACCTGGGCAGTGCCATGCCCGCGCCGAGCCTGTTCGATTCCGCTGCGCTCAACCGCCTGGCCCATGGCCTGCTGCGCGAGCAACCGGACATCCTGGTGTACGGCCCGTCGGCGCCCACCACCCACCCGGACTTTCAGCAGGCCATGGCGCGGCATGCGCTGACCTTCGGCGTGTGCATTGCGCCGGGCGACATCGGCGCAACGCTGGGCAATTCTGAGGCGGTGAACCTGGCGCTGGATGCCGTGGCCGAGCCGGGCGACGTGATCGCGGTCGAATCGCCCACCTTCTTCGGCATCCTGCAGGCCATCGAGGTGCGGGGGCTGCGCGCGCTGGAGATCCCCTGCAGCCCGCACACCGGCATGTCGCTCGAAGCCCTGGAGCTGGCCGCGCGCAACGAGCCCCGGCTCAAGGGCGTGGTGGTGGTGCCCCACCTGCAGATGCCGCAGGGCAGCGTGATGCCCGATGCGCACAAGGAGCGCCTGGTGGCGCTGTGCGTGGAATACGGCATGGCCCTTATCGAGGACGATATCTACCGGGAGTTCGTTGAGTCGCCGCACGTGCTGCGGCCCGCCAAGGCCTGGGACCGGCAGGGCGATGCAGGGCAGGTGATCTATTGCGCATCGCTCAGCAAGAGTTTTGCGCCCGGCCTGCGCCAGGGCTGGATGAGCGCGGGGCGCTGGCAGGCCCGCGTGCAGATGATCAAGTTCGCCCGCACGCGCAACATGCAGACCTGGTCGCAGCTGCTGGCTGCGCGCAGCGTGGATTCGCCCGCCTACGAGCGCCACATGCGCCGCATGCGGGCGCAACTGCGCATCCAGCGCGAGCAGGCCGCCCGGGCCGTGGCCCGCTACTTTCCGGCGGGCACCCGCCTGAGTTTGCCTCCGGGCGGGCTGAGCCTGTGGCTGGAGCTGCCGCAGGGCATATCGTCCACGCGGCTGTATGACGACGCACTGCACAACGGCATCCGCGTTGCGCCGGGGCCTATGTTCTCCAACACCGGGCGGTACGAGCACTTTTTGCGGCTGAGCTGCGGCATGCCCTTCACGGCGCAGGTGGAGGCGGGCTACCGCACGCTGGGCGCCCTGATGGCCGCGCAACTGGCAGAGCAGCCTGCTGCTGTGCGCAGGGCGGCGTAAGCGGACAGCAGTGAGGCGGGGCGAGGCGGCAGGGCCCACCACCAGACCGCATGTTGCAGGCGGCGAAGCGGCCATAAAAAAACCGCCCTGAAAAGGGCGGTTTTTTGAAGGGATCCAGCCGAATTACTTCAGCTTGATTTCCTTGTACTCGACGTGCTTGCGAGCCTTGGGATCAAATTTCATGATCAGCATCTTCTCGGGCATCGTCTTCTTGTTCTTGGTCGTGGTGTAGAAGTGACCGGTACCCGCAGTGGATTCCAGCTTGATCTTGTCGCGTCCGCCTTTGCTTGCCATGGTGCTTCTCCTTAGGCTTGACCACGTGCGCGCAGGTCTGCGAGCACCGAGTCGATACCGTTCTTGTCGATCAAACGCAGGGCAGCGCTCGAAACGCGCAGGCGAACCCAGCGGTTTTCGGTCTCGACCCAGAAACGGCGGTATTGCAGGTTCGGCAGGAACCGGCGCTTGGTTTTGTTGTTGGCGTGGGAAACATTGTTCCCCGTCATGGGCTTCTTGCCCGTTACGTCGCAGACGCGTGCCATGAGGACACTCCGATACTTTTTAACGGCCGTTTGCGGGCGCCCTGGGCAATCCTTGCCGAGGGCTCGCTGGCGGCCTCACCTCGCCAGAAAGGGTGGCGGTAACCCGATTTTGCTGCTCGAACTGCCGCGCGAAGGCGTAGCTGAATTCAGCAAAGCCACGGATTATAGCCTGAAGCCCGGTTTCTGTCGCCTCGGGCCCAATTCAGGCAAAAAAGCCCCGCCGGGAGGCGGGGGCCCGATCAGCCTTCCTGTTCGAGGAAGCGCTGGGCGTCGAGGGCGGCCATGCAGCCCGTGCCGGCGCTGGTGATGGCCTGGCGGTACACATGGTCCTGCACGTCGCCCGCGGCAAACACCCCCGGCACGCTGGTCTGCGTGGCAAACCCCTTGAGGCCGCCCTGGGTGATGATGTAGCCGTTTTCCATCTGCAGCTGGCCCTGGAAGATCTCGGTGTTGGGCGCGTGGCCGATGGCGATGAAGCAGCCCTGCAGCTGGATGTCCTCGGTGCTGCCGTCCTTAGTGCTCTTGATGCGGATGCCGGTCACGCCGGTCTGGTCGCCGAGCACTTCGTCCAGGGTGTTGAAGAGCTTGAGCTCGATCTTGCCGGCGGCGACCTTCTCGTTGAGCTTGTCCACCAGGATGGGCTCGGCCTTGAACTTGTCGCGGCGGTGCACCAGGGTGACCTTGCGGGCGATGTTCGAGAGGTACAGCGCCTCTTCGACAGCGGTGTTGCCGCCGCCGACCACGCAGACGTCCTGCTCGCGGTAGAAGAAACCGTCGCAGGTGGCGCAGCCCGACACGCCCTTGCCCATGAAGGCTTCTTCCGACGGCAGGCCCAGGTACTTGGCCGATGCACCCGTGGCCAGGATCAGCGCGTCGCAGGTGTAGGTGCCGCTGTCGCCCGTGAGGGTGAAGGGGCGCTGGCTGAAGTCGACCTTGTTGATGTGGTCGAAGATCACCTGGGTCTTGAAGCGCTCTGCGTGCTCCAGAAAGCGCTGCATCAGCTCGGGGCCCTGCACGCCGTGCACGTCGGCAGGCCAGTTGTCCACCTCGGTCGTGGTCATCAGCTGGCCGCCCTGGGCCATGCCGGTGATCAGAACCGGATTCAGGTTGGCGCGCGCCGCATAGACGGCTGCCGTGTAGCCTGCAGGCCCGGAGCCGAGAATCAGAACTTTCGCGTGTTGGGTGGTGGACATGGTAAAAGCCTGTGTTTTGCGCCCGCTACACGGGGCGCTGTTGGGGAAAGCTGGGGGATGGGGCGCCAAGTATCAACCGCTCGGGGTCTCCGCACGCCGCTCCAAATTCAATCACGGCGATTGTAAGAACCGATGGATGTCCCGTTGCGGAGCCGGTGCAAGCGCACCCTGTGCGCCAGGTCTTCACGGGTCCGTGAAAGTGCATGCCACATCGAGAGGAGAAGCTTTTTATGTCGACGATGCTGTCCAACCTGGACCTCCTGCGCCGGGTGCCCCTGTTCTCGCTGCTCACCGTGACGCAGGCCGAGGTGATCAGCGGCGCGGTCATCAAGCGCCGCTTCAAGCGCGGTGAGACCCTGGTCGAGCAGGGGCACAAGTCCGACGCGCTGTTCATCCTGCTCACCGGGCGCGCCCGGGTCATGACCTCCGACAGCCGCGGCCGCGAGGTGATCCTGGCCACCCTGTCGCCGGGCGATTACCTGGGCGAGATGAGCATCATCGACAACGAGCCCCACTCGGCCACCGTGCGCGCCGAGGTGCAGACCGACGTGCTGATGCTCGGCCGCACCGAGTTTGCCCGCTGCCTCACCGAGAACGCCTCGATGTCGCTGGTGGTCATGCGTGGCCTGGTCAAGCGCCTGCGCCACGCCGACCGCAAGATCGAGTCGCTGGCCCTGCTGGACGTGTACGGCCGCGTGGCCCACGCGCTCCTCGATTTCGCCACGCCCGATGCCCAGGGCCAGCTGATCATCAAGGACAAGATCTCTCGCCAGGATCTGGCCAAGATGGTGGGCGCCTCCCGCGAGATGGTCAGCCGCGTGATGAAGGACCTGGAAGAGCGCGGCTTCATCGAGGCGCAGCCCGGCGGCGCGACGCTGCTCAAGGACCGGCTGAACGCGCTGGGGTGACAGCACCGGCACTGTCGGCTGGCGCCGGTCAAGCGTTGCCGCCAGTGCTTGGGGTAAGCTCGCTCGGCACGCATATGACCTATTCCCTCAATACCCTGAACGCATCGTCCGCGGCCAAGTCGCCGCCACGCACGGGCGCCGCCCGTTTCGGCCATGAGATCGGCCTGATGGTGGGCCTGCTGGCCCTGGTTTTCTGGCTGCTGGCGCTGGTGAGCTACTCCGCGCAGGACGCGGCTTTTTCCAATTCCGGCGCGCGGGACGTCCGCATGGTGGCCAACTGGGCGGGCCGGTTTGGCGCCTGGCTGGCCGATGGCAGCTACTTCGCGCTCGGCTTCTCCGTATGGTGGTGCGTGGCGGCGGGCGTGCGCGCCTGGCTGTCGTCGCTGGCGCGCTGGATGCGCGGAGGCGAGCAGGTGCCGGGTGCCGCCAGCCCCATGCAGCGCCGTGTGCTGTTCTGGGGCGGCCTGGTGCTGCTGATGTGCGCCAGCACTGCGCTGGAGTGGTCGCGCCTGTACCGCTTTGAATCCCTGCTGCCGGGTGGGCATGCCGGTGGGGTGCTGGGCTATGTGACCGGTCCTGCCAGCGTGAAGTGGCTGGGCTATACCGGCTCGGCCCTGCTGTCGATCGTGCTGGCGGTGCTGGGTGCGGCGCTGGTGTTTCGCTTTTCTTGGGGGCATGTGGCCGAGGTGCTGGGTTCGCGCATCGATTCGTTGGTGCAGTCGCGCCTGGCCAAGCGCGAGGTCGCCAAGGACGTGGCGGTGGGGCGCAAGGCGGCCCGCGAGCGCGCTGTGGTGGTGCTGGAAGAGCGCACCGAGAGCGAGGTGCACCACCCTGAGCCCATCCAGATCATCGAGCCCATCCTGGTGGATGTGCCGCAAAGCACCCGGGTGGTGAAAGAGCGCCAGAAGCCCCTGTTCACCGAAATGCCCGACAGCAAGCTGCCGCTGGTGGACCTGCTCGACGGCCCCCAGCAGCGCCAGGAAACCGTGGCGCCCGAGACGCTGGAGATGACCAGCCGCCTCATCGAGAAAAAGCTCAAGGACTTTGGCGTGGAGGTGCGCGTGGTGGCGGCCATGCCCGGCCCGGTGATCACGCGCTACGAGATCGAGCCCGCCACGGGTGTGAAGGGCTCGCAGATCGTCGGCCTGGCCAAGGACCTGGCGCGTTCGCTGAGCCTGGTGTCCATCCGCGTGGTGGAGACCATCCCGGGCAAGAACTTCATGGCGCTGGAGCTGCCCAACGCCAAGCGCCAGTCGATCCGCCTGTCCGAGATTCTCGGCTCGCAGGTCTACCACGAGGCCAAGAGCATGCTCACCATGGGCCTGGGCAAGGACATCGTGGGCAACCCGGTGGTGGCAGACCTCGCCAAGATGCCGCACGTGCTGGTGGCCGGGACGACCGGTTCGGGCAAGTCGGTGGGTATCAACGCGATGATCCTGTCGCTCTTGTACAAGGCCGAGGCGCGCGACGTGCGCCTGCTGATGATCGACCCCAAGATGCTGGAAATGTCGGTCTACGAAGGCATCCCGCACCTGCTGGCGCCCGTGGTCACCGACATGAAGCAGGCGGCGCATGGCCTGAACTGGTGCGTGGCCGAGATGGAGCGGCGCTACAAGCTCATGTCGAAGCTGGGCGTGCGCAACCTGGCGGGCTACAACGTCAAGATCGACGAGGCCAAGGCGCGCGAGGAGTTCATCTACAACCCCTTCAGCCTGACGCCCGAGGAGCCCGAGCCGCTGCAGCGCCTGCCGCACATCGTGGTCATCATCGACGAGCTGGCCGACCTGATGATGGTGGTGGGCAAGAAGATCGAAGAGCTGATCGCCCGGCTGGCGCAAAAGGCGCGGGCCGCCGGCATCCATTTGATTTTGGCCACGCAGCGCCCCAGCGTGGATGTGATCACGGGCCTGATCAAGGCCAACATTCCCACCCGCATCGCGTTCTCGGTCGGCTCCAAGATCGACAGCCGCACCATCCTCGACCAGATGGGCGCCGAAGCCCTGCTGGGCATGGGCGACATGCTCTACATGGCCAGCGGCACGGGCCTGCCGATCCGGGTGCACGGCGCCTTCGTGTCGGACGAGGAAGTACACCGTGTCGTCAGCTACCTCAAGCAGCAAGGGGAGCCGGACTACATAGAAGGCGTGCTGGAAGGCGGAACTGTGGACGGTGACGGCGATCTGTCAGGAGACGGCGGCAGTGGCGATGGGGGCGAGAAGGATCCCATGTACGACCAGGCCGTCGAAGTGGTGCTCAAGGACCGCAAGGCGAGCATCTCGTACGTGCAGCGCAAGCTGCGCATCGGCTATAACCGCTCGGCGCGGCTGCTGGAAGACATGGAAAAAGCCGGTCTCGTCAGTGGGCTCACCGCCAGCGGCCAGCGCGAAGTGCTGGTGCCCAACCGCAGCGAATGAATGGCAGGCCTGGCGCAAAGCGGGCCTGCACCTCCCAGGAGTTACTGTTGAAAAAGATCGCTACTGCAATTTTGATAGCTGCTGCCGCAAGCGCAGCGAGCGCCGACGGCCTGAAGAACCTGGAGTCGTTCATGAAGGGCAGCCAGACGGGCAAGGCCGATTTCACGCAGACCGTGACGTCGCCGCCCAAGGATGGCCAGGCCGCCCGCACCAAGCAGTCGAGCGGCAGCTTCGAATTCCAGCGCCCGAACCGCTTCAAGTTCGTCTACAAGAAGCCTTTCGAGCAGACCATCGTGGCCGACGGGCAGACACTGTGGCTCTATGACGTGGACCTGAACCAGGTCACGCAGCGTGCCCAGGCGCAGGCGCTGGGCACCACGCCCGCAGCGCTGCTGGCGTCGGCGCCGGATTTGTCGGCGCTCAAGGCCGAGTTCACGCTGGAAAACGCCCCGGACCAGGACGGCCTGCAGTGGGTGCTGGCCACGCCCAAGTCCAAGGACGGCCAGCTCAAGAGTGTGCGCGTGGGCTTTGCCAGCGAGCAACTGGCGGCCCTGGACATCCTGGACAGCTTCGGTCAGCGCTCGCTGATCCGCTTCAACGGCATGCAGGCCAATGCGGCCCTGCCAGCGGGCACATTCCAGTTCAAGCCACCCGCTGGGGCGGATGTGGTTAAGCAGTAACTCTCTGTGTTCGAAATGCTATCGAAAGGATAGCTGCCAGGGTACATTGGAAAAGCGGTAGCGCCTGTTTGGGCGCAATTTTAGCGGGCCAGCGCCTGCCGGTGCCGAACCTGCGCCTCGCGGGCAGACCAGTCAGGCCAGCAACAGAAGTGCGAGGCCGATGGCCGCTGGAACCGACTGGATGAACAGAATCTTCCGGCTGGCGGTGGCTGCGCCGTACAGCCCGGCGACCAGCACGCACAGCAGGAAGAACACCTTCACGCCCAGCCCGGCGGCGTCGCCCAGGTACAGGCCCCAGAACAAGCCCGCCGCCAGAAAACCGTTGTACAGGCCCTGGTTGGCCGCCAGCACCTTGGTGGCTGCGGCCTGTTCACGCGACTGGCCGAAGGCCTTGCGGCCAGCGGGTTTGTCCCACAGGAACATCTCGAGCACGAGGATGTAGACGTGCAGGACGCCGATCAGACCGACGACGATATTGGCGGCAAGGGACATGGTGGACAGGCTCCGGATAGGGGGTGTGGACCGAGGCCCAGATACTAGACGCTGCCGCCGCGCGGTGTCTGTCACCTTGGGTCGTCGAGCTGCGCGCACCCCTGGCACAGCCGCTTGCCAGGTGCTGTTGTGGCTGCCGGCCGGTCAGGCTGAAGCCGACGTGCCGCGCATGCCCGCTCTGACGAATGGGCAGGGTGGGATGTGTTGGAATCGGTGCATGACCGTCGCGACCTCTTCGTCCCCCATGCACCAGCCTCTGGCCGAACGCCTGCGCCCGCGCACCCTGGGCGATGTCATCGGCCAGCAGCATGTGCTGGGCCCCGGCATGCCGCTGCGGCTGGCGTTCGAGTCGGGCCGGCCCCACAGCTGCATCCTGTGGGGGCCGCCGGGCGTGGGCAAGACCACCATCGCGCGGCTCATGGCCGATGCCTTCGATGCGCAGTTCATCAGCATCAGCGCGGTGCTGGGCGGGGTCAAGGACATCCGCGAAGCAGTGGAGCGGGCCGAACTGGCGCGCGACGGACTGATGCAGCAGCGCACCATCGTGTTCGTCGACGAAGTGCACCGCTTCAACAAAAGCCAGCAGGACGCCTTCCTGCCGCACGTCGAATCCGGCCTCTTCACCTTCATCGGCGCCACCACCGAGAACCCGTCTTTTGAAGTCAACTCGGCACTGCTGTCGCGCGCCGCCGTGTACGTGCTGCAGCCCTTGTCGGAAGACGATCTGAAGAAAATCGTGGCCCTGGCGCAATCGGAGAAAGCGCTGCCTGCTATCGAAGATGTAGCAATCGATCGCCTGGTGGCCTACGCCGACGGCGACGCGCGCCGGCTGCTCAACACCCTGGAGACGCTGGCCATGGCGGCCACGCAAGAGAAGCTCACCGAGATCACCGACGCCTGGCTGCTCAAGGTGTTGGGCGAGCGCATGCGCCGCTACGACAAGGGCGGCGAGCAGTTCTACGACACCATCAGCGCGCTGCACAAGTCTGTGCGCGGCTCCGACCCCGACGCCGCGCTGTACTGGCTGGTGCGCATGCTCGATGGCGGCGCCGACCCGCGCTACATGGCCCGCCGCCTGGTGCGCATGGCCAGCGAGGACATCGGCCTGGCCGACCCGCGTGCGCTGCGCCTGGCGCTCGATGCTGCCGAAGTGTATGAACGCCTGGGCACGCCCGAGGGCGAGCTGGCGCTGGCCGAGTGCGTGGTGTACCTGGCCGTGGCGCCCAAGTCGAACGCGGTCTACAAGGCCTACAACGCCGCCCGCGCCTGGGTCAAGAAGGACGGCACCCGCCCGGTGCCCATGCACCTGCGCAATGCACCGACCAAGCTCATGAAAGAGCTCGATTACGGCAAGGGGTACCGCTACGCGCACGACGAGGAGGGCGGCTTCGCCGCGGGCGAAAACTACCTGCCCGAGGGCATGCCCGAGCCCGGTTTCTACCAGCCGGTGGAGCGCGGGCTCGAAATCAAGATTGCACAGAAACTGCGTGCGCTGCGCGACCGCAATGCCTCGGCCGATGCTTCTGGCGGGATGGACGACGACGCCTGATGCAATGCAGCACGGCACTTTATGCCGGGTTATGCTGATTTTGCATTGCGCTGGTAATAAGTTTGCACATCAATATTCCTGCTTGCATCATCTAGGCTTATGAATCGCGTTCCGCGCTGATGGGGCCTAAACCCGAGGGAAAACCCCGCCCGGCTTGGTGGGGGCCGCTTGTGACTACTCGCTACAATCCCGTCCACAAACCCGCACAGCTGCATTTCTGGCGGGTTTTTTGCTAGATGGCAGTCGGGCCCACAAGGCTGTACCGATTCCGGTGCCAAAGCGGTGGGTACGTCACAAACGAAGGACTTCTCTTATGGACATTTTGCTGCAACAGATCATCAACGGTCTGGTTCTCGGCAGCATGTACGCCTTGATAGCCTTGGGCTACACCATGGTGTACGGCATTATTCAACTGATCAATTTCGCCCACGGCGAAGTGCTGATGATCGGTGCACTCACCAGCTGGAGCTGTATAGGGATGATGCAGGGCGCCATGCCCGGCGCCCCTGGCTGGGTCATCCTGCTGCTGGCCACGGTCATTGCGTGCGTGGTGGCTGCCACGCTGAACTTCACGATCGAAAAGGTTGCCTACCGCCCGCTGCGCAGCAGCCCGCGCCTGGCCCCCCTGATCACCGCCATCGGCATGTCGATCCTGCTGCAGACGCTGGCGATGATCATCTGGAAGCCCAACTACAAGCCCTATCCCACGCTGCTGCCCAGCTCGCCGTTCCAGATCGGTGGCGCGTTCATCACCCCCACGCAGATCCTCATCCTGGGCGTGACGGCAGTGTCCCTGGCGTCTCTGGTCTACCTGGTGAACCACACCAACCTGGGCCGCGCGATGCGCGCCACCGCTGAGAACCCCCGCGTGGCGTCCCTGATGGGCGTCAAGCCCGACATGGTGATTTCTGCCACCTTCATCATCGGCGCCATCCTGGCGGCCATCGCCGGCATCATGTATGCGTCCAACTACGGCACGGCGCAGCACACCATGGGCTTCCTGCCAGGTCTCAAGGCCTTCACGGCGGCCGTGTTCGGCGGCATCGGCAACCTGGCCGGCGCAGTGGTGGGCGGCATCTTGCTGGGCCTCATCGAAGCCATCGGCTCGGGCTACATCGGCACGCTCACGGGCGGCCTGCTGGGCAGCCATTACACCGACATCTTTGCGTTCATCGTGCTCATCATCATCCTGACGCTGCGCCCTTCGGGCCTGCTGGGTGAGCGTGTGGCGGACCGAGCCTGAGGAGCACCACACCATGAAGAACACCAAGACCCACTGGATCCTCGGCGCGATCGCGCTGCTGGTGCTGCCGCTGATCCTGCAATTCTTCGGCAACGCCTGGGTGCGCATTGCCGACCTGGCACTGCTGTACGTGATGCTGGCCCTGGGCCTGAACATCGTCGTCGGCTACGCCGGCCTGCTCGACCTGGGCTACGTCGCCTTCTACGCCGTGGGCGCCTATCTGTTCGCGCTGATGGCGTCGCCGCACCTGGCCGATACCTTCGCCGCCTTCGCTGCGATGTTCCCGAACGGGCTGCACACCTCGCTGTGGCTGGTCATACCGGTGGCGGCATTGCTGGCGGCGTTCTTCGGGGCGCTTTTAGGGGCGCCGACGCTGAAGCTGCGCGGTGATTACCTGGCCATCGTGACGCTGGGCTTCGGCGAAATCATCCGCATCTTCCTGAACAACCTGGACCACCCCGTCAACCTGACCAACGGCCCCAAGGGCCTGGGCCAGATCGACTCGGTCAAGATCTTCGGCCTGGACCTGGGCAAGCGGCTGGAGGTGTTCGGCTTCGACATCAACTCCGTCACGCTGTACTACTACCTGTTCCTGGTGCTGGTGGTGATCTCGGTGATCATCTGCTACCGCCTGCAGGACTCGCGCGTCGGCCGCGCCTGGATGGCCATCCGCGAAGACGAAATCGCCGCCAAGGCCATGGGCATCAACACCCGCAACATGAAGCTGCTGGCGTTTGCCATGGGCGCATCGTTCGGCGGCGTGTCGGGAGCGATGTTCGGTGCCTTCCAGGGCTTCGTCTCGCCCGAGTCGTTCAGCCTGATGGAGTCGGTCATGATCGTCGCCATGGTGGTGCTGGGCGGTATCGGCCACATCCCCGGCGTGATCCTGGGTGCGGTGCTGTTGTCGGCGCTGCCCGAGGTGCTGCGCTACGTCGCCGGCCCGCTGCAGGCCATGACGGACGGCCGTCTGGACTCGGCCATCCTGCGCCAGCTGCTGATCGCCCTGGCCATGATCATCATCATGCTGCTGCGCCCCCGCGGCCTGTGGCCTTCGCCCGAGCACGGCAAGAGCCTGACGCAGAAGACCTGAAGCCGAACACCACCGAAAGTTAGCAATGACAGAGAAATCCAACGAAGTGGTGCTGAAGGTCGCCGGTATCTCCAAGCGGTTCGGCGGCCTGCAGGCCCTGTCCGATGTGGGCATCACCATCCAGCGCGGCCAGGTCTATGGCCTGATCGGCCCCAACGGCGCCGGCAAGACCACGTTCTTCAACGTGATCACCGGCCTGTACACCCCCGACGCGGGCACGTTCGAGCTGGCCGGCAAGCCCTACGAGCCCACGGCGGTGCATGAAGTGGCCAAGGCGGGCATTGCCCGCACGTTCCAGAACATCCGCCTGTTCGCTGAAATGACCGCGCTGGAGAACGTGATGGTGGGCCGCCACATCCGCACCAAGTCCGGCCTGGTGGGGGCGGTGTTCCGCACCAAGGGCTTCAAGGAAGAAGAAGCCGCCATCCGCCGTCGCGCGCAGGAATTGCTGGACTACGTGGGCATCGGCAAGTTCGCCGACTACAAGGCGCGCACCTTGAGCTACGGCGACCAGCGCCGCCTGGAGATCGCCCGCGCCCTGGCCACCGACCCCCAGCTCATCGCGCTGGACGAGCCCGCCGCCGGCATGAACGCCACCGAGAAGGTGCAGCTGCGCGAACTCATCGACCGCATCCGCAATGACAACCGCACCATCTTGCTCATCGAGCACGACGTGAAGCTGGTCATGGGCTTGTGCGACCGCGTGACGGTGCTCGACTACGGCAAGCAGATTGCCGAAGGCAACCCTGCCGAAGTGCAGAAGAACGAAAAAGTGATCGAGGCCTATCTGGGCACCGGCGGGCACTGAAGGACAGGACACAACAAATGGCCGACAAATCCAACAAAGTTTTATTGCAGGTCAAGGGCCTGAAGGTGGCCTACGGCGGTATCCAGGCCGTCAAGGGCGTGGACTTCGAAGTGCGTGAGGGCGAACTGGTGTCGCTCATCGGCTCCAACGGCGCCGGCAAGACCACCACCATGAAGTCCATCACCGGCACCCTGGGCATGAACGATGGCGACATCGAGTACCTGGGCAAGAGCATCAAGGGCAAGGGCGCCTGGGACCTCGTCAAGGAAGGCCTCGTGATGGTGCCGGAAGGCCGCGGCGTGTTCGCACGCATGACCATCACCGAGAACCTGCAGATGGGCGCCTACATCCGCAAGGACAAGGCGGGCATCCTGGCCGACATCGAGAAGATGTTCACCATCTTCCCACGCCTGCGCGAGCGCAAGGACCAGTTGGCCGGCACCATGTCCGGCGGCGAGCAGCAGATGCTGGCCATGGGCCGCGCGCTGATGAGCCAGCCCAAGGTGCTGCTGCTGGACGAGCCCTCCATGGGGTTGTCGCCCATCATGGTGGACAAGATCTTCGAAGTGGTGCGTGACGTGTACGCGCTGGGCGTGACCATCGTGCTGGTGGAGCAGAACGCCAGCCGCGCGCTGGCGATCGCCGACCGCGGCTACGTGATGGAATCGGGCCTCATCACCATGACCGGCCCCGGCCAGGCGCTGCTGAACGATCCGAAGGTGCGCGCTGCCTATCTGGGCGAGTGACCTGAAGGGGTGGCCCGGGCGCGAGACGGCGCGGGCTGGTCCATGCACACGCCAACAAAAAAGCGCGGCTTTCGAGCCGCGCTTTTTCTTTGGTCAGCCTGTGGGCTGGGGGGCGGGGGGCAGGGCGATCGCCGCGCCATCCCCCATTGCGCCACCGCAGGCTACGCACCCGCATCACCCGCATCACGCGCATCTGCCTGCGTCAGCGGCTTCAGAAGCGGTACTGCAGGCCCACGGTCGTCAGGTTGACCGAATCGTCGCCGTCCGAGAACTTGAACTTGTGGCGCTCCCACTCCACCACCGCCGCCCATTGCGGTGTGAAGGCCCAGCGCGCGCCCAGGCCGTACGACAGGCCGAACCCGTCTTCCTTGCCCAGCGCCACGCCCGTCGAGGCCTGCCCGGAGGTGCGTGTGCGGCCGTACGTGGTGCCCAGCTTGCCGAACACGTCGAACTGCTCGCCCAGCGGAGCGCGGCCCACCAGGCTCAGGTTGAACCCGTGGGCCTTGGTATCACCGCCCAGGCGGTGCGCCGTGCCGGCGTTCAGGTAGCCCAGTTCCACGCCGAGATTGCGGTGAAAGAACCCGCCCGCGTAGATCTTGTAGGCGTTGCCAGAATCGTCCTGGCTCAGCCCGAGGCCCGCAGGACCGTTGCTCAGGCTGTAGTTGGAGCGGCCCCCGTTGATGCCGATGTAGCCATCCTGGGTGTAGGGCAGCACCGAGCCGCGGCCACTGCCCCAGCCCGACGATGCCGCGCTGGACGACGAAGACGAAGGTGCGCTGGTCTGGGCCTGCGCGCTGAACGCGGTGCAGGCGGCAAGGGCCAGCGCCAGCGGAACATGGCGAAAGAGAGGTGTGCTCATGAAGAATGTCCTTGCTGAAATCGAGGGTCGGTTCGTGGGCGCCACAGCAGTGCCGGTGGCCGGCCGCCTGGGCGAGAACCCAATCTAAGTCCATGCGAGCCGCAGGCTGTGGGATCGCGTGGCGCACATTTGTAGGAGCGGACCGACCATCCGTGCGCTGCCGCCAATGGGGCATGTCTGGATTGCTATTGATTCGATAGCTGGAGCCGCTTGTGCAGAGCGCGGCAGGCCGTCAATGGATTCATATTGCTGCGCGCGTGGCCCGTGCGCGGGTTCTGGTGGCCGCTGCCCGCTCTGCGCGGCTGGGGCCGAGCAAGGGCGGGCGGTTAAACTCGCAGAGTCACCAAAAAGTCATGCCACTGTCATGGCTTTGTCTCTTTCAAAAAACCGATCCCCCTGCAGGAGTTCCCATGCTGTTTGCCAAGCTGTTGCCACGCGAAGGCAATTTTTTCGAGATGTTCAACCAGCATGCGGACCGGATCGTCGAGGCGGCCCGGGCGTTTTCGCAACTGGTGGCCAATTACAACGACCCGCACCTGCGCGACAAGTACAACCAGGATGTGGACAACGCCGAGCGCGCCGCCGACCGTGTGACGCACGAGGTGAACAAGTCCATCCACAAGACCTTCATCACCCCCATCGACCGTGAGCAGATCCACACGCTCATCAACACGATGGACGACGTGGCCGACCTGATCCAGGACTCCGCCGAGACCATGGCGCTGTACGACGTGCGCCACATGACGGAAGAGATCACGCGCCTGACCGACCTGAGCCTCAAGTGCTGCGAGCGTGTGCGCGACGCGGTCAAGCTGCTGGAGAAGATCGCCGACCCCGCCGTGGCCGAGGCCGCGCTCAAGACCTGCGAAGAGATCGACAAGCTCGAATCCGACGCCGACCGCGTGATGCGCAGCGCCATGAGCAAGCTGTTCCGCGAGGAGCCCGATGTGCGCGAGGTGATCAAGCTCAAGGCCATCTACGAGCTGCTGGAGACCATCACCGACAAGTGCGAGGACGTGGCCAACTGCATCGAGGGCATCGTCCTCGAGAACTCCTGAACCCCGCGGGCTGACCAGCATGGAAACCGTACAGACGGCCCTCTGGGTTGTGGTTCTGCTCGTGGCGCTGGCGATCCTGTTCGACTTCATGAACGGGTTCCACGACGCTGCCAACTCGATCGCCACCGTGGTCTCCACGGGTGTGCTCAAGCCCGCGCAGGCGGTGCTGTTCGCAGCGTTCTTCAACTTCGTCGCGATCTTCATCTTCCACCTGAGCGTGGCGGCCACCGTGGGCAAGGGCATCGTCCAGCCCGGCGTGGTCGACACGCACGTGGTGTTCGGCGCGCTCGTGGGCGCCATCACCTGGAACGTGATCACCTGGTACTACGGCATCCCCAGCAGCTCCTCGCATGCGCTCATCGGCGGCATCGTGGGCGCGGTGATCGCCAAGGCCGGCGCCAGTGCGCTCATCTCCGGCGGCATTCTGAAGACCGTGGCATTCATCTTCGTGTCGCCCCTGCTGGGCTTTGCGCTGGGCTCGCTCATGATGGTGGCCGTGGCCTGGATCTTCCGGCGCACGCGGCCCAGCAAGGTGGACAAGTGGTTCCGCCGGCTACAGCTGGTGTCTGCTGGCGCCTACAGTCTGGGCCACGGCGGCAACGATGCGCAAAAGACCATCGGCATCATCTGGCTGCTGCTGATCGCCACCGGGTATTCGTCGGCCAGCGATGCGTCGCCGCCCACCTGGACCATCGTGAGCTGCTACGTGGCCATCGGCCTTGGGACCATGTTCGGCGGCTGGCGCATCGTCAAGACCATGGGCCAGAAGATCACCAAGCTCAAGCCCGTGGGCGGCTTCTGCGCGGAGACGGGCGGGGCGATCACGCTGTTCCTGGCGACCACGCTGGGCATTCCGGTGTCCACCACCCACACCATCACCGGTGCCATCGTGGGTGTGGGCTCCACGCAGCGCGCGAGCGCCGTGCGCTGGGGCGTGGCGGGCAACATCATCTGGGCCTGGGTGCTCACCATCCCGGCCAGTGCCTTCGTGGCGGCCGTGGCCTACTGGATCAGCCTGCAGATCTTCTGATCGGTGATCTATGTGATCGGTTTAAGGTGCTGCGCTACTAAATTGGTAGCAAGAGACCAAGTCTGATTCAGCGAAAACGCCCCGCGGGATGCAAGTCCCGCGGGGCGTTTGGCTTGGTGGGGCGCGCAGTGCGTTCAATGCGCTCAATGCGTTCAATCCGCTCAGCGCTCTGACCCGGTCACTGCGATATCTTGCGGGCTTCCTCGATCTGGTACTCGAAGTAGCGCTGAAAGCTGAACGCCAGGCTCGCCATCAGCACCGCAGTGCCCACCATCAGCGCAACGATGATGGCGCCGATGGTGATCCATTGCGTCTGGCCCGCTGGCGCATCGGGCGCGGCTGCCGGGTTGTAGCGTGCGTTCCAGGCCTCGGGCGTCTTGAGGGCGAACAGGATGGCCTGCAGCGCGCAGCCCGCGATGGTGAAGCCCAGCAGCGGGATCAGCATCCAGCTCGTGTGGTCGTCCTGGCCCATCTGCTGCACGCGCTGGATGCCGTAGATGCCCAGGGCCGTGGGGATGGGCAGCAGCCAGCCGATGAGGTCGCCCAGCCCATGCAGGTAAAAGCGGTGCAGGCCCAGGGGCCCGCCGAGAAAGGCGAGCCAGGCCGCCGCAGTCTTGTTTTTCATGCGGGCCATTGTCATTCCGGCGACGTGGTGTCGCCCGCGCCCAGGGATTTTTCCATGAGCACGATGTCGCGCCAGGCGCCGAACTTCCAGCCCACCGAGCGCATGACGCCCACCTCGGTGAAGCCCAGCGCGCGGTGCACGCCGATGGAGCCAGCGTTGGCCGAGTCGCCGATCACGGCCAGCAGCTTGCGCACGCCGGCGGCTTCTGCCTGCGCTGCCAGCTCTCCCAGCAGCTGGCGGCCCAGGCCCATGCCGCGCGCGTCTTCAGCGATGTAGATCGAGTCTTCTGCCGAGAACCGGTAGGCCGGGCGGGGCTTGAACCAGTTGGCGTAGGCAAAGCCCAACACCTGTCCGTCCTGCTCGGCCACCAGCCAGGGCAACCCCTTGGCCAGCACGTCTGCGCGGCGGCCTGTCATGTCGGCTTCGGAGGGTGGGTCGATCTCGAAAGTGCCGGTTCCGTGGAGCACGTGGTGTCGGTAAATGGCGGTGATCGCGGGCAGGTCGCTGTCGGCACTGGGACGAATGGTGGGCATTTGGGAAGAAGTTGATATAATCGCGGGCTTTGCAGCGTGTCGCTGGCCGGGTGGCCATGTCGCGTGTCTCAAGCGTTGCGAATATGGTTGCGAACACAGTGGCTTGCGGCAAATGCCGGAAGTTCACCACCCGAAGGATAAATCATGGTCGTCATTCGACTCTCCCGCGGCGGCTCCAAAGGCCGTCCTTTCTTCAATATCGTCGTTGCTGACAAGCGCGTGCGCCGTGACGGCCGCTTCATCGAGCGCATCGGCTTCTACAACCCCACCGCCAAGGAAACCGAAGAAGGCCTGCGCATCGTGCAAGACCGCCTGACGTACTGGCAGAGCGTGGGCGCCCAGTCCTCGCCTACCGTGGACCGCCTGATCAAGCAAGCCGCCAAGAAGGCTGCTTAAAGCTCCCTGAAAAGGGCGGGTTCCGTTCGGCACGCCGACGGAACCCGCCCTTTTCCTATTCTGGAATCACCGCCATGGCCGCCAACCTCACCCTCGAACCCACAGAGCTGCCCACCGACGCTGTCGAAGTGGGGCGCATCGCCGACGCCTGGGGGGTCAAGGGCTGGTTCAAGGTGCTGTCGCACAGCAGCAGCCCCGAGGCGCTGTTTTCCGCCAAGCGGTGGTATCTGCAGCCTTCCGAACGCGGCGCCAAGGCGTTTGCCGGCACCGTGCTGCTGTCCATCCGCCAGGCCAAGGACCATTCCGACACGGTGGTGGCCTGGGCCGAAGGCATCGACGACCGCGATGCGGCCGAAGCGCTGCGCGGTGCGCGCATCTTCGTGCCGCGCTCGAGCTTTCCGTCCACCACGACGGACGAGTACTACTGGGTCGATCTGATCGGCCTGGCCGTGGTCAACCGCGAGGGCGTGGCACTGGGTGCCGTGCGCGAGCTCATGGCCACGGGGCCGCAGACCGTGCTGGTGCTGGCCTACGAGCAGGACGGCAAGGCGCTCGAACGCATGATTCCTTTCGTCGCGGCCTTCATCGACAAGGTGGACCTGCCCGAAAAGCGCATCACCGTCGACTGGCAGCCCGACTACTGACCCGGTGCTGCAGCTGTACCGCCGCGCCGCGCACCATGCGCTTTGACGTCATCACCCTGTTTCCCGAGCTGTTCGCGCCGTTCCTGGCCAGCGGCGTGACGCGCCGCGCCTATACCGGCGGATTGGTGGATGTGCGCCTGTGGAACCCGCGCGACCATGCCGAAGGCAACTACCGCCGGGTGGACGACCGTCCGTTCGGTGGCGGCCCGGGCATGGTCATGCTGGCCGAGCCGCTGGCCCGGTGCCTGGCCGCCATTCGCGCCGACCGGGGCGAAGCTGCGGACAACCAGGCGCCGGTGGTGCTTTTTTCTCCCATCGGCGAGCCGCTGAACCACACGGCTGTGGAGCGCTGGTCCGCCAGCACCGGGGGCATCCTGCTGTGCGGGCGCTACGAGGGGATCGACCAGCGCTTCATCGACGCCCACGTCGACGTGCAGATGAGCCTGGGCGACTTTGTGCTCTCCGGCGGCGAGATCGCTGCCATGGCCTTGCTCGATGCGGTGGCGCGCCTGCAGCCCGGCGTGCTCAACGATGAAGGCAGCCACCAGCTCGACAGCTTCAACCCGGCGCTGGACGGCCTGCTCGACTGCCCGCATTACACGCGCCCGGACGAGTGGGCCGGGCAGCCGGTGCCACCCGCATTGATGTCCGGCCACCATGCGCAGATCGAGCGCTGGCGGCGCGACCAGCGGCTGTCCATCACCGCCCGCCACCGGCCCGATCTCATCGATGCGGCCCGAAAAGCAGGGCGCCTGGCGCCTGCGGACGAGGCGGTATTGGCCAAGCTGGCCTGAATTGCTATAATCAAAGGCTTTTCGATCCTCTGGCCGGCCGTTTCGACAGGGACTTCCCTTTGAAACACTGAGACGTCAATCCCGACGCAGCCATTTTTGGCGCGGACAAGATCCCAAGGAAATTCACATGAACCTGATCCAGACACTGGAAGCGGAAGAAATCGCCCGCTTGAACAAGACCATCCCCGAATTCGCCCCTGGTGACACCGTCATTGTGAGCGTGAATGTGGTGGAAGGTACCCGCAAGCGCGTGCAGGCTTACGAAGGCGTGGTGATTGCCAAGCGCAATCGCGGCCTGAACAGCGGCTTCACCGTGCGCAAGATCTCCAGCGGCGAAGGCGTGGAGCGTACGTTCCAGACCTACAGCCCGCTGATCGCCGGCATCGAAGTCAAGCGCCGCGGTGACGTGCGCCGTGCCAAGCTGTACTACCTGCGTGACCGCAGCGGCAAGTCGGCACGTATCAAGGAAAAGCTGCCACAGCGCGTCAACAAGGCTGCCGCTGCAGCCGCGACTGCCGCCTGATCGGACCCGGTGGGCCTGGCCCAGTCCTGACAAAGCCGCTACAGCGCCTGCCGTAGCGGCTTTTCTGCTTCTGAGGCCGTCCCCCACCCCTGCCCATCCATCGTGAACTCTTCGCCACCCCCTGCTGTCTCGTCGGTCATCGTGCCGCTGTCCAGCCTGCCCGATTTCGATCCGCGCCTGGTGCCGGTCGTGGGCGTGGACACGCACCTGCCCGCGGTGCCGCTGCACAACCAGACACCCGAGGCCTTGCGGGCACGCTTTGCACACCCGCCGCAGTGGGAGCCTGAGGTGGTGCTGGAAAAGAAGTTCATGAACCGAGAGCCAGCGCACGCCTCGGTGCTGCTGGCGATCATGCTGCGCGAGCAGCCCATGGTGCTGCTGACCGAGCGCACCGCCCACCTGTCCACGCATTCGGGGCAGGTGGCGTTCCCGGGCGGGCGTGCCGACCCTGAAGATGCTACGCCCGCCGACACCGCGCTGCGCGAGGCGCAGGAAGAGGTGGGGCTGGACCGCGAGTTCGTCGAAGTGCTGGGCGCGCTGCCCACCTACGTGACGGGCTCTTCGTTCATCATCACGCCCGTGGTGGCGCTGGTGCGGCCGGAGTGCGTGCTCCAGGCCAACCCGTATGAAGTGGCCGACCTGTTCGAAGTGCCGCTGGCTTTTCTGCTCGACCCCGCCAACCACCGGCGCCACGTGTTCGACAGCGATGGCATCCACCGCGAGTGGTTCTCCATGCCGTTCCATGACGGCCGCAAGACCCACCACATCTGGGGTGCCACGGCGGGCATGCTGCGCAATTTCTACCGTTTCATGCAGGCGTAGCCGCCATGGCAGAGCGGCGGTGCCGCTGGCCGCTGTGCCGGCCCCGGCTCTGAGCAGGCAGGCTGCCGTGGGTCTGGCCACGGTCCTTGTGGCAGCGTCTGTGGGCATCGTTCCCCTGCCCGGAGCAGCCACCCCCGCCCTGGGTCCCGTGCGGGCGCCTCGGAGTGCTGGTGCGGCCTCAGCGCCAGTATCATTGCTCCCCATGAGTTTCTTCGCCATCCTGTTCGCTTTGCTGATCGAGCAGGCACGCCCGCTGGCACGCAGCAACCCCATCCATGCCGGCCTGCGTGCGTGGGCGCTGTCCGTGAGCCGCAATTTCGACGCGGGCAAGCCGCACCACGGCTGGGTGGCCTGGAGCCTGGCGGTGCTGGTGCCGGCCCTTGTCACGCTGGCGATCCACTGGCTGCTGCTGTGGGGTCTGGGGTGGCCATTTGCAGTGCTCTGGAGCGTGGCGGTGCTGTACGTCACGCTCGGGTTTCGGCAGTTCAGCCACCACTTCACGGGCATCCGCGATGCGCTCGAAGAGGGCAATGAAGAGGCGGCCCGCGAGCGGCTGGCGCACTGGCAGCAAGTGGACGTGGGGGTACTGCCGCGCAGCGAGATCGTGCGCCACGTGATCGAATATTCGGTGCTGGCGGCGCACCGCCATGTGTTCGGCGTGCTGGCCTGGTTCTCGGTCCTGGCCGCGCTGGGCCTGGGCCCTACCGGCGCCGTGCTGTACCGCCTGGCCGAGTTCGTGTCGCGCTACTGGCACTACAAACAGCGCACCGGCGCCCAGCCGGCCAGCGCCTCGCTGCAGCAGGCATCGGCACAGGCCTGGACGGTGGTCGACTGGCTGCCGGCCCGGCTCACGGCGCTGAGCTTTGCGGTGGTCGGCAGCTTCGAAGAGGCCATCGAAGGCTGGCGCTTTCATGCGCAGCGCTTTCCCAATGACAACGATGGTGTGGTGCTCGCCGCCACCGCCGGCGCGATCAATGTGCGCCTGGGCGGCGAGGCGCTGAAGGCCCGCACCGAACTGCATGCGCCCCAGGGCCTGGAGATCGACGCCGATCTGGGCGACAGCGATTCCACGCCCGGCCGCGAGCCCGAGGTGGGCCATCTGCGCAGCGTGGTGGGCCTGGTGTGGCGGTCCGTGGTGGTGTGGATGCTGCTGCTGGCGTTGCTGACCCTGGCGCGGCTGCTGGGTTAGTAAGCCCCCTGAGCCGCTGCCCGGCTTCCCCCAAGGGGGACGCACCCGGTGGCCTGGCAAAGCCAGTTCCACGGGTGCGCTGGTGTGGGGCGTGCGTTTTCGAAGGGCGGTGCGCGCCGATGCGCTGTAGCGCCGTCTCTGGCGCCGCGCAGGCCCCCATACCCGTCAATGCCGCGTCAATACCGGGTGTGGCTCAGCTCTTCGAACAAGTCGCTATAGATTTTGTAGCGTGTGGGGCTTATCCCGCCTGCGGAAGGGCCTAGTTTCACTGCGTCCAGCACGCCGCAGCCCGGCTCGTGGAGGTGGGTGCAGTTGTAGAACTTGCAGTGGGTGGCGTGCTCGGCGATGTCGGGCATGCACGCGGCCAGCTGCATGGGGGCGATGTGGTGCAGGCCGAATTCCTGAAAGCCCGGCGAGTCAATCAGCGCGGTGGTGCGCTCCTTGTCCATCCAGTACCAGTGCGTGCTGGTGGTGGTGTGCTTGCCGGAGTTCAGCGCCTGCGAGATCTCGCCCGTCAGCACCGTGGCGCCTGGCACCAGCAGGTTGATCAGCGTGCTCTTGCCCGAGCCCGAGGGGCCCAGCACCAGGGTGGTCTTGCCTTGAAGGTGCTCCATCAGCAGGGCGCGGTCCACTTCGCTCGACAGGGTCAGCGACAGCGGCAGCACGCCATAGTGCTTGCCCGCACCCATGTGGCGGTAAGGCACCAGACGCTCCCAGGCACGGGCGAAGGGCTCCACCAGGTCGCTCTTGTTCAGGCCGATGATGGGCTGGATGCCTTCGGCCTCGGCGGCAATCAGCGCGCGTGCGAGCTGGCTTTCCGAAAACACGGGCTCTGCGGCGATGAGGATGAGGACCTGGTCCAGGTTGGCGGCGAACGACTTGGTGCGGATCTCGTCCTGCCGATAGAACAGGTTGCGCCGCGGCTGCACCTTCTCGATGGTGCCCTCGTCGCCCTGGCCGGGCGGTGGCGCTTGCCACAGCACACGGTCGCCCACCACGGACTGGCTTTTCTTGCCCCGGGGGTGGCAGATGCGGCGCTCGCCGTCGGGGGTCTCGACCATGCAGTGGCGCCCGTGGCTGGCAACCACCGTGCCTTCCATGAGGGCGCTGCGCTCAGCCATGGTGGTGGGGGTGGGGTGTCATGCGGCGGCGGCTGCAGTCAGGCCACGAGCGCATCGAACTGGGTCGCGCACTCGAAGTCGGTGGAAGAGATGCCGTGCACGTCGTGGGTGTTCAGGCGCACCACGCAGCGGTTGTAGTGCACCGACAGGTCGGGGTGGTGGTCCTGCGCGTTGGCGACGAAGGCCAGTGCGTTCACGAACGAGATGGTCTCGTAGTAGTTGGCGAAATGGTAGGTCTTCTCGATCGCCACATCGGCGCCGTCGCCGGTGAGCTTCCAGCCCTCGACCTTGGCCAGGTTGGCGACCACTTCGGTCGCGGTCAGCGCGCGGCGGGTCTGGGTGGACCAGTCTTTTTTCTTGAGCATGGAGGTTGTCATGGTTGGGCGGTAGGTTGCATGCGTGCCAGCCGCTCGGTGGCGGGCGGGTGCGAGTAGTAGAACTTCACGTACACCGGGTCGGGCGTGAGGGTGGAGGCATTGTCCTCGTACAGCTTGAGCAGGGCCGAGGACAGATCGGCGCCGCTGGACTGGGCCACGGCATAGGCGTCGGCCTGGAACTCGTGGCGGCGCGACTGTTGCGAGAACAGGGGCGAGATGAAGAAGGTGAACACCGGCACCACCAGCAGAAACAGCAGCAGGGCCAGGGCGTCGTTGGGCGCAGCGGCCATGGCCGGGTCCAGCGAGATGTTGGGACGCACGCCCAGGCCCGTATAGAACCACACCTGGGTGGACAGCCAGCCCAGCAGCGCGAACCCCGCCAGGCTCAGGGCGAACATGGTGACGATGCGCTGGATGATGTGGCGGTGCTTGAAGTGGCCGAGTTCATGGGCCAGCACGGCCTCGACCTCGCCCGGGGCCAGCTGGCGCAGCAGCGTGTCGTAGAACACCACGCGCTTGGCGGCGCCAAAGCCGGTGAAGTACGCATTGGCATGCGCGCTGCGGCGGCTGCCGTCCATCACGAACAGGCCCTTGGCCGAGAAGCCGCAGCGCTGCATCAGCGCCGTCACGCGGGCCTTGAGCGATTCGTCTTCGAGCGGCTGGAACTTGTTGAACAGCGGGGCGATGAAGGTGGGGTAGACCACCATCAGGAGCAGGTTGAACCCCATCCAGAAGCACCAGGCCCACAGCCACCACAGCGGGCCCGCAGCGCCCATGAGCCAGAGGATCATGGCCGCGATCGGCAGGCCGATGACGGCGCCCACCAGCAGGCCTTTGACGGCGTCGCCCAGCCACAGCCGCCAGGTCATCTTGTTGAAGCCGAAGCGCTCTTCCACCACGAAGGTCTGGTACAGCGAGAGCGGCAGGTCGATGAGGCCACCGATGGCGGCAAAGGCGACCAGCAGCGCCAGTTGCTGCCCCATGCCGCCGCCCATCAGCCCCAGCAGCGCCTGGTTCAGCGCATCCAGGCCGCCCAAGAGCGTCCAGCCCAGCAGCACCGCGGCGCCCAGCGACATCTCCAGCAGCCCCAGGCGGGCCTTGGTCACGGTGTAGTCGGCCGCCTTCTGGTGCGCGGCCAGCGGGATGCGTTCCGCGAAGGGTGCGGGTACTGCGTCCCGGTGGCGCGCTACGTGGCGGATCTGCCGGGAGGCGAGCCACAGCTTGATGACAAGCCCCAATGACAGCGCGGCGGCGAACGCCAGCGTCAGCAGCAGGGAAGGAGAAAGGTCGTCGGTGATGGGCATGTGGGCTCAGAGTTTACCGGGCGGCGGCGCGCCAGGGTGGCGCGCTGTACCTGTCGGCAACGGGGGCATCGGCGACAATGCGCGCCATGTCCGAAGCCCCACCCACCCCCACACCTGTGCTTGCCAAGTCCGACCAGAACCTCGTCTGGCTCGATTGTGAAATGACCGGCCTCGAGCCCGACACCGACCGCCTGCTGGAGATCGCCGTCGTCGTGACCGGCCCTCACCTGGAGCCCCGCATCGAAGGGCCCGTGTTCGCCATCCACCAGTCCGACGAACTGCTCAACGGCATGGACGCGTGGAACAAGGGCACGCACGGCCGCAGCGGCCTCATCGACAAGGTGAAGGCCTCCACGGTGACCGAAGAAGCCGCCGAGCAGCAGATCCTCGCCTTTTTGGCGAAGTACGTACCCAAGGGCGTGGCCCCGATGTGCGGCAACAGCATCGGGCAGGACCGGCGCTTTCTGGTGCGCTACATGCCCAAGCTGGAGCGGTTCTTCCACTACCGCAACGTGGACGTGAGCACGCTCAAGGAACTGGCCAAGCGCTGGAAGCCCGAGGCCTATACCAGCTTCAAGAAGGCCCAAAAGCACACGGCGCTGGCCGACGTGCATGAATCCATCGAAGAGCTGGCGCACTACCGCCAGCACCTGCTGGCCGTGGAGGTGAAGGCGCCCTGAGCCCTGAGCTGCCGCAGCGCCCCGTTGCGAGGGCGGCTGGCAAGGCCAGGCCCAGCGTTGCTGGCGGCGGGGCCCGCGCAGGGTTCGGCATGCCACTCCCCACACCGCAAAAAAAGGGTATTGCGGGGAAACCCTTAATCGTGCGATAATCGCTGGCTGCGCAGGAATCCCGCGCAGTTTGTGCATCTCCCCTCACACACCGGGCTTGCCAGCCGACTGTCACCAGACAGTGCAGGACTGGCGAATAACGCCCACCCGCTCAGGCCTTCAGCGCCAGCGCAGGTTTCGTTTGATGGTTGATGTTTTTTAACCATTTGACGAAGCCAATCGTAGGCAGCGCCCGCGACCGTCTTCGTGAGAGAAAAATCATGACCGACACCTCTTTGGTGCAGGGCGAATTCGCGCCTGCAGATACTTCCTTTGCTGCCGACGTTTCCGTGCAGTCTTCCCCTCTGGACGCCGTGGCGGATATTGTTTCCGCCGAGGCAGAAGTGGCCGTGACGGCCCAGCCCAACGGCTTTGTCGAGCTGGGCCTGGCGCCTGAACTCGTGCAGGCTGTGGCCGACCTGGGCTACACCCAGCCCACCAGCGTGCAGCTCAAGGCCATCCCCCTGGCCATGGGTGCCGGCGCCGATGCCAAGCACTTCATCGACCTGATGGTTTCCAGCCAGACGGGCTCCGGCAAGACCGCAGCCTTCCTGCTGCCCGTGCTGCACACGCTGATCAACCAGCAAGCTGCTGCCGAAGCCGAAGAGCGCGCCGCTTTCGAGCGTTCCGTGGCCGAAGCCGCCGAGCGTGGCGAACCCGCTCCCAAGCGCGCCAAGCGCAAGGATCCCACCAGCTCGCGCAATTTCAAGGCCGCCACTCCTGGCGCCCTGATCCTGTGCCCCACGCGGGAACTGGCGCAGCAGGTGGCGCATGACGCCATCGACCTCGTCAAGCATTGCCGTGGCCTGCGCGTGGCCAACGTGGTGGGCGGCATGCCCTACCAACTGCAGATCGCCAAGCTGCAGAACGCCGACCTGGTGGTGGCCACTCCCGGCCGCCTGCTGGACCTGCAGCGCTCGATGCAGATCAAGCTCGACAAGGTGCAGTTCCTGGTCGTCGACGAAGCCGACCGCATGCTCGACCTGGGCTTCTCGGACGATCTGGCCGAACTGAACCAGCTGACCGCCCAGCGCAAGCAGACCATGATGTTCAGCGCCACGTTCGCGCCGCGCATCCAGCAGCTGGCGATGCGTGTGATGCACGACGGCGGTTCGTCGGTGCAAAAGGTCACCATCGACTCGCCACAGGCCAAGCACGCCAACATCAAGCAGATCCTGCACTGGGCTGACAACGCACAGCACAAGCGCAAGTTGCTCGACCACTGGCTGCGCGACACCACCATCAACCAGGCCATCGTGTTTGCCAGCACCCAGGTGGAGTGCGACGGCCTGGCCAACGACCTGCAGCAAGACGGGTTCTCCGCCGTTGCGTTGCACGGCGCCCTGAGCCAGGGCCTGCGCAACCGCCGCCTGATGGCGCTGCGCAGCGGCCAGGTGCAGATCCTGGTAGCCACCGACGTGGCAGCACGCGGTATCGACGTGCCCACGATCACGCACGTGTTCAACTTCGGCCTGCCCATGAAGGCCGAGGATTACACCCACCGCATCGGCCGTACCGGCCGGGCTGGCCGCGACGGCCTGGCTGTCACGTTTGCCGAGTTCCGCGATCGCCGCAAGATCTACGACATTGAGTCGTACAGCAAGCAGCAATTCAAGCCGGAAGTGATTCCTGGCATGGAACCCGCACAGCGCGCGCCCCAGGCTCCACGCGCTGACTTCGGCGGCCGTGGCCGTTCGGGTGGTGGTGGTTTCGAAGGCCGTGATGGCGGCCACGGCCGTGATCGCCGCTTTGGTGGCCCTGCACGCGGCAACGACCGTGGCGGCTTTGGCGGCAATGACCGCGGTGGCTTCGGTGGCAACGACCGTGGCGGTTTCGGTGGTGGCTTTGCAGGCCGCGACGGTGGCAACCGCGCTGCCCCCGGCGCTCCTCGCCGTGATGGCGAAGGCTATGGCCGCAAGCCAGGCTTTGGCGACGCCGGCCGTGCTGGCTTTGCGCCACGCGGCGAAGGTGCTGGCGCACCCCGCGGCGACTTCGCACCCCGCCGGCCCGACTTTGCCAAGCCGGCAGGTGCTGGTGGCGGCAAGCCCTTCGTGGCCCACGACGCGCGCAAGCGCCCGGCACGCCCCGCGCGCTGAGCGAGATCCCCCGGACAGGTGGGTCTTTCTGCATGCCTCGGCCGGTGCCGGCCATGCAGGCACAACAGGCTGGTTCCGCAAGGTGCCGGCCTTTTTTTATGGCGCTCCTGGCCCGACCCGCGGCGATCACGCAATGGCTCGTCAATAATTGGCGCCGGAGGAATCTGCCGTGTCGTCTTCTTTATCATCGGGTGCGGACTTTGAGCACATGTTCGAGCTGGCGCCCGTGTCGCTCTGGCTGGAAGACTACAGCGCGCTCAAGCAGCTTTTCGATGGCTGGCGCGCCGATGGCGTCACGGACATCCGCGCCCATCTGGCGGCAGACCCCGCGCGGGTGCGCCAGTGCAGCGCTTCGCTCAAGGTCCTGAAGGTCAACCAGCGCACGCTGGAGCTGTTCGCCGCGGAAAGCCAGCAGGTGCTCGAGGCGAACCTGGACAAGGTGTTTCGCGACGACATGCACGACGCGGTCTCCCATGAGCTGGCGCAGCTCTGGGCAGGGCATAAGGAATTCTCCAACCAGACCGTCAACTACGCATTGGACGGCCGCCGCCTCGATGTGAAGATCCGCGCCCGCATCCTGCCGGGCTACGACGACAACTGGAGCCGCGTGCTGGTCTCGCTGGAAGACATCACTCCCGAGGTGCGCAGCGCCCGCCAGTTGCGCCGCAGCGAGCAGTACGCACGCGATCTGTTCGAGCACTCGCCCGTGTCGTTGTGGGTGGAGGATTTCAGCGCGGTCAAGCACCTGCTCGATGGCGTGCGTGCGCAGGGCATCGACGACTTCAAGACCTTCATCACTGTGCACCCCGAGTTCGTGTCGCGCTGCATGCAGGAGATCCGCGTCATCGATGTCAACCAGCAGACGCTGCGGATGTTCGGTGCCAGCAGCAAGGACATGCTGCTCAACAACATCGGCCGTGTTTTCCGCGGCGAGATGCACGAGTCCTTCGCCGAGCAGCTGCTCGACCTGTGGGAGGGCAAGACCTTCCAGCAGCGCGAGGTGGTCAACTACGCGCTCTCGGGCGACGCGGTGCACATCCACATGCAGTTCTCGGTGCTGGCCGACCACCTGGCCGACTGGGGGCTGGTGCTGCTGTCGCTGGTGGACATCACCGCCCGCAAGAAGGCCGAGGCGTACCTGGAGTACCTGGGCAAGCACGACGTGCTCACCCAGCTGCGCAACCGCGCGTTCTACGCCGAAGAGCTCAACCGCATCACCCGCAAGGGGCCGTGGCCGTTGTCGATCATCGCCATCGACCTCAACGGCCTCAAGCTCGTGAACGACGAGCAAGGCCATGCGGCAGGCGACTCCATGCTGCGCCGCGTGGGCGAGGTCCTGGCCAAGGCCGTCGACCTGCCCGCCTGCGCGGCCCGCATCGGCGGCGATGAATTCACCGTGCTGCTGCCGGGCATGGACGAGCGCAGTGCCCACGCGCTGCAGGACCGCATCCTGTCGATGGTGGACCTGAACAACCAGTTCTACCCCGGCCAGCCGCTCAGTCTGGCGATGGGTGTGGCGTCCTGCCGGTCGGGCGATTCGGTGGAGGCCGCGATCCACCGCGCAGACCAGGCTATGTACGCGGAGAAGCTGCGTTATTACCAGGACAAGAGCGTGGACCGGCGCCAGCCGGGCAGGGACGGGGCCGATTGATCAGTCGCGAGGGACATCGCCCGATGCGCCACGAGAAGTGCGCAGCAGGTGGTGCACGATGCGTGATGCGTGATGCGTGATGCGTGATGCGTGATGCGTGATGCGTGATGCGTGATGCGTGACGATTGACGCAGCGCTTCACATCGGGGGCAGTCTCGTCACCCCACCGCTGCGGTGCGCCCGATGTCCGGCCACCGGTGGTGCAAGTACATCCACGCCCCCAGGCCCACGCACAGCATCAGCAGCGATGCCACCGCCAGCAGCACCGTGGAGTGCATCACCAGCGGCACGATGATGCCCGCGACCACTCCGTTGGCGGTGGAGCCCACGAAAGCCTGCATCGACGAAGCCATGCCGCGCCGCTCCGGGTACAGGTCGAGCACCAGCAGCGTCACCACCGGCACCATCAGCGCCCAGCCAAATGAAAACACGGCAATGGGTGCCAGTGCCCACGCCACGTGCACCGGAACCAGCAGATTGGCGGCCAGGTTCAGCACGGCCACGGTGAACATGATCACGAATCCATGCCGGATCTGGCGCTTGGGCGCGATCTTGCCCGCCAGGCGCCCGCTGAGCCAGGCGCCGCCCATGATCCCCGAGATGGTGAGGATGAAGAACCAGAAGAACTGCGTGGGCGCCAGCGCCAGATGCTCGCCCAGGAACGCCGGTGCCGCCAGCACGTACAGGAACATGCCGTTGAACGGCACCCCGCTGGCCAGCGCCAGCAGCACGAAACGCGGGCTCGAGCCCAACTGCCAGTAGCCCCGCATCAGGTGCGGCACATTGAAGGGCTGGCGCAGGTCGGCGTGCAGGGTTTCGGGCAGCAGCTTGAAGTTGGCGACCCACAGCACCACGCCCACCAGGGTCAGAAACCAGAAGATGCTGTGCCAGCCTGTGTGCACGAACAGCCAGCCGCCCACGATGGGCGCAATCGCCGGTGCTACCCCGAAATAGATCGTGACCTGGCTCATCACCTGCTGGGCCCGCGCGGGCGGGAACATGTCGCGGATCACAGCCCGCGACACCACGATGCCCGCGCCCGTGGACAGGCCCTGCAGCGCCCGGAAGGCGATCAGTTGCCCGATGCTCTGCGACAGCGCGCAACCTGCCGAAGCGATGGTGAACATCGCAATGCCGCACAGCACCACCGGCCGCCGGCCAAAGCTGTCCGCCAGCGCGCCATGGAACAGGTTCATGAACGCAAAGCCGAAGAGGTACGCCGACAGGGTCTGCTGCATCTCCACCGGCGTGGCGCCCAGTGCCGTCGCGATGCCGGTGAAGGCCGGGATGTAGGTGTCGATGGAGAACGGCCCGAGCATGCCCAGGACGGCGAGCAGGGCGGCCAAGGCCCATTGCGGGGCGCGCCAGAGCGTGTGGGCGTTGGGATTCATGGGGCAGGGCGGGTGGGAGGCTTGAAGGCCGATGCATGCCTTGTGGGCACTGTGTGTGGATGCGCGTGCGGGGTGCGCAATCTTAAGGCGTCATGTCGGCGGCGAGGGTGCTGAGGCCCTGGGCGCGACGCAGCAGCATGGCCCCACGCAACACTTCGCGTTCACGATGCCTTGCGCTTTTGGGGCGTGAGCTGCCCCGACGCAGAGAAGCGGTACCAGCCGTCCATCCAGCCTTGTCCAAACAGCGAGAGCGTTTGCTCGTAGTAGGCGGTCGGCCGGATGGGCGTGGCCGCCAACCGGCCGCGCTGCGCCTTCAGTGCGCTGTCATCCCCTTGCGCTTGCAAGAACGGCAGCAGGGCCGCAGAGAACCCGGCCGGGCCCGGGCCGGAGCCTTGCCCGGTGAGCACGTCGACGTATTCCGGCGGATGGCCTTGCTCGCGCACCTGCCGCGCCATGGGTGCCAGCGCTGCCAGCACCGCCTTGCGACCTGTCGTACCGGGCGCCAGCATGCCCGCCCACAGGTAGACGCGGATGGCGTTGTAGCCACCCTGGCCTTTCTCCTTGCCCTTTTCATCGACGAGGAAGCCTTGTTGCGCGTCGTACAGCGTCCAGTCGGGGGTGTAGCCCTTGGGGGACGACCCCACGATGATCTTCTCGGAGCTTTGCGCCAGCTGCTTCCATGCGGGCTGCGGGTACAGCGTGGCCAGCCGCTGCATCACCTGCAGCGGCATGTAGCTGGGGTTGAGCTTCCAGCGGCCCTCGCCCTCGACGAAGCCGCGCGGGCCGGGCAGGAGGCTCAGGCCCAACTGCGGAATGTCGGCCGTCTCCTCGGCCAGGATGCGCTGCGCCAGGCGCGCGCCGAGCGCGTGGTAGCGGGGTTCTTTCCACAGCCGCGCGGCCTCACCCAGCACGTAAGCGATCCAGATGTCGGCGTCCGACGCTGCGTTGCTGTCGATCACGCCCCAACTCGCGTCCGGGCGCTTGCCCCAAAGCCAGGCAGGCAGCCGCGCGCCCAGGTCACCGCCGCACAGGTTGTTCTCGGTCCACCGCAGCAGCGTGTCGAAGCCCTTGCGGTCGTTGGCCACCAGCGCGAAGAACAGCCCATAGGACTGCCCCTCCGAATACGTCCGCCCGCCTTCCCCGTCGTCGGAGATCACACGCCCTTCGCCGCTCACGAACTGCGCCTTGAAGACGTCCCATTCCGGCCAGTGCCCGCCTTTGGGCAACGACGGTACCGGCGCTGCGCTGGCGGCGGGCTGCGCGCGTGCAGCGGACCAAAGCGCCGGCGTCAACGCACTGGCTCCGATGAGCAAGGCTTTGCGTCGGTGCAGCGGTGATGGCATGGCGGGATCTCCTGGATGGTGTGTACAAAAAGTAGGGCGGGGCTGTGCAAGTGCTGCCTTGTGCATCGAGGGCCCGGCAGGGACCGCATGACATTCGCTACTCAGGCGGGCAATGCTTTGCCTCGCGCGTGCGGAGACTGTAGACAGCAAGCAATGGTAGTCCACTAAAAATGATAGACCGCAAACGACAAGTGAATGTGTTGACGAGTTGGGACGTGATTGACCGCAACCTTCTTGCCGTTCATACACAGCGATTGCTGCTTGAGTGCTGAGTGAGTATGACAGTCGACTTCTGCGTGGAGAAGCGTGAAGGCGGTCGCTGGATGGCGTTACGGCTGGATATATTGACTTTTTGTATCAAATATCTCGGTTGCAAGAAAAATAAAGTTTTTTGTACTTGAGTTAATAATTATTTATGGGGCCACTTTGCCCGGCATATGGCAGTTTGTTGATAAAACCATTTATTTTCAAGGCGCCTGAGATCTCTTTGAAAGATATTTTTCCCCATTGGCGTTTCGATTCTCAATGGTGCATTAATGGCAAGGCTTAGGTGGCGATTCGCTGCGCTAGGATCCTCTGCACGAATCATCGCGCCGTGTGCATCTGCGGTCTTGGGCGGCCTGTGGCGTTGCCAATACTCGCAATAGCTACGGCTATGGCTGCGTTTTGCGCCTTGCACTCCATCCCGATCCGCAGCGCACACTTGGCAGCTCGATGCGTGCAGAGGATTCCTGCGGTCCGTAATCGTCATGGGAAGCCGCCAATAAATTACGCCTTGGCTTTGCCTAAGAATTTTGTCTTCGCTTCGTCGGTGCACAACAAGACTTTATCATTTCGTCCTGCGCAAATTTAATGTCTATAAGTGCTTACCCTTATCTGTTGGATTTGTGTCTAGTACATTCGGAGTAGTTCAATATGTGTGCATATTAAAAATGCGCAGCGTCCCAATGGCCGGCGCAAGTCTGACTAACTCCCTTCGCGAGGCAAGGCCATGCAGTAGGATGGATTTCAAAGTAATTCAAATTGTTGCAAAGAAAATCATTCAACTTGGTGTGTGTTGCAAATGCTGCAAAATTTTTGGTGTCTTCGGCTTAATTGGTGGTCTATTGCGCAATTTCATGGTGCAAAAATTTCCATAGAATATTTTTGACTGCGAGTGTGCGGCTAGCTCGTCAGCGCATCAATCCAGCCGTGATAGCCAACCGAAAGGATCGAAATGCCTATCAAGATGACAATGAAGAAAATTGCAGCGGGGCTTTCAATGAGTGCCATTGCAACTCTAGTGGTTCTGCCTACATCTAGTATCGCCGTCACTCCAGATCCGCATTATTCTATCAGTGGTTTCTGGACTTTTCCAAGAGCCTTTACCGAATTGTTCGACTGGCGTTCTTTTGCGGGCTGGGGGTCTGTCGGTGCAATAAATACCGTGGCGCTTGCACTGACTGGCGCCAGTGAAGGTGATGTGACTACTGCAGCCTTTACCACCCTTTGCGGGTCAGGTACTGCCGCAGTTTTGGCCAACTGGAAGCCAGCTAGTGATCCTTCGGCCTCATCTCATATTAAAGCAATAATTAAGGCGGCTGGGGTTACTTCTGTTGCCTCAGCTTGCAATTGGGTTGCTCCCAGTATCTTTGGGCGTATGGATTTAGAAATTCGTAAGGCTCAGAACTATATAAATTATTCGATGAATGCCACTGATTTAGATGATCTAAAAACTGCTGCGTCGAGGATTACTGCATCGACTGAGTCGGCGAGAGTGACGTTCCGCAATATAGCTTTTCATCAATCAGAGTTGGATAAGGCCAAAAGAGAATATCATGCCCTTTACTGCGATGAGGGCGGTTCTGGTGGAATTGGTCTCATCGCGGCACGATGCATGCACCTATCAATTGAAATGGCGAAAAGTGCAACCAAAATTTCCGAAGCTGCAAAAGATGCATTGTACTTTGGTGATACCAATTACTTTCTCATACAGCAAATTGGCCGGCTCATTAAAACCTAAATAGCAACAGCAATGCGCGTCATGACTCCAAAATACCGTAAAGCGATTGCCGTCTTTCTTTTTGGTGCGGCTTTAATCAGTACTCTATTAATACTCGCCAGAGAAGATCCTGAATTTCACGAAAATTCTGGTGAAAGTCGGGCCGGAGTCATGGCGCGTGCGCCTTCCGTTGAGCGAGAAGTCAACAATGCCGCGTGGAGTTATGCGGCTATGCCGAGTGGTGCATATTCGAAAATGAATCCTGCTGAATTTGCAAAAATACCCCTGCCTAAGAACGGGCATCCTTCATTTGATCGGGCAAATTTTCTAATTTTATGTCAGGATTATATTAATTCTGTTGAGGCTTTGCAAAATCCAATTGCAGAACTTACGGCTCAAATGCCGAACAACCCGAGCGTTGAGTCATTCATCTTTATGCGTGAAGTACAAAGAATTCGTTGCAAAGACGTAAAGAAAGATGAGTATGAGAAAATTGAAGTATTGATGAATGAGGCCGCTGAGGCAGGTGATCCCGGAGCTCGCACCTATCTAGGGTCCAAGGTTCTTTTGGCAGATTTGAAAACCTCAGAATCGTCGACTGGCGCAATTGAAAAGCGTCCTACCCCGGCCGAAGTGAAGGCTGCGGCAGGACAAATGATTGAATTGGCAATGACTGGAAACCGATTGGCCATTAGCCAGGCATATATAGTGACCAGTACAGATCGCTACGGGTTGAATGATCCAATCACAGCGGCAGCATGGAAAATGGTGATGTTTCAACGTCCTGACGCATCTTCATTTGACATGGATATCCCAGACGTACAACTGCCAGAAACGCTGAGTGAGTCCGATAAATCAAAGGCAGTTGCCAAGGCAAGGGAGTATTTCAATTTGTGTTGCAAACGCTTGGATACCTTGTCTGGTCAGGTCCAGTCGTCCAAGTGATCGTTGAATCGAAACTTACAATACGGCGTAGGCAATGGTAGATCCCGAAAGCCACCTCATCGCTGACTTTTTTACGAACATGCGCCGGCCTATCGCGCCATTTTGCTATGCCATATAACCGTACCCATGAGCTCTGCTACTGCGGTACGGTGGGCAACATGATGGGGCGTGCCGGATTTTGATGTTGTGACGCAGTACCACTTCTCGATGAGGAGCGGTCTATGCGAGAGCACGGGTAAGGAGGCGCACTTTCACACTCGCCCTAGTGGTGCTTTGTACGCTCCGGCTTGGCAGCGAACACCGGGCGCTAGTGTTTGGTGGCTTGCTCTTGAAGCGATCGAAATGGCGGCAGGTTGGCTGCAGCGACCGGCCTTCTCACGCCATTCAAGATAATTGCTTTTAGCGTCAACTGGGCTGAAGCGAAGGGATGCATTGAACTTCAAATGGGCTTGATCACGATAACCTGAGCATCATAATTTTTTCGAACTGATGTTGATCCTTTGAACTCACATTCAAAAATTCAGGGGTAAATTTTGAGAGATCACTTGGTGCGTTTAATTTTCGTCTTGTCGGTATCAGTTCTCGCCGGATGTGCTCCAAGTGGAGATGCGGGAGCGCCGCGGCCGGCTGTTCAGCGGGACATTGAAAGCTATGCCATAGCAAGCTGCCTGGCTCAGCAAACGAACGGGTATGTCAAGGATCAGGGCGATGCCTGGGCGTCTGTCATCGTTCAGCGTATGAAAGGCAATCTTGATGCCCTTGCGGAGATTTCAGAGCAAGTGAAGCGTGAGAGTGCCGCAGACAAGATCCCGATGGTGCGTGACGAGTCGAATCCGATGAGGTCCAAAGCGTTGCCAGTCATGCACTGCGGAGAGCTTATTGACAGGCCTGCTGTGAGAGCTGCGATCCAGAAGGCCGTTGTAGCTCTTGGGCCATCGTACGCGCAAGAGTGAGCTGGCGGACGGCAGAGGCCGTTGGCCTCTGGGCGAAGCAGCGCCATGGCCGTCACGTGGTTTTGCGCATCGAGGCGATTAAACGCATGGGGCGCAGGCTTTGCGAGCACGGCACGCCACCTTCGACTGCCCGTGACTGTTTGACTCATCTTCGGCTCACCAGCACTACTGGATATGAGACAGTCTCATATACGCGCCAAAGAAAAAAGCCGCTGCTATCGGTTTGATAGCTGCGGCTTCTCTGCCCATGCGGGCTAAGTTTGGTGGGTCCTGAGTGACTCGAACACTCGACCTACGGATTAAGAGTCCGCTGCTCTACCAACTGAGCTAAGAACCCAAACTTTTCGTAAATCTGTCTGCAATGCTGCAGAGCCTCGAATTATGCACTAGTTTTTCAGCACTTTGCAAGTGGTGCCAAAAATTATTGCTGCGCGTTGCGGCTGGCCAGCTCGATGAACAGGCCGCTGTGGTCCAGTTCGCCCAGGCCGTGCTCCACGCCTTCGGCGTACAGGTTTTCGAAGAGGGCGGTGATGGGCGCGTCGAACCCGATCTCGCCGGCAGTGGCCAGGGCGTTGCGCATGTCCTTGAGCTGCACCGCCATGCGGCCGCGGGGGGCGAAATCGCGCTCGACCATGCGCTGGCCGTGCAGCTGCAGGATGCGGCTGTCGGCAAAGCCGCCGCTGATGGCTTCGCGCACCTTGGCCATGTCGGCGCCGCCCTTGGCGGCGAACAGCAGCGCTTCGGCCACGGCGCCGATGGTGATGCCCACGATCATCTGGTTGGCCAGCTTGGTCAATTGGCCCGCACCGTGTGGGCCGACGTGGGTGGCACGGCCAAGGGCCTCGAACACGGGTTGGCCGCGGGCGAAGTCTTCGGGCCGCCCGCCGACCAGGATGGCCAGGGTGCCGTTCTCGGCACCCACGGTGCCGCCGGAGACGGGGGCGTCCAGGTGCGTGAGGCCCATCTCGCCCAGGCGGGCGGCGTGGTCGCGGGCTTCGCGGGGCTGGATGGACGCCATGTCGATGAAGAGCGCGCCTTTGCGCATGGCGCTGGCAGCGCCGGTGTCGAAAAGCACCTGCCCGACCACGGGGCCATTTTCCAGCAGGCTGACCACGATGTCGGCATGCTGGACGGCGCTGGCAGGGGTGTCATGCACGGTGATGCCGAACGCGGCCAGGGGCTCGGCCTTGGCGCGGGTGCGGTTCCAGGCGTGGACCTGGTGGCCCGCTTCGCGCAGGCGGCGCGCCATGGGGCGGCCCATCATGCCAATGCCGAGGACGGCGATGCGAAGTCGTGGAAGCTGCGGAAGTGGCGGGGTGGTGGTCATGGCGCTCTCCATCCTCTGATCATCCTCTGATGTTGTCTCTCTGGACATCATGGTCCCTTTTGCTGCGCGTGCCTGTCACGGAGCTTGCAGCTTGGCCCGATTGCCCAGATGATTCCGCAGCACAAAAAAGGAGACACATCCATGAGCCTGCCCCTGAACGACCCCGCCTGGCTGGAGCGCATGTACAACAACCGCGCCCTGGTGCCCGACCACATGGACTACCTGCAGCGCTGGGCGAAGACGTCCGCCGACGTGCGTGCCAGCCAGCCCTGTGTGCTGGATGTGGCCTATGGCACCGGCGTGCGTGAGACGCTGGACATCTTCCCCGCGGCGCGCACCGCGCCGGGGGGTGTGCCGGTGCTGGTGTTCATCCATGGCGGGTACTGGCGCGCGCTCGACAAGTCCGACCATTCCTTCATCGCGCCGCCATTCACGCAGGCGGGTTTTTGCGTGGTGGTGGTCAACTACGCGCTGTGCCCCGGCACGCCCGAGGCGCCGGTGACCATCCCGCACATCGTGCGGCAGATGGAAAAGGCGGTGGCGTGGGTGGCGCGCAGCATCACGGGCCATGGGGGCGACCCGCGGCGCATCACGGTGGCCGGGCACTCGGCGGGTGGGCACCTGGCTGCCATGATGTTGACCAGCGTGTGGTCGCTGATCGGCAACGGCCTGCCCGATGGGCTGGTGCGCAGTGCGCTGTCGATCTCGGGCGTGCATGACCTGGAGCCGCTCAAGCACGCGCCATTCCTGCAGGATGCCTTGCACCTGACCGATCAGCAGGTGCTGCAGGACAGCCCCTCGCGCCTGCTCGCTCCGGAGCACGGCATTCTGTACTGTGTGGCCGGCGGGGACGAGAGCGAAGAGTTTCGCCGCCAGAACGGCCTGGTGCTGCAGTCCTGGGGTGAGCATTCGGTGCCCCGCTGCCAGATATTACCGGGGCTGCACCACTTCAGCATCCTCGACACGCTGGCCCAACCCGGCAAGGATCTGCACCACATGGCGCAGATCCTGTTGCGGAGGTAGGGCCGGCGGGCCGGCTACATCAGCAGGTGCTCGCCCGCGTTGTCGCCGCCCAGGATCACGTAGTTGACCTTGCGGATGTCCATCAGCTTCTTGCCACCGGCATAGCTGATGGAGCTTTGCACGTCCTGCTCCATCTCGATGAGCGTGTCGGCCAGCTGGCCCTTCACGGGCTCCAGGATGCGCTTGCCTTCGACGTGCTTGTACTCGCCCTTGTTGAAGTCGCTGGCCGAGCCGTAGTACTCCTTGAACAGCGCGCCATCGACCTCGACGGTCTGGCCGGGCGACTCTTCGTGGCCGGCGAACAGCGAGCCGATCATCACCATGCTGGCGCCAAAACGGATGCTCTTGGCGATGTCGCCGTGGCTGCGGATGCCGCCGTCGGCAATGATGGGCTTGGTGGCCACGCGCGCGCACCACTTCAAGGCCGACAGCTGCCAGCCGCCCGTACCAAAGCCGGTCTTAAGCTTGGTGATGCACACCTTGCCCGGGCCCACGCCCACCTTGGTCGCGTCGGCGCCCCAGTTTTCCAGGTCGATCACGGCCTCGGGCGTGGCCACGTTGCCGGCAATCACGAAGGCGCCAGGCAGGTGCTGCTTGAGGTAGCCGATCATGTTCTTCACGCTGTCGGCGTGGCCGTGCGCGATGTCGATGGTGATGTACTCGGGAGTGAGGCCCAGCGCCACCAGTTGGTCCACGGTGTCGTAGTCGGGCTGCTTCACGCCCAGCGAGATGGAGGCGTAGCAGCCCTGCGCATGCATGTCCTTCACGAACTGGACGTTGTCCAGGTCGAACCGGTGCATCACGTAGAAGTAGCCGTTTTTCGCCATCCAGGTGCAGATCTTTTCGTCCACCACCGTCTTCATGTTGGACGGCACCACCGGCAGCCGGAAAGAGCGCCCGCCCAGCTCCACGCTGGCGTTGCACTCCGAGCGGCTTTCCACGAGGCACTTGCGGGGCAGCAGCAGAACGTTGTCGTAGTCGAAGATTTCCATGAGATTCCAAGCTCCATCAAAGGACGCAGCAAAACGATTTCTGCTGCGGTGGGCGCTTGGCCTGGCCCCGGCTTGGTCTGTGGGCGGGGCCGTGGTGGCCGCTCCGAACCCCGCAGTGCGCGGGCACAAAAAACCGGGCGTCAAGAAACTTGGGCCCGGTGATTGATTCTACCCGCCTGTTCAGTGCACGTTATAACGATGGGGGTATGACCGGTATGGCCTTCGGGCCTTCCGCGCCAGGGCGGCGCGTCTTTCAGCCTTCGTGCCCGTTCAGCGGCAGGCGGACTGCGCAGCGGCCACCATGCGCCCCTGCGCATCCTGCAGCCAGCCCACCATGCGCAGGCGCTCGGGCTTGGCGCCCTCAGGGATGCGCATGGGACGAATCTCCTTCCATCCGTATTGCTCTTTTTTTGATAGCTGGTTGCGCTCGTCCCAGCTGCCCTGCAGCATGTTTCGCACCACATTCCTTGCTACCGCGGTGCCTTCGGCGCCTGCAGGGATCGACTCCACCAGCAGCAGGTGGAAAGTCCAGGGGCCAGGGGTTGCAACGCGCTGCGAGCCGCCGCGGGCCGGGCTCAGCGAAATCGCCGCGCCCAGGTAATCGTTGAAGGGCAGGCCATGCGCCACGCGCAGCCGGCCAGGCGCAGGGGCTTCGGTCGCGGCGATGTGCACATCCGATCGCGCCGGCGCGCTGCGCCCCAGCGCCTGCAGACGTGCCAGCGCATCGTTGGTGGCGGCGGCCGACAGCGGGGCGTCGTCGCCTGCGGCGGTCGGCACGATCCAGTCGAGCACCAGGGCAGGGGACCGCGCCGACGGCGCAGGCGTGTTCGATTCGCCCCAGCAGGCCTCGCAGTCGGCGCTGATGAAGCGCTCGAACACCGCGACGGGCCGGGGTTGGCCGTCGCTGGAGCAGGTGGCCTGCGCAGAAGCAAGCAGCGGCAGGCAGGCGCTGATGAGTGTGGCAGCAGCTATGGCAAACCGCATGTCAGGTACCGGTCCGGCATTCAGGGGGGAGCGGCGTACCCGGAAACACAACCTCAGGGCGGCATGGATCGGGTTTGCGCACCTGCCGGATGCCTGCGGTGTAGTCCTCTTGTGCAATCCGTGCAGCGGTGCTGTCAGGCATATAGGCTGTGAATTCGTAGCTCAGGTTCGTGAGGGTCTGAGATTCCACGCTGATGGCGTGCTTGCAGGCAGCCTCCTGGGCCCACAGCTGGCTGCTGGACTGGGCAAGGCCCTTGGCCTGGATTTGAGGTGCGTAGTGGCTCTGCAGCACCAACAGGTTGCTGGTCACCCGGTACTGGGCCAGACCTTGCGCGTTGCGCATCGGGGTGTCCACCGTTTGCACCGTAGCAGGTGCCCACGTGCGCGGGCCGACCGCCTGGACCGGCCATGCAAAGGGCTGGACATGCGCAGCCATCCAGGCACACACGGCTGCATCCTGGGAGTACGTCATTGCAGGCATGGGCACAAGCGGCGGCACATCACCTGCGCCGGGGCCTTCCTGCGCCGTATCTCCGTTGCCGCCGCCGCAGCCCGCCAACACGACCGACAGTGTTGTTGCGCAAGCCAGCACGTGCCGGCGAATGTTGTCCTTCACAGCAGGTTCCTCCCATGGATGCATGTCACTGCATCATAGGACGAAGGCTTTCCTACAATGCCTGGATGTCCCCACAAGATTCGCTAGCTGGCTTCGAGCCCCTTTCTGCGTCCGCTGCGCAGCAGCCCACGTCGCCCCTGCTGCAAAACCTCAACGATGAGCAACTGGCCGCCGTCACGCTGCCGGCAGGCCACGCGCTGATCCTGGCGGGCGCGGGGTCCGGCAAGACGCGCGTGCTCACCACCCGCATCGCCTGGCTGCTGCAAAACGGCTACGCCACGCCCGGCGGCATTCTGGCCGTGACCTTCACCAACAAGGCCGCCAAGGAGATGGTGGCCCGCCTGTCCGCGATGCTGCCGGTGAACGTGCGCGGCATGTGGATCGGCACCTTCCACGGCCTGTGCAACCGCCTGCTGCGCGCGCACCACAAGGCCGCGGGGCTGCCGCAGTCGTTCCAGATCCTCGATACGCAGGACCAGCTCTCCGCCATCAAGCGCCTGTGCAAGCAGTACAACGTCGATGAAGAGCGGTTTCCGCCCAAGCAGCTGTCCTACTTCATCGCCAGCTGCAAGGAAGAGGGCATGCGCCCCGGCGACGTGCCCACGCACGACAGCGACAGCCGCAAGAAGGTCGAGGTCTACCAGCTGTACGAAGAGCAATGCCAGCGCGAAGGCGTGGTCGACTTCGGCGAGCTGATGCTGCGCAGCTACGAGCTGCTGCGCGACAACGAACCCATCCGCGAGCACTACCAGCGCCGCTTCGCGCACATCCTGGTGGACGAGTTCCAGGACACCAACAAGCTGCAGTACGCCTGGCTCAAGCAACTGGCCGGCAATGAGATCAGCGGGCGCTTCGAGGCGCGCGGCAGCGTGATCGCGGTGGGCGACGATGACCAGAGCATCTATGCCTTCCGCGGTGCACGCGTGGGCAACATGGCCGACTTCGTGCGCGAGTTCGACGTGCAGCGGCAGATCAAGCTCGAGCAGAACTACCGCAGCTACAGCAACATCCTCGACTCGGCCAACACGCTCATCAGCCACAACAGCAAGCGCCTGGGCAAGAACCTGCGCACCACGCAGGGCCCTGGCGAGCCGGTGCGGGTGTACGAGGCCAGCACCGACCTGGCGGAGGCGCAGTGGATGGTCGACGAGATCCGGCAGCTCGTGCGCAGCGATGGCTTCGAGCGCAAGGAGATTGCCGTGCTCTACCGCAGCAATGCCCAAAGCCGGGTGATCGAATCGGCGCTGTTCAACGCCAGCGTGCCCTACCGCGTGTACGGCGGCCTGCGCTTCTTCGAGCGCGCCGAAATCAAGCACGCGCTGGCCTACCTGCGCCTGCTGGAGAACCAGCACGATGACACCAGCTTCCTGCGCGTGGTCAACTTTCCGCCGCGCGGCATCGGTGCGCGCAGCATCGAGGTGCTGCAGGATGCCGCCAAGACCGCCGGCTGCTCGCTGCACGACGCCGTGAGCGCCGTGCCCGGCAAGGCGGGCGCCAACCTGGGGGCCTTCGTCGCCATGGTGGACGTGCTGCGCGAGCAGACCCAGGGCCTGAACCTGCGCGGCATCATCGAGCAGATGCTCGAATCATCCGGCCTGCTGGAGCACTACCGCACCGAGAAAGAGGGCGCCGACCGCATCGAAAACCTGGAAGAACTGGTGAACGCGGCCGAGAGCTTCGTCACGCAGGAAGGCTTTGGCCGCGACGCCGTGGCCCTGCCGCTGGACGAGCATGGCACCCCGCTCTCGCAAAGTGCCGTGAGCCAGGGCCTGGATCCGAATGCCCCCGTGCTCGACGAGCCGCTGCCCCAGGCCGTGCCCGGCATCGTGGACATCGACACGGGCGAGACGCTCTCGCCACTGGCCGCCTTCCTCACGCACGCGGCCCTGGAAGCCGGCGACAACCAGGCCCAGGCCGGGCAGGACGCCGTGCAGTTGATGACGGTGCACGCCAGCAAGGGCCTGGAGTTCGATGGCGTGTTCATCGGCGGCATGGAAGAGGGCCTGTTCCCGCACGAGAACTCCGCCAACGAACGCGACGGCCTGGAAGAAGAACGCCGCCTGATGTACGTGGCCATCACCCGCGCACGCAAGCGCCTGTACCTGAGCCATTCGCAGACCCGCATGCTGCACGGCCAGACGCGCTACAACATCAAGAGCCGGTTCTTCGAAGAACTGCCCGAGGCCGCGCTCAAGTGGATCACGCCCAAGCAACAGGGCTTTGGTACGTATGCTCCTAATTCAGGAGCTGGTAGCGCGTATGGATCCAGCGGTAGAGGTCCTTTTGGCTTCAAGTCCGAGACTTTCGCCAGCCCTCCGGTGCCGGTGCAGAAGGCGGCGCCGTCGCACGGCCTGCGCGCGGGCATCGCGGTGTTCCACACCAAGTTCGGCGAAGGCAAGGTGCTGGCGATCGAAGGCACGGGCGACGACGCGCGCGCGCAGGTCAACTTTCCGCGGCATGGCACCAAGTGGCTGGCGCTGTCGGTGGCCAAGCTCACGGTGGTGGACTGAAGACAGCCCGCCATGCCGATGAGCAGCATGCTGTCGTGGCGCTTACCGATCAGGCCGAGTGCTGCAGGCCCTGGAAGTTGTCTGCCTCGGCTGTACGGCATATGTGGCGTGGTATGGCTTTTTCAGGGGCAGTGCGGCAGGCCTGGCATGCCGTCCGTCAGCCCTGCTTGTCACTCCGGTGAGCGCCGTAACCCACCACCGCTGAAAGGCATGTCGTGAGCGTTGCGCCCATTCTTTCTCCTGCCGGTGGCCTCGCCCTTGTGGTGCTGGGTGGACTGCCAGGCGTGGGCAAGAGCACGGTGGCGCGCGCGCTGCTGGCGCAGTGGCGCGCGGTCTACCTTCGCATCGACACCATCGAACAGGCATTGCGGGATTCCATGGCTCTGCAGGGCGATGTGGGGCCTGCCGGCTACGTGGTGGCCTATGCCCTGGCGCGCACTCAGCTGGCGCAGGGCCTGCCGGTGCTGGTGGACTGCGTGAACCCCTTGGCGGTAACGCGCCATGCGTGGCACGCCGTGGCGCGGGATGCGCAGGCGCCGTGCTTGGATGTGGAGATCATCTGCTCCGACATCCACGCGCATCGGCAGCGGGTGGACACACGGCCCACCGATGTGCCGGGGCTCGTGCCGCCCCGATGGGAGGCCGTGCTCCAGCATGACTACGCGCCGTGGCCGGAAGGCGGGCACAACCGCGTGGAGGGGATGAAGAGCAGTGCAGATGCCTCTCGAATGGTGATCGACACGGCTGCCCACACTGCAGAACAGGCCGCGGCCAAGGTGCTTGCCGCGTTGCGCGCATTGACGGTTCGCGCTGCTGGCCGCGGTCGCGATTGAACCTGCTACAGCAACGTCTCCGGGTGGCGGCGGGCCCGCGCCATCGGGCCTTCATCGCAAGCGTGCTGCCACGATGCAAGTGTGAGCTTCATGGCTGTGGGAGTGTTTCGTGCTTCGCAATGCTGTAACGCGCTGTGACGGTGTTCATTGAGTTTTCATAACTCGGAGGAACGACGGATTGCCCGGCACTATGGCCCTTGGCCTCCGTGCGCAGCCTCGTGGCGCGTTGAACGGTCTAGTGCAGCGCGGCAAGGTTGCCTACAACTCCTTACCCCTGCGCGGCCAGGGTCTCCAAGAATTGTTCAACGCATGGCGCCCACCCCCTGTTCCCGGGCGTGCACTGCGATCCATTCTGGGAGGAAACCATGGCATCAATCCCGTCGCGAGACGCACGCGAGACTCGGAGCAAGCCTGTGAGCCGGACTGCCGCCGCAGTGCTGCTCGCCAGCTGGCTGGTCGCCTGCGGTGATCGCGTCAACGAGCCCGTGGCATCACCGCCGACCGGGGCGGCAGCGGCGCCATCGCCGGCCTCCCCTGCTATGCCCGCAGTGCCTGCCGCACCGGCCTATCCTGTGGCGGCTGCTGCAGCGCCGGCTTCGCCGGCACACCCGTCTACCGCTGCTGTGCAGGCCGCACCCGTCAAGTTGCCGCTGGCCGTACAGGGGGTCGCACCTGCAGGGCTGACTGTGCGCATCAAAGGTGCCGAAGTGGGTGGCGATGCCACCGTGCTGGACGTGAGCATCTCGTTCGCCAACCGCATCACCAACTCGACGATGCTGGCGCTGGCCGACACCTACCTGCAGGACGAAAGCGGCGCCAAGCTGCACATCCAGCGCCCCGAAGGCAACCGGGACATCACCATCCGCGAGGGGCAAACGCTGGAGGGGCAGCTCGTCTTCATGGGCAGTGTGGCCCCCAGTGCGCGGCAACTCAAGCTGGTGTTCAACGATGGCAACCAGGGCGACAACATCGTGGCACCTGGCCTGGCCATCGACGTGCCACTGCCCGCCGCCAAGGGCTGACTGCGTGGGGTGTGGTCCATTCAGTCCAGTCCCGAAAGGACGGGTGCTGGCGGTGGTGGCAGCGAGGGCCACTGGAGTCGCTGCGACGCTGCTGATGACCGCGTCGGCGGGCTGGGCACAGCAGGTGCCAAGCGCTGATGTGCGCAGCGGCCGGTCGCTGAAAGACGTGCCCACGCAATTGCGGCCGGCTGCCTCAGCGCCCGCCACACGACTCAGTCCGGTGAATGCGCAGGGAGCGCTCGGCGCATCATCGCGGCAGACCTCGCTGCAGGGCGCAGCGCCCGCCATCTCGCTAGGGACCGCAGCACAGCCGCAGACGGCCCTGCTGCTGCGGCAGGCCGAGGTGCCGCCGCAGCGGCGGGCTATCACCCGCAGCTTGATCGCAGAGCTCCATGCGCGGCCTACTGCGCAGCAGGCAATCTCCATCGACCTGCCTGCCGACGTGCTGTTCGACTTCGACAAGGCCGACCTGCGGCCCGATGCATTGCCCACGCTGCAGAAGGCGGCAGAGCTGATCCAGAGCTATCCGCGCGCGCCGTTGCGCGTCGTGGGCCACACCGACAGCAAAGGCTCCGATGGCTACAACGACACGCTGTCGCAGCGCCGCTCCCAGGCGGTGGCGCAAGCGCTGCAAGAGCGCACGGGCCGCAGTGCCGCAGCGCAGGGGCGCGGCAAGCGCGAACCTGTGGCTGCCAACACCACGCCGGACGGCCAGGACGACCCCGCGGGCCGCCAGCGCAACCGGCGTGTGCAGATATTGATCGAGCCACCGGCGGGTGGCGTCCCCTCATGAAGGAGAGCTTATGGCGTTGATCACATGCCCCGACTGCAACCGACAGGTGTCCTCGCTGGCCGTGGCCTGTCCGGGGTGCGGCTACCCCATCGCTTCGGCCCATGGCGGGTTGAGCCCGGGCGGGCAGAAGCCACTCAGCGCCCTGCAGTCGCCCCAGGTGTGGGGCCGTGTGACCGGCGTGGTGGGCGCCTGGCTGGTCGCTCCGTGGATCGCCCGCATGCTGGCCGTGGTGGGGGCCTGCGTGATGGGGTACTTTCTGTTTCGGGGCGGCCGCCAGTGAGCGGATGAATTGAGTACTGCTGGGCGCGGTGCAGCGCGGCGCGGTGATTCCGCCTGAAGCAGAGGCCGTAGCAGCCGCCGGTTCGCAACCGCGTCGTCAGAGACGCACCCAGTGGTTGTCCATGCGCGCACCGGCCAGGGCGGGGGCATGCGGATGCGCGACAGGGCGGTCCCCCTGCGCGTCCTGCAGCGTGCGCGTGAGCCCTGCCGCCCAAAGCTGGTCTTGCGCATCGGCGGCCAGCGCGCACACTTCTTCGAGCGGAATCAGTCCGCGCCAGGTGCCGTCGGCCGTGAAGTGCGCCACGCCGTCGACCCGGGGGCAGCTCACCGCCCAGCCAGCGCGGGTTGCGGCAATGCTGCCACCGTAGCCAGACAGCGACCGCGGCGCCGCATGCGGCGTCAGTTGCTGTCCATCGAACCGCGCCAGGATGGGCGCCGCCGCCTTGGCGGCGCTGTCGCCATGCTCGGCCTGCAGGGCAATCCCCAATGTCTTGCCATCGGGGCTCCACGCCAGGTGGCGCAGGCTCAGGCGTTTGTCCTCCAGCCGCCATTGACCCAGCAGGTCGCCCCGGCGGCCGTCGAGCCGTACCAGAGACGAATCCATGGTGTCCAGATCGCGCTTGACCCGGCCCGTTTCAGGCGATGTGGGCACGCCGCCGTTGGCAACGATCAACGTGGGCGCGCCACGACTGCCGGTGTCCCAGATCAGTTCGTGGGCGTCGATGCCGTGGGTGGGCCACTCGGCGATTTTTTGCAGCGTGGCGGCATGCCGCACGCCGATCAAGCTCTGGCCGGTTTCCGTATCGGTTTCGGTGGTGTAGACGCGTTGGCCGTCCGGGCTGCACAGTGCATGGCCATTGAAGGAGCGCTCTCCGTCCTGCCACAGCCACAGGGGTGGGCGGTCGCCCCGGCCTGGCTGCCAGTGCACCATCCAGTCGCCCGGTCGGCGGGACACGGCCAGCACCGCGCCGCCGGGCAGCACGCACAGGCCATGGGCGCGGGTCGGCACCTCCATCGCAGCGCGCACCTGCAGGGCCTGGCCCGCGCCTTCGTGCGCTGACAGCGAGCCTATGTAGAAGCTTCCCTCGCGCTCCCAGGCAGCCGCGAGCGAGATGCCTGCAGGGCCGCCTGCGCCGGTGCTGGCCCATGCACTGCGCGGCAGCACCGTCCACGCGCTGAGGCCAGCGAGCATGGCCAGCACCTGCCGCCGGTTCTGCCCGAGCAAGGGGTGCGCTGGCTGCGTGCAGGGGTTGTGTTTGCTAGTCACCGTCCGCATCCGAAAACCCGATGCTCACCTGCAGCGCGGGCGCCACTTCGGATTCGGCCAGAAACTTCAGCGCCGTCAGGTCCTTGGCCGTCTGCTGGATGGCCGCCTTGTTCTGCAGGCCCGACTTCTGCACCTGGGCCATCGACGCGTCGACCTTGTCGGTGGCTTGGCGCAGCTTGTCGGCCAGCGGGTTCATGCCCTTGCCGCGCAGGTACATCTCCAGAGGCACCAGGGCCTCGCCAGCCGCCGGTATCTCGGCGCTGGCGGGCAGGGTGGTCACGCTGCGCAGGCCGCCCCAGGTGGCCGCCCAGGCCGCCAGCGTGGTGCCGCTGGCGGTGCGGGGGTAGTCCGGCGTGCGCGTTCCCTGGGCTGCGCGCAGGGGCTTGTCCATCTGTGCCCAGCGCAGGCGCTCGATGCCGCCCACCCACTGGTTCACGAATTCGCTGATGGCCGCAGTGGACGCCTCCTGCTCGTCCTCGGCGCCCCAGTCGGTGGTCGCCGCGTCGGCGTAGGCCTTGGCCAGGGCGGCGGATTCCCGCGCCACATCCTGCGCCACTTCGTGCGCGTAGCTGCAGGCAGGGCTGCCGGGCTGGGCCGGGCGCGTCCACAGCAGCCATTCCAGCGCGGGCAGGCCCTTGGCAGGCGTGCCGATGCGCTCGAAGGCCTTGGCGCCCTGGGGCTGGGTGGCGACAGCTTTTTCGATCAATGCAGGGCGCGTGGGCGTGAAGTCGATAGCGCGTTGGCTGCGGCGTGCGATGACCGGGCCGACGGACACGGCGGCGAGCTGCTCCCACGCGCGGGCCGTGGCCTGCCAGGCAGTGCGTGCGGACTGGAGCGCCACCTTGCCATCGGCCGCCGAGGCCTGGCACAGGGCCGCCACGGCGGGCACGAGGGCGCGGGCATCGCGGTCAAAGTCCTGTGCGCGTGGCAGGGCCCAGTGGCCGTAGATGCCTTGCAGCGCATGCACCGTGTCGTAGAACGGCACGGCGTTGCGCTGCCAGGCTGGGATGGCGGGTCCAGTGGGCGCCGCAGACTGTGCCTGCGCTGTGAGAGGGGGCAGGGTGGCCAGCAGCAGGGCGGCTGCAAGGAGGGATGTTTTCATCGCCGGGCCGCCCCAAGATGAAAACGCGGCCTCCTCGGGGGGCAGCGACCACACGGAGTGGGGAGCGTGGGGGTAAATTCTCATAGTGACTCCACGAATTTCACGAGCGCATCCCGGTCGGCCTTCTTCATCTTCAGCACCTGGTCCTTGGCCTCTTCGGCCTCGCCGCCATGCCACAGCACGGCTTCGAGCACGCCGCGCGCGCGACCGTCGTGCAGCAGGCGGGTGTGGCCGTTCACGTCCTTGATCAGGCCCGTGCCCCACAGCGCAGGCGTCTTCCACTGCCGGCCGTTGGCACCGAAGTCGGGCCGGCCGTCGGCCAGGCGCTCGCCCATGTCGTGCAGCAGCAGGTCTGTGTACGGAAAAATGCGTTGTCCGCTCAGCGCCTTGCTCGTCAGCTGCGGAAACGGCCCCTCTTTGGTGACGTAGCTCGGGCGGTGGCAGGTAGCGCACTGGGCCTGGCTGAACAATGCCTGGCCGCGCAGCACCTGTGCATCGTTGATGTTGCGGCGCGCGGGCGGGGCCAGCGTGGCTTGGTAGAAGATCACGTCGGCGAGGGTCTTGTCGTCGATCTCGACGCCGGGCTGGCCTTGCTCGCCACCGCTCTTGCCGCTGGGGGCGGCCAGGCAGTCCTTCTGCGCGGGCGTGCAGGCCTCTTGCGCGAAGTGGCGCGAGGTGATGCCCATGTCGCCCAGGAAGGCGCCGCCCGTCTGGTGCGCAATGGTGGCCACGTTGGCCTTCCAGCCGAAGCGCCCCGTCATCATGCGGCCGGCAGGGCCGTCCCACACCTTGTTGGGCACGCCCTTGATGGGGCCCGGGGCGGCGGCCTGGTCTGCCGCGTTGGCCAGGATGTCGGCCTCGGCAATGGCTTCGAGCAGGCCCACGCCGATGATCTGCGGCGCGATGCGCGGGCTGGTCATCACGTCCTTGTGCAGGGGGCCGTAGCCCAGGTCGGCAAAACCGTAGACAGGCTTTTGCAGCGTGTAGGGCGTGCCGTCGGCAAACTTGCCTTTGATGGTGTCGTAGCGCAGGGTCACGCGGCCTTCGGGCTTGACGCCCTGGATGGCCGCGTTGTTGAACTGGTCGCCGTACACCGGGTCGTGCACCGGCCCGCCGTGCACGTCGGTGCCGGGGATGGACAGGCGTATCAGCAGCGCCACCGTGGGGTCCTTCGTTTCGCCCAGGCGGTTGAAGATCGCTGGCGGCTCGCCCCGGCCGTCCTGTACGTGGCAGCCGCCGCACGAGCGCGCGATGAAGTGCGGGCCGAGGCCGTCGCGGGCTTTGGTGGAGGCGGGCGCCTCCACCCAGTTGCGCCGGAAGAACGAGTTGCCGATGACGAAGCGCGTGCGCTCCTCGTCGGTCAGGTTGGCGGCCGGGAACGAGAAGGCATTGCGCCCGGTGGCGAACACCGTGGTCTCGCCGCCGGTTTTTTCGCCCAGCGGGTCGGGCTGGGGCGCTGCCGTCAACGACTGCAGGCCCAGGCCGCCGAAGCCGGCGATCGCGACGATGCCGATGCTGGCTGCTGCCAGGCGCACGGTGCGCCAGCGGGCAATGGCTTGCGCAGGCTTCATGTTCAAGGCTGGACCAGGGTCAGTTTGGTGATGCCGATGGCATTGGCTGCGGCCACCAGGTCTTTGCTTTGCTGGGTCAGGCTGTCGATGGTCTTCTGGATGCGCTGGCGGCCCGGCGCGTCCTTGCCGCCGATGATCTCGCGGTCGAACGGTGCCTGGATGCCTTCGGCAGCAGCCACCGAGGCCGCGATCTGCTTGGTGGTCCTGTCGGCCAGCGCCGCGTCCTTGGCAGCCACCAGGTCGCGCAGCGATGCGCCCTTGACCACGTTGCCGTCGGCACGCTGGTACTCGCCCAGCCACACGTTCTGGATGCCCTTGGCGTTGGTCACCGCGTCGCGGTGGGTGTTGTCCGAAAAGCACGAGTGCTCGTCTTCCTGGTCCTGGCTGTTCAGGGCCACTTCCAGGCGTTCGCCAGCCAGCTCGCCGCGCGAGAGCGAGCCCAGGCCCACGAGCATCTTGCGAACGGACTCCTGGCCGCCCTTGACGAAGCGGGTGCGGTAGTTGTTCTTGGCGTCCGGTGCCCAGGCCTTCACCAGCGAGGTGAGGTCGTCGATGAGCAGGTCGGTCACCACGGTCAGGTACTGGCGGCGGCGGTCGGCGTTCGGGGCCTTGCCGTCCACGAAGTCCTCGAAGTTGCGATCGCCCGGGCCGGTCTCGGACAGGTCCTGGCCCCACAGGAAGAACTCGATGGCGTGCCAGCCGGTGGCGATGTTCTCTTCGCCGCCGCGCTCGTTCTGCGCAGACAGGTTCTTCTTGCTGATCACGAACTTGCGGTTGTTCACCAGGCCCGCGTTGGGCTTGCCCTGCACGCTGTCGACGAACGATTCGTCCATGGGCCAGGCGTTGATGCGGCCCTCGGGCCCGTTGTCGTTGTCGATGGGGCCGCCGTAGAAGCGGAAGGCCTCGGTCTGGCCGTAGAACTCGCGCGCGGCCAGCCACTTCTTGCGGGCGTCGGCCAGCGTGTCGGCCGAAGGCTTGGCCGTGAAGGCCGCCACGGCTTCGCGCAGCGCCTGGGCGCTGGCGAGCGTGTCTGCGTAGTTGGCGTGCACCAGCTGTGCGTAGTGCGCGGCCACGGCCTGGTTCGTCACGGCCTGCTGTGCCTGGGCCTGCGAGGGTGCTGCTGCAGGGGCAACGGTTTGCGCGCCGACGCCAGTGCTGTATGCACAGGCGGACAGTGCGGCCACCAGCAGGGAAGTCTTCAGGGAGGGGAACGTCATGCAGGGTCTCCAAGGAATCGCGCAGGCTGCCGCACGGGCGGCCTGTGGCCGGGCGTGGCACCGCGAGGAAATGGCGGGAACGGAGAGGCCGCACTTGGCTGGGTGAGCCCGCGCACCGGTCGGTGCTGGGCGCGGTAGTGGCTGGGTGGGCGGTGGGAGCCGAAATTATACAAATGGTAGTGATTCGTATTCGACCCAATCCCCTTGCGCGCGGCCGGGATCGGCTGTCACGAAACCGACGCAAAAACTTCACGGCGATGTCACCTGCAGTTTCTACGCTCCACAGGCTTTGTAACCAATAACCCCCGAGGAAGAACCATGACCCACCGTGTGGATGCGCCCGAGCAGGCCATTGACTTCAACAACGAGAACGCCAACACCTCCGCCAACCCTACGTTCGAGTCGGTGCTGGGTGCACGGCTGTCGCGCCGTGGCCTGCTGCGTGGCAGCGTGGGGTCGGTGGGCACGGCCATGCTGGCTGGCTTTGGCGTGAGCGCCTGCGGCGGCAGCGACGACCCAGCGGTGACACCGCCACCCACTGGCTCCAAGCTGCTGGGCTTTGGTGCGGTGCCCAAGAGCCTGGCAGACGTGGTAGCGGTGCCTGCGGGCTACACCGCCAGCGTGATCTTCGCACTGGGCGACCCCATCGCTGCAGGCGTGGCTGCGTACAAGAACGACGGCACCGACGGTGATTTCGACAAGCGCGCTGGCGACCACCATGACGGCATGGAATGGTTCGGCCTGGGCGCTGACGGCAAGCGCAGCGACAACGCCACCGAACGCGGCCTGCTGGCCATCAACCACGAAGCCACGACCGACGAGAAGCTGTCCTCGTACTTCCTGCATGCCAACGGCGGCACCACCACCTTGCCCCGTCCCGCAGCGGAAATCGACAAGGAAACGGCCATCCACGGCATCGCCGTGATCGAAGTGGCAAAGTCCGGTGGCAAGTGGGCCTACGCGCAGAACTCTGCGCTGAACTTCCGCCTCACCTCGCTCAGCCCCATCGAGATTTCGGGCCCGGCCCGCGGCAGCGCGCAACTGTTCACCAAGTTCTCGCCCACCGGCACCACCACCCGCGGTACGCTGAACAACTGCGGCACGGGCAGGACGCCCTGGGGTACCTTCCTGACCGGTGAAGAAAACTGGTTTGGCTACTTCACGCGCGGCGCCGCGGACGACGCCGCACGCGGCAACGACAAGAGCGTGACGTCCCTCAAGCGCTATGGCCGCACCCAGGGCGCAGCATCGCGCCACGGCTGGGAAAGCGGCGGCGCCGACGACAAGTACCAGCGCTGGAACAACAGCAAGACCGGCACGTCGGTGGACGGCACGGACGACTACCGCAACGAGATGAACGGCATGGGCTACATCGTCGAGATCGACGCCTACGACAAGACCCGCATGGCCAAGAAGCGCACGGGTCTGGGCCGCTTCGCGCACGAGAGCGCAGCGTTCGGCAAGGTGGTGGCCGGCCAGCCGCTGTCCATCTACATGGGCGACGACTCGCGCGGCGAGTACATCTACAAGTTCGTATCCACCGCTACGTGGAACGCGGCCGATGCCAACGCCAACGACCGCCTGGCCATTGGCGACAAGTACCTGGACAGCGGCAAGCTGTACGCAGCCAAGTTCAACGCCGACGGCACCGGCAGCTGGGTGGAGCTGTCGCTCACCAACACCGCCATCAGCGGCTACGCCACGTACAAGTTCGCCGACGCGGCCGACATCGTCATCAACACCCGCCTGGCCGCCGACGCCGTGGGTGCCACCAAGATGGACCGCCCCGAGTGGAACGCCGTGAACCCCGCCAATGGCGAGGTGTACTTCACGCTGACCAACAACAGCGCCCGCAGCGCCAACCCTGGCAGCGGCCAGTACCTGCCTGATGCGGCCAACCCCCGTGCCTACACCGACATGAAGGGCACCACCAAGCAGGAGGGCAACCCCAACGGCCACATGGTGCGCCTGAAGGAAGGCACATCCGTCCTGGCCTTCACCTGGGACGTGTACCTGTTCGGCGCCGAAGCCAGTGCCGACAAGACGCTGATCAACATCTCGGCCCTGACGGACGAGCAGGACTTCTCCAGCCCCGATGGCCTGGCTTTCAGCAAGGCCACGGGCATCTGCTGGATCCAGACTGATGACGGTGCCTACACCGACGTCAGCAACTGCATGATGATGGCGGCCGTACCCGGCCAGGTGGGCGATGGCAGCAAGAAGACGCTGACGTACACCAAGACCGACGGCAGCAAGTTCGACGTCGTCACGCCCGTGGGCAAGGCGGCCACGGCCGATACGCTCAAGCGCTTCCTGGTGGGCCCCAAGGGCTGCGAGATCACCGGCCTGACCGAAACGCCGGACGGCAAGACGATCTTCGTGAACATCCAGCACCCGGGCGAATCCACCGGCATGGCCAACCTGGCCGACCCCGCCAAGTTCCAGAGCCAGTGGCCTGCCAACGCCGGCTACGGCGCAGGCAAGCGTCCCCGTTCGGCCACCATCGTGATCACGAAGAACGACGGCGGCAACATCGGTACCTGAGATCGGAGTGCGGGAGGGCTGACCTCTCGCGCGTTCGCATCGAGCTTTCAGGCCGGCCCCATGGGGTCGGCCTTTTTGCGTTCTGGCACCGCTGAAGGGCTTTGATTGGCGGTGACTTGCAGTGATTTGCAGCAAGGCGCAGTGGCGGATAGCAATGCTCACTCATGGCCACCAATGCCACTGTTGTCCCTGATGTCCCTGATGGGCAGTGACGGCCCCGGCCGCCGCTGTCTCAGTAGTCGGAGCCGTAGGGAGACGGGGGGCGGGCGCGGTACGTTGGCGCGGGTGCTGGTGTCGATGGAGGCGCTGACGCCGGTGAGGACGCTGGCGTGGACCCCGCCGGTGCAGGTGATGCGTTGCTCCCGCCAGGCGCTGCGGGGTAGCCCATCTGCCCGGTGCCGTCCTTGGTACCCTTGCGACCCGCAATCTGCCACGCGGTGCGCTGCTGGATCAGGCTGGCCAGGAACTCCATCTCCTCGTCCGTGTGGTTGATGGCGCCCGCGGGCGTGAGCAGGCGGCCATTGCGCGGCGCGTTCTCGACCCAGAACGACTGGTGGTAGGACGCCTCGCTCACCACGCTCTCGCCGCCGGTGGCCAGGTCCACGATGCCGTAGCAATTACAGAAATATCCCCGGTTGCCCTGGTCCGCAAAGACCTCGGCATACACCCCCGTGCCGCGGATGCCCGCGGTGGCCGTGGGCAGGATGACCTTGCGGTCGGCGCCCTTGCCCCAAACGCTGGCCACGGCACCGCTGACGAGGCGCAGCACCTTGACGGCGGTGGGCGTGTCGCCCTCCAGCGCCACGTGGGAGTTCTGGCGCACCAGGAAGGCGCCGTCGCCCACGGCAAACACCACCGTGGCGCCCGGGCCGGTCTCGATGCGGTCTCCCGCGGTGATGGTGTGCTGCGGGGTCAGCGCCTCGCCGTTGCGCCGCACGTCGCCGCGCAGCTCCACGATGTTGCTGCGCGACTGGGCCTGGGCGGCCGTCCAGCCGCCACCGGCCACCCAGAGCGCGGCCGCCTGCAGCAGGCTGCGGCGCCGGTGCCAGACCAGCTCGTCTTCAGTGCGGCCCAGCAGCTGGGTCGGAGGGCGGGGGCGTTGGGGTGTCATGGGTGGCCTCGTCAGACGGGTGGTGGGGCGGCTCGAAACAATCGCGGAAGGTGAACACGATCGAGGTGAAGAACATGGCGGCCAGCATCATCGCGGCACCCACCATCACACCACCGGAGGCCGCGCCGCTCAAGCCCATCGCCGCCAGGAGCGCTGCCGCCAGCGTCACGACCACGCCGCCCAGCAGGAAAACGCCCAGCCAGCCCAGCCCGTAGACCATGAAGGCGCCGAAGTTGCGCAGGCAGGCCACGATGCTGAAGAACAGCGCCTTGACCGGCGGCACGCCATGCCAGTGCACCAGCCCGGGCGCATGCCAGAACAGCAGCGACAGCGGCAGGTACAGCAGCATGGCCGTCCACATGGCGCTCTGGAAGGCCGCGTCTTCTGCCATCTCCTTGGTCAGGGGCGCGCCGCCCAGGTACACCTTGGCAAACTGCCCGCCGTCGATCAGGGCCGACAGCCCCATCACCGCGAGGAACCCCACGGCGTACAGCGCGCCCAGGACCAGCATGTCGCGCAGCCGCTGCTGCCCGGTGCGAAACGCCACCAGCAGCACGGCGGGCGTGGGAAACCGCCCCTGAGTGGCCTCGGCCGCCGCCACCATCATCGCCAGCGTGGCCGATGGCAGCAGTGCCAGCGCGATGGCCGGCCCTACCAGCGGGATCAACGTGGCCAGCGACATGGCCGCCATGGTCATGAAGAACAGCGCCGCCAGCGCCATGGGCTGCCGCCAGAACGCGCGGACGCCCAGCTTGACCCAGGTCATGCCGGTGCGGGCGGGAACGATGTGGAGTTTCATGAATGCAATCGGGAAGAAAAGAGGACCTGCGCCCGCGTGTGCCATCCCCCACCGCCCTGGCCGGGGCCCGCGGCAAAGCGGTGATGGTAGAAGAACAGGGCTGAATTTACCCCAGTGCCCCAATCCGGGCGCCATGAAGGGTGTCCAGGGTACGGGCTGCGAGGTGGATCTGTGGGTGTGGGGACGGCTAGCCGGTGTGTGGCCAGTGGGCTGCCAATGCGGGGGGTGCCGCGGTGGCGTGGCCGCGCATCAGGCCCTGCGCAGCGGCGACTCGGCTTGGTGTGAAGGGCAGTGGGGCACAGACAATGGGGCTACAGATGAAGCGGGCGTGCAATCCTGTCCTGCAGCACGCGCTCGAAGTGCGTAGGGTCGTGCGGCGTGAGCATGGCGGCCTCGCGCGGCAGATGGAAGTCCCACAGCCGCGAGATCCAGAACCTGAGGGCCCCTGCGCGCGCCATCGCGGGCAGCAGCTCGCGCTCTGCGGCGGTCAACGGGCGCACGGCCTGGTAGGCGTCCAGCATGCGGGCGGCGCGTTCGGCATCGTGCCGGCCGGTCGGCAGGTCGATGCACCAGTCGTTCAGGCACACGGCCAGGTCGAACAGCCAGGTGTCCACGCCCGCAAAGTAGAAGTCGAAGAAGCCCGTGAGCTCTTCGCCCTCGAACATCACGTTGTCGCGGAACAGGTCGGCATGCACGGGGCCGCTGGGCAGCGCCGCGTAGGCAGAGCCCGCAGCCACGTGGTTCTGGTAGGCCAGTTCGGAGCGCAACAAGGCTGCTTGCGATTCGCCGATGTGCGGCAGCACCACGGGCACGGTCTCGTTCCACCAGGGCAGGCCGCGCAGGTTGGGCTGGTGCCGTTCGAAATCGCGCCCGGCCAGGTGCATGCGCGCGAGCATCGTGCCCACGGCCGCGCAGTGCACGCCCTGTGGCGCCAGCTGGCTCTTGCCGCGCAGTTTGTTGACCACCGCGGCCGGCTTGCCGCACACCGACAGCAGGATGTCGCCATCCTTGTCGGCCCGCGGGTCGGGCACCGGCACCCCACCGTGCGCCAGGTGCTTCATCAGGTGCAGGTAAAAGGGCAGCTGCTCGGCCGTGAGGCGCTCGAACAGCGTCAACACGAACTGGCCCTGGTCGCTGGTCAGAAAATAATTGGTGTTCTCGATGCCGCCCTCGATGCCGCGCAGCTCCACCAGCTCACCCAGTTGCAAACGGCGCAGCAGGTCTTGCGCCTCGGTGTTGGAGACTTCGGTAAAAACGGCCATCGCTCAGGGGTGCGTAAGGGTGGAGGACTGACAAGGAAAAAGGGCGGGGCGTGCGGGGGCCCCGGGGCGCTGCGGTGCAGCCGGCGCGGCTTAGAACTTCAGCACGTTCCACACGCGCGGGCCGGTGGTCGTCTCGGCGCCGCTGTTGCTGCCAGCGCGGCTGCGGGCTCCGTCGGGCGACTGCACTTCGTAGCTGGGCAGGTTGCCAGCCTTGGGCTGCACAGAAATCGTCTGCGTCTGGCCGCCCACGCGCAGCTCGTCGACCCGGCTGCCGGCGTCCTCGATCTGGATGCGCTCGGTGCGTTGATTGCCACGCCCGCCCATTTGCTCTGGTTCTGATAGCGCCTCGCGCTTGTCTACCGCGCCCTGAGGGGCAGTTTGACTATTGGTTTGGGCCAGGACGGGGCTGGAGGCCATGGCCAGCAGCAAAAGGAGGTGTACAGCGCGCATGGGCGGGATTGTAGAGCGCCGGCCGTGGCCGGGCTGCGCGTGCACAATCCGCCCATGACCGAAGAATCCTCTGCATCCCCCAGCCCCGCCGCCGAAGGGGCGACGCCTTCCGCCGCGCAGCCCTCTGGCGACAAAAAGACCCTGGTGCTGGTGGACGGCTCCAGCTACCTGTACCGCGCCTTCCATGCCATGCCCGACCTGCGCGCGGTGCCGGGCGACCCGGAAAGCCCCGCCACCGGTGCCATCCGCGGCATGATCAACATGCTGCAGGTGCTGCGGCGCGAATTCCCGTCCGGCTATGCCGCCTGCGTTTTCGATGCGAGCGGCCCCACCTTCCGCGACGACCTGTATCCCGAGTACAAGGCGCAGCGCTCCCCCATGCCCGACGACCTGCGCGCGCAGATCGAGCCCATCCACGAGGTCGTGCGCCTGTTGGGCTGGCCCGTGGTCTGCGTCCCCGGCGTGGAGGCCGACGACGTGATCGGCACGCTGGCTGCGGTGGCGGCGGCGCAGGGCGTGGAGGTGATCGTCTCCAGCGGCGACAAGGACCTGTCGCAACTGGTGAACGAGCACATCACCATCATCGACACCATGAACGGCAAGAAGCGCGACGTGGCGGGCGTGACGGCCGAGTTCGGCGTGCCGCCATCACTGATGGTGGACTACCAGACCCTGGTGGGCGACACCGTGGACAACGTGCCCGGCGTGCCCAAGGTCGGCCCCAAGACGGCTGCCAAATGGCTCGCCGAATATGGCTCGCTCGATGCCCTCATCGCGCGTGCCGGCGAGATCAAGGGCGTGGCGGGCGAGAACCTGCGCGGCGCGCTGCAGTGGCTGCCCACCGGGCGGCAGCTCGTCACCATCAAGACCGACTGCGACCTGGCCGGGCATGTCGACGGCCTGCCGGCCATGGATGCGATCGCCATGCGCCAGGAAGACGCCGCCCCGCTGCGCGACTTCTATCAAAAGTATGGCTTCAAGGGCCTGGCCCGCGCGCTGGAATCCAACGCGCCTGCCGACGCCAAGGCCAATTCCAAGTCCAAGGTCGCACTGCCGGGCGCCAGCGGCGACCTCTTCGCATCCCCCGAGGCGACCTTCGTGGCCGAGGCCGCGCAGGGCCGCGAGGTGTCGTACGAGACCATCCTCACCTGGGCCGACTTCGACCGCTGGCTTGCCAAGCTGCAGGCGGCTGAACTGGCCGCCATCGACACCGAAACCACGTCGCTCGACGAACTGCGCGCCGAGATCGTCGGCATCAGCTTCAGCGTGGAGCCCGGTGCCGCAGCCTACATTCCGCTGCGCCACGCCGGGCCTGATGCGCCCGAGCAGTTGCCGTTCGACGACGTGCTGGCCAAGCTCAAGCCCTGGCTCGAAGACGCCAGCCGCCCCAAGCTGGGCCAGCACATCAAATACGACCGCCATGTGTTCGCCAACCACGGCATTGAGGTGCAGGGCTATGCGCACGACACCATGCTGCAAAGCTACGTGCTCGAAGTGCACAAGCCCCACGGCCTGGCCAGCCTGGCCGAGCGCCACACCGGCCGCAGCGGCATCAGTTATGAAGACCTGTGCGGCAAGGGCGCCCACCAGATCCCGTTCGCCCAGGTGGCGGTAGACAAGGCAGCGGCCTACTCGTGCGAAGACTCCGACCAGACGCTGGACGTGCACCGCGTGCTCTGGCCCATGCTCGAAGCCGAAGGCCCACTGCGCGGCATCTACGAGCTGGAGATGGCCAGCAGCGAAACCCTGTTCCGCATCGAGCGCAACGGCGTGTTGATCGACGCGGCCACGCTGGCCAACCAGAGCCACGAACTGGGCCAGCGCATCCTCAAACTGGAGCAGGACGCCTACGAGATCGCGGGCCAGCCCTTCAACCTGGGGTCACCCAAGCAGCTCGGAGAAATCTTCTTCGACAAGCTGGGCATGCCCGTGGTCAAGAAGACCGCCACCGGCGCGCGCAGCACCGACGAAGAAGTGCTGGAAAAGCTGGCCGAGGACTACCCCCTGCCCGCCAAGCTGCTGGAGCACCGCAGCCTGTCCAAGCTCAAGGGCACCTACACCGACAAGCTGGCCCAGCTGGCCAGCCCGCGCACTGGCCGCGTGCACACCCACTACGCCCAGGCCGTGGCCATCACGGGCCGCCTGTCCAGCAACGACCCCAACCTGCAGAACATCCCCATCCGCACCGTGGAAGGCCGCCGTGTGCGCGAGGCCTTCGTGGCGCCGCCGGGCAGCGTGATCGCGAGCGCCGACTACAGCCAGATCGAGCTGCGCATCATGGCCCACATCAGCGGCGACGAATCGCTGCTGCACGCGTTTCGTAACGGCCTGGACGTCCACCGCGCCACCGCCGCCGAAGTGTTCGGCGTCGAGGTCGACCAGGTGAGCAGCGAACAGCGCCGCTACGCCAAGGTCATCAACTTCGGTCTCATCTACGGCATGAGCAGCTTCGGCCTGGCCAAGAACCTGGGCATAGAGACAAAGGCCGCAGCCGCCTACATCGACCGGTACTTTCAGCGCTACCCTGGCGTGAAGCAGTACATGGACGAAACCAAGGCGTCCGCCAAGGCGCGCGGCTATGTGGAAACCGTGTTCGGCCGCCGCCTGTACCTGCCCGAGATCAACTCCCCGAACGGCCCGCGCCGCAGCGGCGCGGAGCGGGCGGCCATCAACGCGCCGATGCAGGGCACGGCGGCGGATTTGATCAAGAAGGCGATGGTGGCGGTGCAGCAGGAGCTGGATGCGAACAAGCCGGGCATCAAGATGATCATGCAGGTGCACGACGAACTGGTGTTCGAACTGCCAGAAGGGGACGTGGAGTGGGTTCGCACGCACATTCCGCGGTTGATGGCGGAAGTGGCGGATCTCAAGGTGCCGTTGTTGGCCGAAGTGGGTGTGGGGCCGAACTGGGACAAGGCGCATTGAGGCTGGGGACAGCAAAGTTTACGGGGCGATGTCTATCAGACCCAAGGGGGTTATGCTTGCAGGCTGCAGGCCGTCGCCCTGCGTTTGCACATGTGAAGCATGCAATTTGCCGCAGCCAAAGCTCGCGGCCTCTTCGGGAATTGGCTGTTGATGGTTGGCTTGCTCTGGGGGATAAATATGAACTCGCAGGCAGATGCACTTGCCAGTGCTTCGGCACGATTTGGCTGGCACGGGTGAGGTGAGCACGGATGCCTAACTTCGCCCGCAGACCGTTCTTGTCGCGCTCTCAAGCGCTGGTTCTGATAGGTGCCTTTGTTGTGCACTTCTTGCTGTCTCTGACCGTGCCCAGTCGACCATACTTTGTCGCGACATGGCATATGGTTCTGGCAGCAGCGGTTCTCATTTCTGCTCTTGCCGCGCTGGCCGGTTGGGCGTGGGCAAGGTTCAGCGTTCCTGCGAGGGCGCAGGAACGCTGGAGGGCCGCTTTCTGGCTACTTTGGCTTGTACTCACCGGATCATTGGCGCCCGCTGTCTATCTGCACCTGTCGCAGTCAAACTATGGCCCGCTGCTTCGCCTGCTTTCGACAATTGTTGTGCCCGCAGTGGTGGTGTATGTCCTGCTGCACCTGGCCAAGGTGTTGCCCCAAAACGCACCGGATTCGGAGCCAGACAACCCCGGAGCGTGACCATTCGCTGACATTGGACCGTACCGCTGGTTGACCATTCGCAACCATGTTGCGTCAGGTACCTGCGTGTCAGCACTGATGTGCAGTGCCGAAGCTCTGCCATTGCGGTCCTCAAAAGTTACCCACTCCACAGGCCATTGGCCCGTGCTCAGCGGCGAATAAACGGCATCGCTAAACTCGGTCTGCAGTGGCTGGCGATGCCGCTAGCAATCACTCTTCTGCTTGGAGCACCGCATGCCCGACACCACCCCCTACACACCACCCGCCATCTGGCAATGGCACAAGGAAAACGGCGGCCAGTTCGCCAGCATCAACCGCCCCATTGCGGGCGCCACCCATGACAAGGAACTGCCCTTAGGCCGGCATCCGCTGCAGCTGTACTCGCTGGGTACGCCCAATGGGGTCAAGGTGACCATCCTGCTGGAAGAGCTTCTCGCGCTGGGTCACAGCGGTGCGGAGTACGACGCCTGGCTGATCCGCATCAACGAGGGCGAGCAGTTCGGCAGCGGCTTCGTCGCGGTGAACCCCAACTCCAAGATACCCGCGCTGCTGGACCGCACGGACGCCGCCAACCCGGTGCGGGTGTTCGAGTCTGGTGCCATCCTGATGTACCTGGCCGAGAAGTTCGGTAGCGCCTTCCTGCCCAAGGACGGCGCGGCGCGTGCGGAGTGCCTGTCGTGGCTGTTCTGGCAGATGGGCAGTGCGCCGTTCGTCGGCGGCGGATTCGGGCATTTCTATGCCTACGCCCCCGTCAAAATCGAATACGCGATTGACCGCTATGCGATGGAGACCAAGCGCCAGCTCGATGTGCTGAACCAGCGCCTGGCCGGGCAGGAGTACGTCGCGGGCAACGAGTACACGCTCGCGGACATCGCCATCTGGCCGTGGTACGGCCTGATGGTCAAGGGGCAGGCCTACAGCGCGGGCGAGTTCCTGCAGGTGCACGAATACACGCACGTGCTGCGCTGGGCCGAGCAGGTGGCCCGGCGCCCGGCGGTGGAGCGGGGGCGCAAGGTGAACCGTGTGTCGGGCGAGCCGGCCAGCCAGTTGCGCGAGCGGCACGACGCCAGCGACTTTGATAGCAGAACGCAAGACAAGCTGGACGCTGCATCGGGCTCCTGACCACCTGCGCAGCGGGGGCGGTACCGGCAGGTTTCCTGTACTGAACCTGCAGCACACCGCCCGGAGCTTCAATCCACCAGCCGACCCAGAGCCTTCAGCACATTCTCAGCGGTCGCAGGTGCGGTCAGAACCACCGGGCGGCCAGGGCCGCCTTCACGCCCCGCAGCCACCGCGTTGCGCAGGGCTTCGTACACGCTGATCGCCAGCATGAACGGCGGCTCGCCCACGGCCTTGCTGCCGCCTACGTTGTCTTCGCGGTTGGCCTCGGGCCACAGGGTCACGCGGAAGTGCGCGGGGATGTCGCCCGTCGCCGGGATCTTGTACGTGCTGGGGGCGTGTGTGGCCAGGTACCCCTTGTCGTTCCACACCAGCTGCTCGGTGGTGAGCCAGCCCATGCCCTGCACGAAGCCGCCTTCGATCTGGCCGATGTCGATGGCCGGGTTGATGCTGTGGCCCACGTCGTGCAGGATGTCCACGCGCGTCACGCGGCTCTCGCCGGTGAGGGTGTCGATGACGACCTCGGAGCACGCGGCGCCGTAGCTGAAGTAGTAGAACGGCCGGCCTGTGAGCGTGGCCTTGTCGTAGTGGATCTTGGGCGTGCGGTAGAAGCCGTCGCTCCACAGCTGGATGCGGTTGGCGTACGCTTCTTTGACCACGTCGTCGAACTGGCGCACATTTTTCGGCGAGATCACCTGCCCGCCTTCGAAGCGGATCGCACCCGCGCCGCAGGTGTCCAGCCCCGACACGAAGGCTGCGAGGTTGTCGCGCACGTTGCGTGCTGCGAACTGGGCTGCGCGGCCGTTCAGGTCGGTGCCGCTGCTGGCGGCAGTGGCGCTGGCGTTGGGCACCTTGCTGGTGTCGCTGGCCGTGACCAGCACGCGGGCCAGCGGCACGCCCAGCTCGTCGGCCACGATCTGCGCAACCTTGGTGTGCAGGCCCTGGCCCATCTCGGTGCCGCCGTGGTTCACCTGCACGCTGCCGTCGGTGTACACATGCACCAGCGCGCCGGCCTGGTTGAACAGCGTGGCGGTGAAGCTGATGCCGAACTTGACCGGCGTGATCGCGAGGCCGCGCTTGAGCACAGGGCTGGTGGCGTTCCACGCCGCGATCGACGCCTGGCGCTGGCGGTAGTCGGCGTCGCGCTCGAGCTGGGGCAAGAGCGCGTGCAGGATGTTGTCCTCCACCGTCATCTGGTAGTGGGTGACGTTGCGGCCTTCGGATGCGTCCTTGCCGTACAGGTTGACCATGCGCACGTCCTGCGCATCCCGGCCCAGCGCCCGCGCGATGTCGCCCAGGATGGCCTCGATCACGATCACGCCCTGCGGGCCGCCGAAGCCGCGAAACGCCGTGTGGCTTTGGGTGTTCGTCTTGCAGCGGTACGAGGCGATCTCCACATCGCTCAGGTAGTACGCGTTGTCGCTGTGGAACACGGCGCGGTCGGCCACGGGGCCCGACAGGTCGGCGGAAAAGCCGCAGTTGGCCGCCATCTGCAGCTTCAGGCCCGTGATGCGGCCGGTGGCGTCAAAGCCCACGTCGTAGTCGTACGCGAACGGGTGGCGCTTGCCGGTGACCATGAAATCTTCGTCGCGGTCCAGGCGCAGCTTGATGGGGCGGCCGAATTTGTTCGCGGCCACGGCCGCCCACACGGCCAGGTGGCCGGCCTGCGTCTCTTTGCCGCCGAAGCCGCCACCCATGCGGCGGCATTCGACCTTGACCGCGTGGTTGTCGATGCCCAGCGCGTGTGCCACCCAGTGCTGCACCTCGCCGGGGTGCTGGGTGCTGGAGTAGATCCACCACTGCTTTTGCTCCAGCGGCAGGGCGTAGGCGATCTGGCCTTCGAGGTAGAAGTGCTCTTGCCCGCCGACTTCGAACTGGCCGCTCAGGCGGTGTTCGGACGAGGCCAGGCCTGCGGCCGCGTCGCCCCGGCGCACGAACACCGGTGGCAGCACATAGCTTTGGGCCGCCAGCGCGTCCTGCACGGTGAGCACGGCGGGCAGGGGTGTGATGTCGAGCTTCACGGCCCGCACCGCGCGGCGCGCCTGCATCACCGAATCTGCCACGACGAGGCCGATGACCTGGCCGATGTGCTGCACGGTGTCGATGGCAAACACGGGCTCGTCGTGCGCGAAGGCTGCGAGCAGCTTGTCGCCCGGTACGTCGGCCGACAGCACCACGCCGCGCACGCCGGGCAGGGCGAGGGCGGCGGCGGCATCCACGCCGTTCAGCGTGCCGTGGGCCACGGTGGAGAGTATGGGCGCGGCGTACAGCGTGCCCTTCACCTCGGGCAGGTCGTCGATGTAGTGGGCGGCCCCGGCCACCTGGGCGCGCGCGCTTTCGTGGATGTGGGACTGGCCCATGGCGCGCAGGCTGGGGGCGGGGACCGGGGCGGAGGGTGCGCCGGCAGCCGTCCGGGGCTGCGGGTCGGCGGCGTGGGCGTCGGCCGCTGCCACCATGGGGTCGTCGCCGGCGTCGCGGCTCACGGGCAGGCTGGCGGGGCCGTTGTCGCGCTGGTTCATACGGTGGCCTCCAGGCGGAAGTTCTCCACGCTCACCGCGTCTTCGCCTTGGCTCTCCAGCCAAAAGCGCTGCAGCAGGCTGGCGAGCACGGTGCGGCGGTAGGCGCCGCTCGCGCGCATGTCGGAGATGGGGTTGAACTCTGCCTGCAGCGCCTGCACCGCGTTGTGCACGGTGTCGGCATTCCAGGGCTGGCCGGTGAGGGCGGCTTCGGTCTGGCGGGCACGTGCGGGCGTTGCGGCCACGCCGCCGGCGCCGATGCTGGCATGGCGCACCGTGCCGGCGTCGATGTCGAGGTTGATGACCAGGCAAACGGCCGAGATATCGTCGTCGAACCGTTTGGAAATTTTGTACGCGCGCAGCGCCTCGGTCACGCCGGGGCGCGGCACGACGATGCGCACCAGCAGCTCATCGGCCGCCATCACGTTCTGGCGGTAGCCGGTGTACAGGTCTTCCAGCGGCAGCGTGCGCTCGCCGCGCGCACTGCTGGCCAGTACCACCTGGGCGCGCAGCGCGATCAGCAGCGGCATGGAGTCGCCAATCGGCGAGCCGTTGGCCACATTGCCACCGAGCGTGCCCGAGTTGCGCACCGGCAGGCCCGCAAAACGCGTGGCAAAGCTGTGCAACTGGGGCCACTGGGCCTTGAGCACCGCGAACGCCTCGGTCAGCGATACGGCGGCGCCGATGGCGATGTGGTGCGCATCGCGTTGCACCTGGCGCAGCTCGGCCGCGCGGGTCACATCGAGGATGCGTTCGTACTGCTTGTGCTGCTTGGTCACCCACAAGCCGACATCGGTGCAGCCGGCCACCACCTGCGCGCCGGGGTGGGCTGCGCGGGCTGCCAGCAGTTCAGGCAGTGTCGTGGGGGCGATGTAAGAAGAATCAGGCGCTACCGCTGGCCCTGATTCATTCATTTGCTGCAATTTTTGTAGCAATAGCGGTTCGTTGACTGCGACGGCGGGCAGGGTCGCCATCTGCTGCGCCGCATCGAGGATGGGGCGGTAGCCGGTGCAGCGGCACAGGTTGCCCGAGAGGTCTTCCTGCGCCATCTCGCGGGTAATCGGCTGGTGGGTGGCGCAGCCTGCCGCCTGGATGGGCACCACGTGCCGCTGGTACATGCCGAAGAGGCTCATCACAAAGCCGGGGGTGCAGAAGCCGCACTGAGAACCATGGCACTGCACCATGGCCTCTTGCGCGGGATGCAGGCTGGTTGTCGATGTGACGCGGGGTGCCGGTTCATCCGCCGGCTGAATCAGCGGGTCTTCCGCCAGGTCTTCCACTGTCCACAGCGCCATGCCGTCCACCGAATGCGCCAGGCGGATGCAGCTGTTCACCGCGCTGTAGTGCACCTGGCCGTCGCGCGGCTCACCCAGTACCACCGTGCAGGCGCCGCAGTCGCCCTCGCCGCAGCCTTCCTTGGTGCCCGTGCAGCCCAGGTCTTCGCGCAGCACCTCCAGCAAGGTGCGGTCGGGCGGTATGTGGTTCAGCACCACGGGCTGGCCGCGGCGGATGAAGCGAAGGGGGCGGTGGGGCGTCGTCATGCGTGGGGCGGCCCGGGGTCCGGGCAGGTAATCGTCAGAGGGATAGTTCCAGAGCGTATGCGCACCGCGCAGCGCCCACATAAGCGCGAGCGTATAACGAGGATGCCCGGCGCGCTATGGGTTTTTATGGCGTCGGCATCTTTGAAATTGAACCAAACCGTTCCGCTTGAGCCCTTCGACAGGCTCAGGGCAGGCTTGTCGAAGCCCTGCGCGGCGCTTCGACAAGCTCAGTGTGAACGGTTGAAGTTGATGGATGTCGAATCGAATAGGAGCGGTCTTTTCAGACGGCCTCGGGAACCGCCCTTTCGGCCCCGGCGGCACTCTGCCGGCGCAGCAGGTAGATGTCCATGATCCAGCCATGGCGCGCGCGGGCCTGGGCACGGGCCGTTTCGATGCGCGGGCCGGCCTCGGCCAGCGGGCCGCCGTCCAGCAGTTGCTGCGGCATGCCCAGGTAGGCGCCCCACCAGATGTGCAAGTCCTGAGGCGGCAGGGTGGTGAAGCTGCACTGCCCGTCGAGCATGACCACGGCCGTGTCCACCCCGGCGGGCCACCCGTGGTCGCGCAGCTGGCGGCCGGTGGTCACCACGAAGGGCTGGCCGATGTCGTTGAGTGCGATGGCGTGCGCCGCCGCCAGCGCCTGCACCGAGGTGATGCCCGCCACCACCTGCACCTGTGCCGGCGCAGGCTGCAGGCGGGCCGCGATGCGCAGCGTGCTGTCGTACAGCGACGGGTCGCCCCACACCAGCAGCGCCACGCGCAGCGCAGCGCCATCGGCGGGCACAGGCAGGCGGGTCTGCGCCAATGCATCGGCGATGGCCGCCTGCCACTGCTGCGTGATGGCGGCATGCCATTCGTCCACCTGGGCCAGGTAGTCGTCGCCCTGGCTGCGGCGCACCGGCATGTCGAAGCCGGCGATGCACGGCACCGCAGGGCCCGTCAGCACCGCACCGCACAGCGACTGCCGCAGGGCCGCCAGCTCGGCCTTGTCCTCGCCCTTGTGCGGCAGCAGGATCAGGTCGGCCGCGTTCATCGCCGCGATGGCCTGGCGCGTGAGGTGGTCGGGGTTGCCGGTGCCGATGCCGATGAGGGTCAGCGCGATGGGGGGAAGGGCCTGTTCGTCGCTCATGCGGAGGGCGCGTCCAGCGGCTCGTCGCGGGCGGTGTCCAGCGCCGTGCCGCCGTTCACATCGGTGGCCGGAAAGCGCGGCGCGGTGCCCAGGGGACGGTAGCGGCGGTCGTAGTCGGCGGCGTAGAGGCGGCTTTCGGCAAAGTCCTCGGCCTGCAGGCTGCGGCCCACCAGGATCAGGGCGGTGCGCTCCATGCTGGTGGCCACGGCCTGCGCCAGCGCGCCCACGGTGGTGCGCACCACGGTCTCGTCGGGCCAGCTGGCGCGCCACACGATGGCGGCGGGGCAGTCGGCGCCGTAGTGCGGCAGCAGCTCGGCCTGCACCTTGTCGGCCACGTGGATCGACAGGTGGATCGCCAGCACCGCGCCGGTGGCGGCAAACGCCGCCAGGTTCTCGGCCTCGGGCATGGACGTGGCGCGGCCCGACGTGCGCGTGAGCACCACCGACTGGCACAGCCCGGGCAGCGTGAGCTCCGCGCCCAGCGTGGCCGCAGCGGCAGCGAATGAGGGGACGCCGGGCGTCACGGTGTACGGAATGCCCAGCACGCGCAGCCGGCGCAGTTGCTCGCCCATGGCGGACCACACCGACAGGTCGCCCGAATGCAGGCGCGCCACGTCCTGGCCCTGCGCATGGGCGGCCTCGATCTCGGCCACGATGTCGTCCAGGCTCATGGCCGCCGTGTTGACGATGCGGGCACCCGGCGGGCAGTGCGCCAGCAGGTCGCGCGGGATCAGCGAGCCGGCGTACAGGCAGACCGGGCACGCGGCCATCAGGTCGCGGCCACGCACGGTGATCAGGTCGGCGGCGCCAGGGCCGGCGCCGATGAAATGCACGGTCATGCCGATGCTCCTTGTCGTTCTTGAGATGGGCCCTTGGCATGCGGCAGGGCGACCGCTGCGATGCCACAGGCCGGGTCGCCAGTGCGCCGGATTGCCACGGCCACGGCCAGTGTGGCGCTGCCATCGGCGGCCACGAGGCGCGGCACGGCCAAGGCGGCGCCCGGTCCGGCGGCCGACAGGGCCGCGGCTTCGGCTACGCTGCCGGTGCCGTAGCGCGCCTGCAGGCGCGGCGATTGGGTGGCCACCGGTTGGCCGGCCAGGTCTGCGGCGGGGATTGCCCGTACCGGTACGGGCGGTGCGCTGCCGGCGATGCCCGACAGCCAGGCTGCGAGCGCGGGATGCTCCGCCTTGGTGTCGAGCACGGCCACGGCGCAAGGGCGCAGGTCGTCCGCAGCCCACACTACATCGCCCCGCAGCAAGGCCTGGGCCTGGGCCCACAGCGCGTGCAGCGCGGCGGGCTGTGCATGGGCGCGCAGGCCCACGCCCACCACCCTGCAGACGTGGCCCTGGCCCGCGGCGGAGTCAGGGGGCATCAGGCGGGCATCACCCTTCATCGCTGCCAGCTCCACTGCACCAGCGGGCGGGCCGCCTGCCAGCTGTGCATGCGCCCGAGCGGCTGGGCGCTGGACAGCTCCAGCCGCAGCAATTGCCCGCCGTGCGCGCCATGCAGCTGGACCAGCAGTGCCTGCGTCTCCAGTGTGACGGCGTTGACCACCAGGCGGCAACCGGCGGGCATCAACGCCTGCAGTTCGGTGAACAGCGCGGCGTCGAAACCGCCACCGACAAACACCGCCTCGGGCGGTTGCAACCCGTGCAAGGCTGCGGGCGCTGTGCCGTGCACCACCTGCAGCGCGGCCTGCAGGCCCACGTGCTCGGCGTTGCGGCGGATGTTGTCTGCGCGGGCCGCATGCTGCTCCACGCAGTGCGCCGTGCCCCCGGCCAGGCACCACTCCACCGCGATGGAGCCGGAGCCGCTGCCGATGTCCCACAGCCGCTCGCCGCGGCGTGGGGCCAGGGCGGCCAGCGTGAGTGCGCGGGCCGGGGCCTTGGTGATCTGCCCGTCGTGCGCATAAAAATCGTCGGCACGGCCCGGTACCTGGGGCATGCCCACGCCGCCCTGGGCCTGCAGGGCCACGGCCACGGGGGCCAGTGCGGGGTCTGCCGGCAGCGCGGTGATCGCCTCGTGCGCCGCCAGCCTGCGGCAGCGCTCGCGCGGGCCGCCCACGGCCTCCATCACCCACAGGCTGCTGTCGCCCCAGCCTTCGTGCACCAGCCACTGCGCCAGCTGCGCCGCGGCCGCGCCATCGCGCAGCAGCACGATGAACTGGCGCCCTGGTGCCAGGCGGGGCAGCAGTTGCTGCAGCGGGCTGGCGTGCAGGCCCAGGCAATCGACTGCCTCAAGCCGCCAGCCCAGGCGCGCCGCGACCAGCGAGAATGTCGAGGGTTGCGCGTGGCAGCGCCACTCGTGGGGCGCCAGGTGCGCCGCCAGGCTGCCGCCCGCGCCGAACCAGAACGGGTCGCCCGATGCCAGCACCACCACGCGCTGCCCGCGCAGGGCCAGCACGGGGGCAACGTCGAAGGGCACGGGCCAGGGCCGGCCGCGGTCTCCCACCTCGGCCAGCGCCAAGTGGCGCGGGCCGCCGAACACCACCTGGGCGTCATCGAGTGCGCGGCGGGCGGCGGGGGCCAGTCCTTCCAGCCCATCTTCATTCAGGCCGACCAATGTCAACCACGGATCAGTCATGACGCATGTTCTCCTGCTGGGCGGTACCACCGGCGCCAGCCAGTTGGCCCAGGCCCTTCACCAGGCGGGCGTGCCGGCCGTTTTTTCGTATGCGGGCGTCACGCAGGCCCCGCTGGCGCAGCCCTTGCCTGTGCGCGTCGGCGGCTTTGGCGGGGTGCCGGGGCTTGTGCAGTACCTCGTGGACCATGGCATCACGCACGTCGTGGATGCCACGCACCCCTTTGCCGCGCAGATGAGCCGCCATGTTTGCGAGGCCTGTGCCATGGCCGGTGTGCCGCTGCTGGCGCTGGAGCGTGCCCCGTGGCAACCCGGGCCGGGCGACCGGTGGATCGACGTGCCCGACATGGCGACCGCTGCCTTGGCTTTGCCAGAGACACCGGCGCGGGTGTTCCTGGCCGTGGGGCGCAAGCAGTTGCATGCCTTTGCAGGCCTGGGGCAGCACCGCTACCTGCTGCGGCTGGTGGATGCCCCCGCGCCCGGCAGCCTGCCCTGGCCCGATGCCGCGGTGGACCTGGTGATCGGGCGTGGCCCCTTCAGCGCAGACCAAGACCTGGCCCTGCTGCAGGCGCACCGCGTGCAGTGGCTGGTGGCCAAGAACGCGGGCGGCGAGGCCACGCGCGGCAAGCTCGACGCGGCGCGCGCGCTGGGCCTGCCGGTGGTGATGGTGCAGCGGCCAGCCCTGCCGCAGCGTGCGCGCACCGAAGACGTGGGCGCGGTGATGCACTGGGTGCGTCATGGCGCGTTGCCCGGTGAAGACGCATCGGCTGGCACGCCATAAAAGCGCGGCGTGTAGGTGAACCGGCCCACGCGCCGCGTGGTGCTGTTGCCCACCAGCACCACGGTGCGCATGTCGGCCATCTCGGGCGCTGCCTCGGCCAGGGTGCAGACGGTGAGCTGCTCGTCGGGGGTGGACACGGCCCGCGCAAACACCAGCAGGCGCCCGGGCTCGCAGTGGGCGCGCAGCAATTCCAGCAGCCGCACGAAGCCCTCGGGCCGGCTGCGCGAGCGGGGGTTGTAGAAGGCCATCGCGAAGTCGGCCTCGGCCGCCAGCCGCACGCGCTGGGAGATCACCGGCCAGGGCTTGAGGTTGTCCGACAGGTTGATGCAGCAAAAGTCGTGGCCCAGCGGGGCCCCGGCGCGCGCCGCTGCCGCCAGCATGGCGGTGATGCCGGGCAGCACCTGCACGTCCAGGGCCTGCCAGGCTGCCGATGTGGCGGGCGCCGCGTGCTCCATGGCCTCGAACACCGCGGACGCCATGGCAAACACGCCCGGGTCGCCCGACGACACCACCACGACCTGCCGGCCCTGTGCGGCCAGGGCCAGCGCCTGCTGCGCGCGGTCCAGCTCCACCCGGTTGTCGGACGCGTGCCAGGCCACAGGATGCGGTGCGGCGGCTTGCTGCCACAGGGCCTGCGCCCGCGCGACGTACGGCAAGTAGCCGACCACATCGGTGGCGTGCTGCAGGGCCGCGGCCACTTCGGGAGTGATCTGCGCCAGGGCGCCGGGGCCCAGGCCTGCGATGGTCAGGCGGCCTGCGGCGGGGTTGGCAGAGCCGTTCACCATGCCGCCTCCGGCCGCCGCCCCTGGCCGTGCACCAGCACGATGGCGAAGTACGGGCAGGCGTCGTCCGCCACATCGGCCAGGCGGGCGACCTGCTGCGTGGCCGTGGTGCCGTTTTGCACCAGCCACGCGGTATCGAGCCGCCCGGTGCGCACCAGCGCGCGGCGGATGCGGGGCAGGTTGCGCCCCACCTTCATCACCACCAGCGCGTCGGCGGTCTGCATGCGGCGCACCAGTTCGTCCTCGGGCAGGGTGCCGGTCATCACGCTCAGCACGTCGTCGCCCCAGGTGATGGGCTCGCCGGTGGCGTGCCAGCAGCCCACCATGCCGGGGATGCCGGGCACCACGTCGGGCGCGGTGCCGGTGCGATCGCGCAGGCGGGTGTACAGGTGCATGAACGAGCCGTACAGAAACGGGTCGCCTTCGCACAGCACCACCACCTGCTGCGTCTGCGCCAGCAGGGTCAGGCGCGTGCACCAGTCGTCGTAGAAGGCCGAGAGCTGGGCTACGTAGTCCGCGCTGTCCACCGGCAGTTCGGTGGTCACGGGGTACTCCATGGGGTATTCCGTCACGCCGGGTGCGAGCAGGCCCTGCACCAGCTGGCGCGCCTTGCCGGGGCGGCCCTTCTTGCGGAAGAAGGCCACGTGGAGCGCGCCCCGCACCAGGCGGTCGGCCTTCACGCTCATCAGGTCGGGGTCGCCGGGGCCCAGGCCCACGCAGACGATGCCGGGCCGGGCCTGCGCGGATGCCATGGCGCTACTCGACATCGCTGGCCAGTGCGTTGATGGCGGCCACCGTCATCGCAGAGCCGCCCAGGCGGCCGCGCACGATCATCGCGGGCACGGGCAGGTCGTGCATCAGGGCGTCCTTGGACTCGGCCGCGCCAATGAAGCCCACCGGGCAGCCGATGATGGCCGCGGGCCGCGGGCAGCCGGGCTCCTGCAGCATGTTGAGCAGGTGGAACAGGGCTGTGGGTGCGTTGCCGATGGCGACCACGGCGCCCTGCAGCTGCGGGCGCCACAGCTCCACCGCCGCGGCGCTGCGCGTGGTGCCCAGTTGCTGGGCGAGAGCGGGTATCCGCTCGTCCTGCAGCGTGCAGATGATGGGGTTGGTGGCGGGCAGGCGGGTGCGGGTGATGCCCTCGCTCACCATGCGCACATCGCACAGCACGGGGGCGCCGTCCTGCAGCGCCTGGCGCGCGGCCTCGGCCATGCCGGGGGAGAACATCACGAGCGGGGCCAGCTCGACCATGCCCGCGGCGTGGATCATGCGCACCACGACGCGCTCTTCGACGGGGGTGAAGCGGCTCAGCTCGGCTTCGCGCCGGATGGTGGCAAAGGACTGCCGGTAGATCTCGGCGCCCTGGGTTTCGTAGCGGTGGAGCATGAATTCTTTGCAAACAACAACCCGGGATTGTCTTGCAGGATGGCCTCCTTCATGCGCTCATCGGTGACCTGGCTGGCAGTCCCTTGGCGAATCACCGCCCAAATCGGTCCGCGTTCGGTCGCTTCCGCCCGCAGAGCGACCGTGGCCGGCGCCTGGCGGGCGCAGCCTTTGGCGCAGCCCGACACATGCAGGTGCGCGCCCGGCGGCACATGGGGCGCGCAGGCCAGCGCCAGGGCCTGGGTGGGCGCGTGGGCCTGCGGGCAGCCCGGGGCGCCGGTGCATGCGGACACGCGCAGGCGCGGGTCGTCGGGGTGTGTGATCCAGTGCGGGCTGGATGCGAGGCCTGCAGCGGCTTCGCATCCCTGCCTGACGCTGCCAGCGATGCCCGAGCCGCTTTCCAGCAACACCATGCGCCACGGCGTGATGCGCAAACCCGTGACGCCGCTGCGGCGCGCTGCGCCAACCATGTCGGCCCACGCCTGGGCAGGCACGCGGCCCAGCGGTGCCGCCACCAGCGTGCCGACGCCGGGCACCCAGCCGGGCAGGGCGTCGTCCCCGCGGATGTGCTCTGGCGCCTGTGCAGTGACCACCCCGTCAGCGGGCACCCATGCCACGCCCGCAGGCAGGTCCGCCAGCCATGCCATGGACGTGGACGTGGACGTGGCCGTGGCCGTGGCCGTGGCCGTGGAATTTTCGTCAGCGGGGTGGTGAAGTGCGCTTTCCAGTTCTTTTGCGCAGGCGGCCATGCGTCCGGCCCGTTGCCCCACGGCTTTCTGGCGCAGGCAGCGTTGTGCAAACCAGCGTGCCAGTGCCAGGCCCGCAGCCACAGCGTCTTGCTGGTTGTTTGCCGCCAGCGCCCAGCGCAGTCCATCGGGCTGCACGCGCCATGCGGTGGTGCCCAGGCCAGGGGCGCGCAGCAGGCGGATGTCTGCTGATACGCCATGCAGCCAAGTCGAATATCCGCCGTCGATGGACCAGCCGAACTTGGCGGGCAGGGCGTCCAGCTCCGGCGACCGGGCCAGCGCCTGGTGCAGCGCCAGGGCCAGCGCCTGCACGCCGTCGCCGGGCCGGTGCAGCGGGTCGACCACCACATTGCGCAGGCGCTCGCTGCGCGCATCCGCATCCAGCAGCCCGCAGGCCGCCAGGGATCGCAGCAACGCGGCATGGCGCTCGGGCGGCACGCCGCGCAGCTGCACGTTGGCGCGGCTCGACAGCTCCAGCGTGCCCGCACCGTGCACCTGCGCCAGGCGCGACAGCCGCAGCGCCTGGTGCAGGGTCAGCCGGCCCAGCGGCGGGCGCACGCGCACCACCAGCCCGTCGCCCGAGGCCATGGGCTGCCAGGCGCCGGGGCACCAGCCTTGGATCTGCGGGGTGGGGTTCATGCAGGGTGAGGAATATGACGTCGAGGTGCCAAGCCCGTGGTGGAATCTGGCGGCACCTGGATCGCCAAATGTACTTGGGGCCTGCCGCGCTGCCACTGCGCCACGTCGAGGCAGGTAACCGCACGGTGCCCTTGGCCAGGTCGCAGGACTTTTGCCCTGCGCGCTGGAACCGGCGCGGACTTCTATGTGAAGATGGCCAGGAGGCTGCGCGGCATAAGGCATCGAAGCGAAAAGTTCGAAAACCGAGGATCGCTAAGTGCTACTGACAAGCCCAGGGCGGGCCCCTGGGCGCAGGAAGTAGTGCTTGGCGAGACCGGTTTGTCGAGCGTTGCAGCCGATGCTCCTTCTGCCGCGCAGCCTCCTCGACCCCTTGCGGTGCGTTGCGCAGCCCCGCGCCGCACGGCATACACGATGCCGTATGACAGGAATGCAGGCCCCCGTATGAGAGACCACGCCCTTTTCGACAAGATAGACCTCCATCTCATAAGGGTCTTGCACACCGTGCTCACAGAACGCAGCGTATCGAGGGCCGCCGTCCGGCTGGGCATGCACCAGCCGGCCGTGTCTGCCGCGCTCAAGCGCCTGCGGGACCTGGCGGGCGACCCGCTGCTGGTGCGCTCGGGTGCCAACATGATGCCCACCGACGCCGCGCTGCGCATGGTGGAGCCCGCGGGCGCCATCCTGCGATCGGCCGAGGCCTTGTTCTCCGATGCGCGGGGGTTCGATCCGCGCACGTCCACCCGTACCTTCCGCGTGGCGGCCAGCGACTACCTGGACCCGCTCTTCCTGCCCCAGCTGGTCGCCCGCCTGAAGGTCGAGGCACCGCTGTGCCCCATCGAGATCCTGCCGCTGTCGGCCGATGCCCACTACCACGCGCACCTGGCGCAGGGCGAGGTCGACGTGGTCATCGGCAACTGGCCGCAGCCGCCCGACGACCTGCACATGGGCCGCCTGTTCGGCGACGAGGTGGTGTGCCTGGTCAGCCGCGAGCACCCGGCCGTGCGCCGGGGCTGGGACGCCGAGAGCTGGCTGGCCGCCGAGCACATCGCGCCCACCCCCACCCACCCGGGCGCGCGCGGCGTGATCGACGCGCACCTGGACAGCCTGGGCATGGCCCGCAATATCACCGCACGCTGCGCGCACTTCAGCGCCATACCGCCCATCGTGGCGTCGAGCCTGCTGGTGCTGACCACCGGTCGCCAGTACTGCGAACGCTACGTTGACCAGCTGCCGCTGGCCATACTGCCCAGCCCCGTGCCTTTCCCGCGCCTGATGTACTACCAGCTGTGGCATGCCCGCACCCACCATTCGGCAGCGGCCATCTGGCTGCGCGACTGCGTGAAGACCGTGGCTGCGTCGCTACGAAAAGAATAGCTGCTCGCGCATACGGAGCAAGCGCAAGGCGGTATTTTCATTCCAAAAACAAGTCATAAAACTGAGAGACAATCCCCGCATGAGTTCACCTCCTACCTCCAGCGCCCCGGGTGGTCCGGGCGCACCGCCGCCCCGGCTGCAGCTCGCGGGCATCACCAAGCGCTACCCGGCCGTGGTGGCCAACAGCGGCGTGTCGCTGACGGTGCTGCCCGGCGAGATCCACGCCGTGCTGGGCGAGAACGGCGCGGGCAAGTCCACGCTGATGAAGATCATCTACGGCTCGGTCAAGCCCGACGAGGGCAGCGTGCACTTCAACGGCCAGGCCGTGCAGGTGCGCAACCCGCAGGAGGCGCGGGCCCTGGGCATCGCCATGGTGTTCCAGCACTTCAGTTTGTTCGACACGCTCACGGTGGCCGAGAACGTCTGGCTGGGCCTGGACAAAAGCCTGTCGCTGCCCGAGGTCACGCAGCGCATCACTGCCAAGGCGGCCGAGTACGGCCTGGACATCGACCCCCTGCGCCCGGTGCACACCCTGAGCGTGGGCGAGATGCAGCGGGTGGAGATCATCCGTGCGCTGCTCACCAACCCCAAGGTGCTGATCCTGGACGAGCCCACCTCGGTGCTCACGCCCCAGGCGGTCGAAAAGCTCTTCGTGGTGCTGCGCCAGCTGGCCAGCGAGGGCTGCAGCATCCTGTACATCAGCCACAAGCTGCACGAGATCCGCGCGCTGTGCACCGCCTGCACCGTGCTGCGCGGCGGCAAGGTCACGGGCGTGTGCAACCCGGCCGAGGAATCGAACGCGTCGCTCTCGCGCCTGATGATCGGCGCCGAGCCGCCGGCGCTGGAGCACCGCGCGGTGCAGACCGGCGCCACGGTGCTGCGTGTGCAGGGCCTGTCGCTGCCGCGCGCGGACCAGTTCGGCGTGGACCTGGTCGACCTGCAGTTCGAGGTGAAGGCGGGCGAGGTGGTGGGCATTGCCGGGGTGTCCGGCAACGGCCAGAAGGAGCTGCTGTACGCATTGTCGGGCGAGGACACGCGGGCGGAGCCCGCCAGCATCCAGGTGGCCGGGCAAAACGCGGGCCGCATGCGCCCCGGGCAGCGCCGTGCGCTGGGCCTGCACTTCGTGCCCGAGGAGCGCCTGGGCCGGGGCGCCGTGCCCACCATGGGCCTGGCGCACAACCTGCTGCTCACGCGCACCAACTCGGTGGCGGGCAGCGGCTGGATCAAGGTGGGTGCGCTGGAGGCGCATGCCAAGGCGCTGATCGAGCGCTTCAACGTGAAGGCGGGCGGCCCGCACGCGGCGGCCAAATCGCTGTCGGGCGGCAATCTGCAAAAGTTCATCGTGGGGCGTGAGATCGACGCCAACCCGAAGCTGCTCATCGTCTCGCAGCCCACCTGGGGCGTGGACGTGGGCGCGGCGGCGCAGATCCGCGGCTCCATCCTGGCGCTGCGCGATGCGGGCTGCGCGGTGCTGGTGGTGAGCGAAGAGCTCGATGAACTGTTCGAAATCTGCGACCGGCTGCATGTGGTGGCCAAGGGGCACCTGTCGCCCTCGGTACCGCGCGCCGATGCCACGGTGGAGCAGATCGGCGAATGGATGAGCGGTCTGTGGCATGCCGACGTGCAGGCCCATCTGGCCCAGAACGTTCACAGCGCCCACAGCGCCAAGGTGGGGGAGGTGCAGCATGCTTAAGCTCGAACCGCGCCCCCAGGCGTCCAAACTCTGGACCTACGGCTCGCCGCTGCTGGCGCTGGCCTTCACGGTGCTGATCGGCATCGCGCTGTTCGCCGCGCTGGGCAAGGACCCGGTGCGCGGGTTGCAGGTGTTCTTCTGGGAGCCCATCAAGACGCAATACGCCATCGGCGAACTCATGGTCAAGGCCACGCCGCTGTTGCTCATCGCGCTCGGTCTGGCGGTGTGCTTTCGCTCCAACGTGTGGAACATCGGTGCCGAGGGCCAGTTCGTCATCGGTGCCGTGGTGGCCGGCGGCGTGGCGCTGCTGGCCGACAAGACCACCGGGCCGTGGATCGTGCCCGCCATCCTGGTGGCGGGCGTGCTGGGCGGCATGGCGTGGGCGGGGCTCACGGCCCTGCTGCGCGACAAGTTCAACGCCAACGAAATCCTCGTCAGCCTGATGCTGGTGTACGTGGCCACGCTGGTGCTGGGCTACCTGGTCTACGGTCCGTGGAAGGACCCCATGGGCTACAACTTCCCGCAGACCAAGACGTTCGAGAAGGTCACGCAGATCCCGCGGCTGATGCAGGGCTCGCGCATGTCCATCGGGCTGCTGCTGGCGCTGGCCGGGGCGGCCGCGCTGTGGGTGTTTTTGTTCCGCACGCGCGCGGGCTTTGCCCAGCAGGTGGGCGGGCTGGCGCCAGCGGCGGCGCGGTACGCGGGCTTCTCGTCGCGCCGGGCGCTCTGGACGGCGCTGCTCATTTCGGGCGGCGCAGCGGGCCTGGCGGGCGCGCTGGAGGTGGCCGGCCCCATCGGCCAGCTCACGCCGTACGTGCCGGCGGGCTACGGCTTTGCGGCCATCATCGTGGCCTTCGTGGGGCGGCTGCACCCGGTGGGCATGATCCTGTCGGCCATCCTGATGAGCATGTTCTACATCGGCGGCGAGCTGGCGCAGTCGCGCCTGGGGCTGCCCAAGTCGCTCACCGGCGTGTTCCAGGGGCTGCTGCTGTTCACGCTGCTGGCCTGCGACACGCTCATTGCCTACCGCGTTCGCTGGGTAGGCGCCAAGAAAGTGGTGGCCTGATGGAATCCTACGCACTCCTCATCGGCGCCACCTTGAGCGCCGGCACTGTCCTGGCCATCGCGGCCCTGGGCCTGCTCATCAACGAAAAAGCCGGCATCGTCAACCTGGGGGCCGAGGGCATGATGCTCTGCGCCGCCATCGCCGGGTTTGCCACCGTGGTGCACACGGGCAACACCTGGCTGGGCTTTGCCGCGGGCATGGCCGCCGGGGCGCTGCTGGCGGCCATCTTCGGTGTGCTGGTGATCTGGCTCAACACCAACCAGTACGCCACCGGGCTCGCGCTGTCGCTGTTCGGGGTGGGGTTCTCGGCCTTTGCGGGCATCAGCTTCGTGCAGGCCAAGCTGCCCGAGCTGCCAAAGTACGCCATCCCGGTGCTGTCCGACGTGCCGCTGCTCGGGCCCGCGCTGTTCCAGCAGCACCCGCTGGTGTACCTGACCATGGTGCTGGTGGCGGCGCTCATCTGGTTTTTGTACCGCTCGCGCGCGGGCCTGGTGCTGCGCTCGGTGGGCGAGTCGCCCGAGTCCGCCCATGCGCTGGGCTACCCGGTGCGCCGCATCCGACTGGCCGCGGTGGTGGCCGGGGGCGCGCTGTGCGGGCTGTCGGGCGCCTACATCTCCACCGTCTACACGCCGCTGTGGGTCGAAGGCATGGTGGCTGGCCGCGGCTGGATCGCGCTGGCGCTGACCACCTTTGCCACCTGGCGGCCTGCGCGGGTGCTGCTCGGGGCCTACCTGTTCGGCGGCGTGACGATGCTGCAGTTCCACCTGCAGGCCACGGGCGTGCAGGTGGCCAGCCAGTTGCTGTCGATGCTGCCGTACGTGGCGACCATCGTGGTGCTGGCGCTGATATCGCGCAACCCGACGTGGATCCGCATCAACATGCCGGCATCGCTGGGCAAGCCGTTCTACCCGGGCTCCTGACCCACGTCCGCGGCCCCGCCCCGGCGCGGGGCCTGCGGGTGGCTCCATGGCCCGTGTCTTGCATCGGGACCGCGGGAGGTGAAAAACCTTTGGTTACTGCCCGGTAGATCGGACCATAATCAACGTTTTCGTGCGTCTGCCTTGTAAAACTCTCTTCTTCCCTTCTCTTCTTCATCTTCATCTATCCATAAGGAACCGACATGACTGATCTGCAGAAACGCTCCCTGCTCAAGGTGGCAGCGCTCTCCGCCGTGGCCGCCGCCGCGCTCGTGGGCTGTGGCAAGAAGGAAGAACCGGCACCGGCCCCCGCGCCCGCACCGGCTCCTGCGGCAGAGGCCCCTGCGCCCAAGGCCGAGCCTCTGAAGATCGCGTTCGCGTACGTCGGCCCTGTCGGTGACGGCGGCTGGTCGTTCGCCCACGACAACGGCCGCAAGGCCATCGAGAAGGAATTCGGCGACAAGGTCGTGACGAGCTTCGTCGAAAGCGTGCCCGAGTCCGCCGACGCCGAGCGCGTGCTGCGCGACCTGGCCGGCCAAGGCAACAAGCTGATCTTCGGCACGACCTTCGGCTACATGGAGTCCATCCAGAAGATCGCCCCGGACTTCAAGGACGTGAAGTTCGAACACGCCACCGGCTACAAGACCGCCGAGAACGTGCGCACCTACGACAGCCGCACCTACGAAGGTGCCTACATGGCCGGCGTGATCGCCGGTGCCATGACCAAGACCAACACGCTGGGCGTGGTGGGCTCGGTGCCGATCCCTGAAGTGATCCGCAACATCAACAGCTTCACGCTGGGTGCGCAGTCGGTCAATCCCAAGATCAAGACCAAGGTGGTCTGGGTGAACGAATGGTTCAGCCCACCGAAGGAAACCGAAGCCGCCACGTCGCTGATCAACGGCGGCGCCGACGTGCTGTTCCAGAACACCGACTCGCCCGCAGTGCTCAAGACGGCGCAGGAAAAGGGCAAGCGCGCCTTCGGCTGGGATTCGGACATGACCGCCTACGGCCCCAAGGCCCACCTGGCATCGGCCGTGATCAACTGGGGCCCGTACTACATCAAGGCCACCAAGGACGCCCTGGACGGCAAGTGGGCCACCGGCCAGAGCTGGTGGGGCGTGAAGGAAGGCGCAATCGACATCGTCTCCATCGCTGAAGACGTGCCCGCCGAGACCAAGGCCAAGGTCGAAGAAGTGAAGAAGGGCCTGGCCGACGGCAGCTTCGTGATCTGGAAGGGCCCCATCGTCGGCCAGGACGGCAAGGCCGTGCTGGAAAAGGACGCCGTGGCCGACGACAAATTCCTCGGCGGCGTGAACTTCTATGTCAAGGGCGTGGAGGGCAAGATCCCCGGCGGCGACAAGAAGTAGTAAGACGCCTTTGTGAACACCTTGGCGGGCGCCGTGCGGTGCCTGCAAGGTGGATCGCGACAATGTCCCAGGGCCGCTTTGTGCGGCCCTTCTCGTTGGTGCCATGCCGGTGCATGATGTCGCCCATCCCCACAGAAAAATGAGAGGCCAGGCCGCCATGTTCAAAGTCCCGCCCATCTCCGCCGAGCGCCTTCCTGCGCTGCTGCGCGCCATGCCCAAGGCAGAACTGCACATCCACATCGAAGGCTCGCTCGAGCCCGAGCTCATCTTCGCGCTGGCGCAGCGCAATGCGGTGGCCTTGCCCTACGCCAGCGTGGAAGCACTGCGCAGCGCGTATGCCTTCACCAACCTGCAGAGCTTTCTCGACATCTACTACGCCGGTGCCAGCGTGCTGCTGCACGAGCAGGATTTTTACGACATGGCGCGCGCCTACCTGGTCCGCGCCGCGCACGACAACGTGCTGCACGCCGAGATCTTCTTCGACCCCCAAACTCACACGGCCCGCGGCGTGGCGATGGAGACCGTGATCAACGGCCTGCACCGCGCCTGCCAGGACGCACGCACCGAGCTGGGCATCAGCGCCACGCTGATCCTGTGCTTTTTGCGCCACCTGAGCGAAGAGTCCGCGTTCGAGACCCTGGAGCAGGCCCAGCCCTTCCTGGACAAGATCGTGGGCGTGGGCCTGGATTCGAGCGAAGTGGGCCACCCGCCGGAGAAGTTCGCGCGCGTGTTCGCACGCTGCCGCGAACTGGGCCTGCGCCTGGTCGCGCATGCGGGGGAAGAGGGGCCACCGGCGTACATCTGGAGCGCGCTCGACGTGCTCAAGGTGGAGCGCATCGACCACGGGGTGCAAGCGGTGCACGACGCCGCGCTGATGCAGCGCCTGGCGCAGGAGCGCATTGCGCTCACGGTGTGCCCGCTGTCCAACCAGAAGCTGCGCGTGTTCCCCGACCTGGCGGACCACAACCTGGGCAGGCTGCTCGACGCAGGGCTGGCGGCCACCGTCAACTCGGACGACCCGGCGTATTTTGGCGGCTACATCAACGACAACTTCACCCAGGTGTTCGCCGCCACGCACCTCACCGCCAGGCACGCCTACCAGCTGGCGTTCAACAGCTTCGAAGCCAGCTTTGCAGGCAATGCCGACAAGCGGGTGTGGGAACACAAGCTCAAGGAGGCCTTCGAGCGCTGCGTGGAACACGACTACTGAGATCGGGCCACTCTCTGGCTGCGCTGAAGGAAGGGGTGGCCGCTGGCACCGGGGAGTTGGGCGTGCACTGCAGCGGAGCGACCTCGTCAGGCAGCCGTACAACGGGCGCGAAGTGGCAGGGACTGACCGAGCAACAGGCCTTCGTTTGATCCCCCATTTGGTGCAGGACTAGCTAATTTTTCGGGTAAACCCTAGAATTGTGAGTTTTTGTACGAGCGGGCTGAGGCCCGCATCCGGGGTGTGCCGTCGGCCGCAGCCCCCTTTTCTTTCGACTTCCCGCGATTCAGACCCTCAGCCCATGGACCATGGGCTGGCGAGGCGCGCGCCCGCGCCACCACGGAGCTTTCCCCCATGTTTCTCAGTCAAATTTCCATCGGCAAGCGCCTCACTTTGGTGCTGGGCCTGATCCTGGCCCTGTTCTTTGCCAGCAGCGTGGTGGCGGTGGTCAAGCTCGGCCAGCTGGGCCAGGAGATCGACACCATGGTGTCCGACAACATCAAGACCGAGCGTGCGGGTGCCGACTGGTTGCGCCACACCACCTCCGGCGTGCAGCGCGCCGCAGCCATCGCCAAGAGCAGCGATGCGAGCCTGATCCCGTACTTCGCGCCGGCCACGGCCGAGTCGATCCGCAACACCAACGAGCTGCAAAAGTTCATCGAATCCAAGATGGACACGCCCGAAGAAAAGAAGCTCTTCGACCAGGTCGGCCAGCTGCGCAAGGACTACCTCGCCGCGCGGGAAGAGGTGAGCAAGTTCAAGCAGGCGGGCGACGCCGAGAGCGCCAACAAGGTGTTCAACGAGCGCTTTGAGCCCACCTCGCGCAGTTATCTCGCAGGCGTGCAGCAGATGGTGGACGCGCAGCGCGCGCAGCTGGACGAAGCCGGCAAGCGCAGCGAAACCCTGCGTGCCCAGACCACCTTGCTGCTGCAGGTATGCACCGGCGTCTCGCTGCTGCTGGGTGCCTTGCTGGCCTGGCTGCTGGCCACCAGCATCACGCGCCCGCTGCGCCATGCCGAGGCCATCGCCGAAGCCATCGCCGACATGGACCTGACCGGCCAGCCCGAGGCCAGCTACGCCAACGACGAAACCGGCCGCCTGCTGCGCGCGTTGGACCTGATGCGCAGTGCGCTGCAGGGCTCGCTGCAGCAGGTGCGCGGCGTGGTGGACAGCATCTCCACCGCCAGCACGCAGATCGCCATCGGCAACCAGGACCTGAGTGCCCGCACCGAGCAGACCGCCAGCAGCCTGCAGGAAACCGCCAGCTCCATGGAAGAGCTGACCAGCACCGTGCGCCAGAGCGCGGATTCGGCCGTGCAGGCCAACCAGCTGGCCGCCTCGGCCGCGGCCGTGGCCGAGCGCGGTGGCGCGGTCGTCTCGCAGGTGGTGAGCACCATGGACGAGATCAACGCCAGCAGCAAGAAGATCGCCGACATCATCGGCACCATCGACGGCATCGCCTTCCAGACCAACATCCTCGCGCTCAATGCCGCCGTGGAGGCCGCCCGCGCGGGCGAGCAGGGCCGTGGTTTTGCCGTGGTGGCCACCGAGGTGCGGGGCCTGGCCCAGCGCAGCGCGGAAGCCGCCAAGGAGATCAAGGCCCTGATCGGCGTGTCGGTGGAGAAGGTCGAGTCGGGCTCTGCCCTGGTGCAGAACGCCGGCACCACCATGACCGAGATCGTGACGTCCGTGCGCCGCGTGACCGACATCATTGGCGAGATCAGCGCCGCGGCGTCGGAGCAGAGCCTGGGCATCGGCCAGGTGAACGTGGCGGTGAGCCAGCTCGACCAGATGACCCAGCAAAATGCCGCGCTGGTGGAGGAATCCACCGCAGCCGCCGAGAGCCTGAAGGACCAGGCCGCGCGCCTGTCCGAAGTGGTGGGCGCCTTCCGCCTGGGCGGTACCGTGCCCGAGCATGCCCGCCTGCGGGTGCCGCGCCTGGGCTGAGTGCAGGACGAAAGCGATAGATACGCCGGACGTTGTGCCCTGCCGGGCTTCCAGCCTCACCACTGAATGACGATCTAACTGACTTTTTCCGTGGACCACCGCCGCCCTGCGGTGGCTCCGCTTTTCAACCTGGGCCATGTAGAGGAACACCATGTACAAAAACCTCGCCACCGCACTGCGTGCGGCTTGTGTGAGTGCGCTGGCGGGCGCCGTTTTCATCACCTTTCCCGCTGTCTCCCAAACCCCGGCAGGTGCCAAACCACCTGCCCCCGCGCCGGCGCAGCCCGTCAAGGCGGGCTTCGTCTATGTCTCCCCCATCACCGAAGCCGGCTGGACGCGCCAGCACGACGAAGGCCGCAAGGCCGTCGAGGCGGCGCTGGGCGCGCAGGTGCAGACCACCTTCGTGGAAAACGTGGCCGAGGGGGCCGACGCGGAGCGCGTGATTCGCGACCTGGCGGCCACGGGGCACCAGATCATCTTCACGCCCAGCTTCGGCTACATGGAGCCCACGCTCAAGGTGGCGCAGGACTATCCGAACGTGAAGTTCGAGTCCATCACCGGCTACAAGACCGCGCCCAACGTGGCCGCGGCCAACGCGCGTTACTACGAGGGTCGCTACCTGGCAGGCATTGCGGCGGGCCGCATGAGCAAGACCGGCGTGGCGGGCTACGTGGCGGGCTTTCCCATCCCCGAGGTGCTGCAGGGCATCAACGCGTTCACGCTGGGCATGCGCTCGGTCAACCCCCAGGCCACCGTGAAGGTGGTGTGGATCAACGTGTGGTTCGACCCGCCCAAGGAGCGCGATGCGGCCATGGTGCTCTTCAACCAGGACGTGGACGTGATGGCCTTTCACACCGGCTCCACCGCCGTGATGGCCGCGGCGCAGGAGCGAGGCAAGATGGCCGTGGCCTACCACTCCGACATGCGCAAGGCCGGGCCGGACGCGCAGATCATCGCCGTCACCCACCAATGGGGCCGCTACTACACCGACCGCGTGCGCGCGGTGCAAAACGGCACCTGGAAGAGCGGCAACCTCTGGGGGGGCGTGCGCGAGGGCCTGATCCGCGTGGGCGACTTCGGCCCCAAGGTGCCGCCCGCCGTGCAGCAGGAGGTGCTGGCCGCGCAGAAGGCTGTCGGCGCGGGGCAGCTGCAGCCGTTCCGCGCGGGTGCCAAGGCCCCGGTGCGCGACAACGAAGGCCACGAGGTGATCCCCGCAGGCCAGGCGCTGACGGACGCGCAGATCCTGCAGATGAACTGGCTGGTGGAAGGCGTGCAGGGCCGCATCACCCGCTGACGGGGTGCAACGCCAGCCGCGGCGCTCGGGCCATAGCGTTTATTGCAGGCGGCGTATGTCCCGGACCACAGCCGCCGCTAAGCTAGCGCCCATGCATGTATACCGCTCTGCCCTTTTGCGCTTTGCCGATGATGGATCGGCCCTGTATGACGAAGACGGCCTGCTGGCTGTCGGCCCGGATGAACAGGGCCGCCAGCGCGTGGTGGCGGCGGGTGCCTGGCAGGCGCTGGCCCATCAGTACGCTGACCATCCCGTCACGCACCTTCCGGGCCGCATCCTGGCGCCGGGCTTTGTGGACATGCACATCCATTTCCCGCAGACCGATGTGATCGGCTCGCCCGCGGACGGCCTGCTGCCCTGGCTGGAGAACTACACCTTTCCGCACGAGTCGCGTTTTGTCGACCCGGCCTACGGCGCCCAGGTGGCGGGCTTCTTCGTGGACGAGCTGCTGCGCAACGGAGTGACCACGGCGCTGACATTCGCCACCTCGCACCCGGCCAGCGTGGACGCGCTGTTCACCGAGGCGCAGCGCCGCCAACTGCGCCTGATCACCGGCAAGGTGCTGCAAGACCGCCATTCGCCCGATGGCGTGCGCGACGACACAGAGCAGAGCCTGCTCGACACCGAAGCCTTGATCCAGCGCTGGCACGGCGTGGACCGCCTGGGCTATGCCATCACCCCGCGCTTTGCGCCCACCAGCACGCCCGAGCAGTTGCGCGGCGCGGGCGAGCTGGCCGCGCGCTATCCCGACGTGTGGATCCAGTCGCACGTGGCCGAGAACCTGGACGAGATCCGGTGGGCACGCGAGCTGTTCCCGGCGTCGCGCAGCTACCTGGCGGTGTACGACGACTTCGGCCTGATGCGCGAGCGTGCGGTGTACGCCCACTGCATCCACTTCGACGACGACGACCGCGCATTGATGCGTGACACCGGCACCGTGGCGGCCGTCAGCCCCACGAGCAACCTGTTCCTGGGCAGCGGCTTTTTCGACTACGCGGGCGCGGACCGCGTGGGCTTTGGCTACGGCCTGGCCAGCGACGTGGGCGGGGGCACCAGCTTCAGCCCGTTCCACACCATGCTGGCGGCGTACTACGTGGGCCGGGAAGGGCAGAGCAAGCAGGGCCTGAGTTTGTCGCCCCGGCAGCTGTGGTGGCAGCACACGGCGGGCGCGGCCCAGGCGCTGGGCCTGGCGGGCGTGGTGGGCAACCTGCAGCCCGGCTGCGAGGCAGACTTCGTGGTGCTCAACCCCCGCGCCACGCCTTTGCTGGAGCGCAAGACAGCGCAGGCGCGCAACCTCGATGAGCTATTGTTTGCGCTGATCGTGCTGGGCGACGACCGGCTGGTGGAGCAAACCGTGATTTCTCAAGCAAAATATGCCTCTCGCGCTTGATAAGCAAGCGCTACCAGCTACATATTTCATAGCGCCCGGCCGTTTGTCGTCGTTTTTGTCGACAGCCCGGGCCACTGCGCAGGGAATTGACCGATGAGCATCAAGAGCGACAAATGGATCCGCCGCATGGCTGCCGAGCACGGGATGATCGAGCCCTTCGAGCCCGGCCAGGTGCGCGAGGCCGAAGGCCGCAAGATCATCAGCTACGGCACCAGCAGCTACGGCTACGACATCCGCTGCGCGCCTGAATTCAAGGTCTTCACCAACATCCACAGCACCGTGGTGGACCCGAAGAATTTCGACGAGAAGAGCTTTGTCGACTTTCACGGCGACAGCTGCATCATTCCGCCCAACAGCTTCGCGCTGGCGCGCACCGTGGAGTACTTCCGCATCCCGCGCAACGTGCTGACCATCTGCCTGGGCAAGAGCACCTACGCGCGCTGCGGCATCATCGTGAACGTGACCCCCTTCGAGCCCGAGTGGGAAGGCTACGTGACGCTGGAGTTCTCCAACACCACGCCGCTGCCGGCCCGCATCTACGCCGGCGAAGGCTGCGCGCAGGTGCTGTTCTTCGAGAGCGACAAGGACGATGTGTGCGAGGTGAGCTACCGCGACCGCGGTGGCAAGTACCAGGGCCAGGTCGGCGTGACCCTGCCCAAGGCCTGATCCCGGGCGCTGGCGGGCGGCGCGCACAGCCGGTGTCCTACACGGGCATGGTCGATCGGCTGAAGTGCAAGCGCACGTAAGGTTCTTAGCATGGTGTCAAGCCTCCAGATGGTCTGGTGGTGAGACAAAAAGGAGTTCCCCATGCTGACCTTTGCTGCACCTTCGGCACCCGCGCAAAACCGGGGCGCTGACTTTTCCCTCACCCCGGACGAATCCTTTGCCTCCCCCCGCCGTGCGGCTGCGTTCATCGGCATGCCGCACCACGGCACGTACTGGCCCTGCGATCTTCTCAACCTCTTCGTCCTGAAGATGGCCGCCGCAGGCCACTGCGTGAACACCGACATGATGCTCGGCCACCGGCCCTATGCCCAAGGCCGCCTGAATGCCGCCTACGACTCGCGCGACGAGAGCCTGTGCGCACTGGCCGCTCGCCTGCAGGTGTACTTCGATGCCGCCACGCCCGAAGGCTGCCGCGTGGCGGCCGAGCTGGACGAACAGGGGCGTGGCCACTTGCTGCTGGTGTAAGGGTCTTGCACGGCGGATCTGGTTGGGTCCGCCAGCAGCCCACGCTCGCGCTTCGATGCGGGCTGGTGCGGGCCTCGCAGGCCCGCCGCCGTTGACCTACCTCCGCACCGGGTAGGACTCATGTTTCCACGCTCACTCGGTTGCGTCCCTGGTTCTTGGCCTCGTACAGCGCGGCATCGCTGCGCCGCAGCATGTCCGAGCCTTCGTCGTAGAGGCCGCGCATGGTGGCCACCCCTGCACTCACGGTGATGTGGCCGACCACCGGGTCGGTCTGCTCGTCCATGGCGGTCACCAGTGCCTCGGCAATGGCGCGTGCGCCCGCCAGATCGGTGTCGGGCAACAGGGCGACGAACTCTTCGCCCCCCAGCCGCGCCACCACGTCCGATGTGCGTAGCCGGACCTCCAGCGTGCGCGCCAGCCGGCGCAGCACTTCGTCCCCCGCCTCGTGCCCGTAGGTGTCGTTCACGCGCTTGAAGTGGTCCACGTCCACAGTGATGATGCTCAGCGGGCGTCCGCTGCGCCGGGCCAGTGCCAGGGCAAAGGCCATCTGGGTTTCAAAGCCGCGGCGGTTGAGCAGGCCGGTGAGGGCGTCGGTGCGCGCCTGCAGGTCCAGCGCCCGGTTGGCGGCTTCGAGCTCCAGGGTGCGCAGGCGCACCTTTTCTTCCATCGCCTCGCGGGCGGTCAGCAAGTGGTGCGTCATGCGGCGCAGCGCGCCCGAGAGCTTGCGCACCTCGCGGCTACTGCGCGTCTGGGGGATGCGCGTGCCGGGGGTTTCGGCCTCCACGGCCGTGGCGGCATCGGCCAGTGCATAGAGGTCGTCGCTCAGCCGGCGCGCCGCCAGCCAGGCCAGCACCGACGCCACCATGGCGGCAGTCAGGCCGATGACCAGCGCCAGGCGCACGGTACGGCCTGCCTCGGCAAAGGCCAGCTCGACCGGCTCGCGGGCCACGACGCGCCAGCCCAGGTCGCTGGCCGCGTTGCGGGGCTTCATCGGGGCGATGGCGGTCAGGTACTCGCGCCCGTCCAGCCAGCGCACCACGGCGGGCTGCGTGCCGTCACCCGCCCCTCCCCGGGCCGTGGGCGGGGGCTTGGGCAACTGCTGGCCGGCCGCCTGCAGGGCCTGGGTCTGGCCATCGGGGGCGTAGATGAGCTGCCCTGCACGGTCGAAGACGAAGAGTTCCAGGGCGGAATCCTCCGTGGGCGGCGGGGTGAGGCTTTCGATGACCTCGCCGGTCCACTCCCAGCTGCCGTGGATGCCCAGCACGCCCACGGTGGTGGGGCCGATGCGGATGGGCGCCGCGAAGTCCACGAACCGGTACGGGTCGCCCGACGCTTGGGGCGGCAGCAGCTTTTCGAGCAGCTTGGCCGGGTGCACGTCGCCCACGTAGAGCTTGTCGAGCCCGGCCTGGAACCACGGGCGCTCCAGCACGCTCTGCTGAAGCAGCAGCCCGCCTGTGGCGTTGCGCACCACGCCCTGGGCGTCGGCCACGCCGATCCACACGCTGTTGGGCTGGGCGGCCTGGCTGCGCGCCAGCATGTGGTGGGCTTCGGGGGAGTCCAGCCCCTTGACCCAGACGACCTCGGCCGCGGCCAGCACCTCGGCTTCGCGGCTGCGCTCCAGCAGGCCGTTGGCCAGCAGCTTGCCCGCGTTCTCGGCCACCATCAGCAAGGCGGCGCTGGCGTCGCGTTCGTTGCGCACCTTGATCAGCTCGCCAAACCCCAGCGACAGCAAGGCTGCCAGGGCGACGACGATGGTGCCGAACACCAGCGCGATCTGCGAGCGCAGGCTGAGGTCGGAAAAGCGCCGCGTTTTCATGGGATGACCCCGAGCGGCAGGCCGGGGGCCGGGGCTGCGGCGCCGGCACGGCCGTGCGCCCGCACCGCCAGCCGGGCCGCGGCCAGGTCCCACCCCGCCCAGCCGCAGCTCTTGAAGAGCACCGGCCCGGTGCGCTGGATGCGCGGGCCCTGCAGCACCTCGCGCAGCGTGGGCATGGCGCCCACGTCCAGGCCGGCCTGCAGCAGGTCGCCGGCCTCGTGGCGCGCGTCGGGGGTGTCGACCACGATGTGGCCCTGCTGCGCGATGTGCAGGCACAGGGTGGGGGAGAGTTCGGCCATGGTGGGTGTGTAGGCGCCCACGGCCGCCACGAAGGCATCGGCCAGGGGCGGCGTGCAAAGCACGACGCGGTGCGCGGGGGTGCAGGTGACGATCAGCGGGCAGTGCCGCACTTCGGCGTCGGCATCGGTCACCACGCGGGCCTTGGCGCCCAGCGCGCGGGCGTGCCGGGCCAGGGCTTCGGCACTGGCGGCGCTGCGCGAGGCCACGCGCACATCCTGTACGCCCAGGCCCTGCACAAAGGCCTCCAGGTGCGCCAGGCCCTGCACGCCGGCGCCCACGATCAGCAGCGGACCCTGCGGCTCCTGCGCCAGGTGCCGCGCGGCCAGCAGCGACGCCGCAGCCGTGCGGCGCGCCGTGATGGTGGGGCCGTCGAGCACCAGGCGCCGCTCGCCCGTGGCCACGTCGAACACCACCACGTCGCCCTGGATGGTGGGGCGGGGCGTGCCGGTGTTGGCGGGCGTCAGGGTGATGAGCTTGGTCATGGCCACCCGGCTGTCGGTGGCGGGCATGACGAACAGGGTGCCGCCCAAGGGCAAGGGCAGCACGCTGCGGGCAGGCACCACCACCGACACATCCCGCAGCACGGCGGCGATCTCGTCGGCCAGCGCAGCCCATGGCAGCAGCGCCGCAGTGGCTGCGGCGTCGAGCGTGGGGGAAGGCTCCAGGCGGTGCGAAGAAGACATGGTGGAAATGTACACAGCCGCCGCGGCGCCGGGGAGCCGGGCAAGCCCGGGTCCAGGGACATTGGCAGGGTGGATGCTCAGTGCGTGGCGCCGGCCCCGAGCGCGATGTCCTCGCGCGCCAGCACCGCCGCCCACAGGGCCGCATGCAGGCCCCGCACCATGTCGCGCAGCGGCAGGTGGGGCGCACCCTGCCCGGGCAGCCAGGGCACGTGCACGAAGCCCCCGCGCACGCCCTGGGCGCCCGCCGGGCGCGTGGCCAGCCGGTGCAGCAGCCCGTACAGCACGTGGTTGCAGACGAAGGTGCTGGCGGTCTGCGATACCTCGCAGGGCACGCCCGCGCGCTGCACGGCGCGCAGCATGGCCTTGACCGGCAGGCTGGCAAAGTACGCGGCCGGCCCGCCCGGCACGACCGGCGTGTCCACGGGCTGGGCGCCGGCGTTGTCGGGGATGCGCGCGTCGTCGACATTGATGCCCACGCGCTCCAGGGAGAGCGCGGCGCGCCCGCCGGCCTGGCCCAGGCACACGACCATCGCCGGCTGGTGTGCCTCGATCAGCGCTTCCAAGTGGTGCAGCGACCGGCCGAACACCGTGGGCAACTGGGCCGACTCCACCCGGTGGCCGCCGATGCGCTGGCCGTGGAGCGCCTGGGCGATGAGCCAGCTCGGGTTCAGCGCGTCGCCGCCGAAGGGGTCGAACCCGGTGAGCAGGATCACCCGTTCGCCGGGCGGCGCGTAGTGGGAGGCGTGGTGGTGCATGGGGTGGCGCCGGCGCGGCGGGTGTCAATGGCGAGGTGGGCCATCGTAATCCGCCCGGCGCCGCCCTGGTTGGCGCGTAACATGGCGCCCATGCCTTCCAGGGAGGAGGGCGTTGGAGACTGGCATGAAGTGGGAAGGCAATCGCGAATCCGACAATGTGGAAGACCGCCGGGACGAGGGCGGTGGCGGTGGGGGCGGCTCGCCCATCTTTGGCGGGCGCAGCATCGGCATCGGCACCATCGTGATCGCCCTGGTGGGCGGCTGGGTGCTGGGCATCAACCCGCTGACGATCCTGGGGCTGCTGAGCGGTGGCTCTCCGGCGCAGGTGCAGCAGCAGCAACCACAGGGCCCGGCGCACCGCCCGCCTGCGGACGACACCATGGCGCGCTTCGTGTCCACGGTGCTGGCCGACACCGAAGACGTGTGGCAGGCCGTGTTCCGCCAGGGCGGCGGCCAGTACCAGAACCCGCGCCTCGTGCTGTTCCGGGGCGCCACGCCCACGGCCTGCGGCACGGGCCAGGCGGCGATGGGGCCGTTCTACTGCCCGGCCGACCAGAAGGTCTACATCGACCTGGGCTTTTATGAAACCCTGAAGAACCGGCTGGGTGCGCCGGGCGACTTCGCCCAGGCCTATGTGATCGCCCACGAGGTGGGCCACCACGTGCAGAACCAGCTGGGCATCAGCGGCAAGGTGGACCAGATGCGCGGCCGCGTGAGCAAGGCCGAGTACAACCAGCTGTCGGTGCGCCTGGAGCTGCAGGCCGACTGCTTTGCCGGTGTGTGGGCCCACCATGCGCAGAACGCCCGGCAGATCCTGGAGCAGGGCGATGTGGAAGAGGCGATGAACGCTGCCGCCAAGATCGGCGACGACGCGCTGCAGCGCGCCAGCGGCGGCGCCGTGGTGCCCGAGAGCTTCACCCACGGCACCAGTGCCCAGCGCCAGCGCTGGTTCAACAACGGCCTGCAGAACGGCAGCGTGAAGGCGTGCGACACCTTCACGTCCCGCAGCCTCTAAGGACGGCCTGCCGCGGTCGTTGCTGACGCACCGCGGCTGCAGCCCTCCACCCACCCACCCAGCCACCCAGCCACCCAGCCACCCACCAGGCCACCCGCCCGTCATCGCCTGTCATAGCGCAGTGGCCGCACCAGCACCAGCACCTGCACCCGCACCCGCACCTGCACGAGCCCCTCGTTCATGCCATCCGCCCAGCAGTCACGGCCTGCGCCGCTTCAGCCCCCATCGCCCACCGGCTGGAATACGCTGGAGCCCGAGGCGGCTGCGCCCCAGGCATCGGGCGCGGCGGCGGCGTGGTCTGCCGCCGCCGTCACCGTGCCGCATGCCGTCGGCCTGGGGCTGCTGGCCTTCGCCCCGCTGGCGGGGGACCATTCGCTGGCCGCGCTGGCGCTGTGGTCGGCGGCATTGCCCGGCCTGCTGCTCACGCTGGTGGTGCCGCGCCCGGGCGTGGTCTATGCGCCCACCACGGTGGTGGCCCTGCTGTTTGCGGCGGTGCTCGCCACCGCCCATGGCGCGGCGCCGGAGCTGGGCCTGAGCGCGCGCCAGGTGCTGGCGGTGAGCGGCGCCACGGTGGCGCTGGCGTTTGTCTTTCAGTGGCTGCTGGGGGTGCTGCGGCTGGCATCCGTCGCGCGGTTTTTGCCGATCTCGGTCACGCATGGTTTTGCGGCGGGGGTGGGCTTGTCGATGGTGGTGGGCCAGGTGCGCAACGGCTTTGGCGCCGGGGCCGCCGATGCGCTGTGGAGTGCGCGCACGCTCTGGCATGCGCTCGCGGCCCTGACCGTGGTGGCACTGGCCTGGGCGCTGCGCTGGCGCTGGCCGCGCGCGCCGGGGCTTTTGACGGCGGTGGTGCTGGTGGCACTGGCGGTGGCGCTGGCGGGCGTGTGGGGCGCGGGGCTGGGCGATGTGTTCGCGCCCGCGGTGCAGGCCAGCGCGTTTGCCGGGCCGCTGTGGCCCGACTGGACGGGCATCCCGTGGGTCGCGCTCGCGCAGCAGCACGGCTCGGCCCTGGTGGTGCTGGCGCTGCTCATGGCCCTGGTCAACAGCCTGGAGATCATGGTCTTCAACCAGGAGCTGGAGCTCGACCACGGCCTGCGCGGCAACGCCAACCAGGCTCTGCGGCGCGAGAGCCTGCTGGGCGCGCTGTGCGGCCTGGCGGGGATGATCCCGGCGTCCACCAGCGCATCGCGCTCGCGCATCCTGCTGGCGCAGGCCGGGGGCTCGGGCGGCGCACCGGGGCTGGCGAGCGGGCCGCGCTGGCATGCGGCCATCATGCTGGGCGTGGCCGCCACCGGGGCCTGGTGGCTGCACTGGGTGCCCATGGCGGGCCTGGCGGGCGGCCTGGTGCTGGCGGGGCTGCTGCAGGTGCCTGCGCTGATGTGGTCGCTGCGCTATGCCCGGCGCTCGCGCGTGACCTGGGCGCAGAGCTGGCTGGTGGCGCTGGTGTTCGCGGTGATGGGCGGCGTGGGCGCGCTGGTGGCCGGCCTGGTGGTGGCCACCTTCGTGCTGCTGCACGACTCGGCCGCCAAGGTGCTGCGGCATGTGCGGCTGGATGGCGAGCTGCGCTCGCGCCGGCTGCGGCGCGCGGGATCGGACAGCTGGCTCGTGCCGCGCATGAACCAGGTGGCGGTGTTCGAGCTGCAGGGCGTGATGTCGTTCGGCGTGGCCGCCCACCTGGCCGAGCAGGTGCGCATGCTGCTGCAGCCGCGCCACCGCTGGGTGATCCTTGATGCAGCACGCGTGCCTGCGTGGGACAGCACGGCGCTGGCCCAACTGCGCGCGCTGGTGCGCGACCTCGCGCAGCAGGGCGTGGCCGGTGCCGTGGCGGGGCTCGACCCGCTGGCGCGCGAGCATGCGGGCGAGCAGGTGCGCAGCTTCGCCGACCTGGACCGGGCGCTGGAATGGGCCGAGGCCGGCATCCTGCTGCAGCGGCCCCTCGACCAGCGCCCCGCCCACCCCGAGCGCGACCTGCTGGGCGAGATCGGCGAGGGCGTGGGCCCCGAGGCCGGCGCCGCCCTGCTGGCCCTGCTGGTGCCGGTGGCCGTGCCCGCCCGCAGCGTGGTCTTCGACGCGGGCGACCATGATCGCGACCTGCTGGTGGTGCAGTCCGGCCACATCACGCTGGCCACCCAATGGCCGCCCGAGACGGGCCTCAGACTCGCCACCGTCGGGCCGGGCATGGCGTTCGGCGACATGGCTTTCCTGAACGGCGCCGCGCGCACGGCGAGTGCCGGGGCCGAGCGGCGGCCCGCGCAACTGGTGCGGCTGTCGCGCGACCAGTTCGACGCCTGGGCCCGCCAGCACCCCGAAGCGGCGCTTACGGTGATGAATAACCTCGCGATGATTGGGGCCCGGCGGCTGGCCGCGACCACCCGCCAACTGCGCGCCGTGCTGGAATGACGGTCTATGAAAAGTGCCCCTGTCGCTTGACCATAAAGCGCCAGTAGCTATCAAAAAAGTAGCAATCGACGGTGTGGGCGAGGCAGCGCCGGGCCACGGCGCAACCCATTCCCGCCTGAAAAATGGCTTTTTGGGCCACCGGTGCGACAATAGAGGGCTGCGAGCCTGCTCATGACCTCGCGCGATCCCCGACCGCGGGAGATCGTGAGCAGGTTCTAGCGCAACGCCACACCAGGCCTTGGCCCACACGGCACAGGGCCCGTTGGGCCCCCCCACTGTGGCGTTGCAATCCTTGCGGTGGCGATGGTCACCGCTACGGTTTGCGCCTTGCGGCCCGCCCCGAACCTGGGGGTGTCACATTGCTCAGACATATTCAGCGTCGACACCCAACACGCTCTTAATGACAAGTTCCTTTTCCAATCTTTCGCTGGCCGAGCCGCTGGCGCGTGCCGTGGCCGAAATGGGCTACGAATCCATGACGCCCATCCAGGAGCAGGCCATTCCGGTCGTGCTCACGGGGCAGGACGTGATGGGCGCCGCCCAGACCGGCACCGGCAAGACCGCCGCCTTCTCGCTGCCCCTGCTGCAGCGCCTGCTCAAGCACGAGAACAGCTCCACGTCGCCTGCACGCCACCCCGTGCGCGCCCTGGTGCTGCTGCCCACGCGCGAGCTGGCCGACCAGGTGGCCCAGCAGATCGCGCTGTACGCCAAGCACACCAAGCTGCGCAGCACCGTGGTGTTCGGCGGCATGGACATGAAGCCGCAGACCCTCGAGCTGAAAAAAGGCGTCGAGGTGCTGGTGGCCACGCCAGGCCGCCTGCTCGACCACATCGAGGCCAAGAACGCGGTGCTCAACCAGGTCGAGTACGTGGTGCTCGACGAGGCGGACCGCATGCTGGACATCGGCTTTCTGCCCGACCTGCAGCGCATCCTGTCGTACCTGCCCAAACAGCGCACCACGCTGCTGTTTTCCGCCACGTTCTCGCCCGAGATCAAGCGCCTGGCGGGCAGCTACCTGCAAAACCCCATCACCATCGAAGTGGCCCGCCCCAACGAGACGGCGTCCACGGTGGAGCAGCGCTTCTACAGCGCCAACGACGACGACAAGCGCCGCGCGATCCACCAGGTCTTGAAGACCCGGGGCATCAAGCAGGCCTTCATCTTCGTGAACAGCAAGCTGGGCTGCGCACGCCTGGCCCGCAGCCTGGAGCGCGAAGGCCTCAAGACCGCCGCCCTGCACGGCGACAAGAGCCAGGACGAGCGCCTGAAGGCGCTGGAGGCCTTCAAGAAGGGTGAAGTCGACCTGCTGGTGTGTACCGACGTGGCCGCGCGCGGCCTGGACATCAAGGACGTGCCGGCGGTGTTCAACTTCGACGTGCCGTTCAACGCCGAAGACTACGTGCACCGCATCGGCCGCACCGGCCGTGCAGGCGCCTCGGGCCTGGCGGTGACGCTGGTGTCCGGCAGCGACACGCGCCTGGTGTCCGATATCGAGAAGCTCATCAAGAAGAAGATCGACCTCGAGGCGGTGGAGTACGACGAAGACCAGCCCCGTGGCCGCATCAATGACGGCCGCCGCGCCTGGCGCGAAGCCGGCGAAACGGGCGACGGCCGCGACGCCATCTCGGCCGCCCCGCGCCGCGAGCGCGAACGCGAACGCGAGCGCGACCACCGCGGTGGCCGCGAAGGCCGCGAGCCGCGCGAGCAGCACCGGGGCTTTCGCCCCGCGGTCGCGTCGCGCGACCCGTTCTTCGAAAAGCCCTACGAAGCCAACGCGGCAGCCGATGCCGCCCCCGCCTGGGAAGCCGCCAAGTCCGCACCGCGCAGCAGCGTGTCGGCCAACATCAAGCCCAAGCGCAAGGTGGCGGCGCTGTTCAAGGCCGTCCAGCCGGAAACATCGACGCAGTAAGTCATCACCCGGTCGCTGCGCCTGGTGATGCACCGGGTTGCTGAACAAAATAGCTGCCACCGCTTGATACAAAAGCGCTGGCAGCTATATTTTTTGTAGCGCCGCTTTTTGGGCACCCCACCTTGTGCCCTTCCTTTGCGCTCTTGTGCCGTTGGGCCCTGTGCTCCCGCAGCGCAGCCCCGGAGGTTCAGGCGCCGGGCGCCTGGGCCTGCTCGCAGTGCACCTGCAGCAGTTCGCGGTCGGCCAGCGTGTCGCCAAAGCGCACCGCACTCAGGCAGCCGCCCCATACGCAGCCCGTGTCCAGGCCGAGCAGGTCGCTGCGGTTGAGCCAGCCCAGCGTGGACCAGTGGCCGAATGCCGTGAGCGTGCCTGCAGCGCGGCGCCCGGGCACCTCGAACCAGGGCATCAGGCCTGCGGGCGCGTCGCTGGCGCTCTCGGTGCTGTCGAAGTCCATCACCCCGTCTGCCGAGCAAAAGCGCAGCCGTGTGAGCGCGTTCACGATGGCGCGCAGGCGGTCGTTGCCGGTCAGCGCGTCGTTCCACCGGTCTGGCGTATTGCCATACATAGCCTGCAGAAAATCCGGCAGGTCAGGCCCGCGCAGCACGGCCGCCACCTCGTCGGCATGGGCCAATGCGTCCTGCGCAGACCAGGCGGGCAGCACGCCGGCATGCACCATCAGCAGCGTCTCGCCGCCGTGCGTGTGCGTGCGGGCCAGGGGCTGGCTGCGCACCCACTGCAGCAGGGCTTCGCGGTCGGGTGCCTGCAGCACGCAGGCCAAGGTGTCGCGGCGCGACGGCTTGCGGGCCCCGTGGGCGGCGGCCAGCAGGTGCAGGTCGTGGTTGCCCAGCAGGCTGCGCAGCGCGCCGTCGTGCGCCATGCAGCGGCGCAGCACGGCCGCCGAATCGGGCCCGCGGTTGACCAGGTCGCCCAGCAGGTAGACGGTGTCGCGGCTGGGAGAAAAACCGATCTCGCCGAGCAGGCGCCCCAGCGCGCTGTCGCAGCCCTGGATATCGCCGATGCAGTAAAGAGCCATGGTGAATGTCGTGTGATGGGAACAGGGGATTCTCTGCGCATTGCGCCTGCGAGGTTTTCGACCGGCGAGCGCCTGCAGGGGGAGAACTGCGGGGCGCATTGCGATGCGGGGCCGCAACGCCTGTGCCGGTGGCGATGCGGGAGCCTGTCGGCTGGATATTCGGCATTTATACGCATCCATCCGGCCTGCATTAAAAACAGCGTGGCGCGCAGGCCGATGCTCGGGTTGGCTGGTGCGGCTCGATATTCAAAGCCGTCCGCCATTTGCGCAATCTGCCCGGCAGCAAGGCGCAGGGCGTGGGTTGCAGCGAAGGAGGTGGGACGGTTCCTACAAATGGGGCGCTTTTAATCCTTGGGCTGTTCAGAGGTATTTTTGAGGGCCGTGAACCACACAGCAGAAAATATTCCTATAATCGCGCCTGTCATTCACCCTTACACCAAGATCCAGACATCATGACCACCAGCTACAAAGACCTGTTGAAACAGCGTGAAGCCCTCGAGCAGCAAATCAACGAAGCGCGACGCAGCGAATTGTCCAGCGCTGTGGCGCAGGTTCGGTCGCTGGTGGCTGAATATGGTTTGACCGCGCAGGACGTGTTTCCCGCTGGCAAATCGGCAGGCAAGGGCACCCGCAGCTCCACCGCTGGCACCAAGGTCGCGCCCAAGTACCGCAACCCCGCCACCGGCGAAACCTGGACGGGCCGCGGCAAGGCACCCCGTTGGATCCAAAACGAAAGCCGCGAAAAGTTCGCCATTTAATTCCTTGTCCGGCACCTGCCGGATACTTGAAAAGCCCACCCTTCGGTGGGCTTTTTTATGCCCCGCTTAATCCCCTAACTGGTGCATGCCCCTGCGAAGGGATGGTTTTCTCTGCGTGCATTGAAGCCGCCATCGGTGTTTTGTGCGGTTGGCGGCGATGGCGTGCCGCGGCGCGAGGGCGGCGAGAAGTCGTAGTACATCCACCGATATTGACGCTCCAGCCCCTTATCGTCCGGCTGCACTTTGGCACGCGCGGTCAGGCAGGGCGCGTCGCCATTTATCCATTCAGCCGTTCTGCGCCGCCACATCGCGCAGCACCTGTGCCGTGAAATCGTCGGCTGGAAAGAATGACTCCACTGCCAGCTCCTGCAGCGTCACGTCCACCGGGGTGCCGAATATCGTGGTGGTGCTGATCAGCGAGAGCATGCCGTGGCGACTTTCAAAGCAGAAAGGCATTACCACGCCCAGCAATTCACCGGGCAGCACGGTGGATTGGGCGCCTGCGGGCTCGGGATATTCCAGCAGTTCGGCCTGCAATGCGATCAGCGCCGGGTCGGCCGTGGCCTGGATCTGCTGGCGCAGCCGCTCGAACAGGTGCGCGCGCCACTGCGCCAGGTTGGCGATGCGCGGCGCCAGCCCCTCGGGGTGCAGGCTCAGGCGGAACACGTTGACGGGGGGTGCGAGCAGCTCGGGCGCGACGTGGTCCGCCAGCAGGGCCTGGGCCGCGCGGTTGGTGGCCACCACGTTCCAGCAGCGGTCCAGGGCGATGGCAGGGCAGGGCTCGTGGCCCTTGAGCACCAGCTCCACCGCCTGCCGCGCGGCGGCCAGCGCCGGGTCGTCCAGCGCGCGCTCGCGGTACATCGGCGCATAGCCGGCCGCCACCAGCAGGGCGTTGCGCTCGCGCAGGGGCACGGCCAGGCGTTCGCACAGGCGCAGCACCATGTCGCGGCTGGGGTTGGTGCGGCCGGTTTCCATGAAGCTCACATGGCGCGTGGAGATGTCCGCCTCGTCCGCCAGCTCCAGCTGGCTCAGGTGCCGCTGCTGGCGCCAGGTGCGCAGGTGGTCGCCGAACGACGCGGGCCCGGCCGGTGCCGCGCGGTGCGGCAGGGTGGGGCGCGGTGGCCGGTGCGACGGAGTGGATGCGGAGGATGCAGAGGAGGTCATGGGCCACATCCTAGGGTCAAAGCGCGCACGGGCCATTACCTGTCAGGTCATCGACTCGGCGCGCCGTGGCGGCAACGATGCAGGCCTGTCTTCGCTGCTTTCACTTCACTTCACCAAGGAGCCTTCCATGTTCAGTCTGATGTCTTCCCCCCGATTCCTGCGTGCCGTGGTCTGGTTCGATGCCTCCACGGGTGTCCTGCTCGGTGCCCTGCACCTGCTGCTGACTGCGCCGCTGGCCGAATGGCTCGGCCTGCCGGCGGGGCTGCTGCAGGCCACCGGCGTGCTGCTGCTGGGCTACGCGGCGCTGGCCGTGGCGATTGCGCGGTCCGAGCCCATGCCCCGGGGCTGGCTGTGGGTGCTGATCGTCGGCAACTTCGCGTGGGCGCTGGCCAGCCTGGCGCTGCTGCTGGGCTCGCCGCTCACGCCCACGCTGCTCGGCCAGGCGTACCTGGTGGTGCATGTGGTGTCCGTCGCGCTGCTGGCAGAGCTGCAGTGGTTCGGCGTGCGCCGACTGCAGGGGTGGGCAGCCGCTTAGTGCTGCGCAGCCAATTGCTATCAAATAAATAGCTGCTGGCGCTTGTCCATCAAGCGGTAGCGGCTATTTTTATTTGAAGTTGCGGCGCTGAGGCCGGGGTCCATGCAAGGGCCGGGCGCACGCAGCGCCGTGCGGCACCTGTGCATACCCCCACGATTGCGCCGTCACGTGAGGCTGACAGAATAGGCCTGTTGCGTCACACAGGAGTTCGCCATGGCCTCATCGCCCAAGCCGCCAGCCACCCCGTCTTCCCGCCCAGCCACCGGCGCTTCGCCGCGCCACGCGTTTGCCAGCACGCTCAAGAGCTTCAAGACAGCGTCCGGCAAGGAGGGGTACTTCTACTCCCTGCCCGCGCTGGCCCGCCAGTTCCCCGAGGTCAGCCGCCTGCCGGTGTCCATCCGCATCGTGCTCGAATCGGTGCTGCGCAATTGCGATGGCCGCAAGGTGACGCCCGAGCACGTGCAGCAGCTGGCGCACTGGGCGCCCAACGCCGAGCGCAAGGACGAGATCCCCTTCGTCGTCTCGCGCGTGGTGCTGCAGGACTTCACCGGCGTGCCGCTGCTGGCCGACCTGGCCGCCATGCGCAGCGTGGCCGGCCGGCTGGGCAAGAACCCCAAGAAGATCGAGCCGCTGGTGCCGGTGGACCTGGTGGTCGACCACTCCATCATGGTCGACTACTACGGCAAGAAGAATTCGCTCGACCTGAACATGAAGCTCGAATTCCAACGCAACCGCGAGCGCTACGAGTTCATGAAGTGGGGCATGCAGGCCTTCAGCACCTTCGGCGTGGTGCCCCCGGGCTTCGGCATCGTGCACCAGGTGAACCTGGAATACCTGGCCCGCGGCGTGCACAAGACCAAGGACGCCACGCGCCCCGTCTACTACCCCGACACCCTGGTGGGTACCGACAGCCACACCACCATGATCAACGGCATCGGCGTGGTGGGCTGGGGCGTGGGCGGCATCGAGGCCGAGGCCGCCATGCTGGGCCAGCCGGTGTACTTCCTCACGCCCGATGTGGTGGGCTTCGAGCTCACGGGCCAGCTGCGCGAGGGCGTGACCGCCACCGACCTGGTGCTCACCGTGACCGAGATCCTGCGCCAGCACAAGGTGGTGGGCAAGTTCGTCGAATTCTTCGGCGAAGGCACGCGCACGCTGTCGCTGCCCGACCGCGCCACCATCGGCAACATGGCGCCCGAGTACGGCGCCACCATGGGGTTCTTTCCGGTCGACGAGAAGACCATCGACTACTTCCAGGGCACGGGCCGCACCAAGGCGGAGATCGAGGCCTTCGAGGCGTACTTCCGCGCGCAGGGCTTGTTCGGCGTGCCGCTGGCCGGCGAGATCGACTACTCGCAAGTGGTGCGTCTGAACCTGGGCGACGTCACCCCCAGCCTGGCCGGCCCCAAGCGCCCGCAGGACCGCATCGAGCTGGGCAAGGTCGCCAGCCAGTTCGCCGACCTGTTCAGCCAGCCCATCGCCAGCAACGGCTTCAATCGCCCGGCCGAGCTGCTGCACACCCGCCACCATGTGCGCCCGGCCGACGCGCCGGCCGACCCCGTCACGCCGGCTGAAAAGCCCGCGCCCTCGGGCGGGCCGCGCTTCCTGGTCGAGATGGAGCACAACAAGCCCACGCTGGCCGCCGCGCGCGCCGACGTGCCGGCGCAGCAGGCCAGCCAGCCCGGTGACGTGAGCATCGGCAATGGCGACGTGCTCATTGCCGCCATCACCAGCTGCACGAACACCAGCAACCCGAGCGTGCTGCTGGCCGCGGGCCTGCTGGCCAAGAAAGCGGTGGAGGCGGGGCTCCGGGTTTTGCCGCACATCAAGACCTCGCTCGCACCCGGCTCGCGCATCGTCACCGAATACCTCACCGAGACGGGCCTGCTGCCGTACCTCGAAAAGCTGGGCTTTGCGCTCGCGGGCTATGGCTGCACCACCTGCATCGGCAACGCGGGCGACCTCACGGCCGAGCTCAACGACGTGATCACCAGCAACGACCTGGTGTGCGCGGCCGTGCTGTCGGGCAACCGCAACTTCGAGGCGCGCATCCACCCCAACCTCAAGGCCAACTTCCTGGCCAGCCCGCCGCTGGTGGTGGCCTACGCGATCGCCGGCACAGTGCTCAAGGACCTGATGACCGAGCCCGTGGGCAAAGGCAAGGGCGGGCGCGACGTGTACCTGGGCGACATCTGGCCCACCAGCGACGAGATCCACCAGCTGATGAAGTTCGCGATGAACGGCAAGGCCTTCCGCGAGAACTACGCCAAGGTGAGCACCGAGCCCGGTAAGCTGTGGGAAAAAATTCTGGGCGTCTCGGGCAACACCTACACCTGGCCTGCCAGCACCTACATCGCAGAGCCGCCGTTCTTCGCCCAGTTCACGCTGGAGCAGGGCGAGGCCGCGGCCTCCGCGGTCCACGGCGCGCGCATCATGGCGCTGTTCGGCGACTCCATCACCACCGACCACATCTCGCCTGCGGGCTCCATCAAGGCCACGTCGCCCGCCGGCCAGTGGCTGCAGCTCAACGGCGTGCACAAGGCCGACTTCAACAGCTACGGCGCCCGCCGCGGCAACCACGACGTGATGATGCGCGGCACCTTTGCCAACGTGCGCATCAAGAACCTCATGATCCCGCCCACCGCCGATGGCTCGCGCGAAGAGGGTGGCGTGACGGTGTTCCAGAACGAAGGCGCGCTGCAGGGCGAGAAGATGTTCATCTTCGACGCTGCCATGCAGTACATCGCGCAGAAGACGCCCACGGTGATCTTCGCGGGCGAGGAATACGGCACGGGTTCGAGCCGCGACTGGGCGGCCAAGGGCACGCAGCTGCTGGGCATCAAGGCCGTGGTGGCGCGCAGCTTCGAGCGCATCCACCGCTCCAACCTGGTGGGCATGGGCGTGCTGCCCCTGCAGTTCAAGGCGGGCGAGTCGTGGGAGACGCTGGGCCTCAAGGGCAATGAAGAAATCGACGTGGTGCCCGACCCCGCGCTCACCCCGCAAAGCGACGCGCAACTGGTGATCCGCCGCGCCGACGGCTCGCGCCAGGAGGTCACCGTCACGCTGCGCATCGACACCCCCATCGAGGTGGACTACTACCAGGCGGGCGGCATCCTGCCGTTCGTGCTGCGCCAACTGCTGCAGGGCTGAGGGCTGGGCGGGCAGCGGGCGGCGCTGCCGGGGCGCCACAACGGCCCTGGGCCCGGTCCCCGGGCCGGCCTGCCGCGCCGGGTGAAGACACGGGCCGCATGGATGCACCACATCCGGCCCCGCGGCCCGCAGCCCCTCAGGTTCGGCCTGCACAGCGCCGAAACAGCCTTCACCACGGCCACGGCCACGCCACGGCGGCGCGCCGGGGTGCCGAGGAGGGGAGGGGGGCGGCAGGTAAAGCCGGCCCGGCGGCCTGCGGGCGGGTTTACTCATGGATACACTTGTGACGCGATGTAGAACTCTGTAGAAATACGCCTGTCTCTCGCCCTCCCATGGCTCCACCACCCCTCACCCGCCCCTCAAGGACGCGCCTGCCGCAGATGACCGACGCGCCCGCCGCCACGGTGGTGCTTGTCGTGGCCGTGCTGGCGGTGACCGTCGTGCCCCTGGCGCAGGTGCTGGGCGAGGGGGCTGGCGCGCAGCATGGGCTCGAGCCTTTTCTGGAGCTGATGGCGGTGCTGCTCGGCCTGCTGGTGGTCACCGTGTCGCTGCACACGCTGGACGCGCCCGAGCAGGGCCGCGCCAACGTGCTGGCCGCAGGGTTTGGCGTGGCGGCGGCCTGCAACTTCCTGCACGGGGTGCTCGCGCATTCGACGCCGGTGCACATGCCCTCGGCCACCTCCGACATCTCGCTGTGGCTCAGCAGCTGGGCGCGGCTGGCCGAAACCGTCACCTTGCTGCTCATGGGGCTGCAGGTGGCTGCTCCGGGCCCGGCCCGGGCGTGGCTGGCTGGCGCAGGTGCCGTGGCGCTGCTGCTGGTGGTCTCGTCGCTGGGGCCGCTGCCCGCCTGGTTCGCGTCGTCTGCGGGGGGCGGCCTGCGCCGCTACCTGGCCTGTGTGCTGATCATCGCGCTGGCGGTCGCGGCCCTGTGGTTCTACCGCGGGGCGCAGCGGCGCGAGCGCGTGCTGGCCTGGGCTGCTCTGGCATTCCTGTGCGGCGAAGTCACGGTGGCCACGCTGGGCGGCCACTCGCCCGTGGGCGGGCCGCTGGCGCACGGCCTGCGCGTGGTGGCCTATGCGCTGCTGTACCAGGCCGTCTTCAATGCCGGCATCCGCCTGCCGTTCGCCCGCGTGCAGGAGGCCGAGCGCCGCCTGCGCGAGAGCGAGGGCCGCCTGTCCCTGCTGGGGCGCAACCTGCCGCACAGCGTGCTCTACCAGGTGGTGCGCGAGCTCGACGGCCGCACGCACTTTGCCCATGTGGGCGAGGCGCTGGAACGCCTGCACGGCGTGAGCGCTCAGGACGCGCTGCGCGACCCGCTGCGGGTGTACCGCCAGATACTCCCCGAAGACCTCCAGCGCCTGCGGCAGATGGAGCGTGCGTCCTTCCTCACCATGTCCACGCTCGATGTGGTGTTCCGCATCCGCCGCGCCGACGGCCAGCTGCGCTGGATGCACCTGAGCGCATCGCCCCGCCAGCTCGAAGATGGCCGCGTGATGTGGGACGGCGTGCAGACCGACATCACGGCCCACCACCTGGCCGAAGAGGCGGCGCATGCGCACGAGGCCTTGATGGCCAACATGCTGCGCCAGGTGCCGGGCGGCGTGGCGCGCCTGGACAAGGACCTGCGCGTGCTGTACGTGAACGAGCAGCAGGCGCGCTGGCTGCGCACGCAGCCTGCCCAGTTGCAGGGGCAACTGCTCAAGGACGTGCTGCCCCCCGAGCTGATGGCACGCATGCAGCCGCACTTCGACAAGGCCTTCACCGGCGAGACGGCGGTGTTCGAGAACCGCGTCGACGCCCCCGACGGGCCGCAGTACCGCCACACCACCATCGCGCCCGAGGCGGTCACCGACCAGGGCGTGTCGGCCGTGGTGGTGTTCGCCTACGACCTGACCGAGCTCAAGCGCATCGAGACCGAACTGGCCCTGCAGAAGGCGCACCTGGCGCGCGTGGTCAACGCCATGCCGGACATGGTGTTCCTCAAGGATGCGCAAGGCGTGTACCTGTCGGTCAATCCGGTGTTCGAGCGGTTTGCCGGCCTGCCCGAGAGTCAGGTGGTGGGGCGCAACGATTTCGACCTGGTGCCGGCCTCGGTGGCCGAGCGGTTTCGCAAGTACGACCTGCGCGCCATGCAGGCCTGGCAGCCGCTGGTGTACGAAGAGACGCTCACCTTTGCCGAAGACGGCTACCAGGGCCAGTTCGAGACTATCAAGACCCCCATCCGCGACCTGCACGGCCGCGTGACCGGCGTGCTGGGCGTGTGCCGCGACATCACCGACCGCAAGCGCGCAGAGCAGGAGATCGAGCGCCTGGCGTTCTACGACGCGCTCACYGGCCTGCCCAACCGCCGCCTGCTGCTGGACCGCCTGCAGCGCTCCATCGCYGCCTGCCAGCGCACCAGGAACCTGGGCGCCCTCTTGTTCATCGACCTCGACAACTTCAAGGACCTCAACGACACCCTGGGCCACGACATGGGCGACCAGNGCCTGCCAGCGCACCAGGAACCTGGGCGCCCTCTTGTTCATCGACCTCGACAACTTCAAGGACCTCAACGACACCCTGGGCCACGACATGGGCGACCAGCTCTTGTCCCAGGTGGCCGCCCGCCTGGTGGGCAGCGTGCGCGAGGCCGACACCGTGGCCCGCTTTGGCGGCGACGAATTCGTCGTCATGCTCGAAGCCCTGGCCCCGGACCTGGCCGAAGCCGCCACCCAGGCCGAGACCGTGGCCGAGAAACTGCTGGCCCACCTGAACCAGCCCTTCGAACTCGACGGCGCCCAGCACTACAGCACCCCCAGCATCGGCATCACCCTCTTTGGCGACGAACGCCTGTCGGTGGACGAACTCTTGAAGCGCGCCGACCTGGCCATGTACCAGGCCAAGGCCGCMGGGCGCAACACGCAGCGCTTCTTCGACCCCGACATGCAGGCGGCGGTCAACGCCCGCTCCAAYCTGGAAGCCGACCTGCGCCAGGGSCTGGCGCGGGGCGARYTGCTGGTGCACTACCAGCCCGTGGTCGACCACCAGGCGACCCTGATGGGGGCCGAAGCGCTGGTGCGCTGGCGCCACCCCCAGCGCGGCATGATCAGCCCGGGCGACTTCATCCCGCTGGCCGAGCAGACCGGRCTCATCCTGCCGCTGGGCCAGTACGTGCTGCAGACYGCCTGCGCGCARCTGCAGCGCTGGGGCCAGCACSKMGAGACGGCGCACCTGTCGATCTCGGTGAACGTGAGCGCCCGCCAGTTCCGCCAGCCCGGCTTCGTGGCCGAAGTGCTGCAGACCCTGAGAGAGCACGGGGCGGACCCCCGAAGGCTCAAGCTCGAGCTCACCGAAAGCCTGCTGCTGGGGGACATCGARGACACGATCGCGCGCATGGTGCAGCTCAAGAGCGAAGGCGTGGGRTTYGCGCTGGATGACTTCGGMACSGGCTATTCATCCCTGTCCTACCTCAAGCGGCTGCCGCTGGACCAGGTGAAGATCGACCAGAGCTTCGTGCGGGACGTGCTGTCGGACCCGAACGACGCGGCGATCGTGCGGACCATTCTGGCGCTGGCCAAGAGCCTGGACCTGGAGGTGGTGGCCGAGGGGGTGGAGACGACGGGGCAGCTGGGCTTCCTGCGGCTGCACGGGTGCGAGGGGTTCCAGGGGTATTTGTTCGGGCGGCC
>NZ_LMPT01000013.1 GCF_001424425.1 Acidovorax sp. Leaf191
TCTTACTGGGTCATTGGAGACCTGTCGAAAAGACGTTGTAGTTCAGTGCTTCATTGGGATTTTCGAGGCGCATACGCATTCAAAAATCTTGATGGCGAGTGAGGTACGCCGGGCTGGCTACACCTGCTGCTGAAGCTGCGCAGACGTCGACGGCGCTGTCGACGGCGCTGTCAGTTATGCAATGGGCCGCTGGTGGCCTGAAAGAACCCGACGCGGCGCAGTGCGCTGGCGAGCGCCCAGCAGCGCCGGACGCCGCCAGGGCGCCATCACACGCAGCGCGCGCCGTCCACCTCGATGCACACGCCGCTGATGAACGCGCCTTCGTCGCTGGCCAGGTACAGCGCGGCGTTGGCCACGTCCAGCGCGGTGGAGAAGCGGCCCAGCGGGATGGTGGCCAGAAACTTGGCGCGGCGGGCCTCGTCCACCGGGCCGCCCGCGAATTCGGCGGCCAGGCCGGTGTCGGGGTTGAACACGGGGTTGATGCAGTTCACGCGGATGTTGTCGGGGCCCAGTTCGGCGGCCATGGACTTGCTGGTGATGATGACGGCGCCCTTGGAGCCGTTGTACCAGGTCAGTCCCGGGCGAGGGCGCAGGCCGGCGGTGGAGGCGATGTTGATGATGCTGCCGCCGCCCGCCTTGCGCAGTTCGGGCACGGTGTGGATGGCCGACAAGTAGATGCTCTTCATGTTGATGGCATAGACCTTGTCGAAGTCTTCTTCGCTCACTTCCAGCATGGGGCGGTTGCGGTGCGTCCAGCCGGCGTTGTTCACCACCACGTCCAGGCGGCCGTACAGGCGCACCGTTTCGGCCACCAGGGCTTTCACTTCGGCGGAGCTGGTGACGTCGGCCTTCACGAACGCCGCGGTGCCGCCTGCGGCGGTGATCTCGGCCACCACGCGCTGGCCGCCGGCTTCGTTGATGTCGTTCACGATGACCTTGCCGCCTTCAGCGGCCAGGCGCTTGGCGATGCCTTCGCCGATGCCGTTGCCGGCGCCGGTGACGATGATGGATTTGTTCAACACGCGCATGGAAAGGCTCCTCGATTCAGTCAATCAGATACAACAATAAAAACGTGAACAATCAAATTCGATAGCAGCTGACGCCTGTGTAGACAGCGGTAGCGGCATTTTTGAATGCGATAGCAGGGGGTCACGCGGGTGGCGCCGTCGCAGTGGCCGTCTCGGGAGGGCGGTCGGCGTCGGGTGCGGCCTGTAGCGCAGCCTGCACCGCGCCTGCGACCTGGGGCGCGCGCCGGTAGAACTGCGGAAAGTACTCCTTCACGCCGTCGCCGTTGAAGTCCCAGCCCGTGCACTGCCCCAGGTGGCGGGGCGGCTCGTCGGGGTGGGCCGATGCAAACACGGCGGGCACCGACTGGAACGCCGCGGTCGCCAGGTTGAACAGCAACTCGCGCAGGTGCGTGCAGCTTTCCACGCCGCCCAGGTGCTTCTGGATGGCCTGGCGCCAGCCGCGCGCCATGCTGCAGCCGACCATGCGCTGCAGCGCGGGCTGGGCGGCGGTGCAGTCCTTGAGCGGGTGCGCGTCCATGGCGACGTCGATGGCCTGCACCACGAGCTGGCGGTTCACCGTCACGCGCAGCCACATGTGGTGGATCGGCTCGCCGGCCCGGCGCGTGCCCGTGGGGTCGCGGAAAGAGGGTGCGTCGTAGGCCTTGCTGTCGTGCAGCTCGCCTTCGATGTCCCACAGGCCGTCTTCACGCTCGAAGCCCTGGTAGTTCACCCGGCGGACGTGCTTCAAGGTGCGGGGTGCGGGGGGGCTCAGCGGCATGTGGTTTGGGGCGTCGACAACAAGAAGAAGCACAGGTTAGGGCCGGCGGGCCGTGGCGTCGCGCGCGAACGCGACAGGCCGAGGGCGCAAGCGGCCGGCCGCGCAGCGATCAGCCGTACTTGATGGCCACTGTTTTGAGCGTAGTGAAGCCGTAGAGCGCCTCGAAGCCCTTTTCGCGGCCGTAGCCGCTCGACTTGACGCCGCCGAACGGCAGCTCCACACCGCCTGCGGCGCCGTAGTTGTTGATGAACACCTGGCCGCTGTGCACGCGCTTGGCCATGCGGAACTGGCGGGCGCCGTCGCGGGTCCAGATGCCGGCCACCAGGCCGAATTCCGTCGCGTTGGCCAGCTCTACCGCGTGGTCTTCGTCCTGGAAGGCCATGGCCGACAGCACGGGGCCAAAGACTTCTTCCTGTGCCAGGCGGTGGTTCACCGGCACATCGCGCAGCAGCACGGGGGCCTGGTAGTAGCCGGTGTCGGGGGCGTCGGGCACCACGATGCCCTGGCCCACCATGGGGATGCCGGCCACCTGGGCGTCCGACAGGAAGTCCCACACGCGCTGCTGCTGCGTCTGGCGGATCAGCGGGCCCAGGTCCAGGTCCATGGCGGCGGGGCCCACGCGCAGCTTGTCAAACGCCTTGCCCAGGCGCTCGAGCAGGGGCTCGTAGATCAGCGAGTCGATCAGCACGCGCGAGCCGGCCGAGCAGGTCTGGCCGGAGTTCTGCACGATGGCGTTGATGACCACGGGAATGGCGGCGTCGAGGTCGGCGTCCGCAAAGATGATCTGCGGGCTCTTGCCGCCCAGCTCCAGCGTCACGGGGCAGTGGCGCTCTGCGGCCACCTGCTGGATCAGCGTGCCGATCTTGGGGCTGCCGGTGAAGCTGATGTGGTCGATGCCGGGGTGGCGCGCCAGTGCGTCGCCCACCTCGTGGCCGTAGCCGGTGACGATGTTCAACGCGCCCGACGGAAAGCCCACCTCGGCCGCCAGTTGCGCCACGCGGATCAGCGACAGGCAGGCGTCTTCGGCCGGCTTGACCACGCACACGTTGCCCGCCGCCAGGGCACCGCCTACGCTGCGGCCGAAGATCTGCATGGGGTAGTTCCAGGGGATGACGTGGCCCGTCACGCCGTGGGGCTCGCGCCAGGTGAGCACGCTGTAGCCGTCGGGGTAGGGGATGGTCTCGCCGTGGAACTTGTCGCACGCGCCGGCATAGAACTCGAAGTAGCGCGCCAGCGCGATCGCATCGGCCCGCGCCTGCTTGGTGGGCTTGCCGCAGTCTCGCTGCTCGAGCGCGGTGAGCTCGTCGGCATGCTCCAGGATCTTGGCCGAGAGCTTTTGCAGCAGCCGGCCCCGCTCCACGGGGGCCACCTTGTGCCACACCGCGTTGTAGCACTGGCGCGCCGCATGCACCGCCGCGTCGATGTCTTCGGCGTTGCTGCGCTGGATCTCGTCGAAGGGCTGGCCGTCGGACGGATCGATCACGGGAATGGTGCGGCCCGAGGCGGACGCCACGGAGGCGTTGGCAATGTAGTTCAGTTGCATGGCCGCCATTTTGCCCGGAAATGGAATGTGTGCTTAGTATTTGTGTGCAAAGCGCTGCTGCCGCCCTGCCAGCAGGCGCAGCGCGCTATGGATATGAGAGCGAATTCAGTGGCAGGAAGCGCGCAATGCGGCCAGGTCCAGGATCTCGACCTCGCCGCGCTGCACGCGCACCAGGTGGCGCTGCTCCAGGTCCTTGAGGATCTGGTTGGTGGTCTGGCGCGAGATGGCCAGCATCAGCGACAGCTGCTCCTGCGAGATGGACAGCACGCGGCGCGACTGGCCCTCGGCCGTCCACTGGCCGTAGCCCTCGGCCATCATCACCAGGCGCCGCGCCAGGCGCTGCGGCGCGGGCAGCAGGGCCAGCTCTTCGATGGCGACGAAGGCGGTGCGCAGCTTGTCGGTCAGCAGCAGCGCCAGCGCATGCCAGTGCACCGGGTGGGCCTGCAGCCAGGCCTGCAGCCGCTCGTGGGGCACCTGCAGCAGCGTGCTGGCCTCGGTGGCATGCGCATCGTGCGTGCGGGCCGAGCCGTCGAACACCGAGATCTCGCCAAACCAGTGCGGCGGCTCCAGCCGCGTGAGCAGCGCCGAGCGCGCCTCGTTGGCGCGCCCGCCCGTGCCCGAGATGCTGATGGCGCCACGCACCACCGCATACAGCCCGCAGGGCGCATCGCCGCGCAAGAACAGCACTTCGCCCGCGTTCAGTTGGCGCAGGTGCGCCATCTCGATCAGGGGCTGGGCAAAGTCGGGCGGCAGGTGCGCAAACCAGCGGCCGGACGCAAGGATGGGCAGGTAGGCAGCAGGGTCGGTCATGCGGTCTGGATGGAGTCTGAATGCGGCGCGGTGTGGGGTGAGGGAGGGTGACGGAGGGCGGGGGGAAGCCGGTGCCAGTGTGCCTTTTTTGTCGTGTGCACGACAGACGCTGGCGGGGCCGCGGCGCGAGTATCGATGCTGCTCAAAACAATAGCCGGAGACACCCATGAAAACCCTGATCGACCACCTGGCCCAGTACGCCGACTACCACCGCGACCCGCGCAACATCCACACCCATTTTGTGGGCGTGCCGATGATCATGTTCGCGGTGGTGGTGTTGCTGTCGCGCCCCGCGTGGATGGTGGGCGATCTGCCGCTGACGCCGGCGCTGCTGTGCGCGCTGGCCGCCAGCATCTTCTACATGCGGCTGGACACGCGTTTCGGCCTGACCATGGCCGCGATTTTGGCGGCCATGCTGGCCGTGGCGCAATGGCTGGCCGTGCAGAGCCTGGCCGTGTGGCTGGGTGCGGGTATCGGCCTCTTCGCGGTGGGCTGGGTGATCCAGTTCGTGGGCCACTACTACGAAGGCCGCAAGCCGGCGTTCGTGGACGACCTCATGGGGTTGCTGGTGGGGCCGCTGTTCGTGGTGGCCGAGTGGGCCTTTGCGCTGGGCCTGCGCAAGGACGTGCAGGCCGCCATCGAAGCGCGCAGCGGCCCGGTGCGCCTGCGCACGGGGCAGGCCGCGGCATAACGCGCGCCGCAGTCTCGCTGCACGCGCTTGCTCGTTTCTTTTCTCCTCTTCTCCTCTTCTCCTCTTTTCCCCTTCTCCTTTTCTTTGTCTTTGTTGGCGGGATCGCGGCATGCGGCCCGCAGCGCCTGGGGGCGTTGTGGGCGCTGCCGTGGTTGCCCGCCTTGAACGGAGCGCGGCCCCCGCTGGCCGCGTGCGCCCATGAGTTTCGTTGCCATCCTGCCCACGCTGCTGTTCATCGCGCTGGGCCTTGTCATGTTCGGCCTGGGGTTGTCGCTCACGGTGGGCGACTTCACGCGGCTGGCGCAGCACCCGCGCGCCGTGGTGCTGGCCCTGGTGCTGCAGGTGCTGGTGCTGCCCGCGGCGTGTTATGCGCTCATCGTGCTGCTGGGCGTGGCGCCGCTCTACGCCGTGGGGCTGATGCTGCTGGCCGCGTCGCCCGGCGGCGTGTCGGCCAATCTGTTCAGCCATTTGTTCGGCGGCAATGTGGCGATGAACATCTCGCTCACGGCCATCAATACCGTGCTGTCCATCGTGAGCCTGCCGCTCATCACCAACTGGGCCATCGGCACCTTTGCGCACACGGGGCAGGTGGTGCCGCTGCAGTTCGGCAAGGTGGTGGAGGTGATCGTCATCGTGCTGGTGCCGGTGGTGCTGGGGATGTGGGTGCACCGGCGCGCACCGGCTTTCAGCGCGCGCATGGAAAAGCCGATGAAGATCTTCAGCGCCGTGGTGCTGGCCGCGTTCGCGCTGATCGCCATCGCCAAGGAATGGACGGCGCTGGTGGAGTCCTTCGCGGGGATCGGCCCGGCGGTGCTGTTGTTCAACGCCATCAGCCTTGCGTCGGGCTACTACCTGGCGCGTGCGGCGGGGCTTGCCAAGTCGATGGCCACGGCCATCAGCTTCGAGATCGGCATCCACAACTCCACGCTCGCGATCTTCATCGCGCTGTCGGTGCTGGAGAACTTTCAGCTCGCGCTGCCGGCGGCCATTTACTCGGTCAGCATGTATGTGATGGCGACGCTCTTCGGCATGGTGGTGCTGCGGCGGCGCGGCGCGACCCCTGCAACGTGATCTGCGTGCGGCGGGGGAGCGATGAGGTTGTGAGCCGCGGCCGCCGTTCGGGCTGAGCCTGTCGAAGCCTTGCGCAGCGCTTCGACAGGCTCAGCGTGAACGGCGATGGGCGGTTCGGTGCAGGCTGCCGGCATCACGGCATCACGGCAGGCGTTCGCCTGCCACGGGCCGCGCCCGGTACAGCACCCCGGCCGTGCACACCGCACACAGCGCCACCAGCGCACACAGGTAGGGCAGGGCTGCTGACAGCGGCGCGCCCAGCTGGTTGAGCCGCAGCGACGCCTGCACGCCCGAGGTGCTGGGCAGCAGCCAGCGCAGCCACTGCAGCGGCCCGGGCAGCGCCTCCACAGGCCAGGAGAAGCCAGCGACAAAGGCGATGGGCAGGGTGGTGAACAGCAGCACCTGCAGCGCGCGTTCGCGGTTGCCGAACCACAGCCCCAGCAGCGCGCCCAGCGCCGCGATGGCGGGCACGTAGCAGGCCAGCAGGGCCAGCGCGCCCAGCGGGTTGCCGCCGCGCGGGTAGTCGTGCAGCACGAAGATCCAGCCAAAGTAGAACAGCCCGCTGGCCCAGCCCAGCGTGCACAGCGCCAGCAGGCGCCCCAGCCAGGTGGTGGCATCGGCGCGGTGCTGCCCGGCCTCCACCCAGGTGCCGGCCAGCAGGGCCGCGCCCATGAGCAGCGTCTGCTGCAGGATGAGCAGCGCCACGGCGGGCACCACGAAGCTGCCGTAGCCCTCGGTGGGGTTGAACAGCGCCACCAGCTGCAACTGCACCGGCGCGCGGCTGGCGCGGGCCTGTTGCGCGCTCTGGCCGCCGGCCTGCAGCTTGCGGATCTCGACCCCGGCGGAGACGGTGCCCACGGCCTCGGCAAAGCCGTACTGCACGGCCTTGTTGAGCAGCGCATATGCGCCGTTGGCCTCGATGCTGACCACGGCGCTCTCGCCGCGCACCACGCTGCGCTTGAGGTCTGCGGGGATGACGGCATAGCCTTCGATTTCGCCGCGCCACAGGGCCCCCTGCGCCTCACGCTCGCTGCCGGTGACCAGGCGCACCTCGATGCGCGGGTCGGCATCGGCAAAGCGCGTGATCTGGCGCGACAGGCTGCTGCGGTCCATGTCCACCACGGCAACGGGCACGCGGGTGAGCACCTCGTCGGCGTAGAACCAGGGGTAGAAAAAGCCGTAGAGCACGGGCGCGCCGATCAGCAGCAGCAACACGCCCTTGTCGCGGGCCACGGTGGCCAGGGCCAGCAGCCAGGCGTGCAGCAGGTTGCGGGGGGCGGTGGGTGGTGGGGGCAGGGCTGTCATGTCAGATGGAGGCGGCGGCGCTGTGCCGCCGGCGATGTGTAGGGCGCGCGGGTATTGCTCCCTCTCCCCGCGCGGGAGAGGGCCGGGGAGAGGGGGCTGCAGCCGCATACCCGTCGCTGCAAGTCATCTCACCGACCTCCCCACGTCTCGGGCCGCTGCACTACGCGATGCAGCCCCGCCGTGCCCACCAGCCACAGCACCACGGTGGCCACCAGCAGCGCCACCACGGTCGACACGCTGGTGGACAGCGGCGCGCCCATCTGTAACTGCTCGATCTGCAGGCGGATGTAGTGCGTGAAAGGCATGGCCTCGGCCCAGGCGCGGGCGCTGGCAGGCATGCCGGCCAGTGGAAACGCCACGCCGCTGAAAGCGAAGGCCGGCGCGGCAAAGAAACCCGCGCCCGACAGCGCAGTGCGCAGCGATCGTGTGACCGCCGCCAATGCCGCGCCCGCAGAGAGCGACACGGCCATCAGCAGCGCCAGCGCGCCTGCCACCCACCACAGGCTGCCCGGCGGGTGCCAGCCCCGGCCCCAGGTGATGCCCACCAGCGCGAGCAGTCCCACCAGCGTGAGCGAAGCCCAGGGCAGCGCCAGCTTGCCGATCAACGCGCCTGCGGTGCTGAAGAATGGACCCGTGCCCAGCCATTCCCCCACGCTGCGGTCGCGCAGCTCGCGGCCCACGGTCCAGGCGCCGGCCGTCATGGCCAGGATGTGCAGCAGCGCAGGGATGAGCGCCGCGCCCAGAAACTGCTCGTAGTTGCTGGACACATTGAACAGCGCCACCATCTGCGTGTGGATGGGCTCCATGCTCACGCGCACGGCCCGGGCCGGTTCGCCGCGCTTGTTGCGCGCGGCCATCTCGATGCCGGCCGACAGCGTGCCCACGGCAGTGCGCACGTCGCGCTGCAGCAGGCCCGAGTGCGTGCCCATCTGCGCGTTGTGCAGCAGCGTGACCTGCGCAGCGCGGACTTCCTTCACGGTGCGTGCAAAGTCGCGGGGAATGATCACCACGGCATACACGCCGATGCTGCGCAGCCCGCGCTCGGCCTCGGCCCCGTTGGTGTAGTGCTGGGTGATCTGCACGCCCGGCGTGGCGTCCAGCATGCGCACCAGTTGGCGCGACAGGCTGGAGTGGTCCTCGTCGACCACGCCCACGGCCAGGTGGCGCGGCAGCCCGGCCGAGAAGATCCACCACAGCAGCGCCACGCCCAGCAGCGGCACCCAGGTGACCATGGCCAGGTCCCACGGGTCGGCCCAGAGGCGGCGGGCTTCGCGGCAAAAGCTGTTTACTATCGAATTCATAGCTGCTCGAGCTTGCTAGACAAGCGGTAGAGGCATTTTTCTCTTGAATTCCCACTGCTGGGCAAGGCCCGAGCCCGAGCCCGAGCCCGAGTCCCCATCGTAGTCCGACGAGCCGATGCGCAAGGCCGCACCCCGCCCCCGTCCGTTCGGGCTGAGCCCGCCGAAGCCAGGGCTCCAGTGCCGCGCAGTCTTGCGGCCCTCACGTGCCGAATGGCGCAGCGCAGCCGCAGGGGGCTGAGGAAGCGCATCGAAGCCACCACGCCCGTCACTGCACCAGCACCGTCATGCCCGGCCGCGCGCCTTCGATGGGGGCTGCGGGCCGCGCCCGCACTTCGAACGTGCGCACGTCGAACCCCTGGCCCGCACGCGTGGCGCGCCAGGTGGCGAAGTCGGGCAGGGCGGCGGTGTGGTAGACCTTGAACTTCACGGTCCTGCTGCCGTCCTTGCCGTCCTTGCCATTCAGGGCCGGCAGCGTGGCGTCGAATTCCTGGCCGATGGCAAAGCGCTGCAGGCGGTCCTCGCGCACGTTCAGCACCACCCACTGGTCCTTCAGGTCCACCACCGTGACCACGGCCACGCCTTGGGGCGACAGCTCGCCGGTGCGGGCCAGCACCTTGGCCACTTCGCCGGCCACGGGGCTCTTGAGTTCAGTCTCGGCCTGCGCGGCCTGCACCTCGGCCACTACGCCGGCCACCTGGCGCGCCTGGGCGCTGGCGGCCGAGCGGTCTTCGGGGCGGGCGCCGGCGCGGGCCAGGTCGTACTGCGCCTTGGCGGCCAGCGCCTGGTCGCGCGATGCCTTGAAGTTGGCCTCGGCCTCGTCGCGCTTTTGCGCGGCCACCAGGCCCTCTCGGGCCAGGCCGTCCACGCGTTTGAAGGACGACTCGGCCAGGTCCGCGGCGGCCACGGCGCGCTGCCAGTTCAGGCGGGCCATCTCCACCTCCTGCGGGCGGGCGCCGTGCTGGGCCTTGTCGGCCACGGCCTGGGCGGCTTCTTGTGCGGCGGTGGCCTGGGCCAGCTTGGCCTGCACCTCGGGGCTGTCCATGCGGATCAGCGGCGCGCCCACGGCGATCTGGTCGCCTTCCTTCACCAGGATCTGTGCAATGCGCGCGGTGACCTTGGGGGCGATGTCGGCCTCCTGCGCTTCCATCTGGCCCTGAAAGACCTCGGGCGCGGGCTGCGAGGCCTTCCACAGGCCGAAGCCCACGAAGCCCGCCACAGCCACCACGGCGACCGTGCCGATCACCGCGGCTTTCTTGCCGTTGCTTTTGTTGTGGGTGGGGCCGGACGTGGTGGCCTTGGTCGCATTGGCGGCGGCGCTGGCCGTGCTGGCGGTCGGGGGCACGCCGGCGGGCGTGCGGGCGCCGGTGTCGGTCGGCTCGGCGGGGGTGTTCGTGTGGTTGCTCATGGGGGGCTCACTCTACTTTCAGGGCGTCGGCGCGCGCCATGTATTTGCCAAAGTCTTCCGACAGGCCGCAGCTCTCCAGCAGGTCGGCCAGTGCCTTCACGTAGTCGTGGGCGGCCTGGGCGCGTTCGGTCTGGGCCTTGGCCTGGTTCACCTGCGCGTCGATCAGATCCAGCGTGGTGCTGGTTCCGGCCTTCAGGCCCGCAGCGCGCAGGCGCAGCACTTCGTCGGCCAGCTCCAGGCTGGGGGCCATGGCCATGAACTGGCGGCGCGCCTGCTCCACGCCCAGCCAGCGCTTTTCCACCAGCAGGGCGATGTCGTTCTGCGCCTGTGCGCCGGTGCGCTCGGCCTGCGCGATCTGGCGGTTGGAGGATTCGGCCAGCGCGTTGCGGTCGATGGAATCCCACAGCGTCCAGCGCACGCCCACGCCCGCCACCCAGTCGGCTTCCTTGCCGGTCTTGAGCTGGCGCTGGCCGAAGGCGAACACCTGGGGCTTGCGCAGCGCCTCCTGCGCGGCGTGCAGCTGCGTGGCCTGCTCCTTCTTGGCCGCCACCTTGGACAGGCCCGGGTGGCGCGCAAGCGCGGTGTCGATGAACTGCGGCAGCGGCGGCAGCGGCTCGCCCAGCACGAACAACGGGCTGGTGGGCGTGACGCGCTCGCTGGCCTTGAGCGTGCGGGTGAGGGCGGTGGCGGCCAGTTCGGCATCGTCGCGCGCCTTGCGGGCGTTGCGGCGGGCTTCTTCCAGGGCGGAGCGGGCCTGCAGGCGCTCGACGCGGGCGATCACCCCAGCGTCCAGCATCTTCTGGGCGGCTGCATCGTGCTGCTCGATGGTGGCTAGGGCCGCCTCGCGCAGCACGGCCGCGCGCTCGGCCAGCTGGGTGCCGAAGTAGCGCTGCACCAGCAGCGTGGTCGCCTCGTGGCCGGTCTTGGCGGCGTCGGCTTCGGCCTCGTGCGTCATCGCTTCCAGCAGGCCGCGCGCCGCGTTGCTGGCGCCGCCCATGTAGATGGGCCACACGGCCGAGACGGACGATGTTGTGTCGGTCTTGTGGCGGTTGAGCGTGTAGCTCGATGGCAGGTGCGGCAGTTGGGCCAACGGTGCGGTCAACTGCGGCGGCAACTGCGACAGCACGCCGGGCAGCACGCGGTTGAGCGGGTTCAGGTCCACGTCCAGGTTGGCGTTGTAGGCGTAGGCTGCGCCGGTCAGGTTGACCACCGGGCCGCCCAGGCGCTGCATCGCGTCGCGGCGCAACTGGGCGCTTTCGACGGCATTCTTGGATGCTGCGAGCTGGTCGGAGCGCTGGCCCAGTTGCTGCAGCGCGGTGTCGAAGGCCATCGGCTCGGCCCGCGCGGGCAGCGCGGCGAGTGCCAGCGGGGCGGTGGCGATCAGGCACAGCAAAGCTTCGCCTGCCCGGCGCGTGCGCCGGTGCGGTCGGGTGATGGTCATGGTGTCAGCTCTTGGGGGTCAGGCCCGGCGTGGAGGGCGCAGGGCCGGTGGTGCATTGCCAGGCAGGTGGGTGGAGTTGTAGCAGCACAGGGCTTGCGGGTCAAAGGGGCGGTGCGCAATGTGTTGCGGCAGGGGCCGTCAGCGGGCACCCACGGGCGTGAAGGCATCGCTGTGCTCGGCCAGCCAGCGCAACGAAAGGTCGCTGCCGTGCTGGCTGGGGTGGAAGTCGCGCCGCAGGTAGGCGCGCCAGGGCTTCCAGGTCTCGCGCACCAGGCCGCCGCGGCCCAGCAGGGTGCGTGCCGCGCTGGCCCAGGTGCTCCACTTCCACAGCGTGCCGTCCTGGCGCAGGTTGGCCACGGTCTGGCGCAGCGCATCGGCCAGGAACACCACGGTGATGCGGCGAAACCAGGTGATGCGCCAGTCGTGGTTGCCGCCCAGCGCCTGGTACAGGTCGAACGCCGTGTTGCGGTGCTCGGACTCTTCGGCGCAGTGCCACTGCCACATGGTGGCCAGGCGGGGCTCTGCGCCCTCCAGCGTCTCGGGGTGGGCCAGCAGCCATTCGGCCAGCAGCGCGGTGAAGTGCTCGTTGGCGGCGGTGACGGCCAGCGGGTGGCGCGGGTCGGCGCCTTCAAAGAGTTTCATGCGCTCTTGCGCGCGCGGGGCCCATGCGTTGACGAAGCCCTGCTTTTCAAGGTGGCCGTTGAACAGCGCATGGATGCGGCGGTGCGTGGCCTCCTGGCCGATGAAGCCGCGCACCTCGTCGGCAAAGCGGGCCTGCAGGTCCGGCGGCAGCGCCTTGTGGCCGCCCTTCACCGAGTCGATGAAGAACTGCTCGCCCACCGGAAAGCTCATCGACAGCGCATTGAAGAAGGCCGAGCGGAACGCGTCGCCGCCGCACCAGTGGCGCGCAAACGGCGTTTCAAGATCGATCAGCAGGCGGCGGACAACAAGCTCGGTCATGGACAATACTCCCTGGATATCCCGGCGAGGCGGTGTGGTACTGATGTGTACCAGCGATTCGCATCATGCCTTCCGGGTGTGGTACTGTCAAGTACCGGTCCATGCCGCCCCCCATTTCCGCTTTCAGGACTTCTGCCGCCGCAGCACGCATGACGCCCCTTGACGCCCCGGCCTCCGCCCCGCTCGCCACCCCCGCCCCGGAACCCCGCGCCCGCCTGCTCGAAGGCATGGCCCGCGCGGTCGCATCCAAGGGCTACGCCGACACCACCATCGCCGACATCGTGCGCGAGGCCAGCGTGTCGCGCCGCACCTTTTATGAACACTTTGCCGACAAGGCCGAGTGCCTGATCGCGCTGTACGAGCTGGCCAGCGGCAACGCGATCGGCGTGCTGCGTGCCGCCATCGACCCGCACAGTGACTGGCAGGCGCAGGTGGAGCAGGCGATGGGCGCGTACTTCGGCGTGCTGATGCGCAACCCGGTGCTGCTGCGCACGCTGTTCATCGAGATCCTGGGCCTGGGCGCACCGGGCCTGGCCGCGCGGCGGCGCGCCAACCAGCAACTGGCCGACCTGATGCTGGACGTGGTGAACAACCGCACCGGCGAGCGCCTGCGCAAGACGCCGCTGCAGCCCACCATGGCGATGGCGGTGGTGGGCGGCATCAACGAAATGGTGCTGCAGTCCATCGAGCAAGGGCGCGCCGGCGAACTGCAGGAGCTGGTGGCCCCCGCGGCCGCGCTGCTGCGGGCGGCGGTGTTTGTGGAGTTCTAAGCCGCTCTGCGAGGCACGGGATCGTTGGCCTGCTGGTGAAGGGCCGCTGCCATTACGGAGCGTCTCCCCGCTGCGCCTTCAGACCTCGTTGGCGATCTCGATCAGATTCTCGTCCGGGTCGTAGATGTAGACCGAGCGCAGCCGTTGGCGCGCCCCCGTGGCTCCCACCGGCCCCTGCACCACCGCGATGCCCTGCGCCTGCAGGTGTGCCAGTACATCCTCGATGGGCGTGAGGGTGATGAAGCAAAGGTCGCCTGAGCCTGCGGTGGCGTGGCGCACATTGGGGTCCACCACCGTGCCCACTTCGTGCAGATTGATCTTCTGGTCGCCGAAGTGCAGCGCGTGGCGCCCGGGCTTGAACTCGCGCGCGGCCATGCCCAGGACGCGTTCGTAGAACGCAATGGTCGCCGGGATGCTGGCGACGGTCAGGACCAGATGGTCCAGGGATTGCACGGTGATGGGCATGGGGCTCCTGGAAGCGGTGGTTCAATGGTGCCAGGCCTGCGAAAGGCCCGCGTGCGGATGCGGGCCGAGGCCCGGAGACAGTGCCTGGATGCCGCTGGTGCAAAGCCGGGGCAGCCTGAGGTGGCCAGCCGTCATCAACCCCCCACGCACGGCGCGGTCACAGCCTGCTCTCCACGCTGTTGCGCATGGCCGCCTGCGCCACGGCATCGAGCGCGCCGTCCACCACCGTCTGCTGCGCCAGCACGTGCATGGCGCCTTGCTGGATGAGCCGGTCCACCAGCCGCAAGGTCATGGACTGGGTGCGGCCGGACGCGCTGGTGAAGAGGAAGAAGGTGCCGTTGGAGCCGATCCACGACAGCTGCGTGCGCTCCCAGCGGCCGGCCACCAGCAGGTTCACCCAGCTGCCGACGGCCAGCGCCGGCGTGCCGGGCTCGCCTTCTGCAGGGCCTGCCAACGCAGGCAACGGGCTCTCGGACTCGGGTGCCTGCGAGGCCTCCATGAAGCCCGATTCCTTGGCCTCGGAGGGCGCCACCCAGGGCTCGTCGTCTTCGTCCGGGGCGGGTGGTTGCGGCGGCGGCGCAGGCGCGGCCGACACTGCGGCCGGCGTGCCGGCTGGCGCCGCCGTGCGGGGCGTGGCGGGCCGTGGGCCCGGCTTGAAAGCCTGCTGGTGCAGCTGCATCAGCAGCTCGAAGACGGCCTCGGTGCGGTCCGGCGGGTAGTCGATGGAGGCCAGGCCTTCGCGCAGCTTGGGCAGCAGCTTGGGCAGCAGGCGCGCCAGGCGGCCGGTGTTCATGCGCGTCAGCTCGGGCTGGGCGCTCCAGATGAGGGCCTCCACCAGTTCCTGGTAGCGGCCCGGGTCGGTGCTGCCGCTCGTGTCGGTCAGGCGCGCCTGGGCCACGACCTTGGCCCACGGGCCCAGCAGAAAGCGCAGGATGGGGTCGGGCACCTTGTCGATGTCGGGCAGCAGCCAGATGTCGCGCGACACCTTGGCGGCCAGCAGGTGGCGCTGCTCGGCGTGCTGCAGGGCCTCGATGGCGCGCTGGCGTTCCTGCTTGCGCGCCTTTTCGCTCTCGGCCCATTTGGCGTGCAACTGCTGCAGCACCTGCTCGAAGTCGTCGGGCCCTTCGATGGTGGCGGTGGACAGCGGGCCTGCGATGTTCATGAGCGACCGCATGAAGCTCTGAAAGCCCGCCGCCTCGACGCTGTCAAACGCCTGGCTGCGGTCGGTGATGTCCTGCAGCAGGCGGCGCGCGGGGTGCTCCTTGTGGCTGAAAAAGCGCGGGTCGGCGAGCGCCAGTTGCAGCAGGGCCGGCTCCATCGCCCGCACGAACTGCTGCACGGGCCACAGCAGCCGGGCGTCGCGGGCGATGTTGTCCACCATCAGCGCCACCACCTCCATGCTCAGCGTCTGGCCCAGGCCGCTGGCATGCTGGCGCGCGGCCGCGGCAGGGGGGCTGTCCACGCCGCTGGCAGCGGGCGCGCGCGGGGTGCCCAGGCGCTCCATCATCTGGCCGACCTGGTTCATCTCCTGCAGCGCCTCGAAGGCGGCAGGCACGGTCATGGCGAAATCCGTGGCGGGCGGGTCCACGCGGGGCAGCGGGTCCAGCCCGTCGAACTCCCGCGCAAAGCGCTCGGCGAAGTCTTCCTGCACCTCGCCAAGGGCGCTGGACCCCGGCGCGGGCGCCGGTGCCACGGGCTCGTTCAGTTCGCCCAGCAGCAGGCGGCGCAGCCGGTCGAGCGTGAGCAGGGAGTCGGCGGGCACCGACGCCGCGGTGGCGAATTCGTTGTCGGCGGCAAAGCCCTGCGCGGCACCGGCCCCGGCGGGCGCGGCATACACCACCTGGCCGTCGGCCTGCCGCCTGGCATAGCCCACGGGCTGCACGCCGCTGTGCCTGAGCTTGTCGGTCTGCGCCAGGTACAGCGCGCGCAGCTCACTGCCCAGCGCCTGGGCCATCGGGCCGATCCAGTCGTGGCGCACCTGGTCGGAGACCTGCATCTGCGACACCACGGCTTGCAGTGCCTGCAGGAAGACGTCGGGGCGCAAGGGGTTCTGGTCGGGCTGCACGCTGGGCAGCCCCTGGGCTGCGCACACCAGCGCGTCCAGGTCGGCCAGGGGCCCGTCCACCGCGGAGATCAGGATCTGCCGCGCGCGGGCGCGCTCCACGCTGTCGCTGATCTGCGACTCGTCCATGAGTTCGAGTTCATCGAAATGCACGGTGAACAGCGAGCGCGTGGCTTTCTCGGGCCCGCGTGTGGCCGACTGCTCCAGCGCCTTGCGCAGCGCCTCGGGGTAGCGGTCGCTCATCACGTTGGCCAGCCGCGTGATCTGTTGCCGCGCCTCGTGCATGGCCTGGTGCTCGCCCGCTGTGCGCACCGCGTCCTGGCGCGCCTGCAGCGACATGCGCGTGGCCTCGGCGATGCGCTCCATCATGGGTTGCGCGCCAGCCACCACGCCCTGGACCAGGCGCTGGTACGCCTCGCCGTGGCCGTCGGCAGGGGCAGGGGCGGAAGCTGTGGTGTGGTTCAAGGCCATCTTCGGGAGGTAAGTATTGGTTACCGGTGGCCGTCATGGTACGCGGCAAAAAGGGGGCGCGGCGCCCCCTTGTTGCATTTTCCCGGCGGGCCTGTCCCGGGCCCGCCCACGGTGCGCTCACCCCCCGTGAAACTTCACCACCAGCGGCACGATCAGCAGCGCCACGATGTTGATGATCTTGATCAGCGGGTTGATGGCCGGGCCGGCCGTGTCCTTGTAGGGGTCGCCCACGGTGTCGCCGGTCACGGCCGCCTTGTGGGCCTCGCTGCCCTTGCCGCCGTGGTGGCCGTCCTCGATGTACTTCTTGGCGTTGTCCCAGGCGCCGCCGCCGGTGCACATGCTGATGGCGACGAACAGGCCGGTGACGATGGTGCCCATCAGCAGGCCGCCCAGTGCCTTGGGCCCCAGGGCCAGGCCCACCACGATGGGCACCACCACGGGCAGCAGGCTGGGGATCACCATCTCCTTGATGGCGGCGGTGGTCAGCATGTCCACGGCCTTGCCGTATTCTGGCTTGGCCGTGCCTTCCATGATGCCGGGGATGTCGCGGAACTGGCGGCGCACCTCCACCACCACGGCGCCTGCGGCGCGGCCCACGGCCTCCATGGCCATCGCGCCGAAGAGGTAGGGGATCAGCCCGCCGATGAACAGGCCCACGATGACCAGCGGGTCGGACAGGTCGAACGTGATGGCGCGGCCGTAGCTCTCGAGCTTGTGCGTGTAGTCGGCAAACAGCACCAGCGCGGCCAGGCCGGCCGAGCCGATGGCGTAGCCCTTGGTCACCGCCTTGGTGGTGTTGCCGACGGCGTCGAGCGGGTCGGTGATGTCGCGCACGCTGCTGGGCAGCTCGGCCATCTCGGCAATGCCGCCGGCGTTGTCGGTGATGGGGCCGTAGGCGTCCAGCGCCACCACGATGCCCGCCATGGACAGCATGGACATGGCCGCCACCGCAATGCCGTACAGGCCCGCCAGCTGGTAGGCCGCCAGGATGGCCAGGCACACGAAGATCACGGGCCAGGCGGTGGAGCGCATCGACACGCCCAGGCCCGCGATGATGTTGGTGCCGTGCCCCGTGGTGGAGGCCTGCGCGATGTGCTGCACGGGCGAGTACTGCGTGCCGGTGTAGAACTCGGTGATCCACACCAGCGCGGCCGTCAGCACCAGGCCGGTGGCGCAGGCGCCGAACAGGCGCATCTGGCTGCCGCTGGCCATGATGGCGTTGTCCGGCATGATCCACACCGTGACGAAGTAGAAGGCGATGAGCGACAGCACGCCCGCGATCGCCAGGCCCTTGTACAGCGCGGGCATCACGTTCTTCATGCCGGGCGAGGCCTTGACGAAGAAGCAGCCGATGATCGACGCCACGATGGACACGGCGCCCAGCGCCAGCGGGTACACCACGGCGTTGACCGGGGCTGCCGCCACCAGCAGCGCGCCCAGCACCATGGTGGCGATCAGCGTCACCGCATAGGTCTCGAACAGGTCTGCCGCCATGCCGGCGCAGTCGCCCACGTTGTCGCCCACGTTGTCGGCGATCACCGCGGGGTTGCGCGGGTCGTCTTCAGGGATGCCGGCCTCCACCTTGCCCACCAGGTCGGCGCCCACGTCGGCGCCCTTGGTGAAGATGCCGCCACCGAGCCGCGCGAAGATGGAAATCAGCGACGAGCCGAACGCAAATCCGATCAGCGGGTTGAGCAGCGTGGCCAGGCTGGCGGTGGGCGTGAGGTTGCCGTTGCCCGCCAGAAACCAGTAAAAGCCCGTGACGCCCAGCAGCCCCAGGCCCACCACCAGCATGCCGGTGATCGCCCCGCCGCGAAACGCCACGTCGAGCGCCGGGCCGATGCCGTGCGTGGCGGCCTGCGCGGTGCGCACGTTGGCCTTGACCGACACGTTCATGCCGATGAATCCGCAGGCGCCCGAGAGCACCGCGCCCACCACGAAGCCGATGGCCGTGGTGCCGTCCAGGAAGATGCCGATGAGCACGGCCAGCACCACGCCGACGATGGCGATGGTCTTGTACTGGCGGGCGAGGTAGGCGGCGGCGCCCGCCTGGATGGCGGCGGCGATCTCCTGCATGCGGGCGTTGCCCGGGTCCTTGGCGAGTATCCATCCCCGCGCCCAGATGCCGTAGGCCACCGCAATCAATCCGCAAACCAGAGCCAGTATCAGGGGGGCAGTCAGCGCTGTAGTTCCAGCCATTGGTCGCTCCTTTCAATCTTTTCAGTTGCACGGAAGGAAACATCACAACGCAGGTCGGTGGTGCTTCCGCTGCGTTGCTTCCTCGTGCTACCGGGCCCGCCAGGGGGCAAGGAGTCGATTGGCCAACAGACCCAATTTACAGGCAAACGCGGGTTTGCAAGCGGGCAGAAAGGGGCGTGCGCCTAAAATCAGGGTTAATCCCGACGCTGCGCGACTTGCCGCACGCATCGCGGGTTACGTTCAGCAACCACCATTCAAAGACATGTCCCTCAACAAAGTCACCCCCGGCAAGAACATCCCTGAAGCCTTCAACGTCGTCATCGAAATCCCGATGAACGCCGACCCGATCAAGTACGAAGTGGACAAGGAATCCGGCGCGATCTTCGTGGACCGTTTCATGACCACGGCCATGCACTACCCCACCAACTACGGCTACGTGCCGCAGACGCTGTCGGGCGACGGCGACCCGGTGGACGTGCTGGTGATCACGCCGTACCCGCTGCACTCCGGCGTGGTGGTGCCCTGCCGCCCCCTGGGCATCCTGATGATGGAAGACGAGGCCGGTGTCGATGGCAAGGTCATCGCCGTGCCCACGTCCAAGATCCTGCCCATGTACGACCACTGGAAGACCATCGACGACGTGAACGCCATGCGCCGCAATGCCATCGCCCACTTCTTCGAGCACTACAAGGACCTGGAAAAGGGCAAGTGGGTCAAGGTGCTGGGCTGGGAAGGCATCGACTCCGCCAAGAAGGAAGTCACCGACGGCATCGCGGCCTACCAGAAGGCCAACAACGTCTGATGTCCGCACCCGGCTGATCGCGCAGGGTTGGAGGGTATTTGGCCTCCAGCGCTTGATAGAAAAGCGCTGGCAGCTATCAAAATTGAAGCGATCAATGAAAGCGCACAGGTCTTGGCCTGTGCGCTTTTTTCATGGCGTCGCGCAGACTGCACATCCACCCACACCCACCCACCTGTCACGCACCCGCCACACGGGCGCCCTAGGCTCGGGCGCTTTCCTGGGTCTTCTTTTCTCATTCATTCATCTACTCAACAGGCCCGGCAGGGCAGGGAGCGGCAGCAATGGCAATGGCAGTGGCACTGGTGCATTCATGGCGGCGCATGGCCGTGGGCGTGGCAACCGCGGTGGCAATGGCCGCCGCACTGGCAGGCTGTGGCGGCAGCGATGACGATGGCCGCGCGCAGCCCATTGCGTCGCTGCGGCTGCTGGGCAGCACGTCGCTGCCCACAGGCACGATGTTCGAGGGGGTCGAGTTCGGCGGCATCTCGGGCCTGGACCAGGCGGCCGACGGCAGTTACTGGGCCATCTCCGACGACCGGGGCGGCGAGCGGGGCACGCCGCGTTTTTACAACCTCGGCATCGACTACGACGCCGGCGGCAGCGTCAAGGTCAGGATCAACCGCCAGACGAACCTCCTGCGCGAGGACGGCACCCCGTTCCCGGCTACCGCCCGCACGGTGGACCCCGAAGCCATCCGCACCGCGCCGGACGGCAGCCTGTACTGGGCCTCGGAAGGCAACTGGAGCGCCACGGCCGCCAGCCGCTTTCAGCCCTTCGTGCGGCAGATGACGCGCGAAGGCCGCTTCGTGCGCGAGTTCTCGCTGCCCGCCATGTACCAATACGTGGACAACGCCACCGATGGCGCGCGCAGCAACAAGGTGTTCGAGGCCCTGGCCGTGGCGCCGGACGGCACCGTGTACGCGGCCAACGAGGACGCGCTGATTCAGGACGGCCCCATCACCAGCCTGCAGGGCGGCAGCGTGGTGCGCGTGACGGCGCTCGACCCCGCCACCGGCAAGCCCAAGGGGCAGTACGCCTACCCGTTGCCCAGGATTCCGGTGGACGCCGCGCCGGGCGCCCCGTTCGGGCCCGACAACGGCCTGTCGGACATGCTGGCCGTGGGCAACGGCCAGTTCATCGCGGTGGAGCGCGCCTTTGCCTCGGGCGTGGGCAACACCATCCGCCTGGTGTGGACCGAGATCACCAGCGCCACCACCGACGTGATCGGCACCGCGCGACTGGCGGGCGCCACCTACACCCCCATGACGCGCCGGGTGCTGCTGGAGATGCCGCTCACCTGGCAGGGCGTGAAGCTGGACAACATCGAGGCCATCACCTGGGGCCACACGCTGCCCAACGGCCACCGCACCCTGGTGCTGGCGGCGGACAACAACTTCACTGCAGACACGCAGGCCAACCAGTTCATCGTGCTGGAGGTGGTGCCGCGGTAGCGCAGCCAACTGCGCCCGCCGCCTGCTGTGAGCCAATGAGGCTGCACCGCAGGTCGCCAGGCGCTATCAAAATTGGAGCTCTCGACACTGCAAGCGATCCCTGCCGCAGGACGGTTGGTTGTGCAAACCGTGGAAACACCTGAGAGGAAATGCTGCGTCTCGCTGATAGACTGAGACAGCATTTTGTTACATATGGCGGGCGCATCGCGGCACCGCTGTCTGAAGGGTGATTCATGAAAGTTTCCGATCTGCGTATCGGTGTCAAGCTGGGATTGGGGTTTCTGGTGCTGGTGCTGCTGACGGCTTTGCTCGGCGCCATTGCGCTGGTGCAGATGTCGCGCATTCACGCCAATGCCGAAGCGATCGCCACCAACCTGCTGCCCAGCGTCACGCAGACTGGCGAGCTGCGTGTGTTGCTCAACCGCATGCGGCGGGCCGAGGCGGGCGTGGTCACTGCGCGCAACGTGGCCGAGGTCAAGGCGTTCTCCGAACAGGTGGCCGCACGCCACAAGGACCTGGCCCGTGTCGAAGCCACGTACGAAGCCTTGATCGACATCCCCAGGGAACGCGAGGTCTATGCCGACTACAAGAAGCGCAAGCTCGCGTACGTCGAGCTGCAGGCCAAGCTGATGGACATCGCCAAGAGCGTGGACTTCAGCACCACCGAGACGCTGGAGCTCACCGGCGACGCCATGGCCATGCTGTACGCCGGCGAGTCCGAGGCGGCTTTTGTCGCCACGGCGGAGACGCTGGGCGAGCTGCAGAAAATCAACACCGAGGCCGCGCAGCAGGCAGAGGTCGATGCGCTGCAGGTCTTCAACCTGGCCCGCATCTGGGTGCTGGCCACGCTGGCGGTGTGCGTGGTGCTGGCCGCGGTGCTGGGTATCGGTATCACCCGCGCGGTAACGCGCCCCGCGCACCACGCGGTGCAGGCCGCCCGCGCCATCGCTGGGGGCGACCTGACGTCCGAAGTACCGCCCGGCGGCAAGGATGAAATGGGCCAGTTGCTGTCGGCGCTGGGCGAGATGCGGCAAAGCCTGGTGAACACCGTGAGCACGGTGCGCGGCAGCGCAGAAGGCGTGGCGTCGGCCAGCTCGCAGATCGCCTCGGGCAACAACGACCTGTCGG
>NZ_LMPT01000014.1 GCF_001424425.1 Acidovorax sp. Leaf191
AGGGGTCGCAGACTGGGGGTCGCCTTCTCAGGGGTCGCAGACTGGGGGTCGCCTTCTCTTTGGTGACTTTCTCTTGGCGAACCAAGAGAAAGTTACCGCGCCGCCGGGCGCGCACCCCGGCTCCCGCGCTCAACACAGGCACGCCTCTCAAACCAGCGAGCTAGCGAGCAGCGCCCAGGTTTCGACAAGCTCAACCCGAACGGATAGGGGTAGTAACACGCACAGGCTTCGACAAGCTCAGCCCGAACGGTCGGGGAAGTCTAGGCCAAAGGCGTCGACACACTCACCACGCGACCGGCAGCAAGCCGCAGACCCCGGCAAGGCATCCGCCCATCACTGCGTAGTTCTACGGAGCCCTGCGCGTAACCGCACGAATGTGCAACAACACGCTCATTTCCTACAGTTCTCCCACGGCGCCACAACGGGTGGCACCGGCCCCAAACACCGGAGAACAAACACCATGCAAAAGACCATCGCCCAGACCGCCGCCGCCATCACCCTGGCCCTGATCGCCACCGCCGCCAGCGCCGAAGGCGTTCGCACCGAGAAGAACATCTCGCTCGACCTGGCCAACCAGATCGCCGCCCACACCGTGGCCGCCTGCACCGCCAACGGCTACAACGTGACCGCCACCGTGGTGGACCGCGCCGGCACCGTGCGCGCCGTGCAGCGGGCCGACAACGCCGGCCCCCACACCCTGGAAGCCAGCCGCCTGAAGGCCTACACCTCCGCATCGGCCAAGAACACGACGCTCGCGATCATGGAAGGCTCGCAAAAGAACCCCGCCGCCGCCAACCTGGGCCAGATCCCCGGCTACCTGCTGCTGGGCGGTGGCGTGCCGCTGAAGGTGGGCAATGAAGTCATCGGTGCCGTGGGCGTGGGCGGCGCGCCCGGCGGCCACCTGGACGAGCAGTGCGCCATGGCGGGCATCGCCAAGGTGGCCGATCAGCTGAAGTAAGTAAGTAAAACCTGCAGCGTCCGCGCCTCCTGAGCAAGGGCGTGGACGCTGAGCAGTCACCCGCCGCCGCAACCTCCACTGCAAAAGGGACACACGCCATGAACCGAACCACCACCTTGCCCCTGGCCCTGCTGGCCGCCGCCCTGCTGCTGGCGCACCCCGCCCAGGCGCAAGTGCCACCCACGGCCACGCAAACCGCCGCCTACCAGGGCCTGCACGCCGCTGCAGCGCGCGGCGACACGGCCAAAGTGCAAAAGCTGGTGGCGGCCCGTGCCGAGGTGAATGCGCGCGACAGCTATGGCCGCACGCCGCTGCACGTGGCCACGTTTGCCCGCCAGCGCGATGTGATCCGGCTGCTGGTGCAAGCCCAGGCCGACATCAATGCGCTGGAGAACGACCGCTACGACGCCGTGACCATCGCCGCCGTGGCGGACGATGAAGACACCCTGCGCCTGCTGCTGCAACTGGGCGCGAGTGCGGCGCAGGTCACCAGCCGCTACGACGGCACCGCCCTGATTGCCGCGGCGCACCTGGGGCACGACGGCGTGGTGCGCCAGCTCATCGCGGCCGGCGCGCCGCTGGACCATGTGAACAACCTGCACTGGACGGCGCTGATCGAGTCCATCGTGCTGGGCGACGGAGGCCCGCGCCACCAGGCCACCCTGCAGGCGCTGCTGAAGGCCGGTGCCAGCCAGGCGCTGACGGACCGCCAGGGCAACACGCCGCTGCAACTGGCGCGCCAGAGGGGCTACACCGCGATGGTGCAGATGCTGGAGAACCCGGGTGCGGGGCTGCCGCTTTGAGCTGTGCTGGTTGTGCCAGTGCTGGGCCCGAAGCTGTGGCTGCGATGGTCGCGGTAGGCTGCAGTAGCGCCAGTCATTGCGAATGCCAGGCAGGCAGGCAATTGCTATACAAATAATAGCTGCCAGCGCTTGACCAACAAGCGGTAGCGGCCAGTTTCACTTGAATTTCTACCCCACCAGCACCGAGCCAACCTCTGGGACCGGCGCTCGCAGTGGTGGACCCTCCTGACCACCCACCTGCACGGCGTGTCGCAGGTCAGGAGGCAGGATGCTATTGAAACAATAGCTGCCAGCGCTCTACCAAAAAGCGGTAGCGGCCTTTTTCATTCAAAGTCCTGCTCGCCCGTCACCAGGCGCGCCTTCACGGTCTTGCCCTTCACGCGGCCCTGGTTCAGGCGCTGGGCAGCCTGCGCGCCGATGGCGCGGTCCACCGCCACATAGGTGGAGAAGTCGTTCACGTTGATCTTGCCGATCTGCTCGCGGGTGTAGCCCATCTCTCCAGTCAGCGCGCCCAGCACGTCGCCGGCGCGGATCTTTTCCTTGCGCCCGCCGATGATCTGGATGGTGACCATGGGCGGCACCAGCGGGCCGCTGCCCGTGGGGGTCAGGTCAGCCACCGGGTACCAGCGCGATTCGCGGCCCTGCAGCACCTCGATCTTGCCCACGCTGCCCATCTCGTCCAGGCTGGCCAGGTTCAGCGCCAGGCCCTCGGCGTCGCCCCGGCCGGTGCGGCCGATGCGGTGGATGTGCACCTCGGGGTCGGGCGTCACGTCCACATTGATCACCGCGGCCAGGTTGGCGATATCGAGGCCGCGCGCGGCCACGTCGGTGGCCACCAGCACCGAGCAGCTGCGGTTGGCAAACTGCACCAGCACCTGGTCGCGCTCGCGCTGCTCCAGCTCGCCGAACAGCGCCAGCGCGCTGAAGCCCTGCGCCTGCAGCACGCCCACCAGGTCGCGGCACTGCTGCTTGGTGTTGCAAAAGGCAATGGAAGAGTCGGGCCGGAAGTGGTTGAGCAACTGCGACACGGCGTGCAGGCGCTCGCTGTGCTTCACCTCGTACCAGCGCTGCTCGATCTTGCCTTCGGCATGCTGGGCTTGCACGGTGATCTGCACCGGCGACTTCATGAACTGCGCGCTCAGCTTGGCGATGCCTTCGGGGTAGGTGGCCGAGAACAGCAGGGTCTGGCGCTCCTTCGGGCACTGGCGCGCCACGGTGACGATGTCGTCGAAGAAGCCCATGTCCAGCATGCGGTCGGCCTCATCCAGCACCAGGGTGTTCAGCGCTTCCAGGCTCAGGTGCTGGCGCTCCAGGTGGTCCATCACGCGGCCGGGCGTGCCCACCACGATGTGCGCGCCGTGCTCCAGGCTCAGCATCTGGCCGCGCAGCGGCACGCCGCCGCACAGGGTCACGACCTTGATGTTTTCTTCGGCGCGCGCCAGGCGGCGGATCTCGGTCGTCACCTGGTCGGCCAGCTCGCGCGTGGGGCACAGCACCAGGGTCTGCACCGCAAAACGGCGGGGGTTGAGGTTGGCCAGCAGCGCCAGCGCAAACGCGGCGGTCTTGCCGCTGCCGGTGCTGGCCTGGGCGATCAGGTCCTTGCCCAGCAGCGCGGGCGGCAGGCTGGCGGCCTGGATGGGGGTCATCTGCGTGTAGCCCAGCTGCTGCAGGTTGGCCAGCATGGCGGGGTTCAGCGCCAGCGTGCTGAAATCAGTGCCGGCTTGGTTTTCTTTGGAGGTCATGCCCCGATTATCCGGCCCAGGCCTTGCGGGCGGGGTTACCGGGCCCCTTCCATGGCGTGCAGCATCCGGGCAACTACCCGCGCGGCGCCGCAGGAGGATCGGCTATAACGGTCAGTCAAAGCACGGGTGGGACATGCCACATTCCAACAACGCCACAGCGAATGCACCAGCAGGCCAGGGGGGCGCGAGCGACTCGCTGCTGCGACTGATCGCCGATTCGGTGCCCGCGCTGATGGCGTACTTCGACGTGCCCGCGCTGCGCTGCCGCTTTGCCAACCAGGGCTATGCCGCCTACAACGGCCACAGCACCGACTCCATCCTGGGCCTCACGGTGCAGGAGGCCATCGGCGACAAGGCCTGGGCGGCCATAGAGCCGCATGTCGAGCGCTCCACGCGCGGCGAGCACGTGAAGTACACCCGCGAGCAGACCCTGCCCAACGGCGAGATGCGCATGATCGAGGTCAACCTGATCCCGCACTTCGGCGCCGATGCGCGCCTGCAGGTGGGCTCGTTCGTGCTGATCACCGACATCACCGAGCGCTGGCGCGCCGAGCGCACCGTGCGCCAAAGCGAAGAGCGCATGCGCAAGTTCACCGAGGCCACCGAAGAGGCCATCGTGTTCCACCGCGACGGCATCATCACCGACGGCAACGAGGCGCTCACCCGGCTGACGGGCTACGCACTGGCCGAAGTCACCGGTCTGTCGATCTTCAACTTCATCAGCCCCGAGTGGCGGTCCATAGCGCTCGACTACACCCGCACCGGCCGCGAAGACCCGTACGAGGTGATCATCCGCCACAAGGACGGCCACGGCATTCCCGTGGAAGTGGTGGGCAAGACCATGCCGCTGCACCACGCGGACTACCGCATCGTCGTGGTGCGCGACATCACCGCCCGCAAGCAGGCGCAGGAGCGCGAAGCCTTCATCGCGCTGCACGACCCGCTCACGCAGCTGCCCAACCGGCACTTCCTGATGGAGCAGCTGTCGCAGGTGCTGTCGCTGGCGCGCCGCCGCCATGGCCGCGCGGCCGTGCTGTTCGTGAACCTCGACCACTTCAAGACCGTGAACGACTCCCTGGGCCACCGCGCCGGCGACCAGCTGCTGTGCCACGTGGCCGAACGGCTGCGCCAGGGCGTGCGTGACGCGGACGTGGTGGCCCGGCTGGGCGGCGACGAATTCGTGGTGGTGCTCACCGACGTGCAAGGCCCCGAGGACGCCATGCAGGTGGCCGACCAACTGCTGGACGCCATGCACGGCGCCTTCACCGTCGAGCAGGTGCCGCTGACCATCTCGCCCTCGATCGGCATCAGCCTGTTCCCGGACCATGCCGACACCGGCGACGCACTGCTGCGCTGCGCCGACGCCGCCATGCACCACGCCAAGGACAACGGCCGCGGCAACCGCCAGGTCTACGCCCCCGGCATGGACGCCGGCGGCATCGACGTGCTGCGCCAGGAACGCCAGCTGCGCGACGCCATCCTGACCAACGCCTTCGTGCTGCACTACCAGCCGCAGATGTGCCTGGCCGACGGTTCGCTCAAAGGCTTTGAAGCCCTGGTGCGCTGGCAACACCCCGAGCGCGGCCTGGTCGGCCCCGACGAGTTCATCACCTTCTCCGAATCGCGCGGCCTCATCACGCCGATAGGCCGCTGGGTGATGCGCGAGGCCTGCCGTCAGCTCAAAGCCTGGCAGGACCAGGGCCTGGCCATGGTGCCCGTGGCCGTCAACCTCTCGGCCCTGGAGTTCCGCCAGCGCGACGTGGCCGGTGAGATCGCCGCCGTGCTGCGCGACACGGGCCTGGCGCCGCAGTACCTGGAGATCGAACTGACGGAGTCGGTCTTGATGCACCAGACCGGCGACGTGCTGAGCACCCTGAACGCCATCAAGTCGCTGGGCGTGGGGATTTCCATCGACGACTTCGGGACCGGGTATTCATCGCTGGCGTACCTGAAGCGGTATCCGATCGACAAGCTCAAGATCGACCGGTCGTTCGTGGTGGATACCCCGGGGAATGCGGATGACGTGGCCATCGTCACCGCGATCATTCAGATGGGGCGCAGCTTGCAGATCATGACCGTGGCGGAGGGGGTGGAGACGCAGGCGCAGGTGGAGCTGCTGGCGGGGTTGGGGTGCGACATGATTCAGGGGCATGTGGTGGCGATGCCGATGGGGGAAGCGGCCGCACTGGACTGGCTGGAGCGGTAGCGCAGGAGCAAAGCTCGACCAGCCAGTGTTCGCATCAAAATCTGCGGCCCCAGAGCGGGCGGGTTGATAAATCACGTAGCCGCGTGTTGATTTCGGCGTCGGCACTTTAGTGCCCCTGACGTCCGTCACGAAAAAAAGTGGCACCCGAATCAAATAGGGGATTTTTGGGTCAATGCTTGCCTGCCTACGCTTTGCTGTTCATGCCGCTGGCGCGTGTTCGCAAAATTTCATTTTCAATTAGTGCCACGCAAAAGCATCACGGTCTTTTTTCGTTTTCATCCTCGATGAGCAAGACATCGCGCCGGACCCCTTTTTTCAGGTCGGAAAAATTGGGCATCAACAAAAAAATAACTACGACGCCAACAAGAACAACTGCGGAAATTGTACATTCCCCGAAGACATTCCAATAAATCAAAGAAGACTGCGCAGCAAAACACAATAACGCATAAATTATTTTTGGCAATTTTATTCACCTTATATTTTACCAAATGCACAGTTGTCGATGCTATCGATTTGACAGGATGCCATCCCACTCTTCTGCCCAACCCTCACAATGATAACCCCCATTTTCGACCGCGGAGAGCACTGCCGTTTTACGAGCATCATCCAACATGTCGAAAATTTCGCAGAGCTCAGCGACTTGATGATCGCTGAGATTACGCCACGGACCCAGAATATCGCCCAATGCTCCAATTTCGTCAAGACGTACTGCATCAGCGAAGATTGAACGTATCGCGACCAAAAAGAGGAAAAGCCGCCAAGGAATTTCTAACCGACTTCCACACGCCATCGCCCAAATTCACTCCAGCCTACGCAACCAACATTGCCGCCACATTTTCGCTCAATCCGAACAATAATATTAAATAAATCTTGATTATTTAAAATTCACCTCATGAATTAACTTGCTAAAAAGTTCATCAGTGTATCTGGAAGGGGATTTATATATATATGATATATGCAGCGCAATGCCTTTTTTGCAATAAAAGGCAAGAGATGCGAAAATCTCTTTGTTTTCTAAATCATATCCGTCCCGCTTGATAAAAAAGCCATACAATTCTGATGACTCTCGATTTGATGTAATTTTAGAAAAGAAATCTTCGCGCAAATTATTGCAAAAATTACGATTTTCTTTATTCTCGATATCTTCGTAATCCACAATAATTACTGAATCTGTGGATTTGCTGGCAGCAAAGATTGTTCCAGCATTATTGCTCTCAATGTGGAAATTTTCGGGAAAATTTATCGAAAATTTGTTTGTTGAGAATTTTTGCGGTGATCTGGTTGAGCATGCGCCAAATGTACAGAGAGCGATGCAAAAGAGGATTTTCATCCACCGAGGAAAATACAAATTTTTATTCATTTTTGGCTTGGTGAATTAGTTTCCTTTAACATCCCCAGAAAGTCCCCGTGATTGGCATTCACATTTTTGAAGGTTGTTGCGGCCTCTTTTGGCCCTTCGCCCCACTTACCACCCAATTTTGCGATAAAGTCTGTGGAGTTGGTCTCTGCCGGGGCTGCATTAATATTCGTCCACGTACCGACTTTTTCTTTGACTTTGTTGTAGTCTGGTTTTTGCCTGCTTACAGGGTCAATAGTTGTTAATGAATTAATTGGTTTGCATGAATCGACTGCTGCCCAAGCCGCCGTATCACCACCATAGCTGTGTCCTATTAAGTTGATGGGCTCGCCTTCCGGCTGGTTGTTAATAAGATCCACAATCTCGCGGCGCTGATCCCACTCAAAGTATTTCGCTCCCTCTTGACTTTGGGCAAAATTTTTCACTATTCCTGTCGTCCCGTCCCTTGCGCCCCCACCGTAAATATCAATCAGGCCTAAAGGATCCGACCGCTGATTTGGTTTATGCGGATAGACGTGCAAGTTATTATTTCCTAATAATCCGATAGGATCCTGCGTCACATACTGCCCCACGCTGGGATCGTAGTACCGGAACCGGTTGTAATGCAGCCCCGTCTCTTGATCAAGCTGCTGCCCCTGGAAGCGAATGGGTTGATGGATGCGGTGGGGGTTGTACTCCTGTTCGATCTCGCCCCAGGCGCTGTACTTGGCGGCCCAGCTTACGTCTCCGGCTTGATCTCCGTTCGCGTCCACCAGCGCAATGGGCGTGCCCAGGTGGTCCGTCACGAAGTGCCGGATGGTCAGTGGGTGGGCATCCTCGGTTTGAGTTTGTGCTTTCTTGAGGAACTGCAGCGACTCTTGTACTTGGTCTCGCATGTCTTGCGGCAGCAAGGTGGACAGCTGGTAGCCAGGCTGCAGCACTTCCTTCAGTGCCTGGTGCAGCATCTCTCTGTCGCGGCGCTGCAGTTCTGGTTCTTGCGCTGGCGAGTCGCCGCTTGGTAGCCAGGCTGCAGCACTTCCTTCAGTGCCTGGTGCAGCATCTCTCTGTCGCGGCGCTGCAGTTCTGGTTCTTGCGCTGGCGAGTCGCCGCTGCCGACCAGGGCCAGCAGTGTTTTGACCGGGTTGGTCTGCCCATCTTTGTGGCGCTCGATCTGCAACAAGGGCACAAAGCTGCCCGGCTCGTACACCGTGTGGTGGATCTGGCCGTGGGATTGGGTGTGCACCAGCCGGTCCCCATCCCAGCCGTAGTGGGTAGCTTGGCTTTCCTGCCCACTCGGGTGGTGCTCTTTGCCTACCCGCCGGCCGAACGCGTCGTAGCGGTAGGTGGTTTTGCTTTGCACCTGTCCTTGCGGGTCGGTCTGTGTGACTTGCCTTAACTGGTGCAGGCCGTCGTAGTGCAAGGCGGTGGTGCTGCCATCGCCATGGCGGGCTTCAATCCGGTTGCCCCAGTCGTCGTACCGGTAGTGGGTGGCGCCTTCGTCATCTGCGCCCTGGCTCCAGCCGATGCGGTTGTCCCGCCAGCGTTCTACCTGCTCTGTGGCCGGGCTGTCTGTGGTGGGTTGAGGCTGCAGCAAGTTAAACCGCGGGTCGTGCAGGTGCTGCTGGACCTGGGCGGTCCAGTCGGCGCCGGCGGCAGTGTTGCCGCCCGGGTGCTTGCCGGGTACTGGGTCGGGCAGGCGGTTGCCCGCCGGGTCCAGTCTCCAGCGCGCTTGCTGCTCGCCCTGGGCACTGGCGCTGTGCTGCCCGGTCAGCCGTTGGCGGGCGTCGTACTGGTACGCGTCTGCGTGGGTGGGCGTCTGGATGCCCACGAGCTGGCCCAGGCTGTCGTCGTTGGCGGGCGTCGTACTGGTACGCGTCTGCGTGGGTGGGCGTCTGGATGCCCACGAGCTGGCCCAGGCTGTCGTAGGTGTAGCGGCGTTGCCGCAGGCCACCGATGAGCGGCGCTGCGCTGGCGGGGGCGCTGTTTGGTCCGGGCAGGCCCTGCCAGCGCTGGTGCAGCAGGCGCCCCAGGGGATCGAGCTGGCGGGTTTGTGTGAGCTCCGGGCTGGCGCCCTCTCCGGGCAGCAGGTGCAGGGTGCGGCCCACTTCGCGGTGCAGCTTGTCGCGCTCCAGTGCCACCAGGGGCATCTGGTTGAGCAGCACGCCGTGCACGTGGCCCGAGCGGTAGCTGAGCCAGTCGAGCTGGCCGATGCCCTGCAGTTCGCTGATCACCTGAACAGGTGGAAGTTCGAGACTGCTTGAACTGACCGTTGGCAGGTCAGCCGTCGCATACATGTCCCTTTGTGTTGGGCTAGATAGGGCTCATGTCGCAACGAATTAGGTTTCTGCAATATTGCCATATTTGGATGTCAATTTTGAAATCAGTAGGATTAAAAATGTACTGACAAATATCGACACAGAAATATTTAAAGCATCAATAGCAATCATCTTAAAAAACCTGCTCAAAGCAGGCTTTTCAAGCCCCTTCAAATTATGAAAAAACTCCTGCCAACCAAAATTATAAAGAATGATTTCCAACATAGTTCCCGCAGGGAATATCAGGTAAAAACAAAAAATAACTGCAAATACTGCAATCCTAAAATTCTGCTTATTCAATTTATAGATATTAAGTATTTTTCTTGAAATTAACATTAGAAAAATCCAGCCGATTGCCCAAATGCCAACTATTTGCATTACCCATGAAACCAAGAACGTTTTCTCACTACCAAAAACAATGGCTGCCACACCTACAATCCAAACAAAAAAACTCACAAAGAAAAATGCATTAAATTTCGTCATTATTTGAAAAATTCAATTATTGGTGCACTTGGAGGAGCCAATAAAGCAGCACAATTTTTTGCAGGTGCCGTTGCGTATCCCAGAGCTTTTGCGGACTTGGCGATTGGGCCATCTGACGCACTTTCCACAGCTGCCGACACCGGACCAGCGGCATAGATTGAGGTCTCTTTTGCAGCCAAAGCCAATTTAACTGCTTCAGGGGTAAGCTCATCTCTATTGACTTTATCTGCAATTTCTTTTTCTGCCTTACACATCAGCGCATTTTGATCAATTTTCACCTGACGCCCAATTTCTTTGTTCTCCTTCCAATCAAGAGCGTCAGAGATTTTATCGAATATGCCTTTTGCTGTTCCAATATCGGGGCCTTTGGAAGGCGCGCCCATTGGATTGAGGCCTAGAGGATCTACAGAACTCAAAGGATCCCTTGGGTAAGCTATCGTATTTAGTCCTCCGATCAACCCAATAGGATCCTGGCTCACATACTGCCCCACCCTTGGGTCGTAGTACCTGAACCGGTTGTAGTGCAGCCCCGTCTCCTGATCAAGCTGCTGCCCCTGCAAGCGGATGGGTTGATGGATGTGGTGGGGGTTGTACTCCTGCTCGATCTCGCCCCAGGCGCCGTACCTGTCGGCCCAGCTTACGTCTCCCGCTTGATCGCCGTTCGCGTTCACGAGCGCAGCGGATGCGCAAGGATAGACACCTTAAGCATCTTAATAAAATTATATTTCCAAACGGAATTAATCAAGCATCACCGCCAAGCCTTAAGATCAAATAACCACATCCGCCCACAAAGTAAAGCCAAACAATCAAGATTGTTATTTTTATAGAAATTATAATAGCACGGATTTTTTTACCAAATTTTTTGCCGTTATTTGCAGCAATCCATTTTGTAAATTTCCAATTATTGCCCGGCGTATTATTTAATATAATATGAGGGGAACCAATTTTTATAAATTCATCAGGATAGTCCCGTTGCAGCTCTTGAAATAAAAATTGACAAAGTACCATTCCCACTATTGCTATAAAAAAAACAATCCACACCAAAATCTGCATGGAATTATCATTCATGGCTTATACCCAATCGTAACTCCTGTTGATACTCCAACGGTACCTACGCCTGGAGAAATCTTCCCAGACAGCCCGCCCACTCCCCCAGCTGCCTTAGCTGATATGCCCAACATTCCATTTCCAGCCGACGCGTTGCCCTGGATAATTATTCCTTTAGGACCACTCCCAACCACTAACTCTTGGCCTGCTGCAGTGCAACTTGCACTCAAACCAGCTTGCGGACCCACGCCAACATACTGAACTCCGTTTTCATTGTTGTATTCAACTGTCGCGCCTATAGGGCCGACTCCTCCACGGTATGAACAAGTCATACCAGAGGTGGGTTTAACTTGAATGGGTGGGAGTTCGGGTTTGCTCGAGTTGGCAGGTGGCAGTCCAGCTGCGCACTCAGCTGTTGCACACATACTCTTTTGTCCCGGACCAGGTCTAGTTGGGAAGTTTACCGGACCTCTATTTTTAAGGTCGAAAAGGCCCAAAGGATCAACGGAGTTCAGTGAATCATGGTCTACATAAGAAGATCCATTAGTTCCTCCTAGCAAACCAATCGGATCCTGAGTTACATACTGCCCCACCCCGGGATCGTAGTACCTAAACCGGTTGTAATGCAGTCCGGTCTCTGCATCAAGCTGCTGTCCCTGCAAACGAATGGGTTGATGGATGCGGTGGGGGTTGTACTCCTGCTCGATCCCCCAAACGCTGTACCTGGCAGTCCAGCTCACCTGTCTTGCGGCTTGCCCGTTGGCATTCACCAGCGCAATGGGTGTGCCCAGGTGGTCGGTGAGGATGTGCCGGATGGCCAAAGGGTGGGCATCCTCGGTGTGAGTTTGTGCTTTCTTGAGGAGTTGCAGTGACTCTTGCACTTGTTCTCGCATGTCTTGCGGCAGCAAGTTGGACAGATGAAAGCCCGGCGGCAGCACCACTTCCTGGTCGTCGCTGCCCACCATGGCCCGCGGGCATTCGACGGGGTTTGTGTGGCATTGCTCGCTGCGGTTTATCTGCAGCAGTGGCACGAAGCCGCCCGGGTAATACGAAGTGTGTGTGGATATTTCGTTGAACCGCGTGTGCATGTGACACACGTGCACCACCTAGAAGACTTTCGTCCATCATGCTGCTGAATGCATGCGATCAAATCTCAACGAGATTATCCAACGCCATCTTAATACCGCTACCGCATCACGCAAAAAATGACTATTTTCCACCCCTTGCATTGAAATACAGCCCGTAGCAAGACAAAGCGCATGCAGAACCAAGCGCAAAATTCAACACAAAAATCAGCCTTCCGAATGCACCCGAAAGATAATCATAAAATCCAATCATCCCAACGATCAAAACCATATGAAGTATCGCAACAGCACCCAAATTATTAGAAGATATTTTTCTATTCGAATAAAGAATTATTGATAAAAATGCAAATATTACAAGCAATGCTACCAAATTCACAAACGGCACAAATTCATTCAACAAAACCAAAACAGCCACCAAAATTACAAAATAATAGCGACCGCCGACAACATTTTCATGAATTTCTTTTTGAGGGCTCATAACTATTGATAATCTGATTTTTTACACGATTTAGGAGAGCCGGACGGCGAAGCAGCAGGCATAGATGATGCAGTAGCATCCGCGCCGATAGAAATAGTTTTTTTGATAGCCGTCAAAGCCACGTCTTTAAAAAAACCACCGGGAGCTCCAGCGCCAGCTATATCAATGACAGTATCACTCGCATGAACAATATTTGGCGGTGGTTTAAGCATTTTGGATCCCGCATCGGCAGCTGCTCCAATTACCGCAGCCACCGGAGCCGCTGGAGCGAGCACGCCAGAATATGTCATTCCGACAGCCGCTGCTCCAAAATAATCTGCCTGTTTACCCAAATAGTCTGCCCACTCATCCTTAGACTGGGGAAAAGCATTTTTAACAGCCGATGCTGCCGATCCTAAAAAAGAGGTGGTGGCAGAAGCGCACCCACCTCCTGAACATTCCCCCAGCAGCCCTAATGAATCATAATAAGTAATGGGATTTACCGGATATAAGGCATTATTAGCTCCCCCACTAAGTCCAATCGGATCCTGAGTCACATACTGGCCCACCTGGGCGTCGTAGTACCTAAAGCGGTTGTAATGCAGCCCGGTCTCCGCATCAAGCTGCTGCCCCTGCAAACGGATGGGTTGATGGATGCGGTGGGGGTTGTACTCCTGCTCGATCTCGCCCCAGGCGCCGTACCGGGCCGCCCAGCTCACTTCTCCCGCTTGATCCCCGTTCGCGTTCACCAGCGCAATGGGTGTTCCCAAGTGGTCCGTCACGAAGTGTCGGATGGCCAACGGGTGGGCCTCCTCGCTGTGAGTTTGTGCTTTCTTGAGGAACTGCAGTGACTCTTGCACTTGGTCTCGCATGTCTTGCGGCAGCAAGGCGGACAGCTGGAAGCCCGGCTGCAGGACCTCCTTCAATGCCTGGCGCAGCATTTCCTTGTCGCCATGCTGCAGGTCTTGCTCTGGGTCCTCGCTGCCGGCCAGGGCGAGCAGTGTTTTGACGGGATTGGTGTGCCCTTGTTGGCTGCGCTGTACCTGCAGCAATGGCACGAAGCTGCCCGGCTCGTACACCGTGTGGTGGATCTGCCCGTGGGACTGGGTGTGCACCAGCCGGTCTCCATCCCAGCCGTAGTGGGTGGACTGGCTGTCTTGGCCGGTCTGTTGGTGTACCTTGCTCACTCTGCGCCCGAACGCGTCGTAGCGGTACGTGGTTTTGCTTTTCACCTGTCCTTGGGCATTGGTTTGGAGAACCTGCCGCAATTGGTGCAGGCCGTCGTAGTGCAAGGCGGTGGTGCTGCCATCGCCATGGCGGGCTTCAATCCGGTTGCCCCAGTCGTCGTAGCGGTAGTGGGTGGCACCTTCGTCACCTGCCCCCTGGCTCCAGCCGATGCGGTTGTCCCGCCAGCGCTCCACGTGCTCTGTGGCAGGGTTGTCCGCGCTGGGCTGTGGCTGCAGCAGGTTAAAGCGTGGGTCGTGCAGGTGCTGCTGGACCTGGGCGGTCCAGTCGGCGCCGGCGGCGGTGTTGCCGCCCGGGTGCTTGCCGGGTACTGGGTCGGGCAGCCGGTTGCCCGCCGGGTCCAGCCTCCAGCGCGCTTGCTGCTCACCCTGGGCGCTGGCGCTGTGCTGCCCGGTCAGCCGTTGGCGGGCGTCGTACTGGTACGCGTCTGCGTGGGTGGGCGTCTGGATGCCCACGAGCTGGCCCAGGCTGTCGTAGGTGTAGCGGCGTTGCCGCAGGCCACCGATGAGGGGCGCTGCGCTGGCGGGGTCGCTG
>NZ_LMPT01000015.1 GCF_001424425.1 Acidovorax sp. Leaf191
GCCGACAGGTCGTTGTTGCCCGAGGCGATCTGCGAGCTGGCCGACGCCACGCCTTCTGCGCTGCCGCGCACCGTGCTCACGGTGTTCACCAGGCTTTGCTGCATGCGCTGCAGCGCGCTGAGCAATTGGCCGGTTTCGTCCTGGGACTGCGCGTGGATGTGGCCGCTCAGGTCGCCGCTGGCTACGCGGTCGGCGGCCTCTACCGCCTGGGCCAGCGGGCGGGTAATGGACCGGATGATGGTGATGGCCAGAAAGATCGCCAGCGCAATGGCCGCAGCCCCGGCGATGAGCACATCGCGCTGCAGTGCGCTGGCGGCGGCTTCGGCCCGCTCGCCCGCATCGGCGGTGACCTGGGCCTGGAAGTCGACCTGCTCCTGGATGGTGGCCTGGTAGGCCCGCTGGGTGGGGCGCAGGCGCTCCTCCAGCAGTTTCAGGGCCTCGTCCTTTTGCCCCTTTTGCACAAGGCCGATGTACTCGTCGCCCAGCGCCAGGAAGCTGCTGCGGTTTTGCTGCATGCGTGCCAGGATCTCCTTGCCCTTGTCAGAGCGGATCAGGCTGACGATGACCGGCATTTCCTTGGCGATCGACGCCCGCGCAGCGGCCACGCGCTCGAGCGACTGCTTGATGATGTCTTCGGACGCGAACAGCGCCAGGTTGCGGAACTGGATGGCCTGCACATTCACCCCATCGGTCAGCGTGCCCATCGCCTTGGTGATGGGAATGCGCATGGTGACGATGTCGTTGAGCGACGCGCGCTGGCTGGCCGAATGCGCCAACGCCACACCCCCCAGGATTGCGAGCAGCAGCACCATGGCAGCAAATGCTGCCGCAAGGCGGGTGGAAATGTTCAAGCGGTGCATCTTCGGGTACTCCTCGTTGAAAGCAAGGATTGAAATGTTGTTGCCCCACCATATAGCGGCGAACACTCATCAGCCAGCACTATTTGGCATAACTGACTGAACACGTCTCGCTGGCGCACCCAATGGCCGGTGTGCGTTTGGAGAGCTGGCTCCATGCGCGCGGCCCGTCTCGGCACAAAAAAATGCTACCGTCACGGCACGTCCTCGCACCCGCCGTCCCACCCCTTCGCAAGCACCACCCGATGCCATTTTTCAGCAAGAACCAAGAGTCCGGCGACCCCGCCCACCTGCCGCCACCCGGGCTGCCCTTGCTGGCCCTGGAGCTGCGCGCGCCGTGGGAATTCGGCGCTGTGCTGCCCGCCTGGCCCGTGCTGCAGCGGGCCCCGCGGGGCGACGGCCACACGGTCATCGTGTTCCCTGGGCTCACGGCGGGCGACGCCACCACCATCCCGCTGCGCCGCTACCTCGATTCGCGCAACTACGGCACGCAAGGATGGGGCCAGGGCCTGAACCTGGGCCCGCGCGACGGCGTGCTGGACAACGCCAAGCGCCAACTGCAGGCGGCCAGCGACGCCAGCGGCCGCAAGGTGAGCCTGGTGGGCTGGAGCCTGGGCGGCGTGTACGCCCGCGAACTGGCCAAGGAAATGCCGGACCGGGTGCGCTGCGTGATCACGCTGGGCACGCCGTTTGCCGGCCACCACCGGTCCACCAACGCCTGGCGCATCTACCAGTTCGCCAGCGGCCGCGACATCGAACGCGAGACCGAGAACTACAACCTGCCTGAAGCCCCCCCGGTGCCCACCACCAGCATCTACTCGCGCAGCGATGGCGTGGTGGCCTGGCGCGGCAGCATCCAGGCGCCGGCCGCGCACAACCCGCACACCGAGAACATCGAGGTGGTGGCCAGCCACTTCGGCATCGGCCTGAACCCCAGCGCCTGGTGGGCCGTGGCCGACCGCCTGGCCCAGCCGCAAGAGGGTGCATGGCAACGGTTCCAGCGCCCCACCCTGCCGGGGCTGCAGCTGGTCTACCCCGACCCCGAGCGGTGAGGCGTGGGGCAGGCAGCATGGACCCGAAGCCCCCCATATTCCTGACGCCACCGTTCTGAAAAACAAAAAACAAAAAACAAAAAGCACGCGGAGAACCTTCTCCCGCGTGCTTCTTTTTTCATAGCTGCTACCGCTTGTCCAGCAAGCGGCAGCAGCTATTTTTCCTGGATTTCAGGGTGAGCCTTTGGGGCGGGCCTGCTGGGCCGGCCCCTCAAAAGCTCTCCCAGTCATCGTCCCCACCCGCTGCCGGCGCGGGCGCCCTGGCCGGTGCGGCCGCTGGCTTCGGTCCCGCCTTGGCCGCGGGCTTGGGTGCAGGCAGGCTGGCGGCAGGTGATGCGCCGCCCGCAGGCTTGGCCGGGCTGCTGCTGCTGCTGCTGCGGGCGGCCAGCTTGGGCGCTGCAGGCGCTGCGGCTGCCGTGCTCGACAGGGTCTTGCGGGCCGCGGGTGCGGGCACGGGGGACGCAGCGGTGTAATGGCGCGCTGGTGGTGTCGATGACGATGTCGATGGCGGGGCCGCGCTGCGCTGCTGCCCCCCCGCCTCCAGCTTGAACACCGCCAC
>NZ_LMPT01000016.1 GCF_001424425.1 Acidovorax sp. Leaf191
GATGCGACCCAGATCTTCCTGGAGTCCAAAAAGATCCACCTCAACGCCAAGGACGATGCGACCCAGATCTTCCTGGAGTCCAAAAAGATCCACCTCAACGCCAAGGACGAGATCTTGCTCACCTGCGGCAGCAGCACCATCAAGCTCACGCCAGGCCAGATCGAAGTGCTGTCACCGCTCGACAAGCTCAATTGCTGAGCTGATTTGAATTGCGCTGTGCTGGCGCACCCTTTGTTTGCTGCACAAGCATGGCGGCAAACGGGTGCGCACGCACAGCGCGGTGCGCCAAAAAAACACATTCATTCATTCATAAATAAAGAGAAGAGGGAATCACCATGGGCAAGCCGGCAGCAAGGCTGGGAGATCTGACAAAGCACGGAGGGCCGATCACGCAGGGATCGCTGACCGTGCTGATCGGCTCGCAAGGGGGCATCGCCTGCTCTACTTGCCCGGGCGGCAAGGCCATCGGCAGCCCCGTCAACCCCACGCTGGGCGCCAAGGTGCTGGTGGGCGCAGAAGACCTGGACTTTGCCCTGCCCGGCCCCATGCCGCTGGTGTGGCAGCGCCAGTACAGCAGCTACGTCAACGCAGAGCACGGCGGCGACTGCGGGCTGCTGGGCTACGACTTTGCCCTGCCCGGCCCCATGCCGCTGGTGTGGCAGCGCCAGTACAGCAGCTACGTCAACGCAGAGCACGGCGGCGACTGCGGGCTGCTGGGCTACGGCTGGAAGCTGCCGCACGAGCTGAGCATCGAGCTCCAAGCCACACAGACCCTGCTGCGCGATGCGGGCGGGCGGGTCATCACGTTCGACGAAGCCCTGGAGCCTGGGCAGACGCTGCACAGCGACAGCGAAGGCCTGCTGCTGATGCGCGGAGGCGGCATGGGGGTGGCGCAGGCCTTGTCTGCCCTGGCTGGTAATACCGAGAATCCTCCCGTTCCCACTACCGGCGCCAACCCTTACCCCAACACCGCAGAAGAGCTCCTGCCCTGGCACCGGCAACAGCGCTGGGCCCATGTGCCCGCTGCCGCCAAGGCCGACCCCAACTACCTGCTGGCGGCCACCCAGGGCGGGCGCACCGTCTGGCTCTTCAAGGTGCAAGGCCATGGCCCGTGCCGGCTCATCGGCCTCATCGACGCCTACGGGCGCAGCCAGCACTACCAGCACGACGAGCACGGACGCCTGCAAGGCATCACCGACGGGGCGGGCCGGCGCTATGCACTCCTGTACAACCGACCCAGCGGCGCCGCAGACGCAGCAACCGCCACAGCACCGCCGCAAACCCTGCCGGGCCTGAACCCCGACAGCGGCCTACGCCTTGTGGGCGTGGACTGCACCTACAACCCGCACGACCCCGAGCATGCGGGTTCTGGCTCAGGCTCAGGCTACGGTGCGGGCACACAGCGGCACGACCCCATCCCCCTGGTGCGCTACCACTACAGCCCCCTGGGCGATCTCATCGCCGTGCACGCCCGCGACGGCCGGCGCATCCGCCAGTTCACCTACGACAGCGCCCACCGCATGATCTCCCACCGCGTGGGCAGCGGCCCCGAGCACACCTACGTCTACGAAGATCAGGTCGAAGGCCAGCGCTCCAGTGCAAACYTCGGCAACCCACCGCCGCGCCCCGGCGCCCGCGTGGCCGAACACCACAACGAAGAAGGCCTGAGCTACTACTTCGACTACGAAGACGCCCACCCCCAGGACCCGCGGGCCGCCAGCTGCACCACCGTGCGCGACAGCCTGCAGCGCGTGACCCGCTACCACCACGAAGGCACCGGCGGCCTCAAGCGCATCACCCGCGAGGTGCACCCGGACGGCAGCGAAGCACACTACCAGTACGACAGCGCAGGCCGGCGCATTGCCGCCACCGACGCTCTCGGGCGCACCACCCACTGGCGCTACGACGGCCAGGGCCACCTGCTCGGGGTGCAAGGGCCCGACGGCCGCAGCAGCCAGCAGCGCTGGGGCCTGCCCGGCACCGCCGCCGACGGCCTGCTGCTGCACAGCACGAGCGCCAGTGGCATCCACACCCACTACGAATACGACCCCTGGGCACGCCTCGTGCAGACCACCGTGGTCGCGGGCGACATCGCCCTCACCACCGCACTGGAGTACCTGCCGGGGCCACCCCACGCCGCCGCAGGCAACGCCCGCGCCTGGGTAGACCAGCCCATGGTGATCACAGACCCCCAGGGCGGGCGCAAGATCCTGGGCTACAACGCCATCGGCCAGCTCGCGAGCTACACCGACTGCTCGGGCCAGACCAGCCGCTGGCAGCACGACGCCTGGGGCGAGCTCATCGAAGCTACAACGCCATCGGCCAGCTCGCGAGCTACACCGACTGCTCGGGCCAGACCAGCCGCTGGCAGCACGACGCCTGGGGCGAGCTCATCGAAGAGACCGATGCCCTGGGTCAACGCACACGCCACCAGCGCGATGCCATGGGGCGACTGCAGCAGACGACCCAGGCGGACGGCACCCTGGTGCAATACCGCTGGGGCAGCAACGAACAAGTCCAGGCCATCACGCTGGGCACCCTGGCAAACCCCGCAGCGAGGTCCTCCCCCGCGTCAGTTCAGACCACCACCACCATCACCTACGACCATGACCTGTGGGGCCGCGTCACCGCACAGACCCAGGCGGGCGCGAGCCTGCACCTGCGCTACGACGTGGCCGGGCGCCTGACCGAGCTGATCAACGAGAACCATGCGGTCACTCGCTTCGCCTACGACAGCCAAGACCGCCTGGTTGAGGAAACAGGGTTCGACGGCCGCACCCAAAGCTACCGGTATGACGCGGCAGGCCAGCTGATCGAGAAGACCGATGCGCAGGACAGCGGCATGGGCGCGCAAAGCCAAGGCCATGGCACTGTGTGCAGCCGCTACCACTACGACAGCGCAGGGCGGCTGATCTACCGCGTGACCGGCAAGCTCAGTAAAGTTGGTACAGCGCAGCCAGCCCCACCCGACAAGGGCACCAACCTGCAGATCCACCAGCTCC
>NZ_LMPT01000017.1 GCF_001424425.1 Acidovorax sp. Leaf191
GCTCGGGGTGCAAGGGCCCGACGGCCGCAGCAGCCAGCAGCGCTGGGGCCTGCCCGGCACCGCCGCCGACGGCCTGCTGCTGCACAGCACGAGCGCCAGTGGCATCCACACCCACTACGAATACGACCCCTGGGCCCGTCTGGTGCAGACCACTGCGGTCGCAGGCGACATCGCCCTCACCACCGCACTGGAGTACCTGCCGGGGCCACCCCACGCCGCCGCAGGCAACGCCCGCGCCTGGGTAGACCAGCCCATTGCGATCACAGACCCCCAGGGCGGTCGCAAGACCCTGGGCTACAACGCCATCGGCCAGCTCGCGAGCTACACCGACTGCTCGGGCCAGACCAGCCGCTGGCAGCACGACGCCTGGGGCGAGCTCATCGAAGAGACCGANTACAACGCCATCGGCCAGCTCGCGAGCTACACCGACTGCTCGGGCCAGACCAGCCGCTGGCAGCACGACGCCTGGGGCGAGCTCATCGAAGAGACCGACGCCCTGGGCCAACGCACACGCCACCAGCGCGACATCATGGGCCGACTGCAGCAGACCGCCCAGGCAGATGGCACCCTGGTGCAATACAGCTGGGGTGCCAACCAGCAAGTGCAGGCCACCACCTTGGGCGCCCTGGCAAACCCCGGATCCAAAGCTCCCGGTGTCTCCGTGCAGACCACCACCATCACCTACGACCACGACCTGTGGGGCCGCGTCACCGCGCAGACCCAGGCGGGAGCGAGCCTGCACCTGCGCTATGACGTGGCCGGGCGCCTGACCGAGCTGGTCAACGAGAACCATGCGGTCACTCGCTTCGCCTACGACAGCCAGGACCGGCTGGTTAAGGAAACAGGGTTCGATGGGCGCACCCAAAGCTACCGCTACGACGCAGCGGGCCAATTGATCGAGAAGACCGATGCGCAGGACAGCGGCATGGGCGCGCAAAGCCAAGGCCATGGCACTGTGCGCAGCCGCTACCACTACGACAGCGCTGGGCGGCTGATCTACCGCGTGACCGGCAAGCTCAGTAAAGTTGGTACAGCGCAGCCAGCCCCACCCGACAAGGGCACCAACCTGCAGATCCACCAGCTC
>NZ_LMPT01000018.1 GCF_001424425.1 Acidovorax sp. Leaf191
AGCCAAGAACTTATCCACAACGTGAGCGTGAAGCTCACGAACCAGGGTGGGTCAGATCGAGATGGAAATGGTGGGTTACGGTTGCATGGAAATCAACATGCACCACCACGGTTTCTTGCGCAGGCGTGAGCACGGTCTGCAAGTGATGGGCCGTGTGCGAGCGGTCCCCAAAGACCTCGCGGTTCTTCCACTTGTAGACCGTTTGCTCGGTGATCCCAAAACGCTGGGCCAGGACACTGGCAGTCTCGTTGCTGGCCGCAATCTCGGCACGCACGGCAGGCTTGGTGCGAGCGTTCTTGTGCAGGGCAATCAACATGGCTTCACTCCCCGGGTGGATTGCAAGGACTCTATCAACTCTTGCAGAACCGCTCGGGCAATGAAGAGTGGATAGCGTTTTGGATCGATGCAATCATTCGGGATGCGACATTTAATTGCCCAGAATACCCCCTCTTAATTGCCGACTCGTTAAACATCGGACTCGTGACGTATACCGTCAGAATTGATTCTGCAACACCATTTCACGTGCGCTCCCCATCCAGAAGATTTATTTTCTTCTACCGTGCCGCTGGCGACCAAGTTATCAGAGTCGCCTCGCTCATTGAAGTCCTCCATAAATAAATCAACTGCCATTCCGGGCCTCAAGGTAACCGTTTCGCCAAGCCAGTTTGTTCTTGCATCTTTTTTTGCTAGCAATACTAGGTCCGGTTCTAGCATCTCGTTAAAGTCGACTAAAAATCTGGGCGTCATCATTTTTTAAAAATTAATTGCCACGTTGTGCTGGAGGCACAGGATTATGACGTGTCGGTGAAAAAAGCTTCTCAAGCTGTTGTCCCGTCAAACCATCAACAGTTGCATGATTAGGGTTTTTGCTGTTGCCATCGGCTGTTACCCTGCCACCTGCACGTCTAATATCACCCACCGTGGTAATACCAATTTGGTTATTTTTGAATGGTTGAGCAAGTTCGGCAACGGAGCCGCCATTCTTACTTTGCGTAGAAACTCCACTAAGCGTACCGTCAGCAGCCTCCTTTACACCACTACCTTTCACGAAATTTTCTGCTTTACATTCTCCGCCGCGACAGACAAGGGCTGAGTCTTCCAAGACTTTAGCGGCAGTTGCAGCTCTATGAGCGGAGATAGCTGCTCCGGCACCACCGGGTACCAAAGGGATTGCAGCTGCAGCGCCGTCAACGCCGATGCCAAACCCATCCATTGCCGCACCGCTCCAATTGCCTGCCCGCAGATTACTAACAAGGCTCTGAAATCCCAAAGCGATGTTGAAGGCGTCCCAAACCGTCTCCGCAATTTTTCCATCCGGATCCACGTACTTGTACGGATTATTGTTCGCATACGCATACCGGTTAAAGCTGTGCGGCTGCTCAGGAACAATCCCCACAGGGTCGATGCCGGTAAACCGCCCCAGCAGCGGCATGTAGTACCGCGCCCCCATGTACGACAGCTGCGTCTCCGGGTCATACGCCTTGCCCGTAAACCACAGTTTGTTTCCGCCGCTGGCCGGGTCTGCCACTTGGCGGTAACCATAGGGCAGATAGTTCTCCTTCCACACCACGGCGCCAGCAGCGTCGGTGGCCAGCATCGGGGTGCCAGCAATATCGTTGTGGAAGTACGTGACGGTCTGCGCAGAAGCCGTGCCGAGCGTGCCCAACACCAGGGTGAGCATCAGCACCAGACGCGCCACGAAGCGGGGCATGGAAGTTCGCATAGCAGTTTTCAATGCGGTGATCATTGTGCGGACTCCTTCTGGGCGATGCGCTTGCCGTTGAGGTAGATGTATTCCACCAGCTTGCCGGGCACGCCGGGCGTGTATTCCGCCAGCAGGTTGCCGTGCACGCCGTGGAACTCGTAGGTCTTCACGCCTGCCTTGGTGACCGATGTCCGCTTCTGGTCGCCGTCGTAGGCGTACTGGATGCTGGTGGCGGGCGTGGAGCAGTTCACGCACGTGAGGTTGGGCACGGAGTCGTAGGTATAGGTGCGGCCCGACCCACTCGCGATGTTGCCTAAAGAGTCGTAGGTGAACGTCGTCGACAGCGTATTGGGTGTCGCCGTAAGTGCGCTCAGGCGGTTGTCGCTGTTGTACTGATAGTTCAACTGCTCACCATCGAAAGTCTGGCGGGTGATGTTGCCAACACCGTTGTACGTGATGGAGCCGGAGCCACCCCCGAAGGACATCGTGGTCAGGCGATCCATGTTGTCGTAGCCAAGGGTGCGGCTGTAGCTGTCGTCGCTGGTGTCGCTGATCCGGGTCAGGTTGCCCACGTCATCGTAGGTATAGGCCGCATTGGTGAACAATGAACCCGAGCGCGACGTTCTGAACGAACTGGGCCACAAGCGAGAGTTCTGGCCGTATTCCGATTGCGTGCCGTTCGCATACGTGATGCTGCGCAGCTGTCCTGACGGCCAGTAGGACACCGATGTCGCATACCCCGACACGGCCGTCGGCCTGCCCAAGGTGTTGACCGAGTAGTTCACCGTGGTGCCCGAGCGCGGGTAGGTGACGGAGGTCAACTGGTCGTTGCCGTTGTACCCATACTCTGCCCGCCAGCTCACTGCACCAGCATCCAGTTCTTCCTTGGTGAGATTGCCGTTGCCGTCGTAGGTGAAGTCCCGGGTCGCCTCCGAGGAAGTAGTTCTGAGCAGTCGATGACGCCGGTCGTAGGTATGTGAAACCGAGGGGGCTGAGCCTGGGTAATTGATGGTGCTCAAGCGGTTCTGGCTGTCGTACGAATACGAGATCGAGCCGGCCGAGCCCACGCTCTTGGAGGTCATGTTCCCTGCAGCATCGCGCCCAAAGGTGGTCGTGCCGGTCTCTGGGTGAGTCGCCGATGTCAGGTAGCCATTGCTGTTGTAGCCAAAACTGCGTGTCCAGCCATCCTGGGTCGCAGAGGTGATGAGATCCTTGTTGTTGCGGTCATAGCGCACGCTGGAACTGCTGTCCGGTGTGGACACTTCCATCAAGAAGGTCCTGTCAGGATCACCGTATGCGCGGTACGAGTAGCTGGTGGAATAGTTGCGCTCGTTTCTCACCGTCTTGGAGCCCGAGCCATACGAGATGGACTGCGTTGAACCGTCTGCGTTGCGGACCTCCTCCAGCCGATTGAGCATGTCGTAGCGGTAGGTCTGGCCCGATGAGCTGTCCGGGTCTGATGTGAAGGTGATACGCCCCAACGCATCCACTGTGTAGCTTCTGGAAATGCCGCCTCGGGTGACGCCCGTGACCCGGCCAAAGCTGTCGTACGAGGTGGTCTCGGACAGCGATCCCCGCGTGACTTGCCGGCTGGTGGCCGAGTAGCTGATGCTGATGCTGTTCCCTATCGGAAAATCGATCGACGTGAGCCGGTTGAGATCGTCATACCCATAGCGGGTCGTGCGGCTGTTGCCGTCAGTCTCCGAGGTCACGTTGCCCGCATCGCTGACTTGGCGTGATATCGAAATGCTTTCGGGCTGCGTCTCGCTTTGCGGCACTCCACGCATGTAGTTCGAGTACCGGTGTGTCAGCGAACGGGGAAAGGTCGTGCTGCTCACGTTGCCTTCTCCGTCGTAAGTGCGGCTGACGGAGACGCCGTCTTTGGTCTCGTTGGTCAGATTGCCGGAACTGTCGAAATCGCGGCTGACTGAGTGCCCAGCGGAACTTTCGTTCTCAGGCTGCTTGATGATCCACTTGGAGGTGTTGGTGTAGTAGCTGATGGTGGTCGTTCGACTGCCACCGTTGGGCCCGGACTCGGACACCGTGCGAGGATTTCCGTAGTTGTCGAAGCTGCTGAACGTGGTGCGGTAGGTTGCACCATTGCGGGTGATGGTCTTTTGCGCCAGCAGTGGCGCGTTGGTCTGCAGATAGTCAATTTTGGTCAGAAAAGCACCGGGCCGAAAATACGTCTCGTTGGAGATGGTCTGCTTTTCCCACACGTATTGCTCCACCTGCTCCGAGCCGATGCGCTTCTCGGCCAGAAGCCCCACCTTCCAAACACTTCCAGAGCCGGCATATCCCGGGCCGAAGTGCTTGTAGACGATGCTTCCAGCGGGTGTCGATACCGTGGTGGTGTCCAGCGAGCCCGTTCCCCCGGGCGCGTAGCTGAAAGTCCAGGTCCCGCCCGTGCTCATGGTCTTTCTGCTGACCACGTTGGAGCGGCTCGCGGGGTTGGATTGCGAGTCGAAGTACTCGAAGTCATACGAGTAACTGGTGGTCCCGCCTTGAGGCGTCTTCGCGGAGCGCATCAGGTAGCTGCCCGCCGACGTTCCGTTGTTGCCGTTGTACTCGTACGTCCAGTCGTTGTTGTCGGGGCGCACCACGCGAGTGAGCTGGTAAATGCCGCTGATGCCAGATGCTTGATAGCTGTACTGGTAGGTCTGGCCCGCACCCGTGATGGAGCGGATGCGCGGTATCGCACTGCCCGCGCCGTCGTAGCTGAAGGTCAGTGAGCGCCCGTCGCTGGTTGTTACGGTGCGGATCTCCGAGCTGCTGGCCGAGGCGTAGTTGATGGTGATGGAATTGCCATTGCGGTCCGTGATCTTCTTGGTGTGCCACTCGTACACCGGCGAGGAGGTAGACGAAAAGCCCAGAGCCTGCGTCATCTGGTACTCCACCCCGTCCGGCGATGTAACGATGAGACCGTCACCACCCGGGTTGCAGTCAGCCCGCCAGCGCTGAGTGGTCAGCGCCATGGGGGAGTTCTGGTTGGTGAAGGTGAGCAACTGACGGCTTCCGTCCGGCAACTCCAGCACTGGGTTCTCGGCGACTGTTTCCACGTTCTTGTTGAAGCACGGAAAGCCTTCGCGGGCTTTGAGGATGCGGCCGAAGTGAATGGTCCAACCCCACCCAGCCGTGGTTCTGGGCTGGCCGGCGCTGGCCGGGTCGACGTTGCTGCTGTTGTATGAGCGGATGACTTTGAGGTCCAAGCCGCCATTGCCCGGAATTCGGATGTCCACGTAGTGCCGCTGCAGCGAGCCGGTGAAGGGGTCGATGCTTTCGTGGTGGCTTTGATTGACCGCGTCGCGGTTGGGCTGGATCCCGGGCTCCTTATAGAAGTCGGGGATGACCTCCTGGGCTTGTGCTGCGCTGGCGGCAGCGATCAAGGCGAAGCTGATTCGCCGAAGGGTTGGGTTTGACACTGGGCTCTCCTCCCGTTGATGGTGATAAATCACTCAGCAAGCACATGCGTGGGGCGGCCTCACATGTGCTCACGTCTTGTCGCAATCTATCTCTTCAATATCTACCAGCGATGAAAACCTTAAAAACTACCTATGTGGTCTTATGCATAAGTTGACCGGAGAAGTCAATTTGCTTTTGTAGCGCGCAAATTTTCACCAGTATTCGGCGGAATCGTATTGTTTAGGGAAAGCAAAATGCAAATTAGTATCAGTGGCGAAGGTTGATTGCTGTTTTGCACACAACCTATTTGCTTTTGAATGTGACAATAATTCGAAATTTGCAACAAACGAAACGATTCACTTTGCTGTGGTGTATGGCGAAGTTAATTTGTAAGCATTAATTTGTTTTGCAACTAAACGATTCAAAAATCTCACATGTGTTAGTGATGAGGATATGGCGCCAATAAGCACAATCATGCAGTAAGTGAACACTTCCGCATACTTTCACTCACAAACAGCCCTTTTCAGAAACCATTGAAGCTTGCTTAATACAAATCAATCGCAATGGGTGGCTAGGCGGTGTTGTTTAAGGGCACCTATCAAAAATGATATTGCATCAGTTGCAGCTGCTGCATTATTTGCCGGTTATTGCGATTGCGCGCGTGAATAAGGATGAGGGATCTGCGACGTCTCGCGATGGAGCTGTCCTTGCACATTGCAAGTGAACCCTGCTGAAGTTCCACTGATGCAGATGAAACACCTTATTTACCGCATTGCTTGCCTTGCTGAAGTACCGACCTTGACCTCAACCAGGAGATTTTTCGCATGAAGCACATATTCCTTTCGGTGGCACTGCTCGCATCCGTGGCTGCGTCGGCCCAGGAGTTCGAGAAGGACAACGGTGTCATCCGCATCAAACTGAACGAGGCCATAGCGCCCTACGGAACCAACTCGCCGATGATCACGAACATGTGGATCGCCGGCCGGAAGGTGGTGCCCCACGACAACGCCGGCGCAGACTTTCAGATGACAAGCCGCAGTAGCCAAGGCAACAACTACAACCCGACGCAGGGTGGTGATTGCGCAGGGCGCACCTCAGTGCTGACGGGCTCGATTCCGAATTGGAATGGCGCCCAGCTCGGAACCCCGGCCAGCAACGGCATCCTGCTCGGAATCGATCCACTGCTCTATGACGAACCGGGCCTCTCCGGTACCTGCAATGGCGGGCAGCCAGGCGTTGCTCCGTACGACATGGCATTCGGCGTGACGTTGGGCGACGGCATTGCGGTACCGCGCGAAGCGATGGTCGTGGACATGTCGATTCGCAAGGACGGCCCGGCATCTCCTGACCTGGTCAAAGCCCTGTCGGAACTGCCGGTGGCTTTTGTGGATGCCAACTTCTTGCGCTATGCCTACTACAGCGTCGACGGAGTGAATTTTCAGCCACTGCTAGGGTCGACCGGACCTAGCGTCAGTCACGATATCAAGCAATGGGTCTGGAACGATAACTTTGAGCGGAGTGGTCACGCGATTGCACTTTGTGACCGCGCGGATGCGATCGAGCAGCCGGCTCAAGGTACGTGCATGGCGTTCTATGCGCACGAATTTACCCGCGTCTACGCGAGCCGGCGCCAGGGATCGCCGAACGAACTGGCGTTGATGTCCGTACTGGGTGACAACACAGCTGCACCCACCATCTCCGACACGCAGTGGCACACAGCCCGCCGGTTGGTCGCCGTCGGCAACTTGTCGACTGTGGCTGCAGTGATTGGACATGCCGAGCAGAACTACCCTGCGTCTGGATGGGCGCGCTGGTAGGACTGCGCTTGTACTTAACAAGCCCGGCCGCCGGGACGATGTGGGTGGGCAACCCCCATGACGTCACTCGGATTGGCACCTGATCAAGTGCCATATGCCGACATGACAAAAGTCGGCTTCGCCGCGGGCGGGTGCGCCGTGCAGCGAACCATCGTCCCGCGCACTTCCTGCCCAGGCCCGCCCATCGCGGCGCCGAGCCACCACCACTGAGGAGCTGTTATGAACATTGCACAATGTCGTCCCTTATTGCCCGCTCTGCTGCGTCTTGCCGCAACCGCAGCAGTGTCGGTCCTGCTGCTGGCGCATGGCAGCTTGCTGCATGCGCAAGTGATCCCCAAGAAGATCGCTGTCTATACCGACTCCATCGGGGACGGAGGCAACGTCGGTGGCAATCCCACTACCGCTGCTGGCGCACCTTTGGGTACGGGCCCAATTTCTCAGTTCACAAGCTACCCGGCTCATGGTGCACACCCCAGCCTCTACGATCTGGCGTGGCGTATCTTCGGTGCCAGCGGCGCCTCCAGCTACGACGCGCAGCAGTTTGGCGGAAGCACGCTCACCGGTATGGTCAACGGCTATCGCAAGAGCTACGCCACCGACCCCGCCAGCGACGTGTTGGCATGGGGCGGCCTGACGCTGGTGCAGCACGCTGCAGCCATCCAGGCTGATACCGTCATCATCCACCTCGGTGGTAACGACGGCGAGGGTGAAGGTGTTTTTAACACGACCGACAAGCACAACATCGTGGCCTACCAAATCGGCATGCTTGGCAAGCAACTGGCCGCCCAAGGTCGCCGCCTCGTAGTGATCGAAGCACCCTACACGGTGCCCGAAGACGCCTACGCTGCTGGTCTCGTAACGCCCGGCCTCACTCCAGCCTACATTGCTGCGAAGGTTTCGGAGTGGCAGGCGTATTTCCCTGCGACAAACACCGGCATCGACGCTGGTGTGGCCGAAGTGAATGCCCATTACCCCGGCTTCGCCATCCGCTCCAACTATTGGAGCGACGGCACCGTGGCGATGAACCCCGGCACGACCCACGAGGGCCTGCACCCGACGCTGGCAACGCACGCAGCCATTGCTGCGGCGGTGGCTGCGGACTTGAAGGCGTTTCGAGGCTGGTAAGCATGAGGGCTTAGGCCATCGTGGAGTGAAACATGGATCAGCTTCTCATAAGACTGATCTCTGTGGGCTGATTTGCATGGCGCGCTGAAGCAGAAAAGCCCGCAGACGATTCCGCGCCATCCAAGTCGCTGCAGAGAGTCTGCCGGAACCTTAGGCCGAAACACGGGCTACCCTGCAAGCCTTCGCCTCGGAAAACGACGGCGGTCGGGTATGCATGCGCCGATAGCTGGCGCCTAGGACTCGACGACCGTTGTGACAGTGCGCTTTCGCGTTCACGGTACTTCCCTGATCACAGGTCTGCAGGTTGGCACAGCGTGAAGTTTCGCGCTGAGCGTGTAGAGGGGGAAAACGCCCTGACTTCGCTCCGTGGAATGGCCCGTGTGTGCGGTTTCAGCCATGTGATTGACGCGACGGCCTTCTGTAAGGGCCCAACTGCACGTGTTTGGTTCGATAGTGATCCTGGGCTCGAGTGATCAAACTCAGCGGTGCACGCAGCCACAAAAAAAGGGGCGCAGACATGCGTCCGCACCCCTTCCTGCTTGTCGCTGGCACGCCCGGGCCATCCCGCCTGGCCTGGCGCGGTCCAACCCACTATGGCTACAAGGCAGCCATCTGCGCCGCAGGCACCACCTCGTAGTGGTCCAGCTGCATCGAGTACTGCGCTCTCCCTGAGGACAAGGCGCGCAGGCTGCCGATGTAGCCGAACATCTCCTTGAGCGGCACCTGGGCCTCGACCGTGGCCGCGTTGCCGCGCTGGCCCTGGCCGCGCACGAGGCCGCGGCGTCGGTTCAGGTCGCCGATGCTGTCGCCCAGGTACTCGGCCGGCGTGATGACTTCCACAGCCATCACCGGCTCCAGCACCTGCGGCCCGGCCTGCGCGAACGCCTCGCGGAAAGCGGCCATGGCCGCCAGCTCAAAGGCCAGCGTGGACGAGTCGCGTTCATGGAAGCTGCCATCCACCAGCGCGGCCACGAAGTCTACCGCCGGAAAGCCGGCCACCACGCCCGAGAGGGCGGCGCGGCGGATGCCGGTCTCCACCGCGGGGATGAACTCGCGCGGCACGGCGCCGCCGACGATGCGGCTTTCAAAGCGGATGCCTTCGCCCCGGGGCAGGGGTGCGAGCTGCAGCCTCACCTCGGCAAACTGGCCGGGGCCGCCCGATTGCTTCTTGTGCACATGACTCACCTCCACACTCCGTGAAATGGTTTCGCGGTAGGCCACCTGGGGGCGGCCGACCGACACGTTGACGCCGTGGCGGGCGCGCAGCTTCTCGATCGAGACTTCGAGCTGCAGCTCGCCCATGCCGGACAGAATCGTCTGGCCGGATTCGGCGTCGTGCTGCAGCCTGAGGCTCGGGTCTTCGCGCAGCAGGGACTGCAACGCCTTGGACAGGCCTTGCTGGTCCGCGCTCGTCTTGGGTTCGATGGCCACATGGATCACCGGCTCGGGCACGCTGATCTGCTCCAGCACCACGGGGTGTGCGGGGTCGCTCAGGGTGTGCCCCGTCAGCGTGTCCTTCAGGCCCACGACGGCGGCGATGTCGCCCGCCACCAGCTCGTCGCGCTCGATGTGCTGGTCGGCATGCACTTCGTACAGGCGCGACACCCGCTCGGTCTTGCCCGTGCTGGTGTTGAGCACCACATCGCCCCGGCCCAGCCGGCCGCTGTACACGCGCACGAACACCTTGGCGCCATGGTCGTCGGTGACGACCTTGAACGCCAGGGCCGCGAAGGTGTCGGCGGCCGCACCGGGCTTTCCACTGCCTTCGCGCACGATGTCGTCCGGCGAGGGCAGGTAGTCCACCACGGCGTCGAGCAAAGGCTCCACGCCGCGGTTCTTGAACGCCGAACCGGCCAGCGCGGGCACGAAGGCGCCAGCTAGCACACCCTTGCGGATGGCGGCACGCAACACATCCACAGCGATCTCCTCACCGTTCACGTAGGCCTGCAGGGCCGCGTCGTCTTGCTCCACCGCGGCCTCCACCAGGCGGGTGCGGGCGCGCGCTGCCTGATCGGCCAGATCGGCAGGCACATCGGCTTCGCGGTAAGGGGCACTCGCGTCGTCCTTGTCCCAGATGCGGGCGCGCAGGCTCAGCAAGTCCACCACGCCGCGGAAGTCGCCTTCCACGCCGATGGGGATCTGCAGCGGCACCACTTGCACGCCCAGGCGCTCTTGCATCATGGCCACGACGCGGTGGAAGTCGGAACCCACGCGGTCAAGCTTGTTGATGAAGGCGATGCGGGGTACATGGTACTTGTCGGCCAGGCGCCAGTTGGTCTCGGTCTGCGGCTCCACGCCGGCCACGCCGTCGAACACGACGACCGCCCCGTCGAGCACGCGCAGCGAGCGGTTCACCTCGATGTTGAAGTCGATGTGGCCGGGCGTGTCGATAAGGTTGAGCTGCGTGCCCTTCCAATGCACCGTGACGGCCGCACTGTTGATGGTGATGCCGCGCTTTTGCTCCTGCGGGTCGAAGTCCATGTGCGCCGTGCCGTCGTGCACTTCGCCGATGCGATGGCTCTCGCCCGTGTAGAACAGGATGCGTTCGGTGGTGGTGGTCTTGCCCGCGTCCACGTGGGCAATGACGCCGAGGTTGCGCAGTTGCGCGTTGCTGTGCGGGTTGCGTGAATTCTTGGTCATGGCGAATCTTTCAATCTGTCTTGCGGCTGCACTCGGCTCTGCGAGCAGCTGCCGCCTGGTTGGCTTTGCGCCAGCCCAGGCAAGATGGATTCGCCTGGTCGCTAGCGTCTGGGATGTGTGCTGTCGCCGGAGCCCGGGCGCACGGAACTCAAGCTCCGGCGGTCGGGAATCGTGGCGATCAACTTGTCGTAGGTACGCATAGGTGGGTGAGGGTGTCGATGGATCTGAAAGCAAAAAACCCCGGAGGGATGGGCCTGCCGGGGTTTGTTGGACCGGAAGGCGCACAGCCCTCCGACACGCGATCGAGGGGCGCAGCTAGGTGGCGAACGATGCCTTGATCACGTTGGTGAGAATTTTCATAAGAGCGAATTATCCTCCTCGCGCAAAAAGCTTGCAAGCGACCGTGCTGCCGGTGCCACGGGTCCGCATCACGTGCGCAGGCGGTGCCTCCAACGCCCGGGCCGGGCGCAGGTCTTGTCGCGCAGCGGCGCCACCGCCGCGCTGCATTGAGCGAGGCAGCGTGCGCTCAGAGGGCGCGATCAGACTGACTGCCGCACAAGTTCAAGAAACGACTTCAGGACGGGCGACGGATTGTTCTCAGCGTAGGCGACGGCAATTCCGCTGGAGAGATCCCTGGCTTCGCTCTTGAGCGGCCGAAAGACCACTCCGCGCCGTTTGACATTCTGCAGCGAGGGCGAGATGAAAGCGATGCCTTGCCCTTCGGCGATGAGCCCGAGCAGGATGTGATGGTCGTGGGGTTCCGGGATCGCGCGGGGCTTGAAGTCGATCCGTTCGAAGAAGGCTTGGCAGTGATCGTAGAAGCCGGGATTCAACCGGCGCTCGAAGCGGTAGATCGACTCGCTGCGCAGGTCATCGAAGCCGATCTTGCGTTTGCGAGCGAGCGCATGGCCTGCGGGCATGGCGACCAGGAGGGATTCTTCCCGCAATGTCTGCACCCGCAGGCCTTGGGCTTCGGTGTGCAGGCCGATGAATGCGGCATCCATCGTGCCGTTCTGGATGTCTCGCACCAGGCTGATGGAATGCTTGCCTTGGGTGACGATGCGCCATGCCGCGAAGCGCTCCTGCAAGCGCGCGGTCACGTCGGGTATGGCGCTTTTGTCGAACACCGTGGTGTATCCGATGACGAACTGCTGGCGCTTAGGGCCTCGCGCGGCTTTGGCGGCGGCCACGGCCTTGGCGGCCTGGGCGAGTGTCCGCTTGGCCTCCGGCAGGAATGCGGTTCCCGCCTCCGTCAGCGTCACACCGACCTTGGTGCGGACGAACAGCTCGACGCCCAGTTGATCTTCCAATTGTCGAATCTGCCTGCTCAGGGGCGGCTGGGAGATGTGCAGGCGCGCAGCCGCTCGACCGATGTGGCGTTCCTCGCTGACGGCGAGAAAGTATCGGAATTGCCGCAGGTCGATGGATGTGTTCATACCAAAAAGGTATCACACAAACGGTATTGGATGAACCTGCGGCACATCCGTAGAGTGCGCTGCATGAACACATGCAAAGGAAACGTCATGGACAGTGAACGCTATATCCGGGGCTGGAAGAGGCTGAAGGAAGTGGATGGACAGGCGGGCGAAAACGTCATCGAGAGTCTCAAGGACATCGCACCCGACTTCGCACGCATGCTCATTGAATTCCCATTCGGCGACATCTATTCGAGGCCGGGCCTCGACCTGAAGGTGCGGGAGCTCGCGGTGGTGGCAGCGCTCACCGCGATGGGAACAGCCGTGCCGCAGTTGAAGGTGCACATCCATGGCGCCCGCAACGTCGGCTGTACCCGTGAGGAGGTCGTCGAAGTGATCATGCAGATGGCTGTCTACGCCGGCTTTCCCGCGGCGCTCAACGGCCTTTTCGCGGCCAAGGAAATCTTCTCTCAGGAGACGCCTGCGTGAAGCAACGCCCGACGCTTGCCGGCGCGGACTTGCGGATGTGAGTTGCGGGGGGGCCTGCGTGGGCACTGTCGCGGCCCGGGGCCTGATGGATGCCCTGGTCATGGGTCCACGCAATATTCACATGGGTGATGTGAAACATCACTGTGGGTCCATTGACTGATATTGCAGTGGCGCGAATGATCGGTCCCCAGGCGCTGAATGCATCTGCATCGGCACCTGCCGACATGACAACAAGGAGACGCCCATGCATGAATGCCCCGTCACTGTCTTTCCGCAGCAGATACGCTGGGAAACGGACGGCACCAGCCGCATTCCTTTCCAGGCCTATACCGACGAGGCGCTTTACCGCAAGGAGCTGGACCGGCTGTTCTACAACGGCCACTGGTGCTACGTCGGCCTGGAAGCCGAGATTCCCAATGCGGGTGATTTCAAGCGCACCGTCATCGGTGAACGATCCGTGTTGCTGGTGCGTGACAAGGATGCTTCGATCCACGTGGTGGAGAACGTCTGTGCGCACCGCGGTATGGCTTTTTGCCGGGAGCGGCATGGCAACCGCGACAGCCTGACCTGCCCGTACCACCAGTGGAACTACACCCTGTCGGGTGACTTGCAGGGCGTGCCGTTTCGGCGTGGCGTCAAGCAGGATGGCAAGGTCAATGGCGGCATGCCGGCGGACTTCCAGCCAGCGGACCATGGCCTGACCAAGCTCAAGGTCGCCACGCGCGGCGGGGTTGTGTTCGCGTCTTTCGACCATGGCGTGGCGCCGCTGGAGGACTTCCTGGGGCCCGAGATCCTGGGCTACTTCGACCGGCTGTTCGATGGCCGCAAGCTCACGATCCTGGGGTACAACCGCCAGCGGATTCCGGGCAACTGGAAGCTGATGCAGGAGAACATCAAGGACCCCTACCACCCGGGCCTGCTGCACACCTGGTTCGTGACCTTCGGGCTCTGGCGCGCCGACAACAAATCCCAGCTGCTGATGGACGCGCAGCACCGCCATGCGGCCATGGTGTCCACCCGCGGCGCGGCAGGCAAGGCGGCCGACGTGACCCAGGTGTCCAGCTTCAAGGCGGGCATGCAACTGCACGACCCGCGCTTTCTCGACATCGTGCACGAAGACTGGTGGGGCGCGCCCACGGCCGTGATGATGACCGTGTTTCCGAGCGTCATCTTCCAGCAGCAGGTCAACAGCGTGTCCACGCGCCACATCCAGCCGGATGGCCAGGGCGCCTTCGATTTCGTCTGGACGCATTTCGGCTTCGAAGACGACAGCCAGGAGATGACGCAGCGCCGCCTGCGCCAGGCCAACCTCTTCGGGCCGGCAGGCTTCGTCTCGGCGGACGACGGCGAAGTCATCGAGTGGTCGCAGGAAGGCTTCGAGACCAAGCCGGCGCACCGCACGCTGGCCGAACTGGGTGGCCGGGAGGTGGGCGATACGGACCACATGGTCACGGAGACGCTGATCCGCGGCATGTACGAATACTGGCGCAAGGTGATGGAGGCGTGACCATGGAGTTCCAGACCTACTACGAGCTGACGCAGCTCTATGCCCGCTACGCAAGTGCACTCGATGCCGCGGATTGGGATGCCTGGCCGGAGTTCTTCATCGACGACTGCAGCTACAAACTGCAGCCGCGCGAAAACCACGAACGCGGTTTCCCGCTCGCCACGCTGGCTTTCGACAGCAAGGGCATGTTGAAGGACCGCGTCTATGGCATCCGCGAGACGCTGTTCCATGACCCCTACTACCAGCGCCACGTGGTGGGTGCGCCGCTCGTCCACCAAGTCGGTGCCGATGGCCGCATCCACAGCGAAGCCAACTATGCGGTGCTGCGCACGCGGCTGTCCAAGGAGTCGACCGTTTTCAACGTGGGCCGCACGCTCGATGAAGTGGTGCGCACGCCAGAGGGGCTGAAGTTCGCTTCGCGCCTGGTGATCTACGACAGCGAAATGATCCCCAATTCGCTGATCTACCCCATCTGAGGAACTGCCATGACCACGAACTGGATTGACGCGGCCGCGCGGAGCGACGTGCCGCAGGATGATGTGATGGGCCTGGCCGTTGCAGGACGCGACATCGCGCTGTATGGCGTGGACGGCGAGGTCTTCGCCACCGACAACATCTGCACCCACGGCCATGCACGGCTGTGCGACGGCTTTCTGGACGGGCACGAGATCGAATGCCCCCTGCACCAGGGCAAGTTCGATGTGCGATCCGGCCAGCCCACCTGCGCACCGGTGACCGAGCCGCTGCGCAGCTACCCCGTCAAGATCGAAGGCGGCCGCGTCTGGCTGGCCTTCGACTGAGCGCTGCCACCCCCCGCAAGGAGAGCCCATGACCGCCGAGCGACCAGAGGTTGCGGCCGCCGCATGGCCGGATAAAGGCGCGGACGCCCGCCCGATCCACACCATCGTGATCGTCGGCACCGGCCAGGCCGGTGGCTGGGCCGCGCAGACGCTGCGAAGCGAAGGCTTCAGAGGCCGCATCGTGCTGATCGGCGACGAGGTCCACCCGCCGCATGAGCGGCCGCCACTGTCCAAGGCGGTGTTGTCTGGTGCGGCACAGCCCGAGACCACGCGGCTCATGAAGCCCGAGGCCTTCGATGCCCTGGGTGCGCAATGGCGGCCCTGCGTGCGGGTGCGCCGCATCGACCGCGCTGCCAGGCAGGTGCTGCTGTCCGATGGCGAAGCGGTGCTGTACGACAAGCTCATCCTGTGCACCGGAGGGCGGGCCCGCACGCTCGCGCTGCCAGGGGCCGACCAGGTGCCGCTGCACACGCTGCGCACCATCGAAGATGCGATGGCGCTGGCACCCGCACTTGTGCCCGGCCGCCGCGTGGTGGTGGTGGGCGGCGGCTGGATCGGCCTGGAGGTGGCGGCCACGGCACGCCAGCGGGGCGCTGACGTCGTGGTGGTCGAGACGCAGGCCCGCCTGTGCGAACGCACCGTACCCGCCGAGATTTCCGACTACTTGCTCGCGCTGCATCGCGCCCAGGGAACACGCGTTGTGCTGGGCGCTGGCGTGCGGGGCTTTGCGCGCGCGGCAGATGGGCGCTCGGAAGTGCTGCTCGCTGATGGCAGCATGCTCGTGGGCGACACCATCGTGCTGGGCATCGGCCTCGTGCCCAACGACGAACTGGCGCGCGAGGCGGGCCTGGCCTGCGAAGGCGGCGTGCTGGTCGATGCCCGGTGCCGCACGTCAGACCCCGACATCCTGGCCGCTGGCGACGTGGCCGTGGCTCCCAACCCCTGGGCCGGGCGCAGGTTGCGGCTCGAGTCGTGGCAGAACGCGCAGGACCAGGGCATCGCTGCCGCGCGCTCGGCACTGGGGCACGCGGTGGACTACCAGCCCTTGCCCTGGTTCTGGTCCGACCAGTACGGGATGAACCTTCAGATCTACGGCGTGCCGACGCCGGCGCACCGTGTGGTGCAACGCGGCGACCAGGCCAGCGGCAGCTTCGTGAAGTTCTACCTGGCCGGCGATGTGGTTCAGGCGGCCATCGGCCCCAACGCGGCCCGTGACCTGCGCTTCGCGCGCCGATTGATCGAGCAGTGCAGGCCGGTCGATACCGAGCGCCTGGCGGACATGGGCACGCCGATGTCCAAGCTGTGAATCGGGCGCCCGTTGCTTCGCTGCCCAAGGCTTGAACCCTACCCCACCCCACCACCCTCACTTTCAAACAAGGGAAACCCCGATGACATCCACCTCCTATCTCTGGACTCCACCGCCGGTCTACGCGCTGCCGGTGCGTGGCCGAAGCGAGCGGCTACCGATCCAGCGGCTGTTTTTTGTCGGCCGCAACTACCACGCGCACGCGGTCGAGATGGGCCGTCCGGTCGACAAGTCGGTCGAGGTGCCTTTCTACTTCACGAAGGCACCGTCCACGCTGGTCGCGTCCGGTGCCACGGTGGCCTACCCGCCCGGTACCCAGGACTACCACCACGAAATGGAACTGGTGGTGGCCATCGGCGCGGCCGGCTTCCGTGTGAGCGATTCCGAGGCGCCGCGCCTCATCTATGGCTATGCCTGCGGTCTGGACATGACGCGCCGCGACCTGCAGCTCGCGGCGCGCGAGAAGGGCCGCCCCTGGGACCTGGGCAAGGATGTGGAGCAGTCCTCCGTGGTCTCGGAGGTCGTTCCGATGCCCCAGGTCGTCCTGAGCCAGGGCGAGCTGGCGATGTCGGTCAATGGAAAGGTGCGCCAGAAGTCCGACCTGTCGAAGCTGATCTGGAACATCCCCGAGCTGATTGCCGACCTGTCCAGGTTCTACCACCTGCTCCCCGGCGACCTGATCTTCACCGGCACGCCCGAAGGCGTGGGCCCGGTGCAGCCCGGTGACCACATCGAAGGCCGGATTGCCGGCGTGGGCAGCATCGTGCTCGACGTCGGTCCGGCGGAGTGACATGGCTGAACACCTTGAGGAGACAAACCACCATGACCACCGACCTGACACCTTCTCCCGTGCGGCTGCATGCCGTTGCGGGGCGGGGCCAGCCCGACCCCACGCCCGCACTGGAGCAGCTGTACCGAGGATTCGAGCAGGAACTGCTGGTCCCGCTCTGGACCGAGATCGGCGACCTGATGCCCCGGCATCCCCAATCCAGAGCCGTGCCGCACTTGTGGCGCTGGGACCGGTTGAAAGCGCTGGCCGCGCAGGCCGGCGAGATCGTGCCTGTGGGCCGCGGTGGCGAGCGGCGTGCGATCGCGCTGGCCAACCCGGCGCTGGGCGGCCGTCCATTTGCCACACCCACGCTGTGGGCCGCCATTCAGTACCTCATGCCGGGCGAAGACGCCCCTGAGCACCGGCACACGCAGCACGCCTTCCGGTTCGTGGTGGAGGGCGAGGGCGTCTGGACCGTGGTCAACGGCGATGCCGTGCGCATGTCACGGGGCGACTTCCTGCCGCAGGCAGGCTGGAACTGGCACGCCCACCACAACGCCGCCACCGAGCCCATGGCCTGGATCGACGGCCTGGACATCCCCTTTTCGTACTACACGGAGAGCCAGTTCTTCGAGGTCGGGCGCGATCGGATCTCGCCTGCCGAGCGCACCACGGCCGAGCGTTCGTACTCCGAAAGGCTCTGGGGCCACCCTGGCCTGCGTCCGGTGTCGATGGCGGGGGCGCAACTCGCCACGCCGCTCCTGGCCTACCGCTGGGTGGACACGGACCGCGCACTGGCCGACCAGCTCGCCCTGGAGGCCGAGGGCCAGGCCGGCACGCTGAGCCCGGGCCATGCGGCGGTGCGCTTTACCAACCCGGCCACCGGCGGCGACGTGCTGCCGACGATGCGCACCGAGATGCACCGCGTGCGCGCGGGCGGCGCAACGCGCGTCCATCGCGAGGTGGGCTCGTCGGTGTTCCAGGTGTTCGACGGCAGTGGTTCCGTGACGGTGGGCGATCGCACCTGGCAAGCGGCGCGTGGCGACTTGTTCGTGGTGCCGTCGTGGCAGCCGTTCTCGGCCCAGGCATCCGCCTGCGGTGCGCTCGACCTCTTTCGGTTCAGCGACACGCCGATCTTCGAGGCGCTGCACGCGCACCGCGCCCAGACCACCGGGTGAGCCGGCAGCCTCCGGCCCGCATCCCGCGCTTGCCCAGCCCACTGACCAGCCACGAAACAACAGGCCGATTCCGGCCCCAATGACAAGGAGACATAGCCATGATCACAGCCATCCGTACTTCCATTTTCCGCACGGCCACTGCGCTTTGCGCCTGGGCCCTGCTGACCGCCGCGGGCCTGCCCGGCGCAGCGGCGCAGACATACCCCGGCAAGCCCGTGCGCTCCGTCGCGCCGTATTCCCCGGGCAGCGGCCCGGACGCGGTAATGCGCATCCTCAGCGAGAGGTTGTCGCGCCACTGGGGCCAGCAACTGGTCATCGACAACAAGCCGGGCGCCAACGGTTTCATCGCCATTGGCGACGCCAAACGCGCAGCGCCTGACGGCTACACCGTGCTGCAGGTGGACAACACCCACATGGCACTGCAGCCGCATGTGTTCAAGCAACTGCCCTACGACCCGCTGAAGGACTTCGAGCCGGTGGCCCCGGTGTACTTCACCAACTTCTTCGTGGTGGTGGCGGCCAACTCGCCGTGGAAAGACGTGGGCGACCTGATCCGGGCGGCCAAAGCGGCACCGGGCGAGATCACCTATGGATCATGGGGTATCGGCAGCGTGGCCCATGTGGGGGCGGCGATGCTCGAAGCCGCGACCGATACGAAGATGATGCATGTGCCCTACAAGGACATGGGGAACGTCTACACCTCCGTCGCCACTGGCGACATCAAGTGGGCGTTCGGCACGGCGGCGACTGCCGGACCGATGTACCAGGCCAAGAAGGTGAAGTTCCTGGCACTGGCCGCGCCCAAGCGCCTGGCGGGCTTCACCGATGTTCCCTCCGTCGGCGAAGCGGGCGGACCGGCGGGGTTCGAGGTGAAGACCTGGGTCGGCCTGTTCGCGCCTGCAGGCACACCGAAGGCGGCGATCGAGAGAATCAACGCCGACGTCGGCAAGGTGCTTGCGACCGCCGAGGTCAAGGAGCGTCTGGCGACCTTCGGCTTCGAGCCCTACATGGGACCGCCCGGCGAGCTCACCAAGGCCATCGAACGCGACTCACGCACGTTCGGTGATGTCGTCAAGCGCGCCAAGATCGCTCTGGACTGATCATGAAGCTCTACACCTTTTTCCGCAGTGGAACATCCCACCGCCTGCGCATCGCGCTGAACCTGAAAGGCCTCTCGTACGACCAGGTCGCGGTCGATCTGCGGCGCGAGGAGCACCTGGCGCAGGCCTTCAAGGCGATCCATCCGCAGCAGTTCGTGCCCGTGCTGGACACGGAAGACCGCTTGATGATCCAGTCGCCGGCCATCATCGAATGGCTCGAAGAACGCCATCCGGATCCGCCGCTGCTCCCCAGCGACGTCGCAGAGCGTGCACAGGTGCGCGCGCTCGCAGCCATCGTGGGCTGCGACATCCACCCGGTCAACAACCGGCGCATCCTGGAGGCGTTGCGCCACCGCTTTGCCGCGGACGAGGCGGCGATCAACGACTGGTGCGGCACCTGGATCGGCGCGGGCTTCGACGCCATCGAGGCCTTGCTGGCGAGTGACCGGCGTCGTGGAGATTTTTGCTTTGGCAACCACCCGACGCTCGCGGATGTCTACCTGGTGCCGCAGGTGGAGAGTGCGCGCCGCTTCAAGGTGGACATGGCGCGTTGGCCGCGGGTTCGGGCTGTGGACGCGGCCTGCGGGCAACTGGACGCGTTCCGCCAGGCCGCGCCCGCTGCGCAGCCCGATGCGGGCTGACCTCAGTCGCCCTGCATGTAGAAGGCCTCGGCATGGATGTGGGCCGCCTCCATGCCCTTGCCGAGTGCGAGCAGTGTGGTGGTCTCCACCATCGGCGGCGAGCCGCACAGATAGGCGCTCCATCCACGCAAGTGGGTGTGGTCCTGTTCGATGGCCTGGGTCACCAGCCCGCGCCGCTGCGTGGCAGGGTCTGCACCCGAGGCCATCACCACATGCACTTTCAACGCAGGGTGCGTGCTGCGCAAATGGTCCAGCCATGCGAGTCCGTACAGGTCGCGCGGCGAGCGGAGCCCGAGGTACAGGTGGATGGGGTTGCGCATGCCGGCGGCCACGGCGCCCCGCACCACCGAGAGCACCGGTGCCAGGCCCGTGCCCCCTGCCACGCACAGCATGGGTCCGGCGTTCTGCTGGCGCAGATAGGCGGCGCCGAGCGGCCCGCTGACCTTGACCTTGTCCCCCACCTTCAGCTGTTCGGCGATGTAGCTGCTGACGCGGCCCTTGGGCATCAGCTGCACGTGAAACTCCAGCAGATCATCACCCGGCAGGTTGGCCATGCAGTAGGGCCGCGAGTGCTGTGGGGTCAAAGCGATCTGTGCGTACTGACCCGGAGAAAACGCAATCGGGTTGGCGACCTTGAGCAGCAGGCGCCGGATGTCGGCCGCCAGGGGTTCGATGGCGACGACGGAGGCCCTGGCCACACGCGCCCGGTGCACGACGGCCTCTTCAGGCGCTGGCACTTCGATCGTGCAGGCTTCGGTCACATAGGTCTGGCAGGCCAGTACGGCGCCGTCCATGCCGTCCAGCGGGCGCTGCTGCTCGCGCCCACCATCGAGCACCTCGCCATCGAGCACCCGGCAGCGGCAGATGCCGCAGCGGCCGGAGAGGCAGGAATAGGACATGGGAATCTGCGCCGCGCGCAGGGCGTCCAGCAGATTCGCACCGGGTGTGGCGCGGATCACGCGGTTAAGCGGCTGAACAAGGATGTCCACGGCGGTCGGCCTTCGGGGTCATGCACGCCATTGTGCCCACGAATCACCGGCTGCAATACCATTGCCGTTTCACATCATCGGAGATGATGGAGGCACCATGGAGCTATCCGATATCGATCTGAACCTGCTCGTGCTGTTTCAGCAACTCATGGTCGAGCGGCGCGTATCGCAGGTGGCCGACAACCTGGGGATCACGCAGCCGGCCGTCAGCAACTCGCTGGCCAAGCTGCGCAGAATCTTCGGCGACGAGTTGTTCCTGCGTACGTCCGGCGGCATGGTGCCCACACCGTTTGCCGAGCAACTGAGCGAGCCGGTGGGCTACGCGCTGGGCATGATCCACAGCGGGCTCAATCAGCGCACGCAGTTCACGCCGGCCACGCTCAAGCGCACCATTACCATCGGCATGACGGACATCGGCGAGATCGTCTTCCTGCCAGCCTTGCTGGAACGCCTGGGCCGGGAGGCGCCCGGCGTGACGCTCAACACGGTGCGCAACAACGCCACCAATCTGCGCGATGACATGGAAGCGGGCAAGGTGGATCTGGCCATCGGCCTGTTGCCGCACTTGAAGGCGGGCTTCTTTCAGCGCCGCTTGTTCCGCCAGCGGTATGTGTGCCTGTTTCGCCGCGGCCACGCGCTCGACAGGCCCAAGTTGCGGCTGGCTGACTACAAGGCGGCGGAGCATTTGGTGATCGTGTCCGCAGGCACGGGGCACGGCAAAATCGATGAGCTGATCCACAAGGCCGGCATCGATCGCCGCGTGCGGCTGAGCGTGCCGCACTTCGTGAGTGTGGGCCACATCCTTCAGAGTACGGCGCTGGTGGCGACGGTGCCCGAACGCCTGGCGCTCAAGCTGGCCGGGCCCTTCGGCCTGGTGCTGCGCACGCACCCCGTCCCCTTGCCCGATGCACCCATCAGCATGTTCTGGCACGCCAAGGTGCATCGCGAGCCCGTGAATCAATGGCTGCGCAGCATGGTGTTCGACCTGTTCGGAGGCGACCGGCCCGTCGACGGTGGTTCCGACGGTACAGGTTGAGTGGCCGCTTCAGCGGTCAACGCGCGGCGTCGATGACCATTCCGCCGTCGGGTGCCAGGCTGTAGGCTGCAGGCTGTAGCCGGCGATGCACTGCGCACCCTGGCTGGCCGGGAACAGGATCACCGGTGCGATGTCGTGCTCGGGCGATCCGTTGCGGTCGAACCAGGTGGGCAACAGCGGCCTGTCGCGGCCAAAGGTGTCCGCATTCAGCATGACGTTGTGGACGGTGATCTGGTCGGCGCCTCCATTCACGCGAGTTTGCAGAGATACCGCGGCGTGTCCAGTACGAGATGACGCAAAAACGCCCGCGGGCTGGGGCCGACGACGAAAGCGCCCATGGACTGGTGGGGCGATTACCGATACAGCGTGCCCGTCAAAAAGGCCGGGCGGGGCCGCACATTCCAGGCTGCCGCACCGGCCAGGCGGTGATGGCCGGCGCGGTCTAACGCGCGCTCTTCGTGCGGCTGCGCCGCCGTGTCAGAATGAAATGATGAGCACGTCGACATCCTCCTTCCTCTCTGACGCAGACGGCACGCAGGTCGTCACATACACCTGGGCCGACGTGTCGGGCCCACCGTTGGGCGTGGTGCAGATCTCGCACGGCCTTGCCGAGCATGGCGAGCGCTACGACCGGTTTGCCAAGGCGTTGAATGCAGCCGGATTCCTGGTGCATGCCGCCGATCACCGCGGGCACGGGCGCACGGCCATGGGCCAGTGGGGCAACTTCGGCAAGGCGGGGTTCGGCGGGCTGATCGCCGACGTGGTGCAACTGGGCGCAGCGCTGCGCGCGCAGCATGCCGGCCTGCCGCTCTTTCTGTTCGGGCACTCGATGGGTTCGTTTGCGGCGCAGGCTGCCATCCTCGAGCACGCATCGACGTGGTCGGGCGTGGTGCTGTCCGGCTCCACGGCGCTCGACGTGCTGGCCGCCGGCATGGCCAATGCGCCGGCCGACGCGCCCTCCGGGCTGGCGGCATTCAATGCGGGCTTCGAACACCGCACGGGGTACGAGTGGCTGTCGCGCGACGCCTCCGAGGTGGATGCCTACGTCGCTGACCCTTGGTGCGGATGGGATGTTCCGGACGATGTGATTCCATCACTGTTTGCGCCCGCATCCCGGCTGGCCGATCCTGCGCTGCTGGCGGGCATCCGCAAGGACCTGCCCCTCCTGATCGCCTCTGGCGACGCAGACCCGCTCGCTGGCGGTGGCGCGCTGATCCAGCTGCTGGGGCAGCGCTACCGCGATGCCGGTATTGCCGATGTTACGGTCACGCTGTACCCGGGTGCCCGCCACGAAATCTTGAACGAGACCCATCGCCTTGAAGTGACGGCCGATATCGTCGCCTGGCTGCGTGCGCACGCGGACTCCGCGGCGTTTTAGCCATCAGTTGCGCCAACACCTGTCCGGCGCACGGATGCGATCAACTTGCCGTGGGCCGTCGGGTCGCGGAGAGCGACGCCGGCTCTCCGCGCTGGCGCAGCACCATCGGCGATAGAACCGTGCAGGGCGAGCGCTCAAGGCCATCATCCTGATGTGGCCACCGCGCGGCATGGCGGCTCCCGGCAGTCAGTGGTCGGCCATGCTGAAAAGCAGACGTCGCAACGGGGCCCACGCAGTGGCCGAGGCGGTAGCATCGCCGGTGGCGGCCACGGTTTCGAGCCGTTGCGCCATGGAGGCGCCCTCTGCCGCTCCCAATGTACGCAGCACGGTGCGCAGGCTGTGCGCCAGCCGACGCAGCGCCCCCAGGTCTCCCGCGTGCAAAGCGGTATCCCCGTCTTTCAAGTCTTGGGAAAACTGGGCTGCGCACATGGCTTTGTATTCGCGAAACAGTGCGGCATTCCCACCGAAATAGGTATTCAGAAAGTCGCCGTCCTCGGCCGCGGGGGCCTCGCGGCACGTCGGGACCGCCGTGGCGGGTTTGTTTCGCTCCTCAGCCAGTGCGTCCTGCACACAGCTTTGCAGCTGCGCCACGGACGCGGGCTTGTACAAGATGCGCCATACGCCCATGCCTTTGAGCCCATTCTCGACACCTGCATTCATGCCTGCACTGAAGACCACGATCTTCGCCGCTCCGAGTCTTTCGGGGTGGTGCTGCAGCCGTTCGACCAACTCATAGCCAGATACGCCTGGCAGCATCAAATCGGTAATGATCAGCCGCACAGGCCGTTCGTCCAGCGATGTGAGAGCGCTCTCCGCGTCTGCGCAGACGACCAGATCAACCTGCTGGTCCTCCAGGGCCATGCCGATGAAGCGTGCGATCGAAGCATCATCCTCCACCACCAGCACACGCCGGACCGGAGTGTCCCCGGCGTGTGTCATGGATGGAGCGCGACAGCGGCGCTGGCATCCAGTCCGCGTGCCAGAAGCAAAGGCAGCTCGGTGACCAAGCGGGGCTTGTGGATGACATCCACGCCGTCGAGCGCAAACGCATAGGGAGCGCGTTGGGATTCGTCCAGCGAAGTCACGACAACAAGGCTGCTGTGGGTGAACTGGGGATGCGAGCGCAGCGTCATGATGAGCGCTCCGCCATCAATGCCGGGCAGCAGAAGATCCACGATCAAGATATCGGGTTGGATCTGGCCATACATCGCCAGCCCGGCAATGCCGTCATTGGCGATGTGCAACTGCCAGTCTGGGAAGTGCTGTTTGATCAGCAGGGATACCAGGTTCTGGAAATGGATGGAGTCCTCGATCAGCAGGATCTTCACGGCACCGGAGGCTTGGGCCTTGCGTTCACCCGTCTCCTGTGCCGTCCGGCCTGCAGGAGTGAACGGCTCTTGCGCGTGCGCATTGCTTGCGCGTGCACCTGGGCCTGGGTGCGTACCGCCGGAGCGCGAACGCAGCCACTGGGCGACCGAATCCCGCGAAATGCGCCGGTGCCCACCCGGTGTCTTCCAGGCTTGCAGCTCGCCGCGATCCACCATGAGTTGCACGGAGCGCACCGCCATGCCCAACATCCGCGCGGCCTCAAACGTAGTCAGTTGGTCGCCAGCAGTCGATGCGTCGAAAGGTGTGTCATTTTTCATGAGCACACCATTTTAGGTAAAAACAATGCTATTTATCTCGCATTGAAATGATCAAAATGAATTTTTTGAAACATTTGGTTTGCTGGGTGTCCATGGGCGAGCCATATGGCGGGACAGCCGGACGGCGGGCATCTGTCAGCACGCCACGGAGAGGTCGAGGGACGCGCAGTCGCGAATCCTCGAAATCATCTGGGAAGCGTCCAGGAGCAGCAGGGTGCGGTGCGAGCCCTCGTGCGTGACCTGTGCGATGCCGATGACCCCGTGCGAGTCTTCCGTACCGACCATGCCGGGCACCTCGCGGATTTGATCCCTGGTCAGCTCGACCACATCCGACACCGAGTCAACGACCATCCCAAAAGTGTCGTTGCCTACATTCGCGACCACCGTGACAGTGCTCGCAGTGAAGAGGGCGGTGATCCCGAGGCACACGCGCAAATCGATCAACGGCACGCTTTCACCTCGAAGGTCCAGCACACCCAGGATATGGGTGGGTGACCCTGCGATGCGTGTAGGCGATTCATAGAAGCGGATTTCCCGTACTCCCGAGATGGCGAGGCCATACTCCTGGTCGCCCAGGCAGAATGCCAGATGTTCTCCCGTTGTCGTGGGGCGTACGTTGCTGATGGTTGTCGATGTGTTCATATGCGCAGATGGCCGGTAAGGTGGAGTCTTCAGTTAAGTTCCGCAGGCATCGTGTCACTGGTGCGCGCGGGGAGGGTGATATGGAATACCGCGCCATGCGGTTGCCGGTTTTCGGCATAGATCTGGCCGCCCAGGGCTTCAAGAATCTTTTTGCAGATGGCCAAACCCAGGCCGGTGCCGCCCGATCCATCCTTCGTGGTGCTGGACTGCTTGAACGCCTCGAAAATCGTGGTGAGTTCGAAGGGCGGTATGCCAGGGCCGCTGTCGCCTACCGCAATGCGGATCTGCCCCTGGCTGTCCACTCTGGCATGGATCTGTATCTGGGACTCTTCAGGTGAGAACTTGATGGCGTTGGCCACCACATTGCGGATGACCTGCTCAAAGCGCACGGGATCGACCTTTGCGGTCAATGGCGCGTCGCCCAGGTTCAGATCCAGCAGGAGCCTGCGCTGCGCCAGCAAGGGCTGCAACTCCCGAAGCACTGGCCGTATGACCCCGCGTAAATCGACCTTTTCCAGATGGAAGGTTCCCACCGTGCTTTCCAGCTTGGCCACATCGAGCAAATCGTTCACCAGGGACAGCATGCGTTCACCCGCGCGGTGAACGTCCTCGAACATGGCAGCGAAGGCTGGGTGCGCTTTGGCGCGGTACATGCCCAGTTCTGAAAATCCCATGATGGATTGCAAAGGCGTGCGCAACTCGTGGCTCATGTTGGCGACAAACTCTGATTTCGAACGAGATGCTTCTTCGGCCGAGTCCCTCGCTTCGCGTGTCACCCTTTCAGCCTCACGGAAATCGCTCACGTCCATCAAGGTGCACAGAATGCCGGTGGAGACACCCTCGGAGTCGGCCACGATGGCCTTGGTCACCCGGGTGTCGCGCCAGGACTGGTTTCCATTCAGAACGCGCGTTTCGAAGCGGACCGTGCCACGCTCTCGCTTCAGTTGCTGGTCGGCCGCTTCGTGCACAACGGCTTCTTCCGAGGGCAAGAAGTCCTGCAGGCGCAGCCCGATGACGTCTTTGCGCCGTCGTCCCTTGTATTCCTCCCAGGCGCGGTTGACCAGCAGCAGGCGTCCATCCATGTCCGTCATGGAGATCGGAAGCGGGTTCATTTCCAGCAGCAGTCCGCGAAACTCCAGCTCGCTTCGCAGCTTTTGCTGAGCGATCCACCGCTCGGTAACGTCGACCGCACTGCCGGCAAAACCCACTACTTGCCCCTCGTGGAGCAAGGGGACCAGTGCCATGTCAAAAAGCTTCCTACGGCCATCATCAAGACGGACCGACGCCTGGCAATGGCGTGCCTTTCCACTGGCTCCGTTCTGGAACAGCTGGGCTACGGACTGTTGTGACCGGGGCTCCACCAGCTCGTGCAGCGGACGGCCGACTGGCGATGTCTGTCCATGGCTGCCAAGCGCTATCCACTGGGCGTTCACGAAGGTGATGTGGCCACTTTCATCGGTGCGAAAGATCACCTCCTGCACGCTTTGCATCAGCACGGCAAGCTCTCGCTCGCTCTGAGCGATCCTGTTTTGCGCATCCTCAGCCAGCAGTTGGGCGGACTCCCTCAGCCTCAAGCCGCGCCATGCGACCAGCGACAGGAGCAGCATCAATGCGCACGCACCACCGCCCAGCCAGAGGTAACCGACGGAGTCGTCCAGCCACCGGCTCAGCGCCAGCGCGCGCGGTTCCTCCACCACGATCACGACAGGGTGTGTCCTGGAGACGCGGAATGCCACGATCTGCTGCTCCCCACCCAGTCCTCTGCCAATGAAGCTGGCGTGTTCGCGCGCAGGGAGATGCTCTTGGAAAATGGGGAGCGACTGCATGCCGCTGGTCGGCAGGGTGATCGTCCCCGCTCCGGCCAGAAACTCTCCCTTGTAGGTCGCAACCGCCGAACTGTAGCCAGCTTTCTCGACGGCAAGCTGCTGGATGTTGGCGAGCGCGTCCGGGTTCAGGAGGCCCACGGCATAGACGGACTGCTGGTTCAGTGTCTTGAGCTTTCGCAGCAGCGGTATGAAGCCCAGTCCCTTGGGTGCCGCGATCTTGCCTGTGACGGAGGCCAGGCTACTGATCCCTCGTCCTGCGATCAGAGGTCCGATGGCGTTTTTGTCGTCCGCGGGCAAAGGACCCAGCCGGCGCATGTCTATCTGTATGCCCAGCTCGTCCGACGAGTTGCTGGCCAGTATCCGGCCTTCGCCGTTGATGACCAAGAGGCCTCTCATGAAGGGGACACCAAGCAGGGCATGTTTGAGCGCTTCGTCGCCACGGGACGGGCTTTCGATGATGTCCTCAAACACCCGCGACTCCGCAAGCGTAGCCAGTACGAAGAACGCGCTGTCCATGGTCCTCGTGGTTTGATCTTCCAGCATGCGCGCGAGCAGCTCGGCCTTCTCTCGATCGGCCTGGATCAACTGGTTGCGGTCCGTGGACGCCACCCAGGTGGTCGCCAGCCCTACCCCCAGCGTGAGCAAAACGCCCGACAGGAGGGCGACCGTGCTCAGTTGCCGTATCGAAAACGACGGCATGCGGCGCAGCGGAGAGCGTGAGGTGATGAACATCGCTAGCCTTCACTTGCCAGGTTCTTTGGCTCGCTCAGGACGAGTGCGAGCACCAGGGATGCGAAGCTCCAGCCTACGCCCGCCCACAGCCATTTCGCAAGGCCATCGTGCTTCTGTCCGATGGCGAGACGCACCGGTATTTCAGCAACCACCACCAGCGGCGAAATCTCCGACGAGCGAAATGCAACCACTTGCTGGCTGCCTTGAACGCCACGACCGATGTAGCTGTCAGCCTTGCCTGTCGAAGCAGGATGGCCAACCACTGGCAGTGCGCTGATGCGGCTTTGAGCGGGCATTGAGGCCCCAGTGCTCGCAACGATCAGGCCAGCGCTTGTCGCCAACGAGTACTGAAAATCAGGACGGCCCTGGTGCGATGCGCCATCTTGCAGCAAGGCCTGGGGATTGATCAGGGCCAGCAGGTGCATACGCCCCCTCGCGCTGTTGAGAAAGGAATGGTGAAGGACAAGTGCATGGGGCGGCGAGCGAAAAATCACAGTACGGGCATCCGATAGGCAGTCATGGGTGCTCCACCCGGCAGAGAAGGCGCCGGTAACGCCCCTCTCACCGGATGGCATTGCACCAAGACCATGAAGATCCACGAATTGACCCTGCTCGCCAGTGCGAGTGCTTGCATGCACACGTCCTTCCTCGTCCAGCAAGAGGGCGCCACACAGAGAGGGGGCGCTTGCCAGCACATTTCTCAATGCCTCGTTCAGCGAGATGGCGCCAAGCGGCTGCGCTTGCGAAGACAGCCTATCACCGAGATGGTCGAGCGCCAACATGCCGATGCGCAGCGTGCGACTGACCTGCTCCTCAGCCAGATCCACCGCAGCGCGGGCATGGCTTTCTCCCTGGTGCGCGGCCTCTTCGGGGGCAAGGATTGCCACGCCCACCGCGGCGAAAAACACCGCGGCGGCACCGAAGACACCTGAAAAGAGGCACAAGACAGCGAGCCCGGTTCTTCGTGGGCAGGAACGTGCCGGGCTGGACCGCCAGGCCTGCAAGCCACCAAGGCGCATCATGGCATCACAATGCTGCTGAGTCCGTTGCGAGCCGCCGCCGCCGCCAAGCGGCCGTCGCGCTTGATCCGGACCACGAAGTCATCCATGGTCTTGAGCCAGGCATCGTCGCCGGGTTTGACGGCATAGGCATACGGAAGCACGAACACAGGCTTGGGGGGGATCACCAGGCGCGCCCAGTCTGCGTTGTCGAGCAGGCGGCGGCTGTAGGGGTAGTCCGTCATGAACACATCGACGCGGCCACTTTCCAGTTCCCGCTCACGCGTCGCTGGCGGAGAGATCTTCACGACCTTTGCGTGCTTGAGCCGCTCTGTCATGACCGGCTCCATGAAGGTTCCCGTCTGCACCGCCACCGCAACCCCCGGCTGGTCGATGTCAGCCCACTCCTTGACCACGGCATTGCTTTTGGTGGTGACACCGTAGATGTCGCTGCTCAGGTAGGGCTGGGTGAATTTGAGCGCCGCCATGCGCTGCGGCAGCATGCCGATGGCGAACATCGCCACGTCGCAGCGGTCGCCGCGCAGGTCGTCGATCAGCGTGGCAAAGGACGAATCGACGTACTCCACTTTCGCTTTCAGGTCGTTGCCCAGTGCAGCAGACAGTTCGATGTCGATGCCACCCAGTTGCTGGGTGCGCGGGTTTCGGTAAGTGATTCCGTAGTAGTCCGGCCAGATGCAGATGCGAACGGAACGCTGGCCTTGAACCTTGTCCAGCACGGTGCCAGCCGTAGCAGGAAAAGCAGCTGTCATGCAGAACGCGAAAGCCACAGAGTAGGAGCGCGGGAGTGAAGGCATGGTCGGAGTCCTGAGTGTGTAAATGGGGTTTCAGGCCGCGTCGATGAGGTCCGAAAACGTCGGGCGGTCCCGAGTGATCTGAAGGCGCAGGGCGTCGAGCGTGGCGATGTTGTCGACGAACGCATCCACCACGACGGGGTCGAAGGCCGTGCCGCGCAACTCCACCAACATCTCCAGCGCTTTCTCCGCGCTGAACGCAGGGCGGTAGACGCGGTCCATGGTCAGCGCGTCGTAGAAGTCCGCCACCGCGGTGATGCGGCCGCAGAGCGGGATGGCCTCACCGCTCAAGCCTTTGGGGTAGCCTGTTCCGTCGAAGCGCTCGTGGTGCGTCAATGCGACTTCCGCGGCCAGGCGGAACACGGGAACGCGCGAGCTGCTGAGGATCTTGGCGCCCATTTCGGGATGCTGCTTCATCACGGCGCGCTCTTCGTCGGTCAGCGGCCCCGCCTTTTTCAGGACGTGATCCGGTGTGCCAATCTTTCCGATGTCGTGCATGGGGGCTGCACGGCGAAGCATGCGCGCGAACATTGTGTGGACCCCAGATGCAGCGCCAGTGCTTCGGCCAGATATCCGATCCGGATGATATGAACGGATGTGTCGTCGTCGCGGAACTCTGCCGCCATGGAGAGGTGCAAAAGCGCTTCATGGTGCGCGCGTGTGACCTCCCGCAATGCCTCGTTGCGCTCCCTGTACATGTGACCGAAGTCTTCAACGAAGCGCTCCATCTGCGCGGCCGCCTCTTCTGCAAAGCAGCGGGGCTCTTCCCGGGGCGCCAGCGGTGTCGTTCGGACGGCAGTCATGCCGCTGCTTCCGCGCGGTAGACGGCTTCCAGGACCTGCAAGGTGCTGAATGGTTTGACCAGATACTCGTCAGCACCGGCCTTTTCGCCGTCGCGCCGATCTTCCGCCTGGCCGCGGGCGGTCAACATGATCACCTTGGTATGTTTGAGCGCAGGATTGGACTTGATGCACCTGCACACGTCGAGGCCCGACAGAGCGCCCGGCATCATGACATCGAGCAGCACGACATCCGGCAAGATGTCGCGTGCCATCTGCAAGCCCGCCTCGCCGTTCGCTGCTTCATGGATGTCGAAATCCTCGAACTCCATCGTCATCTTCAGAAGCTTTCGAATGTCTACATGGTCTTCAACGATCAATACGGTTTTCATGGCTGCCTCTTGCATGTCTGCTGTGTGTCCGTCATCCGGGCCCCGGGATGCGGGAGATGAGAACGGGTAAAAAATTGGAGTGGCCAGGGGGCTCACCGCCCATCCACAACCGTCTTGTGGTCGTGAGCCTCTAGGCCGAGATGAGCTGGGGCGATGCATTCGATCGGCGCAGCCCGACGGCATCGATCTGGCTCAAGGACGTTTCACCCGACTTCAGGCGGAAAAGTCGCATGGAGTTGCTCACGCCCTGGACCTGGCCGTGCACGGATTGCGCCGCGGCGGCGAGTTCCTCCACCATCGACGCGTTTTGCTGCGTGATGGAATCCATGTGGGACACCGCTTCGTTGATCTGGGAGACGCCGACCTTCTGCTCTCCGGCCGCGGTGCTGATTTCATCCAGGACCGAGTTCACCTTCCCGATGGACTCCAGAACCGCCTGCATGCGTTCGCGTGCTTGTGCGGCGCTGGTCACCCCCGCCGTGACGCGCGTCCCGGATTCGATGATCAAATCCTTGATGTCCTTCGCGGCTGTGGCCGTGCGTTGCGCCAGGGCGCGAACCTCCGAAGCCACCACTGCAAATCCGCGGCCCTGATCTCCTGCGCGTGCGGCTTCGACGGCGGCATTGAGGGCCAGGATGTTGGTCTGGAAAGCAACCCCTTCGATCAATTGAATGATGTCCTCGATGCGCTTGGAGGAGGCAGCAATGTCCTGCATGGTGGCCGCAAGGCTCTGCACGGCTTCGTCGCTGCGGCGAGCGACTTCGGCAGTCGTGTGCGCCATGTGGGCTCCGTGGTTGGCGGAGCTGGCGCTATTTTGGATCGTGCCGTTGATCTGTTCCATGGAGGCGGCAGTCTGTTGCAGGTTGCCCGCCTGCGCTTCAGTGCGCGCCGAGAGGTCGTTGTTTCCAGAGGCTATCTCCTGGACGGCGATGTCCAGATGACCGACTTCTTCACGGACATCGCTGACCACGGTGCGCAGGTTCACGCTGACCTGGTTGAGCGCCTGCTGCAGTTGGCCCACGACGTCGCTCGCACCGGTTTCCACTGCGTGCGACAGGTCGCCGGATGCCAGGCAATTGGCGTCCCTGACCAAACGACGCAGTGGACTGACGGCAAAGGCGCGGATCAGCGCGAAGCTCCCGAGCACCGCGGCCGTTGCGACGGCGCCAGTCACATACCAGGCGGCACCCAACAGGGCAGGGGTCACGGTGGCCGTTGCAGCGGCCGCCTGCACGGCCATCACCTTGCTGGCCACTGAGGGGTGGGCCAGGCGCTTGATGCGCCCGAGCAGGCCCCTTTGCACGATGGCGCCGCGGTGCAGGCCATAGCTGGCCCGGCCTGAATTGCTCTGCCGGTTCAGTATCTCGTAGAAGGCTTCTGCTGCCCGCACCTGCTCCCTCGTCGGGGTCGTGCGCACCGAAAGAAAGCCTGTGATCTGGTTGCCGTCCATCATCGGAGTGGCATTCGCTTGAACCCAGTAGTGGTCGCCATCCTTGCGCCTGTTCTTCACGATACCCGTCCATGGCACGCCGGACTGGATCGTTTCCCACATGTCGCGGAAAGCTTCCGACGGCATGTCAGGGTGCCGCACGAGATTGTGTGGCTGCCCCAGCAACTCCTCTCTCTGGAACCCGCTGACCTGCACGAAGGCCCGGTTGCAGTAGGTGATGCGGCCCTTCAGGTCGGTCACAGACACCAGGGTTTCGTTCGCGGGGAATGTGAACTCTCTTTGGCTGACTGGGTGGTTGTTTCGCATCTTGGCTCCTTCGCTGAGTGGTCTGTCCGCAGTCGCGGCTGTCTGAAATCATCTTCAAGTTGCTTAAATGATAATTCTATCGCCTGGGAGATGTCAAATATGATTTTGCAGTTTTTGACTTGGATCAAGACTCTGGCTGTGCAGTGCACCGTTCTGACGCCGACGAAATGCAGAATTACTGCTCGAAGGCTGCTAAAGATCGAAAAAAATTGCGCGTTGTGCGAATTTTTCACGCCATCAATGATTTTTGCCGGCGTTTTGAGCAAGGCATGGCCGTTGGCTTTCATGACATCGCAATGTCAAAAACTGCCTTTCTCCGTAAGTTTCGCTTAAGAAATGATAAATATGATCTAAATGAATTCGGATTTCGCAGCCTGCCAGAACCCACGGTTAGCGCCGGGGCGGTATTCGAAGAAGAAGTAAGAGGTCTGTGAGCTCTGCGGGTGCGCCCGAGAGCTCATGGGCCACCAGAGGCCGTCATACCCAAGAGGGGCATCACTTATGAAAAACTTGAAGATTTCCACACGTCTCTACGGCACCTTCGGCTTGCTGGTGCTTTTGCTCGTGGGGCTGGCCGTCGTGGCGCTGCTACAGATGGGCTTGGTCAATGCTGCGACCACTGATATCGCGGACAACTGGTTGCCCAGCGTGCGGACTGCCAATGCGCTCGATGCCAAGGTCAAGGAACTGCGCATAGATCTGCTCAACCACGTGTTGAACACCGACGCTGCCACCATGGCCAGCATCGACCAGCGGATCGAGGCGGACCGCAGCGCGGTCGGCAAGCTCCGCAGCGAGTACGAGAAGCTGATCAGCAGTCCCGCAGAGCAAAAGTTGTATGAACGCTTCTCGGAAACTTGGCGCCAATACAGGGAGGCCAACGACCATGCCTTGGACTTCTCGCGCAGGAACGAGAACGACAAGGCGCGTGAAGTGCTGGACGGCGAGTCCCTGAAGTTCCACACCCAGATCAAGGCTCAGCTGGACGAGCTCGTCAAACTCAACAGTCAAGGAGCCGATGCTTCGCGCGATAGTGCTCATCAAGCCTACGCAAACGCTCAAAAAACTTTGCTGATCATTGCGATCGTCGCCATATCAATGGCAGTCGCCGCCGCCATATGGCTGGTGCGCTCCATCACACGCCCTTTGGCCGTGGCGGTGGGGGTGGCGCAACGGGTCGCTGCGGGAGACCTGACGGCCACCATCCAGGTGTCCTCCCGCGACGAGATGGGGGAACTGCTGGGTTCGCTGCAAAGCATGCAGCAAAGCCTGGTTCGTACCGTGGGCCTGGTGCGCGAAAACTCCCAGAGCGTGTCCACTGCATCTTCAGAAATATCTCAGGGCAACAGCGACCTGAGCAGCCGCACGGAGCAACAGGCCAGTGCGCTGGAGGAAACCGCGGCATCCATGGAGGAGCTGAACTCCACAGTCCGCCAGAACGCGGACAATGCACGGCAAGCCAACCAATTGGCAATGAGCGCCTCGTCGGTGGCCGTGCATGGCGGCGAGGTGGTCGGCCAGGTCGTGGCCACGATGCGCGAGATCAATGAAAGCAGCCAGAAGATTGCCGACATCATTGGCGTCATCGATGGAATTGCATTCCAGACCAATATTCTGGCGCTCAACGCCGCAGTCGAAGCGGCCCGCGCCGGAGAGCAGGGCAGGGGCTTTGCTGTGGTCGCCTCCGAAGTGCGGAACCTCGCGGGCCGCTCGGCTGATGCGGCCAAGCAGATCAAGGCCTTGATTGGCGCCAGTGTGGAGCGCGTGAGCCAAGGTGCGTCCCTTGCCGACCAGGCTGGCGAAACCATGAGCGAAGTGGTGGGCTCGATCAAGCGCGTCACCGACCTCATGGGTGAGATCAGCGCGGCGAGCACCGAACAGAGCCAGGGCGTGGCCCAGGTCGGCGAGGCGGTGACCCAGATGGACCAGGTGACCCAGCAAAATGCCGCGCTGGTCGAGGAGATGGCCGCTGCCGCCAGCAGTTTGAACAATCAGGCGCTGGAACTGGTGCGCGCTGTCGACTTCTTCAAGCTCTCCGACGAGCGTGAGGCCGCGTTCGGCTCCGTACCCGCGGCGGCGCCCGCGCCGACTGCGGCTGTGCGATTGAGCAAGCCCGCCAATGCACGCACCATCGCCGCGGGCCGGAGGCCCGATGCGCGACCTGTGTTCGCGGCGCCCCAGCTGGCTGCTGCCGCAGGCAATGTGGATTGGGAAGCCTTCTGAGGCGGGTGTGTGTGGCGGGGAGCTTGGCGCAACCCCGATGGGTTTCGGCGGAATCCAGGCGCGATGCCCAGCTGCATTTCTGCAATCTCGGGGAAGGACTTGGATAGCTTCACAGCCCAACGGCTCGGCAGCGGGGAGAATGGGCGGAAACCACCCGCAGTGCGGGGTGCAGGCGCAAGCCGTCGCCGCTAGGCTACGATTTCCGATCTGAAACCCTTGATGCCACCAGCGAACATGGAACAACCCGCCGAGTACAACGCAGCCCGCCAGGGCGACTCCGACGGCAGCCCGCGGCCAAGCGAGCGGACATGGTCGGTGACACCCGACGTGATGATGGTGGCAGACGGTGCGGGGCGCCTTCTCGATGTCAATCCGGCTTGGACGCGCACATTGGGGTGGAGCCGGGAAGAGAGCCTGGGCCGGAGCTTCGAATCGTTCGTCCATGCCGCGGATATGCCCGCGACCCAGGAGGCCTTCAGGCAGCTGCAGCGCGGCGAGCCGGTGCTGCGGTTCGAGAACCGCTACCGTGCCAAGGATGGAAACTACCGCTGGCTGTCGTGGATCGCGGTGCCTGAAGGCAACGAGTTTCGGTGTTCGGCGCGGGACGTCACGCAGGACAAGACAGCGTCCGAAGAGCGCTCGAGGCTCTGGGCGCTCTCTTCCGACATGCTGGCCAGGGCCAACTACGAAGGCATGATGACCGCGGTGAACCCCGCGTGGACGGCGGTGCTGGGCTTTGCACCCGAGGAGTTGCTGGCCACCCCCTATGTGGACTTCATGCACCCTGAGGATGCGGGCGTGACGCTGGCCGCGCTGGAGTCCATGGGGCAGACCGGCGATCCCACGCGGTTCGAGAACCGCATCCGCTCTGCCGACGGGCAATGGAAACACATCGAATGGACGGTGTCACCAGAGCCGGGTGGCGTCTATTTCGTGGCGGTGGGCCGTGACGTGAGCGAGCAGAAGGCCCGCGAGCGCGAGTTGGCCGAGGCCCAGGCGCTGCTGCGGCAGGCGCAGAAGATGGAGGCCGTAGGCCAGCTCACCGGCGGCATCGCCCACGATTTCAACAACCTCCTGAACGCCGTATCGCTCAATCTCGAGATGCTGTCGCGCCGCGTGGAGTTGGGGCAGTACGACGGTCTGGCCAAGTACATCGGCACGGCCCATGCATCGGTCAAGCGCGGCGCCACCCTCACGCAGCGCCTGCTGGCTTTCTCGCGGCGGCAGACCCTCGATCCCAAGCCGATCGATGTCAACCGGCTGGTGGCCGGGGTCGAAGACATCGTTCGTGGCGCCGTAGGCCCCTCCATCCACGTCGACGTGGTGCTGGCAGACGACCTGTGGCCCGCCAACGTGGACGCGTCGCAGCTGGAGAACTCCATCCTCAATCTGTGCATCAATGCCCGCGATGCGATGCTGCCGGAGGGTGGCAGGTTGGCCATCGAAACCGCCAACCTGTGGCTCGACAGCCACCAGGCGCGCGCGCGCGAGCTGCCGCAGGGCGAGTACATCTCTCTGGCGGTGTCGGACACGGGGTCGGGCATGGCGCCCGACGTGGTCGCGAGAGCGTTCGAACCCTTCTTCACCACCAAGCCCCTGGGGCAGGGCACAGGCTTGGGGCTGTCCATGGTGTACGGCTTCGTTCGGCAATCGGGCGGCCAACTGCGGGTGCAGTCCGAGGTGGGCCGGGGCACGACGATCCAGCTGTACTTTCCCCGCCATGTCGGCGCAGTGGCCGCGCCGCAGCCGCTGGCCGCCGATGAGGAATCCGCCACGGGCGGTGGCGAGGTCATCGTGTTGATCGACGACGAGGAAGCGATTCGCGTGGTGGCGGCCGAGGCCCTGGGCCTGGCCGGCTACCAGGTGTTGCAAGCGCAGGACGGGCCCTCCGGGCTGGCGGTGCTGCAATCGGGCCGACGGGTGGACCTGCTCGTGACGGACGTGGGCCTTCCCGGAGGCATGAACGGCCGGCAGGTCGCCGATGCCGCCCGGGTCGTCCGCCCGGGGCTCAAGGTGCTGTTCATCACCGGCTACGCAGCGACGGCGGCCGTTGGCAACGGGCATCTCGATGCGAACATGCGGGTGCTGACCAAGCCTTTCGAAATGGCCGCGCTCGCGAACAAGATCGACGAACTTCTCAAGCACTGACCACAGGCCCTCGCCACCCCGCGGTCGGCGGATGGCCAGGCGCGCGGCGGGCCGGTGTCGGGGCATGGCCCATGGTCCATCACCCCGTGCAGCCCCCTGCCGACGGCATGTGGCGCCGGCCAAACTGCGCCCTCGACCTACACAAGAAGTCTGTCCATCGGGTGATGCTGTTCGATGTGCCTGCTGCGGCGTGCACATCCCCACGACGACACGATGGACACACCCATGGACCACCATACCCAGCTTTCTGTTTCGCGGAGGGGCCTGCTGATCGCCGGTGCTTCCACAGCCGCCATGACCGCGGTGCCCGGCCAGGCGGGGGCGCAGACACCGCCCACACCCGTGCCCGAGGTGCCACACCAGCGCATGGCCTTGAAGGTCAACGGCACGGAGCACACCCTCCACCTGGACACGCGCACCACCTTGCTGGATGCCTTGCGCGAGCACTTGCAGCTCACCGGTACCAAGAAGGGCTGCGACCACGGCCAGTGCGGCGCCTGTACCGTGCTGGTGAACGGACGGCGCGTGGTGTCTTGCCTCAGCCTGGCGGTCATGAACGAGGGCACGAGCGTCACCACCATCGAGGGCCTGGGGACACCGAAGGCGCCCCACGCCTTGCAGGCGGCCTTTGTGCGGCACGACGGATACCAGTGCGGCTACTGCACGCCGGGGCAGATCTGCTCGGCTGTGGGCGTGCTCGACGAAATCAGGCAGGGCATGCCCAGCCATGCCAGTCCCGACATCGTGGCCCAGCCCCTGGTCTCGGCCGACGAACTGCGCGAGCGGATGAGCGGCAACCTGTGCCGCTGCGGCGCGTACTCCAACATCATTGATGCCATCACCGACGTGGCGGGGAGGGCTCGCACATGACCCCCTTCACCTACGAACGCGCAACATCGCCCGTGCAGGCCGCAGCCGCCTTGGCCGCACGGCCCGGCGCCCGCTTCATTGCCGGTGGCACCAATCTGCTTGACCTGATGAAGCTGCAGATAGAGACGCCCGTGCACCTGGTGGACGTGAACGCTGCCGGCATGGGCACGGTGGAGCCCACGGCGCAGGGTGGCCTGCGCATCGGCGCGCTGGTGCGCAACAGCGACCTGGCGGCCCACCCCCGGGTGCGGCGTGACTACGGTGTGCTGACCCGCGCGCTGGTGGCGGGCGCGTCGGGCCAGTTGCGCAACATGGCGACCACCGGCGGCAACCTGCTGCAGCGTACGCGCTGCCCATACTTCTACGACACCCACATGCCCTGCAACAAGCGCCTGCCCGGCAGTGGCTGCTCGGCGCTGGGCGGCGTCAGCCGCCAGCATGCGGTCATCGGCGCCAGCCAGGACTGCATCGCCACCCACCCGAGCGACATGGCCGTGGCGTTGCGCGTGCTCGATGCCACGGTGGAGACCGTCGATGCCGCAGGCCAGGCGCGCGTCATCCCGATTGCGGACTTTCACCGCCTGCCCGGCAACACGCCGCACATCGAGACCGCTCTGCAGCCCGGCGAGCTCATCACCTCTGTCACGCTGCCCGCCCCGGTGGGTGGCACGCACACCTACCACAAGGTGCGCGACCGGGCGTCCTATGCTTTTGCATTGGTGTCGGTGGCCGCCATCGTGCAGCGCGACGGCAGCGGCCGGGTGGCGCTGGGCGGCGTGGCGCACAAGCCCTGGCGCGTGGGGGCGGCCGAGGCGCTGCTGCCGCAGGGCGCGAAAGCCACGGCCGACCGCCTGCTGGCGGGCGCGCGCCCCACGCACGACAACGCATTCAAACTGCCACTGGCCGAGCGCACGCTCGCTGCCGTGCTGCAACAGGCCAGGAGCTGACGCCATGAAGTTCGACACCCCCGCCACCGTCAATCCCATTGACCAGCTCAAGATCATCGGCCAACCGGTGGACCGCATCGATGGCCTGCTCAAGACCACCGGCACCGCCCCCTACGCCTATGAGCGGCACGATGTGGCGCACCGGCCCGCCTACGGCCACGTGGTGGGCGCGGCCATCGCCAAGGGGCGCATCCGCAGCATCGACCTGGCGCAGGCGCGCCGTGCGCCGGGCGTGCTTGCCATTGTCACGGCCCAGACGGCCGGCAAGCTCGGGCAGGGCAAGATGAACACGGTCCCGCTGCTGGCCGGGCCACAGGTCGTGCACTACCACCAGGCGGTGGCCCTGGTCGTGGCCGAGACCTTCGAGCAGGCCCGCGCCGCGGCACAGCTGGTGCGTGTGGACTATGAACGCACCCCGGGCGCCTACGACCTGGCTGCGGCCAAGGACTCGGCCACTGTGCCCGACAGCATCAACGGCGACGCGCCGGACACGGCCATCGGTGACTTCGACGGCGCCTATGCCGCAGCGCCGGTGAAGGTGGATGCCACCTACACCACGCCCGACCAGTCGCACGCCATGATGGAGCCGCATGCCACGCTGGCTGCGTGGAAGGGCGATGAACTCACCGTGTGGACATCCAACCAGATGATCGCCTGGGGCCAGGGCGAACTGGCCACCACCCTGGGCATCCCCAAAGAGAAGGTGCGCCTGGTGTCGCCTTTCATCGGCGGAGGTTTTGGGGGCAAGCTGTTCCTGCGCGCCGATGCGCTGCTGGCCGCGCTGGGCGCCCGAGCGGCCCGGCGGCCGGTCAAGGTGGCGCTGCAGCGCCCGCTGATCGCCAACAACACCACCCACCGGCCCGCAACGATCCAGCGGGTGCGCATCGGCGCTGCCGCGGACGGCCGCATCACCGCCATCGGGCACGAGAGCTGGTCGGGAGACCAGCCCAAGGGCTCTGCCGATGGCGCCGTGGACCAGACCCGGCGGCTGTATGCGGGGCCCCACCGCATGACCGCCACCCGCCTGGCCGTGCTGGACCTGCCCGAGGCCAATGCGATGCGCGCACCCGGCGAGGCCACGGGCCACATGGCGCTGGAGGTCGCCATGGACGAGCTGGCCGAAAAGCTGCAGATCGACCCCGTGGAACTGCGCATCCGCAACGACACGCAGGTCGTGCCGGACACCGGCAAGAAGGGCCGGACAAAAGACAGCGCCGCAGCGGACAAGCCCTTCTCTCGCCGTGAGCTGGTGCAGTGCCTGCGCACGGGCGCCGAGCGCTTTGGCTGGAAAGAGCGCAAACCGCAACCCGCCCAGCGCCGCGAGGGGCGCTGGCTGGTGGGTCTGGGCGTAGCGGCGGCCTACCGCGGCGCGCCAGTTGAAAAATCGGCGGCCCGCGTGCGCCTGGATGGCCAGGGCCTCATCACCGTGGAGACCGACATGACCGACATCGGCACCGGCAGCTACACCATCATTGCCCAGACTGCGGCCGAGATGATGGGCGTGCCGCTCGAGCGGGTGCGGGTGCGGCTGGGAGACTCCAATTTTCCCGTGTCCTCCGGCTCGGGCGGGCAGTGGGGTGCTGCCAGCTCCACGTCTGGCGTGTATGCGGCCTGCGTGAAGCTGCGCGAAGCCATCGCCCGCAAGCTGGGCATGGATCCGGCGACTGTGCAGTTCGCCGACGGCCAGGTGCAGGCCGGCGAGCGCAGCGTGCCCTTGGGGCAGGCGGCCGCTGATGGCGACATCACGGCCGAAGACGCCATCGAATTCGGCGTGCTGGACAAGAAGACGCAGCAGTCCACCCTTGGCGCGCATTTCGTGGAGGTGGCTGTGGACGCCTACACCGCGGAAATCCGGGTGCGCCGCATGCTGGCCGTGTGCGCCGCGGGCCGCATCCTGAACCCCAAGTCCGCGCGCAGCCAGGTGATCGGCGCGATGACCATGGGCGTGGGCGGCGCGCTGATGGAGGAGCTGGCGGTGGACACGCGCCTGGGCTTTTTCGTCAACCACGACCTGGCGGGCTATGAGGTGCCGGTGCACGCCGACATTCCCCACCAGGAGGTGATCTTCCTCGACGAGGTGGATCCCATGGCATCGCCGATGAAGGCCAAGGGTGTGGGCGAGCTGGGCATCTGCGGCGTGAGCGCAGCCATCGCCAACGCCATCTACAACGCCACCGGAGTGCGCGTGCGGGACTACCCCATCACTCTGGACAAGGTCCTGGCCGGCATGGCCCGCGCCGCATGAGGACTGTGCCGTCACGGCATCAGCGCTCATCCATGGCTTGAAGGGGAGTGGCAGCACCCAATGAACTATGGGGCACTGCGCAGAGCTTCGACGCGCAGGCGGGAGTAGACTGCGCGCTTCATTCAATCCTTCGCCCACCGGCTTCCGGCACGGCCTGGCTGCACCAGCCACGCCATGCGCCTGCCATCCAAGGCCCACCATGATCTGCGCGATGTTGCTGTGCGTTGCTGCTGCGTCCTCCGCAGGCGCTGGGGAGGACCTCTGGTTTCCGCTGTACGGCGATCCGCAAGAGACGGGCGTGAACCTGGTGGAAGTCAAGCCCGAGCCCGTGGGATTGGACCAGCGTGTGATGCTGGACCTGCGCGTCTCGCGCGACAGGCCGCGCACATCCTTCCAGGGCCAGAAGTACCGGTCCTACTATGCGAAGGTGGTGGTGCATTGCCCGTCGCAAACGGCTTGGTATCTATCGCTGTCGTACTACGGACTTCCGCTGTGGAAGGGAGAGGTCGTGGGCCGCGAGGACTATGCGGAGGGCAAGGCCCCTGTGCTGTTCAAGGACGTGCCGGGGGAGCCCTACAAACGCATGATCGCTGCGGCCTGCAAGGTCCGGGGATAGCGGCGCGCCCCGCCCTGGCCTGGGCTGTTTCTGCAGTGGCCTCTCAGGCGGGTTCGTGCCCGAGCCGGAACACGGACACGGCGTGCACCAGTTCCTGCGACTGCGTGCTCAAGCTGAGCGCCGCCGCCGACATCTGTTCGACCAGTGCCGCGTTCTGCTGGGTGGCGGCATCCATGTGCACCACCGACTGCACCACCTGAGACACTTCGTGGTGCTGGTGCCTGCAAGCGGTGTTGATCGCAGCCACCAGCTCGGACACCTTGTGGATGGCGCTCACCGCCTCGCCCATCGTCGCACCGGCGCTGTCGACCAGGCCTGAGCCGTGCTCCACCCGGCTGACACTGGTATCGATGAGGTTCTTGATTTCCTTGGCGGCCTGGGCGCTTCTCTGCGCCAGGTTGCGCACCTCGCTGGCAACGACCGCGAAGCCGCGGCCCTGATCGCCTGCGCGGGCCGCTTCCACGGCGGCATTGAGCGCCAGGATGTTGGTCTGAAAGGCGATGCCGTCGATGACGCCGATGATCTCGGAGATCTTCTGGGAGCTGTCGTGGATGCCCTTCATGGTCTTGACCACTTCCTGCACCACCGAGCCCGCGTTGTTCGCCACCGAGGCGGCGACACCTGCGATGCGGTCCGCTTCGGTCGCGTTGTCGGCATTCTGGCGAACCGCCGAGCTCAGCTGCTCCATCGTGGCGCTGGTTTGCTGCAGCGTGCTGGCCTGGTGTTCGGTGCGGGTCGACAAATCCTGGTTGCCGTTGGCGATCTCCTGGCTCGCGGCTGCCACGTTGTCTGCGTTGTGCCTGACGGTGCGCACGGCGTCGGACAGGCGGTGCGACATCGTGGCGAGTGCGGCCATGGCGCTTTCCGAATCCCCGTCGCGCAGCCGGATGGCGCGGGCCAGGTCGCCGTCGGCCACCGACTGGGCCACATGCTTGAGCGCATGCGGGTCCGCGCCCAGTTGCCGCACCACGGAACGCAAGTACAGCGACAGTCCCAGCAGCGCTGCCGCGATGCCTGCCATGACGGCAATCACGATATTGCGGTCCAGCGATGCCAGCGACTGGATCTCCTGAATGCGAAAGGCCAGGCGGTTGCCTTGGCGGGTTTTTTCTGCCGCCAAAGGCTGCAAAAGCCGGTTGCGGGCCGGAATGGTCTTGTCCACCAGGAAGGCGAACGCTTCCTCCTTTTTTCCGGCCTGTATGAGTTTGACGTTCTCCTCGCCCACGGCCCAGAACTCCGTCATCAGCGAGGGCAGCGGGGCGAACGCCCGGCGCCCATCCTCGTCCATCATGTTCTTGCCCAGGTGGTCCAGATGGTCGAGCAGCAGCTTTTTCTTGGCCCCGATGTCCGCAAGCGTCTCCGCGAGCTCCGCAGGCGTGCGGGCCAGGATGGCATGGCGAAGCTGCAAGGACGTGCGGGTGACGTTGAGCTCCAGTTCCCCGATGGTCACCAGCTGCGGGACGTTGGTGAGGTTGACGCGGTCCGCTGCCTCCGTCACCTTGTCCATCATGGACCAGACGATGACTGCTGCGATCACGAGCACGCTGATCAGCGACCCATTGATGAGCGCAAGCCGTTGCGCCAGAGAGAGACTTTTCATCGGATTTCCTGTGGTCGTCAATCTTTTGAAATACCGACCGGATCGCGTGCCTGTTTTGCGCAACCCAACAGGGCATGCGCCAACTCCCTGAGGGGGAATAACTCCCTGTGGGGGAAGGTTTTCCCCGCATGGCCGCGAGCACGTCCAAATGCCGTCCAGACCAGTGTAGGGAAAGCACAAAATGCTGCAAGTTTTTTCTTGCGTGCTTGTCGTCCGCTCCTTTGATGGAAGCCTGGCCACATCCGATGCCGTCCCAATGGCGCTTTACATTGGACTGTGCTTCGATGAGCCGCCGCAGGAAGTTTTGCGCCCAAGTCGCGCTGCTGGCTGACACCGTTGAGCGGGTCGCGCCGTAGCATGATCGACTGGATCAAAAAGCCATTCACGCCGTGCGCATCGCGACCTGGAACATCAACCACATCAACAAGCGGATCGACCTGCTTGTGGACTGGCTGCGCCGCACCAGTCCGGATGTCGTTGCGCTGCAGGAGCTCAAATGCCCGGCGTCGGACTTTCCGGCTGCGGCCCTCGAAGCCGCGGGGTACCGGTCCCTCGTGGTGGGACAGCGAACGTGGAACGGCGTCGCGCTCCTCTCGCGTGGACAAGAAGAACCTCTGGCGGTGGCAACCGCACTGCCGGGCGATTCCTCGGACAAGCAGGCACGCTATGTAGAGGCTGCCATCCATGGGGTGCTCTTCGCCTGCCTGTATCTGCCCAACGGCAACCCCCAGCCGGGCCCCAAGTTCGACTACAAGCTCAGCTGGTTCGACCGCCTGCAGCAGCGTGCACAGGCGCTCTGGGACTCCGGCCACCCGGTGGTACTGATGGGTGACTGGAACGTGGTGCCGACCGACGCGGACATCTACAAGCCCGATACCTGGCGCAACGACGCGCTGCTGCAGCCCGGGCCGCGCGCCGCCTTTGCCCAGGTGCTGGCGCAGGGCTGGACCGATGCCATTGCCAAGGTGCATCGCACCAGTGTGCCGTTCACGTTCTGGGACTATCGGCGCAAGCGCTGGGAGCGCGATGCGGGTCTTCGCATCGACCACATCCTGGCGGGGCCGTCCCTGAAGGTGGTGGATGCCGGTGTGGACCGTGAAGAGCGTGCGCGGGAAGGCGCCAGTGACCATGCGCCGGTGTGGGCCGAACTCTCGCTGGGCAAGGCGCGCGCCCGGCGCAAGGCGGCGAGCCTGCCGGCGCCCGCCCGCTCGCGCACCGCGACCCCGCGGCCCGCGCCTGAAGCGCCGGCCGATCCGCCGCTGTCCCGCTACAACGCCAAGCGTGATTTCACGAAGACTGCAGAGCCCTCGGGCGTCATGCCCAAGAAGCGGCCTGCCCCACGGTCCGGGGCTGCGCAGCCGCTGCACTTCGTGGTCCAGAAGCACTGGGCGTCCCGCCTGCACTACGACTTTCGCCTGGAACTCGATGGTGTGATGGTCAGCTGGGCGGTCCCGAAAGGCCCGTCCTTCGACCCCGCCACCAAGTCGATGGCGATCCAGGTGGAGGACCACCCCATCGACTACAACACCTTCGAGGGCACGATCCCCAAGGGCGAGTACGGTGCGGGCACGGTCATCGTCTGGGACCGGGGCACCTGGGAGCCGGTGGACGATGCGCGGGAAGGCCTGCGCAAGGGCAAGGTCCTGTTCAGGTTGCACGGCCAGAAGCTCGCGGGCCTGTGGGAGCTGGTGCGCATCTCCAAACCCGGAGAAAAGAAGCAGGACCAGTGGATGCTCTTCAAGAAGCGTGGTGACGCCTGGGCGCGGCCGCGCGCCGAATACGACGTCATCACAGCGCTCCCCGACAGCGTGGTCGACAAGCCGCTCGGCCTCGTCGAAGAGCGGGAGCCGCGGGGCAGCGGGGCCGCGCCGCAGCGCGCGGCGCCTGGCGCATCCGACGCCGTGCAGGCGGCTCGCAAGGCCCGGCTCCCCGCCAGGCTGCAGCCCCAGCTCGCCACGCTGGTGGCGAGTGTGCCGGAGGGCGACTGGGTCGTCGAGACCAAGTTCGATGGCTACCGGGTGCTGGTGCGCATCGACGGCGAAGAGGTGCGCATCTTCACGCGCAACGGCAACGACTGGACCGCCAAACTGCAGCCCGTGGCCGTTGCGGTGGCCGCGCTGGGCCTCACGAGCGCCTGGCTCGACGGTGAGATCGTCGTGCTCAACGACGCAGGCCTTCCGGACTTCAACCGGTTGCAGAACGCCATCGACAGTGCCCGTCCGCGCGACATTGTGTTGTTCGTGTTCGACGTGCCGTTCCTGGGCGGCCGGGACCTGCGTGCCGTCCCGCTGGCAGCACGGAGAACAGTGCTGCAAGCGCTCTTCGATGAGCGCCACAGCGACACCGTGCGGTTCAGCGCGTCTTTCGATGCGCCGCCATCCCAGCTGCTCGGCGCCGCGTGCCAGATGGGCCTGGAAGGCGTGATCGCCAAGCGGGCGGACGCGCCCTACGTGTCGGGGCGCACCGAGACCTGGCTGAAGCTCAAGTGCCAGCACCGGCAGGAGTTCGTGGTGCTGGGGTTCACCGACCGGTCGCATGCGGCCCGGGAGGTCGGCAGCTTGCTGCTGGGCTACCACGAGGGCGGAAAGCTGCACTCCGCGGGCTCGGTGGGAACCGGCTGGGATGCCGCTACCGGCAGGCAGCTGTACACCAAGCTGGCCAAACTGGAGGTGGCGACCTCGCCGGTGAGCGCAGACGAGGTCAAGCCGGGGCGATGGTCCCGGCGCAAGGCCGGCAGCGAGCGGTGGGTGAAACCGTCCATGGTCGTGGAGGTGGCTTTTGGTGATTGGACGCCGGATCTGCGCATCCGGCACGCCGTGTTCCGGGGTATCCGGACCGACAAGCCTGCCCGCGCGATCGTCCGTGAACAGCCGCAGGCGCCGCTGCAACCTCCGCAAGGTCGGCAGCAGGAGGCCCCAATGCCGCAGAAGACCGCTCTGCGGCGCAAGGCCGGCACCGTGAAGATCACCCACCCCGAGCGGGTGGTCGACCCCAGCACCGGCCTGCGCAAGATCGATCTGGTGCACTACTACGAGAGCATTGCCGACAGGATGCTGCCGCACCTCAAGAACCGGCCTGCCTCCCTGGTGCGCGCGCCGACCGGCATCACGGGGCAGCTCTTTTTCCAGAAACACCCCGACAGCAAGATGCCGGGCGTGAAGGCACTGGACCCCGCGCTGTGGCCTGACCACGCGGCGCTGCTAGCCGTCCACTCGGTGGAGGCGCTCGTCTCGGCCGCGCAGATGAATGTGGTGGAGTTCCACACCTGGAACTCGAAGATTGCGCGCATCGACCAGCCCGACCGCATAGTGCTGGATCTGGACCCCGGTGAGGGCGTGACCTGGCCCATGCTGCAAGAGGCGGCCGAACTGACCCGCGTCATGCTCGCCGAACTGGGGCTGGAGAGCTGGCTCAAGACCAGCGGGGGCAAGGGCTTGCACGTGGTGGTGCCCATCACGCCGCAGCTCGACTACGACGCGGTGAAGGCCTTTTCCCAGTCGGTCGTCAAGCACATGGCCCGGATCATCCCTTCCAGGTTCGTGGCCGTCATGGGTGGCAAGAACCGCGTGGGAAAGATCTTCATCGACTACCTGCGCAACGGCCACGGGCAGACCACCGCCTGTGCTTTTTCTGCCCGTGCGCGGCCCGGCATGGGCGTGTCGATGCCCGTGGCGTGGGAGCAGCTGTCTGACCTCCAAGGCGGGGCGCAGTGGACGGTAGCGACAGCGCGGGAGTACCTGAGTTTTCAGAAGCAGGACCCGTGGGAAGGCTACTGGAAGAAGCGGCAGTCGATCCAGCAGGGCATCAAGATGCTGGCCTAGGGCTATCCGAAGCCCGGTGTGCGGCCTCAGAGGGCGGGCGCTATAGTCGGCCACCATCTCGTGGCCCCGAGGACGCGATATCTCCCCGTTTGTACCGCCAGATTCCTGTCTTGATCTGTGGCCATGCGCATCAAAAGTCAGCTGTTCGCTCTTGTCCTGTCCGTCCTCGTGCCTGCGTCTGTGGCTGCGATGCTGGCCATCTGGTACGTCTACCAGGAACAGCAGGCCACGCAGGAGACGGGGCTGAAGGAGGCGGCGCGCACGTTCTCGCTCCTGGTGGACAACGAGCTGCAGTCGCGGCAACGGGTGTTGCGCACCATTGCCAATGCACCTTCGCTGGCCAGCGGCGACATGGCAACGTTCTACGAATTCGCCATCAAGAACGCACCGACGCCGGACACGACGATCATCCTGTTCGACACGAGCGGCCGGCAACTGCTGAACACGCGGGTCCCGCTCGGCACCGCCCTGCCGACCCAACGGGCTTCCAACATCAACGATCTGATGCAGGGGGACGGAGGCGTCTCGCCCCTCGTGTCCGACGTGTTTTTCGCGCCGCTCGGAAAGCGGTACGACTTCGTTGTCCAGGTCCCTTTCATGGAGGGCGGCGTCGTTCGGTACTTCGTGGTGATGGGGGTGAATGCAACGGCCATCCAGGCGCTGCTGTCGGAGCAAAACATGCCGGCCACCTGGCTGAGCACCATCGTCGACCGCAAGGGGACGGTGCTGGCGCGGTCGCGGGATCCCGACAAGTTCGTGGGCAAGTCGTCGGACGAGCGGCTGCACAAGCTGTTCTCGTCGACCACCCAAGGCGTGACCCGCTCGGTCACGCTCGACGGCGTGGCCGTCAAGACGTTCTACCAGCGCGTTGACGCCTCCGACTGGACCGTCGTGCTCAGCATCCCCGAGAGCGAGATTCAAAGTTCGGCGATCCGGGGCGCTGGCATCTTCGCCCTGGCGGCGGTACTGCTGCTGGTCATATCGTTGCTCGTGGCGCGGCGCATCGGCGCAGGCGTCATTTCGCGGATGCACCGGCTTGAAATGGCGGCGGAGGCACTGGGCCGTGGTGAACAGGTGAACTACTCATCACAGGGCCTCGTGGAGGTCGATGCGGTGGGCATGCGCATCGCACAGGTCAGCGACCGGTTGCTGCTGAATCAGCGCGAACTGGAGCTGCGCGTTGCCCAAGCGGTCGCCGATACCGAGCGTGCGCAAAAGGCTTTGCTTCAGGGGCAAAAGATGGAAGCCTTGGGGCGCCTGACCGGCGGCATCGCCCACGAGTTCAACAACCTGCTGCAAACCTTGTCCACCTCGCTGCAGCTGGCCAAACGGGCCAATGAGTCCGAACGCGTGCAGGGGCTGCTCGATACCTGCACCAAGGCGCTCCAGCGCGCCAAGGCATTGACCGGGCAGCTCAGTGCGTTTGGCCGCACGCAGGACGCGCGGCTGGAGACCGTCAGCCTGCCCAAGCACATCCAGGATTTTCGCCAGCTGGTGGACAACGTGCTTCCGGCCAGCATCACGCTGGACGTCAGCATGTCGCAAGACGCGTGGCCCGTCACCATCGACCCCACGCAGTTCGAACTGGCCTTTCTCAACCTCGCCATCAACGCCAAGGATGCGATGCCGTCCGGCGGCACCATCCGCGTGGTGGTGGGCAACGAGCCCGGTGCGTCCCCGGCCGAGGGCCTGCCGGTGGGCGACTATGTCCGGCTGCGGTTTTCGGATTCGGGCATCGGGATGACGGCGGAGATCATGGCCAAGGCGCTCGATCCCTTCTTCACCACCAAGCGGGTGGGCGAGGGCACGGGCCTGGGGCTGCCCCAGGCCTTCGGCTTTGCGCGGCAGGCCGGCGGCACGCTGGTGCTCCACAGCCGCGAAGGGCAGGGTACCCAGGTGGACATCTACCTGCCCAGGGCGACAGGGGCGGTTGCAGGGCCGCAAGCCAGTGCAGTGCGTGCGCCGGAGGCTGCGGGCGTGAGCGGCGGCACGCTGCTGTTCGTCGAAGACGATGCCCTGGTGCGTGAAAGCGTTGCGCCCGCGCTGGAGGGCGGCGGGTTCTTCGTGATCATGGCCGAGAGCGCCGATGCGGCGCTGGCGTGCCTGGAGGCCGGCACCAAGGTCGACTTCGTCTTCTCTGACGTGGTGATGCCCGGCACGCTGAACGGAATCGATCTCGCACGCACGGTGGTGAGCCGTTTTCCGCACATCAAGGTGGTGCTGGCCACTGGCTATTCGGAAAACCGTGTGTCCATGCCCGGCGTCCAGGTGCTGGCCAAGCCCTACGATGTAGCGGATGTGCTGCGTGTGCTGAGAAAAGCAGCGGATTGACGGGCCGGTGCTCCGGCGCACCGGGTTCAGTGTCGGCGAGCGGCTGACGGGTTTTTCGTTGGTGTCCGTGCGCCAGCTGGGCCAGCGTCAGGGCCTGCTCTGGCGGTCGGCAAAGATTCGCTCGCGACCGCTTTTGGGGAGGTCGTAGCAGCAGTCGGGAGCAATGGCGCGGAATCGGTGTGATGGCGTCACAAAACCGAAACATCGTGTCGGTAACATTTGCTCACACCGATTCCCTGGCGCTGTCCATGCCCGCAACCACTGAGTACCTGAGCGACTTCCGGCCGCGTTTTCGCCAGCCCAGCGCAGCCGACCTGTGCATCGAAGTGCCGTGCATGACGACGGACGAGACCAATGAAAATGTGATGGAGGTGTTCAACCGCCACCGCGACCTCGTGAGTCTGCCTGTGGTGGAGGGCAGCCAGCCGATCGGCCTCATCAACCGGAGCATCTTCCTGTCGCAGATGAGCAAGCAGTTCCGGCAGGAGCTCTACGGCCGCAAGAGCTGCATCGCGTTCATGGACAAGGAGCCGCTGATCGTCGACGCGGGCCTGGACATCGACGCACTGACTTTCAAGACCGTCGAGTATGGAGAAAAGGCGCTGTCCGACGGCTTCATCATCACACGCGACGGGGCCTATGCGGGCGTCGGCAACGGCCTTCAGCTCATGCGGGTGGTGGCGGACATGCAGGCCTCCCGCAACCGCCAGATCATGCACAGCATCGAGTACGCCAGCGTGATCCAGCGGTCCACGCTGCGCAGCTCGCTCGACGCCATGGCGCGCGCCTGTCCGGCGGCCAGCCTGGTGTGGCAGCCGCGGGACATCGTGGGCGGCGACTTCTATCAGTTCAGCACGGACGCAGACGGCTGGTTCGCCACGGTGGCCGACTGCACGGGCCACGGCGTTCCCGGCGCCTTCATGACCCTGATTGCGTCCACCAGCCTGAACCAGGCCATCGAGCAGAACGGCCCGCGCGATCCTGCGAGCCTGCTCGGCCACGTGAATCGCAGCATCAAGCAGATGCTGGGCCAGGTGGATGGGCAGGATGGCACGCCGGGCTCTGACGATGGCATGGATGCAGCGTGCTTCTGGTTCGAGCCCGCGGCAGGCCGTCTCATCTTTGCGGGCGCGCGGCTGGCGATGTTCATGGTGCGCCCCGGGGCCGACACGGTGGACGTGCTGGAGGGGCAGCGCAAGGGTGTCGGCTATGTGGACAGCGAATTCGACTACGCATGGAAGAACCAGGAAGCGAACCTCCCCGTCGGCAGCCTGGTGTTCGTGAGCACCGACGGCCTGATCGATCAGATCGGCGGGGCCCGCGGCATTGCATTGGGCAAGCGCCGCGTGCGGGAGCTGTTGCTGGAGCACAAGGACAACACCCCGTCAGAGGTCAACGCAGCGCTGCTGGAGGCGCTGCGGGTCTGGCAGGGCGACCACCACCGGCGCGATGACCTGACCTTCTTTTGCTTTCGCACCTAGACAGACCACGACCTATGCCATCCCTCACGATCGCCAACAAGTACGGCTCGTTCTTCAATCTGGCGCGCCAGCACCAGATCATCTTCTACTACGTGGGGTACTTCTCGCAGCACATCGTGGCCGCGATGGCCGATGCGGTGAAGCTGCAGCTGGAAGTGGCCGGGGTTGCCGCTCCCACGCGGCGCAAGCTGTTCTCCTCGTTCGTCGAGATGGCGCAGAACATCATCCACTACTCGGCGGATTCCCTGACCCCTGCGAGCCAGAACAATGGCGAACTGCGCCACGGCTCGGTGTGCATTCGCCGCGAAGAGGACGGCAGCTTCTCGCTGCTGTGTGCCAACCCCATCGAACGCCTGGTGGCCGAGGAACTGCGCGTCAAGCTCAGTGCGCTGCGCAGCATGACGCTCGAGGAGATCAAGCAGGCCTACCGGCAGACGCTGCGCGAGGAGACGCCCGAAGGAAGCAAGGGCGCAGGCATGGGGTTCCTCACCGTCGCGCGCGATGCCCGCGAGCCTCTCGAATTTGATTTCGATGCCGACGATGACCATGGCCAATCGCCCGTCTTCTACCTGAAGGCGGCCATCTAGGCGCTGAGCGCTCGCAACGAATCGAGACTACTGATGGAAAACCTCTACATCGCACCCACGCCCAGCTCGCCTGAGGTGGACTTCAAGTTTGACACGCGCACGCTGAGCCTGCGGGGCGAGTCCTATCCCGAGAACGCGGCGGCCTTCTATGGCGACATCATCACGCGGCTGGGCGAGTTCCTGTCCACGCAGCACGGCGCCGCGCTGGAGGTGAACGTGGCGCTCGCGTACTTCAACAGCTCCAGCACCAAGATGCTGTTCAACCTCATCGAGGCGCTGAGCAACGCGGCCGAGGCCGGCAACCGGGTGGTCCTGCACTGGTACCACGATGAGGAAGACGACACCATCCTGGAGTTCGGCCAGGAGTTGAGCGAGGACTTCCCGGCCATCGAGTTCGTGACCCATGCAGTGGGAGCTGCTTGAATGGCAAGCACTGCGACGGGGCCGGCGCCCGATCTTTTCGATGCGGAGAACCAGACGCTCCTGGCCGCGAGAGCAGCCCACAGTGCCTGCGCCAGCGCCGCGCAGGACGCATGCGCACAGACCCTGGGCGAGCTGATCCTGGCGTACGAGCGGCTGCTGCGGGAGACGCGCAGGCTGGTGCGCCGCAGCGACAGGGCCGAGCTGGAAATGAACCAGATGAACACGCGGCTGCAGGACCTGGCGGCCGAGCTGGAGCACCGGGCCAACCACGATCCGCTCACGGGGGTGCTCAACCGTGCGGCCATCATCGAACGGGTCAACCGCCACTTCGTCCGCGAAGACCTGGCCCTGGTCGTGCTCGACATCGACCATTTCAAGCGCATCAACGACAGCTTCGGCCATCCGACGGGCGACAGGGTCATCCTGGGGGTGGTGGCCTGCCTGAAGGCCGTCGTTCCCGCCGCCGCGCAGATCGGGCGTGTCGGCGGCGAGGAGTTCACCGTCGTGCTGCCGCGGCATGGCGGCGCGGAATCCGAACGCGTGGCGCAGGAGCTGCGGCGCGCCATCGAGACGCATGGTTTCGACTTGCCGGACGGCAGTGGCGTGACGGCCAGCTTCGGCGTGTGCTGGGCACCTGCCGGCAGCGATTTCGACGGTGCCTATGGGCTGGCCGACGAAGCGCTCTATGTCGCAAAACGTGGGGGGCGCAACCAGGTCCGCATGGCGGCCCCGACCCTGCCCTCCCTCGAGCATGTGGTCTGAGGCCGAGCTGCGCAGGGCAGAACCCGGGTGGGCTGCCGTCGACGCCGCGCGGCGCGCTGGGCGCAGCCAGGGCACCCACTGGCGGATACTCGTGGTGGACAACGATCCCGATGTTCATGCCGCCACGCTGGCCGCGCTGGAGGGACGCACGCTGTTCGAGCGGCCTCTGGTGTTCATGCACGCCTTCTCGGGCGATGAAGCCAAGGCCTTGCTGCTCACCGAGACCGACCTCGCCATGGTCATCATTGACGTGGTGTCGGAGCAGCCCAGCGCAGGGCTCGATCTGGTCGACTTCATCCGCCATTGCGCGGGACTGAGAAACACCCGCATCGTCCTGCGCACCGGTCAGCCGGGCCAGGTGCCGGACCTGGAGACACTGCTCAGGTACGACATCAACGACTACCGGACCAAGGCCGAACTCACCCCGGACCGGCTGCTGGCGATGGTGGTGACCGCCGTTCGGTCGTACAAGCAGCTGTGCGCCGTGGATGCCAGCCGCGTCAGCCTGGAGCTGATCGTGCGCTCCAGCGCATCGCTGCTGGAAACCAAGGACGCCCACGAGTTCGCGTCGGCCGTGCTCACCCAGCTCGCCGCCTTGCTCCAGGTCCCCCGGGAAGGCCTGGTGTGCGTGCAGCGCGGTGAGGGCCGGCGCGACTACCATGTGCTGGCCGCTGCCGGCAGGTTCTCCGAACTTGCAGGCCTGCCACTCGACCTGCTGTCGCAGGGGCCGGAGCTGGACCTGCTGTGCGCCTCCATCAAGCGGCGGTACAACGTCTTCGGAGAGTCCGGGGGGCTCGCACTGCACATCGGGCACAAGGACGAGCAGGATTTCGTCGTGTTCATGGACGTGCCCGGGAACCACCGCGGCCTGGAGCCTCAGCTGCTCGATGTCCTGTGCGCCAACTTGAGCACGCTGCTGCACAACCGCGGCCTTCTGGGGCGACTGCACGAGAGCGCCTACCACGACCCGCTGGTGAACCTGCCCAACCGCGCGCACTTTGTCGAAGAGGTCCATGACTGCGCGCGGCATGGTGCCACCGACTACGTGCTGGCGCTGATCGACATCGACGACTTCAGTGCCACGAACGACGTGATGGGCCACCGGTTCGGTGATCGACTCCTGGAGCAGGTGGCCCGGTGCCTGGAGGCAGCGCTTCCACCAGGTGTGCTGCTGGCGCGCCTGGGCGCGGACACCTTCGGGGTGCTCGGCTCCCAGCGGCAGGTACAGCCCAGACAACTGCTCGATTGCGTGCGGCAGCCGCTGAACATCGACGGCGTTCCACACAAGGTTTCGCTTACCTGCGGGTACGTGCTGCTGCCGGCCGAGCCGCAAGCCGGCGTGGACCTGGTCAAGGACGCCACCATTGCGCTCAAACGCGCCAAGCGAGACCACCGCGGGCAGGACCTCCAGTACGCCGCGCAGATGGGGGCCGAGGCACGGGCCAGGGCGCTGCTGCGTTCGGAGTTGCGAGAGGCCATCGACGGCCAGCAGCTCTTCCTCGTGTACCAGCCCCAGCTGAACCTCAGCACCCATGCACTGGTGGGGCTGGAGGCACTGCTGCGATGGCGCACCAGCGACGGCAGGTTCGTCCCGCCGGACCAGTTCATTCCGGTGGCCGAACATTCCGGGCTCATCGTCGGGCTGGGCCAGTGGGTGCTGGCCACGGCCTGCGCCACCATGCGCGAGTTGCTGGATGCGAACGCAGCGCCGCAGCGGATGGCGGTCAACGTGTCCACCGTGCAGCTTCAGGACCCAGGGTTCTTCGACCTGGTGTGTGCCGCGCTCGAGCGCAGCGGGCTGCAGGGGCGGCACCTGGAGCTGGAGATCACCGAGTCGGTGGCAGTGCTTCCCACGCAGTTTCTGGAGCGCACCCTGTCCGCGCTGCGTGCCCAGGGGATCTCGATTGCGATCGACGACTTCGGGACCGGGTACTCGTCGCTGAGCTACCTGGAGCGCCTGCCGCTGGACCGGATCAAGATCGACCGCTCCTTCGTGCACCAGCTGGGCGAACCGCGCGGCGCCCGCATCGCAGAAATGGTGGCGCAACTGGGGCGCAAGCTGGGGCTGAAGGTGCTGGCGGAAGGGATCGAAGACGCGTCCGTCTGGCAGCCGCTGCTGGCCATGGGGTGCGAGGAGGGGCAGGGCTATTACATCGCAAGGCCCATGGAGAAGGACGCTCTCATCGCCTGGATGGAGCGCCAGGCTCGGCACAACGCGTGCGGGCCTCGGGACGCCCTGGCCGGTTGAGGGTTGTGCAAGGGCTTGGGCGGCCTCCTGCACTCACGCACGAACGCACACGCCTTGACGGCGCTGGTGGAGTCGTACGGCGGGCGCGAGTTCGCCGTCGATTGTTCTCAATACTGGAACGGTCAGTTGGCGACTGGGTGGTTTTTCTGGCGCGGCATGCGGCGTACAGTTCAACCCATCGATGAGCCGAAACCCGCAAGGCGACTCACCGAACCCGGCACGCAGCAGTTCATCGCATCTGCGCTTGGCACTTCGTTCCGGCTTTTTTTGAGCGCTTTTTTATCCCAAGGAATTTCATCATGAACAAGACCGTACGCTTCCTCTCCATCGCCGCTGTGTCCGCTTTCGCCGCATTTGGCGCGCATGCCGATGAAGCCGATGCTTCGCAGTTCGCACTGCAATTCGATACCAACCGCACCCGCGCCGAAGTCAATGCCGAAGCCGTGACGGAAGCCCGCACGCACAGCATCGAGCCTGCCGGCTCCCGCGTGGTGACCTACAAGTCCACGGCCGACCGCACTGCAGTCCGCGCCCAGGCCGCAGAGGCCGTGCGCACCGGCCAGATCTCGCACGGCGAAATCGGCAACCTCATGTAATGCAGGTGGCGCGGGCCTTCCCATGGGCGGCACCGTCCGGGTGTCGATGCCATGTGGACGTGTTCCCTACACTGCCCTGCAGTCTCGTCTCAAAGGGCTCCCTCGGGAGCCCTTTTTGCTTTGCACACGACCTGCCGACAAGGCCATCCCCGTACTGCTTCGGAACCTGGGAGCCGCTGCTGTAGGTGGGTGCGCACTCGCCGACAGCGCGAGAACCCACCCTGTGGAGTACAGACCGCGGGCACCATGTCGCTTCAGCGAGCGAGCGCGCATCGCGCAGCGCACGCAATGGATATCCACTGAGCAGACGGGATGGGCAGCATGGCAGTTCACACACGCAGGGCCAAGGTGACGGGCGTCGTCGTCGCTTTGTTGGGAGCAGCCATTGCGGCTGGCGGCATCTGGCTGGTATGGCTGGGCGGCAGCGGGTACTACGCGGCCGTCGGTGCTGCACTCATGGTCACGGGAGGGTTGTGGTTTCGCCAGAGCACCTGGGCGCGCAGCCTGTATGCCGTGGTGCTCGGTGGGTCGCTCGCGTGGGCGCTGTGGGAGGTCGGACTCGACTGGTGGCCGTTGGCTGCGCGGCTGGATGTGTTGTTCGTTCTGGGTGTGTGGCTGCTGAGCCCGTGGGCTGGGCATGCCACCGTTGCCTCTGCGCATGCGGTCCGAAGCCCATCGCAGCCAGCCGGCGCGCAGCCGGTGCGCCAGCGTTTCGGGGCGTCGCACCGGGGACTGCTGGCGGTGGTGATGCTCATGTCCGCCGCCGTGGCCGTAGCGTCTTGGTTCCGCGAACCCCATGACATGGCGGGGCAACTGCCGCAGATCCCAACTCCACCTTCTGCGCCGGCTGCGGCCAACCCCGTGGCAGACGCGGCGCCGGGCACGGCTGTCAATCCTGTGGTGCCGCCGGGCGAATGGCATGCCTACGGGCGCACGGGCCTGGGCCAGCGCTTTTCGCCCCTGGCAGACATCACGCCCGCCAATGTGGCGCAGCTGCAGCTGGCATGGGAATACCGCACGGGTGATGTGCGGGGCAAGCCGGGCGATCCCGAAGAGACCACGTACGAGGTCACCCCGCTCAAGGTCGGCAACCGGCTCTTCCTGTGCACACCGCACCAGTCGGTGATCGCGCTGGATGCAACCACCGGCAAGCAGCTGTGGCGCTACGACCCCCAGATCGAAAACCAGCTCGCTCTGCAGCATCTGACCTGCCGGGGCCTGTCTTACCAGCCGCCTCGCGGCGCGAGCGCAGGCTCCACGACGCCAATGTCAGCCGCGCCTGCCGCCGCTCCCGCGACGGGCAGGCCCGCCCAGTTGGCCGAGCCTGCGGCAGCGGCCCCTGGCGCTGTCAGCACGCGCCGCCCACCCGTCGCCGCACAGCGCGGGGCCACGGACGCGGCCTGCACCGCGAAGCTGTTCATGCCCACGGCGGATGGCCGCATCATTGCGTTGAGCCCCGAGACAGGCGCCGTGTGCGCCAACTTCGGGGGAGGTACTGGCCAGATCGACCTGTGGCAGCGCATGCCCAACCTTCGCCCGGGGGCCTACTACTCCACATCGCCCGTGGTGGTGACCGAGCGCTACGTGATCGTGGGCGGCACCGTGCTGGACAACGCGTCGGTCAAAGAGCAGTCGGGGGTGATCCGCGCCTTCGATATCGATACCGGTGCACTGGTGTGGAACTGGGATTCGGGCAACCCCGAGGACACCGCGCCGCTGCCACCGGGCCGCACGTACACGCCCAACTCGCCCAACAGCTGGTCGATATCGAGCGTGGACGAAGCGCTCGGCATGGTCTATGTGCCCATGGGCAACCAGCCGCCCGACCAGTGGGGCGGCCGCCGCACTCCGGCGGTGGAGCGCTATTCATCGTCCGTCGTTGCGCTGGACCTGGCCAGCGGCCGCGTGCGCTGGCACTTCCAGACCGTGCACCACGACTTGTGGGACTACGACGTGCCAGCCCAGCCGACCTTGATCGATCTGCAGGTCAACGGCCAGACCGTGCCGGCGCTGGTGCAGCCCACGAAGCAGGGCGAGCTGTTCGTGCTGGACCGCCGCACCGGCGCCCCGGTGCTGCCGGTGCAGGAAGAGCCGGCGTCCCAGGGTGCTGCCACCGGCGACCACACGGCGCCCACGCAGCCGCGGTCGGCGCTGTCGTTCAACCCGCCGCCACTGCGCGAGCGCGACATGTGGGGCGCCACGATGTTCGATCAGCTGGCCTGCCGCATTGCGTTCCATCGGCTGCGCTACGAGGGCCGCTTCACCCCGCCGTCCGAGCAAGGCACCCTGGTGTACCCGGGCAACTTCGGCGTGTTCAACTGGGGCGGTATTGCAGTCGACCCGGACCGCCAGGTCGCGTTCACCACGCCCACCTATCTGGCATTCGTTTCCCGACTGGTCCCGCGCAAGGACGACACCAGCCTGCTGGTGCAGGACGGCGGGCCGCCCAAAGGCAGCCTGCCTGCGCTCAACGAGAACTTTGGCGCGCCGTTCGCGGCGTCGATGAAGCCCTTCGTCTCGCCTATCGGTCTGCCCTGCCAGGCGCCGCCCTGGGGTTACGTGGCGGGCGTGGACTTGCGCACCGGCCAGGTTGCGTGGAAGCACCGCAACGGTACGGTGCGCGACCTGGCACCGGTGCCACTGCCGTTCCGCATGGGTGTGCCCGGCATCGGCGGGCCGGTGGTGACGGCAGGCGGCGTCGCCTTCTATTCGGGGGCGCTCGACAACTATGTGCGCGCCTATGCCGTGAGCGACGGCCGCATTCTCTGGCACGACCGCCTGCCCGCCGGCGGGCAGGCCACCCCCATGAGCTACACCGGTGGCGATGGCCGCCAGTACGTGGTCGTCGTGGCGGGTGGGCATGGCTCCACCGGCACCAAGGCCGGCGACTCGGTGCGTGCCTACGCGTTGCCGCGTTAGCCCGCAGCGCTACTGCGGTGTTGCAAGCAGGTGGTCGATGAAACGGCGGCAGGGGTGGGTGCGGTCCGCCATCGTGTCCACTCGGGCCAGTACGCCCAGCGGCGGTACGGGCCTGGGTTGCCACGCCAGGATCGCCAGGTCCTGCCGCTGCACGAAAGGCCGCACCAGGCTCATCGGCACGTACACCAGCAAGTCGCTGCCGCACAGCAGGGCGTAGGCGATTTCCGCGGAGCGGCCGGACACCCTGCACAGCTGCGGGACACCGCCCAGGTCGTCAAACAGCTGCTCGACCTGCTGGGGCCCGAGCCCGGTGAGCGGTGGTGCCAGCCAGCGCTGCGCGAGCAGGTCTGAGGCACTCAGCGCGGCCTGCCGGGTCAACGGGTGCTGGGGACGGCACGCAATGACGAACTGGTCGTTGTGCACCGCATGGAATTCGAACCCCTGGGGCATGGGATCCGGTTCGCGGCAAATCGCTAGATCCAGCTTGCCGTCCTGAAGGCTGGCCAGCAGGTTGTCGATGGTGACTTCCTGCACATCCATCACCACAGCCGGCTGCACTGCGCAGTACGCCGCAATCGCGGTGGTCAACAGGCCGTTGATACCCGCCGCAATGCTGCCGATACGGATCGGTGCGGAGGCCGCCCCCTGCTGCATGAGTGCTGCGTTGCCTGCCACGGCCTGTATGGGCACCAGGGCCGCCCGCAACAGCGGAAGCACCGCGCTGCCTAGGGTGGTCAGCCGCATGCCTTTGGCGTGTCTTTCAAAAATGGCTCCGCCCAGCGTGGCCTCCAGCTCTGCCAGGGCATGGGTGGCCGCAGGCTGGCTCAGTCCGATCGCCGATGCGGCCCGGTGCAGGCTTTGCAGGTCGGCGATCGCGATGGCCAGTTGCAGGTGCCGCAGGCGCACGCGCCCCAGGATGCGATTGAACAGGACCGAGGGGGAGGGCTCAGACATGGCGGCATTCAGAAAATGAATAGAGATGCGAAAGAACTATTGGTGGTGTTCGGGCCGGCATGCCACGATGCCGTGGCCTTGCAGAAGGGGCGCACGTACGCCCGTCCATCCAATTCACGAATGTTATTGCCGAAAGGGACATCAAAAGTCCCGGGGCTATTCAGGAGACAACACCCATGCCATCGCTTTCGACCCACCCGACCCGCTCGCCGCACCGCGCCACCGGACGCACCTCCCGCTTTTCCATGCTGGCGGTGGTCGCAGCCATCCTGTCGCTTGGCCAGGCGCAGGCCGCCGATACGCTGGACACCGCGTGCAAGACCACGGCCGAATGCCAGGCGCAGGTCGCCAAGATCCAGGGGGTGGTCAAAGGCGAGGCCACCAGTGCGCTGTCGCGGTCGCAGGACACCTTCTACTGGTTCGGCCGCATCAACATGGCTTCGGCCGTGATGAATGTGGAGCAGGGCATCATTCCCAAGCCCCTGGCAGGCCGCATTGCGCGTGGTGTCGAGCAGTCCATCGCCCAGGCCTCTGCGCCCGGCGGCAAGCGCCCCACCGACGTGCTGCAGGTCGAAAAGATCATCACCGATGCCGTGGGGCCCGAGGCCACGCTCATCCACACCGGCCGCAGCCGCCAGGACATCCATTCGACGCTGAATGCCGCGCAGTTGCGGCTGGAGATGCTGGATTTCGCGGACGCGCTGGACCAGGTGCGGGCGGGGCTCATCACCATCGCGCAGGCCCACACCGCCACGTATGTGCCGGCGTACACCAACGGCGTGCAGGCCATGCCCATCAGCTATGCGCACTACCTGCTGGCCTTTGCCGACTCGTTCGGACGGGACTCGGCACGCATCCGCGAGGCCTACGCGCGCGTCAACCTCAGCCCCATGGGCACGGCGGTTTTGTCCAACTCCAGCTGGAACATCAACAGGGAGCGCCTGGCCCAACTGCTGGGGTTCGACGGGCTGATCGTGAACTCGCTCGACGCCGGGCAGATCAGCACCTATGACATCCCCATCGAGGCCACGTCCATCGCCAGCTCCACCGCCATCCGTGTCGGTGCGTTCATGCAGGACGTCCATACGCAGTACCACCAGACCCGGCCCTGGCTGCTGCTGGCCAGCTCCAGAACCTACACCAGCAGCGCGATGCCGCAAAAGGCCAACCCCGGCATCATCCAGAACACCCGGGCCAAGGCCAGCGACGTGGTGGCGTCTGCGCAGGCGTCGCTGTGGCGCGCCCATAACGTGACGCCGGGCATGATCGACTACAAGAACACATGGAGCCCCGCCGGCGCCAAGACATTCGTGCAGGGGGTGGAAATGCTGCAGCAGTTCACCGATGTCCTGGACTCGCTGCGCATCGACCCGGCACGCGCATTGGAGGAGCTGGAGTCGGAATGGACCACGTCGATGGAGCTGGCGGAGGCCTTGCAGCGCAGCCACGGCATACCGTTTCGCGTGGGGCACCACTTCGCCTCCGATGTCGTGCTGTTTGCGAAGGAACGCAACATCCGGCCCAAGGACTTTCCGTACGCAGAGGCTGTGAGGATCTACCGCGAAGCAGGCAGAAAATACGATCTCAAGGAGCAGCGGCTTCCCTTGGGGGAGAAGGAGTTCCGCCGCGCGCTGTCGCCTGCGGAAATGGTCCTGACCCGCACCGGCACGGGCGGGCCGCAACCGCAAGAAGTTCAGCGGATGATCGCCAGCGGCAAGGACAGCCTGGCACGCGACCGCGCGTGGTCTGCAGAGGCGCGGCAGCGCCTGCTGTCGGCCGAAGCGGCGCTGAACGCGGCCTTTGCGAGCCTGGTGGCTGCTCCGTAAACGTTTGGCCTTGGCGCTGTGCGCTGAATCTGCGCGCAACGTGGCCGTGCGGTGCGGTCCCGTCTGGCCTCAGAGGAACTGCGCCCGCACGCCCACCATCAGCCGCCGGCCCGCCGCAGGCTCGAAGAAGCGGCCGTTGCCGTCGTTCACGATCAGCGTGCCTGCGTAGTGCCGGTTGAAAAGATTGTCGAGCCGGGCCCACAGCTGCCAGCGTGCTGCGCCGGGCGTGGTGCCGCGCAGCTGGTAGCCCGCGTGCAGGCCCACCACCGCAAAGCCCGCCGCGGATTCGCTGTTGGTGTCGTTCGCGAACACGCGGCCCGACAGGTTCACGGCGCCGCCCACGCGCCATTGGGAGCTGGGGGCATAGTCGACGGCCCAGTGCGCCACATGCCGGGCAGTGCCGGGCAACTGGTTGCCGGCGGCTATGGCGGCACCGGCTGCACCCGTGTAGGCGTTGCCGAAGTGCGCATCCAGGTACGTGTAGCTGGCACTGGGCGACCAGGCGCCCCAGGCCGCCCGCCAGGCCAGCTCCAGGCCGCGCCGGCGCACGTTGTCCACGTTCTGGAAGACGGAGCGGCCGTTGACGGTTTCCACCGGGACGATCTCTCCACGGCTGCGCGTATCGAACCAGGCGAGGTCGATCTGCTGGCGCTCGCCACGCCATTTGGCCCCGACCTCCCACTGCCGGCTTCGCGATGCGGACAAAGCGTAGTTGGGGCCTGCGTTGCCCGTGCTGTAGGCCATCTCTGCCAGCGTAGGTGTCTCGAAGCCGCGGCCCGCATTGGCGTAGAGGTTGAGCGCGTCGGTGGCCGCCCACACCACACCCAGCACCGGGCTGGTGTGGCGCCAGGTGCGGGACCCGCTGTCGTCGGGATTGGCAGGGGTGACGTAACGGTCGTCCACCCGCACCCTCACCTGGCTGGTGCGGACCCCGGCGATGGCACGCCAGCGTGGCGAGAGCCACGCGTCGAGCTGGCCGTAGACATCGGTGTTGGTGGCACGGTCGTCCTCGTTGCGGCGCAAGGCGCCGCTGTCGCCGGCTTCGTTCACGAAGCCCTGGCGCAGCTCGGCCATGCGGTGTGTCTCCAGGCCCGCCGTCCAGGTCACCGGCAGGCCGGATGCAAGCCGCACGGACCGCGTCCAGGTGGCGCCCACGCCGCGGTAGCTGCGGTCCAGTTCCACCACGCCGCCCGCGCTGTTGGCGGCGGCCCCGCTGAAGGACAGGTACTGCTTAAGCTCGCGCGCGCCGCCATAGGCCCGCAATTGCACGCTGTCCGCCGAAGACAGCTGGTGGTCCACCACCACGCCCAGCTGGTGTTGCGCCACCGATTTGCGGGTGTCAAAGGCCGTGGCGACCGCGGCGGCCTGGCGCGGGTCGTCCCGCATCTGGGTGCGCGTGAGGCCCAGGGGGTCTTGTGCCAGCGGCTGGTCGTACACATTTACCAGCGCGGTGATGCGCGTTCGCGCATCCGGCCGGGCCACCAGCTTGCCGTTGAAGTGCGTGCGCTGCGCAGCGCTGTGCGCCCGCCAGCCGTCGATCTCGAAATGCGACAGGTCCACCAGGCCGCCCAGGCGCTGGTCGCCAAAGTCCAGCGAGGCATCCACCAGCCGCTGGCCGAACGAGCCCACCGCCACGCCCGCTTGCGCGGTGCCGGCGGTGCGGGGCTCGCGCGTGGTGACCTGCACCACGCCGCCGGCCGCATTGCCATACAGCTGCGCCAGCGGGCCGCGCAGCACATCGACCTGTGCGGCAGACGGCAGGTGGGCGGTCGCGGCTTGGCCCTGGCCGTCGGGCATGGTCGCGGGAATGCCGTCGACCAGGATGCGCACGCCGCGCACGCCAAAGGTGGCACGCGTGCCGAATCCCCGCACGGCGATCTGCAGATCCTGCGCATAGTTGCCGCGGTCCTGCGTTACCACCCCGGCCTGGCCGCTCAGCAGCTCCGACAGGTGCACCAGCGGCATGGGCGCTGAAAAGCCGTCGACGGCCACGCTGCTGTGGCTGGCCGCGCTGTCGAAGCGGCGCTGGGCGGCGGTGCTGTCCAGCACCTCGACGGTGCCGAGCACCGGCGTGGCCTCGGCCACGGTGGGTGGCGCGGCAATGGCTTCGTCAGCGGCGTGCGCCGCGAGCCCGGCGCAGCCCGCCATCGCGAGACAAAGGCTGCGCCGGTGGGTGGGCGACAAGGTCAAGAGCACAGGTGAACCCGACAAAAGAGGATGTGGACGGCTTGCCCGCCATGGACCCGTGCGTGCCGTTCATGGCATGTGGCAGTCGCAAATGGCAAGTGGCACGCGGGATGTGGTACGTGGCACAGGAGATTGTCGCCGTGCCCGGCGCGCGAAATGACTTAGGTGCGCTGCGGCGTGGCGCTCATTCCGAGCGGACCACCCGCCAGATGGTGTTGCCGACGTCATCGGCCACCAGCAGCGCACCCTTGGCGTCCAGGGCCACGCCCACGGGGCGTCCATACGCCTTGCCGTCCTTGCTGAGGAAACCCGTCAGAAACTGCACCGGCGGCCCGGACGGCCGCCCGCCCGCGAACGGCACGAAGACCACGTTGTAGCCGGTGAGCTCCTTGCGGTTCCAGGAGCCATGCTGCCCGATGAAGGCGCCGCTGGCGTACTGCGTGGGCATGCGCTCATCGGAGAACGCCAGACCCAGCGGCGCCACGTGGGAGCCCAAACCGTAGTCGGGCGCCACGGCCTTGGCGACCATGTCGGGGTTGGGTGGCTTCACGCGGCTGTCCACATTTTGGCCCCAGTAGCTCCAGGGCCAGCCGTAGAAAGCGCCGTCCTTCACGGAGGTGAGGTAGTCGGGCACGAGATCGTTGCCGAGCTCATCCCGCTCGTTGACGACCGTCCAGAGCGCCTTGCTCTGCGGCTCCCAGCCCAGGCCGTTGGGGTTGCGCAGGCCGGTGGCAAACGGCCGCTTGTTGCCGGTGGCCAAATCCACCTCCCAGATGGCTGCGCGGCCCTGTTCGGCTTCCATGCCGTTGTCGCCGATGTTGCTGTTGGAGCCCACCGTCGCGTAGAGCTTGCTGCCGTCCGCGCTGGCGATGATGTTCTTGGTCCAGTGGTGGTTGGCACCTGCGGGAAGGTCCGTGACCTTGGCGGGGGCTGCCGTCACCGACGTCTGCCCGGTTTCATACGGCACCTTGACGATGGCATTCGCGTTGGCGATGTAGAGCTGGTTGCCCACCAGCGCCATCCCGAACGGCGACACCAGATCCTTCATGAACACCGCCCGGGTCTCCGCCACGCCGTCGCCGTCGGCATCGCGCAGCAGCGTGATCCGGTCCGCGCTGGGCGTGCCCGCGCCGGCACGTTTCATGACCATGCCCATGGCCTTGCCCCGCAGGCCGTCGGCATGGACATTCTTGGAGCCCTCTTCAGGCTGCGGCTTGTTGCTTTCGGCCACCAGCACGTCGCCGTTGGGCAGGGTGTACACCCAGCGCGGATGGTCCAGCCCGGTGGCCAGCGCGGTCACCTTGAACCCAGCAGGTGCCAATGGCATCGTGCCCTGCGGCCACTGGTCGGCCGGCGCGATGTTGAGCGTGGGAATGAGCAGGTTCTTTTGCGGTGGCGGTAGTGGCGGGTTGGGACCGACGCCCGGCGGTACCAGCGGCTGCGCCCCGGCGCCTGCGAAGGAGCAGCCGGCGAGCAGCGCCAGCACAGGCAGAGGCCACCAGGGCCGGGTCGGCGAAGTGTGTCGGGCAGGCGTTTGCATGGCGCAGTATGGGCAGTGCCGGCCCCCCGCCGATGTAGGCGGAAGCCGTCATTCTTGTGGCAAGTCAGGCACACACCGGGACGCACCGGGGGTCAGGCCTCCAGGAAAACAAATAAGGTCACGCGCCGGCGCGGCGACGGCTGCGCTCCAGGCGTGGGCCTGCCTGGGTCACCCTGCAATCAGGGCTCTGCTCGGCCCGGGCGCAGCATGGGCTCCTTCCGCAAGGGCCGATATAGCCGCGAAGTGCGCTACAACCAGCAGCGCTGAACCCAGCCGTCAAGCTGCCTGCTGCGCGCTGCCCGCCAGATGGATGCGCCCCTTGCCACCGCGCTTGGCCTGAAGCATCGCTCCGTCGGCCTCCGCCACCAGCACTTCAGCCTCGGTGCGGCCTTTGGACAGGGCGACGCCGATGCTCATCCCCAGGTTGACCTGCAACCGTTCACCCAGCGCGATCGGCGCATCGACAGTCTGCATGAGCCGCTCGAGGATGGCGTGCCATTCGTTGCCCGACAGCGGCGCGAGCAGCAGGACAAACTCATCGCCCCCGATCCGCGCCGCGGTGTCCGTCGCGCGGATGCTGGCGGTGATCCGTGCGGCGATCGCCACCAGCAGCTTGTCCCCCGCCTCATGCCCGTGCTGGTCGTTCACTTCCTTGAAGCCGTCCAGGTCGATGAAGCACACAGCCACCTCGTGCCCGAACCGCTGCGCGCCGGCCAGGGCCTGCTGCATGCGGTCCAGCAGCAGCAGCCGGTTGGGCAACTGCGTGAGCGCGTCGTGAAAGGCCACGTGGGTGATCTGTTCGTGCGCGCGTTTGGCTTCGGTGATGTCCACCGCCATCCAGAACGATTCGGTGTCGGACAGCTGGACGCCGTTGAGATCCACCCAGATCACGTCGCCGTGCTTTTTCTTCAGGCGCACGTCGTCCCGGTAGTTGTCCCCCCTGCGCAGGTCCAGCAGGGTCTCTTGCGCCAGCGCATGGCGATCGCCGTCTTCCGCACACAGGATGTCGATGGCGGCGCCGGTCAGTTCACCGTCTTCGTAGCCCAGCATTTTTTCGAATGCGCGGTTTTTCCAGCTGACCTTGCCATAGTGGAACTTGACCATGCCGACCACATCGCTGTTGAGCATGGCCGACTGCTCGCGCAACAGCGACTCCACACGCTGCTGCGCTTCACGCTGGGCCGTGATGTCCACCGCCACCGTGCGGCTCATCAGGAAGTTGCCATCGGCATCCCTTACGGCGGTGGAATTGATGCACAGGTGGCGCTGCGGGGCGTTGGCGGGCGAGATGCAGACCTCGATCTCGGGTGCGTGGAGCTGCAGGGCCAGGGCGATGAAATGGTCCCGAAACTGCGGGCGGGTCACCGCGTCCAGCAGCCCCACGAACTTCGCGTCTGACGGTAAATCTCCCCCCAGCCATGCCTTGGCAGTGGCGTTCAGGTGGACGAAGCGCCCGTCCGCGTCCAGCGAAAAGTATCCGCAGGGTGCGTGGTCATACAGGTCCTGGATGCGCGCCGAGGACTCTTCCAGGCTTTGGAGCAGGCGTTTCTTGTCGGTGATGTCCCTGGCCGAGCCGAAGATCAGCAGGTGTCCGTCGATGTCGACGGCGCGCCAGTGCAGGTCCACATCGATGATGCTGCCGTCGGAGCGCACATGCTGGACCTCCACACGCTGCCTGTCCCCATCCCGGATCTTGGCCAGCCAGGCATCGATTCGGGCCTCGTTCTGGTTCGCGTCCCAGCTCGACACATGCTGGCCTTGCAGCTTGTCCCGGGACGAGCCGTGCATTTCGGCGAAGGAGTCGCTCAATTCGACCAGGCGCCCCGCGCGGTCCAGGATGTGGATGCCGTCTCCCGCGACGCGCAGCAGCGTCTGTGTCTGCCGGCCTTGGGCTTGCAACGCAGCCACTGCGCGGAGAGCGCGGCTGCCGAATCGGTAGACGGCGATGGTCGCCGCGCAGCTCAGTGCCCACGCCAAGCCGGCCAGGAGCGACACTACCAGCATCTCGCCGCGCCATTGGCTCCACCGGATCGAGTTGTCCAGTCCGGCAATCGCGAGCAGGGGCCAGCCGTCCACCTGGCGGTAGGCGAAGGTGCGGCTGATGCCGTCGACTTTCGAGGTCGCCAGGTAGCTGCCGGCCGACGGCTTGCTGCGCAGCGAGTCCTGCAGTTCCTGCGCGACGTCCCGGCTGCCCACCGCCGCCGCACCGCGGCCCCGCGGGGATTGCAATGCCACCAGCTTCAGGTCGTTGGTTCTGAGTGAAATGCCGTCGGAATCGGCCAGCTCGTACCGTTTGAAGATTTGTTCGAAGTGCTCGGTATGGATGCTGGCGTACAGCACGCCCCGGAACTTGCCGTCCCATGCCATGGGGCGGGCCACGACGATGACCGGGTGGCCCGACACTCGCGAGATCACGGGGTCGGAGACGACCGCCTTGTCGGAGCTGGAATCCCTGGCGAAAAAGAAGAAGTCCCGGTCGGTGATGTCGGGTGGAGAGGTGCTGTCGATGAGGTTGCCCCACCGGACGAGACCGTTTTCATCCGCCACCCGAAACCCCTCCACCCCTGCGAGCACCCGGTGCTTGGCCGCCAGGTGGTCGTTGATGTCCTGCACGGTGGCGCCCGCGTCGAAGCCAGCCCGTTGCAGATCGCCCATGGTGATCTTCAGCACCGTGTCCACAACGCCCAGTTCCGACTGCAGGCTGGCACTGGCGATGGCGACGAACCGCTCGGCTGCAGCACGCGCCCGGTCTTCATGCGCTTGCCTGGAAGAGGACAGAACGGAAAGCACCAGACCTGCCAGCACTGCGCCGAGCAAGAGATTGCCCCCGACCAGCAGCGCGCCGAGCTTTCGGCGTTGTTGTTCGGCCTGACTCGCTGGCGTGATGGAGTTCAAGGGCATGGGGAATGTTACCCACACGGTCATCGCCGAGCGGCGGGTTTACCCTGAAAATTGCGGGGGCCGAAGTGCTCTCGCCGGCCTGATAGCCCCCCGAAATGCTGGGCGCTCACCAAGGCGGTGGTGTCAGGCTGGACCGAGCCGGGCGCGCCTGGATCTTTTTAAAGCTTGCACGATTCCAGCCAGCGGGTGAACACGTGCTGCGCGGCCTGTTCCAGCGCCCCACCCACCTTCAGCGCATCGGCGCGAATGCGGTGGGGCGCAACTCCCGCCTGCCGCAGCTCGCTGCTGTGGCCCACCAGCCATTGCTCGATGCGGCGAGGGTCTGCCTCCAGGTGGAATTGCAGCGCCAGCACAGCCGTGCCCAGGGTGAAGGCCTGCTCCTTGCACAGGGCGGTGCTGGCGAGAAGCTGCGCATGCCGGGGCAACTCAAAATGGTCGCCGTGCCAGTGCAGCACAGGGATGCCTGCCAGCGGGGCCAGCACGGACAGCTCCGGTGCAGTCCCCGACGACAGGGTCAACGGGCTGAAGCCTATCTCAGGGTACCCCATGGGCTGTACCCGGGCACCCGCAATCCTTGCAATGAGCTGTGCACCCAGGCAGATGCCCAGCAAGGGCTTGCCGCTGGCCAGTCGCCGCTCCAGCAGGCGCAGTTCCGCCGTCAGAAAAGGAAAGCGGTCCTCATCGACCGCACTCACCGGGCCGCCCAGCGCGACGACGAGTGCCGGTGTGGTGGGGTCGATGGCTTGCAGGTCGTCCAACGCAGGGTCGACATAGCGCACCTCGTAGCCGCGCCTGCGCAGCAGGGGCTCCAGGGTGCCCAGGTCTTCGAAGTGGACATGGCGCAAGGCCAGCACCATGGGGCGTTCGGTTTTCATGATGCTTCGGCCCTTGAAGCCTGCCGCCTTGGCGCCGTGGCAGGCGGTGCTGCCGGGCGGTCCATGCAGGCGATGGGCAGTGCGGCCATCACGTGCAGTGCTCCAGCTCGATGATGGCGAAGCCGTGCTGCGCGATCTCCTGCTCTACCGCTGGGTGGGCGGACTCGGTATGGCAGAAGTTGCACTTCTCGGCTTTCAGCGCGGTGGCTTTAAGGCCCCTGGCCGCCAGATAGGTGCGGCCATACTGCAGGACGCGCTCGTCATCGGCCAGGTTGGCAGGTACCAGGATGTCGAAGTGCATGCGCCGCCCGTCGGGGCGCTGCACGTAGGTGTCGTAGACTGAAATTTGCATGGGGTGTCCGGGTGTCGGTGGCAATGAATCACAGGCTTGCAACCGGTGGGCACACAGCCTGCGTGCCCTCGCGGTCGCTGTCTGCCCGTCCTACTTGTTCGTCTTGCCGGGCAGGGACAGGTCGCCCGACGCGGTCTTGAACACATCGACGACGCACAGCAGCGGGCTGTGCACGCTGGCATTCACGCGCAGCGCGGCCGTCACGCCGTCGAAGCTGGCTGCGTTGACGACACCGATGTCGTCAAAAGGCACGCGCACCTCCAGCGTGCCGCCGGAGAAGGTGGGGCTCCAGCCGGGGCTGTCGATCAGGATGGGCAGCCCGGGCCACGTCTTGGGGACACGGGACTTGCTGCCCTCTGGAATGTCCACTACCTTGAGCGCACCTTTGCCGCACGCCTCGTCGGGCTGCAGTACCACCCAGTGCGAATGCCACACGCCACCGTCGTTGCCGGTGCGGCCATCGGCGTTCTCGTCGAAGAGCGGGGTGTCGTCGAAGTCGGGGTGGGAAGTCACGGCAAATGCCAGGATGCCGCTGCCGGGCTCGAACCCCACCGATGCGGGGTCCAGCGTGGTGGGCCACACATAGGAGAACACGCTGCTGCCGGCCAGCTTGCCCGTTCTGGTCGGCTTGTTCGCGCCGGCTTTGCCAGACACGTGCATGTGAAAGATCGCCACATTTCCGTCGGTGGTGATCTTGGTGTGGACGATGTCGTAGGGTGCTTTGATGGCGGCCGAAGGCGCGCTCTGGATGCCGCCGCTATGGGCCTTGCCCGTGTGTGCAGTGCCGTGTGCCACGGCGACGGAGGCCAGCGTGGCGCAGGCCAGGGCCATGGTGGCGCGCTGAATGGAATGGTGCAGTGTCATGGGGTCCTCGCCTTGCAGTGGTCATGCTGATTGCATGGATGCAAGTGTTCCCCGGAGTGCCTTGGCGATGGCCGCCATTCGTGTTTTTAAGATATCCAATCGTCCAGGCGTCCAATCGTCCAGGCGTCCAGGTGTCCAGGTGTCCAGGTGTCCAGGTGTCCAGGTGTCCAGGCGTCCAGGCGTCCAGGCGTCCAGGCGTCCAGGCAGGCCGTTCTCAGGCCCATCCCAGCGCGATAGCGCAGTGCGAACCGGCCATTCAGCCTTGTGAGTGGGCCCGGGTGAGCTTCGCCAGCGCCGTGTACAGCATCTCCGGCGTGCAGGGCTTGGGCAGCACCTCGAACCCCAGGCCGCGGATGCTGTCCAGCTGCTCGGCATACCCCGTCATCAGCAGCAGTTGCTGCTGCGGCCAGGTCTGGCGGATGTACTGGGCCAGGCCCACCCCATCCATGTCGCCCGGCATGACCACGTCGGACAGCACGATGTCCGGCTGGTCGCCGCGCTCCAGCAGTTGCCGGGCCTTGGCCGTGCGGTCCACATGCGTCACGCGGCACCCGAGCGATTCGAGAATGGGCACCAGCGATGCGGCGACCTCTTCGTTGTCTTCCACCATCAGCACGGTCTTGCCCAGCGGTGCGAGCGTGGGTTGGGACGCCGAGGCCTGCTGCACCTGTGGCGCGGCTGCGGGCAGCAGCAGGCGCACCCGTGTGCCCACGCCCGGCTCGCTGGAGATCTCTGCCCGCCCGTTCAGGCGCTGGCACATGCCGTACACCTGGCTCAGGCCCAGGCCGGTGCCCTCGCCGACGGCCTTGGTCGTGAAGAAGGGCTCGAAGACCTTGCTGATCAGCTCCGGCGCGATGCCTGTGCCCGAGTCCTGCACGTCGATGAGCACCATGTCCGTGGGCGTGCTGGTGCCTGCTTCTGCGACGGTCGCATTGCGCGCCATGATCGACAGCGATCCGCCCTTGGGCATGGCGTCCCGCGCGTTGATGGCCAGGTTCAGCAGCGCCAGTTCCAGTTCCGCCAGGTCCAGGGTGACCGGTGCGGTGGCGGCATCCACCTGGACATCCAGCTGGATCTGGCTTCCCACCGCCGGGCTGACCAAGTCCTTGATGGACGGCAGCTTCTCCTGCAGCACCACGTGTTCTGCCACCAGCGGCTGGCGGCGCGAGAAGGCCAGCAGTTGCCGTGTGAGGTTGGTGGCCGACTTGACCGCCCGTGCGATGGAGTCCACTTGCTTCGTCGCCACGCCCGGTGCCGCGCGCCTGATGAGGTGCAGGTTGTTGCTCACCACCATCAGCGCGTTGTTGAAGTCGTGCGCCACGCCGCCGGTGAGCCGGCCCAGCGCCTCCAGCTTCTGGGCCTGCAGCAGGGCCTCTTCGGCGCGGTGGCGGGTTTCGATTTCCTTCTCCAGGCTCTCCATGGTCTGCAGCGCGGTCCGGGCGTTGCGCAGCGCGAGGGTGGCCGTCAGGAAAAGTGCCGCCACGGGCAGCGCGCCCATGGCGAACAGCGTCCCCAGCTCGGTCAGCACGTCATTGCGCAGCGCAATCAGGCTCATGCCCGTGCCCACGTAGAGGGGGTAGTTGTTGACCCTGCGGTAGGCCAGGAAGCTGTCTTCCCCGTTGACCGATGAAATGCCCCGCAGCTGCGCAGACTCCTCGCCCGTGCGCAGGTGCGTCAGCACCGGGCCTTGCGGCGACAGCCGGTCCGGCGCACCAGCGATGTCCGGCCACCGGGTGTAGATCTCCCCGCCTTCCCGAAACAGATTGACCGCCAGGCCCGGGTCGTCGGCCACCAGGTCGCTGTAGTAGCCGCGGAAGTAGGACGTCAGCAGGGTGACGTTGATGACCCCGGCGAACCGGCCCTCGTGGTCGTAAAAGCCGGTGCTGAGGTTGAGCACCGGTTCTTTCGTCGTGCGCGTGACGAGGGGCTTGGACAGGTAGGAGCCCTTGAAGCCCTGTTGATGGACCTTGAAGTACTCGCCGTCGGACAGGTCCGTGACCGGGAACGGCAGCAGGCGGCTGCTGGCGACGGTCTTGCCTTGGGCGTCCAGGATCAGAATGGATTGGATCTGGGGCTGGTCCACGGTCCTGGCCCGCAACGCCTCGTGCAAGGCGGTTTCGTTGCCGCGCAGTTCAGCCGGGTTTCTGCCGCTGACCAGCACCAGCACCTTGTCCTGCAGCGCTTCCGACGCCGCGATCACCTTGGACGCATGCTCATGGGCGACCCGCAGCGAGCGGCTCACGCGCGCGGCGGCGTCGTCGCGGGCGCCCACGTACCGCACCGCGCCCACCACCAGATAGATGAACAGGGGGACTGCAATGCTCAGCATGACCAGCAGGCGCAGCCAACGGACCGAGTCGCCCCGTTGGCGGGGAGCGTGGGGGGCTGCGGCGGGGCTGTCCGGCATGTTCCGTCCTTGCAATCACGGTTCGGTGGTGGCGGGGGTGCCGGGGCTCGGCACGCAAACCTGCAGTGTGGATTACAACCGATTCTTACTGGCAGGTAGGTGGCGCTGGCGTCTCTTGGGAAGGGTTGAGCTCCTTGGAGCGCGGGAAAGCGGGGACCTGAGCCGGTTCATTCCCTGACCGCCCTCCAGCGCCGCCGCCTACAAGCCCGCAATGGGGCCGTACACAAGATGAATGTGGCTTTGGAGCAGCACACCGCGCGTCCCAGGGCCTTCCACCACGCAACAAGGCCCCGCAATGATCAAAGACTCCCGTGCTGCAGGCACCTCGGCAGCTGCCGCAGCCAGAAACACCGACAGCGGCCCGTCCGCTCTCGGTCCGCCCGCCGATGCGCATTCCGCCAAGGCTGGCGAGACCCATGACATGGCGGCAGCCATGCCCTACAACCCGGGCAAGGCGGCCGAACACGGTTTTCAGAACGGCGTGAATCCCCCGGCGGGCACCACGGTAGAGGCACCGTCCCGCCTGCCGCTGGGCAGCACCTTGTCGGAGGCCAACAGCACCGAGAAGACAGGCACCGTGGCGCCCGAAGGTGTGAACGCCACCATCGCCCCCCTGGACAGGGTGCGGGTGGACTCCACCGGGCAGGTGCTCACCACCAACCAGGGCGTGCCGATTGCGGACAACCAGAACTCGCTCAAATATGGCGAGCGTGGCCCGGCCTTGCTGGAGGACTTCATCCTCCGCGAGAAGATCACCCACTTCGACCACGAGCGCATTCCCGAACGCATCGTGCACGCACGCGGCTCTGGCGCCCACGGGTTTTTTGAATGCTACGAGCCTTTGACCGAACTCACCCGGGCCGCACCGTTCAAGGAGGCTGGCAAGGTCACCCCGGTGTTCGTGCGCTTTTCGACGGTGCAGGGCGAGCGCGGTTCCAAGGACACGGCGCGCGATGTGCGCGGCTTTGCCGTCAAGTTCTACACCGACGAAGGCAACTGGGACCTGGTGGGCAACAACATGCCGGTGTTCTTCATCCAGGACGCGATGAAGTTCCCTGACCTGGTGCACGCCGTCAAGCCCGAGCCCCATCACCAGATGCCGCAGGCCGCAAGCGCGCACGACACCTTCTGGGACTTCGTCTCGCTGATGCCGGAGTCCACCCACATGCTGATGTGGGTGATGTCGGACCGCGCCATTCCGCGCAGCTACGCCACGATGCAGGGCTTCGGCGTGCACACCTTCCGGTTCGTCAATGCAGCGGGCGAGTCGGTGTTCGTGAAGTTCCACTGGAACCCGAAGGCCGGCACGCATTCGCTGGTGTGGGACGAGGCGGTCAAGATATCCGGCGCAGACCCAGATTTCCATCGCCGCGACCTTTGGGAGCGCATCGAGGCCGGTGCCTATCCGGAATATGAGCTGGGCGTGCAGGTGTTCACCGAAGAGCAGGCTGACAAATTCAGCTTCGACATCCTGGACGCCACCAAGATCATCCCGGAAGAGCTGGTGCCCGTGCGCCGCATCGGCCGCATGGTCCTCAACCGCAACCCGGACAACTTCTTCGCCGAGACGGAGCAGGTGGCCTTCTGTGCGGCGCACGTGGTGCCGGGCATCGATTTTTCCAACGACCCGCTGCTGGCAGGGCGTATCCATTCGTACATCGACACGCAGATATCGCGGCTGGGCGGGCCCAACTTCCACGAGTTGCCCATCAACGCCCCGGTCGCGCCCGTGCACAACAACCAGCGCGACGGCATGCACCGGCAGGCCATTCACCGCGGAAAGGTCTCCTACGAGCCCAATTCCCTTGCGGGAGGCTGCCCCTTTCAGGCGGGTGCGGCGCAGGGCTTCGTGTCGGTGCCCGCACGCATCGAGGCCAAGGAAGCACAAGGCAAGGTCCGCGCCAAGCCCGAGAAGTTCGCCGACCACTACACGCAGGCCCGGCTGTTCCTGGACAGCCAGACGCCCGTGGAGAAAGCACACATCGCTGCCGCTTTCCGCTTCGAGTTGAGCAAGGTGACGGTACCGGCAGTGCGGGAGCGCATGGTGGCATCGCTGCTGAATGTGTCCGAGGAGTTGGGCCACGAGGTGGCCGCCGGGCTGGGCATGGAGCCTTTGCCCCCACCCATGCAGTGCGCGCTCGCCAAGCCGCCCAAGCCCGAGGTGGCCCGATCGGACGCGTTGTCGCTGCTGGCCCGTCCGGGTGACGGCAGCCTGATGGGCCGCAAGGTGGCCATCCTGGTGGCTGATGGCGTGGTGGGGCAGAGCGCGGTGGATCTCCAAGCCGCGCTGTTCGCGCAAGGGGCGGTCGGCCGCTTCGTGGCGCCGCGCATCGGGCCGGTGAAAACGGCCGACAAGGTGGCCATCAACGCCGATGCGTCGCTGGAGAACGAGCCCGGCTTCCTGTTCGATGCATTGGCCCTGCCCGACGGCGATGCGGGGGTGAAGGCGCTGTCCGCGGACGGCCACACCATGGAATGCCTCAAGGACCAGTTCCGCCACGGCAAGACCATTCTGGTCATGCCGGCGTCTTCGGCGCTGATGCTCAAGGCGCAGATTCCGTCCACGCTCCCATCGGGAGACGCGGACCCAGGGATCGTGTTCGGTGCAGGGTCTCGGGAGTTCGAGCTGTTTATCGAGGGCATTGCCCGCCACCGCCATCCGGAGCGGGAGACGGACCCGCCGCTGGTCTGAGCGAGGGCTGCCACAGCGACGGCCCCCGCTGGTGGGGCCCGTCGCAAGTGGCAATTCGCAATTCGCTATTCGCAAGTGCCAGGTCGCAGTCGCCGCAGGCCGCGGCTCAAGCCGGTGCGAGCAAGGCCCGGGAGGGAACTCCAGCGATCGCACGCGTTGACCCCGCGTGCCCGAACGCGGTGCTTGCCGAGTCTTCCAGTTGGAAGGTGCGCACCGCCTCGGTCAGTTGCTGCGCCTGCATCTCCAGGCTCTTGGCAGCAGCGGCGCTTTGCTCCACCAGCGCTGCGTTCTGCTGCGTGGCATGGTCCATCTGATTGACGGCCTGGCCGATCTGGGAAATGCCCGTGCTCTGCTCGGAACTGGCCGAGCTGATCTCGCCGACGATGTCCGTCACGCGCTTGATCGCCCCCACGACCTCGACCATGGTCTGCCCGGCCTGGTCCACCAGACCGGTACCCACGGACACCTTTTCCACGCTCTCATTGATCAGGGCCTTGATCTCCTTGGCGGCGCTGGCGCTGCGCTGCGCGAGGTTGCGCACCTCGGTGGCCACCACCGCGAAGCCGCGGCCTTGCTCTCCAGCCCGCGCGGCTTCCACCGCGGCGTTGAGCGCCAGGATGTTGGTCTGGAAGGCGATGCCATCGATCACACCGATGATGTCCGAGATCTTGCGCGAGCTGTCATTGATGTCCCGCATGGTGGTGACCACTTTGGAGACCACCTCGCCGCCCCGTGTGGCCACGGCGGATGCGCTGATGGCCAGCTGATCGGCCATCTTGGCGTTCTCGGCGTTGTTGCGGATCGTGGAGGTGAACTCCTCCATCGTGGCTGCAGTCTGCTGCAGCGCGCTGGCCTGCTCTTCGGTGCGCTGGCTCAGGTCTGCATTGCCCATGGCGATTTCGCTGGTGCCGGTGGAGATGGAGTCGGTGGCGCCCCGCACCTTGCTCACGATGCTGGCCAGATTCTGCTGCATGGCGCTCAGCGATGCCAGCACGCTGCCGTCCGGAGCCGCGCTGGCCCCGGCAATGCTCGACAGGTTGCCGCCCGCCACCTTGCTGGCGGCACTGCTCAGCGCATCGGGCTCCGCACCCAGGGCCCTGAGCACGCCGCGGGTGATCGCCACCCCGCAGGCAGCCGCGATCACGGTGGCCAGCAGCGCGAGGCCGATCAGAAACCGCCGTTGGAACTCGAAGTCGGCCTCGGAGGAGTGCACCAGTTGGTGGGAGCGGTCATCGGTCGTTTTTTGGTATTCGCTGGTCTTGGCGATCAGGGCGGCGAGCAGCGGCCGGCATTCGTCATTGATTTTCGCAATGGCCTCGTCCTTTTTGTCGGCCATGGCCAAATCGACGATGGACAGGGCCACGGGACCGTACGACTGCTCGATCTTCGCGAGGTCGGCGACCAGCGCCTTGACGTTGGCCGGAATGCCCGGGCCCTCTACGGCCTGCTGGAGCAGGCCCAGGCGCTTCTGGACGTCTTCATGGGCTTTGGTGACGGCGGCTTTTTCGGCATCGCGCTCTGCGGGCTTGGTGGCCAGCACCAGGTTTCTCGCTGCCACCGCGCGCCGGTCCACAGCGCTTCGAATCTCCTGGGCCAGGTGGGCCCGTGCGTTGATGCCGGTCACAAAATCATGGAACTGCACCTTGGCGCTGCTCATGTCCTTGATGGCGACCGCAGACAGCAACACGATCAGCACCACCATCAGCCCGAACGAAAGCCCCAGTTTGGCCCGCATCGTCATATTCCGAACTACCATTTTTCCTCCCGCAATGACTTGATCTATGTCATGGTCCGGCCGGATGTAACACTTTGTCAATAGAAAATGGCTATGTCGATAGTGCGTGTTGATGTGGTGCCGAAATGCACGTAGAGCCCCGTATAGACGGCGCTCGAAGACGGAGTTAGTAAGCGCACGCTGCGAGCGCGCAGCAACATCCCGGTGGCTATGGGAGTGAAAACCAGCTCCGGCGCTCGACCCGCCTCAGTTGTTGCTATCAATTCAGGAATTTTCACGGTGCAGCCGTGCTGCTGCGATCGCATCCCCGAAAATCGCGGCAGCGGGCGTCGCTGTCCGGCTCAGGCAGCCTTCTTTTGCGCAGCAGCCTTTTTTGCGGGCGCTGCCTTCGCCGCGGCCTTTCGGGCAGGGGTTTTGGCGGGCGGCTTCGCGCCGGATTTGCCGCCGCCTTTGAGGCTGCGCTGGAGCAGCGCGGTGAGGTCGATCACTGCGCCGGACTTCGGCGCTTCCTCTTGCGGCTCCAGCACGGTCTTGCCTTCGCCGGCCTTGGCTTTCTTGTCCACCAGCTTCATCACCTGCAGGCGGAACTCGTCCTTGAAATCCTCAGGGTCCCAGGGGCCGGACATTTCCTCCACCAGCTGCTTGGCCATCTTGAGCTCGGCCGCGCTCACACCGTTCTTGCCGGAGGCGGGCAGGTCCAGTGAGTCCAGGGTCTTGACCTCGTCACCCCAGCGCAGAAGGTTCAGCACCAGCGCCGGCCCCGAAGGCACCAGTGCCGCCAGGTGCTGCTTGGTCGCGATGACGACCTTGGCCAAGCCGATCTTTCCGGTCGCCACCAGGGTCTCGCGCAAGAGCGCGTAGACCTTGTCGCTCTTGTTGATGGGCGCCACGTAGTAGGGGCGCTCCAGGAAGATGAAGGGCATCTCGTTGGCACCGATGAACCGCTGGATCTCGATGGTCTGCGTGGTCTTGGGAAACACCGCCTCGATTTCCTCGGGGCTGATGATCACGTACTTGCCGTCCTCGTACTCCACGCCCTTGACGATGTTGTCCTTGTCGATCTCCTTGCCCGTGCGCTTGTTGATGCGCTTGTAGCCCACCGGGTCCATGGACCGCTTGTCCAGCCAATCGAAATCCACCCCTTGCTCGCTGGAAGCGGTGTGCAGTCCGACAGGGATATGGACAAGGCCGAAGGTGATGGCGCCTTTCCAGAGGGTGCGACTTCCAGTGGCCATGGTGTGATCTCTCCGCACGGGGAACCCGGGTGTTACCAGTGTGCGGCGTGGCACCGTTGTGGGGTGTAGGTGTTTGCTTACCTGATCGGTAGGCCTCGGCATGGTCACGCCTTGGGTGCCCGGCCCCTATGCTCGCTGTATGCCAACCACACTGCGCCATATCTCCATCCATGTGGAAGAAACTTCGCCAAGCGCCTTTTACTGGGTGCTGAACGAGCGCGAGGACGGTGACCGCTGGAACGAGATCGCGAAATCGGACTCGGCGGCGCGCAGCTACAAGGACGCGATGGCCGAAGGATTGGCCGCGCTGCAAGCCCTGGTCGAAGACTTGGACGTGGGTCCACGCCGGCCCGGCAGATTGCGCAGCGACAGCGCCCGGGAGCCTGCCAAGCGCCGGCAGGCCCCGCCGGAAGAGGTCGTGCCAAGCAAGCCGAAAGAGTCCGACAGTCCTGCGCCATTCGGGTTCGGCCCGGCCGTTTGACCTTTCACAGCGGCCACGACGCCCCCCGCACGGCAAGGCTGCAGGCGCGCCGCGCCAGGGTCGGCCTTCAGGCCCGAAGGCGCCAGCGGGCCAGTTCGCTGCCCACCGCAGAGTTCAGTGTCTCCAGGTCGAACGGCTTCTTCAGCACGGATTGCACGCCCACCAGCCGTTCCACCTCGGCCATGTCCGCATAGCCCGTGGCCATCAGCACCGGAATTTCGGGGTAGAGCTGGCGGGCCGCCGCGATGAACTCGGCACCATTCATGCCGGGCATCAGGTAGTCCGCCATGAGCAGGTCGGGCATGCGGCGCTGCAACTCTCGCAGGCCGCTTTCGCCATCGCTGGCCTCGCGCACGCTGTAGTTCAGCAATCGCAGCCCTTCGGTGATGCCCCGCCTGACGGCATCGTCGTCTTCCACCACCAGCACCTCGGTGCGCCTGGCGGGGTTGGCGGCACCGCCCGGCGCGGCTGCGGCGTCCGGCGCGCTCTGCACCGCCGGAGTCGCCTGAGCGAACTGCAGCGTGACCGTGGTGCCTTCGCCCTCGCGGCTGTGGATCTCGGCGCTGCCGCCCGACTGGCTGGCAAAGCCATACACCTGGCTCAGTCCCAGCCCGGTCCCCTCGCCGTCGGCCTTGGTGGTGAAAAACGGATCGAACACCTTGGACTGCAGTGCTTCCGGAATCCCGCAGCCCGTGTCCTGCACGCTGATCTGCACCCGCCGTACACCGTCGTTGCCGGGGACCAGCCTGGTGCGGATGGTCAGGTGGCCACCGTCGGGCATCGCGTCGCGCGAGTTGACGGCCATGTTGAGCAGCGCCATTTCCAGCTGCGCACCGTCGAACAACGCCCACGCCTCGTCCTCGCACAAATCCATGTGCACCTGTACCTTGGAGCCCACCGATACTTCGATCAGCTCCCGCAGGTTGCCGACCATCGTGTTGACCTCGTGCAACTTCGGCAACAGGCTTTGCGCGCGTGAGAAGGACAGGAGCTGCGCGGTCAGTCTTGCTCCCCGGTCCACGGATTCCTTGGCACGGCGCGCGTAGTCGGCCAGCCGTTTCTCGTCGGCCAGCCGCATGATGAACTGCAGGTTCATGCTCACGGCGTGCAGCAGGTTGTTGAAGTCGTGGGCGATCCCCCCCGTGAGCCGGCCGATGGCCTCCAGCTTCTGGCTTTGCACGACTTTGGACTGGATGCGTTCCCGGTCGGCGATTTCGCGCATGAGGCGGTCATTGGCCCCAGCCAGATCGCTGGTGCGCGCGGCGATGCGGCTTTCCAGGTCTGCATTGAGCTGCTCCACGGTCTGCTTGGCAGATTCGATATCGGTCAGGTGCCGCCGCGAGGCGTATTGCCGTGCCCGCGCCCGAAAGGCCGAGCGCGCCGCACTGAGCAGCGTGTCGGGGTTGACCGGTCGCTCCAGGATCACCAGGTTGCCCAGCTCCTGCAGGGACAGCGCCGCACGTGCGGATCGGCGCACCGGCTGGCGCGTGGCCAGCACCACGAATGGAAAGTCCGACCATGCAGGCTGCTGCGCCAGATAGTTGCGCAGCGATTCATCCAGGCCGCCTGCCAGCACCTCTTCCGTGAGAACGGCGGTGGACGCCCCGGCTTCCAGCTCGGACAGCAGCGTTGCCGCATCGCTGCAGATCAGGCATTGCAGCGCATCGCGGCGCAGCACCGACTCGATCACCTGTGCGTCGCGACCGTGCGGCGCAAGGATTAGCACGCGACCTTCCATGCGATTCCCTTGTGTTTTCTATCGGGCCGGCACGGTAGTGTCCGAGTCGCCCAGCAGGGCATATGTGCCCGCATAGGCTTCGGTGCCGGCCAGTATTCCGTGAAAGTCGGCCAGCGGCTTGCCGATTTCCACACCATCCGGGCCCAGGCGGAATTCGCGGATGCTGGTCTCGTGCCGCATGGTGCGGCTTTTCACCACCGAGATCGCCTTGAGCAGGTTGCCGCGGGCTTCAAAGAAGCGGTACTGCACCATCGCATCGCTCAGATAGCTCAGGTCCACGTCCGTGCGCATCTCGCCCACCACGCCGTGCAGGGACAGAATGATCAGGGTCACCACACCCCGCAGGTTCAGGTACGCCAGCAGCTCGTGCATCTGCAGCTGCAGGTACTGCCCGCCGGGCATGGCCTGCATGTACGAGTTCAGGCTGTCGATCACCACCATGGTGACGCCGTCCTTTTCCACGGCGTCCCGTACGGCATGCGCAAACTGGCCGGGAGACACTTCCGCTGGGTCGAACGAGCGGATCAACAGCTGGCCCGACGTGATGAAAGGTTCGATGTCCAGACCCAGGAAGCGCGAGCGCACCCGGAGCGTGTTCAGGCCTTCGTCGAACAGGTAGTACGCCACCTTTTCGCCGCGCCGCATCGCGGCCACCGCGCAACTGGTGGCCGTGGTGGTCTTGCCCACCCCGGCAGGGCCGGCCAGCAGCAGATTGCTGCCCGGCGCCAAGCCGCCGCCCAGGAGTTCATCGAGCCCCGGGGTGCCGGTGGAGATGGGCTGGGTGTCGAAATCGCTGCCATGTTCGCCCGCCACCAGCCGTGGGAAGACCAGCAGCCCGCCCCGGTTCAGGTCGAAGTCATGGTCGCCGCTCCTGAACTTCACGCCGCGCAGCTTGACCACGCGCAGTCTGCGTTTGTCCGAGCCGTAGGCGTTCACGTTCTGATTGAGGTGAATCACGCCATGGGCGATGCTGTGCAGTTGCTGGTCGCCCTCGCCGACGGACTTGTCGTCCAGCATCAGCACCGTGCAGCCCAGTTGGGCGAAGAAGCGCTTGAGTGCAAGGATCTGGCGCCGGTACCGCAGAGCACTTTGGGCCAGCAGGCGCAGCTCCGACAGGCTGTCGAACACCACCCGGTGGGGCTTGAGCTCTCCCACCAGCCGCATCACATCGCGCGTGGTTTCTCCCAGCTCGAACTCCGAGGGGTGAAGAATGGTCTGCTCGGCGTCCTCGCTGAGCCCTTCGTCGCTGACGAGGTCGTAGACCTCGATGCCGTCCAGCGACCAGCCGTGGGAATGGGCTACCTGGGCGAGTTCTTCCGAAGTCTCCGACAGGGTGACGTAGAGTCCCCGCTCACCCTGGGCACGTCCCGACAACAGAAACTGCAGCGCCAGGGTGGTCTTGCCAGTGCCGGGGCTGCCCTCCACCAGATAAAGGTGCCGCTCTGGAAGGCCGCCGTTCAGGATATTGTCCAGCCCCGCGATTCCAGTGGGTGCCAGACCTTCGGGCGAGGAGGGGGCGCTTGAACTGTTTGACAAACCTGGATCCTTTCGATGGTGCAGCGGACTTTGCAACACGCAATCGCTGCTTCACCCATGGTGGCCTTTGTGTGTTCCGGCCAAGCCACTTCCGCCTGGCTGTGCCGACAGAGGCAAAAACTATACGCGGTCGGCCAATCCCAGGGGAGTCCGCCGCCACACGTCGACCGGAGCCATCAAGGCTGCAATGCTCCAGGCCACCATGAATGTGAATTCATTTTCGGATGTTAGGGGAGGTTTGCTGGTCAGCCTATGGCGACTGCTGGAGGGCGCCAGCTCCTACAGGTAGCGGTCCGGTCAGACAGCTACCGGCAGGTCGTTCGACGCGGCGTTTTTGAGAGGGGGCTACGGTTGCCGCCCACGGGACGGGTGTGTCGTCACGCGGCCACCAGTTGCTGCTGCAGCGGCGCCGAAGACCGAGCGGCGCGCACAAATTCGGGCAGAAAGGTGCGGCGCGTGCCGTTCGCAAACTCCACTGTCACAGCGTGCGAATTGGCTTCGACCACCTGGCCTGCGCCATAGCGGCGCGCACGCACCGCCTGGCCGCTGGTGAAGCTGGGTTTGGCGGTGACGGGCGGGCGGACCTCGATGGGGCGCTCCGGCATGGCCACGGCAGGTGCGAGGTGTTTCAACGCCGCCATGCGCCGGCAGTTGTCGCACCGGCCGCAGCCGTCGAACGGGGGCTCCTCACCCAGGGCGGACAGCACGGCGTGCCAGCGGCATCGCCCGCCCTGGGCGTAGGCCACCATCGCCTCGAGCGTCTCTCCGTCCTGCTCGCGCCGGCGCCGGTAGCCGCACAGCAGCTTTTCCAGGGCATCGCCGCTCAGCTCTCGTGCCACGCCAAAGCGCCCGGAGCGGTCGCGCCGCACGACCTTGTGGCTGCGCAGCAGGCTCAAACCCACCAAGGTCTTGGCCCGCGGCCGTGCGACAGCGTCGACGATGGCGTCGGCCGTCCAACCGCCTTCCGGTGCTGCCTGGTGCAGCAGCGTGTGCACTGCCTGCAGGTCGTCCAGCGTCGGGTAGCGGCCGGACATGAAGAACTGCTGCAGCGACCGGTCCTGCCGTACGTACAGCAGCGTGCATTGCGAGTCGTTCCCGTCGCGCCCCGCGCGGCCTGCCTCCTGGTAGTAGGTGTCCACGCTCGCGGGCATCTGGTAGTGCAGCACGAACCGGATGTCGGGCTTGTCGATGCCCAGGCCGAAAGCGTTGGTGGCCACCATCACACGCACCTTGCCGTCCATGAAGGCGTCCTGCGCCTCGGCGCGCCGGGCCGCGGGCAGCTTGCCGTGGTACAGGGCCACGCTTTCACCCGCCGCCGCCAGCTTGTCGTACAGCTCTTGGGCACTCTTGACCGTTGATGCGTACACCACCCCGGTGCCCTCGGTGGCAGCGATGTATTGCAGCGCGCGCGGCAGCCGATCCGCCGACCGTGACAGCTGCTCCACGGCGAGCTGAAGGTTCGGGCGGTAGGCACCGGCCTGAACGATGTTGCCGGACGCGATGCCGAACTGCGCCACGATTTCCTTCATCACCGCGGGCTTGGCGGTGGCGGTCAGCGCGAGCACGGCCGGCCGGCCCAGCGCCCGGACCGCGGGCGCAATCTCCAGAAACGCAGGCCGGAAGTCATGGCCCCATTGGGAAATGCAGTGCGCCTCGTCCACCACCAGCAGGCTCACCGTGTGCCGCGCCAGTGCGGCGGTGAGCGAAGGGTCGGCCATCTGTTCGGGCGTGGTCAGCACGATGCGGGCGCTGCCGTCGTCAATGGCTGCACGCGCGGCGCTCAGTTCCTCGGCCGAGATGGCGCTGTTGACCTGCACCGCCGCCACCCCCAGGCCCCGCAGCGTGTCGCATTGGTCTTTCATCAAGGCCACCAGGGGGGACACCACCACCGTGATGCCGGGCAGCAGCACCGCAGGCAACTGGTAGCACAGCGACTTGCCCGCACCGGTGGGCATCACTGCCAGGGTGCTGGCCCCTTGCAGCACGCGCTGCACCACGTCCCATTGCCCGGGCCGCAGGCGCTTGAGCCCGAAAACCTTCTTCAAGGTCTTTTGAATGTTGGCAGGTACCGGGGCCGGAATGGGCGTGGCGCCAGCCACGGCGGAGGCTTGGGATGTGGTGGTCATCGTCGAAGTGGATCTGTGGAGGCCGGACAACACGGCATTTCAGGGTTGCGGTCGGCGTAAAGGCATGGCCGATGGGCAGGGGTAAATGGCGCAGGCGCGCGTCTTAAGCTGTGTGGGGGGAAGCACGCTGCGATGGCGCGGCAGCGCCATGCAGCACCCGCACAAATTCACGTGTGGCTTCCAGGCCCGCGGGTGTCCAGTGCAGCGCAGGCGACAGGGCTTGCTGCAGCAGCTCGCGCTGCGCTTCACCTTGCAGCGATGGATACCGCTCACGAAAGATCGCAAGGTCGGCATCGAGCGACGCGTCGCTGGGCCCCTGCGCACCGCCCCGGGCTTGACGCAGCCTTTCAGCGACCCGAAAGCTCATCAGGCGGCGGGGGCCTGCTGTCGCTTGCGCGCCATCCGCAGCCGCCGCACCCGCGGTTTCAAACGCCGCGCCGTCTGCGCTGTCGGTGCCCCGGATCCAGTCGTGGATGACCTGCAGCTCATAACCAGAAAACACGCCGAACATTTCCGCGCGCTCGCCTTGCAGCAGCTTCCAGAATCGGCTCTCGTCCACCGGCCGGTTCCTCTTGATCCAGCCGTTGCGCTCAAGCGCTGCCAGGAAGGTCGACATCTCCTCGGGAACCGACAGCCAGTCGTTCACGCTGCGGCCCTCCACTTTGCAAAAGTCCGAATGTGCGCCGTTGCCGGCCGGGGACTTGTGCGCCATGATGCGGACCACTTCGGCCTCGATGTCGAAGCCCTGGATCACATCCATGGTGCTCACGCCAAGGTTGCCCAGCTTGGCGCCGGCCCGCACCCGCTGCCAGTATTCGCCGCCGTCAGGCATGCGGGGGGCGGCCTCCAGCGCTGCCTGGCAGGCGCGGCGCGCGTGCCCGGTGTCGGCGTTGTCGACGGTGACGTGCAGCGTGAAGTAATACGGGTCGATGCCCAGCTCGTTGAGCTCGTACGATGTGATGAGCAGGTGCAGCGGCAACTGCTCGTACGCCAGGTTGAAGCCGATGACTTCGGGCAGGAAGTCCTGCGCGTTCCATCCCAGCGCCAACTGGATCAGCCCTTGCTCATACAGCGCATCGGGCAGGCCATCGACTGGGTCCAGCCCGTAGCGTGACAGCAGGTTGCGGTAGAGCGTCACATGGTTCTTGTCCGGCTCCCCGTTGCCCAGCTCTTCGAGGTAGGTCGTGACCAGGTTGGACAGGCGCGGGTTGGCTGCGTGCGCACACAGGCCGTAGAGCCACGCACCGTCGACCAGTTTGGTGGGGGATACCTGCCGCAGAAAGTACAGCGCATGCGCGCGGTTGCCGAAGTAACGCCGCGGGGCACCTTCCTTGCGCGATTGCAGGTAGGACTGGTATTGGGCGTGAACGCGCTCCACGTTGGTGGTCATCCAGGTGGTGAGGTCGGCAGGGTCGGCGGGCAGGTCATCCACGTGCGTACCGGTGCGCTCCAGCGCTCCTGCCAGCATCTCTGCCGATTGCGCGATGTCATTGGCGGACGGAATGCCATCGGCAAGCCGGCCATACAGGTGCTGGAAAGAACGTCCTTCGTCGTTGCAGCAGTTGCTGGGAGTCCGAGCCCACGGCGCAGCCATCGGGAGGTCGGGACGATCGGAGAGTTCCTTCAGGATGGCAGACATGGAATGTGCGTGAGAGTGAGAAGTCTCCAGCATCGCGCCCGCCGATAACCGGTGGCATCGGGCCATACGCCATCACCGCGTGGGCACTCTCCTACGGCGGCGGCACGGCGCAAGGCACAGCGCACTCAGCCCAGCCATCCCAGGCGCTGCAGCCGCTCCCACTCGCCGCCCAGCTCCAGGCGCTCCCCGATGTCTCGGCGGTATCGGAGGTTGGGTACCACTACACCCTGTGCCACCCGCAGTGCCTGCGCATTGGCGCGACCTGGCGTGTCGCCGATGCCGGTGGCCACGCCCACATAGCCCGTGGTACCGCTCGTCACCAGATGGCCGCCGTGCAGAGCGACCTCTGCAAAGTGCAGCGCCGCGCGATCATCCCGGGACAGCGTGCTGCGCAGGTGGATGGGCAGGCCCCTGGACAGCTCGGCGTATCCGTGGCGATAGGGGAATGGCGGCACCGTCAGCACCACGCCCGCAGCGAACCCCGGGTGGGTGCGAAAGTGCAGTGCGCTTCGCTGGACCATGGCGGAAAAGATGGTCTCCCACGGGTCTGCGTGCAGCGCCTCGCAGATCGCAAAACCCGGGTATCCGAAACGGCTGGTGAACTCCAGCGGCCACAGCCCGCTTTCGTTGGCGATCAGGTTGACGTTGATGTACCCGCAGTAGCCGCCATCCCTAAGCACGGGGGCCAAGGGGGCCAGCACCGTGTCGAACAGCCGCTGCGACCGCTGGTAGGACACGATGGTGCCCATCTCGCCCGTCAGTTCCCCAAGGTCGCCCGGAAAGAACCGCTTGTGTTCGAAATCGATGCACGCGGGGCTCAGGAAAGCGTGTCCGTTGAAGTACCCACCCACGCCCACCTCCACGCCCTCCAGATATTCCATGAGCACAAAATCATCCCGATCCTGGCCATTGCCTTGGGGGCTGGCCGAAGCGGCTGTCGCGCTCGACCGGGCGTAGTGCGCCAGCAGCGCGATCACGTCCAGGCCGTCCGGTGCCACCCCGACATAGTTGCGCGTGCGCACGGCGTCGGCGCCGTTGAGCTTGAGCACATAGCGGGCGGGCCGCTCGTGGATGAAGGCGATCGCGGTGGCATGGTCGGCAAACCGGTGGCTGGCCGCCGTGTGCAGGCCGATGGATCGCAGCACGGCCTGGCCGAACTCCCGGTCGGCCTCCAGCCGGTCGCCGAACGCGCTGCCGCCGATGGCGTGGAATCCCTCTCGGCGCAACGCGTCCTGCGTGGCGCCGTCGCTGGCAGACTCGAAAAGTGCGATCCCGTCGTCGCCCGCCTCCCGAAGCCAGCCCAGCTCCTGTTGCCAATCGTCGGTGCGATCCAGCAGGCCCGCAAACACATCGTGATAGTCCGGGTCGCGCACGAACACCCGCACGTCGTGGCCCCGTTGCGCCAGGCCGAGGTACATCGCGGCCAGGTCATGGGTGTCCCCGATGCCGAGGAACCTCATGACTTGTGCACCACCACGCCCACGGCAGCGATGCGGTCCACCTCCGCGTACGCGGGGTTTTGCAGCTCCTCGCCGAAGACGTCCGGGTCGAGTTCCTCGTAGGTCCAGTTGCACGCCTGCGCGGCAAGCTCCGACGCGATGGCTTCGCCCAGATGATCCACCCCGTGCGAGATGGATGAACCCGTGTACAGAACCAGGCGGCCCCCCGGCGCCAGCCGAGGACAGCCCTCGCGCAGGATGCGGATGGACAGCGCTTCACCCCATCGGCCGCCACCGTGGCGGTACAGCCTTTGGGCGCCATCGTTCAGGTAGGGCGGGTTGGCCACGATGAAGTCGAAATCACCCTCGACGCTGCTGAACAGGTCTCCCTGGCGGAAGGTAGTGCCGGGCACGCCGGCCAGTTCAGCGCTGGCTTGCGCGAACCGCAGTGCCAGGGGGCTGATGTCCGCCAGCACCAGGTGGGCAGGCGCTGGGCGGTCATGGGTTGCAGCCACCAGGCCACCGGCACCGGATCCACAGCCCATGTCGAGCACGCGGGATCCGCCATGCAAAGGGGCCATAGTGAGCTGGCGCCGGATCAGCGCGGCAAAGCGGTAAGTGTCCGGACCGAAGAACACGGACTCGTTGTGAAGCGTCGGAAACGCAGAGTGGGGAAAGATGAGGTCCCCCAGCGTGGAGAACCGCACGGTGGCGCGCAGCAGGTGTGCTCCCCACTCCTGCACCAGTGCCGCGCGCTGGAGGTGGGTGACCACCTCGGGTGGCAACAGCGTCGGCGCAAAAGGCAGGTTCCACCCGAAGACGTCCCTCGGATCGTGTGCCGTCGCATCAGCGCGGCGGCCCAGCACCACCGCATGCGTCGCGGGCGTGGGCGTCACGAACCGATAGTTCACGGACTGCAACCAGCGGCCGATGTCCACCAGCGCAGCGGGTTCAACCGGGTTCATGGCGGTGCACCCAGGTGCTCAGCTCAGCGGCCGCTGGCGAACCCGATCTCTATGCCCTCGGGAGCCTCGCCGGTCTCGGTCAGCGCAAAGTTCAACAGCGCGACATCCGTGGCCATGGCGTTGCGCCGGCCATCGCCGCCGATGCGGAAATGCGCAGTCGGGCTGTTGGCCAACTGGAGCGTGGAGGCAAATGCATGGGACGGGAGGATCAGCGTGCCGATGGCTGCGTTGTCGACCAGCTCGAACGACGGCAGCATCACATCGTCCGACTCCGCGAACCCGATCTTGAGGAACGTGCGGAAGGTGCCCGCACGCATGCCGGACAGCTCGATGAAGCCACTGGCCAGGGGAATGGTGAAGCCCTCGGCATTGAAGGTGTCGATGCCGGAGAGCACGGCCGCACGCACGTGCTTGACCTTGGTGACGACATAGCCATCCCAGTCCGGCTGGTGGGTCTGAGCCCTTTGGAGATTCGATCCCCACTGGTGGGGGAGAGATGTGGTCATGGTGGCCTCTAGAAGGCGGTAGGCGCCTCGCAGCTAAGTCAATGGATGAAACGATGCTCGCGGGCACACCTGCGCGGGTCTGTAGGAACATGCCTATACCTCTGACAGCCAGTCTCGCCAGGGCCTGCGCTGAAGGCGCGCGGCGCCCCGGTGACCTTCGCGGGTATGGGCATGCGGGGCGGGGAGCGGGGCGTCATGGCGCAGCGGACTCCATCAGTCGGCCGGCATCGTCGTCCAGGGTGTGGTGCGTCACCCAGTCCACGATGCGTGCCGCGGCATCGGCCCTGCAAGCGGGGGCGCCTTCACCCAGAAAACCGTGGCCCTCCTGGGGGTAGAGCACGAGTTCACCGGGGGTTTCTCCGCCGCACATGAAAGCCACGAACAGCTCCTCGGACTGGCCCTGCGGGCACCGCGCGTCCGCTTTGCCCTGCATGAAGAGCGTGGGTGTCGTGGCGCTCCCGATGTACTGCACCGGCGAGTGGTGCCGGGCCTTCTCGCGGTCGAAACGCGGGGCTGTCGCCATGGAGAACGGGTCCACGTAGTAGCCGCTGTCGGACGTCCCGTAGTGGGTCTCGATGTTGCCCACCGGTGCCATGACCACGGCGGCCTTGAACATCTCGGTGTGGCCGATGGCCCAGGCAGAGAGGTAGCCCCCATAGGACTTGCCGCAGACTGCCAGGCGCTCATCGCAGATGCCTTGCGCTTTCAGGTCTTCGATGGCGGCGAGGTGCTGCGGCAGGTCATGCGTGCCCCAGTGGCCTTTCAGCGCGTGGGCGAATTCGTGTCCGAAACTGGCGGAGCCTGCGGCATTGAGCGCCAGTACCGACCACCCCTGCGAGCACAGCACATGCCAGTAGACGGCCGTGTCGAAGTCCAGCAGCGCATAGCTGGCCGGTCCTCCATGGATGTCGTTGAGCAGCGGAGACGGTCCCGCGGCAGCTTCGGCCCTGAGCAGCCAGCCTTCGATCTCCTGGACTTCCCCGTCGCCGCCGGGTACCTGGAACGACATCGCCTGCGCCTGGATGGGGATCCTGTCGTCCCACCATGGGTTGAGGCGGCTGATCTGGCGCAGGCTGCCTGCGCTGTCCTGTGCACGGCAGACATGCAGCTCGGACGGCAAGGACGGGTGGTGGATGGACATCGCGAAGTGTGTGCCGGTGGAACCGAACGCACCCAGCTGGTGGTCTTTGGCGAGCAGCACATGCAGATGGCCCTCCAGCGTGATCTGCGCAATCTCGTGACGGCCCCGATGGGCGCGCACAAAGGCGATGCTGTGGTCTCCCTCCGGCCAATGCACAGATGCGGGGTCTGCGACTTCCACATCGCCGAGCTGGCGCGCCTTGCCGGTCTGAGTGTCGAACAGCCACAAGCGAACCTCCGCATCACCCGCCAGCACCGCACCCGTGAAGGCGATGTAGCTCCCCGACGGAGACCACACCGGCTGCATGGCGTGGGTGTGGCTTTCGGTCAGGCGGGTGTGCCTGGCGCCATCCGCACTGCAGACCCACAGGTCCGTGGCATGGGCCAAGCGCCCATCCCGCGTGCGCACATAGGCCAGTTGCGTTCCATCGTGCGACACGTCATGGGCCAGCACGTTGAAGGCGCCATCGGACAGGGGCGTGACGTCGCCACTCGCCACATCGACCCTGAACAAATGGATCTCACGCGCCAGCAGATAGCCGACGCCATCGGACTTGTAGGGCAATTTCCACGCGACTTCGGCGGGGCTTTGGCGGGCGGGCGCGTCGCGCGGGGCGCGCGCGCCCCGCAAATCGGGGTTCACACTGACCGACGCCGTCACCACGAGCGACTTGCCGTCGGGCGCCCAGCACGGGCTCGCCACGGATCCGGCGAAGTGGCCGAGCGGCCGTGCCTCTCCCCCCGACATGGGCAGCAGATGGATCTGTGGGCTGCCACCCCGATCAGAAATGAAGGCCAGCGTCTGCCCGTCCGGAGACCAGCGGGGCGAGTGGTCGCTGCCGGTGCCGTGGGTGATGGGATGGCTTTCGGAGCCGTCGAGCGCAAACATCCATAGTCTGGATTGGTAGCTGTTGCTCTGACGGTTCACGGACCGGACCACGCAGGCCGCGCGCTCCGAGCCGGGTGCACAGTGCAGCGCGGTGATCTTCTGGTGAAGGTGGAGGTCGTCCACCGAAAAAGGGATGGGTGAGGGAGCGTGGGATGGCGAGGTGTCGGTGGTCATGGGTGTGCAGGGGCGAAGGACCCGTGAAAACTAACGCCGCCATCCGGCCGGGTTTGTAGGACGCCCGCCGAAGACACGACCTGGCTGTGATGTCGGAGCGTCACCCGCGCTGTTGCAGTGCCAGCGCTGGCCGTGGTCCTACACCGCAGGCACGCATCGCCCCACAGCCCCGATCTGCGTGCGCTTGAAGACTGAGGGTATAAGCTGGCCGTGCTTTTCGCGGGCCGCACACGGAGATACCCATGACTGCAAAAACCCCATCGCCCGACTACAACCAATATGGCCTCAAGGATACCGACGGGACGACCGACGATGTCTATGCCAATCGTCCCGGTGGCGAGCAGCCGGGGGTCGGCCCTGCCGACCAGGTCACCGCCTCTGGCCACCGGGTCGGAGCCATAGAGCAGCATCCTGACCCCAAGCCGTCCTCGCGCGCCGGTCAAAAAGTCCTGGGTGAGACGGACGACAAGCAGCGTTGAACCGGTCGCGGCGCTGGCGCTGTCCCCGCAGCCGCCGTGAGCACCTCAGCCGTTGGCGCGGCTTTTTGCCTTGACCTGGGCAAGCACCGCCACGCCCATCAGGGCTCCCATCACGATCAAGGCCCATTCCGACAGCGTGGGAATCGCGGCAGCCCCCGGCGCTGCCAGATGGCCGGGCAGGGTCAGGGTGTCGGTACCGCAGGTGAAGGACGTGAGGCCGTCGATGGTGCCTCGCGTCACCACCCCATTGGGCGCGGTCAGATCGACCGTACCGGCGTCCGGCGGACCGCCGATGAAATTGCTGTTGGCCAGCGGTGCTGCAGCCGTCACCCCGTTGACCGTCAACGACCAACTGACCGGCGGCGTGGTCGCATTGAAGAAGTCGACAAAGTTGCAGCTGATGCCTGTCCAGGTCAATGTCCAGTCCGTGCCCGAACGCGTTACCGTCGCAGCAATCGTGGCCGACCAGCCCACGGTGGCCATGCACAGCAGCGAGGCCATGACCGCGTTTCGCCCAACTACTATCCACCGCCGTCCTGCCCGCATATCGATTGGCTCCCAAAGCTGATGCATTGACCCCCTCGCGCCCGAAAGGCCGGCGCATCGTCCACAACGGCGCGGGTTTTCAGGCTTTCCAGACGGCGCGCGTTGGCCATGCCGTGACGAGAAGGGCGAAGGGGCCATCTTCAGGGGGCCGGCCCCATCCACCAATACAGGCCTCGTTATCGGAGCCATAAGCGGATCTTTGGCTTTGCTGCGCCCCGGGGGACGCGAGCCGAACCATCCCGCATTTGTGCAGAAAACTGATCACGCCCCGTGTGTCTTCGCACCTATCGTCCAGCCATCACCCCACGCCGCAACACCCGGCCCTCTCGATGTCTGGATGCCATGACGACTTCCTACCCTGCGCTCGCCCTGCATGTGGCGGGCCACTGGACCACCCACACCGGCGGCGGCACGCGCCCCGTCGTCAACCCCGCCAGCGGCATGGAGCTGGGGCGGCTACCGCTGGCCGGACCGCAGGAGCTCGCGGCAGCCGCCGAGTCCGCGCTGCGCGGCTACCGCAGCTGGCGCCAGGCGCGGGCGCACGAGCGCTACGCAGCACTGCGGCGTGCGGCCGCGCTGCTGCGGGAGCGCCTGGACCTGGTGGCCACCGTGCTCACGCTGGAGCAGGGCAAGCCGCTGGCCGAGGCGCGGCGCGAGGTGTCGCTGTCGGCGGACATCATCGACTTCCAGGCGGAAGAGGCCAAGCGCCTGTATGGCCGGACGGTGCCGCCCCGCGTGGAGGGCATCTTGTCGCACACCGTGGCCCGCGTGCCCGTGGGGCCGGTGGCGGCCTTCACCGCCTGGAACTTTCCGGTCAACCTGCCCAGCCGCAAGCTCGCCAGCGCCCTGGCGGCGGGCTGCAGCGTGGTGATCAAGCCGGCCGAGGAAACGCCGGGCAGTTGCATGCTGCTGGTGCGTTGTTTCCTCGATGCCGGCGTGCCGGCGGATGCGATCAACCTGGTGTGCGGCGATCCGGGCGAGGTGTCCTCGTTCCTGATCGAGCGCCCTGAAATCGCCAAGGTGTCCGTCACCGGGTCGGTGGCCGTGGGCAAGTTGCTGGGCGCCCAGGCGGCAGCCCATGTCAAGCGCTTCACCGGCGAGCTGGGCGGGCATGCTCCGGTCATCGTCTGCGACGACATGTGCGACGGCGACGCGCTGGACTTCGTGCTCCGGCAATCGGTGGCGGCCAAGTTCCGCAATGCCGGCCAGGTGTGCGCATCGCCCATCCGCTTTTATGTGCCCCGCGGCCACCTGGGCACGTTCGCCGAGCGCTTCAGTGCTGCCGCGCGGGCGTTGCGCCTGGGGCAGGGCGTGGATGCCGCCACGCAGATGGGGCCGTTGACCCATGCGCGCAGGGTGCAGGACATGGAGCGGTTCGTGGACGACGCGGTGGCGCAGGGTGCGCGCCTGCTGGCCGGTGGCCACCGGGTCAACCGCCCCGGCTTCTTCTTCCAGCCCACGGTGTTCGCCGATGCGCCCGCGCAGTGCCGCCTGATGCAGCAGGAGCCCTTCGGCCCCATGGCCGTGATCCAGCCTTATGACAGCCTGGACAGCGCCATTGAACAAGCCAATGCACTGCCCTACGCGCTGGGCGCCTACGCCTTCACCCGCGACCTGCACACCGCGCACCGGCTGGGCGAGGGCATCGAGGCCGGCATGGTCGGCATCAACCATTTTGGGGTGTCGCAGCCCGAGCTGCCTTTCGGCGGCCACAAGGAAAGCGGCCTCGGCCAGGAGATGGGGCCCGAGGGGCTCCTGCACTACACGGACGTCAAGACCATCACCGTCGGCACGCCTTTTTGAACCAGGACATTCTTCACCATGACGCGCACCATCGAACAGCTCAAGGCAGACAGCGGCCACTACCTGTGGCACCCCATGGCCCATCCCGCCGCCATGAAGAAAACCCCACCGGACATCGTTGCGCGTGGCGAAGGCTGCTGGATCTGGGATGTGGATGGCCACCGGATGCTCGACGGCGTGGGCGGCCTGTGGAGCAGCAACCTGGGCCACAGCGCCCGACCCGTGCGGGACGCCATCGTCGCCCAGCTCGATGAACTGCCGTTCTACAACGTGTTCCGCGGCACCACGCATCCGCGCGCCATCGAGCTGTCGCAGCGGCTGGTCCGGTTGATGCAGCCCGAAGGGGTCTCTGCCGTGCTGTTCTCCAACGGGGGCTCCGACGCGGTCGAGGGCGCGCTCAAGATCGCGCGGCAGTACCACAAGCTGCGTGGCCAGGCCGACCGCTACAAGTTCATCAGCCTGCGCCAGGGCTACCACGGCGTGCACTTCGGCGGCATGAGCGTGAACGGCAACACCAACTTTCGCCGCGCCTACGAGCCGCTGCTGCCGGGGTGCTTTCACATCGACACACCCTGGCTCTACCGCAACCCGTACACCGACGACCCGGTGGCACTGGGCGAGATCTGCGCCGAGCTGCTGGAGCGCGAGATCGTCTTCCAGGGGCCCGACACGGTGGCCGCGTTCATCGCCGAGCCGGTGCAGGGCGCCGGCGGTGTGATCGTGCCGCCTGCCAACTACTGGCCGGCCGTGCGCAAGATCTGCGACAAGTACGGCGTGCTGCTCATCGCCGACGAGGTGGTCACCGGCTTCGGCCGCACCGGCCATCTGTTCGGTACGCGGCTGTGGGGCGTCAACGCCGACCTGTGGTGCCTGGCTAAGGGCATCAGCTCGGGCTACGTGCCGCTGGGCGCGACCGCGATCTCGGGCAAGGTGGCGCAGGTGTTCGATGAGGACACCACGGGCCAGGCCGCGGTGAGCCACGGCTACACCTACAGCGCCCATCCCGTGGCCGCTGCGGCCGCGCTGGCCACGCTCGACCAGATCGAGGTGCTGGATGTGCCCGGCAACGCGGGCCGGGTAGGCGCCGTGATGCAGGAGCGCCTGCGCCAGCTGGAGCACACCTGCAGCTTCGTCGGCAACGTGCGCGGCGTGGGGCTGATGCTGGGCATCGAGATGGTCCAGGACAAGGCACTGCGCACGCCCATGCCGCGCAGCAGCGACATCCCCGCGCGCGTGGCACGGGAGGCCTACCGGCGCGGCCTGATGGTGCGCATCTCGGGCCCCAACCTCATCCTGTCGCCGCCGCTGGTGATCACGCTGGAGGAGGTGGACCACCTGTGCAGCGCGCTCGAGGCCGCCTTCGCTGCGGTGGAGGCATCGGCGTGACGCGCCCGCCCGCAGGCCGCCCGCCGGTCATCCTGCTGATCGGCACGGTGGACACCAAGAGCGAGGAGATCGCGTTCCTGCGCGAATCGGTCGGGCACTGCGGCGGCACCGCCCTGGTGATGGATGTCGGCGTGCTGGGCCGCGGCGGTGTCAAGCCCGACGTCCTGAACACCGACGTGGCAGCGGCTGCCGGCGTGAGCCTGCGCCAGGTGATGGACAGTGGCGACGAGAACACGTCCATGCAGCTGATGGCGCGCGGCGCGGCGCTGCTGGCGGCCCACTGGCACATCGAAGGCCGCTTCGACGGAGTGCTCATCCTGGGCGGCACCATGGGTACCGACCTGGCGCTGGATGTGGCCAACGCACTGCCGCTGGGCTGCCCCAAGCTGGTCCTCTCGACCATTGCGTATTCGCCGCTGATACCGCCCGAGCGGATACCGCCCGACCTCATCATGCAGCTGTGGGCGGGCGGGTTGTACGGCCTCAATCGCCTGTGCAAGGCGGCCCTGGGCCAGGCGGCTGGCGCGGTCGTGGGGGCCTGCCGGGCACGCACCGTGCAGGCCGACGCCCGGCCGGTCGTGGGCATGACATCGCTGGGCTCCAGTGCGCTGAGCTACATGAAGCTGCTCAAGCCCGCGCTGGAGGCGCGCGGCTACGAGCTGGCGGTGTTCCACACCACGGGCATGGGCGGCCGCGCCTTCGAGGACCTTGCGCGGCGCGGCTATTTCGCCTGCGTGATGGACTTCAGCCTGCAGGAGGTGGTCAACCACCTGGCGGGCAGTTGCGTGAGTGCGGGCGGTGACCGCCTGCTCGGTGCGGGCAGCGCAGGCGTGCCGCAGATCGTCGCCCCGGGCGCGACGGACATGGTGGACTTCGCGGCCTGGGCTGGCTGCCCCGCTGGGTTCGCACAGCAGCCGGTGCACGACCACAACCGCCTGCTGGCGTCGGTGGGCGCGGGGCACGCGCTGCGGCGCAGCGTGGCCCGCACGGTGGGCGAGCGCCTGGCGCAGTCCCGGGGACCGGTCTGTCTTTTGCTGCCCACGCGGGGCATCGAGGAGTGGGACCGCCCGGGCGGTGCCATGCACGACCCGCAAGGGCTGGCGGCCTTCATGGACGAGATCGGCATGGCCGCGCCGCCGTCTGCCACGGTGCACCGCGTGGACGCGCACATCAACGACGAAGCGTTCGCGCGGGCTGCCCTCGGCGTGCTCGACGGCTGGGTGCGCGACGGGCTGGTCGCGCCCGGGGTTGCTGCCAAGGGTGCGCAGGAGGTGGCGGCATGACGGCCTCTGCCCTGGTGCTCGACTTCGGCGGCGTGATCAGCCGCATGCTGTTCGAGACGCACCCCCTCACGGAAGCCGCGCTGGGCCTGCCCGCCGGTACGCTCACCTGGCGCGGCCCCTTCGATCCCGCCAGCGACCCGCTGTGGCAGGACATGCAGGCCGACCGCATCAGCGAGCGCGACTACTGGATGGCCCGCACCCGCGAAGTGGGGCGCCTGGTGGGTGAAGACTGGCGCAGCATGGAAACCTTGGTGCAGCGGGCCCGCGGGGCCGACGTGCGGGCGGTGATCCGCCCCGAAGCCCTGGCTGCGATAGAGGCTGCGCACGCGGCCGGCAAGCGGCTTGCCATCCTCTCCAATGAGCTCGACCTGTTCTACGGCGCCGAGTTTCGCCGCAGGCTGCCCCTGCTGCAGGCGTTCGAAGTGATCGTGGACGCCACCTACACCGGGGTCCTCAAGCCCGATCCGCGCGCCTACGCAGCGGTGACCGATGCGCTGGGCATCCCTGCCCAAGCGTGTGTCTTCGTGGACGACCAGCTGCGCAACATCCAGGGCGGCCTGCGTGCCGGGCTGCAGGCGGTGCATTTCGATGTGCTGCACCCGGCGGCGTCGTTCGGGCATGCGCTGGACTTGCTGGGCGTGGCCCGGCCGGCCTTGCTGGCGGCCTGAGCCGCCGCCCTCCCATCACTTCTTTCCAGACCATGACCTCTACCGTTTCAGGCGTTTCCTGCGCCCGCATTGCCGAACTGATGCGCGCCGAACAGTCAGACTACGCGGCCACCCATGTCCGCTCGGGGGCGCTGTACGCCCAGGGCAAGGGCAGCTGGCTCTACGGTGCCCCCTCCCACTGGATGCGCCGCTGGATCGGCGGCTGGCCGGTGTACATCGACGGCACGCCGCGCCCCTACGGCGTGCGCTTTGCGGACGTCGACGGCAACGAGTATGTGGACTTCTGCCTGGGCGACACCGGCGGCATGTGCGGCCACGGCCATCCGGCGGTGGTCGAGGCCATGGCCCGGCAGGCCCGGGTGGGCACGTCGCTGATGCTGCCCAACGGCGATGCCGAATGGGTGGGCGAAGAGCTGCAGCGCCGCTTCGGCCTGCCCTACTGGAACCTCACCACATCCGCCACCGACGCCAACCGGGCCTGCATCCGCCTGGCGCGCATGATCACCCACCGCCCCCGCGTGCTGATCTTTTCCGGCGCCTACCACGGCAACGTGGAGGAAGCGCATGTGGAGCTGCGCGAAGGGGCGCTGCACATGCGCAACGGGCTGCACCACAACTTCTTCCCGCACCAGGACCTGTCGGCGGTGGTGGAGTTCAACGATGTGGCGGCGCTGGAAGCCGCGCTGCGCCAGGGCGATGTGGCCTGCGTGCTGGCCGAGCCGGCCATGACCAACTACGGCATGATCGCGCCGCAACCGGGCTTTCATGCCGAACTGCGCCGCCTCACCCGCGAGACGGGCACGGTGCTCATCATCGACGAGACCCACACCATCTCCAGCGGACCGGGCGGCGCGACGCGCACCATGGGGCTCACGCCCGACATGTTCGTGCTGGGCAAGGCCATCGCGGGCGGTATTCCGGCCGCGGCGTTCGGCCTGTCGCAGGCCATGGCCGAACGGGTGTGGCAGGTGCTGCCGCCCGTGCACCCCACCGTGCGCCAGAGCGCCCATGCCGGCATGGGCGGCACGCTGGCGGGCAATGCCCTGACCGTGGCGGTGATGCGGGCCGTGCTGAGCGAGGTGCTGACCGATGGGGCGTTCGAGCGGATGCTGGTGCTCAGCGCCCGCTTGCACCAGGGCGTGGCCGACGCCATCGCACGCCACCGCCTGCCGTGGCATGCCACTCGGGTCGGCGCGCGCGTGGAAACCATGTTCGCGCCCGACGAGCCGCGCAATGCGAGCGACGTCAAACAGCACCGCCACGGCGAGCTGGAAGCACTGCTGCACCTGTACCTGATGAACCGCGGTGTGCTCATCACCCCGTTCCACAACATGATGCTCTGCTGCCCCGGAACGCAAGCGCAGGACGTGGACCAGCACAACCGTGCTTTCGACGCCCTCGTGCGTGATCTGCTGGCCTAGTGGCCATGCCGGGACGACGACCTTGCGGTGGGCGGACCCCACCGCAGCGCCGGCATCGCCCCGAATCCGGTCAGTCCGTGATCCATCCGTGGTGGGCCACGCGCCATTTGCCATCGATGAGCCGCATCGGCAATGCGCTGCGGTTGAGCGCATGCCTTCCATCGGCCGCCACGCGCAGCGGATGGGCCATCATGCCCCCGCTCCACAGCGTCGTGCGCTCCAGCGTCTCGGCGACTGAGGCCCGGGTGATGGGGACTTCCATGCCCCTCATCACCTGCACCAGGGCACGTGCAGCGATGTAGCCGCCCTGCGACAGCGAACTGGGCTCGATCTGGCTGGCGACCAGCAGCCGGCGCCAGTCGGTGGTCTGCATGGAGCTGCTGGACCAGGGGTCGAACTCGGCCATGGCGTAGATGGCTTCGGTCGTGGCCAGGTCGCTCAGCCACCGTGCGGTGTGGGACGTGTAGGAGGCGGTGAGCAGCACCACGGGGATGCCGGCGAGCGCGGGGTGGCTCTCGCGCATCCATGCGAGCGACGGGCCTTCGGGGCCGGTGTAGACCACCGCCTGGCATTGGCGCGCGGCCACGCGCTGCACCACCGCTGGCAAAGCGTCTTCCAGTCGGTACACATCCAGCGACGGCGTGGCTGCCTTCATGCGGCGGGACCAGTCGTTCACGGCCTGCGTGAAGGCGTCTGTCATGCCGGGCAGGGCCGGAGACACCACGCAGATCCTGGCGCGCTGCAGCACCTGGTGCACAAAGGTCAGGGCGTTGGCGGTGGATACGTAGGGGCCGGCATTCATGGGCGCGATGTGCGACGACGCAAAGCAGGCGGGGTCCACACCCGCTCCGGGCAGGTTGAACAGCCGGGCCTGGGCATAGCGTGCGTGGTTCACCCCGCACTCCAGAACGCTCGAACCACCGGCCAGCGCGACCACGCGCACATCGTCGATCAGCGCCGCCGCGCCCTGGCGGGCAACGTCCGGACGCATCTGGTCGTCGACCACGGTGTAGTCGATGCGGCGCCCCTGGATGCCGCCGGCGGCATTCACCGTGTCGAAATAGGCGCGGGCCGCCTGCACGCTGGCGGACGACGCGCCGGGGCCGCTCAGGCTGCTCACGGCGCCCACCACGATGGGCGGCTTGTCGGCCGCCTGTGCGCAGGTGCCGGCACACAGTGCCAGGCTTGCGGCGGCGACGGAACCTCTCATGGCGCGGCCACCCGCCGGGGCCACAGGCCCCACAGCCCGCGCGGCGCGAACAGGCTCACGGCCATGGCCACGCAGCCCATCGCGATGAGGTACCAGCCGCCGGAGATTCCGAGGGACACGGCCAGCACCTCCCGCAGGGCAAACCACACCAGCACGCCCACCACCGGCCCCGCGATCGTGCCGATGCCGCCGATCATGGTGGCAAACAGCATCATCACGACCCAGTTGATGTCGAACGCGGAGCCAGGCACCAGGAACATGCCGCCCATGAAATACACCGCGCCCGCCAGCGCGCAGACCGCGCCGGAGATCACGAAGGTGACCAGCCGCACGCGCTGCACGTCGATGCCCACGCTGCGCGCTGCCACCTCGTTGTCCCGCACCGCCGTCACGGCCAGGCCCAGCCGGGACTGCATCAGCAGGTACAGGCCGGCGATGGAGCCGGCGCCGAGCGTGCAGGCCAGCCAGAAGCTCACCCGGGCGAACAGCTCCACGTCGTCCAGCGTGGACATGTCCAGCGTCAGGCCCGCATTGCCGCCCAGCCACGCCGTCTTGGAGACCACCAGCGTGACGATCTCCGCCACCACCCAGATGCCGATGGAAAAGTACGCATCGCGCAGGCGAAACAGCGCGGGAGCGACCACCATCGCCGCCAGCGCGCCCAGCACACCCGTCGCTGGCAGCAGCAGGTAGGGCGACAGGCCCGTGCGTTGCGTGACATCGAACAGCGCATACGCGCCGATGCCGATGAACAGCTGGTGCCCCAGCGACAGCAGGCCGCCATAGCCGGCCAGCAGGTTCCACATCTGCGCCATGCACAGGGCCAGGAGCACCTCGCTCGCCAGCCGCATCATGCCGGCATCCAGCCAGCGGGGCGCGAGGGTCGCCAGCGCGGCGGTGGGCAGCAGCCAGGCCAGCACGGTGAGGGCGGGCCGCTTCATGGTCGACCCCCTGCCAGGCCGGTGGGCTTGAGGATGAGGGTGCACAGGAACAGCAGGTGCGCGTACAGCGAGCCGGCATTGGAGTCGATGCGCTGGCCCACCAGCTGGGCCACGCCCAGCACCAGGCCGCCCGCCATGGCGCCCCAGAAAGAGCCCATGCCGCCGATGATCACGACCTCGAACGCGATGAGCATGCGTTCCACGCCCGAGAACGGCGTGAACAGCGTGCGCTGCGCGAGCAGGTAGCCTGCGCCCATGGCAAAGGCCGCAGCCAGCCCCATCACCTGGCAGAACACCTGCTCGGGCTTGACGCCCATCAGGCGCACCATGTCAGGAAAGTCCGCCGTGGCGCGCACGATGCGGCCGAACTCGGTGCGCCGCAGCACCCACTGCAGCGTGGCGAACAGGGCCAGCGCCAGCCCCAGCATCAGCACCGGGTACACGCCCACGGAAATGCCGAAAAGGTCCAGGCTGGCGCTGCCCAGTCCCCCCGCATCCACGGCGCGGGAGTCCGCGCCGAACAGCTCGACCATGCCGTTGCGCAGCAGCACCGACAGGCCGAAGGTGAGCACCATGGGCGTGAGCACGTTGCCCGTGCGCACGGCCCGGTTGAGCACGCACGCCTGCAGCAGCCAGCCGAACACATAGCCCAGCACCACCACGGGCAGCAGCATCGCCCACACCGGCACCTGGCTGAACCAGCCCACCAGAAAGAAGCCCGCGTAGGCGCCGAGCACGATGAACTCGCCGTGCGCCAGGTTCACCACCCGCATCACGCCGAACACCAGTGCCAGCCCCAGCCCGAACAGCGCATACAGCCCGCCCAGCAGCAGGCCGTTGATCAATGTCGATATCCATTCCATGTCTGTTCATTCCCCGAAATAGGCCGCTGTGACCTGTGCATTGCTGACGGCAGCGCTTGCGCCCTGCAGCGTGACCTGGCCCTTGAGGAGGCACGCCATCTGGTCGGACACGGCGCACGCGCGGGCCACGTCCTGCTCGACCAGCACGATAGACAGCCCCTCGCCGCGGATGCGGGCAAAGGTGCGGTAGATGTCCTCGACGACCAGCGGCGCGAGCCCGAGCGAGAGCTCGTCGCACAGCAGCAGGCGCGGATTGCACAGCAGCGCCCGGCCGATGGCCACCATCTGCTGCTGGCCGCCCGACAGCTGGGTGGCGTTGCGCTGCCGCAGGTCCTTGAGCACCGGAAAGGTGTCGTACACAGCATCCAGGGTCCATCGCCCCGGGCGGCGGGTGAGGGTGCCCATCTGCAGGTTCTCGTGCACCGACAGCGACGGGAACAGCATCCGGCCTTCCGGCACCATGGCGATGCCGATGCGCGCCAGCGCTTCGGCGCTGTGGTGCGTCACGTCGGCGTTGTCGAAGCGGATGCTGCCCCCGCGGGCGGCATGCAGGCCCGTGATGGCGCGCAGCAAGGTGGTCTTGCCTGCGCCGTTGGCGCCGATGAGCGCCAGCACCTGGCCTTCCTCCAGCGACAGGGTGATGCCCGACAGCGCCTGGAAGTCGCCGTAGAACACGTCGGCCGCGTCGATCTCAAGCAGCGGCATTGGCGGGCACTCCCATGTAGATCTCGCGCACGATGGCGCTGTCCATGACCGCGCCGGGGCGGTCCTCCAGCAGCTTGCGGCCGAAGTGCAGCACCATGATGCGGTCTGCCACGGCCCGCAGGGCCTGGGCGATGTGCTCGATCCAGATCACGGCATAGCTTTCCTTGAGCTGGTTGACCAGGTCCACCATCTGGTGCACCTCGCGCTCGGTCAGGCCGCCGGCCACCTCGTCCAGCAGCAGCAGCCTGGGCTGTGCCGCCACGGCCTTGGCCATCTCCAGCCGCTTGCGGTCCAGCAGCGGCAGGGCCCCTGCGGTTTTGGCCGCTGCAGACGCCAGGCCGCAGCGCTGCAGGGCCGCATGGGCGGCGTGCGCCGCCGCATCGCCGCGCAGCCCCGCCGCGAACGTGGCGGCGGCCAGCACGTTCTGGAACACGGTGAGGTTGCCGAACGGCTGCGGCACCTGAAAGGCCCGCGCCACGCCCAGGCGCGCGCGCCGGTGCGCAGGCAGGCCGGACAGCGCGTGGCCGTCAAGCACGATGCGGCCGGCGTCCGCCCCCACGGTGCCGGTGAGCAGATGGAACAGGGAGCTCTTGCCGGCGCCGTTCGGGCCGATCACCCCCAGGCATTGGCCGACCGAGAGATCGATATCGATCGCATCGGCCACCACAACCCGGCCGTAGGCCTTGCACAGGCCTCTGACTTGCAGTGTCACGGAGATGTCCCTTCAGGAGATTTGCGAGAGCAGTTCCAGCCGCCCGCCCAGGGGCACGGCAGGGGCGAGCGCGTTGTTCACCACCACCAGCTCGTACGGGTGCTTGGCGCCTGCCGCCGTGCGGCGCCACTGGCCGCCGGCGAGCGCGGTCCTGGCCACGCTCTTGATGGGGCTGCCCTTGAAGTCCACCATGCCCACCAGCGTGTCCAGCGTGGTGTTCTGGATGGCGTCGCGCACGGCCTTGCGGTCGAACGGGTTGCCCGCCGTCTTGAGGGCATGCAGGCCCACCTCCCACAGGGCGTGGGCGTAGCCCAGCGGCTGCGTCCACTGGTTGCCGGTGTCCTTCTCCCACTCGGCGGCGAAGTCCGCGGCGCTCTGGCCGGTGAGCGAGGACTTGTACGGAAAGCTCGGCGACCACCAGACCTCGGTGGACATGCCGTTGCCCGCCGCACCCAGGGCCTTGAGCGCGCTGGGGAACAGGAAGGCCCCCGCCACGGTGCAGGCCTGCGGCTTGAAGCCCTGCTGCTGCGCCTGCTTCCAGAACGTGGCGAAGTGGCTCTCGTACATGAAGCCCGAGACGATGTTCGCATCGGCTTTCTTGAAGCCCGCGATCTGGTTGCTGAAGTCGTCCGTCGCGACCTTGAAGAAGCCCCCGTTCGACTCGCGGTAGCCGGTCTTGCTCAGCACCGGCGGCATGCCCATCAGCGGGTCGGCGAAGGCCGCGCCCGGCGGGTTGTCGATGTACAGCGTGCCCACGGTGCGGTTGGTCTTGGCGCTGTCCCACAGCGACACGAAGGTCTTGACCACGTCGTCGGCGCCCCAGAAGAAGTGGAACGAGAACGGAAACCCCTTGCTGACCTTGCCGTTGCGGGCAAACAGGAAGGCCTGCCAGGGCGACATGGTGCTGACCATGGGGATGCCGTGCACGTCGCACAGTTGCCCGGCAGGGGTGGACGCATCGCCGTCCTGCACCAGCATCAGGTCGACCTTTTCGCGCAGCACGAGCTCGCTGGCCACCTGCACCGACCGGTTGGCATCGGACTGGTTGTCGCGCAGCAGGATCTCCACGGGCACCTGCTGGCCACCGATGTCGATGCCGTTCTTGAGGCGCTCGCGCAGCTTGGCCAGGTGCCACTGGTCGGCCACGCCGAACGGCGCACGCGGGCCGGACAGGGCGGTGATGTAGCCGATGCGCAGGGTCCTGGGCTGCGCGAAGGCAAAGCCCGCCACGCTGCTGGCAGCCGTCAGCGCCAGAGAGTTCCGCAGGAACCGGCGGCGTGGTGCCTGGGGCAGCGCGGCTGCTGCGGGAGGTAGTGGCTTGGTCATGGGGAGACTCCAGAAGTGAGGATGACGAGGTCAGGCGTGGGAAGCGACGGCGAGGGCGCCGGTGAATTTCTGCAGCGTTCGGGCGATGAGCCCGGGCTCCATCCCCTGGGTGATGAACACCAGGAGCGAGCGTCGGTCCGCGCCCGGCCAGGCAGGCAGCCGCCGGGGCGGGTGCACCAGGTGCTGCGCGGCATGCACCACCAGCGGCCGGTCCGGGTCATCGGCGGCCTGGATCAGGCCTTTGAAGCGCAGCATGTGGTCTCCCCGCATGGCAGCCATCATTTCCAGCCAGTGCTGGAACACATCGGCCTGCAGCGGCTCGTCGAGGGCAAAGCACTCGGTGACGATGTCCGTGGCATGGGGCGGCGCAAATCGGTGCAGAACGGACGAGAGCGGGGGCTCCTGGCCTGGCGCTCCGCGCAGCAGCCATCCGCGGCCGATGCCGGGCAGCCCGGGGCTGCTGCGCGGGCGTGCCAGGAACTGGTGTTCCAGGTCCTGCAGATGCGCCGAATCCAGCTGGCCTTGCACCACCAGGTGCTGCGGTGCGCTGCCGTTGGTACGGGCCAGGCATTGCTGCAGTGCCTGCAGCGCTGGCGCACCGGCCAGGTCGGTCTTGGTCAGCAGCAGGGTGTCTGCCATGGCGACCTGCCGGCGCGCCTCTTCATGGCGCTGCAGCGTGGCGGCACCGTTGCAGGCGTCCACCGTCACAGCCACCCCGGACACCCGAAACCGGCGCGCCAGCGCGTCGTGCGTGGCCAGCGTGTGCAGCAGCGGCAGGGGGTCCGCCAGCCCGGTGGTCTCTACCACCACGCGGGCGAATGCCAGCTCGCCGCGCTGCCGGCGGGCGTGCAGTTCGGTCAGGGTGTCGACGAGGTCTTCGCTCACCGTGCAGCACACGCACCCGTTGGGCAGCACCTGAACGTCGGGGGCGACGTGCTGCACCAGCAGGTGGTCCAGGCCCATCTCGCCCAGTTCGTTGACGATGACGGCGGTGTCGCTCCATTCCGGGCGCTGCATGAGTTGCTGCAGCAGCGTGGTCTTGCCGCTGCCGAGAAAGCCGGTCAGCACCAGGACGCACAGGCGCGGGTCGTCTGTCATGCGGCCGCCCCGTGCACGCAGCGGCCCTCGAACCAGGTCTGCAGGGCGCGGGTCGCCCCCAGCTGGTGCGGCGGCGCCTCGAACAGGTGCGTGTCCAGCACCACCAGGTCGGCGGACTTGCCCACTTCGAGCGAACCCGTGAGGTGGCCCAGCCCGATGGCCTGCGCCGCCTGCAGGGTGTAGGCGCTGAGGGCCTCTTCCACGGTGATCGCTTCTTCGGGGCACAAGGTGCCCGGCAGGCGCCCGGTGGGGTCGCTGCGCGTCACCATGCCCTGGATGGCGGGCCAGGGGCTGGGGTCGGGGACCACGGGCCAGTCCGATCCACCAGCCACCAGCGCGCCGGCATCGATCAGCGAGCGGATGGGCGCGACCCGGTCCACGCGGGGTTGGGGCACCGTGGTGCGGATGGCGTCGATGATCACGCTCGGAAACCACAGCGGCGGCGACAGGTCGGCCACCACGTCCAGCTCGGCAAAGCGCGGAATCTCGGCCGGGTCGATGAAGCTGGCGTGGGCGATCTGGTGGCGCAGGCCCGGGCCGTTGAAGCTGCGCAGCACATCGATCGCATCGAGCGCCGCGCGCGTGGACGCGTCGCCCGTGCAGTGGATCTTCACGCGGATGCCGCGCCGTTCACTGTCGGCCAGCACCTTGGCCAGCTGCGGCACGGTGAGGGTGGTGCCGCCGCGAAAGCAGCAGCCGTGCACCGCGTCGGGCAGATACGGCTCCAGCATGGCGGCGGTGCGCGAGGTGGGTACGCCGTCCAGGAAGATCTTGCCCGCGTCGGGCATGAAATGCCGGGTGCGAAACTGATCGCGCAGCGCCAGCAACTCCTCACCCGCCTCGCCGGGGGCGAGCGGCGCGTCGGTCACCGGCACCGATCCCACCACCCAGGCGCTCAGCTGGCCCTGGTCTTCCAGGCCCTTGACGGCACGCAGCACGGCGCGGGTGGTCAGTGCCTCCTGCATGCCGGTGACGCCGCAGGCATTGAGGCGCCGCACCGCATGGGCGGCAGCTTCGATGTCCAGCTCTGGCGTGGCATCCATGGCCTTGGCCAGCGCAATCTCCACCAGGCTGCAGGCGGCCTCCAGCAGCAGGCCGGTGGCTTCGCCCGTGGCCGGATCGCGCACGATGCGGCCATTGGCGGGGTCTGCGGTATCGCGCGCGATGCCCGCTGCGGCCAGTGCGGCGGAGCTGACGAAGCGGTTGTGGTGGGAGTCGTCGCGCAGCATCACGGGGCGGCCGCCCGCCGCTGCGTCCAGCCGCTCGCGGGCAGCGTGGTCGAGCTGGTCCATCAGCGACGACCCCCAGATGCCGCCCACGATCCATTCGCCAGGGGCCTTGCGGGACGCGGCCTCCCGCACCGCCGCCAGCACCTGGTCGAGGCTGAACACCGGCGGCACGAACATTTCATACAGCTCGGCCCGGCCGGCCCAGACGAAGTGGTTGTGCACATCCACCAGGCCGGGCACGACCATGGCGCCCGGCAGGTTCACGACCCGTGCGCCGGGCAGTGCCGCCTGGGCTTCCTGCAGGGTGCCGACGGCCACGATGCGGCCTTCCTGCACGGAAATTGCTTCGGCCCAGGGGCGATCGGCCGCCATCGTGCAAATGCGCGGGTGGCAAAGAATCAGGCTCGGCAGCATGGGCGTGTCAGTGGTCATGGGCAGGTGTCTGTAGGTCGATGGGGTGAACAACGAGGGAATCCACCGTGGCGCGTCTGGCGGCAATCGGTACGCTCAGGGCCTGTGGTGGGTGCAGGCTGGCGTTGGCGCACTGCGTTGGGTGCGACCTGCGACGCCGGCCATCGAATTCATTTCTTTTTTATGAGCCACAGTGCCTCTGCATACCTGAGCAAGCCCGACGAACTGTTGCTGGACCTGTACGCCAGTGCCGCGCAACCGGCGCGCTGGACCCAGTCGCTGGACAGGCTGTGCCTGTCCACTGGCGCGTGCTCGGCGGTGGTGCAGGCATTCCGCTTCGAGCAGGGGCGCGCGTGCATCCTGTGGTCGGCCCGCGATTCGCGGACCCTGGCCGGGCTGGCCAGGGAGCCCCACGGGCTGGCCGATGGCGACAACCCGCGGCTGAATCTGCACCGGGCGCTGCGCGGGCTGGACCGCGTGGCCGGCGATGAAGTGCTGTTCGACCCCGGGGACGAAGCGCGGCCCCAGCTCGAGCAGCGCCTGGCCATGCTGGGCCTGGGCCGTTTCATCGGCACGTTGCAGGATGTCGGCCGTGGTGTGTACCTGGGCCTGGCGCTGCACCGGTCGGTGCAGGACTCGGGAGATTTCAGCGAGCAGCACGCCCACCGGCTGGCCGATCTGGCGCCGCATTTCGGCCAGGCGTTCCTGCTCACCGAGCAGCTCAACGCGTCGGTGCAGCGTGATGACCGCCTGCGCGAGTTGATGGATGCGCTGCGCTTTGGCATCGTGCTGAGCGACGACGAGGGCCGTGTGCAGTGGGCCAACCGCCAGGCCCTGGCCTTGCTCGGGCCCGAGGCGGCCCTCACACTGCGCGGCGAATCCCTGCAGGGCCGCAGCACGGTGGAGACGCGCCGGCTGCTGGACCAGCTTGCCAAGGTGCAGAGCGCACCCGGGCAAGAAGTCGGCTACATCCGAATGGGGCAGGGCGCGCAGTCGCTGCACGTGGCCGTGCAGGCCGCGGGCGAACCCGGGGCGCTGATGCTGGTCATCTCGGCCGCCGACCAGACGCTGGACCTGCCGCCCGGCGCGCTGGAAAACCTCTTCGGCCTGACGCCGACCGAGGCCCGCCTGCTCGCGGCCCTGGCGACCGGCAGCTCCGTGGAGGACTATGCCGTGCAGCGCGGCGTGTCGGTGGGCACTGCACGCGTGCAGCTCAAGCAGATACAGGCCAAGACCGGCCAGCATCGCCAGTCCGACCTGGTGCGCCTGGTGCTGTCGTCTGCGGCTGCGCATCTGTCGGGGCCGGACAGGTGGAGGGTTCGCTGAGCTCAGAACGTCCAGGCCGCACGCACGGCGAACTGGGTGCCCTGCGAGCGGTTGCGGGCGCCGAACTCCTTGTAGACATGCGCCCAGACCAGGGGCCAGTCGGAGCCCAGCTCGAAGAAGCTGATGCTGGGGCCGAGCGCCACCACGCGTGAGCGGTTCCCGTCCTGGAAGCGCACGCCATTGACCTTGTCGTCGGTGAGCTGCCTGTACAGGTAGCCGCCCATACCGAACGTCCACGGGCCCACGTGCTGGCCCACGGCGAAGTCATGCTGGTACTCCATGCCCGAGCGGTACTGCGTGTCCTTGTTCTTGCCGTGCACATTGACCTGGATGTTGGACGACACCTCGAACCCGCCGGGCGTGATGTAGGTGAACGCGAACGTGGGCGACGCCGTCCAGTGGTTGGTGCCTGCGTTGATGATGCGGGTGCGGTCGTACGAGCCAGTGGGCAGCTGCAGCTCCACGCGGGCGTTCATGAACACGCCGGGCGAGGGCGTCCACTTCACGATCACCGGTGCCACCTGCACGTCGCCAATGGCCCGGTTCTCGCCGCTGAGCGCCAGCGGGCCCACTGGCGTGGGCACATTCAGGCGGTTTCGCATGTCCAGGTACGGGACGACGGCCGAGAAGCCGTAGGTGCCGCCGAGCAAGGGCGTGTCCGTCATCTTCACCACGGCTGCACCGACGCTGGTCGCCCGGATCTTGATGCCCACGGGCGAAGCATTGCCGTTCGTGTCCTTCAGGCGCGTCGCGCTGTACTGCGCGGCGCGCACCCCCACGGTCGCCACATCCGATGGTGGGGGCAGCATGCCGGCGCCGAAATCGAACACCCCGATGGGGGTGATCGGGGCGCCGTTCTCGACGGCTTGCGCTGCGCAGGCCAGGCCCAGGATGCCGGCCGTCACCAGGTAATTGCGCGGGCGGATGGATGAAATTTGCATGGAATGCGTCTCGTGGAGGGAGGGTGGGTGGAAGAAAGCGTCTGTCTGTGCCAGAAGGTTAGGCAGGGGGCAGGGCGGCGGCACCTACCAAACGGGATATGCCGCGGTAGGGGTTTCTTCGGGGACCTGCATGCCGGGCGCTCGCCGATATTTCAGGCCCGCACCGTGGTGGCCCCGCGGGGCATGCAAGGAGGATCGTTGGTGAGAAACACGCAGGACGAAAGCGGCCCCGTGCCGCCAGGCGAAGCCGGCATGCGCCTGGGGCAGCACCGCGCCGATACCGCGGATGTGCAGGAGCACGCGAGCTCGTTGCCGCAGTGGGCGCTGCAGTACGAGCAGCTCTCGCAAGGCGTTTTCCAGGGACGGGTGGAGCACATCGCGCTGCCCGGCGCGTACATGGTCCGCGAGACCATGAACCGGTCCGTGCGCCAGCGGGGCGAGATCGGGCGGCACATGTATGGATTCGCGATGGTGCTGGAGCCCGATGGCCAAGCCATCTGCAACGGCCAGCGCTTCGGCGCGGGCGCGCTGCTGGTGGGCAGGGGCGATGACCTGGATCTGTGCAACAGCGGCGCGTCGCAGATCGGCGCCTTCTCGGTGGACTGCGATGTGGTCGAGGAACTCTCGCAGCGGATCTTTGACCGCCCCGTGGCCCCGTGGCTCGATCAACAACTGGCGGTGGCCGTGGACCCGGCCGTCGCGCAGGCACTGCGTGCGCAACTCCACCAGGCCTTTGCCGTGGCGCGTGCTGAAGATCAGCCCGCCGCGGGAACGCCCCAGGGGATGGCGCGGATGCGCGACGAGACTTTGCTGGCGTTTCTGGACTCGCTGCCGCTGCGGGCAGATACCTCGCACCTGAAATCCATCGCCTTGCGCCGGCGCATCGTGCACCGGGCGCGGGAGATGATCATGCAGCGCCCGGACGACCCGCCTTCGCTTCCCGACATCTGCCGCCACGTGGGCGCGAGCCTGCGCAAGCTCAACTATTGCTTTCAGGACATCGTGGGCATGAGCCCTGCGCGCTATCTGCGCGTGCTGCGGCTCAATGCCGCGCGCAGCCAGCTGCGGGCGGGCCACCGCCAGTGCGGCGGCGTTCACGATGCTGCGGCGCGCTGGGGGTTCTGGCACCTGGGGCTGTTCGCCGCGGACTATCGTCGCCAGTTCGGAGAGCTGCCGTCCAGGACGCTGGCCCTGCGACAGGCCGCAGGCACGGCTGGAGGCTGAACGCTCCTGCCGCCGCTTTCGGGTATTCACGCGGCAATGTCGCTGCACAAAGACTGCAAGATGTAACGCAATCCGGCCGCACTTGCGGTGGTTGGCGACCGATAGGGATCCTTTGCGTGTTCTCGGTGCGCTTTAAAACTTGCAAGTCCGCCAGGTTTTGGCACCATTTCACCCATCCACCTTGGTCGCATGCCCGCGTGGGGACCCGCGCGACCATGGCAACACCCCACTTGGAGGAAGCGTAGTGAAGTGCCCCCCTGTTCTGGAGTCAGAAGCCGCACGTCTTCAGGCGCTTTCCGATTACGGGCTTCACAGCGACCGCCCCTTGCCGAGCCTCGATTCCGTGGTGCAGATCGCCGCCAGGGTGTTCGGCATGCCGGTGGCCGCCGTGAACCTCGTGGGCGACGACCATGTGTTCTTTGCCGCCAGCACGGGTTTCGAGGGGCAGCGGGTGGACATGCGGCGAGACGTGTCGTTTTGCGCGCATGCCATCGCCAAGAACGAGGTGCTGGTCGTGCCGGACGCGACCCGCGATGCGCGCTTCTACGACAACCCGCTGGTCACCGGTTTTTCGGGCGTTCGGTTTTACGCCGGCGTGCCGCTGTACTCGCCGGCTGGTTTGCCGCTCGGTGCGCTGTGTGTGCTCGACAGCGTGCCGCATTTCGATTTCTCGGACGATGACCGCGCGCGTCTGTCGGACCTGGCCCAGATGGCCTGCGACCGTCTCGAACTGCGCAGGCTGGAGCACTCCACGGAGCGGGCGCGCCAGCCCTTCGGCGCAGATGCCCGCACCTCGCCCACGGCGGTGGTGTGGTTTGACGAGGGCCTGCGGATCATGGCCTGGAACAGGGCCGCCGCGGCCATCTTCGGGTACACGGCGGCAGACGGCCCGGGCCGGATAATGCCAAGCTTCCTGGCGGAGCGCCACCGCGACGCCGTGGCGCAGCTCGTGGCCCAGGCTGCCACCGCCGGGACGGCCGATGGCTTGGTGGTGCCCGACGGCTTGCGCGGCGTGCGCCAGGACGGCTCGGAGTTTCCTCTGGGGCTGGCGCTTTTTTGTTGGACCGACCAGGGCAAGCTCACCTTCCATGCGCATCTGCACGACCTGTCGGACAGCCACGCGCATTCTGCCGAGCTTCGCAGGCTGGCCACCACCGACCTGCTCACAGCACTGGCCAACCGCGCGAGCCTGTATCGGCGCATGGAAGAAGCGATGGCCGGGCCTGCGGGGGCCTGCCTGCTGATCATCGATATCGATGGCTTCAAGGAGGTGAACGACGCGCTGGGGCCTGCGGTAGGCGATGCCGTCCTGCGCGAGGCCGCCCGGCGGCTGGTCGAGTGCGCCCCTTCCCTGGCCACGGTGGCGCGCACCGGTGGGGATGAATTTGCGGTGCTCATTCCCGGGTGCACCAGCCGCGCGGAGTCGACCGCGGTCGCCCGAAACATGGTCGAGAGCCTAGCCGACCCGGTCAGTGTGAACGGGCAGGAGATTCTCATCACGGCGGGCTGCGGCCTGGCCACGTCGCCCCACGACGCGCACGAGGCGCTGGAGCTGTTCAGCAATGCGGACCTCGCGCTGTTCAAAGCCAAGAGCCACGGGCGCGGACAGGTGTTCGCGTACGTGGCGGACCTGCGCATGGAGGCCGCGGCCCGCAGGCTCTACAGCATCGAGCTGCACCGCGCCGTCAGCGAGGGCGAGTTCGTGTTGTTCTACCAGCCGCAGATCAGGCTGAGCGACGGTGCGCTGCGCGGCGCGGAGGCGCTGATCCGTTGGCAACATCCGCAGCGGGGCCTGTTGTCGCCAGCGGCCTTTCTGCCCGCGCTCGAGAGCGGCCCGCTGGCCGCGGTGGTGGGCTTCTGGGTGCTGGACGAGGCGTGCGCGCAAGCGGCACGCTGGCGCCGCAGCGGTGCCAGCGACTTTCGCATGGGGGTGAATCTGTTCAGCGCCCAGTTCAGGGTGAACGACATGGTGGCGGAGGTGGCCGCTGCGCTGCAAAGACATGGTGTGCCGCCGCAGGCCCTGGAGCTCGAGATCACCGAGAACATCGTGCTGGACGATGACGACCTGGTGCTGGGGGTGCTGCACCAGCTTCGCGACATGGGGGTGGGCATTGCGTTCGACGACTTCGGCACCGGGTACGCATCGCTGAGCCTGCTCAAGAAGTACCCGCTGAGCCGCCTGAAGATCGACCGGTCATTCGTGCAGAACACGCCGGAGTCTGCGCGTGACACTGCCGTGGTGCGCGCCGTCCAGGACATGGCCCGCAGCTTCAACCTGGAGACGGTGGCAGAAGGCATCGAGACCGCCGCGCAGCGCGACTATCTGCAACGCATCGGCTGTGAGGAGGGGCAGGGCTACCTGTTCAGCCGACCGGTGTCTGCCTACGAATTTTCCGAGGCGTTCCATCTGCATACCCCGCAAGTGATGGCGCAAAGGGCGTGAAAGCCGGCGCGGTGAGTTCCGGTCTGGCGCAGGCATCGGCCAGTACCGCCTGGCTGCAATGGCCCATCTTCACCGCAGAAGAAAACAAAAAGCCCAACAGCCCGCATATGCGGAGTGTTGGGCTTCTGGGCCGTGGTCCTCAGTGCCGTGCAGCTGCGCAGCTGCTCTTCTTGACGCTCATCTTCAAGCCGCGGCGAGGTGTTCGTCCATCAGTTCCTGCTTGCGGGCCTCGACCTCGTCGCGCATCGCCACCAGGTCCAGCTTCTTGGCCGCGCGGGCTTTCGGGAACATCTCGTTGCGCTCTTCCTTCACATGGTGGTCGATGTATTCGCCCAGCACCTTCACCTTGGCGTTGAACTCTTCGTCCGCGGTCTCGGCCGCTTCGATCTGGGCAATCAAGTCCTTGGCGGTCTGGTGCTCCACTTCCGCTTCGGCGATCAGGTCGGTTTCCTTGATGGCATTGCGCACTGCGGGGTAGAAGATTTCTTCTTCCACCTGGGCATGTACCGTCAGCTCCATGCAAATCTGGCGCGCGAGGTCCAGGCGCGACTGGGCGGCGCTGCGCGCCTTGGATTCGGTCAGAGCATCGAAATCCTTGAACATCTTCTTGACGGCCTTGTGGTCGGCATCAAGCAGATCGCACACGTCTTTCTGGCGTTGGCTGGTAGGCATGGGGAAAACTCCTGTGGGGTTGATATGGATATGCAACACCCATGTTCAGGATGCGGCGCAGGCGCTTTTGTAGGCGCACACCCTTGCTTTCCGTCATCACCCCGGATGCGCACCGCTGCAGGCGCGCCTGCATGGCCGGCGATGCCGGTCGCCGCCTTGCGATCTACGCTTCAGTTGTCGCGCCATCTGCCGATAACCCTCAGATAACAGCGGAGGAGAAGCATCGAAGATGAGCACTGTAGGCCTTGCCACTCCCTCTGCGGCCGTGCCCGTGCCTGTGCGCAGCTCCATGGGCGCGTCGTCGGTGTCGGTGGCGTCCCCGTCGCCTGCCGCCGGCGGGCCCGATGCCTCCGCCCGGTCCGTGCCCGTCACGTCGTACACGCCGGGCAGCGCAACGGCTGCCTACACCGCCAGCACGGCGGGGGGCGATCAGCGCTTCCTGCATGTCACGCAGATGCCGGGCAGCCTGGAGACGGCGCAAGCCACCTATGAAGCACTCCTGAACGTGCAGACCCGCGGCGGTCAGATGCAGGTCTGGGAACAGGCGCCCGATGATGCGCTGGCCGAGATCATGGGCCGCAACGCCAGTGGAACGACGCAGCAGGGGCGGCTGGCGGGTGTGGGGAGCGCATTGCTGGAACAGGTGGCCAGCACGGGGGCAGGGTACCGCCAGACCATCATGAACATCGGTGCGGCCTACTCGCCCGGCCAGATCCAGCGCAAGGCCGCCGATGCGCTGTGGGCCTTCCAAAGCAGGCCCAGCGCCAGTGCGGAGCTGTCCATCGAGACCGCCTCGGGCGCGAAAGTGCGTTTGTCCATCACGGACCAGAAGGAATACAGCCCCACCGGGTCCGGGATGTCGGTCTCCATCGAAGTGGACGGTGAACTCACCGCGCAGGAGCGCGATGCGCTCAAGGCCCTGGCGGCAGGGTTCGACGCAGCCGTGCAGGGCTTGGCAGGCGACGAGCCGCGGCTCGACCTGGAAAAACTGCTCCAGTTCGACAGCAAGGCGCTCGGGCGCGTGGAGCTCAAGTTCGAGCGCTACGGCTTCGACAACGAAGGCAAGCGGGTGCTGGAACTGGGCGCCGACCTGCGGCTCGATGCCAGCCGCCGCGAGGTCGAGATCAAGACGCGCGAAGGCGTGGTGGCGATGAACACCGACCTCCGGCAGCCTGCGCAGTGGGGCAGTGCTGCCCAGAAGGACAGGGCGGTGGCGCAGTACCTGGGCCGCATCGATCAGGCCGCAGAGCGTGGCCGGGCCAACCCTGGCCTGGTGGAGCTGTTCAAGTCCACCTTCTCTGCCATGCACGCGAGCTACCCCAGCGAGGGCCGTGACAGCAGCCGCCTGGGCATCAGTCCGGGCGCGCTGCCGCTGCGCAGCGATGCGCAAGCGTTCAGTGCCGAGGACCAGAGCCTCATGACGGGGTTGGCAGACTTTCATGCCAGCATCGCGGCCACCACGCGCGCCACCAACCCGCGGCGCACGCAGGAGCGGGATCAATTTCAGTACACGCTGAACCAGTCCACCGACATTGCCGGAACCTCGCGCGGCACCCGCGCCGTCGCACAGACGCAAACGTCCAAGCTCTCGGCCGCATACCACCAGTCGCTGTTGAGCTCGGCCGCGCCCAAGTTCGACTCCACCGCCGCGTCGCAGAACTACTACTACAACACGGTGGAGGACAGCAGCACGACCGAGATGCGGCTGGCCTATGACGATGACGAGCCCACGCGGGCCACGCTGACCCACCAGGCATCGCAATCGCTGCACAGCCTCAAGGTCGAAAACAACCAGGTGGTGGGCAGCCAGACCACGCCAGGCCAGCAGTCGAGCTACAAGGACCTGCTGCCCCTGATCAAGGAGCTGAAGCGCCAGCAGCGCGACCAGGAAGCGTCCGAACGCGATCGGCAGGACACGCTCGACGCCTTGCACACCCTGGTGCTGCAGGTCTCCGGCGCCTGACGGGCCCAGGCGAGCGGCACTGCAGCGCGGCAGGTCAGCCGCGGCCGACGAAAGGCATCTTGGTGGCCATCACCGTGTGGAACAGCACGTTCGCTTCGAGCGGCAGGTTGGCCATGTACAGCACGGACTGGGCGACGATGTCCACATCCATCAGTGGCTCCACCGCGATGTCGCCGTTGGCCTGCGGAACGCCCTTGGCCATGCGCGACGCCAGGTCCGTCATGGCGTTGCCGATATCGATCTGGCCCACCGCGATGTTGTACTGGCGACCGTCGAGCGACGCTGTCTTGGTCAGGCCCATGACGGCGTGCTTGGTGGAGGTGTAGGCGGCCGAGTTGGGCCGGGGCGTGTGGGCAGAGATCGATCCGTTGTTGATGACCCTGCCCCCCTGCGGGGCCTGGTCGCGCATGACGCGAAAGGCCTGCTGCAGGCAATAGAACATGCCGTTCAGGTTCACGTCCACCACATCGCGCCACTGCTGTGGCGTCCAGTCGAGAAAAGACCCCGGCGGGTTGCCGCGTCCGGCGTTGTTGAACAGCAGATCCACGCGGCCGAATCGGGCCACCGTTTGCGCAAAGAGCCGCTCCACGGCCGCAGGGTCGGCCACATCGGTGGGCACGCACAGCATCCGCTCGTCCGCGCCGGACAGAGCCTGGGCCTGTGCCGCCACCTCATCGAGCAACGCGCTGCGCCGCCCGGCAAGGACCACGCTGTACCCATCGCTCGCCAGGGCGAGCGCCACGGCCTTGCCGACTCCGGAACCTGCGCCCGTGACGACGGCGACTCTCTGCTGCTTCATGTGGAATGCTCCTTGATGGCGTGCTCGGCGGACCCCGGAATGTGCAGGGCGGGCCGGCGGATGGTGAGCCGTCATTGTGCGTGATCGGGTCTCGCCTTGAGCGGCGGCACGGGTTTGCCATCTGCAGGGCACGCACTCCCGCAGGATGCACCTGCGCGCGCTGCGCAGGCGCGGCGGGCTGGTGTTGGCGATGAAGTGCTGGTGCTTGGGCGGTGGCTCCACCGCCGCGGCCCGACTCATTCGATCTTGATGCCGGCGGTCTTCACGATCTGGCCGTACCGCACGTACTCTGCGGTCACCTGGCGCTGGAACTGCTGCTGCGGGTAGCCCGTGGCGTCGATACCCTGGGCGGCCAATTCAGCGCGCGCCGCGGGGGTCTGCACGATGCGCCCCACGTCCGCGGCAATGGTGTCCAGCACCGGCTGCGGTGTGTTGGCAGGCGCAAAAAGGCCAAACCAAGTGCCTGAGCCGTAGCCCGCATAGGTCTCCGCAATGGCGGGCACGTCCGGCAGCAGGGCGTTGCGCTTGTCGCCGGTGGTGCCCAGTGGCGTCAGCCTGCCGCTGCGGATGTGCGGCAGTGCGGGGCCCAGGGCGATGAACATCACTTCGACCTGGCCGGCAATCACGTCCTGCAGGCCCATGGGGCCGCCGCGGTAGGGGATGTGCGTGGCGAAGAAGCCGGCCTGCTGCTTGAGCATCTCCATGCTGAACTGCAGGGCGCTGCCGTTGCCGGCCGAGGCGTAGCTGTAGCGGCCCGGCTGGGCTTTGGCGGCGCGCACGAAGTCGCCCAGGCTGCGAAACCCCGTCTTGGGGTGGGCCACCAGCACGAAGTCCACATGGCCGAGCGAGACCACCGGAACCAGGTCGCGCTGCGCGTTGTAGGGAAGGTTGCTCTGCAGGTTGGGCAGGATGGTGATGGGGCCGTCACCACCCACCAGCAGGGTGTGGCCGTCCGCCGGTGCCTTGGCCAGCGCATCGGCCGCCACGATGCCGCCGGCGGCGCCGCGGTTGTCCACCACCACCGCGTGCTTCCATTGCTCGGACAGGCGCTGGGACAGGTAGCGCGCCAGCACGTCGGGCGCACTGCCGGGCGAGTTGTGCACGGTGACGCGCACCGTCTTGGTGGGGAAGGGCGTGGCGGGCGCTGGCTGCGCCAGCGCGGCACAGCTTGCCCACGCGGCGAGCCACAACACGACGAGGGACTTGAAGGGGGCTGCGGCGGCGTGCATGGTGATAGCGGTCGTGGACAGGAGCGGTGGAGGCGCGATTGTCTGGCCCTGCTGCTCTCAGGAGAACGACCGATTTGTCACATGCTTAGCTGCAAAGCGCCATATGAGCGGCGCCGCCCACCCTGGCCGCGCAAAGAAAAAACCGCCCGAGGCCGAAGCCTGAGGCGGTTGTGCCGAAGCGGCGGGGCCTGCTTACTTGGCCGCCTTGCGCTTGGCGGCCTTGGGATCGACGGCGGCCTTGAACTTGGCACCAGCGACGAACTTGGGCACGGTAGTGGCAGGGATCTTCAGGGCGGCGCCCGTGGAGGGGTTCTTGCCTGTGCGGGCGGCCCGCTTGGCGGACTTGAAGGTGCCAAAGCCCACCAGTTGGACGGTGTCGCCCTTCTTGACGGCCGTCTGCACGGTCTCGATCAGCGTCTCCAGCACGGCGTTGGCCGCAACCTTGGACAGATCATTCTTGGAAGCCAGGATATCAACGAGTTCTGCGCGGTTCATGGATGCTTTCACACAAAGATGGATGAGGTGCGCTATTTATAGCGCAAGCGCTGCCCGCCGGGCGCACTTGTTCTGCGCATATGCAAAGTCGGCGACGCTGAACGTCTATTTTTTCACAACGCCTGCATCCGGCCAAGGGTCAGGCGGCGGCGTCAGGTGGCCGCGTCAGGCAGCGGCGCCCGGATGTCCGACAGAAACTGCCGCGCGCGCGGGTGCTGCGGGCTGTCGAAGAACGCCTGGGGGCTGGCGCGCTCCAGCACGCGCCCCGCGTCCATGAACCAGATGCGGTCGGCCACCTCGCGCGCAAAGCCCATTTCGTGCGTGACGCACACCATGGTCATGCCGTCCCGCGCCAGGTCGCGCATCACCGACAGCACCTCCCCCACCATCTCGGGGTCGAGCGCGCTCGTGGGTTCGTCGAACAGCATGATGCGGGGCTCCATGGTGAGCGCGCGGGCAATGGCCACGCGCTGCTGCTGGCCGCCCGACAGCTCGGTGGCGTGGGCGTGGGCCTTGTGCGCCAGGCCCACGCGGTCCAGCAGGGCCAGCGCGCGCTGGCGGGCCTGGTCTGGCGACCCCTTGCGAAGATGCAGCGGCGCCAGCGTGCAGTTGTCCAGCGCCGTCAGGTGCGGAAACAGGTTGAACTGCTGAAAGACGAAGCCGATGCCTGCGCGCAGCACGTTCAGGTTGAGCTTGGAGGCGTGGATGTCCTGCCCGTTGACGGTGATGCGGCCTTTGTCGACGGGCTCCAGCCGGTTGATGGTGCGGATCAGCGTGGACTTGCCCGAGCCCGACGGCCCGCACACGACCACGACCTCGCCGGCGGCGACGGTCTCGGTGATGTCTGCAAGCGCGTGGTAGTCGCCATACCACTTGTTGACGTTGTCGAAGGTGATCATGGTGCGGCCCCCGCAGCGGGGGCGTGGAGAGGCATTGGGCGCGCAGCGCGCTGCGCAAGCCGGTGCTCCAGCCAGACCGCGAAGCGCGTCAGGCCGAAACACAGCACGAAATAGGTGAACCCCAGCACCAGGTAGACCTGCGTGGGCAGCGTGAACACGAGCGTGTTGATCTGCGAGGCGATGAACGACACCTCGGCCAGGCCGATGATGTAGCCCAGCGACGTGGCCTTGATGGTGGAGACGAACTGGTTGACCAGAGACGGCAGCATGTTGCGCAGTGCCTGGGGCAGCACCACCAGGCGCATGGACGCCAGGTACGGCAGCCCCAGGGAGCGCGCGCATTCCATCTGCCCCCGGGGCAGGCCGCGGATGCCGGCGCGCACGATCTCCGCCAGGTAGGCGGCGTCGAACACCACCAGCGCGATCAGCATGGTGGTGAACTGGCCGGTCTTGTGCCCGGTGATGCTGGGCAGGAAGAAGTAGGCCCAGAAGATCACCATCAACAGCGGTGTGCCGCGCACCACGAACACCAGCGCGCTCACGGGCCATCGCAGCCAGACCCAGGGGCTGACCCGGGCCAGGCCGAGCAGCAGGCCCGCGGGGATGGCCAGCAGCAGGGCGCACGACGCCAGGAGCAGCGTCAGCGCCAGGCCGCCCAGCGGCCCGTCGGGGTACTGGCCGATGAGGAAGAAAAGCCAGTAGGCATCGAGCATCTCGAGAAAACGCATGGTGGCGTGCCTCCTGTCATGCCGAGCGTGGCGGGTACCGGTGCTGGTACCACGCCGCAAGCGCGGTGATGGCCAGCGAGACGCCGAGGTAGCTGACCGTGGCGAACGTGAACGCTTCGAAGCTCTTGAAGGTCGCGCTCTCGACCTTGGCGGCCTGGTACATGAGCTCGGCCGTGCCGATCACGGTGGCGATGCTGGTGTCCTTCCACAGGTTGAGGGTTTGCGACACCAGCGGCGGCACGCTGGTGCGCACGGCCTGCGGCAGCACCACGAGCCGCATGGCGGGCACGAACCCCAGGCCCAGTGCGCGTGCGGCTTCCAGCTGCACCGTGGGCACGGACCGGATGCCGCTGCGGATGTCCTCGGCCATGAAGGCCCCGGCATACAGGCTGAGCGACACCACGGCCGCGATGGCCTCGATGTTGTGCTGGTAGAGCCATTCCCTGGCCGACTCCGGAAGGAGTTCGGGCGCACCGAAGTACCAGAACAGCATGTGCGCGAGCAGCGGGATGTTGCGCTGCGACTCCACGAACAGAAAGCCGGTCCAGCGCAAAGGCGCCAGCGGCGCCAGGCGCAGCACGGCCACCAGCAGGCCCAGCAGCAGGGCCAGGGGCAGCGTGACGGCCAGCAGGGTCAGCGACAGGCGCAGGCCTGCCCAGAGCATGGCGTGGTAAGGGCCCGCGAGCAGCAGCGAAAAATCGAAAGTGGGCATACAACAAAAAGCGGCGGCCTGCCTCTGTGTGAAAAGGCAGGCCGTCCTTTGGGCCTTCAGCGATCAGCGATCAGGGGACCAGCGTGCAGCGCTCAGCCGTTCACCTTGTCCGATTCGAAGCGGAACGTGCGCTTGGCGAACTTGAGCTTGCTCTGGGCGCCCCACCACTTTTCGTACAGCTTCTCGGCGTCGCCCGAGGCTTCAAGGCCGCGCAGCGTGTCGTCGATGGCCTTCTTCAGCGCGGTTTCACCCTTGCGGATGCCCAGGGCCAGTGGCTCGACGTTCAGGTTCTGCGGAAGGATCAGGTAGTCGCCGCCCTTGGCGCCCAGCTTGGCCACGTCGTTGTACAGCGACGACTCGTCGTTGACGTAGGCAATGCCCTTGCCCTGCTGCAGCGCCTGGAAGGCCTGCTGGGTGTTCTCGAAGGTCACGACCTCGGCAGTCGGCACGGCGCGCAGCAGGTTGGGCTCCTGCGTGCCGCCCTTCACGGTCAACACCTTCTTGCCGGCCAGGTCGGACACGTTCTGGATGCCGCTGCTCTTCTTGACCAGCACCTTGGAGCCGGTGACGAAATGGGTCAGGCCGAAGTCGATCTGCGCCTCGCGTTCCTTGTTGTGCGTGAGGGATGCGGCCAGCACGTCCACATGGCCCTGCTGCAGCTCGGGGATGCGCGCTGCCACGGCCAACTGCTTGAACACGGGTTTGACGCCCAGCTTCTTGGCCACCGCGGTGGCGATGTCGATCTCCTAGCCGATGAAGCCGCGGGTCTTGGGGTCCACGAAGCTGTTGGGCTCGTCGGTGCCCAGAACGCCGAAGACGATCTCACCCTTTTTCTTGATGTCGTCCAGTTGGTCGGCCTTGGCGGTGATGCCCACGAGCGCCAGCGCGGTGGCCGCAATGAAACCGGTGAGGGATGTGAATTTCAGTCGCATGGTGTGATGAATGAAGGATGCTGGTGGATAGGGCGCTGGCCTGCACAGATGCCCTTGCAGGCGGACAAGGCGCAGCGCCAGCGAGAGCCGCGACGATAGGCGCGCGCCCCGACCCGACCAACGAAGGAAAGCGCATATCCAAATCCGTTCAATGAGCGGCATGCAGCGGCGCGGCTGCGTTACCTTGCGAGCGAGTGCGCAGCTTTTGCCCGGCCGCACATCCACCGTGACGCGATTTCTTTGGATGTTTATTTCATAAACAAGCAACAAATCATTCGTTCCGTGTGGAACAAAGCATCCCTACAGTCGGCAGCTCCCATGCACCAGCCCCTGCGAACCGAGCGCGAGAGCCCCCAATGACTGCCACTGCCACCCGTTCTCCTGCCCCCGTACAGAACTTCGAGATACGGCCCTTCGATGCGCCCGTGGGCGCCGAGGTCGTGGGCTTGGATATCTCACGGCCCATCAGCGACAGCGAGTTCGCTCGCATCCACCAGGCGCATCTGGACCACCATGTGCTGGTGTTCCGCGACCAGCAGGTGACGCCTGCGGCCCATGTGGATTTCAGCCGGCGGTTCGGTCCGCTGGAGATCCACGTGCTGCACCAGTTCCAGCTCAAAGGGCACCCGGAGATCCTCATCGTCTCCAACATCAAGGACAACGGCGAGCCCATCGGCCTGGGGGATGCCGGCGTGTACTGGCACTCCGACATCTCGTACAAGCCGCACCCCAGCCTGGGGTCCTTGCTGCACGCGCAGGAGCTGCCCAGCGAAGGCGGCGACACGCTGTTCGCCGACCAGCACCTGGCCTGGGAGGCCCTGAGCCCCGAACTGCAGCAGCGCATCCTGCCGCTCAAGGCCGAGCACAGTTACCTCGCCAAGTACGAGGAACTGCGCTCCAAGAACCCCTGGCGCCCGAAGCTCTCACAGGCGCAGATCGACCAAGTCTCGCCCGCTGTGCAGCCCGTGGTGCGCACGCATCCCGAGACCGGCCGCAAGGCGCTATTCGTGAGCGAGCACTTCACCACGCGCATCGTCGGCCTGCCGCAGGCAGAGAGCGATGCGCTGCTGGCCGAACTGTTCGCGCACAGCGTCAAGCCCGAGTTCATCTACCGCCACCACTGGCAGCCGCACGACCTCGTCTTCTGGGACAACCGCTCGCTGATGCACCTGGCCGCCGGCACGCCCGACCACCTGCGCCGCAAGCTCTACCGCACCACGATCCAGGGCGATGCACCGTTCTGACCACCATCCTCCAGAGAGAAACACAAACCCATGAAGAACTTCACACGCAAAGCCACTGCCATCGCCACCGGCCTGGGCCTTGCCTTCGGCAGCCTTGCCGCCCATGCAGAAGGGCAGATCCGCATCGCCCAGCAGTTCGGCATCGTCTACCTGCTGCTCAACGTGGCGCAAGAGCAAAAGCTGATCGAAAAACACGCCAAGGCCGCCGGTGTGGATGCCAAGGTGGAATGGGTGCAGCTCTCGGGCGGCTCCGCCGTCAACGATGCGCTGCTGTCGGGCAACATCGAGATTGCCGGCGCCGGCGTGGGGCCGCTGCTCACCATCTGGGACCGCACCAAGGGCCGGCAAGACGTGAAGGGCGTGGCGTCGTTGGGCAACTTCCCGTACTACCTGGTCACCAATAACCCGAACGTGAAGACCATTGCGGACTTCACCGACAAGGACCGCATTGCGCTGCCGGCCGTGGGCGTGTCGGTGCAGTCGCGCGTGCTGCAGCTGGCATCGGCCAAGCTCTGGGGCGACAAGGAGTTCAACAAGCTCGACAAGATCAGCGTGGCGGTGCCGCACCCCGACGCAGCCGCCGCCATCATCAAGGGCGGCACCGAGATTTCGGCGCACTTCGGCAACCCGCCGTTCCAAGAGCAGGAGCTGGCGGGCAACCCGCAGGCGCGCATCGTGCTCAAGTCCTATGACGTGCTGGGCGGCCCCTCGTCGGCCACCGTGCTGTACGCCACCGACAAGTTCCGCACGGAGAACCCCAAGACCTACAAGGCCTTCATCGATGCGCTGAACGAGGCCTCGCAGTTCGTCACCGCCAACCCGGAGAAGGCGGCGGACATCTACCTCAAGGTGAGCAACGCCAAGACCGACCGCGACCTGCTGCTCAAGATCATCAAGAACCCCGAAGTCCAGTTCAAGATCACGCCGCAGAACACCTACGCGCTGGCCGAGTTCATGCACCGCGTTGGCGCCATCAAGAACAAGCCTGCCTCTGCCAAGGACTATTTCTTTGCAGACGCGCACAACGTGGCGGGGAACTGACCATGCCGGTGCTGGCGCCTGACCTCGCGCTGCGGCAGGGCTTTCTGGGTGAAGCCGCAGTGGATGCACCGCACGCCGCGCCGGCGCCAGCCGCCGCACCGCATGCGGCGACCGGCGCGCTGCTGCAGGTCGATGGCGTCAGCCTGGAATACCGCACCACCGAACGCGTGGTGCGCGCCACGCACCAGGTCAGCTTCGATGTGCACGCGGCCGACCGCTTCGTGCTGCTGGGCCCCTCGGGCTGCGGCAAGTCCACGCTGCTAAAGGCGGTGGGGGGCTTCATTGCACCCATCGAAGGCGAGATCCGGCTGGGTGGGCAACGGGTAACCGCACCCGGGCCGGACCGCATCGTGGTGTTCCAGGAGTTCGACCAGCTGCCGCCCTGGAAGACCGTGAAGCAGAACGTGATGTTCCCGCTGCTTGCGTCGCGCACGGTGGGCAAGAAGGAGGCCGCCGAGCGGGCCCTGCACTACCTGGCCAAGGTAGGGCTTGATAAATTTGCCGATGTGCACCCGCACCAGCTGTCGGGCGGCATGAAGCAGCGCGTGGCCATTGCCCGGGCGCTGGCGATGCAGCCCCGCATCTTGCTGATGGACGAGCCCTTCGCCGCGCTGGATGCGCTCACGCGCCGCAAGATGCAGGAAGAGCTGCTCGCGCTGTGGGACGAGGTGCGTTTCACGCTGCTGTTCGTCACGCATTCGATCGAAGAAGCGCTGGTGGTCGGCAATCGCATCGCGCTGCTGTCGCCACACCCCGGCCGCATGCGCGCCGAGATCAACAGCCACGACTTTCACCTGGGCAGCCTGGGCGGTGCCGCCTTCCAGGCCACGGCGCAGCGCATTCACCACCTGCTGTTCGAAGAAGAAACAACCCAAGAAGGGCACACGCAGCCATGAGCCCACTTTTGCACCCGCCCGTGCGGCCCGAGTACGAGCGCACCCTGGAGCCGTTTCGCGATGTGCCGGTGGAGCGCGCGCTCCCTTGGACAGACCGCATCTGGGGCCAGGAGTGGCTGCGCAAGGCGGTGATCCTGGCGGTGCTGGCCGCCGTGTGGGAGGTGGCAGCGCGCTGGCAGAACAACGATCTGCTGCTGCCCACGTTCAGCGCCACGATGAAGGCGTTGGCCGAAGGCCTCTGGAGCGGCGAGCTGATCGAGAAAGTGCGCCTGTCGCTGGTCGTGCTGGTACAGGGCTATGTGGCTGGGGTGGTGCTGGCGTTCGCGCTGACCACGCTGGCGGTGTCCACCCGGCTGGGCCGCGACCTGCTGGGCACGCTCACGTCCATGTTCAACCCGCTGCCCGCCATTGCGCTGCTGCCGCTGGCGCTGCTGTGGTTTGGCCTGGGGCGGGGCAGCCTGGTGTTCGTGCTGATCCATTCGGTGCTGTGGCCGCTGGCGCTCAATACCTACGCGGGTTTTCAGGGTGTGCCCGAGACCCTGCGCATGGCCGGCCGCAACTACGGGCTGCGGGGCATTCCGTATGTGCTGCAGATCCTCATACCCGCTGCGCTGCCGGCCATCCTGTCCGGCCTGAAGATCGGCTGGGCCTTTGCCTGGCGCACGCTGATCGCGGCGGAGCTGGTGTTCGGCGCATCGTCGGGCAAGGGCGGCCTGGGTTGGTACATCTTCCAGAACCGCAACGAGCTCTATACGGACCGCGTGTTCGCGGGGCTCGTCATGGTGGTGCTCATCGGGCTGCTGGTGGAGAGCCTGGGCTTTGCCACGCTGGAGCGGCTGACCGTGCGCAAGTGGGGGCAGCAGCGCTGAGCGCGGTGGCGGCTTGCCCGGGCCCAGGGCGGGGCGTGCAACCTTCTTCTTTCATTCTCGACGAGCGCAACGCCTTATCCCATGCCGACACCTTCTCCCACCATGCACCTGGGCGCCTTCTTCTTCGGCGTGGGGCACCACCTGGCCGCCTGGCGCCACCCGGACGTGAACCCCGGTGCGGCCAGCTCCATCGCGCAGCTGCGTGCATGGGCGCAGATTGCCGAAGCCGCCAAGTTCGACGCCATCTTCTTTGCCGACAATGTGGGCCTGCCGGGCCCGCCCGATGCGGTGGTCGCCAAGAACGCGCTGTGGTACCCGATGGAGCCGCTGCTGGCCCTGTCGGCACTCTCGCAGGCCACGGAGCGCATCGGCCTGGTCGCCACCGTGTCCACCACCTACCTGCCGCCCTACCACCTGGCGCGCAAGTACGCCACGCTCGACCAGGTCAGCGGCGGGCGCGCGGGCTGGAACCTGGTCACGTCGGGCAGCGACTTCGAGGCGCGCAGCTTTGGCCTCGACAAACAGCTCGACCATGCGCACCGGTACGCCCGAGCGCACGAGTACGTGCAGATCGTCAAAGGCCTGTGGGACACGTGGGAGGACGATGCCTTCATCCACGACAAGGCTGCCAACCAGTTCTTCGACCCCGAGCGCCTGCACCGCGTGGCGTTCGACGGCGAGCACTTCAAGGTGCATGGCGGCCTGCAGACGCCGCGCTCGCCGCAGGGCTACCCGGTGCTGGTGCAGGCCGGCTCGTCCAGCGACGGGCAGGACCTGGCTGCGTCCGCCGCCGAGGTGGTCTTTACCGCGCAGCAGACGCCCGAGGCTGCGCGCGCGTTCTACCAGTCGCTCAAGGGGCGTCTGCCAGCGTATGGCCGCACGCCGGACCAGCTCAAGATCCTGCCCGGCATCTCACCCTTCGTGGGGCGCACGCAGCAGGAGGCCCAGGACAAGTTCGACCAGCTGCAAGGCCTCATCGACCCGGTGCTGGGCGTCGGGCTGCTGTCCACCTTTCTGGGCAATGCCGACCTGTCCGCGTACCCGGTCGACGGGCCGTTTCCGCAAGACCTGCCAGTCACCCAGGGCTGGCAGAGCCGCCAGGAATTGTTCGCCAAGATGGCGCGCGACGAGGGGCTGAGCATTCGCCAGCTGTACGAAAAAGTGGCCGGCGCGCGGGGCCACTGGACGATGGTGGGCACGCCCGAGACCATCGCCGACCAGCTGGAGCACTGGTTCACCACCGGGGCGGCCGACGGCTTCAACGTGCTGGCGCCGACGCTGCCCCATGGCCTCAAGGACTTTGCCGAGCTGGTGGTGCCCGAGCTGCAGCGCCGTGGCCTGTTCCGCAAGGACTATGCAGGCACGACCTTGCGCGAGCACCTGGGCCTCGCGCGGCCCGCGCACCCTGCGCGGCGTGCCGGGGCCACGGCATGAGTTCGCCCACCCACGATATCCCCCACTACGACGCCATCGTGGTAGGCCTGGGAGCGGTGGGCTCCGCCACGCTGTACCAGCTGGCGCGGCGCGGTGCGCGCGTGCTGGGCCTGGACCAGTTCGCCCCGCCGCACAGCCTGGGCTCGTCGCATGGGCAGACCCGCATTACCCGCCTGGCCGTGGGCGAGGGCGAGCAGTACGTGCCCCTGGTGCGGCGCTCGCACGAGATCTGGGCGGAGCTGGAGGCCGCCACCGGCCAATCCATCTACACCCGCACCCATGGCCTGGTGCTGGGCCCGCGCGACGGCGCGGCCCCCCGCGCGGGCAAGCCCGATGATTTCGTGCGCCAGACCATCGGCATTGCACAGCGCCACGGCATTGCGCACGAGGTGCTGGACACGGCCGACCTGCGGCGCCGCTACCCGCAGTTCAAGCTGCGCGGCGACGAGTTCGCCTACTGGGAGCGCGATGCAGGTTTCGTCCGCCCCGAGGTGGCCATCGGCGCCCAGCTGCAGGTGGCGCAGACGCACGGCGCCGAGGTACATATCCACGAAACGGTGCTGTCCCTGGAGACGCAGGGCGATGCAACGGTGGTCACCACCACGCGCGGCACCTACCGCGCGGACCAGGTGGTGCTGGCCGCGGGCGCATGGCTGCCGCAGCTGGTGCAGGCGGGCGGGGCGCTGCACAGCGCACCACTGGCCGGGCAGTTGAGCGTCTACCGCCAGGTGATGTTCTGGTTCGACATCGGTGCCGATACCGATGCGTTCTCGCCTGCGCGGTTTCCGGTGTTCATCTGGGCGCAGGGGGATGAGGACGGCCCTGCGTTCTACGGCTTTCCGGCCGTGGGGCCCGGTGCTCCCGCCTTGAAGATTGCCACCGCCCAGTACCAAGCCACCACCACGCCCCAGGCGGTGGACCGCACGGTCGCCCCTGGCGAGGTGGAGGAGATGCTGCGGCGCTACGTGCAGCCGCGGCTCCATGCGCCCGAGGCGAAGTTCTCGCAGGCCCATGTGTGCCTCTACACCGTCTCCCCCGACCACGGCTTCGTCATCGACCGCCTGCCGGGATGGCCGGGCGTGCATGTGGCGTCGCCGTGCTCAGGGCACGGCTTCAAGCACTCGGCCGCCATTGGCGAGGTGCTGGCGCTGCGGGTGCTGGGGCTGCCGGAATGGGCGGACCTCTCGACCTTGTCGGCAGGGCGGTTTGCGCCGGCGGGAGCCTGAGCGGCGCGCACCCAGCGCGACACCCTGTCGAGGATGATGGCTGCCTGCAGATCGTCTAAGGATGTTTAGGTAATTTTGAACGGAGTTTTTATTCGTTTGTGATCGATGACTGGGCCCGTAGATTCGATGGCTATCACCACCGAATTCATTGCCAGGAGCCATTTCATGACCTACGAAACCGCAGACGCCGTGCTGCCCACCGCCCTGGAGCAGGTGCGCCAGGCGTCGGTGGAGCAAGGACTCTCTTATGCCGGCGGCGTGAAGCCACCCGCCGCGTGGGACCTGGTGCGCGAAGGCCAGGCCCTGCTGGTGGATGTGCGCTCCGCCGAAGAGCGCAAGTTCGTCGGCCACGTGCCCGGCAGCCTGCATGTGGCGTGGGCCACGGGCACGGCGCTCACCCGCAACCCCCGCTTCGTGCGGGAGCTGGAGGCCAAGCTCGCCAAGGACGGCGGCAAGGACGCCGTGGTGCTGCTGCTGTGCCGCAGCGGCAAGCGCTCGGTGCTCGCGGCCGAGGCGGCAGCGGCCGTCGGCTTCCGCCATGTGTTCAATGTGCTCGAAGGCTTCGAGGGCGAGATCGACGACCGCCAGCAGCGCGGCGGCAGCGATGGCTGGCGCTTTCATGGCCTGCCGTGGGTGCAGGACTGAGCAGCGCAGCGCACAAGGCACCCATGGCAAATTTCCACATCGAGCAGATCGCCGCTTCGCTGAGCGAGGTGCGCCGCGAATGGCGCGAGGCGCAAAAGAGATCGCAGGAGCCGGGGGGCCGCGAGTTCCCCTCGCGCGACGCGCTGGCCCAGGTGGTCGAGCAGCTCAAGGGCGCGCTCTTTCCCATGCGCCTGGGGCCCTACGACCTGCGCCAGGAGAGCGAAGACTTCTACGTGGCGCACACGCTCGACACCGCGCTGCACACGCTGTTCACGCAGATCAGCCTGGAGCTGACGTACAGCGCCCGCCACGAAGAGCGCGACGCCGACGGTGTGCAGGACCAGGCCCAGCAGGTCGCGCAGGCGTTTGCGCAGTCCCTGCCGCAAATCCGGCGCCTGCTCGACAGCGACGTGCTGGCCGCCTACCAGGGCGACCCCGCCGCGCGCAGCGTGGACGAAGTGCTGCTGTGCTACCCCGGCGTGCTGGCCATGATCCACCACCGCCTGGCCCACTGCCTGTACCGGCTGGGCCTGCCGCTGCTCGCGCGCATCGTGTCCGAGCTGGCGCACAGCCACACCGGCATCGACATCCACCCCGGTGCGCAGATCGGCGCTGGCTTCTTCATCGACCACGGCACGGGCGTCGTCATCGGCGAGACCGCCGTCATCGGCCAGCGCGTGCGCCTGTACCAGGCGGTCACGCTGGGCGCCAAGCGGTTCCCTACGGATGCCCAGGGCGTGCTGCAAAAGGGCCTGCCGCGCCACCCGGTGGTCGAGGACGACGTGGTCATCTATGCGGGCGCCACCATCCTCGGGCGCGTCACGCTGGGCAAGGGCGCGGTCATCGGCGGCAATGTCTGGCTCACGCATGACGTGGCGCCCGGCGGCAACGTGACGCAGGCCAGCAGCCAGGAGTCGGGGCGCACCCCCCGGCCTGCGGCCGCCGCCGAGGCACTGCCATGACCACCACGCTCATCAAAGGTTTCGGCATTGCGGTACGCCAGTCGCGCGAGGCCCAGGGCTGGTCGCAGGAGCGTCTGGCCGAGCACTCGGACCTCAACCGCTCCTACGTCGGCGAGGTCGAGCGCGGCCGCGTGATCGCGTCCCTGGTCACCATCGAAAAGCTCGCGGTGGCATTGGGCGTGACGCCTTCCACGTTGGTCACGCGCGGCGAGGTGGTGCACACCGCCAACCTGGTGCGCGGCCTGCAGTTGGCGGCTATAGCCTGTTGAAGCCCGGCCGCAGAGCTTTGACACTCAGCGCCGCAGTTTCATCTTTTTTCCCTTTCAGTTTTCAACCACACGGAGTTCTCACATGTCGGCAACAGTGGGCGGTACCACCGCACTCGGCGATCACGCAGCAAGGCAACTCGCCAACGCGACCAAAACAGTCCCCCAACTGGAGACCATCAGCCCGCGCTGGCTGACGCACCTGCTGCAGTGGGTGCCGGTCGAAGCGGGCATCTACCGCCTCAACAAGGTCAAGAACCCCGAGGCGATCAAGGTCGCATGCACCGCCAAGGAGTCCGAGAACCAGCTGCCGCGCACCTTCGTGGACTACGAAGAGAACCCGCGCGAATATTTCCTCAACGCCGTGAGCACCGTGCTCGACGTGCACACCCGCGTGTCGGACCTGTACAGCAGCCCGCACGACCAGATCAAGGAGCAACTGCGCCTCACGATCGAGACGATCAAGGAAAACCAGGAAAGCGAGCTCATCAACAATCCCGACTACGGCCTGCTGGCCCAGGTGACGGAAGAGCAGCGCATCTTCCCGCTCACCGGCGCGCCCACGCCCGACGACCTGGACGAGCTGCTGACCAAGGTCTGGAAGGAGCCCGCGTTCTTCCTGGCGCACCCGCTGGCCATTGCGGCCTTCGGCCGCGAAGCCACCCGCCGTGGCACGCCACCGCCCACGGTGAGCCTGTTCGGCTCGCAGTTCATCACCTGGCGCGGCATCCCGCTGATCCCGTCCGACAAGGTGCCCGTGGCCGACGGCAAGAGCAAGATCCTGCTGCTGCGCGTGGGCGACAAGCGCCAGGGCGTGGTCGGCCTGTTCCAGCCCGGCCTGCCGGGCGAGCAGGGCCCCGGCCTGTCGGTGCGCTTCATGGGCATCAACAACCATGCCATCGCGTCCTACCTGATCTCGCTGTACTGCTCGCTGGCCGTGCTGACCACCGACGCCCTGGCGGTGCTCGATGACGTCGAGATCAACAAGTACCACGACTACCCTGATACCTACAAGTAATCCGCGGTGAGCAATCTTCCATCCACGCCGCAAGGCGCAATCCCCCGCGCGCTGGAGGCGCCGATCAGCCCGGCGCTGCTGGCGCAGATGGCCACGGCGCTCTTCTCGGCCCGGCCGGGCGAGGCACCGGCTGTGCCCGCCGGCCCCGCCGCCGCGCTGCCGTCCACACCACCGGGCACCGCACCCGGGTTTGCGCAGGCGCTGTCGCCCGTGCCGGCCGGCGTGCAGGCACCCGTCAACATCGCGCCGCCGGGCTCGCCGCTGGTCAGCCCCGCGGGGTTCGGCCCCAGCGTGCCGGGCACGCCGATTCCGCCCGGCGTGCTTCCGGGCAGCAACATCGTCCCGGCATCGCCCACGCCCCTGGCGTCGCTCGCGCACCGGGCCCCGGCCCTGCTGCCGCACGCTACGGCGGGCAACGGCCTGCCGGACACCGTGGTCAGCGCACTGCCCGCGTACGAACCGCGCCTGGGCGGGGCCGTGCTGGGCGTGCCCGAGGCCTCGGGTGCCAATGCTGCTTCGGTGGCGCGCCACGCTCCGGCAGGCGGCGCTGCAGAGCCCGCATCGCCGTTCTACTTCCTCGCAGACCGCCATGGGCAGCCTTCGCCCGGTGGGCACCCGGCACCGTCCACAGGGGCGCCGTCGGGCGTACAGACCAGCGTAGCTTATGGTGCCTCTCCCAACGCACTGGGCGACACCCGCATCAGCGACGAGCTGGCCCGCCAGCCCTTCGCGTCGCTGCAGGGGGTGGACCTGCGCAGCGCGCCGTCCGCATCGCCCGGCGCGCTGGGCCAGTCGAGTGCCGGTGCTGCGCCTGCTCAGTTCTACTTCACCGATGCGGTGGTGCTGCCCAGCGGCTACGTGACGCCGGCCAAGCCTGCGCCGCACGCCACCGTGCCGCTCGCAGGGCAGGGCCACCATCCGCCGTTCGACGTGCACGCCATCCGCCGGGACTTCCCGGTGCTGGCCGAGCGCGTGAACGGGCGGCAACTGGTGTGGTTCGACAACGCGGCCACCACGCACAAGCCCCGCGCGGTGATCGACCGCATCAGCTACTTCTACGAGCACGAGAACTCCAACATCCACCGCGCCGCGCACGAGCTGGCGGCGCGGGCCACCGATGCGTACGAAGGCGCGCGCCAGCGCGTGAAGACCTTCATCAACGCGCCGGATGTGAACGAGGTGATCTTCGTGCGCGGCACCACCGAGGCCATCAACCTGGTGGCCAAGAGCTGGGGCGCGCAGCATGTGGGCGAGGGCGACGAGATCATCGTCAGCAACCTGGAGCACCACGCCAACATCGTGCCCTGGCAGCAACTGGCGGCCGCCAAGGGCGCGAAGCTGCGGGTGATTCCGGTGGACGACTCGGGCCAGGTGCTGCTCGATGAATACCAGAAGCTCCTGAACGAACGCACCAAGATCGTCGCGGTCACGCAGGTGTCCAACGCGCTGGGCACCGTGGTGCCGGTCAAAGAGATCGTGGCGCTGGCGCACCGCGCGGGGGCCAAGGCCCTGGTCGACGGCGCGCAGTCGGTGTCGCACATGCGGGTGGACGTGCAGGACCTCGACGCCGACTTCTTCGTCTTCTCGGGCCACAAGGTGTTCGGGCCGACAGGCATCGGCGTGGTCTGGGGCAAGCGCTCGGTGCTGGAAGACATGCCGCCGTGGCAGGGCGGCGGCAACATGATCGCCGACGTGACCTTCGAGAAGACGGTGTTCCAGCCCATCCCGAACAAGTTCGAGGCCGGCACCGGCAACATCGCCGACGCGGTGGGCCTGGGCGCTGCCATCGACTACGTGAACCGGGTGGGCATCGAGAACATCGCGCGCTACGAGCATGAACTGCTGGTGTACGGCATGCAGCAGCTCGCCACCATCCGTGGCGTGCGGCTCATCGGCACGGCGGCGGAAAAGGCCAGCGTGATGTCCTTCGTGCTGGCGGGCTACTCCACCGAAGAGGTCGGCAAGGCCTTGAACGAAGAGGGCATCGCGGTGCGCACCGGCCACCACTGCGCGCAGCCCATCCTGCGCCGCTTTGGTGTGGAGACCACGGTGCGGCCGTCGCTGGCGTTCTACAACACCTTCGATGAGATCGACCGCCTCACGGCGGGGGTCCGCAGGCTGGCTGCGCAGCGGATCTGACGGCTGCGAAGCTCGTTCGCTCTGGCGGGGGCGCTTCACCTCAAGGGGTGGAGAGCCCGCGGTCCTTGGGGGCTGCAGGTGGCCGGGTGGTGCGTGCCCTGGTGGGCGGGGCCGTGCAGCGCATCGGCCCCGGCGTTCACTTGTCCTGCAGCGACATCGCGCACGCGGCCTTGACCAACCGGTCCCGGGGGTTCTCGGCCATGTCCGCAAAGGCCAGGTCGCGCCCGTCGCTCTCCACGTACTCGTGCATCCGCATCTGGCCGTGCCACAGCGGCTTGTTGAAAAAAGTGATCGACCGGTGCCAAGCTTTCATCTGCGTGCAGTCGACCATGGCGGTGGAGTAGTACGAGTGAAAGGGCAGTCCATCGAAGGCGGTGCGCGGCTTGGCGCGGTTGACGCGCAGCTTGACCAGGCGCATGGACTCGAAAGCCACGGCGCTGGCGGCATCCACCTCCACGGTGTCGGTGAAACCATTGCCAGGGTCGCCGACCACGGTGAGCCAGCTGGGGCTTTGGGCCGCCACCGTGGCGGACACCAGCGCGGCGGCGAGCACGACGGATTTCATGGGCATCCTCTTTCGCAAAACGCTATTCAAGCACCAAACGGCCCGGCGGTGCAGCTTTTGGCATGGCCGGGCAACTGCAGGCTCAGAACACGCCCATCGCCAGCCCCGCCGCCAGCGCACGGCCCAGGGCGCCGCAGCGCTCCAGGTCGTCGGGGCCGATCTGCTTGGGGGCCAGGATGGCCTCTGGCGTCTGCGCGTGGGTGCAGACGATCAGCGGTTCGGCCACGGCCTTGAGGCGCCAGCCCGTGGCGATGCGCTCGATCTGGCGCGCCGCGTTGGCCCCGTCGCTGCCGGCGCAGACCAGGCAGGCGTAAGGGCGGCCATTGGCCTGGTCGAGCGCTGCGTAGTAGGTGCGGTCGAAAAAATCCTTGAGCTGGCCGCTCATGGCGGCCAGGTTCTCCGGCGTGGCGAAGAGGTAGGCGTCCGCGGCCAGCACGTCGGCTGCGACGGCCTGGCCCGCATGCAGCAGGCGCACGTGCACGCCGGGCTCCTGCGAGGCGCCTGCGCACGCAGCCTGGGCCATCTGCAGCGTGCCGCCCGTCATGGAGTGGTAGACGATGAGCAGCGTCTTCGTGGTGTGCATGGGGCGAGCATAGCGCTGGCGGGCGGGCAGGTTCGCTGGTGGCTGGCCTGGTTGCGCCACAGAAGCAGACCCCGCAGGACTGCGTGCCGAGGGCGCCTAGCCTTCGTCCGCCACGAAGCCCAGCCGCTTCATGGCCGTCCCGAGGCTGGCGGCTGCCTGGCCATAGCCGTCCCACGGCGTGTTGCCGGTGCCCAGGCGCGCGCCGATGTTCTGCACCGTCCAGTGGGCAGAGCTGGTCAGCGTGTCGAGCTCGTCCCATGCCACCGGCACGGACACGCCCATCCCCGGCCGGGCGCGGGCCGACCAGGCGCACACGGTGGTGGCCCCGCGCCCGTTGCGCAGGTAGTCCACGAAGATCTTGCCGATGCGGTTGCGTGGCCCGCTCTTGGCCACGAAGCGCTCGGGTATCGTGCGCGCCAGGTGCTCCACGATGGCCTTGGAGAATGCCCGCACCGTGGCCCAGTCGCGCAGGCGCTTGAGGGGCACGACCACATGCAGTCCCTTGCCGCCGCTGGTCTTGAGGTACGCCGGCAAGCCCAGCTCCTGCAGCAGCACCCGCACCAGGCGCGCACCCTCCTGCACCTGTTGCCACGAGGCACCGTCGCCCGGGTCCAGGTCGAACGTCATGCGGTCCGGGCGCTCGATGCGGTCCTTCAGCGCGTTCCACGTGTGGTATTCGATCACGTTCATCTGCGCATAGCTGCGCAGCCCCTGGGGCGAGGCGATCTCCATCAGCGGCGCATGGCCCTCGTCCAGGGCCGGGTCCATCTGCAGCACGCCCGCCATGGAGTCGCTGTCCTCGTGCTTCTGGAAAAACAGTTCACCCGCGATGCCATCCGGCGCCCGCACCACCGCCACAGGGCGTGCGGACAGATGCTCCATCATCAACGGCGCCACCTGCGCGCAGTAGTGCACCAGGTCCATCTTGGTGAAACCGGTGGAGGGGTCGATCACCCGGTCGCCATGCGTGATGTGGGGCGCTTCCGCCTCGCCTTTCGATGGCCGTGCGCGGGCAGCTGCTGGTGTGCGGGAGGGCATGCTCTGCGGCCTTTCTCAAGGGTGTGAGGGAAGCGCTGTTCGCTGACAGTGGCCGCGCGCCCGGCTGCGGACAATGGCCGTCACAAGGAGGTATTCATGCCACAGGAAATCCGCGAAGAAAACGTCTTCGGCACGTCCGACGCCAGCTCGTACTCGGCCGTGCTCTCGCACGCCGGCTCCGGTAAGGTGACCATTCAGAGCCTGCTCGTCGATGGCCACAACACGCCCCTGCGCGAAGCCACCTACGGCTCGCGCGACGAGGCCGTGGCGGCTGTCGAGGCATACGCGCGCGGCGACAAGAAGCCCTGAAGGCCCGGGCCCCGCGCGGCCCGTCGTGCGCTGGTGCGCCAGGGTGTGGTCAGCGGGGCCGGCGAGGGGCGGCGCGTGGTCAGCCGCCATCGCCCGCATTGCCCGTGATGGGCAGCACGATGCCGGTGATGTAGCTCGAGCACGCGGGCGCAGCCAGAAACACATAGGCCGGTGAAATTTCTTCAGGCTGTGCCGGGCGGCCCAGGTGCGTCTTCTCCCCGAATTCAGCGATGTCCTCGGGGCTCTTGTCCGCGGGGTTGAGCGGCGTCCACACCGGCCCGGGAGCCACCGCGTTGACGCGGATGCCCTTGTCCGCCAGGTTGTGCGCAAGCGCCTTGGTGAAGGCATGGATCGCGCCCTTGGTCGCTGAATAGTCCAGCAGTTCCTTGCTGCCGCGCAGGCCCGTCACCGAGCCGGTGTTGATGATCGCGTCGCCCCGCTGCAGGTGGGGCAAGGCCGCCTTGGCCATGTGGAAGTAGCCGTAGATGTTGGTGCGGAAGGTCTCGTCGAAACGTTCCTCGGTCAGGTCCGCCAACGATGCCGCGTGCTCCTGAAACGCCGCGTTGTTCACCAGCACGTTGAGCTTGCCGAATGCCTTGACCGCCTGCGCCACCGCCTGCTGGCAGTAGCTGGCATCGCGCACATCGCCGGGCAGCAGGATGCAGCGCCCGCCCTCGGCCTCCACCAGCTCGCGGGTGCGTTCAGCGTCCTCGTGTTCTGACAGGTACGCGATCGCCACGTCCGCACCCTCGCGCGCAAACAGCACCGCCACGGCACGGCCGATGCCCGAATCGCCCCCTGTGATGAGGGTGGAGAACCCCTGGAGCTTGCCGCTGCCCGCATAGTGCGGCGCCTCGAAGCGGGGCTGCAACTGCATCTGCGCTTCGCTGCCGGGCTTGGTGAGGTGTTGCCGCGGCAGGGGCGGTGCGGGCTCTGCGCGGCCCGGGCCTGGGGCGGCCTTCTTCTTGGCACTTGGGGAAGTGTCGGCCTGCTTGCCGTTGGGGGCCTTGCGATCCTTGGCATCCTGCTCGGCCTGGATCTTCTGCTGCTTGCGGGTGGTGGCTGCCGATGCGCTGGCGGCTGCCGGTGTGGTGGTGTTAGCACTGCCCCCGGCTTGGCTGGAGCCGGTCCTGGCTGGAGGTCGGGACGGTGCGGCAGCCCCTTTCTTCGCCGCCGGCTTGGCCGGGGTGGATGCGGCCGGCGCGGTGGCGGCAGGGGCTTTGGGGGCGCGTCGAGTGCTCATGGGTGAATCGATTCCGTAGTTGGGGTGCGCATGGGCGTTCGCCCGGGGTGCGTGCGTATCAGCCCAGCGGCTTCCACACCGGTGGCTCGGGGTCTGGGAAGCGCAGCGGGACCGAGCGGGGGCGGGCCATCGCCTCCCACTGGCGCATGCGCTTGCGGGCGCGGGGCTTGGTCTGGTCGGGGCCGGTGCGGTGGGTCTTCGACATGACGATCTCCTTGGAGCGTGATGCCTTCCATTACTCCACCGCCGGCTGCTGGACCGTGTCAGACAGCGTCTGCTTTGCGCATCGGCGCCACGTGTTGGCGCGGTGCTTTCAGCGGGTCGCAGCCTTGTCGCGCGCTGCGGCGCGCTCCTTGGCCTCGCCGAGCATTTCCTTCATCCAGTTCACCAGCATGCCGGTGTAGGCCTCGCTCCATTCGGGCTTGGCCAGCGCGTGGTCGGCACCAGCAATCACCCGGTAGGTCATGGAGCGGGTGCGCAGGAATGCGGCCCGGTAGTTCTCCAGCACCGGGTGGGGCACGATGTGGTCCATCTCGGATTCGACCAGCAGCACATCGCCTTCGAACACGGCACTGGCCGCCAGCGCGCGGTTGGCGTCGGTGGGCAGCTTCATGGCGCGGTAGCGGGCCAGTTCCTGGCGGTCGAGGTGCTGCTTGGGGACCAGCCAGTCCTCATCCTTGTAGAGGGCCGGCGCGCGCAGCGCCATCCAGCGCACCGGCCGCAGGGCGCTGAGCACGGTGGCCAGGTAGCCGCCGTAGCTGCTGCCCACCACGGCCACAGATTGGCTGTCCACGGCCGGATGCCCGGTGAGCAGGTCGTACGCGGCCAGCATGTCGTTGAGGTTGTCTTCCCGCGTCACGGTGTCGCGGTGCGCCTTGTCGCGGGCATGGCCGCGCAGGTCGATGGTGAGGCAGATGCAGCCCAGCGCCGCAATGGTGTGGGCGCGCGACAGGTACTGCTCCTGGCTGCCGTCCCAGCCGTGCACCAGCAACACGCCGGGCACCACGGTGTCCGGCGCCACCAGGGTGCCGGCGATGGTGCGGTCGCCCGAAGGGATCTGAATGTCTCTATGCCGTGTCGCCATCGGCTTGCACCACGGTGTACTTGGTCAGCGGCCCGACCTCGGGGTCCTCGCCCTGGAAGTAGACGATGGCGGATGCGGGCGGTGGCGCCAGAGGGCCGAACGCTTCGATGCAGCTGGCCCGCACCGTGTTCAGGCCGGGGTCGGCATGGAAGGCCTCCAGCGCGGCGATCTCCGCGCCGGTGGCGCCACCGATGCGCCAGGACTGCTCCAGCACGCCCGAGCTCCATTCGCCGCCGGCATGGATACCCTGTGCCACGTCGTAGTTGACACGCGATGCGTAAAAGCCCGGAAAGCACTGCCGCACCGAGGCGTCGTACAGCAGCGCCTGGTCCACGGCCTTGCGCACCGGGCCGGGGGGCAGCGTGGCCAGCAGCGCATGAAAGTCGCCGCGCACCACGGTCAGGTCCGACCCGCCGTACGCCACGGCGCCGCGGTTGTCGCGTGTGAGGCGCTGGCGGCCGTGGTACGAGGCCAGGATGCCCGCCACGCGCACCTGGCCGACGCTCAGCGTGTCGACGTTCGAGAGGTTGTGCTCCAGCACCACGCCATGCTCGGCAAAGGTGTTGTCGCTCAGCGCCGCCAGGCTCATGGTCAGCTCGCCGATGGCATGCACCACCGACTGCCCGCGCCCGCCGGTCTCCGCCACGGGCTTGATGCGCACGGGCCCCAGGGCCAGCAGCCGTTCGCCGGCCTCGGCCGCGTCGTGGCGCGTGAAGGCGGTGTAGCCCGCCAGCACGGCCTTCTCGACCGCTTCGGGCAGAACATGGCTCCAGCCCGGGGGCGCGGCGGCATCGGGCGCGATCAAGGGATGGGTGATGGCCTTGGTCGCCACGAAGGCGTGGGGCACCACGCCGCCGAACAGATCGTCTTCGCCGCGCAGGTGCAGGCTCAGGGCGGCGGCCTCCACCAGGGTTTCGCTCGGCACCAGGTAGGTGCGCTGCGTCCACAGCGAGGGGGGAAGTTCGTGGCTGAACGCACAGCCCTTCAGGTGGGCCACGCGGCGTGCGATGTGTTCACGGGTCTGGCGCTCGTGTTCGCTGGCATGGCCGCGCAGTCCCAGCGTGAACGGCATGACCACTTCTTCATGCTGCAGCGCCGTGTGCTGTAGCGCGGAGCGCAAGGGGCCGCCATGCGCGGTCGGGTCGGTCATGCAAGGTCCTTTCCTTTCGGAGGGCCGGCCAGCGGGCCGGCGGCGCCGGTACCAAAGCACGGGCGTTCTGAAAGCATCGTATTTTTGGACCGCTCCGTCCGGTGTAGGACGGATAAGCAAGCGCGGGACAGCGGCGCCACCCCGGCGCAAGCCATGCAACACGCCAGGCGCCGATGCACGCAGGGCTCTCAGCCCGGGCCTGCAGCGTGTTTTGCCGGCCTGGCATGCAGTTTGCTATTAAATATATAGCTTAAAAATGACGCCCATCAAGCGGTAGGGGCAGTTTGAACGCCTCACCCCTCAGTACGTCTCCAGGTGCAGCCGCCCTTCGCGCTTGAGCGCCGCGCCCACCTGGCCCCAGTCCAGCCCGCTGGCGGTGGCGATGTCGCGCAGGGCCATCACCACGCCTTCTTCCATGCTCTTGAGGCCGCACACGTAGAAGTGGCTGCTGCCATCGCGCAGCAGCGCAGCCAGGTCGGCGGCGCGATCGCGCATCAGGTCCTGCACATAGCGCCGGGGTTGCCCTGCGGTGCGCGAGAACGCGAGGTTGATGTCGATGAAGTCCTTGGGCAGGCTTTGCAGCGGGCCGAAGTAGGGCAGCTCCTGCTGGGTCCGCGCCCCGAAGAACAGCAGCAGCTTGCCGCCCTCGAACTTGCCGCTGCTGCGCAGCCGGCGGCGCCATTCGGTCATGGCCCGCATCGGTGCGCTGCCGGTGCCGGTGCAGATCATCACGATGTGCGAGCGCGGGTGGTTGGGCATCAGGAACGAGCTGCCGAACGGCCCCACCACCTGCACCTTGTCGCCCACCTGCAGGTCGCACACGTAGTTGGAGGCCACGCCGCGCACGGCGTGGCCGTCGTGGTCGGTGGTCACGCGCTTGACCGTGAGCGCCAGGTTGTTGTAGCCGGGCCGCTCGCCGTTGCGCGGGCTGGCAATCGAGTACTGGCGCGCGTGGTGTGCCTTGCCCAGCGCATCGGTGCCCGGCGGGATGATGCCGATGGACTGCCCCTCCAGCACCGGGAACGGCATGCTGCCGAAGTCGAGCACCACGTGGTGTGTCTCGCTCTCGAAACCCGCTTCGGTGCAGTTGAAGTTGCCCACGACTGTCGCGGTGGTGGGGCTTCGGGGCGGGAACAGGTTGGTGTAGGGGTGCGCGGCCGACCAGGGCGGCACGGTGGCACCGTACTGCGCCGATTGAAACGGCTGGGCCCCGGGCTCTGCCGAGGCGGCGGGCGGCGCAGCCCGCAGCCCGGTGGCCTGTGCCGCCGCGGCCGGTGCGCCCTCGGCCGCCAGCTCCTCGGGCGACAGTTCTGCGGGCAGTTCTTCCCACGTCAGCTGTTCCTCGATGCTGTAGGCCCGCGCCAGCGGCATGGTGCGCCAGTTGTCGATGGAGCCCGTGGGGCAGGGCGAGATGCAGGCCATGCAGCCGTTGCACACATCGGCCCGCACGACGTAGTTGTTGTCGTCGTGCGTGATGGCGCCCACCGGGCAGGTGGCCTCGCAGGTGTTGCAGCGGATGCAGATCTCGGGGTCGATCAGGTGCTGCTTCAGCATGCCGTTGTCGATCAGCGTGGTGGTATCCATATTTTTCTTCCAGCGAAGCCGCAGAATTCTTGGGCGATGCCTTGGATTGCGCGCGGCCCCGGGCCAGTGCCACCGCGCAACCGGCTCCGCCGGGCCGCCGGTGGCGTCCCCCCTCGGGGGGGGGAAGCCGCGCAGCGGCTCAGGGGGGCTCAATTAAAGCGGACGTATTCGAAATCGACCGGCTGGCGGTTGATGCCCATCACCGGTGGTGCGATCCAGCCCGCGAACTTGCCGGGCTCCACCACGCGACCCATCAGCGATGCGACGAACGCAAAGTCCTCGGGCGTGGGCAGCCACTCGGCCTTGCGCGCTGCCCATTCCACGTCGTTCACCACGCGGCCGTCGGGCGACATCTTGATGCCGGCCAGGGCGCCGATCTGGCGGTTGAAGGCCTTGTGCGGCACCGACAGGCGCGTGGGGATGCCGGCTTTTTCCAGCACCTTGTTCCAGCGGCCCACGCCGGCCATCGAGTCCTTGATGAAGTCGTCGCGCAGCACCTCGTTCAGCGCGTTGAGCATGGGCACGTCCTTTTCCAGCAGCTGGCCGTCCTTGACCTCCAGCACCTTGTAGGTCTGGCCCTTGAGGATGTGGTCGTCACCTCGTTTGCCTTCTTCGTAGCGGCCCTTGAGGCCCGAGCTGTAGAAGATGGCGGCGTTGCTCGACTGGTCGGCGCCGAACAGGTCGATGGTCACGCTGTAGTGGAAGTTCAGGTAGCGCTGCACCGTGCCCAGGTCGATGGCGCCGGCGGCGCGCACCTTGGCCGGGTCGTCGGTTTTCAGCTCGTTCATCACCTGCGCGGTGCGCGCCAGCACGCGCGAGACGCCGGACTCGCCCACGAACATGTGGTGGGCCTCCTCGGTCAGCATGAACTTGGTGGTGCGGGCCAGCGGGTCGAACGCGCTTTCGGCCAGGGCCGAGAGCTGGAACTTGCCATCACGGTCGGTGAAGTAGGTGAACATGAAGAACGCCAGCCAGTCGGGCGTTTTTTCATTGAAGGCGCCCAGGATGCGCGGGTTGTCCTGGTCGCCCGAGGTGCGCTGCAGCAGCGCTTCGGCCTCCTCGCGGCCGTCGCGGCCGAAGTGCTTGTGCAGCAGGTAGACCATGGCCCACAGGTGGCGGCCTTCTTCCACGTTGATCTGGAACAGGTTGCGCAGGTCGTACATGCTGGGCGCGGTGAGGCCCAGGTGGCGCTGCTGCTCCACCGACGCGGGCTCGGTGTCGCCCTGCGTCACGATGATGCGGCGCAGGTTGGCGCGGTGCTCGCCGGGCACATCCTGCCAGGCCTTCTCGCCCTTGTGGTCGCCGAAGTGGATCTCGCGGTTGGCGTCGCCCGGGTTCAGGAAGATGCCCCAGCGGTAGTCGCGCATCTTCACGTGGCCGAACTGTGCCCAGCCCTGCGGGTCCACGCTCACGGCGGTGCGCAGGTAGACCTCGTGGTCGGTCGAGCCCTCGGGGCCCACGTCGTCCCACCAGTTGATGAAGTTGGGCTGCCAGCCTTCGAGCGCGCGCTGCAGCGTGCGGTCTTCGCCGAGGTTGACGTTGTTGGGGATCTTCTCGCTGTAGTTGATCGTGCTCATGGCCAGTCCTTCAAGTGGAGGTTCATATCCGTTCGGCCTGAGCTTGTCGAAGGCTTGCGCAGGGCCTCGACAAGCTCAGCCTGAACGGGTGGGGAGGTCAATCGGTTGGTTGGGGCTTTGGGGTCAGACGCGGTTCAGATCGAAGCCGGCTTTCTCGCCGGTACCGTAGACCTTGAGCGCACCCTTGTCGCCCACGGCGTTCGGGCGGTTGAAGATCCAGTTCTGCCAGGCGGTCAGGCGGCCGAAGATGCGGGTGTTCATGTTCTCCTTGCTGGCAAAGCGCAGGTTGGCCTCCAGCCCGGTGAGCGAGTCGGGCGACATCGCGGCGCGCTCCTCGATGGCGATGCGGATCTCGTCGTCCCAGTCGATGTCGTCCGGGGCTGCGGTCACCAGGCCCAGGGCCAGCGCGGCGTCCGCATCCAGCGGCGTGCCGGCCGCGGCGCGCGCGGCTTCCAGCGGGGCGGCTTCTTCGTAGAAGCGGCGCTGCAGGCGGCTTTGGTCGTTCACCATCGGCAGCAGCCCGAAGTTGAACTCGTTGAGCGTGAGCTTGGGCGCGCGCTCGGCATCGTCGGGCAGGGCCAGCATGTAGGTGCGGTCGGCGGCCAGCGCCAGTTCGGCCAGCGATCCGGCAAACGCCGAGCCCGACTCCACCAGCGCGAACAGGCTGCGCGACGATACGTCCAACCGCGCGAACGTGCGGCGCAGCGCGCCGATGGTCTCGCGCACCAGCCAGTGGTCCTGGTGGGCAATCAGCGTGGCGTCGCTCGCCAGCACTGCCTGGGCGTCGCCCTCGGTCTTGAGCAGCCAGGTGCCGATGTCGAGTTCGTTGGTGCGCAGGTTCAGGATGGCGTCGTCCAGCTGGCGCGCCAGGGCCAGCGGCCACCAGGCGGCGCCTGCGGCCTCGATGCCGGCGATGTCCGTGGGTTGCGCGCCGGTGGGCGCCTTCAGCGTGAGCGTGGCCGTGCGGCGGGTGCGGTCGATGTCGACGCTGACATGGGCGTAGCGCAGGCTGTCGGCGCTCTCTTCGCGCTCCACGCGGGTCAGGGCCACGCCCTGTGCGTTGGCGGGGCGGTGGCTGCTTTCGGCCAAGCGGGTGGCGGTCTCATCGACAGCGGCCGCGAACTGCGCCGGCTTGGCGATGCGGTCCACCAGGCGCCAGTCCACCGCGCGCTGGCCGCGCACGCCTTCCACGCTGGTGCAGAAGATGTCGGCCAGGTCGTGGCGCACATGGCGCTTGTCGGTCACGCGCGTCAGGCCGCCGGTGCCGGGCAGCACGCCCAATAGCGGCACTTCAGGCAACGACACGGCCGACGAGCGGTCGTCCACCAGCACGATCTCGTCGCAGGCCAGGGCCAGCTCGTAGCCGCCGCCCGCGCAGGCGCCGTTCACGGCGGCGACGAACTTCAGGCCCGAGTGCTTGGAGGAGTCCTCGATGCCGTTGCGCGTCTCGTTGGTGAACTTGCAGAAGTTCACCTTCCAGGCGTGGCTGGAGACACCCAGCATGAAGATGTTGGCGCCCGAGCAGAAGATGCGGTCCTTGGCGCTGGTGACGATCACCGTGCGCACATGTGGGTGCTCGAAGCGCACGCGGTTGAGCGCGTCGTGCAGCTCGATGTCCACGCCCAGGTCGTAGCTGTTGAGCTTGAGCTTGTAGCCGGGGCGGATGCCGCCGTCTTCGGCGATGTCCAGCGACAGGCGGGCGACGGCGCCATCCACCGCCAGCTTCCAGTGGCGGTACTGCGTGGGGTCCGTGCGGTAGTCAACGCGGGTGGGTGCGGTGGTCTGGGCGGTCATGGGGCGTCTCCGTCAAAAACTGCTAACAGGAATAATAGTGCATAAATCCATCAACTGATGTGCATCATGATGCATGTTGGCAGGCGAGTCAATGCATGTTTGTGCTGATCGCCAATTTTTCTGACGCGATGGGCCGTGCAGAGGGCGCTCCGCCGGTCAGGCGGTCGGTGGCGCGTGGGGGGGGGCGCCCGGGGGGCGGGTGGGGGAGGCCGGGCTTTCAGTCGGGCCGGCTGGCCATCAGCCTGCGCACGCCGGTGCGCAGCTGCCGCAGGCTTTCCTCCAGGTTCTGCCCGGAGGTATCGATGGTCAGGTCCGCCTTGGAATAGAACGCCGCCCGGCCTTCCAGGATGCGGCGCAGGTCGTCCATGGCCTCCTTGCTGGCGGCCATGGGGCGCATGTCGCCCTGGGCCAGCACGCGGCCCATGTGCTCCTCGGGCGCGGCGCGCAGCCACACCGTGGTGCAGTGCGCCAGCAGCTCGTTGAAGGTGGCGGGGTCCGAGACGATGCCGCCGGGCGTGGCGATCACCACCTCGCTGTGGATCTGCACGATCTCCTCAAGCGCGCGGCGCTCGTAGCGGCGGTACGCGGTGGTGCCGTACAGGTCGTGGATCTCGCGCACGCTGCAGCCCGCCAGGGTTTCGATCTCGCGGCTCAGCTCGATGAACGGCACGTCCAGGTCGCGCGCCAGCAGGGGGCCCAGGGTGGACTTGCCCGCGCCGCGCAGCCCCACCAGCGCAATGCGCCGGTGGCGTGCCGTGTCGCTGGCGCCGCTGTTCAGCAGCTCGTGCAGGGCCAGCCGGGCGCGGCGCAGCTCGGGCTCGCTGCGGTGCTCCAGCAGCTCGCGGATCAACAGCCATTCGGGCGATCGGGTGGTGAAGTCGCCCACCAGTTCGGCCAGCGAGCAGTGCAGCGCGCCGGCCACCTGCTGCAGCACCAGGATGGACGCGTTGCCCGTGCCGTACTCCAGGTTGGCCAGGTGCCGCTCCGACACATCGGCCGCCACCGCCACCGCCTTGCGCGTGAGCCCGCGCTGCGCACGCAGGTTACGCACCCGCTCGCCCAGTGCGGTCAGCAGGGGGTTACGGGCTTCGTCGGCAGGCCCTGGCGCGACCTCGCCCAGGGCTGGGGGCAAGGTGGCGGTGTCTTCTGGTTCGTTCATGTCCATCCTCAAATTCACATCGGCTGCACCTGGGCATTTTGCGGTGCATCCCCCGGGCGGCCCGCGCGGCCGGACACCGTAAGGGAAAACACCATGCATGCACTATAGTGCTTGACACTGCATCAAGCATTATCTATCGTTCATGTGTAGGCAAGATACTGCACATTGCCGAATCCCACAAGAAAATGCATGCAGCACTGTGCACGCTGCGCTCCATTGTCCCAGCCACCCACGAGTCGCCATGTCCGATAAAGCAGCATTCCATGAAGCCCTGGCCGCATTGACCGGGCAGATCGCAGGCCGACGTCTGGACGGTGACCTGCAAACCTGGCTCAACCAGACGCACGGCCAGGGCAGCGACGCCTACCGGCAGCTCAAGGCGGGTTGCCTGGCGGGCGTGGCGCAAGGCTGGCTCTGCGAGCGCGAGGGCGGCGGCATCCGCTACGGCCGGGTCTTCCAGGCAGACGACGCGCTGCACCGCTTCTCGGTGGACGTGGTGGACATGCAGGACATCGCCGGCCCGCACCACACCCATCCGCTCGGAGAGATCGACCTGATCATGCCGCTGGAGGGCGACGCCACCTTCGACGGGCACCCCGCCGGCTGGTGCGTGTACCCGCCCGGCAGCGCCCACCGCCCCACCGTGGCCCAGGGCCGCTCGCTGGTGCTCTACCTGCTGCCCGAGGGGCAGATTCAATTCACGCGCTGAAGGCACGGCGGGCTCGCCGCCCGACTTGTCCGCTGCATCGCTGCCGCCACCGACATCGCCACCGCGGGCGCTGCCGACCACCTGCAAGAAAGATCCCCATGACCGAACTGCTCCCCAACTACGCTGCCGGACGCTGGCAAACCGGCCAGGGCCCGGGCGCCGTGCTCCAGGACCCGGTGCTGGGCCACGACCTGGTGCGCGTGGATGCCACGGGCCTCGACCTGCCCGAGGCCTTCCGGTTCGCCCGCGAACAGGGCGGCTCGGCATTGCGTGCGTTGACCTACCGGCAGCGCGCCGCGCTGCTGGGCGCCGTGGTCAAGGTACTGCAAACCCACCGCGACGCGTACTACGAGATCGCCACGGCCAACAGCGGCACGGTGAAGAACGACTCCGCCGTGGACATCGACGGCGGCATCTTCACGCTGGGCCAGTACGCCAAATGGGGCGATGCGCTGGGCGATGTGCGCGCGCTGCGCGATGGCGACGCCGCCCGGCTCGGCAAGGAGCCCGTGTTCCTGTCGCAGCACCTGCAGGTGCCCGCGCGCGGCGTGGCGCTGTTCATCAACGCCTTCAACTTCCCGGCCTGGGGCCTGTGGGAAAAGGCGGCGCCCGCGCTGCTCTCCGGCGTGCCGGTGATCGTCAAGCCCGCCACGTCCACCGCCTGGCTCACGCAGCGCATGGTGCGCGACGTGGTCGATGCGGGCGTGCTGCCGGCGGGCGCGCTGTCGGTCATTGCGGGCAGCTCCGCCGGGCTCATGGACCAGCTCGGGCCGTTCGACGTGGTCTCGTTCACCGGCTCGGCCGACACGGCCGGCATCATCCGCGCGCACCCCGCGGTGGCCCGGCGCTCGGTGCGCGCCAACATTGAGGCCGACAGCCTCAACAGTGCGCTGCTGCTGCCCGATGCGGCACCCGGCAGCGACGCCTTCAACCTGCTGGTGCGCGAAGTGGTGCGCGAGATGACCGTCAAGTCGGGCCAGAAATGCACCGCCATCCGCCGCATCCTGGTGCCGGCGGGCGTGTACGGCGCTGCGGCCGAGGCCATCGGCGCCAAGCTCGCAGGCGTGACGGTGGGCAACCCCCGCAACGACGGCGTGCGCATGGGCTCGCTCGTCAGCACCGCCCAGCTGCACGCCGTGCGCGAGGGGCTGGCGCAGCTGTGCGCCCACGCCGACATCCTGCACGACGGCCGGCAGGCGCCGCTGGTGGACGCCGACCCCGCCGTGGCGGCCTGCATCGGCCCGGTGCTGCTGGGTGCGCGCGACGCCGATGCGGCGGCCGTGGTGCACGACGTCGAGGTGTTCGGCCCGGTGGCCACGCTGGTGCCTTACCGCGATGTGGACCATGCCCTGGCGCTTGCACAGCGCGGCCAGGGGTCGCTGGTGGCATCGCTGTACGGCGCCGACGAGGCCGCGCTGGGGCATGCCGCCGTGCAGCTCGCAGCCAGCCATGGCCGCGTGCACGTGGTGACGCCCGACGTCGCGCAGGCCCACACCGGCCACGGCAACGTGATGCCCATGTCGCTGCACGGCGGTCCGGGGCGTGCGGGCGGCGGGGCGGAGCTCGCGGGCCTGCGGGCGCTGGGCTTCTACCACCAGCGCAGCGCCGTGCAGGCCAGCCCTGGTGTGCTGGCCGCGCTGGGCCTGTGACCGCCCAGGCGCAGACCACGGCAGCCGCCAGCCAGCACGCAGCACCAGAAAAACGCCAGCGAACCACGGAGACATCGCCATGACCACCCTGCCCGAGCGTTTCAACTTTGCGCAGCACCTGTTCGACCTGAACCGCGACCACGCGCAGCGCACGGCCTACATCGACGACCGCGGCACGCTGAGCTACGGCGACCTGCAGGACCGCGCCCGGCGCCTGGCCGGTGTGCTGGTGGATGCCGGCCTGCGCCGCGAAGAGCGGGTGCTGATGCTCATGCACGACACCAGCGACTGGCCCGTGTGCTTTCTGGGCTGCCTGTACGCCGGCGTGGTGCCCGTGGCGGTCAACACCCTGCTCACCGCAGACGACTACGCCTACATGCTGGGCCACAGCCGCGCCCAGGCCGTGCTGGTGTCGGGCGCGTTGCTGCCCGTGCTGCACAGCGCCATGGCGCTCGGCCCGCACGAGGTGGCCGCGCTGTGGGTGTCGCAGCCCACGCAGGCGGTCGGCAAAGGGGCCGTGGCGCTGGACGAGGCCATTGCCTATGCGCAGCCGCTGCCTGCGCCGGCCGCCACCGGACCTGACGACCCGGGCTTCTGGCTGTACTCGTCGGGCTCCACTGGCAAGCCCAAGGGCACGGTGCATACCCACGGCAATCTCTGGTGGACGGCCGAGCTGTACGGCAAGCCCGTGCTGGGCCTCACGCGCGACGATGTGTGCTTCTCGGCCGCCAAGCTGTACTTCGCCTACGGGCTGGGCAATGCGCTCACGTTCCCGCTGTCGGTGGGCGCCACCGTGGTGCTGATGGCCGAGCGGCCCACGCCCGATGCCACCTTCCAGCGCTGGGTGGACCACCGGCCCACCGTGTTCTTCGGTGCGCCCACCGGTTTTGCGGGCATGCTGGCCTCGCCCCGGCTGCCGGCGCGCGCCCAGGTGGCGCTGCGCATGTGCTCGTCGGCCGGCGAGGCGCTGCCCGCCGAGATCGCCCAGCGCTTCAAGGCGCATTTCGGATGCGACATCATCGACGGCATCGGCTCCACCGAGATGCTGCACATCTTCCTGTCCAACCGCCCGGGCGACATCCGCTACGGCACCACGGGCAAGCCCGTGCCCGGCTACGAGGTCGAGCTGCGCGGCGAGGACGGCCGCCCCGTGGCCGACGGCGAGGTGGGCGACCTGTACATCCGCGGCCCCAGCGCCGCCCTGATGTACTGGAACAACCGCGACAAGACGCGCGACACCTTCCAGGGCGGCTGGACCAAGAGCGGCGACAAGTACGTGCGCGACGCAGACGGCTACTACACCTACGCCGGGCGCAGCGACGACATGCTCAAGGTCAGCGGCATCTACGTGTCGCCCTTCGAGGTCGAGGCCACGCTGATGCAGCACGCCGCCGTGCTGGAGGTGGCGGTCATCGGCAAGCAGGACGGCGAGGGCCTGACCAAGACCAAGGCCTTCGTCGTGCTCAAGGACGGCCACGGCGCGACGCAAGAGGAGCTCAAGGCCTTCGTCAAGGACCGCCTGGCGCCCTACAAGTACCCGCGCTTCATCGAGTTCGTGCCCGAGCTGCCCAAGACCGCCACCGGCAAGATCCAGCGCTTTCGCCTGCGCGAGCAGGAGGCGCAGGCATGAGTGCCAAGGCCAAAATCAGCGAATTCGCCAACATTGCCTGGCGCGGGCGCGAGGTGCAGGTCGAGTACCAGTGGATCGCGCCCGAGCGTACCGACGCTCCGCTCGTGGTCTTCCTGCACGAAGGCCTGGGCTCGCTGGCGATGTGGAAGGACTTCCCGCAGCGGCTGTGCGCGGACGGCGGCTTTCGGGGCCTGGTGTTCTCCCGCCCCGGCTACGGCCGCTCCACGCCGCGCGCGGCCGACGAGCGCTGGGGCGTGGACTTCATGCACCGGCAGGCCGAGGAGGTGCTGCCTGCGCTGCTGCAGGCGCTGGGCGTGAGTGAAGCGCCCTGGCTGTTCGGCCACAGCGACGGTGCCTCCATCGCGCTGCTGTACGCCGCCCGCTTTCCGGAAAGCGTGGCCGGCCTGGTGCTGCTGGCGCCGCACATCTTCGTCGAGGACGTGACCATCGCCAACATCGAACAGGCGCGCGCCGCCTACGAGACCACCGACCTTCCGCAGAGGCTCGCCCGCTACCACGACGACCCCGATTCGGCCTTCTGGGGCTGGAACCGCATCTGGCTCGACCCCGCCTTTCGCGGCTGGAGCATCGTGGCCGACATCGCCGCCGTGCGCGCGCCTGTGCTGGCCGTGCAGGGCCTGGACGACGAATACGGAACGCTGGCGCAGATCCGCGGCATTGCCGAGCGCGTGCCGGGCACCCGCCTGCTGGAGCTGCCCGCCTGCGCGCATTCCCCCCACCGTGACCGGCCCGGCGACGTGATCGCCGAGACGGTGGCGTTCATCACGACAACATCCAGGAGACAACCATGACATCTCGCTACGCACGCACGGCATTCGCAGCGCTGGCACTGGCCTGCGGCGCCACCGCAGGCACGGCCCAGACCACCGACAAGCTCAAGGTCGGGCTCATGCTGCCGTTCAGCGGCACCTTCAGCGCGCTGGGCGTGGCCATCGAGAACGGCTTTCGGCTGCACGTGGCCGAGCAGGGCGGCAAGCTCGCGGGCCGCGAGATCGAGTTCTTCAAGGTCGATGATGAATCGGACCCGGCCAAGGCCACCGACAACGTCAACAAGCTCATCAAGCGCGACGGCGTGGACGTGATCGTCGGCACCGTGCATTCGGGCGTCGCCACGGCGATGGCGCGCGCCGCCAAGCAAAGCGGCACCCTGCTCATCGTGCCCAACGCGGGTGCGGATGCGGTCACGGGTGCCCTGTGCGCGCAGAACATCTTCCGTTCGTCGTTCTCCAACTGGCAGTCGTCCTACGGCATGGGCACCGTGGCCGCGAAGCAGGAGAAGAAAAAGACCGCCGTCACCATCACCTGGAAGTACGCCGCCGGCGACGAGATGACCGAGGCCTTCAAGGAAGGCTTTGAAAAGGAAGGTGGCAAGGTCGTCAAGCAGCTCACCGTGCCGTTCCCGAACGTGGAGTTCCAGGCGCTGCTCACCGAGATCGCGGCCACCAAGCCCGACGTGGTGTTCGCATTCTTCGCGGGCGGCGGCGCGGTCAAGTTCGTCAAGGACTACGCAGCCGCCGGGCTGAACAAGGTCACGCCGCTGTACGGCTCGGGCTTTCTGACCGACGGCACGCTGGAGGCGCAGGGCGATGCCGCGCAGGGCCTGCTCACCACCCTGCACTACGCCGACGGCCTGAACACCCCGCGCGACAACGCGTTCCGCACCGCCTACGCCAAGTCCTTCAAGCTGCAGCCCGACGTGTACGCGGTGCAGGGCTACGACGCCGCCCAGATCCTGGCCACGGGCCTGAAGGCCGTGAAGGGCGACATCGCGAAGAAGGCCGAGTTCGCTGCCGCCGTGCAGAAGGCCACCATCGACAGCCCGCGCGGCCCCTTCACCATGAGCCGCGCCCACAACCCCGTGCAGGACATCTACCTGCGCAAGGTGGACGGCAAGGAGAACAAGGTCGTCGGCGTGGCCGCCAAGGCGCTGGCCGACCCCGCGCGCGGCTGCAAGCTGTAAACGGCTGGCAGACCGTCTCCTTCAACACAGGACACACCTTCCATGGACATCGGAACCTTCCTGGTCCAGTGCCTGAACTCGGTCCAGTACGGGCTGCTGCTGTTTCTGGTGGCATCCGGGCTGACGCTGATCTTCGGCATCATGGGCGTGATCAACCTCGCGCACGGCAGCTTCTACATGATCGGCGCCTACATGGCGTTCGCGCTGTCGCCGCTGTTCGGCGACCAGTTCCTTGTCATGCTGCTCGCGGGCATCGCGCTGGCGGCGGTGCTGGGCTACCTGCTGGAGTGGGCGTTCTTCAGCTACCTGTACCAGCGCGACCACCTGCAGCAGGTGCTGATGACCTACGGGCTCATCCTCGTGTTCGAGGAACTGCGTTCGCTGCTGGTGGGCAACGACGTGCACGGCGTCAAGGCGCCTGCGTGGCTCGACGGCAGCTTCGCGCTGGGCGAACTCATGAGCTACCCGTGGTACCGCCTCTTCGCGTCGGCAGCCTGCATCGTGCTGGCCGTGGGGCTGTACTGGGTGGTCAACCGCACCCGCCTGGGCATGATGGTGCGCGCCGGTGCCAGCAACCGCGACATGGTGCGCGGCCTGGGCATCGACATCCGGCGGCTGTACCGCATCGTCTTCGCGGCGGGCGTGGCGCTGGCGGCGCTGGCCGGGATGATCGCCGCGCCCATGTCCTCGGTGTACCCCAACATGGGCGCCAGCGTGCTCATCATCTGCTTCGTGGTGGTCGTCATCGGCGGCATCGGCTCCATCACCGGGGCGCTGGTGGCGTCGCTGCTGGTGGGGTTTGTCGATACCTTCGGCAAGGTGTTCTTCGCGGAAATCAGCGGCATCGGCGTGTACCTGCTGATGGCCGGGGTTCTGATCTGGCGGCCCGAGGGGCTGATGGGGCGCAAGGCATGACGGTCATGAATCCATCCACTCCTTCACCGGCCCCCCTCCGCCCCGCGGGCCCCGCAGGCGCTGCGGCGGGCTCGCCCGGCAGGGCCGGCGGGCACCTCATCGCCACGCTGCTGCCGGTGGCCGCTGCCATCGCCGTCGGCGCGGGCGGCATGGCGCTCAGCCCCTACCTGTCGGACCTGCTGGTCAAGGTGATGATCCTGTCGATCTTCGCGCTCAGCCTGGAGCTGCTGGTGGGCATTGCCGGTCTCGTGAGCCTGGGCCATGCCGCCTTCTACGGCATCGGTGCCTACACGGCGGTGCTGGCCTCGGGCCAGGAAGGTGGCAACCTTGTCGTCCTGCTGCTGCTGTCGATGGGCGCCGCCGCCGTGTATGCGCTGGCCGTGGGGGCGCTCAGCCTGCGCACGCGCGGGGTGTACTTCATCATGGTCACGCTGGCGTTTGCGCAGATGGCGTACTTCGTGTTCCACGACACCAAGGTGGGCGGCGGCAGCGACGGCATCTACCTGGATGTGCGACCGTCCATCGGCAGCCTCAGCCTGGAGTCGCGCGGCGTTCTGTTCTACACGGTGCTGGCGGCGCTGGTGTTCACCTACGGGCTGCTGGCGCTGGTGCGGCGCTCGCGCTTCGGGGCGGCGCTGGCGGGCATCCGCGTGAACGAGCAGCGCATGCGCGCGGCGGGCTTTCACACCTACGGCTACAAGCTGGCGGCCTTCGTGCTGGCGGGGGCGCTCGCCGGGCTGGCCGGCTTTCTGCTGGCCGCGCGCGACGGCGTGGTGAACCCGGAGCTGCTGTCCTGGCACACGTCGGGCGACGTGCTGCTGATGGTGATCCTGGGCGGCATGGGACACCTGCGCGGCGCGGTGATCGGCGCGGTGGTGTTCACCCTGCTCAAGGAGCTGCTGTCCACGCACGCCGTCATGGGGCCGCTGGCCGACCACTGGCAGCTGACCCTGGGGCTGTCCATCATCGTCTTCGTCGCGCTGCTGCCCAAGGGCCTGGTGGGCGTGGCGCAGCGCCTTTCGCTGAAGGTCCGCCCATGAGCGCCGCCGCACTGCTCTCGGTCAAAGGCCTCACGCGCCGCTTCGGAGGTCTGGTGGCGGTCAACGCGGTGACGCTGGACCTGCGCCTGGGCGAGGTGCATGCCGTCATCGGCACCAACGGCGCGGGCAAGTCCACGCTCATCAACATGCTGTCGGGCGAGCTGGATGCCTCCGACGGGCGCATCGCGCTCGACGGGCGGGACATCACGCGGCAATCGCAGGCGCGGCGCGCGCTGGCCGGCGTGGGGCGCAGCTACCAGCGCACCACGATCTTCCCGGAATTCACCGTGCACGAGAACTGCCGCCTGGCAGCGCAGGCCGCGGCGCCCCAGCCCTGGAAGCTCTGGCAGGCCGCCGCGGCCTGCAGGCACAGCAACCAGACGGCGCACGAGGCGCTCGAAGCCGCCGGCCTGGCCGCCGACGCGCACCGCACGGCAGGCACGCTGAGCCACGGCGCCAAGCGGCAGCTGGAGGTGGCGATGTGCATCGCCACGCGGCCGCGCGTGCTGCTGCTCGACGAACCCCTGGCCGGCATGGGCGCCGAGGAAACCGACCGCATGCTCGCGCTGCTGTCGCGCCTCAAGCGCAGCCATGCGATCTTGCTGGTGGAGCACGACATGGATGCGGTGTTCCGCATTGCCGACCGCATCACCGTGATGGTCAACGGGGCGGTGATCGCCACCGGCGACCCCGCCGAAATCCGCCAGGACCCCGAGGTGCGCACCGCCTACCTGGGCGACGGGCACTGAGATGCGCACCGCCCCGCAGCAACCCAAGGAGACCGCCATGCTCAACGTCACCGGCCTGCACGCGCGCTATGGCGACAGCCATGTGCTGCGCGGCGTGGACGCCGAGATTCCCGCCGCCACCTCCGTGGGCCTGCTGGGCCGCAACGGCATGGGCAAGACCACGCTGATCCGCACGCTGATGGGCTACGTGCGCCCGCCGGCCGGCGAGGTGCGCATGGACGGCCGCGCCGTCACCGGCTGGGTGCCCGAGAAGATGGCGCGCCTGGGCATCGGAAACGTGCCCGAAGGACGCGGCATCTTCCCCAACCTGAGCGTGCGCGAGAACCTGGTGATGAGCGCCCGCGCCGGCCCGGACGGCGGCCGAGCCTGGACCTTCGACCGCGTGATGGCCACGTTCCCGCGCCTGGCGGAGCGGCTGGGCCACGGCGGGCAGCAGCTGTCCGGCGGCGAGCAGCAGATGCTGTCCATCGGCCGCGCACTCATGACCAACCCGCGCCTGCTGATCCTGGACGAAGCGACCGAAGGCCTGGCCCCGCTGATCGTGGTGGAGATATGGCGCGTGATCGCCGAGATCCGCGCGACCGGCATCGCCACGCTCATCGTGGACCGCGACTGGCGCAAGGTGCTGGCGCACACCGACCGCGCGATGGTGATGGAAAAGGGCCAGATCGTGCTGCAGGGCGCATCGGCCGGCTTGCTGGCCGATCCGCAGGCCCTGCATGGGCTGCTGAGCGTGTAAGCCCCCGGCGCACGCGCCCCACCGCAGCCGCTTCACCATTGCCCCCGGCGTTCCCAGGAGACCCCATGACACGCTCGATGGCGACTTCCCTGCATTGCCTGCGGTGGCCGCTTGCCGGGGCGGCGCTGGTCGCCCTGTTCGCCTGTGGCACCACCGGCCAGGCGCCTGCCGTGCCCGCCCCGGCCGATGCGCTGGTGCAGGTGCGCAACGCGCCGGCCGCGCCCTCCGCCACGGTGGCATCGCGCCCGCTGTGCCGCTACCCGCGCTACCCGCGCTATCCGCAGTACGTGGGCGGAGACGCGCGCAGCGCGGCCAGCTACCGCTGCGCCGTGTCCGCGCCCTGAGGCACCCACTGCCGGGCAGTGTCCACGGCAGCCAGGACGCCCGGTTCAGGCCGGCACGCGCCGCTGCAGTCCCGCCAGGTCCAGCACCGTGATGCCGCCATAGCCGATGGCGATCAGCTGCGCCTGCGCCAGCCGTTTCAGCGCCGCATTGCAGCGCTGGCGCGACAGTCCCGAGAGGTTGGCGATCTCCTCTTGCGAGACATGCAGGTGCGGGTCGCTGCCGGGGTGCAGGAAGGGGTGGAACAGCCCCACCAGCGCGCGGGCGACCTGCGTGTCGGTGTCCAGCAGGTGGTAGGCCGTGAAGTTGCCCAGGAACCAGTGCATGCGCTCGTTGATCTGGCGCAGCAGGAAGTGGTCGAAGCTGCGCTCCGTGGCGTGCAGCCATTCGAAGGTGTCCACCGGCAGCAGCGCCACGCGGCTGGGCCGCAGCGCGATGATGTCGGCGGTGCGGGGCACGCCGCGCAGCAGCGTGCCTTCGCCGAACCAGCTGCCCGCGGACAGGCCGCCCAGCGTCACCGAGCGCCCGTCGTCTGACGTCACCGTCCACTTGAGCAGCCCTTCGATCGCGCCGTACCAGTGCAGCGGCACGTCGCCGCGCCGGCACAGCGCGCCGCCCTGCGGCACGTCGACCTCGCGCAGGTCCTCCAGCACGCGCTGCTGGGCTGCGACGTTGAGCACCGGAAACCAGGCCGAGTCGTTCAGCAGTTCGGCGGCCGTGGGCGCAGCCTTTTTGACCAGCATGGGAAGCGTTCTCCAACGGGCAGGGCCGCACGGTTCCTCGTATACCCTGAGTCCAAATGTCATCGCAATGACTGAGTATGCAAGCGCCCGAAAAAATAATGCGTGCAGTACCATTTTCCCTCAGCCAATGCCATGACCCAGCGCAAAGTCATCGTCACCATCGCCCCCACCGGCGGCATGGCGCACAAATCGCAGAACCCGCACCTGCCCACCCAGCCCGCCGAGATCGCCGAGGACGTGCAGCGCTGCTGGAACGCCGGGGCCAGCGTGGTGGCCATCCATGCGCGCAGGCCCGATGACGGCGCCACCTGCAACGCCGACATCTACCGCGACATCAACACCCGCATCCGCGCCAAGGGCTGCGACATCGTCATCAACAACTCCACCGGCGGCGGCGTGCACGGCGACATGGTCAGGCCGCTGCCCGGCAACCGCTGGGAGATCGCCTGGGAAGAGCGCATCAAGGGCATGGACGCAGGCGCCGAGATGTGCACCCTGGACGCCACCACGCTCAACCTGAGCTTTGACGGCCGCGAGATCCTGATGGACACCCCCCTGAGCCGCGGCCGCGAACTGGCCGCCGGCATGAAGGCGCGCGGCATCAAGCCCGAGTGGGAGGTCTTCAGCCCCACCCACATCCTGCAGGACACCACCACCCTCATCGACGAGGGGCATGACGACGACGGTCCGCATTTCATCAACCTGGTGATGAACGTGCACCGCGCCTTCCAGAACGCCATGCCGTACTCGCCGCGCCACCTGCAGATGATGGTGGACACGCTGCCCCAAAACAGCCTGTTCTGCGTGAGCGGCATCGGCCCCTCGCAGCTCGAAGCCAACGTCGCGGCCCTGCTGCTGGGCGGCCATGCGCGCGTGGGGCTGGAGGACAACCTCTACTACCGCCACGGCGAGCTGGCCACCAACGTGCAGCTCACCGAGCGCATCGTGCGCGTGATCCGCGAGCTGGGCATGGAGCCCGCCACGCCCGCCGAGGCCCGCGCGCTGATGGGCCTGCCGCGCGTGGGCGGCCCCCGCCCCGAGTTCGCGCCGCACTGAACGTCACCATCCCGCCACCGCATCCATCGCCGCCGCACCCATCCCCACCAGAAAGAAAGAGGAGACAAGAAATGATGAAGCCGACACGCCGCCAGTTCATGCACCACGTGGGTGCTGCCACCGCGCTCGGGGCCCTCGCGCCCTGGAGCGCCTTTGCGCAGACCATCGAGCAGGTCAAGATCCTGTATGGCTTTCCGGCCGGCAGCGCGGGCGACAGCGTCGCGCGGCGCGTGGGCGAAAAGCTGGCGGGCTCCGCGTACACCCGCAACAGCGCTGTGGTGGAGAACAAGCCCGGCGCGGGCGGCCGCATCGCGCTGGAGTCGCTCAAGGGTGCACCGGTGGACGGCAGCGTACTCACGCTCTCGCCGTTCTCGTGCACGTCGATCTACCCGCACATCTACAGCAAGCTGAGCTACGACCCGGTGAAGGATTTCGTGCCCGTGTCCATCGGCGCGGTCATGCACCATGGCCTGGCCGTGGGCCCGCTGGTGCCAGCTTCGGTCAAGACCGTGAAGGACTACCTGGCCTGGGCCAAGGCCAACCCGGGCCAGGCCAACTACGGCTCGCCCGCCGCGGGCTCCACGCCGCACTTCATCGGTGCGCTGCTCGGGATCAACAACGGCGTGGACTTGAAGCATGTGCCCTACCGCGGCTCCATCCCCGGCGTGACCGATGTGGTGGGCGGGCAGATCGCGTCCATGGTCACCCCGAGCGGCGACTTCATCCCCAACCACAAGGCGGGCAAGCTGCGGCTCATCGCCACGTCCGGCCAGGCGCGTTCGCCGTTCTCGCCCGAAGTGGCGACCTTTGCGGAACAGGGCTTCCCCGAGCTCACGACCGAGGAATGGTTCGGGTTCTACGCCCCCGCCCGCACGCCGGCCAGCGTGGTGGCCGCCGCCAATGCAGCCATCAACCAGGCCATCAAGGAAAAGGCCGTGATCGACAGCCTGGCCGTCGTGGGCCTGATCGCCAAGGGGTCGACCCAGGCCGAGATGGCAGCGTCGCAGCAGGCGGAGTTCGAGCGCTGGGGGCCGCTGGTCAAGAAGATCGGGTTCACGGCCGAGTCTTGAACAGGTCTTGACGCACCCCTGAGCCGCTGCGCAACAACGACAAGGAAAATCTTCGATGGATTCGACAGTGAAGCGCGTGGCCGTGGTGGCCACCGGCGTCATCGGCGCCAGCTGGGCGGCCTACTTTCTGGCGCAGGGCCTGGACGTGGAGGCCACCGACCCCGCTGAAGGCGCCGAGCAGAGGCTGCGCGAAGCGGTGGCCCGCCACTGGCCCGCACTGGAGCAACAAGGGCTGGCACCCGGCGCCAGCATGGCCCGGCTGCGGTTTCACGCGCGGCTGGAAGATGCGGTGGCGCAAGCGGACTTCGTGCAGGAGAACGGACCGGAGCGCGAGGATTTCAAGGCCGACCTGATGCGCCGCATCGACGCGGCGGCACCCCCGCACGCCATCGTGGCGTCCAGCTCGTCGGGCCTGTCGGTGTCGGCCATGCAAGCGCAATGCGCCCGGCCGGAGCGCATTGTGCTCGGGCACCCGTTCAACCCGCCACACATGATCCCGCTGGTCGAGGTGGGCGGGGGCGAGAAGACGTCGCCCGAGGCCATTGCCACCGCAATGGCCTTCTACACCGCCATCGGCAAGCGCCCCATCCATGTGCGCCGCGAGATCCAGGGCCACATCGCCAACCGCCTGCAGGCCGCACTGTGGCGCGAGGCGTTCCACCTGGTGAACGAAGGCGTGGCCAGCGTGGCCGACATCGACACCGCCATCGCCCAGGGCCCCGGCGTGCGCTGGGCGCTGATGGGGCCTTTCATGAACCTGCACCTGTCCGGCGGCGACGGCGGCATGGCCTATCTGCTGGCCCACCTGGGCGGCCCCATCGAAGGCTGGTGGGACGACCTGGGCGCGCCGCGCATGACGCCCGAGTTGCAGCGCCGCGTGGTCGAGGGCGTGGACCAGGCGCTCGGCGGGCGCACCCAGGCAGAGCTGGCGCAGGCGCGCGACGCCCTGCTCATCGGACTGCTGCGCGCCAAGAGCGCATCCCCCGGGCTGGACACGCCGACCTGATGCGCCGGGCGCTCCCCATCACCTGCCTCACCCAGACACCGCCAGAGAGACACCACGCCATGCACCCCGGATTCCTTGACGACGACACTCAGATCGCGCTGGCATTGACCACCCAGACCCGTGCAGACGACGGCTCGATCACGCTGCAGTCCCCCGTGCCGCTGGGCGACTATGCGCGCTGCATCGGCGAGTGGCTGGAGCACTGGGCGCTTGAGACGCCCGACGCGCTGGCCCTGGCCGAGCGCGATGACAAGGGTGAGCACTGGCGCAGCCTGACGTACGGCGAGTTGCGCCGTGCCGTGGGCGCCGTGGCGCAGTCGCTGCTCGACCTGAAGCTGCCGGCCGACCGCCCCGTGGCGATCCTGTCGGACAATGCGGTGGACCACGCGGTGCTCATGCTCGCGGCGATGCATGTGGGCCTCGCTTCGTGCTCGCTGTCCAGCGCCTACGCGCGCTCCAAGGACTCCACTCGGCTGCACAGCATGCTCGCGGCGCTGGGGCCGTCGCTGATCTATGCATCCGATGCCCGGGCATACGCACCGGCCTTGGCGGGGTACGCATCGGACGCGCTGCAGGTGTTCAGCCGCCACGCCGACGAGGTGCCGGGCGCGCTGCCCTTCGCGCGGCTGCTGCAGGGGGTGGAGACCCCGGCCGTGCGCCAGGCGTTCGACGCCATCGCGCCCGACGACCATGCCAAGTACCTGCTGACGTCAGGCTCCACCGGCCGGCCCAAGGTGGTCATCAACACCCACCGCATGCTCTGCGCCAACCAGCAGATGATGGCCCAGACCTGGCCCTTCCTGACCCACGAAAAGCCGGTGCTGGTGGACTGGCTGCCGTGGAGCCACACCTTTGGCGGCAACCACAACCTGAACATGGTGCTGTGCCACGGCGGCAGGCTCTACATCGACGAAGGGCGGCCCGTGCCCGGGCTCATCGAGAAGACGGTGCGCAACCTGCGCGACGTGAAGCCCACCATGCTGTTCAACGTGCCGCGCGGCTTCGATATGCTGCTGCCCTTCCTGGAAGCGGACGAGCAACTGGCCGCCGAGGTCCTGTCGCGCATGCGGCTGGCGTTCTATGCGGCTGCGGCGCTCGCGCCGTCCACCTGGCAGCGGCTCGAAGCGCTGGCCCTGCGCGTGCGGCCCGCGCAGCCGCTGTGGCTGACCACCTCCTGGGGCTCCACCGAGACATCGCCCGCCGTCACCAGCGCGCACTGGCGGCTGGAGAAGGCCGGCTGCATCGGCGCGCCGCTGCCCGGGCTGGCGCTCAAGCTCGTGCCCAATGGCAGCAAGCTGGAGATGCGGGTCAAGGGCGTGTCGGTGTTTCCGGGCTACCGCAACGCGCCGGCCGAGACGGCGGCCGCGTTCGACAGCGAGGGTTTCTACCGCATCGGCGACGCCGGCTACCTGGTGGACCCCGAGCGGCCCGAGCGTGGCGTGGTCTTCAACGGACGGGTGGCCGAAGACTTCAAGCTCTCCAGCGGCAGCTGGGTGTCGGTGGGCACGCTGCGCGTGGAGCTGATCTCGCAGCTCGCGCCGCTGGTGCAGGACATCGTGCTTACCGGCCACAACCACGACGAAGTGGGCATGCTGGTGTTCCCGTCGGCAGCGGGCGCGGCCGACCCTGCGAAGCTCACCGCCGCCCTGCAGGGCGTGATGCGGGCCCGGCGCAACGCCGGCGCGGGCTCGTCGCAGTGCCCCACGCGCGCCCTGGTGCTGGCGCAGCCGCCCGATGCGGACAGCGGCGAGATCACCGACAAGGGCTACATCAACCAGGGCGCGGTGCTGGCGCGGCGGGCCGCCGACGTGGCGCTCCTGCAGGCCAGCCCGGTGGACGAACGGGTCATCACCGGCTAGTCCATCTTTACAAACCCGGGCCGGCCCAAGTCCTTACAATATGAGAATCATTCTTATTAGCCACGGGCCTGACCACACTGCGCCCCCAGCCGTCCCGGTCCCGAACCTGCCGCGTTCGGGCCGCCCTTTGTCAGGCTGCGTGCGCCGTGGTTGCCCACTATTACCAAGAACTGCTGAACTACTTTGCCCGCATGGTGCGCAGCCGCGACACGGCGGCAGACCTGGTGCACGAGGCCTACGCGCGCGTGCTGGCGCTGCAGCGCAGCGGCGAGGCCGTGGCCCAGCCGCGCGCGCTGCTGTACCGCACCGCGCGCAACCTGCTCATTGACCAGCACCGCCGCCATGTGGTGCGCGGCACGGTGCCTTCGGAGGCCGACGACAGCCTGCCCGATGTGTCCGAATTGCCCGCACCCGCCGTGTGCGAGCCCGAAGCCGCCTTCACCTCCGCGCAAGGCGTGGCCTCGATGATCGCCACCATCGAATCGCTGCCGCTGCGTTGCCGCGAAGCGTTCATCCTGCACAAGTTCGACGGGCTGTCGCAGGCCGAGGTGGCCGCGCAGATGGGCATCTCGCGCAAGATGGTGGAGCAGCACATAAAGCGCGCCATGGTGGCCTGCCGCGCGTGCCGCGCCACCGCACAGGGGGAGGACCAGCCATGAGCGCGCAGCCCCCCATGCCCGCGCCGGACGGCGCCAACGACTGCATCGACGCCATCGACCACTTCGACGGTGAAGCCTTGGACTGGCTCGTGCGCAGCCAGGGCGCACCGGATGCTGCCACGCTGCAGGCCCTGCATGCGTGGCGCGACGCCGACCCGCGGCATGCGGCGGCGCTGGCGCGCTGGCAGCAGGACTGGCGCGCGCTCGACGCATTGCCCGCAGCGGCAGTCCGGCAGCTGCGCGCGGGCTTGACGCAGGACAAGGCCCGTGCCGGCGCACCGGCCCGCCCACGTGCATGGACCTGGAGTTGGAACTGGAGTTGGGGGCAGGGCGCCGCCACGGCCGCATCGGTCTGCCTGGTGGTTGCTGCCACGGTCATGGGCTACCACCACTGGCAGCAGCAACCCGTGTATGAGCAGGCCCTCTCCACCGGCCTGGGCCAGCAGTCCGAGGTGCACCTGCCCGACGGCAGCACCGTGCGCCTGGACACCAACACCCGCCTGGACGTCACCTTTCGCCGCCAGCGCCGCGAGGTGGTGCTGCCCGAAGGTCAGGCCGTGTTCAGGGTGCAGGGCGATGCCGCGCGGCCGTTCGACGTGCTGGCAGGGCCCTTGCGCATCACGGTGGTGGGCACCCGGTTCTCGGTGCGCTACACGCCCGGCGTGCCGGGCGACGCCGGTGTGCGCGTGGCGGTGGAAGAGGGCCGCGTGCGCGTGGCGCGCGCTGCCGATGCCGGGCCCGAGGTGGTGGAGCTGACCGCAGGCCAGCAGGTGCGCAGCGCTGCGGACGGCCACCTTGCCGCCATCGCCCCCGTGCCCCCTGCGGGCATTGCACCCTGGCGCGATGGGCGGGTGAGCTTCGACGACACGCCCTTGTCGCAGGCGCTGGCCGAATTCGCCCGGTACGGCTCCACGCAACTCGTGGTGCGCGACCCTGGCGTGGGGGCCCTGCGCCTGACCGGCACGTTCGACCCGCGGCGGCTGGATAACTTCACCCGGTCCCTGCCCAGCGTGCTGCCCGTGCAGCTGCGCGCGCACGGCGCGGTCACCGAGATCGTGGCCGCTCCCCACCCCCAGTAGCCACCTCGGTATCGGCAGGCTGCAGGCCGTTCCTGGCCGTCCGCCGCCGGCGGATGGGTCTGCGCGCCTGTGGGCCCCGCGCGCCCCGCCTTGCCCTGCACAGGGCCCCGCATCTTTTTTCAAAAAACTTGGCCCACCGACCTAGGGGGATGGCTTCGGCCTGCGTCTACATGAGAAGGCGTCTTATTCAAACATCCATTCCAACATCCGTTTCCAGGGAGATCTCTCACATGCCCCGCACCCGATTCCGGCCCGCCCCGTTGGCCCTGGCCGCCGCGCTCAGCCTGGTGGCCATGGGCGCCAGCGCCCAGGTGGCGCCCGCCCCCGGGCAGCCCGCCGTGGCGCTCAGCATCGCGGCCCAGCCGCTGGCCCAGGCGCTCAACGACCTGGCGCGCCAGTCGCGCATGGAGCTCATGGTCCAGCCCGCATTGGTGGCCGGGCGCTCGGCCCAGGCCGTGAACGGGTCGCTCACCGTGCGTGAGGCGCTGGACCGGCTGCTCGCCGGCTCGGGACTGGTGGGTGTGATCGAAGGCACCAGCATCGTGGTGCGCAGGCCGCCCGCGGCAGCAGCAGCGGGTGCTGCGGGTGCTGCCGGCGAGACTAGCCTGGCCGAAGTGCGGGTACAGGCCCAGGCCGAGCCCAGCGCGCTCACCGAGCACAGCGGCTCCTACACCACGCGCCAGGCGGGCACGTCCACGCCGCTCGCCCTGTCGCTGCGCGAGACGCCCCAGTCGGTCAGCGTGATCACGCGCCAGCGCATGGAAGACCAGGGCCTGACCCAGCTGTCCGACGTGGTCGCGCAGACGCCCGGGCTGGTGTTCAGCCAGAGCGGCAACCAGGGCTCGGACACCTCGCCCATCTACTCGCGCGGCTTCTCGGTCAATACCTACATGATCGACGGCGTCCGCCAGACGGACTCCAACTACTCGAGCATCTTCCAGACCAACGACATGGCGATGTTCGACCGCGTGGAAGTGGTGCGCGGCGCCTCGGGCCTCATGAACGGCATCGGCACGCCGGGCGCGGCGATCAACATGATCCGCAAGCGGCCCACCGCCGACTTCCAGGCCTCGGTGCGGGCCGAGGCGGGCTCGTGGAACCATGTGCGGACCGAGGCGGACATCGCCGGGCCCATCAACGCGTCGGGCAGCGTGCGGGGCCGCCTGGTGGCCGCCGCGCAGGACAACGACTCTTACATCGACCGCCTGAAGGAGCGCAAGAAGCTGCTCTACGGCGTGGTCGAGGCCGACCTCACCGCACAGACGCAGTTGCTGGCTGGCGCTTCGGTGCAGCACCACGACGCCACGGGCCATGCGCGCGGCGGCCTGCCGGCCTACTACTCCGACGGCACGCGCACGCAATGGAGCCGCTCGGCCTCGGCCGCGCCGCCCTGGGCGTATTCCAAGCGCCACTACACCTCGGTGTTCGCGGCGCTGGAGCACCGCTTCAGCGACGACTGGAAGGTCAAGGCCACGGCCACCCGCACCAACAACTTCTACGACGAGCTGATCGGCTACGCCAGCGGCGGCGCGCCGGTGCGCGCGACGGGCGCGGGTGTCACGCTGTGGGCGGGCCGCTGGAGCGCCACGCCCCGCCAGGACAGCCTGGACGTGCAGACCACGGGCCGCTTCGACCTGCTGGGCCGCAAGCACGACGTGGCCTTCGGCGCGCAGATGTCGCGCACCAGCTACGACGCGCCGTCGTACACCAACTGGACGCACGCGGGCTGGAGCAGTGCCATCGGCAACATCTTCACCTGGGACGGCACCTCGCCCGCCGCGCCGCCCAACCCCAGCATCGGCCGCAACACCTCGGACGAACGCCTGAACAGCGCCTACGCCACCGTGCGCTTCAAGCCCACGGATGCGCTGGCCGTGCTGGCCGGCGCGCGCGTGGTGGACTGGAGCCGCGCGCAGACCAGCACCCGCTTTTCCACCGGCGCCACCACCGCCAACAACCGCTACGAAAGCGGCGAGGTCACCCCGTACCTGGGCCTGGTCTACGACATCGACCGCAACTGGTCGGCCTACACCAGCTACACCACCATCTTCACGCCGCAGAGCCTGCGCCTGGCCAACGGCGACTACATGGACCCGCAGACGGGCGACAGCTTCGAGCTGGGCGTGAAGGGCGCGTTCCTGAGCGACCGCCTCAATGTCTCGGGCGCCATCTACAAGGCGCGGCAGGACAACCTGGGCGTGGCCATTCCCAACGTGTTCGCCCCGGACGGCAGCCAGGCCTACGAGGCCGTCTCGGGCACCAGCACGCGCGGCTTCGAGGTCGAGGCCACGGGCGAGGTGCGCCCGGGCTGGCAGGTCGCGGCAGGCTTCTCGCGCAACCTCACGCAGGACCGCCTGCGCACCCGCCTGCTCACCGACGTGCCGCAGAACACGGCCAAGCTGTTCACCAGCTACCGCATCGCGGGCATCGGCAAGGGCCTGACCGTGGGGGGCGGCCTGCGCTGGCAGAACCAGATCTACCGCGACAACCAGGGCGCCGCGCGCGTGCGGTTCACGCAGCCCGCGTATGCGGTGGTCGACCTCATGGTGCGCTACGCCATCACCGACACGGTGGCCGTCACGGCCAACCTGCGCAACGCCCTCGACAAGGTGTACTACACCTCGGTCGGCAACTCGTACTACGGTGCGCCGCGCAGCCTGCAGGTGGCGCTGGACGTGCGGTTCTGATGCACCCCCTGAGTCGCTTTGCGCCGTCCCCCTGGAAGGGGGCCGCTCCCAGCGCGGCGGGGCGGCCCTTGCGCGGGAGCCCTGGCCTGTGTTGCGCCAGTTTTACCGGCAGGGGGTGATGCATGCCATCGCATCTCTGCAACCGGAGTGATCTGCCATGAAAGAAGGCTTTCGCCAGTGCATGGCCTGGCTGCACACCTGGGTCGGGCTGGTGGTGGGCTGGGTGCTGTTCTTCGTGTTCGTGACGGGCACAGCCGGCTACTTCGCGCACGAGATCGACCGGTGGATGCGCCCCGAGCTGCCCCTGGCGACCGATGCCGCGACGGTGGACCCGCACCGGGCGGTCGCGCTGGCGCAGGCCTACCTGCAGGCCAACGCGCCGCCACAGTCGCAGGACTGGTCGGTGCAGCTGCCCGGCCAGCGCGGCAGCAGCGCACTGAGCGTGAGCTGGCGCGAGCCGCCCGCCGATGGCAAGCCCGGCGCGCGCGGCCGCTTCGTGCGCCGAACGCTCGACCCGGCCACCGGCCAGGCAGCCGCCGAGCCCGTGGTGCGCAAGACCGGCGGCGGCCACCTGCTGTACCGCATGCACTACATGCTGCACTACGTGCCGTACGACGTGGCGATCCGGCTGGTGGGCGTGTGCACCATGCTGATGCTCATGGCCGTGGTGACCGGGGTCATCACCCACAAGAAGATCTTCGTGGACTTCTTCACCTTCCGGCCGGGCAAGGGGCAGCGCTCGTGGCTGGACGCGCACAACATCATCAGCGTGACGGCGCTGCCGTTCTTTCTGATGATCACGTACAGCGGGCTGGTGTTCTTCCTGTTCCAGTACATGCCGGCGGGCCTGGCGGCCAGCCACTATGCGGGCAACGCGCAGGTGTTCTACGACGACCTGCTGCAGCGACCGGCCGCCGTGGATGCCACTGTTTCCGCGCAGCCGCTCACCGCTTTGGCGCCGCTGGTGGCCCAGGCCGAGGCGCAGTGGGGCGCGGGCCAGGTGGCGCGCGTGGGCGTGCAGCAGCCCGGGCGCGCCGATGCCGACGTGCAACTGGTGCGCGTGGCGGGCGGGCAGATTGCCGGCAGCGACCGGCTGCGCTTTGATGCCCGCACGGGCGAGGCCCTGCCGCCCAAGGCCGAGGACGGCGCGGCCCGCGAGACGCAAGACGTCCTGCTGGCCCTGCACGAAGGCCGCTTTGCAGGGCCCGTGGTGCGCTGGCTGTACTTTGCGAGCGGCCTCTTGGGCTGCGCGATGATCGCCACCGGCCTGGTGCTGTGGACGGCCAAGCGCCGCGCCCAACAGGACAAGCGGGCCAAGGCGGGCGACAAGCCCGAGTTCGGCTTTCGGCTGGTGGAGTGCCTGAACATCGGCACCGTGGCCGGCCTGCCCGTGGCCGTGGCCGCGTACTTCTGGGCCAACCGCCTGATCCCGGCGGACTTCGCCACCCGCCGCGAGTGGGAGGCGCACGTGCTCTTCATCACCTGGGGCGTGCTGCTGCTGTACCCGGCCTGGCGCACGCCGCTGCGCGCGTGGCTGGAATCGCTGTGGCTGGCCGCCGCGGCGTTTGCGCTGCTGCCCCTGCTCAACGCACTGACCACCGACCGCCACCTGGGCGTCACCCTGCCTGCGGGCGACTGGGTGCTCGCCGGGTTCGACCTCACCATGCTGGCGCTGGGCGCGTGCCTTGCGGTCGCTGCACGCCGCGTGCACCGCCGCCAGCGCGCTGCGGCGGAGCCCGCACGCGCCCGTGGTGCCGTGGTCGCGGGTGCCGCCCTCTAGCGTGCCGCAGTGCTTCTTCCCCGATTTTTCTTTCTTCTTTTTCTTCTTCTTCTTCTTCTCGATTTTCAAAGGAGTCTCCATGTTCAAGAAAACCCTGCTCGCCGTCGCCCTGTCCGGCATCGCCCTGTCTGCCGCTGCCCACCAGCTGTGGCTGGAGCGCGATGCCACCGGCCCGGTGCGTGTGTACGTGGGCGATGCCGACAGCCAGCACGACAAGGGCGCCGAAGTGGCCAAGCTGGCCGCTACCACCCAGGTCTTCACCACCGACCGCCAGCAGACGGCCAAGCTCACCGCCAAGGAGGAATTCCTGGAGGCCGACGTGGCCGCTGCCGGCGACGTGCGCCTGTCCAACGACCAGGTCTGGAAGCCCTGGAAGGCCAAGGACGGCAGCTTCCAGGCCGCCGTGTTCAACGCGCGCGCCGGCCGCAGCGAGACGCAGGCCGTGCTCGACTACGAACTGGTGCCCGTCACGGCGGGTGGCAACACCTTCACGCTGGTGTTCAAGGGCCAGCCCGTGGCGAACAAGACCGTCACGGTGATCACGCCCGACAAGTGGACCAAGGGCTTCAAGACCGATGCGGCCGGCCGCGTCGACGTGCCGGTCAACGGCAAGGGCCGCTACGTGCTCGTCAGCACCCACGAGGCACCTGCCGTGGGCGATGTGGTCATTGCCGGCCAGAAGGTCGCCAAGCTGGGCTACACGACCACGCTGACCTTCGTCGCGCAGTAAGCCGCCATGGCCACGGCACACGCAGGCTCTGCCGCGCGCTACCGCTTGATGGTGGCCAGCCGCGCCCTGGCGGCGGCCCTGGGCGGCTATGCGCTGGCGTCGCTGTTCACCGCCGTGCTGGCCTTGGGGCTGCCCCGCGTGTCGGACACCAGCCGCGCCAGCGCGCTGCTCACGGCCACCCTGCTCAGCTTTGCGGTGTATGCGGCGGCGGTGATCTGGGCCTTCAGCGCACGCAGCGCACTGCGCGCCTGGATGGGCCTGGCCGTGCTGTCGGCCGTGCTGGCCGCTGCGCTCTGGGCGCTGAAGGTGGGTGCATGACGGCGGCGATCTGGGCCGCACCGCTGGCCGCGCTCACGCTGTCGTTCAGCGGCATGGCGGGCCTGGCGCTGGCCATGGACCGCCACCACGAACAGGTCACCGGCCGCGCCGAGGTGCCGCGCACACGGCGCCGGGCGCTGCGCTGGGCGGGCAGCCTGCTGCTGGCGCTGTCCCTGGCCGCCAGCATCGGGGCCTGGGGCGCCACCGTGGGGCTGACCGCCTGGTGCGGCCTTCTCACGGCGGGCGGCCTGCTGGTGGGTGTGCTGCTGACCTACGCGCCGCACCTGGCGGTGCGGGTGTCGGCGGCCACAGTGCTGGTGGCGGGCGTGTGCCTTGTGGGGTCCGCTGCGGGGCTGTAGGCACCGGCGGCGCCGCTTGGGGGGCGTCGGCAAAAAAAATGTCCCGAACAGCGTGCCCTTTTTTCCGTCTCGTTGGTCATAGGCAGTAGGTGCAGTGCGCGGGCCCTGCAGCCTGCGCCGTTGGCGGCCTGCGTTTTTTTCATCTTCGTTTTTCGACCCAGCCATGTCTTCACTCTTTGCCTCACCTTCCGCCGCCGCCGGTGCCTTGCTTGCGCTGGCCGCCTGCGCCTGGGCGGGCCACGCCCATGCCGACTATGTGTGGCTGCAGCGCGATGGGGCCCAGGCCCGCGCCTACGCGGGCGAGCTGCCCCGCCGCAGCGCGGCGCTGCCGCCCCTCCAGGCGCCGCGCGCCTACCTGGCCGACGGCAAGGACCTGCCCGTGGCGCCGCAGGCCGGCCACATCGACATCACCGCGCCGGGCGGGGACGACCTGCGCCTGAGCACCTTGCACGTCACCGGCCACGGCGCGGTCACCTACTACCAGGCCCGCAACGGCCGCACCGAGACCCGCGCCGCCAACGACCTGGAGCTGGTGCCCACCACGCCCGGCGGCAACACCTTCAAGCTGGTGTGGAAGGGGCAGACCGTGGCGGCATCACAAGTGAATGTGGACACCAGCGCCGGCTGGCGCCGCACGCTGGCCCCGGCGGCCGACGGCACGGTGCAGCTGGAGACGCCCTTCCCCGGCCTCTACGTGCTGGAGGTGAGCGCCAAGGTCAACGGCTCGGTCACCGTGGACGGCAAGAAATACGACGACGTGCGCCACACCGCCACGCTCAGCTTCGAGGTGCCCCGCTGATGGCCCCGACCCCACCCCATACACGCACCACACGCACTGCACGCACGGCCCGACGCGTGGGCGCCCTGGTGCTGCTGGCGGGTGCCATCGCCGCCGGCGCCTGGTGGTGGACGCGGCAGCCCGCCATGGTCTACGACACCGTGCCCGTGGCCCGCGGCGATATCGAGGCTACGGTCAGCGCCATCGGCACGCTGCAGCCGCGCCGCTATGTGGACGTGGGCGCGCAGGTGTCGGGGCAGATAACGCGCCTGCACGTGCAGCCCGGCACCGAGGTCAAGAAGGGCCAGCTGCTGGTCGAGATAGACCCCAGCGTGCAGCAGGCCACGGTGGACGGCGCGCGCGCCGCACTCGCCGGCCTGCGCGCGCAGCTGGCCGAGCAGCAGGCCCAGCACCGCCTGGCCCAGCAGCAGCAGGCCCGCCAGCAGCAGATGGAGCGCGAAGGCGCCACGCGGCTCGAAGACCTGCAGACGGCCGAGGCCGCGCTCGCATCGGCCGCGGCGCGCATCGACCACCTGAAGGCGCAGATCGACCAGACCCAGGCGAGCCTGAAGGCCGACGAGGCGCGCCTTGGTTACACCCGCATCTACGCGCCCATGGCCGGCACCGTGGTGGCGCTGGAAGCGCGCGAGGGCCAGACCCTGAACGCCACCTACCAGACGCCCAACATCCTGCGCGTGGCGGACCTGTCGACCATGACGGTGTGGACCGAAGTCTCCGAGGCCGACATCCGCCGCGTGCGGGCCGGCCTGCCGGTGTACTTCACCACGCTGGGCGGGCAGGCCGACGCCGCCGGGCGCCGCTGGCGCAGCACCGTGCGCCAGGTGCTGCCCGCGCCGCCCACGCCCGAGGCCAAGGCCGCGGGCGGCGCCAACGCACAGGCCGCCGCGAGCAAGGCCGTGTCGTACACCGTGCTGTTCGACGTGGACAACGCCGACGGCGAGCTGATGCCGCAGATGACCGCGCAGACGAGCTTCGTCACCGCGCAGGCGCAGGGCGTGATCGCCGTGCCGCTGTCGGCACTGGCCAGTCCGACCAGCCCTGCCAGACCGGCAAGCGGCAAGGCGGCGGGTGGCAAGGCATCTGATGCGGAGGGTGACGGTGACAGCGCTGGTGCCCGCGCTGGCGAGAAGGCCGCCGCAGCCACCCACAGCGCCCGCGTGCTGCGCGCCGATGGCGTGGTGGAGCAGCGCGCCGTCGTCGTGGCCGTGAAAAGCCGCCACCTGGCCGAGGTGCGCTCGGGCCTGCAGGAGGGCGAGCAGCTGGTGACCGGCGAGCGCCCTGCGCGCAGCGGCCCGCAAAGGTTCAAGCTGTGACCGCAGGCACCGGCACCCAACACGACACCCTGCACGGCGTCTTGCATGACGCCCCGGGTGTGCCACTGATCGAGCTGCGTGGCGTGCGCCGCCGCTACGGCGGTGGCGAGCAGCCCGAGGTGGAGGTGCTGCGTGGCATCTCGCTGTCCATCCACGCGGGCGAGTTCGTCGCCATCGTGGGCGCGTCGGGCTCGGGCAAGTCCACGCTGATGAACCTGCTCGGCTGCCTGGACAAGCCCAGCAGCGGCAGCTACCGCTTCCAGGGTGAAGACGTGGCGGGCTTCGACGCCGACCAGCTGGCCTGGCTGCGGCGCGAGGCTTTCGGCTTCGTCTTTCAGGGGTACCACCTGATCCGCGCCGAGTCGGCGTGCGAGAACGTCGAGGTGCCCGCCATCTACGCCGGCACCCCGCGCGAGGAGCGCACCCGCCGCGCAGCCGCACTGCTGTCGCGCCTGGGCCTGGCCGACAAACTGCACCACCGGCCCACGCAGCTGTCGGGCGGGCAGCAGCAGCGCGTGTCGATTGCGCGGGCGCTGATGAACGGCGGCCGCATCATCCTGGCCGACGAGCCCACCGGCGCGCTGGACACCCACAGCGGCGCCGAGGTGATGGCGCTGCTGCACGAGCTGGCCGATGCGGGCCACACCATCGTGCTCATCACCCACGACCGCGAAGTGGCCGCCCAGGCGCGCCGCGTGATCGAGATCCGCGACGGCGAGATCGTGGCGGACAGCGGTGCGGCCGTGGCAGGGGCGTTTGAAGCAAAAAATGCCTCTACCGCGCAACCAGCAAGCGCAAGAAGCTATAAAAATAGTAGCAAGCGTTCCGGCCGCGCCTTCTGGGCCGAACTGGCCGAGGCCGCTCGCTCGGCCTGGCGCGGCATGCGCATCAACCGCGCACGCACCGGGCTCACGCTGCTGGGCATCGTGATCGGCGTGGCGTCGGTCATCGTGATGATGGGCGTGGGCGAGGGCGCCAAGCAGCGCGTGGTGGAGCAGATGGGCTCCATGGGCACCACCATCATGTACCTGGGCGCCAGCCACCCGCGCGAGGGCGGGCCGCAGGGCGAGATCACCGCGGAGGACCTGGAGGCCATCGCCCGCCTGCCCGAGATCGGCCACGTGATGCCCGTCATCGGCGACCCCATCCCCGTGCGCCATGGCAATGTCGAGCGGCAGATCTACGTGTTCGCCGCCAGCGAGGACATGCCCCGCGTGCACCACTGGAAGGTGGCCCAGGGCCGCTACTACAGCGCGGCCGAAGACCGCGACCTGGCGCCGCTGGTGGTGCTGGGGCACAAGGCCAGCGCGCAGTTCTTTCCGGACCATCCGAACCCGCTGGGCCGCCACCTGCTGATCGGCAACGCGCCGTTCGAGGTGATCGGCGTGATGGCCGAGCGCGGCGCCGACTCGGGCGCGCAGAACTACGACGACATGGTGTTCATCCCCTACCAGTCGGGCCGCGCGCGCGTGTACCGCGTGCAGACCCAGCCCGACTACACCGTGGTCGCTGCCGCGTCGGTCGAGCAGGTACAGGCGGCCGAGAAGGCCATGCACGCGCTGCTGCTGTCGCGCCACGGGCGCGAGGACTTTCGCATCGGCAACGCGGCGGCCAAGCTGCAGGCCGAGGCGCAGACGCGCAACGCCATGACCATGATGCTGGGCCTGATCGCGGCCGTGTCGCTGGTGGTGGGCGGCATCGGCGTGATGAACGTGATGCTGATGACGGTGCGCGAGCGCACGCGCGAGATCGGCATCCGCATGGCCACCGGCGCGCGGCAGGGCGACATCCTGCGCCAGTTCCTCACCGAGGCCGTGCTGGTCACGCTGGTGGGCGGCGCGGCGGGCCTGGCCATCGGCTTGGCCGTGGGCGCGGTGCTCATCGTGTCGGGCGTGCCCGTGATCTTCTCGCTCACCGCCATGGGCGGTGCCTTTGCCTGCGCCGTGGCCACGGGCCTGGTGTTCGGCTACATGCCCGCCCGCCGCGCCGCCGGGCTCGACCCCGTGGTGGCCCTGGCTTCCGAATGATTGTGATGGTTGGTATGCGCACTTGTATTGCTTCTGTGTCCTGTCTTGCCGCCGGCGTGCTGCTGCTCGGCGGCTGCGCCGCGGTGCAGCCGCTGCCCGAAGACGCCGCTGCCGCACCCGCCTTGCCCGTGCACTGGACCAGCCCGGTGCCGCCCGCTCAGGGGGGGGCGACGGATGTCTCTGCGCTTGGCGTCGCAGAGCTCGACGCGCTCATCCGCGCCGCCCACGCGCAGAGCCCGGACCTCGCCGCCGCCATCGCGCGGGTGCAGCAGGCAGATGCCGTGGCGCGGGCCGCCGGCGCCAGCCTGCTGCCCGCCGTGACCGGCACGCTCGACGCCCGCCGCCAGGCCCGTGCCGGCGGGCAGGCCGAGGTGGCCGGCAACCAGATCGGCGCCGCACTCGTCGCCAGCTATGAGCTCGATGCCTGGGGCCGCCTGGGTGCCGAGCGCGCCAGTGCCCAGGCCCTGCGCACCGCCAGCGTGCACGACCGCGGCGCGGTGCAGATCACGCTGACGGCGGCGGTGGCGCAGGCATGGCTGCAACTGGTGGGCGGGCGCGAGCGCCTGGCGATTGCGGAACTGAACCTGCACAGCGCCGAGCGCGTGCTGGCCGTGGTCGAGTCGCGCGCGCGCGCCGGGGCCGCCACGCAGTTGGAGCTGGCGCAGCAGCGCGGCCTGGTGGCCACGCAGCGGCAGGTGCTGGAGGCACGGCGCCAGCAGGTGTCGGGCGCGCACACGGCGCTGGCCGCGCTGCTGGGCCAGGCGCAGTGGCCGCTGGTGCAGGCCAGCGCATTGCCCGCCACGCAGGCGCTGGCGCCCGCTGCCGGGTCGCCCGCCGACCTGCTGTTGCGGCGGCCCGACATTGCGCGGGCCGAGGCGCGGCTTTTTGCCGCCCACGCCGACGTGGCCGCAGCCCGCGCGGCGCTGCTGCCGCGCATCAGCCTGACTGCCAGCCTGGGCACCGGGGGCAGCAACCTGCCCCGCGTGTTCGACAACCCGCTCTACAGCCTGGCCGCCGCGCTGGCCGCGCCCATCTTCAACGGCGGGCGCCTGGCCGCCGACCGCGATGCGGCCCAGGCGCGCCAGGCCGAGCTGCTGGCGCAGTACCGCGCCAGCATCGTGGCGGCCGTGAGCGATGTGGAGCAAGCCCTGCAGGCCGTGGCGGGCACGCAGGCCCAGCGCACCGCGCAGGCGCAGGTGGTGCAGCAGGCGCAGCAGGCGGCCACGCTGGCGCAGTCGCGCTACCGCGCCGGGGCCGAGACGCTGCTCACGCTGCTGGATGCACAGCGCACGCTGTACGCCGCGCAGGACATGGCGGCCCAGCTGCACCAGGCCGAATGGCAGGCGCAGGTGGCGCTGTACCGCGCACTGGGCGGGGGCTGGCAGCCCGATGTTGACGCTGTCGCGCACAGCGTGGCCGCCATGGCCACCGTGGTGCAGCCATGAGGGCAGCCACCGACGAGCCGGTGACCATGCTGCAGCGCCTGCGCACCGCGGGCCTGCGCCCCACCACGGCGCGCATCGGCGTGCTGCAGGTGATCCACTCCGCGGGCAGCGCGGGCATCGGCGCGGACGAGGCGTTTCACCAGATGCTGCTGCGCGGCACGCACGTGAGCACCAGCACGGTGTACCGCATCATCCACGAGCTGCAGACCCTGGGCGTGCTGCTGCACGACCGCAGCGACCGGCGCCACACCGTGTACCGCCTGCGGCCCTTTGCGCCGCCGCCGTCGGCCGACGTGCGCATGGCCTGCCGCCGGTGCGAGCGCTCGGCCACGCTGCCCGGCGCACAGCTGCGCAACGAGCTGGAGCTGCGCGCGGCCGAGGTGGGCCTGCGGCCGCTGGTGGCGGGCTTGGTGCTGCAGGTGGACTGCCTGGGCTGCGACGGGGCCACGGGGCACTGCCAGCCCAACTAAAACCCCAGGCCCGCACAAAGAAAAAGGACCAGACGCCCGGAGGCATCTGGTCCTTGTCGCTGGGGAGCGCGGGCTGATTGATCAGGCCGTTGCGTCCTTGAGCTTCTTCAGCGCGCGGGTCTTGATCTTGACCGATGCGGGCTTGGCGGGGAACCAGCGCTCTTCACCGGTGAAGGGGTCCTTGCCGAAGCGCTTCTTCTTGGCCGCGACTTGCTGCAGGCCGATCTTCAGCACGCCTGGCAGCGTGAATTCGCCGGAGCCCTTCTTGTGCACGGAGCCCAGGATGGCGGCTTCGAGTGCTGCCAGCACGGCCTTGGTGGCCTTGGGTTCCACGCCCGATTGCTCGGCCAGGTGGGCGACCAGCGTGGTCTTGTTGAACGCTGCCTTGATGGGCTTGAGCGCTGCCGGCACGGCGGCGGCCTTGGCGGCAGGCGCCTTCTTGGCAGGGGCTGCCTTGGTCGCAGGGGCTGCGGCCTTCTTGGCGGGAGCCGCCTTCTTGGCTGCAGGAGCCGCGGCCTTGACGACGGCCTTCTTTGCGGGAGCAGCGGGGGTTTTTTTCGCAGTTGCCATGATGATTTTGTTGTTTCAGAGTTTCGAGACGTCCCTGTTCAATTTTTTGAGGGGACGCGCGATTTTAGGTGCGTATGCGCAACGCGCCAGCATATGGAAGACCCGCAGAGGTTTGAGGATTCTTGCAGCAGCGTTCGCGCAGCGCTGTGCGGGGGCGCGTCAAGCGCTGGCGCGGCCCGTGCGGCATGCGCGGGCAGGGCCTGTTCATGGCGCCGCAGAGGCCTGCGCAGGGCGCGCTGCGGCGGCTGGGGATTAACGCAGCAGGCGCGCGTCCGATGTGTGGTGCCTGTCGCGCCACAGCTGGTAGCGCGATCGCTGCAGCGCCAGCAGCTCCACCAGGCCCCACGCAAATGCGCAGCCCAGCGTGCCGCACAGCACCGCGAGGCGGTAGGCCTCAGTCTTGCGACGGGAGCGGCGCGTCGTCATGGAACCATCCGTCCGTGCGGGGCAGGTCAAAGCGCACCCAGCCTTGATCGAAGAGCTCATCCAGCAGCCGCTGCAGTCCGAGAATTTTCCAGAGCATGGTGTACCTCCACCCGTTGACTGCGGCCACGTTAGCCCGCCAATGTGACGGTTTGGCGTCACCGGGGTGAATAGCAACAGCCGCCCGCATGGGGCTATCGCGGGGCCGGGCGCCCGCTTAAGCTCGCCGGCTGGTGCGCGCCCCACGGGCCGCCATTTACCGGAAAAACATGCTGTCCGAGCTGCTGGCACTGGAAAAGATCATCGATCAGGGCGCTGCGCACCTGGACGTGCGGGTGGTGCGCCAGGTGCAGGTGCCTGCGGGGCCCAGCCTTCCCATCTACGCCATCGGCATCGGCAACGACGCGCCCGGTGTTCCGGCGGTGGGCTTCTTCGGTGGCGTGCACGGCCTGGAGCGCATCGGCACCGAGGTGGTGATGGCCTACCTGCAAAGCGTGGTGATGCGGCTGCGCTGGGACGCCACGCTGCACCGGCAGCTCGAGCAGGTGCGGCTGGTGTTCATGCCCATCGTCAACCCGGGCGGCATGTGGTCGTCCACCCGCGCCAACCCGCGCGGCGTGGACTTGATGCGCAACGCGCCGGTCGAGGCCATGGACCGCGTGCCGCTGTGGGTGGGCGGCCAGCGCCTCAGCGCGGGCCTGCCGTGGTTTCGGGGCCGTGCGGGCGAGCCCATGGAAGAAGAAGCCCAGGCCCTGTGCGAGGTGGTGGAGGCCGAGCTGCTGCCGCGCAGCTTCAGCCTGGCGCTGGACTGCCACTCGGGCTTTGGCGTGCAGGACCGGCTGTGGTTTCCGTTCGCCCACACGCGCAAGCCCATCCCGCACCTGGCCGAGCTGCATGCGCTGCAGGAGATCTTTTTGCAGGCCCACAGCCACCACCCGTACGTGATCGAACCGCAGAGCGCGCAGTACCTGACGCACGGCGACCTGTGGGACCACCTGTACCTGCAGGCCTGCCGCAACGTGCCGACCCACACCTTCTTGCCGCTGACGCTGGAGATGGGCTCGTGGCTGTGGATCAAGAAGAACCCGCGCCAGCTGTTCTCGCGCTGGGGCATCTTCAACCCGCTGATCGACCACCGCCAGCAGCGCGTGCTGCGCCGGCACATGCTGCTGCTGGACTTTCTGTCGCGCGCCGCGTGCAGCCACGCGCGCTGGGCCCCCGCGCCCGAGCAGCGCGCGCAGCGGCGGGCGGATGCGCTGGCGGCCTGGTATTGATGCGGTAGCCGCTGTGCCGCAGACTGTTGGTTGAAAGGAACGGATGCCCACCTGGATCTTCCTGCGCGGCCTCACGCGCGAGTCAGCGCACTGGGGCCGCTTTGTGGCCGACTTCGAGCGGGCGCTGCCGGGCCATGCCGTGACCGCGCTGGACCTGCCGGGCAATGGCGCCCTGCACCGGCAGCCGTCGCCCACCACGGTGGCGGGCATGGTGGCCGCATGCCGCGCCGACCTGGCACGCCGGGGCGTGGCGCCGCCGTACCACCTGCTGGCCATGTCGCTGGGCGCGATGGTGGCCACCGAATGGGCCCGGGTGGCGCCGCACGAGGTGGCGGGCTGCGTGCTCATCAACACCAGCTTCCAGCCCTTCAGCGCCTTCTACCAGCGGCTGCGGCCGCGCAACTACGCGGCGCTGCTGGGGCTGGTGCTACGGCCGCAGTCGCCCGAGCAGATGGAGCACACCGTGCTGCGCCTGACCAGCCGCCGCGTGGCAGACCATGGCGCTGCCGTGGCCGAGTGGGCGCGCGTGCGGCGGGCGCGGCCCGTGTCGCCGGCCAACGCGCTGCGCCAGCTGGCCGCTGCAGCCCGCTACCGCGCGCCGGTGGCCGCGCCGCTGCAGCGCGTGCTGATGCTCGCCAGCCAGCGCGACGGGCTGGTGGATGTGCGGTGCTCCATCGCCATCGCGCAGGCCTGGCAGGTACCTTTGCGGCTGCACCCCGGTGCGGGGCACGACCTGCCGCTGGATGACGGAGCCTGGGTGGTGGAGCAGGTCAGGGCCTGGGTGGCCGACGTGGGTGGTGATGGCAGTGCGCAAGGCAGTGCACAAGGCAGTGCCGAGGCGTGCACGGACAGCTCGGGGCCTGGTTGAACCGCCCGCCTCCCGCCGCGCCGGGCGGCGGCACAGGGGGTTATTCGGAAGCCGGGGTGGCGGTGGCGCCTGCCGTGGCGGGAGCCAGGCCGCCCTGGGCCACCAGCTCCTGGTACCACTGCGCATAGCCAGCGCTGCTGGGGTGCAGGCCGTCGGCGGCGTTCAGCTCGTCGCTGCGCAGCACGAAGGGGTCTTCATCGCGCGGGCGCAGCAGGCGCACGTAGCGCACCTGGTTGGCCGCGGCCACTTCCTGCACCATGGCGTGCAGCCGCTCGGACCGGCTGGACATGGCCCACGACAGCGGCGGTACGAAGAACGGCGCATGGCCCACATTGCCGCAGGGCATCAGCACCACGGTGCGGCCCTTTTCGCGCGCCAGCGCCACGGTCTGCTCCAGGTTGGCGCGCAGTGTCTTCTGGGTGGTGAGGCGGATCACATCGTTGCCGCCGGCCAGCACCAGCACCATGTCGTAGCCCGCCTCGGCGCCCTGCAGCTGCTGCGCCACGTCGCCGAACTTGGCGCCGTTGGCGGCCAGGTTGTCGATGCGCCACTGCGGGTGGGCCTTGCCGATCAGGCCCGCCAGGCTGTCGGCGGGGCTGCTGGCCCCCGTGCCCAGGGCCGTGCTGTCGCCCACGACCAGCAGCCGCTGGCTGGGCTGCGCGGGTTGCGCGGTGTAGGGCTGGGCCTGCTTGGCCAGGTCCACCGATGTGAATATGCGCCACGGCGCGCAGGCCGACACCAGCAAGGCGCCGCCGATGGCGGCCGCAGTGACCAGGGCCAGGCAGCGGGTGCGGGAGGGGTGGCGGTGGGCGTGGTGTGGCATGGTGGCGCAGGCAGGGCGTTGGGTATGCAGCCAGCGTATCGCCGCGATACCGCCGGGTAAGTCGGCGACGCGCCGCGGCCCGCGTAGGACAGCGCACCCCTGGGCGCCATCTGCGCTCACCCGCCAGCGTTGTTCTCCACCGCAGCGCGGGCAGCGGGCGGGTGACACGGGTCGCTGCCTGCCGCTACCGCTGACCGTTACCGCCGCAAACCTACTGCTTGAAGACCACCGCGTCCAGGTCCATCGCGCGGATGGATTCGGCCGCGGCGGCCGCCTGCGCCCGGCTGTCGTACGGGCCCACCCGCACGCGGATGCGGCGGCCCTTGGCGTTGTTCAGCTCCTGCCGGAAGGCAGGCAGCCCTTCGTTGAGCAGCCGCGCCTGCGTCTTGCGCGCGTTGGCCTCTTCGGCGAACAGGCCCACGTTGATGTAGTAACCCGCCGCGCTGCCCACGGTGGCAAGCGGTGCGCTGGCGGCCTCGGAGGCCGCTGCGGCGGCGGCGCCGGATGCGGCAGCCGCAGGCTTGGCGCCGCCAGCCTTTGCGGCGCGGGTGGCGCGCTCGGGGGCTGGCGCCGGCTTGCTGGCGGCCTTGGCCGCAGCCTTGGTGGTTGCAGCGTCTGCCTTGCTGGCCGGGGCTGCGGGCGCTGGGGCGGGTTTGGAGGCAGGTGCAGGTTTCGGTGCGGGTGCGTCGGCCTTGGCGGCGGCGGTCGCAGCGGCTGTGGCGGCGGCAGTGGCCTGGGCTTTGTCGCTCCTGGCAGGCGCTGATGCTGGCGCGGGCGAAGCCGCAGGGGCGCTGGCCTTGTCGTTGGCGGGTTTGTTTGCGGTGGGCGCCGCTGGCGTGGCAGGGGCTGCCGGCGCGGTGGCTGGTGGCTGGGCCTTGGCGGCGGGCGCTGCTGGTACCGGCGCGGTTGCCGGCATGGATGCGGGCGCGGGTGCCGGGGCCGTCGCCGCAGGTGCACCGCTGGCGGTGGCCATGGCGGCGGCAGGCGTGGGCGCGGGTGTCGCGGGTGCTGGCTCGGCCGCCGGGGGCTGGGCCGCCGCCTGGGCAGACGCCGCAGATGCCGCAGCGGCCGCTGCCGATGACGCCTGGGCCACGGTCACGGCCGGCGTCATCGACGTGTCGGCCTCGTTGTGAAACCCTGCCCCGGGCAGCGTCAGGTACGCCGCCACCGCGATGATGGCCAGGGCCACATTGACGCCCACGATGGCCTGCAGGCGCTTGCGGCTGCTGGCCCGCTGCTCCAGCAGCGCGCAGGCCTCGGGCACGGTGCGCGACGCGGCCAGCGCGCGCGAGATGCGCCGGCGCACGTCGGCGTGCAGGATGGCGTTGCCATACAGGCCCGGCACCGTGAACGCCAGCATGGCAAACGCGGCCAGCACGCCCAGTTCCACGCCCTGCGGCCAGTTCAAGAACTGGCGGCCCAGCGCAAACACCAGCAGCGCCAGGCCCTCGGCCACGGCCACATAGGCCAGCGCGCCGCTCCACACCTGGCGGAACACCATCCAGTTCAAAGTGCACAAGCTGGCTGCCCAGTTCCAGGTGGTGGTGGTGCGGCCCGCGGTGTCAAAGCGGGCGAAGACGGGAAGGTAGTAGTCGGTGTTGACCGGCCCCAGCGCCACGCGGTACAGCGCCGTCATGGCGTTGTCGGACGGGGAGTCCAGCGACATGGCGGGGATGAGGGAGTCTGCAAAGTCCGTGGTGGCGCGCATGCCTGATTCTGTCATGCACTGGCGCGCATTCACCGCGTGTTGCGGGCGCGCAGCGCCTGTGCGGTACCAGGGCGGCGCCCGCGGTGGGGGCTGGCAGCGCTGCGGCAGCAGGCCCGCTGGGGTGGCGCTGCCGCAGGATTGGATAAGAAATGGCCGCTACCGCTTTCTGGGCAAGCGCTAGCAGCTATCAAAATAGGAGCGGCGTGCTGCAGCCGCTCTGCCCCCGCCTCAGCCGCCCCGCACCATCGCCATGATCTTGCCGGCATCCAGCGTGGCCGCCTTTTGCTGGATCTGCGGCAGGTACTGCGACTGCATCTGCTTGGCCGGGCCCAGCAGGTTCTGAAAACTGTCGCGCAGCATGGCGGTGCTCATCACCCGGCCGCCCGCGTAGTAGCGCTTGGCCACCTGCCCCAGCGCATACGTGGTGGCAAAAGAAAACGCCATGCCGGTGGCCGCGCTGCCCACGCCCCCGATGGTGCGGCCCGCCACCTTGCCCAGCAGGCCGCCCAGCAGCTTGCGGCCAAACTGCTCCAGGTACTGCGACGTCATGCCCACGCCCGCCGCGGCGATGAACTCCTTGATGTGGCCCTGGTCCAGCTCCACGCCGTGCGCCTTGCCGATGCCGTAGACCATCTTCACCTGCATCGGGATGATGGCCATCGACGCCCACGACTGCGGCAGCAGCTCCAGCGCGCCGTTGAGCATCGCGTAGTTCAGGATGGACTTGTCCAGCTCGGCGTCGCCCGGGCCTGCGGGCACGGCCACCGGCACAGGCATGGATGCAGGCGACGAGGACGACGAAGAAGAAGGAGAAGAAAAAGGCGCTGACGCAGCGGCTGCATAGGCCGCAGCACCGGTGGCCGCAGCACCCGCCACGCCCCAGGGCACGGCAGAGGGCGGCGCTTTTTCGGCCACGTCCACCAGTGCATCGGCCTCGTGCTCGAAGGCGGCGGTCTGCTGCGCGCCCAGCTGCAGCGCAGACTTGAGCGTGGCCAGGAACTGCGCCTCCGCAGGCGTCTGGCGCCCATCCACATCGCACACGCACACGGCCATCTCATAGGCCAGCTGGCGCTGGCCGGGGTCGGTCAGTGCGGCGGCGGCGGCCTGCACCGTGGTGCGCTTGAGCAGCACGTCCTGGTAAATGCGCGGCAGGTCGGCCATGCCGCTGTCGCCTGCGAGGGACTGGGCGATGCGGCGGATCTCTTCACGCTCGGCGTCGTCCTTGGTGCCGTCCGCAAACGCGGCCAGCAAGGCGATGGTGAGAATGGATTTTTGCTGTTCTGGAGTCATGCGGTGCGGGCCTGCAAGGCCGTGAAATTAAGGGGGTTGGCACGCTGCCCTAGCTAGAAGGGGCTACGGGTGGCGTGCGGAGTCAGGTGCAGTCTAGGGCGCGCGCTTTCAACGCCACGGCTTGTGGGGACTTGCAGCCATCTGGTAACCAGGTGCATCGGGGCACCGGCTGCCAGCCCTGTGGCTCACCCGGGGTTCCCCTTGCGTAGTTGATCGGCTGTGCGCTTGGGCGCGGCTTGCGTACAGTGGCTGTCTCAATGCAAGGAGGCAAGGCGTGCGGCAAGCGGCGACGACCAGCAGGGCAAGCGATACCAGCGTTACGGGCAATACGGGCAGTAAGGGCAGCACCAGCAGGGCAGGCACCACCACGCCCAGCGCGCGGGGCGCCACCCGATGAACATCGCCCACCTGCTGCGCCGCAGCGCGCAACTGCACGCCCACCAGCCTGCCGTGCTGCAGGGCGACCAAGTGCTCTTCGACTACCAAACCCTGGGCGCCCGCACCGCCGCGCTGGCCGCCAGCCTGCGCACACGCTACGGCGTGCTGACCGGCGACCGCGTCGCCATCTACGCCGCCAATGCGCCCGAGTACCTGGAGGCGCTGCACGCCATCGTGTGGGCCGGCGCCGTGCACGTGCCCGTCAACTACAAGCTGCACGCCAAAGAGCTGGCCTACGTGCTGGCCGACTCCGGCGCGCGCGTGGTGCTGGTGTCCGACGCCCTGCACCGCGCCGCGCGTGATGCGGGCGCCGACCCTGCAGCCACCTTGGTGCTGGGCTCTGCCGACTACCTGCACGCCGTGCAGCAGCACGGTGCGCCGATGCCCGTGCACGACCGCGCCCCGGACGACATCGTATCGCTGTTCTACACATCGGGCACCACCGGCCGGCCCAAGGGCGTGATGCAGACCCACCGCAACCTGCTGGCCATGACGGCCTGCTACTTCACCGACGTGGACGACGTGGTGCCCGGCGACGCCATGGTCTACGCCGCGCCCATGTCGCACGGCGCGGGCTTGTACAACTACGCCCAGGTGCTGCGCGGCGGGCGGCACGTGGTGCCCATGTCCGGAGGCTTCGACCCTGCCGAACTGGTGCAGCTGGCCGCATCGGTGGGCCAGCTCACCCTGTTTGCCGCGCCCACCATGGTGCACCGCCTGGTGGACCATGTGCGCGCCACAGGTGCCGACGTGTCGGGCTTCAAAACGATTGTCTACGGCGGCGGCCCCATGTACGCCGACGACCTGCGCACCGCCATGGCCGTGATGGGCAACGACCGCTTCGTGCAGATCTACGGCCAGGGCGAAAGCCCCATGACCATCACCGCGCTGTCACGCGCGCACCTGGCCGACACTACCCACCCCCGCTGGGCCGACCGCATGGCCTCGGTCGGCGTGGCGCAGTCGCTGGTGGAGGTGCGCGTGGCCGACGCCCAAGGCCAGCCCATGCCCGCCGGCGACACCGGCGAGGTGCTGGTGCGCGGCGACACCGTCATGCCCGGCTACTGGAACAACCCCGACGCGACGGCCCGCACGCTGCAGGCCGGCTGGCTGCACACGGGAGACCTGGGCGTGCTGGATGCCGATGGCTTCCTGACCCTGAAGGACCGGTCGAAGGACGTGATCATCTCCGGCGGCAGCAACATCTACCCGCGCGAGGTGGAAGAGGTTTTGCTGCTGCACCCCCAGGTCCGCGAGGTGGCCGTGGTGGGGCAGCGGGATGCCGAGTGGGGCGAGGTGGTGGTGGCCTACCTGGTGGCGGGCGAGGGCGGGCCGGTGGGGGATGCGGTGCTGGATGCGCTGTGCGGGGAGCACATCGCGCGGTTCAAGCGGCCGAAGGTGTATCGGTGGGTGGAAGGGTTGCCGAAGAACAGCTACGGCAAGGTGTTGAAGACGGAACTGCGTGGGTAGACGCGTTGCATGGGGGTGGCAATGAAGCACCGGTTCATCGCTGCTCTCCATGCGCCTATTCAGCCACACATGCGCCACTTGTGAGCGGGTTCCGTTGCGGTCCTACAAGCGGTGGCCTCAGGTGTCCCTAAAGTTGCGGGCTTCGTGTGTCCGAGTCGAGCGGCAACAGCTCATCGGCACAACCTTCCTATTCACTTCGAATTTATCTCCCCGACCATGATGCAGATCGTCTCCGATGCAGCGCAACCCGGCCTCATCATCGTGAACCTGGACGCCCAAGGCCACGACCTCTCCGTCCGCCTGGACCGCGCCATGCTGGAGCACACCCTGGGCGTGCACGGCGCTTTTGCATCCCTGGCCCAGGCCGTGGGCCGCAACATCGAACGCATCCAGGACGCCGCATTGCGCAAGTACCAGCAGACCCGCCAGCGGTGTGTGATTTTGTCGAAGGCTGAGTTGATGCGGGTTGCGGGGTGATGGGAGCTGGCTAGCGTTGGGTCAATGGGCGATTTAATGCGTGTCTTTGACTGCTGTTCCTTGTTACGCGGCCAAGGCTTCCATGGACAGTGATGAGCATGTGTTGAAGACAGAATCTCAAGGGGAGTTAGAGGCCGGGGCGCATTTGCCAACTACCGATATAGGCTGGTTGCTGACGTTTAGCCTGGAGTCGTCGAACGACTGCTGCGATCGAGAGCAGACAGTGAATGCCATCACTGGGCGTTTTGCGAACTCAACTGCTTCCTTGGTTTGCTGATATCTCCATACGCATGCAGCACGCCCCCGTCATTGTAAAAGCGGCAGCCAATGGCTTTCACGGTCAGTTGCGTATCGCCTTGTCAGACGGCAGCAAGCATTCGCGCCTACCGTCTTTGCTGCCGCTGTGTCGGCAGGAAGAACATGACGTCGAGATCTGGCTGTTCGAGGTGGGCGATGGCGTCGTGGCCGGCCGAGGCGCTGGGGCGGGCGTGGCGGTGGACAACAAGCCCGGCGCCAGCGGCCAGCTGGCCGCATCTGCCGTGGCCCGCGCGACGCCGGATGGCACCACACTGCTGCTCGATGCATCGTCGTTCGCCGTCAATCCATCGCTGTATCCCAAGCTGCCCTACGACAGCAACACCGCCTTTGTGCCACTGGCCGTGTTGGCGACCTTGCCGAATGTGCTGGTGTGCCACCCAGGCTTTGGCGTCAACTCCGTCAAGGAAGTCATTGCACGCGCCAAAGCCAAGCCCGAGGACATGGCCTATGCATCGGCCGGCAATGGTTCGGCCCAGCATCTGGCCAGGACGTTGTTAGCAGAGCGTACGGACGTGCGGCTGTCACATATTCCCTACCGTGGGGGCGGTCCTGCCATGAACGACGTGATGGGTGGGCAGGTGCCGCTGTTCTTTGCCAATGTGGCTTCGTCCCTGGGCCACATCCAGGCGGGTAAGCTGCGCCCGCTGACGGTGACCAGCGCCGTACGCGCCTATGTTGGCTGGGACCCCAAGTCTCAGAGACGCAGAGGAGTTGGCACAGGCCTCACTTCTTATCAAGCTTGGCTTCCATCAATCTGTAATAAATGCCATGCGGGTCTTTCTGGAGAAGCTCAAGTCGTCCTATCAATGTCATTGGCTGTTGGCTAAACTTGAGCGGAGAGCCATGGACGTCAATGTATGAAGTTGGCCCGCCTTCCAAGCAGAACTCGCAATCTTGTGGCTTCTGGGTCAACAGATATCTGCTCTGTAAAGCCTTGGCTTCAAGCGGCACCATGAACCCAGTGATGGTCACATGCTTTCCGTTGTAAGGAAGGAGGACTGCTGGATAGGTGACCTCAATGGTTCCATTCCTGGCTTTGGCCGTGGCTTTGGCCAGTTGCTCCCACTGAATCTCTCCACCCTTTATGGACTGTGCATAAACTGGCATCGACGCCGCTATTGCGGCAAGTGCGCAGGTTGCCAAGAGCGCTTGCAAGGTTGTATGTATAAGCATCGCTATTCCATTTGATAGTGAGGCGCACTGGTCACGACGTGCGCCTGAGTACGTCCTTGGGCTCCGTTTCCAATCAATCTCCCGGACACTCCATGTCGCCAGCGCGAGGGTTGGTTCCCTGGGGCCCAGGGCCTATCCCATTTGCGGGTAACCCCATGGCAGCCTTCACTTCAGCATTGCCATCGGCGCGGATGCCGGTAGAGTCGTAGACGTACGCATCGAAGTAGTTCGTCGAGTAGAGCTGGGGCACGTTGTTAGAGGCCAAGAACTTCTTGAGTTCTGGCATCTCATCTTCTGAGTAAGGGTAGTGAAGACCTTGCGTGATGTTGAAGCCGCCGCGTGCGCCGTAGTGGTGTGGCATGAAGGTCTTGACGCCGAAGGCAGGGATAACCGTTCGGGCTTGGTTCACCACTCTCGATTCCGGGCCACCTTGCCAGACTTCAAAGCCGTCGATGTTGGCATCGCGCACTGCTTTCGCAAGATTGGTCAATGGCGCGCCCCGGTTCACGCCATCCGTATCAATTTGATCGGTGGTGAGGTCTCTGCCGCCTGCGCCGGAGTCGGTGACATACCACGTAAGAGTCTTGTCCGGAGTTTTGACTGTGAACAGGTAGCCGAAGGTCTCTATTCCTCCTCCGTTCTGAAGTAGACCGCAGCCGATGCTGTGAACCCACCTGACAACGCGCATAGCCACATGTTCATTCAACTGGACCTTTTCACCTCCGTAAAGCGAGGTGCACTTATCTCCAGAGATACCATAAGTCACAGCTTCCGCGCATGCTGCCTTCGAGCCATAGTACTGCGCCCCTGTTTGCTTTGCCCACTCAGGCGTGTCTACCGAATGGTCGCCGTGCAAGTGACCCAATAGCACCACGTCCACATCGCCTTTGAGCTTGAGCGCGTCGTGAACACGCGTGACCATGGCTGGGTTTGGATCACGTGCGGGATACCCCACGGCGCCGTCAAGGAGGATGCCCAGATCCCCAATCTGGTAATGCCAGTTCGTCACTCCGAACCATGTCATTCGTACGTTTTTCGGCCCACCGTTTCCGGCAGAAGAATCGTTGCCGCCACCGCAAGCAGCGATACCTCCCAGAACGAGGCACGCCGTCACGACTGCACTCAAGCAATGTTGTGTTTTCATGATTTGTCTCCTTGGTTGCCTGGCAAGAAGTTCGCCAGGAATTTGGTTCCACGATAGGCTGATGGAGCTTTCATCTCGCTTTCGAAACAGCTCTCGATCCACGAGGGTTTCCACCAAGCTGAATAGGTGCGACTACTTCGAGACAATCTGTGAGCGAATGCCCAAGCAAATAATGAAAGCAGCATGAAACTTCTACTTGCAGAAGACGAATCCGCGTTTGCCGACTGGCTTGTCCGCACCCTGGCACTAGGTGATAACGAGGTCGACTGGGTTGCCGATGGACGTCTTGTTCGACGTGCGCTACGCAGCACCCGGTATGACGCACTCATTCTTGATCTAGGCCTCCCGGGTCTTGCTGGAGAAGATGTGCTCCAGAGCCTGCGTGATGATGATGATCCAGTACCCATCCTGATCCTGACTGCACGAGACACGCTTGCCGAGCGTGTCTCGACATTGAAAGCTGGAGCCGATGACTTTCTTGCAAAGCCTTTTGAGGTAGAGGAGTTGGAGGCGCGGTTGCTAGCGCTTGTTCGCCGCGCAAAAGGCCGCGATCTCAAACGATTTGTTTGTGGCACGCTGTCTTTCGACTCAATGTCAAAGCGTTTTGAGGTTGCGCACGAGCCACTTTCTCTCACAGCGAGAGAACATGCGGTACTCCGAACGCTCATTCAAAGCGGTGGTGAACCGCTGACCAAACGAGAACTTCTCGAACGCGTTTTTCCTGACGACAGCGACGTCCATCCTGAGGCCGTCGAGGTTTTGGTCCATCGCCTTCGCAAGCGGCTTGCCGGTACAGGCGTTCAAATCTCGACGCTACGGGGCCTCGGGTACCTTCTAGAAGTCTGCATATGAACTTTGATTCCCTTCACCGGGTCAGCCTGCGCCGCACGCTCATCGTGGTGCTGCTGGCAGGGGTAATGGTCGGCAGCCTCATCCAGGTATGGCTGACTTGGCACACGGCTAAGTTAGCAGTCAATGCGGCATTTGACCGCTCGTTGTTCGGTGCCATTAAAGCGATCGATGCCAATGTGTCTACCGAGAGCGGCGGGCTTGCCGTAGAGCTGCCTTATGTGCTTTTTGAGTTCTTTGAGCTCACGGCCAGCGGACACGTTTTCTACCGTGTTGCCACCTTGGACGGACTGGTCGAAATCGGAAACCCTGATTTGCCACTTCCAACAGAGGTATTGCGTGACCGGCATCCGTACTTTGCCACGGTAGAGTACGCTGGAGCAGAGGTCCGGATAGGCACTTATGTCCGTCCGCTGGCGAACCCCGTCGGTGGCAGCAGAGATCGGCGTCTAGTGATTCAGGTTGCTGAGCCGTTTGCATCGCGAGATCAATTCAGTCGACAGTTCATCATCAATGCTGTGGCCCAGGATGCTGTTTTAGCTGCTCTCGCTGCAGGCGCGGTGGCTGCGGCCGTTGCATGGTCCCTGCGACCTCTGCGTCAGCTGCGGCAAGAGGTGAGGTCGCGTGCTCCCTCCGACCTTTCCCCGGTTGATATCAGCCGTGTCCCTGGCGATGTGCTCCCTTTGGTGGAAGCAATGAACCAGCATATCTACCGGTACAGGGAGCTTTTGGAGGGGCAGCGTAGGTTTGTTGATGATGCATCGCATCAGCTGCGCACCCCTTTGAGCACTTTGCTGACCCAGGTCGCTTTTGCGCAGCGAGCGCCCGACATTGAAAGTATGCGAGGTGCCCTGGTTGCCCTGCGGGAGCAGCTAAAGCATGCAGTGCGACAGACCAATCAGATGCTCGCCCTTGCTCGCGCAGACACTTTGGAGATTGCCACGCAAAGGATCGATTTGGACGTGCTTGCGCGCGACGTCACCAAACGGTGGTGGACTCAAGCCCGTAGCAAGAAAATCGACCTTGGCTACGAGGCCTCGTCTCTACCTGCCGAGATTCAAGGGCACTACAGTCTCATAGAAGAGGCGCTTTCTAACTTGATCGACAACGCTCTCAAGTACACACCCCGTGCAGGCCGCGTTACCGTAAAACTTTTCAGCAGCGCTAACTCGGTCGTGTTGTCGGTCAGCGATAGCGGTCCCGGAATGCTCGCGGAAGAGCTTTCCCATGCAACTGAGCGCTTCTTTCGCGCAAGCAATTCGCAGGGCACTGGGTCGGGGCTGGGTTTGGCGATCGTCAACTCAATTGTCCAGCGGCACCAAGGAAGCTTCGAGTTGCTGCGGGAGCCCAACGAGGGAGGGCTCATGGCTCGCATGGAGTTTCCCTGCGTAGCGCCCCACGCCGGGGTCCAGTAAGTTGCGCTGTCGTCTGATGTCGACACCAAATTGTGCGAGTGCATGCACATCCAATAAAAAAGTGTGCCGGACGTGGGAACGCCGCAGCACACTTTTGATTGCTGGCACGTTTCAGTTCGCCGCGGGTACTTCCTTGGAACGACTCATCATGCGGACCAATGGAGGAACGCAGAGCATTAACGCTGCACAAACCCATAGCACCACGGATATTGGGCTCTCGAACAGAATCGACGTGTCACCGTTCGTAATGGAGAGAGCCCGGCGAAGGTTCTGCTCCATCAACCCCCCCAGTACGAATCCGAGAATCAATGGCGCCATCGGCACACCTTGCTTGCGCAGCAGGTAGCTGCAAAACCCTAGTGCAGTCATGAGTGCCAGGTCGAACGTCGTGGCGTGGACGGAGTACACGCCGACAGCGCTCACGCAGAGGATGCTGGGTACCAGCAGCCAGTTCGGGACTGATAGCAGCTTGGAGAAGATGCCCACCATGGGGATGTTCATCACCAGCAAGATTACATTGGCCAGAAAAAGCGAAGCGATGAATCCCCAAACCAGATCTGCCTGCTGAGTGAACAGCGCAGGCCCCGGCGTGATGTTGTAGAGCGAGAGTGCACCCATCATCACAGCCGTCGTACCGGAACCAGGAACTCCGAGAGTGAGCATCGGGATGAAGGAGCCTGTAGCGGCGGAGTTGTTCGCCGCTTCCGGAGCAGCTACTCCCCGGATGTCACCCTTGCCAAATGTACCGTTCTTGTCAGTCAGCCTTTTCTCCATGGTGTATGTCATCGCGCTTGCGATAGTGGCTCCGGCACCAGGCAGGACACCCACGACGAAGCCGACCACGCTGGATCGCATCGTGCACCACCACGTTTCTTTGAACTCGGCTTTCGAGAACATCTTGCGCCCGGTGTCTTTGATCCGTTCGCCCTTGGCAACGTGGCTCTCAATCATGAGCAAAATCTCGCTGATCGAGAAAACACCGATGACCACCACGACGAATTCGATACCGTCGGACAGGTTAATGCTTCCCCCTGTCAATCGGTACACACCGGAATTCGAATCCAGACCTACGCACGAAAGGGATAGTCCAATGATGACTGCGATGCCCGCTTTCACTGGAGCATCCCCCATCAGACCGGCCACACAGGCGAATGCAAAGCACATCAGGGCGAAGTACTCGGCCGGGCCGAATGACAGCGCCCATCCCGCGAGAAGCGGCGCAAACAGGACTATGCCGACGGTTGCAACCATGGAGCCAACAAAAGAACTCCATGCCGATATGGATAGCGCAACACCGCCTCGGCCTTGCCGCGCCATTGGGTATCCATCAAGCGCGGTCATGATAGCCCCGGCGTCACCTGGTACGTTGAGCAAAATGGAAGAAATACGCCCTCCGTATTCGCATCCGATGTAGACAGCTGCCAGAAGAATCAAAGAGGTTTCTGGCGGCAGCTTCATGGCGAATGCCAATGGCATCAGGATGGCGACGCCGTTGATGGGGCCAAGCCCAGGAAGCAAGCCCACCACCGTCCCAATGAGGGAGCCGAGCGCGGCCACGAACAGATTGGTGGGAGATAGCGCTACACCGAAGCCGGATAGCAGATGACTGAGGACGTCCATTACGAACCTTGAAGCAGTGGGGCCAACCAGCCGGCGGGGAGCACGACGTCCAGCAGGCGGTCAAACATAAAGTACGAGCCAACGCCCAGGATCGCTCCTGCGACCAGGCAGTGAAGTGGCTTTCCTCCGAAGGCCATGCCCACGGGAACCGCCATGATCGTTGTGGCCAGCGGAAAACCAATCGCCTCGAATGCAAATGCGTAAAGCAAAATGGTGCCCGCACAAAAAAGCAGAGGCTTTAGAGGCAGCCCTGCGTATGGGTGCCCCGGCGCAGGCTTCAGCACCAGCCACAGCCCGCCAGCTGCCAAGAGTGCCGACAACAAGAGTGGAAACGCGCGTGGCCCGACAGACTCATACGAGAATGTCGCGGCATAGCCCTGCGCAGACCAGGCCATGCACGCCGCTATGGCGACGCACAGGCAGCCAAGGATTCGGTCCGACATGACTTACTTTGCGACGTTCAGGCCGAATTCTTCAACCAGCTTTCGGTAGTCCGCGACCTGCTTTTTCACATAGGCGTCCACGTCCTTTCCGACGAGTGCCAGGGGAAACAGACCTCGCTCCGTGCGCAGCTTGTCGTAGGCCGGAGTAGCCATCATCTTGCTGAAGGTGTCGCTCCAAACGCCGTAGTCTGCGTCGGATACCTTCGGGCCAAGATAGAAGCCGCGCACGATGGGCCATTCGATGTCAGCGCCTGCTTCCTTCGCCGTTGGAATGTTTGCCAGGTCGCCAGAGAGCCGCTTGTCCGACATCACTGCGAGCACACGCACCTTGGCCCCAGCTTTTTGCTGCTGGCTAGTCTCCGCAGCGTCGCCCGTGAACACATGAATATGACCGCCCTGCAGTGCCGTCATAGCTTCGCCGCCGCCTTCAAACGCCACGAAACGCATCATTTTTGGGTTGACGCCGGACGCTCGTGCCAGCAGCGCGGCCTTCATCCAGTCCTGGCTTCCAATCGTGCCCCCAGCGCCCAGCACGACCTTCGTTGCGTCGGCCTTCATGGCCTTCATGACATCGGCTAGTGTCTTGTATGGCGAGTTCTCTGCAACGACTACGGCGCCGTAATCCGTGCCAATGGCTGAGAGCCAACGCACGTCATTCTCGGTGTATCGACCGAACTTACCCTGCGCAAGGTTCAGCAGCGAGCCGCCTGAGAAGGCGACGATTGCGTTGCCGTGGTCAGGACGCTGCGCAATGACAGTGTTGTAGGCCACGGCACCGATACCACCGGGCATGTAGGTCACGCGCATGGGGTCCGCAATGTGCTTTCCGTCTAGCAGCCCGCTTTGGACCAGCTTGCAGGTAAGGTCAAAGCCGCCGCCGGGCTTGGCAGGGGCAATGCATTCAGTCTTGTCCAGTGGACCCGCCAGAGCGGCGGTCAAAAAAAGGGACGAGCCAAAAAATGTAAAAGCGGATGCGATTTTCATAGAGGTCTCCGGTGTAAAGGGCGTGTCGGAGTACCTTAAGAGACCGTTGCTTTCTAAGCGCTTTCAGTGGAGGACAGGGAAAACCCTTGGGTTGGATTCGTCGCCACTGCGCCAACCCGGATGCAATCTGAATATGTCTTTTGCTCAGCAGTTCAAGGTACACCGACTTCGTCTCGACGCGCTTGAACAGGCGCTGTACGCTCGTCAGCACGAAGCAGCTTGATTCACCACTCCGACCCTGCGCGGTGCGGTCCTCCTGCGCTCGCTCTCCAGTACTGGCTTGATGGTCTCGAATTATTCGCCACTGATGTCGCTCTGGTACCGTCGTGCAACGCTGCTTGGCTTATTCGGAGCGTCCATATAAGGTTCTAAGAACCTGTTCAAAATCTTTCCAAAATGATCGTTGGTAGCTGGCCGACGCTAAGCTGCGGGCTCCATGAGAGCCAAGTACCCCAGCGACATCAGCCCCGAGCAGTTTGAACCCATCCGCGCCTTGCTGGAGAGTGCCCGCTAGAGCACCCGCCCACGCAGTGTTGATCTGCATGAGGTGTTCTGCGCAGTGCTCTATTCGCTGCGCACCGGTTGCCAGTGGCGGGCGCTGCCCAGCGACTTCCCCAAGTGGCGCACGGTGCATGCGTACTTTGCCATCTGGAGTGAGCCGCGTGAGGGTGGCAGCCTGCTGGAGCAGGCTAAAAAATCAGGTAGGGGCGACCCGAGAGAGACTGGAGCGCAGCGCCTCAAGCGCGTTCTTGATCATGGACGCGCAGAGCGTGAAAAACACAGACACGGCGACCTTGAAGGGCTATGACGCGAGCAAGAAAGTCTCGGGCATCAAGCACCACATTGCGGTGGATACGCAGGGGCTACCGCACGCAGTTGCAGTGACCACGGCAGAAGTGACAGATCGCAAGGGGGCCTTGCAGGCATTGCAGCGCTGCAAATCTGCTTTGAGCCGGGTGCAAGCGCTGCTGTGTGACAGCGGCTACGTGGGCAAGCCGTTCGCACAGGGCGTCCAAGAGATTCTGGGCGGACACGTCAGCGCGCAAATTGCCAAGCGCAGTGAACTGCATACGTTCAAGGTGATACCCCAGCGCTGGGTGGTGGAGCGCAGCTTTGCGTGGTTGGAGAAGAACAGGCGGTTGTGGAAGAACTGCGAGAGGCTACTGAACACCAGCTTGCAGTTCATCCACTTGGCATTCTTGGCTCTGTTGCTCAAAAGATTTTGAGCAGGTTATGAGGCGTTACCTTACTTCTTGCGGAAGCAGTTCTCTGGCCATCTCCACGGCTTGCTCACGTGACTCAGCAAGAAGTAAAGGGTAGCCCCAGAACTTGGCGAAGACGGCCGCGAATGCCTTGTAGCCCAGACGTTTTGCAGAGTTGGACTCGACCATGATCATTGCCAGAACCAGTCTTCGCAATTCAACCTTGTGCTTTTTCATCCAAAGTGCGGTACGTTTCTTTTCTTGCGGCAAGTGTTCATGGGCTTCAACAGTTGGTACGGTATCGGTTAAGAGAACGAAGGGTTCTCCGCGCCGCAAATTGGCCTCGAACTCGTCGAAGTCCTTCTGATGATCATGTCCAGGTTCTTGCGTAAGATCCATCCAGACCAAAGGGAAGTCAGAACTATTCATAACCATGGCGGTTTCCTTTACTTTTGATGAAACGCCAGGTGGCCGCAATGGCGAACACACCAGGCAACGAGATGAAAAACACGGCTGAGAAGGCAACATGCCAGCCGTCGCGTAACCCGTCGGAGATCCCTCCTAGGGTATTCAGTACAACAAGCAGGGTGCCGAGGATCAGGGCAGCCCACTGAGTCGCGCGTGTTCCCATCAGTGCGAGCAGCACCGTGACGATCCAGGCACCATAGAACGCGGAAAACATCCACAGTACGCTTGGCTCAAACGTAATCGCCGACGTTGCTCCCTGCGCTCTCACGAAGTCGTTTACGTAGAAGAACAGCTGGAAAGTCACAAAAAGAACAGCACCCGCGGCTGTCGTCAACCAGCACAAGGCGACCTTGTTTGAGTTGTTCGTTGCCAGGTCTTGGGCGGGGCGTAGCGGGGGGCGAAGGGACATAGAAACTTTCTCGAGGTTCAATAGTTGTTTGTCTGGGGATTTCCAACGGGTGATTCGCGTGCCTACGGGCAAGTCAATACCTATAGTCCAGCGTCACCATCACACTGCGTGGTGCGCCATAACTTACGGTGTCGAAATTGCCTTTTTGTAGCGCGTACTTCTTATCGAACGCGTTGTTGACATTGACGGCCACGTTGGCCTTATTTGTGATGGCGTAACGTGCTACCAGTGACACGAGGGCATATGAACTCTGCTCTCCCCCCAACGAAGTGGTGCCAGTGTTAGGGGTCTGGTAAAAGCGGCTTTGCCATTTGACGCCTCCGCCAAGCGTCAACTTGCTCAACGCCCCGGGCAACTGGTAAGTGGTGAAAACCTGGGCCGTGCTGCGCGGTATTTGCGAATTCAAACGAGCGCCACCGCCATCTTGTGCCGTGAAGTTGGCGATACTTGCGTAGACGTTCCAGCCACGCGCCAGCTCGCCTTGCAAATCCAGCTCAACCCCGCGTGACTTCGTCCCATCCACACCTGCATAGACTTGGGCGCCGCTTGGCGTGTAGGTTCCTGCGACAAGTTGAGCCGCGTTGTCCAGCTCGGTCTGGAACAAGGTTAGCGCTCCATTCAGCCGCCCGTCCATGTAAGCGCCTTTGAGACCGATTTCCTTGGTTTTTCCTTTGGATGGCGTGAGCACATTGCCATTGCGGTCCCGATAGTCGGTTTGCGGATTGAATATCCTCGTATAGCTGACATAGGCCGAATAGGTCTTGTCAATGTTGTAGATCAAGCCCGCATAGGGAGTGAACTCACTGCTCTTTTTGTAGTGCAACGACATACCTCTGACGCTGTCGCCAATTTCGTAGCTGCTGAAGCGACCGCCAGCGATGAGGTTCAGAGGTTCAGACAGCGATATCCGGGTTGCGCTATAGACACCGCTTTGCTTGATTTGGGTGCGAGTCGGTATCGAAACCATCGCATCGAAGTTGGGGCGTGGAAAGGCCGGGCTCAGGTCGTAGACATTGACCGGCGCGAAGCCAGCGTAGAAAGGCGCTATATCTTCTTGACTGGCCGTACGGCGCGAACTCGTTGCCCCCACCACCAGGTCATGTTGGCGCCCCAACAGCTCGAAGGGGCCGCTCGCCATCACGTCGAAGGTGTTTTGACGGCTACGGCCTTCAGAGGCGAGCGCTACTGGATAGGCTCCGTTGGGATTGGAGCCGAGCCCCGTGGCACGATCGGGTCGGCCGACTAAACCAAGAAGTTCGGCATTGAAATCGGTACGGTACTTGTTAGCGACGGCCCGGAAGTTCCAGCCGTTGTCGAAGCGGTGCGCGATCTCGGCGAATGCCGTCTTGAGCCTATTGTCCCAATGGCTCCAATCCTGCGCGTAGTTCTTGGAGCGTGAATACACCGCCTGCATGCTGTCGCTGAACCATAGCGGCAAACCTCCCCAGGTCGAGCCCCGCGGCGTGATGTTCTGGTAGTCATAGCCCATGCTCACCGTCGTGTTTGATGTCAGGTCTGCCTGGACGATCCCGTACAACGCTTTCCTCTCGGGCTTATAGCCGTCGATGTAAGAGTGCCCGTCTTGGTACGTCCCTACCATGCGCGCGCGAATGCGGCCGTCCTGTGTCAATGGAGTCGATACGTCAGCCATTCCCCGGCGGGTATCCCAGCTCCCTGCACCGAGCGAGGCGGACGCCGAGAAGTCACGAGTCGGCCTTTTGCGCACGAGGTTGACTGCAGCCGAGGGATTGCCGGTGCCGGTCAGCAAACCGGAGCCGCCGCGCACTACCTCGACACGGTCATAGAACGCGGTGTCGATTGAACCGATGCCACTCCCATTGACAATGTTGCCAACGACGGTGGGTATGCCGTCATACTGAACGCTATTGATCAAAAAACCGCGTGAATAGAAGCTCGTCCGTTCGCTGTCGGACTGGTACGACGCGACACCGGTGGTGTTTTCCAGCACGCCCTGCGCCGTATTCAATTGCTGGTCATCCATGCGCTGGCGTGTCACCACTGTGACCGATTGCGGTGTTTCTTCAAGCGACAGTGGCAAATTCGTAGCAGTTGTCGTCTGGCCCGTGGTGTAGGAGCCAGTACCCTCGGTGGTCGCCGTAACCATGCGGCTCGTTACCGTGACGTCCGGCAACGGTATCTCTTCTTGAGACGACCCCGATGCGTTGGTTTGGATCTGCTCTGGCAGGGCGGCGAAGGCCCCCTGCGCGCTCATGAGAAAAGCCACCGCCGAGCCGAGCACGGCGCAGGATTTAATCCTGATGTTTCCCTTTAACGGCCCGTCCTGACGAAGGTAGTCGTAGGGCTTGGCGCGTATATCCAGTGTCTGAAGAGAGTCGCCTGTAGTTGAGATGGCGGGCATAAACAATACTCATTTGTATTTAGATGCCTTATTTGACCGTGGCGCGCAGAGAATTGATTGCGAAACTAAGCCAGATTGTTTTTCGATTAGGCCAATCGCTACGCTTCCAGCGAACTGACTGTCATGAGCGCGTCCTGGCGCGCGTGTGACAGCGAACATGCCGCAACCGATGGGAGCCGCGCCGACCCAGCCGGCAATCCGGGTCAATACAGTCGGATGGAATCAGCGGAGTGTTTCTCCGCGGAGAATGATTGCGTGCACGGGAGGAGGCTGCGCGCCGCTCGCGCGATCAGAGAGGTATCGCGCTGGAGGTTTGCCTACTGCCTTGCGGAACATGGTGACGAACCCACTAGCGTTTTCATAACCCAAATCCAACGCCACCGCTTGTACGCTCTGGCCCTTGGTCAAAAGTTGAAGCGCAAGGATCACATGCAACTGGCGACGCCAGTGCCCGAAGCTCATCCCAAGTTCTTGTAGCAGAAGACGGCTCATGCTTCGCTCGCTCATGCCAACACGAGTTGCCCAATCGGCCTTCGAGGTTTTGTCCGTTGGGTCATCCAGCATCATTTGCGCGAGGCGGCGCAATCGGAGATCGCGCGGCATGGGTAGATGCAAGTGCTCTACTGGCGCCGCCACCAACTCGTCGAGCAACGCGGCAATCAGCCGGTCTTCTCGGCCTCCCCAAGCGTATAACTCAGGAACACCGGCCACCTTCAGTAGCAACTCGCGGAGCAATGGAGTTACCGAAATGGTGCAGCACGTTTTCGGCAGACCGGGTGCGGCTTCGGGCTCGACGAACAAACAATAGCATTCGGTTTCACCAGCCCCCCGCGCCGAGTGGGGCAAGTCGCCAGGAATCCATATGGCGCACTGAGGCGGCACAATCCAGACACCATCGTCAATTTCACAGTTGAGGATGCCGCGCGCGGAGTAAATTAGCTGTGCCTTGCGGTGCTGATGCTTGGCATTTTCCCAGTCCTTTGTTACCGACGTGGCACTCATTGCCACAACTGGGCGCGGGACGCTGTCCATGTCCCTAGACACGGTGAACCCAGCTATTGCAATCTTTGGCATGACGTATACAGCTATGGTGAAAACTACGGGGTTGGCCTAATTGGAAAATATTAGTCCAAAATTACCCAATACTGCACATCAAACCCGTAGTTGTATTGCGACCAAGAGCCGGCCGTTCTTGTCGCTTGGTGAAGGGCCTCTGGCGTGTTTTGGCACCGATGCAGAAGTAAGCCACTTTTGACTCATATGCCGACGACCCCGTGAGCCACGCGAGTGGCTCTTTACCCACACGCCTGTTGGGTGCGGGTGTGGAAGAAGTGACGCAGTCGAAGGTCGGCGCGGTGGCTCACTCCGGTTTCGGCGGCAGCAAGCCTGGCCGTTGGCATCAGTCTGGTCCAGCCCAAGGCGCGACCAATCAGCCTTCGCGGAAGGCGGTTGCCTCAACCCGGTGTCTGCCCCGACTTGGTAGACGCCGCTGGCTTCACCAGCCGCGCAATCTCACCACCGCACGCGCTGAAGTTGCTGGCGTATTCCTCGGGGTTGTCGAACATCACCTGGGCTTGCATCAGGCGGTCGAGTTCCTGTTTCGCGTAGACCAGGATGCCCGCGCTGTTGCCGGCTGAGGCCCAGGGATAGTCCAGCGCGCGGAACTGGCGCGCGATGTCGCGGTGAATGCGCACATGCGTCTGCTCGTGTCTCATCACGTGCGCATAGGCACAGCTGCCCGGCGGGATCTCGCTGGCCACGCGCAGCACCGGTTTGATGTAATCCAGCCGCACGACGACGCCCTGGCAACTGGTCTGCGGCATCACCGCCAGCTTGGTCTCGACAACGACGTGGCCGAGTTGCGTACCGCTGCGGCCGGCGCCCGCGCCGATCTTCGTCAGTTCGGCGGCCGGTTTGGCGTTGTCCACTTCCGGGTCGGCGAACAAAGCCGCACTGAAACGCACCGCCTTGCCGCAGGGAGGCAGGTTGGCGGACTGCGCCTGGAAGCAGGCGCTGACTAGCAGCAGAGCGAGGAGACTTTTCATCATAGCCTTCTGGTTATCGGCAAGGCGCGCTTGTCCTGAAGCGGTGGCCGCAAGGCGGCTAGCCTGACCGGGGCGGACGAGCATGCCCGGCGCCGGCTGGTCGCCAGTTGGCGTTTTTTCAGCCTCCGATCGCATTGCCTGAAATCGTATTCGACCTGATTTGGCATCGACGCAATGACTCGCATCCCGCCCAGCTTTGGATCAGAGGACTAATCGCAGAGTGCTCGGCATCGTTGTGACCAGATACCCTGAAGCTCGCGGATAGAGGAGCCGCGCTGTCGCCCAAACGCGATACCGACGCTGTAAACCGGATGTCAAATGGAGCGAAGCCTAAGGCGCTTGAATCATCATGCGAACTCAGGGCCTGCTGCCAGTGAATGCAAACATTCAGCGAGTGCTTTATCAAACCGCCAACGGCAGCTCTTGCCCGATAGTGCGCCTTAGATGGCACGGTTTGGATGACAGCAATCGCTGCAAAGCAGTCAACCGCCTCACCGCCAGCCACACGAACCCACCCAGTAAACCCCCACCCACCACGGTTATCCCACCCCGCCTAACATCCCGTCCTTCTTCCCTTCCCAAGGCCCTCCCATGCCCAACCCCACCACCCTCAAAATCGATTTCGTCTCCGATGTCTCCTGCCCCTGGTGCATCATCGGCCTGCAGTCGCTGGAGCAGGCGGCGGACCGCCTCAAGGATGAGGTGGCGCTGGACCTGCACTTTCAGCCGTTCGAGCTGAACCCGCAGATGGGCCCGGAGGGGCAGGACATTGGCGAGCACCTGCAAGAAAAGTACGGCGCCACGCCCGCGCAGAGCCAGAAGAACCGCGAGGCGATTGCGGCGCGTGGGGCGGAGCTGGGCTTTACCTTCAGCATGGACAAGCGCAGCCGCATCTACAACACCTTCGATGCGCACCGGTTGCTGCACTGGGCCGAAGAAAAGGGCGTGCAGCCCGCGCTGAAGAAGGCGCTGTTCAAGGCCTATTTCACCGACGGGCAGGACCCGAGCAACCATGACGTGCTGGCGCGGGTGGCGGGCGAGGTGGGGCTGGATGTGGCCGAGGCGCGTGCGCTGCTGGCGTCGGACCGCTTCACGGACGAGGTGCGCGAGCGCGAGCAGTTGTATCTGCAAAGCGGCATTAATTCCGTGCCGGCGATCATCATCAACGAGCGGCACCTGATCCAGGGTGGGCAGCCGGTGGAGGTGTTCGAGCAGGCGCTGCGGCAGATTGCGGCGCAGCAGGGGTGAGGCTGTGATTTGCTATTGAATGTATAGCTGCTGGCGCTTGCTGGATAAGCGGTAGGGGCTGAAAATACATAAAACAAAGGGGCCCTGGGGCCCCTTTGTCGTTGTGGTGTGGTGGTGTGGTGGTGTGCTTGTCTTGCTGTGCGTTGGGTGCTTTGCGTGCTGTGCGCTCTCGGGCTGGGTCCGTTCACATGGCGTGAACGGGGTTGGGCGGCGTGCTGTATGGCGCTTCGACAGGCTCAGCGTGAACGGATTGGGGCGGGGTGGGGTGCCAGGGGCGGGGCGGGATGCTTACCCTGGCTGACAGTGACGCGGCTGCAGCCGCAGCCGCAGCCGCAGCCGCAGTCGCAGTCGCAGTTGCAACCGCAGTTGCAGCAACGGGGGGCATCACTTGCGCAGCGGGATGGCCGTGGCGCGGTCCACGGGCACGGCGGTCACGCTGTTCTGGGGGGAGCCGTCCACCAGTTTTTCTGAGTACGTCAGGTACACCAGCGTGTTGCGTGTGGCGTCCACCATGCGCACGATGCGCAGGCGCTTGAACAGGATGGACATGCGTTCGCTGAAGACTTCTTCCTGCTTTTTCAACGGCTCCGGAAAGCTGATGGGCCCGACCTGGCGGCAGGCGATGGAGGCCTCGGCTCGGTCTTCGGCCAGGCCCAGCGTGCCCTTGATGCCGCCGGTGCGGGCGCGCGAGACGTAGCAGGTCACGCCCTGCACGGCGGGGTCGTCGTACGCTTCCACGATGATGTCGTGGTCGCGGCCCACCCACTGGAAGGCGGTGTCCACGGTGCCGATCTTTTCGCCGGACGCGGCGTGCGCCGGTGCGGCCATGCCCATGCACAGGGCCGACGCTGCGAGCGCAGCGAAGGCGGCAGCGGCCCGGGTCTTGGTCGTCTGCATGGTCGTGATCTTCATGGTCATTGTGGGCCGCGCCTTCTTCGTCATCATCACAATCATCGTCACGCGGCCGTTCCGGGCGCGGGGGCGTCGGTGCAGCGCTGGGCCAGGTGGGCCAGGGCTTCTTCGACCTGGTCGACCAGCACCAGGCACAGGTCGCCGGGCTGCAGGCGTTCCAGGGCGGCGTCGATGGCGATGAATTCGCCGCGGATCTCTTCGACGTGCTTCGTGCGCGGCGCGCCGGCCAGGCCTTCGCGCAGCAGGTTCATCACCTCGCCGTCGGCACGGCCGCGCTGGGCCGCGTCCTGGTACAGGATGACGTCGTCGAACGCGGCGCCCAGGATGACGGTCTGCTCGCGGATGTCTTCGTCGCGGCGGTCACCGGCGCCGCTGATGACCACGCTGCGGCGCTTGGCGGGCAGGGCGTCCACGGCCTGCACCAGGGCGCGCATGGCGTCGGGGTTGTGGCCGTAGTCGGCGATCACGGTGGCGCCGCGGTAGTCCATGATGTTGAAGCGGCCCGGTGCGTTGTCGCTGTCGTTCACAAAGCCCGACAGGCCGCGGCGTATGGTCTGCCAGGGCATGCCCACGCCCCACGCGGCGGCGACGGACGCCATGACGTTCTCGACCTGGAAGCCGATCTTGCCGTTGCGGGTGATGGGCACGTCGCGCAGGTGGATGGTCTCGCGCCACGAGCCTTCGGATGCGACGATGGAGTCGCCGTCCACGTACACGGTGCGGTGGCCCTGCGCGCGGTGCGTGGCCATCACGGGGTGGTGGCGGTCGGCCGCAAAGAAGATGATCTTGCCGGGGCACGACGGAGCCATGGCGGCCACGATGGGGTCGGCGGCGTTCAGCACGCCGTAGCCGGTGGTGGCCACGTTCTGCACGATCACGCGCTTCAAGACCGCCAGGTCTTCCACCGTGGTGATGTAGTTCAGCCCCAGGTGGTCGCCCGCGCCGATGTTGGTGACCACGGCCACCTGGCAGCGGTCAAAGCCCAGGCCTTCGCGCAGGATGCCGCCGCGGGCGGTCTCGAACACGGCGGCGTCCACCTCGGGGTGCAGCAGCACGTTGCGGGCGCTCTTGGGGCCGCTGCAGTCGCCGCTGTCGATCTGGCGGCCGTTCACGTACACGCCGTCGGTGTTGGTCATGCCCACGCGCAGGCCTTGCGCGGTGAACAGGTGGGCGATGAGGCGCGCGGTGGTGGTCTTGCCGTTGGTGCCGGTGACCGCCACGGTGGGGATGCGGCCGTCGTCGCCATGCGCATACAGCTTGTCAACCATGGCTTGGCCCACGTTGCGGGGCTTGCCGTAGCTGGGCGCCAGGTGCATGCGCAGGCCGGGGGCGGCGTTCACTTCGACAAAGCCGCCGCCTTGCTCTTCCAGCGGGCGCAGCACGGTCTCGGCGACCATGTCCACGCCGCAGATGTGCAGGCCGACCATTTGGGCGGCGGCGATGGCGCGCGCGGCGACTTCAGGGTGCACGTCGTCGGTCACGTCGGTGGCGGTGCCGCCGGTGGACAGGTTGGCGTTGTTGCGCAGGATGACGCGCTGGCCCTTGTCGGGCACGGAGTCGGGCGTCAGGCCCTGCAGCGTGAGGCGTGCGACGGCGATGTCATCCAGGCGGATCTTGGTGAGCGAGGTGGCGTGCCCTTCGCCACGGCGCGGGTCCTGGTTGACGATGTCCACCAGCTCGCGCACGGTGCGCTGGCCGTCGCCCAGCACCTGGGGCGGCTCGCGGCGCGCGGCGGCCACGAGCTGGTCGCCCACCACCAGCAGGCGGAAGTCGTGGCCGGGCAGAAAGCGCTCGACCATCACGGTGCCGTATTCGGCCGCGGTGCGGAAGGCTTCGTCGAGCTGCGCGCGGTCGGTGATGTTGACGGTGACGCCCTTGCCCTGGTTGCCGTCCTGCGGCTTGACCACCACGGGCAGGCCGACCTTGAGGGCGACTTCCCAGGCCTCGTCCAGCGTGTCGACGGGCTTGCCCAGCGGCACGGGCACGCCGGCGGCGTGCAGCAGGCGCTTGGTCAGGTCTTTGTCCTGGCCGATGGATTCGGCCACGGCGCTGGTGGAGTCGACCTCGGCGGCCTGGATGCGGCGCTGCTTGGAGCCCCAGCCAAACTGCACCAGGCTGCCGCGCGTGAGGCGCCGGTACGGAATGTTGCGCGCCACGGCGGCGGCCACGATGGAGCCGGTGCTGGGGCCCAGGCGCTCGTCTTCGTCCAGCTCGCGCAGCTCGGCGATGACGGCATCGGCGTCGAAGCTGCCGGTGCCTTGCGCGGCGTGGATGAGGTGCTCGGCGTATTCAAACGCCTTGCGGCCCACGGCTTCTTCGCTGTATTCCACCACCACCTGGTACACGCCCGCGTCGGTGGTGGCGGTGGTGCGCGCAAAGGTGACGGGGCAGCCGGCCTGGGCCTGCAGCGCCAGGGCCGCAGTCTGCAGCACGTGGGCCAGCGAGATGTCGGGGCCGCCGCTTTCCGGGTGCAGTGCGCCGATGCCCGGGAACAGCGCCCGCAGGCGGGCTTCGAACCCGGCCATCTGGCTGACGGCACGCTCGGCTTCAGGGCAGGTCACGATGGCCTCGATGGCCATGTGGCGGCTCCAGAGATTGGGGCCGCGCAGGGCCCGTGTGCGGGATACATCCATGGGGAGTCTCTTTCTCAATATCCGTCGGGACCACAGTCCGACTTCACTACATCTGTCAGGTTGCTCAGCGTCAATTTCACACAGTACGTGGTGACGCCAGCGGCACATGAAACTGGCGCGACCAAGGCGAGTGCCCCCGCGCAAGGGCCGCCCCGCCGCGCTGGGGGCGTCCCCCTCCCGTATTGCGCAGCAATACGAGAGAGGGGGAAGGCGCGAAGCGACTCAGGGGGTGCCATTTCAGGTGGGCAGGCCAAGGGGTGCGGGCAGGTCGGGCTCGAAGGTCTTGATGCCCGCGCCGATCAGGTCGGGCGCGATGTCCAGCGCCCAGGCTGCGCCCACGGCGGCCAGCAGGGCGTCGGTGTCGGGGACCACGGCGTTGCGGCCGAAGGTCAGGTCGGCCAGCGAGCCCAGCACGTGCTCGGCACTGCCGGTGGCCAGCACCACGCGGCCGTTCTTGACGATGACGGCGCGGCCGTTGTCGGTGGCGCGGTGTTCGACGATCACGGGCAGGGTCGGGTCCTGCGCGTACAGCACGACCGAGCCGTCCGACAGGGGCGCCAGGTCGGCCACCTGCTCGATGGCGGCGTTCAGCACCGCGGCGCCTTCGGACAGCACCACGTCGACCTGGGTGCGCATCACCTTGGTCATCTGGTCTTGTTCATGCACGTCGAACTCGGCCAGCGTTTCCACGCCGTCCATGTCGGTCACCACGCCCACCTGGCAGCGGTCGTACGCCAGGCCGTCGCGCAGGATGGTGCGGGCGTCGCTTTCGATCACGGCGGCCTGCACGGTCTGGTTCATCAGCAGGCGGTGGGCGGCTTCCCAGTGCGCGCAGTCGGTGGTCTCGACACAGCGGCGGTCCAGGAACAGGCCTTCGCGGCAGGCCAGGCCGGTGTGGTGGCCGCCCAGGTGCAGCAGCCAGGCCACCAGCCGCGCAATGGTCGATGTGCTGCGCGTGCCGGCCACGCCCACCACCGGAATGCGGCCCACGGGGCCGGAGTCGTCTTCGGACGGGAACAGGTGCTCGGCGATGGCTTGGCCCACGGGGCGGGGCGCGCCCACGGCGGGCTTCAGGTGCATCAGCAGGCCGGGGCCGGCGTTCACTTCGACGATGGCGCCGCCCTGCGTGTGCAGGGGCTTGGAGATGTCGAGCGCCACCATGTCGATGCCGGCGATGTCGAGGCCCACCACCTTGGCGGCGAGCTGGGCGATGTACGCGACCTCGGGGTGCACGTCGTCCGTGCAGTCCACGGCCACGTTGCCGTTGCGCTGCACCACGATCACGCGGCCCGCGGCGGGCACGGAGTCGGCGCCGAGGTCCTGGCGCTTGAGTTCGAGCTGCACCTTGGTGTCGGTGGCCAGGTCGATGATCTCGAGCGGGTACTCTTCTTCGTAGCCGCGGCGCGGGTCGGAGTTGAGCTGGGTGTCGACCAGCTCGCGCACGGTGGAGCGTCCGTTGCCGGTGATGCTGACCACCTCGCCACGGGCTGCGGCCACCACCTTGCCGCCTACCACCAGCAGGCGGTGTTCGTCGCCGGGGATGAAGCTCTCGACCATGACGTCGCTGCCTTCGGGGTAGGCCACGTGGTAGGCGGCCTCGATGTCTTCCTTCTTGCGCAAATCGAGCGTGACGCCGCGGCCGTGGTTGCCGTCGGAGGGTTTGACCACCACGGGCAGGCCGATGTCCTGCGCGGCTTCCCAGGCTTCTTCGGGGCTGTTGACGACCTGGCCTTCAGGGATGGGCACGCCGCAGGACTTGAGCAGGGTCTTGGTCAGGTCCTTGTCGCTGGCGATGCCTTCGGCGATGGCGCTGGTGAATTCGGTCTCGGCCGTCCAGATGCGGCGCTGGCTGGCGCCGTAGCCCAGCTGCACCAGGTTGCCGTCGTTCAGGCGGATGTGCGGGATGCCGCGGTCGGTGGCGGCGGTGACGATGCAGGCGGTGCTGGGGCCGAGGTACTGGTCGTCGACCTCGGTGCGCACGCGGGCCACCGCGGCCTTCACGTCGAACGGTTCGTCGTTGATGGCCGCCATGATGAGTGCATGGCCCTGGGCCAGCGCCACGCGCGCCACGCTTTCGTCGCGGGCGCGGAACACCATGCGGTACACGCCGCGCTGGCTGGTCGAGCGCGTCTGGCCGAAGCCGGTGGGCATGCCCGCCAGGTTCAAGAGCTCGATCACGATGTGCTCGAGCACGTGGCCGCACCAAGTGCCTTCTTCCAAGCGCTGCAGAAAGCCGCCGCGCTCGCCCACGCCGCAGTGGTGTTCGATGAGTGCGGGCAGCCAGGCGGTCAGGCGGGGGGTGAAGCCGGGGATGGTGTGGGAGGGGTAGTCCTCCAGTTCGCCCAGGTCCAGCCAGACTTCCAGGACCGGCCGGTAGGTCCAGATATTGGGTCCGCGCAGGTAGTTGATGCGCAGCAGTTGGATGTCGTTGAGTTTCGCCATGGATTGCAGCGGGTGTGTTTGCGGCCTTGGAAGGGCGTCGAAGGACAAAGAAGACGTGATGGACGGGGATTGTGCGTCAGCCGCGCACTGGCTGGCAGTGTCAGCCAAATGATCGCTGCAGACGTTACATGAGGATGCCGCCACGCCTCGAAAGAGGTGCTGAGGCGCAGTATCGGCGAGAATTCGCGCTTTCGCGAGACCGGTTGCGGCAGGCTGCCGGGAGCGGGGATACCAACCAAAAATGCAACATCACCATTCTGTGGACGCCTCGGGTGTCTTTTCCAGCCCCGTGGGGGCTGATCTGCGGGCCATGCTCGCACCCAGAGAGAACGTACTGGCGGCGTTACAGGTTGACCTGAGCGCGGACCTGCGGTTCGCCGCGGGCTGGGTGGTGGTGACGTCGCAGCGCCTCATCGCCTGCGAGCCGGGCGCGACCACCTGGCGCGCCTGGCCCCTGGGCGACGGCCTGTCCCTGCGGCTGCAGGACCATGGCGGCGTGGGCTCGCTGGAGCTGCACGGCCCCGCCGAGCGCCTGGCGCTGTGGCGCTTCACCCTGGCGCACCACGCCCAGGTGCTGCGCGTGGTGCAGCGGTTCGAGCAGCAGGTGGCCCGCGGCGACCTGGATGCCGAGGGCGACGTGGACGAGCCCGTGTGCCCCACCTGCCACACGCCCCTGCCGCCCGACACCGAGGAATGCCCCGCCTGCGCGCGCGCACAGCCGCCGCAGACGTCCACCTGGGTGCTGCTGCGCCTGTGGCGCTTTGCACGGCCCTACCGCAAGCACCTGTCTGCCGGTTTCGGGCTGACGCTGGCGTCCACCGCGGCCACGCTGGTGCCGCCGTACCTGACCATCCCGCTGATGGACGACATCCTGATCCCGTTCCAGAACGGCAAGCAGATCGACCCGGGCCTGGTGCTGCTGTACCTGAGCGGCCTGCTGGCATCGGCCCTGGCGGCCTGGGGCCTCTCCTGGGCGCGCACCTACATCCTGGCGCTGGTGTCCGAGCGCATCGGCGCCGACCTGCGCACCACCACGTACGAGCATTTGCTGCGCCTGTCGCTCGACTACTTCGGCGGCAAGCGCACCGGCGACCTGATGGCGCGCATCGGCTCGGAGACGGACCGCATCAACGTCTTCCTGTCGCTGCACGCGCTCGACTTCGTGACCGACGTGCTCATGATCATGATGACGGCGGCCATCCTGTTCTCCATCAACCCGTGGCTGGCCCTGGTCACGCTGGTGCCGCTGCCCTTCATCGCCTGGATGATCCACACCGTGCGCGACCGGCTGCGCACCGGCTTCGAGAAGATCGACCGCGTGTGGTCCGAGGTGACCAACGTGCTGGCCGACACCATCCCCGGCATCCGCGTGGTCAAGGCGTTTGCTCAGGAAAAGCGCGAGGCCGAGCGCTTTCGTGCGGCCAACCAGCACAACCTGGAGGTCAACGACAAGCTCAACAAGACGTGGAGCCTGTTCACCCCCACGGTGTCGCTGCTGACCGAAATCGGCCTGCTGGTGGTGTGGGGCTTCGGCATCTGGCTGGTGTCGCGCAACCAGATCACGGTGGGTGTGCTGACCGCCTTCATCGCCTACATCGGGCGCTTCTACAGCCGGCTTGATTCGATGAGCCGCATCGTGTCGGTCACGCAGAAGGCCGCTGCGGGCGCCAAGCGCATCTTCGACATCCTGGACCACGTGAGCAACGTGCCCGACCCCGCCCAGCCGGTGAAGGTGGACCGGGTCGAAGGTGCCATCGCCATGCGCAACGTCGGCTTCAGGTACGGCAGCCGCTCGGTGATCAAGGGGCTGGACCTGGACATCCGCCCCGGCGAGATGATCGGCCTGGTGGGCCACAGCGGCTCGGGCAAGAGCACGCTGGTCAACCTGATCAGCCGCTTCTATGACGTGAGCGAAGGCTCCATCCAGGTCGATGGCGTGGACGTGCGCCGCTTCGCCGTGGCCGACTACCGCCGCCACATCGGCCTGGTGCTGCAGGAGCCCTTCTTGTTCTTCGGCACCATTGCCGAGAACATTGCCTACGGCAAGCCCGAGGCCACGCGCCAGGAGATCATTGCCGCCGCCCGCGCCGCGCACGCGCACGAGTTCATCCTGCGCCTGCCGCACGGCTACGACTCGCTGGTGGGCGAGCGCGGCCAGGGCCTGTCGGGTGGCGAGCGCCAGCGCATCTCCATTGCCCGTGCGTTGCTGATCGACCCGCGCATCCTGATCCTGGACGAGGCCACCTCGGCCGTCGATACCGAGACGGAAAAGGAGATCCAGAAGGCGCTCGACAACCTGGTGCAGGGCCGCACCACCATCGCCATCGCCCACCGCCTGTCCACGCTGCGCAAGGCCGACCGCCTGGTGGTGATGGACCGCGGCGAGGTGGTCGAGGTAGGGCCGCACGACGAGCTGATGGAAAAGCAGGGCGCCTACTGGCGCCTGTACGAAGCGCAAGCCCGCCGCGCCGAAGAAGACGCCCAAGCCGCTGGCGTCGTCATTGTCGACAGCAGCCTGCTGCACCCGGCGCACCCTGCCGGCAACGCCTGAACGAACCGCTGGAGCCTGCGATGAACGACGACGCCCACACTGCCAACGCCCGCCCTGCACCCCGCGCCGCGCTGCCGCTGGCCGCTTTCACGCTCAGCCGCAACGCGCATGGCCGGCTGGTGCTGACCTTTGCCGATGGGACGGTGCACGAGAGCATCACGCCCGTGCGGGCGTTCCCGATCGCCGCGCCGGACGAGGGGCTGTCTATCGTCGGCACCGACGGCCATGAACTGGTCTGGGTGGACCGCATGACCCAGCTGGACGCGGCCGCGCTGCGCCTGATCGAAGAGGAACTCGAAGCCCGGGAGTTTGTGCCCACTATCGAGAAAATTGTCGCCGTGTCGAGCTTCTCGACCCCCAGCACCTGGGATGTGGTGACCGACCGCGGTACGGCCAAGCTGGTGCTCAAGGCCGAGGAAGACATCCGCCGCCTGGGCGGGCGCACCCGGCTGTTGATCGCGGCCAACGACGGCCTGCAGTTCCGCGTGCCCGACACCACCGCGCTGGACAAGCACTCGCGCAAACTGCTCGAACGGTTCCTCTGACGTCGGGCCGCGCCTGCGGCCTCTCCAGACGAGCACCCCAATGGCGGCGCTGCGCACGCCCGCGCACATCTGCGCATTAGGGTCTTTGCATCTCCGGCTTGACGAGGGCGCTGTACGACGCTGCCCAGAGCGCCAATGGCCTTCATGGGGCCCTTGGATCGCATGGCGCCGGGGCATTGCCGCGCTGCTTGCCCCCCGTTGACAGCCGCCTTGTCCGAAAGCGGCTTCGATTTCGTCTTTTTCTGCCAAAAGGCGCGCCCACAACGGTGCGCCGGCTTCTGCATCTTCCGATCCAATCATCCTGAGAACCGCACCTATGGCGGCTCAAGGCCGTCTTAAGGCCTGCGGGCGGTTGCAAACGCCATCAAACACCTAGGGAAAACCCTATTTTTTGTTTGATCGGTGAAAAAGACCTAAATTTCCCTTTCTTTTTGCCGTAATGAAGTACGAAGAAGGTGAAAGACCCTCTGCACGTTTTTACCAACTACCGGGCCCTCGTCATGCAAATGCCACCTGTCGACCGATCGCCGAGTTGGCGTCCTCAGGGCGCTGATTTGTATTCCACCGGGGCCTCGGGCGCGCCACCCGTGCGTCCTGTCAACGCTCCCAACCCCGTCGAGTCCATGGACCGGCTGGGCGAGGGCGCCATCGTGCGAGAGCCGGACAAGCCGTCCAACCCTGACACCGCCAACCGCGACTGGACCGAGGTCAAGAAAAAAGACACCGTCGAGGAGCCGCCGGAGCCCCCCAAGGAGCCCATCTACAAGCAGCTGCTCGAACTGATCCAGTCCATGTGGCGCGCCAGCGGCAGCGCGGTGGAAGTGGCCCAGGACATCAACAAGATGACCCTGCAGGAGCGCCTGGCCCAGCAGGCCAAGAACGAGCCGCTGATCTACTCGGACCCGAAGGTCAAGCGCACGGGTGGGCTGTAGGCGGGCAGCGTCCGGTCGGTGCGGTCCAACAAAAAGCGCAGTGCGGTATCGCACTGCGCATTTTGTTGGGGCGGTTGCGGGGCTCTGCGCTGGGCCGCCAGTGGGGGGCCGGCAGAGGGTTGGTTGTCAGCAGGTGAATGCTATAAAAAAATATAGCTATTGGCGCTTGATGGATGGGCGGTAGCGGCCTTTTTGTGCTGTGAATCGATAGAAGTCGATGGGAATCGATAGCAATCGATAGAAATCGCGGGAGTCGATGGGATCGTCGCAAGCTGCCAGGCAGTGGCCCGTCCCGACCGGTGGGTATCTGTGGGTATCTGGATCTCCCCAAGAGCTTTGTTCCCCCGCGCGGCCTTCACCAGAACCGCGTGCCTCCCATCAAGGCTTCTGGTCCGATGCCGATGCCGCTGGGGCAGGGGCCGATGCCGCCGTCCCCGCAGCCTGGGCAGCCTGCGCGGCCTTGTTCCGCTCCCGCTCCGCGCGGTACTTGGCGGCGAACGCGCGCACTTCTTCGTACGACACGAAGCCGTCTCCATCGGTGTCCGCTTCGTCGAAGGCGGCGGCCAGGCGGGGGAACAGCTTGACCTCGCTGCGGCTGAGCTTGCCGTCTCCGTTGAAGTCCAGCATCTTGAACTCGCGCTGGGCCTTGATCTCGCCCTTGCTCAGCCCCGCCTGGGGTGCATCGGCGGGGGCGGTGGCCGCTGGGGGCTGCGCGGGCGCGGCGGTCTGGGGGGCCTGGGCCAGGGCGGCGGTGCCGGCTGTGGCCATCAGGGCGCCCCAGGAGCAGCCCACCACCCAGGTCCGCAGGGAAATTCTCTTGCGCAAATCATGCTCCTTCAAAGCTCGGCCACGATGGTTGCACAGTTGGGCGCCGCAAGGTCGATTGCAACCGGGGCTTTGCAGGGATTCACCCGGCGTTGCACAAGCTTTGCAGAACTTTTCTGCAGGCCCTGGTGGCATTCCGTCGCGGACCGCAACGATGGCGGTATGGGCTTGACCCTCGCCGCCCGGTGGCCCGCTCACCCGGCGGCTGGCGTGGGCGGGTTGGAGATGCCGCTGTTCACATGCCCTGCCGGCACATGGCGCGCTGCGGACGCCACGTGGCTGCGCTGGTCGTCGAAGAAGAAGTCGGGTTCGAACTCGCGCAGGAACGGGCCTTTTTCGAGGCCACCGAGAAACATCGCTTCGTCCACGGTGATGCCCCAGTCCATCAGGGTGCGCACGGCGCGTTCGTGCGCCGGGGCGCTGCGGGCGGTGACCAAGGCGGTGCGGATGCGCATGGTCTTGGAGGCGTCGGCCTGCTGCTGCAGCCGGTGCAGCGCCGCCAGCAGGGGCTTGAAGGGGCCGCCGGCCAGTGGCAGGGCGGCCTTGGTCACCTCGTTGGCCTGAAAGGCGGGCAGGCCGCCCTCCTGGTAGATGCGCTCGGCCTCGTCGGAGAACAGCACGGCATCGCCGTCGAAAGCGATGCGCACCTCGTCGGGGTACCTGTCGCCCGCGGGCGTCGAATCGGTCATCACCCGCGCAGCCGGAAAGCCGATGCTCAGCGCCTGCTGCACGTCCTTTTCATTGGCCGACAGGAACAGGTGGGAGCCCAGCGGCCGCAGGTAGGCGAACGGGTTGCGCCCGCGGGTGAACACGCCGCGTTCGATGTGCATGCCGGCTGCCTGGGCCGACGCGAACACCCGCATGCCGCTGGCCGGGTCGTTGCGCGAGAGCATGACCACCTCCACACGCTGAACATCCGCCGTGTTGAAGGCCAGCAGCTTGCGCACCAGCGGAAGCGCAATGCCCGGGCGCGCCGGCTGGTGCACCAGCTCCAGCTGGCGGCGCATATAGCCGGCCTCGTCGCCGGACTCGAAAATGCGGTTTTCTTCCTCCAGGTCGAAGAGGGCGCGCGACGAGATCGCGACCACCAGCTTGTCGTCCAGCGTCACGGCCATGTGGGGAACTCCATCGCAGGGCGCAGCAGCGCGCCGATGTTGCGGGATGCAGCCGCTGCCCGTGCCGGCGCCGCGCGTGTGGGCAGGGCTTTGCCGGCCCGTCGGGTGCGTCCTGCTTGCGACTGCGGCGCAGACTGTGGCAGCGCCAAGCGGCTCAAGGGGTGCTTCATGAACCCGTGCTTCATTTCACGAACTGGTTGAGCTGGATGATGGGCAGCAGCACGGCCAGCACGATCATCATGACGATGAGGCCCATGCCCACGATGAGCAGCGGCTCCAGGATGGTGGCCAGTGCCATGGCGCGGCGCTGCACCTCGGTGGACAGCTGGCGTGCTGCGCGCTGCAGCATCACCGGCAACTGGCCGGTCTGCTCGCCCAGCCGCGCGAACATCGACAGCAGGCCCGGAAAGCGCTTTTTCTGCGCCAGGGCCGAGGCCAGCGGCGCGCCTTCGCGCACCAGCACCAGCGCATCGAGTGCGTCGGCGCGCAGCGCCTGGTTGCTCAGCGTCTCGGCAGCCGCCTGCAGCGCCTTGAGGATGGGCACCCCGGCCCCCGACAGCATGGCCAGCGTGCCGGCAAACCGCGCCGCGTTGTAGCCGCGGGCCAGCTTGCCGACCAGCGGCAGGTTGAGCCACGCGGCGTCGAACCTTTCGCGCACCGAGCCGATGGTCAGCGCCCAGCGCCCGCCAAGGGCCAGCAACACCACGGCCAGCAGCAGGGCCCAGCCGTAGTTGCGCACGAAGGCGCTGATGCCCAGCATGGCGACCGTGAGGAAGGGCAGCGCGCGCTTGGTGCCTGCAAACACGCTGGCCACCTGCGGCACCACGTAGCCCACGAGGAACAGCACGATCACGATGGCCACGATGGTCACGATGGCGGGGTAGAGCGCCGCGCCCATCAACTTGGCCTTGAGCGCTTGGCGCTCTTCGAGGTCGTCGGCCAGCCGCTCCAGCACCATGCCCAGGTTGCCGCTGTGCTCGCCCGCGCCGATGACGGCGCAGTAGATGTCCGAGAACTCGCGCCGGTGCTGCGACAGCGCGCGCGCAAAACTGGAGCCGGCATTGACCTCGGCCCGCAGCGCCGCCACCAGATGGCGCTGGCGCTCGTCCTCGGCCTCTTCGGACAGGGCCGTGAGCGCACGCTCCAGCGGCAGGCCCGAGGACACCAGCCCCGCGAGCTGCCGCGTCCAGATCGACAGCGCCGTGGCGCCGAACACCGGCCGCGTGAACAGGCGCTGGCCCAGACCGGGCGCGCCGCCATGGGTGGACTGGCCGGTCTGCACCATCTCCACCACCAGCGGCACCAGCGCCTGGGCCCGCAGCAGGCCGCGCGCGGCCTTGGCGGTGTCGGCCTCCATGAGGCCCTTGCGGGTCTGGCCCTGGGCGTCCAGGGCTTCAAAGGAAAAAGCGGGCATGCGGCGTGGGCTTGGGGCGTGTGGAAGCAGTCGGTGCGCCGGCAGCCCATGTCAGGGCGTGTTCACCGGCGCATCAGTCGGTAGCCCGAGATGGTAGCCGCTACCTGCGGCCCCTGGCGTGACCCCTGGCGCTGATGCCGGTGCATCGCCGGGCGCACGGCCTCATGCCGTGACGGCCGGGCCGCCGGCCGGCAGTGCCAGGGCCGCATGCGCCTGCGCCGCAATCTCCAGCGAGCGCAGCCGCAGGGCCGGGTCGTACAGGTCGCTCACCAGCATGAACTCGTCGGCCTGCGTGGATTCGGCCAGTTGCGCCAGGCCCGCGCGCACGGTCTCGGGCCCGCCGATGACGGCTGCCGCCAGGAAGTCGCCAATCGCCGCGCGCTCCTGCGGCTGCAGGCGGGCGGCGAAGTTCTCGACGGGCGGCAGCAGGCGGCGGCGGTCGCCCGTCAGGATGCCCAGTACGCGCTGGTAGGTGCTGCTGGCCAGGTACTCGGCCTCGTCGTCGGTGGGCGCGGCGATCAGCGGCACGCCGATGGCCAGGTACGGCTTGGGCCAGGCGGCAGACGGGCGGTACAGGTTGCGGTACAGGTCGATGGCCTGGTGCAACAGCCGCGGCGCAAAGTGCGATGCGAAGGCATAGGGCAGGCCGCGCTCGGCCGCCAGCTGCGCCGAGAACAGGCTCGAGCCCAGCAGCCAGATGGGCACATTGGTGCCCGCACCCGGCATGGCGATCAGCCGCTGGCCTGGCACCTCGGGCGCCAGCAGGCGCTGCAGCTCGGCCACGTCCTGCGGAAAGTCGTCGGCCGTCTCCACCCGGCTGCGGCGCAGCGCGCGCATGGTGGCGGGGTCGGTGCCCGGCGCGCGGCCCAGGCCCAGGTCGATGCGGCCCGGGTACAGCTCGGCCAGCGTGCCGAAGGCCTCGGCCACCACCAGCGGCGCGTGGTTGGGCAGCATCACCCCGCCCGAGCCCACGCGAATGCGCGACGTGCCGCCCGCGATGTGGCCCACCAGCACCGCTGTGGCCGAGCTGGCGATGCCCGACATGTTGTGGTGCTCCGCCAGCCAGTAGCGGGCAAAGCCCAGCTTTTCAGCATGTTGTGCGGTGCGCAGGGCGATCTGCAGCGCCTCGGCCACCGTGCCGCCTTCGCGGACGGCAACCAGGTCGAGCATGGACAGGGCGGAACGGGGTGCAGTGGAAGTCATGCACCTATTGTCTTGCGCGCAAGGTATTTGTGCCGGCAGGGTCACCAGAGCCGGCTGCGCCAGAAGGGTTGCCTTCGGGCCGAACAGGCACGGCGCAATTTTTTGATAGCCAAAAATGCGCAAGCGACACAAAATGTTTCAAGGCATTTCTGGCGGGACGATTTTCGGCCCCGTGCACGAGGCTTTTACCGGTAATTAGCATGGGTTTTTTCAGCCGCCTGTTCAAGATCAAGGAACAAGATCCCACCAGCCCCGACACCACCTGGGCCCTGGAGGAAAACGGCAGCGAACTGGTGCTGGATGCCGAGTACGCATCGATGCTGATGACCGAGATCGACATCGACGCCGCCATCGCCAGCCACGAGCGGTGGCGCCTGCAACTGCAGGACATGGTCAACGGCCGCTCGCAAGAGGTCATGCGCCCCGAGCGCATCTGCCAGGACGACCGCTGCGACCTGGGCCGCTGGCTCTACGGCACCGGCAAGGTACGCCTGGGGCATTTTCCGGCGTTCGCGATGCTGGTCGCGCGGCACAAGTACTTTCACCAGCAGGCGGCCGATGTCGTGACGCTGTTCCAGGCGGGGGAGCGGCAAAAAGCGGTGCAGTTGCTCAACAGCAGCTGCCGGCATGCGTCGAACCAGGTGTTGTTGTTGCTCAAGGAGCTCAAGCGGGGTTTGGGGCGGTGAACGCCTTGCCCCATATCCGGTTGCCCATACAAAGAGCTTGAGCGTCAATTCGGCTGCGTATTAAAAAATTGCACTCTGGCAGATGGCTCCCCGCGCAGTTTTTTAATGCGCATCTTTGGATGGCTGTCCGCTATCGCGCGTCAAGCGCCGCTGCGGATTTCAGTCTCACGCAGAGTGTTTTTGTCTTGCGTGTGATGGAGTAGGACAAGCGCGTTTGCGAATTGCGCATCGGCACACAGTTCTTACATCTGCAGACGTCTACCCGACTGTAAATCAGGGCTTCCGTCGCTATCCTTCGCCGCGAGCTCATCAGCTGTTCATGACAGCCTGTGCGCAGCAAATAATCTCTAAAAACTTGGACAGCCGGCGAAGGCATAGGAAACCCGATGATCACGGACACCGTTGGCCAAGGCGGCCGCAATTCCCTGAACGACACCATGATCGTGCAGCGGCTGCTCAACGAGATCGATATGCCAGGAGCGCAGCAATTGGTTGCTGACGGCTCGCCTGGGGCGCGGACCATTTTCAAGATTCAGGCCTTTCAACGCAGCATAGGTATGTCGCGTCCGGATGGTTTGATTCGGCCCGGCAGCAAGACGATGACGGAGCTCATGTGTCGGGCAGACGCGGAAAACACCCTGCATACAAAGGTTGCATTGACCAATCCGGCACCTACTAGTGCAGACTTGGGGGCACCTTGGATTGCGACTGCCGAAAGTGAAATCGGGCAGAAGGAGGTAGTTGGCTCAAAGGCCAATCCGCGGATCATGGAGTACCACAAGGCTTCCAAGCACTGGGCCAAAGATGATTCAGGAAAACTGGACGCGTGGTGCGGATCGTTTGTTGCGTGGGTCATGGCTAAGCATGGCTACGCACCACCCAGGGATGCTTACCGAGCCTTGGAGTGGGCTAAATTTGGTACTGCGCTCAAAGCACCTGTTTATGGCGCCATTTGTGTGAAAAGCCGGACTGGTGGTGGGCACGTAGCATTCGCCGTGGGACAGAGCCGCGATGGCAAGGACTACTATGTTCTGGGCGGCAATCAAGACAACGAGGTGAACATCAAAAAGTATCCTGCGACTGTGTGGGACGCTTTTGTGTTCCCCCTGGGAGCCGGGGCTGGGACCTCGCTGCCTGTCTATCAAGGGACTGCGGGAAATGCTGGAAGGGAGTCGTGATGCGGCGCAAGAGTTTGAGGTTATGTTGGATGCTGCTTCTCGGGGCGGGCATTGCGGCTCCGGTGGTATGGGCCCAGGTTCCTCTGCCCCATGCCAATGAGGCCGCCCCGTCCCTCAAGGAGCCGCTGGAGAGGGCTGTCGCACAGACACCCTATTCAGCACTTGTCATTCATACCCGCGTTGATATCGAGCCTGTGCGCCCGAAGAAAGGCGCATCAGCGGGTCAAGATGAATACACCGAAGAACGCACTGTCTATCACGCACGCGTGCTAGAAACGTTTCGCGGCAATGCTGTTCGGCAGGTCCGGTACGAGGTGTGGGGAGAGCGTGGCGAATCGGCAGTCATTGACAGCAAGCCCCAGATACTAACTTTGTGTTCTGGACCTCGCGGCTTCTATTGGCCTGGCACCGGAGCAAGCTTTCCTGCAGATCCAGAGCTTTTGGTGCTGGCACGGCGTGTCGGCCGCGAAGCGGCTGCGGGTTCGTCGCACAAATTTGTGCAGTGCCATTGATTTTTACGCGCGACGTGTTTTCCTGACCACGCATTGCAGGGTACAAGCCGACGAGCCAGTTCGGCTACTGCGGATGAGCGGCGCTGCGGGCGACCGGTGTCGACCGACGTGCCTGCGGGCCTGACATGGGCCCGACCCTCAATAACTCCGCCCCCCCTTGTACATCGCATGCTGCCGCCGATTCAGCGTGGCCGCCTCACCCAGCCGGCCCATGGCGGCCCCCGCATGCGCATGGGTGATGGCCATGCCCAGGCCATCCGCTGCATCGGTACCCGGCAGGCCGGGCAACTGCAGTAACCGGCGCACCATCTCCTGCACCTGGCTCTTGGCCGCGCGGCCGTGGCCTACCACGGCTTTTTTCATTTGAAGCGCGGTGTACTCGGCCACCGGCAGGTTGCTGGCCACCAGGGCCGTGATGCACGCGCCGCGCGCCTGGCCCAGCAGCAGGGTGGACTGGGGGTTGACGTTGACGAACACGATCTCGACCGAGGCCACGTCGGGCTCGTAGCGGGCCGCCACCTCGGTGATGCCGTCGAACAAGATCTTCAGGCGGCCGGGCAGGTCCCCCAGCGCCAGCGTGGTGGTGCGGATGGTCCCGCTGGCCACGTAGCTGAGCTTGTGGCCGTCCATGTCCACCACGCCGAAGCCGGTGGTTTGAAGGCCAGGGTCGATGCCTAGAATTCGCATTGCTATTGTTTTGCTATTATTTTTGTAGCTTCTGGCGCCTGTCTATCAAGCGGTAGAAGGCTTTTTTCTTATAAACCGAAGTACCAGCGCACGGAGTGGAAGAACATCGGTGCCGCAAAACACAGCGCATCCACCCGGTCAAGCAGGCCGCCCGCGCCGGTGACCGACATGCCCTGCATGCCCCAGCTCGTGATGCCGCGGTCGCGCTTCAGGGCCTTCATCACCAGGTGCCCCAGGCTGCCCGCCACGCAGGCCAGCAGCGCCATGCCCAGTGCCTGGCCGGGCTTGAAGGGGGTGATGAAGGTCAGCAGCCCGCCCATCAGCCCGCCGACCGCCACGCCGGCGAGCCAGCTGGTCCATTGAAAGCTCTGGCTCACCTGGGGCGCCACGGGCCTGTGCGGAAAGCGGCGGCCCAGCAGGTGCTGCACGACCATGCAGGTCTGCACCACGAAGACCAGGAAGAACACGAGGAACGCACCCTTGTCCTTGTAGCCCGGAAAGTCGAGCAGCAGCAGCGCGGGCACGTGGCTCATGCCGTACACGCAGACCATGATGCCCCACTGCAGCTTGGCATTGCGCTCCAGAAAGCGCTGCGGGTCGTTGGCCAGCGCGCTCACCACGGGGATCGCCAAGAACACGTAGACAGGGATGAACACGGTGAACAAATCGAAGTGCTTGCTGCCCACGATCCAGAACTGCAGCGGCAGCACCACGAAGAACGCCAGCACCAGGCTGCGGTGGTCGCCCCGCCGCGTGGGCGACAGTGTGATGAACTCGCGCAGCGCAAAGAACGCCACGATGGCGAACAGCACCGTCGCCACGGTCTCGCCCAGCACCCAGCCCACCCAGAACACCGTGGCCATCATCCAGGACGTCTTGAGCAGCCCCCAGAAGCGCTTGGCCTCCACGACGCGGGCTTCGGCCTGCGGGTCGTCGCTGGCATGTTCGCGCAGATTGCGCACAAAGGCCCACACGGTGACGATCGAAAGAATGCCGAACACGGCCAGGAACAGCGCCCCGATCTGCTGCGTGGCGGTGAGATTGCGAAGGAAGTCGTTCATGGTGGTCAAACTTCCCGCAGGGCGATCACCGCGCGGCGTGCGCGGTCGAGGAAGGGGCGGCGTTCTTCGCCGGATTCGAGCGCAATCGGCGCGCCGAACGTCACCGAACACAGGATGGGCACCGGCACCACTTCGCCCTTGGGCATGACGCGCTGCACGTTGTTGATCCAGGCGGGCACCAGCACCACCTGCGGGAACATCTGCGCCAGCTTGAAGAGGCCCGACTTGAACGGCTGCGGCTCATCACCGTGGCCGCGCGTGCCTTCCGGAAAGATCACGATCGAGTCGCCGCTCTCCAGCGCACGCACCAGCGGTGCCAGCGGGTCCGATTCAGGCAAGGCCGCGCGCAGCTCCTCTGGGGTGGGCGCGCGGGGTGGGGCTTCGGGCGACGGGTCGGGGCCGCCGGCCATCGCGGTGTCTGCGTCTGACGGTGCCGTGGCCGCGGCATCGGTCACGCCCGGGGCGTCGGTAGCCACAGGAGCCATCGGGGCCGCCGCAGCGGGCGGGCGCGCGGGCGTGGCCTGCCGGTCCACATACACCGCGTTGAACACGGCCGTGGTGATCCACTGGCGAAACGGCGTCTTGGTCCAGTAGTCCTTGGCCGCGATGGGGCGGGTGATGCTGCGCAGCTCCTCGGGCAGCGCGGCCCAGATCAGCACCATGTCGGCGTGGCTCTGGTGGTTGGCGAAATAGATGCGCTGCTCGGCCTTGGGCGGGCAGCCATACCAGCGGGCCTGGGAACCGGTCAGAAACCGCACGATCCCCAGCAGGAGAAGACTCATCAACTTGGCAAGCATGGGCGGGATCATACGGGGCGGGGTGCGCACGGCAGGGCGGGGCGCTGCTGGATGGGGGCTGCACGCAAAGAAGTCGCCGGGTGAGGAACTCCCGGCGTCCGCCTGTTACTCAGTGGTCACTGGATTGACCAGGCAGGAGCACCACCATGAACCCCACATCCGACGCAAACCACGTCGACCTCAGCACCCCGGAAGGCATCGCCGATGCTTTCGTCAACCATGGAGTCACCCTGGCCTCGGTCAAGGGGATGTCCGACGATGACCTGGAGGCGCTCTATGCCGTGGCCTACGAGCACCTGGCCGAGGGCCGCGCGCAGGACGCGGTGGAAGACCTGCTCCTGCTGGTGACGCACGACGCCTGGGAGCCGCGCTTTCAGTTCGCGTATGCGCTGGCCTTGCAGATGCTGGGGCACCATGAGGCGGCCGCACAGCACTACGCACAGGCGCTGCTGATGGACGCCACCAATGCGGGCTGCATCCTGCGCCTGGGTGAATGCATGGAAGCGATGGGCAACGCCCAGGAAGCCGAAGAAGCGTTCCGCGCCTGCATCCAGTTGAGTTACCTGAGCCCCGAGCACCACCTGGTGCGCGCCCACGCACAAGCCCGCCTGTCCAGCCTGACCGGAGGTGCAGCATGAGCTCCCCCATCGGCGTAGGAATGGGCCGGCCGGCCAATCTGTTCTCGACCACGGGCAGCGGGCCCGCGCAGCAAACCGCCAGCACGGCACAGGCGGCTGCGACGCAGGCACCCGTGTCCCTGACGCTGCCCCCGCCACCGCGCAGCGATGTGACGGCGGGGCAGGCAGACCGTGTGCGCTCGGTAGCCTCCGAGCCCGTCCGCGAAGGCGCGACGACCTCGACACCTTCGCGGGCAGACGCTGCCAAGACCAAGCTGCTGGCGGCTGGCGACAAGCTGCTGCAGGCCCGGCAAGAGGGCGTGGATGTCGCCAAGACATCGTTCTGGAAAAAGGCGCTGGGCGTGGCGCTTTCGGCGGTGGCGGTGGGTGTGGCCGTGGGCCTCACGGCGATATCGTTCGGCGGCGCCACGCCGCTGCTGGCGCTGGCCTGCGTGAACTTCGCGGTCTCCACCGGCGACGCCGTCTGCGCCTACCGCAACATGCGCAACATGGAAGCCATTGCCGACCACAGGCCGCCGCCGTACGAAAAGCTGCCCATGGGCAACAGCATCGTGGCCAACGTGGTGCACGGCGTGCTCACGCGCGGCGGCATCAGCCCGGAGACGGCCGCCACGGCCGCCAAATGGACGGGCATCACGGTGGGCGTGGGCCTGGCAGTGGCTTCGGTCGTCGTCAGCGCAGGGATGTCGGGCCTGCCCACGGCGTACGACCTGGCCGGCAAGGTGGCGTCGTCGGTCGGCACAGCGGTGGCTGTGGCTTCCACCGTCGGCGGGTTGTTGACGGACGACATGGACCGCGAACTGCTGCAAGAGAGTTTGGACGAGGTTCGCGGGGATGTGATGGCCTTGAAGGAACCATCCGGTGGCCGCACGGAACTCGATCCGGACGGCGGGCTGGTGGCGTCCGCGTTGATCCGCTCGCTGGACGGCAAAGATACGGCCTCGGCCACCGAACTGCACGAAAGCGCGCTCACCGATGCCGGCCGCACCAAAGATGCCGTGACCGGCGCCGTGGGCGTGTTCAAGGCCGTCGACCCTGCGATCGGGGTGATGAGCATGGTCAAGGGCGCGATCATGGGGTGAGGCGCTTCGGAATCGGCGCGCTGGCTGCAGGCGTTGCTACACGCGAGCCACCGGCTCGGCCTGTATCAAAGCACGTTCAGAGCACGTCGATTCTGATCACGTTCTGGTTCAAGGCGCCCAGAGGTTGCGCAATGCACACCTCTGGGTATTTGTTGATGTTCTGCAGGAGCCGGGGGTTCAACGGCTCGGTGTAGAACACCGCTTTCACGCAGGTGAGTTCATCGGGCCTGGTCACCGTCTCCAGCAGGTGAGCCATGTGCGCTTTCATGCGGTCTTCGGTATGGTGGGGCGAGAGTTCACCCGACCCATCCATGCGGAACACGACCAGATTGATTTTGAACTGGTGCCCGTCGATGGGCCTGGATTGAAGGCTACCCACCCAGCATCCGTCTATCCGTGGGTTTGCGCGGACCGCATCGCGGAACAGCCCCCGGGCCGCGGCCGGCAGAGGCTCCAGCGGTTCGTTGGCGAACCGGCTCCAGAGGTCCCGATCGAAGAAGGCGTCTGTCCAGCGCAACGCGGCATCCAGTTTTCGGATGGACCGTTCGATGGCTTGCGCGCAGTCGCGTTGCAAGCGGTGCTCGGAGATCCTTCGCAGCGCTGGCACCGCCATCTTCTTGTTCAGCCGGACGGCGGCCTGCAGATAGTCGACGCCGTCCTCATCGTCGCTGTCGAGCAAGGCACAGCCGAGTTCATAGTTCAGGTAAGCGTTGGCAGGATGGTCTGCCACCAGTGCCCTCAGCGCGTCCACTGCCGTGGTGGATGTGGACAGTGACGCCATGGCAACGGCCTGCAGTGCCACGTCGTTCGGGTGGGCATCGGCCTGGGCTTGCAGCCAGCGCAAGCGGTAATGCGCGAAGTACCACGCATCCCGGTGCTTGCCCACCCATGCCGCCTGGTGCGCTTGAAAGATGGACGCCCAGTCGTTCGGAAAGGCTTCGGCACCCGCGCAGACGCCATGCCATTGCGGCGGCTCGATGGTGACGCAAAGGTGGTCTGCGCGCTGTTGGAGGCGGGGGTGGGTGTCGTACAGGCGTGTGGGGCGCGCCTGGGCCGCCGCCAGCATCGGGGCGAAGGCCGGCGCGGCGTAGCGCTGTATGTGTTCGAGGGTGGTCTCCAGGATGTTCGGGGGCGGGGAGTCCGACTGGAGCTTCCATTGCACCCAGTCCTGCTGCATCACATGCTGCTCGATGTGCTGGTGCAGCTCCACCTTCACCAGCGCGTCGATCAGGCTGCCGGCCAGGCCCGCACGCTGGGCGCAGGCGTCGGCTTCGTATTCGCACTGGTGTGACCAGGCAGAAGACTGGTGCAGAAAATACGGAATGAACCAGCGGGCCACGAGCTTTTGCGCCGACTGGATGAACCCGTCCGCATCGGACCTGTGTGCCAGCAGATAAATGCCCCACTTGTACCTGACGCGGTAGACCCAGTGGCCCGCCCGATTGTGCTGCCGTGAAAAGTGCCCGAGCTCATGCGCCACCACAGCCTTGACTTCATGGCTGGAGAGGCACTGCAGCAGGGGCAGTCCGATGCGGAGGGTTCGGCGCGCGCCCAGCCCCATGAACCCGGGCGATACGTAGGCCGAAGCGTTGACCTCGTCGGTCAACACGATGCGGTGAATCCTGCCCCCGTCCACGGCCGCCGACAGCGCGTGGACCCACTGTTGCAGCACGCTGCCCGGCGCGACGGCCATCGCATCCCGGTCGTCGATAGGGTCTGGCTGGATCGCCCACACGACCACCAGAAAAAGCGTGGCGCCGATCATCAGCGCAGTGGTGGGCGGATAAAAGATGGCGCTGAGCAGCGTGAATGGCACGACGGGGACGAGCGCCAGGATGTAGTAAATGCCTTCTGCCAACAAGCACAAAACTATCAGTTTGAGTTTTTGAACAATCGGAAATTGCATGGCGTTTTTGGATGTGTCGCCGATTGGAATGCCAGACCCGCGGCGTGTACAGACCGGGCTGCGCGATGGGGGCAAATTGCAACAGATAAAAAAACGAGCGCAGACAGATGCAGAACTCGACAAACCAGGACCGTGATCACCCTGCAGCATGGCGTTTGCTGCACAGACGAGCAATAGACAGCTGCGACCTGCCCATCCAGTACCAACCGCCGCTACACCCAGATCCTGTACACCCAGAAAGCCTCTTCTCGGTGGATGCCCTCGTAAAGCGCCTGCGGCGCATACCCGGTGATGCGCCGCGTCACGCGGCACAGGTGCGACTGGTCTGAAAACCCCGCCCCTGCGGCCACGTCGGCCCACTTCACCGACTCGCCTGCGGTGTCGGCCGCGATGGTGTCGAAGAACGCCTGCTCCGCCTTGCCGAAGCCGCGCAGCTCGCGCAGCGGCAGCCCGGCCCAGCGCTTGATGCGCCGCTCCAGCTGGCGCAGGCTGCGGCCCGGGGCGGACATGGCCGCGCGCTGCGCCAGGTGCGCGGCCCAGTCGCCGTAGCGTTGCGTGTGCAGCGGTTGCGTGGGGCGGCAGGCCTGCCAGCGGGGCTCCAGGAAGTCTTCCAGGCACTCCAGGCGGGCAGCGTCGTCGGCCTGGCGCTGCACGGCCTCGCACATCGCGATCCACTCCGGCGGCAACAGGGTCTGCGCGTCCACCATGCGGTCGGTCAGCGCCTGCGGCTCCAGGCCGGTGAGCTGGTGCAGCGCATCGGGCATGAACATCACCATCATCGCGTGGGTGGGCCCGGCGCAATGGCTGCTGCTGGGGCGGGTTTGCGGGCCTGCCAGCACCCAGCGGCCGGGGTAGGCCTCGCGCGGGCTGTTCAGGTCGGCCATGGTGTCGGGCCGCTGGGGCACCAGGTGTTCGCTGCGGCCGGCAAACCACCAGCTCAGGCTGCACAGCGGCGTGGCCGGAAAGCGGTTGATGCGGTCCTCGTCGCTGAGCACATGGCCCACCGTGCTGCGCACGATGGTGCCGCGCAGGCAGGCCGCGAGCGTGGGGCGTGCCAGCCAGAGCTGGCCCGAAGGGATCAGCCCGTCGGGCTGGCGTGCGTCAGAGGAAACCAGGGTGGCCATGCGCGGCGAGTGTAGGCCAGTGCGGATGTCGAATTCGTTCAAGACCGCCGCGCGATCGCCCCGCACCATCGGCGGCATGATCCCAACCACGTCCGTCCACACCCCCCTGCCTGGTGCATCTTCGGCCTCTTTGGCGGCTCCAGCGTCCAGCGCGCCCACGTTGAAAGCCGGTGGCCCGCCCCACCGATGGTGGGGCCTGCCCCTGCTGCGTGCCATGCGAGCGGACTATCTGGGCTTCGTGCAGCGCCTGCAGCGCGACCACGGCGATCTGACCCGCATGCGCATCGTCAATGAAGACGCCTGGGACCTGATGTCGCCCGCGCTGGTGCGCGAGGCGCTGGTCACCCACGCCGACTCGCTCATCCGCTGGGAGCGTGGCATCGCCGTGTTCGAGCAGGTGTTCGGCCAGAGCGTGCTGGTGACCGAAGGCGACACCTGGCAGCGCCAGCGGCGCATGCTGATGCCGGCCTTCAGCCCCCGGCGCGTGGCGGGCTACGCGCAGCTCATGACCGACGCGGCGCAGACCGCGCTCGACGCGGCCGTGCCCGCAGGCCAGTCCGAGGCCCTGGTGACCATGGACACGCTTTGGACCGATGTGGCCATGGACGTGATCCTGCGCACCCTGTTCAGCGAATCGGCGCAGGCCGATGCGCGCGATGCGGCCTGGGCCACGCAGACCTTGTCGGCCGCCGCGTTCCGCGAAATGTTCATGCCGTTCACGCTGCCCGACTGGCTGCCCCTGCCCGGCAAGGCCGCCAAGCGCCGCGCGCTGAAGGCCCTGCGCGGCCTGGTGCAGCGGCACATCGATGTCCGCCGACAAGAAAAAGGCGCGCCGCAAGGCCCGCCAGCGCCCGAGCGCGCCGACCTGCTGCACATGCTGCTGGCACTGCACGACGAGACCACCGGCGAGCCGCTATCGCCGCAGGAGGTGTTCGACCAGTGCATGGTGAGTTTTCAGGCGGGCCACGAGACCAGCGCCACTGCCTTGCTGTGGTGGAGCCGCCTGATGGCCGAGCACCCCGAGGCCGCCCGGCGCGCGCAGGCCGAGGTGGACACCGTGCTGCAAGGCGGCACGCCGGGGCCCGAGCACATGGCGCAATTGCCCTGGCTGACCGCCACCCTGAAGGAAGCGCTGCGCCTGTACCCGCCTGTGGCTGCGTTGATGACCCGCCGCACCACCGCTCCCATCACGCTGGGCGGCGTGGCCGTGCCGCGGGGCGCCATGCTGCGCATCACCCCGTGGGTGCTGCACCGGGACGAGCGCTGGTTCGCACAGGCCGACCGGTTCGTGCCCGGGCGGTTTCTGGAGGGGGCGGCACCCATCGAGAAGGGCGCGTGGATCCCCTTCGGCGTGGGCCCGCGCGTGTGCATCGGGCAGCACTTTGCGATGCTGGAGATGACGCTGCTGGCGGCGATGCTGCTGCAGCGCTACACGCTGCATCAGCCCGAGCCTGCGGTGGCGTGTGCGCCCCAGCTGCACGTGACGCTGCGGCCTGATGTGCCGGTGGTGCTGCGGCTGGTGCAGCGGCGTCAGATCGATCTGGCGGGGTGATGTGCGGCCAGCCGTTGCAGCGGCGCGCGGGCGCCATGTTCACGGCAGCTCCGCACTCCCCATCCGCGCCATGATCGTGCGGGTGCGCCCGGCCAGGTAGGCCGAGCCTGGCGCTTTTTCAAAGCGCTTGGGGGCCGGCAGCATCACGGCCAGGCGGGCGGCTTCGCCGGCGCTGAGTTTGCTCGCGCTTTTGCGAAAGTAATGCTGCGCGGCCGCCTCGGCGCCGAACACGCCTTCGCCCCATTCCACGCTGTTGAGGTAGATCTCCAGGATGCGCTGCTTGGAGAGCAGTTGCTCCAGCAGCAGCGTGAGCACGAACTCCTGGCCTTTGCGCAGCAGCGTGCGCTCGCCCGACAACAGCAGGTTCTTGGCCAGTTGCTGCGTGATGGTGGAGCCGCCGCGGATCTTGGGCGCGCGCTGCGGGCGGTCTGGCGCGCGGGCCTGGGCCTTGCTCGCCTGCGCTTCGGCCTTGGCATTGCGCTCCCAGGCTTTTTCGATGGCGTTCCAGTCCACGCCGTCATGGCTGACGAAGCCGTCGTCTTCCGATGCGATCACGGCGCGCTTGAGGGTGTCGGAGATGCCGGCATACGGCACCCATTCCTGGCGCCAGCGGACATGGCCGGTGCTGGACAGCTGGGCCCAGGCTTCCGAGCGCTGGAAGCTGGTGGATTCCGGGTCGATCACGGTCATGGCCGCGATGCGGACCACGAAGAACAGTTGCAGCGCCACGAACGCGAGCACCACCAGTCCCAGCCAGCGCAGCACGGCTTTCATTGGAGCGTTTTTCTCTGTGTTGGGTGTTGTGGATGGATGGGCCTGCCCTTGCAAAACCGTTCGGGCTGAGTGGGTCGACGCCTTGCCCGGCGCTCAGACACGCTCAGCGTGAATGGTTCGAGGGGCTTCATGCCGACCCGTTGCTCAAACGGCCTGCTGCATTTCTTGCAGCACCTGCGCCGACGGCGGGCGCACGCCGCGCCACAGCAGGAACGCCTCGGCCGCCTGCTCCACCAGCATGCCCAGCCCGTCGCGCGGCGTGGCGCCGTGCTGGCGGGCCCAGTCGAGGAACCCCTGCGCGGCGGGGCCGTACATCATGTCGTAGGCCAGGCTGCCAGGGCGCAGCACGCGCGCCGCCACGGGTACGCCCGCGCCGGCCAGGCTGGTGGCCGTGGCGTTGATGATCACATCAAAATCGGCCTCTACCGCTTGCGGGGTAAGCGCTACCAGCTCTGATTTTTGTAGCGTTGCCAGCGCGCTGTGCGATTGCACCAGCGCCTGGGCTTTCTCCAGGGTGCGGTTGGCCACGGTGATGTGCCGCACGCCCGCCAGCAGCAGCGGGCCCAGCACGCCGGCCGCGGCGCCGCCCGCGCCCACCAGCAGCACATCGCGCCCGGCCAGCGACACGCCGGCGTTGCGGGTGATGTCCGCCACCAGGCCCAGGCCGTCGGTGTTGTCCGCGTAGATGCTGCCGTCCGCGCGGAAGGTGAGCGTATTGGCCGCACCTGCCAGTTGCACGCGTGCGCTGGATTCGGTGGCCAGGCCCGGCGCGTCGATCTTGAACGGCACGGTGACATTGCAGCCGCGCCCGCCCTGGGCCGCGAACTCGCGCACCCCTTGGGCGAAGCCGTCCATGGGCACCAGGCGGCGCTCGTAGGCGATGGGCTCGCCCGTCAGTTCGGCAAAGCGGGCGTGGATGGCCGGCGAGCGGCTGTGCGCTACCGGGTTGCCCATCACGCAGTACAGATCAGCGGGGAAAGACGAAGAGGTCATGGGAACAACAACAACGGGGGCTGCATGCAGGGGGCGGTGCCGGGCGAGGGCTGCCGCGGAACTGGCTTTGCCAGGCCGCTGGCAGCGTCCCTCCGGGGGGAAGGCGCCGCAGGCGACTCAGGGGGAGCTACCTCACACTCGTCTCCAGCGTCTGGTCCCGGGTGAACTTGAAGCGCGCCACCATGGCGATCTGGTCGGCTTTCTTGCGCATGTCGGCGTCGAAGGTGCCAAAGGGTCCGGCGGCGCGGGCGATGGCCTCGGCGCGGCGGTCCAGGGTGGCGTTGCCCGAGCTTTGCACGATCTCGGTGTCAAGCACGCGGCCGTCGTGGTTGACGGTGACGATCATGGTGAGCTCGCCGTACAGCTTCTTGCCGCCCTGTTCGGGGAAGTTCTCGGTGCCCTTGTCTTCCACCTTGCGGCGCAGGCCGTCGTAGTAGATGGCGTAGGCCTCCTCGCGCGTGGCGGGGCTGATGTAGCGCTTCTTGGGGCGCGAGTTTTCTTCGTTGATGCGCTTTTCGATCTCGGCCAGCAGCTTGACGAGCTGGCGGCGCTTTTCCTGCTCGGCCACCTGCTCGGCGCTCTGGCTGGGTTTGCGCGGGTCGGGCTCGGGCAGGGTGGCCAGCTGTTTGCGCAACTGGGCCAGCAGTTGCGACTGCTGCTCCTGCATCGCGTCCATCTTGCGCTGCGCTTCCTCGAAGTCGTCCCCGATGGCGGTGAGGGCCGAGTAGGGCAGGGGGCTGGTGGCCCGCCCCTTCTCGGCATCGCCGCCGCCTGCCAGGTTGGACTGGGCGATCGCCTGGGCCTTGTCGGGGCGTTCGTTCGACTTGGCATTGACCAGGATGACTTCGAGCGGAGTGTCCTGGAACACGCGGTTGAAGCCCTCGGGGTCGATGAAGCGCACCGAGATCAGCGCAGCGTGCACGGCGATGGACACGCCCAGCGCCAGCTGCAGCGTGCTGAAGGTGCGAAGGAATGCGGGGAGTTTCATCGCCGGCAATTATCAGGGGGTGTTACGGGGCTGTCGGTAGCTGTTGCAGGCGGTCAGGAAGCCGCGGCTGCCGCAGCGGCTTCGGCGGGGGCCTCGTTCACATCCACCGCGATGGCGATCGGGCCGGCCACGGCGTCGTCGTCTTCCTCGGCGTCCTCCACCGGGCCGTCGTCGCTGCTATCGGCCGGGTCGTCCAGGCGCTCGATCACGGTGCCGTGGATGTCGAGGGTGATCTCGTCCGCCTCGCCCAGCTTGACTTTCAGGCGCGCGCCGCGCGGCAGGTTCTGCGCGCCCAGCACCGGGAAGACCAGCGGAATGTCGTCCGCCCGCACCAAAAAGCTGCCGCCCGGACCTTCCTTGAAGACGGTGGCATTCAGCTCGGTGATGCCGTTCTGCTCCACGTACTTGAGCGTCCAGAAGCGCTCCATGCCGCCCTGGTAGCCGTTGTAGGCGCTGTAGGCGGCATCGAAGCTGCTGATGATGGAGAACAGGTCGGCGTCCTTGGGCTTGAAGGGCGCGGCCAGCGCCGCGGTCTTGCCGTGGCGGGCGCAGGCAATGATCTGCCATTGGTTGACCAGGTCGGTGTAGCGGCGCAGGGGCGAGGTGGCCCACGAATACGCTTTGACGCCGATGCCCGCGTGCGGCAACGCCTTGGTGCCCATGCGCACCTTCACGCCGGGCGCCATGCTGGCCTGGCTGCGGTAGATGCCGGGCACGCCCAGCTCGGCCATCCAGCTGCCCCAGGTGCTGTTGGCCACGATCATGGCCTCGGCCACGATCAGGTCGAGCGGCGCGCCGCGCTGGCGCACGCTGATCTGCACCTGCTCGTCGCCCGTGGGCTCGGCGCCGTTGTTGCCGACCAGGCGGAAGTTGTAGTCCGGCCGGTTGAAGTTCTCGGGCTTGCCGCGCACGACTTCGCGGCGGGCCTTGAGGTCCTTGGCCAAGCGGTGCAAAAATGATAGCTGGGGGCGCAGGTCAGACAAGCGCTGCGGGTCGTTTTGGTGCTCGAACGCGGGGTTGGACAGCCATTCTTCCGTCACCACCGCGTCGAGCTGGTCGTGGCGCAGGTTGGCGACGACGTGCACGCGCTCCAGTTTGGTTTCAGAACCCTTGAACTCCAGCGTGGCTTCGTCGATGGTCACGTACAGCGACACGGCCGGGTTGGCGCGGCCCTCGTCCAGCGTGTAGGTCTGCACTACGTCGTCGGGCAGCATGGTGATCTTGTAGCCCGGCATGTACACCGTGGACAGGCGCGCGCGGCCCAACTGGTCGATGGCGCTGCCCGGCTGGATCGCCAGGCCCGGCGCGGCGATGTGGATGCCCAGCACCACGGTGCCCGTGCCCAGGCCCTGCACCGACAGCGCATCGTCGATTTCGGTGGTCTGCGAGTCGTCGATGGAGTACGCCTGCGCGGTGGACAGCGGCAGCTCGTCGGCAATGACGGGCGCCGTGACGGCCGGAAAGCCCGTGCCCTTGGGGAAGTTCTCGAACAGAAAGCGCTTCCAGTGGAACTGGTAGGCCGAGTCGATGGCGCCGGCCTTTTGCAGCAGGTCGAGCGGCGCGGTGTGCGTGGCGCGGCTGGCGTCCACCACGGCCTTGTATTCGGGCGCGTTCTTGTCCGGCTTGAACAGAATCTTGTAGAGCTGGTCGCGGATGGGCTGGGGGCACTCACCGCGCCCGAGCGCTGCGGCCCACTCGTCGATCTGCGCAAGCAGGGCTTTTTTCTTCTCGATGGCGGCCAGCGCCTGCTGCAGGATCTCGGCCGATGCTTTCTTGAAGCGGCCCTTGCCCGCGCGGCGGAAGTAGTGCGGTGCGTCGTACAGGCGGAACAGGGCGCCGGCCTGCTGGACCAGGGTGGCGTTCTCGGAGAAGTAGTCCCGCGCCAGGTCGGCAAAGCCGAACTCGTCTTCGGGCGCGAACTCCCAGGCCAGGTCCAGTTCGATGGACTCGGCCACGGCCTGCGCCTGGGCGATGAGTTCCGCCGGGGCGGGTTTTTCGAACTTCAGGAGGATGTTGGCGGCCTTGACCTTGACCCGCTTGCCGGAGTCGAGTTCGACCTGGGCCGATGTATCGGCCTCCGACAGGATACGGCCGGCAATGAATTTGCCGGCTTCTTCAAACAGTGCATGCATGGCGGGGATTGTCCCATGGGTGGCCGTGGGGTCCGGCGGGGCGCTCTGGTGGCGGCCCGGGCGGCCCGCTGCCCCTATGATCCGCTGACGCCGCGCCCGGCCTTTCCCACCCTCTACCTGCCTTTTTGCCGCCGAGATGCCTTTTTCCGTCGCACCGTTGTTTGTCCTGGCGGTAGCGCTGCCGTTTCTTTTCTCCATCACCGACTCTCCCACCGGCAACTTCTGGCCGATGCTGGTGTCGTGGATGTGCGGCGGCGGGTTGCTGCTGATGGTGGCCGTGCAGGCGCTGCGGCCCCGGGCGCAGGGGCCTGCCGCGCGCCTGGCGTGGGCCCGGCTCCTGGCGCTGGGGCTGGCCGTGGCGGCCGCGGTGGGCAGCTTCATCGGGCTGATCCAGTACCTGGTCGGCGACGCGGGCCTGGCGCCGTGGATCCATGCATCGACCATCGGGCAGGCCGTGGGCAATCTGCGGCAACGCAACCAGCAGGCCTCGCTGCTCAGTCTGGGCCTGTGGGCGATCCTGTGGTGGGCATTGCATTCGCCGACATGGCGAGCAGCTCCCGGGCCGCTGGCCGGGGCCACGCCGCGCCGGCGCCTGCTGCAGGACATGGCCCCGGTGCTGGCCGTGGCCGCCATGGCCTGGATGGCCCTGGCGCAGGCCGCGACGGCATCGCGCACCGGCGCTGTGCAATGGCTGCTGGTCGTGGCGCTGGTGGCGTGCTGGCGGCGCACCGGGCCGGGCGCCGCGCTGCGTTTGGCGGTGGCGGCGTTGGCTATTTTTGTGGCCGCGGCCTGGGCGCTGCCCGAGCTGCTGTGGCAACTGCAGGGCGTGCGGGCGGATGCGCTGTTCCAGCGTTTTGCCGGCGATTCGCACTCCTGCACAAGCCGCCGCGTGCTGTGGTCCAACATGCTCACCCTGATCGCGCAAAAGCCCTGGCTGGGCTGGGGGTGGGGCGAGCTGGACTATGCCCACTACGTCACGCTGTTCCCGGGCGAGCGTTTTTGCGTGCTGCTGGACAACGCGCACAACCTGCCGCTGCACCTGGCGGTGGAGCTGGGCCTGCCCGCGGCGGTCGCCCTGTGCGGCGGCACGCTGGTCTGGGTGCTTTGGAGCCAGCCCTGGCGCGAGACCGAACCTGCGCGCCAGCTGGCGTGGGGCGTGCTGGCGGTCATCGGCCTGCACAGCATGCTGGAGTACCCGCTGTGGTACGGGCCGTTCCAGATCGTGACCCTGGCGGCGCTGGCGCTGCTGCTGTGGCCCCGCCACAGCGTGGTGTCGGCCCGCGGCGCAGGCGCCGTGCTGGGTGGCGCGGCCCTGGTGTGGGCGCTGTGCGCCCTGGCCGCGTGGGACTACCACCGCGTGAGCCAGCTGTACAAGCCCTATGCCGACCGGGCAGCCGCGTACCGTGACGACACGCAGAACAAGGTGGGCGACCCGGTGCTGTTCCGTGCCCAGGCCGACTTTGCCCGCCTGACCACCATGGCGCTCACCCGTGACAGCGCGGCCCAGGTGAACGCCCTGGCCCACCAGATGCTGCACTACTCCCCCGAGCCCCGCATACTGGAAATACTGATCGACAGCGCCCTGATGCTGGGCCAGGACGACGAGGCCGCCTTTCACATGAAGCGCTACCGGCTGGCCTACCCGCGCGAGTACAACCGTTACGTGGGTGGGCGCGCAGCCAAGGCATCCGCGCCGGGGTGATGGCCGGGTGATGCCGGGTGATGGCCGGGCGAGCCGGGCGATGGGCTTGCTGTGACCTGCTGGCGGTCAGGCCAGCGCCAAAAAGTCCACCACGGCAGGCAGGTATTCCTCGAAATTCACCAGCGCATGCTCGCCGCCCTCTTGCAGCAGCACGCGGGCTTGGGGGTAGCGGGCGACCATCTCGCGCCAGTCCAGCACTTCGTCGCCCTTGGCGATGATGGCCAGCTCACGGCTGGCCGGTGGGTGGCCTGACGTATCCATCGCCTTGAGCTCGTCGATGTATTCGGGCCGGAAGTAAAAACTCTCCGCCGGGTCGTGCCAGCTGGTCTGCTCGCCGATGTAGCGGGCCAGGTCGCGCGCAGGGTGCACGGCAGGGTTGAGCATCACGCTCGGGCACCCCTTGTGGTGCGCCACCCAGCTGGCGTAAAAGCCGCCCAGCGACGAGCCCACCACCCCCATCGCCGCGCCGGGCCACTGGGCAATGCCCTGTGCCACCAGCGCCATGGCCTCGCGCGGCGAGGGCGGCAGCTGCGGGCACCACCAGGTCACGCCCGGATGGTGCCGGGCCACGTGCGAGGCCATCTGGCGGGCCTTAGCCGATTGGGGCGACGAGCGAAAGCCGTGCAGGTACAGAAGGTGGGTGGCGGTGGGGGCGTCGGGGTGCATGGTGGTCATGGCGCAGAAAACGACAAGGCAGGGGAATCACTGCTGCGAAAACGCAGGGACGGGGCATAAGATGCAGGGCATGGGCGCCGTGTCGAAGGGCCCGCAATGATCCCCACCATGACCGATTTTGCCCCGCTTTCCACCGCCAAACGCTGGGCCCTGGGATCCAACAACGACAAGCCGCCTGCGTCGGTGGGCCGGTTCGAACTCAAGAAGATGCTCGGCCGCGGCGCCCAGGCCACCGTCTGGCTGGCGCTGGACCCACGCCTGCAGCGCGAGGTGGCCATCAAGCTCATGCGCCCCGTGCAGGAGCAGGATGCGTCGGTGCTGGAGCAGTGGCTGCGCGAGGCGCGGCATGTGGGGCGCCTGGCGCACCCGTTCATCGTGCCCGTGTTCGAAGCCGACGTGCATGGGAGCCAGCCTTTCATCGTGTTCGAGTACGTGCCGGGCAAGACCCTGGCCGAGCACCTGGCCCAGCAGGGGCGCTGCACGCCGCACGACGCGGTGGCACTGATGGTGGATGTGCTCGATGGCCTGCAGGCCGCGCACCAGGCCGGCATCGTGCACCGGGACTTGAAGCCGTCGAACATCATGATCGACACCCAGCGCCACGCGCGGGTGATGGACTTTGGCATGGCCGCCCCGGTGCATGCCGAGCCCGATGCGCAGCTGGCCAGCGGAACGCCCGCCTACCTGGCACCCGAGGCCGCGGCGGGCGCGGCGCCGTCGCCCGCGATGGACGTGTTTTCCGCGGCGCTGGTGCTGGTGGAGATGCTCACCGGCCAGCCGCTGATCCACCAGAAGGACACCTGGCAGGCGCTGTACCGCATCGCCAACGAAACCCTGCAGCTGCCCCAGGACCTGGGCCCGGGCGTGGACGACGGACTGCGGGCGATCCTGCAGCGTGCCATGGCGCGCGCGCCGGGCGAGCGCTACGGCTCGGCCGCGGATTTTCGGGATGCGCTGCGCACCTGGGCGGCGCCGGCCAGCGCGTCGAGCGCCGCGAGCAACGCCACGCTCGACTTCCTCCTGCGGCGCATGCGCCACAAGAGCGACTTTCCGGCGCTGTCCGATTCGGTAGCCCGCATCCAGCGCGTGGCCAATTCCGAGGACGACAGCATCAGCGACCTCACGCACGAGATCTTGAAGGACGTGGCGCTGACCAACAAGCTGCTGCGCCTGGTCAACAGCGTGCACTACGCGCACGCGGGGCGCGGCACCATCAGCACCGTGTCGCGGGCGGTGAGCCTGGTGGGCTTCAACGCCGTGCGCAACATGGCGCTCAGCCTGGTGCTGCTGGACCACATGCAGGACAAGGCCCATGCCAGCCAGATGCGCGAGGAGTTCCTGCGCGCGATGATGGCCGGCTCGGTGGCCGCCGAGCTCTGCGAGCCCGGCCAGGCGGCGGAAGAGGCCTTCATCGGCGCCATGTTCCAGAACCTGGGCCGCATGCTGTGCGAGTTCTACTTCCCCGAGGAAGCCCGCCAGATCCGCAGCCTGGTGGTTTCCGGCCGCATCGAAGGCGGCGAAGAGTTCGCAGCCTTGCAGGTGCTGGGCCTGGGGCTGGAAGACCTGGGCGTGGGTGTGGCCCGCGTCTGGGCGCTGCCCGACAGCCTGCAGCGCTGCATGCGCAAGCCGCTGGGCTCGCCCATGCAGCGCGCGCCCGAGCAGGGCGTGGAGCGCCTGCGCTGGGTGGCCCTGGCGGCCAACGAGGTCGCCAATACGCTGCTGCTGAGCGAGCCGGGCCAGGCAGATGCCCGCCTGGCGCAGGTCGGCACGCGCTATTCGCGCACGCTGGCGCTGCCGGCGCAGGACATTGCCGACGCCACCGTGCGCGCCCGCCACAAGCTGGTGGCGCTGGCCCAGGCACTGGACCTGCGGGTGGACCCCGGCACGCCGGCCGCGCGGCTGCTGAAGCTGCCCCCGGCAGCCGGCGCTGCAGCCAGTGCGGCGGCCGTGCAGGACGATGCGCTCAAGACGCACGAACTGCGCGAGAGCGAAACCCAGCCGCTGCCCGCGGTGCTGGAGTCGCAGGCACGCAGCGCGGTGTCGGTGGCCCAGATCAACGAGGTGCTGGCCGCCGGCATCCAGGACATCACCAATGCCATGGTGGAGAGCTTTCAGCTCAACGACGTGCTGCGCATGATCCTGGAGACGATGTTCCGGGCGCTCGGGTTTCGCCGCATGGTGTTTTGCCTGCGCGAGGCGCGCACCGACATGCTGACCGGCCGCTTTGGCCTGGGCGAGGGCAGCGAGGCGGCTGTGCGCGCCCTGAAAGTCCCGCTCAAGGTGCCGGGCGACCTGTTCGCGGCGGTGTGCCTGCGGGGCGCGGACACGCTCATCAACGACGCCACCGAGCCCCGCATGCAGGCCCGGCTGCCGGCCTGGTACCGCAGCGGGCTCGATGCCCCCTCGTTCCTGCTGCTGCCCCTGCAGATCAAGGGGCAGACCTTTGCACTCATCTATGCCGACCAGTCCACGCCCGGCGGCATCGTGGTGGACGACAAGGCCCTGGGCCTGCTGCGCACCCTGCGCAACCAGGCGGTGATGGCCTTTAGGCAGGCGGGTTGAGGGGGCTTGTAGCGGCTAGCGAAACTTTGTCTGGCGTCGTTGCCGCGTCTGGTCGTGCTCCTTGTACTGCCCGCGACGCGGCGCTTGGCCAGAACCGCTTCGCCGGGTTTTGTTATCCGTTCTCCATGCCGCTGCGGCCGCTGCAACCGGTGGGGTCGCCGATAATCGGGGGATGTCCGCCGTTTTTGACAAACCCACGCTCGCGCAGCGTTTCATGCCTCTGTTCCGTGGGTTCGACCTGCCACTGCTGCTGGTGGTGATGCTGCTGGCCTGCGCGGGGCTCGTGGCCATGTATTCCTCAGGCTTCGACCATGGCACGCGCTTCATCGACCATGGCCGCAACATGCTGATCGCGGGCGCCATCCTTTTCATGGTGGCCCAGGTGCCCCCGCAAAAGCTCATGGCATTTGCCGTGCCGCTGTATGCCGCCGGGGTGGCGCTGCTGGTGGCAGTGGCGCTGTTCGGCATCACCAAGAAGGGCGCCCAGCGCTGGGTCAATGTGGGCATCGTCATCCAGCCCAGCGAAATCCTCAAGATCGCCATGCCGCTGATGCTGGCCTGGTGGTTCCAGAAGCGCGAGGGCACCCTGCGCCCGCTCGACTTTGCGGCGGCAGGGCTGCTGTTGGTCATTCCGGTGGGGCTCATCATGAAGCAGCCCGACCTGGGCACGTCGCTGCTGGTGCTCGCCGCGGGGCTGTCGGTGATCTTTTTCGCGGGGCTGTCGTGGAAGCTGGTCCTGCCCCCCGTGCTCATCGCGGGGGTGGGCATCTTCACGCTGGTGCTGCTGGGCGACCAGCTGTGCGCCGACGGCGTGCGCTGGGTGGTGCTGCACGACTACCAGCAGCAGCGCATCTGCACCTTGCTCGACCCCACGCGCGACCCGCTGGGCAAGGGCTTTCACATCATCCAGGGCATGATCGCCATCGGCTCGGGCGGGGTGTGGGGCAAAGGCTTCATGGCCGGCACGCAGACGCACCTGGAGTTCATCCCCGAGCGCACCACCGACTTCATCTTCGCGGCGTTCTCCGAAGAGTTCGGGCTGGCGGGCAACCTGTTCCTGAACGTGTGCTTCCTGCTGCTGGTCTGGCGCGGCCTGGCCATCGCCGTGGGCGCCACCAGCCTGTTCGGGCGCCTGATGGCGGGCGCGGTGTCGATGATCTTCTTCACCTACGCGTTCGTGAACATGGGCATGGTCAGCGGCATCCTGCCCGTGGTGGGCGTGCCGCTGCCCTTCATCAGCTACGGCGGCACCGCCATGGTCACCCTGGGCATGGCCCTGGGCATCCTGATGTCGGTGGCGCGGGCGCAGCGGCAGGACCCGAAGGATGCGCGGCCGGCGCTGCTGGGGGCGTCTGGTTAGGTCTCCGCAGTGGCAGGTGAGCCGCGTTCACCCATCAGCAGGCCATGCTCAGCAGCCCCGGGGCTAGACTGTGCAATGCAAAAAATTCCGTTCAGCGCCAAGGCTGCGATTCGTTGGCTGGCCTTGGCCGTCGTGTGCTTCGGCATTGCCACTGTCGCCAAGACGGTGATTTTGTATCAGCTCACGCGCTGGGGGCGGCTGGTCTGCCCGGAGGGCTGGTGGCGCTCATCGCCTGGAATCTGTGCCTTTCCACCCGTATCCATTTCCATCTGGTCGCTGAGCTACGCTGCATTGTCGACGCTGCTCCTGTGCGCTGCCGTGGTGCTCGTCCCCGCGCACAAGCTGAGAGTGTGTGCAACGCTCCTGATGGCGTTGGTGTGTTGGCAAGCCAGTGTGCTTATCTTCCATGCCTTCTCCTGGGTGGCTCTTGGCTCGCTCTGCGTGGCCCTTGGCATCGCGACGTGCTTCAGTCTTGGCGCCTTGGCCTTGCACAACACCCGTTCCGGCGACAAAGCCCTGCCCATCCGCACCCGCGTATAAGGTGCCACCCGTGTGACTAGGTGGCACTGCCAATCGCCCGGCGCGGTTCAGTTCACCAGGGGCGACCCACCACGAAGCGCACCGGTTGCCGCACGGTCTTCATGCCGTCGTACAGCTGCGCCTGCAGCTCCCCCTTGGCCAGCGGTGCATCGAACTTCCATGTCTGGCTGTAGTCCGCGTTCGTACGCTGCCAACCGCCACGCTCGGCCTTGATCATCTGCCCGGACGGCAGCTTGAGAGACAGTGTCTTGATCCGCAGGAGCGTGTCGTTGCCCTGGAAGTGCACGCTGGTGCCATCCACCTTGAACTGCAGGATGTCGACGCTGCCCAGCTTGAGCGGACCAGGGCGTTGGGGGTCCAGCGCCTGGGCGGCCTTGCTGGTGCCGTTGGCCACGCTCAAGGGCAGGGTGCCCTCGAAGATCAGGCCGCTCACCGGTTTGTCGGGCAAGCGGTTGATGACCAGGTTGAAGCTGCGCGTGCGGCCATCCGCAGAGAACTTGGCGAACCCGCTCATCTCGGCATTGCCAAACGCCTGGCTGCTCTTGTCGGGAAAGACTGCGGTCACGTTCACATCGCCCTTGTCGGGGAAGCCGCCCGACGCTTCGACGAATTGGAGGGTGCGGCTCGTGGCGACGGCGTTGATCTCCACCTTTTCTTGCGATGGGGATGCGCCAAACGCCGTGAGGTTCTTGTCACGGCCCGGCGGGGCTTCGATGAAGGTGACGCCCGTCACTTTCAGATCAACGTCTTCGCGGGCATGCAGGACAGGGCTGAAGGCGGCAAAGGCTGCCATCAGGGGGAGGGCGAAGGCTGGAAGGTGGCGCATCGGTAGGGGTGCTGTAGGGGAGAAAGGAAATCCTGTCGGGGCGAGAATTTTCTCTCACAGTTCGATGGTTCGGGAGGGCTGGTTTGGCTCCTGGCAACGGGCAGGCGTCGCGCAAGCGTTGGCGGCAAGGCGCAGCGGCTGCTCGCCATGAGGGAGCCCGCGCAGTGCGGGATGCGCGCGTGCGCCTGGCTGCCTTGCAGTACATCCCGACCCGACCAGGGGTCTCTGCCCCGGCGTTGCATGTGCTGCGGCAAGCGGGTACAACGCGGCTGGCGGTCCCAGCATTTCTTGGCCTGTGCAACCGGAGGGCATCCCCATGGCGGCGAAGTTCGAGCTGAAGAAGTCGAAGAACGACAAATTTGTGTTCAACCTGCTGGCCACCAACGGCCAGGTCATCCTGACCAGCGAGATGTACGAGTCCCGTGCCAGTGCGCTCAATGGCATCGAGTCCGTGCGCAAGCACGCCCCGCAGGGCGGCCGGTTCGGGCGCCTGAGCGCCAAGGACGGATCGCCTTATTTCACCCTCAAGGCCGGCAACGGACAGGTCATCGGCCAAAGCCAGATGTACGCCGGGGCCAAGGCACGGGATGCGGGCATCGAGTCCGTGCAGGCCCATGCGCCCGAGGCGGGTGTGGACGACCAGACGTCCGCCTGACGGCAGTTTTGCGCAGGCGTCTTGCCGGGTCCGCGCAGGGGCTTGTGCGGCGGTGCCGTGCAGTGCGGGGCGGCGCGCCTAAAATGCCCTGATGACTCTCCGCACCTCCACTGCCGCCCCCCAGCGCGCGGCGACCAGCCAGCGCATCGATGTTGCCCGCGAACTGCTGCTGACGCCGTTCGGTCTCGATGAAAGCCACCTCGCCCGTGCCCTGGCCGAGATCCGCACCCACCAGGTGGACGATGCGGACCTGTACTTCCAGTACACGCGCAGCGAAGGCTGGAGCCTGGAGGAGGGCATCGTCAAGACCGGCTCGTTCAGCATCGACCAGGGCGTGGGCGTGCGGGCGGTCAGCGGGGAGAAGACCGCTTTTGCGTACTCGGACGACATTTCCGAGGCGTCGCTGCTGGATGCCGCGCGCACTGTGCGGTCGATTTCGGCTGCATCGCGCTCTGGTAAAGCGCGGGTAGCTCCTAAAAAGGTAGCGGCAGGCCGCAGCCTGTATCCGGGCGTGGACCCGATCGCCTCGCTCGACAGCACCGCCAAGGTGGCGCTGCTGGAGCGGCTGGAGCAGCGCGCCCGCGCCAAGGACCCGCGCGTGGCCCAGGTCATGGCGGGCCTGGCCAGCGAGTACGACGTGGTGCTGGTGGCCCGTGCCGATGGCACCCTGGCGGCCGATGTGCGTCCGCTGGTGCGGCTGTCGGTGACGGTGATCGCCGAGCAGAACGGCCGGCGCGAGGTGGGTTCGGCCGGCGGCGGCGGGCGCTTCGGCCTGGCGTATTTCGACGACGCGCAGATGAACCAGTACGTGGACGAGGCCGTCAACGCGGCGCTGGTGAACCTGGAGTCCCGCCCCGCACCGGCTGGCGAGATGACCGTGGTGCTCGGCTCCGGCTGGCCCGGCATCCTGCTGCACGAAGCCATCGGCCACGGGCTGGAAGGCGACTTCAACCGCAAGGGCTCCAGCGCGTTCAGCGGCCGCGTGGGCCAGCGCGTGGCGGCCAAGGGCGTCACCGTGCTGGACGACGGCACCATCGCCGACCGCCGCGGCTCGCTCAACGTGGACGACGAAGGCAACGCCAGCCAGCGCAACGTGTTGATCGAGGACGGCATCCTCAAGGGCTACATCCAGGATTCGCTCAACGCCCGCCTGATGGGCGTGGCGCCCACCGGCAACGGCCGCCGCGAAAGCTATGCGCACATCCCCATGCCGCGCATGACCAACACCTACATGCTCGGTGGTGACAAGGACCCGCAGGAGATCGTGGCCAGCATCAAGAAGGGGTTGTACGCCACCAACTTCGGCGGCGGCCAGGTGGACATCACCTCGGGCAAGTTCGTGTTCTCGGCCAGCGAAGCCTACTGGGTCGAAAACGGCAAGATCCTGTACCCCGTGAAGGGCGCGACCATCATCGGCAGCGGCCCCGAGTCGCTCAAGAAGGTGACCATGATCGGCAACGACATGCGCCTGGACAGCGGCGTGGGCACCTGCGGCAAGGAAGGCCAGAGCGTGCCGGTGGGGGTGGGCCAGCCCACGCTGCGCCTGGAAGGTCTGACGGTGGGCGGCACGGCCTGATCCGTTCTCGGTTGCCACTCATCCTGCAGCGCAGGCAAGTGTTGCAGGCACCCACCATCGGTTGCACCCGCAGTGCACAAATTGCCTTGACGCCCTGCGGGCGGCGCAAAATACCCGCATGCCCGCCACGATACCGAGCCAGCAGTTGACGCTCCAGTCGTTTGGAGACATCAGCCGCTTTCTGCGCGAGGGCGTGGCCGATGAAGAGTCCCGCCAGCTGCGCGACAGCCTGGGCGCGCTGTCGAGCCAGATCGACGAGGCCGTGCGCACCCGCCGCACCAGCAGCGACACGTCGGCCATCATGCAGCGCGTGGTGAGCCTGGCGCAGTGCGCGCGCGAGCACCAGCTGTTCCTGACCGGCCTGGGGTCGGCCTGGCATGCCTTGTACGAGTTCGGCGCCTACCAGCGGGCCCTGCGCGAGCTGCGCAATGCCATCGCCCACTGGCAGCAGATGCTCGAGCGCCGCAGCGCCAAGGAAAGCGCGGGCTTCGACCAGTTCGAACTCCTGGCCTGGCGCACCCTGGGAGAGGCGCTGCTGCTGATCGACATGTACGAGCACCACAGCGATCCGCCCAGCGATCTGCCCGACGGGGAGCGGCAGGGCAAAGTGCCTGCCCTGCAGCGCGTGCGGGAGTGGTTTCGCCGGTGGCGGCGCTGAACAGGCCGGCCCGTACAGTCACCGCCCACCAACCTGCTGAAGCCGGGCTGAAAACGCGTGCCGCGGGCCCCCTGGCGCGGGTTCTGGCGCACCGCCCTGTTGTGCGGCTGCAACGCACGCCGCTTGCTGCACTGCCGCACTCCTGTGCTACATTGCCTCCCATGCAAGTTCGCAGCGCGTTTTATTTTTGGTTTTTTATCTCAGTCCCCGGCGGATGAGAGGAAGACGCGCAAGCCAACACACCTCCCCATACCAACCGCCGACGCTGCAAAGCCCGGCGGTTTTTGTTTTTTCAGCCCTCCGTTTTTTCCCTTTCTTCACCCAACCAACGACTCCACGAGGAAGCAGCACCATGACGGTCTCCACCACCCCCACCAGCGATGCCTGGTACCGCAGCGTCGAGAAAACCAGCCAGACCGACGACGAACGTATCAAGGACATCACCGTGTTGCCCCCTCCAGAGCACCTGATCCGCTTTTTCCCCATCAGCGGCACGCCGGTGGAATCGCTGATCACCCAGACCCGCAAGAACATCCACAACATCATGGCCGGCGAAGACGACCGCCTGCTGGTCATCATCGGCCCGTGCTCCATCCATGACCCGGCCGCCGCGCTCGAGTACGCCCGCCGCCTGAAGGTGGCGCGCGAGCAGTACAAGGACACGCTGGAGATCGTGATGCGCGTGTACTTCGAGAAGCCCCGCACCACGGTGGGCTGGAAGGGCCTGATCAACGACCCCTACCTGGATGAGACCTACCGCATCGACGAAGGCCTGCGCATCGCGCGCCAGCTGCTGATCGACATCAACCGCCTGGGCATGCCGGCGGGCAGCGAGTTCCTGGACGTGATCTCGCCCCAGTACATCGGTGATTTGATCAGCTGGGGCGCCATCGGCGCGCGCACGACGGAGAGCCAGGTGCACCGTGAGCTGGCCTCGGGCCTGTCGGCGCCCATCGGCTTCAAGAACGGCACGGACGGCAACATCCGCATCGCCACCGATGCCATCCAGTCCGCCAGCCGCGGCCACCACTTCCTGTCGGTGCACAAGAACGGCCAGGTCGCCATCGTCAACACCAACGGCAACAAGGACTGCCACGTCATCCTGCGCGGCGGCAAGGCCCCCAACTACGACGCCGCGAGCGTGGCCGCGGCCTGCAAGGACCTGGAGGCGGCCCAACTGCCCGCTACGCTGATGGTGGACTGCAGCCATGCCAACAGCAGCAAGCAGCACCAAAAGCAGATGGACGTGGCGCGCGACGTGGCCGGCCAGATCGCGGGCGGCTCGCGCAGCGTCTTCGGCCTGATGATCGAAAGCCACCTCACGGCCGGCGCGCAGAAGTTCACGCCCGGCAAGGACGATGCAGCAGCACTGACCTACGGCCTGAGCATCACCGACGCCTGCCTGGGCTGGGATGATTCCCTGCAGTCGCTGGCCGAACTGTCCAACGCTGTGACAGCGCGCCGGGCGCGTTGATCGAAGCTGCAAGGGCCAGGGGCAGGCCACGCGCCGTGGCCCTAAACTGATGGCTGTGGGGCCGGTGCACGGGCACCCCCCACGGCCCCGGTTTCAGAAGAAAGGCAACCCACCATGCACAGCGAAGTCTCCGTCCGTCTGGCCGGCAACCAGGAATTCCGTTTTGACCTGAAGGGCGCCGAGCCCATGGGCCACGAGGCCGGCCGGCGCTGGCTGGATGAGCAGTTCACCGTGCTCGATTGCGAGCCCCTGCGCGCCAGCGGCAAGGTGCTGCTCGCCGACAAGGTGCTGACCGTGGCGCGCGCCGCGGGCGAGAAGCTGCTGGGCGACCCCGCCTGGCTGCAGGACTTTGCGCGCGCAGCCACCGCTGCGCTGGCCAAGCCAGTGGTGCGCGTGGACGTGCCCGCGATGGCCGTGACGTTCTGACGCCGGGCTGTCACCCCGCGGCGGGTGTGCATGGGTCTGCAAGGCGGCGGGTGCGTGGTCAACGCATGGCACTCCTGAAGTGCCTTGGGGCGAGAATTCAGCAGTAAAAAGCCCTCTACCGCTCGTCCAATAAGCGCTAGTAGCTATTTATTTTGTAGCGCCTGCAACAGCTTGGCGTGGACACCGCCGAACCCCCCGTTGCTCATGCACACGATGTGATCGCCCGGCCGGGCGGCCTCGGTGACCTGCTGCACCAGGGTGTCGATGTCTGCGGCCGTCTGGGCGCGCTGCCCTGGGCCCACGCCCAGCGGGGCCAGGGCTTGTGCGGCGTCCCAGTCCAGCCCTGCGGTGTGGCAGAACGCCAGGTCGGCCGGCTCCAGGGACCATGGCAGCTGGGCCTTCATGGCGCCCAGCTTCATGGTGTTGCTGCGGGGCTCGAACACGGCCAGGATGCGGGCATCGCTGCCGCCGATGCTGCGGCGCAGCCCGTCCAGCGTGGTGCGGATGGCGGTCGGGTGGTGCGCGAAGTCGTCATACACGGCGATGCCGCGCACGGTGCCGCGCAGCTCCATGCGCCGCTTGACGTTCTGGAACGCGCCCAGCGCCTGGGCCGCCTGCTGCGGGCCCACGCCCACATGGTGCGCCGCGGCGATGGCGGCCAGCGCGTTGAGCTGGTTGTGCACGCCGGTCAGGCCCCACTCCACGCGCGCGACCTTCTGGCCCCGGTGCAGCACGTCGAACGCATGGGGCGCTCCGTCGGCGGCGAAATCGCTCACCGCCTCGCCGAAGCTGCTCATCTCGCTCCAGCAGCCCATGTGCAGCACGCGGACCAGGCTTTCTTCCAGCCCGTTGACCACCACGCGGCCCGTCGGCGGCACGGTGCGCACGAGGTGGTGGAACTGCCGCTCGATGGCGGGCAGGTCGTCAAAGATGTCCGCGTGGTCGAACTCCAGGTTGTTCAGCACCGCGGTGCGGGGGCGGTAGTGCACGAACTTGCTGCGCTTGTCGAAAAAGGCGGTGTCGTACTCGTCCGCCTCGATGACGAAGAGCGGGGCCTCGCCCAGCGCCGCGTTGCCCGGGGCAGGGCGCCGGGCAGCGCCCAGACGGGCCGACAGGCCGAAGTTGAGCGGCACGCCGCCGATCAGGAACCCGGGCTGCTGGCCTGCGCTGTCCAGAATCCACGCCAGCATCGACGTGGTGGTAGTCTTGCCATGCGTGCCGGCCACGGCCAGCACGTGCCGGCCCTGCAGCACGTGCTCGGCCAGCCACTGCGGGCCGCTGGTGTAGGGCAGGCCGGCCTCCAGGATGGCTTCCATCAGCGGAAACTTCGCCGTTCCGTCCGGCAAGCGGGCGCGGCTGACCACGTTGCCCACCACGAACATGTCCGGCTTCAGGGCCAGCTGGTCGGCGCCGAACCCTTCGATGAGGTCGATGCCCAGCGCGCGGAGCTGGTCGCTCATGGGCGGGTAGACGCCTGCGTCGCAGCCGGTGACCTTGTGGCCGGCCTCGCGCGCCAGCGCCGCCAGGCCGCCCATGAACGTGCCGCAGATGCCCAGTATGTGTATATGCATGGGCGCAGATTCTAAGAGCGTGCCCAGGGTGGCCTGGCCGTGGCGGCGTGCATGGGCATGTGATGGGCGCGGCCCGGATGCGGCAGGGGCAGGCGTCGGGCCGGCGCGGGGGGCGCGCGGCAATGGCGCAGGCATGGCATGGGTGTCGACCTGACGCTGTGCCGGGTGTCCGAGTGCCGTGAAAATCGGCCCTGCCGCTCATCGGTATTGCGGTACCAGCTATGAAAATCGTAGCGTTCGCCGGGGAGGCACACCATCCCGCCACTTCCAAGGGTCAACCCTTACCCCAGGCGGCACTTGGCGCCACAATGCAGTGGTGTCCTTCTTCCATCCTTGCCTGCCATGCACACACCCCTGAGCGAAGAAATCGCCCACACCACGGCCCGGCTGGTGGTGGAAGAAGGCCTGGAGTGGGGGCCGGCCAAGCGCCGGGCGCTGCGCCAGATGGGCCTGCCGGCGCGCACGCCGCTGCCCGACAACGACCTGGTCGAGGCGGCGGTGCGCGAGTACATCGACCTCTTCTGCGCCGATACCCAGCCGGGCGAGTTGCGGGCGCTGCGGCAGCTGGCGCTGGTGTGGATGGAGCGCATGGCGGCCTTTCGCCCCTACCTGGCCGGGGCCGTGTGGCACGGTACGGCCACGCGGCTGTCGGATATCTACATCCAATTGTTCTGTGATGATTCCAAATCCGCAGAAATAGCGCTCATCGACCACCACGTGGACTATGAGCCGCGCACCGTCACGGGATTTCACGGAGAGTCGGTGGAAGCCTTGAGCCTGGGCAGCAAGTCGCCCGAGCTCAATGAAATGATCGGGGTGCACCTCATGGTCTACGACCTGGACGACATGCGCGGCGCGCTGCGGCCGGACACCAAAGGCCGTGTGCCGCGTGGCGACATCGCTGCGGTGCGGCGGCTTCTGCAGGAAAATGCGGCTCCATGAACGCACCGCAATCGCCAGATTCCCCTGTGCCGGCAGCCGCCGCACAACCCCCGTCGCCCGCGCGCCGGCGCATGTTGTATGCGGGCGTGGCGGGCGTTGCCGCGGTCGGTGGCGCGGGCCTGGCCTGGTGGAAGTTCCAGCCGCACGCCATCGACAGCGGCGCGGAACAGGCACTGTGGACGCAGGAATTCGAGCGGCCCGAGGGCGGGACGCTGGCGCTGCAGTCCCTGGCGGGCAAGCCCTTGCTGCTGAACTTCTGGGCGACGTGGTGCCCTCCGTGCGTGGAAGAGCTCCCCATGCTCAACACTTTCTTCCGCGAACAGGCTGCCAATGGCTGGCAAGTGCTGGGTCTGGCGATCGATCAGCCTTCGGCGGTGCGCAAGTTCCTCGCGCGCATTCCGCTGGAGTTTCCGGTCGGGCTGGCGGGCCTGGGCGGAACGGAACTGGGCCGTTCGCTCGGCAATCTCACCGGCGGGTTACCCTTCACCGTGGTCCTGGGTGGCAACGGACGGGTGCTGCACCGTAAAATGGGCCAGGTCACCCCGCAGGATCTGCAGCTCTGGTCCTCGCTGCGCTGAGTTTTTCCGCTGATTCCATGGCTCCTGCGAGCGCAGGCACCGCAAATTGTCAGCAGAAGTTCATGAAAAATAGCCGTGGAAGACGTTGATAGGGTGAAATTGGAGTAAATTCGCGCCCTATTCAGTTTTATAGCCGTTGGAGCTTCCATGGATCTGCGAAAACTCAAAACCCTCATCGATCTCGTGTCCGAGTCGAATGTGTCCGAACTCGAAATCACCGAGGCCGAGGGCAAAGTCCGCATCGTCAAGAGCGGTGGCGCGGTCGTTCAGCAATACGTGCCGGCCCCTGTGCAAGCCCCCGCCCCTGCACCGGCCGCAGCCCCTGTGGGCGAGCTGCCCGCCCCGACCGCCGCAGCAGCGCCTGCGGGCCACATCGTCAAGTCCCCCATGGTGGGCACGTTCTACCGCTCGTCCAGCCCGGGCGCCAAGGCCTTTGTCGAAGTGGGCAGCCAGGTCAAGGAAGGCGAGACCATCTGCATCATCGAGGCCATGAAGATCCTGAACGAGATCGAGGCCGACAAGTCGGGCACGGTCACCCGAATCCTGGGCGAAAACGGCCAGGCCGTGGAATACGGACAGCCGCTGTTCGTGATCGAATAAGGCGCTCATGTTCAAGAAGATTCTTGTTGCCAATCGCGGCGAAATCGCCCTGCGAATCCAGCGCGCCTGCCATGAGCTGGGCGTGAAGGCGGTGATGGTCTACTCCGAGGCCGACCGCGACGCCAAGTACGTCAAGCTGGCGGAAGAAGCGGTGTGCATCGGCCCCGCCCCGTCCCCGCTGTCCTACCTCAACATGCCGGCCATCATCTCGGCCGCCGAGGTGACCGACGCCGAAGCCATCCACCCCGGTTACGGCTTCCTGTCCGAGAACGCCGACTTTGCCGAGCGCGTGGAAAAGAGCGGGTTCCAGTTCATCGGCCCCACGCCGGACAACATTCGCACGATGGGCGACAAGGTCTCGGCCAAGCAGGCCATGATCCGCGCCGGCGTGCCCTGCGTGCCGGGGTCCGAAGGCGAGCTGCCCGATGACCCGGTGCAGATCCGCCGCATTGCCAAGGCCGTGGGCTACCCCGTGATCATCAAGGCCGCCGGCGGCGGCGGTGGCCGCGGCATGCGCGTGGTGCACACCGAAGCCGCCCTGGTCAATGCCGTGCAGATGACCAAGGCCGAAGCGGGTGCCGCGTTCGGCAATCCTGCGGTGTACATGGAGAAGTTCCTCCAGAACCCGCGCCACATCGAGATCCAGATCCTGGCCGACAAGCACCGCAACGCGGTGTACCTGGGCGAGCGCGACTGCTCCATGCAGCGCCGCCACCAGAAGGTGATCGAAGAGGCTCCGGCCCCGGGCATTCCCCGCAAGCTGATCGAAAAGATCGGCGAGCGCTGCGTGGCCGCCTGCAAGAAGATCGGCTACCGCGGTGCGGGAACGTTCGAGTTCCTGTACGAGAACGGCGAGTTCTATTTCATCGAGATGAACACGCGCGTGCAGGTGGAGCACCCGGTGACCGAGTGGATCACGGGCGTGGACATCGTGAAGACGCAGATCATGGTCGCCGCGGGCGAGAAGCTGCCGTTCACCCAGCGCCAGATCGAGATCCGCGGCCATGCCATCGAGTGCCGGATCAACGCGGAAGACCCCTACAAGTTCGTCCCATCCCCCGGACGCATCACCACCTGGCATCCGCCGGGCGGCCCGGGCGTGCGGGTGGATTCGCATGCGTACACCAACTACTTCGTGCCGCCCAACTACGACTCGATGATCGGCAAGATCATCGTGCACGGCGATACGCGCGAGCAGGCCCTGGCCCGCATGCGCACGGCGCTGAACGAGACGGTGATCGAAGGCATCAACACCAACGTGCCGCTGCACCGCGAGCTGATGGTGGACGCCAAGTTCATGGCCGGCGGCACCAACATCCACTACCTGGAAGAGTGGCTGTCGCAGCACAAGCGCTAGGCAGGCGGGGTACAACCCGCTGAGTCGCTTCTCGCGTTCCCCCTTCTCTCGAACCACTGCGTGGTTCGGCAAGGGGATGCCGCCAGCGCTGCGGGGCGGCCCTTGCGCGGCGGTCGCTGGCAAGTTCTGTGCGCTTTTCAAGAGCCATGGCTTTTGCCGGGCTGTTGCTGGCGCGGTGTTGGTTGGTTTACATGCTGGCCTCTGGTAACGGGGGCCGGCATTTCATTTTTTCAGAGAGTCGCCCATGTTTGAGCTCAGCCTGATGTGCCCGGAAGACAGTATCGAAGCGGTCAGCGAGGCGCTGGATGCGCTGGATGCGCTGTCGGTGTCGGTGGAAGACGCCGACGCGCAGACCGATGCCGAGCAGGCGCTGTTCGGCGAGCCCGGCATGCCGCCGCCCAAGGACGGGTGGCAGCGCAGCCGCGTGGTGGCGCTGTTCCCGACCGAGGCTGCGGCCCACGAGGCGCGGGACCTGCTGGCCGTGCAGGACTTCTTCGAAGGATGCCAGGTGCTGGGCGTGGCTGAGGTCGAGGATCAGGACTGGGTGCGGCTCACGCAGTCGCAGTTCGCGCCGGTGGACATCACGCCCGATTTCTGGATCGTGCCCACCTGGCATGAGCTGCCCGCCGAGGCCAAGCGCAGCATCCGGCTGGACCCAGGCCTGGCATTCGGCACCGGCACGCACCCCACCACGCGCATGTGCCTGCGCTGGATCGCGCGCCACGGCGTGACCGACGCGGCCCACGGCAATCCGCTCGGGCGTGTGCTCGACTACGGCTGCGGCTCCGGCATCTTGGCCATCGGCACCGCCAAGTTCGGCGCGACCGAGATCGACGCGGTCGACATCGACCCCGCGGCCGTGGAGTCCACCGCCCTGAATGCGGCCGCCAACGAGGTCGTGCTGCGTGCAGGCCTGCCGGACAAGGCGCAGGGCCAGTACCAGACGGTGCTGGCCAACATCCTGGCCACCCCGCTGCGGGTGCTGGCACCTTTGCTGTGCGGGCACGTGGCGGCTGGCGGGCACCTGGTCCTGGCCGGTATCCTGGAGCGCCAGCGCGATGAGCTCACAGAGGCGTACGCCCCCTGGGTCCAGCTGGAAGTGTCGGACACGGAAGACGGCTGGATCCTGATGACCGCCCGGCGCTGAGCGTGCAGCCCGCCCGTGGCAGGGCGCTATCGGCCCCTACAATCGCCCGCAGATGAGCCAGATCACCCGTTGCCCGTCCTGCTCCACCTCGTTCAAGGTGGTGGCAGACCAATTGCGCATCTCGGAAGGGTGGGTGCGCTGCGGCCATTGCAAGGAAGTTTTCGATGCAGCGGCCCACCTGCTGCCCGCGCCGCCACCGCCTCTGCTGCCCGATGTGTCCCTGACGGACGTGCGCCCGCCACCGTCACCGGTGGTGCGCAAGCCGGATATGGGCCGTGCCTGGGGCGCAGGGGCTCCGGCTTCGCCGCTCCCGGCCGCGCCTGCCAGGCCTGCGGCAACGCCATCTGCGCCGCTGTATGCAGCGCAGGATTTCTCGCTGTTCCCCGCGGATACGTCGGCCGAAGCGGGGGTTGCCGCTGGCGAGGCGCAAGGCTCCTCGGGCCTGCCTGTTTTTCCTGCCGGACCTGCGGAGCATGAAGTCCCGGAGCCGGTGCTGGCAGTGCCCGACCCTGCCGTGCCCGCCTTCCTGGCGGCGCCAGGCCCCGCAGGCCAGCGGCCCGGCGAAGACCTTCAACTCGAACCTCTCACGCCCTTTGGCTGGCGCTCCCGCCCAGCGGGGCAGTCTCCGAAGGCACCCGCTTCGGCGGCGGACGGCGCGGCCTTGCCGGAGCCTGCCGCGCCACCACACGTGCAAACCCCGCCTTCACCGTTGCGGGTCGACGCGGCGTCTGTATCGGAGACCGCCTCCCCGGCCCTCACGTCAGCACCGGCCATGGTTCCAGGGGCTGTGCCCGCTGCAGCCGCCCGCGTTGCTGTACCCCCGGTGCCCGATGTGCCCGCAGGGTACGAATTGCCGTTCGCCGACCTGCGCGATGACGAAGAGCCGCTCGACATGCCGTCGTTCGAATCGACAGTGCCCGCAGAGCTGACGCCCATGGGGTATCCCGCGCTGGAGTTGCCCATCCGGCCGATCGCGGCGCAGCCCTCGCCGGTCGAGACGGCCGCCAGTGCGGAAGAAGAGCGCGCAGCCACGGCCTTGCTGGTCACAGCCTCGGAGAAAGAGCGTGCGGCAGAAGGCCTGCCGCCAGTGGATTTCATTGCGCTCCCTGCGCAGCCGGCGCCGAGCGTGCAGGGGCTGGCCCTGGTGGAGGATGACTCTCCCGCCGCGGTGCTGCAGGCCAAGCCGCGCAAGAAGCCGCTGCGCGACGAGCCGGAGGATGACGAACCCGGGCCGCCTGCCGAAGAGGAGGTGAGCTTTGTCGTTGCCGCACGCCGCAAGGCGTTCTGGCGCAAGCCCGCCGTGCGTGCGGTGCTGGTGGTGATCATGCTGGTGGCCACGCTGGCGCTCGCACTGCAGGTGGCGGTGCAGGAGCGCGACCGCATCGCGGCGATGGATGCGCGGGCGCGGCCCTGGCTGATGAAGCTGTGTGCCCCGCTGCAATGCGAGATCGCGCCGCAGCGCCAGATCGCCGATGTGGTGATCGACAGTTCGTCCTTCAACAAGGCGCGGGGCGACAGCTACCAGCTCACCGTGGGCATGAAGAGCAAGGCGAGTGTTGCGCTGGCGATGCCGGCCGTGGAGCTCACATTGACCGATGCGCAGGACCAGCCAGTCCTGCGGCGGGTACTGCTGCCTGCCGACATGGGGGCGCCTGCCGAGCTGCCAGCGCGTGGCGAGTGGTCTACGGCGGTATCGGTGGTCGTGACCACCGGGGGCGCGCGCGTGGCCGGATACCGGTTGCTGGCGTTCTACCCCTGAGCCGAAGCAGCCCGTTGCTTCTTTCTTTCTTTTTCCCCAACCTACATCACCGATATGGCTGCCCTTATTTGCGGTTCCCTGGCGTTCGACACCATCATGACCTTCGAGGGGCGGTTTGCCGAGCAGATCCTGCCCGACCAGTTGCATATCCTGAATGTGTCCTTCCTGGTCCCGTCGCTGCGCCGCGACTTCGGCGGCTGCGCCGGCAACATTGCCTACAGCCTGAAGCTGCTGGGTGGTGAGCCGCTGCCCATGGCGATGCTCGGCAGCGATGGCGCCGAGTACCTGCAGCGCCTGGAGACACTGGGCATCAGCCAGCGCCATGTGGGCCAGGTGCAAGACACCTACACGGCGCAGGCGATGATCATGACCGACCGTGACAACAACCAGATCACGGCCTTCCACCCTGGCGCCATGATGCAGGCGCATGCCAACCGTATCGAGCGCGACGCAGGGGTGAAGGTCGGCATCATCTCGCCCGATGGACGTGACGCGATGCTGCAGCATGCGGCGCAGTTCGTGGCAGCGGGGATCCCGTTCGTCTTCGATCCAGGCCAGGGCCTGCCCATGTTCAATGGCGAGGAGCTCACGCGCTTCGTCGAGCAGGCCACCTGGGTCACGGTGAATGACTACGAAGGCAAGATGCTGTGCGACCGCACGGGCATGACCCTGGAAGAGCTCTCGCACAAGGTGCAGGGCTTGGTGGTGACGCTGGGCGCCGAAGGCTGCGAGGTGTGGGTGGGCGGTGCCAGGACGCATGTTCCCGCGGTGGCGCCCGCGCAGGTGGTCGACCCCACCGGCTGTGGCGACGCATGGCGTGGCGCGCTGCTGTTCGGCCTGGAAAAGGGCTGGCCGCTCGTGCGCTGCGCAGAGCTGGGCAATCGTGTGGGCGCGCTCAAGATCGCGCAGCGCGGTCCGCAGAACTACACGCTCGACTTCCAGCCGCAGTGATGCAGCAAGGCCTGCGGCGGATCGGTCTGCACTGATCGGCGCTGCGGCGGCTGACTCAGGGATTGGCGTCGCGCAGGGCCTTGTGCTTGGGTGTAGCCTTGTGCGCACGGCTTGTGCAAAGTTGCGTGCAGCTCCTGAACCGAGCCACGCCAGGCGCCCTGCCAATCCTCTCGCCCGACTGCGCGCGGGCATAAAAAAACCCGGTGCACAGGCACCGGGTCGAGGGCGTCATGCGCCTGTATCAGGGCTTGTTGCCCGTAGGGAATGGCCAGGCTGCCTGAGGGTTCAGCGTGGTCTGTGCAGCAGGCGCTGCGGCCGCAGGGGCAGGGGCCTTGGGCGCTTTCTTGGCGGGCGAAGCCTTCTTGGCAGCAGGGGCTGCCTTCTTGGCGGCGGGTGCTGCCTTCTTCGCTACCGTTGCCTTCTTGGCGGGAGCGGCCTTCTTGGCGGGTGCTGCTGCCTTTTTGGCAGGAGCGGCCTTCTTGGCGGGTGCTGCCTTCTTGGCGGGCGCAGCCTTCTTCGCTGCTACTGCCTTCTTGGCGGGAGCGGCCTTCTTGGCTGGTGCTGCCTTCTTGGCGGGCGCAGCCTTCTTCGCTGCTACTGCCTTCTTGGCGGGAGCGGCCTTCTTGGCGGGAGCGGCCTTCTTGGCTGGTGCTGCCTTCTTGGCGGGCGCAGCCTTCTTTGCTGCTACTGCCTTCTTGGCGGGAGCGGCCTTCTTGGCGGGTGCTGCCTTCTTGGCGGGCGCAGCCTTCTTGGCCGGTGCTGCCTTCTTTGCTGCTACTGCCTTCTTGGCAGGAGCGGCCTTCTTCGCGGGGGCTGCCTTCTTAGCAGCGGTCTTTTTCGCAGTTGCCATCATGTTCTCCTTGGGTCAATTTGCAAAGAGCACTTCCTGTCTTCAATGGACAAGAAGCGATCCATGGAGATGGAGGTCGACCCCATCCCCATGAACACGGGAACGCTCCACACGGCAATGCTCTGGGGCGCTGTCGGTGTGGTGCGTGGTGTAGATATCCATGGTGGTGCAATGCTAAAAAGTGCTAGTCCCAGGACAGCGCACCACCAGACTGGTATTCAATAACCCGGGTCTCGAAGAAGTTGCGTTCCTTCTTGAGGTCGATCATCTCGCTCATCCACGGGAACGGGTTTTCTTCATTGGGGAACAGCGTCTCCAGGCCGATCTGCGTGGCGCGGCGGTTGGCGATGTAGCGCAGGTAGCCCTTGAACATCGACGCATTCATGCCCAGCACGCCACGCGGCATGGTGTCTTCGGCGTAGCGGTATTCCAGTTCGACGGCCTTCATGAACAGCGCGTTGATCTCGGCCTTGAACTCGGCGGTCCACAGGTGCGGGTTCTCCAGCTTGAGCTGGTTGATCAGGTCGATGCCGAAGTTGCAGTGCATCGACTCGTCGCGCAGGATGTACTGGTACTGCTCTGCAGCGCCGGTCATCTTGTTCTGGCGGCCCAGCGCCAGGATCTGCGTGAAGCCGACGTAGAAGAACAGGCCCTCCATCAGGCAGGCGAACACGATCAGCGACTTGAGCAGCGTCTGGTCGGTCTCGAACGTGCCGGTGTGGAAGTTGGGGTCCATGATCGCTTCGATGAAGGGGATCAGGAACTGGTCCTTGTCGCGGATCGACGGCACTTCCAGGTAGGCGTTGAAGATCTCGCCTTCATCGAGGCCGAGCGACTCCACGATGTACTGGTAGGCGTGGGTGTGGATCGCTTCCTCGAACGCCTGGCGCAGCAGGAACTGGCGGCACTCGGGGGCGGTGATGTGGCGGTACGTGCCCAGCACGATGTTGTTGGCAGCCAGCGAGTCGGCGGTCACGAAGAAGCCGAGGTTGCGCTTGATGATGCGGCGCTCGTCTTCGGTCAGGCCGTTCGGGTCTTTCCACAACGCGATGTCGCGCGTCATGTTCACTTCCTGCGGCATCCAGTGGTTGGCGCAGGTGGCGAGGTACTTTTCCCACGCCCACTTGTACTTGAACGGGACCAGCTGGTTGACGTCGGTCTGGCCGTTGATGATGCGCTTGTCGGCGGCATTCACGCGGCGGTGCGTGGCAGCGGCTGCAGGAGTTGCCTGGGGGGCTGCGGATGCAATCATCGACGCGTGGACGTCCTGCAGTGAGGGGGTCTGGAAAGACAGGGGCGGCTGCTCCGCCGGGTGGCTTTTGTTCAGTCCACCGTCCAGTTGATTTTGCGATGAGGGCTTGACTTCTTCGTCCCAGGACAACATAGATTTTCCAGTGTTCGGATTATGAAAGCAGTGCTGCAAAAAGGAAAGCACTGCAGCGTTGTGCAGCAACGATTTGTTGCTTCACAGCACCGGAGCAGCGTGCATTGAACGCGATGCACGCTGCTTCGTAGGACCTTACTGACAGGCCTCGCAGCTGACGTCGTCGATCGCGGTGAACTGAACGTCCGTGGCGGGCCGTGCCGCGGCCTGCGCAGAAGCTGCAGTGGCTGCTGCTTCCGACGCGCCGGGCTTGGATGGAGCGGCTGCAGAAGCCTGCTGCGAACCACCCTCGTTGCCGGACGACACGGCGTTGAGCTGGCGTGTGTTCACGGTGCTCATCTCGACGTGCGTGGCGCTTTGCGTGCGCAGGTAGTACGTGGTCTTGAGGCCACGGATCCACGCCAGCTTGTAGGTGTCGTCGAGCTTCTTGCCCGATGCGCCGGCCATGTAGATGTTCAGGCTCTGAGCCTGGTCGATCCACTTCTGGCGGCGCGATGCGGCTTCCACCAGCCACTGCGCCTCGACCTCGAAGGCGGTGGAGTACAGCGCCTTGATGTCGGCCGGCACGCGGTCGATGGGGTGCAGCGATCCCTTGAAGTGCTTGAGGTCCATGATCATCACGTCGTCCCACAGGCCCAGGCGCTTGAGGTCGCGCACCAGACCGCCGTTGATGACGGTGAACTCACCGGACAGGTTGGACTTGACCGACAGGTTGCCGAACGAGGGCTCGATCGATGCATCCACGCCGATGATGTTGGAGATGGTGGCGGTGGGAGCGATGGCCACGCAGTTCGAATTGCGCATGCCGTCCTGCGCGATCTTCTTGCGCAGGGCGTCCCAGTCGAGCGTGGACGAGCGGTCCACGTCCACATAGCCGCCACGGGCCTCGGACAGCATGTCCAGCGTGTCGAAAGGCAGGATGCCGCGGTCCCACAGCGAGCCCTTGTAGCTGGTGTACTGGCCGCGTTCGCGGGCCAGTTCGGTCGACGCCCAGTAGGCGTAGTAGCAGATGGCTTCCATCGACTTGTCGGCAAACTCCACGGCCTGCTGCGACGCGTAGGGGATGCGCAGTTCGTACAGGCTGTCCTGGAAGGCCATCAGGCCCAGGCCCACAGGGCGGTGGCGCATGTTGGAGTCGCGGGCCTTGGGTACTGCGTAGTAGTTGATGTCGATCACGTTGTCCAGCATGCGCATGGCCACGGTGATGGTCTTCTTGAGCTTGTCGTGGTCGATCTGACCATCCTTCAAGTGCTGCAGCAGGTTGACCGAGCCGAGGTTGCACACGGCGGTTTCGGTGTCGCTGGTGTTCAGCGTGATCTCGGTGCACAGGTTGGACGAGTGCACCACGCCGGCGTGCTGCTGGGGCGAGCGCACGTTGCAGGCATCCTTGAAGGTGATCCAGGGATGGCCGGTCTCGAACAGCATGGTCAGCATCTTGCGCCACATGTCGGTGGCCTGCACCGTCTTGGAGGGCTTGATCTCGCCGCGCGCAGCCTTCTGTTCGTAGGCCACGTAGGCCTTCTCGAACGCGGTGCCGAACAGGTCGTGCAGGTCGGGCACGTCGGAAGGCGAGAACAGGGTCCAGGTGCCCTTTTCCATCACGCGGCGCATGAACAGGTCGGGGATCCAGTTGGCCGTGTTCATGTCGTGCGTGCGGCGGCGGTCGTCGCCGGTGTTCTTGCGCAGCTCCAGGAACTCTTCGATATCGAGGTGCCAGGTTTCCAGGTACGTGCAGACAGCGCCCTTGCGCTTGCCGCCCTGGTTCACGGCCACGGCCGTGTCGTTGACCACCTTGAGGAAGGGCACCACGCCCTGCGATTCGCCGTTCGTTCCCTTGATGTGCGAGCCGAGGGCGCGCACGCGGGTCCAGTCGTTGCCCAGGCCGCCGGCAAACTTGGACAGCAGCGCGTTCTCCTTGATGGAGTCGTAGATGCCTTCCAGGTGGTCGGGCACCGTGGTCAGGTAGCACGAGGACAGTTGCGAGCGCAGCGTGCCGCTGTTGAACAGCGTGGGCGTGCTGGACATGAAGTCGAAGCTCGAGAGCACTTCATAGAACTCGATGGCGCGGGCTTCGCGGTCGGATTCGTTGAGCGACAGGCCCATGGCCACGCGCATGAAGAAGCACTGGGGCAGCTCGATGCGGGTCTTGCGCACGTGCAGGAAGTAGCGGTCGTACAGGGTCTGCAGGCCCAGGTAGTCGAACTGCAGGTCGCGGTCGGCCTTGAGGGCGGCGCCCAGGCGGGCCAGGTCGAACGTCAGCAGGCGCTCGTCCAGCAGTTCGTTGTCCACGCCCTTCTGGATGAATTGGGGGAAGTACTCGACGTACGCCTGGCCCATGTCGGCCTGGGCCACTTCCTTGTCCAGCACCTCGCGCACGATGGTGTGCAGCAGCAGGCGGGCGGTGGCGTAGGTGTAGTCAGGGTCTTTTTCGATCAGCGTGCGCGCGGCCAGGATGGAAGCCTTGTAGACCTCGTCCATGGGGACGCCGTCGTACAGGTTGCGCATGGTTTCGGCAACGATGGGGTCGGCCTTGATGTCCGCGCCCAGGTTCACGCAGGCCGATTCGATCAGGCCCTGCAGGCGGTTCAGGTCCAGCGCCACGCGCTTGTCGCCATCCATCACATGCAGCAGCGGTGCCGCTGGCACAGCGGCCTGTTGCTCGGTGTGGCGGGCACGCTCCTGCGTGCGGCGCTCGCGGTAGAGCACATAGGCGCGGGCGATCTCATGGTGGCCGCCGCGCATCAGGCCCAGCTCGACCTGGTCCTGCACGTCTTCGATGTGGAAGGTGCCGCCAGCGGGGCGCGAACGCACCAGCGCGCGCACGACGTTCTGCGTCAGCGTGTCCACGACTTCGCGCACGCTGGCAGAGGCTGCGCCCTGGGTGCCGTGCACTGCAAGAAAGGCCTTCATCATCGCCACCGCGATTTTCTGGGGCTCGAAGGGCACCACCGCGCCGTTGCGGCGGATGATCTGGTAGTGCGGGAGCGATTGGGTGGCGGCCACTGGCGCTGCCTGGGATGCGGGCGCATCGACCGTGGCGGAGTGGGGGGTGACAGGCGTGTTCAAAGCAGCTTGCATGGGTGTCCTCTTCTATGGGCTGTCTGGGGTGTGATGCTCGGCTGGGAATGCAGCCGGGCCGGGAGATCGGTGTGCCGGGCTTTGGGGTGGGCACACTATATATGGTGTGTCTCGTGCGTTCAAGACACTACCGGTAGTGTATCGCGGTAAAACTGCCCCGAGGACGACACGGCTTGTGCTAGGCGTGCGAAGCAGAGGTCGGGCACCTCCGCGCAATCCATTGAAACGCGGGGATGTGGGACACGCAACCCGCATGCCGACACGCGTTGCGCGGGATTTCGCCGCCGAGCCCGCATGGTTCCTGGGGGCCACCCAGCACTGCAACAATGTGCAAGCGCACAAAGAAAAAAACGGGATGTGGCGCTGGGGCCGCAGTGATCAGCGGGTCGGTGGAGGACCGGCCAGCGTGGCGGCAGGAAACCGGCGCAACGGCCAACGCAGTGCATCCTGAAGACGGCGCCAGTCGAACCCTGGCCCGGGATCTTGCTTGCGACCCGGGGCAATGTGCTCATGGCCGGCGATGTGCTCGATGGCGTAGCGCTGTTCGATGTCCCGGCACAGTTGGGTGAGCATCTGGTACTGCGCCGCTTCGAACTCCAGGCCTTCCAGGCCCTCCAGCTCGATGCCGATGGAGTCGTCGTTGCACTGGCTGCGGCCGCGGTAGGCAGACTGGCCCGCATGCCAGGCGCGCTGGTCGCAGCTCACGAATTGCCAGAGCTGGCCCGTACGCTCGATGAAAAAGTGCGACGACACGGCCAGGCCGCGGATGCTCTGAAAGTACGGATGGGCGTCCCAGTCGAGGTTGTTCGTGAACAGCTGCTGTACCTTGCCCGTGCCGTATTCACCCGGCGGGAGGCTGATCGAGTGCACCACGATCAGGTCGATGGCCTGCGCGCCCTGCACCGGGCGCTCGCCGTAGTTCGGAGAGGGGAGCCGGTGTGCCCGCTGGTGCCAGCCGCCGTCCCAAAGTGGGCCCGAGTTGTCCTGCGCGGCTTCAACCGATCTCGTCATTCGCATCCTGGTCGTTGGGCGCGGCAATGTTCAGGCGGGCGATGCGGTAGCGGATCTGGCGCAGGCTGATGCCCAGGCGCGCCGCGGTGGCCGTGCGGTTGAAGCCGGCCTCGCGCAGGGCGCGGATGAGGATGTCGCGTTCCTGCTGGTCCAGCCAGGCCTGCAGGTCGCTGGGCAGCGGTACGGAACTGCCTGGGTTGTGGTGAGAGCCGGATGGTGCCTGCAGGGTGGCGTGCGCGTCGCCGGCCGCGACTGCCGGCGCACTGGACGTGGTGGCCGCCTGGTGCGGCACGGCCCGCGCGCCAGCGCTATCCAGCGGCAGCGCCGGGCCGTCCACATGGAGTTCATCGCCATCGCTGAGCGCCACCGCGCGGTGCAGCAGGTTTTCCAGTTCCCGCACGTTGCCGGTCAGCGGATGGGCCGCGATGGCGGCCAGTGCCTGTTCGGTCAGCCGTGGCACGGCCATGCCCGACTCCTGCGCGATGCGTGCCAGCAGTGCGGTGCACAGGGCGGGCAGGTCTTCGCGGCGCTCGCGCAGCGGCGGGATCACGATCTCGATCACGTTCAGCCGGTAGTACAGGTCCTGGCGGAACCGGCCCGACTGCACGTCGGCGGCCAGGTCGCGGTGTGTGGCGCTCACGATGCGCACATCCACGGTTTCTTCCTGTGTGGAGCCCAGGGGCCGCACGCTGCGCTCCTGGATCGCCCGCAGCAGCTTGGACTGCATGGCGATCGGCAGGTCGCCGATCTCGTCGAGGAACAGCGTGCCGCCACGCGCCGCCTGGAAGTAACCGTCGCGGTCTTGCGAGGCGCCGGTGTAGGAGCCCTTGCGGGCGCCAAAGAACTCGGCCTCGAGCAGGTTCTCGGGGATCGCGCCGCAGTTGACGGCCACGAGCGGGCCGTCGGCGCGCTGGCTGCTGGCGTGCAGGGCCTGCGCCACCAGCTCCTTGCCCGTGCCCGATTCGCCATGGATCAGCACGGGCGCCATGCCGCGCGCCACCTTGGCCACCCGCTGCTTGACGTTGCGGATGGCCGCGGACTCGCCCACCATCCGCTCCAGCGCCGGGGTCGATCCGGCCGGGTCCGCAGCCGCCGAGGCCGCACTCTTGTTCTGGTTGCCGCCGCTGCGCGCCGCACGCGGCGCGGGCACGCCGCCCGTGCCCTGGATGGCCGAGGCCACCACCGAGCGGAACTGCTTGAGGTCCACCGGCTTGGTGAGGTAGTCGAAAGCCCCGGAGCGCAGCGCCTCGACCGCGTTCTCGGCGGACCCGTAGGCCGTCATGACCACGCAGCGCTCCTTGCGCTGCTGTTCGCGCAGGTGCTGCAGCAGTTCCATGCCGAAACCGTCGGGCAGCCGCATGTCGGTGATGACCGCATCGAAGCGCTGGGCCTTGAGCTGCTCGCGCGCCTCCTGCACGCTGGAGGCCGTCTGCACGCGGTAGCCCTCGCGCAGCAGCGTGAGCTCATACAGGGTGCGCAGGTCGGGTTCGTCGTCCACGACGAGGATGGAGGCTGGGGTGGCGTTCATGGCGGTGGGGGTCAGACCACGATGGTGTCGAACAGGGTGGCGGCCTCGGCGGGGCGGGTCGTGCGGCGAAAGCCGACGGTGAAGGCGTTGCCCCCGGTCTCGCCCTGCGCCGTGGTGTGTGCAATCCGCTGGTAGCTGATGGAGGCACCGTGGCGCTGGCACAGCTCGCGGCAAATATAAAGGCCCAGGCCGCTGGATCGGCTCTCGGAGGAAAAGAAGGGCTCGAACAGATGGCGCTCCACGGATTTGTCCATGGGCGCGCCATCGCTCCACACCTGCAGGCTGACCTGTCCCGACGGCTGCGCGCGCGTGCTGACCCGCAGCGCATCGGGCGCCTCGCTCATGTAGCGCAAGGCGTTGTCCAGCAGGTTCACCAGCACGCGCCGCAGATGCTCGGGATCGAATTCGACCTGGATGCCCTCGGCCTCCAGCGTCACCACGGCCCGGCGCCGGGCCGGGTTCTGGGATTGCCAGTCGCTCCATATCTGCGCCACGGTGTCGTCCAGCGGCACCGTGGAGGCCGGAGCGTGGCTGATCTGGTGCTGCACGCGGGCGATGTCCAGCACTTCTTCCGCAATGCGGGCCAGTCGGTCGGCGTTCTGCTGCACCATGTGCGCCAGGCGCTTTTGTGCCGGGTCGTGCAGGTCTTCTTCGAGCAATGCGTTGGCCTGGACGATGGCCGCCAGCGGGTTGCGGATCTCGTGGGCCACGGCGGCCGACATGCGGCCCATGGCAGCGAGCTTTTCGGTGCGCAGCCGCGCTTCCATCTCCCGCAGGTCGTGCAGGAACATCACGCACAGCCGCTCGGTCTGCGCCTGCCGGGAGGCCTCCCGCGTGGACGTGAGCCAGGTGCGCACGTGCAGGCCGGTGGGGCTCTGCCCGGGGTGCAGCAGGTCGACATCGGCGGTCTGGGGTTGCTCGTGCCGGAAGGTGCGCCGGGCCAGGATGATCAGGGGGCTCCAGGGGGATTCCGTCGCCAGCACGAACGGCAGCTCGGGAAGGTCGCGCCCACCCAGCAGTTGCAGGCCTGCAGGGTTGGCCATGCGCACGGTATCGCTTTCATCCACCACCAGCACGCCGTCGGTCAGGTTCTGGATGACGAGGGCACTGACCTGGGTCTGCACGCGGGCCGCGACCTGGCTTTGATGGGCCAGCTCTTGCTCGCGCGCCAGGCGGGCGGCCAACTGGTGCACCAGATAGCTCACGATGAAGTAGCCGGTGCCCGTCAGCGCACTTTGCAGGTAGCGCGGGGCCGCATCGCCGGTCGTGCTGATGCCCTGCCACCAGGCCCAGCCCAGCAGCAGCAGCGTGGCCGCCGCCGTGGTCCCCAGGGCCAGCGTCAAGGTGCCGAGCACGGCCGCCATGAGGATGGGCAGGCCGAACAGGGGGGTGAAATTCATGATCCCCGCGTGCAGCAACTGTACGAGGGCGATGGCCAGCAGGTCGACCCCGATCGACGGCAGCCACCGAGCCCCGGCGCGCGGCGATGGCGGTGCGTGCCCAGCCAGCACGCGCAGCATGGCGGTGGCCACCAGGTACGCCACACACACAGCCAGCACGGCCGGCTCCGGCGCCTGGTTGACGATCTGCCCGATGCCTTGCAGCATCAACAGTGCCAGCGCCACCACCACCCGGCCGGTCAGAAAACCGCGCCACAGCCGCACGAACGGCGCATCCACGGTGGGCAGGAACATCCCTGCGGGGGGTACTTGCATGGCTCAGGCCGGACCGAGGCTGCGGTGCTCCGGGCAGCAATAGGCCTGGCTGCCCAGCATCAAGGCCTCGGCCTTGGGGATGTGCACGCCGCAATGCGCGCAGGCCAGGATGTCCTGCGGGCCACCCGGCGGTGGGGATGCCGGGCGCACCGGAGCCTCTGCGCCGTCCTTGTCGCGCCGGCTGCGCCAGATGCCGATGGCCACGACCAGAACGATGAGCAGGACCAGGTACTTCATGCGCTGCGCCCCAGCACCACTTCCATGACGAAGCGCGAGCCCACATAGGCCAGCAGCAGCAGCGTCGAGCCCGCGTACAGCACGCGCACTGCGTTGCGGCCCCGCCAGCCAAAGCGCGCGCGACCGATCAGGAGCGCGGCGAACGTGAGCCAGGACAGCAGCGAGAACACGGCCTTGTGGTCCCATCGCCAGGCACGGCCGTACAGGGTCTCGCCAAACAGCCAGCCCGCCAGCAGCGTGGCCGTCAGCAGGATGAAGCCGGCCGTCACGAAGCGGAAAGTCAGGCGCTCCAGCGTCAGCAGCGGGATGCCGCTGTGCGGGTCCTCGGCCTGCCGGATGTGCCGCTCGGCGCGGGTCATGAGCCAGGCGTGCACCACCGCAGCACCAAACAGGCCGTAGCAGGCAATGCCCAGCGCCAGGTGCAGCGGCAGCCAGGCAGAAGCCGTGACATGCAGTGGCTGCCCCGGGAACACCAGGGCCAGCACCACGGCCACCGCGCCCAGCGCAGCCAGCACCCAGCGCGACTGCATCTGGGGAAAGAGCTGCCGCTCGACCGCATAGACGGTGAGTACCAGCCAGGCCGTCATCGACAGGGCGGGCGCAAACCCGAAGCGCGGTGCGTCGCCCCACAGCCCCCACACCAGGACGGCGCCATGCAGCACCCACGCCACCAGCAGCGCATTGCGGGCTGCCGTGGTGCCCAGGCGCTTGGCGGCGACGGCGGGAACGCCATATGCCACCGCGGCGGCCAGGGCCAGCAGCCAGCTGAAGGGGGAGCTACTCGCTAAAATCATGGATCGCAGTTTAGCCTTTTGCCCCCACCGCCCGTACCTGGGCGTGCCTGCCAGCCACAACCGTTGTGTTGATCGCGCGCAGGCAACACCGGAACATTGCCCATGGCCTCCGCCCTTACCGACAAACTCTCGCGCCTCGTCAAGGAGATGCGTGGCCAGGCCCGCATCACCGAATCCAACGTGCAGGACATGCTGCGCGAGGTGCGCATGGCACTTCTGGAGGCCGACGTGGCCCTGCCGGTGGTGCGCGACTTCATCGCGCGGGTGAAGGAAAAGGCGCTGGGCGAGGAGGTCATCGGATCGCTCAAGCCTGGCCAGACCCTGGTCTCCATTGTCAACCGCGAATTGGCGGCCACCATGGGCCAGGGCGTCTCGGACATCAACCTGGCGGCCCAGCCGCCCGCCATCATCCTGATGGCAGGCCTGCAGGGCGCCGGCAAGACCACGACCACCGCCAAGCTGGCCAAACACCTGATCGAAAAGCGCAAGAAGAAGGTGCTCACCGTCTCGGGCGACGTGTACCGCCCCGCGGCCATCGAACAGCTCAAGACCGTCACCAGGCAGGCGGGTGCGGAGTGGTTCCCGAGCACGCCGGACCAAAAGCCCCTGGACATCGCGCGCGCGGCGCTCGACTACGCCAAGAAACACTATTTCGACGTGCTGCTGGTCGACACGGCCGGTCGGCTGGCCATCGACGAAGCGTTGATGAAGGAAATCAAGGACCTGCACGCCGCCTTGAACCCCGTCGAAACCCTGTTCGTCGTCGATGCCATGCAGGGCCAGGACGCGATCAACACGGCCAAGGCGTTCAAGGAAGCCCTGCCCCTCACCGGCATCGTGCTCACCAAGCTCGACGGCGACTCGCGCGGCGGTGCGGCGCTGTCGGTGCGGCAGATCACGGGTGCGCCCATCAAGTTTGCGGGCGTCTCGGAAAAGATCGACGGGCTGGAGGTGTTCGACGCCGAGCGCCATGCGGGCCGCATCCTGGGCATGGGCGACATCGTGGCGCTGGTCGAGCAGGTCACGGCTGGAGTGGACATGGAGGCTGCCCAGAAGCTGGCCGCCAAGGTCAAGAGCGGCGACGGTTTCGATCTCAATGACTTCCTGTCCCAGATCCAGCAGATGAAACAGATGGGCGGCCTGTCCAGCCTGATGGACAAGCTGCCGTCCCAGCTCACGGCCAAGGCCGGCGCGGTGGACATGGACAAGGCCGAAAAAGACATCAAGCGCAAGGAAGGCATCATCCAGAGCATGACGCCGCTGGAGCGCCGCAAGCCCGAGCTCATCAAGGCCACCCGCAAGAAGCGCATCGCCACGGGCGCAGGCGTGCATGTCCAGGAGGTCAACCGGCTGCTCAAGGAGTTCGAGCAGATGCAGGGCATGATGAAGAAGATGAAGGGCGGCGGCCTCATGAAGATGATGAAGCGCATGGGCGGCATGAAGGGTCTGGGCGGCGGTGGCATGCCCAAGATGCCTTTCTGAGACCCACCGTCGGAGCCGCTCCGTGTCATCGGCCCGGCTCGGCGGGGGCGCCTGACAGCGGCCATCCAAGGCTTTGACGGGCCCTAGCAGGGCCCGAGCGGGGCCCGCTCAAACCCGCCCTCTCACCAACTGCGCAATGGGCTGTGTGCGGTCCGGTGCGCAGCTCAAGATCTCAGGGCGCCTGCAACCAGTCTTTCAAGGGCTGGTCCGCCCAGACCTTGGCCTCTTCGCCGATGAAGGCCTGCGGCCTGGAAGCGGGCAGCTTGCGGCGCTTTTCCTGGGCGGCGATGGATTTTCTGGCCTCATCCATCCAGTCGGTCACTGACAGGTTCTCGGCGTCTGCCTGGCCGAACAGCGCTTCGGCGAACGGCGTGTGGGTGCCATCGTATTGGCAGCGGAACGAGGTGAGGCGCGTGTCGGAGGCCGTGAGCACCACGCGGTTCGGCGCCCTCAGTGGCTTGATGAATGCGCCGCTGTAGCAGGCGGACAGCACCACCAGCGTCGGTACCTTCAGCGGCGCCAGTGCATCGCTCAGCAACCTGGGGGTGATGGGCGGCTGGTTCTTGCCAGCCACGGTGATGTTGAGCAGGCCAGGGTTGGCATGCGTGGAGATCAGCAGCAAGACCCGGTCCCGCGGTTGCACCACCTCGGCCATTTTGGACATCACCAATGCGAAATTTTCGACCGTCGCCTGCGGCCACTCTGCGCTCTCGCCGCGGGCCGGGTTGGCCAGCTTGAGCATCAAGGCGTTGGCGTCGAGCTCGCGGACCAGCTTTTCAGCCAGCAACACGTCGTTGCGGAAGGCCTTGGACTGCGAGTGCATCGCAAAGCCGGCAAAGATGATGCGGCCCGGTGGCTCGGCAGGCGGTGCTGGCGCGGGTGCAGCCTGGGGCGCGGTGGGAGCTTCGGCCATCGGCGCCGGTGGAGCGATGCACCCCGCGGCTGCGGTGGCCAGTGCCAGTGCGCCGACTCGAAAAAAGCGCCTCAGGGTGTCGGGGGCGAGGGAAGACATGGGCATGGTGATCAAGAAGCTAAGACGGATGGAAAGGTGGCAGCTGCCCGGTGGCAGCATGCGTCCGGCCGAGTCCAAAGCGTCCGTATCCTAAAGGAGTGCTGTCACCCTGACGCAGTTGTCAGGGCAGTGTTTCAAGTGCTTGCATCGATCGTCCGCATCCAAATCGCGGGACCTGGATGTCGATTTGCCGCGGACTCACCGTAAAAAAGCCGGTGCATGCACCGGCTTCGTGGGGGTGTGACGTGGGTCACAGGGCCGTCATGCCGCGCGCAGTGCGGGCTGCGCCAGGCGGCTCGCATGCAGCCAGGCGCGGCGCAGCACGGGAGGCGACCACGATTCCTCGGGGATCAGCAGCAGCCGCTGCGCGCGCAGCGCCTTGCCCAGCGCAATCTGGCTCGTCACCACTGCCAGCGGAATCGCCAGCGCCAGGGGCAGGCCCACGGGCATGAGCCACAACAGCGCGCTGCTGTCGATGAAGGCCACACCCAGCGCCAGCACGGCGATGATCGCGCTCATGGGGGCCAGCTGGCGCATGGCGTGGAGCCAGGGCACGGCATGGGCCTCACGGGGGGGCGACTTCCATTCGAGCTTCAGGCCCGTCAGCGCGATCACCACGAACAGCGAGTGCGCCAGCATGCGGATGGGCGCTTGCAGGATGGCCAGCACGCTTTCGAGCACAGCGCTCTTGAGCAGGCTGAAAGCGCCGCCGTACTGCGCTTGCTCGCGGCGCATGAACACTGCTGCCACGCCCAGGATGCGGGGCAGGAACAGCAAGCACAGCGTCCAGGCCCACAGCGCCAGCAACTCGGCCGGCAGGATGTGCCAGTCGGCCACCAGCTTGGCGCCCGACAGCCACAGTGCCGTGCCCAGCGTCAGGAACGCGAGCCACAGGGGTGCCGACAGATAGGCCATGGCACCCGTCACGAACATCGAGCGGTGCACAGGGTGGATGCCGGGTTCGGCCATCAGGCGGGCGTTCTGCAGGTTGCCCTGGCACCAGCGGCGGTCGCGCTGCAGCTCGGCCAGCAGGTCAGGGGGTTGCTGCTCGTAGCTGCCGATCAGGTCTGACACCAGCCACACGTGGTAGCCGGCGCGGCGCATCAGCGCGGCTTCGACAAAGTCGTGCGACATGATGCCGCCGGCCAGGCCGCCCTTGCCCTTGATGGGCGCCAGAGCGCAGTGTTCCATGAACGGCGCCACGCGGATGATGGCGTTGTGGCCCCAGTAGTGGGACTCGCCCAGCTGCCAGTACTGCATGCCCAGCGTGAACAGGCGGCCGGTGACGCGGGATGCGAACTGCTGCGCACGGGCGTGCAGCGTGACGTGGCCGATGGCCTGCGTGGCGGTCTGGATGATGCCGGCAGAAGGGTTGGCTTCCATCAGCTTGGCCATGGAGACGATGCAGTCGCCGCTCATCACGCTGTCGGCATCGAGCACCACCATGTAGCGGTAGTCCTTGCCCCAGCGGCGGCAGAAATCTGCCACGTTGCCGGCCTTGCGGTGCGTGCGGCGGGTGCGCAGGCGGTAGTACACCTGCACCTGCGGTTGCTGGCCGTGCTGCGCCAGGGCGCTGCGCAGCTCTTCCCAGGCAGCACGCTCGGCGGCGGCAATGGCGGGGTCATAGCTGTCGGACAGCACGAACACGTCGAAGGTGGCGCCGTGCCCGGTGGCTGCGACGGATTCACACGTGGCCCGCAGGCCGGCGAACACGGTCGACACGTCTTCATTGCAGATCGGCATGATGATCGCGGTGCGCGCATCGGGCGCCAGATGGTGCTCGGTCACGCTGCGCACCGACAGCGCATGCTTGTCGCCGCGCACCATCACCCAGAACCCCATCAGGCCGGTCAGGAATCCCGTGACCACCCAGGCCGACAGCAGGGCAAACAAGGCGATCTGCCCATAGCCCAGCCAGGGGTTGTCGTACGTGGGCTGCACGCCCGCGAACAGCAGGCTGGCCAGCGCCGTGGCCAGCACCGTCAAGACCATGAATGTCCAGCGGCGGCGCTGCGCCGCACCTTGCCAGGCCTGGGTGTGCTCATCCTTGGGCTGCGCAGGGCCGGCATTGCGGGCGCGTCCTGTGAGGCGCAGCAGCACGGCGGTGCTCAGGCTGTTCCAGAAGCCGCGCCAGGGGACCGGGGTCATCGACCCGCGGTGCAGCGGAGGCGCCGTGACAGCGTTCGGGTGGCGCTCTTCGCGCACCACGCTGCGTGGGCTGGGCACGGCGCGCAGATAGGGCACGCGCTGGCCAGTGGACACGGCCGCGGCTGCCTTGGCAGGGGAGGGATGGGGCGCCTCGGGGCTTACTCGGGAAGAATGATGTGCGTCCATGTTTCACTCACAGCGTTGTTGTCGTGTTGAAGAAAAGCGCGCAGCTCGATCGGGCGATCGGCCTTTTGGCGCTGTACGCGAACAGTCATGCGCCACTGGTCGGTGGCGGGATTTCGGTAGACGATGTTTTCCAGCACCTTGCCGTTGGCATCGGTGCTCACCACCGCCTTCACGGCGGCTTCGGGTGGCAGGGCCTTGAGCGCAGGGCCGTCGAAGTCGACGACGAACTGGGCTTGCTGGCGCAGGGCGGCAGCGGTTTCCTTGGTGTAGCCCATGCCGCGGCGCGATTGCGTCACCCAGCCGCCCGGGGGGCGCTGTTGCTCGTCGCCCTGCCAGCTCAGCTCGTAGGCGAACTCCAGGGGTTGGCCTGGTGCGGGCAACTGGGCAGGCACCCAGTAAGCGACGATGTTGTCGTGCGTTTCATCGGGGGTGTTGAGCTGCACCAGCTCAACGCGGCCAGGACCCCAGTCGTTCAGGGGGCGCACCCAGGCGCTGGGGCGGCGTTCGTAGCGGGCCTCCACGTCCTCGTAGCTGGCCCACTGGCGGTCGCGCTGCATCAGGCCGAAACCCTTGGGGTTCTTGGTGGCGAACGATGTGACGACGGTCTGCTTGGGGTTCTGCAGCGGGCGCCAGAGCCATTCGCCCTCGCCGGTGGCGATCATCAGGCCGTCGGAATCATGCACCTCGGGGCGGAAGTCATCCTTGCGGGGCTGGTTTTCGCCAAAGAAGAACATGCTGGTCAGCGGCGCGATGCCCAGCGTGCCGATGGGCTTGCCTGCGCCCGGCCGCACAAAAATGCGGCTGCGCACGGTGGTGGTGGTCTGCGTGCCGGGCTGGATGTCGAAGCGGTAGGCACCGGTGGCGCGGGGCGAATCCAGCAGCGCGTACACCGTGACCTGGGTCGACAGCGGATCGGGCCGCACCAGCCAGAACTCGGTGAAGCGCGGAAACTCCTCGCTCTGCCCGGGGGCCGCGCCCACGGTGTCGATGGCCAGGCCGCGGGCCGACAGGCCGTACTGCTGGCCCTTGCCGAGCGCGCGGAAGTAGCTCGCGCCCTGGAAAACCACCAGCTCATCCTTGTAGGCGTTGGAGTTCAGGTGGTTGTGCAGGCGAAAGCCCGCAAAGCCGAGGTCGCCCCAGGCCTCGGGCTTGACCTGGTTCTTGCCGTAGTCGAAGTCGGCACGGTTGTAGCTGATGTGGCGGGCACCCTGCGGCGTGACCTCATTGATCAGCACCGGTTCCTTCTGGTACAGGCCCAGATGGAAGAACATGGCCTCGAAAGGCAGCTTCTCGGCGCGCCACAGCGCGCGGTCGGGGCGCCAGCGGATGTCGCGCACCTGGTCGTAGTTGAGCTTGGCCAGGTCGGCCGGCAGCTTGTCGCCAGCTGCCCGATAGGGCTTCTCGGCACGCTCACTGGCGAGGCGGGTGACGCTGTCGAAGTCGAAGCCTTGCGCCTGGGCCTTCGCGGCCACCAGAGCCAGCGCCAGCAGACCGACGGTCCGCTGGGCATGCCGGAGCAAAGGCGAGGAGGGAGAAAAAACAGCTTGCATGCGGCATATAGGGCAAACCCTGTGCCAGCTCTGAAAAACTGTTCTATATCAACGACTTAGGCCTTGATGTACATGTAAGCGATTGTGCAAGCAGTTTCTGCTGCCTCAAAAGCCATGTTTTTGTCGCTGTGTGGCGACAGGTATGGCGTTGCCTACAAAAAATGCTTTGAAAATCAAAGACTTAGTCGTGTCGCTCTTCGGCGACATCATCGCCGCCCGCCGTGTCGCTCTTGAAGTTGCCGGGGGTGAGGGCGTGCTTTTGCAGCAGGCGGTAGAACTCCGTGCGGTTGCGCTGGGCCAGGCGCGAGGCGTCTGCGACATTGCCGTCGGTCATCTTGAGCAGGCCCACCAGGTATTCGCGCTCGAACCGCTGCCGCGCTTCGGTAAAGCTGAGCACCTGGGCCGACGGGATGCGCAGCGCACGCTGCACCAGGGTCAGCGGCACGAGCGGCGTGGTGGACAGGGCGCACACCTGCTCCACCACGTTGAACAGCTGGCGCACGTTGCCGGGCCACGCGGCCATGGTCAGTGCCTTCAGGGCCTCGGGCGCAAAGCCCGACAGGCGCTTGTCGTACTTGCGTGCGAGGCGGTCCAGAAAGTGGTTCGCCAGCAGCGCGATGTCCTCGCGCCGGTCGGCCAGCGTGGGCAGCATCAGCGTCACCACGTTCAGGCGGTAGTACAGGTCCTCGCGGAACTGGGCCGTGGCCATGGCTGCTTCCAGGTCGCGGTGCGTGGCAGAGATGATGCGCACATCGATGGGCGTGGACTGGCTCGAGCCCACGGGCCGCACGGCGCGCTCCTGCAGCACGCGCAGCAGCTTGACCTGCAGGGCCGGCGGCATGTCTCCGATCTCGTCCAGCAGCAGCGTGCCGCCATCGGCCGCCTGGAACAGGCCCTTGTGGTTGCTGGTGGCGTCGGTGAAGGCCCCCTTCACGTGGCCGAACAGCTCGGATTCGAGCAGTGCCTCGGGGATGGCCCCGCAGTTCACCGCCACAAAGGGCTTGGCGGCGCGCGGGCTCGCCCGGTGGATGGCCTGGGCCAGCAGTTCCTTGCCCGCGCCGCTGTCGCCCAGCAGCAGCACGCTCGCATCCGACTGGGCCACCATGTAGGCCTCGGCGAGCAGGTCGGTCATGCGGTTGGAGCGGCTCACGATCTCGGCGCGCCAGGCGTCGTTGGCGTGGGCGTGGGTCACGGCCGGCGCGCTCAGCGCCAGGGCCTGGCCGATCTTCTCGAGCAGGTCCTTGCCGTCGTAGGGTTTGGTGAGGTAGGTGAACACACCGCGCGAAGTCGCTTCCACCGCATCCGGGATGGTGCCGTGCGCCGTCAGCAGGATGACCGGCAGCGAAGGGTGCCGCGCGCGCACTTCGTCGAACAGCGCGAGCCCGTCGCGCCCCGGTAAGCGGACATCGCTGAGCACCAGCTGCGGCCGCGCCATGTCGAGCTGCGCGAGCGCGGCTTCGGCAGAGCCCACCGCAATCACCTCGTACCCTGCGGCATTCAGGCGCAGCGACAGCAGCCGCAGCATGTCGGCATCGTCGTCCACCACAAGGATGCGGGCCGATGCGCCAGCGCGGGATGCAGGGGTGGAGTGGTTGGGCATGGTGATGGGGCAGGTCAGGGGGCAGAACGTTGCGGGCCGTTGCCGGGCGATGACGCAGGGGCCGCTGGCACCGGGGGGCGGGTGGTCAGGCTGCGCTCGATGGCGCGCACGGCTTCCAGCCGCTCGTTGAGCTGGTCGTTGCGCCGCTGCGCGTCGCGCAGTTGCTGCGTCTGCCGGTCCAGCTGGTCTTCCAGCCGGCGCAGGTTCAGCAGGCGGGCCTCCATCAGGCGTGCCAGCGGGTGCAGTGCCTGCGACGCCGCGCTCTGGTTGGCGAGCACGCGCTGCACCAGGCCCAGCGCGCGCGCCGTGTCCACGGCCTGGCGGGTTTGCGCCAGGGCGGTCGCCAGCAGCAACGGGGTTTCGGCAGAGGCCTCTTCGGCATCGCTCAGGCGCGAGATTTCCCTTGCCAGCTCTGCCGGCCCCATGCGCAGGGTCAGGTCGGTCTGGGCCAGGACCTGCAGCACCGGGATGGGAGCGGGCAGCGGCGGGGGCTCCGCGCGCGGGGTGTGGTCCTGCGTTTTGACCTCGACCGGAGCCGGCGCCACGGCGGCCACGGGGGGCGGTGGCGGGGTCGCGGCCTGCGGGGCCGTCGCACCGCAGCCGACCAGCAGCCACGCCGCCGCCAGCGGAAGAAGTGCTGCCGCGGGGCTCGTCAGTGCGCGGGTGCGCTCCGTGGCCGCGAAAAGATGAAGGTCGCTAGGCTGCATGCGGTAGTTCTATGCGAAAGAATGATGTGGCGCCTTCGTCCACCAGGCGCACCGTGCCCCCATGGGCTGCGATGTACTCCTGGACGATGGACAGGCCGATGCCGGTGCCGCGCACGGCGTCGTCCGGCTGGCGCACGCCGCGGTAGAAGGGCTCGAAGACGTGGTCACGGTCCGCCGGTGCCACGCCGGGGCCCTGGTCGATGACATCCACCCGGACAGTGCCCGCAGCGCGCGACAGCACGATGCGCAAGGTTCCGCCCTTGGGCGAAAAGCGGATCGCGTTGGACAGCAGGTTGCTCACCGCCGAGGCGATCTTGTCGGCATCGATCGGCAGCGAGACTGGCGAGCCTTCCACCAGCACCTTGAGGCCCCGTGACTGCCACTGCAGCCGCTGGCTTTCCACCTGCGCTTCCAGGAGCGCCAGCAGGTCGGTATCGCGCCGCTTCAGCTGGCGGGCCTCGAAGGCTGCGGCATTGAAGCGCAGCAGGGCCTCGATCTCGCTTTGGAGCACCAGCGTGTTGTGGTGCAGGATCTGCGCCACTTCGCGCTGTCCGCCATTGAGCTCGCCGGTCACACCGTCCTGCAGCAGTGCCACGCCTTCGCGCAGTGCAGCCAGCGGGGTCTTGAGTTCGTGCGATACGTGGCGCAAGAAACGCGCCTTGTCGGCGTCCAGTTCCAGGAGCCGCAGGCGCAGCCATTCGAGCTGCTGGCCGACGCGGCGCACGTCGTCCGGGCCGGAGATCACCACCGGTTCGTCCAGCTGGTTCTCGCCCAGCTGGCGGATGGCGCCCTCCAGGCGCTTGAAGGGACGGGCCAGCCAGATGCCCAGTGCCAGGGCCAGCACCAGCGCCAGCACGATCACGCCCACCACCTGGTGCGTCACATTGCGGCGGCTGGCTTCCACGCGGTCCTGCAGCTCGCGGTTGCGCTGGGCATTGATGTCCTGGATCGACTGCGCGATGTTCAGGTTCAGCGTCTCGATGGCCACGAACTCGTCGGCCACGAGCCGCTCGTTGTCCAGCGCGCGCTCGGGCGGGGCGTTGAGCAATTCCTTCACGGTATCGAGGTGCCGGCGCCATTCGATGGCCTGCTCCTCGGGGAGCCCGTCCTTTTGCAATTGGTCCAGGATGGCCGAGGCCTCGATCGACATCTCATCGAAGCTGCGGCGCAGGGGCGCATCGCGCAGCACCAGCGACTGCCGGGCCGCCCGCTCCAGGGCCTGGCTGCGCTGGTTCAGTGCCTGCGCGGCCGTGCCCATGGCGGTGGCATGGGTGGATCCGTGCCGGCTTTGCACCATGAGCTGCTCCAGCGTGTGCAGCGCCCGCAGCGAGCTCACGCCGAGCAGTCCCGCAATCAGCAGGAAGGCCAGCAGCAGCAGCTGCTGAAAGGAAAACCCGTTGAGCGGACCGCCCGCCCTGGGCGTGCCAGCGCTGGGTGGACTGCTGGGTGCGGACATGGGAGGGGCTGTTCCTGCGGTTTCAGGCCAGCGCGGCCTCGTGGGTGAGGACTTCGCCGCGCAGCGTGTAGGCCTTGGCTTCGGTGATGGTCACGTCCACCATCTGGCCGACAAGGCGGGGCTGGCCCACGAAGTTGACGACGCGGTTGCACTCGGTGCGGCCCATCAGTTCGGTGGTGTCGCGCTTGGAGGCGCCTTCCACCAGGATGCGCTGCACCGTGCCCACGCGGCTTTCGCTGATGGACTTGATGTTGGCGTTGATCACGCCCTGCAGGTGTTGCAGGCGGCGCAGCTTCACGTCGTGCGGTGTGTCGTCGTGCAGGCCGGCCGCGGGCGTGCCGGGGCGGGGGCTGAAGATGAAGCTGAAGCTGTTGTCGAAGTGGATATCGTCGATCAGCTTCATCATCTTGTTGAAGTCGTCCTCCGTCTCGCCGGGGAAGCCCACGATGAAGTCGCTGCTCATGGCCAGGTCGGGGCGGATGGCGCGCAGCTTGCGCACCGTGCTCTTGTATTCCATGGCGGTGTAGCCGCGCTTCATCGCCATCAGGATGCGGTCGCTGCCGTGCTGTACCGGCAGGTGCAGGTGGCTGGCCAGCTTGGGAATGCGGGCATAGGCGTCGATCAGGCGGGGCGTGAACTCGTTGGGATGGCTCGTCGTGTAGCGGATGCGCTCGATGCCCGGGATGTCGGCCACGTACTCCAGCAGCAGCGCGAAGTCGGCGATCTCGCTGGTGTCGCCCATCTTGCCCAGGTAGGCGTTCACGTTCTGGCCCAGCAGCGTGATCTCTTTGACGCCCTGGTCGGCCAGGCCGGCGACTTCCACCAGCACGTCATCGAAGGGGCGGCTGACCTCTTCGCCGCGTGTGTAAGGCACGACGCAGTAGCTGCAGTACTTGCTGCAGCCTTCCATGATGGAGACAAACGCGCTGGCGCCTTCGACACGTGCCGGCGGCAGGTGGTCGAATTTCTCGATCTCCGGGAAGCTGATGTCCACCTGCGGACGGTCCAGCCGTTCGCGCTGGTTCAGCAGCTCGGGCAGGCGGTGCAGGGTCTGGGGGCCGAACACCACATCGACATAGGGCGCGCGCTTGATGATCTCGGCGCCTTCCTGGCTGGCCACGCAGCCGCCCACGCCGATCTTCACGCCGCGGGCCTTGAGGTGCTTGATGCGGCCCAGGTCGCTGAAGACCTTCTCCTGCGCCTTCTCGCGCACCGAGCAGGTGTTGAACAGGATCAGGTCGGCTTCGTCCACGTTCTGCGTGGGCTCATAGCCCTGGGCTGCATTGAGCACGTCGGCCATCTTGTCCGAGTCGTACTCGTTCATCTGGCAGCCGAAGGTTTTGATGAAGACTTTTTTGGAGGCCATGGCAATCAATCTCGTGTCCGAATGGGGATGCGGCGGCGCGCGTCGGGCGGCCGCTGGGGCGTTGGGCAACCCGGCAGGGGCTGCGGGCGCCGGGTTACTTCTTCACCGGATCCGAGTCGGTGCGGAAATTGAACTGGATCGTGTCCGAGCCATTGCGCGGCTGGGCCGCTTCGCCTTCGGTCAGGATCCAGGCGGACAGCAGCATGCCCGTGCTGTTCTCGATCAGGTAGTTGACCTTGAAGGTCTGGCCCTGCACCGTGTGCAGCATGACCAGCGAGTTCTGGGGGCTGAACAGGCGCATGCCGGGCGCCATGCGGATGTTGCGCCCGTTGAGCACGGCATCGGAGCCACCCTGGACGGTCAGGCTGCCCCGCAGCGATGCGTCCGGAAAGTTGCGCGCCACCCCCAGGCCGGGCTGGACCTGTGCATGGGCGGGCATTGCCAGGCAGGCGAGGGCCGACAGGCTGGCCGCAGCCAGCGCACGCGCAGCATGCAGGCGCCGGCCGGTGCTGGCCGGAGGGGAGTGAGGGGCAGGGGTGCAGCGGTTCATGGTGTGTATCCAGAGGCTGGTAACAAGGTGGGGGAGGCCGATTTTACGGGCCAGGGGGCCCAGAAAACCGTTTTCGTACAAGGACTTACCGCTACGGCAAGGACGCCGCGGCCACAAAAAAGCCCGCAATCACTGGCGCGTTGCGGGCTTTTGGCGGTCACTCGAATGTGGTGGTCGTAGGTGGACTTGAACCACCGACATCAGCATTATGAATGCTGCGCTCTAACCAACTGAGCTATACGACCGTAAGACCAAGATTATAGAACAAAAATTATTGGTGTGTGAAGTTGGCCGTGCGTTTGTTCATGAACGCGTCCATGCCTTCCTTCTGGTCCTGGGTGGAGAACAGGGCGTGGAACAGGCGGCGCTCGAACATCACGCCGTCGGACAGGCTGCCTTCGAACGCCCGGTTCACCGATTCCTTGGCGGCCATCACCGCGATCTGCGAGAAGCCGGCAATGAGGATGGCCGCGCCCAGGGCCTCGTCAATGAGCTTGTCGTAGGGCACCACGCGGCTGACGAGGCCGGCGCGCTCGGCTTCGGTGGCATCCATCATGCGGCCGGTGAGGGCCATGTCCATCGCCTTGGACTTGCCCACCGCACGCGGCAGGCGCTGCGTGCCGCCGGCCCCGGGGATCACGCCGAGCTTGATCTCGGGCTGGCCGAACCGCGCGTTGTCGGCCGCGATGATGAAGTCGCACATCATCGCCAGCTCGCACCCGCCGCCCAGCGCAAAGCCGCTCACGGCAGCGATCACGGGCTTGCGGATGGAGCGGATGGCTTCCCAGTTGCGGGTGATGTAGTCGCCCTTGTAGGTGTCGGCAAAGCTGTACTTGGCCATCGCGCCGATGTCGGCGCCCGCTGCAAATGCCTTTTCACTGCCCGTGACGATGATGGCGCCGATCGCCTCGTTGGCGTCGAAATCCTTCAGGGCCGCGCCCAGCTCGTTCATGAGCTGGTCGTTCAGGGCGTTGAGCTGCTTGGGGCGGTTGAGCGTGATCACGCCGACCTTGTCCGCTTCGACGCGGACTTCGATGGTTTCGTAGGCCATGGTATCTCCTGGTTTATGGTTTCTTGTGAAGGGCTGTCGGCAATATACCCAAGCAGGTCCGCATTGCGGCCCGGCGCGTGGCGCGGTAGGTAAAAGGCCGTACCGCGGCCGCGCATCCGGCGGCGATCACGCCAGCCAGCGCCCCAGTGCGGTCGCGTCGGCGGCCGAGAGGCTGACGGTATCGGGGGCCGGAGCGTGCCGGGCGGGTTTGCGAGGCGCCGCGCTCTGGCCGCGGGGGGGCAGCTCCAGCGCCAGGCGCAGCAGCCGGCCGTCGCGCGCCACCAGGGCAGTCACCGAGGTTTCGGCGCCTGCATAGAACGCCACGTCGTCGAGCTTGCTGATGCGCCAGCCTTGCCCCTGCACCTCCACGCCCAGCCATTCGTCCCCGGGTGCGATGCCGGCCTGTTCGGCCAGGCCCGCGCGCAGCACGGTCTTGATCTGCACGCTGTGGTTTTCGGCCACGCGCAGCCCCAGGCGCTGGGCCCATTGCGGTGCCTCTGCCTGCAGGTGCACGCCGTGCGCCGCCAGCAGTTCGGCCAGGGGGAGTTCTGCCGTGCTGTGCACCCACTGCGCGATGTCCGCGTCGAAAGACCGCCCGCCCAGTTCCCGCAGCACGGTACGCAGGTCGTCCTCCGTCATGGGGCCGCCCTGGCAGCGTTTCCACAGCGCGCGCATCACGTCGTCCAGCGTGCTCTTGCCGTCGCGGCGCAGCGCCAGGTCCAGGCACAGCGCGACCAGCGACCCCTTGGTGTAGTAGCTCACCGTGGCGTTGGGGGTGTTCTCGTCCTGGCGGTAGTACTTGACCCAGGCATCGAAGCTCGCCTGGGCCACGGTCTGCACCATGCGCCCCGGGGTCTGGTGCACCTGGTTGATGGTCTTGGTGATGAGCTTCAGGTAGGTTGCGTCGTCGATCAATCCCGCCCGGCGCAGCAGCAGGTCGTCGTAGTAGCTGGTGAAGCCTTCGAAGAACCACAGCAGGTCGGTGTAGTTCTCCCTTGCGTAGTCGTGCTGTGCGAATTCGGCGGGGCGCAGGCGCTTGACGTTCCAGGTGTGGAAGTACTCGTGGCTGATCAGGCCCAGCAGCGTGGTGTAGCCGTCGCTCGCGCGGCTGTCGCCCACGCGGGGAAGGTCCCTGCGCCCGCAGATGAGCGCCGTGGAGTTGCGGTGCTCGAGGCCCCCGTAGCCGTCGCCCACGGCATTGAGCATGAACACGTAGCTCTTGAACGGGGCGGCGCCGTCGCCGTGCCAGAAACGGATCGCGGTCTCGCAGATCTTCTGCGTATCCGCCAGCAGGCGCTTGTCGTCGAACGATGGCGCGGCGCCGGCCACGACGAAGCGGTGGGGGATGCCCGCCGCAGTGAAGCGGCCCACCCAGAAGCTGCCCAGCTCGACCGGGCTGTCCACCAGTTCGTCGTAGTCCTCGGCCTGGTACAGGCCAAAACCTTTTTTATCGACCTTGAGCGCCGTGAGCCCGGTGGCCACCGACCAGTCGGCCGTCGCCGGGGTGCTGGCCATCTCCAGCGTGTGGGCCTGCTTTTCCTGGCCGCGCACCTGCAGGCACAGGCTGGTGCCGTTGAAGAAACCGCGCGATGCATCCAGCCAGGCCGTGCGCACCGAGGTGTCGTAGGCGCAGACGGCATACGTCAGCACCAGGGGCTTGTCCGCGCTGCAGTCCGCGCGCCAGCGGTGCTTGTCCAGCTGCGTGAGCGGCACGGCGTGTTTGCCCTGGTGTGCCGTGAGCTCCTGCAGGTTCTTGGAGAACTCGCGCACCAGGTAGCTCCCCGGAATCCATACCGGCAGGGACACTTCCTGCAGCGCCTGGGGGTGGGCGATGGTCAGGGTGACGCTGAAGAGATGGGCATGCAGGTCCGCAGGCTCCACGCGGTAGTGGATGGCTGCGGGCTCGTGGTGGCGGGTGGAGGGCATGGGCGTGTGCTGTGTTCTGGCGTGGTGGCCAGCAGCGCCGGGCCCTGCTGGCAGGCTCGGGAACGCCATCGCGTTCCCGCGGGTGCGGTGGGGTTCAGTTGCCGCCGGTGGCTTCGCTGCCGGCTTCGGCCAGGCGTTTTTCCACTTCCTGCGCGCCGATGGCGCCCGGCACGCGCGTGCCGTTGGCGAAGATCAGGGTGGGGGTGCCGGTGATCTTGTGCTTGCGGCCGAAGGCCAGGTTGCGTTGCAGGGCGCTGGTGTCGCAGCTGGCGGCGGGTGCGGGCTTGTCGCGCACCATGTGGTCCTGCCAGGCCGTGACCTTGTCCTTGGCGCACCAGATGTTGCGCGACTTCTCTGCCGAGTCGGGGCTCAGGATGGGGTACAGGAACAGGTACACCGTCACGTTGTCCACGTTCTGCAGGTCGCGCTCGAAGCGCTTGCAGTAGCCGCAGTTGGGGTCCTCGAACACCGCCACCTTGCGCTTGCCGTCGCCGCGCACGATGGTGAAGGCGTCCTTGAGCGGCAGCGCCGAGAAGTCCACCGCGGTCAGCTTGGCGATGCGGTCTTCGGTGAGGTTGCGGCGCGCCTTGGCGTCGATCAGCTCGCCCTGGATCACGTAGTTGCCCTTGGCGTCGGTGTAGAAGAGGTCGGTGCCGATGCGCACCTCGTACAGCCCCTTCATGGGCGTGGGGCGCACCTCGTCGATCTTGTCCATCTGCGGGATGCGCTCGGCCAGCGCCTTGCGGATGTCGGCCTCCTGGGCGGATGCCGCCGCGCTGGCGAAAAGGCCGATGGCCGTGATCAGGATGGGAATCAATTTCATGGTGTTCTCGGGTTCAATGGTCGGCGGCCGCCAAGGCGTCCGCTGTGGTCGTCGTCAATCAAATTCCCATGGCCTGCCGGGCCACAAAGTCCTTCAGCGGGCCGCTTCTCTCGAAGCCCTTCATGCCCCAGTTGCGCAGCGCCTGTATCGGACCTTCCTGCCGTGCAAACAGCTGCTGCAGCCCGTCGGTGGCCAGGCCCATCGGCACCAGCGCCGCCTTGCGTTCGCGCTCGTAGCGCCGCAGCAGCCGCAGGTCGGCTACGCTGCGCCAATAGTCACGCCCATGCAGCACGGCCGCCAGCGCCTGCGCATCCGCAAGCCCCAGGTTCAGCCCCTGGCCCGCCAGCGGGTGCACGTTGTGGGCGGCGTCGCCGGCCAGCGCCCAGCTGCGGGCCGGGCGGCCGGCAGCGGTGCCGGGCACGGGCCCGCACCAGCGGTCGGCCCGGGCCAGCTGCAAGGGCCAGGCAGCGCGCTCGGCCGTCAATTCCAGTGCGCCCAGGGCCTCCTGGCTCGCAGTCTGCAGCCGCTGGGCGAATTCCTGCGGTGACAGCGCCAGCAACGGCGCCACCTGCTCCTGCAGGACGGACCACACAACCGCGACGGAGTTCCCCTCCCGCCCGCCCAAAGGCAAAAAAGCCAGGATGCCGTCGGGCAGAAACCACTGCCGGGCCACCTGCCCGTGGGGGCGCTCGCACCGCAGCCGGGTGGCGATCGCGTGCTGGGCGTAGGGCGTGACGTCGAAGTTCACGCCAAATTCGTCCCGCGTGCTGCTGGCCCGGCCCTCGCACACCACGGTGAGCGCGGCGGGGACGGGGGCGTTCACCACCTCGACATGGGGCTGGTAGCGCACCGCCTCGGCCAGGCGTGATTCCAGGGCGGGCACGTCCACGATCCAGGCGAGGGCCTGCACGCCCTGGGCCGCCGCGTCGAACCGCACGGCGCCGCCCTGGTCGCCCTGCACCTGCATCTGGCGCACGGCGGTGGCGTGTTCTTCGTCGGGCCAGCTGCGCAGGGATTCCAGCAACTGCCGGGACGCCAGGTTGAGTGCATAGGCCCGTACGTCGGTTGCGGCAGGATTCTTGGGGCCGGGGGCGGGCAGCAGCGCCACTTTCAGCCGGTCCCGTGCCAGCAGCAATGCCAGGGTGGTGCCCACCACGCCGGTGCCGCGAATGCAAATATCAAAGGTTTGGGCCATGAGGGGCATTGTAGGAGCCGTGCCGGGCCGCCGTGCGCAGTGCAAAATTGCGGGGAAGGGGCATCTTCCCCGTGTCCAAGGGTCCGTTTTTCAGGAGCGTGCTGGCGTGAGTTTCAACCCCGATTCCGATCTGTCCGGCACCATCGCGCGCCTGTTTGTCTACCCCGTCAAGTCGTGCGCGGGCATCGAGGTGCGGGAGGCGCTGCTCACCGAGACGGGCCTGGACCTGGACCGCGCCTGGATGGTGGTCGATGCCGATGGCATGTTCCTGACCCAGCGTGCGCTGCCGCGCATGGCCTTGATCCGCCCGCAGCTCAAGACCGAAGAGATGGTGCTGCGCGCGCCCGGCATGCTGGCGCTGCACGTGGCCATCGACGCGGTGGAGGCGCCCGCCACGGTGACCGTCTGGCGCGACACCGTGCCCGCCTGGGACATGGGCGCGGTGGCGGCCCAGTGGTTCACCGACTTCCTGGGCCAGCCCTGCCGCCTGGTGCGCTTCGATCCCGAGCACCGGCGCCTGTCCAGCATGGACTGGACGGGGGGCGTCGAGGCGCCCAACCAGTTCTCGGACGGATTCCCGGTGCTGGTGGCGAGCGAGGCATCCATGCAGGAGCTGAACGACCGCCTCACGGCCGCCGGCCACGGCGCCGTCGGCATCGAGCGCTTTCGGCCCAACGTGGTGCTGGGCGGCGTGGATGCCCACGACGAAGACCGGGTGGACATGGTGCGGGTGGACGGCGGGGCCGAGGGCGAGATCCATCTGCAGGGCGTCAAGCCCTGCGCACGCTGCCCCATTCCGGACATCGACCCGGCCACCGCCGAAAGCAGCCCCGAGGTCGGGGCAACGCTGCGGACCTACCGCGCGGACCGGCGCCTGAACGGTGCCATCACCTTCGGCATGAACGCCATCGTGCGCCAGGGCGCCGGCCATGTGCTGCGCGTGGGGCAGCGGGTGGCGGCCGATCTGCGGTTTGACTGAGGCCTGAACAGACCCTCGCGGAGGGCCATGGCTGGCGCGCCGTAAAATCGGCGGTTTGTCTCCGAATTCCAGAAAGCCCTGCCATGAGCCTCCAATGCGGCATCGTGGGCCTGCCCAATGTGGGCAAGTCCACTCTCTTCAACGCGCTGACCAAGGCTGGCATCGCCGCCGAGAACTATCCCTTCTGCACGATCGAGCCCAACACGGGCGTCGTGGAAGTGCCCGACCCGCGCCTGCAAAAGCTCGCTGAGGTGGTCTCGCCCGAGCGCGTGGTCCCCGCCATCGTCGAGTTCGTGGACATCGCCGGCCTGGTGGCCGGTGCCTCCAAGGGCGAAGGCCTGGGCAACCAGTTCCTGGCCCACATCCGCGAAACCGACGCCATCGTGAACGTGGTGCGCTGCTTCGAAGACCCGAATGTGATCCACGTGGCCGGCCGCGTGGACCCGATCGCCGACATCGAGGTCATCCAGACCGAGCTGTGCCTGGCAGACATGACGACGGTCGAGAAGGCACTGAACCGCTACAGCAAGGCCGCCCGGTCGGGCAACGACAAGGAAGCCGCCAAGATCGTCGCGCTGCTCACGCCCATCCAGGCGGCCCTGGACCAGGGCAAGCCCGCCCGCAGCGTGCCCGTCAGCAAGGAAGACGCGCCGCTGCTCAAGCAGTTCTGCCTGATCACGGCCAAGCCTGCGATGTTCGTCGGCAACGTGAGCGAAGACGGTTTCGAGAACAACCCGCTGCTCGACCGCCTGAAGGAATACGCCGCCGCCCAGGGCGCCCCGGTGGTGGCCATCTGCGCCAAGATCGAGGCCGAGATGGCCGAGATGGGCGACGAGGACCGCGACATGTTCCTGCAGGAGATGGGCCTGGAAGAGCCCGGCCTGAACCGCCTGATCCGCGCGGGCTTCAGCCTGTTGGGGCTGCAGACCTATTTCACGGCCGGTGTGAAGGAAGTGCGCGCCTGGACGGTGCCCGTGGGCGCGACCGCGCCGCAGGCTGCCGGCGTGATCCACGGCGACTTCGAGCGTGGCTTCATCCGTGCGCAGACCATCGCGTTCGACGACTACATCCACTACAAGGGCGAGCAGGGCGCCAAGGACGCGGGCAAGATGCGCGCCGAAGGCAAGGAGTACATCGTCAAGGACGGCGACGTGCTCAACTTCCTGTTCAATGTGTGACGCCCCCTGAGCCGCTGTGCGGCTCGGTGCCGGCCGCCAGCGGCTGCAGCTCTTCAGGCCGTCCAACCCTGCGCAGGCAGGCTTGGAGCCGCGGCCCTCAGCCCCCGCTCTCGCATTGCCGCGCAATGCGGGCAGCGGGACGACGCCGGTGGCCTGGCGGAGCCCGTTCCACGGCGTCCGCTGATCTGGGGGCGCGCCAGTTTTGTGCGCAGCTCCGTGGCTCACTGATTTCAAGAAAAATGCCGCTAGCGCAGGCAGATAAAGCGGTAACAGCTATGCTTTCAATAGCGCAACCGGGTTTGCTGCCATGAACACCGGAATCCTCTACGCCGCGCTGGCCTATGTCGCCTGGGGCCTGTTCCCGCTGTACTTCAAGCAGGTGGCCGATGTGCCGTCGGTGGAGGTGGTGATGCACCGCACGCTGTGGTCGCTGGTGTTCGTGCTGGCGGTGCTGCTGGTGCGCCGGCAATGGGCGTGGATGGGGGCTGTCGTGCGCCAGCCCCGGGTGCTGGGGGCGTTTGCGCTGTCGGCGCTGCTGCTGTCGGGCAACTGGCTGACCTATGTGTGGGCGGTGCAGAACCAGCACGTGGTGGATGCGAGCCTGGGCTACTTCATCCTGCCGCTGGTGAACGTCGCGCTGGGCTATGTGTTTTTGCACGAGCGTCCGCGCCCCGGGCAGTGGGTGGCGGTGGCCGTGGCGGCCGCGGGGGTGCTGTGGCTCACGGTGCAGGCGGGCCGGCTGCCCTGGATCGCGCTGGTGCTGGCCTCGAGCTTCGGGGTCTACGGGCTGCTGCGCAAGGTGGCCACCCTGGGGGCCCTGGAGGGCCTGGCGCTCGAGACGATGCTGCTGGCCCCGGTGGCCGCCGTCGTGCTCGGCTGGTGGGCCTGGCAGGGGCAGGGGGCGGTGGTGCAGGGCGACAACGCAGCCACCCTGGGCTGGCTGCTGGTGGCCGGGCCGCTCACCGCCGTGCCGCTGCTGCTGTTTGCGGCGGGCGCGCGGCTCATTCCCATGTCCACGCTGGGCATCCTGCAGTACATCTCGCCCAGCCTGCAGTTCGCGCTGGGCGTATGGGTGTTTCATGAGGCCTTCGAGCCCGCGCGATTGGTGGGTTTTGTGCTGATCTGGGCGGCTCTTTGCGTCTATTCTGCTGAAGGCTGGTGGTCGGTGCGCAGGACGGAGCCCGCGCGCCTATGATGCGCCGCACTGAAGTGCGCGGCGGCCGCTGCGCACGGCGGTCCATACCCCCCGTCGGTTGATCTTTCTCAAAACTGGGCGTGTGGCGCTGCCCGCTACTGGAAAACACCGTGTGGTGTGATGTCAGTTCTGCGTAAGATGCGCGGGGCCTGCCCCAGGCAGCTTGCCAAGGGCCCGCGCACCCCGGCAAGATGTTGCCACCCGAACGAACCCAGGCTCCGCCTGCCCTCCCACATGTTTTTTGGACGCAAGAATCCGTTTTCTGCCACGGATGCCTTTCCCTTGTCCGACGCAGTCATGGAGTTCGATGACTCCTCGTCGGCCGCGGCGGTGCGTCCGGCCCGGCGCGCCATGGACGGACTGGGCGCGCAGGGCGCGCGCGGCATGAGCGTGGCGCAGCAATGGCTGCAGGCGACGGGGCTGATCGGGCTGTACGCGGTGGCGTTGGTGGGTTTTTACGCGCTGGACGTGGTCTCCGCGCAGGTGCTGCTGGTGCTGGCGGGCTTGGCGGTGCTGTGCTGCCTGGTCTTCTGGGCGGTGTTTGCCACCAGGCTGCACCAGAAGCTGCGGCACCGGCACCTCAAGCTGGCCATCGTGGCCGCCGCGCTGGCGTGCATGCTGGTGCTGTTCTACCTGGAGCCCGTCACGCAGATCTTGCTGGCGCCCTTCGCGTTCGTGGCGGTGGCCTATGGCACGTTCACCGTGCCGCGCCGAACGCTGCTGGGCTTGTCGGCCTGCCTCATGGTGCTGTACGCGGGGGTGGTGGGGCTGCATTACCTGGACCAGCGCAATGCCGCGCTGCTGCGCCTGGAGGTGCTGCACGGGCTGGCCTTGCTGATGGCGCTGCCGGCGTTCATCTTGCTGATGGGCCGGGTGCAGCGCCTGTACCGCAGCCTCTACCATGCCAGCCGCAAGATCAAGAACATCCAGGAAGACGCGCAGCGGGACACCCTGGTGGGCTGCTTCAACCGGCGCTACGTGCTGGCCGCGCTCGAAGAGCAAAAGCAGCTGGCCGACGAAAGCGGCATCCCGCTGTGCCTGGCCGTGCTGGACATCGACCGCTTCAAGCGCATCAACGATGAACTCGGCCACCTGGGCGGCGACGAGGTGCTGCGCACGTTCGCGCGCATCGCGCAGCAGGGCGTGCGCGGCGGCGATGTGTTCGGGCGCTACGGCGGTGAGGAGTTCCTGCTGATCTTCCCCGCCACCTCGCTGCTGCCAGCACTCAATACCTGCGAGCGCATCCGAGCGCAGGTCGAGTCGCACGCCTGGAGCGGCCTGCTCAAGGGCCGGGTGACGGTGTCCATCGGCGTCACCCAGTATGTGCTGGGCGAGTCGGTGCTGGAGTTTTTCTCGCGCGCCGACACGGCGATGTACATGGCCAAGGAGGGTGGTCGCAACCAGGTGGTGGTCGAGGAGCCCGTGGCCAAGGGCGACTCGGTACTGTCGGAGTCGAGCGCCCACGCTTTTCTGTAGGCCTGCGCTCAGGGCGCAGGCGGTCAGCCGCCCAGCTTGCCGGGCATGAAGTGCAGCAGCACGCTGGTCATGACCAGGTAGCGCATGAACTTGCCGATGGCCATGTAGGCCAGGCAGGGCCAGAACGGCAGCTTGAGCCAGCCGGCCACCGCGCACAGCGGGTCGCCCACCACCGGCAGCCAGCTCAGCAGGCAGGCGCGGGCGCCGAAGCGCTGCAGCCAGGCCAGGGCACGCACGTCCGTGTGGCCGCCCCGTGCCTTGTCCACCGCCTTGTGCGCGCCCACACCCATCCACCAGCTCACGCCACCGCCCAGCGTGTTGCCTGCCGTGGCCACCAGGATCGCCGGCCAGAACATTGCGGGGTTGATCTTGATGAGGCCGAACACGGCGGGCTCCGAGCCCAGCGGCAGCAAGGTGGCCGAGATGAACGAGACGATGAAGACCGTGCTCAGGCCGAATTGCGGCAAAGCCAGCCATTCCAGCAGCTGCTGCATCCAGTTTTGCATCCAGATTTCCATAGCGGCGAAGTGTAGGGCGGCAAAACAGGGTGGTCCGCGCATGGGGGCGCTGTCCTACGCCGGCCCGCGGCATCTGCGCATGGGCCTGCCAGGGCCCGATTTGTATCGTGAAGCAACACGGTGCCGCTGAAATCTGTTCTTCCTTCCAGGCGCCGCACAGGAGGCCCCCATGCAGAAAAACTCCCTGTCCCCACTGGCACAGCATGCAGACCGTGCAGGGCGCGCCAGCGCCAAGGTGCCTGCGGGCACGCGCTGGTCGTCGGTGGCCATGGCGCTGCTGCTGGCGGCGTGCGTGCACAGCCCCCAGGCGGCGGTATCGACATCGCCAGAGCCGCTGGTGGGCGTGACCGGGCCTGGTCGCGGGGCGGCGCAAGGTTGTGCCGAGACTGCGGCCTCACGCAACGCGCTGCAGGGCATTGCGCAGGAGCTCAAGGCCCAGGGCCTGGCCTTCCGTGCGTCGTGCCAGGTGGCGCAAAGCCGCAGCGGTTGGGTGGTGCAGGTGAAGGTGGTGGATGGCGCCAAGGCCAGCAAGGTGGTGCGCGGCCCGCTGGCCGATGGCCACGATGTCGACATGGGCACCCCGGCCGGTGTGGAGCTGGCGGGTGCGCAACCCGGCGCACAGGGCTTTTCGCCCGACGTGCAGCACAACCGCGAATGGCTGCGCGGCCTGATGGCCCGCCATCAGTTCGACAACCTGCCCACCGCCTGGTGGCTCTTCGCGCAGCGCGGCGCGGTGCCCGCCCCATCGTCCGAGACCGATCTGGCAGCGCGTTGATCGGAGGCTGGCCGCCACGGCCACCGGCGTGCGAGGGTGAATCGGGCCGTGCCATCGTGTGCGCAAGCGGCGGCCTCTGCTGGGCTGGGCGCGAGGGGCATGTCCGGCCGCACCGGCAGCCCCTGGTTTTCACGGGACGGAACATTTCATTTGCTGAAATTTTGAGCAGGTACAATCCCGCCTCCTTTTTCAGCATTCGCTGCTGCCCCCTCCCGCACCCTACCCATGCACATCGGCCACATTCCTTTGGCGAACCGGTTGTTCGTCGCCCCGATGGCGGGCGTCACGGACCGGCCGTTCCGCCAGTTGTGCAAGGCGCTGGGCGCGGGCTACGCGGTGAGCGAGATGGTGACCTCGCGCAAGGACCTGTGGAACAGCCTCAAGACCTCGCGCCGGGCCAACCATGAGGGGGAGCCCGGGCCGATTGCCGTGCAGATCGCCGGCACCGAGGCGCAGATGATGGCCGAGGCCGCGGTCTACAACGTGGAGCGTGGCGCGCAGATCATCGACATCAACATGGGCTGCCCCGCGAAAAAGGTCTGCAACAAATGGGCGGGCTCCGCCCTGATGCAGAACGAGGCCCTGGCGGTGGAGATCGCCGAAGCGGTGGTTGAGGCCTGCGCGCCCTTCAACGTGCCCGTCACGCTGAAGATGCGCACCGGCTGGTGCCAGGAGCACAAGAACGCCGTGGCCCTGGCCCGCGCGTTCGAAGGCGTGGGCATCCAGATGCTGACCGTGCACGGCCGCACGCGCGAGCAGGGATACAAGGGCCATGCGGAGTACGACACCATCGCTGCGGTCAAGGCCGCCGTGAAAGTGCCCGTGGTGGCCAACGGCGACATCACATCGCCCGAAAAGGCGCGCGACGTGCTGGCCGCCACCGGGGCCGACGCGATCATGATCGGCCGCGCCGCCCAGGGCCGGCCGTGGATCTTCCGCGAGGTCGGCCACTTCCTGGCCACGGGCGAACACCTGGCGCCGCCCCTGGTGGCCGAGGTGCGGCGCCTGCTGCTGGAGCACCTGCACGACCACTACAGCCTGTACGGCGAGCTGACCGGGGTGCGCAGTGCGCGCAAGCACATTGCCTGGTACCTGCGTGCGCTGCCCGGCGGCGAGGCCTTCAGGCAACACATCAATACGATCGAAGACAGCGCCACGCAGTGGCAGGCCGTGGCCGACCACCTGGAGGCCCTGGGGCAGCAGATGGACCGGCTGCCCGCCGCCACCGGCGTGGACGCTGACACAGAAGAACAAGAGGGAATGGCTGCATGAGCAAGAAACACATCGAGGAATGCGTGCGCGAGAGCCTGCAAGGCTACTTTCGCGACCTGGGCGGAGAGACGCCCGACGGCATGTACGACATGCTGGTGCGCGTGGTCGAAAAACCGCTGCTGGAAGTGGTGATGCAGCAGGCCGACAACAACCAGTCCCGCGCCGCCGAATGGCTGGGCCTGAACCGCAACACCCTGCGCAAGAAGCTGTCGCTGCACAAGCTGCTGTGACGGCCCGCACAACCTATTGCTATTAAATTTATAGCTGCTAGCGCTTATCCATAAAGCGGTAGGCCCTGTTTTTATTCAAACTCTCCCCACCACCACTGCCATGAACGCACTTCTTTCCGTCTCCGACAAGACCGGCATCGTCGAATTTGCCCAGGCCCTGCACGCGCTGGGCATCAAGCTGCTGTCCACCGGCGGCACCGCCAAGCTGCTGGCCGACAACGGCCTGCCCGTGACCGAGGTGGCCGAGGTCACCCGCTTCCCCGAGATGCTGGACGGCCGCGTGAAGACGCTGCACCCCACGGTGCACGGCGGCCTGCTGGCCCGCCGCGAGCTGCCTGAGCACATGGCGGCCTTGAAGGAGCACGGCATCGACACCATCGACCTGCTGGTGGTCAACCTGTACCCGTTCGAGTCCACCGTGGCCAAGGCCGGCTGCACGCTGGCCGACGCCATCGAGAACATCGACATCGGCGGCCCCGCCATGGTGCGCAGCGCCGCCAAGAACTGGAACGACGTGGGCGTGATCACCTCGGCCGACCAGTACGAGGCTGTGCTGGCCGAACTGAAGGCAAGCGGCAAGCTCTCCCACAAGCTGCGCTTTGCGCTGTCGGTGGCCGCGTTCAACCGCATCGCCCAGTACGACGGCGCCATCAGCGACTACCTGTCGTCCGTCACGTTCGAAGAAGACAAGCTGTCGGAGACCTACGTGCCCACGCGCGCCCAGTTCGCCGGCCAGAGCAACGGCATCTTCACCAAGGTGCAGGACCTGCGCTACGGCGAGAACTCGCACCAGCAGGCCGCGCTGTACCGCGACCTGCACCCCGCGCCCGGCTCGCTGGTGACGGCCGAGCAGGTGCAAGGCAAGGAGCTGTCGTACAACAACATCGCCGACGCCGATGCGGCATGGGAATGCGTCAAGAGCTTCGAGGCGCCTGCCTGCGTCATCGTCAAGCACGCCAACCCCTGCGGCGTGGCCGTGGGCCTGGATGCCCTGGATGCCTACAGCAAGGCCTTCCAGACCGATCCCACCAGCGCCTTCGGCGGCATCATCGCCGTGAACCGCACGCTCGACGGCGCGGCTGCCGCGCAGATCAGCAAGCAGTTCGTCGAAGTGCTGATGGCCCCCGACTTCACCGCCGAGGCGCTGGAAGTCTTCAAGGCCAAGGCCAACGTCCGCCTGCTCAAGATCGCGCTGCCACCGCACGCCTCCAAGACCGACACGCTGACCGACTGGCAGCGCGGCCGCAACGCCATGGATGCCAAGCGCATCGGCTCGGGCCTGCTGCTGCAGACCGCCGACAACCACGAGCTGTCGCTGATCGACCTCAAGGTGGTCACCCAGAAGCAGCCCACGCTGGAGCAACTGGAAGACCTGCTGTTCGCCTGGAAGGTCGCCAAGTACGTCAAGAGCAACGCCATCGTCTTCTGCAAGGGCGGCATGACCATGGGCGTGGGCGCCGGCCAGATGAGCCGCCTCGATTCCGCCCGCATCGCCAGCATCAAGGCCGGCCACGCCAACCTGTCGCTGCAGGGCACCGTGGTGGCGAGCGACGCGTTCTTCCCCTTCCGCGACGGCCTGGATGTGGTGGTGGACGCAGGCGCCACCTGCGTCATCCAGCCCGGCGGCTCGATGCGCGACAACGAAGTCATCGACGCAGCCAATGAGCGCGGCGTGGCGATGGTGTTCAGCGGCGTGCGCCACTTCCGCCATTGATGCATGCGGCTGCGGTTGAACAAGCCCGTGCGGTGCCGGGCGGTGGAGTGCCGGTGCCTGGCACGGCGGGGCTGAGCCAACGCGATGGCCCCACAACCTTCCGACGACGAGCGGGACAACCCACGCCCCCGCTGGGTGGCGTGGGCCATCGGCTTGCTGGCCGCTGCCATCGCGCTGGGCATGGCGAATCTGGCGTGGATGATGCTCACAGGCCGGCTCGGTCCCAAGGCCGAGAAAAGTGCTGCAGCATCTGCCGGTGCGCCTTCTGCTTCCTCGGCTGCCGTGCGGCCCTCAATCCCCTCGACGGCCAGCAGCTGCATGCGCTGCCATGGGGTGGACCGCACCTACGTAGGCCCTGCTTTCGCCAGCATTGCCACGCGGTACCGTGATCGCGCCGATGCGCAGGCCTACCTGGCCGGCAAGATCCGCAACGGAAGCGTGGGCGAGTGGGGCCGCGTCGTCATGCCCCGCCAGGTGGGGGTGACGGACGCTACCGCCCTGGAGCTTGCTGCGTGGATCCTGCAACTGGCACCGCCTGCCGAATCCGCTGCGCACCGCGGGAAGCCGCCGCCGGCCGATGACGACACCGTGAAGTGATGCCGATCGGTGAGAGCCAGCAACAAGGGCCAGCTGAGAAGATTTTGGCCTCTAGCGCCCGCCGATAAGGCGTCAGGCGCTATCCTATTTGCAGCATTCCCGCCGATGGTCGCCGCCTGATACGCCCACGCGCACAGGCCGACAGTCCTGCGGGGCTGCCTCAGCGGATTGCCCCCACCGCAAAATCCAGCGGCAACCCCACATAGTTCTCCGCCAGCGACGTGGACGCAGCACGCGAGTTGACCAAGTAGTCCAGCTCCGCCTCCTGCATCTTCTGCCCGAACTCGCCCGTGTCCGGAAAGCGGTGCATCAGCGAGGTGAACCACCACGAGAAGCGCTCGGCGCGCCAGACGCGGCGCAGGCAGCGGTCCGAATACGTGTCGATGCCCGCGCTGGATTGGTCGCGGTAATAGTCCGACAGCGCATTCCACAGGTACCCCACATCGCTCGCCGCCAGGTTCAGGCCCTTCGCGCCGGTGGGCGGCACGATGTGGGCGGCGTCGCCCGCCAGGAACAGGCGGCCAAAGCGCATGGGCTCGGCCACGAAGCTGCGCAGCGGGGCGATGCTCATCTCCAGGGCCGGGCCGGTGACCAGGTTCTCGCGCGCCTCGGGGTCCAGGCGGTGGCCCAGTTCGGCCCAGAACTGCTCGATGCTCCACTGCTCCACCTTGTCGGTCGATGGCACCTGCAGGTAGTAGCGGCTGCGCGTGTTGCTGCGCATGCTGCACAGCGCGAAGCCGCGCTCGGTGTTGGCGTAGATCAGCTCGTGCGACACGGGCTTCACGTCGGCCAGCACGCCCAGCCAGCCGAAGGGGTAGACGCGCTCGTAGGTGCGCAGCGCGCCCTCGGGCACGCTGGCGCGGCACACGCCGTGGTAGCCGTCGCAGCCTGCGATGAAGTCGCACAGCACCTCGTGCGTCTGGCCGTCCTTCTCGTACGTCACGCGCGGCTGCTGGCCGTCGAAGTCGTGCACGCTCACGTTTTGGGCGTCGTATACCGTGGTCAGGCCTTCGGCGGCGCGGGCGTCCATCAGGTCGCGGGTCACCTCGGTCTGGCCGTACACCGTCACCCGGCTGCCGCCGGTCAGCGCGTGCAGGTCGATGCGGTGGCGGGCTCCCTTGAACAGCAGCTCGATGCCGTCGTGCGGCAGCCCTTCGGCATGGGCGCGGGCGCCGACGCCGGCCTGGTCCAGCAGGTCCATGCTGACCTGCTCCAGCACGCCGGCGCGGATGCGGCCCAGCACGTAATCGGGGCTGCGCTGTTCGATGATGACGGCGTCGATGCCGGACGTGTAGAGCAACTGGCCGAGCAGCAGGCCGGCGGGGCCTGCGCCGATGATGGCAACCTGGGTACGCATGGTGGGGCAACCTCGTGGGGAAAAGATGCTGCCAAGCGTAGGTTGATCTGCGTCAAACGGGCAGGGCGCGCAGGCGGTTGCGTGCGATGGGTGGATGTGTTGTGCGATCATCGCGCAATGACCACCGTTCAGACCGCGTCCCCCATCGCCAAGGCGGACTTCATCGAAGGCATGGCCAAGGGCATGGCGGTGCTGGAGAGCTTCGACACCGAGCGCCAGCGGCTGAACGCCACGCTGGCGGCGCAGCGCACGGGCCTTACGCGCGCGGCGGCGCGCCGGCACCTGCTGACGCTGGCGCACCTGGGCTACCTGGAGACGGACGGCAGCTACTTCTGGCTGGCGCCCAAGGTGCTGCGCTTTTCGGGCAGCTACCTCGCGTCGGCCCGGCTGCCGCGCGTGCTGCAGCCCACGCTCAACCGGCTGGCGGCGCAGACGCAGCAGTCGTTTTCGGCGGTGGTGCTGGACGGCAACGAGGTCGTGATCGTGGCGCGCAGCGGTGTGTACGGAGCGCCGTCCCGTGTGCTCGCCTACGGCCTGCACCTGGGCGCGCGGCTGCCGGCGCACCCCACGTCGACCGGGCGGGTGCTGCTGGCGGCGCTGCCTGCGGCGGAGCTGACGGCCTGGCTCAAGGGCAACACGCCGCAGCGGCTTACGCCGCACACCATCACGCAGGTCGGGCCGCTGCGGCAGGTGATTGCCAGGGCGCGGCGGGACGACTGCTGCCTGGCGGTGGAGGAGCATGAACTGGGCGTGCACGCGCTGGCCGTGCCGCTGCGCAACCTGCAGGGCCGCACGGTGGCGGCGCTGAACGTGGTGGCATCACCCAAGCAGGTGGACGAGGGCAGCCTGCAGCGCGACATGCTGCCGCTGCTGCAGGACGCCGCGCGCGAGTTGCGCGGGCTGTTGTGACGGCCCTGCAGCCAGGATTTCGATAAAAAAATGCCGCTACCGCGCTATGAATCAGCGCTGGTAGCTATGATTTTTATAGTGTCTTGAGCACTTCGCGCGCGGCGGACACGGTGGCGTCGATGTCGTCGGCCGTGTGGGCCGAGCTCACGAAGCCTGCCTCGTACAGCGCTGGCGCGATGTAGACGCCGCGGTCCAGCAGGCCGTGGAACAGCGTGTTGAAGCGCGCGTTGTCGGTCTTGAGCACCTGGGCGTAGTTCTGCGGCAACTCGGGCAGCAGGAAGAAGCCGAACATGCCGCCTTCGCAGTCCGCGCTGAAGGGCACGCCCTCTGCGGCGGCGGCGGCAGACAGCCCATCGACCAGCGAGCGGGTGCGGGCCGAGAGCGCGTCGAAGAAGCCAGGCTTCTTGATCTCGCGCAGCGTGGCCAACCCGCAGGCGGTGGCCACCGGGTTGCCAGACAGCGTGCCCGCCTGGTACACGGCACCCAGCGGGGCCAGGTGCTCCATGATGGCGCGCGGCCCGCCGAAGGCCGCCAGCGGCATGCCGCCGCCGATCACCTTGCCCAGCACCGTGATGTCGGGCTTGAAGCCGGGGATCGACTTCGCGTACACGCTCTGCGCGCTGCCCAGCGCCACGCGAAAGCCGGTCATCACCTCGTCGAGCACCAGCAGCGCGCCGTACTCGGTGCACAGTTCGCGGCAGCGCTTCATGAACGGGACGCTCGCGCGCACCAGGTTCATGTTGCCCGCGATGGGCTCGATCATCACGCAGGCCAGCTCCTTGCCGTGCAGGGCAAAGGCTTCTTCGAGCTGGGCGACGTTGTTGTATTCGAGCACGATGGTGTGCTGCACCACTTCGGGCGGCACGCCGGCGCTGGTGGCGTTGCCGAAGGTGGCCAGGCCCGAGCCGGCCTTGACCAGCAGCGAGTCGGCATGGCCGTGGTAGCAGCCTTCGAACTTGATGAACTTGCTGCGGCCCGTGGCGCCGCGCGCCAGGCGGATGGCGCTCATGCCGGCCTCGGTGCCCGAGCTCACCAGGCGGATCATCTCCATGGAGGGCACGAGGCCCAGGATCTCCTCGGCCAGTTCGACCTCGCGCTCGGTGGGCGCGCCGAAGCTGAAGCCATCGAGCGCCGCCTTCTGCACTGCGTCGAGCACGGCCGGGTGGCCGTGGCCCAGGATCATCGGGCCCCAGGAGCCGATGTAGTCGATGAAGCGCTGGTCGTTGGCGTCCCAGAAGTACGCGCCCTGGGCGCGCTGGATGAAGCGGGGCGTGCCGCCCACGGCCTTGAAGGCCCGCACGGGCGAGTTCACGCCGCCGGGGATGAGCGCCTTGGCGCGCTCGAACAGGGGGATATTGAGGTCAGTGCTTGGTGTCATGGGGGGGCATCACAAAGCCTTCGATGGCCTGTGTTTCGTCGATCGGGGTGTCGTCATCCGCATCGTCTTCATCGTCGTCGGGCTGGGCCCAGAACATGCGGTCGGGCACGATGTGGCCCATGCCGGGGCGAAAGCCGGCATCCAGGCAGCGGTCCAGGTAGCTCAGCGCCTCGCTGGTGGCCTCGCCCAGGTCGTTGCCGGCGCCGACCAGCGCGGTGAGCGCGGCCGACAGCGTATCGCCCGCGCCGGCGAAGGTCGCGTCGAACAGCTCGAACTTGCCGGTGCCCAGGATGGCCTGGGGCGAGGCGAGCACGTTCTCGACGAACTGCTCGGGCAGGGGGATGCCGGTGACCAGGGTGTAGGGCACGCCCATCTCGGAGGCCGCGCGGGCGATGTCGCGCGCCGTGGGGCTGCGCTCGCTGCCCCAGTCCGGCAGCAGCCAGCGCCACAGCGTGCTGTGGTTTCCTACCAACACCGAGGTCTGCGGTAACAACAATTCCCGGAAGGCATCCAGATACTCGTCGATCTGCTCATCCGTCCACCAGGACAGGTTGGGCATGTAGGCGATCACGGGGACTTCGTCGTAGTCGGTGGTGATCTCGGCGATGGCGCTGATGTTCTCGGGACTGCCCACGAAGCCGACCTTGATCGCCTGCACCGGCATGTCTTCCAGGACGGTGCGGGCCTGTTCGGCCACGGCCTCGTCCTCGAAGCTGAAGTGATCGAAGATCTGGGCGGTGTCCCTGGCGTAGGCGCCGCACACCACCGCAATGGGGTGGCCGCCCACCGAGGCGATGGTGGTGATGTCGGCGGTCAGGCCGCCCGCGCCGCTCGGGTCGCTGGCGTTGAAGACCAGGATGCAGGCGGGGCTGGCGTCTTCGGAACCGTCATCTTCGATATCTATGATTTCGGGGGAGGGTTGGGATGCTTTGGTGGTCATGGACCAGATCCTGCTAGAGGGGTGGCACAGAAGCCGCAACCCGCTGAGATGACTAGATACAATCGTTGCATTCTATGTGAAGGCCCTTTAAGCTGTGACCGACTCTAAAACCTGGATGTGTTTGATTTGCGGCTGGATATATGACGAGGCGGAGGGTTCCCCTGAGCACGGCATTTCCCCCAATACTCCCTGGGAGCAGGTCCCCATGAACTGGACCTGTCCCGAGTGTGGTGCACGCAAGGAAGATTTCGAGATGGTTCAGATTTGAGACGCTCTAGATCATGGACTACAGCGTTGTTTATTTTTCCATCGGGAGCAGTAACAATTGACTACAACAGGCGCATCTTTCAAAGTGCTCGTGGTGGATGACAGCAACACCATCCGTCGAAGCGCCGAGATTTTTCTCAAGCAGGGGGGGCACGAAGTCTTGTTGGCGGACGACGGCTTTGATGCTTTGGCGAAGGTCAACGATTACCAGCCGCAGCTGATTTTTTGCGACATTCTCATGCCCAAGCTCGACGGGTACCAGACCTGCGCCATCATCAAGCGCAACGCCCGTTTTGCAGATACACCGGTAGTCATGCTGTCCTCGAAGGACGGTGTGTTCGACAAGGCGCGCGGGCGCATGGTCGGCTGCCAGGAATATCTCACCAAACCGTTTACCAAAGACCAGTTGCTGCAGGCTGTGCAGCAATTTGGCAATGCCCAACAAGGAGCGATGTAATGCCCATCCAGAAAGTACTGGTCGTCGACGATTCGAAGACCGAGCTGATGTTTTTGACCGACCTGCTGCAGAAAAAAGGCATGCAGGTTCGTACCGCAGAAAATGCTGACGAAGCTTTTCGCCGTCTCGCAGAAGAAAAACCCGACCTGATTCTGATGGACGTGGTCATGCCTGGCCAGAACGGTTTTCAGCTCACCCGTGCGATCACGCGTGACCCGCTGTATGCCGATGTGCCGATCATCATGTGCACCAGCAAGAACCAGGAAACAGACCGCGTCTGGGGCATGCGCCAGGGCGCGCGCGGCTACATCACCAAGCCCGTGGATCCCGCAGAGCTGCAGGCCAAAATCGACGCTCTCAGCTAACGCGGCGGCGCGCTCATGGCCAACCGCGAAGCCCTGCGAGAGCTCCAGACCCGACTTGCCAGCCGCCTGCAGGCGGCGCGGGTCGAAGGAACCTCTGTATCGTCCTGGCTGGCTGTAGAGTCCGCCGGGAGTTTTTATTTGCTGCCGCTCGCGCAGTCCGGCGAGATCTTCTCCTGGGTGTCCGTGCAGGCCGTGCCCTACACCCAGAGCTGGTTTCTGGGCGTCGCCAACCTGCGCGGCGGCCTGGTGGGCGTGGTGGACCTGGCCGGCTTGCTCGGTGCCACGGCGCCCCGCACCGACCAGGCGCTGTCCGAGTCCAGCCTGCTGGCATTCAACGCCGCGCTCGACGTCAATGCCGCCCTGCTGGTGGACCGCCTCGCGGGCCTGCGGGGCACCGACGCTTTCGTGTCGTCCCAGCCCCCGGCCGAAGATGCGCCCGCATTCTTTGGCACCACCTATATCGATTCCAGCGGCACACGCTGGCAGGAGCTGAACCTGCAGCTCCTGTCCCAACATCCCGCTTTCCTGAGCATCAGTGCTTGAGTTTTTCTGTAAGGCTGCACCATGTCCGTCGTCAATCAATTTGGAAAACTGTTCAACCGGAAACCTGCCACGCCGGACAACGGCGCGACGGCGGGCACTGCCGACGATGGGCAGGATCTCCTGGCCACGGGTTCGCTGGACGGCGCGCAACTGCGCGATGCGTACCAGGCCGAAGCCATGAACAGCGTGCAGGGCGACCCTGACGGCTACGCGCCGGAGCTTTCGGCTGCAGACGTCGAGGAAGACCTGATCTCCCTGCCCATCCTGGGCCGCGCGACGGCCGCGGCCCACCAGCGCCGGCTGCTGGCCCTGCTGGGCGTGGGCGTGCTGGTGCTGGGTGCCATTGCCTTCTGGGTGCTGCAGCAAGCCGACCGCTCCGCACAGCAACTGGCCGCGACCGGCCAATCGCTGATGCAGTCGCAGCGTCTGGCCAAGTCGGTGTCGCAGGCGCTGGTGGGTAGCCCCCAGGCCTTCCCCGACGTGGTGGAAAGCTCGGGCGTGCTGGCGCGCAACGTGCGCGGCCTGAACGCTGGCGACAACGAACTGGGCGTGCAATCGCTGGGCGAGCCCTACAAGCCGGACCTCGATGCCGTGAACCCGCTGATGGAACGCGCAGAGCGCAACGCCAGCGTGGTGATGGGCCAGCAAAAGATCCTGACCCAGGTGGGTGACGCTCTGCGCACCATCAACCGCCAGTCCTCCGACCTGCTGGAAATCGCCGAAACGGTGTCGTCGCTCAAGCTGCAGCAGAACGCGCCCGCCGCTGAAATCTCCGCCGCCGGCCAGCTGGTGATGCTGACCCAGCGTATCGGCAAGTCCGCCAACGAATTCCAGACCATGGAAGGCGTGAGCCCCGAGGCCGTGTTCCTGCTGGGCAAGGACTTGAACTCGTTCAAGGAAATCGCCCAGGGCCTGCTGGACGGCAGCCCCGAACTGCGCCTGGCCGCCACGAAGGACGCCCAGACCCGCGAGCAACTCGAGTCGCTGATCAAGCTGTACGAACAAACCCGCACGCAAGCCAGCGCCATCCTGGGCAACCTGCAAGGCCTGGTGTCTGCGCGTGAAGCCCAGTCCGCCATCATTGCCGACAGCGAACCCCTGCGCCGCCAGCTGGAAGGCCTGCAGTCCAAGCTGTCCGCACAAACCGGTGTGGGCGGCGGCCAACTGGCAGCCCTGGCCCTCGCCGGCCTGTTCGTGATTCTTTGCGGCGTGGGCATCTCGCGCGTGCAACTGCTGGACAGCCGGGGCCGCCAGGCCGCTGCCGAATCGCAGCAAAAGGACGCCAAGCGCCAGGAGCAGGAAGCCAAGCGCGTCAACGACGCCAACCAGGCCGCCATTTTGCGTTTGATGAACGAACTGCAGTCGGTCGCTGAAGGTGACCTGACCCAGGAAGCGACCGTGACCGAAGACATCACGGGCGCCATTGCCGACTCGGTGAACTACACGGTGGAAGAACTGCGCCAGCTGGTGGGCAGCGTGCAGAACACGGCGACCCGCGTGGCACAAACGACCGCCCAGGTGGACAGCACCTCGACCGAACTGCTCGCCGCCTCGACCGAGCAGCTGCGCGAAATTCGTGAAACCGGCCGCTCCGTTCTGGACATGGCGACCCGAATCAACGAAGTGTCCACACAGGCGCAAGAGTCCGCCACGGTGGCCCGCCAGTCGCTGCAAGCTGCCGACTCCGGTCTGCAGGCCGTGCAGAACGCCATTGGCGGTATGAACTCCATCCGCGACCAGATCCAGGACACCTCCAAGCGGATCAAGCGCCTGGGCGAATCGTCGCAGGAGATCGGTGAAATCACCGAGCTGATTTCCGACATTACCGAACAGACGAACGTTCTGGCCCTGAACGCTGCCATCCAGGCAGCGTCCGCTGGTGAAGCCGGTCGCGGCTTCTCGGTGGTGGCAGAAGAAGTGCAGCGACTGGCTGAACGTTCCGCAGACGCCACGCGCCAGATCTCGGCGCTGGTGAAGGCCATTCAGACCGACACGCAGGATGCCGTGGCCGCTATGGAGCGCTCCACGCAGGGTGTGGTGGAAGGGGCCCGACTGTCCGACAGCGCCGGTACCGCACTGACCGAAATCGACCGCGTGTCGCGCCGCCTTGCTGAACTGATTGAGCAGATTTCGTCTTCGACATCCCGCGAAGCCGTGCTGGCCAACGAAGTGGCCGACAACATCCAGCACATTTTCGCGGTGACCGAGCAAACCGGTGAAGGTACCCGGACCACCGCACAGCAGGTGCGCGAACTGTCGCACATGGCCGAAGAACTGCGCCAATCGGTGGCACGGTTCAAGATCGCCTGACGCGTCAGCAGTTAGTCATCAATCAGCTGGCTCATAGCGGCCGGGGACGAATACATGTCATCTATGGATGTCAACAATGCACCGGCCGCAGACTGGTCCCAAGGGGACCAGGACCTGGGACCTTTGGCCTGGGTGCTGGATGAACTGCGCAAATCGCTGGACGGTGCGGTCAAGGCCATGCGCCGCTTCGTGCGCGATGCCGAAGTGGCCCGGGAGTCGGATCTGGCCGCGCTGGACGCGGGCTCTCTGCGCATAGCGCGCCAGCAACTGCACCAGGCGTGCGGCGCGCTGGAAATGGTGGGCATGGGCCCGCCGGCGCTGGTGCTGCGGTCGATGGAGTCTGCCGTCCAGAAGTTCGTGCAGCGCCCCGAGACCTGCAGCGACGAAGCTGCGGCCGTGATCGAGCGCGCCAGCTTCGCCCTGATCGAATACCTGGAGACGGTGCTGGCGGGCAAGCCTGCCTCGCCGGTGGCGCTGTTCCCGCAATACCGCGAGGCCCAGGCCCTGGCCGGGGCCGACCGCGTGCACCCCGCAGACCTGTGGCCCGTGGAGCGCCGTTTCCGCGAGCCGGAAGGCACCGTGTCCGTGCCGCCGCTGCCCTATGGGCCCGAAGCCCGCGCGCGCCTGGATTCCGCGGTGCTGCGCATCGTCAAGTCGGGCGACATCAAGGCGGCGATCAGCCTGCGCGATACCTGCCTCGGGTTCGTCGCTGCCCAGCCGGACCGCCAGTCCCGCGCCTTCTGGAAGATCTGCGCCGGCTTCTTCGAAGCATTCGGCACGGGCCTGCTGCCCCCTGACGTGTATGTGAAACGCGTGGCGTCCCGCGTGCTGATGCAGTACGCGACGCTGGCCAAGGGCGACACCACCATCGCCGACCGCCTGGTTCAGGACCTGCTGTTCTTCTGTTCCCAGGCCAAGCCGGCCGAAGGAACGCTGGACCAGGTGCCTTCGCTGCGCGCCGTGCGCCAGGCGTTCTCGCTGGACCGATTCAAGCCGGTCGACTACGACACGCCCCGCTTCGGCCGCTTCGACCCTGCCGTGCTGGCGCAGGCCCGTAAGCGCATCGCTGCAGCCACGGAAACCTGGTCCGGCCTGGCCGGCGGTGACCGCAACAAGCTCAAGCCCGCGGCGGACCAGTTCAGCCTCGTGTGCGATTCCTTGCGCAAGCTGCACCCCGGCAGCGAGAACCTGGCCCAGGCGCTCACGCGCGTGGTCGAATCCACCACCCGTTCGGGCGAGCCACCGTCGGCCGCCCTGGCGATGGAAGTCGCCACCTCGGTGCTGTATCTGCAGGCTGCTTTCGAAGAACTGGACGCTGGCGACGAGCAGATGGGCGTGCGCGCCACCCGCCTGGCGGAGCGCCTGGACGCCGTCGGCGCCGGTGCGCAGCCGGAGCCGCTAGAACAATGGATGGAAGAGCTGTACCGCAGGGTCAGCGACAACCAGACCATGGGCAGCGTGGTGGACGAGTTGCGGGCCACCCTGGGCGAGGCCGAAAAGGCGCTCGACCAGTTCTTCCGCAACCCCCAGGACACGGCCATTCTGGCCGCGGTGCCCGGCCATCTGGCGCAAATGCGCGGTGTGCTGTCGGTGCTGGGCCTGGACCAGGCCTCGCTGGCCGTCGTGCGCATGCGCGACATGGTCGAGCGCCTGTTGATCAACGAAGTGCCCGAGGCCGAGCGCCAGGGCGTCTTCGAGAAGCTGGGCAACAGCCTGGGCGCGTTGGGCTTCCTGATCGACATGCTCAGCTACCAGCGCACCATGGCACGCAAGCTGTTCGTGTACGACGAGGACTTGGGCGAGCTGCGCATCCTCATGGGCAAGGCCCGTCCCCGTGCATCGGACGCCGTGGAAGAGTCGCCGGCCAAGCTGGAAGAGCGCTCTGCGATTCCGGTGCCCGACGTGCTGCCGCGCTTTCCGGTGCAGGAGCCGATCAGCGCACCGACCGACTTCGGCTCCTTGCAGGAGCTGCCGGATTTCCCCGCGGCCGCTCCGGCCGAGGAACCGGCCCTGGCCCCCGAAATATCCTTCGACGCACCGGACCTGGGTGCCGGTGCCGCAGCACCCGCTGCCGCTCCCGCCCCCACGATCACCCTGCGCGAAGCGCCCGCCATCGAAGACGAACTGCTCGAGGTGTTCCTCGAAGAAGCGCGTGAAGTGGTGGTCAACGGCCTTGCCGCCATCGACCTGCTGCGCGACGAACCCGGCAACCTGAGCGAGCAGACCACGCTGCGGCGTGCTTTCCACACGCTCAAGGGCAGCTCGCGCATGGTCGGGCTCAACGACTTCGGCGAAGCCGCCTGGTCGATGGAGCAACTGCTCAACGCCTGGCTGGCCGAGCAAAAGCCCATGCAGCCCGAGTTGCTCCAGCTGTCGTCGGATTCCTTGCAGGCCTTCAGCCGCTGGGCAGACGACATCGCGGCCGGACGGCATGCAGGCTGGGAGCCTGAACCCTTCCGCAAGTCGGCCGATGCGATGCGCCTGGATGGCACGCTGCTGCCGCTGGCGCTCCCGTCTGCCGACGGTTCGGTGGCCCCTGCCGCCGCCGAGCCCGAGCTGGTGCCCGCAGAGCCCGAACTGGCGGCTCCCGAAGCGCAGCCGCTGGTGGCCGATCTGCCACCGGTGTTGCCCGAGCCCGTGGCCGAAGAAGCCGCTCTGGCGGTCGAAGAAGAATTCACGATTCCCGACTTCGAGGCCACGGAGATCGCGGAGCACGGGCCCGAAGAAATCGCTGCAGTGCCCGAAGTGGCCGAGGACATCGACTTCTCGGTCTTCAGCGCTGCGCTGAACGAATCCGCGCCTGGTGGCGAGGCACCTGCCGCGCTGGATACGTCCAGTGTGGACTTCGTGCTGGACCTCGAACTGCCCGACCTTGAGCCCGTGGCCGCCGCCGAGCCGCGCGCCGACGATGCGCTGTCTCTGGCTGCCGAACCGGCTGCCGAGATGCCCGTTCAGGAGGCCGATGCGCCGCCCGCCCTGCCGCCCCTGGAGTCGGTGGAGGAAGTCGAATTCCTGGAAGCCCAGGAATTTGCGGAGCTGGAAAAACTGCTGGACGCCGGCGAGCCGGAGCCCGAGGCTTTGCTGCCAGCCGAACTCCCGGAAGCCTCTGTGGAGGCTCCCGTGGAGTCGCCCGTGGCCTTGGTGGCCGACGAGGTGCCCGATGCAGAACTGCAAGCACCAGCGCCTGCCGCGGCCGAGCTGGACGAGCCCCTGCAACTGGACGACTCCGCCAACGATGACGCCGTCAAGGTCATCGACACGCTGCGCATTCCGATCCCGCTGTACAACGTCTACCTGAACGAAGCCGACGAATGGTCGCGCCGCCTGGTGACGGGTCTGCAGGAATGGTCGCTGGAGCTGCACGAGCCGCTGCCCGACAACGCGGTGGCGTTGTCGCACTCGCTCGCCGGCAGTTCCGCCACCGTGGGTTTCACCGGCCTGTCCGAAATGGCCCGCACCCTGGAACATGCGCTGCAGCATGTGCAGTTCCAGTCCGGCGGCACGCAGGAGCAGGCCCAGGCCTTCATGGCTGCGGCGGAAGACATTCGCCGCCTGCTGCACCAGTTCGCTGCGGGGTTCCTGAAGGAGCCCAGCCAGGAAGTGCTGGAGCAACTGCGCCAGATCCTCGAGACCGAGGTCGAGAACACCCTCACGCCGCCCGAGGAAGACCTGGTGGATGCGTTCGCGGCCGAGTCCGTGGAGCCAGAGCCCGCGCCACCTGCCGTGGCACAGGCGCCCGCCGTGCCCGAAGAGGCCGAAGAACCCCAGTCGTTTGCCGAGTCGACGCTCGACCCCGCGCCGCTGATCGTGCCGCAGGGCCATGTGGCCCCGGCCCTGTCGGTGGTGGCCCACGACCAGGACCAGTTGGTCGACGATGCCATCGCCCACGCCGTCGCCTTGTCGTCGGACGTGGACGACGATATCGACGCCATCGACGTCATCGACCCCGACCTGTTCCCGATCTTCGAGGAAGAGGCTGCTGAACTGCTGCCCCAGCTGGGTGGTGCACTGCGCCAGTGGGCGTCCCGCCCCGACAACCTGGGCGCACGCAGCGAGGTGCTCCGCGCACTGCACACCCTCAAGGGCAGCTCGCGCCTGGCCGGTGCCATGCGCCTGGGCGAAATGGCGCACAGGCTGGAATCGGCCATCGAACACCTCGATGCCGAGACCGTCACGTCCGACCAGATCGAGCCGCTGCAGGGCAGTTTCGACGGCCTGCAGGCCAACTTCGAAGCCTTGCGCGCGATTGGCCAGAACGCATCGGACACCGTGGTGTCGCTGCCCGTCGAGCCCGCACGTGGCCCGGCTGCGGCCGCAGCACCGGCGGTATCCGCCGCTGGCGATGCAGCCGCTCCGGCAGCCACAGCGCCTGCGCAAGCGGGCGTGCCTGCAGCCCGGCTGCCCGGCCCGTCCCAACTGGCGCCCTTGCGCGTGGCCGCCAACCAGTCGGTGCGCGTGCGCGCGCAGCTGCTGGACCGCCTGGTCAACCAGGCGGGCGAGGTCATGATCAGCCGTTCGCGCCTGGATGTGCGCCTGGGCCAGTTCCGCAGTTCGCTCACCGACCTGTCGGGCAACCTGGACAGGCTGCGCCAGCAGCTGCGTGACATCGAAGTGCAGGCCGAGTCGCAGATGCAATCGCGCCTGGCGCTGTCCAAGGACTCCGCTGCCGGGTTCGACCCGCTGGAGTTCGACCGCTTCACCCGCGTGCAGGAACTCACCCGCATGATGGCCGAATCGGTGAACGACGTGGCCACCGTGCAGCGCAACCTGCAGCGCGCCATGGAAGGCGCCGAAGACGATCTGATCGCCCAGGGCCGCCAGGCCCGCGAGCTGCAGCGCGACCTGCTGCGCACCCGCATGGTGGAGTTCGAAGGCATTGCAGAACGCCTGTACGCCGTGGTGCGTCAGGCCTCCAAGGAGACCGGCAAGCAGATCAAGCTCGACATCACCGGCGGCTCCATCGAAATGGACCGCGGCGTGCTGGACCGCATGACGCCTGCGTTCGAACACTTGCTGCGCAATTGCGTCGCCCACGGTATCGAAGACCCGCAGGTGCGCACGGCGGCGGGCAAGCCGGCCTCCGGCACCATCACGGTGGACCTGCACCACGAAGGCAACGACGTGTCGGTCGAGTTCCGCGACGACGGCGCAGGCCTGAACCTGCCCCGCATCCGCGAGAAGGCGCTGGCGCAGGGCATCGTGGAAGCCGGTGTGGAGCTGAGCGACGCCGATGCCGCCAACCTGATCTTCATGCCCGGTTTCTCCACAGCATCCGAAGTGACCGGCCTGTCGGGCCGGGGCATCGGGATGGACGTGGTGCGCGCCGAGATCAACGCTCTGGGCGGCCGCATCGAGACCTCGACCGAAGCCGGCAAGGGCGCTGCGTTCCGCATGGTGCTGCCACTGACCACGGCGGTGACGCAGGTGGTGATGCTGCGTGCAGGCGACCTGGCCATTGGCGTGCCCGCCAGCGTGGTCGAGATCGTGCGGCGCACCTCGTCGCAGGATCTGGAAGAGGCCTATCGCACGGGCACCTTCGACGACGGCACCGAAAAGCTGCCGTTCTTCTGGTCCGGCGCGCTGCTGCAGGCTTCGGCCCGCAGCCACGAGCCTGCCGGCAAGACCCGCCCTGTGGTGATCTTCCGAAGCGCCGCTCAACGCATTGCCATGCACGTGGACGAAGTGCTGGGCAACCAGGAAGTCGTGGTGAAGAACCTCGGCCCGCAGCTGTCCCGTCTGCCTGGCCTGGCCGGCATGTCGGTGCTGGCCTCGGGTGCCGTGGTGCTGATCTACAACCCCGTGGCGCTGTCCACGGTGTACGGCGACCAGGTGCGTGCTGCCAGCGTCGGCCTGCCACCCATGCAGGATGCGGCCGGTGCAGGTGCAGGTGCGGGTGCGGGTGCCGGCAAAGCCGTGGTGTCGCCCCAGCTGGCGGGACCGAGCCAGGTGCCCCTGGTGCTGGTGGTGGACGATTCGATCACGGTGCGCCGCGTCACGCAGCGCCTGCTGCAGCGCGAAGGCTACCGGGTGTCCCTGGCGGCCGATGGCCTGCAGGCGCTCGAACGCCTGCAGGAGGAGCGGCCGACCGTGGTGCTCTCCGACATCGAAATGCCGCGCATGGACGGGTTCGACCTGGCGCGCAACATCCGGGCCGACGGTGCACTGCGCGACCTGCCCATCATCATGATCACCTCGCGGATCGCTGAAAAGCACCGCGAGCATGCGATGGAGCTGGGCGTGAACCACTACCTGGGCAAGCCGTACTCGGACGAGGAACTGCTGAGCCTGATCCAGCACTATGCGCGCCTGGAGGCCGCGGCCGCCGAGGCTTGACCAGGGCACTGCAGGAGCAGATGCCCGGATCGGTGGACGAAAGAGATAGAGACGAGACGAGACGAACGAATGTGTGCCGCGGCATGCGGCCCCCTGAAGGAGCTGCATGCCCGGTTCTCACACAGTTCCTGCAACGGGCGCCCTGGAGGCGCCCTTTTTTTTCGAGCGTGCCATGCCCTCAGAGTCCGATGTCGTGATCGAGCCCCACCCACCCGCACCGTTCGGTGACAGCCGGCTGCTGGCCTGCCTGGCCCTGGTGGCGCGGGAAAGGGCCTCGGACCTCTTCCTGCTGGCGGGGGCGCCGCCCACCGTCAAGCGGCAGGGGGACTTTCTGCCGATCAGCCAGCAGGTGCTGCCTGCGCAGGACATCCGCACCATGGCCTATTCGATCATGGGCAAGGCGCAGCGCCATGAGTTCGAAAGCACGATGGAGTGCGACTTCTCGTACGCGACGGCAGAGGGCGATCGCTTTCGGGTCAACGTGCACCTGCAGCGCGGCCAGGTGGGCATGGTGATCCGCCACGTGGCCTCGCGGATCGCCACCCTGGACGAGCTGGGCCTGCCCAAGGTGCTCAAGGAGCTGGCTTTCCTGAAGGGTGGCCTGGTGCTGACGGTGGGCTCTGCGGGCTCGGGCAAGACGACCACGCTGGCCGCGCTGCTGGACCACCGCAACACCAACGCGCCCGGCCACATCCTCACCATCGAAGACCCGATCGAGTACCTGCACCCGCACAAGAAATCGCTGATCACGCAGCGCGAGGTCGGCATCGACACACGCTCCTACGACGAGGCCCTGCGCCGCGCGATGCGCGAGGCGCCCAACGTGATCATGATCGGCGAGATCCGCGACCGCGCCACGATGCAGCATGCGCTGCACTACGCCGAGTCGGGCCACCTGTGCGTGTCCACCCTGCATGCGCACAACGCCAACCAGGCGGTGCAGCGCATCCTCAATTTCTTTCCGGAGCATGCGCACAAGCAACTGCAGATGGACCTCTCGCTGAACCTGCGGGCGGTGATTGCGCAGCGGCTCATCAAAGGCGTGTCGGCCCGCCTGGTGCCCGCCACTGAAGTCATGCTGCTCACGCCCTACGTGGCCGACCTCATCCAGAAAGGGCAGGTCGACGAGCTCAAGACGGCAATCAGCCGGGGTGTGGAGCAGGGCATGTGCAGCTTCGACCAGTCACTGTATGCGCTGGCCGAGTCCGGCGCGATCAGCGCCGAAGAGGCCATTGCCCATGCGGACAACCGCACTGACCTGTCGCTCAAGCTGCGGCTGGCCGCCGGGGGCTCGCTCACGGTGGCGGGGATGAGCATGCGGGAGAACACGCCGCTCGTCTGAGCGATGTGGCGGATACCGATTTGCCTCCAGAAAATACGAGAACCTGTCCCTGCTGAGCATTCCACGAGCTCAGGACGGGGCTTGGGGGCGGGCCTGAGGAAGCGCCGCGCAAGGCTTCGACAGGCTCAGCTCGAACGGTGTTGCATCATCGACCGCCCCTCGGTACGAAGGTCAAGCTCAGGCGCTGGCCTTCACCACCGCATACCGCTCCAGCGTCTGCTGCCGCGCGGTGTCATGGTCCACGATGGGCAGGGGGTAGTTGCCCCCCAGTTGCACACCGGCGCTCTGCAGCTCCAGAGGCTTGGCCTTCCAGGGGGCATGCAGCGCCGCGTTCGGCAACCCGGCCAGCTGGGGCAGGTAGCGGCGGATGAACTTGCCCTCGGGGTCGAACTTCTCGCTTTGGCTCACCGGGTTGAAGATGCGAAAGTAGGGCTGCGCATCGCAGCCGCTCGAGCTGGCCCACTGCCAGCCGCCGTTGTTGGCCGACAGGTCGAAGTCGTTCAGCTGCAGCGCAAAGTAGGCCTCGCCCCGGCGCCAGTCCAGCCCCAGGTCCTTGACCAGAAAGCTGGCCACCACCATGCGCAGCCGGTTGTGCATGTAGCCCGTCTGGTTGATCTGCGCCATGGCGGCGTCCACCAGCGGGTAGCCGGTGCGGCCCTCGCACCAGGCCGCGAACAAGGCATCGGCCTCGGGCCCGGTCTCCCACGCGATGGCGTCGTAGGCGGGCTTGAAGCTATCGGTCACCACGTGGGGGTGGTGGTACAGGATCTGAAAGTAGAAGTCCCGCCAGATCAGCTCGCTCAGCCAGGTGGCAGCGCCGGGGCTGCCTTGGCTGGCGCGCTCGTGGGCGGTGCGGGCCAGCAGGCGGGGCGATATGGTGCCAAAGCGCAGGTGCACGCTCAGGTAGCTTGGGCCCTTGACGGCCGGGAAGTTGCGCGTGTCCTCATACTTGTCGATGCGCTCTATAAAGTCCGCCAGCAACTGGTGGGCGCCCTGGCTGCCGGTGGGGATCTTCAACTGCGCCAGGCCCGCGGGCTCGAAGCCCAGCGCCGCCAGCGTGGGCACGGGCCTGCGGTGGCCCGCTGGCCGGGGCGCCAGCCGCGCGGCGTGCCGCTCCACCGGGTAGCTGCTCAGGTAGAACGCATCCACCTTCTTGAGCCACGCGTTCTTGTACGGCGTGAACACGCTGTAGGGGTGGCCCGCCTGCGTCATCACCTCGCTGCGCTCGAAGACCGTGTGGTCCTTGAAGGTGTGCAGTGCACGGCCCTGGGCCGCCAGCCGGGTGCGGACGGAGGCGTCCCGCGCGATGGCCTGCGGTTCGTCGTCATGGTTGGTGTACACGGCCTCAACGTCCAGCGCGGCGGCCAGGTCCGGCACCGCATCGGCTGCCGCGGCGTGGTGCACCACGATGAGCCCGCCATGATCGTGCCCTGACAGGGTGCGCAGGGCGGCGTCCAGCTCCACCAGCGTCTCGCGGATGAACTCCACCCGCCGGTCCGTGCGGGGCAGCGCATCGAGGATATCGGTGTCGAAGACAAAGGCGCAGTGCACCTGCTGGCACTGGGTGAGGGCGTGGTACAGGGCGGCCTGGTCCTCGGTGCGCAGATCGCGCCGAAACCAGACCAGCCCGCTTGAATAGGAGGGCGCCGAAGGGGGCTGCATGTTCACCGTTAAAATTGCGGAATGTCCTCCGATTCTGCGCCCATCAACCTGACGCATCACTTCCTGATCGCGATGCCCGGCCTGGAGGATGAGTCTTTCGCGCGCAGTGTGGTCTACCTGTGCGAGCACAGCGAACGCGGTGCGCTGGGCCTCATCATCAACAAGCCCACCGACATCACCCTGAAGGGCCTGTTCGACAAGGTCGATCTGTCCCTGCGGCGCGAAGACCTGACCCAAGAGCCCGTGTTCCAGGGCGGCCCGGTACAGACCGAGCGCGGCTTCGTGCTGCACGAGCCCATGCTGTTCGAGAGTGCCGAGGCGGATGAATCCGTGTACGCCTCCACCATGACCATTCCGGGCGGCCTGGAGATGACCACTTCCAAAGACGTGCTCGAAGCCCTCTCCACCGGTGCGGGCCCCCGCCGCGTGCTGATCACGCTGGGCTATTCGTCCTGGGGCGAAGGGCAGCTCGAGACCGAGCTGGCCGAGAACGCCTGGCTCACCGTGGCGGCCGACCTGTCGGTGATCTTCGACACCCCCGTGCCCGAGCGCTACGACCGGGCCCTGGCGCTGCTGGGCCTCAAGGCCTGGATGCTGTCGCCCGAGGCGGGGCACGCATGACCGTTGCGCCCGTTCACCACGAGCCCCCCGAGCAACCCGCCGTTCCCGCGCATTTCCAGACCTTTTTAGCTTTTGACTTCGGCCTCAAGCGCACGGGCGTGGCCACCGGCAACCGCATGCTTCGCAGCGCGACACCCCAGCGCACCATCCAGGCCGAGGGCGACGCCCGCTTTGCCCATGTGGCCGAGCGCATCAAGGAGTGGCAGCCCGACGCCCTGGTGATCGGCGTGCCCTACCACCCCGACGGCGCCAGCCACGAGAACACCGCGCGCGCGCTCAAATTCGGCCGCCAGCTGCGCGGACGCTTCGGCCTTTCGGTGTTCGAGGTGGACGAACGCTACAGCACCACCGAGGCCATCGCCGGTGGCGCCAAGGACGCCGATGCCGCCTCGGCCTGCATCATCCTGGAACAGTTTTTGAGGACCCTCCCATGACCACCCCGACCCCCTCCATCGCGGGGAGCCTCGTGCTCGATGCCGAGGCCCTGTACCGCGAGCTTCTGCGCGGCGTGCGCAGCATGCACACCGGCACCACGCGCCTGGTGGGCATCGCCTCCGGCGGTGCCTGGCTGGCCGAGCGCCTGCAAAAGGACCTGGGCCTCGAAGGCCCCGCCGGCGTGCTGTCGTCGGCCATGCACCGCGACGATTTTGCCCAGCGCGGCCTGGCCGCCAGCGCGCAGACCACGCTGCCGTTCGACGTGAACGGCGCCGACGTGCTGGTGCTCGACGACGTGCTCTACACCGGGCGCACCATCCGCGCCGTGCTCAACGAATTGTTCGACTACGGCCGCCCCGCCAGCGTGCGCCTGGCCGTGCTGGTGGACCGCGGCGGGCGCGAGCTGCCGGTGCAGGCCGACTTCGCCGCCGCGCGCGTGGCGCTGCCCGCATCGCAGTCGCTGGCCCTGGCGCGTGACGACAGCGGCACCTTCCATTTCCAAGTCAAAGAGGCCTGACCGTGCTGAAGAAGCGCAACCCCCAACTCAACGGCAACGGCGAACTCATCCACCTGCTGTCCATCGAAGGGCTGCCGCGCGACATCGTCACGCACATCCTCGACACGGCGGCCAACTTCGTCTCCGTCAACGACCGCGAGGTCAAGAAGGTGCCGCTGCTGCGCGGCAAGAGCGTGTTCAACCTGTTCTTCGAGAACAGCACGCGCACGCGCACCACGTTCGAGATCGCGGCCAAGCGCCTGTCGGCGGACGTGATCAACCTGGACATCGCGCGCAGCTCGGCCAGCAAGGGCGAGTCGCTGCTCGACACCATCGCCAACCTCTCGGCCATGGCGGCCGATTTGTTCGTGGTGCGGCACAGCGAGTCGGGCGCGCCGTACCTGATTGCCCAGCACGTGGCGCCGCATGTGCACGTGATCAACGCGGGCGACGGCCGGCATGCCCACCCCACGCAGGGGCTGCTGGACATGTACACCATCCGGCACTACAAAAAAGATTTCAGCAACCTCACCGTGGCCATCGTGGGCGACGTGCTGCACTCGCGCGTGGCGCGCTCGGACATCCACGGCCTGACCACGCTGGGCTGCCCCGAGGTGCGCGTGGTGGGCCCGCGCACGCTGGTGCCGTCCGACATGTCGCAGATGGGCGTGCGCGTGTGCCACACGCTCGAAGAAGGCATCAAGGACGCCGACGTGATCATCACGCTGCGCCTGCAGAACGAGCGCATGAGCGGCGCGCTGCTGCCGTCCAGCCAGGAGTACTTCAAGAGCTTCGGCCTCACGCAGGAGCGCCTGCAACTGGCCAAGCCCGACGCCATCGTGATGCACCCGGGGCCCATCAACCGCGGCGTGGAGATCGACTCCGCAGTGGTGGACGGCAAGCAGAGCGTGATCCTGCCGCAGGTGACTTTTGGCATCGCGGTGCGCATGGCGGTGATGTCGATCGTTGCCGGAAATGAAGCGTGACCCCCCTGAGCCGCTTCGCGTCTTCCCCCCAAGGGGGGACGCCCCCGGTGGCCCGGCGAAGCCGGTTCCACGGGGGCACTGGCGTTGGTACTGCTGCGGTGCATGCGATGGCGGGCATGGTTGCATGTAATGCAATTGCTATGTTTTTTGTAGCTGCTGGCGCTTGTCTATCAAGCGGTAGCGGCCCATTTGGCTTGAAATCATGAAAATCCTGATCCAGAACGGCCGTGTGATCGACCCTGCCTCGGGGTTCGACCAGACCTGTGACATTGCGCTGGCGGCGGGCCGCATCGTGGGGGTGAACCGCGTGCCGCCCGAGTTCGCGCCCAACCGGGTGATCGATGCGGCGGGCTGCATCGTGCTGCCCGGGTTGGTGGACCTGGCGGCGCGCTTGCGCGAGCCGGGGTATGAGCACGAAGGCATGCTCGAATCCGAGATGGCCGCCGCCGTGGCCGGGGGTGTGACCAGCCTGGTGTGCCCGCCCGATACCGACCCCGTGCTCGACGAGCCGGGGCTGGTGGAGATGCTCAAGTTCCGCGCCGAGAAGCTGCACCAGTCGCGGCTGTTCCCGCTGGGCGCGCTCACCCGCAACCTCGCGGGCGAAGTGCTGACCGAAATGGCCGAGCTGACCGAGTCCGGCTGCGTGGGCTTCGGCCAGGCCGAGGTGCCGCTGGCCAGCACGCAGGTGCTGCAGCGCGCGCTGCAGTACGCGGCCACCTACGGCTACACCGTGTGGCTGCGCCCGCAGGAGATGCATCTGGGCAAGGGCGTGGCCGCCAGCGGCCCGCTGGCTACCCGCCTGGGCCTCTCGGGCGTGCCCGTGGCGGCCGAGACGATCGCGCTGCACACCATCTTCGAACTGCTCAAGACCACCGGCGCGCATGTGCACCTGTGCCGCATCAGCAGCGCGGCCGGCGTGGAGCTGCTGCGCCGCGCCAAGGCCGACGGCCTGAAGGTCACGGCCGACGTCAGCATCAACTCGCTGCACCTCACCGACGCCGACATCGGCTTCTTCGACAGCCGCGCGCGCCTGTCGCCGCCGCTGCGCCAGCAGCGCGACCGCGATGCACTGAACGCCGCCCTGCTGGACGGCACCATCGATGCGCTGGTGTCCGACCACACACCGGTGGACGAAGACGCCAAGACCCTGCCGTTCGCCGAAGCCGAGCCCGGCGCCACCGGCCTGGAGCTGCTGCTGTCGCTGGCGCTCAAGTGGTCGCAGGACAGCGGCGTGCCGCTCGCGCGCGCGCTGGCCGTGGTCACCTCTGAGCCCGCCCGCGTGCTGGGTTCTGCCCTGGGCACGCTGCAGGCCAGCGTGGGCCAGATCGTGGAGGGCGGCGTGGGCGACCTGTGCATCCTGGACCCCGGCGCCGCCTGGGTCGTGCAGGGCAACGCGCTGCGCAGCCAGGGCAAGCACACGCCGTTCTCCGGCTACGAGCTGCCGGGCCGCGTGCGCATGACGCTCGTGGGCGGACAAGTCGCGTTTGATCGGTAGCCCCCCTGTGCCGCTTCACGCCATGCACCCAAGGGGACGCCACCCTTGGCCCGGGAAAGCCGGTTCCATGGTGGAACGGTCGTCGGCCGCGCCAGTCGTGCCTGGCGTGCCGGGCATGCTGATTGGGCGACCGCTGCAGGGCCGGTCCGTACGGATGGATCGATACGGACCATTGGCATGAGGCATCTGCGCGCCGGCTGGCGCTTGCTGCGTCTGCTGGGCCACATTGCCAAGGGGCTGTGGATCGTGGCGCTGCGCTTTCCGGCACTGTCCGAGGACCAGCAGCACGCGCATGTGCAGGCGTGGTCGCTGCAGCTGCTGGCCCGGCTGGGCATCCGCCTGCGCGTCGTGGGCCAGCCGCCGGTGGCGGGGCCGGTGCTGCTGGTGGCCAACCACATCTCGTGGCTCGACATTCCGGTGATGCACGCCGGGCGGCACTGCCGCTTCGTCTCCAAGTCCGACGTGCAGGGTTGGCCGCTGATCGGCACCCTGGCCACCGCGGCCGGCACCCTGTACATCGAGCGCGGCTCGCGCCGCGACGCGCTGCGCATGGTCAAGTCCATGCAGGACGCACTTGGGCGCGGCGAGGTGCTGGCCGTGTTCCCCGAAGGCACCACGGGCGATGGCCGCGACATGCTGCCCTTCCACGCCAACCTCATCCAGGCCGCCGTCGCCGCCCAGGCGCCGGTGCAGCCCGTGGGCCTGCGCTTTGCCGACAAGGCGACGGGCGCAACAAGTTTTGCGCCCAGCTATATCGGCGACGAGACCCTGGTCGGCTCCATCTGGCGCACGCTCAGCGCACCGCCGATCGAAGCGGTGGTGCACTACGGCGAGATCCAGCAGCCCGAGGGGCGCGACCGCCATGTGTGGACGCAGCATTTGCACGATACGGTGGATACGCTGCGGCAGACGGGGTGAGAATTTCGGGACTTGAATGGGTTGTGTTTTGACTCTCCTGCGCTGCGCGGGAGTACAGGCTGAATGGTTTGGACAAGCGGCCTGAACCGATGACTGGGATCGGCCAGGAGCCGCCGATGGCGCTTATCGAAAGCGGACATTCAATGCCAAATTTGCCCGAAGGAGTGCACCCCTCGTGGACTTTAGCAATCGGGCGTCAGCGTCAAACGACTCGGTAGATCTCACTACCACCCCCGCGTTGCAACAGCACCCATACGCTCCCACACGGACTCGGCGATCTCGCTCCGCCACACACCACCAAGCAGCAGCGCAAACCGAGGATCGAGTTGTGCCTGTCCGACAGCTCGGTCAATGAACGCTTCGCCGTGAAGATTCATCAGTTCTTCCAAAGGATCCGCAGCCAGAACTGAAAAGCGCCGGTCTTCGTCTGGACGACCGATTTGCTCCAGTATCAGGAGGATGCAGGTCCATGCAAGCTCGGGGAAGTCGCGCGGCAACTCCCAGTCCAAACTGGAGTCGCCAACGCCGGGGCCACTTGCTGGCGTGTTTGATTCGCGCCAGGCATGGAGCCATTCTTCAGCAATCTCGGATGGGGGGCGGTCGATCATGGGCTAACGTTGGGGTTAAGTGGCACGCAGCGGGAACGCGTCTCTATCGTTTCTCTGAGGGGTAATTGCGCCGAAAATCTCCCGTGCAATAGGCCTGGACGCGCCCGCGGTGGTGCCTGATTACAGTTCGTGCTCGTGGTCAGCTACTGATGCTCAGGGGTCCCGCGCCGCACGGCAGATCTCTTCGCGAAGTAGTTCAAACTGGCGCAAGTAGTAGGAGCGTGGGAGCTCTCGCGAGGTATCAAAGTCTGGTGAAGTGAGACGTTGCTCGGCTTCTTGAAGCACGCTCTCCGCCAAATTTGACATTTCAAATGCACTAATCAAACTCTGCGCATAGAACAGCAGAGGTTGCGGACTTAGCGGATCAATCAAAGCCGCTTCCCGATACAGCTCGTGCGCTTTGTCATAGCACCCAGCACGAGCCTCCATTTCACCAAGGTTGTGTAGAAAGAAGCCCAAAGACTCGTTGTCGCCTGCCTCTCGCGATTGAGCAATCAGCTTGTTGAAACCTGCTCTGGCAGCGGTGTAATCCTTGGCAGTTGCTGCGAAGACAGCTGCGCGGTACTCAGGGTTGGTCATGGAAGCGACTGTAGAGTGAATGTATGGCCGCTCTGGGGAGTTAGACCCACGGGCTGCTCAGGGCCCTGAGTCGACAGTGGGCACCCTTCCCGAAAGCAGCCACTGGCCTCGCTCGCTAAAACCGTGCATATTCCACGGTTATAGCCGCGGGGGCTGCTACACACCGGCCCCATCCACGCGTTTTTTCCGTATCGTCCGCATCTTTCGCCGGCCTGCAGCCTTCTGCAGGCCTTTCACTGCCGGGAGGGCACCATGAACCTGATCGAACGCGCCAAGAGCATTCTTTTGCAACCCAAGGAGACCTGGGTCGCCATCGACACGGAGTCCACCGACGTCGCCACGCTGTTCACCCGCTACGCGATGATCCTGGCGGCCATTCCGGCGGTCTGCGGGTTCATCGGTATGTCGCTGATCGGGTTCGGTGGGTTCGGCGTCACCATCCGCGTGCCGTTTCTCGCCGGGCTGGCGAACATGGTGGTGTCGTACGTGCTCAGCCTCGTGGGCATTTTCGTGCTGGGCCTCATCATCGATGCGCTGGCCCCCACGTTCGGCGGGCAGAAGAACCCCATCCAGGCCCAGAAAGTGGCGGTGTACGCCAGCACCGCCGCGCTGCTGGGCGGCATCTTCAGCCTGCTGCCGTCGCTGTCCGTGTTGATGCTGGTGGCTTCGCTGTATTCCATCTACCTGCTCTACACCGGCCTGCCGGTGCTGATGAAGAACCTGCCCGAAAAATCGGTGGTCTACACCGTGGTGGTCATCGTGGCGGCGATCGTGGTGGGCGTGATCATCGGTGCGGTCAGCTCGATCTTCATGCCGCGTGGCGGGGCGTTGATGGGGGGTGCGGCAGGCTCTGCCATCACCATGGAGACCGCGGGCGGCAAGGTGTCCATCGATACAGCCGGGCTGGAGGCCGCGGGCAAGAAGATGGAAGAGGCCGCGCGCAAGATGGAAGAAGCGCAAAAGAGCCAGGACCCGGCCGCCATCGCTGCCGCGGGCCAACAGGCTGCTGCGGCGGCTGCGGGCGCCCTGGGCGGCGGCCAGGTGGTGGCCGCGCAGTCGCTCAAGGCCGCGCTGCCCGAGAAGCTGGCGGGCCTGCCCCGCACGGGTTTCGACGTGCAGGACGGCGCAGCGCTGGGCCTGCCCACCAGCCAGGCCCGTGCGCAGTACGGCAGCGACGAAAAGCAGGTGCGCCTGGAGATCGTGGACGTGGGCGGCCTGGGCCAGATGGCCGCGATGGCGATGGGCATGGCCCAGGGCGAAAAGGAAGACCCGTCCAGCGCTGAAAAGACCTGGCAGGAAGGCGGCCGCACGCTGCACACGCGCTACCAGAAGGACGGCAGCCATGCGGAGTTCAAGGCCATCCTGAAGAACGGCCTGGTGGTCAGCCTCGAAGGCGACAAGGTGGGCGTGAAGGAACTGCAGGGCTACATGTCGCAAGTGGACTTGAATGCCCTGGAAGGCCTGCAGCGCAAGGGCAAGTCCTGAAGCGCAATAGCACCCTCTGAAGCGCTGCGCGCGTCTCCCGCCTCTCTAGATTCGCTGCGCGATTCTGGAGGGGGATGTTCAGAGCACACCAGCGAAGCGCCGCATCCGCGCTCGCGCCCGCGCCCGGGGCGGCCCTTGCGCGGGGGGCACTGGCTTTGGCCGCGCCAGTGGCATGCGCTGCGGGTGGTGCGGGTGGCGCGTTGCACCGGTATGCATGCCGGCTTTTGAGCGTGGGGCACTGGCAGGGTCGGTAGACTGGTCGGCATCGGCAGCGTGGCCGTCCGTCCGTTGGCGACGGTGGTCTTCGCTGGACTGATACCCTCACTTTGCCCATGCCCGACACGTCCGCACCCTCCCACCCCTTGCCTATGTACCAGCGCGCCATGGGCCCGGCCTTCGCGCGCCTGGCACCGGCGCTGGCGCGTTTTCACAGCCTGTCGGGCCAGCACCGGCTGGAAGGGCAGGTCGCGGTAGAGGCCCCCGCGGGCGTCGTGGGCCGTGTGCTGGCCTGGGCGCTGGGGGCGCCGCAGGCATCGGTGCGCGGCAGCATCGTCTTCGAGCTTCAGGCCACGCCGCTCGCCGAGGTGTGGACCCGCCACTTTCCCGCGCGCACCATGCGCTCGACGCTGCGCGCATCGGGCGGCCAGGTGGTCGAGCACCTGGGTGCGGCGCGCCTGGGCTTCACCTTGGTCGAGGCACAGGGCCGCCTGGTCATGCGCCTGGAGAGCCTTCACTTTCTGGGCGTTCCGTGCCCCGCATGGCTGCGCCCGCAGATCGTGGCCGAGGAGACGGGGCAGGGCGACACGCTGCACTTTCATGTGCAGGCCACCGTGCCCTGGGTGGGGCGGGTGGTGCACTACCGGGGCCACCTGGTCGTGCCGATCGCGCCGGCCGTGCCGGCTGGGCAGGAGGCGTCCGCATGATCGTGGTATTCGACGCGCAGTGCCTGCTGTGCAATGGCTGGGTGCAATTCATCTTGCGGCACGACCGCGCCGGGCGCATTCGGTTCGCGTCCATGCAGGGGGCCACGGGCCGGCAGCTGCTGGCCGACGCCGGCCTGCGGGTGGACTCGTTGCAGACCCTGCTCGTCATCGATGGCGCCCGGAGCTGGCAGCACACCGCCGCCATCCTGCGCGTGTTGCACGCGCTGGGCTGGCCGTGGCGGCTGGCGTGGGTGGGGTGGCTGGTGCCCGCACCGCTGCGCGATGCGCTCTACCGCTGGGTGGCGCGCAACCGCTACCGGATCTGGGGGCGGTCAGAGGTGTGCATGGTGCCTTCGCCCGAGACCGCTGCACGCTTTCTGGACTGAAAAATCGCAGCGCTGTTTCATCAAAAATGATAGCTGCTTGCGCTTGATGGACAAGCGGTAGAGCCCGTTCTGGCTCACATACGGGCCATCATGCACGCGGGAAGGTCACCACATGGTCCACCTGCGCGCGAATGCCGATCCACTCGCCCAGCGCATGGTTGTGGTGGCTGGGCACATGGGCCAGCACGGTGTGGCCGCTGGCCAGGCGCAGCGTGTACAAGAACTCCGACCCGCGGAACGACTTGCGCAGGATCTGCGCCTGCACCGGGGCGGCGTCGTCGTGCACCACGTCGTCGGCGCGCAGCAGCACGTCGCACTCGCCGCCCGCGTAGCTGCCGGGCAGCGGGCATTCCTCCAGGTCGGTCAGCTCGCCCAGCGGCGTCTGCGCGATCACGTTGTCACCGCGCTGCACCAGCGTGGCGGGCGCGAACACGCCGTGCCCGATGAAGTCGGCCACGAAGCGGGTGGCCGGGCGGTGGTACAGGGTGTACGCGTCGTCCCACTGGTGCAGATGGCCTTCGTGCATCACGCCGATCACATCGCCGATGGCAAAGGCTTCAAGCTGGTCGTGCGTCACGAACAGCGCCGTGGCGCCCGCGGCCTTCAGGATGCCGCGCACCTCGTGCGCGAGCCGCTCGCGCAGGTCCACGTCGAGGTTGGAAAACGGCTCGTCCAGCAGCATGAGCTGGGGGCGCGGTGCCAGGGCCCGGGCCAGCGCCACGCGCTGCTGCTGGCCGCCCGACAGTTCGTGCGGAAAGCGGTTCTCGCTGCCTGCCAGGCCCACCAGCTCCAGCACCTCGGCCACGCGCGCAGCCTGCTCGGCCTTGGACAACCGGTGGATGCCGAACGCCACGTTGCGGCCCACGGACAGATGCGGGAACAGCGCGTAGTCCTGGAACACCATGCCGATGCGCCGCTCTTCGGGCGGCACGCTCACGGTGGCGCTGCTCACCACCTGCTGGGTCAGGCGGATCTGGCCGCCGGCCACGGGCTCCAGCCCGGCCACCGCGCGCAGCAGCGTGGTCTTGCCGCAGCCCGACGGGCCGATCAGCACGCCGATATCGCCTGCATTGAGGCTGAGATTGACGCCTTGCACGGCGGCCTGCGCGCGGCCGGCATAGCGCACGTCGAGTTGGGAGACCTCAAGAAACATGCCCCAATTCTAGGCGTACGCACGAATGCTTAAAATTCGCATTTGCATTCCCGAACCATGCCTGGCCCCGCCACGCCGGGCGTGCGTCCCTGGTCCCTGATTCCCTGACTCCTTCGCCGAGCCCCCTGCCTTGCGCCGCATCTCCTTCGCCCTTCGCTCCATCCCGCTGATCCTGTTTGCCGGTTTCCTGTCGCTGCCCGTGCTGGCGGTGCTGGCGTCGTGGCTGCCGTTCGGCCAGGGCGACGCGCAGGCGGGCAGCATCCTGCGCGAGATGGCGTCCACCGTGCTGCCCGGCTATGTGTGGACCACGCTGTGGCTCAGCCTGCTGGTGGCGGTGGGGGCGGCCATCGTCGGCACGGGCACGGCGGCGATGGTGACGCTGTTCGACTTTCCGGGCCGGCGCACGTTCGAATGGCTGCTGCTGCTGCCGCTGGCCATGCCGGCGTATGTCACCGCGTATGCGTACACCGACTTCTTGCAGTTCAGCGGGCCGCTGCAGGTGGGGCTGCGCAACACCTTCGGCCTGGAAGGCCGCCTGCTGCCCGAAGTGCGCAGCCTGGGTGGCGCGGTCTGGGTGTTTATCTTCTCGTTGTACCCGTACGTCTACCTGCTGGCCCGCACCGCGCTGGGCGAGCGCGCAGCGCACCTCATGGAAGCCGCGCGGCTGCTGGGCGCGCCGCTGTCCCGCCGCATCCGTACCGTGGCCCTGCCGCTGGCGCGCCCCGCCGTGGCGGCCGGGGTGGCGCTGGTGCTCATGGAGACGCTGGCCGACTTCGGGGTCACCAGCTACTTCGGCATCCAGACCTTCACCACCGGCATCTACAAGGCCTGGCTGTCCATGGACAACCGGCTGGCCGCCGCGCAGCTGGCCACCATCCTCCTGGTGCTGGTGCTGCTGCTGCTGCACATGGAGCACCGCGCGCAAAAGCGCATGCGCTTTGCGGCCGGCGGTGGCCGCGCGGGCTCGGCCGAGGCGCAGCCTGTGCGGCTGCGCGGTGCGCGCTGCGCGGCCGCCTGGGCCATCTGCCTGGTCCCGGTCGCCATGGGCTTCGTGGCGCCGGTGTTCTTCATGCTGCGCCCGCTGGCAGCCGACTGGTCGGTGCTGCCGTGGGAGCGCTTCGTGGGCTGGGCCTGGAACAGCGTGCGCCTGGGCGGCATCACCGCCGGCCTGGCCGTGGTCGTGGCGCTGGGCCTGGCGTTTGCGCTGCGCCGCCAGCCCGACCGCATCACCCGCGGCGTGGTGCAACTGGCCAGCGTGGGCTACGCCGTGCCGGGCGCGGTGATCGTGGTGGGCCTGCTGCTGCCCGTGGGCTGGCTGCAGGCCGCCGTGCCGCAGTGGGGCGTGGGCGCGCTGGTCACGGCCACGGCGTTCGGCATCGTGTGGGCGTACCTGGTGCGCTTTTGCGCGGTGGCACTGCAGTCGATGCAAAGCGGCTATGCGCGCATCCCGCCCAACCTCGATGCCTCGGCCCGCATGCTGGGCGCGGGCAGCGCGCGGCTGTTGGCGCGGGTGCACTGGCCGCTGCTCAAGCGCTCCACCGCCGCGGCGGCGCTGCTGGTGTTCGTGGACGTGATGAAGGAGCTGCCCGCCACCATGGTGCTGCGGCCCTTCAACAGCGACACGCTGGCCGTGGTGGCCTACCAGTTGGCGCGCGACGAGCGCCTGGGCGAGGCGGCGCTGCCGTCGCTGGCGCTGGTGGCTGTGGGGCTGGTGCCGGTGATTTTGCTGAGCCGCACGCTGCGCAGCAGGAGCTGACGCTGACGCAGGCGGTGCGCGCCCGGCCGGCCTGAGGGCCTAGGGCCGCGGATAGACGGCGGCGGTGTAGAGCCCCGCGGACGACGGGATCGGCGGGTGCACGATCAAGGTGCTGTACGACCGGTAGTTGCCGTCTTTCCTTTCATCCGTCACCCAGACGATCCATTCGACAGGGCGAGGTTTTGCCGCCCCCTTCGTGGCGGGCCGTCGCACCACTGCGACCACTTGAAGCGCGAAGAACTGATCGCCGGTGTCGACCTCCAGCGTGCTGCCGGTCGACGTCACCTTGCCAGAGGCCAGCAAGGTCTTCAGCGTGTGGGCTCGCTCATCCGTGCGGTTGTGCAGCGATGACGGAAAGGAGCGCAGATCCAGGCGCTCGAACAGCGCCTGGGCACGGCCGGCCGTGCGCGCGCGCGGCGGGGTTAGCTCCACGGTGAACGGGTCACTCGCGATATAGCTGACCGCGTCGCACACGAGATATTCGGACTGGATGCTCGCGTTGTTCACGGACTCTTGCGGCGCACTGGTGAGCACCAGGTTTGAATATTCTGCGCAGTTGTTGGCAGACGTGCCGTTGTCGAATTCCAGGGGCGTGCGAGCCCGGAACAAGCTGGTCTTCAGGTCTTGCAGGGCCACCGCCAGGTCGGGGTGGGTGACGACCACCTGGGTGAGGTGGATGGGACCGGGCAGTGGGCGATCCGCCGAGTGCGCTGCGGTGTGAAATGCAGCTGCAGCAGCCAGCGCGATGTACCAAGGGCTTGTCACTCGATGTCTCCAAAAAAGGCGGGGCTGTGGTTCAGCGATGGCGTGGATTGCAGACCGGACCAGGAGAGTACGTCAGAAATCCTCCGCGAAGTCTCTCGCAAAAAAAGGCCCAGCCATCGTTCAGCGTTCAGCGCTTGTGCGCTGTCATGTCTTTACCCGCAGCTTCAACCCCAGCCTCCGCCACCCGATCACCACCCCCGTCACGCTCATCACCACACCGCCCAGGCTCAGCACGATCAGCACCACATCCCACACGGGCCTGCGCTCCAGCAGGGGCAGCCAGTCCCAGCTGTGCAGCATGGCAAACAGCCAGCGACTGGTGCGGCGGTGGGTATCGGTGCGGCCCAGCACCGCGCCGGTGTGCGGGTCGATGTGGACCCAGGTGGCCTGTGGGTCGTCGAACACCACGCGAAGCACGGGCAGTGGCTTGTCGCCGCCGCCGGTCATGGTGTGGGCGGCGCGGTCGTAGTAGTGCAGGTCGTAGGCCTGCAGGGTGTCGGTGCGCACTACCGGGTAGGGCAGCAGTTGGGCGGCGGCGTGGGCCAGTGCGCCGGGCTGCCAGGCGTGGGGGGCGCCTGTGCCCGCGTGCAGTACCAGGGGCGCGCCGGAGGGGCTGTGTGCCTGTACCAGGGCGTGGCCGGCGGTCTGCGTCCAGCGCAGCTCGCGGGTGTTGGGCGATGCGGCGGCCAAGAGCGCGGGCACGCTGGCGGCGGGCGCGGGCAGCACCAGCGGGCCGCCGTGCATCGCTTCGGTGCGCAGCGGGGCGGCGCCGCTGTCGAAGATCTTCCAGGGGTTCATGGACATGAGGCCGCTGAAGATCCAGGTGAAGGTGACCAGCGCAAACACCAGGCCGAACACATGGTGCCAGCGCATCATGAAGCCGCGGTACGGCGTGCGTGCACCGGTCTTGTAGCGGCCCGCAAAGCGCCAGCGCATCACGCCCACCACGGTGCCCGTCACTGTCAGCACGATGCCTGCGATGGACAGCCAGTTGACGATGTCCGTCCAGTAGGGGTTGAACACGTTGCCCCGCAACGGGTACAGCCAGTGGATCCAGGCGCCCGCGTAGTTCCACACGCGCTCCTGCAGCGTGGCGTCGCGCACCACCTCGCCGGTGGCGCCCGATACGTAGACGACGGTGCCGGCCGCGTCGCCCAGGTGCAGGCGGTGCAGCGGGCGGTGCACGTCCAGGGCGCGGGAGTGGGTGAACGCATCTTCGTCCACCGTGCCCAGGTGCTGGATGGAGCCTGCAGCGCCCTGTGCAAAGGCGCTCGCGGAAGCGACGGCGTGCTGTGCATCCACCTGCTGCAGCACGGCGCCGGTGATGGCGTCGATGACAGCCGGGGCCGGCGGCCTGCGCGGGGATGCGGCCTTTGACGCGGGGGCTGTTGGCGATGCCTGCGCCGTCGCCGGCACCACCAGGTACACGGCGCGGCCTGCGCTGGCCACGGCCAGGCGCAGGTCCTGCAACGGGCCGGTGATGCCGGCGCGCTGCAGCGCCTCGGCAGGCTCCAGCACGCGGTCGGGCCCCTGCGTGGCAGGGCGCAGCGGCGGCAGGTGCGCCAGCCGCTCGGCCTGCGTGAGCTTGGGGTAGCCCACGTACATCATCACCACGCCCGAGACGAACCACATGGCGAAGAAGGCGCACAGCAGCACGCCCAGCCACCGGTGAACCAGGTACAGCCAACGCTTGGCATGCAGCATGTGCGTGGGCTCCCTGCGTCAGAAGGCGGTGTGCAGCGTCACGTCCAGCGTGCGGGGCGCGCCCAGGTACACCTGGTCGCGCGTTTCGGCGGCGTAGATGCGGTCGGTGGCGTTGCGGATGCGGCCGGTGAGGGTGGTGGTGGGGCTGACCTTCCACGCCAGGCCCAGGTCCAGCAGCGTGTAAGACGGCCAGAACTTGGTGTTGGCGGCGTTGCCATACACCTTGCCCACATGGCGCACCCCGGCGCTGGCCGTGATGGCGGGCGTGACGGCATACGACGCCCACAGGTTGGCCACGGCCTGCGGCACCAGGGCCGGCACGTTGCCCGCGCGCGAGACGCCGCCCTGCACGAAGTGCTCGTAGCGTGCGCGGGTGAGCGACAGGTTGCCCTGCAGCTGCCACTGCGCGCTGGGGCGCACGCTGGCCGCCAGCTCGATGCCTTTGGACGATTGCTCGCCCACCAGCACCGTGAGGTTGGGGTTGGCCGTGTCTTGCGTGGCGATGTTCTTGCGGCGGATCTCGAAGGCCGCCACCGTGGCGCTGCCCTTGCCGTCCCAGAAGTCCCACTTGCTGCCCACCTCGACCTGGCGGCCGGTGGTCAGCTCGCTGTTGTTGCGCACGTCGGCGAACGAGGCCGATGCCAGCGAGCCCGAGGGCGGGTCGGCCGCGTTGGAGGCCTGGGCGTACAGGTTGGCCCCCGGGGCGATGTCCCACACCACGCCCAGGCGGCCGGTGGTGGGGCTGTAGCTGCGGCTGAACGTGGCGGGCGCGGCGGCCGTGACGGCGCGGCGGTTGACCAGGTCGAGCCCGATGCGCTCGTGCCGCAGCGCGGTGACGAGGTTCACGCCCGGCACCACGGCCGTGCGGTTCTCCAGGTACAGCGCGGTGGTGGTGGCCTTGTTGTCCTTGTCGGCGCTCAGTACCGGCGACATGCCGGGGATGTCGAAGAAGTTCTCGGTCGAGAACTGGTAGGGGTTGACCGTGCTCACCGTGACCGAAGGGCCCAGCGGAAAGCGCGTCTGCTTGTTCACGCTCACGTCGAGGCCAAAGGCCCAGTCGCTTCGGCGGCCCGCGAGCTGGCCCTGGTAGGTGCCCTCCAGCCGGTTGCCCACCAGTTGCTGGTCGTGGCGCTGCAGGTAGGGCGAGGTGCGCACGACGGCCGTGTTGGCCGCGTTGAAGGTGTAGATCTCCACGTTACGGTAGTCGCGCAGCGCGTCGTACGCGTACAGCGTATTCGTGAACTGCAGCGCGTCCGACACGCGCCACTGTGACACCGAGCGCAGCCACTGCACGCGGTGCCCGTACATGCCGTCGGCGCTGTTGTAGTTCGCAAAGCGCGTGGCCCGGTCGATGCGCAGCGCGCCCACGGCGGGGTTGAGCACCGGCGTGCCCCAGTAGGGGCGGTCCACGTGGTCCTTCTGGTACTCGTAGGCCAGCGTGTGGGTGAAGCCGCCACCCAGGTCCGACAGCAGCGACGCAGCCAGTTGCGTGGCCTGGGTTTGGGTGCCGTGGGTCCAGCTGCCGGCGTCGCGGTGGTTCAGGTCGATGCGTGCGAAGTGGGCCGGGCCGGTGCCATCGGTGCTTGCGGCGATGCGCCGGTTCAGGCCCACCGACACCTCCTTGTGCCCGTAGGAGCCCAGGCGCACCTGGCCTTCGGCGAAGTCGCTGCGCTCGGCCGTCTTGGTGATGTAGTTGATCGAGCCGCCCACGCCGCCCGCGCCGAACAGAAAGCTCGACGCCCCGCCGATGGCCTCCACCCGGTCGTAGATCCAGCTGTCCACCGCGCGCGTGGCGCTGCCGTACTGCGGGTTGATGCCGTTGTACAGCTGCGCCACCGAGTTGGCCGTGAAGCCCCGGTAGTTGGCGGCCATGGAGCCGGGTGCGTTGTGGGCGGTGACGCCCGGGATGCCCCGCAGGATCTCTTGCGTGTCCTGCGCGCCGCGCGCGTCGATGGTGGCGCGGTCCACCACGGTGACGGCGGCCGGGGTCTCGCGCGCCGTGAGGCCCAGGCGGCTGCCGGTCTCGGTGGGGGTGTCGAGCTGCAGCTTGCCGCCAGCCGATGCAGCGGGCTCGGCCACGGTCACGCTCTGCAGCGTGGGTGTCGGGGTGGCGTCTTGCGCCTGGGCTGCTGCCAGCGGGCCCAGTGCCAGCAGGGCCAGGACGCCGCTGCAGATGGGCGAGGGCGACAGGGCGAAGCAACGGCCCACGGGCTGCAGGCAGGCGCTGTCAGCGAAACGGGGCGCGCAGGCGCGGGTGGCCGCAGTGCGGCGGGGGGAAGTACGGGACATGGAAACGCTCGGAATGAACCGCGCAGCCCACCCCACAGGATGCGCTGGCGCGTTGGTACGGACAGGGATGCAGCGCCGTCCCACCAGGAACGCGGCGCTGCGAAGGCGTGTCAGCTCACGAGCGTGCGGGCGGGCCGCGGGCCGGCAGCGGCGCTGCCGTGGCCGCCGCAATGCGGGCGGCCTCCACCGGCTGCAGCGCATGGGCCAGCGGGTGGTGGGGGAGCGGAAGGGTCACCGCAGCCGGCGGTGGTGCAGCCGGCGTGGCGCACAGGGGGCAGTCCATGGGGGTGGCGGCCATCTCCACCGTGCCGTCGTCGGTCTGCACCAAAAGCTTGATGGTGCCGGCGCCCGAGCAGATCACTTCGATGGTCTGCGGGTTGACGAACGGGGTCGCCACGGCCATGCCCATCGACGCCACGAACCATGCGAGCACCCACAGGCGCAGCGCAGAGAAGGTTCGTCGGGTGGCGGTCATGGGGCGCGATGATACCGCGCCGCGTGCTGGAACGTGCCAGCACGCCTGGCAGGTCTGATGCTCCCAAAATGATAGCTGCTACCGCTTGCTGGATGAGCGGTAGAGGGCTCTGGGGCCTATAAAAATCCCGCTGTTCGGCCTCAGAGCCCCGTAAACCGGGCGGGGTCGTAGCTCTCCAACACCGGGTTGCAGTGGTAGCTCGCCACATACGAGCCCGTGTCTTGGTCGAAGCTGATGCTGGTGTCGTAGATGATTCCGCCGATGGCATCCTTCTTGGGGCAGAACACCGCGCCGTCCTTCGTGACCGAACCATCCGCCACGGCCTGCCGGACCTGATCGCGCACCACTGCGGCTGTGTTTGCGGTGTGCCAGGCCAGACCGCAACTGGCGGGGAATTCGGTACCCCGGCCGCCCGAATACGGGTCCAGGCCGGTGATCTCGGGCGACTGGTGCTTGTTCTGGTGGGGCTCCAGGATGACGTCGATGTGCTCGTCCCCGAAGTCTTCCGACAGCAGGCCCAGATGCCCCTCAGGCACTTCGAACTTCGCAGCGTACTTGCCGCCGGATTCCCACAGCCTCTCGAGTGCCGGCCCGTCATCGTGCGTGAAGATGCCGCCCTTGAGCTCCAGCAGCCACTTCAACGACGAACTGTCGAAATCGCCGGATTTGCCGTATTCGTTGCGCAGCGTGTCCACCACTGCGGCCTGGAAGTCCTCGCTGGCGGGCAGCTCGCCCCCCAGGGCGTTCGATACGAGCACGGGCAGCGCTTCGGCGCGCAGCTCGTTCTTCTTTTCGCGGATGTACGCCTGCACGTCCTGGAGCGTCACGTCGCCATTGCCGGTCGCAGCGCTGTTCGATTTGCCGAAAACGAAGTCGGACTCGTTGCGGGTGACCAGCTCCAGCAATTGCGACTCCATGCCGCCCATGTCGGCGCAGGTGAACAACTCCGTCGGTGTGGCAAAGATCGCCTCGAAATTTTCCTCGATGCTCGCCTTGGACTTTGGGGGAATGGTGTGCTCTGGCGGGGCGCTCCGAAGCGCGGCAAGACTGGTGTGCGGTGTTCCCTGTACATACGACATGCTGGACCTCCTTGAATGTGGAGCGACATGCTCGATGGGAAGCTTTGGGGCGTCAAATTCTTTTTGGCGCCCGCCACCACCTCCTCATCATCATCAGCATTACCGCGCCTTGGCGCTGGTCACCATGCCCTGGGTCGCCGCCCACGCGTTGATGTCGTCGCGCCGGATGGCCGCCGCCATCAACTGCGGGAAGGCGTCGGGCGTGCACGCGAACGAGGGCACGCCCAGGGCGGCCAGCTTGGCCGCCAGCGCGTGGTCGTAGGCGGGCGCGCCTTCATCGCTGAGCGCCAGCAGGGTGATGAACTGCACGCCGCTGTCCACCAGCTCCGCGGCGCGGCGCAGCAGGTTGGCCTCGACGCCGCCTTCGTACAAATCGGAGATCAGCACGAAGATGCTGTTGCGCGGCTCCTTGATGAGGGACTGGCAGTACGCCACAGCGCCGTTGATGTCGGTGCCGCCGCCCAATTGCACGCCGAACAGCACGTCCACCGGGTCGTCGAGCTTTTCGGTCAGGTCCACCACCGCGGTGTCGAACACCACGAGCTTGGTGGATACGGCGGGCAGGCTGGCCAGCACCGCGCCGAATATGCTGGAGTACACCACCGAGTTGGCCATGGAGCCGCTCTGGTCGATGCACAGCACCACCTCGCGCTGCGGGCGCCGGGCCTTGCGGCCGTAGCCGATCAGCGTCTCGGGCACCACGGTGCGGTAGTCGGGCTGCCAGTGCCTGAGGTTGGCGCGGATGGTGCGCTGCCAGTCGATCTCCGAGTGGCGCGGGCGGCGGTTGCGCTGGCTGCGGTCCAGCGCGCCGCTCACGGCCGAGCGCATGGGGTCTTCCAGCCGCTTCATCAGGTCGTCCACCACGCGGCGCACCACCATGCGCGCGGTGTCCTTGGTGCCCGCAGGAATCACGTGCGACAACGCCAGCAGGTTGGCCACCAGGTGCACGTCGGGCTGCACGGTCTCCAGCATCTCGGGCTGCAGCAGCATGTCGCGCATGTTCAGGCGCTCCATGGCATCGCGCTGCATCACCTGCACCACCGAACTCGGAAAGTACTTGCGGATGTCGCCCAGCCAGCGCGCCACGCTGGGCGACGAGGCGCCCCGGCCCCCACGCCGCTCGCGCGACTGCAGGCCGCCCGGGCCGTCGGCCTCGTACAGTGCGGCCAGGGCCTGGTCGATCTCCACCGCAGGGCCCGTCAGGGGGCCGCAGCTTTGCGCCGCCTCGCTGCCCAGCACCAGGCGCCAGCGGCGCAGGCGCTCTTCATGGGAGAGCGGGGTGGGCTGGGTGTCCGCCTCAAGTTCCGGTGCCGATGGCGTTGCGTGGGCGGCCGGCGCGGGGTTCGGGGTTGTCGTCATGCCGTCAGTCCCATCAGTTCGCGCAGCAGCGGAAGCGGCAGGGCCGCGCGGGTTTCGTCCCATGCGGGGGCGGCCAGCGGTGCGGCGGCGGTGCGCGCGCCCTGGCTCGCTCGCTGCCCCAGGTCGCGCCGCTCGCTCGGGCCGAACGCCGAGAACGTGCGGCGCACCAGCGGCAGCACCCGCACGAAGTGTTCTTCATTCAGGCTGGAGAGCCACTGGTCCACCAGCTGCCACACATTGGCATCGTGCAGCAGCACCACGGCGTTGCGGTTGAGGAAGCCGTCCAGCCACGCCGCCGCCTTGCCGGGCTCCGCGCCCGCCGACAGGTGCAGCGACAGCGCGGGTCCGACCTGGTCTGCCGACCAGACGCCATCGTCGAGCAGCAGCCGCACCGCCACGCCCTGCAGCAGCTCGTGCGCGCTCTGGTGCTGCTGAGCCACCTGGGCCAGCGCACGCTGCCACTGCTCGGTCTGCTCAGGCGACTGCCGCAGTGCGATGGCAGCGTGGGCGCCCAGGAACTTTTCGCGCAGCTGGTCGGCGGCGTCGTCGTCGATGGCGCTGCAGGCCAGCGGCAGGCTGATGGCCGCACGCACGATGAGGCTGTCCAGCACATGGCTGACCAGGGTGGCGTCGGTCTGCCGCACATTGCCGTAGCGGAACACGTTGGACAGCGGCGGCAGCGCGGCCAGCAGCTGCAGCGCATCGCCGGTGAGCGCCGCGCGGTTTTCCAGCGCGCGCGTGGCGGCGGCCACGGCCGTGTCCAGGTCGGCCAGCAGCACGCGGTCCACCAGGGACGACAGCTCGCCCAGGCTCTCGGCGCGTGCGGACTCGTCGGTCACGCGCGCCGTGGCGGCCTGCGCCAGCGTCTGCCCCCACTGGCTGGCCTCGATGAGGCGCAGCACGAACTCGGGCTGCCACTGCAGGTTCCACACCTCGTGGAAGGTGCCGCGCGACGAGCGCCCCACACGGGCCAGCGTGCCCCAGGGCACGTCCAGCAGGTTCAGGCGGTGCAGCAGGTGGCTGCGCGCCAGGTCGTTGGCGTTGCGCAGGTCCAGGTCCAGCGTCTTGTGCGTGGCCTCGGGCTTCAGGCGCAGGCTCTTCTGGGCCTGCTCCACATCGCGCTGCAGCGGCACCATGGGCACGTCGGGCGGCACCGCGCCCAGGCGGTCGCCCACCACCAGCGCATCGTGGATGAAGTGCAGCACCGACTCGTCGCCCAGCGTGAGCACGGTGCGGCTGGCCTCGTGCAACTCTTCCAGCCCCGGGGCGGGCCGCTCGCGCAGCGCGGCCAGGGAATCGGCCAGCCGTGCGGCCTCGATCAGGTGGGCGGACGAGCAGTCCAGGTCGCGCTCGCGCATCAGCCGCGCCACACGGGCCAGCCAGCCGACGGCGCGCGGCTGCGTGCTCTGGTGGCTGGTCCACAGGTGCTCGTACCAGCCGGGCGCGTGGATGCCGGCGCCATAGCCGCTGGCGCGGGCCAGGTGGCGGTAGGTCCAAGGCACCCAGGTGCTCTGCACCTTGACCTTGGGCAGGCCCTTGAGCAGCGCCTGGTCCGCCTTGGCCGTGGCCTTGGCCTGCAGGCCCCCCAGGTGCCAGGCGCCGCAGACCACGGCGATGCGCTCGAAGCCTTCCTTCTGCGCCGCGCGGATGCACTGGCGCATGTGCGCCTCGCGCAGGGCTTCACGCTGCGCTTCCTCGGGGCTGCGGTGGCGCTCGCCCCACTCGCTGCGCAGCGCCAGCATGGCTTCGGAGATGGCGGCAAACAGCTCTTCGCCGTCACCGCGCTCCTCGACCATGTGGTTCCACCAGGCTTCGCCGTCGGCATAGCCTGCGGCCTGTGCCAGCCAGGTCAGCGGGTCGCCGCGTGCGCCCTCTGCGTCGGCTCGCGGGTCCAGGTCAGCATCGGCGTCGCCGGGGTGGGTGGGGGTGGCTGCAGCGGCGGGCTCTTCGGTGGAGCCTGTGGCGGGAGCGTCGGCCGACTCGCCGGGCGTGTCGGGCGCTGCAGGCCCGGCCCGCGGAGTGTCTGCATCGCTCCCGGCCGCTGGTTCCGCCTGGTCGGCTTGTTCTGCCTTTTCGGCGTCCGCACGTGCCTTCTCGATGCCCAGGCTGTGCGCCACCGGCAGGTCGATGAAGCGCACCGGCACCTGGGCCTGCACCGCCCACAGGGCGGCCTGCCACTCCGGCGAGAACACGGCGAAGGGGTGGTACACCGCCAGGCCTTTTTCATCGGGAGCGTGGCTGAGCAGGGCCACCGGCGGCTTCATGTCGGCATGCACCATCAGCGGCAGCAGCGCGTCGCCCTCCGGCGGGCCTTCGATCAGCACGCAGTCGGGGCGCAGCGCCTCGAACGCGCGCACCAGGCTGCGCGCACAGCCGGGGCCGTGGTGGCGCACGCCGAAGTAGTGGGGTTCGCTCATGTCAGGGGTCCACGGTGCACGGCACCGGCGCGCAACCCGCCGGCACGGGGGGCGCAAGTGGCGCAAGTGGCGCAAGTGGCGCAAGTGGCGCAAGTGGCGCAAGTGGCGCAGGTTGCGCCAATGGAACCGGTGTCACAAGGGGCCTGCGTCATGCCATTTCGCGGAAGGCGCGGTACAGGTCCTTCCAGTCGGCGCGTTCCTTCACCACGGTTTCCAGGTATTCGTTCCAGACCACCTGGTCCTGCACCGGGTCCTTGACCACGGCGCCGATCAGGCCCGAGGCCACGTCCAGCGAGCTCAGCGTGCCGTCGCCGAAATGGCCGGCCAGCGCCATGCCGTTGTTGATCACCGAGATGGCCTCGGCGGTGGACAGCGTGGACGAGGGCGACTTGATCTGCGTCTTGCCGTCCTCGGTCTTGCCGTTGCGCAGCTCGCGGAAGATCTGCACGATGCGCCGCACTTCCTTCAGCGCCGGGGGCTCGGCGGGCAGCTGCAGCGCGCGGCCCATCTCGGCCACGCGCTTGACCACGATGGCGACCTCGTCGTTCTCGTTGCCGGGCACAGGCAGCACCACGGTGTTGAAGCGGCGCTTGAGCGCGGCCGACAGCTCGTTCACGCCCTTGTCACGGTTGTTGGCGGTGGCGATGATGCTGAAGCCACGCACGGCCTGCACCTCGCTGCCCAGCTCCGGGATGGGCAGGGTCTTTTCGGACAGCACGGTGATGAGGCTGTCCTGCACGTCGGCCGGGATGCGCGTGAGCTCTTCGATGCGCGCGATCTTGCCCGCGCGCATGGCCTGCATCAGCGGGCTGGGCACCAGGGCCTTTTCCGACGGGCCATGGGCCAGCAGTTGGGCGTAGTTCCAGCCGTAGCGCAACTGCTCTTCGCTGGTGCCGGCCGTGCCCTGGATGAGCAGGGTGGAGTCACCGCTAATGGCGGCCGACAAATGCTCGGACACCCAGGACTTGGCCGTGCCCGGCACGCCGTACAGCAGCAGGCCCCGGTCCGTGGCCAGCGTGGCCACGGCGACCTCCATCAGGCGCGCATTGCCGATGTACTTGGCGCTCACCTGAAAGCCATTGGCGAGCGTGGCGCCCATGAGGTACTGCACCACGGCCCAAGGCGACAGGGCCCAGTTGTCCGGGCGCTGGCGCTGGTCGTGCTTTTTCAGTTCCGCCAGTTCTTCGGCGAACTGGTGCTCGGCGTGCTGGCGCATGACGGAAGAAGGTGTGGAGCTCATGGCGTGGCGTGGGTGGTGGGTGTCGTGGACAGGGGTTGAAGGGCGCGGCGTGTGGCGATGACCTGCATCACGTCATGCACCACGGTGGCAAAGGATGGGGTCTCGTCGGCATGGCGCGGCCACTGGGCCAGCGCGGGCAATACATCGGGGTGCAGCGCGCAGGCCAGCTCCGCCAGGTCCGAGCGCAGCCCGTAGTCGTCCCTCAGCGTGCCCTGGCGGGCCCGCTGCAGCAGGATGTCTGCCAGCGCCGCGGACAGCGGGGCCGACAAGGTGTCCGCAGGCGGGCAGGCCGCCAGCATCTGCGGCGCAAGGGTGTACAGCTGCACCGTCACGCCCTCCTTGTCCAGCCGCTGCTGCCAGATCTTTTCACGTGCGGCGCGGGGCAGCAGCGCCAGAATGGCCGCCACATCGGTGCGCAGCTGGTGGGCAGCGCCGGTGTCGATGAAGGCCTGGGCCCAGTCGGTCTGCGGCGCTGCCAGCAGCACGTCGCGCCAGCCGCGCAGCAGCGACTGCGCCCAGTCGGTGCCCCGGGCCCACTCGATCAGCTCGCTGGCCGACAGGCTGGTGTGCATGGTCCACCAGCCCAGCGGCACCTGGCGCACCAGCTGGTACAGCCACCAGGCACGTTCGCCGAGCGCCTCGTGCTGGGGGCGGGGCGTGTCCAGGTTGTCGGCTTTCCAGTCGGCGCCCACGGCCTCGGGCGCATCGATGACCCAGCGCTTGCGCAGCAGCGCGCGTTCGTGGCGCACCAGCGGGGCCATGCGGTCTGCGGCGCGCCGGGGATGGGCGGCGTCGGGCAGGCGCAGCAGCAACTCCAGCGCGCTGGCGCGCACCTCGCGGCTGCGGTCGGTGCGCAGGCCGTCGAGCAGCGGCTCGTCCTGCAGCGAGAGCTGGTCGGCCAGCACGCCCACCAGGTCGGCGCGCTCCTTGGCGCCCAGCTCGGCCAGCGCCTGCGCGAGCCGCTGCCGGGCCTGCTCGGGCTGCGTGGCGCGCTCGGCCGCCAGGAAGGCGCGCCGCTGTTCCAGGCTGCCGTCGGTCCACCGTGTTTCTTCGGGGGCCGACGCGCTCACGCCCACGGCGTAGCGCCAGTCCTCGCGCTGGCTGGCCAGCCACCGGCCCCGCTCGCCCAGCACCGGCGCCAGCACGGGCCGCAGCGCGACCGAGCGGCGCCCCAGGTCCAGGGCTGCGGGCAACAGGCGCGGCGGCAGCCGGTACCCCGCCCCGGCCAGCGCCAGGCAGATCTGGTGGTGCAGCCGGGGCGGCCCCTCTTGCAGCGCCCAGGTGATCAGGTGCGGCAGCTGGCCGTCAGGCCAGGCCTGCAGCGCGGGCCGCGTGTCGGGCTCTGCCTGGGTGGCCGATGCGGGCAGGGGGCTGGGCACGCCCTGCAGGCCCGCCAGGCTGCAGGCCGCGAGCATGCCCGAGGCGCGCAGCAGGGCCGTGGGTGCATCCGCCGCCTGCGCCATCGCGTCGTCGATGGCCTGGCCGATGGCGCCGGGCCAGTGCGGCTGCGCGCTGCTCTGGCGCTCGGTGCCCACCATCGCGGTGGCCAGCAGCGGGGTCCATGCGGCGCTCATGCGGCACTCCTTTGCCACAGGGGCGACGGCGCCGGGGCTTCGGCCTGGTGTTGGGGCGGAGCGCTCTCCCACGCGGTCATCGGCACCAGGTTGCTGCCGTCCCATTCGCAGGCCAGGTGCACCGCGTGCCCACCGGTCGCGGCCAGCAGGGTCCACAGGTCGGCGTCGCCCACGGCCAGGGGCAGCAGGTGCCCGTCGGCATGCAGGTACGGCTGGCCGTCGCGCAGCAACGGCACGGCGTGGTGCATCACCACCGGATGGCTGAACACCCAGGGGCTGGCGGCGATGCGGCGCGCCACGCCGTCCCATTCGTGCGCCGTGCCGGCATCGGGCCACTGCGGGGCGGCCGGAGGGCCCGCCTGGTCCACCACCTGCGCGCGCAGGCCCGCCGTGCCGGGGAAGAAGGCCAGCGTGGCGCTGACACCCGTCCCGGCGAAGAAGGATTGCTCGAAACCCCGGCCGCCGAAGGCGTGGTCCCACAGCAGCGCCCGGCGCTGGCTGCGGGCGCCGTGCAGCCATACGCGGCGTTCGGTGAGCTTGTCATCGCGGTCCTGGGCCACCACGCCCAGCACGGTCCAGTGGTCGTCCACGCGCTCGCCGTGCTCCAGCACCCCGGCCTTGTCGTGCGGCCAGCCCAGCATGGCGCGCAGCTCGGCCTGCAGGGCCGGCGGCAGGCTGGCGCGGCGCTGCAGGGCTTCGCAGGCCAGCTGCATGAGGCCCAGGCGCGCCAGCGTGCGCTCGGGCCAGTCCTCGCCGTCACGGATGCCTGCGGCGGCTTCGCGGATGCGCACGCCCAGGCCCGGGGCCTGCGCATCCACCATGCGCGCGGCCATGGTCTGCCAGGTCTGCAGCACCTCGGCGTTCAGCGAACCGAGCCCGCGGCTCACCTGGTCGCACAGCCAGCGCTGCAGTTCCTGCGCGGCGGTTTCCATGCGCTGCCAGCGCTGGGCTTCGCGTTTGGCCTGCGCCTGTTCGTCCACCGGGGCGGCGGCCTTCTCGGCCTGGCGCACTTCCTTTTGCTGCGCCTTGTCGGCGCGCGAGCCGAGCCATTCGCTCACCCACGCGGGCGGTGTCGTGGCCTGAAAGAGTTGGGGGTTCTGCGCCTGGATCATGAGCAGCGCCAGGCCGTGCTTGCACGGAAACTTGCGGCTCGGGCAGCTGCAGCGGAAGGCGGGGCCGTTCAAGTCCACCTGCGTCTGGTAGGGCTTGGAGCCGCTGCCCTGGCACTCGCCCCAGACGGCGTGGTCGTCGGCGCCCAGCAGGGGCCATTTGGCGGGGGATACCAGGCCCTTGGCGGCCTTGGCCGAAGCGTCGTCGGGCGCCAGCGCCACCACGCCTTCCATCGTGAATGCCATACGGATCCCGCGCCCCCTCGCCCTGTTGGTTGTGTGAATCTGGTCCGGGCAGGATCATACGGGCGGCCTGCGGCCCATTCGGGGCCCACGGCCCACCGTTGCAATGCGTAACGATTGGGGCTGTCATCGCCCCCGCCCAAAAAGAAACCTCGCCATGGCGGGGCGCCGTGGCGAGGTTGCGGGTGGCAGGCTGCCCAGCCCGTACGGGTGGGCGGCCTGGCGCGGTGCGGACGGGTCAGGCCTGGGTGTAGGCCGTCTTCACGGTGGTGTAGAACTCGGCGGCGTAGCGGCCTTGCTCGCGCGGGCCGTAGCTGCTGCTCTTGCGGCCGCCGAACGGCACGTGGTAGTCCACGCCGGCCGTGGGCAGGTTCACCATCACCATGCCGGCCTGGGCGTGGCGCTTGAAGTGCGTGGCGTGCTTGAGGCTGGTGGTGGCGATGCCGCTGGCCAGGCCGAACTGCGTGTCGTTGGCCAGGGCCAGCGCTTCGTCGTAGTTCTTCACGCGCTGCACGCTCACCACGGGGCCGAAGATTTCTTCGCGGTTGATGCGCATGCCGGGCGTGGTCTCGGTGAACAGGGCGGGGCGCAGGTAGAAGCCGGGCGCGCCGTCCGCGTTCTTCTCCAGGGCCTCGCCGCCGAAGGCGAGCTTGGCGCCTTCCTGCTGGCCGATGCCGATGTATTCCAGGTCCTGCGCCAGCTGGCGGTCGTCCACCACGGGGCCGATGTCGGTGCCGGCCTTGCGGGCGTCGTCCACCTTCAGGGTCTTCATCTTGTCGATCATGGCGGCCACGAAGCGGTCATGGATGCCTTCGGTCACGATCACGCGGCTGCTGGCGGTGCAGCGCTGGCCAGTGGAGAAGAAGCCGCTGTTCACGGCAGCGCCCACGGCCACGGCCAGGTCGGCGTCGTCCAGCACCACGAAGGGGTTCTTGCCGCCCATCTCCAGCTGCACCTTGGCGCCGCGCGGCACGCAGGCGGCGGCCACGCGCTGGCCCGTGCCCACCGATCCGGTGAAGCTCACGCCCGCGATGCGCTCGTCTTCCAGCAGCACCTGGCCCACGTCCGAGCCGCGGCCCATCACCAGGTTGAACACGCCGGCCGGCAGGCCCGCGCGGTGCAGGATGTCGGCCAGCGCCCAGGCGGAGCCGGGCACCACTTCGGCGGGCTTGAACACCACGCAGTTGCCGTAGGCCAGGGCCGGGGCGATCTTCCAGGCCGGGATGGCGATGGGGAAGTTCCACGGCGTGATGATGCCGATCACGCCCAGGGGTTCGCGCGTGATCTCGATGCCCACGCCGGGGCGCACCGAAGGCACCAGCTCGCCGCCAGGGCGCAGCGCCTCGCCGGCGAAGAACTTGAAGATGGCGGCCGCGCGGCCCACTTCGCCGATCGCCTCGGGCAGTGTCTTGCCTTCTTCGCGGGCCAGCAGGTCGCCGAGCTCGGCCTTGCGGGCGATGATCTCGTTGCCCACCGCGTCCAGGATGTCAAAGCGCTGCTGGGGCGTGGACAGGCTCCATGCCGGGAAGGCCGCGTGGGCTGCCGACACGGCCTCCAGCGCCTGCTCGCGGCTGGCCACGGCGTAGTCGCCGATCACGTCGCGCGTGTCGGACGGGTTGGTGTTGCGGTAGTTGCGGGCGCCTTCGGTCCAGGTGCCGCCAATCAGGTTTGCATGCATGGCTGTGGTGGGAGTGAGTGAGGTGGATGGATGGGGGTCGACAAGTCTTCAAGCCCTCCGGGCTGTGGACGTCGTGGCGCTGTGATACGGCGCCGTGCCGCAAGCGCCGTGGTGGTGCGGCGGCCCAAGGACGACGCACCCAGGCAAAAGAATATGTTGTATGTCATCGTACAACAATGTGCACATACTTTTGCCAGGGTAACTACTTAGGCGCCGAGACTGTGGCCTGCCAGTGGCGGGGGCGTTCAGCTGGCCTCGGCCTGTGCGCGCCGGCGGCGTTCACGGCTGTTGGCCAGGTGGGTGCGCATGGCGGCGCGGGCGGCGTCCGGGTCCTGCGCCACGATGGCGTCGTAGATGCTTTCGTGCTCGCCGTTCACGCGCCGCAGGTACTGGCTGCGCTCGTTGCTCGCGCCGTCCACCGAGTCCAGGCGCGCGCGTGGAATGATCATGCTGCCCAGCGTGCCCATGAGTTCCGCGAAGTGGCTGTTGTGCGTGGCGCGTGCGATCTCCAGGTGGAACTGGAAGTCCGACGCCACCGCGTCGCGGCCTGCCTCTACAGCGGCGGCCACGGCATCAAGCGCTTCGCGCATGGCCTTGAGGTTGCCCTCGGAGCGCCGCTGGGCGGCCAGGGCCGCCGCCTCGGTCTCCACGCCGATGCGCAGCTCCAGCACGGCGATCACGTCGCGCAGCGTGCTGAACTGGTCGGGCGTGATCTTGAAGCCGGGCGCCTGGCCCAGCCCCAGAACGAAGGTGCCGATACCGTGGCGCGTCTCCACCAGGCCCGAAGCCTGGAGCTTGGAAATCGCCTCGCGCACCACGGTGCGGCTCACGCTGAACTCCGTCATGATCGCGGCTTCGGTCGGCAGCTTGTCGCCCAGGGCCAGGCGGCCGTCGCGGATGCGGTCGCCCAGGGATTCGACCAGCTCCAGGGCCAGGGTGCGGGGCTTGCGGCGAAGCTCGGTAACGGTGTTCATTTCTTGGTGTTATCCCTATGTGGCCTCGTGGGGCAGAAGCGGTACATTGCTCTTTCTTTGTTGTACGACAACTGATGACGTATAGCAAGAGTGTTGTCACTGTACCAAGAACCTCTGCCTTTGTAACCGCCATGCCTTGCCATCCGACGCCGATCCGTTTTCAACGCTTGCTTCTGACGGGCGCCGCCGGGGGGCTGGGCAAAGAGCTGCGCACGCGGCTGCCGGCGTATTGCACCACGCTGCGCCTGTCGGACATCGCGGACCTGGGCGCAGAGGCCGAGGGCGAGGAAGTGCGCCCCGCACGGCTGGAAGATGCCGGCGCCGTGCTCAGCCTGCTGGAAGGCGTGGATGCCGTGATCCACCTGGGCGGCGTGTCCACCGAACAGCCCTGGGACCTGATCCTGCAGGCCAACATCGTCGGCGCATACAACCTGTACGAAGCCGCGCGCAAGCAGGGCGTCAAGCGCGTGGTGTTCGCCAGCTCCAACCACGTCACCGGCTTCTATCGCCAGGACGAAGTCGTGGGCCTGGCAGACCCGGCCCGCCCGGACGGCCTGTACGGCCTGTCCAAGGCGTTTGGCGAAGACCTCTCGCGTTTCTATTTCGACCGCTACGGCATCGAGACCGTGTGCCTGCGCATCGGCTCCTCGTTCCCCGAGCCACGCAACCGCCGCATGCTGGCCACCTGGATGAGCTACGACGACCTGGAGCGCCTGGTGGTCGCCAGCCTCACCGCGCCGGTCGTGGGCCACAGCACCATCTACGGCATGGGCGACAACACCACCACCTGGTGGGACAACACCCTGGCGCGCCACATCGGCTACCGCCCGCAGGACAGCTCCGAGCCCTTCCGCGCCAAGGTCGAGGCGGCCGACCCCCACCCCGACCTGACCGACCCCGCCGTGATCTACCAGGGCGGCCCCTTCGTGCGCACCGGCCCTTTCGAATGAGCGCCCCAATGACGCCGTCCGTGGACCTTCTGCTGCCCGACCACCGCGACCAGGTGGGCGAAAGCCCGGTGTGGAGCGCTGCCGAGCAGGCGCTCTGGTGGGTGGACATCGAAGGCCGCCAGCTGCACCGCTGGACCTATGCGGACCAGCACCTGCAAAGCTGGGACACCGCCGAGCGCCCCGCCTGCATCGCGCTGCACGCAGCCGGCGGGCTGATCGCCGGCATGGACACGGGCGTCTTTCACCTGCAGCCCCAAGTGGGGGGTACGCTGGCCGCCACGCTTCTGGCCGGCGTGGACCACCCCCAGCCCGGCATGCGCTTCAACGACGGCCGCTGCGATCGCCAGGGCCGCTTCTGGGCGGGCACCATGGTGCGCGACATGTCGCTGGCGCAGGCCGCGGGCAGCCTGTACCGCATGGATGGAGAGCGCGGCCTGTCGGCACCGCAGGTGCAGGGCCTGGTCACGCAAAACGGCCTGGGCTTCAGCCCCGACGGCAAGACCATGTACCTGAGCGACAGCCACCCGAGCGTGCAGCAGATCTGGCAGTTGCCATTGCACGACGATGGGTCCCTGGGCGAGCGCTCGCTGTTCGTCGACATGCGCGATCTGCCCGGCCGGCCCGACGGCGGCGCGGTGGATGCCGACGGCTGCTACTGGATCTGCGGCAACGACGCCGGCGTGGTGCACCGCTTCACGCCCGACGGCCGCCTGGACCGGTCCATCGCCGTGCCCACCAGCAAGCCCTCGATGTGCAGCTTCGGCGGCCCGGGGCTGGACGTGCTGTTCATCACCTCCATCCGCCCGGGGCAGCCCCAGGGCGACGACGTGGCGCTGGGCGGCGCCATCTTTGCCACCCGGCCCGGCGTGGCGGGGTTGCCGGAAACACCCTATCGGAGCGCCTGAGGACAACAGGCCCCGGAACTCTCCCCCAATTCACAACATTTCAACCCAGGAGACAACCATGAAAATCCCCCATCTGTTTGGCCGCGTCGCACTGGCTGCCAGCGTCCTGTTCGGCAGCCTGGCCGCGCAGGCCACGGAATTCCGCTCGTCGGACATCCACCCCGAGGACTACCCCACCGTGCTGGCCGTGCGCCACATGGGCGAGACGCTGTCCAAGGCCACGGGCGGCAAGCACAGCATCAAGGTGTATGCCAAGGGGTCGCTCGGCATCGAGAAGGACACCATCGAGCAGACCAAGCTGGGTGCGATCGCCATGACGCGCGTGAACGTCGCGCCCATGAACAACATCTGCCCCGCCACCATGGTGCCCACCATGCCCTTCCTGTTCCGCGACAAGGAACACATGCGCAAGGTGCTCGACGGCGCCATCGGCGACGAGATCCTGAAGGACTGCGAATCGCAAGGGTTCGTGGGTCTGGCGTTCTACGACTCCGGCGCCCGCTCGATCTACACCGTCAAGAAGCCCATCAAGACCCTGGCCGACGTCAAGGGCCTGAAGGTACGCGTGCAGCAGAGCGACCTGTGGGTGTCCCTGCTCGAAGCCATGGGCGCCAACGCCACCCCCATGCCCTTCGGCGAGGTCTACACCGCGCTCAAGACCGGCCTGGTGGACGCTGCCGAAAACAACTACCCCAGCTACGAAAGCTCGCGCCACTTCGAAGTGGCCAAGTACTTCAACAAGACCGAGCACTCGATGGCGCCCGAGATCCTGTTGTTCAGCAAGCGCGTGTGGGACACCCTGAGCGCCGACGAGCAAAAGGCCATCCGCGCTGCCGCCAAGGAATCGGTGGGCTTCATGCGCAAGATCTGGGACGAGCGTGAAGAAAAGTCCCTGGGCACGGTGAAGGCCGGCGGCGCACAGATCGTGGAGATCGACAAGGTCGCGTTCAAGAACGCGATGAAGCCGGTGTACGACAAGTTCCTGAAGGACCCCAAGCTCCAGGACATGGTCAAGCGCATCGACGCGGTGCAGTAAGAAAAAGCCAGCGTCTTCAGGGCAGGTGGCACACAGAGCAGTGCGCCGCCTGCCCACTTCCAGTTGTTTTTGAATGTCCACTATGTACACGCGACTCTGCGCTTTCATTGCGCGCACCTGCCTTCAACTCGGGGTAGGAGGGCTCGTCCTGCTGGTTTGCGCCGTGCTCTACCAGGTCATCGGCCGCTACGTGTTCAATGACACCCCCACCTGGGCCGAGAGCGGCGCCGTGCTGCTCGTGCTCTACGTGACCATGCTCGGCATGGCAGTCGGCGTGCGCGATGCCGGCCACATCGGTCTCGAATCCTTTCTGGTGCTGGCGCCCGACTGGCTGCGCACCAAGCTCGAGTTGCTGATCCACGCGCTGGTGCTGGTGTTCGGCGCCGTCATGGCCTGGAACTGCGGCGTGCTGGCCGAATCGGTGGCTCCTTACAAGATCCCCACGCTCGGTATCTCCGAAGCCTTCAAGTACGTGCCGCCCGCCATGGCCGGCGTGCTGGTGGCCATGTTCTCGCTGGAGCACATCATCGCCATCCTGCGCGGCGTCGAGGTCGAGCCCGCCTGGCATTGAGCGGCCGTTCCTGCGCGCTCACACCGTCTTCTCACCGATTTCCACCGAGATTCCACCACCATGGCGTTGACCATCCTCTGCGTGACCTTCACGCTCCTGCTGCTGCTGGGCGTGCCCGTGGCCTTTTCCATCGGCCTTTCGTCGCTGGCCACCATCCTGTATGAAGGCCTGCCGCTGGCGGTGGGCTTCCAGCAGATGATTTCGGGCATGAACCCGTTCTCGTTCCTGGCGATTCCGTTCTTCATCTTCGCCGGCGAAATCATGATGTACGGCGGCATCGCCGACAAGATCGTGGACTTCGCCAAGAGCGTGGCCGGCCATGTGCGCGGCGGCCTGGGCATGAGCAACGTGCTCGCCTGCACGCTGTTCGGCGGCGTCTCGGGCTCGCCCGTGGCCGACGTGTCCGCCATGGGTGCCGTGCTCATCCCGCAGATGAAGAAAGAGGGCTACCACGCCGACTACGCCGTCAACGTGACCACCCACGCATCGCTGGTGGGCGCGCTCATGCCCACGTCGCACAACCTCATCATCTTCACGCTGGCGGCCGGCGGCAAGGTGAGCATCGCGGCGCTGATCCTCGCGGGCATCGTGCCCGCCCTGCTGCTGACCATCTGCAACCTGGCGGCCGCGTACTTCGTGGCCGTCAAGCGCGGCTACCCCGCGGGCACCTTCCCCGGCTGGGAGATCGTGTGGATCTCGTTCCGCGCATCGCTGCCGGGACTGGCCGTGGTGGTGATCATCATTGCGGGCATTCTGTCGGGGGCCTTCACGGCGACCGAGTCCGCGTCGGTCGCGGTGCTGTGGGCGCTGATCCTGTCGGTGTTCGTCTACAAGCGCCTCACCCGCGAGCAGTTCCTCAAGGCCGCGTCCAAGGCCGTCAAGACCACCGGCACGGTGCTGCTGCTCATCGGCATCTCGTCGATGTTCGGCTACCTCATCGGTTTGTACGGCGTGGCCGAACTCACGGGCGATGCGCTCAAGTCCATGACCTCGTCGCCGTGGGTCATCTTCCTGTGCGTGAACATCATCCTGTTCGTTCTGGGCACGTTCCTCGACATGGCGGCGACCATCCTCATCTGCACGCCGATCTTCCTGCCCATCTGCCAGCAGTTCGGCATGTCCACCGAGCAGTTCGGCATCGTGATGCTGATCAACTGCGCGCTGGGCCTGAACACGCCGCCCGTGGGCACCACGCAGTTCATCGGGTGCACCATCGGGGGCGTTTCGGTGGGCGAGGTGATGAAAACCATCTGGCCGTTCTACGGTGCGCTCATCGTGGCGCTGATGCTGGTGACCTATGTGCCGCAGTTCTCGATGTGGCTGCCGGACCTGGTGCTCAAAGGCGGCTGAAGCGACGTGATGTGACCTGAAGCACAGGGGGCGTGGCTGCAAGCCTGCCCCCTGACTGCATTTGAGCCGTGCGGCGTGATGGTGGATGAAGTGCCATGCGCGCTGCCGGTGGTGACCCTGGCGGCGCAGGGCGCATGTTTTGTGCACGCTGTGCAGCGCCAGCAAGAAGTGAAAGAAGTGACAGACCCGATGCGAGAAGCCCTCACCATCCGCATGCATGCGGAAGACAACGTCGCCATCGTCGCCAACGACGGTGGCCTGCCCGCCGGCACCGTGCTGCCGCCCGGCGTGCCCGGCGCCGGCATCGCGCTGCGCGACAAGGTGCCCCAGGGCCACAAGGTGGCGCTGGCGGACATCCCCGAAGGCGGCGTGGTGCGCCGCTACAACGTGCCCATCGGCTACGCGCTCAAGGACATCGCGGCCGGCAGCTGGGTGCACGAGCGGCTGCTGCAGATGCCCTCGGCCCGTGCGCTGGAAGGCCTGCCCATGGCCACGGTGAAGCCCCCGGTGCTGGAGCCGTTGACGGGCTACACCTTCGAGGGCTACCGCAACGCGGACGGCTCGGTGGGCACGCGCAACATCCTGGCGATCACCACCACGGTGCAGTGCGTGGCCGGCGTGGTCGCGCAGGCCGTGCACCGCATCAAGACCGAGCTGCTGCCGTTGTTTCCGAACGTCGACGACGTGATCGGCCTGGAACACACCTACGGCTGCGGCGTGGCCATCGACGCGCCCGACGCGGTCGTCCCCATCCGCACGCTCAAGCACATCAGCCTGAACCCCAACTTCGGCGGCGAGATCATGGTGGTGAGCCTGGGTTGCGAGAAACTGCAGCCCGATCGCCTGCTGCCCCCGGGCAGCTTCCCCATCACCGACGAGCGCGATGCGGCCCTGGGCCCCGAGACGGTGTGCCTGCAGGCCGACCACCACGTGGGCTTCATGTCGATGCTCGACGACATCGTGCAAAGCGCCAGGCCGCATCTGGAACGCCTGAACGCCCGCCGCCGCGAGACCATCCCGGCCAGCGAGCTGGTGCTGGGCGTGCAGTGCGGCGGCAGCGACGCGTTCTCGGGCGTCACCGCCAACCCGGCCGTGGGTTTCTGCGCCGACCTGCTGGTGCGTGCCGGCGCCACGGTGATGTTCAGCGAGAACACCGAGGTGCGCGACGCGGTCGAGCAGCTCACCAGCCGCGCCGCCACGCCGGAGGTGGCCGAAGCCATCGTGCGCGAACTGGGCTGGTACGACCGCTACCTGGACCGCGGCCGCGTGGACCGCGCGGCCAACACCACGCCGGGCAACAAGGCGGGCGGCCTGTCCAACATCGCCGAGAAGGCCATGGGCTCCATCATCAAGAGCGGCACCGCGCCCATCTCGCACGTGCTGGCCCCGGGCGAAAAACTGCGCCGCGACCAGCGCGGCCTGGTGTACGCCGCCACGCCGGCCAGCGACTTCATCTGCGGCACGCTGCAGCTGGCCGCCGGCATGAACCTGCACGTGTTCACCACCGGCCGGGGCACGCCCTACGGCCTGGCCGAATGCCCCGTGGTCAAGGTGGCCACGCGCAGCGACCTGGCGCGCCGCTGGCACGACCTGATGGACATCAACGCCGGCAAGATCGCCGACGGCGAGGCCACCATCGAAGATCTGGGCTGGGAGATGTTCCACCTGCTGCTCGACGTGGCCAGCGGCCGCAAGAAGACCTGGGCGGAGCAGTGGAAGCTGCACAACGCACTGGTGCTGTTCAATCCGGCGCCGGTGACTTGACGAGGCTCGCGTGTATTAGCCAACCGTTCGGGCTGAGCCTGTCGAAGCCTCGCGCCGCGCTTCAACAGGCCTGTCCTGAGTCCGTCGAAAGGCTTGGCGTGAACGGTATGGGTTGTTGAAAGGGTTCGCAGGAGTCTTTTGAAGCGTACGTTGTGAGGGACCTCACCCATCTGTCCCGCATCCGCTCCCATCCTTCAAACCCACCAAATACCCGGTCGGGCTGAGCTTGTCGAAGCCCTGCGCGGCGCTTCGACAAGCTCAGCGTGAACGGGTTTTAAGTTTTTTTGCGAGACAGATCCATGAGACACGATCTGCCGAAATCCCATCCCCACAGCCCGTCACTGCACGGGCTGTGTCACTAGAGAGAAAGACGAACTCCCATGCCCCACACCCGATTTTCCGACCGCAAGGTCGTGGTGGCGCTGGCGCTGCTGTGTTGCCTGCTTTGGGGCAGTTCCTACCCCGCCATCAAGACCGGCTACGCCTGGTTCGGCATTGCCCGCACCGACATCCCTTCGCAGCTGGTGTTCGCGGGCTGGCGCTTTCTGGGCGCGGGGCTCATCCTGCTGGCCTGGGCGCTGAGCCAGCGCAAGTCCATCGTGAACCTGGGGGCGGGCAGTGCGCGCCAGCTGGTGGTGCTGGGCCTGTCGCAGACCACGCTGCAGTACGTGTTCTTCTACGTGGGGCTGGCCTACACGACGGGCGTCAAGGGCTCCATCATGAACGCCACCGGCACCTTCTTCAGCGTGCTGCTGGCGCACTGGGTCTATCACAACGACCGGCTGAGCCACGCCAAGCTCTGGGGCTGCCTGGTGGGCTTTGTGGGGGTGATGGTGGTCAACCTGGGGCGCGGCACGCTGGACATGGACTTCACGCTACTGGGCGAAGGCTTCGTGGTGATCGCCGCCTTCGTGCTGGCCGCGGCCAGCATCTACGGCAAGCAGGTGTCGCAGCGCATGGACTCGGTGGTCATGACCGGCTGGCAACTGGGCATTGGCGGCGCGGCGCTGCTGGCCGTCGGCGGGGTGCTGGGCGGCTCGCTCACGGGCTTTACCTGGGGCTCGGCTGCGCTGCTGGTGTACCTGGCGCTGCTGTCGTCGGCCGCGTTCTCGCTGTGGAGCATCTTGCTCAAGCACAACCGGGTGAGCCAGATCACGGTGTTCAACTTCACGGTACCGATCTTCGGCGCGGCGCTGTCGGCGCTGTTCCTGGGCGAGGCGCTGCTGGAGTGGAAGAACCTGCTGGCCCTGGTGCTGGTGTGCGCCGGCATCTGGCTGGTCACGCGCGATGCGCCTGCGGCCACGCCGGCCACGCCCCCTGCCAAGCCCTAGACTCGCTGCCCATGGCCCATACCCTCCATCGCGACGCTTTCACGCACACCCTCCACGGTCAACCCACCGACCTGTACACCCTGCGCGGCGCGGGCGGGCTGCAGGTGGCGGTCAGCAACTACGGCGCCCGCCTGGTGCAGGTGGCGGTGCCGGACGGGCAGGGCGGCCTGGCCGACGTGGCGCTGGGCTACGACAGCCTGCAGGGCTACCTGGATGGGCAACTCTCCATGGGCGCCATCATCGGCCGCTGGGCCGGGCGGCTGCGCCACGGACAACTGAAGTTGCCCGATGGCACCACGCTGCAGCTGCCCACCAACAGCGGTCCGCACCACCACCACGGCGGCCCGCTGGGCAGCCGGTTCCAGGTGTTCACGGTGGCCGAGGCGCGGCCCGATGCACTGCGCCTGCAACACGTGTTTCGCACGCAGGACGACGGCGTGCCCGGCACCGTGCGGCTGACGCTGGACCTGGCCATCGCACCCGACAACGCGCTGCACATGGCCTGGACGGCCGAGGTGGCCGATGCGCCCACGGTGGTCAACATCACCGGCCATGCGTTCTTCAACCTGGCCGGTGCGGGCAGCACGCACGGCCATGTGCTGCAGGTGCCCGCCAGCTACTATGTGCCGCTGGCGGCGGATGTGTGCCCCGTCGGCACGGTGGAGCCGGTGCAGGGCACGCCGTTCGACTTTCGTGCGCCCCGCCGTGTGGGCGATGCCGTGGCGCACCCGCACGGGCAACTGGCGCGCGCAGGCGGGCTGGACCACTACCTGGCCTGGGGCGACGCTCCCGGCGCCGCGCTGCCCGCCTGGGCTCTGCAAGCACCCGCGCTGGCCTCGCCGATCACGCCGGGGGGCCTGCGGCCCGCAGCCCTGCTCAGCGACCCTGCCAGCGGGCGCGCAATGCAGGTGTGGACCACTGCTCCGGGCGTGCAGGTGTATGCGGGCCACGGCCTCAAGGCCGACCCGATGCGCGACAGCGGGCGCAGCGCTACCGATGCCCCTGGCACGCCCTGGCTGTGGCAGCCCGGCGACGGCATTTGCCTGGAGCCCATGGAGTACCCCGACGCGCCCAACCACCCCGGCTTCGGCGCGCGCTGGTGGCAGCCGGGCGAGGTGGTGCGCGGGGCCATCGTCTACCGGTTCACAGGCTGATGCGTCCGACTGCCTTCATGGGTTATCAAGCTTTTCAGGCCTCTACCGCTTGTCTGGCAAGCGCTGTCGGCTATTGAATTGATAGCGATGCCTGCTGGGCTGCTGCGGCCGCCTCGCGCTGCAGGTGCTTCTGCACCACCGCCGCCAGCCAGTCCATCACCACCCGCACGCGCTGGGGCAGGTGGCGCCGGTGGGCATACAGCAGCGTCACGGGCATGGGCGGGGCAGGGTGGTCCTGCAGCACTTCCACCAGCAGCCCCTTGTCGATCAGCTCGCGCACGCCCAGCAGCGGCGCCTGGATCAGGCCCAGCCCGGCGGCGCAGGCGCCCAGGTAGGCCTCGGCACTGTTCACGGTGACGCGCCCGTCCATGGGGTGGAACTGCGGGCTGTCGCCGTCCTGCACCTCGAAGCCCGCCGAGCGTGTGCCCAGCGTACTCACGTAGTGCACCAGGTCGTGCTGCGCCAGGTCGGCCAGCGTGCGGGGCGTGCCCTTGCTGGCCAGGTAGCCGGGGCTGGCGCAGGTGGCCACGCGCACCACGCCCAGCGGGCGCGCCACCAGGCCGGGCTCTGCCACCGGGCCCACGCGGATCACGCAGTCAAAACCCTCGCGCACCAGGTCCACGCGCCGGTCGGTGCTGCTCAGCTCCACCTGCAGCAGGGCGTGGCGCTGCAGCAGCTCGGGCAGGCGCGGCAGCACCAGCTGGCGCGCGATGCCGGTGGACATGTCGATGCGCACCCGGCCCTGCAGGTCGGCGCCCTCGGGGTGGGTGAACAGGGTTTGCAGCTCTTCCACGTCGGCCAGCAGGTCCTTGCAGCGCTCGTAGTAGACCTGCCCATCCTGCGTCAGTTGCACGCGGCGCGTCGTGCGGTGCAGCAGGCGCGTGCCCAGCTGCGCCTCCAGTTGCTGCACGGCCAGCGAGGCGTTGGCCTTGGGGATGCCCAGCACCTGCGCGGCCTGCGTGAAGCTGGCCAGCTCGGCCACGCGGGCGAAGATCTGCATGCGGTCAAAGGGGTTCATTGGCTATTTATTTTTGAACAATCAATTCAATTTTGCCTGGTTTATGTATCCATGGGGAATCAATAAAGTTCTCTTCATGCCCGCTGCACCCCGTGGCAGGCACCCCACCCCTACCCGAGGACCTTCCCATGACCGCACCGGCACACACTTCATCGTCTTCCTCCACCCCCATCGTTCTCATCACCGGCGGCAGCCGGGGCCTGGGCCGCAGCGCCGCGCTGGCGGCTGCGAAGAGCGGCATCGACGTGGTGCTGACCTACCGCCAGCAGGCCGCCGAAGCCCAGGCCGTGGTGGCCGAGATCGAGGCCCTGGGCCGGCGCGCCGTGGCGCTGCCGCTGGATGTGGGCGACGTCGGCAGCTTCGAGGCCTTTGCCGGCCAGCTGTCGCAGGCCCTGCAGTCCGGCTGGGAGCGCGAGCGCATCGACTTTCTGGTCAACAACGCCGGCATGGGCGTGCACGCACCGTTTGCCGAGACCACCGAGGCGCAGTTCGATGCGCTGGTCAACGTGCACCTCAAGGGCGTGTTCTTTCTCACGCAGCGCCTGCTGCCGCTGATGAACGACGGCGGCCGCATCCTGAACCTGTCGTCGGGCCTGGCCCGCTTTGCCTTGCCCGGCTATGCGGCCTATGCGGCGATGAAGGGCGCCATCGAGGTGCTCAGCCGCTACCTCGCCAAGGAGCTGGGCCCGCGCGGCATCGCCGTGAACGTGGTAGCCCCGGGTGCCATCGAGACGGATTTTGGCGGCGGCGCCGTGCGCGACAACGCACAGCTCAACGCCTTTGTCGCCGGCCAGACCGCGCTGGGCCGCGTGGGCGTGGCGGAGGACATCGGTCCGCTGGTCGCAGCCCTGCTGCAGCCCGCCACGCGCTGGGTGAACGCGCAGCGCATCGAGGCCTCGGGCGGCATGTTTTTGTAGAGTGCACCCCCTGAGGCGCTACGCGCCTTCCCCCTCTCTCTACGCGCTTCGCGCTGGGGAGGGGGACGCCACCGGTGCACGCAAGCGCAGCGCCGCATACGCAGCATGGCGGCCCTTGCACGGTGGCACTGGCCTGGGGTCGCGCCAGCATCGAAGGCCCTTGGGCGGCAAAAGAATGCTCCAAAAGCACCCACATGCACATCCCGCAGCCTAAGTTTCGTCTAAGTGTCGCTGCCCACACTGCCTTCCATCGCAACCCCGATTGAAAAGGCAGACACCATGAGCAACACGCTTGCATCCACTCCCCGCCGCCTGATCCTGGCCCTGGTGGCCGCGGGCGCTCTGGGCGCCACCGGCGCCGGGCTGATCAGCGGCCACCAGGCCCGCGCGGTCACGCCGGCTACCCCCATCGTGGCGCAGACCCCTGCGGCACCCTCGGGCGGCGCACTGCCCAGCTTTGCGCAGATCACCGCGCAAAATGGCGCGGCCGTGGTCAACATCAGCGTCACCGGCAGCACCAAGGCCGCCATGGCCAACGACGACGATGACGACGACGAGAGCCAGCCCACCGCCCGCCAGGGCCGGGGCCCGCAGATCGATCCGAACGATCCGTTCTACGAATTCTTCCGCCAGTTCGGCATGCCCGGCGCCGGTGCGCAGGGCCGGCCCAACGTGCCCACCCATGGCCTGGGCTCGGGCTTCATCGTCAGCCCCGACGGGCTGGTGCTGACCAACGCGCACGTGGTCAAGGGCGCGAGCGACGTCACCGTCAAGCTCACCGACCGGCGCGAGTTCCGCGCCAAGGTGCTGGGCTCGGACCCCAAGACCGATGTGGCCGTGCTCAAGATCGACGCCAAGGACCTGCCCGTGGTGCGCCTGGGCAGCACGCGCGACCTGCAGGTGGGCGAATGGGTGCTGGCCATCGGCTCGCCCTTCGGCTTCGAGAACAGCGTGACCGCCGGTGTGGTCAGCGCCAAGGGCCGCTCGCTGCCCGACGACAGCCTGGTGCCCTTCATCCAGACCGACGTGGCGGTGAACCCCGGCAACTCGGGCGGGCCGCTGTTCAATGCGCGCGGCGAGGTCGTGGGCATCAACTCGCAGATCTACAGCCGCTCGGGCGGCTACCAGGGCGTGTCGTTCGCCATCCCCATCGAGCTGGCCGCCAAGATCAAGGACCAGATCGTCGCCACCGGCAAGGTGCGCCATGCGCAGCTCGGCGTGGCAGTGCAGGAGGTGAACCAGGCGTTTGCCGAATCCTTCCAGCTCGACAAGCCCGAAGGCGCGCTGGTGGCCAGCGTGAGCAAGGGCAGCCCCGCCGAGAAGGCGGGCCTGCAGCCCGGCGACGTGATCCGCCAGGTGGACGGCCATGCCATCGTCGCCTCGGGCGACCTGCCCGCCTGGGTGGGCCAGGCCCAGCCCGGCCAGCAGGCCAAGCTGTCGGTGTGGCGCCGCGGCCAGCCGGTGGAGCTGACCGCCACCCTGGGCGACGCCAGCGACAAGGCGGGCAGCAAGCAGGCGCGCGCCGAAGAAGCCGTGGGCAAGGCGCAGCTGGGCCTGTCGCTGCGCCCCCTCGATGCTGACGAACGCCGCGAGGTGGGTGTGAGCGAAGGCCTCGTGATTGAGCAGGCCCGCGGCCCCGCCGCTGCCGCGGGCGTGCAGCCCGGCGACGTGCTGCTGGCCATCAACGGCGCACCAGCCAAGAACATCGACCAGGTGCGCACGGCGATGGCCAAGGCCGGCAAGTCGGTGGCGCTGCTGATCGAGCGCGACGGCAACAAGATCTTTGTGCCGGTGCGTTTGGGCTGATGGGCTGATGGGGGGATGGGGGTGAGGTGGGTGGGGTGGGAGGAGCGGGGCGGGGTGCCCCAACCTCCACACCTCAGCCCGACCCGACCCCACCCGTTCGGGCTGAGCCTGTCGAAGCCAGGGCGCAACCCCACTCCCGCCATTCGCTATGCTCGCCCCACCATGCGATTGCTCCTCGTAGAAGACGACACCATGATCGGCGAAGCCGTGCAGGACCTGCTGCGCGCCGAGCACTACGCGGTGGACTGGGCCCGCGACGGCAACGCGGCCGACACGGCCTTGCGCACGCAGGCCTACGACCTGGTGCTGCTCGACCTGGGCCTGCCCCAGCGCGACGGGCTCTCGGTGCTGCGCGACCTGCGCACGCGCAAGGACCGCACCCCAGTGCTGGTGGCCACGGCCCGCGACTCGGTCACGCAGCGCATCGAAGGGCTCGACGCCGGCGCCGACGACTACGTGCTCAAGCCCTATGACCTGGACGAACTGCTCGCCCGCATCCGTGCCCTGCTGCGCCGTGCCGCCGGCCGGGCCGAGCCGGTGTACGAACACAAGGGCGTGTGCATCAACCCCGCCACGCGCGAGGCCTCGGTGCAGGGCGTGCCGGTCGTGCTCTCGGCGCGTGAATGGGCCGTGCTCGAGCCGCTGATCGCCCGGCCGGGCATGGTGCTGTCGCGCCAGCAGCTCGAAGACAAGCTCTACGGCTGGGGCGACGAAGTCAGCAGCAACGCGGTGGAGGTGTACATCCACGGGCTGCGCAAGAAGCTGGGCGCCGAGGTGCTGCTGAATGTGCGCGGCGTGGGCTACCTGGTGCCCAAGGCATGATGGAAAAAATCACCCCAGCCCTGCAATCCGTGCGCGCGGTGCTGCCGCGCTCGCTGCGCACGCGGCTCTTGATCTTCATCCTGGCCGCCATCGTGCTGGCCGGCGCCGTGCAGGGCGCGCTGGCCTACCGGGGCGCGCTGGCCGAGGCCGACACGCTGTTCGACTACCACATGCAGCAGACCGCGCTGGCGCTGCGCTCGGGCCTGCCGGTGGACGCGCAAGGCCTGGGCCCGGGGCTGGACCCGGAGGACGAGAACCACGAATTCATCGTGCAGGTGTGGACCAACGAAGGCCTGCGCATTTTTGAATCCGCCGTGGGCGCGGCGCTGCCGCAGATCGCGGTGCTGGGCTTCACCGACGTGCAGGCACGGGGCGGCACCTACCGCGTGTTCTCGATGCAGACGCGCTCGCAGGTCATCCAGGTGGCGCAGAACATGGCGGCCCGCCGGGGCATGGCGCGCGCCCTGGCGCTGCGCACGCTGGCGCCGCTGGCCTTCATGGCGCCGCTCTTGGTGCTGGCCGTGTGGTGGGGCGTGAGCCGGTCGCTCGCGCCGGTGGAGCGCGTGCGCCGCCAACTGGCCCAGCGCCAGGCCGACGACCTTTCGCCCGTCAGCGACGCGCAGTTGCCCGACGAGGTACAGCCCCTGGTGAGCGAGCTCAACCTGCTGTTCGAGCGCGTGCAGCGCGCGTTCGACGCGCAGCAGCACTTCGTGGCCGACGCCGCGCACGAGCTGCGGTCCCCGTTGGCCGCGCTGCGCCTGCAACTGCAGGGCCTGCAGCGCGCGGGCGACGACGCTGCGCGGGCCGCCGCCATCGAGCGCCTGTCCTCGGGCATCGACCGCGCCACGCGGCTGGTGGAGCAATTGTTGACCCTGGCCCGCCAGGAGGCGGGTGCGGCGGCCCCCGGCGCACACACCGAGCCGGTGGATCTGCAGGCCGTGGCGCAGCTGGCGCTGGCCGACGTGGCCCCGGCGGCGCAGGCGCGGTCCATCGACCTGGGCCTGCTCGACTCCGATGCGGCCACCGTACCCGGCAACGCCGAGGCGCTGCGCATGCTGGTGCGCAACCTGCTCGACAACGCCGTCAAGTACACGCCCGCGGGCGGCCGGGTGGACCTGCAGGTCCGGCGTGCGGCCGACGGCCAGGCTGTTGAACTGACGGTGGAAGACAGCGGCCCCGGCATTGCCGAGGAACACCGCGCCCGCGTGATGCAGCGCTTCGTGCGCGAGACCAGCGACGGCGCACCGGGCAGCGGCCTGGGCCTGGCCATCGTGCAGGCCATTGCGCAGGCCCACAGCGCCGTGGTCGCGCTGGACGCATCGCCCCGGCTGGGCGGGCTGCGGGCCACGGTGCGGTGGCCGGGCGTGGCGTAGGCGGCTCCCGCGCGTGGGCACGGCTGCCTGCGCGCAAGCCCGACCGGGTGAGATGCCCGTGGCACTGGCCCCGCACTGACGCCGCACGGAGGCAGCACGGAGGCAGCACTCATGGGGCGCTGGTCAGTGCGTTGTGTGGATGCTATAGTTTTGGTAGCTATTTGCGCTTGTCCATCCAGCGGAAGGTGCCAAAAAAGGTCAAACTCTGGCGTGCGGCGTGGCGCTGGGTGGAGAGCGGTAGCGCTGCTGCGTCGCCCGGGTGCCAGGGCACGCGCCGGCATCGCCGCACAATGCGCACGCTGCGGGCCGCCGTGTCGCACGGGGGGCCGTGCGAGCCTGGCCTGCCGTGCGTTTCCTCAGGGCTTCAACGGGATCGTCATCACATGAATTTCATCGTTCTGGGCGCGGGTGCCATCGGCTGCTACGTGGGCGGGCGGCTGGCTTCGCAGGGCCATACGGTATGCCTGGTGGGCCGTCCCCACGCGCTGGAGCCCATCGCGCTGCAGGGCCTGCGGGTGACGGACCTCGACGGCCTGGACCAGCAGGTGCCGCCCACCGCGCTGCGCATGGCCACCACCCTGGTCGACGCGGTGCCCCGCGCGCAGAGCGTGGTGCTGCTGTGCGTCAAGAGCGGCGCCACCGAAGCCGCCGCGCGCGAGCTGGCTGCTGCCTGCCCGCCCGGCACCCCCGTCATCTCGCTGCAGAACGGCGTGGACAACGTGGCCCGGCTGGCCGCGCTGGCCCCCGGCCTGAAAGTGCTGGCCGGCATGGTGCCCTACAACGTGGTGCTGCGCGGCGCCCATGTGCACCGCGCCACGGCGGGGCACCTGCAGCTGCAGCGCGACGAGGTCACCGAAGGCCTGGCGCCCCTGTTCAACGCCGCGGGCCTGGCCACCGTGCTGCCGTACGACATCCGGTCGGTGCAGTGGGGCAAGCTGCTGCTCAACCTCAACAACCCGGTGAATGCGCTGTCCAACCTGCCGCTGCGCGAAGAGCTGCTCGACCGCGACTGCCGCTTCGTCTTTGCCGCGCTGCAGTCCGAGGCACTGGTGGCGATGGCGCGCGCCGGCATCTCCCCGGCCAAGGTCACCGCGGTGTCGCCGCGCCTGCTGCCCCATGTGCTGCGCCTGCCCAACTGGCTGTTCACGCGGCTGGCCCGGCGCATGCTGCAGATCGACGAAAAGGCGCGCTCGTCCATGTGGGACGACCTCGAAGCGGGCCGCGTGACCGAGATCGACGCCATCTGCGGAGCGGTGGTGCGTCTGGCTGCGCAGCACGGTGGGCAGGCGCCGCGCAGTGCGCGCATGTGCGAGTTGCTCGGTGGCCCGCGGCTGCGGTTGACGGGCAGAGAGATGCGCAACGCGTTGGGTCTGGCGTGAGACCGGATGTGCCGTGAAGAAGCTTGGTGCCTTGCCGTCGAACCCAGGTCGGTGGCTTGCCAAGGCGCATGCGCTCCCTGTCCCAACCTTCCATCCCTGCGTTGCGCAGACCCTGCCGCCAAGCTGCGTTCACGTCAACGCTGCGTTGGGGCCGCTAAGCTTTTGATCATGCGAAAATTCGTTCTCCTTGCAGCCGCTGCGCTCGTGGCATCGGCCCCCTCCCTCGCCGCACCACCGCGCACGGATACGCTGGTCATCAGCCCATCCGAAGGATGGGCCGCGGTCGGTTGTACGCCAGACCAACTCTGCGTGGAAATCGCTCCCTCCGAGCCTGGCTGCGAAGGCCAGGCATGCCCCAACGGCGCAGCCGATGGCACGGACGTGAGCCTGCAGTTGCCTGGCGGTCAGGGCGATCCGGCGCACACGCTCTATCGGATAGCAGGGCTGCCATCCGCAGATGCTTATGCCCGGCTGTGGCCCAAGCTCATCCGCTTCCAGGGCGGCATCCTTGTGGGTGTGCAAATGGAGGAGCGCGCCATGTATTCGGGCGGCGGGGCCAGTGCAACCACCCTGCACCTCATCGCCTTTGTGCCCGACCAACTACCGTCCGAGGTCCTGCGTGTTCCACAGAGCTCCAGCGCGACGATCCGGGCGTGTTTCAGCGAGCGCCACATGAAGCAGCGCGCCGGGGCCTGCCACGATCAATACAGCTTCGACGCGAGCCTCGCCCTGATGCAAGCATCCGCTGCAGGATGGCCGGTGCTGCGCTATCGCAGCAAGGCGACATCGTTTCCGGGGCGCGTGTCGCGGTCCAAAGACTCGCTGGCGGCGCGGCCACTTCGCCAACGCGACCTGGTGACCGTGACCGATCCCCGATGCAGCTACCAGCGGTTGTATCGCTTCACCCCGCAGGCCCGCACTTACGTGCCCGACACCCCAGCGCCCGATTGCACGGATTACACCGTGCCCTGATGGGCTGCACGCTCACCGGTGGTTGCCGGGCCTGACGGCCAGTGCGACGATGGCGATACCGCCAGCGATGATCAACGCGTCTTCAATGAGGCCGCTGCGCGTCTGGCCGATGCGTTTCATGGCGCTTTTTCTGGCGTTCAAGGTGACGTAAGCCAGAGGCACCGCGGTGGCCACCGCTGCCAGCGCTCCGGCTTGCTCACGCCCGCGCGGGGCCAGGGCCGCACCGGCGATCCCGGCGCTCATGGTCCGCGCCAGCAGGCCCAGGGCCACCGTCCTGTCGGGAGCTGTCTTCATCTTGTCGCCGGCCAGTTCCCCGGCGCCCATGGCGAGAGCGCCATACTTGAACAAGGGGCGGTCCAGCAATGCGAGCCTGCCGGGCGTGGAGCGCCCCAGCAGCCTCGCTGCCGACAGCGTGGCCATCGGTGTCATCGAGCGGGCACTGGCAACCGCGCCAATGAGCACGGACCAAAGGAGACCAGGCGTTTTCATGTGTTGTTCCCATCGGTGATGTTGATGGGAAATCGTCGGCGCCAGCTGGCGATCCAGCTAGGGCCCGAATTCGCTGGCAGCCGTAGGACGTTGGGCCGTGGGGTCATTGAGGGGCTCATTTCGTTCGGACCCCTTGCGCCCCCAAGCTCCTCAACCAAAGACCAAAGACCAAAGACCAAAGACCAAAGACCAAAGACCAAAGACCCACGATGACAGAGCCAAGCACCAACATCACCCCTGCAGCCGGGGTCGCCATTCAGGCCGCACCACCCTCACGCATGCCCATTCCCAGCGGCACCTTGAGCCCCGCTTTCAAACACCCCAGCGATACCGACGTGCGAAAGCGCCGCACGTTGTCGTCCCCGTCGAACAGCCGCCGCGTCAGTGCCTCGTAGTCCGCCATCGACGCCACGTTGACCACCAGAAGGTAGTCCGCCTCGCCGGTCACGCTGTAGCACTGTTGCACCGCGTCTTCGGCGGCGATGCGCGCGCGCAGCGGGGCCGTGCGGTCGGGGCGCTCGTTCTCTAGATGGATCTCGAGCACGATGGTCAGCGGCATGCCCACCTTCACCGGGTCGATCACGGCCACGTTGGCGCGGATCACGCCGCTGTCCTGCAGCCGCTTGATGCGCCGCTGCACCGCGGGCGCCGACAGATTGACTGCCCTGGCGATCAGGCGCTGCGGCGTGGTGTTGTCCGTCTGCAGGATGTCGAGGATGGCCAGGTCGAAGCGGTCCAGGCCCGGGTGCGGCAGGGGCGCGGTGGCGGAGGCAGAGGCGGAGGCGGCAATGGGCGTGGTGGGCATGTCGGCAAGCCTTCCAGTGCAGGGCAGGGGGAGTGAGCGAAAGTTGCGTGAAGGGCTTCGAAACAGAGCCAAAAACACGCCGCGGTCGAACTATATTTTTACCCATGACCGCGTCCCCCTTTCAACGATTCATTCCCTTCCTGGCCGTGCTGGGCTCCGTCACGGCCCTCGGGTTCGGCACATCGTGGGCCAAGCAGATCCTGTTTCCGGCGGTGGGCGCGCAGGGCACCACCGCCGTGCGCGTGGGCCTGTCGGCCGTGCTGATGCTGCTGCTGTGGCGCCCCTGGCGCTGGCGTCTGTCACGCGCCGATGCCGTGGCGATTGCCTGCTACGGCGCCGCGCTGGGCGCCATGAACCTGATGTTCTACATGTCGCTGCGCACGCTGCCGTTCGGCCTGGCCGTGGCCATCGAGTTTTCGGGGCCGCTGGCGGTCGCCATCTGGTCGTCGCGCCGCGCGGTGGACTTCGTGTGGGTGGCCCTGGCGATGGCAGGCCTGGGCATGCTGCTGCCGCTGGGCCTGAACGGCAGCGCGCTCGACCCGATGGGCGTTTTCTACGCGCTGGCTGCCGCCGTGTTCTGGGCGCTGTACATCGTGTTCGGCAAGCGCGCCGGCCACCTGCACGCGGGGCACACGGTATCGCTGGGGCTGCTGGTGGCCGCGCTGGTGGTGGTGCCCGTGGGCGTGGTGCATGCGGGCGCCGCGCTGCTCACGCCCACCGTGCTGCTGGTGGGGCTGGCCGTGGCGGCCATCTCCAGCGCCATCCCGATCTCGCTGGAAATGATGGCCTTGAAACGCCTGCCCAAGGAGGCCTTCGGCATCATGATCAGCATGGAGCCCGCCGTGGCCGCCGTGCTGGCCATGGGCCTGCTGGGCGAGCATCTCAACTTCAATCAGTGGCTCGCCATCGGTCTCATCGTGTCGGCATCGATGGGCACGGCCATGACGGCCGGGCGGAGCAAGCCCGCGCTGCGCGAACCCGCCGTCGCCTAGGGGTGGAGGGCGCTGGCGCTCCGGGCTCGCCATGGCGAAACAGAACCCGGTGGTTGCGGGTTCGTGCCCGCGATGGCAGACCCGTGGTTCGGTCCACCTGCGGCGGCTACTTGGCCCGCCATGCCTTTTCGATGGTGGTGATGTCGATCTTGCGCATGGTCATCATCGCCTCGAACACCCGCTTGGCCGCTGCGCGGTCGGGGTCGGCCATGGCGGTGGTCAGCACGCGCGGGGTGATCTGCCACGACACGCCCCAGCGGTCCTTGCACCAGCCGCATGCGCTCTCCTGGCCGCCGTTGCCTACCACCGCGTTCCACAGCCGGTCGGTCTCGGCCTGGTCGTCGGTGGCGATCTGGAAGGAGAAGGACTCGTTGTGCTTGAAGTGCGGGCCACCGTTGAGCCCCACGCAGGGAATGCCCGCCACGGTGAACTCCACAGTCAGCACATCGCCCTGCTGTCCATCCGGGTAGTCGCCCGGCGCCAGCATCACCCCGCCGACGGAACTGTCGGGAAAGGTGGCCGCGTAGAAGTTGGCGGCGCTCAAGGCATCGTGCTCGTACCACAGGCAAATCGTGTTCTTGCTGATCATGGGTTGGCTCCTGGAAAAGGTGGATCCGCCGTGCATCCGGGTGGTCGTCATCGTAGTCATGTCCGGCGCAGTGTCCAAGGGTTTGTCGCACGTGACGGGAGTGGCCCCGTGCGTCGGTCATGGCCGGTTCGCCTTGGCTCGCAGGCCCGTGCGCCGTGCCGCGGGTGTGCAACGTTTATGGCGTGAATGTGCACATCTGTATCGCAGCCACAGCACTACAGACGCGTAAGGAATGGCCTACAGAAATGGGCCCTGTGTTTTTTCAACATGGGTTTTCGCATGAGGAATAGGCCCATGCGCTTTTCATTGAAACGAGGAGATTGCAATGGCATACCGTGACGACGAAGAACGCAACCGCAACCACGCACGCGAGTACGACAGCGACGGCGGTCGGCATCAACAGCATCAGCAGCAGGAATACCGCAGCGGCAGCGGCTATGGCAGCCACGACGGCCAGCACGACAGGCAATACCAGGCACAGAGCGACGGCGGCCGGTACGGCTCCGACAGAGACTTTGGCGCCCCGCAGTCCCAGTACCAGGGCGGCCGCAGCGATGAGTCGCAATACGGCGGCTACGGCCACAACGGGCCGGGCAGTCGTTACGGCGGCGGCAGCTTCGGCCCCCGGGGTGGCCAGCAGGTTCAGCAAAACCGCTACCCGCAAGGTGACCAGCAACAACAAGCCTACGACTGGGGCGGTGCACGCCAGCCAGGCGGCAGCTATGGCGGGCGTGAGCAGTTCTCCGAAGGCTATGGGGGTGGCGGCCAGTACGGCAGCCAGCAGGACCGCTTCGGCGGCGGGTTCTACGGAGATTCAGACCGTTTCAGTGCCGGGCGCCACCAAAGCCAGCAAGGCCACGATCCGGACTACCTGCAATGGCGCAACGAGCAGATCCGCAGCCTGGACAAGGACTATGAAACCTTCCGCGGCGAGCGCTACCAGAAATTTTCGGACGACTTCAGCACCTGGCGCAGCAACCGCACCAAGAGCACCGACCAGAACCAGCAGACCGCCAGCGCGAAGAACAAGGACCAGAGCAAGTGACCGTGCTGCAGCGCAGTTTTGTTAGCGCTGTGCATCGCGAGGCCTCGGCAGCCCTGCCGGGGCCTTTTTTTGCGCCTTGGCCGCGCATGCAAGGGTTGGGTGAACCTCTCGCAGCGCACCCCGTTCTGGGCCCGCCTCCTACGCCGAGCGCGTGCGCCACCGGGCCCAATTCAATTTTTGTCCCAGGAGAACGCCATGGCCACCGACCCCGCAGAACACCCCATCCACAAAGTCCCCGATACGTTTCCCTTGCCGCCCGGCGACCTGCCGCCCAGCACGGAGCCGCTCACGGTGCCGCCACAGCCGCAGTTGCCGCAGTCGTCTGCTCCGGATCCGTATGAGGGAGAGCAAGAGGATGAAAGCGGCGATCCCGTGGGCCAGCCACCCCGGATGTGACGAGGGTGAGGGTGATGCCGACGGCATCACCGTGCGGCAGTGAGGCCTGCGCTTCGATGGCCTGATGGGGAAAGCCCGGGCCGCTGCGAGCGATCTTCAAACAGGCTTTTGCCGCATCTTGCGCAGGCACCGCCTGCCGCCGCCAGCCCCCGCAATTGGATGCGCGTGTGGCTGGTGGTCGGCGTGGCGTGGTTCATGCGGCAGCGCCTGTCAGCTGTCCTTGCGCCAGCAGTTCGCGGGTGCGCTGCAGCGTCGACAGCAGCGCGCTCCGATAGCCCTTGTCGCCGTCCGTCCAGGCCTGCTCTGCCTGCTCCTCGGGCCCACCGGGCGCCTTGCCCCGCAGGCCCAGATAGCCGTAAAAGCGCAGTTGCAGGTTCCCTTGCTCGTCCTCGAACAGCTCGTTGACGATGGCGCCTTCGCGCGGGCCGGTGGCCTGGAAGAAGGTCACCTTGTTGTGCAGCTCCAAGGTGATGATCTCGCGCAGTGCCTGGCCGGCGATGGTGGCCTCGCGCACGAAGTGGGTATCGCTCTCTTGCACCACCTCGCAGTGGGTGCACAGGTTCGGCGGCAGAAACAGCCTTGCATCGCGGGCCTTGAGCACCAGACCCGCCCACGCCTGGGCGCGGGTGAGCGGGACTGGGCCGGCAGGGTTCACGGGGACGGTGGCGGTGGAGTAGATCATGGTGGTGTCCTCTGGGGCAGATTGGATCTGGGGTGGGGGCGAACGTTGTGCGTGCAGCACTCAGGCCGCCGAGGCGACGGCGTGCGCAAAGTCGCGGTACGCATGCAGCGGGCGCCCGAGCAACTGCACCAGGCGCTGCACGTCGCCAGCCTCCGGCACCATCCCGTCGGTCAGAAAGCGCTCGCTCATGAGACGCATGTCATACGCCATCCAGTGCGGCATGGCGTGGCGCAAGTTGGCCTCGAAGCCGGCGGTGTCGTCGCCGCCGTAGGCAACGGGGCGGCCCAGTACCGACGACCAGATGCCGGCCACCGCTTCGCCGGTGAGCGTGTCGGGGCCCACCAGGTTGATGCGTGCCAGCGGCAGCTGCCCGCTGGCCTGCTCGCGGCGCAGCAGTTCGATGGCAGCGACCTCGGCAATGTCCCGCACATCCACCATGGCCAGGCCCTTGTTCCCGATGGGCATGGGGTAGATGCCATGGTTGCGCACGACATCCTTGATGCTGTGGTCGTTGTCCATGAAATAGGCCGGCCGCAGGATGGTGGCGCCGAATCCCATCTGCTCCAGCATGCGCTCCACGCCGAACTTGCCCGCGAAGTGCGGAACGTTCAGGTAGCGGTCGCTGTGGATCACCGACAGGTAGACCACGCGCTCGATGCCCGCTTCGCGTGCAAGGTTCAGCGCCACCAGCGCTTGCGTGAACTCGTCGGGCACCACCGCATTGAGCAGGAACAGCGTGGAGACACCGTCGAAGGCGCGGCGCAGGGCGTCGATGTCGAGCAGATCGCCCTGCACGGTGTGCACGCCCGCCGGGAGGTTCGCCTGGGCCGGCTTGCGCACCAGCGCGCGCACATCGGCGCCCCGGTTCACCAATTGCTGAACGACTTGGCGGCCGACGTTGCCCGTGGCGCCGGTGATGAGAATGGTCATGAAATTGCTCCGTTGCGTTGAAGAAGCCCGAATCTTCATCGTTTCATTCCATGTGCGATAGACGTTATATTTGGACTTTGCGTCTCACTGGTGGAACACATGGACTTGCTTGCTCTGGCGGACTTCACGCTGGTGGCCCGGCACGGAGGCTTCGGCCGGGCTGCCCGCGCATCGGGCCGCCCGAAGGCCACCCTCTCGCGCCGGGTGGCGGACCTGGAGAGCGGTCTGAACCTGCGGCTTTTCGAGCGCGGGCCGCGGGTGCTCAAGCTCACCGAAGAGGGGCGGGCGCTGTTCGAGAAAACCTCGGTGCTGCTGGCCGAGCTGGACGAAACCACCGCCGCCATCGCCTCCGGTGGCGATGCGCCCCGAGGCCGGTTGCGGGTCAGTGCCCCGCTGCTGTTCTCGCAGGCTGCCATGGGCAAGCTGGCAGCCCGCTTCGCCTTGAAGCACCCGGAGGTGCGGCTGGAGGTCACGACCGAAGACCGGGCGGTGGACATGGTGGAGGAGGGCTACGACCTCGTGATCCGCGTCGACCCCGACCCGGACGAACGCCTGGTCGGCCGCATCTTCCTGCGCGACCGGATCGTGGTCGTTGCAAGCCCCCAACTCCGCAAGCCGCGCGCTGGCGCGACCACTGCGGCGGTGGTGCGGGGAAGCGCGGGTGCGGACGTCAGCGCCGTTCCTGCCGCCATCTGGAACCTCACCAACGCGAAAGGTGCGCCGCAGCGCCTGGCGGTGCAACCCGTGCTTCATCTCTCCTCGCTGTTCATGGTGCGCGACGCGGTGCGTGCGCAGGTGGGCGCTGCGCGGCTGCCCCTGTCACTGGTGCTGCACGACCTGGTAGCCGGAACCTTGGTGAAGTGGGGGGATGTTCCAGGGCCTGAAATAGCGCTGTGGGCGCTCTACCCCTCGCGCCGCCTGCTCAGCCCCCGTGTGTCGGCGTTTCTGGATCTGCTCAAGGAGGCCTTTCCAGAGGGGACGCCGCAAGAGTTGGCGGCTTACGTCGCTTGACCCTCGTGCAGCGGCGAACTGGCTGGAGCGTCGCTGCGCATGGCGTGGCCGCGATGCGCTACAACGCGAGTGTTTGGCAATGCGGGGAAAGCCAGGCTGCCGTTTCTTGAGTGTCCGTACGGTGATCTCGGTTCAGTTGACTTTTCCAGGACGCCGTTTGAACACCAAGCGGCTACCGTCCGATGTGTGCAACGTCAACCGCGGCAAGCCATCTTCATCTGCATCGACGTGGGCCCGATTCTGGCCGATGGCAACCACGGTAAAAGGCCCCGACATCACTGCGGGGGCCTTTTGCATTTCAGCGCCCAGTGCGAGCCTGGCTGTCATCATCGCGAGGCTCAGGCCGCCGCAGCGTCCTCCGCGCGCTTGAGCTGCAGCGGCTGCACTGGCGTGAGGTAAGCAAGCCCCGCAAACGCCCCCAGTTTCAGAATGCCCTGCGCCTCCACCTCAGGCCGCTCCAACGCCGCAGCCGTGAGGCGATCCCCGGCGAACTTCCTTCGGTAGGCCCGCATATCCGCTGCGTGCCGATTAAAGCCCACGGGTGGGATGCGTGCGCCAGCAGCGCCATGGCCTTCGAGAAGGCCTCTTCGCACTCTGCCATGGCCTTGTATACCTGCAGACAGTCATAGGCCGCAGGGGCCTCATTGTGGGCGTTTGCGACTGCTCCGCAGCCCGTGATGCGCTTGCGCGGAGTGGCAGCGCAGTGCGCTGCGAATCGGCCACCGCCTAGGGCAGCCCTTCTGCGAGGTTGACGGAGGACTGGGCTCGGTCTTGGCACGTTCAGCGCTTGCAAAGGGGCGCCAATGAAACCGCACTCCTTGGGACATAGCTCCCAGATATGCCCTCAATTTTGCTGGGAGGAGCGTGGAAGGAGCTGAAGGGCCCCCCAGCCCTTTTTGGTGCCCCCTTGCAACTCACCGACACGAAGCTCCGCACCCTCACAGAACCCGGCAAACACTCAGACGGCCTGGGCCTCTACCTCGAAATCACCAAGGCAGGCGGGCGCTACTAGCGCATGAAGTACCGCTTCGCCGGAAAAGAAAAGCGTCTGGCTTTCGGCGTGTACCCCGACATCAGTTTGAAGATGGCCAGGGAGTCCGCTACCAAAGCCCGCAAGCTGCTGCAAGACAACCAAGACCCCGGCGAGGCCCGCAAGGAGCAAAAGGCCCGTGTCATCCACGAAAATCGCAACACCCTCGAAGCCGTGGCCCGCGACTGGATCGAACACCAGTCGGCCCGCTGGGAGCCCGTCACCATGGGCCGTATTCAAGTCTCACTCGAAAACGACATCTTCCCCACTCTGGGCTCGCGCCCCATGGCCAGCCTCAAAGCCCGCGATGTGATGGAAGCCGTCAAGCAGGTCGAAGCAAGGGGGCCGCCGACCAGGCCGGCCGCTTGCTGCAGCGCGTGAAAGCCATCTATCGATGGGCCGTCACGCACCAGCGCATCGACACCAACCCCATGCTCGACCTGGTGCCCTCGGAAATCTTGAAGCCGCGCACCGTCCAACACCGGGCCGCCCTGGCAGAGAAAGAGCTACCCGAGTTCATGCGCAAGCTCGCAGCCTATGACGGTGCCCCCAGCATCGTGTTGGGCCTGCGCATGCTCATGCTCACAGCCTGCAGGCCCGGGGAAGTGCGCGGCGCGCGCTGGGTGGAGTTCGACCGCAAGGCGGCCCTGTGGACCATCCCAGCAGAGCGCATGAAGATGCGCGAGGAACACCGCGTGCCCCTGTCCAAACAGGCTCTCGAAGTGCTGGGCAAGATCGAAGCCATCAGCGGTGGCCGCGAGCTGGTGTTCCCCAGCCCGTACTACCCCAGCAAGCCACTGAGCGAGAACACCTTCAACTCAGCACTCGCGCGCATGGGATACAAGACCATCGCCACGGCCCACGGGTTCCGGGCCTTGTTCTCGACCGTGGCCAACGAGCACGGGTGGAACCCGGATGTGATCGAGCGACAGCTTGCGCACCGGGAGCAGAACGAGATTCGGGCCGCGTATCACCGCACTACGTACATGGCCGACCGGATCAAGCTGATGCAGTGGTGGGCGGACCACTTGGGAGGCGGAGTTCGCTAAGTCTGGTCTTAGTGTCGCTTCGACCGCAAGCAGTCGGTCAAACCGCCCGCTTGGTTTACTGCTTCAGGCTGATCTGAGCCATTGGTGTCGCCCGCCTGGGTGGCAGTCGGTCGCCACGGCCTTAGTCAACAAGGGCATCATCCAAGGCCGACTGAAGCCACCACGAAGCTAGTACAGCCCCGCGCGGCCCCGGTGTCCTCGCAGCATCCCCAGGCTCGTGCCATTCACCCCTTGGCGGCCTCGCCAGCGCCCTCAGCAGTACCCCCGCCCCAAACCCTGGCGCGCTATCGAGACCCCGCCTCGTCTGAACTTTTGATCGACCGTTTCTGCCTACTCTGCCGAGTTGCTGCAACTCAAAATCGGCCCAGCTGTCTCTGTTGGCAGTTAGTGCCGCGCGCCAAACGGCCAGACTGGCTATCTGTATTCTCCGAAGGCCTCGAGAACCCCGGCGCGCAGTGTGCCCCGCGCCTGCCCTCTCGCTAGACAACACGCTTTTGACGTGCTGATCGGAACGGCTAAAACGCCAGCTGGCTTGAGAGTTGGGGGGGCGCCATAGCCTTTGGCTGACGTGTTTTGACGGCTTTTGTCGCCCATAGATAGGCGAGATAGAAAGCCCGGTTACGTTACGGACTTATGATGAGTGTGAGACGGAATTCGGCCAGAAGCGGACTTTTCAATACTGCTATGACATCAGGTTCCATAGACACTGCACATTGCAAAACGTCGGACCGCGTTCTCGAACTTCTGCTATCGCTTGACCACGGTGCTGATCTGGATCTACTGGACGACCGTGAGGTTCTGGCAAAGCTTTTGGCCAGTCCCGAGCAGCAAGAGGTCGCCGCAAAAATTCGGCTTCTTTTGGAGGCGTATGTTTATGAGCAATCCCTCGAATTCAATGAAGCGGCGAGTGGCAAATCGGCCGTGTATAAAGCCTATCTCACTAAACAAGCTGCTCAGCCGCTTCGGCGGAACGAGAACTCCAAGAGATTTCGGGATGCCTTGCGAGACCTCCTCGAATCAGATCGCATCTTTCAGCTTCTTCCCAATGAAGCAAACCCCGACGTCGTGGAGGTGCGCCGCCAGCTCAACATGTTGAACTTGAATTCGGCCAAACGCCAAACGAATTGAATTCGATGTTTGCTGTAGGGCTGAACACGGGACCGCTTTGGGCCCGCTAGCGTCCCTCGGCGTGGGGCAGAATCCGGCCAAGAGCAGACTCCGGTAGAGCGCATAAGCGGTCATTTCAATTCACCGGCGGAACTACCCTAGTAGCGCACATGTGTTCCGAGATTCCAGACCTGTGAGAGGCGCAGGCTATTTCTCGCATGGCATCTTGGACACTGTTGGTCGTCCAGGAGAGGTAGGAATTCAGCTTCCAAGCGAAACAGCCCCTTTTCTGATGCCTCGACCACCATATCGCGGAAGCCTGGATGTTGTTGCAGCGCATTCGCCAGCGGCAGGGTCTCAGGCACTTGCCCGCTAACGTCCATTCCGTGCGGCAGAATCCGGCCATAAGCCGACATTCATACACGCGTTGAAGATGACACCTGAATTTGCTGAAGCTCTGAAAGCCAAGATGGACGCATTTCTATCTTGGTCCTCCCACCGTCCTGCAGCGGATGGCCGCCTTGTGAAGTACGAGGGCGTTCTGTTTGTTGGTGCTATGGACGTGCCTTTTGACGAGTTGTCAGAAGAGGTTGAAGGCTTGTTCTGCGAGGGGTACGCCCTCGATTGGAGCGAGCACCTCGGCAGAATTTATCTCGTCGCATGGGAAGCTACTGACCCGGTGGTGCCATGGGAACTTATCTACCAAGAGAAAGACTTGGTGGACATCAAGGTGCTTATGGCCGCAGAACAGAACGGTCAAGAATAGGTCTTGGTGAGCCAGCTACAACCTTCGGCTGTGGGGCAGAATCCGGCCAGGAGCAGCCTGTGGAAGCGAATGGAAGCAGACGCTCAACGCCCAGTTAGGCTGGTGGCTGGCGCGAGTGAGCTGAGCATTTTCACTCTGCCTCGATGGATGCGTCAGCAACCGAACCGCTGGGCTTGAATCTTACGACCAATGTGCTGTGCCGCCAGTCCCAGTGGCACTGGCCGAGGCCATAGCGGAGTTGGGTGGCGTGTCCGGCCTCAGCTTGCCCCAGTTGCTCAAGTATTTTCTCTTTGGATAGACCTGGAAGTCCGCCGCTCTGAACGAGTGTCAGCGCCATGCCACCACGGACGCAGCCTGGGTCGTTTAGAAGAGTCTGGTCCGAGCGCTCTTGCCATTGATGTGCGTTGAATGGTTCGGGCTCTGCGTGAACGGCGCTAATGTGCCTGTAGCCAATAGCTGCGATGGCGAGTACGACCACGATGGCTGCGAGCGAGAGATATCTACGCATAGGGGGCCTAACGTCGGGCGTAACCGGCGACCAATGAACGGCGCCGCATTGCGGCGGGACGACTTTGGGCGTCCGCGTTGACGGACCTGTTAAATCTGCGGCGCCAACCCAGTTGGAACGCGTGCGCAACTCTTCGCGAATTCAATATGCCACCCCAGAAAGAGCCCAAACACGCCGACCCCCGCTGCGACTGAAGACCATATTGCAATCTCGCGACGCGCTCTGGGCGAGATGTGCGACGAGACATATTTCCTTGAACCCAGGACTGCCCCAACAACTATCGTCGAAGACTTGCCGCTGGTCAGGGCGCACGCTCGGGCAATGGCCTCCTCCGCTTCCTCGCGGGTCCGAAAGACATTGTCAGAATGCCACGGAAAGACCTCAATTCGCTGTTCTCGGCCATCCTTGGTTTGAACCGAAGCCGTCAATTCGAAGAGAGGCTCCAATGACTCAGCGGTGGAACTGCGGCCAATCTGAAACTGAACAGGCTCACTGACGTGCTCGAAAGACGAGCGCATCACCTTCCAATACGGATACAAATAGTGCAGCCCGCCTACCGACAGCGCGAGGAGGAGCAAGCATTCAGACCACATCGCGTTTCCGCAATTTAACGTGATGTATCCCGCAAAACCTGCGGGATACACTGGACCGTGCGGGATATTCTGGACACTGATTTCTCCTGGAAGCGGCTTGCAGCATAGGTTTGCAAGGAGTGCCCTGCTCAAATGTCCAGGTATAAAGACTCCATGAAACCCGGCACGCCTTAAGTCAGCAAACTATAGCTTGCAGTTGTCAGACAGCGGGATTTCCAACAGCAGCGTGCAGCGGGTCAAAGGCAGCTTCCGGGTGGTGCCTCGCAACGGCGGCTCAGGGCCCAAAGCCGCCTAACGTTCGTCGCCAAAGCAGACGCTCAACAGCTAATCTACGCCATCTACGCCATCTACGCCATCTACGCCATCTACGCCATCTACGCCATTGGTCCGTTCCGGTGATAGCCCACCGTCAAATTGAGTCGTTCATGCTGCTGCCCAACTGCCTTCCTCGATAGCAACAAAATGACAAAGCCCGGACGCAAGAATTGCGTCCAGCAATCCCCGTTTCTAATGTTGGACGCGAGAAACGGCCCGCAGGCAGCCTCGATTCTTTCTACGGCATTGGGCACCCCGCCCAACGGAACTCGAAGCCAGCAGGAAAGTGCTTTCAGCGGCTGCTTTCCGTCTATGTCAAAGATGAACCTCAAGGGCAGATGCCCGACCAACTCAGTGCCGAAGAGCTTGCCCGGACTCTTCACGCTGTATTCGAGACAAGCAGTGCCGGCTTCAGTCCGTCGATTCCACTTGCCACCGGGGTGGGCTAGTTCGAGGTCTTCATGGGAGACGTCCCAGGAGACACCAAGCAGTCCCTGTTCAAGTTTTGGGTCGGACATAGAGTTGTTCATCTAAGGGCTGCTTCTGGCCGGAGTCTGCCCCACAGCGAGGGACGCTAGCGGGCCAATGCAGTCTTTAGCTCTATCTGCAAGTGCTTTAGTTGGGCACTTTCACTCTACCAACCTCTCGACCGTCAACGCGCACGATTAGGTGTGTTCCAGACCAGATAGCAGTCGGTTTACTTTTCATCGACTTGATTTCCCCAAGGTGGACGACAGTAAGCAATTGGCAGTCATCGTTGAGAGGCCCGCATGCGTAGTACCAGCCAACAGCTCTGATAATTCCCGACCCTTGCATACCGTAGAACGCGACGATTCGTCCCGCCTCACCCTTTCGGACTGGCTTACTTTCAACTTCATAGTGCGGATATGCCTGAGCAAACCATTTTTTTGCCGCTTCAAGATTTGAAAATTCAGCGGGCTCCGTTTGCGCGAAACCAGCGGATGCAGATAGCGCAAAAGCCGACACGATGACGCTCCGAAGCCAACGCTGCTTTTTGCCTCCATAGGCCAACTTGGTCATATACAGTGCTAAGCGAAGTTGATGTCACGGTCGTGGGGCTGCTGTTGGCCGAATTCTGACCCACAGCGAGGGGCGCTAGCGGGGCCCGCAGCAGACGCTGGGCGCCCAGAACAAAACCTATCATGGCATTCGCACACCGGCCTATTCCTAGTCCGATACGTGCAGCCAGAGAACCCGGGCCTTGCGATGTTGAAGCGATACTTGTCTAGGCTGAGTTTCCAAATTGCCGAGCGTTTTACATGCTGTCTATCAAATCTACCTCGTCAAATCGTGAGTTGCAAATCCGCAGGGGCCAGGGCGGCTACTTCATCGTTGAGATATTGGGACATCGCGTAGCCGCCCAAACAGAAGTTTGGATTGACGACGACGCCCCTAGTTTGGGGCGCTTTTTTACTGATCTTGGCGCGAAAAAAGCACCTTGGAATAGCGCTCTCGAATGGGGGTCACTTGAAGGCGATCTTTACTTCTCTGTCACTTGCACATCGCTTGGGAGTGTGACATTCGACATCCGCCTCGAGGGCATGCCTGGAGCGCCGGAGAAGTGGAGTGTGCACGCCGGACTTGAGACCGAGTTCGGGCAACTCACAAGAATCGCTAGCGAAGCGCAGGAACTGGTGGAAGCCAATAGCGCCTACTAACTGGATCTCGTCTGGAAGCTACATAAGCTTCGCAAACTAACCGCTGAAATACCAGTTGCTCGCCCGCTATTAGGCACCCGCAAACGGCTGCTTTTGGCCGAATTCTGCCCCAAGCAAAAAGGCCCCGACATCACTGCCGGGGCCTTTTGTTTTTCAGAGCCAGGCGCACACCTGGCTCGCTTCATCGTGACGCTCAGGCCGCCGCAGCCGCCTCAGCCTCCGCACGCTGCAGCCGCATCGCCTGCACCGGTGTGAGGTACGCCCGCCCCGCGAACGGCCCCAACTGCAGCGGTCCCAGCGCTTCGACCTCAGGCTGCTCTTGGGCTTCAGGCAACTGCTTGGCCACCGCCACCAGCCGGTTCCACACGAACTTCATGCGATGCTCCCGCGCGTCCTGCACATGGCGTTCGACCTCGACAGCATCCGATACATGCGCCAGCAGCGCCAAGGCCCGAGAAAGCCTGTCTTCGGACGCTGCCAGGGCCTTGAACACCTCCAGCCGTGCATAGGCCGCATAGGCCATGTCATGGGCGTTGGCATAGGACTGCGCAGCACGCGAAGCACTGGCCCGCAGGGGCAGCGCAGTGCGCTCCGAATCAGCCAGCGCCTCGCGCAGTTCTTCGGCAATGGCCACTGCGTCGTTCTTCTTAAACAGAGCGTCTTTCACGGCCTTGGTCTTCTCGTAGTTCGCAGCCGCGAGCAACTGCTTGAACTCCACGGTGGCGGCCTCTGCCGTGGCCTCATGGGTGGCGATCTTGCTGCGCAGGTCCGCATGGCGCTGCATCAGCTCCGCGTACTCCTTGCCCGCGCCTTCATTGAACTCCGCGCAGGCCTTGAGCAACTTCTCCAGCGCGCTGTCGTAGGCCGCCTGGGCTTGGGCCAGCTCGTCGTGAATCGGGGGTGATGTTGTGGGATGTGGTTGTCTGTGGATGAGTGCATGCCTCTATGGTCATGGACGGACGGCCGTGGACAAACGAGTGCTGCATGTGCGTGCGCTCTAAACATGCTGAAGTTGGGCGAAGTGGGCGGGTCGGACGCCGAAAGGCGGACTTTGGGGCCGGTGGTCAGCTCGCCGCTTGGTGGGTTTGGTGGGTTTGGGGGGGGTTGTGGACGGCTAATCGCACGCACAAAAAATTGGCTCAGGGGCCGGAGAGGTTAGGGCGTCCGGTCAGGTTTGGGGGCACAAACCGGAGTGGCGGGGGGGCACATCCGGGCCGAACTGGGGGCACAACCGGCGGGCGGGTGGTGGGTTCGGTGGGTTTCAGGGGCTTGTTTTGGCCTGCTGGCGCGAAAAAGAACGCCCTCTGCCATGGGGCATCTGCGCCTCTGGTGGGAGCATAAAAGAAATGTGCCCCGCTTTTGAAAAATGTGCCCACAAATGTGCCCCCAAGTTGCGCGGATGGGGGTGGATGGGGCTGGACGGGTGCGGACAGCTAAGTTGCTGATTTCAAAAGGGAAATAAAAAAGTCCGGAAGAGTTTGGACTCTTGCGGACTGGCCACTGGTCCCTTCGACAGGAATCGAACCTGTATCTAGCGCTTAGGAGGCACTCGTTCTATCCATTGAACTACGAAGAGACAGCCGCGCATTGTAGGGGCTGCGCGGGGCAGTTCCTGGCGGCCTGGTACGCCCGCCTCAGTCGTACTTCACGGTATAGATCAGATCCACCGCGCTCTTCTCCCCCGTCTGCCCGCGCAGCGTCAGGCGGCGCGACAGGTCGTAGAAGATATACAGCGTGCCCAGCGTGCCCGACAGGCTGCGTTCGTACGTCACGTACAGATCCTTGGACAAGCGCTTGCCAAAAGTGAGTGCAGCGCCCGTGGCGTCTTCGCCGGAGCCGGGGCCCTTGAAGCCGATTTCGTCCAGGCCCACGCGGTTGGCGATGTTGGCGGCGGTGTTGTTGCCGCCGCCGCCTCGGCCCAGCAGGGCCAGGGCGGCTTGTTGCAGCACGGCGGCTTCGGCGCCGCCGGCGGCGGCGTTGCGGCCCAGGACCACCCACGACAGCTTTTCGGCGTCGGGCAGTTCGGGGTCCGAATACAGGCGCACGCGCGGGGCCTGGGCGCTGCCAGTGACCTGCACGCCCGCGCGCACGCTGATGTTGGGGCGCAGGGCCAGGATGTCGAGCGACGGGTTGTTGTACGGGCCGTTGAAGCGGATGAGGCCGGTCTCCACGTCCAGCATCTGGCCCCAGGCGCGGTAGCGGCCCTCTTCGGTGCGCACCTCGCCGGTCACGCGCGGCGGGGCGCCGGCCACGGCGCTGCTGCGGATGTCCACTTCGCCGGTCAGGCGCGTGGTGATGCCGTGGCCATGCAGCGCGAAGTCGCGGCCCAGGTTGAGGGTGATGGCGATGTCGGGGGGCTTGGCGGTTTCGGCCTGCGCGGCCACCTGGTTGGCGCGGGCGGCGGCCTGGGCCTTGGCCTGGTCTTCCTTGTCCTTGGCGGCAGACCGCACGACCACGTCCGAGCCCAGGCTGGGCGCGCTTTCGTCGGGCAGGATGATGGTGGCGCGGTCGGTGGTCAGCTTGCCGCGCAGGCTGATCTGGCCTTGCTGCAGCTGGGCCTTCAGCTCGCCCGACACGCTGATCTGGCGGTCGGCGCGTACCAGCACCTGCAGGGCCTTGGCCTCGGCCTGCATGGCCATGGCGATGCCCGACATGCCGTTGCCCGCCTGGCCCCAGGTGATGCGGCCAGAGCCCGTGAGGGTGCCGCCGTCCTGCGGCGCGGCGGTGCGGTTGCCGCTGAAACCTGCGATGCGTGCGCCGCTGCCGCGCCCGCCCTGCAGGCGGAACTCGGTGATGTCCAGTTGGTTGCCGCTCAAATTGGCGCGCAGGCGGCCGCCTTGCAGGTCCACGCCGTCGACCACGGAGCGCACGGCCAGTTCGTCGGCACCCAGCGTGCCGGCCCAGCGGGGTGCGTCGCGCGTGCCGGACAAGGTGGCGCTGGCGTCCAGCGTGCCGCGCACGCGCCAGCCGGGCGGTGCCAGGGCAGACCACACACCCACGTCCGGCAGGCGGGCGCGCAGCGTGCCGGCCAGGGGGGCGTCGGCCGCCCAGGTGATGGCGGCCAGGTCGGTGCCCGCGCTGCCACCGGCCAGGGTGAGCCGGGTGCTGGCGCTGGCATCGATCTCGCCGGCGCGGTCGCTGGCCCAGGCCAGACGTGCGCGCAGCGCGTCGCCTTCCACATCGATCGACACCTCGGCCTGGCGCACACCGGCGGGCGTGCCCGCGGCTGGGGTGGACGTGGCCTCGGTGGCGATCACGGTGGTGGCGCCGGCACCCGCGCCCTGGCCGCTGCTTTGTACGGCAGTGACGGCAGTTGGGTCGCCCGCCAGGATGCGCAGGTCGCCGCTGGCGCGCCGCAGGCTGGCGCTGGCACGCAGCGCACTGGTGGTGTCCAGGTTCCATTGGCCATCCAGCACCAGGGTGCTGCCCAGGCCCATGCGGGCCAGCAGCGGCTGCGTGGGGCGGCCCGCTGCTGCGGGTGTGCCGCCCATGCCCAGCGCATCCACCCAGGCCATGGGCAGGCCCTGCAGGGTGCCCTGTGTCTGCAGCTGGAATGCGGGGCCGGTGGTGACTCGCACGGGCTGCCAGCGCAGTACCACGGTGCCAGGCTGCGGGCCGGTCAGGCGGGCCTGGCCTGCGGATGTCTGGATGGTCAGTGCGGGCGCGGGCTGGGGCGCGGGGGCGGTGCCACCTTTGGTGTCGTTGTTGTCGTTCCTGTTGCGCCGGCTTGCCGTGCCGGCGGCGGGGGCCGTGCTGGCCGTGGTGTTCACGGTAATGGACAGCGGTTCGGCCAGCTGCACGGCCCAGGGGCCGGGGCGCTGAGCGTCCTGCGCCTGCAGGCGCAGTTCGTTGATCTGTGCTCGCCATTGCGAGGGGGCGGCCAGGCCACCGGACAGTCGGGCCTGCAGGGTGGCGCGCTGCATCTGCTGTGCCTGGCTGGCGTTCAGGCGGGCTTCGCCGTCCACCGACAGGGCGGCCTGCAGTACGTTGCCCGACAGCTCGGCCTTCACGCCGCGCAGTTGCACGGCGGTGGGCCTGCTGCCGGCTTCCTTGGTTGGGGGCAGCGTCAGGTCGAGCTGCGATGTGGCCAGCGTGGCCTGCAGCTCGAAGGCGTCCTTGGTTGCTGGCAAGGCTGCGCCGGTTGGGGCGGCCTGCAGTTGGCGCGCCAGTGTCTGCCAGCCGCCCTTCCAGCGCGCGGTGACCGACGCTGCGCCCTTGGCCGTGGCACCCTGCAGCGCGTCCTGTGCTGCGCTGCCGGCGAACGGCAGGCTGGTGAGCCAGCGCTGCGTGGCATCCAGGTCGGCCCATTGCACCTGCAGGTCGCCAGCGCCGGTGGTGGGTGCGATGCTGCCTTGCGCCCGGGCCGTGGCGCCCGGCACGGTGATGGCAAGCTGGCCCTGCACGGCGGGGCCGGCCAGGGCGATGCGCACACCGGTGCCTTCGGCGCGCGCCTGCAGTGCATCCACCAGCAGGCGGTCGAGCTGCACCGTGCCGCCACCGGTCTGGGCCCCGTGTTGCCAACTTCCCTGCGCCGCCAGGGTCTGGATGCTGAGCAGGGCAGGGCGGCCCTTGGTGGCCCGTGCAGACGCTGCAGCGGGGCCCGACGCACGGATGTCTGCGCTGAAGCGCACCTGGTCGCCCTGCGTCTGTGCGCTGGCGCGGCCTGCCAGCGGCACGGCAGCCATGGCGGTGTGCAGCAGGTCGGGGCGCAGGTTGCGCAGTTCGGCCTGGCCCTCCAGCGCCTGGGTGGATGGCGTGTAGTGACCTTGCAGCGTGGCCGTGCCGGTGCCTGCGCTGGCAACGGCGCTGGGCACGGTCCAGCGGGTGCCATCGTAGCTGGCGTCTGCCTGCAGCGCGGACAGAGGCAGGCGGCCCTGGTCCCACGGGCCCGCCAGGTCGTTGCGCAACTGGGCTTGCAGCGTCCATCCGGTGGTCGGTGCCGGCGACACTGGGGCAGGCACGGGTGGGGCACTGCCCTGCGTGCTGGTGGGTGGATGGGGTGCGGGTGGCTGCTGCGTGGTGTTTGCTGCGGGGGTGATCGCCACCGGACCGGCCGTCACCGTGCCATGCAACTGTGTGCTGGGTGCCTGGGGCCAGAGTGCGGCCAGGTCCACGGCGCGCAGCGCTGCGGTGGCGGCCTGCAGGGGCTGGGCGGTCCATGGGGTGACTGTGGCCGTCAGGTCGGCCTGCATGGGCTCAGCAGGCGGTGGCGTTGGCGTGCGCTGGCCTGCGCGTGGTGTGCGGGTACCGTTGGATGCGGGTTTGGCTGGCTTTGCTGCAGAGGCGGATGATGCAGCCGATGCTGGTGGCGCCACCTCTGCGGCCACCGGGCTGATGCGCGCCTTCAGTTCCAGCTGCGCCGCAGCCGTGGCCAGCGTGCCCTGCAGCGTGGCGTGTGCGCCCAACTGCAGCGCTGCGCCGCCACCGGGCACGGCGGTGTGCACCGCGCCGTCCACCGTGGCGTCCAGCGCCATGGGCGCATCGGCCTGCAGCGTGGCGCTGGCGCTGTAGCGGCCCTGGGCCAGCTCCACGTTGTCGATCTTCAGACGGTGATCGCGCCCGTCGTAGCGGTACGTGCCCTGCAGGCCCAGCACCTGCACGGCCGGCGTGCCTGCCCACTGGATCTCGTCCACCCGAAACGGCACGCCGATCTGCAGCGGCAGCTTGAGCTGCGTGAGGGGTTGTGGTGGCTCGGTGCTGCGCGGTGCGTCCGCGGCCGGTGTGATCTGCACCCGGGCGGCGTGCACCTCGCCCAGCTCCAGGCGCCGTTGCAGCAGGGGCATGAGCTGCCAGCCCAGGGCGATGTCGTTCACCTCCACGGACAGCGCCGGGCTGCTCCAGCGCAGCCAGCCGATGTGCCCGCCGCCGCGCAGTGACCCGCTGACGTCGCGGCTTTCCAGTTGCTGGTCGGCGGGCAGGTACTGCGCGGCGCGTGCCAGTGCCGCCGCCAGCGAGCTGTTGCTGCCGGCCCACCACCACAGGGCTGCGGCGGTGGCGATGAGCAGGGCCACCACGGTGGCCAGCAACCAGCCCAGGCCCCGCAGCGCGCGGCGTACGCGCCGCCGTGGGGGCTTCTTGCGGCCGGACGCGCCAGCGCTGAAATCCGAATACCTGGCGCGTGGCGGAGCGGGGGCTGGAACGGGCGTGGGGTCCTGGTTTGCCATCAGAAGCTGAACCCCAGACGCAGGTGCACCCGCACTTCCTTGGTCTTCACACCGTAGGCCAGGTCGGCCTGCAGCGGGCCCACCGGGCTGCGCCAGCGCACACCCGCGCCCACGCCGACGCGCGGGTCCAGGTCGCCTGCGCGGTCGGCCACCGCGCCTGCGTCCACGAACAGTGTGCTTTCCCAGTCGGTCATCTCACCCTTGTAGACGATGGGGCGCTGCCATTCGACGCTGCCCACGGCCATGTAGCGGCCGCCGTACAGCATGCCGTTGTCGGTGCGGGCGCCGATGCTGCGGTAGCCGTAGCCCCGCACCGTGGTGTCGCCACCGGTCAGAAAGAGCTGCGTCACCGGCACCTGGGCACTGTCGCGCGCCAGCACGGCCCCAGCCTCGGTGCGCACGGCGATGCGGGCATTGCGGCCCTGGCCGGCGTCGTCCTGCACGCGGCCTGCGGGGATGAAGGTCTGCCAGCGCACCAGGGTGCGCACGAAGGGGTCGCGCTCGGGCCGCAGCGTGGTGCCCACGCCCAACTCCACGGCGATGCCGTGGCCGCGCGTGGGTGCGGTCATGTTGTTGAAGTAGCGGCCCGTCCAGCCGTAGTTGAGGCTGACGGCGGTGCCCGACGGCGGTGCGCCCACACCCTGGCTGTTGGCGTAGTCGTACTGCAGGAAGTAGCTGCGGTCGATGGCTTTGGTGCTCTTGCTGCGGCCCGATCGCAGGCGGCCGCTGTTGGTGTCGAAGTCGCCCGTGTCCTCGCGCTGCAATTGGCCGCCGGCGAACCAGCGCCAGCCGTTGGTGTCGGGCAGTGCGGTCCATTCGGTGCTGGCCAGTTTCGTCTCGCGGTCCAGCGACAGCTTGCTCACCGCGCGCCAGCCGATGCCGGGCAGCTTGTTGTGGATGTGCTCCAGCGACAGGCGCGCGCCGCTGTCGGTCGAAAAGCCGGGGCCGAACACCAGCTTTTGCAGCGGCGCTTCGCGCACGTGGGCCACCACCGGGGCGGCCTGCGGGTCGGTGCCTTCGGTGTCGAGCGTGAGGAACACCGCGTCGTAGTAACCGCTGCTGGCCAGGCGCAACTGCGCGTCCAGCAGCTCGGCCTCGTCGTACACCGCGCCCGTGGGCAGGCGCGCCAGGCGGCGGGCGCCATCGGGGTCGTAGCGCTCGCTGCCCTGCACGCGCAGAGGGCCGAAGCGGTAGGCCGGGCCGGGCTCGTAGGTGACGCTCAGCTTGGCCTCGTGCTTGTCGGCGTCGACCTCTGCACGGCTGTTGGCGATGCGGGCGGTGGGGTGGCGGCGGGCCTGCAGCTGGCGCAGGCCATCGGTCTTGGCCGAATCCCACGCCGACTGCGTGAAGGCCTGGCCCGGCGACAGCGACCAGTTGCGCTGCACCCGTTGCTGCTGGCGGGTGGTGGCCTTGGCGTCTTCAGGGTCTGCCGCAGGGTTGCCCGAGAAGTCGATGTCCGCGCTGGCGATGCGGGTCTGCGGCCCGGGCTGCACGGTGACCACCACGGTGCGCGGCGCAGCCTTGGAGTCCGGGGTTTCGGTCAGCTCGACCGTGATGGTGGGCGCAAAGTAACCCATGGTGCCCAGCAGCTCGCGCGCATTGGCGTCAGCCGCGCCCAGCAGGCGCTGCAGCTCGCTGGCGTTGACATCGGGCAGGTTGCGAAAGCGCTGCAGCTCCAGGTGCCGCTCCAGCGTGCCGCGCACGGCATCGGGGGCGCGCACTTCGACCGCGAACGATGGCGACGAAGACTCTGCGATGACGGGCCCCGTGCCCGATGCGCTGTCGCCCTCGTCCTTGTCGACCCCGGGCCGCAGCATGCTGCAGCCTTGCAGGCCGAGCACGCCAACAAGCAGCAACGCCGGCCACAGGGCCGGCGTTGGGGAGATGGCGGTGGGGCGCAGGGGGCTGAAAGGCACGGTGGGCAAGGAGTGTTGGGCGTCCGGGGCGTCAAAAACGGCGTTTCAGGTGTCTTGCACGCCGCACCTGCACCTTGTTGGTGCCCTGCCACTATGCCCTGAAAGTTGGGCGGTCCTTGTCAGACAGCTTCGCTCACTGTGCCCGCTATGCCGAGGCGCCCCCGCCGGTCCCCTGCGCGGTGGGCGCCGGGGGCAGTGCCTGCGGTCCTACTTGGACAGCAGGCGCATGGTCTCTTCCAGCCCCTTGAGCGACAGCGGGTACATGCGGTTGCCCAGCAGCTGCTGGATGATGCTGATGCTCTGGCGGTACTGCCACACGCCCTGGGGCTCGGGGTTGATCCAGGCGTGCTTGGGAAACGCGTGGGTCAGGCGCTGGATCCACTCGGCGCCGGGTTCTTCGTTGTTGTATTCCACGCTGCCACCGGGCTGCAGGATCTCGTACGGGCTCATGGTGGCGTCGCCCACGAAGATCAGCTTGTAGTCGCGGTTGTACTTGCGGATGATGTCCAGGGTCGGGAACTTCTCGGCGAAGCGGCGGCGGTTGTTCTTCCACATGAAGTCGTACACGCAGTTGTGGAAATAGTAGAACTCGAGGTGCTTGAACTCGGACTTCACGGCGCTGAAGAGTTCTTCCACGCGCTGGATGTGTTCGTCCATGGTGCCGCCCACGTCCATCAGCAGCAGCACCTTCACGTTGTTGTGCCGCTCGGGCACCATCTTGATGTCGAGGTACCCCGCGTTGGCGGCGGTGCTGCGGATGGTGTCGGGCAGGTCGAGCTCCAGGTCGTGCCCTTCGCGTGCGAACTTGCGCAGGCGGCGCAGCGCCACCTTGATGTTGCGCGTGCCCAGCTCCTGCTGGTCGTCGTAGTCCTTGTAGGCGCGCTGCTCCCACACCTTGACGGCGCTCTTGTTCTTGCCAGCGCCACCGATGCGCACGCCCTGCGGGTTGTAGCCGCCGTGGCCGAACGGGCTGGTGCCGCCGGTGCCGATCCACTTGCTGCCGCCTTCGTGGCGCTCCTTCTGTTCTTCAAGGCGCTTCTTGAGCGTCTCCATCAGCTCGTCCCAGCCCATCTTCTCGATGGCGGCCTTTTGTTCGGGCGTGAGCTCGTTCTCCAGAATCTTGCGCAGCCAGTCGGCCGGAATGTCCTTGGTGAAGTCGGCCACCATCTCCACGCCCTTGAAGTAGGCGCCGAAGGCCCGGTCGAACTTGTCGTAGTGCTTCTCGTCCTTGACCAGGGTCAGGCGCGAGAGGTTGTAGAAGTCGTCCAGGCTCCAGGCGTCGTCCGAGCGGGGGCCCACCACGCCGGCCTGCAGGGCTTCGAGCAGGGTGAGGTATTCCTTGACCGACACCGGCAGCTTGGCCGCGCGCAGCGTGTAGAAGAAGTCGATGAGCATGTTGTGGGCTCCTGCCGCTGGTCAGGCGGGCGTGTGGCGCTCTAAAAGATATAGCAACTGCGCCCGCGCTTCGGGCCACTCGCCGGCACGCATGCTGTACATCACCGTGTCGCGGATGGTGCCGTCGCGGCGCAGCGCGTGGCCGCGGATGACGCCGTCCTTCCTGGCACCCAGGCGCTCGATGGCGCGCTGCGAGGCGAAGTTGTAGTTGTCGGTGCGCCAGCCCACCACGTGGCAGCCCAGCATGTCGAAAGCATGGCCCATGAGCAGCAGTTTGCAGGTGGTGTTGACGTGGCTGCGCTGCACGCTTTGGCGGTACCAGGTGTAGCCGATCTCCACGCGGCGCACGGCGGGCACGATGTCGTGGAAGCTGCTGGACCCCAGCACCTGGCCGGTGGCTTCGTCGATGACGGCGAAAGCGAAGCGATGGCCTTCCTCGCGGCCTTTGAGCGCGGTGTCGATGTAGGCGCGCGTGTCCTCTGGCTCGGGCACCGAGGTGATGCGCAGCTTCCACAGCTCGCCATCGGCTGCCGCCGCGGCAAGGCCCGCTTCGTGCGACAGCGCCAGGGGCTCCAGGCGCACGCCGCGGCTGCTCAGGGTGACGGGTTCTACAAAGGCCATGTTGCTGTCGTTGCTGTCGTTGCGATTGGTGCTGCCAGAGCGTGCGGTGCCCCAGGCCAGTCAGTCGGGGGTGCGCTCGCGGCGGCTCGCCTGCCAGCGGCGCGCCGCGTGTAGGCCCAGTCCGCCGCCCAGGCCCACCAGGGCAATGCCCAGCAGCGTCTTGGTGCCGTAGCCGGGCGCGAAGATATCGAAGCCCAGCCACTGGCCGATCCAGAAGCCGGCCAGCGCGCCGCCGACGAAACCGATGGCATCGGCAATGCCGTCTGCGAGAGAGGGTGTGTGGGGTGCGCTCATGGGGCCGGGCTTGGCTGCGGCATCAACGATTTCTTTGGTTCATGAACACGAGCTTTTCGAACAGGCTCACATCCTGTTCGTTCTTGAGCAACGCGCCCACCAGCGGCGGCACGGCCACCTTGTTGTCGGCGCTTTGCAGCGCGGTGAGCGGGATGTCCTCGGCCACCAGCAGCTTGAGCCAGTCGAGCAGCTCGCTGGTCGACGGCTTCTTCTTGAGGCCGGGCAGGTTGCGCACGTCGTAGAAGGTCTTCATCGCCACGGACAAGAGCTCGCTCTTGAGCGTGGGGAAGTGCACGCCCACGATCTGGCGCATGGTGTCGGCCTCGGGGAACTTGATGAAGTGAAAGAAGCAGCGGCGCAGGAAGGCGTCGGGCAGTTCTTTTTCGTTGTTGGAGGTGATGAACACCAGCGGGCGGTGCTTGGCCTTGATGAGCTCGCGCGTCTCGTAGCAGTAGAACTCCATGCGGTCGATCTCGCGCAGCAGGTCGTTCGGGAATTCGATGTCGGCCTTGTCGATCTCGTCGATCAGCAGCGCCACGGGCCGGTCGGCCGTGAAGGCCTGCCACAGCACGCCCTGCACGATGTAGTTGCGGATGTCCTTCACGCGGTCGGCGCTGTCGCCATCATTGAGCTGGCTGTCGCGCAGGCGGCTCACGGCGTCATATTCGTACAGGCCCTGCTGGGCCTTGGTGGTCGACTTGATGTGCCATTGCAACAGTGGCATGTCCAGCGCCTGGGCCACTTCTTCGGCCAGCATCGTCTTGCCGGTGCCGGGCTCGCCCTTGATGAGCAGCGGGCGCTGCAGGGTGATGGCTGCGTTCACGGCCAGCATCAGGTCTTGGGTGGCGACGTAGTTCTGGGAACCTTGAAATTTCATGAGGGAAATCACCGGATCGTTGATGGATGGGGCTTGACAGGCGCTGGCTATAATCTGCTGTTGATCAGATCCCCAGAGCTGACTGAACTTCCACGAGATTGTGCGCGCAAAATGAACAAAACGCTGACCACGCTATTCGCCCTGGCTGTCGCTTCCGTGACCGCCGTCTCCCATGCCCAGGAAGCCAAAGGCGACGTGGAAGCAGGCAAGCAGAAGATCGCCATGTGCATCGGTTGCCACGGTATTCCGGGCTACCAGGCCAGCTTTCCGGAAGTGCACAAGGTGCCGATGATTTCGGGCCAGAGCGCCAAGTACATCGCCGCTGCGCTGACCGCCTACCAAAAGGGCGAGCGCAAGCACCCCACCATGCGCGGCATTGCCGATTCGCTGTCTGAAAAGGACATCGCCGACGTGTCTGCCTACTACGAGCAGCATGGCAAGACGGGTGCAGAGCTGCCCGCCAAGCCCGCCCGCGAACCCAGCGTGCAAGTGGCCGAGCTGCTCAAGAAGGGCGCCTGCGTTTCGTGCCACGGCGACAACTTCGCCAAGCCCATCGACCCGTCCTACCCCAAGATCGCCGGCCAGCACGCCGACTACCTGTTCGTCGCCCTGAAGTCGTACAAGGCCGAGAAGAACCCCAACGTGGGCCGCAGCAACGCCATCATGGGCGGTGTCGCCAAGCAGTTCACGAACGCCGAGCTGAAGGCGCTGTCCAACTACATCAGCGGCATCGACGGCGACCTGCACGTGGTGCCGCAATCGCGCTTTCGCTGATCGCAGCAAGAGCCCGGCGGTGTGATCAGTCACCCGCCCGCGACCAGAACAACCCGCCATGCCCTGGCGGGTTTTTTCATGCCTGCGTGGATGGCGTTGATGGCGCTGACGACGGTGTTGGCGATGTTGGGGGTGTTGGCGGTGAGCCCGTGCCGTCGCCGTCCAGCGACCGCACCGACAGGTCCATCTCCTGCAGCAGCGCGGGGCGGCCGAACCAGTAGCCCTGCGCGCTGGCGCAGCCCATTTCGCGCAGGCGCTGCGCGGCGGCCTGTGTCTCCACGCCTTCGGCCACCACGGTCACGCCGAAGCCTTGCGACATGTTCAGCACGGCGGTGACGATGGCAGCGTTCTGCGGCGAGTCGAGCAGGTTGCGCACGAAGCTCTGGTCGACCTTCACGCAGTCGAACGGCAGGCGGCTCAGGTACGCCAGCGACGAGTAGCCGGTGCCGAAGTCGTCGATGGCGATCTTCACGCCCAGCGCACGGATGCGTGCCAGGCGCTGGCCGGTCACCGCATCGCCCTCGATCAGCACCGACTCGGTCAGCTCCAGCGTCAGGTGCTGCGGCGGCAGGCCGCTGGTGGCCAGCACCTGCTGCAGCGCGGCCGGAAAGTCCGACTGGATGAGCTGCCGCGCGGACACGTTCACATGCAGGTCGAAGCCTTCGGGCAGCCGCGGCAGTTGCTCTGCGATGTCCCGCGTGGCGCGGCGCAGCACCCAGTCGCCCAGGGCGAGGATCAGGTCCGACTCTTCGGCCACCGGGATGAACACACCCGGCGGCACCATGCCCCGCGTGGGGCTGTGCCAGCGCAGCAGCGCTTCGGCGCCGCTCACGCGGCCGGTGGCCAGCTCGATCACGGGCTGGTAGTGCACGAGGAACTGGTCTTTCTCCAGGGCCTGGCGCAGTTCGGTGGCCAGCCGCGCGCGCTCCTTGGACTGCTCTGCCATGCTGGGCTCGAACACCACGCACTGGTTCAGGCCGCGCCGCTTCGCCTCGCCCAGCGCGATGCTGGCGTTGCGCAGCCATTCGGGCAGGTCGTCGCCGCGCAGGTGCCCGCCCACCACGCCCACCGATGCATGCACCATGACCTCGTCGGCGCCGGCAGAGAACGGCGTGGAGAACAGCGCCAGCACTGCCTTGGCGATCTGCGCCTGCGTTGAAGACTCGCCGCCGGCCAAATGCAGCAGCGCGAATTCATCGCCGCCCAGGCGCGCCATGAGCACGGGGGCGGGCAGGCGGGCGCGCAGGCGCTCGCTCACGGCCTGCAGCAGGCGGTCGCCCGTGCCATAGCCCACGTTGTCGTTGATGGCGCGAAAGGCGTCCAGCCCCACCAGGGTCAGCACCGCAGGCTGCGGCTCGGTCCAGTTGGCCTGCTCCAGCAGGCCCCGGCGCGTGAGCAGCTGGGTGAGGCTGTCGTAGATGAGCAGCTCGCGCATCTGGTTGAACGAGCGCTGCAGCCGCTCCGCCATCTGGTTGAAGGCGTGCACGAGGATGGTGGTCTCCAGCAGCGGGCTGCTTTTTTCGATGCCGGTGCTCCATTCGCCGCGTGCAATGCGGTTGGCAGCCTCGGCCGTCATGAGGATGGGGCGCGCGGCGCGCTCGATCACCCACAGCCCGAGGATGAGGCCCAGAACGGCGATGGCGGCGGTGGCCAGCAGCGCCCGGCGGCTGGAACTGCGCGAGTCGCCGAGCAGGTCGGACTCCGGCAGCAGCACGACGATGCGCCAGTCGATGCCGCGTGCGTCCGCGTACCGCGTGACCCGGCCGAAGTACTGCTCGCCCTGGACCGTGAAGCGAAAGCCCGTTCCCTCGGCCGTGGTGGGCGCCTGCTGCAGGTAGGCTCCGGCAGCGCGGATCTGCGCGCTGGCGCTTTGGTCCACGCTCAGGCGTTCGCGCTGGCCGGCGGTGTCCTGCCGGTCGCTGACCAGCGCGCCGGGCTCGGAGTGCGCGACCATGCGGCCCTGCGCGTCGGTGATGAAGATCTGGCCTTGCCCGCGCAGCGGCTCCTCGCGCAAAAAGCGGTTGAGGGTGTCCAGCCGCACGTCGGCCTCCATCACACCCACCAGCTGGCCCTTGACCACGACGGGCGACGCGGCCGAGATGGTCACGTCACCCCGCTCGCCGGCGGTGGTGTAGATGGGCGACCACAGGGCCATGCCCGACTGCGCCACCGGTGCATACCAGGGCCGAACGCGCGGGTCGTAGTGGGGGAAGGCCGCGGCCACCTTGGTGGGGGTGGCGTCCTCGTACACGTTCATGAGGCCGCGGGTGGAGCCGTCCTTGAGGATCAGCTTGAAGCCGCTGCGTGCGCTGGCGTCCCGGCGGATGCCGGCGTACTCGCCCGTCTGGCTGCCGAAGCTGAGCAGGCTGATCTGCTGGTGGTCTGTATAGAGCTCGGAAAAAATGCCCTGCAAATGCTGGTACACGGGCTTGAGGTTGCCTGGCTGGTACAGGCCATGGCGCGCTATGGCATCGCCGATGCTGCGCTGGATGAGGAAGGGCGCCTCCAGAAACTCGGCCAGCCGCCCGCGCGAGGTGTTGGTGATCGCATCGAGCAGGCGCACGCTCTCCTGGTCGATCAGATCGGTGATCTGCCGGTGCTGCGTGACGGCCTGCAGTGCCACCGTGGCTGCGAACAGCGCGGCAAAAGGCACGGCGATGGCCGTTCGCAGGGAGAGCTGAAATGCGCGCATCCGTGGGGGCTCCTGGACCGGACTGGACAGGCTGCACGCAAGGAGCGTGCCTCGCGTGGCCGGTGTCGGTGTGTCCTATTGTGTGCGCCAGCGGGAAGAAGCGGCAAGCTCCCTCGGCAGGGCGTGTTTTCCGTGCCCTGTCAGTCCTTGGTGGCGCGCCGCTGTACGCAGGCGATGTAGGCCTGGCCGTCCGGCGGGCGGCCGGCGCGCTGGCTTTCCCACAGCATCTCGCCCAGGCAGTCCATGGCCGCGTGGTGGGCGTCGTGCAGGGAGTCCAGCCGCGCGGTCAACAGCTCCACCGCCTGGCGGATGCCGCGGGGCTGGTCGATGCTGCACTGCTCGCTGATGGACAGGTGCATCGACAAGTGCAGAAAGGGGTTGGTCTGGCCCGGGGTCTCGTCGTAGTTGCGGGCGACGGCGGCATCGGCGTCGGACAGCTCGCCGTGGTATTCGGGGTGCTCCGCGATCCACAGGCTGGCCAGCGTCTCGATGGCTTCCATGGGGGCGCCGGCCTGGGTCTTGGTGTGCACCCCGCAGAGAAAGCGGCGCACATCGGCTTGGGAGGGGCTGAACATGGGGCGGAAGGTTAGCACGCACCCTGTGGGCCTGGGGCGTGCAGGGTTGCGGGGCGCGCCGTCAACGCAGCATAGTCTGCGGCCATGTCCTACGCGGCGGCTTTCGGGCCGCTTCTACATTTGCGTTGCGCAGAGAGAGCCGGGCCCTATCTGCCAGATTCCACGGATGGCCCGGTGTTGGGGAGATACGTTCATGACTGCACTGCGAATTGCGGGCGCCTTGCTGCTGGTGGCCGGCATGGCGGTTTTTGTGACCGGCGGCTTCAGCATCGGCAGCGACGTCCTGCAGGCGCCCCTGGGCGCGCTGGAGCTGACGGCGCAGGACAACTACGAGTCCGTCGTCATTCCACAGTGGATGAGCCTGGGTGCCATGGTGCTGGGCGGCATGGTGCTGGTGGTGGGCTTTCGCCGCAAGGTCTGATCCCACGTGTTTTCTGCCACGGCCGCACCCTGCGCGCCCTGGCGCCAGTCACCGCAGCGAGCTGTTGGGCGGTGGTGCCCCGGCCTTTGCACCCACGCAAGGCAAAGGCCACCAGGGTGTCAGCCCCGGCAACTCGTTGCGGTGAATCGTCCCATCGGTGATTCTCACCGCGCCGCGCGGCCCGCATGAAATTGCAGTGCACTGCACTGCATAGTTCCCCCGAATCACACCTGGCAGTGCTGCCTCTCAAAGCGCTGCCGCTCAGGTACGCGGCGCACCCATCATCCGTGAGATGGTCCTGGCCGCACGCAGCAGCGCGGGCAGCAGGGTCTCCTGCATCATCTGCGCACTGGTCCGGTTGGCCTGGCCGCTGATGTTGAGCGCCGCCACCGTGCGGCCTGTGCGGTCGGCCAGCGGCGCGGCAATCGATATCAAACCCTCCTCCAGCTCCTGGTTCACCAGGCACCAGCCTTGCTGGCGTGCCTCGCGGATGCGTGACAGCAGTGTCGGCAGGTCGGTGGTGGTGTGCGCGGTGAAGCGCTCGAGCGGGTGCTGCTCCAGGCGCGCCTCCAGCTCCTTATCGGGCAGCCCGGCCAGCAGCACCCGGCCCATCGACGTCCAGGGCGCCGGCAGGCGCGAGCCCACGCCCAGGTTGGTGCGCATGATCTTGTGCGTGGGCACCCGCAGCACGTAGACGATGTCCAGGCCGTCGAGCACGGCGGCCGATGACGACTCGCGCACGTCTTCCACCAGGTCTTCCATCACCGGCTCGGCCAGGTTCCAGATCGGCAGCGACGACAGGTACGCAAAGCCCAGGTCCAGGATGCGTGGGCTCAGCCGAAAGAGCTTGCCGTCCGTCTCCACATAGCCCAGCGTCTGCAGCGTGAGCAGGATGCGGCGCGCGCCCGCGCGGGTCAGGCCGGTCTGCGCGGCCACTTCGCTCAGCGTCTGCTGCGGCCGGGCGGCGCTGAACGAGCGGATCACCTCCAGCCCGCGGGCGAACGACTGCACATAGCTGTCGCTGGGTTTGGGGTCTTTGGTGGGGAGCGTTTCGGTATTCATGCAGCGGCCCTTTATAATTCTTTATGCGAACATTTGTTCTATAAGCGAACAAATTCTATCCCGAGACAAGCACATCATGAAAGCGGTTCGATGATCAACAAGCTGGCGGAGTCGGTGGCCCAGGCCCTTTCGGGGGTGAAGGATGGTGCCACGGTGTTGATAGGCGGGTTCGGCACGGCCGGCATTCCCGGTGAACTGATCGACGGCCTGATCGCCCAGGGCGCGCGCGACCTCACGGTGGTCAACAACAACGCCGGCAATGCCGACCAGGGCCTGGCCGCGCTGCTCAAGGCCGGCCAGGTGCGCAAGATCATCTGCAGCTTTCCGCGCCAGGTCGACAGCTACGTGTTCGACGACCTGTACCGCAGCGGCAAGCTCGAACTCGAACTCGTGCCCCAGGGCAACCTGGCCGAGCGCCTGCGCGCTGCGGGCGCGGGCATCGGCGCGTTCTTCTGCCCCACGGCCCACGGCACCGAGCTGGCCGCCGGCAAGGAGACGCGCGAGATCAACGGCAAGCACTATGTGCTGGAGTACCCCATCCACGGCGACGTGGCGCTGATCAAGGCCGAGCAGGGCGACCGCTGGGGCAACCTGACCTACCGCATGTCGGCCCGCAACTTCGGCCCGGTGATGGCCACGGCCGCCAAGACCACGATCGCCACGGTGCACGAGGTGGTGGAACTGGGCGCGCTGGACCCGGAGGCCATCGTCACGCCCGGCATCTACGTGACCCATGTGGTCAAGATCGACCGCACCGCCACGCAGGCCGGTGGGTTCAAAAAGCCGTGAAATCCGCATGAAATCGGCCTCTACCGCACAAGGAATCAGCGTGAGCAGCTATCAAAAGCGTAGTAAAGACGAGTTGGCACAACGTGTGGCGCAAGACATCCACGACGGCGCCTACGTCAACCTGGGCATCGGCCAGCCCACCCTGGTGGCCAACCACATTCCCGCTGGCCGCGAGGTCATCCTGCAAAGCGAGAACGGCATCCTGGGCATGGGCCCGGCGCCCGCTGCGGGGCTGGAGGACTACGACCTCATCAACGCCGGCAAGCAGCCGGTGACGCTGCTGCCCGGCGGCGCGTATTTTCACCACGCCGACAGCTTTGCGATGATGCGCGGCGGGCACCTGGACATCTGCGTGCTGGGCGCCTTCCAGGTGTCGGCCACGGGCGACCTGGCCAACTGGAGCACCGGCGAGCCCGGCGCCATCCCTGCCGTGGGCGGCGCGATGGATCTGGCCATCGGCGCCAAGCAGACCTGGGTGATGATGGACCTGTTGACCAAGCAGGGCGCCAGCAAGATCGTGACGCAATGCACTTACCCGCTCACCGGTGTCGCCTGCGTGAAGCGCATCTACACCGATCTGTGCACACTGGCCTGCACGCCCACGGGGCTGCAGCTCATCGACACCGTGCCCGGCCTGTCCTTGGCCGAGCTAGAGCAACTGGTGGGCCTGCCCATCCGTGCAGCCGCTGTTTGAATGCGTCATTTCGTCATCACCACACCCCACCCGTTCGGGCTGAGCCCGTCGAAGCCAGGGCGCTGTCAGCGCAGCCCTTCGACAAGCTCCGGGCGAACGGTCTGGGGGCATTTCCACTGAGTCCATAGAAACGAGGAGACAACACCATGAGCACACAACGCCAAGCCTTCATCTGCGACGCCATCCGCACCCCCTTCGGCCGCTACGGCGGCGCGCTCTCCAGCGTGCGCACCGACGACCTGGGCGCCATCCCCATCAAGGCGCTGATGGACCGCAACCCCGGCGTGGACTGGGCGGCCGTGACCGACGTGCTTTACGGCTGCGCCAACCAGGCCGGTGAAGACAACCGCAACGTGGCCCACATGAGCAGCCTGCTGGCAGGCCTGCCCATCGACGTGCCCGGCGCCACCATCAACCGCCTGTGCGGCTCGGGGCTCGACGCCGTGGGCACCGCAGCGCGTGCCATCAAGTCGGGCGAGGCGGGCCTGATGATCGCGGGCGGCGTGGAGAGCATGAGCCGCGCGCCCTTCGTGATGCCCAAGGCAGAAAGCGCCTTCAGCCGCAACAATGCGGTGTACGACACGACCATCGGCTGGCGCTTCATCAACAAGCTGATGAAGGAAAAGTACGGCGTCGACTCCATGCCCGAAACTGCCGAGAACGTGGCTACCGACTTCGGCATCGAGCGCGAGGCGCAGGACCGCATGGCCCTGGCCAGCCAGCTCAACGCCGTGGCGGCCATCAAAGCCGGCCATCTGGCGCGCGAGATCGTGCCGGTGCACATCCCGCAAAAGAAGGGCGACGCCATCATCGTCAGCCAAGACGAACACCCGCGCGAGACCAGCCTGGAAGCGCTGGCCAAGCTCAAGGGTGTGGTGCGGCCCGACGGCACGGTGACGGCGGGCAATGCATCGGGCGTGAACGACGGCGCCTGCGCGCTGCTGCTGGCCGACGAGGCCCATGCTGCCAAACATGGCCTCAAGCCCCGCGCCCGCGTGGTGGGCATGGCCGTGGCCGGTGTGGCGCCGCGCATCATGGGCTTTGGCCCCACGCCTGCCACGCAAAAGGTGCTGGCGCAGACGGGCCTGACCATCGACCACCTGGACGTGATCGAGCTCAACGAAGCCTTTGCCGCGCAGGGCCTGGCGGTGCTGCGCGCCCTGGGCATCAAGGACGACGACGCTCGTGTGAACGCCTGGGGCGGCGCCATTGCGCTGGGCCACCCGCTGGGCGCCAGCGGCGCGCGCCTGGTCACCACGGCTGTGAACCGTCTGCACGAACACGCCGGCCAGTACGCGCTGTGCACCATGTGCATCGGCGTGGGGCAGGGCATTGCCATCATCCTGGAGCGCGTGTGACCGCCATTGATAAAAGCACTCCCGTCACGGTCGTCACCGGCGCCAGCAACGGCATCGGCCGCGCCATCGCCGAGGCCGTGCTGGCCCAGGGCCGCGCCGTGGTCAACCTGGACTACGTGCTGCCCAGCTGGAGCCACCCGCTGCTCACGTCCTACCAGGGCGACCTGACCGACGAGGCCTCTACCCGCGATCGCGCGGCCGAGATCGCCGCCAAACACGACGTCACGGCCCTGGTCAACAACGCCGGTGCCACGCGCCCCGGCACCATCGACACCGCCACCACGGCGCACCTGGACGACGTGGTGGGCCTGCACCTGCGCGCGCCCATGCTGCTGGTGCAAGCCTTTTTGCCCAGCCTGCGCGCGAGCGGCCAGGGCCGCATCGTGAACATGTCGTCGCGCGCGGCGCTGGGCAAAGGCGACCGCATCGTGTATTCGGCCACCAAGGCCGGGATGATCGGCATGACGCGCACGCTGGCCATGGAGCTGGGGCGTGACGGCATCACCGTCAACGCCATCGGCCCCGGGCCCATCGCCACCGAGTTGTTCCGCCAGAGCAACCCCGACGGCGCGCCGCAAACGCAACGCATCCTGAACAGCATTGCCGTGGGCCGCATGGGCACGCCCGACGACGTGGCCCGCGCGGCGCTGTTCTTCCTCTCGCCCGACAACGGTTTCGTGACCGGGCAGGTGCTGTACGTGTGCGGTGGTACCACGCTCGGCGTGGCACCTGTCTAGCCACCTGAACGCATTTGCACTGCAGCCCTGAAAGGGGCGCACCCCCTGTTCTCGCCCGGAGGCCTTGGCGCCCGGTTGAGGCCACGGCGCGGCGAGTTCCGCGCTCGTGACACCCATTTCATCCACCTTTCTGAAGGAGACAAACCATGACCCGTTCCATCCACACCACCCGCCGCTTAGCGCTGTCGGCCGCTGCCTGCGCGGGCATTGCCGCCATCGCCGGTGCTGGCCTGCTGTGCAGCAGCGCAGCAATGGCCCAGGCCTACCCCACCAAGCCCGTCACCATCGTCGTGCCCTTTGCCGCGGGCGGCACCACCGATATCCTGGCCCGCATCATCGGCCAGGCGCTGACCACCGAACTCGGCCAATCGGTCATCGTGGACAACCGTGCCGGCGCGGGCGGCAACATCGGTGGCGCGCTGGCGGCCAAGGCCCCGGCTGATGGCTACACGCTCTTCATGGGCACCGTGGGCACGCACGCCATCAATGCCAGCCTGTACAAGAAGATGCCGTTCGACCCCATCAAGGACTTCGCGCCGCTCACGCGCGTGGCCAATGTGCCCAACCTGCTGGTGGCCAACCCGGCACAGCCCTACAAGAGCGTGAAGGAGCTGATCGCCTACGCCAAGGCCAACCCCGGCAAGGTGAACTTCGGCTCGTCGGGCAACGGCAGCTCCATCCATCTGTCGGGCGAGCTGTTCAAGAGCCTGGCCAAGGTGGACATGGTGCACGTGCCCTACAAGGGCAGCGCACCGGCCGTCACCGACCTGCTGGGCAACCAGATCGGCATCATGTTCGACAACATGCCGTCTGCCATCCAGCATGTGCGCAGCGGCAAGCTCGTGCCCATTGCCGTGACCACCGCCAAGCGCTCGCCCGAGCTGCCCAACGTGCCCACCATCGCCGAAGCCGGCGTGCCGGGCTACGAGGCCACGTCCTGGTTCGGCATGTTCGCGCCCACCGGCACGCCCGCACCGGTGCTGGCCAAGCTGAACACCGCGCTGGTCAAGGTGCTGAACCAGGCCGAGGTGAAGAAGAAGATCAACGAACAAGGCGCCGAGACGTACAGCGAGACGCCCGAGCAGTTCGCCGCCTTCATCCAGGCCGAGTCCGTGAAGTGGGGCAAGGTGGTCAAGGAGTCGGGCGCCAGCTTGGACTGAGCTGCGCCTTCGGTCATTGCAGCTACTAAAATGATAGCTGCTGACGCTTGATAGACAAGCGGCAGCAGCTATTTTCTTTTCATTCCCAGCTGGGTGGGGTGCAGGTGGCCGTGATCACTGCACGCGGTACACGCGCCCCGTCTGCGCGCCTTCCACGCTGCGCTGGTAGCCGCGTGCGGCGCGCTCGGCAGGCACGGTGTCGAAGCCTGGGAAGAACGGCCCGTACACGCCCACCGATTCGGTGAGGATGGTGGGGCTCACGGCGTTGATGCGCAGGCCGCGCGGCAGCTCGATGGCGGCGGCGGCCACGAAGCCCTCGATGGCAGCGTTCACCGCCGTGGCGCTGGCGCCGTTGCGGATGGGCTCGATCGACAGGATGCCCGCGGTCAGCGTGATGGAGCCGCCATCGGTCAGGTACTTCTGGCCGATCAAAGCCAATTGCACCTGGCCCAGGAGCTTATCTTGCAGCCCCAGGTTGAACTGCTCGGGCGTCATGTCGGCCAGCGGGCCGAAGTGCAGGTTGCCGGCGGTGCTGACGATGGCATCGACCGTGCCCACCGCCTCGAACAGTTGTGCGACCGCACCCGGCTGAGCAAAGTCCACGCGGTGCGTGCCGCTGCTGCGGCCCACGGTGATCACCTCGTGGCGTGCGCCCAGGTTGGCCATCACGGCCTGGCCGATGGTGCCGCTCGCGCCGATGAGAAGAATCTTGGACATGGTGTTTTCCTTGAAGGTTGAAAAAGAACGGGGGGAGTAACAGACAGGCCCTGATTCTTTTGTGAATCAAACAATGCATAAAGTACATTGAAGTTCTTCTTGTGCTAACCATTGATTAGGAATCTGCCATGGACAAACTGCGCAACATGGAAGTCATGGTGGCCGTGGTCGAAGCCGGCAGCTTTGCCGCCGCCGCGCGCCAGCTGCAGGTGTCGGCGGTGATGGTGGGCAAACACATCCAGCAGCTCGAAGCCCACCTGGGCGCGCGCCTGTTCCAGCGCAGCACGCGCCAGAACAGCCTGACCGAGGTGGGCGCCGCGTTCTATGAAGACAGCAGGCGCGTGCTGGAGCAAGTGCGCTGGGCCGAGTCCGCCGTGGAGCGCAGCCGCGCCGTGCCCCAGGGCCTGCTGCGGGTCAGCGCGCCCTTCACCCTGGGCACCCACGTCATTGCGCCGCTGGTGGCCGACTTTCTGCGGGTGCACGACCAGGTGCGCGTGGACCTGCAGCTCACCGACAGCGTGGTGGACTTGGCGGGCGAGGGCTTTGACGTGGCGGTGCGCATCGGCCGGGTGGTGGATGAAGGCCTGGTGGCCCGCCCGCTGCGCCCCTACCGCATGGTGATCGCCGCCGCACCCGCCTACCTGCAGCGCCACGGCACGCCCGGGCGCGCGGCCGACCTGGACCGCCACCAGTGCCTGAGCCATTCGGCATGGCAGCGCCGCGTGGAGTGGACGCTGCGCGATGGCGACACGGATTTCTTCTGGCCCGAGAACGCCCGCCTGACCTGCAACCAGGGCGAAGGCCTGCGCCAGGCCGCGTTGCGCGGCCTGGGCCTGATCATGCAGCCCGAGGTATTACTGGCCGACGACCTGGCCCGCGGCGCGCTGGTGCCGGTGATGCAGCACTGCCTGCCCGCGGCGCGTGCCGTGCAACTGGTCTATGCGCCGGACCGGCGGCAGCTGCCCAAGCTGGCGCGGTTTGTGGAGCATGTGGTGGCGGTGATGGGCGTGGCTTGATGCGTGGCAGTGCAAAGCAGCGCAGCGCTGTGCAGCGCAACGTTCTGCGACGGCAGATCAGCAGAAAGCTTCGCGCTGCTGCCTGAGCGCATCGCGGTCGATGCTGGCGGCGAGCTGCTCCATGTCTGCGGGGCAGACGCCATGCTGCACAAAATGCCGGGGCCACAGCGCTACCACCTGGGCGACGTCCTGGATCAATGCGATGGCCCGGGCCCGTGTGATGCCGAACTCGTTCAAGTCGGTCAGCGCGTTGTCCAGCGTGGACTGCGCCCCGTGCCGGCCCACCACCATCGCCTGGTAGCCCATGTTCTGCAGTGTGGGCACCACGTCGAACGCCGGGGCCAGGTCGTAGTAGCCATCAAAGCCCAGGCGCAGGCAGTGGTTGCGTTCGTGGTCGTCCGTGTTGTCCATCAGGATGTTGAACACCATGCGCCTGAAAAGCTCTTCGCGCAGGGCCTTGTGGCGGTCCGGGTGGGCCTGGCGCAGCAGTACCGTGGCCAGCGCGCCATAGCTCTCGGCCAGGCCCGCCGCCGCCAGCGCGGTCTTGGCAGAAATGCAATGCACGCGCAGGTTCAGTGCCTCGGTCTGCAGACGGTCAAACCGCTGGATCGTCAGCGCATGGCGTTTGGATGGGCGCGCCTGGCGCGATGCAATGGGCAGCACACCCGTGGTGGCGACATGGATACCCGCCTGCGCTGCCAGCGTCATGGTGGCGTGTTCGATGAGGGGCGTGTCCACGGTGTCGTCGAGTTCGCTGAACTTGATCACGCAGGGGCCGTTGTCGGTTTGCAGCAGCGCCTTGGGCCGGGCCCCGCCCAGCGTCACGCCGGGCTGCACCAGGCGCTGGATTTCGGGGGTGACCGGGGCTTGGGACTGCACGTCTTCCACCGCCCGCACCATGGCGTCCAGGTCGCGCAGCTGCGGGTACGGCCCGATGCGGCGGGGAACGTAGTGGTCGGCCGATGTCGAGATGCCCAAAGCGCCGAAGCGGTCGTCCCCCGCGAACAGCAGCATCTCCAGGATCGACAGGCGTGCAGGGCGGTCGATGTGGCGGATGATGCGCTCGCCCCAGCGGTCGGGGCGGGCATCGTCGATGGCGCCGGGCGCACTGTCCTTGTGGCCAGCGCTGAACATCTGGCCGGCCAGCAGGGGCAGGTCTTCGCTCAGCGCAAACTGCCACCAGTCTGCGGCGTAGTGGAAGGTGGCGCAGTTGGGCACCAGTTGCGACAGGCTGACAGCGCCCGCCAGAACAGGGTTGGCAGGGTTGACCAGCGCCCACACGTACAGCGTGTCCTGCGGCTGGTAGGAGCGCGGGGTGACGTCGGCCATGCTCACGGCCGCACCTTGTTGTGGCCGGCGATGAGGGCCGCCAAACCCGCTGCGGTGCTGTTGGTCTTGTGATCGGACATGCCCAGCCCAGCGGCTACCTGCGTGGCCCGCTGCACGTTGTCATCCTGTGGTGGGCCCCAGGGACTTGTCGTTGCTTCCCGCGCAACGTGAGAAGCCCGAGGTTCGGCTTGGGCCGTTTTTCCCTTTGCGGGTTTCGGCTCCGAATACCCCATCTGGCCTTGCCGCACATCAGTGGAGGACGCCTCTTGCACCGCAGCCCTGGTGGCTTGGGGCCGGCTGCGGGTCCGGGCCACTTCCCGCTCCAGCGAGGCCATGTCGTTTTGCGGCGCAACCAGGTCAGCCAGGCCCAGGGCCGGGTTGATGATCCACATGCACATGACGTAGGACGCCATCGCGACGGATGGGTCGCCCCGTTCGATGCGCGCCATGGTGGGTTGCGACACCCCCAGCCGCTGCGCCCACTGCGCCTGCGTTTCCTTGCGGCGCTTGCGCGCGATCACGATATTCTGCGCCAGCCATTCGATCTGCTGCAGCACAGCCTGGGGGTGGTCAGTGGGCCTGGTGTTTTGAACGGGCATTCATAGATGTTAGTGCGAATTGAATTTTCTGACATCTATGAATTTCACTGTATTGTTGTGAAAACCCTATTTTCATTCATAGATGAATGAAAATCGACAAAATCATGTATCTATGAATGAATCTGTCGAAGAGGTGATGTGGAAATAGGCTTCCGGCTTCCGGCTTCCGGCTTCCGGCTTCCGGCTTCCGGCTTCCGGCTTCCGGCTTCCGGCTTCCCGCTTCCCGCTTCCCGCTTCCCGCTTCCCGCTTCCCGCTTCCCGCTTCCTGCTTCCTGCACGCCCACAGCCACTCATTCCGCCGCGTCGTGTGCCGCGGCCGGCCCGATCTTGAACACCCCGCTCACCCGCGCGCAAGGAACGCCATCGGCCGTGACCAGCCCCTGCGCAAACACCAGCGAGCGCGTGATGCGCAGCGGATCGGCCTCGCCTTCCACCCACGCGCCCAGCGGGGCAGGGGCGAGGTAGTCGATCTGCAGGCTGATGGTCGGTAAAAAACGGTCGGCCACCTCGGTGCTCTTGCGGTGCACGGACAGCGGCAGCAGCATGTCGCAAAAGCTGGCCATCATGCCGCCGTGCAGGTTGTTCATGGGGTTGACGTGGCGGCGCTCCACCCGAAAGCCGAACCGCACCATGTCGCCCTCGTGCCGCACATACAGCGGGCCGTTGTGCTCAATGAACGGCCCACCGGAGGCCAGCGCCACGAAACCATCGGGGATCTGCGGCGACGGGGCGTGCGCTGAGGAGGGGTTGGACGTCACCGCGCGGCCTCCTGCTCCACATCGTCGGCAAAGCTGGCGCCGTGCAGCACGCTGGTGGTGCTGCTGCTAGCACCACTGCCGCTGTCGAGCCAGCCGCCGTACACCGCCTGAAAATCCGCCACGATCTGCGCGAGCGGCATGTCGTCAAACGCGCCGCGCTGGTGCACGTACTCCATGTGGCGTGCGCCGGATTTGTCGAACGGGTGGTAGATCGAATCGTTCTCGCCATCGAACGTGAGCGGCAGCAGCCCGAAGCGGTCGCACAGCTCGATGTTGAAGGCCGGCGTGGCCTTGCGCCATTGGCCATCGAGCCAGATGTCCGTGTAGCCGTGCCAGATGAAGAGGTCGGTCTTCATGGTCTCGCGCATGCGCTCGGTGGAGAGGTGATTGCGCACGTCGGCAAAGCCCATGCGCGCGGGGATGCCCGCTGCGCGGCACGCGGCGGTGAGCAGCGCGGCCTTGGGCACGCACCAGCCGTGGCCGTGGGCCAGCACGCTGCTGGCTGCCATGCCCTCGGGCGACAGGTCGATGCGGTAGGGGTCGTAGCGGAAGCCGTCGCGCACGGCCAGGTACAGGGCGACGGAACGCTCACGGTCGGTGGCGCCGCGTGCATGCTCGGCCGCGAAGGCCTGCACGGCCGGGGCGTCGCTGTCGATGAGCGCTGTGGCGCGCAGGTGGGCGGGGGTGGGGTGGTCGGGGGTCGTCATGGTTCGATGGCTCCTCGTGGCCCAGTGTGCAGGTAGCGGCGGTGCTCAGCTGTCACGGGGGCGGCAGGCCAGTGTGCCGCATCGCATGCCGCGGAGCGTCCACACAGCGTCTGGCCGCGCCTCACACCCGCCAGGCCGGCAGCTCCCAGTTGCGCCACAGCGCCAGGCCGCGCAGGCCCGCGGTGAGCAGCACGCACGCCACCAGCGGAGCCCAGTCGGGCGCGTGCAGGTGGCGCAGGGCCACGTCGGCCCAGCCACCGGCAAACGCGCACAGCGCATACGGCCGGTGGTCGCTGAAGGCCTGGGGTACTTCGTTGCACAGCACGTCGCGCAGCACGCCGCCGAAGGCGCCGGTGATCACGCCCATCATCACGGCGATGATCGGCTCCATGCCGACGGCGGTGGCGATGTCGACACCCACCGCTGCGAACAAGCCGAGGCCGATGGCGTCGGGCACGAGCATGGCGCGCTGGGTGGGCTCGAAGTGGCGCTGGCGCATGAACAGCATCGCGCCCACGCACAGTGCCAGGATGCCCCAGACAAAACCGGTGTGGCGGATCCAGAAGAAGGGCCGCTGGTCCAGCAGCAGGTCGCGCAGCGTGCCGCCGCCAAAGGCCGCGACGAAGGCCAGCACGCACACGCCCACGGCGTCGAGCCGCTTGCGCGCGGCAGCGATCACGCCGGAGAGTGCAAACGCGATGGTGGCAGCCACCTCCAAAAGAAAGCGCAGGGTGTGCACCCAGGGGGCGTCGAGCAGCAACTGGTCCATGGCCGCGATTGTGCCGTGGCGCCGGGTGGGCACTCAGCATTCAGTGCGTGGTTGTGATGCTATAAAAATAGTAGCTGCTAGCGCTTATTCAACAAGCGGTAGCGGCATTTTTGATTGAAGAAAGAAGGCTCAGGTCTGGAAGAAGAAGTGCCACGCCAGCGCCAGCACGCAGCCCACGCCGCCCAGCGCGCCCAGCCGGCGAGCCCACTGCAGGCTGGCAGTGGGCCACTGGTTCATGGCCAGCACCAGCAGCCAGCCCAGCACCATCCAGGCGGCAACCACCAGGGCGACCCCTGCCGCCAGCCCCGCCGCTGCAGTCGCGGTCAGCACCTGCAGCACGACGGTGGCCAGTGCCACGGCCCAGGCGCGGCGGGGTGCGGGACTGCCGTCGCCCCACGCGCGGGTGGGCACGCTGCGCGCCCAGCAGGTCAGGGCCATCAGCGAAGCGACTGCGGCGCACAGGCCGGTGAATTCGTTCATGCAGCCTCCGGGGGGTGAGGGTCCGCCGCTGGGGCTGGTGGGTGCGGCGCGTTATTGCCCGTCCGCCGCCAGCGCAGTGCCCGGTGCGCGCGCAGCAGCAGTGGGGCCCCGGCTGCCACTGCGCACAGTGCACACGCCACAGCCCACTGCACCAGCCCCGCCTTGGCCGCCAGGCCGCCATAGGCCAGCGCGGCCACCGCCCACAGCAGCACGGTGGTGCGCGGCGCCCAGTGGCGCAGCGTGGCGGCGGGCAGGGCGATGAAGAAGGCGAGCAGCAGGCCCAGCATGCCGGACGAGCGCGCGGGTTCGGTGGCCACGATGTGGGCCAGGCGGAAAGACTCCACAGCCAGCAGGCCGCTCAGCCAGAAGGGCAGATGCGCCGGCACCACAAGGCGGCCCCAGCCGCGCGGGTGCCAGCGCGAACGGGGAGCGACCGGGTGCGCTGCCGGGCCCGATGTGGCCACTGTGGCGTGGCGCGCTGCCTTGCGCCGGTGGGCCTGCACCCGCCGCGGCCCGATGAAGGCGGCGATGCCCGCAAACGCCAGGCCCACGGCGAGCAGGCTGGCGCACATGCCCACCGCGTGCGCGCTGCCCAGCGCCAGGCCCACGACGCCGGCGATGGCCAGCATGGCACCCGCACCGCCCAGCGCCACGCGCCACAGCGCGAGCGTGCGCAGCGCCCATGCGGCCATGCCCGACATCAGTAGCCACGCGCCGATGAGCACCCACGTCGCCCATACCGGCCGCTGGGCCAGCGACGGCATGCCGGAAGGCCCCCATAAATGCACGAACACCGCCACGACGAGCGCGGCGGGCGTGGTGGCGTGCAGGGCCAGGAAGAAGCGTTGCATGGTCAAGGAGAAAAACGAATGGGGGGCCTGGAGGTAGACATGGGGGTGGATGGGCCTCGCAAAGACGGGCTTTCAATCATTCAATACCGTTCGGGCTGAGCCTGTCGAAGCCTTGCGCGGCGCTTCCGCAGGCCCAGCGTGACCGGTTCAATGACCATCAACTCGCCGCAGCGATGCCGCCGCCTGCGGCCTCGGCCTCGCGCCGGCGTTGCTGGCGCGCGTCGAGCCAGATCAAGGTGCCCGAGATCGACAGGAACGCGGGTGTCATGCCCAGCAAGAAATACAGCCACTTGAGCGCCAGCCCGCCGAAGTCACCAAAGTGCAGCGGCTCCATGAGGCCATTGACCAGCGACCAGAAGCCGGCCGTGCGCGGGTCGTGCACCTTCCGGGGCACGCCGGTGGCGGCGTTGATGTCCACCCGCGCAGTGCTGGCCAGGTGGTCGCTCAGGTTGCCGGTGAAGCCCGCCTCAGCGGTATCAATCCCCCAGCGGCGCATCGACACGTAGCGCGCCTCCAGCCCCGGCACGGCCTGCTGCGCAGTGGCGTACAGGGCATCGAGCGACTGCATGCGCACGGGCTCTGCGGCATCGCCCGCGGCCTTGCGCGCAGGCTTGGGGGCTTTGGCGGCATCGGTGCCGCTGGTGTTGCTGTTGACGGTGCTTACGTATTTGTAGCCCTGCTCGAACAGCGGCGCCAGGCCCATCCATGCGCCCGTGGTCGCGATCAGGATGTGAAAGAACAAACCCCAGATGCCCGCGGACTTGTGCAGGTCGGACATGACCACGCGAAAGCTGCGGCCCCAGCGCTGGGTGAACAGCTCGGCCAGGATCTTGCGGTGGATGACGATGCCCGTGACGATGAGCACCAGCATGGCTGCGCCCAGAAAGCCCACGATCCACCGCGGCCCGAAGAACAGGAACACGTGCAGCATGCGCAGGTACTGGCCGAGCTGGCTGTCCACCGGGCCCACCACCGCGCCCGTGTCCGAGCGCAGTGCCACCTTGGTCCGCGTGCTGGCCGGCGCGCCGCGCTCGCGCACGAAGGCGAAGTAGCTCGGGTTGACCGCATCGGGCAGCGCGATGGTCTCCACCGTGGCGCCGGGGTAGCGGGTGTGCAGCTGGGTCAGCACTGCGTCGAGCGAGGCAGGTTTGTCAGAGCGTGGCAACTGCGCCAGCGACGGGTTGGCCCACAGGTCGATCTCGTTCTTGAACACCACCACCGCGCCCGAGAAGCACACGATGAACAGCAGCAGCCCCGTGACGATGCCCGCCCAGGAGTGCAGGACGAAAAGGCGATTCAGGGTGCGCTGGCTGGTCATGGTCGGCTGGCGGTGGCGGAGTGATGGCGCTGCGGTCAGAAGAAGTACGTCACGCCCAGGTTGAAGCTGCGGGGCAACGCGGGCGAGACCACGTTGGCGTTGATCGCGCCGTCGTAGTACGCCTTGTTGAACACGTTCTTCACGCCGGCCGTCACGCGGTAGTTGTCGCCCGCGTAGCTGATGGACGCATCCGCCACCACATACGACGGCAGCGTGAACGGGTAGGAGCCGATCTGCTCGCTGACATAGCGCCCGCCCATGCCCAGCGTGATGCGCTGGACCTTTGGCAGCTTGTAGGTGGCCCAGGCCGTGAGGGTGTGGCGCGGCGTGAGGTTCAGCGGCAGGCCCACGATGGCGGCGTTGTTGTCGCGCGTGACCTTGGTCTGTGTGTAGGTGTAGGCGCTGGTCAGCTTCCAGCCGTTCTTCATGTCTGCGCCCAGTTCCACCTCGAGGCCGCGCGCACGCTGCTGGCCGGTCTGCACGCTGAAGCCGGTGTTTGCCAGGTCGGCCGTGGTCACGTTTTCGCGCACCAGGTCGAAGACGGCGAGGGCGCCGGTGAGCTGGCCATTGGGCGACTCGTACTTCACGCCGGCCTCCCACTGCTTGCCGGTCTCGGGCACGAAAGGCGAGCCTGCAAACGTCAGGCCCGACTGGGGCAGAAAGGATTCGCCGTAGCTGCCGTACGCGGCCCAGCCGGGCTTGAACTCATACACCAGGCCGGCGGACAGCGTGGTGGCGCTGTCCTTCTGGCGCGTCTGCGTGTTGGTCACGCGGTTGTCGGTGTCGTTGGTGGACCAGTCGCGGCGCAGGCCCACCAGGGCCGTCCAGCCCTGGCCGAACTTGATCTGGTCCTGCGCATACAAGCCAGCCACGGTGAGCTTGGCGGGCGCGTCGCTGGTCAGCGCCGTGGGGCACACGGCCTGCATGCCGTAGACGGGCGCGAACAAATCCAGCGCGCCGATGCGGCAGGTGCGGCTGGCCAGCAGGCTGTGGCCGCTGCGCACGTCCAGGCCCGTGACGATCTGGTGCTTGGCGCCCAGCGCCTCGAAGCGCGTGAGCAGCGAGGTGTCGGTGGCCAGCAGGTCGTAGTCCATGTACTGGCGCGAGGCCTGGCGGTTCTGCAGCCGCTGGTTGGCCTGCAGCGCCTGGTTGGAGACGAAGTTGCCCGTGCCCTTCTCGGTCTCGTAGCGCACGTTCTGGCGGAAGGTCATCGCGTCGGACACCTTGTGCTCCAGCGCATAGCCCAGCGTGGTGCTCTCCACGTCGTACACGCCAAAGGCAGGGTCGCCGGTGAACATCGTGCGGGACAGCGTGCCGTTGCGGTTGGGCAGCAGCGTGCCATATGGCGTGATGCCCTGCTGGCGCATCCACTCGCTGCGGCTGTAGGTGGCAAACAGCACCAGGTCGGTCTGCGCGCCCAGGTCGATGGAGAGCGAGGGCGCGAACCACCGGTCCTTGCGGTACACGAACTGGGTGGGGTCGTCGGCGTTGGACACCTGGGCATTGATGCGCAGCGCCGTCTTGCCCGATTCGGACAGCGGCTTGTTCACGTCGGCCTGCAGCGTGCGCTGGCCGAAGCTGCCCACCTCGACGCCCACTTCGTTCAGCGCGTCCTTCTTGGGCCGCTTGCTCACCGCGTTGACGATGCCGCCGGGCTGCACCTGGCCGTACAGCACCGACGCCGAACCCTTGAGCACCTCGAAGCGCTCGTAGCCGTAGGGCTGCAGCTTGGCCCACATGCCGGGGCTTTGCACCAGGCCGTCGACCAGGATGGATTCGGTAGAGCGAAAGCCGCGGATGTTGATGTCGTCAAACCCCCGGCGCCCGAAGTTGACGGGGCTCACGCCCGCCACGGTTTGCAGCGCCTGCTGCACGTTCACGATCTGGCGCGACTCCATCTGCTCGCGCGTGACCACGCTCACCGACTGCGGCGTCTCCAGCCGGCGCATGGGCGCCTTGCCGGCGGTCTGGGCCTCGACCGGGGCAAAGCCCATGTCCTTTTCGGTGCTGGCGTTGATGCGGACTTCTTGCAGCTGGGGGGCGGTAGCGTTGGCGTTGGATGTCGGTTCAACGGCGGGCGCGGGGGCCTGCTGCGCCATCGCAGCATGAGCAAGGCACAGGGCCAGCGGGGTCAGGGCGAACAGGCGGGCCTTGCGGGCCGATGGAGTGGGAGACGCAAACGTGCGTGCAGCGCTGGACGCCAGGGCCGCGCAGGAGGGCTGGAAAGACATGAAAGTCCCGTTGGAGAGTGGGCAAAACGCGAAGGGGCACTGGCTCGCGTTTCTCTATCCGGGGACGCTGGCTGGCTGAGGAGTGGGATTCTAATGCGAATAGTTATCGTTTGGGGTCCATCGCCGGCACCGAATCCGATGCTGCATCAGCAGTTCATGCTGCGGCAAGTCGATGGCGGGGGGGTGAGTTGGCCCATCGCAATATATTGAACCCTGCCGCGAAGAAGCGGTTGAGAGCCCTGGCTGCGCAAAGATTGGCAAACTAGCGCATCGACTTTTTTTGTGCCCTGCTCCGTCGCGACCACTTCTCCGTTCAGATTGTTTTTTGATGCCCATCGTTTTACGCGCGATTCAAGCTGACATCACTTCGTTGCACGTGGACGCGATCGTCAACGCTGCGAACTCGTCCCTGTTGGGGGGTGGGGGCGTGGACGGAGCCATCCATCGCGCTGCTGGCCCGGATCTGGTTCACGAATGCAGGCTGCTGGGCGGCTGCAAAACGGGGCAAGCAAAAATCACCAAAGGCTACCGGCTGCCCGCGCGGCACATCATTCATACGGTCGGGCCGGTGTGGCGCGGAGGAACCCATGGCGAGCCTGAGCTGCTGGCGTCTTGCTACCGGCGGTCATTGGAACTGGCGTCAGCGAATGGCGTTTCGTCGCTGGCATTCCCCAGTATCAGCACCGGCATCTACGGCTATCCGGTCGAGCTTGCCGCCCACCTGGCCGTGGCGACTGTCCGTGAAACTTCCCAACAAGTCGAAACCTTGAAGGAAGTCCTGTTTTGCTGCTTTTCGCCAGCCGACCTTGCGGTGTACGAACGCGCTCTGAATGCTGAATGTTGAGTGTTGAGTGAACAGTCCTGCCAAGCCACCTATTGCCACCTCACATCCGTCTGTGGAGTGGTGACGGCCTTATCCCCGCGTCCTTGCTCTGTTGGCAGGCGAATCTTTCAAATAGCCATTGGTATCAGAAAGCACATCGTGACCGTCGCACTGGCTGTGGGTGATACGCATTGGAGATGGGCTGCCCGCTGCGCCGCAGGAGCCATCGGCAGCCTGTGTCTGGCGCATGCCGCCCTGGCCGACGACACCAGCGAGGGTGTCGCCCCCCGCATGCTTTCGGCGCCGCAGGACGGCCCCCAGCGCAGTGTGGTGGCCCGCAGTGCGGTGCGCATGGAAGGGAGTGAGGTGACGGTCTCGCTGACGGCGCAGCCCACGCTGCCAGGCCCGGCGCAATGGTTGATTCAAGGCCCGCTGTTCGGCTGGCTGGGGGATTCGGAAACGTACCCGGACCGCCACTTTCCCGAGTTGCAGGTGCTCCGTGCTGGGCAGCCGGTTCCTGTCACGGAATCCGTCAAGGCCGTGGCGGGCGGCGTCGATGTCTCCACCCTGCTGCAACAGGCCGGCATCAACCCCTGGCTGATCGCCGACACGCCCCCGTTCGTCCCCACCGAAGGCATCTCTGCCGACCTGCTCGCTCAACTGGTCCGCGCAGGTGCGGTGGGCACCTCGGGCACCGACCACCTCGCCCAGTGGCGCGCGCAGCGCACACTGGGCGTGGCGCTGCCCGCGGGCCAGACGCTGGACATCCGCTACCGGCTGCGCCCCGGGTACGCGCTGATGACGCAGCAGGCCCTCGCAAAAGCCAACCTGCGCCAGCGCTACTGCCTGGCGGACGCGCCATTGCGCGCGCTGGGCACACGGTTCGGACGCTCTACCCAGTTCATCGCCAAGCGCTACGAGATTGCCGTGGGCGCACAAGACCGCACGCCGCCCCCTGTACGCCTGAGCGTGGTGCCGCAGGCAGGGGTGGCGTTGGTAGCGGCCTGCACACGGGGCCATGCGCGTTCGGCTGGCGCGGGCGGTTGGACCGATGTCGAGGTCGTACCGGATCAGCGTGCGGTGCTGCATGTCCTGACGCTGGAGCCTGCCGGCCGCTGATTCTTTAGCGTTGGGGCCAAAGCGCCCTTGCTTGGATCCACGATTTGGTGCGCAGCGTACGTGGGTGTCGCATGCGGTGGGCGCCAACTAAAAAATGGCGCGAAATTATTTTACGCGCCAAATTAATGGGCGCGAAATAGATTTACGCGCCAATCTAGAGGTCAATGTCGATGCGGGTGGTTGAAGCAGAAGGTGATGTTGTCGTTTTTTAAAGACGTGGATAACTATCAAATAGATAGCTATCAGCGCTTGACGGACAGGGCTAAGACCGGTTTTTATCCCCATTTTGCGTGCTAGCGATCGCACCGTCTCCCTCGCCGACCTGCTCTGCGCCATACCCCGGATACGCGCCACCCGCAGAATCCAGCGCCGCGCTCTCCTGCCGCTCCCTCGCCATCTGCTCCGCGAACTGGTTGCGCCCTTCGCGCGCCACGGCGATGAACTTGGCGCGGTCTTTGTGGTGGGGGTACATGCGGTCGGCCAGCGCGATGTTGTGGGCGCGAAAGCGCTGGGCGATGGCGGTGGCTTCGGCGGGTGTCAGGCCCATCAGTTCCAGCACGGTGTGCGCGCTTTGCAGGCTGGACTCGAACAGCTCGCGCTGCACCAGCGTCACGCCTGCGTCGCGCAGCTTGTTCCAGTGGGTGACGTCGCGGGCGCGGGCCACGATCTGCAGGTGGGGGAAGTGCTCGCGCGCCAGCTTGGCGATCTTGAGGGATTGCTCGGCGTCGTCCACCGCCACCACCAGGATGCGGGCGTGCTCGGCGCCAGCGATGCGCAGCAGGTCCAGGCGGGTCGCGTCGCCGTAGAACACACGGTAGCCGAAGGTGCGCGCCACTTCCAGCATCTCCACGCTGTGGTCCAGCACGGTGGTGCGATAACCCTGCGCCAGCAGCACGCGCGAGACGATCTGCCCGTAGCGGCCGAAGCCCGCGATGATGATGGGCGCCTCTTGCGGTTCGGAGATTTCCTCGGCCGCGGGGGCCTTGACGTGTGCGTAGCGGCGCAGCAGCGCCCGGTCGAGCACCACCAGCAGCAGCGGGCTGATCAGCATCGACAGCGCCACCGCGCCGATCAGCAGCGATGCGGTCTCGGCCGGGAACACGCTGGCACCGGCGGCGGCCTGGAACACCACGAAAGCGAACTCGCCGCCCTGGGCCAGCAGCAGCGTGAACACCGGGCGCTCCTGGTAGGGGATGTTGACGAGCTTGGCCAGGGTGTAGATGACGATCGCCTTGGCTGCGAGAAAGCCGACCAGGATGGCGGCCATGAGGCCGGGCGAGCGCAGGATCACGCCGAAGTCGATGCTCATGCCCACGGCGATGAAGAACAGCCCGAGCAGCAGGCCCTTGAAGGGCTCGATGTCGGCTTCGAGCTCGCGCCGGTACTCGCTGTCGGCCAGCAGCACGCCGGCCAGAAAGGCGCCCAGCGCCATCGACAGGCCCACCATCACCATCAGGTAGGCGATGCCCACCACCAGCAGCAGCGCGGCGGCGGTGAAGATCTCGGGCGTGTTGCTCTTGGCGATCCAGCGCAGCACGGGGCGCAGCAGCAGGCGCCCGCCCAGGATGATGGCGGCGATCACGCCCACGATCTTGAGCACCTCCAGCGCCATCTCGCCCGGCGTGTGGCCCGCGCCGTCGCCCGCAGCGGCGCCCAGCACCGGCAGCAGCGCCAGGATGGGGATGGCCGCCACGTCCTGGAACAGCAGGATGGAGAAGCCCGCTTGCCCGCTCTGGGTGCGCATGAGGTTGCGCTCGGCCAGCGACTGCAGCGCGATGGCGGTGGATGACAAGGCCAGGCCCAGGGCGCCCACCAGGCTCACGCGCCAGGGCAGACCGGCCACGGCGCCCAGCGCAAACAGCACGGCCGCACAGCCCAGCACCTGCGCGGAGCCCGTGCCGAAGATGGGGCGGCGCAGCGCCCACAGGCGGCTCGGTTGCAGCTCCAGCCCGACGAGGAACAGCATCAACACCACGCCGAATTCAGCGAAGTGCAGGATGTCCTGCACGTTGCTCACCAGCCCCAGGCCCCAGGGCCCGATGGCGATGCCCGCCGCCAGGTAGCCGATGATGGCCCCGAGGCCCAGCGCCTTGGCAATGGGCACGGCCAGCACCGCGGCGGTGAGGTACAGGAAGCCGTAGGTGAGCCAGGTAGGGGCGTGTTCCATGTCTGAATAAAGGCTGGGGCGACGGCCAAAGCCGTGGCCTGCTCAAGGTGTGGGGGAGCGTGTGCGGAACGTACGAGCGGGCCTGTGCGGGGCTTGAGGCCGCACGTCCGCATGCCCGTGCTAAAGGCGTACGGATGGCATGGATTTTGGCACCGCTGAGGCCGCGCGGCAGCGGGTGTGCCGTGTTTACTGCACCAGCCTGACGTGGTTGCGCGGCAGTCCACCGGCGTGCTTCTGTTTTGATAGCTGCTTGCGCTGGATGGCTGAGCGCGAGCGGCTGTTTTTGCCTGCGTCAAGCCGCCAGGCAGGCCGCGTTGCTAAGATGCGGGCCCCTCTTGGCTTTCTCTTGGTGTGACCTCATGGACTTGCAGACCTGGCTGGCGTTTTTTGCGGCATCGTGCCTGATAGCGGTGTCGCCGGGCTCCGGCGCCGTGCTGTCGATGAGCCACGGCCTGTCGTACGGCGTGCGCAAGACGGGCGCCACCATCCTGGGCCTGCAGCTGGGGCTGCTGCTGATCTTGCTGGTCGCAGGCGCGGGTGTGGGCTCGCTGCTGCTGGCGTCCGAGGTGGCCTTCAGCATCGTGAAGGTGCTGGGCGCCTGCTACCTGATCTACGTCGGCTTCAACCAATGGCGCGCGGGCGATGCGTCGCCCGTGCAGGGCGACGAGGCCGCGTCGGCGGGCACCTGGCAAAAGCGCTGCCTGACGGGCTTTTTGACCAATGCCACCAACCCCAAGGGCATCATCTTCATGGTGGCCGTGCTGCCACAGTTCATGACCGACACGCGCCCGCTGTGGACGCAACTGCTGGTGATGGCCGCCACCACGCTGACGGTGGACGTGGTGGTGATGCACGGCTACGCTTTCGGGGCCAGCGCGTTGCGCCGCCTCATGCGCAGTGCGCGGGCCGTGCGCACGCAGAACCGGGTGTTCGGCGGGCTGCTGATGGCGGTGGGTGCGGGGCTGTTCTTTGTGAAGCGGGGCGGGCAGCACGCCTGAGGGCGGACCGCCCCGGGTGGCTGCAGCGCCGCCGTGCAGGTGGTCTGTGCGGTCCGTGCGGTCTGCACGGTTTTGCTCTGAATTTAATAGCTGCTAGCGCCTATCCATCAAGCGGTAGGGCACGATTTGGCTTGTAGTTTTCATGAACCCAAAGATTCGAAGGAGCTCGCCATGCCAGTGATCGTTGTCGCCAATCCCAAGGGCGGCGTGGGCAAGTCCACGCTGTCCACCAACATCGCGGGCTACTTTGCGAGCCAGGGGCACCCCGTGATCCTGGGCGACACGGACCGGCAGGAGTCCGCCAAGCTGTGGCTGGGCCTGCGGCCTCCGGCCGCACGCACCATCGGCGCCTGGGATGCCAGCTCGGACGTGATCAGCCGCCCGCCCAAGGGCACCACGCACGCGGTGCTGGACACCCCCGCCGGTCTGCACGGCTGGCGGCTGAACGACGTGCTCAAGCTGGCCGACAAGGTCATCGTGCCCCTGCAGCCCAGCGTGTTCGACATCTTCGCCACGCGCAGCTTCCTGGACCAACTGGCCGAGCACCGCCACGCAGCGGGCGTGCCAGTGGGCATCGTGGGCATGCGGGTGGATGGGCGCACCAAGGCGGCCGAGCAGTTGCACCACTTCGTGGACAACCTCGGGTTTCCGGTCCTGGGCTATCTGCGCGACACGCAGAACTATGTGCACCTGGCGGCGCACGGCCTCACGCTGTTCGACGTGGCGCCGGGCCGTGTGGCGCGGGACCTGGAGCAATGGCAAGGCATCCGCACCTGGCTCAACGCATGACGGACGCGGTTTTGAAGGACGCTGTGAACCAAGAAATCCTGCGGGAAAACACCTGCTGTCCCGCGCCAGACAAGGCGCGCCCGGGTGCGGCGCTACATTGGGGCGATGAAAATCTTCCGCTCCTACTCCGAAGTCAGCGCCAGCGTCGGCCAGGAGGTCGCCGTGACCGACTGGATCACCATCACGCAGGAACAGGTCAACCTGTTCGCCCAGGCCACGGGCGACCACCAGTGGATCCATGTGGACCCCGAGCGTGCGAAGGCCGGGCCGTTCGGCGCGCCGATCGCGCACGGGTTTCTCACGCTGTCGCTGATCCCGCAGTTCTTCGAGACGGGCCTGGCCATCGAGGGCTCGCGCATGGGCGTGAACTACGGGCTCAACAAGGTGCGCTTCACCGCGCCGGTGCCGGTGGGCAGCCGCCTGCGTGCGCGCCTGACGCTGCAGGCCGCCGAGCCCGTGGCGCCCGATGGCATGCAGATGACGTGGCTGGTGACCGTGGAGCGCGAGGGCAGCGACAAGCCGGTGTGCGTGGCGGAATCGCTGGCGCGCAACTTCGGCGCTCCGGCGTAGAAGGACAACCCCCTGAGCGGCTGTGCCGCTTTCCCCTTCTCTCGAATGGCTGCGCCATTCGGGAAGGGGGACACCGCCAGCGCGGCGGGGCGGCCCTTGCGCGGCGGTCGCTGGCCTGGATCGCGCGTGTTCCACGGACTGCGCTCTCGTTAGACGCTCGTGTTTTTAGGCAGGAGGCTTGAACCATGGACCGTCTGCAAGCCATGAAAGTCTTCGAGCGCGTGGTGGAGGAGGGCGGCTTTGCCGCCGCCGCCCGCGCCATGGACATGTCGCCCCCGGTGGTCACCCGCATGGTGGCCGAGCTGGAGCAGCACCTGGGCACGCGCCTGCTGCAGCGCACGACGCGCAAGCTGGCGCTCACCGACGCGGGGGAGTCGTACCTGCAGCGCGTGCACACCATCCTGCACGAGATCGATGACGCCGAAGCCGCGGCCGCCGCCAGCACGCGCGACCTGCGCGGCACGATCCGCATCGTGGCAGCGCCCGTGCTGGCCAGCAATTTCCTCGCGCCCATGGTGGCGCTGTGGCATGCCCACTACCCCAAGCTGATGCTGGACATCAGCATCGACGCTTTCGCGATGGCCCGCGTGGACGAGTTCGATGTGACCATCATGGTCGCGGGCGAGGACTTCGACGCCAACATCGTGGCGCGGCCCCTGCTGCAGGGCGAAGCGATCGTGGTCGCATCGCCGGACTACCTGGAGCGCCGCGGCATTCCGCGCGAACCGCAGGACCTGGTGCACCACGACCACCTGCGCGACTCGGGCATGGCCGCGCGCTCGCAAGCGGGGCCCGGGCGCAAGCTGCGCCTGCAGTCGCTCAGCGGCAAGCAGCCCGCGCAGGAAATCGACATGCCCGCGGTGCTGCAGTCCGTGAGCACCGAGCTGCTGCTGCGCGCCGCCGTGGACGGTGCCGGCGTGGCCGTCACTTCGCGCCTGCTGGCGGAAGAGCACCTCGCACGGGGCGAGCTGGTGCACATCCTGCCCGCGTGGATCTTCTCGCGCTACACCGTCTACGCTGCTTTGCCCTCGGGCCGCATGCTGCCGGCACGCACCAAGGTGTTTCTGGATTTCCTCAGCGAGCAGGTGCCGCTGGCGATGGCGGAGCAGCAGCGCCAGAAGAGCTAGGGACCCTCTGCACGAATCATCGCGCCGTGTGCATCTGCGGTCTCGGGCGGCCTGCGGCGTTGCCAATACTCGCAATAGCTATAGCTATAGCTATAGCTATGGCTACGGCTACGGCTATGGCTATGGCTATGGCTATGGCTATGGCTGCGTTTTGCGCCTTGTACTCCATCCCGATCCGCAGCGCACACGTGGCAGCTCGATGCGTGCAGAGGATCCCCAGGTCCTGGCTGGGATGGATTGGACCGGGCGAGGCAAGGCAGGCAAGCCAGGCAAGGCGTTTTGCCTGCCTTGTTCAAACTCCAACGTGCCGGGGTAATGCGCGGTGCCACTACCGTGCTGGTGCGGCCTGTCTTGAGCCCAGGCCGTGCAGTCCGGGCGCTTTGCCGCAAGCGGAGCCGGCCTGGATCAGCTCAGCTGCGCAAAGCCGCTGATGATCGTACCTTCAGGTTCCACTTCGATGCCGCCATCGGGCATGGCGAAGCTGTTCTGGCGCCACGCCTCGAACACGGTCACCGCCACCGCGTTGGACAGGTTCAGGCTGCGCTGGCCCGCCACCATGGGCAGGCGCAGGCGCTGGGCGGGCGGGAAGCTGTCGCGCAGCTCGGGCGGCAGGCCGCGCGTCTCGGCGCCGAAGACCAGCCAGTCGCTCAGGAAGAACGGGGTGGAGTGCACCGGCTGCGAGCCGTGCGTGGTCATGGCGAACATGCGCGCCGGGTCCGGTTGCGCGTCGCGCAGGAAGGCGGTCCACCCGGCGTGGCATTGCACCTGGGCGTATTCGTGGTAATCCAGCCCGGCACGGCGCATCTGCCGGTCGTCCATCGAGAACCCCAGGGGTTCGATCAGATGGAGCGTGCAGCCCGTGTTGGCCGCCAGGCGAATCACATTCCCCGTGTTGGGCGGGATCTCGGGCTCGACGAGGACGATATGGAACATAGGCCCCTATTGTCATCGTCGCAAGTGTGAGTTGAGCAACCGCTGGTAATCAAAAGTATCCCGTCAGTCGGCCCCGGTGCGGGCCAGCACGATGGCCGTGACGTGCGCCGCGCCGGCTTCGCGCAGGGCTTGTGTGGCGGCATGCAGGGTCGCTCCGGTGGTCATCACGTCGTCCAGCAGCACGACGCGCTGGCCCTGCAGGCGGGCGGCGCGTGCCGGTTCCACTGCAAAGGCGCCGTGGAGGTTGCGCAGGCGCTGCGCGCGCGGCAGGCTGCTCTGGGCTTCGGTGGCATGGATGCGCAGCAGGGTGAGCGCGTCGGCCTTGGCGCCAGCCAGCTGCCGCGCCAGCAGCGCCGACTGGTTGAAGCCCCGCTCGCGCAGGCGGTCGGTGGACAACGGCACGGGCAGCACGCGGTCGGCGGCCTCCAGCGCAGGTTCGATCCAGGGCGTGCTGCGCATCAGTGTCGCCAGCGTGGCCGCCCACCCTGCATCGCCCCGGAACTTGAAGTCGCCCAGTATGTTCGCCCAGGGGTAGGCGTAGTCCACCGCTGCGATGCAGGCATCGAACAGCGGAGGGTGCAGCGTGCAGGCCCCGCAGACGGCGACTCCGTCCGGCACGCGCAGGGCGCAGCGCTGGCAGCGTGCAGCCGGCTGGGCGAACCGCGCGGCGCAGGCATTGCACACCCTTTGCGACGGCCAGGCATGGCACACCGCGCACTGGCTGGGAATGTGGGCGGCCGACGCGCGCGTGCGGCGGGAAATCCCTAGAAGGGCCTTGAAGAGCATGAATCAATATACTCGCGCGTCCCCGTGCACACCCCTCCATGTCTTCCGAGCGTCCCCCCACCATCGACCCCACCGCCGCAGCCCGCTGGCATGCGGCTGCGCCCGCCACATCGCCCTGGCTGCACGAAGAAGTGGCGCGCCGCATGGAAGACCGCCTGCAGTGGATACGCAAGCCCCCCGAATCCTGGTGCCACTGGGACGCCCTGCGCGGCGGCCTGCAGGGCCATGCGCTGGTGAGTGCCCGCTATCCCAAGGCACGTTGCCAGGTCTACGAAAGCGCGCCCCGGCATGACGGCGCAGCGCAGCATTCCCTGGCCAAGCCCTGGTGGAGCCCCGCGCGCTGGGGTGCGGGCAGCCCGCAGTTCGGCATGCCGCCGGATGCAAGCGTTCAGATGCTGTGGGCCAACATGGCGCTGCACACCGCCGCCGACCCGCAGGCGCTGATCGGCCAGTGGCACCGTGCCCTGGCTGTGGACGGCTACCTGATGTTCTCGTGCCTGGGCCCGGACACCCTGCGCGAACTGCATGCCGTCTACGCCGCGCTGGGCTGGCCGCCGGCAGGCCATGCCTTCACGGACATGCACGACTGGGGCGACATGCTGGTGCACGCCGGCTTCGCAGAGCCCGTGATGGACATGGAGCGCATCCGGCTGACCTTTGCCACGCCCGAGCGGCTGGTGCAGGAGCTGCGCGAACTCGGCTGCAATCTGCATCCCGAGCGCTTCGGCGCGCTGCGCGGCCGGCGCTGGCGGGACCGCCTGTACGAGGCGCTGGCAGAGCGGCTGTCCGACCCGGCGGAAGGCGGGCAGCTGGCACTGAACTTCGAGATCATCTACGGCCACGCCTTCAAGCCCGCGCCCCGCCTGCGCGTGAGCGAGAGCAGCGCCGTGTCGCTGCAGGACATGCGCGCCATGCTGCGCCAGGGCAGCAAGGACAGTCACAACGGCGGGCCGCGCAACCCCTGACGGGGCAGACCCGCACAGGGTTTTCCAGACTTGCTTTTCGAGAGTGTTGCGACGGCGGCGCACCCATATGGGGGTATGGCCTTCACTTGCAACAGCGTGTCAATGATGTGGAACAAGGCACGGTACAATTCAGGGTTATTGGGATTTCGGGCACATCCTCCCGCGCAACGTGGCGGCTGCGCATGCAGCACCGGTATTTTTGCTGGTGCGGCGGCAGTCGCCGGTCTTGTGAGCACCACCGGTGACAGGCTTGATCTTTCGTTTTGCCACTGTCTCGGGCCAGCGCATCGATTGGCGCCTGGCTCGCAACTGCTCGGTCACCCCCGCGCAGATGGGGTGGATGTACCTGTCGCTGTGTTCGGTATCACTGGGCATTGCGACTTTTTTCTGGATGCTCGGAGCCCGGCTGGTCATGCCGTTCGCATGGCTGGAGATAGTGGTTGTTGGATGGGCATTCGCCATGTACGGACGTCATGCGGCCGACGGCGAGAGGATTTCACTGCAGGGCTCGCGCCTGGTGGTGGAGCAGGAGACAGCAGGCAAGCTGAAACGCGCCGAATTCGACCGGCACTGGGTCCGTGTGGAACCCAAGACCGGCGACCGATCGCTGATCACCTTGTCTGGCCAAGGACGGTCGATAGACGTGGGGCGTTACGTGCGCCCCGAGCTTCGCCCGGCCCTGGCATCGGAGATCCGCATGGCCTTGCGCGCAGCCTGACCCCACGCAGGCGCACACAGGGGATTGGTTAAATTGAGGCTTAGAAGTAAGTGAGAACTATGAAGAGCATTTCCAACAAGCTGGCTTCTCTGCTGCTGATTGCCGGTGCATGGGTAGGTTCCGTAGCCCATGCCGTTCAGGACCTGCCTGGCGGCCCCGCAGTCAACCAGCTGAACCTGGCCCCGCCCGTCACCAAGATCGCAGAAGAGCAGCATTTCCTGCACTGGATGATGCTGATCATCTGCACGGTGATCTTCGTGGCAGTGTTCTCCGTGATGTTCTACTCGATCTGGAAACATCGCCGCTCCAAGGGTGCCAAGGCGGCCAACTTCCATGAGTCCGTCACTGTCGAAGTGGTCTGGACCATCGTCCCCTTCATCATCGTGATCCTGATGGCCCTGCCGGCGACCAAGGTGCTGGTGGCGCAAAAGGACACGACCAACGCCGACCTCACCATCAAGACCACGGGCTACCAGTGGAAGTGGGGCTACGACTACATCACCGGCGAAGGCGAGGGCCTGGCCTTCATCTCCACGCTGGACAGCAGCCACCGCGTGATGTCCGACAGCGGCAACGTCAAGGAAGCGCCCGCCAACTACCTGCTCAAGGTCGACAACCCGATGGTGGTGCCGGTCAACAAGAAGATCCGCATCATCACCACCGCCAACGACGTGATCCACGCGTTCATGGTGCCCGCCTTCGGCATCAAGCAGGATGCGATCCCCGGCTTCGTGCGCGACACCTGGTTCCGCGCCGAGAAGATCGGCGACTACTACGGCCAGTGCGCCGAGCTGTGCGGCAAGGAACACGCCTACATGCCCATCCACGTGAAGGTCGTCTCCGCCGAGGACTACACGGCGTGGGTGGCCGACCAGAAGAAGAAGGCCGCCGCCAAGCTGGACGACCCGACCAAGGTCTGGACGATGGACGACATCATGAAGCGCGGCGAGAAGGTGTACGCCGCCAACTGCGCAGCCTGCCACCAGGCCAACGGCAAGGGCGCCGGCCCCATCAAGCCACTGGACGGCTCGGCCATCGTGCTCGACGCCGACCACGCCAAGCAGATCCAGATCCTGCTCAAGGGCGCGGCCAATGGTGCGATGCCTTCCTGGGCGCAGCTCAGCGATACCGATATCGCCTCTGTGGTGACCTACACGAAGAACTCCTGGTCCAACAAGACCGGACAGCTGGTGCAGCCGGCTGAAATCGTGGCCCAGCGCGGCAAGTAATCATCGCCCTACGTATTGATTGAGGAATCCAACATGAGCGCAGTTCTCGACAACCACGGGCACGCTGGCGACCACGCACACGACGACCATGGCCACCATGGTCCCACCGGCTGGCGCCGCTGGGTGTTCGCCACCAACCACAAAGACATCGGTACGCTGTACCTGCTGTTCTCCTTCACCATGCTGATGGTGGGCGGCATCCTGGCCCTCTTGATCCGCGCCGAGCTGTTCCAGCCCGGCCTGCAACTGGTCAATCCCGAGCTGTTCAACCAGCTCACCACCATGCACGGCCTGATCATGGTGTTCGGCGCCATCATGCCGGCCTTCGTGGGCTTTGCGAACTGGATGATCCCGCTGCAGATCGGCGCCTCCGACATGGCCTTCGCGCGCATGAACAACTTCAGCTTCTGGCTGATGATTCCTGCGGCGCTGATGCTCGTGAGCTCGTTCTTCATGCCCGGTGGCGCACCCGCTGCCGGCTGGACGCTGTACGCACCGCTGACGCTGCAGATGGGCCCCTCCATGGACGCCGGCATCTTCGCGATGCACATCCTGGGTGCCTCGTCCATCATGGGCTCGATCAACATCATCGTGACCATCCTGAACATGCGCGCCCCCGGCATGACGCTGATGAAGATGCCCATGTTCGCCTGGACCTGGCTCATCACCGCCTACCTGCTGATCGCCGTGATGCCCGTGCTGGCTGGCGCCATCACCATGACGCTGACGGACCGCCACTTCGGCACCAGCTTCTTCAACCCCGCCGGCGGCGGCGACCCGGTGATGTACCAGCACATCTTCTGGTTCTTCGGCCACCCCGAGGTGTACATCATGATCTTGCCGGCCTTCGGCATCATCAGCCAGATCGTGCCCGCGTTCGCCCGCAAGAAGCTGTTCGGCTACGCCTCCATGGTGTACGCCACCTCGTCGATCGCCATCCTGTCGTTCATCGTGTGGGCCCACCACATGTTCACGACCGGCATGCCTGTGACGGGCCAGCTGTTCTTCATGTACGCCACCATGCTGATCTCCGTGCCCACGGCCGTGAAGATCTTCAACTGGATCGCCACGATGTGGCGCGGCTCCATGACGTTCGAGACCCCCATGCTGTTCGCAGTGGGTTTCATCTTCGTGTTCACGATGGGTGGCTTCACGGGCCTGATCCTGGCCATGGCGCCCATCGACATCCAGCTGCAGGACACCTACTACGTGGTGGCCCACTTCCACTACGTGCTGGTGGCCGGCTCGCTGTTCTCCATGTTCGCTGGCGTCTACTACTGGCTGCCCAAGTGGACCGGCGTGATGTACTCCGAAAAGCGCGGCCAGATCCACTTCTGGGGCTCGCTGATCACCTTCAACATCACGTTCTTCCCGATGCACTTCCTGGGCCTGGCCGGCATGCCCCGCCGCTATGCCGACTACCCCATGCAGTTCGCAGACTTCAACGCCATCGCTTCGGTGGGTGCGTTCGGTTTCGGCCTGATGCAGGTGTACTTCTTCCTGGCCGTGGTGGTCCCCGCGATGCGCGGCAAGGGCGAAAAGGCCCCCGCCAAGCCCTGGGACGGAGCCGAAGGCCTGGAGTGGGAAGTGCCATCGCCTGCACCGTTCCACACCTTTGAAAACCCGCCCAAGCTGGACGCCACGGCAACCCGCGTGATCGGTTGATGCCATGCCCATGACGCCCGAACAAAAGAAGAGCAACCTGCGGATGGCATTGATCCTTGCCTCCGTGGCCGTCGTCTTCTTCGTCGGGTTCATGGTCAAGGTCGTGCTGATGTCCCGCTGAACAATGCACCGACTGCCATGAGCCTGCACCGCGAAAACGCCAAGATGGTCGGCAAGCTGGTCGTGATCGCGGCCGGCATGTTCGCCTTCGGCTACGTGCTGATCCCCATCTACAAGCACATCTGCGAGATGACGGGCATCAACATCCTGTCGCTCTCCGAGCGGCAGGTGCCAGGCAACGGCGTGGCGGGCAAGGACGTGAAGGTGCCTGCCAACACGCAGGTGGACAAGACCCGCACCATCACCGTCGAGTTCGACGCCAATGCGCGCGGCCCCTGGGACTTCAAGCCCGCGCAGCGTTCGGTGCAGGTGCACCCTGGCGAGCTGACGACGGTGATGTACGAGTTCCAGAATGTGCAAAACCGCCGCATGGCGGCCCAGGCCATCCCGAGCTATGCGCCCCGTCAGGCGGCAGCGCATTTCAACAAGCTCGAGTGCTTTTGCTTCAACCAGTACACGCTCGAGCCGGGTGAGAAGAAGGAGTGGCCGGTGGCCTTCGTGATCGACCCGCGCCTGTCCAAGGACGTGACCACGATCACGCTGTCCTACACCTTCTTCGAAGTTGGCGGCAAGACGCCTGCGGCACCCGAATCGACCGCAGCCGTGAGCCCTGTGTTGCCAGCCGCACTGGCGACGGGGGCCGGTTCATGAATGCGCCGGTGGAGCAGCCCGCCGTGGCGGCGAAGCCGCACGAACGCAAGGGCTCGCTGCTGCGCACGGTGCGCGCCGTGGCCTGGTCGCTGATCGGCCTGCGCAAGGGCAGCGAGTACCAGCAGGATGTGGAGAAGCTCAACCCGCTGCACATCATCGTGGTCGGCCTGGTGGCTGTCTTCCTGCTGGTGATCGGCTTGATCGGGCTGGTGAACTGGATCGTGTGAGTTGCGTGAATAAGTAGATGAATATTGGTCGAATCGGGTGGGGGACGACGTACCCCGAAGACAAGACCGAGACAAACAAAGATTTTGAGAGCCAGGAGCTGAAATGAGTGCATCGACCCACGGCGGAACCCCGTACTACTACGTGCCTGCAGAGTCTCGCCACCCGGTGATGGCGGCAGCTGGGCTGTTTTTCGTCATCCTGGGCGCAGGCCAATGGATCAACGGCCACGACTGGGGCAAGTATTCCCTGGCCCTGGGCATGGTGTGGTGGCTGTTCGTGCTGTACCAGTGGTTCGGCGACGCCGTGCGCGAGAGCCAGGGTGGCCTGTACGGCCACAAGATCGATATCTCCTACCGCTGGAGCATGAGCTGGTTCATCTTCTCCGAGGTGATGTTCTTCGGCGCGTTTTTCACGGCCCTGTGGTGGGCGCGCTCGCACTCGGTGCCCGCACTGGGCAGCCTGGACAACGCGCTGCTCTGGCCTGACTTCAAGGCCGTCTGGCCCAGCATCGCCGCGGGCGTCACGGCATCGCCCGCCGGCATCGTGGAGCCCTTCCAGACCGTCGGTCCCTTCTGGCTGCCCACGATCAACACCGCGCTGCTGCTGACCTCGGGCGTGACGCTGACCATCGCCCACCACGCACTGCGTGAAAACCACCGCGGCAAGACCATCGCCTTCATGTGGGCCACGGTGCTGCTGGGCTTCGTGTTCCTGTGCGTGCAGGGCTACGAGTACTACCACCTGTACACCGACCTGAACCTCAAGCTCAACTCGGGCGTGTTCGGCTCCACCTTCTTCATGCTGACCGGCTTCCACGGCTTCCATGTGTTCCTGGGCATGCTGATGCTGCTGGTGATCACGCTGCGCCTGCAAAAGGGCCATTTCACGGCCGACAAGCACTTCGGCTTCGAAGGCGCTGCCTGGTACTGGCACTTTGTGGACGTGGTCTGGCTGGGCCTGTACGTGCTGGTCTACTGGATGTAGGCAGAGCGCCAGGCACTGACAAAAAAAGCGCCGCAAGGCGCTTTTTTGTTGGTTGTTGGACCAGCCAAAGCGCACCGCTCGCGGCTGCAGGCAGCTTGGTGGGCCCTGCCGGGATGCTTGGCTGCGGGCGACCAGGGGCACGCACCCCAAAGGGCGTTCAGCGGCTCGCAGGCAGCCCCGTGGGTTGGATGTAGCCGAGCTTCCAGGCCAGCAGCAGGCACAAAAACAGCACAATGGACAATCCGACCCGCACTGCCAGGGCCTTGGCCATGTGGTTGCCCTTGGCCCGGTCGTCCGTCTCGCTCCGGCCTCTGCGCATCATGAAGAACAGCGCCGACGCGAGGCTCGCCAAAATAGCAATGAACGCCATCACCACAAGATATTTCATGGAGCCCATTATCCCGTGACCACTGTCCAACGTCCTGTGGGCCTGCGTTTTTGGCTGATCGCGCTGGCTGCGCTGGTAGGCATGGCCATCACGGCTTCGCTGGGCCGCTGGCAGCTGTCGCGCGCGGCCGAGAAAGAGGCGCTGCAGGCTGCGCTGGACGAGCGCGGGCGGCTGCCCGCGATCGATGGGGTGAGCCTGTTCGCCAGCGCGGGCCCCGCAGTGCCAGCCGCAGACACGCAGGCGCTGGTGCACCGTGCGGTGCAGCTCGAGGGGCGTTGGCTGCCTGCGCACACGGTGTACCTCGACAACCGCCAGATGCAGGGCCGCCCGGGGTTTTTCGTGCTCACGCCGCTGCAGCTGAGCGCGCCCGGCGGTGGGGTGGTGCTGGTGCAGCGCGGCTGGGCGCCACGCAATTTCCAGGACCGCACCCAGTTGCCGCTCATCCAGACGCCGGCAGATGCCGTGGTCCGGGTGGAGGGCCGCGTGGCAGCGTCGCCATCGCGGCTGTATGAGTTCCAGGGCGCCGATAGTGCTCAGGGGTCTTCCCGCATCCGGCAAAATCTCGACCTGGCAGCGTATCGCACCGAAACCGGTCTTGCGCTCGCCAACCTCACGGTGCTCCAGACCGGCACGGCTAGCGAAGGCTTGCAACGCGACTGGCCTGTGGTCGGCGCCGGTGTCGACAAACACTACGGTTACGCATTTCAATGGTTCGGGCTCTGCGGCCTGATTGCACTTCTCTATGTCTGGTTCCAACTCGTCCGACGGTTCATTCGCCCGCGCAGCCAGCCTGCCGCCTGAGGGCCAGGGGGACGAGCATCCCCTGGGCCTGACCGTGCACACACTGCCTGCTGCAGGCGATGCGGTGGCGTCGGCACAGCGCACGCACCACGGCCGCTGGAAGATGCTGGGCGTGTTGCTCATCTGCGCGGCCCCGGTCGTCGCCTCCTATTTCACCTACTACGTCATCCGCCCCGAAGGCCGGCGCAACTATGGCGAGCTGATCGATCCCCAGCGCACCATGCCGGCCTTGACCGCCACGGCGCTCGATGGCAGCCCGGTGCCGCTGTCCTCGCTCAAGGGCCAATGGCTCCTGGTCAGCGTGGCCGGGGGGGCTTGCGATGCTGCGTGCCAGAAGCACCTGTACCTGCAGCGGCAGCTGCGCGAGAGCGTTGGCAGGGAGAAGGACCGCGTGGATTGGGTGTGGCTCGTGAACGATGGCGCGCCCGTGCCTGCCGAGCTGCAGCCCGCGCTGCAGAAGGCCACGGCGCTGCGGGTGGACGCTGCGGCGCTGGGTGCCTGGCTGGCCCCGGCCGACGGCCACCAGCTGGCCGACCACCTGTACGTGGTCGATCCCATGGGCAACTGGATGATGCGTTTTCCGGCTGCCATGGACAGCAGCGGTGCGGCCAAGGCCAAGCGTGACCTGGAACGCCTGCTGCGCGCGTCGTCGTCCTGGGACGAGGCCGGCCGGCCAGGAAAGCCCTGACGATGGACGCGTCACAGCCTTTGTACGACCTCGCGCCGCTGGCCCGCATGATGCTGCTGGGCGTGGTGATCGCGCTGGGCCCGCTCGTGTGGGTGGGGCTGCGCAACCGCGGCACGTCGCCATTGCGCCGCCTGCAGGCCCTCACGGTGCTCACGCTGTTCCTCACCTTCGATCTGGTGCTGTTCGGTGCGTTCACGCGCCTGACCGACTCGGGCCTGGGCTGCCCGGACTGGCCCGGCTGCTATGGCAGCGCCAGTCCCGTGGGCGCCCGCAGCGAAATCGCGGCCGCACAGGAGGCCATGCCCACAGGCCCGGTGACGCACGGCAAGGCCTGGGTCGAAATGATCCACCGCTACCTGGCCACCGGCGTGGGCGTGCTCATCATCGTGCTCACGGTCTCTGCCTGGGTGCAGCACCGCCGCGCGGCGCGGGGCGAGGGCGACCGACCGCCGCTGAGCCCCTGGTGGCCCACGTTCACGCTGTTCTGGGTGTGCCTGCAGGGCGCCTTTGGTGCGCTGACGGTGACCATGAAGCTCTTTCCTGCCATCGTCACGCTCCACCTGATCGGCGGCTTGGTGCTGCTGGCGCTCCTCTGTGTGCAGGCCGTGCGCCACACCCACACCGCACTGGGCAAGGTCCCCGTGGCGGTGTCCCCAGGTCTGCGCCGTGCGCTGGTGTGGACGGGCGTGTTGGTCAGTGCGCAGGTGGTCCTGGGCGGCTGGGTCAGCACCAACTACGCCGTGCTGGCCTGCACGACCTTCCCCACCTGCCAGGGCAGCTGGTGGCCCGACATGGAGTTTGCGCAGGGCTTTCAGATCTGGCGCGCGCTCGGCATGCTGCAAGACGGCAGCCACATCAGTTTTGCGGGCCTGACCGCTATCCACTATGTGCACCGGCTCGCGGCCTATGTGGTGCTGCTGGCGCTGGGCCTGACCGCATGGCGCCTGCACCGCACCGGCGCGCTGCCGGTGCAGGCGCGTTGGCTGGCAGGCCTGGCGCTGCTGCAGCTGGCCACGGGCCTGTCGAACGTGGTGCTGGACTGGCCCCTGGTCGCCGCCGTGCTGCACACCGGCGGCGCTGCTGCGTTGGTGGTGGTGCTGACCTGGGCCCTGGCGTCCAGCCGCGTGGCTGCCGCCACCCACAATTTTCCTGTGCGTTCCACCGCACCGAGAGTCTCTGCATGACCGCTGTCCCTGCCCTTGCCGCCCCGCCATCGCGCTTTGCGCAGTTCTACGCCCTGACCAAGCCGCGCGTTGTGCAACTCATCGTGTTCTGCGCGCTCATCGGCATGGTGCTGGCGGTGCCGGGCATGCCCACCGCGGCGCAGTTCGGCCTGATGCTCATCGCCTGCGTGGGGGTGTGGCTGGTCGCCGGCGCGGCCGCCGCGTTCAACTGCATCGTGGAGCAGGGCATCGACGCCAAGATGAAGCGCACCGCCTGGCGCCCCACGGCCAAGGGCGAACTGTCCAATGCCCAGACGCTGCTGTTTTCGGCCGCGCTGTGCGCAGCCGGGTCGCTGCTGCTCTACTTCTGGGTGAACCCGCTGACCATGTGGCTCACCTTCGCCACGTTCGTCGGCTATGCCGTCGTGTACACGGTGATCCTCAAACCCCTCACGCCGCAGAACATCGTGATCGGCGGCGCGTCCGGCGCCATGCCCCCGGTGCTGGGCTGGGCGGCCATGACGAACGATGTGGGCCCCGAGGCGCTGATCCTGTTCCTCATCATCTTCCTGTGGACGCCGCCGCACTTCTGGGCACTGGCGCTGTACCGCGTGGAGGACTACCGCAAGTCCGGCCTGCCCATGCTGCCGGTGACCCACGGCAACGAGTTCACGCGGCTGCAGGTGTTCCTCTACACGCTGATCCTGTTCGCGGGCTGCCTCATGCCCTTCGTGTACGGCATGAGCTCGTGGATCTACCTGGCGGCTGCGGTGGTGCTCAGCGCGGGCTTTTGCGGCTACGGCTTTGCACTGTGGCGCAACTACTCGGACGCGCTGGCGCGCAAGACCTTCCGTTTTTCACTCATCCACCTGAGCGTGCTGTTCGCGGCGCTGCTGGTGGACCACTATGTGCTGTAAATACCATGCTCAAGAGAAATGCTCTTAAAACGATAGCTGTTGCCGCCCTTTCCATCAGCGGTGGCGGGCTTTTGACGGCATGCACCGAGAAGAAGGCAGAGTTCCGTGGCGTGGACATCACCGGCGCCGACTATGCACGCGACCTGCCCCTGACCGACCACAACGGCCAGCCGCGCCACATCAAGGACTTTGCGGGCAAGGTGGTGGTGGTGTTCTTCGGCTTCACGCAGTGCCCCGATGTCTGCCCCACGTCGATGCAGGAGCTGGCCGAGGTCAAGCAGATGTTGGGCAAGGACGGCGAGCGCCTGCAGGGCATCTTCGTCACGGTCGACCCGGAGCGCGACACGCCCGAAGTGCTCAAGGCCTACATGACCAACTTCGACCCCAGCTTCCTGGCCCTGCGCGGCACACCCGAAGAGCTGGCCGCGGTCGCCAAGGACTTCAAAATCTACTACAAGAAGGTCGACGGCAAGACGCCCACGAGCTACACCATGGACCACTCCGCCGGCAGCTACGTGTACGACACGGCAGGACGCCTGCGGGTGTACAACCGCTACGGCAGCGGCGCACAGGCACTGGCTTCGGACGTGAAGGCGCTGCTGGGCGAAGCGGGCTGAGCGGCCGAGCGATCCTCGCCGCCACCACCTCAGTCACTTCCACCACGTCTGCATCGGCAACGCGTGGCGAAACAAAAAGGGCCCGCTTGCGGGCCCTTGGTTTTTATCAGGTACAGCCGAGGCCCTTATTCGGCCTTGATGCCCCGCATGGCGATCACGCCGCCCAGCAGGTTGGTGTCTGCCTTGATGCGGTTGGCCAGGCCCTCGGGCGAGGTGCCCACCACCTGCCAGCCCTGCTGGAACAGCTTGCTGCGCACGTCGGGGCTGCGGGCGATCTCGCTGATCAGTGCCGCCACCTTGGCCTGGATGGGCTTGGGCATGGTGGCTGGTGCCGCGAAGGCGTTCCAGATCTCGAGGTTGAAGTTCGTGATGCCGGCCTCCGCGAGGCTCGGTACGTCCGGCACCAGCGGGCTGCGGCCCGCGGATGTGACGCCGATGGCGCGCAGCTTGCCGGCCTTGACCTGGGCCTGGGCCAGGGCGGGGGGCAGCAGCGCCATCTGCAATTGGCCGCCCAACATGGCCGTGGCCACCTGCGGGTAGCCGGGGTAGGGCACGTGCACGGGGTTGATGTTGCTGCGCGACTTGAGTAGTTCGGTGCCGATGTGGCCGACCGTGCCCACGCCCGGCGTGCCGTAGCTCCACTTGTCGCCACCATTGCGGGCGGCCACGAAGAATTCGCGGGCATCGGCCGTGGCGGATACGCCGGGCTGGCTCACGGGCGCGGTCAGCACCAGCGGCGAGGTGCCGATCAGGCTCAGTGGGGCCAGGTCCTTGATGGGGTCATAGGGCACGGCGGGGTTGAGCATCTTGGCGATGGTCATGTTGCCGTTGATCATCAGGCCGATGGTGTGGTCGTCACGCGCCTTGGCCACTGCATCGGCGCCGATGTTGCCGCCCGCACCCACCTTGTTCTCCACGATCACCGGTTGGCCCAGCGCCTTGGACAGGGGCTCGGCGATGGTGCGTGCCGTCAGGTCCGGCGAAGAGCCTGCGGGAAAGCCCACGATGATGCGCACCGGCTTGGTGGGCCACGCCACGGGTGCCGCAGCCGCAGCGGGGGCAGCCGCCGCCGCGGGTTTGGTGGCGGGCTTCTGCGGGGACTGCTGTGCAAGGGACCATGGCGACAGGGCGGCAAGCGCCAATGCCAGGGCGGCGCGGCGGGGAACAGGGCGTGACAAGAGCATCTCCTTGGAATTGTTCGTTCGGTAGGCTGGAATGACAGAGGGCCCCGACGGGGCCCTCTGGTGGTTGTGCCAGCCGCGAAGCAGCGATGTTAACGCGCTACTTCGTGCTGCCTCTGGCTAACGGTGCGGAAGCTCATGCGTATTCCGCCAGTGCCTTCTTCATCTTCTTCATCGCAGCCACTTCGATCTGGCGGATGCGTTCGGCGCTCACACCGTAGACCGCCGCCAGCTCGTGCAGCGTCATGCCGCCGGTGCCGTCGTCGTTGACCTTGAGCCAGCGCTCTTCGACGATGCGGCGGCTGCGGTCGTCCAGGCTTTCCAGGGCCGTGGCGATGCCGTCGGTGGCCAGCGCGTCACGCTGGCGCGACTCGATCATGGCGGTGGGCTCGTGCGAAGCGTCGGCCAGGTAGGCGATGGGGCCGAACGCCTGCTCGCCGTCGTCCGACGGAGCCGGGTCCAGCAGCACGTCGCCGCCCGACATCCGGGTTTCCATCTCGATCACTTCCTCGCGCTTGACGTTGAGCTGCGCGGCCACCGCGTTGATCTCGCTGTCCGACAGGGTGTCGCGGTGGGTCGCAGCATCGGCCGCAGCAGCGTCTGCCTTGAAACCCTGCTTCATGGACCGCAGGTTGAAGAACAGCTTGCGCTGGGCCTTGGTGGTCGCCACCTTCACCATGCGCCAGTTCTTCAGGATGTATTCGTGGATCTCTGCCTTGATCCAGTGCATGGCGTAGCTCACCAGGCGCACGCCCTGTTCGGGGTCGAAGCGCTTGACGGCCTTCATCAGGCCCACGTTGCCTTCCTGGATCAGGTCGCCATGGGGCAGGCCATAGCCAAGGTACTGGCGAGCGATGGACACCACGAGGCGCAGGTGCGACATCACGAGGCGTCCGGCAGCGTCCACATCGCTGTGGTCGCGCAGTTGGCGGGCGTAGGTCTGCTCTTCCTCGGGGGTCAGCAGCGGCAGGCGGTTGACGGCCGAAATGTAGGCGTCCAAATTGCCCAGCGGGGGCACGAGCGCCCAAGGGTTGGAAGGCGCCAAAGTCGTCGTCGCGGTTCCATACTGAATGTTCATTCCAGGAATCCTTTCCTCTAAGCCGTGAATATTAGCACTCGTTCTGATCGAGTGCTAAGCCCCAAGTTCCCTCTGGTTGTTCAACTATGGTGCCATGGCATGCAGGCAGCCATGGGTAGGGCGGCATGCGTCGCGGATGTCGGCCAATTCGCACGCAGGCCATTGATTCATATGGAATTTATGAAAACTACAACGCCCGCCCAATCACTGCGAGGGTGTTTGAAAAGGAGTCCTATTGCTGCATTGTGTGCGGCTAAAAGAACAAAATTTCGATGATTCCTGCGTTCATTGCGTGTATTCGGTGCTGAAAGCGATTGTTGCCATTTACAGAACAGTCAGTTCGCGACCAAGCGGTTTTTCTTTGAACACCACCGGCGTACAGTTCAACCCATCGATGAGCCGAACCCGCAAGGCGACTCACCGAACCCGGTTCAAGAATGGTTTTTGTACCGGCTTTATTGAGACGCTTTTCCCGCAAGGCGACTCACCGAACCCGGTTCAAGAATGGTTTTTGTACCGGCTTTATTGAGACGCTTTTAACTTCAAGGACTTTCATCATGAACAAGACCGCACGCTTCCTCTCCATTGCCGCTGTGTCCGCTTTCGCTGCCTTCGGCGCCCACGCTGACGAAGCCGATGCTTCGCAATTCGCCACGAAGTTCGACACGAACCGCACCCGCGCTGAAGTGGCTGCCGAAGCCTCCACCGTCGCCCAGACCCGCAGCATCGAACCCGCAGGCTCCCGCGTCGTGACCTACAAATCCACCGCCGACCGCGCTGCCGTGCGTGCCCAGGCTGCTGACGCTGTGCGCACCGGCCAGATCCCTTCGGGTGAGCAGGGTTGATCTGAATCCAATCGATTCAGCGCCCCGTATCACTGAGTACCTAGGTACTTTCGATCCTCATCCTTATTCACCGCATCACAGGAGTTCCATCATGAACAAGACCGCACGCTTCCTCTCCATCGCCGCTGTGTCCGCTTTCGCTGCTTTCGGCGCCCACGCTGACGAAGCCGATGCTTCGCAGTTCGCCGCCAAGTTCGACACCAACCGCACCCGCGCCGAAGTGGCTGCTGAAGCGACCAGCGTCGCCCAGACCCGCAGCATCGAACCCGCAGGCTCCCGCGTGGTGACCTACAAGTCCACCGCTGACCGCGCTGCCGTGCAGGCCCAGGCTGCCCAGGCTCTGCGCGCAGGCCAGATCTCGTCGGGCGAAATCAGCGCGATGTAATGGCTGGGCTCTGGCCCCGCTGACAAGAAAGGCGCCTCGGGCGCTTTTTTTGTGGCCGGGCGCACTGTGCGGCGCCGGGCGCTGGCCGGGGAGCAAGGCTTGCGAGGTGCAAATCAGCCAGGCAACGATGATTCGCGCGCCTGACGCTCGAACACATCGAGCGCCAGCGGCCGCCCGAACAGGTAGCCCTGGAAGGACCGGCAGCCGTGCGCCAGCAGAAACTCGTGGTGCGCCACGGTTTCCACGCCTTCGGCGATCACGTCCAGGCCCAGGCTGCCTGCCAGCGCGATGATGGAGCGTGCGATCGCCGCGTCGTTGGGCTCTTGCAGCACCCCGCGCACAAAGCCCTGGTCGATCTTGATCTGGTCCAGCGGCAGGCGCTTGAGGTAGCTCAGCGACGAGTACCCCGTGCCGAAATCGTCCAGCGAGAAGCCCACGCCGTGGGCCCTCAGGGCGCGCATGGTGGCGATCACGCTGTCCACGTTGTCCAGCAGCAGGCTCTCGGTCAGCTCCAGCTTGATGCGCGTGGGGTCCGCGCCGGTGTCCTGCAGCAGCTGCAGCACCTGGGCCACGAAGTCGTCCTGCAGGAACTGCCGCGCGCTCACGTTGATGGCCAGCGCCAGCCGGGCCAGTGCGGGGTGCGCGCGCCACAGCGCCTGCTGGCGCAGCGCGGTCTGCAAGACCCAGCGGCCCAGCGGCACGATCTGGCCGGACTCCTCGGCCGGCGCAATGAACTCCGCCGGCGGCACCATGCCGCGCACCGGATGCATCCATCGCACCAGGGCTTCGGCGCCGATGACGTGCCCGTGGCTGTCCACCTGCGGCTGGTAGAGCAGCAGGAACTGCGACTGCCGCAGGCCCGCATGCAGCTCGGTTTCCAGCTGGGCGCGGCGGTTCACGGCCTGCTGCATGTCGGGGTCGAAAAACCGCAGGGTGTTGCGCCCGGCATCCTTGGCGCGGTACATCGCCATGTCGGCCTGCTTGAGCACTTCGTCCACCGAGTCCTGGTGACCGCGCAGCAGCGTGATGCCGATGCTGGCCGAGAAATGGTGCTCGTGGCCTGCCAGGACCGAGGGCTGGCGCAACTGGGCCAGGATCTGCTCGCCCAGCGTGCGCGCCTGTGCGGCGGCCTCCGCTGCATCGCTGCTCAGCGCCTGCAGCACCACCACGAACTCGTCGCCGCCCAGGCGGGCCACGGTGTCCTGCTCGCGCACGCAGCGGCGCAGCTGGTCGGCCATGTCCTTGAGCAGCAGGTCGCCCACCTCGTGGCCGCGGGTGTCGTTCAGCGTCTTGAAGTTGTCCAGGTCCACAAAAAGCACCGCGGTGGTCAGGCCCGAGCGCGCGCCGCTGGCCAGCACCTGCTGCAGGCGGTCCACCAGCAGGCGGCGGTTGGGCAGCTGGGTCAGCGCGTCGTAGAACGCCAGGTATCGCGCCTCGTCTTCGGCGGCTTTGCGCCCCGAGATGTCGATGTCGATACAGAACATCTCGGCCGGCTGGCCGGGCACGTGGATGTAGGCGTGGCTGGAGAAAACGTGCACGGGCGTGCCGTCCTTGCGGCGCAGTTGCAGCTCGCCCGCGGGGATGGCCTCGCCGGTGGCGAACATCTGCTGCACGTTCTGACGCACCGCCTCGCGCATCGGCGGCGGGATGATCAGGTCCAGCAGGTTGCTGCCCAGCGCCTCTTCGGCCGTGTAGCCGTACAGGTGCTCGGAGGCCTGGTTCCAGTAGCTCGTGGTGCCGTCGGCCAGGTAGCCCTGCACCGAGATGGACGGTATGTTGCGCAGCAGCGACCGAAAGCGCAGTTCCGACTCGCGCAGCGCGCTCTCGGCCTGCTTGCGGTGGGTGATGTCGCGCGCGAGGAACACCACCGCCGGCTGGCCGCTCACCGTCACGCCCAGTGGCTGCGCACGCCCCTCGAAATGCCGCAGCCCGGACAACGTCTGCATCTCGTACTCCATGCTGTGGGTCTGGCCCGACGCGAGTGTCTGCGTGACCAGGTGCAGGAATCTGTCTGCCTGCCCGGCGGGCAGCACGTCATGCAGCCGCTGCCCGATGAGGTGCGACGGGCTGGCCGCCAGCGCCGCATCGTCGGGCGACAAGACCTCCACATAGCGGCCTTGTGCATCGAGCACCAGCAGCACGTCCGGGATCGCATGCGCAATGGCCCGCAGCCGGGCGGCGCTGCCCGCCAGCGCGCGTTCGGTGGCCAGGCGCTGCTCCACGTCGCGCAGCAGCAGGCCCAGCGCCACCGTGGCAGGCGTGAAGGTCAATAGGAAGGGCAGCGCCAGCGTCTCGTTCACACGCGCCACCACCGCGGCTGGCAGCCACTGGAACACGCCCAGCAGCGCCGCGTGCACCAGCAGCCCGAACAGTGCCAGCGGCAGCGGCTTCACGCTCAGGTGTCCGCGCGTGCGGGCTTCACGGTAGAGCAGCCCGAGCACCGTGCACAGCGCGATGCTGGCCAGGCCCACGGCGGTGCCGCCGCCGCCCAGCCACAGCCGGCCTGCCGCGGCCAAGGCGGCGGCGATGCAGGCCACCAGCGGGCCGCCGAAGAGGCCGGCCATGCTGAGCACCACCGACCGCGCGTCGAAGATCACCCCCGGCATCAGCACCACGGGGGTCAGCATGCCGACCACGCAGATGCCGCCGAACAACACGCCGGAGACGGCCTGCCCGGTCAGTGGGTGCTGGCGCCACAGGCGAATGCTGGTGCTGTGCAGAAAACACAGAGCCAGCAACAGGGCGAGACCTTTGACCAGCTCAATGAACATGGGCCTTCCGCACGCTTCTTCCAGAAGGGGAAAGCCCCATCATGGGGGAATTGCCGGGATCCGTAAACGTGAAAATGGCCCCGGGGCGGGGCCATGGTGTCGGGCGGAGCGTGGTGCCAGGGTCAGTTCAGCAGTGCCTGCGCGAATTCGCGGGCGTTGAAGGTTTCCAGGTCTTCCAGCTTCTCGCCCACGCCGATGAAGTACACGGGGATGGGGCGCTCCTGCGCGATGGCGGCCAGCACGCCGCCCTTGGCCGTGCCGTCGAGCTTGGTCACGATCAGGCCGGTGAGCTGCAGGGCATCGTCAAAGGACCGTACCTGGGCCAGCGCGTTCTGGCCGGTGTTGCCGTCGATGACCAGCAGCACCTCGTGCGGCGCCGTGGCATCGGCCTTGGTCACCACGCGGCGGATCTTTTTCAGCTCTTCCATCAGGTGCAGCTGCGTGGGCAGGCGGCCGGCGGTGTCCACCAGCACCACGTCCTTGCCGCGGGCCTTGCCGGCCGTCACGGCATCGAAGCTCACGGCGGCCGGGTCGCCCCCTTCCTGGCTCACGATCTCCACCGTGTTGCGGTCGGCCCAGACACCCAGCTGCTCGCGCGCCGCGGCGCGGAAGGTGTCGGCCGCCGCCAGCAGCACGGCGGCGCCTTCGTCGGCCAGGTGCTTGGTGAGCTTGCCGATGGACGTGGTCTTGCCCGCGCCATTGACGCCCGCCACCATGATCACGGTGGGCGTGAACTCGCCGATGACCAGCGGCTTTTCCAGCGGGCGCAGCAGGTCGGCCAAGGCGTCCGCCAGCAGGCCCTTGACCGCGGCGGGGTCGGTGGCCTTGGCGTCCTTCACCCGCCGCTTGAGGTCCAGCAGCAGGTGCGTGGTGGCCTTGACGCCGGTGTCGGCCATGAGCAGGGCTTCTTCCAGTTCTTCATACAGCGCATCGTCGATCTGCGTGCCGGTGAAGACCGTGGTGATGCTGGTGCCGGTCTTGCGCAGGCCGGACTTGAGGCGGTCGAGCCAGCCCGTGCGTTCCGCCGGTGGCGGCGCGACGGCGGGGGCCGGTGCCGGTGCGGGCGTCAGGGCAGGCGCGGGCGGCACGGGGGCCAGCACCGGGGCTGGTGCCGGGATGGACGGCGAAGGTGCTGGTACCCGAAGCGCGGGGGACAGCGCGGGAGGTGAGGTGGGGAGTGACGTGGGCGCAGGCGCCGGTGCGGGCACCGACGGCGTCACCGGGACGGGCGAAAACACCGGTGTGGCTGCAGGTGCCACCGCAGGAGCAGATACCGGTGCGGGTGCGTTTGCAGGTGCGGTTGCAGGTGCAGCCACCGGTGCGGCTGCCGGCGCCGCGGGTGCAGGCTCCGCCGCCTTGTTGCCGAAGGGATTGCGCAGCCAGCCAAAGGCCGACGGGGCCGGTGCAGCGGCCGGGGGCACGGGGGGCACCGGCGCCGGAGCCTGGGTGGCCGGCGCGGCAGGCCACGACGATGGCACGGGCGCGGCTACAGGGGCTGTGGGGGCGATGGGCGGAGTCGGCGCGGCTGTGGCCGGGGGCGCGTCCGCAGGTGCGGCGACTTCCGGGGCCGGGGTGGACTCGGGGGAGGGCTTTTTCTTGAAAAAACTGAACATTGGCGGGTTCTTAGAATCAGCCATTCTATGAAACGCGCTTTCACCCTCCTGGCCCTGGTGGCCTGCCTCTCGTCCGGGGCTGCCTTTGCGGCGACCACCCCGGCTGTCCCAACCCCCGCCACGCCGTCGAGTACGGCCTCTGGCGCAGAGCTGTTCACGCTCAAAAACGGCATGCAGCTCATCGTGCAGCCGGACCGCCGCGCGCCGACCGCGGTGCACATGGTGTGGGTGCGCGTGGGCTCCATGGACGAGGTCGACGGCGTCACGGGCGTTGCCCACGTGCTCGAGCACATGATGTTCAAGGGCACCAAGACGCTGCCGCCCGGCGAGTTCTCGCGCCGCGTCGCGGCCCTGGGCGGGCGGGAGAACGCCTTCACCAGCCGCGACTACACGGGCTACTACCAGCAGATCCCGTCCAACCGGCTCGAAGACGTGATGAAGCTCGAGTCCGACCGGTTTGCCAACAACCAGTGGCCGGACGAGGAGTTCAAGAAAGAGCTGGAGGTGGTGAAGGAAGAGCGCCGCCTGCGCACTGAAGACCAGCCCCGGGCCATGCTGTCCGAGCAGCTCTTTGCCACCACCTTCATCGCATCGCCCTACCGGCGCCCCATCATCGGCTGGATGAGCGACCTGGATGCGCTCACCCCCAACGACGCCCGCGCCTTCTACCGCCAGTGGTACACGCCCACCAATGCGGTGGTCGTGGTGGCCGGCGATGTGGAGCCCGCCAAGGTGCGCGCGTGGGCCGAAAAGTACTACGGCAGCATCCCCGCCCATGCGCTGCCCGAGCGCAAGCCGCGCATCGAGCCCGTGCAGCAGGGCATGCGCCGCATCGCCGTCAAGGCCCCTGCGGAGCAGGCCTACGTGGCGCTGGCGTTTCGCACGCCCAGCCTGGAGCGGCTGGACAAGCTCACCGACGCCGACAACGACGCTTTGGCATTGATGGTCCTGTCGGCCGTGTTCAGCGGCTACGACGGCGCCCGCCTGGACCGCGCCCTGACCCAGGGCGAGAACCGTGTGGCCGACAGTGCCAACAGCGGCGCCATGGTCACGGGCCGCGGTCCCAGCCTGTTCATGCTCAGCGGCGTGCCGGCTGCAGGCAAGACGGCGCAGCAGGTCGAAGACGCGCTGCGCGCCGAAGTCACCCGCGTGGCGCGTGACGGCGTGAGCGAGGCCGAACTCGCACGCGTCAAGACGCAGTGGATCGCCTCCACCGTGTACGAGCGCGACTCCGTCATGAACCAGGCCCAGGAGCTGGGCGGCAACTGGATCCAGGGCTTTCCGCTCGACGCCAACGAGCGCCTGCTGGCGCTGCTGCGCACCGTGACGCCCGCGCAGGTGCAGGCCGTGGCCGCCAAGTACTTCGGCGACGACCAACTGACCGTCGGCACGCTGCTGCCGCAGCCGCTGGATGGACCCCGCCCCCGCCCCACACTGCCGCCCGGCGCTGTGATCCGTTGAACCCGCACTGGGGCCATTGCACATGATTACTATCAAAAATATAGCTGCTCGCGCTTGTCTGATAAGCGCTGGAGCAATTTTTTCTTCAAGCCCGGCCTGGGCGCTGCTGCCCATCCAGCACTGGACGGAGGCCAACGGCGCCAAGATCTACCTGGTCGAAAGCCCGGTCATCCCGATGGTGGACGTGCAGATCGACTTCGATGCCGGCAGCCGCCGCGACCCTGCGGGGCAGGAGGGCCTGGCCAGCGCCGTGGCCGCCATGGCGTCCAAGGGCGTCAAGGCCGCGGGCAATGAGCCCGCGCTGGACGAAAACGGCCTGGGCGAGGCCTGGGCCGACCTGGGCGCGAACTTCGAAGCCGGCGCCGAGAACGACGTCCTGCACTATTCCCTGCGTTCGCTCACCGACCCGCCACTGCTCGACAAGGCCGCCCGCCTGGCCGCGCGCCAGATCGGCGAGCCCAGCTGGCCCGCCGACGTGTGGCCCCGCGACCGCGCACGCTGGACCGCCAGCCTGAAGGAAGCCAACACGCGTCCGGCGACCGTGGCGGGCTACGCGTTCGCCTCGGCCGTGTACGGCAGCCACCCGTACGGCCGGCGCACCACCGAAGAGAGCCTCGCCCGCGTCAACATCGCGGACATGCAGACCTTCCACACCCAGCTCATCGCGGCCTGCCGCGCCAAGGTCAGCATCGTGGGCGCCGTGTCGCGCGCACAGGCACAGACGCTGGTGGCCACGCTGCTCTCGCGCCTGCCCGCCACGTCGGGCTGTGCGCCGCTGCCAGCGGTGGGCGAGATCAACGCGCTGGCCGCGCCGGCCGAGCAGAACATCCCGTTCGCGTCGGCCCAGGCCCATGTGCTGATCGGCCAGCCCGGTTTTCAGCGCCGCGACCCGGACTTCATCGCGCTGCTGGTGGGCAACCACATCCTGGGCGGCGGTGGCTTCGTCTCGCGCCTGACCAACGAGGTGCGCGAAAAGCGCGGCCTCTCGTACAGCGTATACAGCTACTTTGCGGCCGGCATGCATGCCGGTGCCTTCACCGTGGGCCTGCAGACCCGCCCGGACCAGGCGGCCCAGGCCGTCAAGGTCTCGCGCGACGTCATCGCCCGCTTCGTGGCCGAAGGCCCCACCGAGGCCGAGCTGCGCGCGGCGAAGGACAACCTCATCGGCGGCTTTGCGCTGCGCATCGACAGCAACAAGAAGCTGCTGGGCAACGTGGCCAACATCGCCTGGAACGACCTACCGCTCGACTACCTGGACAAGTGGACCCAAAAAGTCGACGCATTGACCGTGGCCGAAGTGCGCGCCGCCATGGCCCGCAAGCTGCAGCCCGAGCGCATGGTGACCGTGGTGGTGGGAGGCAAGCCATGAGCCGCTCCACCCTGCGCCCAGGCGCACTGTCGCGCATCCTGCCCGGTGGCGGACCCGCTGGCGGCAAGGCCGGTGCAGTTGCGCCAGCGCCTGCCAAGAAAACGTCCAAGGACCCCGCCGCATCTGCCGTGGTGCACAAGGGCGCGGGCGAGATCCGCATCATCGGCGGCCAGTGGAAGCGCACCCGCCTGTCCGTGGCCCGCCACCCGGGCCTGCGGCCCACGCCCGACCGCGTGCGCGAAACGCTCTTCAACTGGCTGGGCCAGGACCTGACCGGCTGGCGCTGCCTGGACGCATTCGCCGGCACCGGTGCCCTGGGCCTGGAAGCCGCGTCGCGCGGCGCCGCAGCCGTGCAACTGGTCGAAAACGATGCCGCCCTGGTCGCGCAGCTGAACACCCAGCAGCAGCGCCTGAAGGCCACCACCGTACGCGTGACCCGCGGCGACGGCCTGTCCGCGCTGCAACAGGCCGGCCCCGGTAGCCTCGACCTGATCCTGCTCGACCCCCCGTTTGGCAGCGATATCTTCGGCAAGGCATTGCAGGCCGCAGCACGCGCCGTGGCGGCCGATGGGCACATCTACCTGGAAGCACCGCGGGTGTGGGTGGACGAGGAACTGGCGGATTGGGGTCTGGTGGTGCACCGGCATCTGAAGGCGGGGGCGGTGCACGCGCACTTGCTGCGCCGGGGAGCGGTCAGCACCTGAATAGGTCCGCTCGTCGTTCGTGGCGATCTGGCGTCTGGTGGGGGTTGAAGCGCCCCAGCGTTGGGCTTCCAGACTTTACGGTGTGTGGTGGAGGCGAGCTGGGCCGATGTGTACGACGTCACGGCCTCACGCAAAAGTTTGCTCTGCGCAATCGTTTGTCGTGCTCCGCGCGCCAGGTCCCACTGCTGCGGTTGGGGTGGTGTCTCGTACGGTCCTGGAATGTGGCGTCTCCAGTGCTGCTTGCGCTTGTCTGCAGTGCGCAAATGCCTATGCTTTCAGGGGCAATCAGGACTGTGAGGCTGTATCTGGCGGCCGGGTGCCTTCTTCGATCACGGTCAGTGCCAGTCTGCGGTCGGTCAGTGCGTAGGCCAAGGTGTAGCGGTGGTTGGCAGCGAGTGTGGCCCGGCCATCGGGGTAGGCACCATCGTTCACGTGGATGATCTGGCGCCGGGCCAACTGGATGCGCGTCTTGCGGTAGTGCGCGGCAGGCTCTGCCGGCAGGGCGTGCCAGCGGCTTGTCTGGCCCGGGGCCAGGGGGCCCAGTGCCACGGCGGTACCGTGGGTGGGCAGGCCCTGCCACACTTGCTCGAAGGGTTCATGGGAGTCGTTGCGGATGCGCAGCCACACGCGTGCGCCGCCCTGGGCGCGGCCTGGGTGGGCCAGCAGTGCGCACCACGCGGCCAGCAGGGCTCGGCGGGCAGTGGGCCGCTCATTCATTTTTCAGGCTTTGCAGGTCGCGGCTCAGGTCGCACACGCGGGCGCGCCGGCGCTCCAAGGCGGCCCCGCCAATGTTCAGGGCGGCCGAACTGCCTTGGTCGGCATGCATCGCGACGTCCCATTGGCCCTGTGCGGTGTCGAAAGCCAGCCATGCGCGCTGCGCCGCACGCAGCGCCTCAAGCCGGGCAGGGCCTGCGGCTTTGAGTGTCTGGGCGTAGATGCGGTTGAGCTCCTTGTCCCACGCCGCATAGGCGGCGGACTGGGCGTCGTGCAGGTCGACGGTCACGCCACCGCTGCGCGCGGACGCAGCGCCAAGGGCCTTGTCGATGGGGTGGGCGGTGGGCTGGCCGCAGAAGTGCTCGGCTGCGTGGGCGGCGCCGGAGGCCATGAGTAGGGCGAGAGTGATGGTGTGCAGGGTGCGGAGCATGGTGGGTTGGGAAAGGTTGTCGCTTTTCATATAGCCCAGGCGTTGGTGCCCGCATTGCGGGATGCGGCGGCACTCGTTCATGCACCCACCCACAGCAGCACCATGAACGTAGCCAGCACCGCCATAACGGTATAGACCGCTACGGCGCATGTGCCAGCTGCCGCTACGCTGGCCAGGCCCGACCAGCCGCGCTCCATCCCCCACTGCGCCATGTGCCGGGCCAGGAACAGGCCCGCGATCCAGATGAGCGCCAGCAGCAGTGCCATCGTGCCCAGCAGGCGGGCGCCCTGTGCGGAGTTGAGGCCGTTGCTGCCCAGCAGGACGGTGAACATGAAGAACAGCGCGGGCAGCAGGTTGGCGGCGCCGGTGAGCGCCATGGCCAAGGTGGTGGTGCGCATGCCGGTCGTCACTCCGTGACCGCGTAGCTCAGCAGGTCCAGCGACTGCGTGTCCTTGGGGTTCCACGACAGGCCGGCCGCGCGCGCGATCACGGTGTAGGTCTTGCCCTGCTCGAGTTTGCCGCCCGGCATCAACGCCTCGGTCCGCGGATCGATGTAGAGCATGGTGGTCAGGCCCTCGGCGCTGCGCATGAGCACGGCTTTCGTGCCGGCCTTCAACTTTGCCTCGTTCACCCAGGCGCTTTTGACGCCCGTGGGCGGTGCCAGGTTTTCCACGGTGCCCGACAGGCGGGTGATCTTGCGCCAGGTCTTGCTTTGCTTGGGGTCCGTCACCTTGCCGTTCTCGGCAGCATCGGTTTTTTGCAAGTCACCCAGCGAGCTGTAGGCGATGGTCCAGTCCGAATGGCTGTTGTCGCGGCGGATGTGGTCGGCCGCGAGCATCAGGTTTTCCGTCCAGTTGCCGCACGCGTTCTTCTTTTTGCACAGGGTCCAGGCAGTCTTGATCCAGCGGTCGAGCTGGGCAGCCTTGTCCTGGCTGCCCATGTCCAGTGCCACGCCCGCGCCCAGCACGGCCGCGGCCTGGCCCTGCTCCGGGGCGACCACCAGCACGGCGCCGTTGCCCACGTCGAGCTTGCCCACGCGCAGCTGGCGCATCATGGCCTGGGCGTATTCCTCTGCGGTCTTGCCGTTCAGGTCCTTCACCAGCAGGGTGACGATCTCCACGCCGGTCTTCTGTGCATGGTCGTGCATCTGCTTTTCGAACTGTGCGCGGATCGCAGGGTCGAGGATGCCGAACTCGTCGTAGATGAACTGGACCCCCTTGGAGGGCAGGGCGTTGGCGTCTGCCTTGGGCAGGACCTGGGCCACGGCTGCCGTGGCGGCGGGTGCCGGTGCGGGCGCTGCCGCAATGGCAGGGGCATTGGCGGGTGCAGGGGCGGGCTTGGCGACTGGCGTCTGCGCTGGGGTGGCTGCGGTCGCTGCAGGCGCAGGAGTGGCCGCTGGCGCAGGCCCCTGGGCCACGGCGACGGACTTGCCGCCTGGGGTGCCGCCCTGGCATGCAGCGCCACCGCCCTGCAGCTCGCAGGCTTCCGTCCAGCCTGCGGCAATGGCGGCCAGGCGCTTGCGGCGGCCGGGGTGGGTCTCGCCGTCCTTCTCGGGGATCAGCGTGGCGATGGCGTTCTGCGCGTCCTTGAGCGGCGCGCCCATCTTGTACAGCACGAAGCCGCTGAACTTGTCCGATTCCAGCTCGATGGGCGGCTGGCTGCCGCCGGGCACGATCGTGTGCCCCGACAGGTGGTGTCCGATCTCGTGCGCCATGATGCTCACGGGCGCCCAGTTGTTGGCCTTGGTGGCACGGATCACGTCGCCCATGAAGGACGGGTTGTAGGCGATCACGCGGCGCGGCACCTTGTCGGGGCCCTGCATGATGACGGCTGCCGCGTTGGGCACCTGGCCTTCCACCACCACGAAGTTGGCGGGCAGGCCGGTGTATTTCATGATCTCGGCCACCACCTGCTTGCCGGTGCCGCCGCCCTTGGACAGGTCGGGCGGCGAGAACGCCACCGGGCTGCCGTCGTACGAGCAGGCCTGCAGCGTGGCGGCCAGCTCGGCGACGAGCTGCGCCTTGGTGGGCTTGGGGCCCGCGGTGGCGGCGGCCTTTTGCGCCAGCGCGACGCCCGCGCAGGCCAGGCCCAGCAAGGCGGCGCAGGCGATGGCGACGGGGCGGATGTTGGCGGTGGGGATGTGCTTCATGCGGTCAGGCTCCTGGGTCTGGGATATGTATGGAGAAGGAGAGGGATGGAAATTCAGGGCTGGACGATGGCCGCCACGCGCAGCACGCGCTGGGCCAGTTCGGTCTGGCCGCGGGTGCCCGTCTTGGCATACAGGCTGGCCAGCTGGGTGCGCACCGTGGGCATCTTCACGCCCTGGTTGTCGGCCATCTCGCGCGGGGTCATGCCCTGCAGCAGCAGCGGCAGCAGGGCGCCTTCAGCGGGCGTGAGGCCGTAGAGCGCGCTGCACACGGGCATTGCGGCCTGCGTGTCCTGCACGGTCTCCGGCACCAGAACGAACTGCACCAGCGGGTCTTGCAGTGCGGCCCCCGGCTGGCCGCGCAGGGGCGCGGCCAGGGCGACCAGCGCTTGGTGGTGCGGGGTCTGCAGGCGTGCCGACACCGGTGTGCGTGTGCTCAGGCAGGCCGTGAGCAGCGGCGGCAAGGCTGCGTGGACCTGGGCGAGTTGCAGCGGCTGGCGCGCATGCCAGCCCGTGGCATGGCGCAGCAGTACGCGGCAGTCGTCCTGCACGCCCATCCAGCGGCGAGCGTGGTCGTTCAGGTAGCGCACGGTGCCGTGGGGGTTCACATGCAGCAGGCCCAGCGGCAACTGGTCCAGCGTGCGCTCCAGCGCGGCGGTGTGGCGCTCGGCCAGGCGCAGGCGGCGCTGGGCGCGCATGAGGCTGCGCACCCAGGGCGTGACCGCGCGCAACTGGGCGAACTGGGCGGGGGTGAATTCGGGTTGGCCCAGTTCGTTGTACAGCGCCAGCACGTGCATGCCGCACTCGGGCGACGCCTCGACGATGCTGTTGACCATGGCGTCGATGCCCAGGGGCCGCAGGTAGTCGGCGTAGAACGCGCTTTTCTTCAGCGCGCTGGTGGCCACCAACTGCTGGCTGAGGGAGCCGCCGCGTGCCAGCGCCTGCTCGTGCTGTCGCTCCAGCGCGTCGCTCCAGGCGTCCTTCACCTGGATGAGGTCGGCGTAGCGCTGCAGAAAGTCGTCGGGCATGCCCCACTGGCTGGCCGCGAGCGGGTCGCCTTCGCCGGGCAGCGGGCAAAACAGCACGAGCTTGTGGCTGCCCAGGGCCTCGCCCAGGTGGCGCAGCAGGCGCGGCGCCATGTCGGGCTCGCCCAGGGCTTCCAGGCTCTCGGCCATCAGGGTCTCGAACCCTGCAATCCCGAGCTGTTGCCCATGCCAATCCTTGCTGCTCAATGCGCGCTCCCCGGTTGTGTCGATGAATGCGCCGGATGGTAGGAGCGGCAGGCTCGCAGTCACATCATTCAGGTGAATGATGTGGCGGACTTTTCACACATTTCATGAAGTTTTGAGGAGCGTTGTGGCGGCCGTGCGTGCCGAACCTCAACCGCCGGCGCGACCGCCGCACGCTCTAGGGACCCTCTGCACGAATCATCGCGCCGTGTGCACCTGCGGTCTCGGGCGGCCTGCGGCGTTGCCAATACTCGCAATAGCTACGGCTATGGCTGCGTTTTGCGCCTTGCACTCCATCCCGATCCGCACTGCACACTTGGCAGCTCGATTCGTGCAGAGGATCCCTAGAGCCCCATCTGCCACAGCACGACCTCGACCACGCCGCGGGCATACAGCGCCGTCGCCTGCCACTTGAGCACGGCGAACAGCGCGCCGGCCAGCAGCAGACGCACCGCGTCGCGCCGAACATCGAGCAGGTAGAACTGCCGAAGGGCCAGCATGAACGCCAAAGCCTGCAGTGCGGTCATGTACCAGGGAGACCACTGCTTGTGCCACTTGAGCAGGGCCGGGGAATGCGCCAGCACCAGGGGCAACTGGTTGGCCATCTGCAGCGCGATGAACACCGCCTGGCAGTACAGCGCCAGCGTCAGCAGCTCGGTGGCGTTATAGCCCAGCCGGCGTCGAAACAGCAACCAGGCGCTGGCGAATGCGGCCACCGCGCCCAGCGAAAACGACCACTTCGAATAGGCGCTCACCAGGGCATACATGCTGGCGGCGGCCTCGCTCGGAAATTCGGGCTTGAGGTAATCGGTATGGCCCAGCACGATCAGCAGCAGGCCGATGGCCAGGCACAGCAGCGTGAGCGGGTGCGGATGGTCCTTGCGCTGCCCGAGCACGTATTCGCGCGCCAGCGTGCCTGGCTGCGGCAGCACGCGCAGGGCGTGGCGGATCACCTCCCATTCAAACCACCGAAACCGGGCCCACGCCTCCTTGCGCACCGTCGCCGCGCCCATGCGGCCGGCCTTCTTTTGCCCGCACTGCGCGCAGTAGGGGCCGGTGAGGAGGGCGGTGCAGTTCAGGCACTGCGGGGTGTCGAAAATCGCGTCGGTGGTGGGGGAGGTCACGGGTGGGGCATCAAGGCAAGGGCTGCGCATCGTAGGGCGGCGAGCCCGTGCTTGGCATCGTTCAGGTGAATGATGTGAAAGGCCCCGACGCTTGCCCGTGTGCCCGTCGCATCGATGTTTTGATGCCCGCCGGCAGAACCATGGGATGCTCCTTTTTTGATAGCTGCTGGCGCCTGCTGGGTGCGCGCCGGCAGGTGGGAATGACCTTAGATTCTCTTGTGGCGTAGCGCTCCCAGGCCCAGAGCTGCGGCCACCAGCGCCATGACGATCAGCGCCCATTCGCTCAGCGTGGGAATGGCCGCCGTGCCAGCGGTGGGCGCTGCGGTGACCCGCAGATCGCAGGTGGCGGTGGGCGGGTTGGCCGGCCGAGGGCCTACCTGGTAGAGCCAGGTATTGGGCTGGAGCGGGTCGTCGGGCAGGAGCAACTGCCCGCCACAGTTGCCGCTGACGGTGCCCCCCGCTGCGGAAGGCGGCGGCGTGACCGCGCAAACTTGCTGGCTGGAGGGGATCGGGTAGTCGGTACAGGTGATGGTGAACTGGCCTGCAGGCTGGCTGATCGGGTTGATCACGGCCCATTGCGCTTGCGCGGCAAGGGGCGCTGCCAGCGCAAGGCTGGCAAGGGCGAGGCGGAACAATGGGCGATGGAGGTTCATGGGCAGCTGGATGAAAAGTAACGGTCACACATGGCCGCAGCCCGGTTTGACTGCAGCGTGGCGGGACTGTAAAAACGCCTGTGTCCGCCGCCCATCCGCCAGGTGAAGGAGTCGGTGCTGCGCCGCAACATCATTCACATGGACGATGACGCCTGCAGCGGATGTGCCTAGCATCCGCCCCTTTTCACAAGGACTTCCCCTTGCACCCTGCCTTGGGCAATCTGATGGGTTCGGTGGCCGACGGCGAGCGTTTCAGCGAGGCGCTGTCGGGCTACGCCGCGAGCTTTCGTGCCGACCTGCTGGGCGGTGCCTTCCTGGCCAGCGGGCTGGACCAACTGGCGCAATGGGGCGCGCAGTTTGCCGCGCATCCCGAGGTGGATTACTGGCTGCAGTCGCCGTCGAGCGACGGCGCCCCCGCGCTGCTGGCCATGGGCGTCACGCCCGAAGCCGCACAGCGCTACGCCACGCACTACCGGCTGAGCGACCCGCTTTGGGACGACGCCATGGCACGGCGTGCGCGCATGGGGCTGTCGGGTGTCTGGGTGGCCACCGATGCGCCGCTGGAGGCCACGCGGGGCTTTCGCCGCACCGAGATCTACAACGACTTCTTGCGCGAGTACGGCATCGGCACGCGCATGTTCGGGGGCAGCCAGGGCGCGTCGAGTCCGGTCGGCAATCTGTTCATGTCGATGTTCCGCCAGGGCGACGACGAGGGCTTCTCGCGCGAGGAGGTGGCCCGCTTCGAGGCGGAGTTCGCCACCGTGCAGCGCGCCGCCTACCTGCACCGAGAGATGGTGGCCCTGCGTGCGCGTACGCGCGGCATGGAGGCGCTGATGGAGCAGATGCCGATGGGCATCCTGTTCTTCGACACCGCAGGCCGGCTGCTGCACGCCAATGCCCGGGTGCGCGCGCTCTGGGCTGGGGCAGGGCAAGGCGGCTTGCTGCAGACGCTGCAGCGCGGCCCGCTCTTGGCAAGCACGGCCGACCCGACCCTGCGCGCACTGTTCGTGCAGTCGCTGCAGGGGCACAGTGGCTGTGTGGAGCTCGACGGCGGGCTGTTGCTGGTCGCGTTGTCGATCAGCGACCTGGCATCGCTCGGCATGCTGCAGCAGGCGCCGGGCGTGGCCTGGGTGGTGATGCAGCGCAGCCTGGGCTGCGAGGCGGCGGTGGCGCTGGCGCGCCAGGCGTATCGCCTGAGCCCGGCAGAGGCGGACCTGCTGCAGGCGCTGATGCGCGGGCAGACGCCGCAGGACTTTGCCGATGCACGCGGGGTGCGCATCACCACTGTGCGCACGCAGCTCAGTGCGCTTTTGTTCAAGACCCGCACGGTGCGCCAACAGGACCTGGTGGCGCTGGTGGCGCGCCTGATGCTGCTGGCGCCGGGTGGGCAGCCGCTGGCCTGAGCTGGCCTGACGTCACTCAGGCGCCGTCCTGTGGCGGTGGACAGGTGGGGGACCTCAGAGCACCCGCCCCGTTTCATGTTGCACTGCACTGCATAATGCGCGCACGCGGCCCGGCAGGCCCCGGGAGCCCTGGCTTCCAGAGGCCGGGGCCAACGTCATTCGCCAGACAGGAGACAACCAGCCATGGCCCAGAACGTGCTCGCCGTATACCCCGGAACCTTCGACCCCATCACGCTGGGGCATGAAGACGTGGTGCGCAGGGCCACCCAGTTGTTCGAGCGCGTGATCGTCGCCGTGGCGGCGGGGCACCACAAGAAGACCCTGTTCTCGCTGGAAGAGCGCATCGACATGGTCCAGGAAGCCGTCAAGAACTACCCGCAGGTGCAGGTGGAAGCCTTCTCGGGCCTGCTGCGCGACTTCGTGGTGGCGCGCGGCGGCAAGGCCATGGTGCGCGGCCTGCGGGCGGTGACCGACTTCGACTACGAGTTCCAGCTCGCCGGCATGAACCGCAGCCTGATGCCGCAGGTCGAGACCGTGTTCCTCACGCCCAGCGACAAGTACCAGTTCATCAGCAGCACCTTCGTGCGCGAGATCGCGGTGCTGGGTGGTGAGGTGGTCAAGTTCGTCTCGCCTTCCGTGCAGGAGCGCCTAGCGGTGAAGGTGCGCAGCCTCACGCCGCCCTGATTCAGGGGAAAAACGCCTCTACCGCTTGCCTATAGTGGATTTTGTGCTATTTAAAGAATAGCAATGGGTTTTGGCCTGGTGAGAAAGGCTGGGTGCCTGCGCGGGGCCACGCACGGCTTTGCATCGAGATTACGGGATTGCGGTTTTGCCGCGCTCGGGCCTGGCGCTAGGCAATCCGCGCCCACTGCTTCGCGAGGACTTCGGCCTGCTGCCGGAGGGCGTCGAGCATGGGCTCCAGCTCGGGTTGCGGCGGCCGGTACAGCGGGCGCAGCGCCGTCACGCTGAACGGGATCGAAAACCCGAGCTGCCGCACCACCTGCCGGTCGCTGGCTTCGGCCAGGGCCGTCAGGGGGTTCACGATGGCCACGCCCAGGCCGTGCTGCACCATGGCGCAGACGGCGGTAGCGCTGTGGGTTTCCACGCGCTGGCTGCGGGTGATGCCTGCTTCGGCAAAGCGCGCGTCGATCTGGCGGCGGTAGGGGTCGTCGGGTGAAAGGCTCACGAACGGCTGGCCGGCGAAATCCTGCAGCTGCAGGATCGCCTGGTGCGCCAGCGCATGGCCTGCGGGCAGCACGGCCACCTCATCCAGCGTGAGCAGCACTTCGGCGCTGGTGCCGGGCGGTGCGGCGGTCTGCTCGCACAGGCCCAGGTCGAAGCGCTGGGCGCTCATCCATTCCTCCAGCAGCGGTGATTCCTGCGGCGTGACCGCCAGTCGGGTATCCGGGTGGGTCTGCACCAGCTGCGCGGCCGCAGCGGGCAGCAGCGCATGGGCGAGTGCGGGCAGGCACAGCACCGACAGTTGCACTGCGCCGTCACGCCCCAGGGCGACTGCGCGGTCCACCACCCGCTCCAGCCCTTGCCAGGACCGCTGGACCTCGTCCCACAGCGCCAGCGCGCGGGCGTTGGGGCGCAGGCGGCCCTGGGCACGTTCGAACAGCGCGTAGCCCAGCAAGGACTCCAGCCGCGCCAGCTCGCGGCTCACGGTGGGCTGGGAGCTGTGCAGCAGGTCGGCCGCACCCGTGGCGCCGCCCGCCGTCATCACGGCGCGGAAGACTTCGATGTGTCTGTGGGAGATGCGGCTGGCCAGGGGCGGTGCAGGGGCGCTCTGGGTGGGGGAGGGCATGGACGAAAGCATATCTATTATGAATAGGGTGTGCACATTTCGGTATTTGCTGAAATGGGCAACGGTCGGCATCATTCCGGCTTTGACACAGCGCCTTCTGGAGACTTCTGCATGTCCAACCCTTTCTCGCCCGCCCAGCTGTGGGCCCTGGCCGACCAGTTCGGCACCCCCACCTGGGTGTATGACGCGGCCACCATCCGCCAGCGCATTGCCCAGGTGTCCAACTTCGAGACCGTGCGGTTTGCGCAGAAGGCGTGTTCCAACATCCACATCTTGAAGCTCATGCGCGAGCAGGGCGTGAAGGTGGATGCCGTCTCGCGCGGCGAGATCCTGCGGGCACTGGCCGCTGGCTATGTGGCGGGCGGCGAGTCGTCCGAGATCGTCTTCACCGCCGACCTGTTCGATGCCGCCACGCTCGACTGCGTGGTCGAGCACGGCGTGCCTGTGAATGCGGGCTCCATCGACATGCTGCACCAACTGGGCCCGCGCTCGCCAGGCCACGGCGTCTGGCTGCGCATCAACCCTGGCTTTGGCCACGGGCACAGCAACAAGACCAACACCGGCGGCGAGCACAGCAAGCACGGCATCTGGCACACCGACCTGCCCGCGGCGCTGGCTGCGATCGCCCAGCACGGCCTGAAGCTCGTGGGCCTGCACATGCACATCGGCTCCGGCGTGGACTACAGCCACCTGGCTGAAGTGTGCGGCGCCATGGTCAACCTGGTGCGCACCACGCACGCGGCGGGGCACGACCTGCACGCCATTTCGGCTGGCGGCGGGCTGTCCATTCCGTACCGCAGTGGTGACCCGGTGGTGGACACCCAGCACTACCACGGCCTGTGGGACGCGGCGCGCCAGCAGGCCGAGGCGGTGGTGGGCCACAAGCTGGGCCTGGAGATCGAGCCGGGCCGTTTTCTGGTGGCCGAATCCGGCGTGCTGATCGGCGAGGTGCGTGCCACCAAGAACGCGGGCAACAACCGCTTCGTGCTGGTCGATACGGGCTTCAACGAACTCATGCGCCCCTCGATGTACGGCAGCTTCCACGCGATGGAGCTGCTGCGCCGCGATGGCACCACCACCGGTGCATCGCAACCCACCGTGGTGGCGGGGCCGCTGTGCGAGTCGGGCGACGTGTTCACCCAGGGTGACGGCGGCGTGGTGCTGCCGCGCGACTTGCCTGCGGCGCAGGTGGGCGACCTGCTGGTGATCCACGACACGGGTGCCTATGGCGCATCGATGTCTTCCAACTACAACACGCGCCCCTTGATCGCCGAAGTGCTGGTGGACGGCGGCCAGGCCCGCTTGATTCGCCGCCGCCAGACGGTGGACGAATTGCTCGCGCTCGAACTGGGGCTTTGAGAGCAGTCGCGCGCGGCGGGCGCAGGGCCGACACCCGGTAGGCAGGGGACTACGCGCATGCGCAGTGGTGGCGCACATTCTGCTGCCGGGGTGGGCGATAAGGTGAACACATCTCAACACCTCACCCCTTCAAGGAGTTCACCATGCCCATCATTGCCTGGCTTCTCGGCGTCCCACTGTCTGTCGTACTGCTGCTCATGCTGTTCGGCGTGTTCTGACCCGTCACCCTCCAAGGTATGACGCCGCCCGGCGCTTGCAAAAGCGCGGTGCGGCGTTTTTTGTTGGCTCGCTGCATCATGCTCCGTGCGCCGCAGATGCCGCTGGCATACCGCAATGCGCCGTTCGTCGCACTATAAAACCCTGTCACGACAGGCGCCCCGCATCCCGCTAAGCTGGCAGTCTCAACACACACCAGGGACTTGGCTGTAGGCCCCGTGCATCGCTGTCGGCCGGTCCTCCAACACAGGGAAGCCGTCCATGCATGCCGAAGGACACACCATCGTCGAGCTCGCCTATCCGGGGGAGTACCTGAGCGTCCTGGGCGGCGTCGAGACCAAGACCTGCAAGATCCGCCTGTCGCGCAAAGGCCAGGGCCTGCTGGCCCGCATGTATGCCAGCCGGGGCTATCACATGCAGGCCACGCTGTCGCACGACAGCGACCTGAGCAGCATCGTGGTGCAGATCGACGGGCAGGCCCAGGGCACGTTGTCAGTCCACATGGACGACGGCCACCTGGGGGCCGAGGAGCAGTACCCCGAATACATCGAGGCCCTGCGCGCGCGCGGCGCCCGGATCTGCGAGATCGGCAAGCTGGCCATGGACCCCGGCGTGCGCTCCAAGCAGGTGCTGGGCGCGATCTTCCACATCGGTTGCATCGTGGCCTTTCGGGCACGGCGGGCGACCGACATCATCGTGGAGGTGAATCCGCGCCACGCGCCGTTCTACAAACGCATGCTGCGCTTCGACGAACTGGGGCCCGAACGCATCTGCCAGCGGGTGGGAGCCCCGGCGGTGCTGTTGCACATGAGTGCGGAGAAGGCGCGCCGGCTCATCGACCAGTTTGGCGGCCGGCCCAGTTTGTCGAAGGAAGAGCGCAGCTTCTACCCGTATTTCTTTCATCCCGACGATGAAGAGGGCTTGCTGCTGCGGTTGTCGGTGGGTGGGTAGTCCAGCGTTCAGCGGTGCGGCAGCTTGGGCGGCGGGAACTCGAACACAGCTACGGTTACGGCCACACCGGTGCCGGGGTCACCGATCAAATTTCGTCGCGGGGCCCACGTCCCATGAGCTGTGCCACTGCCTCCGCCGGCTGCAGGCGGCCATCGAGCAGCGCCACTGCCGCCTCGGAAATCGGCATATCTACACCCAATGCCTGCGCGCGCTGCACCACGGTGCGGGCGCTGTAGACGCCTTCTGCCACATGTCCCAGCGACTCCACCGCCTGCGCCAGACTGTGGCCCTGCGCCATCAACATGCCCACGCGCCGATTGCGCGACAGGTCGCCCGTGGCGGTCAGCACCAGGTCGCCCAGGCCTGACAAACCCATGAAGGTATCGGGCCGTGCGCCCAGCGCCAGGCCCAGGCGCGTCATCTCTGCCAGGCCGCGGGTGATGAGCGCCGCCCGGGCGTTGAGCCCCAGCGCCAGCCCGTCGCACAGGCCGGTGGCAATGGCCAGCACATTCTTCACCGCGCCGCCCACTTCCACGCCGACGATGTCTTCGTTGGCGTACACGCGCACGCTTTTGCTGTGAAAAGCCGCTACCAGCGCATCGCGCACAGCGGCATGGCTGCTGGCCGCGACCAGCGCCGTGGGCTGGCCCAGCGCCACTTCCTGCGCAAAACTGGGGCCACTGAACACGCCTGCTATTAAATCAGGAGCTACCAGCGCTTGTACTTCGTGCGCCAGCAGACCAAAAGCTTGCGGATCGCCGCCTGGGGCTGCCGCCTCAAAGCCCTTGCACAGCCAGGCCACGGGCGCGGTGCAACCACGCAACGACGTCAGCATGCCGCGCAGGACGGCCATGGGCGTGGCCACGATGACCAGGTCGGCGCCGGGCAGCAGGGCGGTAAAGTCGCCGTCGGCCAGGGTAAGGGATGAAGGAAAGGCAATGCCCGGCAGGTAGCGCGCGTTCTGCCCCTGGCTGCGCATCTGCAGCGCCTGCGCCGCATCGCGCGCCCACAGGGTGACGGCATGCCGTGCAGGATGCTGGGCCGCGCTCATGGCGACGGCCGAACCCCAGGCGCCTGCGCCCAATACTATGATTTTCATAGCTGTTTGCGCTTGTCAGGCAAGCGGTGGAGCCCAAAAAGATCGTGAATTTAATGGCCCATGACGCGGTGTCTCGGCCTGAGCCCAGCAGCCAGCACTGTCCGGGCGAGGTCGCCGCGAAACCGGCTTTGCCAGGCCGCTGGCTGCATCCCCTCCCGAGCACACAGCGCGACGAGAGAGGAGCAGGGCGCGAAGCAGCCCCGCGGGCGTTACATCACTGCGTGATGATCGGCGAAGGCTGGCCGGCGGCCTGGGCCTGCTGCTGCTCGTACATGGCCTGGAAGTTGATTTCGGCCAGGTGCACGGGCGGGAAGCCGGCGCGGTTGATCAGGTCGGCCACGTTACCGCGCAGGTAGGGGTACACGATCTGCGGGCAGGCGATGCCCATGATGGGGCCCATCTGGTCTTCGGGGATGTTGCGGATCTCGAAGATGCCGGCTTGCTTGGCTTCGACCAGGAACACGGTCTTGTCCTTGATCTTGGTCTGCACCGTGGCCGTCACCGCAACTTCAAAAATGCCTTCGGCCACAGGAGTGGCTTCCACGCCGAGCTGGATGTCCACGCTGGGCTGCTCTTGTTCGAGCAGGATGCCGGGGGAATTGGGCTGCTCCAGCGACAGGTCCTTGAGGTAGACGCGCTGGATCTGGAAGATGGGGTTTTCTTGGTCGGCCATGGTGGATAGTCTCTTTGCGCTAACGGATTTTCAGCAAAACAAAACCCGCCGTGGGAAAGCTCCCGCAGCGGGCACATGGGGCAGCATTATGCAGCCGCCGGGGATGGGGTCAGGCGGCAGCGCCCAGCAGGGGCATGAGCTCGCCCCGGCCGTCCAGGGCCACCAGGTCGTCGTGGCCGCCCACGTGGGTGGTGCCGATGAAGATCTGGGGCACCGTGCGGCGACCGGTGATCTCCATCATGTGGTTGCGCGCAGCGGGGTCGGTGTCGATGCGGATCTCTTCGATCTGCTCGACGCCCTTGGACTTGAGGATCTGCTTGGCCCGGATGCAGTAGGGGCAGACGGCGGTGGTGTACATCTTCACGGGTTGCATAAAGAGCCTTCCTTTTCTTTCCTGTGGGGCGACAAAACGGGTCGCAAGCCTATCGCGATGGGAATAGCTGGGGGCGACTCAGGCTTTTTCCACAGGCAGGCTGGCTTCGCGCCAGGCTTTCAGGCCGCCGGCCATGGCCTGGGCGTTGTCGTAGCCCAGCTTCTTGGCAATGGCCACTGCGCGGTTGGCACGGGCGCCGGTGGCGCAGACCAGCACCAGGGGCAGGGCTTTGTTCTTGACCACGGTGGGCAGGCGCTCTTCGAGCTGGCCCAGGGGCACGTTCTTGGCACCGTTCACGTGGCCGGCCGCGAATTCCTCGGTCTCGCACACATCGATGACGACGGCTTTTTCGCGGTTGATGAGCTGCACGGCCCCGGCCGGGGTGAGCGAGCCGCCACTGGCGCTTTTGAGCACCGGCCACAGCAACATGCCGCCCGCAGCCGCTGCAACAAAGATCAGATACCAGTTGTCGATAATGAATTTCACGAAGATTCCTTGGGTTGGCGAACGGCGTAATTTTAGAATGCTCAGTTTTGACCTTAGGGAAGCCATGTACAAACTCGTCCTGATCCGCCACGGCGAATCCACCTGGAACCTTGAAAACCGCTTCACCGGTTGGACCGATGTGGACCTGACGCCCACCGGCGTGTCGCAGGCCATGTCTGCCGGCAAGCTGCTCAAGGCCGAAGGTTACGAGTTCGACCTGGCCTTCACCAGCGTGCTCAAGCGCGCCATCCACACGCTGTGGTACACGCTCGACGAGATGAATTCGACCTGGCTGCCCGTGGTGAAGGACTGGCGCCTGAACGAGCGCCACTACGGCGCCTTGCAGGGACTGAACAAGGGCGACATGGCCAAGCAGTACGGCGACGAGCAGGTGCTGGTCTGGCGCCGCAGCTACGACACGCCCCCGCCAGCCCTGGAAGCGACCGACGCCCGCAGCGAGCGCAGCGACCGCCGCTACGCCGGCTTGGCCGAAGGCAGCGTGCCGCTGACCGAATGCCTCAAGGACACCGTGGAGCGCGTGCTGCCGTTCTGGAACGAAGCCATGGCCCCGGCGATCCGTTCGGGCAAGCGTGTGGTGGTGGCGGCCCACGGCAACTCCATCCGTGCGCTGGTGAAGTACCTCGATGGCATTTCCGAGTCGGACATTGTGGGCCTGAACATTCCCAACGGAATTCCACTGGTATACGAACTGGACGCCGACCTCAAGCCCATCCGTCACTACTATCTGGGTGACGCCGAAGCGGCGGCCAAGGCTGCGGCGGCCGTGGCATCGCAAGGCAAGGCGTAAAAGTCGCGTAAAGACGGGGAAAACCTGCCAAATACCCCGTCAGAACGAGCGCCCGAGCGGAACTGCGGCGGGTTCTACCCCTCCAAGGTGTATATTGATTTCGAAGCGGTAAAAGGTGCTCTATGGGCCAGAAACTCAAAATTGCGGGATGGGTGTCGGTAGGTGTGGTGGCGGGTGCGCTCACCACCGTGTCGCTGCAGACAGTGGCGCGCGGGGCGATGACGCCGCTGCCGCTGGAGGAAATCCAGCAGTTGTCGGCGGTTTTCGGGCTCGTGAAGACCGATTACGTCGAACCTGTGGATGACAAGAAGCTCATCACCGACGCCATCTCGGGCATGGTGTCGAGCCTGGATCCGCACTCCCAGTACTTCGACAAGAAGTCCTTCAAGGAATTCCGCGAGGGCACCTCCGGCCGCTTCGTGGGCGTGGGCATCGAGATCACCCAGGAAGACGGGCTCATCAAGGTGGTCTCCCCCATCGAAGGCTCTCCCGCTTTCCGCGCAGGCCTCAAGACCAACGACCTGATCACCAAGATCGACGAAACCGCGGTCAAGGGCCTGTCGCTCAACGACGCCGTCAAGCGCATGCGCGGCGAGCCCAACACCAAGGTCACGCTGACCATCTTCCGCAAGGACGAGAACCGCTCCTTCCCCGTGAACATCACGCGGGAAGAGATCAAGACCCAGTCCGTCAAGGGCAAGGTCGTGGAGCCCGGTTACGCCTGGATCCGCCTGTCGCAGTTCCAGGAGCGCACGGTCGATGACTTCGTGCGCAAGGTGGAAGAGGTCTACAAGCAGGAGCCCAACCTCAAGGGCCTGGTGCTCGACCTGCGCAATGACCCCGGTGGCCTGCTCGATGCGGCCGTCGCCATCTCGGCCGCATTCCTGCCCGAGAACGTCACGGTGGTCAGCACCAACGGCCAGCTGGCCGATAGCAAGGCCACGTACAAGGCCTCGCCGGACTTCTATCAGCGCCGTGGCGGCGGCGACCCGCTGCGCCGCCTGCCGGCCGCGCTCAAGTCGGTGCCGCTGGTGGTGCTGGTGAACGAAGGCTCGGCCTCGGCCAGCGAAATCGTGGCCGGTGCGTTGCAAGACCACAAGCGTGCCACCGTGATGGGCAGCCAGACCTTCGGCAAGGGCTCGGTGCAAACCGTGCGTCCGCTGGGGCCCGACACCGGCATCAAGCTGACCACAGCGCGCTACTACACCCCGAGCGGCAAGTCGATCCAGGCCAAGGGCATCGTGCCCGACGTGATGATCGACGAGTCGGAAGAGGGCAACATCTTTGCCGCCCTGCGCATGCGCGAGGCCGACCTGGACAAGCACTTGAACAGCGGCCAGGGCGAAGAGAAGAAGGACGAGGCTCGTGAAAAGGCCCGCGAGGATGCCCGCAAGCGCCTGGAAGAAGAAGCCAAGAAGCCCGCTGCGGACCGCAAGATCCCCGAGTTCGGTTCGGACAAGGACTTCCAGCTCGTGCAGGCGCTCAACCAGCTCAAGGGCCGTGCGGTGTTGGTCAGCAAGACGCAGACCGAACGCAAGGAAGAAAAGAAAGAGAATTGAGCTTTCGCTTCTGAGCCCTGAAAGCCGGATTCCTGCGGAATCCGGCTTTTTGCTTTTGCGCCATCGATTGTGTTTTCCAGCCTGAGATTGCCCCCATGACCGACGACCAGCTCCTGCGGTACTCCCGCCACATCCTGCTCGATGACATCGGTATCGAAGGGCAGGAGCGGCTGCTGGCAGCGCATGCGGTCGTCATTGGCGCGGGGGGGCTGGGCTCGCCCGCAGCCCTGTACCTGGCCTCGGCAGGCGTCGGGCACATCACGCTCGTGGACGACGATGTGGTCGACCTGACCAACCTGCAGCGGCAGATCGCGCACACCACGGAGCGGGTGGGGCAGGCCAAGGTGACGTCCGCGGCAGCGGCCATGGCGGCCATCAACCCCGAGGTGAAGGTCACTGCGCTAAAGACGCGGGTCGATGACCAGGTGCTCGACGTGCTGGTGCGCGATGCCACGGTGGTGCTCGACTGCTGCGACAACTACACCACCCGCCACGCGGTCAACCGGGCGTGCGTGCGCCATGGCAAGCCCCTGGTGGCGGGGGCGGCGATCCGCTTTGATGCGCAGATCACCGTGGTCGACCCGCGCGACGCCGCCTGCCCGTGCTACGCCTGCATCTTTGCGCCGCAGGCCCAGTTCGAGGAAGTGCGTTGCTCCACCATGGGCGTGTTTGCGCCGCTGGTGGGTATCGTGGGCGCCATGCAGGCGGCCGAGGCCCTGAAGCTGGTGGCCCGAGTGGGCACGTCTTTAGCGGGCCGGCTCTTGATGCTGGATGGTCGCACCATGGAATGGAGCACGATGCATGTGCCGCGCGCCCCTGATTGCGCAGTATGTGTTGCGCGGTAGGAATGTTCCTACAGGCCTCGCGTCCGGCCGCTGGCAGAATCCCAAGTCATGAGCATCTAAATTTGAGGCTCGACCAACGTCAACCCGGCGTTGCTCGTGAAACTGGATACTCCTGTGAAACTGCGCACCTACATTGTTGAAGACAACGCGACCATTCGTGAGAACCTGATCGGAACCCTCGAAGAGTTGGCGTCGGTAGAGGCCGTGGGGGTTGCAGAAACGGAAGATGAAGGCAAGAACTGGCTGTCCGCCAATGCCGGCATGTGGGACCTGGCCATCGTGGACCTGTTTCTGCGCCAGGGCAGCGGGCTGGGAGTGCTGGCGGCCTGCCGCACGCGCCGGCCGGGCCAGAAGATGGTAGTGCTGAGCAACTATGCCACCCCCGATGTCCGCATGCGTTGTGCGCAACTGGGTGTGGATGCCGTGTTCGACAAATCCAATGAAATCGACGCGCTGGTGGACTACTGTGTCCAGCACAGCACAGCCCCCGCCGTCTTGGAATCTGGCCAGCCCTTGGCGGCGCCTGGTCAGCCCTTGTGATCCCTCGCAGCCTCCCCGTCGCATGCGGGAGGCTCGTTTTTTACCCGTGTGTGTGGTGCGACAGCCATGGCCGGCCCTGTCCGGCCGGTCCGGACTAGAGGCCGTTGGCGCAGCATGTCAGTCGATCAGGCGATTCTTGAGCGCGTAGTACGTCAGGTCGCTGTTGGACGACAGGCTCATCTTTTCCATCAGCCGTGTGCGGTAGGTGCTCACGGTCTTCACGCTGAGCGACAGGGCCTTGGCGATATCGCCCGCCGTCTCGCCCTTGGCCAGCTTCAGGAACACCTGGAACTCACGCTCCGACAGCTGCTCGTGCGGTGGTGCGTCGTCCTTGCGGTTGAGCTGCTGCGCCAGCAGCTCGGCCACGGCGGGCGTGAGGTAGCGGCGGCCCAATGCAATGGTGCGGATCGCTTCCACGATCTCCGCAGGCTCGCATTCCTTGTTGAGGTAGCCGCTGGCGCCCTGGCGGATCAGGTTGATCGCGTAGTGCTCTTCGGGGTAGCCGCTCAGGATGAGGATCCCCATGTCGGGGGCCTTGGCGCGCAGCATGGCGAGGGCGTCCAGGCCGCTTTGGCCGGGCATGGACAGGTCCATCAGCAGGACATCGATTTCCTTGTTGCGCACGAGATCGATGGCTTCGCGGCCATTGGAGGCCTCACCTTCGACCCGCAGGTCTACATGCTCCGACAGAAACTGCCGCAGGCCGGAGCGAACAATCGCGTGGTCATCCACAATACCAATCTTGATCATCGATCTTTCTTTCACAGGGCGGGGTGCCGCACCCGATGCTTGTTGGTTGCACAGGTTCTCCAGCCTCATGCTGCGCAATGGCAACATGACGCCCGGGTCACCGGACATTATCCAGAATAACGCGTATGAGCCTCAAAGAAAACACCCGTCGATGGTTACCCAAGGTCCGGAGGATGGCGATCAGCCTGCCAATGGCCCTGCTGGCAGCCATGGTGCTGGTGGGTATCAACGAGACCGGGCACATGCGGTCGCAGGACGCCGTGGCGCAGATGGCGCATGGCCAGGATACGCGCAAGGCCGTCAATTCGCTGCTGCAGAGCATGCTGGACGCGGAGACCGGCCAGCGCGGCTACCTGCTCACCGGCAATGAAGCTTACCTGGAGCCGTACGACAAGGCTGTCGCCACGGTGCAGACCAATCTGGACGGGCTGCGCCAGCAGTTCATGGATGCCCCCGACGACATGCAGGAATTCGCGCTGCTGTCGCGGCAGATCTCGCGCAAGCTCGCCGAGATGGAGCTCAGCCTGCGGCTGCGCCGCCAGGGCAACGACGACGCCTGGAAGTTCATCCTGCACACCGACCTGGGCAAGGAGCACATGGAGGCGATCCGCAAGCACTCGCAGGAGTTGATCGCCCGCAGCGACCGCTATGTGCAGCAGGGGCAGCAGCAGGTGGAGCAGTCCCTCATGCTCTCGCGCATCGGCATTGCCACCGTGACGGCCATCGGCCTGCTGGCGTTCTACATGTACCTGCGCCAGACGCAGGCCGTGCAGCAGGTGAGCCAGCGCGAGCAGGCGCTGCTTGAGCGCGAGCGCGACCGGCTCGAAGGCCTGGTGAAGGAGCGTACGGCCACGCTGTCCGAACTGGCGAACCACCTGCAGCAGGTGCGCGAGGAAGAGCGTGCCCACCTGGCGCGCGAACTGCACGACGAACTGGGTGCGCTGCTGACGGCGGCCAAGCTCGATGTGGCACGGCTCAAGTCCAAGATCGACGCCACCGCGCCGGATGTCTCGGAACGGCTCAAGCACCTGACCGAGACGCTCAACAGTGGCATCGCGCTCAAGCGCCGCATCATCGAAGACCTGCGGCCTTCCTCGCTGTCCAACCTGGGGCTGACTGCGGCCATCGAAATCCTCACGCGCGAATATGCCGAGCGCGCCGCCATCGAGGTCGAGACCAGCCTCGAATCCGTGCAGCTGCCCGATGCCTCCCAACTCACCGTGTACCGCATGGTGCAGGAGGCCCTCACCAACATCGGCAAGTACGCCAAGGCCGACAAGGTGCTGGTGTCGGTGCACGCCTATCCCACGCATGTCTCGGTGCAGGTGCGCGACAACGGCCAGGGCTTCGACCCCAGCAGCGTGCGGCCCACCTCGCACGGGCTGTCCGGCATGCGCCACCGGGTGGAGGCTGCCGGCGGCCGCCTGTCGATCACCTCGCGGCCGGGTAACGGCACGCTGGTATCTGCGGTCCTGCCCTTGAAGCGCGAAGAGGGCGACGAGTCCTCTCAGCAAGACAACGCGACCCAGACCGCTCAAGCCACGTCAGCGACTGCGACTGTGGCTGCGGCCCCCGTTTCTTCCTCGACCTTCTGAGCCGGTGCGCCACGGGCGCGCCGATCCACGGCGGGCTTGCAGGTACACGGCACCTGCGCCGGTGCGCGCTGCGTCATCGCAGCGCCGCTCTCCCTGGGTGACCCTTGCTGCGCTCTGGGGCCAGAGCGCATGGCGCTGCGCCCGCAGTCGCGCAGTCAATTCGCCATCTACACGGCGCCGTCCTACACGGCCCGCGCGGTGCCGCCGACACGGGGGCGCGCCGGGCACCGGCATCGGCCAGCCTGGTTCATCCATACAGTTGACCCCAGGCGCTGAAGTTCTCGTGCCAACCGACCGACCAGCCGGCCAGCCCGGCCCCTCACAAGGAGAAGGAAATGTTGCACTACGCAGTTGTTTTTCTGGTGATCGCGCTGATCGCGGCACTGTTCGGCTTTGGCGGCATCGCTGCTGGCGCCGTGGGCATTGCCAAGATCCTGTTCTTCGTGTTCGTGATCATGGCCGTTGTGACCTTTGTCCTGGGGCTGCTGCGAAAGGGCTGACGCCCGCCGGCAACCCGACCGCACACCAGCATCCCCATTTACCAGGAGTTTGAACAATGAGCATCCAGACCGCCACCGATAAAGTCGCCGACAACGCCCGCCACCTGGCTGACGACGTTCTGCAAAGCGCCCAAGACGCCGTGACATCCACCCGCAAGGCCGCCGACAAGTCGCTTGAAAAAGCCGAAGAAGGGGTGCGTAGCCTGCGCGAGCAGACCGACCCCGTCATCGACGACCTGGCAGCCCGTGCCCAGGAGCTGGCCAGCCGCGGTATCGACTACTGCGCAGAAACCAGTGCCCGTGCCCGCCGCCAGATGCAGCAAGCTGCTGAGGCCACCACGCGCTACGTGGCCGAAGAGCCCGCCAAGTCGCTGGTGATTGCCGCCGCATCGGGCGCCGCTTTGGCCACCCTGCTGCTGTGGGCCTCGCGCCGCCGCCCAGCGTACTAACTCAAAATCAAATCGTGCGAGTTGCTCCACGCAGCCTGACCCGCAGGTCCTCTGGCTCACCAAGACGCTGAAGGACACGCAACCCAGGTGACAGGGCAACCCCCAGACACTTCATCGATCCCCCACAGTCCGCTGGCCGCGGAGGGTGCAACAGGCCGGCAGACTGAGATAACTCCAGCACCCGCGTTCCCAACCATTTTTCAACAAGGACAACATCATGAAATACGCACGTGCCCTCGCTTTCGCCGCAGTAGCTGGCATCACCATCGTCACGGCCACGGGCTGCTCGGTGGCTCGCGACCAGCAAACTATGGGTTCCTACGTTGATGATGCAGGCATCACCACGGCTGTGAAGGCCAAGATGGCTGAAGACAAGAGCGTGTCCGCTACCTCCATCAGCGTGGAAACGCTGAACGGTACGGTGCAGTTGTCGGGCTTTGCCAAGTCGCAAACCGAAAAGAACCAGGCTGAAGCCATTGCCCGCAACACCAAGCATGTGCGCGAAGTGCGCAACAGCATCGTTGTCCGTCCCTGAGCGGAACGCTTGACCCCAGGGTGACGGCCATTCAGGCCGTCGCCCGCCGGGACGAGAACTGAGCAGGCTCCAGGGTCCCCTGGAGCCTGCTCTTTTTCATTGACATACGTTGTTTTCCTCTTTGACACGCACACCGTGTGCCGAAGAGCGCACCAGGGTTTAAGCTCACCACCATGCGCGTATTCAATTGCGACCATTGCGGTCACCTGGTTTTCTTCGATAGCGTGCAGTGCCTGAACTGCGGGAGCACGCTGGCGTTTCTGCCCGACCAGATGACATTGGCTGCGCTGACGCCCGCTCCGCAGGACGGTGATGGGCTGTGGCGGCGCAGAAGCCAGGAGGGCAGCACGCAGCACACCGGGCGCCTGTACCGCATGTGCCGCAACCATACCGAATACCAGGCGTGCAATTTCGCCATCCCGGCCAATGACTTTGCCGACCTGTGCGCGTCGTGCCGGCAAACCCGGTTTCTGCCCGACCTGTCGGCTTACGCCAACATGCGGCGCTGGAAGCAGATCGAAGGCGCCAAGCGCCAGCTGTTCTACACGCTGGCGCGGCTGGGGCTGGAGCCCGTGCCGGGCCGGGCAGGGCCGGTGTTCGAGTTCCTGGCAGACATGCCGGGCGGGCCGCCCATCCTCACCGGGCACCTGGGCGGCATCATCACACTCAACATCGCAGAGGCCGACGATGATGAGCGGGCGCGCCGGCGCATCGCGCTGGGCGAGCCGTACCGCACGCTGATCGGGCACCTGCGCCACGAATCCGGCCACTTCTACTGGGACCAGCTGGTGCGCGACGGCGGCCTGCTGGAGTCGTTCCGTGACCTTTTCGGCGACGAGCGCCAGGATTACTCCGCCGCGCTCGATGCCCACTACGCCAAGCAGGGCGAGTTGGGCGACTGGGCCACGCGCCACGTCAGCGCCTACGCGGCCTCGCACCCGTGGGAAGACTGGGCCGAAACCTGGGCGCACTACCTGCACATGATCGACCTGCTGGAGACCGCCGCCAGTTACTCGGCCGGCGTCACCGTGCCCGACCCGCGCGGCAGTGTGCGCCACCATGTCACCGACCCGTTTGCGATGCCGCGCCCCGGGTTCCAGGACATGGTGCGCCAGTGGGTGCCGCTCACGCTCATGCTCAACAGCCTGAGCCGCAGCCTGGGCCAGCACGACGCCTATCCGTTTGCGCTGTCGGCGGGCGCCATGCGCAAGCTGCGGTTCGTGCACGACCTGGTGCGGGCGCAGACCCAGGCGGGCGGCCGGCCGGATGCAGGCGTGCCAGACCCCGGCGTGCCCACAGCCCTCTGAGATCGCCCCCGGCCGGCGGACGGCCTCCCGCGCCGCGGCCAGCAGCCCGGCGCGATCCTTGCGACACTGGCGGACATGACGACATCTTCATCCCACGCCACCGCGCTCCCCCGATTGGTCTTCATCCCGGGCCTCGCGGCCGATGCCGCCATGTGGCAGGCCCAACTGGCCGCCATGCCTGCCGACCTGCACCCGGTGGTGACCACCGCCCATGCCCAGCCTTCAGCGCTGCGCATCGAGGACATGGCTGCGCAGGTGCTGGCGTTCCATGGCGGCCCCTTGCTGCTGTGCGGCGCCTCGATGGGCGGCATGGTGGCGATGGAAGCCGCGCGCCAGGCGCCCGGGCGCGTGGCTGGCCTGGCCTTGCTGGGCACTTCGGCCCGGCCTGAAGCCCCCGAGATGCGCGCCCTGCGCGAGGCCGCGATGGAGCTGTTTGCGCAGGGCCGGGTGCGCGAGGTGATCGAGCCCAATGTCGCGTTCGCCTTCCACCCCGCCAGCGCCGCCAAGCCCCACCTGGTGCAGGCCTACCTCGATTTCGTCCTGCGCGCCGGCGCCGAGCAGCTGGTGCGACAAAACCGCGCCGTCATCCACCGGCCCGACGCCCGGCTGCACCTGCCCCGCATCGCCTGCCCCACGCTGGTGGTGTGCGGCGATGCGGACCAGCTCACGCCGCCCGAATGCTCGGCCGAGATCGCAGCGCTGATCCCGGGCGCTGACTACCAGGTGCTGGCCGAGTGTGGTCACATGCTGACCATGGAGCAGCCCGACGCCGTCAACCGCGCGCTGCTGGGGTGGCTGGCGCGGGGCGGGTGGGCTCGGTAGACATTGAATCAAAACAGCCTCTGCCGCTCATCTGGCAAGCGCTAGCTGCTATCAATAGCAGAGCATCAGAACTCCAGGTTGTCGATGAGCCGCGTGGTGCCCAGGCGCGCCGCACCCAGCGCCACCAGCGTGCCCGGCGCGTCCTCGGCCGTGGGTGCCAGCAGATCCACCCGGCGGCGCACCGTCAGGTAGTCGGGCTGCCAGCCGCGTGCGCGCAGGGCGTCCAGGGCCTGCTGCTCCCACGCTGCGGCGTGCTGCGGGTCAGGGGCCGGAGCGCCGCGCCAGCGCTGTGCCAGTTGCTGCAGCGCCTGCGACAGAGCCACGGCTTCCTGGCGCTCCTGCAGTCCCAGGTAGCCATTGCGCGAGCTCAGGGCCAGCCCGTCGGCGGCGCGGAAGGTCTCGCCCGCCACGACCTCGATGGGCAGCGCGAACTGCCGCACCATGTGGCGGATGACCATGAGCTGCTGGTAGTCCTTCTTGCCGAACACGGCCGTGCCGCCCGTGGCGCCCAGCACGCAGGCAAACAGCTTCATCACCACCGTGCTCACGCCCACGAAGAAGCCGGGTCGAAAGTGCCCCTCCAGCATGTCGGCCAGCAGTGGGTCGGGATGCACCTTGAAGGTCTGGGGCTCGGGGTACAGGTCGGCCTCGCGCGGTGCAAACAGCACATCGCAGCCGGCGGCCTGCAGTTGCGCGCAGTCGGCCTCCCAGGTGCGCGGGTAGCTGTCGAAATCCTCGTGCGGCAAGAATTGCAGGCGGTTCACGAAGATGCTGGCCACCGTCATGTCGCCCAGGGGCTTGGCCTGGTGCACCAGGGCGATGTGCCCGTCGTGCAGATTGCCCATGGTGGGCACGAAGGCGGGGCGACGGTACGGGGCCAGGGCCTGGCGCAGGTCGGCAACGGAGCGGGCGATGAGCATGGTGAAGAGGCCGTGCGGCGATGAAGAAAAAAGGCAGGGATTGGCGAACGCGCTTGCGTGCGTGGGCAACGGGGGCAATCGGCAATCGGCGCTGGGTATGGATCGACGCCTGGCGCTACCACGCGTGCAGTGCGTTGTCCGGAAACCGCCCCTGCTTGACGGCCTGCACGTACGCCTCCATGGCGCCGCGCACGCTGCCTGCGTCCTGCATGAAGTCGTGCACGAACCGGGGCATCTTTCCCAGGTTCATGCCCAGCATGTCGTGCAGCACCAGCACCTGGCCCGCGGTGCCGTTGCCCGCACCGATGCCGATGGTGTGGCAGTGCGGCAGCTCCGCCGTGATGTCGGCCGCCAGCGCGGCGGGCACCATCTCCAGCACCAGCATGGCCGCACCGGCGTCCTCCAGTTCGTGCGCTTCCTGGCGCAGCGTGCGCGCCGCACCGTCCGTCCTGCCCTGCACGCGGTAGCCGCCCAGGGCGTGCACGGTCTGCGGCGTCAGGCCCAGGTGTGCGCACACGGGGATGCCGCGCTGCACCAGAAACTCCACCGTGGGTGCGGTCCAGCCACCGCCTTCCAGCTTGACCATGTGCGCGCCGGCCTGCATCAGCGCGCAGGCGCTGCGCAGGGCTTGCTCGCGGCTTTCGGCGTAGGTGCCGTAGGGCAGGTCGGCAATCAGCCAGGCCGTGGCCTGCACGCGGTGCAGCCCCCGCGCCACGCTGGCCGTGTGGTAGGCCATGGTGTCCAGCGCCACGCCCACGGTGCTGGGCAGCCCCTGGCAGACCATGCCCAGCGAGTCGCCCACCAGGATGCACTCCACGCCCGCCGCATCGGCCACGGCGGCGAACGTGGCGTCGTAGGCCGTCAGCATCGTGATCTTCTCGCCAGCGTCCCGCATCTGCGCCAGTCGCGGCAGGCTTACGGGCCTGCGCTGAGGCAGGGGCGACGCAGGCGGCAGGGTGCCGTAGGGCGTGGCAGACGCGGTGCTGGTGGCAGTCATGGGGCTCGCAGTGGCAAAAATTGCCGCGAGTCTATGCGATACCCCTGTCCCTACCGCCCTCGGAGGGCGCCCGCAGGACGTTGTAGCGGACCGCAGTGCACTGAAAGGCAACACCGGACAATTTGTCCAGTGCACCACGCCATCCACTGGCTATCATCCACCGCCATTGGCCGCTGCGTGGGGGTCCTGTGAAGAAAGACATGGAGGGGTCGATGGACTACTGGGATGGATTCGATACCAGCCACTGGAAAACCAGTGACAAGGCCTGGATGGCAGAGCGCAAGCAGCAGTGGCTGGAGGTCGAGAAGCTGCTGTACGTGCTGGACAAGAACAAGAAGGCCCGGAGCATCATCAAGCAATACTTCTTGAAGGGCCAGCTCCCCGAGTGGAAGAAGCTCCATGACTGGAGCCAAAGCTCCACCACGCGCCACCTGGACCTGCTGCTCTTTCTGTACCTGCACCCTAGCCGTGACGATGCGGTGTTGCGACCCCTGCGCGACCAGTTCATGAACAACCCCCATGCCCGTTGGAACGACCGGTTGATCGGGTTCAACGGGTTGTGGCAGATCGGTCTGAGCGAGCCTGCGTCGGGCAGCCTGCGGATGTTTCGCATGGCCGATCTGGAAAAAGAACTGCCCGCAGTGGCCGCCAGCCTGCCGCCTGCGCCCGAGCCCTTTGCGGACTGCCGACGGATCGAAGTGCATACCGAGGGCCAGACCGAACGCCTCTTCAATCTGATGTGGCCCGACGTCAAGCTGCAGACCGTGCGCCTTCCGGTGACGATCAACACCTACTACAGTCGCGCACCCCGGTACACCCTGGACTACGAAGATTTTCCAATGATGCAGCACGGCTTCACGCTGGATACGCTGTGGACCATGAGTCAATGGCTGGTGCGGCCTGAACCCCTGAACCGCGGCAGCAGCGACATGATCTTCCAGTACGAACGGCCGATGGACCTGTGGTACCACCACTGCGCGCAATCGGACGTGCCGCAGAACGCGGCGTGGCGCGAGCTGGTCATGCTGGCGGTGTACCGCATCTTTCACTTCGACGTGGACCAGGAAGGCCCTGACAGCCCGCGCACCCGCTTCGTGCACAGGGCGCGGGCTTTGCTCACGCAGCGCGAGTTTTCCGCTTCGTTCCAAGCCCTGATCGCCGCAGCCCGCAGCGGCGAGGTCGTGGTGAGCGATGCATGGGGCCAAGAAGCCAAGGTTCTGGCACCGGCCCTCTACACCAACACACGCTGCACCGGCTGAGGCCAGGTGCCCATTTCAAACCCAACCAACCAACCAAGACGAGAGTGTGGACCCATGGAAACCAGCGTATTTGTCAGTGAACCTGGAGCTTTCCGGATCCGTGTGGCCGACCATGCCGCCGCATTGAAGAACCTGCAGCGCGGGTGCCCCAAACACATGGTGATCGCGGACTACCTGCAGAACCCCGAAGAGTTCGCCAGCACGCACTACCTTGCCCGGGCGTTTGAGCTGCTGGGCACGCAATGCGATGTGGATGGTGGCGATCTGGTGCTGGTGCCTTTCGCAAGCAGCGAGAGCGTGGACCTCTCGGCCTACTACTGGGACTTCATTGAAACGTTGGCGCACGAGGAGAACCCGGGTTCCCTGTCCGAGGGGGGCAAGCTGGCGATGATCGAAGCCGGTGAGGATGTGGACGACGAGCAGGACGCCCGCCACCACGCCAGCGAAGCGGCCGATGACTTCATCAGCGCGATGGGAGATCGCAAGATCACCTTGGCTGAACTCGATGCCGTGATCGCCAGCGAAGGCAGCGTGGACTTTTGCAACTACAACGGCGACACGCCGTTGCTCGCGGCGAGTACGAGTTACCGCTGGGCCATTTCGGCGCGTGCAGATGCGCAGATGGACGGCGACACCGACACCGACACCGATAGCGACGACGAAGAAGACCCGGAAGAAACAGCCTGTGCGGCGCGGGAGTGGGAAAGGAACGTGCACAACCTGCACACCGTGCTGCAACGCCGCCCCGACATGGCCCTGCGCAACAGGGATGGCTCGGACGCCCTGGGCCTGGCGGCAGAGTCCGGCAGCGTGGAGTTCGTTGATCTGCTCATGGCACACGGCGCAACAGTCAACGCGGGCGCACTGCAGGGCGCAGTCCGCAGCTTTTCGCTGGACATGGTGCGCAAGCTCGCCCAGCACCACGCGCACCTGGCGGGGCCTGATCTGCTGCTCGTCGCTTGCTCTGCCCATAGCATCATGCCCGGCAAGCTGGAGATGGTGCGTTATCTGGTGGAGGAACTGGGCTGCGACGTGAATGCCCGCGGGACAAAGGTCGCCTGCGCGTTCAAGGGGCCGGTGGGCCGCCTTGGCACGGCCTTGATGGCGGCAGCGCTGGCGGACGATTTGGCGGTGATCCAGTACCTGCTGTCCGCCGGGGCCGACCTGCACGCGGTGGACGCGTATGGCAACACAGCGCTGCATTACTGCAGCGGCCAAACGTGGGTGAACGAGCCGGGCGGGGGGACGCTCTGGTTCGCGCTGGATGACAACCCGAAGGTCATCGACCTGCTGCGCCGGCACGGAGCGGACGACAGTGCCATCAATGTGGCAGGTAGAACGCCCGCCGATCTGTTGGCCAGCCGCCGGTCGCACGACATGTCTGACGACGGCGCGGATTGACGCCCGTGCCCGCAGCGCGGTCGGTTATCTGGGTCGGCACAGGCTTGCGGCTGCCGGTGCGAGGCGTCGCACGCCGGCCGGTCACTGGCTGTCCGCCACGGGCACTGCCGCGCATCCCGTACCACAAAGGCTGCTGCGCGACCCCTTGCGGACGATGAACACCTTGTCCGGCGCCCGTCAAAATTTCGGCGCGTCTGTGCGATGCCGCTATGCTTGCCCACCATGAAAAATCGAGACGATGAAACCGACGCGGCCGTGGCCGCGCTGGCACAGCAGGATGTGGCCCGCGCCCTGGCCGAAGACGTGGGCACCGGCGACCTCACGGCCGGGCTCATCGACCCCAGCCGCCGCGCCCGTGCCCGCATCCTGGCGCGTGAGCCCGCCGTGATCTGCGGGGCCCCCTGGGCCGAGGCCGCGCTGCGCGCGCTGGACCCCGGCGTGCAGCTCACCTGGCGCGTGCAGGAAGGCCAGCGCTGCGTGGCCGACCAGATCGTGCTGGAGATCGAAGGCCAGGCCCGCGCGCTGCTCAGCGCCGAGCGCACCGCGCTCAACTTCCTGCAACTGCTCTCGGCCGTGGCCACCAAGACGCGGCATTACGTGGACGTGGTGGCCGGCACCCGCGCGCAGATCGTCGACACCCGCAAGACCCTGCCGGGCCTGCGCCTGGCGCAGAAGTACGCCGTGCGCGTGGGCGGCGGCACCAACCACCGCATCGGCCTGCACGACGCGGTGCTGATCAAGGAAAACCACATCGCCGCGGCCGGCGGCGTGACGGCCGTGCTGCGGGCTGCGCAGGCGGTGGCGGGCCAGGCCCGATTCATCGAGATCGAGGTGGAAACGCTGGACCAGCTGGCCGAGGCCCTGCAGGCCGGCGCGAAGATGGTCCTGCTCGACAACATGCCCCTGCCCACGCTGCAGGAGGCCGTGCGCATCAACGCCGCGCACCCTGGCGGCGGTGCCATCCTCGAGATCTCGGGCGGCGTCACGCTCGAAGGGCTGCGCGCGCTGGCCGACACCGGCGTGGACCGCATTTCCATCGGCACGCTGACCAAGGACGTGCAGGCCACCGACTTTTCGATGCGCCTGCAGGACCTGGCCTGAGCCCCTGGCCGCACCCGCCCTGCGCTGGCAACCCTGCGCTGCGCAGGGTTGCCAGCGCAGGGCGGGCCGGGCCGATATGCTTACCCCTCCACGAAACCAGCCCCAGCCGCTGGTAGCAAGTACCCCATGACCACCATTGCCATCAAGGACGTCGAGTACGAGCAGCCCGCCCCGGGCGCGGACGGCGACGTCTGTTCCACCAAGCACGCCTGGGCGCGCGTGCCGCCCGAGCCCGCGCCGGCCGAGCGCGCGGCGCTCAAGGACCGCATCCGCCGCCTGCTGAAGGAAAAGAACGCGGTCATGGTGTCGCACTATTACGTGCACCCCGACCTGCAGGACCTGGCCGAAGAAACCGGCGGCCTCGTGAGCGACTCGCTGGAGATGGCGCGCTTTGGCCGCGACCACGCGGCGCAGACGCTGGTGGTGAGCGGCGTGCGCTTCATGGGCGAGACGGCCAAGATCCTGAGCCCCGAAAAAACCATCCTGATGCCTGATCTGGACGCGACCTGCTCGCTGGACCTGGGCTGCCCGATCGACGAGTTCAGCGCCTTCTGCGACGCGCACCCCGACCGCACCGTGGTGGTCTACGCCAATACCAGCGCCGCGGTGAAGGCACGCGCCGACTGGCTTGTCACCTCCAGCTGCGCCCTCGACATCGTGGGCGCCCTGAAGGCCGCGGGGCAAAAGATCCTGTGGGCACCCGACCGGCATCTTGGGGCCTACATCCAGCGCGAGACCGGCGCCGACATGGTGTTCTGGAACGGCGCCTGCATCGTGCACGACGAGTTCAAGGCCTTCGAGCTGGAAGCCCTCAAAAAGGAACACCCCCGCGCCAAGGTGCTGGTGCACCCCGAGAGCCCCGCCGACGTGGTGGCGCTGGCCGACGCCGTGGGCTCCACCAGCGCCATCCTCAAGGCTGCGCGGGATCTGGATGCCACCGAGTTCATCGTGGCCACCGACAACGGCATGATGCACAAGCTGCGCACCCTCAACCCCGGCAAGACCTTCTACGAAGCCCCCACGGCCGGCAACAGCGCCACCTGCAAGAGCTGCGCGCACTGCCCCTGGATGGCGATGAACGGCCTGGCCGACGTGGCCCGCGTGCTGGAGACCGGCGCCAACGCCATCACGGTGGACCCGGCCCTCATCCCGCGCGCCCGCCAGCCCATCGATCGCATGCTGGCTTTCACTGCGGCGCTCAAGAACGGGCAGCCCACCCCAGCGCTGGTGCCGCACCTGGGCGCTGCCTGAGGGCGTGGTGGCAATGATGCGCTATTTATTTGATAGCTGCTTGCGCTCATCCATCAAGCGGTAGGGGCGGTTTTGACTGGTATTTCGCGCATCGACTTCACCCAGCCGCAGGATGCCGACAGGCCGCGCCTGCGCCACGCGTTCGGTGTGCCGCGCGAGGTGCTGGTGGCGCGCGACCTGGCCGGTGTGCGCGGTGTGCTCGACGCCGTGCATGCGGCGGCCGCGGCAGGGCGTTGGTGCGTGGGGTATGTGCGCTACGAGGCTGCTGCCGCGTTCGATGCTGCGCTGCAGACCCATGCGGCCGATGGCCCGCTGGCGTGGTTTGCGGTGCACGACGCACCCCTGCCGTGGCCCGCCGACGCGGCGGGTGCAGCCCCCCAAGACCCTGCCGAAGTGGCCTGGACCGGCGCCCCGGGCCGCGCCGCCTTCGATGACGCCATGGCGCGCATCCAGCATGCCATCGGCGCGGGCGAGCTGTACCAGGTCAACCACACGGCGCCGCTGACGGGTACGCTGCAGGGCAGCCCCGCCGGGCTGTTTGCAGCGCTGCTGCGGGCGCAGCCTGGCGGCTACGCCGCGCACATCGACGCGGGCGGCGAGCAGGTGCTGTCGGTGTCGCCCGAACTCTTCTTCGACTGGCAGGACGCGCCCGAGGGCGGCAGCATCCTGGCGCGCCCCATGAAGGGCACCGCCCCGCGCGGCGCCACGCCTGAGCAGGATGCGGCCCGTGCCGACCACCTGCGCACGGCGCCCAAGGAGCGTGCCGAGAACGTGATGATCGTGGACCTGCTGCGCAACGACCTTTCGCGCATCGCGCTGCCGCACAGCGTGCAGGTGCCCGCACTGTTCGCCACCCAGTCCTTGCCCACCGTGTGGCAGATGACGTCCGACGTGGTGGCGCGCACGCGGCCCGGCACCACGCTCACCGACGTGTTCGCGGCGCTGTTCCCGTGTGGCTCCGTCACCGGCGCGCCCAAGGTGCGGGCCATGCAGATGATCCATGCGCTCGAAGGCCAGCCCCGGGGCGTGTACTGCGGCGCCGTGGGCGTGGTGCGGCCCGCGGGGCGAATGAGAAAGGCGGGGCCGGGCGGCGCCACCCACGCCGTGTCCGCCACCTTCAATGTGCCGATCCGCACCGTGGTGCTCCACGGGGGGCGCGGACCGGAAGATGGGTGGAGCGCCACCTGCGGCATCGGCAGCGGCATCACCTCGGGCGCCGAAGCTGCCGCAGAATGGCAGGAGTGGCGCCACAAGCGCGCATTCGTGGAGCGCGCGAGCATGCCTTTCGAGATCCTGGAAACACTGGCCCTGAACGACGGCAAGTTCCGCCATGCCGACCTGCACGTGGCGCGCATGGGCCAGGCGGCGGTGCACTTCGGCTATCCGTGGAACGCCCATGCCGTGCGGCAAGAGCTGCAGATCGCGGCGCTGCAGAACTTCAACGGCGCCTGGCGCGTGCGGCTGCTGCTGGCCGCCGACGGCAGTGCGCGCGCCGAAGCCTTTGCCCTGCAGCCCACCGCGGAGCCCGTGCGCCTGCAGTTGGCCGCCACCGCCTTCGAAGCGGCCCACGGCGAGTTCGTGCGGCACAAGACCACCCGCCGCGCGCACTACGCGGCGTATGCGCCCACCACGCCGGGCGTGTTCGACACCGTGCTGTGGAACGACGCGGGCGAGATCACCGAGAGCACCTTCGGCAACATCGCCGTGCTGCTGGACGGCCAGTGGGTCACCCCGCCCCTGGCCTGCGGCCTGCTGCCTGGCGTGGGGCGGGCCGTGGCGCTGCGCGAAGGGCAGGTGGCCGAAGCCGTGGTGCACCTGGCCGACTTGCCGCGCGTGCAGGGCTGGGCCTTCATCAACAGCCTGCGCGGCTGGCTGCAGGCGCAGATGGACGCGCCCGGCGTACTGCCGCAGGTGGCCGGACCCGCGGACCGCGAAGCCCGCTGAACGCGGGGCCCGCTGCTGCCGCTGGCATGCGGCGGCTATCGGAGGGTCAGAGCCGTTCCTTGGCGTAGGAGCCGCGGTCCATGTCCACCACCTCCACGCTCAATTGCACCAGCACGCCGGCAGGCCGGGGCGAGAGCTCGCGCAGCACCGCGGCCACGCGGCCGGAGAGGTCCTTCTTGGCCTCGGGCGAGCGGCCAGCCAGCAGGCGCAGTTGTGCATGCACAAAGGCGCGGTTGGCTGGTGCAGTGCCGATCTCGAAACTGTCGGCCACCACGAAGCGGGTCTTCAGGTCGGCTTCGTCCTGGATTTCGGGGTGGGCGCACAGCTGGGCGTTCAGGGCCTTGAGCGCCTCGGCTTCGGGGAAGTGCGGCAGGTTGCTGGTGTATTCGACGACGAGATGGGGCATGGTGAAGGGTCCGTTCAGGGGCATGTGCCGCATCGGCAGGCACACAGGGCACAAAGGTTGCGCACCCGGCGCCAGTTTAAGGGGCTGGATGGTGCCGGCGGGGCGGCGTGCCCTCGTGGGGGTGTGGCCCAAGCGCAGCCAGCGCGCCACAAACCACAGATTTCTTATCGCTTCCTTAAGCTCGCCCAGTTCGGGCGCTGTCGTGGCCCGGTACCGACGGTGGCGGCCATTCGTATCATTTGTGTTGCAACTCAGCAGGCAGGTGCGCAGAATATGGCGCGTTCGGCCGCAGAGCAGGCCCTGGCCGGGCGTCGTGTGTTCGGCAAGGGATTGAACGCGCGCAGATCGATGATTGCCTGTTCACCATCCCCCTCCATGCCATGACCCACCCTGCATTCGTCCGACACATCGCCCTGGCCGCCATCGCACTGTGCACCGCTGCCGCTGCCAACGCACAAGGCGCCAACCCGCACTGGGAATACAAAGGCAAACACGGCGCCACCCACTGGGGCGAGCTGGAAGCAGGCTTCGAAGCCTGCGCGCGCGGCGCGGCGCAAAGCCCGGTGAACATCCGCAAGACGGTGAAGGAAGCGCTGCCCGCGCTCGACTTTCAGTACACGCCCGCCGCCCCCACGCTGCTCAACAACGGCCACACGGTGCAGGTCAACATGCCCGCCGGCAGCAAGCTGGTGGTGGACGGCAAGCCGATGGAGCTGCTGCAGTTCCACTTCCACACGCCCAGCGAAGAAGCCATTGGCGGCAAACGCGCGGCCATGGTGGCGCACTTCGTGCACAAGGCCGAAGACGGCACGCTGGGCGTGGTGGCCGTGCTGATCCAGCCCGGCAAGGCCAATGCCGCCTGGGCCCCGATCTTTGCCCACCTGCCCCGTGCGGGCGAGCAGGTCACGGTGAACGGACTCTCCCTCGACGCCAGCAGCCTGCTGCCTGCCAGCAAGGGCTACTACAGCTTTGCCGGGTCGCTGACCACGCCGCCATGCTCCGAAGGCGTGCAGTGGATGGTGCTCAAGGAGCCCGTCAAGCTCAGCCCGCAGCAGATCAATGCGTTCCGCCACATGTACAGCGCCAACGCACGGCCGCTGCAGCCCATCAACAGCCGGGTGATCAAGGAAAGCATCTGAGGACTGCCGAAGGACCGGGGACCCACCCCGATCCTTCGAGCGGCTAGCCCAGACGCTCTGCCGCATGCTGGCGCAACGCGGCCAGCAGGTCTTTCACATCGGCCTCGGTGTGCGCGGCAGACAGTGCGATGCGCAGCCGTGCCGTACCCGCCGGCACCGTGGGTGGCCGAATGGCCGGCACCCACAGGCCCTGCGCGCGCAGGCTGTCCATGGCGGCCAGCGCGGCTTCGTTGCTGCCCACCACCAGTGCCTGCACAGGCGTGTGCGACGGCAGCAGGTGCCAGGCCATTGGTGCGGGCAGCGCCGCCAGGCCACCGCGCAACTGGGTGATGCGGGCCTGCAGGTGCGCGCGGCGGTCGTCGGCCGCGGCGATCAGCACCAGGCTTTCGCGCAGCGCGCTGGCCAGCAGCGCCGGGGCCGCGGTGGCAAAGATGTAGGTGCGCGTTTTCTGCAGCAGCCATTCGATGAGTGCGGCATCACCCGCCACGAAGGCGCCGGCCACGCCCGCGGCCTTGCCCAGCGTGGCCATGTAGAGCACGCGGCGCGCGGCATTCGCACCCGTCAAACCCGCCTGCGCCAGGCTGCCGCGCCCCTGGGGCCCCAGCACGCCGAAGCCGTGCGCGTCGTCCAGCAGCAGCAAGGCGTCGTAGCGCTCGCACAGCGCCAGCAGGGCAGGGATGTCGATCAGGTCGCCGTCCATGCTGAACACCGCATCGCTGATCACCAGCTTGCGCCGGGCGGGGCTGGCGGCCAGGGCGGCCTCCAGCGCGGGCAGGTCGGCGTGCGGGTACCGGTGGATGGTGGCGCGCGACAGGCGGGCGCCGTCGATCAGGCAGGCGTGGTTGAGCGCATCGGAGAACACCGCATCGCCATCGCCCACCAGCGCCGGGATGATGCCCGCGTTGGTGGCGTAGCCCGCGTAGAAGTACAGCGCACGGGGCAGTTGCACGAAGGCGGCCAGGTCGTGCTCCAGCGCGGCGTTGGCGGCGCTGTGGCCGCTGACCAGGGGCGAACCGCCCGAGCCCACGCCGAAGGTGTGCGTGGCCTCGCGCGCGGCCTGCGCCAGCGCGGGATGGCTGGCCAGGCCCAGGTAGTCGTTGCTGCAGAACGCCAGCATGGGCTGGCCGTCCACCAGCAGGCGTGCGCCGCCTGCCGGCTCCACCACGCGGCGGCGGCGCAGCAGGTGTGCGCGCTCGATGTCGGCCAGGCGGCCCGGGATCTCATCGAGCCACGATGTTGCGGTCGAGCCCGCAGCGGACGTGCCGGTCACAGCCATGCCGGCGGCAGCTCCAGCTGCATGCTGCGTGCCTCGGGCAGGTCCTGGTAGGGCACCTCGGCCAGCAGCGGGGCGCCCAGGCGGGCGCGCAGGAAGGCAATGTTGTCGCCGGCCGCTTCCATGCCGGGGTCCATGCGGTTGGCCACCCAGCCGATGAGCGTGAGGCCGCGCGCGCGGATGGCCTCGGCCGTCAGCAGCGCGTGGTTCAGGCAGCCCAGGCGCAGGCCCACCACCAGCACCACGGGCAGTGCCAGGGCCTGGGCCAGGTCGGCGCCGGTGAGCGTGTCGGACAGCGGCACCAGAAAGCCGCCTGCGCCTTCCACCACCACGGCGTCCGCCTGCGCCGCCAGCGCCTGGTAGCTGCGCACGATGGCCGCGATGTCGATCTCCACGCCGGCCCGCGCCGCCGCGATGTGGGGCGAGAGCGGGTCGGGCAGCAGCACGGGGTTGTCCAGCTCGGGCGCCACGGCCAGGGTGGAGGCCGAGCGCAGTGCGATGGCATCCTCGCTGGCCCAGTCCTCGCCCCAGGGCACCAGGCCCGCGGCCACGGGCTTCATGCCCACCACGTGGCGGTGGTGCGGCGCCAGCGCGTGCAGCAGGCCGGCGGACACCAGCGTCTTGCCGACGCCGGTGTCGGTGCCGGTCACAAAACATCCAATCATTTAAATTTCCTCTTGCAGGGTGGCGTCGAGCGCGTCGAGCGCGCCGCGGGCCAGGCATTGCACGGCCTCGTTGTCGAGCAGATAGGGCGGCATGGCGTACAGGGTCTTGCCGATGGGACGCAGCACCAGCCCGCGCGCCATGGCGTGCTGGTGGTAGCGGCGGGCAAAGTCGGGCAGAGAAGTGTCCACGTCCCACGCCCAGATCATCCCCTGGCGCCGCGCATGGTGCACGCGTGGGTGGTGGGTGATGGGTGCGCATGCCGCGTCGATGCGCAGGGCCAGCGCGGCATTGGCATTCAAGGCATCGAGCTCATCGAACAGTTCCAGCGTGGCCAGCGCCGCGCGGCAGGCCAGCGGGTTGCCGGTGTACGAGTGCGAATGCAAAAAGCCGCGCGCCACGTCGTCGTCGTAGAACGCGGCGTACACCGCATCGGTGGTCAGCACGGCCGACAGCGGCAGCGTGCCGCCGGTGAGGCCCTTGGACAGGCAGATGAAGTCCGGCCTAATGCCCGCCTGCTGGTGCGCGAACATCGTGCCCGTGCGGCCAAAGCCCACGGCGATTTCGTCCACCAACAGGTGCACCTCATAGCGGTCGCACAGCTCGCGCGCCCGGCGCAGGTAGTCGGGGCTGTGCATCGCCATGCCGGCGGCGCACTGCACCAGCGGCTCGACGATGAAGGCCGCGGTGGTTGCGTGGTGTTCTGCCAGCCAGCCTTCCAGGCCCGCTGCGGCGCGCTGCGCCACATCGTCAGCGGTCTCGCCAGCGGCGGCGCCGCGCGCATCGGGGCTGGGCACGGTGTCGGCCAGGCGCACCAGCGGCGCGTACGCCTCGCGGAAGATCGCGATGTCCGTCACGGCCAGCGCGCCCACGGTTTCGCCGTGGTAGCCGCCGGCCAGGCCCACGAAACGGCTCTTGGCGGGGCGGCCGGTGTTGCGCCAGTAGTGCGCGCTCATCTTCAGCGCGATCTCGGTGGCGGCTGCGCCGTCGCTGCCGTAGAACGCGTGGCCCAGGCCGGTGAGCGCAGCCAGGCGCTCGGACAGCTCCACCACTGGCTCGTGTGTGAAGCCTGCCAGCATCACGTGGTCGAGCTTGCCCAGTTGGTCCACCAGCGCGGCCTTTATGTGCGGGTGGCTGTGGCCGAACAGGTTGACCCACCAGGAGCTGATGCCGTCCAGGTACCGCTGGCCGTCGGTGCCGTACAGCCAGGGGCCCTGCGCGCGGGCGATGGCCACGGGCGGCTGGGCCTCGTGCCGCTTCATCTGCGTGCAGGGGTGCCAGACGCTGGCAAGGCTGCGCGCGGCCAGGGTGTCGGGTGGAGGTTGTGGGGTCGCACTCATGCGGATTTGCGCCGGTTCATTGCCTTCACAGCCGTTCGGGCTGAGCTTGTCGAAGCCTCGCGCGGCGCTTGGACAGGCTCAGCGTGAACGGGGTCGGGTAAGTTTGCAGACAAAGTGAAATCACAGCGCCTGGGTGGGCACCGCGTGGCGCAGTTCCGTCTGGCGGTTGTTCTCGTCCACGAACACCAGCTGTGGCTGGTGCGTGGCCACCTGGTCCTCATGCACCTGGGCGAAGGCCGCGATGATGATCAGGTCGCCCACCGACGCGCGGCGTGCGGCCGAGCCGTTGACCGAAATCATTCCGCTGCCGCGCTGGCCCTTGATGGCATAGGTGATGAAGCGCTCGCCGTTGTTGATGTTCCAGAGGTGCACCTGCTCGTTCTCGGCGATGTCGGCCGCATCGAGCAGGTCTTCGTCGATGGCGCAGGAGCCCTCGTAGTGCAGCTCGCACTGGGTCACGGCCACGCGGTGGATCTTGGATTTGAGCAGGGTGCGGAACATCGGGCGTCCTGGGTTGGCGTCTGAAAATTGTGGCGGTGCGGGCGGTCTGCGTCAGGCCACGGGCAGGTCCAGCGTGCAGCTGTCGCCCAGCGCGTCGCGCCAGACGCGCACCCGGCTCACGCGTGGCTGCAGGTCGGCGGGCAGGGCCGCTGCGATGAACACGCACAGGTTCTCCAGCGTGGGGGTGCCCAGGCCGGGCACGTCGTCCAGCAGGTGGTGGTCCAGCTGCTCGCGCACCACGGCCAGGCCCTGGCGCAGCAGGCCCAGGTCCAGCACCATGCCGGTGGCGGGGTCGCGCGGGCCGCTCAGCGAAACCTCGGCATGGTAGGTGTGGCCGTGCACGCGGCGGCTGCCTTCGGCCTCGATCTCGCGGCGCAGGGTGTGGGCGGCGTCGAAGAAAAAGCGCTGGGAAATGGTGAACAACATAGGACTGACGGAGAGATTCGGTTCACCGGATGCCGGTGAGCTTGTGGGTTTGCAGGCTCAGGCGCCACGCGGGGTTGGCCATGCAGGCGTCGATGCAGGCGGCAATGTTCTGGCGCTGCAGCAGGCCATCCATGGGCTGCAAGAAGCGATGGCTGAACTGGGTGTCACGCTCCAGCGCCTGCAGGTCGAACCCGGGCTGGGGCCACACGAGCTTGAGCTCCTGCCCGCTGCGCTGCACGAAGGGCGCGCCCGCCTTGGGGCTGATGCACAGCCAGTCGATGCCGTCCGGCGCCTTCACCGTGCCGTTGCTCTCCACGGCAATGCGGAACTGCTGCGCATGCAGCGCGTCGATGAGGGCGGCGTCCACCTGCAGCAGGGGCTCGCCGCCGGTCAGCACCACCAGGCGGTGGCCCGCGCCCGCAGGCCACTGCGCGGCGATGGTCTCGGCCAGCCGCTCGGCGGTGTCGAACTTGCCGCCCAGCGTGCCGTCGGTGCCCACGAAGTCGGTGTCGCAGAACTGGCAGACGGCCTGCGCGCGGTCCTGCTCGCGGCCGGTCCAGAGGTTGCAGCCCGCAAAGCGGCAGAACACGGCCGGCGTGCCCGCCTGGCCGCCTTCGCCCTGCAGGGTGTAGAAGATTTCCTTGACGCTGTAGGTCATGGCCGCAGGCTCGGTTTTTCGGCGGTGCGTTTGACCACGGGGGGAACGAGAATGGTGGGCGCAGCGGGAGCGGCCAGCTCGGGGTAGTCGCGGCTGAAGTGCAGGCCCCGGCTTTCGCGGCGCATCTGCGCGCTCTGCACGATGAGGTCGGCCACCTGCACCAGGTTGCGCAGCTCCAGCAGGTCGCGCGTGACGTGGAAGTTCGCGTAGAACTCGTTGATCTCGCCCTGCAGCGTGGCGATGCGGTGCGCGGCGCGCTCCAGGCGCTTGTTGGTGCGCACGATGCCCACGTAGTCCCACATGAAGCGGCGCAGCTCGTCCCAGTTGTGCGAGATGACCACGCACTCGTCGGCGTCGGTCACGCGGCTGTCGTCCCAGGCGGGCAGGGCGGGCAGGTCTGCCGCGGGCGCTGCGGCAATGGCCTGGGCAGCGGCGCGCGCGAACACCATGCATTCGAGCAGCGAGTTGCTGGCCAGCCGGTTGGCGCCGTGCAGGCCGGTGCAGGCCACCTCGCCCACCGCAAAGAGGCCCGGCAGGTCGGTGCGGCCCGCCAGGTCGGTCAGCACGCCGCCGCAGGTGAAGTGCGCGGTGGGCACCACGGGAATGGGCTCCTTGGTGATGTCGATGCCCAGCGCCGCGCAGTGCGCGAGGATGTTCGGAAAGTGCTCCTGCAAAAACGCCGGGCTCTGGTGCGAGATATCGAGGTGCACGCAGTCCAGGCCGTGTTTCTTCATCTCGAAGTCGATGGCGCGGGCCACCACGTCGCGCGGGGCCAGCTCGGCGCGCGGGTCGTGGTCGGGCATGAAGCGGGTGCCATCGGGGAGTTTGAGCTGGCCGCCCTCGCCGCGCACGGCCTCGCTGATGAGGAAGGACTTTTCGTGCGGGTGGTACAGCCCCGTGGGGTGGAACTGGATGAACTCCATGTTGGCCACGCGGCAGCCCGCGCGCCACGCGGCGGCAATGCCGTCGCCCGTGGCGGTGTCGGGGTTGGTGGTGTACAGGTACACCTTGCCCGCGCCGCCCGTGGCCAGGATGGTCTGCGGCGCGCGGAAGGTCACGACGGAGTCGGTGGCGTCGTCCAGCGCATACAGGCCCAGGCACCGGTGGCTGGGCAATCCCAGCTTGTGTGTGGTGATCAGGTCCACCAGCGTGTGGTGCTCGAACACGGTGATACCGGGCGTGGCGCGCACCACGTCCATCAGCGTGCGCTGCACGGCCGCGCCGGTGGCGTCGGTCACGTGGGCGATGCGCCGGGCGCTGTGGCCGCCTTCGCGGGTCAGGTGCAGCTGGTCGCCTTCGAGCGTGAAGGGCACGCCCAGCTCGCGCAGCCAGGCGATCGATGCGGGCGCGTTCTCCACCACGAAGCGCGTGGTGGCCAGGTCGCACAGGCCAGCGCCTGCGACCAGCGTGTCCTCGATGTGCGCCGCAAAGCTGTCGTCATCGGCCAGCACGGCGGCAATGCCGCCCTGCGCCCAGCCGCTGGAGCCATCCTGCAGCGCGCGCTTGGTGATCACCGCCACGCGGTGCGTGGGGGCGAGGTGCAGCGCGGCCGAAAGGCCGGCCAGGCCGCTGCCTACGATGAGGACGTCGAAGTCGTGGGATGCCATATGGGGTCCGTAGTTGCCGTTGGAACCGGCGCTGCTTCAGGCCAGTGCCACCGTGGAACTGGCTTCGCCAGGCCGCCGGTGGCGTCCCCCTCCCGCGCAGCGAGAAAGGGGGAAGCGGCGCAGCCGCTCAGGGGGTGTCATGCCGGTACATAAGCCAGGCGCACGTAGATCGGCGCGAAGGCTTCGGCCTGCGTGATCTCGATCAGCGTCTCCTTGGCCAGCTCCAGCAGCGCGATGAAGGTCACGACCAGCACGGTGCTGCCGTTCTCGGGCTCGAAGAGTTCTTCGAACTCGACGAACCGGCGGCCCTGCAGGGTCTTGAGCACCATGCTCATGTACTCGCGCACCGACAGCTCCTCGCGCGTGATCTTGTGGTGCTGCACGAGCTTGGCGCGCTTCAAGATGTCGCGCCACGCGTCCTGCAGCTCCACCACGTGCACGTCCGGAAAGCGCGGCTGCAGGCTTTGTTCGATGTAGACCTGCGCCTTCAGGAAGTCGCGGCCGTACTGCGGCAGCTGCCCCAGGCGGGCGGCGGCCATTTTCATCTGCTCGTACTCGAGCAGGCGGCGCACCAGCTCGGCGCGCGGGTCCTCGGGCTCCTCGCTGCCTTCCTGCTTCTTGGGCGGCAGCAGCATGCGCGACTTGATCTCGATCAGCATCGCCGCCATCAGCAGGTATTCGGCCGCCAGCTCCAGGTTGCGGCTGCGGATCTCGTCCACATACGCCAGGTACTGCTTGGTGACCCCCACCATGGGGATGTCGAGGATGTTGAAGTTCTGCTTTCTGATCAGGTACAGCAACAGGTCCAGCGGGCCTTCGAAGGCCTCGAGGAAGACCTCCAGCGCGTCGGGCGGGATGTACAGGTCGGTGGGCAGCGCGAACAGCGGCTCGCCGTACAGGCGCGCGAGCGCTACCTGGTCGACCACGTCGGGCATGCTGCCCACGCCGCCTGCGGCATCGGCTTCGCGCGATGGGGTCATGGATTGCTATTGAAAATATAGCTGCCAGCGCTTGTGCACAAAGCGGTGGAGGCTATCTGGAGGCCCGATGGGAGCGCCAATGCGGGTCAGTCCGCGTTGGTCTGGTACACGTAGGGCTTCTGGGCGACCTGGCCGTCACGGTATTCCACCCAGATCTTGCGGTCTACCTGCTTGTCCCACAGGAGGGCGCGGCCCGCCTGTTGCTGCTGGTCCAGCGCCGGATGGCTGGTCTTGAGCTGGTTGATGAACTGGGTAGCGTCGGACTGGTAGTCGGGGCGGCGGAAAATGGACATGGACTGTTAACCTCTTTCAGTGGGCGTGTTCTGCACTGCCGTGAGCACGCAGGAGTGCATCGCAAGCCCGCTGATTTTACCGGGACCGACTTATGCCTTTGATATATCGCGCGGCCACGCTGGCCATCGCCGCTTTTTCGCTGCTGGCGCTCACCGCCTGCGACCCCCAGCGCATCAGTGAACTGAAGGAGGGCGTGTCGACCGAAGCCGACGTGCGCGACCGCTTCGGCGCCCCCGACAACGTGTGGGACGAGCCCGGCGGCGCCCGCACCTTCGAGTACAACCGCCAGCCCGCGGGCCAGGTCAACTACATGATCACCCTGGGCCCCGATGGCCGCATGACGGCCCTGCGCCAGGTGCTCACGCCCGAGAACTTCGCCCGCGTGCAACCCGGCCAGCGCATGGACGAAGTCCGCCGCCTGCTGGGCAAGCCCGCCAAGGTCACGCCCTACGCGCTGAAAAATGAAACCCACGTCGATTGGCGCTACCTGGAGGGCTCCAACCAGGCCAAGGTGTTCACGGTGGTGCACGGGCCCGACCACGTCGTGCTGCGCACGCAGACGGGCCCCGACCTGGACGCCCCCGAGTTCAAGGGCGGCAAGTAAGTGAGCGGCGCGGCTGTCATGGCGGGGCCACGGCTGGCATGGATGATGCTGGCTGGGTGCTGTCGCTGCCAATGCTGCCGCTGCGACCACAGCCCACCCCTTTGAAGCCCCCATGAACGACGCTCCCCCGCCACCCCACACCGCGCCCGAGGCCGCAGCGCGCGCCGTACCGCAGCCGCTGCCCTCCCTGCGCCACGGCGCCTTCGAAGACGCCCAGGCCCTGTTCGCCGGCACGCTGTTCGTGGCCATGGCGCTCATGCTGTTCAACCAGGCGGGGCTGCTGGTGGGCGGCACGGCGGGGGCGGCGTTCTTGCTGCACTACGTCACCGGCATCTCGTTCGGCAAGCTGTTCTTCGCGGTCAACCTGCCGTTCTACTGGTTTGCCTGGACCCGCATGGGGCGCGAGTTCACCCTCAAGACCTTTGTCTGCGTGGCCCTGCTGTCGCTGCTGACCGAACTGTTCCCGCATGTGATGCGCGTGGACTACCTGAACCCCCTGTTCGCATCGCTGCTGGGCGGGCTGCTGCTGGGCACGGGCTGCCTGTTCCTCGCACGCCACCGCTCCAGCCTGGGCGGCGCCACCGTGGTGTCGCTGTACCTGCAAAGCCGCTACGGCATGCGCGCCGGCAAGGTGCAGATGATGATCGACGGGACGGTGGTGCTGCTGGCGCTGTTCGTGGTGCCCGCAGACCGGGTGGCGTACTCGGTGCTGGCAGTGCTCGTGATGAGCGGGTTCTTGTGGATCAGCCACCGGCCGGGGCGGTACGCGGGGAGTTGATCGCGGCCGTGTTTGGCGACGCCACGGCGCTTGCCGCAGGCCTTGGCGCTAGCGGGTCTTGGTCATCGGGCACGACAGTACTTGCCTGTCGGGCAGCGGGGAGTTGCTCCAGTCCGGCAGCTCTTTTTTCTGGAACCCTTCCAAGGACTGGTAGCCCGTCACATTCCAGCCGTAGTCGCTGGTACGCGCCGCTTCTATCACCGGGTAGCGGCATTGGCTGCTGCGTTTCTTCAGCCGAAAAACGATTCGTTCCATGGAGCCATGGGCGCTTCTTTCCAGAACTTCGTAATGCGCTGGCGTGCAGGTGCTGAAACTTGAACGCCATTCGAGGGTTTTCGTCCGCACACGCAGTTCGCCTGAGCATGCTCGGCCCGTGCCTTCGAAGTCTCCGGTAAAGGCCTTCTCAGACGCTCCTGTTGAGTCAGAAAAAATTCCGAGGACTGCGGAGAAACCGAGAACAACGAGGGTGCGCATGGAGCGGCTTCGGCTCTGCATCTTGGTGCTGCGTTCAGCCGCCGAGCGCAAGCGCGGGGCGGCGTCGCATCAGATCCGATCGGAGGTCATCGAGCGAATACCGCTCACCGCACCCGCATGCCCGGCGCAGCACCCGGCCAGGGGTTGAGCACGTAGATACCCGGATTCGCCTTCTCATCCCCATGGCTGGCAGCCAGCACCATGCCTTCGGAGATGCCGAACTTCATCTTGCGCGGTGCCAGGTTGGCCACCATCACCGTGTGCTTGCCTACCAGGTCTTCGGGCTTGTAGGCGCTGGCGATGCCGCTGAAGACGTTGCGGGTCTTGCCTTCGCCCACGTCCAGCGTCAGGCGCAGCAGCTTGGTGGAGCCCTCCACCGGCTCGCAGTTCACGATCAGCGCGATGCGCAGGTCGATCTTGGTGAAGTCGTCGATGCCGATGGTGGGGGCCGGTTCCTCGCCGCCGGGGGCTGCTACGGTTTCAGTAGCGGCTGGCGCTGGTGTGGCGGGCGCTGGGGGCTCGAACAGGGCTTCCAGCTGCTCGGGCACGACGCGTTGCATCAGGTGCTGGTACTGGCCGATGGTGTGGCCGGCGCCCAGCAGCTGCCCGGCGTCGGCAAACTGCAGCGCCTGCACGTTCAGGAAGGCCTCCACCTGGGCGGCCACGGCGGGCAGCATGGGTTTGAGGTAGATGGTGAGCAGGCGGAAGGCTTCGATGCAGGTGGTGCACACGTCCTGCAGGCGTGCGTCCATGCCGTCCTGCTTGGCCAGCTCCCAGGGCTTGTTGGCGTCGACGTAGCTGTTCACCCGGTCGCACAGCAGCATGATGTCGCGTGCGGCACGGGCGCTGTCGCGGTTTTCGTAGGCGGCCACGATGCCGGCCCGGGCGTCGCGCAGCTGCGCCAGCAGGGCTTGTCCGTCGTCGCTCACGGGGCCCAGCTGGCCGCCAAAGCGCTTGAAGATGAAGCCGGCCGCGCGGCTGGCGATGTTCACGTACTTGCCGATCAGGTCGGAGTTGACGCGGGCCATGAAGTCTTCGGGGTTGAAGTCGATGTCTTCGTTCTTGCCGTTGAGCTTGGCGCCCAGGTAGTAGCGCAGCCACTCGGGGTTCATCTTGAGTGCCAGGTACTTGAGCGGGTCCAGGCCCGTGCCGCGGCTCTTGCTCATCTTCTCGCCGTCGTTCACGGTCATGAAGCCGTGCACGCAGATTTTGGTGGGCGTCTTGCGGCCGCTGAACTTCAGCATGGCCGGCCAGAACAGCGTGTGGAAGGTGATGATGTCCTTGCCGATGAAGTGGTACTGCTCGACGGCCGGGTCGGCCATGTAGGCGTCGAAGTCCTCGCCGCGCCGCTCCAGCAGCTCCTTCAGTGAGGCCAGGTAGCCCACGGGCGCGTCCAGCCACACGTAGAAGTACTTGCCCGGCGCATCCGGGATCTCGATGCCGAAGTAGGGCGCATCGCGCGAGATGTCCCAGTCGTCCAGGCCCTCGCTGGTGCTGCCGTCGGGGTTGGTGCGCACGCCGAACCATTCCTTGATCTTGGCGGCCACCTCGGGCTGCACATGCACGCCGTCCTGCGTCCAGGTGGTCAGGAACTCCACCGCGCGCGGGTCGGACAGCTTGAAGAAGAAATGCTCCGACGTCTTGAGCACCGGCTTGGCGCCCGACAGGGCCGAGAAGGGGTTGATCAGGTCGGTGGGCGCATAAACGGAACTGCACACCTCGCAGTTGTCGCCATACTGGTCCTTGGCGTGGCAGCGCGGGCATTCGCCCTTGATGAAGCGGTCCGGCAGGAACATGTTCTTCTCGGGGTCGAAGAACTGCTCGATGGTGCGGGTCTCGATGAACCCGGCCTTCTTGAGGTCCAGGTAGATCTGCTTCGATAGCGCGTGGTTGGCGGGGCTGTCGGTGTTGCTCCAGTTGTCGAAGGCGATGTGAAAGCCGTCGAGGTACTGCTTGCGGCCGGCGGCGATGTCGGCCACGAACTGCTGGGGCGTCTTGCCGGCCTTTTCGGCCGCGATCATGATGGGCGCGCCGTGGGCGTCGTCCGCGCCCACGAAGTTGACCGCGTTGCCCTGCATCCGCTGCGCACGCACCCAGGTGTCGGCCTGGATGTATTCCATGATGTGGCCGATGTGGAAGTTGCCGTTGGCATACGGCAGGGCGGTGGTAACGAAGAGTTTGCGTGCGGATGACGTCATGAAAAGCGGCTTTCTCAGGCGGAACCGGTGATTTTAGGCGCTCGCAGACCCTTCGCTCCGCGGCGGGGCCGGCCCGGCGCTGGATCACAATGCGCGGCATCGACAACCACAGGACAAATCGATGGCGAAGAGGACCTTGGCAAAGACTCTGGGGTGGGGTGTGGGCGGCATCTTGCTGGCGGGTGCGGCCTACCTGGCGTGGTGGCCCGTGCCCATCCGGCCGGTGGCGTGGACGGCCCCGGCCGCGCCGGGCTACCAGGGCGTGCACGCGCCCAACCAGCGCCTGGCGGGGCTGCAGATGATCGACCTGAAAGGCGAAGTCGGCCCCGAGCACATCGCGCTGGGCAAGGACGGCAAGCTCTACACCACGGTACTGAGCGGCAACATCCTGCGCATGAACCCCGACGGATCGGGCCAGGAGGTGTTTGCCAACACCGGCGGGCGGGTGCTGGGTTTTGACTTCGACGCAGCGGGAAACCTGATTGCGGCCGACGCGGTCAAGGGGCTGTTGTCGATCGCGCCCGACGGCAAGGTCACCGTGCTGGCCGACAAGGTCGGCAACGACCCCATCCGCTACGCCGACGGCGTGGTGGTGGCCCGAAGCGGCAAGATGTACCTGAGCGACGCCTCCACCCGCTTTGCGCCCAAGGACTGGGGCGGCACCTTCGAGGCCAGCGTGCTCGACATTCTGGAGCAGGCCAGCACCGGCCGCGTGCTCGAATACGACCCCGCCACCCGCGCCACGCGCGTGGTGGCGCGCGGCATCAGCTTTGCCAACGGCGTGGCGCTCAGCCAGGATGGGCAAAGCCTGTTCGTCAACGAGACCGGCAAGTACCGGGTGTGGAAGATCGCAGTGGACGCGAACGACCTGGACATCAGCGAGGCCGATGCCAAGGTGAAGGCCCCCGCCGGCAGCCAGCCGGCGCCCCAGGCCCGCGTGCTGCTGGACAACCTGCCCGGCTACCCCGACAACCTCATGCGCGGCATGGACGGCCGCATCTGGCTGGGCTTTGCCAAGCCGCGCGGCGCCGCCATCGACAACATGGCCGGCAAGCCCTGGCTGCGCAGCCTGACGCTGCGACTGCCGCGCGCGCTGTGGCCCATCCCCAAGCCCTACGGCCATGTGATCGCGTTCACCGACGACGGCAAGGTGGTGGCCGACCTGCAGGACCCGACGGGCGCCTACCCCGAGACCACGGCCATCACCGAGACGGCCGACCGGCTGTATGTGCAAAGCCTGCACGCGCATGGCCTGGGCTGGTTGCCCAAGGACGTGCTGCAGCCGAAGTAGCGTGCGGCCGCGCCTCGTGCGGGCTCTCGCTCGATCATGCAACACCCCCAACCTTTCGGGCTGAGCCAGTCGAAGCCTTACGCAGCACTTCGACAAGCCCGGCGTGAACGGTGTTGCTTTTCTTGAGGGCAGTGGGGTGTCAGGCGTGGTGCTTGGTCTGCACTTCGGCGCCGGTGTCCGTCCAGCCGAAGAACCGGCACACCTCGGCGCGCATCGCCAGCGTGTCGGCGCGGCCCAGGGCCATCAGCTCCTGCGTGTAGCCGGACTCGAACAGCAGGTAGCTGGCCAGCGCCGCGCCGCGCACATCCGCCATGTTGGACGTGACACCCAGCGCCGCCAGCATGGTGCGCACCGGGCCGGGCAGCTCGCCCACATGGCGCGCGGCCACGGCGTCCAGCCGCTGCGACGGCGCGATGACCAAGAGCTCGATGGGGCGCAGCGCGCTTTTGTTGCGCACGTCTTCGGGGATGAGCGACAGCGTCTGGTTCACGCGCTGCACGCGCTCCACGTCCACCGCCAGGGCATCGAGAAAGATGTTGGACAGCGCATGCCCCGCGATCTGCGCAAGCGAGGGGTAGTTGGCCGTGGGGTTGGCGGCGGTGTCGCCCTTGGGCTCGTGCATGCGGCCCGCGCCGATCACGAGGATGCGCTCGGCCCCCAGGTGGATGGCCGGGGCGATGGGGGCCGACTGCCGCATGGAGCCGTCGCCGAAGAACTCGGTGTGGTCGCCGATGGTGATGCCCTTGGCCGGAAAGATGAACGGAATGGCCGAGGACGCGAGCAGGTGCTCGTGCGTGATGCGGTCGCGCGCCGCCTTGCGCTGCGAGCGCACCCAGGGCTGCACCGGCGCGTTGGATTCGAAGAAGGTCACGTGCTCGCCCGAGCTGTAGCTCGATGCCGTCACCGCCAGCGCCGTGAGGTGGCCCTTGCGGATGAGCCGGGGCAGGCGCACCAGCGGCACCATCTTGACCAGCAGTTTTTCCAGCGGCGAGTTGTCGAGCAGCGACCGGGGCCGCATGCGCCGCCAGCGCGCCAGGGCCCAGCCCATGGACAGCAGCGTGAGCCAGCGCGCCCCGCTGCGCATCACCGACAGCGAATCGGCCCCATACACCTGGCTGGCGTGGAACTGCCTCCACACCCTCGCAATGCGGCGCACCGCGCGGTCGAAGTGGTCCGCCCCGCAGGCCAGCGCGGCGGCATTGATGGCACCGGCCGAGGTGCCGGTGATGATCGGAAACGGGTTGGGCTCGTCGCCAGCGCCGCAGGCGTTGCGGATGTCGGCAATGGCTTCGAGCACGCCCACCTGGTAGGCCGCGCGGGCGCCGCCGCCGGTCAAGAGCAGGCCCGTGGGGCGGACGGGCGGGGTGTGCGCGGCGGCGCCGGGCGCGGTGTGAGGGCGGGTCGATGGCATCTGCGATGGGGCGAGGGTGTGCCCCGAGTGTGGGGTGCTCTACCGCTGGCCCCATCTGGGAAAACCCGCATGGCGGGCCGTGTGCGGTGCGGCGGTTGGCCGGCGGGTTACGGTTGTTGCTGTGCCTGCCTGCTTGCCTGCCTGCCTGAGAAGTCGGCTGCAGGTCAGCGCTGGCTCAGCAGCAGCACCGCCACGGCATCGCCCTGCAGCACGGCAATGCCGTGGTCGCGCGCAAACAGGCGTGCGTTGTCGCTCAACTGCCCGTGCGTGGCCACGTAGATGCCGCCCGACGACCCCCGGGCCTGAATCGCGGCGTGCAGCTCGCGCAGCGGCTCCACGCCGTGGGTGGCGGCCTTCCAGCGGCGGGCGCTGACCAGCGTCGTGCGCCCGTCCTGGGTCAGGCACAGGTCGGCCGCGCTGGTGGCGGGCAGGCGCTCGACCGCGTAGCCCGCGCGCGTCCAGGCGGCGGCCAGCGTGTCGGCAAAGCTGCGCCAGGGCATGCTGGCCACGGCGTCCAGCATCTCGGCCACCCGGGCGGGGTTGGGGGCGCGCAACTGCTTCCAGGCCGCGATGCAGCCCACCACCAGGATGGGAAAGCCAGCCAGCGCACCGACCACGAAGTATTCCTTGGGCAGCAGCGCGCCCGTCGCCATCACGATGAGGCCGACCACCAGGAAGCTGACCCACCAGGGTGAGCGCAGCAGCATGGCAAACAGGGACTTTTCGGCCATCTTGAATTTCACGGGGAAACCTTCTCTTCTTCTCGGTGGGTTCGGATGCGCCAGGGACGCGACAGGCGCGCATTGTCCTTCAGCCGAAGGGGCACCGTCCTTCGGAATAGACTAGCGGACCCACAGGAGTTAATTGAATGGCAGTCACCGAACAGGGCCTCTTGGCCGCTCTTTCTAGCGTTCTGGACCCCCACACGGGCAAGGATTTCGTCAGCTCCCGCGCCGTGCGCAACGTGCAGATCACCGGTGGCGACATCGCGTTCGACGTGGAACTGGGCTACCCCGCCAAGAGCCTGGTGCCCGAGCTGCGCCGCAGCCTGGTGGCCGCCGCCAAGGGCGTGGCGGGCGTGGACAACGTCTCGGTCAACATCACCACCAAGGTCATCGCCCATGCCGTGCAGCGCGGCGTGCAACTGCTGCCCCAGGTCAAGAACATCATCGCGGTGGCGTCGGGCAAGGGCGGCGTGGGCAAGAGCACCACCGCCGCCAACCTGGCCCTGGCCCTGGCCGCCGAGGGCGCCAGCGTGGGCGTGCTGGACGCCGACATCTACGGCCCCAGCCAGCCCATGATGCTGGGCATCAACCGCCGCCCCGAAAGCGACGATGGCAAGACCATGGAGCCGCTGGAGAACTACGGCGTGCAGGTCATGTCCATCGGCTTCCTGGTGGACCAGGACGAAGCCATGATCTGGCGCGGCCCCATGGCCACGCAGGCGCTGGAGCAGCTCTTGCGCCAGACCAACTGGAAGGACCTCGATTACCTCATCATCGACATGCCGCCGGGCACCGGCGACATCCAGCTCACGCTGTCCCAGCGCGTACCCATGACCGGCGCGGTGATCGTCACCACCCCGCAGGACATCGCCCTGCTGGACGCCAAGAAGGGCATCAAGATGTTCGAGAAGGTGGGCGTGCCCATCCTGGGCATCGTCGAGAACATGGCCGCCCACGTGTGCAGCAACTGCGGCCATGTGGAGCACATTTTCGGCGCCGACGGCGGCAAGAAGATGGCGGCCGACTACCACATGGACTACCTGGGTGCGCTGCCCCTGGACATGAGCATCCGCCTGCAGGCCGACAGCGGCAAGCCCACGGTGGTGGCCGACCCCGATGGCGAGATCGCCCAGATCTACAAGAAGGTGGCGCGCGACGTGGCGGTGAAGATCGCGCAGCAGGCCAAGGACTTCTCGAACAAGTTTCCGACGATTTCGATCAGCAAGAACACCTGAGGTCGGGTTTGCTATTGAATGGATAGCTGTTGGCGCTTGATGGACAAGCGGTAGCGCACCAAAAGGCTGCGCAGAGGACTAACCCCATGAGCGAAAAGCCCGTCGGCCTGATCGACCCGCCCGCAGGCTACGCCGATTGGCTGGCCGAGTTGAAGGGGCGCATCCACGGCTCCCAGCAGCGCGCCACGCTCGCTGTGAACCGTGAGTTGGTCCTGCTGTACGGGCAGATCGGCCGGGACATCCTGCAGCGCCAGGCGGCGCAGGGTTGGGGCTCGAAGGTGATCGATCGGCTGGCGCAGGACTTGCGCGCAGCCTTTCCTGAGATGAAGGGCTTTTCTCGGGCTAACCTCATGTACATGCGCGCGTTTGCGCAGGCGTGGCCTGATGCGGCAATTGTCCAACAGGCTGTTGGACAATTGCCTTGGGGCCACAACCTGGTGCTTCTGTCGCAGTTGAAAGATCCCGCGCAACGGCTGGCCTATGCACAAAGTGCCATTGCGCATGGATGGTCGCGCAATATCCTGAACATCCATATCGAAACACGTCGCCTGGAACGCAGCGGCCAGGCGGTGACGAATTTCGAGGGCTGCTTGCCCAACCCGCAGTCGGACTTGGCCCGAGAATCTCTGAAAGACCCCTACCGTTTTGACTTCCTGGGCTTGTCCGACGAGGCTCAAGAGCGCGAAATCGAAGGTGCCCTGGTCAAGCATGTGACTGAATTCCTGCTGGAACTCGGCGCAGGGTTTGCCTTCGTGGGCAGGCAGGTGCTGCTGGATGTGGGTGGCGACGAGTTTTTCATCGACCTGTTGTTCTATCACCTCAAACTGCGCTGCTATGTGGTGATCGAATTGAAGGCGGGCAAATTCAAACCCGAGCATCTCGGCCAATTGGGCTTCTACCTCACGGCAGTGGACCGCCAGGTCAAGGGCGAGTACGACAACCCCACGATTGGACTGCTGCTGTGCAAAACCAAGAACAAGGTGGTGGCTGAGTACGCTCTCGGAGACAAGTCGCAACCGATGGGCATTGCCGAGTACAAGTTGCTGGAGTCCCTGCCCGCAGAATTGCAGACCAGCCTTCCCAGCATCGAGCAGATCGAGCGTGAACTGGCGGACAGCCCGATGCCCGATGCCGGAGATACTTGATTGCTCCTGAAATGTGAGCTTCTAGCGCTTTCTACATAAGCGCTACAGCCAAAAAAATGCCTGCAAACCACCGCCCATGAACCTGCTCGCCTCCCTGCGCTACCTGGTTGCCCTGCACGAGCACCGGCACTTCGGCCGGGCGGCGCAGGCCTGCCACATCACGCAACCGGCGCTGTCGAACGCGCTGCGCTCGCTGGAGGAGGAGTTCGGGGTCGTCATCGTGCAGCGCGCGCGCACCTATGTGGGCCTGACCCACGAGGGCGAGGCCGTGCTGGCCACGGCGCAGCGCATGCTGCGCGACAACGAGGTGCTGCGCCAGGAACTGCGCAGCACGGAGGCCGAGCCGCAGGGCCGCCTGCGCATGGCGTCCACGCCCACGGCGGTGCCCATCCTCTCGCGCTTTGCGGCCATGCTGCAGGCGCGGCACCCGGGCATACTGCCCGTGGTGTTGTCGATGAGTTCGCAGGAGCTCGAACAGCGGCTCGAAGACCTGTCGCTGGACCTGGCCGTGGGCTACAGCGAGCGCATGCAGGCCAAGCGCGTGAACCTGCGCTCGTGGCCGCAGTGCAACGAACACTACTACCTGCTGCGCCGTGCCCGCACGCCCGGCCCGGACCGCCTGTGCATCGGCGCGCCCATGCGCTGGAAGGACGCGGCGCGGCTGCCGCTGTGCCTGCTCACCCCCGACATGCACAACCGCTTCATCATCGACGAGGCGTTCCGCGAGGCGGGCGAACCCGTGCCGCCCGCCATCGAGACCAACTCGGTGCTGACGCTGGTGCTGTCCGTGCTGTCGGGCGAGGTCTGCAGCGTGCTGCCGGGCGCCATGGTGGCCGCCGCGCGCAGCGAACGCGGCCTGGAGGCCCTGCCCCTGGTCGCGCCCGATGTGCGCACGCCCATCGACTTCATGACCCAGCGCGGGCCCCGCGTTTCCCGGGCCCTCGAAGCCGCGCTCGAGCTGCTGGACCAGCCTGCCTGGCGGGACCATGTGGCGCTGCACTGCGGAGAGCTGAGGGACTCCCCCTGAGTCGCCTTCGGCGCCTTCCCCCAAGGGGGACGCACCCCGTGGCCTGGCAAAGCCAGTTCCACGGGTGCACTGGCTTGGCAGCGCGCCAGTTTCGTCGGCTTTAGCGTGACTGACTTTGGCTGATTGCAAGCCATCTGCAATCAATTTCCATTCGCGTCATTCAATTGTTGAATCGCAGCATGTGCCTATTCAATTTGACGCCATGGCGCTCCTGTCCGGACACTCCGCCCCGCGCAATTGACTTGCGTCAAGAAAAACTGGTGCACGCCCTGCAGCGCCTGCACGACATCACAGGAGAGAGAACCTATGAACGCATCCACAGCGGGCTCGGCCGCCTTGCCCGGGGCCCACGCGTCTCCCGGCTTCCTGGACAAGGAGCGCATCATCGCCGCGCCCGGCTTCAACCGGTGGCTGGTGCCGCCGGCAGCGCTTGCGATCCACCTGTGCATCGGCATGGCCTATGGCTTCTCGGTATTCTGGCTGCCGCTGTCCAAGGCCCTCTCCACGGCCGGCACGGGCGCGGCCTGCGCCAAGGACATGAGCTTCTTCGCCGAGCTGTTCGCATCGGGCTGCGACTGGCGCGTGGCCACGCTGGGGTGGATGTACACCCTGTTCTTCGTCTTCCTGGGCTGCTCTGCCGCCATCTGGGGCGGATGGCTGGAACGTGCCGGCCCGCGCAAGGCCGGCGTGGTCTCGGCCGTGTGCTGGTGCGGCGGCATGCTGCTGTCGGCGCTGGGCATTCACCTGCACCAGTTCTGGCTCATGATCCTGGGCTCGGGCGTGATCGGGGGTATCGGGCTGGGGCTTGGCTACATCTCCCCCGTGTCCACCCTGATCAAGTGGTTCCCTGACCGGCGCGGCATGGCCACCGGCATGGCCATCATGGGCTTTGGCGGCGGCGCGATGATCGGCTCGCCCCTGGCCGTGGACCTGATGAAGCACTTCTCGAGCCCCACCGACGTGGGCGTGATGCAGACCTTCGTGGTCATGGCGCTGGTGTACTTCGTGTTCATGATGGCCGGTGCCCTGGGCTACCGCGTGCCGCCCACGGGCTGGAAGCCCGCCGGCTGGACCCCGCCACCCCCCTCGGCCAACGCCATGATCACCCAGCGCCACGTGCACGTGAAGCGCGTCTGGGGCATCCCGCAGTTCTGGCTCATCTGGGTCGTGCTGTGCATGAACGTGAGCGCCGGCATCGGCGTGATCGGCATGGCCTCGCCCATGCTGCAGGAAGTCTTCGGCGGCGGCCTGATCGGTGTGCAGCAGAAGTTCGGCGAACTCGACAAGGCCCAGCTGGCCGCCATCGCGGCCGTGGCCGGCGGCTTCACCGCCTTGCTGTCGCTGTTCAACATCGGCGGCCGCTTCTTCTGGGCCAGCCTGTCCGACAAGTTCGGCCGCAAGATGACCTACGTGATCTTCTTCGTGCTCGGCGGCCTGATGTACGCGAGCATCCCCAGCTCTGCGGGCGCGGGCAGCAAGCTCCTGTTCGTGGGCGCCTTCTGCGTGATCCTGTCGATGTACGGCGGCGGCTTCGCCACGGTGCCGGCGTACCTGGCCGACCTGTTCGGCACGCAGTTCGTGGGCGCCATCCACGGTCGCCTGCTCACCGCCTGGGCCACGGCCGGCATCCTCGGCCCCGTGGTGGTCAACTACATGCGCGAATACCAACTGGGCCTGGGCCTGCCGCGCGAACAGGTGTACAACCAGACCATGTACATCCTCGTGGGCATGCTGGTGATCGGCCTCATCGCCAACCTGATGGTGCGTCCGCTGGCCGACAAGTGGTTCATGAGCGACGAGGAACTGGCGCACGAGAAGAAGCTGGCCCACGAAAAGAGCGTGGCGGCCGAAGTGGGCGGCGGCCCCGGCAGCGGCGGCACGACCAGTCCTGCGCTGGTGGCCTTCGCGTGGCTGGCAGTGGGTGTGCCGCTCGTCTGGGGCATCTACAAGACGCTGGTGAGCGCTGCCAAGTTCTTCCAGTGACGAAGGCGCAGGCCGCCGCCATGGCGCCTTCGCTGATGCACGGGGCCGCAGCCGCCCTGTGCGCGCCCCTTGCGGGGCAGGGGCCGGGAACGCCGCGGGCGTGGCACAGTCCAAGCCGTGGCGCACCGTCCAGGAGACCATGATGAAGCAAGAAAAAATCGAGTTCTACAAAGGCCCCGCCGGCGGATGGGGCGCGCTCAACAGCGTCAAGAACGCGCTGCTGCGCCAGGACATTCCCTTGAAGGGCGCCAAGACGCTGCTCTCGGCCAACCAGCCCGACGGCTTCGACTGCCCGGGCTGCGCCTGGCCCGACCGCAACCATGCGTCCACCTTCGAGTTCTGCGAGAACGGCGTCAAGGCCGTCGCGGCCGAGGCCACCGCCCGCCGCGCCGGACCCGGCCTGTTCGCCCAGTACACCGTGGCCGAGCTGGCCGAGCAGAGCGATTTCTGGCTCGAAGACCAGGGCCGGCTCACGCAGCCCATGGCCTACCACGCGCCCAGCGACCAGTACCGCCCCATCGCGTGGGACGATGCCTTCGCGCTGATCGCGCGCCACCTGAACGCGCTGCCCGACCCCAACCAGGCCATCTTCTATACCTCGGGCCGGGCCAGCAACGAGGCCGCCTTCCTGTACCAGCTGTTCGTGCGCCAGTTCGGCACCAACAACTTTCCCGACTGCTCGAACATGTGCCACGAGCCCAGCGGCAGCGGCATGCGCCCGCAGATCGGCGTGGGCAAGGGCACGGTGACCCTGCACGACTTCGAGTGCGCCGACGCGATCTTCATCTTCGGCCAGAACCCCGGCACCAACCACCCGCGCATGCTCGGCGAGCTGCGCGAGGCGCACAAGCGCGGCGCGCGCATCGTGAGCTTCAACCCCCTGCGCGAGCGCGGGCTGGAGCGCTTTGCCGACCCTCAGGACAAGCTGGAGATGGCCACGATGGGCTCCACGCCCATCAGCACCCACTACTTCCAGCTGCGCGTGGGCGGCGACCTGCCGGCGGTCAAGGGCATGATGAAGCATGTGCTGGAGCAGGAGGACGCACGCGGCGGCGTGCTCGACCACGCCTTCATCGCCGAGCACACCACCGGCTTTGCAGCCATGGCGGACGACCTGCGCACCGAATCCTGGGAACTGCTGGAGCAGGAGTCGGGCCTGACCGAGGCGCAGATGCGCTCCGCGGCCGACATCTACATCGGCGCCAAGAGCGTGATCGCCTGCTGGGGCATGGGCATCACGCAGCACAAGTACGCGGTGGCCACCATCCAGGCCATCGTCAGCCTGCTCATGATGCGCGGCAACATCGGCCGCGAGGGCGCGGGCCCGTGCCCGGTGCGCGGCCACAGCAACGTGCAGGGCGACCGCACCATGGGCATCTGGGAAAAGCCCCCGGCCGCCTTGCTCGACAAGCTGCGCGACGTGTTCGGCTTCGAGCCGCCACGCGAAAACGGCGTGGACACGGTGGAGGCCATCCGCCACATGCTGGACGGCAAGGGCAAGGTGTTCTTCGCCCTGGGCGGCAACTTCGCATCCGCCACGCCGGACACCTACGAGACCTGGAAGGCCCTGCAGCGCTGCGACCTCACGGTGCACGTGACCACCAAGCTCAACCGCAGCCACATCGTGCATGGCAAGGAGGCGCTGATCCTGCCCTGCCTGGGCCGCACCGAGATCGACATGCAGGCCACCGGCCCGCAGGGCGTGACGGTGGAAGACTCGATGAGCATGGTGCACATCTCGGTGGGCATCAACCCGCCCGCGTCCGAGCACCTGCTGTCAGAGCCGGCCATCGTCGCGCGGCTTGCCGCCGCCACGCTGGGCGCGCGCAGCAACGTGCCCTGGCTGTGGCTGGTGGAGGACTATGCACGCATCCGCGACCAGATCGAGAAGGTGTTCCCCGACTTCAAGGACTTCAACCAGCGCGTGGCCGTGCCCGGCGGGTTCCGCCTGCGCAACACGGCCAGCGAGCGCGTGTGGGCCACGGCCTCGGGCAAGGCCAGCTTCCATGCCCATGCCGTGCCGCGCGATACGCCCACGCACATCGCGCGCGAACGCTACAAGGATGCGGTGGTCTTCACGCTGCTGACCACGCGCTCGCACGACCAGTACAACACCACCATCTACGGCATGGACGACCGCTACCGCGGCGTCTACGGCCAGCGCCGCGTGGTGTTCATCAACGACAAGGACATCCGCGCGCTGGGCATGCAGGACGGCGACTGGGTCGACATCCAGACCGTGTGGAGCGACGGGCAGGAGCGCCGGGCCGACCGCTTCAAGCTGGTGGCCTACGACATCCCGCGCGGCAACCTCGCGGCCTACTACCCCGAGACCAACCCCCTGGTCCCGCTGTCCGCAGTGGCGGACGCGGCGGGCACGCCCACCTCCAAGTCCATCCCCGTGCTGCTGGTGCCGCACAAGCCCGCCGGTGGTGCCGTGGCGGTGGACGAGGCCGGTGCGCAGGCCGTTGCCCCATGAGCGCGCCGGCCCTGCCATGACGGCCGCACACGATACCCTGGCAGCCTCCATCCTGCGGGCGCTGCAGGAGGATTCGCACGGCGGTGCCGACGCACCCTCGGGCATGTCGCTGCCCCGCCTGGGCAAGCGCCTGGGCCAGGGCGCGAGCGTGCTGCTGCGCGAGCTGAGCCTCATGAGCGATGCGCCCGTGGGCGGGCAGCGCGGCCCCGGGTGGGTGCGCGTGGACCGGGTCGGCGAGCGCTGGGTGGCCTTCCTGACCGACGAGGGCCGGGCCGTGGCCCGTGAGCTGGCGGCGGCTGGAGATGCGCCATGAACGGACAGGCGATGCAGGGGCTTGCGGTGCACGGCGAGAACAACGAAGAGGACGCCGACGAGGAGGCCCTGGCCCGGGGCCTGCATGCCCTGGCCTCGCGCCCGGTGCGGGTGTATGGCGAGGCGGGTGCGCCCGGCGAAGGCACGCTGCGTCTGGACACGCTGGCCGAGGAGATTCCGGTGGCGCTGGTGTTCAACGGCGTATCGCACGCGGTCATGATGGCCACGCCCGAGCAGCTCGACGACTTCGCACTGGGCTTTGCGCTCAGCGAAGGCATCCTCGACCACGCGCACGACGGCCGCAGCACCGCGCTGCGCCTGGCCGACCAGAGCGCCGCGCACCTGCCGGCGGGCGTGCCAGGGGTCGAGGTGCACATGGAGATATCTGCGCGCAGTTTCGAGCGCCTCAAGCAGCGGCGCCGCAGCATGGCAGGGCGCACGGGCTGCGGCGTCTGCGGCGTGGAAAGCTTTGCCGCCCTGGACCTGGAGCCCGCGCGGCTGCCCGCCCGCGACTGGGTGGAGCGCGTGGATCTGCACACGGTACTCACGGCCTTTGCCGGGTTGAAGGCGCAGCAGCCGCACAACGCGCATTCAGGCTCGCTGCATGCTGCCGGCTGGGCCACGCTGGACGGGCAGCTGGCCCGTGTCTGCGAAGACGTGGGCCGGCACAATGCGCTGGACAAGCTCATCGGCTGGATGGCGCGCAGCGGGCGGCTTGCGGAGCCGGGCTTCGTGGTGCTCAGCAGCCGGGGCAGCCACGAACTGGTGCGCAAGTGCGCGCGCGTGGGACTGGCGGCGCTGGCCACCATCTCGGCCCCCACCGCGACCGGCGTGCAGGTGGCCGAGCTGGCCGGGCTGCGCCTGTGGGGGCTGTGCCGCGCGCCGCGCGCGGTGCTGTATGCACCGGGAGCGCAGGCCGCGCACGCCTCCCCCGGGGGCTGAAACGCAGGGGCATTGCTCGCCGTGTCTGCGGGCTGGCAGTACAGTCGGGCCATGTCTTTGCGCCTCACCCTCGAAGTCGCCGTCATCATGCGCCGTGAGCGCCTGGACAACCGCTGGCAGCCCTGGCGCTGGACGCTGGACGACGTGGTGCCCGGCGAAGCGGCCTTTGGCGATGTGCCGCGCCTGCTGCGCGAGGATGCCGGCGAAACCCGCTGGCTGTTCCCGGGCTTTGCCGTCGAACTTTTCAAGGACGACGGCGAGGGCTACCACCTGAACCTTACCAGCCCGGCACCGTGCTGGTTCGTGCTGTGGCGCATGGACGAAAGCGGCGCCGAGGAAGGCCGGCTGGCACGCCCGGTGGCGGTGAGCCTGAGCTACCACGACGCCGGCCGCTGGCTCGATGCGCAGGAGGCGGTCGAGCAGGTGCCCGCACCGCCCGCCGTGCTGCAGGCGCTGCAGGCCTTCGTGGACGAGCACTACGTGCCCGAGCCCAAGCGCCGACGCAGGCCCGACAGCTTCCAGCCGCTGACCGACCGCTTCGGCAACCCTGCCTCCGTGTCCACCGACAAGCGCCGGGGCGGTGGGGGTCACGGTGGCTGACGGCTTCCTCACGCGCTGGTCGCGCCGCAAGCAGGATGTGGCGGCGGGCAAGCCCGTGGAGGAGCCCGCACCGCAGGCGCCGCCGCCGGCTGCGGCGCAGGCCGAGCCTGGCGCGAAGGCACCGGCTGGCGTACCCCAGGCACCGACCGAACCAGCGACCCCGCAGCAGCCCCCCGCGCCCACGCTGGCCGATGCGCAGGCGCTCACGCCCGAGTCCGACTTCAAGCCCTTCGTGCAGCGCGCGGTCTCGCCCGAGGTGCGCAACCTGGCGATGAAGAAGCTGTTTGCCGACCCGCACTTCAACGTGATGGACGGCCTCGACATCTACGTCGGCGACTACACGCAGCCCGACCCCTTGCCCGAGGGCATGCTGCGCCAGATGGCCAGCGCCCATGCCATGGGCTTCTTCGACCATGAAACACAGGCCGCGGACGGGGAGGGCGTGGCGGCAAAGCCCCCGGGTCCCGCTCAGCATCGGGATGATGCGGAGGCGCAAGAGGCTGCGGGCGTGGCACAGTCGGGGGTATGCACCGCTGTTCCTAGCGAGTCCTCCAGCGAGCCCGGCGCGCCCGCGCTGTCCCCCACCGGGGCAGCCGACGCGCCAGCCAGCCAACCCGACCATGACCACGACGCTCATCTGCGACTGCAACCAGACGATGCCCCTCGACGCGAAAGCGTTGGGCGCGGCACTGCATGACGACCAGGGCCTGACCCTTCACTCCACGCTGTGCCGGCGCGAAGCCGGGGCATTCCAGCAGGCCATCAAGACCGGCCAGGACGTGGTGGTGGCCTGCACGCAAGAGCAGCGCCTGTTCGCCGAACTGGGCCAGCAGACCGAGGGCGCCATCTCGCCCATCCGCTTCGTCAACATCCGCGAGACCGGCGGCTGGAGCCGCGATGCCGGCCGCGCCACCCCCAAGATTGCGGCGCTGCTGGCGGCGGCGCAGTTGCCCGAGCCCGCACCGGTGCCCACGGTCACCTTCAAGAGCACCGGTCGCCTCTTGATCATCGGGCCGCTGGATGCGGCCGAGCGTGCGGCGGCCATGGTGTCCGACGTGCTGGATGTCACGGTGTTCACCCAGGGCCCAGGCACCGCAGGTGGCGCGCAGGCCCGGCGTTTTCCGGTACTGGGCGGGCGCATCACGGGTCTCACGGGCTGGCTGGGCGCGTTCGATCTGCAATGGGCGGCCGACAACCCCATCGACCTGGACCTGTGCACCCGCTGCAATGCCTGCGTGGCCGCATGCCCCGAAGATGCCATCGGCCTCGACTACCAAGTCGACCTGACCGCCTGCCAGTCGCACCGCGCCTGCGTGAAGGTCTGCCAGGTGGCGGGCGCCATCGACTTCAGCCGCGAGGCGGCCCCGCACACCGAGCGCTTCGACATGGTGCTCGACCTGCGCGCCGCCACGGCCACGCCCACCTTTGTGCAGCACGCGCCGCCGCAGGGGTACTTTCGCTGGGACGGCCGCGACATCGCCACGCTGCTGCGCCTGCGCGAGTTGGTGGGTGAGTTCGAGAAGCCCAAGTTCTTTGCCTACAAACAAAAGCTGTGCGCCCACAGCCGCAATGAAACCGTGGGCTGCAATGCCTGCGTGGACATCTGCTCGGCCGAGGCCATTGCCAGCGACAAGAGCCGCCAGCAAATCAAGGTGAACCCCCATCTGTGCGTGGGCTGCGGTGCCTGCACCACGGTGTGCCCCACGGGCGCGCTGACCTATGCCTACCCCAGCGCCACGGACCAGGGCCTGAAGCTCAAGACGCTGCTGTCCACCTATGCCGCAGCCGGTGGCAAGGACGCCGTGCTGCTGCTGCACAGCCAGGAGCGCGGGCAGGCGCTGGTGGAGGAATTGGGCCGCGCGGCGCAACTCAAGGTGGCGCACGGCGTGCCGGCGCGGGTGATTCCCGTGGCGGTGTGGCACACGGCCAGCCTGGGCGTGGACCTGTGGCTGAGCGCCGTGGCTTACGGCGCATCGCAGGTGGCGGTGCTGGTGACCGATGAAGAGGCCCCGCAGTACCTGGAAGGCCTGCAGGCGCAGATGGACGTGGCGCAGGCCATCCTGCGCGGGCTGGGCTACACGGGCAGCCACCTGCAACTGGTGCGGGCCACGCACCCCACGGCGCTCGATGCCGCGCTGCAGGCGCTGGGGCAGACCCGCCAGGCCACGCCCGCCGTGCCCGCACGGTTTGCGGTGGCGCAGGAAAAGCGCAGCACGCTGGAAATGGCGCTGGACCATCTCATCGAATACGCGCCAGCCCCGGCCGCGGTGCGGCCCGACGCCATTGCGTTGCCGGCCGCGGGCTCGCCGCTGGGCAGCATCAACGTGGACAAGGACCGCTGCACGCTGTGCCTGAGCTGCGTGAGCGCTTGCCCCGCCAGCGCCCTGCAGGACAACCCGCAGATGCCGCAACTGCGCTTCATCGAGAAGAACTGCGTGCAGTGCGGCCTGTGCGCCACCACCTGCCCCGAAGACGCGATCACGCTGCAGCCGCGCCTTCTGCTCACGCCCGAGCGTGCGCAGCTGCGCGTGCTCAACGAGGCCAAGCCCTGGGCCTGTGTGCGCTGCAGCAAGCCGTTTGGCACGGTCAAGGCCATCGAGGCCATGCTGGGCAAGCTCTCGGGCCACCCCATGTTCCAGGGCGAGGCGCTGGAGCGCCTGAAGATGTGCAGCGACTGCCGCGTGATCGACCTGTATTCCTCCCAAAGCGAAGCGAAAGTGACGGACCTGTGAGCGCCCAACCTTCAATGACCCCTGCCGGCAGCTCAGCGCTGGACGAAGAAACCGCGCGCGCCGAGCTGTATGGCCTGCTGTCGCAGCTGTACTACGCGGCGCCCGGCCCAGAGCTGCTGTCGGCATTGCGCGTGGCGGTGACCGAGGCACCGGCCGCGGGTGGTTTTTTGCAAGAGCCCTGGCAGCAACTGGTGGGCGCGGCGCGTGCGCTGGACGATGCGGCCATTGCGCTGGAGTTCGACCGCCTGTTCGGCGGTGTGGGCAAGCCCGAGGTCTACCTGTACGCATCGCACTACGTGAGCGGCTTCTTGAACGAGAAGCCCCTGGCCCGCCTGCGCACCGACCTGGCCCGCCTGGGCCTGGCGCGTGACGAGGCGGCCATGCCCGAGACCGAAGACCACATCGCCTACCTGTGCGAGGTCATGCGCTACCTGATCGCCGGCGACGACGTCGCGGTGTGCAACCTGGCGTCGCAGCGCGACTTTTTTGCCACGCACCTGCAGCCCTGGGTGGGGGCGCTGTGCGATGCGCTGGCGGCGCATCCGCAAGCACGGTTCTATGCTGCAACAGCACATTTCACCCGCGCCTTCGTCAGCGTGGAGGCGCAGGGCTTCGACATGCTCGATTGAACCGGCGCCGCCGCTGACACCATCTGCGCGGGGCGCTATAAAAGATGAGTAAGTTGGTGGGTGGTATTCACCGCGATTGCGGTGTTGCACCTGGTGACATAGACTGTATGAACAGCATTTCATAGCTGCAGCCATTCTGGAGACAAGCATGCAGAACAGCCAAACCCCACCTTCGCGCCGCAGCTTCTTTGCCGGCGCCGCCACCGTCGGCGCCGCAGCGGCTGCCGTGGCGGCCCTTCCGCAGCTGGCGACGTCTCCCGAAGCGGCCGTGTCCGAGCCCCCCCGCGTGGCGCCGGAGAAGGGCGGCGGGTACCACCTGTCCGCCCATGTGAAGCAGTACTACAAGACCACCCAACTCTGACCGGGGCGCCCCATGTTGCTCACCAAGAAGTCGCCGCACGCCGCGCCGGGCGCCGCGCCTGCCTCTCCTTTTGTTCACAGCCTGCGCCGCGGTTTGTCGCAGGCCCTGCCCACCATGGACCGGCGCTCGTTCCTGCGTCGCTCGGGCCTGGGTGTCGGCGTCGGCATTGCCGCGTCGCAGCTCACGCTGGTCAAGAAGTCCCACGCCGCCGAAGGCGCCAAGGTGGGCCTGGGCGACAGCAAGATCGAAGTGCGCCGCACCGTGTGCACCCACTGCTCGGTGGGCTGTGCGGTCGATGCCGTGGTCGAGAACGGCGTGTGGGTGCGCCAGGAGCCGGTGTTCGACTCGCCCATCAACCTGGGCGCGCACTGTGCCAAGGGTGCGGCGCTGCGCGAGCACGGCCACGGCGAGTACCGCCTGCGCTACCCCATGAAGCTCGTGAACGGCAAGTACGAGCGCATCAGCTGGGACACGGCGCTCAACGAGATCACCGCCAAGATGCAGGAGCTGCGCAAGGCCAGCGGCCCTGACAGCGTGTACTTCGTCGGCTCGTCCAAGCACAACAACGAGCAGGCGTACCTGCTGCGCAAGTTCGTGAGCTTCTGGGGCACCAACAACTGCGACCACCAGGCGCGCATCTGCCACTCCACCACGGTGGCCGGCGTGGCCAACACCTGGGGTTATGGGGCCATGACCAATTCGTACAACGACATGCAAAACAGCAAGGTCGCGATGTACATCGGCTCCAACGCGGCAGAGGCCCACCCGGTGAGCATGCTGCACATGCTGCACGCCAAGGAAACCGGCTGCAAGATGATCGTGGTGGACCCGCGCTTCACCCGCACGGCGGCCAAGGCCGACGAATACGTGCGCATCCGCTCCGGCACCGACATTCCCTTCCTCTTCGGCCTGCTGTACCACATCTTCAAGAACGGCTGGGAAGACAAGCAGTACATCAACGACCGCGTCTACGGCATGGACAAGGTGCGCGAGGAGATCCTCGCCAAGTGGACGCCCGACAAGGTGGAAGAGGCCTGCGGCGTGAAGGAGGCGCAGGTCTTCAAGGTGGCGAGCATGCTCAACGCCCACCGCCCCGGCACCGTGGTGTGGTGCATGGGCCAGACGCAGCACACTATCGGCAACGCCATCGTGCGGGCATCGTGCATCCTGCAGCTGGCGCTGGGCAACGTGGGCAAGACGGGCGGCGGCACCAACATCTTCCGCGGCCATGACAACGTGCAGGGCGCCACCGACGTGGGCCCCAACCCCGATTCGCTGCCCGGCTACTACGGCCTGGCCGAAGGCTCCTGGAAGCACTTCGCGGCCGTGTGGGGCGTGGACTACGAGTGGATCAAGGCCAAGTACGCATCGCCCGCGATGATGACCAAGAGCGGCATCACCGTGTCGCGCTGGATCGACGGCGTGCTGGAGAAGAACGAGCTCATCGACCAGGACTCCAACCTGCGCGGCGTGTTCTTCTGGGGCCATGCGCCCAACTCGCAGACGCGCGGTCTGGAAATGAAGCGCGCGATGGACAAGCTGGATTTGCTGGTGGTGGTGGACCCGTACCCCTCGGCCACCGCCGCCATGGCCGCCATGCCCGGCAAGGCCGAAGATTTGAACCCGAACCGCGCGGTGTACCTGCTGCCCGCGGCCACGCAGTTCGAGACCAGCGGCTCGTGCACCGCGTCCAACCGGTCGCTGCAGTGGCGCGAGAAGGTCATCGAGCCCCTGTGGGAGAGCCGCTCGGACCACATGATCATGCACCAGTTCGCCGAGAAGCTGGGCTTTGCCGCCGAGCTGTCCAAGAACTACAAGATGCAGAAGGTCAAGGGCATGGACGAGCCCGTGCCCGAGGACATCCTGCGCGAGATCAACAAGAGCGTGTGGACCATCGGCTACACCGGCCAGAGCCCCGAGCGGCTGAAGGCCCACATGAAGAACATGCACCTGTTCGACGTGAAGACCCTCAAGGCCAAGGGCGGCAAGGACAAGGACACGGGCTACGACTTCACCGGCGACTACTTCGGCCTGCCCTGGCCCTGCTACGGCACACCCGAGCTCAAGCACCCTGGCTCGTCCAACCTGTACGACACCTCCAAGCACGTGATGGACGGCGGCGGCAACTTCCGCGCCAACTTCGGCGTGGAAAAGGACGGCGTGAACCTGCTGGCCGAGGACGGATCGTTCTCGCTGGGCAGCGAGATCACCACCGGCTACCCCGAGTTCGACCACGTGCTGCTCAAGAAGCTCGGCTGGTGGGACGACCTGTCGGACGCCGAAAAGGCCAAGGCCGAAGGCAAGAACTGGAAGACCGATCCCACCGGCGCGATCATCCGCGTGGCCATGAAGCACGGCTGCCACCCGTTCGGCAACGCCAAGGCGCGTGCCGTGGTGTGGAACTTCCCGGATGCGATACCGCAGCACCGCGAGCCGCTGTACGGCACCAAGCCCGAGCTGATGGCCAAGTACCCCACGCACGACGACAAGAAGGCCTTCTGGCGCATGCCCACGCTGTACAAGAGCGTGCAGGACAAGAACATCGCCGACAAGGTGCACGAGAAGTTCCCGCTCATTCTGAGCTCGGGCCGCCTGGTCGAGTACGAAGGCGGCGGCGAGGAAACCCGCTCCAACCCCTGGCTGGCCGAGCTGCAGCAGGAGTCGTTCGTCGAGATCAACCCGAAGACGGCGGCCGACCGCGGCATCCGCAACGGCGAGCGCGTGTGGCTGAGCTCGCCCACCGGCGCACGCCTGAACGTGCAGGCGCTGGTCACCGAGCGCGTGGCACCCGACACGGTGTGGATGCCGTTCCACTTCTCGGGGCGCTGGCAAGGCACGGACATGCTGGCGTACTACCCCAAGGGCGCAGCGCCCATCGTGCGCGGCGAAGCGGTGAACACCGCCACCACCTATGGCTACGACAGCGTGACCATGATGCAAGAAACCAAGACCACGATCTGCAACGTGGAACGCGCCTGATCGCGCCGCGCAAGGAGACCTACCCATGGCACGAATGAAATTCATCTGCGACTCAGAGCGCTGCATCGAATGCAACGGCTGCGTCACGGCCTGCAAGAACGAGCACGAGGTGCCGTGGGGCGTGAACCGCCGCCGCGTGGTCACGCTCAATGACGGCGTGCCCGGCGAGAAATCCATCTCGGTGGCCTGCATGCACTGCAGCGATGCGCCCTGCATGGCCGTGTGCCCCGTCAACTGCTTCTACCGCACGGACGAAGGCGTGGTGCTGCATGACAAGGACGTGTGCATCGGCTGCGGCTACTGCAGCTATGCCTGCCCCTTTGGCGCACCGCAGTTCCCGTCCACCGGCACCTTCGGCGTGCGCGGCAAGATGGACAAGTGCACCTTCTGCGCAGGTGGCCCTGAAGAGCATGGCAGCCAGGCCGAGTTCGACAAGTACGGCCGCAACCGCCTGGCCGAGGGCAAGCTGCCCGCCTGCGCCGAAATGTGCTCCACCAAGGCCCTGCTGGCTGGCGATGGCGACGTGGTGGCGGACATCTTCCGCAACCGCGTGGTGCAGCGCGGCAAGGGCGCCGAAGTGTGGGGCTGGGGCACGGCCTACGGCTCGCAGCAGGCCGGCCAGCCGGCAGGGGGCAAGTCATGACCACGATGCACCGCACCTTGCTGGTCGCCTCCGCAGCCCTGGCCCTGGCGGCCCTGACCGCGTGCGGCGAGAAGCCGCAGACCGGCGCGGGCATCCGCAGCGATGCCACACCCTACGCCGGCACCGGCAGCGCCTTCACGCAGCCGGGCTGGACGGCCGGTGACAAGGCGAGCTGGGAGGCGCAACTGAAGACGCGCCAGCAGTACGGCCAGAACGAGTACACGCGCATCACCGCGAAGTGAGGCCGGCCATGCAACACATCCTGTGGTCATTGGCGTTGGTGGTCGGGGTGGCCTGCGGCCCAGCACTGGCGCAGGCCCCGGTCGCTGGCGATGCAGCCTCTGCGCCTGCCACCGCGGCCCCGGCCGCGGGCGGCATCCAGAGCCAGAACATCTTCGAGGTCAAGCCGGACGCGAGCGCCGACCCCAAATACCTGGAGCAGACCAACGGCGAACGCGCCAAGGTGCAGCCCGGCAACAACGCGCCCATGTGGCGCCAGGTGGGGCAGGGCGTAACGGGCACCAGCAGCCTGCCCAAGAGCCAGGCGCCCGAGGCCGGCAACCTGATCCAGCCCTTCGTGCAGTACCCCGGCTCGCGCGTGACCAACGCCGGCGAGGCCTGGCGGCAGGTGCGCAACCAGTGGATCATCCCGTACGGCGGCTCGCTGCTGCTCATCGTGGCCGGTGCGATTGCGCTGTTCTACTGGGGCAAGGGCGCGATCAAGCTGCACGGCGCCGAGACCGGCCGCAAGATCGAGCGCTTCACCCCGTTCGAGCGTTCGGCCCACTGGGCCAACGCGATTGCCTTCGTCGCCCTGGCGGTGTCGGGCATCGTGATGGCGTTCGGCAAGTTCTTCCTGCTGCCCATCATGGGGGCCACGCTGTTTGGCTGGCTGGCGTATGCACTCAAGAACATCCACAACTTCGCCGGCCCGCTGTTCGCGGTGTCGCTGGTCATCGTGTTCTTCACGTTCCTCAAGGACAACCTGCCGCGCCGCGAGGACATCACCTGGATCGCCAAGGGCGGCGGCATGCTCTCGGGGCAAGAGGTGCCTTCGCACCGCTTCAACGCGGGCGAGAAGATCGTGTTCTGGGCCGGCGTGCTGGGCCTGGGCGTGATCGTGGTGGCCTCGGGCCTGGTGCTGGACAAGCTGATCCCCGGGCTCATCTACGAGCGTGGCACCATGCAGATCGCGCACATGGTGCATGCCGTGGCCACGGTGGTGATGATGATGATGTTCATGGGCCACATCTACATGGGCACCATCGGCATGCAGGGCGCCTACAAGGCCATGAAGACCGGCTATGTGGACGACACCTGGGCCAGGGAGCACCACGAGCTCTGGTATGACGACATCGAGGCCGGCAAGATCCCGCGCCAGCGCAGCGCCGTGGACGGACCTGTCGAGGCGGCCGCCGCCGCAGGCAAGCCCGTCCAGGCATGACATGTGAGGCACACCCCACCATGAAGACTCCACACCCCCTCCGTACCCTGGCGCTGGCTTTGTGTGCCGCTGGTGCGTGCAGCCTGGCCGTGGCCAAGCTGCCCCCACCGTCGCCCGAGGCCGCCGCCAAGGCTGCAGAAGCCGCTGCCAAGGCCGCCTGGGCCGGCAAGGTCGACAACTACAAGCTGTGCCTGTCGCAGGACAAGGTGGCGGCCCACTACCGCAAGACCACGCCGGAAGCCAAGCCTGCGGTGGCCACCGGCGCCTCGTGCGCTGACCCCGGCCCGTTCGCCTACACGCCGCCAGAGGCCAAGCCCCTGGAGGCCGCAGGTGCGCATTCGCCACCGGGCACGGCCAGCAGCCCGCCCAACACGGCCACGCCCGCCGCCGCGGCATCGGCACCCAAGCCCTGACCGCCACCGGCCGGGTGCGCGGGGTGCGTGCCACTTCTGCGATGGGCCGCACAGAGACCGGCACTCCTCCAAATCTCTCGGCGCACCTCCTCTTCGCCCTTGGCCCCGCCCGGCGCAGGGCCAGGCTGAGCAGACGTCTGCATCCAGCACGCCTGCGTATAGTCCCTCCATGACCTCCCGCACCGCAACGGATTCCACCGCCCAGCCCTTGCCGCGCCTGACGCAGGCCACGGCCCCGCTCACCCACAGTGTCGATGTGGTCAACGAACTGGGCGAGCGCGAGCAGGTCTCCATCCCCGCGGAGCGCCCGCTCACCGTGTATGTGGACAGGCGCGAGCTGGTCACGCTGATGACCCTGGGCGCGCAGCCCGAGCTGCTGGTGCTCGGTTACCTGCGCAACCAGCGCCTGGTCGAGTCGGTGTTCGACATCGAGTCCATCACCGTCGACTGGGACGTGCACGCCGCCGCCGTGCGCACCCGCCACGGCATCGAGCGCATCGAAGAGCGCACGGCCAGCAAGGTGGTGACCACCGGCTGCGGGCAGGGCAGCGTGTTCGGTGGCTTGATGGACGAGGTGGACCGCATCGTGCTGCCCGAGGCGCGCCTCACCCAAGCCCAGCTGTACGGCATCGTCAACGCGATCCGCCTGAAGGAGACCACGTACAAGTCTGCCGGTTCGGTCCACGGCTGCGCGCTGTTCCGGGGTGAGGAACTGCTCACTTTCGTGGAAGACGTGGGGCGCCACAACGCCATCGACACGATTGCGGGCTGGATGTGGATGAACGCGCAGCCGCCAAGGCCGACGGATGCAGCCACGGGGGGAGGAGGGCCCGCGCCCGAGCCCATGTCGGGCGCCGACAAGGTCTTCTACACCACCGGGCGTCTTACCAGCGAGATGGTCATCAAGTCGGCCCAGATGGGTGTGCCCATCGTGGTGTCGCGCAGCGGCATGACGCAAATGGGCCATGCGGTGGCGCAGCAGCTGGGCCTGTGCGCCATCGGGCGGGCGACCAACCGGCGTTTTGTCTGCTACAGCGGGGCGGACAGGCTGGTGCTGCAGCCGGAGCTGGCGCAGGCGCCCGCGGTGCTGCCTGCGGCAGGGGCTGCGCCGCAGGCATTGCGATAGCGGTTGGATGCCGGGCCACAGTTACGGCCACGGCGGCACCGGTAACCCCCCAAGAGCACGCAGCGGCCACCGTCGAGGGGCCGCCCGCCGTGCAGGCACGTCATGCGCAGATGGCATGATGCGCGCATGAAAGACCGTCACATCCATGGCACCTGGGACAACACCCTGCCCAGCCAATGGGGCCCTGTGCCCGGAGAGATCGAAGTGCCGTTGAGCGGAACGCCCACCGCGCCGGGGGCGCTTGTTGGCAACACAAATGGCGGGCCTGCGGGCGCTGCCCGACTGTCGCTCTGGGACTGGGTCCGCGAAGGCTTGCGCGCCGGATTTTTCCTGGCGCCCCGTACCGGCGCGGCGGCGCCCACGCCCTGGCAGCTGGTGGTGCTGGCGCTCGCCAGTGGCGCGCTGCTGGCGGCCGTCGCGCGCCTGGAGATCGTGGGCCCCGCGCAGTTCAACCTGCGCGGCTGGCTGATTCCGTACTGGACGACGCTGGCGCTGCTGTGGTTTGCGTGGTGGGCCATGGCCCCGGCGCTGCGGCAACAGGCCGCGGCACCAGGGGCCGCCAGCCCCGAGCCTTCGGGCGGCCTGGCGGCGTGGTTCGCACTCTCCACCTGGGCGCCCATGGTTCCCACGCTGCTCACGTACGGGCTGTTGGGCTGGGCGGCGCAAAGGCCGCAGACCTGGCAGGGGCAGATCGCCGGATGGGTGATGTGGGCGCTGTACATCCCGCTGTTCGTGTGGCTGCTGGCGGCGGTGGTCGTGGTCAGTGCGCGTTTCATCCGCTCGCGCCTGCGCACGGCGGTCTTTGCCGCCGGGTTGGTGGGCCTGGCGGCCCTGGCCACGTGGCAGTTTCCCGACCGGCCCTGGGAGCTGGACACCGAAGCCGTTGCCGCAGCCCAGGAGGCTGCCCCGGAGCCGGCACGCCTGCACCTGTCGCAAACGGTCTTCGAAGCCCAGCAGGCACTGTGGCCGCAGCAGGTACAGGCGCTGGCGCCCGAGCGCCCCGGCGTGGTGGATGTCTACGGCCTGGTGTTCGCCCCCTATGCCAGCGAGGAAGTTTTCCGCCGAGAAAGCACCATGGTCAGCACGCTGCTGAAGGAGCGCTTCGACGCCGACGGCCGCGTGCTGCACCTGCTCAACCATGCGGAAACCGCAGGCACCCACCTGTGGGCCACGCCGCAGAACCTGCAGCGCGCCATCGAGGCGCTGGCGGACCGCATGGACCGCGACAACGACGTGCTCATGGTCTACATGACATCCCACGGCGCGCGCAACCACGAACTGGCCGCGTCGCACTGGCCGCTGGAGGTGCCGCCCGTCACGCCCGAGATGCTGCGCGCCGCGCTGGACGACGCCGGCATCCGCCACCGCGTGATCGCCGTGTCGGCCTGCTTTTCGGGCGGCTGGATCGACCCGCTGGCCACCGACGGCACGCTCATCATGACCGCGGCCGATGCCACGCACACCTCGTACGGCTGCGGCAGGCTGTCCGAGCTCACGTTCTTCGGCCGCGCGGTGTTCAACGAGCAGCTGCGCCAGACCCATTCGTTCACCGACGCGTTCGCCAAGGCCGTGCCGCTGATCCAGCAGCGCGAGGTCGAGGCCGGCAAGGCCGACGGCTTCTCCAACCCGCAGATCCGGGTGGGTGCGCAGATCGAACCTGTGCTCAAGGCGCTGGAGCAGCGGCTGGGCGCGGGCGAAGGCAGCGAGGCCACCGCCACGGTGCGGCCCTGACCGCGAGGGGCGGGCCCGCTGCCCGCGCAGCGCCCGGCACCGCCCCAAACACCCCACGGGCTGACGGCCCGTTCGCTTTGCGCTAAGGTCCGCGCCATGAACCTGTCTTTTCTGCGCCTGGGCTGGCGCACCCTGGCCCGTGACCTGCGTGCGGGCGAGCTGCGCCTGTTGATCGTTGCCGTCACCCTGGCGGTGGCTGCACTCACTTCGGTGGGCTTCTTTGCCGACCGATTGCAGGGCGGCCTGCAGCGCGATGCCCTGCAGCTGCTGGGCGGCGACGCGGTGGTAGCCAGCGACAACCCCACCCCCCAGGCCTTTGTGGACCAGGCCAAGGCGCTGGGCCTCCAGTCGGTCACCACGCTCGGCTTTCCCACCATGGGCCGCGCCAGCGACGCCCAGGGCGGCGCCAGCAAGCTTGTGGCCTTGAAGAGCGTGCAGCCCGGCTACCCCCTGCGCGGCAGCCTGCGGGTGGCCGACGCGCCCGGCGCCATCGACCAGCCCACGCGGGACATCCCGGCCAAGGGCGAGGTGTGGGTCGATGCTCCTTTGCTCGAATCGCTGAACCTGGCCATGGGCGACTTCCTGCTGCTGGGTGATGCGCAGTTGCGCATCGCCCGCATCATCGTCATCGAGCCGGACCGGGGCGCGGGCTTCATGAGCTTTGCGCCGCGCGTGATGGTCAACGAAGCCGACCTGGCCGCTACCGGCCTGGTGCAGCCCGCCAGCCGCCTGACCTACCGGTTTGCCGTCACCGGCCCGGCGCCTGCGGTCAAGGCCTTCAACGAATGGTCTGCCGCAGAGCTCAAAAAGCCCGAGGTGCACGGCGTGCGTGTGGAGTCGCTGGAGAGCGGCCGCCCCGAAATGCGCCAGACGCTGGACCGCGCCCAGAAATTTCTGAGCCTGGTGGCCCTGCTGGCCGCACTGCTGTCGGCCGTGGCCGTGGCCCTGGCCGCGCGCGGCTTCGCGGCAGAGCATCTGGACGCATCGGCCATGCTGCGCGTGCTGGGGCAAAGCCAGCGTACCATCGCGGGCGCCTACACCACCGAGTTCGCGCTGGTGGGCCTCTTTGCCAGCGCCCTGGGCGTGCTGCTTGGGTATGCCGTGCACCACGCCTTTGTGCTGCTGCTGGCGGGGCTGGTGGAATCCGCCTTGCCCGCACCCAGCCTGTGGCCCGTGGCCTTCGGCCTGGGCATGGGGCTCACGCTGCTGTTCGCGTTCGGCCTGCCGCCGGTGCTGCAGCTGGCCCAGGTGCCACCGCTGCGGGTGATCCGGCGCGACGTGGGCGGGCTCAAGCCGGCATCCATGGCGGTGCTGGGCATCGGCATCGCGGGCTTTGCGGCGCTGCTGCTGACGGTGAGCAGCGACATCAAGCTGGGCCTGATCGCCGTGGGCGGCTTTGCGGGCGCGGTGCTCCTGTTCGCAGGCCTGGCCTGGGTGGCGGTCAAGCTGCTGCGCAGGAGCGTGAACGAGGCCACCGCCCCGCGCTGGCTGGTGCTGGCCACGCGGCAGATATCGGCACGCCCGGCCTACGCCGTGGTGCAGGTCAGCAGCCTGGCAGTGGGCCTGCTGGCCCTGGTGTTGCTGGTGCTGCTGCGCACCGACCTGGTGGACAGCTGGCGCAAGGCCACGCCGCCGGATGCGCCCAACCGCTTCGTGATCAACGTCATGCCCGACCAGGCCGACGCTTTTCAGCAGGCGCTCAAGGACAACAACGTCGCCAAGTACGACTGGTACCCCATGATCCGCGGGCGGCTGGTGGCGGTGAACGGCAAGGCCGTGGGCCCGGCCGACTACACCGACGACCGCGCCAAGCGCCTGGTGGACCGCGAGTTCAACCTCTCCAATGCCGCCGAGGCACCGGCCCACAACCAGATCGTGGCCGGCCGGTGGACCGCGGGCGAGGAGGGCGCGATCAGCGTCGAAGAAGGCATTGCCGAGACCCTGGGCCTGAAGATGGGCGACCGCCTGCAGTTCGACATGGGCGGCGTGCTGAACGAAGCCCGCATCACCAGCCTGCGCAAGGTGGACTGGGGCTCAATGCGCGCCAACTTCTTCGTGATGTACCCGGTGGCGAGCGTGAAGGACGTGCCCGTCACGTACCTTGCCGCCTACCGCGCGCCCGAGGTGCACGGCTTCGACAACGCGCTGGTGCGCCAATTCCCCAACATCACCAATGTGGACATGGCCGCCACCATCAACCAGGTGCAGCGCGTGCTGGACCAGGTGATCCGCGCGGTGGAGTTCTTGTTCGCCTTCACGCTGGCCGCTGGCCTGGTGGTGCTGTTCGCGGCCGTCACCGCCACGCGCGAAGAGCGTGCGCGCGAATACGCCATCATGCGCGCCGTGGGGGCGCGCGCCAGCCTGCTGCGGCAGGTGCAGCGCGCCGAGCTGGTGGGCGTGGGCCTGCTCGCGGGCTTTTTGGCCAGCACCGTGGCCGTGGGCGTGGGCTGGGCGCTGGCGCGCTTCGTGTTCGACTTCGCCTGGACCGCGTCGCCCTGGGTGCCGCTGGCGGGCGCCGTGGCGGGCGCCGTGCTGGCCTTGGCCGCTGGCTGGTGGGGCCTGCGCGAGGTGCTGCTGCGGCCGGTGGTGGACACGCTGCGCCGCGCGGCGGAGTGAGCGGCTGGCGTGTGCCCTCTGTGGGGTACCACCAGTGCTGCATCAGCCGGTTGCTATATATTCGATAGCTGCTGCCGCTTGATGGTCAAGCGGTAGCGCCATTTTTGACATGAATTCAGACGTTTCCAAAGACCCCGACGCAGACCCCGACGCAGACACCGAACCCGGCCAGGAGGCTGCGGCGGCGGCTGTCACACCCTTCGAATGGATCGGCGGCGAAGCGCGCGTGCTGGCGCTCACCGAGCGCTTTTACGACCTGATGGACCTGGAGCCCGCGTATGCCGAGTTGCGTGCGGCCCACGGCAGCGACCTGATGCAGGCGCGGCAAAAGCTCTTCTGGTTCTTGTGCGGCTGGCTGGGCGGCCCCGACCACTACCAAAGCCGCTTCGGCCACCCGCGCCTGCGCATGCGGCACATGCCGTTTTCCATCGGTATCAAGGAGCGCGACCAGTGGGTCGCCTGCATGGACCAGGCCATGGGCGAGACGGGCGTGCCCGATGCTTTGCGCGCCCGCTTGAAGGAAAGCTTCATGGGCACGGCGGACTGGATGCGGAATAAGGGCACCCCCTGAGCGGCTGCGCCGCTTCCCTCTGAAGGGGGACGCACCCGGTGGCCCGGCAAAGCCGGTTCCACGGGTGCACTGGCGGGGCTGCTGTCGGTGGAGGGTGCGGGGTGTGAACCCAGAGCGGCTGGGCCGCTGCCCTCGCAGCCTGTGGATGGGCCCGGTGTGCGCTCATAGTATCGATTGCTCTGCTTTTGATAGCTGCTAGCGCTTATTGGTGAGGCGCTGCAGGCTGTTTTGGTGCTTAAATCCCTACCCGCTGAAATGTATGGCCCCCTTGGGAGAGGAGCGCCACTAAGATGCGCCCAGCATCCATTCATTCAATTCACAACAAGGAGGGTGGGACATGTCAGCTACTGCTTGGATCGTTCTGGGCCTGGTCGCCGTGCTGGCGGTGTGGGCCGTCACTGTCTACAACCGGCTGGTGCAGCTGCGCAACCGCATCGCCAACGCGTTTGGCCAGATCGACGTGCAGCTCAAGCGCCGCCACGACCTGGTGCCCAACCTGGTCGAAGTCGCCAAGGGCTACCTCAGCCACGAGGCCGCCACGCTCGAAGCCGTCATCCAGGCGCGCGGTCAGGCCCAGGGCGCTGCCGCCGCTGTACGGGCAGAGCCTGGCAGCGCCAACGCCATGGGCGCGCTGGCCGCCGCCGAGGGCGTGCTGGGCAGCAGCCTGGGCCGCCTGATGGTGGTGGCCGAGGCGTATCCCGAACTCAAGGCCGACGCCACCATGCAGTCGCTGTCCGAAGAGCTGACCAGCACCGAAAACCGCCTGGGCTTTGCGCGCCAGGCGTACAACGACCAGGCGCTGGAATTCAACGACGCGGCAGCGCAGTTTCCTGACCTGGTCGTGGCGCGCCTGCTGGGCTTTCCCACCGTGCCGATGCTCGAATCCACACGCAGCGAAGAAGAGCGCACCGCGCCGCAGGTGCGGTTCTCGTAAGCCATATCGATGGGCCTCTGGGCCTCTGGGCCTCTGGGCCGCTGGCGGCGCTGTTCCCTCCGCGGGACGCACGTGGCGGCACGGCCCGTACGCATCCACGCATGCGCCGGCAAGGCTGCGGCCAGTTCTGCCCGCAGTGGATATCTCACCAACTGGAGAGGGTGCCATGAAGTTCTGGGACCATCAGGACAGCGCGCGCAGCGAGACGCGGCGCCTGCTGCTGGGCTTTGCACTCGCTGTGGCCGTGCTGGTCGTCGCGGTGCACGCGGCCCTGGCGCTGGCCTGGGTATTGATGGCTGCGGTGCTGCCGGGGCGGTTGCCGTTTCCGCAGGGCTTTCTGGCGGCCAACGTGGGCGTGTCGCTGATGCTGGTGCTGGGCGGCTGGTGGGTGGAAACCTCGAACCTGCGCGCGGGCGGCGTCAAGCTGGCCCGGCGGGTAGGCGCGCGCGAGCTGAGGCCGTCGCTCTCGCATGCCGAGCAGCGGCTTTCCAACATCGTGGACGAGCTGTGCATCGCGGCCCACATGCCCCGGCCCGAGATCATGGTGATGCCGCGCACCGACGCGATCAATGCCTTTGCCGCCGGCTGGGACGAGAGCGATGCCGTGATCGCCGTGACGCAGGGCGCGCTCGACTACCTGAACCGCGAGGAGATGCAGGGCATGGTCGCCCACGAGCTCTCGCACCTGCACGAAGGCGACACCCGTCTGAAGATGCAGCTGGCGGGCATGGTGTTCGGGCTGGAGCTGGTCTACAACTTCGGCGACACGCTGCGCGAGCGCCGGGGCCTGTCGTGGTGGTTCGGCTCGGCCATCATGCTGGCCGGCCTTGCAGGCTGGTTGACCGGACGCATGCTCAAGGCCGCAGTGTCGCGCCAGCGCGAGTACCTGGCCGACGCCCGCGCCGTGCAATGGACGCGCAGCCGCGACGGCCTGGGCGGCGTGCTGCGCAAGGTCATGGCCCAGCGCCGCGACCTGCCGCGCGGCTATGAAGAGCACAGCCACAAGGGACTGAACCACCCCTCGGTACAGCACATGCTCCTGGTGGACCTGGGCGGCGGTGGCCGCATGGAGCGCTGGCTCGACTCGCACCCCACGCTCGATGAGCGCGTGCAGCGCCTCTATGGCCGCAAAATGCAGCCGATCAAGGTCATGCCGGTGGCCGCAGGGCCGGAGCCAGCCTGGCGCCCCGAGAATGCCGGGCAGCCCGCCGGCGTGACGCTGGCGTCGCTGGTGGACCCGTTCGCGCGGTATCTTTGAACCCCTCCCCCCCGTGTTTCGTCTTCCGCGCCTTCCCGCCCCAGGGGGACGCATCCGGTGGTCTGGCCGAGCCAGTTCCGCGGGTGCACTGGCGTGGGCCGAGCCAATGGCTGCCTGCGCGCTCCATGCCGCGCTCAATGGCATAGTGGTGGCCCTCTTAAATGCCGAGATTTCTTATGTCCCGTGACACGCGTTTCCAGGAACAGGCCCAGGCCCTGGGCTACAGCTTCGATGGCGAGATCAAGATCGGTGGCAACTACGTGCCGCTGGTGCGCGACGGTCACCACATCTACCTGAGCGGCCAGATCCCGCGCGTGGGCGACACCGTGGTGGTCACGGGCGCGGCCGGTGCCGGTGCGTCGCTGGCCGATGCGCAGAAGGCCGCCAAGGTGTGCGTGATGCGATCGCTGGCACTGCTGCAGCGTGCACTCGGCTCACTCGATGCAGTGCAGGCCATCCTGCGGATCACCGTGTACGTGCAGTCGGCGCCTACGTTCACGCAGCAAAGCGAGGTGGCCGATGGGGCGTCGGACCTTTTGTTCGCCGTGCTGGGAGACGCGGGCGCCCACACGCGCACGTCGGTGGGCGTGCTGCAGTTGCCCAAGAACGCGACGGTCGAGGTGGATCTGATCGCCACGACCGCAGATCCGCACGCATCCGTCTGAAGGAGCGCTTCCTATGGCAGCGCCGACGCACCCCCGTTTCAACGTCTTCGGCCGCATCGTCGAGGTGCGGCGCGAGGGCGCGCTGTGGCAGGCCTACCGCGTGGGGTCCGATGGCAAGCGGACTCCCTCGGGTTTCGTGATTCCCGACTTCGTGCAAGAGCACGAGCTGGCGCAGTTCCTAGAGGACCTGTTCCACGAAAGCGCTTCGCCGCACAACGGCGACGTGCACCGCATCGCCTGATGGGGGCGGGCAGGCGTGTGCTTTTGCACCACGTCACACCGCTGTCAAACCCCGGCCAGACACTCGGACCCTTGTTCCAACAAGGGCCTTGTTCATGTCTGAACGCACTCGCAGCCGACTTCTTTCGCTTTCGTCGTTTCATGGCTCACGCCGCACCGCCACGCTGAGCGTGCTGGCGCTGGCCGCGTCGCTGTCCGCCTGCGGCGGCGGTGATGGCGGCAGCGTCAACAACAACGCTGGTGCCACCGCCACGCTGGCCGTGCTGGAGACCACCGACCTGCACTTCAACGTGCGCAGCTACGACTACTTCAAGCTGGCCGAAGACAAGAGCTACGGCTTCGAGCGCACCGCCACGCTGGTGCGCGCGGCGCGCAAGGAGTTTGCCAACACCCTGCTGGTGGACAACGGCGACACCATCCAGGGCACGGCGCTGGCCGACTACGAAGCCACCATCAACCCCATCCCTTGCACGCAGCAGCTGTCCATGTACAAGGCCATGGGCGCGTTAGGCTTTGACGCCGGCACGCTGGGCAACCACGAGTTCAACTACGGCCTGCCGTTCCTGAACCAGGTGCTGGGCGGCGGGCTGGAGGTGGACGGCGTGGACGCCGCCAAGAAATGCGCGGGCGCGGGCTTTCCGATGGTGCTGGCCAACGTGACCAGCAACAAGACCCAGAAGCCGCTGGTGCAGCCCTACACCGTGCTCGAGCGCACGCTGGTGGCCAAGGGCGCGGACGGCAAGGAGGTGAAGCTGCCCATCAAGGTGGGCGTGATCGGCTTCACCACGCCGGGCATCATGAACTGGGACAAGCGCTATCTCGAAGGCAAGGTCAGCACGCAAGGCGCGGTCGAGGCTGCGACGAAGTACGTGCCCGAGCTGCGCGCCAAGGGCGCCGACATCGTGATCGCGCTGCTGCACGGCGGCATGGACAGCGCGGCGTATTCGCCCACCATGGAGAACCCGGGCCTGTACCTCTCCAAGGTGGCCGGCATCGACGCGATGGTGATGGGCCACCAGCACGGCGTGTTCCCCGACACCGCGGCCACGCCCGGCTTCACCATGGCCGGTGTCGACCACAAGGCCGGCACCGTGAACGGCGTGCCCGCCGTGATGGCCAGCTCGTGGGGCAAGGCCCTGGGCGTGGTGCAGCTCGCGCTGCAGTGGGACGGCGCCAAGTGGGTCGTCAACAAGACGGCCAGCAAGTCCGAGTTGCGCAACATCCAGAACAAGAACGCCGCCGGCGCCACGGTGACCGTGGATGCGGACGCCAGCGTGGCCCCGCTCGTCGAGACGCAGCACCAGGCCGCCATCCAGTACGTGAAGACGCCGATCGGCCAGACCGACTTCCGCATGAGCACGCTGTTCGCCGACGTGGGCGACCCCGGCGCGATCCAGATCGTGAACCAGGCGCAGCAGGCCTATGTGGCCGCCTACATCAAGGCCAGCCTGCCGCAGTATGCGCAGCTGCCGGTGCTGTCGGTGAGCGCGCCGTTCAAGAGCGGCTTCCAGGGTGGAGCCGACTACACCGACGTCGCCGTGGGCCCGCTGGCCATCAACAACGCGGCCGACCTGTACCTATACCCCAACACGGTGTATGCGGTGAAGGTCAACGGCGGAGACATCAAGAACTGGCTGGAAGCCGCTGCCAAGCGCTTCAACCAGATCGACCCTGCCAAGACCGGCGAGCAACAGCTCATCAGCACCTTCCCGGGCTACAACTTCGACATGTTCACCACCGCCGACGTGCAGTACCAGATCGACGTGACCCAGCCCGTGGGCAGCCGCATCAAGAACCTGACCTACCTGGGCAAGCCCATCGACGTGGCGCAGGAGTTCGTGATCGCCACCAACAACTACCGCGCCACCAGCGGCAAGAGCTTCATCGACAAGCTCGACGGCTCGGGCACCATCTGGGCATCGCCCGATGCCAATCGCGACGTGGTCATCGACTACATCCGCAAGAACCCCGCGGTGACGCGCAGTGCCAACGGTGCGGCCAAGAGCTGGCGCTTTGCCAAGGCCACCGTGGCGGGACCGGTGGTGTTCAGCTCGGGCGCCAATGCGCTGGCCGTGGCGCAGGCCGCGGGCCTGGCCAACGTGTCGCTGCTGGCGGCGGACGACGGCTCGGGCAAGGGCACGTCGAAGTACGCGGTCGATCTGTCCAAGTAGGCAGTAGGCATGTAGCGCGGGCGACGGGCACGTTCGGCGTGCCTGCCCCGACCCGCTACAACAGTCACTCCAACACCTGGCCCGGCTGCGTTGGCATGCCGGGCCAGGTGTTATTTTTTGCATGCGCTGGTTGCCGCACCTGCCTCCACCGCAGGCGCGGGCCGCTCAATCGTCCAGCTGTTCGCGCAACACGGCTCCGGTCACGGCGTCCACCCGCAGCTCCACCGCCAGGTTGGCCGTGTTGGTGGCCTCGGCCTCCCAGTAGCCGTCTTCATACTCGACACCGCGCACGCGGGTGTAGCCCGCCTGCTGCAGGGCCGCCACGATCTGGTCGGCGCTGAGCACGGGCTGGCCGTTCACGGTGCCGCCGCTGCGGCCCACCTGGCTCAATACCTCCAGCGTCACCGGGTGCAGCACGAACTCGACCTTCTCGCGGTTGGTCACGGACTGGCGGGCCTTGGCCTGCCAGAAGCCGTCGTCCAGCTCCACGTCGTACACGAAGCTGTAGCCGGCGGCGCGCACCTGCCGCGCCACCCGCTCCACGCTGGGCAGGGCGGTGCCGACATCGGCCTTGCGCACGGCGGTGAAGCTGCCGTTGGCATCGTTGACCAGCACGGTGGCACGCACCCCGTCGTTGGAGACGGCCTCGGCGGTCCAGTAGCCGTATTGCTTTTGCAGGTCGTGCGGCGCCACGTAGTGGTTCTTGGCCATCACGTTGACGGCCTCCTGGGCGCCCATGGCCCAGGCCATGGAGGGCAGGGCGGAGGCCGCGGCGGCGGCTGCGAAGGCCAGGGTCAGAACGGTCTTTTTCATGGTGCTTCCTTTCGGTGTGGCAGTGGTTGTGAAGAACTGGGAGGCAGTGTGCGCAACCGTTCCTAAACCCACCGTGAAGCGTCCGTTCATGGACCGTTTAATGGCCTCCGCAATAATCGCGCGATGACAAATATCAGCTTGCGAACCATCGTGCAGGCCGCCGCTTTTGCCGCGGTAGCGCTGGCCTGTGCGCAGGCCCCCGCCGCCGAGCAGGATGTGGCGCGGCGGGGCGTGCAGAGCGGGCAGCTCAAGCCGCTCAACAGCATCATTGCGGACATGAGCCGCCAGTACGGCGGGCGCGTCATCGACGTGGAGACCAAGCACGGCCGCAAGGGCGAGCTGCGCTACGAGATCAAGATCATCGACGCCCGCGGCACCAAGCACGAGGTGCTGGTGGATGCGGCCACGGGCACCGTCGTCGCGCAGGAGAGCGACTGGCCCACGCAGCCTGTGGGCCTCGCGCAAATGGCGCGCTACATCCAGCAGCTGGAGCAGCGCTACGGCTCGCGCGTGGTGAACGCCGAGTTCGAGCGCGACGCGCAGGGCAAGGCGGTGTACGAGGTCAAGCTCTCGGACCGGCCCGCCGGGGAGATGAAGCTGCTGGTGGACGTGAACACGGGCGAGGTGCTGACCCCGCCGCAAACGGCGGGAACGCCCGCGGCACCCAAGTCCATGGCCGTGATGCTCGAATCCTTGCGGCCGCGCTTTTCGGGCCTGGTGCTGGAGGTGGAGCTGGAGACGGACCACCGCCGACGCCCCTACTACAGCGTGGAGCTGCAGCAACCCAACGGCTTCAAGCTGGAGCTCGAAGTGGACGCCGTGAGCCTGGAAGTCACGCGGCAGAAGGTGGACGACTGATGCGCATCCTGGTGGTGGAAGACGATGTGGCGCTGGCGCAGCAACTGCGCGTGGCGCTGGAGGCAGCGGGTTTCGCGGTGGATGTGGAACACGACGGCGAGGCCGCGTCCTTTGCCGGCAGTGCCGAAGCCTACAGCGCCGCCGTGCTGGACCTGGGCCTGCCGCTCAAGGACGGGCTGAGCGTGCTGCGCGACTGGCGCGACGCGGGCCGCAGCTGGCCGGTGCTGGTGCTCACGGCCCGCAACCGCTGGAGCGACAAGGTCGCGGGCTTCAATGCCGGGGCCGACGACTACCTGACCAAGCCCTTCCTCATGGACGAGGTGGTGCTGCGCCTGCGGGCCATGCTGCGCCGCACGGCCGGGTCGGCCGCCGCCGTGCTGACGGCCGGCCCGCTGGAGTACGACGTGGTGCAGGGCCGCTTTTCGCTGCAGGGCCAGAGCCTGCAGCTCACCGCGCAGGAGCACAAGATCCTGGCGTACTTCATGCACCACCCGGGCAAGCTGCTCACGCGCACCGACATCAGCGAGCATGTGTATGCGCGCGACCTCGACCCGGACTCCAACACGCTGGACGTGCTGATCGGCCGCATCCGCCGCAAGTTGAACGGTGCGCCGCAGCTTGTGACCGAGCGCGGCCAGGGCTTTCGCCTGGTGGCGTGCGACGTGGCGGGCTGATGCGCATCGAACCCTCCGCGCCATCTTCAAGGCGTGCGCAGCCCGCACCGCCTGCGCCGGCCAGGGCCCATGGCGCCGCCGCGTGGGCCCTGGCGCTGGCCCAGTGGCCCATGGCCACGCGCATCGCGCTGCTGGCGCTGGTGCCCATGCTGCTGCTGGTGGGCGCCGGGGGGCTGTGGCTGCGCGTGCAGATGCACCAGAGCCTGCTGGCCAGCTTCGAGCAGGTGCTGCGCGACAAGGCGCAGCGCGTGGGCGCACGGCTGCATCTGGGCCCCCAGGGCGGCTTGCGGGAGTCCACCGGCGGTGCCGATGAGTTCAGCGCCATCTACGCCGGTTGGTACTGGCGCGCCCAGGCGGGCAGCGATGTGCTGCGGTCGCGTTCGCTGTGGGACATGGACAGCCTGCCGGCCGAGCCTGCGCCCACCACCGGCTCTGCCACGCTGCACCGGGCCACGGGGCCGTTGCAGGAACCCCTGCTGTCGCTGGCCCAGCCGGTCAGCCTGGGCCAGCCCCCGGTGCAGGTCACGCTGACGGTCTACGGCCCGGCCGCGCAGTTGCACAGCAGCATGCGGCAGATCGACCGCACGCTGGTGGTGGCCGGGCTGGTGCTGATGCTGCTCACCGGCGGTTTGGCGTGGCTGCAGGTGCGGGTGGGGCTGGCCCCGCTGCGCCGGCTGGAGGCCATGCTGGCCGCCCTGCGCGCGCCGCAGGGCGCGGGGCCCGATGTGGCGCGGCACCTGGCCGCCCCCACGGGGCGCGACCTGCAGCCCCTGCAAAACGAGCTGGCAGGCCTGCTGGCGCACAACGCGCACGTGGTGGCCCGCGCGCGGGCCCATGCGGTGGACCTGAACCATGCGCTCAAGAAGCCCCTGGCCTTGCTGAGCGCGCAGGCCAGTGCGCAGCCGCAGGTGTCCAGCGGCGAGGTGCGGCATCAGGTCGAGGCCATGGCCCAGCTGGTGGACCGCTACCAGGCCCGCACCCTGAGCGACGCACTGCACGCCCACCCCGGAAGCACCGGCCAGGCCGTGGACGTGCGCGACTGCGTGGCCCAGCTGCTGCGCATGATGGAGCGCCTGCACGCCGCACAGGAGCTGGACTGGGTGCTGGCAGAAGCCACCCACGGCCCGCTGCACTGGCGTGGAGAACGCGCCGACCTGGAAGAGGTGCTGGGCAACGTGCTGGACAACGCGGGCAAGTGGGCTGCGTCGCGGGTGCGGCTGACCGTGTCGGTATCGGCATCGATGGCGGCCTCTGCGCCCTTGTCGGCGCAGGGCGGAGCCGCGCACACCTGCCTGTGCCTGGACATCGAGGACGATGGCCCGGGCATGACACCGGAGCAACTGCAGGCCGCGGGCGAGCGCGGTGTGCGCTTTGACGAGTCCGTGCAGGGCAGCGGGCTGGGCCTGGCGATTGCCAGCCAGATCGTGCAGGCCTATGGCGGGCATTTGCAACTGCGCAAGAGCGATGCGCTCAAGGGCTTGGGTGTGCGGCTGGAGATGCAGGGGCTGGTGACTGTGGGGCGCGGCAAGCCGGGATAAGGCGGTGACGGTGCAGCCACACGCCAGTTTTCGGCGCCCGGTGCACCACCCCTTACCGCCTGCGTGAATGTACGGGTTGCAGCAGCACCACCAGCGCGCCTGCGCCCCCGTCGATCGGCCGGGCCTGCACAAAGGCCAGGACCTCGCTTTTTTGCACCAGCCAGCGCTGCACGCGGCTCTTGAGCACCGGGCTCTTGCCCGGCGAGCCCAGGCCCTTGCCGTGCACCACGCGCACGCAGCGCAGGCCCGTCTTGTGGGCGTGGCGGATGAAATCGCCCAGGGCCTCCCGCGCTTCGTCCACGCGCAGGCCGTGCAGGTCCAGCTGGCGCTGAATGCTCCAGTGGCCGGAGCGCAGGCGCTGCGTCACTTCCACCCCCACGCCGGGGCGCCGAAAGCTCAGCTGGTCGTCGGTGTCGAGCAGGGTGCTCACGTCGAAGTCGTCGCTGATGGATTCGAGCAGCACACGTTCTTCGTCCAGCCAGTGCTGCACCGGCAACGGCGGTGGCTGGTGGCGGCGCAGCCGTGCGAGGTTGGGGTTGCGCAGCGGCGTCACCGCGCCCACGCTGCGGCTGAAGAGGTGGCGCTCGGCTTCTTGCCGCGCGGCCGCCTCGCGCCGGGCTTTTTCCTCGGCGTCTGCGCGCTCCTGGGCCTCGCGCAGGCGGCGGGCCACGCTGGCCAGGTCCTGCAGCTGCGTGATGCGCTCGCTGGCCCTGCGCGGGGCAGGTGGTGCGCGGCGGCGGGGCGCGGCAGGGGGGTGGGCCGGGGGCGCCGATTCGCTGGCGGCGGTGCCGTGGGGCCGGGGCGGCTGCAGCGGGCGCTGGGCCGCCTTGGCGGCAGCGCGCTGGCCTGCCAGTGCGGCACGCCGGGTGGCGCGGGTCGTGGGCGTGGGGACTGAGGCAGGCCGTTCAGTGGGACCGATGTCGGCAGTGGGCTCGGGCGCACCGCTGGCTGCGCGCCCGGCCCGCGCCAGTGCAGCCTGCAGTGCCGTGAAGGGCGCAGGCATGGGTACGGGAGCGGGTGGCGGAGCGCCAGCTTTCACAGCAGCCCTTTCTCCGCCATCGACAGGGCCTGCCCGGGCGCCACGATGACGTGGTCGAGCACCCGCACGTCCACCAGGGCCAGCGTGGTTTTCAGGGTCTGGGTCAGCACCTCGTCGGCGCGGCTGGGCTGCACGCTGCCGCTGGGGTGGTTGTGGGCCAGCACCACGGCGGCGGCGTGGTGGTGCAGGGCGCGCAGCACCACTTCGCGCGGGTACACGCTGGCCTGTGTGAGCGTGCCGCGAAACAGCTCGTCCATGGCCAGGAGGCGGTTTTGCGCGTCGAGGAACAGCACGGCAAACACCTCATGGCCCTTGGCGGCCAAATGCAGCTGCAGGTAGTGCTTGACGGCATCGGGCGAGTCGAAGACCTCGCGCTCGCGCAGCTGCTGCGCCAGGGCCCGGCGGGCGAGTTCGAGCACGGCCACCAGCTCGGCACGCTTGGCGGGGCCCAGGCCCTTGATGCGTTCGAGGTCGGCAGGGCTGGTGTGCAGCAGTCCTGCAATTCCGCCAAAGCCCCCGGCGACCTTGCCGGTTTTGGGGTCGATGCAGGGCGGGTCCAGCAGCTCCTGCGCCATCTGCAGCACGCCCTTGCCCACGATGCCCGTGCGCAGCAGGATGGCCAGCAGTTCGGCATCGGCCAGTGCGGCGGGGCCGCGGGCCAGCAGTTTTTCGCGGGGCTGCGCGTCGGGAGGGAGGTCTTTGAGGGACATGGCGCAGGGTTATCGACACCCGTCAGGAATCAACGGGCGTAGGGCTTTGCCCGGTTTTCTACAATACGGGCCAGTTTATCGGGACTTTCATGACCTCTATCGATGCTTCCCTTCCCACGGTGCAGCCGGGCTCCTTCCTCACGCTGCACTACCGCCTGGCCGGCCCGGCGGGGGATGTGATCAACACGTTTGCCGACAAGCCTGCCACGCTGTCCCTGGGCGCGGGCGAGTTGTCCCCCGCCATGGAGCAGCGCCTGCTGGGCCTGCCCGAGGGCACCCGCGCCACGTTCGAGCTGGCCGCCGGCGAGGCCTTTGGCGAGCGCAACACCGAAATGCAGCAGTGGGTGGCCAAGAAGCTGCTCAACCAGCTGGGCGACCCCGACGAGCGCTACAGCGTGGGCGATGTGGTGCAGTTCCCCACGCCCGACGGGCAAAGCAGCTACGCGGGCGCGGTGCTGCAGGTGCGGGAGGACGGCGCGGTGCTGTTCGACTTCAACCACCCGCTGGCCGGGCAGCCCGTCACGTTCGAAGTGCAAGTGATCGGGATCCTGTGATGTCCGCCCCGCAAGAAATCCTGCTGGCCGAGCCGCGCGGCTTTTGCGCCGGCGTGGACCGCGCCATCGAGATCGTGGAGCGTGCGCTGCAGAAGTTCGGCGCGCCCATCTACGTGCGCCACGAGATCGTGCACAACACGTACGTGGTCAACGACCTCAAGGCCAAGGGCGCGATCTTCATCGAAGAGCTGTCCGACGTGCCGCCCGGCTCCACGCTGGTGTTCAGCGCCCACGGCGTGAGCCGCGCGGTGCAGCTGGAGGCCGAGGCGCGTGGCTTTTCCATCTTCGACGCCACCTGCCCGCTGGTGACCAAGGTGCACGTCGAAGTCGCCAAGCTCGCCAAGGAGGGCTACGAGTTCATCATGATCGGCCACAAGGGCCACCCCGAGGTGGAGGGCACCATGGGCCAGCTCGACCACGGCATCCACTTGGTGGAAGACGTGGAGGATGTGGCCCACGTGCAGCCGCTGCAGACGGCCAAGCTCGCGGTGGTGACGCAGACGACCCTGTCGGTGGACGACGCGGCCGAGATCACCGCCGCCGTGCGCGCGCGCTTTCCGCAGGTGCGCGAGCCCAAGCAGCAGGACATCTGCTACGCCACGCAGAACCGGCAGGACGCCGTCAAGATCTTGTCGCCGCAGGTGGACCTGGTCATCGTGGTGGGCAGCCCCACCAGCTCCAACAGCAACCGCCTGCGCGAGCTGGCCGACCGGCTGGGCACGCGGGCCTACATGGTCGACAGCGCCGACGAGCTGCGCACCGAGTGGTTCGAGGGCGTGACGCGCGTCGGGCTGACCGCCGGCGCATCGGCGCCCGAGATTCTGGTGCGCGACGTGATCGACCGCGTCAAGGCGCTGGGTGCGGTGTCGGTGCGGACCATGGACGGTATCGAGGAGACGATCAAGTTCCCGCTGCCCAAGGGCTTGCGCATTGACGCGGCCACGGGGCTGGAGATCAGCCAGCGCACGCCGGAGACGGGGCCTGCGGGGCATTGATTGACTGCTTGCAGTGCCATGCGAACCAAGACGAGGGCCTGAGGGCCCTTTTCTTTGGGTGCTACCTATTTGATAGCTGCTTGCGCTTATTCAGCAAGCGGTAGAGGCATTTTTAGTCTGAATTCTGGGCTGCTTTGCCTTGGCGGGGGCACGGCAGGCGTGCTTCACCGGCGCAAGGGCAGGATTGTCGCCACGGCAGAGTGCTACAAATTAGATAGCTCCCAGCGCTTTGCCATCAAGCGGTAGCGGCCATTTTTGCTTGATTTTCAGCCTCTTTTAGGCATCACAGCGCCACGGCCGGTCCGCTCCACAGGTCCAGCGGCGGGTCTGCCGCCACCGCGCGCAGGATGTCGGTGCGCGAGATGAAGCCCGACAGCACACCCGCCTCGTCCGTCACCGGCAGGCCGGGCAGGCCCGTGTCCAGCAGCACGGCCGCCACGCGGCGCAGTTCCGTGTCGGCGGCCACGGTGGGAACTGGGCTCACCATCACGTCCGACACGGGGCGGCGGGCGAGGTCGATGGCCTGCTTCACGGCGCCCGGTTCGGGCAACAGGTCGAGTGGCGCCATGTCGGCGCGCACCAGCAGGCCGATCACGCGGCCCAGCGCGTCCACCACCGGGGCCTGGGCCACCTTGTGCTCGGCCAGGGTCTGCCAGGCGTCGTTGACGCGCTGGCCGGGTTGCACGCTCAGGGCGCCGGTGGTCATCACATCGCTCACCTTGCTCAGCGGCTGGCGGGCCTGCTGCGGGCCTTGCTCCGTCTGGGCATAGGCGCTGACCGCGTCCTGCAGGCGCAGGTTCTGGGGCGGCGTGGGCGTGGGGTGCAGGGGGGCCGGGGGCTCGAAGGGTTCGGTGGGCACGTCCATTTCGCGCGTGCGCAGGGCCTGGGGCCGCTGTACGCGCCGCACTGCCGAGATCTGCGCCAGGTTTTCCGGGCCACCCCGGTACATCTGGCCCGATGGGCCGAATACAAAGAACATGCTGCCTCCTGGTGGCACCGCCCGAGACCCAGCAAGGTCCCGGCGACGGTGCTGGCCATGTTATCGGCACTTGCCATGGCCCACCGCAGGGCCGGCGTGTATCGGTGTGTAGCGCTGCGGGCTGTCTGTACGCTGCCTTGGTGCTGCGGAGGTCGCTGTAGAGCCCCTACACTGCCTGCCTTGCCTTTTGTCCCTGGGAGCCCCCGCATGATCGATCGCGCCGCCATCGCCGACGCCCGCCGCCACATCCAAGACCGCCAGAGCGGCTTTCTGCGCACCACGCCGCTGATGCGCGTGCCCGGCCGGTCCCTCGGGGTGGACTGCGCGGAGGTCTGGCTCAAGCTGGAGCACCTGCAGGTGGGCGGCAGCTTCAAGGCGCGGGGCATGCTGTACCGGCTGCTGGCCAACCCGGTGCCCGACAGCGGCGTGATCATCGCGTCCGGCGGCAACGCCGGCATTGCCGTGGCAGCAGCCGCCCAGGCGCTGGGCGTGCGCTGCGAGGTCTTCGTGCCCGAGGTCTCGCCCGAGGCCAAGCGCGCTCGCCTGCGATCGCTGGGGGCCGAGGTGGTCGTCACCGGCGCTGCCTATTCACAGGCGTACGAAGCCTGCGTGGACCGCCAGAAAGTCACAGGCGCGCTGCAGGCCCACGCCTATGACCAGCCCGAGGTCGTGGCCGGCGCAGGCACCCTGGCCGCAGAGATTGAAGAGCAGGGCGGCCGCCTGCCCGACACCGTGCTGGTCAGCGTGGGAGGCGGCGGCCTCATCGGCGGTGTGGCCGCCTGGGTGGAAAGCCGCGCCCACGTCGTGGCCCTGGAGCCCGAGCGTGCCCCCACGCTGCATGCGGCCCGCGCCGCTGGCGAGCCGGTGGACGTGGACGTCAGCGGTGTGGCCGCGGATTCACTGGGCGCACGCCGCATCGGCACCATCGGCTGGGCTGTCAGCCAGCGCCATGTGCACGATGCCCTGCTGCTGCCCGACGACGCCATCCGTGCAGCCCAGCTGTGGCTGTGGAAGGAATTCAAGCTGGCCGTGGAGCCCGCCGCCGCGCTGGGCCTGGCCGCGCTGCAGACCGGCGTGTACAAGCCCCAGCCGCAGGAGACCGTGGCCCTGATTCTTTGCGGCGCCAATTTCGACCCTACCAGCCTCGGCTAAGTCCGAAAGCAGCGCACGCATCTGGCACTGCCTGCGCGAGCGCACCCGTGGATCTGGCTGTGCCAGGCCACCGGGTGCGTCCCCCTACGGGGGAAGGCGCGAAGCGACTCAGGGGGATTGGATTGCGGGGGGAACTAAAATCTAGTCATGCTAGATATCCTTCTCCTTCGCAAAGACCTCGACACCGCCATCGCGCGGCTGGAAACCCGCAAAAAGCCCCAGGCCTTCCTGGACGTCTCGGCGTTCCAGGCCCTGGAGTCCGAGCGCAAGACGCTGCAGACCCGCACCGAAGAGCTGCAGGCCCAGCGCACCCAGTTGTCCAAGCAGGTCGGCATGCTGATGAGCCGCGGCGACAAGGATGGAGCCGAAGCCATCAAGGCCCAGGTGGCCGCAGGCAAGGTGGAGCTGGAGCAATCCGCCGCCCGCCTGGAACAAGTGCAGGCCGAACTGCTGGCCATGCTGGTCGCGGTGCCCAACCTGCCGCACGAATCCGTGCCCGTGGGCAGCGACGAAGCTGGCAACGTGGAAGTGCGCCGCTGGGGCACGCCCGGCACGTTTGCCTTCGAGGTGAAAGACCATGTGGACGTCGGCACGCCGCTGGGGCTGGACTTCGACATGGGCGTCAAGCTCTCGGGCTCGCGCTTCACCGTGATGAAGGGCACCATCGCCCGCCTGCACCGCGCGCTCGCCCAGTTCATGCTGGACGTGCAGACCCAGGAGCACGGCTACACCGAGTGCTATGTGCCCTATGCCGTGAATGCCGATTCGCTCAAGGGCACGGGCCAGCTGCCCAAGTTCGAAGGCGATTTGTTCGCGGCCAAGAAGGGCGGCCAGGACGGCGAGCCTGTGCCGGACAATGCAGCGCTGTACCTCATCCCCACCAGCGAAGTGCCGCTGACCAACTTCGTGCGCGACGTGGTGGTGGCCGAATCCGAGCTGCCCATCAAGCTGACTGCCCATACGCCGTGCTTTCGGTCGGAGGCCGGCAGCTATGGCCGCGACACGCGCGGCATGATCCGCCAGCACCAGTTCGACAAGGTCGAGATGGTGCAGATCGCGCACCCCGACAAAAGCTACGAAGCGCTGGAAGACATGACCCGCCACGCCGAGGCCGTGCTGCAAAAGCTGGGCCTGCCGTACCGCGTGATGAGCCTGTGCACCGGCGACATGGGCTTTGGCGCTGCCAAGACCTACGATCTGGAAGTGTGGCTGCCCGCGCAGAACACCTACCGCGAGATCAGCTCGGTGAGCAACTGCGAAGCCTTCCAGGCCCGCCGCCTGCAGGCCCGCTTCAAGAACGCCCAGGGCAAGAACGAACTGGTGCACACCCTCAACGGCTCGGGCCTGGCCGTGGGCCGCACGCTGGTGGCCGTGCTGGAGAACTACCAGAACGCCGACGGCACCGTGACGGTGCCTGAGGTGCTGCGCCCCTACATGGGCGGCGTGGCTGTGCTGTCGCCCGCAGCCTGACGGGACGCTGGGCGGGCTACGGGTTGCTGCCTTCGCGGCGGCGCCCCAGTCCCCGCGGCTGCTGATGGCCGCAGGCCGCAGCACAGGGACCCCTGTGCCGACGCGCCCAGATCTAGGGCTGCCAGCGCTGCAATGCTGGCGCCGCAGGGTCATCAGCGGACAACCAGCAGCCAGCCTTCACCAGTCAGCACGCATCCGTTACTTGGTCACCGCAAAAATACCCTTCATCAGCCCGATGTGGCCGGGGAACGAGCAAAAGAAGTTGTACGCCTCGCCCACCTTGAGCTTGGTGGCGTCGAAGCTGACGGTGTCGCTCTCGCCGCCGCCGATCAGCTTGGTGGCGGCCAGCACGCGGGTGTCACCAGGCTTGACGTAATTTTTGTCCGCGCCCGCAGGAATGCCGTCGGTGGCAACGGACTGCATGTCGGCGGCTTTGGCCAGCACCCAGTTGTGCCCCATCGAGGCCTTGGGCAGCTTGCCCGTGTGCACCAGCTTCACGGTGACCTTCTTGCAGCTGGCCGGCACGCTCAGGCTGTCCTTGCTGAACTTCATGGCGTCCGTGCTTTCGATCTCGAGATCGCAAGGGCCTGCCATGGCAGAGCCTGCGGCGAACAAAGAGGCGGCAACGACGATGTGTGCGAATCGCATGGTGAAAGTGTCCTTGAAAAGTTTCGAAGAGAGGGTGGCGAGCGAGCCGAAGATCCTTGGCGCGCAAAGGCTGCTGGCTGCACAGGATCGTGCCACCGGGTGCAGGGCGGCCCCATGACCTGCATCAAGATGTGGGTGGATGCACCGCATTGGGATGCGAGGCGATGGCACCGTGAGCGCCTCGAGCGGTTGCCAGGAACCGTGGCAGCTGGCGGAACCCTTCAAAACTGCTGCTATAATCACATGCTTCGACACATGGAGAGGTGGCAGAGTGGTCGAATGTACCTGACTCGAAATCAGGCGTAGTGGCAACACTACCGTGGGTTCGAATCCCACCCTCTCCGCCAGCATCAAGGCCCCGCAGCTATCTAAACCATAGCGCGGGGCCTTTTTCTTTTTGGCTGCTGGTAAGACCCTGGCTACCTACGTCGCCTGGCGGAGCAGTATCTCGCCAGCCTGCAGGCTGTTCTGGTTCAACTCCGGATCCGATTCAATCTGCTGAAGCACCTGCTCGATCACCTGGCCGAACTGAATGTCGCTTTGAAACGCTGACCCCAGTTCTCTTTCCAATACCGACTCCAAGAAAATCCTGAAAGCCTTGCGCTTGCGCTCCGGGTCGTCAGCCGCGATCCCTTGCAAGCGCTGTATCCATTTCGGCTCCAGCTCCAGACCCCCGCCCATCGCCCGTCCATCTTTTGGCGTTGCCTTGGCCTGGCGAGCCACATCGTGCCCTCCTTGTCCGCTTGCGGTGGTTTGCGTGGCGGGCGGGTTTTTCGCACCACCGTTTTGCGCTTTGGCTTGCAGCTGAGCGCGGAGCAACGCACTCAGTGCGGACGTGTCAATGCGGGTCATGGCAGCTTGCTTTGCAACCGCTTGGGTGCTTTAGTGCAGCGATTGCTGCGTGCGGTAGTTCGAGAGCAGGACGTGGGCGGCGTCGCCTTCTTCCGCGTTCTCTGCCACCTCGGGTGTGGGCGCTGGGGTTTTGTCGGCTGAGGAGTCGATCAACTGATCGATTTCCGCGATCACGCGCCGGATGTCCGCAGACATGGGGGGGTTGTCGGTGTTCAGTGCAATACCCGCTTCGAAGTGCGCGCGTGCGGTCTCAAAGTCATCCTGCGCCAGGGCCGCGAATCCTTTGATCCACTGGCACAGCGCGGTGTCCGGGTCCCCCTCCACCAGCGGCTGCCAGGTCAGGAATGCCGCAGAAACACGCCCCGACGAAAACTGAAGCAACCCTAGCTGGTACCGTGCCACCAGCATTCCAGGGGCCAGAAGCACCGCTGTGGAAAAGCCAGCTTCTGCCTCGTCCATTTTTCCCAATGCTGCGTACTCGGCACCCATCAGGAAATGCGCCCAGGGAGACGTCTCGGGGTCTTGGGCGGCCTGTGCAAACAGGCTCAGCGCCAAGTCGGTATCACCGGTGGAGCTGGCTTCGAGTGCTTGGGCAAGGAGAGGGGGCAAGTTGCTGGGCAGAGATTGCATGGGAGAGCTGGGAGAAAGGCTGGACGTAGCAGGATACGCGATATATAGCGCGGACCTGGGGGAGTTGGACGCTACGGGGTTACGGTATTTCGCCTCTGCGGGATACCGCACAGATGAGAATTTCTCGACGTGCCAGTCCCGCTGATGCGGCAGTAAACGCGACTTGGGCGCGAAGTTGGTGTGTCTGCAGCGGTGTGTGCACAAGGCGTGGCTTTGAGTTTGTGGCGCGTGTCCGCCAAGCTGCGCGACCGCACGTAGGCAGCATAGTATGAATTTGATAGCGGCTAGCGCTTGATAGGCAAGCGGCAGCGGTCGATTCTTGCCACGCCGCACATGCTGCCGCTCAGTGACTTGGAATTCGTTTGGATTCATTGCACATGCGCGCACGTGCCCTGATGCGCTTGAAGGTGCTGACCCTCAAGCGCGCTTGGACCGTGTTGTCAGAGTTCCGCGGAGCGTGTGCCGAGCATGGCTCGCCTGTAGTTGTGCGCACCGACAACGAAGGCATGTTCACCGGCAGGCTGTGGGTCACATTTTTCAAGTTGACAGGCATTCGGCGCCAGCGCATCGATTCGGGCTCGCCCTGGCAAAACGGTTGTATCGAGCGGCTGTTTGGCACCTTGAAGCCCTTACTGCGGCAACTCGCCATTCTTGACGCCGCAGCCTTGCAGGTGCGGCTGCATGAGTTCGCCCGGTTCTACAAACATGTGCGGGTACATCAAAGTTTGGGCGGCCTGACGCCGGCAGAGGTCTGGAATGGGCAGGACCTGAATGCGATGCGGCGCTGCTACGCCAGGGGTGATGGGTGCAGGCGCTGGATGGGCTGATGCAGGGGTACCGGCTGCGACGTTGAACCACCGCGTCAAGGCCATACCCTCACGGGCGGCCAATGGCCGACCTGGACTCGGATGCTGCGCACCAGCGTGCCAAGTACTGATTGCCTGCGATTAGCCCTGCGTCAATCACTCGCCAAAGGGCCTCCGCGTCGTACTCCGGCCGGCCATCGAGTTCACCCGAATCGTTGAAGGCTGTTGACCCACCAAACTCGAACAGCGCCATAACCACAACTGCTGCAAACAGCCAACTTCCTCGCGTTGTTACGTCGCCCATGTGGGTCGCGGCGTCAGCGCCCGTGAGCTCGGTTGGGTATTCGCCGAAGGAGACCCAGCAATGCTCATGAAGGCCGTTGCCACGAAGCGTCACGATTGAATCTGCCAGAGCCTTTGGCGGACTGGTGGGCTCATGCAGTTGCACTTCAGGTGGCGCGAGACCAAACCCTTTGAATGCACGACCGACCGCCTGTTGAACCTCGTCCAGGGATGCGGGTAGTCGATGAACCGGAACGAATACGCTGTTGGACACATTACCTCCCTGGCACAACGAGCGTGCCTTGCGTGATGTTGAGCCAGCCGTCGCCGAACTTGACGTAAACGTTGTTTACCGAGCCTTCATTCAGGATGCGTCCGACAGGCGTGTTAGGAGTCACGAACTTGGCACAGCCGTCGATGCTGACTCCTGTTCGGGTCGCGTCCACAGCGATGTCGCCGACGTAACCCTAAGCGGACATGTTCCTGGCGCCCTTGACGATGTTGCGAAGAACCGCCTGTTCGCCATTGCCCGTCACTATTTTCAACTGGGTCGGCACACCGTCGAGCCATCCATCAATGCCGGGGAAGCTATCCGTCGGCGCCCCGACGAACGTACCGCCACGGAACGAAGCAAGGTCCTGCGCTTGAGCAAACTCGGCATCGCTAAGAGCGTTCCTCGTTACCGTTCTAGGTTGTCGCGAAAGCGTCAGTAGCGGCGGCGTCTCCCCAACAGCCAAGCTGCCAGCACTTCCTGCATTGCCAAATATCGAGGCCCGCATCTGGCGGGCCTCGGTGAGGTCTCAACTCCTCCTGCGCAAGATGGAGCCCTTGTGGTCATCGCGCCTTTCCCATCCTTGACATTCGATTCCTTCGAGTCTCACCGGAAATCGTAGCTCGCGAATCGCCCGCTCTTCAAACTCGATATTCATGACAATCGTCTGAACTTCATTGGCCCAGCGCGCCTTGTCCAACGGTTCCCCAGCAGCTCCGGGCAATGTACAGAGTTTGAGTTCCGCCGAGTCTTCGGCCGTATCAAACGCCCAGACAGGGCCAATCGCGGCACCGCGACTTGAGCCAACCCGCTTGATGCTTGCGCTTTCGAACTGCCGGCAGAGCTCAATGGCGAGCGTTCTGTCCGGCAGCGCAGCAATCTGGTTCTCATGGGCATTGCCATCAAGCACCGCCACAATCTGTGGTTTGCTCGAAAGTAGGCTCAGAGTTTCTGTCATCAAGCCTGGCCGGGTGGTAGGGTCTGTCGGAAACAACATAGTTTGGCCTCCTAAATCAGCGCAAAGTTCCGTACGGGATGGGCTTTCCATCCTGAGTGAAGTAGTACCTGTCAATAAGGTAGCTCTTCTCACCGAGGTAGTCGCGAATCAGCTGAGCACGAGCGGCATCATCGCCAAGCTGCCGGGCCGTTCTAATCTCACCGAGATACTGACTAGGTTCAGAAGCAAGGCGGAAGTCAGGGCTCTCATAGTAGAACCGCTGCCCAGGGAAGCCGAGCGCCTGGTCATCCAAGAAGTGACCGTACTCATGCCTCAGCGCCGACATCGACGCATCGGGGTCGAGGACAAGATTTCCCGGCACACCCCGCGTGGCCGACGGCCCATACGCGAATTGGCCCTCTGTGAAGCGAACGTCAACCCCCTTGTTGGCGAGGTCATCCATGATGGTGCCGTACTGTTCAGGATGACTCAGTCGGGCAGGCCCCATGGTGGCAAGCAGGCGGTCGCCGCCGGAGTTCATCACGACGCGGTCGGCGCCACTCACGGTATTGCCAAATGAAGAAAGTCCGCTCGCGGCGGACCTTCAGAAATTTCGTGGATTATTACGAGCTAATCAATTCAATCTCAGGAACATATTTTTTTAGTTCGGCCGAAGGAACATCCAGTGGCAACACTAAAACCCCTTCAGGAATTCTTGTGCGTGACACGTGAATTCCGTGATGATGGGCCGTGCACCACACAAAAGCGTGCCCCATCTTCGTATCTTGATTTCCAATAAACTGAAAATCCAACCCCACATGCCCGCACTCAGGGCATACGGTACGTTGCCTATCGGAAATAGCGTCCTTGAACGCAAGCGTCCATTCAATAAATGTACTCATTACCTAAACCCATCGCGCCTCCCGCTCTTGTTAAGTTGATAGTAATCCCAGAAGTTGCTCTCTAAGTGTCACATCCCGGACGATCATATGGCCGCTTGTGAAACAGATCCGGGTGTTCCTGGTACCACTCTTTCATGGCCTGCATCGGCGTCTTGCTGCCCAGTGCTGACTGCGGCAGTTGGTGGTTGTACAAGGCCACATAGCGCTGCAAGGTCTGCTCCATGTCCTCACGGCTGTTGAATCGGTGGGTCTTCAGGACGTCCGCGATGCGGCCATTGAACCGCTCCACCATGCCGTTGGTTCTCGGAGTCCTGGGCTTGGTCAGCCGGTGCTCTATGCCCAGCTCCTGGCACAGTTGGTCGAACTCATGGTTGCCGCTGGGTTCGCGCTCCCGGCTGGCAAACAGGCGGTCCGTGAACTCCTTGCCGTTGTCTGTCAACAGCTTGTTGATCCTGATCGGGCAGGCCTTGTGAAGTGCTTTGAGAAAGGCCCTGGCACTGGCCGCTGTCTTGTTGGCCTTGAACTGCACGAACACCCAGCGCGTGGCCCTGTCGATGGCCACGAACAGATAGCGCCTGCTGCTCTCGTCCTGCATCTGGGGTAGGTACTTCACGTCCATGTGCACGTAGCCTGGCTCGTAGCTCTTGAAGGCCTTGTGGACCACCACAGGCTCCTGGGGCTTGAGGGTGTTGAGGTTGCCTGCTCCATGGCGGCGCAGACACCGGTCCAGGCCTGAGCGTGAGACTTGGGCGCAAATGAACTCCCGCGTGACCGCCAACAGGTCATCCAGGGGCAACAGCAAGGTACGCCGAAGGTGCACCACCACGGTTTCTTGCGCAGGCGTGAGCACGGTCTGCAAGTGATGGGCCGTGTGCGAGCGGTCCCCAAAGACCTCGCGCTTCTTCCACTTGTAGACCGTCTGCTCAGTGATCTCAAAGCGCTGGGCCAGGACGCTGGCTGGTTCATTGCTGGCTGCGATCTCGGCGCGCACGGCGGGAGTGGTGCGGGCGTTCTTGTGCAGGGCTATCAACATGGCTTCACTCCCTGGATAGATTGCAAGGACTCTATCAACTCCTTTAAAACAGCTCGGGCCATGAAGAGTGGATAGCGTTTAGAGTCTATGCAATCATCCGGGATGCGACACCTACTTGTCCCAAAAGCTCATGGCGCCGATTTCGTCGCACTAATTCCGTTAGCCGTTAGAGCAGTGGCCAATTCATTGGAATAGTCAAAATATCCTCTTGCGTTCACATCCTTTTCGATAAAAATATCGCTCATAAATCTAGGTAGATTTCCGCTGAATTCCGAAATGGAAAGTCTGGTTTCGGCGGAGAACTCGAGAATGTAGGCGTCACAAGTTTCTCCTTCAGGTATTCCAAGTAATACAAACGTCATGCCAGAATTTTCATCTTTCGCGGTAAGAGCCGGAACTTCTTCGAAGCGCCCAGTATCCTCGCGTTCGAAATTAATTCTTCCTATTATGGTGCCCAGTTTTTTTGCCATATCTTCCAAGGGCAAGGAGCTTGGAATCTCCACTTCCGCCAGTATATTTTTCATCGAAATTTTCTCCGTTATTTGCCGCTCTGCAAGAAGTAATATTGAGAGCCCGATTTTTTCGCTATTTCATCTGTGGTGTATATTCTAAACGTAGGAAGTTCTGCTTTCATCCCACCGAGGGTTGTATTGCTCTGCATGGTATTCCCGAATTTTTGGAAAGTACCTTTCAATGACCCATCTAATTTAGCTATGTCCCTAAAGAAAGTCTTTCTTGAAAATTGATCAGCCAAATCATCGCTAACGACGAAGAAATCGGCGTCGTAGCCTTGCGCGCCGGTGAAGGGCTTACCTTTTTTTGTGGCAACGGTGCCATTAAATGCAACTCGCTCGCCATTCAAGCCCCGTTTCGTATCGTTTTTCAAACCATCAACAAGACTTCCTCTAAACCCAATGCGCGCATTCGGGTCGAGTTTCCATATACTCTGAAGCGACGGCTGCGCCGCATCGCCGATTGTTTGAACGATCTGAGCGCGAGAAGCATCTCCTCGCAGCACTAGGCTGTCCTCAAATGACAGGGACAACCTACTAGCCTCAGTCCGTACCCCCGCGATACTACTTGGCGAACTTGGCACGCCGCCACTCTTGGGCGTCATCATCCCGCTGAAGCCTTGTGCTATTGCCGCGCCTGCAGCTAGCCCCAGCGAGTTACGGTCGGCAGGTAGCCCTGAGACACTTTGTGCACGCAGAATGTCAGAAGCCATCGGCACTTGAACCATGGATGGGTTGCCATCGCTTGAGGTAATTTGCGCATGGCGTGCTTGAACGCTTTGCATGGCTGCAATGTCACCCGCTGATCGCGCTGCACTAAAGTCTTGCCGCAGTTGCCCCAGTTCTTGGGCGCGTTGGAGCTCTAGCGGCGTGGAGTCTGCAGGAGTCAGCGCATTGGCCACGTCGTAAGCCAAGCTGCCTACCGCGCGCATGGTACGGTTTACTACGCCATCGCCGCTCCAATACTCTTCCATTGACGCTCGTGAGAACAGGCTGTAGTCCTGCCCCAAACCCGTCACTGGTCCACTTGCAAGTTGAATTGTCTCAAGTGCGGTACCTTGGATGCTTCTTGTAGCGACCGGGTATGTATTAACGCCGCTGTCCCAGCTGTACCCTCCTTGGCCATTTCGACTCAGCAGGCTTGGACTAGCAATGAGGCTGCCGGAACTGGATGAGGTCGGTGTCATCAGTGGAGCGACAACGCCGCTACCGCTGATCCACCGCTCCTGCACTTGCGCTGAAGTTTGACTGTCGGAGACACCGCCGAGTGCCATCATCGACATCCGCTCCAAGTTCGTCTGGCGGTAAGTGTCATCGTACGGACTGCTGTTAGGGGCTTGCTCCGTCCAGTTGGACAACCTAGCCCCTGCGCCCGCCAAGCTGTAGGGCGATTGTTGGCTGGGCTGCATTGACTCCCCCAAACTTTGGCCGAGGGCATTGCCGAATGCATCCATGGCGACCTGCTGAACGGAGATCCGTCCACCGCGCATCGCTGCCGCGGCCATGCCACCCGCAAATCCCGCGACAGCGCCACGCGCTAGTTGTCCGCCAAAGTTGCCCAGGTTGTTGAATGTGCCGTTCGCATTGAGCAGCGAGCCGACCTCTGCACCTACGCCGGCCCCCACTGCGGATGCAGCCACCTGGGTCCAACTGAAGGACCTCTGCAATCCCGTAACGACGCCAATTCCTTGCGTAACTGCACTGCCTAATGCTGCGCGCACCGCAGCATTGCCGAAATCTCCGAGATTGGTAGGCAGGAAGTCTGCCCCAGCGAGCCCACCCGACACCCCACCGCTAATAGCCGACAACGCCACGTTTTTCCAATTAAAACCCTGTTGGGCTCCAATTGCATTGCCTACCACTTGACTGGCGATGGAGCCCGCAGCACCACCCGCTGCGCCTGAAGCTGCCAGGGCACCATAAGCCCCCTCGCTGATAGCTCCGAGGACTCCGCCGCTAATGTTGGAAATATTGGCGAGCCACCACTGCTGAGTAACAGCGGCCACCGCGACAGCTACCACCATCATGATGATCTTGCCCATTCCTCCGCACTTGTCCCCCTGCGCAGGCATGGGCAGCGTGGGATCCATGCTGCCGGTGATCTTGCTCGGGTCGTACGGCTGGAAGGTCTCTGCGTTGTTCGCGTTCAGCGCCAGCTTGGGCACCGACAGCGTCTGCCCTGCGGTCAGCGGGGCATCGGCCGAGACCGCTAGGGCGTTGGCGTCGGCAATGCGCCACCACAGGCTGGCGTCGCCTAGCACATTGCGGGCTACATCGCGCAGCGTCTCGCCGCCCACCACCGTGTAGGAGACCGGATCGACACTGGCGCCCTTCAGATTGAGCACCTGGGCCTCCATCTGGAAGTCTGTGGAGTGCACGTACTTAAGCACTTCTCCCTGCGGCGAGGAGTTGACGCGGTCATACGCATCGCCATAGCGCCCCAGCACCTCACCGTTGGCCACCAACTGGCGTTGGACGTGGCCTGGGTCCATGGAGTTGCCGATCCAGCCGCCTACGTAACCGCCGGGCTCATTCATGATGCGCCCTGCTACCACTCCATCTGCCTCGTTCGTGCGGCCTGCAGCCTGGTTCACATACAGCGCATTGCCCTGAACGTCATTGACGAAGGCGCGGTTGAAGCGCAGGTCCTTGAAGGTAGGGCTGCCTCCGGTATTGGTCTCCTCCACATTGCTGATGAAGCCATTGGCATCGCGCCAGGTGCGGCTGATGGCAGTGTTGCCACGACCCACGGTGGTCGCTGTCAACTGCAGGTAGCTGCCGTTCAGCGCCGCATGCTGGTACGTCGTAGTGGTGGCTGTGCCATCGCTCACCTGCTGGTAGCCGCGCAGATTGCCCGCGTTGTCGTAGCCCAGGCCGGTGGCCGAGCCCGTGTCGTGGTAGCGGATATCGTCCACATGGGTCTTGGCTTTGGAATCATCGCGGCGCAGCACCGCACGTGTGTCTTGCAGCTTGCCGGTGGCGCTGTACTGGTTGTAGCGGTGCTCCTCGTTCCACAGGCCATCGCGCTTGACGAGTGACATGGTGTAGACCGCACGGCCGGCGCCGTCGTACTGGTAGGTCTGGCGCTCAGCAATGCCGTAGCCGCTGTAGCTCACCATGCGGTGCAGGTCATCGTAGGTGTAGGCATAGCTGCCGTTGACGTTGCTGCCGTTCTCGCCGCCACCCCGGATGAACACATTGTTGTCGGCGGTGCGATTGCCCGAGAGGTCGTAGGCGTACTCGTGCCGCTCCTGCAGATCCCCGAGTTGATCCCCGTTCCAGGCGTACTCGTTGCTGCTCTTCTGCCGATTCATCGCGTCATAGGTGAACCGCGTGACGCTGTTGTTGACCTTCTCGGTGCCGCTGGACTGTGTCTTGACCTTGGTCGACACGCTGCTGCGGTTGCCCGCCAGGTCATAGTCGATGCGCACATCCACGCGACCGTCCAGCACGGCACGCAGGCGGTTCTGCGCGTCGTAGAACAGGCGGTTGTCCTGGTAGACGACGTTCGCATATTCACCATTGGCCAGCTTGGTCTTTTGCGTGACACGCTCGCTTAGGCGGTTGCCTGTCAGGTCGTAGCTGTAAGTCGTTGTCTGGCCCAGGAAGTTGTCTTGAATGCGGGTGAGCTGGCCTGCGCCGTCGTACTGGTAGTCAATACTCTTTTTGAGTTTTGTGCCAGTCCAGTTGATGTCCGTTCCGCTATTGCCCTCGTGCGTGAGCTGGCCAGCCAGGTTGTAGGCGTAGTCATACTGAACGGTGCCGTTGCCATCGCCATGGCCGACCAAACGGCCCAGAGTGTTGTAAGTCCAGGTCTGGCCCAGGCCGTTGGCGTCGGCCTGCTCCACCTTGCGGCCCATGGCGTCGTAGGCGTAGACGAAGCCGTACTTCAGGACGTAGCTGGCCTGCAGGTCATGGCCATCCGGTTTGCCGTCTACCTTTCCGTTTGCGGGCCGCAGACCCGCCTCCTGGCCGGTGTAGACGACGTTACCAGCGCGGTCGTAAACGTAGCGGGTGGATTCGTCGTTGCCGTTGATGACCCGCACGCGGCGGCCGGCCTCGTCGTATTCGACGCGTTCGAGGATGGTCTGTACCTGACTTGTCAGGGTCACGCCGTTGGCAGCGTGTTCTCCTTGAGGGCCATTCTGTACCGTGCCTTCGGTGTTGGTCACGACCTGGCGGGTGATGGCCTGCTGCAGCGCTGTCTCCTTCAGACGCGAGAGCTTGTCGTAGGCGAAGTGGGTGACCACCGTGCGCTGCGCACTGATGACCTCTGCGGACGAAACGCGATCACCAAAAGCGTCGTAGCGGTAGTCGGTGCGCCCGCCGTCGGCGTTGCGCTTTTGCACCAGGTTGCCGGCTGCGTCGTAGACCTTGATGTTGAGGTTGCCGACTCCGTCGCGCACGCCGATCTCGCGGCCCAGTTGGTCGTAGTAGATGCGGGTGGTCGAGGAGCCCTCGGGGAAGTTCTGGGGCAGGGTCTGCTCGATGAGCTGGTTGTTGGCGTTGTAGCGGTAGGTGGTCTTGTAGTGGCCTGACGAATCCAGCACGCGCGGGTCTTCCACCGAGGTGACGTTGCTCCAGCGGTCGTAGGTGCGGCTGCTGATGGCGCGGCTGGTCAGGTTGTAGGGCGTGCCGGCAACAATGCGCGAAGGCGGCGTGTAGGCCGGCGTGTTGTCGATGATGGCGACGGCGCCACTGGGGCCAGCGGCAGGCACGTTGATGGTGATGTCCGTGCGGGCCTTGTAGGCTCGGTGCTGATTGGTGGCGGGGTATTCGATGACCACCGAGATGGTGTAGCTGGCACCGGGCTGCATGGTGCCGAGCGTGATGCCCTGGCTACCGCCAGCGCTGAACTGGCTGCCATGGCTGTCGCCCTGCGTGAACACGAAGGGCGAGCTGCCGAACGATGGCAGCGGCGGCGAGGCTGTGACCGTCACCCTGGCATTGGCCTCGGGCTTTTCCCATTGAAGGACAGGGCTCAACTGACCGTCGATCTGGGCCATGCTGGTCTTGACGCCCGCAATCTTGGCCGTCGCGCTGTGGCTCGCGTTCATCATGTACCCGGCAAGCACTTCCTGGTCGTAGACGGTGGTCAGGTAGTCGCCCTTGCTCATCGGGCCAAATGAGTTGCCGTCGTACACGGCGTACAGCGCCGTGGTGCCAGGGGCTGGCACCTTGGAGATGAAGCCGTCCTGCTGGTATGCGCTTTGGTACCAGACGCCTGGGCTCAGCGAGCTTGGCGCTGAGTTCAAGGGCGTGTAGTTACCAATGTCCGAAGAGTTGGCCGTCAGGCGGTAAATATTTTCGTTGCCGTGTATGTACTGGTACAAGCGGCTATTGTTGTCATTCGACGAAGTCTCGACGTAGCCCATGATCCCGTCGAAGCGCGCATATTCTGGCGTGCTGGGGTTTGCTTGATAGTCGGCAATGAACCGCTCGAACATCGCGATAACCGTAGGGTCTGCCGTGGTGATATGGTGGTCGTTGTTGTACGGCATATAGAAGCGGTACAACGGCTTACGGTCATAACGTGGCTCTGTCCACACATACCCAACGATGCCAAGGTTGGTGACGTTGTTGTTGGCTGAAGTGATGGGTGCCGTGCTGTCCCACGCGCTGAGGCCCTGCGGCACGGAGAGCGCGCCGGTGGCGTGCATCTTTTCCGAGCCGCCCGCCTTCTGGGCGAGCACTATGTACTCGAAGTCTCCCGCCCCCATATTGAGGGCGATGCCTTGCATGCCGATTCCCATGCCGCTGGTGCGACCGTCTCCATAGCTGAAGATGCCGCTGCCCACCGCACGTTCTGTGTAGGCTACGGTGCTTCCCTTGGGTCTGTAGCGCAAGGTCACAGTCCAGTCGGATGGCGGCTTGGGCCATTGCAGCACGCGGTAGAACGTACCGTCAATATTGGCAGTGCCTTGGTTGACGCCTGCCATCACTGGCAATGCTGATGGGTTTTCTGCGCCGATGTTGAACGTGCCGGAGCCAACATCACGCGTCTTCTCTGGGTTGGTGTTGCGGATGCGGTACTCGTAGCTGCCGTTGAGCAGGCCCAGTTGGCTAACGTCGAAGCGGGCGGCAGAGCCGAAGGACCGCTGAATGCCGGTGGGGGCAGTGGTCCAGTTGCCGCTGCCGATGAGCCGGTACTCCAGCGTGGTGCTGCTGATCAAATCTTGCGGATAGGTGACCTCTATGCTCAGACCGCCAGCGGATGCATAGACTGTGGGCGCGCGCGAGTTGGCGGCGCCTTGGGCCGGCGGGTTCAGGCCCAGCAGGGCGTTACGGTCGCTCAGGGCGGTCGTGTAAAGGCCGTCAGTCCTGTCGCCGTTTCGCACCTTGTTGTTGTTCTGCAAGCTGTAAAGCTTGACCATGCCCAACGGTGCGCTGCCGGCAGGGTCGCCCACATAGCCATCAATGCCCTTGTTGACCCAACCTTGGTTGGTCAACGCAGCGAGCTCTGAGCCTCTTGCGTAGATCGAACCATCGAGTCCAGCCTTGGCCAAGCGATACATGGGGACCAAGCCGGGGGCAGGGCCTGCACTCACGTAGCCCGCAATGCCTTCGTCCAGCCACCCGCGCTGCTGGTTGAGCAAGCTGTCCCGTTCACCGGCGTTCGTGCTGAAGTAGTGCGAGTCGGAAAGGCGATTGTAGTACCGGTAGATGGGAATGCGCCCGTCGCCCGACTCGCTCCAGATGTAGCCCGGGCTTGACGTTTCTGACCAGTTGAGCGCTAACGGATCCCCTGGCGGCGCGACGTTATACAGGCTGGACCAAGCACCGAAAAGATCCATTTTTTCGATCTTGATGTGTTGATTTCCACGCAGAAGTGACCCACTGACCCCCAGGATTTCCATCCAAACCTGACCCACGTACTAACCCTAACCTGCTGCTTTGTTGAGCAGCAGGAGACCAGGAGTGATAGACGTGGCAACACTGAGGCGGGTGTGCACACTCAGCTGGATGGNTGTGTTGATTTCCACGCAGAAGTGACCCACTGACCCCCAGGATTTCCATCCAAACCTGACCCACGTACTAACCCTAACCTGCTGCTTTGTTGAGCAGCAGGAGACCAGGAGTGATAGACGTGGCAACACTGAGTGTCATCAGGCGCTGGGCCCTGCGAGAGCAGCTGTCCATCAGGGAGATCGCCCGCCGCACGGGCCTCTCGCGCAACACCATCCGCAAGTACCTACGAGCAGGCGAGGCCGAGCCGCACTACGCCAAGCGGGTCAGTCCTTCCAAGCTCGACCCCTTCGCATCGAAGCTCTCGGGCTGGCTCAAGACGGAGGCCGGCCGATCCCGCAAGCAGCGGCGCACCGTCAAGCAGATGTACGCCGATCTGCAGGCGCTGGGCTATACCGGCTCCTACAACCGCGTAGCGGCCTTTGCCCGTCTCTGGCAAGAGCAACGCCTAGTCGCACAGCAGACCACGGGGCGCGGCACCTTCGTTCCCCTGGCCTTCGGCCCGGGCGAGGCTTTTCAGTTCGACTGGAGCGAGGACTGGGCTGTTCTCGCTGGCGTGCGCACCAAGCTGCAGGTAGCCCACTTCAAGCTCAGCCACAGCCGAGCGTTCTACCTGCGCGCCTATCCCTTGCAGACGCACGAGATGCTGTTCGATGCCCACAACCATGCGTTCGTCGTGCTGGGCGGTGTGCCCCGCCGAGGCATCTACGACAACATGCGCACCGCTGTAGACCGGGTGCGCCGTGGCAAGGAGCGCGACGTCAATGCGCGCTTTGCGGCCATGGTCAGCCACTTCCTGTTCGAGGCCGAGTTCTGCAATCCCGCGTCGGGCTGGGAGAAGGGCCAGGTGGAGAAGAACGTGCGCGATGCCCGCCATCGCCTGTGGCAAGTGGTGCCGCCATTCCCAAGCCTGCCCGATCTCAATGCCTGGCTTGAAGAGCGCTGCGTGGCGCTGTGGCACGAGATCGAGCACGGCAAGCTGCCGGGCACCGTCGCGGATGTCTGGGCTCAAGAGAAGGCAACCTTGATGCCGATACCCCGGCCCTTCGATGGCTTTGTGGAACACACCAAGCGCGTCTCACCCACCTGCCTGGTCCACTTCGAGCGCAATCGCTACAGCGTGCCGGCGCCGTATGCCAATCGGCCGGTGAGCCTGCGGGTCTACGCGGATCGCCTGGTGATTGCCGCCGAAGGCCAGATCGTGTGCGAGCACCAGCGCCTGATCGAGCGTAACCACCATGGTGCCGGGCAAACCGTGTACGACTGGCGCCACTACTTGGCGGTGCTGCAGCGCAAGCCCGGGGCCCTGCGCAATGGAGCTCCCTTCCTGGAGTTGCCGCCGGCCTTCAAGCGCCTGCAGGCCACCTTGCTCAAGCAAACCGGCGGTGACCGGGAGATGGTGGAGGTACTGGCACTGGTGCTGCACCACGATGAACAGGCTGTGCTCGCTGCAGTGGAGTTGGCACTGGAGTCAGGGGCTGCCAGCAAGACGCACATCCTGAACGTGCTGCACCGCCTGCTGGACGGCAAGCCCGCTCCAGCACCGGTCACATCGCCGCAGGCCCTCAAGCTGGAGGTGGAACCTCAAGCCAATGTGCTTCGCTACGACCAATTGAGGGAGGCACGCTATGCGTCATGACCCTGCCATCGCTTCTATCGTAATCATGCTGCGTGAGCTCAAGATGCACGGCATGGCCCAGGCGGTTGCGGAGCTGGCCGAGCAAGGTGCACCGGCCTTTGATGCAGCACAGCCCATCCTGTCCCAGCTGCTGAAGGCCGAGACCGCCGAGCGCGAAGTGCGGTCGGTGGCCTACCAATTGAAGGTGGCCAGGTTCCCGGCGTACCGGGACCTAGCTGGGTTTGACTTCGGCCACAGCGAGGTGAACGAGGCACTGGTACGCCAGCTGCACCGCTGCGAATTCTTGGAGAACGCCAACAACGTGGTGCTGGTGGGTGGACCGGGTACGGGCAAGACCCACATCGCCACAGCCCTCGGGGTGCAAGCCATCGAGCACCATCACCGCAGGGTGCGGTTCTTCTCCACGGTGGAGCTGGTCAATGCACTGGAAGAGGAGAAGGCCCAGGGCAAGCCGGGGCAGATCGCGCACCGCCTGGCCTATGCTGACCTGGTGATCCTGGATGAGCTGGGCTACCTGCCGTTCAGTACGTCAGGAGGAGCTTTGCTGTTCCACCTGCTGTCCAAGCTGTACGAGCGCACGAGCGTCGTGATCACCACCAACCTGAGCTTTAGCGAGTGGGCTGATGTGTTCGGAGATGCCAAGATGACCACGGCGCTGCTGGACCGACTCACGCATCACTGCCATATTCTGGAAACCGGCAACGACAGCTACCGGTTCAAGAACAGCTCCGCACAGCAACCACCACAGACCACCAAGAAGGAGAAGATAGCCAAGAACTTATCCACAACGTGAGCGTGAAGCTCACGAACCAGGGTGGGTCAGATCGAGATGGAAATGGTGGGTTACGGTTGCATGGAAATCAACA
>NZ_LMPT01000019.1:0-36522 GCF_001424425.1 Acidovorax sp. Leaf191
ACGCCGCAGGACACAGCGATGACTTCGGTCACCAGGCCCTTTTCTTTCAGGCGCACGGCCTCTTCGACGGCGATCTCGTCAAAGGGGTTCATGCTCATCTTCACGTTCGCGATGTCCACACCCGTATTGTCCGATTTGACGCGGACCTTCACGTTGTAGTCCACCACGCGCTTGACAGGGACCAAGACCTTCATTGCTGCGGCTCCTAGAGTTGGTTGAATTGACGTTTACGTAAACTAGAACATTCTATGCCGCGCTGCAGCGAGAGTGCTACGGAGCCGGGACACAGCGTGCAGGATCAGAAAAAAGAACGATCGTGCTTTTTCCGGATTATAGGCGACTGCAGCGGCCACTTGTCCAGTGCGGCTGTCGCATGCGGCAACCGGGGTCTGCGTCAGGGCCTACGGAGCCGCATCGGACGGCGTGGCAGGCGCAGCCGCTGGCGCCAGAGCCGCAGGCAGTGCCCCATCGACCTGCACATGCATGACCCGCTGGGGGTAAGGGATTTCGATCTGGTGGGCGCGCAAAGCCTTGAGGATGGCGCGGTTGATCTCGGACCGCAGGCCGAGCGAGCCGTTCTCCGGGTCGGCGATCCAGAAGCCCACGGTGAACTCCAGGCCATCGGCCCCGAACGCCGACAAGGCCACGCTGGGCGCGGGGTCGCGCAGCACGCGGCTGCTGGCCAGTGCCGCCTCGGCCAGCAGGCCGGTGACCAGCTCGACATCGGTCTCGTACGCCACGCTGACCACCGTGGAGAGCCACACCCGGGTGTCGGCCAGCGACAGGTTCTCCACCCGCTGGATGATCAGCATCTCGTTGGGCACGATCGACTCCCGGCCCGTGGACGAGCGCACCACGGTGTAGCGCGCCCTGATGTCGGTGATGCGGCCTTCAAAATTGTCCACGCGCACGTTGTCGCCAATGCGCATGCTGCGTTCGGCCAGGATCACGAAGCCACTCACATAGTTGGACGCGAGTTTTTGCAGGCCGAAGCCCAGCCCCACGCCGATGGCCCCGCCCAGCACCGACAGCGCCGTCAGATCGATGCCCACGGCCGAAAGCGCCATGATCAGGCCCACGAAAATCAGCAGGGCCCGCACCGCATTGCTCACCGCCTTGCGCAGCGACAGCTCGGCGCCCGTGGCCGCGCGCAGCAGGCGCGCCTCGATGGCGGCCGATATCCACAGCGCGATCAGCAGCACGGCGCCTGCGGTGAGCGCTCCTTCGATGAGGGTGCGCACCGACAGGTTGGAGCCACCCACCTTCCAGTGGATCTGGTCCAGCTCCTCCAGCACCATCGGCAGCAGGCCCGTGACCCACAGCACCATCCCCAGCCACGCCAGCCACGAGATCGACCGCTCGATGGGCCGCACCCAGGCGGCGTCCGGGTACGCGGCCTGCAGCACCTTCACGCCGATGCGGATCACCACCAATGACACCAGCACCGGGATCGCCACGCGGAACACCGCCAGCGGCATCCAGTGCATCAGCGAGGTGCGGGCCACGTAGGCCAGGCTCAGCAGCGCCAATGGGAACAGCGCGCCGTCGATGACGCGGGCCCCGAACAGGATCGAGCGGGAGTCCCCGTGGTGCAGCCCGCGCTGCAGCAGCGTGACCAGCCACCAGGCCAGGCCCACACAGGCCACCAGCGCGGCCAGTTCCACCAGTACCGTGGGCCGCACAAAGGCTTCGGCCCAGCGCCCCAGGTCGTCGAGCATCAAGGTGGGGTCGGCAGCCATGGCGTTCATTGTTTCCATGCAGGCTGGCGCTTGTCGGCAAAGGCGCGCGCGCCTTCCTGCGCAGCGGCGTCCATCATGTTCGTGGCCATGGCCTGGCCCGCCAACTGGTAGGCAGCGTCCATGCCCAGTTCGCGCTGCTGGTACACCAGCGCCTTGCCCATGGCCACCGCCACGCGGGGCTTGTTCACGATCGACTGCACCAGCTTTTCCACCTCGGCCTCCAGCGCTTCGGCCGGTGCGACGCGGTTGACCAGCCCCTGGGCCAACGCCGTGGGCGCGTCGATGAAGTCACCCGTCAGCAGCATCTCCATCGCCCGCTTGGCCGGCACATTGCGCACCAGCGGCACGCTGGGCGTGGCGCAGAACAGACCGTAGTGGATACCGCTGGTCGCAAAGCTGGCGGTGTCGGCCGCCACGGCCAGGTCGCACTGCGCCACCAGCTGGCAGCCCGCAGCGGTGGCCATGCCCTGCACGCGCGCAATCACCGGCACGGGCAGCTTGTGGATGGTGAGCATCATGCGGCTGCACTGGGCAAACAGCTTCTGGTAGTAGGCGGGCTCGGGGTTCGCCGCCATGTCCTTCAAGTTGTGGCCCGCGCAGAAGGCCCTGCCCGCTGCGGCCAGCACCACCACGCGCACGGACTCGTCGCGGCCCGCAGCGTCCAGTGCCTGCTGCAGCGCGGACAGCATCTCGGTGCCCAGCGCGTTGAAGCGCGCAGGGTCGTTCAGGGTCAGGGTGACCACGCCGCGCGCATCGCGGGTGACCAGCAGCAATTGTTCAGAGTTCAAGGTCGTCATATCTTTTCTATTCATAGACAGCGAGCGTCAAGCCAAGCACGCTGCCATGCCAGCGCCACCGTGGAACTGGCTCCGCCAGGCCACGGGTGGCGTGTCCCCCTCAGGGGGAAGACGCCGCAGGCGGCTCAGGGGGAGCCAGGGATGCTCTGCACGAATCAGCGCGTCGTCGGCATCTGCGGGCTCGGGCAGTCTGCAGCGTTGCAAATACTCGCAATAGCTCCAGCTATTGCTGCGTTTTGCGCCTTGCAGCCCCTCCCGATCCGCAGCGCCCACTTTCCGCTTGATTCGTGCAGAGCATCCCTAAAGATCCGCAAGGACCCGCAGATGCGCCTCCACGCTGCGCGCGAGCGGCCCCATCACATAGCCGCCTTCCAGGCACGACACGATCCGCCCCTTGGAGAACTTGCGCGCCACATCCTTCACCCGCTGGGTGATCCAGGCGTAGTCCTGCTCGGTCAGGCCCAGCTGGCCCATGTCGTCCTCGCGGTGGCCGTCGAAGCCCGCGCTCACAAAGATCATCTCGGGCTTGAAGGCCTCCAGCCGGGGCATCCACATCATCTCGATGATCTCGCGGATGTCCATGCCGCGGGTGTACGCCGGCACGGGCACGTTGACCATGTTGGGCGCCGGATCCTGGTCGCCGCTGTACGGATAGAACGGGTGCTGGAAGATGCTGACCATCAGCGCACGCGGGTCATTGGCCAGGATGTCCTCGGTGCCGTTGCCGTGGTGCACGTCGAAGTCCACCACCGCCACCCGCTGCAGGTTGTAGCGCTGCAGCGCGTACTTGGCCGCCACCGCCACGTTGTTGAAGAAACAAAATCCCATGGCCTTGTCGCGGCAGGCGTGGTGGCCGGGCGGGCGCACCGAGCAGAACGCGTTCTCGATCTCCCCGGCCATCACCGCATCGGTCGCGGCCAGCGCCGCACCGGCGGCACGCAGCGAGGCCTTCCAGGTGTGGGCGTTGATGGAGGTATCGGTGTCGATCTGCGCGTAATGGGGGCCGCCCGCCATCAGCTCTTCGTTGAGCCGGTCGGACAGGCCGCGCAACGCGGCAATGTGCATGCGGCCGTGGGCCAGTTCGATGTCGGCGAGCGACGCCTCGGGGGCGTCGTAGCGCTCCAGCGCATCGCCCACACCGGTGACCAGCAAGCGGTCTTCGATGGCATCCAGCCGTTCGGGGCATTCAGGGTGGCCCGGGCCCATCTCGTGCTTCCAACAGTCCCGGTGGGTGAAATAGCCCGTCTTGCTCACAGTCTTGTCCCCGCGTATCGCAATTTTTGGTGTTTTTCGGATAACGTCGCGCTATGAATGCACAGCACAAGATCAAATCCTTACTGGATCAGCTTAACACGGTGATCGTGGGCAAACAGGCCCAGGTACAGGACTGCGTGGCCTGCCTGCTGGCGGGCGGGCACCTGCTCATCGAAGACGTGCCAGGGGTGGGCAAGACCACGCTGGCGCATGCGCTGTCACGCACCTTCGGCCTGCAGTTTTCCCGCGTTCAGTTCACGGCCGACCTGATGCCCAGCGACCTGACCGGGGTGTCGGTGTACGAGCGGGGCAAGGAGTCCTTCGTGTTCCACCCCGGCCCGGTGTTTGCCCAGGTGCTGCTGGCCGACGAGATCAACCGCGCCAGCCCCAAGACCCAGAGTGCCCTGCTCGAGGCCATGGAAGAAAAGCAGGTGTCGGTCGAGGGCGAGACGCGCGCCCTGCCCCACCCGTTCTTCGTCATCGCCACGCAGAACCCGCATGACCAGCTGGGTACCTTCGCGCTGCCCGAGTCGCAGCTCGACCGCTTTCTGATGCGCATCTCCATCGGCTACCCCGACCGCGCGGCCGAACGCGTGCTGCTGGCGGGCGCCGACCGCCGCGACATGGTGGACACCATGCTGCCCCTGCTGTCGGACGAGGAGCTGGCCGAACTGCAGCGCCAGGTGGTGGCTGTGCACACCGCCGACCCGCTGCTGAACTATGTGCAGGACCTGATCGCCGCCACCCGCTCGGGCCGCTGGTTCTTGCAGGGCCTGTCGCCACGCGCGGGCATTGCCCTGGTGCGCGCCGCCAAGGCCCAGGCGCTCATCAGCGGGCGCGACTACGTGGCCCCCGACGACGTACAGGCCGTGCTGCCGCAGACGATCGCCCACCGCCTGGTGCCCGTGGGGGATGCGGGGCGCGGGGCGGTGGAGCAGGTGCGGGCCATGGTGGAAGCCGTTCCCCTGCCCTGACCCATGGACTCCGCCGCATCGCTCCCCCCATCGCCCCTGGCGCGCTGGCGCGCCCTGGCGGCCCGGCTGAGCCCCCTGGCCCCGCTGCGCCGGCGCTTTCAGCACTGGTGGCAGGGCCGGTTGCCGCTGAACGACACGCTGACCCTCACCCAGCGCAATGTCTACATCCTGCCCACGGGGGCCGGCTGGATGCTGGCGCTGACGCTGATCGTCCTGCTCATCGCCTCCATCAACTACCAGCTCAACCTGGGCTATCTGCTGACGTTTCTGCTCGCAGGCAGCGCGGTGATCGGCATGCACATCTGTCACGCCAACCTGCGCGGCCTCACGCTGCACCTGAAAGCGCCGGATCCGCATTTCATGGGCACCAGCACGGCGTTCGACATCCAGGTGTCCAGCGAGCGCAAGACGCCCCGCTACGGCATTGCGCTGTCGGTGCACGGCACGGGCAAGGAGCCGCACCACTGGGCCTGGACGGACGTGCCGGCGCAGGGGCAGGCCAGCGTGCAGGTGGCCTTCAAGCCAGAGCGCCGGGGTCTGCACCGTGTGCCCACCCTCACCGCCGAGACCCGGTTTCCGCTGGGCACCTTCCGGGTGTGGACATACTGGCGCCCCGCCGCCCAGGTGCTGGTCTACCCCATGCCGGAAACACCCGCCCCACCCCTGCCTGCGGGGGAGCCGCGCGCGGGCGGCTCCGGCAGCACGCCGACCCAGGGCATCGGCGAGTTCGACGGTGTGCGCGCCTACCGGCGCGGCGACCCTTTGAAGCTGGTGGTCTGGAAGAAGGCGGCCAAGACCTTGGGCACGGGCACGGATGACCTGGTCAGCCGGGATGCGCAACAGGCCCAGCGGCAGGAGCTGTGGCTGGACCTGGCGCGCGCCACGCTGCCCGACCATGAGGCACGCATTTCGCGCCTTGCGGCCTGGGTGCTGCAGGCCGACCGGCTGGGGCTGGAATATGGACTGCGCCTGCCGGGCGTGGAAATCCACCCCGACACCGGCGTCGCGCACCGCAGGCGTTGCCTGGAGGCGCTGGCGCTGTGCTGACCACACCACCGAACCACCCCTTCCGCAACACCCATCAGCCCCGAAAGCTATGTTTTCAATAGCAAACCATTCACCGGAACGCCGAGCGTGACCCTTTCGCAATGACCCTGCGCCAAACGCTGACCTCCCTGCCGCGCGACGCGCGCGACACGCTGTTCCTGTTGTTCGTGATCGTCTGGGTCATCGCCCCGCAGGTCCCCAACCTTCCGGTGTGGACCACCGTGCTTGCGGGCGGGCTGCTGCTGTGGCGCGGCTGGCTGGCCATCCAGGGCAAGGCCCTGCCGGGCCGCTGGACGGTGGCCGCGCTGCTGGCGCTGGCGGTGGTGGGCACGCTGCTCACCCACCGCACCATCCTCGGTCGCGACGCCGGGGTGACGCTGATCGTGTTGCTGCTGGTGCTCAAGATGCTGGAGCTGCGCGCCCGGCGCGACGCCATGGTGGTGTTCTTCCTGGGCTTCTTCACGATGCTCAGCAATTTCTTCTTCTCGCAGTCGCTGCCCACGGCGGCGGCCATGCTGGTGGCGCTGATGGGCCTGCTCATGGCCCTGGTCAATGCGCACATGCCCGTCGGGCGCCCTGCCCTTACGCAGACCTTCCGCATCGCAGGCACCATGGCATTGCTGGGTGCCCCGATCATGGTGGCGCTGTTCATGTTGTTCCCCCGCATGGCGCCGTTGTGGGGCATGCCCAGCGAGAACCTCACCGGGCGCAGCGGCCTGTCGGGCACGATGAAGATCGGCGACATGGCCGAGATCGCGCTTGATGAGCGCGTGGCGATCCGCTTGCGCTTCGAAGGGAGCGTCGACGATGTGCCGCCCCAGGCGATGCTCTACTTCCGAGGCCCCGTCTTGACGGGCTTCGACGGCCGGCAGTGGAATGCGGAACCGTTTCGCGAAGACAGCGCATGGGCCGCTCGTGTGGCCCTGCCGGCCAACCTGCAGACCAGCGGGCCCGCGGTGCGGTACGAAGTGACGCTCGAACCTCAGCGGCAACCCTGGCTCATGGTGCTGGAAGCCACCCCCGACGCGCCCAGCCTGCCCAACATGCAGGCGTACATGACGCAGGACCTGCAGTGGCTGACGACGCGCCCCATCACGGAGGTGCTGCGCTATCAGGCCGTGAGCTACCCGGAGTTCCGCCATGGCCCCCAGCAATCGGTGCGCCCATTGCGCGTGCACACCGAGCTGCCGCCCGGCTTCAACCCGCGCACCCTGGAGTTGGCCACGCAGATGCGGGCAGACCCCGCCCTGTCCGGCGGAGGGGCGCAGGCCCTCGTCAATGCAGCCCTGCAACGCCTGCGCACCGGCGGATACAGCTATTCCCTGGACCCGGGCGTCTTTGGCGAGCACACCGCCGACGAATTCTGGTTCGACCGCAAGGAAGGCTTTTGCGAGCACATCGCCTCCGCTTTCGTCATCCTGATGCGCGCCATGGACGTGCCTGCGCGCATCGTCACCGGCTACCAGGGCGGCGAGCGCAACCCGGTGGATGGCTACTGGACCGTGCGCAACGCCGATGCCCATGCCTGGGCCGAAGTCTGGATGGAAGGCCGCGGCTGGGTGCGCGTGGACCCGACCGGTGCGGTGTCCCCCGGCCGCGTCGGCCAGTTCCAGCGCCTGCGGGCCCCCCAGGGCGCTTTCGCTGCGGCAATGGGCACCATGGGCATGACCCAGAGCCTGCGCGCCGTCTGGGAAGCCGTCAACAACAGCTGGAACCAATGGGTGCTCAACTACACCCAGAGCCGCCAGATGGACCTGCTCAAGGCCCTGGGGTTCGAATCACCCAGCTGGCAGGACCTGACCACGGTGCTCGGCTACCTGATCATCACGGCTGCCGTGGTGGCCGGGGCCTGGGGCCTGTGGGAGCGCAGCCAGCACGACCCGTGGCTGCGGCTGCTGGCGCGCACGCGCCAGCGGCTGGCGAAGGCAGGCCTGGCGTTGCCGGACAACCTGCCTCCCCGCGCGATGGCCGAGCGTGTGCAGGCACAATTCGGCACCCCGGCCGCGGCGGTGGCCGACTGGCTGCTGCGCCTGGAGCGCCTGCGCTATGCCCCCGACCCCGGCGCTGAACTCGGCACGTTGCGCAGCGAGTTCCGCAGCCTGCCGTGGCCCAAGCCCGCACCCCATTGAATCCACCGACATCGGACATGCTGAACCCCTTGAGCCGGACCGCCCTTGCAATTGCTATCACATTGGTAGCATTCCTCTCCATCCCAGCCAGCGCTAACACGCAAAAAGCCCCGAAACCCACGGGTAAGAGCAGCGCAGCGCCCGCCCGGCAGCCCGCCGTCCTGTACGCCACCCGCCCCGAAGCGCTGCAGTTTGCCGACGACCTGGCCGCGCGCCGCGACCTGGACCGCGAGTGGGTGCGCCAGGCCATCGGCCAGGCCCAGTTCCTCACGCAGGTGCCCCGCCTGATGCTGCCACCTGCCAAGGGCACGGCCAAGAACTGGCGCGTGTACCGCAGCCGCTTTGTCGAGCCCATCCGCATCCGCGCGGGCGTGCGGTTTTGGCAGCAGAACGAGGCAGCGCTTGCGCGGGCCGAGCGCGAGTACGGCGTGCCCGCAGAGATCATCGTGGGCATCATCGGCGTGGAAACCATCTACGGCCAGCAGATGGGCAACTTCCGCGTGATGGACGCCCTGGCCACGCTGGCCTTCGACTTCCCCTCGGCCCACCCGCGCGCCAAGGAGCGCACCGAGTTCTTCCGCCGCGAGCTCGAGCAGTTCCTGAGCTTCACCAACCGCAGCAACACCGACCCGTTCGACGCCCGCGGCAGCTACGCCGGCGCCATGGGCCTGGGCCAGTTCATGCCGTCGAGCTGGGTGCGCTATGCCATCGACTTCGATGGCGACGGGCGTGTGGACCTGTTCAACAGCCCGGCCGACGCCATCGGCTCGGTCGCCAACTACTTTCGCGGCCACGGGTGGACGCCGGGCATGCCCACGCACTTCGGCGTGCAGTTCGATGCCGCACGCCTGCAGCTCGATGACCTGATGGCCCCCGACATCCTGCCCACTTTCAGCGTGGCCAGCATGCAGGCCAAGGGCGCGGTGCTGGACGCCGCGGGTGTGCAGCACACCGGCCCGCTGGCCTTGATCGAACTGCAAAACGGCGGCGATGCCGCCAGCTACGTGGCAGGCACCGAGAACTTCTACGCCATCACCCGCTACAACTGGTCGAGCTACTACGCGATGGCCGTGATCGATCTGGGCCGCGAAGTGTCCGCCGCACGCGCCGGGCAGTGACCACCGGGGCCCCGGGCTCCGCAGCAGCCGGTGACCAGCCGAGTTCCGGTGCGATGTACAGCGCGGTGTCGCTCAGGATCTGCGCACAGTCGTCGACGCTGAAGTCGTACGGCAGCTCCAGCCGCAGCGCCTGCACCTGCACCTGCACCTGCACCTGCACCTGCGGCACGACGGGTCCTGTCGCAGGCGCTCCAGAATCTCGTGCGACGTGCCCACAGCACTCGCAACCCGCGCGCCCCAATACCAGCGCACCCGTGGATCTGGCTCCGCCAGTCCACAGATGCGCCCCCTCCAGGGACACCCATACCGTTCGGGCTGAGCCTGTCGAAGCCTTGCGCGACGCTTGGACAAGCTCAGCGCGAACGGTTTTGTATTTTTTAAAGCAATGGGGGCTCCAAGGGCTCAAAACTTCGGTAGGCCGGGCGGATTGGTTTCCGATTTGGGCAAGGCCTCCTCCAGCAAGCTCCAGCGCTGCAGCGCCTGCGTGTACTTGCCGTTCTTGATGAGCCCGTTGGTGGCCAGCGTCAGCACATTGGCCAGGCCCGATCCCCTGCGCGTGGTGATGGCCACGTCGGACTTGAGCGGCCAGCCCGCGTTCACCGTGCCCACGAGCTTGATCTTGCCGTCCTTGGCCGCGTGGTAGGCCTGCGGCGCGTTGGGGTTGAAGTTGGCGTCGGCCCGGCCCGAGATCACACCCAGGATGCGCGCAGCGTCGTCGTCGAAGTACACGGGCTCCACGGGCTTGAGGCCCGCGGCGACGTTCTGCTTGCTCCACTCCAGCAGGATGCGCTCCTGGTTGGTGCCCGATCCGGTGATGACCTTGAGTCCCGCAATGTCCTTGGGCTCCTTGATGGAGGTGATCTTGCTGTCGGCCCGCACATAAAAACCGTGCAGCCCCAGGCGGTACGTGGAGAAGTCGTACTTCTCCTTGCGCTGCTCCGTCACACCCACGTTGGAGATCACCGCGTCGTACTTGCCCGAGGTGAGCCCGAGCGGCCAGTCGGCCCAGGCAATCGGAAGCAGTTCGAGCTTGAGCCCCAGCGCGTCGGCAATGAGCTGCGCATAGTCCGGATCGAACCCCACCACCGTCTTGGCGTCGCTGGCATACGTGGCGATGGGCGGCGCAAACGGCGCGATCGCCACGGTGAAGACGCCCTCCTTCACGAACTTGAAATTCTTCGGAATGGCCTGGACGGCCGCTGCGTCTTTCTCGGCGCGGATGCGGCCCTTTTGCTCGGGGCTGAAGTCGAACGCGGTGGCAGCACCGGCCACGGTCCACGCGCAGGACAGCGCGCACGCGGAAGCCAGGGCCACGACGCTGCGGCGCGACAGGGAATGGAGAGTCATGAACAGTCCTTGAAGGCCGCAGGCTTACTTCTTGGGCAGGCCGGGAGGGTTGGTGCGCGAGACCTGGATGGCCTCGGACTGCAGGTTCCAGCGCTCGAGCGCCTTGGCGTAGTTGCCGTTCTTGATCTGCGCGTTCAGCGCCGTGGTGATCGCGTCGGCAATGCCCGAGCCCTTGCGCGAGGTCACGGCAATCTCGGCCGCCTGCGGCCAGCCGCCCGAGAAGGTGCCCACCAGTTTCGTCTTGCCATCGCGTGCGTTGTGCGCGGCGATGCCGTTGGGTGCCAAGTACGCGTCGGCGCGGCCCGAGGCCAGCGCCAGGTACAGCACCACATCGTCGTCGTAGTACTGGATGTCCACGGGCTTGAGGCCCGCGGCGATGTTCTGCTGGTTCCAGCGCAGCAGGATCTGCTCCTGGTTGGTGCTCGCGCCCACCACCACCTTCAGGCCCGCCACATCCTTGGGCTCCTTCACCGACGTGATCTTGCTGTCGGCCTTCACGTACACGCCCAGCTGGTCGTTGCGGTAGGTCGAGAAGTCGAACTTCTCCTTGCGCTCCTCGGTCACGGTGACGTTGGAGATCACCACGTCGAACTTGCCCGACTGCAGGCCCAGCGGCCAGTCGGCCCAGGCGACGGACACCAGCTCCAGCTTGCGCCCCAGGCTGTCGGCCACCAGCTGTGCGATGTCCGGCGCGTTGCCCACGGGCGTCTTGTTGTCGGTGGCGTAGGCGCCAAACGGCAGCCGGCCCGTGGTGGTGCCCACGGTGAGCACACCCTCCTTCGCAAACTTGAAATCCTTGGCGACGAGCTTGATCGCCTCGTCCACCTTCTGCGAGCGGGGGCGCGTGGGCTGCTCGGGGCTCAGGTCGATGGCCTGCGCAGCAGCGTGGATGGGCGCCAGTGCGGCGATGGACGCAGCGGCCAGTGCCAGGGCTGCGAGGGTTCGGTTCACAAGGGTCATGGATCGGCTCCGGGGATGCAATGGATGGGTCAAGAAAACAGAAACAGGAAGAACAAATCGCGCAGATCACAGCGGCGCCCATGCCGCAGCCCGGCCTGGGCTACAGGCCGGTTGGCCCAGAAAGGCCGCTGCGGGTGGGGGAATGTGAGGTGTGCCGGCTGCTCAGAGCACCTTGGCCAGGAACTCCGCCGTGCGGGGGTGGTCGGGCTGGCTGAACACCTTGGCGGGTGTGCCGGTCTCCAGCACGCGGCCCTGCTCCATGAAGACGACCGTGTCGGCCACTTCGCGGGCAAAGCCGATCTCGTGCGTCACGATGATGAGCGTGGTGCCGGTGCGCGCCAGCTCCTTGATGACATCGAGCACCTCGCCCACCAGTTCGGGGTCGAGCGCAGAGGTGGGCTCGTCGAACAGCAGCACCTTGGGCTTGAGCGCCAGGGCCCGTGCTATGGCCACGCGCTGCTGCTGCCCGCCAGAGAGTTGCCGCGGATAGCTGTGTGCCTTGTCGGACAGGCCCACGCGCGCCAGCAGCTCCAGCGCCAGCGCTTCGGCTTCTGCACGGGGCAGCCGGCGCACGGTGACTGGGGCTTCGACGATGTTCTCCAGCACCGTGAGGTGCGGGAACAGGTTGAAGTTCTGGAACACCATGCCCACATCCACCCGGCGTTGGAGGATGTCCTTCTCGCCCAACTCGAACAGCGTGTCCGCGTCCTGGCGGTAGCCGATCAACTCGCCATCGATGGCAATGAAACCATCGTCCACCCGCTCCAGGTGGTTGATGGTGCGCAGCAAGGTCGACTTGCCCGAGCCGGACTGCCCCAGGATCACCGTGACGCTGCCAGGCGGCACGGTCAGCGTCACATCCTTGAGCACTCGCAGGGCGCCGTAGCTCTTGGACACGCCGTGGATGGTGACTTCACCACCGCGGTTGAGCTCGCCCGTCCAGCGCGGCACGGTGGCCACGGCGGGCGTGGGCGCTGCTGGCGGTGCGGTCACGGCTGTATCACCTTGAACGGCCACGCGCCGCGCAAGCCACAGGCGCTGCGCAATGCCGCTGAAGATCGACGGCGGCAGGCTGCGCAGCGCACCCTTGGAAAAATGCCGCTCGATGTAGTACTGCAGCAGCGACAGCACCGTGAGGATCACCAGGTACCACACGGTCGCCACCATCAGCAGCGGGATCACCTCCAGGTTGCGGCGGTAGATGATCTGGATGGTGTAGAACAGCTCGGGCAGGGCCAGGATGTACACGTTGGACGTGCCCTTGGCCAGCCCGATGATGTCGTTGAAGCCTGCGGGCAAGATGGACCGCATGGCCTGCGGCAGCACGATGCGAAACGCCTGGCGGCGGCGCGGCAGGCCCAGTGCGGCCGCTGCTTCGAGCTGCCCCTGGTCCACCGACAAAATGCCGCCGCGCACGATCTCCGACGCAAACGCTGCCTGGTTCAGCGTGAGGCCGATCAGCGCCGCCACAAAGGGGCTGATGAGCTGCGTGGTGGGGTACGAGAAGAACGTCCAGCTGGTGAACGGCACGCCCAGGCTCACGGTCTCGTACAGGTAGCCCAGGTTGTTGATGATGAGCAGCAGCACGATGACCGGGATGGACCGGAAGATCCAGATGAAGGTCCACGACAGCCCCGCCAGCAGCGGCGAACGCGACACCCGGGCCAGCGCCAGCGCCGTGCCCAGCGTGAATCCGAACAGCGCCCCCAGCGCGGTCAGCAGCAGCGTGCGGCCCAGGCCCACCAGCACGGGTTCCGAGAAGAAATACTCGCCGAAGATGCTCCAGCCCCAGCGCGGGTTGGTGAACACCGAGTACAGCACCAGCGCGATGACCACGGCGGCAAACACCGTGCCGGCCGCCCGTGCCCGGTAGCGCGCGGGTACGACTTTGTAGTGGGAATAGTCGCCCTTCACCGGGGCAGGGGCCGGGGAGGACGAGGGTGTGAGGGCAGGCGCGCCGGGCCCATGGCTGTGGGCACCAGGGGGTGCGGCATGGCCGGGGCCCAGCGGCAGACCGGCAGCGGCGTCCAGGGTGGTGGAGGTGGACATGGTGGTGAGGTCTCGCAGGCTGTCGGGGTTCGTGGAAAAAAGCGGGGGCAGGCTGGGCCGGTGCGCGTGACGGTTTCAGGCCGCTTGCGCAACCACCGCGGCGCGCCCCGCGCCCAGGGCGTGCGGTGTGGCGGGCGCCGTCGTCAACATGGCGGCGGACTCCAGGCCGTCCACGGCGCGCAGGGTCTTCTCGAACGGCAGATGGCGGTACGTCTCGTGCGGCAGCGATGTGTCGAACAGCGCCGTGTACCCGTGGCCCAGATACAGCCCGACGGCCTCGGGCTGGCGAAAGCCGGTGGTGAGGTACAGCCGCGCATAGCCCTGGCGCAGCGCCTGGGCTTCGAGCTCCAGCAGCACCTTGGCGGCGAGGCCCTGGCGGCGGTGGGCCGAGTGCGTCCACACGCGCTTGAGCTCCGCCGTGTGCGCATCGCTGTGGCGCTTGAAGGCGCCGCCGCCAATCGCCTGCCCGCCGCGCAGCAGCAGTACAAAGCTGCCACCGTGCTCCGGCGTGAACAGTTCGGGCGGGTACTTCTCCATCTCGCGCTGCCCGCCCTCGCGGTCATAGAACTCGCCGTAGCGCGACTCGTACTCGTGCGACAGCTCGTCGATGAGCGGGCGGGCCAGGGGATCGGCAGGCGAGGTGTAGATGAAGCGGTCACTCATGGGGAGGGCTTTCTCGTGAAAGGGTCTCAGGCCAGAAACCGCTCGGCCAGCCGCACCCAGTACGTGGCCGAGGGCGCCAGGATGGCGTCGTTGAAATCGTAGTAAGGGCTGTGCAGCGATGCGCCATCGCCATTGCCCACGAACACGTAGCTGCCGGGGCGCTTGAGCAGCATGAAGGCGAAGTCCTCGCTGGCTGTGCGCGGGCGAAAGCCTGCGTCCACGCGGGCTGCGCCAAAGGTGTCGATGGCCACGCTGCGTGCCAGCTCCGTCTCGGCCTCATGGTTGAGCACGGCCGGATAGCCGGGCCGGTACAACACATCGGCCGTGGCGCCGAAGCTCTCGGCCTGCGCGCGGGCGATGGCCGGAATGCGCTCCTTGAGCACCTCGCGCACCTCGGGCTTGAAGGCGCGGGCGGTGAGCTTGAGCTCCACGCTCTCGGGCACCACGTTGGGCGCGTTGCCGCCATGGATGGAGCCTACGGTGACCACGCCCATGTCCAGCGGATCGACGTTGCGCGAGACCACCGTCTGCAGCGCGGTGATGATGTGCGCGCTGGCCACCACGGGGTCCACCGTCTCGTGCGGCGCGGCGCCGTGGCCGCCCTTGCCGCGCACGGTGATGGTGATCTGGTCCACCGAGGCCATGGCAGGCCCGGTCACGCAGCCGAAGTGCCCCGCGCCCACGCAGGGCCAGTTGTGCAGGCCGAACACCGCGTCGCATGGAAAGCGCTCGAACAGGCCCTCGCCGATCATGCGGTGGGCACCGCCGCCGTTCTCTTCGGCGGGCTGAAAGATCAGGTTGAGCGTGCCGTCGAAGCGGCCCGACTCGGCCAGGAAGCGCGCGGCAGCCAGCAGCACCGTGGTGTGCCCATCGTGTCCGCACGCATGCATCACACCAGCGTTCTGGCTGGCATACGGCAGGCCCGTGGCCTCGGTGATGGGCAGTGCGTCCATGTCGGCGCGGATGCCCAGGGTCTTGGTGCCCTGCCCCCGGCGCAGCGTGCCCACCAGGCCGGTGCCCGCGATGCCGGTGGTGACTTCGTAGCCCCAGGACGCAAGGCGCTCGGCCACAATGGCCGAGGTGCGGTGCTCCTGGAACGACAGCTCCGGGTGCTGGTGCAGGTCCCGGCGCAATGCCTGGAACTCGTGGATGAAGGCGGCAATGCCCTCTTCCACGCTTTTCACCCGCTGCAGGTCGTGCGCGGAAGCCGCTGCTGGCAATGCTGCGCCCATCACGCGAACTTCTTCTCTGGCGCCGTGGCGGCATCCACATCGGCCTGTGCATACCGGCTGGCCTTGCGCTGCAAGCCCAGGTGGTCGCGCAGCGTGTGGCCCGGCAGCGTGCGCTGGTAGCGGCCGCGCGCCTCCAGCACGGGGATCACGTGGGTGAAGAAATCATCGAGCCCCTGCGACAGCACGGGAAAGCCCAGTATGAAGCCATCGGCCGCGCCCTCGTCCACCCAATGGATGATCTCGTCGGCCACGCGCTCACCCGTGCCCACGAACTGCGAGCGCGGCGTGGCGGCCTCCAGCGCCACCTGGCGCAGGGTCAGGCCGCGCGCCTTGGCATCGGCCTTGATGCGGTCGGTGGTGGAGCGAAAACTGTTGCGGCCGATCTCGCCCAGCTCCGGAAAGGGCGCGTCCAGCGGGTACTGGCTGAAGTCGTGGTGGTCGAAGTAGCGGCCCAGGTAGGCCAGCGCTTCATCGACCGTGAGCAGCTCGCGAATGGCCTGGTACTTGGCGTCCGCCTCTTCCTGCGTGGCGCCCACCACGGGGCCGATGCCGGGGAATATCTTCACATCATCAGCCTGGCGGCCATGCACCACGGCGCTGGCCTTGACCTTGCGCAAAAAGCTGCGCGTCTCCTCCACCGACGGCGAGTGGGTGAACACCGCATCGGCGTACTTGCCCGCCAGGCCGATGCCCGCATCCGATGAACCCGCCTGGAAGATCACCGGCTGCCCCTGCGGCGACCGGCCGATGTTGAGCGGCCCCGCCACCTGGAAGAAGCGGCCCTTGTGGTTCAGCGTGTGCAGCTTCGCCGGGTCGAAGAACTGGCCCGTGGCGCGGTTGCGCACCACGGCGTCTTCGTCCCAGCTGTCCCACAGGCCCTGCGTCACCTGCAGGTATTCGTCGGCGATCTCGTAGCGCAGCGCATGGTCGGGGTGGTTGCGGCTGTAGTTGCTGGCCGTGCCCTCCAGCGGCGTGGTCACCACGTTCCAGCCAGCGCGCCCCTTGCTGATGAGGTCCAGCGACGCGAACTGCCGCGCCACCGTGAATGGCTCGCTGTACGAGGTGGAGATGGTGCCCGCCAGCCCGATCTTCGACGTCGCCACGGCCAGCGCCGACAGGATGGAGATGGGCTCGAAGCGGTTCAGGAAATGCGGGATGGACTTCGCGTTGATGAACAGCCCGTCGGCCACGAAGGCGAAGGCGATGCCGTTGGCCTCGGCCTTCCGCGTGGTCTCGATGTAGAAGTCGAGGTTGACGCTTGCATCCGCAGGGCCTGCGGGGTGCTTCCACGAATTCATGTGGCCGCCAGCGCCATGCAGCATGACGCCGAAACGGATGGGTTGTGGGGTGTTGCTCATGGTGTCTGTTCCTGGGGAAAGGGGGGCGGCCGGCGGGTCAGGCCTCGGCGGTGGCATAGGCGCCCGCCAGCAGCTCCACCGAGGCCAGGCGCTCGGCAAAGCCCGCGACCGGCGTGTCGACCACGAACTCTTCGATGCCGTAGCGCTCACTGAGCGCATCGAGCTGCTCGCGCACATGCTCGGGCGAGCCGGCGATCACGTGGGGCCGGGTTTCTTCGAGCCGGTAGTCCGCCACACCGGCCTGGCGCGCAAACTCCGCAGCGGCCTGCGCGCTGGGCAGGTTCACGCTCTGCCCGGTGGACAAATGCAACTTGAAGACGCGCAAGGCACCCACCAGGCTTTCGGCCTCGGCCTGCGTGGGGGCCACCAGCGCATAGAGCGCCAGCGAGGGGGCCCGGCCAGCGGCTTCGCGGTACACGCGCACCGTGCGCTCGATGTTGACGGGGTCGCCGTTGAAATGGCCCGCGTACGTGAAGTGCCAGCCGTGGCGCGCCGCCAGCGCCGCGCTGTCGGGGCTGCCGCCGAGCAGATGGCGCTCGGGCAGGCTGGGCGGTGCGGGGTAGGCCACGGCGCCCGCCAGCGCGTGGTCCGGGTCCAGCGTGCCGTGCAGGAAGGCGTCCAGCTCCGCAAAGCGCGCGCTGAAGTCCGATGGCCTGGATTTGTCGTGCAGCGCTTGCAGCGCCCGGGTGGACAGCGGCAGGCCGCCGGGCGCCTTGCCCACGCCCAGGTCCACGCGGCCGGAGGCCAGGCATGCGAGCACCTTGAACGCCTCGGCCACCTTGAAGGGGCTGTAGTGCTGCAGCATCACGCCGCCAGAGCCGATGCGGATGCGCGAGGTGCGCGCCAGCAGGTGGGCCACCAGCACCTCGGGCGCCGAGCCGGCCAGGCCCGGGTTGCCATGGTGCTCCGCCACCCAGAAGCGGCGGTAGCCCAGTTGCTCGGCGCGCTGGGCCAGCGCTACGGTGCGCTGCAGCGCCTCGGCCGCCTTGGCCCCTTCGGGGATGGGACTTTTGTCGAGCAGGGAAAGGGCGTAGGACACGGTGGAGGCAGCGATTCGCGCATGGGTGATCAATGCGACAAATTCTGTGGCCCGACGGCCTGCACCGGTTGCGCTAACTTTTCATATCGATATGCGGCGCGCGCTGCGCCGCATACCGCCCACGCCGTGGGTCAGGGCCGCTGCATTGTGCAGCTGTGCGGCTGCTGTGCCTTGGCGGCGGCAATCTGGCGCACCACGCGAAAGCCGTAGCCCGAGCCTTCCACGTCGAACTTCACGCCCGGTGCGCCCTTCTTGTCCATCACGCCCACCACCAGCGCCTGCTGGAACTGGTGGTCCGCCGCGCGCATGCTGCCGCCCTGGCCCGAGAGCTGCACGTTGGCGCTCTCCATCTGCCGCGCCACCGCCACGGCGTCGGTGCTGCCCGCGCGCTCGATGGACTGGGCGAGCGCCTCGACCATGAGCTGCATGCGCATGTGCACGTAGTCATCCTGCGGCTTGGGAAAGCGTGTGCGGAACGACTGGTAGAACGCCTCGCTCTGCGCGCCCGGCACGTTGGGCAGCCAGTCAGCCACGGCCACCACCTTGCCGATGCCCGCGTCGCCGATGGCGGCTGGCGCACCCAGTGCGTTGCCGTAAAAGGTGTAGAAGCTGCCTTCGTAGCCCACTTCGCGCGCGGCCTTCACCAGCAGCGTGAGATCGTTCCCCCAGTTGCCGGTGACCACGGCCTGCGCGCCGCTGGTCTTGATCTTCACCGCATAGGGCGCGAAGTCCTTCACGCGGCCGATGGGGTGCAGCTCGTCGCCCACCACGGCCACGTCGGGGCGCTGGGCGGCCAGTTGCTTCTTCGCCTCGCGCAGAACGGCCTGGCCGAAGCTGTAGTCCTGGCCGATGAGGTAGACGCTTTTCAAGGCCTTGTCCTCGCGCATCACTTCCATGAGCGCGGCCATGCGCATGTCAGCATGCGCGTCGAAGCGAAAGTGCCAGAAGCTGCATTTCTCGTTGGTGAGGATGGGGTCCACCGCCGAGTAGTTCAGGAAGATCACGCGCTTGTTCGGCTCGCGCTCGTTGTGCTTGTTGATGGCTTCGATCAACACCGCCGCGGTGGCCGACGAATTGCCCTGCAGAATGACCTGCGCGCCGTCGTCGATGGCCGCGCGCAGTGCCGACAAGGCCTCTTCGTTCTGGCCCTTGCTGTCGTAGCGCTCCAGCGCCAGCGGGCGGGGGCCGCCGCTGCTGGCGGGCAGCTGCACGCCGCCGCGTGCGTTCACACGCTCCATGGCCCAGTAGACGTTGCGGTACACGGCCTCGCCGGTGTTGGCGAACGCCCCCGAGAGGCTTTCGATGAGCGCCACCTTCACCGGCTTGGCGGGCGCACTGGCAGCTGTTGAAGCGCTGCCTTGGGCCGCCGCCGGAGTCGCCGAGAACAACACCCCGGCGATGCCGACAACTGCGGCAAAAACCGATGGACGTAATGCCGTGGTGCCTGTTTTCAAGCCCCCGGAACGCAATTTATTCATGCCACTTTTTCCCTTGAAAAGCGATGCGGCCGTACACAACTCCTGTCCATGCGGCGACCACGTCGAGAGCCGCGCAGTGTATAGGAGTACTTTCCATGATCTTCGCCCCCGTCGCCCGCCGTTCCGCCTTCAACGCACCCCGCTCTGCCGACCTGGCGCTGCAACGCTTTTTGCTGGGCAGCTTTGCCAATGCAGCCCCTGCAGGCTCTGCCGGCGTGAGCGTGACCCAGGACGAAAAGACCACCACCTTGCAGCTCGATGTGCCCGGCCTGGCGCGCGAGCAACTGTCCATCCAGATCGAAGGCAACCAGGTCCGCCTGCACAGCGTGGAAGGCGCGCCCCGCCAGGTGCAGCGCGCCTGGGAGCTGGCCACCGACATCGACGCCGCCAACAGCTCCGCCAAGCTGGAAAACGGCGTGCTGACCCTGACGCTGGCCCGACTGGAGCCCGTGAGCCGGGCCACGTCGCTGAGCATTCAGTAAACGGCTGCGCTTGTTGCACAGTTGCCCGCCCACACAGGGCGGGCAACCAGCCACCAGCACAACTGCTATTGATTCAATAGCTGGAAGCGCCCTTACCGCAAGCGGTAGGGGCGTTTTTTCTTGTAAAACGACCTGCCGGCAGGCCTGCGCAGCGGCCCGGGCGCGCTCAGTGTGGCAGTGCAGGCCCCCGGGCCCGCACGCGGTACTCGCTGGGGCTGCAGCCCACATGGGTGCGGAACACGCGGCTGAAATGCGCGCTGTTCGAAAAGCCCCAGGACAGCGCGATGTCCGTCACTGATCGCTGCGCCTGCGCACTGCTGCGCAGGTCGCGCAGGCAGGCCTCCAGCCGCCGGCGCTGGATCATGGCGGCCAGCGTTTCCTCGTCGTCGGCCACCGCGTTGTAGAGGTGCCGCTTGCTGCAGTTGAGCGCCTGCGCCATGCGGTCTATGGTGAGTTCGGGGTCGCCCAGGTGGCGGTCGATGAACTGGCCGATGCGGTCGCGCAGGGCCTCGCGCTGCGACACGGCGCTGTGCTGGCCGTTGCGCTCCAGCAGCGACAGCTGCACCAGGTGCGTGATCACGTCGGCCACGCCGTCGGCGGCAGCGTCGGACATGCTGGGCAGCTCGGTGAACGCCGCGCGCATGGTGTCCCACGCCAGGCGCGACACGCCCGTGGTGCCTGAAAACCGCTGCACCATCAGGTCGTCGAGCTTGAGCTTGCGCTCGGGCAGTTGTTCCTTGGGGATCATCAGCACCATCTGGCGCACGGCCTCGGGGTTGCTCACGGCATAGGCGCGCGTGGTGTCGTACACGCTCCACTCGCCGGGCGACAGCCACACCTGCCGGCCATTCTGCTCGAAGCAGGCGCGCCCCTCGAGCTGCGCCACCACCTTGATGTAGGCCCGGTCGCTGCTGCGGATGAGGCTGGGGGTGCGCACCACACGGTGGCGGCTCACGTCGAGCTGGCACAGATTGATGTAGCCCGCCTGGCCCGACGTGATATGGCCCGCGAAGGCCTCGTCGCCGAAGGCATCGGACTCCAGCCCGCCAATGAGGCGCCACACCGCATCGCCCCACAGGTGCAGGCGGTCGCGCGGTGGCACGGTGTCGGTCGATACCTCGGTCAGAGGGTGGGCCATGGGTGTCTCCAGTCGTCATGCAGACGGTGCCGCCTGTCTCAGCGGGATTATCGGCCGCGCCGCTATTCCTGCGGCGGGCACGGAAATCCGGGTAAACCCCCTGCGCCGTGCACGCTGGGACAAGGCTTTTGTGCACGCTCAGCCCAGCGTACCGGGCGGCGTCTTCCTACGATCCGGGTACGGCCTGCGCTGCGCGGGCCTCCCATCCGAGGAGACACACAATGACAACGCATTCACCGTCCCAACCCTCCAAGCGCCAATGGATCAAGGGGGCCGCCGCCACCGTGGGCGCGCTGGCCGTGGCGCCGCAACTGCTGGCCCAAGGCAATGGCAGCGGCCCCGTGCGCATCGGCTACGCGATTGCCCGCACAGGCCCCTGGGCTGCGGGCGCCCAGGTCAGCCAGGAGCCCAACTACCTGCTGTGGGCCGAACAGGTGAACGCCGCCGGCGGCCTGAGCATCAAGGGCGCCAAGCGCCCCATCGAGCTCATCGGCTACGACGACCGCAGCGAGACCGAGACCTGCGTGCGCACGTTTGAAAAGCTCATGGGCAGCGACAAGGTGGACCTGATCCTGCCGCCCTGGGGCTCGGGCGCCAACTTCGCCATCGCACCGCTGGCCAACCGCTTCGGCTACCCGCTGCTGGCGCCCACCGCCCTGTCGCGCAAGCTGATCGACATGAACCTGCCCTACTTCTTCTCGCTGCTGCAGCAGCCCGACAAGATGATGGGCGCGCTGGTGGACATGCTGGTGGCCAACGGCGTGAAGTCGGTGGCCATCGTCTACATGGACGACCTGTTCGGCCTGGAAAACTTCGCGGCGCTGAACAGCGCGCTCAAGAAGACCAGCATCCAGGTGGTGGAGAGGAAGAGCTACCCGCTGGGCGTGAAGGACCTGGCGCCCGTGCTGCGCGGCATCAAGGACCTGAACCCCGATGCCTTCATCGGCATCACCTACCCGCCCGACACCATCCTGGCCAGCCGCCAGGCGCGCGAGGTGGGCCTGAACCCCAAGTTCTTCTACGCCTCGGTGGGCACCGCCTTCCAGCTGTACAAGAACGTGATGCAGGCCAACACCGAAGGCGTGATCGGCATGGGATCGTGGAGCGTGAAGACCAGCCCCGAGGCCAAGGCCTACTTCGACGCCCACGTGAAGAAGTTCAGCAAGGAGCCCGACCGCTGGGCCAGCGGCCATGCCTGGGCGGGCCTGCAGATCCTGCAGCAGGCCGTGGAGAAGGTGGGGCTGGACCGCAAGGCGCTGCGCGAGCACATCGCCAAGAACGAGTTCAAGACCATCCTGGGCGGCATCCGCTTTGCAGGCAGCGAGAACGCCTCCATCCCGGGCACGGTGAGCCAGTGGCAGGGCAGCGACTTCGAAGTGGTGTGGCCCAAGGACCGCGCCACGGCGCAGTTGAACACCGCAAAACCAGCCTGGAAATAACACAGTGTCTCTGACTTCCTGGGCCGAACTGGTCGCCAGCGGCCTCATTACCGGCGGCATCTACGCGCTGGTGGCCATGGGCCTGAACCTGCAGTACGGGCTGATGCGCATCATGAACATCTCGCATGGCGAGTTCCTGATGCTCGGTGCCTTCATCACCTGGTGGACGCACACCGCCTGGGGCTGGTCGCCGTTGCTGCTGATGCCCATCGCCTTCATCGCGCTGTTCGCGCTGGGGGTGGCGGTGCATGCGCTGTGCTTCAAGCGCCTGGCGGCGCGCGCACCCAACGTGGACGTGTTCGAGGCACGCAGCCTGATGGCGGGCTTTGGCCTGATGTTCCTGGTGCAGAACACCGCCCTCTTGATCTGGGGCGGCGACCTGCGCGGCTACGAATACCTGGCCGACCCGGTGCAGGTGGCGGGCATGCGCTTCACCGAGAACAAGCTGGTGCTGTTCGGCGTGGCACTGGCGCTGTCGGCCGCGCTGATCGCGCTCCTCAAGCTCACCTTGCTGGGCAAGGCCGTGCGGGCGCTGATGCAGTCGCCCACGGGCGCGCAGCTGGTGGGCATCAACACCCGGCGCCTGCACCCGATGATGTTCGGCATCGGCCTGGGCCTGTCGGGCGTGGCGGGAGCGCTGCTGTCGATGACCTACGAGATCTCGCCCTCCATGGGCGAGCCCTACACCGTGACCGCGCTGATCGTGATCACGCTGGGCGGCTTCGGCAGCCTGGCGGGCAGCCTGGCTGGGGGCCTGCTGCTGGGTGTGGTCGAGGCCCTGGGCACGCACTTCAGCAGCCCGTCTCTCAAGATGCTGCTGAGCTACGCAGTCTTCATCGGCGTGCTCATCTGGCGCCCCAACGGTTTGTTCAGCAAAAAATGAAACTCCATTCCAACAAGCCCTGGCTCGCGCTCGCCGTGGGCACGGCCGTAGTCGGCACCCTGCCCTGGCTGGTGTCCGAGTTCATGGCCTCGGTGCTGCTCAGCTGCCTCATGTACATCGCACTCGCCACCAGCTGGTCGCTGTTCTGCGGTGCCACGCGCTATCTCTCGCTGGCCACCTCTGCCTTCTTCGGCATCGGGGCGTATGCCAGCGCCACGCTGCTCGGTAGCCTGCCCTGGCCGCTGGTGATCGTGGCCGGCGCGCTGATCGCCGCCGTGGTGGCCGTCGTGATGGGTGCGGCGGTGCTGCACCTGCGCGGCACCTACTTCGCGGTGCTCACCTTCGGCATGACGGAGCTGATCCGCCATGCGGTGACCTTTGTCGAAAAGCAGGTGTCGGGCACCGTCGGTCGCGTGCTCACGGTGGTGCCCAGCAACGAGACGGTGTACCTCACGGTGCTGCTGATCGCGGCTGCCGCCATTGCCACATCGATTGCGGTAAAGCGCAGCCGCTTCGGCCTGGCGCTCTCGGGCATCGGCGCCGACGAGCAGCGCGCGCAGACGCTGGGCGTGGACACGCGCCTGGCCAAGATCGCGGGCTTCGGCATCACGGCCGCGTTTGCGGGTGCCGTGGGCGCGGCCATGGCGGTGCGCTGGACCTACATCGAGCCGGCGGCAGTGTTCAGCCCCTTCATCGGCTTCCAGACGGTGCTGATCGCGCTGATCGGCGGCGCGGCCAGCATCGGCGGCCCGGTGCTCGCGGCCATCGTCTTCAGCCTGCTGGCCGAGACGCTGCGCCTGCAGCTGCCCTATGGCTACATGATGGTGCTGGGCCTGCTCCTCATCCTGTGCGTGATGTACCTGCCCAACGGACTGGCCACGCTGTGGCAGCGCAAGCGGGCGGCCACGCCCGCCGCACCTGCCACGGAGGCTGGCCATGTCTGAGGCCCTGCTGACCATCGACAGCGTGACGGTGCGCTTTGGCGGGCTGACCGCCGTGGACGGCGTGAGCGCCACACTGCATGCGGGCGAGCTCATCGGCATCATCGGCCCCAACGGCGCGGGCAAGACCACGTTCTTCAACGCCATCTCGGGCGTGCAGCCGCCGACCTCGGGCACGCTGCACTGCGGTGCCGACAACCTCACAGGCAATGGGCCGCACCACTATGCGGCCCACGGCATCGCGCGTACCTTCCAGACACCGCGCGTGTTCCCGGACATGACGGTGCGCGACAACGTGCGCTTCGGCATGCAGTTCGCGGGCCGCCACCGCCAGGGGCCCGTGGGCCTGCGCAATGAGGACGAGATCCTGGCCATGCTGGGCCTGTCAGCCCTCGCAGACCGGCCCGCAGCCGACGTGACGCCTTCGCAGCAGCGCCTGCTGGAGATCGGCATGGCCCTGGGGACGCGCCCGCGCCTTTTGCTGCTCGATGAGGTGGCCGCCGGCCTGACCGAGGCCGAGGTCGATGCCATGGCCCAGCGCATCCGCCGCCTGCGCGACGACTGGGGCCTCACTGTGGTGTGGATCGAGCATGCGGTGACCACGCTGCTCAAGTACGTGGAGCGCGTACTGGTGCTGCACCAGGGCCGCAAGATCGCCGATGGCACGCCCGCCGAAGTGGTGCGCAACCCGGAGGTCATCGAGGCCTACCTGGGCGATGAGATGGGCACACAGGCCACGCCCGAAGGAGCTACGGCATGAGCGGCGCACACCTCTCGGTACAGGATCTGACCACGGGCTACAACGGCTTTCAGGTGCTGCAGGACCTGTCGCTCGAATCAACGCCCGGCATCACGGTCATCGTGGGTCCCAACGGCGCGGGCAAGACCACGCTGCTCAAGGCCCTGGCCGGCCTGCTGCCGCGCCAAGGCACGGTGCAGCTCGACGGTCAGGCCATGCCCGCAATGAATGCGACGGCCTGCGTGCAGCGCGGCCTGGCCCTGGTGGCCGAGGGCCGCCAGCTGTTCCCGCAGATGACGGTGACCGAGAACCTGGAACTCGGCCGCTGGCTGGTGCCCTCGCGGGTGCGCGCCGAGCGCCTGGCCCAGGCCTTCGAGGACTTCCCGCGCCTCAAGGAACGCGCCCAGCAACTGGCCGGCACCATGAGCGGCGGCGAGCAGCAGATGGTGGCCGTGGCCCGCGCCATGATGAGCGGCCCGCGCCTGTTGATGCTGGACGAGCCCTCGCTGGGGCTGGCACCGCGCATGGTGGACGAACTGCTGGCCATCGTGCAGCGCATCGCGGCGCAGGGCGTCACCGTGCTCATGGTGGAGCAGAACGTGCGCAAGGCGCTGCAGGTGGCCCAGCGCGGCTACGTGCTGGAGCGTGGGCGCATCGTGGCCTCTGGCGAGGCTGCCACGCTGCTGCAATCCGATGCGGTACGCCAGGCCTATCTGGGCGTGGCCTGAATCTTTTCGACCCACTCGTATCCGACTTTTTCCCTTGTCCTTCAGGAGACTGATTCCATGACTGCCATTTCCATGCTGATCCACGGCGAGCGCGTGCAGGCCACCGGCGGCGCGACTTTCGAGCGCCGCAACCCGCTCGACGGCTCCGTGGCCACCACCGCCCCCGCCGCCACCGTGGCCGATGCCAAAGCCGCCGCAGACGCAGCCGCCAAGGCCTTCCCGGCCTGGTCGGCCCTGGGCCCCAATGCCCGCCGTGCGCTGCTGCTCAAGGCCGCGCACGCACTCGAAGCCAAGGGCGACGCCTTTGCTGCCGCCATGGCCGCAGAGACCGGCGCATCGGGCCTGTGGGCCGGCTTCAACGTGCACCTGGCGGCAGGACTGCTGCAGGAGGCTGCGGCCCTGACCACGCAGATCGCGGGCGAGGTGATTCCGTCCGACGTGCCCGGCAGCCTGGCCATGGGCGTGCGCCAGGCCGCAGGCGTGGTGCTGGGCATCGCGCCGTGGAACGCGCCCATCATCCTGGGGGTGCGCGCCATCGCCACACCGCTGGCCTGCGGCAACACGGTCATCCTCAAGGGCTCCGAGTTGAGCCCCGCCACGCACGGCCTGATCATCGAGGCCCTGCAGGAAGCCGGCCTGCCCCCGGGCGTGGTGAACTTCGTGACCAACGCACCCGCCGACGCCGGTGCGGTGGTCGAGGCCATCGTGTCCCACCCGGCCGTGCGCCGCGTGAACTTCACGGGCTCCACCAAGGTGGGCCGCATCATCGCGCAGACGTGTGCCAAGTACCTCAAGCCCGTGGTGCTGGAGCTGGGCGGCAAGGCCCCGCTGCTGGTGCTGGACGATGCGGATGTGGATGCCGCCGTGGCGGGCACCGTGTTCGGCTCGTTCGCCAACTCGGGCCAGATCTGCATGTCCACCGAACGCATCATCGTGGACAACGCCGTGGCCGACGAGTTCGTGGCCAAGCTGGGCGAGCGCGCCAAGGCCCTGCCCCTGGGCGACCCGCGCAAGGGCCCGGTGGTGCTGGGGTCGGTGGTGGACATGGCCACGGTGCACCGCTGCAACGCGCTGATCGACGACGCGCTGGCCAAGGGCGCCACGCTGGTGTGCGGCGGCAAGAGCGAGAACACGCTGATGGCCGCCACCATCCTGGACCACGTGACGGCCGAGATGGACATCTACCGCGAGGAGTCGTTCGGCCCGGTCAAGCCGGTGGTGCGGGTGAACGGCGTGGAGGAGGCGATCGCCTGCGCCAACGACAACGAGTTTGGCCTGTCATCTGCCGTATTCAGCCGCGATGTGGCGAAGGCGTGGAATGTGGCGGCGCGCATTGAGTCGGGGATTTGTCATATCAACGGGCCGACGGTGCATGACGAGGGGCAGATGCCGTTCGGGGGCGTGAAGAGTTCGGGGTATGGGCGTTTTGGGGGGATGGCGGGGGTGCGGGAGTTTACGGAGCTGCGGTGGATTACGGTGCAGACGACTGCGCGGCACTATCCGTTCTGAAGCGGTGCTGTCTGTGGATTGAGGTTGTCCTGCCGCCCATCTGTTCGGGTTGAGCCTGTTGAAACCAGGGCACTCGACCCACGTCCGTTCGGCTTGAATCTTTCGCAACCGCGGCAGATTGAATCCCGCCCGTTCGGGTTGAGCTTGTCGAAACCTKGGCGCTGCTCGCAGGCTCGCTGATGGGCAGCATGCCTTTGTTGAGGGCGGAGGCCGGGAGTCGCCCGGCGTGCGAGTAACTTTCTTTCGCGTCGCCGAAAGAAAGTCACCAACCTACAGCCTGCGTCCCCACTCGCCCTGCGGGCGAGTGGGGCAACCTGCGGTGCTCGGTCGTGGGGTGCGCTGCGGAACTCGCTGCGCGCTGCCGCGCTACGCTCARACAWCCGCAGCGAGTCAGTTCACGATGCGTGTGTCCTTCGGCACACGCTCACCCCACGCCCTGCGCTCCTCGGCGCATCCTGAAGGGMTGGGGGAGAGAACATCCACACGGGCCATCGCTGCGCTCGGCCTGGCGGTCGCGGCGCGAAGCGCCTGCGCGTTCGGGGCCGAGCAACGCGATGGCCCGTGTGGMTGTTCGGCTGTCCACCCCCTGTGGCTGCGCCTGCGKCGGGGCGGTTGCGGGGTGGCATGCGCGTCGSAGCGCGCATGCTTCGTSMTCTAGCTCGCCGCAGTTGTTTGAACGTAGCTGCAAAGCAGCGCAGTGAGTTCTGCGGCGCACCCCGCAACCGCACCGACGCAGGTTTGCCCCTTCGCAACGCGAAGGGGTCGCAGACTTGGGGTCGCCTTCTCTTTGGTGACTTTCTCTTGGCGACGCAAGAGAAAGTTACCGCGCCGCCGGGCGCGCACCCCGGCTCCCGCCCTCAGCACAGGCACACCTCTCAAACCAGCGAGCTCGCGAGCAGCGCCCAGGTTTCGACAAGCTCAACCCGAACGGACAGCGTTGCGAACTGTTCGGCATGTAAACGGTTTCTCGAACTCAAAGTACCGGCATCTCGACAAGCTCATCAAGCCCCCGCAGCAATCGCATCCAACGGCCACCGCGGCTTCACATCAAACGCATAGTCGCTGCTGGCCTCCTGCTGCCCCGCCTGCAACCGCATCGCCGCCGCCATCGCGATCATCGCCCCGTTGTCCGTACACAAATGCAGTTCCGGGTAATGCACCCGCACCCCCGCAGCCGTGCAGGCCGCATTCAGCTGCGCACGCAAATGCCGATTGGCCCCCACGCCACCGGCCACCACCACACGCTTCAAACCCGTCTGCTTGAGCGCCGTCAGCGTCTTGCGCACCAGCACGTCCACGATCGCTGCCTCGGTGCTGGCGGCCAAATCGGCCTTGCGGGCTTCGAGCGCATCGCCCAGCTTCTTGGCCTGCGTGAGCACCGCCGTTTTGAGCCCCGCAAAAGAAAAATCGAGGTCTCCGCTATGCAATAGAGGCCGCGGCAGCTTGAACGCCGTGGCACTGCCTTGCTCCGCCAGCCGCGACAACGCAGGGCCGCCCGGGTAGCCCAGGCCCATGAGCTTGGCGGACTTGTCGAAGGCCTCCCCGGCGGCGTCGTCGATGGTCTCGCCCAAGATCTCGTAGCGGCCCACGCCGTCCACGCGCATCAGCTGGGTATGGCCGCCCGACACCAGCAGGGCCACGAAGGGAAACTCCGGCGGGTCGGCACTCAGGAAGGGCGATAGCAGATGCCCTTCCAGGTGGTGCACGCCCAGCACGGGCTTGCCCAGCGACGCCCCCAGCGCGCACGCCACGCCGGCGCCCACCAGCAAGGCGCCGGCCAGGCCCGGGCCGCGGGTGTACGCCACCACGTCCACGTCGGCCAGGGTGTGGCCGGACTCGGCGAGCACCTGCGTAGTCAGCGGCAGCACGCGGCGGATGTGGTCGCGGCTGGCCAGCTCGGGCACCACGCCGCCGTACGCCTGGTGCATCTCGATCTGGCTGTGCAGCGCGTGCGACAGCAGGGTGGGCACGGCGGCGTCGCCGGTGGAGCGCACCAGGGCCACGCCGGTTTCGTCGCAGGAGGATTCGATTCCAAGGATCAGCAAACTCATCGCCCGAGTGTAAAACCCGCACCGGGATGGCCCGCCGCCACGGCACAAAGCCCCTGCGGGCGCTGGCCGGCAGGGGCTTTTGCAGTGAGGAGCGTGGTGCGCAGAAGGCGGTGGAGCCCACCGACCTGGCGCAACCTCAGGGGACCGTTACCAGCGGTCCGACCGCATGCGCAGCTCCCAGCTGCCGCTGCGCAGTTCGTAAACGCCCACGGCGCCGTAGCGCTGCTCGCCCTTGTCGTCCCAGGTCATGGTGCCGATCACGGGCGCGTAGCCGTTGATGCTGTGCATGGCCTTGGTGATCTCCTTCGGCTCTGCCGACTTGGCCTTCTGGATGGCGGCAGACAGCACGTACATGCTGTCGTAGCTGTAGTGTCCGCCATAGGCGGGCGGCTTCTTGTACGCCTCGATGTACTTTTCGAGGAAGGGCTTGCCGGTGGCGAATTCCTTGGCCTCCAGCACGGGCGACGTGGCGTAGATGCCGTCGATGATGCCGGCGCCCTTGACCATGTCGGTCGTCTTGATGGTGTCGCCGCCCAGCAGGCTGACCTTGGTGTGGTCGACCTTGCGCAGGGCCTCGAGCAGCGCCAGCGCCTGGAAGTCGTTCAGGGTGGAGACGATGACCTCCACCTTGGCGGCCTTGAGTTCGCCGGCCAGTTCATTGAACGCCGTGGTCTTGTCGTCGAACGACTTGCGCACCACGACCTCTTTCTTCTCGGTCTTGAGCTGCGCGGCCGCACCGTCGGCCAGGCCCTTGCCGTAGGGCGTGCCGTCGTCCAGTGCGGCGTAGCGGGACGCACCGAGCTGCGTGGCGGCGAACGAGCCGATGGCGCGCGCCTGCAGGGTGTCGTTGCCGACCATGCGGAACGTGGTGGGAAAGCCCAGCTGCGTGAACTTGGGGTTGGTGGAGATGGCGATCTGCGCAATGTCCTTGGCCGCGTAGATGGGCGCGGTCTCGATGCTCACGCCCGAGTTCAGGTGGCCGATGACCGCCACCACACCCGCATCCACCAGTTGCTGGGCCACGGTCTTGCCGGTGGCGGCGTCGGCCTTGTCGTCCACCGAGACCACCTCCAGCGTCACGCGCTTGCCATCCACGGTGTAGCCGCCCTTGTTCAGCTCGGCCACCGCCAGGTTCACGCCGTTGAGCAGATCCTGCCCCAGCGCGCCCAGCGGGCCGCTCAAGGGCTGGGCCACGCCGATCTTGATGGTGTCGGGCACCTTGCTGCACCCGGACAGGAGCAGCAGCGCCGCAGACGTGACCGCGGTCAAGGCCAGGCCGGCGGAAAGAAAACGGCGCCGGTCGTTAAGCTTGTTCATGCAGATTCCTCATCAGTATGTCAATGTGACCAGATGTATATGCGAGCGAATGGAAGGCGGCTATCGGGTATGCCCTGCCAATCATCAAACTATTAGCAAGTTTCAGGCCCTGCAAGGCACGCAGGGCTCGGTGGTGTGATGATCGGACGTCCTGCACCGCTTCTGCGCACCAATTTGTGGCGTAAAAATTGCTTATGCTTCGGGGTATGAACGAGTCTTTGCGCATCGTGGTGGTGGCCCCGGACCTGGCCATCGCCGATCCCGACGACGAACACGCCGTGTTGCAGGCGGAACGTTCGCGGGCGCTGCGCATCGGGCTGCTGGAGAACAACTTCAACCTGGTGGCCACGCTGCCGGCCGACGTGTTCCTGAGCGAGCGCATCGCGCAGCTCCAGCCCGACCTGATCATCGTGGACGCCGAGAGCGAGGCGCGCGACGCGCTGGAGCATGTGGTGGTTGCCACGCGCGACGAGCGCCGGCCCATCGTGATGTTCACCAACGACGAAGACACATCACACGTGAAGGACGCAGTGGCGGCGGGCGTGTCGGCCTACATCGTGGCCGGCCTGTCGCCCCAGCGCATCCGCCCCATCCTGGACGTGGCGATGGCGCGCTTTCAGCACGAACAGGCCCTGCGCGCCGAGCTGGCCGATGCCAAGACCGAGCTCAAGGACCGCAAGACCATCGACCGTGCCAAGGGCCTGCTGATGCAGCGCCAGGGCCTGACCGAGCAGGCAGCGTACGAGAAGCTGCGCAAGACGGCCATGGACAAGGGCCTCAAGCTCGTGGACGTCGCCCAGCGCATGCTGGATGTGATGGACCTGCTGGGCTGAGCCCGCGATACCCCCCTGAGGCCCTGCGCGCCCGCAGCAGGGGCTTCTCGGTGTGCTGCATGGCCGCGCTTTTATCCTTTCCGCCCTGCCCTGGTCCGCGCCCAGTTCTCGCCCCCTCCCAGATGGTGCACCGCACAAAGGCAGTGCGGGCGTTCCCGCTGCACCCATTGCACCACCATTTGATTAAAAATGGCCGCTACCGCTTGACAGATAAGCGCTACCAGCTATCAATTACATAGCAATCACCACCCCGCGCAGGCGCGCAGCTGGTGCATCAAAGGTTGGCACGCAGCTTGCATAAACCCTGGCAAGACCAATGAAGGTCTTGCCCCTGACAGCAGCGGCCCAACGACGGGCCGGTGCTGATGCCAGGCCCCAATGCTTGGCAACGGACAAAGGCGTCCCCACCCGCCCCGACGTATGCATGTGTGCATCTCGCGGGGTGTGGTGTGGACGCCTTTTTGTTTTTAACGCTACGAGGAAGTGCCCCATGACCGATCTGCTCAAAACCAGCCTCAACCGCCGCACCGTGCTGCAGGCCGCTACCGTGGGCGCCGTCGGCGTCAGCCCCGCGCTGCGTGCGCTGGTGCATGCCCAGGGCTCGGACGCCCCCGAGAAGAAGGAGGTCAAGATCGGCTTCATCCCGCTGACGGACTGCGCCAGCGTGGTGATGGCCTCGGTGCTGGGCATCGACAAGAAATACGGCGTGACCATCATCCCCACCAAGGAAGCCTCCTGGGCCGGTGTGCGCGACAAGCTGGTCAACGGCGAGCTCGACTTTGCCCACGTGCTGTACGGCCTGGTCTACGGCGTGCACCTGGGCCTGGCCGGCCCCAAGAAGGACATGGCCGTGCTGATGAACCTCAACCACAACGGCCAGGCCATCACGCTGTCCAAGAAGCTGGCGGACAAGGGTGCCGTCAACGGCGCGGGCCTGGCCAAGCTGATGGCCAGCGAGAAGCGGGAGTACACCTTCGCGCAGACCTTTCCCACCGGCACGCACGCCATGTGGCTGTACTACTGGCTGGCGGCCAACGGCATCAACCCGATGAAGGACGCCAAGGTCATCACCGTGCCGCCACCACAAATGGTGGCCAACATGCGCGTGGGCAACATGGACGGCTTCTGCGTGGGCGAGCCCTGGAACCACCGCGCCATCATGGACGGCATCGGCGTGACCGCCACCACCACGCAGGACATCTGGAAGGACCATCCCGAGAAGGTGCTGGGCACCACGTCCGAATTCGTGCAGAAGTACCCCAACACGGCACGCGCCGTGACGGCCGCCATCCTGGAGGCCAGCAAGTGGATCGACGAAGGCCTGGCCAACAAGAACAAGATGGCCGAGACCATTGCCGGCAAGGCCTACGTGAACACCGGCGTGGACGCGATCAACCAGCGCATCCTGGGCCGCTACCAGGACGGCATGGGCAAGACCTGGGACGACCCCAACCACATGAAGTTCTTCAACGACGGCGCGGTGAACTTCCCATACCTGTCGGACGGCATGTGGTTCCTCACGCAGCACAAGCGCTGGGGCCTGATCAAGGACCACCCCGACTACCTGAACGTGGCCAAGGCCGTGAACCGCATCGACGTCTACAAGCAGGCCGCCGCCGCATCGAAGACCCCCGTGCCCAAGACCGAGATGCGCAGCAGCAAGTTCATGGACGGCGTGGTGTGGGACGGCAAGGACCCCGCCAAGTACGCCGACAGCTTCAAGGTCAAGGCCTGATCGCCCTGGCCTGACGACGACATCCACTCCGCCAGCACCACCCGCCCCTCTTGAAGGAGAACACCATGGTCAGCGCCGTTTTTCACACCCCGTTGGATGCAGCCCCGCCGGTTGCCACAAAAGCCATGCACCCTGCAGCCACCGCCGCCACGGCCAGCGCTACGCCGGCCACCGGCACGAGCAGCCAACCGCAATCCACCACCGCCAGCACGCCGCCAGCACCGCGGCGTGACTGGGCTGCGCTGTCACGCAGCTTCTGGATGGCCGTGCTGCCACCGCTGTGCGGCCTGGGCCTGCTCATCGGCCTGTGGGCGGTGGTGTCCACCACCACCGGCGGCAGCATCCCCAGCCCCGTGGAGACCTGGAAGCAGGCGCTGGAGATCTTCAGCAACCCGTTCTACCGCAACGGCCCCAACGACCAGGGCGTGGGCTGGAACGTGCTGATGTCGCTGGAGCGCGTGGCCATCGGCTTCGGCATGGCGGCGCTGGTGGGCATTCCGGCGGGCTTCGTGATCGGGCGTTTCAACTTCCTGTCGCGCATGTTCAACCCGCTGATCAGCTTGCTGCGCCCCGTGTCGCCCCTGGCCTGGCTGCCCATCGGCCTGCTGGTCTTCAAGGGCGCCAACCCGGCCGCCATCTGGACCATCTTCATCTGCTCCATCTGGCCCATGATCATCAACACCGCCGTGGGCGTGCAGCGCGTGCCGCAGGACTACATGAACGTGGCCCGCGTGCTGAACCTGTCGGAGTGGAAGATCGCCACCAAGATCCTCTTCCCCGCCGTGCTGCCCTACATGCTGACCGGCGTGCGCCTGGCCGTGGGCACTGCATGGCTCGTGATCGTGGCGGCCGAGATGCTGACCGGCGGCGTCGGCATCGGCTTCTGGGTGTGGGACGAGTGGAACAACCTGAACGTCAAGAACATCATCATCGCGATCTTCGTGATCGGCATCGTCGGGCTGGTGCTGGAGTTTGCGCTCATCAAGCTGGCCACTGCGTTCACCTTCGAAGAAGTCAAGACCTGACCCACCCCTGAGCCGCGCCTGCGGCGCGTCATCCCCTCAGGCGCCCCCCAGCGGTCCGGCCAAGCCGGGGCCACTGCGGGCCTTGAAACAACCAGGAGTTCCTCATGCACACCTCTCTCACCACCAAGTTCATCGAAGTCCATGGCGTGGAGCAGACCTTCAAGACCGCCAAGGGCCTGTTCCCGGCGCTCAAGAACATCAACCTCACGATCGCCAAGGGGGAGTTCGTCGCGCTGATCGGCCACTCGGGCTGCGGCAAGTCCACGCTGCTCAACCTGATCGCGGGCCTGACCACACCCACCAACGGCGCGCTGCTGTGCGCCAACAAGGAGATCAAGGGCCCGGGCCCCGAGCGCGCGGTGGTGTTCCAGAACCACTCGCTGCTGCCGTGGCTGACCTGCTTCGACAACATCTACCTGGCGGTGGAACGCGTATTCGGCGGCAAGGAAAGCAAGGCGCAGCTCAAGGCCCGCACCGATGCGGCCCTGGCGCTCGTCGGCCTGACGCCGGCAGCGCAAAAGCGCCCCGGCGAAATCTCGGGCGGCATGAAGCAGCGCGTGGGCATCGCCCGCGCCCTGTCGATGGAACCGCAGGTGCTGCTGATGGACGAGCCCTTCGGCGCCCTGGACGCATTGACGCGCGCCAAGCTGCAGGACGAGTTGCTGGAGATCGTGGCGCGCACGCAGAGCACCGTGGTCATGGTCACGCACGATGTGGACGAGGCCGTGCTGCTGTCCGACAAGATCGTGATGATGACCAACGGGCCCGCCGCCACGATTGGCGAGGTGCTGGCCGTCGACCTGCCCCGCCCCCGCCGCCGCGTGGAGCTGGCCGAAGACGCGCAGTACGTGCACTACCGCAAGGCCGTGATCGATTTTCTGTACACGCGCCAAGGGCACGTCGAGAAAGCGGCCTGAAGCCCCGGCGCTGCCAGCGCGTGGCAGCGCAACACCCCAGGCGCTGGCCGGTCCCGGTCAGCGCCTTTTTCATTCGGCGCTGACACGCACCGCAGGTTGAACGCGCGCGGCCCAAGCCGCCGCCGCCGTGCAAGGGCCGCACCGCCACTGGGGCGGCGCCCCGCGCAGCGCCTCGAAGGGCTCGTCAATGACTGCCGGTGATGTACTGCTCCAGCTGCTCGATGATGAATTTCTGCTCGGAGATGATGTCCTTGACCAGGTCGCCGATGGAAATCATGCCGACCAGCTTGCCGTTGTCCACCACGGGCAGATGTCGCAGGCGGCCGGTGCTCATCATCTGCATGCACTGCTCGCTGGTCTGGTCGGGCCGCACGAAACGCACGGCCGAGGTCATCACATCGCGCGCGATGGTGGCCGCCGAGGTGCGGCCCAGCAGGGCGATCTTTCGCGCATAGTCGCGCTCGGTGAAGATGCCCACGATGGCATCGCCCTCGGTGACCACCAGCGCACCGATGCCTTTGTCAGCCATGAGCTGCAAGGCCGCCAGCACCGAATCGGTGGGCCGGATGGTGTGCACGGTGGCGTCGGGCTTGGCCTCGAGAATCTTGGAGACGATGGTCATGGAACCTCCCTCTGAAACCTGGAACAGGTACAGAGAGATTTCAGCCCATAAGCCCCGTCAGCGCAACCCGCGCAAGCCCGATTTGCGGCGCTTTGTAGGGGATCCGACCAATCAGTTGTTTCGTGGCTGTTGCATTCGGCCCGCAGCGAAACAAACTGAAAAGAACCGAAACCGCGACGAGACGACGCAACACGCAGTCATGGGCACGATGGAGCCCATGTTCAACGCACCTCTCCTGAGTTCAACCCCTGGTGGTAAGAGCCGCCCCCAGTTGCCGCTGACCGCATCGCAAGACGCCCTGCACAAACGGCAACCCTTGGCTCCAGTGATTGTTTCCAATACCGGAACAGTCAGTTTGCGACCAGATGGTTTTTCTCTGAACAGCCCCGGCGTACAGTTCATCCCATCGATGAGCCGAACCCGCAAGGCGACTCACCGAACCCGGGATCTGGCGATGGACACCTTTCGTTCCTGCACTGGTTACCGGCTTTTTTGAGACGCTTTTTTTAACTTCAAGGACTTCATCATGAACAAGACCGCACGCTTCCTCTCCATCGCCGCTGTGTCCGCTTTCGCTGCCTTCGGCGCCCACGCTGACGAAGCCGATGCTTCGCAATTCGCCACSAAGTTCGAMACSAACCGCACCCGCGCYGAAGTGGCTGCCGAAGCCTCCACCGTTGCCCAGACCCGCAGCATCGAGCCTGCTGGTTCGCGCGTCGTGACCTACAAGTCCACGGCTGACCGCGCTGCGGTGCGTGCCCAGGCTGCCGACGCTGTGCGCACCGGCCAGATCCCTTCGGGTGAGCAAGGCTGATCTGGATCCGACGGATTCAGCTTCCTGACTCTCTCCATAAAAAACCTGACTTCTAAAAAATACACTGGACTTTCATCATGAACAAGACTGCACGTTTCCTCTCCATCGCCGCTGTGTCCGCTTTCGCTGCCTTCGGTGCCCACGCTGACGAAGCCGATGCTTCGC
>NZ_LMPT01000019.1:36539-1336703 GCF_001424425.1 Acidovorax sp. Leaf191
GAAGTGGCTGCCGAAGCCTCCACCGTTGCCCAGACCCGCAGCATCGAGCCTGCTGGTTCGCGCGTCGTGACCTACAAGTCCACGGCCGACCGCGCTGCTGTGCGTGCCCAGGCTGCTGAAGCCGTGCGCACCGGCACGATCCCTTCGGGCGAAATCAGCGCGATGTAATTCGGCTGACGGCCATCAAAAACGGGCTCCATTCGGAGCCCGTTTTTTTTGGCGCCGCACCTGCGGCGACCGGATGTTTTCCAGGGCGGCGCTGCGTTGAGCGAAGCCCTGCGATCACACCATCAAGCGATCAACGTCACACCCGTCTTGGCCTGCAGCGCCTCGAAGGTCACGCCCGGTGCCAGTTCGACCACCTTGAGCCCCTCGGGCGTCACATCCAGCACGGCCAGGTCGGTGATGATGCGGTCCACCACGCCCACGCCGGTCAATGGCAGCGTGCAGGCGGGCAGGATCTTGAGGTCTTCGGTGCCGTCCTTCTTCTTGGCCACATGCTCCATGAGCACGATCACGCGCTTGACGCCGGCCACCAGGTCCATCGCGCCGCCCATGCCCTTGACCATCTTGCCGGGGATCATCCAGTTGGCCAGGTCGCCCTTTTCGCTGACCTGCATCGCGCCCAGGATGGACAGGTTGATCTTGCCGCCGCGGATCATGGCGAACGACTGGTCGCTGCCGAAGATGGACGATCCCTTGATCGTCGTCACGGTCTGCTTGCCAGCGTTGATGAGGTCCGGGTCCACCTTGTCGTCGGTCGGGAAGGGGCCGATGCCCAGCATGCCGTTTTCGGACTGCAGCCACACTTCCTTGTCGCCCGTGAAGTTGGCCACCAGCGTGGGAATGCCGATGCCCAGGTTCACATAGAAGCCGTCTTCGAGTTCTTGGGCCGCGCGGGCGGCCATCTGGTCTTGGGTCCAGGGCATGGTTCAGGCTCCTTCTTTCTTTTCCGTGATCGTGCGCTTCTCGATGCGCTTTTCCGGGTTGGCATTGAGCACGATGCGGTGCACGTAGATGCCGGGCAGGTGGATGTCGTCGGGGGCCAGTTCGCCCACTTCCACGATCTTTTCCACCTCGACGATGCAGACCTTGCCGGCAGTGGCGGCTGCGGGGTTGAAGTTGCGCGCGGTGAGGTTGAAGCGCAGGTTGCCCGACTTGTCGGCCACGTCGGCCTTGACCAGGGAGACCTCGGGCACCAGGGCGCGCTCCATCACATAGGTTTCGCCATCGAACTCGCGCAGTTCCTTGCCGTCGGCCACGATGGTGCCCACGCCCGTTTTGGTGAAAAAGGCCGGAATGCCCGCGCCGCCCGCGCGCAGCTTTTCGGCCAGCGTGCCCTGGGGCGTGAATTCCAGTTCCAGCTCGCCGGCCAGGTACTGGCGCTCGAACTCCTTGTTCTCGCCCACGTACGACGAGATCATCTTCTTGATCTGGCGCGTCTCGAGCAGCTTGCCCAGGCCGAAGCCGTCCACGCCAGCGTTGTTGGAGATCACGGTGAGGTTCTTCGCGCCCGAATCGCGCAGCGCGTCGATCAAGGCCTCTGGAATACCGCACAAACCGAAGCCGCCAACGGCCATGAGCTGACCGTCTGCCACGACGCCCTGCAGGGCTTCGGCGGCCGAGGGGAATATCTTGTTCACCACGATCTCCTTATGAATTGGGATGCGCTACGATACTACGTATCTGCATAAGTAGTTTCTCGTAAAGACTTGTACCATGGACGTTGATTACCGGCTGGCTTTCGACATGGCGCCCGTGGGCCTGGTGCTGTCGCGCAACCGCACCATGGTGGACTGCAACCGGCATGTCTGCGAGATGTTCGGCGCCTCGCGCGAGGTGCTGATCGGCCAGTCGTTCCAGGTCCTGTACCCCAGCGCCGACGAGTACGAACGCCTGGGCGCGCACATGGAGCCCATCCTGAACGCCAAGGGCCACTACGCCGACAACCGCATCATGAAGCGCGCCAACGGCGAGGTCTTCTGGTGCCATGTGTCGGGCCGCGCCTTGAACCGCGCCGACCCGCATGCCTCGGGCATCTGGAGCTTCGAAGACCTGTCGGCCCAACGCCCGGTGAAGGCCGAACTGACCGGCCGCGAGCGCGAGGTGGCCGCCCGGCTGCTCGAAGGGCTCACGTCCAAGGAGATCGGCAAGGCGCTGGAGATCAGCCACCGCACGGTGGAGATCTACCGGGCGCGGCTCATGCGCAAGTACAACGCCTCCACCGCGGCCGACCTGGTGCAGAAACTCCTCGCTGGGAGTTAACAAGCCCCCCTGAGCCGCTTCGCGTCTTCCCCCAAGGGGGCCGCACCCGGTGGCCTGGCAAAGCCAGTTCCACGGGTGCACTGGCGTGGATCGCGCCAGTGGCAAAGGCCGCGTGCAGATCGCAGGACTCGGTTTTGAACCTCCTGTCCGTTACCCCTTCATGGGTCCGTCAACCACTTCGGCAGCCGTGCGGAATGCGTCCACGGCGCTGGGCAAGCCGCAATAGATGCTCGCGTGCAGCAGCAACTCCTGCAGCTCCTCGGCCGTCACACCGTTGTTGAGCGCGCCGCGCACGTGGGCCTTGAGTTCGTGCTGTTTGCCCATGGCGATCAGCATGGCCACGGTGATCATGCTGCGCGTGCGGCGGTCCAGCCCGGGCCGCTGCCACACGTCGCCCCAGGCGTTGCGCGTGATGAACTCCTGGATGGGCTGGGTGAACGCCGTGGCATTGCCCAGCGCGCGGTCCACGTAGTCGTCGCCCATGACCTGGCGACGGGTGGCCAGGCCTTGTTCGTAGTCCTTCGATGCGGGGGTCTGTGTCATGCGGTCTTCTCCTTCATGGTTTCGGAATGGTCGGTTCGGCAACCGATCAATGGTAGCGATGCCCACAAACACCAACGCCGCGCAAGCCATGGGCTGCGCGGCGTTGGTTTGTATTGAGTGAACAGCAGGCTACTAGCGCTCACTCAGCGGCGCTGGGCATCATCACGCCACGTCAAATCGATCAAGGTTCATCACCTTGGTCCAGGCTTTGACGAAGTCCTGCACGAACACCGCCTGCGCATCGCTGCTGCCATACACCTCAGCCAGGGCGCGCAGTTGCGAGTTGGAGCCGAACACCAGGTCGGCCACGGTGCCCGTCCACTTCGGGGTGCCGCCGCTGCGGTCCACGCCTTCCAGCACGCCGGGGGCCGAGGCAGACTTCTGCCACTTGGTGCGCATGTCCAGCAGGTTCACGAAGAAGTCGTTGCTCAGCGTCTGCGGGCGCTGCGTGAAGTTGCCGTGCGCCGACGCGGCCGCCACGTTGGCACCCAACACCCGCAGGCCGCCCACCAGCACCGTCATCTCGGGCCCGGTCAGCGTGAGCTGGTTGGCCCGGTCGATGAGCAGCTCGGCCACGGCGCCTTCCAGGCCGGGCTTCACATAGTTGCGGAAACCATCGGCCACAGGTTCCATGACCTCGAACGATGGCACATCGGTCTGCTCCTGCGATGCATCGGTGCGGCCTGGCGTGAACGGTACCGTCACGTCCTGCCCGGCCTTCTTCGCTGCGGCTTCCACCGCGGCGCCACCGGCCAGCACGATCAGGTCGGCCAGCGAGATCTTCTTGCCGCTGCCGCTGGTCTGCTGCGCAGCATTGAAGGCCTGCTGGATCGCTTCGAGCTGGCCCAGCACCTTGGCCAGCTGCGCGGGCTGGTTCACCTCCCAGTCCTTTTGCGGCGCCAGACGGATGCGGGCACCGTTGGCACCGCCGCGCTTGTCGCCACCCCGGAAGGTGGAGGCCGACGCCCAGGCGGTGGACACCAGCTCGGCGATCGACAGGCCCGATGCCAGCACCTGGGCCTTGAGCGCCGCCACGTCCTGTGCGTCGACCAGCGCATGGTCCACATCCGGCACCGGGTCTTGCCACACCAGCACCTCGGCCGGCACGTCTGCGCCCAGGTAGCGCGAGCGCGGGCCCATGTCGCGGTGGGTCAGCTTGAACCAGGCACGGGCAAACGCGTCGGCGAACTGGTCGGGGTTGTCGAGGAATCGGCGCGAGATCTTCTCGTAGGCCGGATCGAAGCGCAGCGACAAATCGGTGGTCAGCATGGTGGGCAGCAGCTTCTTGGACGGGTCGTGCGCATGCGGGATGGACGCCTCGGCATTCTTGGCCGTCCACTGGTGGGCGCCTGCGGGGCTCTTGGTCAGCTCCCACTCAAAGCCGAACAGGTTCTCGAAGAAGTTGTTGCTCCACTTCGTGGGTGTCGTCGTCCAGGTGACTTCCAGGCCGCTGGTGATGGCGTCGCCACCAAAGCCGCTGCCGTGCTTGCTGATCCAGCCGAAGCCCTGGTCCTCGATGCCGCCGCCTTCGGGCTCCAGGCCCACCAGGGCCGCGTCGCCCGCGCCGTGGGTCTTGCCGAAGGTGTGGCCGCCGGCGATCAGCGCCACGGTTTCTTCGTCGTCCATGGCCATGCGGGCAAAGGTGTCGCGGATGTCGCGCGCTGCGGCCAGGGGGTCGGGGTTGCCGTTCGGGCCTTCGGGGTTCACGTAGATCAGGCCCATCTGCACGGCGGCCAGGGGCTTGGCCAGGTCGCGCTCGCCGCTGTAGCGCTTGTCGCCGCCCAGCCAGGTGGTCTCTGCGCCCCAGTACACGTTTTCATCGGGTTCCCACACGTCGGGGCGGCCACCGGCAAAGCCGAAGGTCTTGAAGCCCATCGATTCCAGAGCCACGTTGCCCGTGAGGATCATCAGGTCCGCCCACGAGATCTTGCGGCCGTATTTCTGCTTGATGGGCCAGAGCAGGCGGCGGGCCTTGTCCAGGTTGGCGTTGTCGGGCCAGCTGTTCAGGGGCGCAAAACGCTGCTGCCCTGCCCCGGCGCCGCCGCGGCCATCGGCCAGGCGGTAGGTGCCGGCGCTGTGCCAGGCCATGCGCACGAAGAGTGGACCGTAGTGGCCGAAGTCGGCCGGCCACCAGTCCTGCGAGTCGGTCATCAGCGCGTGCAGGTCGGCCTTCACCGCGGCCAGGTCCAGGCTCTTGAACTCTTCGGCGTAGTTGAAGCCATCACCCATGGGGTCCACCAGGGGCGAGCTCTGGTTCAGGGGGCGCAGGTTGAGCTGGTTGGGCCACCAGTCCGCATTACCCCGGCCCTTGGGCGCGGCGGTTTGGTTGTGGTCGAACGGGCACTTGCTTTCTTGCGTCATGGGGCACTCCTTGTTGTGGCTGATGAGCGACCGATGCTAAGGAATGCAGACCCTCTTTAAAAGACAATCGTTTCGATTGATTCAATAGCTTTTATCTAATCAATCACGGCAAGCGCAGCGGGCTCCCGGCCTCCTCGCACCCGCAAGTGTCAAACAGCACGGAGCGCACCCAGCGGTGCCCTGGTGAGCGGTGGGTGCGCTCGTGCCAGGCGGCGGTTTTCACAAAGCCCGGAATCGCCACCGGTGGCTCCAGCACCACCAGCCCACGGGCATCGGCCACGACCCGCTGCGGCACCACCGCAATCATGTCGCTGTTGCGCAGGATCTCCGGCAGCACCAGAAAGCTGGTGATGGACAGCACCACCCGCCGCGACCGGCCCAGGCGTGCCAGCACCTCGTCCGTCACGCCGCAGAAGCTGCCGCCAGTGTACGAGATGAGCGCATGGTCCAGCGCGCAGAAGCGGTCCAGCGACAGCGCGCCGCCCCTGGCGTCCGGGTGTCCCTCGCGCATCACGCACACATAGCGCTCGTCGAACAGGTGGCGGGCATACAGGTCGGGAGCGGTGTTCTCCGGGCTGATCAGGGCCAGGTCGATATCGCCGCGCTCCAGCCGCTCGTACACCGGCAGGTGCTGGGCAGGCACCACGGCCACACGCACGCCGGGCGCATGCCGCCGCAGCAGGGCCAGAAACGGTACGACCACCGCCTGCAGCGCATAGTCGGTGGAAGCGAGGTGGACAGTCATCTGCGCCGTTGCCGGGTCGAACGCCCGGGGCTGCAGCAAGGACTCGATCCCGCCCAGCAATTCCTTGACGGGCGCGGCCAGCTCCTGCGCCCGCAAGGTGGGCGTGATGCCGCGCTGCGTGCGCACGAAAAGCGGGTCGTCGAAGCTTTCGCGCAGACGGGTCAGCATGCCGCTCACTGCCGGCTGTGTCAGGGACAGGCGCCGGGCGGCGCGGGTCACGCTGCGCTCGTCGAGCAAGGCATCCAGCGCCTTGAGCAGGTTCAGGTCCATGGCCCTGATATCGATCGCCATGATTTCAAGAATAAGAAATATCGATTTGGTTTATGGCTGCATCGTACCCACCATCCTCACCGTGTGTGGCCATGACTAGTTTTGGCCCTCCCGCTTCACCCCCTTTTCAGCCTCCCACAAGAAAGAAAGCTGCATGTCTGCCCTGTTCACCCCGTTCCAGCTCCAAAGCGTCACCCTGCGCAACCGCATCGCGGTCCCGCCGATGTGCCAGTACAGCGCCACCGACGGCCTGACCAATGAATGGCACCAGGCGCACTACGCCGGCCTTGCCCGTGGCGGCGCAGGCCTCGTGATCGTCGAGGCCACCGGCGTGTCGCCCGAAGGCCGCATCACCCCGGCCTGCACCGGCCTGTGGAACGACCAGCAGGTCGAAGGCCTGGCCCGCATCGCCGCCAACATCAAGGCCGCTGGCGCCGTGCCCGGCATTCAGATCGGCCACGCCGGGCGCAAGGCCAGCGCCCAGCGCCCGTGGGAAGGCGACGACCACATTCCCGAAAGCGACCCGCGTGCCTGGCAGCCCATCGCCCCGTCCGCCATTGCCTACGGCGGCGACCTGCCCCGCGTGCCCAAGGCCATGACGCTGGAGGACATTGCCCGCGTGCAGGCCGATTTCGTCGCCGCCGCCCGCCGTGCGCTGGCCGCGGGCTTTGAATGGCTGGAGCTGCACTTTGCCCACGGCTACCTCGCGCAGAGCTTCTTCTCGCCCCACAGCAACCAGCGCACCGACCAGTACGGCGGCAGCTTCGACAACCGCGCACGCTTTCTGCTGGAAACCGTGGAGGCCGTGCGCAAGGTCTGGCCCGCGCACCTGCCGCTCACGGCACGTTTCGGCGTGATCGAATACGACGGCCGCGACGAGGAAACCGTGGCCGCGTCCATCGAGCTGGTGCGCCAGATGCGCGAGCGCGGCCTGGACATGGTCAACGTCAGCGCCAATTTCGTGATCGCAGAGACGCAGATCCCCTGGGCCACGCCCGCCTTCCTGGCCCCGGTGGCCCAGCGCGTGCGCAGCGAGGCCGGCCTGCCCGTGGCCTCGTCATGGGGCATCGACGACCCGCACATTGCCGAACGCGCAGTGGCCGGCGGCCAGATGGACCTGGTGATGATCGGCCGCGCCCACCTGTCCAACCCGCACTACACCTACCACCTGGCACAGGTGCTGGGCGCGCCCAAGCCCGAATGGACCACGCTGCCCGCGCCGTATGCCCACTGGCTGTCGCGCTACCGTGGCGCGGCCAAGGTCGCTGCAGCGCAGTAAACCGACTCCAACCGCCGCTCAGCCCCGGCCGGGCGGTGCAGCGGCAGCCCCGGCGCATCCAGCCGGGCGCGCAGGATGCGGCCGTGGGTCGAATCGGTCACGAACACCGTCCGGCCGCCCTCCCCGCCCTCCCTGCCAAACGCCAGGTTCGTGGTCGACGCCCCCGCCGGCCCGCGCAGCACCAGCTCGGGCTCGGCCCGGTGGTTGAGCACCCAGACATAGCCCAGGCCCGGGTTGGCCACCAGCAGCCGGCCCGGCGCATCCACGGCCAGCCCATCGGGGCCGCTGGGCCCGTAGGACGTGAAGAACTGCCCCACCTTGGCCACGCTGCCGTCGGGCAACAGCGGCACGCGCCACACGCAGTTGCCGCGCGTGGCGGCCAGGTACAGCACGCGCCCGTCGGGCGACAGGGCCACGCCGTTGGGGCTGGGCACATTGGCCAGCAGCAGGTCGAGCTGGCCGTTCGGGCGCAGGCGGTACAGGCGGCCGCTCGGGTCGTGCAGGCCGCTCTGCCCCTGGTCGGTGAAATACAGGTTGCCGTCGGCGTCGAAGATCAAATCGTTCACGCCCTTGAAGCGCTCGCTATTGCGGCGCTCCAGGTGCGGCGTGACGGTGCCGGTGGCCACATCCAGGCGCATGAGGCCGTTCTTGTAGTCGGTGATCAGCAGCGTGCCGGCGTCCATGAACTTCATGCCGTTGGGCTCGCCGTCGTACTCGGCCACCAGCGTCCACGCGCCCTCTGGGCTGATGCGAAAGATGCGGCCCCACGGGATGTCGGTCACGTACAGGTGGCCTGCGTCGTCGAACACCGGGCCCTCCAGAAACGAATCGGTGACGGTGCCGCCCCGGTTGGCATCGGCCCACTCGCTGCGCTCGCGGCGGCGAAAGTGGTCGGGCATGGCGGTGAACACATCCAGGTCACGGACCTGGGGTGGTTGCAGCAGAAACATGGCGGTGTCTTTCTTGTCGTTCAGGCAGGAGCGCCGAAACCATACCGCCGCGCCGGGTTGTCGACGAGGCGGCCCCCACCGCATCCATGCGGCATGGCATCGCGCAACGGCAGGACCATGGGCGATCAGTCCAGCTTGATGTTGCCCTTGCGCACCACATCGCCCCACTTGCTGTCTTCCTTCTTGAGGAAGGCCGCGAACTCGGCGGGCGTGGAGCCCACGGGCTGCGCGCCCATGTCGGCCAGGCGCTGCTTGAGCTCGTCTTCCTTCATCACCTCCTGCACGGCCTCGCGCAGCTTGGCAGCGATGGGTTCGGGCGTGCCTGCGGGCAGGAACAGGCCGTTCCATTCATATGCTTCGTAGCCGGGGATCACCGTCTCGGCCACCGTGGGCACGTCGGGCAGGCGCTTGGACCGTTCGGGTGCCGACACGGCCAGTGCGCGCAGCTTGCCGCCCGACACGTGCGGGTAGGTGGCGGCCACGGTACCGAACATGAAGTCCACCTGGCCGGCCATCACGTCGGTGATGGCGGGGCCGCCGCTCTTGTAGGGCACGTGCACCATGTCCAGGTTCAGCTGCTGGCGCATCAGCTCGGCCGCCAGGCGCTGCACCGTCCCGCTGCCGCCCGAGGCGAAGTTGAGCTTGCCCGGCGCCGCCTTGGCCCGGGCGACCAGGTCGTTGATGTTCTTGAGCGGCGAGTCCGCCTTCACGATCAGCACGTTGGGCGCCAGCAGCACCAGCGACAGCGGCTGCAGCGCGTTGGCGGCATACGGCATCTTGGGGAACAGGTGCGGGTTGATGGAGTACGGCGTGGCGTCGTACAGCACCGTGTAGCCATCCGCATTGGCCTTTGCCACGTAGCTGGCGCCGATGGTGCCGCTGGCGCCGGCCTTGTTGTCCACGATCACGCTGGTGCCCAGCCTGGCACCCAGGCGCGTGGCCAGCACGCGGGCCACGGCGTCGGCCGCACCGCCGGGCGCATACGGCACGACGATGGTGATCGGGCCCTCGGGGAACGCGGCATGGGCCAGGCCCGTGGCCAGGGCGCAGGCGGTGATCAGGGGTTTGAGAAAACGCAACATGTCTTGTCTCCGATCCATCGTTCATGCGGGCATTCAGCCCAAATGCTATCAATAAAATAGCTATAACCGCTTGATGGACAAGCGGTAGAGGCCATTTTTTATTCAGAATCTTGTTCGCAGGGCTTTCCCTGCCATGCCTACGCGGCACGCATCGCTGGCGTCTCGCGGGCCAGCACTGCCAGCAGGTTCGTGGCCGCACCCACGCCCATGTTCACGTAGGCGTCGCTCGTCACGCCGCCGATGTGCGGGCTGAGGATGAAATTCTTCTCGCCCTGGAACGGGTGGCCGGCCACCATGGGCTCCACCGCAAAACTGTCCAGGCCCGCCGCCATCACCTGGCCCGAGCGCACGGCTGCGAGCAGCGCGGCTTCGTCGATGAGGCCGCCGCGCGCGGTGTTCACCACGATCACGCCGCGCTTGCACTGAGCGAGCGTGGCGGCGTTCAGCATGCCGCGGTTCTCGTCGGTCAGCGGGCAGTGCAGGGACACGGCGTCCGCTTCGCGCCAGATGGTCTCCAGGCTCACGCTCTGCACGTAGTCGGGCAGGTTCTTGGCGAATGGGTCGAAGCCGATCACGCGCATGCCCAACGCGTCGGCCATCTTGGCAAAGCGCATGCCGATGGCGCCCAGGCCCACCAGGCCCACCGTGCGGCCGCCGAGCTCCAGGCTCTTGTGCGTGGCCTTGTCCCAGTGGCCGGCATGCATGCGCGCATCCAGCTGCACCACCGACTTGGCGCAGGCCAGCAGCAGCGCCAGCGCCTGCTCGGCCACGGCCGCGGCATTGGCGCCCACGGCGGCCACCACCTCGATGCCGCGCGCCTGGGCCGCCACCTTGTCGATGGTGTCGGTGCCGCTGCCGTGCTTGGAGATCACCTTGAGCGAAGGCGCCGCGTCCATCACGGCCGGGCCCACCTTGCCGTAGCGCACGATGATGGCCACCGGGTCGTGTTGCCTGGCCAGGGCGACCAGGTCGTCTTCGGTCGGCGTCTTGCCGGCGTAGACGATGTCGTAGCCGGTGAGCAGGCCGAGCGCCTGCTGCGCCAGGTCGGCGCCCGTGACGATGATGGTGGGGTTGGTGCTCACAGCGATTCCCCTTCCGCCAGCACACCCGCCGCACGCAGCGCGGCGGGCAGCCACTTGGAGGCCGTGTCGCCACGGGCGATGGCCTCAATGCGGGCGGCCTCGTCGGCCACCTTCTTGTCGGCCAGGGCCATCATGCCGGGGGCCTTGGCGCGCTCGATCACGACCACGCCGTCGGCATCGCCCACCACCAGGTCGCCGGGGTTCACGGTGGCGCCGCCGGCAGAGATGGGGTGGTTGATGCGGCCGGGCACGTACTTGGTGGGGCCGGCGGGGTTGAAGCCCGCGCTGAACACGGGGAAGTCCAGCTCCAGGATCTCGAGCTTGTCGCGGATGGCGGCATCCACGATCACGCCGGCGAGGCCCCGCTTCTTGCAGGCGCTGAGCATCAGCGTGCCCATGAGCGCGGCGGTCAGGTCGCCCTTGCCGTCGATCACCAGCACGTCGCCCGGCTGGGCCAGCGCAATGGCAGCGTGGATCATCAGGTTGTCGCCGGGGCGCACTTCCACGGTGAAGGCCGGGCCTGCGACCTTCATGCCCTGGTGCACCGGGGTCACGCGGCCGTGCATGGTGCCGCGGCGGCCCGCCACGTCGGCCAGGATGGCGGCCTGGAAGGTCGCGGCTTTGCGCACGACGTCGGCGCTCACGCGGTCGATGTCACGGATGATGTCGGGGAGTTGGCTCATGGTGTTCTGTCCGTTTGAAAAATGAAGAAGGGGTGCGTGCAGGCAATGCCGGTGCAAAAGCCGTCTCACTCAGCTTTTATGTTTCCGTCTTTGATGACCTTGGCCCACTTGGCGGAGTCGGCCTTTTGCAGGTCGCCCAGCTGCTGGGGCGTGCCGCCCACCAGCGTCACGCCCAGCTTGTCGGCCAGGGCGACCACGGCGGGGTCCTTCAGGGCCTTGTTGATCTCCTGGTTCAGGCGCGACACGACGGCGGTGGGCGTCTTGGCCGGCGCGAACACGGCCTGCCACTGCTCCACCACGAAGTCCTTCATGCCCACCTCGGCCATCGTCGGCACGGCCGGCAGGGATTTGAGGCGCTGGGCCGAGGTGACGGCCAGCGCGCGCAGCTTGCCCGCCTGCACATGCGGCAGCGCGGCGGCCGCCGGCGCGAACATGAACTGCACCTGGCTGGCCAGCGTGTCCTGCAGCGCCGGGGTGTCGCCCTTGTAGGGCACGTGGATGAAGCGCGCGCCGGTCTGCTGCTGCAGCAGCTCGCCCTGCATCTGCAAGATGGTGCCGTTGCCGCCCGAGGCGAAGGCGAGCTTGCCCGGCTGGGCCTTGGCAGCGGCCAGCAGGTCAGCCACCGTCTTGAACGGCTGGTCCATGCCCACCACCAAAATGTGCGGAATGGTGCCGATGATGACCACGGGCTCGAACGCCGTGATGTGGTCGTACGGCAGCTTGCCCATCAGGTGCGGCGCGATCGCCTGCGGCCCGATGGAGGTGCCCAGCAGCGTGGTGCCATCGGGCGCCGCCTTGGCGACGAAGGCCGCGCCGATGGTGCCGGTGGCACCGGCCTTGTTGTCCACGATCACGTTGGTGGACAGCGCCGCGCCGATGCGCTGCGCCACATTGCGGCCCAGCACGTCGGTGCTGCCGCCCGGGGGGTACGGCACCACCCAGGTGATGACACGGCCGGCGGGCCAGTCACCCTGGGCTAGTGCCGGGGCGGCCAGCCAGGGGGCCAGCAGCGCGGCACCGCTGGCGGCGAGCACGCTGCGGCGCGGCAGGCCGGCCGATGGGGTGGGGGTTGCGGATTCGGTCATGGGCAGGTCTCCCGGTGTCGTCAAGGCAATGAAGAATTGGTCGGCGTGAAGCCGTAGAGCGCGGCCGGGTTGTCCACCAGCACGCGCTGCAGCGTGGCGCTGCTGTCGCCAGCCTCGCGCGCCCAGTCGGCCAGCCGGTCCACCTGGCGGGCGTCGTCGGGCAGGGGCTGCACGCCGGCCGATGCGGTGGCATGCGGCCAGTCGCTGCCCCACACCACGCGGTGGGGCGCGCAGCGCAGGTAGCTGGCAGCCAGGGTGTCGAGCGCGGGGTCTTCCACCGAGTGCTGCTCGCTCACGATGTAGCCGCCCGACAGCTTGACCCACGCCTGCCCGCCCTGCAGCAGCGCCAGCAGCAGCGCATGGGCGGGGTGCCGCCCCGCCTGCGCGGGAGCGATGCGGCCGAAGTGGTCGAACACCACCGGCACGGGCAACTGGCGCAGCACATCGGCCTGCGCGATCAGCACATCGGGCGCCATCAGCAGTTGCAGGTGCCAGCCCAGCGGCGCGATGCGGCGGGCCAGCGGCAGCAGCGAATCCGCCGTGCCCGACACGCCCAGCGACAGGTTCAGCCGCACGCCGCGCACGCCGGCGGCGTGCAGGCGCTGCAGCGCTGCATCGCTCTCGGTGCCGTCGATCACCGCCACGCCACGGGCTGGCACGCCCATGGCGCGCAGCGCGGTCAGGCCTTCCAGCATCGGGCGGTTGTCGGTGCCGTAGGTCGACGGCGTGACCAGCACCACCCGCGTGGTTCCGATGCGCTGCTGCAGCGCTGCATAGTCCAGCGCCGACGCATCGGGCGGCAGCAGCCTGGCCTGCGGCGCGGCCGGAAAGCGGCTGTCGTACACATGCACATGGCAGTCGCAGGCACCGGCCGGCACCAGGGTGCGCGGCACGGCAGTACCGGCTGAAAACCGCACGGCGTGGGCGGTACGCACAGGCGTGACAAGGCTGTCGCGGTGCATGGCGCGGACTCTTGGGGGGACGTGAAGCGGTCGCTGTGGCGGTGCTGCCGGTCAGTCCAGGCTGGCGCCCGAGTCCTTGACGATCTTGCCCCAGCGCGGCACTTCGGTGCGCAGCAGCTGGCCAAACTGGTCGGCCGATCCGCCCAGGATGTCGCCGCCTTCGGAGCGCAGCTTGTCGGCCACTTCGGCGTGCTGCAGTGCCTGGTTGATCGCCTTGTTGAGCTGCGCCACGATGGGCGCGGGCGTGCCAGCCGGCGCCAGGATGCCGAACCAGGTCACGGCCTCGAAGCCCTTGTAGCCCGACTCGGCCAGCGTGGGCACATCCGGCAACTGCGACGAGCGCTTGGCCGACGTGATGGCCAGCACCTTGAGCTTGCCGTTGCGCACCTGGCCCAGCAGCGTGGGCACGGAGGACATGTACAGATCGATCTGCCCGCCCACCAGGTCCGTCATGGCCTGGGCCGCGCCCTTGTAGGGGATGTGGCGCAGCTTGATGCCCGCCGCGTTCTCGGCCAGCTCGCCGGCCAGGTGGGCCACCGTGCCGTTGCCCGAGTAGCCCAGGGTGAGTGCGTCAGGCTTGCCCTTGGATGCGGCCACCACGTCGGCAAAGGTCTTGTACGGCGAATTGGCCGGCGCGGCGATCACGATGGGCGACGACGACACCAGTGCCACGGGCACCAGGTCCTTGATGGGGTCGTAGGGCAGCTTGGGGTACAGCGTGGGGTTGATCGCCAGATTGCTGGTCTGGCCCATGACCAGCGTGTAGCCGTCGGGGGCCGACTTGGCCGCGGCGTCCACGCCCAGGTTGCCGCCTGCGCCGGGGCGGTTGTCCACGATCACGTTCCACTTGTTCTGGTCCGTGAGCTTTTGCGCCACGGTGCGCGCGATCATGTCGGTGCCGCCACCGGGTGGGAACGGCACGATCAGGCGGATGGGTTTGTTGGGGTAGGCGGCCTGGGCCTGGGCGGCCACGGGCACGGCGGTTGCGGCAAGGCCCATCAAGGCTGCGCACAGGTGCGCGCCGACAGCACGCGAAAGCGATGAAAAAGCTGGCATGGATTTGTCTCCGTTTTATGGTGGGTCGTCACGCCGGTCCGCAGAACCTGCGAGGGCCCGGCGCCGTGGCCGCGACTTTACGCAGACGTTTCAACCCATACAATGGCGTTGCACACAATGAAACGAATGGCACCATGAGCAACAGCCCCAGCAAGCCAGCGCGCCCTGCCGCCCACCGTGCACCGGCGCCCGAGCCACCGGCTCCAACGCCAGCCCCAGAGGCCTCAGGGGCTGCAGACTCCGAGCCTGCGACGGGTGTGATCGCCGTCACCCGGGCCCTGCAGGTGCTGGAGGCTTTTGCCCTGGGCGAATCCAGCCTGCCACTGGCCGAGCTGAGCCGCCGCTGCGGCCTGCACAAGACCACGGTGCTGCGCCTGGCGCGCACGCTGGCGCAGTCGGGCTTCATGGTGCAGCGCGAGGATGGCGACTGGCGCCTGGGCCCCGCCGCGGGCTGGCTGGGCGCGCGCTACCAGGCGGGCTTTGACGTGCAGAACGTGCTGGAGCCCGCGCTGCGCGAGCTGACCCACGCCACGGGCGAAAGCGCGGCCTTTTACGTGCGCGAAGGCCAGGTGCGGACCTGCCTGGTACGCGTGGAGGGCCCGCAGGCACTGCGCCACCACGCCCGCATGGGCGAAGGGCTGCCGCTGGACAAAGGCTCCCCGGGCCGCGTGATCCTGGCGTTCTCGGGCGAGCCGGGCAAGGCCTACGAGGACATCCGCAAGAAGGGCTACCACTGGTCCATCGGCGAGCGCGAGCAAGGCGTGGCCACGGTGTCGGCGCCGGTGTTCGGCATGCACTGGCGCCTGATGGGGTCCGTGTGCATCTCGGGCCCCGCATCGCGCCTGCCCGCTGAAAAGCTCGAAGCGCTCGCCCAGACGGTGATTGCCGCGGCGACGCAGCTGTCGTATGCGCTGGCAGGCAACACGGCAGCGCCCGCGCAAAGCCCTGTGCGGGCCACGCACTGGCATCCTTGACCCCCCCCTGAGCCGCCTGGCGGCGTCTTCCCCCTAAGGGGGACGCACCCAGTGGACCGGCGGAGCCGGATCCACGGGTGCACTGGCATGGCCAGCGCCAGTTTCGGGGGGCGTGGGCGACGCATGCATCGCGGATACTGGCATCCACGACACAACACAACACAGCCAAGGAGACCTTCGTGAGCCGCTATCCCTTTCCCGACCTGAACACCCTGCCCGACGACATCCGCGCACGCATCGTGGAAGTGCAGGAAAAGGCCGGCTTCATCCCCAACGTGTTCCTGGCGTTTGCGCGCCGCCCTGCCGAGTGGCGCGCCTTCTTTGCGTACCACGATGCGCTCATGCTCAAGGAAGAAGGCAGCCTGACCAAGGGCGAGCGCGAGATGATCGTCACCACCACCAGCGCTGCCAACCAGTGCCTGTACTGCGTGGTGGCCCACGGCGCCATCCTGCGCATCTACGAGAAGAAGCCGCTGATTGCCGACCAGGTGGCGGTGAACCACCGCAAGGCCGACATCAGCCCGCGCGAGCGCGCCATGCTGGACTTTGCGATGAAGGTCTGCCAGCGCTCGCACGAGATCGAGGACGCCGACTTCGAGGCCCTGCACCCGCACGGCTTCGACGACGAGGACATCTGGGACATCGCGGCCATCACCGCGTTCTTCGGGCTGTCGAACCGCATGGCCAGCTTTGCCGGCATGCAGCCCAACCCCGAGTTCTATCTGATGGGCCGCCTGCCGCGCGAGAAGAACAAGTAGGTGCGGCCCCGGCAAGCCCGGGGGCCCTTACAACGTGGCCGATCCGGCCGCGGCGTCAGCCCGGCACGGCTGCGGTGGAGGCCCGCTCGATCAGCTCGAACCCCAGGTCGAACGTCGAGCGCTGCGGCTGCACGCCGCGGCAGCGGTCCATGATGAGCTGCGCTGCCAGGCGGCCGATCACGGGCCCGTCCACGTGCACGGTGGTGATGGGCGGCACCATGTGCGCGCTGAAGTCCGCATTGCCAAAGCCGGAGATCGCCAGGTCCTGCGGCACGCGCAGGCCGCGCGCCTGGGCCTCCACCAGAATGCCGTGGGCCAGCATGTCCGAGCTGCACACCACCGCCTGCAGGCCGGGCTCACGGGCGAGCAGCTCGCACAGCGCCCTGCGGCCCAGTTGCAGCGTGCTGGGCGCAGGCACCACGGCCGTGGGTACGTCGCGGCCCCAGGCGGCCAGAAAACCCTCGCGCCGCTCCATCGCGCGCTGGTCGCCGCCGGTGGCGATGCCCACGCGCTGGTAGCCCCGCGACAGGAAGTACCCCGCCAGCGCACTGCCGACCTTGAGGTGCGAAAACCCGATCACCATGTCCACCGGCCGGTCGCTGATGTCCCAGGTCTCCACCACCGGCACGCCCGCTTTGCGCAGGCGGTCGCGCGCGGCTTCGGACTGCACCAGGCCCATCATCACGATGCCGTCCGGCTGCCGGCTGACCATGGCGTTGAGCACATCGATCTCGCGCTGCGCGTCGTAGAACGTCTGGCCCAGCAGGAGTTGGTAGCCCTCTTCCGCCAGCGTGGCCGTGAGCGACTGCACCGTGGGCAGGAACTGCGACACCGACAGCGCCGGCACGATCCCCGCCACCATGCGGCTGCGCTTGGACTTGAGCCCGCCGGCCAGCAGATTGGGGATGTAGCCCGTGGCCTCCACCGCCTGCTGCACGCGCGCCCGCGTCTTCTCCGACACGATGCCGGGGTTGCCCAGCGCACGCGACGCCGTGATGGGCGAGACGCCGGCCGCCTGGGCGACGTCGTGCAGGGTGGCGGGCTTGCGGGGCGGTGGCAGGTTCATGAAGGGTACGGCGGAGACTGCGGAAAGAGCGGAAAGAGCGGAAGGGGCGGACAAGCGGATGTCGGTGCGAGAAGCGGCCGGTGGGGGCCACGGCCAGTGCAGTGGGCTCTGGCGGCCGTGCGCTTCAGGGCACAACCCACAGCGCGACTCGCCATGCGCGACTCGCCATGCGCGACGTTAGCAGATAGCGCAGCGGCCCCGCCCCCCTGCCCGCCTGCGCGAAGACCGCGCGCAGAGCCTGCCAAGCACCCCCGATGGACGCGCCCAGCCGGCGCCCTGGGCGCCGCACCCAGCGAAACATGCAGCAGATCACCCCGCATTGACTTTTGAAATGACAACGATATCATTTATCCGGCCAACAAAAAAACAGAGTTCATGGCGACAGAAATAAAACAGATGCTGGCATTCGCCCAAAAATGACAACGATGTCATTCAACCATCAAGGAGACAAGCATGAAGAAACTTTGGATCACCGCCGCGCTGGCCATGGCGGCGTGGAGCACCTCGGCCCTCGCCTGGCCCGACAAGGCCGTCACGCTGGTGGTGCCCTTCCCGCCCGGCGGCTCCACCGACCAGGTCGCCCGTGCCGTGAGCCCCCGCCTGACCGACAAGCTCAAGCAGCCGTTCACGGTCGACAACCGGGCCGGCGCCACCGGCACGATCGGCGCCACCTTCGTGCAGCGGGCTCCGGCCGATGGCTACACCTTCCTCGTCACGTCGCTCGGCCCGCTGGTCATCGTGCCGCACCTGCTCAAGAGCCTGCCCTACGACCCCACCAAGGACTTCGACTTCATCACCGTGGCCGTGGCCTCGCCCAACGTGCTGGTGGTGCCCGCCAACTCGCCCCACAAGAGCGTGGCCGACGTGATCGCGCACCTCAAGGCCAACCCCCACAAGATGAGCTTCGCGTCCGCCGGCAATGGCTCCAGCGACCACCTGACGGCCGAGCTGTTCTGGCAGCAGACGGGCACCCAGGGCGTGCACATCCCCTACAAGGGCGGCGCTCCCGCGCACACCGACCTGATCGGCGGCCAGGTGGACGCGTCGTTCCAGAACATCAACGCCGTGATCCAGTACATCAAGGGCGGCAAGATGCGCGCCCTGGCCGTGACCAGCCCCCAGCGCTCGCCCGTGCTGCCGGATCTGCCCACGCTGGCCGAGGCAGGCGTGAAGAACGTCGAAGTCGCATCCTGGCAAGCCATCGTCGCGCCCAAGGGCCTGCCGCCCGCCGTGCGCCAGAAGGCCCATGCCGCGTTCGTGGAAGCGCTGAACGACCCCAAGGTGAAGGAGCAATTCGTCTCCATCGGGTTCGAGATGGTGGCCAACACGCCGGAAGAATTCGCCGCCTTCCAGCGCAAGGAATACGACCGCTGGAAGACCGTGATCCAGGCCGGAAAGATCACCATCGACTGACCCCTGGCCGCCGGGAAACCCGCGCAGGCCGCCGCGGGTTTCCCTTGCACGCATCGCCCTGCTCCCAGTCCGTTTTTTGCCTTTCGTCCTTTCGTCGCCCCCCGCTTGAACGCCATGACCGCCCTCTCATCCGCCGACAACACCCCGCTGAGCCCCGACAGCATCGCCTGGATCCGCCTCTCGTCGTGCTACCTGCCGCTGGCCCACCCCATCAGCGACGCCAAGGTGCTGACCGGCCGTCAAAAACCCATGACCGAGATCGCGATGCTGTTCGCCGAGATCGAGACCCGCGACGGCCACCGGGGCCTGGGCCTGAGCTACTCCAAGCGCGCCGGCGGCCCCGGCCAGTTCGCGCATGCCAGGGAGATCGCCCCCGCGCTCATCGGCGAAGACCCGAACGACATCGCCCGCCTGTGGACCAAGCTGTGCTGGGCGGGCGCCTCGGTGGGCCGCAGCGGCATGGGCGTGCAGGCCATCGGCGCGTTCGACGTGGCGCTGTGGGACCTGAAGGCCCGCCGCGCCCACCTGTCGCTGTCCAAGCTGCTGGGTTCGCAGCGCGAGTCCGTGCGCTGCTACAACACCTCGGGCGGCTTCCTGCACACGCCGCTCGACCAGCTCAAGGTGAACGCCCGGGCCTCGCTGGACCGGGGCATCGGCGGCATCAAGCTCAAGGTGGGCCAGCCCGACTGCGCGCTGGACATCCAGCGGGTGCAGGCCATGCGCGAGCACCTGGGCGACGCCACCCCCATCATGGTCGACGCCAACCAGCAGTGGGACCGCCCCACCGCCCAGCGCATGTGCCGCATCTTCGAGCAGTACAACCTGATCTGGATCGAAGAGCCGCTGGACGCCTACGACTACGAAGGCCACGCCGCGCTGGCCGCACAGTTCGACACCCCCATCGCCACCGGCGAGATGCTGACCAGCGCCGCCGAGCATGGCGAGCTGATCCGCCACCGCAGCGCCGACTTCCTCATGCCCGACGGCCCGCGCCTGGGCGGCATCACGCCCTTCCTCAAGGTCGCGGCGCAGGCCGAGATGGCCAACGTGATGCTGGCCCCGCACTTCGCGATGGAGCTGCACGTGCACCTGGGCGCCGTGTACCCCAGCGAGCCCTGGGTCGAGCATTTCGACTGGCTGGAGCCTCTGTTCAACGAACGCCTGGAACTGAAAGACGGCCGCATGCTGGTGCCTACCCGCCCAGGCCTGGGCCTTTCGCTCACGGACCAGGCCCGCGCCTGGACGCGCGAGACCGCCGAGGTGGGCCCGTGCGCCTGACCGCCGTCCCTGCTCGCTCCCGCACCGACAGCAACCTGCCATCCCAATACCCACACGCCAGCGCATCCAACCCGCGGCACGCCCTGCGTGCCCAGGAGCCAGCCCCATGAACGCCAGAACCACTCCCTTGCGCCCTCCTCTGTGCATCCAGATGCACGAGGCCGACAACGTCGCGATCGTCGCCAACGACGGTGGCCTGCCCGCCGGCACCACCCTGCCTGCGGGCGTGACGCTGGTGGATGCCGTGCCCCAGGCGCACAAGGTGGCGCTCCAGGACATCCCCCAAGGCGGCGTGGTGCGGCGCTACAACATGCCCATCGGCTATGCCATCCGCGCCATCCCGGCCGGCAGCTGGGTGCATGAAAAGCTGCTGGACATGCCCGATGCGCGCTCGCTCGACGGCCTGCCCATCGCCACCGTGAAGCCGGCTGCGCCACCGCCGCTCACGGGCTACACCTTCGAGGGCTATCGCAACGCAGACGGCTCGGTGGGCACGCGCAACATCCTGGCCATCACCGAGACCGTGCAGTGCGTGGCCGGCGTGACCGATTTCGCGGTGCAGCGCATCAAGGCCGAGCTGCTGCCGAAGTACCCGAACGTGGACGACGTGGTCGCCCTGGCCCACACCTACGGCTGCGGCGTGGCCATCGACGCGCCCGACGCCGTGATCCCCATCCGCACGCTGCGCAACATCAGCCTGAACCCCAACTTCGGCGGCGAGGTGATGGTGGTGAGCCTGGGCTGCGAGAAGCTGCAACCCGAGCGCCTGCTGCCCCCCGGCACCATCCCGCTGGTGGACGAACGCACGCAGGCAGACACCCCGCTGGATGTGGTGTGCCTGCAGGACGAGGCGCATGTGGGCTTCATGTCCATGGTCGATTCGGTGATGCGCCAAGCCGAGCGGCACCTGCAGCGCCTGAACCAGCGCCGCCGCGAAACCGTGCCCGCCAGCGAACTCGTCGTGGGCGTGCAGTGCGGCGGCAGCGATGCCTTCAGCGGCGTCACCGCCAACCCGGCCGTGGGCTTTTGCACCGACCTGCTGGTGCGTGCGGGCGCCACCGTGATGTTCAGCGAAGTGACCGAGGTGCGCGACGGCATCGACCAGCTGACCGCGCGCGCCTCCACCCCCGAGGTGGCCGAGGCCATGATCCGCGAGATGGCCTGGTACGACGCCTACCTGCAGCGCGGCCGGGTGGACCGCAGCGCCAACACCACGCCGGGCAACAAGAAGGGCGGCCTGTCCAACATCGTGGAAAAGGCCATGGGCTCCATCGTCAAGAGCGGCAGCTCGCCCATCACCGGCGTGATCTCCCCGGGCGAAAAGCTCAAACATAAGGGCCTGATCTACGCCGCCACGCCCGCCAGCGACTTCATCTGCGGCACGCTGCAGGTGGCAGCCGGCATGAACCTGCACGTCTTCACCACCGGCCGCGGCACGCCCTACGGCCTGGCCGAGGTGCCCGTCATCAAGGTCGCCACGCGCGACGACCTGGCACGCCGCTGGCACGACCTGATGGACGTCAACGCCGGCACCATCGCCACCGGCGAGAAGACCATCGAAGACGTGGGCTGGGAGATGTTCCACCTCGTGCTGGAGGTGGCCAGCGGCCGCAAGAAGACCTGGGCCGAACACTGGAAGCTGCGCAATGCGCTGGTGCTGTTCAACCCGGCGCCGGTGACTTGAGCTGAGCTGAGCCCCAGCGGAATGCTACTATTTCAATAGCTGCTGGCGCTTTACCAGTGCGCGGTAGAGCACTATTTCGCTTGAATTTTCAATACCCCATCAGGCACTGACGAGCGCCCGCATCCAGTCGGGCAGATCCGTGGCCTTCTGCCGCGGAAAGTCCACCCAGATGGTGGTGGCGCCGCCTGCCGCGCACACCACGCCCGGCTGGTCCACGCGCTCCATGGTGCCCCAGGTCTCGAACGTGGTGCGGCCCGGGTCGCTCACGTAGAGCTTGAGCAGCACATCGGCCGGGTACTCCAGCTGCCGGTAGAAGTTGCAGAACGCGTTGACGATGACCGGCCCCTGGCCCTGCGGGTCGGGGTTGCAGCCCACCGACACCAGCCAGTCGATGCGCGCCGTCTCCAGGTACCTGAAGTACACCGTGTTGTTGACATGGCCCATCGCATCCATGTCGCCCTAACGCACGGGAAAGCGCATCTCAAAAACCAGCTTCTTGACTTCAGGAATTTCAATCTTCATCGATAGTCCAGTTTGGTGGTACCGCCCAGCGCTCTGCAACTGGCGCGCCCCCAGGCCAGTGCCACCGTGGAACTGGCTCCGCCAGGCCACCGGTGGCGTCCCCCTCGGAGGATGGCGCGCAGCGCCTCAGGGGGGCTCTTCTACACAGCGAAGCCGTCGTCGGCGGCGATGACGGCGCCGTTGATGAAATGGCTCTGGTCGCTGGCCAGCATGACCAGCAAGGCATCCAGGTCCTGCGGGCTGCCCACGCGTCTGCGGGGGAGCATGGCGATGAGCTTCTTGCCCTGCTCGGTGTCCCAGTGGTGGTGGTTGATCTCGGTGTCGATGTAGCCGGGGCAGATCGCGTTGGTGTTGATGCCGAACTTGCCCCATTCCATGGCCATGGCGCGGGTCATCTGCACCACGGCGGCCTTGCTCATGCAGTAGGCACCGATCTGCGGCAGCACCTTGAGGCCCGCCATCGAGGCGATGTTGATGATGCGCCCACCCGTGAAGCTGCCCGGCGCCGCACCGCGCGAGCGGGCCAGCATGCGCTTGCCGACCTCCTGCGCCACGAAGAACGCACCCTTCACGTTGGTGTCGAAGATGAAGTCGTAGTCCTCGGGCGTCACGTCCTGCAGGCGCTGCGTGGTACTCACGCCCGAGTTGTTGACCAGGATGTCGATGGAGCCCATTTCGGTCTCGGCGTGCGCCACGGCGGACTTGATGGAGTCGTGGTCAGTTACGTCGAGCTCGATCACGTGGGCGTCACCGCCCTCGCCTTCGATGCGCGCGCGCAGCTCCTTGAGCTTTTCCACCCGGCGGCTGGCCAGCACCACCCCGGCGCCGGCGCGGGCCAGCGTGCGGGCGAACTGTGCGCCCAGGCCGCTGGAGGCGCCGGTGATGAAGGCCACCCGGCCGGACAAGTCGATGCTGTAAGCCATTTAGAGTCTCTCCACTCAACAAAATAGAACGGTCGTTCGATTGTCGCTATTCCATGAATACAATCAGTCGCCAGCCAGACAGGGCATTGCATCCTGTACTGTTCAAAATATCCATTATCAAACGCCCGACGAGAAGCCCATGACAAACGAAGAAATCATCGCCCAGTATGGTCCCCGTGAATCGATGGAATACGACGTGGTGGTCGTTGGCGGCGGCCCTGGCGGCCTGGCCACCGCGATCCGCCTGAAGCAGCTGGCTGCCGAAAAGGGCCAGGATGTCTCGGTGGTGGTGCTGGAAAAAGGCTCCGAGCCCGGCGCGCACATCCTGTCGGGCGCCATCATGGACCCCAAGGCACTGACCGAGCTGATCCCCGACTGGAAAAAGCGCGGCGCACCCCTCAAGCAGCCCGTTACCGACGACGCCTACATCTTCCTGTCGGAAAAATCGGGCCTGCGCGTGCCCAATGTGTTCTTGCCCCCCTTCGCGCAGAACCACGGCAACTACATCGTGCGCCTGGGCGACGTGACCAAATGGATGGCCGAGCAGGCCGAGGCCCTGGGCGTGGAGATCTTCCCCGGCTTTGCGGCCGCCGAAGTGCTCTACAACGAGAATGGTTCGGTCAAGGGCGTGGCCACCGGCAACATGGGCGTGGGCAAGGACGGCGAGCCCACCGAGAACTTCCAGCTGGGCATGGAACTGCTGGGCAAGTACACCGTGTTCGCCGAAGGCGCGCGCGGCCACCTGGGCCGCCAGCTGATCGAGCGCTTTCACCTGTCCGAAGGGCGCGACCCGCAAAGCTTCGGCCTGGGCGTGAAGGAGCTGTGGGAGATCGACCCCAAGAAGCACCAGCCCGGCTTCGTGATGCACACCGCCGGCTGGCCGATGGAGAACGACACCTACGGCGGCGCATTCCTGTACCACCTGGACGACAACAAGGTTGCGCTCGGCTTCGTGACCGGCCTGGGCTACAAGAACCCCTACCTCAGCCCGTTCGAGGAATTCCAGCGCTGGAAAACCCACCCCAACGTCCGCTACTACTTCGAGAACGAAAAAGGCGAGATCACGGCGAAGCGCCTGTCGTATGGCGCGCGCGCCATCAACGCCAGCGGCATCAACGCCCTGCCCAAGACCATCTTCCCGGGTGGCGCACTCGTGGGCTGCAACGCAGGCTACCTGAACGTGGGCCGCATCAAGGGCAGCCACGCCGCCATCAAGACGGGCATGCTGGCCGCCGAGGCTGCGTACGACGCCGTCGTGGCCGGCCGCCAGCACGACGAACTCAAGGCCTACCCCAAGGCTTTCGAGGAAAGCTGGCTCTACACCGAGCTGAACAAGGACCGCAACTTCAAAAACTGGTTCAAGTACGGCCTGACCACGGCCACGGTGATGAACGGCTTCGAGCAGCTGATACTGCGCGGCCGCATGCCCTGGACGCTGCACCGCGACAAGCCCGACCACGCCTACCTCAAGCCCGCGGCCGAGTGCAAGCCCATCGTCTACCCCAAGCCCGATGGCAAGCTCACGTTCGACCGCCTGAGCAGCGTGTTCATCAGCAACACCAACCACGAAGAGAACCAGCCGGCGCATCTGACGCTCAAGGATGCCAGCGTGCCGGTCAACATCAACCTGGCCAAGTACGCCGGCCCCGAGGCGCGCTACTGCCCGGCGGGTGTGTACGAGTTCGTGCCCGATGTGGCCAAGGGCGGCGACGCGCAGCGCCTGCAGATCAACGCGCAAAACTGCGTGCACTGCAAGACCTGCGACATCAAGGACCCGACGCAGAACATCGTGTGGGTCACGCCCGAAGGTGGCGGCGGCCCGAACTACTCGGGCATGTGACCCGCGCTGGCGATACACCGCCAGCCACCCAGATCAAAGGGCCTGCCATGCAGGCCCTTTTTCATGGCGCGGGCCCGCAGGCCCGGTTCACTCAGCGGCCACGCATTCGCCGAACCCGCCACCGCCCGGGGTGGAGATCTCGAACACATCGCCCGGCTCCATCTGCGCGGCGCCGATGTGGCCCAGTTCCTCGACCTGGCCGTTCGCGCGCAGCACCCGGTTGGCGCCTGCGCGGCCCGGCTGGCCGCCCGCCATGCCGAAGGCGGGGTTGAGCCGCCCGTTGGACAGGATGCTGGCCGTCATGGCCTCCAGAAAGCGCACGCGCCGCACGCCGCCGTCACCACCGGCCCAGCGCCCCGCGCCGCCTGACCCACGCTGGATCTCGTAGCTGTCGAGCACCACCGGGAAGCGGAACTCCAGCACCTCGGGGTCCGTGAGGCGCGAGTTGGTCATGTGGGTCTGGACCACGCTCGTGCCGTCGAACCCGCGCACCGCGCGGCCTGATGCATCGAACACCGCACCCGCGCCGCTGCCGCCCGCGATGGTTTCGTAGTACTGGTACTGCGCGTTGCCGAAGGTGAAGTTGTTCATCGTGGGCTGGCTGCCCGCCATCACGCCCAGGGCGCCGAACAGCGCGTTGGTGATGCAGGTGGAGGTCTCCACATTGCCCGCCACCACCGAGGCCGGCGGGTTGGGGTTGAGCATGGAGCCCTGCGGGATGATGACCTGCAAGGGCTTCAAGCACCCGGCGTTGAGCGGAATATCGTCGTCCACCAGCGTGCGGAACACGTACAGCACCGCGGCCATGCACACCGCACGCGGCGCGTTGAAGTTGTTGGTCTGCTGCGCGCTGGTGCCCGCAAAGTCGATCACCGCGCTGCGCTCGGCCACGTTGACCTTGACCGACACGCTGATCTGCGCGCCGTTGTCGAGCGGCAGGGTGAACTGCCCGTCCTTGAGCTGCGTGATCACGCGGCGCACCGACTCTTCGGCGTTGTCCTGCACATGGCGCATGTAGGCCTGCACGACGGGCAGGCCGAACTGCTCCACCATCTTGGAGAGTTCCTGCACGCCCTTTTCGTTGGCCGCGATCTGCGCGCGCAGGTCGGCCAGGTTCTGCTGGGGGTTGCGGCTGGGGTACTGGGTGGTGCCGCCGCCCGTGGCCAGCAGCGTGCGCACCTCCTCTTCCAGGAAGATGCCGCGGTCCACCAGCTTCACGTTGTTGATCTGCACGCCCTCTTCGTCGATGCGCGTCGAAAACGGCGGCATGGAGCCCGGCGTGGTGCCGCCAATGTCCGCATGGTGGCCCCGGCTGCCGACGTAGAACGTGGGCTCTGCGCCTGCGGCCACGTAGACCGGCGTGATCACCGTCACATCGGGCAGATGGGTGCCGCCGTGGTAGGGGTCGTTGAGCATGAATACATCGCCCGGGTGCATCTTGCCGGTGTTCTCGCGGATCACGGTCTTGATGCTCTCGCCCATCGAACCCAGGTGCACCGGCATGTGCGGCGCGTTGGCAATGAGGTTGCCGGCAGCATCGAACAACGCGCAGCTGAAGTCCAGGCGCTCCTTGATGTTCACCGAATAGGCCGTGTTCTGCAGCTGCAGGCCCATCTGCTCGGCGATGTTCATGAACAGGTTGTTGAACACCTCCAGCAGCACCGGGTCCACCGTGGTGCCGGCGGCGTACTGGACCTTGCGCGCGGTCACGCGGTCCAGCACCAGGTGGTCCAGGTCGGTCAGGCGCGCCGACCAGCCTGGCTCCACCACGGTGGTGGTGTTCTTCTCGGCAATGATCGCGGGGCCCGGGACCACGTCGCCGGGGCGCAGGTCCTCGCGCACCACCAGGGCTGCGTCGTGCCACTCGCTGCCCGAATACATCTGCACCGTCTCGCGCAGCGGGTGCTTGCGGTGGGCGTGCACCGGCAGGCGCGGCTCGGCGGGCGCATCGCCGGCGATCACCGCCTCGACCGACACGGCTTCCACCACCAGGCCCTTGCCCACCATCAGGAAGGCAAAGCGCTGGCGGTACGCCGCTTCGAAGGCGGACTGGATGGTCGCCATGTCGCCGAAGGGCACGACCAGCGCGGAGTCGGTGCCCTCGTAGCGCACATGCACGTTGTGGCGCACCTGCACGGGGTTGGCGCTGACCTGCTGGCGCTCCAACTCGGCCTGGGCGGCAGAGCCCAGCGCGTCCAGCCGCTCGGCTATCAGGGGCAGCACCTCGGTGGCGAGCGGCATCTCCACCGCCTGCTCGCGGATCACGTTCTGGTCCGCCAGGCCCATGCCGTAGGCGCTGAGCACGCCCGCCAGCGGGTGCACGAACACCCGCGTCATGCCCAGGGCGTCGGCCACCAGGCAGGCGTGCTGGCCGCCCGCGCCGCCAAAGCACTGCAGCGTGTAGCGCGTGACGTCGTAGCCGCGCGCCACGCTGATCTTCTTGATGGCATTGGCCATCTGCTGCACGGCGATCTGGATGAAGCCTTCGGCCACTTCCTCGGGCTTGCGCTGGGTCTGCGTGGCGATGTCCTGAAAACGTGCGCGCACCGCGTCGGCATCCAGCGTCTCGTTGGCGGCAGGGCCGAACACGCTGGGGAAGTAGCGTGGCTGCACCTTGCCGACCATCACGTTCGCGTCCGTCACGGCCAGCGGGCCGCCGCGGCGGTAGCTGACGGGGCCGGGGTTGGCACCCGCGCTCTCCGGGCCCACCCGGAACCGCGATCCGTCGTACGCCAGCACCGATCCGCCGCCGGCTGCCACCGTATGGATGCTCATCATGGGTGCGCGCATGCGCACGCCGGCCACATGGGTTTCGAACTCGCGCTCGAACGCACCGGCGTAGTGGCTCACGTCGGTGGACGTGCCGCCCATGTCGAAGCCGATGACCTTCTCATGCCCCGCCAGCCCTGCCGTGCGCGCCATGCCCACGATGCCGCCTGCGGGGCCGGACAGGATGGCGTCCTTGCCCTGGAAGGTGCCCGCATCGGTGAGGCCACCGGACGACTGCATGAAGAACAGCTTGACGCCCGGCATCTCGCTGGCCACCTGGTCCACGTAGCGGCGCAGGATGGGCGAGAGGTATGCATCCACCACCGTGGTGTCGCCGCGGCTCACGAACTTCATCATGGGGCTGGTTTCGTGCGATGTGCTGATCTGCGTGAACCCGACCGATCGCGCGATGCGCTGCGCCGCCTTTTCGTGCTGCGCGTAGCGGTAGCCGTGCATGAACACGATGGCCACGCTGCGCAGGCCGCGCGCGTAGGCTGCCAGCAAATCGCCGCGCAGCGTGGGCTCGTCCAGGGGCAGCATCACGCTGCCGTGCGCACCCATGCGTTCGCGGGCCTCGATCACCTCGGTGTAGAGCAGCTCGGGCAACTGGATATGGCGGTCGAACAGGCGCGGACGGTTTTGGTACGCGATGCGCAGCGCATCGCGAAAGCCGCGCGTGGTGACCAGCAGCGTGGGCTCGCCCTTGCGCTCCAGCAGTGCATTGGTGGCCACGGTGGTGCCCATCTTCACGCACTCGACCTGGGCGGGCGTCACCGGCTCGCCGGGCTTGAGCCCCAGCAGGTGGCGTATGCCTGCCACCGCGGCGTCCTTGTACTGCTCGGGGTTTTCGGACAGCAGCTTGTGGGTGGTGAGCGAGCCATCGGGCCGCTTGGCCACGATGTCGGTGAAAGTGCCGCCCCGGTCGATCCAGAACTGCCAGCGGGGCGTGTGTGTTGGGGGTGTCAGGTTATTCATGGTGTGATGGTTCCGACAGTTGAGAAAGGGAAAAACGGAATGCCGCAGCGCCTTTCAGCGCTGCGTGTAGTACGGAATGAAAAGCTGGTTGGCCTCGCTGCCCACCGAGCGCACCCACTCGCGCGAGAAGCGTTCGCCCAGCCGCTTGAGTTCGGCGTTGAGCTCGGCGGTGGGGCGCTCCACCTTGATGCCCTTGCGCTGCAGTTCACCGACCGACTCCTGCGCGATGGCCTCGCTCATCGCCCAGCCGCGGGTCTCCGCCTCGGCTGCCGCCTTGGTGACGGCCTGGCGCACGGGTGGCGGCAGCGCATCGAACGCCTGCTGGTTGACGAACACGATGTTCTTGGGGAACCACGCGTCGATGCCGTAGTACTGGCGGATCTGGCCCCAGACCTGGTTCTCCACGCCGGTGAGGGCTGAGGTGATCATGGAGTCGAGCTGCCCGCCGGCCAGCGCCTTGTTGACCTCGACCATGGGCACGTCCACCGGCGTGGCGCCCAGCAGCTCGGCAATGCGAACGGTGGCGGGGTTGTAGGTGCGCATGCGGGTGCCCTTGAAGTCGGCGGACGACTTCACGGGCGCCACGGAGAACAACCCCTGCGGCGGCCACGGCACCGCGTACAGGGCCTTGAGCCCCTTGCGCGCGAAATGCCCCTCGATCAGCGGCCGCTGCAGTCCCCACATGCGCCGCGCGTCGGCATAGCTGTGCACCACGAAGGGCACGGCATCGGCCCCTGCGATGGGCATCTCGGCCACGAGGCTGGTCATGATCGTCTCGCCTGCCTGGACCTTGCCGCCCTGCACTGCCGCAGGAATGTCGGCCAGCTTGGCCAGCGTGTTGTTGGCGTGCACCTCGATGCGCAGCGCACCCGACGATGCGGCCTCGACGTCCTGCGCGAACTGCACCAGGTTGCGCGTGTGGAACGATTCGGCACGGTAGCCCGTGGCCAGCTTCCATTGCACCGGGGTCTGGGTCTGGGCCTGCAAACCGAAGGCGCAGCCCATCCCAGCCGCACACAGTGCGGTCATCCAAATAGTTTTCACAGGAACTCCTGGGAGGTGAAATGACCGGCTGGCTGGGCGTGGCAGGTCGGGCACGCGGGCGCGAAGGCTCAGAGGCCCAGGTACGCCTTCTTGACGCCTTCGTCGTGCAGCAGCGTCTGGGCCGGGCCTTCCATCGCAATGCGCCCGGTCTGTATGACGTAGCCGCGGTGTGCGATGGCCAGCGCCTTGTGCAGGTTCTGCTCCACCAGCAAGATGGAGACGCCCTTGGCGTTGATCTGCTGGATCACATCCAGCACCTTGGTCACGAACTTGGGCGCGATGCCCCACGAGGGTTCGTCCAGCATCAGCAGCTTGGGTCGCGCCATCAGCCCGCGGGCGATGGCCAGCATCTGCTGCTCGCCACCACTCATGGTGCCCGCGAGCTGCGTCGCGCGCTCCTTGAGGATGGGGAACAGCCCCAGCATCTCGTCGATGCTGCTGGCCACCTCGTGCTTGTCTCCTCGGGTGAAGGCGCCAAGCTCCAGGTTGCGCAGCACCGTGAGTCGCGGGAACAGCCGGCGCCCTTCGGGCACCAGGGACAGCCCCAGCGACACCCGCTTGTGGGCTGGCAGCCCGCCGATGGACTGGCCGTTGAAGGACACCTTGCCAGCCGCAGCCGCGTTGAGCCCTGCCACTGCGCGCAAGGTGGTGGACTTGCCGTTGCCGTTGCCGCCCACCAGGGCCACGATCTCGCCGGCCCCCACGGTAAGGCTCACGTCCGAGATGGCCAGCACGTCGTCGTAGCAGACCTTGAGGTTTTGGATGTCGAGCATTTTCATTCGTCTCCCAGGTAGGCGGAGATGACGTGCGGGTCGCTGGAGACCTGCTGCGGCGTGCCCTCCGCGATCTTCACGCCCCGGTCCAGCACCACGATCTTGTCGGCGATGGGCATGATGCCCTCGAGTACATGTTCCACGATCAGGCAGGCGATGCCGCGCTCGCGGATCTTGAGCACCACGTCCACGGCTTCGCGCACTTCGGACGGGTTCAATCCCGCCATCACTTCGTCCATCAGCAATATCTGCGGCTCGATGGCCAGCGCGCGGGCCACCGCCAGGCGGCGCTGCTCGCTGATGGTCATGCTGCCCGCAGGCTTGTCGGCAAAGCGGTGCAGGTTGACGAACGCCAGCCACTGCATCGCCGAAGCCCGGGCCTTGGCCACGTTGTGCTGCAGCAGCATGGCGCCGGTCATCACGTTCTCGCAGGCCGTCATGCTGGTGAAGCTGCGCGCCACCTGGAAGGTGCGGCCCACGCCGGCACGGGCACAGGCCTCGGGCGGCAGCCCGGCGATGTTGCGCCCGCCCAGCAGGATGCTGCCCTCGGTGGGCGCGAAGTAGCCCGCCACGCAGTTGAACATGGTGGTCTTGCCCGCGCCGTTGGGACCGATGAGCCCCACGACGGTGCCCTTGTCCACATCGAAAGAGACGTCCTGGTTGGCGGTCAGCCCGCCAAAGCGCTTGCTGACCTGTTTGACTTCGAGCAGTTTCATCAGACCTCTCCCTTTGCCGACTGCAGGGGCGCAGCGCCGGCTGCATGCTCGGCCACCTGGCGCGATGCGTCGGCCCGGGCCGCCCGCCGCTCTTTGAAGCTCTTGACCCATCCGAGAATGCCCATGGGGTAGTACACGGCGATCAGGATGATCATGGTGGCGTAGATGATCACGTCCGTGCCCCGGCCCGTGCCACCGAAGACGATGCGTGTGAACTCTTCGATGCTGGTGAGCACGATGGAACCCACCACCGGACCGAACAGCGTGCCCACCCCGCCCAGGATGGCCACCAGGGCCATCTTGATCGACAGCGCCGTGGACAGCACCGAGCCCGGGTCGATGAACAGCTCCTTCTGGGCATACAGGCTGCCCCCCAGCGCCGCAAAGAAGGCGCTCAGCGACAGGGCCACCTGCTTGTAGCGGGCGATGTTGATACCCACGCTCCGCGCAGCATCGGGCTCGTCCTTGATGGCCCGGAAGTAGTAGCCCAGGTAGCTGCGCTCCACCCACCAGTTGGCGGCCAGGGTCAGCACCAGCAGGCCCAGCGCCAGCCAGTAGTACGGCAGCTTGGTGGCGAAGTTCATCCACAGCCAGCCCTGCTTGTCCATGGGCACGTACAGGCCCACGGCGGCGCCGCCGTATTCCCACTCGTTGAAGAAGATCTGCACCAGCTCGGCCACGGCAATGGTGGCCATGGCAAAGTAGTGGCCTTTCAAGCGAAAGCACGACCAGCCGAACGCCAGGCTGAGCAAGGCCGACAGGGCGCCGCCGATCAGCGCGCCGATCCACGGGTTGACGCCGAACTTGAGCAGCAGCAGCGTGGAGGTGTAGGCCCCCAGCCCGAAGAACGCGGCATGGCCAAGGGACACTTGCCCGGCGTACCCGCCGAGCATGTTCCACGCCACGCCCAGCTGGGCGGCCATGAGCACGAGGATGGCCATGTTCAGGTGCGACGCATCCACGAAGGACGGCAGCGCCAGGGTGGCCAGCAGCAGCGCTGCGATAAGGATTGAGTTTTTCATGGTGATCACGCCTTGCCCATGAGGCCTTGCGGGCGGAACATGAGCACTCCGAGGAAGAGCACCAGCACCACCGCGGTCTTGTACTGGGGCCCGAGCAGCAGCCCCCCCATCACCTCGATCACGCCGACCAGGATCCCGGCCCAGAACGCACCGGTGATGCTGCCGAAGCCGCCCAGGTTCACCACCACGAAGGCCAGCAGGATGAAGTTCGCGCCGACGTCCGGAAAGATGGGAAAGAAGGTGGACAGCAGCACCCCGGCAGCGCCGGCGCAGGCAGCAGCAACACCCCAGGCCAGCGCAAACATCTTGTGCGAATCGATGCCCATGAGGCGCGCGGCTTCCTTGTCGGACGCGGTGGCTTCCAGCGCCGCCCCCAGGCGTGTCTTGTTGAGGAAGAAGTAGATGAGGCCGGTGATGACGATGGCCCCGATGCCCGCCACCAGCTGGGGCTGCCCGACTTGCACGCCGAAGCCCTTGACGGTGCCGCTGACCAGCGAGTTCTCGATGGAGCGGAAGTCAGGCTTCCAGAAGAACTGGGCCACCCCCCGCAGCAGGATCATGATTCCGAAGGTCGTGAAGATCTGCGAGAGCATGGGCGCATTGATGATGCGCACGATCACGAACTGGTACAGCAGCACCCCGAACGCGAACAGCATGAGCACCGTGAGCGGCAGGGTGTAGAGGGGGTCGAGCGCATACAGCGAGAACATCCAGAACGCCGAGTACATGCCCAGCATCAGGAACTCGCCGTGCGCGAAGTTCACGATGTCCATGACCCCGAAAATCATGGTCAATCCGATCGCAACCAGCGCATATATCAACCCGATCATCACGCCCGAGGCCAGCGTCTGAAACAGAATTTCCGCAGTCATGGTTTTCTTTCAGGATTCAGCCCGTGGGGCCTTCACTTGCGCTGGTCCCACTTGGGCATGGGCCACACCACTTCGCGGGTCGCCATGTTGAAGGGCCAGACCGTGTGGTACTTGCCGTCGATGATCTGCACCAGGATGCCGCGGCCCAGCGTGTTCTGGCCCGAGGTGTCGAACTTCACACCCTTCCACGGCATGATGATGTCGTCGGCCCGGATGTTGGTCTGCGTGAGCGCGGTGCGCACGGCCTCGGGCTCGGTGGAGCCCGCACGGTTGATCGCGTCGGCCATCACCATCAGACCGGTGAAGGTGCGCGAGCTGTTGCCGGTGAAGTTGATCTTGTAGCGCTTTTGAAAGAGGTCGTTGACCTCCTTGATCATCGGGTTGCGCGTGGCCAGGTCCAGCGCCCAGGTCTCGCGGGTGATGATGAAGTCGGCGTCCTTGCCCAGCGTGCGGATGAAGTCGGTGTCGGTGAAGCCCGCGTTGTTGGCCAGGATCATGTCCGGCGAGAAGCCCAGTTCCTTGTACGTCTTGATGGACATGATGGCGTCTGCCGTATAGGACGACTGCAGTACCAGATTGGGGTTGGCCGCCTTCAGGGTCTGCACCTCGGACGTGAGCTGCGTGGTCTTCGCCGGGTAGGACACCTGCTTGACGATGTTCTGGCCGAACTCTGTCGCCAGCTTGGTCTGCAGCTTGGTCGTCTCGGCGCCCCACAAGCCGTTCTCGTTGAGCGATGCGATCACCTTGGGTTTGATGCCGCGCTTGGCCTCGAACTCCTTCAAAAACTCGAACGCGTTGTGCACGAACAGGTCGTCATGCGGCGTGGTGCGGAAGAACCACTTGAAGTTGCGCTGCGTGAGCGAGGCCGAGGACGACTCGGGGTTCAGGAACGGAATGCCGGCCCGTTCGGCCACCTGGCTGGCCGTGGCCGTGACGTTGCTGTTGTACGAACCGATCAGGGCGACCACCTTTTCCTGGGTGATCAGGCGCTCGGCTTCCGTCGCGCCGATCTGCGGGTTGGACTGGTGGTCGGCGAACACGAGCTTGATCTTGGCGCCCTTGAGGTTGGGCAGGCCCTTGCCGGCCGCGAACGGCAGGTTGGGGACCGAGGGAGCACCGTTGTTGACGATGTCGGCGGCCAGCTCCAGCGCACTGCGCAGCTCGGCGCCCACGGCCGCGCCGGTGCCGGTCAGCGGGTAGATCACGCCGATCTTGACTTCCTGCTGCGCATGGGCGGCCAAGGTCATGCAGGCACCGCCGATAGCCGCGGCCACACGGGCCCAGAGGGTCTTTTTCATCTCAGATACTCCTTTGAAAGGTTGAAGGATTCGTCGCGGGGTGAAGAACTCAGAAAGACGCGAGGTGGTGGTTGAGCAACGAGGTCACCAACATGGCCCCGGGTGCGTGCGTGATGCAGAACGCAGGCTGCGCGGTCAGGATGGCCGACTGGGGGGTGACGCCACAGGCCCAGAAGACAGGGATGTCGCCGGGGGCCAGCTCCACCGCGTCGCCGTAGTCGGGCCGGGCCAGGTCCTTGATGCCGATGAGCGACGGGTCGCCGATGTGCACCGGCGCGCCGTGCACGTTGGGAAAGCGCGAGGTGACCTGCACCGCCCGGATGACGTCGGCCGCGGGCATGGGCCGCATGGACACGACCATGGCGCCGCTGAAGGGACCGGCAGGCTCGGTCGCGATGTTGGTGCGGTACATCGCCACGTTGCGGCTCTCGTCGATGTGGCGCAGGCGGATGCCGGCCTCCTGCAGCGCATGCTCGAACGAGAATGAGCAGCCCAGCACGAAAGTCACCAGGTCGGGGCGCCACAGGTCCGTGATGTCGGCGACTTCGTCCTTGAGCTCGCCGTGGCGCCAGACGCGGTACATCGGCACATCGCTGCGGATGTCGATGTCCTCGCCCAGGCTGGGCAGGCCCACCTGGCCCGGCTCGCCCACGGCCAGCACCGGGCAGGGCTTGGGGTTGCGCTGGCAAAAGCGCAGGAAGTCGCCGGCCAGTGCCTCGGGCAGGATGACGAGGTTGCCCTGCACATGGCCATGCGCCAGGCCACTGGTGTGCAGGGTCCACAGCCCTTTGCGAATGACGCCGCGCACATGGGCTGCGTCGCCGTGGCCCTCAGGGCCGAAGGCTGCCAGTGTGTTTTTTGCTTCCGGTTCCACCGTGTTTCCTCGCATCGAAAAATGTCAAATGCATGACGATGGGAGGATTGTGTTGGCGGGGTGCGAGCACTGGCAAATTCAAAAATTTTCTCTCACTTCATCGATTTTTTCGATGCACTACGCTGGAGCACAATTCACCCAACTTGGTGCTCAGTGAAAACCCTAGACCCCTGGAATCCGCACCGTCGCGCGCCTGGCCGATACCGCCGCAAGCCCCGTGCGGCGGGCTTTTGGGGCCCATGGTGATGGCGCGCCATCCAGACGATGCCGGCCGCACCCGGGCTTGTGCGTGCCGATGGCATGCACCAACAGCAGGCACTGGAACGCGATGGACACCGTTGGAGAGTGCGCGCGGCAGCCACGCAGCGCACCCCAAAGGCTTGCGCAGTGCGCAGGCCACCGCCGTGGCGACGCGGGAGACGCGCCGTCCGTCAGCTTGGCTTCAGGTTTTGGCGCGCACCTTGGTGCTTTCGGACTGCAGTTCGAGGAACGCCATGGCCGAGCGCACCACGCTGTCGACCGGGGTGGACGGGTCTTCGCGGTAGCTCAGGTGGATGGGCAAGGGCCGCAACTCCGTGTCGCAGGCCAGCGCCCGCAGGTCCGGAAACGCCAGCAGCCGCTGCACGGCGTGGCGCGGCAAGGTCGCGATGCCGAAGCCGCCCTGCACCAGCTGCACCATGGCCGAGATGGACGAGATGGTGTGCACGCGGCGCGGCTCCACCTGGGCCTGGCGCAGCGCATCCAGCAACGTTACGTGCGGGTGCGATCCGCGCTGGAAGGTCAGGATGTCCATCTCGGCGAAATCCGCCAGCGCGTAGCGCCGCTTGCGGTGCAGCTTGCTGTTGCCGACGAACACCATCTCCATGGGCGCCAGTGCCTGGGTGCGGATACCTTCGGCGGACGCCGGCAGCGCCGCGAACACCGTGTCCAGCGCGCCGCGGCGGATCTGGTCCAGCAGCACGGGCGTGGTTTCCATCGTGAGTTCAAGCTCCAGCGCCGGGTTGTCCTTGCGCAACTGCTCGATCCACGGGATCAGCCAGGAGTGCAGCACCGATTCGATCGCGCCCAAGCGGATGGACACCTCCATCGGCCCGCCCGACCCCATCTCGGCCTTGAGCTGGCGCTGCAATTCCAGCATGCGCTTCGCATAGGTCAGAAACCGCGTGCCCGCCACCGTGAGCTTGAAGCGCTTGTCGCTGCGGTCCAGCAGCAGCACGCCCAGCTCTTCCTCCAGCGCCGCCACGCGGCTGGACATGGCCGACTGGGTGAGGAACAGTTTTTCGGCGGCGCGCGTCACGCTGCGCAGGGAGGCGACCCAGTAGAAGGCTTCGACGAAACGCAGGTTCATGGTGTGTGGCGCGGTACTGGCGGTACTGGCGGTGTGGGCGGTGTGGCGCGGTACTGGCGGTGTGGGCGGTGTGGGCGGTGTGGGCGGTGTGTGCGGCGGCTGGATTCTGCGCCTGCGCCAACCCGCAGAGCAGCGAACGTGCCAGCGCCTTAGGCCTTAGTCCACGTAGAGCGGCATGTCGGCTTTTTTCAGGGTGCGCAGCACGAAGCTTGAGCGGCTGTGGCGTATGCCCTTGATCTTGTAGAGCTTCTCGCGCAGCAGGCGCTCGTAGTCGCGCGTGTCCTTGACGACCACGCGCAGCAGGTAGTCGTAGTCGCCTGAGACCAGGTGGGCTTCGATCACCTCCGGAATGCTGGCCAGCGTCTCGCCGAACTTCTCGAGCGTGTTGTCCGAGTGGCTGTCGAGCGTGACCTGCACCAGCACCGTGTCGGACAGGCCCAGCGCCTGCGGGTTGAGCCGCACGGTGTAGCCCTGGATGACACCGGCCTCTTCCATCTTCTTGATGCGACCCCAACACGGCGAAGGGCTCAGGCCGACGGCCTGCCCGATCTCCTGCAGACTGGCGCGCGCGTCGCCCTGCAGCACAGCGAGAATTTTTCTGTCTAAACGGTCCATGCTGCGGATTATTCCTTGAACTGCGCAAATGCAGAAGGATTTTCTGCAACAGCCGACTTTTGAAGCAAAGAACAGCAAGAACTACTGAGCCTTGCCGCGCATACTTCATCCATCAAGGCGTTCTTACCGGAGCGCACGAACTGACAGGGCCCCGGACCGGTTACCGCCGGACCGGGGCACTTGGCAAGACGGCAGTGGCGGCACACGCCCTTGCGCTTCACCGACTCACCGCGCCACGGGCACCCGCCGCGGAGTCTCACATCACGGGCCGGTGCCGCTCCATCAGAGCGGCACCTCGCCGCACGCCAGCCCGACTTCCATGGCGCCGCCCGCCTTCACCTGTCCTGTCGCCCGCGCGACGCGTGCACTGGTGCCGCGAAGCCCGTGGCGACTGCCTTGTTTAGTAAGCACGCTTACCAGCACAAACCCCGATGCCCTGCGGCATGTTGCAGCGCCATAATTTTTGAGTCCGTGGCACTGGCTGCGCGAAGCCTCCAGCGACAGGTACGCAGGCGACCACGGCAAGAACCACATATACAGGAGACACCATGCAACTGACTTCTCTCGCCGCGGGCCTGGGCCTTGCGTTCGGCTTGATCGCCACGGCCGGCGCGCAGACCACGACGCTCAAGATCGGCTACGCCACGGCGCCCGATTCGCACTATGGCGTGGGCTCCAAGGTGTTCTGCGATGAAGTCGAAAAAGGCACGCAGGGGCGCTACAAGTGCCAGTACTTTCCCAACTCGGCGCTGGGCGGAGAGCGCGAGCAGATCGAAGCCATCCAGCTGGGTACGCAGGACCTGGTGAACACATCTACCGGCCCTGTGGGCAACTTCGTGCCCGAAGTGAAGATCGTGGACATCCCGTTCCTGTTCCGCGACTACGACCATGCACGCAAGGTGATGGACGGCCCCATCGGCCAGGACATCCTGACCAAGTTCCCGAGCAAGGGCATCATCGCGCTGGCCTGGACGGAAAACGGTTTCCGCCACATGACCAACAGCAAGCGCGACATCGTCAAGCCCGAGGACGCCAAGGGCCTGAAGATGCGCACCATGGAGAACAAGGTGCACATGGACGGCTACCGCACCTTCGGCATCCTGCCCACGCCCATGGCCTTCCCCGAGTTGTTCGGTGCCATGCAGCAGGGCACGGTGGACGGCCAGGAGAACCCTATCCCGGTGATCCTGTCGGCCAAGTTCTCGCAGGTGCAAAAGCATTTGTCGCTGACCGGCCACGTGTACTCGCCGGCGCTTCTGCTGCTCTCGCCCAAGGTGTGGAACAAGCTCAATGACGCGGACAAGAAGGTCTTCACCGACGCCGCCAAGAGCGCGTCGGTGGCGCAGCGCAAGAAGGTCAACGACGATGAGAACAATGGCATCGCGCTGCTTGAATCGCAGGGAATGAAGGTCACCAAGACGGTGGACGGTGCGGCCTTCCGCGAAGCGCTCAAGCCGGCCTACGTGGGCTACGCCAAAGAGTTCGGCGCGGACAACATCAAGAAGATCCAGGACGTTCGTTAACCCGAGCAGACAAACTCCAACCGTTCACGCTGAGCCTGTCGAAGCGCCGCGCAAGGCTTCGACAAGCTCAGCCCGAACGGTTTTTTTTCGCTTTCAGCCAGAACCGAGAACAACACCGTGAAAGCCTTCGAACGCTATTTTCTGGCCGCCAACCGCTGGGCGCTGATCCTGCTGCTGGCGGCCATGTCGATCATCATCTTCACCAACGTGGTCATGCGCTATGTGACCCACAACTCGCTGGAGTGGGCTGAAGAGGTCTCTCGCCACATGATGATCTGGCTGACCTTCCTGGGCGCGGGCCCGGTGCTGCGCTACGGCGGCCACATTGCGGTGGAGAACCTGCAGGACGCCCTGCCCCGCGCCGGCGGCATTGCCATCCGCGCGGTGGTGGCCGGGCTGCTGTTCGCCTTCTTCGGCTTCATGGTCTGGTACGGCTGGCTGTACATGCAGCGCACCATGTTCCAGATGACTGCCGTGACGCAGGTGCCCTTCGCCTACATCTACAGCGCCATGCTGATCGGCGGGGTGTTGCTCATCGTGCACTTTGCGTTTGTCGTGCGTGGCTATGTGCTCGACCGCACCTTCGCGGCCGATGAGCACTTCGACGCGAATGCGAGTGCCTCCCTATGAGCGCGTCCATCATCCTCATCGTTTCGGCCTGCCTGTTCCTGGCCATCGGCGTGCCGGTGGCGTTTGCCCTGGGCCTGGCCACCGCGGCCACGCTGATCCTGGCCGAGAGCTACCCGCTGATGGTGCTGCTCAAGGAGACCTTCACCGGCATCGACAGCTTTCCGCTGATGGCCGTACCGTTCTTCATTTTGGCGGCCGAGCTCATGAGCGGCGGGTCGCTGACCGAGGTGCTGCTGCGCTTCGCCGGCCAGTTTGTGGGCCACAAGCGCGGCGGGCTGGGCTACACCAACGTGGTGTCGCTGACGTTCTTTTCGGGCATCTCGGGCTCGGCGCTGGCCGATGCGGCCGGCCCGGGCTCGATGCTGATCCGCATGATGGACAGGGCGGGCTACGACCGTTCGTATGCAGCGGCGCTCACCGCGTCCACCGCCATCGTGGGGCCCATCATTCCGCCGTCCATCATCATGATCATCTATGCGCTGCAGGATGAAACGGTGTCGGTGGGCGCGCTGTTCGTGGCCGGCCTGCTGCCGGGCCTGCTGATCGCGGTGGCCATGTGCATCGTGAACTTCCATGTGTCGAAGAAGCGCAACTACAAGGGAGACGGCAAGATGCCGCCCATGGCCGAAATCCTGACCACCACCTGGAAGGCGCTGCCCGCCATCTTGCTGCCCGTGGTGATCCTGGGCGGCATGCGCGCGGGCTGGTTCACGCCCACCGAGGCCTCGGTGGTGGCGGTGTTCTACGCGCTGGTGTGCGGCAAGTTCGTGTACCGCACGCTGCAGTGGAAGGCCCTGCCCGACATCCTCGCGCGCTCCGCCCTGCTGTCGGCCTCGGTGCTGATCATCATCGGGCTGTCGGCCGCATTCGCGTGGATTTTGACCATCGAGGGCATTCCGCAGCAGATGGCCGAGTGGCTCATCAGCATGAACCTGTCGCCCTGGATGTTCCTCATCATCGTGAACATCTTCCTGCTGCTGTTCGGCATCTTCATCGAGCCGCTGCCGGGGGTGATGGTGCTCGCGCCCATCCTCGCGCCAGTGGCCGTGAAGCTGGGCGTGGACCCGGTGCACTTTGCGATGATCGTGATCTACAACCTCACGCTCGGGATGATCACGCCTCCGGTGGGAGGGCTACTCTTCGTCACCTGCAACGTCTCGCGCGTGCCGATGTCGCAACTGGTGCGCGAGCTGGTGCCCTTCCTGTGGGCGCATGGCGTGGTGCTGGTGATGCTGACCTTCATCCCGCAACTGTCCACCTGGCTGCCGAAGGTGTGGGGGTTCATCAAGTAGCGGGGCTTTCCAGCGGGGGTGCCAGGCGCCAGCGGATATACTGGCGCCCGTCAGGAGAGAGCCCCCTTCGCGGGGGCCGCCGAAGGCGCAGGGACAACCCGAACGCTCAGGCAAAAGGACTGGCAACCGCCCGCAGTGATGCGGGCGTTTCCTTGCTGGAGAGAGATGGACCGCCGGTCACACCGCGCGCGGCACCCATCCACCGAAGGAGCAAGCCGCACGGCCAGCCAGGGCGCTGCGGTGAATCTCTCAGGTAAAGCGGACAGCAGGGCAAATACCGTGGCCTGGTACAGGCTGCGGCTTTCATTTGCCTTGTCCTGAGAAGCCCGCCATGTCCGCCACCGCTCCCCTGCTCACCACGCCCCTGAACGCACTGCACATCGAGCTGGGCGCCCGCATGGTGCCGTTTGCCGGCTATTCCATGCCCGTGCAGTACCCCGCTGGCCTCATGGCCGAGCACCTGCACACCCGCACCGCAGCGGGGCTGTTCGATGTCTCCCACATGGGCCAGCTCAAGCTCGTCGGCCCGGATGCTGCGGCCGCCTTCGAAACCCTGATGCCGGTCGATGTGATCGACCTGCCCGTGGGCAAGCAGCGCTACGGCCTGCTGCTGACCGATGAGGGCACGGTCATTGACGACCTGATGTTCTTCAACCAGGGCAACGATACGCTGTTCGTCATCGTGAACGGCGCCTGCAAGGTGGGCGACATCGCCCACATAGAGGCCCGCATCGGCCAGCGCTGCCGGGTGGTGCCGATGCCCGACCATGCGCTGCTGGCGCTGCAAGGCCCGCAGGCGGTCACCGCCCTTGCCCGCCTGGCGCCGGGTGTGGACCAGCTGGTGTTCATGACCGGCGGCGCGTTCGACATTGCGGGCTGCGACTGCTTCGTCACCCGCAGCGGCTACACCGGCGAAGACGGCTTTGAAATCTCGGTGCCCGCAGCCCAGGCCGACACCCTGGCACGCGCACTGCTGGCCCAGCCCGAAGTCAAACCCATCGGCCTGGGCGCGCGCAACTCGCTGCGCCTGGAAGCGGGCCTGTGCCTGTACGGCAACGACATCGACACCACCACCACACCGCCCGAAGCGGCCTTGAACTGGGCCATCCAGAAGGTGCGCCGCACCGGCGGCGCACGGGCGGGGGGCTTTCCAGGCGCGGACAAGGTCCTCGCGCAGATCGACAACCCCGCCACCCTGCGACGCAAGCGCGTCGGCCTCGTGGCGCTGGAGCGCGTGCCCGTGCGCGAGCACACCGAGCTGCAGAGTACCGACGGCCAGAAGATCGGCGAAGTCACGAGCGGCCTGCTCGGCCCCACGGTGAACGAGCCCGTGGCCATGGGCTACGTCGTCCCTGAATTCGCGGCCATCGGCACGCGCTTGAACGCCATCGTGCGCGGCAAGGCCGTGCCGATGGAGGTGCGTGCCATGCCGTTCACCCCCGCGCGCTACTACCGCGGCTGAACCACCGCATTCGTTTGCCGCGCATTGCATCGCCTGCGCCCCAGCCCGGCTACAGTGGCAGCTGGCATCGGCACTTTTTTAGACAACCCTTTTTTCTGGAGCCCCCATGACTGTCAAGTATTCCAAGGACCACGAGTGGATCGACATCTCCGACCACGAAGCCGCCACCGTCGGCATCACGCTGCATGCGCAGGACGCGCTGGGCGACGTGGTGTTCGTGGACCTGCCCGCCGTCGGCACCACCTTCACCCAGGGTGAAGTGGCCGGCGTGGTCGAGTCCGTCAAGGCCGCAGCCGACGTGTACATGCCCGTCACCGGCGAGATCGTCGAAGTGAACGAGGCGCTGCGCGCCGACCCGTCCCTGGCCAACAGCGACCCGATGGGCGCCGGCTGGTTCTTCAAGGTCCACGTGACCGACATGACGCAGTTCGACGCGCTCATGGACGAGCCGGCCTACGCCGAGTTCGCCAAGAACGCCTGATCGGACCGCCCCTCCCTTCGCGGCCCGGCAGCCACCTGCCGGGCCATGTGTCCCCGCCCTTGCCGCCGCCGCCGATGACCTCCCAAGCCCCCCTGCCCTCCCTCGCCGCGCTCGAGAACGCCACCGAATTCCTGCCCCGCCACATCGGCATCGACGCTGCGGATGAAACCCACATGCTGTCGGTGATCGGCGAGGCCTCGCGCAGCGCCCTCATCGAAAGCATCGTGCCGCGCTCCATCGCGCGCACCACGCCCATGGACCTGCCCCTGCCCGTCACCGAAGCGGCAGCGCTGGCCGAGCTCAAGGCGATTGCGGGCAAGAACAAGGTCCTGCGCAGCTTCATCGGCCAGGGCTACTACGGCACGCACACGCCGGGCGTCATCCTGCGCAACATTCTGGAAAACCCCGCCTGGTACACCGCCTACACGCCCTACCAGGCCGAGATCTCGCAAGGCCGCATGGAGGCCCTGGTCAACTTCCAGACCATGGTGTGCGACCTGACGGGCATGCCGATTGCCAACGCATCCATGCTGGACGAAGCCACTGCCGCGGCCGAAGCCATGACCCTGGCCAGGCGCTCGGTCAAATCCAAGAGCAATGTCTTCGTGGTGGCGGGCGACGCGCACCCGCAGACCATCGAAGTCATCCAGACCCGCGCCAAGCCCCTGGGCCTGGAAGTGCGCCTGGCCAACTCAGCCGAAGAGTGGAACGACCTGCTGGCCGGCGACTACTTCGCCGTGCTGGCCCAGTACCCCGCCACCAGCGGCCGCATCGAAGACCTGCGCGCCGATGTGGAAAAAGCCCACGCCAAGCAGGCCGCCTTCATTGTGGCCGCCGACCTGCTGGCGCTGACCCTGATCACGCCCCCCGGCGAGTACGGCGCCGACATCGTGGTCGGCACCACGCAGCGCTTTGGCATGCCCATGGGCGCGGGCGGCCCGCACGCTGCCTACATGGCCTGCCGCGACGAGTTCAAGCGCAGCCTGCCCGGCCGCCTGGTGGGAGTGAGTGTGGACGTGCACGGCAAACCCGCCTACCGTCTGGCCCTGCAGACGCGCGAGCAGCACATCCGCCGCGAGAAAGCCACGTCCAACATCTGCACTGCGCAGGTGCTGCCCGCCGTCATCGCCAGCATGTACGCCGTGTACCACGGCCCCGAAGGCCTGCAACGCATCGCCCAACGCGTGGCCAGCTACGCCGCCATCCTGGCCCAGGGCCTGGTGCAGCTGGGCGCGCCGGTGCGCCCCCAAGCCACCTTCGACACGCTCAGCCTGCATACCGGTGACGCTACCAAATCGATAGCTGCTCGCGCAATCCAGATGGGCGCCAACCTGCGAATCTACTTCGAAGAGTACCTGTGCATCTCGCTGGACGAGACCACCACGCGCGCCGACATCGAGCTGCTGTGGAAGGTCTTCGCCCAGGACGGCCAGGCCCTGCCCACCTTCGACGCGTTCGAGAACGGCGTGGAGCCGCTGATCCCCGCCGCGCTGCGCCGCACCAGCCGCTACCTTACGCACCCGGTGTTCAACACCCATCATTCCGAAACCGGCATGCTGCGCTACATCCGCCAGCTGTCCGACAAGGACCTGGCGCTGGACCGCAGCATGATTCCGCTGGGCAGCTGCACCATGAAGCTCAACGCCACCAGCGAGATGATCCCCATCACCTGGCCCGAGTTCGCGCACATGCACCCCTACGCGCCCGCCGACCAGCAGGCCGGCTACCGCGAGCTGGACGAGCAGTTGCGCGCCTGGCTGTGCCAGGCCACCGGCTACGCTGGCATCAGCCTGCAGCCCAACGCCGGCAGCCAGGGCGAATACGCGGGCCTGCTGGCCATCCAGGCCTACCACCGGGCGCAGGGCGAAGGCCACCGCAATATCTGCCTGATCCCCAGCAGCGCACATGGCACCAACCCCGCCAGCGCGCAGATGGTGGGCATGCAGGTGGTGGTCACGGCGTGCGACGCCGCCGGCAACGTGGACTTGGCCGACCTCAAGGCCAAGTGCGAGCAGCACAGCGGCAGCATTGCCTGCGTGATGATCACCTACCCCAGCACGCACGGCGTGTTCGAGACCCAGGTCAAGGAGCTGTGTGCCCTGGTGCACAGCCACGGCGGCCGTGTGTACGTGGACGGCGCCAACATGAACGCCCTGGTGGGCGTGGCCGCCCCCGGCGAGTTCGGCGGCGACGTGAGCCACCTGAACCTGCACAAGACCTTCTGCATCCCCCACGGCGGTGGCGGCCCGGGCGTCGGCCCGGTGTGCGTGGTCGAAGACCTCGTGCCCTACCTGCCCGGCCTGCCGGGCCAGGGTGACCAGCCGCTGGCCCCCGCCGACGGCAAGGTAGGCCCGGTCAGCGCCGCACCCCTGGGCAACGCCGCCGTGCTGCCCATCAGCTGGATGTACATCCGCATGATGGGCGCCGAAGGCCTGCAGGCCGCGACCGAGACGGCCATCCTGTCTGCCAACTACATCAGCGCGCGCCTGAAGGACCACTACCCCACGCTGTACGCCAGCGCCAACGGCCATGTGGCGCACGAGTGCATCCTGGACCTGCGCGGCCTGAAGGAGACCAGCGGCGTGATGGCCGAGGACGTCGCCAAGCGCCTGATCGACTACGGCTTTCATGCGCCCACGCTGAGCTTTCCCGTGCCCAACACGCTGATGGTGGAGCCCACGGAGAGCGAGACGCTGTTCGAGATCGACCGCTTCATCGACGCGATGATCGCCATCCGCGAAGAGATCCGCCAGATCGAGGCGGGCAAACTGCCGCAGGACAACAACCCGCTGAAGAATGCGCCGCACACGGCCGAGAATCTTTTGAGCGGCGAGTGGGCACGCCCGTACACGCGTGAGGCCGCGGCTTACCCGGTGGCTGCGCTGCGCCAGGCCAAATACTGGTCGCCGGTGGGACGGGTGGACAACGTCTGGGGCGACCGCAACCTGTCGTGCAGCTGCATCCCGGTCAGCGACTACGCGTAGAGCTTGCCAATCCAGCGCCGTGACGGCGCTGCCCCCTGAAAACAAACAAAGCGTCGAGCGGGCTCAAAATGCCGCGCCCGCCCTTGTTGAGCACATGCGTGTAAATCATGGTGTTGCTCACATCGGCGTGGCCAGCAGCTCTTGCACGGTGCGAATGTCGTAGCCAGCCTGCAGCAAATGCGTGGCAAACGAATCGCGCAGCACATGCGGCGACACGGGCTTGTTGATTTGTGTGCGCCGCGCCGCCTCGCGCACCGCACGCTGATCGGGGCGCGGATCGGTGGAGCGCACCGGCGACAGAAACACCCATTGCCAAGCCCAGCTGACATCGGCGTGGGGGTACTTGGCCGCCAGCGCATGTGGCAAGTACACCCTGCCCAACCCTGCGGCCAAATCCTTTTCGTGCAAGGCGCGGGCATTTTGCAATAGCGCCTGCAGCGGTGCGATCAAATTCTCGGGCAGCACCGTCACCCGGTCTTTATTGCCCTTGCCCTCGCGCACGATGATTTCGCGGCGTGCAAACTCCACGTCCTTCACACGCAGACGCAGCGTCTCCAGCTGGCGCATGCCGGTGCCATAGAGCAACTGCCCGATCAATCCCGTGGTGCCATCCATGTTCAGCAATAGCTTGTGCACCTCGGTAGGGATCAGCACCACGAACATGCGTTTAGGAAAAAATCCCCGCGTCAAAGTCGCCTTCACAAGAAATTAATAACCCAATTGCGCAGGTCAATTGCGTAGACTTGCTAGCATGATGGTTAATCCTGCGTTCCAGCAGACTCCTAATGACACCGCTATTTTTGAAAGTTCAGCCCGAAATGATTTTTGACCAACTCGTCGCGCTACTCGACAAACCCAACGACGAGGTGTGGGGTCTCATATGGTCGGATGATGCTCTGGCAATCTTAGAGCGCCATCATGAGTTATTGATCCCAGAAATTCTGATCGCCTGGAAACAATGGCCGATGAATCGGCAAGAACACCTCGCCTGCATACTCGGAGAAGTGGGTTCAGAGGATGAGCGCCTACTGATTATTGAGCTTATGTTGGCGCCAGACCCGGCAGTTCGACACAGAGCTGAAGAAGCGCTGAATGAGCACGTAATGACTGTTGATATCGCAAAGCGGGCGGTGCCTACGGCCACTGGATTCAAATTTTAGGACTTTCCATATGGCTAAGATGGAAGAAAAAGGAGCACTATTGGAAGGTGCTCGTGACCCTTCCATCGAGAGGGCGTCACAAGGGCTGCGCCGTCCCGCCTCCTCTCATATCACACACTTGGCGTCGCGACCGGCAACTCGCCAGTCAATTCAAATCGGTAATGGTCCGACTTAAACCGAACAGCCTCAGTGAATGACAAGTCGTTCACACGATGAAATTGGGATGTAATTTCTGACAGAGCTGTATGACTGCTCCCGCTGCTGACAACACCCGGACCGTTTCACCGGAACGAGGCCAGCAAACCGCGGGAGTTTGCGTGGTTCCAGATGTCCAAGCTTGCTGCAATCGACGTTCGCCCTGCGTTCATGATCGGCCTGCGGGCAGAACATGACTTCGCAATACGGCCAAAAAGCTGGTTGAGGAAATCGATTGCTGCAATGCCAAGTAAGATGCGTTTAGGCGTACTACCCGCAATCCACTCCCGTACTACGCACGATACGATCACCGAACGGCCCTAACATCGGGCCTTCTTTTTTTCAGGAGCCTGTTTTCATGCGCATTCTTTTTGCTCTGCTCGCCTCTCTTGCCCTTACCCCAGTTGCTCAGGCACAAACCGCCCAGCCCGTCACCACCGCCAGCGGCCTGGTGTTTGAATCCTTGAAGGAAGGCACAGGCGATTCCCCCAAAGCCACCGACACCGTGAAGGTGCACTACAAGGGCATGTTCCTCGACGGCAAGGAGTTCGACAGCTCCTACAAGCGTGGCGAACCCACCGAGTTTCCGCTCAACCGCGTGATCCCCTGCTGGACCGAAGGCGTGCAGCGCATGAAGCCCGGCGGCAAGGCCAAGCTGACCTGCCCCCCTGCAATCGCCTACGGCGCTGCGGGCGCAGGTGGCGTGATTCCGCCCAACAGCACGCTCAACTTCGAGATTGAACTGATCTCGGTGCGCAAGTAATAAGAAAACCCATGCTGCTGAAGGTCGGTGATCTCGCGCGGCGCACCGGCCTCACGGTGCGCACGCTGCACCATTACGACGAGATCGGGCTGCTCAAGCCCTCGGGCAGGTCGGATGCGGGCTACCGGCTGTACAGCCAGGCCGATGTGCAGCGGCTGCACGGCATCCAGACGATGCGGCAGATGGGCCTGCCGCTCAGCGACATCGGCGACCTGCTGGTGGGCGACACCATGGCGCCCGAACGCATCATCGGCCAGCAGATCCGCGCACTGGACCAGCAGATATCGCAGGCCACCGAACTGCGGGGGCGCTTGACCATGCTGCGCGACGGGCTCATGGCGGGGGCCGAGCCCGACATGGGCAACTGGCTCGAAGCGCTGGCGCTGATGACCACCTACGGCAAGTACTTCAGCTCGGCCGAGCTCAAGCAGATCTTCACTAAATGGAGCCTGATCGAGGCCGACTGGCTGGTGGTGAAGGATCTGGTGCAGAGCGCCATGGACCGCCGGTTGCCGCCCGATGCCCCTGAGGTGCAGGCGCTGGCGTACCGCTGGATGGCGCTGATGCTGCACTGGATGGGTGGCGACATGGACCTGCTGGAGCGCTGGGGCCACATGTTCCGCACCGAGCCCACCACCCATGGCCGCAACCATGCGCCGCCGGGCGAGATGATCGAGTACGTCGAAGTCGCCATCAAGCTGCGCATGAACCTGCTCGACAAGTACCTGACCCGCGACGACCTGCGCGCGCTGGGCCATGTGCCCCACACGCAGTGGGCGGCGCTGGAAGACTCGGTGCAGCAACTGCTGGCGCGCGGGGTGGCCCCGCAGCACGCTGACGCCGCGGCGGCTGCGCAGCGCTGGGATGCGCTGTTCGGCCAACTGACACGCAACGACGCGGCACTGCGGCACAAGCTGCTTACCGCGTCGATGCAGGAGCCCTTGCTGCAAGCGGGCTCGCCGCTGAGCGCACCCGTGCGCGCCTACCTGCACGCCGCCCAGGCCCACGCACAGGCTGCGTCCGCAGTCGCTGCCTCGCAACCCCAACGCAAAAAAGCAGTAAAAATCGCTTGACCCTCACGCAACGTGAGGCTTGACAGTCGGTCTCCTGATGGACCGACACATGACTGCTGCCCCCTCCCCCTCGCCCTCGCCCTCCCCTACCGCGGCCTCCGGGCGCCTGCACGCGCTGGACCACCTGCGCGCCACCATGATGTGGCTGGGCATCGTGCTGCACGCCTGCATTGCGTACATGGCAGCACCGTCGCCCTTGCCCTGGCACGACGACCTGTCCACGCCGGTGGCCGACCTGCTGGTGGCGGTGATCCATGCGTTTCGCATGCCGCTGTTCTTCATCCTGGCGGGGTTCTTCGTGGCGCTGCTGGTGCAGCAGCGCGGCCTGGCCGGCATGGCGCGCCACCGTGTGCGCCGCCTGGGCCTGCCGTTCGTGGTGTTCTGGCCGCCGCTGTTCATTGCGACGGCGCTGCTCGGGCTGATGTTCCTGCACCGCATGGCCCACGGTACCTGGGGGGTCTGGGGGTTGGACCGCAGCCTGCTGCCGCGCGGCCCCAATGTGCCGCAGGGACCGCCCACCATGCACCTGTGGTTCCTGTGGATGCTGCTGTGGCTGACCTTGCTCACCCCGCCGGTGTGGGCTGCGGCCCGTGCGCTGCCCCAGGCGGTGCAGCGCACGCTGCAGGCTGCGGGGGCATGGCTGTGCGCATCGCCGCTGGGTGGCGTGCTGCTCACGCTGCCGCTGGCGTGGATCGGTGCGCAGTACGACCACGGCATCGTCACGCCCAGCGGGTCGTTTCTGCCGCCGCTGGCGGAATGGGTGCACAACGGATTGTTCTATGCGTTCGGCCTGTGCCTGTACAGCCAGCGGCGGCTGCTGATGGCGCGCTATGAGCGGCATTGGCCGGTGTTCGCCGCTGCGGGGCTGGCGTGCTTCGTGGTGACGGGCGTCCTGTCGGAGGTATTGGCCCAGCCCGAAGCATCGGCCTTTGCGCTGGTGCTGCTGACGGGCGGCTTCACCGACGTGCTGGCCGCGCCCGTGTCGGCCACGCGGCATCTGCAGTTCTGGATGGCGCTGGCCTACAACGCCGCGTCGTGGCTGTGGAGCTTTGCGCTCATCGGCCTGTTTCTGCGGCATATGGCGCGGCCCCGGGCCTGGCTGGCCTACCTGGCGGACAGCGCGTACTGGGTGTATCTGGTGCACCTGCCGCTGACGGTGGGCTTTGGCGCGCTGCTGTATGGCGTGCCGATCCCTGCAGTTGCCAAGATTTTTCTCAACGTGCTGGCGACCACGGCCCTGTGCCTGGCCAGCTACCACCTGTGTGTTCGCTTTACCGCGGTGGGCCAGTTGCTCAACGGCCACCGCCATTCCCGTCCCTACCCTGGAGAACCTGCCCATGCCCACTGACACCCCCACCCGCGACAACCCGCCTCCGCGCACGGACCAAGCCCGGCCCGGACCGGCCAACCCAGCTGGCCCGAACCAGCGCGCCGCATTGTTCAAGGACCGCAACTTCCGCTGGCTGACCGGCGGCGCTTTCCTGTCGATGCTGGGCGACCAGTTCACGCTCATCGCCCTGCCCTGGCTGGTGCTGCAGATGACCGGCGACACGCTGGTGCTGGGCACCGTGCTCGCGCTCATCAGCGTGCCGCGCGCGCTGTTCATTTTGATCGGCGGTGCGCTGGTGGACCGCCATTCGCCCAAGCAGGTGCTGATGATCACCAAGTACATCAACCTGGTGCTGCTGGCCGTGCTGGCCGTCCTGGTGCTGGCCGGCAGCCTCACGCTGTGGATGGTGTATGCGCTGTCGCTGGGCATCGGCCTGGCCACGGCGTTCAGCATTCCCGCGGGCGTCGCGATGATGCCGCACGTGGTGGCGCGCCACCAGCTGCAGGCCGCCAACGGCGTGAACCTGGGCCTGCGCCAGCTCACGATGTTTCTCGGTCCGCTGCTGGCGGGCGTGCTGATCGCGCTGTTCGGCGATGCCACGGCGGTGCATGCCAGCGGCAGCGGAGAAGCGCGCGCCAATGCCACCGGCATCGGCCTGGCGTTTGCGCTCGATGCGCTGAGCTTTGCGGTGTCGGCCTGGACGCTGGCCCAGGTGCGCACGCTCGGCGGCGGCGGTGCACCGTCGGCTGCAGCACCCGCAGCCCCGCCGCAGGCGGTGCTGGCATCGGTGGCGCAGGGCCTGGTGCACTTCTGGCGCGACACCGAGCTGCGCACCTGCTTTCTCTACTGGAGCGCCATCGCCCTGTTCATCATGGGGCCCATCCACATCGCCATTCCGGTGCTGGCCAGCAGCGCGCCCGGGCTGGGCGCGGCCGCGTTCGGCATCATCGTGGGCGCGCACGGCGCGGGCACGCTGCTCGGCATGGTGGTGTCGGGCATGGTGCCGCGGCTGCGCATCGGCAGCCTGGGCATGACCATCCTGGCGTTCGACGCGGTCATCGGCGCGCTGTTCATGCCCATGGGCCTGATCACCGCTGTGTGGCAAGGGGCGGCGCTGATGCTGGCCATCGGCCTGCTGGGCGGCTTCATGCAGGTGAGCGTGTTCACCTGGATCCAGCAGCGCGTACCGCCCATGCTGCTGGGCCGCGCGATGAGTCTGTTCATGTTCATCTTCATGGGCCTGGCGCCCATCTCGGCCGCCGTCACCGGCTGGTTGATGAAGAGCGTCACGCTGACCCAGCTGTTCGTTGCCAGCGGCGGCACGCTGGTGGTGCTGGCTGCGCTGGCCCTGGTGCTGACGCCCATGCGCCGCGTGACGGATGCGGCACCCGTGGCCCGCTGAGCGCCGCTTCATGAAAAATGCCGGGCGTGTGCCCGGCATTTTTTTGTGGGTCGCCTGAAGCCTCCGGTTCAGACCTCGGTCACGAACTGTTCGCGGGGGCGGCGCACCTTCTTCAGGTTCACCAGCCAGTCGCCTTCTTCAGCGCGGTAGCCCAGTGGCAGGATCGACACGCTGCGCAGGCCGCGTGCCCGCAGGCCCAGGATCTCGTCCAGGGCGTTGGGGTCGAACCCTTCCATGGGGGTGGAGTCCACTTGCTCGAAAGCGGCGGCGATCAGGGCGGCGCTCAGGCCGATGTAGGCCTGGCGGGCCGCGTGCTGAAAGTTCACCTCGGCATCGCGCTGGGGGTAGCTGTTCAGCAGCATCTGGCGGTAGTTCTCCCAGCCTTCGTTCTTGAAGCCGCGCTGGTCGTTGGTCAGGTCGAACATCATGTTGATGCGATCGGCCGTGTAGTTGTCCCACGCCGCGAACACCAGCAGGTGCGAGCCGTCGGTGATCTGGGCCTGGTTCCAGGCGATGGGCTGGATCTTGGCGCGCACCGCGGGGTCGGTCACGACGATGATCTCGAACGGCTGCAGGCCGCTGGAGGTGGGGGCCAGGCGTGCGGCCTCCAGGATGCGCTCGACCTTGTCTTGCGGAACCTTCTTTTCGGGGTTCAGCTTCTTGGCGGCGTAGCGCCATTGCAGTTGGTCGAGCAGCGGCTGGGCAGCGGCGGTGGTGGTGGTGTTGGCAGTGGTCATGTTGGAATAGTCCTGTGATCTGGGCCGTGATGGGCGCGCGCGCCGTGCGGTACGGCGGCGGCATATCAAATGTATGCAGGCCTGCGCGCGCCGGTAAGCCGTCAAAGGGAAAAGGATTGTTCACGTTTGGCCAACAATCGCCGCTTTTGCAGCAGGCCGGTGCGGGGCCAGCGAACGCCCCGCGACCCCCGCCCACCTGCCAACATCCGCCCCCACCCACAGCAATCCACGCCAACCCACCTGGCGGGCTGTGGTCTTGCGCGCTGCGCCTGCCGCGGCGCAATCTGCGGGCGTACACTTCGGCGCATGCCTTGCGGCGCCCCCGCAAGCCCTGCACGGCGGCAGCGCACGGCCCTTGCGCTGCACAGCACCTGCGTGGAGTCCGCGCGGCCTTTTTCCCATGAGCGAACCCGACCTGTCTTTTCTGGACCCCTCCCGCCGCATGTCCGCGCAAGTGGCTGGCGCGCCGGGCACGCCGGTCGTGCGCACCGGCCCGCCGGCGCTGCCGCCCGGCGCACCTGCCGAGGGACTGGTGGCCGAGCTGCGCGCCTACCAGGCCGAGCTGGAAAGCCAGAACAAGGTGCTGCGCTACAGCCAGACCGTGGCAGAGAGCGCCTACGAGCGGTTCGAGACGCTGTTCGCCAGCCTGCCCCTGGCCCTGATGGTGGTGGACGAACACGACCTGGTGGTGCAGGCCAACTCCATGGCGCACCGATCTTTCCAGCCCACCGAGCGGGACCGGCCGCTGACGGCACTGCTGCCCTTCGTGCGCGAGCAGGACGCTCGGCGGGTGCGCGAGGCCTTCGCGCTGGCCAAGGACCTGGGCCACAGCGACGTCAAGGAGGTGGTGTTCGCGATCAATGACGACACCCGCATCAACGGCGACCTGCACATCGCCCATATCGAGGCACCGCAGGCCAGCGGGCCGCCGCTGCCGCAGTTCCTGTGCGCGGTGATCGACCAGGGCCCGCTGCTGGCCGAGCGCCAGGCGCTGCAGCACAGCGCGCTCACGCTGCAGCAGCGCAACCAGCAGCTCTACGCCAGCGAAAAGCGGCTGGAGGCCATCATCAATTCGGCGCTCGACGCCATCCTGTGCGTGGACCAGCACCAGCGCATCACCGTGTTCAACCCCACGGCCGCGGCGCTGTTCCAGTGCAGCGCGGGCGACGCGCTGGGCAGCACGCTCGACCGCTTTCTGCCCGACGCGGCGCAGGCCCTGGCGTTTGCGCAGCTCACCACGCAGGCCATGCTGGGCGAGATGACGGCGCTGACGGCCAGCGGCAAGGAGCTGGCGGTGGAAGTCAGCGTCTCGTTCGAGCGCCACGCGGAAGGCGAGACCACCACGGTGTTCGCGCGCGACCTCACCGGCCGCAAGAAGGCCGAGGCGCACCGCAACGAGCTGGAGGCGCAACTGCGCGAATCGCAAAAAATGCAGGCCGTGGGCACCATGGCCGGCGGCATCGCGCACGACTTCAACAATATCCTGGGCGCCATCCTGGGCAATGTGGAGCTGGCCAAGGCCGACTGCGCGCCCCACTCGCCGGTGCTGGAGAGCCTGCTGGAGATCGACAAGGCCGGACGCCGCGCGCGCGACCTGGTGCGCCAGATCCTCACCTTCAGCCGCAACGAGCCGCCGCGGCGCACCGCCGTATCGCTGGCCGAAGTGGTGCACGACACCGAGCGCCTGCTGCGCGTGACGCTGCCACCCGCGGTGGAGCTGCACATGCACCTGCAGCAGGGCCTGCCGCCCGTGCTGGGCGACGCCACGCAGGTGGAGCAGGCGCTGCTGAACCTGTGCACCAACGCCGTCCACGCCATTGGCACCGAGCGCGGCAGCATCCATGTCGAAGCGGCCGCCGTGCAGCCCGACCACCGGCTCAGCGAGCGGCTGGGCCTGGCCCCGATGGACTACGTGGCGCTGGCCGTGCGCGACACCGGCCCGGGCATGGACGCGGCCACGCTGGAGCGCATCTTCGAGCCCTTCTTCACCACCAAGCCCGTGGGCCAGGGCACGGGCCTGGGCCTGGCGGTGGTGCATGGCGTGATGCGCACGCACGAAGGCGGCGTGGACGTGCAAAGCGCGCCCGGCCAGGGCAGCCGGTTCACGCTGTACTTTCCGGTGGCACCGGCCAGCACCCTGCCCACCCCGCCCCCCGTGCCGCACACCCCGCCAGCCGCACCGCCCCCTGAGCCCGAGGTGGCCGACTGCGCACCGCCACCGCGCAAGCCGCATGTGATGTACGTGGACGACGACCAAGCCCTGGTGTTCCTGGTGCAGCGGCTGCTGCGCCGCCGGGGCTACGAAGTCAGCGGCTTCACCGACCCGCACGAGGCCACGGCCGCGCTGCGCGCCGCGCCCCAGTGCTACGACCTGCTGGTGACCGACTACAACATGCCCGGCTTCTGCGGCGTGGACCTGGTGCGCGAGGCCCGGCTCATCCGACCCGACCTGCCGGTGGCGCTGGCGTCGGGCTACGTGACGGCCGAGATCGAACAGGAAGCCCTGGCCGAAGGCGCGCGTGCCCTGATCCACAAGCCCAACGACGTGGAAGAACTCTGCGCCACCGTGCAGCGGCTCATTGCCGGCAGCGCAGCAGGCGATGACGCCGCCTGAGCCGGCTGAGCCCGCGGTGGGCGCCGGGCACGCGGTGGACGCTCTTCACGCCCCGCCCGCTGCGCAAGCCGCGCTCGCCGTGCAGGCGATGTACGAGGACGCCGATCTGCTGGTGCTGCAAAAGCCCTCCGGCCTGCTGTGCGTGCCCGGACGCGGGCCGGACAAGCAGGACTGCCTGAGCGCCCGCGCGCAAGAGCGCTGGCCCGGCGCGCTCATCGTGCACCGGCTGGACCAGGCGACGTCCGGCCTCGTGATCATGGCGCGCCACATCGACGCCCAGCGGCGCCTGAGCCACGCCTTTGCCGAGCGCCAGGTGCACAAGCGCTACCAGGCCGTGGTGCAGGGCCGCATGCAGCCCGACGGCCAGGCGACCGATGCCTGGCAGGACATCGACCTGCCGATCGCGGCCGACTGGGAGCGCCGCCCCCTGCGCGTGATCGACCCCGTGCTGGGCAAGCCCAGCCTGACGCGCTGGCGCGTGCGCCGCCACGACGCGGCCCAGGGCACTACCCATGTCGAGCTGGAGCCGGTGACCGGGCGCACCCACCAGCTGCGCGTGCACCTGGCGGCGTTGGGCCACCCCATTCTGGGCGACGCGCTGTATGCCGATGCCGCCACGCAAGCACAGGCCCCGCGGCTGCTGCTGCATGCGAGCCATCTGCGCCTCTTGCACCCGGCCACACGGGCCGAGGTGGCGCTGGAATGGCCGGCCGAATTTGAATAAAAACAGGGCCTACCGCTCTCTAGACAAGCGCTAGCAGCTATTATTTCAATAGCAACTGCCGGTGACCGCTCCGTGCAGCAGTGCAGTCAAACGCGCCCCAAGCTACACCGCCGCAGGCCGAGACATCGCCCACTGCACCGCCAGGATGCTGCCCAACACCACCAGCATGCCCACCAGCGAGATGCCCCGCATCGACTGCCCCAGCAACGCCCAGCCCAGCAGCACCGCCGTCACCGGGCTCAGTAGCCCCAGCGACGACACCGCCACCGAAGGCAGCCGCGCAATGCCGCGGAACCACAGCGCATAGGCCAGCAAGGCACCCGCCACGCTCAGGTACACATAGCCGGCCACGTTGACGGCGGTCAGCACGGGCAGCGGCGGGTCCACCAGCCAGGCCACGGGCGCCAGCATGAGGCCGCCCGCCAGCAGTTGCCAGCCGGTGAAGGCCAGCACCGGCAGGTCGGACCGCCAGCGGCGCGACCAGAACGTGCCCGCCGCCATGCACAGCGTGCCCACCAGCGCTGCGGCCACGCCCACCATGTCCCAGCGTGCGCCGGGCGACAGCAGCAGCGCCGCCATGCCCAACACGCCCAGGGCACCGGCCGCCAGGGCCACGGCGGGTGGGCGCCGGTGGTCCATCGCCCAGGTCAGCCCCATCACCACCAGCGGGCCGATGGCGCCCACCACGGCGGCCACGCCACCCGGCAGCCGGTACGCCGCCACGAACAGCAGCGCCTGGAACACGCCGATGTTCAGCGCCGCCAGCACCACCAGGCGCCGCCAGCCGGTCCAGTCGCCCCATGCCGGCCACCGGCGGCACCACAGCACCAGCAGCAGGCCGGCGGGCAACGTGCGCAGCAGCGCGGCGGTGAAGGGCCGGTCGGGCGGCAGCAGCTCGGTGGTGACGATGTAGGTGGAGCCCCAGATGACGGGGCCGAGCGCGGTGGTCAGCGCGTCGAGCCAGGGGGTGGAGCGGGTGTCTTGCATGGCTAATTATCTTCAATTCAAGATAAATAACTCTACCATACAATCTTGAAATCAAGATACTTTGAAGCCCGACACGATGGCCACACAACGCCAACCCGACGCCGTGGACGCCATCTTGGCCCAGTGGCACCGCGAGCGCCCCGACCTCGACGTCAGCCCCATGGGGCCGATCGGCCGCATCAAGCGCTGCACCGCCCTGCTGGAGCGCCGGCTGGACGAGACCTTTGCCGAGTTCGGCCTGAGCGTGTGGGAGTTCGACATGCTGGCCACGCTGCGCCGCTCTGGCGCGCCGCACTGCCTGGCGCCCACCACGCTGTTCTCCACCCTCATGGTCACGTCGGGCACGATGACGCACCGCATGGGCAAGCTCGAAGCCAGCGGCTGGATCACCCGGCTGCCCAACCCCGACGACGCGCGCAGCTCGCTGGTGCAGCTGACCCCCGCCGGGCTCGCGCTGATCGACCGGGCCGTGGAGGCCCATGTGGCCAACGAGCACCGCATCCTGGCGCCGCTCAAGGCCGCCGACCTGGCCGCGCTGGACGCCCGGCTGTCGCTGCTGCTGGCGGCGCTGGAGTCCCCCACGGGGCAGTAGTTAGCCACCGGCACGCGCTGCGGTGCGTACTGCGCAGTAACATGGCGGGATGCCTCAAAACCACCTCTACATCCTGACCGGCGCGTCGCGCGGCATGGGCCTGGCCATGGCCCAGCAGCTTTTGCGCAGCGGCAACACGCTGATCTGCATCGCCCGCAGCGCCAACACCGACCTGGCCACCGAAGCCAAGGCTTCAGGCGTCACCATCGAACAATGGCAGCTCGACCTGTCGCAGGGCGAGCAGGCCGCGCACAGGCTGCAGGCCTGGCTGGCAGCCCAGGGCCCGCAGGCGTTTGCCAGCGCCACGCTGATCAACAACGCCGGCATGATCCCGCGCATCGCCCCGCTGTCTGGCAGCGACGCCGCCGACCTGGCCACCGCCCTGCGCGTGGGGCTGGAGGCGCCCATGCAGCTGACCGCCGCCTTCCTGGGCGCCACCGATGCGTGGACGAGCGTGCCGCGCAAGGTGCTCAACATCTCCTCGGGCCTGGGCCGCCGCGCCATGGCCTCGCAAGCCGCGTACTGCGCGGCCAAGGCGGGCATGGACCATTTCACGCGCTGCGTGGCGCTGGACGAAGCCATCAAGCCCCACGGCGCCAAGGTGTGCTCGCTGGCGCCGGGCGTGATCGACACCGACATGCAGGTGCAGCTGCGCGGCGCTGCGCCCGATGCCTTCCCGGACCAGCAGAACTTTGCCAACCTCAAGACGGGTGGGCAGCTCACATCACCCGCTGACGCCGCAGCCCGCGTTCTGGCCTGGCTCGACCGCGCCGATTTCGGCACCAACCCGGTGGCTGACGTACGGGACGCGTGAACAGAAAGCTCCCATTTTGATAGCTGCTGGCGCTTGATGGACAAGCGGTAGCGGCCCATTTGATTCAAAACCTCTCTGAAAGGACCTCCCCATGACCCGTGAAGTCGTCGTCGTCAGCGCAGTGCGCACCGCCATCGGCACCTTTGGCGGCAGCCTCAAGGACATTCCTCCCACCGAGCTGGGCGCCCTGGTCGTCAAGGAATCGCTGGCGCGCGCCAACGTGGACGGCAAGGACGTGGGCCATGTGGTGTTCGGCCATGTGGTCAACACCGAACCCAAAGACATGTACCTGTCGCGCGTGGCGGCCATTAACGGCGGCTGCGGCGAGGGCACTCCTGCCTACAACGTCAACCGCCTGTGCGGCTCGGGCCTGCAGGCCATCGTGAACGCCAGCCAGTCCATCCTGCTGGGCGACACCGACGTCGCCATCGGCGCGGGTGCCGAGGTCATGAGCCGCGCACCGTTCGCGAGCCTGAACATGCGCTGGGGCGCCCGCATGGGCGACACCAAGATGGTGGACATGATGATCGGCGCGCTGCACGACCCCTTCCACAACATCCACATGGGCGTGACGGCCGAGAACATCGCCGCCAAGTGGGGCATCAGCCGCGAGCAGCAGGACCAGCTGGCGGTGGAGAGCCACAACCGCGCCGAGCGCGCCACGGCCGCTGGCTACTTCAAGGACCAGATCGTGCCCGTGACCTTGAAGAGCAAGAAGGGTGACGTGTCGTACGCGACCGATGAGCACTTTCGCCCCGGCGCCACGCTGGCCGACATGGCCAAGCTCAAGCCCGTGTTCGCCAAGGAAAACGGCACGGTGACGGCCGGAAACGCCTCGGGCATCAACGACGCCGCCGCCGCGCTGGTGCTGATGGAAGCCGGTGCCGCCAAGGCGCGCGGCGCCAAGCCCCTGGCCCGCCTGGTGGCCTACGCCCACGCGGGTGTGGACCCCAAGTACATGGGCATCGGCCCGGTGCCGGCCACGCAGGCGGCGCTGAAGAAGGCCGGCCTTACCGTGGCGGACCTGGACGTGATCGAGGCCAACGAAGCGTTTGCCGCGCAGGCCTGTGCCGTCACCCAAGACCTGGGCCTGGACCCGGCCAAGGTCAACCCGAACGGCTCGGGCATTTCGCTCGGCCACCCCATCGGCGCCACCGGCGCGCTGATCACCGTGAAGGCGCTGCACGAACTGCAGCGCGTGCAGGGCCGCTACGCGCTGGTGACCATGTGCATCGGCGGCGGCCAGGGCATCGCCGCGATCTTCGAGCGCATGTAGTCCATGCCTTCGCCGCCCGGTGAGGCAGCCATCGCCAGCGGCGATGCTGCCACCCTGCATTGGCAAGGCAGGCCCCCCGGCGGATCAGCGATCATCCCCGGGTGCTGGCACCAAGACCGGCAGAGCGGCGCGCGGCCCATGCACATGGGCAACGCCGCCCGCCCATTTCATTGAACCGACGGAGACATATCTGACCATGATTCGCACCCTGCTTTCTTCCTTCACCGCGCTCGCCCTGGCCATGGGCGCCACCGCCCAGGCCCAGACGGCCGCCACCCCGGCCGCGTCCGGCGCTTACCCCAACAAGCCCATCCGCCTGATCGTGCCCTTCCCGCCCGGCGGCGGCACCGACATCCTGTCGCGCCTGGTGGCCACCAAGCTCACCGAGAGCGCCAAGTGGACCGTGGTGGCCGACAACAAGGCCGGCGCCGGCGGCACCATCGGCATCGGCGAGGCTGTCAAGGCCGCCCCGACCGGCTACGACCTGGTGATGGGCCAGAAGGACAACCTGGTCATCGGCCCCTGGCTGTACAAGAACCTGCCCTGGGACCCCACCAAGGACCTGACGCCCGTGGCCCACGTGGCCTACACGCCCGTGGTCATCGCCACCAGCGTGAACTCCAAGTACAAGAGCCTGGCCGACGTGGTGGCCGCCGCCAAGGCCGCGCCCGGCACCGTGACCTACGGCTCGCCCGGCAACGGCACGTCCATCCACCTGGCGGGCGATCTGTTCGAGAAGGCCGCGGGCGTGAAGCTCAGCCACATCCCGTACAAGGGCTCCAACCCCGCGCTGATGGATGCGCTGGCGGGCAACGTGGACCTGCTGGTGTCGTCGCTGCCGTCGGCCATGGGCCAGATCAAGTCCGGCAAGCTGCGCCCGCTGGCGGTCACGTCGGCCAAGCGCAGCTCGTCGCTGCCTGATGTGCCCACCGTGGCCGAGTCGGGCTTCAAGGGCTTTGACGTGAGCACCTGGTACGGCGTGTTCGCACCCGCAGGCACGCCTGCCAACGTGGTGGCCGCGGTGAATGCCGAAGTCAACAAGCTGCTGGCCACCGCCGACATGAAGGCCGCCATCCACGCGCAAGGCGCGGAGCCCGAAGCCATGTCGCCAGCGCAACTGGGCACGCTGCTCAAGACCGAGTACGTGCAGTGGAAGGGGATCGTTGAAGCTTCTGGCGCGAAAATAGAGTAACCCCCTGAGTCGCTTCGCGCCTTCCCCCAAAGGGGGACGCACCCGGTGGCCTGGCGGAGCCAGTTCCACGGGTGCACTGGGCTTGGGGCGTGCTTGTTCTGCGGGCTGCTGGCAATGGGCAGTGGCGTCAAGAACTGCAATGAAAACGGCTCCCTGGGGAGCCGTTTGTCATGGGCGGTGCTGTTTGCAGTGATCAGGTGCGCACGACCAGCACGGGGATGTGCACCACGCCCAGCACGCGCTGGGTGACGCTGCCCAGGACCAGCTTTTCCAGGCCGCGGCGGCCGTGGGAGCCCATCACGATGAGGTCGGCGCCGGTGCTCTCCAGCGCACGCAGGATGCCGTCGTGCACGGCATGGCCTTCGCCGACCACGGTGGTCACCTGCACGCCCGCTTCGGCCATGGCCTTGCGGGCGGCTTCGAGCGCCGTGTTGGCCTCTGCGGTGGCGGCGTTGATGTACTGCGCCTGGCCGTAGGCGAAATCAGCGCCCACGCCGGTGAAGGGATAGGGGTCGACCACATACACCGCCGTCACTGCGCTGCCGAAGGTCTTGGCCAGGGCGGCGGCCTTGGACACCGCCAGTGCGGAGGTCTCCGAGCCGTCTACAGGAACCAGAATGTGCTTGAACATGGTGCTTCTCCTTGGAATGGATGGAAAGGGGGATGGGCCGGCTTGTGGCGGGCCCGTCTGACGCCAGTGTGAACGTCCACCATACCTTGCATCTTGATTCGCATCAAATGCGGCGCAGTCATTCCCGCGAGCCCGCAGGGTTTGACGCTGCGCCGGCCAGCATCCCGCAGGCCTGGCCGGGTCAGCCGCCCGCCGGCACCGTCCCCACCACGTCCGCACCCTGGAAGTTGCCGCGCCGGCAGGTGACGACGAGCGTGTCGCGGTGGCCCGCAGCGTCCACCGGCTGGATGGGGGTGGACTCATGGATCATGCGCGCGTCGTCCAGCAGCAGCAGCGACCATGGCTCGGTCAGGGTGAAGCGCTGGCCGCTCGGGCCATGGGCTTCAAACACCCGCGTCTCGCCGCCCTTGATGCCCGCACGCCCCACCAAAAACACGGCCACCAGGTCCACGCCGTCGCGGTGCGCGCCTTCGGGCGTGGGGCGGCCGATGCCGTCGGTGGTGTCGATGCGGAACTGGTGCGCCTCCACGAACCAGGGCTGTGGCGCATCGGCGTTGGTTGCAAACACGGCGTCGGAGACATTGGCCAGAGCCGCCAGCAACTGATGCCATACGGGCTGGGCCACGGTGGCGGGCTCCATGGGCGCGAACCAGCGCTCCATGCCGCCGTGCAGCGCGTTGTATTCCACCGGCTGCCAGTGGGCGCGGTGCGGCACCTGCTGCACCTGTCCGCCCTGCACCACGAAGCACGCGTGGCGACGGCGGCGGTAACGCCCGCCGTCTTTCAGAAATTCATCGGGCGGCAGGCTGTCCCAGTCGCGATTGAGCGCCATCAACGCCGGCAAGTCGCCGCCGATGAAGCGGGCCACATCGGCCGGGGACAGCACGGCATAGCCGCGCTGGCTCAGATGATTGGCAACGTCCGAAGGGGTGGTGAACGGGGGTGAGAAAGTGACTTGGGCCATAGAGGCCCGAGCTTAACCGCTGCCACCTTCGCAGCGTCTGCGCTGGCGCAAATGGCAGCGCCTTCCAGGCCTATAGGCTCAGGAAGGCGCGGGAGGCTGGAAAGGGCGCTGGGCGCTTCAGGCCGCCAGCTCAGCCCTCAATCGCGGTGGCCGTGCCCGTGGCCCTTGCCGTGGCCGCGTCCCCGGTCGTCGTCGCCGTGGCGATCACGTCCACGGTCCCGGTCGTGCTTGCCGCCATGGCGGTGGTCGTCGTCCCAGCGGCGGTCATCGCGCCCGTGCGGGCCGCGATGGTGGGGAGGACCCCGGCGCGGTGGGGGCTCCTGCACAAAGTAGACCGGCTGGTTGCAGGCGTTGTAGCGGCCGCAGTGCCTGCCCCAGTTCTTGGCATGGCCGGGCGGCACGTACATGTAGATGGGCGCGCGGGGCACCACGACCGCAGGGCGGTGGATGATCACGGGCTCGGCGTACAGCACGGGCGGCGGTGCCGCGTTGCCGATGTTGATGCGGCCATACACACCCGGTGCCAGTTCGCTGCCGACGGTGGCGTTGACGTAGCCCTGTGCCTGCGCACCGCCCGCCACAGCCATCAGCAGCGCAGCGGCGGCGCCAGAAAAGAAAAGGCGAAGACCGGAGGTCATCGTGGGGGTTGTGGTGTTTGTCATGCGGTGCTCCTTGTTGTTCAACGCGCCACGCACGCCAACCGTGCACCAGGGCCACCCATGGGCTGGACCGTCAAGCGCCCTTGACCCTACTGCATCGCGCCGCGCAGCGATGTCATCCAATGGCGACAGACGGGCCGACCGGCCGCAAGATGCCCAAGCCTGCAGATCGCGCATCCTCCCGCCATGCCGGCCGTGCGCGAGGCCTCCACCGCGAAGACAGGGGAAACGGGCGAAGATGGCGCAGACGACGTTCTCAGGCCAACACGATCTCGGGCACGGCGAGCAGTGCGCTGGCCGGGCCCGGCCTTCCGAACAGGTAGCCCTGCCACACGTGGCAGCCCAGGCTGGCCAGCATGTCGCGCTGCTCGGCGGTCTCCACGCCCTCGGCGATCACGCCCAGTTCCATGGTCTGCGCCAGGGTGACGATGGCGCGCGCGATGCTGGCGTCGTTGGCGTCGGTGAGCAGATCGCGCACGAAACCCTGATCGATCTTGAGCTGGTCCAGCGGCAGCCGCTTGAGGTACGCCAGGCTGGAATAGCCCGTGCCGAAGTCATCGAGCGAGAAGCGGATGCCCAATGCCCGCAGCGTGGTCATGCGCAGGATGGTGTCTTCCACGTCGTCCAGCAGCAAGGTCTCGGTCAGCTCCAGCTTCAGGCGCTGCGGGTCGGCGCCGGTCTCTTCGAGCATGGTCAGCACATCGTCGACGAAGTCGGGGTGGCGGAACTGGCGCGCGCTCACGTTCACGGCCAGGCTCCAGTGGGCAGTCAGCGGGCTTTGCGCCCACTGCACCAGCTGCACGCACGCGGTGCGCAAGATCCACGCGCCCAGCGGCACGATCATGCCCGACGCCTCCGCCACTGGGACGAACTCCCCCGGCGACACCAGGCCCCGCTCTGGGTGCTGCCAGCGCACCAGCGCCTCGGCCCCCACCATGCCGTCGAACTGGCTGATCTGCGCCTGGTAATGCAGCAGGAACTGGCCGTCGCGCAGGGCCTCGCGCAGGTCGGCCTCCAGCGCGGTGCGGGCCGACACGGCTGCCTGCGTGCGGGGGTCGAAGAACTGCAGCGTGTTGCGCCCTGCCGCCTTGGCCTGGTACATGGCCAGGTCCCCGCGCTTGAGCAGCTCGTCCACCGAGCCCTGCGCATCGGCATACAAGGCCACGCCGATGCTGCAGGAGCCGTGGTACATGCGCCCGCCCAGCGGGTAGCCCTGCCCCAGCGCCAGCAACACGGTGCGCGCCACCGCCTCGGCCTGCGCCGCGGCTTCCGCGGGCTGGGGGCTCAGCCCCTCGATCAGCAGGACGAACTCATCACCGCCCAGGCGCGCCACGGTCACGCCCTGGCGCACGCCGCCCAGCCTGGCCGCCACCTGGCACAGCAGTTGGTCGCCGATCTCGTGGCCCTGCGTGTCGTTCAGGTCCTTGAAGTTGTCCAGGTCCACGAACAGCAGCGCACCGCCGGTGCCCATGCGCGCCGCACTCGCGAGTCCATGCTGCAGGCGGTCGGCCATCAGGCGCCGGTTGGGCAGACCCGTCAGCGGGTCGTAGTACGCCAGCAGGCGGATCTCTTCCTCTGCCGCCTTGCGGGCCGAGATGTCGGTCTGCGTGCCCACGTAGTGCGTGATCTCGCCCTGCGGCGAGCGCACCGCGGTGACGGTGATCCACGCGGGGTACACCTCGCCGTTCTTGCGGCGGTTCCAGACCTCGCCCTGCCAGCCGCCGGTGGCGCTGAGCGCGTCCTTGAGCGCGGTATAGAAATGCGTGTCGTGGCGGCCCGATTGCAGCAGCCGCGGCGTCTCACCCACGAGCTCCTGCACCGAGTAGCCCGTCAGCCGCGCATACGACTGGTTGGCCGTCAGGATGCGCTGGTCCGGCCCGGTCACCACCATGCCTTCGAACGACTCGAACACCGTGGCGGCGATGCGCAGCGACTCTTCGGCCTTGCGCCGCTCGGTGATGTCGGTGGAGATGCCGCACAGCGCATGGATGCTGCCATCGGGCAGGCGCAGCGGGATCTTGACGGACAGGTACGCCCGTGTCTCGCCCGTGGCCAGGTGCGTGTTGACCTCCTCCACCTCCAGCAGCTCGCCCTGCTGCAGCACGCGCCGGTCGTTGGCCTGCAGCTGCGCGGTGGTGGCCTGGTCGAAGAAGGCGGAATCATCGAGCCCCACCACGTCCTGCGCCTGCCGGCCGAACAGGCCGAGGATGTGGTGGTTGGCGTATTCGTAGCGGAAGTCCTGTCCCTTGATGTAGATGAAGGCGCCCACGCTGTCCAGGATGGTGGCCAGCTTCTGCTCGCTGGCCTGCAGCTTGCGCGTGCGCTCGTCCACCTTGCGCCGCAGCGCCACCGCCGACACCGCCGCCAGCAGCGCGAACACCGCCAGCGCCACCATGGCCCAGCCCATGGCCGCCGACATCTGCGCCCCTGCTTCAGGCCCGGCCCACCGGCCCATCACCTGCGTGTAGCGCGGCTCCGCGCCGGAGCGCCAGCGCTGCACCGACTGGTCGATGGCCGCCAGCACATCGGCATTGCGGCCCGGGCCGGTGGCGAAATACAGCGACGAGGGCTGGAACACGATGCCCGCATCGACCAGGCCGAACTGCCCCGCCTGCAGGTTGCCGAACAGGTGGTTGGAGATCACCGCGTCCGCGTCGCCTCGCTGCACGAACTCGAAGGCTTCGACCAGCGTCGACGCGTCGATCAACAGCACGGCGATGCCGAAGCTGTCCATCATGCTCAGAAAGGTGGCGCGCTGCACCGAGCCCTTGAGCACCGCCACACGCTTGCCCGCCAGGTCGAACATCGACTGGATGGTGCTGCCGCGTGCGCGGTAGACCTGCGACCAGCTGTGCAGCACCGGCAGGGAATGGAAGTCGTACAGCCGCTCGCGCTCGCGAGTGCGGGCCACATCGGGCATCAGGTCGAGCTGACCCGCGGCCAGGGCATCCAGGCAGTCCTGCCATTCGCACGGCACATAGCGCAGCGTCCAGTGCTCGCGCTCGGCCACCAGCTGCAGCAGGTCGACAAAAATGCCCGACGCCCGGCCCTGCGCGTCGACAAACAGCTTGGGCTCGTTGGAGTACACCCCCACGCGCAACTCGCGGGGCGCAGCATGCGCACTGGTGCCGATGCATGCATACAGCAATGGCGCCAGCACCATCCAGCGCAGCCACACAGCGTACCGGGCTCTGAACAGGGATGCGCGTGAATTCAACAGCTGATCCCCTAAGAGAAAGCCACATGTTACCGAAAGGTTGCAAAAACATCCAAACGTAATAAACGACCGGCGCGCTTGGAGTAGCATGTACCCATCACCCCGCTTCGCCCAGGAGACAGCGATGCCCCATGAACGGCGCCACTTCGTCCGCGTTGGTTTCGACGCACCGGCCCTGCTGACCACCGCCACGGATGCCTTCAGCGTGCACGTGCTGGACTTGTCCCTCAAGGGCGCGCTGCTGGTGGCCCCCGCCCAGGCGGAGCTCGAAGCCGGCATGCTGTGCCAGCTCACCATCCCGCTGGCCGAGACGGGCAACCACATCGCCATGTCCACCGAAATCGCCCACGTCGAGGGCCAGCACGCCGGCCTGCTGTGCCGCGGCATCGACCTGGACAGCGTGACCCACCTGCGCCGCCTGATCGAACTGCAGCTGGGCGACCCGGCCCTGCTGGAGCGGGACCTGGGCGAGCTGACGCTGGCGGGGCCGCAGCACTGAGGGTGCTGATGCGGCCTTGCATGCGGCCCCCTCTCCCCAGCCCTCTCCCGCGAGGGGAGAGGGAGTGAAGGCAGCGGAGCCTGCGCGCGCCGAGTGGCCGCCGTCCTACTGCTGCGCTTCCTGCTCCTGCAGCGCCCGCCACATCACCTTGCCGCTGCCGCTCTTGGGCAATGCGCTCACAAACTGCACGATGCGAGGCACCTTGTAGACCGCCATGTTCTCGCGGCACCAGTCGATGATCTGCTGCTCGGTGGTGGTGTCCTTGTGCGATGCGCGCAGCACCACCACGGCCTTGACCGTCTCGCCGCGGTAGCTGTCCTTGGCGGCGATGATGCAGGCCTCCTGGATGGCGGGGTGGCGGAACATCAGCGCCTCGACCTCGGCCGGCCAGACCTTGAAGCCGCTGGCGTTGATCATGCGTTTCAAGCGGTCGGTCAGGAAGAAATAGCCGTCCTCGTCCATGCGGCCCAGGTCGCCCGAGCGGAAGAACCGCTTGCCCTCGAATTCGATGAAGGCCGAAGCCGTGGCGTCCGGGCGTTTCCAGTAGCCCTCGAACACCTCGGGGCCGTGGATGATGATCTCGCCCTGCTCACCCACGGGCATTTCCTGCAGGGTGTCGGGGTCGACCACGCGCGCATCGGTGCTCATGAACGGGATGCCCAGGCACTGCTGCTTGGGGTGGTCCGGCGGGTTGGAGTGCGACGGCGCGGCGGTCTCGGTCAGGCCGTAGCCTTCGGAATACCGCAGCCCGTACTGCTCCAGCAGGCGCTGCGCCACGGCCTGCGGCATGGCCGCGCCACCGCCGCCGATGTAGACCAGGCTGGAGAGGTCGTAGCTGGCAAAGTTGGGGCTGCCCAGCAGGTCGATGACCATGGTGGGGATGTTGGTCCAGTTGGTGACCTGGTAGCGCGAGATGAGGCGCCCGGCCAGGTCGCGGTCCCACCGGGGCATGATGACCAGCGTGGCGGCCGAGTAGATGGCCGTGTGCATCACGCTCACCATGCCGGTGATGTGGAACATGGGCACCACGGCCAGCGTGACGCTGTCGACCGACCCCGTGCCCCACAGCGCACTGGCGGCAGCGTTGTGCAGGATGCTCCGGTGCAGGTGCATGCAGCCCTTGGGCAGGCCGGTGGTGCCGCTGGTGTAGGGCAGCAGTGCCAGGTCGTCCGGGCCCACCAGCAGTTCGGGCGGCGCCTGCGCAATGTCGAGCGCGTCGGTCCACGCATGGGCCTGGCCGCCGTCGAGCACGGGCAGCGGGTGGCGTGTGCCCAGCCACTCTATCCAGGCTTCGGGCGGCGCATCCGCCCCGGTCACATTCACATCGAAGGCATCGGTGAACTGCGTCACCACCAGGTGCGCCAGTCGTTCAGCAGCGGGCAGCGCGTTGCTCGCCTTGGCCATCTCGGCGGCCAGGTCGCCGGTGGTCAGCGCCACCTTGGTGTCGGGGTCGGTGATGTAGTGCTTGAGCTCTTCGGCCCGGTTCATCGGGTTGACCGGCACCACCACCGCATTGGCGCGCAGGATGGCGAAGTGCGCCATGACGAGCTGCGGGCAGTTCTGCATGCACAGCACCACGCGGTCGCCGCGCTGCACGCCCAGGGCTGCGAGCCGTGCGGCCAGGCGCTCGGCGCCTTCCACCAGTTGCCGGTAGGTCAGCGTGCGGCCAAAAAAGACCAGCGCCGCCTTGTCCGGGTAGCGGCGCGCACTGATGGCCAGGTTGTCCCACAGCGAGGTGGACGGCAGCGTGATGGCCTTGGGCAGGCGGTGGGGCCAGAACTTGTAGTGAGGGCGCATGGAGCAGGGATTCCTTTGAAGAACGCAGCCTAGTTCGCATGGTGCCCGACGGCATTGGGGATGGCACTGATGCAGCGTCGCGCAGGTGACGCTCAGCCGTCGCGGCGGACCGGGCCCCGGCGGCGCTGTACTGCGGCTTCGGCAGCACCAGGGCACCGCAGGGCGTCGGCTACCATCGTCACCACGCCGCCTGTTCTTTTTTGCCCTGCTTCATTCAAGACCCGACGACATGCTGACCATCGCCTACTACGCACTGATGCTCCTGGTCGGATACTTCTTCTACCGGTACGGGCAGAAGCTGCTCCACCAGGGCCGGCGTGACGACAACGATGAGCTCACCAAGCCGCCTGTCGGGCCCATCAGCTTTCTGTTCGTGGCCGGCTTGGCGTGCTATCTCCTGTTCGAGGCCCTGCGCGCCGTGGTGCTGCAGCAGATTCCATGCGTCGGCAAAGGCTGCAAGGGGCAGCTCTACACCCTGGCGGAGCATTCCGGCCCGTACTGGGCGAACCTGTTCTTTGTGGTGTGGATGGTGCTGGCCCTGGGCTACACGATGTACGTGACGGTCAGGATCTGGACCAGGGACTGAAGACCGGGATGTATGCGCCGCACCGCATGGCCTGGCCCGCGCGGGACCTCATCCCCGTGGCCGCACGACGCCACCTCTGCCTGATCGTCGGGGATGGGCACCCCGTACTTCCCCAGCCCTACAGCCTCCGGACAATTCGGGCGCGGCAGGGCTGCGGCAAGCAGCCAGAGCGTCACGAAGATGAGCCCGCCAATACCGCGCAGCCCCGCATGCCGCCGGGGCATGCGCAACAGGCCCGCCACGAGAGCAGCGGACACCAGAAAGCAGACAGACAACGCGTCGCGGTAGTTGCCGTAGTACACCCACTCGGTGTAGTGGCCGCCCCACCGGTTCACCAGCCAGAACGACCACATCGGCAAAGTCGCCGCCAGCACCAGGGCCAACCACCAGGCCATCGCCCGGGGCCAGCCAGACCGCTGCGGCGTCAGCTCTGGATCTGCGCCCACAGCTTGTCCAGGCGCTTGACGCTCACCGGCTGCGGCGTGCGCAGCTCCTGCGCGAAAAAGCTCACGCGCAACTCTTCCAGCAGCCAGCGCAGCTCCTGCATGCGCGCATCCACCGCGCCCTTGCGCTCGGCCACCAGGCGCCAGTAGCGCTGCTCTTGCGGGCGCAGCTCGGCCAGCTTGGCGGCGTCGCGGGCGGGGTCGGCGCGGTACTTGTCCAGGCGCAGGGTGATGGCCTTGAGGTAGCGCGGAAAGTGCGCCAACTGGGCCCAGGGCGCCTGCGCGATGAACTGCTTGGGCACCAGGCGCTGCAATTGCTGCTGCGCGTCCTGCGTGGCATCGGGGGCGTTCTTGGTGTCCTTGATCTTGCGGGCGGCAGCGGCGTACTCGACCAGGATGCCGGAGGCCAGCCGCGCCACTTCGTTGGCGATCAGGGTCAGCCGGCCCCGGCCCTCTTCCACGCGGCGCTTGAAGGCGTACTCGTCGGTGGGCAGCGGGTCGAGCAGGAACGCGCGGTCCAGCGCCACGTCGATGATCTGGGCGCGCAGTTCTTCCTGCGTGCCGCCGCCGGTGCCGTCCGGCGACCGGCCGACCTGCATGTACGCCACCGCCATTTTCTGCAGGTCGGGGATGTTCTTTTCCAGGTACTTGAGCGCGTCCTTGATCTGCAGCGCAAACAGGCGGCGCAGCCCGGCGCGGTGCTTGGCGGCGGCCACTTCGGGCTCGTCGAAGACTTCGATGGTCACCGCATCGCCGCCATTGATCAGCGCCGGAAAGCCCACCAGGGTCTGGCCGCTCTTCTTGATTTCCATCAGCTCCGGCAGCTCGCCAAAGGTCCAGGCGGTGTAGCGCTGGCCCGCGGGCGCAGCCGGCGCAGACGATGGCGCTGCAGCCGGTGCGGCCTTGCCACCCGCCCCGCCCTTTGCTCCTGATTCGATAGCTGCTTGCGCTCGCCCAGCAATCGGTGGGGGCTGTTTTTGCTCAATGTTTGCACTATCTGCACTATCTGCAGCGCCACCACCGCTGCCTCCACCGAGCTTGAGCCCCGCCAGCGCCTGGAACGCGCCCCGCGCCTTGGCGCCCCATTCGGCCTTCAGGGCGCCCAGGTTGCGGCCATGGCCCAGTTGGCGGCCGTGCTCGTCCACCACGCGGAAGTTCATGAACAGGTGCGGGCTGAGCATGTCCAGCTTGAAGTCGGCGCGCTTCACATCGAGCGATGTCTCGTCGCGCACCTGCTTGAGCAGTGCGTCCGTGAGGCTGCCGGTACCAAACCGCTCGGGCGTGTTGAACAGCGCGGCCAGGCGCGTGGCCGACTCGGGCAGCGGCACGAAGCGGCTGCGCGGGCGCTGGTGCAGGCTCTTGAGCAGGGCCTGGATCTTGTCCTTGAGCATGCCGGGCACCAGCCACTCGCAGCGCTCGTCGTTCACCTGGTTGAGCACGAACAGCGGGATGGTCACGGTGATGCCGTCACGCGGGTCGCCAGGCTCGTGCAGGTAGGTGGCTGCGCAGTCCACCCCACCCAGGCGCACGGTCTTGGGAAACGCGTTGCTGGTGATGCCCGCGGCCTCGTGGCGCATGAGCTCTTCGCGCGTGAGCTTGAGCAGGTCGGGCTTGGCCTTCGACTCTTCGCGGTACCAGGCCTCGAAGCCGTGGCCGTTGCAGATGTCCGCTGGCAGCTGCTGGTCGTAGAAGGCGTAGATGAGCTCGTCGTCCACCAGCACGTCCTGCCGGCGCGACTTGTGTTCCAGCTCTTCGACCTTGGCGATGAGCTTCTGGTTGGCGGCCAAGAACGGCAGCCTGGTCTCCCAGTTGCCGCCCACCAGCGCTTCGCGGATGAAGATCTCGCGCGCAGCGTACGGGTCGATCTTGCCGAAGTTGATGCGCCGGCCGCTGTAGATCACGATGCCGTAGAGCGTGGCGCGCTCCAGCGCCGTCACCTCGGCGGACTTCTTCTCCCAGTGCGGGTCGAGCAGCTGCTTTTTCAGCAGATGGCCGCCTACCTGTTCGATCCATTGCGGCTCGATGGCGGCGATCCCCCGGCCGAACAGGCGCGTGGTCTCCACCAGTTCGGCCGCCACGATCCAGCGGCCGGGCTTCTTGGACAGGTGCGCGCCCGGGTGCTTGTAGAACTTGATGCCGCGCGCGCCCAGGTACCAGTCTTCCTCTTCGCTGCGCGCACCGATGTTGCCCAGCAGCCCGGCCAGCATGGACAGGTGCAGCTGCTCGTAGCTGGCAGGCTGCGTGTTGATGGGCCACTTGTGCTCGGTGACCACGGTGAGCAGCTGGGTGTGGATGTCGCGCCACTCGCGCAGGCGGCGGATGCTGATGAAGTTCTGGCGCAGCAACTGCTCGTACTGGCGGTTGCTCAGCTTGTGGGTGGGCGCCTGGGCCGAGACGCTGGCGACAGCGGGCGCGGGTGCCGCAGCGGCCACCAGCCGCTGGGCCACGGGCAGGTGGGCCTGCGACGGGGCGCGCTGGTGGGCCATGGCCTTCTGCGCGCGGGCCGAGGGCAGCGTGGGCGCGCCGCCGCGGGCCTCGTTGATCCACTTCCAGAGCTTGAGGTAGCCGCTGAATTCGCTCTTTTCGTCGTCGAACTTGGCATGCGCCTGGTCGGCCTGCTGCTGGGCTTCCATGGGCCGGTCGCGCACGTCCTGCACGCTCAGGGCGCTGGCGATGACCAGCACTTCGTCCAGCGCCTTGCGATCGCGCGCCTCCAGAATCATGCGGCCCACGCGCGGGTCCAGCGGCAGGCGCGACAGCTCCACGCCCATCGGCGTGAGTTCGTTGGACTCGTCCACCGCGCCCAGCTCGGCCAGCAGTTGGTAGCCGTCGGCAATGGCGCGGCCGGACGGGGCCTCGATGAACGGGAACTGCACCACGTCGCCCAGGTGCAGCGACTTCATGCGCAGGATGACGCCGGCCAGCGATGACCGCAGGATTTCGGGGTCGGTGAAGCGCGGGCGGGCGTTGAAGTCCGCCTCGTCGTACAGGCGGATGCAGATGCCGTTGGCCACGCGCCCGCAGCGGCCCGCGCGCTGGTTGGCTGCCGCCTGGCTGATGGGCTCGACCAGCAACTGCTCGACCTTGCTACGGAAAGAATAGCGCTTCACGCGCGCCGTGCCTGCGTCGATGACGTACCGGATGCCCGGCACGGTGAGCGAGGTCTCGGCCACGTTGGTTGCCAGCACCAGGCGGCGGCCGGTGTGGCCGTCGAAAATGCGGTCCTGCTCGGCCTGCGACAGGCGGGCGAACAGCGGCAGCACCTCGGCGTTGCGCATCACCGGCTGGTGGGCCAGGTGCTTGCGCAGGTGGTCGGCCGCCTCGCGGATCTCGCGCTCGCCGGGCAGGAAGATGAGGATGTCGCCACCGGCATTGCCCTGCCAGAGCTCGTCCACCCCATCGGCGATGGCTTCATTGAGGCCGTAGTCGCGCGTGTCCTCGAACGGGCGCCAGCGCTGCTCCACGGGAAAGGTGCGGCCCGACACATAAATGATGGGCGCAGGGCCTTTGGCGGATTCGAAATGCTTGGCAAACCGGTCCGCATCGATGGTGGCAGACGTGACGATGACCTTGAGATCCGGCCGGCGCGGCAGGATCTGGCGGATATAGCCCAGCAGGAAGTCGATGTTCAGGCTGCGCTCGTGCGCCTCGTCGATGATGATGGTGTCGTAGGCCTTGAGCAGCGGGTCGGTCTGCGTCTCGGCCAGCAAGATGCCGTCGGTCATCAGCTTGACCGACGCATCGCGCGACAGCCGGTCCTGAAAGCGCACCTTGAAGCCCACCACGTCACCGAGCGGCGTGTTCAGTTCTTCGGCGATGCGCTTGGCCACGCTGCTGGCGGCGATGCGGCGCGGCTGGGTGTGGCCGATGAGCTGGCCCTTCTGCCCGGGCTTGGCATTGCACTTGCCGCGGCCCAGCGCCAGCGCGATCTTGGGCAGCTGCGTGGTCTTGCCCGAGCCCGTCTCGCCGCACACGATCACGACCTGGTGCTTCTCGATGGCCGCCATGATCTCCTCGCGCCTGCCCGACACCGGCAGCGACTCCGGGAAGGTGATGCGCAGCGGCGCGGTTTTGGGGGCAGTGGGCGGGGCTGCTGCTGGCGGGGAGGTAGGAGGCGCGGATTCGGTCATGAAGGCACGCATTATCGGAGGCAGGCGTTGGCCCTGTGCAACACAGGCCATGCGCACCGCCGCGCCGCACCTCGCACGGCACCCGCGCAGGCCCCGCTCGGTGCCGTCTTTTTGCCGAGTGCTACTTTTTGATGGGGTGGATTTCAGGATGTAATGCGCACAACCCATTCCGCCCCGACGATGTCTGCGTGGCGGGTGCCCCTCAGGATTTTGACCGCATGCTCCCGCAGACATCAGCCACCCCTTTTTCACCGGACGACAGCGCCACGCCCGCGCAGCCCCCGCACCCCTCGCGCCGCGACTGGCTGGCGTGGGCCGGCGCCGCCGCCCTGGCGCCCCTGCTGCCGGCCTGTGGAGGCACCGGCAACCCCGGCCCCACGCTCGCGGCCACCATGGCCTGGGGCCGCAGCGAGATCCGCCAGGCCATGCAGCGCAGCGAGGCGCGGGCCGCCTCCGTCGCCCTGCTGCAGGGCGACCGGCTGGTGTGGCAGGAGGCCTTCGGCGTGCTGGACGACACCACCCGCGCGCTGGCGACGCCGGACACGCGCTTCAATGTGGGCTCCGTGAGCAAGGTGGTGGCGGCGCTGGCCGTGATGGTGCTGGTGGACCGGCAACTGGTGCAGCTCGATGCGCCGGTGGTGCGCTACCTGCCGCAGTTCACCATGCTGTCGCCGGGCTACCGCGACATCACCGTGCGCCACCTGCTCAGCCATGCATCGGGGCTGCCGGGCACGCACACGCACAACCTGTTCGCCACCGCGCCGCTGCCAGGCTATGCCGCCGAGCTGGAAGCAGCGCTGGCCGACGCCCACCTCAAGCACGCGCCCGGCGCGCTGGCGGTGTACTGCAACGACGGCTTCACGCTGATCGAGCGCATCGTGCTCGCAGTGACCGGGCAGACCTACCCGGCGTTCGTGCAGTCGGCCCTGCTCAACCCGCTGGGCATGGCCCGCTCGGGCTACACCCTGCTGCCGCTGCCCGAAGGCAGCTTCGCCCACGGCTACATCCGCAAGCAGCGCCAGGCCCAGGAGTTCGTGATGGGCTACGCCACCGGCGGGCTGTGCACCACGCCCGGCGACATGATGAAGCTGGCCACCATGCTGCTGCAAGGCGGCGAATACGACGGCCGGCGCGTCGTCTCCAGGGCTGGCGTGCTGGAGATGGGCCGCGGCCAGAACCCGGGCCTGCGCGCCGACCTGACACCCGACTGGCAGTGGGGCCTGGGGTGGGACAGCGCGCAGCAGCAGGGCCTGTCTGCCGCGGGCGTGCTGGCCTGGCAAAAGAGCGGCGGCACCATGTTCTATTCGAGCGATTTCTACGTGCTGCCGCAGGCGGGCATGGCGTTGCTGATCACCGGCAGCGCATCGGCCTTCAAGCCCGGGCCGGTGGCCGAAGGCATCCTGCTGCGGGCGCTGCAGGAGACCGGGCAACTGGCAGCGCTGCCGCCCAAGGTCTTGACGGCGGCCCCGTCACTGGCCACCTCATCGGCCAGCGCGGTCGATGCGGTGCTGGGCATCTACGGCCGGTCCGCCAAGCCCCTGAAAGCCACCTCGCCCGACAGCCAGCAGATCGACCTGTGGGTATGGTCGGCCGAGGCCAGGGGCTGGACGATGCTGAGCGCGGGGCTGCGCCTGCGCAGCGACGGCTGGTGGTGGTCCGACGCGCAGCCGCGCACCCAGTACCGCTGGGAGCAAGCCGACGGCCGCCGCTACCTGCTGTCGCGCGAGCCCGCCACCGCCGGGCACTACTGGGTGACCATGCCCATGGCGCAGCAGATGCCCCGCGCCGCAGCGCCCCTGCCCGCGCAGTGGGTGGCGCGCCTGGACAGCCATTGGGTACTGGCGAACGAGGCGCCCGAATCGATTCCGCTCGCGTTCGGCGTGCCGGCAGCGACGCTGCGGGAACTGCCCGAACTGCCCGGCTACCTGTTCTGGGACGACAGCCAGTTCTTGCTGCCGCTGTCGCCCGACCGCGCGGGCATGACCGTGCAGGTGCCCCTCAACGACGGCCGCGATCTCGTCGAGCTGGTGGTGCAGGCGCGCGACGAGCAGGAATGGCTGCACGCGGCCGGCTGGAGCTACCGCCGCCGGGCCTAGCCCGGCACGCACCTACCCCGCCCCGCCCCACGGCCACCAGCGCACACGCGCCCGCTGCAGCGCACTGTGCGTTTCATGCGACAGATGCAGGTTGCCAAAGCCCTGAGCGCTTGCCAAGCCGCAGAGCCCTCGCCACAATTCGCGCTTCTTTCTTTCAGCCACGGGCACACCGCCACGCAGCCGCTGAAACCACTGGAGGTCACCGCCATGTTTGTTCCTTTGTCCGCAATCACCTGACCACAGTCCACCGCCCCGGCTGGACTGTGCATTCACAAGTCCAGCCAAGGCCGACAAGCGCGCTATTGCACCCCGTGCAGCGCTCCACAAGCCCTGGCTACCTTGCCGGGGTTTTTTGTTTGTGGAGTGCACATGAGTGCTCAAAAAATCTCTCGGGCCTTTGCCCAGGGTCAAGTCAAGAAGCTGCGCCGCATGAAGCAGCCCCTGGTTCTGAAGCTCGAGGCCTCGGGCCCGCCCCGAAACCCTGTGGCCACTGCGCTGGCCCAGCGCAGCCTGTCGAGCGCGGCAGGCAAGCACATCCGAAGCGCCGGCGCCCAGCGCCGCGCGGACAAGGTCGCCCTGCGCAAGGCGACACGAACAGACTTTTCTTTCCATGACTGACAACAACCATCCCACCGCCGCACTGGCGGACACGCGGGCGCCGTGGGGCCCCGCCCAACCTGGGTACCCAGGACAACCCGGGCACCCAGGGCAACCTGCATCCAGGGCAACGCCCGACCCGGCGGAACCCCGCACGCTGAACGTGGACGCCACCGTGGCCCCGCACGGGCTGCCGCCCGCGCACAGTGCAGCGGCTGTGCCAACACACCGGCTGCCCACCGCCGCCGAACTGGCCCAGCGCCAGCAGCACCTGGCCGACACCGCGGCGCAACTCAAGACCGAGCTCGTCGGCATCGACGAGGTCATCGACCGCGTGATCGATGCGGTGCGCGCCTGGTACGTGCTGCCGCAGCTCATCCGCCGCCCGGTCATCGTCTGCCTGTGGGGCCTGACCGGCACGGGCAAGACGCAGCTCACGCGGCGCCTGGCCCAGCTGCTGGGCTTCTACGACCGCTTTGTCGAAGTGCAGATGGACGGCTTCAGCCACGGCGCGGGCTACCGCAGCTCCACCATCTCCGGCATGCTGGCGGACTCCGGCATCTCCGAAGGCGCGCCGGGCATGCTGGTGCTGGACGAGTTCCAGCGCTTTCGCACGGTGGACCGCAAGGGCGAAGAGGCCAAGGTGGAGCGCTACCAGGACGTGTGGTCCCTGCTGTCGGACGGGCGCCTGCCGCCCGCGCTGACGGCCCTGTCCAACATCGAACGCAAGCTGGCCGACAGCCACTACGAGGCCGAGCGCGCCGAGGACGACGAGAACGAACGCGCGGGCAAGAAGCCCTACCGCTTCCAGCTCGACGCATGGGACGCGCAAGAGCTCAAGCGCATGCTCAAGCTCTCCGAACCCCTGGCCGAGATCATGCAATGGCCTTCGGCCAAGGTGCTGGCGATGTACATGGAGTTCCAGCGCTCCAACCAGTCGTGGGAGACCGACTACAGCCGGCTGCTGGTCTTCGTGTGCGGCAACCTCGACGAGATGTACCACGAGACCGCGCAGCGCGTGGAAGACTGCGATACCGACGCCGACATCTTTCACCGCCTCACGCGCAAGCTCTCCATCATCGACGTGAAGAAGGCGCTGTCCGAGCGCTTCAAGCCCGAACAGATCGCGCGGCTGGGCAACGAGCATGTGATCTACCCGTCTTTCAGCCGCGCCACGTACGAGCTGCTGATCCGCCAGCTGTGCGACCGCTACGTGCAGGATGTGGCCGCCCAGTGCGGCGTGCACTTTGCCATCGGAGAGGACGTGCAGCGCGAGATCTATGCCAACGCGGTCTTCCCCGCCCAGGGCACGCGGCCGCTGTTCTCGTCGGTGCACGCCATCCTGAGCGCCAACTTGGTCAAGGCCACGCTGTGGGTCATGGAGCAATCGCTGCCGCTGTCGCAGGTGTTCGCCATCCACCTCGCGGCAGACCGCCGCCACCTGGCCGTGCAAGGCACCGACGCCCACGGCGGCACGCACGAGCGCCAGTTCGCGGTGGCGCTGGAGCTCAACCGCCTCAAGCAGCGCGCCAACGCGGATTTTCGCGCGCTGCTGGCGGTGCACGAGGCCGGGCATGCCTTGGTCTACTGCCTGCTGTTCGGCCAGGCCCCGCAGGAGGTGAAGATCAACATCGCCTCGTTCGAAGGCGGCTACAACAGCTTTGCGGGCCTGAAGGTCACCACGCGCCAAAACGCGCTGGACATGATGTGCGTGGGCCTGGCCGGCCGCGTGGCCGAAGAGCTGGTGTTCGGCGAGATGGCCTGCACCACGGGCGCCGAGCAGGACTACAAGCAGGTGACGGGCGAGGCCGCGCGCTACGTGCGCCACCACGGCTTTGGCGCGCGCATCAGCCGCACCGACGCCACGGTGGAGATGGACAACCACATCAACACCGACGTCGGCCCCAGCAATGCCGCCATCGAGGCCCTGCTGCAGTCGCAGTACCAGCGCACCCAGGCGCTGCTGCACGGCCACCAGACCGCGCTCAATGCCCTGGTGGGTGCGCTGATGGACCACGGCATGATCGCGCAGGACGAGATGCAGGCGCTGCTGGCGGCCCAGGGCCTGCCGCTCGCGGTGCGGCCCGGGTCGTCCGGCGGTGCGGAAGATTCGCTGGTTCTGGAGCCCTTTGCCGAGCGGCTGGCGCTGTTTCAGCGCCACGGCGCCACGCAATGAGGCGCGCGGTCACCACAAGGATGCCCTGCATGCTTATGATGCGCGCCTACAGCGGATTTACACCGCAGGCTTTCACACACCACCCGCCATGTCCGCCGTTTTCAATTTCACCTTCGTGCCCTGGTTCCGCTCGGTCGCGCCGTACATCCACAAGTTTCGCAACCAGACGTTCGTGATCGGCCTCACCGGCGAGGCGATTGCGGCGGGCAAGCTGCACAGCCTGGCGCAGGACCTGGCGCTGATCCAGGCCATGGGCGTGAAGATCGTGCTGGTGCACGGCTTTCGCCCGCAGGTGAACGAGCAACTGGCGGCCAAGGGGCATGCGGCCAAATACTCGCACGGCATCCGCATCACCGACTCGGTGGCGCTTGACTGCGCGCAGGAGGCCGCGGGCCAGTTGCGCTACGAGATCGAGGCCGCGTTCAGCCAGGGCCTGCCCAACACGCCCATGGCGGGCGCGACGGTGCGGGTGATCTCGGGCAACTTCCTCACGGCGCGGCCCGTGGGCATCGTGGACGGGGTGGACTTTCAGCACTCGGGCCTGGTGCGCAAGGTGGACGTGGCGGGCATCCAGCGCACGCTGGACATGGGGGCGCTGGTGCTGCTGTCGCCTTTCGGCTTCTCGCCCACGGGCGAGGCCTTCAACCTGAGCATGGAAGAAGTGGCCACCAGCGTGGCCATCGAGCTGCGCGCGGACAAGCTGATCTTCTTGACCGAGGTGCCCGGCATCCGCATGCAGCCGAACGAGCCCGAGAGCGAAGACAACCCCATCGACACCGAGCTGCCGCTGGCCGCCGCGCAGGCCCTGCTGGCCACGCTGCCCGAGGCGCAAACGCCCACCGACACGGGCTTTTACCTCCAGCACTGCGTGAAGGCCTGCAAGGCCGGCGTGGAGCGCAGCCACATCCTGCCGTTTGCGGTGGACGGGTCGCTGCTGCTGGAGGTGTACGTGCACGATGGTATCGGCACCATGGTCATCGACGAAAAGCTCGAAGAGCTGCGCGAAGCCACCATCGACGACGTGGGCGGCATCCTGCAACTGATCGAGCCGTTCGAAAAAGACGGCACGCTGGTCAAGCGCGACCGCACCGAGATCGAGCGCGACATCGCCACCTACACCATCATCGAACACGACGGCGTGATCTTTGGCTGCGCAGCGCTCTACCCCTACCCCGAATCCCGGACGGCCGAGATGGCTGCGGTGACCGTGTCGCCCCAGAGCCAGGGCACGGGCGACGGCGAGAAGCTGCTCAAGCGCATCGAGCAGCGTGCCCGCATCCTGGGGCTGGACAGCATCTTCGTGCTGACCACCCGCACCATGCACTGGTTCATCAAGCGTGGGTTCCAGCCGGTGGACCCGGACTGGCTGCCGGATGCCCGCAAGCGCAAGTACAACTGGGACCGCAGGAGCCAGGTGCTGGTGAAGAAGCTCTGAGTTTTTGGTTAGCGGTCTGCGGTATTCAGTTGGGGTGACCATAGAGCACGGCAGCTTCACATCCGTTCGCGCTGAGCTCCGTCGAAGCTCCGCGCAAGGCTTCGACAGGCTCAGCCCGAACGGTGGTGGGGTGGTCAGACCCAGCCCGAGCGGTCAGGGGTGATTGAGACCCAGCCCGAACGGTCCGTGGTAACTCAGACCCAGCCCGAACGGCCTGCCGTGACTGAGACCTATCCATGGTTCGCATGCCCAACCCCATCACCACAAACCGTTCACGCTGAGCTCCGTCGAAGCGCCGCGCAAGGCTTCGACAGGTTCAGCCCGAACGGTGGGGAGGTGATCAGGCTCAGCCCGAACGGTCGGTGGCGGCTGAGCCCAGCGCGAACGGTCGGTGGCGGCCTAGACCCAGCCCGAGCGATGGAGCTGTGGCTGAGGCTCGACCAAGACTGACAGCTACCCCTGCCTGGCCGCCACCACCGCACGCGCCACCTGCGCGATCGCCGCATCGCGCTGTTCAGCCGACGCTGTCGACGCGGTGACGTAGCAGGTCACCACCACCGGCGCACCTCCGCCCGGCGGCCACATCACAGCGATGTCGTTGGAGGTGCCGCTGTCGGTGGTGCCCGTCTTGTCCCCCACCTTCCAGCCCGGCACGCCGGCGCGCAGGCGCTTGTCGCCGGTGCTGGTCTCCACCAGCCAGCGCTGCAGCCAGGCGCGCGACCCGGGGGTGAGCACGTCGCCCAGCACCAGTTTCTGCAGGGTCTGCAGCATGGCCAGCGGCGTGGTGGTGTCGCGCGGGTCGCCCACCTTGGCTTCGTTCAGCGTGGGCTCGGTGCGGTCCAGCCGGGTGATGCCGTCCCCCAGCGACCGCACGAAGGCGGTCAACCCGGCCGGCCCGCCGTGGCGCGCCAGCAGCACGTTGGCGGCGGTGTTGTCGCTCAAGCTCACGGTGGCGGCGCACAGCTCGCCCACCGTCAGGCCGCCACCGTCGCCCGCGCGGGGGCCGCTGGCGGGTGAATACGCCACCACATCTGCCGCGGCGTAGTGCACGCGCGCATCCAGCCGCTCCTTGCCCTGGTCCACCAGCGCCAGCATCCAGCCCGCCAGCACCGCCTTGAAGGTGCTGGCCATGGCAAAACGCTCGTCCTGGCGCCAGCCCAGCGCCAGGCCCGTGCCGGTGTCGAGCATGGCCACACCGAGGCGGCCCTGGGCGGAGCGTTCGATACCGGCCAGGGTGTCGTTCCAGGCCCGCGCGGTCTGGCTGCCGGCAGCACTGCCCGGCCCGCCGGCGGCATTGCCGGCGCCGGCACAACCCCACAGAGGTACCGCTGCAGCGGCCATCAAGCCCAAGGAAAACTGTCGTCTTTGCATAAAAATGGGGAGTGAAGTGGAAACAAGGCCTGAACGATAAGGACTCCGGGCCCGCAGCACCATCGACAATAATTGCCGCCAGCCCCAACAAAAACTTGGAGCGGCACACACAACTCTTTCGGCGTCACTGCGGCGCCCGGGTCCCGGTACTACCGCACTGTCCGCATCGCAGCGACTGGCCCGACCCGTTGCGCCGAGTTGTGTGATCCGCTCTCAGCCTTCGCAATGCACCTGCCACTGAACGCCCTGCGCGCCTTCGAAGCCTCGGCGCGCCACCTGAACCTCACGCGCGCGGCCGAGGAGCTGCACGTCACCCAGACCGCGGTGAGCCAGCACATCCGCAAGCTCGAAGACCGCCTGGGCAAGCCGCTGTTTCGCCGCCTGCCGCGCGGCCTGGCGCTGACGGACGAGGGCCAGGCGCTGCTGCCCGTGGTGGTGGAGTCGTTCGCCAACCTGGCGCGGGCGCTGGAGAAGCTGGGCGACACCCGCCCGCGCGAGGTGCTGACCGTGGGCGCCGTGGGCACGTTCGCCGTCGGCTGGCTGCTGCCCCGGCTGCGCGACTTTCAGGCGGCGTGCCCGTTCGTGGACCTGCGCCTGCTCACCCACAACAACCGGGTGGACATGGCCGGCGAAGGGCTGGACCTAGCGATCCGGTTTGGCGACGGCGCTTGGCATGGCACGCACGCCGAACGCATCATGGACGCGCCGATGTCGGTGATGTGCACCCCCGCCCTGGCCCACGGCCTGCGCACCGCTGCCGACCTGGCGCGCCAGCCACTGCTGCGCAGCTATCGCGCCGACGAATGGGCGGCATGGTTCGACGCGGCGGGCGCGCCCTGCCCGGTGGTGCGCGGCGCCGTGTTCGACTCGTCGCTCACGCTGGCCGAGGCCGCTGCGCAGGGCGCAGGCATGGCCCTGCTGCCGGTGCGCATGTTCACGCGCGAGCTGCGCCAGGGGCGGCTGGTGCGGCCGTTCCCGCAGGAGCTGCAGCGCGGCTCTTACTGGATCACGCGGCTGCAGTCACGCCCGGCCACCGGCGCCATGGCGGCCTTCTGCGACTGGTTGATGGCCCAGGCGGGCAGCGAGACCGATGAATTGGAATAAAAAAGGCAGCTATCGCTCTCTGGACGGGCGCCAATAGCTATTAAAAATATAGCAAATAATTACCTTGCCAGAGGTGGAGACAAGCCCGAGGCGCGGGGGCGTTCAGACGTGCAGCGGCATTGGCAGCGGCATTGGCAGGGTGGCGCAGGCGTTCGTTCCACGGTCCACGGACGGGGTCAGGCGGCCAAGACGGCGCTACGCAAACCCCAGCGCCGCGATGTCCACCCCATCCACCTGCCCGGCGTCGAGAAATTCCTGGCCGTAGCGCAAGTACACCCCTTCGCGCACGAACACCTCGAACAGGTCCGGGTCGATGTGCCCGTTGTCCCGCATGCGGCACATGATCGCCAGCGCCTGCGACAGCGTCATGCCGCTTTTGTACGGCCTGTCGGCCGCGGTCAGTGCCTCGAAGATATCGGCGATGCCCATCATGCGGGCCTGCAGCGACATCTGATCGCGCGTCAGGCCGCGGGGGTAGCCCTTGCCGTCCATGCGCTCGTGGTGGCCGCCCGCGTACTCGGGCACGTTCTTCAGGTGCCGGGGCCAGGGCAGCGTCTCCAGCATCTTGATGGTGGCGACGATGTGGTAGTTGATGGTGTCGCGCTCGGCCTGGTTCAGGGTGCCGGAGCGGATGGTGAGGTTCTCCACCTCTTCGGCGGTCAGAAAGCTGGTCTGCACGCCCTGCGGGTTGCGCCAGTGCCGCAGGGCGGCGATGTCGCGCACGCGCTGCTGGTCTTCGGCCCGCATGGCTTCGCTGCCGGTGTTGCAGCGGCGCAGGAAGTCGCGGTCTTCTTCCAGCGCCTGGATCTCGTGCTGCAGGCCCAGCAGCTCCTGGCCCTCGGCGCGCGCGTCCACCACCGGGCGCAGCGCCAGCTGGCGGCGCAGCGCGGCCAGCTCGGCATCGCGCTTGAGCACCTCGAAGCGGGTGTCCACCACGCCGATGCGGTCGTACAGGGTCTGCAGCTTGGTGGCCTTGTCCACCACGTGCACGGGGGTGGTGATCTTGCCGCAGTCGTGCAGCAGGCCGGCCATCTTGAGCTCGTACCTGTCGCGGTCGCTCATGCTGAAGCCGGCCAGCGGGCCGCTCTGCGTGGCGTTCACGGCTTCGGCCAGCATCATGGTGAGCGCCGGCACGCGCTGGCAGTGGCCGCCGGTGTAGGGGGACTTTTCGTCGATGGCCAGGTTGATGAGGTTCACGAACGATTCGAACAGCCGCTCAAGCTGCGTGATGAGCAGCCGGTTGGTGAGCGCGATGGCAGCCTGCGATGCCAGCGACTCCGCCAGGCTCTGGTCGGCTTCCGAGAACGTGGTGACGTCGCCGGTGTCCGGGTCGTGCGGGTTGATGAGCTGCAGCACGCCGATGAGCTCATGGTCGTGGTTCTTCATCGGCACGGTCAGGAACGAGCGCGAGCGGTAGCCGGTGCGCGCATCGAACGCCCGCGTGCCCGAGAAGTCGAACCCCGCCGCGGCATACGCATCGGCAATGTTCACCGTGCGGTCGTGGATGGCGGCGTGCGCGGCCACCAGCGAATCATTGGGCGAGCCGTCGGCGTGGCGCAGCGGCAGGTGCGGAAAGTCGATGGGCTTGCCCGTGGTGCCGCCCAGGCGGATGCCCAGCGAGTCCGTGCGCAGGATCTCGAACTTGAGCGCCGTGCCGTCGTCCGTCACGCTGTAGAGCGTGCCGCCATCGGCGCCGGTGATGGCCTTGGCGGCCTCCAGGATGTTCTCCAGCAGCCGGTCGATGTCCCGCTCACGCGACAGCGCAGCGCCGATGCCGTTGAGCTGCTCCAGCCGGCGAAAGAGGTTGACTGTGGATTCCTTGCCCATAAAAGCCCTGCGTCCCGCGGTGGTGAGAGCGTGCCGTGCGCGCCCCAACGCACATCGTAACGAAAAGTGACCGCTATCATCAGCCCCCTGCCCCTTCCTTTTCCCATCCCTCCCGCTATTTTTGTGGACTCGGTCACACCCCGCTTTCTCACCGCCGCCCTCTACCAGTTCGTCGACCTGCCGGACTTTGCAGACCTGCGCGAGCCCTTGCAGTCCCTGTGCGACACACACGGCGTGCGCGGCATGCTGCTGCTGGCGCCCGAGGGCATCAATGGCACCATCGCGGGCGAACCGCAGGGCGTGTACGCCGTGCTGGCCTGGCTGCGCAGCGACCCGCGGTTCGCCGCCCTGCAGCACAAGGAGGCGCATGCGGAGCGCCTGCCGTTCTACCGCATGCGCGTGCGCTTGAAGCGCGAGATCGTCACCCTGGGCGTGCCGGGCCTGAACCCGGCGCGCAACGCGGGTACCTATGTGAAGCCCGAGGACTGGAACGCGCTCATCGACGACCCCAGCGTGGTGGTGGTCGACACGCGCAACGACTACGAGGTGGGCATCGGCACCTTCCAGGGCGCCGTCAACCCGCACACCAGCAGCTTTGCGGAGTTTCCGGCCTGGGTGGCCGCGCAGTCGCAACCGGGCGGCGTGCTGGCCGGCAAGCCGCGCGTGGCCATGTTCTGCACCGGCGGCATCCGCTGCGAGAAGTCCACCGCGCTGCTCAAGTCGCAGGGCTTCGAGGAGGTCTTCCACCTCGAAGGCGGCATCCTCAAATACCTGGAAACCGTGCCCGAAGACGCCAGCCGCTGGCAGGGCGACTGCTTCGTGTTCGACGAGCGCGTGTCGGTGGGCCACGGCCTGGTGCGCGGCCACCACCAGCTGTGCCGGTCGTGCCGCATGCCGCTGGGCGAGGCCGAATTGCAGTCCCCGCACTACGTGCGCGGCGTGAGTTGCCCCTACTGCCACGGCACCCGCACGCCAGAGCAGGAACGCGCCTTGGCCGAGCGCCAGCGCCAGATGGACCTGGCGGACCAACGCGGCCAAGCCCACCTGGGCGCACGCCAGCCGGGCAACCCGGCGCGGCGCCTCGTCGCGGACGAGCCGACTGGCGAAGTGACAGGTGGGGTGGCTGGCGAGGACAGCCCCCCGTGAGCGCCCTGCCCGTTCTCTACTCCTTTCGCCGCTGCCCGTATGCCATGCGCGCGCGGCTGGCGCTGGCCGTCAGCGGCCAGGTCTGCGAATTGCGCGAGGTGGTATTGCGCAGCAAGCCCCAGGGCCTGCTGCAGGCCTCGCCCAAAGCGACCGTGCCCGTGCTGGTGCTGGCGGACGGACAGGTGCTGGACCAGAGCCTGGACATCATGCTGTGGGCCCTGCAGCGGCGAGACCCCGGCGCCTGGCTGGCGCCCAGCGATGGCAATCTGCAAGACATGCTGGCGCTGATTGCAGAATGCGATGGCCCGTTCAAACACGCGCTCGACCGGTGCAAGTACCCCAGTCGCTACCCGGACACCGACATCGACGCCGAGCGTGCCAAAGCCACGGCTTGGCTGGGCCTGCTGGACGCGCGCCTGTCCGCCCAGCCCCACCTGTTCGGCACCCATGCGGCGCTGGCCGACATGGCCATCGGCCCGTTCGTGCGCCAGTTCGCGGCCATCGATGCGCCGTGGTGGGACGCCCAGCCCTGGCCCCATCTGCGGGCCTGGCTGGCGCACTGGCAGGCGGCGCCGCTGCTGGCCCGCGTGATGGACAAGCTGCCGGCGTGGGTGGACGGGACGCTGGGGGTGGTGTTTCCGGCAGAGCCAGCGCCCTAGCGCCGGACGACGGCACAGCGAGCGCGCGCAAGTCGATCACAACGCAGGGTGCTCCAGGATCTCCTGGCCCTCCAGTCAATCGCAGCACTGTTGCCCGAACCGCCTCTCAACCGCGCTATCGCCGCACTGCACGTCAACGTCCGGTTGTCCTACCCTTGGCGTTGCGTTGCGGCACAAGGATGGTGCTTCACCACAGAAAGCACCTTGATGACCGACCCTCGCAACATTGCCCACGACAAAAAAGTCCAGCAAGCCAAGAAGCACAACAACGAAGAGATCGCCCCCGGAGCCGACAAAACGCCGCAGCCCGGCAAGAAGACACCCATGGAACATCACGCCTCCGACACCCCCAAGGTGCCGGACGAGGCGGCTCCCGTGCCGACGGAAGAAAAGCCTTTGACCTAAAGCGCGAAGGCCAGGTCCATGCAAAAGGCGCTCCGAGGAGCGCCTTTTTTTCACGAGATCCGGTGCAACTGCAGCGGCATCACACCGTCGAGTAGGCGGACCCGCCGCGGCGACCGCCCTGAAGGCCGCGCACCAGCAACGCCAGCAACACCACCGCAAAGCCCACGAAGCAGACGAACGACCAGTTGGCAATCGATCCACCCAGGAAGGTCCAGTCGATGGCGGCGCAGTCGCCCGAGCCGCGGAAGATCATGGGGATGGCGCGGCTGATGGGGTAGTTTTCGATCATGCCGTAGAAGTCGCGGCCACAGGTGGCGACTTCGGGCGGGTACCACTGCAGCCAGCTCTGGCGGGCTGCCACGAAAGCGCCGAAGCCGGAGGCGACAAGGGCAATGCCCGCCATCGACATCCACCAGCCGCGCGAGTCACGCGCGGCGGCCAGGCCGGTGAAGATGGCAACGCCGATCAGTGCGTAGCGCTGCACGATGCACATGGGGCAAGGCTCCAGGCCCACCACATGCTGCAGGTACATGCCAAAAGCCAGCATGGCCACGCAGGCAGCGCTGATCAGTGCCAGCACACGGCGCGGGTTCGCGGTCAACCAGTTCATTTTTTATCCCTCATCCAATAAGCCGTTGCAAACGGTGCCGCCGGTGAAACGGGCACGGTCCGCGCCAGTGCACCCGTGGATCTGGCTCCGCCAGTCCACCGGGTGCGTCCCCCAGAGGGGGATGGCGCCGAAGGCGACTCAGGGGGGAATCAGATCCCCGCGGCGTGGTCCAGAAAAACGCGGGCGCGGCGCGGTGTCACCACCAGCGTTTCACCCTCTTTGAAACCCATCTCCTTGAACTGCTGCGCAGGGATCTGCGCTTCGATCAAGTGGTCCGGGGACGCATTGTCCGCTGGTTTGTGATCGTCGGATGGAATAAGTTCCAGCCGCGCGATGGGGCCCACCACGATGGCGCGGCTGAGTTGCGCCACGATGCCGCGCGGGCGGCCTTCGGCATCAAGCCCCGCGCCGGGCGAGTAGCGCTGCACATCCAGGTCGTGCGGGCGCACATAGGCAAAGGCCTTGGCGTTCTGCGCGGTCTGGTGTTCGGGCGAGTCGATCTGCATGCCGTCCAGGTGCACCAGGCCTTCGTGGGCACGGCCATGGAACAGGTTCACATCGCCCAGGAAGCCGTAGACGAAGGGGCTCGCGGGCTGGTCCCACACCTGCTGGGGGGAGCCGCTTTGCTCGATGCGGCCCTGGTTGATCACGACCACGCGGTCGGCCACCTCCAGTGCCTCTTCCTGGTCGTGCGTGACGAAGATGCTGGTCACGTGCAGCTCGTCGTGCAGGCGACGCAGCCAGCGGCGCAGCTCCTTGCGCACCTTGGCATCGAGCGCGCCGAAAGGCTCGTCGAGCAACAGCACCTTGGGCTCCACCGCCAGGGCGCGGGCCAGCGCGATGCGCTGACGCTGGCCGCCGGACAGCTGCGAGGGGTAACGGTCGGCCAGCCAGTCGAGCTGCACAAGCTTGAGCAGGTCGGTCACCTTCTGCTTGATCTGCGCCTCGCTCGGGCGCTCGCCGCGGGGCTTCACGCGCAGGCCGAAGGCCACGTTCTCGAACACGGTCATGTGGCGGAACAGCGCGTAGTGCTGGAACACAAAGCCCACGTTGCGCTCGCGCACGTGCACGTCGGTGGTGTCTTCGCCGCTGAAGTGGATGGTGCCGACATCGGCCGTCTCCAGGCCCGCGATGATGCGCAACAGCGTGGTCTTGCCGCAGCCCGAGGGGCCGAGCAGCGCGATGAGTTCGCCGGAGGCGATGTCCAGGCTCACGTCGCGCAGTGCGTGGAAGTCGCCGAACTGCTTGCTGACGTTACGGATTTCAATGCTCATGGTCTTGTTCCTTCAGCGGGCGGCGGGCGCAGGTGTGGGCCGCTCGGGGGGCAATTCGGCAGCCGCCTTCTGCGCCTGCTCGTTGCGGTGTTCGGCAATGGTCTTGATGACCAGCGTGACCAGGGCCAGCAAGGCCAGCAGCGATGCAGCAGCGAACGCGGCCACGGACTGGTACTCGTTGTAGAGAATTTCGACGTGCAGGGGAATGGTGTTGGTCTGCCCGCGGATGTGGCCCGACACGACGGACACCGCACCGAACTCGCCCATGGCACGTGCGTTGCACAGGATCACGCCATACAGGAGGCCCCACTTGATGTTGGGAAGCGTCACGTACCAGAAGGTCTGCCAGCCGGTGGCGCCCAGCACGATGGCGGCCTGCTCCTCGTCGTTGCCCTGGGCCTGCATCAGCGGGATCAGTTCGCGCGCGATGAACGGGAAGGTCACGAACACCGTGGCCAGCACGATGCCCGGCACGGCGAAGATGATCTTGATGTCATGCGCCTGCAGCCAGGGGCCGAACCAGCCCTGCGCGCCGAACATCAGCACGTAGATCAGGCCGGCCACCACGGGAGAGACGGAAAACGGCAGGTCCACCAGTGTGGTCAGGAACGCCTTGCCCCTGAACTCGTACTTGGCGATGCACCAGGCGGCCGCGACGCCGAACACCAGGTTCAGCGGCACTGCGATGGCGGCGGTGATCAGCGTGAGCTTGATGGCCGCCCAGGCGTCGGGCTCGCGCAGGCCTTCGAGGTAGGCCCCGAAGCCCTTGCGCAAGGCCTCTGCGAACACGGCGGCCAGCGGCAGCACCAGGAACAGCAGCATGAAGGCCAGCGCGATGGTGATCAGCGTGTAGCGGACCCAGGGCGCTTCGGTCGTGCCCGCCTGTGCGCGGCGGATGGTCCGGGAGTTGTTGCCGCTCATGCTGGAGCCCCTGCGTGGCGTCGCTGCCAGGCCTGCAGCGCATTGATGATGAGCAGCAGGATGAACGAGATGACCAGCATGACCACCGCCACGGCGGTGGCGCCGGCGTAGTCGTACTGCTCTAGCTTGCCGATGATGATGAGCGGCGTGATTTCAGACACCATGGGCATGTTGCCGGCGATGAAGATCACCGAGCCGTACTCCCCCACCGCCCGAGCGAACGCCATGGCAAAGCCGGTGAGCAGCGCGGGGGTGATGGAGGGCAGGATGACCTTGGTGAAGGTTTGAAGGCGCGTGGCCCCGAGGCAGGTGGCGGCTTCTTCCAGCTCTTTTTCAGCGTCTTCCAGCACCGGCTGCACGGTGCGCACCACGAACGGCAGGCCGATGAAGATCAGCGCGATCACGATGCCCGCAGGCTTGAACGCCAGCTGGATGCCCATGGGCTCCAGGATGCTGCCGACCCAGCCATTGCCGGCCAGCAAGGCGGTCAGCGAGATGCCGGCCACGGCGGTGGGCAGCGCGAACGGCAGGTCCACCAGCGCGTCCACAATCTTCTTGCCGGGAAACTTGTAGCGCACCAGCACCCAGGCGATCAGCAGGCCGAACACCAGGTTGACCAGCGCCGCCAGGAACGAGGCGCCGAAGGTAAGGCGGTACGAAGCCATCACGCGCGGCGCGCTGATGGCGGCCCAGAATTGCTCCCAGGTCAGGGTGAAGGTCTTGAAGATCAGTGCCGACAGCGGGATCAGCACGATGATGCTCAGATAGAAAAGCGTGTAGCCCAGGGTCAGCCCAAAGCCGGGCAGCACGCGTTTGGGCGCGTGCCGTCCGGCCGGGGCTGCGGCCACTGCAGTTGCGGTGGTCATAAGTGCGGAGGTAGAGACGAAACGCGCGGGCTTACTTGGCGCCGGGCGTGTAGATCTTGTCGAACTGGCCGCCGTCGTTGAAGTGCACCTTCTGCGCTTCGGTCAGCGAGCCGAAGTACTTGGCCACTGTGAACTGCTTGAGCGGCTTGAAGGTGTCGGCGTACTTCTTGAGCACGGCTTCCGAACGCGGGCGGATGGCGTGCTTGGCGGCGATTTCCTGGGCTTCGTCAGAGTACAGGTAGTCCAGGTACGCCTTGGCCAGCTGGGCTGTGCCCTTCTTGGCCACGGTGCGTTCGACCACGGCCACAGGGTTCTCGGCCACCACGCTCACCGACGGGTAGATCGCATCGACCTTGCCGGCACCGAACTCGCGGTCGATGGAGACCACTTCGGACTCGAACGTGATCAGCACGTCGCCCTGGTTGCGCTGCAGGAAGGTGGCGGTCGCATCGCGCCCGCCCTTGGCCAGCACGGGCACGTTCTTGTAGAGCTTGCCGACGAACTCGGCCGCCTGCGCTTCGGTGCCGCCCTTTTCGCGGATGGCGCCCCAGGCAGCCAGGTAGGCGTAGCGGCCGTTGCCGCCGGTCTTGGGGTTCACCACGATCACCTGCACGCCGGGCTTGATGAGGTCTTCCCAGTCCTTGATGCCCTTGGGGTTGCCGTTGCGCACCAGGAACAGCATGGTCGAGGTGGTGGGCGATGCGTCGTGCGGGAATTTCTTGGTCCAGTCCTTGGCCACCACGCCGTTGTCGGCCAGGAACTGCACGTCGGTGGTCGTGTTCATGGTGACCACGTCAGCCGCCAGGCCGTCGTTCACGGCGCGCGCCTGGGCGCTGGAGCCGGCGTGCGACTGGTCGATCTTGATGTCCTGGCCGGTCGTCTTCTTGTAGTGGGCGGTGAAGGCGGCGTTGTAGTCCTTGTAGAACTCGCGCGCCACGTCGTACGAGACATTGAGCAGCGAGTTCTGCGCGGCGGCCATGCCGCTGGCGGCCAGGGCCAGGGAGGCCAGGAGAGTCTTGAGTTTTAAAGAGGTCATGGTCGCTTCGCCCGAAGGTGCTGGTACTGGAGATGCTCCATTGTGCGGAGCAAGCACTTAAAACTCAAAAGAATATATTCTTGTTAAATAATCAGCTATTGGCATATAGATTTTCTATGGCCGGGCGGTGGACGCAAGCCGCTGCTGGTGCATGGCGGGCGCCAGGACTGCGCTCTCAGCCCAAAGCCCCTCTAGCGCTTGCGGGAAAAGCGACAGCAGCTACAAAATTGATAGCAATCAGTCTACTGCGCGGCCGAAGACGCCTGCGCGTGCTGCGGGGCCGGCTGGGCGGCCTGGGCCCGGAGCGCGGGTTCGCCCTCCAGCGACTGGAGCAGCGCCCAGCCCAAAGGCCATTCGCCATGGCCGGATTCGATGTTGATGTGCCCCGCGTTCTGCATGCGCACGAACTCGCTGCCCCAGGCCCGCGCATAGGCGCCCGCCAGGCGGATGGGGCAGTACGGGTCGTTGCTGCTCGCCACCACGATGCTGCGGTACGGCAGTGCCGCATACGGCACCGGCGCAAAGTCGCTGAGCACCGCGCGGCGCTCCGGGTCCGCCGGGGCCACGAGCAGTGCGCCGCACACGCGGGCTGCCGCCTCGGGGCCGATGTGGCTGGTGGCAATGCAGCCCAGGCTGTGCGCCACGATCACGACCGGGTGGGGCGCGGCGAGCACGGTTTTTTCCAGCTGGCCCACCCAGGCCGCGCGGGTCGGCGTGATCCAGTCGTCCTGCACCACGCGGCTGGCATGCGGCAGGCGCTCGGCCCACAGGCTCTGCCAGTGGCCGGGGCCCGAGTCGCGCCAGCCGGGAACGATGATGATGGAGGTCGTGGTCACGAAGATCAGGGGGCCTGCCGCAGCGTTGCGCCGCGGCCCTGCCCTGTGGTTGTGGTTTTTGTCTTCTGCCGCTTACTTGTTGGGCTGCGGCGTGATGCGCAGGTAGGGGCGCACGGCCTTGAAGCCCTTGGGGAAGCGCTGCGCGATCTCGGCCGGGTCCTGCAGGCTGGGCACGATGATCACGTCGTCGCCGTCCTTCCAGTTGGCGGGCGTGGCCACCTTGTGGCTGTCGGTCAGCTGCAGCGAGTCGATGACGCGCAGGATCTCGTCGAAGTTGCGGCCCGTGCTGGCGGGGTAGGTGAAAGTGGTGCGGATGACCTTCTTGGGGTCGATGATGAACACGCTGCGCACCGTGACCGTGGTCGATGCGTTGGGGTGGATCATGTCGTAGAGGTCTGCCACCTTCTTGTCCGCATCGGCCAGGATGGGGAAGTTCACGGTGGTGTTCTGCGTCTCGTTGATGTCGCCCACCCAGCGGTTGTGCGAATCGACCGGATCCACGCTCACGGCGATGGGCAAAACGCGGCGCTTGGCAAACTCGCCGCCCAGCGCGGCCGTCTTGCCCAGTTCGGTGGTGCAGACGGGCGTGAAGTCGGCGGGGTGCGAGAACAGCACCACCCACGAATCACCCGCCCATTCGTGAAAGCGGATGGTGCCGGCAGTGGATTCCTGGGTGAAGTCGGGGGCGGTATCGCCGAGTCGCAGGGTGGCCATGGAATGTGCTCCTTCAATGTCTGATGGAGCATTCTGCGAGTCGATCTTTAAAACCCAAACGAATATATAGCTCTTACTTAATCGCCAAAAGGTCTATAAAGCGGGCTCGCCAAAAGCCTGTCACCCTGCGAGCAGGCGCTGGAGCCGATCCCGATAGTTGTTCAAAAAGTCGTGTGTCACTACATAGTGCTCGGTCTCTTCGAATGCGACTTCGGACAAGCCGCCGCCGTCGAACTGGATGATCTTGGCGTTCGGGTAAGACAGCAGGATGGGCGAGTGCGTGGCGATGATGAACTGCGACTTGTCCTCGACCAACTGGTGGATGGCCGCCAGCGCGGCCAGCTGCCGATTGGGCGACAGCGCGGACTCGGGTTCGTCCAGCAGGTACAGGCCCTTGCCCTGGAATTTGTGGGTGAGCAGTGCCATGAACGCCTCGCCGTGCGAGCGGGCATGCAGCGACTTTCCGCCATAGGAGTCCAGGTAACCCACCTCGTCCATGTAGGTAGCGACGTTGAAGAAGCTCTCGGCCCGCAGAAAGTAGCCATCCTTCGGTGCGCGGTAGCTGCGCGCCAGCCGCAGCACCTCATGCAGGGACGACTCGGACCCCGCGGTGGCCAGCTGAAAGTTGCGGGTGCCGCCCTCCGGGCTATACCCGAGAGCCAGGGCAATGCCCTCCAGCAGCGTCGACTTTCCCGAACCGTTTTCGCCCACGAAGAACGTCACGTCCGGGTGAAACTCCAGCCGGCCCAGCTCGCGGATGGCGGGGATGTTGTAGGGGTAGGTGTCGTAGTCGATGGCGGCATCCGGGCGGATGCAGGCGCTCTGGAGGTAGGGTTTGGCAGACAGCATGCACCCCATGCTAACGGGCGCAATGACCGGCTGCGGCGGCGCCATCGCCTCGCCGCCCAGGCACACGCACAGGCACAAGCAGGCCCTGCATCCTGAACTTTGGAAAAAATTTTCAAATTTTTCAGCGCCGCTTAACCCCATTCGCCCGCCCCGTTCGTTTCACCCAGCACCAACAACCCCTTTGATGGAGCTGCCATGACAACCGGTGCATTCCCCCTTCCCGCAATCACCCACGCCGCAGTCGCGGCCCTGACTGCCGTGCTGACGCTGGCCAGCGCGCCGGCGCATGCCATAGGCCGCCTGGCCGACATCACCATCGTGGACCGCGACACCGGGGCCACGCTGCCGGTGCATTACGCCAAGGGCGAGTACTGGGTGGCGGGCCGCCCGGGGGCGCGCTATGCCGTCACGGTGCACAACCGCAGCGGGGAGCGCTTGCTGGCCGTGCCGTCGGTGGACGGTGTCAACGTGCTCAGCGGTGAGACCGCGGCCTGGGGCCAGCGCGGGTACGTGTTCTCGCCGTACGAGCGCTACCAGATCACCGGCTGGCGCAAAAGCAGCAGCGAGGTGGCAGCGTTCGAATTTTCGAGCATCGCCAATTCCTATGCCGGCCGCACGGGCCGTCCAGCCAACGTGGGCGTGATCGGGGTGGCCCTGTTCCGTGAACAGCAGCCGGTAGCCGTGCCGTCCATCACGCCCGAGCCCTACCGCCAGCGGCGCGAGGCACGCGACAGCGCCGAGCTGCAGCGCAGCATGCCCTCTGCCGGTGCCCTGCCCCCGCCGCCTGCAGCGGCGGCGCCTGCCCCGACCGCTGAGGCCGACTCCTCCGCTGCGGGGACATCCGCACTGTCGGAGCAGCGGTCCGCCAACAGCAGCGTGGCCAAGTCGATGCCGGCACCCTCGCTCCGGCTCGGCACCGCCCATGGCCAGCGCGAGACCTCGGTCGTGTCGCACACCACCTTCACGCGCCTGCAGGACCAGCCCAACGAGGTGATCAGCATCCGCTACGACAGCCGTGCCAACCTGGTGGCCAGCGGCGTGATCCGCGAGCAGCCAGCGCGCGTGCCATCGCCCCGCGCATTCCCGCAGTCGGACAACGTGTCGTATGTGCCCGACCCGCATTGAACGGCCCGCAGGCCGCAGCCTGCGCATGCCGGCCTGCTACGCGACGCGCCGACGGTGAATGGGCGCCTCGCATAATGCGCGGGTGCCAACCGCCCCCTCTTCCGACAACGCCGACGGCGCAGACGAAACGCTGATGCAGCGTTTTGCCGCCGGAGACATGGGCGCCTTCGACACGCTGTACGGTCGGCACGAGCTGGCGGTGTGGCGGTTCGTCTATCGCAGCGTCAAGGTCCAGGCGGTGGCCGACGACCTGCTGCAGGATGTCTGGTTTGCCGTGGCGCGCACTGCGGGCGGCTACCAGGCCACCGCCCGGTTCCGCACCTGGCTGTTCACCCTGGCGCACAACCGCCTGGTGGACCATCTCCGCACCGCCCGGCAGCATCTGAGCCTCGATGCCAACGACGACATGGAGCGCAGCCTGGCGGACACGCTGGCGGCCGACTCCGGCTTCGGACCCGTCCGCCAGCTGCAGTCCCGCGAGCAGGCCGCCGCCCTGATCGCTGCGGTGGAGCAGTTGCCCTTCGAGCAGCGCGAGGCCTTTTTGCTGCAGGCCGAAGGCGACCTGAGCGTGCAGGAGATTGCACAAGCCACCGGTGTCCATTTTGAAACGGCCAAGAGCCGCCTGCGCTATGCGCGGGCCAGCCTTCGCCAGCATCTGCAGGAGTTTGCATGAGCGCGCCGGACCACGACGAGCTGACCGAGCGGTACCGCCAAGCCAGCGCCCAGGACGATGCCCGCCCCGGCGCGCAGGTCCGCGATGCCGTGCGTGCGCATGCCCAGATGCTGGCGGCTGCTGCTGCGGCCTCAGGCTCGGCGTCTGCCGCTGCAGCGCCGTCGCCGACCACAGCCGCACCGGGGCGCGCCGCCGCGAACCAGTCGTACTGGAAGCTGTCGGCCCTGGCCACTGTGGCGGTGATGGGCCTGACCGGTTTGCTGCTGCTGCAGTTTCAGCGCGGAACGCCCGAAGAACGCGAAGTGGCATTCGGCGAGCGCCAGGTGGCCGCAACGCCCCCCGCGGAGTTACCCGCGCCTGAACCTGCAGCACCAACCACCTCGCCACCCACCTCGCCACCCACCGCGCCTTCTGCGGCGGCGGATGCCAACGTTGTCCCGGCGCCTCCACCGCCCACGGCAGCGCCCTCCCAGGCAACGCAGGACCGCGCTGTGGACCAGCAAAGACGTGCTGCCCAACGCGCAGCCCAAGAACGGGTGGACCCGGCAGAGACACCCCCTAGGCCGCAGGCCAAGTCGGCCCCTGCCCCTGCGGCCACCGAGGCCGAGTCCGCCCGGCGAGAGCCAGGCAGCAACGCAGCAGCACCCCGGCTGCACGCGCCCGCGCCGCTGGTGACCGATGGCGCTGTGGCACCGCAGACCGCGCCTGCGCCAGCACCCGTGCAGTCGCCGCAGCCGTCACCGTCGCCGCCTGCAGGTCCGCCCCACCCCTCCGCCGCGCCTGAAACATTGCGCGAGCGGGCCACCGCGCAACGCATGCCTGCCGCCCGGGATGCTGCGCGATCTGCCGAGGCACCTGCGCCGGCAAACGCGTCCGTGTCCGCACCGGCGCCTGCCGCCCAGGCAGCCCCCGAAGCGCCTCCTGCCCGTAGCCAGCAAAGCAACAATGCGGCTACCGCGGGCGTTGCGGCCGGTGCCGCAGCAGCCAAGCCCAGCGCCGCCGGCGAGCACCGCGACGCGTTGGCACAGGCATTGCTCTTGGCGGCGCGTGAGGGCCGTGCCCAGCGCGTAGAGCAACTGGTGCAGCAAGGCGCGCCCATCGACGCCCGCGACGGCACGGGCAAAACGGCGCTGATGCTGGCCGCCGCCAACGGCCAGGCGGAGACAGTTCAGCGGATCATGGCCCTGGGTGCCAATCGCGCACTGGCAGACCAGGCAGGCCTGACTGCCGCGCAGCAAGCACGGCGCCTGGGCCACATGCGCATCGCAGACCGGATCGACGCGGGGCCCTGACTGGCTCCTAGAACCGCACGGCCTCAAACGCTGGGTGCAGCTCGTCGATCCAGTGGTCCAGCTCTTCCGGCGGGACCGCCAGGTGGTCCATGCAGGCCTGGCCGTGATCCTGCCATTCCCGCGTGGGCGGCAGGTTGTCGTGGTGGTTGACCAGGTACTCGGCCAGCATCCCCAGCGCCACCAGATGGCGCACCGTGGGGTTGAAGCGCTCGTCGCCCAGGCACGCAAAGTCGTGGTGCAGCCAGATGGCCTGCGCCACGTCGCCGGGCAGATGCCAGGTGCGGGCCACGATCGCGCCCATCACCGCGTGGTCGGTGCGGTGGTTGGCGTTTTCGGTCTGGGTGAAGGTGCGGTCCCTGCGGGCCAGTGCTTCGGTCACGGTGGACCCGTAGCCGCGCACCGCCTTCACCAGCACCGGCATGCCCACATGGCAGAACAGCCCGAAGCTGTAGCCCAGGCCGGGGTCGAAGCTGTAGAGCTGGCGGCCGATGTGCTCGCAGGCGATGGCGCGGCGCTGCGAGCTCTCCCAGAAATGGTCGAGCAGCGGCGAGCGCACCAGCAGCGCGTTGCGGGTGATGAAGGCCGACAGCAGCTCCACCGACGGGTGCAAGCCCAGCACCGTGAGCGCCATGCCCACGGTTTGCACCGGCTGCGCCAGCGCGTGCAGCGGGCTGTTGGCCAGGCGGATCAACGCCGCCGCCATGGCCACGTCGGAAGAGGCCAGCTGATCGAGCGCATCGGCGTCGATCTCCGGCTCGGCCATGATGGCCTGCAGCCGCAGGAGCGACTCCGGGCACGGAGGAATCACGATGGCCCGCACGGACGGGTGCATGCGCACCTGCCGGATGTGCTGGTCGATGGGGTGGGCTGAAGTCAAGGCGCGTACCGGGCAGCGCGCACGGTTGTGCGCGGCGTCCCACTCAGTTTCAATTGGTTGCATTGTGGCGCCAAAACTGGGCGCTGGCACGAACCTCGGTGTCAGGCAGGCGCTGGACCGGGGGCGTGGCCCTATCGTGGCGCGGCTGCAGAAAGGTCCGCCGCACGCTGGTACAGCGCCGCGACATGGCCGCTGGCAAAAACCTGCTCGCCCACCCGCACGAAACCACACCGCTCGTAGTAGCGGCACAGGCCAGGGTTGCCTGCGGAGCAATCGAGCCGCAGCCAGCCCCTGCCTTGCGCCGACACATGGCGCAGCGCCCACTCGATGATCCCGTGGCCGATGCCTGCGCCGCGACAGGCGCTGTGGATGGCCAGGCCGTGCAGGTAACCCGCCACGGGCGGCTGGGGGCCCCAGTAGGTTGCATCGTCCCACTGGATGCACGCCGTGCCGATGTCCTGCCCCGCGTGGCTCACCACATGCATCTCACCACGCTCGATGGCGCCGGCCACGCGGCGGGCGGAGTCGCCGCGCGGCCCCCAGGCCAGGTCTCCACGCTCGACCTTGTAGAGCGTGGCGTCGTCCATGATGGCGATGAGCGATGCGGCGTCGCTACCGCACGCCTGGCGGACCGAGATGCCCGCCCAGTCCACCGCGCCGAGCCTTGCCTTTTCCAGGTCCACGTGCGCACCCATCAGATGTTGGAGCCGTCCACGCCGTCCATTGCCTGCCGTGTGACCTGACTGCTGCGGCCCGGCATGGCCTCGCCCAGGTAGTCCAGAAACCGGCGCACCGCGGGCGACAGGCCGCGGCGCGACGGAAAGACGGCATGCACGATGGCGGGCAGCGGTGCCCAGTCGGGCAGCACGCGCACCAGGCGGCGGGCACGGATCTCGTCGTAGCACATGTAGTCCGGCATCCAGCAGATGCCGGTGCCGGCCATGGCCGCGATCTTGAGCGTGAGCAGGTCGTCGGCGACGTAGCGCGGCGCGTGGTGCACCACCTGGTGCACGCCGCCGGGGCCGATCAGGTTCCAGGTGGAGCGCCCGTCGGGCGCCGACATGGCGATGCTGTCCAGGCGCGACAGGTCTTCCAGCGTTTCAGGGGTGCCCTGGCGGATGAGCTGCTCGGGGCTGGCCACGAGGATCTGCGTGGCGTGGTCCAGCCGCTTGACCACCATGCTGCCGCTGTCCTCCACCGACGGACGCACCCGCAGCGCCACGTCGACGCCCTCCTCCACCAGATTGACGGCGCGGTTGCTCACCATGATCTCCACGCGCACCTCCGGGTAGGTGGCCAGGAACTTGGGCATCAGTTCGGCCAGCACGGTCTGCGCCAGGGTCACCGGACAGCTCACGCGGATGGTGCCGCGCGGCGCTGTCTGCACCTGGGCCACGGTGTCCGCCGCCGCCTGCGCCGACTCGCGCATGGCCTGGCAATGGCGCAGGTAGGCCTCGCCGACTTCCGTCAAAGACAGCTTTCGGGTGGTGCGCTGCAGCAGGCGCACGCCCAGGTGGGTTTCCAGGTCCGACACGCGCCGCGACAGCCGGGACTTGGGAATGCCGAGGGCCCGGCCGGCGGCTGCAAAGCCCCCGCGCTCCACCACTTCAGCGAAATACAGCATGTCGTTGAGGTCTTGCATAAAGTTCATCGTTCCACTGATAGAACAATCTATCGCAAGTTCAGTACCTTATCAACATTTTGATGAATCCCCACAATTCATTCCATGGCCACACAGCGTGGCACCTACCCAACGGCGATCCAACACATTCCCAGGAGTTCTCTCATGCAACTGCTTCGCATCGACTCGGCCATCACCGGCGAACAATCCGTCTCCCGCGAGCTGACCGCCCGCACCGTGGCCGCCTGGAAGGCTGCCCACCCCGGCACCACCGTGCAATATCTGGACCTGGCAGCCCAGGCGCCTTCGCACCTGTCGGCCCAGTCGATGGGTTTTCGCACCGGCCAGGCCGCTGCCACCGACGTGGAGCGCCAGGAAAACGCGCTGTCCGAAGCGCTGGTGAGCCAGTTCCTGGCGGCTGACGTGGTCGTGATCGGTGCGCCGCTGTACAACTTTTCGATCCCCAGCCAGCTCAAGGCCTGGATCGACCGCCTCGCCCAGGCCGGCCGCACCTTCAAGTACACCGACAAGGGCCCTGTGGGCCTGGCCGGCGGCAAGACCGTGATCGTGGCATCGAGCCGCGGCGGCGTGTACTCCACCAGCGAAGGTGGCCAGGCCATGGAACACCAGGAGAGCTACCTGAAGGTGGTGTTCGGCTTCTTCGGCATCACCGACGTGCGCTTTGTGCGTGCCGAAGGCGTGGCCATGGGGCCTGACGCCAAGGCTGCAGCACTGGTCAACGCCGACCGCGATGTGCAGGCGCACACGGCCTCAGCGGCGAATCAGGCCCACGCCACACAAGCCGCCTGACGCGCCGCGCGTGGGCGTGCGCTGTCCGGTACCCGGCAGCGCCGATGCTCACACCCAAGAGGGCGGGCACTGGCCGCACCTGCGGCTTGCCGGATTGCTTGCGCCGCAGGCAGCCCTGAACGCATGGACCACAGACGCTCTCAAGCCATTGGCCAGAGCGTTCTGTGGCTACCTGGATCCACAGGCGGGTTTTGCCGTCACGCAGCCCCGCTGGTCACTGCATGAACCAGCCGTGGCTGACCACCAGCGACTGCCCGGTCAGCGCGTTCGTCGGGAAGCCCGCGAACATCAGCGCGACCTGCGCGACGTCATCGGTGGTGGTGAACTCGCCGTCCACGGTCTCCTTGAGCATCACGTTCTTCACGACTTCCTCTTCGGTGATGCCCAGGGTCTTGGCCTGCTCGGGGATCTGCTTTTCCACCAATGGCGTGCGAACGAAGCCGGGGCAGATCACGTTGGCGCGCACGCCGTGTTTCGCGCCTTCCTTGGCCACCGTCTTGCACAGGCCGATCAGGCCATGCTTGGCCGTGACGTAGGGCGCCTTGAGCATCGACGCCTCCTTGGAATGCACGGAGCCCATGTAGATCACGCTGCCGCCGCGGCCCTGCGCATACATGTGCTGGAGGCAAGCCTTGGTGGTGAGGAAGGCACCGTCCAGGTGGATCGCCAGCATTTTCTTCCAGTCAGCGAAGGTGAATTCCTCGACGGGATGCACGATCTGGATGCCGGCGTTGCTGATCAGGATGTCGATGCCGCCGAACGCAGTCGCCGCCTCTTCGACCGCTGCATTCACCTGCTCTTCGCTCGTCACGTCCACGCCGACACCGATGGCCTGTGCGCCCGTGGCCTTGAGTTCTGCCGCTGTCGCATCCGCAGCTTCCTTGTTCAGGTCGGCAATGACGATCTTGGCGCCCTCCTTCGCGAAGACGATGGCGATCTCCTTGCCGATACCGCTGGCCGAGCCGGTGATGAAAGCGACTTTGTCTTTGAGCTGCATGAGGTTTCCTTGTGTGGAGGTTAGGGAGAGGGAAAAAAGGGAAAAGGGACAAGCGGTAGATGAAGAAGCTACTGCTTCGCCGCCAGATAGTCGTATTCGACGGTACCCAGCGCCAATGTCATGTCTGCAATGAAATGCACGGCGGACTCGATGTTCAGCACCGGCAGGTCGGCCACGGGCGCCAGCGCATGCGGATGCAACGCGAGCGAGGCTGGTGCGGTCCAGGCGCCGTGCAGCGTGACGTCGACCATGTGGTAGCGCACCAGTTCGCAGATGCGGGCCGTGCCGTCCACGTGCGGAATGATCTTGAGCAGGAAGTTGGGCTGGGCAATGCCCGCGAGAACCGGGCCCGGCTCCAGCGCCTTGTGCTTGAACCCCATCGTCGCGCTGGCCACGCGCACCTTGCCGTAGTCCAGCGTGCCGACCACCACGTCGGTCTCGTAGGCGAATGCGGGCGACGCCAGCTTTTTCGGAAAGCCCCACAGCTCGCGCCCGCCAGCGATGGGCGGGTGGTCGTTGAGGTACATCGAATGCACGTAGGCACCCTGCTCCACGCCCGCGGCGGTGCGCAGTTGCACGGGGATGACCTGGCCGGATTCTGTGTAGTCGCCGAACCCGGTGGAGTCCGGCATGCGGATGAACTCGTACTTGACCAGCGGCTCGACCACCTCGAGCGGCTCGGGCACCACCGCACGCAGGGCATCGAGGTCGGTGCGGTAGGTGATGACCATGAACTCCCGTCGCATGAAGCGGTAGGGGCCCGGCGGAAATGCCGGGCTGGTCAGCGGCATGGCAAAAGCGCGTTGCCTGACGTCGTCGATCTTCATGGAGCGGATTCCTTGCTGTCGGTTGAAGGTCAGTTCAATGGGCACTGAGCGAGTCCCGCGTGCGCCATCGCCACGACATGGCCATCCGCGTTGCCGAGGACTCGTTCGTTCTGCGCCGTCTGGAGGCACTGCCAGTCTTTGCGCCAAGACTTAGGCCCCGCTTAAAGCGACCCGGCAAGCCCGCCCCCTCACAGCGGCCGCCTGGGTTTGCGTGGCGCACTGCCCTGCAGGTCCAGCGCGGGGCGGCGCACGCGCTGCACGCCGGGCTCGCCCAGGTCGAAGGTAGTCACGCCGTACTGGGTCTCGCTATGCAGCCATTCGGGGTGCGACAGCGTGTTGCGCATGTCGCGCATGCCGGCCTCCCAATGCTCCGCCACCGATGTGCGCGAGAACTCATAGTCTTTCGAGTCGAGCTCGTAGGGCTTGTTGCGGTAGATGAGGTGCACGATGTCGATGGGTTTGTGCGTCATCTGCGCGCACAGCGCCGTCACGCTGGGGTCGTCGTGCAGGTGCGGCGGCAGCTTTTCCATCAGGTCGGCCAGCGCCTGCTGCAGGTTCACGTTGGCCGACAGCGCATCGGTGTTCATCCGTGTGCGGCTGGAATACGTGATGTCCTTTTGCCGCTGTGACACCTCCGACAGTGTCTTGGGCATGGCACCGCGCGCACTGAACAGGTCGACCTGCAGCACCACCAGCGGCCGGGTGCGCGGATGGACATCCAGCACATACTGCAGCGGCGTGTTCGACACGATGCCGCCATCCCAGTAGTCCTCGCCGTCGATGTGCACCGCCGGAAAGCCCGGCGGCAGCGCGCCGCTGGCCATGATGTGCTCGGCACCGATCTTGTGCATCGTGTTGTCGAAGTAGACCGAATTGCCGGTGCGCACGTTCACAGCGCCCACGCTCAGGCGCATGCTGCGGTGATTGTTGATCCGGTCGAAGTCGATCAGCCGCTCCAGCGTCAGCTTGAGCGGGCCGGTGTCGTAGTAGCTGACCACCGGCGCCGCGCCTCCGAGCCACAGGGTCGGGTCCAGGCGCGGCTTGAAGAAACCCGGAATGCCGAACAGCACCGCCGTGGCCGCGCTCCATTGGTTGAGCGCCGTGCGGTCGCCCGCAATGCCGGGCACCTGCTGGCCAAAGCCCGAAGACACCTGCTGCCAGAACTCGCGCAGCCGCGCCACGCGGTGCTCCGGCGCATTGCCGGCGATCAGGGCCGCGTTGATGGCCCCGATCGACACGCCGGCCACCCAGTCCAGGTGCGGGAATTTATCGAACAGCACGTCATAGACGCCTGCCTGGTAAGAGCCCAGCGCCCCACCGCCTTGCAGTACCAGCGCCCGATCGGCGGAGGCCATGTCGATACCTGAAGCAAGCCGTGGGGTGGATGCCAACGCTGATGGGGACCGAGGTGAAGTCGTCGCCATGGTTATCCGTCTGAAAGGTTGCCAGTGTGCGGCCATTTCTGATGGCGGCCTTGTCAGCGGGCTTCGTTTTTCCACGGCGATTCCATCGCAAACCGCTGTTTGCGCACCGACCACGGCTGGGCTGCAGACACCCGGCAGGCTGGCCCGAGCCGAATGCGACGCCCAACGAAAAGGGCGGCAACTGCCGCCCTTCTTCGGTGTGTTGACCCGCCCGTTGCCCGCTTAGAAGCCCGGCAGCACCGAACCCTTGAACTCGGTCTGGATGAACTTCCTCACTTCTTCCGACTGGTAGGCCTTCACCAGCTTGGCCACCCAGGGCTTGTCCTTGTCGGCTTCGCGCACGGCGATCAGGTTGACGTAGGGGCTCTTGGCGTTCTCTTGTGCAATGGCGTCCTTGCCGGGGTTCAGGCCTGCGGACAGCGCGAAGTTGGTGTTGATGGCCGACGCGTCCAGGTCATCGAGCGAGCGGGGAAGCTGGGCCGCGTCGAGTTCGACGAACTTGAGCTTCTTGGGGTTGCTCACCACGTCCAGCGGCGTGGCCTTGAGGTCCGCACCGTCACGCAGCTTGATCAGGCCCTTGTCCTGCAGCACCAGCAGCACGCGGCCGCCGTTGGTGGGGTCGTTGGGGATGCCGAACTTGGCGCCTTCCTTCAGGTCTTCGAGCTTCTTGACCTTCTTGGAGTACAGGCCGATGGGGAAATTGACCGTGTAGCCCACGGGCACCAGCTTGTAGCCGCGGTCCTTGACCTGGGCATCCAGGTAGGGCTTGTGCTGGTAGCTGTTGGCGTCCAGGTCGCCAGCGGCCAGCGCGGCGTTGGGCTGCACGTAGTCGCTGAACTCGACGATCTGGATCTTCAGGCCGTCCTTCTCGGCGATCTTCTTGACCTGCTCGAAGATCTGGGCGTGGGGGCCGCCCGTGACGCCGATCTTCAGGGGCTTGTCTTGCGCCATCACGCCGGTGGAGAAACCTGCGGCCAGGGCCAGGGCGAGAGTGGTTTGCAGCAGCGAGCGCTTGTTCACGGGAATACCTTTTCGTTAAGAGATGTTTCGCATATTAGGGTTTACCCAATAAAACCGGAACGAATAGGTTCTTATTTTCTTAGAACCTGTGAGCATAAAGGAGCCGCGCATGCACCGACCCGCACGCGCACTGCGCACTCGTTCGACCCAAGGATGTCGGTGTCGCCCCGGGCTGAGGCGAGCGCAACGGCTGCCTAAGCTCTGAGCGCGACGTTGTTCAGCTTGTCCAGGCGCTCGGGCCAGGTGCCGCCTACCGTGGCGCCCTGCAGCAGGATGCGCGTCCAGGCTACCCAGGCGTCCCACTGCACGCGCTTGTCCCACGAATTGCCCCAGGCGCTGAAGAGCTGCAGCGCGCTCGCAGCGGCCACTCGCGCGTCGTCCTGCCGCCCGGCCGACAGGTACAACTGCGCCAGCACCATTTGCGGCTCCCCCACCCAGGGGTTGTGGCGCACGGCGCTTTCCAGCACGCCGGTGACCACGTCCAAGTCCACCAGCGGCTGGTCCTGCTGGATCACCGACCAGTACAGCGACGCGGCCGCCGCCTCGTCCGCGGGCGCCAGGGGCTGGGTGCAGCGGGCGAACACGGGCGGCATCGGCAGCAGGCCCTGCAGACCCGGGTGCTGCAGTGCGAGCGCGAGGCCATTGATCTGCGAGACCATGCGCCCAGTGGGCCGCATCGGGCCGGGCCACAGCGACGCCGCCCAGTGCACGGCTTGCGGGCGGTGCTGCACCGCCGGAAAGCGCGAGAAGATGTCGTCCTGCCAGCTGAACCACTGCTCGATGGTGTCGGCCATGCTCACGATGATGAACACCGCCACCTCGTAGGGCGTGAGCACGCGGTGCCCGCCGCCTTGGCTCGCGTTTTGCTCCAGCACCAGGCTACCGTCGCTCTCCAGCGCACCCGCCAGCACCTTCTGCACGAACTGCGTGCGCGACTGCGTGCAGAACAGGTACACCAGGTGCTCGGCCGACTCACCCGCGATCTCGCGCACGCGGGCCCGCTCCTTGGCGGGGTCGAACTTCACCAGGTCCACGAAGGCATTGCCGTACACGCTGTGCAGCAGGCCCAGCAGCCGCACATCGCGCGGCTGCCGCCACACCGTGAGCGACCGCGCCACGCCGACCAGGTGATGCCGGAAGGTGCCCGCCTTGTGCCAGTCCTGGCCCACATTGCGCGCGAGCACGGTGGGCAGCACCGGAGCGAGATCGGGGTCGCGCGCCAGCCACTCGTCGTCCAGCAGAGGTTGCACGCGGCTGAACAGGTCGGCGTCCAGCGGTTGGAAAGGCAGGTTCATGGCTTGGGTCTCCTGAAATTTTTATGGGGAATACAACGTGCACACAGTATCAGGCGTGGCGGCTTTGGAGCGGCCGCGGCCCCTGCATGCACGCGGGCAAGGCCCCTGGATCTGCCCATTCTTGCAAAGAAATGCCTGTACCGCTCTACTGTCAAGCGCGAGTAGCTATGAAATAAGGAGCAATCATGCCCAACGCCTGACGCCGTGTGGATGGGGGGAAGCGACATGCCGCACGACCATTAAGGGCAGCGACACAGGCCGTGACGCACTGATTTTCCATTTTAATGGACTAAATTTCCATTAAACTGCCACCATGGACATCAACACCCGCATCGCCCAGCGCCTGCGCGATCTGCGCACCGCACGCGGCTATTCGCTGGAGACCCTGGCGGAACGCAGTGGCGTGAGCCGCTCGAACATCTCGCTGATCGAGCGCGGCCAGAGCAGCCCCACGGCTGCCGTGCTCGACAAGCTGGCCATCGGCCTGAGCGTGGCGCTGGCGTCGTTCTTTGAAGACAGCAGCGACAACGCCGCAGCTCCCTCGCCCCTGATCCGAGCTGCCGACCAGCCGCGGTGGCAGGACCCGGCATCGGGCTACGTGCGCCGCCGGCTCTCGCCGCCCGCGCCTTCGCCGCTGCAACTGGTGGAGGTGGTGTTCCCGCCCGGCCAGCGCGTGTCGCTCGATTCCGCGGTGCATGACGCCGACATCCACCAGCAGGTCTGGCTGATCGAAGGCCGCATGGACCTGACCGTGGGCGAGACCACCTGGGCGCTGGCCGCGGGCGACTGCCTGGCCATGCAGCTCAGCCAGCCCATCGTCTTCCACAACCCCGGCGCGCAGGCCGCGCGCTACGTGGTCGCCTTGACCACCCTCCCCCCTTCTGCCCCCACGGCCCGGAGAAAGCCATGACCGACACCACCCTGCCGCCCTCCCCCGACACCGCCACCGCCGCCGAGGCGCCCGGCATCACCATCCGCCGCCTGGGTGCCGACGAGGCCGCCGCCTGCACTGAGGCCTTGGCCGAGGTGCTGATCGACTGCGTGCAAGGCGGTGCGTCGGTCAGCTTCATGTGGCCCCTGCCGCACGACAAGGCCCTGGCCTTCTGGCGCGGCGTGGCCGATGGCGTGGCGCGCAACGAGCGCGTGCTGCTGGTGGCCGAGGATGCACAGGGGTGCATCGTGGGCACGGTGCAGCTCATCACCGCCATGCCCGACAACCAGCCCCACCGCGCCGACGTGGCCAAGATGCTGGTCCACCGCCAGGCCCGCCGCCAGGGCGTGGCCCAGCGCCTGATGGCCGCCGTGGACGAGGCCGCGCGCGATGCGGGCAAGGCGGTGCTGGTGCTCGACACGGTGACGGGCGGCGACGCCGAGCGCCTGTACGAGCGCGCCGGCTGGCAGCGGGTGGGCGTGGTGCCCGACTACGCCCTCATGCCCGATGGCGCGTTCTGCGGCACTACCTTCTTTTGCAAGCGGGTCTGAGGGCCTCCGCCCCCGTGTCTACACGGCCAACCTGGCGCAGCGCAGGCCGAAAGAATTCGCCGGTCCCCATGCGACGGCCCACCGGCCACGGGCTTGCAGGCAGTGCCCGCCGGCTGACCTTTGGCCTCCGCCACCCGTGGCTGCTCAGCCGCTGGTACGGCCTTCAAGTGATATAGCCCTCGCGCTGCATGATCTTCTTCACGGCCTGGGCGGCATCGTTCAATGCGGCTTCGGCGGGTTGGCGCCCTGCGATCACGTCGTGGATGCTCTTGCCCAGCACATCGGTGTTGATCTCGTCCCACTGCGCAATGATGGGCCGCCAGTTGGGGTTGGCGTCGCCGATGCTGCGCGACAGCATCTGGAACTCCGGGTACTTCCTGCCCAGGCTCTCGTCCGCCAGGGTGGACATGCGGTGCGGCACGCCGCCCAGGTGGCACACCGCCTTGTCCTGGTTTTTCGCGGTGAGCCACTGCATCAGCAAGAACGCACTGTCGGCGTTCCTGGCGTTGGTGGGGATGGCGAGGCCCAGCCCCCCGGTCTGTGAGGCATACCTGCTGCCGCGCGGGTGCCTGGCAAACGCCACCTTGCCGTTGACCTTGGACAGCTTGGGGTCGCGCACCGCGCCGAAGATCAGGGTGGAGTCGAGGTACATGGCGGACTCGCCCTGCAGGAAGGCGTTGATCATCTCGCTCTGGCCGAAATTGAGCGCCCCTGCCGGGCCGGTGTCGATGATCTTCTTGAGCAACTGCGCCGCGCGCACGCCCGCCGCATCATTGAAGCGGGGCAGCCAGCTGTTCTCGAAGATGCCACCGTTGAGCGGGTTCAGGTGCAGCAGCCAGGCGTGCACGCACTGGTGCCCCTCTTTGCCCCGCGACGCGAGCGCTCCCATGCCCGCCTTGTCGTGGAGCACCGGCAGCATCTGTTCGAGCTCGAAGTACGACGTGGGCGCCTTGAGGTTGAGCTTGTCGAAGATGTCGCTGCGGTACGCCAGCACGGAGGTCTCGGCGCCATAGGGCAGTCCGTACAGCTTGGCGGCACCGCCCGCCAGGTAGCCCTTCCAGCCACCCACCAGCCCGATGTTTTCCAGAAAGCTGGGAATGACGTCCGGCAGGTCGAAATCACCGAGTGCCAGCTGCGGGTTATTGAGAAAGGGCTCGATCTCGCGGATGAAGTTCTTCTTGACGTACTCGCCCTTCCACATCACGACGTACGAAATCAGGTCGTAGCCGCCCTGGCCCTTGGCCATCTCCACCAACTGCTTCTTCTTCATCTCCGCAATCGGCAGCTGCTCGAACTCCACCAGGATGCCGGTCTCCTGGGTGAACTGCGGAAACAGCTTGATCGCAGCGTCGTAATGGTGGTGTTTGGGCAAGCACAGCACGACCTTCTGTCCACGGTAGCGCGCATAGATATCGGCGGCCCGCAAAGACGGTACAAAGGCTGCCGGGACGGCGGCGGCGCACGCCGACCGGATCAACAAGGCTCTTCGCTTCATACGGCATTCCCCCCATTTACCTGCTTGTCCATGAATCTGCTCACTCGATGTCCAGCACATAGACGCCGGACGAGACGAACGTGTCGCCCACCCGCTGCACATAGGCCTTCTTGACCATGACGCGCTGCGTGACGGGATTGAGGATGTGGTACGGCGCAGACCACCCGCTGTTGCGATCCCGGGCCAGATCGCGGGAGTTCTTGACGATGGGCACGCCGTTGAAGTCCTTCATGTCGATCAGCGTCTTGCCCACGTTGGCGGGGTTGGCGCCGTGGGCCAGGTTGCGGCCGCCGAAGTCGTACACCGTGATGTACAAATCCCGGTCCTTGAAATTGGTGCCGCGGGTGAACTCGGCGTAGGCCTTTTCCGGGCCCACCTGGTGGATGAGGGCCACGGCGCGCCGCACCTGCTCCTCGGCCTCGCGCGCCGACCCGTTCAGCGTGAAGACGTTGACGGACTCGACCAGGCGGGCCGCCTGCAGGCGCAGCTGCTGCGAGGCGGCGGCCGTCTGCTCCACCAGCGCGGCGTTCTGCTGCGTGGCCTGGTCGATCATCTCGATGGACTGGATCACCTCGCCGACGTTCTGGCGCTGGGTGCGGCTCGACTGCGCGATCTCCGTCATGATGCTGGTGGCGCTGTGGATGGCCTGCGTCATGCCGCTCAGCTGCCTGGCCGCGGTGTGCACGAGGTTCGCACCGGTGGCGATGCGGTCGCTGCTGCCGGTCAGCAGCTCCTTGATCTCCTTGGCCGCATCAGCGCTGCGCTGGGCCAGCGACCGCACCTCGCTGGCCACCACGGCAAAGCCCCGGCCCTGCTCCCCCGCGCGGGCCGCCTCGACCGCCGCGTTGAGCGCCAGGATGTTGGTCTGGAACGCAATGCCGTCGATCAGCGAGATGATGTCCGCGGCACGCGCCGAGTCCGACGCGATCTGCTGCATCGTCTGCTGCACCGAGGCAAAGGCCCGGTTGCCGTGTTCGCCCGCCTGGGCCGTCTGCTGCGCAATCGTGTTGCCGGAGTCGGACTTGGCCCCCACGAGCGAGGCGCTGCTGGCCAGCGCGTCGATGGCGTCGGAGGTCTGCCGCAGCGACATAGCCTGGCGCTCGGTGCGCTCCGACAGGTCGGTGTTGGCCTGCGATATTTCGTCGCTGGCGATGGAGACCTCTTGAGCGCCCGCCCGCACCTTGGTGACCACCTTGGTCAGCGACTCCTGCATCTCGCGCATCGCCGTCATGAGCGGCGAGAACTCGTCGGCCACCGGATCGTGGATCAGCGTGGTGAGGTTGCCCACCCGCACGTCGTCGGTGAACTTGCGCGCCAGCGCCACGCGCCGGCGCAGCACGCTGCCCACCCACCACGCCAAGGCCAGCAGACCGGCCACCACCAGCGCGACCGTGATGCCCAGCATCTGCTGCGCGGCCCCGACGCTGTCGGCGATGGCGCCGGCTTCGGCCGACGCCGCAGCCTTGCCGGCCACCGTACCGAGCCGGTCGGACACCTGCCATGCACCCAGCAGCACCAGCGCGGCGAGCGTGGTCGACAAGGCAAAAAGTTTCTGCGCAATGCTCAGCTTCTGCGTGATTCTCATAAGGTCTGTGCGGTGACTGGGGGAAAGGTTCGGCGTCAGGCAAGCGGAGCACGGCGATCCGGCGGGGCGTCAGCCCTTGACGGCGCCGGCCGTCAGCCCGGTGATGATCTGGCGGGCCGCGACGAAGGTGAAGATCAGCGGCGGAATGGCAATGAGGCTGCCCATGGCCATCACCCGACCCCAGTCCACTCCCATGTCGGTGATGAACAGCGATGCAGCCACGGGCAAGGTGCGGGTGTGGCGGTCGGTGAGCACCAGGGCGAGGATGAACTCGTTCCAGGCGATGCGGAAGGTGAAGATCGACGCCGCGGCCAGCCCCGGCGCCATCAGCGGCAGGAGCACCTTGGTGAACACCCGGATGGGGCCGCAGCCGTCGATGGCGGCGGCTTCTTCCAGCTCGACCGGCACCTGCAGCACGAAGCCGTACAGCAGCCAGATCGTGAACGGCAGGTTGACCGCCACGTACAGCAGGACCAGGCCCCACAGGCTGTTGACCAGATGCCATTCGTTCCAGATGAGGAACACCGGAATCGCCATCACGGCCAGCGGCACCGTTCGGAGCAGCAGCGTGGTGTAGGCCAGCGCATGCCGCCCGGGAAAGCGAAAGCGCGCCAGGCCATACGCCGCCATGCAGCCCAGGACCAGCGTCACGGCAGTGGAGATCACGCCGACGAACAGGCTGTTGTAGAGGTAGCGGTCGAACTTGTCTTCCTGCAGCACGGCGCGGTAGTTCTCCAGCGTGGGCGTGAAGAGAAAATTCAGCGGCTCGGAGAAGATGTTGACCTGCTGGCGCAGGCTGGTGGCGAAGATGACCGCGATGGGCGCGATGCACAGCAGGGCCAGGCCCACCAGCATGGCGTAGTGCGCGGTGACGAGGACGGGAGAGCGTTTCATGGACATGTCCGGCCTCGCTTACTTCTTGCCGTCCAGCGGGTTGGAAATGCGCAGCGCCGCAAACGACAGCCCGGCCACCACCACCAGCAGCAGCACGGAGATCGCCGCCGCCACACCGAGCTGTTGGCCCACGAAGGCGGTCTTGTAGATGTGAAGCGCCAGGATCTCGGTCGAATCGCCGGGCCCGCCGAAGGTCAGCACATAGATGACTTCCAGCACGCGGAAGGCATCGACCAGCCGCATCATCAAGGTGATGGCGATGACGTGCGCGATCATGGGCAGCTTCACCAGGGTGGTCATCTGCCACCAGTTGGCGCCGTCGATGCGCGACGCTTCGATCACGGCGCCATCCACGTTGGCCAGCGCCGCGACCATCATGATGAAAACGAACGGCGTCCACTGCCAGATGTCGGCAATCACGATCGCGGCGAACGCGAGTGTGGGGTCTGCCAGCCAGGTCAGGGGGGCGATCTTGAACAGGCCCAGCACGGCATTGATCAGGCCGAACTGCGCATCGAACATGTAGCGCCACGCCAGGCCCACCGCGATGGGCGCGATCATCATCGGCAGGATGAACAAGGTGCGGAAGATGGCCGTGCCGCGCACGGGCCGCTCCAGGGCCAGCGCCAGCGCGATGCCCAGCAGCATCTCGGCCGTGACGCAGACGCCGGCAAACAGCAGCGTCGTCCACAGCGACGACCACACCCGCGGGTTGGTGAAGGCCGCCACGAAGGCATCGAGGCCGACCCAGCGGGCTTCGCTCCACGGCGTGCCCATGCTCCAGTCGTACAGGCCCAGCTGAAAGGCCGAGAGGACCGGGTAGAGGCAGGCCGCGGCCATGATCAGCGCGGCCGGCCCCACATAGAGGAGAGGAACCCAGGAGGGGGTGCGCATGCCGTACGCTCCTCAGACCTTGTAGCCGGCTTCGCGCATGATCTGCGTGACCGGGGCCACCAGGTCGTTGAGCGCAGCCTCGGCGGTCTTCTTGCCGGTCAGCGCCTCCGAGATGCCCACCCCCAGGGCCTGCACGTTGATCTTGTCCCAGACGGGAATGATCGGGCGCCAGTCGGGGTTGGAGTACTTGAGGGCTTCCTTGAAGGTGATGAACTCGGGGTACTGCCGCACCAGGTCGGCGTCGGCCAGCGTCGAGTTGCGCGTGGGCGCACCGCCCGCCTTGGTCACGGCCTTGTCCTGCGCCTTGGAGGTAAGCCACTGCATGAGCAGAAAGCCTGCATCCGCGTTCTTGGCATTCTTCGCAATGGCCAGGCCCAGGCCGCCCGACTGCGATGCCCGGCGGGTGCCCATCGGATGCAGCGCCCAGCTCACCTTGCCCACGATCTTGGACTTGGCCGGATCGTTCACCAGGCCCGCGATGGACGTGGAGTCGAGGTACATCGCGGCCTGCCCCTGCAGGAACGCGGTGTTGCTCTCGCCCTGTCCGTACCCTGGAATGCCCGCCGGCCCGGTGGCGACCACCTCCTGCAGGAACTTGAGCGCCTCGACGCCCACCTTGTCGTTGAAGCGCACGCGCCACTGGTCGTCGAACACGCTGCCGCCCAGGGGGTTGAGGTGCAGCAGCCAGGCATGCACCGCCTGGTGGCCGGCCTGCCCGCGCGAGGCCAGCGCGCCGATGCCTTCCTTGTCCCTGATGACCCTGAGCAGCTGGCCGAGATCGGCATAGGTCTCGGGGACCTTGAGGTTGTGCTTGGCAAAGATGTCCTTGCGGTAGGCCAGCACCGACGTCTCCGCGCCGTACGGCAGGCCGTAGAGCTTGGCGCCCGGCCCTGCCAGGTAGCCTTTGGGGCCGCCCACCAAGCCCAGGTTTTCCAGGTAGACGGGGATGATGTCCTTGATGTCGTAGGCGGGGTCTGCGAGCGCGGGGTTCTGCAAGAAGGGATCGAGCGGCCGGATCAGGTTCTTGGCGACGTATTCGCCCTTCCACATCACCACATAGCAGCCCAGGTCATAGTCGCCCTGCGGCTTGGCCATCTCCAGCAGCTGCTTTTCCTTCATGCGGCCCATGGCCAGGCGGTCGGTCTCGACCTTGATGCCGGTTTCCTTGGTGAACTCCGGCAGGATCTTCATCATGGCGTCGTAGTGCGGGTGCGACGGCACGCTGAACGTGACGGTCTGACCCGCATACTTGGAATAGCGGCTCTGCGCACGGATGCCGCTGAAAGGCAGGCTGGCGCCGAACACGGTGGCACTGGCACGTTTGACGAAGTCGCGTCTTTGCATGGTTGTCTCCTGGGGCATAAGGGGTGGTGCGCGTCGAGATGGGGTGAAGCAGGTTCAAAGGTGCAGCGAGCGGCCGGATTCGGTGTCGAAGACATGCATGTCCGCGGTGTCGAAGCCCAGATCGATGCGCTGGTGCAACTGGCTCTGCGCATTGCCGGGCACCATTGCCGCCACGCGCTGCCCGGAGGGCGTGTTCATGTGGCCCACGACCTGGCTTTCGGTGCCCAGGTACTCCACGACATCCACCTGCAGGCTGAGCAGGCTGTTGTAGTCGCCCCGGGGCCGCAAGGCCTGGGGGCGCAAGCCCAGCGTGAGCGCCTGGTCGGGCCGCGGCTGCTTGGCCACCAGCCACTCGGGGGCCGCCCACGCGAACCCCTCCCCGCGCAGGATGCCCAGGCCCTGGTCCAGGGTGTAGCGCGCCTGAAAGAAATTCATGGTGGGCGTGCCGATGAAGCCCGCCACGAACAGGCTGGCGGGGCGCGTGAAAACCTCTGACGGTGTACCGACCTGCTGGATGCGCCCTTTGTCGAAGATCACGATGCGCGACGCCAGCGTCATCGCCTCCACCTGGTCGTGGGTGACGTACACCGTGGTCTTGGCCAGTCTTTCGTGCAGCAAGGCCAGTTCTGCGCGCATGTGGCCCCGCAGCTTGGCGTCCAGGTTGGACAGGGGCTCGTCGAACAGGAACACCTTGGGCTCCCGGACGATGGACCGGCCGATCGCCACACGCTGCCGCTGCCCGCCCGACAGCTCCTTGGGCTTGCGTTCGAGCAGATGCTCGATGTTGAGGATGCGTGCGGCTGCGTTCACCTTGTCGGCGATCTCGGCCTTGGACCGGCCCGAGAGCCGCAGTGCGAACGACATGTTCTCGGCCACGTTCATGTGCGGATACAGCGCGTAGTTCTGGAACACCATCGCGATGTCGCGGTCCATGGGGGCGGCGTGCGTCACGTCTCGGCCGCCGATCAGGATCTGCCCCTGCGTGACCTCCTCCAGCCCCGCGATCATCCGCAGCGTCGTGCTCTTGCCGCACCCCGATTCACCGAGCAGCACGATGAACTCGCCCTCTTGAATGGACAAATCCATCTGCTGCACGACCGTCACATCGCCGAAGCGCTTGACGACATTGCGTAGTTCCAGTCCTGCCATGTGTTCTCCTGATTGCCTATCGTTGTTGGTGGGGCATGCGCGGCGGCGGGGGCGGCCCGAACTTCTGTTGCCACTGGTCGGCGGTGTAGCGTTTGACGCCCCAGCCCACGGGCGGCCGCTGGCTGGCCGGCGTGCCCGTGTCAGGGCCCCAGATGGCCTGGTAGGTGTCCATGCAGCGACCGCGGTGCTGCAGGACGGCGAAAACTGCGCCCAGCACCAGCCACCACGCCACCAGCACGATCCACATCCACCGCGGGGCATCGACGGCAAAGAGGCCCAGCAAGATCGTGGCAACGGATGCCAGCAGTGCGATGTAGCCACCCGCCTTGTGGACATGCTCGAAGGTCACGCGCGTGGGCGTCATGTCGAAGTGGTCGCCGCGCATCTGCGCGCTGGTGGGCCCGCCCTTGGTGCCGCGCGCCCAGGCAGACGCTATCTGCACGATCACCAGGCCCAGCACGCCCCATCCCATGGCACCGTGCAAGGTCGCCACCGGGTGCGCCCCGCGGGCGTTGCCCCAGGCAAGCGCAACGCCCAGGAGCATCAACGCGAAGCCGGCGTACTGCAGCCCCCGGTGCGCGTGCCACCAGGCCTTGTTGTCGCGCACGGCAGGCCAGTTCTGGCCCGGCATGACCTTGAAGAAGCGCGCCACCAAAATGCCCAGGGGCAGCACGATGGCCCACGCCAGCACCATGACCCGCGCATGCCAGTAGGCCCAGGGGGCGATCTCGTGGTGCGTGGAGCCACTGATGGGCGTCAGCAGCCACTGCAGCAGTTCGTTCATGGCAAGCCTTCCGTGTTGCTATGCGCGCGAACGGCTGAGAACACGCGACACGTCGGGCTCGCGCTGCGTGGGCACGAAGCGCTCGAACTGCAGCGTCTCCATGTGGAAGTACCCGAGCAGGTCGTTGTCCTGGCTGACGAAGGCGATGGGGCGTGTGGGGTGAAAGCTCAACGCGATGGCCCGGGCGTCCATCTGCACGTGGGCCATCTCCTGCAAGGTCGCAGGGTCCACGATGGACAGGCTGCGGGCCCCGTAGTTGGTGACCACCAGGCGGCCGTCGCGGTACAGGTACAAGCGCGTGGCGTCGTCGCGCGACGGCGCCTGGTACTTGACCTGCATGGTGGCCGTGTCGATGGCGCACAGCGTGTTGCTCCAGCGGCATGTACGTACAGGGTCTTCTCGTCCTCGCTCAGCGCATAGCCCTCGGGCTTCTCGCCGGGTGCGCAGGCGACGGGTGCCACCGTGGCGTCGTGCGGGCGGATCTTGGTCACGGTATGCGACAGCAGGTTCATCGCGTACGCCGTCTGGCCGTCGCGCGTCAGCGCGAACAGGTGGCTCTTGATGCCGCCGGTGCTGACCGCGCGGCGCGGCGCGGTGTCGGTGGCGGGGTGGTCCAGCACGACAAGCTGCGCGCGGTCTTCGCTCAGTGCGTACAGCCGGTCCTGTGCGTCCATCTGCATGCCGTGCAGCCGGTTGAAGGGCGCGATGTCGATGGTCCGGGCCAACTCGCGGCGGGCGATGTCCACCTGGAAGATCTGCGTGCCGCCAAAACCCAGGTGGCCCGACGTCTCGACACCGTAGTGGCCGATGTACGCGTACCGCTCCTGCGAGTCGATCACGAACTCGTGGGGAAAGTCTGGCAACTGGATGCTGGCCAGGCGCTCACCGGTGTCGATGTCGTAGTAGCTCAGGCAGTGGCTGCATTTTTCCACCAGCAAAAGGATGTTGTCGGTCATGGTCGGATGGCTCCGCGGGTATTGAGGACGATGCTGTAGAGCGATGTGCTGGCGGCAATGAACAGCGTGTCGCCGCGCACGCCCCCGAAGGTGAGGTTGCCGACCTTTTCGGGCACCAGGATCTTTCCCAGCAGCGTTCCGTCGGGGTGGTACACCTGCACGCTGTCCAGGCTGCTGGTGTAGATCCAGCCGCAGTGGTCGACGCGAAATCCGTCCGGCAGGCCGGGGGATATCTCGGCGAAGACGCGCGGGTTCTGGAGTGTGTGGCCCTTCACGTCGAACACCACGATGTGGTGGTGGCCCGTGCCGTCGGCGCTCAGGGCTGCCGAGGTGTCGCTGACATACAGCAACTGCTCGTCCGGCGAGAACGCCAGGCCATTGGGCTCCTGCACGAAGTCGGAGGCCGCGTGCAGCGTTCCCGCAGCGGGGTCATAGCAAAACACATGGTTGTGCGGCTGCTCGCGCCGCGCCTGGTGGCCTTCGCGGTCGCTCAAAATGCCGTACGGCGGGTCGGTGAACCAGATGCAGCCATTGCTCTGCACCACGACATCGTTGGGGGAGTTCAGGCGCTTGCCCTGGAACTCGCGCACCAGCACCTCGTCGATGGTGTCGGCGCGGATCACGCCCTGTACCTGCGGGGTGCGGACAATGGCGCGCAGGCCGTGCGAGCAATGGAGCAGGTTGCCTTCGCGGTCCAGTGCATGTCCGTTCGTGAACTCCACCTGCTCGCGCCACACCGACATGCCGGACGCGGCGCTCCAGCGCAGGATACGGTTGTTGGGGATGTCGCTCCACAGCACGGATTGGTCCTGCGACAGCCAGATGGGCCCCTCGCTCCAGATGGCGCCCGTGCACAGCCGGCGCAGCGACGCGCCCGCAAACACCGGCGCCACGCGCGTGTCCAGGATCTGCAAGGAAGAAGTGGTGTCGTTCGCGGTCATGCGTGGATGTAGGTCGTCTTCACGGTGGTGAAAAATTCCTGGGCGTGCGAGCCCTGCTCGCGGGGGCCGTAGCTGCTGGCCTTGCGCCCGCCAAAGGGCACGTGGTAGTCCACGCCGGCGGTGGGCAGGTTCACCATCACCATGCCCGCCTGCGCGTGGCGTTTGAAATGCATGACGTGCTTGAGGCTCGCCGTGGCGATGCCGGCCGACAGGCCGAACGGGGTGTCGTTGGCCACCTGCAGGGCCTCTTCGTAGTCCTTCACGCGGATGACGCTGGCCACCGGGCCGAAGATCTCCTCGCAGTTGACGCGCATCGACGGCAGGCTGTCCACGAACAAGGTGGGCGCCATGAAGTAGCCCTTCTTCCCGCTGCCCGTGTGGCAGGCGACCGGATGCCCGCCCACCGCCAGCGCCGCGCCTTCGGAGCGGCCGATATCGACATACTCCAGGTCTTGCTCCAGCTGGCTCTGGCTGACCACCGGGCCCATGTCGGTGCCGATGGCGCGGGCGTCGCCGACCTTGATCTTCTGCACCCGCGCCTGCAGTGCGGCAATGAACGCGGGATAGATCCTGTCTGTCACGATGAGGCGGCTGGAGGCCGTGCAGCGCTGGCCCGTCGAGTAGAAGGCGCTTTGCGCACAGAGTTCGACGGCCTGGCCCAGGTCTGCGTCGTCCAGCACCACCTGGGGGTTCTTTCCGCCCATCTCCACCTGGATCTTCTTGCCCAGTTGCGCGCACACGGCGGAGATGCCGCGGCCCACGCCCACAGAGCCGGTGAAGCTGATGGCAGCGACGTCGGGGTGGCGCGTCAGGGCCTCGCCGACCAGGCGGCCCTGGCCCATGACCAGGTTGAACACACCGGCCGGAATGCCGCTGCGCAGGATGATGTCCGCGAGCGCCCAGGCGCAGCCGGGCGCCAGTTCGGCAGGCTTCAAGACCACGCAGTTGCCGAAGGCCAGCGCGGGCGCGATCTTCCACGCCGGAATGGCCATGGGAAAGTTCCAGGGCGTGATCAGGCCCACCACGCCCACCGGCTCGCGGGAGACCTCCACGCCCACGCCAGGGCGCACCGACGGGAGCATTTCTCCCGCCAGGCGCAGGCATTCGCCCGCGAAGAACTTGAAGATGTGGCCCGCGCGCGTGACCTCGCCAATGGCTTCGGGCAGCGTCTTGCCCTCTTCACGCGCAAGCAGGTTGCCCAGTGCCTCCTTGCGGGCATGGATCTCGGCCGCGATCTTTTCCAGCGCATCGTGCCGGGCCTGGACGCCCGACGTGCTCCATGCCGGGAATGCGGTTTTCGCCGCGAACACGGCAGCGTTCACGTCGCCGGTATCCCCCTGGGCGTATTCGCCGATCACGTCCGAGAGGTCGCTGGGATTCGTATTGGCCGCATAGGCAGCCGCGGGCGAGCGCTCGCCGTGGATGAAATTGTCGTAACGAAGCATGCAGTTCTTTCAGCGGGCCCAGCGCAAAACCAGGGGATCCAGGCGCCGCGCGATGTCCAGCAGTTGTGCGCGTACCTGGGGGTGCAGGGGTGGCCAGGGGTGGCGGGGGGCATCGCACGCGATCACGCCGCCCTCTTTCATCAAGGCCTTGGCGGCCAGGAAGCCGGCCTGGCGGTTCTCGTGGTTGATGAGCGGCAGCCAGCGCTGGTAGTGCGCAAACGCCGCGTCCTTGTCTCCGGCGCGGTGCGCCTGCAGGATGGGCCGGATACCGTCGGCAAAGCCCGCGCCCGTCATGGCACCGGTGGCGCCAGCCTCCAGGTCGGCCAGCAGGGTGATGGCCTCTTCCCCGTCCCAGGGGCCTTCGATGGCCTCGCCGCCCAAGGCGATCAGCTCGCGCAGTTTGTTGGCGGCACCGGCGGTTTCCATCTTGAAGTAGCAGACCTGCTCGATGTCCTGCGCCATGCGTGCGAGAAACGCGGGCGACAGCGGCGTGCCGGCCGCCGGCGCGTCCTGCACCATGATGGGAATGCCGATGGCGTCGGACACCTGGGCGTAGAACGCGTGGATCTGCGACTCGCTGAACCGGAAGGTGGCGCCGTGGTACGGCGGCATCACCATCACCATGGCGGCGCCCATGTCCTGCGCGCGGCGGCTGCGTGCGGCGCAGATCGCGGTGCCGGTGTGGGTGGTAGTGACGATGACCGGCACGCGGCCTGCCACATGCTCGAGCACGGTGCGCGTGAGGATCTCCCGCTCTTCATCCGAGATCAGGAACTGCTCTGAGAAGTTGGCGAGGATGCACAGGCCGTCCACGCCGGAGTCGATCATGAAGTCCACGCAGCGTTTCTGGCTCGCAAGGTCCAGGCTGCCGTCTTCATGGAAGGTGGTCGGCGCCACAGGGAAGATGCCGCGCAAGCGCGGGCTGGAGAGTCCGGGCATGCTGCTCACTCGGTGATGTCGAACTGGTCCAGGTAGTCCGTCTTGAGCGTCAGGCCCAGGCCCGGCACGTCGTCCTTGAGCTGGATGAAGCCGTTTTCCGCGATGGGCTCTCCGTCGAAGATGTACCAGAACAGCTCGTTGCCCACCTCGACGTCGAAGATGGGGAAGTACTCGGCCATGGGCGACGCCAGCGTGCTCATGGTCAGGTGGTAGTTGTGCATCTGCCCGGCGTGCGGGATGACAGGCACGCTGTAGGCCTCGCACAGCGCGTTGATCTTGTGGGCCGCAGTGATGCCGCCGACGCGGTTGGTGTCGTACTGCACGACGCTCACCGCCTTCTTGTCCAGCAGTTGCTTGAACCCGTAGAGGCTGAACTCGTGTTCCCCGCCCGAGATCGGGATGCTGGTGAGCTGGTTGAGCTCGGCATAGCCGTCGATGTCGTCCGCGATGACGGGCTCCTCCAGCCAGCGGGGCTCGAACTTTTCGAGCTTGGGCAGGATGCGCTTGGCGTACTCGACGTTCCAGCCCATGTAGCACTCGAGCATGAGATCGTTGTCATAACCGATCACCTCGCGCACGGCCTCGACGGACCGGAGGTTCTCCCTTACGCCCTGCTGCAGGTGCGCCGGGCCGTAGCCGAAACGCATCTTGAACGCCGTGAAGCCCTGGTCCAGGAACTTCTGCGCTTCCTGCTGCATGTCTTCGAGGTGGGTGCGGTACAGCTTGGAGTAGTAGCACGGGATTTTTTCCTTGGTACGCCCGCCCAGCAGCTTGAACACGGGCTTGTTCACGCTCTTGCCCAGGATGTCCCAGATGGCCAGGTCCACGGCCGAGATCGCGGCCATGGTGACGCCCTTGCGGCCCCAGGCATGGGTGGCGCGGTACATGCGCTGCCACAGGTATTCGTAGTCCCACGGGTCCTGGCCGATCACCAGCGGCGCCAGGTACTGGTCGATGATGGCTTTGGCGATGCTGGGCGCCAGGGCCACATTGCCCAGGCCCACGATGCCGTCGTCGGTCTCGATCTCGACCACCGTCCACGCATGGAAACGGAAGGTGCTCATGGTCTCCTGCGGCGCGTAGAGCAGGTCCATCGCGTTGGAGCAGAAGTTGCCTTGCGGCGGCACGGTCTTGCCCTTCCATTGGAAAACGCGGGCGCGGACGGATTTGATTTTCATGGTGCGCGGTGTCCTGGTGGTCAGTGGTTGGATGTGGCCTGGTCGCGGGCCTGCGACGCGCTGTGCCCCATGCGGGCGGCGATCTGAAACGCGTTGCGCGTGGCATTGACATCGGCCATGCCCTGGCCGGCAATGTCGAAAGCGGTGCCGTGCGCCGGGGTGGTGATGGGCACTGGCAGCCCGCCTTGCACCGTCACGCCCTTGCTGAATCCCATGAGCTTGATGGCGATCTGGCCCTGGTCGTGGTACATGGTCACGATCGCCTGGTAGAGGCCGTCGCGGGCCTTGAGGAAGATGGTGTCCGCCGGGAACGGGCCCTCCACCGGAAAGCCGCTGTCCCTGAGCTGCCGCACCGCGGGGGCGATGATGTCGATCTCTTCCCGCCCGCACATGCCGCCGTCGCCGCCATGCGGGTTGAACGCAGCCACCGCCACCCTGGGCTCGGGGTGGCCGCTGGCCTGCAGCGATTGGTAGATGAGCCGGGCGGCGCTGACAATGCGCTCCTGGCTCAGCATGCGGGCCGCATCCTTGAGCGGGATGTGCGAGGACACGCGCGACGTCCACAGGTCACCCAGGGTGTTGAATTCGCAGAAGTAGCCCTGCACGCCGAGGTACTCGGCGAAGTGGTGCAGCTCGTCTTCATGCGCCAGGCCGCCCAGCTTCATGGCGTGCTTGTTCAGGGGGGCGAAACAGATGGCATCCACCTCGCCCGCCTGCGCTCCATCCATGCACCGGTCCAGCACCTGCAGCACCGAGGCGCCGCAGTCGGCGCTGGCCTGGCCGAGCTGCACTTGCTCCGGCTTGATCGTGGCGACGCTCAGGAAAGCGGGGCGACTGCTGTCTGCGCGGCTTCGCACATCGGACAGGCCAGCGATTGCCTGCGTGGCGACGTTCACCCCCGCGACGCGCTGCCCCTCGAGCCACACCCAGTGGTCCCCCACCACGACGATGTTGGCCTGCTCTGTGACGCCGGGTGTGGCCAGCAGTTTGGCGATCAGTTCGGGGCCTATGCCTGCCGGGTCTCCGAGGGTGATGGCAACGACGGGCTTGGTGGACTTCATCATGTACGGCATGTACGGCATGTACGCAGGGGTTACAAAAAGCTTCAGTCAGCGGATGGGGGGCGAATATAAGAACAAATACTATTAACGTATATTGAAAAGTTGCACTCGACAGATAACCCATGGCTATCATTTATGATTTATATGTACTATTTGGTACATACAAACTTTTGTGCTGTCAGACATGCCTGAAACCACCCAGCTTCTGGTCTCCCAGATCCTCAACCGCCTGCGCATGCGCCAGGTGGCATTGCTGCTGAGCTTTGCGGACCACGGCACGCTGCGCCGTGCGGCCGCAGAGCTGGGCATGAGCCAGCCGGCGGCCACCAAGATGATTCAGGAACTGGAGTCGGCGCTGGGGCAGCGGCTCTTCGAGCGCGATGGCCGCGGCCAGAAGATGACGCAGGCCGGCGAGAAGGTGCTGGGCTTCTTCCAGGGCATGCGCGGCTCGCTGGAGTCGATGGTGCGCGAGCTCGACGAGCTGCAGCTGGGCAGCTCCGGGCGGGTGTCGGTCGGCTGCATCATGGCCCCGCTGCCTACGCTGCTCAACCAGGCCATCATCGCGCTCAACAAGACCTACCCGCTGATCACGATCCACGTGACGCTGGACACCAGCGACCGGCTGGTGGAGATGCTCAAGGACGGCTCCATCGACATCGCCGTGGGCCGGGTGGCGCCCGAGCACCGGGCCGACTTCATCTTTCAGCCCCTGGAAAACGAAACGCTGTCGGTGGTGGTGGGCGTGGACCACCCGCTGTCCACCAAGAAGCATGTTCCGTTCGACAGCCTGCTCGAATACTCCTGGATCCTGCAGCCCTCCGGCAGCCCCATGCGGGAGGTGCTGGAGCAGGAGTTCCGCGCCATCCATGCTCCATTGCCGCGCGGGCTGGTCGAGACCGCATCCATCCTGACCACCATGCGCCTGATCGCGGACACCACGATGATTGCGGTGATTCCCCTGTCGATCGCCGACATCTATGCACGGCACAATCTGCTGTGCATCCTGCCCTGCCACATCAAGCACAAGATGGGCGCCTTCGGCTCCATCATTCGCAAGGACAGACCGCTGCCGGAGGCGGCGCGCTACTTTCTTTCAGGCCTGCACAACACGGTGTGAGGGCGGCGGCGGTGCCGCCACGTTGGCAAACGTGTCCAGCGCGCGCCACACCGCCAGGATGGCCGGGTCCTGCGCGTCGGCGGACCGGCGGGCGAGCCCCAGTTCGCGCAGCAAGGGCGGGTGCAGCGGGCGCACCTGCAGGCCCGCGGTGTCCTGCTCGCCATGGATGCCCGCCACGCCCGGCTGCTCCAGCGGCAGCACGGCCACGCCATGGCCAGCCACCACCAGGCTGCGCAGCGCCAGCGGGTGGTTCAACTCCATGCGGGGCCGCGGGTTCAGGCCGGCCTGGGCGAACCAGCCGGCCGTGAGACGGTACATCTGCGTGGCCGGGCCGAACGACATCCAGCGCTGATCCGCCAGCCACTGGGGCGTGACCTGCGGCGGCGCGGGCCACGCCGCAGGCACCAGCGCCACCATGGGGTCGCTGCGCCAGGCGTCCACCTGCACCCCGCTGCCCGACGCCTGCGGCAGGGCCACGATGGCCAGGTCGAGCGTGCCTGCCACCAGGCGGGCCATCGACTCGGCAGAACTGAGCACATCCAGCTTCACGTCCACCCCGGGGCTCTGCTGGGCCAGCCACTGCATCAGCGGCGGCAGCAGGCCCGCGCTGACGCCGGCCGTGGTGGCCAGGCGCACCACGCCCTGCAGCCCCTGCGCACGCCGGTGCACCTGCTCCACCGCCTCGTCCGCAGCGGCCAGCAGCCGGCGCCCCGCGTCGACCATCACCTGGCCCGCGGCAGTCAGGCTGGCCTGCCGCCGGCCGCGCACCACCAACGTGGCCCCCAGGCGCGACTCCAGCTCACTGATGTGCAGGCTCACGGTGGGGGGCGCCAGGTGCAGGGCCTGGGCCGCCGCGGCCAGCGTTTTCAGGTCGGCGATCGCTATCAGCGTCTGCACTTGGTCGAGGTTGAGGTTTCGCATCAGAAATCCTGAATTCAATCATTATTGAACTCAACTTTACAGAAGTCTGCTTCAAAAAGATCATCACGCATCCAAACAAAATGCTGCGCCCTCATGCTCACCAACGACATTTTCTTCGTCGTGCTGCTGTCCGCGGCACTCAATGCCGGGTGGAACAGCGCCATCAAGGTGGGCGGCGACCGGATCACCGCCATGGCGATCACCACGCTGATGGGCAGCGGGTTGTCGCTGCTGGCGCTGCCGTGGGTGGACCTGCCGGCGTCGGCCAGTTGGGCGCTGCTGGCCCTGTCGATCGCGGTGCACACGGCCTACCACTTCGCCCTGCCCGTGGCCTACAACCACGGGGACATGGGGCAGGTGTACCCCATCGCCCGGGGCTCCGCGCCGCTGATGGTGATGCTGGGCGCCGCAGTGTTTGCGGGCGAATGGCCCGGCGTGGGCGCGGTGTGGGGCGTGACGTGCCTGTGCACAGGCGTGCTGTCGCTAGCGCTCATCCGCAGCGGCACGGGGAGCGGCCGCGCCCAGCGCAAGGCTGTGGGCTATCCACTGCTGACGGGGGTGCTGATCGCCGCCTACACGGTGATCGACGCCATGGGTGCGCGCCAGGCGGGTTCGGCCATCGGCTTTGCAGTCATCCTCACGCTAGGCGACGGCATTGCCACGGCGCTCATCGTGCTGCTGTGGAAGGGGCCCCGCACCTTCTGCGTGGACCGCGCCATGCTCTGGCGCTGTAGCGCCGCGGGCACCATGCAGATGGGGGCGTATTGGATTGCGGTGTGGGCGCTGGCACGGGCCCCCATGGGCGCGGTGTCGGCCCTGCGCGAGACCAGCGTGCTGCTGGTGGCGCTGATCTCCACCTGGCTGCTCAAGGAGCGCATGGGCCCGGCGCGCATCATGTCGGCCGTGCTGGTGTGCGCAGGGCTGCTCATGGTGCGGCTGTCGTCCTGAGCCACCAACTCCAGGCCCGCTGCGGCCTCACGGACTGCTGGCCGGGCGCTTTGCCGCCGCATCCCTGGCGCCCGGTTTCGTACCAGCCCTGGCCGCTTTCTTCGCACCAGGCCCGGGCCCTGCGCCGTCTCCCACGTCCACCCCCGCCAGCGTGCCCGACTTCGCCAACGCCTCAGCCAGAAACTTCACGAAGGTCTGCACCCGCGTCGAGAACTGGTGGCGCTGGGGGTACACCGCGTACACGTCGGCCGCAGGCGTCTGGTAGTGCGGCAGCACGGGCTCCAGCAGGCCCTGCGCCAGGTGCCTGTTCACGTCCCACTCGGCACGCATCACGATGCCGTGCCCCTGCAACGCCCACAGCACGGCGATCTCGCCGTCGTTCGTGGTCAGGTTGCCGGTGATCTTGATGGACTCGGTGTGGGCCTTGCTGCCCCGCCCGGTGGTCAGCCGCCACAGGCCGTAGGCCTCGTCGCCCTGGCGGATGCCGATGCACTGGTGGGCCATCAGGTCGCGCGGCACGCGGGGCCGGCCGTGGCGCTCCAGGTAGGCCGGCGCCGCGCACAGCACGCGCCGGTTGGGTGCGATGCGCCGGGCGATCACGCGGCCGTCGGGTGGCTCGCCGAACCGCACGCACACGTCGTAGGCGTCGTCGGTGATGGGTGGCGGGTGAACCGACAGCTGCAACTGCACATCCACCTCAGGGTACAGCCGCACGAAGTCGGAGATAGCCGGCGCGATGTGCATGCGCCCGAAGCCCAGCGTGGCGTTCACGCGCAGCAGGCCCTTGGGGCTGGCGCGGGACTGCACGATGAGCTCGTCCAGCGCATCGATCTCGCGCAGGATGCGGCGCGCGTGCTCCAGCAGCAGTTCGCCCTCGGGCGTGAGGCTCATGCGGCGCGTGGACCGGTTCACCAGCACCACGCCCAGGCGCCGCTCCATCTGCGCCAGGTGCTTGCTGACAGCGGCGGTGGAGACGCCCATCTCGCGCCCGGCGGCACTCAGGCTGGGGCTGGCGGCCAGGGTGGAGAAAAAACCCAGTTCGGCGGGCTGGATGGTGCTGGAACTCATCGGCTAAATCTTCAACCCAGGGTTAACGATGGATTCACTTTATCGCCGTTCCTGCGCCGCGTCCAGGCCTACAGTCCGCTCCATCCCTTCAGCCACCCACCGCGTTCAACGCCCTACCACCATGACCACCTACGCAATAGCCACCATTCCCGGAGACGGCATCGGCAAGGAAGTGATTCCCGCCGGCCAGCGCGTGCTCGAAGCCCTGTCCACCCAGCACCCCGGCCTGCAGTTCGAGTTCGAAAACTTCGGCTGGGGCGGCGACTGGTACCGCGCCCATGGCGTGATGATGCCGGCCGATGGGCTCGATGCCCTGCGCGGCAAGGACGCCATCCTGTTCGGCTCGGCCGGCGACCCGGACATCCCGGACCACATCACGCTGTGGGGACTGCGCCTGAAAATCTGCCAAGGGTTCGACCAGTACGCCAACGTGCGGCCCACGCGCATCCTGCCGGGCATCGACGCACCGCTCAAGCGCTGCGCCCCCAAGGACCTGGACTGGGTCATCGTGCGCGAAAACTCCGAAGGCGAATACTCCGGCGTGGGCGGCCGCGTGCACCAGGGCCACCCGATCGAGGCCGCCACCGACGTCTCCATGATGACCCGGGTGGGCGTGGAGCGCATCCTGCGCTTTGCCTTCCGCCTGGCGCAGTCGCGGCCCCGCAAGCTGCTCACCGTCATCACCAAGAGCAACGCCCAGCGCCATGCGATGGTGATGTGGGACGAGATCGCCGCGCAGGTCAGCCAGGAGTTCCCCGACGTGAAGTGGGACAAGGAACTGGTGGACGCCGCCACGGCCCGCATGGTCAACCGCCCCGCCACGCTGGACACCATCGTCGCCACCAACCTGCATGCCGACATCCTCTCGGACCTGGCCGCCGCGCTGGCTGGCAGCCTGGGCATCGCGCCCACCGGCAACATCGACCCGGAGCGCCGCTACCCGAGCATGTTCGAGCCCATCCACGGCTCGGCCTTCGACATCATGGGCAAGGGCCTGGCCAACCCCATCGGCACCTTCTGGTCGGTGGTGATGCTGCTGGAGCACCTGGGCGAGACCGAGGCCGCCCGGCAGGTGATGCAGGCCATCGAGCAGGTCACCGCCAACCCGGCCCTGCACACCCGCGACCTGGGCGGCTCTGCCACCACGGCGCAGGTGACCGACGCGGTCTGCGACCTGCTGGCGCGGGCACCGCTGCGGCACGCGGCCTGAGGCGCGGCACGCCGTAGAGCCCCTGGCAAGGCGACCGTGGGTCACCACCCGCCAGGGGCCACGTCGTTGCAGGCGGAACGTTCATCAGAGCGCCAGCCGCACTCGCGCAGACATGGCCAGCGAAGCCATGCGCGCCCCACAGGCCCTGCCACAAAAAACACAACGGAGACAACCATGAACCCCATCGCCCTTCCCCGTTCCACCACCACGCACCGGCAAGCCCGGGCTGCACAGCCGCACGCCCTGCCCGCACGCCGCAGCCTCATGGCCGGCGTCGCCATCGCGGCAGCCGTCTGGTGCTTGTCGGGCACCCAGGCCAGGGCGCAAACGCCAGCGTGGCCGACCAAGCCCGTCACGCTCGTCGTGCCGTTTGCCGCAGGCGGCACCACCGATGTGCTGGCGCGCGCACTGGGCGAAAAGCTGGGCGCGGCCCTGGGCCAGCCGGTGATCGTGGAAAACCGCGGCGGCGCGGGCGCCACCATCGGCGCCGACTACGTGGCCAAGGCCGCGCCCGACGGCCACACGCTGCTGATGGGCGCGGTGCACCACACCATCGCCACCAGCGTGTACAAGAAGCTCGGCTACGACTTTCAAAAGAGCTTTGCGCCCATCACCACCGTGGCCCTGGTGCCCAACGTGCTCGCCGTGGCCGCCACCACGCCCGCCAAGGATGTGAAGGAACTGGCGGCCTTGATCAAGGCCGCGCCCGACAAGTTCTCGTACGGCTCCAACGGTGCTGGTACCGCGCAACATTTGATCGGCACGCAGTTCGCCGCCGCCATCGGACAGCCGCTGCTGCACGTGCCCTACAAGGGCAGCGGCCCGCTGACCACCGACCTGCTGGGCGGCCAGGTGTCGATGTCGTTCGACACGGTGACCCCCGTGCTGCCCCACATCAAGGCCGGCAAGCTGCGCGCGCTGGCGGTGACCACGGCCAGGCGGTCTTCGTCGCTGCCCGACGTGCCCACGCTGGCGGAAAGCGGCTTTCCGGGGTTTGACATCGGCACCTGGTTCGGCGTGCTGGCCCCCGCCCGCACACCGCCCGAGGTGGTGGAGCGACTCAACGCCGAGATGGTCAAGGTGATCCAGTCGGCCGACTTCAAAAAGCGCATGCAGGACATCGGCGCCGAGCCCATCGGCAACACCCCGGCGCAAATGGCGCAGCAGATCGCGACCGACACCGCGCGCTTTGGCAGGCTGGTGACGGAACACAAGATATCGACGGACTGATGCGCTGAGGCCTGGGGGCGCCCGTTGGCGGGTGCCAGGGCGGCAACCATGCACTGCGCCAACCCGCTCCGCCGTGCCGTGCCGTGCAGTGCAGTGCAGTGCAGTGCAGTGCAGTGCAGTGCTGCACGCTCGTAGCGAGAGGTCGCGCGGCGCGAAACGGTTTCGGCGAGGCTGCTTGCGGACCCCAACAGATGCGCCTGCCGCTGCATAGCGCGGCAAGTTAGCGGTTCAGCGATTCAACGCACGCAGCAGTCGAGCGTGCTCCACCGCCAGGTCGGGCGACTGGTCGAAGTGGTGAAGGTACCGCGCACCAAACTCTCCAGGCTGATCCCGGTCGAGCCGCAGCAGGTCGCGCACCCGCTGAGCGACCACTGTGGGGGCGACGCTGTCAATGCCCTTGCCTTGCGCATCCAGCGCCTCGTCCAGCATCACGATCAACCGGCTCAACGGCTCCAGCCACCGCATGGACTCGTCGTACGCCATGAGCTGCAGAAACTGCCCCGCAGACTGCTGGCCGTGTTGCTTCTCATAGTCGCGCCGCTCCAGTTCCACCAGGGTGCGGTGCAAGCCCAGCAGGGCTGTGCGCAACTGGGCGCATTCGTCGGACGGGGCGTGGTTGGGGGTGGTCATGGGCTGGCGATCAGGAGTCGAGGGATGGGCGATGGTAGTGGCTCGGAAACGGTCTGGGAGAGAAGCAGCAGCCCTTCTGCCTAAAAATGCCTCTACCGCACTCAGCGAAAGCGCCACCAGCTATAAAAACCATAGCGAGCGTGCCGGGACCAGAGTTGGGCCTGCCCCCACCTGTCAGTCCCAACGGCGTCTTCAAATCGCCAAGTGTTGCTGCCCGGCCCAAAACCGGCTTTCAGCATTTTTTGCGCACGGCCCTCCCCTAGAATCGCCCCGCGAGTTTCGGCAGGTCAGCTGTCACTCGCAAGCAAGTAAGCAAGCAAGCAAGAGGGAGGCAGGAACGGGCCGTGCCCGCCGTCGGCGGAGACTGGCACGCACTCCTGCCTGGGATTTTCAATTTCAACATCAAGACATATGAAAAATAGAAACCGTTCGTGGTTATCCAGGGGCGCAAGTGCTCTGTTCATGGCGGCTACCGTCTTCCTGACGGGTTGCGCATCCGTCTACGTCGATACCGCCACCAAGGAAGTTGCGGATGCGGACATCAAGCGCCCAGCCACCGCGATACCCGCCACGCTGGTCTTCGACTACCAGAACAGCGGCGCGCCCAACACGCGGGCCACGCAACTTTTGAAGGACCAGGTCACCGCCCAGGTGAAGAAAACAGGCATCTTCGAGATCGCCGCTGGCGAAGCCACAGGCAAAACAGCCTTGCTGACCATCACCATCAACAACGTGCCCATCACCAAGGATGCGGCGCAGCAAGGCTTTGTGACGGGCCTCACATTCGGCCTGGCAGGCAGCGCGGTCACAGACGGCTTTGTCTGCACCGTGACCTACGTGCCCGCCGACGGAAGCTCCACACTGGTCAGCACAGCGCGGCACGCCGTTCACACCACGATCGGCAATGCCTCGGCGCCGGCCAACGCCGTCAAGTCCGCCAGCATCGAAGAAGGCCTGCGCACCATGACCCGGCAGATCGTAGCCAACGCATTGCGGGACCTGTCCACCAACCCACAGCTCAAGTAACAGCCCAAGGCACCACCATGAAAACCACACTCATCAAGCTCTTCGCTCTGGCATCCGTCGTCCTGTTCACAGGGTGCGCCCAACTCACCATGGGCGCTCCGCAACCCACGGCCGAAAACACCGCCAACCTGCGCCGCGCAGACCTGGCTGAAACGCGCGTGGGCTCGTTCACGCTGGACGCGGCCAAGCCTGCGACCATCGATAAGGGCCACTCGATGCGCGGTGTCAACACCTTGCAAGCCCCCACCAATAGCTCCTTCGCCGAGTACGTTCGCGAAAGCCTGAGGGTGGAGCTGGCAGCCGCCGGACTGCTCAACCCCCAAGCCGCCGCCGTCATCTCCGGCGTGCTGCTGGACACCCAGCTGGAGCCCGACATCGGCACCGGCAAGGGCTTGATCAAGGTGCGCTTCACCGTCATGCGGGGCACCGAAAAGCGCTACGAGAAGGACCTGACCGCCAAGGCTGAATGGGAATCCTCCTTCGTCGGCGCCATCGCCATTCCTGCGGCAGCGCAGAACTACGAAGGCCTGTACCGCAAGCTCGTCGGCCAGCTGATCGCTGACCCGGATTTCCGCAAGGCACTGGCCAAGTAACCAGCGCGCGGTGGCGCCAACGACCGCCACCGCCCCCCACTGAAAAGGCCTTCTCTGCCACAAGCGGAGAAGGCCTTTTCTGTTGGCAAGGCAGAGCGTCGGACGGGCGAGCGCGTGGCCCGGACACCCACCGCGGAGAGGCCCCGTGACTGCGCCGGCATGTGCCGGGCCAGAAACCGCAGCACCGTGTCCTCATACGCAGCGGGCCCGAACGCTGCAGGTCCACATGCCCGACCCCTTCCACGCGCCACAGCTCCTTGGGTTCAGAAACCGCGCGCGGGCCAGCATCTGCGTTCTGTCTGCCCGCACGCCGTGCAGCAGCAGCACGGCCCCCTTGCCGGGCCGTCCTGTGGCCAGCCACCCCGCCACTGCCTGCCCGGACGGGGTGTACGACAGAAACGACCGCGTCGGAAAACCATGCGGGGCGGGGCCGATCTCCCGCTGGGCAGGGTGACTGTGCAGTTCGCCCACAACCATGGCTCCCAGAGCGAAAACCGCTACTCAAGCGACGCAGGCGAAGCCAATCCGCCGGATCAGCACGCCTGGATGCGCCAATGCCTACCAGCTGGCCGGCACCTGTCCCGCTCTCACCGGTGGCTCAGCCTGCGCACCGCCCAATCGCCCAGGCTCTGCACCGCCTGCACGAAGAAGATCAGCACCAGCACCACGGCCAGCATGATCTCGGGCAAGAAGCGCTGGTAGCCGTAGCGGATGCCCAGGTCGCCCAGGCCGCCGCCGCCGATGGCGCCGGCCATGGCGGAGTAGCCCGTCAGGCTCACGAAGGTAATGGTCAGGCCGGCGACGATGCCGGGCAGTGCCTCGGGCAGCAGCACCTTCCAGACGATCTGGCTGGTGGTGGCGCCCATGGCCTGGGCGGCTTCGACCAGGCCGTGGTCGACCTCGCGCAAGGCCGCTTCCACCAAGCGCGCCACGAACGGCGCGGCGGCGATGGTCAGGGGCACCACGGCCGCTGCCGTGCCGATGGACGAGCCGGTGATGAAGCGCGTGAACGGAATGATGGCCACCAGCAAGATGATGAATGGCGTGGACCGCACGGCATTGACCAGCCAGCCCACGAGCTTGTTGGTGGGGCCGTTTTCCAGCACGCCGCCGTGGTCGGTCAAGCGCAGAAAGACGCCCAGCGGCACACCGATGAGGCCGCCGACGATGCCGGAGATGCCCACCATGATGAGCGTCTCCCACAGCGAGGACGCGAACAGGTCAAGCATGGCGGGGGTGAAGTTGTTGAACATGGGTCGTAGTCCTTTGCTGTTCACGCCGCCACGGCGACTTCTTCGACCTCGACACCGCCCGCGCGCAGGTGCGCCACGGCGCCCGACAGGCGCTCTGCCTCGCCGCTCGCGTACACGGCCAGCGAGCCGAAGGTCTCGTCCTGGATCTCGTCCACCTGGCCGTGCAGGATGCTCATGTCCACGCCGAACTCGCGGATCAGCTGCGACAGGATGGGCTGGTAGGCGCTCTCCCCCGCGTACGACAGGCGCAGCAGCCGGCCCGTGCGCCCGGCGCCCAGCTGGCTGGCGAGCTTGCGCACGTGGCCGAGCACGCTCGCGGGCAGCTCTTGCGGCAAGATCTCGTCGATCAGGCTTTGGGTGATGGGCTGCTGCGGGCGGGTGAAGACCTCCAGCACGCGGCCCTGCTCCACGATTCGGCCGGCCTCGATCACGGCCACGCGGTCGGCCACCTGCTTGATGACCTGCATCTGGTGCGTGATGAGCACGACGGTGAGGCCCAGCTCGCGGTTGACCTGGCGCAGCAGGTCGAGGATGGAGCGTGTGGTCTCCGGGTCCAGCGCCGATGTAGCCTCGTCGCTCAGCAGCACCTTGGGCCGGCTGGCCAGCGCCCGCGCAATGCCCACGCGCTGCTTCTGGCCGCCGCTGATCTGCGCGGGGTAGCGGTCTGCCAGGGCCGACAGGCCCACCAGCTCCAGCAGCGGGTTCACGCGCTCGCGGATGGCCGCCTTGTCCATGCCGGCGAGCTCCAGCGGCAGCGCGGCGTTGTCGAACACAGTGCGCGACGACAGCAGGTTGAAATGCTGGAACACCATGCCGATGTCCCGGCGGGCTTCGCGCAGTTGCGCATCGTTCAGCTGGGTCAGGTCGCGGCCGTCCACGATGACCTGGCCGGTGGTCGGGCGGTTGAGCAGGTTGATGACGCGCACCAGCGAGCTTTTGCCGGCGCCGCTCTTGCCGATGATGCCGAACACTTCGCCGGACGTGATGTGCAGGTCGATGCCCTTCAAGGCCTCGACCGGGCCTTGTGAGCCCTGGTAGGTTTGGGTGATACCCCGTAAGTCGATCATGAAAACGCCGGAGCGCCGCACAGGCTGTTGTCAACCCGCCGCGGCGCCCATGTCAGTGAAAAAAGGGATGCAGGAAATGTATCGGCGAAGCCTCATATCTCAAACGATCAAAAAATCGATTGGTTAGACCTGCTGCTTATATAGTGAGTGGTAAGGACCCCATCACGCTATCTAATCGATAGCACCTACCGCTGACCAGACGCGCGGCAGCGGCCATTTTTACCCCACTACCCCTGCTTGCCGCCTTGGCGCGGTAGCGGGCAACGCCCCTACTTTGGCGCCTGTTCGCTGGACCCCATCACCGCCAGCACCTTGGTCACGAGCGCCTGGGCATCAAACGGCTTGACCAGCAGTTCCATCTGCGCTCCCAGGAACTGCGGATTCATCGCGGCCTGCTCGGCGTAGCCGGTCATGAGAATGACCTTGATGGCCGGCAGCTTCTCGCGCGCGTAGTCGGCCACCTGTCGGCCGTTGGGCCCGGGCAGCCCCACGTCGGACAGCAGCAAATCGAAGTGCACGGCACCCGACAGCAAGGCCATGGCCGCGCTGCCCGATGCGGCCTCCATCACGTAAAAGCCGTTGTCGCGCAGCAGCTCCACGGCCAGTGCGCGCACGGTGTCGTCGTCTTCCACCACCAGGGCCGAGTCCGGGCGGCGCGGGCTGGTGAGCGGGGTGGGCGGCTCTGCACGCTCGGCCGCCACTTCGTCGCGGGACCGGCAAAAGTACAGCGACACGCGCGTGCCCTGCCCCACGGTGCTCTCCAGCACCGCCATGCCGCCGGACTGCCGCATGAAGCCGTAGATCATCGACAGCCCCAGACCCGTGCCCTGCCCCAGCGGCTTGGTCGTGAAGAACGGGTCGAACGCGCGGGCCATCACATCGGCCGGCATGCCGGTGCCGGTGTCGCTCACCGCCACGCGCACGTAGTCGCCAGCGTCCAGCCCCGGCACCGACGGCTCGCCCGAATCGCCCGAAACGCCCAGGTGCACGTTGTCGGCTGCAATGCGCAGGGTGCCGCGGTCGGGCATGGCGTCGCGGGCATTGATGCACAGGTTCAGCACCGCGTTGTCGAACTGGTGCACATCCGTGTAGGCCGGCCACAGGTCCGGCTGCAGCGACATCTGCAGCGTGATGTTCTCGCCGCAGGTGCTGCGCACGATGGTCTCCAGGCTGCTCAGCGACTCCGAGAGGTCCACCGCGCGTGAGTCGAGCGGCTGGCGGCGCGAGAACGCCAGCAGCCGCTGCGTGAGCGCCGCTGCGCGCTTGGCGGCGGCCAGGCCGGCGTCGATGTACTTGCCCGCCTCTTCCTCGCGGCCCTGGGCAATGCGCTGGCGGATGATCTGCAGCGGCAGGACGATGCCCTGCAGCATGTTGTTCAGGTCGTGCGCAATGCCGCCCGTGAGCTGCCCCAGCGCCTCCATCTTCTGGCTCTGGCGCAGTTGTTCTTCGGCGCTGCGCAAGGCCTCGGCCTGGGCGCGCTCCTCGGTCACGTCGCGGCCCACGGCCTGCACGAAGCCATCGGCCGGCGCGGCGGTCCAGGCCACCCAGCGGTCGGTGCCGTCACGGTGGCGGTAGCGCAGCGTGCCCTGGCGCTTGGGCGCGCCCTTTTGCAGCGAATGGAGCTCGCGCACCAACGTGGGCTCGTCCTCCGGGTGGGCAAAGGCCTGCACGGGCCGGCCCACGGTTTCTTGCTCCGTCCAGCCCAGCACCGAGGTCCAGGCCGGGTTCACCGCCACGATGTGGCCGTCGAAGCGCGTCACCATCAGCAGCGCATCCGATCCCAGCCACAGCCGGTTGCGGTCGGCCGTGCGTTCGGCCACCTGCTGCTCCAGCGACGCAGCGGCCTCGCGCAGGCGCCGCTCTGCCGCCACCTTGCCGGTGGTTTCGATCACGGTGTCCATCATGGCGACCACGGCGCCGTTGTCGTCGCGCACCGGGCTGTAGCAGAAGGTGAAGTACGCCTCTTCGCTGTAGCCGTGGCGGTTGATGGTGAGCGGAAAGTCCTCCACAAACGTGGACTCGCCCTGGAACGCCTTGTCCACGATGGGGGCGATCACGTCCCACACCTCGCTCCACACCTCCTGCACCGGGCGACCCAGCGCGTCGGGCTTGTCGCCCAGGATGGTGCGGAATGCATCGTTGTAGAAGCAGTAGCGGTGCTCGCCCCACATCAGGCACTTGGGAAAGTCCGACGCCAGCACCATTTCCACCGCAAACAGCAAGGCACGCGGCCAGCCTTGCACCGGGCCGAGCGGATGGCCCGACCAGTCATGGCGCCGGATCTGAGCGCTCATCACGCCCGAGGCGCGCGGGAAGCCAACGGGTGCAGGCAAAAGGGAATCGGTCATGGCAAAAAGATGGCGGCCCGGTGTCTGACTCTTGGTGGGGTATCCATGGTGGTACGGGGGGCGTGCGGGCTGCGTTCAGGGGCGCCGCAGGCACGCCGCGTCGGGCGGGCAACCCGCCGCACGCGGCTTCTTGGGAGTCTACAAGCGAAACCGCTCCGGGCAGAAGTCCCTGGAAAGCCTGCCCGAACGCGAGGCTCAAGCCGGCGCGAGCCGCCCTTCGGACGCCTCAGGCGCCCGCAGCCGCCGCGCCCCGTGCCTGCACCCGGCGCGACACCAGCAGCCCCAGCACGAACACTCCCAGGGCCGCCACCGAGAACACGGGCGGCAGCCAGCCCCGGTCGACGCTGAACGCCACGATCAAGACACCCGTGGACTGGCCCAGGAAGAGCAGGCACGCGAACATGGTCACCGCTGTGCCCCGCGCCTGCGGTGCCATCTGCGTGGCCTGCACCTGCAGCGTGTTGTGCAGCATGTAAAAGCCGATGCCCGCCATGAAGCAACCCAGCATCGCCCAGCCCACCGCCGGGGCCCAGGCCAGCGACAGCAGGCCCACGGCGATCAGCGTGGCGCCCGTGAGGGCCAGGCCCCGCTCACCCAGCGCGGCCAGCCAGCGGCGCGCGAACACGCTGTAGATCAGGCCGCCCACGCCGTACAGCACCATCACGCCCCCGGCTGCGGCGGCCGACAGGCCAAAGCCGTCGACCATGCGCGCGGGCACGAAGGCCAGCGTGCCGAACGCGAGCGCCCCCTCGATGGCCACCACCGCCAGTACCCATCGCACACGCTCGATCCGCAGCAGGGCCAGGGTGCCCGCCAGGTAGTTGGCCAGCGAGAAGGCGGGTGCGCCTGGCACCGCAGCAGGCCGCAGCGCCCCGCTGGCCCGCGCGTGGCGCAGCAGCAACGTGGCGGCGGCAAAGAACAGCACGGCCAATGCGCCCAGCGCGGCGCGCCAGCCCAGGGTTTCGGTGGCAAAGCCGCCAAACCACTGGCCCGCCATCATCCCGGTGACGGTGGCCACCATGAGGCGCGCCAGGGTCTCCTGGCGCTGCTCGTAGGCCACCTCGTCACCGATCCAGGCCATCGACAACGGGATGATCCCCGCCGCCGCCGCCCCCATAGCGGCGCGCGCCACCACCAGCAGCGTGAAGCTTTGCGCCAGTGCGGTGACGGCACTGAACACCGCGCAGGCCGCCGTGGCGCCGATGATCACGCGCACCTTGCCGATGCGGTCGCCCAGCGGGCCGTACACCAACTGCAGCACGCCGTACGCCACGGCGAACGCCGCGATCACGGCCGATGCATCGCCGGTGGTGATTTGGTATTCGAGGGACAGTGCGACCAGCATCGGGTCGCACACGCGCATGGACGCCATGCTGCAAAAGGCCGCCAGGCTGATCAGCCGCAGCATCGTCGAGGAAGAGGTCATGGGACCCGATTGTGGTGCGGCTGGCGCGAGTGCGCTGGTTCAAGGCGCTATGCACCCCAGGGCTTGAAGGTCGGGACCGCGGCTTGATCGATGGCTTGAACCCTTCGCGGAGCGGGTGCGCTCGGAGCGGCGCTGCGACAGGCTCATCGCGAACGGGCGGGGATGGCCCTCGGCCGATGACCACTGACCCCCGACCCTTCACCGTTCGGGCTGAGCTTGTCGAAGCCTCGCAGTGCGCCCCACCAAGCCCCCCCGAAAAGCGAGGAGGCCTGCTTCACGACGAAAGCGTCGCAGACGTCTCGCTCAGCCCTTGCCCACATTGAAGCTCGTATCGAACGTGCCCCGCACATCGAGCCGCTGCTTGATGAGCCCGGCCGCCAGGTAGAAGTCGGCCGTCTTCTGCTGGTCCGCCAGCACCTGCGCGTCGATGTCCTGCCAGCGGGTGGCACGGCGGTCGAACTGTAGCTGCGCGGCGTCCGCCGGGATGCCGATGATGCGGGCGAGCGACTGGCCAAAAGACTTGGAATTCTGGTAGGACCAGACCTGCGCCCTTGCCACGCGCTCCTTGAAGTCCTGCAGCACGGCGCGCTTTTCGGCCAGCGCCGCGTCGGTGGCGGCCAGGAAAGACAGGCCCGTCCACAGCCCCCGGCCGCTGACCAGCACGCGCGCATGGCCGTTGGTTTCGGCCAGTGCGGTGTAAGGCTCCCACGTGGCCCAGGCGTCCACCGAGCCCTGCGTGAGCGCGAGCTTGGCGTCCGGTGGCGGGATGAAGCGCAGTTGAACGTCGTCGGCCTTGAGCCCGGCGGATTCCAGCACTTTGAGCGTGACGAAGTGGCCGATGGAGCCGCGGTTGGTGGCGATGCTCTTGCCCTTGAGGTCGGCCGCCGTCTTGAGCGGCGAATTGGGTGCCACCAGCACGGCGGTGCCGTAAGCGTCCGACCGGTTGGCCGCAAACGCCTTGACCCGGCTGCCCGCGGCCAGGGTGAACAGCAGCGGCGCATCGCCGATGGGTCCGAAATCCACGGCGTTGGCGTTGAGCGCTTCGGCCAGCGGCGCGGCGGCCGGGAACTCGCTCCACTTGATGTCGTAGGGCAGGTTCTTCAGTTCGCCCGCAGCGTCGAGCAGGGCCTGCAGCCCGCCCTTCTGGTCGCCAGCGCGCAGCAACACGCGCTGCTGGGCGTGGGTGAGAACGGGCGAGAGGAACGAACTGGCGGCAACGGAGGCGGTCAGCAGATGGTGGAATTGGCGGCGCTGCATGGTGTGAGTGATGGGAAGGGTTGCAATATCGAAAAGACGCTTGCGGCCATTGCACCACCCGGCCCCCGCATCGCCAACGAAGCCTTGCGACCATCCATATGCGGTTTTCGCATGCAGGCACTGGCCGCGTGCGGACCCTGCCCGCCCGCGCGACCTGGCATCAGTACCCGCGCGCCCCGTCCACCACGTCTTGCAGCGGCTCCCCCGCCACATGGCGCGCCAGGTTGGCCACGAATTTGCGGGCCGTGAACTGCGCCGCGCCCTGCGCCGCCCACGACACATGGGGCGTGAGCCGCACGCGCGGGTGGGTGTACAGCGGGTGGCCGTCGGGCAGCGGCTCGGGGTCCGTCACGTCCAGCGTGGCGCCCGCCAGGCGGCCGCTGTCCAGCGCATGCAGCAGCGCCTGCTGGTCCACGAGCGCTCCGCGCGCAATGTTCACCAGGTGCAGCCCGGGTCTGGCATGCGCCAGGGTGGCGGCGTTGATGAGGTGGTAGGTCTGCGCGGTGATCGGCAGGGCCAGCACCAGGTGGTCCGAGGCCGCGAGCAGCTGCTCGATGGAGGGGGCGGTGCGCACACCATCATCGCCCTGCACATCCGCCCCGCCGCGGCGCAGCACCGTGACCTGCATGCCGAAGGCCTGCGCCAGCCGCGCCACCTCGCGCCCGATGGCTCCGTAGCCCGCGATGCCCAGCGCCCGGCCCTGCAGCGTGCCGGGCAGGTGCTGGTCCACCCGCGCAAAGGTCTCGCGCCACGGCCCGGCGCCCGACACCTGCAGCGTGTCCCATGCGCGCTGGTGCGTCAGCAGCGCGGTCAGCACGTACTCGGCAATGGGCACGGCCGCCACGCCGCGCGAGCAGGTCACCTGCGGCACCTGCAGCAGCCAGGGCGGAAAGAAGTCGATGCCGGCGGACGCCACGTGCACCCATTTCAGCCGCCCGGGCCAGCCTGCGGGGGCGGTGGCCGGCGCATGGCGCCAGCCGTTGCGCGGGCCGGTGAAGAGGATGTCCACGTCGGCAGCGCGCTCCCAGGCGGGCACGTCGGCGTCGTCGGCGGCCAGCACCACGGGCAGGCCCGCGCCCGCCACCAGCGCGTCGGCCTCGGGCCCTGTCTGGTTGAGAACGACCCAGCGGTCGGCATCGGCCTTTTCGTCACGTGCATCGACGTTCCCGCTGCCAGGGTCATGCGCAGCCAGCACCGCGCTCATGCAGCCCCCACGGCCAGCGCCCGGCGGCCCGCGGCAACATAGGCGCTGTCGTCCTGCGGCGTGTGCACGCGGCCGCACAGCACATCGCGCAGGTGGCGCTCCAACGGGTTTTTGCGGGCCAGGCCGTGGTTGCTGGTCAGCTCCAGCGCGGCCTGCACGGCCTCGATGGCGTTGCGCGTGGCCTGGGCCTTCACCACACCGCTGTCCACGGTGGGCACCAGCGTGCCGGCATCCAGGTCGTGGGCCAGGCTGGCGATCAGGCGGTCGTTGGTGAGCAGCAGGCCTTCGATGCGGCCCACGGCCTCTTGCGCGCGGGGCAAGGTCGCCAGCGGCGCGCCCAGGCTGGCGGGCACGCGCTCCCGCAGAAACTGCACCAGCCAGTCGCGCGCGGCGCGTGCCACGCCGGTGTACAGCGCGGCCAGCATGACCGTCATCTCGGCCTGCATGGCGGGCTCGCCGCGGGCCCAGTCCTGCGGCAGGCGCAGGTCCAGCGCGTGTGCGTGGGGGATCAGCACATCGTGCAGATGCACATCGTGGCTGCCGCTGGCGCGCAGGCCCAGGTGGTCCCAGGTTTCCTCGATGCGGATGCCGGGCAGCCCCGCTCGCACCAGGAAGGCGCCGGTGCGCGGCGCGTCCTCGTCCGTGCGGGCCCACACCACGTACCAACGCAGGATGGGCGCGCCGGTGGAATACACCTTGTGCCCGCTGATGCGCCAGCCCTCGGCCGTGTGCCGCGCCACCGTGGCCGGCAGGCCGCCGCGCGCGGGCGAGCCCAGCTCGGGCTCCACGCGCAGTGCGTTGATCAGCGACACCTCCTGCACCGATTCATTCACCAGTTGCTGCGCCAGTGCCGGCGGCCAGGGCGAGCCGGGGCGGCCCATGCCGCGCTGCTGGATGTACTGCATGGTCAGCACCAGCGCCGTGGCCGGGCAGCCCTGGCCGATGGCGCCGATCACCTCGGCCAGCTGCGCGGCCGACGCGCCCTGCCCGCCCAGCGACCGCGGCGCGGCCAGGGCCAGCAGGCCGGCCTGCTGCAGCCCGTAAAAGTTGGCGTGCGGAAAGCTCGCATCGCGGTCGTGCACCGCGGCGCGCGCACCGAACTCCACCGCCAGCGCGCGTGCGGCCTGCCCCCAGGTCAGTGGCGCATTCACTGCAGCACCTCGGGCTGGTCGCGCACGATGATGTCGAACAGGCTCTTGAACGCGAACTGCGCACCACCCGGCCCGCCGATCTGCGAATGCGTGCGCTGCGCGATCTCGTGCGGGATGGGCTTGGGGGTGCCGGCGGCTTCGGCCAGCAGCTGGGCCTGGCAGGCGTTCTCCAGCGCGATGTACCACCACGCGGCGGCCTCCACCGAGGGGCCTGCGGTCAGGATGCCGTGGTTCTGCAGGATCACGGCCTTTTGCGCGCCCAGGGCTTCGCCGATGCGAAAACCTTCATCGGTCTCCAGCACCACGCCGGTGAAGTCGTCGAACAGCGCGTGGTCTTCATAGAAGATGCACGAGTCCTGCGTGAGCGGATCGAGCTTGCGGCCCAGCGACGACCAGGCCTTGCCGTAGGTCGAATGCGTGTGCGCGGCGGCCACGATGTCGGGCCGCGTCTCGTGCAGCGCGGCGTGGATGGCAAAAGCTGCGCGGTTCAGCGGGCCCTGGCCCACCACGATCTCGCCGGCAGCGTTGACCAGCAGCAGGTCGGACACCTTGATCTGCGAGAAATGCAGGCCCAGCGGGTTCACCCAGAAGTGGTCGGTCCACTCCGGGTCGCGCGCGGTGATGTGGCCTGCCAGCCCGTAGTTGAAGCCCTGCTGCGCAAACAGCCGGAAGGCCACGGCCAGCGTCTCCTGCCGGTGGCGGCGCTCGGCCTCCACCGTGGGGCGCGCCACCGGGGCGTCGAACCAGTCCTTGCGCTGGGGCGCGGGGTTGAGGGCGAGCTGGGCGGTGGGCAGGGGTTTGAGGACGGCGGACATGGCGGTGGCTTTCGGTATCGGTGGGGGTTGGAATGCACGGACCCGCCCACCTTAGAAGCGCCCCGCCGCCATGCCAACGAAGAAATCCGCGTGACCACATACGGTTTTGTCATGAACCAGCGCCGTGCCGCGACCACCGCGACAACCCCGTGCACCGCGTGCATGCATGCACCCCGCTGGGTGCTGCGTTTCACGCATAACGATGCTACGCAAAGGTCTTTGCGCGCAGGCCGGGCTTGGCGGAATCTCGCTGCCCAAGCACGCAACCCCTCTGCTGCTGCCCATGGACTCATAAAAGGCCCGACCACCATGCATCGCAACTGCACCCCCACACTCAACCGCCGCCACCTCATCCAGGCCGGCCTGGGCGCCGCCGCCTGGGCCGCCACGGCGGGCGTGCCCGCGCTGGCCGCCCCTCCAGCCCCCGACCTCTCCAGAGTGACCCTGCGCATCGGCACCTACAAGGGCCTGTGGCGCGCCCTCATCGCTGCGTCCGGCCAGGGCAACACGCCCTACCGCATCGAATGGCGCGAGCTGAACAACGGCGTGTTGCACATCGAGGCCCTGAACGGCGACGCGCTGGACCTGGGCTCGGGCAGCGAGATCCCGGCGCTGTTCGCCGCGCGGCAAAAAGCCCAGGTGCGCTTCATCGCCGTGGTGCGCGAAGACCTCAACAACCAGGTCACGCTGGCCCGCAAGGACGCACCCATCCAGCGCATCGCCGACCTCAAGGGCAAGCGCGTGGGCTACGTGCGCGCCACCACCTCGCACTACTACCTGAGCCGACAGCTGGCCGAGGCGGGCCTGTCGTTCGCCGACATCAACGCCATCAACCTCACGCCGGCCGACGGGCTGTCGGCCTTCGACCGGGGCGACTTGGATGCATGGGCCATCTACGGCTACAACGGCCAGCTGGCGCGGCTGCGCTACGGCGCACGCGTGCTCAAGACGGGCCAGGGGTACCTGTCGGGCAACTTCCCCATCTACGCCAACCCGCGCGCGGTGGAAGACCCCGCCCGCCACGCCGCCATCAGCGACTACCTGCAGCGCCTGCGCCGCGCCTACCTGTGGGCCAACGGCAACTACCTCGACTACGCCCGCGCCCAGTCTGCCGAAACCCGTGTGCCGGTGGGCGACCTGATCGAGCTGTGGAACAACCGCAGCAGCGACTACGACCTGCGCCCCGTGGACGACGGCGTGGTCAAGGGTCACCAGGCCGTGGCCGATACCTTCCTGCAGCTGGGCGTGCTGGACGGCCCCGCGCAGGTCGCGCCCCTGTGGGACCGCAGCTTCAAGACCGTGCTGCAGCCCCTGGCCGCAGACAAGGCGGCGTGAGCCTGGGCGGTGGTGGCCCCGGCGTATGGAGCGACGGCCCCAGCGTGCCATTTTTTGCGTGGCGTGGGCACCGGTTGCGCTTAGGATGCGCCCCTCATTTGCACCGAGGAGCCCATCCACATGAACAAACGCCACTTCATCACCGCCACTTTGGGCACCGCCAGCCTGTGGTCTGCCACCGGCGGCAGCAGCCACGCCGCACCGCCAGTCAAGGCCGCCACCGGCCCCACGCTGCTGACTATCAGCGGCGCCATCGCCAAGCCCAACCGCGGCGCGCTCGACCCCGCCATCGACCAGATGATGGGCAAGCATGGCATCCAGTTCAGCAACGCCCATGCGCTGGACGCCGCCGCCCTGCAGCGCATGCCCGCCGTCACCATCAAGCCCACGCTGGAGTACGACAGCAAACCCCACACCCTGACAGGCCCCCTGCTCACCACCGTGCTCGCCGGAGCCGGCGTGGCCGCAGGCAGCCCGGTGCAGCTGGTGCTGCGCGCGGTGGACGGCTACAACGTCACCCTCAGCATGGCCGACGCGCAGGCGTACCGCATGATCGTTGCCACCCACATCGACGGCCAGCCCATGGCCCTGGGCGGCCTGGGCCCGCAGTGGGCGGTGTACGACGCCGACGTGCTGCCCGCCTTCAAGGACAAGCCGGTGAAGGAACGCTTTGGCCTGTGCCCCTGGGGCCTGTATCACATCGAGGTGAAAAAGGCTTGATGCCTGAGGCCTGGCGACTGGGGCCACCGACCGCTTGGCCAGCGTGGCGCAGTCCAGAAGAAAGAGCGGCTCCATGGCCGCTCTTTTTGATAGCTACTAGCGCTTATCCAGCAAGCGGTAAAGGCAATTTTTATCCAAAAATCAGCGCGCACGCCCTGCCATCCGCACCGCCAGTGCAGCCAGCGACCCCACGGTAGCCAACGCCACGACGCCCAGCCAGCCCCACTGCGCCAGCGCCAGGCTGCCCAGCGCGGCACCGGCCGACATGCCGATGAACATGCCGGTGAACAGCAGCGCATTGAGCCGGCTGCGCGCGGCGGGGTCGATGCCGTACACGATGGTCTGGTGCGCCACCAGCGTGGCCTGCACGCCGAAGTCAAAGCCGATGGCACTCACCACGATCAACGCCAGCTGCGCCTGGGCGGGCAGCAAGGGTGCCAGCGCCATCGCGGCAAATGATGCTGCCGCCAACCCGGCGCCATAGCGGGTCACGACCTCGGGCCCGCGCTTGTCGGCCAGCCGCCCGGCCAGCGGGGCAGCCAGGGCACCCGCCGCCCCCGCCAGTCCAAACGCCCCGGCTGCGGCCGTACCCAGGTGGAACTGGCTGTGCAACATGACGGCCAGCGTGGACCAGAACGCGCTGAAGCCCACGGCCAGCAGCCCCTGCGCCCAGGCCGCCCGGCGCAGCGCACCGTGCTGGCGCCACAAGGCCACCATCGAGCCGATCAGCGCGCCATAGCCCAGCTGCGTGGTGGGCGCAAAGCGCGGCAGCCCGCGCCACACCGCCACCGTCAGCAGCGCAATCGCCACAGCCGCCGCCACATACACCGTGCGCCAGCCCCACTGCTGCGCCACAAAGCCGCTGACCACGCGCGACAGCAAAATGCCCAGCAGAAGCCCCGTCATCACCGTGCCCACCATGCGCCCGCGCTGCGCGGCCGGGGCCAGCGTGGCGGCAGCGGGCACCACGTCCTGCGCCACCGTGGCCGCCAGGCCCACGGCCAGGCTGGCCGCCAGCAGCGCGCCCATGCCGGGCGCCAGGCCGCTGAGCAACAGTGCCAGCATCAGCGCCACCGACTTGATGACGATGATGCGGCGCCGGTCGTACCGGTCGCCCAGCGGGGCCAGCAGCAAGATGCCCAGCGCGTAGCCCAGCTGCGTGAGCGTGGGCACCAGGCCCACCACGCGGCTGTCGGCCTGCATGTCGGGCCCCAGCACGCCCAGCATGGGCTGGCTGTAGTACAGCGACGCCACGCTCAGCCCCGCCGTGGTGGCCAGCAGCAGCAACAGCGGCGCGCTCACCGTTGCCTCGGCCGGCGGCTGCCCCGGCGCGGTGCCGATGGCAGGGCTTGCATGCACGTTTTGAATGGAAGACATCTCGACACCTGTTCGACTAAAGGAATGGTGCGATTGTTCTTGGGTTGCAACGCACTGGGTAGTGGGTTGGGCTGCAGATTTGTTATACGCTTGGCGTATGACCATCGCCCTGCCACCAGGCGCCGACCGCATCGAGCTGATGCAGACCTTCATCCGCATCGTCGAAACCGGCAGCCTGTCTGCCGCCGCCCAGCAGTTGGGCACCAGCCAGCCCACCGTGAGCCGTCGCCTTCAGGCGCTGGAGCGCAGCCTGGGCATCAAGCTGCTGCAGCGGTCCACCCATGTGATGAAGCTCACCAAGGATGGCGAGCGCTGCTTTGACCACGCCAAGGCCCTGCTGGAAGACTGGCGCGCCATGGAGGACGACGTGCGCGGCACGGCCGACACCCCGCGCGGCACCCTGCGCGTGCTGGCGCCGCACGCCTTCGGGCAAGACCAGTTCATTGCTCCGCTGATGGCCTACCTGCGCCGCTACCCCGAGGTGGATGTGGAATGGATGCTGCACGACCGGCGCCCGAACTTCATCGCCGAAGGCATCGACTGCGCGATCCAGGTCGGCGCGGTGGACGACCCCTCCGTCGTGGCCGTGCGCCTGGCCGAGGTACCGCGCATCGTGCTGGCGTCCCCCGCCCTCATGGCCGGGCGCGCCACGCCAGAGCACGCGCAGGACCTGCAGCCGCTGCCCTGGCTGGCGCTGAGCACCTTCTACCGGCGCGACGTGACGCTGACCCACGAGCCCAGCGGCGAGGCCCACACCTTCGGCATCACGCCGCGCCTGGCCACCGACAGCCTGTACGCCCTGCGCAGCGCAGCACTGGCCGGGCTGGGGGCGTGCATTTCATCGGCATGGATCGTGGACGGCGATGTGCGCCGCGGAGACCTGCTGCACCTGGTGCCTACCTGGCACGCGTCACCGTTGCCGGTGTACCTGGTGTACCCGTATGCGCGGTTTTATCCGGCGCGGTTGCGGCTGTTTCTGGAGGCGATGCGCGGGGCGATGCCGGGGCTCGTGGGGATGCGGGCGGTGGGGGTTGGAGTGCAAGACCCTCATCGGCCACGATGAGGCGTCCAGGCAGGTGTCGGCAGGCGCTGGTGTGTCCGGCAGGCGCTCAGGGTTCGCTGGCTTCGTTTTTTTTCTTCTTCTTGTCTTGGTCGTAATGCCACTTGATGGCGAAAAACATGCCCGTGCCGAACACGAGAACCTTGAACACGATGAAGACTACAGGGACCCAATCCATCTTTGATCACTTCCTGGCGGTTAACTCACACTATGGGTCGTGATCGTAGCAAGCCAGGCAGCCATTGGGTTGGGACATTTTGTCTCACCGAGACTCGCTCACGCAGCGCCTTTCCACACCCCCACATCCGTGATCCCCGCCACATCCACCCGCACCGGCAAGATTCCATCCCGCGCCGACCGGTCCGCCACCGTCTGCAGCGCAGTCACATCCGCCTGCGTCACCGGCCGCGCCGCGATGGCTGCACGCCCCGTGATGATGCGCGAGGCCTCGATGGGCAAACGCGTGAGCTGTGTGTAGACCTGCGCATACGCCTCGCGGTTGGCCAGGGCCCAGTCGCCGGCGCGGGCCAGGCGGTCCAGGTACTGCACGATGGCTGCGCGCTTGGCGGGGTCGGCCAGCGCGGCATCGGTGGCGGTGATGAAGCCCAGGGCAGTGTTGATGCCGCGCCCGTCGCGCAGGATGCGGCCGCCCTGCTGCAAGGCGATGGTGTAGTAGGGGTCGAAGATGGCCCAGGCGTCGATCTGTTTGGATGCAAAGGCGGCGGCCGCGTCGGTGGGCAGCACGAACTTGACCGTCACCTCCTCGCGCTTGACGCCCGCCTCTTCCAGCGCACCGTACAGCTGGTACTGCGAGATGCTGCCACGGGCGGACGAGACGATCACCGTCTTGCCCCGCAGGTCGGCCACGCTGCGCAGGGGCGAGTTGCCCTGCACCACGATGCCCAGCGAGTCGGGCTGGCCGACGCGGGTGGCCACGATCTTGAGCGGGGTCTTGCCCACAGCGGCGGCCAGCACAGGCAGGTCGCCTGCCATGGCGGTGTCGACCGCGCCGCTGCGGTGCGCTTCGAACAGCGGCGCGGCGCCCTGGAAGTTGGCCCAGCGCCAGGCAAAGGGCGCGCCGTCCAGCGTCTTGGCGGCTTCGAACAGGGCACGCAAACCGCCCGCCTGGTCGCCCAGCACCAGCGATGCGGCCGGTGCCGGAGCCGGTGCCTGCGCCTGTGCATGCGCGGCCGAGCCCAGGCCCAGGATGCCGGTGGCGCCCACCGACAGCGCTGCCGCCTGCTGCAGCCATTGGCGGCGCGATGTGCCCGGGAGGCAGGGGTGGCCGGCGCTGCCTGCGTCGTCACTGCCGATGCCGTGAAGGTTGCCCTCTGCGTGGTCGATGCGGCCGCTCATCACGCCGCCTTGCGCAGGGTGTGCGCCGCGTGCTCGCCGTCGCGTTCGGCGACTTTGGCGCGCACCAGGGGCAGCAGCTCGCGGCCGTAGTCGATGGCATCCACCAGCGGGTCGAAGCCCCGGATCAGGAAGGTGGTGATGCCCAGGTCGTAGTACTTGAGCAGCGCGTCGGCCACCTGCTCGGGCGTGCCGACCAGGGACGTGGAGTTGGACCGCCCGCCGATCTCGCGCGCCACCGCCGTCCACAGGCGTTCGTCCACGCGGTCGCCGTTGGCAGCATCGGCCAGCAGGCGCTGCGCGCCCTCGCTCTGCTGCGGGCCGACACCGCGTGCGTAGCCCTGCTGCACGCGCAGGCGGCGGGTGTCGTCCAGAATGCGGTCGGCCTTGGCCCAGGCCTCTTCTTCGGTCTTGCCCAGGATGGGGCGGAACGAGATGCTGAAGTCCACGTGCCGGCCATTGAGCGTGGCCTCCGCACGCACGCGGCGCACCAGGTCGCCGGCCTGGGCCAGCGATTCGCCCCATAGCGCGTACACGTCGGCGTGCTTGCCCGCCACCTGCAATGCGGGTGCCGATGCGCCGCCAAAGTAGATGGGCACGCGCTGGCCCTGCAGGGGCTTCACTTCGGACACGGCGCCCTTGGCGCGGTAGTAGGTGCCTTTGTGGTCGAAGGGCTTGTCTTCGGCCCACACGCGGCGCAGGATGGTGAGGTACTCGTCGGTGCGCGCATAGCGCTCGTCATGGCTCAGGAAGTCGCCGTCGCGCTGCTGGTCTTCGTCCGAGCCGCCGCTGATGTAGTGCACCGCCAGGCGGCCGCCGGTGTAGTGGTCCAGCGTGGCCAACTGGCGCGCGGCCAGCGTGGGCGCCACAAAGCCGGGGCGGTGGGCCAGCAGCAGGCCGATCTTCTCTGTGACCGACGCCGCATAGGTGGCCGTGAGCAGCGTGTCGGGGCTGGACGAGCTGGCAGGCACCAGGATGCGGTCAAAGCCCGCATGCTCGTGCGCCTGGGCGAACGCACGCACGTAGGCCGGGTCGATCGCCGGGCCCTTGCGCGGGATGGTTTCAGAGACTTCGTGCGGCTGGATCATGCCGATGAACTGGACGGGCATAGCGGGCTCCTGGGCGTTGGATGGGAAACGGTTTGGGTGTGGGTTGCAGCCCATGATCTGCGCGGGGGAGCAGTGCACCAACGAAGAAAAACGCGTTTGCAAAGTCGCAGGCTGCATACAGGGCGTCTGTTGCGGTACGACGGGAGCGACGGGCGGTTAGAGTGGCGGACAGGTTGCCCGGTGGCCTCAGACCGTCCGTGATCAGTCGCGGCCCTGATGGCTTGCATCGCACCCGCTTTCCATGAAGTTGCTAGAACCCGCGCAGTACCAGACCAAGGCCGCAGCCGTGTTTGCGGATGTGGCCGCCCAAGTGGCGGCCATCCTTCCGCTCGCCCGCATCGAACACATCGGTGCGTCGTCGATTGCAGGCGCCATCTCCAAGGGCGACCTGGACATCTGCGTGCTGGTAGCACTGCAGGACCACGCACGCAGCGTCACCACGTTGGAAGCTGCAGGTTATGTCGTCAAGACAGACACGCTGCGCACGCCCGCGCTGTGCATGTTGCTGGCGCCCAGCGCGCCCATGGACGTTGCTCTGCAGGTGGTGGCCGTCGGGTCGGAGTTCGAATTCTTCCTGCACTTTCGCGATGCCTTGCGCGCCAACCCTGACCTGGTGGCGCAGTACAACCAGCTCAAACAACGTTTTGCAACCGAGGGCATGGATCGCTATCGCGAGGAAAAGTCGCGGTTCATCGCTGGAGTCCTCCAGGGCGCGGGCACGACCGCCACGCCGAGCTGATCCGCCGCCGTCGCACGATCACTGCGCCACAGGAGACACGCACATGCCGTCCAGACCCACCACAACCACCCAGCCCGCATCGACCCTCATCGACCAGCGCATCGCCGACCTCGCCGACTGGCGCGGCCCGGTGCTGGCCCGCATGCGCGCGCTCATCCACGAAGCGGCGCCCGATGTGGTGGAAGAGTGGAAGTGGATGGGCACGCCCGTGTGGTCATTGGGCGGCATCCTGTGCACTGGCGAGAGCTACAAGGCGGCCGTCAAGCTCACCTTCCTCAAAGGCGCGTCGCTGCCCGACCCGGCGCAGCTGTTCAACGCCAGCCTGGATGGCAATGCGCGGCGTGCCATCGACATCCACGAGGGCGACACCGTGGACGCTGACGCTTTCAAGGCGCTCATCCGCGCTGCGGTGGCACTCAACGCCGCCAAGCCCGCAGGCAGGAAATCTTCTGCCGGCGCAAAGGCAAAGTGAAGGCGCGTGTACAGCGCCTGGGGAAAGCCGATGAGCTGACAGCCCGTCGCAGCCTGCAACGCCCCGCGCAGTAAATGCTACGTTTTCGATAGCGCCTTGCGCTTTCTGGACAAGCGGTAGCTGGCAATTTCTTCTGTTTTTTTGGTGCTTGCCCTGCGTTGTTGTTGCGAGAAAACGGGTCTGTCAGGGTTGATCCCATAGCCGTGCCTGCCCAAATAACTGTACATTTATACAGTCATTCAACCAGGAGAACGCCATGGACACCATTGAAGCCTGCTACACGGTCACTCTGCGCGACTACCCCGAAGAGTTGCCAGCCCAGCAGCGCGCCAACGCCGAGCGGCGCTATGCCAAAGAGCTGGAAAAGCAGTTCGGCGGCCCCGAGCAAGTAGCTGCAGCCCTCGACACCATGTCGAGCCTGGAAGAGTCCCCCCCAGAGATCGTCTCGCCCGGCGACCTCACCCTGCTCAAGCAATGGGGCCGCGCCAGCGTCGCCGCCAAGCAGGCGGGTTTTCGGGACCTGGGCGAAGCTGATGGTGCGTACTTTGAAGTGCGCGTGGCTTGACCTGCGCCGACAGCGACGACCGCAGTGGCAACGCTGATGGGCCCGGCAGTTGCAGTCGCATCCTTAACTTGCGTCACCTTCAGCCGCGTCTTTAATTCGGTCGCGCGGACGGGCACTTTTTAGGCTGCGATGCAGGGGCCGCACAGCCCCACAGAATCGACCCCGTTGGTGCCTGCGTCGATTCGTGTCCAGCCTTGTTTCGACTCCCGCTGCAGCCCTGTTCCAGCCTTGTTCTTGACCGCGGTCAAGACCTAGCGGCGCTACAGGCTTTTGTCCGACAGGCCAGCGAATGGATGGATGGCGAATCAGGTGTGCAGGCGGCTCAAGAATTTGTTCAGCGGGCCCTGACCCGCCTGTTCAAAGACATGACAAGGAGCACCTCATGAACCCCATCCTCCACCCTGCCGCCGACACTACGGCACATCCTGCGGCCTCCAGCACCGACACGCACATGGCGGTCGACGCAGACCTGGCAGCCCAGGCCGTCCCTGGCCACGGTGTTCCATCACAAGACCCCGACCCCGCCGCGCAGCACGCGCTGACCGACAGCGAGTCCCGCCGCGAATCGAAATCTGCCCTGATGGGAGGCGGCGTGATGGCAGGCGCCGCTGCAGGTGCTGCCGTAGGTGTCGCCGTGGCCGGGCCGGTGGGCGTGTTCGTTGGTGGTACGGCGGGCGCGATTGCCGGTGCCCTTGGCGGCGCTGCCGTGGGGCAAGTGGTGGAACCTCAGCCACCCGTTGGGACCGACTATGAGGCAGCGCAGCCACGGTCCATCGAAAGGCCCTGAACACGGCACCGGTCCACGAGCCGGCCCCTGTAAAGCCCGCGCAACGCGGGCTTTTTTATGCGCACTGCTGAAGGCTCAAGCAGGACGAATGCGGCACATGGCAAAGAATCCTTACGCGCTGCAGGGCACTACCGGGCCGATGACATGCAACCAACGTTGGAGCTTCAATCCAACAAATCCAAGGCGCAGTTGAGCGCCGACAAGCACTGCTGGTATGCGGCCTCTGGCTGACTTGGCCCACCGTGCCTACTTCTTCGTCTGCTCATACAACGGTCCGAAGCTCAGCTTGGTCGCCGTGCTGCCCTTGCGCGCCGACACTTCCGGCGCCAGCTCCCGGGCAGCATCGTCAATGGATTTCATGATCTTGACGGCCTGCACCAGTTCATCGGCGCTTCCTGTGCGCTCCGCGGCACGGAACATGCCAAACGCCATGTTCAAGGCTTTCTGCTTCTCGCTCAGGTCGGTGTGGGCGGTGCGGCTCACGTCGTAGGCCGTGCTGTCCGCGAGCCCTTCGATCAGATGGGCAACGTCGCTTTTCATCAAGGTGAAGCAAGACTCTTTGCGGGTGGGGTCGGTTGCTGCCTGATAGGCATCAAGCGTGGGCAGAGAGGCCAGGATGCGGGTCGCCAATTCCTCCTGCAACGCTTTTTTTGCGGTGTCGTAAGTCTTTTCCACCAGCTTCGGGTCTTCGCCGGATTTCGGCTCGGGCCTCGGCCCGGCCGCCGGAAGGCCATAGGCCTGCAGTGTGGTGTCCAGGATGGGACCACTCAGGCTCCCCGTGGCCTGGCGAAGCACGGCGGTGATCCCGGCCTCGCCAGTGGCCGAACTGAGTTGCTGCAGCCGCTGATCTTCTGTGTGGTGCAGTGCCGCCGTGGAGGAGCCCGCGCGCTGGTTCTCCAACGCGTCGCCCAGAAAGAAGTTGCCTTTGCAGACGAACAAGAAATTGTTGAGCTTGCCTGCTGTGGCCAAGCCACGCTGGTGGTCGTCCTTGATGGGCGAGACGTCGCCCATGGCGTCAGCGAGCCGGTCCAGGGTGGCGTAGTTCTGTTGATCGGTCTTGGAGATTCGCAACACGGCCTGCACGGAGGACTGCATGGTTTCGTAGGCCACCACGTGGCGCAGGTCCTGCGCGTGGCCTTCGCCGTCCTTGCGGGAAATGACTCTGCCGGTCAGGGGCGTATCCCACCTGGGCCGTTCGAGCCTGCCGCAAAGCTCTTCGGTCTTGGGCTTGTCGCGCAAAGGCGTGGCCCGGGTGGCGTCCAGCGACTCGCGCAGGGCCCATTGCAGCGCTGCACTGCTGCTCATGGGGTCGGTGGATGCCTTGACCGCACTGCCGGACGAGGACATGAGCAGCGCTTTCTTGGTGCTGGCTTCGGTGGTGGGATCGCCCCCCTCGTCTCCCCGGGCACGCTTGGTGCCTTGCGCAGTAGACGCAGTAGGCGCAGCGCCGTCGTCCGCAGGCAGTGGCGGAAAGCCATCTGGCACAACGAGCGCCATGTGGAACACCGTTGTCGACGCGGTCAACCCAGGGTCGGCCAGGTCGCCGCCCAGTTGCGTGCCGGGCATGTCGTGCGGCAACGTGCCCGGCGTGAACAGGCTGGGCACGCCCTGGGGCAAACCGCCCTGCGACGGCGACAGCGGCGCGATGAAAGGCTGGCTGATGGAGGGGAAATGGCTGGACATGGTCAGCGTCTCGATGGCTGTGCGTGAATGGGATCAGGCCCGCAGGTTCATGAACTGGCTCGACAGTGCGGGCGCGGGCACCTCGGCGGCAGCGCCTGCCCTGGCAGCCGTGGCCTCCAAGCCCCACAGTCGCTGGGCGAGCGGGCCCGCGCGGGCCGCCAGATTGGCGATGACGTTGGCCAGCAACGTGCCGTCCAGGCCGTGGAGCGGAAGCCGGTAGCACAGGTACAGGCTGCCGTCGCCATTGGGGTGCGCGGCCACCGCGGCACCGTCGCCCTCGGCCAGGAACATGTTGTACTGCAGCGCGGCCATCACAACGGATTGGCGGGCCGCTGGGTCGGATGGCAGCGAGCCCAGGCCCGTACTGCAGACCACGTGGCGTGCATGCGCGGGCACGTCCACCACCACGGTGGCCTCCCCCGCGGTGAGCACGCCCCGGCCTTCGGCGGTGAGTGCGAAAGCTGCGTGGCCCACCAGCTCTCGCAGCTCGGCCTCCACGCGTTGTTGCTCCGGCGTCAAAAGGGTCATGCGGTGAGGCTCCAGGGTGGCGAATGGTTAAGGTGGCCGCAGTGGCAAGGCATACATCACGCCCCCCCAACGGAGGGCCTTGCCGCCAATATAGGCGCGCCTGCCCAAGCAGCCCAGCAAAGAATTGCAACGTGGAATCGCGCCGCGAAGCCACCTCCGCACCGATGGCCGCCTGCAGGACGCGGGCCTGTGCGCGTGCAGGCAAGTGCACGATCGCGGTGCGAGGGCCAGACCATGGAGAATCGGCCACCGCTCCCATCATCAACCACCCGGCCGAGCACCATGGACCATAAAACGATCAAGCAACCGCCCCTGGAACACACCCGGCACGACCCATCGACATCGGGCGAGCCGATGTCCGTGCTGATGGTCTGCATGGGCAACATCTGCCGCAGCCCCACGGCCCACGGCGTGCTGCAGAAAATGGTGGCCGACGCAGGCCTGGCGGACCGCATCCGCGTGGACTCTGCCGGCACGCACGGCTACCACGTGGGCGAGCCGCCCGACCAGCGCGCCCAGGCCCACGCGGCGCGCCGCGGGTACGACCTGTCAGCCCAGCGCGCGCGCAAGCTCACCCGGCGCGACTTCAGCGACTACGACCTGGTACTGGTGATGGACGACCACAACGAACACGCCGCCCGCGCGCTGTGCCCGCCCGGCAGCGAAGACCGGCTGCGCAGGCTGACGGACTTCTGCACCAGGCTTGAAGCCCACGAGGTGCCCGACCCATACTACGGCGGCGCCGACGGGTTTGAGCATGTGCTGGATGTGGTGGAGGATGGGTGCGAGGGTGTGATGCGCTGGTGGATGGACAAGCGCTGAAGAGAAGGTCTGCACAGGCAGCCAATTCGCAACCCCATCACACGCAGAGACACCTACATGCCCCACGACGTCGATGTAAGCCCATTCGCCGCGCTCGCGCGGCAGTTTGTTGCCTGGTGCCATGCGCCCCACGGCGAAAAGTCCGCGGGACTGATGGCACAGGAAGCGCTTGAACAACTGGTTGCGGTTTACGCAGCCGGACTACAGCTACAGGCTGTAGATTTTCACCCCGCACCCGACCTACCCGACAGAAGCCCCGAACAGAACAGCAGGCTCACGAAGAACCTGTCCGCCCTTCCGTTCCAGTTCTATTGGGAAGTACTTGAGCCGCTGAGTCCTGACTGCCGCCAGGAGCCGGGATGCGGCGACTTGCAGGATGATTTTCTGGACATCTGCAACGATCTGTCGGAGGGGCTATGGCTGTTCGACCATGGTCACGCGACGGCGGCGGCTTTCCATTGGCACCAAATGTTTTTCCACTGGGGCCAACATGCTGCGAATGCGATGCGCGTGCTGCAGTGCTTCCGACTCACGCACCAAGCCGTGTCATCGCCGTCCTGAGGATCAGCCAGCCGCCGCAAACCCGCTGACCCGGGCCACCTCGCGCAGGGCCTGCCGCGCGGCCGGCTGGCCGCTGATGCTGTCGGCCAGCACCACGCTGGCGCCGCCGTGCAGTTGGGCGTACAAGGTGTAGATCTCTTCGCGCGGACCGTTGCCCAGGCTCTGGGTGTAAGCCAGGCGGATGGCCAATTGCTGCACCTGGTCCGCAGGCACCTGCTGGAACGACGTGCGCAGGCCCAGCAGCCTACGCTCCGTGCGAATGCCCTGCTGCGCGTTCAGATAGCTGCTGCGCCGGTTGCCCACCGCGAAGAGCGCCCACGCCACCGCCATACCGGTCGCCAGAAAAGCCGCCAACCGCAGGGCGGGCGGCGCTGTCGCGGACACGGCCAGCAGCAACGGCACGCCGACAAGGCACACCGTGAGGATGAGGATGCGCTGCGCGCGCCACATGCGGCCTGCAGGCTGCTCCAGCTGCGCACCGCCCCCCGCGACGGCCTGCATGGAGCAGACGGCACCGAAAGGATCGGCGCCGGGCATCCGCCCTTCATCGTCCGCCAGCGCATGCGTGCCTTGACTCTGGCCGGCGGGTGCAGGGCCTCGGTCGGCCGCATCGTCCGCATCGACCATCGGCAGCAGAAACAGCGCACGGTATCCCTGGGCCTCGTGCTCGTCGTGGATTTCAAGCCGCCACAGGATGCCCGGCTCGGTCGATGCAGGCAGGCCGTGCGGCACCTGCAGGCGCCATTGCAGGCGCAGCATGCCACTGCCCTCGTCGCTCACCCGGGCCCGCGCGCTGGCGCTCCACTCGACCTGCTCGGTGGTGTGCACTTCGTCGTTGATGCGCGTGGTGCGGTTGCGCAGGCATTGCAGCCGCGCCGCATAGCGCAGGCTGGGCCGGTAAGCGGCCCGGATATCGACATGGGCCGTGAATGGCTCGCCCGGGCGGGCCGGCAGCGGGCTGAGGACCAACTGCGCATCGCCAAAGCGCTGGCGCATGCGGGCGCGCTTGTACAGCGCCCGCAGCAGGCCCGCGGTGACCAGCGGAAACATCAGCACGACCCAGGCGGCAGGTTCGCCTTGCCAGGCCCGGGGCAGCACCCGCAGGCACATCCACACGCTCAGCGGCAGCGCGATGGCCGCAAAACCCGCCAGCAGCATCGTCTCCAGCTTCTGGTGGGCGGAGATGGGCCCACCCGGGCGGTCTTCTACCGGCGCAAGGCCTTGTATGGCGCCGCCGGCCACCGTCGTGGCGTAAGTGCTGGCGTTGGCGCCCCTGCGGTAGTTGCGCAGCGCCCAGGCCATCAGCGCGCCGCCCACGCCACCGAAGGCGGCGACAAAAATCATCCAGAAACCAAGCAGGTTCCAGCGAATGGTGCGGTCCAGCACCGATTGGGCCGGCTGCGCCAGGTTCACGTATGCGGTGACGGGCTCGCCCGCCTGCAGAGCCTGCTGCAACCGCACGCCCAGGCCGTAGTGGAAGTGGCCGATATCGTCGGCGCCACCGTTGATGGCGGGCCGCGATCCGGTACGGCGCACACCACCCACTTCGTAGACGTACTCGGCGCGCACGCTGTAGGTGGTCTTGCGCCGGGCGCTGCCATGGGTTTCGATGGCCGCGTCCACCAGCCTTGCGGGCACCGGCTGCCAGGACCGCATGCGCCAGCCGTCATACAGCGTGGGCACGATGGCCACGAACACAAACACCAGCGCCACGGCGGCCAGCGACAGCCCGAACAGTGCCAGCACCAGCCAGGCACGGGGCGATGCATTCTCGCGGTTCGAGGTGATCGTCTGCGGCATGGCGGTGTACCCGGTGCGTGGATGGGGTGGTGTGGACAAGCGCAGTGTAGAAAATACCCATCCGTACCGGCGGGCATTTCCACACGGCCCGCCGGGGGTCATGTGGCACGGTTACCACGCAGCGCACGCAGGTTGGCGCATGCATACTGCCTTCGGACCCTGCCCTGCCGACCCTGCCCGCTTTGCCCGCCTTGCGCGGCATGGCAATTGCATGCTTTGAAAGCCGATGAACCAAGAGCCCAACTTTCTTGCGAATGTCCGTGAAGAACTGAAGAACGGCCGGCGCTGGCTGGACCGCACCATCGTGCTGGCCTGTGCGTGCGCGGCCGGGCTCTGCGTGGTGGCCTTCACGCTGATGGCCGATGCCGCGTTCGAGCTGTTCATGCACATCTACCACTGGCGCGGCGGCTGGGCTGTGCTGGTGTGGATGCCGGCCGTCACCGTCGCGGTCGTGTGGGCCACGCGGCGCTGGGCGCCGGGTGCGGCGGGCTCGGGCATCCCGCAGGTGATGACGGCCCTGGAGCCTGCGCTCGACGCGAACCAGCGCGGGCGCTTTGTCTCGCTGTGGCTGTCGTTCGCCAAGATCGTGCTGGCCAGCGCCGGTTTTCTGGCGGGCCTGTCCATCGGGCGCGAGGGGCCGTCGGTGCAGGTGGCAGCGGGCGTGATGCACCATGCGCGGCGGTGGTTCGACCCGCGCTCGGGCATCACGGCCCATGCGCTGCTGGTGGCGGGCGGGGCCGCCGGCATTGCGGCGGCGTTCAATGCGCCGCTGGCGGGCGTGGTGTTCGCCATCGAGGAGCTGTCGCGCAAGATGGAATCGCGCAGCAGCGGCGTGATCATCACGGCCATCGTGCTGGCGGGGCTGATGGGCGTCTCGGTGTTCGGCAACCTGAGCTACTTCGGCCGCATCCAGGTCCCGCGCCTGGATTGGGACGCGCTGGTGCCCGGCCTGGCCGTCGCCCTGGCCTGCGGCGTGCTGGGCGGTCTGTTCGCCAAGCTGCTGGCGGCCTCGCTCACCGGCCGCACCGAGCGCATGTCCCGGCTGCGGGCGCGCTTTCCGCTGCGTTTTGCCGCGTGCGGCGCCCTGGTGGTGGCCGTCATCGGCCTGGTCACCGGGGGCGCCACCTTCGGCGCCGGGTCCGAGGCGGTCAAGCACATGCTGGCCGGACAGGCCGACGTACCGGCTCTCTACGTCACCCTCAAGTTCATCGCCACGTGGCTGTCGGCCTGGCTGGGCGTGCCGGGCGGCATCTTCGCGCCGTCACTGTCCATCGGCGCGGGCGTGGGGCACAACGTGTCGGTGCTGCTGGGCTCGGACATCGGCCCTGCCCTCATCGCGATGGGCATGGCAGCCTTCCTCGCGGCAGTCACGCAGGCCCCGCTCACGGCGTTCATCATCGTCATGGAGATGGTGGACGGCCACGCCATGGTGCTCAGCCTCATGGCTGCGGCGATGCTGGCCAGCCTGGTCTCGCGCATGCTGGCGCGGCCTTTGTACGAAACGCTGGCGATGGCAATGCTTCACAACCTGGCACCACCTCCGCCTGCAGTGGACCCGGCACCGCCTGCGCCTCGGTAACCTGGCCGCAGGACGCGCATCCAGAAGTCAGCCCGCAGCCCAGAGGCGCAGGCCGCGCCGACGCAGCAGCAGCACCAGCCGCTGCGCCACCACAGGTCAATGCGGAAAACCGCCCCGCAGCAGCCGCACCGGCTCTGCATCCATGCGGCGAATGAGTGCCTGCAGTCCATCCGCCGCTGGCGCCGCAGCGCTGCCGCCACGGCTTGCCGGCGAACCGTCACCAGGCGCTGCCGCCGCGCTGGAGCGGCAGACCAGGTCGTCTTCCGACCACGCCGCCTGGCCGGGCGCACCCCGGGCGCGCAGCCAGCCTGCGCGGTCGACGATGAGCTGGTAGCCCGGCAGTTCTGCGGTCGGCACGCCCAGCACCAGGGCCAGTGCCTGCTGGGCGGCAGCCACCGCATCTGTGCCGCCCTGCGGCTGGCATTCGGCATCGCCCCCCGCGGGCAGACCCGCGACCAGCGTGACCAGGCGCGGGTCATCGGCCACGGCCGGCGCACCCTGCGATGCGGCCACCACGCGCACGCGCTGGCCTGACAGGTCACGGCTGTGGCGCACCCGCCCCTGGCGGCATGCCACGGCCATGGCGGGCAGGCGCACAGGGCGGTCCCAGGTGCCAGACTCTCGCAGCATCTGTCCGGCCGCATGGGCCTGCAGGTAGTCCAGCACCTCCCAGATCTGATCGTCGCGCAGCGCATCGCCCACGCCGGGCATGGTCACCACACCGGCGCGGTTGTGCATGCCTTCGCGCACACGCCAGAAGAGTTCTCCGTCCAGCCGCTTCCACAGCAGCGCGCCGTTCAGGTTGGGCGGCCACTGCGCCAGTCGTGCGGCGTCCGGGCCTTCGCCGCGCCCATCGGTGCCGTGGCAGCGCACGCAGTGCTGCTGGTACACCGCCTGCCCGCGCACGATGCCGGTGGCTTCAAAGCCGGTGGGTGACTGGTGCAGGCTGGTGGGCACGGCAGGCGCCAGCAGCAGGTGTGCCTGCGGCCACGGGGCCAGCACCAAGAGCGCGATGGCAGCGGCCCACAGCGGCATGCGGGCTCGCCGCCAGGGCAGCGACAGCCCCAGGGCCAACACCGCGGTGCCCGCGCACAGCAGCGACAGCAGCACGCGCCGGGCATGGCCGGCGTCCACCACCAGCATCTCCGCGGCGATGCGGTGGGCGAGCGGCCAGGCCGGCTGGCCATGGACATCGGGCGCCAGGCCCAGCAGGTGCAGCAGCGCGCGCAGGCCCTGCTGCGCGGCATGCAGGCCTTCGAGCAGGCCGTTCAACAGATCGGGAGACAATGGAGAAAACCGGCGCTCCGTGGTTACCAGCTCGCGTCCAGCCCCAGCAACGCCAGCGCCTCGTGGCGCAGTGCGGCCAGGCGCGCGTCGCCGCGGTGGCGCGGGTACGGCAGGTCGTTGACCAGCACCTGCTTCACACGGGCCGGCCGGTCGGAGAAGACCACCACGCGCTGCGCCATGAAGAGCGCCTCTTCCACATCGTGCGTGACCAGCAGGGCCGAGAACCCCGTGCGCTGCCACAGCTGCACCAGCTCGGTCTGCATCGTCAGCCGCGTGAGCGAGTCGAGCTTGCCCAGGGGTTCATCCAGCACCAGCAGGCTGGGGTCGTTGACCAGCGCACGCGCCAGCGCCACGCGCTGCGCCATGCCGCCCGACAGCTGGTGCGGAAAAGCCTTGGCAAAGTCCTGCAGGCCGACCAGGGCCAGCGCCTCGTCCACCCGGTGGCGCTGCGCCTTGAGGATGCCCCGCGCCTGCAGGCCCAGGGCCACGTTGTCCCACACCGTGCGCCACGGGAAGAGCGTGGGGTCCTGGAACACCACGATGCGCGACGGGTCGGGCTCGGTGATGGGTGCGCCGTCCTGCAGCAGCTCGCCGGTGGTGGCGGGCTCCAGACCCGCCACCAGGCGCAGCAGCGTGCTCTTGCCGCAGCCGCTGGGGCCCAGCAGCGCGACGAATTCGCCGGGCGCAATCGACAAGTCCAGCTCGTCGATGACATGCAGCGGGCCGGCGGGCAGGTCGAACCAGTGGCTGACATTGCGCACGTCTATCCGTGCTCCTTTACTTTCGGGCACATCGATGCGTGCGCCTTGACCTGCAGGCACGTCGATGCGTGCACCCTCCGGCACGGTGGGGGTTGCCACGGAACTCACCATTTCACCACCCCCTTTTGCCACGACAGCACGCGGTCGCGCAGCACGAACAGCAGCGTGATCACGCCCGAGAACAGCAGCGCCATCACGATGAGCGCCGCATACATGTTGGGGTACGCCGCCCAGCCCTGCGCCCAGGTCAGGTACCAGCCCAGGCCCGCCTTCACGCCCAGCATCTCAGCCACCACCAGGGTGGAGAACGCGGCCCCGAGGCCCATGAACAGGCCCACGAACACCTGCGGCAGCGCTGCCGGAATGGCCACGCGCAGCACCAGGAACCAGGGCGATGCGCCCAGGGTGCGTGCCACGTCGTAGTAGTTCTTGTGCACCCCCGCCACGCCCGACCAGGTGAGGATGGCCACCGGAAAGGCCGTGCCCAGTGCGATCAGAAAGATGGCGGTAGACCAGCTGGACGGAAAGAAATAGAAGCTCACTGGCAACAGCGCAGTGGTGGGCACCGGGCCCAGGATGCGCAGCACCGGGTGGATCCAGTAGCTGGCCTGGCGCGACCAGCCGATCAGCACACCAGTGACGAAGCCCGCCACAGCGCCAATGGCGATGCCCAGCGCCAGCAGACGAACCGAGGCCACGGCGCTCTCCAGCAGCCGCGCCCAGTCGGTCACGTACACCTCGACCAGGCTTTGCGGCGGCGCAAAGAATGGCGGCGGCAGCGTGCCCAGCTTGGCGGTGAACACCTCCCACACCGCCAGACCGACGGCAATGGCCACCAGCCAAGGGCCTGCAGGCCGCAGCCGCTGGCCCACCGCACCCAGCACGCGGGGCGCCAAAGCCACCACCGCCAGCGCCAACGCAATGACTGCCGCACCGGCTGCGAACTCTTCGGTAAACGCCCATTCGCTGAAACCCGCCGGCTTGTTGGGCCAGACATAGGTCAGCACGGCCAGCGCCCCCCAGGCCATGGCGGCGGCCAGCCCTGTCCACCAGAAACGCTGGAAGGCATGGGCCGCCTTGAAGTCGGGCACGGCGGCAGGCCGGGCACTGATGGAGGCACGCGATGATGCGCCGGGCGCAGGCAGGGGTGGTGGCGATGGCTTGGGGCTGATGCCCGGTGGCGCGCCCAGGATTTGGTCGGCAACAGTGCTCATGTCAGGTCCAGTGGTGTGGGTTCATCACGGTGAATGCTTCTTCGCTGCAGCGGTGCGTAGCGGTGCGATGGGGGCGCGGCCCATGCCAGGGCAGCCGGGCAAGGGCCGCCCCGCAGCGAGGGCTGCGTTCCCCTGCCCGCAGTGCAACGCACTGCGAGAGCGGGGGGATGGCGCGCAGCGACTCAGCGGGGTGCTCCCTGCTAAGCCAGCACGTCTGCGTGCACGTGCGCCGCAAAGCGTGCCGGGTCGGTCGAGGGCTTGAGCACGTTCACCAGCTTGAAGTCGCGCGCGTAGAACTCGATCTCCTGGCGTAGCGCCGTGCCCACCGGGTGGCTGCGGTGCGTGAGCGTGCCCAGCACGGCGCGCAGGTCTTCCTGCGGCACTTTGGAATACGGACTGAAAATGCGCGCGGTCTCGTTGGGGTTGTCGGCCACGAAGTCCGACGCCTCGATGATGGCGCGCGTGAGCGCCGCTGCCGTGCCCTTGTCGTTGCGCACCATGGCGCCGCTCACGCCCAGCACGCAGCAGGTCTTGGCGGCGTACTCGCCCGACAGGTTCGAGGCCAGGTCCACCAAGCCCTTGGTGCGGCGCTGGATGAGCAGCAGGTTGGGGTCCCCGTCGGCAATGGCCTGGGCCTCGCCTTTTTCCACGGCCAGGCCCAGCATGTCGCCGGGGAACTGGCGCCAGGTCACGTCTTTGTCGGGGTGGAGGCCGGCCTTGGTCAGCAGCACGGCAAAGAAGTTCTTGCCCGGGCTGTTGAGGTCCGACACGGCAATGGTCTTGCCCTTGAGCTTTTGCAGGCTGGTCACGCCCGCCGCCTCATACCCCACCAGGCGCGAGCAGCCGCCGTGCGAGCTGCCCACCAGCTTCACATCGAAGCCCGACTCCAGCGGCTTGATCCAGCGGTGGATCATGCCCACGCCGGCATCGGCCTTGGACGTGGCGATGGTCTCCAGCAACTGGTCGGTGGAGCCCGCAAAATTGATGAGCTCGACCTTGAGGCCGTGCTTTTCAAAAATGCCGCGCTCCACCGCCACGGGCGCGGCCGACAGGCAGATCGCGTTGGCGTTCCAGGCCAGCTTCACCTCGCGCAGCTTGCCGGCCGCCAGCACCTGGCTGCCCACCACGCCGGACGCTGCCACCACGCTGGCGCCACCGGCCACGCGCAGCAACTGCCGGCGCGACCACTGCGTGCCTGCTCCCCCCAGAATAGGGCCCTTGTCGTTCATGCTCTGCACCTCGTGTAATGAATAAGACCACGGTGATCCGCACCGCACTGCCCGCATTGAAGACGGCGCGGCCCGCGAAGAGAACGAAGAAAAACGGAGATGCATATGCAAAAGATTCCACACACCCCCATGCCCGACGCTGGTGCAATAGACCCCATGAATGCCGTCGCCTCTACCGCCCTGCCGCTGCCCGCGTCCACCGCGACGCCCGCAGCACCCGACACCGCCCGCCTGCGCCACTTCGTGCAGCAACTGGCCGCCCTGGTGGACAGCGCGCCGCCCGAGCCCGAGCTGCTGGCACGCGGCGGCGCGCTGCTGGGCGCACTGGTGGCACACGACGACTGGCTGCCCGCTGCCTATGCGCAGCCCAGCCCCGAGCGCTACCAGCAGTACCTGTTGCATGCCGATGCGCTCGGCCGCTTCTCGGTGGTGAGCTTTGTGTGGGGCCCCGGCCAGGCCACGCCCATCCACGACCACACGGTGTGGGGCCTGATCGGCATGCTGCGCGGGTCCGAGGACTCGCAGGCGTTTGCCCGCACCGCCGACGGCCGCTGGGCGCCCCAGGGCTCGCCGCACCGCCTGCATCCCGGTGACGTGGATGCCGTGTCCCCCACCATCGGCGACGTGCACCGGGTGAACAACGCGTGGGAGGGCCAGACGTCCATCAGCATCCACGTGTATGGCGCCAACATCGGCGCCGTGCAGCGCAGCGTGTACCTGGAAGACGGCTCGGCCAAGCCGTTCATCTCCGGCTACAGCAACGCCACGCTGCCCAATATCTGTGACCTGTCCCGCAACCCCGCCGCTGCTGCCTGACCTTCCAGCACAGATCCAGCCTTCCAAGACTTCGCCCATGACCGCTCCCGCCCTGCCCCAGACATCCGTCCTCCAGGTCCGCGAGGCCCTGCTCGCCCGCCATGAAATCGCCTTGCTCGACGTGCGCGAGGAAGACCCCTTCGCCCAAGGCCACCCGCTGTTCGCCGCCAACCTGCCCGCCAGCAAGATCGAGCTGGAGGCGTTCGCGCGCATACCGCGCCGCGACACCTTCATCGTGGTCTACGACGATGGCGAGGGCCTGGCCGAACCTGCCGCGCGCACGCTGCAGGCGCTGGGCTACACCGAGGTGAGCCTGCTCGCGCGCGGCCTGCAGGGCTGGCGCGATGCGGGGGGCGAGCTGTTCATCGACGTGAACGTGCCCAGCAAGTCCTTCGGCGAACTGGTGGAGGCCGAGCGCCACACGCCCTCGCTGGCGGCTGAAGAAGTGCAGGCGCTCATCGACGCCCAGGCCGACGTGGTGGTGCTGGACGCGCGCCGCTACGACGAGTACCACACCATGAACATTCCCACCGGCGTGAGCGTGCCCGGCGCCGAGCTGGTGCTGCGCGCGCAGGCGCTCGCGCCCAACCCGGCCACGCAGATCATCGTGAACTGCGCGGGCCGCACGCGCAGCATCATCGGCACGCAGTCGCTGGTGAACGCGGGCATCCCCAACCCCGTGGCCGCATTGCGCAACGGCACCATCGGCTGGCTGCTGGCCGGACAAACGCTGGAGCGCGGCGCCACGCGCCGCTTCGACCCCGCCGTGCATGCCGACCGCACCCGCGCCCCCGCACAGGCCCGGAACGTGGCCGACCGCGCCCGTGTGCAGCGCGCGCAGGCCGCCGACCTGGCCCGCTTTGCGGCCGAGGCCCGGCGCACCACCTACCTGCTGGACGTGCGCACACCCGAAGAGTTTGCCGCGGGTCACCTGCCGGGCTTTCGCAACGCCCCCGGCGGCCAGCTGGTGCAGGAGACCGACCACACGGCCGCGGTGCGCGGCGCGCGGCTGGTGCTGGTGGACGACGACGGCGTGCGCGCCAACATGAGCGCATCGTGGCTGGCGCAGATGGGCTGGGAGGTGTGGGTGCTGGACGGCGCGCAGCCTGCCGACTTCACTGAAACCGGTGCCGTGGCCAACGCCGTGCCCGAGCCCGAAGGCCCCATCCGCTGGACCACGCCCGCGCAACTGGCCGCCTGGCTGAAAGACGAAAGCCCCGGCCACACCGCCGTGCTGGACCTGACCACCAGCGCCAACTACACGCTGCGCCACATCCCGGGCGCGTGGTTCGTGATCCGATCGCAACTGGCGCAGGCCTTGCAGTCCATTCCGAAGGCGCAGCGCTACGTGCTGACCTGCGGCAGCAGCCTGCTGGCCAAGTTCGCGGCGAAGGACCTGGAGCGTTTGACGGGCGGTGCCGAGGTCTTGGTGCTGGAAGGCGGCACGCTGGCCTGGATCGCCCAGGGCCTGCCGCTCGAACACGGCGAGACGCGCCTGGCCTCGCCCCGCATCGACCGCTACCGCCGGCCGTATGAAGGCACGGAGAGCCCGCGCGAAGCCATGCAGGCATATCTGGATTGGGAGTTCGGCCTGGTCGCGCAACTGGGGCGCGATGGCACCCATGGGTTTCAGGTGCTGTGAGGGTGACGGTAACGGTGACCGAGCACGTTTGCTACAAAATCAATAGCTGCCAGCGCTTTCTGGTCAAGCGGTAGCAGGCAATTTTGATCTGAACTTCGGGTTGCAGCCCCGCTTCAACCCGGCATCGATTCGTAGCGCCACTGCACCTTCAACTCCAGCGACTCCCCCTGCGCCAGCGTGCGCAGCCCCGGCTGCCCGGGCTGGTGGAACGCGTCGATGGGCTGGGTGATCGGCTCGAAGCAGAACGCCGCGCCCTGCGGCGGGCGGTAGATCAGGCAGTAGTGTTCCGACGCGCCACCGTCACGTTCGAAGTCCGGCATGCGGGCCGTCAGTTGCAAACCGCGCTCGGGCCACTCGATGCGGGCCGTGCCGCCCCAGCCGGTGTAGGCGTTGTCGATCAGGCTGCCGTTCGCAGGGATGCCCTCGCTCAGGTTCCAGCTGTCGGGAAACTGCGTGGTGTGCTGGGTCGGTATCGGGTCGCTGCCGCTGAGCCATACGGCCTCCACCGGCGCAGTGATGCGAGTGGACGGTGTGCGCGGGAACCACGGGTGCAGGCCCAGGCCATAGGGCATCGGCTGGGTGCCCAGGTGCCGCACCCGCAGGCTCTGGTCCAGGCCCCCATCCACCAGGCGGAAGGTCTGCACGCAGTCGTAGTCATACGGGTTGCCGTCGAAGCGCTCAGAGCGCAGCGCCATCTCCAGCGTGTCGCTGGCCGGCTGGCTGATGGCCCAGGGCTGCAGCCAGCCATCGCCATGGATGGGGTACGGCTCGCCAGCGCGGTTGGGCTGCATGGCATGGAACTGCCCGCCGTGCGAGAACCCGCCGCCGCTGATGCGGTTGGACCAGGGCACCATCGCGAACGACGCCAGCTTGTACAGGTCGGGCGTCTGGCCATCCCAGGGCCGCCACAGGTCAATGCGCTCGGGCGAGCCGCGCGGGTCATCGACCTGCCAGGCCGCGACGCTGCCGCCCAGGGTGGGAACCAGCCCCAGGTGCTGGTTGGCGTGGTGGAGCCAGACGATGGGGTGCGTGGCTTCGGTCATGGGCAGGCTTTCTTGAAATGGAGACGTTGAAGGGTGCACAAGGCAAGGCAGGGGAACTGCGGCCCGCTTGCCATGCTGCGCGATGCGATGCGGTGCGATGCGGTGGGGTGCAGGGCTGCACGCCGCCGCCTCGGTCAACCGCCGAACAGGTGGGCGGGCAAGCCCGCGCTGTCCACGGACACGGCGAACAGCGCCCCGGCCAGCGGCTCGGCCGCCAGCTGCGCAGGCGTCAGGCCCCCGCGCGCGGAGGTGATGAACAGCGTGCGCAAGTCGGCCCCGCCGAAGGCGCAGTTGGTGACCTGGCTCACCGGCAAGGCCACGCGGCCCAGCTCGGCCCCCGTCACCGGGTCGTGGCAGGTCACGCACGAGCCGCCCCAGTGCGCAATCCACAGCCGCCCCTGCGCATCCGTGGTCATGCCGTCGGGCACGCCGTCCTCGGGCAGCCAGCGCATCCACAGCATCTTGTTCGTCAAGGTGCCCGTGGCGGGGTCGGTGTCGTAGCGGTAGGTGCAGCCTTGCACGGTGTCGTTGAAGTACATCGCCAGGCCCTGCCCCGTGCCCGACCACGTGGGGCCATTCGTCACGGCAAAACCGTCGTCATGGCGGGTGCAGCGGCCATCGGGGTCGTAGCGGTACAGGGCGCCGGTGGGGGCCTCGCACGCAAAGTCCATGGAGCCCGCCCAGAAGCGCCCTTGCGCATCGCACTTGCCGTCGTTGAAGCGGTTGCCCGCGCGCTCCAGTTCGGGCTGGTGCACGTAGCGGGGCTGTTCATCGGAGGCCGGGTCGAAGAGCGCGAAACCCCGGCGCAGCGTCACGATGAGGCCCGGCGCATGGGCCCGCTCGGCCAGGGCAGAGATTTCTTCGGCAAAGGTCCAGCGCCGGTATGCGTCGCTCGCCGGGTCCCAGCGGTGCAGGTGCCGCGCGAGGATGTCCACCCAGTACAGCGCCTGTTCGCGCACGGACCACATCAGGCCCTCGCCCAGTTCCGACTCCAGCGCCTGCACGCAGCGCACCGTGCCGATGGTGGGCACTGGGAAAGCCGCAGCCTGTGGCGCGGCGGTGGACATATTGAGCTGGCTCACGCGTTGTCTCCGGTGATTGTTTTTGGCCCTGTCTGCTGCAGGGCTCTTGACGGTCGGCATCTTATCAACGCAAACTGATGCCTGTAATTTATATTTTTATCATCCATCGATACCAATATTGATATGTCATCAAATTCGACCCCCACAGCCGCCGTCCCGGGGGCATCGGCCCTGCTGCCCGACGGCCTGTCGCTCTTTCCCAGCCTGCGCGGGCGCTCGGTGTTTGTCACCGGCGGCGGCAGCGGCATCGGCGCCGCCATCGTGGCCGCGTTCGCCCAGCAGGGCGCGCGCGTGGCCTTCGTCGACGTGGCCCGGCAGGCCAGCGCAGACTTGGCGCAGCAACTGGCAGACGCCGGATTCGCTAGGCCCTGGTGGCGCGTGTGCGACGTGCGCGACATCGACGCCCTGCGCGCCGCCATCCAGGACGCCGCCACGGAGCTGGGCGACTTCCACACGCTGGTGAACAACGTGGCCAGCGACGACCGCCACACGCTCGAGTCGGTGACGCCCGCGTACTACGACGAGCGCATGGCCATCAACGAACGGCCCGCGTTCTTTGCCATCCAGGCAGCGGTGCCGGGCATGCGCAGGCTGGGGGGTGGTTCGGTGATCAATCTGGGCTCTACCGGTTGGCAGGGCAAGGGCACGGGCTACCCTTGCTATGCGATTGCAAAGTCGTCGGTGAACGGCCTCACGCGCGGGCTGGCCAAGAGCCTGGGGCCGGACCGGATCCGCATCAATACGGTGTCGCCGGGGTGGGTGATGACGGAGCGGCAGATCAAGCTGTGGCTGGACGCGAAGGGCGAGGAGGAGATTGCGCGGAATCAGTGTTTGCCGGACAAGCTGCGGCCGCATGACATTGCGCGGATGGTGTTGTTTCTGGCGTCGGATGATGCGGCGATGTGTACGGCGCAGGAGTTCAAGGTGGATGCTGGGTGGGTCTAGGGTCACCCTCGCCCGTTCAGGTTGAGCTTGTCGAAACCGGGGCGCAGCGACCCACAGCCGTTCGGGTTGAGCTTGTCGAAACCTGGGCGCTGCTCGCAGGCTCGCTGATGGGCAGCATGCCTTTGTTGAGGGCGGAGGCCGGGAGTCGCCCGGCGTGCGAGTAACTTTCTTTCGCTACGCTCAAACATCCGCAGCGAGTCAGTTCACGATGCGTGTGTCCTTCGGCACACGCTCACCCCACGCCCTGCGCTCCTCGGCGCATCCTGAAGGGCTAGGGGAGCCAACATCCACACGGGCCATTGCTGCGCTCGGCCTGGCGGTCGCGGCGCGAAGCGCCTGCGCGTTCGGGGCCGAGCAACGCGATGGCCCGTGTGGCTGTTCGGCTGYCCACCCCCTGTGGCTGCGCCTGCGGCGGGGCGGTTGCGGGGTGGCATGCGCGTCGSAGCGCGCATGCTTCGTGCTCTAGCTCGCSGCAGTTGTTTGAACGTAGCTGCAAAGCAGCGCAGTGAGTTCTGCGGCGCACCCCGCAACCGCCCCGACGCAGGTTTGCCCCGTAGCGCAGCGAAGGGGTCGCAGACTGGGGGTCGCCTTCTCTTTGGTGACTTTCTCTTGGCGAANTGAACGTAGCTGCAAAGCAGCGCAGTGAGTTCTGCGGCGCACCCCGCAACCGCCCCGACGCAGGTTTGCCCCGTAGCGCAGCGAAGGGGTCGCAGACTTGGGGTCGCCTTCTCTTTGGTGACTTTCTCTTGGCGAACCAAGAGAAAGTTACCGCGCCGCCGGGCGCGCACCCCGGCTCCCGCCCTCAACACAGGCATGCTGCCGAATCAGCGAGCNCCCCGACGCAGGTTTGCCCCGTAGCGCAGCGAAGGGGTCGCAGACTKGGGGTCGCCTTCTCTTTGGTGACTTTCTCTTGGCGAACCAAGAGAAAGTTACCGCGCCGCCGGGCGCGCACCCCGGCTCCCGCCCTCAACACAGGCATGCTGCCGAATCAGCGAGCTCGCGAGCAGCGCCCAGGTTTCCACAAGCTCAACCCGAAGGGATGGCGTTGCGGACGGGCAAGGTTCCGACAGGCTCAACCCGAACGGGCGTGGATCGATGCGCTCAGGTTTCGACAAACAAGCTCAACCCGACCGGACAGTGATGACGGACAAAAAAGGCTTCGACAGGCTCAGCCCGAACGGCCGGTGAGCGCACACAACGCCTCTCACTCACCCACCTCCAGCTTCCTCCCATACTGCACCAGACTCGTCTGCTTCAACGCCCTCATCATCACCTTCGCCGCTGGTGACAACAACCGATCCGTCCGCGTGATGATCCCGAACGCATCCATATGGCAAGGCATCGCCATCGGCAAGACCGCCACGATCCCATGCGACGCGTAGTAATGCGCCACATCCGCCCCCACCACCGCCACCATGTCGCTCTGCTGCAGCATCCGCGTCATGAACAACAGGGCCGCTGTCTCCACCACATTCACCGGCGGCGCCAGGCCATCCTGCTGGAACATCAGGTCGAACCGGTGCCGCAGCACACTCCCCGCGGGCGGCACGATCCAGCTGGCCGACAGCACATCGCGCAGCGTCAGCCCGCTCATGCTCGACAACGGATGCCCCGGCCGGGTAATGGCGCAGACCAGCTCCTCGGTCAGCGGCTCATAGCGCAGGTTGCTCTTGTCGTGCTCTTCATACAGGCGCCCCACCACGATGTCGAGCTTGCCCTGGTCCAGGCGCTCCAGCAGCACCGGGCTGGTTTCGATGTCCAGCGAAATGCGCAGGCTCGGGTGCTCCTGCTTGACCAGCGCTACCGCCGCCGGCAGCAGGCTCAGGCCCGGCGAAGTGATCGCGCCGATGCCCACCTGGCCGTAGTGGCCCCGCTTGAGCGCGCCGATCTCGTCGTGCGCCTGGTTCAAATTGGCCAATGCCATGCGCGCGTGGCGGATCATGGTCTCGCCGTACCAGGTGGGGCGCATGCCGCGGGGCAGGCGCTCGAACAGGGGCACCTCCAGCACATCCTCCAGGTCCTTGAGCAGCTTGGACGCCGCAGGCTGCGTCATGCTCAGCACCTGGGCCGCGCGGTGGATGTTGCCCTCCTCGGCCAGGGCGACTAGCAGCAGCAGCTGGCGCGTCTTGAGGCGGGCGCGGATGAACCAGTGGTTGTAGGTACTCATGGGGAGGGGGCGCCGCGAGGCGTAATGGCTGGGGTTTTCCAGAATGCGGTTATCGATATGTATTTTGACGAAAAAATGATTGGATTGATATCAAAATCATCCATAGACTTCGCCGCAACAGTCACAACGGCTCTTAAAGACCCCCATGAAGTTCGGCGACATGCAGCAGAACCCCCGGCACCTGATCAACGGCCGCTGGGAAATCGGCACCACCACCGGCGTCAGCACCAACCCTTCGGACACCCGCGAAGTGGTGGCCGAATACGCCCGTGCAGACCGCAACCAGACCGAACTCGCCGTACGCGCCGCCGCCGATGCCCTGCCCAGCTGGAGCCAGAGCAACCCGCAGCGCCGCGCCGACGTGCTGGACATGATCGGCAGCGAACTGCTGGCCCGCAAGGAGGCCCTGGGCACGCTGCTGGCCCGCGAAGAAGGCAAGACCCTGCCCGAGGCCATCGCCGAGGTCGCGCGCAGCGGGCAGATCTTCAAGTTCTTCGCTGGCGAGGCACTGCGCATCCAGGGTGAGCTGATGGCGTCCGTGCGCCAAGGCGTGCAGGTGGACGTCACCCGCGAACCCGTGGGCGTGGTGGGCATCATCGCGCCGTGGAACTTTCCGTTCGCCATTCCGGCCTGGAAGATCGCCCCGGCCCTGGCCTACGGCAACACGGTGGTCTTCAAGCCGGCCGAGCTAGTACCCGCCTGTGGCTGGGCGCTGGCCGAGATCATCAGCCGCAGCGGCCTGCCCGCCGGTGCCTTCAACCTCGTCATGGGCAGCGGCCGCGAGGTCGGCCAGACCATGGTGGACCACCCGCTGGTCAACGCGCTGAGCTTCACCGGCTCGGTGGCCACCGGCGACCGCATCCTGCGCTCGGCCTCGGCACGGCGCGCCAAGGTGCAACTGGAGATGGGCGGCAAGAACCCGCTGATCGTGCTGGCCGATGCCGACCTGGAGCAGGCCGTGGACTGCGCGCTGCAGGGCTCGTACTTCTCCACCGGCCAGCGCTGCACGGCGTCAAGCCGCCTGATCGTGGAAGCCCGCGTGCACGACGCCTTCGTGGCCCGCCTGCGCGAGCGGCTCACCGCGCTCAAGGTCGGCAATGCGCTGGAGCGCGGCATTGAAATGGGCCCGGTGGTGGACAGCACCCAGCTGGACCAGAACCTCAGCTACGTCGATATCGCCCGCACCGAAGGGGCCGAGCATGTGTGGGGCGGCGAGCGCATCGAGCGCGCCACGCCCGGCCACTACATGAGCCCCGCCCTCTTCCTGGCGCGGCCCGAGCACCGCATCGCCCGCGAGGAAATCTTCGGCCCCGTGGCCTGCGTGCTGCGCGCCGACGACTACGACCACGCGCTGTCGCTGGCCAACGACACGCCTTACGGCCTGTGCGCGGGCATCTGCACCACATCGCTCAAGCACGCCATGCATTTCAAGCGCAACGCGGCGGTGGGCATGACCATGGTCAACCTGCCCACGGCGGGCGTGGACTTTCACGTGCCCTTCGGCGGGCGCAAGGAGTCGAGCTACGGAGCGCGCGAGCAGGGCCGCTACGCCGCCGAGTTCTACACCACCGTCAAGACCGGCTACATGCTGGCCTGAACGAATCAAACAGAGTCAAAGAAGAGTCAAAGAAGAGTCACCGAAGAGTCAAGAGAGACGAGAAAAAGACGCACGATCGATCCCGCAACGCTGTCATCAACCAACCATTAAAGAAACCAGGAGACAAGTGATGATGAAACTGAACCGCCGCACCCTTGCCATAGCCCTCGCAGCCACCCCCGTGGCCGCCATGCTGCCATCGGCCGCCTGGGCACAAAAGCCCATCGTCTTGGGCTTCAGCCAGGTCGGCGCCGAAAGCGAATGGCGCACCGCCAACACCGAATCCATCAAGTCGGCCGCCAAGGAGGCCGGCATCGAACTGAAGTTCTCGGACGCCCAGCAAAAGCAGGAGAACCAGATCAAGGCCATTCGCTCGTTCATCGCGCAGAAGGTGGACGTGATCGCGTTCTCGCCCGTGGTCGAGTCCGGCTGGGAGCCCGTGCTGCGCGAAGCCAAGGCCGCGAAGATCCCCGTGGTGCTGACCGACCGCTCCGTCAACGTCAAGGACACCTCGCTGTACGTGACCTTCATGGGCTCGGACTTCGTGGAAGAAGGCCGCAAGGCCGGCCGCTGGCTGGTCGAGAAGATGAAGGACCAAAAGGGCGACGTCAACATCGTCGAGCTGCAGGGCACCGTGGGCTCGGCTCCCGCCATCGACCGCAAGAAGGGCTTTGAGGAAGTCATCAAGGCCGACCCCAAGTTCAAGATCCTGCGCTCGCAGACCGGCGACTTCACCCGCGCCAAGGGCAAGGAAGTGATGGAAGCCTTCCTGAAAGCCGAGGGCAAGAAGATCAACGTGCTGTACGCGCACAACGACGACATGGCCATCGGCGCGATCCAGGCCATCGAAGAGGCCGGCATGAAGCCCGCCAAGGACATCACCATCATCTCCATCGACGCGGTCAAGGGCGCCTTCGAAGCCATGATCGCCGGCAAGCTCAACGTGAGCGTGGAGTGCAGCCCCCTGCTGGGCCCGCAGCTGATGAGCGCGGTCAAGGACATCAAGGCCGGCAAGACGGTGCAAAAGCGCATCGTGACGGAAGAAGGCATCTTCCCGATGGAGGTCGCGGCGAAAGAATTTCCTAACCGCAAGTATTGACCCCCCTGAGCCGCCTGCGGCGTCTTCCCCCTGAGGGGGACGCCACCAGCGCCCGCAAGTGAAACGCAGCGTTCGCTGCGTGGCGGCCCTTGCGCGGTGGCACTGGCCTTGGGCCGCGCCAGTTGCAAAGGCCATGACGCCACTGGCATCCCTCAAAGCAAAAGATTCACAACAGGAGACGACAACAAATGAAGCGTGCAATTTTCAAGGCCGCGCTGGCCACCGTGGCGCTCGCAGCCATCGGCGCCACGTCGGTGGCATCGGCCCAGGACAAGGGCAGCATCGGCATCTCGATGCCCACCAAGTCCTCGTCGCGCTGGATCGCCGACGGCGACAACATGGTCAAGGTGCTCAAGGAGCGCGGCTACAAGACCGACCTGCAGTACGCGGACGACGACATCCCCAACCAGCTGGCGCAGATCGAGAACATGATCACCAAGGGCGCCAAGGTGCTGGTGATCGCCTCCATCGACGGCACCACGCTCTCGCGCGTGCTGCAGAACGCAGCGGACAAGGGCGTGAAGGTCATCGCGTACGACCGCCTGATCAAGGGCTCGAAGAACGTGGACTACTACGCCACGTTCGACAACTTCCAGGTCGGCGTGCTGCAGGCCACGTCCATCGTGGACAAGCTGGGCGTCAAGCAAGGCAAGGGCCCGTTCAACATCGAACTCTTCGGCGGTTCGCCCGACGACAACAACGCCTTCTTCTTCTACGACGGCGCGATGAGCGTGCTGCAGCCGTACATCGACAGCGGCAAGCTGGTGGTGCGCAGCAAGCAGACGGGCATGAACAAGGTGGGCACGCTGCGCTGGGACGGCTCGGTCGCCCAGGCGCGCATGGACAACCTGCTGTCGGCCTACTACGGCAAGGACAAGGTGCATGCGGTGCTGTCGCCCTACGACGGCCTGTCCATCGGCATCCTGTCGTCCTTGAAGGGCGTGGGCTACTGCACCGCGCAGCAGCCCTGCCCCGTGGTCAGCGGCCAGGACGCCGAGGTGCCTTCGGTCAAGTCCATCCTGAAGGGCGAGCAGTACTCCACCGTGTTCAAGGACACGCGCGAGCTGGCCAAGGTGGCCGCCAACATGGTGGACGCCACGCTGTCGGGCAAGCAGCCCGAGATCAACGACACCAAGACCTACAACAACGGCGTGAAGGTGGTGCCCTCGTACCTGCTCAAGCCGGTGTCGGTCGATGCATCCAACTGGAACGCCATCCTGGTGGGTAGCGGCTACTACAAGGAATCGCAGATCAAGTAGTGCAGAGCGTCTCAAAAACTCTTCTGGCGTCGTTGCCGGGTCTTGTCGTACTGGCGTACTGCCTGCGACCCGGCGCCTAGCCAGAACCGCTGCGACGAGTTTTGTGAAACGCTCCACGCCATGCCTCGCTGCCGGGACACCACCCGGCAGCAAGACTTTCAGGGCCCCAGACGGCCCCCTGTACGAGCCTAGTCAGTCCATGCTTCTTGAAATGCGGAACATCCGCAAAACCTTCCCCGGTGTAGTGGCCCTGAACCAGGTGAACCTGCGCGTGAAGGCCGGGGAGATCCATGCCATCGTCGGCGAGAACGGCGCTGGCAAGTCCACGCTGATGAAGGTGCTGTCCGGCGTATACCCGCACGGCAGCTACAGCGGCGAGATCGTCTACGACAGCGAGGAACGCCAGTTCGGCGGCATCCGCGACAGCGAACACCTGGGCGTGATCATCATCCACCAGGAGCTGGCGCTGGTGCCTTTGCTCTCCATCGCCGAAAACATCTTCCTGGGCAACGAGACCGCGCGCTACGGCGTCATCGACTGGATGGCCGCGCACAGCAAGACGCAGGCGCTGCTGCACAAGGTGGGCCTGCGCGAATCGCCCGAGACGCTGGTCACCCACCTGGGCGTGGGCAAGCAGCAGCTGGTGGAGATCGCCAAGGCGCTGTCGCGCCAGGTGCGCCTGTTGATCCTGGACGAGCCCACCGCCAGCCTGAACGAGAACGACAGCCAGGCGCTGCTGGACCTGCTGCTGGAGCTCAAGGCCCAGGGCATCACCTGCATCCTGATCTCGCACAAGCTCAACGAAATCTCGCGCGTGGCCGACTCCATCACCGTGCTGCGCGACGGCAGCACGGTGGAGACGATGGACTGCCGCGCAGCGCCGGTCAGCGAAGACCGCGTGATCAAGGCCATGGTCGGCCGCGAGATGGCCGACCGCTACCCGCCGCGCGAGCCCCGCATCGGCGAGACCGTGTTCGAAGTGCGCGACTGGCACGCCTGGCACCCCCAGCGCCCCGACCGTGCCTTCATCAAGGGCGTGAACCTGCAGGTGCGCAAGGGCGAGATCGTGGGCATTGCCGGCCTGATGGGCGCAGGCCGCACCGAGCTGGCCATGAGCATCTTCGGCCGCTCGTGGGGAGAGCGCATCAGCGGCCAGGTGCTGCTGCACGGCCGGCCCATCGATGTGAGCACTGTGGAAAAGGCCGTGGCCCACGGCCTGGCCTACGTGACCGAAGACCGCAAGGGCAATGGACTGGTGCTGAGCGAGGACATCCAGTTCAACGTGTCGCTGGCCAACCTGGGCGGCGTGTCCACCGCCACCGTGATCGACGGCGGGCAGGAGCACCGCGTGGCGCAGGACTACCGCGAGAAGCTGCGCATCCGCTGCTCGGGCGTGGACCAGAAGACGCTGAATCTCTCGGGCGGCAACCAGCAGAAGGTGGTGCTGAGCAAATGGCTCTTCACCAACCCCGAGGTGCTCATCCTCGACGAGCCCACCCGCGGCATCGACGTGGGCGCCAAGTACGAGATCTACACCCTGATCGCCCAACTGGCGGCCGAGGGCAAGTGCGTGATCGTGATCTCGTCGGAGATGCCCGAGCTGCTGGGCATCACCGACCGCCTGTACGTGATGAACGAGGGGCGCTTCGTGGCCGAGATGCCGACCGCCGAAGCATCGCAGGAAAAGATCATGCGCGTGATTGTCCGATGAAGCACCCCCTGAGTCGCTTCGCGCCTTCCCCCTCTCTCGCCTCGCTGCGCGATGCGGGAGGGGGACGCACCCGGTGGCCTGGCAAAGCCAGTTCCACGGGCGCACTGGCCTGGATCGCGCCAGTCTCAGAGGCCCAGAGCCAAAAACAGCGAAACGAGCGCAACAGATAAACGATATGAGCCAGACAACCACTTCCTCCCCCACTGCCTCCGCTGCGGCCGCGCCTGCACCGGGTGCGCCCGCGCGCCCCACCCGTTCGCTGCTGGACCACGCCAAGCACAACCTGCGCGAGTACGGCATGTTGATCACGCTGGTCGCCATCATGGGCTTCTTCCAGTACATGACGGACGGCACGCTGATGCAGCCGCTCAACCTCACCAACCTGGTGCTGCAAAACAGCTACATCGTCATCATGGCGCTGGGCATGCTGCTGGTGATCGTGGCGGGGCACATCGACCTGTCGGTGGGCTCCGTGTGCGGCTTCATCGGCGCGCTGGCTGCGGTGCTGATGGTGCAGTACCAGTGGCACTTCGTGCCCGCCACGCTGGCCTGCCTGGCCTGCGGCGGCCTCATCGGTGCGGTGCAGGGCTGGTTCGTGGCGTTCTCGCGCATTCCTTCGTTCATCGTCACGCTGGCCGGCATGCTGGTCTTCAAGGGCCTGGCGCTGGCGCTGCTGGCCGGGCAGTCGGTGGGTCCCTTTCCTGAAGCGTTCCAGATGCTGAGCTCGGGCTTCATGCCCGACCTGTTCAGCGTGGAGGGGCTCAAGCTCACATCGCTGCTGCTGGGCGTGGCCGTGGCGGCCGCGCTGGTGGTGGCCGGCCTGCGCGCCCGGGCCAACCGGCTGCGCCACGGCGTGCATGTGGAGCCCACCGCATTCTTCCTGGCACGCACCGCGGTGTTTGCCGCACTGCTCATCTACTTCAGCTACCTGCTGGCCTCGTACAAGGGCCTGCCCAATGTGCTCATCGTGATGGCGCTGCTGATCGTGCTGTTCGACTTCATCACCAGCCGCACCACCATCGGCCGGCGCATCTACGCCATGGGCGGCAACGAAAAGGCGGCCAAGCTCTCGGGCATCAAGACCGAACGGCTGTCGTTCTACGCCTTCGTCAACATGGGCGTGCTGGCGGCGCTGGCGGGCCTGGTGTTCGCCGCGCGTCTGAACACCGCCACGCCCAAGGCGGGCCTGGGCTTCGAGCTCGATGTGATCGCGGCCTGCTTCATCGGCGGTGCGTCTGCCTCGGGCGGTGTGGGCAAGGTGATGGGTGCGGTGATCGGCGCGTTCGTGATGGGCGTGATGAACAACGGCATGTCCATCCTGGGCATCGGCATCGACTACCAGCAGGTGATCAAGGGTGTGGTGCTGCTGGCTGCCGTGCTCGTTGACGTCTACAACAAGAACAAAGCCTGACATGAAGCTCCCCCTGAGTCGCTTCGCGCCTTCCCCCTCTCTCGTCTCGCTACGCGAGTCGGGAGGGGGACGCCCCCAGCGCGGCGGGGCGGCCCTTGCGCGGGGGCGCTGGCCTGCGCCGCGCCCATATCGCCGGCTGTCGGCCTGACCACGACATCGCAAATCCCCATGAATACGCCTCCCCTTCCCGTGCTCGAACTCACGGGCATCCACAAGCAGTTCGCGGGCATCCCCGTTCTGCGCGATGTGCAGTTGCGCCTGTACCCCGGCGAGATCCATGCGCTGATGGGGCAGAACGGTGCGGGCAAGTCCACGCTCATCAAGGTGTTGACGGGCGTGATCAAGCCCAGCGGCGGGCAGATGCGGCTGGGGGATGATGCGGTGTGGCCCGACTCGCCGCTGGCCGCGCAGCGCCTGGGCATCAGCACCGTGTACCAGGAGGTCAACCTCTGCCCCAACCTCTCGGTGGCCGAGAACATCTTTGCGGGCCGCTACCCGCGCTGCGGCATCGCGCAGGGCTTTCGCATCGACTGGGCGCTGATGCACCAGCGCTCGCGCGAGCTGGTGGCGCGCATTGGGCTGAACATCGACGTGACGCGCCTGCTGTCGGACTACCCCGTGGCCGTGCAGCAGCTGGTGGCCATTGCCCGCGCGTTGAGCATCGAAGCGCGCGTGCTCATCCTGGACGAGCCCACCTCCAGCCTGGACGACGACGAGGTGCAAAAGCTCTTCGAGGTGCTGCGCCGGCTGCGTGGCGAGGGCCTGTCGATCGTGTTCGTGACGCACTTCCTGAACCAGGTGTATGCCGTGTCGGACCGCATCACCGTGCTACGCAACGGCACCTGGGTGGGCGAATGGGCCGTCAACGACCTGGGCCCCCAGGCCCTGATCGCCGCCATGCTGGGCCGCGACCTGGCTGCGCAGGCCGCGCAGACATCGCCGCCCCCCGTGGCGAACGCATCGGACACCGCGCTGCTGCAGACCGAAGGCCTGGGGCAGACCGGCCAGCTGCAGCCGCTGGACCTGCAGATCCGCGCGGGCGAAGTGGTGGGCCTGGCGGGCCTGCTGGGCGCGGGCCGCACCGAGCTGGCGCGCCTGCTGTTCGGGCTGGAGCAGCCCGACCGCGGCATGCTGCGCATCGACGGCAAGGCGGTGAGCTTTTCCAACCCCATGGACGCCATCCGCCAGGGCCTGGCGCTGTGCCCCGAAGAGCGCAAGACGGACGGCATCGTGGCCGAGCTGTCGGTGCGCGAGAACATCGCCCTGGCGCTGCAGGCGCGCATGGGCGTGGGCAAGTTCCTCTCGCGCGCCGAGCAGACGGCCATCGCCGACCGCTACGTGCAGCTGCTGGGCATCAAGACCGCGAGCGTGGACACGCCCATCGGCCTGCTGTCGGGCGGCAACCAGCAAAAGGCCATCCTCGCGCGCTGGATGGCGATCGAACCGCGCCTGTTGATTCTGGACGAGCCCACCCGCGGCATCGACGTGGCGGCCAAGCAGGAAATCATGGACCAGATCCTGCGCCTGGCGCAGGCCGGCATGGCCGTGCTGTTCATCTCGTCCGAGATGAGCGAGGTGGTGCGCGTGGCGCACCGCATCGTGGTGCTGCGCGACCGCCGCAAGGTCGGCGAGCTGCCCGCCGGCAGCACCGAAGACGCCGTGTACGAACTCATCGCTGCCGAACATGCTTGAAGAACGCAATACCCCTTCCCCATTTGCAGCGCTGATGCGCCACCGCCTGGCCTGGCCCATCATCACGCTGCTGCTGTTGCTGGCCGTCAACACGGCCTTCAACGCCAGCTTCTTGCGCATCGAATGGCGCGACGGGCATCTGTACGGCAGCCTGATCGACATCCTCAACCGCGCGGCGCCGCTGGTGCTGGTGTCGCTGGGCATGACGATGGTCATTGCCACGCGCGGCATCGACATCTCGGTGGGTGCGGTGGTGGCCATTGCCGCCGCCGTGGCGGCCTGGATGATCGGCGGCTCGGTGTCGGGCACCGAGAGCCGCTTTCCGCTGCCCGTGGCCATCCTGGGCGCCATTGGCGTGGCCCTGCTCTGCGGGCTGTGGAACGGCGTGCTCGTGGCGCGCGTGGGCATGCAGCCCATCATCGCCACGCTGATCCTCATGGTGGCGGGCCGGGGCATCGCCCAGCTGATCACCGACGGGCAGATCATCACCATCTACTACACGCCCTACTTCTTCATCGGCGGGGGGTACCTGGCCGGGCTGCCGTTCTCGCTGTTCATCGTGGCGGCCGTGTTTGCCGTGCTGTACCTGGCCGTCACGCGCACGGCGCTGGGCCTGTTCGTGCAGGCGGTGGGCATCAACCCCACAGCGGCGCGCGTGGCGGGCGTTCAGGCGGGACGCCTGACCGTGGCGGCCTACGTCCTCTGCGGCGTGTGCGCGGGCATCGCGGGCCTGTTGATCAGCTCCAATGTGAAGAGCGCGGACGGCAACAACGCCGGCCAGCTGCTGGAGCTCGATGCCATCCTGGCCGTGACGCTGGGCGGCACCGCCCTGACCGGCGGGCGATTCAGCCTGGTGGGCAGCGTGATCGGCGCGCTCATCATCCAGACGCTGACCTATGCCATCTACTCGCTGGGCGTGCCGCCCGAGGTCAACCTGGTGGTCAAGGCTGTGGTGGTGTTCATCGTGATGCTGCTGCAGTCGCCCGAGTTTCGCGCGCAGGTCGGCGCCATCGCACGCCGACCAGGCGCGGGGGCCCTGTCATGAGCGCCGTTCCGAAGACCGCAGGCTTGAGCACCATGGCCTCCTCATCCGCGCCCCAGGCCGCCGGCACACGCTCGCGGCTCAACCCCAAGTACCTGCCGCTGGCCGCCACCATCTCGCTGTTCATGGCCATGGCGACGCTGGGCTCGGTGATGTACACCGGGTTCTTCTCGGCCCAGGTGTTCCTCAACCTGCTGATCGACAACGCTTTTCTCATCATCGTGGCGGTGGGCATGACGTTCGTGATCCTGTCGGGCGGCATCGACCTGTCGGTGGGCTCGGTGGTGGCGCTGACCACCATGGTGCTGGCCGCGCTGGTGGAGCACAAGGGCTGGAGCCCGCTGGTGGCCGTGCCGGTGGTGCTGCTGATGGGCACGCTGTTCGGCGCTTTCATGGGCTTCCTGATCGAGCGGTTTCGGCTGCAGCCGTTCATCGTGACGCTGGCGGGCATGTTCCTCGCGCGGGGGCTGTGCTACCTCATCAGCATCGACTCGATCAGCATCACGCACGAGGCGTATTCCGAGATCTCGCAGTGGCGCCTGCCGCTGTGGGAGGGTGTCTCGCTGTCGCTGGGCGCGCTGATCGCCATCGCGGTGCTGCTGGCGGCGCTGTTCGTCGCGCACTGCACGCCGTTCGGCCGCGCTGTGTATGCCGTGGGTGGCAGCGAGAACTCCGCCGTGCTGATGGGCCTGCCCGTGCGCGCCACGCTGATCGGGGTGTACACGCTCTCGGGCTTTTGCTCGGCGCTGGCGGGCGTGGTGTTCACGTTCTACATGCTCTCGGGCTACGGCCTGCATGCCGTGGGCATGGAGCTTGACGCCATCGCCGCCGTGGTGATCGGCGGCACCCTGCTCACCGGTGGCGTCGGCTACGTGGTGGGCACGCTGTTCGGCGTGCTGATGCTCGGAATCATCCAGACCCTGATCTCGTTCGACGGCACGCTCAGCTCGTGGTGGACCCGCATCGTCGTCGGCGTGCTGCTGTTCGTCTTCTGCCTGCTGCAGCGCCTGCTCACGCGCCGCTCCGGCAAGCGGTCCTGACCTTTACCCATCTTCTCCCTGATCCGCATCCACAATGACCAACACCCCGCGCAAACTCCGCTCCGCCGAATGGTTCGGCACCGCCGACAAGAACGGCTTCATGTACCGCAGCTGGATGAAGAACCAGGGCATTCCGGACCATGAGTTCGACGGCCGCCCGATCATCGGCATCTGCAACACCTGGTCAGAGCTCACGCCCTGCAACGCGCACTTTCGCAAGATCGCCGAGCACGTCAAGCGCGGCATCTACGAGGCGGGCGGCTTTCCGGTCGAGTTCCCGGTGTTCTCCAACGGCGAATCCAACTTGCGCCCCACGGCCATGCTCACGCGCAACTTGGCCAGCATGGACGTGGAAGAAGCCATTCGCGGCAACCCCATCGACGCAGTGGTGCTGCTGGTGGGCTGCGACAAGACCACGCCCGCGCTGCTGATGGGCGCGGCCAGCTGCGACGTGCCGGCCATCGTGGTCACGGGCGGGCCCATGCTCAACGGCAAGCTCGACGGCAAGGACATCGGCTCGGGCACGGCCGTGTGGCGCCTGCACGAATCGCTGAAGGCCGGCGAGATCAACGAGCACCAGTTCTTCGCGGCCGAGGCCGGCATGTCCCGCTCCGCCGGCACCTGCAACACCATGGGCACGGCCAGCACCATGGCCTGCATGGCCGAGTCGCTGGGCACATCGCTGCCGCACAACGCGGCCATACCCGCGGTGGACTCGCGCCGCTACGTGCTGGCCCACATGTCGGGCCGCCGCATCGTGGAGATGGCGCACGAAGGGCTCACGCTCTCCAAGATCCTGACGCGCGAAGCGTTCGAGAACGCGATCCGCACCAACGCGGCCATCGGCGGCTCGACCAACGCGGTCATCCACCTGAAGGCCATCGCGGGCCGCATCGGCGTGCAGCTGGACCTGGAGGACTGGACGCGCATCGGCCGCGGCACGCCCACGCTGGTGGACCTGCAGCCCTCGGGCCGCTTCCTGATGGAAGAGTTCTACTACGCCGGGGGCCTGCCGGCGGTGCTGCGCCGCCTGGGCGAAAACAACCTGCTGCCCCACCCCGACGCACTGACCGTCAACGGCAAGACGCTGTGGGACAACGTGCGCGAGGCGCCCCAGTACAACGACGAGGTGATCCGCACCATCGACAACCCGCTGATCGCCGACGGCGGCATCTGCATCCTGCGCGGCAACCTGTCGCCGCGTGGCGCGGTGCTGAAGCCCTCTGCCGCGTCGCCCGAACTGCTCAAGCACCGGGGCCGCGCCGTGGTGTTCGAGAACCTGGAGCACTACAAGGAGCGCATCGTCGATGAGGACCTGGACATCGACGCCAGCAGCGTGATGGTGATGAAGAACTGCGGCCCCAAGGGCTACCCCGGCATGGCCGAGGTGGGCAACATGGGCCTGCCGCCGAAGCTGCTGCGCCAGGGCGTGAAGGACATGGTGCGCATCTCCGACGCGCGCATGAGCGGCACGGCGTACGGCACCGTGGTGCTGCATGTGGCGCCCGAGGCCGCCGCGGGTGGCCCGCTGGCCGCCGTGCGCGATGGCGATTTCATCGAGCTGGACTGCGAGCAAGGCCGCCTGCACCTCGATATCAGCGACGAGGAACTGGCCGCGCGCCTGGCCGCGTTGGCCAGCACCGACATGGGCGGGCGCGGTGGCTACCAGCGCCTGTATGTGGACCACGTGCTGCAGGCCGACGACGGCTGCGACTTCGACTTCCTCGTCGGCTGCCGCGGCGCCGCCGTCCCTCGCCACTCTCACTGATACCGGTGGCCCATCCGCTACAGGACGCGCTACATATTTCATAGCTTTTAGCGCTTTCCAGACAAGCGCCAGAGCCGCATTTCATTCAAATTTCACCCATCCTCCGCCATGCCAGCCACGCCTTCCCTCCAGAGCCCACGCTACCGCGGCATCTTCCCGGTGGTGCCCACCACGTTCCATGAAGACGGCACCCTGGACATCGAGAGCCAAAAGCGCTGCCTCGACTTCATGATCGACGCCGGTGTGGACGGCGTCTGCATCCTGGCCAACTTCTCCGAGCAGTTCTCGCTGTCCGACGCCGAGCGCGAGACGCTGACCCGCGTCTCGCTGGAGCACGTGGCCGGCCGCGTGCCGGTCATCGTCACCACCACCCACTACGGCACCCGCGTGTGCGCCGAGCGCAGCCGCGCCGCGCAGGACATGGGCGCCGCCATGGTGATGATCATGCCGCCCTACCACGGTGCTACCTTCCGCGTGCCCGAAGCGCAGATCCACGAGTTCTATGCCCGCGTGTCCGATGCGATCCGCATTCCGATCATGGTGCAGGACGCACCCGCGAGCGGCACCGTGCTGTCGGCCCCGTTCCTGGCCCGCATGGCGCAGGAGATCGAGCACCTGGCCTACTTCAAGATCGAAGTGCCCGGCGCCGCCAGCAAGCTGCGCGAGCTGATCCGCCTGGGCGGCGCGGCCATCGAAGGCCCGTGGGACGGCGAAGAAGCCATCACCCTGCTGGCCGATCTGGATGCCGGCGCCACCGGCGCGATGACGGGCGGCGCCTTCCCCGACGGCATCCGCCCCATCATCGAAGCCCACCGCCAGGGCGACATGGACCAGGCTTTCGCGCTGTACCAGCGCTGGCTGCCCCTCATCAACCACGAAAACCGCCAGGGCGGCATCCTGACCGCCAAGGCGCTGATGAAGGAAGGCGGCGTGATCGCCTGCGAGGCGGGCCGCCACCCCTTTCCGGCCATGCACCCTGAGGTGCGCCGGGGCCTCATCGACATCGCACGCCGGCTGGACCCGCTGGTGCTGCGCTGGGGCCGGTAAACACGCCATGGCCGACACCGCCAACCTCTCGGACACCCGCCTGGTGGCCCTGGACTGGGGCACCAGCTCGCTGCGCGCCTTTCGCCTGGGTGCCCACGGGCAGGTGCTGGAGCAACGCAACCGACTCTGGGGCATCATGAACCTGCCCCCGGCCCCTGCGGGCCAGGCCGACTCCACCGAGCCTGGCGCAGCCTTCGAGCGTGCGTTGCAGGACGCCTGCGGCGACTGGCTGGCCACCCTGCCCTCGGTGCCGGTGCTGGCCTGCGGCATGGTGGGCAGCGCCCAGGGCTGGCGCGAAGCCCAATACCTGGACACCCCCACCTCGCTGGACGACCTCGCGCGCGGTCTGACCGTGGTGCAGCGTGGCAGCGGCACCCCCCTGCACATCGTGCCCGGGCTGCTGCAGCGCACCGGCCTGCCCAACGTGATGCGCGGTGAGGAAACGCAGGTGCTGGGTGTCTTGGCCGACACATCCGTCGCCAGCCCAGGCCCCGTGCTGGTCGGCCTGCCGGGCACGCACAGCAAGTGGGTGGTGGCGCAGGGCGACAGTGCGCGGCGCAGCATCCAGGGGTTCCACACCTTTATGACCGGCGAAGTGTTTGCCGCACTGCGCGGCCACACCATCCTGGGCAAGACGATGCAAATACCCGCCGCGCCTGACGACGCCGCCTTTGCGCAGGGCCTGCAGGTGGCGCGCGGCAGCGATGCGGCGCTGGGCCTGCTGTCGCACATCTTCAGCACCCGCACGCTGGGCCTGACGGGCGCGTTGCCCGCCACGGCGCAGGCGGACTACCTGTCGGGCATCCTCATCGGGCACGAGATCGCCAGCCTGGCGCGCCTGCACCCGCCCACTGGCGCCGCCCCCATCCCGCTGGTGCTGTGCGGCGAGGCCGACCTGTGCCGCCGCTACGCCATCGCCCTGCAGGCCTATGGATTTACACAGCCCACCATCGCTGCGCAGGCCACCGTCACGGGCCTGTGGCAGATCGCCATCGCTGCTGGGCTCGCCGCCGGGCTGCCAGCAGCAACGGACGCAGAACGCACCCCATTCCCCAGGAGCCACGCCGCATGAACCCCATCGACAAGAACCTGTTCAGCACCATGCAGGCCTGCGGCCTGATCGCCATCCTGCGCGGCGTGCAGCCGCACGAGGTGGTGGCCATCGGCCACGTGCTGTACGACGCGGGGTTTCGCATCATCGAGGTGCCGCTGAACTCCCCACAGCCCCTGGCCAGCATCCGCGCCCTGCGCAATGCGCTGCCCGCCGACTGCCTGGTGGGCGCCGGCACGGTGCTCACGCCCGAGGCCTGTGCCGATGTGGCCGCCGCGGGCGGGCAGATCATCGTCATGCCCCACAGCGACCCCGCGGTGATCCGCACCGCCCGCGCGGCCGGCATGGCCTGCGCACCCGGCGTGGCCACGCTGACCGAGGCCTATGCCGCGCTGGCGGCGGGCGCCAACATGCTCAAGCTCTTTCCGGCCGAGGCGCTGCCGCCGCATGTGCTCAAAGCCTGGCGCGCGGTCATCACCCCGCCCATGGCGCTGGTGCCGGTGGGCGGCATCGTGCCCGAGAGCATCGCCACCTACGCAGCGGCCGGGGCCAGCGGCTTCGGCCTGGGCTCGGCCCTGTACCGCCCGGGCGACAGCGCAGGCGACGTGGCCGCCAAGGCCGTTGCGTTCGTCACCGCGTGGCAGGACGCCTACAGCCCGGCACACGGTGCGCACCCCAATGCCGCCACGGGCCCGGCTGCCTAGACGTCCTATTGCTGCGTTGCCGCTCATCACCCGCATCCGCATTCCCACGGCTTCCTTTCCATCCGCCCTCCCATGAAGATCACCCGACTGACCACATTCCTGGTGCCCCCGCGCTGGTGCTTTCTGAAAATCGAAACCGACGAAGGCATCGTCGGCTGGGGCGAGCCCATCCTGGAAGGCCGCGCGCAGACCGTGGCCGCCGCGGTCGAAGAGCTGGGCGACTACCTCATCGGCAAGGACCCGCGCCACATCGAAGACCACTGGACGGTGCTGTACCGCGGCGGCTTCTACCGGGGTGGCGGCGTGCACATGAGCGCCCTGGCCGGCATCGACCAGGCGCTGTGGGACATCAAGGGCAAGGCCCTGGGCGTGCCCGTGTCCGAGCTGCTGGGCGGCAACGTGCGCGACCGCATCCGCGTGTACAGCTGGATCGGCGGCGACCGCCCCAGCGAAACCGCCCAGCAGGCACGGGACGCCGTGGCCCGGGGTTTCACCGCCGTGAAGATGAACGGCACCGAAGAAATGCAGTTTGTGGACACCTACGACAAGGTGGAGCGCTGCCTGCAGAACGTGGCCGCGGTGCGCGAGGCCGTGGGCCCCTATGTGGGCATCGGCGTGGACTTCCATGGCCGCGTGCACCGCCCCATGGCCAAGGTGCTGATCAAGGAGCTGGAGCCCTACCGCCTGATGTTCATCGAGGAGCCCGTGCTCAGCGAGCACGAAGAGGCGCTGAAAGAGATCGCGCGTATCTCGTCCACCCCCATCGCCCTGGGCGAGCGCCTGTACTCCCGCTGGGACTTCAAGCGCGTGCTGCAGGAGGGGTATGCCGACATCATCCAGCCCGACCCCTCGCACTCCGGCGGCATCACCGAAACCCGCAAGATCGCCACCATGGCAGAGGCCTACGACGTGGCCCTGGCCCTGCACTGCCCCCTGGGCCCCATCGCGCTGGCCGCCAACCTGCAGCTGGACGCGGTCTGCTACAACGCCTTCATCCAGGAGCAAAGCCTGGGCATCCACTACAACCAGGACAACGACCTGATGGACTACGTGTCCAACCCGCAAGTGTTTGCGTACGAGGACGGGATGGTGGCCATCCCCAACGGGCCGGGGTTGGGCATCGAGGTGAACGAGGAGTACGTGCGCGAACGTGCGCAGCAGGGGCACCGGTGGCGCAACCCGGTGTGGCGGCACAAGGACGGGAGCTTTGCGGAGTGGTGAGCGGGCGCATCCGGGGCGCATCCTTGGCGCCCTGTGACGCCCTCTTCCCGCGCACCCGGCCCGCACAGCCCCCGTCACCGCGGGGGGCGCGCCGCGCGGCTCAGACCTTCAACGACCGCTCGATGTCGGTGAGCTTGTAGCGGGCCAGGGCCAGATTGCCCTTGGCCTTGTCCAGCACCAGGTACAGGAACAGCCCGTCGTTGTTGGGCACCAGGCGGATCAGGTGGTACTGGTCGGCCAGGGTGATGAGGATGTCCTCGATGCCGCGCTTGATGCCCAGGGCCTCCATGGTCTTGAGCTTGGCCTGCACCACCCGGGTGTTGCCGGCCGCCGCAAGGTCCAGGTTCATGCCGCCCCCCGCCTGGGCCAGGCACATGCCGCTGCGGTAGTCGACCAGGGCGACCGCCTGTGCGCCGTCGATGGTCATCGCGGCATCCATGGAACTCTTCAGATTCGAACTCATATCGTCAGGCCTTCTGTCTTCGTTGAAATAATCGTTGACGCGCGGGATCTTTCCCATCTGCTCCATCAGCACGAACCACAGCGTCTGCGGGTCGCTGTTGGGCAACTGGTACTTGTGCACGCCGGCACGCCGTTGGGCGCCCAGGAACCTGGTGATTTCGATGTCTTCCATCACCGCGTTGGGCAAGAGAACGAACCAGACCGCGGGCGCGGAACGCACGGTGCCAAGCGCCAGGATGGCCGGCAGCATGGTGAAGACGCCGGGCCCGACCAGGACGGCCAGTGCGTCGGGCTGCGCAGGCAGTTTCTTCAGGTCGGCCAGGGCTGCCGGCCGGTACCAGCTGATCTCGGGGGCGCCCGCAACCTCCCCCAGCGGCAGGCGTTCCCAGGCGCCATGGCCCGATGCGCCCGCCACGCCCAGGTGGGCCAGTGCGTATCCGCCGATGCGCGAGGTCAGGTCCAGCACTGCGAGTTCAGGGGTGCGCATCGACGGTGGGTGTCCTTGTGGTGGTTCTTGCGCCTCCCGCCGCTGCGCGAGCGCAGGGTGGCTGCGCGGCACGTCGGCAAAGCTCTGGCAAAAAACGCGGTGATCGTGGGTGGTGGGGTGGATGCAGGGCGTGTGGCTGTGGGGGCCACTGCGTCAGCGGGCTGCGCTGGCCCGGCCTGGGCGGCACGCCAGCGTGGGGTTGCCGCATCGGTGGGGCTGCGTTGCGGCGGATTCTAGGGACGTGCATCGGCATTCAACCGCTTGTTGAATGCATTCAACAGTTCATCCCGTCGCAACGATTTTTTTGCTGCAATCGCCATGGCTGGCGGCCGCATTCCGCAGATAGCTCTGCGCCAACGCAGGTCACACCGCGGCCCCGGTATGTGCTGCGGTGCCAGGTGCCTTGACCATAGCCAGAGCCATCAGGCGCCACGCGAAACGGGCGCACTGACTGCGATAGCGCTGGTTGACCGGCGCGATGCACGCGCTCTGCTTTGCATCGCCTGCCTCGGTCGCGGCCAATACCGTGCAGGGCGAATCGGTGCGGTGGTGCACCCGGTCACCGGGCATTGCCGAACGCCATCGTGGCGCGAGGAGGAGATTCGGAACCCCCTCAGTCCCTCTCGCAAGGCACTATATTTTTTATAGCATTTACCGCTTATGCAGTGAGCGATGGAGTCCAAAAATACCCCCCCCAAACCCCTCGCCCCCCATGATCACGGCCCCGTGTTGAGCATCTGCAGGTACTGTGATTAAAATCAGTGCCCAGCCTGCCGACCCCACCACCCCATGACGGCTCTGTCCTCCCCCGCATCGGCCCCTGCGCCCGCCATCCAGCTCACCCGCTTTCACCGCACGCGCCTCATGCAAATCTGGCGCTCGGCGGGTTGGCCGTGCAAGGACGCGCTGGAGATCGACCTGCTGGCCGCGCAACTGGTGGTGCTGCAGGTGTCGCCCGAGGGGTTCGAGTCCCTGCGGCTCACCGACGAGGGCATCCGCACGCTGGCCGTGGCACGCCAGCGCAGCGTGCGGGCGCTGAGCACGCACGACCGGCTGGCCGCCAGGTTCGCCGAGCACCTGCTGGCGGCGGGGCGCATCGTGTGGCGCGAGCTGTCACTGCGCGCGGTGGTGGACGGGCCGGCGCCGCAGACGCTCCCCGCGGCGGACGCCGCCCTGCCGACCGTCCCCACCCCCATCGGCCATGGCCGCAGCACCCCGCTGTGGAGCGAAGACACCGATTCGCCCGCAGCCCGCGCCGCCGCCAACGTGTGGCGCATGGCGCGGCCCGACCTGTTTTCGGTGCGCAACACGTCCGTGCCGGCCTACCTGCAGCCCATGGTGCACGAGGTCAAAGCGAGCCGGGCCGACCTGCTGTCGGACCTGCGGCACGACGCCAAGCGCCAGGCCTACCAGTGGCTGTGCGAGGAGTGCTACTACGTGTTCCCGGCAGGCATCGCCCAGCCGGAGGAGATCCCGGAGCACTTCGGTATCTGGGTGCTGCACGGCAAGCTGGACGATGGCGCGCACAGCCGGTTCGAGCTGCTGCGGCCCGCGCGGCATGCCAGCTGCGCCCTGCCCTTCGCAGTGTGGATGGCGCTGTGCAAGGCCACGCCGATGCGCAGCGAGGCCGAGCTGGCACAGGCCCACCTGGGCGAGGCCGCAGAAGCTGCGGAGCAGACGGCGGGGCATGCGGCAGGGCAGACCGCGGTGCCTGCCAACGATGCATCGGCCAACGACGCCTCGGCCACCGGCGACACGCTGGCCGGCGACCTCCCCGCCCCACCCTGCGCCGAGCCCCCGCCATGACCTACACCGTGGCGGTGCGCGAGCTGTGCGAGTTCACCGCCAAGCAGGGCGACCTCGACCTGCGCTTCACCCCGGCGCCCACGGCGCTGGAGGGCATCGCGGGCCATGCCACCGTGGCCACGCGCCGGGGCGCTGGCTACCGCGCCGAAGTGGCATTGGCGGGCCAGTACAAGACGCTGCGCGTGCGCGGCCGGGCCGATGGCGTCGATGCGGCGCAGCAGCGCCTGGACGAGGTCAAGACCTTCAAGGGCCGCCTGGACCGTCAACCCGCATCGCACCGCGCGCTGCACTGGGCGCAGGCGCGCATCTACGGCTGGCTGCTGTGCCAGCAGGAGGGCTGGAGCCACATCGACCTGGCACTGGTGTACTTCGACATCGGCACGCAAAAGGAAACCGTGTTCACCGACCGCCACACCGCGGCCGACCTGCAGCAGCACTTCGAGGCGCAGTGCGAGCGGTTCCTCGCCTGGGCCGATGCCCAGGTGGCGCACCGTGCGGTGCGCGATGCGGCCCTGGGTGCGCTGGCGTTTCCGTTCGGCACCTTTCGCGCCGGGCAGCGCCCGCTGGCCGAGGCGGTGTACAAGGCCGCTGCGTCGGGCCGCTGCCTGCTGGCCCAGGCGCCCACGGGCATCGGCAAGACCATGGGCACGCTGTTCCCGCTGCTCAAGGCCATGCCGGGGCAGCAGATCGACAAGGTGTTCTTTCTGGCCGCCAAGACCTCCGGCCGGCAGATGGCGCTGGATGCGCTGCAACGCCTGGCCCCACCTGCCACCGCGGCCCCCGGCCTGCCGCTGCGCGTGCTGGAGCTGGTGGCGCGCGACAAGTCCTGCGAACACCCCGACAAGGCCTGCCACGGCGAGTCGTGCCCGCTGGCGCAGGGCTTCTACGACCGGCTGCCTGCGGCCCGCGCCGCCGCCGTGGCCCCAGCCACCGAAGGCGGCAGCCAGGCCCCGGCCCCGCTGCTGCAGGCCCGCGTGCGCGAGGTGGCGCTGGCCCACCAGGTCTGCCCCTACTACCTGAGCCAGGAACTCGCGCGCTGGGCCGATGTGGTGGTGGGCGACTACAACTACTACTTCGACCTGGGCGGCCTGCTGCATGGCCTGACGCAGGCCAACCAGTGGCGCGCCGCGCTGCTGGTGGACGAGGCCCACAACCTGGTGGAACGCGGCCGCAAGATGTACACCGCCGAGCTGCGCCCGGACAGCCTGGCGCTGGCCCGCCAGTCGCCCGCCGCCACGCGCCACCCCGCCGTGAAAAATGCGCTGGACAAGGTGCGCCGCTGCTGGGTCGCGCTGGACAAAGAACAAACCGCGGCTGGCGCCCACTACGCGGTCTTCGATGCCTTCCCCGACAAGCTGCTGGCCGTGCTGCAGCAGTGCGGCAGCACGCTGTCGGACCACTTTGCCGACCACCCGGCCGAGCCCGATGCGGCGCTGCAGGCCTTCTACTTCGATGCGCTGCACCTGGTGCGCATGGCGGAGCTGCTGGACACGCATTCGCTGGTGGACATCACCCAGCCCCACCAGCCCACGCAGCGCCCGCATCACCCGCAGCGCACAGCCGGCAAGGCACCGGCGCCGGGCGGCTCCACGCTGTGCATCCGCAACGTGGTGCCCGCGCCCTTCCTGCAGCCGCGCCTGCAGGCTGCGCACACCAGCACGCTGTTTTCGGCCACGCTGCAGCCCGCGCGCTACTACGGCGACCTGCTGGGCCTGCCCGACCAGCATGTGTGGGTGGATGTGGAGTCGCCTTTTGCCAGCGCGCAGCTGCAGGTGCAGGTGGCCCGCCACATCTCCACCCGCTACCCGGACCGCAATGCGTCGCTGGCGCCCATTGCCGACCTGATGGCGCGGCAGTTCACCGCGCGGCCGGGCAACTACCTCGCGTTCTTCAGCAGCTACGAGTATCTGCAGCAGGTGGCCGATGTGTTCGAGCGCAACCACCCGCACCTGCCGCACTGGCGCCAGTCGCGCCGCATGCTGGAGGCCGAGCAGCGGCAGTTCCTGGACCGCTTCACCGACACCAGCGAAGGCATTGCGTTCGCGGTGCTGGGCGGCGCGTTTGCAGAAGGCATCGACCTGCCCGGGCGCCGGCTGATCGGCGCCTTCCTGGCCACGCTGGGCCTGCCGCAGGTCAACCCGGTCAACGAACAGATCCGCCAGCGCATGCAGGCCCTGTTCGGCGACGGATACGACTACACCTACCTGTACCCCGGCCTGCAGAAGGTGGTGCAGGCGGCGGGCCGCGTGATCCGCACGCCCAGCGACGAGGGCGTGGTGCACCTGATGGACGACCGGTTCGGGCGCAGCGAGGTGCGGGCGTTGCTGCCGACGTGGTGGCAAGCGTGAGAAATGACCCCCACGCTCCCCACCTCGTGTGGTCGCTGCCCCCCGAGGGGGCCGCTTTTCATTTTGGGGCGACACAGCGATAAAAAAAAGGCCGGTCACGCAGGGTGACCGGCCTTGTCAAGGCTGCCGGGGCAGCTTACAGAGAGTCAATCTGTCAGGTCGTTGAGGTGGTCTCTTCAGGTGGCGTCAGGTCGCAGCCGGTGCCACCACCTCCAGTTCTTTGGCCTTTCCGCGCTGGCGGAAGAAGCCGAATGTCTGCCAGGCGATGAACAGCACGATCAGGCCGATGAGCGTGCCGCTGATGGGGCGGTTGACGAACACATCGAAGCTGCCGCGCGACAGCAGCATGGAGCGGCGGAAGTTCTCCTCCAGCATGGGGCCCAGGATGAAGCCCAGCATGAGCGGCGACGGGTCCATCTCGAGCCGCATGAACAGGTATCCCAGTGCACCGAAGGCCACGGTGATGAACACGTCGTCCAGGTTGTTGTTGATGCTGTACGTGCCGATGCAGCAGAAGAACAAAATGGCCGGGAACAGCACGTTGTACGGGATCTTGAACACCGACAGCCAGTAGCGCACCAGCGGCACGTTCAGGATCAGCAGGAAGCAGTTACCGATCCACATGCTGGCGACCAGGCCCCAGAACAGCTCGGGGTGGCCGGCGATCATGTTGGGGCCGGGCTGGATGCCCTTGATGATGAACGCGGCCATCATCAGCGCCATCACGGCGTTCTCGGGGATGCCGATGCTCATCAGCGGGATGAAGCTGGTGCGGGCGGCAGCCTCGTCGGCAGCGGCCTGGCCGGCCACGCCTTCGATGGAGCCGTTGCCGATCTCGTGCTTGTACTTGCTGACCTTCTTGTCGAGCGCGTAGGCTGCGAACTGGGCGATCGTCGGGCCGCCGCCGGGCAGGATGCCCAGGATGGAGCCCACCACGCTGCCCCGCAGCGCGCTGGGGATGATGCGCTTGAATTCGGGCCAGGTGGGGATGAGCTTGATCGTGCCGTTGAAGGGCGAGCGCTCTTCACGCGCATCCAGGTTCTTGGTGATCTCGGCGATGCCGAAGCACCCGAGCGCAATGCTCACGATCCCCACGCCGTCGGCCAGGAAGGGCATGTCCAGCGTGAAGCGGGCCGTGCCGCTGTTCACGTCGGTCCCGATCGAGCCCAGCAGCACGCCCACCATGCACATGGCCAGGCCGTTGAGCAGGCTGCCGGTGGTCACGAAGCTCACGCACACGAAGCCCACCAGCATCAGCGCGCAGTAGTCCGCAGGGCCGAACAGGAAGGCCACCTCGCCCAGGCTGGGCGCGAGGAAGGTCAGCACCAGGATGGCCACCGTGCCGCCGATGAAGCTCGACACCCCCGCCGTGAACAGCGCCAGGCCCGTCTTGCCTTTCAAGGTCATCTGGTACCCGTCGATGCACGCCACGATGGAACTGGCGTGCGGGATCTTCATGGTGATGGCGCTCACGCTGTCGCCGTACTGCGCCCCGTAGTAGATGCCGGCCAGCATGATGAGCGCGCCGGTGGTGTCGATGGAATAGGTCAGCGGCAGCAGCAGGCTGATGGTGGCCAGCGGGCCGAGGCCCGGCAGCAGGCCCACCAGGGTGCCCACGGTGCAGCCGAGGGCGCAGAACATCAGGTTCTGCAGCGTGAGCGCGTGGCCGAAGCCGAACGCGAGGTTGTGGAGGACTTCCATGGTGGTGCTCTCAGAACAGCGGCAGGTTGACGCCCAGAAGCTTCTGGAACATGAAGGCGATGCCCACCAGCACCGCGGCGATCTTGAGGTTGCGCACCACCGAGTACGACGTGCCCGCAAACCCCGAGCAGAACACCAGGAACACGATGCCCGCGATCATGTTCACGTAGTGCGACAGCGCCGCAAAGCCGCACAGGCTGCCCAGGATGATCGAGATGTTGCGCACCTGGAAATTCAGCGGCGCCGGCGCCACCAGCCGCGAGCGCACCACGGTGATCACGCCGATGGCGAACAGCATGCAGCTCACGATGAACGGGAACAGGCCGGGCCCGGCGTGGCTGAGCTTGCCCAGCGAATAGCCCACCGACGGCAGGCCAAAGCCCAGCGCCAGCGCCATGAGGACGACGCCCCTGGCTAAGTTGCGGTTGACCATGAAATGTTGTCTCCAGAAAAGCTTGTGGGGGACACCCCGGCGAGCCGGTCCGCACCGGTGGCTGGGGTATGCTGACGGCGCAACTATCCCCACCGAACCTGATCGCTGGCTGATCTGGGCCATGCGTAATTCCACGTAGAACTTTGAACCGACCATGCGCCTCCTTCTGGTGGAAGACGACCCGGTGCTCAGCCGCACCATGGCCCGGGGCCTTGAAAACGCAGGCCACCGCGTCGAGCTGGCCCACACGGTGGAAGAGGCCCAGCACTGGTGGGCCGTGCAGGCGTTCGACGCCGTGCTGCTGGACCTGAACCTGCCCCATGCAGCGCACGCGCGCAGCGGCCTGGGCAGCGGCCTCACCGCCCTGCGCAGCGCCCGCGCCCGCGGCGACCGCACGCCGGTGCTGGTGCTCAGCGCGCGCGACAGCACCGAAGAGCGCATCGCCGGCCTGGACGCCGGGGCCGACGACTACCTGGGCAAGCCCTACGAACTCAAGGAAGTTGAAGCCCGCCTGCGCGCCCTGCTGCGCCGCGCCAGCGGCACGGCCGACCTGGTGACCGTGGGCCAGCTGGCGCTGGACCGGCAGGCCCGCCGCGTGAGCGTGGCCGGGCAGCCGCTGGAGTTGCCCGCGCGCGAGTTCGACCTGCTGTGGGAGCTGATGACCCCGCCCGGCCGCGTGCTGAGCAAGAGCGATCTGTCGTCGCGCCTGTCCGATGCCGGCGAGGCGCTGGGCGAGAACGCGCTGGAGGCGTCGTTCTCGCGCCTGCGCCGCAAGATCGCGGGCAGCGGCGCGGCCATCCGCACGCTGCGCGGGCTGGGCTACCTGCTGGAGGAAGAATGAGGCACCGCCCCGCCGAGGCCCTTGCGCGGCGCCGGCCTCGTGCATCGCAGGTGGAGCGCAGTGCCACGCCCCGCTGACACGACGCCCGCGCGCCAGCGCCCCGCCCTGCGCGAGCGCATCGGGCGGCACGTGCTGCTGTCGCTGGTGCTGATCTGGGGCCTGGGCAGCACCGTGGTGCTGGGCGTGGGCAACCATTTCGTGGCGGAGGCCTTCGACCGCGCGCTGCTGGACGACGCGCATGCACTGGCGGCGCACGTGCGCGGCGGCGACGCGGCACCCGGCACGGCGCCGCTGCAGCTGGACCTGACACAGCGCGAGGTCGGGCTGCTGCGGTTCGACCAGAGCGAGACCGTGTGGTTTGCGGTGTATGGCGACGGCGGCGCGCTGGTGGCGGGCGAGGCGGACCTGGCCCCCGACGGCGTTGCGCCCGGCAGCACGCACACCTTCTCGCCGCTGCGGCGCGACGGCCGGGAGCTGCGCCGGGTGAGCCTGCGCATCGACGGGCCGCAGCCCTTCACCGTGGTGATGGCGCAGACCACGGCGGAACGCACGCAGCTGCTGCGCCGGCTGCTGGTGTATTCGGGCCTGGCGCAGCTGTGGCTGCTGGTGGCGCTGGGCTCGTGGCTGCTGCGCGGCATCGAGCGCGACCTGCGGCCGCTGAGCGACCTGCAGGACGCCATGGACCGCCGCGACGCGGCCGACCTGCAGCCGCTGCCCCAGGCCCTGACGCAGGGCGCCGCCACCAGCGACGTCCAGCGCCTGGGCGAGGCGCTGGACGGCCTGCTGGCCCGCGTGCAGCAAAGCCTGCATGCGCAGCGCGAATTTGCCGGCAACGTGGCGCACGAGCTGCGCACGCCGCTGGCCGGCATCCGCACCCAGGCGGCGCACGCGCTGGCGCACAGTGACCCCGCCGTGTGGCGCAGTGAACTGGAAGGCATCGCGGCCGCCGAGCAGCGCGCGAGCCGCACCGTGGACCAACTGCTGGCCCTGGCCCGGGCGACCGAAGGCGGCATCGCGCTGGCGCTGCAGCCCCTGGCACTGAACACCGCCGTGCGTGAGGTCGTGCTGCGCTACCTGCCGCGCGCCGATGCGCTGGGCGTGGACCTGGGTGCCGAGGGGCTGGACCACGCCGTGGCAGTGCAAGCCAACCTGGCGCTGGTGGAGGGCATCCTGCACAACCTGCTCGACAACGCGCTGCGCTACGGCCGCGGCCAGCCGCCGCGCATCACCGTGTCGCTGCACCTACAGGCCGAGCACGCCGTGCTGTGCGTGGCCGACAACGGCCCCGGCGTGGGCCCCGACCTGGCCGGGCAGCTGCAGCAGCGCTGGGCGCAGGGCGACCCGGGCCTGCAACTGGGCCAGGGCGCGGGCCTGGGGCTGTCCATCGTGGCGCGTTATGCGCAGCTGATGGGCGGACGGCTGGAGCTGCGCGAAGCAGAACCCGGTGCGCAGGCCACGGGGCTGGCCGCCAGCGTGTGGCTGCCCCTGGCGGTGCGCGGCGCGCGGGACGGCGGCCCCGCGAACGACAGGACCGACGGAACCAGCGGCAACACGCACGCTTGATGCAGGTCAAGGCAGCTGCGGGCAGCCCGGCCACAATGGGCCGGTGCCAAACCTCCTGAACCCGTCTTCCCGCTCCCCCACATCAACCGTGACCAGCATCACCGACCGCAGACTGCAGCGTGCCGCGCGCTGCGTGGCCGTGGTGGCCGCTGGGGTGGCACTGGCGGCCTGCGACAGGGTGGGTGGTGGCCTGGGCAGCCAGGCTGCCGTGCCTGCAGTTGCCAGCACGACCGAGGCAGACTTCGACACGCTGGTGGCCGCCTGCACGCAGTCGCTGGCAGGCCGGGAGCGCACGGTGCAGCCCGACAACGAAGGTCAGTGGACGCAGACCGGCTACAGCCCCGCACAGGTGCAGCGCGAGGTCACGCGCACCGAGTCGCCCATCACGCCGTACGTGGGCAAGATCGTTGTCAAGGACAACGTGGCGCAGGCCAGCGCCGGGTCGCAGGCCCAGGCGGCGGCCATTACGCTGACGCCCGCGCACCTGCGCTCCAACCGCACCCACACCTTCGTCTACAGCTTCGATGGCCAGCGGTGGCGCTGGAACAACGGCGTGCGGCTGACCAAGACGCCGCCGCACAACGACGAGACCACGCCGTTGGCGCTGGCCGATGTGGCGGCGGACAAGGGCCTGGCGGGCTGCCTGCCGCGGTGATGCGCCAGCGGCGGGCGCCAGGCCATCGCTATCATTTCAATAGCTGTCAGCGCTTGCCCATCAAGCGATAGAGACCATTTTCATTCAGAACTAGCAGCCCCTGTGCTGCCAGGCGCGGGCTGGCTGCCCACTCCTTCACGGACCCCGGGGCGTCAATCACCCACCGGGGTGCCGATCACTGGCCGGATCAAGCCCTGTCGCGGCTGCGGCCAGCGTCATGCAGGCACGGCGTCCTGAGCGCTGGGCACCGTCGACGCGGACGGGGCGTCGGGTGCAGCAGCCGCCCGCGCCGCCCCGTTGCGCCGTGCGGTGTACCGGTTCTCCGGCACCGGCAGGCTCAGATTGCCGCGCAGGGTCTCGGCAGCGTACTCGGTGCGCAGCAGCCCGCGCGCCTGCAGCACCGGCACGGCCAGCTCGACAAAGGCCTTGAGCGAGGTGTTGGGCAGCGCCTCGAAGAAGTTGAAGCCATCGGCCGCGCCGCCCTCGAACCAGCGCTGGATTTCATCGGCGACCTGCTCCGCCGTGCCGACGAAGGTGCGCTTGGGCCGGGCGTGCCACAGCGCCACCTCGCGCAGCGTCAGGCCGTGCTCGCGGGCGTGCTGCTTGATGCGGTCGCTCGCGCTTTGCTGGCTGTTGCGGCCCAGGTCGCCCAGGTCCGGGAAGGGTTCGTCCAGCGGGTACTGCGTGAAGTCGTGGTCGCTGAACGGACGCGCCAGCGCGGCGATGGCGTTCTCGATGGGCACGAGCGCAGCCAGCTCTTCGTAACGCTGCTCCGCCTCCTGCTCCGTGCGGCCGACGATGGGCCGAAAGCCAGGCAGCAGAAACACCTCGTCGGGGTTGCGCCCCTCGGCCCGTACACGGGCCTTCACGTCCCGGTAGTAGGCCTGGGCGTCCTCGAACGTGTCGGCATGGAAGAAGATGGCGTCGGCCCGCTGCGCGGCAAAGGTCTTGCCGTCGTGCGAGGCGCCGGCCTGAAAGATCACGGGCTGCCCCTGGCGAGAGCGGGCGATGTTCAGCGGCCCTTCCACCGCAAAGAACTCGCCCTGGTGGTCCAGCTTGTGCAGCTTGCCTTCGTCGAAGAACTGGCCGGTGGCCTTGTCGTGCACCAGGGCGTCGTCCTCCCACGAGTCCCACAGGCCCTGCACCACATCCAGGTGCTCGCCCGCCAGGCGGTAGCGCACGTCGTGGGCGTAGTGCTCCTGGCGGCTGTAGTTGCGCGCGCTGCCGTCCAGCCACGACGTGACCACGTTCCAGCCCGCGCGCCCGCCGCTGATGTGGTCGAGCGAGGCGAACTGCCGCGCCACCGTGAAGGGCTCGCTGTAGCTGGCGGTGAGCGTGGCCACCAGGCCGATGTGCGAGGTGACGGCCGCCAGGGCCGACAGGATGGTGATGGGCTCGAAGCGGTTGAGGTAGTGCGGGCTGGAGCGCGGCGTGATGTGCACGCTGTCGGCCACGAACAGGAAGGTGAACCGCGCCTGCTCGGCCAGCTGCGCCTGGGCCTTGTAGAACGCGAAATTGGTGCTGGCGTCGGTCACCGCGTCCGGGTGGCGCCAGTCGCCCCAACCGGCACCCACGCCGTGCAGCACCAGGCCGAGTTGAAGGGTGCGCGGCGCGCGTGGCGCCGGCGTGGCGGGTGCGGAAGATGAGGTCATGGTGGGGTCCCGAAACAAAGGCCCGAAGGCAGGTCACAAACCCCCCAGCGTAGAAACCTCGGCCCGCCGCGCCAACGAAGAAATTCAGATATCGGTATGCCCCGGGGCCACCCCCGCCACATCCACTGCCGCATCGCCCCCGCCCTGCCCCAACCCGTGCGCGCTTTGCTGCACCGCCTTCTCCACCGCGTCGCGGGTGAGCGTGGGCACGAAGCTTTCGATGAAGTGGTACGCATAGCCGCGCAGCCAGGCCCCGCGGCGCAGGCCCAGGCGCGTGAGGTTCACCTCGAACAGGTGGCCCGCGTCGATCAGGCGCAGGTGGCGGTCGCGCTCGGCATCCACGGCGATGGACGCGACGATGCCCACGCCCATGCCCAGCTCCACGTAGGTCTTGATCACGTCGGCGTCCATGGCGGTGAGCACGATGTCGGGCGCGATGCCTTCGCGTGCAAAGGCCTCGTCGATGTGCGCGCGGCCGGTGTAGCCCAGCTCGTAGGTGATGATGGGGTGCTCCGCCAGCTGCTCCAGCGTCACGGGGCCCGCCAGGTCCAGCAGTGGGTGGCCCGGGGGCACGACGATGCTGTGCGTCCAGCGGTAGCAGGGCAGCGTGACCAGCCCGTCGTAGCTGGCCAGCGCCTCGGTGGCCACGCCGATGTCGGCCTCGCCGGACATCAGCATCTCGGCCACCTGGCGCGGCGAGCCCTGGTGCAGGTGCAGCGACACCTGCGGGAACATCGCCCGGAAGTCGCGCACCACCTGCGGCAGCGCGTAGCGCGCCTGCGAGTGGGTGGCCGCCACCGACAGGCGCCCCTGCGCGCTGGCGCTGAAGTCCTGGCCGGCGCGCTTCAAATTGTCGGCTTCGAGCAGCAGGCGCTCCACCGTGGGCAGCAGCGCCTCGCCCGGTGGGGTCAGGCCCGTGAGGCGCTTGCCGGCGCGCACGAAGATCTCCACACCCAGCTCTTCCTCCAGCTCGCGGATCTGGCGGCTGACGCCCGGCTGCGAGGTGTGCAGCATGTTGGCCACCTCGGTCAGGTTGAAGCCGCGCCGGACGGCTTCGCGCACGGAGCGCAGTTGTTGGAAGTTCATGGCTGGCTCCTGGCGGGAAGCGAGCGTGGCGCGTTAAGGGCGCGCACAGCCAGGCGATAGGTCGGGTGGGCGAAGAAGGTCACAGGCTGTATGTTGTAGTTCAAATAACCTGTCAATCTTAAAATAACGAATTTAAAACGATAAACAATATATAGAGATAACTTTCCGCCCAAAATGTCTATGTGGGACTGGCTGCAGCGCGAGCAGGAGGCGAACGCAAGCGCCGCCCGAAGCGGCTCCCAAGGTGCCAACTCTTTTGGGGGAAGTGAATCGATGGCCGTTGGACGGCCGGGTACCTGGGCCCAGCCTTAGCGCACCGCGATGCGCCGCAGCCAGAGCATCACGAACACGGCGCCCAGCCCCGCGGTGACGACACCCACGGGCAGCTCCTGCGCGCCCAGCACCGTGCGGGCCAGCAGGTCGCTGCCCAGCAACAGCGTGGCGCCCAGCAAGGCGGCGCACGGCACGAACGCCGCATGCAGCGGGCCCACAAAGCGCCGCGCCACGTGCGGCACCATCAGCCCCACAAAGCCGATCACCCCTGTCAGCGCCACGCAGCAGGCGGCCGCCACGGCAGCGACGAGAAAGACCTGCACCCGCAGCCGCTCGGGCGCCACGCCCACGCTGTGCGCGGTGTCGTCGCCCGCCAGCAGCGCGTCGAGCGCGCGGTGCCGCAGCGCCACGAAGGCCGCCACCACCAGCAGGCCCGCCAGTGCCAGCCACAGGTTGTCCCACCGCGCCAAGCCAAGGCCGCCCATGGACCAGAACACCACGGCATGCGCCGCACGCTGGTCGCCGGCAAACACCAGCGCGTGCGTCAGCGCGCCGAACAGGAAAGACACCGACAACCCCGCTAGCACCGTCTGCGCCGGGCCCTGCCCCACCGCACGGCGCACCAGCAGCAGCACGGCCGCCGCGGCCACCATGGCCCCGGCGAAGGTGGCCAGCGGCAAGGTCCAGGCGCCCAGCGAATCACCCGCCCAGGCCAGCACTGCCACCGCACCCGCCGATGCGCCCGACGACAGCCCGAACAGAAACGGGTCGGCCAGGTCGTTGCGGGTGACGGTCTGCAACAGGCTGCCCACCATGGCCAGCGTGGCGCCCACCAGCAGCGCCAGCAGCACGCGCGGCAGCCGCAGGTCGCGCACGATGGCCTGGGCCATGGCGTCGTCCGCGCCCCTACCCCCGGGGGGCGCCAGCGCAGCCAGGGCCTCGTGCCACGCGACCGGGGTGCTGCCCATCGTTAGCGACAGCAGGGCCAGCACCAGCAGCACGGCCCCGGCGGCCAGCGGCAGGGCCCAGCGCGGTAGCGTCATGGCACGGCCCGCAGCGCGCGGGCAATCTTCTCGATGGCGCCGATGTTGGCCGGGCCGGGCGTGAGCTCGGCATAGCGCAGCGGGATGAAGCGGCCGTTGCGCACCGCGTCGGTGAGCCGCATGGCCGGGTGCGACTGCAGCACCTGGCGCAGGTGGTCGGGGCCCTGGCCGTTCTGGTAGTCGAGCAGCACGATGAACTGCGGGTTGCTGGCCGCCACGGCCTCCCACGACGCGGTGCCCCAGCTCATGGGCAGGCCGTCCATCACGTTGCGGCCACCCGCGGCGTCGATCAGCGCCGTGGGCATGGCGGCGCGCCCGGCGGTGAAGGGCTTGTCCTCGCCCGAGTCGTAGACGAACACGCGCGGTACCGCCGGCAGCGCGGGCCGTGCCGCGGCCCGCACGCGCGCCTGCCACTGGGCCACCAGCCGCTCGGCGGCATCGCGGCGGCCGAACACGGTGCCCAGGCGCAGCATGTCGCCGTAGAGCAGGTCCAGGGTGGCACGGGGCTTGTCGCGCAGCGTGTGCGAGCAGCTTTCGGTGAGCACCAGGGTCTTGATGCCGTGGCGCGCCAGCGTGGTGGGCGTGACCTCGCCCCCGGGCTGCATGCCGTAGTACCAGCCCGCCATGAAAAGGTCGGGCCGCGCGGCGAGCAGGTTCTCGAGCGTGGGGTACTTGGGCGCGAGCTCGGGCACGTCGCCCAGGGTCTCGCGCAGCGATGCATCGGACTTGTACCAGCCGGTGATGCCCGTCACGCCCACCAGTTGCGGGCGCAAGCCCAGGGCGAGCGCCATCTCGGTCATGTTGAGGTCGTGCACCACCAGGCGTTGCGGCGGGGCATCGAAGCGCAAGGTGTCGCCGCAGTTGGAGACGGTGACGGGAAAGCCCGAAGCACCAATACCAGCACCTGCAGGGCCTGCTGCAGCCACAGGGCCCGCAAAAGCCAGCAGCAGCGATGCGGACGACAACCAGGATTGCAGCACTGCCTTCATCACGCGGCCTCTCTTTCAAACGACCACAGCGTGCCGCCGTGCCGTGGGTGCCGGGTGTGCACCAGCTCCATGCCGAACACGCTGGCCACGCGCTGCGCGCTCAGCGCCTCGCGCGGGGGGCCGTCGGCCACCAGGCGGCCGGCCTGCAGCATCCACACCCGGTCGGCAAAGGATGGCACCAGCCCCAGTTCATGCAATGCCGCCACCACCGTGATGCCCAGGCCGCGCACCAGCGCCAGCAGGTCGGCGCGGGCCGCCAGGTCCAGGTGGTTGGTGGGTTCGTCCAGCAGCAGCAGCGTGGGCTCTTGCGCCAGCGCCCGCGCCAGGTGCGCGCGCTGGCGCTCGCCGCCCGACAAGGTGGAGAGCCTGCGCGCGGCCAGGGTGTCGATCCGGCAGGTGCGCAGCGCGGCGTCCACCACCCGCGCGTGTTCGGCGCGGGCCACGCGGTGCTGGTGCGGCAGCCGGCCGATGGCCACGTAGTCGCGCACCAGCAGGCCCAGGTCCACCGATTCGGACTGCGCCAGCACCGCCACGTGGCGTGCGCGGTCCGGCGCGGGCCAGCCGGCCAGGTCGTGCCCCTGCACCCGCACCGTGCCCTGCGTGGCCGCGATGCGTGCGCACAGCATTTTCAGCAGCGTGCTTTTGCCCGCGCCGTTGGGCCCCACCAGGGCCACGCATTCACCACGGTGCACGGTGGCATCGATGGGCGTCAGCAGCTCGCGGCCGCCATCGGTGCAAAAGCCTGCGGCTTGCAGTTGCAGCACGGGGGTGGTCGTGGCCAGGGGTGGAGACATGCGGCGAGCTTATAGCGCCCAGCGCACGGCCAGCTCGACGCTGCGCGGCGCGCCCAACAGGATCTGGTCGGGGTAGAACGGGTCCGACCACGCCGCGTACACGCGGTTGGCCAGGTTGCGGCCCCGCAGCGTGACCTGCACGCCGCGCGCCACGTCCACCGTCAAAGCCGCATCCAGCGCGGTGTAGGCTGCAAGGCGCACGGTGTTAGCGTCGCTGTGAAAGCGCTCGCCCACGTGCCGCACCGAGGCCGACAGCTGCATCGGCACGCCCGCCACAAAGCGGTATCCCACGCCCGCATTGGCCACCACGCGCGGCCCGTTGGGCGGCGTGTGGCCCGACAGCGACCCGCCGCCGGCCAGCGCGTAGTCCTGGTAGCGCGCGCGGTTGAGCGCCAGGTTGCCCCACACGCTCCACTGCGCATCGGGCCGCAACGCGACCGAGGCCTCGGCCCCGCGCGACTGCAGGGCGCCGGCGCGCGCCAGCGTCTGACCGCCCTGCCCGGCGTACACGTTGCGGCGCTTGGTGTCGTACAGCGCGAAGGTCCACTCGCCACGGTCCTGCCAGAAGCCCTGCTTCACGCCCACCTCGGCGTTGCGGGTGCGGGTGAGGTCCAGCGGCTGCGTGCCGCTGAGCAGGAAGATGTTGTTGGCCGCCACGTCGGCGCCCGTGCCGTACTGGCCGTACACGGTGGTGCCCGCCGCAGCTTCCCAGGTGAAGCCCAGGCGCCCGGTGGTGGGGTGCCAGGTCTTGTCGAACGGAAAGCCGTTGCGCTGCACGCCCTGGGCGTTGGCCGAGGTACGCGAAAGCTCGATGGACTCGTGCCGCACGCCGCCGATGAGCGCCACGGTGGGCGTGAGCTTGAGGCGGTCTTCCAGCGCCAGCACGGTGTTGCGGATGCCGGTGGTCTGCCGCTGCTGGGTGAGCGGACCGTAGGTGCCTCGCGCGGGGTTCACCAGGCTCACACTGTCGCCGGGGAAGTTGGCCGCACCGGGGCGGATGAAGTCGAGGTCGCTGTACTCGAACGCCGCCACCAGGCGGTTGTCGCGGCCCGCCACCTGGCTGTCCCACTGCAGCTCGGTCTTGTTGCCCACCGATGTCTGGTCGTGCGCCAGGAAGAAGCGCTCGCGGTCCACCAGGCCCGTGGTGGCGTTGAACGCGGCGATCTCGTTGTTGAACCAGGTGCGGTCGGCGGTGTAGCGGTAGAACTGGGTGCGCAGCGTGAAGGCGCTGTCGATGCGCCAGTCGGCGCCCGCGCGCAGCCAGGTCTCGCGCGCCTCGTTGCGGTTATCGAGCACGTTGTAGTTGGTGCGCAGCGTGCGGCGGTCGATGGCCACCGGGCCCAGGTTCGTGCCGTTGTAATTGGAGGTGTAGGTGCCCGACACCACACCGCCCACCGGCTGGATGCCCGGGGCGTTGGCCGACACCAGCGGCGTGCCCCAGTAGCTGCTGCCGTTGTCGCGCTTGGCCTCGCCGGCCACGAAGAGCTTGACGCCCGGCGCCACGTGCCAGTCGAGCCCGCCCGAGATGTGGCGGTTGCGCTGGCCGGTGTCGTGGACGAAGCCGTCGCTGTTCGAGCCGCTCACGTCGATGCGGTAGTCCAGGTCCTTCCAGGCCGTGGTGCCGCCCGAGCCGAAGGCCACGCGCCGCTCGCCGAACGAGCCGACCGCACCGGTCACTTCGCTCTGCACCGCGCCGCGGTGCGGCGCGCGGGTGACGAAGTTGACGGCACCGCCCACGGCGCCCTCGCCCGACATCAGCGATGCCGCGCCCTTCAAGAACTCGATGCGCTCCAGATTGGCCGCGTCCATCACACGCGATGTCATGTTGGGCGGACCGATCTTGATGCCGTTGTACAGCGTGTTGATCTGGCTGTTGGCAAAGCCGCGCATCGAGAACGCGCTGGGCTCTGCCGGAAAGTCCCCGGCCGTCACCCCGACTGCGGCCTGGGCGGCTTCGGTCACCGTGCGCAGGCCGCGCTCGGCCAGCACCTCGCGCGGCACCACGTCGATGGACGCGGGTGTCTCACGCACCGTGAGGCCCAGGCGCGATGCGCCGTCGGCTCGCTGATCGAGCAGCGGGCCGGGCGTGGCGGACTCCTTCACGACGACATCGGGCAAGGTGCCTGCGGTCTGGGCATGCGAAGGGAATGCAGCGGCCAGTGCCCACGGCAGGACGGCCATCCGCAGGGGATGAAAAGAGTGGCTCATACGATGATGGAAAACAAATAGGCCCGGCGCCGGCCTCCCGCCAGCGCTTGAGCGTTATGGCAGCGCTCCATAGGAGCTCCACCCACTTGTTGGCCGGTATCCGGGCTGGCGGAAGAATCCCCCAAAGCCTTCCCAGGTGCTTGTTCAAGGCAACCCAGTGGCTGTGCGTAAGGGGAGCGGGCTGCCGAGGTGGCGACCCATCCGTTGACCGTTGCGGGGGCAGCGCAGGCGCGGCACGGTCCTGTTCGGTGGTGCCTCCCTGCTTCCCGTTGAACTGCGGCATGCGAACCATGCTGCGAGCACCAACGGGGCGATTCTAGGGGCACGGTAAAGCCCTCGCGTCAGAAGTCATACCGGGCAGACAGCTCGAAGGTGCGCTGCGGCGCGATCAGCACCTGGCTCGTGGCCCGGCCTGCGAAGCTGGCATAGAGCTTGTCGGTGAGGTTGCGCACACGGAAGGTCAGCAGCACCGGCTTGATGCGCCAGCTGGCCGCCACGTCGGCCGTGGTGTGGCCGTTGATGCGGATCTGGTTGGCGTTGTCGGTGTACATCTTGCCGGTGTGGTTGACGGACAGGAACAGATCGAGCGGCAGATCCTTGAACCGGTAGTTGGCGAACAGGTTCACGATGCGCTCGGGCACATTGGGCGGCGTGTTGCCCACGCGCGATACGCCGCCCGCCTCGGTCAGCGTGTCGAAGCGCGCATCCAGCGCCGCCACGTTGCCCGACAGCGTGAGCTGCCGGGTCGCGCGCCAGGCGGCGGCCAACTCCACCCCGCGCGACGACTGCCGGCCGTTGTTGATGGTGACGTTGGCGTTGTTCGGGTCGCGGGAAAGCACGTTGTCGAGCGCGATGTGATAGGCCGCCGCCGTCCATTCCACGCTGGCCAGGCTTTGCTTGAAGCCCACTTCCAGCTGTTGGCCCTTGGACTGTGGAAACGCCGCATTGCCCGCCGACAGCAGGAAGAGCGAGCCCACCGGAATGGTGGCGTTGGTGTACTGCGCGTAGACGGACGATGCCGCGCTGAGGTCGAACACCGTGCCCAGCCGCGCGGAGTTGGAAGAGTACTGTGTGCCGAAGGCGCTGAACGTGCCGAGGTTGAGGTCGGCCACGCTGCGGTCCACATCCACGCGGTCGTGGCGCAGGCCGCCCACCAGCGTCCAGGCCGGGGTGAGCTTGAGCGAGTCTTCGGCAAACACCGAGGTGCTGCGCACGTCCGAGGTGAAGTTGGTGCGGTTGCCGCCGCCCGCCATCAGCGCCGGGTCGTCGTTGTAGGTGCCCACGGCCGGGTCGAACAGCGGCACGCGCAGGCTGGCAGCAGTGGCCGCCGAGCCGTTGGAAAAGCGCCGCGTGTTGTCGAATTCGGTCTTGCTGATCTCGCCGCCCACCACGAACCTGTTCGCCATGCCCGCCAGGCGCCCTGTGTGCGAGGCATCCAGCCGGTTGGACAGGTAGCGCTGGTCGTGCGCGATGGTGGTCTGGTCGCGCGTGATGGACGCGGGGGCGGTGAACACCGCGCTTTCCGAATTGCGCCACAGGCGGTCGACCTGGTTGGCCGTGAGCTCGTTGCGCAGCGTCCACTCGGGTGTCAGGCGGTGGGTGATGCGCGCGCGCAGCCAGTAGGCCTCGGACTGGTTCTTGTCGTCCAGGATGTTGTAGTTGTTGCGTGCGATGCGCCGGTCCACCACCCGGCCGTCGGGCGTGCTGACCACGCCGGTGGGCTGGGTCGCCAGGCTGCCGGGAATGAGCGGCGTACCCCAGTAGGCGTGGCCTTCGTCGCGGGCATAGTCGAACGACACATCGAGCCGGGTGGCGCGCGCCAGCTCGAACGACACGCCGGTGGTCAGGTGCTCGAGCCTTTCGCTGTTGCGGTCGATGGTGCCCACGCGGGTGTCGTTGCGGCTGTAGTCGATGCGGTAGGCGCCTGTCTCCCCCACGGCGCCGCCCAGGCCCACCGCCGCCCGGGTGGAGCCGTAGCTGCCGTAGGACAGCAGGGCCTCGCGCCCGGGGTTGTTGCGGTCAGGCCGCTTGGTCTGGAAGTTGACGATGCCGCCGATGGCGCTGTCGCCCTGCAGCACCGACGCCGGGCCCTTGAGCACCTCGATGCGCTCGTAGTTCCAGGTGTCTTGCACCCGGTTGGTCACGCCCGCGCCGGACATGCGCACGCCGTCGTACAGGTACAGCACGTTGGTGAAGCCGCGCATCGACAGCGTGGTGGGTGCGGCGGGCGTGCCCCCGCCCGCCATGCCGGCCGCACCGCGCAATGCCTCGCTCAGGGTGCGTGCGCCGCGCTCCTGGATCACGTCCTGCGAAAGGATCTCCACCGACGCGGGGGTTTCGCGCAGCGTGAGGCCCAGGCGGGATGCGCTGGTGCTGCGCTGGTCCAGCTGCAGGCTGTCGCGGTCCTGCCCGCCCACGATGCTGACCGCGGGCAACTCGCGGTCGGGCTCTGGCGTCTGGGCCCAGCTGGCGTGCGTGGCAGCGGCCACCGCCAGCGCCACGGCGGTGCGGGTGAAGGGGGTCATGGATTTTTCCTCTCGGGTTTGTTGTTCGGTGTTGGATGGATGCGCTAGACGACGCGGTAGCGGCGCAGCCGCCAGAGCGCTACGCCCAACAGAACGAGCGTGGGCAGCAGCAGCTGCAGCACGGCCCGTGCGGCCTGGGCCTGCACGGTGCCCGGCGCTTCGTCGCGCCATGCAAACGCGGGGATGCGCGCGAAGTCCGCCTCGGTGATGGCCAGGCCGCCGTCGATGCGGGGAAAGAAGAAGTCCTTCCACGCCTGGTGGTAGGCCGTGATCTGCGCCATGAACCAGGCGTTGCGGCTGTGCCCCGTGCCCGCCAGCGCGGTGATGCCCTCGTACGCCACGGCCGCAGGCGACACGGCGCTCCAGCGCGCCACCAGTGCCTGTTGCTGCGCCTGCTGCGCATCGAAGCGGTCCAGCTCGGGCTGCAGCGTGTCGTCCACCTGGCGCTGGATGCGGTAGTTGGCCATGGCCCGCCCGCTCATGGCCAGACGGCCGTCCTTGGGCACCAGCACGTCGGGCTTGTCCACATGCTCGTAGTCGGTGGCCAGCAGCGCGGCGTTCTGCGACATGGCCTGCGCGGTGACCACGCGGGTGCGGGTGGCCAGCTCAGCGCGCGAGGGCGCCGGGCTGGTGTGCGTGACCGCGATGTTCAGCAGCACCGGCACCACCAGCACCAGCACCACCCAGCCGATGATGAGCACCATCGCATTGGTGGCCGAAGACCGGCCGAAGGCATTGACCGCCACCACCGCCGTGAACCAGAAGAGCGCATACGCCCCCACCACCAGCGCCCACCACAGCGTGGCGCCGGGCATGGCCAGGGCCTGGGGGCGGGCCACCAGCAGCACCGCCAGCGGCACCAGCACGGCGGCGCCCAGCAGCACCGCGGCGCGCAACGCGATCTTGCCGGCAATCAGCGTCGGCAAGGCCAGCGGCTGCGAGAGCAGCAGGCGCAGGGTGCCGTCTTCCTTCTCGCCGGACAGCAGGTTGTAGCTCAGCGCGAAGATCAGCAGCGGCAGCAGGTACACCACCACGAACGCCAGGTCGAAGTGCCCACTGAGCAGGTGCCAGGGGTTCTCGATGTCGTTGTGGTGCAGGAAGTTGACCTTGCTCTGGTGCGTGACCTTGAACTGCGACGGGAACAGGTCGGTCTGCCCCAGGGCCACCGGCGCCAGCGCGGCGCTGGGCATGACGGCGTAGTGCGCGCCCAGCCCGCCGGCCATGTTGGCGGGGTTGGCCGGGTTGCCGAACGGCGTGGGGGTTTCGGTGCCCGCCATGATGCGCTGGAGCTGCGCCAGTTGGCCAGCGCGCGCCTGCGCATCGGCCGCCACCAGGGCCGCCTGCGCGCTGTCGCGCTGCGTGGTCTGCAGCACGCCGTTGAAGAGCGCATAGCCGATGAGCAGCAGGAACAGGCCGCCCACCCACCAGAGGCTGCGCTCCTTGAGCAGCAGGCGCAGCTCCTGCCGGGCGACCATGCGAAATCGTTGGAACTGAAATGCTTGCACGGGGTTTTCCTTACAGCGCCCGTTGGCGCGCCACGGCAGCCCAGGCGAAGGCCACGGCGAGCGCCAGGCTGGCGCACAGCACCGCCAGGCTCGCACCGCTGCGGGCCAGCGCCCAGCCCACGGAGGGCGCGTGGTATTCAAAAGCCGGCACCCGCGCCCACAGCGACGGGCTGGCCTGGTAGGCGAAGTGCTGGTGGCCCAGCGGGTCGGCGTGCTCCACCAGGTCCTGGCTCACGATGTCCTGGATGACGCGGCGGTGGCGCTCCGCAGCGGTGGTGAAGTCACGGTGGTGCACGAAGTCGGTGCCCGCCATGGCGGTGGAGAAGGTGCGTATGGCCAGCAGCGGCATCAGCAGGCCACCGGCTTCCTGCACCGCCTGCTGGTTCTCCCAGGTGTCCCACAGCCGGCCGAAGTGGCGGTCGTACACGGCATAGCTGAACTGGTCGTCGAGCTTGAGCGCAATGCCCCATTTGTTCAGGGGCACATCGCGGCTCCAGCGCTCGGTGGTGCCGAAGGCCTGCATCCATACCTTGTCAGAAGTCGCCTTGCGGTCGGCGTCCAGCGCCTGGTTGAATGCGAGCCGCGTCGGGCTGGGGAACACGGCGCGCGACAGCTCGGACATCACGCGCGGCGCCACCACGGTGTTGGCGATCCACAGCGCCAGCAGCACGGTGATGGCCACGCGCGAGGTGCGCGATGCGGCCGACACACCGAGCGTGGCGAACACGAAGATCGCCAGGTACAGCGCATAGCCCAGCGCGAGGGCCGCAAAGCGCAGCAAGGCGTCGCCGCGCTCGCCACTGGCGGCAGACAGGGCCACCACCGCCGCCGCGATCAAGGCGGCCGGCAGCAGCAGCGCCGCCAGGCCCAGGCCCAAAGCGGCCGCCTTGCCCCACAACAGGCGCAGCGGCGGCACGCCCAGGCTCAGCGTCTGGCGCAGGATGCCCTGCTCGCGCTCGCCCGCAAAGGCGTTGAAGCCCAGCACCACCACCAGCAAGGGGCCCAGCACCTGCAGGATCCAGCCCACCGACAAATCGCCGAAGCGCTGCAGGCCGGTGGCGTCCTGCGCGGGGCGGAACTTCACCTCGCTTTGCCGGTGCGCCTGCAGCCACACGGTGCTGCCGATGTAGGGGTTGATGCCGGGGTCGAGCAGCGCCAGCGCCGCGTCGGGCTTGAAGGCGTGCATGCCCTGGTGCGCCGCGTCGTGCGGGTGGCGCGCGCCCTGCCGCAGCCAGTCCTGGTAGTCGGAGTTCTGGGCCGCGGCCTGCTCTGCGCGTGCCTCCTTCTGGTGGCCGTAGCCCACCACCAGCGCGGTGAACAGCAGCAGCATGACCATGCCGCCGGCCCAGTACAGCCGCCCGTCGCGCAGGCGCTCGCGCAGGTCCTTGAACGCGATCAGCCAGATCATTGGCCGCCCCGCATGTGCCGCAGGTACAGGGCCTGCAGGTCGGTGTCGCTGATCTGCTGGCTGTCCAGGCTCTCGACCAGGCGCCCCTGCTTCATGATGCCGATGCGCGTGGCCGTCTGCTTGGCGTGGAACAGGTCGTGCGTGGTGGCCAGGATGGCCACGCCCGCGTCGCTCGCGCGCTGCAGCAGCGTGGTGAACTCGGCCGCGGCATGCGGGTCCAGGCCCGAGGTGGGCTCGTCCAGCAGCAGCGCCTTGGCGTCCTTGGCCAGTGCCACGGCGATCCAGATCTTCTGGCGCATGCCTTTGGAATACGCGGCCACCCGCTTGTCGGCCGCGCCGGCGTCGAGCCCCACCTGGGCCATCAGCTCCAGCAAGCGCGTGCGCGGCGGCGGCTCGCCCAGGGCCAGCGCCGCGAAGTAGCGCAGGTTCTCCAGCCCGGTCAGCGTGCCGTACAGGTTCACCTGCTCGGGGATGTAGGCCAGGCACTGCTTGGTGGCCACAGGCTCGCGCGTCACGTCCACGCCGTGGATCAGCGCCTGCCCTCCGTCGGGGTCGATGAAATTGAGGAACAGGTTGACGGTGGTCGTCTTGCCCGCGCCATTGGCGCCCAGCAGGCAATAGATTTCGCCCGGGCGAATGCACAGGTCGAGCGGGTGCAGGGCGGTGTGGTCGCCGTAGCGTTTGGTCAGGCCGATGGCTTCGAGCACGGGGAGGTTCTCCAGTCAGGCGCGGGAAAAGGGGCAAGCTGGCTACTGCACCGAGGCACAGGGGCACAAGGGCAACCAGCGATCGGCGCAAAAACCTGGCGACGCCAGATCAGCCTTTAATGATAATGCATTATCGATATCAAAAAGAACCCATCCGGTGGCCCGCAGAAGAAACCACACGCCCGGCATCGCGGGCCGCAGGGAGTGCAGTCACCGATAATTCGCATTCCTCTGCCCCACGCCACCCTGTCTTCGCCGATGGAACGATCCACCAAGCAACGCACCGCCATCCACGCCGCCATTGCGGACGCACACCGCCCGCTGACACCGCAAGAGGTGCTGGACAGTGCGAGGGAGAGCGTGCAGGGCCTGGGCTTGGCGACGGTCTATCGCAACATCAAGGCGCTGGTGGAAGACGGGTCGGTGCAGGTGGTGAACCTGCCGGGCGAGAGCCCGCGGTACGAGTCCTCCGCGCACGACCACCACCATCACTTTCAATGCACGGTGTGCTCGCGGGTGTTCGACGTGCACGAGTGCCCCGGCGATCTGCGCAACTTGGCGCCCAAGGGCTTCACCGTGGAGCGGCACGAGCTGACGCTGTACGGGCGGTGTGCGGATTGCGCGCCCGTGCCTGCGCGGGCGCGTGCCAAGCGGTAGGCAGCGGGCGGTAGGCGTTTGGTGCGTACCGGGCTGCCGACCAGAACGCAAAAAGGCGAGCCGTGGCTCGCCTTTTCTTCTGGCACCACCGCAACGCGTGAGGCTGCGCTGCGACCTGAGGCTATCCCCGCGTGAGCCGGTGCGGCACGTAGCGGTCGGCCTGGATGTCGGGCGTCACGCCATGGGTGTAGACGTCGTCGGTGATGGGCAAGAACTGCGCGTCCCACGCGGCCCACTGCGTCTTCAGGCGCGCGAAGACCGCGGGCTCAAGATCGCGCAGGTTGGCGCGTTCGCGTTCGTCCTCGGCCACGTCGAACAAAAACTCGTTGTCATTGACCTTGAGGTATTTCCAGTCGCCGTCGCGCACCGCGCGCTGGGCCTGCGCCTTGTAGCGCCAGTACAGCGTGCGCGAGTGCACGGGCGCAGCGCCTTGCAGCACCGGCAGGATGTTCTCGCCATCGCTCGGGTAGTCCGCATGCGGCGACAACCCAGCAGCGGCCAGCAGCGTGGGCAGCCAGTCCATCGATGCGGTGACCTGGTGCTGCACCTGCGGCGCGATGCGTGCGGACCAGCGCAAGAGCGTGGGCACGCGCAGGCCGCCTTCGAGCAGCTCGGTCTTCTGGCCGGTGAAGGGCCAAGTCTTGGAGAAGCGCTCGCCGCCGTTGTCGCTGGTGAAGACGACGATGGTGCTGTCGGCCTCGCCCACATCATGGAGCGCCGCGAGCACCTGGCCCACCGCGGCATCGAGCGCCTCGACGATCTCGCCGTATTTGCGCAGGCTGCCGCCGTCGTAGTGGAACAGGCTCTTGATCTGGTGCGCCACGGCCTCGTCGCCCGGCCCTTCCCAGGGCCAGTGCGGCGCGGTGAAGTGCAACGACAGGAAGAACGGCTTGCGCTCGTCGGCACCCTGCCCTGCGCGGGCGTTGATGTACGCCGTGGCCTCGTCGGCCAGCACCTGGGTGTAGTAGCCGGCGCGCTCCACGGGCACCTCGTTCTCCCACAGGTCGCGCGCCACGTCGTCGCCCACGCCGGGCTTGTGCGTGAAGTAGTCGATGGCACCGTGCAGGTTGCCGAAGAAGCGGTCGTAGCCGCTCTGCAGCGGCCCGTACTGCGGCGGCAGGCCCAGGTGCCACTTGCCGATGAGGGCCGTGTCGTAGCCCGCGGCTTTGAGCAGCGACGGCAGCGTAGGGTGCTCGGGCGGCAAGCCCAGGCCGGTGTCGCGCAAGGCGATGGGCTCTTCGAGCCCCGCGCGCAGCCGGTACTGGTAGCGGCCGGTGATGAGCGCGATGCGCGTGGCCGAGCAAACCGCCGAATTGGCGTACGCCTGCGTGAACCGCACGCCCTGCCCGGCCAGGCGGTCCAGGTGGGGCGTGGCGAAGTCCGTGGCGCCGTAGACGCCCAGGTCCGCCCAGCCCAGGTCGTCGGCCAGGATGAAAACGATGTTGGGAGCCTGGGCCACGGTCAATCCGCCCAGAACCCGGACGACTCGATCACCGGCCGCCATTTGGCGATCTCGGCCACGCGCAGCTGCTCCAGGGCTTGCGGCGTGCGCGGGTCCGGGTCGAGCGCGATCTCGTCGAACCGTGCCTTGACCACCGGGTCTGCCAGCGCCTTGTTGAGCGCACGGTTGAAAGCGGTGACGGTGGCTGCCGGCGTGCCGCTGCGGGCCCACAGGCTGTACCAGCCGCTGCCCACGGCCTTGGGGTAGCCGGACTCGGCGAAGGTGGGCACGTCGGGCAGTTCGCGCGTGCGCTTTTCCGAGAAGGTGCCCAGGATGCGGATCTTGCCCTGCTTGTGCAGCGGCAGCAGCTCGGTGGTGGTCTGGATGGCCGAGCTGATCTGCCCGCCCGCCAGGTCCGACAGCATGGGCCCGCCGCCCTTGTAGGCGATGTGCACGATGTCGATCTGCGCCGCGCCGCCCAGCAGCAGTCCGAAGAAATGCGGCAGGCTGCCCGCCGCCGGGCTGCCGAAGTTGGCGCGGTCAGGGTGCGCCTTGAGCCAGGCCACGAACTCGGCCACGTTGCGTGCCGGGTGGTTGGCGGGCACGGCCAGCGCGAACTGGAAGTGCGCGAGCAGTCCCACCGGCGTGAAATCCTTGGCGGGGTCGTAGCCCGGCTTCTTGTAGACGATCTGCGAGAGCACCGGCGTGATCAGCGGAGCAATCAGGAAGGTGCTGCCGTCCGCAGGCGCCGACAGCAGCGCCTGCGCCGCGATCTGGCCGCCGGCACCGGGCCGGTTGTCCACGATGATGTTGTGCTTGCCGCCCAGGTGCGCGGGGATGCGCTCGGCCAGCACGCGGGCCAGCAGGTCGATGCCGCCGCCCGCGCCAAAGCCGACCAGGATGCGCGAAGACTCGGGCACCGCCGTCGCCTGGGCCCACGCGGCCGGGGCACCGCCCACACCGCAGGCCAGCGCGCACACGCTGGCCGCAGCGCGGCCCAGCAGCGTGCGCCGCTGGCGCGACAACTCTGTCGACGATGGCGAAGTCCGTGTCTCGGTCATGGCTGCTTCCGGGTCAGAGCTTGGCGATGGAGACTTCGGTGGACTTGACGAGCGCCACCACATCGGAGCCCACGACCAGGGCCAGGTCGTCCACCGAGCGGGTGGTGATGACCGACGTGACGATGCCCCAGGGGGTTTCGACATCGACTTCGGAGACGACGTCGCCGCGAATGATCTCGCGCACTTTGCCCTTGAACTGGTTGCGGACGTTGATGGCTTGGATGGACATGAAAAGGCTCCTGGAAGATAGGAAAAAAATGGGCGGATGCTGGGGCGGAGGCCCGTGTCGACAACGATCTGTCGCACCGGGCCACCCGCTGTGCACCCACAAAACTAAACAACCAGAAGCAATGTAAATTAAGTTTCTTATACGAATAAATGGTCATTATTCATAAGCTTTGACTTAGATGTATGGGGCATGAGTTGCAGCCACCACGGCATAAGCGCGGGCCGTGGAAGTGCCCCGGCATCCAGGCCGCACCACCCGATGGCCGCTGCCAAACTCAGCCGCCCCGCCAGACCTTTCGATCTGGCGGGGCGAATGGAAGCGGCCGGTTCAGCCGGGGAAGTCGGTGGTGTCTCAGGCGGGCTGCGGCAGGTAGCTCGGCCGCGTGGCCGTCATCGACAGCTTGACGTGCTGCGTGAGCTCATCGGCCAGCACTTCGTCCGCACCGGCGGCCAGGCCGTCCAGCGCGCGCTGCACGATCTGCTCCGGGCTCGACTTGGGGACGTCGAAGCCGCGCGTCAGGTCGGTATCGACATAGGCCATGTGCAGGCCCAGCACCTGCGTCTTTTGCGCCGCCAGTTCGTGGCGCAGCGCGTTGGTCAGCGACCAGGCGGCGGACTTGCTGGCCGAATACGCCGCCAGCTCGCCGCCGTTGACCCACGATGCCACCGACAGCACGTTGAGCAGCGCCCCACCGCCGTTAGTTGCGAGGATGGGTGCAAAGGCCTTGCTCACGCGCAGCACGGCAAAGACGTTGGTGTCGAAGATGCGGCGGGCCACCTCTTCGCTGTCGGCGTCCATGAAGCCGCCGGGCTGGGCGATGCCGGCGTTGTTGATGACCAGCGTCACATCGGGCGCGGCGGCGGCCGCAGCGGCCACGTCGGCAGGGTTGTTGACGTCCAGGCGCAGGGCCTGCACCCCAGGCTGGGGCGCGACGGTGGCAGGGTCGCGCGCACCGGCGTAGACCTTGCGTGCGCCGCGGGCGAGCAGCTCGCGGGCAAATGCCAAGCCGATGCCGCGGTTGGCACCGGTGATGAGGACGACAGCGTTTTCGATCTTCATGAAAATCTCCAGAGGGACAGGTGGAACGGATGGAAGGTTGGGTGGGGACTGACGGCGTGAGAAAAAGGATGTGCAGCGGCCTGCTGGCTCACACCACCTGGATGACGACCTTGCCCTTGGCACGGCCCGCTTCCACATAGGCCAGGGCGTCGTTGGTGGCGCTGAACGGAAAGACTTTGTCGACCACCGGGCGGATGGCGCCCGCTTCGACAAGGCGCGTGATCTCCTGCAGCTGCGCGCCGTGCGCCCGCATGAAGAGGAACGAGTAGCCCACGCCCAGCGCCTTGGCGCGCCGCCGGGTGCCGGCGCTCAGCAGGCGCATCACCAGCCGCACAAAGCCGGGGGCGCGAATGGCCTGGCCGAATGCCGGGTCGGGCGGGCCGGAGATCGAGACGACCTGGCCGCCGGGCTTGAGCACGCGCAGCGACTTCGCCAGCGCCTTGCCGTCCTGGCTGTGCAGCACGACGTCGTAGTCGCGCAGCACCGCTTCGAAGTCCTGCGTCTTGTAGTCGATGACGACATCGGCGCCCAGGCTGTGGACCAGCGCCGCATTGCCCGCGCTGGCCGTGGTGGCGACGGTGGCGCCCAGGTGCTTGGCCAGCTGGATGGCAAAGGTGCCCACGCCGCCCGACCCGGCCTGGATGAAGACCTTCTGGCCTTTTCGCAACTGCGCCTTTTCCACCAGCGCCTGCCAGGCCGTGAGCCCCACCAGCGGGATCGATGCGGCCTCTTCCATCGTCAGGCCGCGGGGCATGCGGGCCAGCGACGATGCCTTGACGGCGATGAGTTCTGCAAAGGTGCCGATGCGGAAATCGTCTGCCCGGGCGTAGACCTCGTCGCCCGGCTGGAACTGCTGCACACGCGGCCCCACCCGCACCACCACGCCCGCCACGTCGTGCCCTAGCACCAGCGGCATGGCGTACGGCAGGATGAGCTTGAACTCGCCGCTGCGGATCTTGGCGTCGAGCAGGTTCACGCCGGCGGCATGCACCGCCACCAGCACCTCGTCGTCGCGCAGGTCCGGCGCGGGGACATCGGCGTGCCGCAGTGGGCCCTGCTTGGCGTAGCGGTCGAGGACAAAGGCTTTCATGGGGCTTCCTGGGTAAAGGACACAGCGCTAGTCGGTGCAGATCGCAAGCAAATTCGCATGATGATCGTCATATGTAAAGGCAAAAAAAAGCGCGCCGCTGGGGAAGTCAGCCGGGCGCGCCGGGCGGCGTGGCAGGTGCAGCGTCTGCAGCGTGCGTCGAGTTCGTCAGCTGCATCAGGTGCTTGAGCGCGGCCTCGCGCAGGCTGTCCGACAGCGCGGGCTCGTCCACCGCGCGGGACAGCACCAGCGCACCCACCATCGTGGCCATGGTGACGAGCGCCTGTTCGTGGGCTGCGGGCTGGCCCCACTGCGGCGACTGGCGCCCGATGAGATCGACCATTTCCTTGATATGCCGGGTGGTCACGCGGCGCACCTCGGGTGCCTGGCGCGATGTCTCCGAGCCCAGGGCCGCCAGGGGGCAGCCCATCTCGACACTCTCGACATGTTGGCGCGACAAGTAGGCCGAGAGCATGGCGGCCAGCGCGCGGGGCGACGGCTCGCCGGCCGCGGCACCGGCCGCCAGCGCTGCGGATTCGGTGCATGCCTTGGCAGCGGCCTCGGCCAGCATGGCCTCGCGGGAGTCGAAGTGCGCATAGAAGGCGCCGTGCGTCAGGCCCGCCTCTTTCATGATGTCCGCCACGCCCGTGCCGTGGTAGCCCTCGCGCCGGATCGCGCGCGAGGCCACCGACACGATGCGCTCGTGCGTGGCCTCCTTGGCGGCGGCTCTGGAATGGGGCGTGAACTTTGGCATGATGCGCATCATACGACATAGCGCCGTGTGTCGCAACCCCGGCCGTCTGCGCCGCTGCTTCTGCGAGGCCCCATCCACCGGAGCCCCGGCCCCCTCGATACCAGAGATTCAGGCCCTGCAAAAAGGCCTGTCTGCAAACACTACTATTTTCATAGCGCCTTGCGCCCTACCAGCAAGCGGTAGGGGCATTTTTCCTCTCTCACCCGCTCACAGTTTGGCGATGGACACCTCGGTCGACTTGACCAGCGCGACCACGTCGGAGCCCACGACCAGCGCCAGCTCGTCCACCGAGCGCGTGGTGATGACCGACGTGACGATGCCCCAGGGCGTTTCGACATCGACTTCGGAGACGACATCGCCGCGCACGATCTCGCGGACTTTGCCCTTGAACTGGTTGCGCACGTTGATGGCTTGGATGGACATGGGGTTCTCCTTGATGGGGCCTTTGGGCGAAGAAAGGAATGACAGAAGACAGGAAGAAAGCAACGGAAGGCAGCGGGCGCCAAAAACGGCTACACCGCCCAGCGCAGACCATGCGCAGGCACGCCGGGCCACGGCGCTTCGTGCGCCGGCTCGCCGTCGGGCTTTTGCAGCACGCGGTCCAGGATGCGCTTTTCGATGGCGGCAAAGGCGGCGTCACCGTGCGACCGGGGACGCGGCAGGTCGATGCGCTGGTCCAGCGCGATCTGGCCGTCCTCGATCAGGATCACGCGGTCGGCCAGGGCCACGGCTTCTTGCACATCGTGGGTCACCAGCAGTGCGGTGAAGCCGCTGCTGCGCCACAGGCCTTCGATGAGGCGGTGCATCTCGATCCGTGTCAGCGCATCCAGCGCGCCCAGGGGCTCGTCGAGCAGCAGCAGGCGCGGGTTGTGCACCAGGGCACGGGCCAGGGCCACGCGCTGGCGCTGGCCGCCGGACAGGCGCGCGGGCCACTCGGTCAAGCGGTCGCCCAGGCCCACGCGGGCCAGCACATCGGCGGCGGCGCCGCGCCGCGTGGGCGGCAGGCCCAGGGCCACGTTGTCGGCCACGCGCTTCCAGGGCAAGAGGCGCGAGTCCTGGAACATGATGCGGGTGTCGTCGCTCAGGCCGGCCACGTCCTTGCCGTCCAGGCGGATCGCGCCGCCCGAGACGGATTCGAGGCCTGCCACCAGGCGCAGCAGCGTGCTCTTGCCGCAGCCGCTGCGGCCCACGATGGCCACGAACTGGCCGGGCTCGATCACGAGTTCGGTCTTCTTGAGCACGTCGCGCGCGCCATAGCGCTTGTCCACGCCGCGCACTTCCAGGCGCACGCCTTGCGCGGCGGGGGTATTGGTCGTCTGGGTCATGGTGTCAGGCTCCAGTCTTGAACAGCGGCACGTCCAGCGCGTTCACGCGCTTGGGCAGCAGCTTTTCGGCAAAGAAGGCATCGGCGATGCGTTGTTGTTCGGTCAGTGCGGCGGGCACCACCGCCCGCACCTCGTAGCTGCGGCGGCTGTTGGCCAGCTCGATCACACCCGCATCCAGCCCCCACACGGGCGCCAGCAGCGCGGCCGCGTCCTTGGGGCTTTGCTTGACCCACACGCCGGCCTTCTGCAGCTCGTTGAAGAACACGCGCAGCACATCGGGCCGTGCCTGGGCGTACGGCGTTCCGGCCAGGTAGTAGCGCTGGTACGAAGCCAGGTCGCGCCCGTCTGCCAGCACGCGCACGGCCGACTGCTTTTGCACGGCGGCGAGGAACGGGTCCCACACCACCCATGCGTCGATGGCGCCGCGCTCGAAGGCGGCGCGGCCATCCGCGGGGGTCAGGTACGCGGGCTCGATGTCCTTGAACGACAGGCCGGACTTTTCCAGCGCAGCGATCAGCAGGAAGTGCACGCCGGCTGCCTTGGCAAAACCGATCTTCTTGCCCTTGAGGTCGGCCACCGTCTTGATGGGCGAATCGGCGCGCACCACGATGGCCTGGGCCGATGGCGATGGAGACTCCTGCGCCACGAAGGTGAGGTTGGCGCCCGCTGCCTGGGCGAACACCGGCACGGTGTCGGCCACGTCGGCGCTCACATCGATGTTGCCCAGATTCAGGGCTTCGAGCAGCGGCAGGCCGCTGGTGAACTCGTGCCACGTCACCTTGACGTTGAGCGGCGCGAGCAATTGCTCCAGGGTGCCGCGCGTGCGCAGGATGGTGGTGAGGGTGGAGGACTTCTGCAAGCCAATGCGTAAAGTCTCAGGCTTGCCCTGCGCGGCGGCCAAACCGCTCGACAACGCGGCGATGGCACCGAGCACAGTGCGCCGGTGAATGTGGAAAGGATTGGTCATGGTGGTCCGCAATTCTTGGAATGGAGGGTCGGGCTGCAGTGCGCCTTACGGCGTCTGGTAGCCGGGATGCCAACGCAGCCAGTAGCGCTCCAGGCCCTTGGCGAACAGGTCGGCCAGCTTGCCCAGCAGTGCGTACAGCAGGATGCCGACCAGCACGATGTCGGTCTGCAAAAACTCGCGGGCGTTCATCGTGAGGTAGCCGATGCCCGCCTGCGCGGAGATGGTCTCGGCCACGATCAGAATCACCCACATCAGGCCCAGCGAGAAGCGCAGGCCCACCAAAATGCTGGAGAGCGCGCCGGGCAGGATGATCTGTTTGTACAGCTGCCAACGGCCGAGGCCATAGGTGCGCCCCATCTCGATCAGACCCGGGTCCACATTGCGGATGCCGTGGAAGGTGTTGAGGTAGATCGGGAAGAACACCGACACGCTGATGAGGAACAGCTTGGCCGATTCGTCGATGCCGAACCACAGGATCACCAGCGGAATCAGCGCCAGCGCCGGGATGTTGCGCACCATCTGGATGGTGGAGTCGAGCAGGGTCTCGAACAAGCGCACCGAGCCGGTGAGCAGGCCCAGCAGCAGGCCCAGCCCGCCGCCAATGGCCAGGCCTGCCAGCGCGCGGCCGGCGCTCACCTTGACGTGGGTCCACAGCTCGCCCGACAAGGTGAGCGTCCACGCGGCCTTGATGACTTCGAGCGGCGCTGGCAGCACGCGGGTGGACAGCCAGCCCTGCGACGATGCGATCTGCCACAGCACGATGAGCCCCACGGGCACGGCCCAGGGCAGCAGGCGCTGCAGCAGGCCGGACAGGAAGCGGGAGAGCGCTGCAGGCAGCACGGGCTTGTCGATCGGCAGATCGACGGAATCGGCCACAGGCGATACCTGCAGTTCGCGGACGGTCTGGGTTGGGGTCATGGGGTGATTTCCTGTTCGTGATCGGGTTCCAGGAACTCCAGCTGGTTACCGGCCGGGTCCTTGACGTAAAAGCGCAGATAGCCGGGCAGCGCGCGGTTCTCCACCAGCGGCAGGTCGGCCTGCAGCAGGCGGTGGCGCAGGGCCGGCAGGTCCTGCACTTCGAATGCCAGGTGCGACACCGCGGGCGCGGGCTGCCAGTGCTCGGTGGGCACCAGGTCGATGCGCTGGGTGCCCGCGGCAAAGCGCAGCGTGTTGCCCGCCTGCAGGCGCACCTCGGGCAGGCCCAGCAGGCTGGCGTAAAAGCGCCGGATGGGCGCCTCGGCACCGGCCGGAAAGGCCAGCTGCACGTGGTTGATGGACTGGATGCTCATGGCGTGGCTCCTCGTCGGTGCGGTCAGCTTTGCGAAGCGCGTGGCACGAAGTCGTTGGCCACGGTTTCGCCGAACGGACCCAGCGGATTGCCGCCGGTGAGCTTCTCGCGCACGCCCATCGGCAGCAGCGGGAACACCAGCTCGGCAAAGCGGTAGGTTTCTTCGAGATGGGGGTAACCCGACAGCACGAAGTGGTCGAGCCCCAGGTCTGCGTATTCCTTGATGCGGGCAGCCACGGTCTCAGGGTCGCCCACCAGGGCCGTGCCCGCGCCACCGCGCACCAGGCCCACGCCCGCCCACAGGTTGGGGCTGATCTCGAGGTCAGCGCGGCTGCGCTTCACGCCACCGGCATGCAGCGCGGCCATGCGGCGCTGGCCTTCGGAGTCCATGCGCGCAAAGACCGACTGCGCGCGCGCCACGGTCTCGTCGTCCACATGGCTGATGAGCTCTTCGGCTGCGGACCAGGCCTGCGCCTCGGTCTCGCGCACGATGACGTGCAGGCGGATGCCGAAGTTGACGGTGCGGCCGTGCCTGGCCGCACGGGCGCGCACGTCGGCCACCTTCTTGGCGACCTCGGCCGGGGGCTCGCCCCAGGTGAGGTAGGTCTCGACCTGCTCAGCCGCCAGGTCGTGCGCAGCGTCGGACGAGCCGCCGAAGTACACGGGCGGGTGCGGCTCCTGCAGCGGCGGGAACAGCAGCTTGGCGCCCTTGACGGACAGGTGCTTGCCCTCGTAGTCGAAGGTCTCGCCCCGGTGGCTGCGTGTGAGGATCTCGCGCCAGATGCGGATGAACTCGGCCGACTGCTCGTAGCGCGTGGCGTGGTCCAGGAACACGCCGTCGCCCTCCAGCTCCGCGCGGTCACCACCGGTCACCAGGTTGATGAGCAAGCGCCCGCCCGACAGGCGGTCGAAGGTGGCGGCCATGCGGGCGGCCAGCGCGGGCTGGTGCAGGCCGGGGCGCACCGCGACCAGGAACTTGAGCTTTTTGGTGACCGCCAGCAGGCTCGATGCGATCACCCATGGGTCTTCGCAGGAACGGCCGGTGGGAATGAGCACGCCTTCGTAGCCCAGGCTGTCGGCGGCCACTGCCACCTGCTGCAGATACTCGAGGCTGAGTTGGCGTGCGCCCTTGGCCGTGCCAAGGTAACGGCTGTCGCCGTGGGTAGGGATGAACCAGTAGATTTTCATGGTGTCGCTTTGCCGTGTGGGGGTCATCAATAGGAGAAGGCCAGGCCGTAGCCCGCCAGCGAAAAGCCGAAACGCAATGGACAGGCCCGCATGCCTCCCGCCGCCACATCGGCACGCACACCGGCCTGCACACGCCTGCGCGTGCGGACCAGCCTGCGCGCCGGCGCCTTCAGGCGCCAGGCGTTGGCCGTGGTGCGCAGCACGCGGCGTGCTGCATCGTGGACAGGGCTTGCGGAAGCGGTGGGCATGTCAGGGCTCCTTGGTTTCAATTGCGGCGGACTGTGTGACCCGAGACCGTAAAAACTGGCGCTGCCAAGGCCAGTGCCAACGTGGAACCGGCTTTGCCGGGCCACCGGTGGCGTCCCCCTCCCGCGCAGCAAGAGAGGGGGAAGGCGCGAAGCGACTCAGGGGGTGCACCCTCTACCACGGCGAGCGCGCCACATCGCGCACCTGGATGCGCTGGGGGATCAGCTTCAGGTTGAAGAAGGTGTCGGCGATCTTTTGCTGCTCGGCCAGGATCTCGGGCGTCACCGGGCCGGTGCCGTACTCGGCACGCGACGTGGACAGATCGAGCACGGACTTGGGGATGCCGAAGAGCGGGGCCAGTTCGGCCGCCAGCAGGTCGCGGTTGACCTTGGCCCAGATGTCGATCTTGTTGAGCTCTTCGATGGCGATGCGCAGTACGTCGGTGTTCTTGTCGGCGTACTGCAGCGACGAGAAGTAGTACGCGCGGTTGCCCACCACGCCCGTGGCGTCGGCCAGCAGGCGGGCGTCCAGCGTCTTTTCGGCCGCGGCGGCGAACGGGTCCCAGATCACCCAGGCGTCCACAGAGCCCTTCTCGAAAGCGGCGCGCGCATCCGCGGGCGGCAGGAAGGCCACGTTCACGTCGCTGTACTTCAGGCCGTGCTTTTCCAACAGCTTGACCAGGAAGTAGTGCACGTTGCTGCCCTTGTTGAGCGCGATCTTCTTGCCCTTGAGGTCGGCCACGGTCTTGATCGGCGAGCCCTTGGGCAGCAGCACGCTCTCGGCCTTGGGGCGGGGCACGGTGGCGGCCACGTAGGCCAACGGGGCGCCTGCAGCCTGCGCAAAGATCGGAGGGGCTTCGCCCACGTCGCCGAAGTCGATGGAGCCGACGTTCAGTGCTTCGAGCTGCACGGGGCCTGCGGTGAACTCGGTCCACTTGATGGAGACACCCAGCGGGGTCAAGCGCTTTTCCAGCGTGCCGCGGCCCTTGAGCAGGCTCAGGAAGCCCTTCTGGTGGCCGATGCGGAACTCACGCGCCGGGGTTGTTTGCGCCAATGCGCCGAAGGCCGGCAGCGCCACAGCGCTGGCCGCACCCTGGACGAGGCGGCGGCGGGACAGGGAGATCGAAGTCGTCATGGTGTTCTTCTGAAAATGGATGCGTGTGCAACAGGCCGGGGCATCAGGGCTGTGCGCCGAGCACCACGGCGTCGCTCACCTTGATGGCCTTGGGGATCAGCTTCAGCTCGAAGAACGTGTCGGCGATCTTTTGCTGGTCGGCCGCCACCGCAGGCGTGATGGGCTTGACGTTGAATTCATAGCGCTGCAGCGCCAGCTCGACCACGTCCACCGGCAGACCTTGCAGCGGCGCGATCAGCTCTGCGGCCTGGCGCAGGTTCTTCTTGAGCCAGATGCCTTGCGCCACCGAGTCTTCGAACAGCGCCGCGATCACCTTGGGGTTCTTGGTGACGAAGTCGCGCGCACCCAGGTAGTACTGGTAGTTGTTGACCACACCGCCCGTGCCGTCGGCCAGCACGCGGGCGCCGGTGGCTTTTTCAGCCGCGGCCTGGAACGGGTCCCAGATCACCCAGGCATCCACGTTCTTGCTTTCGAACGCGGCACGGCCGTCGGCCGGGGCGAGGTACACAGGCGTGATGTCGGACAGCTTGAGGCCGTTCTTCTCCAGCTGCTTGACCAGCAGGTAGTGCACGTTGCTGCCCTTGTTGAGCGCGATCTTCTTTCCCTTGAGGTCGGCCACCGACTTGATGGGCGAGTCCTTGGCGACCAGGATGGCCTCGGCGCGCGGTGCGGCGGGGTCGTGGCCGAAGTAGACGAACTTGGCACCGGCGGCCTGGCCGAAGATGGGAGGCGCCTCGCCGACATAGCCGACGTCTACCGCACCCACGTTCAGGCCTTCCAGCAGTTGGGGGCCCGCCGGGAACTCGACCCACTTCACGCCGAAGCCCAGGGGCGCGAGCTTCTTCTCCAGCGTGCCCGTGGCCTTTTGCAGCACGAACAGGCTGGCGGCCTTTTGGTAGCCGATGCGCAGCTCGCCCTTGGTCTGGGCCTGCACCGGCTGTGCCAGCAGGAAGGCGGCGATCAGCACGAAGGCCGTGAAGACCACGAAGCCGATGAACATGTTGCGCAGGGCGGCCAGGCCGCCGGCGCGCGGGGCATGTTGCGCGCGGTCTGAACTGGCTGCGCCGTCGCGTGTCAATGTGCTCATGGTGAATGTCCTTTGAATCATGGAAAAAAGTGGCGTCTGTCTGAACCCGGGCAGTGCTCCGCCCAGCCCACCGCTCGGGGCAGCGGGCCTGTAAAAAAAGGGGAACGAGAAATGCGGGAGCCCGGCCGCGCCGCAACACCCCCACGGTGGGGTGCGCGCAGGGCGGGCGGCGCCCGTCAGACGCTACATCGCACCTGCGAGAAGTGCACCGGCGCAAAACGCGTGGCCTGGGCGGGCGAGGGGCGCAGGGTTTCCGTGACGAGCACGTTCACGGCGTCGTCCAGCCGTGTGGCGATGTCTTCGTTCACGTGGTAGGCGCCTTCGGGCGTCAGCGTGACCTGGGCGTCGGTGGCATAGATGCCGGGCAGGATGCTCTTGGCACCCAGCGACTGCAGCACGGGGCGCAGCGCATAGTCCAGCGCCAGCATGTGGTGCGGACTGCCGCCGGTGGCCAGGGGCAGCACGATCTTGCCCTTGAGCGCCGTCTGCGGCAGCAGGTCCAGAAAGACCTTGAGCACGCCGCTGTACGCGGCCTTGTAGACCGGCGTGGCCACCACCAGCACGCTGGCCTGGGCCACTTGGTCCACGGCACCCACGACAGTGGGATGGCCGAAGTCAGCCAGCAGCAGGGCCTGGGGCGACAGGTCGCGGATGTGGATACGGTCCACCAGCGCACCGCGCACCGTCAGGCGCTGGGCGACAGCGTCCAGCAGAGCGGCGGAGCGGGAACGCTCGGAGGGGCTGCCGGCGATGAGAAGAGCGGACATGAGAGAGGATTCCAGAGGGCGTGGTCAGACCAGCGCCACCGTGGATCCGGCTTCGCCGGGCCACGGGTGGCGCCCCTTGAGGGGAGGCGGCCGCAGGGCCGCTTCGGGGTGAAATTACTTCTTGGTGTAGATCTGGTCGAAGCTGGCGTTGTCGGCAAAGTGCTCCTTGGCCGCCTTGTCCCAGCCACCGAACGCGTCGTTGATGGTGAACAGGTTCAACTTGGGGAACTGCTTGGCGTACTTGGCCTTGGCCTTGTCGGACACGGCCGGGCGGTAAAAGTGCTTGCCGGCGATGTCCTGGCCTTCTTCGGTGTACAGGTACTGCAGGTAGGCCTCGGCCACGGCGCGCGTGCCCTTCTTGTCCACGTTCTTGTCCACCACCGTCACGGCGGGCTCGGCCAGGATGGAGATCGAGGGGGCGATCACGTCGAACTTGGTGCCGAATTCCTTTTCCAGCAGGTAGGCCTCGTTCTCCCAGGCGATCAACACGTCGCCCTGGTTGCGCTGGGCAAACGTGATGGTGGAGCCGCGCGCGCCGGTGTCCAGCACGGGCACGTTGCCGTACAGCTTGGCCACGAAGTCCTTGGCCTTGGCGTCGCCGCCGTACTTGCGCTTGGCGAATTCCCACGCGGCCAGGTAGTTCCAGCGGGCGCCGCCCGAGGTTTTGGGGTTGGGCGTGATCACGCTGATGCCGGGCTTGACGAGGTCGTCCCAGTCCTTGATGCCCTTGGGGTTGCCCTGGCGCACCACCAGCACGATGGTCGAGGTGTAGGGCGAGCTGTTGTGGGGCAGGCGCTTTTGCCAGTCCTTGGGGATCCAGCCGCCGTTGGTGTGCAGCGCGTCGGTGTCGCCGGCCAGCGCCAGGGTGGCGACGTCGGCCTCCAGCCCGTCGATGATGGAGCGCGCCTGCTTGCCCGAGCCGCCGTGGCTTTGCTTGACGGTCACGTCCTGGCCGGTCTTGGCTTTCCAGTGCTTGGCGAATGCCTGGTTGAAGTCGACATACAGCTCGCGGGTGGGGTCGTACGACACGTTGAGCAGCGTCACGGACTGGGCAAACGACGGCAATGCCGTCAGGGCCAAGCTGCCCACCAGGGCGGCGGCGAAGGGAAACTTGATAAAGTCGCGGCGAAAGTTCATTGGGAGGCCTCTTTTTTGGAATGCTGAACGGTGCAATTCACCGATGAAGCGCATTCTGAAAGCCCCTCTACAAAACTGGAACTACTGAGATTTCAGTTCTTTATATCCAAATCATCTGAGCCGCACCACCTCCAGGACGCGGCTCACCCCACATTCATACACAAGGAAACCCCATGGCACGCACCGTCCAATGCATCAAGCTCAACAAGGAAGCCGAGGGCCTCGACTTTCCGCCCTACCCCGGCGAGCTGGGCAAGCGCATCTGGGAAAGTGTGAGCAAGGAAGCGTGGGCCGGCTGGCTCAAGCACCAGACCATGCTGGTCAATGAAAACCGCCTGAACCTGGCCGACGCCCGCGCCCGCCAGTACTTGGCGCGGCAGATGGAAAACCATTTCTTTGGCGGTGGCGCAGATGCTGCGGCCGGCTACGTGCCCCCCAGCGAGTAAGCAGCGAACCGCGCACCCTTTCGCACCCGTCGCAACAATCAGTCAGCACACACGTCCAAGCCTCATGTCCGAACCAGTGGACTGGCTGCCGGACGGCACCCCCTACAGCCCCCGCTTCGGCGACCGCTACCACAGTGAAAAAGGCGGCCTGGACCAGGCCCGCCACGTTTTTCTGCACGGCTGCGGCCTGCCCGCGGCGTGGGCGGGGCAGCCGCAATGGCGCATTCTGGAAACCGGGTTCGGCTTCGGGCTGAACTTCCTGGTGACCTGGGCTGCCTGGCGGGCCGACCCCGCACGCCCCACCCTGCTGCACTTCGTGTCGACCGAGGCGTGGCCCGTGAGCGCGGCCGACCTGCTGCGCGCCACCACGGCCCACCCCGACCTAGCGCCGCTGGCCGAGGAACTGCACCGCCAATGGTGGGGCCTGCTGCCGGGCGTGCACCGGCTGCGCTTTGACGAAGGCCGTGTGCTGCTCACCCTGTATGTGGGCGACACGCAGGCCATGCTGCGCGCGCAGAGCCTGACGGTGGACGCGGTCTACCTGGACGGCTTCAGCCCCCAGCGCAACCCCGAGATCTGGGACCTGCACACCCTCAAAGCCGTGGCACGCTGCTGCCGCCGCGGCACCCGCCTGGCCACCTGGACCATTGCGCGGGCCGTGCGCGACGCGCTGGCGCAGTGCGGCTTCGACGTAAGCCGCGTGCCGGGCGTGCCGCCCAAGCGCGACAACCTGCATGCGGTGTACGACCCGCGCTGGGAGCCCCGCACATCCCGCAAGGATGGGCGCCAGGATGCCGCCGGGACCGCCCCGCGGCCACCCGGCCGCTGCATCGTCGTCGGCGGCGGGCTGGCCGGAGCAGCCACGGCCGCCAGCCTGGCGCGGCGCGGCTGGCAAGTGCAGGTGCTGGACCAGGCCGACGCCCCCGCGGCGGGCGCATCCGGCCTGCCCGCAGGCGTGTTCGCCCCCCATGTGTCGCCGGACGACAGCGTGCTGTCGCGCCTGTCGCGCAGCGGGGTGCGCACCACGCTGCAACAGGCCGCCTGGCTGCTGCGCGAAGGGGCGGACTGGACCCCCAGCGGCGTGCTGGAGCACCGCACCGACGGCACGCCGGGCCTGGGCGCCGGCTGGGCCGACGGAGCCGGCGCGGACTGGAGCGAGGCCGCCAGCGCCGACGCCCTGCAGGCCGCCGGCCTGCCGTTGTCCACCACCGCATGCTGGCACCACCAGGGCGGCTGGGTGCGGCCACCCCGCCTGGTGGCCGCGCTGATGGCGCAACCGGGCATCGAGTGGCAGGGTCGGTGCAAGGTGGCGCAATGGCGGCGCGTGGACCCCGCGCCCGCGGACGCCCCAGCGCCTGAGCACGCAGACGCCGCCCCTGACACAGCGGCCCAGACGGCCCCGCCGGGCACTGCCGGCCACTGGCAGGCTCTGGACGAACAGGGCCATGTGCTGGCACAAGCACCCGTCGTCGTCATCGCGGCAGGGGCCGGCAGCTTGCCATTGCTGCCAGCTCACTGGCAGTTGCAGCCGGTGCGCGGCCAGGTGTCCTGGGGGGCTGCATCAACCGCTGCGGAGGCCCCGCGCGTGCCGTTTCCGGTCAACGGCCACGGCAACCTGGTGCCCCGGTTTCCCCCAAGCGACGGCAACAATGACACCCACACCGAGAGCGCGCCCCCTGCCACCGCCTGGGTCATGGGCTCCACCTTCGAGCGCGATGTGAGCGCCCTGCCCCCTTCGCCCGCCGACCAGCAGGCCGCGCACGCCACCAACTGGGCCAAGCTGCAGACGCTGCTCCCGGCTGTGGCGCAGCAGCTACAGCCTGCTTTCGCCACGGTGCTGCCCGTGGGTGGAGGCCCCGGTGCAGACGCCAGCCCGACGCCACCAGCCGCTGCGGTCCAGTCCTGGGCCGCCGTCCGCTGCACGGCCGCCGACCGCCTGCCCATCGTCGGCCCGGTCGACCCTGCCACCCTGCCCGGCATCTGGGCCTGCACCGCCATGGGGGCCCGCGGCCTCACGCTGGGGCTGCTGTGCGCAGAACTGCTGGCCGCCAGGCTGCAGGGCGAGCCCCTGCCGCTGGACGCCAGACTGGCCAGGGCCCTGGGCAGCGAGCGGCTTTGACGGGACGGCAGCCCCTGCAGGGCTGGGCACTGCAACCCCGCCACATCCCGCATCAATCCTTGCTTATATGAAAAAAGACATACTGGAAGTCAAAAACAATAGTTTGTTTTCATAAGCGAGGCCTCTACATTCGCTGCCATGCATGAATTGGCGTTTGTTTTTGCGGGCTTTGCGGTGGGGCTGATCGTCGGCCTGACCGGTGTGGGCGGTGGCTCGCTGATGACGCCTGTGCTGATCTTTTTCTTCGGCGTGAAGCCGCATTTGGCCATCGGCACCGACCTGTTGTTCGCGGCCTTCACCAAGATGGGCGGCACGGTCAGCATGGCGCGCCAGCGCCTGGTGCCCTGGCGCGTGGTGGGCCAGCTGTGCGCGGGCAGCATCCCGGCCGCGCTGCTGTCGCTGTGGGCGCTGCAGATCCTGGGTCCCGCCAGCGGCACGGCGCAGCGCGTCATGACCACGACACTGGGCTTTGCGCTGCTGCTGACGGCGGCGGCCACGCTGTACAAGGTGGTGGCCTTCTCGCGCGAACGCCAGGCGGCCGACCATGCCAAGCGCGTGGCCGGTGCCGAGCATGCCACGCGCCCCCGCCACTGGGCCCTGCCCGTGCTGCTGGGCGCCGTGATCGGCACCATGGTCACCTTCACGTCCGTGGGCGCAGGCGCCATCGGCGTCACGGTGCTGCTGCTGGTCTACCCGCTGCTGCCCCTGCCACGCGTGATCGGTGCCGACATCGCCTACGCGGTGCCATTGACCCTGGTGGCAGGCCTGGGCCATGCCACGCTGGGCTCGGTGGACTGGCCTTTGCTTGCACAATTGCTGGCTGGCTCGTTGCCGGGCATCTGGCTGGGCTCGCGCCTGGTCACCCGCACGCCTGAACGCCTGATCCGCTCCGCGCTGTCCCTCCTGCTGGCCTGGGCAGGCGCCAAATTAATAATGATCTGATGGGTCCACGATGTACCAATACACCCCTTTCGACAAGAAGTTCGTAGAGCAGCGCGCACACCAGTTCCGCGACCAGCTCAACCGCTGGCAGGCCGGCAAACTGGCCGAGGACGACTTCCGCCCCCTGCGCCTGCAAAACGGCTGGTACGTGCAGCGCTACGCCCCCATGCTGCGCGTGGCCGTGCCCTACGGCGAGATCGCAAGCCGCCAGCTGCGCGTGCTGGCCACCATCGCCCGCGAGTACGACGAGCCCGAAGCGGCCGTGTTCAAGGCCGCCATGGAAGGCCAGGGCCTGCTGGGCACCACCTTCCTGCCCAAGAACTGCGCCCACTTCACCACGCGCACCAACGTGCAGTTCAACTGGATCCCGCTGTCCAAGAGCGCTGACGTGATGGACCTGCTGGCCACCGTGGACATGCACGGCATCCAGACCAGCGGCAACTGCATCCGCAACACCACCACCGACGCGCTGGCCGGCGTGGCCGTGGACGAGATCGTGGACCCGCGCCCCTACGCGGAAATCATCCGCCAGTGGACCACGCTGCACCCCGAGTTCGCGTTCCTGCCGCGCAAGTTCAAGATCGCCATCAGCGGCGCCAAGGACGACCGCGCCGCCACCGGCTGGCACGACGTGGGCCTGCACCTCATCAAGAACAATGCGGGCGAGATCGGCTTCAAGGTCTTCGTGGGCGGCGGCATGGGCCGCACGCCGGTGATCGGCACGGTGATCCGCGAGTTCCTGCCCTGGAACCAGATCATGAATTACATCGAGGCCATCGTGCGCGTGTACAACGAGCACGGCCGCCGCGACAACAAGTACAAGGCCCGCATCAAGATCCTGGTCAAGTCCGAAGGCCAGCAGTACATCGACGATGTGGAAGAAGAGTACCGCCAGATCGTGGAGATCGACGGCGGCCCGCACACCGTGCCGCAGGCCGAATTCGACCGCGTGGCGGCGTGCTTCGTGGCACCCCAACTGGCCGACATCGCCGACGTGGACCCCGCGGCGCTGCAGGCATCGCTCACGGCCCAGGCGGCCGAGCACGTGGCCTTCGGCCGCTGGCTGCAGCGCAACGTGCACGCGCACCAGAACCCGCAGCTGCGCGCCGTGACGCTGTCGTTCAAGCGCCCCGGCCAGTCGCCCGGCGACGCGACCAGCGAACAGCTGATCGCCGTGGCCGACCTGGTGGACAAATACTCCGCCGGCGAAGCCCGCGTGACGCACGACCAGAACGTGGTGCTGCCCTGGGTGCATGCCAGCCGCCTGTTCGACCTGTGGCAAGAGGCCAAGGCCCTGGGCCTGGCCAGCGCCAACGTGCAGCTGCTCACCGACATGATCGCCTGCCCCGGCGGCGACTTCTGCGCGCTGGCCAACGCCCGCTCGCTGCCCATCGCAGAGGCCATCACCCAGCGCTACCAGGACCTGGACGAGCTCGACGACATCGGCGAGATCGACCTGCACATCAGCGGCTGCATCAACAGCTGCGGCCACCACCACAGCGGCCACATCGGCATCCTGGGCGTCGACAAGGACGGCAAGGAGTGGTACCAGGTCACGCTCGGCGGCTCGGACGGCTCGGACCTGTCGGGCGCCGCCGTGGCCGGCAAGGTGATCGGCCCGTCGTTCTCGGCCGCCGAGGTGCCGGACGTGATCGAAGCCGTGCTGACCACCTACCGCAGCCTGCGCGAAAGCGGCGAGACCTTCCAGAACACCGTGCGCCGCGCCGGCCTCGACCCCTTCAAGGAAGCCGCCAAGACCGCCCGCCACCCCGCCAAGCAAGAGCTGGCCACCGCCTGATCGCCAGCCGCCAAGCCCTGATAAGACCCATGAAAATTCTTGCCTCCCAAGACCACCAGCCGCCCGCAGAGGGCGATGCCCGCGCCGTGGCGCTGGCCAACGATGCCGACGCACTGGCGCTGCCGCTCGACGGCGTCGAGCGCGTGGACCTGCATTTCCCCAACTTCACCGATGGCCGCGCGTTCAGCCAGGCCTTCCTGCTGCGCCGCCGCCGTGGCTTCAAAGGCGACATCCGCGCCACGGGCGACGTGCTGATCGACCAGCTGGTGCAGATGCAGCGCACAGGCTTTTCGTCGGCCGTGCTGCGCGATGGCGTGGACCCGGCCGACGCACAGCGCCAGTTCGAGATGTTCCCCGGCTTCTACCAGGGCGACGCGGTGCACCCGCAGCCTATCTTTGCCGACAAGGCTGCCGCCTGAGCCAGGCCCGCAGCGCTGCTACGCACACCCACCAGCACTCCACCATGAGCCAATTCGATCTCGCACGCGTCAATGCCGACCTGGGCCGCAACGCCGAAGGCCTCGTCGCCTGGGCCCTGGGCCTGGGCCAGAGCCCCATCGTCACCACCAACTTCCGCCCGTTCGAGGCGGTGATCCTGCACATGGTGTCCGCGGTGAACCCGGACGTGCCGGTGGTCTGGATGGACAACGGCTACAACACCGAAGCCACCTACCGCTTTGCCGACGAGGTGACGAAGCAGCTGGGCCTGAACCTCAAGATCTACCTGCCGCTGCGCTCGCGCGCGCACCGCGAGGCCGTGGACGGACCGACGCCTGCGCTGGACGACCCACGCCACGCTGCGTTCACCGAAGAAGTGAAGCTTGAGCCCTTTGCCCGCGCCCTGCGCGAAACCGCGCCCAAGGTCTGGTTCACCGCGCTGCGCGCCACCGACACCGCCGTGCGCGCACAGATGGACCCGGTCAGCATCAACCCCGACGGCCTGATCAAGGTGGCGCCGCTGCTGCACTGGTCCTCCAAAGAGTTGCACGAGTACTGCGTCAAGCACGGCCTGCCCAACAACTTCGACTATGTGGATCCGACCAAAGGCGAAGACAACCGTGAGTGCGGCCTTCACATAGCGCACTGAAATGACACCCCCTGAGCCGCTTCGCGTCTTCCCCCTGTCTCGCTTCGCGGGAGGCGGACGCACCCGGTGGCCCGGCAAAGCCGGTTCCACGGGTGCACTGGCCTCGGGCGTGCCAGTTGCGCACGCCACGGACATTGAATCGACGACCGAAAGCAACCCACCATGAATGCCCGCACCGATGCCGCGCAGCTGCTGCAGAACAACGACATGAGCTACCACCTGAACAACTCGCACCTGGACGCGCTGGAAGAAGAAACCATCTTCATCCTGCGCGAAGTCGCCGCCGCCTTCGAGCGCCCCACCCTGCTGTTCTCGGGCGGCAAGGACTCGCTGGTGATGCTCAAGTGCGCCGAGAAAGCCTTTGGCACCAAGGCCAGCGGCGGCGGCATTCCGTACCCGCTGCTCATGATCGACACGGGCCACAACTTCCCCGAGGTGACGGACTTCCGCGACTTCCGCGCCAAGGAACTGGGCGCCGAACTCATCGTGCGCAGCGTCGAAGACTCGATGGCGCGCGGCACCGTGCGCCTGTCGCACCCCGGCGAGAGCCGTAACGTGCACCAGTCGGTCACGCTGCTCGAAGCGATCGAGGAATTCCGCTTCGACGCGCTCATCGGCGGCGCGCGCCGCGACGAGGAAAAGGCCCGCGCCAAGGAGCGCATCTTCTCGCACCGCGACAGCTTCGGCCAATGGCAGCCCAAGGCCCAGCGGCCCGAGCTGTGGACCCTGTTCAACACCCGCCTGCAGCCCAATGAGCACTTTCGCGTGTTCCCCATCAGCAACTGGACCGAGCTCGATGTCTGGCAGTACATCGACCGCGAAAGCATTGCGCTGCCCAGCATCTACTACACCCACAAGCGCCAGGTGGTGGACCGCAAGGGCCTCCTGATGCCGGTGACCGAGCTGACCCCGCCGCGCGACGGCGATGTGGTGGAGACGCGCGACGTGCGCTTTCGCACCGTGGGCGACATCACCTGCACCGCACCGGTGGAGAGCACCGCCGCCACCGCGGCCGACATCGTGATCGAGACCCTGGCCGCCGACGTCAGCGAGCGTGGCGCCACGCGCATGGACGACAAGACGAGCGACGCTTCGATGGAGAAGCGCAAAAAAGACGGCTATTTTTGAGACGGGTACTCTGATGACCACTATGAATTCGATAGCTAGCAGCGCTTTGCAGGCAAGCGGTACAGCCCCAAACAACCGTGCTTCCGCCCTGAAGTTCATCACCTGCGGGTCGGTGGACGACGGCAAGAGCACGCTGATCGGCCGCCTGCTGGTGGACAGCAAGGCCGTGCTGCAGGACCACCTGGCCGGCGTGCAGCGCCAGGGCGAGACCGACCTGGCCCTGCTGACCGACGGCCTCTCCGCCGAGCGCGAGCAGGGCATCACCATCGACGTGGCGTACCGCTACTTCGCCACCGAAGAGCGCAAGTTCATCATCGGCGACGCACCCGGCCACGAGCAGTACACCCGCAACATGGTCACGGCCGCCAGCAGCGCCGACGCGGCCGTGGTGCTGGTCGATGCCACCAAGCTCGACTGGAAGAACGCCGGCCTGGCCCTGCTGCCGCAGACCCGCCGCCACAGCCTGCTGGCCCACCTGCTGCGCGTGCACTCGCTGGTGTTCGCCGTGAACAAGCTCGATGCGGTGGAAGACCCCGCCCTGGCCTGGAAGCACATCCAGGGCGCGCTGGCAGCGTTCGCCCAGGCCGCCGGCATCGCCGTGCGTGCGACGGTCCCCGTGTCGGCCCTCAAGGGCTGGAACGTGGTGGACGCCCACCCCGGCTGGTGCGGCTACAACGGCCATACGCTGCTGCAGGTGCTCGAAGAGCTGCCAAACACGCCCGCCGACACCGGCCTGCCCCTGGCCTTCCCGGTGCAGTGGGTCGAGAAAACCTCGTCCTCGTCGTCGGACACATCCCAGGGCCGCCGCGTGTTCTGGGGCCGTGTGGCGTCGGGCCGCGTTGCGCCCGGCACGGCGGTGCAGATCTTCCCGAGCGGCCAGCTGGCCACCGTGGCCCAGGTGCTGGACCACGCCCGCCGGCCCACCGATGTGCCCGCCGGCACCAGCGCCGGCATCATCCTGGACCGCGAGGTGGACGTCTCGCGCGGCGACTGGATCCTGGCCGCGCCCACGGCGGCTGCCGCTGCGCCCGCCGACGACGACTTCGGCGACACCCCGGCCGCCACGCCCGCCTGGCCCGCCAGCCGCGAACTGCGCACCACCGTGGCGTGGATGGACGACGAACCCCTGGTCGCCGGCCGCGTGTACTGGGCGCTGCACGGCCACCGCTGGGTCAAGGCCAAGGTGAAAGCCGTGGTGCACAAGCTCAACATCAACACGCTGGCCGAAGAGGCCGCCACGCAGCTCGACCCCAACGCCATCGGCCACGTGCAGCTCGTGCTGCAAGAGGCGATTCCGGCCGCGGCATTCGGCACCGCGCGGGTGCTGGGCTCACTGATCCTGGTGGATACCGCCAGCCACAAGACGGCGGGCGCCGTGCTCGTGAACTGATCCGCATCAGGCCTGAGGCGGATTGGCCCTCCATCGCATGACCTAACGGGAGCCGAAGCAGTGCTTTGGCACGGCAAGGCGAACCAACGGCGTCAGGCGTTTGAAGGCAAATTCTCAAGACATCCCTCCCAAGAGAGGGGCCCTGTAACCAAAGGTCGGTGAAAGCTTTTAAAATCGAGGGTTTTCACCGACCCACACAACACTGTCATGACCCACGTCGTCTCCGAAAACTGCATCAAGTGCAAGTACACCGATTGTGTGGACGTGTGCCCTGTGGACTGCTTCCGCGAAGGCCCGAACATGCTCGTCATCGATCCCGATGAGTGCATCGACTGCGCCGTGTGCATCCCCGAGTGCCCGGCCAACGCCATCTTTGCCGAAGAAGACCTGCCCGCAGACCAGATCGCCTTCATCAAGATCAACGCCGACCTGGCCTTTGCCGACGGCTGGAAGAGCATCACCAAGCGCAAGCCCGCCCTGCCCGACGCCGACGAATGGAATGGCAAGCCTGGCAAGGTCAACGAATTGGTCAAGTGACCCTTCACACCCATCCGTTCGGGCTGAGCTTGTCGAAGCCTTGCGCCGCGCTTCGACAAGCTCAGCGTGAACGGTTTGTGTCGATCCAACTCGACGTGGCGCCTGACGCTGCCACCCTGCCGTGCCGACCATGATTCAAGAAACCGACGCCGTCGTCATCGGCGCCGGCCCGGTGGGCCTGTTCCAGGTCTTCCAGCTGGGCCTGCAGGGCATCACCGCCCACCTGATCGACGCCCTGCCCCATGCGGGCGGCCAGTGCGTGGAGCTGTATGGCGACAAGCCCATCTATGACATTCCGGGCATTCCGGTGTGCACCGGGCGCGAACTGGCGACGCTGCTGCTGCGGCAGATCGAGCCCTTCAACACCCACTGGCACCTGAACACGCTGGTCGCTGCGCTGTCTCTACAGGACGACGGACGCCTGCTGGTCGAGACATCGCAGGGTGCGCAGTTGCTGGCCCGCAGCGTGTTCATCGCGGCGGGCGTGGGCGCTTTTGTGCCGCGCGCGCTCAAGGTGGACGGTATCGAGCAATATGTGGGCACGCAGGTGCACTACCAAAGCCTGCCTGCCAACACCGAGCTGGCCGGGCAGCATGTGGTGGTGCACGGGGGCGACGAGCCCGCCGTGGCGCGTGCAGTGGAGCTGGCCGAGCAAGGCCAGGCCACCCGCGTGAGCCTGCTGCACCGCCGCGATGTGTTCCAGGCGCCTGACGCCCTGCTGCAGCGCCTGCAGCAGTTGCGGGATGCAGGCCGCATCCATGTCGAGGCCGCGCAGATCACGGGCATCGAGACTGCGGGCGACCGGCTGGCCGCACTGCAGCTGGTGGATGCCGATGGCAGTACCCGCGCGCTGGCGCTGGACCTGCTGGTGCCGGTGCTGGGCATCTCGCCGCGCCTGGGGCCGATCGCCGACTGGGGCCTGGCCATGGACCGCAAGCAGCTGGTGGTGGACACCGAGGCGTTCCGCACCAGCGTGCCGAGCATCCACGCGGTGGGCGACATCAATACGTACCCCGGCAAGCGCAAGCTGATCCTGTGCGGCTTTCATGAAGCCACGCTGGCTGCGTTCGGCGCGGCCGAGGCGCTCAAGGGCGACAAGGTGGCGCTGCAGTACACGACCACCAGTGCGCGGCTGCACCAGTTGCTGGGTGTGGCACCGGCCGGTAACGCGTAGGCCGCTGGCGCGCAGCCCTCTGCTGCAGGGGGCGCATCCAACTTCTGCGAGATGACTTACCGTGCGCACCACGTGCGGCACGGTGCGGTGTGCGGCTGTCGGCTCCGCGCCGTCAGGGGCGGTGCTGATCACCCAGGCATGCGCTCCACGCCCGTGGGCCGTGCGCCACGCTTCAGGCTCAGAAAAAAGCACAAAATGTCCAATTGGCGCGAGGCCGGTCGGCACGATGGCGTCTCCAAACCACCCCAGGAGCACCGCACCATGAACCCACAACCCCTTCAATCCATCTGGGACACCTACACCGCGTCGTGGAAGACCGACTCGGCCGCCGAGCGCGACGCGCTGTTCGCCCAGTCCCTCGACCCTGCCTGCACCTACAACGACCCGCTGGCCGCCACGCAAGGCTGGACGCAGCTGACGGCCTACATGGACGACTTTCACCGCCAGGTGCCCGGGGGCCATTTCGTGACGCACTACTTCGCCAGCCACCACCAACAAAGCATCGCCAAGTGGAACATGCTGGACGGCAACGGCCAGGTGATTGGCGAAGGCGTGAGCTACGGCCGCTACAACGACGACAACCGGCTGGTGGCCATGACCGGCTTCTTCGAAACCCCTTGATCCACAGGCCCGACTCCCGTGCTGCATCTGCGACAACTCCAGGAGGGCATCGACTTCATCGAGGCCCATCTCGAATCCGACATCGAGCTGGCCGACGTGGCACGGGCCGCGGGCCTGAGCCAATGGCACTTTCAGCGCATCTTCAAGGCGCTGACCCACGAGACCTTGAAGACCTACATCCGCTCGCGCCGGTTTGCCAAGGCGCTGGAGCAACTGGCCGGCACCCGCCTGAGCGTGCTGGACATCGCACTGGCCGCGGGCTTTGAGACGCAGGAGAGCTTCACCCGCGCCTTCAAGGACTGCTTTCGGCTGACCCCGTCGCAATACCGCCGCATGGGCAACCGATCGCTCTTCGTGCGCAAGATCCGGCTGGACGAGGGCTACCTGGCGCACCTGCGCCACAACGTCTCGCTGGCGCCCCAGATCGAAGCCCGGCCCGCGATGCGCATGGTGGGCCTGCCCACCGACTATTACGGCGTCGACTCCGAAAAGAACAACCTGGGCCAGAAGCTGCCACCCCTCTGGGGACAGTTCGTTCCGCGGCTGAAAGAAATTACCAACGCGATACCAGGCGTCTGCTACGGCGTGGTGGCACCGGCCGCGCCCGACAGCGAGCAACTGCGCTACCTGGCCTGCACCGAGGTCCAAGGCCCCGGCGATGTGCCGCCGGGCATGGCTGCGCTGGAGCTTCCAGCTGCGACCTATGCACGGTTCACCCACCGAGGCCCGGCCCAGAACGTCGATGCCACGGTCAACTACATCTACGGCAGCTGGATGATGTCGTCCGGCCAGGCCCACTCCCTGGGGCCGGACCTGGAGATCTACGATGCGCAGTACCACCCGACGTCCGAGCAGTCGGTGATGCACTACGCGATCCCCGTGAAGCCCACGGGAACTTGAACAGCCATCACGGCGCAGCGCCGTGAACGTCTTGAACGCCGTTATTGCGGTTGTCGCGGTTATCGCCGGTCAGGTCGGCGCACCATCTCCAAACCACTGCAGTGCACCTGCCGCGTGGAGCGACTGCAGCACGTCCACCGGATCGACGGCCTGCGCCAGGGCCAGCGCGCCGCGGTGCGGGTACGCAGGGCCGAGCAGGCGCTGCGCCACCTCCACCACGATGGGCGCCGTCACCGCATAGATGTCCTGGCCGCGCACCCCTGCCGTGCGGCTTGAGCCGCCCTGCACCACATGGACGGCCAGCTCGAACCGCTGGGCTGAGCGCCCCGCGCCGTCCGTGGCCGTGGGTGGCGGGGTGGCCGCATCGCGGATGTCCTGCAGCGCAGAGCGGTTGAGCAGCGAACGGATCTCGCCCACCGGCAGGTGGTGGGCCAGGGTGATGACTTCGCTGAACGGAATCTCGACCATGGCCTGGCGGCCCAGCGGCTCGGCAAAGGTCCAGTCCGGCACGTCGGCGGACGGCACCAGGGGCGCCAGTCGGCCCTGCTGGACCACCAGCCGGGGCGCGGTGTTGCGCTCGCCGGTGCGGCGCGTGCCCGCCGTGGGCCACCAGTGGTCGAGTGCGACCGCCACGGTGATCATGTCGATAGGGCCGGGTGCGGCGAGCGCGCTGGCCAGCAGGTCGGCCAGCCCGCCGTAAAAGGCAGCGGCTGGCACCACCACGCGGCCCGCCGCGCGGGCCGGAGCATCCAGCCCGTCCAGGGTGGCTTGGGTGCTGGCCTGCTCGGCCGTCACGTCCAGGTAGTGGCACCCTGCCCGCAGGGCGGCCTGCCCCACCGGCACGGCGGTGTCCATGAACGGCCCGGCGCAGTTGATGACGACGGCGCAGCCGGCAAACGCCGGGTCCAGGCTCGACGGGTCGGCCAGGTCTGCGGTACGGCAGGCCACGCCCGGCGGCATGGTGTCGGCCAGCTTGCGTGCGTCCCGGCCCACGGCGACAACGGCCAGGCCGCGCCGCAGCGCCTCTTGCACCACGAACTGGCCGGTGTGGCCGGCGGCACCGAACACGGCGATGGATGGCTGGGTGGAATTCATGGCAGTCCTTGATGGTTGGGCTTGAAAAGATACAGACCTGTCTGTTCTTAAAATATTACAGACAGGTCTGTATCATTGTCAACATGCCCACTGCAAAAACTTCTGAACCCGTTGCCGACCGGGGTGTCCCGTCGTTGGACGCCGGCGCCAGCGCCACGGCCGCTCCCTCCCGCCCAGCGCCCAGGCGCGCTGCCAAGGCCGCCGCCAGCGACGGCGCCGATGTGCGCAGCCGCATCCTGGACACGGCCTCCCGGCTGTTCTACGAACGCGGCGTGCGCGCCGTGGGGGTGGACCTGGTGGTGCTGGAGGCCGAGGTCGCCAAGACCAGCCTGTACCGCTACTTCCCCACCAAGGACGACCTCATCGTGGCGTTTCTGGAGCGGGAGGATGTGGACTTCTGGGCTACCTGGGATGGTGTGGCCGCGCAGTTCCGCGACGACCCCGCGGGCGAGCTCAACGCCCACATGGGCTGGATCGGCGAGCGCCTGGCACGGTCGAACTACCGGGGCTGCCCGCAGATCAACGTGGCGGCCGAATTTGCCGAACAGGACCACCCCGCGCGCCTGGTATCGCAGCGGCACATGCAGGCGCTGCGCCAAAGACTGCATGAGATCGCAGAGCGGCTGAGCGCCCCCCGGCCTGACCTTTTGGCCGCCCAACTGGCCGTGCTGGTCAACGGCGCCTTCGTGAGCGCAGGTTTGCTCAGTGCGGAGGAAGGCACGGGCGTGCTGCGTGCCGCACTGCAGGCCATGCTGGCCGGCGCGCAAGCCAAGGGCTGATGCCATCGCGGGGCTGCTAAGTTCCAAGACTGGGCGTGCGTGGGGAGTTCCTTCACACGCGCCCACGCCCTGCCCCCTTTGCCGCCCCGGTCGTAACCGACCGTTTCCGCGTGGCACAATCGCGCCGCTGCCTTCGGGCGGCAATGCTAGGGGTGTCCCGCCGAGCGCGGGGCTGAGATCACACCCTTTGAACCTGTTGCACACCCGCCGTCCGATCGCCTGACGGCTGTGTGCGTGAGATCATCCTCGCGCAGGGAAGCCAAGTCCGACGACGCCACGCCCTGCACCTTCTGCGCTGCGGGGCGCCAGCCACCCGGGCCGCCCCTGCTCTGTATGCCTGTCTGTCTACGGAGCCCTCCATGCCTGTCCACACCGCCGCGCCCGCTGCCACCAACGAAGCGCTGGCGCCCGTCTCCCCCGACCGCCGCGTCTTCCAGTGGCACGACCACGCCTCGCTCTGGTTCAGCCTGGGCGTAGGCCTGCTGGTCATGCAGGTGGGCGCGTACCTGATGCCCGCGCTGGGCACGCAAGAGGCGCTGATCGCCATCGTCTGCGGCTCCATCGTGGGCGCAGGCCTGCTGGGCTGGGTGGCCAAGCTGGGCTGCGACAGCGGCCTGGCCAGCGCCGGGCTGATGCATGCGGTGTACGGCCGCACGTTCGCCAGCCTGCCGATCATTTTGAACATCGTGCAGTTGGTGGGCTGGGGCACCTTCGAGCTGGTGGTCATGCGCGATGCCACGGTGGCCATCGGCCAGCAGTCCGGCACCCTGGCCGGCGCGCACTGGCCCGTGCTGGCCACGCTGCTGTGGGGCGGCGTGGTGATGCTGCTCATCAGCGGATCGATGGTGCAGCTGGTGCGCAAGGTGATCGCCCGCGTGGCGCTGCCGCTGGTGGTGCTGTCGCTGCTGTGGCTGTCGTGGCAGTTTTTGTCGCTGGCGCAAGCCCAGGGCTTTGAAGCGCTGTGGACGCGCAAGGGCGCAGGCGGCATGGGCGTGCTGCCCGCGCTGGACCTGGTGATCGCAATGCCGATCTCGTGGCTGCCGCTGGTGGCCGACTACGCGCGCCACGGCAAAAGCGGCGGCGCTGCGCTGCGCGGCACCTGGCTGGGCTACGCGCTGGCCAACATGTGGTGCTACACCCTGGGCGTGCTGGTGGCGCTGACGCTGCCCAGCAAGGACCTGGTGCAGGCGCTGCTGCTGGCCCAGGGCGGGCTGATCGCGCTGTCGCTGATCCTCATCGACGAGGTGGACAACGCCTATGGCGACACGTACTCGGGCGCGGTGTCGGCCCACAGCCTGCTGCCGCGCTGGAGCGTGCGCCGCTGGGGCCTGGGCGTGGCCGCCGTGTGCACCGCCCTCGCGCTGGTACTGCCCATGCACAGCCTGGAGCCCTTCCTGCTGCTGCTCAGTTCGGTGTTCGTGCCGCTGTTCGGCGTGATCCTGGGGCGCCTGGCATTCGGCGCCAACGCACCCGCACTGCTGGCCAATGCGCGCCGCGTGAATGCGGCGCCGGTGGCCATCTGGGTGCTGGGCATCGCGGTGTACCACCTGGCCCCGCAAGTGGTGCCCGGGGCCGGGTCGGCACTGCCGGCGCTGGCGTTCAGCTTCGTGCTGGCGCTGGCCACGCGGCCGCGCGCTGCGTGATCTGCACCCCTGGCAAAGCCTGCAACGCCTTCACCCTGGCGTTGCTACCAAATTCATAGCTTCTACCGCTTTATGGACAAGCGGTAGCAGCCTAAAAGCCATGCATCAGTCCCGAACCATCCCCATGGCTGCGGCATCTTTTATTTAACTTGAACAAACCGTTCGGGCTGAGCTTGTCGAAGCCTTGCGCGGCGCTTCGGCAAGCTCAGCGTGAACGGTTCAAGTTGAAGAACGCCGAATCAATAAACCACGACCTGCGCCACCGGCGCATAGCCGTGGTTCAGCGGCCCGTGGCCACGGCCCGTGTGCACGTCGGCACCGGCGGCGATGGCGCCCAGGATGTAGCTGCGGGCGCGCTCCACCGCCTGCTGCAGCGGCAGGCCCAGCGCCAGGTGCGCGGCAATGGCGGACGACAGCGTGCAGCCCGTGCCGTGGCCGTTGTGCGTGGCGATGCGCGCTGATTCGAGCCGCTGCGCCACGCCGCCGCGCGTGCCCAGCAGGTCCACCACCCAGTCGCCGGGCAAGTGCCCGCCCTTGAGCAGCGCGGCGGGCGCGCCCAGCGCCAGCAGGCCATCCACTGCGGCCTGCAACGCATCCACACCCTCGATCGTGCGGCCCAGCAGCCAGCCGGCCTCGTCCAGGTTGGGGGTGATCACCTCGGCCAGCGGGAACAGCTCTTGGACCAGCACGCCCACCGTCTCCTGCGCGATCAGCCGGTCGCCGCTGGTGGCCACCATGACAGGGTCCAGCACCACGTGCGGCAGCTGGTAGGTGCGGATGGCATCGGCCACCACGCGCACCACCTCGGGCGAATGCAGCATGCCGATCTTGACCGCATCCACGCCGATGTCCTGCACCACCGCGTCGATCTGGGCCTTGAGCATCTCGGGCGGAATGCCGTGGATGCCGGTGACGCCGCAGGTGTTCTGCGCGGTGATGGCGGTGATCGCCGTCATGCCGTAGCAGCCCAGGGCGCTGAAGGTCTTGAGGTCGGCCTGGATGCCCGCCCCGCCGCCGCTGTCCGAGCCGGCAATGGAAAGCACGCGTGCGTAGCGCCGCGCCGCGGGGGGCGCCTGAGTCGAAGATGTCATGGCAAAAATTATGGCCTATGCGCCACATCAAAAAGGCGCGGCAGAGGGATGTGCTGTAATTGATTTTTCCGGACGAAACAGGGGTGTCCCGCCCGCCCGGTCATGGATGCATGGCCGGCAAGGGGGACTGAGAAATACCCTGGGGCCCCGCATCGCCACCGGCATGCAACCGCCCCGCTACCCGATCCAGGTCATGCTGGCGTGGGGAGTTTCCACCAACGGCACAGCCCCGTTTTGTCCTTGCACCCTGGCTCGCACCGTCGTCGCGCCTGGCCTGCAGCCCACGGACACACGAATCGCCTATGCCCCTGTCACCCTCTTCCTTTGCCATCCTGGGCGCAGGCCTCATGGGCCGTCTTCTGGCCGTGGAGCTGGCCCGCCAGGGGCACCGTGTCGACATCTACGACGCCGGCAGCCCGGCCGCCGAAGGCTCGGCCGCCACCGTGGCGGCGGCCATGCTGGCGCCCCTGGCCGAATCGGCCATCACCGAGCCCGGCGTGGTGCGCATGGGCCACCACGCACTCACCCGCTGGCCGCAGTTGCTGGCGCCGCTGGCCGAGCCGGTGTTCTTCCAGCAGGCGGGCACCCTCATCGTCTGGCACCGTCAGGATGCCGCCGAGGCCCAGCGCCTGACGCGCCAGCTGGAGACCAACCAGCGCGCCGTGCCGGAGCTGCCCAGCCTGCAAAAGCTCGATGCCACCGGCCTGGCCCAGGCCGAGCCCACGCTGGCCCACCGGTTTGCGCAGGGCCTGTACCTGCCCGGCGAAGGCCAGCTGGACAACCGCCAGCTGCTCGCCGCCCTGGTGGTGGAGATGCAGCGGCTGGCGGTGCGCACCCACTGGCACGCACCCCGCTCGCCCGACGCCTTTGCCCCCGGCCAGCCGGGCCAGCCCGACTGGGTGCTCGACTGCCGCGGCCTGGGCGCACGGCCCCAGTGGGCCGCGCTGCGCGGCGTGCGCGGCGAAGTGGCGCGCATCCACGCCCCCGACGTGACGCTGCTGCGCCCCACGCGGCTCGTTCACCCGCGCTACCCCATCTACATCGCGCCCAAGGAAGACCACCTGTTCGTCATCGGCGCCACCGAGATCGAGTCCGACGACCTGTCGCCCGCCAGCGTGCGCTCCACGCTGGAGCTGCTGTCTGCCGCCTACGCCGTGCACCCGGGTTTTGGCGAAGGCCGCATTCTGGAGTTGGCCACGCAGTGCCGCCCCACCCTGCCCGACAACCTGCCCGCCATCCGCCAGCCGCGTCCCGGCGTGCTCGAGATCAACGGCCTGTACCGCCACGGCTTCATGATCGCGCCCGCCATGCTGGATGTGACGCTGGAGGTGCTGAACGGGGGACAATCGCAGCTTTCGCAACGTTTTGACCTGGCGCTGGACCTGGAACACACCCCCGAGGGCCCGGCCCGCACCACAGATTCAGCAGCCCGCGCCATCGCATGAACATCTCCATCAACCAGACCCCGCACGACCTGCCCGAGGGCGCCACCGTGGCCGACGCCGTGGCCGCCATCGCCGCGCGACCCCCGTTCGCCGTGGCGGTGAACACCACCTTCGTGCCCAACACACGTTATGCCGCCCACACGCTGCAGCCGGGCGACCGGGTGGAGGTCATCTCGCCCGTGACGGGGGGCTGATCCACCCTCAAATTCGAGCAAAATCGGCCCCTACCGCTGATCCAGCAAGCGCTAACAGCTATCAAATTCATAGTACAGACATGACCACCCCGACGCCCCAAGACCCCCTGGTGCTGTACGGCCAGCAGTTTGCCAGCCGGCTGCTGCTGGGCACCTCCCGCTACCCCTCGCCCGCCGTGCTGGAGGCCGCCGTGCAGCGCGCGCAGCCGGCCATGGTCACCGCGTCGCTGCGCCGCCAGGGCAGCAACCCGGCCGAGAGCGGCAACAGCTTCTGGGAGCTGCTGCGCAAGCTCAACGTGCCGGTGCTGCCGAACACCGCGGGCTGCCACAGCGCGCAAGAGGCGATCACCACCGCGCAGATGGCGCGCGAGGTGTTCGACACGCCGTGGATCAAGCTGGAACTGATCGGCGACGACTACACCCTGCAGCCCGACACGCTCAACCTGGTGGGCGTGGCCGAACACCTCATCAAGGAAGGCTTTCAGGTGCTGCCCTACTGCACCGAAGACCTGGTGCTGTGCCAGCGCCTGGTGGACGTGGGCTGCCAGGCCGTCATGCCCTGGGCAGCGCCCATCGGCACCGGGCGCGGCCCCGTCAACCCGTATGCCCTGCAGACGCTGCGCGAGCGGCTGAACGTGCCCATGCTGGTGGACGCCGGGCTGGGCCTGCCGTCGCACGCCTGCCAGGTGATGGAATGGGGATACGACGGCGTGCTGCTGAACACCGCCGTCGCCCTGGCGCAAGACCCGGTCGCCATGGCTGGCGCGTTTGCCGACGCGGTGAACGCCGGGCGCACCGCGCGCCGGGCCGGCGCCATGTCGGCGCAGGATGCCGCCCAGCCCAGCACGCCCGTGCTGGGCACCCCTTTTTGGCACCATGCTCAAGATGCTTGATACGAAAGCCCTGGCGCAACAGATCGTTGCGCACCACGCCGCCACCTTTGCGGGCTTTGCGCCCCAGGCGGCGCCTGCCCCCACCCGGCAGGACCCGGCCTATCTGGCGGCACTGCAGGCCTGCAGCACGCTGGGATTCATCGCCCACGACGCCGAATGCGTGGCGCAGGCCTGGCAGGCCCGCACCGAGCGCACCGGCGCCGTGCAGCCCGACCTGTGGCCCGACGCGTCCGAGGATTTCGGCCTGCAGCCCGTGCCGCGCGCGCAGGCATTCGCCCCCTGCCCGCAGCACCTGGGCCTGTACGCCGTGCTGCCCGACGCCGACTGGGTGGGCCGCATGGCCCGTGCGGGCGTGCCGACGGTGCAGTTGCGCTTCAAGTCCGACGACGCGGCGGCCATCGACCGCGAAGTGCGGGCCGCCGTGCAGGCCGTGCTGGGCACGTCCGCGCTGCTGTTCATCAACGACCACTGGCAGGCGGCCATCGCCGCGGGTGCCTACGGCATCCACCTGGGCCAGGAAGACCTGGATGCGCTCAGCGCGGACGACCTGCAGGCCCTGCGCGCGTCCGGCCTGCGCCTGGGCGTGAGCACCCATGGCTATGCCGAAATGGTGCGCGCGGATGCCGTGGGCCCGAGCTACATCGCCATGGGCGCCGTGTTCCCCACCACGCTCAAGAAGATGGCCACCGCGCCCCAGGGCGTGGGCCGCCTGGGCGTGTACGCGCGGCTGCTGCGCCACTACCCGCAGGTGGCCATCGGCGGCATTGGCGCCGGTCAGTTCGCGGAGGTCCTGGCGACCGGCGTGGGGTCGATCGCGGTGGTGAGGGCGCTGGTCAATGCGCCCGACCCGGAGGCCGAAGCCGGCGCCCTGATGCGGGCCATGCGGGTCGTGGGCACCACCGCCTGAACCCGCGGCGCCCTGCGGGCTGCGGCTCGCGCCAGCCTTGGTCGCGTCGCCTGCCAGAGCGGCAGCCACCACGGACCCGCTGAACGGCCGGCGCTGCCCCGCACCGCAAGACGGGCGTGGGCGGAACCCGAAAGAATGGGAACCACTGGGAAAGGCCGGCAAGCGCTCGGCCCCTCGCCCATCCGCAACCCCCGCTGAGCGGCTCAGCGGCTCAGGGACGGCCCTTGTTGCTGTTGTCCTTTTGCTCCAGCTCCAGGCGCAGTTCCATCAGGTCGTTATCCATGCCAAAGCCCACCGCCCCGCCCGATGCCGGAGGTGGCGTGACCGGCACGGGCGGCAGGTCGCTGAGCGTGAGGTGGGGAGGCTCGGACAGGTCCAGGTCCAGCGGCGCGCCCCGCGTGTCCACAGCGACGCCAGGCGGTGCCATGGGGGGCCGCGTGGCCGCAGGCGGCTCGGGTGCCTGCACGGCGCGCGGCGTGCGCAGCGACTCGTCGAAATCGAACTCCAGGCTGGCCGCCAGCGAGTCGAGCGGCAGGTCGTCTTGCGGCGCGGCAGGCCGGGGCGGCGGGGCCGAGGGCTCGGTCATCACCACCGCGTCGATGCGGTCGGGCGCCAGCGGCGTGGTGCGCTTGCGCGGCCCGTCGCCGCCGCGTGCGGAGGCCGGCGTGGTCTGCGCAACGGCCAGCAACAGCAGCAGCTCGTCGTAGGCCGCCATGTCGAACGGCTCGATGGCGCCGACACCATCGCGCCTGAACAGGTACTTCTCAAGCAGTACCAGCACGGACGGCGACGTCCACTCGGCCTCGATCTCGGCCAGCGCATCGGTGTAGTGGTACAGCATGCGTCCCGTGCGGTGAAAGCCGGTGAACTCCGGCACTTGCGCGTTGAACGACTGCATGAACTGCTTGCGCAGCTGGGCGAACTCTTCCACGCGACTCAGCGTGTGGTACAGCCGCAGCAGCTCCAGGTACGCCAGCGGGGACACATCGCCGCGCTCGTCGATGTGCTTCTTGAGCACTTCGATGGCCTGCTGGTGCTCGCCCACCGAGATGAAGAACTCGGCTTGCTGCTGGATGTCGAACAGCTCTTCCGGGCTGACGATGTGCAGCGCTGCCCGGCTGGCGGAGGCCGATGCGGCGGCGGCTGCCGCTGCGGTGGCCGCGGTGCTCGCAGGCGCCGGCGCCGTGGGGCTGGGCGCCGCCTGGGTATCCGCCATGGAGGGCGCCAGCGGCGCGGCCCCCGAGCTGCGGCCGGCCCCCTGGGCCGCCGGGGCTGCGGCGGGCGCGGCCTGCGGCACTGGGGACGGCGTCGTGTCGGGCGGCAGCCAGGTGTCGCCCGGATGGGGCCTGAGGCCCAGCGCCTCGTCGCGGGCCGCGAGCGCGGGGTCCCGCCCGCCCAACGCAGCCACGGAGTCGCGCCAGTCGCGGATGGCCTTCTCGGAGCGGGTGCGCATCCGCACCAGCACCCACGCCACCAGCAGCAGAGCGGCGGCCAGCAGGCCACCGAGCACATACACCACCAGGGCGGGGAAACGTTCTTCCTGGACCTGCTCCAGCTGTTGCTGCGCCTGCGCGGCGCTGGCGCGGTCGCGGCTGGCCTGGGCGCGCAGGGTGGCCATGTCGGCCTCCAGCGCCTTCAGGCGGTCTGCGTCCTGGTTGATGTCTTCGGGCTGCGCGTTCAGGGACTTCCAGACCGCAGCAGCCTGGGCACGCTGTGCAGACGGCTGGTCCGACGGCGTGACCAGCAGCTCGGGCGACGCACGCAGGGCCACGGGGCGGTCGAGCCACAGGTCCAGCGGCTCCACGACCAGGCGCGAGCGCTCTGCGGGCTTGGGTGCAGCGGCCGCAGCCGCAGCCGCAGCCGCAGCCGTGGGAGGGCGCTGCGCACTGCGCGCTGGCGCCGCATTGTTGGCTGCAGCGCGTGGCACCGGCCGGCTGGCAGCCGCGGCGGATGGCCGCGCTGGCGCGGCAGGCGTGTCACCGGGCAATGCGGCGGGCGCGGAACCGGCGGGGGCACGCTGAGCGGTAGTGCCCGTGCCCATGCCAGTTGCGGCGCTGGTGCCGGCCGCGCTGCGGGGCACGTCCGCCGCGCCAGGCGTTGCCGACGACAGCCGCGACACATCGACAGGCGCCGTGGAGCGCGCCACCGAGGCAGGCAGTTCGGACAGAAAGGTATAGGTGCGGCTGATCTTGCTGCTGCAGCCCGCCGACAGCGTGACGGTGAGCACGGGCTCGTCGATGGCCACGTTGGCCTGCACGCGCACACCGGGCGGGCGGCCGCGCATGTCGGGCAGCGGCGTGATGCGCACCCGGGCGTCGCCGATGGGGGTATCTCCGGCCCGGACCTGGGCCGACACGCAGGACGATGCGACATCGGAGCCGGCATCCGGCTGCACCTCGAACGACACATCCAGGGGCGCGCCCAACACCACCGTGCCTCTGCTGCTGCCGAGCGAGAGTGCACCGGCGCCCGCAGCAACCACCCACAGCCCGGCTCCAAGTACGGTGTTACGGATTTTCACAATAGGTTCTATTTATGGTGCGGCCCATTCTTGCACATAAGTCCCGGTCAAGGCCAGAGCCATAATGGCGCTATGAAAATTCAGTTTCACCACATCGGAATCGTAGGCACCGGCGCCATGGGCCGGGGCATTGCCCAGATCGCAGCCCAGGCCGGAAGCCAGGTGTATCTGCTGGACGCCAATCCCGGCGCCGCCCAGGCCGCGCAGGCCGCGCTGCAAGAGCAGTGGGCCAAGCTGGTCGCCAAGGGGCGCATCGAGGCCGACGAGGCCACGGCCCTGGCCGCGCGGCTGCACCCGGTGCAGGCGGTGGCCGACCTGGCGGGCTGCGACCTGGTGGTGGAAGCCATCGTGGAGCGCCTGGATGTGAAGAAAACGCTGTTCGCCGAGCTCGAAGCCGTGGTGCGCAGCGACGCGGTGCTGGCGACCAACACGTCCTCGCTGTCCGTCACCGCGATTGCGGCGGGCCTGCAGCGGCCCGAGCGCCTGGCGGGCTTTCATTTCTTCAACCCCGTGCCACTCATGAAGGTGGTCGAGGTGATCGCCGGGCTCAAGACCGACGCTGCCGTCTGCACCGCGCTGGCTGCATACGCCCGCCAGATGGGCCACACGCCCGTGCAGGCGCAGGACACGCCGGGCTTCATCGTCAACCACGCAGGGCGCGGCTTCGGCACCGAGGCCCTGCGCATCGTGGGCGAAGGCGTGGCCGACTTCGCCACCATCGACCGCATCCTGCGCGACCAGGTGGGTTTCAAGCTCGGGCCCTTCGAGCTGATGGACCTCACGGCGCTGGACGTGTCGCACCCGGTGATGGAATCCATCTACCGCCAGTACTACGACGAGCCGCGTTTTCGGCCCAGCGTGATCACCGCGCAACGCCTGGCCGGTGGCGTGGTCGGCAAGAAGGTGGGCGAAGGCTTCTACCGCTATGTGGACGGCGCGGCCCAGGTGCCCGCCGAGCCGCCCGTGCCGGTGGTGGGCGACATCCCGCCGGTGTGGGTGTCGCCCCGCGCCGCGCGGCGTGCCGAGCTGTACCAGCTGCTCAAGGACCTGGGCGCCACCATCGAGACCGGGCAATCGCCCTCGCCGCAGGCCATCACGCTGGTCGCGCCGCTGGGCTTTGACGTGACCACCGTGGCGGTGGTCGAGCGGCTGGACCCTGCGCGCACCATCGGCATCGACATGCTGGTGGAGGACGCAGCCACCAAGCGCCGCGTGCTGGCCACCAACCCCGCCACGCGCGTGGACATCCGCAACGCGGCGCACGCCCTGTTCGCCCGCGACGGCAAGGCCGTGAGCGTGATCCGCGACAGCGGCGGCTTCGTCACGCAGCGCGTGGTGGCCACCATCGTCAACATCGCCGCCGACATCTGCCAGCAGGGCATCTGCTCGCCCAAGGACCTGGAGACCGCCGTGACCCTGGGCCTGGGCTACCCGCAGGGCCCGCTGGCCATGGGCGACCGCTGGGGCCCGCCCAACATCCTCGAGGTGCTGTTCAACATGCAGACCGTGTATGGCGACACCCGCTACCGCCCCAGCCCCTGGCTGCGCCGGCGCGGCGCCATCGGCCTGAGCCTCACCCACGTCGAGGAATGAGGCACTCCGGTTCTGACCGGATGCCTCAGCAGTCGTTACAGCCACCGCCCACACTGTCCACCAGGTCACGCACATGCCCGCAGAACTCAAGAGCACCAGCCAGGGCCAGACCCTGATCCTGACCCTCAGCAACCCCGAACGGCGCAACGCGATCGACCCGTCGATGTACGCGGCGGGCATCGAGGCGCTGAGCGTGGCCGAAGGCAGCGCCGACATCCGCAGCGTGATCATCACCGGCTCGGACGGCATGTTCTGCTCGGGCGGCAACCTGCAGCGCCTGCTGGCCAACCGCCAGCAGCCGCCCGAGGTGCAGGCCCAGAGCATCGAAGGCCTGCACAACTGGATCGAGACCATCCGCACCTACCCCAAGCCCGTGATCGCAGCGGTCGAAGGCGCGGCGGCCGGTGCGGGCTTTTCGCTGGCGCTGGCCTGCGACTTCATCGTGTCGGCACGCAATGCGGTGTTCGTGATGGCGTACAGCAACGTGGCGCTGTCGCCCGATGGCGGCGCGAGCTGGAGCCTGTCGCAGGCCCTGCCCCGGCACGCGGCCACCGAGATCCTGATGGGCGGCGACCGCATCGGCGCCGAACGCCTGCACGCGCTGGGCGTGGTCAACCGCGTGGCCGAGCCCGGGGCGGCGCTCGATGCGGCGCTGGCGCTGGCCGAGCAGCTCAATGGCAAGGCGCCCAACGCGCTCGCCAGCATCAAGGAGCTGCTCAACGACGCGCCCGGTGCCAGCCTGACCCAGCACCTGGGCCACGAGCGCGACCACTTCGTGAAGAACCTGCACCACCTCAACGGCGGCGAGGGCATCACCGCCTTTTTGGAAAAGCGCGCGCCGCGCTACGAGTGACCGCGCGCCTTGCGCCGCGGCAGTGTCCGCGCCGCTTGCAAAGCACTCCACAAGCCCCTGCGTGCCCCGTCGGCACCCAGGGGTTTTTTTCTGCGCGCACGCGCAGACGCGCAGGTGACAACCCTGACGCAGCGCGAAGGTCCCTCACGCGACAATGGTCCTGTTTCTAGTCACGCAAAAGACAGGCCATGGACGACCCGATTCTTACTATCGAAGAACGTGAAGCGATCAACTCAGGTCGCTGGTTTTCATCCCTTTCACCCTCGCTACGCCACGACATCCTGCGATGTGCATACGTCAAACGCTTCAAGGACGGCGGCCTCATCGCCGCCCGCGGCGACCCGCCCGAGGAGTGGATCGCCTGCGCGCGCGGTGCGGTGCGGGTGAGCTCCACCTCCATCTCGGGCAAGCAGATCACGCTGACCTATGTGGAGCCGGGCATCTGGTTCGGCGACGTGGCGATCTTCGACGGGGACCGGCGCACGCACGATGCCTATGCGCATGGGGACACCACGATCCTGTGCGTGGCCAAGGCCGACTTCAAGAAGATCCTCGCGGCGCACACCGAGCTGTACGAGGCCATGCTGCGCCTGCATGCACGGCGCATACGGCAGCTGTTCGGGCTGGTGGAAGACCTCAACACCCTGCCCCTGCGCTCGCGCCTGGCCAAGCAGCTGGTGCACCTGGTGCGCAGCTACGGCGTGCCCAGCCTGTCGGACGGCAGCGAGATGCGCATCGGCCTGCAGCTGGCGCAGGAAGAACTGGCGCAGCTGCTGGGTGCGTCGCGCCAGCGGGTGAACCAGGAGCTCAAGGCCATGGAGCGCGAGGATGCCATCCGCATCGAGCCGGGCGGCCTGGTGGTGCGCGACCGGGAGGCGCTCATGCGCATTGCCGAAACCGACAACTGAAGAACGACAACACACCCCTCGCCCACCCATGAGCAACTTTGACCATTTCGTGGGCACCCGGCCCGTCTCCGACCAGCACGCGTTCGACATCGACACGCTGACGGCCTGGCTGGCACAGCACATGGAGGACTTTGCCGGCCCCCTGACGGTGGAGATGTTCAAGGGAGGGCAGTCCAACCCCACCTACAAGCTCATCACCCCCGGCACCAGCTACGTGATGCGGGCCAAGCCCGGCCCGGTGGCCAAGCTGCTGCCCTCGGCCCATGCTATCGAGCGTGAGTTCGCGGTGATGAGCGGCCTGCACGGCACCGATGTGCCGGTGCCCCGCATGTTCGTGCTGTGCGAGGACGAATCGGTCATCGGCCGCGCCTTCTACGTCATGGAATGCATGCAGGGCCGTGTGCTGTGGGACCAGTCCCTGCCCGGCATGGCCCCCGCAGAGCGCGCCGCGATCTATGACGAGATGAACCGCGTGATCTCTGCGCTGCACAGCGTGAAGTTCGCCGACCGGGGCCTGGCCGGCTATGGCAAGCCCGGCAATTATTTCGACCGCCAGATCGGCCGCTGGAGCAAGCAGTACGTCGCGTCGGTCACGCAGCCCATCCCCGAGATGGACAAGCTCATGGAATGGCTGCCCGCCCACATGCCCGCCAGCGCGCGGGACGAGGGGCACGTGTCCATCGTGCACGGCGACTACCGGCTCGACAACCTGATGTTCCACCCCACCGAGGCGCGCGTGATCGCGGTGCTCGACTGGGAGCTGTCCACGCTCGGCCATCCGCTGGCGGACTTCAGCTACCACTGCATGAGCTGGCACATCCCCGCCGCCATGGGCCGCGGCATCGCCGGGCAGGACCTGGCGGCGCTGGGCATCCCCGACGAAGACAGCTACATCCGCCGCTACTGCGAACGCACCGGCATCGCCACGCCCGACGCACTGCGTGCCGACTGGAACTTCTACCTGGCCTACAACATGTTCCGCATCGCCGCCATCCTGCAGGGCATTGCCAAGCGGGTGGAGGCCGGCACCGCGTCGAGCGCGCAGGCCAAGGCCTCGGGCGACACGGCACGGCCCATGGCCGAGCTGGCCTGGTCGTTCGCGCAGCGCGGATGAAGACCACACCCACGCCCGCACCGAGACCCACACGATAGAGCGGCACCGACGCCGCCCTGACGATCCAACGATTACCAACGGAGACGACACCCATGGACTTTGACTACTCGCCCAAAACCAAGGAACTGCAGTCCAGGCTGCTCCAGTTCATGGATGACCACATCTATCCGAACGAGGTGGCGTACAAGAACGAGCTGATCGCCAACACCGCGGCCGGCAAGCGGTGGACGGCCCTGTCCACCATCGAGAACTTGAAGCCCAAGGCCCAGGCCGCCGGTCTGTGGAACCTGTTCCTGCCGGTGGACAGCGCCGCAGCCTCGGGCTACGACGGTGCAGGCCTGACCAACCAGGAATACGCGCCCCTGGCCGAGATCATGGGCCGCGTGCCATGGGCCAGCGAGGTGTTCAACTGCTCGGCGCCCGACACCGGCAACATGGAGACCATCGCCCGCTACGGCGACGAGGCCAACAAGGCCCGCTGGCTCAAGCCGCTGCTCGAAGGCAAGATCCGCTCGGCTTTTGCGATGACCGAGCCCGACGTGGCATCGAGCGACGCGACCAACATCGAGACGCGCATCGAGCGCGACGGCGACGAGTACGTGATCAACGGCCGCAAGTGGTGGATCTCCGGTGCGGCCGACCCGCGCTGCGCGGTGTTCATCACCATGGGCAAGACCGACCCCGAAGCGCCGCGCCACTCGCAGCAGAGCATGGTGCTGGTGCCCGCCGATGCCAAGGGCATCACCATCATCCGGCCGCTGAACGTGTTCGGCTACGACGACGCGCCGCACGGCCATGTGGAGATGACCTTCGAGAACGTGCGCGTGCCCGTCTCCAACATCCTGCTGGGCGAAGGCCGCGGCTTCGAGATCGCCCAGGGGCGCCTGGGCCCCGGGCGTATTCACCACTGCATGCGCCTCATCGGCCTGGCCGAGCGCGCGCTGGAGCTGATGTGCAGGCGCGCCTCGTCGCGCGTGGCCTTCGGCAAGACCGTGGCGCAGCAGACCGTGACGCAGGAACGCATTGCCGAAGCCCGCTGCAAGATCGACATGGCCCGCCTCTTGACCCTGAAGGCCGCCTGGCTGATGGACGTGGCCGGCAACAAGGTCGCCAAGACCGAGATCGCCATGATCAAGGTGGTGGCCCCGAGCATGGCCTGCCAGGTCATCGACTGGGCCATGCAGGTGCACGGCGGCGGCGGCATGAGCGACGACTTCCCGCTGGCGTACGCCTACGCCGGTGCACGCACGCTGCGCTTTGCCGACGGCCCGGACGAGGTGCACCGCAACGCGATCGCCAAGTGGGAGCTGGGCAAGTACGGCGCCTATGGCCGCGATGCGGGTGTGCCGATCACTCGCGGAAGTTAAGTAAGCACCCCCTGAGCCGCTTCGCGTCTTCCCCCTCTCTCGCGCTGTGCGCGGGAGGGGGACGCACCCGGTGGCCTGGCGAAGCCAGTTCCACGGGTGCACTGGCCGGGGGCGTGCCAGTTTCAAAGGGCAAGGGCGTACGACACCAAACAACACGGGGCCACAGGCCCCGTTTTTGTTTTGCAGCGAGAGTGTGCGATGTCAGCGGCCGAAACCCGCCTCGTCATCCGGCCCCGCCACCGACATGGGCGGCAGGTTTTGCAAGGCGGCTTGGCCGGCGACCAGCAGCAGTTGTTTGGCATGGGCGATCTCGGCCAGGCTGCGCTGGGTGTGTTCCAGGCGCAGATAGACCTTGCCGCGCGCGAGCATCAGCACCATGGGGGATTTGGCGCGTTCGGCGCCGCCCTCGCCTTCCACCGCGTTGAGCAGCTGCGAGACCACGGGCGCGTGGATCCAGCGCTGGGCCTGCTCGATGCGCTCGGCGACCACGGTGAAATGGTCGCGGAACGACGTCGGCAGGCCGGGCCAGGTCACCTCCTCGTACATCGACAGCCATCGCATTTCTTCAGGCAGGCTGGTGCTGATGGCCGTCTGCAGGGTGTCGGTGATCTCGTCGTAGGCGGTGCGCTCCAGCACCTCCTGCAGAGGGCGGTTGATCACCATCACGGCGGCATCGGGGTCGGCGCCCACGTCGGCGCGGCCGCGCAGCTCCAGGCCCTGCACGTAGTCGCGCGTGGGCGTGCTGCACTCGAGCCGCCAGGGGTGGCCGTGGATGTCGCCGCCCAGGTCGAAATGCCCGTCGGTGGCGTGGGCGACGATGGGCAGGCGCTGGTCCGCCGCCCAGCGGGACACATCTCGGTTGGTCACAGGCCGGCCGGGGGCGCCCAAGGAGCCAGTGGCGCTGAATGCTTTGCGGAGACGGTCGAACATGTTGGGCCGAAGCACAAAGCTTCGCAAGAGTCACAGGTGCAGGCATTATTGAGGGCATTGCAGTGGATAGAAAGCCCCCCTGAGTCGCCTGGCGGCGCCTTCCCCCAGAGGGGGACGCACCCGGTGGACTGGCGAAGCCAGATCCACGGGTGCACTGGCCGGGTGCGCGCCAGTTTCGGCGGTTGTGCGTGTGAGCACGCTTTTTGGATGAAGACATGTTTTTTGTGACTGTGAACCGGCGTTTTGCCGTGACGGCTTTGGTTGCTGGTGGTGTGCTGGCAGCCGTGCCCGCGGCCGCTGCGCCATTGCCCCAGGATGCCTCGCCCACGGCGCGCCGGCTGGTGCGCTGGGCCACCGACACGGCCGACCACCAGGGCCTGCCGTTTGCCGTGATCGACAAGCCAGCCGCGCGCATCCATGTGTTTTCGGCACAGGGGCAGTGGCTGGGCAGCTCGCCGGTGCTGCTGGGCGCGGCGCTGGGCGACCGGTCGGCGCCGGACATCGGCCAGCGCCCGCTGTCGCAGATCCGCCCCGAAGAGCGCACCACGCCCGCTGGGCGCTTCGTCACCGAGCCCGGGCGCAATTTGAAGGGCGACGACATCGTCTGGATCGACTACGACGCCGCCGTGTCGCTGCACCGGGTGCGCAGCGTGAGCGCCGCCGAGCGCCGCCACCAGCGCCTGGCCAGCCAGGGCGCGCAGGACAAGCGCATCAGCTACGGCTGCGTGAATGCGCCCGAGGCGTTCTACAACCAGTTCATCGCACCGCTGTTCGGCCAGTCGCGGGGCGTGATCTATGTGCTGCCCGACACGGAGCCGTTTGCTACTATTTTTGTAGCTGCTAGCGCTTACTAGTCAAGCGGTAAAGGCATTTTTCAATCAAATTCCGGCGCGCGCAGCGCAGTGGCCCGCACGACAGCCCCGGCAGAACCACTGCCAAATTCCCGGCTCAGGCGCTGGCGGGCTCCAGCTTGAACACCGCCCGCCGCTCGCCCACCTGCAAGCCCTTGGCGTTGACGATGCGTGCGGACCGGCGCGGGGCCAGTGCCTCGCGCTGACCGGCATCCAGCCAGCCGAGCTGGTCCATCACCTCCACGGCGGCCGCGACCTGCGCCACCATGCTGCCGTCCATGACCTTGAGCGCAAAGGCCTCGCCCCGGCTGCGGCTTCCCACCACCTGCACGCCGTCGGCGCCGGTCTTGGATACCCAGTCACCCTGCCCGGCCCGCATAAAGTCCAGGTCATGCCGCCCGGTGCCCGAACCCAGTTCGGGCCGCGCGACCATCGCGTCGGCCAGCGTGGTCAGGCTGTGGTGCAACGCAGTATCCGGTGCGCCGCCCGCCAGACGCGCATAGCCGCGCGCCAGGTGGGCCAGCGGCATGGCGTAGTTGGGCGCCGAGCAGCCGTCGATGCCCATGGGCATTTGGTCGGGCGCCAGGCCCACGGCCTGCGCCACATGGTCACGAATGGCCACCTGCAGCGGGTGCGCCGGGTCCAGATGCCCCTCCAGCGGCAAGCCCTGCTGCACGCAGTGCGCCACAAAACCCGCGTGCTTGCCGCTGCAGTTGTTGTGGCGCTCGTCGGGCACGAAGCCTGCGGACATCGTGCCCAGCCCCAGCTCTGCGAACAGCGGCCGGTGGCAGCCGCACTGCAGCGCGTGGTAGTCCTGGCCCACGGTGGCCAGCATGCGCTCGGCCTGCTGCACGTGCATCGGTTCGCCGTTGTGGCTGGCGCACAGCAGGGCCAGCTCGCCCTGGCCCCAGCCCAGTGCGGCCGCGCCGCCGGCCTGCATGAACGGCAGCGCCTGGAAGGCCTTGATGGTGGAGCGGGTGAAGGTGACGGTGTACGGGTCGCCCACGCGGGCCAGCACCTTGCCTTCGCGGTTGGACACCGCCACGGCACCCCAGTGCTGGCACTCTGCAAAGCCGCCGCGGCTGACGTCGATCAACGGTACGAAACCCATGGTGTATTCCTTGCAGGCCGCGTCACTTCGCGGCGGTGTCGGGGGTCAGCGTGAGCGTATGCACCCAGCGTGCGGGCTCGCGCTGCAGCGCGCGGTAGCCGGTGGCCGCCCAGGTGGCGCTCATGTCGCGGTAACGCGGCGAGAACACCAGGCCGCTCTGGCCCGTCTGGTAGATGAAGCGCGACTGCTCCAGGTCGGCCAGGTCGTACACCGCGCGCAGCGATGCCGCATGGCGGTTGACGAACGGGCCGCTGGCCTCGCCCGCGTTGTACTGGCCCACGTTCACCGTGTAGCCGTCGCCATGCGAGGGCACGCTCACGTCGAAGAAACGGGCCAAGGCCGGCACGTTGCCAAAAGGCCGGTGCACGCTGAGCGCGGGGTGTGCCGCGCCCCAGCGCCACTGGGCCGGGTCTGCGCCATAGGCGGCCTGCAGGCGGTCGAGCGCACGGCCCAGGGCGGCGGCGGACTGCTCGGCGCAGGTCGCGGGCTGGCACCACCAGGTGTCGTTGCGCTCCAGGATGCCCTCCAGCGCCGCACGGTAGTCGCGCTTGCCGTAGGTGGCGGTGAAGCGGTCCTCGCCGATGCGCGGGACGATGAGGCCGCGGGCCAGCTCGTCCGTCCAGGCGGCAAAGATCAACGGGGCCGGCTTGTTCGCGTCCATCACGCCATCGAAGCCCTGCAGCTGTTTGTGCGCTGCGGCTGCCAATGCATGGGACGACTGTGCCTGCTGCAAGTACGGCAGCAGGCGGCGCGCCGCGAGCGATGTGATGTCGCGGTGGATGGCCTGCATGCTGGCCGCGTCGTGCTTCGGCGTGGCTTCGATCAATTGTGCGATGCGGTCGTAGCGGTAGGGCAAGGCCCAGTCCTGGGTCAGGAAGTGCGGGTAGTCGGGGGGCGTCACGCGCTGGTTGGCGGTGGCGATCCATCCCTTGCTGCCGTCGTCCTGCGGGGTCTGGTCGTACGGTATCCAGCCCTTCCAGTCGTAGCGCGCATCCCATCCCGGCGACGGGGCCACGCCGCGGATGTCGTTGGCGGCATCGCGCAGCGGCGCGCGGCCTGCGGCCTTGAAGCGGATGGTGCCCTGGTCGTCGGCCGCCACCACGCTCTGCATGGGCGAGTGGTAGTGCGCCAGGCCCGCAAACAGCGCGTCCACGCTCTTGGACTGGTTGGTCTTGAAGCCCGCGACCACGGTCTGGTTGTCGTCGTCCAGCGCGCTCCAGCGCAGCGCCAGCACGTACTTGCCCAGGTCCAGCACCTCGGCGTGCGACTTCTGCGCGTCGCTCAGCACCGGGCCGTGCCGCGTGCTGCGCAGCGGCACCTTCACGTCGGCCTCGCCCTTGACGCGGATGGTCTCGTTGCGCACCGTGAACGGCGCCCAGCCGTCGGGCGTGCGGTACTGCGTGGGGTCGGCGGGGTTGATCTGCTCCAGGTACAGGTCCTGCACATCGGGCCCGGTGTTGGTGAAGCCCCAGGCCACCTTGTCGGTGCGGCCCAGCACGACGAAGGGCAGGCCCGGCAAGGTGGCGCCCACCGCGTCGATGGGCGCGATCGGCGTGCCGTCGGCGGCCTTGCCGGCCGGTGCCTGCAGCCCCGCGAAATACCAGATGGCGGGGGCCGACAGGCCCAGGTGCGGGTCGTTGGCCAGCAGCGGCTTGCCGCTCACGGTGCGCGTGCCAGCGATCACCCAGTTGTTGCTGCCCTTGCCCTCGTTGGTGCCCGCGTTGCGCGTGAGCTCGTCGGCCCAGGCCAGCATGCCGGCGCTGATCTGGCGGGACAGAGGGCCTCGGGCCTGCCGCCCGGCCACACCGGCCACGTCTTCTGCTGCGGAGCCCGGCACGGCCGCGGTGGAGCCCGCCCCGGCCGCGCGGTACACCCCCAGCTGGCGGTACAGCGCCGCCAGGTCGGCCGTTGCGGCGGGCTTCTCGCCAGGGTATGGCGGCATCAGCTGCCACAAGCGTTCGGTGTCGAGCGTGCGGGCCACCGACAGGCGCGCAAACTCGGTGCCCCAGTTGCCGCCCAGGTCCAGCGCCATCATCAGCGCCCAGCCCACGCTGTCTTCGGGCTCCCACACGGCACCCCGGTCGCCTCCGGGCTTGGCGCCCAGCAGCAGGAACTCCGGCGGCAGCGCCTGCGGGCGCTGGTTGTGGAAGGCGTGGATGCCCTGGCTGTAGGCCTGCAGCGCCTCTTTGGCGTATGGCGGCAGCCCCGCATACTGGCGGCGCGCCACGCCCATGATGTCCAGCGCGCGCATGAGCTTGTCGGTCTCCAGCGTGGCGGGGCCGAACAGTTCGGACAGCTCGCCGTGCATCACGCGGCGGTTGAACTCGAGCTGCCAGGTGCGCTCCTGCGCATGCACGTAGCCCATCGCAAACCAGGCGTCCTGCGGGGTCTGCGCCCGCACGTGCGTCACGTCGGCCGCATCGCGCTGCACCTGCACCGCCTGGGCCAGGCCCGCCACGCTGAGCTTGCCGTCCAGCGCCGCAAAACTGCGCTGCACATACACCGCTGCGCCGGTCCCGGCGAGCAACGCCACCGCCACCAGGCCGACGGCGGTCCGCTTCATCCATGCCATATTGATCTGTCTCCGATACTGTCTTGAAGGGGCCGGCGCGGCGGGTGCGCGCATGCCAAAAGGGGGGCCCGGCCGTCAGCCCAGGTGGACGTTCGCACCTGCGACCTGGAAGTTCATGACCGGTGCGCTGGGCTCGTTGAACGACACGCCCAGCGCAATCTGCCCGGTGCCGTGCAGGATGCAGGCATCGCGGCGCAGCCGCACCGGCGCGTCGCTGCCGTCAAAGCGCACCCAGGTGCCGAAGCTGCTCATGTCGGTCAGCAGGAACCCGCTGTTGCGCCAGTCGATGCGGGCATGCAGGCGCGACACGCGGGGGTCGTTGATGCACAGCTGGGCGTGGTTGGCGCGCCCCACATGCACCGGTGCGTCCGACGAGCTGAAGGACATGTCCACCCCGTGCCACGAGAACTGGATCTGCCCCAGGATGGAATCGGCGGGCGCGAAGCTGCTGACCAGGGCGGCCTGCATGGTGAGCGAGTCGGGCGCTTCGTCCTCGCGCCATTCGACCTGGTAGAGCATGAGCGATTCGGCCTTGCCGCGGATCTCCATCATGCCGAGCTTGCGGTACCAGACGTCGGGCGCGGCACCTGCGAGCAGCACCGTGGTCTCGGTGGCCCAGATCTCGGCCGGGCCGGCACGCTCGCACAGGCGGGACGCGACGTTGACGGCGTCGCCATAGCAGTCGCCATCCACGTCGATCACTTCGCCGCTGGCCACGCCCACCCGGATGTCCATGCGCAGGGGCTGGGGCCAGCGTCCTAGCCGCAGCTTGTGCTGGCGCAGCATGGTGGCCATGGCGGACACGCCGCCGGCCGCATCGCCGAACACGCCCAGCACGCCATCACCCAGCGTCTTGACCACCCGCCCGCCGTGGGTCTCGATGGTGCCGCTGATCCACTGCGTGACCTGCGTCACCGCCTCGGCAGCCCGCTCGTTGCCCAAAGCTTCGTACAGCGCCGCACTGCCCGATATGTCCGCGAAGACCATCGTTGAGAGCACACTCATGAACGCTGGCCTATTAGTAACATCATGTGAATCAGTTTAGACCAAGCTCCCTGGCGGCGCACACACAAAACCGTCAAGAATCGTTGCGCCAGGCGGCCAGGCTTCGTACCGGGCAGGTTTGCCGGCCCGCCGGCAGGACGGCGACCCGAACTGCGTAAAAGTTGGCAACAAATCCGCTTGATTTGTTGTCTTTCTGCAAAAACAGGAGCAACACCCTTGCGCCGATGCGAGCTCCCGCTTAATTTGGCCGGCCCTGTTACAAAAACCCTGCCTCACTTTCCCCACCATGCGCTGGAACAAGCCCAATGTCCGCAACAACCTGCACGACCTGCTCGGCCGTGACAAGCCGTCGTCCACGGCGTGGGTGCGCGACCAGGGCCTGGAGGACGTGCGCCGGGCCATGCTGCAAAGCCTGATGGGCACGACCGGGTGCGAAGTCGCCCGGATGAGCATGCGCCTGCGCTATGCCGCGGACATCGAGGCGCTGTGGTACCTGCGCATCGACCTGTTCAAGACGCTGCTACTGCTGCGCGGCGACATCAGCGCGCAGCGGACCATCGATGAGCTCACCATCCTGTTCCAAGGCCAACTGCCGCGGTCGCCGCGCCCGCCGCAGGCGCCCCATCTGCCGCCCATGCACTGAGCGCCGCGCAAGCGCTCAGCCCTCCAAGGCCAGCGTCAGCTCTGGTGCCCCCAGTAGATCAGCGCATCGCGCTCTTCCACCGACAGCGACACCGTGGCGCCCACGGGCAGCAGGACCTTGGTCTCCACATGGCCGAACGGCAGGTTGGTCAGCACCGGCGCCTTGATCTGCGTGCGCAGCCAGTCCACCACCGACTGCAGCTTGTAGCCCTTGTCGTGGGGCGCGAGCTTGAAGTTGGTGAACTGCCCCAGCACCACGGCCTTTTGCTGGGCCAGCACCCCGGCGTGCAGCAGCTGGGTGAGCATGCGCTCGATGCGGTAGGGGTGCTCGTGCACGTCTTCAATGAACAGCACGCCGCCCTTGATGGCCGGCAGGTACGGCGTGCCCACCAGCGAGGCCAGCACGGCCAGGTTGCCGCCCCACAGCGTGGCGCTTTTCACGTACACGTTGGGCACTGCGGGCTTGCCGGTGATGGCGTTGGGTTTTTCGTTGTTCATGCGCCAGCCCGTGCCTTCGCCGTGGCCGGTGAGCAGGTCGTCGAAACAGGCTTCCATGATGTCGTCCGGCTCGCCCGCCACGCCGAAGTCGGCGCCCAGCGACGGGCCCGCCCACGAGGTAGCGCCTGTCTTGGCCAGCAGCGCCATCTGGAACGCCGTGAAGTCGCTGACGCCCACGAAGCGCATGCCGCCCGCGATGGCCTTGGCCACCGCCTTGTAGCGAATGCCCGGCAGGATGCGCGACAGGCCGTAGCCGCCGCGCGAGATCAGCGCCACATCGGCGCCGCTGGCCGCCGCGCGGTGGATGGCGGCCAGGCGCGTGTCGTCGTCGCCCGCAAAGCGGGTGTGCGTGGCCAGCGCGTCCACGTCCACCTCCACCTCGTGGCCCAGGGCCTTCAGGCGGGCGATGCCGCGCTTGAACGCGGCCTTGTCGCGCACCGCGCTGGAGGGCGAGTAGATGTAGATGTGCTGGGGGCCGTGGTCGTGGCTGCACTCGGAATGGTCGTGATCGTGGTGGTGATCGTGTGCGTGGTCGTGCAAAGCGCTCAGGCCGTGAAGGGGCCTGCTCCGTCAAAAAGAGGGGTCGTGCGGGGCCAGGTCAGCCGGCAGAGCGGCCGGCCCCGGGAAACGAGAAGTATTCCACAGCCTGCCGGGCGATCGCGCCGCCCTGCTCCTGCACGAAGTGCCCGGCGTCTGGCAGCACCGTCGGCGCGGGGCAGCCGCGAATGTGGCGGTGCAGCCCGTGCATGGTGGCGGGTCCCAGCACCGGGTCCCGCGCGCCGATGACCATCAGGCTCTGGCCCTGCCACTGGTGCTGCCAGAAGTCACGCGCCTGGCGGGACAGCGCAGCGCCGGGCGCATCGGTGCGGTCCGGCACGCGCTCGGGGAAAGCGCGCAGCGCGGCGCGATAGCCCTTGTCCGGAAACGGCGCGTCGTACGCCGCGCATTCGGCGGCGGTCAGGTGCGGGTTGCCGCGTGCGAGCAGGCGCCCCACGCCGTACAGCGGCTTGTCGCGGCACATCGCGCGCCAGTCGACAAACCCGTCAGGCAGCGGCGCATCGCCCGTGGCCAGCACCGTGTTCATCACCAGCAGGCCCGCAAAACGGTCCGGGCAGGCCATGGGCAAGGTCAACCCCAGAATGCCGCCCCAGTCCTGCACCACCAGCACCACGTTGCGCAGGTCAAGCCGCTCGACCAGCTCCAGCAGCACCTGGCGGTGCCACTCGAACTGGTGCACGGCCTCTTTCTTGGGCTTGTCGCTCTTGCCGAAGCCGATCAGGTCGGGCGCCACCACGCGGTCGCCCGCGGCCACAAACACCGGCAGCATGTGCCGGTACAGGTAACTCCAGGCCGGATTGCCGTGCAGGCACAGCCAGGTGCGGGGCGCATCCGCCGGGCCTTCGTCCACGTAGTGCATGCGCAGGCCCGCCAGGCTGGGCAGGTCGCTGACGTACCGGGGTGCCCACGGGTAGCCCGGCAGATCGGCAAAGGCGGCATCGGGCGTGCGCAGCGCATCGTCGCGCAAAGGGTGGCGGGCCCGTGCATCGGCGCGCTGCTGGTTGCGCCGGGCGCCGAAGAAGCCGGTGAGCAGCGCGCTGCATTCGGCCGCCAACACCCCGCCGTGCACGCCGGTCTGGTGGTTGATGGCGGTGTGCGCAAACAGGTCCAGCACCGAGCCTGCCGCGCCGGTGCGGGGCTCGGTGGCGCCGTACACCACGCGCGCCAGGCGCGCATGCAGCATGGCACCGCTGCACATGGCGCAGGGCTCCAGCGTGACGTACAGCGTGCAGCCGTCGAGCCGGTAGTTGCCCAGGCGCTGCGCCGCAGCGCGCAGCGCCACGATCTCGGCGTGGGCCGTGGGGTCGTGGGACTGCACGGGGGCATTGCGGCCGGTGGCGATCACCTGGCCGTCCTTGACGACCACGGCGCCCACGGGCACCTCGCCCGCGGCCACAGCGGCCCGCGCCTCGGCCAGCGCCAGGCGCATGCCGTCTTCGTCGCTCGACACCACTGCCGCTGTCATGTCCGCATCACTTGTCGGCTTCAGGGAGGCTCTGGGCGCGCTGCTTCATGATGTCGTCGAGCTGCTGCTGCACCTGCTGCTGCACCTGCTGACTTTGCTCGCGCACATTGCCCGTGGGGTTGATCACGGGCACCGATGCGCCCACGCCCGGGCCAGGCGCCTGCTGCACCGCCGCCGCTGGCGCGCGCGTGGCCGACAGCTGCTTCCTGGCCACGATGCCGACGATGGCCAGCACCACGACCAGCCCCACCAAACCGAACAATCCCCGCATGCCTGTGCTCCCTGTGCTGTGCAGGACTGCACTGTAAACCGGGACGGCCCGCTCCTTGCGCGCAGTGCGTGCGCCCGTGGGCCTCTCGGTACGATTCAGCGCATGTCAGTGTGTCAGGGGCAGCGCCGCGCCCATCAGCCCGAACAGCCCGCCGCAGGCACGGTTGAACTTTTTGCCGGTGCGCTGCAGCCAGGGGCGGATGCGGTGCGCGAGGCTCGCCAGGCCGAATTCGACCGAACACTCGACCACCGCGAAGGTGCCCGCCATCACCACGAACTGCAGCCACAGGTCGCGCCCTGGCGCTATGAACTGCGGCAAGAAGGCGCCGTAGAACAGCAGCACCTTGGGGTTGGAAATGGCGGCCAGCAGGCCCTGGCGCCACAGCCTGGCGCCGGTGGCAGTGCGGGTGCCCGCGGCGGGGTCCATGGCCTCCGCCGCGGGCAGGGCCTCCTGCAGTTGCATCGCCGGTGCCCGCCACAGCTGGATGCCCAGCCACACCAGGTAGGCACCGCCCACCCACTTCATCGCCGTGAGCGCGTGGGCCGACGACTGCAGCAGCGCGCCGATGCCCAGCATGGACAGCCCGATCAGGCCCACAAACCCCACCGCCCCACCCGCGATGGTCCACAGCGTGCGCACGCGCCCGTGCAGCGCGCCATGGGCCAGCACCAGCAGGCTGTTGGGCCCCGGGGTCAACGACAGCCCGACGACCGCCAACAGGTAGACGAGCCAGATCTTCAAGTCCATCGCCGCACCATTCCATTCCTCTGAAACATGTGCGCAGTCTAGGTGGCGGTGGCCCGCTGCGGCGAATCCAATCTGGCTATTATCAATACCCAACTGGACACTCCATGCTGCCCGCCGACGCCAGCCCCCTCCCCCGCCCCGACGTGCGCCTGTTGCTGATGCCGCTGCCCGACTTCGCGCTGCTGCCCTTCGGCGCGTTTCTGGACAAGCTGCGCTTTTCGGCCGACGACGAGGACCGCAGCCGCCAGCGCTATTGCGCCTGGACGCTGATGGGCATCGACGGCGCGCCCGTGGTGTCCAGCAGCGGTGTGCAGGTGTCGGTGGACACCGCGGCCGACGCGGTGGACCTGGCGGCCTACGACTACCTGGTGGTGTTTGGCAGCCGCACGGTCCAAGCGTCGCTCGCGCATGTGCACACCCATGGGGCGGTGCTGCGCCGGGCCGCCGCGCGGGGCGTGCCGCTCGTGGCCATCGACAACGCCAGCTTTCTGCTGGCCGGGGCAGGTTTGCTCACAGGCCGCCGGGTGGCGCTGCACTGGCGCCATGTGTCCGAGTTCCGCCATGCCTTTCCGCGCATCGCGGTGGCCAGCGAGCAGATCTATTGCTTTGACCGCGACCGCATCACCTGTGCAGGCGGCACGGCGGCCATCGACATGGCGGTGGAACTGCTGTCACGCCACTGCGGCCGGGAGCGCGCCTTCAAGGGGCTGGCCGACATGCTGGTGGACGGGCCCCGCCACCAGGGGCATGCCTTGCAATCGATGGAAGGCGGCGGGCCGGACCTGGGCCGCCACGTGGCGCGCGCGGTGGCGCTGATGCGCAGCTCCCTAGCCGACGGCCTGACCGTGGCCGGGATCGCCGAGCGCATCGGCATCGGCCGCCGGCAGCTGGACCGGCTGTTCACGGAGCGTTTCGGCCACAGCGCGCACGACCACTGGACCACGATGCGCATGGAGCACGCCCACTGGCGCGTGACCCATTCGCACCACAGCCTCTCGGCCATCGCCGACGAGGTGGGTTTGGGCAACGCCAGCAGCCTGGCGCGCCTGTTCCGCCGCCACTACGGCACCAGCCCCGGCGCAGTGCGCGCTGGAGCGGGCAGGAAACTGATGCCGAAGGATCAGTTCAGCGCTACGCGGTTGCCGTCCTTGTAGGTGTACAGCGTCACGGCAGGCGTGGTCAGCTCGCCCTTGGCGGTGAAAGCGATGTTGGCGGTCACGCCCTTGTACTCGGTCTTGCCGATGAAGGGGATGTACACCTTGGGGTCCACCGAATTGGCGCGCTTCATCGCGTCGGCCAGCACCATGGCGGCGTCATAGGCGTAGGGGCTGTAGATCTGGAACTGGCCAGGGAACTTGGCGTCGTAGCGCTTCTTCCAGTCGGCGCCACCCTGCATCTTGTCGACGGACGCGCCGCCCGTGGCGCAGTTCACGTTCTTGAGCGCGGGGCTCTTGCCCGACAGCTCGGGCAGCTTTTCGGTGCACAGCGCGTCGCCGCCGAAGAACTTGACCTGCCCCAAGCCCAGTTGCTCCATCTGGCGCAGCATGGGGCCGGCCTGCGCATCCAGGCCGCCGTAGAAGATCGCGTCGGGCTTCTTGTTCTTGATGGAGGTGAGGATGGCCATGAAGTCGGTGGACTTGTCGTTGGTGAACTCCTCGCCCACTACCTTCAGGCCCTTTTGCAGCGCCGTGGCCTTGAACACCGAGGCCACGCCCTGGCCGTACGCGGTGCGGTCGTCGATGATGGCCACGCTCTTGAGCTTCAAGTGGTCGGCCGAGAAGATCGCCAGCGCTGCGCCCAGCGCGCTGTCGTTGGCGATCAGGCGGTAGGTGGTCTTGTAGCCGGGCTTGGTCAGGTCCGGGTTGGTGGCGGCCGCCGTGATGTGCGGCACGCCGCACTTGTCGTAGATGGCGGCTGCAGGGATGGAGGTGCCCGACTGCAGGTGGCCCACCACGCCCGCCACCTTCTGGTCGCACAGCTTTTGCGCCACGGCGGTGGCCTGGCGCGGGTCGCCCGCGTCGTCTTCGGCCGCCAGCTCGAACTTGATCTTCTTGCCGCCGATGACCAGGTTCTGCGCGTTCAGGTCGTCGATGGCCAGGCGCACGCCGTTTTCAGTGTCCTTGCCGATGTGGGCGATGCCGCCCGACACGGGGCCTGCGTGGGCGATCTTGACGGCCTGGACGTCCTGGGCGAAAGCCGCCTGGGCAGCGGCAGCGCAGACTGCGGCGATGGTCAGTGGCACGAAGGGGCGGGAAGCACGGCGAAACACGTTGGAAGTCTCCGGAAATTGATCAATGGCAAAGGGTCTGGCCCAACGCCATGCACCACCTTGGGGCACAGCGCGGCCCCGCATCCTAGCCACACGAGCCCCTGTTGACGCGTAAATGCTATGTAAACATAGCAACTTGGCGGGTCATTAAGCGGGCTAATAGTGGCAATACCGCACTCGGACCTGCGCATCCGGATGCCCCACACCGCTGCATGGCTGGGATAATCACGTCCCATGTCCCTCCTGCCCCACCAGCTTGAACTGCTCTCGCCCGCGCGAGACGCCGACATCGGCATCGAAGCCGTCAACCACGGCGCCGACGCCGTCTACATCGGCGGCCCTGCCTTCGGCGCACGGGCCGGCGCGGGCAACGACATCCGGGACATCGAGCGCCTGGTCCAGCACGCGCACCGGTTCAACAGCCGCATCTTCATCACCCTGAACACCATCCTGCGCGACGACGAACTCGAAGCCGCGCGCCGCATGGCCGGGCAGGTGTACGAGGCCGGCGCCGATGCGCTCATCATCCAGGACATGGCCCTGCTGGCGATGGACGACATGCCGCCCATCCAGCTGCACGCCAGCACCCAGACGGACATCCGCACGCCCGAGAAGGCGCGCTTTCTGCAGGACGCGGGCCTGTCGCAGATCGTGCTGGCGCGCGAGCTCACGGTGCAGCAGATCGCCGCGGTGCACAAGGCGCTGGGGCCGGTGGATGCGCCGGGGCGCGCCAACATCGAGTTCTTCATCCACGGCGCGCTCTGCGTGGCCTACAGCGGCCAGTGCAACATCAGCCATGCGCAGACCGGCCGCAGCGCCAACCGGGGCGACTGTAGCCAGGCCTGCCGCCTGCCCTACCAGGTGACCGACGCGCAGGGCCGCTTCATCGCGCACGACAAGCACGTGCTCTCCATGAAGGACAACAACCAGAGCGACAACCTGCGCGCGCTCATCGACGCCGGGGTGCGCAGCTTCAAGATCGAGGGGCGCTACAAGGACATGGGCTACGTGAAGAACATCACCGCCCACTACCGCACGCTGATCGACGAGATCCTGCAAGAGCGCGAGAGTGCCGGCCGGCCGCTGTCGCGCTCTTCCAGCGGCGCCACCACCTTCACCTTCACGCCCGACCCGCTGCAGAACTTCAACCGCGAGTTCACCGACTACTTCGTGACCGGCCGCAAGGAAGACATCGGCGCATTCGACACCCCCAAGAACCCGGGCCAGGCCATCGGCTGGGTGACCAAGGTGGGGCCGGACTTCGTCGAGCTGGAGGTGAGCGACCCCGCCACCGTGCTGCACAACGGCGACGGCCTGTGCTACTACGACCTGCACAAGGAGCTGGTGGGCATGGCCATCAACGTGGCCGAGCCCGTGTCCGCGCGCAGCGTGGGCCAGTGGCGGGTGTACCCCAAGGACCCCATGGACGGCTTCAAGGATCTGCGCAAGGGCACCGAAGTGAACCGCAACCGCGACATGGACTGGGTGCGCACGCTGGAGAAAAAGTCCAGCGACCGCCGCATCGGCCTGTGGGCGCACCTGAGCGAAACGCCGGCCGGCTTCAGCCTGATGCTGACCGACGAAGACGGCAACGTGGGCTGCGCCGACGTAGAGCAGCCCCACCAGAGCGCCACCGACGCCGCCAAGGCCGAAGCCAGCCTGCGCGAGCAACTGGGCCGCTTCGGCGCCACCATCTTCGCGGTGCACGACATCGCGCTGCAGCTGTCCGAGCCCTGGTTCGTGCCCGCCTCCGTCCTCAACGCGCTGCGCCGCGACGCGCTGGCCGACCTGGAAGACTGCCGCGCGAGCAACTTTGCGCGCCTGCAGCGCGCTGTGCCGGTCGACCCACCCGTGCCCTACCCCGAAGACACGCTCTCGTTCCTGGGCAACGTGTTCAACCAGAAGGCGCACGACTTCTATGTGCGCCACGGCGTGAAGGTGATCGATGCGGCCTACGAGGCGCACGAGGAGGAAGGCGAAGTCAGCCTGATGATCACCAAGCACTGCGTGCGCTTTTCGATGAGCCTGTGCCCCAAGCAGGCCAAGGGCGTGACGGGCGTGCAGGGCACCATCAAGGCCGAGCCGCTGATGCTGATCAACGGCAAGGAAAAACTCACCCTGCGCTTTGACTGCAAGCCGTGCGAGATGCACGTGGTGGGCAAGATGAAGAAGTCGGTGCTCAACCAGCACGCCAAGGAGACCGAGGCGCTGGCGGTGCCGCTGCAGTTCTACCGCGCACGGCCCACGGGCAATTCGCTATCGAAATAGTAGCTGCTGGCGCTTGTCCATCCAGCGGTGAAGGCACTTTTCATTCAATAGTCGCAGGCCGTAACGCGCCTGCGGTCAGCCTGTGTTCAGCCTGCATCGGCCCCGCATCGAGCCTGAATGCAGCTTGAATACAGCCTGCGCCGAGCGCATAAGCTCATAGCCAACGATTCGACCCATGCGCACCGTCCCGGTGCAAGAATGGCCGCTGCCGCCTGCGCACACACCGTGCCGCAGGCGCCCGTGTCAGCGTTTTCATTCCATCCAACGGGAGCCCCCTCCGCATGAAGATCGAAACCCTTGCCGTCCACGCAGGCTACTCGCCCGACCCCACCACCAAGGCCGTGGCCGTGCCCATCTACCAGACGGTGGCCTACGCCTTCGACAGCGCGCAGCACGGCGCGGACCTGTTCGATCTGAAGGTGCCGGGCAACATCTACACCCGCATCATGAACCCGACGACCGACGTGCTGGAAAAGCGCGTCGCGGCGCTCGAAGGCGGTATCGCGGCGCTGGCCGTGGCCTCGGGCATGGCGGCCATCACCTACGCGATCCAGACCATTGCCGAGGCGGGCGACAACATCGTGTCGGCCAGCACGCTCTACGGCGGCACCTACAACCTGTTTGCGCACACGCTGCCCCAGCAGGGCATCACCACGCGCTTTGCCGACCCGCGCGACCCGGCCAGCTTTGCGCAGCACATCGACGCGCGCACCAAGGCGATCTTCATCGAATCCATCGGCAACCCGCTGGGCAACGTGACCGACATCCGCGCGTTGGCCGATGTGGCCCACGCGCACGGCATTCCGCTGATCGTGGATAACACGGTGCCCAGCCCCTACCTGCTGCGCCCCATCGAGCATGGCGCCGACATCGTGGTGCACTCGCTCACCAAGTACCTGGGCGGCCACGGCAACAGCGTGGGCGGCGCCATCGTGGACAGCGGCAAGTTCCCATGGGCTGAACACAAGGCGCGCTTTCCGCGCCTGAACGAGCCCGACGTGAGCTACCACGGCGTGGTCTACACCGAAGCCCTGGGCCCCGCCGCCTTCATCGGCCGCGCGCGCGTGGTGCCGCTGCGCAATACCGGCGCGGCGCTGGCACCGCTCAATGCCTTCTTGATCCTGCAAGGCATCGAGACCCTGGCCCTGCGCATGGACCGCATCTGCGACAACACGCTGGCGCTGGCGAAGTACCTGCAAAGCCACCCCAAGGTGGAATGGGTGCGCTACGCCGGCCTGCCGGACCACCCGGACCACGCACTGGTGCAACGGCAGTCGGGCGGCAAGGCGTCCGGCATCCTGAGCTTCGGGCTCAAGAGCGCCGACGCCGACCCGCGGGCGGCCGGTGCGCGCTTCCTGGATGCGCTGCAGCTCTTTACGCGCCTGGTGAACATCGGCGACGCGAAATCGCTGGCCACGCACCCCGCATCGACCACCCACCGCCAGCTCAACCCCGAAGAGCTGGCCAAGGCGGGTGTGAGCGAGAGCATGGTGCGGCTGTCGGTGGGCATCGAGCACATCGACGACCTGCAGGCAGACCTGGTGCAGGCACTCGACGCCGTCTGACCGTTCGACCGTTCGACCGCAGCCGACGCCAGTTGCGGGATACTGGCGGGATGGCCCCGCAGATCGCGGGGCGCCCTGCCCCTCTCATCGCCATGTTCCGCCTATCTTCTCTTGCACCGCTCACCCTCGGCCTGCTGACTCTGGCCGGCTGCAGTTCCTCACTGTTCACGCCGCCGCGCGGCGCGGATGTCACCGAGTCCCACGTTTCCAGTTTCCGCCAGCGCGAGGACGAACAACTACTGCGGCAGCAGGTGTCGCCCCCGCTCGACACGCCCTTGACGCTGCTGGAGGCGCCGCTGCCGCGCTACCCGTCTTTCCTGCTGAATGACACCTCGCCCCAAGCGCGCGGCGATGTGACGGTATCGTTCGAGATCATGCCCAGCGGGCTGGTCGGCACCGTGCGCGTGGTGTCGAAAACGGGCGAAGATGCCCTGCACAAACCGGCGATCGATGCGGTGCGCCGCTGGAAGTTTGCGCCGCTGGTGCGCAACGGCGAGCCCGCCCGGCTGGTGCTGCAGCACACCTTCCGCATGGAACCCTGAGCGGGCCAGATGCCCCGGTAAAGCGACTCAAGCGTCACGCGCCAAGCGCAGTCCCGTGTACTGCCAGCGCGCCGTGGCCGGGAAGAAGTTGCGGTAGGTGCTGCGCGCATGCCCGGCAGGCGTGGCGCACGAGCTGCCGCGCAGCACGTACTGGTTGACCATGAACTTGCCGTTGTACTCGCCCACCGCGCCGTCGGCGGTGCGAAAGCCCGGGTAGGCGGCGTAGCTCGACTGCGTCCATTGCCAGGCGCTGCCGAAGAGTTGTTCCAGCGCTTGGCCGTCGTGGCCTCCGTGGCCGTCATCGCCGTGCCCGTCAGCCACCGCGGCTTGCGCCGCATGCTCCCACTCGGCTTCGGTCGGCAGGCGTGCGCCCACCCAGCGGGCGTAGGCATCGGCTTCGTAGTACGACAGGTGCACCACAGGCAGGTCGCCCCGCAGCGGCTGCAGTCCTGCCAACGTGAACGCATGCCAGACGCCGCTGCCCAGTTGCTGCCAGTACAGGGGGTGGTCAAGCCCCTGGGCCACGCGCCAATCCCAGCCTTCGGCCAGCCAGTGGGCGGGGTTGTCGTAGCCGCCGCCTTCCACAAAGGCCAGCCATTCCGCGTTGGTCACCAGCCGCGAGGCCAGCGCATACGGCGCCAGGTAGGTGCGGTGGCGCGGGCTTTCGTTGTCGAACGCAAAACCGTCGCCCCGGTGGCCGATGTCCACCAGTCCGCCGTCCAGCGTCAGCCACCCGAAGGGCTCGATGGCTGGCACCAGGGCCAGGTCGCCCGCCGAATCTGAAGTTGTACCGTACGCCGGCCACGTGGAGTTGCACGACAGCAGGTGCTTGACGTCCGTCACCAGGAGCTCCTGGTGCTGCTGCTCGTGCTGCAGGCCCAACTCGATCAGCGCGCACAGCGCCGCGTCGTTCAACACGGTGGGCAACAGGCGCGCCATGCGCTGGTCCACGTTGGCACGGTAGGCCCGCACGGCATCGAGCGACGGGCGGGTCAGCAGCCCGCGCTGCGCACGCGGGTGCTTGGCGCCCACGCCGTTGTAGTAGGAATTGAACAGCACGCGAAACGCGGGGTCGAAGGGCGCAAAGCCCGGCTCGTTCGGCTCCAGCACGAAGGTTTCGAAAAACCAGGTGGTGTGCGCCAGGTGCCACTTGGCAGGGCTGGCGTCGGGCATGGACTGCGCGCCGCAGTCCTCGGCTGACAGGGGCGCGACCAGGGCCACGCTGTGGTCCCGCACCGCGGCGTAGCGCGAGAGCAGCGCGGTCAACGGGGGGCACACATCCATGTTGGTCATAGTCCATCCATCCTCAGGGGCGCGCGTGCAGCACGGCAAACCAGCCGCGGTCATCCGTCCACGCCTGGGCCTGCGAGAACCCCGCGCGCGCCAGCATGTCGGTGAACACGGGCAGGGGGTATTTGTAGCTGTTTTCGGTGTGGATGCGTTCACCCTGGTCAAACCGGCGGCCGCCACCAGGCCAGCGTACGTCGGCGTCGGCCACGGCCTCCAGGTGCATTTCGATGCGGGACTCTTCCTGGTTGAAGAACGCGCGGTGCTGCCACTGCTGCACGTCGAAGTCGCTGCCGATCAGCCGGTTCACATGCGTGAGCACGTTGCGGTTGAACGCCGCCGTCACGCCCGCAGCGTCGTCGTAGGCGGCTTCCAGCACCTGCACGTCCTTGGGCAGGTCGATGCCGATCAAGAGGCCGCCGTCGTCGTCGACCAGCTCCCGCATGTGGGCCAGCAGCTCCAGGGCGTGCGGCGGGTCGAAGTTGCCGATGGACGAGCCCGGATAGAACACCAGCCGCCCCTTGCGCGGAATGTCTGCGGGCAGCACCACGCCCTGGGTCATGTCGCCGCCCACGGCGCGCGCATCCAGCCCGGGGAAGTCGTCGCGCAGGCCCTGCACCGCGGCCTGCAGGAAGTCTGCCGAAATATCCACCCCCACGAAGCAGGCGGGTTGCACCAGGCGGCACAGCGTGCGCGCCTTCTGGCAATTGCCCGCACCCAGCTCGATCAGCGTACGGCCCGGGCCCACAGCACGCCCAATGCTGTCAGCGTGCTGCTGCATGAGCGAGGTTTCGGTGCGGGTGGGGTAGTACTCGGGCAGGCGGGTGATCTCCTCGAACAGCTCTGAGCCGTGCTGGTCGTAGAAGTACTTGGGGGAGATGCTGGCGGGGCGCTGGTTCAGGCCGCGCGTGATGTCGTCGGTGGGGCTGGGCAAAGGCATGGATCTTGAAGCGTCTGGCGCGGCATGGCTTGCCACTGCTGGTAATAGAGCGGAATCGCCGTGGAGCCCACAGGCTCCGAGCCGGCCATCCCGCCCGCAGGCTGGACCGTGGAAGGCAATATAACCCCACGGCCATCGGGACATTCTGCGGCGGCGGGATGATGCGGTGTGTAGGTCATTTCCCCGTTGCCTGCGGCGCACAGGCCGCCTACACCGACCGGCGCGGCACGGCTGCGGCACTTTTTGCGCGCCGGGTGGCTCCTACCGCCGTGCGTCCGACACGGAGCCGATCACCCACCCGCAGCCGCCCCAGGCAGGAGCCCGCCATGCCCGACAACATTGCCAACGCCCACCTTCCGCCACGGCACACCGCCCCCACACGCCGCCAGTGGCTGCAGCAGGGCCTGCGGGGTGCTGCGCTGGTTGCCGCACCAGCGCTGGTGCAGCCGGCGGCAGCCCAGGCCCGCGCCATGCCCACACCGCGCCAGACCGAGGGGCCCTACTACCCCGTGGACATCCCGGCGGACAGCGACGGCGACCTGCTGCGCAACGGGATGCTGCGCTACACCCAGGGCGAGGCCGTCTGGGTGGAAGGCCGGGTCACCGACACACAGGGCGTGCCGCTGTCGGGCGGCACGGTCGAGATCTGGCAGTGCGATGCCGACGGCCACTACCACCACCCGGGGGACGGCGGCAAGGCGGCACCGGCCTTCCAGGGCTTTGGCCGCGTGGTGCTGGGGCGCGACGGACAGTACCGGTTTCGCACCATCCGGCCGGCGCCGTACACCGGCCGAACCCCGCACATCCACTTCAAGGTGCGGCTGCCGGGGCGCGAGTTGCTGACCACGCAGATGTATGTGGCCGGCGACTCCGGCAATGCGCGCGACTACCTCTGGAGCCGGCTGAGCGAAAAGGACCGTGCGGCGCTCACGGTCCGCTTCGCCCCCTCGGCCGACGGCGTGCGGGGAGAATTCCCGATCGTCGTGCAGACCTGATAGGGTCGCAAGGCAACGGCACCAGCCTGCGCCCCCGTCCATCCACCTGCCTCGCACCCGCACCACACGCCCGCATGGATTCCGTCACCCAAATCGTTCTGGGCTCCTCCGTTGCCATCGCCACACTGGGCCGCCGCACCGCCGTGTGGAAGGCGGCGCTGTGGGGCGGCATTGCCGGCACGCTGCCGGACCTGGATGCCTTCGTCAACCACGGCGATGCCATCCTGAACATGGTGCTGCACCGCGCAGAAAGCCATGCCCTGTTCTACCTGACCGTGCTGTCGGTGCCGATGGCGTGGCTGGTATCGCGCCTGCACCGCGAAGCGGACCGGTTCACGCGCTGGTGGCTGGCCCTGTGGCTCGCCCTCATCACCCACCCGCTGCTGGACTGGATGACGGTGTACGGCACGCAGCTGCTGCGGCCCTTCACCGACACGCCGTATGCCGTGGGCAGCGTGTTCATCATCGACCCGCTGTACACCCTGCCGCTGCTGCTGGGCGTGCTGCTGGCGCTGGCGATGCGCCAGGGGCGCGGCATAGCCTGGGCACGCGCCGCGCTGGTGGTGAGCACGGCGTACCTGGCCTGGGGCGTGGCCGCACAGCAGATCGCCACCCGCCAGATGCTGGCGTCCGCGCCGGTGCCGCACCTCACGCCGGAGCAGCTGCTGGTCACGCCGGCCCCCTTCAACACCGTGTTGTGGCGCGCCGTGGCCGTCACACCCACGCACTACTACGAGGGCTACTACTCGCTGCTGGACGGCGACCGCCCCGTGCGGTGGACCACCCACGTGCGGGGCGCCGATCTGTATGCACGCTACCGTGACCACCCCCTGGTGGACCGCGTGGCCCGGTTCAGCCACGGCTTCTTCAAGATGAGCGAAGCGGCGGGGGGCGACGTCTTCATCACCGACCTGCGCATGGGCAACGAGCCCACGTACAGCTTTCACTTCAACCTGGGCACGCCCGCAGAGATGGCCGCCGGCCAGCGCGCCGCCACGCTGCAGATGCAGCGCCCCGACCTGGCCACCGCCCTGCCCTGGCTGTGGAAGCGCATGTGGGGTGCCGACGTGGTGCTGGCAGCGCCAGCGCCGCCGCAAGGCCGCACGCCGTAGCTGCGTTGCTGCGTTGCTGCGTTGCTGCGTTGCTGCGTTGCTGCGGTGTGGAGCCACTGACAAAGGATAGAGCCGCGCGCTGGCGCGCCGGCCCAGTGGGCTGTACTGCGTGTGCGCGCCCCACCGGCACCTTGCCCTGCAGCGACGGCTTGGCATACGCTTGGCAACGCCAGTGCCCCATCTTCCTCTTCACAACCACCCAAGGACACCCATGCTCGAGCTGCGCCCCAACTGCGAATGCTGCAACAAAGATTTGCCGCCCGACTCCACCGACGCCCGCATCTGCACCTTCGAATGCACGTTCTGCAGTGACTGCGCGAGCACACGGCTTGACCACATCTGCCCCAACTGCGGCGGCGACCTGGTGCAACGCCCGCGCAGGCCCGCGTCCAAGCTGGCCAAGTACCCGGCATCCACCGAACGCGTGCTCAAGCCGGTGGGCTGCGGACTGCTGGCATGACACTCGCGCGTTCGTGACGCTGGTGCAGATAGCCAGATCGGAACGCACGGTTTGCTGATCAAGGCAGGCAAGCCCGCTGTCTCCCGCTGCGCCGGATCCATAGCGGCGCTGCGCTGGCCAGCACCACCGTGGATCCGGCTTTGCCGGTCCGCAGGAGGCACTGCCACGAAGGCGCGCAGTGCCTCAGGGGGAGCCCTCTAGAACCTCCAGCCCAGGCCCACGCCCACCAGCACGGGGTCAGCCTTGAAGGTGCCCAGCTTGGCGCCGCCCGCCGACACATCGGTCTTGATGAACACCTTCTTCACGTCGAAGTTCAGATACAGGTTCTTGGCCAGCGGAATGTCCACACCCACCTGCAGCGCGGGGCCGAAGCTGTTGCGGTCGATGTCCACGCCCGCCGGCAGGCGCACGCCGGAGAAGCGCGTGTAGTTCACGCCCGCGCCCACATAGGGCTTGAAGCCGGGCGCGTTGAAGTGGTACTGCACCAGCAGCGTAGGCGGCAGGTGCTTGAGCGAGCCGATGGCGGTGCCACCGGCGCTGAGCGTGTGTTTCTGCGGCACGGTCAGGATCAGCTCGGCCGCGATGTTCAGGTTGAAGAAGTAGGTGACGTCGACTTCAGGAATCGTCTTGTCGTTGATGGCAAGGCCCAGGGGCGTGCTGTCCTTGTTGGCGCTGTCCAGGTGCACGGCGCGGGCACGGACCATCCAGGGGCCTTCGGCCTGTTGCGCCATGGCAGCGCCAGAGGACAGGACACACAGGGCAACGACAGCCAGCAGGTTCTTTTTCATGTTCAGTTCACATCGGTTGGACGGGGACGACCCCCGTGCATGCATTGAACTGCTGCGGCCGCCCACCGGCCTTGCCCTATCTCAAGGCCCGCTCACCCGCCCTTAGACATACATCAAGAAAGAACAAAGGCCTGCACCTGCAGGCCTTGCCACACTGCCAGGGGCCGCACTGCACAGCGCTCAATGCGCAGCCGACTTGCCCCGCACGCGCTTGACCAGCGTCACCGCGGCCAGCACCAGCCCCCCGGCGATGATGCCGACCACCGCGTTCAGCAGGTTGGGCACCAGCACGGCCCACAGGCCGCCCACCGGCCACTGCGCCGCTGCCGCGCCCGTGCCATCGACGGCATGGTGCAGCGCAGGCACGCCGTGCACCAGGATGCCACCGCCCACGAGGAACATGGCCGCCGTGCCCGCGATGGACAGGCCCTTCATCAGCCAGGGCGCGGCGCGCAAAATGCCGTTGCCCACGGCCTGCGCCGCGCTGCTGGCCTTGCGGCTGAGCCACAGGCCCAGGTCGTCGAGCTTGACGATGCCGGCCACCAGCCCGTACACCCCGATGGTCATGATGACGGCGATGCCGGACAGCACGGCCACCTGCTGCGAGAACGGCGCGTTCGCCACGGTGCCCAGCGTGATGGCGATGATTTCTGCCGACAGGATGAAGTCGGTGCGCACCGCGCCCTTGACCTTGTCCTTCTCGAAAGCCACCAGGTCCACCGCCGGGTTGGCATTGGCCTGGGCGTGGCTCTCGCGTTCGGCCGCGTCTTCATGGGGTGCGTGCAGCAGCTTGTGCGCCACTTTCTCGAAACCCTCGAAGCACAGGAAGGCGCCGCCCACCATCAAGAGCGGCGTCACCGCCCAGGGCGCAAAGGCGCTGATCAGCAGTGCGGCGGGCACCAGGATGACCTTGTTGATCATCGACCCCTTGGCCACTGCCCAGACCACGGGGATCTCGCGCTCGGCACGCACGCCGGTGACCTGCTGGGCGTTGAGCGCCAGGTCATCCCCCAGCACACCGGCCGTCTTCTGCGCGGCCACCTTGGTCATGACCGACACGTCGTCGGCCATGGCCGCGCTCTTCTTGGCTGCGACCTTGGTCATCAGTGCCACATCGTCGAGGATGGTGGCGATATCGTCGAGCAGGGCCAGCAAGCTGCCAGAAGCCATGGGGAATCCTTGAAGAAAATGGTTGTGGGTGGGGCTGTCCGGCGGATCGCGCGGCACCACGGTGGCCGCATGCGCGGCCCCGGGCACGGGTGTGCGGCCCCACCGCTGTGGGCTGCACTATAGCAACGCGGTGCAGGCCATCGCGATGTTGCAGGGCTGGCAGGCACGGGCCGGTACCTGCACGCGCAAAGCCCGCCCGGCAAAGCGGCGGGGGGCTGGGGCTGCCAGGCACTTCGCGGCAAGGCGCATACTCGCGTCTTCACCCACCAACTCTGGGGGTCCCTGCAAGCCCGTGCTTGGACGGGCTTCGCACCCCGCCATGCCAGGCTATCTCACCAAGCAGGAGGACATCGCCATCGCCGGCGCTGCCGACCTGGTCATCCGTTCACTGCTGGACAAGCAGCAATTCAGCGACCCCGAGGGCGCCGCCGAGGCCCTGGGCATCTCATCGGCCGCCTGGCCGCTGTTCGGACTGCTGTGGCCTTCGGGCGCGCAGCTGGCGCAACGCATGGCCACCCGGCCTCTGCGGGCCGGAGAGCGCGTGCTGGAGATCGGCTGCGGCCTGGGCCTGGCCAGCCTGGTGTGCCACCGCCGCGGGGTGGACATCACCGCCAGCGACTGCCATCCGATGGCCCAGCAGTTCCTGCAGGAGAACACGCGCCTGAATGGCCTGCCGCCCCTGCAGTACCGCACCGGCCAATGGGGCTCGGACGCGCCCGCCCCGGCCGGTGCCGTGCAGGGCCGCTTCGACCTGATCATGGGCAGCGACGTGCTGTACGAGCGCGATGCGCGCGCGTCGCTTGCGGCCTTTCTGGACCGCCATGCCGGCAACGGCGCCCAGATCTGGATCGTGGACCCCAACCGGGGCAACCGATCCACCTTCCACAAGCAGATGGCCGTGCACCGGTTCGAAGTGGTCGAAGAGCGGCTGGACCACCCTGCGCTGGACGCCACGCCCGCCTACAAGGGCCGTCTGCTGGTTTACCAGCGGCCATTGTTGGACTGAAACCGCCTGACGACCCCGCGGGCGTCGTCAGGTAGCCAGGTGGCCGTTTGCCAGAAAGCGGCCTGCAGCGCAGGCCAAGGTGCGCGCAAGGGACCAGCTCAGCAGCCTGCAGAGCCGGCCGGCTGGCAGTCTCCCGCCAGCGTTGCCAGCACCCGCCCGGCCTGGGGCCTTACCCCACCCACTTGCGGGCATTGCGCCAGATGCGCATCCAGGGGCTCGCTGCGCTGCGGTCGCCGCTGGTCCAGCTCATCTGCACGTTGCGGAACACGCGCTCGGGGTGCGGCATGATGGCCGTGAAGCGCCCGTCCGCGGTGGTCACGCCGGTCAGGCCGCCCGCGCTGCCGTTCGGGTTGAAGGGGTACTGCTCGGTGGGCGCGCCGTGGTTGTCCACGAAGCGCATCGCGGCCACGGCCTGGGCCGCGTTGCCGCGGAACTTGAAGTTGGCATAGCCCTCGCCGTGCGCCACGGCAATCGGCAGGCGGCTGCCCGCCATGCCGGCAAAGAACAGGCTGGGCGACTCCAGCACTTCCACCATCGACAGGCGGGCTTCGAAGCGCTCGCTCTGGTTGGTGGTGAAGCGCGGCCAGTCCTGCGCGCCGGGGATGATGTCGGCCAGCTCGGCAAACATCTGGCAGCCGTTGCACACGCCCAGGCCGAAGGTGTCCGTGCGGCCGAAGAAGCCCTGGAACTGCTCGGACAGCACCGGGTTGAAGGTGATCGAGCGCGCCCAGCCGATGCCGGCGCCCAGCGTGTCGCCGTAGCTGAAGCCGCCGCAGGCGACCACGCCCTTGAAGTCTTCGAGCTTGACGCGGCCGGTCTGCAGGTCGGTCATGTGCACGTCGTAAGCCTCGAAGCCCGCCTCGGTGAAGGTGTAGGCCATCTCGATGTGCGAGTTCACGCCCTGCTCGCGCAGGATGGCCACCCGGGGTTTGGCCAGGTTCAGGAACGGCGCCGCCACGTTGTCGGCCGCGTCGAACGTGAGGTGCACGTGCATGCCGGGGTCGGTGGCCTCGCCCGCGGTGGCGTGCTCGGCATCGGCATTGGCGGGGTTGTCGCGCTGCTGGCAGATCTTCCAGCTCACGGCGTCCCACACCTGGTGCAGGTCGGTGAGCTTGGCGCTGAACACGGCCTTGGCGTCACGCCAGACCTGCAACTCACCCTTGCCGGCGTCGATGCTCGACGACTGCGGACGCGTCTTGCCCACGAAGTGGCTGAATCTGGACAGGCCGTGCTCGCGCAGCACCTGCATCACATCGTTGCGCTCTGCGGTGCGCACCTGCAGCACCACGCCCAGCTCTTCGCTGAACAGGGCCTTGAGCGTGAGCTCCTCGCGGCGTGCGCTGACCTGCTGCGCCCAGTTCTTGGCGTCGCCGGTTTCCATGCGGCTGTCGCTGATGCCGTCGCCTTCGGTGACCAGCAGGTCCACGTTGAGCGACACGCCCACATGGCCGGCAAAGGCCATTTCGGCCGCGGCCGCGAGCAGGCCGCCGTCGCTGCGGTCGTGGTAGGCCAGGATGCGGCCCTGGGCGCGCAGCGCGTTCACGGCGTTGACGGTGTTGACCAGGTCCTTCGGGTCGTCCAGATCGGGCACCACGTCGCCGCTTTGCTCCAGCGTCTGGCCGAGGATGCTGCCGCCCATGCGGTTCTGGCCCTTGCCCAGATCGATCAGCACCAGGGTGGTGTCGTCTTCCTGCGCATCGAGCTGGGGCGTGAGCGTGCCGCGCACATCGGACAGCGACGCGAACGCGCTCACGATCAGGCTGACGGGGGAGGTGACCTTTTTCTTGTCATTGCCGTCAGACCATTGCGTGCGCATGGACAGCGAATCCTTGCCCACGGGGATGCTGATGCCCAGGGCGGGGCACAGTTCCATGCCCACGGCCTTCACGGTGTCGTACAGCGCAGCGTCTTCGCCCGGCTCGCCACACGCGGCCATCCAGTTGGCCGACAGCTTCACGCGCGGCAGCTCGATGGGCGCGGCCAGCAGGTTGGTGATGGCCTCGGCCACCGCCATGCGGCCCGATGCGGGTGCGTTGATGGCGGCCAGCGGCGTGCGCTCGCCCATGCTCATCGCTTCGCCGGCAAAGCCCTTGTAATCGGCCAGCGTCACGGCGCAGTCCGCCACCGGCACTTGCCAGGGGCCGACCATCTGGTCGCGGTGCGACAGGCCGCCCACCGTGCGGTCGCCGATGGTGATGAGAAAACGCTTGGAGGCCACCGTGGGGTGGGCCAGCACGTCGATCACGGCCTGTTGCAGCGGCACGCCGGTCAGGTCCATGGGCGCGAACTGGCGCTGCACGGTGGCCACATCGCGGTGCATTTTGGGCGGCTTGCCCAGCAGCACGTCCATGGGCATGTCCACGGGCAGCTTCTGGTCGCCCGCCACCACGGCGGTGTCTTCCAGCACCAGCTGGCGCTCTTCGGTGGCGGTGCCGATCACGGCGAAGGGGCAGCGCTCGCGTTCGCAGAACGCCTTGAACAGCGGCAGCGACTCGGGCGCGATGGCCAGCACGTAGCGCTCCTGGCTTTCGTTGCTCCAGATTTCCTTGGGCGCCATGCCCGATTCTTCGAGCGGCACGGCGCGCAGGTCGAAGCGCGCACCACGGCCGGCGTCGTTGGTCAGCTCAGGAAAAGCGTTGGACAGGCCGCCCGCGCCCACGTCGTGAATGGCGAGGATGGGGTTGGCAGCGCCTTGCGCCCAGCAGTGGTTGATGACCTCTTGCGCGCGGCGCTCGATCTCGGGGTTGCCGCGCTGCACGGAGTCGAAGTCGAGCTCGGCCGCATTGGTGCCGCTGGCCATGGAGCTGGCAGCACTGCCGCCCATGCCGATGCGCATGCCGGGGCCACCCAGCTGGATGAGCAGCGAGCCGGCAGGGAATTCGATTTTCTTCGTGAGGCCTGCGTCGATCACGCCCACGCCGCCGGCGATCATGATGGGCTTGTGGTAGCCGCGCTGCACGCCGCCGACTTCCTGCTCGTACTCGCGGAAGTAGCCTGCCAGGTTGGGGCGGCCGAATTCGTTGTTGAACGCCGCGCCGCCCAGGGGCCCTTCGACCATGATCTGCAGCGGGCTGGCGATGTGCTCGGGCTTGCCCACGGTGCTGCCCCAGAGCTTGGACACGGTGAAGCCCGTGAGGCCGGCCTTGGGCTTGGAGCCCCGGCCGGTCGCGCCTTCGTCGCGGATCTCGCCGCCCGCGCCCGTCGATGCGCCCGGGAAGGGCGAGATGGCCGTGGGGTGGTTGTGCGTTTCCACCTTCATCAGCACGTGCTGGGTGGCGCTACTCTTTTGATAGCTGGTAGCGCCCGCTGAATCAGCGGTAGAGGCCATTTTGGCCACAAACCGCTCGACCTCGCCGCCTTCCATGACAGAGGCGTTGTCCGAATACGCGATCACCGTGTGCTGGGGCGCCAGCTGGTGGGTGTTGCGGATCATGCCGAACAGCGATTTTTCCTGCGCCACGCCGTCGATGGTGAACTGGGCGTTGAAGATCTTGTGGCGGCAGTGCTCGCTGTTGGCCTGCGCGAACATCATCAGCTCCACGTCGGTGGGGTTGCGCGCGAGGCCGGTGAAGGCGTTGACCAGGTAGTCGATCTCGTCCTCGGCCAGGGCCAGGCCGAAACGGGTGTTGGCGGCCTCCAGCGCACCGCGGCCACCGCCGAGCACGTTGACATGCTCCATGGCGGCGGGCTGCAGCTCGGTGAACAGCGCTGCGGCGGCGGCGCGGTCGGCCACCACGGACTCGGTCATGCGGTCGTGCAGCAGGGCCGCCACCTCGGCCAGTTGCTCGGCGGTCAGCTCGGGCGTGCGGCCCAGCAGGCCGGACTTCAGGCTGATGCGGTATTCGGTGATGCGCTCCACGCGGCGGATGGCGATGCCGCAGTTGCGCGCGATATCGGTGGCCTTGGAGGCCCAAGGCGACAGCGTGCCCAGGCGCGGCGTGACGACGATGGCAGCGCCGTCTTCGGGCCCGGCGTAGGGGTCGCCGTAGGTGAGCAGGGCCGACAGGCGCTCTTGCTCGGCAGGGGTGGGGGCCGCATCCGTGGCGACCAGGTGCACGAAGCGCGCTGCAATGCCGTCGATTTTGGGGTGGATGGCTTGCAGGGCCGGTTGGAGTTGCTGGGCGCGGAAGGTGCTGAGGGCGTTGCCGCCCGCCAGCGTGGTCATGTGCAAGGTCACTGTAGCGGCCTGTTGGGTGTGAGGGTACGTGGTGGCGCTGACGCGAAGCCCCCGGCCGGTGGGCGGGAGCCAAGTGGTCAGCCCGGTATTTTACCGGGCTCACCGGGCGCCGCTGCAGCCGGCGGGGTGCGATGGGATAATTGCGGCATGAGCATCACCATCAAAAGCGCCGCGGACATCGAAGGCATGCGCCTGGCGTGCCGCCTGGCCTCCGAAGTGCTGGACTACATCGCCCCGCACATCAAACCCGGCATCACCACCAAAGAGATCGACCGCCTGGGCGCCGAATGCATGGCGCAGCAAGGCACCATCTCAGCCACCGTGGGCTACCAGCCCCCCGGCTACCCGCCCTACCCGGCCTCGCTGTGCACCTCGGTCAACCACGTGGTGTGCCACGGCATCCCCAACGACAAGCCTTTGAAGAAGGGCGACATCGTCAACGTGGACGTGACCGTGATCACCAAGGACGGCTGGTACGGCGACAACAGCCGCATGTACATCATCGGCGAAGGCTCCATCGCGGCCAAGCGCCTGTGTGCCATCACCTTCGACGCCATGTGGCACGGCATCGTGCAGGTCAAGCCCGGCGCCCACCTGGGCGACATCGGCCACGCCATCCAGAAGTTCGCCGAGGCCCAGGGTTTCTCGATCGTGCGCGAGTTCTGCGGCCACGGCATCGGGCAGAAGTTCCACGAAGAGCCCCAGGTGCTGCACTACGGCCGCCCCGGCACGCTGGACGAGCTGGTGCCCGGCATGGTCTTCACCATCGAGCCCATGATCAACGCCGGCCGCCGCGAGGTGAAGGAATTCGGCAACGACGGCTGGACCATCGTGACCAAGGACCACAGCCTGTCCGCACAGTGGGAGCACACGGTGCTGGTCACCGAAACGGGGTACGAAGTGATGACGCTGTCGGCCGGCTCACCGCCGCTGCCGTCCTTCGTGACCGCGACCAGGACCTGACCCCACGCCGGCCCCTGCCCGTCGGCGCGCACAACTCTTGCATGGCTTTTTGCATGGCCCTTCTTCATCGCGACGCCCGACGACCATGACCGACATCCAAGCCCTGCCCGAGGTGCGCCCCCTGGCCGACGTGCATGCCCTGCGGGATGCCTACCGCCGCGACAAGACCGCCCTGCTGACCGACCTGCAGGCCACGGGCGCCTCCACGCGCGGCATCCGCGTGCTGCTGCGCAGGCTCTCCACCCTGGCGGGCAACCTGCTGCAGACGCTGTGGCAGCGCGCCGAACTGCCGGCCGACATGGCGCTGGTGGCGGTGGGCGGGTTCGGGCGCGACCAGCTTTTTCCGTATTCGGACGTCGATGTGCTGCTGCTGCTGCCCGAGGGCGCGGCGCCGGAGGCCGGCAGCGTGCTGCGCACCCAGCTCGAAGGCTTCATCGGCAGCTGCTGGGATGCGGGGCTGGAGATCGGCTCGAGCGTGCGCACCGTGGCCGAATGCCTGGCCGAGAGCGCGGGCGACGTCACGGTGCAGACCTCGCTGCTCGAATCGCGCCTGGTGTGCGGCAACGCGGCGCTGTTCGCCGAGTTCCAGCGCCAGTACCGGCTGCAGATGGACCCGCAGGCGTTTTTGGTGGCCAAGACGCTGGAGATGCGCCAGCGCCACAACAAGTACGAGAACACGCCCTACTCGCTGGAGCCCAACTGCAAGGAGTCGCCCGGCGGGCTGCGCGACCTGCAGATGATCCTGTGGGTGTCCCAGGCCGCGGGCCTAGGCCGCAACTGGAAGGAACTGGCCGCCAGCGGCATGGCCACGGCCTTCGAGGTGCGCCAGATCGAGCGCAACGAGGCGGTGCTGTGCCTCATCCGCGCACGCCTGCACGCCGCCGCCGGACGGCATGAAGACCGCCTGGTGTTCGACCTGCAGACCGCCGTGGCCGAATCGTTCGGCTACCGATCGCAGGCGCCCGACGGATCGCGCCTGCCGATGCGCGCCAGCGAAAGCCTGATGCGGCGCTACTACTGGGCGGCCAAGGCGGTGTCCCAGCTCAGCCAGATCCTGCTGCTGAACATCGAGGAGCGTCTGAACCCCTCCACGCACGAGCCGCGGCCCATCAACGAGCGCTTCTTCGAGAAAGCCGGCCTCATCGAGGTGGCGAGCGACGACCTGTACCAGCGCGACCCGCACGCCATTCTGGAGACCTTCCTGCTCTACCAGACGACGGTGGGCCTGAAGGACCTGTCGGCCCGCACCCTGCGCGCGCTGTACAACGCCCGGGGCGTGATGGACGCGGCCTTCCGGCGCGACCCGGTCAACCGGGCCAACTTCATGCGCATCCTGCAGCAGCCCTCGGGCATCACGCATGCGATGCGGCTCATGAACCAGACCTCGGTGCTGGGGCGCTACCTGTGGGCGTTTCGCGGCATCGTGGGGCAGATGCAGCACGACCTGTTTCACGTCTACACGGTGGACCAGCACATCCTGATGGTGCTGCGCAACGTACGCCGGTTCTTCATGGCCGAGCATGCGCACGAATACCCCTTCTGCTCGCAACTGGCGGGCGGCTGGGACAAGCCCTGGCTGCTGTACCTGGCGGCGCTGTTCCACGACATCGGCAAGGGCCGCGGCGGCGACCATTCGGTGATCGGCGCTCAGGAGGTGCGCAATTTCTGCCGCCAGCACAGCGTGGACCGCGAGGACGCCAGGCTCGTCGAGTTCCTGGTCAGCGAGCACCTGTCGATGAGCCGCATCGCCCAGAAAGAAGACCTCTCGGACCCCGACGTGATCGCCGCCTTTGCGCGGCGCGTGGGCAACGAGCGCTACCTCACGGCGCTGTATCTGCTGACGGTGGCCGACATCCGCGGCACCAGCCCCAAGGTCTGGAATGCCTGGAAGGGCAAGCTGCTGGAAGACCTGTACCGCTCCACGCTTCGCACCCTGGGTGGCCGCGCGCCGGATGCCGCCGCCGAGATCGAGGCGCGCAAGCGCGAGGCGCTGGTACTGCTGGCGCTCAGTGCCCTGCCCTTCGAGGCGCACAAGGCCCTGTGGGCCACTCTGGATGTGAGCTATTTCATGCGCCACGAGGCGGCCGACATTGCCTGGCACACGCGGCACCTGTCGCGGCATGTGGGCACCGCCAAGCCGGTGGTGCGCGCGCGCCAGTCGCTGGCCGGCGACGGCCTGCAGGTCATGGTGTATGCCGCCGACCAGGCCGACCTGTTCGCGCGCATCTGCGGCTACTTCGACCGTGCCGGCTTTTCCATTCTGGATGCGCGCGTGCACACGGCCAACAACGGCTATGCGCTCGATACCTTCCAGGTGGTGGCCTCTTCCGCCGCCGCGCAGCCGGGGCACTACCGCGAGCTCACGCACATGGTCGAGAGCGATCTGGTGCGGGTGATCGAAACCGGCGGCCCGCTGCCGGAACCCGCGCGCCGGCGGGTGTCGCGCCGCGTCAAGAGCTTTCCGGTGGCGCCGCGCGTCACCTTGCGGCCGGACGAAAAAGCGCAGCGCTGGCTGCTGGCCATCTCGGCCAGCGACCGCGCCGGCCTGCTGTACCTGGTGGCGCGCATCCTCGCGCACCACCACCTGAGCGTGCAGCTCGCCAAGGTCAGCACGCTGGGCGAGCGGGTGGAAGACACCTTCCTGGTGCAAGGGCCCGAGCTGCAGAACAACGCGCGGCAGATCCAGATCGAGACGGAGCTGCTGCGCGAGCTGTCGGACTGACAACGAAAGCGCGCGCGGCGCTGCGGCTCTGTTGCGCTACTCAGTCGTCTTCGTCCGCGCTGATCTCGGGGAACAGCACTTCGGTGAAGCCGAACTGCGTGAAGTCGCGCACCCGCATCGGGTAGAGCTTGCCAACCAAGTGGTCACACTCATGCTGCACCACGCGCGCATGAAAGCCATCGACCGTGCGGTCGATGGGGTCGCCGTACGGGTCGAACCCGGTGTAGCGGATGCGCGCCCACCGCGGCACCTTGCCGCGCAGGCCGGGCACCGAAAGGCAACCTTCCCAATCCTCTTCCTCCTCATCGCCCAGCGGCGTGATCACCGGGTTGAGCAGCACCGTGGGCGGCACCACGGGGCGGTCCGGATAGCGGGGGTTGCGGTCGTTGGAGCCGAAGATCACCAGCTGCAGGTCCACCCCGATCTGCGGTGCGGCCAGGCCCGCGCCGTTGACGGCGCGCATGGTGTCGAACATGTCGCGCACCAGCAGGTGCAGTGCGTCGGTGTCGAACTCGGTGACAGGCTGGGCAATGCGCAGCAGGCGCGGGTCGCCCATCTTGAGGATGGTGTGAACGGTCATCGTGGGGGTGGTGAAGACATGGTGGAGCGGCTGCCCGGTGGGGCGCAGCATAGCGCGGCCGGCCTGGCGCTGCACACAGCGTGCCAAAAGAGCCGCTCCACCCCGACACAGGCCGACACAGGCCGGCACAGGCCGGCACCGGGCGACAATAAGCACCATGGCCAACAAGCCCCCAGACCCAGACATCGCCAGCGCCGCCCCTGACAGCGGCCCGCCGCTGCGCCCGCTGCCGTGGCCCGTGCGGTGGCTGCTGCTGGCGTTTGCCGTGCTGTGCCTGGTGATGGGCATCATCGGCGTGATCGTGCCGGGCCTGCCGACCACCGTGTTCATCCTGATGGCCGCGTGGGCGGCGGCGCGCAGCTCTCCGCGTCTGTACCAGTGGCTGTGGAACCACCGGCTCTTCGGGCCGCTGCTGCGCAACTGGGCCCAGGGCGGCAAGGTCAGCCGCCGCGCCAAATGGAGTGCGGCCATCTTCATGGCAGCCAGCGCCGCCGTGCTGTGGGTGGGCGGCGCACGCACCTGGGTGGCGGCGGTGGCGTCCGCCTGCATGGCGTGCGTGCTGGTGTGGCTGTGGCTGCGCCCCGAACCCTGACATGGCGAAGGAGTGCAGCGCTGCCATGGCCACCCGGCCCCACGCACCCATGCAGGCCACACGTCGATTGCGTGACGCGAGTTTTCAGAGCGCTATTTTTGTGTATATAATCTAAGTCTTGTTCCTCGATAGCTCAGTCGGTAGAGCGCCGGACTGTTAATCCGTAGGTCCCTGGTTCGAGCCCAGGTCGAGGAGCCAAGAATTTTGCAGGCCCTGCATGTGTACGCGGGGCCTTTCAATTAGTCAGTTGCAAGTCGTACCGATATTCCTCGATAGCTCAGTCGGTAGAGCGCCGGACTGTTAATCCGTAGGTCCCTGGTTCGAGCCCAGGTCGAGGAGCCACACGGCAAAAAGCCCACCATGCACGCCATGGTGGGCTTTTTTATTGCCAGGCCACCGCGCCTGCATGCGCTGGCACCCGAGCAGCGCAACATGCCGGACAATGGCCCATCATCCTGCCACTGCCTGCCTGACCCATGCCCCCGCAACTGCCCTGGCTGGAGCCCCAAGATCCCCTGCCCCACCCCGACCAGGCCTGGGGCCAAGACGACCCCGCCCCCGGGCTGCTGGCCGCGGGCGGCGTGCTGGATGTCGCACACCTGCAGGCAGCGTACGGCCAGGGGACCTTTCCCTGGTACGGCCCCGGGCAGCCCATCCTCTGGTGGGCGCCCGACCCGCGCATGGTGCTGCACGTGGCCGAATTCAAGCTGCACCGGTCCCTGCGCAGAACCCTGCAGGCGTTTCGCGCCAATCCGCGTGCCGAGATCCGCATCGACCACGCATTTGACGCCGTGATCACGGCCTGCGCGACCAAGGAGCGCGACGGCCAGGCAGGCACCTGGATCGTGCCGGAAATGATGGACGCCTACACCCGCCTGCACGAGGCCGGCCACGCGCACAGCGTGGAGACCTGGATCGATGGCCGGCTGGTGGGCGGGCTCTATTGCGTGGCCCTGGGGCAGGCCGTGTTCGGCGAATCCATGTTCGCGCACGCCACCGATGCCTCCAAGATCGCGCTGTCGGCCCTGGTGGCACTGTGCCGCCACCATGGCGTGCAGCTCATCGACTGCCAGCAGAACACCCGCCACCTGGCATCCCTGGGTGGCCGCGAGATCGACCGGCGCACCTTCGTCGCGCATGTGCAGCAGGCCCAGCGTTTGCCCGCACCCGCATGGAGATTCAACCCCGTATACTGGACCGAGCTGCTGCCCTCCACAGTCTTTACGGCATGACGCAACTCAACGACCTTCCGCTGCAGACCCTGCAGTTCTACGCGACGGCCCCGTATCCCTGCAGCTATCTGCCGGACCGGCAGGCGCGCTCGCAGGTCGCCACGCCCAGCCATTTGATCCAGAGCGACGTCTACTCGGACTTGGTCGCGAAGGGCTTCCGCCGCAGCGGCATGTTCACCTACCGCCCCTACTGCGACGGTTGCCACGCCTGCACACCGCTGCGCGTGCTGGTCAATGAATTCAAGCCCGACCGCAGCCAGCGGCGGTCCGTAGCCCGCCACGGCAACCTGCAGGCGCGCGTGCTGCGCCTGTGCTTCGTGCCGGAACACTACCAGCTGTACCTGCGCTACCAGAACGGCCGCCACGCAGGCGGCGGCATGGACCACGACAGCATCGACCAGTACACGCAGTTCCTGCTGCAAAGCCGGGTGAATTCGCGGCTGGTGGAATTCCGCGAGCTGGATGCGGACGGCGAGCCGGGTGCGCTCAAGATGGTGTCCATCCTGGATGTACTGGACGACGGCCTGTCGGCGGTGTACACCTTCTACGAGCCCGAGCCCCACTGCAGCTACGGCACCTACAACGTGATGTGGCAGATCGCGCAGGCCCGGTCCCTCGACCTGCCGCATGTCTACCTGGGCTACTGGATCGAAGCCAGCCCCAAGATGAACTACAAGGCGCGCTTTCACCCGCACGAACTGCGCACCGACGGACAGTGGCTGCGCACAGGCGACACCACCTCGCCCAACCCCTGACAGCGCGTTTGCATTTCACAAGATAAAATGCGGAGGTCGCCACAGCACCGCCGCCATGAAAAAAAACGATCCGAGCATTCCTGTCAAACCCAGCGTTCAGGTCCTTGAGCGCATGTTCACGCTGATCGATGTGCTGGCTTCGCGCGAGGAAGCCATCTCCCTCAAGGAAATCAGCGAGAAGACAGGTCTGCACCCGTCCACCACCCACCGGATCCTGAACGACCTCACGATCGGGCGGTTTGTGGACCGGCCGGAATCGGGCAGCTACCGCCTGGGCATGCGGCTGCTGGAGCTGGGCAACCTGGTCAAGGCACGCCTGAGCGTGCGGGACGCGGCACTCACACCCATGCGCAACCTGCACAAGCTGATTCAGCAGCCGGTGAATCTGAGCATGCGCCAGGGCGACGAGATCGTGTACGTGGAGCGCGCCTACAGCGAGCGCTCCGGCATGCAGGTGGTGCGCGCCATCGGCGGCCGGGCACCCTTGCACCTGACATCCACCGGCAAGCTCTTTCTGGCGCTGGACGACCCGCAGCGCGTGCGCGCCTACGCCACGCGCACTGGCCTGGCAGGCCATACGCGCAACAGCATCACCCAGCTCCCCCTGCTGGAGCGCGAGCTGGCCAAGGCGCGGCAATACGGCATGGCACGCGACAACGAAGAGCTGGAGCTGGGCGTGCGCTGCATGGCAGCCGGCGTCTACGACGACCAGGGCAAGCTGGTGGCAGGCCTGTCCATCTCGGCCCCGGCGGACAGGCTGGACGAAGGCTGGCTGCCCAAGCTGCAGGCCACAGCCAACGAGATATCCCACGCACTGGGCCACACCGCCAGCGCGGAGCTGACGGCCGACGCCGCGGCACGCGGCACCGGACTGGGCTGACGGACCGACGGACCCTGCGCCAGGCAGGGCCGCTCACGCGCCCGGCTTGCAGCGCGGCCGCGCGGCGTCGATGGCTGTGCCGTGCAATGCCTTGCCCCCCGGTGTACCGCCTTCGCGGATTGGCCCAGCAAAAAGGCCGGCCTGTGTTGCCACAGCCGGCCTTTTTTCATGGCCCCCCTTGCCGGGGTTCAGCCCATCCGGCAGGCAGATCGCACGTGGCGCCGCCTGCCCGTCTGCCTCTACTTCACCAAATTACTTCACCGCGGGGATCGCTGCACGGGCCTGCAGCGGTGCAGCCAGCGAGGATGGCAGCGTCTCGACCCAATGGCGCACGCGCTCTGCGTCTCCCAGGCGGCTGAATTTGCCTGCCGAGTCCAGGAACACCATGATCAGCTTGCGGCCGGAGATCTGGGTCTGCATCACGAGGCAGCGACCTGCCTCGGAGATATAGCCGGTCTTCTGCAAGCCGATGTCCCACGTGGGGTTCTTCACCAGGCCGTTGGTGTTGTTGTATTGCAACGTGCGCTGGCCCACTGCCACCTCGTATCCGGGCGAAGTGGAGAGCTCACGCAACAGTGGGTCGCCATGTGCGACGTTGACCAGGGTGGCCAGATCGCGGGCGCTGGACTGGTTGCGGCTCGACAGGCCGGTAGGCTCCACATAGCGTGTGTCGGTCATGCCCAGCAGCTTGGCCTTGGCATTCATCTGCGCCACGAAGACTTCCAGACCGCCGGGGTAGGTGCGGCCCAGGGCGTGGGCTGCGCGGTTCTCGCTGGACATGAGCGCCAGGTGCAGCATCTCGCCGCGCGTGAGCGTGGCACCGACCACCAGGCGCGAACGGCTGCCCTTTTCGGTGTCCACATCGTCCTGCGTGATGGTGATGGGCTCTTCCATGGGCAGCTTGGCCTGGGAAATGATCATGCCCGTCATCAGCTTGGTCAGCGAGGCGATGGGCAGCACGGCGTGGTCGTTCTTGGACAACAGCACTTCGTGCGTGTCCTGGTCGATGACGAGTGCGACGCTGGACTTCAGGTCCAGGGGGTCATTGACCTCGTGCAGGCCGGCGATCTGCCCGAAGGAAGGCTTGGCAGGCACAAAAGCGACCCGGGTGGCCGCCTTGGAGGTCTTGGCAGATACGCGCACGGGCTTGGTCGCCGTGGCAGCCTTGCGTGGCGCTACAGACCGCTTGGCGCTGGCGCCCGAAGCGCTGGTCTGCTGTTTCTTGACGGATGCTTTTTTGCGTTCCTGGGCGTGCGCGCCGGGCGCAGCCAGCGCCGCGCTCACGACAACAAAGCCCAAAAGCTGGAGAAAACGGTTCACTGCGGCGCGGCGGAGATGGTGCATCCAAATGCTCCAAACGGTAATAAGTGTTGAGCAGTGTACTGAATCAAAAAAAGTCGCGCAAGATCAATACCTTGCGCGACTTTCCGAGAAAGTGAATGAAATTATAAATTCACCGCTCAACCTTGTGCAGCCACCCGATCAGCTTTACTTTGTAACTTGTTCAGGGCGCTCAGGTAGGCCTTGGCAGACGCCACGACGATGTCCGGGTCAGCCCCCACACCGTTGACCACCCGGCCGCTGTTTTGCAGGCGCACCGTGACCTCGCCCTGGCTCTCGGTGGAGCCGCTGATCGCATTGACGGAGTACAGCACCATCTCGGCCCCGCTCTTGACGTGCGACTCGATCGCCTTGAGCGATGCGTCGACCGGGCCATTGCCGTCGGACTTGCCCTGCACTTCCCTGCCTTCGACCGTAAAAACGATGGTGGCCTGGGGACGCTCGCCGGTTTCGCTGTGCTGCGACAGCGACACGAAGCCGTACTGCTCCTTCTCGCTGGTCACGCTTTCATCGCTGACCAGCGCCAGGATGTCCTCGTCGAAGATCTCGCTCTTGCGGTCTGCCAGTTCCTTGAACTTGGCGAAGGCGCCGTTGATCTCGGTTTCGCTGTCGAGCTGAACGCCCAGCTCCTGCAGGCGCTGCTTGAAGGCGTTGCGGCCGCTGAGCTTGCCCAGCACGATCTTGTTGGCCGACCAGCCCACGTCCTCGGCACGCATGATCTCGTAGGTGTCGCGGGCCTTGAGCACGCCGTCCTGGTGGATGCCGCTGGCGTGCGCAAACGCATTCGCCCCCACCACCGCCTTGTTGGGCTGGATCACGAAGCCGGTGGTCTGGCTGACCATGCGGCTGGCAGCCACGATGTGCTTGGCGTCGATGTTCAGGTCGAGGTCGAAATAATCGCGGCGTGTCTTGATCGCCATGACGACTTCTTCCAGCGAGCAATTGCCGGCACGCTCGCCCAGGCCGTTGATGGTGCATTCGACCTGGCGTGCGCCGCCGATCTTCACGCCGGCCAGCGAGTTGGCCACCGCCATGCCCAGGTCGTTGTGGCAGTGCACGGACCAGATGGCCTTGTCGCTGTTGGGCACGCGCTCGCGCAGCGTCTTGATGAAGTTGCCATACAGCTCAGGGATGGCGTAGCCCACGGTGTCGGGCACGTTGATGGTGGTGGCGCCTTCGGCGATCACGGCTTCGAGCACGCGGCACAAAAAGTCCGGGTCGCTGCGGTAGCCGTCTTCCGGGCTGAACTCGATGTCGGCCACCAGGTTGCGCGCAAAGCGCACCGACTGCTTGGCCTGCTCGAGCACCTGCTCGGGCGTCATGCGCAGCTTCTTTTCCATGTGCAGCGCGCTGGTGGCGATGAACGTGTGGATGCGCGCGCTGTTGGCGCCCTTGAGCGCCTCGGCCGCCCGCGAGATGTCGCGGTCGTTGGCCCGCGAGAGCGAACAGATGGTCGAGTCCTTGATCGCATTGGCAATGCTCTGCACCGCTTCGAAATCACCGTTGGAGCTGGCCGCGAAACCGGCTTCGATCACATCCACCTTCAGGCGCTCGAGCTGGCGCGCGATGCGCAGCTTCTCGTCCTTGGTCATCGAGGCGCCGGGGGACTGCTCCCCATCGCGCAAGGTGGTGTCGAAAATGATCAGTTTGTCAGCCATGTCGTTCTCCTGGTATCGGTGGGTGGGGTCCCGCAACGTCAAAAATCTGGCGCCCAAAGCAAAAGGCCCGTTGCGGGTGCATACGGGCCTTTGAAGAAAAAGTGTGCGCGTGCGCCTACTGTCTCCGCCCGTGGGGAGGTAGCAGTAGCGCCAGAGCAAACGTGTTCATGCTGCGCAATGTAGCACAACTGCGCTGCGACAGCGGTGCGGGTCACTTGTGCAGCCCGCGCTCGTCCGGTTCATCGGTCGAAGTGCTGATCACGCTGCTGTGCTGGCCCTTGGCCTTGCGCCAGGCGTACACGCCATAGCCGCTCACGCCATAAAAAACGAAGACGCCGAACAGCACGATGGGCGGGTGGATGTTGATGATGGCAATGCCCAGCGCAATGAGCACGATGGCTGCAAAGGGGACGCTCTTTTTCATCTGCACGTCCTTGAAGCTGTAGAACGGCACATTGGTCACCATGGTCAGGCCCGAATACAGCGTGAAGGCGAACATGATCCACGTGATCTGCGACCAGCTGAGCCAACCGTCCTCGCCAGGGTGCACGCCCAATTCGGTCATGAGCCAGATGAAGCCTGCCACCAGTGCCGCAGCGGCGGGCGATGGCAGCCCCTGGAAGTAGCGCTTGTCCACCACACTCGTGTTCACGTTGAAGCGCGCCAGCCGCAAGGCCGCGCAGGCGCAGTACACGAAGGCAGCGATCCACCCCCAGCGCCCCAGGCCCTGCAAGGACCACTCGTACGCGATCAAAGCCGGTGCCGCGCCGAACGACACCATGTCGGACAGCGAGTCCATCTGCTCGCCGAAGGCACTCTGGGTATTGGTCATGCGGGCCACGCGCCCGTCCAGGCTGTCGAGCACCATGGCGCAGAACACGCCGATCGCCGCCTGGTCGAACCGCCCGTTCATGGCCATCACGATGGAATAGAAGCCACCGAACAATGCCGCCAGCGTGAACAGGTTGGGCAGGATATAAATGCCCTTGCGCCGCTTGCGCACGATCACGCCATCGTTGTCGGCGGACTCGTTGCCATCATGCATTCCATTGACCTCCAGCGCTTGCCTGTCTTGCGCAAGCCGCTATTAAATTTATAGTTCTTCAGCGCGCCCCCCGATGATCGGGTTCGGCGCCACACGCACAAAAGGCGAAGGCCGCAGTGTAGCGCCTGCGGGCGCTGCGCCCCGTGGCCGCAGCGATGGCGCCGCGAACCCCACAGCACGGCCATCACCCAGTCCGAGCCGCCCGGCGCACAGCAATACCGGCAACGAAAAAGGCCACCGAGGTGGCCTTTGTCGATGTTTCTTCCCGCAGGAGAAGAATCAGTTGCGGGTCTGGTCGACCAGCTTGTTCTTGGCGATCCAGGGCATCATGGCGCGCAGCTTGCCACCCACCACTTCGATGCTGTGGTCGGCGGTGTTGCGGCGGCGGGCCGTCATCGATGGGTAGTTCAGGCGGCCTTCCTGGATGAACATCTTGGCGTATTCGCCGTTCTGGATGCGCTTGAGGGCATTGCGCATGGCCTTGCGCGACTCTTCGTTGATCACTTCAGGGCCCGTCACGTACTCGCCGTACTCGGCATTGTTCGAGATCGAGTAGTTCATGTTGGCAATGCCGCCTTCGTAGATCAGGTCCACGATGAGCTTGAGCTCGTGCAGGCATTCGAAGTAGGCCATTTCTGGGGCGTAGCCGGCTTCGACCAGGGTTTCGTAACCCATCTTGATCAGCTCGACGGCACCGCCGCACAGCACGGCCTGTTCGCCGAACAGGTCGGTCTCGGTTTCTTCCTTGAAGTTGGTCTCGATGATGCCGGCCTTGCCACCGCCATTGGCTGCAGCGTAGCTCAGGGCCAGGTCACGGGCCTTGCCGGACTTGTCCTGGTGCACGGCGACCAGGTGGGGCACGCCGCCACCTTGCGTGTAGGTGTTGCGCACGGTGTGGCCAGGGGCCTTGGGGGCGACCATCCACACGTCCAGGTCAGCGCGGGGCACGACCTGGTTGTAGTGCACGTTGAAACCGTGGGCGAAGGCCAGCGATGCGCCTTGCTTGATGTTGGGTTCCACGTTGTTCTTGTAGACGGCTGCGATGTCTTCGTCAGGCAGCAGGATCATGACCACGTCGGCAGCCTTGACCGCGTCGTTGACTTCCAGCACGTTCAGGCCGGCCTTGCCGACCTTGTCCCACGATGCACCGCCCTTGCGCAGGCCGACCACGACCTTCACGCCGCTGTCGTTCAGGTTCTGTGCGTGGGCATGGCCCTGCGAGCCGTAGCCGATGATGGCCACGGTCTTGCCCTTGATCAGGCTCAGGTCGGTGTCTTTGTCGTAGAAAACTTTCATGGGTCGCTCCGGTAAAAATACGTTGTCAGGGGGAAAAACGGTGAATTGTCTTACATAGGATTGGGATGCGGCCGGATGGCTACGCGGGGAACCGCAGACAGTGCTTTGGCACGGCAAGGCTCCCCAACGACGCTAGCCGGTCGAAGGCAAATCCGTCATACGCGAAGAATTCGCTCGCCGCGGCCGATGCCGCTGGCACCCGTGCGCACGGTTTCCAGAATGGCCGTGCGGTCGATGGCCTGCAGGAACGCGTCGTTCTTGGACTGGTCGCCGGTGAGCTCGATGGTGTAGCTCTTTTCGGTCACGTCGATGATGCGGCCGCGGAAGATGTCGGCCATGCGCTTCATCTCCTCGCGCTCCTTGCCTACCGCACGCACCTTCACCATCATGAGCTCGCGCTCGGTGTAGGCACCTTCGGTGAGGTCGACCACCTTGACCACTTCGATGAGGCGGTTCAAGTGCTTGGTGATCTGCTCGATCACATCGTCGGAGCCCGTGGTCTGGATGGTCATGCGCGAGAGCGATGCATCCTCGGTGGGCGCCACGGTGAGCGATTCGATGTTGTAGCCACGGGCGGAGAACAGGCCCACGACGCGCGACAGCGCGCCGGGTTCGTTTTCCAGCAAAACGGCAATGATGTGTTTCATGGTGTCCAGATTCCTCTTTTCGCTGCCCTCCCCTGCGCACGGTAATGCGCAGGCTCGGCAGGCAATAGATTCGTCGAAGTGAAGCTATCGAAGTGATAGCAGGGGATGTTCCTGCAGCCACGGCAGGGCCGTCGCCGCAGGCGCAGCGGGAGCCGACAGCCTGTGTCTACAGATCCTCGGAGCCCAGCAGCATTTCGGTGATGCCCTTGCCGGCCTGCACCATCGGGAACACGTTCTCGGTGGGGTCGGTGCGGAAGTCCAGGAATACGGTGCGGTCCTTGAGCTTGCGGGCCTCGCGCAGCGCGGGCTCCACATCCTGAGGACGCTCGATCAGCATGCCCACATGGCCATAGGCCTCGGCCAGCTTCACGAAGTTGGGCAAAGCGTCCATGTAGCTGTGGCTGTATCGGCCGGAGTACTCGATCTCCTGCCACTGGCGCACCATGCCCAGGTAGCGGTTGTTCAGCGAGCAGATCTTGATGGGCGTGTTGTACTGCAGGCAGGTCGACAGCTCCTGGATGTTCATCTGCACCGAGCCTTCGCCGGTGATGCAGAACACTTCGGAGTCTGGCTTGGCCAGCTTGATGCCCATGGCGTAGGGGATGCCCACGCCCATGGTGCCCAGGCCACCGGAGTTGATCCAGCGGCGCGGCTCGTCAAAACGGTAGTACTGCGCGGCCCACATCTGGTGCTGGCCCACGTCGGACGTGATGTAGGTGTCGGCGTCCTTGGTCATGTTCCACAGCGTTTCGACCACGTACTGGGGCTTGATGACGTCGGGGCTGCCCATGCTGTACTTGAGGCAGTCACGCTTGCGCCAGCCTTCGATGGTGTCCCACCAGGCCGCCAGCGCACCCGCATCGGGCTTGGTGCTGCTCTCGCGGATCATGGAGATCAGCTCGGTGAGCACGTCCTTCACGTCGCCGACGATCGGGATGTCGACCTTCACGCGCTTGGAGATGCTCGACGGGTCGATGTCCACGTGGATGATCTTGCGGTCGTTCTGCGCGAAGTGCTTGGGGTTGCCGATCACGCGGTCGTCAAAACGCGCGCCGACGGCCAGCAGCACGTCGCAGTTCTGCATCGCGTTGTTGGCTTCGATGGTGCCGTGCATGCCCAGCATGCCCAGGAACTTGCGGTCCGACGCCGGATAGGCGCCCAGGCCCATCAGCGTGTTGGTGACCGGGTAGCCCAGCATGTCCACCAGGGTGCGCAATTCGTTGGTGGCGTTGCCCAGGAGCACGCCGCCGCCCGTGTAGATGTAGGGGCGCTTGGCCGCCAGCAGCAATTGCAGCGCCTTGCGGATCTGGCCGCCGTGGCCCTTGCGCACCGGGTTGTACGAGCGCATTTCCACGCTTTGGGGGTAACCGCTGTAGGGCACCTTCTTGAAGGAGACGTCCTTGGGCACATCGACCACCACGGGGCCGGGGCGGCCGGTGCGTGCGATGTGGAAGGCCTTCTTCATCGTCGCTGCCAGGTCGCGGGCATCCTTGACGAGAAAGTTGTGCTTGACGATGGGGCGGGTGATGCCGACGGTGTCGCACTCCTGGAAGGCGTCGAGCCCGATGGCGGGCGTGGGCACCTGGCCGGAGATGATCACCATGGGGATCGAATCCATGTACGCGGTGGCGATGCCGGTCACGGCATTGGTCAGGCCCGGGCCCGAGGTGACCAGCGCGACGCCCACTTCGCCCGTCGCACGGGCATAGCCGTCAGCGGCGTGGACGGCAGCCTGTTCGTGCCGCACCAGCACGTGCTGGATGGTGTCTTGCTTGTACAGCGCGTCGTAGATATAGAGGACAGCGCCGCCGGGGTAGCCCCAGATGTACTGGACGTTCTCGGCCTGCAGCGACTTGATGAGGATCTCGGACCCCATGAGGTCTTGCGAAGCCTGGGCCGAAGAAGCAGAGGAAGAGGGGGAGGTGTTGCCCTGCGAAGCAGCGGCAGCTGAGGAAAGTTCAGCCTTGGAGATTTCCATGATCGATCAACCTTTGTGAATTTCTCTGACGAAAAACCTTGGGTGCCCCTTGCACGCGCTCTTGTGAAGCCAGCTTGGAACTTGAGGCCAAGGACATGGGCGGGATGATTGCCGCGCCGGACCGTGACCCGTTTGCCTTTTGAATTGCAGCGCCGATTATCGCACTGCAACACATGTAAAACCGCAGCGCGCCAAAAAAATCACCAGCCGGTGCGATAATCACAGGCTTACCGGGCCAGTTAGCCACATTTTTGTGGAGACTTCGGCACCACTCCCTCCGCGGACCGACCTGTCTTGGCCACTGAACAAGAACTCTCCGATTTCCTCAAAAGTGTAGAAAAGCGCGCTTTCAAGCGCTCGGTCTACCACGTGCGCAATGAGGAAGCGGCTCTTGATATCGTGCAGGACAGCATGCTCAAGCTGGCGGAGCACTACGGCGACAAGCCGGCGGCAGAGCTCCCCATGCTCTTTCAGCGCATCCTCTCCAACTGCACGCTGGACTGGTTTCGCCGCCAGAAGACGCGCAATGCACTGTTTTCGAGCATGAGCGACTTCGAGGGCCCCGGCGAAGATGGCATGGATTTTGATCTGCTGGAAGCGTACTCGGGCCCGGAAGGCGGCGAGCGGGCCGAGAGTGCAGAAGACCTCACCCGCCGGGCCCAGACCTTTCACGAAATCGAAGCCGAAATCGCCGAGCTCCCACCACGTCAACGGGAAGCATTCCTGATGCGTTACTGGGAAGAAATGGATGTAGCAGAAACGGCAGCCGCCATGGGTTGCTCTGAAGGCAGCGTCAAAACGCACTGCTTTCGTGCGGTACAAACCCTGAGCAAGGCGCTGAAGGCCAAAGGAATCGAGCTATGAACACTGTACAGACCCCCTCTCCCCAGGCACTGGCCGCCGCCGACGTCTTTGCACGGCGGGTGACGGCACGTTTGTCCGGTGGCACCGACCAACTCCCGTACGAGATCGCCGAGCGGCTGCGCGCCTCGCGCATGCAGGCCCTGGCCCAGCGCAAGAAGGCCGCGGCTCCCGTGCGGGTGGCAGCCCCGGTGATCGTCAACGCCGGCGGCAGCGCCACCCTGGGACGCGGTGACAACGAGCGCGGCGGCTGGTGGAATGCCCTGGTCTCCGCGGTGCCCCTGATGGCGCTGGTGGTGGGCCTGGTGATGATCAATATCGCCCAGGACGAAAGCAGCACCAACGACGTCGCCGAAGTGGACGCCGCTCTTTTGACCGATGATCTGCCACCGGCAGCGTATGCCGACCCTGGCTTCGTACAATTTCTCAAGACTTCCGCGCAGCCCAACTGACTGAGTCGCCCGGCACTGCCCACCCCCGTACTGCATGCACCCAAGCCCTTCCGACGCTTCCCCCGCCCTGCCAGCCCTTGTGCTGGCTTTGGCGCTCTTGGGCGCGTTCGCCGTGGTCGGCGGCCAAGTGCTGGGGCAGATGCGCATGGTGCCCGGCACCGTGCTCTCGGCTGGTGCAGAAGCGGCCGTGGCAAGCCCCAACAATGCGCGCGCACAGTCGCGCCATGGCGCCTCGGCGGTGCCCCAGGTGGAGACCGGCCCTGGCTGGGAGACCCTGAACACCCCCCAGAAGCTGGCGCTCTACCCCCTGGCCGAACGCTGGGCGTTGATCAGCGAAGCGCAAAAACACCGCTGGCTGGCGCTGGCGGCCAATTTTTCCAGCCTGCCCGAGGAAGAGCAGGCCAAGTTCCATGAACGCATGACCGATTGGGCGAACCTGAGCGCGCAGCAGCGCAACCAGGCCCGGCTGAACTATGCGGTGACCAACCGCCTCGCGCCGGACGACAAGCGTGCCCAGTGGGAGGCGTACCAGGCGCTGTCCGAGGACGAGCGCCGAGCCCTGGCGGCCCGCGCCGTCCCCAAGCCCAAGGGAGCCGCCACGGCACTGCAACCTGTGTCCCCGAAAAAACTGGCCCAGGTGCCGGCGGCCACCGCAGCCAACCCCGCCCGCCCGAACGCCCCCAAGATCCCCCCGGTGACCGACCACTCGCCCCGCGTGGCTGCGCCGGTGCCCTCTTCGGTGGCCGCGCCTGCCGCGTCCAACCCCACCGCGGCGCCCCAGGCGCCTGGTGCTGCGGTGGTGGAGACGGCCCCTGTCTCCGTGCCCGTGGCCGTGCCGGCGGCCCTGCCCCCTCTGGGCAGCACCGCGTCAGAAGCGCCTGCGGCCCCGCCACCCGTCACGCCCGATAATTCCGGTCTGTACCCACAATGACCGTGCCGCCCGCCGGCACGGCCTGACCCGTTCACCGGATGATGACTGCTTCTTCTCCCGCCAGTGCACCGCAGGCCGGCTCCGCCAGCACCAGCGCCACCCCCTCCGACACCGCAACCCCGCCCCAACGCGCCATCACACCCAGCCTCTGGCGCCGCATGGCCTGCTGGCTGTACGAAGGCATGCTCATGTTTGGCGTGGTCTTCATTGCCGGCTACCTCTTCGGCACCCTGAGCCAGACGCGCAACGCCATGGACAACCGCCACGCGCTGCAGGCCTTCCTGTTCGTGGTATTCGGTATCTATTTCACATGGTTCTGGGCCAAGGGCCAGACGCTGGCACAAAAGACCTGGCTCATCCGCGTGGTCGACAAATCCGGGCGGCCCATCACGCAGCTGCGCGCCTTGCTGCGCTATGTCCTCAGCTGGGTGTGGTTCCTGCCGCCACTGGCGGCCTACCTGTTTGGCGTGCCGGTGCTGGAGGTGCTGGTCCTGCTGGGCGGCTGGGTGGCCATCTGGGCCATCCTGAGCCGCTTCCACCCCGAGCGCCAGTTCTGGCACGACGCACTGGCCGGCACGCGCCTGGTGCACTTCGAGCTTCCCAAAAAATAGCCCGCCCCGCCCCACCGTGTGGCGCAAGCTGTCATGCGGCTGCGAGACAATGCGGGGCATGTCCTTGCCTTCATCCGAGCCCGTGGCGCCCGCCAACCCGCAAAAAGCCCGTACAGGCCTGAACCGCATATGGCATGCGGCCGGCTATTCGCTGGAGGGGCTGCGTGCAGGCTGGGGTGAAAAGGCATTCCGCCAGGAGGCCATCGCCGCCGCGGTGATGCTGCCCGTGTCGCTGTGGCTCGGGCGCAGCTGGGTGGAAGTGGCGCTGCTCGCGGGCTCCGTGCTCATCGTGATGATGGTGGAACTGCTCAACACAGGCATCGAGACCGCCATCGACCGCATCGGTCCGGAGTGGCACGACCTGTCCAAGCGCGCCAAGGACATGGGCAGCGCAGCCGTGTTGCTCGCGTTGCTGCTGTGCAGCGGCATCTGGGCTGCGGCCCTTTTTCAGAGGTTTTTCCATGGCTGAACCCGCTTTTTCCATTTGTGTGTACTGCGGCTCGCGCCCGGGCGAGAACCCCGCCTTTGCCGAGGCCGCCAAGGCTGTGGGCCACTGGATCGGCGGCCATGGTGGCCAGCTCGTCTATGGCGGCGGGCGCAGCGGCCTGATGGGCACGGTGGCCGAGGCCACACGGCAGGCAGGCGGCCGCGTGGTGGGCGTGATTCCGCAGGCGCTGGTGGACAAGGAACTGGCGAATCGCCTGTGCGACGAGTTGCACATCGTGCAGACGATGCACGAGCGCAAGGCCATGATGGCCGAGCGCAGCGACGCGTTTGTGGCGCTGCCCGGCGGCATCGGTACGTTCGAGGAACTCTTCGAGGTCTGGACCTGGCGCCAACTGGGCTACCACGACAAGCCGCTGGGCCTGCTCAACGTGGCGGGCTACTACGACGCACTGATGGGCTTTCTGAACCACAGCGTGGCCAGCGGCTTCATGGGCGAGTGGCAGATGGGCCTGCTGCACTCCGGCAGTGACACCAGCGACCTGCTGCAAACCCTGGTCGAGCAAGCCGGAACAAATGCCCGCCACACCCCGCTGCGCTCGGTGATCTGAGGGCCGGCAAAAACTGGCGCGGCCCAGGCCTGCGACCGCCACGCAAGGGCCGCCCCAGCGGCATGGCGGCGTTTCACTTGCGTGCGCTGGCGGTGTCCCCTTTTTCCGAATGGCGCAGCCATTCAAGAGAAGGGGGAAGGCGCGAAGCGCCTCAGGGGGTTGTCAGCTCATACAGCCGCGTCGTCGAGGTCGCCCGTGCGGATGCGCACCACGCGCTCCACGGACGTGACGAAGATCTTGCCGTCGCCGATCTTGCCGGTGCGCGCCACGTTCACGATGGCGTCGACGCAGCGGTCCACATCCTCGGACTTGACCACGACCTCGACCTTCACCTTGGGCAGAAAGTCCACCACATACTCGGCGCCGCGGTACAGCTCGGTGTGGCCCTTCTGGCGGCCAAAGCCCTTCACCTCGGTCACGGTAAGCCCCGTCACGCCGCATTCGGCCAGGGCTTCGCGGACTTCTTCGAGCTTGAAGGGCTTGATGACGGCAGTGATCATTTTCATGGCGTGTCTCCTGAAAGATTTAAAAGAAAGAAGGCTGGGGGCGCAGCGCCAACCAAGCGCTAGCTAGGCCCTGAATTTGCTGGTGATAGGGTAACGCCAGTCCTTGCCGAAACTGCGGCGCGTCACCCTTATCCCTACGGGTGCCTGCCGGCGTTTGTACTCGTTGAGCTTGATGAGGCGCGTCACGCGCTCCACATCGGCGCGCGCAAAGCCGCTGGCGATGATGGATTCGATGGGCTCGTCATTTTCCATGTAGCGCGCCACGATGGCATCGAGCACCTCGTACGGCGGCAGGCTGTCCTGGTCCTTCTGGTCGGGCCGCAGTTCGGCGCTGGGCGGCCGGGTGATGATGCGCTCCGGGATCGGGCTGGCACCCTTGCCGTAGGGGTCGTTGGCATTGCGCCAGCGCGCCAGGTCGAACACCCGCGTCTTGGCCACGTCCTTGATCACCGCCAAGCCACCCGCCATGTCGCCGTACAGCGTGCAATAGCCGGTGGACATCTCGCTCTTGTTGCCGGTGGTGAGCACGATGGAGCCGAACTTGTTGGACAGCGCCATGAGCAGCGTGCCGCGGATGCGCGCCTGCAGGTTCTCCTCGGTCGTGTCCTCGTCCAAACCGGCAAAGTCGCTGGCCAGCGCGGCCTTGAAGGCCTCGAACTGGGGCTTGATGGAGATTTCGTCATAGCGCACGCCCATGCGGTCCGCCATGTCGCGCGCATCGATCCAGCTGATGTCAGCCGTGTAGGGCGACGGCATCATCACCGTGCGCACCTTGTCGGCGCCCAGCGCATCCACGGCAATGGCCAGCACCAGCGCCGAGTCGATACCGCCCGACAGGCCCAGCAACGCGCCCGGAAACCCATTCTTGCCCACGTAGTCGCGCACACCCAGTACCAAGGCATCCCAGAGGTCTGCCTCCAGACTTTTCTCGGGCGCCACTGTTGCTTCTATTTTGATAGCACCTTGCGCTTGCTGGACCTGCGCAAACACCAGTTTTGCTTCAAACCCCGGGCCGCGCCCAGCCACCGAGCCATCCGCATTCAGCGCGAACGATCGGCCTTCGAAGACCACCTCGTCCTGCCCACCGACCAGATGGGCGTAGACCAATGGCAAACCCGTTTCAACCACACGCTCGCGCATGGTGGCCTCGCGCTCGGCGCCCTTGCCCAGATGAAAGGGCGACGCGTTGATGACGGCCAGCAACTGCGCGCCGGCCGCGGCGGCATCGCGTGCAGGGGTGGCAAACCAGGCGTCTTCGCAGACCAGCACGCCCACGCGCACACCGTCCACCTCGAACACGCAGGGTGCACTGCCCGCGACGAAGTAGCGGCGCTCGTCGAACACCTGGTAGTTGGGCAGTTCGCGCTTGGCATACGTCTGCTCGACGCGGCCCTCGCGCAGCACGCTGGCCGCGTTGTGGCAGGGGCTGAAGGCCGGCGCATCGGGTGCCAGGGCTTGCGGGTGGCCCAGCAGGATGACCAGGCCTTTCAACCCTGCCGTCTCGCGGGCCACGGTTTTCACGGCATCATCACAGGCCGCGATGAAGGCGGGGCGCAGGAACAGGTCCTCGGCCGCATAGCCGCAGATCGCCAGCTCGGGAGTGAGCAGAAGCCGAGCGCCCTGGGCGTGGGCCTCGCGGGCCGCGGCAATGATCTTCTGCGCATTCCCGGGCATGTCGCCCACGACAAAGTTGAGCTGCGCAGTGCAAATGGAGAGCGTCATGGAACTGGAGTCGGCCCCTGTGGCCGGGTTGGATACCGCCAATGCAGGCCCGCACCGCAGTGGGCGGCACGGGAGAGCGCATGGCTGAGGAAGCTGCCATTATCGCCCGCGTCATCGCGTCCCCGCTCGATGTGGACGCAGCCGCCTGGAATGCCCTGCTCGCACGCCAGAGCCACCCCACGCCCTTTTTGCGGCACGAATACCTGGCCGCCCTGCACGAGAGCGGCAGCGCGGCGCCCCGCACCGGCTGGGCGCCGCGCTTCATGACGCTGTGGGACGGCGACACTTTGGTGGCCGCCTGCCCGCTGTACCTCAAGAACCACTCCTACGGTGAATATGTCTTCGACTGGGCCTGGGCCAGCGCCTACGAGCAGCACGGCGTACCCTACTACCCAAAAGCCGTGATCGCCGTGCCCTTCACCCCGGTACCGGGCAGCCGCCTGCTGGCACGCGACGACGAGACCCGGGCGCTGCTGCTGCAGGCGGTGTGCCAGTGGTGCGATGAGGAAAACGTGTCGTCGGTGCACATGCTGTTTGCGAGCGATGCGGACATCGAAGCCAGCGCCCAGCAGGAGCTGATGCTGCGACGCACCGTGCAGTTCCACTGGACGAACACCGCCCCGGCACACGGCGACGAAGCTCCCGCCGCGCCCCAGGCCGGGTCGCAAGCAGCGCCCATTGCAACGGCGCAACATGCCACCACCGCAGCACCGCCGGCGCAACACGGTGGCGGCCGGCCGTTCCACAGTTTCGAGGCCTTCCTGGCCAGCCTGACCCAGGACAAGCGCAAGAAGATCCGCCAGGAGCGCCGCCGTGTGGCCGATGCCGGGGTGCGCTTTCGCTGGGCGCGCGGCACCGACATCAGTACGTCAGACTGGGACTTTTTCTACCGCTGCTATGAGCGCACCTACCTCGAACATGGCAACCCGCCCTACCTCACCCGCGACTTCTTCGCGCGCATGGCAGCACACTTGCCGCAAGCGTGGTTGCTGTTCATCGCCGAACGCGACGGACATCCGATCGCTAGCAGTTTGATAGCAATCAGCGACCATCCATCCAGCGGCAGCGCAGCCAGCGGGCCTGAAAACACAACACCCATCGCAGCCTACGGCCGCTATTGGGGTGCCCTGGAGCGCGTGGACTGCCTGCATTTCGAAGCCTGTTACTACCAGCCTCTGCAGTGGTGCATAGAGCACGGCGTGCACCGCTTTGAAGGCGGCGCACAAGGCGAACACAAAATGGCCCGCGCGCTGCTGCCCGTGCAGGCCACCAGCGCACACTGGCTGGCGCATCCGGCATTCGCCGAGGCGGTGGAGCGGTTCCTGGAGCGGGAGACTGAAGGAATCCAGGGCTACTTGGATGATCTGAAGGAGCGCAGCCCGTTCAAACCGGGCGTGAGCACCACCGGCAAGGGACCGACGCCCAAACCATGACACGGCTACCGTGGCAACGACACCGGGAGTCCCCAGCGGTCACCGGTCAGCAGTCCCTGCGGCTGACGTAAAAAACACCATCGGTGTCTTCGTCCACCTCGAGCTCGATGGAAACAAGGCCCGTGGCGCCGGACAGTGACCACGCGGTGTCGGCAATTGTGCCGTGGTTGGCGACCACCAGGCCCAGGAGCTTGGCGACGTCGCTCGAAGGGTGGTGAGGCCAGGTGACGCCGATATCGATGTTCTTGCCGTCGTCACTGCAACTCAAGTGGATTCTTGCGTCGACGTCCGTGCTGCCAGGGCTGGGTTCGGCATGGCTGCGCAGCATCGATCTGACAACGTCCAGCGCGGCGCCGGGGTCTTCTTCGCCGACCATGGAGTCGCGCACTAGCGTGGGGTTGATGAAATGGGATTGCATGATGAGCCTCCTGTTTGAACCTGCGGCGGTAACCCAATGGCTGACGGGGCTCGCGTTGCATCGCATCGGCAGCGTCAGAAATGCACCTTGGCAATGGGCCCTGAAGTCCGTGGCCACCGGGTGTCGGTCTGATTCATTAGGGGTGTGCCGGCACGGGGGCGTTTGTCAGAAATAGACGCGCGCCTTGGTCAGACAGGCCAAGGTGGTTTGCACAAGCCGCACAGCAGCACCGACACCCTCAATTGCAACCAAAGGCAACAACTACGGGTCCTTCCCTGGTATCGCAGTTGTCTGACAGACGGGGGCTGCCCGGCTTGCTGAAATAACACCGTCGACCATTGAGGCGACGACCCAGGTCATTGAGACCTTCCCATTTTCCAAAGGACATCGCCATGAAACGCCACCCCATGCCGCCCGGAACGCGTGCTCTTGCTGCGTTTGTCGGTACCGTCGTTCTTGCCGTGCTGGCTGCTGCGTCTGTGATGACGCCGGACATCGCGGTTCAGTCGGCGGATTCCATGGCGATGCTTCCTGGCGGTGTGGACGAAATTCTGCCTGCGAACCTGTTTGAATAAGCAGATTGGCGAGGCGACTGGCGAGGGTGAAAGCGCCCTCATGGGCTTGGTCATTGGCTACCGGCGCAACAACAACTAGAAAAAACCATAGCATCGGAGTACCATTTGGCGCTGCACACCATGGTTTCCGATGGTGGCCCAGAAATGGAGGTCGATGATGAACTCACGTTTTCGCATCCCTGCAGGCCCCACTTTTCTCACGCTTCGAAACGCCTGGTCCATCGCAGCCATGGCTGTTGCTGCTGCGGTGTTGGGCTGCTCCAGCCCCCGTGACGGCAACCTGGACGAGTTCGCGCGATGGCATGAGGGTGCGCGGGCCCAGGCCCAGGCAGGCGCCCTGAGCTGGAGCGAGTTCTACCGGCAGAGTTTTGACCGGCTGACCGCGCTGCCGCCTTCGCTGCAGCAGGACACACGCCTTGAGAACACCGTGCTGCTGTTGTCCACCGCACGCAAATACGAAGCCCAGGAGATCAGCGCCCAGCAATTTGCCTTGGAGCGCGACCATATCGAGAGCCAATTGCAGGCGCGCCTGCGGTAAGCCGCTCGCACGGCAGGCAAGGTGCCGGCCTCACTGCGCTCAATGCGCGCAATGCGCTCCGTTCGCCACAGAGTGCATCCGGCGCTCGATGCCCCTGAATCGATCCGCCTGCGTGATCAGCGGCCCGGAGCGCCCTGCTCCAGGATGTCGATGCGCCGCTGCAGCGCGGCCGCGGCCTGTGAATCGCCCGCAGCCTCAGCCCGCTGTCGCTGAAGCACCAGCCACGCCATGAGCGGCCTGCGCCACCCCTGAGCGGAGGCGGTATCTACAGCCGTACCCATCACAGCCGGATCGGCGCGGCCCGTCTTGAACAGCACACCGGCAGCCACCAGCCGTGACAACGGGTCTTGCACCGCAGCCACGGCCGCCGCGTGGGCCGACACGGAGACCGCACGCTGCGGCTCGGGCAGCAGTGCCGCCTGGGCCGGCTGCAGTTGCCCTGCCAGGTAGTCGGCGTATGCCTGCTCGGCCGGCGCCGCGTCTGCGCGCAGCGCCTCGAAACGCTCGCAGGGCCCGGGCACGAGGCTGGCCACCATCGCTGCGCAGCGCACGAGTTCCAGGCGCGCCAGCAGGTCGGGCCGTCCCGTGCGCGCCACTTCGGCCCGTGCGCGGTCCCATTCGAGTTGCTCCACGCGTGCATTGCCAGACAGATACGCCTCCAAGGCCTTCTGGGCGGATGCATGGGCGTTCATCTGCCAATCCGGCACGGGGGGTTTGCTGGAGCAGGCACCCAGCATCCACAAAGCCGCAGCGGCAACCAGCGCTGCCCTCCCTGCACGGAATCGAATGGGCAAGGCAAGCCGGCCGCGCGTTGACATCATCGATGCAGCAGTCTTCATGGCAGCTTCAGTTCCGTGTCCCGCGCGAAGGGCCACTTGCGGTTGATCTCGTTGACCAGGCTTTCCACCTTGCGCAGATTGCTTTCCACCTCGGCGCGCAAGGCGCCCAGGTCGGTGGTGGCCTCACGGGCGTTGGCGCCGATGGCCTGCGCCTCGACCAGCACGGCATCCACCTTCTGCAGGCTGGTGCGGGTGTCGGCCAGCAGCCCATTGAGCTGGGCCACCGTAGCCCGCACTTCCGGCACCAGTGCGTCCTTGCTGCCGTCGCTGCCGAACACCTGGCGGTCCGCGCGGGCGGCCATGCCGTCAAGGCGCGCGAGCAAGGCGTTGGTGCGCTCCAGCGTGGTCACGATCTTCTTGGCATCGGCCTCGCTGCCCATCAGCACGCCCAGCACGCCCCCCGGGCCATTGAGCCTTTCGGTGAGCGTGCGCACCTGCGCCAGGCTCCCGCCCAGGGCCGCGTCCTGCGCCGTGAGAGCGTTCAGATTCGTGAGCAGTTCGCGCGCCGATGCCATGAGTTGGGGGATCTCGGCCGTGGCGTCGCCCCGCAGTACTGGGCGCACGGCCCCGTCGAGCAGAGGCTCATCGCCCAGCATGCCGGTGTAGGCGCGAATGTTGGTGCCGCCCACGATACCGCGCACCAGCGTGAACACGCTGGACTGGCGCAGCCAGTGCGCGTCCTTGCGCGGCACGTCGACGATGATGCGGGCATTGCCCTCGTCGGCCAGCTCGATCCGGCGCACACGGCCGATCGGAAAGCCCGAGAAGGTCATGTCCATGCCCACGACCACGCCCTCGGAGTCGTCGGCCGTCAGCACCAGGGTCTGCGTGGGCTCGAAGGCGCCGCGCGCATAGAGCAGGTACAGCCCCGAGCCCACGATGAGGGCGAGCGTGAAGATCAGCAGCGCCGCCGCCTTGATCTCCAGGTGCGCCACGGGCCGCAGGGTCTCCACGGAGGGCTCGTGCAGAGCGTCGGCCGGCGGGCCGGGCGCAGGGGTGCGGTGGGATGAGTCGTTCATAGGCCAGGAATGGGGGCAGGGATTTGCAGGCGATAGCGAAGGGCAGGCGGTGGCGGCCGGTGGCGGTCAGTAGTAGTTGCCCATGAGCGACGCCACTTCGATCAGCAGCAGCACCGCGAACATGCGCGCCAGACCGCCCAGTTCGGAATCAGGCTGCGTGCGATCGCCCGAGTCGTACAGGCCCGCGGCCATCGGTATCAGCGCCACGGCCAGCGCAAAAAACACCGTCTTCATCGCAAACACCAGGGTCACGCTGGGGCTGAACACCTGGCCGAACATGCGCGTGTAGCTCTGCAGCCCTGCGAGGTTGAAACCATACACCCCCAGATACGCCAGCACCAGCGACACCACGCAGCTGAGCGCAGCGAGCGTGATGCAGGCGAAAACGCCGGCGATCACACGGGGCAGCAGCTCGATGCGCACGGGGTCCGAGCCCTGCGCGCGCAGCGCGTCGAAGCGCCCGTTCTGCCGCAGGCGGGTGATCTGCGTGCCGTTGGGAATGGTGCAGCGCATCGCCACGAACAGTGCGGCGGTCAGCGGGATCAGCTCCAGCACCAGTACACGGATCACCATCTCGAGCGCATAGCGCGACAGGCCGTAGCTCAGGGCCGTGACCACCACGATGCGGGTGAGCACCAGGCTGATCAGCGCAGCCAGCACCGTGAAGCCCAGCAGCACCGGCGCGGTGTCCAGATAGAGGTGGCGCGCCAGTGCGCGGCGGGTGCCCCGGCCGTAGCTGGACGGCGACAGCACCAGCACCAGCATCACAGCGCCCAGGTACAGGATGCGCCACCACGCCAGCGCCCAGCGCCGCGCGGTGCTCCACACACGTTCGGGTAGGGACAGGCCGGGCAAGCGCGCAATCATGGGCAGATCATAGCGGGCGAGCGGTGGGCGGCCACTGCAGGAATGCACGACGTGGCCCTTGATGTTTTCAGGCCCTGCCGCTCGATCTACAAGCGCCAACAGCTATCAATTCAATAGCAAATGGCGGCACGTGAAACACCTGCTCACACCCCAGCGCCCACGTCGCCCACACGAGCGGGTCTGCACTGCCTTGCCGCAGCACTACACGTGCCGCTTGCCGACGCCCGTGCCACCCGAGGCCGCGGGCTGGGCGTCTGCGCGCGCGTGCAGGGCTTCGATGATGTGGCAATGGGTGTCCGATCCGTCGCAGCGGCCGCGCAGCGCCTGCAGGTCCGCTTCCAGCGCCTGCAGCTCCGCCAGCCGGCTGCGCACGTGCTGCAGGTGCTCATCCAGCGTGTCGCGCGCGGCTTCGCAGTCGGCCTTGCGGGACCAGTCCAGCGCCAGCAGCGTGCGCACCTCGTCCAGGGACATGTCCATGGCACGGCACAAGCGGATGAACCTCAGGCGGTGCACATCGTCTGCGCTGTAGAGCCGGTAGCTGTTGTCCTCACGCACGCCGGGCGCCAGCAGGCCTTCCTTTTCGTAGTAACGGATGTTGGCGGCCGACACGCCCGACTGGCGGGCCACCTCGCCGATGCGGTGCTGGGGAAGTTGCGCAACAGTCTGCGTCATGGCTTGACCTTCAAGTGACTTCAAGGTTTCCAATCATGCCATCGCATTGCAATACCTGCAGAGATTCACAGAAAGAAGGTCCTCATGTCCGCCAGTTGCCAGCACCACCATCACGACGACGGCCACGGGCACGGCCCCGCCAGTGCCGACCCGCGCTACCGCCGCATCCTGTGGGTGGCGCTGATCGTCAACGCGGGCATGTTCCTGCTGGAGATCGGCGCGGGGCTGCAGTCCGGCTCGGCGTCCTTGCTGGCCGACGCCATCGACTTCCTGGGCGATGCGGCCAACTATGCGCTGTCGCTGTGGGTTCTGTCCATGGCCCTGGCGTGGCGCGCACGGGCGGCGCTCGTCAAGGGCGTGAGCATGCTGGCCTTCGGCGTGGCCGTGGTGGCGCGCGTGGCCTGGGGCGCATGGCAGGGCGTGCCGCCCGAACCATTGACCATGGGCGGGGTCGGCCTGCTGGCGCTGGCCGCCAACCTGGGGGTGGCGGTGCTGCTGTATGCCTACCGCGACGGTGACGCCAACATGCGCAGCGTATGGCTGTGCACCCGCAACGACGCGCTGGGCAACATGGCGGTGATGGTGGCAGCGCTGGGCGTATTCGGCACCGGCACCGCCTGGCCGGATCTGGCGGTGGCGGCCATCATGGCCGGGCTGGCCATCAGCGGCGGCTGGAGCGTCATCCGCCAGGCGCGCCTGGAGCTGGCAACGGGCGCCCACGCCAGCAACGGTGCACACTGAATGCGCGTGCATCTGTCGACCCGCCTGGAGGCACCACCCGCATGGGTGGCCCGGCAACTGCAAAGCACGGCGGTCTTTCGCCACATCACCGCGCCGCTGATGCGGTTCAAGCCCACGGACGGCGCATCCTGGCCCACCGAATGGACGGCGGGCGAGCTGAAGCTGCAGATGTGGCTGCTGGGCGTGGTGCCGCTGGGCTCGCAAACCGTGCGCATCGCGATCGAGCCACCACCACAGGCGCAGCCCGGCCACTGGCCCACCCTGTGGGACCACGGCGACGGTGCGCTGATGCGCCGGTGGGACCACCGCATCACGCTGCAGGCCCTGCCCGACGGAGCCACCCTCTACACCGACGATATCGATGTGGTCCCCCGCCACATGCCTTGGCTGATGACGCCCCTGAGCGCGGTGTTTGCCCGCTGGTTCTTTGTTCACCGCCAACGCCGCTGGCGGGCACTGGCCGCCACCTTGGCGGCGCAGGCGCCAGCACCGGGTGCGGCAGCGCCGTCACCGGGCGACCGGCACCGCGCCGTCGACGACCTGCTGCACGGTTTTGCGAGCGCGAGCGAAGCGCCACCGGCCATGCGCTGGCAGTGGCTGGAGGCCGCCCACGTGCTCGGCCAGAACTCGCTGCACCTGCACTGGCGGTCGCACCTTGCGATGCTGCGCTATGCATGGGCGTTGCGAGACCTGCGCGAATGCCTGGGCCAGTTGCTGCGGCTTGCCCTGGTGCCCCTGGGCCACCTGCTGGCCCGGCTGCCCGCCGGAAACACCGGGCGTGCCCATGTCAACGCGTTCAAGCCCATGGCACCGGCGGACGAGATGGCCGCACTGATCGACCTGGCGCTCAGCGGAGCACTGCGCCCGCCGCCCACTGGTGGCGCATAGGCATTGCGGGGGGCGTCGGCCTCGGCCTGTGTCAGAGCCCGGCGCCCCCCCTGTCGGCTTGGAGCGCACGGCGGGCGGCGTGCGGCAGTTCGCTGCAACGCTCAAAAAAGGCTTCGAGCTCGGTGGACTTGTCGAACACGCCGTCGGCGCCCAGGGCCTTGCATTGGCGGCGCATGTCCGCCGTGGCGTAGTTGGACAGCACATAGACCTGCTGCCCCGGGTGGCCCTGCCGCGATGGCGGTTGTCGGGCCCAGAGCCCCTTTCTTTGCTGCAAGGCCTCCAGCACATCCATTCCGGAGCCCTCCTGCAGGAACAGATCCACCACCGCCAGTTGCCAGTCCTCGCGCCACTCGGCCAGCGCCTCGATGGCATCGCTGGCCGTGGCGGCAACGGCCACGACCTGTGCGTCCGCCAACTCTTCGAGTGCGGGTATCAGGGTTTCCTGGATGGTTTTGCTGTCTTCGACGAGGATGGTGCTGAGAGGCATCTGCGGGCCCTGCTGTCTGTTTGCCATGGCGAAGTCTAGAATCTCACCTCTTACGACATCCCGGCATGTAGGCGATTGCGCCGCGTCCCCGATGGGAGAAGTGAAATCTTCTGACTCAGAGAGACTTACATATGCCCAGCGCAGCCCCCACCACGCAGCCCTCCGACATGGCGAAGGTCTTGCACAACAACCAGGAAGCCGCAGAGCAGATCAAAGCCGCGGCCAACGATCTGGACGTGGTACATGCAGTGCTGACCACGCAGATTCCGGACGCAGCCCTGCAAGGCGATCTGCAGGCGGCGGTAGAGCGCACGGACCAGCTCGAACAGCAGCTGAGCGAAACCGCCCAGGCGCTGGACGAGTCCAACGAACTGCTGCAGCGCCACATTGCGGGCGACGCCAGCACCCACACCAAGGCCTAGGCGCCGCGCCCAGCCCCTGTCCATCCGCGCAAGCATATGCAGGGCAGGTGCAGACCGTGCCGCTATGCCCTGGGCCGGCCCCGGGCACCGCGGTTGGCGGCCACGCCCATGCTGCGGGGGCGCGGGCTGTTGGCCTGCTCCAGCCACAGCAGCGAGTCCATCTGCGACAAGAAGCGGCGCAGATAGTCGGGCGAGAGGTCCTGCATCAGGCTGAGCGAGCGCAGCATCAGCTTGTGGGGGTTCAGCGGCCCGGCATTCTCCGGTCCACGGTCGATGGCCTGCGCCACCTGCTGCTCGGCCGCGATGCGGGACCAGACCTCGCTGAACTGGCGCACGCTCTTCATGTCCGACGCACTGGCACCACCTTCGATGCGCACCCGGTCCGCATCCGCCTGGGCCCGCGCGTCGAGCTCGCGGTTGAGCAGCGCCAGGGGTGAAGGCGCCGCGGTGGCCGCTGTTGCCGCCGGTGCGGCGCACTCCCCCGTCTGCGCCGCCGTGCCGGCGCCCTGCGCATAGGCGGCCACGGCCCGCTGCAGCCGCTGCGCCAGCACCTGCTGCACCGCCGGGGGCTGGTGCTGCATGCGGCTGGCCATCACCTCCAGGTAGCGGTAGCGCACCGGGTCGTGGCCGTCGGCACCATCGGCCCGCAGCGATTCGAGCGTGGGTTCACTCATCGCGTACGGGCCGGGCGCCAGAGGCCTTGGGCACGGGGGCCATCTCCACCCGCCGGTTCTGCGCGCGGCCCTTCTCGTCCGCATTGGAGGCCACGGGCTGCTCCGCACCAAATGCCGCGGCGAACACCTGCGACGACGGCATGCCCTCGTCGATCAGCGCCCGCGCCACGGTCAGCGCCCGCTGTGCCGACAGCTCCAGGTTGTCGGCAAAGCGCTGCTGGCTGCCGCGCAGCAGCGTGGTGTCGTCGGTAAAGCCGCTGACCATCAGCATCTCGTCGCGCTCGCGCAGGTAGACCTGCAGCGGTTGCACCAGGCTTTTGAGCAACTGGCGCCCCTCGGGCCGCAGTTCGTCGGAGCCCGCCGCGAACAGCACGCTGCCGCTGATCCCGATGCGCCCGTCATTCACCGTGACGCGGCCACTGGCCAGGGGGCCGGCCAGGGCCTTTTCCAGCGCCATGCGCCGCTGCTCCTCGTGCTGGCGCTTTTCCACCTCGTGCTTGAGGCTGGCCACCAGGTCGACCTGCACCACCAGCACGCCCACCAGAATGAGCACAAAAGCACCCAGCAGGCCCGCCATCAGGTCACCGAACACCGCCCAGACCGGGGCGGTCTGCTCGGAGCCGTCGTCCACGCTGTCGATGGTGTCGTCCAGCCCCATCATCCGGCCACCTCCGGCTCGGCGGCGGCCACCGCCCTGCCCTTGAGCCGGCGCAGGTCTTCCACAATGCCCTGCTGCGACGCGATGCTCAGGTCGATCACTTCACGCGCCTGCGCCACGTAGTAGGCCAGTTGCTCGTCGCTGCGCGACAGGGACTGGCCGATGGCGCCTTCGATGCGCTGCAGGCTATCCATGAGCTTGTCGTTGCTGGCGGTGAACAGCCCCACGCCGTGTCCGAACGCCTCGCCCAGGCTCGACAGCTCCACTGCGCTGGCCGCCACGTGGGTCGCCGCTTCGTCCGCCTTGCCGACCTGGCTGTCCAGCGCCTGTGCAAACTGCGACGCCGCCTGCTCCAGCACCGACGCCGCCGTGCCCACCAGGGATTCGATGGCGCCGCGCTGCTGGGCTGCGGCTTCGTTGACGGACTGCAGCAGCGTGCCCAGTTGCTCCATCATGGCCGTGCGCTCGGCCAGCGCCACGTTGTCGCGCTCGCTCAGTTGCGTCATCTCGTGGCGCAGCTGGGCGATGACCTCGGCCGCAGCCTGCGGCACGTCAGATGCTGTTTGCAGCAGCCGGGTGAGAGGTGCCTCCAGCGCCGACCCCAGCGTGGCCAGGTGCTGGGCCACGGCCTCCTGCAAGTCCTCCAGGCGGTCGACCGCCGCACGCCCGCGTTCGGCCTCGGCATCGCGCAGCGCGGCCAGCTCGGTGCGCCACACGCCTGCCAGCGCATCCATGCGGTCGCCCTGCGCCTGCAGCCACTGGGCCTCCGCGTCGGTGCGGGTGCGCAGCAAGGCTTCGGACTGGTCCATCAGGCGCGCGGTACCGTCCAGCGTCTTGGCCACCTGCTCGCCCATGCGTCCGGTGAGCCCCGTCACGGCGGTCTCGAGGGCGTCGCACACGGCCTGCTGGCGCTCCAGCGTCTGGGTGCTCACGCGCTGCCATTCGGCCGTCAGCGACTGCGCAATACCCTCCATGGACGCGTTCCAACCGGCCAGGCGCGCCTGGTCGGCCGCCATCTGGGCGGTGTGGGAGTGCGCCACCGTGTCCTGCAACGACGACAGCAGCGCACCGGAGCGCTCGTCGAACGACTGCGTAGCTGCCTGCAGCGACTCGCCCAGCTGTGCGGCAGCACCTGCGAGCGCCTGCGCCACGCCCTGTTGCTGCGCTGCGGCCTGCTCGCCCGCGCGCTCCCATTGGGCTGCGATCAAGCGGGCGGTGTCTTCCATCGATGCGCGCCAGCCGGCAATGCGCTGCGCGTCGGCCGCTGCCTGGGCCGCATGGGTGTGCGCCACGGTATCTTGCAGCGATGCGACCAGGGCCGTGGAGCGCTGCTCGAAGGCCTGGGTGGCGGCCAGCAGGGACTGGTCCAGGCGCGCTGTGGCGCCCTCCAGCGCGTCGCGCATGCCCTGCTGCTGTTCCACGGCGCGTGCACCCGCCCGCTCCCACTGCGCGGCCAGCGTCTCGCCCATGCCTTCCATCGACCGCGTCCACCCTGCCAGGCGCTGTTCGTCGGCCGCCTTCTGGGCAGCCTGCGACTGCGCCGCGGTGTCCTGCAGGGCCGCGTGCAGCGCTGCGGAGCGTTGCTCGAACGATTGGGTCACCGACTGCAGCGCGCCATCGAACCCGCCCATCAGGCGGTCCTGCAGCTGCGTGTGCTTGTCCAGGGCCGATGTCCAGGTGTCCGACACCTGGCGTGCCGTGCCCTCCCACTGGGCTGCCAGCGCCTGCATCTGGGCCGCCGTGGCATCGGCCAGCCGCTGGTGCGCGCGTTGCGATTCCCGCGCCAGTTCGGCCATGGCCTGCTCGACCACGGGCCGCAGCGTTTCGCCGGCCACGCGGGCGCTGGCGCCCAGGCTGTCGTGCAGCGACGCCCCCACGGCGCCGGCCAACTGGGTGTAGGCCGACGACGCCTCGGTGTGAAAACCCTTTTGCTGCGCCAGCAATTGGTCGGCCAGCTGGTCGTGCCGTCGGTCCAGCCCGTCCACCAGGGCCTGCAGCCGCTCGGCGATCAGCGGCATCGCTTGCGCCTGTTGCTGCAGGGCCTGGAAGGTCTCTTCGCGGCGATGGCTGGCCGAGAACGCGCGGAACACGGTGGGAATGCGTGCGTCGAGCTGGCGCACGGCCGCCAGGCGCTCGCGGCGCGCCATGGCAGACAGCAGGCCCAGCATGGCCGATGCGGCCACGCCCGCCACCGAGGTGCCGAACGACAGGCCCAGGCCCTTGATGGGCTCGGCCAGGGCGGCGCGGATGCCCTCCAGGCTGCCCGAGGTCTCCAGCGCGAACACCGCGCCCTTGAAGGTGACCACCATCCCGAGGAAGGTGCCCAGCATGCCCAGCATGACCAGCAACCCCACCAGGTACGGCGTGAGGGCCGGCCCCGGCAGCACGGCACGCTCGCCCTCGATGCGCTGGCGCACCGGGTGGCGCAGGGCGGCGGGCAAGCGGTCGAGCCAGGGGCCCAGGTCCACCACGGGCTGCTGCGCGCCATCCGCCAGCGCGGTGGTCAGTGCCACCGTTCCACGGCGAAACTGCATCAGCTCGACCGCGCCCAGCACGTAGACCGCACCGATCGCCACCGTCATCGCCAGCGCCAGCGGGCTCGCCCCCACGAATCCCCACCCTACCCAACCCACTGCCGCCAGGCCCAGGGCAAATACGGCAGCCATCACACTCTTGTTCATTCGTGTCGTTCCAAGTTCTCGTTGCGGGCTGCTTCCAGCAGGCCCAGGATCGGTTGCAGCCGCACATGCATCTCGGCCAGAAGCAGCGCCTGCATGTCGCGCTCGAACGCGTGCAGCCACCCTCCGGGTTGCCGCCAGCGCTGGGGTTCATCCGGCAGCCCCTGGGCCGAAAGCCGCTCCTGGTGGGCGCGGCGCAATTGCACCAGGCGCCGGTCCAGGTGGGCGGACAAGGAGGCCCACAGGCGCTGCTCGCGCACAAAGCTCAGTTGTTCCATCACGGTGTCCAGGGCCGCCAGTTGCCTCAGGCCTCGGGAGCGTTGCGACACCCCGTGGCGCACCTGCGCGCGCAAACCCAAGAGCTTCGCATCCATCTGCTTTTGCAGGCCCAGGTAGCGCGGCGCATGAAAGCCGTACTCGGCCTCGGCCTGCAGGTTGGGCGCCTGGGCACGCGTGTTGTCGGCCCGCTCGCGTGCCGGCTTGGGGGGCACGGGTTTGGACGACGCCAGCGCCGTCAGCTCCGCCTGGGTGCGCTCGTACAGCGCCTGCAATGCCTGCAGGTCCGCCACGCCCGCACCAGGCGCCTCCCCGGCCGGAAAGGCATCGATGGCATGCAGCGACCGGCTGAGGGTGACCGCATCCACCGTGCTCAGCCACTGGCCCAGCTCTTGCGCCACATCGGCACGCGCAGCCGCGCCCGCATCGGCCTGCATCCATTGCTGGAGCAGGACCACGAGTCCTGAGCTGCTGAGTGTGTGTTGCGGATACATCCCTGAGAAACCATTCACTGCGACGGCCATCCCCCAAGGGGAGAAAGCACCAGGGAACCGGTCCCCCGCGGGCAAAACCGCCTATTTTCGCAGGAACCGGCCGACCGACCGCCGCGCGCCCCCCGGGGTTGCAGGTGTTACATCTGCGGCACACCGGCAACCCAGGGGGCAACCCATGGGCATTCCGCCCCACCCGCCCTTGATGAGCGACAAGTCCGGCACGCGTATTGCATGGTCCAATTCACGTCCGCACCCCGCACGGCCCTGCACTGCCCCATCCATGCCGAGTTCTCCTGCCAGCTCTGTCCCGTCCTCCACCCCAGTGCCTGTGGCCGCACCGCCCGCCGCCGTGCCGCACACGCTCACCGAGGACGCGGTGGCCATCTTCACCGGCGTACTGCTCATCTCTCTGGGCGTCGCGTTTTTCACCACCGCGGGCCTGCTCACCGGCGGCACCGCAGGCCTGGCTTTCCTGCTGCACTACGCCACCGGCATCGGTTTCGGCAAGATCTTCTTCGTGCTCAACCTGCCGTTCTACTGGCTGGCATTGCGCAAGCTGGGGCGTGCTTTCACGGTCAAGACCTTCATCGCGGTGCTGCTGCTATCGCTGCTGACGGAAATGCAGTCGCAATGGCTGCAGTTCGCGCAGTTGCAGCCGTTGTACGCCGCCATCGCCGGTGGCTTGATCACCGGCACCGGTTTTCTGGTGCTGTTTCGCCACCGCTGCAGCCTGGGCGGCGTGGGCATCGCCGCGCTGTACCTGCAGGACCGCTACGGCTGGCGCGCCGGCAAGGTGCAGATGGCTGTGGACTGCTGCATCGTGCTGCTGGCCCTGTGGACGGTGGAGCCCATGCGCGTGGCCTGGTCGATGGCGGGCGCCGTGGCGCTGAACCTGGTGCTGGCCATGAACCACCGGCCAGGGCGCTACATGGCGGTGTGAGGCGGGCCTTCGTCGCTGCCCGGCACGTTGCCCCGCGCGGCCGCTGCCCCACTGGTTGCAGGCGCCATGAGCCGCTGCTCGATCTCTTCCATGGGCACAGGCCTGCCCAGCAGGTAGCCCTGCCACAGGTTGCAGCCGTGGCGCTCCAGAAAGGCGCGCTGCTCTTCGGTCTCCACGCCTTCGGCGATCACGTCGATGTCCAGGCTGTGCGCCATGCCGATGATGGTCTGCACGATGAGCGCATCGGCCTGCTGGATGCCGATGTTGCGCACGAAGCTCTGGTCGATCTTGAGCTGGTCCAGCGGCAGCCGCGTGAGGTACGCCAGCGACGACTGCCCGGTGCCGAAGTCGTCCATCGAAAACCGCAGCCCCAGCGCGCGCAGGGCGTGCATCTTGTCGATGGTGTCGTCCACGTTCTCGAGCGCCAGGCTCTCCGTCAGCTCCAGCTTGAGCTGCTCGGGCCTTGCCCCCGTCTCGCGCAACACGGCCACCACCCGTTCCACGAAGTGCGCATGGCGGAACTGCCGGGCGCTCACGTTCACGGCCACCTGCAGTGACGATGTCGCCGGGTGGCCCTGCCAGCGCCGCAGTTGCAGGCAGGCGGTGCGCAGCACCCATTCCCCGATGGGCACGATCAGACCCGTCTCTTCCGCCAACGTGATGAACTCGAGCGGAGCCACCATGCCTCGCACCGGGTGGTTCCAGCGGATCAGCGCCTCAGCCCCCACCATGCGCAGGCCGCTGCCCATCTGCGGCTGGTAGTGCAGCACGAACTGACCCTGCTCCAGCGCCACCCGCAAGTCGCTCTCCAGCGCAGCGCGGGCGGTGACCGCCGCCTGCATCATGGGGTCGAAGAAGCGGATGCTGTTGCGCCCGGCGGTCTTGGCGGCGTACATGGCCAGGTCGGCATGCTTGACCAGGTCTTCCACCGTCTGGCCCTGTGCGTCGAACAGCACGGCGCCCACGCTGGTGGTGCTGTGCACGTGGTGGGATGCCAGCTGGTAGGACTGGTTGAGTGCCAGCAGGATCTTCTCGCCCACGGCCTGGGCCTGCTCGGCCGCCTCGGTGGCCTGCCCGCCCAGGTCTTCCAGCAGCACCAGGAATTCATCGCCACCGAGCCGGGCCACCGTGTCGCCCTCGCGCACGCAAGCCGCCAGCCGCTGGCCGACCTGCTGCAGCAGCACATCGCCCATGTCGTGGCCCAGCGTGTCGTTCAGCGTCTTGAAGTGGTCCAGGTCCAGGCACAGCAGCGCGCCCAGCATGCCCGTGCGGGCACTGGTGGCAAACGCCTGCTGCAGCCGGTCCATCATCAGGCGGCGGTTGGGCAGGTGCGTGAGGGCGTCGTAGAAGGCGAGTGTCTCGATCTCGCGGGCAGCCTGGGTGCGCTGGGTCAGGTCGCTGAGCATGCCGACGTAGTGCGTCAGCACGCCCCGCCCGTCGCGCACCGCCGTGATGCCCATGGAGTTCAGGCGCACCTCGCCGCTCTTGCAGCGGTTCCAGATCTCGCCGCGCCATTCGCCCGTGGTGTTCAGGCTGGCCCACATGGCATCGAAGAACGATTTGTCGTGGTGGCCGGACGCCAGCAGGCTGGCGGGGCGGCCGACGGCTTCTTCAGCGTCGTAGCCGGTGAGCCGCGTGAAGGCGCGGTTGGTGCGCAGGATGATGGTGTCCGGGCCGGTCACCATCATGCCCTCCTGCGAGTCGAATGCGATGGCTGCGATGCGCAGCTCGCGCTCGTCGCGCCGGCGCGCGGTGATGTCTTTGCCCACGCCCCGGTAGCCTGCGAAACGGCCTTCTTCGTCGAACACCGGCGTGCCGCTGACGGACACCCAGTATTCCTCGCCCGACGGGGCGACGCGCTGGAACTCGAAGTCGCGGAACTCCTCGTGCCGGGCCAGCTGCGCGCGGTGTTCTGCCCACTGCGCATCGCTCACGCCCGGAGAGTTCACCTCCCAGCGGGTCTTGCCGATGAGCTTGGCAGCCTCCTGCACGGGCGGGCTTTCGGAGCTGCCCTCCAGCCGCGTGAGGCGCAGTTGCGCATCCTGCTCCCAGTACCAGTCTGACGACAGCGCAGCCAGCGTGCGAAAGCGTGCGGCGTTGGCCTGCAGCTGCTCGCGCGCCTGGTAGGCGTCGGTCACGTCGCTGAACACCAGCACCACCCCCACGATCTGGCCCTGCGCGTTGCGGATGGGGGCGGCGCTGTCCGCGATCTGGTACTCGGCGCCATCACGCGCAATCAGGGTGGTGTGGTTGCTCAGCTCCACCACTTCGCCGCCCGTCATCACCAGCTGCACGGGGTCGAGCTGCGCCTGCCGCGTGCTGGCATTGACCACGCGGAACACATCCCGCAGCGGCCGGCCGATGGCCTCGGCCAAGGGCCAGCCCGTCAGGCGCTCGGCCACCGGGTTCATGCGCGTGATGTTGCCTGCCGCATCGGTGGCCATCACCGCGTCGCCGATGGAATGCAGGGTGATGGCAAGGTTTTCTTCGCTCTGGCGCAGCTGGACCTCGGCCGCCTGCCGCGTGCGGGCCATGCGGTCAAAGCGCCGGCCCAGCTCGGACAGCTCGGCCAGGCCCAGCGTGCGCTCCAGCGGCACATGGCGGCCCTGCGCCAGCTCGTCGGTGGCCGCAATCAGGCGCTGCAGGGGCCGGGTGACGGCGCGCCGCACACCGGCGCGCGCCAGCAGGAACGACAGCGCCACCCCCATCAGCAGGAAGGCCATGTCGATCCACATGTGCTTGTTGGCCTCGGCGTACAGCGCCCCCAGGGGCACCGTCAGGCTCATGGTGGCCACGGCCTTGCCGCGCGATTCGATCAGCGGCTGGAACACCACCAGGTGCGGCACCTTGGCCGTGGTGCGCTGCAGCACGCCCTGCCCGGACTGCAGCAGTGCGGCGCTGAACTCGGCGTCATCGTCCAGCACCGATCCCAGCTCGGCGGGGTCGGGCGGGAAGCGGGCCAGCACCTTGCCGTCCGGGTCGGTCACGCGGGCCACGGCGCCTTCGGGCAGGCCCAGGTCGGACAGGCGCCGGCTCCACCACTCCAGGCCCACCACCGCCACGGCAGCGCCCACCGGCTGCGTACTGCCGGGTGGAATGACGGGAACCGCAAAGTTCACGCTCGCCACCTGCGCCGCCCGGTCGATCTGGAAGGCCCCGACCGAAAATTCGCGTTCCGTCAGGGCCCGCTGAAAGTACGGCCGGTTGGCGACGTTCACCGGCGCCTTGAGCGGGCGGGCATTGCACAGCAGTTCCCCGTCGGCCCGCGGCACGCCGATGTTCACGTACAGGGGCTGCAGGGCCAGCACCTCGGCCAGAAAGACGCCGCATGCGGGTTGCGACGGATCGTGCACCTGCGGCAGCGTGGCCAGCTTGCCCAGGAAGTCCTGGGTGTACTGTATGAGCCGCTCCTGGCCCGCCACCACCGCGCGCAGGGTGAGCTGGGCCCGCTCCTGGGCGGCGGACACGCCTGCCAGCCGGTGCTCGCTGGCCTGGTGCACCACCAGTGCCGCGGCGGGGAGCGATGCCACCAGGATCAGCCAACGGATTCTGGCGGAGAGGGTGCTCCAGAGTGCGGCGATCCGAGGCGGCCACGAAGGCATCAGCGACCTTTCAGGGGGACGGGGCTTCTTTGCGGGGGGGCATGGTTGACCATCGACAGCGCCGGCGCCAGCGGCCGGACAGCGTTTGTCCATCCTAATCAACTCCGCGCGAAATATGTACTCATATTTGCGCATGGCATCGGCAGAGCCACGTGTAGGAAGACGCCCTCACGGCTGGCCGGGTGGCAGGCGTGCGGCAACGCAACCCCGTGCGGGGCTCCCTTATCATCACGGGATGCGTCGCGGCTTTTACTTCGTGCTGATGGTGGTGCTGGTCCTCAGGGGCCTGATGGGCACTGCCATGGCCACAGGCATGCTGCCGTCGGTACCGGCCGGCCCGGCAGCTGCCCCGGTGCACGGCGCCACAGGTGCCCACCCTGCGCCAGCCTACTCGTCCCAGGCCGCACCCGCGGCAGCGGCGCACGGTTTCAGCCCGGCCATCGTGGGCGTACCGGAGGCCGGCCATGAACATGGGCATGACCACGATCATGACCACGGCCACGGCCACGGCCACGGCCACGATCATGACCACGGCCAGGCGCCCGCAGAGGACTTGCCAGCCGTCGCCTGCCACGGTGCAACCGACGCCACAGGCGGCTGCAACGCGCACAGCCACCACACCAGCACCTGTTCGGCCTGCGACATCTGCCACTCGGCCATGCTCGAAGGCCCGGCGGCGCTGAGCCCCGCGCCCATACCGCAACGCTCGGGCCTGCCCCGCGCGTTCGCGCAGTTCGTCAGCGCCCCTGCGGCGCGCGCCATCAAGCCCCCCATCGCCTGATCTCCAACGCCCGAAGTGCGTCTGCACTCGGGGCCTGTGGCGCCGGCACGGCGTGACTGCGCAGTTGGAGCGGTGACTTTCCCCCTGCTGACCGAGGCACCAGCCTGCACACCGCAGCGCTGCAGCCCACGGGACGTGCGGGGCGGAAAGCGCCGAACACCGCGTGCGATCACACCACCAGGCGCCCCCAGGCCCCGACACCCCGGCTGCGTGCCTGCACCAGCCTGCAGCGCTCCCACGATTTCGTTGTCTGGAGATCTCCATGCGCTTTTCTGCACACCCATTTTTTCTGCGGACCTCGCGGCACACCGCGCACCTTGCGCTGATGGCGCCCTTGCTCGCGCCGCTGGCCCTGGCAAGCCCCGCAATTGCCCACGCTGCGGGTGCTGGCACCGAGCCCGCCGCCCACCACGGCGCCGCCGACCCTGATGCGCCCACCGCCCCGCTCACCTACCAAAACCTGGGGCCGCAACCCCCTGTGGCCCATGCCGCAGCGCAGCCCCTGCCCTGGCCACAGGCCAACCATGCAGTGGCCGCATTTCCCCGCGGCCACGCGGACATCCTGGCGTGGGAGACCCGCGAGCGAGCGGCGCGCCGGCCTGCCGCGCCCGCCGCGCCCGGTGCCGGGCCTCAACACCACCCCGCAGCACCGGGGGGCCAGCCATGAACCGCAGCACCCTCCCCGCCGCAACCGCGGTACGCGCTGGCCGCCACGCCCCCTGCCGCTGGAGCCTGCTGGCCGCGGCAGCCCTGCTCGCCGGCTGCGCCAGCGTGTCACCCGACGGCCTGCGGGGCTACGTGGCCGCGCTCACCGCCCACCGTACCGGCAGCACATCCCGGGCGGCATTGCCTCCCGTTGGCGCGGCAGCCAGTGCGCAGGCACAGCAGGCAGTGCAAGCGCTGCTGGCAACGCCCCTCACCCAGGATGCTGCCGTGCGCATCGCACTGCTGAACAACCCGGGGCTGCAGGCACGGCTGGCCGCGCTGGGTGTGGCCGATGCCGAGCGCGTGCAGGCCATCACGCTGCCCAACCCGCATGTCTCGCTCGCGCGGCTCCAGAACGCCCATGAGCGCGAGATCGAACGCAGCCTGGCGTTCAACCTGCTCGACCTCGTGACGCTGCCCTGGCGCACCGAGCGGCAGGCCGAGCGCCTGCAGATCGCCACGCTGCAAACAGCGCAGCAGGTGGTGGTGCTGGCGGCCGACACACGGCGCGCCTGGCTGCGCGCCGTGGCGGCGCAGGAGGTGGCCGGCGCGCACGACCGCATGGCAGCGGCCGCCCAGGCGGGCACCGAGTTGGCCCGCCGCATGGTGCGCGCAGGCAACTGGAGCCGCCTGCAGCTGGCCCGCGAGCAAGCCGTGCTGCACGCGGTGAACGCCCAACACGCCCGTGCCCGGCTGGCAGCCGCCACAGAGCGCGAGCAACTGAGCCGCCTGATGGGCCTGTGGGGCCTGGCGGCGCAGCAGTACACGCTGGCCGACCGACTGCCCGCGCTGCCTGCCGACCCGCTGCCTGCGGAGGGCCTGGAGGCCACCGCGCTGCGCGAGCGCCTGGACGTGCAGGCCGCGCGCCGCCAGCTGGACACGGACGCCCGCCAGCAGGGCTGGCGCCGCGCGGGCGCCGTGTTCGGCGACATCGGCCTGGCCTACCAGCGCAACACCGCGGCAGAGCGCGACACCGGCCACCGCGAGATCACCCGCGGGTGGGAGCTGGACCTGCCGCTGCCCTTGTTCGACTGGGGCGGCGCAGCCCGCAGCCGCGCCCAGGCGCAGACACAGCTCAGTGCAGCGCAGTTGCAGGACACCGCCGTGCGCGCCCGCGCCGAGGTGCGTGCCGCGTGGCTGACCTACCGCACCGCGCTCGACCTGGCGCACCAGCAGCAGGACGAGGTCGTGCCGCTGCGCCAGTTCATCACCGACGAGACCACCCTGCGCTACAACGGCATGCTCGCCAGCGTCTGGGAACTGCTGGCCCAGGCGCGCAGCAACACCCAGGCCGTGGCCGATGCGATCAACGCTCAGCGCGACTTCTGGCTGGCCGAGACCGACCTGCAACTGGCCCTCACCGGCACATCCACCGGTACATCGCCCGAGTCCCTGCAAGGCCTGGCTTCCGGCGCCGCAGCCCCCTCCACACCACAAGGCCATTGACCATGAACCGCCGCCATTTCTTCTCCGGCGCAGCCACAGCCGTGGCCGCCGCATCGGTGGGCACCGCGGCCCTGGCCGCGCTGCCCGAACCCGCCGTGCAGGCGAGCGCCGACACTGCGCCCCCGCTGCACCCGCCCACCGGCAGGCCCTACCACCCCGTGGTCACGCTCAACGGCTGGACCACGCCATGGCGCATGAACGCAGGCATCAAGGAGTTCCACCTGGTGGCCGAGCCCGTGGTGCGCGAGGTCGCCCCGGGCTTCGTCGTCAACATGTGGGGCTACAACGGCCAGAGCCCCGGCCCCACCATCGAGGTGGTCGAGGGCGACCGCGTGCGCATCTTCGTGACCAACCGGCTGCCCGAGCACACCACCATCCACTGGCACGGCCAGCGCCTGCCCAACGGCATGGACGGCGTGGGCGGGCTCAACCAGCCGGCCATCCAGCCGGGCAAGACCTTCGTCTACGAGTTCGTGGCGCGCCGTCCCGGCACCTTCATGTACCACCCGCATGCCGACGAAATGGTGCAGATGGCCATGGGCATGATGGGCCTGTGGATCACGCATCCCAAGGCTGCGCATCCGCTCATTGCGCCGGTGCAGCGCGACTACGCGTTCCTGCTCAACGCCTTCGACGTGGAGCCCGGCGCGCGCACCCCCAAGGTCAACACCATGCTGGACCACAACATCTGGTGCTGGAACAGCCGCGCCTTCCCGGCCATCAGCCCGCTGGTGGCGCGCCAGGGCGAGCGCGTGCGCATCCGCGTGGGCAACCTCACCATGACCAACCACCCCATCCACATCCACGGCCACGAGTTCGAAGTCACCGGCACCGACGGCGGCCCCGTGCCGCGCAGCGCCCGCTGGCCCGAGGTGACTACCGACGTGGCCGTGGGCCAGATGCGGCAGATCGAGTTCATTGCAGACGAGCCCGGGGACTGGGCCTTTCACTGCCACAAGAGCCACCACACCATGGGCGCGATGGGGCACGACGTGCCCACCATGATCGGCGTCCAGCATGAAGGCCTGGTCGGCCAGATCCAGAAGATCGTGCCCGACTACATGGTGATGGGCGAGCGCGGCATGGCCGACATGGGCGCGATGGAGATGCCCCTGCCGGAGAACACCTTCCCCATGATGACCGGCACCGGCCCCTATGGCCCGCTGGAGATGGGCGGCATGTTCACCACCTTCAAGGTGCGCGCCGACCAGGCGGCGGGCGACTACCGCGACCCCGGCGACTACCCGCAGCCGCCCGGCACCCAGGCCTATGAATGGCAGGGCACGCCCGCCAGCACACCCCCTGCCCCACGCACCAGCAACCCGGGCACCGCCCCGGGGGCGCCCAACGCCCGCAAGCCCGCGCCCGGCGGCCACGCGCACTGACCACGGAGATCCATATCCATGAATGCTATTCAATTGATAGCTGCTTGCGCTCTACTGGCAAGCGGTAGCGCCTCTTTTTCTCATGAAAACACACCGCACCACACCCGCAGCGCGCCCGCAGCCAAGGAGCAAAAGGCCTGGGGCATCGCAGGCGACGCCCGGGCGGTGGCCCGCACCATCACCATCCGCATGACCGACGACATGCGCTTCACGCCCAGCCGCATCGTGGTGCGTGAAGGCGAGACAGTGCGCCTGCGCGCCGAGAACAAGGGCCGGGTGCTGCACGAGATCGTGATCGGCACCCGGGCCGACCTGGATGCGCATGCCGAGCTGATGGCCAGGCACCCCGGCATGGAGCACGACGAGCCCCACATGGCCCATGTGGCCGCGGGCCGAAAGGGCGACATCGTGTGGCAGTTCAACCGCCCCGGCGAGTTCGACTTTGCCTGCCTCATTCCCGGCCACTACCAGGCAGGCATGACCGGGACCATCACGGTGAGCCCCCCCTGAGGCGCTGCGCGCCTTCCCCCAGAGGGGGACGCCACCGGTGGCCCGGCAAAGCCGGTTCCACGGTGGCACTGGCGTTGTGCTGTGCCGGTTTAGACCGGCGGTAGCGCACTGAGGTCCCACGGACACGGAACATTCACGAACGCAGAGAGAAAGAAGGCATCCCATGCAACACCCCACAACCGGCAACCGCCGCACCTGGCTGGCCCGCAGCGTGGGCCTGCTCGTCGCAGGCGCCCTGCCCCTGGCCACACCTGCAGCGGCCCCCACCCCCCTGGAAGTCTGGAAAGACCCGAACTGCGGCTGCTGCCAGGACTGGCTGGACCACATGCAGGCCCATGGTTTTGCCGTGAAGGTCCATGACACGGGCAACAACGCCGTGCGCGCCCGCCTGGGCCTGCCGCCCCGGCTGGGCTCGTGCCACACCGCGCTGGTGGGCGGCTATGTGGTCGAAGGCCATGTGCCCGCCAGCGACGTGCGCGCCCTGCTGCAGCAAAAGCCCAAGGCGCTGGGCCTGGCGGTGCCCGGCATGCCGGTGGGCTCGCCCGGCATGGACGGCGCCGCCTACGGCAACCGCCGCGACCCGTACGACGTGCTGCTGGTGCTGCGGGACGGCAGCACCCGCGTGTTCAACAGCTACCACCGCAAGGCATCCACATGACGAACATCGCCATCACCCTGGCCGCCAGCCTGCTGATCCTGGCGTCGGCTCCTGTCCTCGCGCAGGCCCCGGCACAGGCCTCTGCAGCCACGGCGAGCGACAGCCACAGCGCCCAGGGCGCCCACGGCACCCACAGCACCGACGGCGCGCAGCAGCCGGCATCGGCGGCCGCACAGGCACCGCTGAGCGAGGGCGAGATCACCCGCTGGGACCCGCGGACCCTGCGCGTCACGCTGCGCCACGGCGAGATCCAGAACCTGCAGATGCCGCCCATGACCATGGTGTTCCGCGTGCAGGACGCGGGCGTGGTGGGCAGCCTGCAGGCGGGCGACAAGGTGCGGTTCCGGGCCGAGCAGGTGGGCGGTGCCTACCATGTGGTGCACATCGAAAAGGCGCCATGACCTGGGCCGCCGGGCATTGACGCAGCGCCAGCGCGGCGCGGCACCAGGGCTCCATAATCGGCAGCCATGAGTTCCCACGCACTGGCCGGCGACGCCGGCAGCATCACCCGCGTGGCCGGCATCGAAGTCGGCCACTTCACCGAAACCCGCCGCCCCACCGGCTGCACCGTGATCATGACCCGCGACGGCGCCGTGGGCGGCGTGGACGTGCGCGGCGCAGCGCCCGGCACCCGCGAGACCGACCTGCTCGACCCCTCCAACCTGGTGGACAAGGTGCACGCCATCATGCTGGCCGGCGGCAGCGCCTGGGGGCTTGATGCGGCCAGCGGCGCGGTGCGCTGGCTGGAGGAGCGTGGCATCGGCTTCGACGTAGCCGTGGGCCGCCTGCCCATCGTGCCGGGGGCCGTGCTGTTCGACCTGCTGGTGGGCGACATGCGCATCCGCCCCGATGCAGCAGCCGGCTACGCGGCGTGCGACGCCGCCTCCACCGCCGACCCGGCCGAAGGCAACGTGGGCGCGGGCACGGGCGCGGCGCTGGGCAAAATCTTCGGCATACAGCGCGCGATGAAAGGCGGCATCGGCACCGCGTCCGTCACGGTGGATGGCGTGACGGTGGGCGCGCTCATTGCCTGCAATGCGCTGGGCGACGTGGTGGACCCCGACACCGCCCAGGTGATCGCCGGCGCCCGCACCGACGACGGCCTGCGCCTGCGCGACACGCGCCGCGCCCTGCTGCGGGGCGACCCGCCCCAGCCCCTGCTGGCGGGCACCAACACCACCATCGGCGTGGTCGCCACCGACGCCGTCATCACCAAGGTACAGGCGCACCGCCTGGCCGTGGCTGCGCACGACGGCCTGGCGCGCAGCATCAACCCGGTGCACACCATGTCCGACGGCGACACGCTCTTCAGCCTGGGCACCGGCCGCGCCGGCAAGAGCCTGGGCATGATGGTGCTGGCCACCATGGCGGCAGAAGCCACCGCCATCGCCACCGCGCGCGCTGCGCGCGCTGCGCGGTCCATCACGACGGCCGAAGGGCTCTACCTGCCTTGCGCGGGCGACCTGGGTCGATGAATGGCCGGGCGCCGCCGCCCTGCTCCTGTCTTCTCCATACCGCCGCGCCGAGCACCTGCATGCCGGCGTGCGCGATCCGGTAGCTCAGCCGGTCGGCCACCCGGGGGCCGAAGCATTCACAGACCCAATGCCACGGTGGTTGGAAGCGTTCACATGCGTCCCGTGCGGCCGGCGCGCCGCGCGCTGCGCCGGGCCAGCCACAGCACCACGCCCGTCACGCAAAGCACCGTCACCGCCACACCCAGCACGGTCACCAGGATGCGCCCCGGCAGCCCCGCGATGCGCCCGGAGTGCAGCGGAAACTGCAGGCGCATGAACAGGTCTCCCGCGCTGCCCTCGCCCGGCACGCGCTGCCCGGCCAGGGCGCCGGTATCGCCGTCGAAGTACAGGCGCGGCGGGCCCAGGCCCGCCCGGCTGACGCCGGGCACGTAGAAATCGACGCCATACAGGCCGAACGCAGGCCGGTAGGTCAAAAAGCCCGGCGGGTCGGGCCAGCCGCGGCGCAGGCCTTCGGCGCGCGCACGCTCCACGATCTCGGCCTTGTCGACGGCTGGTGGCACGGCGCGCTGCGCGGGGCCGCGCGGTACCCGGTCATCGAAGGGGCTCGGGCTGGTGCGCGAGACCAGGTTGACCAGCGGCTCCATCACCTCGTCGTGCAGGTTCATCGCCACCGACGAGACGGCCAGCACCAGCATGAGCGCCCAGGTCCACACGCCGCCCGAGCGGTGCAGGTCGAAGTTGATCGCCTGCCCGCCCCGCGCCCACCGGAATCGCAGCGACTTGCGCCAGGCCGACAGGCGCGGGAACGACAGCCACAGCGCGATGAAGCAGTCCACCGTCCACAGCATCGCCACCGCGCCCAGAAACCACACCGCCCAGTCCACACCCCAGGCGCGCGGCAGGAACAGGGTGTGGTGCAGCTTGTACAGAAAGGGCACGATGTTCTCGCGCGCCAGCGACGCCTCGCCCCAGGTGCGCCGGCCCTGCAACTGCGCGGTGGCAGGGTGCACGGCGATCTGGTCGAACCCCAGCGTGTACGGCTTGCCGGTGGCGGGGTCGGCGCGGGGCTCCACCATCATCACCAGTGTCTGCCCCGGCGGCGCGGCCAGGGGCAGAAAGCTCACCTGCCATTGCGGGTGCGCGGCCTCCACGCGGCGCGCGACTTCGGTGGCGGTCAGCCGCGGCGCGTCCGAGGGGACCGCACGGTGAAAGCCGGGGTTGAGCCAGCGGTCGAGTTCATGCTCCCACGCGATGACGGAGCCCGTGAGCCCGGCCACCGCCAGGAACACGGTCATGAACAGGCCCACCCAGCGGTGCAGGAGTACCAGCAGCTTGCGCATCAATTTGTCCGATGGAGGTCGCACCCGCCTGAGGCCTGCGCGCTGGGCGAGGCCCACGCCAGCGACCGCCGCGCAAGGGCCGCCCCAGCTGCACAGCAGCGTTTCACGTGCGTGCGCTGGCGGTGTCCCCTTTCCCGAATGGCGCAGCCATTCGAGAGAAGGGGGAAGGCGCGAAGCGACTCAGGGGGATGCTTTAGAACCGGTACGCGGCGGCCACCCGCACCTCACGCCCAAACCCCAGCGCGCAGAACTGCGCACCGCCCCGGAAGGTGTTGCACTGGGTCTTGTAGCGCTTGTCGGCCAGGTTGGTCACGTTGACCGACAGGCGCCAGGCGCCGACGTCGTAGGCGGCCATGGCGTCGAACAAGGTGTAGCTGTCGTTCATGGGCAGCGGGCCGGTGGCCACGCGCAGCTCGCCGGGCGCGGCGCTGATGTGGCGCGCGCCCAGGGCCAGCTCCAGCGGGCCGCGTTGGTACTTGCCCCAGAGCGACGCCACGTGCTCGGGCGTGGCGCCGGGGCGCTCGCCCACTTCCAGGGCGTTGTTGCTGCGGGTGACCTTGGCGTTCAGGTACGTGTACGCGCCGATCACCGAGAAGCCGCCGCCCACATCGCCCGAGCCCTGCAGTTCCAGCCCGCGGCTGCGCACTTCGCCGGTCTGCACGTCAAAGCGCGGATTGATGGTGGACGGCGTGCGCACGTTGCGCTTGCGCAGGTCGAACGCCGCGGCGCTGAGCGTGTAGCCCGCGTTGGCCGGCGCATAGCGCACGCCCACCTCGGCTTGTTTCGCCGTCTCGGGCTCGTACGGCGCGCCGTTGGCGTCCACTGCCGTCACGGTGGTCAGCGGCGGCTGGAAGGCGGTGTTGAAGCTCACGTACGGCGCCAGGCCGTTGGGCGCCAGGTAGATGGCGCCGGCCCGGCCGGTGAAGGCGCTGTCGCGCCGGTCCACATGCGTGGTGGCGAAGGGCGCGGTGCCGGTCAGCCGCGCGTCGTACCTGGTGTCGATGTGCGCCGTGTCGTAGCGGCCGCCCAGGCTGACCACCCAGCGCTCGGAGAGCTTGATCTGGTCCTGCAGGTACAGGCCCACCTGGTTATTGCGCGCCAGGGCCCGGTCGCTCAGGAAGTTGTCGGCCCAGTCGGGCTGCACGTACACGGGGTTCACCAGGTCGATGGGCGCCACCGCGCCGTTGAGCGACTGGATGCGCCAGTCGAGCTTGGAGTGGTAGTAGTCCAGGCCCGCCAGCAGCTGGTGCGAGACGTCACCGCTTTTCAAGCGCGCCTCCAGGTGGGTGTCCACCACCAGGGTCTTTTCGGCATCGGGCCGCACCATGGCCAGGCGCGCCATGCTGCGCTGGTCGGCCAGCAGGCCTCGGTTGCGCATCTCCAGGCGGTGGTTGCTGCCATCGAGGTAGCGCAGGTTGTGGCGCACCGTCAGCGCGTCGTTGAAGGAATGCTCGAGCAGGTAGCCCAGCGAGTACGCGCGCTTGTGGTGGCCGGAGCCGGCGCCGTTGACGTTGATGCGCTCGTTGGCTGCGCCGAACGGCGTGTTGCGGTAGTAGGGAATGACGTAGCCGGTGTCGTCATCCTGGTAGTGGGCCAGCAGCGTGAGCGTGGTGCGGTCGCCCTGCAGGGTGAGCGCCGGAGCCACGTAGGTGCGGTCGGCGCGCAGGCCGTCCCATTGCGTGCCGGCCTCACGCCCCAGCACCGTGAGGCGGCCGAGCACGGTGCCCGATGCGTTGAGCGCGCCGCCGATGTCGGCAGTGACCTGGCGCCGGTCATGGCTGCCCAGCTCCAGCCCCACCTCGCGCTGCATGCCGGCACGCGGGCGCTTGGTCACGGCGTTGATGAGACCGCCCGGGGCCGACTGGCCGTACAGCACCGAGGCCGGGCCGTGCACCACCTCCAGCCGCTCCAGGCCATAAGGCTCCAGGTTGGTCATGAAGCCGTTGTGGATGAGGCGCATGCCGTCGCGGTACAGGCCGGTGCCGGTGAGGTAGAAGCCGCGCACCGAGACGTCATCGTCGGTGATGCCGTAGTCCGCGGGGCGCACGCCCGCGCTGTAGCGCACGGCCTCGGCCACGCTGGAAATCGCCTGGTCGCGGATCTGCGCGGCCCCGATGGTGGAGACCTGCTGCGGGGTCTCCAGCACGGGCACGTCCATCTTGGTGGCGCCCGCGCCGCGCGTGGCGCGGTAGCCCTCCACCGGGCCCCAGGCGGATTCGCGCTCGGCCGTCACGCGCACGGCGGGCAACTGGGTGTCGGTGCCGGATGGCGACGACGCTGCGGCCGGACTGGCGGCTGCGCGGCGCAGCGTGTAGCCGCCACCCGAGCGCGCCACCGCCTCCAGGCCCGTGCCTGCCAGCAGCCGAACAAAGCCTTGTTCCACCGCCACGCTGCCCTGCAGCCCCGTGCTGCGCAGGCCGTCGGTCAGCGCAGGCTCGAACGACAGCGTGACGCCCGCAGCCCCCGCAAAGCGCGACAGCGCCGGGCCCAGGGGGCCTGCGGGAATGTCGTAAGTACGCGGTGCGGGGGCGGCCACGGAGCCTGCAGCGCCGGCGCCAGATGACTGGGCTCCTTGGGCCATGGCTTGGAATGGCAGTGAGGAGGCCGTCAGAGCCAGGCCGAGGCACAGTGCCTGTGCGGCGCGTGCGGGCGCTGTGGCCACAGCAGGGCGTGGATGGTGGTGGGCCAGCGGCGGCTGGCCGCGCAAAGCGTGCGGCAGGTGCGGCAGGTGCGGCAGGTGCGATGCGTGTGATGGGTGCGCCATGCGCGTTCTCCTCGGAGTTGGTATCGGTCAGAAAGCGGTGTTCCGATACCTGCCGTGTGAACGCGAAGAAAGTGACACGGTCTTCATGATATTTTTCAAAAGCCGTCCATGGCGATGGACCCCATGCCCCGAACACCCCTCCCCTCGCCGTACGCCGCGACCGGTCGCAGGGCCGGGCCTCGTCAGGCCGGAACCAGGGTGACCCAATAACGCGTGCGCATGACCACCTGCACGGGCAGGGTCTCGCGCAGCATGGCCAGGATGTATTCGGTGTCCTGCAGCTGGAACGCGCCGGAGATGCGCAGACCCGCGACCTGCGGGTCGCAGCGCACCACGCCCGGACGGTAGCGCGAGAGCTCACTCGCAAAGTCGCTCAGCCGCATGCCGTCCGCATACAGCACGCCCTGCGTCCATGCCAGCGCTTGTTCGCTCAGCGCCGCCACAGCCTGCACGCCATCCTGAGTGAAGCTGCACTGCTCTCCAGCGCGCAGCACCCGGCCCGTGCCCTGGTGCGGCGTGATCTCCACCGCACCCTCGGCCACCCCCACGCGCGCCTCGCCGGCATCGCCCAGCCGCACCGCAAACCGCGTTCCCAGCGCACGCAGCCAACCCTGGGGTGTCTCCACGCGAAAGCTGCGGTGGCCGCCCGCATCGGCCCCGGTGGTAATGAGCACCTCGCCCGCCCGCAGGCGCACCAGGCGCTCCTGCGGGCTGAAGGCGGCGTCCAGTGCGGTGGCGGTGTTGAGCATGACGCGCGAGCCGTCGGCCAGGACCACGCTGCGCTGCTCACCGACAGCGGTGCGGTGGGCGGCCGTCCACTCCTGCCAGGGCAGGTGGCGCCAGCCCAGGAAGGCGGCCGTGGGGGCCGTGCCCACCCATGCCAGCACGCGCAGTGCGGCGCGCCGGTTGGCCCCGCGCCGCGCGGTGGCCAGCACGGGCATCCCCAGAGGCGCGGGCACTGAGCCAAAAGTGCGGGACAGCCGCTCTGCCCGCTGCCAGGCCATTTCGTGGGCAGCGTCCTGCGCGCGCCAGCGTTCAAGCGCCTGCCAATCGGCCGGCTGCGCCTGGCCTGAATGAAGGCGCACCAGCCACTGCGCAGCCTCTCGCAGCACGGCGCGGCCAGGCGCGCTGGCGTCGTTGTCTGGTGGGCGGGCTGGGGATGCGCCCCGCCCTCGCCCTGCACCTTGCGGGTCTGCGTGTGGCGGCCCGCCGGCGCGGCCGTTCATGCCATCGCCAGCAGGCAGCATTCGAACCCCTGCGCCATGTAGCGCTTGACGGTGCGCTCGCTCACCTGCAGTTGTTGCGCGATCTCGGCATAGCCCAGTCCTTCCAGCTGCGACAGCAGGAATGCGTGCCGTGCCTTGGGCGCCAAGCCCTCCAGCATGGCGTCGATGGCATGGAGCGCTTCCAGAATGAGCGCGCGCTCTTCGGGCGATGGCGCCATGGGTTCGGGCATGAGCGCCAGCGCATCCGCATAGGCCTGCTCCAGCGCCTGGCGGCGCCAATGGTCGCAGACCAGGCCCTTGGCGATGGTGGTGAGGTAAGCGCGAGGCTCGCGCAAACTTTGCAGCACCTGCGGCCTCAGCAACACCCGCACAAACGTGTCCTGCGCAAGGTCGGCCGCCTCGTCCCTGCAGCCGAGCCGCCGGTACAGCCAGGCACGCAGCCAGCCGCTGTGGTCGCTGTACAGCGTGTGCGGAGAGTGAACCTGACTGGCGTCAGCGGCGGTCATGCAGATCCAAGGGACAGAGGTGATGTTGCCGGAATTATATTGAGAATAATTCTCAATACCAAACAATGTCACCCCTCTTACGTCACCTATCGCATGTAAACGCAAGGAATATCCGCGCAAAAAAAATGTAAATAACAATACAAACAATTGATTATTGGCCGCAACTATCAATTAAAAACTGGACGTACGCACCGTTGCAGTGCACCCTGAGGCTGGACAGGTTCACCACGCAGGGCGCGCGTCAGTGTGTCTTGGCGTTTCTTCTTCAATTTTTTGTGGGGAGAAGGCAATGCGAGCATCACAAAGAGCGCAACGACCGGTTGGTTCATCAACGACTGCAACGACAGGCGCCCGTGCGCACGGACTGCCAAGCGTGCAGAAGCTGCGGGGCGCCGGCATCATCCTGGCCTGCTGCGCATGGGCGTGCACCGCTGGCGCGGACACCCTCACCGGCAATCTGCAATCCCAGATCCAGCTCACGGCCGGCTGCATGATTGCCGGCAGCTCCGGGGCGGCATCGGGGGTCAACTTCGGTACGCTCGACTTCGGCACACGGCCCAGCACCTTTACCGGCACGGTGCAGGCCTCGGCATCGGGCGGCGAGAGCGTGTCGGGCCCTACGCAGCTGGTGTGTTCGCCGGATGTGCTGGGCATCAGCATCCAGGTCGGCCCTGGCAATTACGCGGGCCTGGGCGGTGCCATCGGTGCCGGCACCCGGGCCATGCGCAACGGCAACACAGCGGCCTATATCCCCTACGACGTCTTCCGCGACTCCGGCCACACCCAGGTCTACCCGCTGGCCGCGGCCATCAACGGTATCGCGGTGCCCGCCAACGGCGCGGCGTTTCCGCTGCCGATCTACGGTCAGATCAACAAGACCGACCCCACGGCACTGCCAGCAGGCATGTACATGGATACGCTGCAGGTCACTGTGACCTACTGATTCTTTCGTGCCTCTTCCACCGTAGGGCACGGGTGGGACTTCCCACCACCCAGAGCCCCCCGGCAACACCACGGCTGCGCACGGCAGCCACAGAGAGATCCCGATGAAGAAAATCATGCAGGCCATTGCAGGGGTGAGGCTGCGCGCGAAGCGCCTCACCAGTGCGCAAACACCGCTCCAGCTGGCGCGGGCATCGCGCCTGGCGCTGCTGGTGCTTCCAGCGGCTGCGCTGGCGGCCACCATCCCGACCAGCCCCACGTTCACGGTGTCGGCGTCGGTGGTGCGGGGCTGTGTGGTCTCCGGCAGCACCAGCCAGGTCAGCGGCATTGCGTTTGGCAGCATCAACTTCGGCAGCCACCCTGCGCTGCAGTCGGGCACCATGCAAACCATGGCCGGCAGCAGCATGGGAGGCCAGGCCAAGCTGGTGTGCACCCCGGGCACCGCCGTGCAGATCAGCATCGACGGCGGGCAACACGGACAGGGCGTGCAACGGCGCATGTCCAACGGCGCAGGCAAGTACGTCCCCTACAACCTGGATCTCGTGCAGGGCGCGCCAGCCCCGCTGGTGCCCAATGTGCCGGTGGGCCTGGTGATCGACGCCACGCCGCTGGCCCTGCCCGTGCGCGGCACCGTCACGCTGCCGGGCTCTACGGCCGCAGCGGGCATCTATGCGGACACCGTGCAGGTGACGCTGTCATGGTGAGCGCATTGACCACCGATGCCACCGTGCGCCCCTGGCGCGCCGCCGCGCGGTGGCTCTGCGCACTGGGGCTGGCCCTGGCCGCTGCGGCGCCCGTGAATGCCGCCACGCCGCTGATGATCTGGCCGGTGGACCCGATGATCACCGAGGAGCAGCAGGCCGTGGCCGTGTGGGTGGAAAACCGGGGCGTGGCCGCGGTGTCGCTGCAGGTGCGGGTCATGGACTGGAGCCAGACCGAAGGCGAGGAGTTTCTCTCGTCACAAAAAGAGGTCGTGGCTAGCCCCCCGATCAGCGTGATCCCGCCGGGCAAGCGGCAGATGGTCCGACTGATCGCGTCGCAGCCCGTGCCACCCGAACTGGAAGTGGCCTACCGCGTGCTCATCGACGAGCTGCCTGCACCCGATGACCAGTCCGGATCCCCCACACAGGATGAAACAGGCATGGGCATACGGCTCAAGGTGCGCTACGCCATCCCGCTGTTCGTGTACGGCCGCGGCGCGCAGCCATTCAGGGCCACGCACTCGCAGGCACAACGCGGCAGCAAGGGCAAGCCGCTGCCGCCGGACCTGACGTGGAACACGGTCAAGGACGGCAAGGCGCACCGCCTGGTGGTGCGCAACAAGGGCAAGGGGCACGCGCGCATCACGGCCGTGCGCTGGGGCACCCGGGCACCGCGGCCTGATGTGACCATCAATGAAGGCCTGATGGGCTATGTGCTGCCCAACAGCCTGATGCGCTGGGAACTGGAGGCGCCACCGCCCGGCGACCCGGTGCTCAAGGCCAACATCAATGGGCATGAGACCCTTGTGCCCCGTGGCGAGTAGTGAGCGCGCCTCCCTGTGGATCCGCGCAGGGCGTGCCCTGGTGGCCAGCAGCCTCGTGCCGGCGCAGATATCGGCCGGCACCTTGACGGCACCGGCCCCGCCCGCGGGCCACCCTGCTGCGGCACCGGTGCAGCATGCGCTGGCGGTGCCGCCCGCAGCGCCGTCCGCTGCACCGCCCCAGTCGCCGTGGGATGCACCTGCGACCGCGTGGCCGCCGCCTCCCGGCGCTTCGCTGCTGTACCTGGATGTGCAGATCAATGGGCAGCCCCAGGGGCAGCTGGTGGAGGTAGTGCAGAACGGGGACGATTTCGAGATCGAGGCCGAGACGCTGCGGCGCATGCACATCCACAACGCCCAGCCGCGCAACACGCGCCTGGCGGTGAACCGGCTGCCCGGTGTGTCGGTGGAATACGAGCCGCTCACCCAGCAGCTGTCGCTGACGGTGCCACCGCAGTGGCTGCCCATGCAGCGGCTGGCCGACGAGACGCCGCAGGAGTCGCCCGACAGCACCACCGGCAGCGGCTGGCTGCTGAACTACGACATCTACAGCACGCACTCGCGCAGGCACTCCCTCACGTCGCTGTGGTCGGAGCAGCGGTACTTCAGCCCCGACGGAGTGGTCTCCAACACCGGGCTGGTGCGCCTGCAGGTGCGCGACGCCACCCGCGGGTATGTGCGCTACGACACGCGCTGGACGCGCACCGACACCGGCACCGCCACCGAGGCGATCTATGGCGACATCGTCAGCGGCTCCCTGCCCTGGAGCACGTCGGTGCGCCTGGGCGGTGTGCAGTGGTCGCGCAACTTCGGGGTGCGGCCCGACCTGGTCACCTATCCCCTGCCCCAGTTTGCCGGCCAGGCCGCGGTGCCGTCGGCGGTGGACCTGTTTCTCAACGGATTCAAGGCCTTCAGCAACCGGGTGGCGCCCGGTCCCTTCACGCTCAGCGAGATGCCGCTGGTCAGCGGCGCGGGTACCGCGTCGGTGGTCACCACCGACGCGCTCGGCCGGCAGGTGTACACCACCATCCCGTTCTATGTGCACCGCGAACTGCTGCGGCCCGGGTGGACGGACTATTCGCTGTCGCTGGGCGCGCTGCGCCGCGACTACGGCGTGCGCAGCTTCTCGTATGGTCGGCCCGTTGCCACGGGCGTGTACCGCCAGGGGCTGTCGGATGTACTCACGTTGGAGGCCCAGGCCCAGGTGGGCAAGGGCCTGGGCGTGGCCGGTGTGGGGGGGCTGGCGGGGCTGGGCATGATGGGCATCGCCAACGCGTCGATCACCCGCGGCTACACATCGCGCTCGGGCAGCGGCTGGCAGTACAGCGCCGGCTGGCAGTACAACACGCAGCGTGCTGGCATTTCGCTGCAGCAAAGCGGGCGCACGGCGCGCTTCGGCGATGCCAGCACCTACGCGGACGACGGCTATCAACTGCCCAGGAGAACCCGCCAGTTGAACCTGAGCTGGACGCTGGGCCGGGGGGCGGTGTCCGCAGGCTGGCTGGACACACGCGACGCCCGCAGTGAGCGCAGCCGCATCGCGTTTGCCAGCTACAGCACGCCGCTGCGCGGCAACACCTACCTCACCGTGACGGCCGGGCGCACGCTGGAGACCGGCGAGAACCAGTTGCGCCTTCAGTTGACGTACTTTCTGGGTGACAACGCCAGCGCGCAGCTGGCGTCCGGCAAGACCCGCGGCTCGACCCAGACCTATGCCAGCTACCAACGCTCGCTCCCCACGGAAGGCGGATGGGGCTGGAACGCGTCGCACACGCTGTCGGGGGGGCCCGAGCGCTACGGCCAGGCCTCTGTGCAATACCGCAACGCCACACTCGCGGTGGAAGGCGGCGTGAGCACGAGCGCGGGCCAGACCATGCAGTGGGGAGGACTGGCCGGGTCGCTCGGGGTCATCGACGGGCACGTGTTTGCGGCCAACCGGGTGCACGACGGCTTCGCGCTGGTGTCCACGCAGGGCATGCCCGACGTGCCGATCATGTACGAGAACCAGCTGGCGGGCTACACCAACGCCCAGGGCTACCTGCTGGTGCCCAGCGTGCCCGCCTACTACCCTGGCCGTTACGCCGTGGACCCGCTGACGCTGCCGCCCGATGTGGACATCCCGGCGCTGGAGCGGCGCATGGCGGTGTCGCGCAACGCGGGCATGCTGGTGCAGCTGCCGGTGCTCAAGATGCGCACCGCCACCATCACCCTCGTCGACCAGGACGGCAAGCCCGTGCCCGCCGGCAGCGCCGTGCACCACGCGCCCGGCGGCATGCACACCGTGGTGGGCTGGGACGGCGTGGTGTACCTCACCGTGCTGCATCCCCGCAATCAGCTGACGGTGCGCACCCCCGAAGGCACCGAGTGCCGGGCTGAATTCAGCGAGGCCGACTACACCGCGGCCCGCGACCTCGTCGTGCCCTGCTCGAAGCCCGCAGCCGGTGCGCAGAAAGGAGCCCCCCGTTGACCCGACCCGACACCCTGCCGGCGCCGCCGCCCACCACCACCGAGCCGTCCATCGCCCCGATGGCCGCGCAGACGCCTCCCGGCAACCCTCGCACGCCATCTGCCAACGGAGCGTGGGTCACCCGATGCCCAGGGCATGTTCTGCGCAAGGCCTGTTCAACGCGCTGGCGCGGCCTGGGGCTGGCAGCGGTCCTGGCGATGTGCTCGCTGCAGGCCGCAGCCGTGTGCACCCCGGTGGAGAGCAGCGGCGTGCTCGGATCGCACCCGTCGCAGCGCGTGCGCACGGGCTCGCCCATCACATCCACCGCGGAGTTCCGGTTTGGTTGCGGCACCGTGGTGCTGGCCCTGCTGTCGGCCCCCACGCTGAAGGCCAAGATCACCACGCCGGTCACGGGCCTGACCCTCAAGAACACCACCAACAGTGCCATCACCGTGCCCTACGAGATCGCCCCGGTGGGCGGCGGTACCTACACGCCGGGGCTGCTGATCCTCGACCTCAACAACACCAACGTGGTGTCCTTGCTGAGCAACAACCAGGCGATCATCGGCATCAAGATCAGTACGCTCACGGGCGCCAACGTGCCCGCCGGTACCTACACCGACAACATCACCGTGAACTGGACGTACGCCAACATCTGCGAAGGCGTCGCGGTGGGCAACGCCTGCGTGGGCAACCTGCGCACGGGCAGCACGGACCGCACCATCACTGTCACGCTGGTGGTCACGAACGACTGCACCATCACGGCACCCAACGTGCAGTTCGGCTCGGCACCGCTGCCCAGCGCCTTCGGCACCGTCTCGCAGAGCATCACGCTGCTGTGCACCAAGGGCATCACCTACACGGTCGGGCTCGACATGGGTTCCTACGCCAGCGGCGCGCGGCGCCAGATGGCCAGCGGTGTCAACCGGCTGCAGTACAACATCTTCAAGCAGGACCAGTCGGTCTGGGGGCCACTGGCCGGCGCACGCGTGTCCAGCCTGGGCGTGGCCGACGGGCTCACGCCCCAGGTGATCCCGTACACCGCCACTATCTATGCCGACCAGCCCGCCGTACCGCAAGGCAGCTACAGCGACAGCGTGAAGGTGGATGTGCAGTTCTGAGGGCTGCGCCGTACAGAACTCATTACAAGGCGTTCGAACCGCAGCACAATATCCACACCCATGTCGGCCAACGCATCCGCACAACGCCCGTGCCCCCCTGCATCATGCCGGCGGTACCCACCCAGATTGCAAAGAAGGAGAACTCCATGAAAGACCCGGCTCTTCGGAAACACGCCTGGCTGCTGTGCCTGCCCTTGCTGGTGAATCCTCTGGCCGCGCAGGCCCAGGACCCACTGGTGGATCTGCGCTCCAACGGCAGCTACACCTCCTACCGCCTTCCAGACGACACCACCCAGGTGGACTTGGTGGAGCAGACGCAGGGGGCCTGCCGCTTCAACCGCACCTGGGGCTACGACCTCACCAACCGCGAGCTGTGGACCAATGGCGGCTGCGGCGGGCGGTTCAAGGTCTCGCGCAGCTACGCCTCAGGCAACAACAATGGCAGCGGCTCCAACGCCGGTGCCGCGGTGGCCGCCGTGGCAGCCATTGCGGGCATCGCCCTGCTGGCCAATCACAACCGGCACGACGACGACCGGCGCCCCGAGTACCCGGACCCTGGCTACGGCGGCCGGGGTGGCGAGATCCGTGTGGACGGGCGCCTGTGCCTGGATGTGAGGGGCGGCAAGTTCCAGCCCGGCACCACGCTGCAGGTGTATGAATGCAACGGCACCGCATCCCAGCGGTTCGCAGTGGGACGCGGTGGCGAGATCCGCGTGCGCGACCTGTGCGTGGATGTGGACCGTGGCGACCCGCGCGATGGCGCGCGGGTGGTGCTGTGGTCCTGCTCGGGCTCCCGCAGCCAGAGCTGGACGTCGCGCGGCGGCCAGATCGTGAGCAACCTCAACGGCAAGTGCCTGGACGTCGAAGACGGCCGCGTGCGCCAGGAAGCCGCTGCCATGGTGTGGTCCTGCAACCGTAGCCCCAGCCAGCGCTGGTGGTGGTAAACAAGGGAGACAAGCACCATGAAAAGCCCCCAGACCATGACCCATTCCTCCCTTCATGCGGCGCGCGCTGGTCGCGCAGGTCTCGCAATGGAGATGCGCACCGGTGCGCTCGCGATTGCGATTGCGGCACTGTGGTTGGCACTGTCCGGCACAGCGCGTGCTGCCGACACCCCTGTGTCGTCGCCCGCAGTGCCACCACGCCCCGCCGCCGCCGCGCCAGGCCATGCGCACGGCCACAAGGCGCCCGCCAAGCCCCGCGGGCAGCGGCTGCAGGCCATCTGCTCGGCCGCCGACCTGAACCATGATGGCAGCGTGTCGCTCGACGAGTTCCACCAGGACATCGTGCAGAGCTGGCACAGCCTCTCGCCCGACGCCACCGGCTACGTGCAGCTGGCAGACCTGGCCCAGGTGCCCCGCATGGGCAAAGGCCGCCTGAAGCGCCTGGCGGCCAGCGACAAGGACGGCGACGGCAGGCTGTCGTTCAAGGAAGTCGTCGAAACCCGCATGGCCTATTTCGAAGCTGCGGACAAAGACCAGAACGACGCGTTGTCGATCGAGGAATGCGTGGCCTACGAGCGCCAGCGGCGCGACGCGAAACCGTAGGCCACTGCGGCGGGCACGGCGGCCCGCCGGACAAACGTGCGACGCCCCGGGGGGTGACGGGCTGCGCGGGCCGAACCTGCCCCTGCCGGTGGACAGCGCGGGCCGCTACAGACTAATCGGCGGCTCGAATGCTGTGCGGGGTCGGGCCCGCCGGGAAAGCCGTGCGTGCAACCTGCTGATACGTTGCCACACAACAGCGCTGCCTCCATGCGCTGCGTGGCACGGATAATCGGCGGATTCCCAGCAGCGCCCTGCGGTGCTGTGCCCACCGGCACCCCATCCACATCGTCAGCAGATCAGCGGCAGGCCGCAAGGGCTTGGCCCCACATCGCGCCCACCGCCCACCGCCCATTGCGTCCACCCATGCCCCAGGCTTTTCGAAACACCTTTCTGACCTTGCGTGACCTGGTCGCCTCGGCAGGCCCGCTGGCCTTCCTGGCGGTGGGACTGTTGGTACTGGCGTACTGGTGGCTCAACCCCAACCCGCCCAAGACGGTCACCCTGGCCACCGGCCCTGCGCAAAGCGCGTACGAGGAATTCGGCAAGCGCTACCAGAAGGCGCTGGCGGCCGACGGCATCGAGGTCGTGCTGCTGCCCAGCGACGGTTCTTCGCACAACCTGCAGTTGCTGCGCGACGGCAAGGCGGACGTGGCGTTTGTGCAGGGCGGCACGGCCCAGTTGCTGCCCGACGATGCGGACCAGCTCGTGTCGCTGGGCAGCTTGTTCGTGGAACCCGTCTGGCTGTTCTACCGCACCGATGCCGCCGAGCGCGCCTACAACACCCCCCGGCTCGACAGCCTGCGCCAGTTGCGCGGCTGGCGGGTGAACGTAGGCTCGGACGGCAGTGGCGTGCCCAAGCTGATGGAGACGCTGCTGGAGGCCAACAAGGTCGAGCCGGGCACGGTGAAGATGACGCGGCTCGGGCAAACCCCCGCCACCGTGGACTTTTTGGCGGGCAGGCTGGACGCGCTGGTATTTGCCTCGGCGCCTGAATCGCTGATGGTGCAGATGCTGCTGCAGACCCCGGGCGTGCAGCTGCTCGATTTTGCGCAGCACGAGGCCTATGCCCGACGGTTTCCGTTTCTCACGCCCGTGACCCTGCCGCGTGGTGTGGTCGACCTGGCCACCAATGTGCCGACACGCGACGTGCGCCTGGTGGCATCCACCACCTCGCTGCTGGCCCGCGACGGCACGCACCCTGCGTTGCTCACGCTGTTCGCGCAGAACGCGCAGAAGCTGCACGGAGGCTCCGGCTGGTTCAACCGTGCGCGGGAGTTTCCCAACTCGCGCGCGAGCGAGCTGCCCATCGCCAAGGAAGGCGACCGCGCCATGAACGAGCCGGTCCCCATGCTGCAGCGCTATCTGCCGTTCTGGATCGCCAATCTGATCGACCGCATGTGGCTGGTGATGGGCATCTTGCTGGCCGTGATGCTGCCCCTGTCGCGCGTGGTGCCGCCGCTGTACCAGTTCCGCGTGCGGTCGCGCGTGTTCCGCTGGTACGGTCGGCTGCGCGAGATCGAGAACGACATGGAAGCCAGCCGGTCGGACCCTGCCGACCTGCTCACGGCCCTGGACGCCCTGGAGGCACAGGCCGAGAAAGTGAGCGTGCCTTTGTCCTATGCGGACGAGCTGTACGCACTGCGCAGCAACATCCACCTGATCCGCAAGAAACTGCTGCGGCTGCAGGCAGGCGGCCACCCTGCAACCTTGCCAGCATCGGGCGCGCCGGGCGAACCAAGGGAGGCAGGCGTATCGAAGGTGCAGGACGATGCGAAAGATTCCGCGGGTGCAGCATCCGCAGCGGCCGGGCCAGCACCGCAGCATCCTTGAGCCTTCGGAGCTCTGGCCACCCCGGCGCTGAGCGCGCCATCAGGGCCGGTAGTTCCCCCACCCCCGCGAGGGGGGTGCTCAGCGCCCCTTGGTGGCCGGCTTGCCGCCAGGCGACAGGGGCGCAGACTTGGACAGGGGTGCGGACCTGGACAACGGCGCCATTTTGGAGCTGGAGGGCGCGCGGGACGAGGACGACCGGCGGGGATCCCCGCCCGCGTCCGCCCCGGCGGCGTCCATGCTGCGAGCGCTGGCGGGCTTGGCGGCCGGCGCGGGGATCACCTTGAGGGAACCTTCCGCCGCCAGCTTGTCGCGCATGCGGCGTGTCATGGACTGCGTGCTGGCATCCGGCGCCGTGAACAGGAACAGCGTGCCGTGCGGGCTGGACCAGGTGAGCTGGGTGCGCACCACGCGGCCGTTGGTCACGAGTTCCACCCAGGCGCCGATCACAAAGTCGGCATACGGGTCAGGCAATGCGTCGACGGGCGCCTGTGCGCTGTCCTGCGGCGGCTCGGCCGCTTCGGGTGGCGCGGGTTCTTCCTGTCCAGCCGCGTCGACGGCAGGCGCGGCCTCGGGCACTGGTTCCGGTTCGGGCCTGGCGGCGGGGGCCGCAGGCGCCTTCTCGAACGCTTCCTGGTGCAAGCCGACCAGCCGCTGCAGCAGCGCGCTCGTCTGCACTGCCGGGTAGCCAATGGTCTTGAGGCCCTTGCGCAGCTTGGCCAAGAGGCCGGGGATGGAGTCGTTCAGGCGGTCCGGGTCTTGCCGGGTCAGGTCCGGTTGCGAGCTCCACAGCAGCACGGGCACCAGCGCCAGATAGCCACCCGGGTCGTCGTCCTCGGACTCGGCAGGCTTGAGCACCTGGGCCAGCGCCACCACGTCGGCCCACGGGCCCGCGGCGAAGTCGAGGATGTCGGCAGGCACGTTGCCCACATCGGCCAGTTTGCGGATGTCGGCGGCGATCTTTTCGGCCAGCATCTCGCGCTGCTCTGCATGCAGCAGCGCTTTCTGCTGCGCCTCCTGGTGCGCCTTGAGTTTTTTCTCCTGCGTGTCCCAGGCCGACTGCAGGGCCTTCAGGACCGTGTCGAAAGGCCCGGCGTCCTTGATGTCGGACGTGGCCAGGTGATCGACCGCGCCCTTGACCAGGCGCATGAAGCTGCTGAAGCCCGGCGCCGTCTCGGCCGTGAAAGCCAGGCTACGCTGCGTCAACTCGTCGAGCAGCCGGCGGGCCGGGTGGCTGCTTTCCGTGAAGAAGCGGCCGTCATGCAGCACCAGTTGCTTGAGCGCGGGCTCCAGCGTCTGCACCGCTTTTTGGACTGGCGGGAGCAGGCGGGCGTCCTGGGCGATGTTGAACATCATGCGCCCCACGACTTCGGTCGCCACGGCGGTGGACTGGGCGGCCCCGTCCATGGGCATGGTGGCATACACCACGGGCGCCACGCCCGGCGGCAGGCGCCAGCCGGAGAGCGGCACGGGCAGCGACCCCGGCTGGCTCATGCTGACCGCTCCGGCGGCACCGCCGCCGGCAAGGCGGCCGACCAGGCGCTCCAGCTGCGCCATGTCCTCCATCGCCTCGGCTGCTGCGCCCGCAGGATAGTAGGCGGGGCCCGTGCCGGAGGGCACGCCGGCGCCATGGTGCACCGCGTTGGCGGGCATGGCGGGCTGCATCGGCATCGCCCCTGCGGGCACTGCGGCGACAGGCATCGCACCGTAGGCGCGCGGATCGAACGGGTCGCCCCCCGCCAGCATCTGGCGCAGGATGCCCACCGTCAACAAGGCTTCTTCGGCCGCAGGGACCATGCCGCCCTGCTGGGAGTCGCCGCTCCAGCCGGTGGACGGGCCCATGGTGCTGCGCCCGTAGCCACCGCTGGACGGGTCGCCCATCGGTGCATTCATGGACTGGCCGTAGCCAGAATAACCACTGCCATACCCTGTGCCCGGACCGCCATAGCCGGTGCCGTACCCCGTCCCGGCATACCCCGGGCCGGCGCCGCCACCTGCTGCGCCCCGCCCAGCGCCTGCCGGCGTGCCGAGCACGGCGTAACCCACGGGCTGAACCCCGTGCTCGCGCAGGCTGGCGGCGGTGCGCCGGTATTCTTCGACCAAGAGCTTGCCCAGCAGATCGCGCATGTGCTGCATCCACAGCTGGCGCACCTCGGGCGACACCCCGGTGTCCCCCACGACCTGCTGCAGCGCGCGGATATAGCTTTCGGGACGCAACGGGTTGCGTTCCGGTTGAACGCTGCGCAGGCCCTGCGCAGAGCTCACCAGGGTGTTGAGCTCGGCCAGCACGGCGTCCGTGGCGTGCAGGGCCGATTGCTGCGCCTTGGACAGCTCGACCTGCGCCTGCATCTCGTTCTCATCCATGAGCGAGAGCTCGCCGAAGTCCATGCCGGTATCTTCGGCGGTGCTGCGGCCTTTGCCGATGGACGGGCCCTCGGCAAAGGTCTCCAGCAGAGCCATGGAATAGCCCTTGACCAGGGCCGCTTCGTGCTGGTTCAGCAGGCGCAGACTGTCACTGACGAGGTTGCGCTGCTGGATGTTGCGGACGCTCGACTCTTCCTCGGTCAAGGCTCCCTGGGTCACCTTGACCAGCTGTTGCATCAACGCTTCGCCCCCGCGCACGGCGTTGACGACGCAGGCACGGAACACGGTTCTCGACTGAGACGCAGGCTGGGACATGGTGGGGAAGAATCGGGCGACAGGTTTCCAGATGCAATCCTACTTGACCTGAAAGCTTATTTCAGGTCTTGGAACCAGCTCCTGATGGCTTATTTCAGTGCTTTGTAGCGCATGCGCTTGGGTTTGGCGCCTTCTTCACCCAGTCGCTTCTTCTTGTCGGCTTCGTACTCCTGGTAATTGCCGTCAAAGAACGTCCACTGGCTGTCACCTTCGGCCGCCAGGATGTGGGTGGCAATCCGGTCGAGGAACCAGCGATCGTGGCTGATTACCAACATGGTGCCGGCGAACTCGAGCAGCGCATCTTCCAGCGCCCGCAGGGTTTCCACGTCCAGGTCGTTGGACGGCTCATCGAGCATGAGCACGTTGCCGCCCGCAATCAGGGTCTTGGCCAGGTGCAGGCGTCCGCGTTCACCCCCGGACAGCATGCCCACCTTCTTTTGCTGGTCGCTGCCATTGAAGTTGAACCGGCCGCAGTAGGCGCGGCTGGCCATCTGGAACTTGCCGACGTTGAGGATGTCCAGGCCGCCCGAGACGTCTTCCCACACGGTCTTGTCGTTGGACAAATCGTCACGGTGCTGGTCCACGAAAGCCATCTTGACGGTGGACCCGATGACGACTTCGCCCGAGTCGGGCTTTTCCTTGCCAGCGATCAGCTTGAACAGCGTGGACTTGCCCGCGCCGTTAGGGCCGATGATGCCGACGATGGCACCCGCAGGGATGTTGAAGCTCAGGTTGTCGATCAGCACGCGGTCGCCGAAGGACTTGGTGACGTTCTTGAACTCGATCACCTGGCTGCCCAGGCGGTCGGCCACGGGGATGAAGATTTCGTTGGTTTCGTTGCGCTTTTGGTATTCGAAGTCGCTCAGTTCTTCAAAGCGGGCCAGACGGGCCTTGCTCTTGGCCTGGCGGGCCTTGGGGTTCTGGCGCGACCATTCCAGTTCCTTCTTCAGGGCCTTGGCGCGGGCTTCTTCACCCTTTTGCTCGGCTTCCAGGCGGGCGCCCTTCTGGGTCAGCCAGTCGGAATAATTGCCCTTGTAGGGAATGCCGGAGCCACGGTCGAGCTCCAGAATCCATTCGGCGGCGTTGTCGAGGAAGTAGCGATCGTGGGTGATGGCCACCACGGTGCCGGAGTAGCGCTGCAGGAACTGTTCGAGCCAGTCGACCGATTCGGCGTCCAAGTGGTTGGTGGGTTCGTCGAGCAGCAGCATGTCGGGCTTGGACAGCAGCAGGCGGCACAGCGCCACGCGGCGCTTTTCACCACCGGAGAGAACGCCGATGTTGGCGTCCCATGGGGGCAGGCGCAGGGCGTCGGCCGCGATTTCCAGCTGGTGCTCGGAGTCCGTACCCGCCGTGGCGATGATGGCTTCCAGCTCTGCCTGCTCGGCGGCCAGCGCATCGAAGTCGGCATTTTCTTCACCGTACGCGGTGTAGACCTCTTCGAGGCGTGCCTTGGCGGCGAACACCTTGCCCATGCCGGCTTCCACGCTTTCGCGCACGGTCTGGGTGGGGTCCAGCTGGGGCTCCTGGGGCAGGTAGCCGATGTTCAAGCCCGCCATCGGGATGGCTTCGCCCTCGATTTCCTTGTCCAGGCCCGCCATGATCTTGAGCAGCGTGGACTTGCCGGAGCCGTTGGTCCCGAGCACGCCGATCTTGGCGCCGGGGAAGAAGCTCAGGGAGATGTCTTTCAGGATTTGCCGCTTGGGCGGCACGATCTTGCCGACGCGGTTCATGGAGAAAACGTACTGCGCCATTACATGGACCTCCGCGAGCACAGCGAGTGAAGGCCGCCGACGGCAGACCGTTGTTTCGACAAAACGTATTGGGACATGGGGTGTCTAACCTGCAAAAGTGAGCAGAAATTCTGCGTGCAAACCGAGATTATCAGGCCATGCGACAATACGCTTCGTGACGGGCTCCAGTTGCCCGCTGCATCAGCACGCTGCTGGGGACGAAGGAAGCACCCAAACTTCCGGGCTCCCACTCATGAACCTCATCGGCTTGAGACTGGCTCGGCAACCTCCGGTTGCACGACAGGCCGATACCAGCGCCCCGGATGGGCGCATTCAACGACATGACATTTGACGAACTGAACCTGGCTCCTGCCATCCTGAAGGCCGTGCACGAAACGGGCTACGAAACCCCCACGCCCATTCAGGCCCAGGCCATCCCCGCCGTGCTCGCAGGCCACGACCTGCTGGCCGGCGCGCAGACCGGCACCGGCAAGACTGCTGCGTTCACCCTGCCCCTGCTGCACCGCCTCTCGCAAGGTGCTGCGCCCAAAAACAAGTTCGGCGGCAAGGGCATCCGCGCCCTGGTGCTGACGCCCACCCGCGAGCTCGCCGCCCAGGTGGAAGAGTCCGTGCGCGAATACGGCAAGTACCTCGACATCAACTCCACCGTCGTCTTCGGCGGCGTGGGCATGAACCCGCAGATCGACCGCATCAAGCGCGGCGTGGACATCCTGGTGGCCACGCCCGGCCGCCTGCTGGACCTGCAGCAACAGGGCTTCCTGGACCTGTCGACCGTGCAGGTGCTGGTGCTCGACGAAGCCGACCGCATGCTGGACATGGGATTCATCCACGACGTGAAGAAGGTGCTGGCGCTGGTGCCGCGCGACAAGCAGAGCCTGCTGTTCTCGGCCACCTTCAGCGACGAGATCCGGGACCTGGCCAATACCCTGCTCAAGAACCCCCAGAGCATCCAGGTCACCCCGAGCAACACCACGGTGCAGCGCATCACGCAGGTGATCCACCCCGTGGGCCGCGGCAAGAAAAAGCAGGTGTTGCTGCACATCATCCAGCAGCACAACTGGAGCCAGGTGCTGGTGTTCACCCGCACCAAGTTCGGCGCCAACAACGTGGCCGAGTTCCTGACCAAGAACGGCGTGAACGCCATGGCGCTGCACGGCAACAAGAGCCAGAGCGCCCGCACGCAGGCCCTGGCCGGCTTCAAGAGCGGTGACATCCGTGCCCTGGTGGCCACCGACATCGCCGCGCGCGGCATCGACATCGACGAGCTGCCGCACGTCGTGAACTACGAAATCCCGAACGTCTCGGAAGACTACGTCCACCGCATCGGCCGCACGGGCCGCGCCGGCAACAGCGGTGAAGCCGTGAGCCTGGTCTGCATGGACGAAGAAGGCTTCATGATGGACATCGAGCGCTTCACCAAGCAGCAGATTCCCGTGCAGGTCATCGAAGGCTTCGGCCCCGACGCCGGTGAAAAGGCCGAGCCCATCGCCATGGGCCGCCAGACCATCTGGGGCGGCGCAGGCAAGCCCCCGAGCCGTGACGTGATGCAGGCTGCCGCCAAGGCCGCCCGCAGCGAAATGATGGAACGCATCCGCACCAACAAGGCCGGCCAGGGTGCTGGCGGCGGTGGTGGTGGTGGCGGCGGCGATCGCGGCCCCCGCCCTGCGGGTGGCGGCAACGGCGGCGGCCGTGGTGGCCGCGCTGGCGGCGGCGCAAGTGCCGGCGCCGGCGGTGGTGGCGGCAACAACGGCCCGCGTGGCGGCCGTGCAGGTGGTGGTGGCGGTGGCGGAGCACGCGCTGGCGGCCAGGCACCTGCACGCGGCCGCTCCGGCGGTGGTGGTGGCGGCTACGGCGGTGGCGGTGCGCCCCGCTACGACGACTCGCAACCTCCCCGCCCTGACGCCCACCTGGGCACGCATTCGGGCCATAGCAACCCGGGGCATCGCGCTTCCGGCCATGGCGCGGGCGGCCAGCCCGACCCGATGCGCACCAGCGTGGACAGCATGGGCGGCGGCCGCCGTGGCGGCGGTTATCGTGGTGGCAACGGTGGAGGAGGCGGCTATGGCGGAGGCGCGGGTGGCGGTGGTGGCCGGGGCAACGGGCCTCGTGGGCCAGGCGGTCCTCGCGGATCTTTTAACCGCTGATCCATCCCGTTCAGCGGACGCGGCAGCACCGGCACCCCCTGCGGTGCATGTGCTGCATGCCCAGGGCCGGCGCGCGCCAGCACTGACCCACCCACGGCTGCACCTTCACGCCGTGGACTTTGCGGCCCTGCCCGCCCTGCCGCCCGTGGATGATGTCTACATCACGCTGGGCACCACCATCGCCGCGGCAGGCAGCCAGAGCGCCTTTCGGGCGGTCGACCACGACGCCGTGCTGGCCACGGCCCGCGCCGCGCGCGCGGCCGGCGCCACACGCTGCGGCGTGGTCACGGCCATGGGTGCCAACCCGCATTCGCGCATCTTCTACAACCGGGTCAAGGGCGAGGTCGAACGCGACCTGCAGGCCCTGGGTTTCGAGACCCTGGTGATCGCGCGCCCCTCCCTGCTCATCGGCGAGCGGACGGCCCTGCAACAGGCGCCGCGCCATGCGGAATCGTTGTCCATCACGCTGTTTCGCTGGCTCGACCCCGTCCTGCCGGCGCGCTACCGTGCCCGCCCGGGCGCGGATGTGGCCCACGCGCTGGTGCATGCCGTACAGTCACTCCCAGCCGGCCTGCATGTGCTCTCTGGCCACGCGCTGCAACCCATGGGCTGAGCCGCTCCGGCTTTGTGCGGGGTGCACGCATCCTTTGCCCCATCCCGCTCACCGCCATGCGCCCCAACGACATTCCAGTTCCTCTGGCCACCCTGATGGTGGCCACCTGCAACGTGCTGAACCTGGCCAACCCCGGGCGCATGTTCTATGACAACCAGGACCCGTATACCCAGGCCGAGTTCGACCGCAAGCTCACCTGGCTCGGAGACCGGTTTCGCACCCTCAACGCCGATGTGCTGGCAGTGCAGGAGGTCTGGGACGATGCGGCCTTGAAGGGCGCTATAGGCCGCAGCGGCCTGCGCTATGACTTCGTGGCGGTGCCCGGTGCCGAGAACAACGGGGCAGTCCATGGCGGTGGCGCCCAGGGCACGCCGCGCGTAGGCATCGCCACGCGGCTGAAGGTGGACGCCCTGCAGTCGTTCGCAGAGTTTCCGCCAGGTTTCGAGGTCGATGTGCCTGGCCTGGGCCGGCACTTGCGCTTCGAGCGCCCTCCGCTGGTCGTCACCTTGCACATGAAGCATGGACAGACGCTCAACGTGCTCACCGCCCACCTCAAGTCGAAGCGGCCCAAGTTCCTGCAGGATGCGCAAGGCCACCCGCTGGAGGACCGCAGCGACCCCAAGGTGATGGCCCTGGCTTCGCTGCGCTCGCTGATCATGCGCGGGGCCGAGGCCATGGCGCTGCGCTGCCTGGTGATCGACCTGCTGCACCGCACCAGCGTGCCCCTGGTGGTGTTGGGCGACTTCAACGACACGCCCGACAGCGTCACCACGCAACTGATCTGCGCCACCAACGAGATCGCCTACGACCGCGGCGCGCGGGACGTGGCCCTGTTCAATGCCTATGAACTGCAAGGAGACGCCGCGCTCAAGAAAGATGTCGCGTACTCGCACATCCACCAGGGCTCGCCCAGCGTGCTGGACCAGATCCTGGTCAGCGAGGAGTTCCTGCACAACGGCCGCAACAGCATCGGCGACGTGCGCCGGGTCGACTACTTCAACGACCATCTGCACGAAGGGCGTGACCGCTCCCGGTCCGACCACGGCTTTGTGCGGGCCCTGTTGCGCCTGAGGATGCAGGCAGACGCACGACAAGACACAGCGGCGGCCGGCGGCGTACCGCCCGACAGGCCGCAGGCGCACTCTCCCGTGCCCCAGGCCACCACAGCAGCATCCTCTGCCGCGGCACCCGGGCCATCCATGCCGCCTCCTCCTTTTGATCCCGTGACGAAGCCATAGGGCGGCCGGGCACGACCGAGCTGTCAACCACAGGTTTGCAACGGGATGTACGCTGACACCGGAGCGGGCAGGTGCGCAGGTAACATCGCCGTAACAAAGCCGCCCAGCGGCCCCACTGGCAAAACCACCATGACCATGCACACCTTCTTTCGGCGCACGCGCGGCGCGGAGCCCCAACCCTTCTCCGCCTGGTCGCCGCAGACGCCCTGGAAGATCTCTGCCGTTCTGGCGGCGGTGCTGCTGACGGCATGCTCCAGCACGCCGCTGCCGCCCTGGCCTTCCACACCCACAGCGCGGCCCAATGCGCCAGCCCCGCTGCCCAGCCGCGCTCAGAAAGGCACGGTGGTGCCTGCACCGCTGGGTCAGGCAACGGCGCCCCGGCCAACGCAGCCCCTCGGCCCAAGCCAGGGCGTGGTGGCGAGCCCGCTGCCGCCGCCCGCTCCGCTGGTGGTGCAGAACGACGGCCCGATGTCGCCACCTTACGGCGCGGCGGTGGCGGCCCAGTTCCCCGACCCCGCGGTGGCCTACGCTACGCCGGGGCTTGCCGCAGACCGCAGGGCTTTCACCACGAACGCAGAGCTGGCCCAGTGGCTGCAGTCGCTGGACGACCCGGCGCAGCGCGGTGCCACCCGCACCCGGTTGCTCAACCTGGGCATGTCGCAGCGCGGCGAACCCATCCTGGGCCTGCTGGCCACACGCGCCCCGGGCACGTCCCCTGCGCAGCTGGACAACAGCGGCCGCCCCACGGTCGTTCTGATCGGCCAACAGCACGGCGATGAACCCGCAGGGGCCGAAGCATTGCTCGTCATCAGCCGCGAGCTGACCCAGGGGTTGCTGGAGCCTTTGCTCGACCGCATCAACGTGGTGATTGTTCCCCGCGCCAATCCTGACGGAGCCGCGGCGGGCACACGGGTCACGGCCAACGGCGTGGACATGAACCGCGACCACCTGCTGCTGAACACCCCCGAGGCACGTGCCCTGGCCGGCGTAGTGAATGAGTACCGCCCCATCCTGGTGGTGGACGCGCACGAATACACCGTGGCGGGCCGCTATCTGCAGAAGTTCAATGCCATCCAGCGCTACGACACGCTGCTGCAGTACACCACCACGGCCAACTACCCTGAGTTCCTCACCAAGGCATCGCAGGAGTGGTACCACCAGCCCATGGTGGCCGCACTCAAGGCCCAGGGCCTGACCAGCGACTGGTACTACACCACCTCCAACAACCCCGACGACAAGCGCATCTCCATGGGGGGCACGCAACCCGACACGGGCCGCAATGTGAACGGGCTGAAGAACGCGGTGAGCCTGTTGATCGAAACGCGCGGCGTGGGCATCGGCCGCATGCACATCCAGCGCCGGGTGCATTCGCAGGTCACCGCCATCGCCAGCGCGCTGCGCAGCACGGCCGAGCGTGCCGCCAACCTGGAGCAGGTGCGTTCCTTCGTGGCGCGCGACATCAGCGCGCAGGCCTGCCGTGATCAGGTCGTGATCGAGGCTGCAGCCACCCCCACCCAGCGCGAGCTGGAGTTTCTGGACCCCGACACCGGGGCGGTGCGCCCCATCCGCGTCGAGTGGAACTCCTCGCTCACGCTGCGTCCCACCAAGACCCGCGCCCGGCCTTGCGGCTATTGGCTGTCGGCCAGCTCCACCGCCGCCGTGGAGCGCCTGAAACTGCTGGGACTGCAGGTGATGCGCGTGGCCGAACCTGGCTCTGCCCTCGCCGACACCTACCGCGAAACCTCGCGCGAGTCCGGCGACCGGCAGGATGTGATCGGCACCATCGCCGGAGGCACCGGCATCGTGCGCGTGCAGGTGACCCCGATGCGCAGCGCGATCGACGTGCCTGCCGGCAGCTTCTACATCCCGCTGAACCAGCCACGCGCCAACCTGGCGGTGGCGGCGCTGGAGCCGGACACGCAGAACAGCTACTTTGCCAACCGCGTGATCGACGACCTGGGCCAGACCGCGCGCATCATGAGCAACCCGTCGCTGGTGTTTGAAGAAACGGATTGAGGCGACAGCCGCTGCCTCAGGCTCATGCTCGGGCTCGGGCTGTGCAGATGGGCTGGGCCTCATATCGGGCTTGAGCGTGTGACCACGGGCAGTTTGGCAGGCCGCGCCCAGCGCGTTGTTGTGCCAGGGTGTCGACTCTGCACGCACCAGTGCCCCCCCAGCCTGCTGCAGCGGGCCAGTCGCAGCAGACCCACACCCAATCGCTATTTCTCCACTCAGCTATCTATTCGATAGCATAAAACAGCCACCTATCCAGCGGTAGCACGGCTTTTGGCAGATATTCAGATGCGGCTGTGCAGCGCCGCGGGGGCCGTCGCCCGGGCGCGGCGTGTCTCTGTGCGCTCCACGACGTAGCGCGACATGGCCTGGGCCAGCGCCTCGTCGGCCAGGAACACCGCACTGTCGCACTCCTGCGTGAGCCGACGGGCCTCGTCGCTGTTGTGGCTGCGTACCACGGCTTCGATGTGGGGGTTGAGCATGCGCGCCGTGCCGATGATCTGTCGCACGTTCAAGGTGTCGGGCGTGGCGATCACCAGCATCGCCGCGCGTGCAATGTGTGCCTGGATGAGCACGGCCGGGTCCACCGCATCGCCAAACACGGCCGCCACGCCGGACTCCCGCAGCGACTCCACCAGTTCGCGGTTCTGCTCCGCCACCACGTAGGGAATGTCGTTGGCCGCCAGGGCCGCCGCCACCCGGCGCCCGACCCGGCCGTAGCCCACCAGCACCACCTGCCGCGCCAGATAGCGCGAATCGGTGGTCATGGGCAACTCGGCCAGCGGGTCGTCCCGCTGCTCCAGCCGCCGCGCCAGTGCCGAGCGAGCCCGCAGCCAGTCCTGCAGCGGCGCAATCGCGCGAAAGAGCATCGGGTTCAGCGCCATCGAGATCAAGGCGCCCGCCAGCACCAGGCTGGCACCTTCGGCCGGCAACAGGCCCAGTGACGAACCCAGCGCGACCAGGATGAACGAAAACTCGCCGATCTGTGCCAGGCTGGCAGACACCGTCAGCGCCGTATTGAGCGGGTAGCGGAAGGCCAGCACCAGGGCGGCTGCCGCCAGCGTCTTGCCCAGCATGATGATGGCCACCACGGCCAACACCTGCACCGGCCGGTCCCACAGCACCGAGGGGTTGAACAGCATGCCCACGGACACGAAGAACAGCACGGCGAAAGCGTCGCGCAGCGGCAATGACTCCTCGGCGGCGCGGTGGCTGAACTCCGACTCGCGCATCACCATGCCCGCAAAGAACGCCCCCAGTGCGAACGACACGCCAAACAGCGCCGCAGAGCCGAACGCGATGCTGACCGCAGCCGCCACGACGCACAGCGTGAACAGCTCGCGCGACCCGGTGCGGGCCACCTGCCAGAGCACCCACGGAAACAGGCGGCGCCCGACCAGCAGCATCAGCGCCACAAAGCCGCCCACCTGCAACAAGGTCCATCCCAGCGTCGTCCACAGTGCCGCGCCATCAACCGCCTGGCCCTGGGCGCCGTTGCCTCCCAGAGAACCCGCCAACGGCGGCAAGAGCACCAGCACCAGCACCATGGCCAGGTCTTCGACCACCAGCCAGCCCACCGCGATGCGCCCGGTGTGGCTGTCGAGAATTCCCAAGGTCTCCAGCGCGCGCAGCAGCACCACCGTGCTCGCCACCGACAGCGCCAGGCCGAACACCAGGGCCCCGCCCCAGCTCCAGCCCCACCACACGGCCAGCGCCATGCCCAGCGCTGTGGCCACCATCATCTGCACCACCGCCCCGGGCACAGCGATACGGCGCACCGCCAGCAGGTCGCCGAAAGAGAAATGCAGGCCCACGCCGAACATCAGCAGCATCACGCCGATTTCGGCCAACTGGCTGGCCATGGCCATGTCCGCCACGAAACCGGGTGTGTAAGGCCCGATCACCACACCGGCCAGCAAGTAACCCACCAGCGCAGGCAGCTTGAGCCGCGCGGCCACGAACCCCAACGCCAGCGCCAGCCCGAGCGCCGCGGCAATGGTGCTGATGAGATTGACGCTGTGTGGCATGGGCAGAGGTGGAGTAGGAAACGGGCAGGCGCGCGGCACGAGCGCCACTCCGTTATACCCGCATCCGCCATCAACTTGCGATTACAACCCGCAAATGCCGCCCGGCGGCCAGAACATGCCCCGCCGCCGCAGGTATGATCCAGGGTTCGCGCAGCGGCATGCGGCCAGGGCAATTTCAATGCATGGCCCGCACCATGCCAGCGCTTCGGCCTTTGCGGCCGACACCCATCCATCTGCCCGTAGCTCAACCGGATAGAGCAATTGCCTTCTAAGCAATAGGTCGGGGGTTCGAGTCCCTCCGGGCAGGCCACTTTTTCTCCAATGAAACCCGGCTACGGTCTGAAGCGCCAGGGAAGTTCCAGGGAAGAATTCTCGCGGGTTGACGTCAACGCCGACTATTGACCCAGCGCGCCGCTGGATGCCACAGCCGGGCAACCATCTGCCTACGCACCTCGTCTCGAAACTGCACTGGCCCGGGCGCGCAATTTGGTCGATGCGCATGCCGTTTCCAGTTGCACCACCAGCATGCCGCGGCCACGTTCAACGGGGAACCGGTGCCGCCGTCCTGCTTCGCCACAAGGTGCTCAGCCGTCGACTGCAGATAGCGCATGAGCGGCTCGGGAACGCCAAGCGCCTCAGCAAAGCGGTCTTTGTAGGGGGGTTCCCAAACGGGCAGGCTGCAGTAGATGCAACGGCACTGTTGGGAGAAGAAAGCTCGGGTTCTGAGTGTGACCAATCTGGACATGACGACGGAATAGTTTTGAAGCTATTCCCGTTGTCAGTTGCTGATCAGGTCGGGCGACGGGGCTTGACCACTCGGCTGTACACGAGAGTTTTCCCGTGCGGCCGGGTTCGCTGGAGCCCGGACGTCGGCAATGTACTACTGAACTGGAGCGCTTGGCAACAGTCTCGTTGCACCTTCGGGCGTGATTGAGATCACAGTGGCGTTGTACCCGGCGGGCTCGCTCAGCACCGCTTCGATGAGTCCGTCGCGGACCAAGTCCTGCGCCCGGGCGACAGCGTTCGGATCGGTCGGGTGGACAGGCCGCGGCACGGATTTCAAGACCTTCCAACGACGCATCGCCCGGGGTCGTGATTGCTGTAGACGGGAAGGAAAGCCCGTTGACCGGGCAATGACCGATACCCGCCACGCGGACTCATCGGAGCACCAGCTCCTTGCATTCTTGGTGGAAGCCGTTTACGCCGAGCACCGCTCGGGCCGGCCGCCACCGGCGCGGCTCGAACTGCCACCGGCTGATTTCGAGCGGTTCCAGAGTGAGCACCGTGAGGCGCTGGCCGCGCATGTGCCAGAGGTGGGGAACGTCTATCCCGGTTCACTGGCGGGCGTGCCCGTGGAGTCGGGCGCAGACCACCCCTCCATCATCCGTGCGGACGGCAGGCGCGGGATGCTCTTGCTGCCGTAAAGTGCTCCACACGACAAAGAACAAGCCCGCTCGACGTGGGATGTTGGTGCTCGAGAACCGTGAGTTGGCCTCCAGAACAGGGGCCAGAGACTAATGGTCGGAATTGACTGCTCTTGCGCGCCTGAGACCCTGACGCGCCAGTCCTCGCGCAGACGGATTCGCACTGCAAGGCGGGAAAAATACTGACGCTCCATTCATATTGGGCAGGCGCAGAGTTGACTCACTTTTAGGAGACAACGATGCGCATTTCAACGATCACTTTGCTTGCCGCCGCTGTAACAGCGGCATCCACTGTAGCCGCGCAGGGGGCAAATCCGCCCGCTCAAATTGTGCCGGGGGTACCCCCGCCGCAGACCACAGCGCCAGAAGTCTCCACGACACCATCTCAGACCCCCACGGCGCCACCCTCCCAAACTCCTTCAGAGACACACGCCGCACCACCGGTGGCACCGCCCATGGCCACGCAAAAGCCGACGGAGGTAGGGGCTCCAAGACAAGCCGTTGGATCCGGAACCAGCAATGCTGTGGGTACCGGCACGCCTCAAGGAGTGGGATCGCAACAACCAACTACTTCACGGCCGAGCGTTATCCCCGCTCAGATTGGTACACCTCAAGTTTCGACGAGTACATCTGGTTCGGGAAGTGGACCAAGTGCCCCTACCGCGCCAGCAGCACCACCTGGGACGGCAGCTCCAATGAAACGATAGCGCCTTGCATTGCTAGACCAAGACGCTGAAGGAGCTCCCAGCACAGTCCGTTTCACAGGAGCGCCTTCTTATAGGGAACCGGCGGCTGCACCGTGTGCAATTCCATCGGCGCAGGCCGGCCGACTTCATCAGAAAGCAAAACTTAACGCCCCGCCGCGGGTTTTGAAATTGTGCGTCGAGGCGGACTTGATCAGTGCTCGATCAAGATAGCCCACTCACGGAAGCGTGCGGCCATGTGACCGTTACTCGTGCCGGTGTCACCTGTGAAAATTTCGGTGCCGATAATGGATGTGCCCAAGCCTAAGTTAGCTGCCGTAAAAAGTGGCTGACCGGCCGGTAGGCTGGCATTTACTGCGGCAACGACTGTATTGATGTTTTGAGGAGTCATGCAGAAGCCGAACCAAGTGTCGTTGTTCCAAGTTGATTGGCGGGCAAAACCTGATCCTGGCGTCGTCGTAATGTATTGTTGAGCTCCGTAATAGCTGCCCACCATAGGCATGTTCGTACCGCCTTGGCCGCCGTCGTATCCGACAAAATCTTGTATGTTGCCAGACGAGTACAGCATAACGCCCACCGTGAATGTCCTACCTGAGCTCACATCACGAAACGTGAAGTTCGCGCCGGAGGAGTTCGTTGAGCCGTCTCCAGACCATGAGCTCGGAACAGCGGCGTAGAAGCCCATGCACAACTTCGCGTTTTGACCATACTGGCCTCCCCAAGGGCGTACAAACTTGCTCTCAGAAAAGTCCAGATGAAGGTTGATCGTCTTCAGAGGTCGACCAGATACAACCGGCGACGAGTAGGTATGCAGTTGAAACCCAACGCTATTTTGGTACGCCTGCACAGCCGTTGAGCCATTCCAGGTGGAATCGACCGTGCGCTCCCAATTTGCGCTCTCGCCAACAGGGGTGGAAAGCCCCGTGAAGGAAGAGACGTTCCAGAATGGAACCTGGCTAACCGTTCCCACATCGAACGTCCTGATGGTCGCGACATCTGGGATAGGCGTGCCGTTCAATATTGAAGAAACCGAGCCAACACTAGGTTGAACGTAGAGAACTGTAGTTGCAGCATGCACATTTGCTGTTGCAAGCACAGCCACTGTCACAAAAGCTCTAAGGGTCATCGAAACTCCAGTTTGTTGACAACCACCGCGACACGGTGGGGTATTGCACTCAAGGCGCCACCCAGCCTAGCCGATGAACAACGGCTACCCAGTCTTGCTTTGTTGCGTTTGGTTATGCACAACGCCTTTGCGAATACAGATGCTTGGTATCACTTTTGGGAGGTTGACGGCCATGCGTTTCTCAGGGTGGCGACATCACCTGCGTGCCCATCAGCTTTTTCGACCATCCCTGCATACGCGGCGCGGCAGTCGTTGAATACTGCTCCGAGGGCAGTGGCGTACTCAAGGACGGCGGCGGGGGGAGCTTCAGCGAGTCGGCGGACAGCTTCGGCGGACTGGTCCCGCAGGCCGTCAGAAACACGGTGCAGGTGATCAAGTTCAGTGCGCAAAAGCGCTTCACGGGTGCGGGCAGCATTCAGGGCCTCCTGGTAGGTTTTGTTGACGGCGCGCTCGGTGGCGCGAGCTTTGGTCACGGCCTGCAGCTGGTTGTCGGCCGCTGCGAAGCGCATGTCGGCTACGTCAGCCTCCCAGCGCGCATCCTGGAAAATCCAAACGCCTGCCGCCGCGACGATTGCCGAGACCAAATGGGTGATAAGGCTGAGGTTCATGGGATCACTCCTTGCGCACGGAGTCTGCGCAGCGCGCCAGCGGCACGTTGCCCAGCCGGTTGTCGGTCCAGCCCACGATGAACATGGGCTTGCCCAAGTTCATGTAGTGGTTGCCCTGCTGGGCGTCGATGAGCTTGAGCACCATCTCGCAGGCCTTCACGCGCCCGCGCTTGCGCTCCAGCGCCTGATAGGCCGCCACGGACTGTTTGCCGATCTGTCCGGCCACCTATACCAGCGCATAGTCCTGGCCGCCGCGGCTCAGGTTATTGAGTGCCCGCTGGAGCCAGCGCGAGGCCTGGGCCTGCCCTGTATTCACCCCCGCGTCCACGAGCTTCTCGCCCACGGCCGGCGAGATGGCGATTACGCGGTCAAATCCTGGGCGGGACACGTAGTCCCGAATGTAGATGGCCTCCGCGCGCTCTTTCGGCAGCTCGCGCATTGGGCCGGTATAGCCTTCATTCCGCGCTATGGCCACCGTGATGCCGTGGTTCGTTTCGCCGCCTGGATCTGCGGGGTTGTTCACATAGCCCTTCTCCACGGCGAGGACTCCGCCCAGGATGGCCAAGATGGCGGCACCGAGGGACGGCCACAAATTGGCCTGGCCCTGGGCGCTCATTCGTCAGCTCCAAGAGTGCCAAGGTCGGTCGCACCGTCCATGCCCCGGCGCAGGCGTGCCATGCGCAGCTCATGCGCCTCGGCGTGGCGCCGGTTGGCCTCGCTCTTGTAATGCCAGTTCACGAGCGCGCCCAGCAGCGCGATGCCGATGCCCAGCAGCCCAATGGCTTGGGACGAGGCAAGCCAGCCAAGAAAGCCAACGACGGCACCGCCCCCGGTGGTGCGGCTGCCAGCTGTGGCGAGAGCGTCGATGGTTTCGGTTTTCATGGCTGGGGATGATTCCGGGCCCCGCCCGAAACCCCCAGCCCTATACCGGGCTGCCCGTTTTCCCGTGCCATCTCACGCATCTGACCGCGCAGTGCCTTCGGCGCGGTTTCGGCGACCCGCCTGGGTCGGATGGGTGCCACGGGCGCGGCCGATGCTGGTGCCGCGGGAGAGGGTGTAGTGGCGGCTGGCTCAGCCGCTGAACAGATCCGACAGGAAACCCCCGACGGCCTGCTCACCCCCACGCATGCCGGCCTGGCTGGCGCCACCGGCGTCGCCACTACCGGCCTGGGTGTGCTCGGCGGCCGCGTCGCGAACAAGTTGGGCATCGGCGACGCCGAGACCATGCTGGCTCAGGGCACGAAGGGCATGGCCAAGCAGAGCGCGGACGACGCTGCCCGTGCGGCCATGAACCCGCTAGTGCAGCAGCAGGCCGCCAAGGGATCCCGCGACGCGTGATCGAGGGCGCGATCGCGGAGGGCTGCCGTTCGTGGAGGATCTGGAGGACCTGATCGACGGCGTGGGCCAGCTCATGGGCTACAACCTGAGCTCCAAGCAGGTGATGCGCGAGTACATCGGCAAGGAGCTGGGAGAGTTCGTGGAGCAGGGCGTGTCCTGGCTGCCCGGCGCGCCGATCGACATCTCCGGCCGACTGGGTATGGGCAATCTGCTGCCCGATACCGGCCTGCTGCTGACCAAGCAGAGCCGCGAGCGGGATCTGCTCGAGGTGGTGGGGCCGGCCGGCGACCTGGTCGCACGCGGGTTCACGGGTGCGCGCAAGGCGCTGACGGGCGACGTTGGCGGCGCGGCGCTGGAGGTGTCGCCGGCCGCCGTGCGGAATGCGGTCAAGGGCATCGACATGGCCACCAGCGGAATCTACAAGGACACCAAGGGCTACAAGGTGATCGACACCACGCTGGATGAGGCAATCTACAAGGCAATCGGGTTCCAGCCGCACAGCGTGGCCCAGGTGCAGGAGTCCAACTCTTTCATGCAGCGCGGCAAGGCCTTCTACACGCAGACCAGCAGCGACATCAAGGCGCAGTGGGCGAAGGCGCTGTTCGAGAAGGACGACGCCGCGCTCGAGCGGGTGCGGGAGCGCCTGGCGGACTGGAACCGGGACAACCCGGAGCAGCCCATCGTGGTGAAGATGCCCGACGTGTGGAAGAAGGTGCGCGAGATGGCAAGGACCGCACGCAGCGGATCGCCGCCATCAGGCCGCGCCCGACAGCGCCACCGGCAACCATGCCGGGGATGGATTCACCGACGCCGACGCCGATGGTGGAGGGGTTCTGCACCGCCGTGATGGCCTTGTCCACGATGCCGTCGGCTGCCTGGAACTTACGCTGCGCTTCCTTGGTGGCGTCGGAGTGCCAGTCGTTGGCAACGTCCTTGGCCTGTTTAAAGCGCAGGCCTACCGGGCCGTCCTCGTTTTCCAAGGCCTTGCCGACTTGGCCCCCGGCCACGAGATCGGCTAAGCCAACGGCTGCCTCGGGGACGCCGATAGCGCCCTTCACGGCTGTGGCGGCTACGTCGCGAGCGTAGTCGGTGAGAGTGCGAGACGGTGGATCAACATTCCCCGCGGGGTAACGTTTCCAAGGTCCATCGCTGCCTTCGGTCGAGGGTGTGTTGTATTGGTTCCAGGGGCCGGGGTTGGTGTTTGCCATGCCCCACTGTTCCTCCTGAACACTCAGACGTGAAACCCTATGCCGGGCTTGAAGAAAAGCCCTCCCGGACTACGATGGAGTTCTCACACAACCATCACCCGGGAGGGCTTCTCATGACTATTTTGACCCCAGAGCAACGAATGATTGCGGCGCTACAAGGCGAGGTGCTCGCGCTCAGAGTTGGCGTTTCTGCTTTGCTGCTCTCCATGTCCGAAAGCCAGCGGCCAGACTTTGCCAAAAGTTTGTTCGCACTGGGGGAGCACACGAAAGCGGTTCAGCTTTCGACGCCTGTTCCTGAGCCGTTGATTGATGCGTTTGATGAGCTACTTCGCTCCATGCAATCGCAAGGCGCTCCGAGCTGATAGTCAGACTCGATTTCGCGGCCGCCAGTTGTGCGATGGGGGGCTGTTTGTAGAGAGCAGTCCGCCGCACGCTCATGAAGAGCAACGGCCTCCGAGCACACATCCACGTTCCAACGCACGCGGCGCAGCGCTTACCTTTTAGCTGCCCTTCGGGCGCGCAGTCTGATGTAGTGGGTTTCCATCCCGGCAGTCTCTCGTGCACAGGGAAAAGCGGTAAACCCTAAGCCGGGCATCGTGCGCGGAGGCTCATCCGCCCTGATAGAGTGGCACCAGGAGGAGTGAGATATGAATAAAAAATCTAGAAATGTCCTAGTTGCCGTGTCCACTGGCGCCTGCATGGCCAGCTCGGCGGTGGCATCTTCGCCAGACATGGCAGCGATCGCGTACATGCTTGGCTTTCAAGTGATCTGCTTGGTTTGGCCCTTGTTGCTGCCGACCTTCTTTCTTGGCAGCTATACGTCCAAGAGCAAACCCTACCTGATCCTGATAGGGCTGGCTTACGCAATCATGGGCTTCGTCCACCTACCATTTTCACTCTTCGGACTGGCAACGCTTGCGCTGGGATTGGAAGTGCCCTTCCTGGAGATCGTGCTTCTCTTCGGCGATCAAATAGTAGCGCTGGTGCTATCGGTGCTGGGACTTCGGCGTTACGGAAGACGCCTGGTATCCGCCTGTCTGAACCAAGGCTTCCACGTCGCCTGATCTCCCAAAAAGAGTTTCCGACTACGATTGAGGACCCAAATAGCCGCCACCTGAGAGGGCTTTTCATGACTACGTTGACACCTGAGCAGCCCCCAGCATCCCGATTCCTACGTCCTGCACTGCACATCGGTGCCATGATGCTGGCCGCCGCTGCCAACCCCCTGATCAAGCACGACACCCAGCCAGCGTTCGTTTGGCTGAGCACCTGGCTGGTCCCACTGATCGTCGCCGGCGTGGCCTTCGGTCTCTACTTCGCCGTCGCCCGCCAGCGCGCGCGGGCGCTGTGGCCGAACGCGTTCTTCGTCACCGCGTGGCTATTGCTGGCACTTCTGGTGGCGGATCCCTACATCGAGAAAGCTACACGGGGCGCTCCAGCTACGCCCCAACTAGTGGCACCAGCGCCAGCGCAGGACACCTCCACCGCACCGGCCGTACCTCATGCGAATGAGGACAGCCCTTGGAACAAGTACCAGGGCCAGTAAAGACTACACACGTTCCCAGCTTGCCGGGTTCGAAGGGTCACCACCCTTAAAGCGGAAGCCCTGCTCGACAGCGCCTACCTGGGGAGCGACTTGCGGCATAAAACCAGTCCAAGTTTTTATCCGCACCCCCCTACCGGCATTTGCCATGGCCAACCGACAGCGGGTCAAGTGCCGACAGGTAGAAGCTGACTTCAACCGCGAGTGTGCGAACAACGCCGTGGAACATGGCGTGTGCGGGGAGTGCGTGGCGACCGTGGGACCAGCCCGCGCAGGTTCGGGGTAAGTCGAGTTGCTCCGAGGCACAAAAGACCCGCCGAAGTCTGGAAGCCCGATCAGGCGACTAAAGCACCAGAACAGCAGTCAGCGATTCCCGCTTCGCCCCGGGCGTGCCCCTGAAACGAAACAAGGACCCGAAGGTCCTTGTTTTTACTAGCATTTTTTGGGGTGGCTGATGGGGCTCGAACCCACGACAACAGGAATCACAATCCTGGACTCTACCAACTGAGCTACAGCCACCGTAGATTCATATTATAGCCCGAGATTTTCACGTACCGGGCTTCCCGGCTTAATTTTCTGCAGTGACCTGCGCCGTGGTGTCTGGACGCGGTGCCTTGATCTGCACCTTGAAGCGCTGCTTGAGCAGCTCGTAGTACGCCAGGCCTTCGGCCGTGGTCCACCACTGCACATACTGCTGGCGCTCTTGCTGGGCGCGCTGCGCGTCCGGTGCCTGGCGTGGGACCACACGGTTCACCTTGACCACCGCGTAGCCTTCAGAGCCCAGGTCAACACCGGCAAAGGCTGGCAGGCCGTCCGACGGCGCGCGCAGTGCGGCGTCGATCACCTGGCGCGACTGGCCCTGCGGCTGCTCGCGCGAGATCTCCACCGCCGCAGGCAGGCCGGTGGCAGCCGCGGGGTTGGCCTTCCAGGCCGCCAGCTTGGTTTCGCCTTCCTTGCGCGCCTGCTCGGCCGCGCGCTGGGCGATGAACAGCGACTTCACGCGTGCGCGCACTTCGTCGAGTGGCAGGGCACGTGCAGGGGTGTATTCGGTGATGCGGCCTGCAGCCATCTGGCTCGTGCCGACTTCAACCGCTTCGGTGTTGCGCTTGTTCTGTACCGAGTCGGCGGAGAACAGGGCCTCCAGGAACTTGCTGTTGGCCAGCGGGCCCTGGGCGCCGGGGGTGGGCGTGCGCGTGACGCCGGTGGCCTTTTGCACCTTGAGCTTGAGCTTGTCGGCCACGGGCTGCAAGCTGTCGGCCTGCTCGTACACGCCGTTGGCAAACGACTCGGCCACCTCGGCGAACTTGGCTTGCGCCTGCTGCTGCTTGAGCTCGGCTTCCATCGAAGGACGCAGTTCCTCGAAGGTGGGCTGGCGGGGCGTCTTGATGTCGGTCAGCTGGATGATGTGGTAGCCGAAGTCCGACTCGACCACATCGCTGATCTCGCCCTTCTTGAGCGCAAAGGCTGCGTCCTCGAACGGCTTGACCATCGCATTGCGGCCGAAGAAGTTCAGGTCGCCGCCAGCGACGGCAGAGCCCTTGTCGTCCGACGATTTCTTGGCCACCTCGGCAAAGCTCGACGGCGTCTTGCGCACCTGGGCCAGCAGTTCTTCTGCGCGGGCCTTGGCCTTTTCGCGATCGGCCGCCGGGGCGTCCTTGGGTGCGTTGATGAGGATGTGGCTGGCGCGGCGCTCTTCCTTGCCCGACAGTCGCGCGAGATTTTCCTTGTAGTAGGTGCGCAGGTCGTCTTCGCTCAGGGTGATGCCGGCGCGCACGCTGTCCAGGTCGAGCACCACGTATTCCACTGCGGCCTGTTCGGTCTGCTGGAACTGCGCGGTGTGGGCCTTGTAGTAAGCCTCCAGCTCCGCATCGGTAGGTTCGGCCTTGGAGGCGAAGTCCGTCGCCTTGAAGCGCACGATCTGTACTTCGCGCCGCTCGTACAGGGGGTCCAGCGCCAGCTTGATCTGCGCGTCGGTACCGAAGGCCGAGCCCATCACGCCGCCCATGACCTGGTTGACCGACAGATCACGGCGCACGTTGGCTTCGAAGCCTTCGGGCGTGAGGCCCTGGCTTCCGACCAGCGCGCGGTAGGCTTCGGCATCGAGCGTGCCGTCCGCGCGCTTGAGGTTGGCGATGGCAGGGATCTCCTGCAGGCTGCGGGCCAGTCGCGCATCGCTGGTGACCATGTGCATGTCCTTGGCCGCCGCGGCCAGCACGCGGTCGCGCACCAGGCGCTCCAACGTGGCGTAACGGGATTGGGGCGAGTCCAGCAGCTTCGGATCGACCGTGGGAGACTGAGCGCGGATGCGGTCGGTTTCCATGCGGTGTGCATTGTCCCAGTCGGTCTGGTTGATTTTGTGGCCGTCGACGCGGGCAACCACCGGGCTCTTTTCAGAGAAGTAGTTGCTGTCGATGCCTACCAGCACAAACGATGGAATGATCAGCAAGAACAATAAGATCATGACGATCTTGGAGTGCTTGCGGATGGATTCAAACATGGTCGATCTTTCAGAAGACAAAAAACAAAAGGCGAACTTGCGTTCGCCTTTGTTCGGTGGTGGTGGGTCCTGACGGTCTCGAACCGCCGACCTACTCCGTGTAAAGGAGCCGCTCTACCAACTGAGCTAAGGACCCCGCCTAAACTGATCCTCAGTTCAAGGCATCTTTCAATGCCTTGCCAGGACGGAACTTCGGAACTTTAGCAGCTTTGATTTTAATCGTATCGCCGGTACGGGGATTGCGACCGGTGCGTGCGGCCCGCTTGCCCACTGCGAAAGTGCCGAAACCGACGAGCGAGACAGTGCCGCCCTTCTTCAGGGTCTTCTTGACGGCCTCAATCGTGGATTCCAGGGCACGCGCAGCAGCGGCCTTGGAGATGTCGGCGTTGGTAGCGATGTGCTCAATCAGTTCGGTTTTGTTCACAAGAAGCCTCTCGGGAAAGAGTTGATGGAATGTCTCGCGGATATCTGGTCTTCACACGTCCCAAAGCGCAGCCTGAATGAGACTGGTTGAAGGCAGACGGGGGAATGACTGGCATACACAGCAGTGGCTGCTGCATCAGATTAAAGCCATCGAGTTTCCGGGTGTCAATACAACACGCTGTTTTGCGGCAGCGTAGCGGTCAATTCTAGTCGTATTTCATGCTGCGACTGGGCGTGCGGACCGTTTTGTCTCATACATGCCGTATGGGCAGCATTCCGTATTGACACCCCTCCTGCAGCAAGGCACGCGGACGCAAAAGGGGCTTGAAATCCAGCGTGGAAAGGCGTTTGTGGTGCACGTGGAGCGCGTATCGGGCGCCGCAGCACCATCCAGGGCGGACGCTCGCACCACGGCAGTGCGCAGCAGACCATGCGGCCGCATGGATCACCGGCACCACCCGCCACCATGCCGCATTGACCAGCGTGGCAGCAGCCCCAAGAACCGCTGCAAGACTGAACTCACAGCAGCATCACCCGGCCAAGCAGGCGCAGGCAGAGGCAGCCGCGCCAGAACTACTTCACGCGGGCCCGGATCTCGGGCAGTGCCTTTTGCAGGTAGTACACCATCGACCACACCGTGAGCACGGCAGACGCCCAGATCAGCCAGGTGCCCCACACCCCGGTGTCGATCATGCCGAACAGCCGGGCGTCGTACAGCAGGAAGGGGATGGCCACCATCTGCACCGTGGTCTTGACCTTGCCGATCATGTGCACCGCCACGCTCTTGCTGGCGCCGATCTGCGCCATCCACTCGCGCAGGGCCGAGATGGCGATCTCGCGGCCGATGATGATCAAGGCCACGAACACATCCGCGCGCTGCAGGTGCACCAGCACCAGCAGCGACGCGCAGACCAGGAACTTGTCGGCCACGGGGTCGAGGAAGGCGCCGAAGGACGAGGTCTGGTTGAGCTTGCGCGCCAGGTAGCCGTCGAGCCAGTCGGTGGCCGCGAACACCACGAACATCACCGTGGCGATGAGGTTGCGGGTGGCAGGATCCAGCGGCGCATAGAACACCCCCACGATCAAAGGTATCGCGACAATGCGCGTCCAGGTCATCAGCGTGGGGATCGTCCAGAACATGGCGGCGATTGTGTCACGGCCCGGGGTGGCCCCACGCGCCGCGTTGCATGCACGCACCGCCTGCACGGCCAATGTGATCGTGCAGCAACGCTCCAGGTCAGCGCAGCGCCCGGTAGATCTCTTCCGCCAGCTCGCGCGAAATGCCGTCCACCGTGGCCAGGTCTTCCACGCTGGCCGACGCTACGCCGCGCACGCCGCCAAAGCGCTGCAGCAGCCGCGCACGCTTCTTGGGGCCCACGCCGGCAATCTCCTCCAGCTGCCCGCCGCCCACCCGCACCTTGGCGCGCGCTGCGCGCATGCCGGTGATGGCGAAGCGGTGGGCCTCGTCGCGGATCTGCGCCACCAGCATGAGCGCGGCCGAATCCTTGCCCAGGTAGACCTTCTCGCGGCCGTCGGCAAACACCAGCTCTTCCAGGCCGACCTTGCGGCCCTCGCCTTTCTCGACGCCGACGATGCGCGTGAGGTCAAGCCCCAGGGCCGTGAAGACCTCGCGCGCCACGCCCACCTGGCCCTTGCCCCCGTCGATCAGGACCAGGTCGGGCAGGCGCGCCACGCCCTTGGGCTTGACGGCCCCCACAGCGGCCTCGGTGTCGGGCGGCGGGGCGGCGGCAAAGTCGATGCCCCCGGCTTCGCGTGCGGCCTCCACCACCTTGCTGTAGCGGCGCGTGAGCACCTGGCGCATGGCGGCGTAGTCGTCGCCGCCGGTGATGCCTTCGATCTTGTAGCGGCGGTACTCGCTGCTTTGCATCTTGTGGTGGTGGAACACCACGCACGATGCCTGCGTGGATTCGCCCGCCGTGTGCGAGATGTCGAAGCACTCGATGGTGAGCTGATCCAGATCCTCGGGCGGCAGGTCCAGCGCTTCGGCCAGTGCACGGGTGCGGGCCTGCTGCGAGCCCTCCTCCGCCAACAGGCGGGCCAGTTGCAGGCTGGCGTTCTTTTGCGCCATGTCCAGCCAGGCGCGCCGCTGCTCGCGCGGCTGGTGCACCGCCGTCACGCGCAGGCCCGACTGCTGGGTGAGGGCTTCCATCAGCGCCTTGTCCACCGGCTCGCTCGTCACCAGCAGGGGCGGCACCGGCACGCCGATGTAGTGCTGGGCGATGAAGGCCTCCAGCACCTGCACTTCCACCGGCCGCGCCGGGGCCGCCGCCGTGCTGTCGGCGGCATCGTCCTCGGCCTCTTCGGCAAAGATGGCCGCCGCGTCTTCCACATGCACCGGGAAGTACGGCCGGTCGCCCAGGTGGCGGCCACCGCGCACCATGGCCAGGTTCACACAGGCACGGCCGCCCTGCACCCGCACCGCCAGGATGTCCACGTCCTTGTCGTCCGCAATCTCGATGGACTGCTGGTGCAGCACGCGCGACAGGGCCTGGATCTGGTTGCGCACCTCGGCGGCCTGCTCGAATTGGAGCTTGTCGGAGTGCGCCATCATGCGCTTTTCCATGGCCTGCAGCACCTCCTGCGTCTCGCCGCGCAGCAGCGCCTCCGCATGCTGCACGTCCGAGGCATAGGCTTCGGGCGAGATCAGGTCGACGCAGGGGCCCGTGCAGCGCTTGATCTGGTACAGCAGGCAGGGCCGCGTGCGGTTGGCGAACACCGTGTCCTCGCAGGTGCGCAGCCTGAAGACTTTCTGCAGCAGCTGGATGGTTTCCTTCACCGCCCAGGCGCTGGGGTACGGCCCGAAGTAGCGGTGCTTCTTGTCGACCGAGCCGCGGTAGTACGCCATGCGTGGAAACACCTGCCCCGGCGCCTCGCCGCGCGCAGCACCGCCGGCCACGCCGGTGATCTTGAGATACGGATAGCTCTTGTCGTCCCTGAACAGGATGTTGAACTTGGGGTTCAGCGTCTTGATGAGGTTGTTTTCGAGCAGCAGCGCCTCGGCCTCGGAGCGCACCACCGTGGTCTCCATGCGCGTGATCTTGCTGACCATGTGGCCGATGCGCGTGCCGCCATGGTTCTTGGTGAAGTAGCTCGACACGCGGCGCTTGAGGTGCCGGGCCTTGCCCACGTACAGCAGCGCGCCCTGGGCGTCGAAATAGCGGTAGACACCGGGCAGCGCGGGCAGCGCAGCCACCTGCGCCAACAGTTCTTCGGAATGCACATCAGACATGGCGCGTATTGTGGCCCCACATCCGATCGCTATGAAAATAATAGCTACCAGCGCTTTCCTATCCAGCGACAGCAGCCATTTTCAGCTCACATCATTCAGCTTCGATCTTCGACGTCTTGACCACACCGGCCCAGCCCGCCAGGTCGGCCTTGACCTTGTCGCCCAACTGCTGGGGGCTCTGGTAGTCGGCCGTGGCGCCCTGCTCCTGCGCCTTTTGCTTGAACGCTGCGCTCTGCACCACGGTGCGGATGTCGGCGGTGAGCTTGTCCACCAGGGGCTTGGGCACGGAGGCGGGCACGAACACCGCAAACCAGGAGGTCGCGTCCACCTTGGGGTAACCGGCTTCGGCGGTGGTGGGCACATCGGGCAGGCTGGGCAGGCGCTCCTTGCCGGTGACGGCCAGCACCCGCAGCTTGCCGCTGGCGATGTGGGGCATGAAGGGCGGCGCGGTGCCGAAGGTCAGGTCCACCTGGCCGCCCAGCAGGTCCTGCAGCGCGGGGCCGGTGCCCTTGTAGGGCACGTGGACCATCTTGATGCCGCCCTGCTGCTCCAGCATGGCACCGGTCACGTGCTGCAGCGAGCCATTGCCCGACGACGCGTAATTGAGCTTGCCGGGGTTGGCCTTGGCATAAGCCACCAGTTCGGCCAGCGTCTTCACCGGCAGGTCGTTGCGCACCACGATGATCTGCGGGGCCGAGATCACGTTGGCCACGGGCTGGAAGTCGCCCTGCTCCCACTGCTTTTGCTTGGTCAGGTGGGGCGAGATCACGTGGTAGCCCGAGTACTGCATCAAGAGCGTGTAGCCATCGGCCTCGGCGCGCTTGACGGCCGCCGCCGCAATGCTGCCGTTGCCGCCGCCCTTGTTGTCCACCACCACGGACTGGCCCAGCACCGGCGTGAGCGCCTGGGCGAGCATGCGGGCCGACAGGTCGGTGGTGCCACCGGCTGCGGTGGGCACGACCATGGTGACGGGCTTGCTGGGGTAGGCCCCCTGGGCCCAGGCAGGAGAGGATGCACCGAGCGCCAAGATGGCCAGGGTGGTGGCGCCCAGGGCGGCCCGTGCCGTGAAAGGCCTGCGAGAGAAGGTGGTCATAAAGGTTTTGTCTCCGTTGTTGTGACTGTCAAGAAATGGTGTCGCTGACGGGGGGCCCACGATCAAGCCGGCGCCTATCAACTGCAACCGTTCACGCCGGGCTTGTCGAAGCGCCGCGCAGGGCTTCGGCAAGCTCAACCCGAACGGTGGGTTCGAGTTCAAAGATGCCGACGCAACATGCGCGCGTGCCGGCCGGCGGTCGGCGTTTCAATCCACCGTGGCGCCGGTCTCCTTCACCACGCGCTGCCAGCGGACCAGATCGTCACGCACCAGCGCGCCGAGCTGTGCCGGCGTGCCCTTGAAGGGCTCGCAGCCCACGGCGGCGAGTTTGTCGACCACGTCCTTGTGGTCCAGCGCCTTGGCCACTTCGGCCTGCAGCTGCGCCACTACGGGCGCGGGTGTGCCGGCCGGGGCGAACATCGCGTACCAGGGCGCCTGGCCGAAGCCCTTCAGGGTCTCGCCGATGGTGGGCGCGTCGGGCAAGGCCGCCACGCGCTTTTCATTGACCACGCCCAGCACCTTGAGCTTGCCGGCCTTGATGAACGCGATGGCCGACGGCAGGCTTTGCACCGACAGCGGCACCTGCCCACCCACCACATCGGTCGCAGCCGCGGCCGAGCCCTTGTAGGGGATGTGCTGCAGCTGGATGCCTGCGGCCTTTTGCAGCATCTCGCCGATCAGGTGGTTGAGCGTGCCGTTGCCCGCCGACGCGATCGAATACTTGCCGGGGCTGGCCTTGGCCAGCGTGATCAGCTCGGCCACGTTCTTGGCCGGGAAGGATGGGTGTGCCACCAGCACGTAGCCGGCGGTGGCGATGGGCGCCACGGGCTCGAAGTCCTTGACCGCATCGAAGCCCGCGTTCTTGTACAGCGCGGGGCCGATGACGTGGGCGCTGTCGGCCGTCACCAGCAGGGTGTAGCCGTCGTGCTTGGCCCGCGCCAGGCCCGCGGTGGCCAGCGTGCCGCCTGCGCCGGGGCGGTTGTCCACCACCACGCTCTGGCCCATCTGCTCGGACAGGCGCTGGGCCAGCACGCGGGCGATGGCGTCGTTGGCGCCGCCGGCGGCCTGGGGCACGACCAGCGTGATGGGTTTGGATGGGAACTTGTCTTGTGCGTGCGCGCCGAGCGGCGCGCCGCACGCCATGGCGCCCACGAGCGCGCCCAGCAGCAGGGCGGCGTGTCGGCGGTGGAAGGTGTTGGTTTGGGGCATGGTTGTCTCCTGTCGTTGTATTGCGGTCTTTGCCGCGGTCAGATCAAATCAGGTCACGCTCCGCCACGCTCACGCTGCAGCGCGCGGTCGCGGATGGCATCGAAATCTGCAGGCACGGGGTGCAGGTGCAGCCGGGGGCCGGCCTTGACGATCTGGCTCGGGATGTCGTGCCCGATCAACCCTGGCAGGCGTTCCGCCGCTGCCACCAGCGCGGCCAGGTCCACGCCGGTGTCGTAGCCCATGAGGCCGAGCGCATGCACGATCTCTTCGCTGCACGCATTGCCGCTGGCGCCGGGCGCATAGGGGCAGCCGCCCAGCCCGCCCAGCGATGCGTCGAAGCGGTCCGCCCCCGCATCGATGGCGGCCAGCACATTGGCCAGCCCCATGCCGCGCGTGTTGTGAAAGTGCAGCGTGAAGTCCACGCCCGGCCAGCGCGCACGCGCCGCCGCCGTGATCTGCGCCACCTGGGTGGGAAAGGCCATGCCCGTGGTGTCGCACAGCGTGATGCCGCCCACACCCAGGTCCACGAACCGCTGCACCCAGCCGAGCACCGCAGCCTCGGGCACGTCGCCCCCCATGGGGCAGCCGAACACGCAGGACAGCGACACGTTGACCGCCACGCCCGCAGCGTGGGCCACGGCCACCACCTGGGCCAGCGCAGCGAACGACTGCTCCTGCGTCATGCGCAGGTTGGCGATGTTGTGCGTGGCACTCGCGGACATCACGAGGTTCAGTTCGTCCGTGCGCGCCTCGATGGCGCGCTCGGCCCCGCGCAGATTGGGCACCAGCGCGGTGTACACCACACCCGGGCGCCGCTCGATCTCGCGCATCACGATCTCGGCATCGCGCAGCGCAGGGATGGCGGTGGGCGACGTGAACGAGGTGACCTCGATCTTGGCCAGGCCCGTGGCCGACAGCGCGTTGACGAGCGCGATCTTGTCGTCGGTGGGCACGAAGGCCTGCTCCATCTGCAGGCCGTCGCGCGTGCCGACCTCCTGCATGTGGATACGGCGGCCATGGCCCTGCCAGACGCTGGCGCCGGTCGAACGGGTGGTGGTGGTCATTGGATCACTCCCTTGCTGCGCAGCAGCGCGATCTGCTCTGCCGTCAAACCCGCCTCGGCCAGCACCGCATCGGTGTCGTCGCCCAGGTGCGGCGCGCTCGTGCGGATGCTGCCGGGCGTGCCCGAGAGCTTGGGCACGATGCCCGGCACCTGCACGCTGTAGCCGTCGCGCGTGGGCTGCTGCAACAGCATGTCGCGGGCGCGGTAGTGAGGGTCTTCGGCGATGTCCTTGGCTGTGTAGACCTTGCCGGCCGGAACGCGGGCTGCGCCCAGCGTCTCCATGACTTGCTGCACCGAGTGCGCGGCGGTCCACGCACCGATGGCGGCATCGATCTCTGCCACGCGGGCCACGCGGCCGGCGTTGCTGCCCAGATCGGGCGCGTCGGCCAGGTCCTGCCGGCCGATGGCCGCCATCAGCCGCTTGAAGATGCTGTCGCCATTGCCGGCCACCAGCACCCAGCCGTCGGTGCAGGGGTAGGCGTTGCTGGGCGCGATGCCCGGCAGTGCGCTGCCCGCGGCCTCGCGCACCGCGCCGAACGCGCTGTACTCGGGGATCAGGCTTTCCATCACGTTGAAGACGGCCTCGTGCAGCGCCACGTCGATCACCTGGCCCTGTCCGCCGTTGACCTTGCGGTGGTACAGCGCCGTCAGCACGCCGATGGCGCCGTGCAGCGCGGCCAGCGTGTCGCCGATGGACACGCCCACGCGCACCGGCACGCGGCCCGGTTCGGCCGTCAGGTGGCGCAGGCCGCCCATGGCCTCGCCGATCACGCCGAAGCCCGGCAGGTCGCGGTAAGGGCCCGTCTGGCCGTAGCCCGAGATGCGCAGGATCACGAGGCCCGGGTTGAGCGCGTGCAGTTCATCGGGCGACATGCCCCAGCCCTCCAGCGTGCCGGGGCGGAAGTTCTCGATCAGCACGTCGGCCTCGGCGATCAGGCGGCGGGCGATATCCTGGCCCTCGGCCTGGCGCAGGTCCAGCGCCACCGAGCGCTTGTTGCGCGACTGCACCTGCCACCACACCGACGTACCCTCCTTGATGAGGCGCCAGTTGCGCAGCGGGTCGCCGCCGGGCACGCCGGGCCGCTCGGGGTCGGCCGGGGCTTCGATCTTGATGATCTCGGCGCCGAACTCGCCCAGCGTCTTGCCGCAGAAAGGGCCGGCGATCAGCTGGCCCATCTCGATCACGCGCACGCCGTGCAGGGCGGACGACGAAAAGGGTGAATCCATGGAAATAGGTGTCTCCTCAAAGGTGGGGGCGCGACGCGCCACGCCCCCCCCAAAAACCCCCACACCGTTGATGCTGAGCTTGTCGAAGCGCGGCGCAGCGCACGGCTTCGCCAAGCTCAGTCCGAACGGCGGGTGTATGGGCCAGCTCCGGGCGTGGCTCTCTGTACGTTGGCGCGAATGATGCGCACAGCCTGGCCGTCTGCAAAACGCTGATGCACGAAGCTGCCATCGCAAACCGGCATGGTGGCGCAGCACCAGCGTTACCATCGACACCCCCGCCCACCCGCCCCGCCATGAAGCTCGACCCCGTCTCCCTGCGCCTCTTCGTTGCCGTGATGGAAGAAAGCACCATCGCCGCCGCCGCCGCGCGCGAACATCTGGCCGCATCGGCCGTGAGCCGGCGCCTGGCGGACCTGGAGGGCACGCTGGGCGTGGAGCTGTTCACCCGCAGCAACAAGGGCACCGAGCCCACCGCGGCCGCCTACGCGCTGCTGAACCTGGCGCGCGGCGTGCTGAACGACCTGGACGGCATCGCCAGCCAGATGCGCGAATACGGCGCCGGCGTGCGCGGCCATGTGCGCGTGGTGGCCAACATCTCGGCCATCACGCAGTTCTTGCCTGCGCAGCTGCAGAGCTTCATGGCGCTGCACCCGCAGGTGGACGTGCGGCTGCAGGAGCAGATCAGCACGTCGATAGCCCAGTCGGTGGCCGAGAACGCGGCCGACGTGGGCATCCTGAACCAGGGCCAGTATGGCGACCGGGTGGTGCAGCTACCCTACCGCACCGATGAGCTGGTGCTGCTGGTGCCCACGGGCCATGCGCTGGCACGCCGCAAGAGTGCCCGCCTGGCCGACGCCCTGCCCTACGACTTTGTCGGCGCGCACCCCGGCAGCGCCATCAACAACCAGCTGACCCGGGCTGCGTCCGAGGCCGGCCTGCCGCTGCGGCTGCGCATGCAGGTCACCAGCTACGACGCCCTGTGCCTCATGGTGGCCGCCGGCCTGGGCGTGGGCGTGATGCCGCGCGGCAGCGCCGCCCTGTACAAGGGCACGCAGCCGATCCGCGTCGTGACACTGGACGAGCCCTGGGCGCACCGTCAGCTGGTGCTGTGCGTGCGGTCGGAAGAATCACTCTCCAGCGTGGCACGGCTGCTGGTGGACCACTTGCGCGCGGGATGAGGCGGCACCGATGATCTCGTCCCAACCCCCCACCTTGCCTGCCGATCCCGCCCTGCGCGCCCTGCAGTGGGACGTGTTTTGCCGCGTCATCGACAACTTCGGCGACATCGGCGTGTGCTGGCGCCTGGCCACGCAACTGGCAGCCCACGGCCAGCAGGTGCGCCTGTGGGTGGACGATGCCTCGGCCCTGGCGTGGATGGCGCCCGACGGGTGCCCCGGCGTGGAGGTGCGCGACTGGCATGCCCCGCCGCCCGCAGCCGCCGAGCGTGCGCCCGATGTGATGGTGGAGGCCTTCGGGTGCGAAATTGCTCCTGAATTCATAGCTTACAGCGCGCTCTCAGCAAGCGGTAGCGACCAAAAACCTGTGTGGATCAACCTTGAGTACCTTTCGGCGGAAGGCTATGTGGAGCGCAACCACCGCCTGCCGTCGCTGATCATGTCGGGCCCCGCGGCGGGGTGGACCCGCTGGTTCTTCTACCCCGGCTTCACGCCCGCCACCGGCGGCCTGCTGCGCGAAGACGACCTGATGGACCGGCACGATGCGTTCGACCGCAGCGCCTGGCGGGCGGCGCACGCAGCCGCCACGGGCTCGGCGCCTGCAGACGGGGCCGACGGGGCCGATGCCTGCTGGATCTCGCTGTTCTGCTACGAGCCCCCGGCCTTGCCGGCGCTGCTGCAGCAACTGACCCGGCGGGTCGATGCGCAGCGCGTGCAATTGCTGGTCGCCCCGGGTCGTCCAGCAGCAGCGGTGCACGCCGCGCTGGCTGCCGGCATCCAGGGTGAAAACGGGCCGCAGCGCTTGCCAGATGAGCGCGAGCAGCTATCCATTGCATACCTGCCCGCCCGCCCCCAGCCGGCCTTCGACCACATGCTCTGGGCCTGCGACCTGAACCTGGTGCGCGGCGAGGATTCGCTGGTGCGCGCCCTGTGGGCCGGACAGGCGCTGGTCTGGCACATCTACCCGCAGCACGACAACGCCCACCACGACAAGCTGCGGGCGTTCCTGGACTGGCTGGGCGCGCCGCCCTCGCTGCGGGCTTTTCATGCGGCCTGGAACGCCGTGGACGACACCGCGCTGGTCGTGCCCGACGCGGCCACCCGCGCTGAATGGACCGCCTGCGTGCGGGCCGCGCGTGCCCGGCTGCTGAGTCAGGACCACCTCGTCACGCAACTTTTGGGCTTTGTCGCCGAAAAACGGTAAAATCCAAGGCTTTGCGCAAAACAGGTGCGGCACATCGGTGCACAGCGCTTGCGCATTCCCGCCGCGGAACATGCATCGGCACGGCGCGCCTTCTGCCTTTCCCAGAGAAAGCTGAAAGCCACCGGCCCGCGCGTTGAGCGGCCCCAACCCAAGCAACTCGCTATGAAAATCGCTCAAGAAATCCGCGCCGGCAACGTGATCATGCACGGCAAGGACCCCATGGTTGTCCTGAAGACCGAATACGCCCGTGGCGGCCGCGGCGCAGCCACCGTGCGCATGAAGCTCAAGAGCTTGATCGGCAACTTCGGCACCGAAAACGTGTTCAAGGCCGACGACAAGATCGACAACGTGATCCTGGACAAGAAGGAGTGCACCTACTCCTACTTCGCCGACCCCATGTATGTCTGCATGGACACCGAATACAACCAGTACGAAGTCGAAGCCGAAAACATGGGCGACGCACTGAACTACCTGGAAGACGGCATGTCCCTCGAAGTGGTGTTCTACGACGGCAAGGCCATCTCGGTCGAACTGCCCACCAGCGTCGAGCGCGAAATCACCTGGACAGAACCCGCCGTCAAGGGCGACACGTCCGGCAAGGTGCTCAAGCCCGCCAAGATCGCCACCGGCTTTGAAGTGCCCGTGCCGCTGTTCGTGAGCCAAGGCGACAAGATCGAAATCGACACCCGCACCGGCGAATACCGCAAGCGCGTCTGAACGCCTGAAGCTGCCCGCAGCGCAGCGCAGCTTCAGCCCACAAAAAAGGCTTCCCTCGGGAAGCCTTTTTGTTTTGTGTGCGGCTTTTTCTGATCCAGCGCTTGGTGGGCAAGCGCTGGCAGCTATTTAAACCATAGCAAATCAGACAGCCCGGGCGATCGTCACACCGGCACGGCCACCAGGTCATGCCCCTGCGTGCCCACGATGCGCGCACGGGTGAACTCGCCCACCTTCAGCTGCTTGCTGATCTTCTCGGGCGGCAGCAGGTGCACCACGCCGTCGATCTCGGGCGCATCGGCATAGCTGCGGCCCCGGCCGCCCTTCTTGCCCAGCGCGGGGGCGTGGTCCACCAGCACCTGCATGGTCGCGCCCACGCGGCGCTGCAGCTTGGCGATGGAGACTTCTTCGGCCACGGCCATGAAGCGGGCGCGGCGCTCCTCGCGCACTTCCATCGGCAGCATGCCGGGCAGCTCGTTGGCGGCGGCACCGTTCACGTCGCTGTAGGCAAAGCAGCCTGCGCGGTCGATCTGCGCTTCGCGCACGAAGTCGAGCAGGTGCTGGAACTCTTCTTCGGTCTCGCCTGGAAAGCCCGCAATGAACGTGCTGCGGATCACCAGCTCGGGGCACACCTCGCGCCAGCGCTGGATGCGCTCCAGGTTGCGCTCGCCGCTGGCCGGGCGCTTCATGCGCTTGAGGACATCGGGGTGGCTGTGCTGCAGCGGTACGTCGAGGTACGGCAGCACCTTGCCCGTGGCCATGAGCGGCAGCACCTCGTCCACGCTCGGGTAGGGGTACACATAGTGCAGCCGCACCCAGGCGCCGTAGGGCTCGGCGATCTCGCCCAGCGTCTGCACCAGCTCCAGCATGCGGGTCTTGACGGGCTTGCCGTCCCAGAAACCGGTGCGGTACTTCACGTCCACGCCATAGGCCGAGGTGTCCTGGCTGATCACCAACAGCTCCTTCACGCCGCCCGCGAACAGGGCCTTGGCCTCGCTGAGCACATCGCCCACGGGGCGCGAGACGAGGTCGCCGCGCATCGACGGGATGATGCAGAACGTGCAGCGGTGGTTGCAGCCTTCGCTGATCTTCAGGTAGGCGTAGTGCTTGGGCGTGAGCTTGATGCCCGCAATGCCGAAGCCGCCCGGCACCAGGTCGATGAAAGGGTCGTGCGGCTTGGGCAGGTTCAGGTGGACGGCATCCATGACCTCCTGCGTCGCATGCGGGCCGGTCACGGCCAGCACGCTCGGGTGCATCTCGCGCACCAGGTTGCCACCGCCCTCGGACGCGCGTGCGCCCAGGCAGCCGGTGACGATCACCTTGCCGTTCTCGGCCAGGGCCTCGCCGATCGTGTCCAGGCTCTCCTTGACGGCATCGTCGATGAAGCCGCAGGTGTTGACGATGACCAGATCGGCGCCGTGGAAGGTTTTGGAGGTCTCGTAACCCTCAGCGCTCAGTTGCGTGAGGATGAGTTCGGAGTCGGTCAAAGCCTTCGGGCATCCTAGGGATACAAAGCCGACTTTGGGTGTTTTCGTGGGGGAGAGTACTTCGCTCATCCCCGTATTGTCCCAGTTCCGGCGTTGCACCGGTGGAGGTATCCCTCCATCGCAGGATTTACGCTGCCAGGGGATGCTTAAAACGGGCACGATTCAGGCCAGTGCCACCGTGGATCCGGCTCCGCCGGTCCACCGGAGGCGTCCCCCTTGGGGGAAGCCGCGCAGCGGCTCAGGGGGTCTTATCTTTTAATTCCAAACGCCCCCAGCATCTGCTCCGTCTGCTTTTGCATCTGCTCCTGCATCTGCGTCAGCATGGACTGCGACTGCTCGACGTAGTTGCCCATCATGCCCTTCATCATCGGCGACTGCAGGCTCATGAACTGGGCCCACATTTCGGGCGTCACGCTCTGCGATTGCTCGGCCAGCTTGGCCTGGATGTCGGTGAAGGCCTGCACATTCTTTTCCAGGTAGGCGCCCATGAAGCCCTGCATCGCATGGCCATAGAACCGGATGATGTTGGCCAGTACCGCCTCGGTGAACATCGGGGCGCCGCCGGCCTCTTCTTCCAGAATGATCTGCAGCAGGATGCTGCGGGTCAGGTCATCGCCCGTCTTGGCATCGCGCACCACCACCTGCTCGCGGTCCATGACGAGCTGGCGCACTTCGGCCAGGGTGATGTAGGTGGACGTGTTGGTGTCGTACAGGCGGCGGTTGGGGTATTTCTTGATCACGCGCTGGGCAGACTTGGCGGCAGCGGCGCTTTGCGAATCGGGCACGACGAACTCCTCGGGGTGGTACCCCTTGTATTGCAGTGCAGCAGATTCTAGAAGTCGAACCCCTGCAGGCGGCGCAGGATAACCCTAATGGGGCGAAAGCCGCGCCGCATGGCGCGCACGGCGTGGCGATATCGGTCTTGGCTGACATGGCCAGGCCGGGTGATTCCCGACAATGCATCCAGACCACATCACGCGGGAAAGCATCACCATGGCTGACAGCACCACAAGCAAAGTCGACAAGGCCGAGAAGGAAATCGGCAACGTCCTGGCGGACCTGGAAAACGAGACCGATTCGGAAGTCCAGAAGATCGCCCTGGAGGACATGGTGGAAGTCGACCCATCGACCGGCAAGCCGGCGGTGCACAAGGGCGTGGATGTCACCGTCACGCCACGCCCCAAGCGGCAATGGATTCGCTAGGCATGCCATCCACCGGCCTATCCATCACGCGATCACACCTTCGGGCATTGAGCACACCTGCAGCCTGCTGCCTCCGGCGCCTTTGCGATGCTTGAGTTTCCATCGCTCACTCCCTGGTCATCCACAGGGCTCATCGCCCTCGCCGCGGCCTTGGTGGCCGCTGTCGCCCACCGCATAGCCGCAGCGGTGCTGCGCCGGGTGACCACCCCGCTTCCCCTGGTGCACACCGTGGTGGTGGCGTGCATCCCTGTCATGCGCGTGTTGCTGCCCCTGATCGCACTGCAGGCGGTCTGGCAAGGCGCCAGCGACGACCTGCCGCACATCGCAGGGGTGCGGCATTTGAACGGGCTGGCGCTCATCGCGGGCACCTGCTGGCTGGCCATCACGGCGATACAGGCCTTGGCCAATGGCATTGTGGCACGCCACCCTGCGGACGTCGAAGACAACCTCACCGCCCGACGCATCGCCACCCAGGCGCGTGTGCTGGCACGCACCGCCATGACGGGTGTGGTGATGGCCGGCGTGGCGCTGATGCTGATGACATTTCCGGGCGCGCGCCAGGTGGGGGCCAGCCTGCTCGCATCGGCCGGCGTGGTGGGGATCGTGGCGGGCATCGCGGCGCGGCCTGTGTTCAGCAACATGATCGCAGGGCTGCAGATCGCGCTGGCCCAGCCCATCCGCATCGACGACGTGCTCATCATCGAAGGCGAGTGGGGCCGCGTGGAAGAAATCACGTCCACCTATGTGGTACTGCGCATCTGGGACGAGCGCCGGCTGATCATTCCGCTGCAGTGGTTCATCGAGCACCCCTTTCAAAACTGGACGCGCACGAGCTCTGAAATCCTGGGCACGGTGTTTCTGTACGCTGACTACCGCCTGCCCTTGGAGCCTTTGCGGGCCGAGCTTCAGCGCGTGCTGGCTACCGCGCCCGAATGGGACAAGCGGGTGAACGTGCTGCAGCTGACCGACGTCACCGAGCGCACCATCCAGATCCGGGTGCTGGTCTCGGCACGGTCCTCCGGGCTGGCGTTCGACCTGCGATGCAGGGTTCGCGAAGCGCTGGTCACCTTTATCCAGCGGGAGTATCCGGACTGCCTGCCGCAGGTGCGCATTCCCGAGGGGTCACCAGCCAGCTTGCACACACCATCGGCACAGGCAGGACCGTCAGCTCAGGCCCCCACAGCGGGTTGACCTTGCGTTGTCATCACTCCACCGCAGCGAGGTCGGCATGTTGGCTGGCAGAACGCCCCGCGGCCATCGCCTAACGTCAGGTTTTGAACGCTTTATCCCTACCCCAAGGAACGACGCCATGGAAACACCAGCCCCCTCCCCTGTCCCGCCATTCCCACCCGTTGACAACCCGCCACCGTGGTCCCCGGAATCGCCGCAAGGAGACCCACCCGCCCAGCCCGGAACCCCACCGGTGCAGGACCCTCCTCCGCATTTCAATTGAAGTGACTGCAACGAAAAATGCCAGCCTGACGGCTGGCATTTCTTTGGGATGGAGTGTCTATTTGACGCAGCAGGCAGTTACAGATGCAAGCGCGTCGCTGATGGGCCCATGGCGCGCGTTGCACGGTACCTCATTTGGTGTGAGCACCGCCACTGGTCAAGGCCGCATGATTGATCGCAATCACCTGGGCGATTCCCAGAATGTCCGCACGGGTGATGGCCGCGGACGGGAACAACTCCGTGGCAAGACTCTGCGCCTCCTGGATCTGCGCCGAAGCCAGCACACACGATTGGTGCAATGTGCGCGCCAGCGCGATGTTCGAATCTTGGGCCATGTGGGTTCCTCCGTGAGTTGATGAAGCAGTATGACCGGGGACGGCCCGGTCGATCAACACTGTTCCACAACTCCGTGCTCACGCACTCAGAATTGGTAGCCCATCTTGAAGTACGCCACCATCAAGACAGCCATCACCGACGCAAAGGCGGCCAGCCAGAACACGCGAATGTCGTACATGCCCATCTCGGGATCAGTGTCTACAACGTTGTGGCCAGAAGTCTGTGGGTTGGTCGAGATATTCATGATGTAACCCTTTAGTCTGTGTGAGCCTAGAAGGTAACTTCCCGCCCTTACCCGCACTGTCAGACAAAAGCCAATCGTCACGAGGAGTTACGGCCGTCACCATGAGACGGACGGACGGACGGGACGGAACAGGCTCAGAGAGCGACATGCTCGACGACGTGCCATGCGACTCGAATCCCGGAAACAAAAAAGCCGCTCTGCGAGAGCGGCTTGAATTTGTATGCCAAATTTTCAGATTATTGAAGCCTGGTCTGCTTCAAAAGAAAACTTGGTAGGCGCGATTGGACTCGAACCAACGACCCCCACCATGTCAAGGTGGTGCTCTAACCAGCTGAGCTACGCGCCTGTCGTTGTTTAGACCACGATTATAGCCATAAAAAACAGGCGTTTTGAAATGTGCAGCGAAATCATTGCAAGGCTGCTGCCATCACTCATCAACGCCGACGCGCCGAACGCACCCCCGGCACACCCGACACGATGCCCAGCACCTTGTTCAGCCGCCCCGAGTCGGCGACCTCGACCGTGAACGTCATCCAGGCCGTGCCTTTGACCGACTGGGTCTGCACGCCGATCACGTTGGTCTTCTCGCGCGCAAAGACTTCCGAGATGTCACGCAGCAGCCCCTGGCGGTCTGCGGCTTCCACGGCCACGTCGACGGGGTAGACGGCAGCCTGCGCGGCGGTTTTGGGCACGCCCCACTCCACCTCGATCACCCGCTCCACGCTGCGCGCCGCCATCTCGCGGAAGTTGCTGCAGTCCGCGCGGTGCACGCTCACGCCGTTTCCGCGGGTGACGAAGCCGCGGATGTCATCCGGCGGCGCGGGCTTGCAGCATTTGGCCAGCTGCGTCATCAATGAATCGATGCCCACCACCAGCACGCCGCCCTTGGGCGCCGATTCGTTGGTGCGGGTCTTCTTGAGCAGCAGGTAGTCGTCGGGCTGCCGCACCGGCTCGGGCGGGCGCAGCACGGTCTCTATGTTGCGCAGCGAAAACTCGTCCTTGCCCACCACTTCGAACAATGCGTCGGCGGACTTGAACCCGAGCTGCGCCGCCAGGTCGTCCAGCCTCATGGCCGTCCTGCCTTCGCGCTGCAGCAGCTTCTCGACCGCTTCCCGGCCGCGGCCGATGGTTTCATGCGTGGCCTGCGCGTTGAACCAGGCGCGCACCTTGGCCTTGGCGCGGTGGCTGGTCAGGTAGCCCAGATCGGCGTTGAGCCAGTCGCGCGACGGGCGGCCTTCCTTGACGGTGGCAATTTCGACCGTCTGCCCGTTTTGCAGCGGGGTGTTGAGTGGCACCATGGCGCCATCCACACGAGCGCCACGGCAGCGATGCCCCACGCTGGTGTGCACGGCATAGGCAAAGTCCACGGGGGTCGCGCCCTGCTGCAGTTCCACCACGGCCGCGTCGGGGGTCAGCACGTAGATGCGGTCTTCGAAGAGGCCGCTGTTGGACTCGGTGGTGCCCGACAGGTCCCGCTCCCAGGCCAGCAACTGGCGCAGCACGGCGATCTTGGCGTCGTACTCGCCTGTGGCGGACACGCCCGCATAGCCCTTGCTGCCGGCCTCCTTGTAGGCCCAGTGGGCCGCCACGCCGTGCTCGGCATGGTCGTGCATGGCCTGCGTGCGGATCTGGATTTCGATGGGCTTGCCGTTGTCGTCGCGCACGATGGTGTGCAGCGACTGGTAGCCGTTGGGCTTGGGTTTGGCGATGTAGTCGTCGAACTCCTCGACGATGGGCTTGAATTGCTGGTGCACCCAGCTGAGGGCCGCGTAGCAGTCCTTGACCGTGGGCACGACCACGCGCAGCGCGCGGATGTCCAGCACCTGGTCGAAGTTGAGCGACTTGCCGCGCATCTTCTTGACGATGCTGTAGATGTGCTTGGGGCGGCCCTGCACGCTGGCGCTGATGCTGTGCGCGCGCAGGTCGGCCTCGACGCGCGAGCGCAACTGCACCATGTAGACCTCGCGCTCGCCGCGTTTCTCGTCGAGCAGGCGGGCGACTTCCTTGTAGGTGTCCGGCTCCAGAAACCGGAACGACAGGTCTTCCAGCTCCCACTTGATCTGCCAGATGCCCAGGCGGTTGGCCAGCGGCGCAAACACCTGCAGCGACTCACGCGCCAGGCTGGGCGGAACGGGCCGCTTGCTGGCGGCATGAAAGCGCAGCGTCTGCAGGCGCGAGGCCAGGCGCAGCATGACCACCCGCAGGTCGCGCGAGAAGGCCAGCAGCATCTTGCGCACGTTCTCGGTCTGCAACGCCTGGCCATCCACACGGTCCCCGGCGCGGGCCTGCTGCTGCACCCGCATGAGCTTGGTGGTCTCTACCGCCAGCGCGGCGAAGTTCTCGCCAAACGCCTTGGAGATCACGTCGTGCGGCTTGGCCAGGTGAATGCAGGCATGCACCAGATAGCTGGCCGCCTGCATGGCTTCGGAGCCGCCGATGCCTTTGAGGATGGCCGCCACGGCGTCAGCATGGGCCAGCGTGTTCTCCCCCGAATCGAGGGTTTCGCCCGCCATCAACGGCTCGGCAAAGGCCCGTGCGCGCACCAGCGCATTCACCTGCTCCGGCAGTGTGTGCGCCGTGGCCGCGATGAGCTGAGGAACGGCGTCTGGCTGGGGGGATGCGGTCGCAGCAGCGGATAGGTTGGTTTTCATTCCGCCGTCGCACCTTCTGCTGCCAGCAAGAAACCCGTGACGGCGGCGACCTGGTCAGCCGCCACCAGCGTGGGCGCATGCCCCACGCCTTCGAACTCCACCACATGCGCACGGGGACCGCGCTGCGTCATGGCCTGCGCCGTATCGCGGGACAGCAGATCGGACTGGGCTCCACGCAACAGCAGCGTGCGCGCCGTGATGTGGTCGTACAGGTGCCAGAGCGCCGCTTCGCCCGCAGCCGCCGAGTCTTGCGTCAATGTCTTGAAAGGCACGGCGATCTGGGGGTCGTAATGCAGCGTCACGCCACCGTCCGGCAGGGGCCGCACCATCGCCCGCGACAGCTCAAGCCACTGGGCCTCGGTGTGCGGCCCGAAGCTCGTGGAGATCGCCCACATCGCCTGGGCCGCCTGCTCCACCGATTCAAAGCGGGCCATCTGCCCCAGGTACTGCCCGATGCGCTGCAGCGCCTGCCACTGAATGACGGGCCCGACATCGTTGAGCACCATGCGGCGCACTGGCACCGGCAAGGGCAGGCCCGGCTGGCCCGCAATGCCCATGCCGATGAGCCCCCCCATGCTGGTGCCCACCCAATCCAGGGTGCTGATGGGTGCCTGCTGGTGCAGTCGCGCCACCAGCGACAGCATGTCGGCGGCGTATTGGGGAATCTGATAGCCCATGGGGTCTGCCAGCCAGTCGCTGCGGCCCCGGCCCACCACGTCGGGGCACACCACGCGCGCATGGCGGGCGAGCTCTGCGGCCAAGGTATCGAAGTCGCGCCCCTGCCGCGAAAGACCATGCACGCAGACGATCACGTGCGGGTGCGCGGGATCGCCCGTCGCATTCCACTCCCAGTACGCCATGCGATGCTGCTGTGCAGGGGCAGGCGCTGCGCCTGCTGACACCGGTGCGGCCGCAGGGCCGGGGCACAGTACGTAGTTCAGCGTAGGTTCAATCATGGGGGGCGGAATCCGGGAGCAGCGCTTGATAATCAGCTGCGTTGCATCGTAATTCATTCGGGAGAGACTCTCATGCTGAAAGGCAAAACCGCCCTCGTCACCGGCTCCACCAGCGGTATCGGCCTGGGCATCGCCAAGGCCCTGGCCCGCCAGGGCGCCAACATCGTGCTCAACGGTTTCGGCGATGTGGACGGCCCGCGCGCCGAAGTGCTGGCCGCCGGCGAATCTGCAGGCATCCAGGTGGCCTACCACGGTGCCGACATGAGCCGCGCGGCGGACATCGAAGACATGATGAAGTACAGCGCCTCGCAGTTCGGGCGGGTGGACATCCTGGTCAACAACGCAGGCATTCAGCACGTGGCCAACGTGGAGGATTTCCCCGTGGAGCGCTGGGACGCGGTGATGGCCATCAACCTCTCCAGCGCCTTCCACACCTCGCGCCTGGCGCTGCCCGGCATGAAGAGCGCCAACTGGGGCCGCATCATCAATGTGGCTTCGGTTCACGGCCTGGTGGGTTCGGCACAGAAATCGGCCTACGTGGCCGCCAAGCACGGCATCGTCGGGCTGACGAAGGTCACCGCGCTGGAGAACGCCACGACGGGCGTCACCTGCAACGCCATCTGCCCCGGCTGGGTGCTCACCCCGCTGGTGCAAAAGCAGGTGGACGCCAAGGCGCAGGAGCACGGCCTGTCGAACGAAGACGCCAAGAAGCTGCTGCTGGGCGAAAAAGAGCCCTCGATGCAGTTCACCACCCCCGAGGAGCTGGGCGAACTGGCGGTGTTCTTCTGCTCCCCCGCCGCGAACAACGTACGTGGTGTGGCCTGGAACATGGACGGCGGCTGGGCCGCGCAGTAAACCCGGCAGGCCTGCGGGTCGGGCGCCGTGGCGCCGTCCCGGAAAAAAAGCGCCAGCCAAGATGGCCGGCGCTTTTTCCTTGTTCCATTTGGCTTCACCCCCTCGCGCCTTCAACGCCTGGTGGCGGGCCGTTCCATCAACGCATCTGCACGGAGCCGGACACGTTCACGATGACCTGGGCCTTGCCGGCTTCCACCGGTACCGCGGAATCCGAGAACGAACCCATCTTGGCCTCGGCAGCCATCATGCGGGGGCGAGGACCAGGCATCGACTCATTGCTGTTGACCGCCACTTCGCGCAGGCTGTAGTTGCTGAAACCAAAGCCCTTGGCCAGTTCTGCCGCACGCGCCTTGAACTGCTCGATGGCTTGAGTCTGGGCCTCGCCCTCGACCTTGGCACGCGCCTCGCGCGACAAGCCGAAGGCCACCTGGCTGATGGACATTGTCTGGATCTTGCCGGCAGTGGTGGTGATGCGCGAGAAGTCACGCCCTTCCAGCACCAGCTCCGCCCGGCCCTGCCAGCCATTGATCTTGCCGTCCTTGCCATAACGCGGGTACAGGCCGAACGGGCCCGTGCGCACATCCAGCTGGCCGGGCTGCGCATTGCGCTTGGCTTCGGTCAGGGCCGTGTCAAGCGCCTGCTTGAGCTGGGTCTGCACTGTGGCTGCGTCGGCTGCCTCCTTGCTGGTGGCGAGGTTGAGCACCAGCAGGTCCTGCTGCACTTCGACCGTGCCTGTGGCCGACAACTGCACCACATTGCGCGGCTCGGGTACGGGCGCAGCGGTTTGGGCAAAAGAGGCTCCAGCGCAAGCCAGCAAAGCGCTGGCAGCTATCATTTTGGTAGTTTTTTTCACGGTCTGAATGTCCTTCAAGGCAAAACACAGCCTCCATGCGGGCATGTGCGGGCTTCACCATAACCGCACGGGATGGCAGCACGTTTGAACCACGGCGCACCAGCGTGCGAAGCTGGGCAAAACTTGTAACAGTTGGTCAAACCACCCCCCAAAACCCGAACTTCGGCGTTCCAAGTGGTCAGAATCGGCTCTGTTACAAATTGGACTTGAGATCTACATGGCCACAACAACCAATCGCACCGACAAAGTTCTCGTGGTGGACGACGACGCCCGTATCCGTGATCTGCTGCGCCGCTATCTGACGCAGGAAGGCTTCGAGGTCATGGTCGCTGAAGACGGCAAGGCCCTGAACCGCCTGCTGCTGCGCGAGACGGTGGACATCATCGTGCTCGACCTGATGATGCCGGGCGAAGATGGCTTGTCGATCTGCCGCCGACTGCGCGCCGCCAATGACCGCACCCCCATCATCATGCTCACCGCCAAGGGCGAGGACGTGGACCGCATCGTCGGCCTGGAAGTGGGCGCCGACGACTACCTGGGCAAGCCTTTCAACCCCCGCGAACTCCTCGCCCGCATCCATGCCGTGCTGCGCCGCCGCCCCGCGCAGGAAGCCCCCGGTGCCCCGTCGGGCGACAACGAGGTCGTCACCTTCGGCCCATTCACCTTCGACCTGGGCACGCGCGCCCTGCAGCGCAATGGTGAAGAACTGCCGCTGACCACCGGCGAATTCGCAATGCTCAAGGCGCTGGTGCGCCACCCGCGCCAGCCGCTGTCCCGCGAAAAGCTGGCCCTGCTGGCCCGCGGCCGCGAGTTCGAGCCCTTCGACCGCAGCCTGGACGTGCAGGTTTCGCGCCTGCGCAAGCTGGTCGAGGTCGATGCGGCCGCGCCGCGCTACATCCAGACGGTGTGGGGCGTGGGCTACGTGTTCGTGCCGGACGGAACCAGCTGAGCCCCTCTTCATGCGAAAGAATGACGGCAAGCCGAGACCCCCTTTCCGGCAATCCGTGACCGCCCCGCCCGACGCCACCAGCCCCGCGCCGCTCGAAGCCCTGCGCCTTGCGCGGGAGCAGCGCGCGCGCGTGGGGCTCAACCTTTTCTGGCGCACGTTCTTCCTGCTGGCCTTGCTGCTGGTGGGCAGTATCCTGGCCTGGCTGCAGACGCTGCGGGCGCTGGAGTTCGAGCCGCGCACGCTGCACACCGCGCAGCAGATCGCATCGCTGGTCAACCTGAGCCGCGCGGCACTGGTGCACTCGGATGCGATTGCACGTGTCTCGCTGATCAAGACCATGGCGGACCAGGAAGGTGTGCGCATCCTCCCGCGTGAGCCCAAGGACAAGTTCGAGCTGCTCGAAGGCACGGCCCTGGGCAACCGCCTCACCGACGAGCTCACCCAGCGCCTGGGGCCCGACACCATCGTGGCCCAGAACGTGAACGGCGAGACCGGCCTGTGGGTGGGTTTTAACATCAACGGCGACCCCAACTGGCTGCTGATGGACCGCTCGCGGTTCAGCCCGGCTGGCGGCCGCACCTGGCTGATCTGGCTCATCACCGCGGGCGCCCTGTCGCTGGCGGGTGCTGCGGCCATCGCGCGGCTGATCAACCGGCCGCTCAAGCAGCTGTCGTACGCTGCCAACCGCGTCAAGGACGGCGACTTCGCAGCCAGCCACCTGGATGAAGAGGTGGTGACCAGCGAGATCCGCGAGGTCAACATCGGCTTCAACCGCATGGCGCAAAAGCTGGCCAAGCTGGAGCAGGACCGCGCGGTGATGCTGGCCGGCATCTCGCACGACCTGCGCACGCCCCTGGCGCGCCTGCGGCTCGAAACCGAGATGAGCGTGAACGATGAGGTCGCCCGCGAGCACATGGTGGCGGACATCGTGCAGCTCGACGCCACCATCGACAAGTTCCTGGATTACGCGCGCCCTGACCACGTCACGCTCACTCCAGTGAACCTTCATGCCGTGGTGTCGTCGTGCGTCTACGCCGTGCAGGACCACCGCGAGCTGCAGATCACGATGTCGGTCCCCGAGGACCTGAACGTGCTGGCCGACGAGGTGGAACTGGCGCGCGTGATCTCCAACCTGCTGGAAAACGCGCGGCGCTACGGCAAGGCGGAGGACACCGGCATCACCAACGTGGACATCGCCGCCAAGGGGCGCGAGAACTGGGTGCTGGTCAAGCTGCGCGACCACGGCCCGGGTGTGCCGCCCGAGCAGTTGTCCAACCTGACCAAGCCCTTCTTCCGCGGCGACTCGGCGCGCACCGCAGCGGCGGGCGCGGGCCTGGGCCTGTCCATCGTGGACAAGACCGTGCAGCGCATGGGCGGCATCTTCGCGCTGGCCAACTCCAGCACGGGCGGCCTGGTGGCGCACCTGCAGCTGCAGCGCGCCACAGGGCTGCCGGATGGCGCCGACCCCAAGCAGCGGCTGCAACGCCCGTCCGTCAAGCGCCAGTTGCCCCGGCGCCGCGCCGAAGACCGGACGGCCTGAGCCGCCCTCTTTCCCCAATGCAAAAAGCCCCGGACTTCGGGGCTTTTTGCTTTGTGCCGTTCCGCACCTGGGCTGAGGTGGCTCTTTACACCTTGCTCAATGCCCGTAGTGCGACACAACGGGGTGACGACGCACCAGCGTCTACCGTTCAACGCACCATGCACGGCGATTTGTTGTTGAACTTCCAGCCCGGAATCAGGTACTGCATGGCGATCGCATCGTCGCGCGCGCCCAGGCCGTGCTCCAGATACAGGCGGTGGGCCCGCTCGACCTCGTCCATGTCCAGCTCCACGCCCAAGCCGGGCTTTTTGGGGAGCTGGATGAAGCCGTCCTTGATCTGGAACGGCTCCTTGGTCAGGCGTTCGCCGTCCTGCCAGATCCAGTGCGTGTCGATGGCCGTCACGCGGCCGGGGGCGGCGGCGCCCACGTGGGTGAACATGGCCAACGAGACATCGAAGTGGTTGTTGGAATGCGAGCCCCAGGTCAGGCCGAAGGCCTGGCACATCTGCGCCACGCGCACCGACCCGGCCATGGTCCAGAAATGCGGGTCGGCCAGGGGGATGTCCACCGACTGCAGGGCCAGGCTGTGGGCCATCTCGCGCCAGTCGGTGGCCACCATGTTGGTGGCGGTGGGCAGGCCCGTGGCGCGGCGAAACTCGGCCATCACCTCGCGGCCCGAGAACACGCCTTCGGCGCCGCAGGGGTCCTCGGCATAGGCCATCACGCCGTGCAGGTCGCGCGTGATGCGGATGGCGTCCTTCAGCAGCCAGCCGCCATTGGGGTCCAACGTCACCCGCGCCTCCGGAAAGCGATCGTGCAGCGCGCGGATGGCCTCAACCTCTTCCTCGCCGCGCAGCACGCCACCCTTGAGCTTGAAGTCGGCAAAGCCGTAGCGCTCGTACGCGGCCTCGGCCAGGCGCACGATGCCGTCGGCCGTCATGGCCTTCTCGTTGCGCAGGCGGAACCAGTCGTTGTCGGCACCAGGCTCGGTGCGGTAGGCCAGGTCGGTCTTTTGGCGGTCCCCCACGTAGAACAGGTAGCCCAGCATCTGCACCGATTCGCGCTGCACGCCATCGCCCAACAGCGCGGCCACGGGCACGTTCAGGTGCTGGCCCAGCAGGTCCAGAAAGGCTGATTCCACGGCGGTGACCGCGTGGATGGTGATGCGCAGGTCAAACGTCTGCAACCCGCGCCCGCCTGCATCGCGGTCGGCAAACTGTGCGCGCATGGCGTTGAGCACGGCGTTGTGGTGCCCGATGGGGCGGCCCACGATCAGCGGCCGTGCATCCTCGATGGTCTGGCGAATCTTCTCGCCGCCGGGCACCTCGCCCACACCGGTGTTGCCCGCGCTGTCACGCAGGATGATCAGGTTGCGCGTGAAGAACGGGCCGTGCGCGCCGCTCAGGTTCATGAGCATGCTGTCGTGGCCCGCCACCGGCACCACGCGCAGCTCGGTGACGACGGGGGTGCTGGCGGCAGAAGGGTTGGAAGAGGTGGTCATGGTGTTCTGGAATATGGGGGGAGCGCCCCCCGGGTCTTTCGTGTCAAAGCGGCTCACAAACCTCGGCGAAGCGGTTCTGGCCAGGCGCTACGTCGCATGCAGTGCGAGGAGCACGACAAGACGGAGCAACAACGCCACAAGAGGTTTTTGAGTCGCTCTCAATCGGCAGTGATCTTGCGGGTCTCGATGACTGTCTTCCATCGCGCGAATTCGCGCGCCTGGTAAGCGGTGAAGGCTTCGGGCGTGCTGGCCACGATCTCCAGGCCCTGGTCAAGCATGCGTTTCTTCACGGCCGGGTCGTTCAGGGCGGCGATGGCTGCGTCCGAGAGCTTCTTCTTGAGCGCTGGCGGCAGGCCCTTGGGCGCGGCCATGCCTTGCCACGAGTACACCTCGGCACCGGCCACACCGGCCTCGGCCAGGGTGGGCACGTCGGGCAGCACCGGGCTGCGCTTGTCGCCGGTCACAGCGATTGCATGCAGCTTGCCGCCGCGGATGTGCTGCAGCACGGCGTTCACGTTCTGGAACGAGAACTCCACCTGACCGCCCAGCAGGTCGTTGATGGCCGGAGCGCCGCCCTTGTAGGGGATGTGCAGGCCTTCGGTGCCGCTTTGCTGCCAGAACACTTCGGCCGAGAGGTGGTCCGACGAGCCGTTGCCCGAACTCGCAAAGCTCACCTTGCCGGGGTTGGCCTTGAGCTGGGCGATCACTTCCTTCACGGTGCGCGCCTTCTGGCCAGGGGCGGCCACCAGCACGTTGGGCGCCTGCACCGGCACGGTGATGTAGTCGAAATCCTTGAGCGCGTCGTACGGCACGCTCTTGAGCAGGTGCGGCGCCACGACGAAGGCGCCCAGCGAGGACACCAGCAGCGTGTAGCCATCGGCCGGCGCGCGCTTGACCATGCCAGCGCCCAGCGTGCCCGTGGCACCGGGGCGGTTGTCCACCACGAAATTCTGGCCCAGTTTGTCGCCCATGTGCTGCGCCATGGCGCGGGCCACCATGTCGGTGGAGCCGCCGGCCGGGAACGGCACGACGATGGTCACGGGCTTTTCAGGCCAGGCTGCGGGTGTACCGGGCGCGGCCGTCTGGGCCGATGCGGCAAAAGCAAAAGCCAGGCTGAACGCGCTTGCGGTCAGCAGCAGTTTCTTGATGAACATGGTGGATGTCTCCGAAGTTGGATGATTGACGCAGCCCTCTGCGGGGCCTGGGTCGGGTCTTGCGTGGAACGGGATGGGGTCGGGCTGGGCGCGTAGTGCAATTACTGCGGGCCGAGCTTGTCGATGAGCGCCTTGAGCTCTTCCATCTCGCTGGGCTTCAGGTCCGTCAGCGGTGCGCGCACCGGCCCGCCGTCGTGGCCCACGATCTTGGCGCCCGCCTTGATGATGGAGACGCCATAGCCTTCCACCCGGTTGCGGATGGCCAGGTAGGGCATGAAGAACTCCTGGAGCAGCTTGTGCTGCGTGGCGGTGTCGTCCGCCGCCACGGCCTTGTAGAACTCCATCGCCGTCTTGGGGATGAAGTTGAASACGGCGGACGAATACACCGGCGTGCCCAGCGCCTTGTAGGCAGCCGCATAGACCTCGGCCGTGGGCAGCCCGCCCAGGTASGAGAAGCGGTCGCCCATCTTCATGAAGATCGAAGACATGGTCTCGATGTTGCCCACGCCGTCCTTGAAGCCGATCAGGTTGGGGCARCGGTCGGCCAGGATGGCCAGGGAGTTGGCCGTGAGCTTGGTGCGGTCGCGGTTGTAGACGATGACGCCGAACTTCACGCTGTTGCACACCTGGGCCACATGCTCGATCAGGCCTTCCCTACGCGCATGGCGACGTGCCCGATGACGCCGAAGTGGCAGNCGGTCGGCCAGGATGGCCAGGGAGTTGGCCGTGAGCTTGGTGCGGTCGCGGTTGTAGACGATGACGCCGAACTTCACGCTGTTGCACACCTGGGCCACATGCTCGATCAGGCCTTCCTGGCCGGCTTCGGTCAGGTAGTGGGGCAAGAGCAGGATGCCGTGGGCGCCCAGGCGCTCGGCTTCCTGGGCATGGGCGATGGCGGTGCGGGTGGGGCCRCCGGCRCCGGCAATGATCGGCACCTTGCCGCGGCAGGTGTCCACCGCGGTCTTGACCACCTGGCCGTACTCGGGGCCCGACAGCGAGAAGTACTCRCCCGTGCCGCCGGCGGCAAAGAGAGCGCTGGCGCCGTAGGGRGCCAGCCACTCCAGGCGCTCGATGTAGGTCTTGGGGCGGAATTCACCCTGCTCGTCGAAGTCGGTGATGGGGAACGACAGCAGGCCGGAGCCCATGATGGATTTGAGTTCTTGCGGGTTCATGGTCATNCTTGGGGCGGAATTCACCCTGCTCGTCGAAGTCGGTGATGGGGAACGACAGCAGGCCGGAGCCCATGATGGATTTGAGTTCTTGCGGGTTCATGGTCATCCAGTCAGATCAGATCGGTGGGTGGGAGATGGCAAAAAAACAGGCATCAGCAGCAGCGTCGTCGGCCGCGGCAGAAGTCATACAACCGCCTTGACGCGTCCGCACGTACCTGGGAGATACGCTCGATTTGCATTTTTCAAGCCAAATGTTAACGTTAACAAACTCATCCGATACTGAGGTTAACCCTTAGTCATGCGATCTCTTTGGTTATACCGCGAAGCCTCCCAAAAAATGCTTTGCTATATTTTTAATAGCTTTACACGCTTGACCATCAAGCGGTAGCAGCCATTTTTATTCAAACTCGCAGACAGTCAGGCAGCGGAAATCACCCTGGGGGACGCTTTCTGGACGCTGACCCTCACAGCGGAGGCTACGCCAGCCAATGCCACACTGAGTCGCGCCAGGCTCACCGCCGACCCCGTCCACGAGGCAATTCCACACTGCTTGTCGATAGACTCCGACCATGCAAGCCCCCTCCACTCCCGCCACAGCATCCCCCGCACCGCGCGACCGCCCTGCGGTCACGCTGCGGGAGGTGGCCGAGCGCGCGGGCGTGTCGATGATCACCGTCTCGCGCGCCATCAACACACCGCACCAGGTGTCGGAGGCGACGCGGGTGCGCGTGCAGGAGGCCGTCTCCAACATGGGCTACGTGCCCAACCTGGTGGCCGGGGGGTTGCGCTCGGCGCGCAGCCATGTGGTCACCGCGCTGGTGCCCACCCTCACCGGGCCCTTGTTCGGCGAGATGGTGCAGGCGCTGACCGATGCGCTGGAGCTGCGAGGGTTCCAGGTGATGGTGGGCCAGATCGGCTATGCACACTCGCGCGAAGACGAACTGCTGCGCGCCATCGTCGGCCGGCGCCCAGACGGCATCGTGGTCACGGGCGTCATGCATTCGCCCGAGGGGCGCCGCATGCTCATGGCATCGGGCATCCCCATTGTGGAGACCTGGGACTTCACCGACACCCCCATCGACATGCTGGTGGGCCTGCGGCACGAAGCCCTGGGTGCGGCCGTGTGCGAGCACCTGTTCGCCAAGGGCCGGCGGCGCCTGGCGCTGCTCAGCGGTGGTGACGAACGCGCCGCCCGCCGCGCCCGCGGCTTCCAGGCCGCGGCCCTGCGCCTGGGACTGCGCGAGCCGGCGGTGCGGCTGGGCAAATCCCCCACCACGCACGCCGACGGCCGTGACGGCCTGGCCGCACTGCTGGCCGATGCGCCGGACATCGACGCGGTGTTCTGCAGCTCCGACATGCTGGCACTGGGCGTGTTGACGGAGGCACGCGTGCGCGGCATTGCCGTGCCCGGGCCGCTGGCGGTGGTGGGGTTTGGCGATATCGACTTCGCGCAGACGGTGAGCCCCAGCCTGACCACCGTGCGCATCGACGGCACGCGCATGGGGCAGATGGCGGCCCAGTTGATCGCCGACCGTGCCGACGGCAAGTCCGTGGCGGAGCCGGTGGTGGACATCGGCTTTTCCATCGTGGAGCGGGAAAGCGCATAGCTGCACCCGCCCAGGCGCCACATGCAATTTGTGGTGTATTGTATTGACATCATGCGCAGCACCGCCAGCTCTCCGCCGGACCTCGACCAGTTCCTCGACCAGTTGGCCCACAAGGCCCAACCCGGCGAGCGCCTTCCCACCATCCGCGAGCTGATGAAGCGCTTTGGCGCCTCACAGATGCTGGTGCAGCGCGCTTTCCAGGGACTCAAGGACCGGGGCCTGATCGACTCGCAGGTAGGGCGTGGCACCTACTTTCGGGGCACCGGCGCACACCGTGCCGCAGCAGCGCCGGCTGACGGCGAGCGCCCCCGGACGCCTGCGGTCGGCACCGCCCTCCCCGCCGTGAAATCGGTGCTGCTGCTGCGCCGCTCCATCAGCATTGCGCGCGGCCGGGTACTGGTGGAAGGGCTGCAGCGACGCCTGGCGGCCGAAGGACACCGGGTGCTGGAGCTGTCGTACAACGACCCGGACCATGCACTCACCGTGCTCAAGGGCCTGCCGCGCTTCGATGCCTGCGTGGTGCAGTCCACCTTCAAGGCCATTCCCATCGCCCTGCTGGCCGCGCTGCGCGACAAGTGCGAGGTGCTGGCCGTTGACGGCGCAGCCCTGGTGGGTGCCGACGTCGAGGCCGTCGGCACCGAATGGGGCGAACCGCTGGCCGCCGCCATCGAACAGCTGGTGCAGCAAGGGCACCGGCGCATCGCCTATGCCACGACGGCCCACCCCTATCTGGCCACGCAACTCGGGCGGCGCCGCTTTGCCAGCCTGCAGCACACACTGCCCGGCGTGGAGCTGATCGAGATCACTCTGGACCAGCTCCCACACGAGGACTACGCCACACGGCTGGTGCAGCAGTTGCAGGCCAGCGCCGGTGGCAGCGGCGCCCTGCCCTTCACCGCGCTGGTGGCCTGGGGCATCGAGGACGGTGCCCTGTTTCAGCGCCTGCTGACCCATGCCGGCATCGCCGTGCCCGCGCAGCTGAGCGTGGTGCTGCTGGGGCGCACCGACCTGGCCAACGAGCATGCCGATTTCTTCGACGTGGTGGGCTGCAGCGTGGCCGATCAGGTGGAGGCCCTGCACGGCGCCATTACCGCGCGCTGGGCGGATGCCGGCAGGCCCTACGGCATCCACCTCACGCCTGTGGTGCGTCGCTTGGGCGCATCGGTGGCGGCTTTAGCCTGACAACCTGTTCACGAGCTGCCTGAGGTCGCTCATCGGCGAACTGGCTCCAAGCAGCCGGGTGCCACACGCGCCACCGTCTGCACCGTGAGCGCCGCCGACTCGCCCACATAGGTCTTGGCATCCAGCGCCCGCAGCAGATCGGCCGGCAGCGCACCGCCGTCAAACGGTGGCAGCGCACGGATCGCCTCCACGAAGGACACGCCCTCGGACTGCGCGCGCTGCGCTGCCGCGTAGAGCAGGCGGTGCGCTTCATGCCGGCCCATGCGCTGGGTCAGCCGCATCATCACGGCTTCGGATGCGATCAGGCCCTGCGTCAGCCCCAAATTGCGCGCCATCGCCTCTTCGTCCACGACCAGGCCGCGGGCCAGGCGCGCCAGCGTTTCCGTGACCGAGGCGGCGATGATGGCGATCTCGGGCAGCAGGGCATCCGCCACGTTGGTGGCCGATGAATCGCCCTCGTCCATGCGCACCATCGTGTCCTGCGCGGCCTGCACGCGGGTGCGCAGCATGCGTGCCAGGCTCACCAGCAGCAGCGCGGTGGAGGGGTTGCGCTTTTGCGCCATGGTGGAGCTGCCCACCTTGCCCAGGTGGAACGCCTCGGCCACCTCGCCGATCTCGGTGCGCTGCAAAAAGACGATGTCCTGCGCGATCTTCTGCGCCGTGCCAGCGAGCAAGCCCAGCGCAGCCAGGTAATCACCCGCCCGATCGAAGGACGACCGCAGCGGCAGCGGCGCTGCCAGCAGCCCCAGTTGCGCCGCCAGCCGTGCCTGGACCGCCGGCCCCAGCGGCCCAGTGGCGGCAAAGGTGCCGATGGCGCCGCCCATGCTGGCCGGGAAGGACGTGGCCAGCCGCTCGGCCAGGCGCTGGCGGCTGCGGTCGAGCTCGTCCACCCACCCCGCGAGCTTGAAGCCCAGCGTCATGGGCAGCGCATGCTGGCCATGCGTGCGCCCTGCCATGGGCGTGGCCTGGTGCGTCAGGGCCAGCGTGGCCAGCGCATCGATGGCGCCATCCAGGTGCCCCGCCAGCAGCGCGTGCGTGCGCTTCATCTGCAACGCGCTGGCGGTGTCGAAGATGTTCTGCGTGGTCGCACCCCAGTGGATGTAGCCGGCTGCCGGCTCGCCGCACAACTGCTCGAAGCGGTGCAGCACGGGGACCAGTGGGTGCTGGGCAAAAGCGATGGCCTGGGCCAGCTGCGGCAGGTCGAACAGCTCGGCATGGGCGTTCGCGGCAATCACGGGCGCCGCCTCGGACGGGATCACGCCCAGCTCGGCCTGCGCGCGGGCCAGCGCGGCCTCCACGTCCAGCCAGGCTTGCAGCGTAGCGCCATCGCTCCAAAAGGCCTTGGCCTCGGCACTGAACCAGTGGCCCGTGATAAAGGATTCGAACATTCCGACCGCCATGTGTGCTCCGTTCATACAACCTAGGGTATGTCCCTGGATTGCACTTGTATTGTATTGATTTGATTAGCAAAATCTGAATAAATTCATCATCGAATGACACCAGATACGTCTTCGATTGAGTTGCATTGTATTGCATTACAAAATATCAATACATACAATTTGCCTGTCAGCTACAAACCCCATCCCATCGGAGACAAGTCCATGACAAGGTATTCCCCGGCAGGTGCTCCCGCCTGCTCCACCCCTCTCGCGCTGTTGCTGGCCTGCGCCAGCCTTGGTGCCTGCGGTGCAGCGCAGGCGCAGTCCTCGCTCACCATCTACGGCATCGTCGACCAGGGCCTGGCCCGCGCCAACGGCGGCACCACGCCAGGCGCGCTGCTGCCCGGCCGCGGCGTGACGCCACTGGTTTGGACGCTCAAGGCCGGCAACACCTCGCGCCTGGGCTTTGCGGCGCGCGAGGACCTGGGTGGCGGCCTGTACTCGCGCTTTCAGCTGGAGCACCGCTTTGCCGCCGACACCGGCGCGCCCAGCAACCCCAATGTGTTCTGGCTGGGCCGCTCGGTGGTGGCCGTGGGCAGCAAGGATTGGGGCGAGGTGTATGCGGGCCGCGAATACTCGGCCGCCTACACCGTGGCGCTGAACGCCGACCCCACCTACTGGAGCTACGTAAGCCAGCTCGGCTCGGCCTACACCTATGCCAACTACACGCCGGTGGCCGCCACGGTGGAGGCCTCCAACATCCGCTGGGCCAACACGGTCGGCTACAAGTCGCCCACCATTGCGGGCGTGAGCGCAGAGGTTGCCGCAGCCCTGGGAGAGGGCACGCGCAGCAACGCCACCTCGGGCAACCTGCAGTACAAGAACGGCCCGGTGTGGCTGGGCGCCGCATTTGACCGGCTCGACTCCAGCACCCACTTGGCACTGGTGGCGGGCGGATACGATTTCGGCCTGGTGCAGGCCAAGGCCAGCGTCAGCCGCGCCAAGGGCGGCCTCAACGGCGATGCCACTGCCTACAGCGTCTCGGCCCTGGTGCCGCTGAGCTTTGGCCGCACCTACGTGATGTACGGCAAGCTCAACCCAGCGACGAACCTCGATTCGCAGATGATCGGCGTGGGCCTGCAGTACGACCTGAGCAAGCGCACATTGCTCTACACCAACCTGGGTACCGCCCAGCGCGACGGGCTCACACGCACCACGGCGATCGATTTCGGCGTGAAGCACACGTTCTGAACAGGAGGCATGCCATGCAACGCAGAGAACTCCTGAATCAAGCTGCCGCCATCGCAGCAGGCGCACTGGCACCCAGCCTCGCGGCCCACGCCCAGAGCGACAGCAAACCCACCTCGCTCATCGTGGGTTACTCGGCCGGCGGCAGCGCCGACCTGGTGGCGCGCGTCGTGGGCACAGAGCTGGGCAAACGCCTGTCACGCACCGTCATCGTCGAGAACGTGGCCGGCGCCAGCGGCATGCTGGCCGCTCAACGCGTGCTCAACGGGCCCACCGACGGCAGCCTGCTCTACATGGGCGGCACCGACACGGTCGTGGTGCCCATGGTCAACGCCAAGGTCAAGCTCGACTGGGAGAACGACCTGGTGCCCGTGGGCCGCATGAGCACGGTGCCCATGATCTTCGCCGTGCCCAAGGCGGCCCCCTATGCCAGCCTGGCCGACCTGGTGGCGGCACTGCGCAAGGGCGGCAAGGACAGCATCAACTTCGCCACGCCGGGCATCGGCACCATGCAGCACCTGTACGGCGCGCTCATCAACAAGCAGGCCAAGGTCGCCATGCTGCACGTGCCCTACCGCGGCGGCACGCACATCACCAACGACCTGGTGGGCGGCCAGGTCGACAGCGCCATGCTGGTGCTCTCCACCGCGATGCCATTCCTCAAGGACGGCAAGATCAAGGCCCTGTCGGTCTCCGACACCGTGCGCGTACCCCAGCTTCCCGACGTCAAGCGCATCGGTGAGGAAGACGGCTTCGCCGGTATGGCTTTGCCGCTGTGGCAGGGGTTGTTCCTCAAGGCTGGCACACCCGCCACCACCGTGGCCGCGTACGACAAGGCCCTGAAGGAGACGCTGGCCCAGCCCGAGCTGCGCCAGAAGCTGCTGGACGCAGGCATCACCGTGGCACCCATGGGTGGGTCCGAGTTCAAGGCCTTCATCAAGCCCCAGGCTGCGCTGTACCGCGACATCGTGACCAACTCCAAAATCACGATGGAGTGACGGCAGACAGCAAGGCCGCCGACTGTTTGCGCAAGGCACCGCACCCTCCTGGTGGCGCTGGCGGTGCCTCCTTCGCCATGGCGGGTGGGACGACGGGGCGGACTCAGTTGCGCACCGCGCCCGCCAGTTTTTTCACCACCGGCGCCATAGGCTCTTGTATATCGGTCACTGCGCTTGGCGCAGCCGAATGCGGTGAGAAGGCCTGGTGCCTGTCGTCGAAGCGGCACGCTGATGCTGCAGGCACAACGCCCGGTCACATTAACCGTCCAACACCGAGCGGCCGTCGGTTTTGGCGCGCAGCGCCTCAGGCTTTGTAGATCAGCGCCGCGGCCCGCGCTTCCATCGCCAGCCCCTGACCCACGGGCCCCAGGCGTTCGGCGGTCTTGGCTTTCACATTCACCTGGCCCGGCTCGATGGCCAGCGCCTTGGCAATGCACTCGCGCATGCCGGGAATGTGCGCAGCCAGGCGCGGGGCCTGGGCCACCACGGTGCTGTCCACATTGCCGATGGTGTAGCCCGCAGCGCGCACGCGGCGCGCGGCTTCCGCCAGCAGCACGGCAGAGTCTGCCCCGCGGAACTGCGCGTCGGTGTCCGGGAAATGGGTACCGATGTCACCCAGGCCCGCCGCGCCCAGAATGGCGTCGGTGATCGCATGCAGCAACACGTCGGCATCCGAATGGCCCAGCAGACCCATGGTGTGGGGGATGGTCACCCCGCCGATCACCAGCGCGCGGCCTGGCACCAGCGCATGCACGTCCCAACCTTCTCCAATCCTGAAATTCATGTGTGCCTTTTGTTAGCGACTTACCCAGCTCTTGTGGCGTCGTTGCCCCGCCGTGTCGTACGTGCGTACTGCCTGCGGCCAAGCGCGTCGCCAGAACCGCAGGGCTGAGCTGGTGAGCCGCTCCTGTTCCGCTGAGTTGATAAATCCGAGTCTCGCACCAGCGAATCCGCGGGCGATGTGCTTCAAAAAATAGTCTTGCGCCCCGTCTCGGTGGCGCCCTGCCCGCGCTCGCCGCCGAAGCGCGCCAGCGTTGTGCCGTGGCCGCGCTGGGCCAGCACGGCTTCGGCCAGTGCAAAGTCGTCGGGGTAGGTCACCTTGAAGTTCTGCGCGCCGCCAGGCACCAGGCGCGGGTGCAGGCCCATCGCCTCCATTGCGCTGGCTTCGTCGGTCACGTTCGTTCCCACCTTCGCCAGGGCATCCTGCAACGGGCCGATGCGGAACATCTGCGGCGTCTGCGCCAGCCACTTGTTGCTGCGGTCCACGGTGGAGGCCACGCGCACGCCGCCCGGGCCGTCGGTCGATGTCTTGAGCGTGTCCGCCAGCTGGTGCGCCAGCAGGCCGCCCACGCTGTCTTGCGCGCACACGTCGATGAGCCGGTCGATCTGCTCGGCCGTGACCAGGCAGCGCGCTGCATCGTGCACCAGCACCCAGTCGTCGCGCTGGGCGCCCCGCGCCTCAAGCGCTGCCAGCCCGCCCTGCACCGTGGCGGCGCGGGTGGGACCGCCGCAGTCGACGACAAAGAACGAGGGATGCGCGTGGGCCTGCAGAAAATGATCCCCAGGCGCCACGGCGACCAAGGTGCCGGCCAGGCGGCCCACACCCGCAAATGCCGCCAGCGTGTGCATGACCATCGGGTAGCCCGCCACCAGGTGGTACTGCTTGGGCAGGGGTGGCGGCGCGGCTGGCTCGCCCGCCGCGGCAGCCAGCGCGCCGAAGGCCGACACGGTGGAGCCCGCCGGCGCGGCAGGCGGTGCTGCCACCGCCCGCGACCCGCTGCCCGCGCAGGGCACCAGCGCCCAGAACCGCCCCGGCGCCACTGGAGGGGCGTGGGACGTGGCGAGCGAGGATTGCAGCAGCGGATCGATGGTCATGAGGGGGCCATTTTAGGAGGGGCGGGATGGTGCACCGTCCACTGCGTCCTGGGCGCTGCCGCAGGCGGCGGCGGGCAAGCGCGTGCGCGGGCCCGGCAGAGTTCATGCGCAGGTCCTAGAATGCTCCGTTGCCCCCGAAACAGCCCGTGCGCTTTCTGCGCCCAACGGGTGCGGCGGGCCCACCGACGACACGTACCGTCCGCATGGAACTGCCCAAACTCTCCCCCGGAAAACGCTTCACCCTGCCCCGCCCCGTGGGCAGCGCCGATTCGCTGCTGCTGGCCCGCCTGGCGGAACGTGACAAGGCCGCCGGCCGCACCACCGCCATCGTCACGGCCGACGCCACCGATGCGCAGCGCCTCATCGAGGAAATGGCGTTCTTCGCGCCCGGGCTGCGCTGCGCGCTGTTCCCGGACTGGGAGACGCTGCCCTACGACACGTTCTCGCCGCACCAGGATCTGATCAGCGAGCGGCTGGCCACCCTGTGGCGCATCAGCCAAAAGGACAAGGACACCGGCGCCGACGTGGTGCTGGTGCCCGCCACTACGGCGCTGTACCGGCTGGCGCCGCCGTCCTTCCTGGCGGGCTACACCTTCCACTTCAAGGTCAAGCAAAAGCTCGACGAGGGCAAGTTCAAGGCCCAGCTCACGCTGGCGGGCTACAGCCACGTGTCGCAGGTGGTCAGCCCCGGCGAATACGCGGTGCGCGGCGGGCTGATCGACCTGTTCCCCATGGGCTCGCTGGTGCCGTACCGGGTGGACCTGTTCGACGACGAAATCGACAGCATCCGCACGTTCGACCCCGACAGCCAGCGCAGCCTGTACCCCGTGCCCGAGGTGCGCCTGCTACCCGGCCGCGAATTCCCCATGGACGACGAGGCACGCGCCAAGTTCAGGAGCCGCTGGCGCGAGATGCTGGAGGGCGACCCGACCAAGAGCCGCATCTACAAGGACATGGGCGCGGGCGTGGCCACGGCCGGCATCGAGTACTACCTGCCGCTGTTCTTCGATGACACAGCGACGGTGTTCGACTACCTCGGGTCAGAGGCCACGGTGGTGCTGCACGGCGACCTGGAGCCGGCCTTCCAGCGCTTCTGGCAAGACACGAAAGACCGCTTTCGTCTGGTGCAGGGCGACCCCGAGCGTCCGGTGCTGCCGCCCGAGGAGCTGTTCCTCTCGGCCGACCAGTTCTACACGCGCGCCAAGGAGCATGCCCAGCTGTCCATCCGCCCTGGCGTGGAGGACATTGCCGACAACCCGCACTTCCAGAAGCTGGGCGACCTGTCGGTAGTGCGTGGTGCCGAAGACCCGCTGGCCCGCCTGCACGCCCACATCCGCAACACCCAGCACCGCGTGCTGCTGCTGGCCGAAAGCGCGGGCCGGCGTGAGAGCCTGCTCGACTTTCTGCGCGCGAGCGGGGTGAACCCGCCGGCCTTCGACTCGCTGGCCGAGTTCCAGGGAACGGCCGACGAAAAGGTGGGCATCGCCACCGCCGGCCTCACCGTGGGCTTCAGTTGGATCGAGGACGGCATCGACTTCGTCACCGAGACCGAGCTGTTTGCCGCCGGCCCCACCACGCGCCGGCGCAAGAAGCAGGAGCAGGTGAGCGACGTCGAGGCGCTGATCAAGGACCTGGCCGAGCTGAACGTCGGCGACCCCGTGGTGCACAGCGCCCACGGTATCGGCCGCTACCGCGGTCTGGTCAACATGGACGTGGGCAACAAGAACCCCGATGGCACGCCCGCCATGCAGGAGTTCTTGCACCTCGAATACGCCGACAAGGCCGTGCTCTATGTGCCCGTGAGCCAGCTGCAGCTGATCAGCCGCTACACCGGCGTGAGCGCCGACGAGGCGCCGCTGCACAAGCTCGGTAGCGGCCAGTGGGAAAAGGCCAAGCGCAAGGCCGCCGAGCAGGTGCGCGACAGCGCGGCCGAGCTGCTCAACATCTATGCCCGCCGCGCGGCGCGCGAAGGCCACGCCTTCCGCTACAGCCCGCAGGACTACGAGACCTTTGCCAACGACTTCGGCTTCGAAGAAACGGCCGATCAGAACGCTGCCATCCACGCGGTGATCCAGGACATGATCAGCCCCCGCCCCATGGACCGCCTGGTCTGCGGCGACGTGGGCTTCGGCAAGACCGAGGTGGCCCTGCGCGCGGCCTTCGTGGCCGTCACCGGCGGCAAGCAAGTGGCTTTTCTTGCGCCCACCACGCTGCTGGCCGAGCAGCACTACCAGACCCTGGTGGACCGCTTCAGCAAGTGGCCGGTGAAGGTGGCCGAGGTGTCGCGCTTTCGTTCGGGCAAGGAGATCACTGCCGCCATCAAGGGCATCGGCGACGGCACGGTGGACATCGTGGTCGGCACGCACAAGCTATTGAGCGAATCCACCAAATTCCACAACCTGGGTCTGCTCATCATCGACGAGGAACACCGTTTCGGCGTGCGCCACAAGGAGCAGATGAAGGCCCTGCGCGCCGAGGTGGACGTGCTGACGCTGACGGCCACGCCCATCCCGCGCACGCTGGGCATGGCGCTCGAAGGCCTGCGCGACCTGTCGGTCATCGCCACCGCGCCGCAGCGGCGCCTGGCGATCAAGACCTTCGTGCGCAACGAGGGCACGGGTGTGATCCGCGAGGCGGTGCTGCGCGAATTGAAGCGGGGCGGGCAGGTGTACTTCCTGCACAACGAGGTGGAGACCATCGAGAACCGCCGCCAGAAGCTCGAAGAGATACTGCCCGAGGCCCGTATCGCCGTGGCCCATGGCCAGATGCCCGAGCGCGAACTGGAGCGCGTGATGCGCGACTTCGTGGCCCAGCGCTACAACATCCTGCTGTGCTCGACCATCATCGAGACCGGCATCGACGTGCCCACGGCCAACACCATCATCATGAGCCGCGCCGACAAGTTCGGCCTGGCGCAGCTGCACCAGCTGCGCGGCCGCGTGGGCCGCAGCCACCACCAGGCGTACGCCTACCTCATGGTGCCCGACACCGAGGGCCTGACCAAGCATGCCGCGCAGCGCCTGGATGCGATCCAGCAGATGGAGGAACTGGGCAGCGGCTTCTACCTGGCCATGCACGACCTGGAGATCCGCGGCGCCGGCGAGGTGCTGGGCGAGAACCAGAGCGGCAACATGCTGGAGGTGGGATTCCAGCTGTACAACGAGATGCTCAACGAAGCCGTCAAGGCACTCAAGGCCGGCAAGGAGCCGGACCTGCTCAGCCCGCTGAGCGTCACCACCGACATCAACCTGCACGCCCCCGCCCTGCTGCCCGACGACTATTGCGGCGACGTGCACCTGCGCCTGTCGTTCTACAAGAAGCTGGCCACCGCCAAGACGCCCGACCAGATCGACGGCCTGCTCGAAGAGATCGTGGACCGCTTCGGCAAACTGCCGCCGCAGGCCCAGACCCTCATCGACGTGCACCGCCTGCGCGTGCTGAGCCAGCCCTACGGCGTGGTGAAGGTCGATGCCGCCCCGGGCGTGATCAACATCACCTTCAAACCCCAGCCGCCCATCGACCCGATGCGCATCATCGAGCTCATCCAGAAGAACAAGCACATCAAGCTGGCGGGCAACGAGAAGCTGCGCATCGAGCGTGAGTTGAAGGACCCCAAGGACCGCGCGCAGATGGTGCGGGATATCTTGCGCTCGCTGGGGAAGCCGCAGACTGCTGCTGCCTGAGACTCGAAGCGAGCCCTTGGGAATCGTTGCTGCGTCCTGTCGCAATTTGCGGCAGAGCGCGTTCGATCGTGAAGCCATGTCGAAGCACGTGCTGTACGGCGACGTCCCACGCGTTCTGGAACGCGATCACCGGCGCCACCCTTTCTCTTTCTCGATCATGGCCTCGAACTCGTGTATCGGTAGCGGGCGGCCGTACAGGTAGCCCTGGTAGCTGGTGCATCCGTAGCCCGCCAGCATGTCGCGCTGCTCCACGGTTTCCACACCTTCGGCAATGACCTGCAGCCCCAGGCCCTGGCCCAGGGCGATGACCGCCCGCACAATCGATGCATCGCTGGCGTTCAAAACGACGTCGCGCACGAACGACTGGTCGATCTTGAGTTGGTCCAGCGGCATGCGCTTGAGATAACCCAGCGACGAAAAGCCCGTGCCGAAGTCGTCCAGCGAGAAGCTGATGCCCAGGGCCTTCAGCCGCTGCATCTTGACCACGATCTCGTCCACATCCTCAGCCAGCACGCTTTCGGTCAGCTCGAGCTTCAGGCGCTGCGGGTTGGCCCCGGTGGTCTCCAGCAGGCTGCGTACCCCCTGCACATACCCCGGCTCGCGAAACTCCTTGGCGCTGACGTTCACGGCCAGTACCAGATGGCATCGGGTCGGCTCGTCCGCCCAGGCTCGCAACTGCAGGCAGGCCGTCTCCAGCACCCAGCGGCCCAACGGGTGTATGAGGCCCGTTTCTTCGGCTAAGGGAATGAATAGGTCCGGGGACACCATGCCCATTTCAGGGTGCTTCCAGCGCACCAACAGCTCGGCCCCCACCAGCCCCGTGACGAGGTCGGCCTGCGGTTGGTAGTAAGCAACGAGCTGCCCTGGAACTGCCACGCGCAGGGCGTTTTCGAACTGCACCCGCAGGTGCAGCGCATCACGCATGCTCTGGTCGAACATGGCGGCCTGAGCCTTGCCCCGCTTCTTGGCCTCCAGCATCGCCAGTTCGGCTCGTTGCAACACCTCGTCGGCGGTTGCGTCGTCGTTGCCGACGAGCGCAATGCCGATCGACGCACGGCCTTCACAAGCAACGCCACCCAGCATGAAAGGGCCGCGCAACTGCGCCAGCGCGTCGGCCGCCATCGCGCTCGCCCTGTCATGCACATGTCGAAGGTCGCTTCCCAGGTTTTCGGCCAGGACCAGAAACTCGTCCCCGCCGATCCTTGCCAGGACGGCACCGGATCGCTCCAGTTGCCGAAGGTGTTCCGCCGCGGCAATGAGCATCTGATCACCGGCCTCGTGACCCCGCGTGTTGTTGAGCACGCTGAAGTTGTCCAGGTTGACCAACAACAGCGCTCCAGCGGTGTGCCTGACGGCTGCACGCTCGATCGCCTGGTTCAGCTGATGGATCAGTTCGCCCCGATTGAACAGCCCGGTCAGCCGGTCGTGGTGAGCCAGCCGGTCCATGGCGGCTCCCAACACCAAGGTCTCGTCCAAGGCCTTGCGCCGGCGGTGGCCCGCCGCGGCACCTGCTTGCTGCGTGTGGGACTTCGCGGCATCGGCCAGTTCCACGATGGGCCGCACCAGGCGGCCTGCCACGAGCCACGAGACGAGTGCGAACAGCACTGCCACCAGGGCAGTGAAGGCCAGCATCAACTTGCGGACCTGGTACACCGGTGCATGGGCGCTGGCGGCATCCTCCCGCACCACCACGGTCCAACCCAGCCCACCGGACGGAATCGCGGTGACCACCTGCTGCGTGGCGACAAGATATTCCGGATCCAGCCGCACAGCCTCCAGCGATGCTTTGGCGGATGTGTCATGGGTATTGAACAACAGCAGCCACTCGCCGGTGCTGCTGGCAATCAACACTTCGATATGGGCCTTCTTGAGGCGTTTGTCCACCGCTTCGGCAACCACCTGGTGCACCCAGTCCCAGTGCAGATGCGCGGCAAGCACGCCGATGACCGCGCCCCGCCCGTTCTTGACAGGCGAGGCCACATCCAGAAAACGCAACGGCTCGCCATCAGGCGGAGCAGGCAGCGACCTGGCGAGCAAAACCGCATCATGGGGATCGCCAACCACCGGGCCACGCAGGCCGGCCGCGTACCACGGCCGTGCAGAGACATCCACGCCCCTGAGGATTCCGCCCGTGGCGGCGCCGACCCTACCGCGCAGGTCAGCAAGGCCTATCCACGCGTAAGCGCCTTCACGGCGCTTGAGGCCATCCATGACGTCCTGGATGGAGTCAGGATCCAGCGCATGCTGTGGCCCGACCATGGCCGCCATCAGTGACACTTCGCGCTGCCTGTTGGCGAGGTCTTCTTTCAGTTCATGGGAGATCTCGTCTGCCACGGCGTTGAGCGCGTCCCGGGCCGAGTTGCTCAGACCTTCTTCCAGATGCCACTGCATGAAAAAGGTCAGGGCCAGGCCCAGAACGATGCCCGAGCCCCCCATCACCGCCGAAAAACGCGCCCGAACACTTCGAAACGGCGAAACCCGGTTCAAAAACCTGTTGATCATGGCGCCCCTCCAGGAGAACCATTGTCAGTCGCGACGGCCAAATCGCTAAGCGTTTTGTTACACGCGCGACGTGCGCCCGAAAGACTTGACGCAAGTCAAGGAAAAATCCCGCCACCGTCCGCACACTCGCCGCCTGGCACGACCAGGCCGCGATGCGCGGAGTTCCACGTCAGGACGACGTCAGAGGCTGGCCGTAGGATGCGCGCTTTTTGGAGCCTGGATGGCGCCGCGCACAGCGCCGCAGCAGGCAGTACGCAGATTGCACTTGCCGGTGCCTACAACGAAACCCAGAATGGGCAGTGCATGAACACGAGCATCCTCATCGTTGATGACAATTCCGCCATGATCCAGGTGATGGCGGGCATGCTCAAAGGGGTTGCCCAACTGCGGTTTGCCACGCGTGGCCGCGACGCGATGGAACAGATGGCACGCAGCATTCCCGACCTGGTGCTGCTGGACGCCGAGATGCCCGGCATGAGCGGCTATGAGGTCTGCGCGGCCATGAAGGGGGATGCCCGGCTGGCGAATGTGCCCGTGATTTTCGTGACCGGCCACGGTGAGACGGAGTCCGAGGTCCGGGGCCTGGAGGCCGGTGCCGTCGACTTCATTACCAAGCCCGTGAACGCGGCCTTGCTGCTGGCGCGCGTACGCACGCAGTTGCGCATCAAGAGCCTGACCGACGAACTGCGCAACCTGGCCACGACCGACGGGTTGACCGGCGTGAGCAACCGCCGCCATTTCGATGAACTGCTGCTGCGGGAATGGCAGCGGTGCGCGCGCAGTGCCGCGCCCTTGTCGCTCCTGATGGTGGACGTGGACCATTTCAAGCGCTACAACGACCACTATGGACACCCTGCGGGTGACAGTTGCCTGAAGGCCCTTGTGAAAGTCCTGCTGTCCGCGGGCCAGCGACCCGGGGATCTGGTCGGCCGCCTGGGCGGTGAAGAGTTCGCCATCATGCTGCCCGAAACGGATGCGGCGGGTGCGCAGGAGGTGGCAGAGCGCACCGTACAGGCGGTGCGCATGCTGGGACTGCCGCACGCAGCATCCCTTCATGCAGACCATGTGACGGTCAGCGTGGGCGTGGCGACACGCTCGGCGCACGCACAGTCCCAGGCCGAGCCCGTGGATGACGAAGACCTGTGGGGGCTGGTGGGCCGCGCCGACAAAGCGCTCTACGCCGCCAAGAACGATGGGAGAGACTGCTGGCGCGCGTGGCGCCCAGGGTACTGAACCGATGGCTGCCGACCCGCGCCAGTCCAGCCAGAATGCCACCAACGTGGCGAGGATGTCGATCCTCGTGGCGTTGGTGGTGATGTGCATCACCCTGGTTGCAGCCGTGGTGGCCTACGACCAGCAGGTGCAGCAAAACCGGGAGGCCCTGGACAAGCGCTTCGACGGGCTCAAAGGCCGGGTCATGGAAGAGATCGCCGTGCGCATGCGGCAGTATGAGTACGGCCTGCGCGGCACCCGGGGGGCCGTGGCGGCGGCGGGCGACGACCTCGACCACAAGGCCTTCATGCGCTACAGCCAGAGCCGGGACTTCGCGCGCGAGTTCCCGGGGGCCCGCGGCTTCGGGTACATCCACAGGGTCGCCAGACAGGACGAGGCCGCCTTCGTGCGCAAGGTGCGGGCAGAAGACTGGATCGATTTCAGCGTGCACCAGTTCGAGCAGCATGCTGGCGATCTCTACGTCATCCAGTACATCGAACCCCTGGAACGCAACAATCCGGTGGTGGGGCTGGACATCGCTTCAGAGCCCTTGCGCCTGGCCACCGCTGTGACGGCCATGCGCTCCGGACAGGCCACGTTGAGCGGCCCCATCACGCTGCTGCAGGACGCGGGCACACCCTCCCGAGGCCTGCTGCTCATGCTGCCGGTCTACCGGTTTGGTGCCGCAACGGACACGACCGAAAGCCGTGAGCAGGCCCTGCGGGGTTGGGTGTATGCGCCGCTGCAGATGGACGAGGTACTGCGCGGGCTCGATGTGGAGTCGGGGCATTTCATGCTGCGCATCCGCGACCGCCTCGCACCCGAGGGCCAGTGGCTGTACAGCAGCCATGCCGAGATGCCGGCCGAGCCAGGCATTGGAAGGCTGACCGCCCTGCCCCTGTTCGGCCGCGAGTGGGAGGTCGACATGCGCCCCACTCCCGCATTCGTTGCATCGCTCAACCTCGCACCGCCGCAACGCGAAGCGGTCATGGTCGTGCTATTGGGCCTGGCCGCGACGGCGCTGGCCATCGCCGTGCTGCACCTGGTGCACCGCTCGCGCAGCCAGTTGCTGGAACAGGCCAGGCGCGCGGCCATCGTGCAGGGGTCCGACGATGCCATCATCGTGCAGACCTTGCAGGGCATCATCACCGACTGGAACGACGGGGCCAGACGGCTCTTCGGGTACGAGCCTGACGAGGTGCTGGGCCACACCGCGCAGGAGCTGCTGGTACCCGCAGGGCGCGAGGGCGAAGACGAGTCCATGCTGGCCATGGTGGCCAAGGGGCAGCGGGTCAAGGCGTACGAGACATCGCGGCGCCATCGAGACGGCACGCTGATCGATGTCTCGGTCTCCGCCAGCCCCATCGAGGACAGCCATGGCCGCATCGTGGGCCTGGCCAAGACCTTGCGCGACGTGCGTGAAGTGCGGGCTGCGGCACTGCGGGTCATTGAACTGAACGCCACCCTGGAAGACCAGGTGCGCGAGCGCACCAGCGACCTGGAATCCGCAAGGCACGCCCTGCAAACCGTGCTGGACGCCATGCCATCCCAGATCGGCTACTGGGGCCCGGACCAGCGCAACCGGGTGGCCAACCGGGCGTATGGCGAGTGGTTCGACATGGACCCCGCCCTGGTGCCGGGCATGCACCTGCGCGAGCTGATCGGCGAGAGCATGTACGAGATGTCTGCGCCCCACGTCCAGGCGGCGCTGCGGGGCGAGGCCCGCATGTTCGAGCAGACGCGTCGCGGCAACGAAGGCGAACGCCAGCGGCACTCTCTCGTGCACTATCTGCCGGACATTGCCGAGGGCCAGGTCAAGGGCTTCTATGCCTTCGTGCACGACGTGACGGAACTCACCGAGAGCCGCCTGCAGCTCGCCGCCGTCCAGCGGGACAATGCGGCGCTGCTGGAAACCCTCAACAAGCACACCATCGTGTCTGTCGCCGACCGCTGGGGCCGCATTGTGGATGTGAACGATGCGTTTTGCCGCATTTCCGGGTTCGAGCGGGACGAGCTCATGGGGCGCAACCACCGCATCGTCAACTCCGGTACGCACGCGGCGTCTTTCTGGGTGGACATGTGGCGCACCATCAGCGCGGGCCACAGTTGGCGGGCAGAGGTGTGCAACCGCTCGAAAAGCGGCGCTCTGTACTGGGTGGACAGCGTCGTGGCGCCGTTTCTGGATGCCCAGGGCCGGGTCGAAAAATACGTGTCCATCCGCACCGACATCACGGACCGCAAGCGCACCGAGATGCAGTTGCAAAGCACCCTCACGCTGCTGCGCACCGTCCTGGAGGCGTCCACACAGGTCGCGATTGTGGCCACCGATGCGCAGGGCGTGGTGACGGTGTTCAATCGCGGAGCCGAACTGCTGCTGGGGGAGCCAGCGCAGCAGATCATCGGACACCGCAATGCCTCGGATTTCGTCGAGAACGGCGATCAGGCCTCGGACCCAGGACCTGCGCCGATGCGGCAAGACCCCATGGACAGCATTGCTCCCGAAGTGAGAATGGCCCTGATCCACACCGCCAGCCAAGACCCCTTGCGCCAGTGGCGCCTGGCGCGGGCCGACGGAGGCAGGGTGCCGGTATCGCTGGCGGTGACGCGCATGGCCGATGCGACGGGCTCGTTCGTCGGGTATCTGGGCATCGCCCATGATGTGAGTACGCGCCTGGAGCAAGAGAAATCTCTGCGCATTGCCATGCAACAGGCCCGGGAGGCAAGCGACGCCAAGAGCCGCTTTCTGGCGAACATGAGCCACGAGATCCGCACCCCGATGAACGCGGTGATCGGACTGTCCTACCTGCTGGCACGCACCGCGCTCGACGGCGAGCAGCAACGCATGCTGCAGCAGGTGCAGGTGGCAGGCAAAGCCCTGCTGGCCGTCATCAACGACGTGCTCGATCTGTCCAAGATCGAAGCGGGCGAAGTGACGCTGGAGACGCTTGCGCTGGACATGGGCCAGGTGGTGCGCGATGTGTCCGCATTGATCGAGCCCCAGGCCCAAGCCAAGGGCATTGCCTATGTGGTGGATGGCGCAGGGCCGCCCGACATCGCGCTGGAGGGCGACAGCACACGCCTGCGCCAGGTCCTGATCAACCTGTTGAGCAATGCGGTGAAGTTCACCGACCAGGGTGAAGTGCGGCTCGAGGTGCGCTTTCAAGAACTGACTGCCGACACGGTGGAAGTCCGCTTTGTGGTGAGCGATACCGGCATCGGGATCTCCGAGGAATCCAGGCAGCGGCTGTTCGCGCCTTTTGTGCAGGCGGACACATCCACCACACGCCGGTTCGGCGGCACCGGCCTGGGCCTGTCCATCGTCAAGCAGTTGGTAGAGCTCATGGACGGGCACATCGAACTGCACAGCCAGATCGGCCAGGGCAGCCAATTCATGGTGGCGCTGCCGCTGCACCGCGCGGCAGGCAGCCAGCCCGCAACGGCACCGGACGCCCCTGTGCCTGAGGGGCAAGGACTGCGCGGCATGTCACTGCTGGTCGTGGACGACAATGAGGTGAACCAGGAGGTGGCTGCCCGCATCCTGACCAGCGAGGGTGCCCAGGTGTCTGTCGCCCGGCATGGGCAGGCGGCGCTCGACCTGCTGGCACAGCATCCGGACCGCTTCGATGCAGTGCTGATGGATGTGCACATGCCGGTGCTCGACGGCCTTGATGCCACCCGCCGGATCAGGACCTCCCTGGGCCTGCTGCAACTGCCGGTCATCGGACTGACGGCCGGAGTCTCGTCGGCCGAGCGCGAAGAGGCCCTGGTCGCGGGCATGAACGCGATTGTGGGCAAGCCGTTCGATCCGCCCATGCTGGTGAGGACCATTCGCCGCCATCTGCCGGGCCACGATGACCTGGCCGTCCAGCACGCACTGCCACCTGCCGCTGAGCCCCCCGCCGACTGGCCGCGCGTGGAGGGGGTGTCCGCGCAGCTGTCCTTTTCTCGGCTTCAAGGCTCCAGCGAGCTTCTGTGGCAAATGCTGCAACGCATTTCCGCCACGCTGGACAACCTCGCCGGGGCGCTGAACACAGCCATGCCGGAGTCCGCCACCGACGCCCGTCTGGCGGCTTCCCGGAATGCGGCCGCAGTGCTGCACGACCTCAAGGGCATGTCCGGAACGGTAGGTGCCGAGCAGATGCATGCCTTGGCCTCGCAAGCGCAAGCGTCGGCGCGCCGTGGCGACACCACAGGCATTGCTGTGCTGACGGCGCAGATGCAGGACATGGCCCGGCAGTGGGCGCTGGACCCCACGATCAGCGTGCAGCGAGATTCCACAGCTGCGCACGGCCAGGCGGCGGCGCTGTCGCCTGGCACCTGGGAGCAGATCGTGCACCTGCAGCATCTCCTGGCCACCCAGGATCTCGACGCTCTTGACTGGACGCGCAAGCTCGAACCCGTGCTCACCGCGCAACTGGGAACGGCGTCGCTGGCCAGCCTGCAACGCCACATGGCCGACCTCGATTTCGCCAGTGCCAGCGCCTTGCTGGCTCGCGTGGCGCCACCATCCGCAGCACCGGAGCGGGGGGCTTGAGCTGTCGGCCAAATGACCCACAACCGGCCGCACCGACATCACCCCTGCATGCTGATCGAGCCCTCTCGGCGGGACCGAGCGCTCAAAGCACTGTGAGCGCGCCCCTGGAAAGCGCTGAATGCTATAAAAACAGAAGCAACTGAAGCGTGAACAGGTCGGCGACCGACGCAATGCCAGCCTCTGGTGCAGGAATTGCTTGGGAAGAAAACCCGCGGCAAGCCCGCAAGCAGCAAAGGCTTACCTGCCCAGCAGCGGCTTCACCTACTTCCCTACCGCCTCTTTGGTTCATCTTCTGGGAGTTGTTCATGCAATTTCGGCGTCTCATTCCGGCCCTGGCCTGCACCTTCCTTGCGGCCCTGTGCACCACCGCACCTGCCATCGCGCAGGGCGCCTACCCCGACCGCCCGGTCAAGGTCATCGTGGCCCTGCCCGCCGGCGGCAGCGCCGACATGATCGCGCGCGTGGTCACGCAGAAGATGGCGGCCGATCTGGGCCAGCCATTCGTGGTGGACAACAAGGCCGGGGCATCCGGCCAGATCGGCACGCCGCTGGTCTCGCGCGCCGCGCCCGACGGCTACACGCTGATGGTCTCGCCCGCGTCCTTCCTCACCACCAACAAGAGCATCTTCAAGACCCTGCCCTACGACCCCGAGGCGGACTTCGTCCCCATCACCAAGTTCGTGAACCAGCCCATGGTGCTGGTGGTCAAGGACAAGCAGAAATTCCCCACCGTCGCCGCGGTGATCGCTGCGGCCAAGGCGGCGCCCGGCAAGCTCACCTACGCCTCGTCCGGCGACGGCAGCCCGCAGCACCTGGCGGGGCTGATGTTCACCACCCGCACCGGCACCGACCTGCTGCACGTGCCCTACAAGGGCGGCGCCCCGGCCATCAACGACGCCCTGGCGGGCACGGTGGACATGTTGTTTGCAGTGCTGCCCGAGGCCTTGCCGCACATCCAGTCCGGCAAGCTGCATGCACTGGGCCTGATGGCCGCGCAGCGCACCGGCACGCTGCCGCAGACCCCCACCATGGCCGAGGCGGGCGCGCCCGAGATGAACCTCTCGGCCTGGGTCGGCCTGCTGGCCCCGGCCAAAACGCCCCAGCCCGTCATCGACCGCCTGCAGCGCGCTGCGCATGCGGCCCTGGCCGACCCCGACACCCGTGCCAAGCTGGCTGCCAGCGGCATGGAAGTGGCGCCGGGCAGCAGCCAGCAGCTCAAGGACGCGATCTCGCACGAGATCAAGGTCCATGCAGATCTGGTGAAGGCGGCTGGGCTGGTGCCACAGTGAGCGATATTGCTGGTCGGTGGCACCACCGCGTAATCGTGATCGAAGGCACCGCTGCACGCCACGCGCCCACAGGCTGCCCCGCTCAGCGTCAGCGTCCGGGCCTCTGACGCAGACCACTCAGCAGCCTTCAGCCCACCATTTCAACTGCCACCGAAGGCCTCCGACAAAAACTCTGCAGTCGCCCGCACCCGGGCCGTGCGCTGCAGGTCGGGGTGCATGACCTGCCAGACCTCGTGGTCGCTGGCGCGGCGGCGCTGCGGCCATACCCGCACCAGGCCTTCGCGTTCTCCCAGGTGCACGGGCATCTCGCCCAGGCCGATGCCCGCCGCCACTGCCTTGCGCAGCAGCAGGCTGGAATTGACGGCCATGGCAATCCTGGCCTGGCGGGCCGGCACCTCCACCACCGTGGGAAACGGGCTCTGGTCCAGGTACGGGCGGTAGGCCACCAGCTGGTGGCCGCGCAGCTCGTCATCGGGCACGGGCTCGCCGAAGCGCGCCAGGTAGGCGGCGCTGGCAAACAGGCCCACCGGCCAGGCGGCGACCCGGCGCACCACCAGGTCCGGCGACTCAGGGCGGACGTTGCGAAACGCGATATCGGCCTGCCGTCGCGTCAGGCTGAGCACCTGGGTCGAAATCTCCAGGTCCACGCGGATGGTGGGCCAGCGCTGCTGCAGCCGCTCCACCGCCGGCAGCAGGAATTCGATGGCGATCGAATCGGAACTGGTGACGCGCACCAGCCCGCCGGGGTTGTCGTCCTGGCCTTCGATCTTGGTGCGCAGGTCGAGCGCCGCGCTTTCCATGCGCCGCGCTGCGGCCAAAGCGGTCTCGCCCGCGGCCGTCAGCAGGTAGCCGTCTTTGGCACGCAAGAACAGCTTGGCGCCCAACTCGGCCTCCAGCGCGTTCAGTCGCCGCCCCACGGTGGCCTGGTCGATGCCCAGGCCGCGGGCCGCGGCGCGCAACGAGGGTGCGCGGGTCAGCGCCAGAAAGATGCGGGTGTCATCCCAGTTCATGGTGGTTTTGGTGATGCAAATTTGCATCACTGTAGAGCGAAATCGCTGCATTTCAAAGGTGTCGTGGCGACTTAACCTTGAGGCATCGACATCCATCCAACGCAAGGAGCCTCCATATGCCAGCACCCACCCTGCCCCCTGCAGCAAGCCAGCCCACCATGCAGGCCATCGTGTTCGACGACTTCGGCGGGCCCGAGGTGCTGGTGGCCCGCCAGATCACAGCCCCCGAGGTGCGCCCCCACGACCTGCTAGTGCGCAACGCCGCCATCGGCGTCAACCGCGCCGACCTGTCGCACCGCAAGGGCGCCTATGGCCGCGCCTACTTCGGCGATGCGGACACCATGGGCCTGGAGATCGCCGGCACGGTGGTCGAGGTCGGGCCGCAAGTGCGCGGCTTCAGCGTGGGCGACCGGGTGATGGGCATCGTGGGCGGCGGCGCCTACGCCGAGCTCTCGCGCATCGACCACCGCATGGCGATGCACGTGCCCGCGGGCCTGGATCTGATCGCTGCGGGCGCGGTGGCCGAGGTCTTTGTGACCGCGCACGAAGCACTGTTCCACCTGGCCCGCCTGCAGCCCGGCGAGTCGGTGCTGATCCACGCCGCCGCCGGTGGCGTCGGCTCGGCGGCGGTGCAGTTGGCCCACGCAGCCGGTGCCCGCGTGTTCGCCACGGCCGGGGGCGACAAGCGCGGCGCGGTCGAAGGCTTCGGGGCGGATGTCTGCATCGACTACCGCAGCGAGGACTTCGCGGCCGTGGTTGCCGAGACAACGGGTGGCCAAGGCGTCGATGTGGTGATCGACTTCATCGGCGCGCCGTACCTGGAGCGCAACGTGCGCTCGCTGGCCGTGGGCGGGCGCCTGGTGGCCGTGGGCCTGCTGGGCGGCGCGCAAGGGGCCGCACTGCCGATGGACGCGGTGCTGTACCGCCACCTGCAGATTTTTGGCACGGTGATGAAGTCGCGCCCGCCCGAGGTCAAGCAGGCCATGGTCCAGCGCTTTGCCCAGGGGTGGCTGCCGGCGCTGGCGGACGGCAGGATCCGGCCCGTGATCGACAGCACCTACCCGCTGGCGGAGGCCGCGCAGGCGCACCGGCGCATGGAGTCGGGCCTCAGCGTGGGCAAGATCCTGTTGCTGCCGGGTGGCACCGGCCCATGACATGCACCCAGGCCTGCATTGCGCGCCCTAGCTCAGGGCCAGGCTGTCGGCATCGAAGGACGGGGGACGCAACAGGTCCTCGTCGATGCCCATCACCTTGCTGGCGCGCTCCAGCGCCTGCCACAGGGGCGCAGGCATCTGCAGGATGTCGTCGGGAGAGGCGGAACGCGCAATCCACGCGCTGATGTCCACGTGCTGCTCGGCGGTGAGCAAGTCCAGGTGCAGCATTTCGTCAATGGTCTTCATCTGTGGCCTATCGGTGGAGGGTCTTGCCGGCGAATGCCCAAGGCTACCTGACAAACCTCCACATGCGGCCAAAACCGCCCATGTCAACCGCAGGCCACGTGAGCTGCACCGGTGCTCATCCGCGTTTCCACGCCGCATGAAAGCCGAACGGCACCACCTGCGGCAGGTGCAGCGTCGCCAGGCACTGCATGCTGGCCGGGTCGATCACGCCGATCACCGTGCCCGCGTCCCCCTCGGCCAGGGTCGGCACCAGCAGCACGCCATCGTCCTCGGCGGTCGAGCCGGGGCGGTCCACGAACAGGGGCTCCAGCTGCACGGCCGCGTGGCGCTGCCAGGTGCCGGCAATGCGCCCGGCATCCAGGTCCAGCTTCACCGTGCGGTCGAACAGGGGTGCCTGGCCGTCAGGGTCGAAACCTGCGAACCACGCGTGGCGCGACCGCTGGCGCCCCCAGTACGCGCCGTGCACCGAGGGCAGCTCCACGCTGGCCCCGTCCACCAGCGTTTGCGGCTGCGCGCCGCTGTGGCCGGGTTGCAGCCGGTAGCGCTGCACGCGGTGTGTCACACCCACGGGCTCGCCGGCACGCAGGCGCGCCAGGCCCAGAGCGCTGAAGATCTCGGGGCCATCGGTGGTGCACAGGTCCAGCACCAGCGTCGCGGGTGAGCGCCCGCCGGGGCTGGGCTCCTCCCAGGCCTGCACCGCGTGGAAGCTGGCCATCGCGGGTACCGCCCAGCTGCGCACGCTGCCATCCACCAGCGAGATGGCATCGATGCGCGAGCCTGCGGCAGCGTTCCACTTGAAGTTGTCGATGAAGCCCTTGCCCGACAGCGCCAGCTGGATGGCATGGACCCGCAGGGCCGGCTGCCACACCAGCGCGTGCGTGGGCGTCATCGCAAATGCGTGCAGGTAGCCGGCCTGGCGCACGGCCCAGCGCGCAATCACCTCGCGCGTGCGGCTGCCCGCCACGATCTTGAACAGCTTGTAGGTGCACTGGGGGCCCATCTCCACACCCACGTTCCAGTAGGTGCCTTGCGCATCCGTCAAGCCATGGGCCGACATCACGTGGATCACCTCGGCGTCGTCGTACTCGATGCGCCCGGTGGTCCTGAGCGTGTCGGGGTCGAAGCTGGTCAGCAGCGGCGTCTCGGTCTGCGCCACCCACTGCGAGCCGATACGCGCCATCACCACCGCGCCGTTGTCGGTGACCACGGGGTGCCGCAGATGACGCAGCCGCTGGAAGAAGCCCCTTGGGTCCGGGGTGCCAAAGGCTGCGCGCGCCGGCTTGCGCGCGGCCAGGCTCTCGCGCAGGTCATCGGTCTGCAGATAGCGGCTGCGGTAGGTTGCACTGGCACCGCCCATGTCGCCCGGCGCGAACCGGATGCGGTGCAGCATGGCCAGCCCGTCGAACCAATGCTGGTAGCTGCCGTGCGGCAGGTCCCACAGCGCAGGGCCGTTGAGCAGCAGGCTGCCGCCCAGCAGCCAGGGCGGTATGTGCCCGCGGATTTCCACGGGGGCGTCGGTGAGTTCGCGGGCATCGGACTGCAGGCCGCGCAGGCGGGTGGCAAACCCCGCGGGCGCAGCGCGAACAGCCGTGGAGGCAGTGGTCATGGGGCGTTTCAAGCAACAGGCAGACGGCCTCCATCATGACCCAGGTCCCGCCATCGCCCCAGCCCTGTTTGGCCACTGACAACGGCCAAGGATGACCGCGCCGCGCCGCAAAGCAGTTCAAACAACCCTGTGGGCGCGTCTCCATGACGACCCGCCATGCAATCCGGCAGCGGGTGTTCATTATTTGCAGAATCAACTGCACAGGGTATTAACACCCACCATTATTGAAAGCCAAACGAAAGTCAATTGAAAGGTTTCTCAATTCCCAGGGTTCTTACCGATCTTCACCTGCAAAATCACGACAAACATATTCCATCCAATGCATTAACCTTGCACCCACCGAATACTTCCAGGCGAATCAGCCTGCAAAGCATTCCGGTTTGCAAAAATAATGACAGGAGATATTGAATGGTGAATATGAACGCTGCGCACAGCCGCCGGCAGTGGCTGGCCGCCGGCGGCCTGCTGCTGGCACAAGCCCATGGCCTGGCCGCACCGCCTGCTGCCCAGGCGCAGGGCGGCACCCGCAAATCGCCGCTGGTCTTTGCCGTGATCACGCCGCGCGGGGCCGATGCCGCGGTGGCTTCGTGGAGTTCATTCATCCAGCGGATTGCGCAGGAACTGGGGCAGCCGATCACCCTGCGCACGTGGGAATCGCCGGACTCCAGCGCCCTGGCGAGCGCATTTGCCAGCGGGGAGATCGACCTCGCCTGGGTGGGCAATTCCACCGCGCTGGCCGTGGTCGAGCGCGGAGTCGGCGAGGTCTTCGCGCAGATGGTGACCGACACCGGCAGCACCGGCTACCACGCCATCATCGTCACCCACAAGGACAGCGGCCTGAAGACTCTGGACGCTGCCCAGCAGCCCGGCAAGGGCCTGATCTTCGCCGACGGCGAAACCAAGAGCTTCTCGGGCCACCTGGTGCCGCTGTACTACGCGTTCGTCAAGCGGGGCATCAACGACCCGGCCAGCCTGTTCAGGGAAGTGCGCCGTGGCAGCCATGTCGAGAACCTCACCCTGGCGGCGCAGCGCAAGGTGGATATCGCCACGGCCAACGACGAAGAGCTGGCCATGTTCAAAGCAAAGAATCCCGCACTGGCCGGCCAGCTCAGCATCTTGTGGACATCGCCGCTGATACCGCAGTCTCCGCTGGTATGGTCCACCGCCCTCCCCCTGGACCTGCGCCGCAGGCTCCAACACATCGTCACCTCGTTCGGCAAGGACAACGCCCTGGACGGGCAGATTCTCAAACAGGTCAACAACCTCTCGGCGTTCAGAAAGTCCAGAAACTCGCAGCTGATCACCGCCGGAGACATCGACATGTTCGTGGCCTGGCAGCAGGTCAACCGCAGCAAGGACCTGTCGGACGCAGACAAGGCGCAGCGCATACGGGCCATCAGCGAGCGGGCCTCGCGGCTGGAACTGCGACTGAAGCTGCCGCCGAGCGTGTCATAGGCACATCGGGGCAACGTGCGCGTGAAGCGCAGGGGTGCGGGGGCGTGGGGGCTTGGGGGCTTGGGGGCGTGGGCGATACCATTGCGGGTTTGCGGCCACGCCCAGCACCTTCTTTCTTCCAAGCCATGACCCACGCCACCGAATTCGCCCCCGGCCTTGTTGTCCAGGGCATCGAGCCCCCGCTGTCCCTGTCGAGCTACAAGCTCATCGCCTTCGACATGGACTCCACCCTCATCAACATCGAATGCGTGGACGAGATCGCCGACGCCGCGGGCCGCAAGGCTGAAGTGGCCGCCATCACCGAAGCCGCGATGCAGGGCGTGATCACCGACTACAAGGAAAGCCTGCGCCAGCGCGTGGCCCTGCTCAAGGGCGTGACGGTGCAGCACATGGAGCAGGTGTTCACCGAGCGCCTGCGCTTCAACCCCGGCGCCAAAGAACTCATCACCGCCGCCAAGGCAGCGGGCCTGACCACGCTGCTGGTCTCCGGCGGCTTCACCTTTTTTGCCGACCGCGTGAAGGCGGGGCTCGGCATCGACTTCGCCCGCTCCAACATGCTGGAAGTGGACGCCGGCCTGCTCACCGGCCGCATGGTGGACCAGCCCTGGGGCGACATCTGCGACGGTGCCGAAAAGCGCCGCACCTTGCTGGAAGTGGCGTCGCTCATGGGCATTGCCCCATCGCAGGCCATTGCCGTGGGTGATGGCGCCAACGACCTGCCCATGATGGGCGCCGCCGGCCTGTCCGTGGCCTACCACGCCAAGCCCGCCGTGCGCGCGCAGGCCAAGGTGGCCATCAACGAGGGCGGGCTCGACCGGCTGCTGGAAGTGCTGCGCTGAGCAACGCCTGCTGAAGGCCCTGGATGGGGGTATGCGACAGCCTGCCGCGGGTGTTTGCAGGGCACCGAAAATACGCTGCAGCCAGGAGCGCCAAACCGCCCCGGTCGCGCTGACGCTGCTGCAGCCTGCCGCTGTGCGCGGCTACTTGTCCTTCTTGGTGCCGGGCGTGAAGAACAGCGCCACGCCCACCGCAATCAGCGCCACCGGCCACCACACCCGCAGCAGCTCGCGCAGGCTGATGCTGATGAGCCCCAGGTTGGTCAGCAGAAAAAACACGCCCAGCACGACCAGAACGATCGCAGCGATATTGCCCTTCATGTGCATTCCCTCGGAGTTGTTGGTGTGGTCTGAGCGCGATTATGGCGGGACTGGAACGCGCAGGGCCTACGGTGCAGGCCGACCTGCGGCGCCGGCGCGCAGCGGCGTGAGCAGATCGGACAGGCCGTTGTGGTCGATCTCGCGCATCAGCGCCAGCAACTGCCCGAGCTCACCCTTGGGAAAGCCCTCGCGCGCAAACCAGTGCAGGTAGTTGCCGGGCAGGTCGGCCAGCAGCGTGCCTTTGTACTTGCCGTAGGGCATCTGCACGGTGACCAGGCGGTGCAGCTTGTCGGGGTCAATGGCCTGCATCGCTCACCTCGTGGGGTTGTTGTGCACGTGTTGCTGCAATCGGCCTCGCGCATTCTGCGCGCCGTGCCAGGAGATATGGGTAGCTTGCCATGAGGGAAGTGAGGCGTTGGTCAGCTTTCAAGATTAACGCCCGCAGGCGAGGAATCTCGCACTTTTGTCGAGAGCGGCAAGGCGGCGCGCGCAAAGAGCTGGCCGCAACGCGTGTGATCAAATAGGCATGGGCTGGAAAATGCTACAAGAAATTCCCCGCCGGTCTATTGCAGCCGACCCTCCGCGTTCTCAGATCTCGCCATGAATACTCCTTCGGACCTCACGCTCTGTGACCAAGAGCCCATTCGCATCCCCGGCGCCATCCAGCCGCATGGCCGTATGCTGGTTCTTGACGGTGAAACGCTGACCCTGCAAGCCTGGAGCGCCAACTGGTTCGATGCAGCTGCCGATGCCCTGACTGCCATGGACCATCAGGCCCTGCATGCCACACCACCCGGCGGCGTGTCCATGCAGGTGGGCGTGCTCCACATCGATGCCCAGATGCACTCCTGCTGGGCGCATCGCAACGCCACACAGCTGATTCTGGAGTGCGAGCCCACCCCTCCACAACAGCGGCCGGAGGAGCCCATCTATGGCGTGGCTCGCGATTTCCTGCCCCGTCTTCAAGAGGCCGACACGGTCCAGGCACTGGCCCAGCTGGCCGCGAAAGAATTGCAGCGCCTGACGGGATTCGGTCGCGCCCTCGTCTACCGGTTCGACGCAGACGGCCATGGCGAGGTGCTGGGTGAGGCCGTAGCGCCGGGGTACGACAGCTATCTGGGGCTGCACTTCCCCGCGACGGACATTCCGCAGCAGGCCCGAGCCCTCTATCTGTCCAACCGGTTCCGGCTGATTCCGGACGCCAACTACCAGGCGGTCCCCCTGCTGGCCGTGCCCGGTGGGCCGACGGCACCCGACATCGATCTGTCCCAAGCGTTCCTTCGCAGCGTGTCGCCCGTGCACCTGGAGTACATGCGCAACATGGGCACCCTGGCGTCGATGTCGGTGTCCATCGTGGTCGACGGCAAGTTGTGGGGCCTGGCCTCGTGCCACGACCACGCGCCCCGGTATCTGGACTCCGGCATGCGCGCGGCCTGCTCGCTGCTCGGCCAGTTTCTGTCGATGCAGATCGATGCGAAACAGGCCACCGCAGAAGTGGCGGCACGGCTGGAGCTGCGCAAGCTGACCCTGCAGCTGGTGGCGCACCTGTCGGACAGCGACGCCAGCCTGCGCCGCATCGTGGACGAGCCGTCGCTCCTGCTGCGCCTGGCCCGTGCCACGGGTGCGGCCGTGGTGCTGGACGACCAGGCCTGGACCGCGGGCGAGACGCCGCCCACCGATGCGTTGCTGGAGCTGGCGAACTGGGTCGCGGGCATGGGCCATGAGGTCTATGAAAGTTCGCAGCTCACCGCCCACTACCCGCAGGCAGCCGAATGGCAGACCACCGCTTCAGGCGTCTTGGCCATTTCCATTTCGCAGGTGCATCGCCACGTCATCTTGTGGTTCAGGCCCGAGCTGGTTCAGACGGTGACGTGGGCGGGCGATCCGCGCAAGAGTCGCCAGCCCGATGCGACAGGGCGGATCCACCCCCGCCACAGCTTTGCAAGCTGGGTGGAGCAAATCGGCGGCCATTGCCTCCCCTGGTCCGCGGCAGAGATCGGCACGGCCGGTGAACTGCGCCAGGCGCTGATCGGGGTCGTGCTGCGCCGCGCAGAGGAGTTGGCCGCCATCGCCAGCGAGCTGGGCCGCGTGAACAAGGAGCTGGAGGCTTTTTCGTACACCGTATCGCACGACCTGCGGGCGCCCATGCGCCATATCGCTGGCTATGTGGACCTGGTGATGGAAACCGAAGGCACGGCGCTCACCGCCCGTGCGCACCGCTACATGGGCCATGTCAAGGATGCGGCGGCATTCGCCGGCCAGTTGGTGGATGCCTTGCTGGATTTTTCCCGCATGGGCCGCACGGCGCTCAAAATCAAGCGGGTGGACTGCAACAGCCTGGTGGAAGGGTTGGTGCGCGAAATCTCCCGGCACGAACGCGATCGGACCATCGAATGGCGTGTGGACCCGCACCTTCCCGTGCTGATGGCCGACCAGCTGCTGCTGCAAGTGGCGGTGCGCAACCTCATGGGCAACGCCGTCAAATACAGCCGCGACAGCAAGCCCTGCGTGGTCACGGTGCGGGCCGTTCGCAACGCCGAAGGACAGGGCCTGGAGGTGCAGGACAACGGCGTCGGCTTTCAGATGCAATATGCAGCCAAACTGTTCCAGGTATTCCAGCGCCTGCACCAGGCCGAAGAGTTCGAGGGCACGGGCATCGGGCTGGCCAACGTGAAACGCATTGTGGAGCGGCACGGGGGCCGCGTGTGGGCCCACAGCGACGTAGGACATGGCGCCACTTTTGGGTTCGAGATCCCCGAGCCCGGGCACAATGCTGCCAATTTTCAATCTGTCGGGAACGAGTCCGATCATGCTTAAGCCGATTCTTCTGGTCGAGGACGACCTGCGCGACCAGGAACTGACGCTCCTGGCCCTGGAGCGAAGCCAGCTGGCCAACGACGTCGTGGTGCTGCGCGATGGCGCCGCAGCGCTCGACTACCTGCGCCGCGAAGGCGAATATGCCGACCGCGCCGAAGGCAACCCGGCGGTGATCCTGCTCGATCTGAAGCTGCCCAAGGTCAACGGACTGGAGGTGCTGGAAGCGGTCCGCCAGAGTCCGGCACTGCGCAGTGTTCCGGTGGTGATGTTGACCTCTTCGCAGGAAGAAAGCGACCTGTTGCGCAGCTACGAACTGGGTGTCAACGCGTACGTGGTCAAGCCTGTCGAATTCAAGCAGTTCGTGTCTGCCATCGCCGATCTGGGCGTGTTTTGGGCAGTGCTCAATGAGCCGCCCCCAGGGTCCCTGCGCACCAACCGCAGGTACGAGTAGATCTTGGGCACCATGGTCCGATCGGAGCACCCGCTGAGGGTCGTGTTGCTGGAGGATTCCGCGTTCGACGCTGAACTGCTCCAGGAATTCTTGCTGGGTATCTACCCCCGCGCCCACATCGAATGGGTTCGCAATGCCCAGGGCTTTGCGGGCGCGCTGGAGCGCGGCGGTTTCGACGTCATCCTGTCCGACCACGAACTGGGCGGCTTTACCGGCACCGAGGCGCTGGACCTGGCCCGCGAGCGGATGCCGCTGGTTCCCTTCATTTTTGTATCCGGGGTGATCGGCGAGGACAACGCGGTAGAACTGCTCAAGCGCGGCGCGACCGACTATGTGAGCAAGTCGAGGTTGCCAAGGCTCGCGTCCGTATTGGGCCGCGCGCTGCGCGAGGTGGCAGAGCGGTCAGCCCGCATCGCGGCAGTGGCCGAGATGCAGACCGCCAAGGAAGAAGCCGAACGGTTGACGGTGGAGCTGGCCCAGCGCGTGCGCGAAGTGGAAACAGGGCAGGCGCGGCTGCGGGCCGCCACCGATGCTGGCGAGCTGGGCGTATGGCAACTGGACCTGGCGCGGCAAGAGCTCATGGCCTCAGGCCACTGCAAGGCCAACTTCGGCCGCGACGAATCCCTGCCGTTCACCTACGCCGAACTGCTGGACGCCGTGCATCCCGATGACCTGGCGCGCATGCAAGCCTCGGTCGCCCACACGATCGCGACCGGCGAGGACTACCGCATCGAGTACCGGATCGTGCGGCCGGATGGCCAGCTGGCGTGGGTGCGGATCATGGGCCGCCTGGAGCGTGATGCGCAGGGCCAACCCGCCTACATGGCCGGCATCTCGCAGGAGATCACCGACATCGTGCTGGCCGGCCGGCGTGCGCAGCTGATGGAGCTTCTGGAACGCGATGTCTATGGCGTCCCGCACGAGCCGCATGAAATCGCCTACCGCGCCGCCGAGGCCCTGGGCCGGGTGCTGGACGTGAGCCGTGCTGGCTACGGCTTGATCGACCGCGAGGCAGAGACGATCACCATCGACCGCGACTGGAACGCGCCGGGCATTGAGACCTTGGCAGGCACGCTTCATTTTCGGGACTTCGGCAGCTACATCGAAGACCTCAAGCGGGGCGAGACGGTGGTATTTGCCGATGCCCGCACCGACCCGCGCACGCGCGATACGGCCGATGCGCTGATCGCCATCAGTGCGCAGTCGGTCATCAACATGCCGGTGAATGAGGAAGGCGGCTTGGTGGCATTGCTGTACCTGAACCATGCCACCTTGCGGCATTGGACGGCGGACGAAATGAGCCTCATCCGCGAGGTGGCGCACAGAACCCGCCACGCGGTGGAGCGCCGGCGCGCCGAACAAAACCTGCATGCGCTGGCGAACTCGCTCGAACGCAAGGTCAAGGAGCGCACCGCTGAACTCATGCGGACCGAAGCCGCACTGCGGCAGTCCCAGAAGATGGAAGCCGTGGGCCAGCTGACCGGCGGCCTGGCGCATGATTTCAACAACCTGCTCGGTGCGATCTCGGGCAGCCTGGAGCTGCTCAAACGGCAGGCTGGCAAGGAATCTCCGTCCTTGCGCTACATCGAGATGGGCCAGACCGCGACCAAACGGGCAGCCGCGCTCACGCACCGTCTGTTGGCCTTCTCCCGCCAGCAGACGCTCGAGCCCAAGGTCGTGCAGGTCAATCAATTGATCGGCGGGTTCGAGGACCTCATTCGCCGCTCCATAGGACCGCAGGTTGCGCTGGAAGTGCTTGCCGGGACCGGCGTGTGGCCGGTGCTCGCCGACCCCGGACAGCTCGAAAATGCGCTGCTGAACCTGTGCATCAATGCCCGCGATGCCATGCCCGACGGCGGCCGCCTGGTGGTGGAGACCACCAACCGGTCCATCGATGAACGCACCGCCAGCGACGAAGGCATGCGGCCGGGCCAGTACGTGTCGATTGCCGTGACCGACGACGGTACCGGCATGCCTGCCGAAGTGATCGCCCGCGCGTTCGACCCCTTTTTCACGACGAAACCCCTTGGAATGGGGACCGGCCTGGGTCTTTCCATGGTCTACGGCTTCGCGCGCCAGTCAGGGGGGCAGGCCAGGATCCACTCGGAAGTGGGCGCAGGCACCACCGTGTGCATCTTCTTGCCGCGGCACCTGGGTGAAGACACTGTCCGCAATGAGCACACCGCGCAGGCGCCACCGCTCGGCAACACCGGGCTGGGCGAGACCATTCTGGTGGTCGACGATGAAGCCTCGGTCCGCGCGTTGATGGCGGAGGTCCTGCGTGAGATGGGCTACCGCGTGCTGGAGGCAGAGGACGGGCTTGGCGCGGTCGAGCTGCTGCAGCACGACCCCTCCGTGACGCTGCTCGTCACCGACGTGGGCTTGCCCGGCGGAATGAATGGCCGCCAGGTGGCCGATGCGGCCCGCACGACGCATCCGGCGCTCAAGGTGCTGTTCGTGACCGGGTATGCCGAAAATGCGGTGCTCAGCCACGGACACCTGCCCACCGGCATGCAGGTGCTGACCAAGCCTTTCGAGTTGCATGTGTTCGGCCAGAAGGTGCAGACGCTGGTCAAGGCTGCGTTCTAGTCGCCGCGCCCCGTCGCCCCCGCCGACCCGGCGGTCGGCGGGGCGGCCTTAACCGCCCGCGCGCTTGACCTTGTGGCCCAGCTTCTGCAGCGCGGCCATCACGCGGTCCACATGGTCGCCCTGCACTTCGATCACGCCGTCCTTCACCGTGCCGCCGCTGCCGCAGGCGGCCTTGAGCTGCTTGCCCAGCTGCTCCAGCGCGGCGTCGTCCACCAGCACACCCTTGACCAATGTCACGGCCTTGCCGCCGCGGCCCTTGGTCTCGCGCGACACGCGCACGATGCCGTCGCCCGTAGGCAGCGGCTTGTTCTGGTGGCAGACGCACTGCGCCACAGGCTGGCGGCAGCCCGGGCACATGCGCCCCGCGTCGGTGGAGTACACCAGCCCGCCCAGGTCCGCGAACGACTTCATCGCTTGTGCTCCACTTCGTTCTGCAGCATGTGAAAGTCCAGCAGGCGCGTGGCCAGCAGCGTTTCGGTCAGAAAGCACACGAGCGCGAGCAGGAATGAGGCCACCCCTGCCAGGAAGCCCGCCACCGCCAGCCGGTTGGACTGGAAGTTCGTCGTCTCGCCCAGGAACAGCAAGATGATGGTGATGCCGATCAGGAAAGCGCAGAACGTGAGCAGCCCGATGCAGCCATTGGCCAGCCGCCCGCGCAGCCGCAGGTCGGCCAGTTCCTTGTAGGCACGGGACAGGAATTCGGGCTCGGTGTTGGCGCGTGCGCGGTCTTCCACCACACGCGCCCGGTCGATGATGCGGGCCAGGCGGCCGGCCACGGCGCCGATCATCCCGGAGACGGCGGTGAGCAGGAACACCGGCGCCACCGCGAGCTGGATGCCATGGGTGATGTTGGACGGATCGAGGGTCAGGGCCATGGTTGCGAAGAAGAAATGACGAAAAAGCAGGCGGCCTGATTATCGGTGCCACCGCCCGCAGCCGGGCAGCCCCTGTGCCGCCGCCGCAACTGCGGCGACAATGGCGCCTTCCCTTCCTCCACGCGCAGCGCCCTTCGGCCCCTTCCGGATGTGCCTTGAGTGCGCCCGCCCTGCCCCCTGCCCATGCCCTTTGCTTCCCTCGGCCTGTCCCCGGCCCTCGTCCATGCCGCCACCCAGCTGGGGTTCACTGCGCCCACGCCCATCCAGGCCGAGGCCATACCGGCCATTTTGCAAGGCTCGGACGTGCTGGGCGCCGCGCAGACCGGCTCGGGCAAGACCGCCGCCTTTGCCCTGCCTCTGCTGCAGCTGCTGCCCCTGAGCGCCACCTCCGGGCCGCGCCGCGTGCGCGCCCTGGTGCTGGTGCCCACGCGCGAGCTGGCCGCGCAGGTGGGCGAGGTGCTGCGCAGCCTGGCCCAGCACCTGCAGCAGCCGCTGAAGGTGGCGATCGTGTTCGGCGGGGTGTCGATCAACCCCCAGATGCTGGGCCTGCGCGGCGGCGCCGACATCGTGGTGGCCACGCCCGGGCGCCTGCTGGACCTGGTGGAGCACAACGCGCTGCGCCTGTCCGCCGTGGCGCACCTGGTGCTGGACGAAGCCGACCGCCTGCTGGACCTGGGCTTTGCCGAAGAACTGCAACGCGTGCTGGCGCTGCTGCCCGGGCAGCGGCAGAACCTGTTTTTCTCGGCCACCTTCCCGGCCGCGGTCCAGGCGCTGGCCGATGCACTGCTCAAGAGCCCCGTGCGGGTCGAAGTACCCCACACGCCGGGCAACGAGCCTTCCATCGAGCAGCGCGCCATTGCGGTGGATGCTGCCCGCCGCACCCAGCTGCTGCGCCACCTGGTCAAGGAGCACGGCTGGTCGCGCGTGCTGGTGTTCGTGGCCACGCAGTACGCGGCCGAGCATGTGGCTGAAAAGCTCTACAAGGCCGGCATCTTCGCCTCGCCGTTCCATGGCGGGCTGAGCCAGGGCGCCCGCAACCAAGTGCTGCAGGAGTTCAAGGATGAACGCTGGCAGGTAGTGGTGACCACCGACCTGGCCGCACGCGGCATCGATATTGCGCAACTGCCCGCGGTGGTCAACTACGACCTGCCGCGCTCGGCCGTGGACTATGTGCACCGCATCGGCCGCACGGGCCGCGCGGGCGAAAGCGGCGTGGCCGTGAGCTTTGTGACGGCCGAGGCCGAGGCGCACTTCCGGCTGATCGAAAAGCGCCAGCACCTGGCCCTGCCGCTGGAGCAGATCGCAGGCTTCGAGCGCACCGAAACGGCCCCGGCGGCTGCGCCCGATGCGCAGTCACCCGCCGGCACGGGCGGCATCAAGGGCAGGCGCCCGAGCAAGAAGGACAAGCTGCGGGCCGCTGCAGCAACGGCCGCAGCCGCTGGCGCAGAACCAGAGCCCGGAAAGGGATAGACCCCGGCAGCAACAAAAAAGCGCCGGGGCATGCCTCCAGCGCTTCATGGTCTGACCTCGTCACCCAGCGACCGGGCCGCCCCGCTGTCACCGGGCCGGCTGGGTCAGGCCTCTTCGTCGTCCATCCCCTCATCGCCCTCGCCGTGAGGCTCTGCGCCTGCGGGCCGCGCCTTGCGCTGGCCGGGCTTGGCGAAGATCTCGACGTAGAACTGCGGGCCACCCTCGGCCGCCACCGCATTGATGCGCTCGGTCAGCGCGGACAGGTGCACCACCTCGGCCGCGTCCTGGGTGCTGCCGAAGCGGCAATCGAAGTCCCAGTAGTCGGCGCCTGGGGGCAGATCGCGGCGGCGTTCGCGCTTGATGTACTTGCGGATTTCGTGTTTGACGGCGTCCAGGATGCGGTCCGGATGCTTGCCTTCGGCGTGGAGTTGGAAAGTTTTTCTCATGGGTGATGGTAGCGCCCCTGACATTCACCCCATTCCCACACCAAAAAGCAGGTGCCACAATGGGGCACAACCTCCGGTGACAACCACACCCATGCACCACCCCATCGATCTGCTGCAAGCGCTTCCGGCGGCGGTACTGGTCACCCAGGACGGGGCCGTCCGTTTTGCCAATGCGGCGGGTGCGCAGCTGCTGGGGTTCGACAGCCCGGAGCTGCTGGTCGGCCGGGTGCTCGCCGAGTTCGTGCACCCGCTGGACCAGCGCCGCTCCAACCGGCGCGTGCGGCAGGTGGCGGGGGCCGAGCAGGCCCGCCGGCCCAACAAATCCTCCGAATTCCGCGTGCGCACGCAGCAGGGCCAGCTGCGCATGGTGCTGGTGAGCAGCGTCGCCATCGACTGGGAGGGCGCGCCCGCCGTGCTGATGACCGGCCTGGACATGACGCACCAGAGCGAGATCGAGGCCGAGCTGCGCGAGAGCGAGCAGAGCTATCGCCGCCTGTTCGAGAACATGCAGGACGTGTACTACCGCACCAATGCGCAGGGCGTGGTGCAGCACGTGGGCCCGGCCGTGCGGCGCGTGCTGGGCTACGAGCCGCACGAGATCGAGGGCCGCACGGCCGAGTCGTACTACCCGCAAAGCTCCGACCGCGATGCGTTCAAGGCGGCCATCCTCGCGCAGGGCGAGGTCTCGGACTTCCCCGGCCAGATGGTGCGCCGCGACGGCCAGGTGATCGACATCTCCATCAGCAGCCACGCGCTGTACGACCACGCCGGCCATTTTGCGGGTGTGGAGGGCATCTACCGCGACGTGACGCAGCGCAAGAACCTGGAGCGCGAGCTGCAGCGCCTGGCCACCACCGACATGCTGACCGGCATGGCCAACCGGCGCGCGTTCCTGGAATGCGCCGAGTCGGTGTACGCGCATTCGCTGCGCAATGGCGAGCCCATCACCCTGCTGATGCTGGACCTGGACCACTTCAAGTCCATCAACGACCGCTTCGGCCACCTGGAGGGCGACCGCGCCCTGGCGGCGTTTGCCCAGGCCGTCAAAAGCCAGCTGCGCGCGAGCGACGTCGTGGGCCGCCTGGGCGGCGAGGAATTCGGCGTGCTGTTGCCGCTCACCGCCATCGACGAGGGGCTGGAGGTGGCCACGCGCATCCTCGCCAGCATCCGGGCGCTGCAACTGAGCGACGATGCAGGCCAGCCCTACGGCATCACCGCCAGCATGGGCCTGGGGGCCTTTCGGCAGACCGACCGCAGCCTGCGCGATGCGCTCGACCGTGCGGACCAGGCGCTGTACCTGGCCAAGCACCGGGGGCGCAACCAGATCGCATCGCTGGAGCCCACCGGTCCGCAGCCAGAAACGCCGGGCCACTGACCGCCCCCCCTGCCCGCGCGGCCATCGCCGCCGGGCCACGGCGGGCCCCGGTCAGATCCGCATCCGCTCCTGCTGCAGGTTCCACAGGCAGGCCGCGATGCGCAGCAGCATCTCCATCACGTGCTCGGCGCCGCCGTGCGACAGCTCCAGGTCGTCGATGATCATGGCCAGTTGCGCGATGGCGTCTTCGGGCGTGGCCGCGCCGCCCGTGTGGGCGATCTCTGCAATGGCGATGAGGACGTCCGTCCGGTTCATGGGGATGGGCACGGGGTGGTCGGCGCGGGAGCTCACCGGGGCGCCATGGACAGCCGGGGCTGTACTGCGGTGTCCGCGCCGGCCAGGCGCAGCGGCTCGTCGCCGGCCGCCGCGGCCTGCGGGCCCAGCTGAAACTGGCGGATCACATCCAGCAGGCGCCGGGCCTGGTTCTTCATGCCGGTGGAGGCCGACGAGCTGTCGTCCACCAGCGCCGCATTCTGCTGCGTGGCCACATCGAGCTGGCGCACGGCCTCGCCGATCTGCGCGATGCCGCGCGCCTGCTCCTGGCCCGCGCCCTGGATCTCGCTGATCAGCTCCACCACCTGGTCCACATGGCGCACGGTGTTGGCCACGCGCTCGCCCGCCTGGCCGACCAGGGTGGAGCCGCGCTCCACACCCCGCACGCTGGCGGTGATGAGGCCGCGGATCTCACGCGCCGCGGTGCTGCTGCGCTGCGACAGACCCCGCACCTCGCCCGCCACCACCGCAAAGCCGCGCCCCTGCTCGCCCGCCCGGGCCGCCTCCACCGCGGCATTCAGCGCCAGCAGGTTGGTCTGGAAGGCGATGTCGTCGATGACCTTGATGATGTCGTTGATCTTGCGCGACTGGGCGTTGATCTCCTGCATGGTGGCGATGACGTCCTGCATCACGCTGCCGCCTTCGTTGGCGACCTTGCTGGCCTCTTGCGCCAAGCGCGTGGCGCGGCCTGCGTTGTCGGTGTTGTGCTGCACGGTGGCGGTCAGCTGTTCCATCGATGCGGCCGTCTCCTGCAGGCTCGATGCCTGCACCTCGGTGCGGCGGGCCAGGTCTTCGGCACCGCCCGCGATCTGCACCGCGTCGCGCGCCACGGTCTCGGTGCTGTCGCGCACCTCGGTGATCACGCGCACCAGCTGGCCGTTCATCTCGCGCAGGGCGCCCAGCAGCTCGGCGGTCTCGTCGGTGCCGCGCACCTCGATGCGCGCGCTCAGGTCGCCCCCGGCCACCGTGCGCGCCACGGCCACGGCCTGCTGCAGCGGCCGCGAGATGGACCGGGTGATGACCACCGCCATCGCCGCACCTGCCAGCAGCGCCAGCGCGGTGGCCGCCAGCATCCACACATGGATGGTCTCGCTCATGGCGCGTGCGGCGCCGAATTCATCGGCCGCCACGCGCACCTGCAGTTCCACCAGCCGCTGCACGGCGTCCTGCACCTTGGCGGCGTGGGGCCGGATCTGGTTGATGTACAGCTCGGAGCCGTCGTCGTACTTGCCGCCCACCAGCGCGGCGGCGGCGGGGATCAGCCCCTGGTCGAGGTAGGTGGCATTGGCCTGTGCGAACGCGCGGGCCAGTGCGTCTTCTTCGGCACCGAGCGGCTGGGCGGTGTAGGTCTTCCACAGCGTGCGGATGCGCTCCACGTTCGCCGTGAGCGCCGCGTGGGTGGCCTGGTTGGCAGTGCCCGGGTCCATGAGCATGTCCATCACCAGCACGCGGTTGCGCTGCGTGAGGTGGCTGATATCCGCCAGCACGCCCAGCGGCACCGTGCGGTCGCCATACAGCGCCGCGCTGCGCTCGGTCAGGCGCTTGGCGCCGCTGATGCCGCCTGCGGCCAGTGCCGATAGCAAGAGCAAAAGCACCGCGAACGCCAAGGCCAGGCGGGTGCCGATTTTCATGGTCTGGAGCATGTGAACTTTCTGGTCGACCCGGCGGAGTGGCAGCCTTGGGAAGCGGCTACCTGTGCGACATATCCGCCGGTGTTCAGATACTATTTGTTTCAAGTGACAAAATCATGACTTGGTATTCATTCGTTCCTTGATAATACATTCACGATCATTTCATTATCTTGAAATTGATTATCTGCAACAAAGCAATGCACCGTACCTGGCATCTACGTCCAAATCGCATGACTGCACAGGCAGCGGTTCCATCGCCAACGCACGGCCAGCACCGCACTCCACGATAATTCGCACTCACTGAAAATACCCGGGCACCATGGAAATCGAATTCAAGTTCTGCATTCCCCCAGCGCAATTGGCCGCCGTCACCGCCGCCGTTCGCCGCAGCCGGCACACGCCCATTCGCATGGAGGCGCGCTATTTCGACACGCCCGATGCCGCCCTGTCGTCCCGCGGCATCGCGCTGCGCCTGCGGCGGGAAGGCGACCGCTGGGTGCAGACCGTGAAGGCCCTGGGCGAGGGCCCGCTGGACCGCCACGAGCACAACGTGGAGCGCGGCGCGGCCAGCCCGGCTGGCGCACCCGCGCTGCAGCCCGACCTGCATGCGGGATCGCCGGCCGGAGACATCCTGATGCGCGCGCTGCAGGGTGCGGCCGGCCCCCTGGCAGAGACCTACGGCACCGAGATGGACCGCATCACCCGCGACATCCGCTTTGCCGGGGGCATGGCCGAGCTGGCGCTCGACACCGGCCGCGTGGTGGCCCGCCGCGGCACCCCGCAGCAGCAGGAGGCCCGCATCTGCGAGCTGGAGCTCGAACTCAAAAGCGGCCCCGTGGCCGGCCTGGCCCGGCTGGCCGACACCTGGGCACGCCAGCACGGCCTGGTGCTGAGCACCATTTCCAAGGCTGAACGCGGGGAGCGGCTGCTGGCCCCGCAGTGGGTGCGCCCGGCGGTGTCGGCCCGCCCGCTGCGCGCGGCCAGCGCCGCGCCGTTGTTTCTGGATGCGGCCCACCTGCAGCGCACCGTGCTGTCCCACTGCCTGGTGCAGATCCTGGCCAATGCCAGCGAAATCGTCGAAACCACGCTGCCCACCACCGACCTGGCCGAGCATGTCCACCAGCTGCGCATCGGCATCCGCCGCCTGCGCACCGCGCTGCGCGAGCTGGACGCCCTGGCCCCCGGGCGCTTCGCCCCGCACTGGGAGCCTGCGCTGCGGGACGTTTTTCAGCGCCTGGGCAGCCTGCGCGACCGCGAGCAAATCCTGCGCGCCATCAACGCAGAACTGCGCGATGCGGGCGCACCGGCCTCGCTGCTGATGCCGCTGGGCGACGCCCCAGGCCATGCCGCGGCGGACATTGTGCGCACGCCGGCCTTTCAGTCCGCGCTGGTCGAGCTCATGGGCTTCACCGCCGACAAGGCGGAGCCCACCGACGGCGCACAGGCCCTGCCCCCGAAGGACGTGCGCCGCACACTCCAGAAGAAGCTGCAATCGCTGCGCACCCAGGTGCTCGCCGACGGGCGCCGCATCGACACGCTGGCCGCGCCCGCGCAGCACCGCCTGCGCAAACGCTTGAAGCGCCTGCGCTACCTGGCGGAGTTTCTGGAGCCCGCCTTCGATGGCGACGAGGGCGATGCCTTTCTGCAGAGCTTGCGCCCCGCCCTGGCCGCGCTGGGCCGGCTGCACGATGAACGCGTGGCCAGCGACCTGTACACCGAGATCGCCACCCGGGACGCCCGCGCCTGGTTCGGCGTGGGCTGGCTGGCCGCCCGCCTCCCGCGCACCACCACGGCCAGCCGCAAGGCGCTGGCGCGTATTGGCGAGGTGCCGCGCCTGCACAAGCCCAAGGCCCCTAAGGTCCCGAAGGCAGCAAAGGCAGCAAAGGCGCGCAGGCCCTGACCCCGCCGCCGGGCACCGGGCACAATCCCCAGCATGACGGCCCCCACCCCACCCCGGCGCGCAGTCGCGCACGGGCAGACCCAGACCCCTTCCCCCAACACCCCCACCACCGCCGACACCGCCCCCCACGGCCGCGCGCACCCATCGCACCACCAGGCCATCCCCGGCAAGGAGCAGATCGCCCTGCTCGACGCCTTCGAGCGGCTGGGCATGGACAGCATCACGCTGGTGCGCACGCCGGAGCAGGCCGACCGCGCGCGCGACGCGCTGTGCGCCGCCACGGCCTGGGGGTTCGACACCGAATCCAAGCCCACCTTCGTGCAGGGGGAGGCGTCGGACGGCCCGCACATCGTGCAGCTGGCCACGCTGGACCACGCCTGGGTGTTTCAGTTGCAGGATGCCGGATGCCGCGCGCGCGTGGCCGAACTGCTGGCCCTGCGCGGCGTGACCAAGGCAGGCTTCGGGCTGGGGGACGACACCAAGCGCATCAAGGCCAAGCTGGGCGTGGAGCCCGCCGATGTGCTGGAGCTCAACACCGTGTTCCGCCAACGCGGCTACCGCAAGGACATGGGCGTGAAGGCCGCCGTGGCCGTGCTGTTCAACCGGCGCTTTCTCAAATCCAAGAAGGCCGCGACGTCCAACTGGGCCAACGACCGGCTGACCGAAGCGCAGGTGCTCTACGCCGCCAACGACGCCTGGGCAGCGCTGCGGGTGTTCCATGCGCTGCAGGTGCCTGCCGCACCTGCTGCGTAAGGCGCGGTCGATTCAATTGCTATAAAAACAATAGCTTCTAGCGCTTGACTATCAAGCGGTAGGGCCTTTTTTATATCAAATCCGCTGCCTGAATCGCTCGCGGCGTCACCTACTGGTGCAGCGTGGTGTGGTGTGTGCCGCGCCCATCACAACCGCGCAGCCAGCCGCGCCGCCTGGTCGATGGCGCGCTTGGCATCCAGCTCCCCCGCCTCCAGCGCGCCGCCGATCAGGTGCGGCTTGCGGCCCTGGGCCTCCAGCGCCTGCGCGAGGCTGGCCAGCGGCACCTGGCCCGCGCACAGCACCACGGTGTCGCAGGCGATCCAGGTGGGGTCCTCGCGCTTCTCGCCGTACGACACCAGCAGGCCTTCGTCGGCAATGCGCTCGTAGTTCACGCCACCCACCATCTGCACGTCCTTCATCTTGAGCACCGTGCGGTGGATCCAGCCCGTGGTCTTGCCCAGGCCGCCACCGAGCTTGCCCTTCTTGCGCTGCAGCAGCGTCACCTGGCGCGCCGGCGGCGTGGCGTGCGGCCCGGCGGGTACCAGGCCACCGCGCGCTGCGGCCGGGTCGGTGATGCCCCATTCGGCCTGCCACGCGCTCACGTCGAGCGTGGTGGATGGGTGCTCGCCGTGGGTCAGAAACTCGGCCACGTCAAAGCCGATGCCGCCCGCGCCGATGATGGCCACGCGCTCGCCCACCGGCTTGCGGTGCCGCAGCACGTCGATGTAGCTCAGCACCTTGGGGTGGTCCTGTCCGGGGATCTGCGGGTCGCGCGGCAGCACGCCCGTGGCCACCACCACCTCGTCGAAGCCGGCCAGGTCCGCCGCCTCCACCACGCGGTTCAGGTGCAACTGCACGCCGGTGTCCTCCACCCGCGCGGTCAGGTAGCGCAGCATTTCGTGGAACTCCTCCTTGCCCGGGATCACCTTGGCCATGTTGAGCTGGCCGCCGATGGCGGGCGCCGCGTCGAACAGGTGCACCTCGTGCCCCCGCTCGGCCGCCACCGTGGCCGCCGTCAGGCCCGCAGGCCCGGCGCCCACCACGGCGATGCGCTTGCGGGCCGACGGTGTGGCGATGGGGCGGTAGACCAGTTCGGTCTCGTGGCAGGCGCGCGGGTTGACCAGGCAGCTGCTGGTCTTGTTCTGGAACACATGGTCCAGGCAGGCCTGGTTGCAGGCGATGCAGGTGTTGATGCGGTCGGCCCGGCCCTGGGCGGCCTTCTTCACAAAGGCGGCGTCGGCCAGCAGCGGGCGGGCCATCGACACCATGTCGGCGCAGCCGTCGGCCAGCACGGCTTCAGCCACCTCGGGCGTGTTGATGCGGTTGGAGGTGACCAGCGGCGTGGCAATGCCTGCCGCCGCGAACTCGGCCTTCATCTTCTGCGTGACCCAGGCAAACGCCGCGCGCGGTACGCTGGTGGCAATGGTGGGCACCCGCGCCTCGTGCCAGCCGATGCCGGTGTTGACGATGTTCGCACCGCCCGTGGCCACGGCCTTGCCCAGGGTGACGATCTCGTCCCAGCTGCTGCCGCCGGGCACCAGGTCGATCATCGACAGGCGGTAGATGATGATGAAGTCCGGCCCCACGGCCTCGCGCATGCGGGCCAGAATCTCTACCGGCAGGCGCATGCGATGGCTGTAGTCGCCGCCCCAGGCGTCCTGGCGCAGGTTGGTGGTCTGCGACAGGAACTGGTTGATGAAGTAGCCCTCCGAGCCCATCACCTCCACGCCGTCGTAGCCCGCCTCGCGCGCCTTCACGGCGCAGTTGACGAACGCGCGGATCTGGCGCTCCACCCCGCGGGCCGACAGTGCGAACGGCGTGAACGGCGAAATGGGCGACTGCAGGCGCGAGGGCGCCACCGCCAGCGGGTGGTAGGCGTAGCGGCCCGTGTGCAGGATCTGCAGCGCGATCTTGCCGCCCGCCTCGTGCACGGCCCGCGTGACCACCTGGTGGCGCCGCGCCGCGCCCGACGTGGACAACGTACCCGCAAAAGGCTTGGCCCAGCCCGCGATGTTGGGCGCAAAACCGCCGGTCACGATCAGGCCCACATCGCCCTCGGCCCGCTCGCGGAAGTACGCCGCCATGCGCGACAGGTCGCGCCCGTCCTCCAGCCCCGTGTGCATGGAGCCCATGAGCACGCGGTTCTTGAGCGTGGTGAAGCCCAGATCCAGTGGCGCGAGCAGGTGCGGGTACAAGGCTGCGCCGGGCGTGGCGGCGGCGGCTGCAGGGAAGGCTGTGGGAGCGGCGGAAGAAGACTGCATGGGCACCATCGTGGACTAGAAATATTTTCTAGAACTTTATTCTAGAATTACATGCCATGGCAAGCCGCACTTCCCCCAACCCGCCCGCCCCTCCGACCGAAGCCACCGCAGACCGCCGCCAGGACATCCTGAACGCCGCCCTCGCCTGCGCGGCCGAAGGCGGCGTGGACGCCGTCACCATCGACGGCGTGCGGGCCCGCTGCGGGGCCAGCGTGGGCAGCATTTATCACCACTTCGGCAACCGCGACGGCATCGTGGCGGCGCTGTTCTTCGACATCTTTCACGACCAGTCGCGCAGCGTGCAGGCGCAGCTCGATGCCTCGCGCGGCGTGGAAGCTGGCGTGCGCGCCCTGGTCACCGGGTACCTCGACTGGGTGGTGGCGCAGCCCGAGCGGGCGCGCTTCTTGTTCCAGGCCCGGGGCGCCGTGGCGGCGGGCCCGCGCTCGCCCGACCTGGCCGAGGCGGCCCGCCGCCGCAACCAGGCGCTGGTGGCCTGGTTCGAGCCGCAGCGCCGCGCCGGTGCGGTGCTGGACTTGCCGTGCGAGCTGATGCCCTCGCTGGTGATGGGGCCGGTGCAGAGCTATTGCCGGGCCTGGCTCTCGGACCGCGCCGGGCCGGGCACGCTGCCGTCGCCCGAAACCTACCGCAGCGAGCTGGCCGCGGCAGCGTGGCGCTCGGTCAAGGCGTGACAGCGCGGCCCTCGCGGCTGTTGCGACTGCCGGTCAGCCCGCTGCGCCCGCCTTGCGGCGCCAGGCCCAATGCACAGCCCCGGCCAGCAATGCTCCCGCCGGGCCGATGATGACAAGGTTCCACAGCGGCATGAACAGCAGGCCGAGCGCGGCGGTGGAGCCCGCCGGGGCCACGAAGACGCTGTAGTGCATGTACAGGTCTGCCACCAGGCACGCGGCAGCCGCCCCCAGGGCCCACGCCGCCCAGCGGCCCCGTGCCAGCCAGGCAGAGATGGCGTACGGCGCGCACGAGAAGACCCACAGGCCGATGAGAAATGCGCTGGCACCCGCGCCCTCCTCGCCGCCCGCTGCCTTGAACACTACCGTGTAGAGGTGCAGCGCGGCGCCTGCGCCGCACAGGGCCAGGGCCGATTGGGTGAGCGTGGAGGATGGCATGGGCAGCCTTTCGACGCGGAGCGCGGTGTACGGCGGGGTGGGCCTTTTATCGTCAATAGTGCGGCGGCAGCTCGTCGCGCGGGTTGCGCGGCGCCGCGGCGCCACCGCCCTCCGGCGCTTGCTGGCGCAGCTGGATCACCTCGCGCGCCAGCCGGTCGATCAGCTCTTGCTGGCGGTAGATGGTCATGTTGAGCTGGTCCAGCAGGTCTTCGGTGAAGCTGGCCTTGATCTCCAGGCTCTCCAGCCGCTCGATGATTCGCCGCTGCTCAGGACTGGGCTCAGAGGTAGATTCCATAGGTTTCCAATACAACCGTGAACTTATTGGTGGGCACTGCCCTGCCAGCAACCGCCGCGCAAGGGCCGCCCCGCCGCGCTGGCGGTGTCCCCCTTCCCGAATTGCAAAGCAATTCGAGAGAAGGGGGAAGGCGCGAAGCGACTCAGGGGGTTGTCACTGCTTGCCCCAGGCGGGCGACGCCTTCGCGGATCTTCTCCACATCGGCGGTCGCGAACGACAGGCGCAGCGTGGCGTGGTCGGGGTTGGCGCAGAAGAACGGCGTGCCGGGCACGAAGGCCACGCCCTTTTCGATGGCGCGCTTGGCCAGCACATTGCCGTCGGCCACCTTGCCGCCCGCGCCGGTCAGGCGCGCCCACACGAACAGGCCGCCCTGGGGCTGCACGAACTCGATGGCGTCGCCCAGGTCCTTGCGCAGCGCATCGCCCATGGCCTGAGCACGCTCGGCGTACACCTTGCGCACGTTGGCCAGCGTGGCAGGCATGCGGCCGGCCTTGAGGTACTGGGCGGCCGTGGCCTGGGCGAAGGTGCTGGTGTGCGCATCGCTGAACTGCTTGCACATGGTGGCTTTGGCCAGCAGCTCGGCCGGGGCGATCATCCAGCCCACGCGCAGGCCGGGCGACAGCACCTTGCTCAAACTGCCGCAGTGCACCAGCAGCTCGCGGCTGCCGGGCACGCTGGCCGACAGGTTGAGCAGGCTGGGGGGTGGCGCGTCGCCAAAATACAGGTCGCCGTAGGGGTCGTCCTCGACGATCAGGGTGTTGTGCTTCACGGCCATCTCCAGCACGGCCTTGCGGCGCTCGGCGCTCAGCATCACGCCGCTGGGGTTGCCGAAGGTGGGGATGAGGTAGACGAACTTGGGCTTGTGCTCGGCGATCAGCTTTTCCAGCTCGTCGGTCTTCACGCCGTTGGCGTCGATGGGTGCGCTGATGAGTTCGGCGCCGTACAGGCGAAAGCACTGGATGGTGGCCAGGAAGGTCGGGCCTTCCACGATGACCTTGTCGCCGGGGCTGATGAGCGTCTTGCCCAGCAGGTCCAGCGCCTGCTGGCTGCCGGTGGTGACGATGAGGTTGTCGGCCGCGACCGCCGTGGCACCCTTGGATGCCATGAAGGCGGCCAGTTGCTCGCGCAGCGGGTTGTAGCCCTCGGTGGCGCCGTACTGCAGCGCGGCGCCGGGTTCTTCGGCCAGCGCGGCGTTGCTGGCAGCGCGGATGCCATCCACGTCGAACATCGCGCTGTCCGGGAAGCCACCCGCAAAGCTGATGATGCCGGGCTTGCCCAGCAGCTTGAAAAGCTCGCGGATGGCGGAGGTTTCTACATTGTTCAGGCGGTCGGCGAATTGCATGGCGTCAACAAGGTGGGTGGCGAAGAATCTGCCATTGTCGCCAATTGCCGAGCAGGTTTCCTGCGACGGGCAAGGTGTTTACGATGCAAGGCGCCGCGTTGTCGGCCATCACCCGACTGAAAGACCTGCCCCATGCCCCTCGAAATCCGCCAATTGCCCCGCATGCGCCTGGCCTACATGCGCCAGACCGGCCCCTACGGCCCGTCGCTCACGCACCTGTGGGACCGCTTTGGCCGGTGGTGCCAGGCCCATGGCCTGGCCGAGCCGCGCCCCAAGTACTACGGGATCAGCCTGGACAACCCCGCCTGCACCCCGCCCGAGCAGTGCCGCTACGACGCCTGCGTGCAGGTGGGCGTGGGCTTGCGCACGGGCACCGAGGCGATGGTGCAGGACTTTGCGGGCGGCGACTACGCCTGCCTGCAGTTCGTGGGCACCGGGCCCGAGATCGGCGCGGCCTGGGCGGGCATGATGGCGCCGGGGCAGATCCCCGCGGGCTGGGAGGTGGCCGCGCGGCCCGCCGTCGAGGTGTATGACGAGCACTTTGCCGTCAACCCCGCCACCGGTGCGTTTCCGTGCTGGCTGTGTCTGGCGGTGCAGCGCACGGCCTGAGCGCCCCCCGCATCGCCTTCTTGATCAATCGACGCGGATGTCCGCCCGCGCCGCCACGGCGCGCATCAGCGGCAGTTCGCGCTCGATGCGGGCGCGCAGCGCGTCGCCGTTGCCCCAGGCCGGGGTCATGCCGATGTCCACCAGCTTCTTCTTGAATTCGGCGGACGCCATGGTGTCCGCCAGGGCCTTCTCCAGCTTTTTCTGCACCGGTGCGGGCAGGCCGGCGGGCGCGACGAACGCGAACCACGAGCCCATGTCGAAGCCCGGGTAGCCGCTCTCGGCCACCGTGGGCACGTTGGGCAGCAATGCCAGGCGCTGCGGGCTCAGCACGGCGATGGGCTTGATCTTGCCGGCCTTGATGAGCGGTGTGGAGGCCACCACCGTGTCCACCGCCAGCTGCACCTGCCCGCCCATCAGCGCAGTCAGGTTGGGCGAGCTGCCGTTGAAGGGCACGTGCAGCATCGGAAAGCCCGCGGTGGCCTTGAGCATCTCGGCGCCGAAGTGCACCGACGAGCCCGTGCCGTAGGACCCGTACGAGAACTTGTCCGGCGCGGCCTTGGCCTGCGCCACGATGTCCTTGAGCGTGCTGCCCTGCACATCGTTGTGGGCCACCAGCAGCAGCCCCATGTCGGCCACCAGGCCGATGGGCGTGAAGCTGCGCACCGGGTCGTACGGCAGGTTGGTGCGGATGGCGGGGTTCATGGTGAGCGTGGTGTTGGCGCCCAGCAGCAGGGTGTAGCCGTCGGCCGGTGCCTTGGCCACCAGCGACGCAGCCACCACCGTGCCCGCGCCCGGCCTGTTTTCGACCACCATCGGCTGGCCCAGCCGCTCGCCCATCGCCGTGGCCAGCAGGCGCCCCAGGATGTCCGTGGCGCCGCCTGGCGCGAACGGGACGACCAGCTTCACGGGCCGGTCGGGATAGGTCTGCTGCGCCCAGGACACGGCGGGCGCCGCCAGCACGAAGGCGCTGGCCAGGAGACACGATACGAAGCGGGAGCGCGGCAGGGACATGGTGGGTTCTCCGGTCAAAAAAGCGGCAAGGGCAGGATGGCGGTAAGGGCGGGATGGCGAAACGATGGAAAAAATAGCGCGCATCAACCCAGCAACGGGCTCGGCACCCGGGCATGGCCGCTGGCCTGGTCGTACGCATGGCCGATCTGCAGCACGGCCGCATCGGACTGCGCCGGGCCGATGATCTGCAGCCCCGCCGGCAAGCCCCCGGACCCGAAGCCCGCAGGCGCAGCCAAGGCAGGCAGGCCGGCCATGGTGGCGGGCACCACGGCCTCCATCCAGCGGTGGTAGGTGTCCATGGTGCGCCCGCCGACCTCGTGCGGCCAGTCCAGGTCGGCATTGAACGGGAAGACTTGCGCGGCCGGCAGCACCAGAAAGTCGAACTGCTCGAACAGGCCGCGCAGCACCTGGTACCAGGCACTGCGCACACGGGCGGCGTCGTACACCTGCAGGGCCGACAGGCGCATGCCGCGCTCGATCTCCCACACCGCCTCGGCCTTGAGCAGTGCGTGCGTGGCCGGGTTGCGGTACAGGGCCGCGTTGGCCCCCGCCACGCTGAAGCTGCGCAGGTCGATCCAGGCGTTCCACAGCTGGGCCATGTCGAACGCAGGCACCACGGATTCCACCGCGCAGCCCACCGTGCGAAAGTGCGCGAGCGCCTGCTCGCAAGTGGCCAGCACGCCGGGCTCGGTGGGCAGGTGCCCGCCCAGGTCGCCCAGCCAGCCGATGCGTGCACCGCGGAAGTCGCGCTCCAGCGGCCGCCCCAGCAAGGCAATGTCCTCGTGCCGGCGGGTGAGCGGCAGCCGCGCATCGAAGCCCGCCTGCACCGACAGCAGCAGCGCCAGGTCCGGGATGTTGCGCGCCATGGGCCCGGTCACGCTGAACTGCTGGAAGAACACCTCTTCCGTCGGGCCGTGCGGCACCAGGCCGAACGAGGTGCGCAGCCCGTACACGTTGTTGAACGCCGCCGGCGTGCGCAGCGACCCCATCATGTCCGATCCGTCGGCCACCGGCAGCATGTGCAGCGCCACGGCCACCGCCGCCCCGCCGCTGCTGCCGCCCGCCGACACGCCCGGGTCGAACGCATTGCGCGTGGTGCCGTACACCGGGTTGTAGGTGTGCCCGCCCAGGCCGAACTCGGGCGAGTTGCTGCGGCCGATGAACAGTGCGCCGCCCGCGCGCATGCGCTCGAACACCACGGCGTCGGTGGTGGACACCTGCCCCGCAAAGATGGGTGAGCCGCGCGTGGTGACCATGCCGGCCGCGGGCATGATGTCCTTGGGTGCCTGCGGAAAGCCGTGCAGCGGACCCAGGCTCTCGCCGCGCGCCAGCTGCGCATCGCGCTCGGCGGCCTGCGTGCGCAGCGCGTCGCGGTCTGCCAGCGCCACGAGCGCATTGACCACGGGGTTCAGGCGGTCGACCTGGGCCAGGTAGGCGTCGAGCACCTCGGCGCACGACACATCGCGGGCGTGGATGGCGCGCGACAGGCTGGTGGCCGTGTGGCCGACGATGCCGCCCGGTGCCCTGCCCTGGGCAGGCTGCGCGGGTGTGGCCGATGTGGCTGTGCTGGAGGATTGTGTCATTTGCAAGTCAGCATAAGCAGCGCCTTGCGTTTCGACAATCGACGATTTCTGAGGTTATCGTTGCGTTTTATGCAACCCACACCCCAAGGCGGCCCCATGCTTTCGACCCGGCTTCAGGACACGGCACTGCGCTACTTTCTGGAGGTCGTGCGCAGCGGCTCGGTCAGCGAGGCCGCCACGCGCCTGAACGTGTCGCCCTCGGCCGTCAGCCGGCAGGTGGCCGCGCTCGAAGACCTGCTATCCGTGCCGCTGTTCGAGCGGCGCCCGCGCGGCATGGCGCCCAGCGCCGCCGGCGAGCTGCTGGCGGCCTACGCCCGGCGCGGCGCGCTGGAGGCGGACCGTGTGGTGTCAGACATTGCGGCGCTGCAGGGCCTGCACACCGGGCTGGTGCGCGTGTGCAGCTCGGCCGGCTTTGCCATCGAATTCCTGCCCCGGGTGATGGCGCAGTTCCGCACGCAATACCCCGGCATCCAGTTCCACCTGCGGGTGGTCAGCCCCGCGGCCGTGACCACCGCCGTGCTCAACGGCGATGCCGACATCGGCCTGACCTACAGCCGCTCGGCCGAGCGCGACATCACCGTGCAGCACCGGCAGGCATCCCCCGTCATCGCCATCATGCGCAAGGACCACACGCTCGCGCGCTTCGCGTCGGTCACGCTGGCGCAGATGCATGGCTACCCCATCGCCCTGCCCGAGCGCGACAACACCGTGCGCCAGCTGTTCGACATCGGCTGCAGCCAGCGCGGCCTGGTGTTCGAGCCCGCGCTGGTGTGCAACCACTTCGAGACCCTGATGCACTTCGTGCTGCACGGCGGGGGGCTGTCGATCTCGGGCGAGGTCACAGTGCGCGACCGCGTGCAGCGCGGCGAGCTGCACGCCGCACAGATCCGCGAGCCCGGCATGGGCGCGCGCCATACCGAACTGCAGACCCTGCACGGCCGCACCCTGCCGGCCGCCGTGCGCATGTTCCTGGAATTCCTGCGCGGCCAGCTGCGGGACAATGCAGCGGCACCACCCGTGCCTTCCAGAAAAAAGACATCCCCACCCAAGTCCAGATGAAGACCTCCGACATCGAGCCCTTCTTCGCCACCCTCAAGGCGGCGAACCCCATGCCCAACACGGAGCTGGAGTACACCACCCCGTTCGAACTGCTGGCCGCCGTGCTGCTATCGGCCCAGGCCACCGACGTGGGCGTGAACAAGGCCACGCGCAAGCTGTTTCCGGTGGCGGGCACGCCCCAGGCCATCTGGGACCTGGGGTTGGAGGGCCTGGAGGGCTACATCAAGACCATCGGCCTATACAAGAGCAAGGCCCGCCATCTGCTGCAGACCTGCCAGATCCTGGTGGAGCAGCACGGCGGCCAGGTCCCCCGCACCCGCGAAGCCCTGGAGGCCCTGCCCGGCGTGGGCCGCAAGACGGCCAACGTGGTGCTCAACGTGGCGTTCGGTCAACCGACCATGGCGGTGGACACCCACATCTTCCGCGTGAGCAACCGCACCGGCCTGGCCCCGGGCAAAAACCCGCTGGCCGTGGAGCTGCAGCTGATGAAGCGCGTGCCCGATGCATACGCCGTGGACTCGCACCACTGGCTCATCCTGCACGGCCGCTACGTGTGCCAGGCGCGCAAGCCGCACTGCTGGGAGTGCGTGGTGGCACGGTATTGCGATTTCGAGCCGAAGGTAATGGCGCCTTGAACCATAGGGCCCGCCGCTACAGATTCGATAGCTACTGGCACTTACCAGTCAAGCGGTAGAGGCCAAAAACTCTTGAAGCCCCGGCGCGCAAGCACCGAACATGGTCAAGCCGCCGCAGCCAATGCCGCCATGTCCGCCGAGACTCCGCTCCACGCGACATCGAACCCCGCCACCCGCCGCTCCGGCGGCACCGGGTGCACCCGCAGTGCCCAGGTCGCGCCCGCCACCACGCTGTCGATCACCGGTACGCCCACTTGCGGCTGCACGGCGGCGGCCATGCCGGCCAGGCCTGCACCGCCCAGGATGACGGCCTGCACACCCATCTGGCGCACCACGTCGCGGCAGGCCTGGGCCAGCAGGGCGCGGGCGGCGTCCGGGTCGGCGGCCAGTTGGGCACCCGTGGGCGCAACAGTGTGGATGCCTGCCAGCCCGTGCGCATGCCCCAGGGCCTGCGCCAGGCGCTGCAGCATGGGGCCCCAGCGCTCGCCACCGGTGACGATGGCAAAGCGGCCGTGGCGGGCGGCTTCGATGAAGGACGCTTCGGCCAGGCCGGTCACGGGCACGGGGCTGCTTTCACGCAGCGCCATCAGGCCCGGGTCGCCGAAGCAGCCGATCAGCACGGCATCGGGCGGCTGCTGCCTGCCCTGTGGCTGGGCCAGGTCATGGGCCCAGGCGTCGAGCGCGGCGTGCGCGGCCACGGCGTAGCTGGCCTCGCAGGCGATGTAGGGCGCACCGAAACGCGCCGTGGCGGTGCGCACCGCCACGTGCGAGCCCGCAGCGGCCTGCACGTGGTGCTGCAGCAGCGCGCTCACGCCGGCAGAGGTGTTGGGATTGATGACCAGCAGTTGGCGCACGGTGTGGAGAAGGTCGTGGAAGGCGGGTCCATGCGCTCAGGCCGCCCGGCCCAGCAGCAGGCCGATGAGGTCGGGCGCATCGCTGGCGGGCGGCGTGAACTCCAACTGGGACTCGATGCGTTTCAAATGGTCCAGCATCAGCCGCGCCGCCTCGCGCGCGTCGCGCAGGCGGATGGCGTCGATCAGCGCGCGGTGCTCACGGCAGCCGCAGGCGGTGGCCTCCTCGCGCTCGCGGGCATGGCTCGGGCTGTAGGTCATGAGGATGAGCGAAGTGCGCGAGACCAGTTCGCGCAGGATGCGCCCCAGCGTCTGGTGGCCCGCGGCCTGGGCGATGTGCAGGTGAAAGTCGCCCGACAGGCGGATGGCCCGGCGCATGTCGCCACCGGCGCGCGCAGCCTCTTCGTCGTCGATGCAGGTGCGCAGCGCGGCGATGTCGGCGTCGGTGGCGTTGGCGATGAAAAGCTCTACCAGGCGCGGCTCCAGCAGGCGGCGGACCTCGAACACCTCGAGCGCCTCTTGCGGTGTCGGCTGGGCGATGGACGCGCCCCGGTTGGGCGTGAGCGTGACCACCTGCTCGTTGGCCAGCCGCACCAGCAGCGGCCGCACGCGCGTGCGCGACACGCCGAAGGCCGCTGCCAGCTTGTCTTCGACCAGCTTGGTGCCGGGCGGCAGGCGGTGGTCCAGGATGGCCGACACCATGCGGTCGTACATGTCGTTGTCGCTCAGTTGGCCCGGGACGTCGGCCATGGGCGACGGAACAGGCGCCGGGACGGTCGACTGAACGGGCGATTCAGCGGGCGCGGAGGCGGGGACAGAAGCGGCAGCCTGGGCTGCGCGCCGGGGTTTCTTGGCAGTCGTGGTCATAGATGTGCCGTTTTTACCCCGAACGGCCCTTGCGCCCGCGGCCCAATGCCCACACCAGGGCGAGCGTGATGCCCATCACCACGAACGACACCACCGTGGTCAGGGTGCCCAGCGCGTAGATCGACGGCGTGGTGACCGTGCTGGTCAGGCCCTGCAGTTCCAGCGGCAGCGTGTTCACATCACCGATGGCCTGCGAGGTGCGGGCGATCTCGTCCCAGCTGAGCGTGAAGCCGAACATGCCGATGCCCACGACCGAGGGCGCGATCAGCGGCAGCACCACATGGGCAAAGCCCTGCCAGGGCGTGGCGCCCAGGTCGCGCGCGGCCTCTTCGTACGCCGGGTTGAAGCGGTTGAACACCGCGAACATGATCAGCAGGCCGAACGGCAGCGTCCAGGTCAGGTGCGCGCCCAGGGCCGAGGTGAACAGGCCGAGCGACGTGCCGTAGCCCTCGAGCGCGCTCTCCATGCCCAGCCATTCGAGCGCGGCCTTGATGCCGTTGTCGATGAGCCGGAACTCCAGGCCTATGCCCAGCGACACGATGATGGACGGCATGATCAGGCTGGCCACGACGATGAAGAACAGCGTATTGCCGCCCGCCAGCCGCTTGCGAAAGGCCAGGCCCGCCAGCACCGACAGCACCACCGTGCACAGCATCACCGCCACACCCAGGCCCAGCGAGCGCCACAGCGCCGCGCCGATATCCACCACGCCCAGGCCTTCGGCCAGCTTGTGGAACCAGTGCAGCGACACGCCGCGCATGGGAAAGGTCAGCCCGCCTTCGGGGCCCTGGAAGCTCAGGATGAAGATGACGAACATGGGCCCGTACATGAACAGCACGAACAGGCTGAACACGATGGCCAGCAGCCAGAAGCTGGCGGGGCGGGATTCGCGGATGCGGTTTGCCATCACAGTTCCTTACGGATGTCCACGAGGCGCGTGAGGCCCCAGATGATCATGAGCACCACCGCGAGCAGGATCACGGCATTGGCCGCCGCCAGTGGGAACTGCAGGTACGACGTCTGCACCTGGATGATCTTGCCGATGGAGGCGATCTGCTGGCCGCCCATCACGCCGATGGTGACGAAGTCGCCCATGACGATGGTGATCACGAAGATGGACCCGATGATGATGCCGGTGCGCGACAGCGGCACGATCACGTTCCACAGCGTCTGCCAGCCGCTGGCCCCGCTGTCGCTGGCGGCCTCGATGAGGCTGCGGTCGATGCGCATCATGCTGTTGAAGATGGGCACGATCATGAACATGGTGTACAGGTGCACGAAGGCCAGCACCACCGAGAAGTCCGAGAACAGCAGCCATTCGACGGGCTGATCGACCAGCCCCGCCCCCACCAGGGTCTGGTTCACCAGCCCATTGCGCCCCAGCAGCGGCACCCACGAGATCATGCGGATCACGTTCGACGTCCAGAACGGAATGGTGCACAGCACGAACAGCAGCGTCTGCATGCCTGACGAGCGCACATGAAAGGCCAGGAAATAGGCCACCGTGAAGCCGATCACCAGCGTGATCAGCCACACCAGAAAACTGAACTTGAGCGTGGACCAGTACGTCTTGAGCGTGACGCACAGGCCGTCTGACGCATCGCCACAGCCCGCAAAGATCGACACGTAGTTCTTGAACGTGAAGCCGGGCAGCAATTCGTACTCGTTGAAGTCCCAGAAGCTGACCATCACGATCAGCGCGAGCGGCACCAGGAAGAACAGCACGAACACCAGCGTGAACGGCGCGGCCTGCCACCAGGCGGCAATGCCGCGCCCGGGAGTGGCAGCTGCAGGCATGGTCGGAGTGTGGGTAGTGCTCATGGTGTTTTCAAATCAAATATCCATCGCATCGGGCAACGGTCGCCGAAACTGGCGCTGCCAGAGGCCAGTGCCCCCGTGCAAGGGCCGCCCCGCCGCACCGGGGGCGTCCCCCTCCCGAACCGCGCAGCGGTTCGAGAGAGGGGTGAAGGCGCGCAGCGCCTCAGGGGGTGAAACCTCTACGCCGCGACGAATTCATTCCACTTCTGAACCATATAGTTGTTCTCGTCCATCAGCGCGTTCCAGCAGGCGATGCCACCCATGCGCGACTCATAGCTGCCGCCGTCGCGCACCGCGCCGGTCTTGGCCAGCACGTCGCCATTGGGGCTCTTGATGTCCTGCGTGGCGGGCTTGCCTTCCATCCAGTAGGCCCACTCGTAGGCTTCCATCTTGGACTTGGCGGTTTCCAGCACGGCGCTGTAGTAGCCCTGGCGGTTCAGGTACGCGCCGGCCCAGCCGTCCAGGAACCAGTTGATGAACTCGTACGCGCCGTCGAGCTTGCGGCCGCTCAATGTGGCCGGCAGGCCGAAGCCGGCGGCCCAGGCGCGGTAGCCTTCCTTGAGCGGCTGGAAGTTGCAGGCGATGCCCTTGGTGCGCACGGCGGTGACGGCCGGGCTCCACATCGACTGGATCACCACCTCGCCCGATGCCATCAGGTTGACCGACTCGTTGAAGTCCTTCCACAGCGCGCGGAACTGGCCCTGCTTCTTGGCTTCGATCAGGGTCTTGATCGTGAGGTCGATCTCCTTCTTGGTCATGTTGCCCTTGTCGGGGTACTTGTAGATGCCCATGGCCTCGACCACCATGGCGGCGTCCATGATGCCGATCGAAGGAATGTTCAGGATCGCGGTCTTGCCCTTGAACTCGGGGTTCAGAAGCTCGGCCCAGGAGCTGATGGGGCGCTTGATCAAATCGGGGCGGATGCCCAGCGTGTCGGCGTTGTACACGGTGGGGATCAGCGACATGAACTGCGTGGGCGCGGTTGCGAATTTCTTAGACTTTTCGCCTTCCAGATAGATCACCTTCTTGGGCGCCGTGCCCTGGTCGCCCACGGCCTTGCCGGCCACCATGCCGGTGGTGAACAGCGTGGTGATCTTGTCGGCGTTCTTGATGCGCTTGGTGTCGATGCCCTTCAAGTTGCCCGTGGGCACGATCTTTTTCAGCGAGAAGTACTCGGTGTCGATCAGGTCGAAACTGTTGGGCGCGGTCACGGCGCGCTTGGTCACGTCGTCCGTGGTCACGGCCACGTACTGGATCTCGATGCCGGTGTCGGCCTTGAACTTCTCGGCAATCGCCTTGTCCTGGTTCACCGCCGTGCCCAGGTAGCGCAGCACGATCTTTTCCTGCGAATGGACGGCCGGGAACACGCCAGCGGCCAGGATGCCCGCCGTGCCCTTGAGCAGCGAGCGGCGCTGCATGCCGCCGGTGGTGTCGGAGGCGGCGGCAGCAACAACAGCGGGGGAATCAGCACGAGAGTCGTCGGACATGGGAAAGCTCCTTGGTTGGCGAAGTGGCAGGGGGTTGGAAACGAGAGGACGAACGATCAAACGAAAAAGGGTCAGGCCGGCACGGCCTGCGCAGTGGCCGCAGCAGCAGCAGCAGGCGCGGATACCGGCACCGTGCGGGGCGACAGCGGGTGGGCCTGCTCCGGCGTCCAGTGCAGCTGCACGCCCTGGCCCACCGCATACGGCTGGGTGGCAAAGGCGGCCTCGGACACCATCACCGAATACGCCGCCGTGGCGTTGGCCGACAGGGCCACGCCCTGCTTTTGCAGGCCCAGCAGCACATAGGTGCCCTGGTACTCCACGTCGGTCACCACGGCCTGCATGCGCTGGGCGCCCCAGGGCAGCTCGGCACTGGCAGGGGCGATCTGCAGGTGGTCGGTGCGCACGCCGACCTTGCCGTCCAGCGTATCGATCACGTTGTGGCCGCCCATGAAGCGCGCCACGAACTCGCTGGCCGGGCGGTTGTAGACCTCGTGCGGGCTGCCCACCTGCTCGATCACGCCGTGGTTCATCACCACCATGGTGTCGGCCAGGGCCATGGCCTCTTCCTGCGAATGGGTCACGTGGATGAAGGTCAGGCCCAGCTCCTTTTGCCAGCGGCGCAGCTCGGCGCGCATCTGGATGCGCAGGAAAGGGTCCAGCGCGGAAAGCGGTTCGTCCAGCAGCAGCACGCGCGGCTGGGTGATGAGCGCGCGCGCCAGCGCCACGCGCTGCTGCTGCCCGCCCGACAGCTCGGCCGGCTTGCGATCGGCCAGGTGGCCCATGGCCACGCGCTCGAGCAGGTCGCGCGCCTTGGCCTGCCGCTCGGCCCGGGCCACGCCCTTCATCTTCAAACTGAAGGCCACGTTGTCCAGCGCCGACAGGTGCGGGAACAGCGCAAAGCTCTGGAACATCATGGCCGTGCCGCGCGCCGCGGCGGGCAGGTCGGTGATGTTGCGGTTCTCCAGCAGGATGTCGCCGCTGGTGACCGACTCGTGCCCGGCGATCATGCGCAGCGTGGTGCTTTTGCCGCAGCCCGAGGGGCCCAGCAGGCAGCAATAGCTGCCGCTCGCAATGCGCAGGTTGATCGCATCCACCGCGGGTTTGCCGTGGGCATACCGCTTGGTGAGTGCGACGATTTCGATGGCGGCCGGGGCCTTGGCAGGGGCTGGGACTTGCATGCACTGACTATTGCAAGCGCCGTGCCAGTTTTGTACACAATCTTTTATTCACTTTGAGTACAAAATGCACCAGCATCGTGCGCACAGCGCACCAGTTGCACGAACCGCCGGCACCTCGCCCGCACGGTGCAGCCTTTTATTGGTGCGAAAACGTTTGCGCGGCGCGCCTTGCTGGTGAGCCGCTTGGCGCATGGCTATACTGAAACCGAGGCAGACACAAATACTTACCTTTACAAGAGGCGCCACCTCCCCCCACGCCGGATGACGCACCTCGACCCGCGCTCCATGATCGCCATGGCGGGCTTCATGTCCGCGGTCATGGCCATCGTGCTCCTGTTCATGCGGCGGCACTACCCGCCATCGATCCGTGGCGTGGGCGCCTGGGCGGTGGCCCCGCTGCTGTGGCTGGCCTCCACCGTGCTCTTCAGCGTGCGCGGTTTCGTACCCGACTGGCTGAGCCTGGTGCTCGCCAACGAACTGCTGGTGCTGGGCACCGTCACCTACTACATGGGCACGCGCAGCTTCATGGGGGCGCCCAGCACCTGGCGCGTGTGGGCCTGGGTCATGGCCGCCAGCACGCTGGTGTTCATCGTGCTCACCTACTGGGTCCCGCACTACGCGCTGCGGGTGGCCTTCTTCTCGGCCATGATGGGTTTCATCTACGCCGCGCAGCTGCGCTTCATGCTGCGCCATGGCGAGCAGACCTTTCCGGTGCGCCTGGTGGAGGCGGTGCTGGCCCTGCACATGGCCGTGCTCGCCCTGCGGCTCGTCTCCATCGCCATCGGGCATGCGGGCGCCAACCTGATGGAGCCCTCGATGTTCCAGACCTTCTACATCGGCGCCTACGTGCTGACGGTGCTCATGCTGTCCATCGGCGCGGTGCTGATGGCCACCGACCGGCTGCGCACCGAGCTGGAACACCTGGCCACGCACGACTCGCTGACCAACACGCTCAACCGCCGCGCGTTGCTGCAGCGCTGCGAGGACGAACTGGAGCGCGCCCACCGCTACGCCCAGGGCCCGTCCATCATGATGCTGGACCTGGACAACTTCAAGGCGGTGAACGACACCCACGGCCACCAGCACGGCGATGCGGTGCTGGTGCACTTTGCCGACAGCACACGGCAGGTGCTGCGCCGGCAAGACCGCCTGGGCCGCTACGGCGGGGAGGAATTCATGGTGCTGCTGCCCGGTGCCGATGCCGCAGCCGCCGCGCAGGTGGCCCAGCGCATCCACGCCGCCCTGGCCGCGGGCCACGCCCTCGACTGCCAGGTCAGCATCGGCGTGACCAGCTGGCAGGGGCCGGACGAGACGCTGGACGCGATGCTCTCGCGCGCCGATGCGGCGCTGTACCGCGCCAAGGAACAGGGGCGCAACCGCACCGTGGCGGCCTGACGCAGGCAGCCCGTCAGGCCGTCTGCGTGGCCACGCCGGCCGACTCGAAGCTCGCCATCTCACCCAGCACCGCGCAGGCCGACTGCAGCAGCGGCCAGGCCAGCGCCGCGCCCGAGCCCTCGCCCAGGCGCAGGCCCAGGTCCAGCAGCGGCTCGGCCTGCATCTGCGCCAGCATGAGGCTGTGGCCCAGTTCGCCCGAGCGGTGGGCGAACACGCAGCGCTGCAGCACATGCGGCTGCAGGCGGCTGGCCACCAGCACAGCAGCACTGGTGATGAAGCCGTCCACCACGATCACGCGGCGCTCGGCCGCCGCCTGCAGCACCGCGCCGACCAGCGTGGCCACCTCGAAGCCGCCCAGGGCCGCCAGTGCATCGAGCGCACTGGTGGCCTCGGCGTTCACATCCAGCGCCTGCTGCAGCACGGCGCGCTTGCGCTCGATGCCGGCGGCGTCGAGCCCGGTGCCCGCACCCGTCACCTCGGCCAGCGGCAGGCCGGCCAGGCGCGCCAGCAGCAGCGACGCCACCGATGTGTTGCCGATGCCCATCTCGCCCAGCAGCAGCGCATTGCCGGGCAGGTCGCGCACCACCTCTGCGCCATTCGCCAGGGCCTCGCTGCACTGCGCTGCGGTCATCGCAGGGCCCACGGACGCATCTTGCGTGCCCAGCGCCACCTTGCGCAGCAGCAGTTGCGGCTGGCCCGGCGCGGCATCACGCGCCGCGATGGGCTTGGCCACGCCGCAGTCCACCACCGTGAGGCCCAGGCCGTGCTGGCGCGCCAGCACGCTCACGGCGGCGCCACCGGCCAGGAAGTTCTCGACCATCTGCCACGTCACGTCGCTCGGAAACGCCGACACCCCCCTTGCGGCCAGCCCGTGGTCGCCCGCGCACACCAGCATCTGCGGCGCATGCAGTGCAGGCGTCTCGGTGCCCTGGATGACGCCCAGGCGCAGCGCCAGGCGCTCCAGCGCGCCCAATGAACCGAGCGGCTTGGTCTTGTAATCGATCACATGCTGCAGGCGGGCGGCCAACGCGGCATCATGCAAATCATCAACGGACGGTAGAACGAAAGGTGCAGTCATGGTGGTAGTGAACACAAAGAATGACGCTGTGCACGCTGCGGCACAGCAGGGTTACGCGAAAGAGGCCCAGGCCTACGCGCGCGGCCGGCCGGACTACCCGGCGGCGCTGTCGGACTGGCTGGCGCACACCCTGGGCCTGGGCCCGGGGCGGCAGGTGGCCGATGTGGGTGCGGGCACGGGCAAGTTCACCGCGCTGCTGGCGACCACCGGGGCGGATGTGGTGGGCGTGGAGCCGGTGGACGCGATGCGCGCCAAGATCGACGCGCGGCAGTTGCCCACGGTGCGCACGCTGGCAGGCACGGCGCAGGCCATCCCGCTGCCCGATGCCACGCTCGACGCGGTGGTCTGCGCGCAGTCGTTCCACTGGTTCGCAGGCACCGACGCGCTGGACGAGTTCCACCGCGTGCTGCGTCCCGGCGGCAAGCTCGGCCTGGTGTGGAATGTGCGCGACGAGTCCGTGGACTGGGTGGCCGAGCTGACCACCATCATCACGCCGTTCGAAGGCGATGCCCCGCGGTTCTACAAGGGCGACTGGAAGAAGCCGTTCCCCCACCCCGGCTTCAGCGCCCTGGCCGAGACGCGACTGCAGCACGAACACGTGGGCCCGCCAGAGCAGGTCATCATCGACCGCTTCATGTCGGTGAGCTTCATCGCCGCGCTGCCCGATGCCGAGCGCCAGCAGGTGCGTGCGCAGATCGACGAACTCATCGCCCGCCACCCCGCGCTGCGCGGGCAAGACACCGTGCGCTTCCCGTACACCACGCTCGCGTACCACTGCGAGGGGCTCTGAGGCGGCGCGCACCGTCATGCCGCAGCAGGCGTAGTGCCGGGCGCCGGGTGCGCGATCAACGCCGCCAGCACGCCGGGCGCAAAGCAGGCCTCGGCGGACCGCGCCAGGCCGTCGAACACACTGTCGAGCGTGGGGGCGCGCGTGCCGAACAGCGCGTGCAGCACCGCCGTGTCTTCGAACAGGCCGTGCAGGTAGACCCCCAGCACATTGCCCGCCGCATTGGTCCAGGCCAGGCCCGGCACCACCTCGCGCGCCACATCCCCCCCGGCGGCCATGGCCGGGTGCTGCGCGGTCTGCCCGTGGTGGATCTCGTAGCCTGACACCTCCACCCCTGACAAGGCACTCCATGCGCCCGCCAGCGTGCCCCAACGGGTATGCGTGAGCCGCACCGTCTTGTCGCGCGCAAAGGCGGTCACCAGCGGCAGCAGGCCCAGGCCCGGCGCGTTGCCGTCGATGCCGTCGGTGTCGATCAGCGCCTCGCCCAGCATCTGCAGGCCGCCGCACACGCCCAGCACCCGCCCGCCGCGCGCGGCATGGGTGGCGATGGCCCCGTCGAGCCCCTGTGCACGCAGCCAGGCCAGGTCCGACGCGGTGGCCTTGGAGCCGGGCAGCACCACCCAGTCCGCAGCGCCCAGCGCCGCCAGGTCGGCCGGGCTGCGCACCCACTGCAGGCGCACACCAGGCACGTTCTTGAGCGGCTGGAACTCATCCAGGTTGCTGATGCGCGGGTAGGCGATGACGGCCACGGTCGTCTGCACCGCACCCGCTGCGGTGCTGCGGTCGTCGAATACGCCGTCCTCTTCCGGCAGCCCGTGGTGCCACTGCATTGGGATGGTGGCGACCGTGGGCACGCCGGTCAGGTCCTGCAGCATCTGCGGCGCGGGCGCAAGCAGGCTGGCATCCCCGCGAAATTTGTTGAGTACAAAGCCGTGGATGAGCGCGCGCTCGTCTTCGGGCAACAGCGCCCAGGTGCCGTACAGGTGCGCAAACGCGCCGCCCCGGTCGATGTCGGTCACCAGCAGGCAGCGCGCATCGCTGTGGCGGGCCACGCGCATGTTCACGATGTCGCTGGCGTGCAGGTTGATCTCCGCGGGCGAGCCCGCGCCTTCGATCACCACCACATCGTTTTCGGCGCGCAGGGCGTCCAGCGCAGCGGCGATCTGCGGCCACACGCGTTCGCTGCGGCCGCGCCAGGGCAGCGCGGTCAGCTCGGCGCTCACCTGCCCCATCAGCACCACCTGGCTCTTGGTGTCGGCCTCGGGCTTGAGCAGCACCGGGTTCATGCGCACCTCGGGCACGGCGCGGGCAGCCAGCGCCTGGAAGTACTGCGCGCTGCCGATCTCGCCCCAGGCGCCGAAGCCACCCGCGTCGGTGCCCGTGCCGCCGAGGCCGGGCCCCACGCGTGCGTTGTTGCTCATGTTCTGCGCCTTGAAGGGCGCCACCTTCAGGCCCTGGTTGCTGTACCAGCGGCACAGGGCGGTGGTGAGCCAGCTTTTGCCGGCGCCGCTGGTGGTGCCCAGCACCATCACGCAGCGGGCCAGTGGAGGATGTGTCGAAGACTCGGTCATGAAAGATGGGGACGGCAGGACGCGTTCAGCGCGCACCCAGGGGCCGCACCATGCGGTCCATGATGTGGTCGAGCGCCGCCGCCGCATCGGTGCAGCGGCCGGTGTGCACCGGTGAGGTCTGGATGATGGCGCTGCGCCGCGCCGTCAGCCAGTGAAAGCGCGAGCGGAAGGGCAGCTGCGCAATCGGCCCGCAACCGGCCTCGCCCGCGCAGATGGCAACGATGGCCGACAGGTGGCGGCGCACGGTGTCGATGTCCACCTGCGGGTCCATGGCCAGCAGGCGCGCCTCATCGAGCGCGATCGCCGCCTGCAGGAAGCCGCTGCGATGGCACGACAGGATCACGCCGGCGTTGATGAATTCTTCGCGCTCCACACGCGGCACCACGCGCACGACGGCGTAGTCGTACAAGTCCATCTCAGCGCTGCGCATCGAAGGCTCCCTTCAACGCGTCCACCCAGGCGGCACGGCCTTCCAGGCGCGCGCAGAAATGGTCCACATAGGCCTGGCGGTGGCTGGCCGGTGCCGACAGCGGGCCCTCGGTGTGCTCGGCGCCGGCGATGGCCAGGAACTCGTCGGGCACATCGGCCAGGATGGCAGTGAGCACATCGCGCGTGAGCAATGCGGCCAGCTCGCCATCGACCTGCGCAATGGCGGTGGCGCGGTGCAGCAGCACGTGGTCGGCCATGGGTGCAAACGGCTTGGCCGGTTGCGCCACCGCGCCGTTCCACGCGTGGTGAAAGGTCAGCGATGCGCCGTGGTCGATGAGCCACGGCTTGCGGTGCCACATCAGCAGGTTGGTGTTGCGGGCGGTGCGGTCCACATTGGCCACCAGGGCGTCGAACCACACCAGGCGCGAGGCGAAGTCGTCGGTCACCTCGTCGACCGCCGGGTCGAAGTTGAGCGCACCCGACAGGTAATCGAGCCCCACGTTGAGGCCGCCGCTGGCGCGCACCAGGTCCTGGATCTCGGGGTCGGGCTCGGTCTGCGCGAGCGCCGGGTCCAGGTCGGCCAGCACGATCTCGGGCACCGGCAGTTGCAGGGCGCGCGCGATGCCGCCCGCGATAAGCTCGGCCAGCAAGGCGCGCACGCCCTGCCCTGCCCCGCGGAACTTGAGCACGTACAGGCCCAGGTCGTCGCCTTCGACCACGGCGGGCATGGAGCCGCCTTCACGCAGCGGCGTGACATAGCGGGTGACGGTGATGGTTCGCACGACGTGGCGCTCCTCAGAGATTGGGTGAATCGGGCATGGTAGCGGCGGCGCGCTGCACATCGTGGAAGGCGCGGGCCAGCGCCTGCTGCGCAGCGGGCGCGAGCACCCCCAGCCGCACGTGGCCGGGCAGGCCGAACGAGCTGCAGTCGCGCAGCTTGATGCCGTGGGCGCGCAAGCCGTGCAGGACACGCTCCGTCTGCTCCGCGTGGGCGAAAGGCCACTGCGCCACGACATAGTTGGCCAGGCTGCCGGCCACCACACGCCAGCCCAGGGCGGTGCACAGCGCCTGCTGGGCAGACTTCCACCCGCGCAGCGTGTCCAGGCTGTGCTGCAGCCATTGCTGCACGGCGGGCTGCGCCCAGGCGGCGAGCATGGCCACGCCATGCGCGCCCACGGGCCACGACGGCGCCAGGCCCTGCAGCGCGGCGATGCGCCCGGGCGTCTCGTGCGCCGGGGCTATCGCGTAAGCGGCGCGCACGCCGGTCAGGCCCAGCGCCTTGTTGGGCGTCCACAGCTGCCAGGCCGACGGGGGCGCGTGGGTGGGCTGGCCGTCCAGGCGCAGCGGCGCGTAGGCGCAGTCCAGCACCTGCAGGGCGACTGCCGTTCCGCAGCCGTGTGCGTGCCACAGGGCCAGCGCCGGGTCCACCTGGCCCAGCGGGCTCGACGGCTCGCACGCCCAGTGCAGGCCTGCAGCGGCCTGCAAGCCGCCGGCTGCGGCATGCAGCACCTGCAGGCCCCAGGCCTGCGCCGCGTGCGCGTAGTCGCCGTAGCTGTGCGCCGGCACGGCCACGCGGGTGGCACCCTGGCGCGCTGCCCAGGCCGTGGCGCGGTGAATGAATTCGCTGGCGCTGCCAGCCAGCACGATGCGGCCCGGATCCACGGCATGCAGGCCGGCCAGTTGGACACGCAGCGCCGTGTACGCAGGGTCGGGATAGCGGCTGGCATCGGCCGCCTGCACGCTGCGCAGCGCCTGCGGGCACGGGCCGCAGGCGTTGCTGTTGGTCGAAAAATCGTGCAGCGGGACGCCCCCAGCGTCCGGCCCGCCGTGCAGCGGCAAGGCGGCGACAGCGGTGTCGATCTCCATGGGCGTGACCGCGTTCATGGCCTGGCCCCGCCCATCAGCGCCATGGCCGCCAACGCCACCAGCACCTGCAGCGCTACCACCACCGGCACCAGCATCAGCACGACCTTGTCGCCCTGGCGCGCCGCGCGGCGCGTGTCCAGCGGCCCGGGGGAGCGTGCCGCGCCGTTGAGCGCATACACACCGGGCTTGGCCAGCCGCACGTTCAGCGACAGCGCCATGGCCGCCATGGGCCAGCCGCTGTTGGGCGACGGCGTCTTGCGCGCCTGCCGCACCAGCGTGCGCAGCGGCAGGCCCCCGGCTGCCAGCGCCAGCAGCAGCGCCGCGATGCGGGCAGGCACCCACGACAGCACGTCGTCCGCCCGCGCCGCCCACTTGCCGGCCCATTGCCAATACCGCCCGCCGCGCATGCCCGGGTAGCCCCACATCGCATCCGCCGTGTTGGCCATGCGGTACAGCGCGGCGCCGGGCAGCCCCAGCAGCGCAAACCAGAACAGCGGCGCCACCACCGAATCGTTGAGGTTCTCGGCCAGCGACTCGATGGCCGACTCGCGCACCTCGTCGGCCGTCAACGCGCTCACATCGCGGCTCACCAGCCGCGACAGGCGCTCGCGCCCTGCGGGCAGCGACTGGCCCAGCGCGACCTCCACCGCCAGCACCTCATCGCGCAGCATGCGCCAGGCCAGCAGGGGCTTGAGCAGCAGCCCCAGCAAGGCCATGGCCAGCAGCCCATACAGCGCCAGCGCCGCGTGCTGCGCCAGACCAGACACTATCAAAACAATAGCTGCCAGCGCACACCAGAAGAGCGCTGCTAGCCAAAAACGCTTCCAATCCGCTGCCACGGGGGCGGTGGGCGCAACCTGGTCGCCACCGTACTGCAGCGCCTTGCCCATCCACACCACAGGGTGGCAGGCCGCGGGCGGCTCCCCCAGCCACCCGTCGATGGCCAGGGCCAGCACGGGCACGCAGATCAGCACGCGCAGGGCGTCCCACTGCGTGGGAGGAAGAAGCAAGACCAAAACGTCCATGGAATGTGCGGGCGAGCAAAAAGGCTCAGGATACCGAGGGCGGCAGGCGCACCACGATGCCGCTGCGCAGGCGCTCGGGGCGTTCGTTGCGGTGGAGCATGCCGTCGGCCGCGCTGGCGTGCATCGCGCCGCAGTCCAGCACGTGGCGGGCGGTTTCCTCGTCGGGCTTCAGGTCGCCGAACACGAAGGTGTGCTTGCCGGCCGCCTGGAAGGCCACCGAGCAGGCGCGCGAGCAACTGCTCAGGCAGGCCACGCCGCGCACGCGCACCTGGGCCCAAGTGCCGGCATCGTCGCCCAGCTGAGCGGCCTGCACGGCTTCGAACAGCAGTTCGCCGTCGGCCGGCAGATCACGCGATGCACCCGCCGGGCGGCAGGTGGTGCAGACGATCACGTCGGTGGTGTGGGAAGGCGTCAAGGCAGCAGCGTCGGGCATCGGAAAAAGCTCGGTCATGGATCTAGGAAGAAAGGGGTTCAGGCAGGCGGTGCTCGGCCTGCCAGCGTGCGGCCCAGGCCGCGCAGCGGCCCACGGGGCGCAGCGGGTCGTCGAAATCCACGACCACGACGTGCGCGGCAGCGCCCGGCGCGGCGGGCTGCTCGAGCGTGCGGCCATCGGTCAGCAGCCACAGGCACGAGGGCGCGCCCGCGCCCCGCTGGCGGCGCGCCATGCGCAGCAGCCGTTCGGCCTCGGCCAGGCCTGCCACCAGGGGCGTGCCACCACCGCCGCCCAGCGGGCGCACGCGGGCCGTGCCAGCCGTGCGCGCAGCGCCGGGGGGCAGCAGCAGCTCCACCCCCTGGCCGCCAAAACACAGCAGGGCCACGTGGTCGCCGGCGCGCGCGGCCTGCTCGATCAGGCGCGCGGCATAGCCCTTGGCCCAGGCCAGGCGCCCGCCCTGGCGCATGGAGCCCGAGGTGTCGAGCGCAATCAGGTGCAAACAGGGCTGCACGGCGCTGGCAGTGCGGCGGCGCAGGTGCGCAGGCTGTAGGCGCGCGGGGCCCTTGGCCGCCAACGTGCGCAGCCAATCGACGCTGGCACCTTGTGGGTCAGCGGGCCGGGCCATGGCCTGCGGCGTGCGCAACCAGGCATTGCGGGGGGCTTGCCACCGCCAGCCTGCGCTTGCCTTGCCTGTGGCCTGGGGCGAGCGCGGGCCGGGGTGGCTCAGGCTTTTTTTGGTGGCCACGCTCCGGTGCTGCGCACGCGCGCCATGGCTTGGGGTTCGGGCGGTAGCGCGCCCCAGTCGCCCTCGGGAGCATCCTGGGCAGAGCCCGCGCCCTGCCCGCTGGCGGGCGAGGGTTTGGACGGTGACGGCGATGAAAGCGAAGGAGGCTGTGTGGCGCCCGGGGGCGGTGCCGTGCCGGCCGCGCCTGCCGGGCCTGCCGGGCCTGCCGAATTCTCACCGCGGCGGTGCGACAGCGCCAGTTCGGCCACCGCGTCCACATGCTCCACGCGCACGCTGGTTTGCTGATCCAGCGCCGCCAGGGCCCGCGCGGCGCGCAGCATCACCAGGTCGGCACGGATGCCGTCCACGCCTGCGGCCAAAGCCAGGCCCGCTGCATGCTCCACCACGGCGTCGGACCACTCCAGGCCCGCCAGCGCTGCACGCGCACGCACCACGGACGCCACCAGTGCAGCCTGTGCAGCGGCATGCCGCGCCACCACGGCAGCCGGGTCAGCCTCGAAAGCCAGCCGCGCCCGCACGATGGCCTGGCGTGTGCCGGCGTCGGCCGGGTTGCGCAGCGCCACCGACAGGCCGAAGCGGTCGAGCAGCTGCGGGCGCAGCTCGCCCTCCTCCGGGTTCATGGTGCCCACCAGCACGAAGCGCGCGGCATGCTGGCGCGACACGCCATCGCGCTCCACCGTGTTCACGCCGCTGGCGGCCACGTCGAGCAGCGAATCGACCAGCGCGTCGGGCAGCAGGTTGACCTCGTCCACATACAGCACGCCGCCGTGCGCGCGCGCCACCAGGCCGGGCGCCAGGCGTACCTGGCCATCGCGCAGCACGTCTTCGATGTTGAGCGTGCCCACCAGTTGCTCCAGGCTGGCGGCCAGGGGCAGCGTGACGAAGGGCGCATCGGGCAACAAGGCCGCCAGCGCGCGCGCCGAGGTCGACTTGGCCGTGCCCCGCGGGCCGCTGATGAGCACGCCGCCCATGCCGGGGTCGATGGCAGCCAACAGCAGCGCGCGCTGCAAGGCTTCGTGGCCGACCAGCGCGGTGAAGGGGAATGTGGTGGTTGGCACCGGGGCCAGAGAGACAGGAGTCATGTCAGTTATCCATAGCTATGTGAGCCGCCCAAGGTCCTTGAACCCGGCGCGGCCGAGGCCAGCGCCCCCGCGCAAGGGCCGCCCCGCCGCGCTGGGGGCGTCCCCCTCCCGACTCGCGCAGCGAGACGAGAGAGGGGGAAGGCGCGAAGCGACTCAGGGGGTGTTTCACTTCAGCGTCCTTCGCCCTGGGTTTCGAGGCGGTGTTCGAGCTCCAGCAGGTGCTCTTCGATGCGCTCGCGGTGCTCGCCGGGCTCGGCCCACAGGCCGCGCTGCATGGCTTCGAGCAAACGCTCGCCGATGCTGCGCAGGGCCAGCGGGTTGTGTTGTTGCAGAAAATCGCGCGTGGCGTCGTCGTGCAGGTAGGCGTCGGCCACCAGCGCGTACTGGTGGTCGCCCACCACGCCGGTGGTCGCGTCGAAGGCGAACAGGTAGTCCACCGTGGCTGCGATCTCGAAAGCGCCCTTGTAGCCATGGCGCTTCACGCCGTCGATCCACTTGGGGTTGACGGCGCGGGCACGCACCACGCGGGCGACCTCTTCGCTCAGCGTGCGGATACGCGGCGCGCCGGGCGTGCTGAAGTCGCCGTGGTACAGCGCGGCCGGCGCGCCGGCCAGGTGCTGCACGGCCGCGGCCATGCCGCCCTGGAACTGGTAGTAGTCGTCCGAGTCGAGGATGTCGTGTTCGCGGTTGTCCTGGTTGTGCAGCACCGCGTCCACCGCAGCCAGGCGCTGCTCGAAGGCGGCGCGCGCGGCCTCGCCGTGGCCGCCCTGCCCGTAGGCGAAGGCGCCCGCGCGCAGGTAGGCCTGGGCCAGGTCGTCCGACGTGCTCCAGCGGCCGGTGGCCATGATCTCTTGCAGCCCTGCACCATAACCGCCGGGGCGCGGGCCGAACACGCGCCAGGTGGCGCGGCGCTCGGCGTCGTCGGCGGCCATGCCCTGCGCCTGGGCCTCGGCGGCCTCGCGCTGCACGCGCACGCGGATAGGGTTCACGTCGTCGGGCTCATCCTCTGCAGAGATGGCGGCCACCGCGCGCACGGCGGTGTCGAACAGGTCGATCACGCCCGGGAAGGCATCGCGAAAGAAGCCCGACACGCGCAGCGTCACGTCGATGCGCGGGCGGTTGCGGATCGCCATGGGCAGCACTTCGATGTCCACCACGCGGCTGCTGCCGGGCGCCCATCGGGGCCGCACGCCCAGCAACGCAAAGGCCTGCCCGATGTCCTCGCCCCCCGTGCGCATGGTGCTGGTGCCCCAGACCGACAGGCCCACCGCGGTGGGAAAGCTGCCATGGTCCTGCAGATGCCGCTCCACCACGCGGTCGGCCGCCAGCGCGCCCATGCCATAGGCCGTGGGCGTGGGCACGGCGCGCGTGTCCACCGAGTAAAAGTTGCGCCCCGTGGGCAGCACATCGGGCCGGCCGCGCGATGGTGCGCCGCTGGGGCCGGGCGGCACGAACCTGCCCGCCAGGCCGCGCAGCAGCTGGCCCATCTCGTTGGGGCCGCAGGCATCGAGCCGGGGGGCCAGCACCGTGCGCATGCGCGCTAAAACCGCGGCGCTGTGCGGCCACTGCGCGGCGTCCATGGGCAGGCCCACGATGTGCCCGGCATCGTCCACCGCCAGGTGCTGCTGCACGCACTGCACGGCCAGCTTTTCGAGCCGCTCGCGCGTGTGGCCCACGTGGCGCCAGGGCTCGTCGCCCAGGGCCTGCAGCGCCGCGGGGCGCGGGCCGGTCCAGGGTGCTGCCCACTCGGGGTTCAGCGGGTCGAAATCGCCCAGTTCCAGGTCACGGGCCAGCGCCACCAGCAGGCTGCCCTGCCCTGGCGCCGAGCCGCCCGGAAAGCGCGCCAGCGCCACCAGCGTGTCGGTGCGCTGGCGGTCCCGCGGCGAGCGGCCCAGGATGTGCAGGCCGTCGCGGATCTGCGACTCCTTGATCTCGCACAGGTAGGCGTCGAGCCGGCCGAGCAGCGCCTCGCGCTGCGCATCGTCGGCCGGCGGGGCAAAGCCCAGTTCCTGGTGCAGGCCGTTCTTCAGCACCTGGTCGAGGATGCTCTGGCGCAGCAGCTTGGCGCGCCGCGGGTCGAGCGACAGCGCCTCGTAGTACTCGTCCATGGAGCGTTCGAGCTGCTGCAGCGGGCCGTAGGTCTCCGCGCGCGTGAGCGCGGGCATCAGGTGGTCGATGATGACGGCCTGCGTGCGGCGCTTGGCCTGGCTGCCCTCGCCCGGGTCGTTGACGATGAACGGGTACAGGTGCGGCAGCGGGCCCAGGATGGCATCGGGCCAGCACGCGGCGCCCAGCGCCACGCTCTTGCCCGGCAGCCATTCGAGGTTGCCGTGCTTGCCCACGTGCACCACCGCGTCCACCGCGAACGCGCGGCGCAGCCAGAAGTAGAAGGCCAGGTAGCCGTGCGTGGGCACCAGGTCGGCATCGTGGTACGTGGCCACCAGGTCCAGGTCGCGCCCCCGAGCGGGCTGGATGCCCACGAAGACGTTGCCCAGGCGAACACCCGGCACCATGAAGCGCCCGCTGCGCACGATGGGGTCTGCGCCGGGCGATCCCCACAGGGCGTTGACCGCGTCCTGGCTGGCCTTCGGCAGCGCGCCGAAGTCGGCCAGGTAGTCGGCCATGGCCAGGCTCTGGCCCGCGGGGCGGTCGGCGTTGGCGTCAAGGTTGTTGGTCACGCCCGCCACCAGCCGCGCGATCAGCGCATCGCCGCCCTCGGGCAGATCGCCCGTGGTGTAGCCCGCGTCGCGCAGCGCCTGCAAGATCAGCACGGTGGAGGCCGGTGTATCCAGGCCCACGCCGTTGGCCAGGCGTGCATCGTCGTTGGGGTAGTTGGCCAGGATGAGCGCCACGCGCTTGTCCACCTGCGGCTTGCTGCGCAGCACGCACCAGCGGCGCGCGAGCTCGGCCACGAAGGCGATGCGCTCGGGCTCGGGCTGGTAGCGCACCACATCGACCTCGGTGCGCTCGCAGCGCCAGGCCAGGCCCTTGAAGCTGATGGCGCGCGCGCCGATGCGCCCGTCCACCTCTGGCAGCACCACCTGCATGGCCAGGTCGCGCGGCGCCAGGCCATGCGGGTCGTCCTGCCATTGCTCCAGCGAGCAGCCGGCGGTGATGACCTGCAGCACCGGCGCATCGCCCGCCAGGGTGATGGCCTGCGCGTCGTCGTCACTGCCGTCGATGGAGGCCACGGCAAAGCTCGTGGCGTTGAGCACGATGCCCACGCCCTGCGCGGCGGCCATGGCCTGCAGCGCGGCCAGGCTCTCGGGGTTCTTGAGCGAGTCCACGCCCACGGCCAGGGTGTTGAGCCCGACGTCTGCCAGCGCCGCATGCACCGCATCGAACACCGCCGTGTTGCCCGACTGAATGTGCGCGCGGTAGAACACCAGCATCGCCACCGGCGCGTCGGGAATCCACGGCGCCTCGGCGGCCGGGGTGTAGGCCATGACCGGCGGCAGCGGCCGGGGTGGCGGCGGGCGCGGGCCGATGCCGAAGGCCGCATGGCCGATGAGCGCAAAGAACGCCAGCGCGTTGTCGCGCCCACCCTCGCGCAGGCAGCGCCAAAGCTGGTGGCAGTCCTCGGGGCTGGCGGTGCTGCGCATCAGAAGCTGCGGGTCTTCGATGTTGTCGCCCGAGAACAGGGCCAGCCACTGGCGGTGCTTGCCGGCCAGCGACATCGCTTGCTCCACCACATAGGCCCAGTCGCTGGGGCTGCCCAGGTGGTCGATGACGATCACGCGTGCATGGCGCAGCACGTCGTCCACGTACATGTCGGTGGACGCGGGCTGGCGCAACCACATCAGGTTGGCCAGGCGCACGCTGGGGAATCCATCGCCCAGGCTGGCCGCCGCATCGGACAGCAGCGACAGCGTGGTGTCGGCCGCGCTCAGGATGACGATGTCGCCGGGCGTCTGCTCCACGCGCACCAGGCCCTGGCCCCCGTCCTCGACGTAGCCACCTGGGCGTGTGGAAAGCAGATGCATGGCTTGACCTTCAGGCGGTGACGGGTTCGGACAATGCCGATTGCAGTTCGGCCTGCAGGGCCGCAGCGTCCAGGTGGTCGCCGATCACGACCAGGCGCGTAGCCTTCACATCGCCCGCGCGCCAGGCGCGGTCGAAGTGGCTGTCGAAGCGCTGGCCCACGCCCTGCACCACCAGGCGCATGGCCGCACCCGGCAGGGCCACGAAGCCCTTGATGCGGTAGATCTCGTGGCGCTGCACCAGGGCGACGAGGGCCTCCACCAGGCGGGCGCGGTCGGTCACGTCGAGCGTGACGTGCACCGATTCGAACTCGTCGTGGTCGTGGTCTTCTTCCTCGTCGTGGTGGGTCTTGCGGTCATCGATCACGTCTTCCACCGCGTGGCCCAGGCCCAGCAGCACGCTGGGGTCGATGCGGCCGTGCTGGGCGTGCACGAACTTCACACCCGGCAGGGTCTCGCCGCGCACGATGGCTTCGACGCGGGCCAGGGCGTCGGCGTCCAGCCCGTCGGTCTTGTGCAGCACCACCAGATCAGCGGTGGCCAACTGGTCCTCGAACAGTTCGTGCAGGGGCGATTCGTGGTCCAGGTTGTCGTCGGCGCGGCGCTGGGCGTCCACGGCCACCGGGTCATCGGCGAACTGGCCGGCGGCCACGGCGGGCGCATCGACCACAGTGATCACCGAGTCCACGGTGAACACGTTGCGCAGCGCGGGCCACTGGAAGGCCTGCACCAGCGGCTTGGGCAGCGCCAGGCCCGAGGTCTCGATGACCAGGTGGTCGATCTGGTCGCGGCGCGCGGCCAGTTGCTCCATCACGGGCGCGAACTCTTCCTGCACGGTGCAGCACAGGCAGCCGTTGGCTAGCTCGAACAGCTGGCCGTTCTCCACCCCGTTCTCGTCGCAGCCGATGCCGCAGCTGCGCAGCAGCTCGCCGTCGATACCGAGCTCGCCGAACTCGTTGACGATGACAGCGATGCGCTTGCCCTGCGCGTGGGTCAGCAGGTGGCGCAGCAGCGTGGTCTTGCCGCTGCCCAGAAAGCCGGTGACGATGGTGGCGGGGATCTTGTGGACTTGTTGCATGGAGGTCTCCAGTCAGAAAATGGTGGGAGTCAGGATGTGTGGATCAACGCAAGGCTTGCGGCAACCCTGAAAGGCAATCGACCAGCATGTGCGCCGCCTCGCCCAGGCGCGGGCCGGGGCGTGAGAGCAGATCCATGCGGTCGGCATCGAGCTGGCAGACCTGGTGCTGGCGCAGCGCTCTCATGCCCGACCAGCCGGGCCGCTCGGCCAGGTTCATGAGGGATGCCGCCGGGCCGATGACGAGGTCGGGCGCGCCGCGCACCACCATCTCGGCGTTGACGCGCGGGAACAGCCCCAGGTCGCCGGGCACGATGTTGACCAGGCCCAGCCGCGCGATGGTCTCGCCGATGAAGCTGGCAGCGCTGGCCGCAGTCGGCCCCACGCCCACCTCGACATACACGCTGCGCCCGCGCAGGTGGGCCGGCATGCGGCGCGCGGCAGCGTCGAGTTCGCGGTCGATGCGCGCCACCAGTTCGGCCGCACGGGCCGATTCGCCGAGCGATTGGCCCACGCTGAGCAGCATGCGCTGGAGGTCGGCATGGGTGCGCGCATCGAACACCTGCACCGGCACGCCCAGGGCCGACAGGCGATCCCCTGCCCTGCTGCGTGGACCGAGCAGCACCATGTCGGGCCGCAGGGCCACGATGCGTTCGATCTGCGCATCCTGCAGGCCGCCGACCTTGGGCAGCTTGGCGACGGTGCCGGGCCAGCTGGAGTAGCGGTCGGTCCCGACCAGCTCGGCGCAGTGGCCGAGGGCGCAGACGGTTTCGGTGAGGGAGGGGGACAGGGTGATGATGCGGTGTTGTTGCTGTTGCGCGTGCGCCATGGGTGCTGCGAGACCACTGAGCAGGCCGAGCACCGCCAGTGCCGGCACGGTGGGGTGCAGCAGGCGGGTGCGGGTCATGGGCAGGGGTATCGGCATGGGTGCGTGCACAGCGTTCGGCATCAAATCAGATTAAATCAATGCTTCATCAGTCCTCGATGCCGCGCTGGGCGGGCACGCCGGCCTTGAAGTGGTGCTTGATGAGGGTCATCTCGGTGACGGTGTCGGCCAGCTCGATCAGCTCGGCCGGGGCGTTGCGGCCGGTGAGCACGACGTGCACGTGCGACGGGCGTTCGCGCAGGCAGGTGAGGATGGATTCGAGCGGGATCCAGCCGTAGCGCAGGGGGTACATGATCTCGTCGAGCACGACCATGAAGTGCGCGCCTGCGCGGATGGTGGTTTCGGCCTTGGCCCAGCCGTCGAGCGCGAGTTGTGCGGAGTGGTCGAGGTCGCGGCTCTTCCAGCTGAAGCCGTCGCCCAGGCCTTCGATGGGGACGCCGAGTTGTTCGAACAGGCGGTGTTCGCCGAAGCGGGCGGTGGGGACCTTCATGAACTGGTAGACCTTGATGGTCTTGCCACGGCCGTGGGCGCGCAGGGCGAGGCCGAAGGCGGCTGTGCTTTTGCCTTTGCCGGTGCCGGTGTGGACAAGGATCAGGCCTCGGCGTTCGCCTTGGGGTTTGGGGGTGTCGCGGAGGATGGGGGGGGATTCGATTTGCATGGGGTCTCGTTATTGACCTGGGGCCATGGTTACTTCGGTTGCGGCTTTGAGGCGGAGGCCGGGGTGTGCGCCCGGCGGCGCAGTAACTTTCTCTTGCTTCGCCAAGAGAAAGTCACCAAAGAGAAGGCGACCCCGCTGCCCGTGTCCCCCTCGCCGATGGCGAGGGGGCAACCTGCGATGCTCGGTCCTGGGGTGCGCCGAAGAACTCCCTGCGCTGCCTCTGCGAGGCAGCTCCGGTCAAACAGCTTCGGCGAGCCAGACAACGATGCGCGTGTCCTTCGGCACGCGCTCACCCCAGGCCCTGTGCTTCTCGGCACGGTCAGAAGGGGATGGGAGCGGGCTCCACTCGGGCCATTGCTTCGCTCGGCCCCAACTGCCTCGCTACGCTTCGGCCTGAGCAGAGCGATCGTGCCCAGGCGTCGGCAGCGCGCACCGCGCGCGCACCCGACCTGAGGCGTCACTGCGAAGCAGCAGCCGTTTTGTACCCGTTCCCCACCCCTGCTGGCTGCGCCGAGAAGCGCAGGAGCTGGGGTGGGCGTGTGTGCCGCAGGACACACACGCTTCGTGATCTGACTTGCCGCAGCTGTTTGAGCGGAGTTCGAAGAACGCAGCGAGTTCTGCGGCACCACCCCAGTTCCGAGCATCGCAGGTTGCCCCCATCGCCCACCGGGCGATGGGGGACGCAGACTGGGGGTCGCCTTTTCTTTGGTGACTTTCTTTTGGCGACGCAAAAGAAAGTTACTGCGCCGCCGGGCGCACACCCCGGCCTCCGCCTTCAAACCAACCCAAGAAGCGACCATGACCACCAAACTCAAGCCGCTTGATGCAACCGACGCTCAACGAACGCAGAGCCCTCAAGACGGCGCAACAACTTGGCCCCCGCCAACACACCCAGGTCCACCAGAGGCTCCAACAACACCACCGTCATGTAAGCAGCACCAAAAGTACCAATGCTCTCCAGATTTGCAGACCCAACCCCCGCACCATAAATAGCCCAGAACGCCACCCAGGCCACGATCCCCCCCTGGTAAGCCACAGACAACTTGAACGTCTGCGCATACGTCATGTCCACATACGCCATGCTCTCCGGCACGATGCGCTTGGCAATCGCAGCAGTGGCAAACAACGGCACCAGCAACGTCGTCACATTCATCCCGTACTGCGGCAAATCCTGCTGCGCAAAAAACACGCTCTGGATCAACAACCCCGCGGCCAATCCGATGCACGCAGGCGCAGCCCCAAACAGCAACAGCAACGTAGTGCCCAAAATCAAATGCACCTCCGACACCCCCACCGGGTGGTGCGGCAGCAACTCGAAGAACGCAAACACCAACGCCGTGGTGAACACCGAGCGCAACAGCAAAGCCACCACGCCCTCCTGCTTCACCATGTCCACCGCCAGCTTGCACGCATACAGCAGCGCCGTGGCCCCCGTCGCGTAGCTCAGGAAGATCTTGGTGGTATCCACCAGCCCGGGTTCGATGTGCATGTCACGACTCCTTGGTTGAAACAAAACAAAAAAAACTAAACAAAAAATCATCAGCGCGGCAACGCCACCCACTGCCCCAGCAGCGCGTGCACCGCGATGCGGTCGTCAAACACAGCCTCCAGCGCACGGTGCGTGGCGGGCTCATCACAGCCGCCCTGGTGCGTGACGCGGCCCTTGGCCATCACCACCATCTCATCGGCCTGCAGCGCCAGCGACACCTCGTGCAGCACGCTGACCACCGTGGCGCCGCCGGCCACCAGGGCGCGCACCGTGTGCAGCCAGTCCGTCTGGTGCGGCGGGTCCAGGTTGGCCAGGGGTTCGTCCATCAGCAGCACCTGCGCCTGCACCGCCAGCGCACGCGCCAGCAGCACACGCTGGCGCTCGCCGCCCGACAGCTGCGACAAGGGGCGGTCGCGCCAGTCCCAGGCCTGCGTGGTGCGCAGCGCCTGCTCCACGGCGGCGTGGTCGGCGGGCGATGGTGGGGCCAGCCAGGGCTGGTGCGGCAGGCGGCCCAGCATGGCCACGTCGTAACTCGTGAGGTCGTCGGCCGAGCCTTCGTTCTGGCCCAGCCAGGACAGTGTTCGCGCCCGCTCGCGCGCCGGCACCTGGGTGAGCGGGCGGCCGAGCAGCGCCACCTGGCCGTCGACCTGGCCGCGCGGCAGCAGGCCCGCCAGCACCTTGAGCAGCGTGGACTTGCCCGCGCCGTTGGGCCCGACGATGCTGGTCCAGCAGCCCGCGGGCAGGTGCAGGTCGATGCCGTGCAGCACCTCGGCGCCGCCCACGCGCACGGTCATGCCGTGGGCGCTCAATGCCGCGCCCGTCACAGGCTGCCTCCGCGTGCGGTGCGCCGGTGCATCAGCCACAGCAGGTAGGTGCCGCCCAGCGCGGCGGTGAGCACGCCCACGGGCAGCTCCTGCGGTGCCAGCATCCAGCGCGCGAGGATGTCGGCGGCCAGCAGCAGCACCGCGCCCATGAGGCTGGACAACAGGATGTGCCGCTCGTGCGTCACGCGCACGATGGAGCGCACCAGGTGCGGCGCGGCCAGGCCGACGAAAGCGATCAGCCCGGTCTGCGCCACGGCCGTGCCGGTGGCCAGCGCCATCGCGGCCACCAGGCCGGCGCGCATGGGGCCGAGCGGCAGGCCCAGGCTGGCGGCGGTGGATTCGCCCAAGGTCAGGCCGTCCAGCGCGCGCGCCAGCACCCAGGCCAGCAGTGCGCACAGGGCCCAGGCGGCCAGCATCAGGGTGCAGGCGATCCAGCCGACGAAGGCCGTGCTGCCCAGGATGAAGGCCTGCATGGCCTGCAGGATGTCGGGCGAGGCCAGCTCCACCAGGTCGCGCACGGCGCCCAGCACCACGCCCACGATCACGCCGGCCAGCAGCAGCCGCAGCGTGTGCTGCACGCCCTGGGCCAGCACCAGCGTCAGCACCACGGCCCCGGCGGCCCCGACGAAGGCCATGCCGGTGATGCCGATGCGTGCGATCCACTGCGCCGCCACTGGCGACACGCCGAACATCGCCATGGCCACCGCGCCGCCCAGCGCCGCGCCCGAGGCGCTGCCCAGCAGGTACGGGTCGGCCAGCGGGTTGCGGAACAGGCCCTGCGCCACCGCGCCGGCCAGGCCCAGCAGCGCGCCGGCCAGCCAGGCGCCCAGGGTGCGCGGCAGGCGGATGTCCCACACGATCTGGCGCGCCACGGGGTCGTCGCCCATGTGCACCAGGCTCTCCAGCCCCGTGCTGCCGACGGCGGTGCCCAGCACCAGCAGCAGCGCGCTGGCCAGGCCCAACCACAGCGCGCACCACGCGGCGCGGCGGGCGCCTGCGGCAGTGGGCATGGTCGGGTGGGGGGAAAGCGTCACCGGGCCTTCTCCACAAGGCACCGGGCCATGATGCGGGCGGCCTCGGCCATGCGCGGGCCGGGGCGCACCACCACTTCGGCATCGCCGGGGCCGAACACGCACACGCGGTTTTCGCGCACGGCGCGCATCGTGGACCAGCCGGGGTACGGCACCATGGTCTGCATGCTGCTGTTGCCGATCATCAGCACGTCGGGGTTGGCGCGCACCACGTATTCGGGGTTCAGGCGCGGGAAGGGGCCGAGCGATGCGGGCACCACGTTGCGCACGCCCAGGCGCGTGAGCGATTCGCCGATGAAGGACGACTCGCTGGCCGCATACGGGCCGCGGCTCACTTCGAAGTACACCCGCAGGTTGCGCGCCTTGGGCGGCAGCGATTGGGCTGCGGCCTGCACGGCGGCGTCGATGGTGCGCCACTGCCGGTCGGAGCCTTGCGCCCGGGGCACGCCCAGCAGGTCGCTGATGGTGCCCAGCACGCGGCGCACGTCGGCATGGGTCTTGGGTTCGAGCTGCACGACGGTGATACCGAGCGCCTGCAGCCGGTCGCTGGCGCGGGAACTGACGGACATGAGCACCACGTCGGGCTTGAGGGCCACGATGGCCTCGATGCTGGGGTCCAGGCCACCGCCGACCTTGGGCAGCTTGCCGATCACCGCCTCGGGCCAGTTGGAATAGCGGTCCGTGCCCACGATGCGGTGGCATTGGTCCAGCTCGCACACGCTCTCGGTCAGCGATGGCAGCAGGCTCACGATGCGCTGGGGCGGCTGCGCCAGCGCAATCTCGCGGCCCCGGTCGTCCTGGATGCGCACCGACTGCGCACGCGCCAGCCCCGCCATCAGCAGGCCCAGCGCAATGACGATGGCAATCACCCACAGGATGCGGCGCACGGGGGTCGGCTTCATGCGGCGGGCTCCTTCAAGGTGAGGGGCAGGCCCGCCGCCATCAGCGTGACGCGGGGGCACACCTGGGCCACCTGCTGGTTGAGGGCGCCCAGCGCATCGACAAAAGCGCGCACCTCGCGGCCCATCGGGATGACGCCCAGGCCGATTTCGTTGCCCACCAGGATGACGGGGCCGGGGGATGCGGCGATTGCTCCTAAAAACATAGCTGCCTGCGCTTGCCAGTTGCGCGACAGGGCCTGTTTTTGCTCCAAATTCATGCTCTCGGCGCCCAGGGGCATCGTCCACTGGGTGAGCCACAGCGTGAGGCAGTCCACCACCAGCAGGGTGTGCGCCGTGCTGCGCTGCGCGATGGCGGACGCTACATCGAGCGGCTCCTCCACGGTCACGAGGCCCGGCACGCGCTCGGCGCGGTCGCGCTGGTGGCGTGCGATGCGTTCGCGCATCTCGTCGTCCCAGGGCTGGCCGGTGGCGATCAGCACCGCGCGGTGGTCGGCGGACTGTGCCAGCCAGTCGCGCGCCAGCAGTTCGGCGCGGCGGGACTTGCCGCTTTTTTGGCCACCCAGGATGAGCTCGGTGGTGATGGCTTGCGAAGGGTGCGGTGCGGACATGGCCGTCATGATGCCTGCGCGCCCAGCAGTTGCGCCACGGCCTCGGGGCTGGAGGGGAACCAGGGGTGGAAGTAGCTCGCGTGGATGCTGCCGTGGTGGTACAGCGCCTCGCCGGCACCTGCCGCCACGGCCTCGCCCGATCGGGCCGTGCGCGCCACCACCGGCGCAGTGCTGGCGGCGGTGGAATAGTGAAAGGTGTGCCCGCGCAGCGTGTGCCGCCCGGCGACGGTCAGGTGCTGCGGCCCCAGCGCGGCCAGGCGCTTGTGCATGGTGACGTGGCCGGGCAGCAGGCCCCACAGTGGCGCCGTGGTGCCATCGGCCAGCGTGATGGCGTCGAACAGCGCCATCATGCCGCCGCATTCGGCCCACAGCGGCTTGCCGGCCGCGACGTGCGCGCGCAGGCTGGCCTGCATGGCGGTGTTGGCGGCGATCTGCGCGGTGTGCAGCTCGGGATAGCCGCCGGGCAGCCACACCGCGTCGCAGTCGGGCACTGCGGCGTCGTGCAGCGGCGAGAAATGCACCACGCGCGCGCCCAGTTGCGCCAGCGTGTGCAGGTTGGCCTCGTAGATGAAGCAGAACGCCGCATCGCGCGCCACGGCCACCGTGCGGCCTTGCAGCAGCAGCAGCGGCACGGCAGGCGGCTGCACGGGGGACGCAAAGTCCGTCACCCACCGCTGCAGGTCGGATGCCGTCATCTGGCCCAGCGGTGTCGCGGCCAGGGCATCGGCCGCGGCGTCCAGCCGTTCCAGGCTGTCGGGCAGTTCATGCGCCGCGACCAGGCCCAGGTGGCGCTCGGGCAGCAGCGCGCCGGGCTTGCCGGTGCCCGCGGTGGCCGCCGTTGCGCCGGGCTGCACGCGCGTCACCGCGCCCATCCAGTCGGCGTCATCGCGCAGGCCCTTGCGCAGCATTTCCGCATGGCGGGCGCTGCCCACGCGGTTGGCCAGCACGCCCGCCCAGCGCAGGCCCGGCCGGTAGTGCTGCAGGCCGAACGCCAGCGCGCCGAAGGTGCCCGCCATGGCCGATGCGTCGATGACGGCCAGCACCGGCAGGCCGAAGCGTTGGGCCAGGTCGGCCGCGCTCGGGTCGCCGTCGAACAGGCCCATCACCCCTTCGATCAGGATCAGGTCGGCCTCTTGCGCCGCGGCATGCAGGCGCTGCGCGCAGTCGTGCGCGCCGTTCATCCACAGGTCCAGCTGGTGCACCGGCGCGCCACTGGCCAGGCGGTGCCAGTGGGGGTCCAGAAAGTCGGGCCCGCACTTGAAGACCCGCACCCGTCGGCCCCGGCGCGCATGCAGGCGCGCCAGGGCCGCGGTGACGGTGGTCTTGCCCTGGCCTGATGCAGGGGCGGCGATCAATATTGCCGGACAGCGTGCCGGGGTGACCATTCTTCGGGCTTCTCTCTCTGCTCTCTCTCGTTGATGTTTGGGCTTACTGCGGCGCCCACTTCACGCCTACGTACGCGGTGCGTCCGGCTGTGGCGTAGGTGCGAGCCAGCTCGTAGTGCTTGTCACCCACGTTGTCCACGCGCGCCACCAGCGTGAAGTCGCGGGCGATGCGGGTGCTGGCGTACAGGTTGACCAGCGTGTAGCCGCCCAGCACGTTGGTGTTGGCCACCGTGTCGAAGCGGCGGCCCGAGGCCTGCACCTCGGCGCCCACGGTCCAGCCCGCGAGCTGCGTGTCGGCGCCCAGCGTGCCGTGGCGCTTGGCGCGGCGGGCCAGTTGCTTGCCGGTGTCCAGGTCGCGCGGGTCCTGCAGGTCGAGCGAGCCGCGCAGCTGCACGCCGCCGAGCACACCTGCCAGGCGGTACGAGCCTGCAAAGGTCACGCCCTTGTACTCGGCGCGCGCGGTGTTCACGTAGCAGCCGAAGGGCGATGGGCACGGGCCGGGCGCGCCGAAGGAGATCAGGTCCTGCACGCGGTTGCGGTACACGGTGGCCGAGAAGCTGTTGCTGCCCTGCGCCCAGCGCAGGCCCACCTCGGCATTGCGGCTGCTTTCGGGCTTGAGCGAGCCCACGCCGTATTCGCTGAAGCGCTGGTACAGCGTGGGCGCGCGGAACGCCGTGCCCACCGACGCGGTGGCGCGCCACTGCGGCGCAAAGGTATAGCCGTAGGCCAGGCTGCCGGTGCCCTTGCCGCCGAACTCGCTGTCGGAGTCATGGCGCACATTGGCCTGCAGCGTGTGGCCGCCGGCTGTGTAGCCGTAGCCCAGGGCGATGGCGTCCTGCGAGCGCGAGCGGTCGATGGGGGCGTTCTGGAGGTTGTCTTCGCGCCGCTCCAGCGCGGCCGTGACCAGGTGTGCATCCTGGCGCCATTCGTTCTGGAACAGGTAGCCGCGCAGGTGCGTCTCGCTCAGGTACACCGAGGGCGTGGTTTCGTACTGGTCGCGCGAGTCGGTGACCTGCAGGCGCGTCTTGTATGCGGTGGTCCACTGCGCCTGCCAGGTCAGGCCCAGCGCGTGCAGCTGGTGCTGGTTGCGGTCGTCCTTGCCCAGGCCGTTGTCGTAGCCGCTGTCCAGGTCGTTGGCGAGCAGCGTGGCGTCCAGGCGGTGCGCGGCATTGATCTGCAGGCCCAGGCGCGCGTTGGCCGACGTGCTCTCGTAGCCGTCGCGGTCGGGGTTTTGCGTGGCCACCGTGCGGGCGTTGAAGCCCTTGCTTTTCTCGCGCGCAATGCCGAGCGCGTAGTCGATGGTGCCGGTGGCGCCGCTCACGCCGGCTTCAATCTTGGTGGTGCTGTGGCTGCCCACGCCGATGCCCACGTACGGCGCCACACCGTTTTCACCGCGCTTGGTGAAGATCTGGATCACGCCGCCCATGGCGTCCGAGCCGTAGACCGCGCCCGCCGGACCGCGCAGCACTTCGATGCGGTCGATCTGCGCAAGGGGAATGGCCTCCCACGCGGCGCCGCCGGTGGACTGCGAGTCGATGCGCACGCCGTCGATGTACACCGCGGTGAAGCGGGATTCCGCACCGCGCAAAAACACGCCCGTGGTCGTGCCCGGCCCGCCGTTGCGAGAGAACTCGATGCCCGGCACGCGCGCCAGCACATCGGCCAGGCCCGTGGCGCCGCTGGTCTCGATGGTGTCGCGGTCGATCACCGTCACATCGGCCACCAGGTCGGACAGCGGCTGCGGCGTGCGGGTGGCGGTCACCACCGTCTCGGTGAGCGACGGCGCGCGCAGGTTCTGCGCGATCTGCACCGGGCTGCCGGCCTCGCTGTTCGGCGCTGGCTGCACCTGGGCCTGCGCAGAACAGGCGGCCACAACGGCCATGGCGGCCAGGGCCGGCTGCAGACACAGCGGCGCTGCAATGCGCGCACGAGGGGTACGGATTTTCATGGGGATCATCGTCAACAAACAAAACCCGAGCCGGCCTCCCCGCCAGCAGATGGGTGATACGGCTGCGCTTTGCCCAAAAAAGGCGTGGGCGCAGCCACCGTGTTGGCCGGTATCCGGGCTGGCGGAACGCCCTCCAACGCCTTCCCACACGCTTGTTCAAGGCGCACAGTGGCTTGTGATGGAGAGAGAATCGGGTGATTCGTCCGCTGACCGTTGCGGGGGCAGCGCAGGCTCGGCGTGCCATGCGTGGCACGCCTCCCTGCTTCCCGTTGAACTGCGGCATGTGAACCACACCGCGAGCACCAACCTCGGGATTTTACGGCCGATTACAAACCGCCACCCTACAATCGGGGGCTCTATGGCAACACCATCGACCACCGACCAGATCGCCGAACGCGTTGAACGCCTGCTGCTGCGCCACGCGGAACTGCAGCGCACCAACGCGCTGCTGGCCGACCAGGTGGCAGCCCTCACGCAGGAGCGCGATTCGCTCAAGTCCCGCCTTTCGGCCGCGCGGGCCCGGGTGGACGCCCTGCTGGAGCGCCTGCCCGCCGCAGCCCCTGCCACGAAAGAATCCGAATGAAGCAAATCGAGGTGCAGATCCTGCAGCAAAGCTACCTGCTGACCTGCCCCGAAGGCCACGAAAGCCGCCTGCTGGACGCCGTGGAACGGGTGGACACGGCCATGACCCGCATCCGCGATGCCGGCAAGGTGCGTGCCCGCGAGCGCATCGCCGTGCTGGCAGCCCTGAACCTCGCATTCGAGATCGCCGACCGCGAAGCGGCCGACCTGGCAGCCGCCACCGCCCGGCCCGCGGTGGACACCGCCCCCGCCCAGCCAGCGGCCACTGCCGCGGCGACGACAGCGGCCTCTTCCTCGGCCCCGCTGCCCGCCGCCGACGACCAGCGGCTGCAGTCGCTGGTGCAGCAACTGGACCACGTGCTGGGCGAAGACGGCCGGCTTCTCTGAGCGGCCTGGTGCGCGCAGGCTGGCGCGCAAAGATTGGCACACAAAGATTAGTGCGCCAACGCGGCGCGCCCGCCCCGCATCCAGGCGTTGCCCAAGCGCCGCCGCACCGAAGCCATCCAGCGCACCGCGCGCGGTGCATCGCCTTACGGTCTTTACAAAACCGTCTTTCAGCGCAGGGCCCGGGCAGCGCCTACAATGGACGTGTCTGCGATGCCGCCGGGCTTTATATTTCCTTGAACCAATGCTCATTGAGCTCGGGCTTGGTACATCGTCCGGTGAGCGTGATCATCTCGCGTCAGATGAACCCAACACTTGGCTGCCCTCGCCCACCTGAACCCCCGGTTCAGGATGAGGGTTCGGTGGCAATCGCAGACACCTTATTCCCCATGCCCCTGTCACCCCGCCGCCCGGCTGCACTGCGGCGGCGACAGGGCACAGGCTTGGCGGCCGTGCCGCCCTCACGCTTTCCTTTTGCGCCATGCTGGACCCTCTTCTGATCGTTGAACTTGGTGTCCTGGGCCTGGCGACGGGCTTTCTCGCGGGCCTGCTGGGCATTGGCGGCGGCATGCTGCTGGTGCCGTTCCTGACCTACATCCTCGGCGCGCGGCAGGTGTCGCCCGATCTGGCGGTGAAGATGGCGATCGCCACCTCCATGGCGACGATCATGTTCACGTCGATCTCGAGCGTGCGCGCCCACCACAAGCGCGGCGCGGTGCGCTGGGACATCGCCCGGCGCCTCGCGCCCGGCATCGTGCTGGGGGGCTTCATCGCCAGCCTGGGCGTGTTCGCGCTGCTCAAGGGCTCGTTCCTGGCCATCTTCTTCGCGCTGTTCGTGAGCTTCTCGGCCACGCAGATGTTCCTGGACAAGAAGCCCGCCCCCACACGCCAGATGCCCGGCGGCGCGGGCCAGGTGGCCGCGGGCGGCGTGATCGGCTTCCTGTCGGGCCTGGTGGGTGCCGGCGGCGGCTTTGTGAGCGTGCCCTTCATGACCTGGTGCAACGTGCCCATCCACAACGCCGTGGCCACCAGCGCTGCGCTGGGTTTTCCGATCGCGCTGGCCAACGTGGTGGGCTACGCCATCAGCGGCCAGGCGGTGGAAGGCCTGCCCCCCGCATCGCTGGGCTACATCTGGCTGCCGGCCCTGGCCGTGATCGCCACCTGCAGCGTGCTCACGGCCCCGCTGGGCGCCAAGGCAGCGCACAACCTGCCCGTCAAGCAGCTCAAGCGCGTGTTCGCCACGCTGCTGTTCGGGCTGGCGGCGTACATGCTCTGGAAGGGGCTGGCCGCGTCCTGACCGGGGCTGGGCTGGCCGCCGGGCGGCTGCGGGCTACGGCGCAGCAAGAGCGTACCTGCGAGAGCAGCACGCTACCATATTGATAGCTGCTTGCGCTGATCCATCAAGCGGTAGCGGCATTTTTTGCATTGAATTCACCTGCGGGACCAGGCCACTGGACCCGCATGCAACGGCGCAGTGGCACAGCGCAGCGACCGCACAGGCGCCCCGCGCGCACTCTGCGCCCCCACGCCAACGCTCAGATCTGAAGTCCGTCGCGCCGGCCCTGCGCCTTGAGCGGCAACGGCTTGCCCAGCATGGCGCGAAACTCCGGCGCGGGCAGGCCCGGTGCGCACAGAAACCCCTGGTAATGGTCGCACTGCATCTGCAGCAGCACGGCCTGCTGGGTTTCGGTCTCCACCCCCTCGGCCACCACCTCGATGTGCAGCGCACGGCCCATGCTGATGATGGCGCTCACGATGGCCCGGTCGCCGTCGTCGTCGGGCAGGCCGCGCACGAAGGACTGGTCGATCTTGAGCTTGCTGATCGGCAGCTTCTTGAGGTACGCCAGGCTCGAATACCCCGTGCCGAAGTCATCGATGGCCAGGCCGATGCCCAGGCCCGCCAGCACACGCAGGCGCTGCTCCATCTCCAGCGCGTCCTGCAGCAAGATGGTTTCGGTCAGCTCCAGCTCCAGCAGCGTGGGCGGCAGCTGGTGCACGGCCAGCAGGCGCGTGATGCGGTCCACGAAGTCGGGCTGGCGGAACTCCAGCGCCGACACGTTCACCGAGATCACGATGGGCATGCCGCTGTGCATCCACTGCGCGGCCTCGCGCACAGCCTGCTCCATGACCCAGGCGCCCAGCGTCACGATGTAGCCCGACTCCTCGGCCAGCGGAATGAACTGCCCGGGCGACACCGCGCCGAATTCGGGGTCCGTCCAGCGGATCAGCGCCTCGGCCCCGGTGATGCGGCCGGTGGCCATGTTGACCTGCGGCTGGTAGTGCACGGCCATGCGGTCCTGCCCCAGCGCCTGGCGCATCGCGTGCTCCATCTGCATGCGCGACAGCAGGTTGGCGTTCATCTGCGGCTGGTAGAAGCCGTAGCTGCCCCGGCCGCGCTCCTTGACGCGGTACATGGCCGTGTCCGCCTGCTTGATGAGCTCGTCGAGCGTGGTGCCGTCCTGCGGGTACAGCGCCATGCCGATGCTGCACTGGATCGAAAAGCCCATGCCGTCGAGCATGAAGGGCTTGAGCATGTCGTCCAGGATGCGGCGGGCCACGCTCTCGGCCACCACCGCGTCGCCGCCGTGCAAGTAGATCACGAACTCGTCGCCCCCCAGCCGGCACAGCATGTCCGTCTGGCGCAGGCAGGCCTGCAGGCGCTCGGCCACCAGTTGCAACACCCGGTCGCCGAAGGGGTGGCCCAGCGAGTCGTTGATGATCTTGAAACGGTCCAGGTCCAGGAACAGGATGGCAAAGCCGGTGTCGCTCTGGCGCGCGCCCTGGATGGCCGTGTCCACCCGCTGCGACAGCAGCAGGCGGTTGGGCAGTCCGGTCAGCACGTCGCTGTAGGCCAGCTCTTCGATGCGCTTTTGCGCGGCGTGCTGCAGCGTCAAGTCGCGCATGAAGCCGATGCTCTGCACCAGCCGGCCTTCGTCGTCGCGCAGCGCCACCCACGACAGCTGCACCGCGCAGTACGCGCCGCTGTCACGGGGCAGCCACAGCTCGCCCTCCCAGAAGCCGTCGCGCGCCCAGCCCTCCAGCACCTGTTCCATGAAGGCGATATCGGTGCCGCCGCCGAACAGCGACGACGCCATGCAGCCTTCGAAAGACTTGGCCGACGGCCCGACCAGGCGCTCGCACCCCGGGTTCATGCGCAGCACGCGGTGCTGGCTGTCGGCGATGAAGATCGCGTCCAGGCTGGACTCGAACACCCGGGCCGCCAGGCGCAGGCTGGCCTGGATCTCGGTCTGGCGGGTGATGTCGCGGTACGAATACACCCGGCCCACCGGACGGCCCTGGCTGAACTGCGGCACCGAGCGCAACTCCAGCACCACGCCGCTTTTGAGCGTGAGGATGTCGGTGCTCTCCTGCATGGGCTCGCGGGCAATGGCGGCCATGCGGTCGGTGTACGCCGCGGCGTCCTGCACCTGGGCGGCCATGTGCGCGTAGACCGCGGCATCGTCGCGCTCCAGCAGCAACTCCCGCGGAATGCCCCACAGCTGCGCCAGGCGCTGGTTGAACGCACGCACCTGGCCGTGCAGATTGCACACCAGCATGCCGTCGGCGGCCGAGTCGAGCGTGGCCCGCAGCTCGGACAGCAGGGTTTCCAGCTCGCGCTCGGTGGCCGCCTGGATGCTGCGGTCCAGCATGGTCACCATGAAGATCGTGCCGCCATCGGGGCCGTTGGGCACGCGGCTCACCTGCCGGTTCACGGGCACCAGGCTGCCGTCGGCCCGCAAAAGGCTGGTGTGCGAATGGATGCCATCGGCCACCACCTGGGCGGGCTCGCCCCAGAAGGCGACGTCCTGCGGCGTGGATGCCAGGCCCAGCACGGACGTGCCCACCATCGCGGCCACCGGTGCGCCCGCCAGGCGTTCCGCGGCGGCGTTGGCGCGCAGGATCAGCAGGCTGGATTCATCCACCAGCCACACGGCTTCCTGCAAGCCGTCGAGCCAGCCGTGGGATTGCACGACCGTCACGCGCCGGCCTCTTCGGGGCCGGGGTTGACCGCTCGCTCGAAAAAGTAGCAGATGCGCTGCCGCGGCGACAGGTAGTCCAGCGCGTCGCGCGGCAACTGCGCCGGCTTGAGGCTGCGGCGGATGCCCAGCTCCGGCACGGTTTCCAGGTCCAGGATCGGCGCTTCTTCCTTGGGGATGCGCGAGTCGTGCACGATGACCTTGGGCCGCAGCGGGCGCGACGAGTTGACCGACGCGACGATGGCATACCGGTCGTTGACCAGCTGCACGATGGACCCCGGCGGGTACACGCCCATCATGCGGATGAAGGCCCCCAGCACGACAGAGTCGAACTTGGACTTGAGCTGCGCGAAGATGACCGACAGCGCCTCGTGCGGCGTGAGTGCATCCACGCCGTTGGCGGGGTTGCACATGCGGTCGTAGCGGTTGACCAGGGCCAGCACCTGGCTGGCGCGCCCGAGGTCCGGGCCCGACAGGCGCAGCGGGAACCCGCTGCCGTCGACCATTTCATGGTGCCGCGCCACGGCGGTGAGCACCGTGTCCGGAAAGCCCATGCGCATGGCGAATGCCACCGACTCCCCCACATGGGTCTCGTAGCGCGAGCGTTCCATCGGGATCATCGACGGCGTGACCTGCCGCAGGTTGGGCGGCAGCTTGAGCTTGCCCATGTCATGGATCAGCGCCGCGACGCCCAGGTCGTGCAGCTCCACGCTCTTCATGCCCAGGGCGCGGCCCAGCAGCAACGAGATGACCATGACGTTGATGGGGTGCAGGGCATTGCGCTCGCCCACGCCCTCGGACAGCAGCCGGATCACCGAGTCGCCGTTTTCCAGCAGCTCGGACACGCAGCCCGACACCAGCGCATCGCCCTTGGTGCGCGCCTGGTCCGGGTGTTCGGACACCACGCGCTCCATGGCCTGGTACTGGCGCGTGGCCTCGCCAAAGCGCTGGTCGCAGGCGGCCAGGGCGCGGTTTTGCGCCTCCAGCAATGCCCGCCTGCGCAGCGCCTCGGGGTCGGCCGCGGGGGCGCCGCCCGCCGCGTCCACCCCGGGGGCGGCGGGCGCGGGCATTTCGGGCACGCGCCAGGCCGCAGGCACCAGCTCGCGCTGGTCGGGGTCGCTCTTCTTGGGAACGTAGCGCACCTCGGTCAGGCCGAGCTCGCGCAAGGTGGCGATCTGCTCGATCGACGCCACGCGAAAACTGCTGACCGGAAACGGATGGTGCATCCAGCCCACATCGAGCTGGATGTACATGCCGACCCGCAGTTGGCTGATGTCGATGAGGATGGAAGAGTTCACTTCAAGGGCGCGAAACATGGAGACGTGAATGCCACCAATGGTTACACAGATTATCGCCCTAAGCCTGCGTGATCAATTCGTTGCTGCCGCGCAGATGCGACACCACAACACTTCATGCCGCACGCCCTGCCGCTACAGTGCAGTGATTACCCTCACGGGCTGCCGTGGCGGCCCGGCTGCCGCACCGCCCCCCCCGCGGCACCTGACCCCGCAGCACTTTTCACGACTGGCTACCGGCACCAGAGGGACGGCTTGTAGACCAGATCCATCCAGAGCGCCCAGCCGGCCACCGCGCAGAGCAGGCCGCCGGCCACCCGCGTGCCCCCATCGGCGCGCCAGGTATGGAGCCGCGCCCGGAGCCGGCCCCATGCCCAGGGGCCGGCGGCCAGCCAGAGGCCGCTGCCCACGCCAAAAAGCGCCATGGCCAGCGCCCCTTGCACCGGACCGCCACTGAGCGCGGCCACCAGCAAGGCCGAATACAGCAGCCCGCAGGGCATCAGCGCCCACAGGAAACCCGCCAGCAGCACGCCCCCCGGGGCCTGGACCAGCGGGCGCACACGCGCCCACACCGCCCGGCCCGCTTGCTCCACCCACTGCGGCTGGCGTGCCTGCACCATGAGCATCAGGCCCCAGGCCATCACCGCCACATGGGCCAGGGTCCAGGCGGGGCGCAGCGCCATGGTGTGCTGGGTCAGCCATGCCAGGCTGTCCATGGCCAGGGCCGCGAGGGCGCCTGCCAGGGCATAGCCCGCCAGCCGGCCCGCGTGAAACGCCGCCGTGCGCTGCACCACGCCACCGCGCGGCAACCACCGCACCGGCTGCGCCACGGCACCCGCCGCAGGCCCGCCCCCCTGCCCCACTAGCGCCCCACAGGGCGCCGCACACATTGCCAGGCAATGGGACCCGCCGGCAAGACCCATGAGCAGGGCGGTCGAAGCTACCGTGAGCAGCATGGTGGGCAAGCGCCTGAAGGCACCCCGTGGGCGCGGGCGGTGAGGCCGGGCATCAGATGATGCGCGAGAACCGCGCCCGGTTGCGGTCGGCCTGCAGATAGCGGTCGAACACCATCGCGATGCCGCGCACGAAGAACCAGCCCATGGCGGTCACCGCGATGCCGTCCGGGCGGATCTGTACCAGCCCCTGGTCCGCCATCTCCTCCAGGCTTTCGATCTCGGCCGCGAAGTAACGCCGAAAGTCGATGAGCCACGCCTGCTCCAGCGGCTCGAACAGCAGCTCGCCCTGGCACATCAACGCCATGATGACGGCGCGGCGCACCAGGTCGTCGCGGGTCAGCGCCAGGCCGCGCACCACGGGCAGCCGGCCCTGGTTCAAGAAGTCGTAGTACTCGTCCAGGGTCTTGGCGTTCTGGCTGTAGGTGGCACCCACCCGGCCGATGGCGGATACCCCGAGGCCAATGAGGTCGCAGTCGGGCTGGGTGCTGTAGCCCTGGAAGTTGCGGTGCAGCCGGCCCTGGCGCTTGGCCACGGCCAGCGCGTCGTCGGGCAGCGCAAAGTGGTCCATGCCCACGTACACGTAGCCCGCGGCCATGAAGGCATCAAGCGAGCGCGACAGCATCGACACCTTGGCACCGCCCATGGGCAGCTCGGCCGGGACGATGCGGCGCTGCGGCTTGAAGCGCTCGGGCAGGTGCGCGTAGGCATACAGCGCAATGCGGTCGGGCCGCAGTTGCACCACCTGGGCCAGCGTGCGGTCGAACGACTCGGGCGTCTGGCGCGGCAGGCCGTAGATGAGGTCGACATTGATCGACTCGAAGCCCAGCGCGCGCGCCGACTCCACCAGCGAGAACACCTGCTCCGCGGGCTGGATGCGGTGCACGGCCTTCTGCACCTCGGGGTCGAAGTCCTGCACGCCGAAGCTCAGCCGGTTGAAGCCCAGCTCGGCCAGCACCGCCAGGCGACTGGCGTCCACCGTGCGCGGGTCCACCTCGATCGAATACTCGCCGCCCGGCGCGAGCGTGAAGCTGCGCTTGAGCATGGCCATGAGCTCGCGCAGCCCGTCGTCGGACAGGAACGTGGGCGAGCCCCCGCCCAGGTGCAGCTGGCTCACCACCTGCCCGGTACCGCAGTGGGCGGTGTGCAGGTCGATCTCGCGGCTCAGGTAGCGCAGGTAGACATCGGCGCGGTCGTGGTGCTTGGTGATGATCTTGTTGCACGCACAGTAGTAGCACAGCGATTCGCAAAACGGAATGTGCACGTACAGGGACAGCGGCAGCGCCTTGGCCCCGGTGCCCGCGCGGCGCTGCTCCAGCGCAAGCACGTAGTCGTCCTGCCCGAAGGCCTCGACGAAGCGGTCGGCCGTAGGGTAGGAGGTATAGCGGGGCCCTGGCACATCGAAGCGGCGCAGCAGCTCGGGCGAAACAGCAGTCATTGGAAGCATCCTTGCGTACGTTGCCACTGTGCCGTAAGCTGTTCCTCACGTCCTTGATCTACGTCAAGTGATGCCACCAGCCGACCAGCGACAATTTGATGCATGTCAGTCGCCCACCCCCCGGTCCGCAGCGAAGCCTCGCCACCACGGGGTGAAACGCCCGAACCCCAACCTGCTGTACCTATGAACCCGCTCACCATGAAAGTCGCCTGCTCCAACTGCAATCTGCGGGAGCTGTGCATGCCTGTCGGCCTGAGCGATGAGCAGTTGCAGCGCATCGACGAGGTCGTGGCCACCCGCCGCAAGGTCAAGCGCGGCACCACGCTGTTCCGCAACGGCGAGACCTTCACCTCGCTGTACGCCATCCGCACCGGCTTCTTCAAGACCTGCGTGGCGACCGAAGACGGCCGCGACCAGGTCACCGGTTTCCAGATGGCCGGGGAGATCATCGGCCTCGACGGCATCGTGAACGACCAGCACACCTGCGATGCCGTGGCGCTGGAGGACGCCGAAGTCTGCGTGATGCCGTTCGACCGCATCGAAGAACTCTCGCGCGAGGTCACGGCGCTGCAGCACCACGTGCACAAGATCATGAGCCGCGAGATCGTGCGCGAGCATGGCGTGATGCTGCTGTTGGGCAGCATGCGCGCCGAAGAGCGGCTGGCCGCATTCCTGCTGAACCTGGTGCAGCGCCTGCACGCACGGGGCTTCTCGCAGTCCGAGCTGGTGCTGCGCATGACGCGCGAAGAGATCGGCAGCTACCTGGGCCTCAAGCTCGAGACCGTGAGCCGCACGTTCTCCAAGTTCGTCGAAGAAAGCATCGTCGAGGTCAAGCAGCGCCATGTGCGCATCCTCGATACCGACGCGCTCAAGCGCATCGTGAACAGCCAGCAAGCCTGCCACTGAGCACCACAGGCCAGGACTTCGGCGCCGGCCTCGAGCCGGCGCTGTCGTTTTCAAAACGCCGTTTTCACCACCCGCAGTCTCCGCACACCTCGGCACATCAGGAGCACGACGTCTTGCGGCAATCGTCAGGGCGCTCCCCCGGGGGCACGGGGCAGCGGTTCAGCTCGAACGGCGACATCGCCAACAGCGTGGTCAGCGCGCTCGATGCCATCGTGACGGCCCAGAACGCGAAGAACGCGAGGGTATAGACCCCCTCGCGCGACAGCGCGAGCGGCTGGCCGAACCAGTGCAGGTCGTGCGGGTCGACCAGGGCAAAGACCAGCATCTCCATCACGCCGGCCATCAAAAAGGCGGGCCAGGCAATCCACATCAGGCGTTGCGTCCACATACTTCGAGTCTCCTTCGCGGTGCGATTGGCACGGCCGAGCCGCAGGGCCTGCCGGTGCTCGCCGGTGTCGTTGTTGTTGTCGTGGCGGGTTCGCAGGTGGGCGCATCAGCGCGGCTGGTCCTGCACCGGCGTGGCAGCGTGGTTGCGGCCCTTGACCGCAGGCGCCAGGCTCTTGGATGGGTTTTCCAGCGTCTTGTTGATCTCGATGCCCTGGCGGTAGTAGTCCTCCGCCACCACCGGGTCGGGGCGCGAGATGGCCAGCCACAGCGTGACGAAGCCGGCCACGATCACGATGGCGGGCCCGGCGATGACCAGCCAGACGTGGCCGAACTTCCACCACGGGGCGGCGGCGGGCGCGGCGCCCGGACCTGTGGAACTGGCAGAGATGGCTGGGCCGTTGCGGCCGATGGCGGGATTCGATGGCATGTCAGTACTCCTTGCAAATCTTCTCGGGCGGTGCAGTGCCTCAGCGCGGCACCAGGAAAACGGATTTCTCGGTCACATGGGCGGCTCGGTCCACCGCCTGCACGTCGAACTGCACCGCGTGCGAGCCCGGCGCGGCCGATCCGTACGGAATCTGCAGCCGCACCGCCACCCAGCGGGATTCCGCGGCACCGATGTCCACCTCGGCCTCGGAGGCCACTTCGAGCGCGGTCAGCCCGCGGGCGGCGATGCGGTAGCGCTGCGGCCCCTCGGTCGCATTCATGATCTGCAGGCGGTAGATGTTCTCGAGCTTGCCCCCGGCCACGATGCGTGACAAGGCCGCACGGTCGCGCACCACGTCCACCTTCAGCGGTGTGCGCGTGACCAGGCTGGCCAGCATGGCAAGACACAGCGCTGCCAGGATCGCGGTGTAGATCAGCACGCGGGGGCGCAGCACCCGGCGCAGCATCTGCGACTGGCTCCACCGGTTGGCCACGCCGTTCTGCGTGGAATAGCGGATGAGCCCGCGCGGGTACTGCATCTTGTCCATCACGGTGTTGCAGGCGTCCACGCACAGCCCGCAGCCGATGCACTCGTACTGCAGCCCGTTGCGGATGTCGATGCCCACGGGGCAGACCTGCACGCACAGCGAGCAGTCGATGCAGTCGCCCAGGCCCTGGGCCTTGTAGTCGATGCCCTTCTTGCGCGGGCCGCGCTGCTCGCCCCGCTCGGGGTCGTAGCTCACCACCAGCGTGTCCTTGTCGAACATCGCGCTCTGAAAGCGCGCATAGGGGCACATGTACTTGCAGACCTGCTCGCGCATGTAGCCCGCGTTGCCGTAGGTGGCAAAGCCGTAGAACAGCACCCAGAACATCTGCCACCCGCCCGAGAAAGCCAGCAGCTCGCTGCCCAGCGTGCGGATGGGCACGAAGTAGCCCACGAAGGTAAAACCCGTCCACAGCGCCACCGACATCCACGCCAGCTGCTTGAGCGACTTCTTCACCGCCTTCTCTGCCGTCCACGGCCCCTTGTCCAGCCGCAGCCGCGCGCTGCGGTCCCCCTCGATCCTGTGCTCGATCCACATGAACATCTCGGTGTAGACCGTCTGCGGGCACGCAAAGCCGCACCACAGCCGCCCCGCCACTGCGGTGAACAGGAACAGCGACATCGCCGAGATGATGAGCAGGCCCGTGAGGTAGATGAAGTCCTGCGGGTACAGCACCAGCCCGAAGATGTAAAAGCGCCGCGCACCCAGGTCGAACAGCACCATCTGGCGCTGCCCCCACTCGAACCATGGCAGCCCGTAGAACACGAGCTGCGTGAGGAACACCATGGCCCAGCGCCAGCGCGCGAACACGCCGCTGATGGAGCGGGGGTAGATCTTCTTTTGCGCCTCGTACAGCGAGACGATCTCGCCCTGGGACGACGACGCATCGGCCGCGACCGGCGCGATGGGGATGACCTTGCGGGCAGGCCCGCTGGGTGGCTTCATGGTGTGGCTCGTGGTGCTGGCTTTTGAAACGGTGAGGCCCTGGCTGGCGGGAGGGATGCGCGGTGCGGACCGCAGGGCGGCGCTGGCTGTCGCGCCGCCCGGCGTGGTCAGGTGCCCGGGCCTACCTGGCCGCCGCCACCTGCTTGCCCGACAGGCTCCACACGTAGGCCGACAGCACGCCGATCTGCGCTTCGGTCAGCTTGTCCGCCTGCGCGGGCATCTGGTTGGTCTTGCCGTTGTTGATCATGGCGGTGATGGCGGCTTCGCCCCAGCCGTGCAGCCAGATGTCGTCGGTCAGGTTGGGCGCACCCAGGGCCTGGTTGCCCTTGCCGTCCATGCCGTGGCAGGCCGCGCAGGCACCGAACTTGGACTTGCCCAGCGATGCACGCAGCGAGTCGTGCGGGCTGCCCGACAGGCTCAGCACGTAGTGCGACAGGTTGCGCACGTCCTCGGGCGTGCCCACGGCGGCGGCCATCGGGGGCATGGTGCCGATGCGGCCCTGCGTGATGGTCTCGCGGATCTTCTCGGGCGTGCCGCCGTGCAGCCAGTCGGCATCGGCCAGGTTCGGAAAGCCCTTGCTGCCGCGTGCGTCGGAGCCGTGGCACTGGGCGCAGTTGTTCATGAACAGGCGCTCGCCGATGGCCTGGGCTTGCGGGTCCTTGGCCACGTCCTCGGGCTTCATGGATGCAAAGCGGGCGTACAGCGGGTCGAGCGCGGCCTTGGCCTTGGCCATCTCTGCGTCGTACTCGCCCTTCTGCGTCCAGTTCAACTTGCCGTTGAAGCTGCCCAGGCCCGGGTAGGCCGCCAGGTAGGCCAGGCCGAACACGATGGTGATGACGAACAGCCACACCCACCAGCGCGGCAGGGGGTTGTTCATCTCGACCAGGTCCTCGTCCCAGACGTGGCCGGTGGTGTTGTCGGCGGTGGCCACGACCTTCTTGCGGCCCGCCATCCACAGCAGGATGCCGCAGGCAACGATGCCGACCAGGGTCAGCGTGGTCACAAAGACCGACCAGAAATTGCTGGTGAAGTCACTCATGGGGTGTTCTCGTTCTGGTGAAAGTCAATCTTGTTCGAACGGCAGCTGTGCGGCCTCGTCGAACCGGGACTTGTTGCGGCCCATGTACGCCCAGACCCAGATACCGATGAAGCAAACCATCGATGCCAGGGTGGCGACGATGCGCATGGTGGTGATGTCCATGGCGGATCTCCTAAGGTTCTGTGTTGCTTACTTGAGCGCGCGGCCCATGACCTGCAGGTAGGCGATGAGGGCGTCCAGCTCGGTCTTGCCCTTGACGTCTTCGGCCGCGGCCTGGATCTGCTCGTCGGTATAGGGCACGCCCACGGTGCGCAGGGCCTTCATGCGGGGCGCCACGCCGGCGGGGTCCACAGCGTTCTTTTCCAGCCAGGGGTAGGCGGGCATGTTCGACTCGGGCACCACGTCGCGCGGGTTGTTCAGGTGGATGCGGTGCCATTCGTCGCTGTACTTGCCGCCCACGCGGTGCAGGTCGGGGCCGGTGCGCTTGCTGCCCCACTGGAAGGGGTGGTCGTACACGAACTCGCCCGCCACCGAGTAGTGGCCGTAGCGCAGCGTCTCGGCGCGGAAGGGGCGGATCATCTGCGAGTGGCAGTTGTAGCAACCCTCGCGGATGTAGATGTCGCGCCCCACCAGTTGCGTGGCGGTGTAGGGCTCCACGCCCTTGACGGCCTCGGTGGTGGACTTCTGGAAGAACAGCGGCACGATCTCCACCATGCCGCCGATGGCGATCACGAGCAGGATCAGCACGATCATCAGGAAGTTGTTGGTCTCGATCTTCTCGTGGGAGAAGCCGGTCGAAGGGTTGGTGTTGTTGTTGGACATGAATGGACTCCTTCGGCTCAGGCGTGCGCCGCAGTCACGGCAGGGATGGTCACCTTGACCGAACGGCCGGAGATGGCGGTCATCCAGACGTTCCAGGCCATCACCACCATGCCGCCCAGGTACAGCAGGCCGCCGGCTACGCGGATCACGTAGAAGGGATAGGTCGCCTTGACGCTCTCGACGAAGGTGTAGGTGAGCGTGCCGTCAGGGTTGATGGCGCGCCACATCAGGCCCTGCATCACGCCGGCGATCCACATCGCGGCGATGTACAGCACGATGCCGATGGTGGCCATCCAGAAGTGCAGCTCGATCGCCTTGATGGAGTGCATCTTGTCGCGGCCGAACAGGCGCGGCACCAGGTAGTACAGCGAGCCCATCGAGATCAGCCCCACCCAGCCCAGTGCGCCGGAGTGCACGTGGCCGATGGTCCAGTCGGTGTAGTGGGAGAGCGCGTTGACGGTCTTGATGGACATCATCGGCCCCTCGAACGTGGACATGCCGTAGAACGACAGCGACACGATCAGAAAGCGCAGGATGGGGTCGTCGCGCAGCTTGTGCCAGGCGCCCGACAGCGTCATCACGCCGTTGATCATCCCGCCCCAGCTGGGGGCCAGCAGGATCAGCGAGAACACCATGCCCACCGATTGGGTCCAGTCCGGCAGCGCGGTGTAGTGCAGGTGGTGGGGGCCGGCCCACATGTAGGTGAAGATCAGTGCCCAGAAGTGCACGATGGACAGGCGATAGCTGTACACCGGACGGCCGGCCTGCTTGGGAATGAAGTAATACATCATTCCGAGGAAGCCCGCCGTGAGGAAGAAGCCCACCGCGTTGTGCCCGTACCACCACTGCACCATCGCGTCCTGCACGCCGGCGTAGGCCGAGTAGCTCTTCATGAAGCTGACCGGAATGGCCGCGCTGTTGACCACGTGCAGCAGTGCCACGGCCAGGATGAACGCGCCGAAGAACCAGTTGGCCACGTAGATGTGCTTGACCTTGCGCACGCCGATGGTGCCGAAGAAGACGATGGCATACGACACCCACACCAGCGTGATCAGGATGTCGATGGGCCATTCGAGTTCGGCATATTCCTTGCCGGATGTGTAGCCCATCGGCAGGCTGATGGCCGCAGCCACGATGACCAGCTGCCAGCCCCAGAAGGTGAAGGCCGCCAGCGGCCCGGCGAACAGGCGGACCTGGCTCGTGCGCTGCACGACGTAGTAGCTGGTGGCGAACAGCGCGCAGCCGCCGAACGCGAAGATCACCGCGTTGGTGTGCAGCGGGCGCAGGCGCCCGTAGCTGAGCCAGGGAATGCCGAAGTTGAGCTCGGGCCAGGCCAGCTGGGCGGCGATGACCACGCCCACCAGCATGCCAACCACCCCCCAGACCACGGCCATGATCGAGAACTGCCGCACCACCGTGTCGTTGTAGTGTGCAGCCACTGTTTTTGGAGAATCCATCGGGCACCTCTTTGTATTGCGATCTGAGTTTCTTGCAGTCGGCAGCGGGGCGCATTGACACAAGTCAATCGTCCCGGAGAATCCGCTCGCCTTCTTGTTCGACGCTCTCGAACTGGCCGTGGTGCACGGCCCACCACAGCCCCGCCAGCACCATCAGCACCAGCACCACGGATAACGGGATCAGCAGGTACAGGATGTCCATCAGGCAGGCTCCAGGGGGTGGGTTGGCACGGGCGTTGCGACCGGGCCCTGCGCCAGCGGCGCGGCGTGGTCGGCCCCGCCCAGCGCCGGCAGCTCGCGCGCCAGGCGCGACGCGTTGAGCACCACCAGCAGCGAGCTCAGCGCCATGCCCAGCCCCGCCAGCCACGCGGGCATCCAGCCCGCCACGGCCAGGGGCACGCACAGCGCGTTGTAGAGCGCGGCCCACCACAGGTTCTGGCGCACCACGCGCAGGGTGCGGCGCGCCAACAGCACCGTCTGCGGCACCAGCGCCAGGCTGTCGCCCAGCACCACGAAGTCGGCGCGCGACTGCGCGAGCGGCACGGCGCGGCCAAATGCCAACGAGGCGTGGGCGCCCGCGAGCACCGGGCCGTCGTTGAGCCCGTCGCCCACCATGGCCACGTGGCGGCCCTGCGCCTGCAATGCCTGCAGCGCGGCCAGCTTGCCCTGGGGCGTGCACTCACCCCGGGCCTGCGCGATGCCGGCCTGCGCGGCCACGCGCTGCACCGCGCCACCGCGGTCACCCGACAGCAACTGCACAGCCACGCCCGCCTGCTCCAGGGCGCGCACCACCGGTGCGGCCTCGCTGCGCAGGTCCTCGGTCAGATCGAAACGTGCCAGCTCGCGCAGCGCCCCGTCCGACCCCTGCTGTGACAGCACCACCTGCAGCCCGTTGCCATCGCCCTCGCTCGCCATGCCCGCATGCAGGGCCGAGCCCAGGCGCAGGCGGCGTGCGGCCTGCCCGGCCCCCACGCGCTGCACCGTGGCGGTGAGGCCGAGGCCCGCGTCCTCCTGCAGGTCCGTCACGGCCCACTGCAGGGTGCTTGTCGGCATGCGGGCGGCGGCCGCCACCAGCGCACGCGATGCGGGGTGCACCGACTGCACCGCCAGGGCGGCGGCAAGCGCCAGCGCCTCGCCGGCCGCCATGTCGCCGGACGTACGCGTGGCCGACAGCGCCATGCCGTCGCGCGTGAGCGTGCCGGTCTTGTCGAACACGATGGTGTCAACCGCAGCCAGCGCCTCCAGCCCCTGCAGGTTGCGCACCAGCACGCCGTGGCGCGCCAGCGTGCCCGCGGCGGTGAGCATGGCGACGGGTGTGGCCAGCGACAGCGCGCAGGGGCAGGTCACGATCAGCACGGCCACGCCCACCATCAGCGCATGGCCGGGGTCGGACGGCCACCACCACGCCACCGCCAGCGCGGCAGCCAGCAGCACGGCGACGAGAAACGGCCGGGCGATGCGGTCTGCCAGCTGGGCCAGGCGCGGCTTTTGCAGCGAGGCGCTTTCCATCAGCGCGACGATCTGCGCAAAGCGCGTCTGGGCGCCGGTGCCCTGCACCAGCACTTGCACCGGCGACTGCAGGTTGTAGCTGCCCGCCGTGACCGTGCTGCCCAGCGGGCGCGCCACGGGCGTGGACTCGCCGGTGAGCAGGGCCTCGTCGGCCTGCGTGTTGCCGCGTGTGATGCGGCCATCGGCCGGAAAAGCCTCGCCCGGCAATACGCGGATGGTGTCGCCGGGCACCAGGCGGCGCGTGGCCACGCGGGTGAAATGTCCCTCTGCTCCGCGACGCTCCACGCTGTCGGGCAGCCGGTTCATCACCGCCTCCAGAGCCCCTGCGGTGCGGTCGCGCAGGCGCAGCTCCAGCCAGCGCCCGGTGAGCAAGAAGAACACGAACATGGTCAGCGAGTCGTAGTACACCTCGCGGCCGAAGAGGCCTGTGGGCTCGAACGTGCCCGCCGTGCTGACCACGAAGGTGATGGCCATGCCCAGGGCCACCGGCAGGTCCATGCTCACGCGGCGCAGGCGCACGTCGCGCAGGGCGCTGGCGAAGAAGGGCCCGCACGAGAACACCACCATGGGCAGCGTGATGACCCACGACGCCCAGCGCAGCAACTGCTCCATCTCGAGCGTCAAGTCGCCCGGCTGCGCCACGTACGCGGGCCACGCGTACATCATCACCTGCATCATGCAAAAGCCGGCCACCAGCCAGCGCCACAGCGCGCGGCGGCTCTCGCGCTGGCGCTGCTCGCGGGCCAGGGCGTCCATGGCGGGCATGGCGCGGTAGCCGGCCCGGTGCACCGCTGCCATCCACTGCGAGGGCAGCACCTGCCCGGGGTGCCAGACCACACGCGCCCGGCGGGTCGCGGCACTCACGTCGGCCTGCTGCACGCCGGGCACGGCGCGCAGGGCGTCTTCGATGGTCAGGGCACAAGCCGCGCAGTGCATGCCTTCGAGCACCACCTGCGAGTCCCAGCCGCAGGTGGAGGGGTCCTGCGGGATGCTGCCCGTCGGCGTGAGCGGCCGACCGAAGGCCGACCACTCCTGCGGGTCGTCCAGCAGCAGGGCCTGCGCGGCGGCAGGGGCATCCGCCGGCGGCAGAACCGGGGCGTCGGCTTGAAACATTGACATGGTTCAAGGCTATCGCCCTGCCCCGCACGCCACATTGACCTGGATCAAGTCGCGGAACATGATCGGTCCTAAGCTGATGGCGTCACTTCAAGGAGCACACCATGTACAAGCGTATCCTGATCCCCACAGACGGCTCGCCGCTGTCGGACAAGGCAGTCAACCACGGCCTGGCGCTGGCGGCCCTGTCGGGCGCCACGGTGGTGGCGCTGAAGGTGGTGCCGCGCTACCCGCGCAGCTACTTCGAAGGCGGCATGTCGGTGGACCTGAACGATGCCCAGCGCATCGAGGCGCAGTGGGCGGCCGAAGCCCAGGCCATGGTGGACAAGGTGAAGGCCGAGGGCGGCGCCCAGGGCGTCACGGTGAAGGCCGTGGTCGCCAAGTCCGACCTGGTGGCCGAAGCCGTGATCTCGGCCGCCAAGAAGCACAAGTGCGACCTGATCGTCATGGCGTCGCACGGCCGCAAGGGCCTCAAGCGCCTGCTGCTGGGCAGCGAGACGCAGCACGTGCTGACGCACTCGCACATCCCGGTGCTGGTGCTGCGCTAAGGCCCCGAAGTGCTGCTACCGCTTGATGGAAAAGCGCTAGCAGCTATCAAATCAGTAGCAAACGCTCCACTGGCCGACATCCGGTCAGTGGTTGCCCAGGTAGAGCTGCGCCATGCGCTGGTCCTCCAGCAGGCCCTGCGCGGGGCCGTCCAGCACGCAGCGGCCCTGGTCCAGGATGTAGCCCTGCTGGCTGATGGTGAGCGCCTGGCGCGCGCGCTGCTCCACCATCAGCACCGCCACGCCCGCTGCCGGCAGCTTCTGCACCATGTCGAACACCTTGCCGACCAGCGATGGCGCGAGCGCCGCAGTGGGCTCGTCCAGCACCATGATGCGCGGCGACGGCATCAGCGCGCGGGCGAAGGCCAGCTGCTGGCGCTCGCCGCCCGACAGGTCGCTGGCGGGTTGCGACAGGCGCTCCACCAGCGCCGGGAAGTCGGCCAGCACCTCGTCCATGCGGCGCTTGACGTGCGGCACGCGGCGCACCACCAGCAGGTTGTCGCGCACGGTGAGCGAAGGGAACACGTTGGCCACCTGCGGCACGTAGGCCAGGCCCGCGTCGAACCGGTCTTCGGCCGACAGCGTCGTGATGTCGCGGCCATCCAGATGGATGCTGCCCGTGACCCGTGGCAGCAGGCCCAGCAGCGCCTTGACCAGCGTGGACTTGCCGGCCCCGTTGGTGCCCGCGATGGTGACGATCTGCCCCGGCGCCACGGCCAAGTCGATGCCGTGGATGATGTCCACGTCCGAGTAGCCGCCGCGCAGCTGGCTGATCTGCAGCAGGTTGTTCTTGCGGGTCTCGTTGGTCTCGTTGGTTTTGTCGTTCGACTCGCTCATACCACCCCTCCCATGTAGGCTTCCTGCACGCGGGGGTCGTCCAGCACCGTGTGCGGATCGCCCTCGGCCAGGATGCGCCCGCGGTCCATCACGATCATGCGGTTGGACAGCGCCTTGAGCGCCTGCAGGTGGTGCTCGATCACGATGAACGCGATGCCCTGGCCGTGCAACTCGCGCACGCGGTCGCAGATTTCTTCGATCAGCACCGGGTTCACCCCGGCGAAGGGTTCGTCCAGCAGGATGCAGCGCGGGTCCAGCATGAGCACGCGGCCCAGCTCCACCAGCTTCTTCTGCCCGCCCGACAAGCCGCCCGCCTGCACGTCGCGCACGCGGGCCAGGTTCAAAAATTTCAGGATGCCGTCGGCCTTGGCGGCCAGTTGCTGCTCGTGCTCGCGCAGGCGGCGCGTCTGAAAGAAGGCGTTGACCAGCCGCTCTCCCTGCGGGTTGGCGGCCGCGGCCAGCAGGTTCTCGTGCACGGTGAGGCTCTTGAACTCGCGCGGGATCTGGAAGGTACGCACCAGGCCCAGGCGGGCGCGGCGGTACGGCGGCACGCGGGTGATGTCCTGCCGGTCGAAGGTGATGCGGCCGGCGTCGGCCGGCTGCTGGCCCGCGATGGCGGCGAACAAGGTGCTTTTGCCCGCGCCGTTGGTGCCGGCAATGCCCAGAATCTCGCGGTCGGCCAGTTGCAGCGAGACATCGTCCACCGCCTTGAAGCCGCCGAACAGCCGCGTCACGGCCTCTACGTTGAGGAGTGTCATTTCGAAGGCCCTCCAAAAAGGCCGTTCGGCCGGTACAGCGTCACCAGGATCAGCGCCAGGCCCACCGCGGCCAGGCGCAGGCTGGCCATGCCCACTTCGGACACGCCCGGCACCCAGTCCTTGGCAAAGCGCGAGCCTTCCAGGAACACCATCAGCAGCAGCGAGCCGAACATGGCGCCGCGCACCGAGCCCGAGCCGCCCATGACCAGCCCCATCCACACATAGAAGGTGATGAGCGGAATGAACTGCTCCGGCGTGATGAAGGTGATGAAGTGCGCGTAGAACGCGCCCGCCACGCCGGCCAGCGCCGCGCCCACCATGAACACCTGCACCTTGAACCAGGCCGGGTCCTTGCCCAGGGCCGACAGCGCCGCCTCGTCGTCGCCGATGGCTTTCAGCAGCCGGCCGAACGGGCTGCGCGTGAGCCGCACCGTGCCCCAGCACACGAGGCCCACGATCACCGCCAGCACGGTGAAGATCGCCACGTCGGACATGCCGCCGGCCAGATGGGCAAACAGCTTGGGCAGGCCCGGCAGACCCTGCACGCCGTTCGTGAGCCAGCTTTCCTGCTGGATGGTGATGCGCACGGCTTCCGAAAAACCCAGTGTCACGATGGCCAGGTAGTCGTCGCGCAGCCTGAGCGACAGCAGGCCGATGGGCAGCGCGAGCAGGCCCGACAGCACGCCCGCCGCGATGAAGCACACCACCAGCGGCACGCCCTGCAGCGACAGCAGCCCCGACGTGTAGGCGCCCACGGCGAAGAACGCCACGACGCCGAAGTTGACCAGCCGCGTAAGGCCGAACTGAAGGTTCAGCCCCAGCGCGAGCAGGCAGTAGATGAGGGCGATGATGCCGATGGCACAGAGATAAGCGATCATGGTCCGTACCCCTTAGCGCACCAGTTGCACGCGGCCCATGATGCCGGCCGGGCGCAGCAGCAGCACCAGCGCGAGCACCACGAACGACAGCACCAGCTTGTACGACGGCCCCAGCAGCGGCACCGACAGCTCTTGCACCATGCACAGCAGCAGCGCGCCCAGCACCGCACCCAGCGGGCTGCCGATGCCGCCCAGCACCATGGCGGCGAAGGCGGGGATCAGGCTCTCCCAGCCCATCTCGGGCGTGACCACGGCCTTCATGCCCAGCAGCACCCCGCCGATGGACGACAGCGCGCCCACCAGCAGCCACAGGCTCAGCATGAGCCCGCCGGCGCGGATGCCGCTGGCGCGCGCCAGGTCGGCACTGTCGGACACGGCGCGCAGCTGGCGGCCGAAGCTCGTGCGGTAGATGAGCACGAACACCACCAGCAGGCACACCGCGGCGATGGCGGCGATGAGCAGGTCGGTGGGCAGGACGCGGATGCCGCCGAAGTTCCACGCGCGCACCAGCGGCATGTCGAAGGTGCGCTGGTCGTGCCCGGCAAAGAACGAGATCAGGCTGCGCAGCAAAAACCCGAGCCCGATGGCCGCGAGCATCGACGCGACCATGGGCCGCCCCACCAGCTTGCGAAAGATCAGCTGGTACGACCCGGCCGACACCACCGCGGTGATGGCCACGCTGGCGATGGCCGCGAGCCACAGCGGCACGCCGCCCAGCATCTGTACGGCCACCGCGGCGTACGCGCCGGTCGTCAGGAAGTCGCCGGTGGCGGCATTGGGAAAGCGGTTGACGCCCATCACCAGGGTCATGGCCAGCGCGGGCAGCGCCACCACCAGGCCTTCGATCAATCCGTTGATCAAGAGGTTTGTGAAATCGATCCAGGTCATTGCGTCATCTCGTTCTTGCTCTCGTTCTTACCCTTGCGTTGCCAGAAAGCCCCCTTTGCCGCGACGACCGCAGCCGCCGGGGACGAACAGGGGGATGAGGGCCGTCACGCGGCGATGGACACCACGTCGCGGCGCACCAGCTGGCCCTTTTCGATGATGAACACACCGAAGTCGGGGGTGGCGTCGCCGAACTTGTCGAAGTCGAGCTTGCTGGACGCGCCTTCGTAGTTGACCTTCGCCTTCTTGCCCAGCTGGGCCTTGCCTTCGGCGAACGAGTACACGGCGGTGCCCGGGGCGTTGGACACCTCGCGCAGCTTGGCGTTGACCTGCTCCACCGTGGCCTTGGGGCCCGCGGCTTCCATGGCCAGGGCCAGCGAGATCACCATGTCGTACGCCATGGCGGCATAGATGTTGGTGGACGCGGCCTTGCCCGTGGCCTTGGTGAAGGCGGCATCGAACTGCGCGTACGAAGTGCTCTTTTCGTTGGAGACCGTCTCCACCGAAATGATGCCTTCGCACACTTCGGGGCCCAGGGCCTTGACCAGGTCGGGGTTGGCCGCCCAGCCGGGGATGATCCACTTGTTGTCGGCGCCGGACTGGAACCATTCGCGCAGGATGATGGTGGTGTCGGGCAGGTACGAGCCCATCACGATCACATCGGGCTTGGCCGCCAGGATCTTCTGCAGCTCGCTGCGGTAGCTGGGGCGGCTGGGCTCGTAGGTGACGTGTGCGGCCACCTTGCCGCCGCGCTTTTCCCACACCTTGGTGAAGCCTTCGACATTGCCCAGGCCCGAGGCGTTGTTGAACGCCATGGTGGCCGGGCGTTTGAAGCCGCGCTTGGCGCAGATCTCGGCAAAGGCCGCACCGAAGCGGTCGTTGGTGGCCTGAAAGCGCCACACCAGGTCCTTGGTGTCCTGCGTGGAGATGGCGGGCGCACCCGAGACGTTCATCTGGATGATGCCGGCCGCATCGGTCAGCGGCATCACCGCCAGCGTCACGCCCGAGGCCCAGGTGCCCAGCACAGCCTGCACCTTGTTCACTTCGATCAGCTTCTTGGCGGCCAGCACGGCGGCGTCGGGCTTGGTCTGGTCGTCTTCGGTGAAGAGTTCGAGCTTGCGGCCGCCCGCGCCACCGGCGGCATTGACCTCGTCCACCGCGAGGCGGATGGCCTGCTGCATGCCCGGGCCGTACGGGCTGCCCGCGCCGGTGATGGGCGTGAGCGAGCCGATGCGGAAGACCTCGCCCTGCTGGCTGAAGCCGATGGAGGGAAGGCACTGCAGGGCGGCTGCTGCGCCGCCGAGCTTGACGAAATTTCTACGTTGCATGGTGTTCTCCGGTCAGGTCAGGTCAGGTCAGGGGGGAATGTGGAGGGGTCGGGGTCACAGGGTGTTCTTGGCGAACGCGCCGTCCTTGACGATCGCGCGGATGTGCTCGCCCTGGTTCAGCAGGCAGGTGATGTCGGTGAGCGGGTTGCCATCGACCAGCAGCAGGTCGGCGATGGCGCCCGCCGTGACTTCGCCCAGCTGGCCTTGCTGGCCCAGGATCTCGGCGCCGATCAGCGTGGCCTGCTGCAGCACCGGGCCGTTGCCCAGCACGTCGGCGCGCAGGCGCAACTCGTCGGCCTGCAGGTAGTGCGTTTCGGCCAGCAGGTCGCTGCCCAGGCCCATTTTCACGCCGGCCTTGGCCAGGATCTCGATGGCCGCCTTGCCCTGGCCGCGCACCGAGTCGATTTTTGCGATGGACACGGCCGGCAGGCCGTAGCGCTCGCCCTCGTTGGCCAGGCCTTCGTAGGTGATGAGCGTGGGCACCATGAAGGCGCCCAGTTCGGCCATCAGCTCGGCCGTGGGGGCGTCGACCAGGTTGCCGTGTTCGATGGTGCGCACGCCGCAGCGCACGGCGCGGGCGATGGCGCGGGGCGTGTAGGCGTGGGCCATCACGTAGGTGTTGGCGTTGGTGGCCTCTTCGACGATGGCGCGCAGCTCGGCCTCGGAATAGCCCAGGTTGTTGATCGGGTCGTTGGGCGAGGCCACGCCGCCCGAGGCCATGACCTTGATCTGCGTGGCGCCCTTCAGGATCTCTTCACGCACCGCCAGGCGGCAGGCGTCCACGCCATCGACCACGCGGCCGATGTTGCCCAGCTTGTACGCGCACGAGCACACGTCCAGGTTGTCGTTGCGCTCGCGAAAGTCCGCATGCCCGCCGGTTTGCGACAGGGCCTTGCCCGAGGGGAAGATGCGCGGGCCCTGCACCAGGCTCGTGCGCACCGCTTCGGCCAGCGACCAGTCGCCGCCGCCCGCGTCGCGCACCGAGGTGAAGCCGCGCGCGAGCATGCCCTTCATGATGGGCAGCGAGCGCAGCATGGTGAACACGTTGGGCATCCGCGCCACGCTGCCCAGGTTGAACGAGGAGGCCACGACGTGCACGTGGCAGTCGATCAGGCCGGGCATGAGCGTCATGCCGCGCGCGTCGATGCGGTGCGTGCCCTCGGGTGCCTGCACGTCGGCACCGACGGCGGCAATGCGCCCGTCCTGCACCAGCACCGAGAGACCGTCGCGCAAGCTCAGGCCATGGACATCCAGCACGCGGCTGTTTTCTATCAACAAGGTGTTCATGAAATCGATGAAGAGGTCAAAACCGGGGGTTCTCAAATACTCATGCCCTGCAGGCCGTCTGCATGGGCGGGCCGAACATCCCAAAAATGGTGCATCGCATCACTTCCCTGAGGAGGAATCTGTCACGCTGCCGTCACGGGTTGCATTTAACGGGCCAACCGGGTGCCACTGCAACACCTAAAATCTCACCATCCCATGACCTGTACTCATACCCCCACATGCGCCGCCTGTGCCCGACCATCTCTGAGCTGAACGCCTTTCACTCCGCGGCCAAGCACCAGGCCTTCACCATGGCCGCCAAGGAGCTGTGCGTGACGCAAAGCGCCATCAGCCGCCACATCGCCGCGCTGGAGGACTACCTGGGCCAGAAGCTGTTCATTCGCAAGGCGAGCGGGCTGGAGCTGACCGATGCGGGCGCCACCTATCTCAACGCCACGCGGCCGGCGATGGCCGCGCTGGAGTCGGCGACCTCGCAGCTCATGTCGTACGGCGGCAGCGGCGGCGCGCTGAACCTGTCGGTGCCGCCCACGTTCGCGGCGCAGTGGCTCTTTCCGCGGCTGGGCCACTTCAAGCGCACGCTGCCCCAGGTGTCGCTGAACTTCGTGCGCTACCAGCACGCGCACGACTTTGCGGTGCCGTACGAGTTCGACGCGGCGATCCAGTATGGCTACGGCAACTGGCCCAGCGCCAATGCGCGCTACCTGATCGGCAAGGAGACGAGCATCGTCTGCAGCCCGCAGCTGCGCGACGCCCTGCCCCTGCGCACGCCTGCCGACCTACAGCAGGCCACGCTGCTGCAGCACATCGAGGTGCCCCTGGCATGGCATGACTGGATGGAGGCGAACCAGTGCGACACCAGCGGCAGCCGCTTCGGGCCCGGGTTCAACCTGTACTCGCTGATCATCCGCGCCGCGGTGTCGGGGTTCGGCGTGGGCATCGTGCCGACCTGCCTGGTGGAAGACGAGCTGCAGGCGGGGTCACTGGTGGAGCCGCTGGGCGAGCGTTTTCAAAGCCCGCTGGGCTACTACCTGTGCGCCCCCACCGCACGCACCAATCTGTCGGTCTACAAGCTGGTGGCCGCGTGGCTGGAGCATTGCTGCAGCCATGGGGCGGTGGAGAGCGGGGGCATTGCAGTGCCCGCCGCAGCGTGCATTTTTTGCGCCGACGAACCCAAGGCGGCGTGAGGGCACAGGGGGTTGAGAGCGACCGCGCCCGCGACAGCAGGCGCTGCGCAACCCCGCCGAAGTAGCCGTTGTGGCCCTCACGCCCGGTGGAGGTCGGTGTGAGTTCGACCGGTGCAGGTCCTCCGTGTGTCCGGTGTCCGGTGTCCGGTGTCAATCCTCACCGTTGTCCTGCGCGGGCACCGTCTTTTCCAGCTGCAGCTGAGCAGCAGGCGCCCGTGCCGAAGGCGCCGGTGCAGGAAAGCCGTTGCGGTCCAGAAAGTCAGCCACGCGCGGTTGCCACAGTTGCGGTGCGCGGGAGAAGACCAGGTGCCCATCCTCGCCGTGCGGAGGGAACTGGATGAACTCCCCCGTTCCTCCCGCTGCGCGAAAGGCGGCGAACCACTCCCGGGGGTGCGTGGCGCCCATGTAGAGATCGTTTTCCGTGTAGACCCAGAGCGAAGGGATGCGCAGCGTGGCGCCGTACCGCGCGAACATCTGCTCCAACTGCTGCGGTGCACAAGGCCTGCCGGGCTGCGTCTCCGGGTTGCCGCCGCCACCGCCTGCAAAGTTGATCACGGCCTGCACCCCGGCGGGCTGCAGGGCCCCCACCGCAATGGCGGTAGCCCCACCGTAGGACTGGCCCATCACCACCGCTTTGTCCTTGGCGGCGTCCGGCCTCTGGCGCACCACCTGCAGCACTTGCAGCGTCTGCTGCACGGCAGCGGCGTACCCGGGTGAGTAGCGTTTGCTCTGGCACGGGCCGCTGTTTTCGATGTCTTCACCGCCGCTGACGCCATAGCCCACGCGGGTGGGCACAGCCACGATGAAGCCGCGGCGTACGAAAAATGCCGATTCCTTGGACAAGCGTGCGCGGCCCAGGCCGGCGCGCTTTTCAGGCTGGGCCGATCGGCCATGGCCCAGCACCATCACGGGTGCCGGGGTCGGGTTGGCATCGTCCGACCACACGGTGACGCGGATCGGCTGCGCGATGCGCTTGCCGTAGCCATCGACCACCTCGACGGGCACGTCGATCTGCGATTCCTGCAGCCGCGCGTGCACCGGCTGTGCAGCCAGTGCCACCGTGAGCAGTGCCACTGCTGCCAGGCCAAGGGACGGGGACGGGTGTGCGCGCAGGAAGGGCATGGTGGCGGCTCGATCAAATGGTGGTGCGGTGCGCGCCACTGTAGAGCACCGTCAGCGAAACGCCGATGCAAAAAACGGCGCCGTGCGAGTCATTCGCAGCGACGCCGTTCCTTCTTCAGCACACCACGCTGCCCGCAGCGTGGTAGGCCAGGCGGCCCGGAGCAGCGGGCACCTGGCGGATCAGCCGGTCAGCCGATGCCGATCAGGCGAACAGCCCCTTGTGCTGATCGCGCAGCAAGTTCTTCTGCACCTTGCCCATGGTGTTGCGCGGCAGCTCGGTGGCGACGAAGCAGCGCTTGGGGATCTTGAAGTTGGCCAGTTGGGTCTTGAGCTTGGCCACGATGGCGTCGCCATCGAGCTGCGCGCCGGGCTTGGCAATCACCACCGCCACGCCCACCTCGCCGAAGTCCGGGTGGGGCACGCCGACCAGGGCGCTTTCGGCCACGCCGGGCATGTCGTTGATGTAGCCCTCGATCTCGGCGGGATAGACGTTGTAGCCGCCGCTGATGATCAGGTCCTTGCTGCGGCCGACGATGCTGATGTAGCCTCGTTCGTCCACCTTGCCCACGTCGCCGGTCTTGAACCACTTGCCGCCCTGTTCATCGGCGGTGAATTCCTCGGCCGTCTTCTCGGGCATGCGCCAGTAGCCCTTGAACACGTTGGGCCCCTGCACCTGAATGGCGCCGATCTCGCCCACGGGCAACGGCTGGTTGGCGTCATCCACCACGCGCAGGCCCACGCCGGGCAGCGCAAAGCCCACGGTGGCGCCGCGCCGCTCGCTCTGGCCGCCGTGGCGGGCGTCGGCCGCATACGGGTTGGAGGTGAGCATGATGGTCTCGCTCATGCCGTAGCGCTCCAGGATGGTGTGGCCGGTGCGCTGCTGCCATTCGTTGAAGGTCTCGATGAGCAGCGGCGCGGAGCCCGCGACGAACAGGCGCATGTTCTTGGCCGCCTCTTTCGTCAGGCCCGGCTCGGCCAGCAGGCGCACGTACAGCGTGGGCACGCCCATGAAGACGGTGGCGCGGCGCATGGCGGCCAGCACCGCCTTGGGGTCGAACTTGGCAAACCAGATCATCTTGCTGCCGTTGATGAGCGCACCGTGGATGGCCACGAACAGGCCGTGCACGTGGAAGATGGGCAGCGCGTGGATGAGCACGTCGCCAGACTTCCAGCCCCAGTACTCCTTGAGCACCTGCGCGTTGGACAGCAGGTTGCCGTGCGTGAGCATCGCGCCCTTGCTGCGGCCGGTGGTGCCGCTGGTGTACAGGATGGCGGCCAGGTCGTCGGCCGACCGGGTCACCGGCGTGTGCACGTCGCTGTGGTGCGCGGCGCGCTCCAGCAGGCTGCCCGTGCGGTCATCGCCCAGCGTGAACACATGGCCCGTGCCCTGGGTGAACGCGATCTTGCTGACCCAGCCGAAGTTGCCGGGCGTGCAGACCACCACGGCGGGCTCGGCGTTGCCGATGAAGTATTCGATCTCGGCGCTTTGGTAGGCGGTGTTGAGCGGCAGGAACACGTAGCCCGCGCGCAGCGTGGCGAGGTACAGCAGCATGGCCTCGACCGATTTTTCGACCTGCACAGCCACGCGGCTGCCCTCGGGCAGCTTCAGCGATGCGAGCAGGTTGGCGATGCGGGCGCTGGCGCGCTCCAGGTCGTCCCAGCTGTAGACCAGCTCGGTGCCGTCCGGCGCCGTGGTTTCCACGGCGGCGCTGGCCAGGTCGGAGGGAAAGGCGGCGCGCAGCGCGCTGAAAAGGTTGTGTTGGCTCATGGCAGTCAGGCGAGGTTGTTGGATTGAATCGGTCGAGTTGTCAAATCGTAAATTCAGGCAGTTCAGGCAGTTCAGGCAAGTCTGGTCTGGTCAGAAAAACTTGTGGGACGCATGCGGGCCGACAGTGCTGCCTTCAGAACGCGGGCGGGCGTTTTTCAAGAAAGGCGGTGATGCCCTCGCGGTGCTCGGCACTGTCGGCATAGGCATACGGTCCAGGCAGGGAATTCACTATATTTTCGATAGCTGGTGGCGCTTGTCCATCCAGCGGTAGCGGCGTTTTCAATGCCCGAAACGTCTGCTTGTTCATGCGCGCGGCGCGTGGCGCCAGGGCGGCGACGCGCACCGCACTGGCCAGGGCCTCGGTGGCTACCGCGTCATCGGCCACCACGCGGCTCAGAAAGCCGCGCGCGAGCATGTCGCTGGCGTTGAAGGTGGCGGCCTCCAGCAGCATCTGGCGTGCCGTCACATCGCCCACCGCGCCGGCCACCAGCTGCGCCTCGCGCGGGGCCATCGGAAACCCCAGCCTGGCAATCGGCGCCCCGAAACGCGCGGCCTGGCCCGCAATGCGGATGTCGCAGCAGGCGGCAATCTCCACCCCCGCCCCCATGCACGCCCCGTCGATGCGCGCCACGATGGGCACGTCGCACGCCAGCATGGCGGCCAGACCGCCCCACACATCGTTCTCGTGAAAGTCGCGCAAGGCAGCGGCATCAAAACGGAACGCGGGGTACTCGGAGATATCGCCCCCCGCACAGAACGCCCCGCCCTCCCCCGCCACGATCACGCAGCGCACGCTGTCGTCACCCCCGTCGGACCGCTGCTGGATGCCTGTGAACACCTCCCGCAAATGCCGCCACATCGCACGCGACATCGCATTCAGGCGCCCGGTGTGCCGCAGCGTGACCTGCACCACGCCGCGCTCACCCGCATCCGCTACCACCACTTCACCCGACATAGTGCCCATCCATCACTTTTTGCACGTCCGCTGAACGTCGAAACCGGAGTAGTGCCATCGCCCGTTGAAACCGGCGCGGCGCCATCGCCAGCGCCACCGTGGAACCGGCTTCGCCGAGCCACGGGTGGCGTCCCCCTTCAGGGGCTGAGGCCTGCGGCTCCAAGCCTGCCTGCGCAGGCTTGGACAGGCCGAAGAGGCTGTGCCTCTGGCACTGCCACCGAGGCGCGCAGCGCCACAGGGGGTCAATCTAGTTTCGCGCCGGAGGCCTTCACCACCGCCGCCCAGCGCTTGACCTCGCTGCTGACCATCGCCGCGAACTGCTGCTGCGACAGCCCGCCGTAGTCGGCACCGTTGTTCGCCCAGATGGTTTTCAGCTCGTCGGCCATGCCCAGTTTGCGCACCTCGTCCACGATGCGGGCCTGCAGGTCGGCGGGCGTGCCCTTGGGGGCCCACAGGCCGTACCAGGTGGTCACGGTGTAGTCGGGCAGGCCGACCTCGGCGGCGCAGGGCACGTCGGGGAAGGCGGGGTTGCGCTTGGTGCCGGACACCATCAGCGCCTTCACCCGGCCGCCCTTGATGTGGTTGGCCGAGGAACCCAGGCCGTCGAACATCATGTCCACCTGGCCGCCGATCAGGTCCTGCAGCGCAGGGCCGGCGCCGCGGTAGGGGATGTGCGTGATGAAGGTGTTGGTCTGCTGCTTGAACAGCTCGCCCGCCAGGTGGTGCGAGGTGCCCGCGCCGGCCGAGCCGTAGTTGAGCTTGGCGGGGTTGCGCTTGACGTATTCCATGAACTGCTGGAAGTTGCTCACCGGCACGTTCTTGGGGTTGACCACCAGCACCTGGGGCACGTTGGCCAGCAGGAACAGCGGGACGAAGTCTTTCTCGATGTCGTAGTCGAGCTTGGGGTACATCGACGGCGCGATGGCATGGTGCACGGCGCCCATGAAGAGCGTGTAGCCATCGGGCGCGCCCTTGGCGGCAAAGCTGGCGCCCACGGTGCCGCCTGCGCCGCCGCGGTTGTCGATCACCAGCGTCTTGCCGGTGGCTTTGGCGAACTGGGCCGCCAGCGGCCGTGCGAACGCGTCGGTGCCCCCGCCGGCCGGAAACGGCACCACCAGGTTGACGGGCTTGGTGGGCCAGGCCGATGCCTGGGCCCAGCTGCCGCCACTGGCCAGGCCCAGCCCTGCGGCGGCGGCGCCCACCAGCAGGCTGCGGCGTTGCACCGCTCGGTCGTGGAATTGCGTTGTCTGTGTCATGTCTTGTCTCCTGTCGTCGTTGTTGAAATGGAAAGCCGGCACCGCGCACGCCGTGGGTGTCGCTGCCGTCCGCAGCCTGCACTTCTACCAGAACCGTGACTTGCGGCGCGGGCCATCGGGTCGATGTGCAGGCGGTGGGCGGCAGTTGGGCCCCACGTTGTCCAGCGTGGTGTCAGCCGCGGCACAAGGTGTCGATGTCCCCCGACACCGGTACCTTGCCCTGCGCCAGCAAGCTGCGATGCTTGTCGATGCGCTTCAAGTCGTACAGGTAGTTGACCATCAACCCGTACGATTGTTTGACGCCCTTGGTGGACGGATCGCCCGCCCAGTTGAGCCGCTCCACGCGGGCGCCGTTGCCCAGGTGAAAACGTGCCACCGGGTCCACGGGCTTGCCCTCCAGCAGCTCGCGGCCCAGGTAGTGCGCGGCGCATTCGAGCAGCATCTGGCGCACGGGCGACTTGGCGTCCAGCTCCAGTGCCTTGTCGATGGCGGCCAGCAGGTGCGTGGGTTGCGGCGGCTCGAAGCCCACCGCGCGGCCCAGCTCGGCGCGGCGCTTGTCGTCCAGGCGCTCCAGCATCGCACCGGCGTGCTTGCCCAGCCAGGCGCGAAAGCCGGGGATGGGCGACAGCGTGGCAAAGGTGCGCAGGCGCGGGAACTCGGCGTTCAGCGTCTCCACCACGTGCTTGATGAGCGAGTCGCCAAAGCTCACGCCGCGCAGGCCCGTCTGGGTGTTGCTGATGGAGTAGAAGATGGCGGTGGTGGCGCGGGTGATGTCCGCAGGCGCCGCCGCTTCGTCCAGCAGCGGCGTGATGCTGGACGAGATCTTGTCCAGCAGCGCCACCTCGACAAAGATCAGCGGTTCGTCGGGCAGGCGCGGGTGGAAGAAGCCGTAGCAGCGGCGGTCGCTGTCCAGCCGGTTTTTCAAGTCAGCCCAGCTGCGGATGTCGTGCACGGCTTCGTACTTGATGAGCTTTTCGAGCAGCGAGGCGGGCGAGTCCCACGACAGGCGGCGCAACTGCAAAAACGCCACGTCGAACCAGGTGGAGAACAAATGCTCCATCTCGGCATCGAGCGCCAGCAGGCGCTTGTCGGCCTTGAGCAGCGGCAGCAGCTCGGCCCGCATGTCCACCAGGAAGCGCATGCCTTCGGGAAACACCGCAAAGCGCTGCAGCAGCCGTGTGCGCGGCGTGACCATGGCGCGGCGCAGGCTGATCTCCGCCTGGCCCTCTTCGGCGGTGCCGGCCGCGGCCTCGTAACGCTGGCGGGCCGACTTGAAGCGGGTGGCGTCGGGCGCGAACTGCTCGCACATCAGCAGCCACATGTCGCGGCGCTCTTCGGGCTCGGCCTTGGCATACCACTCGGCCACGGCCTGGGCGCGGCGCCCGCCTTCGATCTCGCTCACCTGCGGGGCGATGACCTCCTGCAGGTCGGCCAGCAGGCGGCGCAGCGCGCGCGGCGACAGGGACTCTTGCCCGCGCCGCAGCGTGGCCTGCAGCCGCTCGTGCGTGGACCGCGGCGGCGCAACCTTGGCGACCACGTCGGTCACGGTCTTGTCGATCGCGGCCTTGGATGTGGTCTTGTCGGCGGCCTTGTCAGTGGCCTTGTCGGCCGCAGGTGCTGCGGTGCGCAGGCGCGAGACGCTGCGGGCAATCCATTCAGGGGTGGTGTTCATCATGGTGTCAGCCTCGATTGCTGGTTGCGGGCTACGTCGCGCAGCGCATCGCGCTGGCGCAACAGATGGGTGCGCATGGCCTCTTCGGCGGCGTCGCAGTCGCGGGCCTTCAATGCAGCGAATACGGTCAGGTGCTCGGCCAGGCTTTGCTGCAGGCGGCCGGGCGCGTGCAGCGTCTGCAGCCGTGCCAGGCGCAGGATCTTGCGCAGGTCGCCGATCACCTGGGCCAGCCAGCGGTTGTCGGCCAGCGTGATGAAGGCCTCGTGGATGGCGTAGTTGGCTTCGTAGTAGTCGGTGATGAGGCCGTCGGCTGCGCACTGCTGCAGGCGCTGGTGCAGCGCCTCGAGCGCCGCCACGTCTGCGGCGCCGGCCTTGCGCGTGGCCTCATGGGCGGCACGGCCTTCGAGCAGCGCGATGACGGGGAACAGGTCGTCCAGGTCGCGCTCGGTGATCTGGGCCACAAAGCAGCCCCGGCGCGGCTCGTGGCGCAGCAGCCCTTCGGCCACCAGCACCTTGAGCGCCTCGCGCAGCGGGGTGCGCGAGATCTCGAGCCGCTCGCACAGCGCAGCTTCGTCCAGAAAGCTGCCGGGAGGCAACGCACCCGCAAAAATCTGCTCCCGCAGCCGCGCCGCGGCTTCGTCATGCAGGGAATTGGGGATGGGGCGCATGGTGAAAACAGCTAAATGGTGGGAGCAAGCGGTTGAACCGTGGGTTTCTACCTAGTGGCGCTGTCGGCATCTGGAAGCCATCGTTGTTTAAAAAACAGCCAACCGGATGGTTCCTTCGACAACTCGCATAATTTTCCATAATTATGAGAACGGTTGCGAAAAAACACCAGCACAGAATGCTGTGCACCGTCAAAAACCTGTTTTGGGGTGAAAACGCGACATCCGCGGCACCCATTCGCACTGCAGTGACGCCCGCCTATATCGCCGGCAGCTGACACCTTGCTCTCTTGCCAGGTGCGCACGGGTCCACGTCACACAACGTGTTCGAACCCCTGCACCAGGTGGTCGATCCACACCCGCAGCTTGGCCGGCAAGAAGCGGTTGGGTGGGTACAGCAGCCAGGCCATGCCGGCATACGCTGTCTTGTGATCCCAATCGGGCAGCACCTGCACCAGGGCGCCGCTTTGCAACGCAGCGCGCGCTGCAAAGCCCGGCAGGCTGGCAATGCCCAGGTGGTGCAGCGCGGCCTCCAGCCGCACTTCGCTGTGGTTGGCCACATAGCGCCCGCGCACGGCCACCGTGGCCGCTTCGGTGCCCCGCTCAAAGCGCCAGTGCCTGTCGCGCTCGTCTTCGCCCAGGTAGATGCACGCATGCTGTTCCAGGTCGCGCGGGTGCGCCGGGTGGCCGTGCGCCGCCAGGTACTGGGGGCTGGCGCACACGATGTGCGGCAGCGGGGCCAGGGGCCGACCCGCCAGGCCGGGGGGCGGTGTGTCGGTCACGCGCAGGGCCAGGTCGATGGGGTCTTGGAACAGATCCACCACCCGGTCGGTGATGAGCAGTTGCACATCCACCTGCGGGTACTTCTGCAGAAACGACAGCACCAGCGGGTGTACCAGTTGCCGCCCCACGGCCTTGGGCATGCTCATGCGCACCATGCCGGTGGGCTCGCCAGTGTGGGTGTCGCTCAGCGCCCACACCTCGCGGGCGGCGGCCACCATCGACTGGCAGCGGCTATAGGCTGCCGCGCCCCCGTCGGTGAGCTTGAGCTTGCGGGTGGTGCGCTCCAGCAGCCGCACGCGCAGGGCGCCCTCCAGCCGGGCCACCTGGCGGCTCACGGCCGAAGGGGTGATGCCCAGTTGCCGTGCGGCAGCCGAGAAGCTTCCGGCCTCGACCACCCGCGCGAACACGGCCATGTCGGAGAGGCTGTCGAGAGGTTGATTGATGCCCATGGCGCACAAGTGATGTTCTACAGCAGCGATTATCAATGTGCAGGCGCAAATGAATAATCGCCCGAGCGTCTTCTTTGTCTGCCCGCCTGCGTAGCCACCCTGCCCCATGACCACACTCACAGCCCCGACCCGTTCCCCTCTCGCACCCCGGCTGGCCGATGCCGCACTGCTGCTGGTCGCCGTGGTCTGGGGCACCAGCTACGGCGTGGCCAAGGGGGCCCTGGTGTTCTACCCGGTGCTGGGCTTTCTGGCGGTGCGGTTCGGGCTGACCTTTGTGCTGCTGCTGCCGGCCCTGCTGCGCGCCAGCCGCGCGGAGCAGCGGGACGCACTGGCGGCGGGGCTGCCACTGGGCGGTTTGCTGATGGGCATCTTTGTGTGCGAGACCTTTGGCTTGGCGCTCACGCAGGCCAGCAACGCGGCGTTCCTCATCAGCCTGTGCGTGGTGTTCACGCCGTTTGCCGAATGGGCTCTGCTGGGCCAGCGGCCCGCGCGGGCGATGTTTGTGTTTGCCGGGGTGTCCCTGGTGGGCGCTGCGCTGCTCAGCGGCGGCCTCAACGGCCACTGGGGCTGGGGCGACGCCCTGATGCTGGCCGCTGCCGTGCTGCGCGCCATCACCGTGTGCCAGACCAGCCGCCTTACCCGCCGCCGCAACGCACCGGTGCTGGCCTTGACGGCCGTGCAGGCCGGCGTCATTGCGCTGGGCAGCGTGGCGCTGGCCTTGGCCCTGCCCGGCGGCCTGCCACCGCTGCCTGGCGACGCAGGGTTCTGGCTCGCCTGCGTCTATCTGGTGCTGGGCTGCACGGTGTTCGCCTTCGTGGTGCAGAACTGGGCCCTGCGCCACAGCTCGCCGTCGCGCGTCGGCCTGCTGATGGGCAGCGAACCTGCGTTTGGTGCGCTGTTTGCCGTGCTGTGGCTGGGGGAGAGCCTCAGCATCGCAGGTTGGGCCGGGGGGGCGTTGATCGTGGCGGCGGCGTTGTGGACGATGCTGCGGCGCGGGGCGACTGCACCGAACTGATCACCTACCGCGCGCATACTCGCGCCGATGCTCTCCCACCTGACCTTTGCACCGCCGACCGACGACGATCTGCGCGACGGCACACTGGGCCGCCAACTGCGCCAGTACAACTATCGCTTCGTCGGCGAATACCCTGCCCAGCAGCCCGTGCGCCTGGATGCACGCGATGCGCAAGGGCGACTGGTGGGCGGCATCCGTGGCTTCGTGTTCGTGTATTGGCTGAACATCGACGTGCTGTGGGTCGCCGACGACCACCGCGGTCAAGGCCTGGGCACTCACCTGCTGGGCTGGGCAGAGGCGCAAGGGCGCACGCTCGGTGCGCACCACGCCAGGCTCGACACCTTCGAATGGCAGGCGCGGGGCTTCTACATGCAGCAGGGGTACACAGAGTTCGCCCGTATCGAGGACTACCTTCCGGGGCAGTACCTGGCCTTCATGAAAAAGCCGCTGGCCTGATGAGGGCCCAGCGGCTTCGTTTTCGAATTTGCTATTTAATTGATAGCTTCTGGCGCTTTACCATCAAGCGGTAGAGGCTATTTTTACCTTGCACCCAGCGCCACCACAGGCTGGCGCTGCGCCCACAGCCACAGCGCAATACCGCCCACGATCATCGGCACGCACAGCCACTGGCCCATGCTCATGCCCAGCGACAGCACGCCCAGGAAGGCGTCCGGCTCGCGGAAGTATTCGGCGATGAAGCGGAAGACCCCGTAGCCGAACAGGAAGGCGGCGGCCACCTGGCCTTGGCGGCGTTCCTTGCGGGCATACAGCCACAGCAGCACGAACAGCAGCAAGCCTTCCAGCAAGAACTGGTAGACCTGTGACGGGTGGCGCGGCTGCATTGATCCGCTGTGCGCGAAGACCATGCCCCAGGGCAGGTCGGGGCTGGAAAAGCGCCCCCAGAGTTCGCCGTTGATGAAATTACCCACCCGCCCGGCCGCCAGGCCCGTGGGCACGCAGGGCGCCACGAAGTCGGCGACCTGCAGCCAAGGGCGCTTGCGCGAGTGTGCGAACCAGATCATCGCCACGATGACGCCCAGCAGCCCGCCGTGAAAGGCCATGCCGCCCTGCCACACGGCAAAGATCTCCAGCGGGTGGGTGAGGTAGTAGCCCGGCTTGTAGAACAGGCAGTAGCCCACCCGGCCGCCCACCACCACGCCCGCCACCCCCAGGAAGAGGATGTCCTCGACATCCTTGCGCGTCCAGGCGCCCGGGCCGGTGATGGAGGCAAAGGGCTCGTGGCGCAGGCGCCGGATGCCCAGGAACATGAACAGGCCGAAAGCCGCCAGGTAAGTCAGCCCATACCAGTGAATGGCCAGCGGGCCGAGCTGCAGGGCGACGGGGTCGATGTGGGGGTAGGTCAGCATGGTGGCCGGTATTGTGCCCGCCCGCGCGGGGGCTCCGCGCGAATGGCAACCCCGTGGGGCGTGGGGACAGGCATAATTGATACTGATAGTAGTTCTCATTACCATCCCGCAATGCCAACGGCCCCCGTGCCGGCTGGCATTGCCGCCCTGTTTCGACCCTCCCCTGTCCCGCGCGCGCCCGTACCTTGCAGAGCCTTTACCTGGACCACCACACCTGGCTGCAGAGCCTGCTGAGAAAGCGGCTGGGCAACCGTGACGATGCCGCAGACCTGGCGCACGACACCTTCGTGCGCGTGCTGCGGTCGGACACGCCGGTGGAGGAGATCCGCGAGCCGCAGCGCTACCTGGCCACGGTGGCGCGCGGGCTGGTGGCCGACTTTTTTCGGCGCCGCTCGCTGGAGCAGGCCTACCTGGACTACCTGGCCGTGCTGCCCGAAGACATGGCGCCCTCGCCCGAGGAGCAGGCCATCATGCAGCAGACCCTGATCAACGTGGACCGCATGCTCGGCAGCCTGCCGCCCAAGGTGCGCGAGGCCTTTGTGCTGGCGCAATTCGAGGAGCTGACCTACCCCGAGATCGCCCAGCGCCTGGGCATATCGCTGCGCAGCGTGAGCAACTACCTCACGCGGGCCATGGAGCACTGCGCCCTGGTGTTGGAAGATTGAGTGCCCCCGCGACCGAAAGATCGAAGGGCGCCAGCGCCGTGAGCAGCCAGCCCACCGACACCGAGCGCCGCGCGCTGCGCGAGGCTGCCGCCTGGCACACCCGCCTGCGCGACCACACCGCGGCTGCCGCCGACGACGACCACCGTGCCTGGCAGGACTGGCACGCTGCCGACCCGGCCCACCAGCGCGCCTGGCAAAAGGTGCAGGCCGTGGGCGCGCAGCTGGGCCGCATCCCGGCGCCGCTGGCGCGGCAGGCGCTGGGCGAGCGCAGCCGGCCGCCCCGGCGCGCCGTGCTGCGCAGCCTGGCCGCGGGGGTGGGTGTGGGCTCGGCGGCGCTGCTGTCGTGGCGCACCCTGCCCTGGCAGGAATGGCAGGCCACGCACCGCACCGCCGTGGGTGAGCGGCGCGACATCACCCTGCCCGATGGCTCGCTGCTGGCGTTGGACACCGGCACGGCGGTGGGTGTGGAATTCAACGACCGCGAACGCCTGCTGCGCCTGCACACCGGGCGCATCCTGGTGGCCACGCAGCCCGATGCGCAGGGCCGCCGCTTCAGCGTGGTGACGAGCCAGGGCCGCATCGTGGCAATGGGCACGCGCTTTTCCGTGCAGTTGCAGGGCGACGGCCAGTGCCACGTGAGCGTGCAGGAGAAGGCCGTGCGTGTGCTGCCGGCAGAGGGCATGCCACGCGAGCTGCAGGCGGGCGAACAGACACGCTTCACCCCGCTGGCGGCAGAGCCCCCCGTGGCCGCCGACCCGTTCGACGCCAGCTGGCGCGACGGCGGGCTGATCGCAGTGGACATGCCGCTGGGCACACTGATCGCGGCGCTGGCCCGCTACCGCCCCGGCCACCTGGGCTGCGCGCCGGAGGTGGCGGCCCTGCGGGTGTCGGGCGCCTTCCCGGTGAACGACACCGACCGCGCGCTGGCGGCATTGGTCAGCCGGTTTCCGCTGCAGCTGCGCAGCCACACGCGCTACTGGGTGCGGGTGGAGGCGCTGGAACGGCTTTGACCGCCCGGTGCCTCACACCGGCATTGCTACAAAAATAGTAGCTACAAAGCATTACCAGTCAAGCGGCAGGCACCTTAAATGGCATTGACTGCATAACTCGCGAAATTTTTTTGACCCCGGGTTTGCAGGTTTGGCGTGCCTTGAGCGGCATACCAATGAACCCGCTGAGCGCCCAGAAGAATCCATGCCATCCGCCACCCCTGCCTGCCTGGCCCGTGCCGCGCTGCTGAGCGCTGCGCTGTGCGTGGCCGTGGCCGGCCCGGTGGCCCAGGCCCAGCCTGCCCAGGCCGCAACCGCAGACCAGGCGCCCGGCGGCGACACGGCGCGCGCATATGCCATTGCCCCCGGGCCGCTGGCCGTGGTGGTAAGCCAGTTTGCCCATGCTGCTGGGGTGGCGCTGTCGTTCGACGCGGCCCAGCTGGGGCCACAGCAATCGCCCGGGCTGCAGGGCCGGTACACGGTGGAGGCCGGCTTTGCCCGGCTGCTGGAGGACAGCGCCCTGCAGGCCGTGCGCGCATCGAGCGGCGTCTACACCCTGCGCGCCATCCCAAGAGCAGTTGCGCCCGAGGCCAGCGGCGCGCAGGTGCTGGCCCCGGTCACGGTGACGGCCACCGCGCCTACCGCCCGCACCGAGCAGTCGGGCTCGTACACCGCCAGCACCGCCACAGTCTTTGCGGGCCCGCAACCGGTGCGCGGCATAGCGCAGCCGGTCACCGTGCTCACGCGCCAGTGGCTGGACGACCGCGCCCTGCCGGACCTGCACGCGGTGATGCAGCACACCCCCGGCATCACGGTGGACTACACCGACAGCGAGCGTGTGAACTACTACGCCCGGGGTCACCAGATCGATGCGCTGCAGGTGGACGGCATGGCGCTGAGCCAGAACACCTCGGCCTCGATCTTCATCCAGCCCGACACCGCAGTGCTCGACCGGGTGGAAGTGCTGCGCGGCGCGGCGGGCCTGTTGCGCGGCGCGGGCAACCCCTCGGCCACCGTCAACATGGTGCGCAAGCGCCCTGAGCGTGGATTCGAGGCCTCTGCAGGTGTGACGCTGGGCACCTGGAGCCGCCGCCGTATCGACGCGGACATGTCCACCCCGCTCAACGATGCAGGCAGCGTGCGCGGCCGGCTGGTGGCCGTGGCCGACGGCAAGAAGTTCTTCCAGCAGGCGCGGGCCGAGGACCGCCAACTGCTCTACGGCGTGGTCGAGGCAGACCTGGCCCCAGGCACCACGCTCACGGCGAGCCTGCAGCACACCGCACTGGATGCGACCGGCGCCTGGGGCGGGCTGCCCGCAGGCATCGACGGCACGCAACTGCACCTGCCGCGCAGCACCTACCTGGGCACCGACTGGAATCGGTGGGACCGGCACAACGACCAGGCCTTCATCGAGCTGGCGCACCGCGCCGGCAACGGCTGGAGCATGCGCCTGAGCGCCGCCCACAACCGGCTGCGCTCAGACGGTTTCAAGCAAACCTCGTTCACCAGCGCGAGCAGCACCGACCCGTACCTGGTCGACGTGAGCACCTCCATCTACGGCGCAGAAGCCAGCGACCAGGGCGCCCTGGCCCTGTCGACCACCGGCCCGTTCGAGCTGCTGGGCCGCACCCACACCCTGAGCCTGGGCGCCGACACCCTGCACATCCGCACCACCGGCACCAGCGGTCACTGGGACGTAAGCCCCCTGCAGGGTGTGGACCTGCGCACCTGGAACCCCGCCACCAGCTACCCCGAGCCCTTCTACAGCCCCGGCAACGGCACGGCCTACACCGCGCCGTCGTCGCGCACAGGGCAGCAGGGCGCGTACGCCATGGCCCGCGTGTCGCTGAGCGACCCGCTCTCGGCGATCGTCGGTGCGCGCATCAGCGGGTGGCGCTACCGCGTGCCTGCCGCCCCCGCCAGCAACTACAGCGTGGCGCACGAAGTCACGCCCTACGCAGGCCTGGTCTACGACCTGGGCGACCACCTGAGCCTGTACGGCAGCTACGCCGAAACCTTCACGCCGCAGGACGCCAAGGGCGCGGACGGACGGCTGCTGGCTCCCATCCGTGGCAAGGACGTCGAGGCGGGCGTGAAGGGCGAGTTCATGGACGGCCGGCTCGCGGCGTCGCTGTCGCTGTTTCGCATCCACCAGGTGGGCCGGGCCATGGACGACCTGGGCAGCCCGCAAGGCTGCCCCAGCAACCCCGCCGGCCACTGCCAAGTGGCGGGCGGCAAAACACGCAGCCAGGGCCTGGAGCTGGAGGTGTCCGGCGAGCCACGGCCCGGCTGGCAGGTGCTGGCGGGCTACACCCACACCCGCACCCGTTACCTGCGCGATGCGGACCCCGCCAATGCCGGCCAGCCACTGCGCAGCATCGACCCGCGCCACGCGCTGCGGCTGTTCGCCAAGCACCGGCTGGACGGCGCACTGCGGGGCTGGAGCATCGGCGCCGGCGCGCGGGTGCAGAGCGATGGCTATGTGACCGCTGGCGACGTCACGTCGCGCCAGGGCGGGTATGCGGTGATCGACGCCATGCTCGGCTACCGCATCGACGCCAAGTACTCGGTGCAGGTCAACGTGAACAACGTTCTGGACAAGGTGTACTACGCCAAGTTCGCGCCCAACGCCCGCTATTTCAACAACTACTACGGCGACCCGCGCAACGTGGTGGTCTCGCTGCGCGCCAACTTCTGACATGGGGACTGTAGACCACCACCCTCCCCCTCCCCCCGCATCCGTCATCCCGGTTGCCGCTCTGGCACCTCTGACCGCGGCCGTCCCCATTCCGTTTTCTTCAACCCAACCATGACTGTCATGAACCACCCTTCACACGCCCGCCACGCCCGCCGTGCCGACTTGCACTTCGCGCCCACCCGCCTTACCCGCCTGGTCCGGCAATGCCTGGGCGCGGGCTTTGCCATCGCCGCGGTCGGCGTGGGCGCGCAGACCGCCAGCAAGACGGCCCTGGACGAAGTGGTCGTCTCCGACCAGGCCGAGGCCATCGGCGGCCTGCAAAAGACCTACTCCGGCGGCCAACTGGCGCGCGGCGGCGACCTGGGCCTGCTGGGCAAGGTGGATCTGATGAACGTGCCCTTCAGCACCACCAACTACACGTCCGAACTGATCCAGAACCAGCAGGCACAAAGCGTCTCCGACGTGGTGATGAACGATGCCTCGGTGCGCCCCATGGCGTCGCGCGGCGGCTTCGGCGACGATTTTCAGGTTCGCGGCTTCACCGTGGGCAATGGCGACCTCGCCATCAACGGCCTGTACGGCCTGGCCCCGTCCACGCGCATTCCCCTCGAAATGATCGAGCGTGTGGAAGTGCTGAAGGGCCCCGGCGCGCTGACGAGCGGCGTCGGCCCCAATGGCAGCGTCGGCGGCAGCATCAACACGGTGCTCAAACGCGCGGGCGACGCGCCGCTCACGCGCCTGACCAGCACCTACATGAGCAAGTCCAATTTTGCAGCCCACCTGGACATGGGCCGCCGCTTCGGCCAAGACAACGAATGGGGCGTGCGCCTCAACGGCCTGGTGCGCGGTGGTGAAGGCACCACCGACAACGGCAAGCAGAACCTCAACCTCGGCTCCATCGCGCTGGACTACGCGGGCGCACGCACCCGCTGGTCGCTCGACGCCACCGCCACGCGCGGAGAGACCGACAACTTCCGCAACCACATCACGCTGCCCACCGCCGGCGGCATCCCTGCCGTGCCCGACACGCGCTCGGTCTGGTACCCAGGCACCGAACTCAAGGACAACTTCAAGCTCGTGACCTCACGCCTGGAGCACGACCTCAACGACAGCACCACGGTCTACGGCAGCGTGGGCTGGTCCAAGCTGGATTACATGCAGGACTTCCCCGGCGGTTCGGGGCTGGCCGCCAACGGCAACTTCAGTGTGCGCAACGCGTGGTACGACCAGTACACCGACTCCAAGGCCGCCGATGTGGGCCTGCGCAAGCGCTTCAACACCGGCGCCGTCAAGCACACCGTGGCCATAGGCATGAACTACATGGCGCAGGAGACCGGGTATTTCTATGCCACCTCGGCCGGCACCAATCCGTCCAACCTGTACAACCCCGTTCCCGCCCCGGCCATGACGGGCGTGCGCGGCGCACCGGCCAAGAGCGTTGACAACCACCAGCACAGCTTCGCCATCGCCGACACCATGGGCTTCTTCAACGACAGCCTGCTCGTGACCGTGGGCCTGCGCCGGCAGACGATGGACTACGAAGGTTTCAACGTGGCAACGGGCGCATCGACCAGCCAGTACAAGGCCAGCAGCACCACGCCGTTGGCAGGCGTGGTGTTCAAACCCGCCAAGAACATCTCTGTCTACGCCAACTACACGGCCGGCCTCTCGCGCGGCAGCAAGGTGTCCGAGACAGCGACCCCCGCCTACGACAACGCAGGACAGACCATTCCACCCTTCAAGTCCAAGCAGATCGAAATGGGCGTGAAAGCAGACTGGGGCCGCATCACCACGCAGGCCGCGGTCTACGAAATCAAGCGACCCAGCGCCTACACCACGACGTCGGCCATCGACCCGAGCCTGAACCACTACGGCTTTGACGGCGAGCAGCGCAACCGCGGCCTGGAACTGACGGCTTATGGTGAAGTGCAGCGCGGCCTGCGCCTGATGGCCAGCGTCGCCTTCACCGACGCCAAGCTCACCCGCACGCAAGGCGGCGTCAACCAGGGCAAGAAGGTCTCGGGTGTGCCTGAGCACAACTTCAACCTGGGCCTGGACTGGGACACGCCCTGGATGCAGGGCCTGAGCCTCAATGGCCGTGTCGTCAGTTCCTCGTCCGTATACCGCAACGCCGACAACACGCTCAGCACGCCGTCCTGGACGCGGCTGGACATCGGCGCACGCTACACCACCAAGCTGTCGGGCAAGCCGCTCGTGCTGCGCGCCAATCTGGAAAACGTGAGTGAAAAGGCGTACTGGATTACCGGCATCAACGGTTACTCGACCACCGGCCTGCCGCGCACGCTGACACTGTCGGCCCAGATGGACTTCTGAGCACCCGGTTCGACCGAGAAACCCAGCTGAGGGCCGCTGCTTGACCTGGTGGAGGCAGCGGCCCAATGCGAACGCTTCTGATCCCCGGACGCATGCAAAGCGCAGGTACGGGGACATTGCATCGAATGATGCCTTCTGGCGCGATACTCCCTGCCCTGAATCCAAGGACAACAACATGCAGGGAAACCCCCAAGTCATCGACTATTTCAAGGATCTGCTGCGCGGCGAGCTGGCCGCGCGCGACCAGTACTTCGCGCATTCGCGCATCTACGAAGACCAGGGCTTCACCAAGCTCTTTACCCGTCTCGACCATGAGATGCAGGAAGAAACCCAGCACGCAGACGCCCTGCTGCGCCGCATCCTGATGCTGGGCGGCCGCCCCGACATGCGCCCCAAGGAGTTCACGCCCGGCGAGACCGTGCCCGAGATGCTGCGCAAGGACCTGGCCACCGAATACGAAGTCCGCGCCGCCCTGCAGCAGGGCATTGCACTGTGCGAAAGCGTGCGCGACTACGTGAGCCGTGACCTGCTGCTGCTGCAACTGCGGGACACGGAAGAGGACCACGCCTACTGGCTGGAAAAGCAGATTGGTCTGATCGAGAAGGTGGGCTTGCAGAACTATCTGCAATCGCAAACGGTTTGATCTGCCGCCGGGCGCATGCACCTTCCGATGATGGACACAGGGGAGCGATGACATTGATTTTTTGGGAAAGTCATCAACACCCAAACTGAGGAAGCGCCCGAGTTTCCGACATTGAAAGTTCGATTCGCGCGCCATTGCAGATGCGTTTGTGCAGATTGCTCCACTGATCTTCAGGCCCTGTTGGAGGTTCGGCGTGGGTCTTGAACAAACAGCAATGCCGACGCCGATGCGATGACTCAGATCGGCCAGCGGACACAGCAAAAACCTGTCCAAATTGGACGCCAAGGGCGATCATCTCTCCACCACCGAGCGAATACCATTCGCCCGCAAGCAGTCATTGACAGGATAGGTCTCGCATGTCGGTCGCTTGGTCTTCGCTCACATTTACTCCTCCGCTCGAGGCCCTCCAAGAACTCGCAGCGTCGTGGGGCTGGCTCCTTCGCGAGCCGTTCATGCCGGTGCTCTTTTCATCGCTCGGCGACGTGTTCATCGAGCCCGATTCCGGGGGCGTCTGGTGGTTGAACACAGGTATCGCCGAGCTGACGCAGGTAGCCGACTCCGTCAAGCATTTCGAAAGCCTTCTGAAATCGGAACTGGCGGACGAGTGGTTCCTGCCGAACTTGGTCGAGCAGCTCCACGCTGCCGGCAAGGTGCCCGGACCTGGCGAGTGCTACACGTTCGTTACCATGCCGATTTTCCGCGAAGGAAAGTACGAAGTTGACAATATCAACCCGGTCCCAGCGCGCGAACACTACGGACTTACCGGCTCAATGCACAAGCGGCTGCGCGAGCTCGTGGACGGCGCGCACGTGCAAGTCAAGGTGGCCACGTCGTGACAAGTGTGATGACCAGCCGGCCGGCAGGACGCGGCCAGAAGCCGTCTGTGGCAACCGAAAAAAACGGACACTCAACGCTTAAGCGGCAGTTTAAGCATCGCGACCTCTCCGCAAATAGTCGGCGTACTCATCTTGGACCATGAACTCGTTTGTCAATCGCGATGTGGCGCTAGACCAGCGAGTTTCGAGCGTTTTTAGGCACTCCTCAAAACTCGAAAAGGTCAGCACCTCATTTGCCTCGGACTGCTCCAGTTCTGGGTCCAACGGACCGAACTCATACACGTCCGTGTAGTCCTCTGACCCAAGATCCGCCGTCTCATAAAGATGAAGTTCGCACCCATTTGGCAAACCTCGAATCTGCACCCAGCGAATGCCGTGACAGTCTGAGCGTGAACACGCACCGAGAAACACTTCGATGGCCTTACCACGGCGAAGCGCAGCATGTGCTTCGCTGGAGGTGAGATAGCGGCGTGGCATGTCACGAGTCATAACGATTGAGTTCCGCTGACCAGGGTTGAATGCAATGCAAGATGAGATTGCATTTATAGCGCCCCTTTGGTTGAACTGATTCCATTTTGAGTGCCAACTCAGACCAGATAAGGCCTGCGGCTCGATGCGCTCTACATTACGATAGGCCACATCATGCTATCTAAAGATCGCCGCCGGACACTTTACGTGATTCTCGTCTTTGCAACCCTTGTGGGCCTCATGCTGTTATTCAGTTTTATTCCGTCCACGGAACAACGATGCAAGGCAACCTGTAGTCAAACGGGGAGTGATTCACGCATCGTTTTTAAATATCCGCCGGAGATGACCGCGGGAATGAGTGGCAGGGGACCGTCTGAATGTCAGTGCATTCGTCAAACGCCCTGACCCGCCTACGGTGGGCCGCTTACCTACTTCGTTGAGCGTCTGCTTTGACTAAACGTCACCGGCTGCTTCTGGCCGATAGCGGAAGTCTAGCCCCGTCGCACGCCTGCTAGGCGGCACTAACCGGGCGCCGCCGTCTCGCAAGGTACCTTTTTTCAGGCTCTGCCAAAGCTAAGACGAATTTGGCCAAATGTGTGGGATGGTTGTCATTGCAGTCAACAGGGCAAACACCGACACTGATTCCATGCCCCCATCCATCCGCACCGTGGCGTGCTTGATCTACCCCGACGTGATGAGCCTGGACGCGGTCGGCCCGCTGCAGGTCTTCGGCTCAGCCAATGCCGAGCGCACGGGCCACGGCCTGCCACCTGCGTATGCACTTCACGTGGTGGCCGAGGCCGCGGGGCCCGTCACCACATCGGCAGGGTTCGCGCTGGTGGCCGATGCCGGCTGGGCCACGCTGGACCCGGCGCAGCTGGACACCGTGCTGGTCGCTGGCGGCGATGGCGTCATGGCGCAATTGGGCAACACCGCGCTGCAGCAATGGCTGCGCGGCGCAGAGCCGCAGGTGCGCCGCATGGGCTCGGTGTGCTCGGGCGCGCTGCTGTTGGCGCATGCCGGGCTGCTCGATGGGCTGCATGCCACCACCCACTGGTGCCGTACCGACCTGATGCGCCGCAACTACCCTGCGGTGCAGGTGGACGATGACTGCCTGCACACCTACGATGCGGCCAGCGCGGTGTACGGCCACCTGTTCACATCGGCTGGTGTCACGGCGGGCATCGACCTGGCACTGGCGCTGGTGGAGGCCGACCTGGGCCGGCCCATGGCGCTGGCCGTGGCGCGGCGGCTGGTGATGTTCATGCGACGCCCGGGCGGACAGGCGCAGTTCAGCGCGCTGCTGGCGCCCGAGACGCGGCATGCGCCGCGGCTGGCGGCGCTGCTGGAATGGATCCCTTCACAGCTGGGCGGCGACCTGTCGCTGGATGCACTGGCCGAGCAGGCCTGCATGCCGCCGCGCACTCTGACGCGCGTGTTCCAGCGCGAGCTGGGTACCACGCCCGGGCGGTATGTGGAGCGCGTTCGCGTCGAGGCCGCCTCCAACCTGCTTTCGCAGGCCCAGGCATCGGTCTCCACCGTCGCGCGGTTGTGCGGCTTCGAGCACCCCGAGAACCTGCGCCGCAGCTTTCACAAGCACCGCGCCGTGAGCCCGCAGGCGTATGCGCAGCGCTTTGGCGCGGGGGCGCTGCTCGACTGACTCTCGCCCCACCGCGCCCTCTCTCTCACCCACCGCCCTTGCTTTGCGCCCGTACGGCGCGCCATCGAAAGTCGATCCATGCTGCTCTTGCGCAATGCGTCCGTTCGCCTGCTGTTCGCGGGCCAGGCCCTGTACTGGGGCTGCTCCATCATCGGCATCACGCTGACCTCCATCGTGGGCGCGCGGCTGGCGCCCTGGCCGGTGCTGGCCACGCTGCCGCTGGCGCTGCTGGTGCTGGGCAACCTGGTGGTGGTGCAGCCGCTGTCGCTGTTCATGCAGCGCCGGGGGCGGCGTGCGGGGCTGCAGGCCGGCGCGCTCTTTGGCGTGGCGGGCGGGCTGGTGAGCATGGTGGGCGTGCAGTGGGGCAGCTTTGCCGTGTTCTGCGCGGGCACGCTGGCCATCGGCGCGTATCAGGCCTCGTCGGGCTACTACACCTATGCGGCGCTGGAGGCGGTCGATCCCATGCAGAAAGGCCGTGCCACGGCCTGTGTGGTGGCGGGTGGCCTGTGTGCGGCGGTGTTTGCGCCGCCGCTCGCGTTGTGGTCGCGCAATGTGCTGGCCACGCCGCTGGCGGGCGCGTACCTGGCCATTGCGGTGCTGGCCGCGCTGGGCTGGGCGGTGATGGCGCTGCTGCGCGAGGGCGTGGCGCCCAAGCCGGCGGCGGGCGGCATGGCAGCCATGCGCAGTCTGCTCGTGCGGCCCGGCCTGCGGGCAGCGGTGGTGATGACGGCCATCGGCCACGGACTGATGATTCTGGTGATGAACGCCACGCCGCTGGCGATGGAGGTGTGCGGGTTTTCGGCAGCATCGGCGGCGCAGGTGATCCAGTGGCATGTGATCGGCATGTTCGCGCCTGCGCTGTTCTCGGGTGTGCTGGTGGACCGCTTCGGCAGCCGCAGCGTGGCGGCGGTGGGCGCGGCGTGCCTGGCGGCCAGCGCGGTGGTGGCGTTGTCGGGCCTCTCGTTCACCGAGTTTTTGGCCAGCTCTTTTCTGCTCGGCACGGGCTGGAATCTGATGGTGATCTCGGGCACCACCCTGCTGGCGGAGAACCACGCACCCGGGGAGCGCGGACAGGCCCAGGCGCTGATGCAGCTGGCCAACGGCATCGTGGCGGCGATGATGTCCTTTGCCTCTGGCGCGCTGCTCAGCGGCGCGGGCTGGACGGCGATCAACGCGGTGGCGCTGCCGCTGCTGGCCGTGGCGGCGGGCCTGCTGTTCGTGCGGGGGCGCGGCGCACCGGCTGCCGCGGGCTGATCAGGCCGCCATCGAACGCTCGCGCACGAAGTCGATGAAGCGCGCGAGGGCCGGGTTGTTGAGCGCGGCGGGCCACACCAGGCTGGTCTCACACACGGGCAGCAGCGGCTCGGCAGGGGATTTGGCTGCCTTAGCCCTGGCCTTGGCGGGTGCAGGCCCAAAAGCATCGGCCCCGCGGTACACCACGCCCTCGCGGCGGAACTGGGTCACGCTCTCGGGCACCCAGGCCACGCCCAGGCCGCCCCACACTAGGTTGACGATGGTCTGCATCTGGATGGCCTCTTGCGCCACCACGGGCACGCGGCCCGCCGCGTGGTACAGCGCGAAGACGGCATCGTGCAGCGAGGGGACGATGCGGCGCGGAAAGATCACCAGGGGCTCGGCCAGCACCTCGGGCAGATCCAGGCGCGGCGCCAGCGCCAGGGGGTGGCTGGCCGGTAACGCCAACACCAGCGGCTCTTCGGCCACGGCCAGGCGCGCGAGTTCGGGCGGCGCGAAGCCCGGCGAATGCAGCATCAGCCCCGCATCGAGTTCACCGCGCGAGAACAGCGCACGCTGCACATCGCCCGTGGCCTCCACCAGCTCCAGCGACACCTGCGGGCACAGCACCCGAAAGTCGCGCACCCATTCGGGCAGCCGCTCAAAGCCGATGGTGGAGACGAACGCCAGCCGCACCCGCCCCACCTCGCCCGCCGCTGCCGCACGCGCGCGCACCGGAAGCGCCTGCGCGCGCTCCAGAAAGTCGCGCACATCAGGCAGCAGCGCCTCGCCCGCCGGTGTCAGCGCCACGCGGCGGCGCGTGCGGTCGAACAGCATCACGCCCAGCGACCGCTCCATCTGCGCGATGGCCTGGGTCAGCGGCGGCTGGGTCATGTGCAGGCGGATGGACGCGCGGCCGAAGTGCAGCTCTTCGGCCACGGCCACGAACTGGCGCCAGGCGCGCACGTCGATGAGTGGTTCTTTCATGCGGTTTTGATCCAGTGATATGTTTTATATATTACTGAAGCAGTCGAAAGGGATTGGAAACGCCCGTCCAAACCTCGCATACTTGCACCCCGACAGCCAAAGACCCGCGCGCCCGTCCCTGCGGCGTCTTCCCACTACAACGATTCACTCCCCCACCAGGACCAACGCCATGGCAGACAGCAAGACCATCCCGATCCAGCCCATCAACCACCGCAGCGCCAACATCACGCAAGGCAAATCGCGCGCGCCCAACCGGTCCATGTACTACGCCATGGGCTACGAAGAGGGTGACTTCGTCAAGCCCATGGTCGGCGTAGCCAACGGCCACAGCACCATCACCCCGTGCAACAGCGGCCTGCAGAAGCTGGCCGACGCAGCCATCGCAGGCATCGAGGAAGCAGGCGGCAACGCCCAGGTGTTCGGCACGCCCACCATCTCGGACGGCATGGCCATGGGCACCGAAGGCATGAAGTACAGCCTGGTGAGCCGTGAAGTCATCAGCGATTGCATCGAGACCTGCGTGGGCGGCCAGTGGATGGACGGCGTGCTGGTGGTCGGCGGCTGCGACAAGAACATGCCCGGCGGCCTCATGGGCATGCTGCGCGCCAACGTGCCTGCCATCTACGTGTACGGCGGCACCATCCTGCCGGGCCGCTACCAGGACAAGGACCTGAACATCGTGAGCGTGTTCGAGGCCGTGGGCGAGAACGCCGCCGGCAAACTGAGCGACTTCGACCTCAAGGAGATCGAAAAGCGCGCGATCCCCGGCACCGGCTCGTGCGGCGGCATGTACACCGCGAACACCATGTCCAGCGCCTTCGAGGCCCTGGGCATCAGCCTGCCGTATTCGTCCACCATGGCCAACCCGCACGACGAGAAGATGAACTCGGCCAAGGAATCGGCCAAGGTGCTGATCGAGGCCATCAAGATGGACCTGAAGCCCCGCGACATCGTGACCAAGAAGGCCATCGAGAACGCCGTGGCCGTGATCATGGCCACCGGCGGCTCCACCAACGCCGTGCTGCACTTCCTGGCCATCGCGCACGCAGCGGGCGTGGAATGGGACATCGACGACTTCGAGCGCATCCGCAAGCAGACCCCCGTGCTGTGCGACCTCAAGCCCAGCGGCAAGTACCTGGCCGTGGACCTGCACCGCGCAGGCGGCATTCCGCAGGTCATGAAGGTGCTGCTCAATGCTGGCCTGCTGCATGGCGACTGCATCACCATCAGCGGCAAGACGATTGCCGAAGTGCTCAAGGACGTGCCCGATGTGCCGCGTGCCGACCAGGACGTGATCCGCAACATCGACAACCCCATGTACGCGCAGGGCCACCTGGCCATCCTGAAGGGCAACTTGAGCCCCGAAGGCGCTGTCGCCAAGATCACCGGCCTGAAGAACCCTGTCATCACTGGCCCGGCCCGCGTGTTCGACGACGAGCAATCGGCCCTGGAAGCCATCCTGGCCGGCAAGATCAAGGCGGGCGACGTGATGGTGCTGCGCTACCTGGGTCCCAAGGGCGGCCCCGGCATGCCCGAGATGCTGGCCCCCACGGGCGCGCTGATCGGCGCCGGCCTGGGCGAAAGCGTGGGCCTGATCACCGACGGACGGTTCTCCGGCGGCACCTGGGGCATGGTGGTCGGCCACGTGGCGCCCGAAGCGGCAGCGGGCGGCACCATTGCCTTTGTCAACGAAGGCGACAGCATCACCATCGATGCGCGCCAGTTGCTGCTGGAGCTGAACGTGCCCGAAGAAGAAATCGCCAAGCGCCGCGCCGCCTGGACGGCCCCCGCTCCGCGCTACACCCGCGGCGTGCAGGCGAAGTTTGCCTTCAATGCATCGAGCGCGAGCAAGGGTGCTGTCCTGGACGCCTATTGAGCGTTTATCGATGGATGGGCGGGTAGGCAGGCCTCGGGGCCAGCCCGCCGTGCACACCGGAAACAAAAAAACGCCCACGGCACGTTGTCATGGGCGTTTTGTTTTCTAGCGGTTGTTCGCGGCAGCCTTGCGCACTGCAACGGTAAGCAAAACTGCCCGACGGACGCGCGGCCCCGGGGCGAGACCGCAGCGCGCCTCAGCGAGGCTTGCGTGGACGAATGCCCAGGGCTTCCTTGTTCTTGTTGATCCGGTCCTGCTTGCGCTGGTCCATCTTTTCCATGGCTTTACGTTTGGTATATCCGGTGGAATCAGCCCAGGCCCACCATAGGACAGTGGCACCGAAAGGCGCCATGATCCACCACCAGGACCAGTTGGCGACAGGGCCGATTTCGAAGTATTTCAGCGCCAGCAAAATCAGTGAAAGGCCCAGCAGATACATCGCAATCTCCAGAAAATGCCATCAAAGGCTCGATTGACCGGGCACGCAGGCATGTCAACCCAAGTCACTACAATCCCATTAAAAGAACTGTAACCCAACCCACAGGAAAACCCACCATGAAGCGCACCCTGATCACACTCGCGATGACACTGTCGGTTGCGGCCCCCGCGATGGCCGACCAGGCGCTGGCCACGGCCAAGAACTGCATGGCCTGCCACGCGGTGGACAAGAAGCTGGTGGGTCCGTCGTACAAGGACGTGGCAGCCAAGTATGCAGGCCAGAAGGACGCCGTGGACAAGCTGGCCGCCAAGATCATCAAGGGCGGCGCGGGCGTATGGGGCCCGGTCCCCATGCCCGCTAATGCGCAGGTCAACGATGCCGATGCCAAGAAGCTGGCGGCCTGGGTGCTGACGCAGAAGTAACCACCACTGCCGGTTTGACGGCCATCTTGAGCCCGACGGCCTGAACCTCGTTAAAAAACAGCCGCGTCACTTGAAAAGGTGACGCGGCTGTTTTCATGGTGGTTGGCCATGTTGAGGTGGCTGGCTGCTGGCCAGCCACACTTGCGGCTACACGATGGGCGTGACCACCTGATGTGCTTGATCGCGCGTGCGCAGTTGATGCTCCAGCTGGCCCACATAGGCGGCCGTGGCGTTGTCCGACTCTTCGACGCGGGTGGCCAGGCGCTGCTCCAGGGTGTCGAGCCGCGCGAGCACGGCCGTGTGGGCCTGGCCCTGCTGGATTTCCAGGAAGTGCCGCAGTTCAGTGAAGCGCGAGGCCTCGGCCTTGTCGGCCAGTTCACGCTGGACCTGCATTTCCTTGGTGTGGCGGCGCGTCTCCAGCAGCACGGAGCCCTGCAGCGACAGCACGTAGGCCACGAAGAAGATGGCAAGCAAGGTGGTGAGGCCGAGCATCAACAGGCCCAGGGGCGCCTCGACCGTGGTCAGCCCGAGCGACACCGTGGTGGGGACGGCCAGCATCGGCCAGTTGAGGAAGGCCAGTGCGGCGATGGCCAGCACGACGAGAAACAGGACGGCAGAACGAAAGTGCATGGTGAAATCTCCGGTAGGCAGCGTGCGACCTTGCCAGAATGGGCGGGCCGGTCACGCGGTGCCGCCGTTGTAACGCATGCCAATGGGGTTGGCGCGGCCGGGCCGGCGATTTCAGATGGTGTCCTACAGGGGCAGCAGGATGTGCCGGCTGTGAAGCTCCGACATCGCACTTTTCGATCCATGGGCTGCGGCGTCGATCACCGTTGGTGGGTGATCGAGCCGGGTTTTGTGGCCACGTCACATCGCTGCGCGATATGAGTGGCCACGCACCCTGCAAGCGCTCCGCGCGGGCGCCGTTGCACGGCGCCCTTCTCGATCAGTTGGCCTTGGCCAACTGATCGAGAATTGCAGGATTCTCCAACGTACTGGTGTCCTGCGTGATGGCCTCGCCCTTGGCAATGCTGCGCAGCAGCCGGCGCATGATCTTGCCGCTGCGGGTCTTGGGCAGGTTGTCGCCGAAGCGGATGTCCTTGGGCTTGGCAATCGGGCCGATTTCCTTGGCGACCCAGGCGCGCAGTTCGTTGGCGATCTGCTTGGCCTCCTCGCCGGTGGGGCGCGAGCGCTTGAGCACCACGAAGGCGCAGATCGCCTCGCCGGTCACGTCGTCGGGGCGGCCCACCACGGCCGCTTCGGCGACCAGGTCGGTCTTGGAGACCAGGGCCGATTCGATCTCCATCGTGCCCATGCGGTGACCCGACACGTTGAGCACGTCGTCGATGCGGCCGGTGATGCGGAAGTAGCCGCGGTCCGCACTGCGCACCGCGCCGTCGCCGGCCAGGTAGTAGCCCTTGAGCTCTTCGGGGAAGTAGGCCTTCTTGAAGCGCTCGGGGTCGTTCCAGATGGTGCGGATCATGCTCGGCCAGGGCTTCTTGATGACCAGGATGCCGCCCGCGCCGTTGGCGACGTCGTTGCCGGTTTCATCCACGATGGCGGCTGCGATGCCGGGCAAGGGCAGCGTGCAGCTGCCAGGCACCAGCGGGGTTGCGCCAGGCAGTGGGGTGATGACGTGGCCGCCGGTTTCGGTCTGCCAGAAGGTATCGACGATGGGGCAGCGCTCGCCGCCCACGTTCTTGTGGTACCACATCCAGGCTTCGGGGTTGATGGGCTCGCCCACGCTGCCCAGGATGCGCAGGCTCGTCAGGTCCGAGCGCGCGGGGTGCACCGCGGCGTCGCCTTCGGCGGCCTTGATCAGCGAGCGGATGGCCGTGGGTGCGGTGTAGAAGATCGAGACCTTGTGCTTCTCGATCATCTGCCAGAAGCGGCCTGCGTTGGGGTAGGTGGGGATGCCTTCGAAGACCACCTGCGTCGCACCCGCCGCCAGCGGACCGTAGGCCACGTAGGTGTGGCCGGTGATCCAGCCGATGTCGGCCGTGCACCAGAACACATCGTCGGGGCGCAGGTCGAAGGTCCAGTCCATCGTGAGCTTGGCCCACAGCAGGTAGCCGCCCGTGGCGTGCTGCACGCCCTTGGGCTTGCCGGTGGAGCCGCTGGTGTACAGGATGAACAGCGGGTGCTCGGCACCCACGGGCACGGGAGCGCACTCGGTGCTGTGCCCGGCCAGGATCTCGTCGAAGGTCTTGTCGCGCCCGGCCACCATGTTGCAGGCGGTGGCAGTGCGCTGGTAGACGAACACGTTGCGGATGGTGTCGCAGCCGCCGGCAGCCAGGGCCTCGTCGATGATGGCCTTGAGCGGCAGTTCCTTGCCGCCGCGCATCTGGTAGTTGGCGGTGATCACGGCAACCGCGCCCGCGTCGATGATGCGCTCCTGCACGGCCTTGGCACTGAAGCCGCCGAACACCACGCTGTGCGTGGCGCCGATGCGCGCGCAGGCCTGCATGGCGACCACGCCCTCGATGGTCATGGGCATGTAGATCAGCACGCGGTCGCCCTTGGCCACGCCATGGGCCTTGAGCGCGTTGGCGAACTGGCTCACGCGGGCCAGCAGTTCCTTGTACGTGATCTTGGTGACCGTGCCGTCGTCGGCCTCGAAGACGATGGCGGTCTTGTTCTCGGTGGGCGTACCGATGTGGCGGTCCAGGCAGTTGGCGCTGGCGTTGAGTTCGCCGTCGTCGAACCATTTGAAAAACGGGGCGTTGGATGTGTCGAGCGTGCGGGTGAAGGGCTTGCTCCACTGCACGTTCTCGCGCGCCAGGCGGGCCCAGAAGCCTTCGAAGTCCCTGTCGGCCTCGGCGCACAGGGCGTCGTAGCCCGCCATGCCCGAGACGCGGGCGGCTTTGACGATGGCGTCCGACGGCGGGAACACGCGGTTCTCAACCAAAACGGATTCGATCGCGGATGTGGGCGCACTCATGGTGTTGTCTCCTGGTTTTTGATGGAATGGTCTGACAGGCACCGGCCGGCGGGAGCGGCTGTGCGCGCCCCGCGTCGCCTGCCCGGCCTGTCTTTTCTGTGAATTGGGCGGTACTGTCGGACGCCGCACTTACAAGCCACTGACTGGCACGAAGCTTACAGAAAGAGCGCCCCCTGCGCGCCGCGCCGCCATGAAAACTGCGTTGTGGCCTTCGCTGCCTGCGCCTTCGCCGCCAGCCGCTATCCCAAGGCCGGCGAGCGGTCATGCGCTTCTTCTAGAATCGCGCGACCCGATCCAACCCCACCGCCCATGTCCCTCCCCAAAAAATCCGGCACGCCGGTCGCTATGCGTCCCCTTCCTTCCTTGATCTTTGCCAGCCGCTGGCTGCAGCTGCCCCTGTACCTGGGACTGATCCTGGCGCAGGCGGTGTATGTCTTTCACTTCTGGGTGGAACTGGTGCACCTTATCGAGGCGGCGTTCGGCAACACCGCCGCGCTCAAATCGCTGGTCTCCAGCATCGGCTACAAGAGCGACTTTGAAGTCACCGCGCTCAACGAGACCATCATCATGCTGGTGGTGCTGGCGCTGATCGACGTGGTGATGATCTCCAACCTGCTGATCATGGTGATCGTGGGCGGGTACGAAACCTTCGTGTCGCGCCTGCACCTGGAGGACCACCCCGACCAGCCCGAGTGGCTCAGCCACGTGAACGCCTCGGTGCTCAAGGTCAAGCTGGCCACCGCCATCATCGGCATCAGCTCCATCCATTTGCTCAAGACCTTCATCAACGCCGCCAACTACGACGTCAAGGTGCTGATGTGGCAGACCATCATCCACGTGGTGTTCCTGCTCAGCGCACTGGCCATCGCGGCAACCGACCGGCTGATGGCGCACTCCACACCGCCGGTTCGCCACTGAACTGCTGCAGCAGGACGAGGTGCCTGCGTCTTCAACGCCTCCGGCGCGCTGGTGCGGCCCCAGGCGCTTTCCCCCGCGCCAAACTGCAACAGAACGCTTCACCTTCCCGAAGCGTCGATCTCGACCTGAGCGCCCCGGACCGAACCGCCAATGCTGCTGACACACAGCATCGGCCGGGATACCGGGGCGTTTTGTCGTCTCCGCAGCTCCTTGCCAAGCGTAGGCAACGCGCGGATTGCCGTACATCTGATTACGCATTGGCAGCGGTCGAGAGGAACTTTGAGCCTTCATCAACGCAGAATTCTGGCGCCACGCCCATGACCATTGGACGTGGGCACGAGGCACCCGCCACCCTTTTCTGCGCTTTTCCTTGAATCCCATGCACACCAAGTTCTCTGCCCAGCGTTTCCTGGGTTTAGCTCCGCTTTTGCTGATCGCCTTGATGGGATGCGGCCCCAAGCCGGACGCGGCCACAGCCGACACCCCGGCGGCCCCTTCCGCCAACCCAGCCGCTGCCAATTCGGCCACAGCCAACACCGCCGCCGAGCCCGCCCCGCCCGCTGCGGCAGACAACCTCAACGCCAAGCTGCAGACCTACATCAACTGCTACAACCGGCTGGACGAGCGCGCCCACCGCGCCATCAGCCGGTATGCCAGCTGGGTCAAGAACATGCAGGCAGGCCCCACCGGCAACGAAATGGTGGTCTACGGGCTGTACTCCATCTCCAGCGACGACGTGACCGCCTGCGCGGCCCAGTTCACGCAGGCGGCCGCCCTGTCCCCGGCCCTGCCCGCACTCGACGCCGCTGGCAAGAACTACATGGCCTCGCTCTCGGCCATGGACAAGCTCGTGGCGGACGCCTACACCTACTACGACCGCGAAAACTACAAGGACGACAAGTTCGCCAAGGGCAAGGCCATCCACGGCCCCCTGGTGGCCAGCTTCGAAAGCTTCGACCAGGCCAGCACCGTGTTCTCGAAAGCGCTGGATGCCGAAAACGACAACCTGCTGGCCGCGCAGCTCGCGCAGATCGAAAAGACCCAGGGCCGCAAGCTGCCGTACTACCAGATGGCGTTGATGAACAAGGCCAAGGGCCTGGCCGATGTGCTGGGCGACGAGACCTTCGATGCCGCCGCTGCTGCGCCGCGCCTGCAAGCCTACGAGGCCATGGCCGATGAGGCCATGGCGTTCGCCAAGCCGATCAAGGACGAGGTGCCGCACGGCTGGTCGAGCTTCGAGCGCAGCGCCGAAGAGTTCCGCAAGGCGTCCAAGGAGCGCTTTCGGCGCGTGCGCGACAAGGTGCCCTACAACGACGGCGAGCGCATGATGCTCAAGCCCGGCAGCGGCTGGATGGTGGAAGGCAGCAGCGAAAAGCTGGTCAAGGCCTACAACGACCTCGTGAACGCCAGCAACGCGCTGTAGCAGTGGCACCCGGGCCCCGGGCACCTGCGCAGGCGGGCGGCCCGGCTCCCAGATTTCTCCGCAATCGGTGGGCACAGTGCAGGCCATACCCACTTGCAGGAGAACTACCATGGCCCGATTTTCTGCCGCCATTGCGCCCACCACCACTTCGTCATCGCCGGCCGCGACAGTCGCACCACCGAGTTCAACACCCGCCAGCCGCCGTTTCGCCCTGAACGCCCTGGGCTCGCTGGGCATGGCCACCTTGCTGGGCTGCGGCGGCGGGGGCAGCGACAGCGAGTCCACCGACACCGCCGGTAGCGGTAGCGGCACGGACACTGGCACGGGAACGACCACCGATACGGGCACCGGTACGACAGGAACGGGCACCACGACCACCTGCTCGGTCGTGCCCGAAGAGACCGCCGGCCCCTACCCGGCCGATGGCTCCAACGCCAGCAACAACACCTACAACGTGCTCGCGCTCAGCGGCATCGTGCGCTCGGACATCCGCTCCTCCATCGGCTCGTCCACGCAGGTCAGCGGCGTGCCGTTCACCATCACCATCACGCTGACCAACACCAACGCCAGCTGCGCCGCGCTGTCGGGCTACGCCATCTACCTATGGCACTGCACGCAGGACGGCAACTACTCGGTCTACAGCTCCAACAACATCGCCGACAACTACCTGCGCGGCGTGCAGGCCACCGATGCCAACGGCACGGTCACCTTCACCACCATCGTGCCGGGCTGCTATGCGGGCCGCATGCCGCACATGCACCTGGAGGTCTACCGCAGCCTGTCTGCGGCCAGCAATGCCAGCAACAAGATCAAGACCACGCAACTGGCCTTCCCCACCGCGCTGCTGAGCACCATCTACAACGCCAATTCGGGCTACAGCGCCAGCGTGCGCAACCTCGCGTCCATGTCGTTCGCCACCGACAACGTGTTCAGCGACGGCACCACGCTGGAGATGACCACCATGCAGGCCAACAGCGGTGGCGGGTACTCGGCCCATATCACGATCTCTGTGGCTGCATAGGCTCCCCCTGAGTCGCCTTCGGCCCCCCGGAGGGCGACGCGCCCGATCGCCCGGCAAAGCCGTTTCAGTCCCTGACCCCCCTGAGTCGCCTTCGGCGCCTTCCCCCGGAGGGGGACGCACCCGATGGCCCGGCGAAGCCGGTTCCATGGGTGCACGTGGCTGGGGCGCGCCGGTTTCGACCAGTGTGCGGAGTGTGCGGACCGTCGCTCCTCGCCAAGCGTCGCCAGCGCCGCTGCCGCCCACAACGGCTCACCAGTTCACCAATCCATGCGGGCCGCGACGGTCTCGCTTTTTTCTTTTCTTCAACCACCTCAAGGAATCTGCACCATGCTTCTTCGTTCTCTTCACCACTGCAGCCTCGCACGCGCAGCGCTCGTGGCCGTGCTCGCCGCAATGTCCGCGACACCGGTGCTCGCGCAACCCCAGGGCCGCCAGGGTCCGCCCGCGCCGCCGCCCGAGGCGTATGCCGCCTGCCAGGGCAAGGCCGAGGGCGCCAGCGTCACGCTGACCATGCCGGACGGCAAGTCGCTCGCGGGCACATGCCGCACAATGGACGGCACCCTGGTGGCCATGCCTGCGGGCGGGCCCGGCGGTGCAGGCGGCCCGCCGCCCGCACGCTGACCTCCTTTGAAGCCGTTTCGCTGTCCCGATGCCTTCACTCACCCTGCACCGCAAAGCCTTTCTGGCCCTGGCCGCCTTGCTGGTGGCCTTGCTGCTGATCTTTGCGGGGTTTTCGCGGCTGGGGCTGCAGCGCGGGCTGGGGCCGTATGTGGCCGAGATCGAACTCGCCCGCATGGACTGGCTGGCAGAGCGCCTGCAGGCACACTACCTGCATGTGGGTGGCTGGGACACGCTGCGCAACCAGCCCGGCCTGTGGGGCCGGCTCAGCCACCCGGGCGGCGGCCAGCGCAGGGCGGGTGGTGGCGCGGCCGACGGCTTCGCCCCGCCCCCGTCCATGGGCAACGCGCCCTCCGGCACCACTTCGTCGGCCGAGAGTGCCAACCCATTTGCGGGCCCGTACGGCGGCCCTCCCCGCGCCGCCACCGGCGAGCGCAGCGGTGGCTGGCAGCCCCCACCCCAAGGCGCCGCGCCGCCGGACGGGCCACCGCCCGACCAGCGCGGCAACAGCATGGGAATGACGGGCCCGTCGGCCGACGGCCGCCCGCCCCTGCCGCCGCAGCGCCACCCCGACGACCTCTTTCCCCGCCTGGGCCTGCTGGATGCGCAGGACGGGCTGGTCGCGGGCACCGCACCACAGCCCGGCGGCGCACGCCTGGCCTTGCGGGGTGCCAACGGCGCCACCATCGGCCACCTGGTGCTGGCGCCACCCCAAGGCGTGCGCAGCGAAGCCGACCAGGCCTTTCTGGCGCAGCAACTGGGCTTTGTGGTCTGGACGGGCCTCGCGGGGCTGGTGCTGGCGCTGCTGCTCTCGGGCTGGCTGGCACGGCGGTGGCTGGCACCGGTCGATGCGCTGGCCAGCGGCGCACGCGAGATTGCACAGGGCCACCTGCACACCCGCGTGCCGGTGCACGGCCACGACGAAATGGCCCAACTGGCCCGCACCTTCAACACCATGGCCGAACAGCTCGGCAGCATCGAGGCCTCGCGCCGCCAGTGGCTGGGCGACGTGGCCCACGAGCTGCGCACGCCGCTGGCGGCCATGCGCGCAGAGATCGAGGCCGTGCAGGACGGCGTGCGCACCTTCGACGACAAGACCGCGCTGCGCCTGCACCGGCAGGTGATGCGCCTCATCCAGCTGGTGGGCGACCTGCGCGCCAGCCTGGACGCAGCGGGCACCAGCGCGCCGTCGGCCCAGGTGCCGGTGCACCCGCTCTCGCTGCTGTCCGAAGCCCTGGCCTCGATGCGCCCGCGCCTGGCGCAGGCCCGCATCGCCGTGGACACCATGGGCCTCGACGCGCTGGCCACGCAGTCGCCCGCGCCGCTGGTGCGGGGCGACGCGCAGCAACTGCACCAGGTGTTCCTGAACCTGCTGGAAAACAGCCTGCGCTACACCGATGCGGGGGGCCTGCTGCGCATCGCGGCATTCGAAGCCGAGGCCCCGGGCGGCGCACCGCTGCTGCGTATGCAACTGGACGACAGCGCGCCTGGCGTCGCCGCACACGAGCTGCCCCGCATCTTCGAGCGCCTGTACCGGGCCGACACCTCGCGCAACCGCGACCACGGCGGTTCAGGCCTGGGCCTGGCCATCTGCCGGGCCATCGTGCTGGCGCATGGCGGCACCCTGGCGGCCGAGGCGTCGCCCCTGGGCGGCCTGCGCATCACGCTGGACCTGCCCCTGCTGGACAACTCCCCATCCACCCCGTGACATGACCCACCGCATCCTCGTCGTCGAAGACGAACCCGACATCGCCGCCATCGTGGTCGACTACCTGCGCCACGCGGGCTACGCCGTCGAGCACCACGCCGACGGCCGCACGGCGCTGGCCAGCATGCTGGCGGCGCCGCCCGCGCTGACCCTGCTGGACATCATGCTGCCCGGCATGGATGGCCTGGAGGTGCTGCGCCAGGCCCGCCGCCACACACAGCACCCCATCATCATGCTGACCGCCCGCGTGGAAGAGGTGGACCGCCTCATCGGCCTGGAGCTGGGCGCCGACGACTACATCTGCAAGCCGTTCTCGCCGCGCGAGGTGGTGGCCCGCGCCAAGGCCGTGCTGCGCCGCGCCGCGGCCACGCCGCCGCCGCCGCCGGGCACCACCACCACCGTGGCGGCGCTGGTACTCGACGAGCTGCACTGGCAGGCCACGCTGCACGGCACGCCGCTGGGCCTCACGCGGCGGGAGTTTCGGCTTCTGCAGGTGCTGGCCCGCCACCGCGGGCGCATCTTCTCGCGCGCGCAGCTGCTGGACCAGGCGTACGACGACACGCTCGATGTGAACGAGCGCGCCATCGACAGCCACATCAAGAACCTGCGCAAGAAGCTCAAGGCCGCCAGCGCCGACGGCAGCGACTGGATCCGCTCGGTGTACGGGGTGGGCTTTGCGCTGGACCCGAGCGCGACTGCAGGTGAGTGACAGGGCGCGCAGCGGGACGCACAGGCCGCGGCATGCGGGCAGGAGCGCCCGCGCAGGGGCTGCTTGCGCAGACCCGCCCACACAGCACGCATCCCATCGACGCTGCCGCATCCCCGGTTGCTATCAATTAAATAGCTGGTAGCGCCCGTCCATCAAGCGGCAGGGCCATTTTTTACTCGGATGGATGGCGCCATCATCGAAGAGTCCGGCCGATGTCTCACTTTGCCGCACGCAGCGCACCTACACCGCCGCAGACCAGGCACGGGTCTGATCGGGCCACACATTGGTCCATCCTCCATACCGCCCCGATGCCCGCTACATCCTCTTCGACCCGCGCATCTGCGCCCCCCAAAACCACAACCCCCCGCCAGCCCAGGCTGCCCGGCGGCCTGGTGTACGTCACGCCCGACATGCCCGGTCTGTCGCGGGTGCCCAGCGGCGAAAAGGCGTTTCGCTACCGCCAGCCCGATGGGCAGTGGCTCAAGGATGCGGAAGAGATCGCCCGCATCCAGCGCCTGGCCATCCCGCCGGCGTACACCGACGTGTGGATTTGCCCGCGGCCCAACGGCCACCTGCAGGCCACCGGGCTCGACGCGCGCGGACGGCGCCAGTACCGCTACCACGCGCAGTGGCGCGCGCAGCGCGACGAGGGCAAGTTCGAGCACATGCAGGCCTTCGGGCGTGCCCTGCCGCGCATCCGCGCCCGTGTGGCACGCGACCTGGCCGCGCACCGCAGCGGCCAGCCGCTGTCGCGCACGCTGGTACTGGCCACACTGGTGCGCCTGCTGGACACCACCTATCTGCGCGTGGGCAACGAGGAATACGCCGCCACCAACAAATCGTACGGCCTGACCACGCTGCGCACGCGGCATGTGCAGGTCAAAGGCAGCCAGCTGACGCTGCGGTTTCGCGGCAAGAGCGGCGTGCAGCAGGAGGCCGAACTCAGCGACCCCCGTGTGGCCCGCGTGGTGCGGCACTGCCAGCAGTTGCCGGGGCAGGAGCTCTTCCAGTACGAAGATGAGGACGGCACCCCGCGCACCGTGGGCTCGGGCGACGTGAATGACTACCTGCGCGAGATCACGCACGGCGCGTCCGACACCGACGGCGATCACTTCACCGCGAAGGACTTTCGCACCTGGCACGGCACCACGCAGGCGCTGGAGCTGACGCGCCTGGCGTGCACACAGGCCGACGCCGCAGACCCCACCGACAAGAGCGTGCGCTACACCGCCAAGACCATCCTCGCCGAGGTGGCGCGCCAGCTGGGCAACACGCCCGCCGTGTGCAAGAAGTCGTACGTGCATCCCGCGGTGCTGGAGCTGGGCTCGCGCCTGGCATCCGACGCCGGGCCCGGCATGCAGGACGTGTGGGACCGCATCGGCGGCAGCGCGTCGCCACGCGGCCTGAGCGCGGCAGAGCGCCGCTTGCTGGCGTTCTTGCGCAAACCGCGCAAGACACCCAAGACGCCGAAAGCCTCCAAAGCCGGCAAGGTACAGGTGCGCGCACAAGCCAAGGCATAGGTGACACGCGGGAGGCAGGCACGCAGGCAATTTTCGTCAACAGGCCGCGGGGTGTCGCGCAGGTGCCGCGCGCCCCCTGATGCCGCAAGCCGGATCGCTAAACTGCGAAGCTGCGCTTTTCTCCACCGCCCTTCAGCCCGGCCCTGCGCACAGGCCGGCTCCGTTCATCTGCAGCCTGCCGCCATGTCCACAGACACGCTTTCCACGCCAGAGTCCGCGAATCTCCTGGCCGACCGCCACCAGCAACGCCCCTTCCTGAGCCTGCCCGAACGCGAAGCCATCAACCGCGGCCGCTGGTTCGCCGCGCTCACGCCATCGCTGCGGCACGACATCTTTCGGCTGGGCCGCGTCACACGCTACACCCACGGCCAGATGATCGTAGAGCAAGGTGACCTGGCGCAGGACTGGTTTGCGTGCGCGAGCGGCGCCATCCGGTTTCGGCGCACCACGCCGTCGGGCAAGCAGGTGACGCTGGCCTATGTGGAGCCCGGCATCTGGGTGGGCGAGGCCGAGGTGCTGCACCGCGGCCCCAACACCTACGACGCGCACGCCCATGGCCCCACCACGGTGCTGAGCGTGGCCGAGGGCGTCTTCCGCCAGTTGCTGCGCGAACATTCGGAGTTCGGCGAGGCGCTGCTCACGCTGCAGGCGCGCCGCATGCGCTACCTGTACTGGATGATGGAAGACATGGCCACCCTGCCCCTGCGCGCGCGGCTGGCCAAGCAGCTGCTGCACGTGCTGCGCCGCTTTGGCGAGCGCGCCGCCGTGCCCGGCCAGCGCGGCGCCATCGGGCTGTCGCTGGTGCAGGACGAGCTGGCGCAGCTGCTGGGCGGTTCACGCCAACGCATCAATGTGGAATTGAAGTGGATGGAGCGCGAAGGCATCATCGGCATCCACCAGCGCAGCATCGTGGTCTACCAGCAGGAGCAGCTCGAAGCACTGGCGCAGCAGGAAGCGTCGCAGCACGGTGACTGACGGTCACGGCACTGCACGAGCGCACGAATGGCGAGGACGGCGGATATCGCGCCAACAGTGTGCGGCCCCGATACCCTGGCTCTTTTCTCGACCCCGGCCTGCGATCAACGCCCGACCATGTGGCCCGGCACCACCCACTGGTCGAACTGCTCGCCCGTCACGTGGCCCGAGGCCACAGCCGCTTCGCGCAGGCTCGTGCCTTCCTTGTGCGCCTTCTTGGCAATATAGGCCGCCTTGTCGTAGCCGATGTGGGTGTTGAGAGCGGTCACCAGCATGAGCGAGCGGTCCACCAGCTCGGTGATGCGCTCGCGGTTGGGCTCGATGCCCACGGCGCACTGGTCGTTGAAGCTCACCATGCCGTCGGCCAGCAGGCGCACGCTCTGCAGGAAGTTGTGGGCCACCATGGGGCGGAAGACATTGAGCTCGAAGTTGCCCGAGGCACCGCCGAAGTTGATGGCCACGTCGTTGCCGAACACCTGGGCAGCCAGCATGGTCACCGCCTCGCTCTGCGTGGGGTTGACCTTGCCGGGCATGATGGACGAGCCGGGCTCGTTCTCGGGGATGCTCAGCTCGCCGATGCCGCTGCGCGGGCCGCTGGCCAGCCAGCGCACGTCGTTGGCGATCTTCATCATGCTGGCCGCCAGCGTCTTGAGCGCGCCGTGGGCGTGCACCAGGCCGTCCACCGAGGCCAGTGCCTCGAACTTGTTGGGTGCGGTGACGAAGGGAAGGCCCGTGAGGCGCGCCAACTCGGCTGCGGACTGCTCGGCATAGCCCTTGGGCGCGTTCAGGCCCGTGCCCACCGCGGTGCCGCCCAGGGCCAGTTCATACAGGTGGGGCAGCGCGGCGCGCACATGGCGCTCGCCATGGTCCAGTTGCGCCACGTAGCCCGAGAACTCCTGGCCCAGCGTGAGCGGGGTGGCATCCTGCAGATGGGTGCGGCCGATCTTGACGATGCCATCGAAGTCCTGCGCCTTCTTCGCCAGCGTGGCGCGCAGCTTGGCGATGGCGGGCAGCAGCTTGTGCGTGAGGGCCTCCACCGCGGCCACGTGCATGGCAGTCGGGAACACGTCGTTGCTCGACTGGCTGCGGTTCACGTCGTCGTTGGGGTGGACCAGGCGGCCTTCGCCGCGCTCGCCGCCCAGGATCTCGCTGGCGCGGTTGGCCAGCACCTCGTTGACATTCATGTTGGTCTGCGTGCCCGAGCCCGTCTGCCACACCACCAGCGGGAACTCGCCCGCGTGCTGGCCGGCGATGACCTCATCGGCCGCAGCCACGATGGCGTCGGTCTTCTTCGCATCCTGCAGGCCCAGGGCCTGGTTGACCACGGCCGAGGCACGCTTGACCTGGGCCAGCGCCTTGATGATCTCGCGCGGCTGCTGTTCGCCCGAGATGTCGAAGTTCTGCAGCGAGCGCTGCGTCTGCGCGCCCCAGAGCTTGTCGGCAGGGACCTCGATAGGGCCAAAGGTGTCGCGTTCGGTACGGGAGGTCATGGGCAGCGGTTCTCCAAGAAAAAAACAGAAAGCGGGCGGGCAGACGGCGGGGCCCCGGCGAGGCCGCGATGGGGACCGGGGGGAGGGCTTGCGTCTGACGCCCAAGAGCAGCCGGAACACCGGCGCGCCCGGCAGCATAATGCAAAAACGAACCATTCTCATTTGTTAGCCTGGATGGCCTGTGCACGAGCATGGCGCGGCCAGTGTGCGGCAAGCCCCGCCACAGCGGGCAGCCGACCGCGCCGCCACCACTGCTGGTGGGGGCATGGCCGGCGAACGGTCCCTTCAGCACCACCCAGCCCGCCAAGCCCCCACGCCAGCGCGCCTTGGCACCGGTCGATACACTTCGACGCGCGCGGACGTGCCCTGACCCCTGCATGGCGCTGCCGCTGCGTATCTGCCCTGGGCCCCTTGACGGCGCCGCGCGCCCGATGCACCCTGCCCACTCCATCACAGCTTTCTTCGCACCATGAACACGTTCATGCCCTCCAGCTACAACCTGTTCGTGGTGGCCGCCTCCTTTGCCATTGCCATGCTGGCGTCGTACGTGACGCTGGACCTGGCGCGCCGTGTGCGCACGGCACAGCGCCGCGTAGGGCTGGCCTGGTGGGCCGCAGGCTCCATCGTCATGGGCACGGGCATCTGGGCCATGCACTTCCTGGGCATGCAGGCGTTTCGGCTGCCCATCGAGATCGGCTTTGCCGGCGGCCCCACCCTGCTGTCGTGGCTGGCCGCCGTGGCCGCGTCGGCCATGGCCCTGCAGCTGGCCAGCCGCGAAACCTTTGGCCGTGTGCAACTGGCCATGGGTGCGCTGGTGATGGGCGCGGGCATCAGCGGCATGCACTACATCGGCATGGCGGCGATGGAGATGGCGCCGGGCATCGTGTGGGACCCGCTGCTGGTGGCGCTGTCGGTGCTGATCGCGGTGCTGGCATCGGCCACGGCCTTGCTGATCTTCAAGCTGCTGCGCCGCGTGCAGCCCGGGCAGCGCCTGGCGTACCAGGTGGCCGCATCGTTCGTGATGGCGGTGGCCATCTGCGGCATGCACTACACCGGCATGGCGGCGGCCAGCTTTGCCAAGGGTGCGGTGTGCCTGAGCGCGGGCCAGCTCGGCGGCCCGGGTCTTACGGCCATGGTGCTCATGGCCACGGGCATGCTGTTGGTGAGCACGCTGTTCACCTCCATCCTGGACGCGCGCCTGCAGGCCACGGCCGAGCGCCTGACGAAGTCGCTGACCGACAGCAACACCCGCCTGCAGGCCGCCAATGACGAGCTGCAAAAACGCGCTTTCGCCGATGCGCTGACCGGCCTGCCCAACCGGCTGCTGTTCGAGGACCGCTTGATCCACGCACTCCTTCGGCTGGACCGCACCAACCACCACCGCGTGGAAGACCGCCTGGCGGTGCTGTTCGTGGACCTGGACGGCTTCAAGCCCATCAACGACTCGTTCGGCCACGCGGCGGGCGACGTGATCCTGCGCAGCGCGGCGGAGCGGCTGCAGCGCCAGGCGCGCGAGTCCGATACCGTGGCCCGTGTGGGCGGCGACGAATTTTTGATCCTGCTCGAAGACGTGACCGACGTGGCCGCCTGCGTGACCATGGCCAACCGGGTGCTCGCGGCCCTGTCGGAGCCGTTCGAGGTCTCGGGCAAGAAGGTGCAGATCGCGTGCTCCATCGGCATCGTGGTGCATCCCGACCATGGCGAGCGCGGCAAGCTGGTCGCCAATGCCGACGCGGCCATGTATGCGGCCAAGCGCGCTGGCGGCGGCTGTTATGCGCTGTTCGAGCCCCACATGGGATCGGACGCGTCCGAACAGCTGGAGCTGCAGAACGACCTGCGCCAGGCCATCGACCGCGGCCAGCTGGCCCTGCACTACCAGCCCAAGATCGACGGCACGCGCGGCCAGATCAGCGGGGTGGAGGCCCTGCTGCGCTGGAACCACCCCAAACACGGCATGGTCAGCCCGCTGGTCTTCATCGCGCTGGCCGAACGCTTCGGGCTGATCGGGCGGCTGGGCAACTGGGTGATCAACGAAGCCTGCCGCCAGACCGCAGAGTGGGCCGACAGCGGCCTGCGCATGCGCGTGGCCATCAACCTGTCGGTGCACCAGCTGCGCGAGGCCGGGCTGGCCGAGCGCATCGAGCAGGCGCTGCTGCGCCACGGGCTCGATGCCTCGCAGCTGCTGTGCGAGATCACCGAATCGGTGGCCATGGAGGACATCAAGGCCACGCAGCGCACCTTCGAGGGGCTGGCGCGCATCGGCGTGTTCCTGTCCATCGACGACTTCGGCACCGGGTATTCGAGCCTGAACTACCTGCGCCAGTTGCCGGCGCAGCAGCTCAAGATCGACCGCAGCTTCGTGAACGACCTGGAAAGCAGCGAAGACGCCCGCGCCGTGGTGGCGGCGGTGGTGAGCCTGGCGCATGCCCTGGGCTTGCGCGTGGTGGCCGAGGGCGTAGAGACCAGCGGCCAGCGCGACATCCTGCTGGGCATGGGCTGCGATGAACTGCAGGGCTTCTTCTACGCCCGCCCCATGCCGGCCGACACCCTGCTGGCCTGGTCGCAAGGCGACAAGCCCGCCGGCGGTGCGGACTTCACGCCATCCGTCATCGGGTCGCTGCCGGACCTGTAGCCCGCCCTGCCCCGGGTCTGGCGGAGGCTCCGGCGAAGATGGACGACGCCCATGTCAGCGGCGCCTGACATGGCGCGGCGCGTGGGAGGCCGACGATGGACTGATGGCGGTTTTCCCGCCCCGCAGCGCGCCCTTCCCGGGCCCGCGGCGCATCACCCATCCATCGGAGCACACCATGGCCACCAGCAGCCTTCTCGGCATCGACAGCGACAACCTTCCGCCCGCGCACAGCGCGACCGGCATCGACAGCCTGGGGCCCAGCGATGCGTCCGATTCGGGCAGCGACAGCGCAGGCGCCTACAGCGCCGACTCCGACAGCGACACCGACCGATTCGGCACCGGTGAGCGCAGCAGCGTGAACCCCGACACCGAAGCCACGGCCCGCGACATCCTGCCCGACCATGTGGAATCCATGGCCACCGGCGGCCCCGGTGAAGACGACGCCGATGCCGATGACGGCATGGTCGGCGACGACGAGGGCCAGGACGTGGACACCGAGCGCGGCGGCCGCGAGGCCCAGGCCCCCTTGAGCGCGGACGACCTGCCCGGCGGCAACGACACCGATGACGCGGTCGAGGCCGACGAGGACGACGCCAACGGCACCGCCTGAAGCCCCGCCCGGCGCGGTGGCAAGGGCCACCGGCGACCACCGTGGGATCTCACCAAAGGCCGAACGCAGGCGGCGGCCTTTGGCATCGCGCAGGGCGCCTGCGGTGGGGTCTGTCAAAATACGGTCCGCCTGCCTTCGGCAGTGCGGTCTGCGGCCCAGCGCTGGTTGCCGGACGGCGCTTGCGGGGGGTGGGAGAGGGGTGCATCAGCGCCCTCCATAAAAGACTCCCCACGAACCGCCATGACCACCTCCATCCGCCAGGACGATCTCATCGAATCCGTAGCTGCCGCGCTGCAGTACATCAGCTACTACCATCCCACCGACTACATCGCCCACCTGGCCCGCGCCTACGAGCGCGAGCAAAGCCCCGCGGCCAAGGACGCGATCGCGCAGATCCTCACCAACAGCAAGATGAGCGCCACCGGCCAGCGCCCCATCTGCCAGGACACCGGCATCGTCAACGTGTTCCTGAAGGTGGGCATGGACGTGCGCTGGGAAGGCTTCACGGGCAGCCTGGACGACGCCATCAACGAAGGCGTGCGCCGCGGCTACAACCACCCCGACAACACCCTGCGCGCCAGCGTGGTGGCCGACCCGCAGTTCGACCGCAAGAACACCAAGGACAACACGCCCGCAGTGATCTTCACCGAGATCGTGCCCGGCAACACCGTGGACATCACCGTGGCGGCCAAGGGTGGCGGCTCGGAGAACAAGTCCAAGATGTACATGCTCAACCCCAGCGACAGCGTGGTGGACTGGGTGCTCAAGACCGTGCCCACCATGGGCGCCGGCTGGTGCCCGCCCGGCATGCTGGGCATCGGCATCGGCGGCACGGCGGAAAAGGCCGTGCTGATGGCCAAGGAAAGCCTGATGGACGACCTGGACATGTACGAGCTGCAAGCCAAGGCCGAAGCCGCCAAGACCGGCGGCCCCGCGCTCGACAAGGTCGAGGCGCTGCGCCTGGAGCTGTTCGAGAAAGTCAACGCGCTGGGCATTGGCGCCCAGGGCCTGGGCGGCCTGACCACCGTGCTGGACGTCAAGATCAAGATGTACCCCACGCATGCGGCCAGCAAGCCCATCGCGATGATCCCCAACTGCGCCGCCACGCGCCACGCGCACTTCGTGCTGGACGGCTCCGGCCCCGTGTACCTCACGCCCCCCAGCCTGGACCTGTGGCCCAACGTGAACTGGGCGCCCGACTACAACAAGAGCAAGAAGGTCAACCTCGACACGCTGACCAAGCAAGAAGTGGCCGGCTGGAAGCCCGGCGACACGCTGCTGCTCAGCGGCAAGATGCTCACCGGCCGCGACGCCGCGCACAAGCGCATCCAGGACATGCTGGCCAAGGGCGAGAAGCTGCCCGTGGACTTCACCAACCGCGTCATCTACTACGTGGGCCCAGTGGACCCGGTGAAGGACGAGGCCGTGGGCCCCGCCGGCCCCACCACCGCCACGCGCATGGACAAGTTCACCGACATGATGCTGGAGCAGACCGGGCTGATCGCCATGATCGGCAAGGCCGAGCGCGGCCCGGTCGCCATCGAGTCCATCAAGAACCACCAGAGCGCCTACCTCATGGCCGTGGGCGGCGCCGCCTACCTGGTCAGCAAGGCCATCAAGACCGCCAAGGTCGTGGGCTTCGAGGACCTGGGCATGGAAGCCATCTACGAGTTCGACGTGGTGGACATGCCCGTGACCGTGGCGGTGGACTCCGGCGGCACCAGCGCACACATCACCGGCCCGGCCGAGTGGCAAAAGCGCATCGCATCCGGCGAGTTCAAGGGCATCGGGGTCGCCGCCGCCTGACGCCTGACGCCTGACGCCTGACGCCTGACGCCTGGCGCGTGACGCTTGGCGCTTGGCGCTTGGCGTCGCTGTATTGCAGCGAGCCAGCACCTTGCGCAGCCCGCACGCAGCGCGCAGACCAAAAGACCGCCTTCGGGCGGTCTTTCTACTTGTGGCCGCTCCAGGCCGCCGTGCCGGCACGGGGTCGGTGCCAACCGTCTGCGCTGCCCCGTGGGCCCCGCCGGTCAATCCATGCTGCCGTGCTCGCCGGGCCTGTCTTTTCTACAATCGTGCGTTATGTCCCCCCTTTGCACCATGCCATGCCGCTGACCTCTTCTCCCATCGGTGTGTTCGACAGTGGCGTGGGCGGGCTGAGCGTGCTGCGCGCCCTGCGGGCTGCCCTGCCTCATGAAAGCTTCGTGTACCTGGCGGACAGCGCCAATGCCCCGTACGGCGAGCGCGGCGATGCCTACGTCAGCGCGCGCACGCACGCCATCACCCGGTACCTGCGCGATCAGCACCACATCAAGGCGCTGGTGGTGGCCTGCAACACCGCCACGGCGGCCGCCATCCATGAAGTGCGCAGCAGCTACCCCGACCTGCCCCTGGTGGGCCTGGAGCCGGCCATCAAGCCTGCGCTGGCTGTGACCCGGACCGGGCGCGTGGGCGTCATCGGCACCCGGGGCACGCTGACCAGCAGCAAGTTCGGCAAGCTGCTCGCGTCGCTGGACGGTCAGGCCCGGTTTGTCGTGCAGCCGTGCGACGGCCTGGCCCATGCCATCGAGCGGGGCGTGGACCTGCCCGACCCCGCCCCGGGCAGCGCAGTCGGTGCCACCGAGACCGGCGCCCTGTGCGAACGGTACATCCACGCGATGGGCGCGTTCGGCACCGCGCCGGGGCAGATCGACACCTTGGTGCTGGGCTGCACGCACTACATCTTCGTGGAGCACGAGTTGCGCACGCTGGTGGGGCCTGGCGTGCAGTTCATCGAAACCGGCGAACCCGTGGCACGGCAGACCCGGCGGCTGCTGGAGGCCGCGGGCCTGCTGCGTGCGCCGGTGCAGGCCTTGGCGGGTGCGGGGGCCTCCGGCACCGAAGACGACGCGCAGGACGCACCCGAAACACGCCTGCTGACCACCGGGCCCGTGGCCATGCTGCAGGCCGGCGCGCGCCGCTGGCTGGGTCTGCCTGCGGATTGCTGCGAGACGGTGTCGGTGCCCTGAGCCTGAGCGCCCGGCCAGGGTCCGCACAGCGACCGGACTCCAAGGCTTTTTCAGCACCTACCGCTCGATGGACGGACGCAAGCAGCTATTAAATTTATAGCAATACGCAGGGCGTCGCTTTGATGTGATACCCGTCGCTCACGCAGCAGGCTCCGCCGCGCCCCACAGCCGCTCCCCCGACTGCTCCACGTGCGTGAGGTACAGCCGCAGGTCGAACTCGTACTGGTGGTAGTTCGGCTCCATGTGCGCGCAAAGCTGGTAGAAGGCCTTGCCGTGGTCCTTCTCGCGCAGGTGGGCCAACTCGTGCACCACGATCATGCGCAGGAACTCGTCCGGCGCCTGCTTGAACATCGCCGCGATGCGGATCTCGTGCTTGGCCGCGAGCTTGTTGCCCTGCACGCGGGACACCGCCGTGTGCAGGCCCAGGGCGTGGCGCACCACGTGGATCTTGTTGTCGAACAGCACCTTGTTGATGGTGCCCGCGTTGCGCAGATAGCGCGCCTTGAGCTCCTGGGTGTAGTCGTACAGACCCTTGTCGCTGCGCACCGCATGGGGTCGCGGGTACTTGCCCAGCAGCACGGCGCCCAGCCGGCCCTGCACCAGCAGCGACCGTGCCTGCTCCTGCAGGGATTCGGGGTAGGCGCGCAGGTAGGGAAGGTCAGTGGTCATCGTAAAAAAACCTCGGGCTGTGCAGGGGCGATCAGGGGCCATCAAGTGCCATCAGGCGCCATCGCCAGAGCGGCCCGGGGACTTCGACGATTCATCGCCAGGCCGCTGCACGGCCCCACAAAGCACAATGGCGCTGCCTGTCGCAACGCCATCGTCGGGCGGCCCGCGCTGTCGTGCGACGGGTCAGCGCAGCTCAGCTCAGTGCAGATGCCGCGGACGGCGGCCACCGCCGCCGTGGCCGCTGCCGCCCGCGCCGCCACTGCCGGGGCCACGCGGTGGCTTGCCGATCTCCAGCGAATTCACGAGCGCATCGAAACGCTGGCTGAAGAGCTTGTCGATCTCGGCCACCACGCCGCCGAGCTCGGCGCCATCGAAATGGCGCTCCATCATGTTCACCACGTCCTGCACCAGCAGGTCCCGCTGCACCTGCATGATGGCGGCGGGCGTGGGGCCCACGAACAGCATCACGAAGTCGTCGCGCGACTCGGCGCCCTCGCCCTCTTCTTCCTCGTCGAAGTCGGCGTCGTAGAACGTGACCTCGATGGCCGCGCCCAGCTCGGCCAGCTCGTTGAGCGACATGCACATCTCGTCCAGCGACTGGCGAAAGTCCTCGTCACCGCGCACCGTCCAGCAGATCTGCAGCAGATGCTCCTGCGCGTCGAACTTGATGCCAGGCTCTTCCTCGTAAGCGCTGGCGGCACCATCGGCCAGCGAGCGGGCTCCGGCGTACTTCCACAGGGGCTTGAGCGCCTCCTGCAGCTGCTCGAAACTGGTATCGGCCCGCAACTGGACCTGCCCGTGGACATGGATTTCGAAGGGAGCGTTGTAACTTGACATGGGTTTAGCCTAGAAACGGCAGTGGGGTGCGCGAGCCGGTACGGCTGTCGGAATGCAGGCGAGGCACAGGCACCACGGCGCGGCGGACGGCGCCGCGCGAAGAGGCGCAACACCGCTGCAGGGCGCCATGTGCTTCACGGAGGAAGGCGATCGACACAGGCGAAATGGGCAGCCATGCGGCCTGTGGGAGGTGAGCAAGCAAGCGGTCCATTGCCATTTTCAGGTTCATCGTCGTGGTGCCCCGAGCCGGGGTCGAACCGGCACGCCCCTTTTCAGGAAAGCGGCGGATTTTAAGTCCGCAGTGTCTACCAATTTCACCATCGGGGCGCCGGTTGCCCAACGCACACCTGCGTTGCAGCGTAACCCGGGCGACGCATGCGCGCAATGCCCTGTTTCTTGGAGTTGCGGGTCTGTAGCAACATGCCAGGACCTGCACCGACCAAGAAAAAAGGGAAGCCGAAGCTTCCCTTTGGAATATGGAGCGGGAAAAGAGTCTCGAACTCTCGACCTCAACCTTGGCAAGGTTGCGCTCTACCAACTGAGCTATTCCCGCATTTGCTGTGATTCTTGACGCTTCCGTCAGTGCGAATCAGCAAGCCTCAAATTATATCGCCATTTTTCAGCACTGCAAATCTGCCTGCCAAAAAATTTTCCAATCTCTTTCTCCGACCAGCTCCTGCCTGAGGCAAGGGCCAGATCCGACCTGCACAGCGAACGCTGCAGAGCCCGGAATATCTGGAGGCGCGGTCCGGAGTCGAACCGGACTAACCGGATTTGCAATCCGGGGCATAACCGCTTTGCTACCGCGCCAGGAATTCACATTCCTCTGACAAAAAAGGGAAGCAGATGCTTCCCTTTTTGTGGAAATTGGAGCGGGAAAAGAGTCTCGAACTCTCGACCTCAACCTTGGCAAGGTTGCGCTCTACCAACTGAGCTATTCCCGCATTTACCGAAGCCTAACATTCTACAACGTTTGCTGCGATGGAGTGAATTGTAGCGCATTTTTTGGGGCTCTCCAAAAAATTTGCATCAATGTTTGAGTCCATCGCCTGCAGGTGCCGGAGCACGGGCTTTTTCGGCCGCTGCGGCGGCCACTTCGGCCACCTCTTCGTCCGTCAGCGGCTCGGGCTTGCGCTCCAGGGCCACTTCCAGCACCTTGTCGATCCAGCGCACCGGCACGATCTCAAGGCCGCTCTTCACGTTGTCTGGAATCTCCTGGAGATCCTTCACGTTCTCTTCGGGGATCAGCACGGTCTTGATACCGCCGCGCAGCGCGGCCAGCAGCTTTTCCTTGAGGCCACCGATCGCGGTCACTTCACCGCGCAGCGTGATCTCGCCGGTCATCGCCACATCGCCACGCACCGGGATGCCGGTCAGCGCAGACACGAACGCCGTGGTCATGGCAGCGCCGGCACTCGGGCCGTCCTTGGGCGTGGCTCCATCGGGCACGTGGATGTGGATGTCGCGCTTCTCGAAAATGTCGTCCTTGATGCCGAGCAGCCGGGACCGGCTGCGCACCACGGTGCGGGCGGCCTCCACCGATTCCTTCATCACATCGCCCAGCGAGCCGGTGCGGGTGATCACGCCCTTGCCGGGCATGGTGGCGGCTTCGATGGTCAGCAGATCGCCGCCCACCTCGGTCCACGCCAGGCCCACGACCTGGCCCACCTGGTTTTGCAGCTCGGCGCGGCCGTAGGTGTACTTGCGCACACCCAGGAAGTCGGGCAGGTTGTCGGCCGTCACCACCACCTGGGGCGTGAGCTTCTTGAGCTGCAGGCCCTTGACGACCTTGCGGCAGATCTTGGACAGCTCGCGTTCCAGCGACCGCACGCCCGCTTCGCGGGTGTAGTAGCGCACCATATCGCGCACGGCAGGCTCGGTGATCAGCAGCTCTTCGTCCTTCACGCCGTTGTTCTTGAGCTGCTTGGGCAGCAGGTACTTCATGGCGATGTTGGTCTTCTCGTCCTCGGTGTAACCCGACAGGCGGATCACTTCCATGCGGTCGAGCAGGGCCGGCGGAATGTTCATCGAGTTCGACGTGGCGACGAACATCACGTCGGACAGGTCGAAGTCCACCTCGACGTAGTGGTCGCCGAAGGTGTGGTTCTGCTCGGGGTCCAGCACCTCCAGCAGCGCACTCGATGGGTCGCCCCGGAAGTCCGTGCCCAGCTTGTCGATCTCGTCCAGCAGGAACAGCGGGTTGCGCGTGCCCACCTTCGACAGGCTCTGCAGCACCTTGCCCGGCAAGGCGCCGATGTAGGTGCGGCGGTGCCCGCGGATCTCGGCCTCGTCACGCATGCCGCCCAGTGCCATGCGCACGTACTTGCGGCCGGTGGCCTTGGCGATCGACTGGCCCAGCGAGGTCTTGCCCACGCCAGGAGGGCCCACCAGGCACAGGATGGGCGCCTTCACCTTGTCCACGCGCTGCTGCACTGCAAGGTACTCAAGGATGCGGTCCTTGACCTTGTCGAGGCCGTAGTGGTCTTCGTTCAGCACGTCCTCGGCGTTGAGCAGGTCGTGCTTGATCTTGGTCTTCTTGCTCCAGGGCAGGCCCGTGAGCACGTCGATGTAGTTGCGCACCACCGTGGCTTCGGCCGACATGGGCGACATGAGCTTGAGCTTCTTGAGCTCGGCATCGGCCTTCTTGCGCGCCTCTGCAGACATCTTGGCGAGCTTGATCTTCTTCTCGATCTCCTCGATGTCGGCGCCTTCGTCGCCCTCGCCCAGTTCCTTCTGGATGGCCTTGACCTGCTCGTTCAGGTAGAAGTCGCGCTGGTTCTTCTCCATCTGGCGCTTCACGCGGCCGCGGATCTTCTTGTCGACATTGAGGATGTCGACTTCGCGGTCCAGTTGCTCGAACAGGTTTTCCAGGCGCGCCTTCACGTCGGCCAGATCCAGCACCACCTGCTTGTTCTCGAGCTTGAGCGGCAGGTGGGCGGCGATCGTGTCGGCCAGGCGGCCCGGGTCGTCGATGCTGGAGATCGAGGTGAGGATCTCGGGCGGGATCTTCTTGTTCAGTTTGACGTACTGGTCGAACTGCTGCATCACCGCGCGGCGCAGGGCCTCGATCTCGCTGGGCTTGTTGGCGTCGGGCGTGGCCTCGACCGGCGTCACCGTGGCGGTGAAGTGGGTCTCGCCGTCTTCGATGGATGTGACCACCGCGCGCTGCTGGCCTTCGACCAGCACCTTGACGGTGCCGTCGGGCAGCTTGAGCATCTGCAGGATGGTGGAGACACAGCCCACATCGAACATGTCCGAGACGGAAGGCTCGTCCTTGGCGGCGGCCTTCTGGGCCACCAGCATGATGCGGCGGTCGGCCTCCATGGCCATCTCAAGCGCCTTGATGCTCTTGGGGCGGCCCACGAACAGCGGGATCACCATGTGGGGGAACACGACCACGTCACGCAGCGGCAGCAGCGGCAGGTCGAGTGGGGTGGCAGGCAGGGGGGTATGTCCGGACATGGAAATCCTCAGTTAACTCAGTGGAATATGGTCCACCAGTGGGGATTTTCAACCCCTTCTTCCGGCCGTACCGCAAGAAGGGTTGAAGGGCAGCACCAGCGGCCACCCCGTGCGGTGCATGCCTTCGATGGCGTGCACCGCGGAGACGTCAGACATGAAGGACGCCGCGCGTCATTCATCACAGCGCGTGAGCCTGGCGCGAAGCAGGCCATTGGCCGCCGCGCCAGGGCTGCCCCGCCGCGCTGGCGGGGTTCCCTGGAGGGGAACGCCGCTGCGCGACTCAGGGCGGGCGCCATGTCTTTCAGGCCTTCTTGGCCGCCTCGCGGTACACGAGCAGCGGCGGCTTGTTTTCTTCGATGGTGGACTCGTCCACCACCACCTTCTCGACGTTGCTCGTATTGGGCAGGTCGAACATCGTGCCGATCAGCGACTGCTCCAGGATCGAGCGCAGACCACGGGCACCGGTCTTGCGGGCCAGTGCCTTGCGGGCGATGGCCTTGAGCGCCGCAGGACGGATCTCCAGGTCCACGCCTTCCATGGACAAGAGCTTGCTGTACTGCTTGACCAGCGCGTTCTTGGGCTCGGTCAGGATCTCGACCAGCGCGTCCTCGCTGAGCTCGGCCAGTGCCGTCACCACGGGCATGCGGCCCACCAATTCGGGGATCAGGCCGAACTTGATCAAGTCCTCGGGCTCGATCTCGGTGAACACTTCGGTCAGCGAGCGCTGCTTCTTGCTCTTGACCGATGCGCCAAAGCCGATGCCCGATGCCTCGGTGCGGTTCTCGATGACCTTCTCCAGGCCCGCGAAAGCGCCGCCGCAAATGAACAGGATGTTGGTCGTGTCGATCTGCAGGAAGTCCTGGTTCGGGTGCTTGCGCCCGCCCTGGGGCGGCACGCTGGCCATGGTGCCTTCGATGAGCTTGAGCAGCGCCTGCTGCACGCCCTCGCCCGACACGTCGCGGGTGATGCTGGGGTTGTCCGACTTGCGCGAGATCTTGTCGATTTCGTCGATGTAGACGATGCCGCGCTGCGCGCGCTCGACTTCGTAGTTGCAGCTTTGCAGCAGCTTCTGGACGATGTTCTCCACGTCCTCGCCCACATAGCCGGCTTCGGTCAGCGTGGTGGCGTCGGCCATCACGAAAGGCACGTCCAGCATGCGCGCCAGCGTCTGGGCCAGCAGCGTCTTGCCCGAGCCCGTGGGCCCGATCAGCAGGATGTTGCTCTTGGACAGCTCCACATCGTCCTTGTGGGCCTTGTCCTTGTGGCGCAGGCGCTTGTAGTGGTTGTACACCGCCACTGCCAGCGTGCGCTTGGCCACGTCCTGGCCGATCACGTAGTTGTCCAGGTTGGTCTTGATCTCCACCGGCGTGGGCAGATCGCTGCGGCCTTCACGCGCCACGTCACCGGCCGGCAGCTCATCGCGAATGATTTCGTTGCACAGGTCAATGCACTCGTCGCAGATAAAGACGGACGGACCGGCGATCAGCTTCTTCACTTCATGCTGGCTTTTGCCGCAGAAAGAGCAGTAGAGGGTTTTTTCGCTGGAAGAGCCTTTTTTCTCGGCCATGGGGGCAATGCCTTGTTACGTACGGAAAGTTGTCGGGATGATAACCAAATAAAAAACGGCGTCTTCCCCGGGGGAAAACGCCGCCGCGCCGCCTGGGCGAATCAGGAACGCTTGTTGATCACCTGGTCGACCAGGCCGTATTCCTTGGACTCCTCGGCCGACAGGAAGTAGTCGCGCTCGGTGTCGCGCTGGATCTTTTCCAGCGGCTGGCCGGTGCGCTCGGCCAGGATCTTGTTGAGCTGCTCGCGGGTCTTCAGGATCTCGCGCGCATGGATCTCGATCTCGGTCGCCTGGCCCTGCATGCCGCCCAGGGGCTGGTGGATCATGACCTTGGAGTTGGGCAGCGCGAAACGCTTGCCCTTGGCGCCTGCGGCCAGCAGGAACGCGCCCATGCTGGCGGCCATGCCGGTGCACAGCGTCGACACGTCGGGCTTGATGAAGTTCATGGTGTCGTAGATCGCCATGCCCGCGCTCACCGAGCCACCGGGGGAGTTGATGTAGAACGACACGTCCTTGTCGGGGTTCTCGCTTTCGAGGAACAGCAGCTGCGCCACGACGAGGTTGGCGGTCTGGTCATTGACCGGGCCCACCAGGAAGATCACGCGCTCCTTGAGCAGGCGCGAGTAGATGTCGTAGGACCGTTCGCCACGGCCCGACTGCTCGATGACCATCGGGACCATGCCCAGGCCTTGTAATTCCAATGCGCTCATTTTTTCTCCAGTCAAGCAGGTACTGTACCCAGAAATGAATTGGGGCTTGTGCCCGAAAGCACAAGCCCCTGGTGTGTCGCCCACCACCGGAAACTCCGACAAGGAGACACCGGCGGGGTGTGGCACAGGCTATCAGCCTTGTTGAGCCATCAGTTCGTCGAAGGATACGGCCTTTTCCACCACCTTGGCCTTGCCCAGCACGAAATCGGTCACGTTGTTTTCGATGACAACGGCTTCGACTTCAGCCAGGCGCTGACGGTCGCCGAAGTACCAGCGCACGACGTCTTCAGGCTTCTCGTAGCTGGCGGCCAGCTCGTCGATGTGGGCCTTGAGCTGCTCGGGCTTGGCCTGCAGGTTGTTGGCACGCACCAGTTCAGCCACCACCAGGCCCAGGCGCACGCGGCGCTCGGCTTGGGGGCGGAACACGTCTTCAGGGATCTCGGCCTTGTCGGCGTCCTTGATGCCGCGCTGCTTGAGCTCGGCACGGGCGCCTTCCAGCAGGCGGGCGATTTCAGCCTGCACGCTGGCGTTGGGCAGGTCGAGCTCGGCCTTGCCGACCAGGGCGTCCATCACGGCCTGCTTGTTGCGGGCCAGCAGGCGGAACTTGACTTCGCGCTCCAGGTTCTTCTTGATGTCGGCGCGCAGGCCGTCCACGGAACCGTCGGCGATGCCCAGCGACTTGGCCAGGGCGTCGTTCACTTCGGGCAGGTGGGCGGCTTCGATCTTCTTGACGGTCACGAGGAAGTCGGCGGTCTTGCCGGCGACGTCCTTGCCGTGGTACTCAGCGGGGAAGGCCAGGGGGAAGGTCTTGCTTTCGCCAGACTTCATGCCACGCACTGCGTCTTCGAATTCCTTGAGCATCTGGCCTTCGCCGACCAGGAACTGGAAGTCTTCTGCCTTGCCGCCGTCGAAGGGTTCGCCGTCGATCTTGCCTTCGAAGTCCACGGTCACGCGGTCGCCGTCTTGCGCAGCGGCGTCGATGGCGCGCTGGGCGAAGCTGCGGCGCTGCTTGCGCAGGATGTCGATGGTCTTGTCGATGGCGGCATCGGTCACTTCGGCCGACAGCTTTTCGACTTCGGCGTCCGACAGGTCGGCGATCTGGACTTCAGGGAACACTTCGAAGATGGCATCGAACGTGACCTGGCCTTCGGGAGCGCCTTCCTTTTCGGTGATGCGGGGCTGGCCGGCCACGCGCAGGTTGGCTTCGTTGGCAGCCACGGCAAAGGCTTCACCGACCTTGTCGTTGAGCACTTCGTACTGCACCGAGTAGCCGTAGCGCTGTGCCACCACGTTCATGGGCACCTTGCCGGGACGAAAGCCATCCATCTTGACCGTGCGGGCCAGGCGCTTGAGGCGCGTGTCGACTTCGGACTGGATCAGGGTGACGGGCACGCTCAGCGTAATCTTGCGCTCGAGCTTCTCAAGGGTTTCAACAGTAACGGCCATGGCTATTCCTCTTATGGATGTGGATCGTGCTGGCTGCAGCGCAGCAGCGCCGTGTTCCGCAAAGTCTCACAGGGGTGGTGCGCGGGGGGGGACTCGAACCCCCACACCATTGCTGGCGTCAGGACCTAAACCTGGTGCGTCTACCAATTTCGCCACCCGCGCGGTTCTACAACAAACAAACAGGCGGCAACCGGAGCTGCCGCCTGTGTGAAATCGGTCAACCTTCTATTTTACCCTGATGCGGGCAGGCTGGGAATTATTGACCCCCAAGAAGATCCGGCTCGGGCCGTTTGACACGGAACCACGCAGCGTACATCGCAGGCAGCGCGAGCAGCGTGAGCACGGTGGCCACCACCAGCCCGCCCATGATGGCCACGGCCATCGGGCCCCAGAACACGCTGCGCGACAGCGGGATCATGGCCAGCACCGCGGCGGCCGCCGTCAGCACGATGGGACGCAGGCGGCGCACGGCCGACTCGACGATGGCGTCCCACGCGGGGATGCCCTTGGCGCGGTCCTGCTCGATCTGGTCGATCAGGATCACCGAGTTGCGCTGGATCATGCCCATGAGCGCGATCACGCCCAGCAGCGCCACGAAGCCGAACGGACGGTTGAGCAGCAGCAGTGCGGCCGAGACCCCCGCGATCCCCAGGAACCCGGTGATGTACACCAGGAACGCACGGCTGAAGCTGTGCAGCTGCAGCATCAGCAAGGTGAACACCAGGAACAGCATGACAGGCACTCCCGCCATGATGGAGCTGGTGCCCTTGGAGCTTTCCTCCACCGCGCCGGCCACTTCGATGCGGTAGGCGCCCTGCCCTGCAGCGTGCCATTTGTCCTCGATGGCCTTGAGTGCCGGCTGCAGCGCCGCCGTCACGGTGGCGCCCTGCAGGCCTTCGGTCACGTCGCCCTGCACGGTGATGGCGTAGTCGCGGTTCTCGCGCCACATCACGCCCGGCTCCCAGGTGAACACGGGCTTGGCGATCTGCGTGAGCGGGATCGACTTGCCCGAGGCCGTGGGCAGGTAGGCGTTGGCGATGTCGGTGATCGCGTTGCGCTCGTCCAGCGGCTGGCGCAGCACGATGTCGATCAGCTTGTCGCCCTCGCGGAACTGGCCCACCTGCGTGCCCGACAGGATGGTCTTGGAGGCCTGCGCGATGGACTGGCTCGTCACGCCCAGAGCGCGCGCCTTGGCCTGGTCGACCTCCAGGCGCAGCACCTTCACGGATTCGTTCCAGTTGTCGTTCACGCCACGCATGTCGGCATTCTGGCGCAGCACGGCCTTGACCTCGTCGGCCCGCTCGCGCAGCACCAGCGGCTCGGGGCCCACCACGCGGAACTGCACGGGGTATGGCACCGGCGGCCCGTTGGGCAGCAGCTTCACGCGGCCGCGCACTTCGGGGAACTCCTCGGCCAGCAGGGCCGGCAGCTTGACGCGCAGCGATTCGCGCAGCGCCAGGTCCTTGGGCAGCACGATGAACTGCGACACGTTGCTTTGCGGGAACACCTGGTCCAGCGGCAGGTAAAAGCGCGGCACGCCCGAGCCCACCCAGGTGCTGACCGACGTCACGCCGGCCTCGGCCATCAGGCGCTGCTCCACGCGCTTGGTGACCTCTTCATTGCCCGCGAACGACGTACCCTCGGGGAACCAGATGTCCACCAGGATCTCGGGCCGGCTCGAATCCGGGAAGAACTGCTGCTGCACCTTGCCCATGCCGACGATGCCCAGCACGAAGATCAGGATGGTGATGCCGATGGTGATCCAGCGGTGCAGCACGCACCAGTTCACCAGGCGGCGGAACGCGCGGTAGAACGGGCTGTCGAACACCTCGTGCGCGCCCTCGGCGGTGCCGTGGTGCTCCTGCGCATGCAGCACGTGCTCGGGCACCTTCAGCAGCAGCGTCCCCAGGTAGGGCACGAAGTACACCGACACGATCCAGCTCAGGACCAGCGCGATCACGGTCACGGCGAAGATGGCGAAGGTGTACTCGCCCGTCGTCGACTTGGCCAGGCCGATGGGCAGAAAGCCCGCGGCGGTGATCAGCGTGCCGGTGAGCATGGGCATGGCGGTGATCTCGTACGCGAAGGTGGCGGCGCGCACCTTGTCGTAGCCCTCTTCGAGCTTGAGCACCATCATCTCCACCGCAATGATCGCGTCGTCCACCAGCAGGCCCAGCGCGATGATGAGCGAGCCCAGCGAGATCTTGTGCAGGCCGATGCCCCAGTACCACATGGCCAGGAAGGTCACGGCCAGCACCAGCGGAATGGTGATGCCCACCACCATGCCCGGGCGCGGGTCGATGTACCAGCGCTTCCACAGCGGCTGCTTGCCCGGCCGGCGGTGAAAGCCCAGCGCGATGAAGCTCACGGCCAGCACGATGACCACGGCCTCGATCAGCACCTTCACAAACTCATTGACCGACGTGGACACCGCGGTGGGCTGGTCCTGCACATTGACCAGCTTGACCCCGGCGGGCAGCGACGCGGCGATGCGGTCGGTGGCCGTGTGCAGTGCCTTGCCCAGCGCGATGATGTCGCCACCCTTGGTCATCGACACCCCCAGCGCGATCACCTCGCGTCCCTGGTGGCGCACCTTCACGGTGGCCGGGTCCACATAGCCGCGCTTGATCTCGGCGATGTCCGACAGGCGCAGCTGCGCGCCCGAGGGGCCGCGGATGGGCATGGCGGCCAGGTCTTCCACCGCATTGAACTGGCCTTCAACCCGCACCTGCACCTGGTCCTGCGGCGTCTGGATGGCGCCCGCGCTTTCCACCGCGTTCTGCTGGCCCAGCTGCGCCAGCACCTGGTTCATGTCCAGGCCCAGCTGCGCCAGGCGCTTTTGCGAGATCTCGATGAAGAGCTTCTCGTCCTGCACGCCGAACTGCTCCACCTTGGCCACGTCGGGCACGCGCAGCAGCTGCTGGCGGGCGTCGTCGGCAAATTGCTTGAGTTCGGCGTAGCTGAAGCCTTCGGACTCCAGCGCGTAGATCACGCCGTACACATCGCCGAAGTCGTCGTTGAAGAACGGGCCCTGGATGCCCTGCGGCAGGGTGTAGCGCATGTCGCCCACCTTCTTGCGCACGCTGTACCAGACATTGGCCACGTCGCCGGGCTTGGAGGAGTCCTTGATCTGGAAAATGATCTGCGACTCGCCGGGCTTGGAATAGCTGCGGATCTTGTCCGCATACGGCACCTCTTGCAGCGTGCGCTCGATCTTGTCGGTGACCTGCTCGGCCACCTGCTGCGCCGTGGCGCCGGGCCAGTAGGTGCGCACCACCATCGCGCGGAAGGTGAACGGAGGGTCTTCGTCCTGCCCCAGCTGGAAGTAGGCCATGAAGCCCAGCAGCATCAGCACCAGCATCAGGTAGCGCGTGAGCGCGGGGTGGTCGAGCGCCCACTTGGAGAGGTTGAACCCCTCCTTCGGTTGTACTTGCGTCATGGCAGCGGCCCTTACTTGGCGTTCGCGCTGGCGGCGGGCGCCGTGGCGGGAGCCGCGGCCGGGGCCGGCACCGCGGCCGGTGCAGGGGCTGCTACGGTATTGGTAGCTGTTTGCGCCTTACTGGCGGGCGCTGCAGCCGTTTTTGGCTGGTACACCACCACTTTCTGCCCCGGCGACAGCACGTGCACGCCCGTGGCCACCACCTGCATGCCCGGGGTGAGGCCGCCGGCCACCACCGCCTCGTTGCCATCGGCCGTGGCGATCTGCACCGCCTGCGACTTGACGGTGCCGCTGGCGGCGTCGTAGACCCACACCGCCGTGGTCTGGCCCTCCTGGCGCAAGGCGCTGGTGGGCAGCTTGATGGCGGGAATGCCCACATGGCTCAGCGCCTTGGGCTTCACATACACGGTGGAGCCCAGCGGCGGCACGTCGGCGCCGTCGATGGCCACCTTGACCTGGTAGGTGCGGGTGGCAGCGTCGGCGCTGGCGGCCACTTCGCGCACGCGGCCCACCAGCTCGGCCCCGGTGGACCAACCGCGCACCGTCACCTCGGAGTCCGGAGCGATCACGCCGACCTTGTCCTCGGGCACCGCAAACACCACATCCCGCGGCCCGTCCTGCGCAATGCGCACCACCGGCGTGCCGGCGGTCACCACCTGGCCCGGCTCGGCGTCGATGCCGGTGATCACGCCCGACACATCGGCCACCAGCGTCGTGTAGGCGGCCTGGTTGCCCTGCGACGACAGTTGCGCGCGCGCCTGGTCCAGCGTGGCCTGCGCGGCCTTGAGGGTGGCATCGCGGCGCTCCAGCTCGGCACCGCTGATGAAGTTCTGGTCCTTGAGCGCCTGGTAGCGCTTGTAGTCGGCGGCGGCCAGGTCGCGCTGCGTGGTGGCCGATGCCAGTTGCGCCCGCGCGGCGTCGGTGGCCAGTTGGTAGTCCTTGGGGTCCAACTGCGCCAGCACCGCGCCCGCGCGCACCCGCTGGCCCAGCTCGGCCTGGCGCTTGACGATCTTGCCCGCCACCCGGAACCCCAGGCGCGACTCCACGCGCGCGCGCACTTCGCCCGAATACTCGAGGCTCGACTGCAGCGCCCCCACACCCACCGTCAACAGCTTGACGGAGCGCACGGGCTCCTCAGGAGGGGCCGGGCGTGAGCAAGCGGCTAGCAAGGCCGCGGTGGCCAGCACCAGCAGCGACCTGCGGGGCCATGGGGAAGACCGCTTGGCGGAGGGAGTGCGCATGGGAGATCCGTTGAAATTTATGAAAGCAGCCAGAAATTGCACGCACAGCGCAAAGCAGACAGCCCGCGCCGAAGGGCGGACGATCGATCCGCTCAGGATGTGTTTTTGTTTAATGACTGACCGGTTAGTAATCTATGAGAACCGGCCCCGTCTTGTCAAGCGACAATTCGGGGTGTGAACGACCGCCCCAGCCCTCCCCCCTCGCCCGCCCAGGCCACAGCCACGATTACGGCCTCGCCATCTGCGGCCAACGCTGCCGACGCCGTGGCAGCCCCCGTTACGCACTACGAGAACTTCCCCGTCGCCTCGGTGCTGTGCCCGCCCCACCTGCGCCAGCCGATTGCCGCCATCTACGGTTTTGCCCGCACGGCCGACGACATCGCCGATGAAGGCGACGCCCCCGCCGCCGACCGCCTGGCCGACCTGGCCGCTTTTCACGCAGACCTGATGGCGATTGCACAGGGCCAGCCGCCATCGCCGCGCTGGGCCAGTGTCTTCCTGCCGCTGCAGGCCGTGCTGCGCAGCCACCAGCTGCCGGTGCCGCTGTTGGCCGACCTGCTCAGCGCCTTTGCGCAGGATGTGGAAAAAACGCGCGACGCCGAGGGCTACGCCGACCGTGCAGAGCTGCTGGACTACTGCCGCCGCTCCGCCAACCCGGTGGGCCGGCTGCTGCTGCACCTGTACGGCGTGCACGGCGACGAGGCGCTGCGCGAGAGCGACGCCATCTGCACCGCCCTGCAGCTCATCAACTTCTGGCAGGACCTGTCGGTGGACATTCCCCGGGGCCGCCACTACCTGCCGCGTGCCGACTGCGTCACCCACGGCGCCAGCCAGGCCGACCTGCTGGCACTGCACAGCACGCCCGAGACCGCCCGCCTGATCGCCAACTGCGCCCGGTGGGCCCGCGCCAGCATGCACAGCGGCGCGCCCCTGGTGCACCGGCTGCCCGGCCGCGCCGGCTGGGAGCTGCGCCTGGTGGTACAAGGCGGCCTGCGCATCCTCGACAAGGTCGACGCACTGCAGGGCGGCAGCCTGCACACCCGCCCGCGCCTGAATGCGTGGGACTGGTGCGTGATGCTGGCGCGCGCCGTGGTGATGTGATGGGACCGGAGGCTGCGGGCTCGGCGCAGGGCCGCGCCCGCAGCCTCAGGCTGCCGACAGCCAGTCGCAGAACGCCACCGACGCCGGGTCCTGCGCGGCGCGGGCGGGCCGCAGCCAGTAGTACTTCTTCTCGCCCGACAGCACATCGGCGAACGGCATCACCAGCAGCCCGCTGGCCAGCGCATCGCCCAGGAAACGCGGGTTGCCCAGCGCCACGCCCAGGCCCTGGATGGCCGCCTGCACGCTCAGGTGGGCATGGTCGAACACCAGGTCGCCCGCGGGCTGCAGGCCGGGCGCGCCCGCCTCGCCCAGCCACTGCTGCCACACCAGCGGCGTGGAGCGGCTGTGCAGCAGCGTGAAGCGCGCCAGCCCCTCGGGCGACGCCACGGCCCGGCCGTCCGCCAGCAGCGCGGGGCTGCACACGGGCGTGAGCGCGTCGGGGATGAAGGCGCCCAGGCTCACATCCCGCCACCCGCTGCGCTCGGGCAGCGCCGCCAGGTCGGCATCGGCAAAGCAGCGGATCGACACGTCGTACTGCGCCGGCTCGAAATCCATGAACCCCACCGTCGTGACCAGTTGCACATCCAGCCCCGGCATCTGCGCGCAAAAGCCCGCCAGGCGCGGAATGAGCCACTGCGATGCCAGCGTGGCCGTGGCGTTCACCACCAGCGTGTTGCGGCGGGTCAGCCGCTCGATGCCGGCGGTGGACTGCGCCATCAGGTCGAGCGCGCTGGTGATGCCTGGCAGCAGCGCGGCGCCCGGCGTGGTCAGCGCCAGGCGCCGGCCGTCGCGCCCGACCAGCGCCACGCCCAGCCATTCCTCCAGCGCCTTGATCTGGTGGCTGACGGAGCTTTGCGTCACGCTCAACTCGCGCGCCGCGTGGGTCACGCTGAGCAGCCGCCCGGCCGCCTCGAAGGCGCGCAGCATGTTCAGCGGCGGCAAGCGGCGTGCGGCGCTGCCTGCAATCGGGGTGGACGCGGCAGACCCAGCTGCCAGCCGCGCGTCAATCACATGAGATGAATTCATGATTGGCGGAAATATTGTCGATAGTCGCGCGCCGCACTGCTTCGTACGATGAGGCCCATGCATGGAAACACGCCGACCGACTGGATAGATTTACTCATTATGTGCCGTGCCTGCACGGCCCCGCTGCGGCCGGCCCGCAGGCCGAGCGGGCCCGGCCCCGCGCAGCGTGCTGCAGGCCCTGATCAGCGCAGACGGCCTGTGGGTTGGGCGATGTGGGCGATGTGGGCGGGGGCGGTGCGCACGCCGGCAGCCACGCCCCGGGCCCCTGCTGCATGACGGGCATCGCAATGCTCCTGCCCCCAAGCGCGGCCCGGATGCCGCTGTGCGTGGGCGTGCGGCATACGCCCGGTGCGCTGTCCGTGCGCGTGGCGTACATCGCAGGGTCCGCACCGGCCGGCGCGGGCCCACAGGAGGCCCAGCGCCAGTTCGCCCAGGTGCTGGCCGCCACGGAGCGCCTGGTGCACGAGGCCGGCGCCAGCCTGGACCGGATGGTGTCGTGCGAAGTCTTCGTGCGCGAGCCTGCCGCCTGCCCGGCGGTCGAGGCCTTGCTGCGCACCTGGGCCGCACGCCGCTCTGGCTGCGCGCGCCTGGTGCGGCAACCACCCGGCGCCACGCCGCACGCCGACCTGGGGATGGCCCTGGTGGTCGCCCGGCCCGCCACCCCGGCGGACTGACCGGCTGCTGACGGCTGAACGACCGATCAGCGCCCCCGCCGGCCGACTGTAAGAAACATTCATGGGCGGCAAGCGCGGCCATTCGGCGGCCGATTTGCGCTGGAAATATTGATCAAAAACCGCCGCTACCGCGCTCCTGGAAAGCGCTAGCCGCTATCATTTTTGACATTTTGATGGGATGCGCCAACAGCATCCGGCGGAACGCCTGCGCCCCACTCAGGGTTTGCGCGTGTGCCGGCCAGCCCCGGCGCAGTTAGCCTCGCGCCCACTCCAGCACCAAGAGCGCTGGCGGTACGAAGGATGTTGTTTCAGACCCTGTTCTCAAAGACAGACAGACCGGCGGTGGCGCCACCCGCGCCACCGCTGCTTTCCATGCCCGGCATGGCATCCACGCAGCCTCGGCCCTACCCGGACCTACCCGGACACCCGCATACCACCATGTCTGTCAGCGTTTTCGACCTCTTCAAGATCGGCATCGGCCCGTCCAGCTCCCACACCGTGGGGCCCATGATCGCGGCGCGGCAGTTTGCGTGCCACCTGCAGGCCGGCGCGGGCCTGGCCGCGGTGCAGGGCATTGCGGTCGAACTGTTCGGCTCGCTGTCAGCCACCGGCGTGGGCCACGGCACCGACAAGGCCGTGCTGCTGGGCCTGGCGGGCTTTGAGCCCGACACCATCGACCCCGACCAGATCGACCCGACCATCGCCGCCATCCGGGCCAGCCAGACGCTGAACCTGCTGGGCGAGCGCACCGTGCCCTTCATCGAGAAGGAGCACCTGCTCTTTCGCCGCAAGAGCCTGCCCCTGCACCCCAACGGCATGTGCTTTCACGCGTTCGATGCCCAGGGCACGGAGATCGCCCAGCGCGAGTACTACTCGGTGGGCGGCGGCTTCGTCATCGACGCCGCTGGTGAACGGGTGCTGAACCAGGCCGGCAGTGCACAGCCCGGCAGCGCCGGCCACGCGCAGGGCCTGCCCCACCCCTTTCGCACCGGCGCCGAAATGCTGGCCCAGTGCCAGGCCACCGGCCTCACGCCGGCGCAACTCATGGCCGTCAACGAAGCGCACTGGCGCAGCGCCGCCGAGGTGCGGCGCCAACTGCTGGCCATCTGGCGCACCATGGCCGGCGCCGTGCAGCGCGGCTGCGCCAGCACCGGCCACCTGCCCGGGCCGATGCGGGTACGCCGACGCGCGGCCGAACTGCACCGCAACCTGAAGGCCCACCCCGAGGCCGCGCTGCGCGACCCGCTGTCCATGCTGGACTGGGTGAACCTCTACGCCATGGCCGTCAACGAAGAAAACGCCGCGGGCGGCCGCGTCGTGACCGCCCCCACCAACGGCGCCGCGGGCGTGATCCCGGCGGTGCTGCACTACTACGTCAACTTCTTGCAAGGCGCCCGGGAAGGCAGCGCCGCCAACGAGGACGGCATCGCCACGTTTTTGCTCACCGCAGGCGCCATCGGCATCATCTACAAGGAAAACGCGTCCCTGTCAGGTGCCGAGGTGGGTTGCCAGGGCGAGGTGGGCGTGGCCTGCTCGATGGCCGCAGGCGCCCTGGCCGCCGTGATGGGCGGCACGCCCGAGCAGATCGAGAATGCCGCCGAGATCGGCATGGAGCACAACCTGGGCATGACCTGCGACCCCGTGGGCGGCCTGGTGCAGATCCCCTGCATCGAGCGCAACGCCATGGGTGCCATCAAGGCCATCAACGCCGCCCGCATGGCGCTGCGCGGCGACGGCCAGCACGTGGTGTCGCTCGACAAGGTCATCAAGACCATGATGCAGACCGGCGCCGACATGAAGGTGAAATACAAGGAAACCTCGCGCGGCGGCCTGGCGGTGAATGTTGTGGAATGCTGACGCCCGCCACCGGCCACGCATACAACTGACGCGGCGCCGGTACACAATCCGCGCTCAGCATACCGGCCACTCGGGCGCAGGGTGTCCCATCAGGCGCCCTGCGGCGCCGTTCACAGCTTCGCTGCTTCTTCTGCTTCTTCTGCTTCTTCTGCTTCTTCTGCTTCTTCTTCCTCCGTTGGTCTCCTTCATGAAAATCTCCTCGATGCTGCGCCCGTGGGCGCTGATGGCCGCTCTGGCGTGCGCCGCCGCCGCACCCGCCTGGGCCGAAGACACCCTGGGCCGCATTGCCAGCGCGGGCGAACTGCGCCTGGGCCACCGCGAAAAGTCCCTGCCGTTCTCGTACAAGGACGCCAACTCGGGCAAGGTACAGGGCTACACGGTGGACATCTGCCTGCAGATCTTTGAAGAGATCAAGAAAGAGCTCAAGCGGCCCGACCTCAAGCTGACCTACCTGCTGGTGGACGGCAAGAACCGCATCACCGACGTGAAGAACAACGTGGTGGACCTGGAGTGCGGCGGCACGGCCAACACCGCCGCGCGCCAGAAGGAAATCGCCTTCAGCCACCACATCTTCGTGGCGTCGTCCGCGTTTTTGGTGAAGAAGACCTCCGGCATCAAGACGCTGGACGACCTGCAGGGCAAGAAGATCGCCGTGCAGGGCAAGACCACCAACGAAAACCTGCTCAAGGCCAACGAGCGCACCTTTGCACGCAAGTTCAACTACGTGCCGGTCGACAGCACGCTCGACGCAGTGAACGCCCTGGTCAAGGGCGACGCCGACGCCGCGTTCGCTGACGACGCGGGCATCTGGATTCCGCTCACCCGCCTGGGCAAGTCCATGGACGAGTACCAGTTTCTGGAAAAGCGCCTCTCGGTCGAGCCCTACAGCATCGGCCTGCGCCGCGAAGACCCCAAGTTCAAGGAACTCGTGGACCGCGTCACCCGCCGCATGATCCAGAACGGCGAGTTGACCGCGCTGTACAAGAAATGGTTCAGCTCGGAACAGGGCACGCTGCTGCCCATGAGCGTCTTCATGAAGGAAGCCCTGCGCCGGCCGAGCGACATCGGGGTGGAGCAGATCGCGTTCTGAAGCCCCCCTGAGTCGCTTCGCGCCTCCGTGGCAGTGCCAGAGGCACGGCCTCTTCGGCCTGTCCAAGCCTGCGCAGGCAGGCTTGGAGCCGCAGGCCTCAGCCCCGGAGGGGGACGCACCCGGTGGCCTGGCCAAGCCAGTTCCACGGGTGCCCTCGCTTGGAGCGTGCCAGTTTCGTGGGCTGCGCGCTGAACCGAAAACGGTCGGCCACCTTCACAAAGCCTCCGCCACCGAGCAGAACGCATCCTGTCTCTGGCACCGCCCCTTTCCCACGAGAACATGGGCTGCCGGCAATTTGGCTCACCAGCCGCCGCGTCGGCCCATGGGACAATCTCACCCCATGACCCCACAGCAATACGTACAGCAAAAAGCCGTGGCCTCGGGCAGCAGCTTCTACTACGCCTTCCTGTTCCTGCCGGCCCCGCGCCGCGCCGCGATCACGGCGTTTTACGCGTTCTGCCGCGAAGTGGATGATGTGGTGGACGAAGTCTCCGACCCGGGCGTGGCCCGCACCAAACTCGCCTGGTGGCAGGCCGAAGTGGCCAAGTCCTATGCCGGCCAGCCCACCCACCCCGTGATGCAGGCGCTGATGCCGCACACGGCCGAATACGGCATCGAGCAACGCCACCTGCAGGCCGTCATCGACGGCTGCCAGATGGACCTGGAGCAGACGCGCTACCTCGACTTTGCAGGCCTCAAGGGCTACTGCCACCTGGTGGCAGGCATCGTGGGCGAAGTCACGGCGCGCATCTTCGGCCAGACCGACGAGCGCACCACGCAGTACGCCCACACCCTGGGCCTGGCCTTCCAGCTCACCAACATCATCCGCGACGTGGGCGAGGACGCCATGATGGGCCGCATCTACCTGCCCGTCAGCGAACTGCAGCAGTTCGACGTGAAGGCGCACGAGATCTTGAAGCGCACGTATTCCGACCGCTTCACCGCGCTGATGCGCTTTCAGGCGGAGCGTGCGCACCGCCTCTACGACGAGGCCCTGGCCCTGCTACCCGCTGCCGACCGCCGCGCGCAAAAGCCCGGCCTCATGATGGCCAGCATCTACCGCACGCTGCTGCGCGAGATCGAGCACGAAAACTTCCAGGTGCTGCACCAGCGCATCCGCCTCACCCCCCTGCGCAAGTTCTGGCTGGCGTGGAAGGTGCAGGCCCTGGGCAGGATGTGAGCGCGTCCCCTCCATCTGAACGACTGGAAGTACTGAGATGAAAGTCGCCGTCATCGGCGCCGGCTGGGCCGGCATGGCTGCGGCCATCGCGCACGCGCAGGCGGGGCGCGATGTCACGGTGTTCGAAGCCGCCCGCACCGTGGGCGGCCGGGCGCGTGCCGTGCCCGCCACCCTGCCAGGGGGCAAGGCTGCCACGCTCGACAACGGCCAGCACATCCTCATCGGCGCCTACGCTGAAAGCCTGCGCCTGATGCGCCTGGTGGGGGTGGACGCCAGCACCGCGCTGCTGCGCCTGCCGCTCACGCTGCAGTTCCCAGACGGCCAGGGGCTGCAGCTGCCCGACCTGCCGCCACCGCTGGATGCGCTGCTGGGCATCGTGCGTGCCAAGGGCTGGAGCCTTGGCGACAAGCTGGCGCTGCTGCGCACGGCCACCGCGTGGCAGTTGAAGGGCTTCCGCTGCGCGCCCGCGACCTCGGTGGCCGACCTGTGCGCGCCGCTCACGCCCCGCCTGATGGCCGAGTTCATCGACCCGCTGTGTGTGTCGGCCCTGAACACCCCCGCGCACCAGGCCAGCGGCCAGGTGTTTCTGCGCGTGCTGCAAGACAGCCTGTTCAGCGGGCGCGGCGGCTCCAACCTGCTGCTGCCACGCGTTGACCTGGGCGCGCTGTTCCCCGAGCCTGCAGTGCGCTGGCTGAAGGCCCAGGGTCGCCACCAGGTCATCACCGGCCAGCGTGCACTGCGGCTGCAGCCGCAGCCCGGCGGACGCTGGCAGGTCATCGGCGCGGCCGGCCTCTTGGGTGCCGCTGACGACGCCCCCGACGTGTTCGACCACGTGACCCTTGCATGCCCATCGTGGGAGGCCGGCAGGCTCGTGGCGGCTGTCGCCGGTGAGGCCGGTTTGGCGAGTGCCCGCCCGTGGAGCACGTTGGCAGGCGCCCTGCGCTTTGAGGCCATCACTACGGTCTACGCCCATGCCCCAGGCGCACGCCTGCCCCAGCCCATGCTGGCATTGCGCAGCACGCCGCACAGCCCCGCGCAGTTCGTTTTCGACCGCGGCCAGCTGGACGGCCAGCACGGGCTGCTGGCCTTCGTGGTGAGCGCCAGCGACGGCGAGCGCTCTCACATCGAGCAACAGGTGCTGCAGCAAGCCGCCGTGCAGCTGGGCATCAGCGCCTTGCAGCCCGTGCAGACCGTGGTGGAAAAACGAGCCACCTTCGCCTGCACTCCCGGCCTGGCGCGCCCCGGTCTGCAGGTGCTGCCCGGCCTGACGGCCTGCGGCGACTATGTGGACGGCCCCTACCCCGCCACGCTGGAAGGCGCGGTGCTCAGCGGCACTGCGGTGGCGGCCAGCGTTTGACGGCCGCGCCCCCGGGAAAACCCCAGGCCGACTGACAGCATTCCGAAAGCCCACAGCGCGCACCATCGCGTTCTGTCATGCCTACCTGGCTTTCTCGGAGACACACATGCCCATCGACCCACAATTCCCCCACCACCTGCACCCCACCCGACGCCACCTGCTGGGCGCTGGCGGCGCCCTGGCGCTCGGCGGCATGCTGCCCACACTGGCGTCGGCCCAGGCCGCCTGGCCTGCGAAGTCGATCCGCTTCGTCGTGCCGTTTGCACCGGGCGGCAGCTCCGAGATCGTGGCGCGCTCCACCGCGGCCGAGCTGACCAAGACGCTGGGCCAGAGCGTGTTCGTGGACAACAAGCCCGGCGCCGCCGGCAACATCGCCATGTCGGAAGTGGCGCGCGCCGACGACCAGCACACTGTCATCCTGGGCCACATCGGCACGCTGGCCGTCAACCCCTACATCTTCGACAAGCTGCCCTACGACGCCAACAAGGACTTCAAGCCCGTGAGCCTGCTGGCCAAGGTGCCCAGCCTGTACGTGGTGCACCCCGACGTGCCGGCCAAGAACCTCAAGGAGTTCATCGCCTACGCCAAGAAGAACCCCGCCAAGCTCAGCTACGGCTCGGCAGGCAACGGCAGCGCGGGCCACCTCGCGTTCGAATACCTCAAGATGACTGCCGAGATCTTCATGCTGCACGTGCCCTACCGCGGCACCGGCCCCATGATGACCGACCTGCTCTCGGGCCGCCTCGACGCCGCCGCCGTGGGCGCCGCGGCCCTGCTGCCTTTCATCAAGTCGGGCAAGGTGCGCTGCATCGCCACCGGCTCGGCCCAGCGCCTGCCCCAGCTGCCCGACGTGCCCACCGTGGCCGAGCAGGGCTTCCCGGGCTTTGAGATGACGCAGTGGTACGGCATGCTGGCCCCGGCCACCCTGCCCAAGGAACACCTGGACAAACTGGCCATCGAAACCGCCAAGGCCGTCAAGGCGCCCGACTCGCTCAAGCGCCTGAACGGCGACGCCGCCGAAGCCATCGGCGGCACGCCCGCACAGTTCGCGCAGTTCATCGCGGCCGAGCAGGCGCGCTGGCAAAAGGTGCTCAAGCGCGCGCAGGTAAAACCAGACTGACCCGGGGCCTTGGCAGTGCCCTGGCCTCAACGCAGCAGAGTCCAGAGAATGCTGAGCGCCACCGCATACAGCGCACCGAAGACGGCGCAGGCCGTCAACCAGCCATCGTTGCGCGGCGCCTCGGGCGGTTCACCACCGCCCCAGGCCGCGATCCACCCCATCAGAAAATACGACAGGCCCGCGATGGCTTTGATCAGCATCTCGGGCGCTGCCGCACCGCCTGCGGCGCCGGCCAACGCACCAGCGAGCAACAACGACTGCATCTGCGCAAAAGACTGACCGATGCTCATCCCTACGGCGACGATCAACAGCGCCATCACCAACCCGCACGCCAGCCCCAACAGGCTGCAGGCAGCGCGGAACACCAGGCCCGATGCCCACCAGGTCGCGGTGTCAACCTCACCCGGTACCGCCGACTGGCGCCGCCGAACCTTCGATACCAATCCGTCTTCCTTGCCCATCCGCTGCTCCTGCGCCGTGATCGACAGAGTATGTCCGGTCTCGGCTTTCATGGGCTGCGGTTTCAAGGTGCCGCGTTAGCATCCCACCCATGCGCATCCTCCTGGCCGAAGACGAACACAGCCTGGGCACCTGGCTCAGCCGGGCGCTGGAGCATGCGGGCATTCAGGTCGAATGGGTGAGCGACGGCCGCGTGGCCGACAAGTCGCTGCAGCAGCACGACGACTACGACGCGCTGGTGCTGGACCTGGGCCTGCCGGGCCTGGACGGGCATGCGGTGCTGCAGCGTCTGCGCGACCGGGACCAGCGGCTGCCCACGCTGATCCTCACCGCGCGCGATTCGCTGGACGAGCGCGTGCGGCTGCTCAACGCGGGGGCCGACGACTTTCTGGCCAAGCCGTTCGAGCTGGCCGAGCTGGAGGCCCGGCTGCACGCGCTGGTGCGCCGCGCGCGCGGCACCGACCCACCACGCCTGGCCTGCGGCCCGCTGGCCTACGACACTGCCCGCAAGCAGTTCGTGCTGCACGGCGAGCCGCTGGCCCTGTCGCCGCGCGAGCAGGGCGTGCTGCGGGTGCTGGTGCAGCGCAGCGGCGAGCCGTTTTCCAAGCAGCAGATCCTGGACCGCGTGTTCGTGGGCGATGAAGACGTGCACCCGGAGGCGGTGGAAGTGTTCGTGCACCGCCTGCGCAAGCGGCTCGACGGCAGCGGCGTGCGCATCGTCACGCTGCGGGGTCTGGGCTATGCGCTGGAGGCTGGTGATGTTCCCCCCTGAGCCGCTGCGCGTCTTCCCCCCTGGGGGGGGACGCCACCGGTGGACTGGCGGAGCCAGATCCACGGTGGCGCTCGCAGGGACTGCGCGCGCATCGACGGCTGCTGCTGATCGCCATCACGGGGCGTCGCTGTGCCCCTGATGCAGCGCCTTCGCCGTGCCAGCCTCTGGCGCCTTCTCGCCTGCCTGCTGCTGCCGCTGCTGGCGGTGGTGACCGGCGTGGAGCTGTGGATGACGCGGCACGACGCGCTGGAGGCCGCCAACGCGGCGTACGACCGGTCGCTGCTGGGGGCGCTCAAATCCATCGATGCCAACATCTCCACCGCGTCCGGCGGCCTGTCGGCCGAGCTGCCCTACACCATGCTCGAATTCTTTGAGCTCACGGCCAGCGGGCGCGTGTACTTTCGTGTGGCATCGTCCGATGGGCTGGTGGAGCTGGGCAACGCCGACCTGCCCCTGCCGCCGGGCGCGCTGGAGACCGGCGTGCCGCGCTTTTACGACGCCACCTACTTCGGTGAGTCGGTGCGGCTGGCCGCGTACCGCCGCGCGGTGGACGGGCCTGCCGCAGCCACGGGCTCGAACCCCAGCGCGACCACCGCGTCGCCCCCTGAGTCCGCCAGCGTGCTGGTGCAGGTGGCCGAAAGCACGCAGTCGCGGCAGGACTTCACCCGCCGCTTCGTGCGACGCGCGGCGCTGCGCGACGGCCTGGTGCTGGCGCTGATGGTGCTGGGCACAGGGGCCACGCTGGCCCTGGCGCTGCGTCCCCTGGCCCGCCTGGCCCGCGAGGTCCAGGCCCGCAGCCCCGACGACATGACGCCCATCGCCGGCGATGACCTGCCCGCCGACATCCGCCCGCTGGTCACCGCCGTCAACGCGCAGATGGGCCGCACGCAAGGCCTGGTGGCGCAGCAGCGGCAGTTTCTGGACGACGCATCGCACCAGTTGCGCACGCACCTGACCACGCTGCAGATGCAGATCGACTACGCCCGCCGCGAGCCCGACGCGGCCCGGGTGCAAGACACGCTGGCGGCCCTGGGCAACGAGATCGCGCGCGCCACGCGCAGCACCCAGCAACTGCTCGCCCTGGGCCGCAGCGACACCGCCGCCGTGGACCTGGCCCCGTGCGACCTGGCCGCGCTGCTGCGCACCGTGGCGCTGGAGCTGCTGCCCCAGGCCCGCGCCAAGCAGATCGACTTCGGCATCCACACCGCCACGGCCGACATCTCCGCGGTGGCCGACAGCGGCCTGCTGCGCGAGGCGCTGACCAACCTGGCCGCGAACGCCATCGCCTACACCCCGCAGCGCGGCACCATCACGGTGTCGGCCGCCGGCGACAGCCTGGGCTGGAGCCTGAGCGTGGAAGACAACGGCCCCGGCCTGTCGCCCGAAGAGCGCGACGCGCTGGGCCACCGCTACCGGCGCGGCTCGCAGGCCGTGGCCGGCGGATCGGGCCTGGGGCTGGCCATCGCCCGCTCCATCGCCGAGCGCCACCGCGGCCGCCTGCGGCTGGAGGCGCGCAGCGACGGACCAGGCCTTTCGGCCATACTCTGGTGGCCACGTTCATGAAAGATATGGCCCCCACGCTCCCTACCCCGTCGGATTCGCTGCCCGCGAGGACGCCGTTTTCATCCTGGGGCGGGCCGAACCCGGGCGATACCACCGCGCTGCCGAGCCGCCGAAAGGTGCTGGTCGCAGCGCTGGCTGCGGGAGCAGGCGCCGTCGGTGCCGTGCCGGCCCTGGCGGCGGTGGCCGACGCCTCCACCGAGCCCGCCGAATGCATCGCCCCGTCACGCCCCGGCGGAGGGTTCGACCTGACCTGCGGCCTGGCCGGGCAGGCGCTGCAGGCCGTGCGGCCAACGCGCACGCCGCTGCGCACCCGCTACCTGCCCGGCGGCATCGGCGCGTTGGCGTTCGACCAGGTGGCCACCGGGCGGCTGGGCGGGCCCGGCACGCTGGTGGCTTTCTCCAGCGGGTCGCTGCTCAACATCGCGCAGGGCCGGTTCGGCCCGCACCCCGTCAGCGCCGTGCGCTGGATCGCCACGCTGGGCACCGACTACGGCGTGGTGGCGGTGCACCGCGATGCGCCCTACCAGCGCCTGCAGGACGTGGCCGCTGCGCTGCGCCGCGACACCAACCGCGTCGTGTTCGGCGCGGGCGGCACGCTGGGCAGCCAGGACTGGATCAAGGCCGCCCAGCTGGTGCGGTCTGCGGGGCAGGACCACAAGCGCATGCGCTTCGTGTCGTTCGAGGGCGGCGGCGAGGCGCTCAAGGCCCTGCGCGGCGGGCACATCGACGTCTTCACCGGCGACGCGGCCGAGGCCATGCAGGCCGCGGCACAGGGCGCACCGCTGCGCGTGCTGGCCGTGTTGTCGAAAGAGCGGCTGGCGGGCAACCTGTTGGGCCTGCCCACGGCCCGCGAGCAGGGCGTGGACCTGGTCTGGCCCACCGTCCGGGGCGTGTACATGGCCGCCAGCGCACCAGACGCCGCGGTGCGCGCCTGGACGGCGGCACTGCACGACGCCCTGGCCGCCCCGGGCTATGCCGCCCTGTGCGCCCAGTACGGGCTGTACCCCTTTGCGCTCACGGGCGCAGACCTCGAGGCCTTCGTGCAGCGCAGCCTGGCGGATTACCGGCGCCTGGCGGAGGACCTCGGCCTGCGGACCTGGGTGCGCTGACGCCGTGTAGCGGCGGCGGCGTGGCGCTGCGCAGCCGCAGCCCTGAAGGACTGCGCCTGCACGGCACTACAGGCTTTTCCTACCTGCCGCCTGGGCGCACCGGGCGAGGCTGCAAGCACAGACAGCCCCACGCACACGCCGACCACCGGAGACGCCCATGTCCGACCATCTGACGCCGGCCACCGAACTGGCCCGCCACGCCCACACCCCCTTCCCTGGCGCATCGCCGCAGTACGAGTCAGCGCGCCGCGCCCTGCTGGCCGACGAGATCGAATTGCGCCGGCACATGACGCGCGTGGCCGAGCAGCGGCGCGCCCTGCCACCCGGCCCGGTGATCCGCAAGGACTACCGCTTTAAGGACGAGCATGGGGCTGATCTGGGCCTGGCCGACCTGTTCGGCGACAAGACCGCCCTGATCACCTACTTCTGGATGTACGGGCCGCAGCGCGAGCGCCCCTGCCCCATGTGCACCAACTGGCTGGGCGCGGTCAACGGCAATGCCGCCGACGTGCAGCAGAAGGCGGCCCTGAAGGTGCTGGGCCGCTCACCGGTGGAGCGCCAGCTGGCGTTTGCGCAGGAGCGCGGCTGGCGGGACCTGCGCTTTGTACAGACCGTGGGAGACGACTACGCCCAGGACCTGGGGATCTTGCTGCCGGACGGCAGCGAGTACCCGGCGCTCATCGTGTTCCAGCGCACAGGCAGCGAGGTGCGCCTGTTCTGGGCCAGCGAAATGACGCGTGAGATGGCAGACCCCGGCCAGGACCCGCGCGACGCGCCGGACATCGCTGCGCTGTGGTCGCTGCTGGACCTGACGCCCGAAGGGCGCGGCACGGACTGGTACCCCAAGCTCAGCTACTAGCGAACTTGACTGCCTGCCCTCAGCCACCGTCCACCCGCCGTTCACCGGCCCCTCGCTTGCCACACCACCCCACCACCGGCACCGCACTAAGTCGCCGGAGCCCGCACCCGCCATGCCAAGAATTCGCTACCTGCCCCCCACCCTGGCAAGGCTCCACGGCCCGCCCGGCCGCCGCCGTGAACGACCGCGCGGCCAGGTACCGCAGTCGCACCTGGGCGCGGGCTGGTGGGCACCCCGCACCAGCCAGTTGGCACGGCACGCAGTGCATGCCGACGGGCTGCCCGCCAGCGCCTACTGGCCTGCGCCCCAAGGATGGCGGGGCCCTGCCCAGCCGCGGGTGGCCGCGACGGCCGGGCTGTTGCGGCAGGCCGCGCGCCAGGCACACCATCGGCATGTATCCACCCAGAGCCCGTCCTCCAGCCGGCCGGTGCGCGCCGCACTGCGCAGGCCCCGGGTCGGCTGAGCACAGCCTGCGATGGGGTGCAGGGTGGGCCTACCTTTCAAGCCACCACTGGATCACCACCTTGGCCAGGAAGCCGATGAAGCCCACGCCCAGCCCCAGGAAGAGCACGAAGGTGCCGAACCGGCCGGCCTTGGACTCCCACGCCAGCTGGCCGATGATGAACAGCATGTACGCGATGAACGCGCCCACGCCGTAGGTCAGAAAGAAGCCCGAGATCTGCGCCTCGGTGAAGCCGAAGATCACGGTGCCACCCCGCCGCCGCGTGTTGCACTGGGGGCGGCATCCCGCTCGGGCAGGCTCGACGCATCGACCAGGTCCCGGTACGCATGCCAGCTGGCGTGGCCCAGCATGGGCATCACCGCCACCAGGCCGAGCAGCAGCGAGCCCAGCCCCAGCAGCGTGAAGCCCAGGATCAGCGCCGCCCAGAACGCCATGGGCAGCGGGTTGCACAGCACGGCCTGCCAGCTGGTCAGCACCGCCTGCCGCAGCGTGGCGCGCCGGTCCAGCAGCAGCGGCATGGCGACCACGCTGGACGCGAAAATCGGCGCCGCCATCAGGCTGCCCAGCGCCAGCCAGATCTCGAACAGCCAGCCCTCGCGGGCCAGCACCACATGGCGCAGAAAGTCGAGCGGCGTGGCGATGGGCACCGGCGCCAGCAGCGTGATGAGCGCTGCCGACGTCATCACCCAGCCCGTGGCCGCCAGTGCCAGCAGCGCGCCGAACTGCAGCATGCACCAGTAGTCGCTGCCCCACTTGTTGACGTGGTGGTTCTGCCAGTGGAGCCAGGTCTTGAGCACCACGCCCCGGTCAGCGGGCTCGCCCCGCTCCAGAGCGCGGCTCAGCGCATACAGGCTGGTGGCCAGCACCGGCGCCACCACCAGAAAGCCCGACAGCGCCCCGGCCAGCAGCCAGAAGCGGTGGTGGCCCACCGCCAAGATCGCGGCGCCGAACAGTGCCAGCACCAGCCCATGCACAAAGCTCACCCAGCCCGCGCGGGCCATGTCGCGCCAGGCCAGCACCAGCCAGGTCATGGGCTGCATGAGCCCGATGGTGCGCACGGCAGGCAAGGCAGGCTGGTCAGGGGGGTTTCGCGGCATGGCCTGCAGTGTGGCCGGGCCGGTGACCGCGATCAAGGCGGCGGATACGGCGTCTGGCGTGTTCTTGACCTGGGACAAGAAAATGCCCCGTCGCGCGGGGCATGGTGCATTGACGGCGCAGCTACAGCGTCACGCCAGCAGCCGGCACAGTTCGGTCAGGCTGCTCACCGTGGCGTGCGGCGGCGTGTCGTAAGGCCAGGCGGCCTCGGCGGGGTTGAGCCACACGGCCTGCATGCCGGCATCCATGGCGCCGCGGGCGTCCAGCGTGGCGTCGTCGCCCACGTGCAGCACCTCGTGCGGCTGCACCTGCACGGCCTTCGCAGCCGCCTGGAAGATGCGTGCATCGGGTTTGGCCACACCCAGCACCGACGCGCTCAGGCTGTCCTTGAAGTAATGGCCGATGCCCACCTTGTGGATGTCGGCATTGCCGTTGGACACCGCCACCACCGGGTAGCGCGACGACAGGAAGGCCAGCGTCTCGTGCGCATCGTCGAACAGCGTCACGCGCTGGCGCTCGGCAAAGAACAGATCGAACGCAGGCTCGGCCAGTGCGCCATCGTCGCCCGCCTGGGTCAGTGCCAGGCGGATGGATTCGCGGCGCAGCGCGCTCAGGTCGTGCTGCAGGTCGGGCCGCAGGTTCACCATCTGGTTGCGGATGGCGCGCAGCGCCTCGGTGCTCTGAAACAGGCGCGCCGTGGCGGGCGCGTGCTCGGTCATCCACTGCAGCAGCACGGCTTCGGCCCGCTCGATGGTGGGCCAGATGGGCCACAGCGTGTCGTCCAGGTCGATGGTGATGGCGCGGATGCGGGGGATGTCCAGGGAGGGAGTCAGCACGGGGGCGCACCTGCAGAAAATCAGCGTGGGTGGAGGGCCCGGCGGGGGCCGGACTGCGATGGCACAGCATAACGCAGCGATTTGCTGCGGCGGATGGACTGCGCGGTGCGAGGCCTCGACCAGCTCAGCCCGAACGGCATGGGGTGAACGGTATGGGGCGGTGGTACGGACAGGCTGGTACCGGGTAGGCGGTATGCCATCGAATGACGGACCGCCAATCCCGATCACACGCCCAGTGACGAACCCCGCACGATCAGCGTGCCCGGCAGCAGGTTCTCACGCACGGCGCCCTGCAGCCCGCCAATGCGCTCCAGCAGGCACTGGGCGGCGCGCTGGCCGATGGCGTCGGTCGGCTGGGCCACGGTGCTCAACCCCGGGCGAATCAGCGGCGCCCATTCGGGGTCGTCGAAACCCACAAAGCCCAGCTCCTGCCCGAAGGTCCATTGCAGCCTTGCCACCGCCGCCGCCACGCGCAACGTGACGACCGAGTTGCCGGCCACCACGGCGCAGCGCCCCTTTGCAACGTTTGCAACGTTTGCACCGGCACGTTCGCGAAAGTCCGCCAGCGCCCGGGCCAGGGCGTCCTCGCCCTGCTGCGCGTCGATCTCCAGCACCTCGCCCCGCACCTTTGGACCCTGCGCCGAAATGCACGCCCGAAACGCCGCGGTGCGCTCCAGCCGCGAGCTCACGCCCTGCAGGGGCTGGGTGACATACAGCAGGCTCTGCCAGCCCTGCGCCACGAGGTGCGCGCAGGTTTCGCGCATGGCCGCTTCATTGTCCAGCGCCACAAAATCCGCGTCGAGGCCCGCGTGCCGGCGGTCCACCAGCACCGCGGGCTTGCCGTGCAGCGTGTTCACGTCGGCCAGGCCCTCGCCCTGCCCCAGCGTGTTGAGGATGAATCCGTCCACCTGGTAGCTCGCCAGCGCATCGATGGCCGCGCGCTCGCGTTCGCGGTCGTTGCCCAGGTTGAACAGCATCACCAGGTAGCCTGCATCCTGGCACGCCTTTTCGGCGCCGCGCAGCACGGCCACCGAGTAGGGGTTGGTGATGTCGGCCACCACCAGGCCGATCAGGCGCGAGCGGCCGTGGCTGAGCGCCTGGGCCATGGGGCTGGGCACGTAGGCCAGCTTGGCGATGGCGGCCTCGACGCGGGCTGCGATGTCGGGGCTGAGCAGGCGCTCGCGGTGGTTGAAGTAGCGCGACACCGTGGCCTTGGACACGCCGGCCTCGGCCGCGACATCGGCGATGGTGGGGCGGGCGCGGGGCGTGCCGGGTGTCGCGGATGGTGCGGGTGTCGGTGAGGTCATGCTTGCGCGGCGTTATACACGGTGGCGGGCCGCTCACCGGCCAGCGCCTGCAGCAAGCTGGTGGTGGCCAGCACGGCCATGGCGTGCCGCGTGCCGTGCGTGGCCGAGCCGATGTGCGGCAGCGGCGTCACCCGCGGGTGGGTGCGCAGGGGCGAGTCGAGCGGCAGCGGCTCGGTGGCAAACACATCCAGGCCCGCTGCGCGCAGCGTGCCGTGGTCGAGAGCGTGCAGCAGGTCCTGCTCCACCACCGTGGCGCCGCGCCCGCCGTTGATGAAGATGGCGCCGGGCTTCATGGCGGCAAAGACGTCGGCGTTGACCAGGCCCCGCGTGCTGCCAGACAGCGGCAGCATGGCCACCACAAAGTCGGACTGCGCCAGCAGCTCGGCCAGCGGCAAGTGCGCAGCCTTGCCCACCAGTTCAGGCGCCGTGGCGGCCAGGTCCACCGGCCGGCGCGCGTGGTAGACCACGGGCATGCCAAAGCCCAGCGCCGCACGGCGCGCGATGGCCTGGCCGATGCGGCCAAAGCCCAGCAACCCTAGCGTCTTGCCATGCACATCGCTGCCGAACAGGTCTTCGCCGATGTTCTTCGTCCAGCGTCCCTCGCGCACCAGTTGCGCCAGTTCCACCACGCGGCGGCTGGTGGCCATGAGCAGGGCGAACATGGTGTCGGCCACGGTTTCGTCCAGCACGCCGGGCGTGTGGCACAGCACGATGCCGCGTGCCTGCAGTGCGCCGAGCGCGTAGTTGTCCACGCCCACCGACACGCTGGAGACCACCTCCAGCCGGGGCGCCCGCGCCAGCAGCGCGGCATCGACGGGGTAGCTCGACCCGATGAGCCCCTGCGCCTGGCCCAGCGCTGCGTCGAACAGTGCACGCTCTTCGGGCTTGCGCGGGTTGGCCACCGTCACGTCGTGCAGGGCCTGCAGGCGTGCCAACTGGTCGGGCGGCAGTTCACGAAAGACCAGCACCTTCTTGCGCTCAGGCCTGCCCTGCACCGCCGATGCAGGCGCGTTCACAGGCCGGCCTCCTGCAGCTGCGCCCGCGTGGGCAGGCCTTCGGTGTCGCCCAGCACCTGCACTGCCCGCGCGCCAATCCAGGCGCCGCGGCGCACGGCCGCGGGCACGGGCAAGCCTTCGAGCAGTGCGCTGATGACGCCCACCGCAAAGCCATCGCCCGCGCCCACGGTGTCCACCACCTGGGCCACGGGCACGCCGGGCACGCGGCCGGTGCCGGCCACGTCGCTGTCGTAGTAGGCGCCCTCGGGCCCGAGCTTCACGACCACCAGCCTCGCGCCGCGCTCGCGGTAGAAGCGCGCCACACCTTCGGGCGTGGTTTCGCCGGTCAGGAACACGCCCTCTTCCAGGCCCGGCAGCACCCAGTCGGCATAGCCTGCCAGGGTGTTGATCCAGTGGCGCATGGCCTCGGGCGATGCCCAGAGCGTGGGGCGCAGGTTGGGGTCGAACGAGATGGTGCGGCCCGCGGCGCGCGTGACCTCCAGCGTGCGGATGGCCGCCTGCAGGCTGGTGTCCGAGATGGCCGCGAACACGCCCGTGGCGTGCAGGTGGCGCGCAGACCGCAGCCAGGGCTCGTCCACATCGGCCGGCCCCATCTGGCTGGCGGCCGAGCCCTTGCGGTGGTATTCGACCTGCGGGTCGCGCCCGTCGGTCACGCGTTCCTTGAACTGAAAGCCCGTGCGCTGGGCCGCATCGCACACCACGTGCGAGCAGTCGATGCCTTCGCCGTGCATGGCAGCCAGCAGCGCGCGGCCCATGGAATCGGTGCCCAGGCGGCTGGCCCAGCCCACCTTCAGGCCCAGGCGCGCCAGGCCAATGGCCACGTTGGTCTCGGCCCCCGCGGTGCGCTTGTGAAAGCCCGTGGCGTTCTCCAGCGGTCCGGGTTCGTTGGCCACCAGCAGCAGCATGGCCTCGCCGAACAGCGCCACGTCGAATGCGGTGTTACCGGATTTGGAAACAGCGTCGCTCATGCAGCACCTCGCACGGCACGGATGAAGTCCACCTGCTCGCGCGTGACGGCCACCAGGTCGTCGCCCACCAGCGGGTATTCGATGGCATGCGGCGCATCGGCCGGCAGCGCGCGCAGCACGGCGCGCCAGGGCGCCACCGACTCGGCCAACGGCACCGCGATCCACTTGGCCGGCAGGCGCTGCACGCCCTTGCAGTGCACGTAGCGCACATGGGGCGCCAGGGCCTGCGCGGCCTGCAGCGGGCATTCGCCCTGCCAGTGCCAGTTGCCCATGTCGAAGGTCATGCCCAGGTCGAGCCCGGCCTGCGCCTGCGCGGCAAAGAACGCCTGCAGGGCGGCCAGGGTGCCGGCCGTGGCGGTCTGGTCGTTCTCGATGACCAGCTCCACCTGCGGGGCCGCTGCCAGCAGCGCCTTCAGCTGCTGCAGCGATGTCTGAGATGTCTGCAAGCTCGCACCAAAGCCGCCGATGGACATCTTGAGCCGTGGCGCCTGCAGCACCTTCGATGCATGCATGCCGCGCTGCAGGGCTGCCTCGTCGAGCAGCCCGTCGTGGGTCCACAGCCCTTCGGGGCTGGAGTACACCGCGGCCCGGCCGGCCAGCGCGGGCAGCTCGGTGGCGGCATCGCGCAGCAGCTCGCCGCGCACTTCCACGCCGTCGGCGCCCGCCTGGCGGGCCAGGTCGGTGCACCACAGCTGGCCGTGGCGCCCGGTTTCGGCGGCGCCGAAGGAGGACAGGGAAATCAATACCTTCATGGGTGTTCTTTCAAGCCCGTGGATCGGGCTTTCACAGGGCTTGGCGTCTGTCGGGACTTGCGCCACCAACGCTCAGCCCATTCAGTGGGCGTTGTGCGAGCTCAATATCTGGCCCAGGAACTGGCGGGTCTTCTCATGCTGCGGCTGGCCGAAGAACTGCGCAGGCGAGGCCTGCTCCAGAATTTTTCCTTCGGCCATGAAGATCACGCGGTCGGCCACGCTGCGCGCAAAGCCCATCTCGTGCGTCACACACAGCATGGTCATGCCGTCCTCGGCCAGGCCGATCATGGTGTCCAGCACTTCCTTGACCATCTCCGGGTCCAGCGCCGACGTGGGCTCGTCGAACAGCATCACCTTGGGGGCCATGCACAGCGCGCGGGCAATGGCCACGCGCTGCTGCTGCCCGCCCGACAACTGGCTGGGGTGTTTGTGCGCCTGCTCGGGGATGCGCACCCGCGTGAGGTACTTCATGGCGACCTCTTCCGCTTCCGCCTTGCCCATGCCGCGCGAGCGCATGGGCGCCAGCGTGCAGTTCTCGAGGATGGTGAGGTGCGGGAACAGGTTGAACTGCTGGAACACCATGCCCACCTCGGCACGCACCGCGTCCACGTTCTTGCCGCCAGCGGTCAGCTCGATGCCGTCGACCACGATGCGGCCCTTTTGCACCGTCTCCAGCCGGTTGATGCAGCGGATCAGCGTGGACTTGCCCGAGCCCGACGGCCCGCAGATCACGATGCGCTCGCCGGCGCGCACCGACAGGTCGATGTCGGTCAGCACCTGAAAGCTGTCGTACCACTTGTTGACACCCTCCATCGTGATGATGGGGGGTGCACCGGCGGTGGTCGTCGTCGTGGCTGCGTCCGTCATTGTCAAAGGCTCCTGGGGTGGCTGGGGCTCACGCTCAAGCGATATGGATTACTGAAGCTTGGGCAGATCCGCGCCCAGCCACTTCTGATACAGCTTGTTCAGCTCGCCATTGGCCGTGTTGCGCGCCACGAAGTCGTTCACGGCCTTGGTCAGTTCGTCCTGGCCGGGGCGCAGGGCGATGCCCATGGCCTGCTGCAGCAGGTTGAACTTGTTCTCGAAGGTGTTGGCGGGCACGCGCTTGGCGATCTGTGCTGCCACGGTGACCGAGCAGCCGATGGCATCGACCTGGCCGGAGATCAGCGCCTGCATGGCCGATGCGTCGTCGTCGAAGCGGCGGATCTCTGTGCCCTCGGGCGCGGCCTTGGTCACGGCCACATCCTGCGTGCTGGCACGGGCCACGCCCACGCGCACGCCCTTCAGGTCCGCCGCGCTCTTGATGGCGCTGCCGGTCTTGCCGTACAGCACGATGGTGGCGGCCGCATACGGCTGCGAGAACTGCACCTGCTTGGCCCGCTCGGGCGTGATGGCGAGCGACGCCACCAGCACGTCGACCTTGTTGGTCAGCAAAAACGGAATGCGGTTGGGGCCGGTGACGGGCACGATGTTGGCTTTGACGCCCAGCTCCTTGGCCAGCAGCTTGGCCACGTCGGCGTCGTAGCCGTCAGGCTGGTTCTGCGCGTTGGTCGTGCCGTAGGGCGGAAAGTCCACCAGCATGCCGATGGTGAGCTCACCCTTTTTCTTGATGTCGGCCACGGACTGTGCCGAGGCCGGTGGCGCAAACGCCGTGAGCGCGGCGCCCAGGCCCAGTGCGGCCAAGGCGGTGGTGACGGTGCGGCGGTGCAGAGAAAAGGTCATGGCATGTCTCCTGGTAGTGGTTATGAACGAGAGATAAAAAAGCAATGTATGAACGAAGGCGCTGTTGGCGTTGGCGGCGCTGCCGTCAGCGCGCCAGCGCCCGGGCCCGCTTGCGCTCCATGCGCGCCGCCAGCAGCGACAGCGGCCAGCAGATCACGAAGTACAGCGCCGCCACGGTCGTGAACACATGCAGCGGCTGAAAGGTCGCGTTGTTGATGATCTGCCCGGCCCGCGTGATCTCGGTGAAACCGATGATGGCGGCCAGCGATGTCCCCTTGATGATCTGCACCGTGTAGCCCACGGTGGGCGGCAGCGCGATCTTGAAAGCCTGCGGCAGCACCACGAAGCGCATGCGGTTGATGTAGCTCAGGTTCAGGGCCTGCGCGGCCTCCCACTGGCCGCGCGGCACCGCTTCGATGCAGCCGCGCCAGATCTCGGCCAGGAACGCCGCGCTGTTGAGCACCAGCGCCACACCCGCCGCCACCCAGGGGTTGATGTCCAGGCCCAGCACCGGAGCGCCGAAGAAGATCAAAAACAGCTGCAGCAGCAGCGGCGTGCCCTGAAACACCTGGATGAACACCCGCGACGCATTGCGCGCCACGGCGTTTTCAGACGTGCGCGACAGCGCCACCACCAGGCCCAGCAGCGCGCCGCCCACGAACGCGATGGCCGACAGCGCCAGCGTCCACTGCGCGGCCTGCACGATGAAGAGGAATTCGGAGAGTCCGAAGGTACGCATGACTTGATTTCCTCAGCGACGGTCGGGGTAGTTGAGCGCGCGCTGGTAGATCAGCTTGAACAGCGCCGAGAACGACAGCGCCAGCGCCAGGTAGATCACCGCCACCACGATGTAGATCTCGAAGCTGCGAAACGTCTGCGACTGCAGGTTGGCCGCCACCGACGTCAGGTCGTCCGCCGAGATCACCGACACCACGGCCGAGCTGAGCATCAGCAGGATGAACTGGCTGGTGAGCGCGGGGTAGATGGCCTTGAGCGCGGGCTTCAAGATGACGAAGCGAAAGATCTCCCACGGCTTCAGGTTGAGCGCCTTGCCCGCCTCGATCTGCCCCTTGGGGATGGACTCGATGCCCGCCCGCACGATCTCTGCCGCGTACGCGCCCAGGTTGACCACCATCGCGGTCAGCGCCGCCGTGTAGGGCGACCAGCGCAGGCCGATGGACGGCAGTGCGAAGAAGAAGAAAAACAGCTGCACGATGAACGGCGTGTTGCGGATGACCTCGATGTACGCGTTGATCAAAAACCGCAGCCATGCGGGCCCGCCCGTCTTGCCCCAGGCGCAGAACACGGCCACCACCAGCCCCAGCACCGTGGCGGTGAGCGACAGCTGCACGGTGATCCACGTGCCTTTGAGCAGCAGCGGCCATGCGGCAAAAACGGCGTCGAACTGGAACTGGTAATTCACGGCGTGGGTGGTTCGGATGGAATGCGCAGAGTTTATGAAACCGGTTTCATAGCCGCATCGGGGATTACCCGACTGCCGTCAAAACGGCCCCTGCGATGACGCCGAAGCCCTGTTCGACACCAGGCACCACGCGTGGGCGAAAATGCCGCATGCCCTCCTTCCGCCCCGAACCCCCTTACACCCACGGCCAGGCCGAGCGAACCGCAGTGCTGCTGTGCAACCTGGGCACGCCCGACGCAGCCACCGCGCCCGCCGTGCGGCGCTACCTGGCGCAGTTCCTGGGCGACCACCGCGTGGTGGAGATCCCCAGGCTGGCGTGGCTGCCCATCCTGCACGGCATCATCCTGCGCACCCGCCCCGCCAAGTCGGCCGCCAAGTACGCCAGCATCTGGACGGCCGAAGGCTCGCCCCTGGCGGTGTGGACGGCCAGGCAGGCCACGCTGCTGCGCGGCTGGCTGGGCGAGGCCGGGCACGCGGTGCTGGTGCGCCACGCCATGCGCTACGGCAACCCCTCCATCGACAGCCAGCTCGACGCCTTGAAGGCCGAAGGCGCCACGCGCATCCTGATCCTGCCGCTGTACCCGCAGTATTCGGGCACCACCACGGCCAGCCTGTTCGACGCGGTGTACGCCTGGGCCGCACGCACCCGCCACGTGCCCGAACTGCGCTTCGTCAACCGCTACCACGACGCCCCCGGCTACATCGACGCGCTGGCCCGCACCATCGAAACCCACTGGAAACACCACGGCCAGCCCGACCAGCTGGTGATGAGCTTTCATGGCGTGCCCGAGCGCACCCTGCACCTGGGCGACCCCTACCACTGCGAGGCGCGCAAGACCGGCCGCCTGCTGGCCGAGCGCCTGGGCCTGCGCGAAGAGCGCTACCGCATCACCTTCCAGTCGCGCTTTGGCAAGGCCAAGTGGCTGGAGCCCTACACCCAGCCCACCATCGAGGCGCTGGGCAAGGCCGGCACGCGGCGGGTGGACGTGGTGTGCCCGGGCTTTACCAGCGACTGCCTGGAGACGCTGGAAGAAATCAACATGGAAGTGCGCGAGGCTTTCCTGCACGCGGGTGGCCAGGAGTTTCACTACATCCCGTGCCTGAACGACAACAACCACTGGATCACCGCCCTGTCGCGCATCGCGCAGCAGCACCTGGCCGGCTGGCCCACCGAGATACCTGGCGCTGCCGCCCTGGCCGACGCCAAAAGCCGTGCGCTGGCCGGTGGCGCCCCTGCGGGCCAGTGCCCGGTGGCGCGCGGCTGAGGCCCAGGCCCGCACACGGTCTGGTCGCGGCCCGCTCAGACCAGCGCCCAGCCCGCCCTTCGGATTACTATTATTTTGATAGCTGCTGCCGCTCTACCATCCAGCGGTAGGCAGCTATTTGACTTCATAACCCAAAGCAGGCACCGTGTGACGCACCCGCCTGCCGCCCGCCAGCCCCCATGCCCGCCTTGCCCCTTGCTCCCCACCAGCTGCGGCTGACCATCGACCCCGCCACCCTCGGCTTTGCCAGCACCGCCGAGCTGCAGGACCTGCCCCTGCCCTGGATCGGCCAGGAGCGCGCCCACGCCGCCGCGCAGTTTGGCCTGAATATGCTGCAGCCCGACTACCACCTGTTCGTGCTGGGCGAAGTGGGCAGCGGCCGCGCGTCGCTGCTGCGCCAGGCCATGCAGACGGCCGCCGCCGCACGGCCCGTGCCACCCGACCTGTGCTACCTGCACAACTTCGACCAGCCCGACCGCCCCCGCGCCCTGCGCCTGCCGCCCGGCCAGGGCCGCGTGCTGCGCCAACGCATGGCCGACATGGGCAAGAACCTGCAGGCCGACATCCCGCGCCGCCTGGCCAGTCCCGACTTCAAGGCCGACGCCGAACGCATCGAGCAGGCCTGGCAAGAGCAGGAGCGCAGCGCGTTCGCCACGCTCGACGCCTTTGCCGAAGCCCGCCAGGTGCGCCTGTCGCGCGAGAACGGGCAGATGGTGTTCACCCTCATCGGCCCCGGCGGCCTGCCGCTGTCCGAAGCCGAAGCCCGCACCCTGCCCCGCGAGCGCCGCGCCGAGATCGACACCGCCGAACACGCGCTGCGCGCCGAGATCACCCGCTTCATCGAGACCACCCGCCCGCTGGAGCGCGCCCGCGACGAGACCCTGGCCCAGCTGCGCCGCCAGACCGTGCAGCCGCTGGTGCAGCACGCACTGCACGACATCCGCCAGGGCCTGAGCGAGCCCATCATCAAGGACGCCGTGAAGCTCGGCCAGTGGCTGGACCAGGTGGAGCACGCCGTGCTGCAGAACATCGACCTCTTCGAGAGCGGCGACGACAGCGATGCTGGCGACGATCGCAATGACCGGAACGGCAACGACGGCAACAGCAGCAGCAACACCAACGACGACGCCGAGCAGGACCGCCAGGACGCGCTCGACGACCTGCTGGCGCGCTGCAGCGTGAACCTGGTGGTGGACCACCACGGCCAGACCACCGCCCCTGTGCTGGTGGAAGACCACCCCACCCTGCGCAGCCTGTTCGGCGGCATCGAGCACGGCAGCGATTCCGACACCGTGCAGGCCGACCATGCCGCTATCCACGCGGGCAGCCTGCTCAAGGCCCATGGCGGCTTCATCTTGCTGCACTTGTACGACCTGGCCGCCGAAGAAGGCCTGTGGGCGCGCCTGCGCCGCTTTCTGCGCTGCGGCCGGCTGCAGATCGACGAGGGCAGCCCCGGCACCCACGCGGGTGGCGGTGGCGGTAGCGGCGGTGCTGCCGCGGCCCTGCAGCCCGAGCCCGTGGATGTGGACGTCAAGATCGTGCTCATCGGGTCGGTGGACGAGTACTACGCCATGCAGGAGTCCGACCCCGACGCCGCACGCCGCTTTCGCGCCAAGGTGGACTTTGCCGAGCGCTTTGCCGCCACGCCCGCCACGCGCCAGGCCACCGCGATCTTCGTGGCGCACAGCTGCCAGCGGCGCGGCCTGCCCCACTTTGCGGCCGGCGCCGTGGCCCTGCTGCTGGAGCAGACCCACCGCGACGCCGACGACCAGGGCCGCCAGAGCGCACTGTTCGCCCACACCGAGGCATTGCTCATCGAAAGCGCCGCGCTGTGCCGCGCCCGCGGTGGCGCGCTGGTGGAGGCGCCCGACGTCGCGGCCGCGCTGGCCGCCCAGCGCCTGCGCCACAACTACCCCGAAGAGCAGCTGCACGAATCCATCACCGAGGGCGAGCGCCTGATCACCCTGCAGGGCGCCGTCACCGGCCAGATCAACGCCATGACGCAGATCGACCTGGGCGACTACCGGTTCGGCTTTCCGGTGCGCATCACCGCGCGCACCTTTGCCGGGCAAGAGGGCCTGCTCAACATCGAGCGCGAGGTCGACATGTCCGGCCCCATCCACGACAAGGGCGTGCTCATCCTGCACAGCTACCTGACCGCGTTGTTCAGCCACGTGGCGCCGCTGGCGCTCAATGCGTCCATCGTGTTCGAGCAGGAATACAGCGGCGTGGAGGGCGACTCCGCATCGTGCGCCGAGCTGTACGCCCTGCTGTCCAGCCTGTCGGGCCTGCCCCTGCACCAGGGCATCGCCGTGACCGGTGCGCTCAACCAGCACGGCGAGGTGCTGCCCGTGGGCGGCATCAACGAAAAGATCGAAGGCTGGTTCCAGGCCTGCGTGGCCGCCGGCCTGGACGGCACCCAGGGCGTGCTGATCCCCAGCCGCAACCGCCGCCACCTGATGCTGGACCGCAGCGTGCTCGACGCCGTGGAGCGCGGCCTGTTCAGCGTGTACACCATGGGGCATGTGAGCGAGGGCATTGCGTTGCTGACCGGCGAGGCATCGGGGATGAGCCCGGCGGAGTTGCTGAACCCCGTGGCCGATGCCCGTGAGAATGCCCGTGAGAATGCCGCCCATGCGCCCCATGCTGCGGGCGCTGCGGGCATTGCGGATGTGCAGGCGACGGCCGTGGAAGCCACGGTGCTGCAGCGGGCCGAGCAGACGCTGCGGGCGTACCGGCGGGCGTGCCAGACTGCGGGGTACACCCGGCGGGCAAGGGGCCAGGGACGGTGAAAGGATGCCCGGCGTGTGCGATAAAGTCGTCACTCGACCTTCCCGATACGCCATGAGACCCACACCCCTCGACGCCCCAGCGCGGGACACCGCGCGTGAGCAGGAGCGCATCTACGTCCTCGAGTGCACGCAGCTTCTGGACACGGAAGACAGCGAGACATTCGATCGCATCACCCGGCTGGCAACGCATGTGTTCGACGCGCCCATCGCCCTGGTGTCCCTGGTGCATCAAGACCGCCAGTGGTTCAAGTCACGCTGCGGGTTCGACCTGAGAGAGACGGACCGAGACTCCGCGTTCTGCGACCGCACCATCGAGCTGGGCAGCGTGCTGGTGGTGGAGGACACGACCCAGGACGCGCGCTTTCACGACAACCCGCTCGTCGTGGGCCGCCACGCCATCCGCTTTTACGCCGGGGCGCCCCTGGTGCTGAACTCCGGCCACGCCCTGGGCAGCCTGTGCATTCTCGACCGGCGGCCCCGCACCTTCGACCGTGCGCAGCGCCAGCGGTTGGCAGAGATGGCCGCCATGGTCGTCACGCAGATCGAGCTGCACCAGCGCGCGGGTCGCGTCAACGAAGTGACCCGGCTGCCCAACCGCGCACAGCTGGTGGACGACCTGGAGCACCTGTGCCGGGACTACCCCGGGCAGCAGCGCGTGCTGATGCTGGTGGACGTGATTGGGCAGGCAGCACTGCACGCCGCCGTGCGGGCCATGGGCATCGAGCCCCTGGAGCATGCCCTGCGCAACATCGCGGCACGCCTGGCCGCTGCGCTGCCGCCCGGCACCATGCTCCACCACGTCAGCGAAACCCGGTTCTCGATCCTGCTCGGCGCCGGGCCGCGCGAGTCCAGCGAGCGCGCCGCCATCGACCTGCTCAACCACATGCGGGAGCGGTTTGACAACGGGGGCGTGTCCATCGAGCTGCGCGTGCAGGCGGGCCTGGTCGAGTTCGACCTCAACGCCGCCAGCGCAGCCGACGCCCTGCGCAAAGCCAGCTCGGCCATGCACGAGGCCGCGTCCAGCGAGCAAAGCCACATGTGGCACGACCCGTGTTTCGACACCGCACACCGGCGCGCCTTCAATCTGGCCCGGGGCGTCTCGGCCGGGTTGGTGCGCGGCGAATTCCGGCTGGTCTACCAGCCCAAGCTCAACCTCTCCCTGGGCGCCTTCTCTGGCGTGGAAGCCTTGGCGCGCTGGACCCACCCCCGGTACGGTGTCGTGCCCCCGGGCGACTTCGTGCCGCTGGTCGAAGAAACCGCCCTGATCCACGAGTTCACCGAATGGGTCTTGAACACCGCCCTGGCGCAGCTGGCCCTGTGGGAGCGCAGCGGCATCTCGCTGACGATGGCAGTGAACGTCTCGTCGAAGAACCTGGAGCGGCCCGGGTTCGTGGACTTTGTCCGCGAGACCTGCGCACGCCACGGAGTCTCGCCGACGCATCTGCACATCGAATGCACCGAGAACGCGATCATGACCAGCCAGGCGACGCTGGACGCCCTGGGGCACCTGAAGGCCCTGGGAATCCAGATTTCGCTGGACGACTTCGGCACGGGCTACTCCAACCTGGCGTGCCTGTTCGATTTGCCCGTGGGCATGTTGAAGCTGGACCAGTCGCTGGTCATGCCGATCGAGACCAGCCCGAGGGCGCTGAAGCTGGTGCGATCGCTGATAGACCTGGGCCACTCGATGGGCTACCGCATGCTGGCGGAGGGCGTCGAGACACAAGGCGTCCTCGACCTGCTGGTGGCGGCCGGGTGCGACGCCATCCAGGGCTACTTCCTGTCCAAGCCATTGGAGGCAGACAGCATCCCCACGTTTCTCGGCACCCACCGCGTGGGCGACCTGCTCCAAGCCGCCGGCAGCTCACCCCGATCTCCGCTCCCCAACACCTGATCGCCCAGGGCCGGCGCAGCCCGGCCGCCTGCGCAAGGGCTTCGGCAAGGCGCCCGGTTCAGACCCACTGATCGTTGGCCACGGTGCGTGCCCCCGGCGCGCCGTCGCCCGTGTTCACCACGCCCCGCGGCTCGATCAGCAGCATCTTCACTTCGGCATCTGCGGAGGGCTGGTGCTCCACGCCCCTGGGCACCACCGCCATCTGCCCCGCGCGCAGCACGATGACCGCTTCGCCGCCCGCACACTCGCCATCGCCAGCGTCAGCGCCACCACGGATCGCGATCTTCAACTCGCCCTCCAGCACGACGAATGTCTCGTCGGTGTCGGCATGCACGTGCCACGGAAACTCGCCCTGCACCTTCACCACCTTGAACTGGTAGTCGTTCATCTCTGCGACGACGCGCGGCTGCCAGTGGCCATCGATGCGGTCGATCTTCCGGATCAGGTCAATCGCCTGGCTTTGACCGCGCCCGGCCGGAGCCGCCGCGGGGTTGAGGGGCATGGACATGGGTCGCTCCTTCCTTGGAAAAAGAAGCCGAATCTACGCAGCGTTGTTCACCCTGTATTGAACGTTCGTGGCTCGCCCCTTCATCCATCCATCCATTCGTTCATTCATCCATTCATCCATCCCTACGCTGCCCGTCCGCCGGAGGCCATGCGCAGCCACCGACCCGGGGTCAGCCCGAAGGTCTTGGTGAAGTGGCGGGTCATGTGGCTCTGGTCGGAAAACCCGGCGGTCGCGGCAGCGTCGGCTAGCGACGCCCCGCCCATCAACATGCGGCGCACCACGTCGAGCCGCCGCATGGTCTGAAAGCGATACGGGCTCGTGCCGAAGAAGATGCGAAAGTCGCTCGACAGACTCCACCGGTCACGGCCCGTGGCTGCCTCCAGCTCGTCCAGCGCAATGACCCGGGCCTGGTGGGCGTGCAGGTAGTCGTAGGCACGCTGCGCGGCAAGAAAGTCGCCCTGGGGCAGCCGCGCAGGGCCGCCGGCCACGGCTTGCAGCGCATGCGCCAGCTCGGCCACGGCATGGCTGTGTTCCAGCGGCTCCGGCACCGTGTCGATGTGCCGCAGCAGGTGGCGGGTGGCCAACGCCAGGCGCGGGTCGGTGGTCACGCCCCCTTCGATGAACGGCAACGCACGCCCCTGAAGCACCGCCTGGATGAGCGCGGGCTCCACATAGACCATGCGGTACTGAAAGCCCTCGTCGGTACCGGCCTGACCATCGTGGACCTCATCGGGGTGCAACACCATCGTGTGGCCCGGCAGGCTGTCGCGCCGGCTGTGGCGGTAGTTGAAGCTTTGGACACCTGCCAGCGTGCTGCCGATCGCGTAGGTGTCGTGGCGGTGCATGGCATAGGCCTTGCCATGAAAGCGCGCCTCGATGCGCTTCATGCCGTCGATGGGTTCCGCGTGCCTGACCCATTCAAGGGGTGCGGGTGCTGGGGGCCGGCTCATCACGGCATTGTAGGCAGGGCATGGGGGCAGCGATGTCGACAAGCCAACGCGTACCGAGCAAGGTGAAGGGCGACACCCGCGCACAGTCGTGCATGCACGCATGCAGAGTCGCCCACCGAGCTTGAACCGGTAGATCGGTACCGCCACGCCACAGGCCGGTTCACCCCTGGCATTCGACACGAGACGGCTGCCAGCAGTGCACGACGACCACACCCTGCACCCGCTGTGCGTTCTGCTCTGCTCGGTCTGGTGCCGCGTGTGGCCGCGTGTGAAGCCCCGAAGGCTGGTGGCGCCCTTCATAATCCAGCGCCGCCCCCGCCCGTTAGAGATGCCGACTTTTGATGATCATCATGGATAAATTCTTGCTGCAGCAGCAGGTACTGGAACGCCTCGCCGAAGACCTGCTGCAAGCCGAGGAGGCCGTGCGGGCGGCCCATGAAACCGCGACCCACGAAGAGAACATCGCCGAAAACAAGTACGACACACTGGGCCTGGAAGCCGCCTACCTGGCCACCGGCCAGGCCCGCCGCGCCGAAGCCATCCGCCAGGCGATGGCCCATTGGCGCCAGTTCCGCCCGCACCCTTACGATGCCAGCAAAGGGATACAGCTGGGTGCGCTGGTCTGCCTGGTCGATGCTGATGACCAGCAGCAGCAGCTAATCTTTCTGGGCCCGCAGGGCGGCAGCATGAAGCTGGCCAGCGGCGGTCACACCGTGCAGGTGATCAGCAGCGATGCCCCGTTGGGCAGGGCCGTGCTGGGTAAATGCGAGGGGGATGAAGTGTGGATACAGGTTGCAGGAATCCGGCAGGAGTTTGAGGTGCTGCGGGTTGATTGAGTGGACGGCAAGTTCACGCCTAGTTCTTCAGCGACTACTTACCTTGGTTGGTATGGGAGCGTGAATTCAGCCACCTCTAGAAAAAGCAGCAACCCCTTGATCGGACTTAAGCGCGCGAACTGAATATCGACCGCGACGATGACTGCAATGCAGCGATTGCTGACGGAGATGTCGCAATCTTGAAGTCACAGTCATGGCCACACAGCGGTCATCCATGCGCCGGTGGCACCTTAGAGAAATGAGGGACTTTTAACCTTGATGCGCTGCCCCGTCAGGGTCCTCTTCCAGCCAACGCATCGGTACGAGCTTGATGCCTTCACGCCACTCTTTCAGGCCCACAACCCCTTCACTGTCGCCCCACACGTCGCGCGACGCATGGTCCAGTACGATGACCTGCAGCTTGCCCTCGGCTTTCGTCACAACCTTGCCCAGGACCTCAAAGACCTTGCGCACTGCGTCGATATCCTCGTCGCGCAGGCGCAGCTCCTGATCCCCTTCATCCGGACGTCGCACCAAGTTCTTTGGGAAGTAAACCTGGCTGGGCTGATCCAGCACTAGGAAGCCTGGCACCGGGCTCTGATTCTGGGACAGGTAGAACTGATGCAGCGCCAGCAGCATGGCAAGGTGGTAGGAAAGCCAGTTAGAACCGCTGCCAATTTCCGACAGGTAATCGTCACGATCCGCGCCGCGGACTTTGATCGTCAGGTCGCTGATTTCCAGCGAGATCGGGTCGTCAGGGTTTTCGACGTCCAGGGATGGCAGGAGTCGACCGGCATGGCCATTTACGGCATTCAGGGCGCGGCGCTTGCGGGCGTCTACCTCCTGAGCTTTCAACTCGGCCTCCAACGCTTGCACGATGTCGTGCAGCTTTGCCACCTCGTCCACCAAGCCGCTGTCGCTGCCCAGTCGCCTGTGCAGATCCAACGCAGCTTCCAAATTCCCGACAAAGCGCTCGCCTTTTTTCGCTGCGAACTGGCGCTCACTGGCTTCCTTTGATCGGCCGGACAATGCCCGCTTGCGAAGCTGAACTGAGCGAAGGCGTTCTGTTGTCACGCCAACCTCGGTCGTCACACGATGCAATTCCCGATCGAAGGCCGCAGGTACCTCCTTGTCCACGCCGGCCTCAGCCTCAACTTCTTCAAGCCGGGCGGACAGCACTTCGAGCTTTGTGCGGGCCGACGCCGTGTGGCTGCCACACATGGGGCAGTCAGCCTGATCGTCGGTATGGCCGATCAACCAACTGGACAGCTGTAGGCGGCCCCGCTGCAAGCCGATGGCGGCGTCGTACTGGTTGCCACCCTCGCGCATTCGGTTCATCTCTTCCAGCCGGTGCCGCAGCGTAGTCAGCTCGCGCGATACCTCCCGCTCCTCCGCCTCTAGGCCGTTGAGTTCGCTCAGTGCTTCGGAAATCGTCGTAGTGCTGACAGTGATCGTCAGATCCGTGCGGGCGACAACCTCTTCTAGCAACTCGATCATCTGGCTCCGCGTCAGCTGCTGCTCCGGCTTAGGAGTCAGGCCCAACTCCTGCGCCTCGCTGAACTTGGCGGTGAGATCGGCCAGCCAGCGCGCCGATACCTCCTGGGCTTCCTTGAGTTCGCGCTCCTTGCGCCTCAACTCCGACCTCGCGCGCTGCAGCTCGAACTGCCTAGCCATCAACCCTGGTGTCACTGCCCCCAACACGTAAGGGAAGATCTTGCGCAGCTTCTCGCGGTGCTCGTAGGTGTTGGTCTTGAAGAACAACACATCAGGGTTGGCAATTATGTTCTGCGGCTGAAAAGTGAATGCAGCCAGGTCCCGAAAACTCGGACGTCCGTCGAAGCCGGTCGATTCCTCGCCGCCCGAAAAGTCCAGCTTTGAGAGACCTGCCAGGTCGTCAAGCAGACGCTTCACCGCATCGGCATTTGTGTTCCTCACGATGCGGTGCGGCACGTCTACTATGGTGCTTGCTTCCATCAGGAACATGTCGTCGGTGCTTCGCTGCGCCCCGGGTTCCCGACGCGCCAGCAGTTTGTCGCCTTGGGCGGTCGCAACGATCACACCGAACCATTCGCAGTGCTTGCGGATGGTGTTGACAGGGATGGAGCAGGTGCTGGAGCCAAGGCAATAATCAATGATGGGGATGACTGCTGACTTGCCGGTACGCGAGGCCCCGCTGATCACATTGACCTTGCCTAAGGCAAACTGCAGCCGACGCGGTTTGAAGGCCGAATTACGGGGCCAAAGCAGAATCGCACGGATCTGGAAAAACATCAGAGCCTCACCTTCAATGTTGTCGCAATCTCATGCAGGGTCAGTGACCCGCACCACGCGCCGAGCTTTTCCGCGTTGCTCATCAGCTGCTTTACTTCATCGGTCAGCCCGCGAGCCTTGGTCTTGGACAAGGGTATGACCTCGCCGGTATCGGTCAGATGGATCAAGTGCCCCGCCGCCGCCAGTTCGATCGATTGCAGCGTCAGGGTTCTCCAGCGCAGCGCTCGATCATGGATCTGCAGGAGCAGGTCTTGCTTGGAGACGGTGGTGTCGCCGAATTTGGCCGCGAAGGCTCGAAGTCCCGAACTCGGCCGGGTACGGCGCAGCAGTTCGGCGGTAGCTTGGTGCAACACGATTGGCAACACTACAAACAATGTGGGCAGGGCGGGCGCGTCGTTCGTCGGGTGTGTCGTCCCATAGGCACAGCAAAAGCGCCAAAGGATGGCCGCGCCAAGTGCGGGGTTCTGTACGTTCTGCGCTTCTCTGGCCAGCATCGTCATGCCGCCTTCTTAGGTCTGAGCTGAGCTGCGAACTCAGGATGCCAGCCGATCAACAGGTCATCAGCCAAGCGGTGCAGGCAGCCCGGGATGAAGTGGTCAGGTGTCTCCTTCTGCTGCACAGCTACGGTGAGGTCCATGCAATCGGCATATAGCGCTAAGCCCTGCGCATCAAGGCATTTGTCACCATGGGCAACCTTGCAGGCAAGCCGCCTATTCTTCCACCTGCGCTTGAGGTTGACGTCAAGTTCGTCGAATGACGTTGGGTCCACGTCTCCGCTGGCGGCCCAAGCCGTGCGGTCCGCAGCTGCCATGAGGTAGTCACTCACTGCCTCGAGCTTGTCCTCAAAAGGCAAACCGATCATGTCAAGCTGTTGAACGAACACCCTGGGAAGATAGACTTCGGTTTCTTTATCGCTGGGCCGCTTTGCATGACTTTGCAGCACCGTGTCTCGGTCGATCTTCTGGACGTAAGCGGTGTACCACGTGTGGAACTCGTCGCTCGTGACTATGGCCGGCTTACCCACCTCTAAGAGCTCGTCAATGCGATTCTTAACGACGCCACTCATGTGGTCAGCGATGTCACGAATGCGGCTATGCGAGATCGGGTGTGTCTTGAGAATGGCTATGACGTCGGCCTGTGGGCTCCCCGAGGCGCACGTCAGGGTGAAGTTTTTGATCACCCGCGTCACCAACTCTGGGTCGGCGCCAAAGACTTTGCCAACGTAGTGCGTGATCTCAGTCGCGACAGCGCTACGCAGGGGGTATTTCGGCGCCTCGCCCCACAGCATAGTGCGCGCCATCAGGATGGCGGCCTGGGAGGCGTCCAACGTTGTAGCAGCAGAAAAGGCATCGACCAGTGTCCCCGACACGGGGCGCGACACATACATCTCGAACACCGTACGGTCCGGATCGCAGCCGCCCTCCTCCGCCAACGTGATCCAGTTCGACAAAGTCTTCCAAAGCGATTTGGCTCGATCTGCTACAGGGTTGGCCGTGCGAGCGCTCTTGCTCTGTCCGAGCTTGACACTCTCGGTATCTTCCTGCGCGACGTCGTCCAAATACTCCATGCTGCAGGCGCTACCTGGAGGAGCCCGAAACAGTAGTTGCACGAGACGCGTGTACTGAAGCCCGATACCCAACGCCTGACCAGGAACTTCGGTCTTACGCCGCGGTCGAGAGTTTCCTCTCCCCGTCGTTTTCGACATTGCCCCCCCCCTAATTTGATGCCTACACAATCTTACATGCGCTGCAATAAAGTCTCAAAAGATATTGAGCTGCATGAGACGGCACGGTGCGAGAGCGCCCGGAATGTCAAGCGCCCTGGGGGCTGGCTAACTTAACAATACTGACAGCGGATGGGCGTCGCGAGCTCAGACCAAAGGAGAAGGAATGGCGACGGTCATCAAACACGCATGGGAAAGCCTGTCGAATACGCTACGGCTAGTCGCCCGATGCATCAGCATTGCAGGCGGTCGATTCTGATCGAACACCGGTCAAAATGGCTGCGGTTTCTCGGTGACTAGTGCTGCTAGCAGAGGTCATTGGGCCGGTGAATCCGAACGGCAGCAACCAGCCTAAAACCGCCCTACTCTCACCAAGGCAGCTGTTCCCCCCCATAGCCATAAAAATCACCCGTCTCCCCCGCCTCCAATCCATCCATCACCCGCAACATATCGCCCGCAGCATCGCTGGCCGGCCGACCGATTTCCGCACCGTTGAACGGTGCCGACAGCGCCGAGTTGACGGTGCCCGGGTGCAGTGCCACCAGCACGGCCTGCGGGTGGGTACGTGCTACTTCGATGGACGCGGTTTTGAGCAGCATGTTGAGCGCGGCCTTCGATGCGCGGTAGCTGTACCAGCCGCCCAGGCGGTTGTCGCCAATGCTGCCCACCTTGGCCGAGAGCACGGCCAGCAGGCCGCGCTCGTGCTTGGGCAGCAGCGGCGCAAAGTGGGCCAGCACCAGCGCAGGGCCGAAGGTGTTGGTGCGGAAGGTGGCCTCCATCTGCGCGTAGTTCATCTGGCCCAGGCGCTTTTCAGGCAGGCCGTGGGGGCCATGCAGCATGCCTGCGGCGTGGATGATGCAGTGCCACGGGCCCTGGGCCTTGAGGTGTTGGGCGGCCTGGGCGATGGTGGCCTCGTCGTCCAGGTCGATCGCCGGGCTGGTGTGGCGACCCAGGCCCACGGCCAAGGCGCAGCGCGGGTCGGCCCGCAGGTGCGCCAGAAAGGCGCTGCCGATGGCGCCGGTGGCACCGATGACGATGGCGCGGTAGCCGTGGGGGAGTGAGTTCATGGGGATGACCAGTCGCCTGGGTGTGTGTCTTGCGCATAGAGCAGGACGCCATTGCAGAGCACTTTGGCCTGATGGTGCGGAAACACATGGTGGCCGCAGTGCTCGGTGAAAACGGCGACGGTGCGGCGGGCTTCGCTCACCAGTGCGAACGCGTAATTGAATTCCACGGCGGATCCATCCATGAGTTCGATGCGAAGGGTTTGGGAGGGGAAAAAGATCAAATGGCCGGGCTTGGCCATGAACGTTTCCACGGTGCAGCCATAGCGGGCTGCAAGCTCTTCAGCCCACTCCTGAATGATCTGGGCAGACATACGCGGCACAGGGTATTGATTGAATTGCATGGCTGGTACATGAGCGGAAATCAAAGCGCACCCAGTCTAGTGCGCAAGCCAGCAGCATGTTCACGCAGCGCATCGAGCTGCGGGCCCTGCATCTTTTGCAGCTGGCGGTACACCATGCCCAGGCGCAGGTTGCTACCCAGCACCGCTTCGTTGCGCGCAAAAAAGTCCCAGTACAGCGCGTTGTACGGGCACGCACGCTCGCCCACCTTCAGCTTCTTGTCGTAGTGGCACCCGGTGCAGTAGTCGCTCATCCGGTCGATGTACGCGGCGCTGCTCACGTACGGCTTGGTGGCCAGAAGGCCGCCGTCGGCGAACTGGCTCATGCCCACGGTGTTGGGCACCTCCACCCATTCGAACGCGTCGATGTACACGCCCAGGTACCAGCGGTGCACGGCGGCGGGGTCAAGCCCTGCCAGCAATGCGAAGTTGCCGATGACCATGAGGCGCTGGATGTGGTGGGCGTACGCGTGCTCCAGCGACTGGCCCACGGCGTGCTGCATGCAGCGCATGCGGGTGTGGCTGGTCCAGAACCAGTCGGGCAGCGGCGCGGTGTGGCCCAGGGCGTTGCGCTCGTCGTACCCGGGCATGTGGGCCCAGTAGATGCCGCGCACGTATTCGCGCCAGCCCAGGATCTGGCGGACGAAGCCCTCCACCGCGGGCAGCGGGGCGGTGCCTGCGCGGTAGGCGGCCTCCGCACGCTGCACCACCTCGCGCGGGTTCAGCATCTTGGTGTTGAGCGCAAACGACAGCAGCGAGTGGAACAGCCGCGGGCTGCGCGTGCTCATCGCGTCTTCGTAGGCGCCAAAGTGCGGCAGCGTGGTGGTGATGAAGTGGTCAAGCCACGCCAGCGCTTCTGCGCGATTGACGGGCCAGCGCAGTTGGTCGGACTGGGGGTTGCCAAAGCTTTGCACGCCCGCGGCCACGATGGTGACCCACAGCGCGCTGTGGTCGTGCGTGGGGCGTGCATCGGGCGGGGTGGCGGGCGTGCCGGGCCAGGGCTTGCGGTTGTCGTGGTCGTAGTTCCAGTGGCCGCCTTCGGGCTCGCCCACGTCGTCCATCAGCACGCGGTGGCGCTGGCGCATGCGGCGGTAGAAGTGCTCCATGAGCCACTGCGGGCGGCCCTGGAACGTGTCGGCCACCTCGGTGCGCGATGTGTAGAAGTGCTCGCTGCCCACGGCCTCGACGGCAAAGGTTTGCTCCGCCCCCCAGGTGCGCAGTTGCTCGTCCAGCCGCCATTCGTCGGGGTGCTGGTACTGCAGGCGCTGCGCGCCGTAGTGCGCCATGAGCGCGGCCAGGTTGCCGGGCAGGGACTGGCGGTTGCTGGCGTCGTCGATGGCGACGTAGCGCACGCGGTGGCCGGCCGCGCGCAGCTGGCGGGCCAGGTCGCGCAGGGCGGCGAAGATGGCCAGGATCTTTTGCGCGTGGTGCAGCACGTAGTCGGTTTCTTGCCGCACTTCCATCAGCACGTAGACCACGCCGGCATCGTGCTCGGCAAACCAGCTGTGCAGGGGGTTGAGCTGGTCGCCCAGCACCAGGCGCAGGGTGTGGGCGCGGGGCGGGGGTGGGGTCATGGATGTGGTCAAAGGGGCGTGGTGTGGCGCTGCCGCTGGATTATGTTCGGGCGGCGCCGCGGGGCGCGATGGGCAGGCCCAATTGCACACGCGCGGGCAGCCAGGACGCGGTCCGGGGCCAGTCTCCAAGGTGACGCGCGGGGCGGTGCAGCCAGTGTTTTCCCCGACCGGTGCGGGCCGGGCCGCGCTGGATACTGGCCGCGCCGCCAGCGGCGGGTGCGCCCTGTGCGGGCCCGGCTGGCAGGACACAGAACGACAGGAGACCCGGCCCATGCCCACCCTTCCAACCCCTTGCGCCCCTTGCGCCCCGCCGCCACTCACGCGCCGCCGGTTGCTTACTGCCGCTGCGGCGGCCTCGGCCGCCACGGCCCCCGCGTGGGTGCACGCGCAGCCTGCCGAGGCCTGGCGCATCGGCCAGACGGCGGCGCTCAGCGGGCCGCTGGCCTTTCCGTTCGTGGAGATGAACAAGGGCATCAACGCCGCGTTCATCGAGGCCAACGACAAGGGCGGCGTGGACGGGCGCAAGCTCGAGCTGGTAAGCCTGGACGACGGCGGCGACCCGGCCAAGGCCACCGACAACGCCCGCAAGCTCGTCGAGCAGGAGCGCGCCTTTGCGCTGCTGGGCTGCGGCGGCACCACCAGCGTGATGGGCGCGCTGCCGGTGGCCATGGCGGCCAAGGTGCCGGTGATAGCGCCGGCCACGGGGTCGGACGCGCTGCGGCCCTTCAACCCGCTGGTGTTCCATGCGCGCGCCAGCTATGCGCAGGAGCTGAGCAAGATCGTGCAGCAGCTGGGCTCCACCGGGTTCACCAAGTGCGCGGTGGCGTACTTCGACAACCCGTTTGGCAAGGCGACGCTGGCGGCGTTCGACGCGGCGGCCAAGGCGCATGGCAACACGGCGTGGAAGGCGTTCCTCGTGACCGAGACGCCCGAGGGCATTGCCCGTGCGGTGGACGAGATTGCAGCGTGGCAGCCCAACGCGCTGACGTCGCTGTCGGTGGGGGCGATGGGCATTCCGTTCTACAAGGCGCTGCGTGCGCGGGTGAAGGCGCCGGCGTTTTCGATTTCGTTCCTGGGCTCGCGCCCGCTGCTGGCCGCGCTGGGCGAGTCGGCCAAGGGCATCACGGTGGCGCAGGTGGTGCCCAACCCCGACAGCGTGGCGATACCGCTGGTGAAGGCCTACCAGGCCGCGCTCAGGCGCGTGGAGGGCAGCGCGCCGGGGTATTCGTCGCTCGAAGGCTATGTGAGCGGCCGCCTGATGATCGAGGCGCTGCGCCGCGCGGGCCGCGCCGCGTCGCGCGAGAAGCTGATGGAGGCGCTGCACTCCATGCGGCCGTACGACATGGGCGGCTTCGAGCTGCGGTATGGGCCGCAGGACCACAACGGCACGGATTTTGTAGAGCTGACGTATTTCAATGGGGACCGGTTCAGGCGCTGATGCCGTGAGGCGGTGCAGCGGCGAGGCGACGAGGCTTCCATCTGCGAAACGATCCATCGGCCGGTGTGGGGGCTGACCACCGCCGCAGGCTGGCCGGTCAGGGGCCGGCGCTGCCGCCACCGGCCGGGCGCTGGCGCTTGTGTTCACTGCGGCAGCGGTCCGAACAGTATTTCACCTCGTCCCACACCTTCTCCCACTTCTTGCGCCAGGTGAAGGGCAGGCCGCAGTGCAGGCAGGTCTTGTGCGGCAGGTCGTGCTTCTTGCGCATGCGCATGGGTGTGCAGAGATACCAGGGTACGGGGGCTGGGCGCGCGGATTGAACAGACAGTTGAACGGGGCGGCTGACTGCGGTGACGGCAGGTGGTGCATGGTAAGCCCGGCACCAAGCCGCAACCCCCCCTGCCGCCGCCATTGTGCCGCAGCGGGCAGATGCCCCCAGCCGCGCAGGCGGGCAGCGGCGCCCGTAAACTTGCGCCCATGACGCTCAAAATCACCGTGTATTCCAAGTCCGCCTGCCCGCAGTGCGACTCCGTCAAGAAACTGCTGCAGTCGCGCGCCCTGCCCTTTGAAGAGATCAAGATCGACGACGAGGCCGAGCGCCTGGCTTTCTATGCCAAGTGCGGGCCGTCGGTGCGGCAGATGCCGCAGGTCTTCATCAACGACCAGCGGGTCGGCGGCCTGGCGGGCGTGCAGGCTGCCCTGGCGCAACTGGCCCAGCAGCAACCGTAACCACCGCTGCGGCAACCGCCAAAGCCCCGACAGCCACTACGGGGTTGCGCACCGCTAGCGGTACTGCGCTGCGGTGATGAACTGGCCGAACGTCTCGCACCACACGACCACGGTGTTGAACCTGGCAGGGTCTGCGCCCTGCGGCACCGGCACGATGAAGTTGTCGAAGGTCTTGACGTCGCCGATGCGCAACATCTGCGGCTTGATGCGCAGAAAGTCGGCCTCGGTCTCCACGAACTGGGGCGACAGGTAGAGCTTGTAGTCGGGCCCGGGGGCCAGCCGGCCCTGCAGGCTGATGCTGTGCGGGCCGATGTGGACCGTGCCCTCGCCCCAGTGCAGCGCGTCGCTGCCTTTGAGGTCGCGGCGCAGCGTGGCCGTCCACTGCGCGGTGGACGCGCTGGGCTGCAGGTCTTGCGGCGTGGGGCTGGCCGGCGCGATGAGAATGGGCAGCACGTACACCCCCGCGCCAAAGCCCACCGCCACGGCCAGCAGGTGCGAGGCGGTCAGCGCCAGCAGTTTCTTCATCGCTGTGCCACAGTCATCACAGTCATCACAGCCATCACGGCCACTGCAGGTGCGTGGCGGCGCGGTACTGCACCGGCGCCTTCGCATGCAGGCCCGCACCGCCGGCAGACCGCACGACGGCGGGCTCGGCCGGGCCGGGGTCCTTCACGCCGTGCACCAAAAACCGGTCGACCAGCGCGTAGTGCGCGGGCACGTTCAGCGCCGGGGCATGGCCGCAGCCGGCCACTTCGATCACCTGGGCCTGGCCGCGCGCGCCGGGGCCGCGGGTCAGCATCTCGGCGGTGACGTCGCGCAGCACCAGGTCGGACTGCTCGCCGCGCAGGCACAGCACGGGGATGTCCAGCGCGTCGTAGTGGTCCCAGATCAGGTAGTCGTTGGTGTGGTGGGTGAACTGCTGCACCATGGCCGGATCATAGTGCGGCGTCACGCGGCCGTCGGGCAGGCGGCGGGTGGAGGTCTCGGTCAGGCGGCGCCACTGCTCGTCGCTGAGCCAGCCGTAGGGCTGGTACACCTGCCGGAAGAACGCTTCGAGCTCCTGCACCGTGCCGAACGATGGCGGGTGGCCCGCATAGGCCTTGATGCGTTCGAGCGCCGCATCGGCCAGGCGGGGCGCGTTGTCGTTGAGCAGCAGGCTGGTGATGCGCCCCTTGAGCTGCGGCTCGAACAGGCCCGACGCGCACACCGTGCCGATGGCCCCGCCCATCGATGTGCCCACCCAGTGCGCCTTGTCGATGGAGAGCTGGTCGAACAGATCGGCCGCGATGCGCGCGTAGAACGACAGCTGGTATTCGTCCCCTGGCACGCGGGCCCACTGGCTCAGGCCCCGGCCGATGGTGTCGGGGCAGATCACCCGAAAGCGTGGCGCCAGGTGGGCGGCCAGCTCGTCCATGTCGCGCCCGGTGCGCGCCAGGCCGTGCCAGGCGATGACCACCGGCGCATCGGGTGCGCCCCACTCCATGTAGTGGATCTCATAGCCGGCGCAGGTGGCGTAGCGCGAAGTGGGGGACATGGTGGCAACCTTTGGGGACGAACAACGAAAATGGAAAACGGCGGGCGGCTGCGTGGGCGGCGCGGCATGGACGGATGTGCATTCGACCGTTCAACTAGGCGGGAGCCGCAGACAGTGCTGTAGCACGGCAAGGCGAACCAACGACGTTCAACGGTTGAAGGCATATCCGTACTATTTCATCAGGCGGCCGTTGCTGCCGATGACGGTGACCTCCACATAGCGCGAGCCGATGCGGTTGGTGGGCGAGTAGCCGAGCGTGATGCCGCCCAGGTCGTAGCTCTGCAGCGACTCCAGCGCCTTGACCACCCGGGCGCGCGAGGGCGCGGGCCCCGCGCGGCGCAGCGCCTCGACCAGCACCTTGGCACCCAGGAACTGCTCGAAGCTGGTGTAGTTGACCTCGGCGTCGGGCGCGTATTTCTTGAGCAGCGACTGGTATTCGCGCACCACGGGCAGCTGGGGCCGGTAGGGGTAGGGCACCACCTGGCTGATGCCCAGGCCGTGCGCGTTCTTGATGCCCGCGAGCTTGACCAGCTCGGTCGGGTCCACCACCGAGATGTTGTACAGCTGCGCGCCGCCGCCCTGCTCGCGATAGCGCTGGATGAACGCGGCGGCGGGCTTGTTGATGGCGATCATGATGACAGCGTGCACATCGGCGGCCTTGATGGCCTTGACGGCACCATCGACCTGGTCGGTGTTGCGCTCGTAGCCCGCGGCCACCACCAGCTTGAGGTTGCGCTTGGCCAGCGCCGCCTCCACGCCCGCCAGGCCCGCCTTGCCGAAGCCGTCGTCCTGGTACATCACGGCCACGCGGTTCATGCCCAGGGTGGTGAGCTGCTGCACCATGTGCTCGGTCTCGTCCACGTAGCCCGCACGCACATGAAAGATCCAGGGGTTGAACGGGCTGCGCAGCGACTCGCCGCCCGTGTACGGCGCCACCAGCGCGGCGCCGCCCTGCTCCAGCACGCCGTCGGCCAAGAGCTGCGTGATGTTGGCGGTGCCCGCAAAGCCGTACAGCGCCACCACGTCGGGGCGCGCCAGCATGCCGCGGGTCAGGCGCACGGTGTCTGCGACCTTGTACGCGTCGTCCACCACCTCCTGGCGGATGGTGGCGCCGTGCACGCCGCCCTGGGCGTTGACCCAGTCGAAGTAGATCTTGCCGCCCAGCACCATCTGCGCGCCGGTGCTGGCCAGCACGCCCGACAGCGGGGCCACCTGCCCCACCACGACCTCGGCCGCGTGCAGCGGGGGCGCCAGGGCGGCGCTGCACACGGCCACCGTCATTGCCGCCATTGCCACCATTGACGCCAGCCTGGAGGCTGCGCAGCGGCTCCATCGTTTGAGTTGGTCCATCGTGTCGTGTCTCCGTTCGGATGTCGTTCGCGCAGCCTTCCGGTGAGCGCGGGCACGGGGCCTGTGCTCAACCCGGGGGGGCTGGACTGCGGTGGTCTTGCGAAGCTCCTTGCGGTCAGTCGGGGATGGTGATGGCGCCTGCTGCCGTGACGGCAATGGCGTTGGCGGCCACGGGGGTGGCGGCCAGTGGCGGTACGTTGGCCGCGGTGATGGCGGGCGCGCTGCCGGCCACGCCGCCGCGCGGCACGGTGCGCACCACCTGGCTGGCAGGCAGTGCCTTGCCGTTGGCCAGGTGCTCGTACACCGCGTCGAGCGCGTGGTTCAGGTACACGTGCAGCGGCACGTAGCGGGTGTCGTAGCCGGGCAGCACCGTGGGCAGGCCGATGAAGCTGTCGAAGTGCTGGGCATTGGCCACTTCCACATAGCTGAGCTTGCTGCCCGCGCCCTCGACCTTCTTGTTCAGCGCGGCGTAGGGGCGCGAGGTGTGGCTCACGGGCAGCAGCGCATCGGCGCGGCCGTGCACGATGATGGCGGGCTTGCCGCGCAGGTTGCCGTTGCGGCGGGTCTCGTCCACGCCGGCCTGCAGCTTCTTGGCGGCGGCGTCGGTGCCGGTGACCAGGTTGCGCAGGCACAGCGCGCCTGGCGTGTTCCAGTCGGCCACGCCGGACTCGGACACCGACAGGAAGTCGCGCGCCGCGCCCAGCCTGCCCTGGTTGTTGATGAGCTGGATGCCGCCCGATGGCGGCACGCCGTTGCCCGTGGCGAACATGCCCGCCAGCGCGGCGGGTGCGAGCGGCGCCACCGCACCGGCCGCCGTGGCACCGGCGTAGCTGAAGCCGCACAGGTGGTCCTTCACGCTGGCGCGCGAGAGGCTGTTGGCAAAGGTCACGGCCACGGCGGGCGCGACTTCGAACGCGGCCAGCGATGCGTGCAGGTCGTTCGACTCGGGCTCCCAGCCGTAGTCGCGCAGCTTTTGCAGCGCCTCTTCGGCCTGCGTGGCGGTGGTGGAGGCCGACAGCAGCCCGGCGGTCTTCAGTGCCGCGCAGCGGTTGGGCGCAATGGGCAGCGCCGCGCTGGCAAAGCCCGCAGCGTACGCAGCCGCATAAGGGCTGGTGCTGACCGAGGCCGCCAGCGACGCGCAGGCCTGGTACAGGTTGGCATAGGTGGTGAAGTCCACCAGCGTCTTGCCCGTGACGGCGACGGTGGTGCCGCCGCGGCGCACGGTGACGCCGGGGTTGGCCGGCAGCTCCAGCGCCGGCTCGGACACGGCCACGCCGCTGATGAGGCCCTGCGTGTCCTGCTCGGCCGCGGCAATGGCGGCGCCGCCGCCGTTGGAGATGCTGGACGCGATGACGATGGTGTTGGCGGGCGTGAGCGTCTTCAGGCGCTGGCCGGCGGCGTCGGTGTTGCCGTAGCGCTGGTTGAGCACGTAGTAGCCGAACTCCACCGCCTGCAGCGTGGTGGTGCCCCAGTCCTTCTCGGAGTTCTGGCCCGAGTGCGCGTGCTTGAAGGCGAAGCGGTTGGGCGTGGCGGTGTTGAAGGCGGCCAGCTCGGTGGCCGTGAGGCCGGCGATGAAGGCCGCGTTCTTGCCCGCCGCGGCAGCGGTGGCGCGCGTGCCGTCGATCAGCGGCACGGTGTCGTTTTGCAGGTCGTGCGGTGCGCCGCCCGTGCCCTTGTCCGAGTAGGCCACGGCGCAGCCCTTCTTCAGGCCCCATTCGCCGGTGGAGATGCCGCCGTACACGCCGCGCGAGCCCGAGGTGGTGGCCGTGATCATGCAGGGCTTGGCCGGGTTGAACGTGGTGGGCACCTGCACCATGAGCGTGACGTTCTTGCGGCCCGTGCCGTCGTCGGCAAAGGCGATGTACTCGGTGCCCGCCACCTTGCCCTCGCCCGTGGTGACCTTGCCTTGCGCATCGACGTTGGGGCCGTACAGCAGGCCGTAGCCGCCCGCGGCCGTCATGTCGAGCATGCCGCGGTAGTTGGTGTGGATGGCCGTGCGGCGCAGCTCGGCCGCCGTGGGCTTGAGCGGGTCGGCATAGGCCGGCGGCAGGGCTGCGGCCAGGCCGCTGGCCCCGAGGCCTGCGGTCAGCAGGTCGTTGCTGGTGCCGTCGTAGCTGGTCTCGCTGATGGCGCCCAGGTACGCGGGCTTTGCGTTGAGGGCGGGTGCGTTGTTGTTGTTGCTGTCACCGCCATTGCCGCCGCAGGCCGCGAGGACCGCTGCCGCCAGGGCCGCGGGGACGAAGGGGCGCAGGCCCCCGTGGATGCTTTTCTTCACCATGTGCTTGTCTCCTGTTTTTTGTCTTCACTTTTTTACACAGCTACCCCGCACCTCACCCACGCCCGCTCCTGCGGGCGCCACCCACGTCCGCGCTGGCGGACGTGTGGTGCTCAGGCCTTGCGCGCCGCGGCCGCGCGCAGGCGCCCCACCACACCGGTGGGGAAGTAGTAGACCGACAGGACGAACAGCACGCCCAGCCACAGCAGCCAGCGGTCGGGCGACAGCAGCCCGGACAGCCAGGGCAGGCCCGACGCGGCCTCGCTGCCCAGGCGCAGCAAATCCTGCAGGTAGCTTTGCGCCACGAGGAACAGCACGGCGCCGATGGCCGAGCCGTAGATGGTGCCCATGCCGCCGATCACGACGATGAGCAGGCAGTCCATCATGATCTCGAAGCTGAGCGAGGTGTCCGGCCCGTTGTAGCGCAGCCAGAGCGCGAGCATGGCGCCCGCGCAGCAGGCGAACAGGGCCGACAGCACGCTGGATGTGGTGCGGTACACCACCACGCGGTAGCCGATGGCCTCGGCGCGGAACTCGTTCTCGCGGATCGCCTGCAGCACGCGGCCGAAGGGCGAGTTCACGATGCGCAGCAGCGCCAGCACCAGCGCCACGGCCACCACGAAGAGCAGGTAGTAGCACAGCAGCCGCCCATCCAGCGTGACGCCCAGGAAGGGCTCGTCGAACGGCTCGAAGCTGGGCGACAGGATCTCGGGCACCTTGAAGGTCAGGCCGTCTTCGCCGCCGGTGATGTCCGACAGCTGCGAGGCCAGCGTCTGGAACGCCGCGGCCACGGCCAGCGTGATCATCGCGAAGAAGATGGCGCGCACCCGCAGCGAGAACAGCCCCACCGCCAGCGACAGCAGCAGCGAGAGCACCAGCGCGCCACCCAGGCCCACGCCCAGCGCGGTCCAGGTGGGCCCCATGCGCGTGGTGGCCACCGCAATGCCATAGGCCCCGATGCCGAAGAACATGGTGTGCGCAAAGCTCACGATGCCGGTGTAGCCCAGGAGCAGGTCGAAGCTGGCGACCAGCACCACGAAGATCAGCACCTTGGCCGCGACGGACAGCGCCTTGACGCCCGGGAACAGGAACGGCGCGAACGCCAGTCCCAGGAAGATGGCCACGAGGATCACCGCCAGCACCTTGCTGCGCGGGTAGTCGCCGGAGAGAAGTCGGTTCAGCATGTTGTGGGGCTCCTCTTCAACGGTTGGCGACCGGGTAGACGCCCTGCGGACGCCACAGCAGGATGGCCACCATCAACGCGATGTTGGAGAACAGCGCCACCTTGGGCAACAGAAAGCCGGTGTAGTTGGCCATCAGCCCCACCAGCAGCGCGCCGATGAGGGCGCCGCCCGTGGACCCCAGGCCGCCGATGATGATCACGATGAAGATCAGCACGTTGACCTGCGCGCCCATCTGCGGGATCACGTTCTGCTGGTACAGGCCCCACATCACCCCGCCCAGGCCCGCCAGGGCCGAGCCCACGACGAACACGCCCACGAACAGGCGGCGGATGCGGTAGCCCAGCGACTCGACCATCTCGCGGTCCTGCACGCCCGCGCGGATGAGCAGGCCGACCTTGGTGCGCGACAGCGTCCAGGCCAGTACGCCGAAGACCACCAGGCCCACCGCCACGGCGATGAGTCGGTATTTCTCGATGGCGGCGTCACCAATCAGCAGCGAGCCGCGCATGCCTTCGGGCAGCGGCAGCGGGATCTGCGCGGGGCCCCAGATGACCTTGATCAGCTCTTCGCCGATGATCATGCCGCCCATGGTGATGAGGATCTGCTTCAAGTGCTGGCCGTACACGGGCCGCACGATGAAGCGCTCGAACGCCAGGCCCACCGCCCCGGCGACGGCCATGGCCACCAGCATGGCGGGCAGCACCGCCATCAGGTTGCGCCACAGGTCGGCACTTTGGGTGTAGTCGCCCATGGCGCCCAGCACGCTGGTGGCCACAAAGGCACCGAGCGCGATGAACACGCCGTGGCCGAAGTTGAGCACGTCCATCAGGCCGAACACGAGCGTGAGGCCCGAGGCGATGATGAAGATGATCATGCCCATGGCCAGGCCCGCCACCGTGAGCGTGAGCCAGGTGCTGGGCGAGCCGATGAAGGGCAGCACCACCAGCGCAAGCCCCGGCACCAGCGCCAGGGGTTTCCAGTCGAAGTCGCGGGCGATGATGCTCATGCCGGACCTCCTGGGCGTGTGGGTCCTGCGACAGCGTTTGCTACCATTTTTATAGCTGCTTGCGCTTGCCTATCGAGCGGTAGAGCACCAAAAGGCTTGAAATTCAGAGTGTTTGTCATAGTGCCAGCCCCAGCAGCGACCGCTGCAATGCCTCGTCTTGCGCCAGCGCGGCCATGCTGCCTGCATGCACCACCTGGCCGTTGTCCATCACGGCGACGGTGTCACCCAGCCGCTTGGCGAAGTTGATGTTCTGCTCGACGAGCAGGATGGTCACGCCGCTCTTCTTGAGCTGGTCGAACGCCTCGATCATGTTGTTGATGATGGCGGGCGCGAGGCCCTTGCTGGGCTCGTCCACGATGAGCAGGTCGCGCGGCTCGACGATGGCGCGGCTCACCGCCACCATCTGCTTTTGCCCGCCGCTGAGCTTGCCCGCGGGGTGGTTCCAGAACTTCTCCACGGCCGGGAAGAGCCGGAAGATCCATTCGAGCCGGGCCGTGTCCATCTGCGCGGCGTTCTTGGCGCCGCGCGCGGCCAGCAGCATGTTTTCCTTCACCGTGAGGTCCGCGAAGATGCCCATGTTCTCGGGCACGTAGGCGATGTTCATGCCGGCAATGGCGGGCGTGTTCATGGCCGTGATGTCGCGGCCTGCGAAGTGCACCGTGCCCTGCGACGCGTGCCACAGGCCCATGATGGTGCGCAGCGTGGTGGTCTTGCCCGCGCCGTTGCGGCCCAGCAGCATGGTGAGCTGGCCCTTGGGCACGGCCAGGTCGACGCCGTGCAGGATGTGGTACGCGCCGATGTGGGTGTGCACGCCTTTGAGTTCGAGCAGGTTGCCCGTGTGGTTGTGGGTGTTGGGGGTCGTCATGCGGCCGCCTCCTTCGTCACGCCGAGATAGGCTTCCTGCACCACGGGCGAGGCGATGACTTCGGCGGGCACGCCGTCGGCCACCAGGGTGCCGTTGGTCAACACGATGATGCGGTCGGCCAGCTCGCGCACCACGTCCATCTTGTGCTCCACCAGCAGGATGATCTTGGTCTTGTCCTTCTTCAGCTCGCGGATCAGGTTCAGGATCACGGGGGCCTCGTCGTGGCTCATGCCGGCCGTGGGTTCGTCGAACATGTAGACCTGCGGCTCCAGCGCCATGAGCAGCGCCACTTCGAGCTTGCGCTGGTCGCCGTGCGGCAGGCTCGCCACAGGCGTTTCCTGGCGGTCGAGCATGGCCACCGCCTGCAGGATGGCGCGGGCGCGGTCGGTCAGGTCGCGGTGGTCGCTCCAGATGCTCCACAGGTTCAGGCCGCGGCGGTGCTTGCCCTCTTGCGTGGCTTGCACGGCCAGGCGCACGTTCTCCAGCACGCTGAGGTTGGGAAACAGGTTGGTGAGCTGGAAGGCCCGGCCCAGGCCCGCATGCGTGCGCGCCGAGACGGACTGCCCCGTGAGGTCCTGCCCACCCAGCGTGACGCTGCCCGCCGTGGCGCGCAGCTGTCCCGAAATGAGGTTGAAGTACGTGGTCTTGCCCGCGCCGTTGGGGCCCACGATGGCGGTCAGCGTGCCGGGCTCGAAAGAGCAGGTCACGGCGTTGACCGCCACGTGGCCGCCGAAGCGGATGGTCAAGTCCTTGGTGGACAAGGTGCTCATGGGTAGTGCGTCACTTTCACGGTCGTCGTCTTTCAGGGGTACCGCGCGCCCTGCCCTGACATGGACAGAGCGCGCGGTGTTCAGCGCATGGTCAAGGGCATGTGCCGATGACGTAGTAGTTGGGACTGGTCTGCTTCAAGGTGTTGTTCACGAAGATGTTCCACAGCCCCATGCTCTGGTTGGAGCCCAGCGCGAAGGTGTAGCCGCCATACACGTACGCCCGGCCGGCCATGGTGTGGGCGTAGTTGCTGGCAGTGGTGCAGGTGGCGCCACCTCCCGGTGCAGCGAGCGTGGTGCCCGTTGCGGCGGCCGATGCAGCGCCCTCGGCGCCGTTGGCGTCGGCGGCGCGCACCGTCCAGCTGTAGGTGGTGGAGGCGGCCAGGCCGGTGTCGGTGTAGCTCGTGCCGCTCACCGGCAGCGCGTTGACCTTGTTGGCATTGCGGTAGACGTTGTAGCTGGCCGCGCCCGAGACGGCGCCCCAGCCCACCACCATGGAGCTGGCCGTGGCGCCGGAGGTGCTCACGCCCGTGGGGGCGGGCAATGCGGGGTTTGTGGGCGGGTTGGTCGTGCCGCCGCCGCTGGAGACCTGGTCCACCATGGCCTTGATGGCGGCCATCTGCGGGCCGGACTTCTTGGCGTAGTTGGCGTTGTCGTAGCCCCACCAGTCAAAGCAGCTGTTGGTGGCTGCGGTGCTGGTCTGGGGGTAGAGCATCACGATGTTGTTGGTCTCGGCCCAGCGGTTGTAGCCGGTGTTGCGCACGTACTGCTGCTGCACGTCGCTGATGTTCTGCTTGCAGCCGTGCAGCACCACGTGCAGCTTGCAGGTGGCCGTGCCGCCCGCCTGGCAGGCCTGCGGAATGTAGGCCCAGCCGGTGGTGGCCATGCCGTGGTTGGTGATGAACTGGTTCTGGTTGAACTCGACGTAGTTGCCCGTGGGCAGCGCAGCAGTGCTGCGCGGGCTCAACGTGCCGTACAGGTGCTGCAGCATGGCGCCGGCCAGGTCGAAGTTGCAGTCGCTGATGTAGGGCGCGCCCTTGGTGGAGCAGCCGTTGCCGTAGTCGTCGGTGACCATGGCGTGTTCGGCCGCGATGTCCTTCTTGTAGACCACATTGGCCGCGGGCACGAAGCTGTTGTAGTAGGTGCGCAGTGCGTCCATCACGCCGGTCTTGACCACGCTGTCGAGCGTGCCGGAGAACAGGTAGACCTTGGAGGCCTGCAGGTTGGCCACCGGGTCGATCAGGCCCTGGCTGGCCCAGCTGTTGGTGGTGCTCACCAGCGTGCTGGTGGGGATGCTGGCGGGGCTGGCCATGCAGCGCCCGGTGGCGTTGACGATGGAGCCTTCGGCGCAGTAGAACGGCCCGCCGGCGACCACGCCCGCGCCCTTGGCAAAGGTGGCCGAGTACGCCACGTGCAGCTGCACGGCCATGAAGCCGCCGGCCGACAGGCCCGACACGGTGGTCTGTGTCTTGTCGATCTTGAGCGCGGGGAGGTTGACGGCGGCGTAGGCGCCGCCCGATGCGCACAGTGCAAAAGCAGCCCCTGCTGCAGCCGCCCGGATGAAATTGAAAGCCATGTTGTCTTGTCTCCAAATAATTTTGAGAAAGTCTGACCCAGCCTCCGTGTGATCCGGAGGTTCATGCATCAATCCACTGGAAAAAAGGGGCGGCCGCCCCTGCGGGATGAACCCCGAAGGAGCAGGATGGTTGTCCTGTCCGTCGGGCCTCGCTAACGCATCGAAAGACCGGCTTAGCGCTTGTTGCGGATCGGCACGTTCATTTCTTCTGGCTTGATCTCGCGCACCAGCTCGGGCACGCCCCAGGCAAAGGCCGGGTCCACCTTGATCTTGAAGTGGTACATGCTCTGCAGGGCCTGGTGGTCTTCCTTACGGAAGGTCATCTTGCCCTTGGGGGTCTCAAAACTCATGCCTTCCATGGTCTTGATGAGCTTGTTGGTGTTGGTGTCGCCCCCCGTGGCCTTGAGCGCGGTGACCAGTGCCATGGCCGAGCTGAAGCCACCGGCGGTGAAGAAGTCCGGCGGGGTCTTGAACTCCTTGTAGTGCGCGGCCACCAGGGCTTCGTTCACCGGGTTCTTGGGGATGCCGAAGTAGTAGTAGGTGGCGCCTTCCATGCCGGGGAAGTTCTTGTAGCTGGCCATGGCCGGCAAGATGTTGCCGCCCGTGGCGATCTCGATGCCGTAGCGCTTCAAGTCCAGGTCGGCGATCTTGAACGGGTTGCCGGCGCCGGCCCAGACGATCCAGATGATCTTGCGGCCGGGCTGGTCTTTGAGCTTGTCGATCAGGCGCTGGGCACCGGCGGTGAAGTCGGTGGTGGCGGCGGGCAGGTATTCCTCGTGCGAGAGCTTGGCCTTCTTGATGGAGTCCTTGAAGGCCTTGACACCGTCGCGGCCGAAGGCGTTGTCCTGGGCCAGCGTGGCTACCGTCACGCCTTCCTTGTCGATCGCCACGGCGTTGGAGATGGCGTCCTGGCTGCTGTTGCGGCCGGTGCGGAAAATGTACTTGTTCCACCTGTCGCCGGTGATCGAGTCGGCCACGGCGGGCTCGACCAGCAGGATCTTCTTATATTCCTCGGCCACGGGCAGCAGTGCCAGCGCAACGCCGGACGACGTGGGGCCCACGGCGATGTCGGCCTTGTCGTCGGAGTACGCGGTGGCCAGCAGGCTCTTGCCCAGGTCGGGCTTGCCCTGGTCGTCCTTTTCGATGACGACGAGCTTCTTGCCATTGACGGTCATAGTGCCGCCGGTGGCGTAGTTCAGACCCATGATCAGGCCGGTCTGCGTCTGCTTGCCGTAGGCCTCCAGCGGGCCGGTCTTGCTGTAGATGTGGGCGATGCGGATCTCGCCGGACGACTGGGCGAACGCGGGGGCGGACAGCGTGGCGGCTGCGGTGACTGCGGCGGCAGCGAGGGCGACCAGGGTGCGACGGTGCATGGCGATGTCTCCTTTGTGTTGATGCCTGAACATTGCACAGTTCGTGCCAAGGCACAAGCTGTTGATTTTTAAGAAAATTTTCTGGGCATCGCCAAGGTCATGCCTGAAATTAATACAGTCAAATTGCCTGAATTTCAGACATTTGCCTGAAATTTATTCAGGGTTTTCCAGACGTCCATAGAGCGTGGCGCGCGAAATGCCCAGCTGCCGTGCGGTGGCCAGCTTGTTGCCGCCGTGGGCCTTCATCGCGGCGTGGATGGCCCGCTGCTCCAGCTCCGCCACCTGCTCGGCCAAGGGGCGCAGGTAGCGCGATTCGTCCTCGGCCTCGACCACCACGGCGGTGGTGTCCTGCACCGGTGCCGCGGGCTCCACACCGGCCTCGCGCAGCACGCGCTCGAGCTGCGCGGCGTCGATGGACTGCGAGTCCGAGCGCATCACCGCCTGCTCCAGCACATTGCGCAGCTCGCGGATGTTGCCGCGCCAGGGCTGCCCGGCCAGCAGGGCCAGCGCGTCGGGCAGCAGCTCGGGCGGGGGCGTGCCGTTGCGCAGCGCCAGGTCTTCGCCCAGGGCTTCGACCAGCGCGGGGATGTCGCTGCGCCGCACCCGGAGCGGCGGCACGCGCACCGGCAGCACGTGCAGGCGGTAGAACAGGTCTTCGCGGAACTTGCCCTCGCGCACCAGCGTGGCCAGGTCGCGCGACGTGGCGGCCAGGATGCGCACATTGAAGGGCACGAGCTTGTTGGAGCCCAGGGGTTCGATCTCGCCTTCCTGCAGGGCCCGCAGCAGCTTGGCCTGCAGGCTTTGCGGCATGTCGCCGATCTCGTCGAGGAACAGCGTGCCGCCATCGGCCAGCTTGAACTTGCCGTCGCGGCCCTTGGCCGATGCGCCGGTGTAGGCGCCGGGGGCCACGCCGAAGAATTCGGCCTCCAGCAATGTGTCGGGTACGGCGGCGATATTGACGCTGACGAACGGGCCGCCCGCGCGGCTGGACGCCGCGTGGATGGCGTGGGCCAAGAGCTCCTTGCCGGTGCCGGTCTCGCCCAGCAGCAGCACGGGGCTTTGCGACTGCGCTGCACGCCGCGCTTGGCGTTTGACCTCGGCGGCTGCGGGGCTCGATCCGATGAAGCTGGCAAAGGTGTACTTGGAGCGCCGCTCGCCGTCGCCCGCCACGGCCAGGCTGCGCCGGCGCTGGCTGGCCAGCTCGCGCCGGGCGTCGTCCAGGTCGCGCTGCAGCAGCGCAAACTTGCTGATCAGCGGCTGCAGCGTGGTCTCGGGGTGGTCGAACAGTACGATGCCGATGGCGCCGATCACGCGGTCGGCGTCGTCGCGCAGCGGGATGCGGCTGACCACGAAGGTGCCGGCCTTGTTGGTGAGCAGGTCGATCAGCACGGGCTGGCCGGTCTCCAGCACGCGGCGCATCTGGGTGTTGGGGATCACCTCTTCGACCGTGCGGCCGACGAACTGGTCGACCGACGAGAACCCCAGGTCAGGCAAAAAGCGCTGGTAGCCCTCATTCACCCACACGATGCGCCCGCTGCGGTCCACCAGAAACATGCCCTGGCTGACGCTGGAGAACAGCTGGAACATGGAGCGCGCCGCCAGTTCCAGAATGCCCTGGGCGTCCAGCGGCAGGGCGGGGGCGTCGTCGGTGAGCAAAGGCATGCGCGGATGGTAGCGCGGCGGCGCTGGGCGGGGCCGCGCTACCGCGGCGGCGAGTGCAGGTACTGCAGGCACCATTTGCTATACAAAATATAGCTGCTGGCGCTTCACCATCAAACGCTAGGTGGCATTTTCATTCAAAAGTGCAGGTGCCCCCATACCGCCATCCGCCCCCGCCGGGTACTGCGACCGCGTCATGCGCAGCACCACCATGGGCTGGATCGCCGCGAGCACCTCGGCTTCGCGCACGGCCAGTGGCTGGTCTACCAGGATGCAGGGCTTGCCGGTGCGGCGGCAGTGGTCCTGCACGCGCCAGTACTGGTCGTGGCTGATGCAGCCGGTCTGGCAGATCACCAGGTCGGCGGCGGCCAGGTTGGCATCCAGGGCCATGTGCTCTGCCGCTTCGGCATCTTCGCGCGCGATGATGTGGGGCGTGGGGTGAAAGGCATGCACCGCAAGCGGGAGTGGTGCGGCATGCAGCGGCGCGGGGACGTGCGCTGCTGCGGTGGATGACGGATGGACCAGCCCTGCCCTGTCAGCCTCACCCTGCCTTGCCGTGCTGGCGCCCTGCGCCGCCGCCTGGCGCCAGCGCAGGCACTCGCGCGACAAGGCGGTGATGCGCTCTGCCAGCTGGCCGATGTGCCGCGCCATGGCCTTGCGGCGCGGCAGCCAGGGGTGCGCGGCTTGCAGCTGCTCCAGCTCGTCCCGGGCAATGGCCAGGCGCGTGTCGCGCAGCACGACCGCCCCGCGCAGGCGCACCACCTCGGCGGTCAAGGCATCGATCTGCGCGGCCTGCGTGGCGATGGCGGCACTGCAGCGCTGTTGTGCGTCACCCAGCTGGCGGCACAGCGCCAGAAACTCCTGCGGAAGTGAATGCATGCACCACCTTTGCAAATAAGAACTATTCGCATTTTATGATAGAATCTGCCCTCGTTGAGCAAGCCTCCTGGTGGGGAGGGCATCGAAGGACGTCAGGGCCTTGGGTGTCTGGCTTGCGATGACTTTGCTGCTGACCCATAAAAAAACCGCGCTGGGAGGCGCGGTTTTTTTGTTGCTGCAGCGCAGACTGCAGAGCGCGTCTGCGCCCGGGCCTAGCCCTGCGCCTGCGCGAGTGCCAGCTTGCGGGCAGCCCAGCGGCGTGCCAGGCGGGGCAGGATCAGCACGGCCACGACGATGATCATCAGCGTGAGCGAACCGGGGCGCTCGAAGAAGATGGTCCACTTGCCTTCGCCGATGGCCACCGCATTGCGCATCTGCGCTTCGGCCAGCGGGCCGAGGATCATGCCCACCACCACAGGCGCTGCAGGGAAGTCGAAGCGGCGCATCACCACGCCCAAGAGGCCGATGGCGTACAGCAGCACCAGGTCGAACGCGCTCTGGCGCATGCCGTACACGCCCAGCGTGGCGAACACCAGAATGCCCGCGTACAGGTACGACTTGGGGATCTTGAGCAGCTTGACCCACAGGCCCACCAGCGGCAGGTTCAAAATCAGCAGCATGACGTTGCCGATGTACATCGACGCGATCAGCGCCCACACCAGTGCGCCGTTGCTGCTGAACAGCTGCGGGCCGGGCTGGATGCCGTAGTTCTGGAACGCGCCCAGCAAAATCGCCGTGGTGTTCGACGTGGGGATGCCCAGCGTGAGCAGCGGGATCAGCGTGGCCGTGATGGCTGCGTTGTTGGCGGCTTCGGGGCCGGCCACGCCTTCGATGGCGCCGGTGGTGCCGAACTCTTCCTTGTGCTTGCTCAGCTTCTTCTCGGCCGCGTAGCTCAGGAAGGTCGGGATCTCGCTGCCGCCGGCCGGCACGGTGCCGAACGGGAAGCCGATGGCCGTGGCGCGCAGCCACGCGGGCCACGAGCGGCGCCATTCTTCCTTGGTCATGTGCGTGCTGGTCAGCTTGTTCTGCGTCTCTTCGGTCTTGCCTTCGTACATCACGTTGTACAGGGCTTCGCCCACGGCAAACAGGCCCACCGCGATCAGCACCACCTCGATGCCGTCCATCAGCTCGGGCACACCGGCGGTGTAGCGGGCTTGTGCGGTGAGCTGGTCGATACCGATCAGGCCCAGGGCCAGGCCGACGAACAGCGCCACCATGCCGCGCAGCGTGCTCTTGCCCAGCACCGCGCTCACGGTGGTGAAGGCCAGCACCATGAGCATGAAGTACTCGGGCGGGCCCAGGCGCACGGCGTATTCGGCCACCACGGGGGCGAAGAAGGTCACGAGCACGGTGGCGATGGTGCCCGCCACGAACGAGCCGATGGCCGCGGTGGCCAGCGCCGCACCGGCGCGGCCGTTCTTGGCCATCTTGTTGCCTTCCATGGCCGTCACCATGGACCCGGCCTCACCGGGCGTGTTGAGCAGGATGGAGGTGGTCGAGCCACCGTACATGGCGCCGTAGTAGATGCCCGCGAAGAAGATCATCGATGCGGTGGCTTCCACCTTGACGGTGATGGGCAGCAGCATGGCCACGGCCACTGCGGGGCCGATGCCGGGCAGCACGCCCACGGCGGTACCGATGACACAGCCCACGAAGGCCCACATCAGGTTGATGGGGGTGGCTGCAGTGATGAAGCCCTGCAGCAGAAGGTTCCAGGTATCCATGGTGTGCGGGCTTTACAGCCATCCCGTGTTCGTGAGGCCGGGCAGATTGATCGCCAGCAATTGGGTAAACATCCAGAACACCGGCGCGGCCACGGCCACACCGATGAAGAGGTCCTTGATCCAGGCCTTGGCGCCCAGATCGAGCCTGCCCTCGGAGCTCTTGAAGCCCCGCACCGCGAGCACGAAGCACAGCGCACAGCTCAGGATGAAGCCGATGGTGGTGATCAGCAGCGCATTGAGCAAGAGGCCTGCGGACACCCAGACGAAGCCCTTCCAGTGGGCCTGCTCGTCGCCAGACGCTTCTTCCAGCTCACGAAAGCCGCCCGTGCGGGCATGCAGGATGGACAGTGCCCCGCAGAACACGAGCACGATGGCCACCACCCAGGGAAAGAAATTGGGGCCCACGCCGCCATAGCCCGCCTCGGAGCTGATGGAGGTGGCGCCCCAGGCCAGCAGGCAGCCCAGCACCAGAACGCCGGCGCCGACCACCGTCTGCAAGCCCGTGGAGCGAGAGGAATGTTGTTGTGTCATGTTTTTATTCCGCGAAAACAACGACAGGGCTGCGTGGAGCCCTGAATTGCGCGCTGCCCGGTGCGGCGGCGCAGCGCAATGCATGCGCCGCCCCCGGGCGTGCAGCCGGTCAGATCATTCCGGACTTGGCCATCGTGGCGCGCAGGCTGGCGAACTCGGCATCCACGAAGTTGGCGAAATCATCGCCCGCCAGCCAAGCCGGCGTCCAGCCGTTCTTTTCCATGGCGTCCTGCCAGGACTTGTGCTTGTAGGTCTTGGACAGCGCGTCGACCAGTTCCTTGCGCTGCTCGGCGGTGATGCCGGCTGCGCCGTACACGCCGCGCCAGTTGCCGATCTCCACATTGATGCCCTGCTCCTTGAGCGTGGGCACGTTCACGCCCTTCAGGCGCGTGGCAGAGGTCACGCCCACGGCGCGCATCTTTCCGGCGGTGATGTATTCGGCGAACTCGCTGTAGCCGCTGCCGCCCACGGTGACGTTGCCGCCCAGGATGGCCGCAGTGGCCTCACCGCCCCCACGGAAGGCCACGTAGTTGATCTTGGCAGGGTCCACACCCACTTCGCGGGCGATCATGGCCGCTGCGATGTGCTCGGTGGATCCACGGGAGCCGCCGCCCCACTTCACGCTGCCGGGGTCCTTCTTGAGCTGGTCGACCACGTCCTTCATCGACTTGAAGGGCGAGTTGGCCGGCAGCACGAACACGTTGTATTCGCTGCTCAGGCGCACCAGGGGGGTCACCTTGTCCAGGCCGACCGGTGGCTTGCCGGTGATGATGCCGCCCAGCATCACGGCGCCCATGGTCATCAGCGCGTTGGGGTCGCCCTTGCTGGCGTTGGCGAACTGGGCCAAGCCGATGGCGCCGGCAGCGCCGCCCTTGTTGTCATAAGTGACCGAGCTGGCCACGCCGGCATCCTGCATGGCCTTGCCCAGGGCACGGCCCGTGGTGTCCCAGCCACCACCAGGGTTGGCAGGAATCATCATCTTGATGGCTGCCGCGGCATGGGCAGACAGCGGCAAGGCACCCACGGCCGCCATGGCGGCCAGGGACTTGAGGAAGGTATCGCGACGCATCAGAGTCTCCTTATGGTTTGTCGAACCTGTCGATGATGCGCGCCCTGCCTGTCAAACGGCTGTCCACAAAGTAAGGGAAAACCCCCTGAGGCGCTGCGCGCCTTCCCCCCTGAAGGGGGACGCACCCGGTGGCCTGGCAAAGCCAGTTCCACGGGTGCACTGGCCTTGGGGTGCGCTGGTACCGCAGCGGGGCTGTCGGTAGATAGACTCTGTGAAGGGCCGGAGATGCCTTTTTGCAAATCTGGCTGGATGCACACAGCCAGCCCGTCACAGTGATATGGTCCCGCGCATGAAATTGCTGCTCGTAGAAGACGACCCCACCATGCAGGCCACGCTGCACCGGGCCCTGACCCGGCGCGGCATGGAGGTGACGCCCGTGGGCGACGGGCGGGCTGCGCTGGCGCAGTGGGCCGCCCAGCCGCCCGATGCGGTGGTGCTGGACCTGACCCTGCCCGGGCTCGACGGCCTGCAGGTGCTGCAGCAGGCGCGCACGCGCGGCCTGCGCACGCCGGTGATCATCCTCACCGCGCGCGGCACCGTGGGCGACCGCATCATGGGGCTGAACTCGGGCGCCGACGACTACCTGCCCAAACCCTTCGACCTGGACGAACTCGAGGCCCGGCTGCGGGCGCTGGTGCGGCGCAGTGCGGACCCGGTGGCCAACACCGCCCTGCCCCCCAGCATCCTGCAGATCGGGGCCATCCGCTACGACACCAACAGCGGCGCCATCTACCTGAACGGCGAGGTCATGGAGCTGACCCCGCGCGAGCTGGCCCTGATGCACGCCCTGCTGGCCCAGCCCGGCCACGCGGTGACCAAGGAGCGGCTGTACGAGCTGGTCTTCCCCGGCCAGCTCGACGTGCAGTACGAAGCCATCGAGGTGGTGGTCTACCGGCTGCGCAAGAAGCTGGTGGGCACGGGCCTGACGCTGATGACGCTGCGCGGCCTGGGCTACCTGCTGCGGACGGACGCATGACGGACCGCGAGGCACCCACCGCCACGGCCCGCACGCCGCGGGAGCCCCGACCGCATTCGCTGCGCCGGCGCCTGCTGCTGGGCATTTTGGTGCCCGTGGCGGTGTTCATCACCTACAACACCTACAGCCTGTACCACCAGACCCTGGCCTCGCTGCACACGGCTTACGACCGTACCCTGCTGGCGTCGGCCAAAAGCATCAGCGAGCAACTGGACGTGACGGGCTACGACGACAACGCCCACCTGCGCGCCACCGTGCCCTACTCGGCGCTGGAAGCGTTCGAGGCAGACAACCAGAGCCGCATGTACTACCGCGTCTCCAACCTCAAGGGCGAGGTGATCTCGGGATTCGACGAACTGCCGCTGTGGCGCGGCACCATCCCTACCCGCCCGCCCTATGCCGCGCTGGTCGATTTTTATGACGACACCTTTCGCGGCCTGCCGGTGCGCGTGGCCGTGCTGCTGCAGCCGGTGGCCAGCTCCAGCGGGCGCGCCATGGCCGTGATCCAGGTGGCAGAAACGCTGGAGGTGCGCGAAACCCTGGCGCTGCAGATCCTGCGCAACACCCTGCTGCGCCAGGCGCTGCTGATCGCCGTGGTGGCCTTGACCGTGGCACTGGTCGTGCAGCGCGCCACCAACCCGGTGCGCCAGCTCAGCCACCAGCTGCAGGCCCGCAGGGAGGGCGACCTGAGCCCCATCGCCGCCCCGTCCGCCCCGCGCGAACTGCAGCCGCTGATCGACGCGACCAACGAAGTCATGCAGCGCCTGCGCCACCTGCTGCGGCACCAAAAGCGCTTTGTGCGCGACGCATCACACCAGTTGCGCACGCCGCTGGCCGTGCTCAAGACCCAGGTGCAATCGGCCCTGCGCGGCGACGTGGAGCCGCGCCAGGCCCTGCACGAGATCAGCGACACGGTCGACCGCGCCACGCAGCTGGCCAACCAGATGCTGGCCCTGGCCAAGGTGGAGCAACTGCGCCAGCAGAGCGCGCCGCCCATCACGCGCATGGACGAGATACTGCGCACGGTCGCGCTGGAAATTTCTCCGCTGATCGCCCAGCGCGACCTGGACTTCGGAATCCACACCGAGGTGGCGCGCGTGCAGGCGCACGAATGGATGCTGCGCGAGCTCAGCCGCAACCTGCTGCACAACGCCGTGCGCCATGCGCCGCCGGGCAGCGAACTGACCGTGGACCTGCGCACCGACGGACGCCATGTGGCGCTCACGGTGAGCGACCACGGCAGCGGCATCGACGACGAACTCGCAGCGCGCCTGTTCCAGCCCTTCTCCGCCGGTGACGTGCGCACCGGCAGCGGCCTGGGTCTGGCGATCTGCCACGAGATCGTGCAGGCGCTGGGCGGCAGCATCGTGCTGACCAACCGCATGGCAGGCAGCCGCGTGGCGGGCCTGGACGCCGTGGTGCGCCTACCCCTGTCGCAACCCTCGGCTGACAATGCTGACGCCGCACACACGGCACAATCTGCTGCATGACGACCATGATGGAGACAATGCGCCTGGACAAGTGGCTCTGGTGCGCCCGCTTTTACAAGACACGCAGCCTGGCCACGGAAGAGATCGTGAAAGGCCGCGTCACCGTCAACGGCCAGGCGGTCAAGCCCGCGCGCGACCTGCGCTGCGGCGACACGGTGGCTCTGCGCCAGGGCCCGGTGGCCCGAACGGTGCTGGTGCGCGGCCTGAGCGGCGCCCGGGGCCCCGCGCCCGTCGCACAGCAACTCTACGAAGAAACTCCCGACAGCATTGCCACCCGCGAGCAGGCGGCAGAGCAGAGGCGCCTGGCACCAGAACCCGCAGCCACCCTGCAGGAAGGCCGTCCCACCAAACGCGACCGCCGCGAGATCGCTCGCGTCGGAGCCCGGGGCTGGGGTGATCGGTGGAGTGCTTCGATCGAAGAGTGATGGCGGGCTGATGCCCTCTGGCAGCAGAAGCCCTTTTTCGTTCGAAGCCCTTGGTGGGGTTGAATCACGGCGAATGCGTCGTGGGCCGTTGGGCCAATAAACACGTGCAAACGTGAACACGAACGCTGCGGGTCAAGCTGCGAATCATTCGACGGCTTGATGGCGTGGCGTGCTGCACGCCCCATCTCGCGCTCAACCTCGCCGCAACGCCAACCCCTTACCAAGCGCCAACAGCAAAGCCCTGCGCATCGACTGCGGCAGGGCTTGCATCGTCATGCTCCAGGACCAGGTCCCCGAAGCATGCAGTTCAAATCAAGGTTACTTCGCAGCGTCCTTGATCGCTTCCTTGGCGTCGCCATAGTTCTTCTGCACGTTGCCTTCGACTTGCTTGGCGGCCCCCTTGGCTTGTTGCTCGGGGCTGTTGATCACTTCGCCCGTCTTTTGCTGAACCTTGCCAGCTACTTCCTTCAGTGCGCCCTTGACTTGATCGGTGTTCATGGTGATTCCTCCAGAGTTTGTGCAAAGCAAAATGGCCTTGCATCACCGACAGGTTAGGTGCGGGCGGGCTACCACGAAGCGAGTCAAAACCGCTGGGTGACGTCAGCTTGAGCCTACGCCCTTGTGGGTCTGGCTAAACGTAGCTCTGGGCGAAGGCAATCTGCATCCAATGGATCGGGAATGCCGCTGCGCGGACGCCGCGCAACAAATGCCCTGTGACCCACGATTCACAGGGCATGTTCTGGCGGAAACGGAAGGATCGGTCAGCTCCATTGTGGTGAGGAGCCGAACGGATCGACACCAGTTTGTGGGCCATATGCAGTTGCTGGCTACCGATCCGTCAATCCCTTGCCTCATATACTCGCCGCTGCATAAAAATGGGATCAAGAAATGCAGTTCTCGCGCGCAATATCAATCGGAGCAGTGGCAAGCGTGATGCTTCTCAGCACGTTCAGACTTCACGCTCAAACCATCTCGCAACCTGTGGGTATCGCGACATACGGGGTGGCTGGAACTGGGCAGAGCTTCACGGCTACTTTGACGGGTGTAGTCAATCGTATCGACGTTCGCAGCCGTACAACAGGGGGCGGAACTCTGTACATCTACAACGGCGCCAATGGTAGCGGCACGGTCGGCGCAGTGGGTGCGCCCGCTTACACCCAGGCTGTTGCGCTGACCGACTCTGGAAGTGACGCAGCAGGGTTTTCGTCCCTCGTCCTCACTACGCCTTTTCCTGTGACCGCCGGTTCTCAGTATTCATTCGCGTTGAGCGGATTTGCGTTGTCTGGTACCAACACGAATCCATACGCTGGCGGTACGAAGTTAGACGATTTCGCAGGTCCCTCGCCCAGCCAAGATATCCCATTTCAAATCTTTGAAGCACTTGCGGCCCCAGCTCCCGCCACTTCCGCGGCCATCCCCACCCTGTCCGAATGGGCGCTGATCAGCATGTCTGCAATCTTTGGGCTGTATGGCGTCGCACGGCTGCGGCGGCGCCGGTATTGAGCGTCAGACACAACTCATTGGCTCAAAACCCGAAATCCCAAACGATCCACGAACGACTCGCGGGGCGGCGCGGGGCTTGGCGCAGGTATCGAGCGGCACACTCGAAAAAATCGACTCATGAAGCAAGCGGGCGCGGCGGGGTCTAGACCGCGCGCCCGGGAATGGGTCGCGCGGGCCAGAGCGCGCTGGCCGGGTGGCCGGAGCGCGGCGATGGGGCCGGACGCCAGGCGTGCCGCCGAGGGCATTCAGCGGGGCCGGGTAGGCGCAGCGGAGGGCCAAAAAAAGCCCGCGCTGGGCGGACTGTGGCGTGCCGGGGCGGGCTGCAGCGCAGGGCGGGAGCGGCGGCTTGTGCTTCCTCCAGGACTTAGGGCTTTGACGTGCAGACCGTGCGGCCGGCCCAGGTGTCGATGGCGTGGACCATGCGCGCCTGCAGCGGAGCGATTTCATTGCGGGCCAACGCCACCCTTGCTCATTGTCAGTTGCTCGCGCATCTTGTCCACATCGCCCTGGGATTGCGCGGCATCGGTCACGTAGAGGATGAAGCCGGCGTGGCTGCCGTTATTGTAGTAACGGCGGCGGAACAGCTGGCCGATTCATTCAGCATGGCCGACTGCAGCGCCAGGTAGAGCGGAACGGCAGGCTGTTGATTTCCTGTTGAATGTCCTGCTCGCGCAGCTGGAACATATCGTGGCGCGGAAATTCGTGCGGGCTCCGCAGGTCCGTGACGAAGAAGAAGCGGCCCGCCTCGAGGCCGCGCCGGACGTACTTGCCCAGCGCGGGGCGCAGTTACCAGCAGATCGCCCAGCCGGTTGCGACGTCGCTCCAAGCAGGCATCACCCAGCACCATGTAATCCAGCGCGAACCCGCCGAAGGCCTGAACGCTGAGAATCTGCAAAGGGATGAAGGTGCTGGATAGAACGTTGATCTTGAAGCGCAGCGCGGATTCCAGGTGCGCCCCCACGCGCAGCAGCCGAGCCGGTGCAGCGAGGCTCACGAGGGAGATCGCACCGATCCTGTTCGTTGGGGATGCAGCACCAACAAACCGTGCGGGTGATGATGATTCGCGACTACGTGCGCGGTGGACTGCGTCTGCCGAATGCGGCCAGAATCTCACTGCTGTCAACACGTCTCTGGGAGCCCTATAGAGCCACCGTATAAGGTCATTAAGGCATAGCGTTGGTGCCGGACCTTAAAGCGCCGATCCAAAAGAGAAAAGCCCCAAGCAGATCAACTACTTAGGGCTTTCACATCTGGCGGAAACGGAGGGATTCGAACCCTCGATGAGGCTCTACACCCCATACTCCCTTAGCAGGGGAGCACCTTCGGCCACTCGGTCACGTTTCCAATCCAACTATTATGCCTCATTTCGGAGGCGGTTCTGACGGATCAGGCGGTGTGCGGGTGCAGCTCGACGGCCTTGTGCAGGCTACACGGCCAGCTCCACGTACTTTTCGTCGATCACGACCAAGGTCTTGATGTTGGCGGAGGAGATCATCTGGATGCTGATGCCTTCTTCGCTCAGCACGCAGAACGCTTTACAGGCACGCCCACGTGGCTGCGCAGCAGAGCCCATCGACGTGCGGCCGTGTTTGTGAAAGATCAAATGCCGCTGGATTTTGGGGTGTGACGAATCCGGGGACACGGCGCAGTGGTTGGGGAAGAACAGGTTTTGGCGCGCCGCCGCTTTTTGGACAGATCAGCGGACCAACACCTGGGGACTGCACCAATCGAGGTGGGCACCGTTTCGCACCACGAAGCCCCGCCCTACCTTGATGTGGATGCGGTGGCCCCGTGTGGTGCAGGCCGCGACCTGGCCCAGCAGCTCGTGGAGCTGCGCCGCGGCGGGCGTGGTCTGGTGGACGGTACGCAGCCAGTGCCGCAGCACGTTGGCCTGGCGCGCCCGACCCAGGCCCTGCAACAGCTGGATCGAGGGCGGCGTGCCCACCCGTTGCGCATCTTCGAGAGCCAGCTCGTCCAGCAGCTCTGCGGCCTGCGCTGCGTTCGATGCAGACCGCGCGAAGGTGTCGCGAAACGCGGGGAAGGCGGCCTCGAGGGCGGGAAGAAGCTGGGCGCGGATGCGGTTGCGGGTAAAGCGCTCGTCGGTGTTGGTGGGGTCTTCCACCCAGGTGCGGCCCTGGGCGCGCAGCCAGCTGCGGACATCGGCCGCGGACACCTGCAGCAGCGGGCGGTGCCACTGCAGGCCCGACCGCTCCCATTGCGCAGGCATGGCCGCCAGCCCGGCCACACCGGCGCCGCGCGACAGGGCCAGCAGGACGGTCTCGACCTGGTCGTCCGCATGCTGCGCCAATGCTATTGATTTAATAGCTGCTGGCGCTTGTGTATCCAGCGCTACCGCATCCAAAGCCTTGTACCTGGCCTGCCGGGCAGCGTCTTCGGGGCTTTGGCCGGGCGCGGGCCGCGCATCCAGGCGGCGGATGGCCAGCGGCACGTTCAGGTCCTGGCACAGGGCCACGCAGTGGTGCTCGAAACCGTCGGCCGCTGCCTGCAGCCCGTGGTGGACATGGACGGCGCGGACCTGGCCCGGCCAGCGCCGCGCGCACGCCAGCAGCAAGGCCGTGGAATCGGCACCGCCGCTCAGGCCCACGGCCACGGGGAGCGCAGGCGCGAAGGCCTGCATCGCAGCGTCGAAGGGCAAGGTCACGCCCAGCCCCTGGCCGGTGCAGCCGCCGTACACCCGCGGCGACCAGCACAGCCCACGACACCACGATTCACACGACAGCCATCCATGGTCGAATTATCACGGTGCCCAGTGCACCGCAGCACGAACGCAGCAAAACGCCGACGGCGCGGTCCGCAGCCAGCCGTGGACTGCAGCAGCCCTCAGCAGCCGTCAGCCGCCCGGAGGCGCCAGGCGCGGCGCTGCGTGCGCCGAATCGGTGGACAGCCGGAACGTACCCACCACTTCGGACAGCCGCACCGACTGGTCCTTGAGGCTTTGCGCGGCGGCGGCGCTCTGCTCCACCAGGGCGGCGTTCTGCTGCGTCATCTGGTCCAAGTGCGCCACGGCCTGGCCGACCTCGCCGATGCTGGTGCTCTGCTCGTTGGTCGACGCAGTGATCTCGGCCATGATGTCCGTGACGCGCTGCACCGAGGTCACGATGTCGGTCATGGTGGTGCCGGCGTCGTGCACCAGCCGCGAGCCATTTTCGACCTGCTCGACCGACGTGTTGATCAGTGTCTTGATCTCGCGTGCAGCCTCGGCGCTGCGCTGCGCCAGGCTGCGCACCTCGCCCGCCACCACGGCAAAGCCCCGGCCCTGCTCGCCGGCACGCGCGGCCTCCACGGCCGCATTCAGCGCGAGGATGTTGGTCTGGAAGGCGATGCCGTCGATCACGCCGATGATGTCGTTGATCTTGCGCGAGGCCGCGTTGATCTTGTCCATGGTGGTCACCACGTTGCCCACCACCGCACCGCCATGCTGGGCCACGCTGGATGCCTGGGCGACGAGCTGGTTGGCCTGGCGGGCGGCATCGGCGTTCTGCCGTACGGTCTCGGTGAGCTGCTGCATCGACGCCGAGGTCTCCTGCAGGCTGGACGCGGTGAGTTCGGTGCGCCCGCTCAGGTCCTGGTTGCCGGTGGCGATCTCTTCGGCCGCCACGCGCACCGACCCGCTGGCCTCGCGGATCTGGCCCAGCACGCCCGAGAGCTTGCCGGCAAAGTTGTTGTAGCTCGACGCAATCTGCGCCAGCTCGTCCTCGCCGTGGGTGTCGATGCGGCGCGACAGGTCACCGTCGCCCTCGCCCACCTCGTGCATGGCATCGCGCACCTGCGTCAGGCGGCGCAGGCGCTGCGTCAGCACCGCTGCCAGCAGCGCGACCGCAATGGCCAACACCACGATGCTCGACACGACGGACGTGGTCAGCATGGCGCGGATGGGGGCCATGGCTTCGCTTTCATCGAGCGCCACCACCAGCATCCAGCTCGTGCCCGCGATGGGGACCACCGTGAGCAGCCGCTGGCGCCCGCCGATGTCGATGCCCAGCAGCTCCCGGCTTTTGGCGGCGGCCTGCAGCTTGTCGGACGTGAGGGCGGGTGCCAGGTCGCTCAGGGGCTTGAGTGTGAGCGCTGCATCAGGGTGGGCAATGATCTTGCCGTCGCTCGACGCCATGAAGCCAAAGCTCTGGGGCGTGGGCCGCACCGATGCCACGGTGGCCACGACGGACTCCATGGACACATCGCCCGCAGCCACCCCCTTGAGGGCCGACCCCGCCCCCACGGGCGACGCGAAGGTGACGACCAGCTTGCCGTCGGATGCGGAGATGTACGGCGGCGTGATGACCGGGCCGCCAGCCGCAGCGGCCTGCTTGTACCAGGGCCGGGCGGTCGGGTCGTAGTCGGCCGGGAGGTTGCGCGTTTCCGAAAAGACGTATTTCTTGTCGGCAAAGCCGAAGTAGAAGGTGGAGAACTTGCCCGCGTCGCGCAGCAAGGCCAGTGTCTTGACCGGTTCGGGCTCGTCGAAGGCAGTGACGGAGGCCGCGACGATCAATGCCTTACCACGCCCCCACTCCTCGATGGTTTCCACGTGGCTCTTGGCGGTAGCCAGGCTCTCTTCGATAAGGCTGTCCCGCGCCTGGCTGCGCGCCACCAGGAAATTGGCCACGGTCAGCACCAGCAGCGCCAGCACCAGGCAGGCCGACGACAGTGCAAGAATCTGGCCTTTGAGCGACTTGAGCAGCGACATGGACACTCCTGCATCCCCCGGTGGTGGGGGGCATGACCATGCTACATCCGGTTGCAACCTCTGCGCCAGAGGTTACACGCGCACCCACAGACCGCGTTGGCCCCAAACGACAGACGGCCCCGAAGGGCCGTCTTTGCGGGGCGCCGCCGCGCGGCGCTGCACCGGGGGATCAGCGGCTGTCCGCCTTGGTGTCGCTGAAGCGGCCGTAGCTTTGCAGGCGCTCGTAGCGGCGGTCCAGCAGGTCCTTGACCTTGAGGTCGGCCACCTGGCGGTAGGCATCGCCCAAAGCACGCTTGAGGAAGGCCGACATCTGCTTGTGGTCGCGGTGGGCGCCGCCCACCGGCTCGCTCACGATCTTGTCCACCAGGCCCAGGGCCTTCAGGCGGTGGGCGGTGATGCCCAGCGCGTCGGCCGCTTCCTGGGCCTTGTCGCTGGTCTTCCAGAGGATGGACGCGCAGCCTTCGGGGCTGATGACGGAGTAGATCGCGTACTGCAGCATCACGACCTGATCGCCCACGCTGATGGCCAGCGCGCCGCCGGAGCCGCCTTCGCCGATGATGGTGGTGATGATGGGCACTTCCAGTTGCGCCATCTCGAAGATGTTGCGGCCGATCGCCTCGGACTGGCCGCGCTCTTCGGCATCGATGCCCGGATAGGCGCCGGGCGTGTCCACGAAGGTGAACACGGGCAGCTTGAACTTCTCGGCCGTCTTCATCAGGCGCAGGGCTTTGCGGTAGCCCTCAGGCTTGCTCATGCCGAAGTTGCGCGCAGCGCGCTCCTTGGTGTCGCGCCCCTTCTGGTGGCCCAGCACCATGCAGGCGTGGCCGTTGAAGCGCGCCAGGCCCCCCACGATGGACAGGTCGTCCGCATAGTGGCGGTCGCCGTGCAGCTCGACGAAGTCGGTGAAGATGTCGCGCACGTAGTCGAGTGTGTACGGACGCTCGGGGTGGCGGGCGATCTTGGTGATCTGCCAGGGCGACAGCTCGCTGTAGATGTCCTTGGTGAGCTGCTGGCTCTTCTTGCTGAGCTGGTCGATCTCTTCCGAGATGTCGACGGCACTTTCGGTCTGCACGTAGCGCAGTTCTTCAATTTTGGACTCGAGTTCCGCGATGGGCTGTTCGAAATCCAGAAAGGTCTTTTTCGCCAACGTTGTTCTCCTAAGGGCTCACGCCGGTGAGCGGCGGCCACGAATGGCCCGCACTGTAACCGACATGTAACGAGTTTGCATAAGCGCGTCAGGCGGCGTCAGCCGTTCAATAAGCCACCGGCAGGGGGTCGAGCGACCGCCAAATATACCAAGTTGCCACGCTGCTCCAGGGCTTCCAGGCTTCGGCCACTTCGCGCGCATCGCTGCGGCTGACCGGATCGCCCGAGAAATAGTTGTGGCTGATGCCGGCGATCAACCCCGGGTCGTCCAGGGGCAATACGTTGGGCCGCATCAGATAGAAGATGAGGAACATCTCGGCGGTCCACCGGCCAATGCCGCGGATGGCGACCAATTCGGCAATGATGGCCTCGTCGTCCATGGCCGCCCAGTCCTTCACGTGGAGCTTGCCGCTCTCGAAGTGGATGGCCAGGTCGACGAGGTAGTCGACCTTGCGGGCCGACAGGCCCGCGGCGCGCATGTCGTCGATCTTGAGCTTGAGCACGCTGGCGGGCTTCATGCCCCGCGGCAGCAGCGCCACGAAGCGCTCCCACACGGCCTGCGCCGAGGTGACCGACACCTGCTGACCGACGATGGAGCGCGCCAGCGTGACGAACGCGTCGCCCCGCGTGCGCAGCGCGGCGTCGCCGAACTGCGGGATCAGGCGCTTCATCACCCGGTCCTTCTTCACCAGGTGCTTGCAGGCCTCGGCCCAGTAATCCGGCGTGGCCAGCACCAACGGCGGCGCCGCGGCATCCACCGCTATCTTTTTAGTAGCTGCCACCGCTTACCCCACGTGCGACAGGCGCATATTTCGCATCAGACACGGGCTCACTGCGCGGCTTCCCACGTGGTGCCGGCGGCGGAGTCCTTGAGGACGATGCCTTGCGCCAGCAGCGCCTGGCGGATGCGGTCCGCCTCGGCAAAGTTCTTGGCAGCCTTGGCGGCGGCGCGGGCGGCGATCTGCGCTTCGATGTCGGCACCGCTGGCACCGGCACCCGCCTGCAGGAAGGCCTTGGGGTCGCCCTGCAGAATCCCCAGGCAAGCGCCCAGGGCCTGGAGCAGACCGGCCAGTTCGGCCGACCGGGTCTTGTTGACCTCGCTGGCCAGGTCGAACAGAACGGCCACTGCCTCGGGCGTACCGAAGTCTTCGTCCATCGCTGCCTTGAAGCGGGCGGCGTAGGGGTTCGTCCAGTCGATGGCGGGGACTTGTGCAGGTCCTACCAGGCTCAGTGCGGTGTACAGGCGCTTCAGGGCCTGGCGGGCGTCGTCCAGGTGCGCATCGCTGTAGTTCAGCGCGCTGCGGTAGTGGGCGCGCACGATGAAAAAGCGCACCGTCTCCGCGTCGTAGGTCTTGAGCACGTCGCGGATGGTGAAGAAGTTGCCCAGGCTCTTGGACATCTTCTCGTTGTCCACCCGCACGAAGCCGTTGTGCACCCAGAATTTGGCCAGCGGCTTGCCAGTGGCGCCCTCGCTCTGGGCGATCTCGTTTTCGTGGTGCGGGAACTGCAGGTCGGCGCCGCCGCCGTGGATGTCGAAGGTCTCGCCCAGCGTGGCGCCGCACATGGCCGAGCACTCGATGTGCCAGCCGGGGCGGCCGGAGCCGAATTCGCTGTCCCACTTGGCCTCGGGCGGCTCCTCGGGCTTGGAGGACTTCCACAGCACGAAGTCGAGCGGGTCTTCCTTGCCGTCCAGCACGGCCACGCGCTCGCCGGCGCGCAGTTCATCGAGCGACTTGCCCGACAGCTTGCCGTAGCCGTCGAACTTGCGCACGGAGTAGTTCACGTCGCCATTGCTCGCGCGGTAGGCCAGGCCCTTGCCTTCCAGCTGGCCGATGAGCGAGAGCATCTGGGGCACGTACTCGGTGGCGCGGGGCTCGATCGAGGGCGGCTCGATGCCCAAGAGGCCGATGTCCTGGTGCATGGCCGCAATCATCTCGTCGGTGAGCTGGCGGATGGTGATGCCCCGCTCCAGCGCGCGCTTGATGATCTTGTCGTCGATGTCGGTGATGTTGCGCACGTAGGTCACGCGCAGGCCGCTGGCCTTGAGCCAGCGCTGCACCACGTCGAACGCCATCATCATGCGGGCGTGGCCGATGTGGCACAGGTCGTAGATGGTCATGCCGCACACATACATGCGCACATGGCCGGTTTCGAGCGGGGAAAAGTCCTCCAATGCACGCGACAGCGTGTTGTAGATGCGCAAACTCATGGGATTTCAGTAACGGGGGATGGGTGGTGGGTGAAGCGAAATTCACCCGGCAGCAGGGGGCAAGGGCCCCCGGCGGGGGGTTGGCCCGGTGGGGGCCTACAGCGAAATCACCCGCGGCAACAGCGTTCCGTCATGACAAACCCCCTCAGCTACAATCCGCCGCAGTATAAGCCCCCGCTCCTGCGGGCCGCTGCCCAACTCCCGGAATTCCCCATGAAGCCAGTCCTCCGCACACTTCCACGACTCCTGCGCCTGGCGGCGCTGACCGCGCTGCTGGGCGCGGGTGTGGCGCATGCCGACGACTACGCAGACATCGCGCAGTTGCTCAAGACCGGCAAGTCCGCCGAAGCGCTGGCCAAGGCCGACCAGCGCCTGGCCGCCAACCCGCGCGACCCGCAACTGCGCTTTTTGCGCGGTGTGGCACAGGCCGACAGCGGCAAGCCCGCCGACGCGATCACCACCTTCACCAAGCTGACCGAAGAGTACCCGGAGCTGCCCGAGCCCTACAACAACCTGGCGGTGCTCTATGCCAACCAGAACCAGCTGGACAAGGCCCGCACGGCGCTGGAGATGGCGATCCGCACCAATCCGAGCTACGCCACCGCGCACGAGAACCTGGGCGACATCTACGCCAAGCTGGCCAGCCAGGCCTACAACAAGGCCCTGCAGCTCGACGCCACCAACGCCAACTCCGTCAAGCCCAAGCTGGCGCTGATCCGGGAGCTGTTCTCCGCCGATGCGGCCAGCAAGACGGGCCGCCCGGCAGCCGCTGCCGCGCCGTCCCCCGTGGCGGCTGCAGCGCCCCGCCCTGCCCCGGCCCCATCGCCAGCTCCCGCAGCTGCACCGGCCCCTGCGCCAGTGGCTGCAGCCACGCCAGCGCCTGCGCCCAAGGCCGCGCCAGCCCCTGCGCCCGTGGCCCCCCCCGCAGCTGCTCCGGCTGCCGCTGCGGCATCGCCCGCTCCGGCACCGGCGCCTGCGGCGGCCGAGGCCGGTGCGTCCGACGCCTCCGTGCAATCCGTCAGCGCTGCCGTGCAGGCCTGGGCCGCTGCCTGGGCCGCCAAGGACATGAGCGCCTACCTGGGCGCCTACGACAAGTCTTTCGACCCACCGGGCCGCCAGACCCGTGCCGCGTGGGAGAAAGAGCGCGAAGCGCGCATCGTGGGCAAGTCCAAGATCAGCGTGCGGGTGTCGGACCTCAGCGTCGCGGTCAGCGGCGACAAGGCCACGGCACGCTTTCGCCAGGCCTACAGCGCCGACTCGCTCAACGTCACCAGCCGCAAGACGCTGGACCTGGTGAACCACAACGGCCGCTGGGCCATCGTGCGCGAAGCCACGGGCGGCTGATCGTGGCACCGCACACAGCGCCTGCGCCTGCCGCGCAGGCGTTTTTTCATTTCTGCCACCCCTGAACCAAAGACACGCATGCTGGTGGAGCTGACCGCACGACGCCGCCGGGCCGCGGCCGCAACCTTGCTGGCCGTGGCCATGGTGCAGGCCGGCCCGGGTTCGGCCCTGGCCCAAAGCCACAAGCCGCGTCGGGCCGCCACCGAGCCCGCACCGGCGGCCAAGCCGGTCGAGCTGCGCGACGGCCAGGCCGAGTCGCGCCTGCTGGCGGTGTACAGGCTCATCGGCGAAGGCCGCCAGCGCGAGGCCCTGGCACAGGCCGAAAGCCTGGCACGTGACTACCCCAACTTCCAGCTGGCGCAACTGGCCGTGGGCGACCTGATGATGTCGCGCACCCGGCCCATCCGCCGCATGGGCGATGTGCCCGAGCCGGACTCCACCCGCAGCATCCAGGCCGCCAGCGTGCTCGAAGAGCTGCGCAACGAGTCGCGCCAGCGTGTGGACGCGCAGCGCAGCCGCCCGCCCGCGAACACCATCCCGGCGCAGTTCCTGGAGCTGTCGCCGCGCTCGCGCCATGCCATCGCCGTGGACGCATCCCGCTCGCGCCTGTACCTGTTCGAGAACACGGGCAAGGGCCTGCAGCTGGTGGCCGACTACTATGCGTCCGTCGGCAAGCTGGGCACCGAAAAGGCCACCGAAGGCGACCAGCGCACGCCGCTCGGGGTGTACTTCATCACCAGCCGCCTGGACCCCGCCACCCTCAAGGACTTCTACGGCGCCGGCGCCCTGCCCATCAACTACCCCAACCCGCTGGACCAGAGCCGCGGCAAGACCGGCAGCGGCATCTGGCTGCACGGCACGCCGCCCGACCAGTTCGCGCGCGCCCCGCTGGCCACCGACGGCTGCCTGGTGCTGGCCAACCCCGACCTCGAACGCATCCTGCGCACGGTGGAGCCCCGCTCCACGCCCGTCGTCATCGCCCGCCAGCTGCAGTGGGTGGCGCCGCACAGCGTGAGCGCCGAACGCAAGTCGTTCGAGGCCGTGCTCAACGCCTGGCGCAGTGCCAAGACCCAGGGCGACATGACGCGCCTGCTGGGCTTTTACGCACCCGACTTCCAGACCTACCGCAAAAAGCCGCTCGAAGAGTGGACCGAGGTCCTCAAGGCCGAGACCCGCGCGCTGCGGGGCCGGGAACTCCATCTCAAAGACAAGTCTTACCTTCGGTGGACAGATTCCGCCGACACCATGGTGGTAACGTTCGGCGAAGTCGCCGAAGGCGCCCGCACGGGCCCGGTCAAGCGCCAGTACTGGGCGCGACGGGGCCAACAATGGCAGATATTTTTCGAAGGAGTGATTGGATGATTTCCAGAAGAAATTCGACCCTGGCGCTTGCCAGCATTGCGCTGGCAGCTACTTTTTCAGCAGCAAATGTGCAGGCGCAAGAGGCCCCCAAGGTCAAGCTGGCCACCTCGATGGGCGACATCGTCGTGCAACTCGACCCTGCCAAGGCACCCAAGACGGTCGAGAACTTCCTGGCCTACGTGAACGACAAGCACTACGACGGCACGGTGTTCCACCGCGTGATGAACGGCTTCATGATCCAGGGCGGCGGCTTCACCGCCGACATGCAGCAAAAGCCTACCAAGCCCCCGATCGCGCTCGAAGCCAACAACGGCCTCAAGAACGACACCTACACCATCGCCATGGCGCGCACGGCCAACCCCAACTCGGCCACCTCGCAGTTCTTCATCAACGTGAAGGACAACGCCATGCTCAACGCCCCCAGCCCTGACGGCCATGGCTACGCCGTGTTCGGCAAGGTGGTGAGCGGCACCGACGTGGTCGACAAGATCAAGGCCGTGGCCGTGGGCAACAAGGGCCCGCACCAGAACGTGCCCAACACGCCCGTCACCATCAACTCCGCCACGCTGGTGAAGTGAGCCTTTTTGTTGATCCATTGATTCATTGATCGAAAGAACCTTGCCATGAGCAACCCCCAAGTCGAACTGCACATTGCCGGCTACGGCGTCATCACCCTCGAACTCGACGAAGCCAAGGCCCCCAAGTCGGTGGCCAACTTCCTGTCGTACGTGAACAAGGGCCACTACAACAACACCGTGTTTCACCGCGTGATCCCCGGCTTCATGGTGCAAGGCGGCGGCTTTGAACCTGGCATGACCCAGAAGGGCACCGACGCGCCCATCGAGAACGAAGCCAACAACGGCCTGAAGAACGCCAACTACACCGTGGCCATGGCCCGCACCAGCGACCCGCACTCGGCCACCGCCCAGTTCTTCATCAACGTGGCGGACAACGGCTTCCTGAACCACACCGCACCGTCGGCCCAGGGCTGGGGCTATGCCGTGTTCGGCAAGGTGGTCGGCGGCGCCGACGTGGTCGACAAGATCAAGGCCGTGAAGACGGGCCGCAAGGGCTTCCACGACGACGTGCCGAAGGAAGACGTGATCATCGAAAAGGCCGTCGCGCTCTGAGCACGACATTCCCCTTGAGCGCTGCGGCGGCCCCGGTTGCGGGGCCCGCGTACATCACGCAGCGCAGGGGATGACCGACACAAGCACTAGCCCCAGCATTTTTGTGACCACGACCGTGCCCCGGTTCGAGGAGCTCATCGCTCCCTCGCACTGGCGCACGGTCGAATTCATTTCGGACCTGCATTTGCAGGCCAGCGAACCCGCCACCGTGGCGGCGTTCGAGCACTACCTGCGCACCACAGAGGCCGACGCGCTGTTCATCCTGGGTGACCTGTTCGAGGTGTGGGTGGGCGACGACGCCATCGACGAGCCCGGCAGCTTCGAGGCCCGGGGCTGCGCCGCCCTTGGCGCAGCATCGCAGCGCAGGCCGCTGTACTTCATGCACGGCAACCGCGACTTCCTGACGGGACCCGCATTCCTGCAGCGCACCGGCATGACCGGCCTCGCAGACCCCACGGTCCTCGTGTTCGGCCACCAGCGCATCGTGCTCAGCCACGGCGACCTGCTGTGCCTGGACGATGTGGACTACCAGCGCTTTCGCATCCAGGCGCGCAGCAGCGCCTGGCAGGACGCCTTCCTCGCCCAGCCCCTGGCCACGCGCCGCACCCAGGCCCGCGGCATCCGCCAGGAGAGCGAAGCCAAGAAGCAGTCCGGCGTCACCTACGCCGACGTGGACGGCCCTGCCGCCATCGGCTGGCTGCAGGCCGCCGGGGCCAGCACGATGGTGCATGGGCATACGCACCGCCCCGCAGAGCACACCCTCGCACCCGGGCTCGCTCGCGTGGTACTCAGCGACTGGGATGCGGCCGCATTGCCCCCCCGGCTGGAAACACTGCGTTTGTCGGCCCAGGGCTTGGAACGCATCGCACTCGACCCCAGGTAGGCTGTGTATTGACTTCCGGGGCCTGCCTTTGTCGGCATGCCCTGACACCATGCCCCCCATCCTCAACCGGCTCTGGCGCCACGTGCGCGCCACCGTCGCCCCCGTGCCCGACATCTCGGCCGCACTGTGGTTGCAGACGCTGCAGCGTTATCCCTTCCTGTCTGCGCTGTCACTGCACGACCAGTCCAAGCTGCGGGCGCTGAGCGCCCTGTTCCTGCACGAGAAGCGGTTCCACGGCGCCCACGACCTCGAGGTCACCGACGCCATGGCCATCGACATCGCCGCCCAGGCCTGCCTGCCGCTGCTGCACTGGGGCGACCCGGCCAAGGCCCTCAAGTGGTACGACGATTTCGTGACCATCGTGCTGCACCCGGGCGAGGCCGTGGCGCGCCGCCAGGTCGTGGATGAAGCCGGCGTGGTGCACGAACAGGCGCAGGTGCTGCTGGGCGAGGCGATGGACCGCGGCCCCATCATGCTCAGTTGGCAACACGTCGCCAACGCGGCCGAGAACACCGAGCGCGGGCACAACGTGGTGGTGCACGAGTTCGTGCACAAGCTCGACATGCGCAGCGGCGAGCCCAATGGCTGCCCGCCATTGCCATCCGGCTTCATGGGCACGCGCACCGGCCGCGCCGCCTACGAGGCCTGGTGGTCCGCCTGGGAGCCGGCGTACGAGCAGTTCCGCGAGCGCGTGATCATGTCCGAACGGTTCGGCGCCGAGCGGCCCTGGCTGGATGCGTACGGCGCGACCTCGCCCTCCGAATTCTTTGCTGTGGCGTGCGAGGCGTACTTCGTCAACCGGCCCCGCTTTGCGCAAGAGTTTCCGTCGCTGATGCCGGTGCTGGACGCGTTCTTTCAGCGCCCCGTCCACACGGACTGACACGCGCTGTGCCGCAGCGGCGTGCCGCTTTGCACGTTGACCTGCGCAGCGTTGCATTGCGGTGGATACGACGGAGCTCTGTCGTCGGCAATGTCCTCATTCCTGCGCACAGAGACCCGATGACTCGCCTTCGCGATAGGGCCTGGATTCCAGATTTTGACAATTTGTCCATTTTTGGATAAATTGTCGACATGACCCGCCCAACGTCCTCCACAGCCTCGACGCCTTCCACGCCACCAACACCCCGTCAACGGACTGCACGGCCAGCGCGCCCCCGCACCGCCGAGCACACGGTGCTGCTGTCGCAGATCGAGCAGGTCGCGCAGGGCCTGGCCGCCACCTTCGCGCCGTTTTGCGAGGTGGTCGTGCACGACCTGCTGGACCCGGGGCAATCCATCCTCGCGATCCACAACAACCTCTCGGGCCGGGCCGTGGGCGAGCCGACGACCGAGCTGGGCCTGGCGCGCATCGCCGACCCCGACTACCCCCAGGTGATCGCCAACTACGCCAACCAGTTTGCCGACGGGCGACAGGCCAAGAGCACGTCGGTGGGCATCAAGGATTCATCGGGCGAGTACATCGCCGCGCTGTGCCTGAATGTGGACCTCACGCTGTTTCGCAGCCTGCAGAGCGTGGTGGGGCAGTTCACCGCCATCGACGGCGACACGGGGCTCACCGAGTCGCTCGACCCTGCGGGCGCCGATGCCATCCGCCTGCGCATCGACCAGTTCGCGGCACGCCTGTCCACCGCGCCGCGGGCGCTCAAGGCCAGCGAGCGGCGCGCGCTGCTGCGCGAACTGCGCGACTCGGGCAGCCTGGAGGTGCGCCGCGCCATGGAGGTGGTGGCGCAGCACCTGGGCGTATCGCGCGCCACGGTGTATGGCGACGTGGCCAAGTGAGGTGAAGGCATGAGCGCCCACCCCACCACCATCGACCGCGCACAGGCCGGCCTGCGGCTGCTCGACACCCACCAGGTCAACACGCTGCTGCAGCCGCACGATGTACTGACTGCCGTGCGCGAGGCCTTCACCCTGCACAGCCAGCGCGCGGGCCGCGTGTTCCCCGTGGTGCGCGAGGCGCTGGCCACGGGCGGTGTGTTCGGCATCAAGTCGGGCGATGTGCCCGCCCAGGGGCTGCTGGGCTTCAAGGCCGCGGGCTTCTGGCCCGCCAACCGCGCGCGGGGCGGCGAGCCGCACCAGGCCACCGTGATGCTGATCGACCCTGCCACCGGCCGCCCGCTGTGCGTGCTGGACGGCAATGCCATCACCACCGAACGCACGGGCGCGGCCGGCGCACTGGGGCTGCAGCACCTCGCACGGGCTGACAGCGAGCAGCTGTGCCTCTTCGGCACCGGCGTACAGGCGCGCGTGCAGCTGCGCTATGCGCTGCAGGTGCTGCCCGCGCTGCGCCGGGTGCGCTATGTGGCGCATGGCGGGCAGCGCAACCAAGGCTTCGAGGCGGCGTTGGCCGACCGCTGCGACATCGCCCTGGCCACCGATGCGAATGCCGCCGTGGCCACGAGCGACGTGGTGATCACCGCCACGCCCGGCGGTGGCGCGCTGTTCGACGCAGCGGCCGTGCAGCCGGGCACCCACATCAACGCTGTGGGCACCGACACCCAGGGCAAGCGCGAGCTGCCCGAAGGCCTGCTGGAGCGCGCCCGCGTGTTCGTGGACGACGCCGCGCAAGCCCGCCAATTGGGCGAGCTGCAATGGGCGCCGCCCGGCCTGCCCTGCACCGAACTGGGCGATGTGATCACGGACCAGGTGCAGGCGGCGCGCGGCGCGCAGGACATCACCGTGTTCGACATGACGGGCCTGGCCCTGCAGGACCTCACCGTCGCCCGCATGCTGCACACGCACGCCCTGGCGCAGGGCGTGGGCACTGCGATGGCCTGGCCGTGGTGACAGGTACCGGCCCCCCGCCCCCTCCCCTCTCTTCATTTCCGCTTCCATCCCGCTTTCAACCACCAACACCCATCGTTGCCATGACCTCTACCACCCCCATTGCAAACAGTCTCCCCACTTACGACGACGTCGTGGCTGCCGCTGGCCGCATTGCAGGCGTTGCGCACCGCACGCCCGTGCTCACCTCGCGCATCCTCGACGAGGAGATGGGTGCCCAGGTGTTCTTCAAGTGCGAGAACCTGCAGCGCATGGGTGCGTTCAAGTTCCGCGGTGCCTACAACGCGCTGGCCCAGTTCGACGCCACGCAGCGCAAGGCCGGGGTGATCGCGTTCTCGTCGGGCAACCATGCACAGGGCATCGCCCTGGCCGCGCGCGAGCTGGGCATGCCCGCCACCATCGTCATGCCGCAGGACGCCCCCGCCGCCAAGGTCGCGGCCACGCAGGGCTACGGCGCCCAGGTGGTGTTCTACGACCGCTACACGCAAGACCGCGAGCAGATCACCCGCGACCTGGCCGAGCGCGATGGCCTGACCATGATCCCGCCGTACGACCACGCCGACGTGCTGGCCGGCCAGGGCACCGCTGCCAAGGAGCTGTTCGAAGAGGTGGGCGAACTGGACGCCTTCTTCGTCTGCCTGGGCGGCGGCGGCTTGCTGTCGGGCTCGGCCCTGGCCACCCGTGCACTGTCGCCAAACTGCAAGCTCTACGGCGTGGAGCCCGAGGCGGGCAACGACGGGCAGCAGTCGTTTCGCAGCGGCTCCATCGTGCACATCGACACGCCCCAGACCATTGCCGATGGCGCGCAGACACAGCACCTGGGCAACATCACCTTCCCCATCATCCGCCGCGACGTGGACGACATCCTCACCGTGAGCGATGCCCAGCTGGTGGACGCCATGCGCTTTTTTGCCACGCGCATGAAGCTGGTGGTGGAGCCTACGGGCTGCCTGGGCTTTGCGGCGGCGCGTGCACGGGGTGCAGAACTGAAGGGCAAGAAGGTCGGCGTGTTGATCAGCGGCGGCAACGTGGACATGGAACGTTTTTGCGCCCTGCTCGCCGGCTGAGCCAGCCACACAACGAGGACCCTTTGCCATGCAAGAAGCACCCACCACCTCCCCCGCGATCCCCCTGTCCCAGGTCGATACGCCCGCTGCGCTGATCGAGCTGCCACGCATGCAGCGCAACATCGCGCGCATGCAGGAGCGCATGAACGCACTGGGCGTGCGCTTTCGCCCGCACGCCAAGACCGCCAAGTGCCCGGCCGTGACCCAGGCGCAGATCGCAGCCGGCGCGCAGGGCATCACGGTGTCCACCCTCAAGGAGGCCGCGCAGTTCTTTGCCCACGGCATCACCGACATCCTGTACGCCGTGGGCACCGTGCCGCACAAGCTGCCCCAGGTGCTGGCGCTGCGCCGCCAAGGCTGCAGCCTGAAGATCGTCACCGACAACGTCGCCGCAGCCCAGGCCATCGTGGACTTTGGCCGTGAGCACGGCGAGGTGTTCGAGGTGCTGATCGAGGTGGACACCGACGGCCACCGATCGGGCATCCGCCCCGACGAAGCCGCGCTGATCGACGTGGGCCGGGTGCTGCACACGGGCGGCATGCGCCTGGCCGGCGTCATGACGCACGCGGGCGGCAGCTACGACCTGAACACCCCCGAGGCCCTCACCGCCCTGGCCGAGCAGGAGCGCGCCGGCTGCGTGCACGCGGCCGAACGCCTGCGCGCGGCGGGCCTGCCCTGCGCCGTGGTGAGCGTGGGCTCCACGCCCACGGCCCTGTCGGCCCGCGACCTCACGGGCGTGACGGAGGTGCGTGCGGGCGTGTACGTGTTCTTCGACCTGGTGATGCACAACGTGGGGGTGTGCAGCACCGACGACATCGCGCTGAGCGTGCTGACCACCGTGATCGGCCACCAGGTGGACAAGGGTTGGGCCATCGTCGATGCCGGCTGGATGGCCATGAGCCGCGACCGGGGGACGCACAAGCAGTCGCGCGACTATGGGTATGGGCAGGTGTGCGATGTGGATGGGGCTGTGCTGGACGGGTATGTGCTGAGTGGTGCGAACCAGGAGCACGGGATTCTGTCGCTGGTCGGGGGTTCTGATGCGCCGGGCCTGGAAGATATTGCGCGGCGGTTTCCGGTGGGAATGCAGTTGCGGATCTTGCCGAACCATGCGTGTGCGACGGGGGCGCAGTATGGGGAGTATCGGGCGGTGGACGGTGGGGTGGTGGTGGGGGAATGGGGGCGGTTTGGGGGGTGGTGAGCTTTGGTTGGTGTGTGGCTTTGTGGTTTGTGGGCATGGTTGCCGTGTGCCTTTGCGAGGGGCGGGGGCCGGGGTGTGCGCCCGGCGGCGCAGTAACTTTCTCTTGCGTCGCCAAGAGAAAGTCACCAAAGAGAAGGCGACCCCCAGTCTGCGTCCCCCATCGCCCGTTGGGCGAAGGGGGCAACCTGCGATGCTCGGTCGTAGGGTGGCGTCGCAGAACTCGCTGCGTTTGGCCGCAGGCCAAACTACGCTCAAACATCTGCGACGAGTCAGATCACGCAGTGCGTGTGTCCTGCGGCACACGCACCCACCCCACGCCCTGCGCTTCTCGGCGCAGCCAGCAGGGGTGGGGAGCGGGCTCCACACGGGCCATTGCTTCGCTCGGCCCGGGTTGCCTCGCTGCGCTTCGGCCTGAGCAGGACGGCCGCGCCAGTGTTGTGGGCAGCGCGCGATGCGGCACGGTCGCTTCGCGATCTGGCGTGTCACAAATGCTGGAGAAGCGGCGGGCAGTTGTCTACAGACGAAGTATGGATTTATGGAGCCTTGGTCAACTCGCAGCCCATCGGCTCGGGCAGTGCGACCGCACCCACCCTGTGGGCAGCGCGCAGCGCGTCCCCCACCCCAGGCGCCGCTGCCCAGGCAGCAGCCGGGTGGTGTTCACCCCCTGCTGGCTGCGCCGAGAAGCGCAGGGCCGGGGGTGGGCGTGTGTGCCGCAGGACACACACGCTTCGTGATCTAGCTCGTCGCAGATGTTTGAGCGGAGCGGGGCCACAGGCCCCGCGCAGCGAGTTCTGCGACGCCACCCCCGGCCCGAGCATCGCAGGTTGCCCCCATCGCCCATCGGGCGATGGGGGACGCAGACTGGGGGTCGCCTTTTCTTTGCCTTCTTTCTTTTGGCGACGCAAAAGAAAGAAGGTGCGCCGCCGGGCGCACACCCCGGCCTCCGCCCTCAGCCCAAGCACAGCCCCTGCAAACGCAGGTGATGCAGCTGATCGGAAAGCAAGAAACCTCGCCCAATCGGCAACGCAGACAGCACCCGACCCGTCACCGGTTCGCTGCAGCCCCCATCGCAAACTTCGCAGCCCGCACCACCGCCTCCGCATCCACCCCAAAGAACGCACGCAACGCCGCCCGCGTATCGCTGCGCCCGAACCCATCCGTCCCCAACGTCAGGTACTTGCGCCCCTGCGGCACGAAGGCGCGCACCGTCTCGGGCACGGCACGCACATAGTCGGTCGCAGCGATCACCGGTCCGCTCGTGGCGGCCAGTTGCGCTGCAAGCCAGGGGGTCCCCGGCTCATCTTCTCCCGCGATGGCACGCTGCTCGCACGCCACGCCGTCGCGTGCCAATTCGCTCCAGCTGGTCACGCTGATCACCGTCACCTCCACGCCCTCGGCAGCCAGCAACTCTGCCGCCTTGACTACCTCGGTGAGGATCGCGCCCGAGCCCAGCAGGGTCACGGTTTGAGGTGAAAAAGCCCCCTGTCGCTCGTCCAGCAAGCGCGGATAGCTCCCAAAAACATAGCAACCACGCAGCACACCCTCTGCCGCACCAGCGGGCAGGTCCGGCTGCGCGTAGTTCTCGTTCATCAGCGTCACGTAGTAAAAAACGTCGCGCTGCTCGGTCACCATCTCGCGCATGCCGGCGTCGATGATGACGGCCATCTCGCCCGCGTAGGCCGGGTCGTAGGCCTTGCAGTTGGGGATGGTGGCCGCCACCAGGTGGCTGCTGCCGTCCTGGTGCTGCAGGCCCTCGCCGCCCAGCGTGGTGCGGCCCGACGTGGCGCCCAGCAAAAAGCCGCGCGCACGCTGGTCGGCGGCGGCCCAGATGGCGTCGCCCACGCGCTGGAAGCCGAACATCGAGTAGTAGATGTAGAACGGCAGCATCGCCAGGCCGTGCACGCTGTAGCTGGTGGCCGCGGCCGTCCAGCTGGCGATGGCGCCGGCCTCGCTGATGCCCTCTTCCAGGATCTGGCCGTCCAGCGCCTCGCGGTAGCTCAGCACCGAGCCGATGTCCTCGGGCGCGTAGCGCTGGCCCACGCTGCTGTAGATGCCGACCTGCTTGAACAAATTGGCCATGCCGAAGGTGCGCGCCTCGTCGGCCACGATGGGCACGATGCGCGGGCCCAGCGTGGCGTCCTTGAGCAAGCTGCCCAGCATGCGCACGAAGGCCATGGTGGTGCTCATTTCCTTGCCATCGGCCTGCAGCGCGAACTGTGCATAGCCCTCGATGGCCGGCACGGGCAGCGCCTCGCAGGCCGTCTCGCGGCGCGGCAGGTAGCCGCCAAGGTTCTGGCGGTGGGTGCGCAGGTAGCGCATCTCGGGGCTGTCTTCCGCGGGCTTGAAGAACGCGAGGCTGGTGGCCTGCTCGTCGGTGAGCGGCAGGTTGAAGCGGTTGCGGAACTCGATGAGGTCGGTCTCGTCGAGCTTCTTCTGGCTGTGCGTGGTCATCTTGCCCTGGCCGGCCGTGCCCATGCCGTAGCCCTTCTTGGTGTGCGCCAGGATCACGGTGGGCTGGCCTTGGTGGCGCGCGGCCGCGGCATACGCGGCGTGGATCTTCACCAGGTCGTGCCCGCCGCGCTTCAAGCGGTCGATCTGCTCGTCCGTCATGCCCTGGGCCAGGGCCGCGAGCTCGGGGTTCTGGCCGAAGAAGTTGTCGCGGTTGAAGCGCCCGTCCTTGGCGGCAAAGGTCTGCATCTGGCCGTCCACCGTGCCTTCAAGCGTGCGCACCAGCGCACCGGTCAGGTCGCGGGCGAACAGGCCGTCCCAGTCGCTGCCCCAGACCAGCTTGACCACGTTCCAGCCCGCGCCGGCGAACAGCCGCTCCAGCTCGTCGATGATGCGGCCGTTGCCGCGCACCGGGCCGTCCAGGCGCTGCAGGTTGCAGTTGACCACCCAGACCAGATTGTCGAGGCCCTCGCGCGCGGCCAGGGTCAGCGCGCTCATGCTCTCGGGCTCGTCCATCTCGCCGTCGCCGAACACGCCCCAGACCTTGCGCTGGCTGCAGTCGAGCAGGTTGCGGTGCGTGAGGTAGCGCATGAAGCGCGCGTGGTAAATGCTGCTGATGGGGCCGATGCCCATCGACCCGGTGGGAAACTGCCAGAAGTCCGGCATCAGCCAGGGGTGCGGGTAGCTCGACAGGCCCTGCGCACCCGCGCCCGGCGCGGTGAGCTCCTGGCGGTAGTGCATCAGGTCCTGCTCGGACAGGCGGCCTTCGAGGAACGCCCGCGCATACACGCCCGGCGCGCTGTGCGGCTGGAAGAACACCAGGTCGCCCCGGTGCTGCCCCTCGCCCACGCCTTCGCGGGCGCAGAAGAAGTGGTTGAAGCCGCTCTCGAACAGGTCGGCCGCGCTGGCGTAGCTGGCGATGTGGCCACCCAGTTCGCCATACGCCTGGTTGGCGCGCACCACCATGGCCAGCGCGTTCCAGCGCACGATGGAGGCCACGCGCTCTTCAACAGCCAGGTCACCGGGGAAGGCGGGCTGGTCCTGCGCGGCCACGGTGTTCACATATGGCGTGTTCAGGTCCGGCTGCCAGCCGATGCGCTGCGTGCGCGCCAGCCGCACCAGCTCTTGCAGGATGTGGCGCGCGCGCTCCGGGCCTTCGGTGGCCACCAGGGCCAGGAAGGCGTCGCGCCACTCGGCGGTTTCCTCAGGATCGATGTCGGGGACGGCGCCGGGCGCCAGCAGCAGGTTGTGGGGTGTGAGCGCGTTCATGCAGAGCACTGTAGCCATGCCCACCCCGAATGAGTTGCCGTTTTGCAGCCGATGCAGCGCAATACCAGCAGCTTATGCCGCAAAAACAATAAACTGCAGCATATGAAACTCGATACCCTGGACCTGCGCATTCTGGCCGAGCTGCAGGCCGATGGCTCCCTGTCCAACGTGGAGCTGGCGCGGCGTGTGCACCTGTCGCCCTCGCCGTGCCTTGCACGGGTGAAGGCGCTGGAGGCCGCAGGCGTCATCAGCCGCTATGTGGCGCTGGCCAACGCGGCGGCGCTGGGGCTAGGGCTCAACGTATTCATCAGCATCAGCCTCAAGGCGCAGAGCAAGGAGGCGCTGGCCGACTTCGAGCGCCGCATCGCGGAGCACGACGAGGTGATGGAGTGCTACCTGATGAGCGGCGACAGCGACTACCTGATCCGCGTCGCCGTGGCCGACATTTCGGCGCTGGAGCGGTTCATCGTGGAGCAGCTCGCCCCGATGCCCGGTGTGGAAAAGATCCGGTCGAGCTTTGCGCTCAAGCAGGTGCGCTACAAGACGGCGCTGCCGCTGCCCCGGACATAGCGTTCGGGCTCCAGCGCCCTGCCCTTCCTCCATCGTCCATCGTCCATCACTCCGCACGCGCCGTGCTGGGGGGCTGGCCGATGATCCTTTTGTATGCGCGGCTGAAGGAGGCTTCGGACTCGTAGCCCAGCCGATGGGCCGCCACGGCCACGCGCATGCCGTCGCGTGCGATCCAGCGGCGCGCCTGCGACATCTTCACCTTGGCCACGTAGCGCGCCGGGCTCTCCCCCATGGTCCGCGTGAACGATTCCGAAAAGCTCGAGCGCGAGGCACCCATCAGGTCGGCCAGCAGCGGCACGTTCCAGTCGCGCTCGGGCTCGGCGTGGATGGCCGCGATCACCTTGCCGATGCGCGGGCAGCGCACGGCGGCGATCCAGCCCGTGGGGCTGTTGCAGCTGCATTCCACCCAGGCGCGGATGATGCTGGCCGCCAGCGCGTCGGCCAGGCGCGCCAGGATGGCGCAGGCGCCCATGCGGTCCTGCGCCACCTCGCGCTCCATGGCGTCGAGCAGCACGGGCACCGTGGTGTCGCGCCGGGCCAGGTCGCCGGCCATCATCACCGCGGGCATCATGGCCATCAGCGGGTGCAGCGGGTCGAGGTTGAAGCGCAGCGCGCCGCTGAACAGCACGTCGGGCGCCAGCGGCGGGGGCGGCGCGACCGGGGCCCCCCGGGGTGCGCGGCCCGCATCGCGGCCGTCCACCAGGTAGATGTTTTCAGACACGGCCTTGCGCGCCAGCGAGTCGATGTCCACCGGCGGCACATCGGGCGAGCTGGCCAGCACATGAAATGTGCCGTGCGGCAGCAGCACCGCATCGCCCATGGTCAGGCGCTGCCATTCGGTGCCCGGCGTGCGCAGCCAGGCGCCGCCGTGGCCAACGAAGTGAAACCGCGCCGAGCGCTGCGCCGGAAAAGCGATGGCCCAGGGCGGGTGCAGCACGCAGCGGCCATACTCCACGCCGTCCAGGCGCAGGCCGAGCAGGATCTGGGTCAGCAGGTCCGGCGGCTCCACCCACGGCGGCTGCGGCACTTGGTCAAACGGTCTGGATGAAAAGTCAAGCATTTCGGCTTTTACGGCATGGAAACGCCGACATCTTATCCCTAGCATGGACGTCCGTTCCAACCCAAGGCTTTGCCCGTGTCCTCCTCTTCTTCCTGCTCCACCTGCCTGGATGCGCCCGTGGGCGCCGTGGCCGATGCCGATTCCGTATCTGCATCGGCGTTCGAACCCGTCCCGCACGCCACCCCCGAGCCCGCCGAGGCCCGCTGGGCGGCCGTGGCGTCCATGGCGCTGGGCGTGTTCGGCCTGGTCACGGCCGAATTCTTGCCCGCCAGCCTGCTGACCGCCATGGCCAGCGACCTGCGCGTGAGCGATGGGGCCGCGGGCCAGGCGGTCACCGTCACCGCGCTGGTGGCCGCCGTGGCTGCGCCGTCGCTGCCGCTGCTCACGCGCCGCATCGACCGGCGGCTGGTGATGATCGCCTTCACGCTGCTGCTGGTGCTGTCCAACGTGATGTCCGCCCTGGCCGGGAGCCTGGCCACGCTGCTGGTGGCGCGGGTACTGCTGGGCGTGGCGCTGGGCGGCTTCTGGTCCATGTCGGCGGCGCTGGCCATGCGGCTGGTGCCGGCCTCGCTGTTTGCGCGGGCCATGTCGCTCATCCTCACCGGGGTGTCGGTGGCCACCGTGTGCGCGGCGCCCATCGGCGCGTGGATGGGCGACCTGTGGGGCTGGCGCAGCGCCTTCATCGCGGCGGGCGGCATCAGCCTCGTCACGCTGGCGGTGCAGCTGGTGGCCCTGCCCGCCCTGCCCCCGCGCGACAACCCCAACCTCAAGGTGCTGGGCGAGCTGCTGCGCCGCCCGCCGGTGCGCGTGGCGCTGCTGGCGGTGCTGCTCGTCATCTCAGGCCACTTCGCAGGCTTTACCTACATTCGCCCGCTGATGGAGCAGGTCACGCACCTGTCGGTGGCCACCATCACGGCCGTGCTGCTGGGCTACGGCGTAGGCGGCTTCTTCGGCAACTTCGTGGGGGGATGGATCGCGGGGCGCAGCGAGCGCCAGGCCATCGTGGCCGGTGGTGCCGTCATTGCCGTGCTGGCCGCCGTGCTGCTGGTGGCTGGGCAGTCGGCGGCCATCACGGCGGTGGCGGTCACGCTGTGGGGGTTTGCGTTCGGCGCGTTTCCGGTGGGCTTTCAGACCTGGATCGTGCGGGCCGCGCCCGACCAGGCGGAGGGCGCGGGCGGGCTGCTGGTGGCGGCGTTTCAGATCGCGATTGCCAGCGGCGCCATCTTTGGCGGGCTGATGGTGGACCACGTGGGCGCACTGGGCGGGCCGGCGTTTGCCCTGGCAGCGCTGACGCTGGGCACCTTGCTGACCCTGCGCCACGGCCCACGGCCGGCGCAGGCCTGACCCGCCGCAGGGGTTGGAGCCCCCAAGCCCATCCCCACCGCACAGCCTGCCGCCACGGCCCCACGCAGCGCGGGACTACGGCACGGGCTTCCGGGCCACCGCGCCCGTGGCGACGCGCTGGCGCACTTCGCGGATCAGCGCCTTGGCCCGCGCCGCGTTGGCGGGCCCCATGCGCACCAGGATCTTCTGGCCGCTCGACAGGGCCTGCAGCGCCGGGTCGGCAAACTCGTAGCGCACCCAGGGCCGCAGGTCGGGCACGTCGGTGTTCACCGGCAGCAGCTTCACGCGCAGCGGCTCCTTGGGCTCGGGCGCGAGCAGCAGGTGGTCCAGCACGGCCACCAGGCGGTCGTTGAAGTAGCGCCGGGGATAGCCCACTTCTTCATACGCCTGCTGGAACAGCGGGTACAGCCGTGCATACAACGCCACCGCGGCGTCTAGCGGCACGGCCTCGGCAAAGGCCAGCACCGCGCTGTAGCGCGCTGCGTTGGCGGGGGCGATGGTCTGCGCGCCCTCGGCGCCCTCCACCGTGAAGCGCTCGGGCGTGGGCTGCACCGGCCACATGCGCGATGGCGCCTGGGCGCGGCCCAGGTTGTCCACCGTGGCGACCACGCAGCGCACAAAGCCTTCGGTCCACAGAAACCTGGCCACCTTGTCGCGGCCCAGCAGTTCGCCGAGCAAGGCCGTCACACGGGTGTCCGATTCCGCCAGGGGCGGCAAAGCGGTGTCGGCGGGCGCGAGGCCATCGACCAGGTTCTGCGGGCCCGAGGCTTCGGGCATGGGGGGTGCAGCCGCAGGGGCTGCGGGCGCGCTGGCCACAGGCGGCGGTGGTGGCGCGGGCTGAGGCTCCGCGGGGCGCAGCCAGAACCACCACGCAGCGCCCGCGATGGCCGCGCAGCCCAGGGCTGCGAGGGCGACTTTGGGCAGGGGCGATGCACCCTCGGGTGCGGGGCGAAACTCGGCGGTGTCGTGATCGGGCATCGGGTCTCCTGTGGCGGTGCATGGGGCACGCCCTGGGTACGACGGCGTGGGCCGCCATGCGTTCCCGTGCGGGGTGCAATGCCCATTGGAAACCGCGCCTGCGCCCGGTGCGTAACGCCATGTACCCGCTGGGCGATGCCGGTGCCTTCCCAGACCTCGCCACGCCACCGCTGCGCGATCGGCACGGCACGGGCAGCCCTGCGGTGCGCAGGAGGATGTGGGTGTGCTGGCCTATCCCCCCGCCCGCCGGGTCAGAAAGCCGCCGGCGGGCCGGCCAGCGAGTCCAGCCAGGTCACGGTGGCGGACAGCTCCGCCGGGCGGATCTCGTGCGCGCCTGGAAACTCCCGGTACGTGACCGCCACGGGCAGCGGGCCCATGTGCTGCGCGATGGCCTGTGCGTGGGCCAGGGGGATCACGTTGTCGTGCGTGCCGTGGCTCAGCCACAGCTGCTTGCCCCGCAGCGCATCGGGCGGCGCGGCCAGGGGCAGCACCTGCGCCAGCAGGCGGCCGTGCCACACCATGGCCGCCTGCATCAGCGCGGGCTGGGTCAGCAGCAGCGACAGCGCCATGATGCCGCCCTGGCTGAAGCCGCCCACCACGACGCGCTCTGGCGGAATGCCCAGTTGCTCTGCGGCGAACGCGATGGCCTGGACCACCAGCGCGCGGCTTTGCGCTTCTTGCGCCTCGTTGATGGTGCGCTCGCCGTTGGGCTCGATGGAAAAGTCGAACCACGCGTGCGAGCCCGGCCCCATGCGAAACGGTGCCCGCAGGCTCAGCACATGAAAACGCTCGGGAATGTGCGGCGCCAGGCCGAACAGGTCCTGCTCGTTGCTGCCCACGCCGTGCATGAGCACCAGCAGCCAGGGCCGGGGCGTGGTGGCAGCGGCCGGGCGCTGCAAAAAGGTGAGCGGTAGATCAAGCATGGATGAGCGGCAGGGCCGATTTGGAAGATGAATGGGTGGATGGACGAAAGGGCTGCGTCAATGCACGGGCTGCAAGGCAAACGCATCCATCGACAGCATGCTGTACATCACCTCGCGGCTCAGGTAGTGGGCCTGCAGATCGTCGCCCGCTGCGCCCAGCGCAAAGAAGATGGGCAGGAAATGGTCCTCGGTCGGGTGTGCACGGCGCGCATGCGGGGCCTCGCTGCGGTAGTTGAGCAGTGCCTTCATGTCGCCCCGCGCCAGGGCCGCTTCGATCCAGCGGCTGAACTCCAGCACGTAGGGCGCGGGCTCGCGCTCGCCGCCAAAGAACTCGGCCAGGTTGTGCGTCATGCTGCCCGAGCCGATGACCAGCACGTTCTGGTCGCGCAGGCTGCGCAGTGCCGCGCCCAGCGCGTACACCTCGGCCGGCCCAGCGCCCACGGGCAGGGCCACCTGCACCACCGGCACATCGGCCTGCGGGAACAGATGCATCAGCGGCACCCAGGCACCATGGTCGAACGGGCGGGCCGCGTCGCCCTGCGCCGCCACGCCGGCGGCTTGCAGCAAGCCCAGCACCTCCTGCGCCAGCGCGGGCGAGCCCGGGGCCGGGTATTGCAGCTGGTACAGCGCGGGCGGAAACCCGCCAAAGTCGTGCCAGGTCTCCGGCTGCGGGCCGGTCATGACCTGCGGCGAGCGTGCCATCCAGTGGGGCGACATGATGACCACGCCGCGCAGCCCCGGGTACTGTGCCTTCAGGCTGTCACCCCACTGCGTGAGCGCGGGGCCGGTGGTGCCGGCGTCCAGCGCAAACAGCGGCGCGCCGTGCGAGACGAACAGTGCAGGAACAACAGGGGAAGCAGGGGCGTTGGCAGACATGGCGATGTCCTTTGGATTCATTGCGTGGGGGGGATGCATTGAATGTAGGACCGACAGCCCGCGATACCAAGCCCTGTGCATCAGACAGATCGTTCCACGGGTGGTGCTAATGAGCCGGTAAAAACTGCCAATGCGCCGGGCAACAAAACATCGCCACCCAACAACGTCCACCTGTCCGGGGTCCGTCAACAGCCCCTCAGGACCCATCCTTCACCCGGCCGCGCAGCGCCTTGGTTTCGCTGCGCTGGCTCTTGCCCGCCAGCCGCCGCTGCTGCGAGCCATAGGTCGGCCGCGTGGCACGCCGCACGCGGGGCGGCACGGCGACCGTGTTGACCAGCGCGTTCAGGCGCTGCAGCGCGTCCGTCCGGTTCTGGTCCTGGCTGCGGTACTGCTGCGCCTTGATCACCACCACGCCGTCCTGCGTGATGCGGCTGTCGCGCAGTGCCAATAGGCGCTCCTTGACCCCGTCGGGCAATGACGACGCCGCCACGTCGAAGCGCAGGTGCACCGCGCTCGATACCTTGTTGACGTTCTGCCCACCCGCGCCCTGCGCCCGCATGGCGGTGATCTCCACCTCGTCTTCGGGCACTTCCAGTGGCGGGGTCGGTGCGGTGGTCATGCGAGTGCCCGCTTGCCGTGCGAAAGTGTGCCCGGGGGTACCACTGCGCTCAGGCGGCCGCCTGGGGCTGCAGCTGCGCCAGCCCGTCGATGGCCAGGCCATAGCCCAGCACGCCAAACCCGCACATCACGGCCTTGGCGGCCGCGGCCATGTACGAATGGTGCCGGAAGGATTCGCGGGCGTGCACATTGCTGATGTGCAGCTCGATCAGCGTGATGCCCGTGCCCTTGGTGGCATCGTGCAGCGCCACGCTGGTGTGGGTGTAGGCCCCGGCATTGATCACCACGCCGGCCAGCTCACCCGCCGCATGCAGGCGGCCCGCTTCATGGATCCAGTCGATCAGCGCACCCTCGTGGTTGCTTTGGTGAAACCGCAGCGCAAAACCATGGCGCGCGCAGGCGTCGGCGCACAGTTTTTCGACATCGGCCAGGGTGTGTGCGCCGTACACGGCAGGTTCACGCGTGCCCAGCAGGTTCAGATTGGGGCCATTGAGGACAAAAACGGTTTTCACAGGGCATGCACTCCGAGGGGTTGCACCCGCCATGCAGCGGGCAAAGGTGCCAAATTATGCTGCGCCGCCACCTGCGCGCCCCCAAAGAAAAAGCGGCCCGAAGGCCGCTGTAAAAGGCAGCCTGTGCAAAGACGCTGCCTGTGAGCGACTGGCGCCCAAGAGGTTTTGGTTACAAAGTACGGCAGCCGTGCCGGTCAGGACCGGCTGCCGGGGCGGGGCCGATCAGCGGTCCCAGCGGCCGTAGCCACGGTCGTGGTGATGGTGGCGGTGGCCTCGGTAGCCACGGTCACCGTAGTACACCACGGCGGGTGGAGGGGCGTAGTACGCTGGAGGGGGCGCGTAATACACAGGCCGTGGGGGCGCGTAGTACACCGGTGGGGGCGGGGCCACATACACCGGGGCTGGTGCGTAGTAGCCATTGCTGGCCCCCACCACCACACCCGGCACGCCAATGCCCACCGACCAGTTGACGTCGCGGGCCTGGGCGGCGCCCGCGCCACCCAGCAATGCCAGCGCTACGCCTGCGGAAGCTGCCAAGGCATAGATAGAACGGGATTGAGTCATACGGATATCTCCTGTTGGAATGAGGGTAGCCAGCCAAATGGACTCGCCTCACCGGTACATAACGCACCAAGTAGGCAAAAGGATGGCATAAATTTGTCTTTACGTTGTGTCCGGAAGTACATTCGCCCGTTTCCATGCGTAAACCATCACGAAACCGGGCCCTAAAATGGCCCGATGAGCACCCAAAACCCCGTCAATCCAGCCGCCAACACACCGGCTGCCGCCACCGCGACAGCCCCGGAAGCCGTCAAGCCCAGCAACTTCCTGCGCCAGATCATTGAAAGCGACCTGGAAAAAGGCACCTACGCCGCCCGCCGCTGGGGAGGCACCCCGGGCGACGCCGCCCACCACGCGGCGGGCCAGCCCGACCCGGCCAAGATCCGCACCCGCTTCCCGCCCGAGCCCAACGGCTACCTGCACATCGGCCACGCCAAGAGCATCTGCATCAACTTCGGCCTGGCCCGCGACTACGGCGGCGTGTGCCACCTGCGCTTTGACGACACCAACCCCGAAAAAGAAGACACCGAATACGTCGACAGCATCATCGACGCGGTGAAGTGGCTCGGTTTCGACTGGAACGGCCACCCCAGCGCCCCGCCCTACCAGGCCAGCGACTACTTCGACTTCATGTACCGCGCGGCCGAATACCTGATCGAAGCCGGCCACGCCTATGTGGACGAGCAAACCGTGGAGCAGATGCGTATCAACCGCGGCGACTTCGGCAAGCCAGGCGTGAACAGCCCCTTCCGCAGCCGCACCCCGGCCGAAAACCTGGCCAAGTTCCGCGAGATGAAGGCCGGCCTGCACGAAGACGGCTCCATGGTGCTGCGCGCCAAGATCGACATGGCCAGCCCCAACATCAACATGCGCGACCCGGCCATCTACCGCATCCGCCGCGCCACGCACCACAACACGGGCGACACCTGGTGCATCTACCCGATGTACACGTATGCGCACCCCATCGAAGACGCGCTCGAGCAGATCACCCACAGCCTGTGCACGCTGGAGTTTGAAGACCAGCGCCCCTTCTACGACTGGCTGCTGGAGCGCCTGACGGAAGGCGGCCTGCTGAGCAACCCACCCCCCCGCCAGTACGAATTCGCCCGCCTGAACCTCACCTACGTCATCACCAGCAAACGCAAGCTCGCCCAGCTGGTGTACGACCACAAGGTCAGCGGCTGGGACGACCCCCGCATGCCCACCATCGTCGGCCTGCGCCGCCGCGGCTACACGCCCGAATCGCTGCAGGTGTTTGCCGAGCGCATTGGTGTGACCAAGAGCGACAGCTGGATCGACTACAGCACCCTGGAAGGCTGCCTGCGCGAAGACCTGGAGCTCAAGGCCTTCCGCGGCATGGCCGTGCTCAACCCCGTCAAGCTGGTGCTGACCAACTGGGACGAGGTCATGGGCGCGGGCCACCTGGAGCCCTGCACCCTGCCATCACTGCCCCACCCCCCCGAAGGCGTGGAAAGCCCCGAGCGCCACTTCACCATCGGCAAGGAAGTCTGGATCGAACGCGAAGATTTTGAGGAAGTGCCCCCGAAGGGCTACAAGCGCTTGTTCCCGGGCAACAAGGTGCGCCTGAAGGGCGGCTACGTCATCGAATGCACCGGCTGCCACAAAGACGCCGACGGCACCATCACCGAAGTGCTGGCCACCATGGTGCCCGACACCAAGAGCGGCACCCCCGGCGCCGACAGCGTGAAGGTCAAGGCCGCCATCACCTGGGTGGGCGTGGCAGACGGCGTGAAGGCCGAGGTGCGCATGTACGACCGCCTGTTCCTGGAAGCCCAGCCCGATGCGGGCGGCAAGGACTTCATCGAAAGCCTGAACCCGAACAGCCTGAAGGTGGCAACGGCCATCGTGGAGCCGTCGCTGGCCAAGGCCCAGCCGGACGACAAGTTCCAGTTCGAGCGGCACGGGTACTTTGTGGCGGACCGGCTGGACCACCGGCCGGGCAAGCCGGTGTTCAACCTGGCGGTGGGGTTGAAGGATGGCTGGGGCAAGTAAGTCCCGGCGCAGCACCGCCAGTCAACGCCATGTTCTACCTCGACCTCTTTGCCGCATTGCACCGTCACGGGGTTGAATATGTACTGATTGGCGGGCTGGCTGTAGCACTGCATGGGTCGAGCGCAACACCATGGACATCGATGTCTGCGTTGTGGTGTCGCCCGACAACATGCAGCATCTGATCAACGCTGCGCTTGAATTGAAGCTACGGCCCGTTCTTCCAGTCCCGCTCCACACGTTGGCACAGATCGACCCCCTCAAGGACTGGCACGCGCAGCGCAATCTGCAATCCTTCGCCCTTCGCACCGATGAGCTTTCAGGGGTCACACTGGATGTACTGCTCTTTCCTCCCGTTGACCCGCGAGGCATGTGCGAACGCGCCATGCACCTCGACGTCCCAGGCGTCCCTGTGGCGCTGGCCCATGTTGACGACCTCATCGCTCTCAAGCAAAGTGCGGGTCGCCCCATTGATTTGGCCGACATTGCACATCTGCAACGCCTGATGCCAAAGTAGTCGGACCACCCATCCAACCATGACCCCCACCGAACGCAACGCCCTGCGCGATGAACGCCGCTACTACGTGAGCGACGAACGGTTGCGCGCTTTTGGACAATTGAGCGTCTTGCAACGGCTGCAATGGGTGGAGCAATGCTCGCAATTTGTTCGCGTGGCACAAGCCGCGAAACAGGCGCAAGAGCAAGAAGCCCTGCGCTCGGCGCCCGCCCATTGATCGAGGCTGCCTATTGGCCGTGAAATCCCAAACGCCATCAGCCCCAAGCCGCCTCGACAGCGTAAAGGCCACGGTGGACACCAACATCGCCATGCCTGCAACCCAACCTCCTACCGCCAACCCCACCTTCGCCCACGTGCCTCCCGGACCGGTGGCAGGCCCCTTGCAGTTGCTGCCCGTCAGCGAAGCAGTGGTGGCGGTCCACACCGCCGATGGCGCACATGTCGGCTCACTCAAAAAGGTCGGTGGTGTCTGGAAGTTCAAAGCGATGGGCTACGGCGCTGCCGGGGGCATGGAGCCTGGCCACGGCCCGTTGACCGATCGGCACAACATGCAGTTCGCCACGCCCGATGCGGTCGAGGTGAGCTCCCGGTTGCTGGGCGCCTCAGGCAACACTCTTTAAGCAGCTGCGCATTCCGGTGATGATGACCGGTCAGTCCAGCGCCATGAACGCCCGCAGCAGGCGCTCAATCATTGGCCGCAAACGGCAAGAACCGGACATTAGTGCGTCCCACCCAAAAGAGGCTTTTTTGAGACCATCTGACCAACTCGTTGACCTTGCGAAGCGAGCCGAACACAGGCTCAGCGTGGTTTTCGACGCGCCCGAAGTCCTTCCTTTCGCTGCGAAAGCGATTGTACTGATTGGTAGTTTTCCAGCCATGCGCGAAGACTTCGAGCGTGAATTCAAAACGATGCGGGCCTACGCGCCGAGAGAGTTCGTACAGGTCTGCATGCACGCGCTACGGTGGCCGGAGTTGCGGTCCTTCTTCGAGCAGCAGTCCCGCTTGGCAATCGCTCAGAATGACTGGCCGGCCATAGCGGACTACGGCAAGTACCTTGACGCCTTCGAGGATGATTGGGAGGACGCCGGGACGTTCTACTGTCGGTACTTCGTTGAATCGGCCAACGACTGACTTCGGCCAATTGCAGACTTTCAATCTATGACTCAATCCGCACCGCAAGCCTGGGCCTTTTACCGTGAAGTTGCCATCGCAAAGACGCTATGGACAGTAGAGGACGATGTTGGGTATCCAGCCCCAATGACAGCGGAGGGGCGTCGTGCTCAGCCCTTCTGGTCATCTCAATCGCGGGCTGCAAAGGTTGTTGCCGAAGTTCCTGCGTACGCAGCTTTCTCGCCGGTTGCCATTACCTGGGACAGTTTCTGTGAAACATGGGTGCCAGATCTAACGCAAGACGGACTACTTGTTGGGGTGAACTGGAGTGGTCCGCGAGCGACGGGCTTCGATATGGAACCAGAAGAGTTGAAGCGCAACGTGCAAGCACTCATTGAAGCGCCTGAGCGCAAAGCCCCTGCGGCATAGGGCTACATTCGGCCAACAGCCGACACGGGAGCGCATGCCCCAGGCCGTCACTGGACGTTCTTTTCGCCCTGTAAATTGCTAAAGCCCTCATGTCCACACACGTGCATTCGTTCCCATCTTGGCCGTTCGCTGTGCCCATCGAAACGACCGCTTTTTGTACAGCGAAGGTTGTGCATGGTCGGTTTCCCGTTCTACAGGTCTCCCATGACTGGGAAGGTGATTGGCAGTTTCTGGATGCGACGACTGAGCAACCAGAGGATTGCGTCATCGTCTGTCTGGGTTGCGTATATGAGAAAGACCAAACGCTAAGTCAAATTGCGGACCTCCCGGCTGGCTGGAGTGCATGGAGAACTCAGGTCGGTGGTTCTTGGGAGCGAGGTGAGAATCCGCAATACGACGAAAGCGATGATGGAGATGGTGAGCCGTAGGCTCCAGTCGGCCAAGAGCGGAAATTCGGAACATGCTCGGCTGCAAGCCCGAAACCGGACATCGATCCCCATCGGAGGAATTAGGATGCCAAACGGAACTGTCATCAGCCAAATCGGCCACCCTTGTTAGCCGAAACAATCACACTGTGCAAAAAATGAGCAAACGAATTCACTTTGCGCCAAGCGACCACGGCTACGAGATTCGCGGTGGAACCTTCGATGGAAGGATATTAATGCTGGGCGCTACAGACGTGAGCGACACAATTGTCGGAGGGGTCACTTTCACAAACTGTGAGTTCAGAATGAAGCGGGTAGCAAAGACGGACTTTAACTTCGATGCAACCTGCCTGAACTGCGACTTCCATCTTCCTAAACGCGTTTCCAACCGATACATGGATAGGCCCAAATTGGACGGATGCAGGTTCCACGGTCACTACGTGGGCTTCGACTTTGGACCGAAATTTCGGGTGGGGATAATCGGACCTAGCCCAGGAAATTTGCGCAACTGCGATTTTTCGTCGGCAAGACTTCATCTGTGTGCGTTCTATGGGACTTCACTGTCAGATCACAAGTGGCCTGGTTGGCCTCATGTCTTTCTCGACTATTCAAACGGGGCAAGCTGGGCTCATCTACTTGCAAGTTCTCCGATACCAGATCGGCTGAAAATCATTCTTCAACTAAGACCCGAACTCATTTCCGAGGACTCTTCGGTCAATTCAGAATGCATTGTTTCGGTCTATCTACCTGAGATCGGAATAGACCCGGAGGCGCTTTGGCCACTAATACAAGATACACCTGAGATATGGTTCCCTGAGAAAGATAAAAAGTCGAAAGTCGATGCTCACGCTGTTCGATCGGCTCAACAGAAGAATGCTGACGTGGCAGATAAGTTGGCGTGGGAAAGAAACCGGCTAGTACCCTTCAATTTACTAACCCGTTGCTGGCTGACAGAGGTTCGGCCGACTTCCGACGGAGATTCAATTGAATTGGTATTTAACACGACATACCTTCAGTCTCGCGTTCCGGATGCACCGCCAGAAGTGAGGCTGGTACTTGAGCATGCAGACGTGGCTCTGCGCACTCCAACCGAGACTAAAAAATTGGTCGGCATGGTTGAGAAGTACATGCCAATGAGTGCATTACTTGAAGAAGAGGCTGTAGTTCTGAAGCCTCATAGGAAAGAACGAGGTCAAGTGATTCTCAACTTCGATAGCTGCGTAGCTTTCGAGCAGACGGGTATCTCATTGGACATCGAAAAGCTCGGAGACTATGTGAATCGCTATTGGCGTCAATAGCTTTTTCGACGCATCCGATGATGCCCATCTAGACATGTCATCCGACGCATAGACAGTATCGGTTACATCGCTCCTAGCTTGTCATCTGGGCACACAGGGAATGACTGATCTGGTGCTACTCCGACGACGGCTCAGGGCCCATTGCAGTCCGTCGTGATAGAGCGAAAAAATGGCGGCGAGCCCTTCTGGTTCAACGGCCAAAGTGACCTAACTCGCCAGGCCAGTACGGCGGCAATCCTTCTCGCTTAATGCGTTCGTCCAAACGGTTACGGGAGCTCGGCTTGTCACTCCTCCACCCGTCAGGTGCGTAGAGGCGAACGAATGGGAGCTGAAATGGAGAAGCAAGCCACGAGATGCCATCTTCCAGTTGTTTGTAGTGCAGGACATAACAACCGTAGTTGTTCTCCTCTGCTGCACCAACAAAAGGCGGCAGCCATATCATCTGCATACCTTCTTCAAATGGGGTATCGGGCTCGCAGCCGAGCTCGACGAACCTTTTGCCGACCTGGGCAATGACTGCCGATCCTTCTGACCATCCCTCGAAAATCGCCGCCGCCGACGGCATGAATCCCAAGTCGTCTAGGTACTCGTAACTGTGGAGATGGTAGTTTTTGACGCAATCTGCGCCACCAAAGAATTTCTCCCAGAGTGCATTTCTTTTCATCTTGTGATTCTGTGAAATGTGACCGACCGCTTCTGGCCGAATTCTGCACCACAAGAGCTCTGGGACCGGGTATCGGCGACCTGTCCTCTCTGCCAGCAGAGCTGGTTAGATCCAAGTGGACGCAGTGCTCAGATTTGTCCGGCATGCGCAGCAGTGCCGCGCAAGCCCTGCCGCCCCGGAGAAAAAAACACTCACGCCGACGCGCTGGCCACCACAAACTCCACCGCCGCACACACCGCCGCCACCTGCGCCTCAATGCACTGCTCCGGCGTGGCCCGCGCACTGTCCGGATACACCTCCGTCGTCGTGGTGTAGCGCGCCCCGCTGATGCCCGCGCACAGGCCCCACTGTTTCATCGGGTAATGGATCACGCCATGCGCCACCATCGGTGAACCGATGATTTCCCCCTGGTCATCCGCAGGTGCGATGTGCGTCACCCGGCTCACCGCGTCGATGATCGCCTGCTGAAACGCAGGCTGCGGGTTGTCGGTGTCGTCCACCAGATAGAACCCGTCGGGGATGCTGCCGGGCTCGAACACCTTGCCGTCGCGCGCGGCCACGGCGGGGCGGTATTCGGATTCGTCGGTGTCGGTTGTTTCGTGCAGGTCGATGTGGGCCGCCCACTGGCCGCGCAGCGGGGCCACCAAGCGGATCAGCGCGGCAGCTTCTTGCGCGGGTGAGCCTTCGCGAAAGGACCGGTTGGGGTCGATGGCGTCGAAGTTCCAGCGCTGAAATCGCTCGTACGCCCAGGGGCTGACGCAGGGCACCACCAGCAGGTTGGCGCGGCCGGCAAAGCGCTCGGCCTGCGTATCCACAAAGCGGAGCGCGCCGTGCACGCCGCTGGTTTCGTAGCCGTGCACGCCGCCGGTGACCAGCACGCTGGGCAGGCTTTCGCTCCATTTGCGGCTGCGCAGGGCCCGCAGGGGAAACCGCTCTGCCGCATGGTGGGCGTCGGCATAGACGACATCGCCGTACATCTCCACATCGAAGCGGCCGCGCAGTGCCTCGATGGCGGTCAGCACGTCGTCGGCGTAGCTGCGCCGGCGCACCTGGCGGGCGCGCCATTGGTCGCGCTCTGCGGCGCCCCAGGGCTGGCCGGGTGTGCCGATGGGGTAGGAATGGGTGTCTGGCATGGCGGTGGTGTGGCGTGTGTAAAAAGCGAAATGGGGGTGCGTGGCGTGGGGTGGCTAGACCGCCCGCGCGGAGCACGGTGCAGAGCGTTCATAGAATACCCCGATGCCTCTTCCCCTGCCCTGGCCGCTTCGGCTTGCCACACCCGTCGTTTTCTTGCTGGCCTGCATGTCGGCCCACGCACAGAAGGCGCCCATGACACCGCCTGCCCCCACCACCCCTGCCAGCGCATCGGCGGCACGCCCTGCAGGCGGGCTGCCGCCTGTGGCACCCGGCCTTGCAGCGCCGTCATCGCCTGGCGGCGAAGCAACCGGCAGTGCAGACCCTTCCACAGCAGGTGCGGCCGTGCCGGTGCCCGCCACAGCGCTGTCGCGCGACGCACGGCGCATCTACGAGCTGTCGCGCGACAAGCTGGTGCAGATCCGCACGCTGCTGCGCAATGCCGACACGCAGGCGTCGATCGGCTCTGGGTTCTTCGTTTCCGCCGATGGCCTGATCGTCACCAACTTCCATGTGGCCAGCCAGCTGGCGCTGGAGCCCGAGCGGTATCGCGGCGTGTACGTGACGATGGAGGGGCAGGAAGGCGACGTGGAACTGCTGGCGTTCGATGTGCAGCACGACCTGGCCGTGTTGCGCACCAAGGCCCGCACCGCCGCGGCGCCGGTGCTGAGCTTTCGGCCCGCCACCGAGGCCCTGGCGCAGGGTGAGCGCATCTATTCGCTGGGCAACCCGCTGGACATCGGGTTTGCCGTGACCGAGGGCACCTACAACGGGCTGGTGCGGCGCAGCTTCTACCCGCGCATTTTCTTTGGCGGCACGCTCAACCCCGGCATGAGCGGCGGCCCGGCGGTGGACGATGCCGGGCGTGTGCTGGGTATCAACGTGGCCAAGCGGCTCGATGGGGAGCAGGTCAGCTTCCTGATTCCTGCCGAGTTCGCGCAGGCGCTGGTGCAACGCGCAGCGGCCGCCGAGCCCATCACCCAGCCCGCGTACGGCGAGATGACCCGGCAGCTGACGGGCCATCAGCAGTTGCTGACGGACCGGTTCCTGAAAGCACCGTTTCGCGAGCAGCGCCATGGCAACTACCGCGTGCCGGTGCCGGACGACGCACTGGCCCGGTGCTGGGGCTCGGGGCGCGACCCGGCCTTTCCCGGCCTGAACCTGGAGCGCACACAGTGCCGGGCCGACAGCGATGTGGTGGCGGGTGACTTCAACACCGGCGCGGTGCGCCTGGCCTACGAGACCTACAACGCCCCGACCCTGGGCGCCGCCCGGTTCGGCCGCATGTACTCGCACAGCTTTGCCAACGAGCAGTTTCTGCGGCGCGGCAACCGCCAGCAGACGGCGGTCGACTGCTCCGAACGTTATGTGAACCCCGGCAGCCTGCCGATGCGGGTGGTGATCTGCATGTCGGCCTACCGCAAGCTGCCCGGCCTGTACACCATGACGGTGCTGGCCGCAAGCACCAACCAGCCCACCCAGGGCGTGCTGGGCCGCCTGGACGTGCAAGGCATCGCTTTCGACAACGGCATGAAGCTGGCAAGCCACTACCTCAAGGCGTTCCGCTGGGAGGCCGCACCATGATGCCGACCCTGGGACTGATAGAAGCCTTTGACCGCCACGGCGCACTGTTGGCGCGCGCTCCCATCACGCGCTGGCCTGTGACCGTGGGCCGGGGGCTCGACTGCGACCTGGTGCTGGACGACCCCTTCGTCGCCCCCACGCACCTGCGCATCGACCGGGCGGCAGACGCCTCCCGCGAGGTGCAGGTCGAGGTGCTGGAAACGCGCAACGGCGCACGCCTGCAGCGCAAGCACTACCGCCAGGGCGAACGCTTTGGCTGGCCCCACGGCACGCCTGTCGACCTGGGCCATACCCACATCGCTCTGCGCCTGGCCGACACGCCCATTGCCGATGAACAGCCGCTGCCGCAGTTTCCGTGGCGCACGGTGGGCACCACGGCCGCGCTGGCGGCCCTGGTGCTGTTCGCGGGGCTGGGGGAGTCGTGGCTGGATGCGCGCGACACCTTGCAGTACTTCAAGGATGTGCCTGGCGTGCTGCTCACGCTGCTGGTGGCGATGGTCGTGTGGTCGGGCGTGTGGGCAGTGGCCAACAAGGTGTTTGCGGGCTCCCTGCAGTTCTGGCGCCATGTGCGCATTGCCTGCGCTGCGGCACTGGCGATGGACGCAGTGCAGCTGCTGGCCCATGTGATCGCATTCGCTTTTTCGCTCGAGATTTTTGCGCAGTTCGCCAGTCTGCTGCTCGTGCTGACGCTGGCCGGTGCGCTGTATGCCCACCTGGCCGCCGTGCTGCCGCGTCGCCGTGTGGGCCTGGCCTGGACGGTGGCCGCCGCGATCGTACTGGGCGTGCCGGCATGGCTGGGGGCGCAGTGGCTGAACAACATGCGGCTGTCTTCTGTGCTGTACATGAGCAGCCTGTTCCCGCCCAGCCTGCGCGTGGCCCCTGCCGTGCCGGTGGACCAGTTCCTGCAAGAGACCGAATCGCTGCGCGGCAAGCTCGACCGCCGCCTGCGCGACGACGGCCAGGGGAATGATGACGACGAGTGAACAACCGGTGTGAACAATCGGCCCGGCGCCACGGCCACAGGCCTGAAGCGCCGCGCCCCACCGGCTACCCCCGTCCAGCCCACCAGCCCACCAGCGCCCACGCAACCACCCCCATGCGCCGCCGCAAACTCCATCACCACGTCTACGTCATCGAGCTATCGAAAGACGTGCTGCTGGAGCCACGCTTTCGCAAGAGCAATCCTGGCTACATCGACGGCAAGCCCTGCGTGTACGTGGGCATGACGGGCCTGGACCCGGACGTGCGGTTCGACAAGCACAAGGCCGGCATCCAGGCCAACCGGTTCGTGACGCAATACGGCCTGCGCCTGCTGCCCGACCTGTACGAAGGCTTCAACCCCATGAGCTATGAGGATGCGCTGGACCGGGAGATCGAGATCGGCATCGACCTGCGCTCGGCCGGGTTCGGGGTGTGGCAGGCTTGATGGCAACACCCCGAGCGAGCGATGTGCACCCGGCATCATGCGCCAGCATCAATGCTCCTCATTGAATAGCGTTCATCGCTTACCAGTAATGCGTTAGCGGCATTTTTTTTACTCCACCCATCTTTTTTATGAACTTCTCAACCCGCCTCGAGCAACTCCCCGCCACCACCCACCTCGCCGCCCTGCAGCTGCTGGATGCCGGCGACGAGGTCGTGGCCACCATTGAGAACAAGCCCGGCCAGACGGGCTCCTTGGTCGTCTACGCCGCGCTGGCGGCCCTGTACGGCGGCAGCATCACGCCCGCCGCCGCTGCGCTGGGGCTGGAGTGGTATGCAGAGCACACGGCAGACGCCAAGGCCTTCCCTGGCAAGCACCCCAACATCGACCGCCTGCTGGCCTGGGCCGAGGGCAGCGAGAGTTTCCGCGTGCGCACCGTGGCCGCCTGAGGCCGGGGCTGGACAGCGCCAGGCGTCCAGAAAAAAATGCCGGCGCCGGTCACCAGTTGTCGAAAACGGCCTGCCCCGTTCGTCGTAGGAATGTGAACAGCTGCGGGCCCCGCTGCTGCCCACCTTCTTCATCCACCCTGAGTAGTTGACACCCCAAGGAGACCGCCCATGACGACCAGCAACCCGACCGACAACAGCAGCCACAGCGCCGCAGCCGGCGGCACTGCCACCCTGCACCGCGTGCTGCGCGCTCCGCCAGAGCGGGTGTACCGCGCCTTTCTGGACGCAGACGCGATGTGCAAGTGGCTGCCGCCCCACGGGTTCACCGGCCGGGTGCTGAGCCTGGATGCCCGCGTGGGCGGCACCTACCGCATGCAGTTCACCAACTTCGGCAACGGCCAGACGCATGCGTTCGGCGGCGAATACCTGGAGCTGGTGCCCGGCGAGCGCATCGTGCACACCGACCGCTTCGACGACCCCAACCTGCCCGGCGAGATGCGCACCAGCATCGTGCTCAAGAAGGTGCTGGTGGGCACCGAGGTGTCCATCGTGCAGGCAGGCATCCCCGCCGTGATCCCGACCGAGATGTGCTACCTGGGGTGGCAGGAGTCGCTGCAGCTGCTGGCGCAGCTGGTCGAGCCCGACATTCCTGCCGAGTGATCTGCAGCACCCGCACGCCGGCCGGTGCTGCGGCAACCGCGCCCGGCGCAGGGCGCGGGCTTGTGCTGTCAGGCAGGCGCCACCATCGTCATCATCCGTATCACTTGAGCCACTTGTCGGCGGCCTGCTTGAGCACGCCCCGGCTGTCCACCTGGCCCCAGACGAAGTTCATCACCCGGGTGTAGTCCGCATCGTCCTTGGGCAGCATGAAGCCCAGGTAGCTCTTGGGCGTGAGCGGCGCGTCGATGAAGGCGGCGTGAAGGCGCGGGTCGGCCTTGCTGTAGACCACGGCTTCGTAGGTCTCGGTGATCATCACGTCGCCCTTGCCTTCGGCGATCAGCGCAGGGATCTCGGCGTTCTTGTCGTGCGTGCTGACCTGCGCGGTCTTGAGGTTTTGCAGCACGAAGGTCTCGTTGGTGCCGCCGGGGTTCTTGATCACGCGCACCGTGGGCTTGTTCAAGTCGTCCACGGTGTTGTACTTGGCCTTCTCGGCCGAGCGCACCAGCGCTACCTTGCCGAAGGGCGCATAGCCCGGCAGCATTTCGATCAGGCGGATGCGCGCCACATTGCGCGTGATGCCGCCCACCGCGATGTCGAACTGGTCGGCCTGCAGGTCCTTCATCAGGTTGGGCCAGGAGGTCTGCACGTATTCGATCTTCACGCCCAGCTCCTTGGCCATCGCCTCGATCACGTCGATGTCATGGCCCGAAAGGCCCGCGTCGGTCTTGATGGCAAAGGGCCGGTAGTCGCCCGGCGTGCCCACGCGGATGACCTTGGTCTCCAGGATCTTGTCGAGCCGGGGGCCGGCCTGCGCGGCCTGGCTGAAGAGGGACAGGCCCGCCACCAGGACGGTGGCAGCCACGGCGAGTGTTTTCTTGGTGATCATGATTTTTGAAGCGCTCCAGGAGGGGGATGGACAACCGTCCTTTGGGGGCCGCGCGGCAAACGCTGCACCGGCAGGACGCACAAAAAGAATACGCCAGCCACTAGCATCAACCATGCCGTGCAGGCGCCCAATGATGGCACCGGGCACGCACTGCCACCGTGCTGGGTTACCCTGCAAGCCCGATCCGCTGTTTCACCGGTGGATCATCATCCATGGATCGACCGTCGACCATGGCACTGCGAATCGATCGACCTGCCCTGCGCAGACGACCCCATCACACAAGGAACACCATGAAAAAACTCAACGTCACCATCCAGCTTGAAATGACCGTGCCCGACGACTGGCAACTGGTCGAGACCTCCGAAGGCACGCCCGTGATCCAGATGGCCGAAGGCAAATTCCTGGACATCGCCATCGAGCCACTGTTCGCATCGGACCCGGAAGACATGTGGAGCAGCAGCGAAACCGATGACGAGCTCAACGACGTGCTCGACATGGTGGAGAGCGAGGAAGTGGCGTACGAGTTTGTGACGCACTGACTCCACAGCACTTCGGCACTGGCACGCTTTGCTTTAGAAATCGTTTCTCATTGTTGACAAAAATCGCATTTTGCAAATAACGAGAATCAAATGCCATCTCCAGCGCCTCTTGCCTCAGAGCACACTGCATCCCATCTGCAAGCCTTGGGCGAGCAACTGCGCGCCCGGCGCAAGGCCCTGCACCTGAGCGCCACGGTCACAGCAGAATCTGCGGGTATATCGCGGGTTACCTTGCATCGCATCGAAAAGGGCGAACCTTCGGCGACCATGGGCGCCTGGTGCAACGTGATGAACGCGCTCGGCATGGTCCCGGCCCTGGTGGACCCTGCCAGCGGCCCTGCGGGTGCGCAGCTGCCAGGAACATTGGCAGGCTGGATTCCCGCTCGCATCCGGCTGGCTGACTATCCCCAGCTCAAGGCGCTGGCTTGGCAGGTGCATGGAACCGATGCACTGACACCCACTGAAGCGCTCGATATCTACGAGCGCAACGCACGCCACCTCGACTTGAGCGCCATGGCGGACAACGAGCAGGCACTGCTGAAAGCGCTGCGCCTGGCTTTCTCGGCCGTTGGCGACGGTAACGCCATCCCCCATGTTTGACAGGCCGCACCACCAGCGCATTGCCCATGTGCTGGCATCCCTGAACGGCGCTGTCCTCCGCCAGCATGGCTGCCTGTTCGGCGGGGGTACCTGCATCGCACTGCGGTATGGCGAATACCGTGAGTCCGTGGACATCGACTTTCTGGTCTCTGACCTTGCCGGGTACCGCGAGCTGAGGCAACTGCTCACAGGCCCAGACGGGCTGGCACCTATCACCCACGAACACGCCACGCCGCTGGTTGCGCAGCGAGAGATACGTGCAGACCAATATGGCATCCGCACACAGGTGCAGATGGACGGGCAGGCGATCAAGTTCGAGATCGTGCGCGAAGGCCGCATCACGCTCGCACCGCCAGGGCCCGAGGATGTGGTCTGCGGCGTCAGCACGCTCACCCCGCTGGACCTGGCAGCGTCCAAACTCCTGGCCAACTCGGACGGACAGGCCGATGACGGTGTCTTCAGCCGCGATGTGATCGACCTGGCCATGATGGACCTGCGGTTGCCCGCACTGCGCAAGGCAATGGCCAAGGCCGAAGAGGCATACGGCACATCGATAGCGCGCGACCTGGGCAAGGCGATTGACCGGCTTCAGAACCGCGTGGGTTGGCTGGACCGCTGCATGCAGGCCATGGGTATGCACGGCAGCCCGAAGGCGGTGGTCTGGAAAATAGTGCGCGCACTGCGCAGGGTTCTGCCAGCGGCGTGACCCCACATGCGCCGGTGACGGCATCTGCGCAAAGTCCACTGCGCTCGAGCGACAACCACGCCGACGCATCCCTTACAACTGCGAGCGCAGCAGCCCCGTCATCTTCTCGTGCAGCTTCTCCCTCAGCGGCCGCTCCAGCCAGTCTGCGTGCGTCACGCGGCGAGACCGCTTGATGTCGTCTTCGAACACCAGCGTCTGCCGCTGCGCGAACTTCGCGTCGTAGACGTTCAGGTTCGCCTCGTCGTTCAGGCGAAACGACCGGTTGTCGAAGTTGGTGGAGCCCACCGACACCAGCAGCTGGTCCACGATCATCACCTTGCAGTGGTACATGGTGGGGCGGTACTCGTAGATCTCGGCGCCGGCCTGCAGCAGGTCGCCCCAGGTGGCGCGGGATGCGGCCTTCACGGTTTCGGTATCGGTATGTTCGCCGGGGGTGACCAGGCGCACGCGCACGCCGCGTTTCAAGGCGTCCATCAGCAGGTTTTGCGTGAGCTCGTCGGGCACGAAGTACGCCACCGACAGGTCGATGCTGCGCTCGGCCGCGGTGATGGCCAGGTGGTACATGAGCTGCATGCTCTCGCTGCCGCTCGACGGCGAGCTGGAGAACATCTGCGCCTTTTGCGTGCCCACCGGCGCGATGGCCGGAAAGTACGCATCGCCATGCAGCACCTTGCCCGTGACCTTGAGCCAGTTGTCGAGGAACGTGGCCTGCATCTGCGCCACCGCCGGGCCGCGCACCAGGTAGTGCGAATCGCGCCAGTGGTCGGGGTTCTGCGCATTGCCGGTCCATTCGGGCGCGATGCCCACGCCACCGGTAAAGCCCACCTGCCCATCCACCACCAGCAGCTTGCGGTGGGTGCGGTTGTTCAGGCGCGCCAGGTTGTACCAGTGCGGCTCGTGGAACTTCTTGATCTGCACGCCCGCCTGCTCCATCTCGGCCAGGTAGCTGTCTTCCATCTTGGCGCTGCCCACCCAGTCCAGCAGCACATGCACCTGCACGCCGGCCTGGGCACGCTCGCTCAGCGCGTCGGCAAACTGCTTGCCGATGTCGCCCGACCAGTAGATGTAGGTTTCGAAGGTGACGCTCTTTTGCGCAGCCTTGATGGCTGCCAGCATGGGCGGAAAGATCTGGTCGCCGTTGAGCAGCTCGGTCACCTCGTTGCCCCCGACGATGCCGGGGCCCAGCAGGCTGCCCAGGGCGCGCTCGAACTGCGGGCTGGCGGTGCTGTAAAGCCGGGGCAACTCGTGCTGCACCTTCTTTTCACCGGCGGTGAAGTTCAGGGCCAACAGCACGGCAGCACCGGTGACCAGTGCGGTCAGGAAGACGATGAGGGGGGTGGAGAAGCGGCGGGGGCCAGCGTGGGGCATGCAACAGATTGTGGCGGGGGGCCGTGCCGGACGATGTAGGCCGACACCGCAGCGGCGCGGCGGCACAATCGCCGGTGCACGCCCTGCGCGTGCTGGCCCCACCACCGACCCACTCAACGCCTTCATTGCCCACCGTGCCCCAGACCACCAGCCTCCTCACGCCCCGCCCCCTGCCCGCACTGACCCGCCGCAGCGCCTTGATCGGCGCAGGCGGCCTGCTGGCTCTGCCCGCCACCGGCTGGCTGCATGCCAAGCCCCTGCCGCCAGCGCCTGCCGTGTGGCCCCACGCACTGCCAGTGCCCGGCGGTGTGGCGCGGCTGTCGCTGGGCCCGGCAGCCACGCGGCCGGTGGCGCATGTGCGCCAGGGCGATGTGGATGTGCCGGTACTGGTGCTGGGCGATGCCATCGAGTGGACGGCCGTGGTGGGCATACCGCTGGCCGCAGAGCCGGGCGATGCCTTCATCACCGTGCAGCCCGCGGGCGGCAAACAACGCGAAGGCAGCGCGCGCCAGGTGCCGTACCGCATTGCGCCCAAGCAGTACAAGGAGCAGCAGCTCAAGGTCGCGCCCGGCAAGGTGGACCTGTCGCCCGAAGACCAGGCCCGCTACGAGCGCGAGCGCGACCACCAGGCCGTGGTCGTGGCGGCCTTCACTGAACAGCCTGCGGGCCAGGCGCTGGCATCGCTGCGCATGCGCGTGCCGGTGCCGGGGCGGCGGTCCAGCTCGTTCGGGCTGCGGCGCGTGTTCAACGGCCAATCGCGCAATCCGCACAGCGGCATGGACATCGCGGCAGGCACGGGCACGCCCATCGTGGCGCCTCTGCCGGGCCGGGTGATCGACGTGGGCGACTACTTCTTCAGCGGCGGCAGCGTCTGGCTCGACCACGGCCAGGGCCTGCTGACGGTGTACGCCCACCTGAGCAGCATGGACGTGCGCGTGGGCGATATCGTGAAAACCGGAGAGGCATTCTGCAAGGTGGGTGCCACAGGCCGCGTGACGGGGCCGCACCTGCACTGGGGCGTGATGCTCAACCGCGCGATGGTGGACCCGGCGCTGTTCGTGCCGGCGTAGCCGGCTTTCGACCTCTCGACCTGTCAATCTGTCGCCGCACTCCATTGCCGACACTATGGATTTGATAGCTGCCAGCGCTTACCCAATGCGCGGTAGACACCTTTTTATTCAGAACGCTGCCACCGCATGACCTCGCGCCTCATCCGCTTCAACAAACCCTATGGCGTGCTGAGCCAGTTCACGGCCGAGGGCAAGTGGCAGGGCCTCAAGGACTACATCGACCTGCCCGGCGTGTACGTGGCGGGCCGGCTGGATGCGGACAGCGAAGGGCTGCTGCTGCTCACCAACGACGGCCCGCTGCAGGCCCGCATCGCCGACCCGCGCTTCAAGATGGAGAAGACCTACTGGGTGCAGGTGGAGGGCATCCCCGATGCCGCCGCGCTCGCCACGCTGTGCAACGGCGTGGTGCTGAACGACGGCCCCACCCTGCCCGCCCGGGCGCGCCTGCTGGACCCGGCCCCCACGGTCTGGCCGCGCAACCCGCCCATCCGCGAGCGCAAGGCCATCCCCACCGCGTGGATCGAACTCGTCATCCGCGAAGGCCGCAACCGCCAGGTGCGGCGCATGACGGCCGCCGTGGGCTACCCCACGCTGCGGCTGATCCGCGCAGCCATCGGGCCGTACTCGCTGCAAGGGCTGGAGCCCGGCACCTGGGCCGACTGAGGCACCGGGCCCGCGCGGGAAAGTCACCGCGGCCCGGCCCAGCCACGGCTTGCACGGGGTGCAAAACGCTGCCCACCATCGCCGACCCGAAGCCTCGTACAGCAACAGCACAGCATCGCCTATTGTACTAATACAATCATATTTCAATCATACAATTGCTTCCAAGCCGCCTGCCAAGCCACCAGGCGAGAGGAGTCGCATTGCCTGATACCCCTTCACCCCCAGGCCCCGGCTGGAAGGCGCGCAGCCTGACAGGCTTCATCCAGCATGCCGGGCCGCTGTGGGCCCTGCGTGAAGAGCACGGCTGGGCCTACGGCTTGGCCGTGGGGCCGCAGCACTCCAACCCCGCAGGGTCGGCCCATGGCGGCGCCTTGCTGACCCTGATGGACCACACGCTGAGCACCGTGGCGTGGGAGGCGTGCGACCGCACCGCCTGCGTCACGCTGCAGCTCGACTCGCACTTTGTAAGCCCTGTGCGACCGGGCCAGTTCGTCGAGGCGCGCGCGGCCGTGCTGCAGCGCACCGGCAGCCTGGTCTTCATGCGCGGCGAGCTGCGCGCGGGCGAAAGCCTGGTGCTCACCGCCCACGCCCTCATGAAGGCGTTGAAGTGATGGCGCCGAAGCAAAGCCGTTGACGTAAAGCCGTTGAAGTGAAGCCCCTGACCGTGCCACGGCTGGGGCGTCACCCTTGAAGTAACCCAACCTGCCGCGGATCGCGGTGGCCTGCAGCCCCTCTGCGGCTCTTCGTCTGCCAGCCCGTTGTAACCCCGACCCAGGAGCACGCCATGGACATTCCCGCCCCCCACAGCCTGATGGCCCTGTTCGGCGCCCCGCTGCACCCTGGCCCTGCCGACGCACCTGCGGACGGCGCGACGGGCGGTGCGGCAAGCCGGGGCGCAAATGGGTTTACCCTCGCCGGGTCGAAGCTCACGAACTCCCCCATGGCCACCCGCTCCCAGTCCGCCTTGCCGCCCGCCGCATCCCCGCCCGCCAAGGGCGTGCGCGTGCGCCCCGTCCCGGCCGTCACGCGCTCCATCGCCATCCTGCGGCTGCTGGGCGAGCACAAGCAGCCGCTCACGCTCAAGACCGTGGCGCAGGAGCTCGACCTGGTGCCCAGCACCTGCCTGCACATCCTGCGGGTGCTGGTGTCGGAAGACCTGGTCACGCTCGACCCGGCCACCAAGCGCTACGCCCTGGGCACCGGCATGATCAGCCTGGCCCGCAGCGTTCTGGAAGGCGGCGGCTTCACGCAGCTGGTGCAGCCCGTGCTCGACCGCCTGGCTGCGCAATTCGGCGTGACGGCCATGGGCGTGGAGATCACCGCACGGCAGACGGTGATGGTGCTGGCGCTGTCGCGCTCCAGCCAGCCGTTTCGGGTGCATACCGATGTGGGCAGCCAGTTCGAGACACTGGTCAGCGCCACCGGGCGGCTGATCGCGGCCTACAGCGGCGAGACCTGGCCAGCGCTCAAGGAAAAATTCGCCCGCGTGGTCTGGGACCAGGCCCCGACCTACACCACCTGGAAAAAAGAGGTCGAACTCACCCGCTCGCGCGGCTGGAGCCTGGACCGCGACAACTTCATGGCCGGCATCACCGTGGTGGCCGTGCCGGTGTTCGCGCCCGGCGGCCGGCTGGTGCACACGCTGGTGGTGGTGGGCCTGAGCAGCCAGATGGGCGCCGCCGTGGTACAGCAACTGGCCCAGGTGATGCAGCGCGAGGCTGCGGATCTGTCGCGCCTGGTGGGCGGCGCGGGCTGAGGGGCGCTGCACACCGCCTTACCGCCTTTCCGCCATCTCACCGTTTGCCTTGAGCGTGTCGAAGGGCAGTCACGAGACGTGCCCAGGCTTCGACAAGCTCAGCCCGAACGGGTGGGGGTGTTGAAAGCATCAGGGGGACCCTGAATCCACGGGCGTTCCATCGTCCTGGCGATACCCACCGTTCACCCCACCAGCTTGTCGAAGGGCTGCCACGAAGGCGCCCTGGCTTCGACAGGCTCAGCCCGAACGGATCGGAGCGATGCCCACCACGAGCGGCAACCTCAATCCGCCCGGATCCCAGCTGCCTTGATGATCGGCGCCCAGCGCTGGCGCTCCCGCTTCGCAAAATCATGCAGCGACGCCGCCGTGCCCCCGGCGGGCTCGAAGCCCAACTCCAGCAGGCGCTGGCGCACCTCGGGCCGGGCCAGCACCCTGTTGACGGCGGCGTTCAGGGCGCCTGTCACTGCCGCAGGCGTGCCCTTGGGGGCATACAGCGCGTTCCAGGCGATGAACTCGAACCCCGCGTAGCCTTGCTCGGCCACCGGCTTGACGCCCGGCACCAGGCTGCTGGCCGTGGCCGACGTCACCCCCAGGGCGCGCAGCTTGCCCGCGGCGATGTGGGGCCGCAGCGCCAGGGGCGTGTCGATGACGGCCGGCAACTGGCCGCCCAGCACATCCGTCACCGCATTGCCCGAGCCTTTGTACGGTACGCCGAACAAGGGCACTGCAGAGCGCTCCTTCAAGAACTCGACCACCAGGCGCGCCGAGGTGCTGGGCATGGCGATGTCGGCCGAGCGGGGCGCGCGCTTCACGGACTCCAGCAGGTCCGCCACCGAGTGATGGGGAGCGCCCGCGCCCACCGCCATCACCATCGGGAAGGTGCCTACCATGGCGATGGGCTCGAAGTCCTTCTCGGGGTCGAACGCCAGCCGGGCGTACAGGAACTGGTTGAGCACGTGCGTGGCATTGGTACCCATGGTCAGCGTGTAGCCGTCGGGCACGGCCTGGGCCGTGAGCTCGGTGCCCAGGTTGCCACCCGCACCCGCCTTGTTCTCGACGACGATGGGCTGGCCGAGCTCCCGGCCCAACTGCTCCCCCAGGAAGCGCGTGGCCACGTCCGTGCCCTGCCCGGCGGCATAGGCCACGATGATCCGAATGGGCTTGGTGGGGTAGCCGGGCGCGGGGGCCTGCGCATGGGCAGTTCCGAACGTCCACACCACACTGGCAGCCGTCATGATGGCAGCGATGGTTCGCATGCTTGTCTCCTGTATTTTTTTGTGATCTGCCCGTCAGGCAGAGGGAGCGCGGGCGTCGCCGCGGCGGTACATCTCTCCCCTTTGGGCTTCATTGAAACCGAGATCGGCCAGCACCTCGTCGGCATGTTGGCTGAAAACCGGTGGCGGCGCACCGGGCACAGCCGGGGTACCGTACAGCCGCGCCGGGCCGCGCAGCGCCGTGAACGTGCCCTGGCGGATGACCATCTGCCGGTGCGCGCAGTGCGCCTGGGCCAGCGCCTGCGGCACGTCGTTGACCACCCCGGCCGGCACGCCCACGCGCATCAGCGCCTCGCACAGCGGCTCGCAGTCGTGCGCGGCAATCGCGGACTCGATGATGTCCTTGAGCGCCTGGCGGTGCGCGATGCGGTCTGCGTTGGCGTGGAACCGCGCATCGTCCGGCAGGCCGGGGCACCCGATGTGCTGGCTGAACCGGCGAAACTGCCCATCGTTGAGGATGCCGATGAACACATGCCCGTCCCGCGCCCTGAACTTGTCGTACGGGGCGATGTTGGGGTGCGCGCTGCCCAGCAGCCCCGGCGCCTTGCGCGACGCGAACCAGTTCGAGGCGTGGGGCAGCAGCAGGCTCAGCGCGGTGTCGTACAGCGTGGCTTCCACCCGCTGCCCCGCGCCGCTCTGCTGCCGGCTGCACACGGCCATCAAAATGCCCGTGAGCGCCACATAGCCCGTGAGATGGTCCACGATGGGAATGCCCATGCGCGTGGCGCCCGTGGCCGACTCGCCGTTGATGCTCATCAAACCGCACTGCGCCTGCAGCACCGCGTCGTAGCCTGGCAGGCCGCCCAGCGGGCCGTCACGGCCAAAGCCCGAGATGGCGCAGTAGATGAGGCGCGGGTAGCGCGCGGCCAGCGCCGCTTCGTAGCCCAGGCCCCACTTCTCCATGGTGCCGGGCAGAAAGTTCTCCACCAGCACATCGGCATCCTGCAGCAGGCGGTGCAGCACCTCTTGCGCGGCGGGCTGGCTCAGGTCCAGGCTGATGGCCTTCTTGCCGCGGTTGAGCGCGGCAAAGTAGGCCGAGTGGCCGCTGTCGTCGTAGGGCGGGCCCAGGTGGCGCGTCTCGTCGCCGCCGGGCGGCTCGATCTTGACCACCTGGGCGCCGTTGTCGGCGAGCATCTGGGTGCACAACGGGCCGGCGAGCACGCGGGTCAGGTCCACCACGCGCAGGCCGTGCAGCGCCGGGGCGCTGATGCTTGTCATGCTGCGGCTACCCGCGCTGTGGCAACACCACCACGCCGCTGCCGAGCACCGAGAGCTCGCCGTCCTGGTTGTGCGCCTCCTGCGTGATCTCGACCAGGTGCTTGCCGCCCTCCTCGAACTTGCGCGTGACCTTGCCCTTGATGAACAGCATGTCGCCCTCGGGGTTGTGGCGGCGGATCTTGCAGCTGGCCTTGTGCAGGAAGCCCGCGTCGCCCATCCAGTTGGTCAGGTGGTGGGTGAGCCACGATGTGCGCTCCGGGCCGTAGTCGTACGCGCCGGGCGCGCCCACTTCGAGCGCGAAGTCTTCTTCCCAGTGCACGCGCTCTGGCACGTCCGGAATGCCGAAGCGGTTCTTGATGCCCACGCCCGGGTGCGCATCGATCAGCTTCCAGGCCAGCTTGTTGGCGCGGATGTACAGGCCGCCCCAGCCCTGCGCGTAGGCGATGAAGCCCGTTACCGTCATCGGGCCCTTGAACATGGTGGGCAGCTCGTCGCCCACGTTCACGTCGTCCCAGTAGCGGGGGGTGGCGCCGCGCACTTCCTCGTTGCGGTAGAGCTTGTAGGCCTCGCCCAGCTCCTCGTCGGTGTACTGGCGCGGGCCGCGTTCGCGCACATTCTGGTACTTGCTGCCCTGCTCGCGCGCATGGTCGCGTTCGGTGCGAAAGCACCAGCTGTCGGCCTCGGCCACCTTGTCGCCGTCCTGGTTGAAGAAGTCCACGTGGTAGATCTGCTGGATGGCGCGGCCGGCAAAGCGGGTCTGGTGCTCGATCAGGTCCTTGAGGGATGCTTCGGTGGATATCACGTCGTTGCGGCGCACGGGCTTGTGCCAGGTCCAGTCCGCACCCGACCACATGGCGTGCACGCCCGGCAGCCCGCCCACATAGCCCGACACGATGCGGCTGGTGGCGAACAAGAAGCTGGGCAGCGCCACGATGCCGCCGTAGTGGCTCTTGGCCGCGTAGTCGGGGTCGCACCACAGCGGGTTGTCGTCGCCGATGCCGTGCGCATAGTGGCGGATGTTGTCGCGCGTGGCCTCGTAGCACCAGGGTTCGGCCGTCTGGCCGATCTTGGTACCGATGCGTTCGCGCAGTTCGTCAAGGCCGCTGTCGGTGATCTTGGGAAAGCTGCGCTGCGGCGTGGTGGCGGTGGACATGGTGAAGTCTCCTTGGGTTGTGGATGGGCGAAAACGGGGAAGCAACGGAAAGCGAAAAAGGAAGGGCGAAGAAAAGGGAAAGCACGGAGGGGAAGCGGGGCAGCCGCTCAGGCCACGGCGGCGGCGGCCTCGCGCTCGCGCAGCACCTTGCGGTGCACCTTGCCCGCAGGGGTTTTGGGCAGCTCCGCCACGAAAGCGATGTGGCGCGGGTACTCGTGCTGGCTGAGCTTGGTCTTGACGAGGCCCTGCAGCTCTTCGACGAAGCCGTCGCTGCGCGCGCGGTGCGACACGACGAACGCCTTGACCACCTGGCCGCGCAGTGCGTCGGGCACGCCGATCACCGCCGCTTCGAGCACGTCCTCGTGCATGAGGATCACGTTCTCGATCTCCACGGCGCTCATGGTCCAGCCGGCGGAGATGATCACGTCGTCGGCACGCCCGCCGTGAAAGAAATAGCCGTCCGCGTCGGTGCGGCCCAGGTCCTTGGTCGGTATCCACTGGCCGCGCCGCAGCACCATGAGCTGGCCCGTGGTGCCGGGCGGGCACACCGTGCCGTTGGCGTCGTGCACCTCGACACGCGTGCCGGGCACGGCCTTGCCCAGGGACCCGCGCTGGACCGGAAAGTCCGTTGCACCCGGATAGCTGGCCAGCACGACCCCGATCTCGGTGGTGCCGTACATGCTGCAGACTTCGAGTCCGAAACGCTGCTGCACGAAGTCGGCCGTATCGTCGTCGATGGGCTCGCCGGTGAACGAGAGCTTGTCGAAGTGGTAGCTGTGGTCGCCCGCCTTGCCGCAGTTCTTCATCATGCGGTAGTGCGTGGCGGCGGCCGACATGTTGGTGAAGCGATGCACCGACAGCGCCTGCAGCAAGCGCTCGGCGCTGAAGCGGCCGCTGTAGCTGCCAATGGTCAGGCCCAGCGCCAGCGGCGCCAGCGTGCCGTGCCACAAGCCGTGCCCCCAGGCAGGTGACGACGGGCACATGAACCGGTCGCCAGGCCGCAGCCCCGTGCCGTAGAGCGCGGCCACCATCAGCGTGACCAGCGCCTTGTGCGTGTGCTTCACGGCTTCGGGCAGCTCCCGCGTGGTGCCCGACGTGTACTGGAACACGGCCAGGTCGTCGGCCTGCGATGTGCTGGTGTAGGTGGCCGGCAGCGCCTGCAATTGTTGCCACAGGGCGCCGTCGAACACTTCGAACGCCGTGGTGCCCAGGCCCGCGACGACCTCGCGCTTGTCTTCGTTGGTGATGAGCAGGCTGGGCTTGCAGTCTCCTACCCGCAACCGCACGCCGTCGGGCCCGAACAGGGTGAACAGCGGCACGGCGATGGCGCCCCGCTTGATCACGCCGAACATGGCCGTGTAGAAGGCCCGCGAGGGCTCCAGCATGATCGCCACGCGGTCGCCGCGCTGCACGCCGCGGCCTTCCAGGTAATGCGCGAACCGGGCGGAGTCCTGCGAGAGTTCGTCGAAGGTGATGGTCTCGTCCACGCCGTCCGCGCGGCAGACGATCACCGCATCGCGGCCCTGGCCGGCGTGGCGGTCCACGCACTCGTGGGCGATGTTGAAAGCGCTGCGGTCCCCGTCAAAAAGATCCCACAGGCGCTCGGCCGCGAAGTGGCTCTGGGCGTCGGCAAAAGTCGTGTACTCGGTCAGGCGTTTCATGGCTGCAGGGGCTCCGTGTGGCGGTGCATGCAGTCTCAATTCTTCGGGTTTTATTGTCAAATACGACCATCAATTGTCTCAATACAATTTTTCTTGAACCATTGATGACCCACCCGATGGCGCTTATCCGCGTGCCCGCGCGAGCCCTGCGGCGCTGCGTTTCGCCTGCCACCCCGCTGCCCTTCAGGGCCGGCACTGCATGGATCGCAATTCTTTGCTGCCAGCACGCTGTCACCAGCCCGCCCTAGGGATCCTCTGCACGCATCGAGCTGCCAAGTGTGCGCAGCGGATCGGGATGGAGTGCAAGGCGCAAAACGCAGCCATAGCCGTAGCTATTGCGAGTATTGGCAACGCCGCAGGCCGCCCGAGACTGCCGATGCACACGGCGCGATGATTCGTGCAGAGGGTCCCTGGAGTGCCGGGCTCACCCAGACACGAGGGAACGTCATGACGACGCAGTTCTACAGCGCGTGCAGCCTGGACGGATTCATCGCCACGCCCGACCACGACCTGAACTGGCTGCTGCAGTTCGGCGAGATCGAAAGCTCCAGCTACCCCGCCTTCATCCGCGATGTGGGCGCGCTGGCCATGGGGTCGCACACCTGCGAATGGATGCTGCAACACGCCATCGGCGCAGGCCTGCTGAACGAGCTGATCGTGCAGGTCGCACCGGTCACGCTGAGCGCGGGCGCGCCGCTGCTGCCGCGCCAGATCACGCAGCCGGCGGCCCTGCGCCTGCAGTCGGTGGCCACGCTGGGCGGCCTCTTTGCGGAGCTGCGCTACGCGGTGCAGCTGCCCTGATTCGCGTGTTGCCCATTGCTATGCTTTGTATAGCTGGTAGCGCTTTATCAGCAAGCGGTAGCAGCCTTTTTGGCTCCAACGACGCTCAGTCCAGCGCCACCGTTTTGCTCACCGGGTGCGACAGCACCAGCGACGTGGACACGCTGCCGTGCGCAGCCAGTGCGTCCACCACGCGCTCCAGGTCCGCGGGCTGGCCGAAGGCGCAGCGCACCACGAAGCAGTCTTCGCCCGTCACGCGCACGGCGTCCAGCACCTCGGGCATGGACTGGAACAGCTGCACGTAGCGCTGGATGTGTTCGTGCGTGGTGCGCACCCGCACCACGGCCTGCAGGCCCAGGCCCACCGCCGCCAGGTCGATGCGGGCCGCGTAGCCGGCGATCACGCCTGAGTCTTCGAGCTTCTTCACGCGCTCGCTCATCGCGGGCTGCGACAGGCCGATCTGCTTGCCCAGCGCCGACAAACTCTGCCGCGCATCACGCTGCAGCGCCATGAGGATCTGCCGGTCTTTCTTGTCCAGTTCCACGTGCAAGGTCCTTTGCCAGCAGGCGATGAGTTCAAGGTTTGGAGGCACGCTTTTCGATGATGTCCCCTGGCGGGGGACGCGCGCGTTGCCTATCGTAGGCGGTCTTTCAACACTTCAAGAAGCATCACGCCATGCGCCCTGTCCTGCTCATGCCCGGCATCCACAACTCCGGTCCCCTTCACTGGCAATCATTGTGGCAAGCGCAGCATGCCGGCGTCTCGCGCGTGCAGCAGTCCGATTGGGACCACCCGGTGTGCAGCGACTGGGTGCAGGCGCTGGACGCTGCCGTGGCCCGCGCGAGCGAACCGCCGATTCTGGTAGCACACAGCCTCGGTTGCCTGGTGGCGGCGCAGTGGGCCGCCCTGAGCACGAGGCCCGTGCACGCCATGCTGCTGGTGGCTGTGCCCGACCCGCTGGGGCCGAACTTTCCAGCCGATGCGCAAGGCTTTGCGCCGCTGCCGGGCGCCCTGCCGCCGATGCGGCGCCTGACGCTCATCAGCAGCACCAACGACCCCTACTCCACGCCGGATTTTTCAGCGCAGCGCGCCGCGGCATGGGGCGCCGAGCATGTGGTGCTGGGCGCGGCAGGCCACATCAATGCCGACAGCGGCCTGGGCGCGTGGCCGCAAGGGTGGGGCCATGTGGAGCGCTGGCGCGCGCAGGCAGTCTGAGAACGCAGCGCACGCCGTCAAGGCTGGCGCGGGTGGCACAGAACCACCGCAGTGGGCTCAGCCGCCCAGCGCCTGTGCCTGATCGATGATCAGGTAGCGCTTGACCAGGTCGAAGAAGCTTTCGTAGAACGTGTCCTTGGAGATCGTCTCGCTGCCCACCTTGACCATCGATTCGCTGCTGGCCGACAGCGGCAGCGACACCGAACCGATGGCGCCCACGCCCAGGCTGGCGGAGTTGTTGGTCTTGCGCAGCGCATAGGTGTCCTGCAGCGCGGTGACGAAGCCCAGGCTCACCTTGCCGTCGCTGGCCTCGGGCACGCAGACCACACGCACGACCATCTGCAAATGCGATTCGGCCTCGGGCTGGAAGCTCTTCTTGCCTTCCACCAAATCTGCACTGCTCGACGAGATGATGTAGCCCTGGCTCAGCAGCGCCCGGCGCGACGCCTCGCAGGTCTGGGCGGGCGTGGCGTCGAACATGCGCGAGTAGGTGCTCACCGAGCCAAAGCTTTCCTGCACGCCGAAGGTCTTCACGTTGGTGCCTACGCAGCCGGCCAGCAGCAGCGCCCCGCCCGCCAAGACGGCGGCGGCAGCGCTGCGCACGGCGGGCCGCCAACGGCCCGTGTCGAGGGGAGAGGCCGTCAGCGACGGCGTCGGTTGGCATGCAAGGCTGGGCAACAGGTGGTCCTGGTTGTGTGTCTGGATCTGGGTCTGTGTCATGTCGTTCTCACCAATTCCGTATGGCGCTGGCAGGGGCCCGCAGCAGGGCGGCCCGCCCCGCTTGCTCTGACGGCGCGTGCCACACCGGGTTCCATGGATTCTAGAAACTCCGGACTGCGGCGCACGCGGGATGCTGCACTGCACTATGCCGCCAGCGGAGCCACGCAGCCGTCAGGAAAAGGCGACTGAACGTATCAATTTGCACCGTCGGCCCACGGGGGCGGCCCCAACGCTCCTGAAAAGATAGCTTGCGGCCCTTTGCCAAAAAGCGTGCGCGCCACCTACTCACGCGCCTGGAGGGCCATGGCGAGTTATGCCCGTCGGATGTGCAACAAGCTGTGGATAAATCCGGGGACAAACCCCGGAACCCGCGCCAGCACTGGCGTGCGACGCGTTGCCTAAAAAACGGTCAGCCGTAGCGTCCCCAGCAAGCAAGGTGCGCCTTGCACGCCTTTGTTACGGCAGGACACGGCATGTCCGAGACGTCCAGCAGCTATACTATTGATAGCTAATCGCGCTGACCCATCCTGCGATGGAGCGTGAATCCCCCCTGAATGCCAAGCGCTGCGCTGTGTCGCCAGCGCTCGAACCTGCCGCACCCCCACCGTGCCCCTTGCCACCCTGCTCTGCTTGGTCGTCGCCATCAGCGACGGCGACACCCTCACGGCCCGCTGCGGCACGCCCGGGGCCTACCAGCAGGTCAAGGTGCGCGTGGCCGCCATCGACGCGCCGGAGTCGCGCCAGGCGTTCGGCCAGAAGTCGCGGCAGAACCTGGCGCGACTGTGCTTCAAGCAGCGCGCCGCGCTGCAGCCGGTGGATGAGGACAGCTACGGGCGCACGGTGGCCAACGTGCGCTGCGGCGGCACCGACGTGGCCACGGCCCAGGTGCGTGCGGGCCTGGCCTGGGTGTACACGCCGTATGCCAGCGCCCACCCGCACCTGGCGCCCCTGCAGCGGCAGGCGCGCAGCAGCAGCACGGGCCTGTGGTCGCAGCCACGCCCGCTGGCACCGTGGGACTACCGGCACCGCCGCAGCCGGCATTGAAGGTGGCTGCGACGCCTGCAGCGTTGATGGCTGGCGTCGGCCGGTTTCTGCGGGTCTTTACCTCGCCGCCCGGCAAACGCGCGGCTAAGCCAGTAGCATCGAAGGGTCTTTCCCCCGGCCCCTGCGGCACGCGCTGCGGCCGGCCGCCCTGCCTGCCTTTCGCCTTTTCATGACAGCCCCCCAACCCACCCTTGCGGCACCCGATGCCGAGACGGCCAGCGTCTACCGCCATTCCGGCTTTATCTCGTTTCTGATCGCCCGGGTGGTGGCCGTAGTGGCCACGCAGGTGCAGGCGGTGGTGGTGGCCTGGCAGGTGTACGACCTGACGCGCGAGCCGCTGGCGCTGGCCTATGTGGGCCTGGCGCAGTTCCTGCCCATGTTGTGCCTGCTGCTGCCGGCGGGCGACCTCATCGACCGGTTTGAGCGCAAGCGCATCCTGGCCATCAGCTGGTCGGTGGGCGGCGTGTGCAGCGCACTGTTGTGGTGGCTGTCGGGCCACGGGGCCAGCGGGGTGGCGGGCATCTATGCGGTGCTGGTGCTGTACGGCTGCTCGCGCGCCTTCTCGGGCCCGGCCATGCAAAGCCTGCTGCCGCAGATCGTGCCCCGCGCCCAGCTCGCGCAGGCCATTGCGGCCAACAGCATGCTCATGCGCGTGGCCAGCATCGGCGGGCCGCTGCTGGGCGGGCTGCTGTATGCGCTGGGCGGCGGCGAGCTGACGTACGCCGTGTGCTGCGCGTGTTTTGCGCTCGGCGTGGTGCTGCTGCTGCGCGTGGTGGTGGCGCACGCCACCGCGCCCGGCCCCACGCAGGGCACGATGTTCGAGCGCTTTGGCGCGGGCATCACCTTCATCCGCACGCGGCCCATCATCCTGGGCACGATCTCGCTCGATCTGTTTGCCGTGCTGCTGGGCGGCGTGATCGCGCTGCTGCCCATCTACGCCCACGAGGTCCTGCACGTGGGCCCCACGGGCCTGGGGGCGCTGCGCAGCGCCATGGCCGTGGGCGAGGTGAGCGCGGGGCTGTACCTGAGCATGCGCCCCTTCAACCGCCACGTGGGGCGCACCATGTTCATCGCCGTGGCGGTGTTCGGCGCGGCCAACCTGGTGTTTGCGCTGTCCACGGTGTTCTGGCTGTCGTTCGCAGCGCTGCTGGTGGCGGGTGCGGCCGACATGGTCAGCGTCTACATCCGCGGCGCGCTGGTGCAGTTCTCGACCCCCGACACCATGCGCGGGCGGGTGAACGCGGTGAACATGCTGTTCATCGGCTCGTCCAACGAACTGGGCGAGTTCCGCGCGGGCACCAGCGCGGCCTGGCTGGGCGCAGTGCCTGCCGCCATCGTGGGGGGCCTGTGCACGCTGGGCGTGGTGGCGACCTGGGCCACGGTGTTCAAGCCGCTGCGCAAGGTGGACAAGTTCGAGGAAGCCGCGCAGGCACGGTAGCTTCGCCGGGCCGCGCAGTGCCGGCTCGACATGGCCGGCCGCTACAGCTGCTCACAACCTTCGGCGCGTTTGTATCGCGTGGGTAAAACCCGCTGCGGGGCCTTGCCTTGGCTGCGCGGCAAGCGCAGCATGGCGCTCCAGCCCTGGCATCGATGGGCTTGCAGGATACCCGCACCATGCGCCACGACCCACCCGCTTTGTTGAGCACCACCCCGCCCATCAACCGCCGCCAGTGGCTGGCACTCGCAGCGCTGGGCGCATCGGCCAGTGCTTTGCCGGCCCTGCCCACCTGGGCCGCCGTGCCCGCAGCACCGGCCGACGCAGCCGACGATGCCGTGCGCGCGCGGTTGATGGACCGCATCACCTGGGGCAGTACCGCGCAGGGCGCGCAGGCCATGGCGCCGCAGGGCATGCAGGCCTGGCTGGCCAGCCAGCTGCGGGCCCCCGCCGACGCGCCGCTGCCCGCTGACGCCCAGTCGCAGATCGACGCCATGGCCATCACCCGCACCCCGTTCGAAACGCTGGCCCTGCAGATGCAGGAGCGCCAGCGCGAAGCCCGCGCGCTGCCGACCGAAGACGAACGCAAGACCGCGCTGGAGGCCTGGCAAAAAGACATGCGCAACCTGCAGCGCGAGGCCAGCCAGCGGTTCGTGCTGCGCGCGCTGTACTCGCCCGCCCAGTTGCGCGAGAAGATGACCTGGTTCTGGATGAACCACTTCAACATCTTTGCCGGCAAGGCCAACCTGCGCGCCGCCGTGGGCGACTATGAAGAGCGCGCCGTGCGCCCGCATGCGCTGGGCCGCTTTCGCGACCTGCTGGGCGCCACCACGCGCCACCCGGCCATGCTGTACTACCTGGACAACGTGCAGAACGCCGCAGGCCGCATCAACGAGAACTACGCCCGCGAGCTGATGGAGCTGCACACCCTGGGCGTGGGCGGCGGCTACAGCCAGCAAGACGTGCAGGAGCTGGCGCGCGTGCTCACGGGCGTCGGGGTCAGCATGCGCCCGCTGGACGACGAGCCGCCGCGCATGAAGCCGGCGCTGCGCGCCCACTACGTTCGCCAGGGTTTGTTCGAGTTCAACCCCGCGCGCCACGACTGGGACGCCAAGACCCTGCTCGGCCAGCCCCTGCGCGCCCAGGGCCTGGCAGAGCTGGACGAGGCACTGGATCGGCTGGCCCGCCACAGCGCCACGGCCCGCTTCATCACGCGCAAGATGGCCGTCTACCTGGTGGGCGACGCGCCCTCGCCCGCCCTGCTCGACACCCTGGCCCGCACCTTCGAGCGCACCGACGGCGACATCGCCGCGGTGCTGGCCGCGCTGTTCCAGGCGGGCGAGTTCCAGGCCTCGCTGGGCCAGCGCTTTCGCGACCCGGTGCAGTACGTGCTGGCCGGTGCCCGGCTGGTGCACGGCGACCAGCCGGTGCTGGCCACCACCGAGCCCCTGCTGGGCTGGCTGCAGCGCCTGGCCGAGCCCCTGTACGGCCGTGCCACGCCCGACGGGTACCCGCTCGACGCCGCCACCTGGTCGGGCTCGGGCCAGATGAGCACGCGCTTCGAGGCAGCCCGCGCGCTGGGTGCCGGCGCCGTCGCCAACGTGGGAGCGCCGGGCCAGCGCACACCGCCGCCTGCGCTGTCGCAGACGCCCTACCTGCGCCAGATCGACGCCACCCTGGCGCCTGCCACACGCGCCGCTTTGGTCCAGGCAAATTCGCCGCGGGAGTGGAACCTTTTGTTCCTTTCATCTCCCGAATTCATGCACGGCTAGAGATGGAGTACATCCCCCTGAGTCGCTTCGCGCCTCGGTGCGTCCGCCGGAGGCTGTCGCTCTTCAGGCACGTCCAAGCCTGCGCAGGCAGGCTTGGAGCCGCGGCCTTCAGCCCCTTCTCTCGACCCGCTGCGCGGTTCGGGAAGGGGGACGCAGCCAGTGCGGCGGGGCGGCCCTTGCACGGCTGCCCTCGCTTCGGGAGTGCGAATTTCGAGCGCGACAGTGCATGCCATGCGCCGACGTCATTCAAGGAGATCACATGCTGAGACGACACTATCTCCAGGCTCTGGGCGCCGGCGCCCTGGGCATTGCCACCGCTTCCGCCCAGGTGTCCGCTGCCCCGCGCGCAGGCGACGCGCGCCTGCTGCTCGTGTTCCTGCGCGGCGGGTACGACTGCGCGAACCTGCTGGTGCCCACCAGCAGCAGCTTCTATTACGAGAGCCGTCCCAACATCGCCATCGCCCGCCCCGGGCAGGAGGGCGGCGCGCTGGAGCTGACCGGCGACTGGGGCCTGCACCCGGTGCTGGCGCAGTCGATGCTGCCGCTGTACCAGCGGCGCGAGCTGGCCTTCGTGCCATTTGCCGGCACCGAAGACCTGTCGCGCAGCCACTTCGACACGCAGGACAGCATCGAGCTGGGTCAGCCCCTGGCGGGGCGGCGCGACTATGGGTCGGGCTTCCTCAACCGCCTGGCGGCCGAGCTGGGCGCCAGGCAGCAAGACGCATCGCCGATGGCCTTCACCAGCACCCTCCCCTTGGTGCTGCGCGGCATGGTCGATGTCCCCAACACGGCGCTGGCCGCCGCGGCCGGCAAGCCCGGCGTGGACGAGCGGCAGGCTGGGCTCATCGACATGATGTACCGCAGCACCAGCCTGGCCCGGCCCGTGGCCGAGGGCTTTGCCACACAGGGCGAGGTGGCCCGCAGCATGCAGGGCGAAATGGATGCCGCCAGCCGCAATGCGCTCAGCACCAAGGGCTTTGAAGGCACGGCGCGCCGCATGGCGCGGCTGATGCAGACGCGCTACCACCTGGGCTTTGTCGACGTGGGCGGGTGGGACACGCACGTGGGCCAGGGCAACGCCACGGGCGCGCTGGCCAACCGCCTCGAAGAACTGGGCCGCGGCCTGGCGGGCTTTGCCGACGAGATGGGCACGGCGGCCTGGAAGAACACCGTGGTCGTGGTGGTCAGCGAGTTCGGCCGCACCTTCCGCGAAAACGGCAACCGCGGCACCGACCACGGCCACGGCACCGTCTTCTGGGTGCTGGGCGGCGGCGTCGGCGGCGGGCGCATTGCGGGCGAGCAGCAGGCGCTGTCGGCCACCACGCTGTTCCAGAACCGCGACTACCCGGTGCTCAACGACTACCGTGCGGTGCTGGGCGGGCTGTTCGCACGGATGTACGGGCTCAACGCTGCGGCCGTGGGGAGGGTGTTCCCTGGCACGCGGGGCGTGGACCTGCGGCTGGTGTAGCCGCAATCGATTGCTATATTTTCAATAGCTTCCAGCGCTCACCTATCAAGCGGTAGCGGCCTGCAGAGCCTCGATATCGGCCGGGTCAGGCGTTGAAGGTGCCCGTCAGCAGTTCGGGCAGGCGTTCGATCTTCATCTTGAAACCACACGCCTGCGCGTGGCCGCCGCCGCCCATGCTTTCGGCCAGGGCGATGCAGTCGAAATTGCGCTGTGAACGCAGGCCCACCTTCACGCCCTTCTCACCCGCGCTCCACATCAGCGCGAAGGTGCCGGTCTTGGCGGAGAGGATGTCGCCCACCAGGCTGTGGAACATGCCGGGCGCGTTCACCATCAGGCCAGTGATGCCGTTGAACACCAGCGGCTGCGCGCCTTCGGCGATGCTTGCGCACAGCTTGCGGTACTTCTCGTCCATGGCCGCGCCGCGGGCCATGAACTGCGTGAGTTCGTCGGGCGTGAAGGCCGCGATCTGCTGCCAGCGCGCAAAGCCCTGCTCTTCCATGTCGAGCGCTGACAGGAAGGCCCCGCTTTCCGGGAACTCCCACTTCCAGATGTCGCGGTCTTCCACATACTGCAGCAGCGCGGGCACGGGCTCGTGCGGGTGAAAGAACTCCCACGCCAGGCGCGCGCCCGACTTGCTCATGTCGAAGTGCACCACGCCGCAGCGGCAGGCAAAGCCGGTGAGCTTTTCGGCCGCGCTCTTGTGGTGGTCCAGCATCACGAGCTTGGCCGCGCGTTCGTCGATGGCGGTCATCACCTCGGCGGCGAACGAGAAGTCGAGGATGTAGACCGCCCGGCCCTGCACCGGCGGCAGGTCGTCCACGGTGGTGATATCGCCGTGGTCCAGCCCCACGTATTCGGCACGGTCGCCGTAGTACAGCCATGCGGCCAGCGCCGCGCCAAAGCCATCGGGGCAGTTGCGCCCGTGGTACAGGATCAGCGGGGCCGGGTCGTTCTTGTCGGGGGCAACCAGCAGTTGCAGGGGGAGTATGGTTTTCTTCGTCATGGCCCCCGATTGTCGCCGGGGCGGTGGCAGGCGGCGAGCACTGCATCGCCAGCCAGGGAACCAAGCGCGGCCCTGCGGCCTCCATCCATGCGTACATGCACGCCCCGGCTCCACAGAAAGCACACCCCATGTTCCAGACACTCAAAGACCTGCTCGACAGCCTGATGCAACCGGCCCACACCGCCACGGCGCGAGACCAGGCCCACGCCGTGCAACTGGCCGCCGCCGTGCTGCTGGTGGAGGTGGTGCGGTTCGATGCGGCCATGGACCCGGCCGAACGCACGGCCATGGTCACCGCGCTGCGCAGCAAGTTCGACCTGGCGGGCGATGAGCTGGACCGCCTGCTGGAGCTGGCCGTCGACACCTCCCGCAGCGCCTACGACTACCAGCGCTTCACCGGCAGCCTGAACGACCACTTCACGCAGCCGCAGAAGGTGCAACTGGTCGAAGCCATGTGGCAGGTGGCGTACGCCGACGCACGCCTGGACGAGAACGAGATGCACACCATCAGCAAGGTCGCTGGCCTGCTGCATGTGACGCACGGCGAATACATCGCCGCCAAGATGCGCGCGAAGGAAGCGGCTGGCGTCTGAATCGTCTGAATCGTCTGAATCGTCTGAATCGTCTGGATCATCTGAATCGTCTGCACCGCATACGACTCAGGGGGCTTCTACAAAGGCAGCCAGCGCCACCAGAAGGGGGTCTTGACCTCCCGCGCACCGCGCTCGCGCAGCAGCGTGACGAACTCTGTGCGCCCATGGCGCCGGGCCGCCTGCAGCGGCGTCATGCCGTCGAACTCCGAGCGCAGTTGCGGGTCTGCGCCGTGGTCGAGCAGGTAGTGCGCGATGGCATCGTGCCCGTGGATGAGGGCCGCCACCAGCGGGGTGCACAGGATCTCGGGGTGCTGGTAGTTGGGGTTCACGCCCGCGCCGATGTGGTGGCGCACCAGCGCCAGGTCGCCCGCCAGGGCGGCGGCATACATGTCTTTCCAGTCTCCGGCCGACATACGCAGCAATCCTTTGCATACACTTGATCGCCGCAGTGTAGGTACGCCCGGCGTGCTGCACAATGCGCGCCTTCCCTCATTCGGCCTGCGCCACCGGCCCGGCCTCTTTCATGCACCCTCCCCTGCACATCCTCTGGCGCGACGAGCACCTGGTGGCCGTCTACAAGCCCGCCGGCTGGCTGGTACACCGCACGGGGCTGGACGCGGGCGAAACGCGCTTTGTGATGCAGACCCTGCGGGACCAGCTGGGCCAGCACGTGTTCCCCGTGCACCGGCTGGACAAGGGCACCTGCGGCGTGCTGGTGATGGCGCTGCACAGCGATGCGGCGCGCGCGCTGTCGCAGGCTTTCGAGCATCAGGCCACGCACAAGCGCTATCTGGCGCTGGTGCGCGGCTGGGCGCCGGGTGCCATCGAGGTGGACCACGCGCTCAAGCCTGATGACGCACCGGCCGATGCCGCGGTGCAGGAGGCCCACACGCGCTTCAAGCGCCTGGCGCAGCTCACGCTGCCAGAGGCCAGCGACGCCCGCTTTGCCAGCACGCGCGCATCGCTGGTCGAGGCCATACCGACCACAGGCCGGCGCCACCAGATCCGCCGCCACCTCAAGCACCTGGCGCACCCCATCATCGGCGATGCGACCCATGGAAAGGGTCCCATCAACCGCTGGTGGGCCGAGCGCCTGGGCCAGCAGCGGCTGTGGCTGCATGCGTGGCAACTGACGGTACCGCACCCGGTGAGCGGGGTGCACATGACGTTCGAGAGCGGACTGCAGTGGCCCGCAGCGCTGCCGATCAGCCCCCGCGCAGTGGACGATGGTGGCAATGGACCTGCGCCGGACGCCGCCCCCACGGCAGATTGGGAGCGACTGCTGACGGTGCTGCCCTGGCAGCGTGCCGACGACCTGCCGAAAGACCTGCCGAAAGACCTGTCTGGAGACCTGCCGGCAGCAGGCCGGCCCTAGGCGCGGGCTCTACGCGCCTACGCAGCTACCCAGCCTTGGCACCCAGCGCCTGCATGCGCGCCTTCCACTTGGCCACCCCGGCGTCGCCCAGTTGCTCCACGCTGCCCACCAGGGTTTCGTGCACGGGGGCGATGCCCACAAAGCCCAGGATGTTGCGCTCCAGCGACTTCACGCTGTGCGCCCGGAAGTACCAGCGGTACACCAGCGCCGGCATGCCCATGGTCACGACCACGCGCGCGCTGCGGCCGGTCAGCCCCTTGCGGCCGAACGGGTTGCTGCCCTCGGTGGTGAAAGCAAAGCCGGGCCGCGCCACTTGCTCCAGAAAGCCCTTGAGCAAGGCCGGCATGTCGCCCAGCCACAGCGGAAAGAAAAGGACGATGTGCTGCGCCCAGCCAATGTCTTCTTGCGCAGGCTTGAGCCGGGCCGGCAACAAGCCCAGCTCCCATTCGTGCTGGCTGCGCAGCAGTGCGAAGTCGATGGCGGCGACGTCGATGTGCCGCACCGCGTGGCCGGCACTGGTGGCGCCTTGGGCGTACGCCTGCGCCAGGGCATGGCACAGATGGGGCGCGCTGGCGTCGGGGTGTCCCTGGATCAGGACGATGCGCTGCGGGGTCATGGGGGCTCCTCACCGGGCCGCGCCAGGCCCCAGGGGCGGCGGCCTGGGCAAACGGCGGCGTGGGGGCCCACCGCGCATCGTGGCACGCAGCAGGGTGCCATGCAAGCGGTGCGACCCGAGCCTGGCGAACAAGGATGTAAGACCTGATGCGCGCGGTGTCCGAGCGTGATTGAAACGCTCCGTTTTTAATAGCTGCTGGCGCTTTACTGGCGAGCGGTAGAGGCATATTTTTGCCACTTTTTTGGTCCAACACGGGGCCTGCGTGACTGGCGGCGTCGGCTGTGTCCTACCCGCCGGGCGGTCGGTCGCCTGTAGACGGCTGCCGCGGCAAGGCGCACAGTGCGCGGACGGTGGCCCAGCCGGCCCCCTCATCGCTAACCCCTACCTATCCCAACCCTGCACCATGCATGCTCTTGCCAGCCCACTGTATCCACTGATGTCGCTGCGTTCACCGTGCCCGTGCACGCAGTCGCCCGCCGCTCTGATCGCCGCATCCAAGGACCGCTCCCATGGCTGATATCTGGCACGAAATCACCAGCACGGTGGCGTCCGAGTTTTCGGACGTCACCGACGTGGGCCAGGCCACACGCATCGTCGTGCGCCTGACGATGGCCGGGGTGCTGGGCGGCCTGCTCGGGTGGGAACGCGAACACGCGGGCAAGGCGGCCGGCGTGCGCACCCACATGCTGGTGTCGATGGGGGCGGCCCTGTTCGTGCTGGTGGCCCAGCAGGCGGGCATTGAGCCTGCCGACAACAGCCGGGTGCTGCAGGGCATCATTGCGGGCGTGGGCTTTCTGGGCGCCGGCACCATCCTCAAGGGCGATGCCGAAAGCCAGGTCAAGGGGCTGACCACGGCGGCGGGCATCTGGCTCACCGCCGCCATCGGCGTGGCGGCCGGCCTCGGCCGCGAGACCACGGCCGTGCTGAGCACGCTGCTGGCGCTGCTGGTGCTGTGGGCCATGCCGATGCTGCACGACCGGATGGCGCGCACCTCCACACAACCCCGGCGCGAAGACGACTGAGCGCGCGGAACCTGCCACGCGGGCGGCTGCAGCGGCCCGCGCGTGCGCTACACTTTTTAGCCCTCCTCCACACGGGCCTTCGGCATGCGCAGACAGCACCCGCATGCCGCCGGCAGTCCCATGCACCGCCAACCAGCGCAGCGCGCACTTCCCCAAAGCCACACGGCAGCGATGCCCCATTCCACGCGCACTGTGCGCGGAGATTCTCGGGCGCCTGAAGCGCCCTGCGCCGCCAGCAGCCACGGGGCGCTGTGCCCATGAGCCAGGCCCGCGAATCCGGCACGCTGCAAGCCCCTGCCGCCGACAACGACGCCACCGCAGCGCAGGCCGAGGCCTCCGGCAACCTGCGCGGCATCATCGCCATGGTGTTGGCGGTGGGGTGCTTTTCGTTGATGGACGCGCTGCTCAAGACGCTGTCGGCCAGCTACCCCGCCATGCAGGTGGCGGCGCTGCGCGGCTGGGCGGCCTTGCCGCTGGTCGCCCTGTACGTGCTGTGGCGCGGCGAGGTGCGCGGGCTGCTCAAGGTGCGCTGGCCGCTGCACCTGCTGCGCGGCGTGCTCAACATCTCGATGCTGGGGCTGTTCGCCTACGCGCTCAAGGAGCTGGGCCTGGCCGAGGCCTACACGCTGTTCTTCATTGCGCCGCTGCTCATCACCGCGCTCTCCACCGTGGTGCTGCGCGAGAAGGTGCGCGCCGCGCACTGGGTGGCCATTGCGCTGGGCATGGTCGGCGTGCTGGTGGCGCTGCGGCCCAGCCAGGATGCGTTCTTCACGCTGGGGGCACTCGCAGTGCTGGGCGCCGCCTGCGGGTACGCCGTGTCGGCCATCACGGGGCGGGTGCTGACCCGCACCGACTCCAGCGCCAGCCTGGTGTTCTGGACCACCACGCTCCTGGCCCTGGGCGCGGGCGCACTGGCCTGGCCCGGCTGGGTGGGTGTGGACCGGGCGCACTGGCCGCTGGTGGCAGGCCTCGCCGTCACAGGCTTTCTGGGGCAGTTGGCGATCACCGAGGCCTTCCGCCACGGGCAGGCGTCGGTGGTGGCGCCATTCGAATACACGGCCCTGGCCTGGGGCATGGGCCTGGACTGGGTGCTGTGGCAGACGGTGCCGGGCTATTCCACGCTGCTGGGCGGCGCCATCATCATCGGCAGCGGGCTGTACCTGGTGCGGCAGGAGCGTACGCAGGCGGTGGTGCCGCCCTGACCGGCCAGCCACCCCACAGCACAACGCTGGAACGCGGCCCGCGCCCACGCAGGGCGCGGTCTTACAGCCACGCAGACCGCGTCGCAGTGCAATGGGCGATCAGTACTGCGGCACGCGCCGCGCAAGGAGATCGCATGACACAACACGCCACCATTGCAGGCCACGTCACCTACACCCCGGGCGACGGAGCACCGCTCACCATCCCCAAGGGCCCTGTGGAGCTTGAGCCCGCCAAGGACAGCACCACGCTGAGCTGGACCGCCGACAACGACGCCGTCGGCTCCGCCGCCATCCCGCGCGACCAGTTCAACCAGTACGTGCGCGACGGCAAGATCCGGCTGGACAAGGACGCGCAAAAGTAAGAGGCTCACCAGGGCGGGCTGCGGCAGGCCGCACTCACGCTGCGGCGGCGCCCCAAGGCGCGCCGCCGTGGGCTGCTTTTCACAGCCACTGTGGTCTGCTGAAGCAGCACCAACCGCCCTTTTCAACGACTAGCCTTTGCCCCTATGCCTTCAGAAAACATCCTGCGGTTCTGGTTCGAAGAACTCAGCCCAGCCCAGCACTTTGCGCAGGACGACAAGGTCGACGACCTGATCCGCACCCGCTTTGGCGCCACGTGGGAGGCCGCGCGACTGGGAGAACTCTGGACCTGGCGCGACAGCGCACGGGGCCGACTGGCGGAAATCCTGGTGCTGGACCAGTTCTCGCGCAACATCCACCGCGGCTCGGCCCTGGCGTTTGCGCAGGATGCCCAGGCCCTGACGCTCGCACAGGAGCTGGTGGCCAGCCGGCGCGATGCCGAGCTGCCCGTGGAGCAGCGCGCCTTTGCGTACATGCCCTACATGCACAGCGAATCGCTCACCATCCACGCGCAGGCCATGGCTTTGTTCAGCCAGCCGGGGCTGGAGCACAACCTGCAGTTCGAGCAGCGCCACCAGGAAATCCTGGCGCGCTTTGGCCGCTACCCGCACCGCAACGCGGCGCTAGGCCGCAATTCAACGCCCCAGGAAACCGCCTTTCTGGCGCAGCCCGGCTCGTCGTTCTAGAGACCGCGGCAAGGCCTTCACCAGCCAAGCCTGCAGACCCGCACCCGGCGCATTGCTACAGCTGGGCCGTGGCGCTGCCCACACCGTCGAACGACACCACAACGCTGTCGCCCCGTTGGGCCTGCAGCAATCCCACCCAGGACCCCGTCGTCACCACCGTGCCCGCAGGCACGGTCGCGCCGCTGCGTGTGAGGTGGCGCAGCCACACCGGCAGCAGCCAGGCCGGATCGCCCAGCGGGTGCGTGCCCTGGCGCACCACCGGCGCTTGCGAGCCGATGCGCACCTCGCACGGCTGCGCGGCCCAGTCCCGCGCCGCGTAGGGCACCCACTCGCCGAGCACCAGCGCGCCGTGCGACTGCAGGTCGGCCAAGCGCAGCAGGGCGGGCGCGTCGCCGCCTTCCTGCCAGCGCGAATCCACGATCTCGATCGACACGGCCATCGCATCGACCCATGGGCCCGCGGTGGCCGGCGTCATGGCCGCGGCTTGTTCGGGCGACACGGCCCGGCCCAGGCGCAGCGCGATTTCGGCCTCGATGCCCGGTGTGTGGAACCGCATGTCTGCATAGTCGGCCGGGCTGGTGCGCACGCCCGCGGGCGGCAGCGGCGCATGCGTGAGCACGGCCTGGCGGTGCGGCCCGCCGGACTTCCAGTGCTGCGCGGGGCCCGCCCGAAACCAGCCCATGCCCTGGGCCACAGCCTCCTGCGCCGCGTAGGCCGCAGCCGCATCGCCCAGCGCCCCGGCCCACGGCAGGGCGCTGGTGGTCTGGCCTGTTTGCCAGGCGGCGACCAGGGCGTGGGTCAATGTGCTTGTCGAGTCTTTGTCTGTCTGCATCTGATTCATCCCAGTATTTTGCAATCGCACGCAGCCTACAAAAAGCGCAGCCCAGGCCCGTGCCACCGTGCAAGGGACCGAGGCGCGAAGCGACTCAGGGGGTCACGTAACTTAACTCTCCACCTTCACATTGCCATCCTTCACCACCTTGCCCCACTTGGCAATCTCGGTGGCGATGAAATCCTTGAACTTGTCGCGCGTGCCGCCGCCATCCTCGGCGCCGTAGGTGTCCATGCGCTCCTGCACATCGGGCATGGCCAGCACGGTGTTCACGTCGTGGTTGATCTTGTCCGCGATACCGGGCGCCAGCTTGCCGGGGCCGACCAGGCCATACCAGGTCGTGGCCTCGAAACCCTCGAAGCCCTGTTCCTGCATGGTGGGCACGCCCGGGTGCCCCTTGGCGCGCTTGGTGCGCGTCTGCGCCACCGTCGCCACCTTGCCGCTTTTGACATGCGGCGTGGCCGAGGTCATGGTTTCAAAGCAATACTGGATCTGGTTGCCCATCAGGTCGGCCAGCGCGGGGCCGCTGCCCTTGTAGGGCACGTGCAAGGCATCCACACCCGCCTGCAGCTTGAACATCTCCAGCGCCAGGTGCTGCGCAGAGCCCGGGCCTGCGGAGCCAAAGGTCACCTTGCCCGGGTTGGCCTTGCACAGGGCCACCAGTTCCTTCACCGTGAGCGCCTTTTGTGCCGGGCCCGCGATCAGCAGGTTGGGCGTGACACCCACCATCACGATGGGCACGAAGTCCTTTTGCGGGTCGTAGCGCAGCTTGGGCTGCAGGCTGGGCGCGAGCGCATGGCTGTTGATGTGCGCCATCAGCAGCGTGCTGCCGTCGCTGGTCTGCTGCGCCACGTACTCGGCCGCCAGCACGCCGGCCACACCCGCCTTGTTCTCCACGATGACCGACTGCTTCCACAAGGTCGACAACTTGACCGCCACCACCCGCGCCAGCGCATCGGTGCCGCCGCCGGGCGGAAAGCCCACCACGATGCGCACAGGGCCGGTGGGCCACTCCTGCGCAAACAGGCGCGGGGCGCCGAGCGAGGCCGCCGCCGCGCCAGCGGACTGGATCAGGGAACGTCTTTTCATCATCGCTTGTCTCCTTCGTGGGCCCTGGTCGGTGCGGGCCGGGTTGAATGAACTCAGCAAAGCCAAGGCCCCTGCGGCGCGCGTGCAGTGCACGGCGGGCGGTGGGGACTGGAAAACACGGGATCGGTCGATGCGCTGCGGCCTCGGCAGGCCGCCAGCGGGAGCGGAAAAATGCGCACATTCAGCAGCCGGCACCTCCCGCGGGCGCCGGCCGGTCCATATGTCAGAACAAGGCCGAACGAAAGCCGCAGGCTCAGGCCGCCTTCTTCAACGCTGCGGGCGCCGCATGGCTGGCGAAGTAGTCCATGCTGGCCTGCACGCCGCTGCCGGCCAAGGCCACGCCCGAGAGCTTGAGCCCCATCTCCACGCCCGCCACCATGGCGATGAGCGTGAGGTCATTGCTGTCGCCCAGGTGGCCCATGCGGAACATGCGGCCCTTGAGCTTGCCCAGGCCCGTGCCCAACGACAAATCGAACCGCTGGTGGATGAGCCGGCGCAGGGCATCGGCATCCACGCCCTCGGGCGTGATCACGCCGGTGAGCACCGGCGAATACACCGCCGGGTCGGCGCACTGGATGGGCAGTCCCCAGGCGTTGACGGCGGCACGCACGCCCGCACCCCAGCGCTGGTGGCGCGCGAAGACGTTGGGCAGGCCCTCGGCCAGCAGCATATCCAGCGCCTCGGACAGGCCGTACAGCAGGTTGGTGTTGGGCGTGTAGGGCCAGTAGCCGTCCTTGTTCATCTCCACGATCTCGTCCCAGGCCCAGAAGGCACGGGGCAGCGTGGCCTTCTTTGCGGCTTCGAGCGCACGCGGCGACAGCGCGTTGAAGCTGATGCCCGGCGGCAGCATCAGGCCCTTTTGCGACCCGCTGATGGTCACGTCCACGCCCCACTCGTCGTGGCGGAAGTCGGCGCTGGCCAGGCCCGAGATGCTGTCCACCATCAAGAGCGCGGGGTGGCCTGCCGCGTCGATGGCCTTGCGCACCGAAGCGATGTCGGAGGTCACGCCGGTGGAGGTCTCGTTGTGCACCACGCACACCGCCTTGATCCTGCGCTCGGTGTCCTTGCGCAGGCGAGCCTCGATCAGGTCGGCCTGCACACCCCGGCGCCAGCCGCCGGCCAGGGGCAGGTGCTCGTCCTTGCCCTCCCAGGCCAGGAACTCGGTGGAGATGCCCAGGCGCGTGGCCATCTTCTGCCACAGCGAGGCGAAGTGCCCGGTCTCGAACATCAGCACGTGGTCACCCGCGCTCAGGGTATTGCACAGGGCCGCTTCCCAGGCGCCGGTGCCCGATGCGGGGTAGATCGCCACCGGGTGGCGGGTCTGGAAGATCTTCTGGATGCCCGAGAGCACCTTGAGTCCCAGCGCACCGAACTCCGGCCCCCGGTGGTCGATGGTGGGCAGGCTCATCGCCCGCAGAATGCGGTCTGGCACCGGGCTCGGGCCCGGAATCTGCAGGAAGTGGCGGCCCGTAGGGTGAAAGTCGAGTTGCAGCATGGAGCGTCCTTTCTTTTTTCAGTTTTGCATGCAAAAACCGCGATTGCATGCGGGTATACCCTCAATCAGCAGGATTGTTCGGATAATTTTTTGCATGCAAAATTCAAATCACCAATCACACCATGGCTGAAATCATTGAAATCTCCCGCCTCGCGCTGCACGACCAGGTCGCCGCGCGCCTGCGCACCATGCTGGTGGAGGGCCACATTGCGCCCGGCGCCAAGCTCAACGAGCGCGAGCTGAGCGAGCAGTTGCGCGTGTCGCGGACCCCGCTGCGCGAGGCCATCAAGCTCTTGGGCGCCGAAGGCCTGGTGGACCTGCTGCCCAACCGCGGCGCGGTCGCGGTCAAGCTGACCGAGGCCGACGTGGTCAATACCTTCGAGGTGCTGGCCACGCTCGAAGGCATGTCGGGCGAACTGGCGGCCCAGCGCATCGGCGACGCCGAGCTGGCCGAGCTGCGGGCCCTGCACTACGAAATGATGGCCTGCTTCGCGCGGCGCGACCTGTCGGGCTACTACCGCATCAACGCCAGCATCCACACCGCCATCAACGAGGCGGCGAACAACCCGGTGCTCACGGCCACCTACCGCTCCATCAACGCCCGCGTGCAGTCGCTGCGCTTTCGCACCAACCAGAACGAGGCCAAGTGGAAGCTGGCCGTGGCCGAGCACGAACAGATGATCGAAGCCCTGGCCGCGCACGACGCCGAGGCCATGCGCCGCGTGCTGGTGGCCCACGTGCAGCGCAAGCGCGACACCGTGCTGGAGCTGCTGCGCGCGGGCGAGATCTATCCATTGAGACGCCAAGCCCCCACCTAGGACCCCTTTCCCATGCGCATCGAACCCGCCAGCACCCTGCAGCCAGCCGGTACCACCCTGCCCCCCAACGAGACCTGCGAGGCGCTGGCGCGGCGCCTGGCCGCAGAGACCGAGGGCGAGGTGCTGTTCGATGCCGGCTCGCGCGGGCGCTACGCAACCGATGCCTCCATCTACCAGATCATGCCGGCCGGCGTGCTGGTGCCGCGCACCGAGCGCGACATCGCGGTGGCCATCGACATCGCGCGCGACCTGAAGGTGCCGGTGCTGCCGCGCGGCGGCGGCACCAGCCAGTGCGGCCAGACCACCGGCGCGGCGCTGGTGATCGACAACAGCAAGCACTTTCGCAAGGTGCTGGCGCTCGATGCCGAGGCCCGCACCGTCACGGTGGAGCCGGGCATCGTGCTCGACCACCTCAACGCCCAGCTCAAGCCCCACGGCCTGTGGTACCCCGTAGACGTATCCACCAGCGCCCAGGCCACGCTGGGCGGCATGGCGGGCAACAACTCCTGCGGCTCGCGCTCCATCGCGTACGGCAACATGGTGCACAACGTGCTGGGTGCGAGTGCCTGGTTGTCTGATGGTGAGCTGGTGGACTTCGGCCCGCTGGCCACGCTGGGCCCGCGCGCCAGCGCCATAGCGCAGCACGTGCACGCCCTGGCCCAGCAGCACCGCAGCGAGATCGCCGAGCGCTGGCCCAAGGTGATGCGCCGCGTGGCGGGCTACAACCTCGACATCTTCGACAACCAGAGCGAAAAGCCCTACACCGCCGACGGCAGCGTGAACCTGGCGCACCTGCTCATCGGCTCCGAAGGCACGCTGGCCTACACGCGCAGCCTGACGCTCAAGCTCAGCGAGCTGCCGCGCGCCAAGGTGCTGGGCATCGTCAACTTCCCGAGCTTCCACAAGGCCATGGACTCGGCGCAGCACATCGTCAAGCTCGGCCCCACGGCGGTGGAGCTGGTGGACCGCACGATGATCGAACTGGCGCTGGCCAACCCGGCCTTTCGGCCCACGGTGGAGACGGCCCTCATCGGCAAGCCCGCGGCCATCTTGCTGGTGGAGTTCTCGGGCGCGGACAAGGCTGCCCTGCTCCCGCAACTGCGCCAGCTGGTGGAGCTGATGGGAGACCTGGGCATGCCCGGCAGCGTGGTCGAGATGCCCGATGAAGCCCCGCAGAAGAACCTGTGGGAGGTGCGCAAGGCGGGCCTGAACATCATGATGAGCCTCAAGGGCGACGGCAAGCCCGTGAGCTTCATCGAAGACTGCGCCGTGCCACTCGAACACCTGGCCGAGTACACCGACGGCCTGACCGAGGTCTTCGCCAAATACGGCAGCCGCGGTACCTGGTACGCGCATGCCTCGGTGGGCACGCTGCATGTGCGTCCCATCCTGGACATGCGCACCGATGGAGCGGCCAAGATGCGCGCCATTGCCGAAGAAGCCAGCGCACTGGTGCGCCAATACAAAGGCGCCTTCAGCGGCGAGCATGGTGACGGCCTGTGCCGCGGAGAGTGGATCGAATGGCAGTTCGGCCCCGCGATCAACGAGGCGTTTCGCGCCATCAAGAACCACCTGGACCCGATCGGCCTGTACAACCCCGGCAAGATCATCGACCCGCCCAAGATGGACGACGGCGCGCTGTTCCGCTTCGCGCCCGCCACGGCGCCCAAGCCGTACAAGCGCATCCCGCTGACGCCCGTGCTCGACTGGTCAGCCTGGAACGTGCAGGCCGACCCGGTGACCGAGGTGACCACCGCCCCCGGCACCGGTGGCGACGTGACCGGCGGCTTCGCCAAGGCCGTGGAGATGTGCAACAACAACGGCCACTGCCGCAAGTTCGACGCCGGCACCATGTGCCCCAGCTACCGCGTGACACGCGACGAGCAGCACCTGACCCGCGGCCGCGCCAACACCTTGCGTCTGGCCGTGTCGGGCCAGCTCGGGCCCGACGCCTTCACCAGCGAAGCCATGCACGACACCATGGACCTGTGCGTGGGCTGCAAGGGCTGCAAGCGCGACTGCCCCACGGGCGTGGACATGGCCAAGATGAAGGTCGAGTTTCTGGACCACTACAAGCGCCGCCACGGCCACACCCTGAAGGACCGGCTGGTGGCCCACCTGCCCGGCTACGCGCGCACGGCCAGCCACTTCGCCTGGCTGCTCAACCTGCGCAACACCGTGCCTGGTGCCGCCTGGCTGGGCGAAAAGCTGCTGGGCTTTTCCGCCAAACGCTCGCTGCCCGCATGGCGCAGCGACACCTTCTGGCGCAGCCACGACAAGGCGCTGTTCAGCAGCCGGGCCGACACCATTGCCGCCGCCCAGGCTGGCCGCAAGGCCGCCGTGCTGTTCGTCGACACCTTCAACGGCACTTTCGAGAGCGAGAACGCACTGGCCGCCGCGCGCGTGCTACATGCGGCTGGGTATGTGCTGCACACCGTGGAGAAGGCCGGCGGCCACCACTGCTGCGGCCGCACGTACCTGGCCACCGGCATGGTCGATGAAGCCAAGGCGCGCGCCGGTGCGCTCATCGACGCCCTGCTCCCCCTGGCCCAGGCCGGCATCGCCATCGTGGGCCTGGAGCCCTCATGCCTGCTCACCCTGCGCGACGAGGCCCTGGTAATGGGCCTGGGCGACAAGGCCGTGGCGGTGTCCCAACAGGCCCTGCTGTTTGAAGAATTCCTCGCCCGCGAAGCCAAGGCAGGGCGCTTCGCCCCATCCCTCCAGCCCGCAGGCCGACCCATCCTGCTGCACGGCCACTGCCACCAGAAGGCCTTCGGCGCCGTGTCCCCCATCCTGGAGGTGCTGCGCCTGATTCCCGACGCCAAGACCGAGCTCATCGAAAGCTCCTGCTGCGGCATGGCCGGCAGCTTCGGCTACGAGGCATCGCACTACGAGGTCTCGATGCAGATGGCCGAAGCCGCGCTGCTGCCCGCCGTGCGCAAGAACCCCGATGCCATCGTGGTGGCGGATGGAACCAGTTGCCGGCACCAGATCGCGGACGGCGCGCAGCGCGATGCGGTGCATGTGGCGCGGCTGCTGGACCGGCTGCTGACGTAGAACGCGGTGGCGCAGCCCCGGCTGCGAGCGTGGTGGTCCGCAGAAGGCGAATGCATGGACATTCGGGCCGGTCGAACCTAGTATTCGGTTTTTTCGATCCGCTAACCCCCATGCTGAACTACCGCCACCTCTACTATTTCTGGATGGTTGCCAAGGAGGGTGGCTTTGCCCGCGCCGCAGACCGGCTGGAGATGGCGGTGCAGACCATCAGCGCCCAGGTGCGCGATCTTGAAAAGGCACTGGGTCACCAATTGCTCAAGCCGTCCGGGCGCGGTGTTGCGCTGACCGAGGCGGGCCAGGCGGCCTATGCGCGGGCCGAAGAAATCTTTCAGTTGGGCCAGAGCATTCCGGACGAGGTGCGCGAAGCCGCCAGTGCCAAGGTGGCGCGGCTGTCGGTGGGGCTGTCGGACGGCATCTCCAAGCTGGCGGCGCATGCCTTGCTAGAGCCGGTGCTGGGCACGCCCCACCTGCGCCTGGTGTGCCACGAGGGGGAGTTCGACGAGCTGCTGTCGGAGCTGGCCCTGCACCAGCTCGATGTGGTGCTGGCCGGGCAGGCGGCGCCGCGCAACCCGAACCAGCGCCTGTCCAGCGAACGCATTGCGCGCTCTGCCCTGCAGTGGTACGGGCCGGCGTCGCTGGTGCGCAAATCTGCGCGCGACCACTTTCCGCAGTCGCTGCAGGACCTGCCGGTGCTGCTGCCCACCGCCCATTCGCCGCTGCGCGCCACGCTGGACCACTGGTTCGAGGACATCGGTGTGCGGCCCCGTATCGTGGGCGAGTTCGAGGACAGCGCCTTGCTGGCCGTGTTCGCCGCCCGGGGGCTGGGCGTGTTTCCGGTCAGCCAGTTGGGGGCGCAGGATGTGGGGCTGGTGCGGGGCTTGCGCATGCTGGGCGAATGCCCCGGCATCAGCGAAGAGGTGCATGCCATCTGGTCGCGCCGCGGGCAGCACCACCCGCTGGTTCGGCAGATGGTGGACTCTGCGCGCAGAGCTTAGCAACAGCATGCAGAGGCGGCGGGGGCATCGACAGGCCGCTGCAGCCCGCCCCACGCATGCCTCAGCCCTGCGCTGGCAGCTTGCTGACACGCCACTGTGTCAGCGCCGCGCGCATGATCCAGGCTTCTTCTGCGGCCACGTGGCTGTCCGCCATGGCGGCGGCGTCGGCAAAGTACAGCACCTTGTGCTGGAGGTCCGGCTCCGTCACTTCCGCCATGACGGCGTCCAGCGTGGCCTGGTCGATACTGCCGGTGAGCACGCGGCGCTCGTGTGCGGCCATCAGCAGGTCTTCGCACAGGGTGTTGAGCACCTGGGCGAATCCGCCGGGTGCCAAGCCGATTTGCCGCTCGATGTCCTGGCCGTACAGGGCCTCCAGCTCCTGGCGGCTGACGTTGCCGTCGGATATCAGCAGCAGGGCGACGATACGGGCTGCTGCTTCGGGGCTGTTGTGGGAATAGCTGCGCATGGTTCTTCCTTGTCGATGGGGTGGTTGTTCAGGACGCATGGGGTCATGCCAGACGGCATGGCGAAGGCGGGCCGCAGGCCCGCCGCTTCAATCGCGGTAGCGGTAGCGGCGGCGCGTGTTGTCACGCTGGGATGCAGGGACCCGCGAGGGGACCCGTGCCGGTGCACGCAATGCACCGTACCGTTGCGACCATTGCCAGACCCGTTGCAGCACCTGGGCGCGCAGCGCATTCAGCAGTGAATGGACGAACATCAATCGCTTCATGGGTACCTTGTCATGGTTGAACAAGGCTTGAATGTGCGGCTGCAGGCACGATTCAAGAAGCAGGTTTTTTATGAGTCATGCATCGGTGGAACCGAACCTGACCTCAATGCCGGACTTTGGCGGCATCCGCCGACGGACGCTTCAAAGGCGGCCTGCAGAGCCGTGTGGCCGCGCGCAGCCCACGGCCCGTGCCCCAGCGCGCAAGCCCCTGTCGGCGAGACGGCACGCCGATAGATTGCATGCCTGTGCCGCCCCAACGCCAGACAGCACAGGAGGCACAGGCAGACCGCTGCGTGGACAGCGCTGGCAGCGCGCCCTCAGATCGGCCGTGTCAGGTAGACGGCCTCGCGCCCCACGATGGGCTCGCGCGTGGGCATCAGCACCGTGCAGTCGTCGCACAGCGCGCGAATCTCGTGCGGGCCGTCGGTCGCGATGAGTTCATCCTTGGCAAACACTTCAAAGCCCTGGATGGGACGCGCAAAGCGAAAGTCGGGCGTGCGCACCATGCAGGTCTCCAGCAGCTCGTAGCGGCGCTGGGGGCCGGGCGCCGGGCGTCCCGCAGGCACATCGATGAGGCCGAAGTGGGCCAGGAAATCGAGCACCACCGCCGTGGCCATGTCGGCCGCGGACTGCAAAAAGTGCTGCCCGCATTCGACCACCAAGGCTACGCCCTGGCTGTCAGCCTGGCCGTGGAGGCCATGCTGGATGAGCGGCGTGCCCGAGCCCAGGCCGCTGGGCATGACCAGATGCACCGGCGGGCGGCCGATGGACAACGCCACATCGGCATTGCGCTGGTAGGCCGGGTAGACCCAGAAGGGCTCCACGTCCTGGCTGGTGGAGTGGATGTCGAGAATGTGGTCGGCCGCGGCCACCACGGGGCGCAGGGCGCGGGCGCGCAGCAGTTCAGGGCTCTCGGCCGTGCCGTCGAGCTCGGCGGCGGACCAGATGCGGTTGAGGTTGTGCACCAGCTGGCGGCTCTCGAACGGGCGGGCGCGGTCGAACGACTCGTACGCCGCCACGTTGGCAAAGCTGATGGTGAGCGTGCCGATGCGGGGGCGCACGCCGCTGTCGAGCAGGTGCGTGGCCGCCACCATGCCGCAGATCTCGTTGCCGTGGGTCAGTGCGTTGATCAGCACGTGGGGGCCGGGCTGGCCGGATTCGAAACGGTGCACGTAGTCGATACCGACATTGCCCTGGCGGTAGGCGGACAGGTCGCGCGGCAGGACTTCAAAGGCGGGAGGATTTTGGCTCATGGGGTGGTGATGCTAAGACGACACATGATTGTGTTCCCAATGGGCGGAAAGCGCACGCGGCCGCGTCAAAGACCGCGAGCGAAGAACGCCAGCACCGGCCGTCGGCTGCCACCGCGGCGGGCGATGGAGCGATGTACCATGCCCGCCAGTTCCTGGTACCGGTCTGACGCCCTCCCTCGCTTATGCCCATGCCCATTGCCCGAATTTTCCCGCTGGCCGACGTGGCCATCCATTTGCCCGCCGAGAGCTCTATCAGCGAGCGCCTCCAGCACGAGCCCGGCGAGCTGGACCAGGAGCTGGTGCTCTATCTGCAGGGCGATGTGACGGTACCGGAGCTGCACCTGAACGCTGCGCTCGACAGCAACCACCCACTGCACGCACTGCTTGCAGGCGCAGCGCAGGTGGGCGAGACGCCGTACCTCGTGCTCATCGACGGCAGCCTGCAGATCGACGGCGCCCTCACGGCCGAGGACGATGGCGACGCAGCGCACCTGGTGGTCCTGGGCAGCGCGCACCTGCGCGACGCGGTGCTGGCCGGGTCGCTGCTGTATGTGCGTGACGCCCTGGCGGTGGACGACCTGCTATGGGGCGACGGCAGCAGCGGCGCGCTGCAGGCGCCCGGTGGCCTGCAGGCGCGTGTGGCGCTGTTCACGGACGATTTCACGGTGCATGTGCAGGGCCCCGAGCAGGTGGAGTTTCTGATGGACGAAGTGCGCAGCGTGGCGCACCGCGCAGAGTTTGGCAGCGAGATCGTGGGGGCGGTCTTCCCCGACGAGTTCCAGGACGGCATCGACGCCGGCGAAGACGGCCTGCACCACATGCTCGACCGCGACCGCGTTCTGGCTGCGGTGCGCGCGGGCGGCAGCGCCACCCGCACGAGCGAGGAGATCAACGCCCAGTGGCCCGTGGCCCAGGACCTGTGCGCGGACGATGCCATCAGCGTGGAGAACATCCTGGCGGTGGTGCGCACCCCGGTGATTGCGCACAAGGAGCACAAGGCCTACGGCTGGTTCCAGCAGACCGACTTCTCGGTCTGCCAGCGGCATGTGGACGACGATGGCGACCAGCGTGACGACAACGTGTTCATCACCGTCTGGAAGACCTGGGACTTCTATCTGTCGGTAGACATGGTGCGCACCCCGCAAGGCCTGCTGCCTCGGCTCGCAGCCGCCGTGCTGCGCCGGCCTGTCACCACGACGCCCGTGCTGACGCTGGTGTACCGCCCCTACACCGACGGCGAGCCCGGCGAATGGCAAGCGCTGGCGCCCGACTCTGCCCCCGAGGCCTGGGCCGCCTGCCAGACCGCCTGGCGCGGCGTGCTCGACTACGTGCGCAAGGCCGTGGGCCAGCACCGGGCGCGCTACCCGCTCTACCAGCGGCTGCAGGCCGACCTGACCGCCCGGCACATCGAGGACTTCACCAGCCTGCCCGTGTTCACCGAGCGCTACAACGACTGGTGGGACAGCGACAAGAACGGCCACTGGCTGGACGACGTGTGGGTGGGCGCGCGCCAGCCCTGCATGCACGACGGCGAGCCGTGGGGACGGGCGCTCAAGTTCAGCTGGGAGAACGGCAGCCCCGCCCCCGGGGACGACGACGACAACGCCCACAGCGTCTACCAGATCGATGTGGACGAAGCCCGCGAGGGGCCTGCGCTGGTCGAGTTCACCCACGCACAGCGCCAGAACGAAGCACGCGTGGCCTTGCCGCGCGGCGCTGCCGACCACTTGGCGCGCCTGCTGCGCTTTTACCGGCTGGTGCAGGCCCGGCTGCGCGAAGAGCATGAGCGCGAGCAGGCCCGCGACGCCGAAGCCCGCCGCATCGAGGCTGCGGTGTACTTGCTGGCGCTGCCGCCGCTGGCGCCCGACGTGCCGGACGCTGGGGTGTTCCCGGTGGAGCTGATGACTTTGTCTGAACAATGGCAGGCCGACGGACAGGCCTACGTGGCGGCGATCCGGGCCCATCAGTTGGCCATGGATGCGAAGGCGCAGCGGTCTGGCGATGAGGACGGCACAGCGGAAGTGGCAGGCAGCGACGGCGAGCCCAGTGGACAAGAACCGCAGGACGATGAAGAAGCCCTGCCCTCCGACCCGCGCAAGGAGGCCGCACCCACGGTGCTGCAGCTCGCACGCGTGGTCCACGCCCACGCCGACGAAGACCTGGGGGACCGGTTCCGCCAGCGCTTCGCGTTTGCGCCGGACGCCTACGTCCAGCGCGCCGCCAAAGCCGGCCGGTTCATCGGACCGGTGATCGCCCTGGAAGACGGCCGGGTGCTGGCGCGCATCGGCCCGGCGTATGACGATGCCGCGCACTGGGTGGCGCTGCACGGCGTGGGCCACACGCCGCTGGCGTCGCTGCGGGGCCTGGGCCGGTCCCATGACCGGCAGGTCTTTGCGCAGGGCGACGGCCAGCAGGTCACCACGCACCGCGGCTTCGAAGGCCCGGTGATCGCGCGCTTTGACCTGCCCCGTGGCAACGAGGGGCTGCCGCCCGAAGTGGCCGTGACGGCAGGGCCACTGGGGCAGCGCTGCGATGAGCTCATCCCCTTCAACGACGGACAGCGCGTACTGCTGCTCAACCCCACCGGGGTGTACCTGCTGACCGCGGGGAGCAGCGGCACGGGCGTGCAGCGCCTGCACCCGCAGACCTTCGAGGAAGACGGCCCCTACACCTGGCCCAAGAACCAGATGGACGACGAGGTGGGTGGCAACACCATCACCACGCTGGCGCTGGACATGCTGCACATGGCACTGTCGCGCGATGAGCGCCACATCGCGGTGGGCGACCAGGACAGCCGCCACATCCTGCTCGACGCGCAAGGGACGGTGGTGGCGGAATACGACACGTTGTCGTCCTATCCGCACCACGCCGCCTTCTCGCACGACAGCACGCGCCTGTTTGCCAATTCGTGCCACCTGTACTGGGGCAGCACGCTGTCGGTGCCCATAGCCCCGGTGGCTCCGCAGTCGCCACAGGCTTCAGAGCCGGATCAGGCGGAGACCCCGCCGCTGGACGAGAGCTGCCGCGTGTACGCCTCGGTCACCGAACCCGGACTAGTGATCCTGGGCGACGCCGACGGCTACCTGCACGCCATCGGCGACGACGGCCGCCCGCTGTGGCGCCACCACATCGGCAGCACCATCAGCGGCATCGACATTTCTCCCGACGGCAACACGCTGTGGGCCGCCAGCTACGGCGGCTACCTGGCCAGGCTGCAACGCAGCGAGGCGGGCATGGACCCGTACGCCATCGGCACGTCGCGGTATGTGGAAACCAGCCGCTGGATCTTCTGGAGCGACGAGGCCGCGCCCCTGCGCTGGTAGCCCGGCCCCAGGAAGGGGTGCTGCGGGCGTGGGGGCCGCAGCAGGCCCCTCACTGCAGCACCAGCTCCACGCGGCGGTTCTTGGCCCGGCCGTCTTCGGTGGCGTTGTTGGCCACGGGTGCCAGCGAGGCCACGCCGTTGCCCACCAGCCGGTTGCCGGCAATGCCGTAGTCCTTGGCCAGCACGGCGGCCACCGCGTCGGCCCGGCGCTTGGACAGGGCCAGGTTGCTGTCGAATCCGCCCACGCTGTCCGTGTGGCCCACCACGTGCAGCTTGACGGCCGGCTCGGCTTTCAAGAAGGCGGCGATCTGGTCCAGCGAGGGCTTGGACTCGGGCTTCACGTCCGCCCTGCCGGTATCGAACAGGATGCCGTAGATGGCGACCTTGCCGCTCGCGGTAATGGACTTGCCGATGTCCGACGCGCTGACCACCACCATGTTCTGCTCCATGGCCTTGGTCTCGAGGATGTCCACCGCGATGTACGCACCCTGCTTGGACTTGTACGTCGCGTCTTCCTTGGGCCAGTCGATGGCCACCAGGCGCACCGTGGTGCTGCCTTTCTGGAAGGTTCCAGTGCGCACGGTCCCGGCATCGGCCGCGTACATCACGTATTCGCTGCGGTTGTTCTTGATGGAGTCGCGCTGGCCGCTGCTGAAGTTGGCCAGGAAGTTGGTGTAGTTGCCGGCTGCGCTGTCGCGCGTGGAGTCGTACAGCGCGGTGAAGCCGTTGGCCGTGAGGTCGTTGGCGTAGTTGCGGTACAGCTCCAGCGACCGCGTGGCGCCCGGCGCCTCGTACCACAGGCGGGTGAGTTTGCCCTCCAGCGCCAACGGCGGCTTTACGTATTGCCGCTTGTTGGTCTGCAGGTCGAACTCCTTGAAGGTGGAGGTCTGGAACTCCACCGCTTCGAAATTGCGCACCTCGTAGCCGACGATGGTGCTGCCGCCAAACCGCTTCACGGCCGGGTGGTCCTTGGCGCCAGCGAGGTCCTGGGCGCTGGCCGGCAGGTGGCTGGCCACGGCCAGGAACCCAAGGCACAGCGATGCGCCCCATTGACGAAACAGCCGCATGGTCATGAACATTCTCCGGTTGGAACTGGCGTGGGCCCTGTGGCGCCCTCTTGCGCCCTTTAGCGCCCTCTAGCGCCCTCGTGCGCCCGGCGGGGTGCTGCGCCGCGTCGGCGGGGCCCGGCCATCATAGGGGAGCCCCTGGCAGCGCGCCATGCCGAGAATGTGCAGAGCCCCCCGGCAGCAGCGTTTGCGCGCAAAAGTTCACGCTCGGCGGCATTAAAAATGCGGGCCCGGTCCTTCCTTGGCGAGCGTGTCCTGCGCGTTGCGCAGCGGGCAGACCTTGAGCGACAGGCATCCGCAGCCGATGCAGCCGTCCAGCTGGTCGCGCAGGGCGGTGAGCGTGCGGATGCGTTCGTCCAGGTCCTCGCGCCAGCGCTGCGACAGCCGGCGCCAGTCGGCCACCGTGGGCGTGCGGCCCGCGGGCAGGGCCTGCAGCGCCTCTCCGATGGCCGCCAGCGGCACGCCCATGCGCTGGGCCACCTTGATCACCGCGACACGGCGCAGCACCGAGCGTGGGTAGCGCCGCTGGTTGCCCGCGCTGCGCAGGCTGTCGATGAGGCCCCGCGACTCGTAGAAATGCAGCGCCGACACGGCCAGTCCGCTGCGGCGGGCGACCTCGCCCACCGACAGGTCGGCCGCCATGTCCAGCGGTGTGTCGCCCAGGGCGTCTTCGTGTTTCATGCGATCGCTTTCTGCAGATACTTGACCTCAACATAACTTCAGGTTTGATACTAGCAGCTCTTGCCACTCCCGCTCAGGACCCGCCATGCCGCCCATCGCCTCGCACCTCGCCAAAGTCCCTGCCGATCAGCTCGTCCATATCAACCCGGACGGCCTGTACGACCCCGCGCCCAACGGCTATTCGCACCTGGTCGTGGCGCCGCTGCACGGCCGCACGGTGTACCTGTCGGGCCAGGGCGGCGAGAGCGCGGCGGGCGAGCTGCCGGCGGGTTTCGCGGCGCAGCTGGATCAGGCGCTGCGCAACATGCGCACCGCGCTGGCTGCGGCGGGCGCCACGGTACACGACGCCGTGCGGCTGACCCTGCTGGTGGTGGACCACACCGAAGAGCGCCTGACGCTGTGGACCCGGGCGGCGCGCGGCGTGTGGAAAGACGCCCCCACGCCCGCCTGCACACTGATACCCGTGCCGCGCCTTGCGCTCGACGGCATGCTGGTGGAAGTGGAAGCGACTGCGGTGGTGACAGTGACGGCTGTGACCACAGGCACAGCAGCCATGGCAGCCACGGCTGCGGCAACCCGGCAGAACTGAGGTCCGTGGAGGATTGCGGCCCGCTGCCTCCAGACCGCCCCGGTTGTGGCGTACCATCGCGCGCAGTGGTCGCATACCGAGACCCAAACAGGAGGACCCATGGCCAAAGGCGAACAGCGCAGCAACAAGATGGCAAAGAAGCCCAAGAAGGACACGTCGATTCCCAAGGAGTCGCACGGTTCCGACCGCCCGATGCCCCCCGTGACGGCAGTGATGCCCCGCGGCAAGGACAAGAACAAGTAAGTAGCAAGCGGCCGTCCCGCGCTGCGGGACCGGACACACGACGGCCCCCAGTGCCTTGGAACCTTTGAGCAGGCTCCAAGGCACTGGGGGCCGTTTGCCATGCGGCGTCGTCAGGCCGCGTTGCCCGGCGGCAGGCGGGCCAGCCAGTCTTGCTGCGGCTCGGGCCGGCCAAACAGGTAGCCCTGGTAGACGATGTCGGGCGCGCGCTGGCGCAGGAAGTCGGCCTGGTCGCGGGTCTCCACGCCCTCGGCCACCACACGCAGGCCGAAGTGGCGCGCCACCGACAAAATACCCTCGACCAGCACGCCATCGTCGGCATTGGTGGGCGCCTCGTGCACGAACGAACGGTCGATCTTGAGCTCCTGGATGGGCAGCCGCTTGAGGTAGGCCAGCGACGAGTAGCCCGTGCCGAAGTCGTCCAGCGAGAACTCCACGCCGAGCGCGGCCAGTTCGCGCATCTTGGCCACGGCCTCGTCGAAGTCGTCGATGACGAGGCCTTCGGTCACTTCCAGCGTGAGCAGCGACGGGTCCGCGCCCGAAGTGGCCAGGATGTCGCGCAGCTGCGGGATGAACCCGGCCTGGCGGAACTGCCGCGCACTGAGGTTCACCGACAGGCGCAAGCGCCGCTCCTGCATCGCAGGCTGTGCCAGCAGCGCGCAGGCGTGGGTGAGCACCCAGGTGCCCAGCCCCACGATCAGGTCGGACTCTTCCGCGATGGAGATGAAGGCCGCGGGCGACAGCAGGCCGTCGCGCGGATGCTGCCAGCGCACCAGCACCTCGGCCCCGGTCAGCCGGCCCTGCGCATCCACCTGCGACTGCAGGAACAGGCGCAGCTCATCGGCCGCAATGGCCTGGCGCAGCGACCGCTCCACCTGGAACCGCTGCTCCGCCGCCTCGCCCATGCCTTGTTCGAAAAAGGCGGATCGCCCGCCCCCTGCCTGCTTGGCGCGGTGCAGCGCCGTGCCCGCGCGGCGCATTGCCTCGTGGGGCGAGTCGGCGGCGTTCTGGGGGTAGAGGGTGATGCCGATGCTGGCCCCGAGCTGCGCCTCTTCGGCGCAGCCTTCGAGCCGCATGGGCTGCAGCAGCAGGGCCTGCAACTGTTCGGCAAAGGCCAGCGCGCGGCGGCTGGCCTGTGGCGGCAGCAGGCCCAGGTCGTGCAGCACGATGGCGAATTCATCGCCGGCCACGCGCACCAGCAGGCCGTGCGCGGGCAGCATCTGCGACAGGCGCAGCGCCACGGCGCACAGCAGGCGGTCCCCCATTTCGCTGCCGCGCGCGTCGTTGAAGATGGTGAAGCGGTCCAGGTCCAGCAGCACCAGCACATGCAGCGGCTGCGACCCCACGCCGCCGCGCCAGCGCAGTGCGGTGAGGCGCTCGACCAGCATGGTGCGGTTGGGCAGGCTGGTCAGGGCGTCGAAATGCGCCAGGCGGTGGATCTCGGCGGCCGCGCGGCGCCGCTCGGTGACGTCCTGCTTGATCTCCACATAGTGGCTGATGTGGCCGTCGGGCTGGCGGATGGGGGCCACCACCACGGCCTCGACGATTTCGGCGCCGTCCTTGCGGCGGTTGACCTGCTCGCCCACCCAGTTCTCGCCGCGCGCCAGGGTGTCGCGCAGGCTCACCCACTGCACCAGCGTCATGCCGTTGTTCGACACGTACGACGAGGACTGGCCGATGACCTCGTCCTGCGCGTAGCCGGTGCGGGCCAGGAAGGCCGCGTTGACGTATTCGATGCGGCCTTCGAGGTCGGTGATGGCGATGCTCTCGGGGCTTTGCTCCACGGCGCGCAGCAGCTTGCGCAGCTCTGCGTCCCGCGTGGCCAGGCTGGAGGCCGTCTGCTGCGCCTCGCGCACGCGGCGCAGGTAGCTGCGGCGCGACAGCAGCGTGGCGGCGGCCGTCACGGCCAGCACGCCGCTGAGGTAGGCCACGTACGCGGCCAGGTTGCCGTAGCGGGCCGGGGGCATGTAGTTGTTGAGGTCGGCCCACACGAACACGATGAACAGCAGGCCCGTGGCCCCCGTGAGCCACAGGGTGTAGCGCGCCCCCAGCACCCAGCCGGCGACCACGATGATGACCGGGAAGTTCAGCAGGCTGGGCCCGCGCAGGCCGCCGTTGCTGGCCGACAGCGCCGCCACCACGGCCCATACGCCCCACACCAGCACCAGGCCCGCCTGGTGCCAGCGCCGCAGATGGCCCAGCAGCACAGCCACCGCGCCCATGACGCCCACGCCCAGGTTCAGCAGCACGCGGGCCCAGGGCAAGGGCTCGTCGAGCAGCAGCAGCGCGGCAATCATGGTGCCTGTGATGGCGACCGTCCACGAGCCGGCCCGCACCAGCTGCTGGCTGGTGACGTCGTCGTGGGCGCGGGTGGAGGAATGGGCGGCGGGGGGCATGGTCAATACAGTGACAACCTGTGCGGCATGGTAACGCTATCCATGGGCCGCAACGAGTCAGCCACCGCCGTCAGATTTGAGAGGTACCGCGTCGGCCTCCCTGGGCCCGCACGCCCCCGCCGCGTCATGCGCCCGTGCAGCACGGCCGCACTGCGGCAAGGGAAAACCCTTGATGCACCAGGCACCACGGGGCCTTGAAACACATTCCAGGGCGCTACGGGGGCGTCTGAACGCCCGCCACCTTCACCACCCGGCGCCAGCGCTCGATTTCCTTGCGGATGAAGTCGGTGTAGTCCGCAGACCGCGAGACCACGACCACCAGGCCCTGCGCCTCCAGTTGCTTGCGGGTCTCGGACGCCTTGAAGGCGTTTTCCTTTTCTTTCTCGAGCCGCGCCACCACGGCGGCAGGTGTGCCCGTGGGGGCCGAGATGCCCACCCACGACACGGCCTTGAACCCCGGGTAGCCCACCTCCGAGATGCTGGGCACATCGGGCAGTTGCGGGTTCCTGAACAGGCTGGTGACCGCCAGGGCACGCAGCTTTCCGCTGCGCACATGGGGGGCCACGGCGTCGAGGTTGGTGAACATCATGCCGGCCTTGTTGTCCATCACCGCGTCCAGCGCAGGCTTGGCCCCGGTGAACGGCACCCCGGTGAGTCCCAGCGTCGTGCAGTTGCGGCTGCCCGAAGCTCCGCCCACGCAGGTGCTGATGGTTTGCTTGAGAAGCTCCATCGCCAGGTGCCCCGACGAGGCATGCACCTGCGCATAGGTCAGCTTGCCCGGCTGGGCCTTGCCGACCGCAATCAGCTCCTGCAGCGACTTGAGCGGCGAGGCGGCGCCCACCACCAGCACGTTGGGGCCTTCGGACAGCTGGGAGATGTGCACGAAGTCCTTGAGGGAGTCATAGTCGAGCTGCGGGTTCAGCGCGTGGCTGATGGCATTGGTCCCGACGCCGGACAACACCAGGGTGTACCCATCGGGCGTGGCGCCGGCGGCGGCCTTGGTGCCTTTGGCGTCGGTGTTCTCCACCTGCACCGGCTGGCCCAGCTTTTGCCCCAGCTCCTTGGCCATCAACCGGCCAAGCTGGTCGCTGCTGCCGCCGGCCGGAAAGGGAATGATCAGGCGCAAAGGCTTGGTGGGCCAGTTGTCCTGCGCCAGGGCCGGCGCCGAAAAACACAGGGACAAAGCGGCTGCCACGCACGCCACGGCACTCGAAGTTCGCATGAAAAAATCCCGGTCGTTGTTATCGTCACCGCGACCGCAGGGCCTGCGGGTCGGCGGTGCACACCGCTTGCGGCACCCGCGTGTGGCGCCCCTGGTCCTCAGCGCAGGAGTCAGGGCATCACGCGGCGGGCGAGCAGATGTACGATGTCATATCTCATGACCAACGACCAGCAGGTTTTCCCTATATCGGCTGGTGCGGGAGTGAATGCAGAGGTTCAGGGGTGGACAGGACAAGCACCGCCCTGCCCTGGCTCACCACCGGTTTGACCGGCCTTGGGCGGCTGAGGCAGCTGCCCCGTGGAAGTCCTGCGGACCGGCCCCATCCGCTACAGGGCCTTCGCAGCCTCTGCGCGGTGCAACCGCTTTAAGGTGCATCGCCCGAAGACGGCTCACGCACGCCCGAGCCTTTGCCCTTGGCCTTGGCACGCGCGTCCTTCTTGGCCTGGCGCTTGGCATCTTCCGCCAAGCCCGCGGCGCGCCAGGCCTCGAACTCGTCGGGCGTCTCCAGCGTGATGCGGCCCAGGATGGCGGTGCGGAAGTCGGTCATCACGATCTCGGCGGTCTTTTGCAGGTTCACGCGGCCCCCGCCCAGCATCGCGCCGCGCTTTCGGCCGATGGCTTCGAGCAGCTCGTCGTCCTGCATGGTGGCCATGGTGCCGGCGGGCAGCCCGAGCTTGTAGCGCGCCTCCAGCAGGGGCGCGTAGTTCGTCTGCAGGCGGCGCAGCAGCTCCAGCGCCACCAGCTCCTCGTCATAGGCGTTGCGGCCCACGGCGCCGCTGGCGGCCAGGTTGTAGCCGCTCTCGGGCACGATGATGCGCGGCCACAGCATGCCCGGGGTGTCCCACAGGTAGAAGTCGTCGGCCAGCGTGATGCGCTGCTCGATCTTGGTGATGCCGGCCTCGTCGCCCGTCTTGGCCTGGCGCTTGTTGGACAGCGTGTTGATAAGCGTGGATTTGCCCACGTTCGGCACGCCGCAGATCAGCACCCGCATGGGCTTGGCCATGCCGCCGCGGTTGGGGGACAGCAGGTGGCAGGCATCGATGAGCTTGCGCGCGGGGGCGGGATCGGACGCATCGAGCGGCACGGCGCGCGTGTCGCTCTGGGCGTTGTACCAATCCACCCACAGCGGGGTGCGCGCCGGGTCGGCCACGTCCTGCTTGTTGAGCACCTTGACCGTGGGCTTGTGGCCGGTGAGCTCGGCCAGCAGCGGGTTGCTGCTGGAGCCCGGCAGGCGCGCGTCCAGCACCTCGATCACCACATCGATGTCCTTGATGCGCTCGGTGATGGCTTTCTTGGTCAGGTGCATGTGACCGGGGAACCACTGGATGGCCATGCGGGTTTCTTTCTTCTCTGGGGTTGTCTGTCAGTGCAGCGGGGGCGATTGCCCGGGGCTGCCACTGGGGAATTGTCGGGCCGCGCCGGGGCGGTCTGCGCCCTGCCCACGCGGCGGGCGCCAGGCGCCAAGGATAATCGCGGTCTTTCCTGCTTCTGGCCGCCGCGCTTTTGACCACCATGTCCGCCCCCACACCCGCTCCCCGCAAAGCCCCCGTCAGCAAGGCCGACAAGGAAGTGCTGTTCAAGGGCGTGACCTGCGCCCTGATCGGCCTGGTGATCCTGCTGGCGCCCTATGTGGCCCGCGCCAGCAGCGTGCGCGACCTGATGTCCCAGGCGTCGCTGGTGGGCTGGTTCGCCTTGGTGCTGGGACTGGCGTTCATCGCGCAGTACGGCCTGCGCCGGGCCAAGGCCAGCCGCCACCGGCCGTGACGCAGCGCATCACGCCGCCGACCGCCCTGCCCGCCCGTGCGGTGGACGGCGCCTCTGCCCAGGCCATGTTCCAGGCGCTGCAGGAGCAGGCCCAGTCTGCCGGCATCACCCTGCGCAACCCGCCGCCGGAGCCCACGACCTGCTGCGGCCGGGGCTGCAACGGTTGCGTGTGGGAGGGGTTTCTGGAAGCCGCCGAGTACTGGCGGCAGGAGGCGCTGCTGCAGCTGCCGGGTGGATGAACCGATGGACCGGTGGGGTGGATGCGATGGGGCGGATACAAGGTTTTTGAGCCCTTGCCGCTTGCTGGACGGGCGCCAGCAGCTATCGATTCAGGAGCATTCATTCCCAGACCGGGCCGCTGCACACGCTGCAGCGGCGCAGCGCTGCCGCCGTATCAGCCCAGTTCCTTGACCGCCATGTACTGCTCGCGCCACGCCTCGAACGGCAGCGTGTCGGCTGCCTCGATGGCCTTTTGGGCGGCCACGGATTCGTCGGCCAGCGCCAGGTAGCGCGCCTGCTGCTCGGCCGTCCAGGGCAGGCTGAGCAGCGCATCGCGGGCGGCCACGGACTGCTCGCGCGCAAAGTTCTCGAAGCTGTTCTGGTGCACCGAGCGGATCGCGTCGAGCACACGGGCCGAAGGCGTGTCGGCCGGCGCGGCCATGAGCGCACGCGCATCCTGCAAAGCGGCGCTGTAGTCAGCCGTGCCATGCGTGGCATCGAGCGCGGCGGCCAGCGGCACGCACTCGGCCAGCACCTCGGCACCCCAGTCGGCCAGGGCCACGCTCTGGCCGTTGCGCGCCAGTTGCAAGCCAGGCTCGCGGCCCCGCTCGGCCGTAAGGTGCTGGTTGTGCTTGAGCTCGGCGATCTCGGCCGGTGTGTCGGGCGGGCTGTCAGACAGCAGGCAGTGCAGCAAAAACACGTCCAGCAGGCGCATGGTGGACGCGGTGATGCCCACGGGCACGAACGGGTCCAGGTCCATCAGGCGCACTTCCACGTACTCCACACCACGCTCGCGCAGCGCGTGCAGCGGGCGTTCGCCGGTGCGCACGGTGCGCTTGGGGCGGATGGTGCCGTAGAACTCGTTCTCGATCTGCAGCAGGCTGGTGCCCAGCTGGTTGTAGTCGCCGCCGGGGTTGCGCACGCCCAGGGTTTCGTAGGCAGGATAGGGCTTGGTCAGCGCCTCGTGCAGCGAGTTGGCGTAGCCCTTGAGGCCGTTGTAGCTCACGGCCAGCGTGGCCTGAGCGTCGCTCTGGTAGCCCAGGCGACCCATGCGCAGCGAGGTGGCATGCGGCAGGTACAGCGCCTGCCCGCCCGGCAACTGCTGCAGGCCGTGCTCGCGCCCCGCCACGAAGCAGGGGCACAGCGCGGGTGACGCGCCGAACAAATACAGCAGCACGAAGGCGTGGCGGCGGAAGTTGCGGATGAGCGAGAAGTACTGCTCGCTGTCCACCCCCGGCAGCGACCAGTTGTAGTGGATGCCCGAGATGGTCTGCATGCGCCGGCCGTAGCGGTGGCCCAGGCCCATGCGGTAGATGCTCTTGGCCCGGCCCACGTTGGAGCTGCCGTAGCGGCCGATGGGGATGGTCTCGTCGGTGGGCAGGCCGCAGGGCATGCTGGAGGCCCACAGCAGCTCGCCGCCGCTGTCGGTCAGGGTGCGGTGCACGAACTGGTGCACTTCGGTCAGCTCGTTCAGGCATTCATCCACGCCCTTGCGGGCGCTGGTGATGAGCTCCAGCTGCGACTCGCTGTAGTCGGTGGTGATCAGCGGGTGCGTGAGCGCCGAGCCCAGCGCCACAGGGTGCGGCGTCAGGGCCAGGCCATCGTGGGGCAGCACCCGAAGGCCTTCCTTTTCGATGCCGCGGCGAATCCCTCCCAGGGCATCCGCCGGATAGGCGGCCAGTCTTTCGTGCAATTTGCTCATATGTTTATACCGATCCAACTTCTGTCGGCCCGGAACTTAGCACGGAGCAGGCTGGCGTGCCCGGACACAACTCAAGCCCTTGCGGCCAAAGCCTTTCCTACTTCGTTGGTTCCCTGTGCTGCGCCGCTTTGTGGTACCTGCTCGCCGGCGCGCTCCGTCACCTCGGCCAGGCGGGCCGCCAACTGCTCGGGCACGTCGGCGCCGATGCCCACATGGATGCCCTCGGTCAGGGTGATGTGGGCCGCCTCGAACGTGCCCGCACCGGCGCACAGGATGGTGCGGGTGGGCGCGCTCTCGTGGGCCAGCACCAGCATGGCGGGCACCACGGCTTCGGGTTTGAGGGCGTCGAGCACTTCCTGCGGCATCAGGCCTTCGGTCATGCGCGTGGCGGCCGTGGGGGCCAGGGCGTTGACGCGGATACCGTACTTGGCGCCTTCGATGGCCAGGGTCTGCATCAGCCCCACCTGGGCGAGCTTGGCCGCGCCGTAGTTGGCCTGGCCGAAATTGCCGTACAGGCCGGTGGACGAAGTCGTCATCACGATGCGGCCGTACTGCTGCGCCACCATGTGCGGCCACACGGCCTTGCAGCAGTGGGCGGCGCCCATCAGGTGCACATCCACCACCAGGCGGAAGTCGGCCATGTCCATCTTGGAGAACGACTTGTCGCGCAGGATGCCGGCGTTGTTGACCAGGATGTCCACCCGGCCCCAGGCATCGATGGCCTGCTGCACCATGGCTTCGACCGCGGCGAAGTCGGTGACGGACGCGCCATTGGCCAGCGCCTGGCCGCCCGCTGCGCGGATCTCGTCCACCACGGCCTGCGCGGCCGACACCGTGCTGCCGCTGCCGTCCACCGCGCCGCCCAGGTCGTTGACCAGCACCTTGGCGCCGCGCGCTGCCAGGGCCAAGGCATGCTGGCGGCCCAGGCCGCCGCCCGCGCCGGTCACGATGGCCACGCGGCCGTTGAAGTCGATAGCCATGAATGGGTCTCCTGTGGTGTCTGAAAGATGAAGGAAGGAAGGAAAATAGGAAAGAAAGGCAGGGAAAGACGGCCCGCGCCCCGGATGGAGCCACAGGCGCTGCGCGTGGGACTTTAAGCCAGATGCGGGTGGGCGACGGTTGCGCACGCGACTGGCATGGCGCAGCGCCGCCCCTCACAAAAACACGCACAGCAGTGGGCCCCAATCAGGTATCGTGCCGAGGCCCGCGCCCGGCCGTGAACCCGGCGGCGCCGGCACTCCCCCACAACACCGCATACAGCACCGACCCGCAGCATGGCGCAACGCTCTCTTTTTGATAGCTACTGCCGCTTGTCAGTTGAGCGCTGCGGGCCTATTTGACTCAAGGAAACCCCATGAAAGCAACCTGGAACGGCGTCACCGTCGCCGAAAGCGACGACACCGTGGTGGTCGAAGGCAACCACTACTTCCCCGAAGCCGCTCTCAAGCGCGAGTTCTTCACCTTCAGCAACCACAAGACCACCTGCCACTGGAAGGGCCAGGCCAGCTACCTGTCCCTGCTGGTCGACGGCGAGATGAACACCGATGCCGCGTGGTTCTACGCCGACCCGAAGCCCGAAGCCGAAGAGATCCGCGGCCGCGTTGCCTTCTGGAAAGGCGTGAAGATCGAGGCCTGACCACCCGCGCTGCGGGTTATCCCTGCAGGCACTGGACAATCATGTGGATAAGTGTGGACAAGCCCTGTATGACAACCTCAAGTGCTTGATTCATAACGAAAGCCACTGCGCTGCACAATTTTTAAGCAGGCCGGAAAAAACGCCCCCCGGTTATCCCTGCCAACACTGGACAATCCTGTGCATAAGTTTGGACAAGCTTTGTATGGCATTGCCAAGTTATTGATTTCAAAGGCTTATCCTTGCATTGCTTAAAAATGATGCAGGCCTTTCATGGTTCTGCGACCGCCCGGCCCACCCCGCGCAACCGGCCCCCAAAGCCCCGGTTATCCAGCCCCGCACTGGACAATCATGTGGATAAGTCTGCACAACCCTTGTATGACAGGTATAAGTCATTGATTTACAAGGCATATCCTTGCATTGCTTAAAAATCAGGCAGTTCGGGGGGCCACAGACCACCGGGAACCGCTTCCTGATCGATAGCATTGCGCACTGCCCCACCGGCTCTTTCCTTTGACACAATGCTTCTTCCTGCCCTTCAGCACAGCCCTGCCGCCGAACGCAACCGCGCGCCCATCCTGGAGTGCCTGCGCAGCCTGCTGGCCACGCAGGGCCGGGCACTGGAAATCGCCAGCGGCACCGGCCAGCATGCGGCACACTTCGCGGCGGCCCTGCCGGGCTGGAGCTGGCAACCCACCGACCTGCACAGCACCCACTTCGACTCCATCGCAGGCTGGGCCGCGCAAGCGGGCGCCACGCAGGTACGGCCTGCGCGGCGGCTAGACGTGCTGCAGCCGCACTGGCCTGCCGAAGGCCAGCCCTGGGGCGCGGAGTTCGACCTGATCTACTGCGCCAACATGCTGCACATTGCGCCATGGGCATGCTGCGCCGGGTTGATGCAGGGCGCAGCACGGCATCTGGCCGCAGGCGGGCGGCTGGTGACCTACGGGCCCTACCTGGAAGACAACGTGCCCACGGCCCCCGGCAACCTGGCTTTCGACGCCAGCCTGCGCGCCCAGGACAGCACCTGGGGCATCCGCCGCCTGGAGGACGTGGCCGCCACGGCGGCCGACGCCGGGCTGGGACTGCAGGCGCGCCACGCGCTGCCGGCCAACAACCTGCTGCTGGTGTGGGCGCGCGCTGATTCCACGGCGGGGACCGCGGCGCCCTGAGCCATCCACCGACCGACCCGACTGACCGACTCCCTCTCCTTCCCATGAACACTCCCACCGTCCCCTTCTTCATCGCCAGGATCGATCCCGACGGCCAACAATGCGACGCTTGGCCCGAGCAGCCCCTGCTGTTGTCCATGGAGCAAGGCGGCATCGACTGGCCCAGCTCCTGCCGCAACGGCACCTGCCGCACCTGCATCGGCATGCTGGCCGAAGGCGAGGTGCGCTACGCCATCGAGTGGCCCGGGCTCACTGCCGAAGAAAAGGCCGAGGGCTGCGTGCTGCCCTGCGTGGCCTACCCGATGAGCGACGTGCGCCTGGAAGCACCGGGCATCTGATACCGGCGGCAAAGGCCTGACCCCACGCCGGGCCGGTGCCACGCATGGCACTTTCGCGCTTGCTGCGCCCGGCGGTCCTCCCCAGAATCCTGTGCACATCGATTGCCCAGGGAGGGAGGACACCATGACCACCACTGTCGCGCCGCCAGCGCCTGCCGCCGCCGCACCCAACGCCACCGCACCGGACGCCACCGACCGCACCCCCACCCGAGCGGACATCCTGGCCCAGTGCATCGCCGCAGACGCGCAATGGGCCGAGAAGCCCGGCCGCAACCTCGTGCTGCTGTTCGACGGCACCGGCAACATCCTGGGCAACCAGCAGGACACCAACGTGGTCAAGCTGCTGCGCATGCTCGGCAAGGGGCGAGACCCTGCGGGCAGCGAACCCACCCAGCTCGTCTACTACGACCCCGGCGTAGGCACCACCAACGAATTCCCCGCGGACGGCATCGTGTCCAAGGCCAGGAACCAGCTGCGGCAGCTGGCCGGGCTGGCGCTGGGCAGCGGCGTGTTCCCCAACATCGCCGAGGCCTACCGGTTCCTGGTCAACGCCTACCAGCGGGGCGACCGCATCTACCTGTTCGGCTTTTCGCGCGGCGCCTTCACCGCGCGGGCGGTGGCCGGCATGCTCAACATGTACGGGCTGATCCACACCGAGGGCCTGCCGCTCATCGAAACCCTGGTGCGCACCTACTTCGCGCCCAGCGACCACAAGAACCAGGCCGGCACCAAGAGCCGCAAGGCCTTTGCGCAAGACGTGATCGACAACTTCTCGCTGGGCCGCACCCCGCTGGTGCACTTCGTCGGGGTGTGGGACACGGTGGAGGCCATCGGGCTGGGCGGGGTGGGCGGCATCAAGATCAGCAACTCCGCCGACTTCGACCGCAAGCGCTTCGCCCACGTGCGCCATGCCATGTCGCTGTTCGAATCGCGCAGCAAATACGCACCCCGCCGCTACGAGGACCCGCACTTCACCGCCGAGGAACAACCCTGGCGCAGCTACGACCAGCGCTGGTTCCGCGGCGTGCACAGCGACGTGGGCGGCTCGTACGCGCGCGACGGGCTGTCCAACCTCACGCTCGCCTGGATGGTGGACGAGGCCCAGGCCCACGGCCTGCGCGTGGACAAGAGCCGGCTGCAACCCGGCAACCCGCTCACCGCCATGCACGACCAGGCCTACGACTGCCCCTATTGGGTGTGGACGGGCCTGAACGCTCGCAAACGCGAGGCCAGCGACTTCATCGACCCTACGGCCCGCCCGGTGGACGGCGCCGTGCCCGCAGAGACCGTGCCGCGCACAAAGCCCTGGCGCTGGCTGGGCATCGCGCTCGCGATCACCACGGCCGTGCTGTTCACCATCACCGCCCTGGCGGGCCGGGCCGCCTGCGACCTGGGCGCCGCGCCGGGGTGGCTGCAGGGCCTGCCGTCGGGCTTTCAGGCGTCTGCCCACTGGCATGCCACATGGGGCGTGACATGCAGCGACACCGATGCCGTGCGCCGCGCCATCGCCTGGGACTGGGCCCTGCTCGCCAGCTACGCCCTGTGGCTGGCCTACCCGGTGGCCTGGTCCCTGCGGCGGCTGGTGGCGCGGGCCGTGCCGCCGGGCCGGGCGCTGGGCTGGCTTTATCGGCATGCGCACTGGGTGATGGGCCTTCTGGTGGTGTCGGACATCGTGGAGAACTGCATCACGCTGCATCTGCAATCTCCGCACCACCCGGACTGGCCCACGGTGCTGACGGTGGCCACCAGCATCAAGCTGGTGTCCCTGCTGCTGCTGGCCTGGGTGATGGTGGCCGGAGCCCTGGCCGGGCGCGAGGGCGGCCGCGCGCCCGCGTCGCGCGCGCCCCAACTGCACTAAAATCGCTGCTTTTGGGGCGCAGAGCGCTCCCGCACCGTGCGGCCAGCGCCGCGCTGCCCGCTCTTTGGAATCGGCCCTACCGGGCCGTGGCCGGATCAGCGTGCGGTGCCCGCCACCCGCGCTGCCCACCGAAAGCCAGCCTTCCATGACCTCCCCCCTGACCCCCGTGCCGATCTCGCCCGTCGAGGACATCGTGGCCGAGATGCGCGCCGGGCGCATCGTCATCCTGGTGGATGAAGAAGACCGTGAAAACGAAGGCGACCTGGTCCTGGCCGCCGACCACGTGACCCCCGAGGCCATCAACTTCATGGCCCGCTTCGGCCGCGGGCTGATCTGCCTGACCCTGAGCCGCGAGCGCTGCGAGCGCCTGCGCCTGCCGCCCATGGTGGCGAGCAACGGCACCAAGATGGGCACGGCCTTCACCGTGTCGATCGAAGCCGCCGAAGGCGTGACCACCGGCATCTCCGCCGCCGACCGGGCGCGCACCGTGCAGGCCGCCGTGGCGCCCAACGCCGTGGCCGCCGACCTGGTGCAGCCCGGCCACATCTTCCCGCTGCAGGCGGTGGAAGGCGGCGTGCTCATGCGTGCGGGCCACACCGAAGCCGGCTGCGACCTGGCGGTGATGGCCGGCTGCAGTCCCGCATCGGTGATCTGCGAGATCATGAAGGACGACGGCACCATGGCGCGCCTGCCGGACCTGCAGATCTTTGCCGCCGAACACGGCCTCAAGATCGGCACCATCGCCGACCTCATCGAATACCGCAGCCGCAACGAATCGCTGGTCGAAAAGGTGGGCACGCGCGTGCTGCAGACCGCCTTCGGCGCCTTCACCGCCCACGCCTTCCGCGACAAGCCCAGCAAGGAGCTGCACCTGGCCCTGGTCAAGGGCCAGTGGGGCGCCGACGACGTGGTGCCCGTGCGCGTGCACGAGCCGCTGTCGGTGCTGGACGCGCTGGAGGTCAACCGCTCCATGCATTCGTGGAGCCTGGACACCAGCCTGCAGTACCTGTCCGAGCAGGGCAAGGGCGTGGCGGTGCTGCTCAACTGCGGCGAAACGGCGGACCAGCTGCTCGCCCAGTTCGAAGGCACGGCCCGCGCGGCGCAAGCCCCCGAGCGCGGCCGCATGGACCTGCGCACCTACGGCGTGGGTGCACAAATTCTGCGCGAGTGCGGCGTGCACCGCATGGCCCTCATGGGCCAGCCGCGCCGCATGCCCAGCATGGCGGGCTACGGCCTCGAGATCACCGGTTTCATCCCCAAAGAGTAAAAGTACAGGATCACTATGTTTGGCGCAGAAAAAGGAACGGCGGACAAGCTCGATGGCAAGAAACTGCACATCGGCATCGTGCAGGCCCGCTTCAATGAAGGCATCACCAACGCCCTGGCCGCCGCATGCCGCGCCGAGCTGCTGGCGCTGGGCGTGCAGGAAAAGAACATCAAGCACGTGCTGGTGCCCGGCGCCCTCGAAGTGCCCGTGGCCCTGCAGGCCATGGCCGAGGCCGACGAATACGACGCGCTGATCGCGCTGGGCTGCATCATCCGCGGCGAGACCTACCACTTCGAGCTGGTGGCCAACGAGTCCGGCGCGGGCGTCACGCGCCTGACGCTCGACTACCAGATCCCGATCGCCAACGCCATCATCACCACCGAGAACATGGAACAAGCCATCGCCCGCCAGACCGACAAGGGCGTGGACGCGGCCCGCGTCGCGGTGGAGATGGCCAACCTGCTGGACGAACTGTCATGAGCGAAAGCAACACCCCCTCCAGCAGCCGCCCGCCCAAGCAGGTGCGCACCGGCCTCAAGACCACGGGCGCGCGCAAGGCGGCCTCCAAGTCCAACCGCAGCCGCGCCCGCGAATTCGCGCTGCAGGCGCTGTACCAGCACCTGGTGGGCGGCAACGACGCCCACGCCATCGACGCCTTCACGCGCGACCTGGCGGGTTTTCACAAGGCCGACTCGGTGCACTACGACGCGCTGCTGCACGGCTCCATCGCCACCGCGGCCGACATGGATGCGCTGATCACCCCGCTGCTGGACCGCAAGATGGCCGAGATATCGCCCATCGAGCACGCCGTGATGTGGATCGGGGTGTACGAGTTCCAGCACTGCCTGGACGTGCCGTGGCGCGTGGTGCTCAATGAATGCATCGAACTCGCCAAGGAGTTTGGCGGCACCGACGGCCACAAATACGTGAACGCGGTGCTCAACGGCCTGGCGCCCAAGCTGCGCGCCGTCGAAGTGGCCGCCGACAAGGCTGCAGGCAAAGGCAGCAGCCCCGCCGCCGACGACGACACCGGCAACCACACCGACGACGAAACGCCCGCGGCCTGAGCGCCCGGCCTTCATCGCGCACCACTGCCGGCACCTGCGTTGCACGCTGTCGGCGGACGCCACCCTGGCGCTTTTTCTTTTGGCGGCAGAGCATCGCCGCTGCCCAGGACCGATGGGCACCACGGACCTTTTGCCATGAGGTTTCCATGAAGTTTTCCACGCGCGCCGAGCGCATCGAACCGTTCTATGTGATGGAAGTCGCCAAGGCCGCACAGGCCCTGGCACGCGAGGTGGCGGGCACCCGTGAACCCATGATCTTCCTGAACATCGGCGAGCCCGACTTCACCGCCCCACCGCTGGTGCAAGAGGCCGCCGCCCGCGCCGTGCACAGCGGCGCCACGCAGTACACCAACGCCCTGGGCCTGGACGCGCTGCGCGAGCGCATCAGCGGCTGGTACCAGAGCCGATTCGGCGTTCAGGTCCCCGCACGCCGCATCGTGGTCACGGCGGGTGCATCGGCCGCGCTGCAGCTGGCGTGCCTGGCGCTCATCGAGTCGGGCGACGAGATCCTCATGCCCGACCCGAGCTACCCCTGCAACCGCCACTTCGTGAGCGCGGCCGAGGGTAAGGCCGTGCTGCTGCCCACCACGGCCGCAGAGCGCTACCAGCTGAGCGCGGACAAGGTGCGCGCCGCCTGGACCGACAAGACCCGCGGCGTGCTGCTGGCCTCGCCGTCGAACCCCACGGGCACGTCGATTGCGCCCGGCGAGCTGCGGCGCATCCATGAGGTGGTGCGTGCGAACGATGGCATCACGCTCATCGACGAGATCTACCTGGGCCTGTCGTACGAGGAAGAATTCGGCCACACGGCACTGGCCATCGACGACAGCATCATCAGCATCAACAGCTTCAGCAAGTACTTCAACATGACCGGCTGGCGCCTGGGCTGGATGGTGGTGCCCGACGCGATGGTGCCGGTGGTCGAACGCCTGGCGCAAAATTTGTTCATCTGCGCGAGCACCGTGGCGCAGCATGCGGCGCTGGCGTGCTTCGAGGCCGAGAGCATTGCCGAGTACGAACGCCGCCGCGCCGAGTTCAAGGCCCGGCGCGACTTCTTCATCCCGGCACTGCAGTCACTGGGCCTGGCCGTGCCGGTGATGCCCGACGGCGCGTTCTACGCCTGGGCCGACTGCACCGAGGCCGCGCAGCGCCTGGGCGTTGCCTCTGGCAAGAACTGCAGTTGGGACTTCGCCTTCGAGGTCATGCGCCGCGCCCACATCGCGGTGACGCCGGGGCGCGACTTCGGCACGGCAGAGCCCGAGCGCTTCATCCGCTTCTCGACCGCCAACTCCATGGCGCAGCTCGAGGAGTCGGTGGAGCGGCTGCGCAAGCTTCTCGGCTGAACGATGACAGACAGCGAGCGGACCCACGATGGCGTTTGAATTTCCGATCCGCATCTACTGGGAAGACACCGATACGCGCGTGTTGTAGGCATGGACATGCAAGTGGCGTGATGTTAGGGTGTGGACATTTCCATAGCCAGAGAGTCGCCAATGCCTATCAACTCCGCCCGCACCCTTGAAGTCGAGTTAAGGGTTAGGGACTACGAATGCGACATGGGCCATGTCGTAAACAATGCGGTTTATCTGAACTACTTGGAACACGGCCGCCACGAGTTGCTTGGCAGCATGGGGATCCAGTTTGGGGAGCTAGCCAAGCGTGGTATTTTTTTGGTAGTTACTCGCATCGAGGCTGACTTCAAGGCCTCTCTCACCAGCGGTGAAACCTTCATCGTACGCACGGAGCTTCAGCGCAAGGGTCGACTGCGCCTACAGTTCCTCCAACAGATTCAGCGCTCCCCCGACGGGCAGGTGATGCTTAGCGCCCTGGTCACGGGGACTGCCCTCAATGCCCATGGGCGTCCTGAGATACCGGCAGAACTGGAAGGCGTTCTCGGACTTTAGTTTCCACATACACGCTGGGTGAGCGGAGTGTGGTCAAACCAAAGGGTTGCCCTTCATGGAGTGTCCCAGCGCCGGGGAGCGGTGGTCACATCTCGTACCGGCTTCACCCAGCTGTCCACCCCCACGGAGTGTGGGGAGGCGAACAGTTCACAGCGGGCGCACGACAAGTTAAAGAATCGACGAGCTGATGGCTACGCTAGAGCATATTTTCTATATCCCCCAACGCATCATCGTAGCCAAGAATGGCGCGGTACTTCGTGAGCCAGATCGCGGGCGTCGCCCCGTAAAGGGACTTCCACAGATTTTCTGGGCCGACGGTTCAAGTTGGCGCGCCGCAAACCTTTGGGCCTTCAACCGAGCGAATAACGGGGTGACGGACATTAAGACCGTCAGGTCGAATTTTAGCCACCTCCACAAGTACGCACAGTGGCTTGAAGACCAGCAATTGGAGTGGCAGCACTTCCCAATGCTGGAGCGAGACCGTGTGCTCATCCGGTGGCGCAAGCACTTGATTGAGCAGCGCGACCGGTTGGGTTTGTTGTCCCCCTCTACGGCAACGCACCGAATGAATGCCACCGTCTACTTCTACCGATTTGCCCAGGTGTATGGGTTGATCGGCCGTGACACACCACTATGGACGGAGAGACAAGTCGTCCATCGCTTTTTCGATTCGGTGGGCTTTGAACGAACCATGCTCAGACAGAGCACCAATCTGGCGATTCCCAACCGAGCCCGGCACGGGCTTAAGCTGGAAGACGGCTTAACGCCAATTACAGATGGGCAAAGGCAAGAGTTGCTGGCCTTCACCGGGCGTGAGGGCAATGTCAGCAGGGAAATAGATTTGATGCTCAAGCTGGGATTCTTCTCTGGGGCTAGGCTTGGAACCATCACCGACCTCAAGAAGGGCACGCTAGATAACGCCGTGTCAGACCCCAAGGAGCCTGGACTGTTCTACCTGTCAGTGGGACCAGGGCATCGCCCCCACGTGGCCACTAAGTTCGATGTATCGGGACAGATCATCGTACCTGCCGCCTTGCTAGAGGAGCTACGTGACTACGCCTGCAATATCAGCCGACTCAAGCGCGAGGCGCTGGCCGCCCCCGAAGACAAAGAGTTGGTGTTCCTCACCCGCTATGGCCATCGCTATGCAGACCGCGACTCGGGTTCTGGTACTGCAGTTGGCCGGGCCATGGTGGACGTGCGCCGGAAGGCGACAGAAGCCGGCATGGCATTCGCCAAGCACTTTCATTTTCACATGACACGGGCCACCTTTGGATCATCGCTAACCTCGTTGCTGCTATCCCAGGAGGGGGCCACCGAGAGAGACGTGCTGGCTCTGGTCAGCGCCCTCATGCTCCACAAGGATGTAAGTACCACCCTCAAGTACATCAAGTTCGTTCAACAGTCACCTTTGAAGACGGCAGTCGCTAACGAGTACACCAACGCCTTCCTAGGCTTGAGAACCGGCAGAGTAACCGGTCGCGCGTAGAGTTCGAACGACGCCATTTCCAAAGACACAAATGTGTCCAGGGAATCGGGGGCGACTGAGGGGACTCCACATAAACGTAGCTAGTGTTTACCCGCACCTCATGCTTCAAAATAAACCATGTGTGATTGAATGTAACCTTCAAGCCGCACTAATAAAGCGGCTTGAAGCGATTGCACAGTTGAATTTTCTAGACTCTCTATGGTAAAAATTAAGGGCGACGGGTGTTATGCAGACTATTACAAAAATATATATCCGCTAGCTTTTTGAATTATTTTTCATACTAACCAGATGAATAAAAAATTGAAATCCCCAAAACCACTGAAGTCCCCCAAGAGAAAAAGTGCATCAAAGGTCGGATCTTTAGTTAATCTTCTGCGGGGGGCTGCTGGAGAAAAAGAGAATGGCAGAGTTTTGCGTTTAGCCATTGAAACTGCAAAGGAAAAGGCTAACAGAAGTTTGTTGGAAGTAATTTCGCGTATGGGCAGGACTAGCCCACTCTTCGATCTCGTAATCCCGGCTGCCAGAACAAAGCTACAAATGACTGCACTGCAAAGTAGACCCGCGCTTAAGCCAGGCTCATTGGAGATCGAACTACGTTGGGCGCTAGATATTGTAAACAATCAGTATACTGCTATTAACGATTTTATTAGAATCAAAAAGCAGTATGAACGCTCCGTGATGCTTGGCGACCACGAGAACGCGGCATCGCAACTTAATGAAATCAGGTCAATGTGTGGGGCCACGCTCTGGGAGATCGAGAGCAACATTGCATATCTCGCTGCATTCCAAGGTTTCGATTCTCAAAAGTCATATATAACAACACTGACCAGTGAAAATAAAAAAACCTTCGCCGCATTTTTTGCCTCGAATATTGGAGAGAGAAACGAGGCTCGGGTTTCCATGGAAGGATATCAACGCCGACTACTTGAAAAAATTGAAAAATGGAACATATCAAAGTCGTTCGGCACATACATCTATTACCGCCTTACCGGCAATATAGTCGACATTGAAAGCATTCCGATCATCCTAGCGCAAGAGGCCGCAAGCTCGCCTTACGACCTTTGGGAGACCATAGTAAAGGTTTCTATTTACATCATTTCGAGTGATAACAAATCAGCGATTAGCACACTGCGGAATGTATTTCGTACAGACGGTCTCAATTTAACAGATAGTAGATTGAATCGAATAAATATTGCACTCGGGAATGCATCACTAGCTCCAGTTTTAAACCCTGCTTACGAAGCCCTCTTAGCGGGGCTTCACAAAGAAAGTTTAGAAAAAGCAAGCAAGCAGATATTAGAAGACCCTTTCGATGTAACAACTTTTCTCGTTATTTGTCGCTTGCTTACGCTAGACGAAATATATGAGACAAATGAAAAATCCATGCTTGGCAAAGCTATAGATGCTTTTAAGAGCCTATCAACATACAGCAACGGATCGGCAGTCGATATTATTGAGCGGCTGACCATGAATTTCGGAAATTTTGGTTACGCAGCCGCCATAAGCGACATTGCCAAGACTACCAGCACTTCGATACTAGGCGATATTAGCATCGGTGCACAGATATTATCTACCGGTTGTGATGCCACCGCCGCAAAGACTTTATTACATTCAAATAATTGCCCAACCAAAGATTACCACAATCATCTTGCAGTTACGTATGAATATGCTACTGAGGCTGGAGCAGCTGAAGGATCTATGCTCTCTCCAATTGCCGAAGCGTATTCAAAATTGGAGCATAGCGCTAACACCCTTGAATATAGTTTAGCTCTTGGCGCACTAAATTATTTGGACAGCTGCTCATACCCCAGCTTGCAGATTGAAGCATGCATTATAAAACCCTGGCTAATGCTCAATGCAGGGTTGCGTGACGACTGTATTGTATCGAGCGTCCAGGCAGTTGTAAAAAGACCTGAGCTGCTGCATGCTCTACCAATTAAAGATGCCGTCTCAGATATGGGATACAGAGAACTGAGTCACCTGGATAAAAGAATTGAACTTCCGATATTATTTTATCTTTATGGAATTGTCGCTGGTGATGGCTCGAAAGATATTTCTCTTAAAGTTGCATTCAAGCAGTTTTTGAAAGTCCACAAAATTATTTTCCCGAGCGAGATAGGAGATGAAAAACATCCAATTGACAAGAGTTTAAAAGTTTTCTTTCTGCGCAATGTTTGCACACAGGAAACAATGGACCTGTGTGGCACGTTCGATTCAGTTCAAAAATTGGACACTGAGCGAATGCATATTTGCAAAACCTTGATCAACTTGGATCCCGTTTCGGCCGAAACATACGAAGAAGAATTGATTGAACTAACTAGAAGACTTTCGATAGAGGAGGCTGTTCAGCAGGTCGAAAGTTCACGGATTTATGCGGATACAAGCGGATTGGCTCGTATTTGTCGCTCAACGTACAAAGACCTTTTTTTGCGCTATTTAGATTATCGTGGTGCAGGGCTCGTGGCAGAGGGAATCGTGCTTGAGCGAGAGGTTGAGGGTGTCCTCCGAACTCGTGATGCAAAGCTCGTGCAAAATTATCTCGATAGCTATGATATTAGTGCGGACACCTTATTAGTGGAATTAGTTGAAGGGCTTGCAAACACCTTCATGACTTCGCCACGCTGCGGAATCGATTCATTCATCGGATCGCGCATACGTCATGGATCATTCGAAGGAGCTTTCAGGGATCCAATAGAAGCGCTGAAACTTATCACCAAAATAGATTCCCGTAGCGGTGAATATGAAAGCAATAATCATTGGCTTGCAAATATTGGCGACGCTGGCGATAGGACTGCGATCGACAGTGCGCTAAAAGGATTCTCTAAAAATATTGATGGCATATTAGATGACGCAGTGAGGCGTCTTCTCTTTGTGTGCGACGCGGAGCATCCTGCAGGCATTGTCTCTCTATGGCCTGATGCCGAATCTAAGCACAAAATGATCAAGTACTGGGTTATTGAGTTGAGAGGGTCATTAAAACCAGATTCAACCATAGAGCAGTTGCTTTATCATTGCTTGGAGCAACATTTCTTCCCCGCCTTGGAGGTCGCAGTAAAACAATCTGCACTGTTTATTGAACATGTTATCTATACCAAAATTGTTCAAGAAGTTGACAGACTTCTTCTGCAGGTATCCAAAAAATGCAGGGGTGTTGAATTAGCGGGAATGATTGCTACCATATCGGTGCTGAGGGAAGATCTTGAAAAGGCAAAAAATAAAGTTGTCAAATGGTTCACCGTCTCCGCGAATGATGGGGCAGAGAGATCATTTACATTGCAAACCGCCATCGAAATCGGATTTAAATCTGTGCAAAATTTACACAGTCGATTCAATGGATCATTGCGTTGGGATATCGATGACCGTGCTAATGTGGTCCTTCACCCTCAAGCATTTCAAATGATCAATGATGTCTCGTACCTCATTTTTGGGAACATTTTCGAGCACTCTGGTTTTTACTCACTGACTTCACGTCGAACGGATGCCCCGCCATCTGATGTCAAGATTGAAGCGATTGGTGACAGTAAAATCCGTGTGCAAATCATAAGCGCAATATCTCCTGGCGAAAATAGAGATACGATTGAAGAGAACTGTCTTGCTGCTCGGCTTAAAATAGATTCCTCGGCTTACATGGAGGTGGTTCAGCAGAAGAAAAAGACGGGGCTAGTCAGACTGGCTTCCCGAATTGAGCATGAAGGCAATGGGCCGGAGAGTTTAAATTTTGGCGTCATTGATGGCAGCTTTTTTGAAGTGAGCTTTGCGTTGCCGGATTACCTTCTTACAGCGAAAGGAGTCACATGAGAGTTTTGTTGGTAGAAGATGATGAACCGAAGCGTCGTCAAATCGTAGATCTCTTTTCTAGCAATGAAAAAATCACCCTTACCTGCGCAGCGTCGCTGAACGAAGCAGTCAAGCACGTGGATGAGCAGAGTTTTGAAAAGATTATTCTCGATATGTCTTTGCCAACGCTGAATTCCGGAAATAGAGCGAATGCGAGTGGTCAACAACAAGATCTAGGCGGGCGGCAATTTTTGACCTACCTTTGGGAGCTATCGATAAATACCGAAGTATTCTTAGTCACGCAACTAAATAGTTTTAAGAGCGAAAATGGCAAGATTATTAGCTTGCAGCAGTTAGATAAGATGCTGCAAAAGGAATTTCCCGGTATTTATAAGGGCCATTCTTACTTTCATCACAGCACCGATGACTGGGCTGAAAAACTAAAAAACTTCATTTCACCATGACAAAAATTTTAATAGTAGATGATAAGCCAGAAAGATATCGGGAATTTATTGAAATAGCATTCCAGAAAGGGATGCAAAAAAACGACTTTGTTTTCATTCGCGATGTAGCAGGCGCAACAGATCTATTGAGGGCCGAACATTACGATGTATTGGTCGTAGATATGTGCCTTCCGCAGAACGCTTGGGATCATCCAACTTCTTCAGGCGGGCCAACTCTTTTTAAAATTATTCGCGAAGATCCAGAAATTAAGTTCCCTCGATACATCATAGGCATTACGGCGGAAACAGAGAAAAATACCGAGATCGACGAAATATTTGAGAAAAATCCCTGGGTGCTTATGCGAACTCAGCTAGGCGTTGCATGGGAAAGTATCTTATATAATTTGGTAGAGCATTCCGTGAAGGCGGCTCTGGTGGAGATTCAGGCGGGCTTTGGTGTAGATGTATGTTTCATCTCAGCATTGAAAGACCCCGAATTCACAGCATTGCAAAGTCAATGCCCAGACCTTAAAGCCCCAGAACCGATAGACGCCTCTGCTACCTGCTACAGAGGTAGCCTCAAGTTAGCTGATGGATCAGATGCCTCCATTGTTGGTGCCTATTGTCTCCGAATGGGTGCTGTAGAGGCGGCCCTCCTCTCTGCTAAATTAATAGCGAAATATCGCCCCAGAATAATTATTATGGTTGGTATTTGTGCAGGTCGTGAGGATAAGGTTGCCTACGGCGACATCATAGTCGGAAGCCCAGTTTGGGACTATACATTGAATTCTAAAATTATTGGCGAACCAGGGAAGGACAAAAAAACTTTGCCTGGCCCTGATTACATTAGCATTGACAGAGGACTACTATCAAAAATCGATATTTTTGCCAATGCTAAAAATTTCTTCGATATGATTCACTCGAATTGGCAGGGTGAAAAACCTCGACATGCCCCATCATTTGTTACTGCACCGTCTGCAACTGGTCCTGCTGTAGTGGCTGACCCTGATGTTTTCAAGCAGATTAAGGAGCTGTCTCATCGGGATGTCAAGGGAATAGAAATGGAGGCTTACGGAGTCTATGCTGCAGCAAGGATGGCGGCCAACCCAAAGCCGCTGTTTTTAAGCATTAAATCTGTATGCGACTATGGCGACTTCCTTAAAGATGATAAATATCAAAAGTACGCAGCTTATACTAGCGCCTCTTCAGCTGTTGAGTTCATCAAAATACATTATCCATCGATAAAAAATGATCGATGATTTTTAGCGAAAAAAAATGTCACGTTATTTACCCTCGCAGGTAAAAGCGTTTTTCATTATAACTGGCCGAGCACTTTGTACCTTTCGCAAAAAAAGCCGCTGAATCTTGCTACAAGCTAATACTCTGGCTTAAGAGGTGGATAAATACTATCAAGTCCATCCTGTGCTATTGCGATCTCTACCACAAGGTAGCCCGCGACTGACGGCATAAGACTGGCTCCATCCCCAATTGAAACACTTGGGTTGGAGCCGGTTCGAGTTGATCAGATCCGCCCAAATTTACCCATTACGTTCGAACTACTAAATACCGGCTTACAACTGTCAGCAGCATTGCGTTTGGGACAGACATCCAATGGTCAGTGCTGGGTCGGCACACATGATCAATTTCAATCGCCCTCGGACTGAACTCCCTCCATAAAGAGGCTGAAACTGACACATATGTGACCTTTTCTAGTTCGGGAATATCTGCTGCCATCTATAAACAACAGTCGCACTGATTGTTGGGCCGGACCAGGAGTTAAAAATGGCTGCGATCCCTACTGATGCTTGACATACATCTTCTCGATCTCACTTTTCCTGGGGTGAGCTTTGGGCCCAAGGAGACACCTTGGAACTTGCGGCACTGGCTCTACCGAGGCGGGGCGAAGGTGCCAACTAGAGAAGTGGCCGCGATGATAGCTACCTTCAAGCTCGGTCGGCCTTTGATTGAGCGCATCCAACTTGTGCGGCTGATTCGTGAATCCCTAATGAACTACCTGGAGGGCGGTGGACGGAGGGAAACGGTCCGGAGCTGCCTGGACACGCTTAAGAAATGGCGTTGAGCCTCGCCACAGTAGAGCAGATCTACCGGCGTTGGTGCGACGCACTCTTGCACAGGGTCCGGGTAGGGCGTGATCTCAGGGAAGCAACCGCCCATAGTTACGGCGCACGAGTTGGCTGGGTGCTTGATCGGGTTTTGGAACGAGACAGCCCCCTCATTAAATCCACCCGACTCAGAAAGCCCAAGACTAGCCCCAGAGCCGTCAGCCCCAATGCTGACAAGCAGAATTTGGAGGTGACTTTCGCGTTTGGCCACTTCCTGCTAGATCTGGCCGATGGCCTCTCAGTTGATGCTATTTGGGGGTCGCTTCCACTGCACATTCCCTTGCGGAACGGGAAGACGCTCAAAGAATGGTCAGGACTCAAGCGATCAGAGCCCTTGCAGCCACCGAACCCCAAGTGGCCTGCAAGAGCGCGACAAGCTACAAAGCTAGCGGCTCAGAAACGCGCTGATTGGGAATCCGAGAGGTCCTACCGCACGCGCTACCCACTCATCAACCTGCGCATCATGGCCGAGATGTTCATTTTGATGGGACAGCCAGGGGTTAACCTTGCCCAAGCACATCAACTGCGCATGGACCAGTGGCGATTCAAGCCCTCCAATCAAGGCTATGAGATCCGCACCTACAAGCACCGTCGTTGGGGCCCGGTTGTCTTTGAAATCTACAGCGGATACCGAGCGGTTTTTGAGCGCTACCTTCACTGGCGCAAAGCCATCTTTCCCAACGACACTGATGGGCTGCTATTCCCTTTGCTAGGCAAAGGTGGCAAGCCAACGGAGCGTCGCTTTGATCAACACCCCGAAGACAAATTGCTTCGCGCAGCGTGCATACGTGCTGGGGTTCCATTTGTCGGTCCGCAAGCGCTGCGCAACACAGGTGTGAACTGGATGCTGCGTCGAACGGGCGACCCTGACCTAACCGCAAATGAGAAACAGCATGCAAAGCAGACGCTCTTGGGCGTGTATGAGAAGCCCAGCCTGCAGCGAGCCATGGTGCAAACGCTTGTGTTTTGGGCTAAGCATGACCCCGCCTTGGCGCCGCCCGGCCCCGGCTCTTGCGCAGGCAAAGCCCCTGACCCGGTGGCAGACGCACCGCTCTCAGCCACCCGGCCGGACTGCATTACGCCTACTGGCTGCCTATATTGCGCCCACCAGCGAGATATCGACAGCTTTGACCATGTGTGGTCTTTGGCAAGCTTCAGGCTTCTAAAGTCTTTTGAGTTACGGGCTTGGGGCCAGGCTGCAGCAAAGAAGGCGGTCACACAACCAGCTGACCTGGCCATCGAGCGAATTACGGCGAAGTTGGACTTCATCCAAGCAAGTAGTTCGGTGCGCGCTCAGTGGGTGAAGGAAGCCCAGCTTTGGCTGGAAGAGGGGCGCTACCACCCAGCTTGGGCTGGGCTCATTGAGAGCCTTTAACCAAGACCGGTTCTACGAAACATTAAACGACAGCATCGACAAACAGAATTCAGGGAGTTGCTACACCATGAAATTTGACCTGCTGGGCTTGCAGATTGACAGCCCATACGTGCATCCGCAAGTCGAAAACTTCCGGCCGCCAAGCTGGCCCCCGCCGCCTGACTGGGCTCCCATCCTCGATGCCGAAGGCAATCCGGTGTGCCGTTATAGCGATTCCATCTGGCCACTGGATGTGTGGGCAGGGAAGCCGCTCAAGCTGAATTTCGGGGACGGCAAGACGAGGAAGGGCAGCACCCAAATTGACCCCGCCAATGCCAATATATTGCGCCAGTGTGTAGCCTGGTTCATGTACGGAACCCGGGGTTGCCGAACAGCTGCATCGCTCGACGACAAACTGACAACCATAAAACCTCTGTTTGCTGTTTGCTCTCGGGAGCGCATCTTGGCTAGCGACCTGATGCGCTTTGATGCGGTGATCGACCAAGTGGCAGCTCAGCTCCCGCCGTCGAGCTTCTACAAAGCCGTTTCGATTCTGCATGACCTTCTGAATGCCAGAGATTATTTGGGTTTTTGTCTGCTGAACCAAGACGGCCTGGCGCGGCTGGCCAAACTGCGGCCCGATCACGAGAAGGAACAAACATCCTACATTCCCCCGCGCATCTGGGTCTATCAACTCAAGCGCCTGCGCGAGTGCCTCTTGGACTACGCTCAGTATCAAGAGCGTGTTGAGGACTGCTTTCGGTTCTGCGTGAGCGCTTACGCCCGCAACGCGGGTTCGCTTAACGCCGCCCTCACGTTGCGTGACGGTGAATATGAAACCCCTTTTCGAAACAAGAAGACCACCCGTTCCGTCACCTATCACGGCCCGTTCAAACTGACGGCCGATCGTTTTGGAATCACTGAACTGCTGGAGCGATGGACAGGGCCTTTTTCGGGTGACGCAGGTGAGAAGCAGATTCGCAAGCTCTCTCAGTATCTGGATCTTGTCTCCAAGGTGGGCCTAGCCTACCTTCTAAATTTCTCGCTCATGCGTGTAAGCGAGGGGTTCAGCTTGCGTTCCGATTGCCTCCTGATCGAGCACGACCAGAAGTTTGGCGACATCCCTATGTTGGTGGGAGAGACGACCAAGACCGACCCTGACGCCCATGCGCGCTGGCCAGTGTCCAAAAGTGCGCAATTGGCCATCGACGCTATGAAGCACATAGCCGCCTTGCGCATGTTCTGCGCCAGGGAGCGAGGCAGCCTTGGCATCACTGAAAAAGACGAGAACAATCCCTATCTTGTTTCTTACCAGTACGAGCCCTGGAGCAACAGCAAGCACAAGCCCTATGGAACGAGGCCAGCGGAATGGAGTTACAAGAATGTGCTTTCATCTTTTCCTCTACTGCTGGACAGTGCGCAGCTCACCATCACGGCAGAGGATTTACGGATTGCACGGCTGATCACACCAACCTTGGATCAGGAGATTTTCAAAATTGGGGCCGTTTGGCCCTTCGCCTGGCATCAGCTTCGCCGCACGGGTGCGGTCAACATGCAGAACTCAGGCCTGGTGGATGACTCATCGCTACAGCTGCAGCTCAAACATCACAGCCGAGCCATGACTCTTTACTACGGCCGCAATCACTCGCGCCTGGCACTCAATGAAGAAACGCGAACGCTCTATCTAAAGACAATGTACCAAGAGCAAGCTCGCGCTTTGAGCGCCGTTTCAGCTCCTCATTTTGTCAGTCCCTTGGGTGAAGCACGCAAGGCAGCCATCGTGAATTTGATAAGCGCGAAGGACGCCACAGCCCTCATCAAGTCCATCAAGCGCGGCGAAGTCAGCGCCCGCAGCATCCGCACAGGGTTTTGCTTCAATGCACGGCCCTGCCCCTATGGCGGCATTGATTCAATCACGCACTGCCTAGGTGGCGAAGATGGCAAAGGCTGCCCCGACCTGCTGCTGGACGTGTCTAGGGCTGGCGACATCACTTGGTACGAGAAGGCCGTCGATGCTCAACTCGCAGTCGTTCATCGGGACTCACCACGCTTCCGCGCGCTCCAGTCCGAGAAGCATTCCATAGAGAAATACTATGCCCATGTCCAAGCCAAAAACTGCTGAAACTAACTTCCGCGAGGCCTTCGAGCGCCTGAAGGCTGGCGTGCCCAAGGTCTTGCCAGCCGGAACCTTGGTAAGCCAAAACAACGTAGCCAAGGAGGCCGGATGCGATCCGTCCGCATTGCGAAAGGCACGCTTCCCGGGTCTTGTCGAAGAGATCCAGGCCTACCTTGCCACCCACGGCCAGGAGCGGCCAACATCAGAGCGACAACGCCTTCTCAAGGCCCGTCAAGTCTCACGCGGCAAGTCCGACACAATCGCAAGCCTGAAGCAGCAACGCGACTATGCAGCCTCACGGCTGGTCGAAGCAGACGAACTGATCAGCACGCTCACCCGTCGTGTGCGGGACTTGGAGGCAAAGCTTGACGACCTCCAACCACGCGCCAGCGTTGTCCGTATCAAACCCGCCGCCAAGCCCAAAGCGAACCAACGATCCATGGACATCAGCGGCCCTCAGTAGGCGACAATCGCGTTCACGCTATGGACATTCAATCAATCACAAAAAAACATTTGTTTTCAAGCCTTTCTGGGTATGTCCATGCCATAGCAGCACGCCGGTCCATTGTTGCAGGCGGCATCGTGTTCTATGCCAACTACCTCAAGTTCTTCGAGCGCGCCCGCACCGAGTGGCTGCGCTCGCTGGGCGTGGGCCAGCAGCTTCTTCGGGAACAAACCGGCGGCATGTTTGTCGTAACCGATGCGCAGTTGCGCTACCACCGCCCCGCACGGCTGGACGATGAACTCATTGTTACCGCCGGCCTACAGGCCGCAGGCCGGGCATCGTTGACAATAGTGCAGCGCGCGCTCCTGAAACCAGAGCAGATGACAGACCCGAGCACCACCTTGCTGACCGAAGGCACCATCCGCATCGGATGGGTGGATGCTGCCACCCTGCGCCCTGCAAGAATACCGAGCACCCTTCTGGAACAACTCACACCATGAACTCCCAAAACATGTCCATCATCTCCCTGGTGCTCCACGCCAGCTGGGTGGTGCAACTCGTCATGCTGCTGCTGCTGGGCGTGTCGGTGGCCAGCTGGGCGGCCATCTTCCGCAAGCTGTTTTCCTTGAAGCGCGTGAAGACGCTCAACGACGACTTCGAGCGCGAGTTCTGGTCGGGCACCAGCCTCAACGACCTGTACGCCAGCGCGGCCCAGAACGCCAAGCAGGCCGGCCCCATGGAACGCATCTTTGCCAGCGGCATGCGCGAATACCAAAAGCTGCGCGAGCGCCGCATCGTGGACCCCGGCACCCTGCTCGACGGCGCACGCCGCGCCATGCGCGCGAGCTTCCAGCGCGAGATGGACGTGGTCGAATCGAGCCTCTCCTTCCTGGCATCGGTCGGTTCCGTGTCGCCGTATGTCGGCCTGTTCGGCACGGTGTGGGGCATCATGCATGCGTTCACCGGCTTTGCCGGCATGGAGCAGGTGACGCTGGCCACGGTGGCACCCGGCATCGCCGAAGCCCTGGTGGCCACCGCCATCGGCCTGTTCGCCGCCATCCCCGCCGTGATCGCCTACAACCGCTTCGCCCGCGACATCGACCGCGTGGCCACGCACCAGGAAACCTTCATCGAAGAGTTCTCCAACATCCTGCAGCGCAACCTGGGCGCCCAGCCAGCGCCCACCACCGGCCACACGGCCTCGGGGCACTGACACCATGCCCGCCATGGCATCCCGCGGCCGAGGCCGCCGCACCATCAACGAGATCAACATGGTGCCCTTCATCGACGTGATGCTGGTGCTGCTCATCATCTTCATGGTGACGGCGCCCATGCTCACGCCCGGTGTGGTCGACGTGCCCAGCGTCGGCAAGGGCAAGAACATGCCCAAGGTGGTGGCCCAGGTGATCGTGAACAAGGACGGATCGCTCCAGTTCAAGACCCCCGAGGCCACGCGCAGCCTGAGCCAGCGCGAGATCGGCGATGCCGCCAGCCGCTGGCAAAAGGCCCAGGGCACCGACAGCGCCAGCGCGGTGGTCATCAGCGCCGACAAGGGCGTGCAGTACGAAAACGTGGTGAAAGCGATGGACGCCCTGCAGAAGGCCGGCGTGCAACGCGTGGGCCTGTCCGTCAAGCAGGGCGGTTGAACCGAACCCGCTCCAGACGCTCTCACCTACGCCCATGCAAGCCCACAACGACCGCGACCAGTTTGCCCCGCCGCGCCCGCCCGCGCGGCTGCGCGCCATCACGCTGGCGGTGCTCGTGCATGCGGCGCTGATTGGCGCCCTCACCTGGGGCGTGAACTGGAAGAACACCGCAGACCAGCCGGCGGTGGAAGCCGAAATCTGGGCTAACGTGCCCGTGCAGGCTGCGCCCCGCGCCGTGGAGCCCCCACCGCCGCCCCCTGCACCGCCCGAAGTCCGCCCGCCAGCCCCGCCGCCACCACCTGCCCCTCCGCCACCGCGGGCGGTAGAGCCGCCCGACACGCGCGAGGCCGACATCGCCATCGAACGCGAGAAGAAACGCCTGGAGCAGGAGAAGAAGGCCCGCGAACAGCAGCAGGAGCGCGACAAGCGCGAACGCGAGCGCAAGGAAGAAGAACGCAAGGACCGCCTGGAGCAGGAGAAGAAGGACCGCCTGCAGAAAGAAAAAGAACGCGAGAAGGAAAAGGAACAGCGCGAGAAGCAGTTGGCCGAGCAGAAGAAGGCCGAGCAGGACAAGCAAAAGAAGCTGGCCGAGGACAAGCGCAAGGCGGACGAAGCGGCCAAGCGAAAGGCCGAGGCGGAAGACAAGCAACTGGCCAAATTGCGCGAAGACAACCTGCGCCGCATACAAGGCATGGCGGGCGCTACCGGCGGTGAAACCGCCACCGGCACCGCTCAGCGCAGCGCAGGCCCGTCGGGCAGCTACGGCGGCAAGGTCGCGGCCAAGGTCAAGCCCAACATCGTGTACCCCGATGCCATATCGGGCAACCCGCGTGCCGAGGTGGAAGTGCGCCTGTCGCCCGACGGCACCATCGTGGGCAAGCGGCTGGTGCAATCGAGCGGCAACAAGGCCTGGGACGACGCGGTGCTGCGCGCCCTGGACAAGACCGAGACGCTGCCGCGCGATGTGGACGGTCGGGTGCCCTCGTCCCTCACGATCGGTTTCCGGCCCCAGGACTGACGCCTGGAACTGAGAGCAAGGGTCCAATCAAGCCCGCGGCTTGATCGGACTACCGCTTGTCCTCTGCGTGCCACCCGTGCCAGCCGTGCCAGCGTACCGACTGCGGCGGCGCCATGGACCGCCGGGCCACGCAAACGCATAGCGCCCCATGCCAAGCAAAAAACCCGGTGGCTGCGCAGGCAGCCACCGGGTTTTTGTTGTGCATCAGGTGGGCAGAGCGCAGGTCGCGCACCACCTGCCCACAGGTCGCCTACCGGTCCCGCCGCTCCATGCGGCGGTTCAGGTTCAGCGCCCCCAGCGTACAGGCCACACCCGAGAGCAGGTACACCGTCAGGGCCAGCAGCCCGAACTGCGACGACAGGTACAAGGCCACCAGGGGCGCGAACGCGGCGCCGATGATCCAGGCCAGGTCGGCCGACAGCGCAGCGCCCGTGTAGCGGTACTGCGGCGAGAAGTTGGCCGTTACCGTGCCCGAAGCCTGGCCGTACGACAGGCCGAGCAGCACAAAGCCCAGCAGCAGGAACATGGTGCTGCCCACTTCGCCCGAGTTGAGCAGCACGGGCGCCATGAAGCTGAACACACCGATCAGCACCGCCATGCCGCCCAGCAGCTTGCGGCGGCCCAGGTGGTCCGACAGCCAGCCCGACACCATGATGGCACCAGCGGCCAGGAAGGCGCCGACGATCTGCACGCCCAGGATCTGCGTCACGGGCTGGTCCGAGTACAGCGTGATCCACGACAGGGGAAACACGGTGACCAGGTGGAACAGCGCAAAACTGGCCAGTGCCGCAAACGCACCCAGCAGCACGTTGCTGCCCTCGTCGCGCATCACGCGGCTCACGGGCACGGGCTGCAATTCACGCTCCTGCAGCAGCTCGGCGTAAGACTGGCCCACCACCAGGCGCAGGCGGGCGAACAGCGCCACCACGTTGATGGCAAACGCCACGAAGAACGGATAGCGCCAGCCCCAGGCCAGGAATTCCTGCACCGAGAGGTTGCTGTACAGGTAAGTGAACAGGCCGGCCGCCAGCACGAACCCGAGCGGTGCGCCCAGCTGGCCGATCATGGCATACCAGCCGCGGCGGTCCTTGGGGGCCGACATCGCCAGCAGCGACGGCAGGCCGTCCCACGAACCGCCCAGCGCCAAGCCCTGACCGATGCGCAGGATCAGCAGAGCGACGATGGCCACCACGCCGGCATCCTTGTAACCCGGCAAGAAGGCCATGCCGACGGTGCACACGCCCAACAGGAACAGGGCGATGGTGAGCTTGGTGCCACGCCCCCAGCGACGCTGGATGGCCATCGAGATGGCGGTGCCGATCGGGCGGACCACGAAGGCCACCGCCAGCAGCGCAAACGCCATCAGGGTGCCGTCCAGGCGCGACAGGAAGGGGAACAGAAACGACGGGAAGACGAGAACGCAGGCGATCCCGAAAACGAAGAAGTCGAAATACTCGGACGAGCGTCCGATGATCACACCCACAGCGATTTCGCTGGGGGTGACATCCTCATGCGTATCAGCCCGCGAGAGAGAGGCGGCGCTTTCTTCAAAGCCGGCCGCAGGGAAAGTGGCAGTGGCGGGGCTGCTCATGAACAGGGCTCCTTCGTTGTGTGAATAAGACAGCCTTGTTCTACACCCAAGTTCGGCTGCCGACAAGTGCGGTTTCACTATGACGGATGCAGGACAAAGCCGTAACCATGTGCTTTTGCACCAGGTTGGGGCAAAATTTTTTGACCTTGGACAAAATGTCCAATGTACAAAAAAGCTAGAGCTATTACATTCGACGGCACTCCGTTATCCGCGTTTACCCTTAAACAAACGCCCCGATTGCGCTCATCCCATGCCCAAAATCCCTCTGACCCGCGTGCCTGTCTGGCTCGCCGCGCTGGCTGCCGTGGGCAGCCTGGCCGGCTGCAGCAAGGCGGTCGTCCTCAACCCTGCCGGTGACATCGCCGCGCAGCAAGGCCACATGGTCATCCAGGCCACGCTGCTGATGCTGATCATCATCGTGCCGGTCATTGCGCTGACACTGTGGTTCGCCTGGAAGTACCGGCACAACAATGCCGCCAACACCGAAGACGACTACGACCCCGACTGGCACCATTCCACTACGCTGGAGCTGGTCATCTGGACGGTGCCGCTAATCATCATCATCGCCCTGGGCGCGCTGACCTGGATCGGCACGCACAAGCTCGACCCCTACCGTCCGCTGGACCGCATCTCGTCGTCCAAGCCGCTTGATGCGCAATCGACGCCGCTGGAGGTGCAGGTGGTGGCCATGGACTGGAAGTGGCTGTTCTTCTACCCTGAACTGGGCATCGCCACGGTGAACGAACTGGCAGCGCCGGTGGACCGCCCCATCCTCTTCAAGCTCACCGCCACGTCCACGATGAACGCGTTCTACGTGCCTGATCTGGCGGGCATGATCTACGCGATGCCTGGCATGCAGACCGAGCTGAACGCCGTGATCAACCAGCCCGGCGTGTACAAGGGCATGTCCTCGCACTACAGCGGTTCGGGCTTCTCGGGCATGACGTTCAAGTTCCATGGCCTGAGCCAGGGCGACTTCGACCAGTGGGTTGCCAAGAACAAGTCCGAAGGCAAGCCGCTCACGCGCCAGACCTACCTGGACCTGGTCAAGCCCAGCGAGCGCGACCCCGTGCAGCGCTTCGCCAGCGTGGAAGACGGCCTGTACGACAAGGTGCTGAACCGCTGCGTCGAGGACGGCAAGATGTGCATGCACCACATGATGTCCATCGACGAGCGCGGTGGCGAGGCCTTCATGAAGGCCCAGGGCCTGAACCTGCCCCAGGACGTCTGCACCGTGGGCAACGCCGCCCAGGTGGTGGCCGCCCTCGAAGCGCGCCACGCCGCGGTCTACGACCGCACCCTCTCCCGCCAATGATCCGCGCATAAGAGACCGACGAACATGTCCACCTCACCCGTTGTAACCGAACCGCACTGGGCCCTGGGCCGAATCACCTGGGACTCCGTGCCCATGGCGCACGAGCCCATCGTGCTGTGGACCTTCATCGCCACCATGCTGGGCGGCCTGGCCGTGATGGCCGGCATCACCAAATTCCGGCTCTGGGGCCCGCTCTGGCGCGACTGGATCTGCAGCATCGACCACAAGCGCATCGGCATCATGTACATGATCCTGGGCCTGGTGATGCTGCTGCGCGGCTTTGCCGACGCCGTGATGATGCGCCTGCAGCAGGCCATGGCCTTCGGCGACAACCTGGGCTACCTGCCACCGCACCACTACGACCAGATCTTCACGGCCCACGGCGTGATCATGATCTTCTTCGTGGCGATGCCGCTGGTCACGGGCCTGATGAACTACCTGGTGCCGCTGCAGATCGGCGCGCGCGACGTGTCGTTCCCGTTCCTGAACAACTTCAGCTTCTGGATGACCACGGCCGGTGCCGTGCTGGTCATGGTGTCGCTGTTCCTGGGCGAGTTCTCCACCGCCGGCTGGCTGGCGCTGTCCAACCTGGGGGCGCAGAACCCGGGGGTGGGGCTGGACTACTACATCTGGGCGCTGCAGATCGCGGGGGTGGGCACGACGCTGTCGGGCATCAACTTGATCGTCACCATCATCAAGATGCGCGCCCCCGGCATGAACCTGATGCGCATGCCCGTCTTCACCTGGACGGCCCTGTGCACCAACGCGCTGATCGTGGCGTCGTTCCCCGTGCTGACGGCAGCCCTGGTGCTGATGTCGCTCGACCGCTATGCGGGCACCAACTTCTTCACGAACGACCTGGGCGGCAACCCCATGCTCTACGTGAACCTGATCTGGATCTGGGGCCACCCCGAGGTCTACATCCTGATCCTGCCCTGCTTCGGCATCTTCTCCGAAGTGGTGGCCACGTTCTGCAAGAAGCGCCTGTTCGGCTACACCTCCATGGTGTACGCCACGGTCGTGATCACCATCCTGTCTTACCTGGTGTGGCTGCACCACTTCTTCACGATGGGCTCGGGCGCCAGCGTGAACACCTTCTTCGGCATCACGACGATGATCATCTCGATCCCGACGGGCGCGAAGATCTTCAACTGGCTGTTCACCATGTACAAGGGCCGCATCCGCTTCGAGCTGCCCATGATGTGGACCGTGGCCTTCATGGTGACGTTCGCCATCGGCGGCATGACCGGCGTGCTGCTGGCCGTGCCACCGGCCGACTTCGTGCTGCACAACAGCCTGTTCCTGATCGCGCACTTCCACAACGTGATCATCGGCGGCGTGCTGTTCGGCCTGTTCGCCGGCATCAACTACTGGTACCCCAAGGCGTTTGGCTACAAGCTCGACCGCACCTGGGGCGTGCGCTCCTTCTGGCTGTGGGTGGTGGGCTTCTGGGTGGCCTTCGGCCCGCTGTACGTGCTGGGCCTGATGGGCGTCACGCGCCGTGCCAACCACTTCGAGGACGCATCCCTGCAGCCCTACTTCGTGGTGGCCGCCTTCGGCGCCGCGATGATCGCCGCCGGCATCGCCTGCTTCCTGATCCAGATCGTGGTCAGCTACCTCAAGCGCGAAGAGCTGCGCGACGTGACCGGCGACCCCTGGGATGCCCGCACGCTGGAGTGGGCCACGTCCTCGCCCCCACCCAACTACAACTTCGCCTTCACGCCCGTGGTGCATGAGATCGATGCCTGGTGGGACATGAAGAAGCACGGCTACCAGCGCCCTTTGAGCGGCTACGCGCCCATCCACATGCCGGCCAACACCGGCTCGGGTGCGGTGATCTCCGCACTGTCGCTGGTGCTGGGCTTCGCGTTGATCTGGCACATGTGGCTGCTGGCCGGCGCATCGTTCGCGGCCGTGATCCTGGTGGCCATCATCCACACGTTCAACTACAAGCGCGACTTCTACATACCCGCCTCTGAAGTGACGGAGACGGAACACCTTCGCACCCAACAACTGCGCGCCAGCCATGTCTGATATCCGTACCACCCCCGGCGCAGCAGGCGCCGCGACCGCAGCGCTCGCGCTGCGCCAGTACCATCCCGCGCACGAGCCGCATCCCGAAAACGGCACGGCCCTGGGCTTCTGGCTCTATCTGATGAGCGACTGCCTCATCTTCGCCGCCCTGTTCGCCACCTACGGCGTGCTGGGCCGCAGCTACGCGGCGGGCCCCACGGGCGCGCAGTTGTTCGACCTGACGCTGGTGGCCATCAACACGGCCTTCCTGCTGCTGTCGTCCATCACCTTCGGCTTTGCCATGCTGCGCAAGCAGGCGGGTGATGTGAAGGGCACGCTGCTGTGGCTGGCCGTCACGGGCTTCTTCGGCCTGTGCTTCCTGGGCCTGGAGCTGTATGAGTTCCACCACCTGATCCACCAGGGCGCCACGCCCCAGCGCAGCGCCTTCCTGTCGGCCTTCTTCACGCTGGTGGGCACGCACGGCCTGCACGTCACCTTCGGCCTGATCTGGCTGGTGGTGCTGATGGTGCAGATTGGCAAGCACGGCCTGATCCACGCAAACCGCCGCCGCCTGATGTGCCTGTCGATGTTCTGGCACTTCCTGGACGTGGTCTGGATCGGCGTCTTTACCTTTGTGTACCTGATGGGAGTGCTGTAAATGAGCGCACAACACACACACGCACAAGCAACTGCACACCCTGCGCACGGCGACCATGGCCACGGCCATGACGACCACCATGGCGATGTGGGCCCCCACAGCAGCCTGCGCGAATACGCGATCGGCTTCGTGCTGTCGGTCATCCTCACCGCCATCCCCTTCTGGCTGGTCATGGCCAAGGTGATCGCCGACCGTAACACCGCCGTGCTGGTGCTGGGCGCCTTCGCGGTGGTGCAGATCCTGGTGCACATGGTGTACTTCCTGCACATGAACGGCAAGGTCGAAGGCGGCTGGACGCTGCTGTCCACCATCTTCACCGTGGTGTTCGTCGCCATCGCGATCAGCGGCACGTTGTGGGTCATGTTCCACATGAACAGCAACATGATGCCCGACCACCCCACGCCCACGCCGCCCAAGCACGAGGCGACCGGGCACAACACGCCTTGACGACCGCCGCGCCGCCCGCCACCGCACGCCCCGCCGCCCACCGCGCGCTGCGCCGGGCCGTGCTGCTGGTGGTCGGCATCGCGCTGTTCGTCGGCTTTGTGTCCCTGGGGACGTGGCAGGTACAGCGGCGGGTGTGGAAGCTCGATCTCATCGAGCGCGTGGACCAGCGGGTCCATGCCGCACCGGTGCCCCTGCCCCCGGCAAGCGAATGGCCCGGCATCGACGCTGCGCGCCATGAGTACCTTCCGGTCACCGTCCGCGGCCAATGGCTGCCTGGCAAGACCGTGCTCACCCAGGCCGTGACGGCCCTGGGGTCCGGCTTCTGGGTCGTCAGCGCCCTGCAGCAGGACGACGGCACCGCGGTGCTGGTGAACCGCGGCTTCATACCGCAAGAGCAGCGCGCCGAGTGGGCCCCGCCTGCCCCCGCGGCGCCGACCACAACCCCTTTTGCGCCGCCCTCCCGCGTCACCGTGCAGGGCTTGATCCGCATGACCGAGCCCAAGGGCGGCTTCCTGCGCACCAACGACCCGGCACAGCAACGCTGGTTCTCCCGCGATGTGGCGGCCATTGCGCAGGCCCTGCAGCTGAACCACGCGGCACCCTTTTTCATCGATGCCGGCCTGCCCACCGCCGGCACGCGAGCGCTGACCGCCGAGGCCGTCGAGGTGGCAGGCGCCGCTGCAACGGCCAGCACCCCATGGCCCCGCGCAGGCATGACCACCATCCGCTTTCCGAACAGCCACCTGGTCTACGCCATCACCTGGTACGGCCTGGCCCTGATGGTCGTGGGCGCGGCCTGGCTGGTGGTGCGCTACGAGCGCCGTGCAGGCCTGAACGGCGGCGGCCCCGCCCACGCAGGCCTGGGCGGCACAGGCCGGTAGACTCCGCCCACCATGCCCCTGCAACGCATCGCGAAAAGCGGTGGACTCCTGCGCAGCAGCCCGCGCGCTGCCGATGCCGCCGCTGGCATCAAGAACCTGCAGCAGCTCATCCAGCTGCGCTGGATGGCCGTCATCGGCCAGATCTTCACCATCGAGGTGGCGCACCACAGCCTGCGGCTGAGCATTCCGCTGGTGCCGATGCTGCTGGTGGTGGCCTGCCTGGCCGTGTTCAACGTGGTCAGCCTGCTGCGGCTGCGCATGGGCGTGCAGGTGCGCAATGTGGAGGTGTTCCTCGCGCTGCTGGTGGACGTGGCCGTGCTCACCACCCAGCTGTACCTGAGCGGCGGTACCAGCAACCCGTTCGTCTTCTTGTACCTGCTGCAGATCGCCCTGGGCGCCATCCTGCTGCGCGGCGCCTACATCTGGACCATGGTGGCGATCACGGCCGTGTGCTTTGGCGCGCTGGCCACCTACCACCTGCCGCTGGAGCTGCCGCAGGACCTGCACCAGGGCCTGTCCAGCCTGTACGTCATCGGGCTGCTGGTGTGCTTCGTGCTCAACGCCACACTGGTCGTGGTGTTCATCACCCGCATCAACCTGAACCTGCGCGAGCGCGACGCCCGCCTGGCCGCCGCGCGCCGCCGCCGCGTGGAAGAAGAACACATCGTGCGCATGGGCCTGCTGGCCTCCGGCGCCGCGCACGAGCTGGGCACGCCCCTGTCCACGCTGGCCGTGATCCTGGGCGACTGGCAGCACGACGCAGAACTCATGGCCGACCCGGTGCTGCGCGAAGACATCGACGAGATGCGCACCCAGGTGCAGCGCTGCAAGGGCATCGTCAGCGGCATCCTGCTGTCGGCCGGCGAGGCGCGCGGCGAGCATTCGGAGCAGACCACCGTGTGCAAGTTCGTGGACGCGCTGGCCGAAGAATGGCGCACCACGCGCTCCATCCCCGCGTTCTCGTACCGCAACGACTTCGGCGACGACACGCCCATGGTGTCGGACACCACGTTGAAGCAGATGGTTTTCAATGTGCTGGACAATGCACGGGACGCCTCGCCCCAGTGGGTGGAACTGCTCATCACCCGCGACGACGCAGCGGAAGCGCCCGCGCTGTGCATCACCGTCAACGACGCAGGCCCCGGCTTTGCACCCGGCATGCTGGACCACCTGGGCGAGCCCTACCAGTCCACCAAGCAGCGGCCGGGCAGTGGCCTCGGCCTGTACCTGGTGATGAACGTGGCCCGCACGCTCGGCGGCAGCGTAGCGGCCCGCAACCGCACGGCTGTGGGCGGCGCGCAGGTGAGCATCCGCCTGCCCCTGGCAGCCATCGCGCTGCCCAAGGCGCACCGCCCCGCCTGAGCGGCAAACACGCCTGCGGCCAGCAGCCACTGCGGCGCGGGAGGACAATGGCGGCTGCACCAGCCAACGCCTCCAGAGCCCGCCCAGACAAGACCGCAGAGACGCAGACAGACACCACAAAGAAACAAAGAAACAAAGAAAAGAGAGGAAGGACCACCCGGACCACCGCCATGGACACCAGCAGCCCCCGCAACACCCCCAGCGCCCCCGCCGCCCCACCCGGCGCCAACGCCCAGGCCGCCGACAAGCCCCTGCTGTTGATCGTGGAAGACGACGAGGCCTTTGCGCGCACGCTGGCCCGCTCCTTCGAGCGGCGCGGCTACCGCGTCCTGCAGGCCGCCAGCCTGCCCGAGGTCGAGGCCGTGCTGACCCAGCACACGCCGGGCTACGCCGTGGTGGACCTGAAACTCAAGGGAGACGCGTCAGGCCTGGCCTGCGTGCAGAAGCTGCATGCCGCCAGCGCAGGCATGCTCATCGTCGTGCTCACCGGCTTTGCCAGCATCGCCACCGCCGTGGAAGCCGTGAAGCTGGGCGCCTGCCACTACCTGGCCAAACCCTCGAACACCGACGACATCGAGGCCGCCTTCGGCTTGAAGGCGGGCGACACCGAGGTGGATGTGACCAACCGCTCCAGTTCGCTCAAGACGCTGGAGTGGGAGCGGATTCACGAAGTGCTGGCCGAGACGGGGTTCAATATCTCGGAGACCGCGCGGCGGTTGGGGATGCACCGCCGCACGCTGGCGCGCAAGCTGGAGAAGCAGCAGGTAAGCTGAACAAGACGTCTACAGTTTCCCGGTCCGTTCTGTCGCCGCGCCGGAACATTGATCAAGGGAGGCCGCGCGGTCATCGCCCGCCCTCCAAGCTGGTGGAGAACATACGGCACGGGCCTTACCGCGCCGGCACCCCACCCTGCCACTGCCCCCAATTCCGCACGATGTGGTCCACCACCCGCGTGCCCACCAGCGCGACGTTCTCCACTGTCTCGGCAAAGCCCCCTGCCGTCTCCCCCGGCGCAGGGTCCAGGTGCTGCAGCGTGGTCTCGTTCGGGTTGCCCTGGTCAAAATTGACCGCCCCGCGCAGGCTCATGATCCGGTCGGTGCCATGGGTGCGCTTGACCACCAGGGCAATGGCGGCGGCCTCCATCTCGGTGATCACATAGTCATCGGCGCCGTAGAGCTTGGCGATGTACTGGGCTTGCTTGGACATGCCGGGGCCGTGGAAGAACGTGTCGCCCGTCATGTGGGTGCCGCTGGTCACGGCGGGGCTGCGGCGGGCCGCTGCGTCGGGGTAGCGCAGGCGGTAGGTGCGGGCGCTGTCCGAGTCCTGGAGGGGCATGTCCACCGTGAGGTTCATGGCCCAGTCCACCAGCAGTGGGTTCAGCTGAAAGCGGCGGTATTCCTCGTAGCCCTTGCGCGGCATGAAGGTGGGGGCGCCGGGGGTGTTCTCTTCAGGCGCCCAGCGGTGGCCCAGGTCGTAGTCCACGAGCCAGGTGCCCCAGCTCACATCGGCGATGGTGCCGCGCTGCGGCGGTGTGCCGGCCACGCCGGAGATCACGTAGTACGACTGCGCGAAGTCGAACTTCGGGTTCAGCAGGATGGCCTGCATGGACGATGACGAGTTGACCTTGCCCATGCCCAGCACGGCACCGCACACGCCGTCGGCATTGCAGTACACGGGACCCAGCGCGCCGGGCACGGTGATGGGGGTGGCGTCCTTCCAGTACCGCTCGTACCAGTGCTGGAACTCGCCCGCGCGGTCGCCGGTGTTCTTGCCGATCTCGAACATGGCGGCGACGAAGACCTTCACGCGGATGGGGGCGCTCCCCGCATGGGCGCCGGTGGTGGCAGACGAAGGGGGCGCGCTTGCGCAGCCTGCCAGGGTGGTAGCGGCCAGAACCGACACCAGCCAGCGCGTGGGCTGGAAAGATAGGCGGGAGGAGAGCGAGAACAGGGAGAAGGAGCGCATCGAAGACACCTTGGCAAGAAAAAAGAACGTTGCCGCGCCGGGTTCGGCACGCACATGGATGCTGCAAGCAAGCAATCAACAAAGCAGGCCACCCGGCAGCGCAAGAAATGCGCCATTGTGCGCCGCGATGCGACGGCATTGCCGTGCTGGTGCAGTGTGTGATCAGCGGGGCCGGTAGCGCTGGAGCAGGGCTGCAATCGCCTTGCCGTCTTCGTCCTGGCGGCGCTCTGCACGCATGCGGGCGGTGTGGCCCATCCAACCCGTGATGTCGGGGTCGGCACCATGGGCGAGCAGCAGTTCCACCATTTCGGGGTATCCGCGCCGCACCGCCAGGCACAGCGGGGTCTCGCCAATCGTGGGCTCGTCGTTGGCATTGACAACCGCGCCCTGCTGGATCAGCCACTCTGCCGCGCGGTAGTGGTCGCCCTCCACCGCGTAGTGCAGCGGGGTGCGGCCCAGGTCGTCGAAGGTGTGCAGCGCATGGCCGTCTGCGGCGACAAGGCGGCGCATTTCGTCGCAGTTGCCTTCGGCGGCGGCGCGGTGCAGGCGTTCGCGCTCGAACCAGGCGTCGTCTTGGTCGTGGTCGTTGTGGTTCAGGTGGCCCATGGTGAAGCGTACCGGGTGAACGGGGGTGTGCTGGCACTCCATTGAGGGCAAGCCCTAATGCATGTGAATTAATTCAAATGCATTATCCACCCCATGAACTCCGTCCTTGTCTCGGCTGTTACCGATCTGCCAGCCCCATCCGCCACCGACCCGCAAGCCACCCGCACCCGCCTGATCGAAGAGGCCCTGCAGCTCATGGCGCGCGAGGGGATGAATGCGGTGTCGCTGCGGCGCATCGTGATCGCGGCGGGGGCGCAGAACCCTTCGGCGCTGCACTACCACTTTGGTGGGCGTGATGAGTTGGTGGCGGCCATTGCCAGCTATCTGCAGCAGTGGCTGGAACCCCGGGCCTGTGCGCGGCTGCAGGCCCTGGAGGGCCAGGCGCAGCCCTACACCGTGCGCGATGTGGTGGAGGCCGCCTTCGGCCCTGTGATCGCCATGCTGAGCGCGCCCGCGCTGGGGCGCGATGCGGTCAACTTCATCGGGCGGCTGGGGTGGGACTATGGCGAGAAGGGGCAGGAGATCTCGGCCGCCCTGCACCGCCGCACGCTGGAGCTGACGCTGGCGCTGCTGCAAACGCTGATGCCCGCCGTGGGGCGCGAGACGATCCAGTTCCGCCTGCTGCTGACCATGAACGCCGTGTACTACGGCATCTCGTACCGCAGCTACATGCGGCGATCGCCCTTTGGTGCCATGGACCTGTCGATGCCCGGCAGCGAGGCGCGCGAGCAAGAAGAATTCCTCGACTACCTGGTGGCGGGGTTGAGCGGCTAACAAAACCTCCCTGGCGCCGTTGCGCTGCCCTGCAGTACGGGCAGCACTGTCTGCGGCACAAGCGCCTGGCCAGAGAGGCTTTCTTACCGCTTTGACCCCCCTGTGATGAACCACGCGTGTGCGTTGCCTGGGCAACGCACCTGCAGCGCCAGCCTGCGCCCATTTTTTTCTTGCCAGTTTCAACCACCACCACGGAGACAGCAACGATGACAAAGAACCAATGCAACAGCACCACCCCTGCCCGGCCCGGCATGCCCGCGCGCCGCACCCTGCTGGGCTTGGCCCTGGCCACCGCCCTCACCGCCCTCACCGCCTGCGGCGGTGGCGGGCAGGCGCTGGTGAATGGCGGTGTCACCACCACGGGTGATTTCACCATCAGCACGCACGAGCTGGCCAGCCGCGCCAAGGCGGCGCACACACCCGGCACGGCAGGCGTCACGGTAGCACCGGGCAGCAAGCTGGCCACGCAGTTCGGCGCGGCGGGGCCGGACCTCAACCGGGTGCGCTACACGCGCTACGGGCTGGCGGCCAATGCCGGCAAGCCGGTGGATGCGGTGCTGGTGGCCATGCCGGGCACCCTGGCCGCGTCGCACAGCTACCTCATCCTGGCCGAGAACCTGGTGCGCCGCATGTGGGCCGACCACCAGGCGGTGGTAGAGGTGTGGGGCGTGGACCGCCGGTCCGTGGCGCTGCAGGACATGGAAGGCCTGCAGACAGCAGAGCGCGAGCGCGATGCGGCGCTGGGCCTGAATTTTCTGTACGGTGGCGAGCTAGGGCTGCCGCTGCCGGCCCAACTGGCGCGGCGCGCGGTGTTCCATGAAAGCCGCGAGATCCCCTTCCTCGCGGACTGGACGCCGCAGGTGCATTCGCTGGACCTGGACGCGGTGGTGACGCAGGCGCACACGGTGGCGCGCCATGGCAATGTCTTCTTGGGCGGGCATTCGGCGGGCACGGGCTTTGTGGCGCGCTATGCGGCCACGGACTTCAACCTCACGGGCACGGGGCCAGCGCAACCGGGCTACGCCAAGCTCCGGGGGCTGGTGCTGTTCGAGGGGCCGGGCGGTGCGCTGGCAACGAGCGCGCCCACGGCGGCGCAGCTCGATGCAGTGGTGCGCGCGGCCGATGGCGGGCTGTATGCAGCGGTGGCCTCGGGCGCCGAGCCTGGCTTTGTCTCGCGCCCCGGCCTCACGCCGCGCGTGAGCGCATCGACCGAGATCGCGGGCATGCAGATGGCCTTCGAAGGCACCATCAACGGCACGCAGGCGCTGCTGCAGGCAGACCAGGGGGGCCTGGCCGGCAACAACGTCTACAACCGCGTGGCGGACTTCACCAAGCGCGACTTCCCGGTCACGGCGGGTGCGGCCATCGGCACCTTCATGGACGACGACAACCTGCAGCGCACAGTGTTCTATTCGGTGTCGATGGGCGCCCTGGGCCCGGCGCGCGCTGATGGCCTGCGCACCTGGCTGGACAATACCGACCCACTGCCACCCGCAGCGTTCCGCGACTTCGGCCCGCAGCCGGCCACGCTGGTGGCCAACCCACCCGCCTGGGGCAAGGAGGTGGAGCCCACCAACCTCCAACGCCTGTCGCGCGCGCTGTACCTGGGCAACACCACCTACAGCGACTGGTACTACCCCAGCTCAGGCCTACTGCTCGCCAATGCCGAGGGCAGCGGAGGCGCCAACCTGGGGCTGGACACCAGCGCGCTGTCGCTGCCCGTGGCCCAGGGCGGACGCGGCCGCGCCGACATCGTGAACCAGACGCAGGCCAGGAAGATCGACATCCCCGTCATCGCCTTCGGCGGCACGAATGGCCTCACGCCCGTGGCCGGCATATGGCGCGGCTTTGCCGAGGCCATTGCGCCCTGCGCCGCAGCCAGTTGCAAGGCCGGCATGGCGCGCACGCCCGCCGGCCAGCCCACGCTGGTCGCCAACCGCCAGTACGGCGGGGTGGAGGGCGGCTTCGAGGTGCACATGAGCGAGGGCTATTCGCACGTGGACATCGTGACGGGCGACGACAATGCGACGAACAACGTGATCCGGCCGCTGGCGGCGTTCCTGCAGCGCAACGCGAGCGCCGGGGGTGCCAAGTGATGCGCAGCAGTTGCCTTGCCGCCGCAGCGCTGCTGGCCCTGGGCAGCCTGGGCGCCACGGCCCATGCGGCAGAGCCCGCGCCGCTGGACTGCCTGGGCCCGGTGCAGCACGAATTGCCCGCACCCGGCTCGGCCGAGTGGCAGCAGCGCGATGCCGACAACATGGCCTGCGCGCGCCAGCGCATCGACGACTTTGCGCAGCAGCCCGCCGCGCTGTTCACAACCGGCAAGACGCCCGCGCTCGACGCCTACCGCAACCCGGCCAGCCATGCCAACACACGCTTTCGGTACACCGAGGCGAGCACGCCCTCCGCATCGGGCAAGCCGATTGCGGTGGAGATCTACCGGCCCTGCGCTGCGGGCACCTGCACCGGCATGCCGGCCGGGCTCAAGACCTTCGAGCCGCCCTACCCTGCGGTGGTGATCGTGCACGGGGGCTACAGCTCCAAGCGGCTGCACCGCTCGGCCGCGCAGGTGCTGGCCGAGGCCGGCTACATGACGATTGCGCTGGAGACCACGGCCCCCATGGGCACGCACGGGCCCGATGCGCAGAGCGTGGTGGACTGGGTGTTTGCCACGCCCAAGGCGCCGGTAGCAGTCGCCAACTTGTTCCCGCACTGGGAGCAGCTCGACACGCGCATGGTGGGCATTGCCGGCCACTCGCAGGGCGGCAGCACGGCCAGCCTGATCGGCCAGGCGGACAAACGCATCCGCGCCATCGTGGCCTGGGACAACCTCACCGCGCTGAAGACCGGCTGGGTGGACAAGATCGGCATGGACCCACCGGCCGACCTGGCCCTGCGCACGCCGGCGCTGGGCATTGGGGCGGACTATTACTTCAAGGTGGTGCCCACCACCGAAGCGCCCGAGCCCGCCAAGGCCAACACCCAGGGAGGCCGGGGCCGCGGCGCCGAGCCCCACCCCAAGGACCCGGGCTACCAGGAGCTGAAGGCCGCCGGAGTGGACACCATGCTGGTGGTGCTGCGCGCAGGCACGCACCTGGACTTCTCGCTCTTCGGCGGGCCGGCCAGCCGGTATGGCGAGAGTGTCATCAACTACTACACCCTGGCCTGGTTCGACCGCTACCTGAAGGGAGCGCACGACCCGGCGCTGGCGGCCGATGCGTTCCGGCGCCTCACGGCCCCAACCTTCGACGACTCGGCCGACCGGCACAACATCAGCCAGGGGCTGTACGACAAGGCCGCCGCGGGCGATTCGGTCTTGAAGGGCAACCGGCCCTACCTGGTGGCCGGCACGCCGGTGCGTGACCGGCTGTCGTTCTATTTCCAGTCGCGCTGCGCTATCACCCGGCCGGGCAGCACGGTGCGGGTGGGGTCGGAGGACATGCGGGCGACGGGCTGCCGGTGACCGGTGCGGCGGGCCTGCAGCGCTGCAGGGGCTTGCGGCGCAGCTTGCCGCCAGTCAGGGACAATGGCACCCCGCCCCGCTCACCGACTCCATGCCCGCTCCACGCTCTCCCGCCTCCGCCTCGCCTGCCGCACGCAGCTGGGCCCACACCCGGATCACGGCCACCGCGGAGCAGCGGCGGGTGCTGGACTCCCAGGCCACGGCGTCCATCATCAGCGCGCTGGCGGGCACGGGCAAGACGACCACGCTGTGCATGAAGGCCTGCAACCTGCTGGCCACGCTGGGGGACCAGAAGAATGCCGCGGCGCGCATCCTGGTGCTGGCGTACTCCCGGGCCGGCGTCACGGCCATCCGCGACCGCATGCTGCAACTTCACGGCGCCGTGCCGCGCAGCCTGGAGATCCTCACCATGGAGCAGCTGTGCGAGCAACTGCTGCGTGAGCAGGGCGACCCGGTGGAGATGCTGGACGACCCCGTACGCCGGCGCTTTCTGATCCTGCAGGCCCAACAGGCGCTGCGCCAGGAGCTCGAGCGCAGCGCGGGCAGCGATGGCCTGGACGACGAACTGTTCTCGCACAGCGTGGACGTCGACGCGTTCCTGGCCTTCGAGGCGCTGGCCAAGAAGAAGCTCCTGGACCAGGAGGCGCAGGCCTCGGGGCTGTCGCTGCGCGCGTTTTGTGAAGACCGGGACATCGACCACGCTCTGTACCGCCTGTACGGCCAGTACGAGCGCATGCGCGTGGGCATGAACCATGAACCGCGCTTCTACGCCGAGGGCGACTGCACCTTCGAGCTGTGCCGCCAGTTGGGCGAGCTGGACTGGGACCAGCCCTTCGAAGGGCTGCAGGGGCGCTACAGCGCCGTGCTGTTCGACGAGCTGCACGATCTGGACGAAGGCGCGCTCACCGTGCTGCGCGCGCTGGTGCGGGGCGACAACGGTTTCTTCGTGGGCGCCGGGGACTTCAACCAGCACATCCACGAAGGCTCGTTCTCGGTGTTCGGCGGTGGCATGCAGCACATCCTGGCCTGCCTGCCCGCGGGCACCGAGGTGTTCAACATCCACACCACGCGCCGCTTCGGCGCCGACATCTGCGCGGCGCTCAACCCCTTGTTCGGCGTGGAGTTCGCGCCGGTGGCGGGCAGCTCCGACGCCTTCCTGCACCTGGCCTATGACAGCGACGAACATTGCGCCCAGCAACTGGTGGAGCTGCACGCGCAGATCGTGAACGGCTGGGGCGCGCTGCAGGAGCAGAAAGGACAAGCAGGCGGGCAAGGTCAGGCGGGGCCCAAGAGCGCACAGCACAGCTCGCTCAACGTGGTGCTGCGCAACCCGCAGGACAGCATCCTGCTGGAATGGGTGTTCGGCCACGAAGGCGTGCACTACGGCACCCAGGGCCTGAGCCCGTTCTACCTGCGGCGCGAGGTGGCGCTGGCGCTGGCGCTGATGTGGGCGCTGCACGGCAGCGAGGGCGACCATCCCCATGCCGACGCAGGGGAGCGCCATCTCACCCCCGGCATCGTGGGCGCCGCCATCGAGGGGCTGCTGCACTACGGCCGCCGCGCGCCCCGCACCGATGCGGTGGACACCGACCTGCTGGCGCAGGGCCAGTTCGACACCGCGGTCTGGGCAGGCCTGCCCGGTGCCGACGAAGGCCAGAAGCTGGCCGCCACGCTGCACAGCAGCAGCGCCCGCATGCGGCGCTTCATTGCGCATGGAGCGTTGGCCCCCACGGCGCCGGAGCTGACCGATGCCTGCGCGCGCATCATGGCGCTGGAGCCCACGGACAAGGCGGCCGTGCTGGCCGATGCGGGCGCGTTCTGCCAGCACCCACTGGTGCAGCGCATCTTTGCCGATGCGCCCATCCAGGACCGCGAGCGGCGCGCCTGCCTGGCCAGCCTGGAAAGCCTGGGCCGGCTGGCGCGGCAGATCCCGGTGGCGGAGTTTCTGGGCCGCCTCACGCTGATCGCCACCGCCAGCATCGCCATGCACGAGCAGGGCGAACCCGTGAGCCTGCGCCTGCTGACCGTGGAGGCCTGCAAGGGCCGCGAGTTCACCTTCGTGGCCGTGCCCTTTGTGGAGCGCGGCCGCTTCCCGGGCCCGGCGCCCCAGCAGGAGGCCTACCGTGAGCGCAACATGCTGTACGTGGCCACCACCCGGGCCCGCGCCGCGCTGTGGGTGCTGGAGAGCGCGGCCAAGCCGGTGTTGCCCGGCCCGGTCTGAGACGCGTTGGCAGCCAGACCCGGAGCCTCTCCAGGTTCCGCAACGACGCCAGTCCTGAGCCCTTCCAGCGGCTGGCAAAACTCAGCGCAGCGGTCCTGGCCAGGCGTTGGGTTGCAGACAGTACTGCAAGGACGGCAAGACCCGACAACGAGGCCAGGAGAGCCTTGGCAGCCGCCGTCACCGAGATGCAAAGCCGTGCCAGGCCACCACATCCGCCACCATGTACACCCCCAGGGCCAGCAGCCCCACCATCAGGCAGCGCCTGAACCACACGGCCGACATGCGCTGGCGGATGCGCGTGCCCAGGGCCATGCCCAGCAGTGCGGGCACCAGCATCCACGCGGACAACACCAGGGTCGAGGCCGGGTAGCTCGCGTTGAGCGCCAGCCCACCCGCCAGCGCCAGGGTGGACACGGTAAAGCACAGGCCCATCGCCTGCACCAGCGCATCCCGGTGCAGGCCCAGGGCCTGCAGGTAGGGCACGGCGGGCACCACGAACACGCCGGTGGCGGCCGTGACCCCGCCCGTGGCCAGGCCCACCAGGGGCGACAGCCAGGCCTCCGCCCGGGGCGGTACATGCAGGCGCGCCCCCAGCAGTCCCCACACCGCGTAGGCGATGAGCGCCACGCCCAGCAAGGCGCGCGACCAGGCCCCGGCTGGCGCCCCCAGCAGCCAGGCGCCCAGCCAAGTGCCCGCGCAGATGCCCCACTGCAGGCCACCCAGGCGGCGCAGCAGCGGCCACAGCGTGGCCCAGGGGCGCAGCTGCCAGAGGTTGGTGACCAGCGACGGCACGATGAGCAGCGCCGCCGCCTCGGCCGGCACCACCAGCAACGCCAGCAAAGCCATCGACACGGTGGGCAACCCCAGGCCCACCACGCCCTTGATGCAGCCCGCCAGCAAGAACACGGCAGCCATCGCCACCAGCCACATTCCGCCGTGGGCGCCCAGGCCGAGGCCTGTCATGGGTGCAGATCCGCCTGCATGCGCCGGGCCTCGCGCGCCGCTCGCCGGTATCCAGGATGTTTCTTCTGATGCATTGCCAGCGCTCCACTGCCCGCACCATGCGGCGGGCCGTGGGCGCATTCTTCGCAACTCCGGCGCGCCTGAAAATGCGGAAGCTGCGCAGCCAGCCTCAGGCACAGCCGAAGCTCGCTGCGGGAGGGGTGTGGTAGTTTTGCGCCCATGCGTTTTGACCTGACCGACCTGCGGCTCTTCGTGCACGTGCACGAGGCGGGCACCATCACCGGCGGCGCCGAGCGCAGCCACATGGCGCTGGCATCGGCCAGCGAGCGCATTCGCGGCATGGAAGATGCGCTGGGCGTGCCGCTGCTGGTGCGCGCCCAGCGGGGCGTGCAGCCCACGCCGGCGGGCCACACGCTGCTGCACCACGCCCGGCTGGTGCTGCGCCAGATGGAGCACCTGCGCGGCGACCTGGGCGACTACGGCAACGGCCTGGCGGGCCACGTGCGCCTGCGCTGCAACTCGTCGGCCCTGAGCGAATTTCTGCCGGCGGCGATGGCGGGCTTTCTGCAGCAGCACCCGCGCATCTCCATCGATGTGCAGGAAGCCCCGAGCGAAGACGTGGCAGATGCCGTGCGCTCGGGCCTGTGCGACATGGGCGTGGCGTCGGATGCGGCGGACCTGCAAGGGCTTGCCACCTGGGCGCTGCGGCCGGACCCGCTGGTGCTGGTCGTACCGCGCCACCATGCCCTGGCCAGCGCGCCGCGGCTGGCGCTGGCCGACGCGGCGCACCTGGACTTCATCGGCCTGGCCGAAGGCAGCGCACTGCAAAGCCATGTGGCGCGGCACGCCCAGCGCATGGGCCAGCGGCTGCGCTTTCGGGTGCGGCTGCGGCACTTCGAGGCCGTCTGCCAACTGGTGGGGCTGGGCGCCGGAGTGGGCATCGTGCCCCTGGCCGCCGCCCAACGGCACCGCCGTGCGCACGGCATCAAGGCTCTGCGGCTGACCGACGGGTGGGCCCATCGCAGCCTGGTGCTGTGCACCCGCAGCCCCGGCGAGCTGCCGCAGCATGCGCTGCAACTGCTGCAGCACCTGGTGGCGGGCGCGACGGCCATTGCACGCGAATGACCAGTGGGCGCTGCTGCAGCCCGAATATCGAATAAAAAATGGCGCTACCGCGCTCTAGACAAGCGCCAGCAGCTATTAAAAATATAGCAATTCACTGCCAGGCCAACGAATGGCCCGCGGTGCAGGTACCAGCCGGCGCGCGCCCTGCTCTGCCGCCTCAGCCCGCCAGCCCCTCTGCCATCGGCGCCGTCATCTGCCGCTCGAAGGCGCGCAGGCGCTTGTAGACCGAGATCTGCTCCACCACCGTGCTCCAGTTCAGCACCAGGAACTGGAACGACTCGAGCACCTTGTCGAACGCCCGCGCGATCTGCTGCATCACCCCCAGCGTGATGGCCCCGGCCACCAGCGTGGGCCCGAGCGCCACCAGCGGCACGAGCACGCTCACCTGCAGGTAGGACCATTTCACGACGTCGAAATACAGGTAGTGGAAGAACAGCCGGAAGTAGTTGCGCCGCACGTCCTGGAACAACGCGGCGGCAGTGGGCGGGGATGCGCGGGCCGCGTCGTCCTCGCCCAGCACCAGTTCCTTGCGGTAGGCCGCCTCCACGCGCTGGTTCTGGAATTCGAGCCCCGGCAGCTTCACGCCCACCAGCGCCAGCAGCAGCGTGCCTCCCAGCGACCACAGCAGCGCCACCCAGACCAGCGAGTGCGGCACGGCACCCAGCACCGGCAGCGCCGTGACCTTGTCCGAGAGCGTCCACAGGATGGGCAAAAACGCGGCCAGCGTCATCAGGCTGCGCATGAAGCTCAGCCCCAGGTCTTCCATGATGCGGGCGAAGCGCATCGTGTCCTCCTGCACCCGCTGCGCCGCGCCTTCGATGTGGCGCAGCCGGGGCCAGGCGGCCATGTAGTGCTCGTTCATGGCCTGTCGCCAGCGAAAGATGTAGTGCTTGGAGAAAAAGTCCACCAGCACCGCCGTGGTCACATACAGCATGGCCACGTGCGTGAAGGTGGACAGCTGGCGCCAGAACTCCTCCATGGTGATGCTGCCCGGCTGGCTCAGGCCCTTTTGCACCAGGTCGTAGAAGCTGCCGAACCAGTCGTTGATCTGCACGTCGAGCTCGACGCGGTACCAGGTGGCCAGCAGGATAACGATGGAGCCCAGGATCGACCAGGCCCACCACCGGCGGGAGAAAAAGAAGGACTTGAACATCGTGGATGCCGAGTTGTTATGGTTCTGCGGAATGTGATCGCGGCGTCGCGCGAACGTTCCGTGGCTGGCTCACGGTTCTTTCTGGCCGATGTCCGTGTCGTGGCCTCGCTGCCTGCACCTTCTCTCAGCCCGCATTTCCATCACGGCGCCCCACTCTCGCGTCGCGCCGCATCGAGCCGCAGGAAGCCGCGTCAGCGCTGGCGCTCCAGGAGCCAGCGCTCGGCGTCGGCCTGCTGGCCGAAGCGTGCCCAGTCCAGGGCCGTCTTGCCGTGCGGGTCGCGGCGCCACAGGTCGATGCCGCGGCCCTCCAGCCACTGCAGCACCGCCACCCGGCCTTTGGCGGCCGCCAGCATGGCGGGCGTCTCGCCGCGGCTGGCGGGTGCGGGTTCGTCCAGCGGCTGGCCCTGGTCGGCCAGCCATTGCAGGCACGGCACGCACCCGCTTTGCGCAGCCATGTGCACGGGGCCCCAGTCCCAGCGGTTGCGGGCTTGCAGGCTGGCACCGGCCTGCACCAGCCGCTGCGCCACGGCCAGATGGCCGCCCCAAAAAGCGCGCAGCAGCGCGGTGTCGCCCCGCTCGCTGTCTTTCTGCGTCTGGCGCAGGTCCGGCTGCGCGCCCGCCTTGAGCAGCAGCTCCACGTGGGCCATCTGCCCCCGGTGCGCCGCCAGCATCAACATGGAAGACCCGTTGTCCGCCAGCAGGTTCGGGTTGGCGCCATCGCGCAGGGCCTGCTCCAGCGCAGCGGCATCGCCCGCGTTCTGCGCATCCATCAGCCGGCCGTCCGGGCCCGACCAGGTCCGGTGCGACGCGGCACCGCCGGCTGCGTTGATGGTGGCGACGCCCACGGGACTGCGTGGCGCCCACCACAGGGCCACAACCACTGCGCCGATGAACAACCAGCCCCAGGCGGGGCGCGACACGTCCTGGCGCTGCGAACGCCGTGCGCCCGGCGTGAAGCGGCCGCGGCGGTCCTGCCAGGCCTTGGCAATGGCCCGGCCCACGCCGGCCGCAGCATCGGGCCCGTTCAGCGCCGGCGTGAGCTGCACCAGCGTGCCCTGCGCGTTGCGGCCATACACCGCATGGTGGTTGTTCTGTGCGCTGCCGCTGCCCGTGGCATACACGACCTTGTGCACCAGCGATTGGCTGGCATCGCCCGCCACCGATCTCACGGTGGTCCACATCCAGGAGCTGCAGCGCGCCACCACGCCATCGTCCTGCACCCGGGTCACCCAATTGCGCGTTGCCGCGTGCAGCGACACGGCCAGCAGCCCCGCCGTCACGGCCAGCCCGCCCCACGACCGGGGCAGCACCACGCCATGCAGGCCGATGCGGTCATTGACGAGCCATTCCATGGCCAGCGCCGCCAGCGCGATGCCGGCTCCCCAGCGCCAGGCCTGCTGCTCAAAGCTGATCTGCACGCCCTGCGGCAACTCCTGCAGGACAGCGCCTGCAGGCCACGCGGGGATGGTGCCCGCAATCTGCGCGGCCTCTGGCGGGGCAATGGGCTCCTCGCGCTTCCACACTGCGCGGGGGTCGAAGCGGTCCTCGGGCACCGAATCGCCAAAGCCCACGGGGGCGGCCTTGACGGGCAGGTCGTAGGACAGCTCCACCGAACCATCGGCCCCCAGCAGTTCAACCCTCCAGTCGACCCGCTCCCGGCCCCGCTGCGCACCGTGGGCGGGTGCGTCTGGCGGCACCTCGAAGCGTGCGACCAGCCGCAGGCCGCCGTCGGGCGTAGGCTGCAGCGAAGCCGGGGCGTCCACCGCTTCGACCTGCCGCTCGGGCGAGCCGGAGCTCGATTCATCCACCCGGTACTGCGCCAGGCGCAGGCGCAGGGCCTGGGCGCCGGGCTGTGCAGCAGCACGGTGCGGCAACCGCAGCGTGACCTCCACCAAGCGGCCCGCCTGGGGCTGCTCGGGCAACGAGGTGAACGCCGAGCCCCGGTAGCGCCACACCATGCGGGTCTGGCGGATGGCCAGGCCCAGCATCAGCACACCGACCAGCACGAAGACGCCGATGAACCCCTGGGCCCAGCCCGACGCATTGCGGTCGGACCAGAGCAGCGCGGCCATGGGGAACGACAGGCCGCACCACAGCAGGCTGAAAATCCAGGCCCCGACCGCCGTGCCGTGCAGTGAATTGCGCGGGGCCGGCCCGCTGGCTGGCAGCTCGCCCTGCGCGGGCTGCGCCAGGCCCATCGACTCGCCGCGACCGATGAGCAGCAGCACAAAGACACAAGCCGCCACCACCCCCACCGCGGTGAAGATCAGAGCAAACGGCAAGCGAAAGATCTGCAGCCGCCACCGGATGGAAGGGTCGATCAGCGACTGGGCAGGGTTGTCCGGATTCACCCGTACCGTGATGGGCTGGTCGCGGGCCTGCGCCTGCTGCAGCCGGCCGTGCCACTGCTGGTGCCAGTCGCCGATGTTGTCGGACCCGCTCTGCGCATCGAGCCCCACCCGTGTTCCCTCGTGGCGCGCGCCGTTGAACTCGTAGCGGTAGCGGGCCTGCACTTCGTACGTCGTGCCGCCCTTGCTGCCCGGGTGCCGCTTCAGCTCGGCGCTGATCACCTGCGCAGGTACCTGCTGCCACTGCCCCACCTGCCAGGCGGTCCACAGTGTCTGAGCCAGAGGCTTCAAACCGAAGAAGTAGCCCCCCAGGCCGAAGGCGACGGCAAAAATCGCGCTGAACACCAGCGCCCCTGCGCGCCCCATTGTGTTTTTCATGAATCCCTCCCTTGTCGTGGTGGTTGTTGTTATGCCGCGAGCTTAGCTGCCAACATGTGACAAATCGGTGACTGTCATGTTGCCGACAAACCACTGTCACGAGCCCCCCTCCCACAACGCGGGCACCCATAAAAAAAGCGGCCCCGAAGGGCCGCTTGGCAGGCACGGTCTGGCCGCCGCCGCGGGATCAGCAGGCCACGGCCGCCGACGCAGGCGCAGCCTTGGCGGCCTCCGCGTACTCTTCGATCTGATCGAAGTTCATGTAGCGGTACACGCTCGCCTTGTCGGCATCGATGACGCCCATTTCCTTGAGGTACTCTTCCTTGGAAGGCAGGTAGCCCAGGCGCGAGGCGATGGCGGCGAGTTCGGCCGAGCCGAGGAACACGTTGGTGTTCTTGCCCAGGCGGTTGGGGAAGTTGCGGGTCGAGGTGGAGATCACCGTCGCGCCTTCACGCACCTGCGCCTGGTTGCCCATGCACAGCGAGCAGCCGGGCATTTCGGTGCGCGCACCGGCCGTGCCGAACGCAGCGTAGTGGCCTTCCTTGATCAGCTCGCTCTCGTCCATCTTGGTGGGCGGTGCCACCCACAGCTTGACGGGGATGTCGCGCTGGCCGCCCAGCAGCTTGGCAGCTGCGCGGAAGTGGCCGATGTTGGTCATGCACGAGCCGATGAAGGCTTCATCGATCTTGGTGCCGGACACTTCGGACAGGAACTTGGCGTCGTCCGGATCGTTGGGGCAGCAGACGATGGGTTCCTTGATGTCGGCCAGGTCGATCTCGATCACGGCGGCGTACTCGGCGTCCTTGTCGGCTTCGAGCAGGTCGGGCTTGGCCAGCCAGGCTTCGACCTTCTCGATGCGGCGCTGCAGCGTCTTGGCGTCGGCATAACCGTCGGCGATCATGTTCTTCATCAGAACGATGTTGGACGTCAGGTATTCCTTGATCGGCTCGGGGTTGAGCTTGATCGTGCAGCCGGCGGCGGAGCGCTCGGCGGACGCGTCGGACAGTTCGAAGGCTTGCTCGACCTTGAGGTCCGGCAGGCCTTCGATCTCGAGCACGCGGCCCGAGAAGGCGTTGATCTTGCCGGCCTTGGCCACCGTCAGCAGGCCCTGCTTGATGGCGTACAGGGGAATCGCGTGCACCAGGTCGCGCAGGGTCACGCCGGGCTGCATTTCGCCCTTGAAGCGCACCAGGATGGACTCAGGCATGTCCAGCGGCATCACGCCGGTGGCAGCGCCGAAGGCCACGAGGCCGGAGCCTGCCGGGAACGAGATGCCGATGGGGAAACGCGTGTGCGAGTCGCCGCCGGTGCCCACGGTGTCGGGCAGCAGCAGGCGGTTGAGCCAGCTGTGGATCACGCCGTCGCCAGGACGCAGGGCCACGCCGCCGCGGTTGGAGATGAACGCTGGCAGTTCGCGGTGGGTCTTCACGTCCACGGGCTTGGGGTAGGCGGCCGTGTGGCAGAAGGACTGCATCACGAGGTCGGCCGAGAAGCCCAGGCAGGCCAGGTCCTTGAGCTCGTCGCGCGTCATCGGGCCGGTGGTGTCTTGCGAGCCCACGGTGGTCATCTTGGGTTCGCAGTAGGTACCGGGGCGCACGCCCTGGCCTTCGGGCAGGCCGACAGCGCGGCCGACCATCTTCTGCGCCAGCGTGAAGCCGGCCTGCGTGGCCACGGGTGGCGTCGGCAGGCGGAACACGGTGGAGGCTGGCAGGCCCAGGAATTCGCGGGCCTTGCTCGTCAGCGAGCGGCCGATGATGAGGTTGATACGGCCGCCGGCGCGCACTTCGTCGAACAGCACGTCGCTCTTGAGCTGGAACTCCACCACGGTGGCGCCGTCCTTGACGATCTTGCCGTCGTAGGGCATCACGTCGATGACGTCACCCATCTCCAGCTTGGACACGTCCACTTCGATCGGCAGCGAGCCCGAGTCTTCCTGCGTGTTGAAGAAAATGGGGGCGATCTTGCCACCCAGCGTGACACCGCCGAAGCGCTTGTTCGGCACGAACGGGATGTCCTGGCCGGTGGCCCAGACGATGGAGTTGGTGGCCGACTTGCGCGACGAGCCGGTGCCCACCACGTCGCCCACGTAGGCAACCAGGTGGCCCTTCTTCTTCAGGTCGTCGATGAACTGCATCGGGCCGCGCTTGCCGTCTTCTTCGGGCTTGAACACTGCGTCGGGACGGGTGTTCTTGAGCATGGCCAGGTAATGCAGAGGGATGTCGGGGCGGCTCCAGGCATCGGGTGCGGGCGACAGGTCGTCGGTGTTGGTTTCGCCAGGCACCTTGAACACGGTGACGGTGATCTTCTTGGCGACTTCAGGGCGCGACGTGAACCACTCGGCGTTGGCCCAGCTTTGCATGACTTCCTGCGCCTTGGCGTTGCCGGCCTTGGCCTTGGTCGCCACGTCATTGAAGAAGTCGAACATCAGCAGCGTCTTCTTGAGCGCATCGGCTGCAACGCCCGCCACTTCAGCGTCGTCCAGCAGTTCGATCAGGGGGTGCACGTTGTAGCCGCCCACCATGGTGCCCAGCAGCTCGGTGGCCTTGGACTTGGAGACCAGGCCCACCTGGATGTCACCGTGCGCCACGGCGGCCAGGAAGCTGGCCTTGACCTTGGCGGCGTCGTCCACGCCTGGGGGCACGCGGTGCGTGAGCAGGTCCAGCAGGAAGGCGTCTTCGCCAGCGGGCGGGTTCTTGATCAGCTCGATCAGTTCGGCCACTTGCTTGGCTTCCAGCGGCAGCGGCGGGATGCCCAGGGCGGCGCGCTCGGCCACGTGGTCACGGTAGGCTTTCAACATCATTTTTCTCCGGTTGCGTTCTAAAGTGGGGCGGCATGCAGCGGGCTGGCGCCGTCATCGCGACGGCACAGCCGGGCTGCACGCAGTTCGGTCTGTCTGTCTGTGTTGTTATGTGGTTGTTATGCGGGCAGCCTCTGGCGGCTTCGGCCTGGCAGGGCTTACTTGACCGTCATCGGCTCCAGCACGCTGACGGGCGGGTTCTTCTTGATGGCCTCGGCCACCAGTTGCTGCTCGGGGCTCATGCATTCGTCGGCCAGGCGCTGGCCGACCTTCTGGTTCATCAGCATGGACTTGTTGCCGATCTGCAGCCAGACCGCGCCGCCCTTCTGGTCTTCCAGGCGCACGGTGCCGGTGGTGGTGGCCACGGGCGACATGAAGTACTTGAAGCCCTTGCCTTCCACGTGGAAGTGGCCAGGCGATGCAGGCTCGGCAGTCACCGTCACGAAGGCGCCCAGCTCGCAGGGGATGCGGCCGGTGTGCACGCGATCGGCAATGGCCAGCTCGGCAGGCGACAGCGCAGCTTCAGCGGCAATGATGCCGGCGGCCACCTGGTTGGTCGCGCTCTTGAGCTGCGTGCGGCTGCTGGTGGGTTCGCTCTTGGCCACGGCCTTCTTGGGGGCCGCCTTCTCGGAGGACTTGGCAGACTTGGCTTCGGACTTCGCCGCCGGCTTGGCGGCAGGCTTGGCAGCGGCCTTGGTTTCAGACTTGGCCGCAGGCTTGGCGTCCGTTTGCGCCAGGGCGAGGGCTGGGGCCAGCAGCATCAAGGCAGAGGCGATAAGGAATTTCATGGAGGGTCCTGCGTGGGGGTGTGGGCGGGTATCTACAACTCAAGCGAAAGCCGGCGCGTCAAACCAATGGCGCACCGCCTGGGGAAGCGCGCGCCCGGTGCTGTGGGCGCGCTCGATGACCTGCCAGAAGAAACGGTAGCTGGCACGGTCGTGCAGCGTGCCGTCCATGCTGATCGGAGCCCAATCAGCATCGGCGGCAGCCGCTATTATTTTGGAAGCACTTTCGATATCGTCCTGCTGCGGCGCGAACGCTTGCAGGATGGGGCGGATCTGCGCCGGGTGGATGCTCCACATGCGGGTGTAGCCCAGCTCGTGGGCCGCCTGGCTGGCCGCACGTTGCATGGCCGCCGTGTCGGCGAACTCCGTCACCACACAATGGGACGGCACCTTGCCGTGCGCGTGGCAGGCCGCGGCGATCTCCAGCTTGGCGCGCACCACCAGCGGGTGCGTGAACTGCCCGGCCGACGTCATGCCATGGGCCGGGATCGCACCGGCATGGGCCGACACGAAGTCCATGAGCCCGAAGCTCAGGCTCTGCACGCGGGGATGGGCGGCGATCTCGAAGGCACGGTGCACAGCCGCCGGGGATTCGATCAGCACATGGATGGGCAGCTGCGAGGGCGACGCGCGGTCGATGGCGCGCTCGGCCAGCAGGACATCGTCCACCGACTCGACCTTGGGCACCATGATGTGGCACAGCCTGTGGCCCGCCTCGCCGGCGATCACGGCCACGTCGTTGGCGAATGCGGGGTGGTCCACCGCATGCACCCGGGCGGCCACGCGGGCGCCGGGGGCTGCGGCAACGGCCAGTGCAGCCACCAGCCGCGCGTGCTCGGACTCCAGACCGACGGGCGCTCCGTCCTCGCAATCGAGGGTGACATCAAAGACGCAGGTTCCGAACTCTTGCGTCATCTCGGCCTGCAATTGCAGGCTTTTGCGCATGCGCGCTTCCACGCCGCTGTAGTGGTCGCACACCGGCAAGAAGCCGGTCTGCGCCTGGGCGCCCAGCAGCACATCGCGCGGATGGGGTTGCGCAGCGCCCTGCCCCTGGTCAGGGGTTGGGGCGGCCCGAAGGCCCGATGCCTGTGGCGTCGGCTGCATGGTGTGCGCTGGTTTTACAGCAGGTGCTTGACGCCGTCTTGCTCGCCTTGGAGCTCGGCCAGGGTCTTGTTGATGGCTTCTTGCGAGAACGCATCGATCTCCAGGCCTTCGACGATCTTGTACTCACCGTTTTCGGTGGTCACAGGGAAGCCGAACACGATGCCGGCAGGAATGCCGTATTCGCCGTTCGATGGCACACCCATCGTGACCCACTCGCCATTGGAGCCCAGGGCCCAGTCGCGGATGTGGTCGATGGCAGCGTTGGCAGCCGAAGCGGCCGACGACAGGCCGCGGGCGGCGATGATGGCCGCGCCGCGCTTGCCCACGGTGGGCAGGAAGGTGTCGGCGTTCCAGACCTGGTCGTTGACCAGGTCCTTGATCGACTTGCCGTTGGTGGTGGCAAAGCGGTAGTCGGCGTACATGGTGGGCGAGTGGTTGCCCCACACGGTCAGCTTGCGGATATCGCCCACCTTGGTGCCGGTCTTGGCCGCCAGTTGCGAGGCAGCGCGGTTGTGGTCCAGGCGCAGCATGGCGGTGAAGTTCTTCGCTGGCAGGTCGGGGGCCGACTTCATGGCGATGTAGGCGTTGGTGTTGGCGGGGTTGCCCACCACCAGCACCTTGACGTTGCGCGAAGCCACTGCGTTCAGGGCCTTGCCCTGGGCGGTGAAGATCTGGGCGTTGGCGGCCAGCAGGTCGGCGCGCTCCATGCCGGGGCCGCGAGGACGGGCACCCACCAGCAGAGCGTAGTCGGTGTCCTTGAAGGCCTGCAGCGGGTCGCTGTGGGCTTCGATGCCGGCCAGCAGCGGGAATGCGCAGTCTTCCAGCTCCATGATCACGCCCTTCAGGGCGTTCTGGGCCTTCTCGTCGGGGATTTCGAGCAGTTGAAGAATGACGGGCTGGTCCTTGCCCAGCATTTCGCCGGAGGCGATGCGAAACAGCAGGGCGTAACCGATTTGGCCAGCGGCGCCGGTAACGGCCACGCGAACAGGCTTCTTGCTCATGGTGAAAACTCCAGGAAGTGAAAAAACAGAAGGTGATGCAAACAAGCACCAGCGTCTGTTACCAGCAGCCCGTGCCCCGCAAAACAGCCTTGGAGTGTACCGCTGATTGGACACCCCGGTCAATTTGTCTTATGTCTTATATAAGATATGATTGGGGCCTCTTCGTCGTCCGCAAATCCCTGCCGCAACGCAGGGCTCCACCGCGCCCGCCTGCCATGTCCTCGCTTCCTTTCGCCGCCGACAACCCTGCTGCGCCACCGGGCACCGCGGGCGGTGCCACGCCGGCGTTCAGCCCGCTGTACCAGCAGATCAAGGGACTGATCCTGCAGAGCCTGCAACAGGGCGAATGGAAGCCTGGCGAAGCCATTCCGAGCGAGATGGAGCTGGCCGCGCGCTTTCGGGTCAGCCAGGGCACGGTGCGCAAGGCGATCGACGAACTGGCGGCCGAGAATCTGGTCATGCGCCGCCAGGGCAAGGGCACGTTCGTGGCCACACATGCCGAGCAGCATGTGCAGTACCGCTTTCTGAAATTGCTGCCCGACACCGGCGACGCCCGCGTCGAGGGCCCCGCCCAGCGCCGCGTGATCGACTGCCGCCGCGTGCGGGCCAATGCCGAAGTGGCGCGGGCGCTGGCCTTGCGCAGCGGCGATGCCGTCATGCAGGCCCGGCGCATCCTCGCCTTTGCAGGCGTGCCCACCATCCTGGAAGACATCTGGCTGCCCGGCCAGGCTTTCAAAGGGCTGACGGCAGACCAGCTGGCCAGCTACCAGGGCCCGACGTACGCGATGTTCGAACTCGATTTCGGCGTGCGCATGGTGCGGGCCGAAGAAAAAATCCGGGCCGTGCTGCCAGACGCGGAGCAGGCCGGCCTGCTGGGCATTGCGTCCACCACGCCGCTGCTGAGCGTGGAGCGCATTGCCTACACCTACAACGATGTTCCGATGGAGTTACGGCGTGGCCTGTACCTGACCGACACCCACCACTACCGTAACGAATTGAGCTGACTTCAAGCTGGCACCCGAGTATTAACCTCGAATATTGCGACCCGCTTGAAACCCCGGTTGTTGCGTTGCAATAGAATTTTGCGTTCTTTGCATCTCCGAATTACAAAGAAGTTACATCCACGAAAGCACTCAACATGACCGAGCTCGCCAAAAAACGGCCTGAATTTCGCAACATCAACGCGTTCAAGGACCTGACCACCTACCGCATGACGCCTGCAGCGTGGGTGTCGATCCTGCACCGCGGCAGCGGGCTGATCATGTTCCTGCTGCTGCCTTTCATCATCTGGATGTTCGACACCTCGGTGTCGTCCGAATTCTCGTTCGCCCGGTTCACCGCGGCGTTCAGCATCGGCATCGGCTTCGTGCCTGGCTGGTTCATCAAGCTTGTGGCCCTGGCCCTGATCTGGTCGTACCTGCACCATTTCAGCGCCGGCCTGCGCCACCTGTGGATGGACGTGAGCCACAGCGCCGTGAACAAGGAATTCGGCAAGACCTCGTCCATCGCAGTCTTCGTGGTCAGCATCACGCTGACCCTCGCGCTGGGCGCCAAGCTCTTCGGCCTGTACTGATCGATCCACCACCCCCGATAAAAAAAGCGGTGACTGCTGCCATTCCGCAGCCAACACCGCCGCACCAGAGGAAAGCAGCGATGTCTGTCAATTACGGTTCCAAACGCGTCGTCGTCGGCGCTCACTACGGCCTGCGCGACTGGCTCAGCCAGCGCGTCACCGCCATCCTGATGGCCCTGTTCACGCTGGCCCTGCTGGCCCAGGTGATCTTCTCCAAAGGCCCTCTGGGCTATGACAAATGGGCGGGCATCTTCTCGGCCCAGTGGATGAAGGTGCTGACCTTCACCGTGATCATCTCGCTGGCATGGCACGCGTGGATCGGCATGCGCGAAATCCTGATGGACTACGTCAAGCCCGTGGGCATCCGCCTGGCACTGCAGGTTTTCACCATCGTCTGGCTCGTCGGCTGCGCCGGCTGGGGCATCCAGGTTCTGTGGCGTCTCTGATACCGATCCCCCGCGACTGAAGGCAAACAACAATGAGCTACACCAAAGCTAACATCACCAAGCGCAAGTTCGACGTCGTCATCGTCGGCGCCGGCGGCTCCGGCATGCGCGCATCGCTGGAACTGTCCCGCGCAGGCCTGAACGTGGCCTGCCTGTCCAAGGTGTTCCCCACCCGCTCGCACACCGTGGCGGCGCAGGGCGGCGTGTCCGCATCGCTGGGCAACATGAGCGAGGACAACTGGCACTACCACTTCTACGACACCATCAAGGGTTCGGACTGGCTGGGCGACCAGGACGCCATCGAGTTCATGTGCCGCGAAGCACCCAACGTGGTGATCGAGCTCGAACACTTCGGCATGCCGTTCGACCGCAACCCCGACGGCACCATCTACCAGCGCCCCTTCGGCGGCCACACCGCCAACTACGGTGAAAAGCCCGTGCAGCGCGCTTGCGCCGCCGCTGACCGCACCGGCCACGCCATGCTGCACACGCTGTACCAGCAGAACGTGAAGTCCAAGACCAACTTCTTCGTGGAGTGGATGGCGCTGGACCTGATCCGCAACACCCAGGGCGACGTGGTCGGCGTGACCGCGCTGGAGCTGGAAACCGGCGACCTGTACGAACTGCACGCCAAGGCCGTGCTGCTGGCCACCGGCGGCGCGGGCCGCATCTTCGCGGCATCGACCAACGCCTTCATCAACACCGGCGACGGCCTGGGCATGGCGGCACGCGCCGGCATCCCGCTGCAGGACATGGAGTTCTGGCAGTTCCACCCCACCGGCGTGGCCGGCGCGGGCGTGCTGCTGACCGAAGGCTGCCGTGGCGAAGGCGCCATCCTGCTCAACAGCAATGGCGAACGCTTCATGGAGCGCTACGCGCCCACCCTGAAGGACCTGGCACCCCGCGACTTCGTGTCGCGCTCGATGGACCAGGAAATCAAGGAAGGCCGTGGCTGCGGTCCGAACAAGGACTACATCCTGATGAAGCTCGACCACCTGGGCGCGGACACCATCAGGAAGCGCCTGCCATCGGTGGAAGAGATCGGCCACAACTTCGCCAACGTGGACATCACCAAGGAACCGATCCCCGTGGTGCCCACCATCCACTACCAGATGGGTGGCATCCCCACCAACATCAACGGCCAGGTGGTCGTGCACGACGGCCAGCAGAACCACATCGTCAACGGCCTGTACGCGGTGGGCGAATGCTCCTGCGTGTCGGTGCACGGCGCCAACCGCCTGGGCACCAACTCGCTGCTGGACCTGCTGGTCTTCGGCAAGTCGGCCGGCAAGCACATCGTCAACTTCGTCAAGGGCTCCGGCGAACACCAGCCCGTGCCCGCCGACGGCGCGGAGCGCACCCTGGCCCGCCTGAACCAGCTGCAGGACTCGAACGAAGGCATCTACGCGCAGGACGTGGCCAACGACATCCGCGCCGGCATGCAGCTGCACGCCGGTGTGTTCCGCACGCAGGCCAGCATGGACGAAGGCACGGTCAAGATCAACGCCATCCGTGAACGCGTGAGCGGCGTGACCCTGAAGGACAAGTCCAAGGTCTGGAACACGGCCCGCATGGAAGCGCTGGAAGTCGACAACCTGATCGAAGTGGCCCAGGCCACGATGACCTCGGCCGCAGCCCGCAAGGAATGCCGTGGCGCACACACCGTGTACGACTACGAACACCCTGCCGACCACGCCGAGTTCCCGCTGGGCCGCAACGACAAGGAGTGGATGAAGCACACCCTGTGGCACAGCGCCGACAACAGCCTGACCTACAAGCCCGTCAACCTCAAGCCCCTGACGGTGGACAGCGTGCCTCCCAAGGTCCGTACGTTCTGAAGATCCAGCAGCCTCACGAAAGAACAACATGAAGCGCACCTTTCAAATCTACCGCTACGACCCGGACAAGGACGCCAAGCCCTACATGCAGACCATCGAGATCGAACTCGACGGCCACGAACGCATGCTGCTCGACGCCCTGGTCAAGCTCAAGGAGCAAGACCCCTCGCTGTCGTTCCGCCGCTCGTGCCGCGAAGGCGTGTGCGGCTCCGACGCGATGAACATCAACGGCAAGAACGGCCTGGCCTGCCTGACGAACATGAACACCCTCAAGGGCACCATCGTTCTGAAGCCCCTGCCCGGCCTGCCGGTGATCCGCGACCTGATCGTGGACATGACGCAGTTCTTCAAGCAGTACAACTCGATCAAGCCGTACCTCATCACCGAGGACCTGGCCCCCGAGAAGGAACGCCTGCAGAGCCCCGAAGAGCGCGAAGAGCTCAACGGCCTGTACGAGTGCATCCTGTGCGCCAGCTGCTCCACCAGCTGCCCCAGCTTCTGGTGGAATCCCGACAAGTTCGTGGGCCCCGCCGGCCTGCTGCAGGCCTACCGCTTCATCGCCGACAGCCGCGACGAAGCCACGGGTGCGCGCCTGGATAACCTGGAAGACCCGTACCGCCTGTTCCGCTGCCACACCATCATGAACTGCGTGGACGTATGCCCCAAGGGCCTGAACCCCACGAAGGCCATCGGCAAGATCAAGGAACTGATGGTGCGCCGCGCCGTCTGACCTTGTCCAGAGCATCCATTTCATGTCCGATACCCCGAATCCCGTCCTGCCGTCGCCCTCCGATGTGCTGGACGACCGCGAACGCGCCAAGCTGCACTGGCGCTGCCGGCGCGGCCTGCTGGAGAACGATCTCTACATCGAGAACTTCTTCGCCAAGCACGGGGCGGGCCTGACCTGGCGCCAGGCCTACGGCATGAACACGCTCATGGACCTGGCGGACAACGACCTCCTGGACCTGGTGCTCGCCCGGCGCGAGCCCGAAGGTGAACTGGATACAGAAGAAGTGCGTGAAGTACTCGGCATGCTGCGGCTCAGTGGTGGCGCAGTACGGCCACGGCCCTGAACCATAGAGACCTGAGACAAGGCCTGAACCCCCGGATTACCGGCAACCTACCCAAGGAAAGTAACAATGAAGCTAGCTGACAACAAAGCCACCCTGTCGTTCAGTAACGGCAGCCCCAGCGTGGACCTGCCGGTCTACCAGGGCAGCATTGGCCCGGACGTCATCGACATCCGCAAGCTGTATGCGCAAACGGGCATGTTCACCTATGACCCGGGCTTCCTGTCGACCGCAGCCACCCAGTCGGCCATCACGTACATCGATGGCGACAAGGGCGAGCTGCTGTACCGCGGCTACCCCATTGAGCAGTTGGCGCAGAACTGCGACTTCCTGGAAACCTGCCACCTGCTGCTGTACGGTGACTTGCCCAACGAAGCCCAGAAGACCGACTTCACCAGCCGCGTGACCAACCACACCATGGTCAACGAGCAGATGCAGTTCTTCCTGCGTGGCTTCCGCCGTGACGCGCACCCCATGGCCGTGCTGACCGGTCTGGTGGGCGCCCTGTCGGCCTTCTACCACGACAGCACCGACATCAACAACCCGCAGCACCGCGAGATCGCTGCCATCCGCCTGATCGCCAAGATGCCGACGCTGGTGTCCATGGCATACAAGTACGGCGTGGGCCAGCCTTACATGTACCCGCAGAACAACCTGTCCTACGCAGGCAACTTCCTGCGCATGATGTTCGGCACGCCCTGCGAAGAGTACAAGGTCAACCCCGTGCTGGAACGCGCACTGGACCGCATCTTCATCCTGCACGCAGACCACGAGCAGAACGCATCGACCTCCACCGTGCGCCTGTGCGGCTCGTCGGGCACCAACCCGTTCGCGGCCATCGCCGCCGGTGTGGCGTGCCTGTGGGGCCCTGCCCACGGCGGTGCCAACGAAGCAGCCCTGAACATGCTGTACGACATCCAGGCCCAAGGCGGCGTGGAGAAGATCGGCGACTTCATCAAGCAGGTCAAGGACAAGAACTCCGGCGTCAAGCTCATGGGCTTTGGCCACCGCGTGTACAAGAACTACGACCCGCGCGCCAAGCTCATGCAAGAGACTTGCAATGAAGTGCTGGCCGAACTGGGCCTGGAAAACGACCCGCTGTTCAAGCTGGCCAAGGAGCTGGAAAAGATCGCCCTGGAAGACGACTACTTCGTGCAGCGCAAGCTCTACCCGAACGTGGACTTCTACTCCGGCATCGTGCAGCGCGCCATCGGCATCCCCGTGAACCTGTTCACCGGCATCTTCAGCCTGGCCCGCACCGTGGGCTGGATCGCCCAGCTGAACGAAATGATCGGCGACCCCGAGTACAAGATCGGCCGCCCCCGCCAGCTGTTCACGGGCTCCGTGCGCCGTGATGTGCCGCCCATCGGCAAGCGTTGATTGGCAGCCTGGTTCCTTGAAGTCTCCGGTCTTCGAGGTACCTGCTCTGGAAAGCCCGCTTCGGCGGGCTTTTTTCATGGTGTACCGCGCCTGCCCATGCGCAAAGCAGCCGGCGACCCGCTAGGATGGCGCAGAGGACGGCGCCGCGGCTCCGGCCGATCGGTACCCATGAGCGACGGAGCCCACCCATGCATCCCCTCAAGCGCATCAATCACCTGGGCTCGGCGGTCCTGCTGGTCCTCGCCGTGCTGCTGGCCTTCGTCCTCATGCTGCCCGAGCTGGGCATCGCGGCAGGTTGGAAGCCCAAGACCACGCCCTACCGGCTGGTCGACAACCCGTTCATCGGCTGGTCCCTGGTGGTTGCACTCGGCGCTGGCCTGGTGCTGATCCGCGCGGGATCGGAGCTTTCCCAGTGCATGAGCGCGCTGGTGCTTGTCGGCCTGGTCTTCGGCCTGGCCATCGTCAGCGGGCTTTTCTGGGACCCTTGGCTGTGCCCCGCCCTGGTGGCAGCCGTGCTACCGATCCAGAAGGCGGCGATCCAAAGGCTCCAGACGCTGGCACACCATCGGCCTGCCGTTTCGCGGGGATAGCGAGGGCGGCATCACAGCCCGTCAACGCCGCCCTTGCCCACCGAAACGCTCCCGATATGCCTGCGGCGCAATCCCCAAATGCCGCACGAACAGCTGCCGCAGCGCCTGCTCCGACCCCATGCCCACGCGCGCGGCCACGGTCTTGAGCGGTAGCGTGGACTGCGACTCGAGCAGCCGCCGCGCGCCTTCGAGCCGCGCGGCATCCACAAACGCCGAAGGCGTCTGCCCTGTCTCCTGCACGAACACCCGCCGAAAGTGACGCTCGCTCATGGCAGCGCGGTCGGCCAGCGCTGCCAGGGACATGGGCTCCTGCAAGTTCTCCAGCACCCAGGTCTGCACGGCCTGGATGTCGCGGTGGGCGGTGCCCTGGCTGGCCAGTTGCACGCTGAACTGCGACTGGCCACCGGGGCGCTTGAGGTACATGACCAGATCGCGCGCCACCTCCAGCGCCAGGGCGTGGCCAAAGTCGTCTTCCACCAGGGCCAGCGCCAGATCGATGCCGGCCGTCACACCGGCCGACGTCCACAGCGGGCCGTCGCGCACGTAGATGGCATCAGGGTCCACGTCGATGGCAGGGTAGCGCTGGCGCAGCAGGGCGGCCACGCTCCAGTGGGTGGCGGCGCGGCGGCCGTCGAGCAAACCGGCCGCGGCCAGGAAGAAGCTGCCCGAGCACAGGGCGATCATGCGGTCCACGCGCGGCGCGACGCGGGCGGCCCAGGCCACCAGGTCGGGCGAGGCCGCGAGCACCTGCTCGATGTTGCGGGAGCCGACCAGCACCACGGTACAGCCGGGGCCGTCACCATGCCCCTGCTGCTGCTCCAGCTCGGCCAGGGTGTGCGTGGCCGTGAGGGCCATCAGGGTGTCGGACTGCACGGCCCCGGCCTGGGCTGCGACCACGCGCACGGCGTAGCCGTCGGGCCGGCCGTGCTGCCGCAGGTGCACGTTGGCATAGTCGAACACGGACATGGGGCCCACGGCCTCCAGCGCCTTGAAGCCGGGGTAGACGACGAGGTCGATGCGGTGGGGCTGGCCGGCGGGGTGATGGTGCGGAGGGTGGTGGTCCATGGGCGAACGGGTGCAGGAGAAAGGCGATGGACTATACGGGAGGTGATGTCCGCCAAGGGCATGAACGATGGAATTCGGCCATACCCCCAAGGTCTGCGGCCATGGGTTTCTGCATGCGCCGCACATGGCCTACAGTCATGCGGTCGATCCGTGCCCGGAGGTCGCAGAACCTCTGGCCCCCTCCCCCCCTTGACCAACCCATCCCCCAACACCATGACCATCAAATCCAAAGCCGCCGTGGCCTTCAAGGCCGGAGAACCCCTGCAGATCGTCGAGATCGACGTGGCACCGCCGAAAAAGGGCGAGGTGCTGATCCGCATCACCGACACCGGTGTGTGCCACACCGATGCGTTCACCCTGAGCGGCGACGACCCCGAAGGCCTGTTCCCCGTGGTGCTGGGCCATGAGGGCGCGGGCATAGTGGTGGAGGTGGGCGAAGGCGTGACCAGCGTGAAGCCCGGCGACCATGTGATCCCGCTGTACACCGCCGAATGCGGCGAGTGCCTGTTCTGCAAGAGCGGCAAGACCAACCTGTGCGTGTCGGTGCGCGCCACGCAGGGCAAAGGCGTGATGCCCGACGGCACCACGCGTTTCAGCTACAACGGCCAGCCAATCTACCACTACATGGGCTGCTCGACTTTTAGCGAATACACCGTGGTGGCCGAGGTGTCGCTGGCCAAGATCAACCCCAAGGCCAACCCCGAGCAGGTGTGCCTGCTGGGCTGCGGCGTGACAACCGGCCTGGGCGCGGTGAAGAACACTGCGAAGGTACAGGAAGGCGATACGGTGGCCGTGTTCGGCCTGGGCGGCATCGGCCTGGCGGTGATCCAGGGCGCCAAGCTGGCCAAAGCGGGCCGCATCATCGCCGTGGACACGAACCCCTCCAAGTTCGACCTGGCCCGCACCTTCGGCGCCACGGACTGCATCAACCCCAAGGACTTCGACAAGCCGATCCAGCAGGTGATCGTGGAGATGACGACCTGGGGCGTGGACCACAGCTTCGAGTGCATCGGCAACGTGAACGTGATGCGTGCGGCGCTGGAATGCGCGCACCGCGGCTGGGGCCAGTCGGTGATCATCGGCGTGGCGGGTGCGGGGCAGGAGATTTCCACCCGCCCCTTCCAGCTGGTCACGGGCCGCAAGTGGATGGGCACGGCGTTTGGCGGCGTGAAGGGCCGCAGCGAGCTGCCCGGCATGGTGGAAGACGCCATGGCCGGCAAGATCCAGCTGGAGCCGTTCGTGACGCACACGATGGGCCTCAAGGACATCAACGAGGCGTTCGACTTGATGCATGAGGGCAAGTCGATCCGCTCGGTGGTCAAGTACGCTGCCTGATCGATCGGGTGAACAAGGGGGTGGCGGAAGCAGGTGCCGGGCGTCGGTCTTAGTGCACATGCCCCAGCTCGCGTGCCAGCACGCGTGCAACGATGCGCGGACGCCTTCCTCCGCCCTTTCGGGTCGAGCTTGGCGACGCCTCGCCGTGTGGCCTGACGAGCCCGCAACCCGTTCGGGCTGAGCCTGTCGAAGCCTCGCGCTACGCATCGACAAGGCTCAGCGTGACCGGGGTTCTCGTTCTTGACTGTGCAGCGGCCTGACTTCAGATAAAAACAGCCCCTACCGCTTGCCTATCAAGCGCCACCAGCTATATTTTTGAGAGCAAAAACATGACAACCTCCCTGGACCTGCTCAGCAGCCATGCCTGCTTTGGCGGCGAGCAGCGCTTCTACCAGCACGGCTCCACCGAGATCGGTCTGCCGATGAAGTTCTCGGTCTTTCTGCCGCCCGCGGCGCAGCAGGGGCCCGTGCCGGCCCTGCTGTACCTGGCGGGGCTGACCTGTACCGAAGAAACCTTCATGGTCAAGGCCGGAGCCCAGCGCCTGGCGGCCGAACTGGGGCTGGCGCTCATAGCGCCCGACACCAGCCCGCGTGGCGCCAACGTGCCGGGCGAGGCCGAGAGCTGGGACTTTGGCGTGGGTGCGGGGTTCTACCTCGACGCCACCGCAGAGCCCTGGGCGCGCCACTGGCGCATGGAAAGCTATCTGATGAAGGAACTGCTGCCCCAGGTGGTGGCGCAGTTGCCGGTCGATGGTAAACGGCTGGGTATCTTCGGCCATTCGATGGGCGGGCATGGCGCGCTGACGCTGGCCCTGCGCCATCCGGGGCGGTTCAAGAGCCTGTCGGCGTTTGCGCCCATCTGCGCGCCCACGCAGTGCCCCTGGGGAGAAAAGGCCTTCGCCGGGTACCTGGGCGCGGACCGCACGGGCTGGATCGAGCACGATGCCACCGTGCTGATGCAGCACCAGCCGGTGGCGCCCTACCCCTCGGGCATTCTCATCGACCAGGGGCTGGCCGATAAATTCTTGGCCACGCAGCTGCACCCCCACCTGTTCGACGCCGCCTGCCAGGCCATCGGCCAGCCGCTGACCTTGCGCCAGCACGCCGGCTACGACCACGGCTACTACTTCATCCAGACCTTCATGGACGACCACCTGAAACACCACGCCGCTCACTTGCAGCTCATTCCACGTTAATGCGGCCTTAAGTCTCGGGCGCCACAGTGCGCCCATGCCTTTGATCCTGCAGCGCCTGCTGCTCTCCCCCGCGGCCCTGGGCGTTGCCCCCCGGCCTGGCGCTGCCGCCGCGCCCCGTGCCTTGCACCCTGCCTGGGTGGTGGTGTTCATCAGCGTCTGGCTGGCCGCGGCGTGCAATGTGCCGCTGTGGCGCGAAGTGGCCCAGTTGCCCGGCCATGGCAGCCTGCGCGGCTGGTTGTTTGCGGCGGCATTCTTCGTCATCGTGGCGGCGGGCAATGCAGCGCTGCTCAGCCTGCTGGCGTGGCGCCTCACGCTCAAGCCTGCCGCTGCGGTGCTGGTGGTCATGGCGGCCTTCGGCGCGTATTTCATGCTGGCCTACGGCATCACCATCGACGCGAGCATGCTGGTCAACGTGCTTCAGACCGACGCCCATGAGGCCGCCGACCTGCTCAGCTGGCGCATGGCCGGCACTGTGTTCGCGCTGCTGGCGCCGCCCCTGGTGTGGCTGTACCGCACGCCGGTGCGGCGCTTGAGCACGGTGCGGCAGGTGGCGCACAACGGCGCGCTGCTGCTGGGTGCCATCGCCGTCATCGTGGTGTGCCTGCTGATGGTGTTCCAGGACTTTGCCTCCACCATGCGCAACCACACCAAGCTGCGCTACCTCATCAACCCGCTCAACACCGTGTATGCGCTGGGCAACATCGCCACCCGGCCCTTGCGCATCGACGGCAGCAAGCTGCTGCCGCTGGGCCGCGATGCGCAGCTGGGCGCGAGCTACGTGGGCCAGAAAGCACCGCCCCTGCTGGTGCTGGTGCTGGGCGAAACCGGCCGCAGCGGCAACTTCGGGCTCAACGGCTACGAGCGCGACACCACCCCGCTGCTGTCGGCGCGCACCGACCTGGTCAGCGCGCGCAACGCCTGGTCCTGCGGCACCAGTACCGCAGCCTCCGTGCCGTGCATGTTCTCGCACCTGGGGCGCACCGGCTACGAGGCGCGCGCCGCCAATTTCGAGAGCCTGATCGACGTGCTGCACCATGCCGGCCTGGCCGTGCTGTGGGTGGACAACCAGTCGGGCTGCAAGGGTGTGTGCGACCGGGTGAGCAACGACATCAATACCTCGTCCCTGAAAGACACCACGCTGTGCGCAACCCGCGGCGAATGCCTGGACCGCATCATGCTCCAGGACCTGGACGCGCACATCGCTGCGCTGCCTGCAGAGCAGCGCCAACGCGGCACGGTGGTGGTGCTGCACCAGTTGGGCAGCCACGGCCCCGCGTACTCCAAGCGCTCCTCGCCCGAGCTCAAGAAGTTCTTGCCCGAATGCGCATCGACCGCGCTGCAGGAATGCGAACGCCAGCAGGTGGTGAACGCCTACGACAACAGCATCCGGGAGACGGATGTGTTCCTCGACTCGGTGCTGAAATGGCTTTCAACGCGCTCCGGGCAAGCGCAAGCAGCTATGATTTACGTAGCAGACCATGGGGAATCGCTGGGCGAGAACAATATCTACCTGCACGGCCTGCCCTACGCCATCGCGCCCGATGTGCAAAAGCACGTGCCCTGGGTGACCTGGCTGTCGCCTGCCATGCAGTCCCGCACCAGCCTGCCCACAGGCTGCCTGCAGCAGGACCTGGCGCAGCGGCGCATCACGCACGACAACTACTTCCACTCGGTGCTGGGCCTGATGGATGTGAAGACGGGTGCCTACAACCAGGACCTGGACATGTTCACGACATGCCGGCAGAAAGCGCAGTCGGTGGCTGCTGCGGGTACCGCCGGCAGCCGGCCGTAGGCTGCGCTCCGGCGGCGCCATCGGAATCGGTCGATGCCCAGGTTGCCGCAGCGCAGCCAGCGGGCCCAGGGTCGGGCTATCGGGCTGTCGGGCTGTCGGGCTGTCGGGCTGTCGGGCTGTCGGGCTCGAAACGTAGCGCGCCTGCAGAGGGTCGAGTCCTCCAGCCGGCCAATACCGCCCCTCGCATCGACAGCCCGATCGTTGGCGCCACCGAACTGCACGACCTCGCCAGAATGGCGCACGCCACCCCCGATAGAGCCCACTTAGGTTGGGCCGCCGTGCGGTCGGGGCAAGCGGGTGGAAGGTCTGGAACGAGCCATTGCCGGCATCCCGGGACGGTCACCAGATCACCCATTGGAATGAAATTGGCCCCTGCCGCTGGTGTATAGAGCGCGAACAGCTATAAAAACAGGAGCACGCGGGCGATCGCCGGACGCCGGCATTCGCGGCCCTGCGCCAACCCCCGGGGCTGTCAGCCAGGGGCCACCGCCGCGCCGCGTGCGGCATCCTGCTCGTCCAGCCATCCCTGGCGCAGCTCTGGCACCGACCGCGCGAGCAGCTCGAAGTAGGGGTGGTGCGGCCGTCGGTCGAAGTCGGCACGGGCCACCTGGTCCAGCTTGCAGCCGTGCTGCATCACGATGATCTCGTCGCACACGGCGCGCACCGTGTGCAGGTCGTGGCTGATGAACAGATAGGACACCCCCAGCTCGCGCCGCAGGTCGGCCATCAGGTCCAGCACGGCAGCCCCCACCACCGTGTCCAGCGCCGACGTCACCTCGTCGCACAGGATCAAATCGGGCTCGGCGGCCAGGGCGCGCGCCAGGTTGACCCGCTGCTTCTGGCCGCCCGACAGCCCGCCCGGCAAACGCTGCGCCACCGAATGCGGCAGGCGCACCAGGTCGAGCAGCTCATGGATGCGGTGCTTGAGCGCATCGCCGTGCAAGCCTTGGTAGAACTGCAGCGGGCGCGCCAGGATGCGCTCGATGGTCTGCGACGGGTTCAGGGCGGTGTCGGCCATCTGGAACACGATCTGGATGCGCCGCAGTTCGTCCTTGCTGCGCTGGCGCAATTCGGGCTGGAGCTCGCGCTGGTGGAACAGCACGCTTCCCCGGCACGGTGCCATCAGCCCTGCGATGGCACGGGCGAGCGTGGTCTTGCCCGAGCCGGACTCGCCGATCACGCCGATGGCCTGGCCCCGGTGCAGCTGGAAGCTGATGTCCTTGAGCACCAGCGTGGCGGGCTGGCCTTGTGTATCCAGCGGGCCGTAGCCGGCCGACAGGCACCGCACATCGAGCAGCAGTTCGCCCTCGCCCTTGCAGTGCCCGGCCACGCGGGGTGCGGGCCGGGCGGCCGCCAGCAGGCTTTGCGTGTACGCGTGCGCAGGTGACTGCAGGATGCGCGCCGTGGTGTTCACCTCCTGCGTCTGCCCGCCGCGCAGCACCAGGATGTGGTCGGCCATTTGCGCCACCACGGCCAGGTCGTGGCTCACGTAGACCGCGGTGGTCCGCCGCTCCCGCACCACACGGCGAAACGCGCGCAGCACCTCGATCTGGGTGGTCACATCCAGCGCGGTGGTGGGCTCGTCCAGGATGACCACCTCAGGGTCGGTGATGAGTGCCATGGCGGCCATCAGGCGCTGCAGCTGGCCGCCCGAAACCTGGTGCGGATAGCGCTGGCCTATGGTGTCAGGGCTCGGCAGGGCCAGCTCCTTGAAAAGCTGCACGGCCTTGGCTTCGGCCTCGCCGCGGCGCAGGGTGCCGTGGATGCGGGTGGGCTCCACCACCTGGTCGAGAATGGTGCGCGACGGGTTGAACGACGCCGCGGCGCTCTGCGCGATGTACGACACGGTGCGCCCTCGCAGCGCCCTTTGGCCTGCAGGCGACAGGTGGAGCACATCGGTATCGCCGATGTGCACGCTGCCCCCCGCGATGGTGCAGCCGTACCGGGCATAGCCCATCAAGGCGAGCGCCGTGGTGGTCTTGCCCGAGCCGGACTCGCCGATCAGCGCCAGCACCTCGCCCGGCTCGATGGCAAAGCTGAGCCGGTCCACCAGCGTCTGGCCACCGGCGGTGATGTGCAGGTCCTTGACCACTACAGAAGCGCCCATGTCAGCACCTTCCCCGCGAACGGGCAGACCGGCCGGGCAGGTTGTCGATCACCAGGTTGACGGCGATGGTCAGGCTGGCGATGGCCAGCGCCGGCGCGATCACCGACGCGCCCGCATCTGGCAGGGCGCCGATGTTCTCCCGCACCAGCGAGCCCCAGTCGGCGGCGGGCGGCTGAATGCCCAGCCCCAGAAAGCTCAGGCTGGCCAGCAGCAGCACCACATAGACGAAGCGCAGCCCCAGGTCGGCCAGCATGGGGCCCAGGATGTTGGGCAGTATCTCGCGCAGCATGATGTAGAGCGTGCCCTCGCCCCGCGCGCGGGCCACGGTGACATAGTCGAGCTCATTGATGTTGACGGCCAGCGACCGCGCGATGCGGTAGGCGCCCGGCACGTAGATGAGCGCAGCCGTGAACACCAGCATCCCGACCGAGGACCCGAACCCGGCCACCAGCACCAGCGCGAACATCTTGCTGGGGATGGACGTGAGCGTATCGAGCAGGCGGCTGAGCACGCTGTCCACTACCGTACCGCTGGCAGCTGCGAACAAGGCCAGCACTGTGCCCGTGGCGCTGGCCAGCAGCGTGGCGACCAGCGCCACACCCACGGTGTAGCGGGCCCCCTGCACCACGCGCACGAGCATATCCCGGCCCAGGTAGTCGGTGCCCAGCCAGTGGGTCGCGTTGATGGGGCCGTACACCACCGACGCCTGCAGGTCCACCAGATGGCGCGGCAGCAGCCAGGGGCCCGCCAGCGCGGCCACCAGCCAGAACAGCAGGAGCAGCAGCCCCAGCGAGCCCGCCCAGCCGAAGCTGCCCAGCCGGCGCAGCAGCCCGTTGCGGTGGCGGTCGGCGGTGGCCTCGGGCGTGGCGGCGGGGGGACAGGTCTGCATGGTGCGATCCTCGCTCGACAGGTTTCAGCGGTGGCGCAAGCGCGGGTTGGCGACGATGCCGCACACATCGGCCAGCGTGACCAGCAGCAGGTAGCCGGTGCAGAAGATCATGGAGCAGGTCTGCACCAGCGGCATGTCGCGCTGGGTCACGCCATCGACCATCAGCTTGGCAATGCCCGGGTAGTTGAAAATGGTCTCGATCACGATGACGCCGCCCAGCAGGTACGACAGCGACAGCGCCACCGCATTGGCGATCGGGCCCACCGCGTTGGGCAGCGCGTGGACCATCACCATGCGCAGCGACGATGCGCCCTTGAGCCGCACCATCTCGATGTAGGGCGCCTGCAGTTGGTCGATGACGGCCGCGCGGGTCATGCGCATCATCATGGCCACGATCACGCAGCACAGGCTGAGCACCGGCATGGCAAAAGCGCGCAGCAACTGCCCCACGGATTCGATATCGTTCACGTACGACAGGGCGGGCAGCCAGCGCAGCTGCACGGCAAACACCAGCACCGCCAGCGTGGCCACCAGAAACTCAGGCACCGACACCACCGCCACGGACAGGTTGGAGGCAATCCGGTCCAGCCAGGACCCCCGCCACACGGCCGATGCAATGCCCAGCGCCAGCGCGATCGGCACGGAAAAAAGTGCGGTCACTGCCGCGAGCAGCAGCGAGTTGGGCAGCCTGCTGGCCACCAGGTCGCCCACGGGCATCTGGGTGGTGGCCGATTGCCCCAGGTCGCCGCGTACCACGCCCCACAGCCAACGCAGGTAGCGCGCGGGCGCGGGCACATCAAGGCCCATCTGGGCGCGCAGCGCGGCCAGTGCGTCGGGCGTGGCGTCCTGACCGAGCTGCTCCTGCGCGGCATCGCCCGGCAGCACCGCCGTGATCGCGAACACGATGACCGACACCGCCAGCAGCGACAGGATCGCGAGCAGCAGGCGCTTGGCCAACAGCGAAAGGATCACATGGTTCATGCGAAGGCTGGGATGACGATTGCCGGGCGCGGCGCCTCAGGCGTCGAGCCAGACGTGCTCGGCGAAAGAGTAGCCCATCAGCCCGCCCAAGGGAATCGGCGACAAACCCTTGAGCTTGCTGGAATGCCCGTCGATGCTGGCCAGGAACAGGGGAATGCCGATGCCCGCCTCGCCATGGATCATGGTCTGCATGTCGGCATACATCTGCTTGCGCCTGGCCAGATCGGTTTCGGCGCGCGATGCGAGCAGCAGCTGGTCGAACTGCGCGCTCTTCCAGCGCGATTCGTTCCAGGCCGCATCCGACTTGAAGAACTGAGTGAGGATGGTGTCGGCACTCGGACGGGGGTTGACGTTGCCGAACCCGACCGGGCTGTTGAGCCAGTGGTTGGACCAGTAGCCGTCCGCCGGCATGCGCTTGATGTCGAGGTCGAGCCCGACGCGCTGGGCCGACTGCTGCAGCAGCAGCGCGATTTCGACCGAATACATGGCAGCAGGGGACACCACCACCGGGATCTTGCCCGTCACGCCGGACTTCTGCAGGTGGAACTTGGCCTTGTCCAGGTCGTACGCGCGCTGCGGCAGGCCTTTGAAGTGAAAGCGGTTGGTGGGGTCGATGGGCTGGTCGTTGCCCAGCACCGCGTAGTCCAGCGCGATCGTCTTCTTCATCTGCTCGCGGTCGAACAGGTATTTCATGCCGAGCGCGAAGTCGGGGCTCATGCCCGGCCCCACATCCTTGCGCATGATGAGGTCGGAGTACTGGCCCGACTGGGTGATGAAGACGGCGTAGCCGGGCGTGCCGCTCACGCGCGCCACCGCCCGCGGGTTGATCGAGGCCACCAGGTCCATGCCGCCCGACAGCAGCGCATTGACCCGCGCACTCTCGTCGCTGATGCCCACGAACTCGATCTCGTCGAGGTAGGGCTTGCCGGGCTTCCAGTACGCATCGTTGCGCACCACCAGGGAGCGCACCCCCGGCTTGAACTCCTTGAGCTTGTAGGGGCCGGTGCCGATGCCCGCATTGAAGTCGGTCGTGCCGTCCTTGACGATGTGGAAATGGAAGGTCCCCAGGATGACCGGCAGGTCCGAATTCGGCGCCGACAGCACGATGGTGACTTCCTTCGGTCCGCTAGCGCGCACCGTCTCGATCTGCTCTGCCAGCACCTTGGCCTTGGAGGCCGTGGCCGGGTCCTTGTGGCGCTGGATGGAGAACACCACGTCGGCCGGCGTCAGCGCCTTGCCATCGTGGAACACCACGCCCTTGCGCAGGGCGAAAACCCAGGTCTTGGCGTCCTGCGAGGCAAAGGACTCGGCCAGGGCGGGCTGGGGCGTGAGCGAGCCATCCAGCGCCGTGAGCCCGTTGTACAGCATGGTCCCGCGCGAGTAGTCGGTCTGGTTCGACTGCTTGGCGGGGTCCAGGGTGTCGGTGGCCGCCGCCGTCGCCCCGGCCACACGGATGCGACCACCGCGCCTGGGTGTCTGCGCGTGCGCCGTCATGGCCAGCCCGGCGACGCTGCCGGCCACCGTGGCTTGCATGCCGCACGCCGCCAGCATGGTCAGCACATCGCGGCGCGAGGCGCCGCGTCGCAGCGCGTTCATCACGCGGAGGCTGTCACGGGAACCGACTAATTGCTCGAACAGTGGATGGTTGTCGCTCATGGTGCAGCTCCTGGTTGAAAAGCACGGGGGGAGTTGATCGAATGGAAAGCTTCGTCGCTGGCAGGTCGCCCTGGGCCTCAGGTCAGCCGGTCTTTCAGACGGTAGTACAGGCCCACGGCCGGCAGAAACCACGGCGGGCCGAAGTGGCCGGCAATGGCCGGCCAATCCCGGCCCTGCCACGGATTGGCACTGGCATTGCCGGCCATCACAGCGGCCATGCACTGGCCCATGTGCACGGACATCTGGGTGCCGTGGCCGCTGTAGCCCATGGAATAGAACAGGCCGTCGCGCTCACCCGCGTGGGGCAGACGGTCCCGCGTCATGTCCACCAGGCCACCCCAGCAATAGTCGATCCCCACAGGCCCCAGCTTGGGAAAGGTTTCGGCCAGCCCGGCCCGCAGGATCTCGCCGCTGGCGGCGTCCGACTGAGGGCTCGACACCGCAAAGCGGGCGCGCCCTCCGAAGACCAGCCGGTGGTCCGCGGTGAGACGGAAGTAATGGTGGATGTTGGCAATGGTCGTGTAGGTGCGGCGTGCGGCGAGCAGTGCGTTGGCGCGGTCGGCACCCAGGGGCTCGGTCACCACGATGAAGCTACCGATGGGAACGATGCGCCGCCGCAGCCAGCCGAAGCTGCCGTAGCCCCCGTGGCGCGATGCGCCCGTGGCCAGCAGCACCTGACCAGCCTTGACCACACCGTGGGCCGTGTGCAGCTTGTGCGTGCGCCCCTGCACCCGCTCCAGCCGGTCCACCAGCGCGCCGGTATGGATTTCGGCGCCCCTGCGCTGGGCGGCGCGCGCCAGTCCGAGCGCAAAGCGGCCCATGTGCATCTGCGCACTGCGCTTGTACAGCAGCCCGCCGTGGAATCGATCGCTCTGCACCTCGCTGCGCACGCTGGCGGCACTGAGGACTTCCACGTCGGTGTCGACACCATCGTCCGCCAGCCGCTGCGCACTGCGGTGCAGCGCCTCCATCTGCTGGGGCCGCGTGGCGAGCTTGAGCTTGCCGTGGCGCAGGAAGTCGCAGTCGATCGACTCCTCCCGCACCAGCCTGGCGACGGTGTCCACGGCGTCGTCGTAGGCGTGGTACCAGGCCCGGGCCTGCTGCACGCCCACGCGCGCCGCAACATCGGCGTAGTCGACGGCCAGCCCGTTGTTGACATGCCCTCCGTTGCGGCCCGAGGCCTCCGGCGCGACCGTCGGGCCGGCTTCCAGCACGGCCACGGTGGCCCCCTTGCGGGCCAGCTCCAGCGCTGCGGACAAGCCCGTGAATCCGGCACCGACGATGGCCACATCCACCTGGGCGGGCAGGCTGCGCCGCGTCCCTGTCGGCCACACGGGCAGGGCGTCGTTCCAGTAGGAGTCGAGCTTCATATCAGGCGGGGTGTCGTGGCGGCGATGGAAAAGCTCGGTGGCGGGGGGCGATGGCTCAGAGCCCGACCACGCTGGGCAGTCCGCCGATGTCCTGGATCTCGGTGTAGCGGTACGCGGGGTTGCCCGGGCCATGGCCGCGGTTGACGAACACCTTGTGGACGATGCCGATGTCGTCGGCGGACATGAGGTCATAGCGCAGGCTGGACGAGACGTGCAGCACATCCTGCGGGTTGCAGCCCAGCGAGTCCAGCATGTACTCGAAGGCCTTGAGGCGCGGCTTGTAGGCCTGGGCCTGCTGGGCGGTGTACACCCGGTGGAACGGCGCGCCCAACATGGCGACGTTCTTCTGGATCTGATCGTCGGATGCATTCGACAGGATCACGAGCGGAATCTCTTTGGCCACCTTGGCCAGGCCTGCGGGGACGTCGGCATGGGCGTCCCAGGTGGGGACGGCGTCATAAATCTTCTGTCCGTCAGCGTCCAGGTACTGGATCTTCCACTTCTTGCACAGCCGGCGCACCGCATTCTTCAACACCACCTCATACGGCTGCCAGTCACCCAGCACTTCGTCAAAGCGATAGGCGGTGAAGTCGGCAATGAACTGGTCCATGCGCTCGGCCGGAATCCGGTCGGCGAACAGTTCACGCGTCATTTCGCCCATGCGAAACCTCGTCAGCGTGCCGTAGCAGTCGAAAGTCACGTACTTGGGACGAAAAGTCATGGTGTGTGTCCTTGGGGTCTTGCGGTCACAGCCCCGGGGTGGGACGCCTGCCTGTGCGGGGTTTGCGACAGTGTCGTTACGAAATGGGGTGAAGCAATTGAAGCATGCAGCTTCGACCGACTCGTAGGGAAATGCGGGCACACAGCACGAGAATGCCCCGTTTGACGGCACCACCGCAGCATGCAATGCGGTCTGCACCGTCCCCGTGCACCCGCGCACCGAGAGAACGCACGAACTGCCGCTACAGAGCCGCAGAAAAATCTATCAACACGCTCTTGAAACGCAGGTTGGCTTCCACCGCCTGGCGCCCCAGGTCCTTGCCGATGCCCGATTGGTGGTAACCGCCGGTCGGAATGACGAAATCTGCGCTGCGCCCATACCGGTTGACCCAGACGGTGCCGGCAGAAATACCGCGCATCGCGCGCAGGGCGCGACCGAGGTCTGCCGTATGAACCCCCGCCGCCAAGCCGTACTGCCCGTGTCCGGCGAGCGCCAGTCCCTCCGCTTCGTCATCGAAGGTCTGCACCGTGAGCACCGGGCCGAAGATCTCCTCCCGTACCGCGGGGTTATCTGCTGCCACGCCTTCAATGATGGTCGGCTGAAAATACGCTCCGCCCGGGCCGTCGTCAAAAAGCCCCCCTCCACACCGCATCTGCCCGCCCGCGTCGCGTGAACGCTCCACGATGTCGAGGATGCGTGCCGCCTGTGGCGACGAGATGATGGGCGGCAGCGTGGCGTCGGCATCCCAGGTGGCGCCGGGCCGCAGCGCGGCAAACCGCGCTGCGATGCGCTCCACCAGCGCTTCGCCGATACCGCGCTGCACGATGAGCCGCGAGCCCGCCACGCAGACCTGGCCCGCATTGCCCGCGATGGCGCCGGCAATGATGCCGGCTAGCCGGTCAAGGTCTGGCGCATCGTTGAACACGAGTTGCGGACTTTTGCCGCCCAGCTCCAGGGTCACGGGCTTCGGGCCCTGCAGGGCGCAGGTGGCCATGATCGCCGCGCCCGTACGTGTCGAGCCGGTGAAGGTCATCTTGGCGATCAACGGATGGCGCGTCAGCGCATCCCCCGTGACACGCCCGTCGCCCTGCACCACATTGAACAGCCCGGGCGGCACGCCCGCCTCGACCGCCAGTTGCGCGAGCCGCACCGCAGAAAATGGCGTCAACTCCGACGGCTTGAGCACCACCGCATTGCCTGCTGCCAGCGCCGCCCCCACCTTCCAGGACACCATCACCAGCGGAAAATTCCACGGTGTGATCGCACCCACCACGCCGTAGGGCTCGGCCACCACCATGCCCAGATGATCATGCCGTGTTGCGGCCACCTCGCCACCCAGTTTGTCAGCATATTCTGCGAAGAACCGCAGCCCCTCTGCCGTGAAGGGCACGTCCCACGACAGGGCATCGCGCAGAGGGCGGGTAGAGCACACGGCTTCCATTGTTGCCAGCAATGGCGCATCGGCCTCCACCAGGTCGGCCCACCGCCGCAGCACGCGGGCACGGTCCCGCGGGGCACGGCGAGCCCAGTCCGAATGGCGCCAGGCCCGCGAAGCACTTGAGACCGCGGCATCCACCGTGCCCGTATCTGCCACGGGCAGTTCGGCGTGGGTCTGACCGTCGGAGGGACGCAGTACTGTCCGGCGGGGAGCGTCGGAAACAAGCCGGCCATCGATGAAATGGCCGAAGGGAACAGCGACGGCATGGGGGTCGAAAACAGGCATGGTCGGGAACGCGGGGGATGACCCCGCAACGGTGGACGGTTGCCTGATGCTAGGCAGTAAGCCCCAGCATTTGTGCCCGTAAGAGTGGAATATGCCGCAGCGAATTGCAAAACCCTGGTGCTACACAGATGATGCTTGCAAGTTGCGCGCAGACCTCGATTCAAGCTGGTAGACAAAGGCGATGTCGTCCAAGATGGGCGCCAATTTCCATTGACACGAGGTTGATTTTCATGTCTTCGACGCACCCCACTACCCTGCCTCCCGGCACTTTCACTGCCGACGACGGCGTTGTGCTGCGCGCCATGACACCGGAAGATCTGCCAGCAGCGCATGCCCTGTCGGCCGAACTGCGCTGGCCCCATCGCGCCTCTGACTGGGAGCAGACGTTCGCGCACGCAGAGGGCATGGTGGCAGTGCGCGACGGGCACATCGTCGCCACGGCCCTGCGCTGGCTGTGGGGCGATGGCCACGCCACCATTGGCCTGGTCATCGTGTCCCCTGCCTGCCAGGGCCGCCGCATCGGCCACCGCCTCATGAGCGCGCTGCTGCAGGACCTGGAAGGCCGTACCGTGCTGCTGCATGCCACCGCCGAGGGGCGTGGTCTGTATGAAAGGCTGGGCTTTGTGCGCACCGGAGAAGTCCGCCAGCACCAGGGCATGGCTTTGCCGACGCCGCTGATCGCGCTGGCACGGGGCTGCCGCCTGCGCCCCGCGGGGCTCAACGAGTCGCAGGCGCTGCACCGACTGGACGCCCAGGCGCGCGGCATGCCGCGCCCCGCCTTGATCGACGACCTGCTCAAGCAGTCCGAAGCCTGCGTGGTGCTCGACTGCGAGGGCGAACAGCTGGGCTTTGCCATGCTGCGCCGATTCGGCCGCGGCCATGCCATCGGCCCGGTGATCGCACCTGATGTAGAGGGCGCCAAGGCGCTGATCGCCCATCTGGCAGGCATGAATGCCGGCCGCTTCACGCGCATCGACGTGGACTTCGACAGCGGCATGACCGAATGGCTGGAGAGCATCGGCCTGCTGCGGGTGGATGCGCCCACCACCATGGTGCGTGGCGAGCCCCTGCAGCACCCAGCTGGTGCCTCCAGGCTCTACGCCCTGGTCACACAGGCTGTGGGCTAGCAAGTTGCGCCGACCGAGGCTGCCGCTTGCCGACCCGGCCACGCCGCACACCGCAGTACCGGATGGCGCCCATGAATGGCCCCGCCGCCCCCTCCCTGGCCACCTTCGTCTACAAGGCAGACCCCGTCCGCGGGCAGCAGTGGGCGGAAGTTTTCCGCGAGCATGCGCCGGACATCGAATTTCGCATCTGGCCCGACATCGGCGCCGCTGCCAACGTGCGCTTTCTGGCGGCGTGGGAGCCTCCCGATCGCATCGGCGAACGGTTCCCTCAGCTGGAGGTACTGTTTTCTTCCGGCGCCGGGGTGGACCAATTCGACCTGCAGGCCCTGCCCGCCCATCTGCCCGTGGTCCGCATGGTGGAGCCCGGCATCGTCCAAGGGATGGTCGAGTACGTGACCCGCGCCGTGCTCGACCTGCACCGCGACATGCCCCAATACCGGCGCCAGCAGCAGCAGGGTGTATGGCGCCCGCTGCCGGTACGCCCCGCCAACCAGCGCCGTGTCGGCGTGCTGGGCCTGGGCTCGCTGGGCCAGGCGGTTCTGCGGCAGTTGCAGGGCCTGGGGTTCGCCTGTGCGGGGTGGAGCCGTTCCCGGCACACGCTGGCAGGCGTGGATTGTTTTGCCGGCCCGGGTGGTTTGAGCCAATGTCTCGCGCACCTCGACATCCTGGTGTGCCTGCTGCCGCTGACGGACGCCACGCGAGGACTTCTGAACGCCGATCTCTTCCGCCAGTTGCCCAGAGGTGCGTCTTTGGTGCACACGGGCCGCGGACCGCAACTGGCCACGGACGATCTGCTCGCGGCGCTGGACAGCGGCCAGCTGGCCGAGGCGGTGCTGGACGTGACCGACCCCGAGCCCCTGCCTGGCGCCCATGCGCTGTGGCGCCATCCAAAAGTCCAGGTGACGCCCCATATCGCCAGCATGACCCAGGCCCACAGCGCGGCGCTCGCCACCATCGACAACGTGCGCCGATTCCAGGCTGGCCAACCCATGACCGGGCGGGTGGACCGACGCCGCGGCTACTGAGGCGGCCCGTCCGCAATGGCCCGCCTGCGGCCTGCCCGGCGCACCACAGCAGAACGATGTGCCGTCCAACCCCAAACAACCGCAGCCTGCCGCACACAAACGCACCAAAGCAGCACAACCTTGTCAAGAGTGACGTGTAACCTTGGCGTCATGAGCGGTCGATGGAAAGGCCTCTTGCCACCACCCTTTGTGCCTCGCTTTCACGGATAGCCGCCATGACCCACGCCGAAGCCCTGCCCCACATCGCCGCCCTGGATGCCATTGACCGCGCCCACCTGATCCACCCGGTAGCTGCATGGCGCACCCACGAGCACAGGGGCCCCACCATCCTGTCCTCCGCGCAGGGCGCCTGGCTGACCGATGCCAAGGGCCATCGCCTGCTGGACGCCTTTGCCGGCCTGTGGTGCGTGAATGCCGGCTACGGGCAGGAGAGCGTGGTGCAAGCGGCCGCCGACCAGATGCGCAAGCTGCCTTACGCCACGGGCTACTTTCACTTCAGCAGCGAGCCAGCCATCCGGCTGGCAGAAAAGCTGGTGCAGATCACGCCAGCGCCATTGCAGCATGTCTACTTCACCCTCGGCGGGTCCGATTCCATTGACGCGGCGGTGCGTTTCATCGTCCAGTACTGCAACGCCATCGGCAAACCCGACAAGAAGCACTTCATCACGCTGGAGCGCGGCTACCACGGCTCGTCGTCCACCGGCGCGGGCCTGACGGCGCTGCCGGTGTTCCACCGGGGGTTCGACCTGCCGCTGGCCACGCAGCACTACATCCCTTCGCCCCACCCTTACCGCGCGCCGGACCCGCAAGACGGAGCAGCCATCATTGCCGCATCGGTGACTGCGCTGCGCGCCAAGGTGGCCGAGCTGGGAGCCGACCGGGTCGCGGCCTTCTTCTGCGAACCCGTCCAGGGCTCCGGCGGGGTCATCGTGCCGCCCAAAGGCTGGCTCAAGGCCATGTGCGATACCGCGCACGAACTGGGCATCCTCTTCGTGGTCGATGAGGTCATCACCGGATTCGGCCGCACCGGCCCGATGTTCGCGTGCGACGCCGAGGGTGCGGAGCCCGACCTCATGACCGTTGCCAAAGGCCTGACGTCCGGCTACGTACCCATGGGCGCCACCCTCATGTCGGATACGGTCTATGCCGCTATTGCCGATGCGGCCCCCGCTGGCGCCGCTATCGGTCATGGCGCCACCTACTCGGCCCACCCCGTCAGCGCCGCCGTGGCGCTGGAGGTGCTGCGGCTCTACGAAGAAGGCGGCATTCTGGTCAATGGCCGGCGCATGGCCGGCACCTTCGCCCACGGGCTCGACGCGTTGCTGGACCACCCGCTGGTTGGGGACTCACGCCATCTCGGCCTGCTGGGAGCCCTTGAGCTGGTGAGCGACAAACGCACCAAGACCGGCTTCGCGCCAGCATTGGGGCTGCCAGACCGCATCGCCGCCGCCAGCTACCGCCAAGGCGTTGTCTTCAGGGCTTTTGGCGACAACATCCTGGGGTTTGCGCCAGCGCTCACTTACACACGGGATGACTTCGCACTCCTTTTCGAGCGGGTGCGCGCCACATTGGACGAGGTGCTGGCCGCGCCCGACGTGCGCGCCGCCCTCAAAGATTGACCTCAACCGCCCGCCGCCGAGCAAAATCGACGCACTCTCTCCTCGCTTGCATACCATGATGAACGAAGCTTTCAAGATCGACCGCCTGGATTTGCGCATTCTGGCGCAGCTTCAAAAAAACGGCCGCATGACCAATGTGGACCTGGCAGATGCCGTGGGCCTCTCGCCCAGCCCTTGCCTCATCCGCGTCAAGCGCCTGGAGCAGGCGGGGTACATCGCAGGCTATGGCGCACATCTGCGGCTGGAAAAGCTGGGCGATACGCTCACCGTGTTCACCGAAATCACGCTGGCCGACCACCGCCGCGAAGATTTCACGCGGTTTGAAACGACCTTGCGCGAAGTGGACGAAGTCCTCGAATGCCATCTGGTCAGCGGCGGCTACGACTACCTGCTGCGCTTTGTCACCCGCGGGGTGAACCACTACCAGGAAATCATCGAAGACCTGCTGGAGCGCAACCTCGGCATCGCCAAGTACTTCAGCTACATCGTCATCAAGTCGCCGTTCATCAAGACGCACTGCCCCATCGAGCGGCTCTTCCCCAATCAGCGCTGACGCCCTCACACCCGCCCGATGGCCCGCATGCACGCCCCAGCCTCCATGCCACCAGCGCGCTTTGTGCGGCTGGCTGAAACCGACCGCTCGACCATCCCGCTCACTGTTGACGGCGCACCCTGCTGGGCCTTGGAAGGCGACACGCTGCTGGTGGCATTGATGTGCCACGGGCGCAGGGTGCGCGACAGCGAGTTTGGCAACGGGCCCCGCGCCGGCTTGTGCCTGATGGGGGCCTGCCAGGACTGCTGGGTGTGGACGCCAGCAGGCGAGCGGCTGCGTGCATGCTCTACTCCGGTGCAGGCTGGCATGGTGGTGCTGACCCGCCCTCCAGCGCAATACTGGCCGGTCACTCCCGACCTGCAGGAGTCTCTGGCACGGCACACTCGGGCAATTTCCGGGACAGTCGCCGATGACGCCGCAGATGGCGCCGCCGCTGCGGCCGCATTGGGCGTTGAGCGCGCGGCCGCCACACCCGCAGAACCTGCCAGAGGTTCTGCATGAGCACGCTGGCTGCGCGTACGCCTGGGCGGCCTACCCCTTCCCCTGACTCGGCACCAGATGCAGCGCCGCGCATCGTTATCGTCGGTGCGGGCCCCGCAGGCGTGCGCGCAGCCCAGGCGGTGGTGAGTGCGGGGCTGCGACCCACGGTGGTGGACGAAGGCCAGCGCGATGGCGGCCAGATCTACCGCCGCCAGCCCGAAGGATTCCAACGCCCCTACGCCAAGCTGTATGGCGCCGAGGCAACCAAGGCGGAGTCCCTGCACAAAGACTTTGCCGCCCTGCGCGCGCATATCGACTACCGCCCCGACACCCTGGCCTGGAACGTGACCGCCGGCGAGTTGCACATGGTGCGCGCGGGCGAGCCCGACACCTTGCCCTACGACGCCCTGCTGCTGTGCCCAGGCGCCACCGACCGGCTCATGCCGGTGCCCGGTTGGCAACACGCGGGCTGCTACAGCCTCGGCGGTGCGCAGATCGCGCTGAAGGCACAAGCCTGTGCCATCGGTTCGCAGGTGGTCTTTCTGGGCAGCGGCCCGCTGCTGTACCTGGTGGCTTCTCAGTATGTGCAGGCCGGCGCGCGCGTGGCCGCGGTGCTTGACACCGCGCCGACCGTCAAGTCATGGAAAGCGCTGTCTGGAATGCTCGCCCGGCCCCTGTTGGCCCTCCGGGGCCTGGGCCTCATCCGCAGCTTGCGCGCTGCCGGGGTACCGGTGCTGCAGGGCGTGACCCCTTTGAACATCGAGGGCGACAGCGTGCAGGGCGTGCAGGCGGCGACCGTGCGCACCGACCGGGGCCTGGAGCGCCGCTTCGAATGCGATGCCGTCGGCCTGGGCTGGCATCTGCGCGCCGAGACACAATTGGCCGATCTGGCACGGTGCGATTTCTACTTCGAGCCCATCACACGGCAGTGGCTGCCCCGCATCGATGCCGACGGACGCAGCAGCACGCGGGGCGTGTACCTGGCGGGCGACGGCACACGCATCCTGGGTGCAGACGGTGCCGAAGCCGCAGGCCGGCTTGCGGCACTGGCTGCGCTGGCAGACCTGCACCATGCGGCGGGTAAGGCCGCGCACCTCCAGCAGGCGCCTGCACTGCGCGGCCAGCTGGCACGCCTGGACCGCTTTAGACAGGGCCTGGCGCACGCCTTTCCATGGCCCCACGCACAGGCCGCAGCACTGCCCGACACAGCCGTGGTGTGCCGCTGTGAATCCGTCACGGTGGGTGAATTGCGGCGCTGCGTGACCGAACTGGACAGCCAGGAACTCAACCGCGCCAAGGCCTTCAGCCGCGTGGGCATGGGCCGGTGCCAGGGGCGGTTTTGCGGGCATGCAGCCGCAGAGATCGTGGCGCAGGCCTGCGGCATTCCGGTGGAACAGGTGGGCCGCCTGCGCTCGCAAGCCCCGGTCAAACCCCTGATGATGAACACGCGCGAGGTGCAGCCATGACCGCGCCCCCCACCACGACCCACGGGGCCGACGTGCTGGTGCTGGGTGGGGGCCTGATGGGCGCCACCACTGCTTTCTTCCTGCGCCAGCACGGCCTGTCGGTGACGCTGTTGGAACGTGAACTGGTAGGCCGGCAGGCCAGCGGCACCAACTTTGGCAATGTGCGTCGCCAGGGGCGCGAGCTGCACCAGATGCCGCTGGCCAACCGCGCCCGTGCCGTGTGGGGCCGCATCCGCGAACTGCTGGGCGAGGACGCCGAATTCGTGCCCTACGGCCACCTGCGGGTGTGCTACACCGAAAAGCAGGCCGCCGCACTGGAAAAGCACGCGCACGATGCAAAGCCGCTGGGGCTGGATCTGGAGCTGTACACCGCGGCGCAATTGCATCGGCGCTGGGGCATCTTTGCGCCAGGGGTCGTGGCGGGCTCGTACTCCCCGCAAGATGGCCACGCCAACCCCCGCCTTGCCGGACCGGCGTTCGCGCGGGCGGCGAAGCGCGCAGGGGCGCAGATCATCGAGCACGCCGAAGTCCTGCAGGTGGAGCACGATGGCCGCGGCTTCACAGCCCACACGGCCGACGGCAGGCGCTTTCATGCACCGCAGATGCTGGTTGCCTGTGGGGCCTGGTCCCACCATATGGCCGAGCAGTTTGGCGAACGTGTGCCGCTGGAGGCCCGGGGCCCCCAGATGGGCGTGACCGAGCCGCTGCCGTATGCCCTCGGGCCGTCCATCGGGCTGTCGTCACCCGTGGAGCATGAGGGGCTGTACTTTCGCCAGATCGCGCGCGGCAACATTGTCTTCGGCGGTGGACTCAAGGGCCCGGCGCACGCCGACCACGTGCGCGCCTACGTCAAGCCTGACAACGTGCTGCGCCAGATGCGCGAGCTGCGACGTTTCGTGCCGGCCTTCGGCAACGTGCAGCTGATCCGCGTGTGGAGCGGCATCGAGGGGTACACCCCGGACTGGCAGCCCGTGATGGGCCAGAGCGCCAAGGTGCCGGGGCTGCACTATGCGTTCGGCTTCAACGGGGAAGGCTTCGCCATCAGCCCCGGAGTGGGTGAGACCATGGCCGAGCTGATGGCCACCGGCACGACCAGCATCCCGCTGGAGCACTACGCGATCGGAAGGTTTGCCACGCACAACCGCCTGTCCACAGAGTCTTGAGCCAGGCGCCCTGCCAGTGCCACGAGCGCTACCCGCGCAACCCGCACTACCATCGCCCCCGGCCGTCCCTGGCAGATCAACCATGCAGCCCGACACGGATTCCCCCACCACCCCACAAATCCAGACCGCCAGCGACAGCGTCGATGCACAGCAGCCAGCCGCCCGGTTGTTGATGCCGACCGAGCGTTCATGGGATGGCACCCGCTGACGCAGCTGCACAGGCATCCCAGCCACTGCCCCTGCGCCCCTTGTCACCAGCCTCTACCCCTCAAAACAAAGGTCTTCCCATGACACGCCATCTCGTCACCTTCAACTTGCACGACCTGGGCGAGCCCCGTGAGTACCGCCCGCCGGCTGACCGCGTGATCGACGGGGACATCGTCGTGCGCAACTGGGATGTGGACAGCGCCAAGGAAGGCACCGTGCGCGCCGGTGTGTTCGAGTCCACGCCCGGCACCAACCGCTCCATCAAGGGCGAGACCTGGGAGTTCTGCTACATCCTCTCCGGCGAGGCAGAAATCACCGAAGACGGCTACGCACCGATCACGTTCCGGGCAGGGGACTGTTTCATCATGAAGCCGGGCTACACCGGGACGTGGCGCACCGTGCAAACCGTCCGCAAGGTGTGGGTGGTTGCGTAGCCAGCCCAACGCGTGCGGGCGCTGCCCTGAGGTCTTGGCGCCCACACGGGACACGGGACACGGGAAACGGGGCGCGGCGCGCGGCACACGGGGCGCGGGCAGCCGTGCAACACAACGCGGGCCCTGTAGCACTGCATCGTGCCATCGGCACATTTTTTCGCCACCCCCTTGGCGGTCCCAGCCGGGCAGAGGGCGAACGGCATCCACCCGCACCGCGAACTCGGCCCGCATCCCGTGGCCGTGCATGCGCAGCCTCAGAACAGACTGCCCTGCCCCCGCGCCAGTCCAGGCCTGAACTGCGACAGGTCCAGCTCGACCCGTGCGCGGTTGAGCCCCAGCCGCCGGCACGCGCCCGCAAAACGCTGGCGCAACAAATCCGCCCAGAGCCCGCTGCCCTTCATGCGGGTCGCAAAGTTGCTGTCGTAGCTCTTGCCCGCACTGCGCTGGGTGGGGTCGATGCTGTGCAGGTCCTGCACACGCGCCATCACCCGCGCCGCGCGCTGCGGGTAATGCACTTCCAGCCACTCCCGAAAGACGGCGTCCAGTTCCCAGGGCAGGCGCAGCACCGTGTAGAACGCGCTCTGTGCGCCGGCATCGCGCGCTGCTTCCAGCACCTGCTCCATGTCCTCGGTGATGAACGGGATCTGCGGGGCCACGCTCACGCCCACCGGGATGCCGGCCTCGGCCAGCGTGCGCAGGGTGCGCAGGCGTCGGTGGGGCGCGGCAGCGCGGGGCTCCATGCGGCGGGCCAGCACGGGGTCCAGCGTGGTGATGGTCACGTACACGGCCGTGAGCTGCTGCGCGGCCAGCGGCGCGAGCAGGTCCAGGTCACGCTCCACACCACTCGACTTGGTGATCAGCGAGAACGGGTGGCGCGCATCCCGCATGACTTCGATCAGGCTGCGGGTGAGCTTGAGCTCGCGCTCCACGGGCTGGTAGCAGTCGGTGGCCGAGCCGATGTTGAGCAGGCGCGGCACATAGCGCGGCTGCGCCAGCTCGTGGCGCAGCACCTCTGCGATGTTCTGCTTGGCCACGATCTGGGTTTCGAAGTCGAGCCCGGGCGAAAAGTTGAGGTAGCTGTGCGTGGGCCGCGCGTAGCAGTAGATGCAGCCATGCTCGCAGCCCCGGTAGGGGTTCACCGACAACTCGAAAAATATGTCGGGCGAGTCGTTGGCGCAGATGGCGCTGCGCGCGGTCTCCAGGTGCACGGTGGTGGAGGGTGCCGATGCGCCGCCCTCCCCGTCGTCTCCCCACCCTTCGCCGCTCTCGCCGATAGGCCCCCAGCCATCGTCCGCCACCTCCCGCACATCGCGCGTGAACCGGTGCGGCATGGCGGTGGCGGCACCCCGGCCGCGAATGGCCTGGATGGGGACGCGCACCTCCACCGGTCCCTCGGGCAGGTCGGGGTCGAAGTCGGGTTTCAGCGTCATAACTGTACAAATATACAGTTATTCGAAGCACCCTGCACGCAGTGATGTGCCCAGGCACTCAAGGCCCGCAAAACCACCGGCCACCGGATCGCCCTGCCAACCTATTCCCTGAAGAGGGTCTCGATCTGTCCGCGCAGCCACTGGTTGCCAGGGTCGCTTTCGAACCGGCGGCTCCAATGCAGCGACACGGTGAAGTCGCGCAGAGGAAAGGGCGGCTCGATGAGGGCGTAGCCCCCGTCGGCAGCAAAGGTGCGCGCGATGTTGCGCGGCATGACCACCGCAAGGTCGGTCGCCCGCACGATGGCAGGCAGCACCATGAAGTGCTCGGTGGTCAGCCGCAGCCGGTCTTGCAGCTGCAGCATCTCCAGGATGCGCAGCGTGTCCGAATGCGTGCGCACGCCCACGAACTCCAGTTGCCGCAAATCCTTGAGCAAGGCCGGCCCGCTGCGCCTGCGTGCCGCAAAGGGGTGGCCCGCGCGCAGCAGCACCACGTAGCGATCCTTGATGAGCTGCACGCGCTGCGTGTCCTTCACCGTGGGCAAGAAGCCAAACGCAAAGTCGATGCGGCCGCTGTCCAGCCGCTGCGCGATCTCGCTGCGTGGCACGGGCAGCGTCTCCAGCCGCACACCGGGAGCCTCCCGCCGCAGCGCCACCATCAGGTCCGGCAGAAAGCGGCCTTCGCCGATGTCGCTCATGTGGATGCGGAACACCTTGCGCGATTCGTGGGGGTTGAACAGCGCGGACTCGTTGAGGGCTTCCTCCAGCAGGCCGAGCGCGCTGCGCACCGCATCGGCCAGCCGGTCGGCCTTGGGCGTGGGCTCCACGCCGCCGCCTGCGCGCACGAACAGCGGGTCCTTGATCAGCAGGCGCAGGCGCGTCAGCGCCTGGCTGGCCGCAGGCTGCGTCAGGTCCAGCAGCTCGGCAGCGCGGCTGACGTTGCGCGTGCGGTAGACGGCATCGAACAGGCGCAGCAGGTTGAGGTCGATGTCCTTGATATGCATTGGATGAATACCGCTTAGTCACTTCATTGTATTGATGGATGAACAATGCACGCAGAAGATCGGGGGATGCCTTCAGAAAACTTGCTCCCCACCGTGCGCGAGGCCGTGCTCGACCTGCTGCGCGGCCTTCGCATCGACACCATCTTCGGCAACCCGGGCTCGACCGAGCTGCCTCTGTTCCTCGACTTCCCTGCGGACTTCCGCTACATCCTGGGCCTGCAGGAATCGGTGGTGGTGGGCATGGCCGACGGTTATGCCCAGGCCACGCACAACGCAGCCTTCGTGAACCTGCACTCCGCCGCTGGCGTGGGCCACGCCATGGGCAACATCTTCACGGCGCACAAGAACCGCACGCCCATGGTCATCACAGCCGGGCAGCAGGCGCGGTCCATCCTGCCGTTCGACCCGTTCCTGTTTTCGGGCCAGGCCACCGAGCTGCCCAAGCCCTATGTGAAGTGGAGCATCGAGCCCGCCCGTGCCGAAGACGTGCCCTTGGCCATCGCGCGGGCCTACTACATCGCGATGCAGCAGCCGCGCGGGCCGGTGCTGGTGTCCATTCCTGCGGACGACTGGGACAAGCCCTGCGAGCCGCTGCAGGCGCGCACCGTGAGCACCGAGACGCGCCCCGAGCCGCGCGTGCTGCAGGCCATCGGCGACGCACTCGACGCCGCGCAGCGCCCGGTCTTCGTGGTCGGCGCCGCCGTGGACCGCGACCGCGCCTGGGACGATGTGCTGGCCCTGGCCGAGCGGCACAACGCCGCCGTGTGGATCGCACCCATGTCCGGCCGCTGCGGCTTTCCGCAAGACCACCGCCTGTTTACAGGCGTGCTGCCCGCCATGCGCGAGAAGATCGTGGCGCTGCTGGGCGGACACGACCTGGTGTTTGCGCTCGGTGCTGCGGCCTTCACGTACCACGTGGAAGGTTTTGGACCCCACGTGCCGCCGGGCGCGCAACTGGTGCAGCTCATCGACGACCCGGGCACCGCCGCCTGGACGCCCGAGGGCACCTCGGCCGTGGGCAGCGTGCGCCTGGGCGTGCAGGACCTGCTGGCACGGCCCGCCCCCGCAGCGCGTGCCCTGCCCCCGCACCGCGCAGCCCGCCCGCGTTCCGAGCCGTCGGCACCGGGCGCGCTGATGAGCGTGCCCTACGTGATGCAGACCCTGGCCGAGGTGCGCCATGCAGCCTCCATCGTCGTGGAAGAGGCGCCCAGCTCCCGCGCCGCCATGCATGCCCACCTGCCCATCCTGCAGAGCGAAACCTTCTACACCATGTGCAGCGGCGGCCTGGGCTACGGCCTGCCAGCCGCAGTTGGCGTGGCGCTGGCAAAGCCCGACCGCAAGGTCATCGGGCTCATCGGCGACGGCTCGGCGATGTACTCCATCCAGGCGCTGTGGAGCGCGGCGCAACTCAAACTCCCCATCACCTTCATCATCCTGAAGAACCGGCGCTATGCAGCGCTGCAGGAATTCGCACCCACCTTCGGCTTCCACGAAAACGACAAGCTCGAAGGCACCGACCTGCCCGACCTGGACTTCCTCGCGTTGGCACGGGGACAGGGCTGCGACGCCGTGCGCGTGAGCGATGCGGCCCAGTTGGCGCATGCGCTGCGGCAAGCCCTGTCCCATCCCCGCCCGATCCTCGTGGAGGTGGACGTGGCCTGACGACACCCACCCCGGCACGGCATAAACCGTGCGGCTTTCTGGATACCTCGCACAAGACCCGGAACACCTGGGCACCCACCGGAGACAAACATGCATTCCTTTCCCCTTCGCACCACCCGCCGGCTGCTGGGCACGCTGGCACTGGCCGGCACCGCAGCGGGCCTGCTGCTGCCCGCCACGGCACTGGCCGAGACCTGGCCGGCAAAGCCGATCAAGGTCATCGTGAACTTCCCGGCGGGCGGCGCCGCGGACCAGATCGCCCGCGCGGTGACGGTGCCGCTGCAGGCGGCCCTCGGCCAGCCCGTCGTGGTCGAGAACCGCGGCGGCGCTGGCGGCAACATCGGCGGCGAGGCCGTGGCCAAGTCGCCGGCAGACGGCTATACGCTGCTCATGAGCTCGGGCGGCATGGTGTCGGTCAACCCGCACCTGTACCCCAAGATGCCGTTCGACCCGACCAAGGACCTGGTGCCCGTGGCCGCCGCCGCGCGGGTGCTGGTGTTCCTCGAGGTTCGGCCCACACTGCCGGTGAACAACATCGAGGAGTTCATGAAGTACATCAAGGCCAATCCGGGCAAGCTGAGCTTCGGCACGCCGGGCAACGGCAGCTCGCCGCACCTGGCCGCCGAGATGCTCAAGGCCCAGGCCAACGTGTTCGCGGTGCACGTGCCGTACCGCGGCGCCGCCCCCGCCATGCAGGACCTGCTGGGCGGGCAGGTGGACTTCATGTTCGACCCGGGCATCGGACTGCAGCATGTGAAGGCGGGCAAGCTCAAGCTGCTGGCCGTGGGCAGCTCCCGGCGTTCACCGCTGTTCCCCGATGTGCCGACGCTGGAAGAGGTGGGCCTCAAGGGCTTCGATGCCGACACGTGGTTCGGCTTCTACGCCCCTGCAGGCACACCGCCCGACGTGGTGAGCCGGCTGAACCGCGAGATCAACAAGGTGCTGGCCACGCCGGCGGTGAAGGAGCGCATCCACGCGCTGGGCGGCGTGCCCGCGCCCATGTCGCCGGCCGACTTCAATGCCCGCGCCGCCATCGACAGTACGCGCTTTGGTGCGCTGATCAAGGCGCGCAACATCACGGGCGATTGACGGTGTGCGCCGCGGCGCACGCTCTCGTTGAATGTCCGCGCGCGGCAGTGCGAGATTGCGGATGGTCTACAGTCCCGCGCTTTGCCACAACCCCAGAGGTACCGCCATGGCGCGCAAGCCCCAGATCATCCTGTCGTCGCTCGACGTTGACCGCATCGAGGCCTTGCTGGCCGTGATTCCGGCCAGCGTCTTTCCGGGCAAGGCCGAGCTGCAGGCAGAGCTTGACCGGGCGGACGTGGTGGCGCCCGAAGACATGCCGCCGAACGTGGTGACCATGAACTCCACCGTGCAGTTCTCCATCCTGGAGACAGGCAAGGAGTTCTGCCTGACGCTGGTCTACCCGCGCGATACCGATGGCAGCGCCGACCGGCTGTCGATCTTCGCCCCCGTGGGCAGTGCCTTGCTGGGCCTGTCGGTGGGCGACGAGCTCGCCTGGCCGGGCCCCGGCGGCAAGTCCATGACGGTGCGGGTGAAGGACCTGCTGTACCAGCCCGAAAGCGCTGGCGAACTGCACCGCTGAGGCACCGCGGCTGCGCGGATGGTGCCCCGCCCCCGGGCGCCGGCGCCACACCCGGCTTGGCGCTTGCCGTGCGAGCAGTGACAATGGCACCCGCCATGACCACGCCGCCCCAGCAGCCCCGGCCGCCCGCGCCGCCACCTACACGGCCCACGCCGCGCCCTCCGGACACGCCCCCGTCCATCGACGCGTTCGATCCGGACTCGACCCTCGCATTCCAGCGCCGCATGGAGCGCGCGCCCGAGTGGTTCTGCTCGTTCCTGGCCGGCAACAGCCGCGAGAAGAGCCGTCTAAAACGCGAGATGGCGACGATGCGGGGATCGGTGGTGTGGCTGGTGCAGCAGCGCCGCCAGGGCAACTGGACGGCCGACGAGCGCACGCACCTGCGCGACGTGATGCGCTCGGCCTCGTCCGTGAGCCCCTATCTTTTCATCTGGGTCATTCCCGGATCGATGCTGATCCTGCCCTTCATGGCCTGGTTTCTGGACCGGCAACGCAAGCGCCGGGAACGCCTGCCGCCCGCCTGAGGGGCCACGCCCCGCGCTAGGCCCAGTTGCTGGACACCGCCACCAGCATGCCCGCCCCCACCAGCCCCACCTGCCAGCGCAGGGCCGTGGTCCACGAAGGGACATGGCGCTCCACATGCAGATACAGCTGCCGGCCCGCGGCCAGCGACAGCGCGAACGCGAGCAGCATGCCCAGGGCATTGAGCACCGGCGACTCCGGCCACAGGCGGCTGATCACCGCATTGACCAGCAGGCACACCGCAAAGTGCACCAGGAACACCGAGTACGACATTTGCCCCAGTTGCACCAGCGGCGCCACGCCCCGCCACGACCGAACGCTGTCGGAGCGCAAGGCGGCCACCAGGCACAACGCAGTGGCCAGCGCCACCAGGATGCGGCCACGGTGGTCGATGGCCAGGGCAACGCCCCCCAGCACCACCATCAGGGCCACCCAGCCCTGCGCACGCGGCGCCTGCACCGCCCAGTAGGCCAGCATGCCCAGACCGTAAGAGCCAAAGAAGTACACCGCCCACATGTCGAGCTCGGGCATGCGGTTCAGAACCCACAGCGACGCCGCCATGCCGGCCACGATGGCGCTCTTGGCCAGCAGCGCCGCATGCTGCTGTGCCCGGGCGCCCGGAAACGCGCGCGCGCCGGCCCACACCAGCACACTCAGGGCGAACAGCTGAAAGTCGATGGCCACGTACCAGACGCCAGCCGACAAGGCACTCTCGCCCACGATGTCCTGCAGCAGCAGCGCATTGGCCAGCAGCTGCGCCAGCGTCGGTTCGTCCGGCACGGAGGCGTGGTCCAGGCCGGGCCGTACCAGCGCGGCGACGATCACCGTCAGCAGCAGCGCCACCGCATAAGGCACCACCAGCCGCACGAAGCGTTTGGCGATGGCGTGGCCCGCGTGGTCAAAACGCGGCACACCCTGCGGCGCCAGGCTGGCGGCAGCCAGATAGCCGCCCAGCACCAGAAACACCTGCACCGCCATGCGGCCGTAGTCGTACAGCCAGGCGATGAGTGCGGGGGCCAGGGGCTGGGCGATGTCCGACATCGGCCCGTAGAACGCGAGGTGGTGCCACACGATGGCGATGCACGCCAGGCCTTTGGCCATATCGATGACTGGCGTGCGGGATGTGGGTGGAGACATGGTGTTTGGAGGGCGCAGGGTAAAGGTGCCGCAGGCCCCGCACCGACAAGTGCACAGGCCAAAAACCTTCTATTGTCTCCTGACGCAGTACAAATGCTCGTCACCTAGGTGTCTGCAGCCCACCCGCACACCCCATCGCACAGGGACCACCGATAACCCCGCACGCAACTCCAGCATATTCTGAATTTTCAGTAAATACTGAAAATTCAGAAATTACAGGCACAATGCATGGCCATGACGTACATCAGCCATCTGCCCCCCCTCAACCGCCAGTTCGTCGCCCACTTCGGCGAGATGGGCAGCCGATGGGGCATCAACCGCACGGTGGGGCAGATGTATGCGCTCATCTTCCTGTCGCCCCGCCCGCTCAATGCCGACGAGATAGCCGAGACGCTGGAGTTCTCGCGCTCCAATGTGAGCATGGGCTTGAAAGAGCTGCAGGCCTGGCGCCTGGTCAAGCTCAGCCACCAGCCCGGCGACCGGCGCGAGTATTTCGAGGCGCCCAAGGACGTGTGGGAGATCTTCCGCGTGCTGGCCGAGGAGCGCCGCCGCCGCGAGATCGAGCCCACGCTGTCGATGCTGCGCATGGCGCTGCTCGAAGACCCCGGGACCGACGCGGAGCGCCACGCCCAGGAGCGCATGCGCGAGATGCACGAGCTCATCGACCGGCTCATGACCTGGTTCGACGACGTGCAGCGCCTGGCGCCCGAGACCGCGATGCAGCTCATGGGCATGGGCACTGCGGTGACCCGGGTGCTGGAGTTCAAGGACCGGCTGACGGGCAAGGGCTCGCCGGCCAAGGACAACAAGGGGGCCTGAGGCCATGGACACCTTCATGCTGTCGCGCATCCAGTTCGCGGCCAACATCAGCTTTCACATCCTGTTCCCGACCATCACCATCGCGCTGTGCTGGTTCCTGGTGTTCTTTCGCCTGCGGTACACCGCCACGCGCGGCACGCCGGCGGCCAAGGGCTGGGAGCAGGCCTATTACCTGTGGACCAAGGTGTTCGCGCTCACCTTCGCGCTGGGCGTGGTCTCGGGCATCACGATGAGCTTTCAGTTCGGCACCAACTGGCCGGGCTTCATGGAACACGTGGGCAACATCGCCGGGCCGCTGCTGGGCTACGAGGTGCTCACGGCCTTCTTCCTGGAGGCCACCTTCCTCGGGATCATGCTGTTCGGCCGGGGCCGCGTGTCCGAGCGGGTGCACCTGGTCGCCACGCTGATGGTGGCGTTCGGCACCACGCTGTCGGCGTTCTGGATCTTGAGCCTGAACTCCTGGATGCAGACACCGCAAGGCTACGAGATCATCGACGGCAAGTTCCACGCGGTGGACTGGCTCGCCATCGTGTTCAACCCCTCGTTCCCCTACCGCCTGGGGCACAAGCTGCTGGCCTCGGCACTGACGGCGGGCTTCCTCATCGCAGGCGTCAGCGCGTGGCAGTTGATCAAAGGGGCGGCCAACGAGGGCACGCGCAAGGCGCTGCGCACCGCGGTCACGGCCGTGGCCATCGCCATCCCGCTGCAGATCCTCATGGGCGACATGCACGGCCTGAACACGCTGCAGCACCAGCCCGCCAAGATCGCGGCCATCGAGGGCATCTGGCACACCGAGAAAGGCGCGCCCCTCACGCTGTTCGGCCTGCCCAACGAAAAGGAAGGCCGCACCGACTACGCGCTGCAGATCCCCAAGGCCGCCAGCCTGATCCTGGCACACGACATCGACGCCGAGCTCAAGGGGCTGAACGAGTTTCCGGGTGCTCACCCGCCGGTGGCACCGGTGTTCTGGGCCTTCCGCGTGATGGTGGGCATGGGCATGCTCATGCTGGCGGTGGCGTGGGCCAGCGCCTGGGTGCTGTACCGCCGCCGCAGGCAGGCAACCGCCGCCCTGCCCCGCGTGCTGCTGTTCACGCTGGTGGGCATGACATTCTCGGGCTGGGTGGCCACGCTGGCCGGCTGGTACGTGACGGAGATCGGCCGCCAGCCGTACCTGGTCTACGGCCTGTTCAAGACCGCGGACGCCGTGGCCACGCACCCGCCGGGCATGGTGGCGGCCACGCTGGCGGCCTACCTCACGGTCTATGTGCTGCTGCTCGTGGCCTACATCGGCGTGATCAAGTACATGTCCGAGCACCCGGCCATGCCCGTACCGGCCGTGCCGCCGCCGGCGCAGGCGCCGCTGCCCACACCCCCTGCCGCTTAAGGAGAACACCATGGAAATGACCTTGGCCCATACGCTGCCCCTGGTGTTCATGGCCGTCATGGGGCTGGCGCTGCTGGCCTACGTGATCCTGGACGGCTACGACCTGGGCGTGGGCATCCTGCTGCCCCTGGCCACCGATGCCGAAAAGGATGTGATGGTCTCCAGCATCGGTCCCTTCTGGGACGCCAACGAAACCTGGCTCGTGCTGGGCGTGGGCGTGCTGCTGATCTGCTTTCCGATGGCGCACAGCGTGGTGCTGTCGGCGCTGTACCTGCCCGTGGCCGCCATGCTGCTGGGGCTGACCCTGCGCGGCGTGGCGTTCGACTTTCGGGTCAAGGCCCGCGATGCGCACAAGGCCACCTGGAACAAGCTGTTTGCCGGTGGGTCGCTGGTCACCACGCTGGCGCAGGGCTGGATGCTGGGCGCGTACGTCACCGGTTTCCAGAACGACGCCTGGGGCCTGCTGTTCTCGGCGGGCATCGCGCTCACGCTGCCAGCGGCGTACGCCATGCTGGGCGTGGGCTGGCTGCTGATGAAGACCGATGGCGACCTGCAGACCAAGGCCGCCAAGTGGGGCCAGCGCGTGCTGTGGCCCATGGGCCTGGCGCTGCTGGGCATCTCGCTGGCCACACCGCTGGTCAGCCACACGGTGTTCGCCAAATGGTTCGTGCTGCCCGAGCTGTTCGCGCTGCTGCCGATTCCGCTGGCGTGCGTGGCGGCGTTCTTCGCCATCCGCCACGTGCTGGGCACGCCGCGCGTGGTGCAGGCAGGCTACGGCTGGATCGTGTTCGTGGCCACGGTGCTGATCTTCATGCTGGCGTTCCTGGGCCTGGCTTACAGCATCTACCCGTACATCGTGATCGACCGCCTCACGGTGTGGGACGCTGCCAGCGCACCGGAGTCGCTGGTCGTGATCGGCATCGGCATGGCCATCACGCTGCCGGCGATCATCGTGTACACGGTGTTCATGTACCGGGTGTTCTGGGGCAAGGCGCGGGAACTGACGTATGGGTTGTGAAGGGTCAGCGATGCAGGCCGCACACCACCAGCGCCGTTCGGGCTGAGCCCGTCGAAGCGCTGCGCAGGGCTTCGACAGGCTCAGCCCGAACGGATGGAGGCTGCAGCAGCTGCTCCATCTCGCTACCTCATAGACTCGCCCAACACCCCACCGCTGCAGCCAGCTCAATATCAATACCGCAAGCTCCCCTCCGCATCCACGATGGCCAGCTCCACATAGGTAGACCCGTTGTGGCTCCTGGGCGAGTACTTCACGTTGAAGCGCCCGAACGAGATCTCGCCCGCGTCTTCCATGGTCTTGGTGAACGACTCGGTGGTCAGGTTGCGGCCGGTGCGGCGCAGGCCCTCCACCAGCAGCCGGGCGTGCACGAAGCCCTCGAACTGCGAGGCCGACGGCTGGGCGTTGGGCGACTTGGCGCGCAGCAGGGCCAGGTACTCGGCCACCACCGGCACGGTGGTGTTGCGCAGCGACGGCATGATCTGCGCCAGGATGATGCCGCGCGCCTTGTCCTTGAGCTCGCGCTGGATCACGTCCATGCTGGCCACCGAAAATCCGTAGTACGCCGGCCTCGCCGCCGTGCCCTGCACGGCCTTGACGAAGCTGGTGAACGTGGTGCCCGCCGTGGCCACGATGACGGCCTGGGGCTGCGCCTTCTCGGTGGCCTGCGCGGCGGCCGCGAAGTCGGGTTGCTTGGGGTCGACCTTGATCTCGGCGGCGAAGGCGAGCTTTTCTTCGTCAGAGGCTTTTTTCAGCTCGGCCAACAGCGTCTTGCCCAGGCCGTCGTCCTGGTAGAAAACCGCCACGCGGCTGATGCCCTGCTGGCGCAGTTGGGACACGATCTTGGTGGCCTCGCTGGCGTAACCTGCGCGCACGTGGAAGACCAGCGGGTTCAGCGTCTCACGGAACGCGGATGCCCCCGTGACCGGGCCGAACAGCAGCGTGCGGTGCTCCTTGATCAGCGGCAGGATGGCAGCGGTCTGCGCCGTACCGGTGCTGTTGTAGATCATGAAGACCTTGTCGGACTCCAGCAGCTGGCGCGTGTTCTCCACGGCCTTGGCGGTGTCGAAGGCGTCGTCCAGCGTGGTGTAGCGGATCATGCGGCCATGCACGCCGCCCTGCGCGTTCACGGCGTCGAACATCAGCCGCGAGCCTTCGCCGTATTGCGCCGTCTGCGGGCCCAGGGGGCCGGAGAGCACGGCCGAGGCGCCCAGGCGGATCTCGTCGTTCGTCACGCCCTCATTGCGGGCGTGCGCGCCCTGGCTGGCACCCAAGGCCATCAGCAGCCCCAGCAAACACGAACGAAGCATGGCATGTCCCCTCACGGCGATGACGACCAGCGCTGCAGCATGCTGCGCTGATCTGGTTATTTATCATCATCATTCACCACGCCACGCAGCGCCGTCTATTGGGGGTTTGCCCTGTCGCGACCGGCCCACACACCTCCTGCCAGGGCGTGGCGCGAACGACAACGCCCGCAGCGCGTGACACGCTGCGGGCGCAAGACAGAGATCAACAGGCCGACCCCACAGCTGGCCAGCAGGGATGCAGAACTCAGAGCTTGAGGCGGGCGCGGGCGGCCTGGTACTCGGTGCGCAGGCGTGCCACCAGGTCGGCGGTGCTGGTCACGGCGTCGATGGCACCGATGCCCTGGCCGCAGCCCCAGATGTCCTTCCAGGCCTTCTTGGCGTCGCCGCCGAAGTTCATCTTGCTCGGGTCGGACTCGGGCAGGTTGTCGGGGTCCATGCCAGCGGCGCGGATGGACGGCGCCAGGTAGTTGCCGTGCACGCCGGTGAAGAGATTGCTGTAGACGATGTCGTCGGAGTTGCCGGCCACGATGGCCTGCTTGTACTCGTCGCTGGCACGCGCCTCGTGCGTGGCGATGAAGGCCGAGCCGATGTAGCCGAAATCCGCGCCCATGGCCTGCGCGGCCAGCACCGCATCACCGCTGGCGATGGAGCCGCTGAGCGCGACAGGGCCGTCGAACCACTGGCGGATTTCCTGGATCAGCGCGAACGGACTCTTCACGCCCGCATGGCCGCCCGCACCGGCCGCCACGGCGATCAGGCCGTCGGCGCCCTTCTCGATGGCCTTGTGCGCGAACTTGTTGTTGATGATGTCGTGCAGCACCACGCCACCCCAGGCGTGCACGGCCTGGTTCACGTCCTCGCGGGCGCCCAGGCTGGTGATGATGATCGGCACCTTGTACTTGGCACAGACCTGCATGTCGTGCTCGAGCCGGTCATTGCTCTTGTGCACGATCTGGTTGATGGCGAAGGGCGCAGCGGGTTTGTCCGGATTCGCCTTGTTGTAGGCGGCCAGCGTCTCGGTGATCTCGGCCAGCCATTCGTCGAGCAACTCGGCCGGGCGCGCATTGAGCGCGGGCATGGAACCCACCACACCCGCCTTGCACTGCTCGATCACGAGCTTGGGGTTGCTGATGATGAACAGCGGCGACCCGATGACGGGGAGCGAGAGGTTCTGCAAAACAGGAGGCAGTGTGGACATGGCAGCGACTTCCAGGACAAAGAATTTGATTCAAAACAGCCCCTACCGCTTGATAGACAAGCGCTAGCAGCTATTATTTTTATAGCAATCGCCTTGAGTCATCACCCAAGGCGAGTCTCCTCACCATCGACGGCAGGGCCCGGGTGGGCCGGTGCCGATCAGAACGCGTCGAGCGCCAGTTCGGTCACGCTGGCTGCACCTTCAACAATGCTGTCGCGCAGGCCGGGTGCCTTGACCAGGATGTGCTCCGCGTAGAACTGCGCTGTCGTGATTTTTGCCTGCATGAAGGCGGTGTCCTGTCCCTTGTGCAACAGCTCCTGGGCCACCAGCAGGCTGCGCGCCAGCTGCCAGCCCGCTACGACGTTGCCTGCCAGCATCAGGTAGGGCACGCTGCCCGCGAACACGGCGTTGGGCTGGGTCTTGGTGCCGCCCGCCACGAAGTCGATCACGTCGAGCAGCGCCTTGCGCGCCGCCGTGAGGCGCTTGGCCACGGCCAGGGCGGCCGGGGTGCCGCTGGCCAGCAGCTCGCCTTCGGTGGTCTCGATCTGCGCAGCAATGCCCTTGGCCACCTGGCCGCCATCGCGCGCCGTCTTGCGGCCCACGAGGTCGTTGGCCTGGATGGCGGTGGTGCCTTCGTAGATGGTCAGGATCTTGGCGTCGCGGTAGTACTGCGCGGCGCCGGTTTCTTCGATGAAGCCCATGCCGCCGTGCACCTGCACGCCCAGGCTGGTCACTTCCAGGCTGGTCTCGGTGCTGTAGCCCTTGACCAGCGGCACCATGAATTCGTAGAACGCCTGGTTCTGCTTGCGCGTGTCGGCATCCGGGTGGTGGTGCGCGGCGTCGAACGCGGCCGCCGCAACGGTGGCCATGGCGCGGCAGCCTTCCACCGTGGCGCGCATGGTCATGAGCATGCGCTTCACATCGGGGTGGTGAATGATGGGGGCGCTGGCGGCCATGGAGCCGTCCACCGGACGGCTCTGCACGCGGTCCTTGGCGTACTGCACGGCCTTCTGGTAGGCGCGCTCGGAGATCGCGATGCCCTGCATGCCCACCGCGTAGCGGGCGGCGTTCATCATGATGAACATGTATTCGAGGCCGCGGTTTTCTTCGCCGACCAGGTAGCCCACCGCACCACCGTGGTCGCCGAACTGCAGCACCGCCGTGGGCGATGCCTTGATGCCCAGCTTGTGCTCGATGCTCACGCAGTGCGCGTCGTTGCGCGCGCCCGGCGTGCCGTCCTGGTTGACCATGAATTTGGGCACCACGAACAGGCTGATACCCTTCACGCCTTCGGGCGCGCCCGCCACCCGTGCCAACACCAGGTGGACGATGTTCTCGGCCATGTCGTGTTCGCCGTAGGTGATGAAGATCTTGGTGCCGAAGACCTTGTAGCTGCCATCGGCTTGGGGCTCAGCGCGTGTGCGCACCAGGGCCAGGTCCGAGCCCGCCTGGGGTTCGGTCAGGTTCATGGTGCCGGTCCACTCGCCGGTCACCAGCTTTTCAAGGTAGGTGGCCTTGAGCTCGTCGCTGCCGGCCGTGAGCAGCGCCTCGATGGCGCCGTCGGTCAGCAGCGGACACAGCGCAAAGCTCATGTTGGCGCTGTTGGTCATCTCGATGCAGGCCGCGCCGATGGTCTTGGGCAGGCCCTGGCCGCCGAAGTCGGCCGGGTGCTGCAGGCCCTGCCAGCCGCCCTCGGCGTACTGGCGGAACGCGCCCTTGAAACCGGGGGTGGTGGTGACCACGCCGTCTTTCCAGCTCGACGGGTTCTTGTCGCCCTCGAAGTTCAATGGCGCCAGCACGCCCTCGTTGAACTTGGCGCATTCTTCCAGCACGGCCTGCGCGGTGTCGAGCCCCGCGTCTTCAAAACCGGGGATCTGCGCGATCTGTTCAATGCGGGCCAGGTGCTCGATGGCGAACAGCATGTCCTTGACGGGGGCGATGTAACTCATGAAAGTCTCCGAGATAGCGGAAAAAACTCAAAAAAAAGGCACCGCAAGCGATGCCTTTTTGCGGGCCAGCGGCGTGCTCAGAGCGCCTTGACCAATTCAGGCACGGCCGTGAACAGGTCGGCCTCCAGGCCGTAGTCGGCCACGCTGAAGATCGGCGCTTCCGGGTCCTTGTTGATCGCAACGATCACCTTGGAGTCCTTCATGCCGGCNAGGCGCGCGGCCACGGCCACGGCGCCAGATAGCCTTGACCAGTTCGGGCACAGCCGCGAACAGGTCGGCCTCCAGGCCGTAGTCGGCCACGCTGAAGATCGGCGCTTCCGGGTCCTTGTTGATCGCAACGATCACCTTGGAGTCCTTCATGCCGGCCAAGTGCTGGATCGCCCCCGAGATGCCGGCAGCCACATACAGCTGCGGCGCCACGATCTTGCCCGTCTGGCCCACCTGCAGGTCGTTCGGTGCGTAGCCCGCATCCACCGCGGCGCGCGATGCGCCGATGGCCGCGCCCAGCTTGTCGGCCAGGGGCGTGATGACTTCGTCGAACTTTTCCTTGCTGCCCAGCGCGCGGCCGCCGGAGACGATGATCTTGGCGGCGGTCAGCTCGGGGCGGTCGTTCTTGGCGATCTCGCTGCCCAGGAAGGTGCTCTTGCCGGCGTCGGCCGTTGCAGCTGCGGTTTCCACCGCTGCGGAGCCACCGGTGGCGGCCGCAGCGTCAAAGCCCGTNTCGCTGCCCAGGAAGGTGCTCTTGCCGGCGTCGGCCGTTGCAGCTGCGGTTTCCACCGCTGCGGAGCCACCGGTGGCGGCCGCAGCGTCAAAGCCCGTAGTGCGCACGGTGATGACCTTCACGCTGTCGGCGCTTTGCACCGTGGCGACGGCGTTGCCGGCGTAGATGGGGCGCTCGAAGGTGTCGGCAGCGACCACCTTGGTGATGTCGCTGATCTGCGCCACATCGAGTTTGGCGGCCACGCGGGGTGCCACGTTCTTGCCGCTGGCGGTGGACGCGAACAGGATGTGGCTGTAGCTCGACGCGATGGCCAGCACCTGGGCGGCCACGTTTTCTGCCAAGCCGTGCTCCAGGCCCGGGGCATCGGCATGGATGACCTTGGCAACGCCGGCGATCTGGCCCGCAGCGGCTGCGGCGGCGCCTGCGTTGTGGCCAGCCACCAGCACGTGCACGTCGCCGCCACACGCCACAGCGGCGGTCACGGTGTTGAGGGTTGCGCCCTTGATGGACGCGTTGTCGTGTTCAGCAATAACGAGGCCGGGCCTTCGCCCGCCGCCACGATGATGTCGGCGCTGCGTTGTGGCCGGCCACCAGCACGTGCACGTCGCCGCCACACGCCACAGCGGCGGTCACGGTGTTGAGGGTTGCGCCCTTGATGGACGCGTTGTCGTGTTCAGCAATAACGAGTACGGTCATTTCTTGTTCTCCTTAGATGACTTTTGCTTCGTTCTTGAGCTTGTCGACCARRGCGGCCACATCGGCCACCTTGACGCCYGCRCCGCGCTTGGCGGGCTCGGTCACCTTCAGGGTCTTCAGGCGCGGCGCCACGTCCACGCCGAGGTCTTCGGGCTTGACGGTATCGAGCTGCTTCTTCTTGGCCTTCATATGCGGCCCACGACTGCAGGGTCAGCCACCAGCACGTGCACGTCGCCGCCACACGCCACAGCGGCGGTCACGGTGTTGAGGGTTGCGCCCTTGATGGACGCGTTGTCGTGTTCAGCAATAACGAGAGTTGTCATGACAGTCGTCTTTCTCTTGGTTCTTTTGAGATGCCGGTTTCGCCCGTGGACCTCGGAGAGCGCGCGGCCGATGCGCGGGACACCGAGGAAGGGCCGCCCCGCACCGAAGGTGTCGTCCCCCTGTGGGGGAAGACGCGAAGCGGCTCAGGGGGTCAGATAACTTTCGCTTCGTTCTTGAGCTTGTCGACCAGGGCGGCCACATCGCCGCGCTTGGCGGGCTCGGTCACCTTCAGGGTCTTCAGGCGCGGCGCCACGTCCACGCCGAGGTCTTCGGGCTTGACGGTATCGAGCTGCTTCTTCTTGGCCTTCATGATGTTGGGCAAGGTGACGTAGCGGGGCTCGTTCAGGCGCAGGTCGGTGGTGATGACCGCTGGCAGCGTGAGGGACAGCGTCTCGGCGCCGCCATCGACTTCGCGGGTCACGCTGACCTTGTCGGCGGCGAGGTCCACCTTGCTGGCGAAGGTGGCTTGCGGCAGGTCGGCCAGGGCCGCCAGCATCTGGCCGGTCTGGTTGGCATCGTCGTCGATGGCCTGCTTGCCCAGGATGATGAGGCCGGGCTGTTCCTTGTCGAYCAGGGCCTTGAGCAGCTTGGCCACGGCCAGGGGCTGCAGCTCGGCATCGGTCTCGACCAGGATGGCGCGGTCGGCGCCGATGGCCATSGCGGTGCGCAGGGTTTCCTGGCACTGGGCCACGCCGCAGGACACAGCGATGACTTCGGTCACCAGGCCCTTTTCTTTCAGGCGCACGGCCTCTTCGACGGCGATCTCGTCAAAGGGGTTCATGCTCATNCGGCATCGGTCTCGACCAGGATGGCGCGGTCGGCGCCGATGGCCATCGCGGTGCGCAGGGTTTCCTGGCACTGGGCCACGCCGCAGGACACAGCGATGACTTCGGTCACCAGGCCCTTTTCTTTCAGGCGCACGGCCTCTTCGACGGCGATCTCGTCAAAGGGGTTCATGCTCATTTTCACGTTGGCGATGTCCACACCGCACAAGTCCGATTTGACGCGGACCTTCACGTTGTAGTCCACCACGCGCTTGACGGGAACGAGAATTTTCACGTGTCTACCTTTCATGCTGTCGCTGCTGTGACCCGGCCTGGGGCCGGCCGGTCGGAATGGATGTGCCAGAGCACGACCACCATCGTGCTCTGGCACGAGCGCCTCCTCTCGCCAGGAGGCGCTTCAAGCCTTGGAGCCAGTGCCCTCAGAAGCTGTGCCGGACGCCGAAGGACAGGGCCTTCGCATTGGCGCCCATGGCGGCGGGGGCTACGGCGACGGTGCTTCCCACCAGCACCGTGTTGCTGGTGCTGTTGTTCTTGACCAGGCCACCAGACACGTAGAGCGCCGTGCGCTTGGATAGGAAGTACTCATAGGTCGCGCCATAGATCGTGGCTTGCCCATCCGCGATGCCAGGCATTCTTTCGGTCTTGTTCCTGATGACTTGCAGGAGGATCTGGCTCTGGTTCAGAGGAATGGTTGCGCCGACCCAGGCAGACTCGCTCTTCAGGAGGCTCGTGGCCGCCAGCACCTTGTTCTTCTCGGAAGGGTTGAAGGTGTAGTACCCCGTGGCCAGGCGCACAGGTCCGAAGTTGTAGGAGCCTGCCGCGGTCCACTCGGACTGCCAGGCCGCGGCGGCTCCCGTGGGGATGTCCTTCGCATACTGGCGGAAACGCGCGTAGCCTGCGGTACCGAGCCAGGGGCCGTCGGCGTAGGTCAGGCTTCCTCCGTGGAAATTGCCGGCGTCGCTGGAGGCCGCCTCGCCCGGGGCCACCATGAAGCGGGCAGTCACGGGGCCGCCTTTCCACGATCCGAAGATCGAGTTGTTGATGCGGGCCGTGGATTGGTGGCCAGGGTCGCCTGCCACGGAGGCCGGGCTCTGCAGGCTGCCAATGCCCGTCTGCTGCAGGTTGCCCCAGTAGTTGCCCACACCGGGGTCCACGGCCAGCAGCGACAGCGCCACGGGCGAGAGCTGCCTGCCGGCACGGACTTCCCAGTTGGTGCCGCTCAACCCCACCCAGGAGGCCCGGCCGAAGGCGGCACCGCCTTGCTGCAGGACGCCGGTGCTGCCGTCAAAACCCTGTTCGAGCACGAAGTTGGCCTTGAGCCCGCCGCCCAGGTCTTCCGTGCCGCGAAAGCCCAGGCGAGAGGCCCAGCCCGCCCCGGAGTCGAGCCGCATGGTGCTGCCGGCACCGTTGTCCACCCAGGTCAGTGACGCATCGAGCACGCCATAGATGGTCACCGAGGATTGCGCATAGGCCAACGGGGAGCCCAGCAGGGCCAGCACCGCAGTGGATGAGATGAGTTTGTTCACGTTGTCTCCGTTCAATGTTTGTCATGCACGGCGGAGGGGCACGCCGACCGCCGGTTCGAAATGTAGCGTAACTTACCGGTCGGCAGGTAATTTAATTGAACGATGTTTGGCGTGATTGCGACAGCCGTACCGGCTCAGGACGCAGGTTGCAAAGACAGATCGATGCCGTAGGTGCGCGCCGCGGTGCCGCTGAATAGCTGCGTTCGCTCCGAGGGGCTGCAGGCCTTCGTGGCGTGCTTGAAAGCGTTCCAGAGCACCGGGTAGCTGCAGCCCACCTTGTCGACCGGAAAGTTGCTCTCGAACATGCACCGGTCTGCGCCGAATGCCTCGATGCACACCTCGAAATACGGAGACCAGGCGTTCGCGATCACTTCCGAGAGTGCGGGCCGGTCGGCCAGGTCCAGGCCGAAGCCCATGCGGTGCATGGCCAGGCCCCCCAGCTTGAGCCGCAGGTTCGGCCGCTGGGCCAGTGCGCGGATGTGCCCGCGCCATGCGTCGAACACCTGCGCGCGCTGGCCGGCATAGGGGCCGATGCCCAGGGGCCCTCCGCAGTGGTTGAGCACCATGGGCGTGTCCGGGCACTGGTCGGCGAGGAAGGCCACGTCCGGCAGTTGCGTGTGGTAGACCCACAGGTCGAGCGACAGGCCCATGGCGCCAAGGCGCCGGGTGGCTTCTTGCCGGGCTGTGTCATCCCGAAGGATGCCCTCGCGGCCCTCTGTGGCTGGATGGACAGCCGGGTCTCTGTGCCAGGTGGGGCGCGCGCGGATGCCCCTGAAGCGCCCCTGTCCTGCTTCGATGTGCCTCTCCAGCACGGGTTCGATGCCGTCACCCAGCGCCAGGTCGGCCCACCCGACGATGGCGGCGCAGATCTGCGTGCGCGATCCCGTCTGTGCGAAGGCCAGCGCCTGTGCGGCTGCGAACGCGGTTTCCCCCACCGGCCGGAGCGCCTCCGGGCCATCGGCCAGATAGTGCGAATGGCAGTCCACGAACACGGTGGCGCGTATGTCGTGCCCGGTGCGAAGGTCCTGGCCCAGGTCGGCCTGCAGATAGCTTGCGCCGGGCAGCACCCACAGGTGGTGGTGGGCATCCACGATGGGCAGGTCCGGCTCGATGGCGTCTTCGTGGTGCAGGGCCAGCCAATCGGCCCGGGGCAGGGCGATGCTGGCATGCGCAGCCACGGTGGGCTGAACGGCGGGGGCGGGGGCGTTGTGGCCCGGGCTGTGGTCAGAGGAGGGCATGCGTGACTCCCCCGTCCACCAGCATGGATTCCCCCGTCATGAAGCTGCTCTCGTCCGATGCGAGGAAGCAGGCTGCCGCCGCGATGTCGTCCACGTGCCCCAGGCGCCCCAGCGGGGTGCGCGCGATGCGCCGCGCCGCCACGGACTCGTCCATGTTTATGCGCACGCCTTCGGTGGGCACCGTGCCGGGTGCGATGGCGTTCACGCGGATCTTGCGAGCACCCAGTTCGACGGCTGCGGAGCGCGTGAGGCCCAGGGCCGCAGCCTTCACTCCGCAGTAGACCAGCGCGCCGGGAATGCCCAGAAAGCCCGCGGCCGAGGCGATGTTGATGATGGAGCCGCCGCCGCTGCGGCCCATGGCAGGTGCTGCCGCCTGGATGCCCCAGACGATGGAGTGAAAGCCGGTGGCTGTCATGCGATCGAGCATCTCGGGCGTGATGTCCTGGGTCGGGCCATAGCGCACCCAGATCGCGTTGTTCACCAAGATGTCGAACCGGCCATGCTGCGTCTCCAGCGCGTCCACGGCCTGCGTGAACGTCTCGCGCAATGCGACATTGCCGCCGAAGCCCTGGGCCCGACCTCCGCCTTGCCGGATCTCATCGGCAGCCTTTCGTGCCAGGTCTTCGCGGATGTCGAGCACCCCGACGATGGCCCCTTGGTCGGCAAAGGCCTGGGCGATCGCCCGTCCTATGCCTTGTGCACCGCCGGTGACCAGTGCCACCCTGTTGTCAAGCCTTTGGTTCATGCATGTCTCCTGAAAAATTACTTGTCGACCGGTAATCCAGCAAGGCAAAAAAAGGGCCCCCCAGGTACCCGTCAGGCCCGGGGCGTTGCCTTCTTGCGTGCGGTGCTGGAGGGCGTCTTCGCGGCCGGTGGTGGCGCGTCCGTGGGCGCCGCAGCGGCGCTGGATGCGGCAGGCTCGCGCACCGTCATGCCCAGCAGGGCCATGTCGACGTACTGGCCCATGACATCCTTCACGCTCAGCTTTCCCTTGGGGGAGTGCCAGCGCGTGACGTAGTTCAGCCCGGACAGCAGAAAACGGGTGGTCATGGCGGCATCTGCGTCGCGGAATTCGCCCGAATCGATCCCTTCCTGGACACAGCGCCGAAGCAGCTTCTCGTAGGTGTCTCTCAAGTGCAGCGCCACGCCCCTCTGCTCGGTGTGGCCTGCTTCGCGAAAAGCGTTGGCGCCGGCCAGCCAGTGGTCGCGATGTTCGTCGAGAAAGTGCGCCGATGAGCGCATGAACGCGCGAACCCGCTCGGTCGGGGTGTTGGCGCGCGCCACGTCGGCGCCGACCATCTGGACCAGGGCATCGAGCGACTGGATCACCACCCGCTCATAGAGATCGTCCTTGTTCGGGAAGTGGTAGTACAGCGCGGCTTTGGTGATCTTGGCCTCTTCGGCAATGTCCCGCAGCGAGGTGGCGTGAAAGCCTCTGTGCGCGAACAGCCGGCGAGCGATGTCCAGCAGTTGGTCTTCGCGGTTGCCGCTGGCCAGGGAGGGATCGGTGGGGGCTTTTTTCGTGCCAGCGCGGGGAGCCATAGCGGGTGCTTTCTTGGTGGGGAAATCGTGGAGATTAACCCGCATTGGCCTGAGGGCATCGGCTGGATCGGGTTATCCACGAGACACAGACCTTGTGGGCCTGAAGGATTTCGAAGTATTATTAACCAGTCGGCAGGTAAATTTTGCCGAGAAGGCGAGAACTTTCATATGGGCAGTGGGCCAAACTGCAATCCATAACTTACCGAACGGCAGGTAAATTTCATGAGACTTGATCAAAACGAAGCGGACCGCGCATTCCGGCACGAGGTGCGGCGCTTTTGCGAGCAGAACGTACCCAATGCCTTGCGCGAACGCGTGCGCTCAGGCATGCGGGCCACGCCCGACGGCTTTCGCCAATGGCAGAACATCCTGTTCCGCCAGGGATGGGGGGCACCCACCTGGCCGCGCGAGCACGGCGGTACCGGCTGGTCGCCGGTGCAGATCCACATCTTCGAGCAGGAGACTGCGGCCGCGGACGCGCCGCCGCAATTCCACCAGGGCCTGGAGCTCATCGGTCCCATCATCTTCACCTATGGCACGGCCGAGCAGAAGGCACGGTACCTGCCGCGCATCCTGTCGGGCGAAGACTGGTGGTGCCAGGGCTATTCGGAGCCCCAGGCCGGGTCCGACCTGGCCGGCCTGCGCACCCGCGCCGTGCGCGACGGCGACCACTATGTGGTCACCGGCCAGAAGCTGTGGACGAGCTATGCCCATGCGGCCAACCGCATGTTCTGCCTGGTGCGCACCAGCGATGAGACGCGCAAGCAGGATGGCATCTCGCTGCTGCTGATGGACATGGACGCGCCCGGCATCACCGTGCGCCCGTTCCACACGCTCGACGAGCAGTCCCACGTCACGGAAGTGTTTTTGGATGCCGTGCGGGTGCCGGCCAGCCAGCTGCTGGGCGAGGAAGGCCGCGGCTGGAGCTATGGCAAGGTGCTCCTGGACCGCGAGCGCGCCTTGACGGCAACGTTGGGCGTGCGGCTGGCAAGGCAGCTCGAACAGGTGAAGGAGCTGGCACGCAAGACGCCAGACGCAGGGTCCAGCCTTTACCTGAACCCTGGCTTTCGCTCCAAGCTGGCGCAACTGGAGATCGAGGTGCAGGCGATCGAGCAGATGGGCCTGCGCATGCTGGCCGACAACGTGGCGGGTGTGGACACCGGGCCGCGCGGCTCCATGCTCAAGCTGCGCTGGTCAGAGCTGCTGCAGCGTGCCACGGAGCTGTGGGTGGAGACCCTGGGCTATGACGGCACGCGCTTTGCGTCCGCAGGGGGCGCGCCGGGTACCGTTCCCCTGGAGCAGTCGGGCCCGATGACGGCCTACCTCCACAGCCGCGTCACCAGCATCTATGGTGGTTCCAACGAAATCCAGCGCAACATCATCGCGCGCCGTGCACTCGGCCTTTAAGACATGCACAACCATTACACACCCGAACAGAAGATGCTGGCGGACGGCGTGGAGCGCTTCGTGCGTGAGCACGGACGTTTCGAGCAGTGGCGCAAGCTCACGGCGGCCGGGGCTGCCTACGACGAAGACAACTGGCGCCGCATGGCCGACATGGGATGGCTGGCGCTGGCCATCCCGGAAGAGCACGGGGGCTTCGGTGCCTCTGCGGCCGACACCATGATCGTGGCCGAGGGCATCGGGCGGGGCCTGTTGCGCGAGCCTTTCGTCAGCACCAGTGTGATGGCGGCGCGCCTGCTCGCCAGGGCGGGTACCGCCGAGCAGTGCAAGCTGTTCGAGGGCATGGCGGATGGCAGCGTCCGCATCGCCGTCGCACTGGGCGAAGCCGCTGGGCGCTTTCACCTGAACAGCGTGCGCACGCGTGCCATGCCCTCGGGGGCGGGCTTTCGGCTGAGCGGCGAGAAGTCCTGGGTGCCCGATGCCAGCACGGCGCACTGGCTCATCGTGCCTGCCCGCACCCGCGGCTCGGAAGGGGATGCGTCGAGCATCTCCCTGTTCCTGGTTCCGGCAGATTCGCCCGGGCTGCGGCGCACCGACTTTCGCAGTCCCGATCACCAGTACATCAGCCAGCTGCAGATGGATGGGCTGGACCTTCCCGAATCGGCGCTGCTGGGGCCCCTGCATGAAGGTCTGGCGCTGCTGGAATATGCGGTGGACCATGCGATCGCAGCACGCCTGGCCGAGGCCTGCGGCGCGATGGATGCGGTGAGCGAAATGACGCTCGACTACCTCAAGGTGCGCAAGCAGTTCGGCACGACCATCGGCAGCTTCCAGGCGCTGCAGCACCGCATGGTCGACATGAGCATTGCCTGCGAAGAGTCCCGCTCGATGCTGCAGCTGGCGCTGGACGGCCTGGACGCCCCGCCTGCCCAGCGCAGGAGGTCCATCGCCGCTGCCAAGGCGCGAATCGGCCAGTGCGGCCTGTACGTGGGCTACCAGGCGGTGCAATTGCACGGCGGCGTGGGAACCAGCGATGAACTGGCCGTGAGCCACTACCTCAAGCGTCTGGCCATGATCGACACCGCCTACGGCAACGCCGACTTCCAGCGCGATCGCTTCATCGCGCTGTCGGACGCGGTGCCCGCCGCAGTGTCGCAAGACGCTGCTTCCACCGCAAAGCAGGAGCAGATGGCATGAGCGAACCGGCCGCATCCCGCTGGAACCTGGCCGACATCTTCGATGGTGTGGCTGCGCGTGTTCCCGCAGACCGACCTGCTATCGTGCAGGGAGACAAGGTGGTGAGCTGGGGCGAGCTCGACGCACGCAGCAACCGCGTGGCACGGGCCCTGCTTGCCGCCGGGCATGGCGCTGGCGAAAGGGTGGGGTTCCTGTCGAGGAACCATCCAGGCTACATCGAGGGCTTTGTGGCCTGCCTCAAGTCGCGCTTGATCCATGTGAACCTCAACTACCGGTACACGGTGGATGAAGTCGCAGGCGTTCTGGAAGACGCGGGTGCCACGGCCTTGCTCTACCAGCAAGAGTTCGCCCCGCTGGTGGCCGAGCTGGCCACGCGCTTGCCGGCACTGCGCTCACGCATCTGCCTCGACGGAGAAAGCCTGGGCCATGAAGCCACGGCCAGCTTCCAGGCCTGGGCGGCGCAAGGCGACACCAGCCCGCTGGACATCGCGCGGGACGAGCGGGACCCGCTGCTGCTTTACACCGGCGGTACCACGGGCCGGCCCAAAGGCGTGATCTGGCCGGGCAACCACTACCGGGCATGCCAGCTGGAATCGCCCCTGGTGCAGCGGCGCCCTGCCAGCCTGCCCGAGCACCTGGACATGGTCGAAGCCAACGCGGCGCCCGGCCGTGTGCTGCCCGCATGCCCGCTGATGCACGGCGCAGGCATCAGCAGCACGCTGGCCGAGCTGCTCAATGGCGGCACGGCCTTGCTGCTCGCGCACCGCAGCTTCGATCCGCACGAGCTGTGGCAACTGGCGGAGCGTGGTCGCGCGACCCGTGTGCTGATCGTCGGCGATGTGTTCGCGCGCCCCATGCTGGCGGCGCTGGACGAAAAGCCCGGCCGCTACGACCTCTCTGCGCTCAAGGTCATCAGCTCCGCGGGCCTGATGTGGAGCGAGGAAATCAAGGCAGGCTTGCTGCGCCACCTTCCTTCGGTGGTGCTGGCCGACATCTACGGCGCGTCCGAGGCCGCGGGCCTGGGCTACGCCATCACCACGCGGGACAAGGCCACGCCCACGGGCCGGTTCGAGCCGGGTCCGCATACCGTCATGGTGGGCGACGACGGGCGCATCGTGCCGGCAGGGCAGGAGGGCGAAGGCTGGCTCGCCCGGGGTGAACCATTGCCCGAAGGCTACTTCGGGGACCCGCGCAAGACCGCGGAAGTGTTCCGCACCATCGACGGCCGGCGCTACGCCGTGCCGGGTGACCGCGTACGGCGCCATCCCGACGGCTCCATGCAACTGCTCGGGCGTGGCAGCCTGGTGATCAACTCCGGCGGGGAGAAGATCTACGTGGAGGAAGTCGAGGAAGCCCTCAAGCGGCTGCCGGGCGTGCGGGATGTGCTGGTGGTGGGCGTGCCCGACGAACGCTGGGGCAATGCCATTGTCGCTCTGCTCGATACCGGCGGCGTGCCTGCGAATGCCCAGGCCTTGCGCACGGGCCTGGCGCCGTACCTCGCAGGCTACAAGGTGCCCAAGCACTTCCTGGTGGTGGAGCAACTGCCCCGCGCCGACAGCGGCAAGGGCGACTACCGCGCCGCGCGCGAGCTTGCGCAGGCGCAACTGGAGGCCGCATGAGACGCAGCACATTCCTCAAAGCCCTGCCTGCAGTCTTGGCGGGACACCTGGCGGGTGCCAGCCTGCTGATCACGCCGCATGCCCGTGCTGCCGAGGACGCCTGGCCCAGCAAGCCGATCCGGCTCATCGTGCCTGCCGCGCCGGGTGGCGGATCGGACACGGTGGCGCGGATCGTGGCACAGGCCCTGGGTGAAAAACTGGGCCAGCCCGTGGTGGTGGACAACCGCGCGGGCGCAGCGGGCACGCTGGGTGTGGCCGTGGGCCTTCAGGCGCCCGCCGATGGCTACACCTTCATCTGGTGCACGCCGTCGGCGCAGATCATGTCGCCAGGCAGCATCCGCTACGACCCGGTCAAGGACCTGGCCCCCGTCAGCATGCTGGTGTCTGCCTCCTACCTGCTGGTGGTGGGCAATCAGCAACCCTGGCGAACCGTGCGCGAGCTGGCCGATGCCGCGCGCGACAAGCCGGGCCAGCTGAACTACGGCACGGCGGGAACCGGCTCTTTCGGCCACTACATGGCCGCATCGTTCGGCCTGGCCGCCGGCGGCGAGCTGACGCAGGTGCCCTTCACCGGTGAAGGGCCCGCCATGGTGGCGTTGATGCGCGGTGATGTGCAGATGGCCTTCATCAGCGGCGCCGGTGCATTGCCGCACGTGAGCTCCGGCCGGGTGCGCGCATTGGGCGTCTCTGCAGCGCAGCCCATGGAAGGCATGCCGACGAACATTCCCGCGGTGGCTGCAAGCCTTCCGGGATTCGACCTGGTGGCCATCAACTACCTGGCCGCTCGCACTGGAACGCCGCAGCCCATTATCGACCGCATGAGCCAGGCCGTCCAGGCCGTGCTGTCCAACCCGTCCGTGCGGGAGCGGGTGCTGGGGCTGGGCGTGTCGCCCGTGGCCAGCACGCCCCAGGTGCTGGGCCAGCGCATCGCCATCGAGCGCAAGCGTGTTCAGGACACGCTGAAGCGCGCCGGCATCGTGCTGGAGTAGCCGGCCCTCCATTCCCCTGGACATGCACAGACCACAACAATAGAACGAGACAACATGAGCCACACCCATCCCCCAAGCCAGGGACTTCGCCGCCGCGACGCGCTCGCCGCTGCATTGGCCGGCATCGCAACGCCCCTTGCTGCACTGGCCTCGGGCCCTGAGTCCAACTGGCCCCACCGGCCCGTGCGCATGGTGGTGCCGTTTCCGCCCGGCGGCGGCTCCGACGCCGTGGCCCGCATCCTCTCGACCGTTCTTTCGGAAAAGCTGGGCCAGCCGGTGGTGCTGGACAACAAACCCGGCGGTGCCGGCACGGTCGGTGTGACCTACGCGCTGCAGCAACCAGCGGACGGCTACACCATCGTGTGGTGCACGCCCGCCGCGCAGTACCTGGCGCCCAAGTCGGTGCGCTACGACCCGGTGGCCGACTTCGCGCCGGTGAGCCAGACGGTGGCCGCCACCTACATTCTCGTGGTCGACCCGAAGCTGAACATCCATTCGGTGGCCGATCTCGTCGCGGCGGCCAAGGCCAAGCCGGGCAGCATCAACTACGCCACTGCGGGGATCGGAGGCCAGGGCCACCTCATGGGGGCGTATTTCAACCTGCTGGCCGGTACCGACATGACCATGGTGCCCTTCACCGGCGAGGCTCCGGCCATCACGGGCGTGATCGGCAGCCAGGTGCATGCCACGTTCGTGAGCAGTGCCGCCGCCATGCCGCAGGTCAAGGCGGGCAAGGTGCGGGCCATCGGCATGTCCGCGGCCAACCGCCTTCCCGGCATCCCCGCGGACATTCCTCCGATTGCCGCGACGCTGCCGGGCTACGACGTCACGGCGATCAACTACATCGCCATGCGCAGCGGCACCCCCAAAGCCATCGTGGACCGCCTGAGCAAGCTCATCAACGAAGCACTGGCGACCCCGTCCGTGCGCGACCGCATCGCGGCCGTGGGCGTGGTGCCCGTCGGCAGCACGCCGGAGGAGCTCGGGCAGCGCGTGGCCGCGGAGCGCACCAAGTGGACGGACGTGCTGCAGAAAACCAACATCGTTCTCGAATGACCATGGCGACTGAAAACTCCGCATCCGGCCATGCGCGTTGTGCGGTGGTGACCGGCGCGGCCCGCGGCATTGGGCTGGCCATCGCCGAACAACTGGCGCGCGACGGCCTTTCGGTCGTCGCCACCGACCGGGATGGCGAGCTGGCCCATGCCGAAGCCGAGCGTCTGCGTGCCCAGGGACTGGCCGTGCAAGGGGCCGCCCTGGATGTCCAGGACCGCGCGGCGGTCCGTGCGCTGTTCGCAACGCTGCCCGCCATCGACGTGGTCGTGAACAACGCGGGCATTGCCTCGACCATGATCCCCTTTCGCGAGCTGGACGCCGATCGGCTTCGCAGCATGATGGGCGTGAACCTGCTGGGCAGCTTCATCGTGGCCCAGGAGGCGGTGCGCCGCATGCCCGAGGGCGGGCGCGTAGTGCAGATCGCATCGCGCGGCTACCTCGGTGGGGCAGGGGCTGCGCACTACGTGGCCAGCAAGGCCGCCGTGGTGGGCATGGTGCGTGCCATGGCCATCGAGCTGCGCTGGCGCGGCATCACCGTCAATGCCGTGGCGCCGGGCATGGTCGACACCCGGATGCTGGAAGGCTACACGCCCGAGATGCGGCGTGCGCTGGAACAGCGCGAGCCCGCGGGCGCAGCCGCCAGCCCGCAGACCATTGCCGACGCCGTGTCCTTCCTGGCATCGCCCCGGGCGGGGCAGTGCAACGGCCAGGTGCTGTTCGTGGACGGCGGCAAGAGCGTGGGCATGCCTCCGCTGTGACCGTCCCGGTACTTCACTCATCCGATGCCATGTCCATGCCACCTTCCACCTCTACACACACCGCCAGCAAGCTGCTGCTCGTGGGCACGCAGGAGCCGCTGGCCCCGGCGATCCAGGCGCGCCTGGAACACGATGGCCACCAGGTGCTGGCCATCGCCAGCGAGGACCCTGCTGCGTTGCAAAGCGCCATCGCCGCCCTGGGAACGCTTGATGCGCTCGTGACGCTGACACCGACAACGCGCTCGAACCTGCAGTTCGACGAGATCGACGACGCTGCCTTCGAGACGGCGCTGGACGCCCAATTGCTGGCTCCGATCCGCGTGGCACAGGCGGCACTGCCGTATCTGGCAAAAGGCGCGCAGATCGTGCATGTCGGCTCGCGCGGCCACCAGGGCGCCTGGGGCGGCGTGCACCAGATGGCCGCGAGCGCAGGGCTGGTGGCCATGACCCGTTCCATGGCGCTCGAACTCCAGCCCGAAGGGCTCTGCGTCAACCTGGTCGCCAGCGAGTTCAGCAACGAGCGCCAGGACACCCCTGGCAACCGCGAGGCCGTCGCGCACGCGGTGAGCATGCTGGCCGCGCCGCACAACGGCATCACCGGCCAGTGCATCGTCGTCGACGGCCTGGCGTCGCTGCGGCTGAGCGAATCCCGCCGACCTTACGGTATCCATTCCTGAAATTCACTCACCCATCCATCCGAGGAGAACCTATGCAATTCCTGAAGCTCAACGTCGAGAACCATGTGGCCGTGATCACCATGGACGCGCCCCCCGTGAATGCCGTGTCCGCCGGCCTCATGGACGAGATGATCGCTGCGTTTGACCAGATGAGCGACCGCGACGACGTGCGCGTGGTCGTGCTCACCGGCGCCGGCAAGATCTTCTGCGCCGGGGCCGACATCAAGAGCCGCGCCAACAAGACCTTCGAGCCCGGTGAGCGCTGGGCGCATTCGCGCCGCGCGCGCGAGCTCAGCTATTCGATCATCGAATGCAAGAAGCCCGTGATCGCCGCCATCAACGGTGCGGCGCTCGGTGCCGGCCTGGGCATTGCCGTCTCTTGCGACATCCTGCTGTGCTCTGAAAATGCCTCCCTGGGCCTGCCCGAAGTGGACGTGGGCCTGATGGGGGGAGGGCGCCATGCCATGCGTGTGTGCGGCCACTCGCTCACGCGCCGCATGATGCTGACCGGCGACCGCATCAGCGGCCCGGAGCTGTACCGCCGTGGCATCGTGGAAGTGTGCGTGCCGCTGGAGGAGCTGATGCCGGCAGCGATGGAAATGGCCGCACGCATTGCCTCCAAGAGCCCGATCGCCAGCCGCACCGCCAAGAACTCGGCGGCCACCATTGAGAACATGACGCTGCGCGACGGCTACCGCTTCGAGCAGAACATGACTGCCGAGCTGGGCCAGACCGAAGACTCGCGCGAGGCCATGCGCGCATTTGCCGAGAAGCGTCCCCCGGTGTTCCAGGGCCGTTGAGACCCGCCGCCATGACAAAGGCCGCGCACCGCGCGGCCTTTTTGTTGGGTGACTGCCTTGGCCAGGGCCTGGGGTCGCAGGCCAGACGGGCGCTGGCTTGCGTTTGCTGGTTCTAGTTGGCCAGCATGCCGCCATCCACCGGCAGGGTCACGCCGTTGATGTAGCTGGCCATGGCCGATGCCAGGAACACCGCCGGTGCGGCAATCTCGTCGGGCTGGCCCATGCGGCCCTGCGGCGTGCGGCGCAAAAAGCCTTCGAGCCGGCGCGGGTCGGCACGGGTGGCCTCGGTCATCGCGGTCTCGATCACTCCCGGCGCGATGGCGTTGACCCGGATGCCATCGGCGCCCAGGTCCACGGCCATGCTCTGCGTGAACATCTTCACCGCACCCTTGGAGCTGGAATAGCCGATGCAGCCGCCCTGTGCAATGAAGGCTGCCCCCGAGGCGATGTTGATCACATTGCCGCGGGTCTGGCGCAGGGCTGGCAAGAACGCGTGCAACACGTTGAAGCCGCCCATGACGTTGACGTCGAACACCTGGCGCAGCTTGGCGTGCACTTCGGGCGCGTCGATCCCGGCGCGGATCAGGATGCCGGCGTTGTTGACCAGGATGTCCAGCGCGCCGATGTCGCGCCCCACCTGCTCCGCCAGGGCCGCGCATGCCGGCACGCTGGTGATGTCGAGCGCGAACGCCCACGCCTGCCCGCCGGAGCGGCGAATGTCCTCCACCGTCGCTGCGCAGTCTTCGGCGCGCAGATCCACCAGCACCACGCGGGCGCCGGCCCGGGCATAGTGCAGGGCGATGGCGCGGCCGATGCCCGCCGCCGCTCCGGTGACCAGCGCGAGGCGCCCTTCGAGCAGGCGAGCGGTTGTCGAATCGTTGTCCATGTCTTGTCCTGTGTCAGTGGGTTGCGTTGCCGGGGCGGCGGCGGGCCAGGTAGGCGTTGATCTCGCCGACGATGCCTCGGCGGAACAGCATCACCACCAGGACGAAGACGGTGCCTTGCACGATCAGCACCGCCTCTGCGATGGATGAGAGCGAGTTGGCCATGGTGACCACCACGATGGCACCTGCCACCGGGCCCAGCAGCGTCTGCAGGCCGCCCACGATGCCCATCAGCAGCGCCTCGCCCGAAGTGACCCAGCTCACGTCGTTGAGCGTGGCGATCTGGAACACGATGCTCTTCATGCCGCCTGCGAGCCCCGCCAACGCTGCAGACAGCGTGAAGGCCAGCAGCTTGTAGCGGTTCACGCGGTAGCCCAGTGAAATGGCCCGTGGCTCGTTGTCCCGGATGGCGGTCAGCACCTGGCCGAAAGGCGAGTACACGATGCGCCAGATCAGCCAGAAGGCTGCCACCACGGCCAGCATCACCACGTAGTACAAGGTGGTGTTGTTGGCCAGGTCGATGACACCGAAGAGATGGCCGCGTGGCACGCTCTGGATGCCGTCCTCCCCACCGGTGAACGGAGAGCACAGCGCGATGAAGTAGACCAGCTGTGCGCTGGCCAGGGTGATCATCGAGAACGCGATGCCCGCACGCCGGATGGCGAGCAGGCCGGTGATGGCGCCGATGGCGGCCGCCACGACGACGCCGAACGCCACGCCCAGCGCGGGGTCGAACCCCCACACCTTGACCGCGTGCGCGGTGCCATAGGCGGCCGAGCCGAAGAACATGGCATGCCCGAAGGACAGCAGGCCCACATAGCCCACCAGCAGGTTGAGCGAAGCGGCCAGCAGGGCGAAGCACAGCAGCTTCATCAGGAAGATCGGATAGGCCACGAAAGGAGCGGCCAGCAGCACCACGGCGCCGGCGATCAGCAGCGGGCGCTGGTAGCGCACCATGCGGGAGGAAGAGGAGGAGTCGTTCATCGCTGTCATCCTGGTTGTCACTTGGTACTGCCGAAAAGGCCGTTGGGGCGCACGGCGAGCGTGATCAGCATGATCACGAACACCACCATGCCGGCGCCGTCCGGGTAGACCACCTTGGTGATGCCCTCGATCACGCCGAGCGCGAAGCCTGCGACGATGGCGCCCACGATGGATCCCATGCCGCCGATCACCACCACCGCGAACACCACGATGATCAGTTGCGAGCCCATGAGCGGGTTGACCTGGTAGATCGGGGCGGCCATCACGCCGCTGAAACCGGCGAGAGCCACACCCAGGCCATAGGTCAGCATCAGCATGCGGGGAACCCGTATGCCAAAGGTGCGCACCAGGTTCGGGTTCTCCGTGGCTGCGCGCAGGTAGGACCCGAGCTTGGTGCGCTCGATCACGAACCAGGTCACGATGCACATGGTCAGCGAGGCCGCGATCACCCAGAGCCGGTACCAGGGGAAGAACGCCATGCTGGTGTCCAGCCCGCCCGCGATGGGGTTGGGATAAGGCTGGCCCGTGGCGCCGAACTTGTAGCGGAAGCTGCCCTCCAGGATCAGCGCGAAGCCGAAGGTCAGCAGCAGCGCGTACACGTGGTCGAGGTGGTAGAGCTTGCGCAGCAAAAAGCGCTCGAGCGCAATGCCCGTCGCACCCACGATCAGCGGGGCCAGCACCAGGGCCCACCAGTAGTTCAGGCCCAGGTACTCCAGCAGCCCCCAGGCCACGAAGGCGCCCAGCATGTACTGCGCGCCGTGGGCGAAGTTCACCACGCGCAGCAGGCCGAAGATGATCGCCAGGCCCAGGCTCATCAGCGCGTAGAGCGAGCCGTTGATCATGCCGACCAGCAACTGCCCCGAGATGGCGGCCAGAGGGTATCCGAACAGGGAGTCGGGCATCGTTGATGTCTCCTGAGTGTTGTTCTTGTGTGCGGTGGGAAAGGGTTCAGACGCCCAGCAGCGCTTCGATGCGCGGGCGGTCTTCCACGATGGCCTGGCGGTCGAAGTGTTCGACCACGCGACCCTCCTCGATCACGTAGAACCGGTCGCCCACACCCGATGCGAAGCGGAAGTTCTGTTCCACCATCAAGATGGTGAAGCCGCGCTGCCGCAGCGTCGCAATGGCCTCGCCGATCTTGTCGATGATCACGGGCGCCAGGCCTTCGGTGCATTCGTCGAGCAGCAGCAGCTTGGCGCCGGTGCGCAGGATGCGACCGATCGCCAGCATCTGCTGCTCGCCGCCCGACAGGCGCGTGCCCGGACTGCGGCGGCGCAGTTTGAGGTTGGGGAACAGCGTGTAGATGTCTTCCACCGACATGCCGCCAGGCATCAGCACCGGCGGCAGCAGCAGGTTTTCCTCCACGTCCAGGCTGGCGAAGATGCCCCTTTCCTCGGGGCAGTAGGCCACCCCGAGGTGCGCGATGTCTTCGGGCACCATGCCCTGCGTGGACCGGCCGTTGACGGCGATGTGCCCCTGGCGCCTGGTCAGCAGCCCCACGATGGCGCGCAGCGTGGTGGTCTTGCCCGCGCCATTGCGGCCCAGCAGGCAGACCACTTCCCCTGGCTGCACCACGAAGTCGATGCCGTGCAGGGCCTGGGTCTCGCCGTAGTGGCCGGTGAGGCCGCGGACGTCCAGGCACGGCGGGTTTGGATTCTCAGGCATGGGCTCCCCCTCCCACATAGGCTTCCCGCACGCGCGGGTCGGTGGACACCTCTTCGTAGCTGCCTTCGGCCAGCACCTCGCCGGCCTGCAGGACCGTGATGCGATCGCACAGTTCAGCCACGACCTTCATGTTGTGCTCGACCATGAGCACGGTGCGCTGCCGGGCCACCTCGGCGATCAGCCGCGTGACCGGGCCGATGTCCTCGTGGCCCAGGCCGGCCATCGGCTCGTCGAGCAGGATCATTTCAGGCTCGAGCGCCAGCGTGGTCGCCAGCTCCAGCGCCCGTTTGCGGCCGTAGGACAGGTCGGCGGCCATCTCGCGCTCGTAGCGCTCCAGGTTCACCGAGGCCAGGAGTTCCCGCGCCCGGGGTGTGTGCCGGTCCAGCGCCTTGTCGCTGCGCCAGAAGGCGAAGGTGCCGCCAGAGCGGCGCTGCAGCGCCACGCGCACGTTGTCCAGCACGCTCATGGCGCCAAACACCGCCGAGATCTGGAACGAGCGCACCATGCCGCTGGCGGCCACGCTGGCCGGGTCACTGTGCGTGATGTCGCGGCCGTTGTAGTGGATCCGGCCCGCGCTCGCAGGAATGGAAGTGGTCAGAAGATTGAAGCAGGTGGTCTTGCCGGCACCATTGGGGCCGATGAGCGCATGCACGCTGTGGCGCCGGATGGCCAGCGACACGTTGCGCACGGCGTGAAAGCCCATGAACTGCTTGCTCAGTCCCTCGGTGCGCAGGATCACGTCCTCGCCCGCATGGTGTGGCTGTTTGGATGGGTTCACGCCAGGGCCTCGTCGTCAAACAGCACTTCGGGCAAACCCCGAACCCCCAGGCCGTGGATGGCGAAGACCGCCCCTGCATCCGGGTGGTCGCTCTTCATGAGATTGCCGCTGTTGCTGATGCTCGTGACGTAGAGCACGTCCAGATCGGGCCCGCCGAAGCAGGGGCAGGTGGGGTAGGGCGTCGGGACGTCCACCAGCCGCAGCAACTGCCCCTCGGGGGTGAAGCAGCCGACCTTGCCGGCCTGCACCAGCGCGACCCAGAGATTGCCCTCGGCATCCACCGTGGTGCCGTCGGGGGCCGAGCCGTGCACCCTGGTGTTAAACAGCGTGCGCGGCACGCCCACGGCGCCGGTCGCCGGGTCGTAGTCCACCGCGCTGACTTCGTCGCTGAAGCTGTCGGCGTGGTACAGGGTGCGCCCATCAGGGCTGAAGCAGGTGGCGTTGGCAAGCGCGATGCCACCGAAGAGCCGGGTGGCGCTGCCATCGCGCTCCAGCCGGTAATAGGCGCCGTCCTTGTCGTGGCGGCCCATGACCATGGAGCCGGCGACGAACCGTCCCTGGCGGTCGGTGCGGCCATCGTTCATGCGCATCGACGGGCCGCTGTGCACCACTTCGGCCAACCGGCGCGTGGTTCCCGTCACGGGGAAGAGCAGGTGGAAGCCGTCTTCGACCGACAGCACGAGCCGGCCGCGCCGGGTGAGCGCGATGGAGCCCACGTCGCTGGGCGTGGCCCACTCCATATGGCTGCCATCGCGCAGCCGGTGGACTTTGCGGGCCTTGGAGTCGATCCAGTACAGGGCTTGTTCGCGCGTGTCCCACAGCGGGCACTCACCCAGCCGGTCGCGGTGTGCGCCGAGGACTTCGACGCGGGGGGATGCCAGGGTCATGCGGTGCTCCTTGTCATGTCGGTGTTGCGCAGTGCATCGGCGGCCGCTGCGCGGCGCACCAGGTACATGCGGTATTGCTGCGGCCAGGTGGCATAGTCCTGATTGGCTCCCAGCGCCACCTCGGCATGCACAGGCCAGTTGGGGTTGTAGAGGGCCTCGCGCCCTACGGCGATCAGGTCGGCCTCTCGGGCCTGGAGATAGCCTTCCGCCGTCTGCGGGTCGATGACCAGGCCGACGCCCATGACCTGCAGGCCCGTGGCCTCCCGCAGGCGCCCGGCCAGTTCGGCCCGGAACGTCAGGCTGTTGGAGACCGACTTGCCCTGCGTGGGGTAGCTCGAGATGCCGCCGCCGGAGGAGCAGTCGACCACGTCCACACCGCGGTCCTTCAGGCTGCGCAGCAAATCGACCATCTCCTCGAACTCCAGCCCGCCATCCGCCACGTCGGCCAGCGATACCCGCCAGAACAGGGGCTTGTCGTCGGGCCACTCGCGCCGGACGGCTTCGGCAACATCGAGGGCAAAGCGCATGCGGTGCAGCCCGAAGCGGTCGGTGCGCTGGTTGGCGATGGGAGACAGGAATTGGTGGATCAGGTAGCCGTGGGCGCCGTGGACTTCCAGGGCCTCGAAGCCCGCTTCGCGCGCGCGGCGCGCCGCATCGCCCCAGGAGCGCACCAATGCCTCGACCTGCCCGGTGTCCGGCTCCTTCGGTGTGGGCCAGCCGGGACCGACGGGCAATGCGCTGGGGCCCACCGCCTTCCACGGTGCCTCGCCACGCGCAGCATCCGCTTCGGTCAATGGCCCGTGGCCGTGCCACCATTTCTGCATGCCCGCCTTGCGGCCGGTGTGCCCGAGCTGGATCGCGGGCACAGCACCGTCGCGCCGCAGTGCATCGGCGATGCGCGCCAATGGCGCGATCTGGTCATCGTTCCACAGGCCGATATCGCCGTGGGTATTGCGCCCGCGCGCCTCCACGGCCGTGGATTCGACGAAGACGATGCCCGCGCCGCCCATGGCGAACCGTGCGAGGTGGGCCAGGTGCCAGTCCGTGGCCATGCCGTCCACACCGGTGGACTGCTGCATCGGGGGAATGACCACGCGATTGCGCGCACGCATGCCGCGCAGTGTGTAGGGGGTGAAGAGTTGTGCCATCGCAAGTGCCCGTGGCAATCACTTCTTCGCCACGAAGTCGCAGCCGCCTTCCACCAGTGGGCGGAAGATCTGCTCGGCCGCAATGGGAGCGCCCACCTTGTAGAAGTCGTACTTGTACTTGGACTCGGCAGGTGCCTTGACCTCGATGGGGTAGACCGCGCGCATGACCTGGCCGTCTTCACGGATGGGCGCATTGAGCGTCATGAAGTCGTTGACGCGCGTGGCCTTCATCTTGGCGATCACGGCCGGGCCTGCGTCGGTGCCGCTCTCCTTCACCGCTCGCAGGTAGTGCGTCACCGCGCTGTACACCCCGGCGTTGGTGAACGTGGGTGGAACGCCGCCGTTGCTGCGTTCCATGAAGCGCTTGCTCCAGGCGCGCGTGGCCTCGTTCTGGTCCCAGTAGAAGGGCACGGTGATGTTCAGGCCCTGGGCCACGTCCAGGCCCATGGCGGTCACGCTGTTGATGGTCATGCCAAAGACACTGAGCGTCTGGCCGCCACGCGTGATGCGGAACTCGGCCGCCTGCTTGAGCGAGTTGGACAGGTCGAGGCCTGCGTTCAGGATCACGATGGCTTTGGCGCCGCTCGACTGCGCCTGCAGCAGATAGGACGAATAGTCGGTGGCGCCCAGCGGGTGCTTGACCGACCCCACGACGCGGCCGCCCGCCGCCTGCACGAAGCGCGTGGCCTCCGCCTGCATCGCGGCGCCGAAGGCGTAGTCCACGGTGATGAAGAAGAAGTCCTTGATGCCCTTGTTGATCAGCAGCTGCACGCCCGCCTTGGGCATGGCGTAGCTGTCGTTGAGGAACTGGATGCTCATGGGCGAGCAGAACTTGCCCGTGAAGTCGGAGGAGATCGATCCGGAGATCAGATAGGGCTTCTGCTTTTCCTTCATGAAGGTCTGCACGCCCAGTGCGATCGACGATGCCGAGCCGCCGACGATGGTGTCCACCTTGTCGGAATCGATCCACTTGCGTGCGGCTGCCAGGCCCACGTCGGGCTTGTTCTGGTCGTCCGTCGACACCAGTTCGATGGCCTTGCCGTTGACCTTGCCACCAAAGTCCTCGATGGCCATGCGCGCTGCCAGCACCGAGCCCGAGCCCCCCGCGCCAGAGTAGGGGCCGCTCACGTCGTTCATCACCCCGATGCGGACCACGTCGTCCGAAATCTGGGCATGGGCTGCACCTGCTGCGAGCAGGAGCGCCGCGGCAACGGCCGCTGCGGCCTGGGGAGGTTGGCGGGTGGCTTGTTGGTTCATGTCTGTCTCCGGTTTCATTGTTATGGGGTGATTCACTTCTTCACGAAGTCGCAGCCGCCTTCGCTCAGCGGCCTGAAGATCTGCTCCGCAGGGATGGCAGCGCCCACCTTGTAGAAGTCGTATTTGCCCTTGGACTCTGCGGGTGTCTTGACCTCCACCGGGTAGACGGCGCGCATGACCTGGCCGTCTTCGCGGATGGGGGCGTTCTGCGTCATGAAGTCATTGACGCGGGTGGCTTTCATCTGGGCGACCACCTTGGGGCCGTCGTCCGTGCCGGCGTCCTTCACCGCCTTCAGGTAGTGCTGAACGGCGCTGTAGACGCTGGCCTGGATGTAGGTGGGCACTGCGCCGCCGCTGCTGCGCTCCATGAAGCGCTTGCTCCAGGCGCGGGTCGCATCGGTCTGGTCCCAGTAGAAGGGTACGGTGATGTTCAGGCCCTGGGCCACGTCCAGGCCCATGGCGGTCACGCTGTTGATGGTCATGCCGAAGACGCTCAGGGCCTGGCCGCCGCGCGTGATGCGGAACTCGGCCGCCTGCTTGAGCGAGTTGGACAGGTCGAGGCCTGCGTTCAGGATCACGATGGCCTTGGCGCCGCTCGACTGGGCCTGCAGCAGATAGGACGAATAGTCAGTGGCGCCCAGCGGGTGCTTGACCGACCCGACCACCCGGCCGCCAGCCGCCTGGATGAAGCGCGTGGCTTCGGCTTGCAGGGCCGCGCCGAACGCATAGTCGACGGTGATGAAGTAGAAGTCCTTGATGCCCTTGTTGACCAGGAGCTGCACGCCCGCCTTGGGCAGCGCGTAGCTGTCGTTGAGGAACTGCACGCTCATCGGAGAGCAGAACTTGCCCGTGAAATCCGACGAGATCGTGCCTGCCAGCAGGTAGGGCTTTTGCTTTTCCTTCATCAGCGTCTGCACGCCGAAGGCGATGGACGTGGCCGAGCCTCCCACGATGGTGTCGACTTTCTCGGTGTCCAGCCACTTGCGCGCCGCGTTCAGTCCCACGTCGGGCTTGTTCTGGTCGTCCACGGTCACCAGCTCGATGGCCTTGCCGTTGACCTTGCCCCCGAAGTCCTCGATGGCCATGCGTGCGGCCAGCACCGATCCCGGGCCGCCGTTGCCGGAGTACGGGCCGCTCATGTCGTTCATGATGCCGATGCGCACCACGTCGTCCGAAATCTGGGCCTGGGCCGCGGCTGCGCCCAGGAGCAGTGCGGTGGCTGTGAAGCCGGCCCGCAGGCCGGTGGTGAAGGTCGCCTTGCTGGTCATGGTTGTCTCCGGTGTCGTTGGTGTTGGAAAAGGGGGGCGGAACGGGCTCGATGCGGGTACGTCAGGCCCTGGGGTTGCCGGAAGGCAGGGCCAGGATCTGCTTGGCGAGGATGTTTCGCTGTATTTCGTTGGAGCCGCCGAAGATCGCGGGCATGCGCGAGTCGAGGTACTGGCCCATCACGTCCGTGGCGATGCCGTCGATCACCACGTCGTCCATCTGTGCGCCCTGGTCCCCGGCCAGTTGCACCAGCTCGTCGGCGATGCGCTGGTAGGTCTCGGTGCCCCAGACCTTGAGGTAGGACACGTCCGGGCCCAGCTCTTCGCCGCCGCGCAGGCGACCCATGAAGAGCTCGAACGCGGATTTCAGGTCGCGCACGTCGAGCACCAGCTGGGCATAGCGGTCGCGGAAGTCGGCCTGCTCCAGCGCGTGAGTGGCTTCGGCCAGGCGGTCGAGCTGGGCCAGGGCCCCCTCGCACTGGCGCGGCGTGCCGAAGAAGATGCGCTCTTCGCGCAGGAACGAGTTGGCGACGTTCCAGCCGTCATCGATGCGGCCGACCACGTTGGCCACCGGCACGCGCACGTTGTCGAAGAACACCTCGCTGAATTCGCCCTCGCCCTTGAGGTTGACGATGGGGCGCACCTTCACGCCCGGTGTCTTGAGGTCGATCAGCAAGAACGTGATGCCGCGTTGCTTGGCGCTTTCGGAATTGCTGGTGCGCACCAGGGCGAACATCCAGTCTGCGCCGGGGCCCAGCGTGGTCCAGATCTTCTGGCCGTTGACGACGAGATCGTCGCCATCGCGGTCGGCGCGCGTGCGCAGGTTGGCCAGGTCCGATCCGGCGTTGGGCTCGGAGTAGCCCTGGCACCACATGGTTTCGCCGCTGAGCACGCGGGGCAGGTGGTGGCTGATCTGCTCCGGCGTGCCGTGCATCAGCAGCAGCTTGCCGATGGCCAGGCCGTGGTCGGGAATGCGCGCGCAGCCGTGGCGTGCCATCTCTTCGGCATAGATCACCTGCTTGGTGGGCGACAGGCCCATGCCGCCGTGCGACCGGGGCCAGGAAGGCGCGAGCCACCCTTTTTTGGACAGTGCCTGGTACCAGTCGGCAATGTCTGCGTAGTAGGCGCGCTTTTTCATGAAGCGCTTCTCGGGCGGGTAGTTGGCGGCGATCCAGTCGGCCAGCACGTGGCGGAATTGGTCGTCGGGCAGATCGTCCACGTCCGCGGCGTCCACCGTTGCCGTGCCCCCGTTGCCCGTGGCCGCGCGCGTGCGGCCTGTCGTTTGCAGCGCATCCAGGAACTGGCCCCGCTGCCACAGCGGATTGCCCAGCCATGCCGAGAGCGTGAGTGCGCGCTTGAGGCACAGGCCGATGTCGGTTTCGTCGGCGATGCCCATGCCGCCGTGCAGGTGGATGGCCGCCTTGCCCACCAGCAGGGCCGCGCTGCCGGCACGGGCCCGCGCGGCGCGCAGGGACTGCGTACGCAGCGCGGGATCGGTGGCCCGGTCCCAGTCGAGCAGGGCGTTCTCGGCCGACGCGCGCGCCAGCTGGCATTGGATCCACATGTCGACCATGCGGTGCTGCAGAGCCTGGAAGGAGGCGATGGGTTTGCCGAACTGGATCCGCTGGGAGGTGTAGGCGACGGTGTCCTTGAGCGCGCGCTCGGCCACGCCCACCAGTTCGAACGCCGATGCCAGGCGCGCCAGTTCAATCGCCTGGGCCACCGCGCTGCGCACGCCGTCGCCCGCCGCAACCAAGGCGTCCGCAGGCAGGGTTGCGTCTGCGAAGTCCAGCGCGCCGAAATCGGTCCCGTCCACGGTCCGGGTATTGAGCACGGAAAGCCCCTTGGTGCCCGACGCGATCCAGAACAGCGCTGGCGCGCCCTCATGCAGGGCGTAGACCAGAAAGCCATCGGCTGCGCCGGCCAGGGGAACGAAGCGCTTTTGCGCGCCCCGCAGCATCCACCCGTCGCCCTGGCGCTGCGCCAGCAGCTGGGTCGCGCCCAGGTCGGGGGCTCCGGCGGCCTCCTGCCAGGCCAGCGCACAGAGCGTTCTGCCGGCGCACACATGCTCCAGCAACTGCCGGGCGCGCGCGCAGTCCGGTGCCAGTGGAACGAGTGCCTGCACCACCAGCAATCCGCTGGCCACGAAGGGCTCCGGCACCAGGCCATGGCCCAGCTCCGCCGCGATGACCATGGCTTCGGCCGGGCCCAGGCCGTGGCCGCCCAGCGCCTCCGGCACGAGCACGCCGAGCCATCCTGCCTCGGCCATGTCCTGCCAGACGGCCCGGTCGAAGGGGACGGATTGCTCGCGCAGGCGGCGCACCCGCGCAGGCGCGGGCTTGCGCTTAAGGAAGTCTTGCACGCTGTCGCGCAGCATGCTCTGTGTTTCGTCGAAAGTGGTCATGGGGTCCAAAGTCGTTCCGGGGCTGGCCTTGTGTGCTCAGGCCTTGTCGGTGGGGAGGGTGTGGGCGCGGAACTGTTCGCGCAGCTTGAGTTTTTGCAGCTTGCCGGTGGCGGTGTGCGGCAGCGTGTCCACGAAGACCACGTCATCGGGCATCCACCACTTGGCGACCTTGCCGTCCATGAAGGCCAGGATGTCTTCGCGCGTACTGGTCTGCCCGGCCTTGGGAACGATCAGCAGCAGCGGCCGCTCCTGCCAGCGCGAGTGCGCCACGCCGATGACGGCGGCTTCCTGCACGGCCGGGTGGCCCATGGCCGCGTTCTCCAGATCGATGGACGAAATCCATTCGCCGCCGGACTTGATCACGTCCTTGGAGCGGTCCGTGATCTGCACGAAGCCATCGGCATCCAGCGTGGCCACGTCGCCCGTGGCGAACCAGCCGTCGGCGTCCAGCACGCTGCCGCCTTCCGCGCGGTAGTAGCCGCTGGCCACCCACGGACCCCGGGCCTTGAGGTCGCCGAAGGCCTTGCCGTCGTGCGGCAGGGGCTGGCCGTCTTCGCCGAAGATTTCCAGGTCGACGCCGTAGATGGCCCGGCCCTGCTTGGCCTGCAGGTCGAAGCGCTGCTCCAGGTCTATTGCGCGGTGCTTGTCGAGCAGCGTGCCGATGCTGGCCAGGGGGCTGGTCTCGGACATGCCCCAGGCGTGGATCACGAAGGCACCCAGCAGCCGCTCGAACTTCTCGATCATCGCGCGCGGGCAGGCCGAGCCGCCGACCACCACGCGCTGCAGGTGGACGTCGGACAGGTTCAGCGCGTCGCGGTGGCGCTCGATGTAGTCGAACAGGCCCAGCCACACCGTGGGGACACCGAGCGAGAAGTTGCAGCGCTCTTCGCGCAGCAGGCGGTAGATGTTCTCGCCCGCGAGGTGGGGGCCGGGCAGCACCAGCTTGGCGCCGCACATGGCGCCGGCGTAGGGGATGCCCCAGGCATTGACGTGGAACAACGGCACGACCAGCAGCACACTGTCGCGGGCCGACAGGCCCAGGCCGTCGGTGGTGCAGGCGGTGAAGGAGTGCAGCACCGTGGAGCGGTGGCTGTACAGCACGCCCTTGGGGTTGCCGGTGGTGCCCGAGGTGTAGCACAGCGAAGAGGCGGTGTTCTCATCGAAGCGCGGCCACGAGTAGTCGGGCGATGCGGCCTCGACCAGGTCCTCGTAGCACATCAGGTTCGGCAGGTTGACCGCGGGCATCTGGTCGCGCCGGCACATCGCGATGAAACCCTTGGCGTGCAGCAGTTGCGGCGCCAGGTCTGCGAGCAGCTGCGCGAGGCTGGTGTCGAAGAACACGTAGCCGTCCTCGGCGTGGTTCAGGATGTAGGCGATCTGCTCCGGGAACAGGCGGGGGTTGACCGTGTGCAGGATGGCCTGCATGCCCGAGACGCCGAAGTACAGCTCCACATGGCGGTGGGTGTTCCATGCCAGGGTGGCCACGCGGTCGCCTGCCGCCACGCCCAGGGCGGTGAGCGCGTTGGCCAGGCGCTTTGCGCGTTGCTGCACTTCGCGCCAGTTGCTGCGGTGGGTGCTGCCGTCCACGAGGTGCGAGACGATCTCGCGGTCGCCGTGGAACGCGGCTGCGTGGTCGAGCACCCCGGACAGCAGGAGTTGGTGTTGTTGCATCAGGCCTTGCATGGGCTTTCTCCTTGAGGCGCGGTGGTAGTGAGGACTGGGGCCATCAGTGGTAGCTGCGGCCACCGTCGACGGCGAGCACGATGCCGGTCACGAACGAGGATTCGGCGCTGCTCAGGTAGAGCGCCGCCATGGCGATTTCCTGCGGTTCGCCGATGCGCTCCAGCGCATAGCGCGGGCCCACCTGGGCGCGCAGTTCATCGGCGCTGTAGCCGCCGCGCACCATGGGCGTGTCGACGGCGCCCGGGCAGATGGTGTTCACGCGCACCAGCGGGGCCCATTCCATCGCGATGCTTTTGGAAAACGCGATCACCCCGGCTTTCGATGCGGCATAGGCGCTGCGCTGCTTGAACGGCTGCAGCCCCTGCCCGGAGGAAAGATTCACGATGGTGGCGGCGCCGGCCGCACGCAGCGCGGGCAGTGCAGCCCGGCAGACGTTGAAGGTGCCGGTGAGGTTGACGTCGATCACCCGCTTCCAGTCCTGCAGCGAGACGGCATCGGCCCAGTCGGTGTTGGCGATGCCGGCTGCGTTGACCAGGCCGTCGAGGCCGCCGAACTTGTCGGCGGCTTGCTGAACCGCGCGCTCCACGGCCTGCGGATCGGTGATGTCGGCCTCACAGGCCAGCCAGCGCGAGGCCTCTCCGGGCAAGTCGGCGGGGCGCTGCAGGTCGAGCGCCGCCACCTGCGCCCCAGCGCGCAGGAACAGTTCAGCGATCGCCCGCCCGATGCCGGACGCCGCTCCCGTCACTAGCACGCGCCGGCCTGCGAGGCGGCCAGACAGCTGTCCGTCAGCGGGGGTGAAGGGAGGATGGGAGGTGTTGGATGTCATGGAATGGTGGAATGCTGAAATGGGTTACCAGTCGGCAGGTAAATCGATGGGTTAAAAAAGGGGGTGAGGTTCTGCGCGCCGTGGGTTATGCCGAAGCGGCACCCTTGTCGATGACCAGCCCGTGCAAAAGCATGTCCACGAACTGCTGCATGACCTCGACCGCGCTGAGCTTGCCGTCGGGCCGGTGCCACCGTGGCATCTGGTTGAGCGCGGACAGCAGGAAGCGGCCGGCCATGGCGGGATCGACCGCGCGCATCTCGCCCGCGGCGATGCCCTCGGCGATGCATTGGCGCAGCAGGCCTTCGTAGGAGTCGCGCAGCTTGAGCGCCACCATGCGTTGACCGCCGGTGGCGGCCTGCCAGAAGGCGTTGGAGCCCGCGATCCACCGGTCGCGCCCATGGTCCTGCACATGGGCCGAGGCTTCCATGAAGGCCCGCACACGCGCCGTGGGCCCCTTGGCCTGGGCCACGGCGGCCGCGACCTGGTCGTGCAGCAGCTGGATCGACTCCAGCACGATGCGCTCGTACAGCGCATCCTTGTTCGGAAAGTAGTAGTACAGCGCAGCCTTGGTGATGCTGGCTGCCTCCGCGATGTCGCGCAGCGAGGTACGGTCGTAGCCGTGCTGCGCGAACAGGCGCCGCGCGATGGCCAGCAGCTGGGTCTCGCGCGAGTCCAGCGGATCGGGGGCTTGCGCGGTGGCGGCAGGTTTGGCTTGCATCATGGGCCTGAGCGTTGAGGTGGGTCAGCGGCCTTGGTAGACCGGCTGGCGTTTTTCCAGGAAGGCCATCTGGGCTTCGCGGGCGTCCTCGGTCTTGGACAGCGCCACGGTGTTGCCCTGTTCGTAGCGGTACGCTTCGCGCGCCGGCATGGCCAGGGTCATGCGGGCGGCCTCCTTGGCCAGGCGCAGTGCGACCGGGCTCTTGGCGGCGATCTCGCGGGCGATGCCCATGGCATAGGGCATGAGTTCGGCGGCGGGCAGGCAGGCCTCGATCAGGCCCAGCCGGTACAGCTCCTGCGCAGAGACCTGCATGCCGGTGTAGAACATGCGGCGTGCGCGCGACTGGCTGAAGTACCGCTGCAAAAAGGTCACGCCACCGGCCAGGCCGACGTTGATCTCGGGCATGGACACGTAGGCGTCTTCCGAGGCGACCCAGATGTCGGCCCCCATCACCAGGCCGAATCCCGCGCCCAGGGCGGGGCCGTTGATGGCGGCGATGATGGGCTTGGCGCATTCGACCATGGCGTAGTGGCATTCCCGCGTGAGGCGGTTGTGGCGGCCGTAGGCGCCAGGCGTGCCTGCGAGGTGGGGGCGCTCGCGGATGTCGGCGCCGGCGGAGAACGCCTTGCCTGCACCCCTGATCACGATGCACGCCACCTCGGCCATGTCGCTCAGCGTGTCGAAGCACTCGATGATCTCGGCCCGCAACTCGGCATTCTGGGCGTTGACCGGTGGACGGTTCAGCGTGACGACGGCGATGGCGTCCTCGATCTGCAGTTGCAGGTGCTGGAATTGCATGGTGGGGATTCCTTTCACGTTCAGCGCGTGGAGATCAGCGCATCGAGGCAGACGCCGCCCTGGGTCTGCGCGACGAAGGGGTTGATGTCGATGCCGGCGAGCTGGTCGGCGTGCTGCACCGCGAACTCCGACAGCTTGCTCAAGGCCTGCGCCAGGGCCTGCAGGTCGTAGGCCGGACCACCGCGCCAGCCCTTGAGCAGGGCCGATGCGCGCACGGAGTCCACCAGGGCCAGGCCCTGGTCAGGGGTGAGGGGCGCAGAGGCGAACGCCACGTCCTTGTAAAGCTCCACCGCCGTACCACCCAGCCCGAACATCACCATCGGGCCGAACACCGGGTCCATGTGGATGCCGATGATGGTCTCCACGCCGCCGCGCACCATGGGCGCGATCAGCACGCCGTCGATGCGCGCCTGGGGGGCGCGCTCGGCAGCGCGGCTTTGCAAGGTGCCGTACGCGGCGGCCACCGCATCGGCATTCTGCAGGCCCACCATCACGCCGCCGATTTCGGTCTTGTGCGGGATGTCGGCCGAAACGATCTTGGCCACCACGGGGTAGCCCATCGCGTCCGCTGCCGCCACCGCATCGCCAGCGCTGGTGCAGGTGGTCTCCGGCAGCACGGGAATGCCTGCAGCGCCGAGCAGGGCCTTGGCCTGCGTCTCTGTGGCGGCGGCGGGCAGCTGATGTGCGGCGGGCATCGCCGGCGTGTCTGCGGTGCGCATGCCGCGGCGCAGCCGGGCCATGCGCGCGGCGCCGGCCACGGCCCGCACCGCACGGGTGGGGTCGGCAAACACCGCCACGCCCGCGGCTTCCAGGCGGCGGGTCACGTTCTCTTCCGACAGCATCACCACCACCAGCGCCTGCTCGGGGTGGGCGCGGTGGATGGCGATCAGGCGGTCTTCGGTGGCCTGAAAGCGCTGGGGCGACAGGCCCACGTGCGCGAGGTAGGCAAACAGGCTGCCGTAGGGCGCGCCGGGGCGCAGCATGGTCTCTATGGTGCGTGCGATGCCGTCGGGCACGGCCGTGACCTGGGCCGTGGTGTCAAACGGGTTGGCGGGCACGGCGTAGGGGAGCAGGTCACGCAGGCTGCTGGCGGCATCGTCGGTGAGCGGGGGAAGGCCCATGCCCAGTTCGGTCGCGTTGTCCGCCATCAGGATGCCGATGCCGCCCGAGCCGGTCATGATGCCGATGTCCTCGTTGGCGGGCAGGGTGCCGATCACCGCGCACAGGTGCGCGAGATCCAGCATTTCTTCCACGGACTGGGCGCGGTGCGCGCCGCATTCGGCAAACACCGCGTCGTAGACCGCGTCGTTGCCCGCCAGCGATCCGGTGTGGGTGGCAGCCGCCGCCGCACCCACGTCGGTGCTGCCGATCTTCATGATCACGACCGGCTTGCCTGCAGCTGCGGCCTTGCGCAGTGCCGCCCGCAGGCGGGCGCCATCCTTGCAGGCCTCGAGGGCCGCGCAGATCACGCGGGTGTCGGGGTCTTCCGCCAGGTAGTCGATGCATTCGGCGACATCCACGTCGGCTTCATTGCCTGTGGCGATCACGCGGGACAGCCCGATGCCGCGCAGCGTCGCCATGCCATAGGTGGCCGATCCGAAGGCGCCGCTTTGCGTCGCCAGGCCGATCACACCGTGCCTGGGCCGCAGGCCGTTGAGCGCGGTGGAGAACGTGGCGTAGAAGTTCTGGGATGGATTGAGCAGGCCCAGGGCATTGGGCCCCACCATGCGCATGCCCGCCTCGCGGCAGATGGCCACCAGGCGCGCCTGCAGCTCTGCGCCTGCGGCGTCCACCTCGGCAAAGCCGGCGGTGAAGACCTGGACCGCCTTCACGCCCTTGGCAGCGCACTCCTTGAGTGCCGCTTCCACGCCCGGCACGGGGACGGCGATGATGGCGTGGTCCACCGGGCCGGGTACATCGAGCAGGCTGGCATAGGCGGGCAGGCCCTGGATTTCAGCAGCGCCGCTGCGGTTGACGGGATGAATCCGGCCCTGGAAGCCCGCCTCCAGCAAAAAACGCAGCGGCCGGCCTCCAATGCGTTCGGGGTCGGACGATGCGCCGATCAAGGCGACGGAGCTGGGGAAGAAGAGGGGGTGCAGGGGATGCATGGCGTGGGGGATCGGGTCGTTTCGCATGGACTGTGCCTCACAGGAGTGCGTGGGTCACGCCGCCGTCGACCAGCAGCGATTCACCGGTCACGAAGCTGCTGTCGTCGCTGGCCAGGAAGCTGGCGGCGGCGGCGATGTCGCCGACCTGGCCCAGCCGGCCCAGGGGCGTGCGGGCGATGCGCTTGGCTTCCATGTCCGGGTTCACGTTGATGCGCACACCTTCGGTGACCACCGAGCCGGGGCAGATGGCGTTGACGCGGATGCCCTGGGGCCCCAGGTCCACCGCTGCCGAGCGCGTGAGCCCCAGCACGCCGGCCTTGACCCCGCAATAGACCAGGCCGGACGGAATGCCCAGGAAGCCGGCCGCCGAAGCGATGTTGACGATGGAGCCGCCGCCCGAGCGCGCCATGGCCGAGGCGCCCACCTGGGTGCCCCAGACGACCGAATGAAAGCCCGTGCCGGTCATGCGTGCCAGGGTCTCCGGGGTGATGGCATCGATGGGGCCGTAGCGCACCCAGATGGCGTTGTTCACCAGGATGTCGAAGCGGCCGAATTGCCGCTCCAGGTCTTCCACCGCGTTTTCGAAGGTGGCGCGTTGCGCGACGTCGCCGGCGTAGGCCACCGCCTGTGCGCCTTGGTCGCGCAGCGACCGGGCCGCCTGTTCGACGTTTTCGCCCTTGATGTCCAGCAGACCGACGGTGGCGCCTTCGGCGGCGAACCTTTCGCAGATGGCGCGTCCGATGCCTTGTGCACCACCTGTGACCAGGGCAACCTTGCCCTTCAAACGAGCTTGCATGTCGTGTGTCTCCGTTGTTCAATTAATTCTACCGGCCGGTTAGTAAAAAGGTATAGTGCAAAAAACTAAGGAGATACCCTATGCAAGACCAGGAACTGAGCCGCCAAGTGGCTGAACTGATGGACCGCGAAGCGATCCGTGAATGCATGAACCGCTACTGCCGGGGCATTGACCGCCAGGACGAGGCCGCCCTGCGCGGTGCCTACTGGCCCGACGCTACGGACCGCCACGGCCCCTACCAGGGCAGCGCCACCGGGTTCATCGACTGGGCGCTGAAGAAGCTTGCGGCGGACAGCGAGCGGTCGATCCACAACATCACCAACATGTCGATCACGCTGGCCGGCACGCAGGCGGGCGTGGAAACCTATTTCCTGGCGCTGCAGCGCGACCGCGACCCGCAAGGCATCGCACGCGAGGTCTTTCTGGCCGGCCGCTACGTGGACCGCTTCGAAAAGCGGGGCGGCGAATGGCGCATCGCCGCGCGCACCGTGGTGTACGACTGGCTGCGCCATCTGGGGGCCCCGGGTGTCACCGAGGCAGAGCATTTCGGCACGGTGCGCCAGCCGCTGGGGTCCCTGTACGGCAGCGATCCGGTCTATGCGCTGCTGGCGTCGTTGAAGTCCTGAACTCACCTGACCTGGCCATGGCCCTCGCGCCAGCGACCGTCAAATCTGCTGCGCGCGCACTGGCGCTGCTGGAGTACTTCCGCAGCGAGCGCGCGCCGCGTTCGCTCAAGGCTATCGTCGAGGCGCTTGGCTATCCCCAGTCCAGCACGACGGCACTGCTCAAGAGCCTGACGACGGAGGGCTACCTGAACTACGACCGCGTTCACCGCTTGTACTTTCCGACGCTGCGCGTGGTGGCGCTGGGTGACTGGATAGAGCCTGTGCTGATGGGCGGCAACGGCCAACTGCTCGAAGCCATGCGGGATGTCCACAACGCCACCGGAGAGACCGTCTCGCTGGGCCTGCTCAACGATGTCTACCTGCAGCATGTGCGCATCATCCAGTCGGTGCATGCGATGCGCTTCCATACTGAAGAAGGGACCATGCGACCGGCGGTCAGGTCGTCCCTGGGCTGGCTGCTGTTGTCCACGCACACGCCGGAGCAAATCGAGCGCCTGGTGCGCCGCGCGAACATCGCGATCAACAAGCCTGCAGAGCGCGTGGATGTGGACGCCATGGTCGCGCACATCCTGTCGATCAAGGGGCAATCACAGATCTACGTGGAAGGCATGCCGTTTGCGGACGGCGCGACGATGTGCGCCCTGCTGCCGGTGGCCATCAACGGGCAGCCCGTGGTGCTGGGGCTTGGCGGCAGCCTGGAACGCATGCGTGCCCATCAGAAGGCCTACGCGGCGGCCTTGCGGCGTGCCGTGGCCTCCATATCACCTTGTGGCAAGGCCCCTGGCTGAACTGAATGCACGAGGCGGCAGGCGGCAGGCGGTAGCGCCGCCCGCCGCACTCTCTCGTTCACCCGTCAGGCAGCGATGGCCTGGTCCTGCTTGCGCGCAGGCTCGATGTGGTGGCCGGCGTAGCCGTTGGCCGCGGCGGCCGCGCAGTGCTCGCGGTACATCTTGAAGCCGCCGATGAACTGGGTCAGGCCCTGGGGCTTGCCTTCCACGTTGGCGCCTACCCACCAGGTCTTGGCCTTGTTGATCAGCGAATGCCGTGCCAGTGTGTACACCAGCTCCATCCAGTTGTCTTCGGTCTTGCGGGTGGGCTCGATGCTGCCCATGCCGTTCTTGCGCAGGTACAGGATGGCGTCGGCGATCCAATCCACGTCGTTCTCGCTCATGCGGATGATGTTGGCGAGCGCCGCGGGGCCGTTGGGGCCGGTGGTCATGAACAGGTTGGGAAAGCCTTCGAGCATGATGCCCAGATGCGAGCGGGGGCCGTTCTGCCATTTCTCCTGCACCGTGCGCCCGTCGCGCCCCACCACGTCAAAGGCCAGCAATGCGCCGGTCAGGCCGTCGTAGCCGGTGGCCAGGATCAGAATGTCGAGCTCCGTTTCTCCTGCCGCGGTGCGGATGCCCTTTTCGGTGGCTTCGAGAATGGGGTCCGTGATGCAGTCCATCAGGTGGACGTTTGGCAGGTTGTAGGTTTCGTAGTAGCCGGTGTCCAGGCAGGGGCGGCGTGCAAAGATCGGGTAACCCTGGGGCTTGAGCTTGTCTGCCGTGGCCGGGTCGGTCACGACTTCGGCGATCTTGCCGCGCACGAAGTTGGCCACGTGCTCATTGGCCTCTTCGTTGATCATCAGATCGCCGAACGTGCCCAGCATGGCCAGGCCGCCCTGTTTCCACGAGTCTTCCAGCAGGGCCTGGCGCTGCGCCGGCGTGACGGTGAAGAATGCCCGCGTGGACAAGGGGCGTGCGCCACCGATCACGCTGTTGCGGGCCACCTCGCGGATGCCCGCATAGTGGCGCTTGACCTCCGCCATGTACTCAGGTTCGATCGGTACGTTGCGCATGGGCATGGTGAAGCTGGGGGTGCGCTGGAATACGAAGAGCTCGCCCGCCTGGCGGCCCACTTCCTGCACGATCTGGATGCCCGTCGAGCCCGTGCCGATCACGCCCACACGCTTGCCCGTGAAGTCGACGGGTTCGTGCGGCCAGCGGGCGGCATGCAACAGGCGGCCTTTGAAGCGCTCCAGCCCGTCGATCTCCGGCTTCTTGGGAACCGACAGCGGCCCCGTCGCCATGATGCAGTAGGGAGCTTCCCAGGTGGCGCCGCTCTCGGTCGTCACCGTCCATACCTGGCGCGCTTCATCCCATACCGCCTGATTGATGCGGGTGTTGAACTGGTAGTGGCGGCGCAGGTCGAGCCGCGTGGCCACGAAGTCGATGTAGCGCAGCAGCTCGGGCTGGGCCGCGTACTGCTCGGACCAGGTCCACTCCTGTTCGATCTCGGGCGAGAAGGAGTAGCTGTAGTCGATGCTGGGCAGGTCCACGCGAGCGCCGGGATAGCGGTTCCAGTACCAGACACCGCCCACGTCGCCCCCGGCCTCGAAAGCCTGGAGCGAGAGCCCGAGCTGGTTGAACTTGTGGACGGCGTACATGCCCCCGAATCCGCCGCCGACGATGATTACGTCGACCCGCTGGGGTGTGGTGCTGTTGTTGGTGGAGGAATGCTGGGCAGGTGCTGAGGAAGTTGATGGCATGAATGTCTCCTGTGATCGTTCTTGAAGGGCGCAGTGTCCCCAGGCTGTGAAGGGCACCGAAACCTCTGGCAGTCATGATGCCAATTAACTGGCCGGCCGGCAAGTAGAACGGCAATGCCATGACGAACAATCACATGTGTGAATTTGATAGGTTTGGGGGTGGACCTGCGAGGCACGCCCGGCGACATGACGGGCTGCGATGCGAAGCGGCTGTGCCCCTGGTCTCACGCCAGCAGGCTTTCGACTGGTGGTTGCTGGTGTGGCAGGGGGCACGCAATGCCCTCGGGCCGACACGCCCGCGCCCCGTCACTGGCCCGAACACGCATCGAGCCCACCTGTTGAGCCACCTTCACAGCCGCTGCCGGTAGGCGGCGGGCGTCTCCCCGAAGGTGCGCTTGAACACGGTGATGAAAGCGCTGGCCGTGGCATAGCCCAGATCCAGCGCGATGCTGTTGACCGGCACATTGGCGGCCAGCATCTCCAGCGAGCGCATGAGCCGTGCGCGTTGGCGCCATGCCGAGAAGTTGAAACCCGTTTCCTCGACGAAGCGCCGGCTCAGCGTGCGCGCGCTGAGGGCCGCCCACCGCGCCCACGCTGGAAGGTCCCGTCCGTCTGCCGGGTCGGCGATGAGCGCGCGGGCAATGCGCTGCAGGCGCGCGTCCCGGGGCAAGGGCAGGCCCAGGGGCTCGACCGGCAGCGTGCGGATCTCGTCCAGGATCACCCCGGCCACACGCAACTGGCCTGCATCCAGCGGGCCCTGAGGCCATTCAGCTGCGCGCAGCACCGCTTCGCGCAGCAGGCCCGAGGTGCGCAGCGTGCACGGCTTGGCGGGCAGCCCCTTGCAGGCGGCCGGCTCGACATACACGCTCCAGCCGTGGAAGGGGCCGTGCGACTGCGCCGCATGCAGGTGGTGCGGCGGCAGCCACACGGCATGGATGGCGGGTACGACCCACACCGCGTCCTCCACCTTGACGGAAATCAGCCCGCGCAGCGACCCGAAGAGCTGTCCGCGCGCGTGCTGGTGCGGCTCGGTCATGCGCTCGCCATCCTGCGTGCCGGCGAGGGCGATGACCATGGGGCCCTGCGGCGCATCGATGGCGGCGAGGGCGAGCTTCAAATCGTTCGAACCGTTCAGGTCAGGCATGCAGGATGGAGGCGTATCGAAATGGCGGATGAAAGCAATCAGTTGGCGATTTCAGTGTACAGCCGCCATGTGAATGCATCTTATTCTTGTTTGCATCGCATCAACAGGAGTCAGGCCATGCGCGCACAGGATGTTCTTCCGGACCATGTCAATGAAGTGGAGGTGGGCGGTATCACCGTCCGCAAGGGCTCGGTGGGGGCCTTCCTCGCCAATGCGCGGGTGTTGCAGGACCCCACTGCACCCGCCGCAGCGCGCGCTGCCGCAGCGGGCGATATACAGGCGTTGGCGCCTGCACTGCGCGCGCTGGGGCTGTTCGAGGTGCTGGAGGTCCGGGACCCGCACTTGCGGGCCCTGGTGGCGCCCCCTGCGGCCGGGCCGGGCAGGCCTGATGCTCCCGACCTCGATGCGCTGTACTCGCCGCCGTCCGAGATGATCCAGAAGGCGGTGCTCGACCGCCTCATCGGTTTTCATGAAAGCTACCTGAAGGCTGCGACGTTTTTCTGCCTGGCCACGGGCAGCGGCGAGGGGCTCGATGCCTCTGCGCGCGGCGGCCCGCCGGGCTTCGTGCACGTGCTGGATGCGCATACGGTGGCCTTTGCCGACTGGCCGGGCAACAACCGCATCGAATCGCTGCGCAACCTGGAGCGCGACGACCGCGTGGGCATGCTCTTCATCTTTCCGGGGCTGGAGGTGTTCCTGCGCATCAACGGCCACGGCAGGGTGTCCACCGCCCCCGAGCTGTTGGCCGAGTTGGCAGAACAGGGGCGCACACCCAAGGCCGCGACGGTGGTGGCCATCACCGAAGTGCTCATGCACTGCGGCAAGGCGGTGAACCGCGCCAGGCTGTGGGCCCCGGCGTCGCAGGTGGACCGCACTGCGCTGCCCACGGTGGGGCAGATGCTGGCAGAGCTGACGCGGCTGGGGGGTGCCACCGCACCGATCGGCGACGAGCAGGTGGGGCAGATCAACGCGCACTACGACCACGAGGTGCGGCATGCGCTTTACTGAAGATCGGGTGCCGGGCCTGCTGGAACGTGCGTTCGACAGGCTGCTGCTGCGCAGTGCACGGGTGGCTGCGGTGCAGAGGGTGTCGGATCGCTTTCGGCTCATCGATCTGGAAGGCGATGCCCTGAAGGGCGCGGCCTGGGCACCGGGGCACAAGCTGCAGGTCAAGGTGGCCGGGCCGTTCACGGCGCGCACGTTCACCCCCATCGTGTTCGATGCGGTGCGCGGGCATGTGCGCCTGCTGGGCTACGCGCATGGAGCCGGGCCTGGCAGCGACTGGCTGCGGCGTGTGCAGGCGGGCGATGCCTGCCAGGTGTTCGGCCCGCACCGCTCGCTGGCGCTGGGAGATCTGGCCGGGCCGGTGGTGTTGCATGGGGACGAGACGTCGTTCGGCCTGGCGGCTGCCGTTGCGGCGGCCATGGGCGCGAGGGCACAGCCCCGCTGCGTGTTCGAGGTGGAGTCCGTTGACGAAGCCACCTTGGCGTTGCAGGCCCTGGGCATTAACGCCGCCCTGCTGGTGGAGCGCCGCGACGAGGCTGGCCGGAAACAAGCCGCCAGCGGACTGTGGTCGCAGGGCAGCGGGGATGGCACGCTGTTCGTGCTCACGGGGCGCGCGCAGTCGATCCAGCAGGCACGCCAGGCACTCAAGGGGCACGGCGTGCCGGCATCGTGCATCGTGGCCAAGGCGTACTGGGCGCCCGGCAAGACCGGTATGGACTGAGCGCCCGTGGCCGGCGGCATGAGGTGCTGGCGCGCGATGCATGCCAGGGCGGGGGCTGGGTGCACCCCTCCCGACGTCCGCACGAGCGTCAGCGCGCTTTATCCGATCGTCATCAGGCTGGCATTGCCGCCCGCCGCCGCCGTGTTCACGCTCAGCGCACGCTCGATCACCAGGCGCTCCAGCGGCACCTCGGTACTGCCCGGGGGCATGCCCGTGACGGCGACGATGGGGCCGGGGCGGCGGGCAAGCTGTTCGCACACGTTGCGCAAATCCTCGGGCGTGCCATGGTGCAGCACCGCAGCCAAGTCGGTGGTGTCGTCGGCCAATGCGTTGGGCGCGATCGCGATGCGCGCCTGCAATTCGGCGGGCAGGGTGGTGCGCAGGGCGGTGTGTGCGTCGCTCCACACTGCCTTGCCGCCACTGGCCAGCACGGCGGCCAGTTGGGTCCACAGGTCTTCCTGCGCGGCAGCGATGCACAGCACGGTGGCACGCGGCAGCAGGCTGTAGACGTTGCGCTCGCCCGTGGGCCCGGGCAGGGTGCGCGCGGTGCCGGTTTGGGTCTCGGCGGCAAAGCGGCGGCAGGTGGCGGCCAGGGGGGCGTGCCCCGCCGCCTGCGCCCAGCGCTCCAGGGCGTGCAGGGGGCTCAGCAGTGTTTCGCGCGCGGCCATGTCTGGCGCGGCGATGCGGTCCGCGGCGGCGAATGTCTGCGCCAGTGCGGCGGCCGGGCGCTGGGCCAGCAGCCGCAGCAGGTACAGCGGGCCGCCAGCCTTGGGGCCCGTGCCCGACAGGCCTTCGCCGCCGAAGGGCTGCACGCCCACCACGGCACCCACCATGTTGCGGTTGACGTACACGTTGCCAGCGTGCGCGCGGTCGACCACGCGGGCGATGGTTTCGTCGATGCGGGTGTGCACGCCCTGGGTCAGGCCGTAGCCGGTGGCGTTGATTTGGTCGAGCAGCTGGTCCAGGTCCTTGCGTGCATAGCGCACCAGGTGCAGCACGGGGCCGAAGACCTCGCGCTGCAGCTCGCCGATGCTGTTCAGTTCGATGAGCGTGGGCGGCACGAAGGTGCCCTGTGCGGCCTCGGCGGCATCGCTGCGGCAGTGCTGGAACACGCGCTGGCCGCGGCTCTTGAAGGCGTCGATGTGTTGGGTGATACCCGCCTGGGCCTCGGCGTCGATCACCGGGCCCACGTCCACCGCCAGCGCTGCGGGGTTGCCCATGCGCAGCTCGCCCATGGCGCCCTGCAGCATCTCGACCACGCGGTCGGCGGCGTCGTCTTGCACGCACAGCACGCGCAGTGCGGAGCAGCGCTGGCCCGCGCTGTCGAAGGCTGACGAGACCGCGTCGGTGACCACCTGCTCCACCAGGGCGGACGAGTCCACGATCATCGCGTTTTGCCCGCCCGTTTCGGCGATCAGCGGGATGGGGCGGCCGGCGGCATCCAAGCGGCCGGCGATGGTGCGCTGCAGGATGCGCGCGACCTCGGTGGAGCCGGTGAACATGACGCCCATGACGCGGGAGTCGCCGATCAGGCGTGCGCCCACGGTCTCTCCCTGGCCGGGCAGCAATTGCACCGCACCGCGCGGCACCCCCGCCTGCCACAGCAGGCGCACGGCCTCGGCGGCGACGAGTGGCGTCTGCTCGGCGGGCTTGGCCAGCACGGGGTTGCCGGCGGCCAGCGCTGCGGCCACCTGGCCCATGAAAATGGCCAGCGGAAAGTTCCAGGGGCTGATGCAGGCCACGGGGCCCAGCGGGATGTGCGTGGCGTTGTCGAAGGTGCTCTCCACCTGCGCCGCGTAGTAGCGCAAGAAGTCCACCGCCTCGCGCACCTCGGCGATGGCGTTGCTGGCGCTCTTGCCGGCCTCGCGCATCAGCAGGCCCATCAGCGGCTGCAGGCGCGCTTGGAGCAGGTCGGCGGTGCGCTGCAGGGCGGCGGCGCGTTCGGCAGGGCCGGTGGCGGCCCAGGCCGGTGCGGCTTGCTGTGCGTTCTTCAGCGCCTGGTCCACGTCGCCGGCCGTGGCCTCCTGCACATGGCCGACCACGTCGCGCAGGTCGGCGGGGTTGCGCACGGGCGTGGCCGGGCCGGCGGGCACATCGGTGGCCAGCAGCGGGCCGGCAGTCCAGCCGTGCAGGGCGCTGGACTGCAGCGTGGCGGCGAGTTGCGCCAGTGTGGCATCGCTGGCGATGTCGAGCCCTTGCGAGTTGGTGCGGCCGCTGCCGTAGAGCGCCGCTGGCAGCGGAATACGCGGGTGGGGCAGGCCGGCCGTGCCTTCGCGGGCGGCCGCTTCGTCCACCACCTGCACGGGGCTGCGCACCAGATCGGCCAGGGCGATGGTCTCGTCGGCAATGCGGTTCACGAAGGAGGTGTTGGCACCGTTCTCCAGCAGGCGGCGCACCAGGTAGGCCAGCAGCGTCTCGTGCGTGCCCACCGGGGCGTAGATGCGGCACGGCCGGCCCAGGCCGGCCTTTCCTGTTTCTCGGCCGAGCTTGCCCGCACCGATGGCGCCCACCACCTGCTCGTACAGCGGCTCGCCCATGCCGTGCAGGCACTGAAACTCGTACTGCCCCGCGTAGTAGTTGCTGCCCGCCAGGTGGTAGATGGTGGCCAGGGTCTCGGCGTTGTGCGTGGCGAACTGTGGGTACACGGCCTCGGGTGCGGCCAGCAGCCTGCGCGCGCAGGCCACGTAGGAGACATCGGTGTGCACCTTGCGGGTGTAGACCGGGTAGTCGGCCAGGCCGTCGATCTGGGCGCGCTTGATCTCGCTGTCCCAGTAGGCGCCCTTGACCAGGCGCACCATGAGGCGGCGGCGGGAGCGGCGCGCCAGGTCGATGACGAAATCGATCACATACGGGCAGCGCTTTTGGTAGGCCTGGATCACGAAGCCGATGCCGTTCCAGCCCGCCAGGCTGGGCTCGTGGCACAGGCGCTCGAGCAGGTCGAGCGAGATTTCCAGGCGGTCGGCTTCTTCGGCGTCGATGTTGATGCCGATGTCGTAGCTCTTGGCCAACTCGGTCAGTCGCAGCACCAGGGGGTAGAGCTCGTCCATCACGCGGGCGAACTGCGCGCGGCTGTAGCGCGGGTGCAGGGCCGACAGCTTGATCGAGATGCCGGGGCCTTCATAAATGCCGCGCCCGGCCGATGCCTTGCCGATGGCGTGGATGGCCTGCTCGTACGAGGCGTAGTAGCGCTCGGCGTCGGCCATGGTCAGGGCCGCCTCGCCCAGCATGTCGTACGAGTAGCGAAAGCCTTCGGCCTCCATGCGGCGCGCGTTGGAAAGGGCCTCGGCAATGGTCTCGCCGGTGACGAACTGCTCGCCCATCATGCGCATGGCCATGTCCACGCCCTTGCGGATCAGGGGCTCGCCGCCCCGGCCGATGAGCCGGCCCAGCGATGCACCCAGGCTGCCTTCGCTGTGGGTGGCTACCAGTTTGCCGGTGATGAGCAGGCCCCAGGTGGCCGCGTTGACGAAGAGCGAGGGGCTCTTGCCCAGGTGGGGCTCCCACTGGCCATTGCTGATCTTGTCGCGGATGAGCGCGTCGCGCGTGGCCGCATCGGGGATGCGCAGCAGCGCCTCGGCCAGGCACATCAGGGCCACGCCCTCCTGGGACGAGAGCGAGAACTCCTGCAGCAGCCCCTGCACGATGCCCGCGCGGCCGCTGGCGGCCTTGCGCTGGCGCAGCGTGCCGGCGATGCGCAGCGCCAGTTGCTGCGACGCCGCGGCCAAGTCCTGCGGCACGCGGGCCTGTGCCAGCAGCGGTGCCAGGGCCTCGGGCTCGGGCCGGCGGCAGGCGGCGGTGATGGCGGCGCGCAGCGGGTTGGCCAGCGGGGTGCGCGGGGCGAAGTCTGCAAAGGCGGCGGCGGTCGTTGTCATGGCGGGTTCTCGAAGAGAAATGTTCGGGCCCGACGGCTGTCAGACCCACTGAAACGGATCATCTCTGGAGTCGCGATGAATAAATGGTCGAAAATTGGCTTATTAACCGAATGAATCACTAGTGCCAATGACCAACGACACCGATCTGGACCGTATCGACCGCAGAATTTTGTCGATCCTGCAGGAAGACGGGCGCATTGCCAACCTCAAGCTGGCGGAGGCCGTGGCCCTGTCGCCCACCGCGGTGCTGGCGCGTGTGCAGCGGCTCACGCGGGACGGCTTCATCCTCGGCTACGAGGCGCGGCTCAACCCGCTGCGGCTGGGCGCGGGCATGCTGGTGTTTGTGGAGGTGCTGCTCGACCGCACCACGCCCAACGTGTTCGACCAGTTCAAGGCCGCCGTGCAGGTGCACCCCGAGATCATGGAGTGCCACATGGTGGCGGGTGGCTTCGACTACCTGCTCAAGACCCGTTCGGCCGACATGAATGCGTACCGCGTGTTCGCCGGGGCCGTACTGTGGCAACTGCCCGGCGTGCGCGAGACGCGCACCTACGCCGTGATGGAAGAGGTCAAGCACACCAACCACCTCTTTCTCCATCTGTCGTGAAGCGCCGCGGCACCACAGCCGCGCCGTTGGCCCGCAGCGGCTTTCACGCGACAGCGGCGTTGGCTGGGCGGGGCAAAGCCAGCATAATGACCGGTAAATACGTCTGACTCAGGAGAAGAAACATGAAGGTCCTTCCATACGCTGCCGCAGCCCTGGTGGCTGCATTCTTCAGCCAGTCGGCCATGGCGTCGTGCTACGTGGTGTACGGCCCCGACAAGGACATCGTGTACCGCGCTCCGGAGCCACCGATCGATTTGTCCCGCCAGATCCACGAGACCTTGCCGGTGGTGGCGCCCAACTCGACGCTGGTGTTCACGCCCGACAATCACAATTGCGATCTCACCATCAACAAGCTGCCGCTCGCCTCCGCCTCCATGCGCGGTGCGCCGGGCATGCGCGCTGCACGCGCCGACCGCAGCTGAGGTATTCCTGTCACGGCTCGGACAGGCGCAGTCCCGGGCCTGAGACAATCGGGGGATGAGCGAACCGAAAGAACTATCCCCCTCGTTTGAACCCGCCGCACAAGACGGCGCAGACCTGCCTGACGGCTGGCTGCAGGTGCAGTCCATGGACCTGGACGCCCAGGGCGTGGCCCGCAAGCCCGATGGCAAGGTCGTCTTCATCGACGGCGCCCTGCCTTTCGAGCTGGTCACGGCCAACACCCACCGCAAGAAGAACAACTGGGAGCAAGCCAGCCTGACGGCGATCCACCGCGAGTCGTCGCAGCGCGTGCGCCCTGGCTGCCCGCACTTCGGCCTGCACGCCGGGGCCTGCGGCGGCTGCAAGATGCAGCACCTTCACGTGGGCGCGCAGGTGGCCGTCAAGCAGCGCGTGCTGGAAGACAACCTCTGGCACCTGGGCAAGGTCAAGGCCGAAACCGTCATGCGGCCCATCGAGGGGCCCGCCTGGGGCTACCGCTACCGCGCCCGCCTGTCCGTGCGCCATGTGATCAAGAAGGGCACGGTGCTGGTGGGCTTTCATGAGCGCAAGAGCCGCTACGTGGCGGACATGCAGACCTGCAGGATCCTGCCCCCGCACGTGGATGCGATGCTGATGCCGCTGCGTGCGCTGATCGCCGGAATGGACGCGCGCGACACCTGCCCGCAGATCGAGCTGGCCTGTGGCGACACGGTGACCGCCCTGGTGCTGCGGCACCTGGAGCCGCTGAGCGCCGACGACATCGCGCGGCTGCGTGCCTTTGCCGCCGAGCACGGCGTGCAATGGTGGCTGCAGCCCAAGGGCCCGGACACGGTGAAGCTGCTCGACGAGGGCGGCGAACAGCTGTCGTACGCGCTGCCGGACTTTGGCATCACCATGCCCTTCAAGCCCACCGACTTCACGCAGGTCAACCCGCACATCAACCGGGTGCTGGTCAGCCGGGCACTGCGCCTGCTGGATGTGCAGCCGCACGAGCGCGTCATCGACTGGTTCTGCGGCCTGGGCAACTTCACACTGCCCCTGGCCACGCAGGCGCGTGAGGTACTGGGCATCGAGGGCAGCGAGGCGCTGGTCGCCCGTTCGCGCGAAAACTATGCATTGAATCAGGCCCTGCCGCGCGGCAGTAAAGCGCTAGCAGCTACTGATTTTGTAGCACGCAATCTGTTCGAGATGACGCCCGCAATGCTGGTGGCCGATGGCTGGGCCGACAAGTGGCTGGTGGACCCGCCGCGCGAGGGCGCATTCGCGCTGGCCAAGGCGCTGGCAGACATCGAGCAGGCGCGCATCGGTGCCGAGGATGCCGGCCCGCTGCCCGCGGGCGCCGAAAGCTGGACACCCCCCCAGCGCATCGTCTACGTGAGCTGCAACCCCGCCACGCTGGCGCGGGATGCGGGCCTGCTGGTGCACAAGGCCGGTTACAAATGCACGGCTGCGGGCATGGTCAACATGTTCCCGCACACGGCGCACGTCGAGAGCATGGCGGTGTTCGAGCGGGTGTGACCGCCTGAAGGATGTCAGAGGCAGGAGGAGGGCGGCCAGGCGCGGTCCTGGCCCTTCCCGCTGCCAGTCGCCAGGACGTCAGGCGCGTGCACGCCCGGGGAAGGGCGCCCTGTCAGGGCAGATCTCAACTCCTGCTGCGGCTCGCGGCAGGGTCGCGCGTCTCGGTCTCGGTGTCGATGTCCGCACTGCCCTTGCGCTCGGGCTTCTTCACCTCGCCCAGCACCGACGGCGCGCCTTCGATCTTGTTCTCGCGCATGTAGGCGTCCATGTCCTTCCAGCCGGCGAAGACGGATGCCTTGGCGGCCTTGGGGTTGAGCGTGTAGCAATCCTCCAGGCCGCGCAGCGCATGGCGGCAGGCGCCGCCGATGGCCTTGGCCTCGGCATCGCGCTGCGCAACGCGCGGATCAGGGCCCAGGCCAGGGATCTTGTCGCAACCGGCCAGCAGCAGCGCGAGGGCGGCCACGGCCAGCAGGCGCAGCGGGGTGAAGGGCAGGTTGCGATACATGTACTTGCATTATCGGCAGGACTGCGCCGCTATTGAGGCTTGACCTTGGTGCGGGCTCAACAAAAAGAAAAAGGCTCCCGAAGGAGCCTTGTGGCGCACGCTGTGAAGCGGCGGTTGACACTGGCGCGGTAGCAGGCCAGTGCACCCGTGGAACCGGCTTCGCCGGACCACCGGGTGCGCCCCCCTTGGGGAAAGCCGCGCAGCCGTTCAGGGGACGCTTACTCGCGCTCTCCACCCATGATGCCCAGCAGGGCCAGCAGGCTCTGGAACACGTTGAACACGTCCAGGTACAGGGCCAGGGTCGCGCTGATGTAGTTGGTCTCGCCGCCGTCCAGGATCTGCTTGATGTCGTACAGCATGTAGGCGCTGAAGATGCCGATGGCCGCCATCGAGATCGCCATCATGCCCACGCTGGAGCCGACGAACACGTTGATGATGCCGCCCACCATGAGCACCATGGCGCCCACGAACAGCCACTTGCCCATGCCCGACAGGTCGCGCTTGATCACGCTGGCCAGGCTGGCCATCACGAAGAACACGCCGGCGGTGCCGGCAAAGGCCGTCATGATGAGGTCGGTGCCGTTCTTGAAGCCCAGCACCATGCCGATCAGGCGCGACAGCATCAGGCCCATGAAGAACGTGAAGGCCAGCAGCACCGGCACGCCCGCTGCAGAGCGCTTGGTCTTTTCGATCGCGAACATGAAGGCGAACGCGCCGCCCAGGAACACGATCAGGCCCACGCCGCCGCGCAGCGACTGGGTGATGCCGGTGGCCACGCCGACCCAGGCGCCGAGCACCGTGGGGATCATGCTCAGCGCGAGCAGCCAGTAGGTATTGCGAAGAACCCGGTGGCGGTCTTCCTGCGAGATGCCATAGCCCGCAGAGTGGCCCAGGGTGGTGACATGGTCATTCATCTTGTGTCTCTCCTTGTTGGCCTGCACAGCGCAGACATTGCAAATTCTAGGTGGAGACGGTTTTTGGCCTCGCAATGACCGCACCCGCTTACCTACTTTTGGTAAGGGTACTTTCACCCTGCGTAGGGGTGAGCGGCCCTGGCGATGCCGCTATGCTTGATGGTTCATTGCTCCGGCGGGCCCCTGCGGTTCGTCCGGGCGACCTTTCTTCGACTCTTTCTTTTCCTCCACCCGGACACATCCATGAAGACCAAGCACGAACTCGAACTCGCCGACGTCAAGGCCATTGCCGCCGCTGCCGAAGCCGAAGCCCTGAAGAACCAGTGGGCCGTGACCATCGCCATCGTGGACGACGGCGGCCACCTGCTGTGGCTGCAGCGCCTGGACGGCGCCGCCGCCGTGTCCTCGCACATCGCCCCTTCCAAGGCCCGCACGGCCGCCATGGGCCGCCGCGAGAGCAAGGTGTACGAGGACATCGTCAACGGTGGCCGCACTGCGTTCCTGAGCGCGCCCGGCATCGACGGCCTGCTCGAAGGCGGCGTGCCGATCCTCAAGGACGGCCAGTGCCTGGGCGCGGTGGGCGTGAGCGGCGTGAAGTCCACCGAGGACGCGCAGGTCGCGCGTGCCGGCATCGCTGCACTGGGTCTTTGAGATTGCTATCAAATAGATAGCTTCTCGCGCTTGCCTATCAAGCGCTGGAGGGCAAATTTATTTGAATCTACCGGGTGACGCTGTCGTCGCCCACAAAAAAACCGGCTCAAGGCCGGTTTTTTGTTGCGAGCGAAGAACCCTGGGGTACAAAAAAAGCCTGGCTACGCGGGGGTGAACCCGTTGGCTGGCAAAAACGACCCTTGCGAGCTTGTTGAAAGCCCGGGAGTCGCCCCACGATGAAACTGGGTGCCGCTGCCGGCGCTATGGGTGCAAAGACCGGTCAGGCGCGGGCTGCGGCGAATGTTGGTGATGGCTGAAACTGCCGCCTTATTTGGTCAGGATCAGCTTGCCGAGCTTGGTGGCCTGCAGGCGGTACACCGACCCGTTGTGGCTGATGGCCACGGCCTTCTGGCCCTGCAGCAGGGAGCTGCTGTCGACCGCAGCTGCGGTAGGTTCGGTGCGTTGGCTTGCTTGCCCGTCGGCGTGCGAGACCCCCTTGCTGGCAGAAGCGGGGCGCAGGATCGAAGCGGCGGTCAAAGTGGCTTGCATGGGTTTTTCCTGGTGCGTTTGATTGCGTTTTGCTAATGATAACGATTCGCAATTACAAGTCAAGCGACTGGAGTGTTTCTTTTTGTTCTTTTGCTCGCCGGGCAGAATCTGACCACAGCGGTCATTCAGATCAAGGATTCCGAACATGATGAAGATCGACGGTGCGTGCTACTGCGGTGCGATCGCCTACGAGGCCGAGGTGCAGCCGGGCACCATCACGGTCTGCCACTGCGATGATTGCCAGGGCCACTCAGGCTCTGCCTTCCGGGCCAACATCGCGGCTCCTGCGTCCAGCTTTCGGCTGACCCGGGGCACGCCCCGCACCTACATCAAGACTGCCGCCAGCGGCAACCAGCGCGCTCTGGCGTTCTGCGAGGTGTGCGGCAGCTCGCTCTATGCCTGCGCTGTGAGCGATCCCGCCACTTATTCACTGCGGATCGGCACGATCGAACAACGGCACGAGCTCGGCTCGCCGCAGCGGCAGATCTGGACATGTAGGCGACATGACTGGGTGGGGTTGCCGGAAGGCACGGCGTCGTTTGAGGAGCAGCCGTAACTGCGAGCGATAGCGGACTTCGAGGGGTCGTTCCGGGCCCGGAGCGCATGTTCCCTGGCTGGGTGGTGTAGGCCTGACTACAGGCGAGCAGCAAACCGCGACGATTCCTGGCTCAGCCCCATGTTTTCCGCCGCTAGCCGCACTTCCGCCCAAAAAACCGGAGGCGAATGACAGAGTTCGCCCAGGGACTCTGCTTCATGAAGCGCCAAGCCGAGTTCGTTGTGACTTAGGAACTCATCCATCTGACGAAGAATTTCCACTGCTCCGCTGGGGAGTGGAGACGGAAGGTAGTTTTTGCTTGCAATCAGATGGCCGGAAGTGATTGCCCACGAAGACGGTAAATCCTGGGTCACCATTTTTATCGACCTCCATTCGCTATGCCTGCTTCTTGCCGGGGGCCATCATCGTATCAATAGCCGAATCCAGCAAAAGAGACGACGGAATCCCGGAAAGCTCCGCCAAGGCGATGCTGAATATGTTCGCCTGTTTGATTTTTTCTGGGTGGCTGAGCTATGGATGCTTGATTGAAGCCTGTAGCGGATGAGCCCCATCGAAGAAAGCCAAAAGCAAAAGCGAAACCCCAAAAACAAACCCAGCGCGCCCTCTGCAGGCAAAGCGTGCAGCGGGCGGGCCGGGTGGCGAGGGGGGGTTAGAGGCTGACTCGCAGCCTCAGAATCAAGGCGCTGGGTCCGTCACAAACCCGATCTTGCGCACGCCCGCCCGCTGTGCCGCCGCCATGGCCTGGGCCACGCGTTCGTAGCGCACTTCCTTGTCGCCGCGGATGTGCAGGTCGGGCTGGGGCTGCTTGGCGGCCTCGGCCTGCAGGCGGGGGAAGAGTTCTTCTTCCGTGACCTGCGTTTCGTTCCAGAAGTACTTGCCGTCGGCCGACACCGACAGGCGCACGGTTTCGGGCTTGACGTCCTCGGGCTGGTTGGTGGCGCGGGGCAGGTCCACGTTGACCGAGTGCTTCATCACCGGCACGGTGATGATGAAGATGATGAGCAGCACCAGCATGACGTCCACCAGGGGCGTCATGTTGATTTCGTTCATCACGTCATCGGCATCGTCTTGGGTTCCGAAGGCCATGGCTTACGCGCCTTTCTTGAGGGGCAGGACCTTGGCCTGTTCGCCGCCGGCGTTCACGCGGGCACCGGTCACGAAGTAGGCGTGCAGGTCGTGGGCAAAGCTGTTGAGGCCGCCCAGGATGGACTTGTTGCCGCGCACCAGGGCGTTGTAGCCCAGCACGGCGGGGATGGCCACGGCCAGGCCCAGGGCCGTCATGATCAGTGCTTCGCCGATGGGGCCGGCCACTTTGTCGATGGTGGACTGGCCCGACGTGCCGATGGCCACCAGTGCGTGGTAGATGCCCCAGACGGTGCCGAACAGGCCGATGAACGGGGCGGTGGAGCCGACCGAGGCCAGGATGGCCAGGCCCGACTGCAGGCGTGCGGTGAACTCGTCGATGCAGTTGCGCAGGCAGCGCGTGACCCAGTCGCTGACGTCCAGGCTGTCGTGCAGGTGGGCCTTGGTGTTGCGGTGGTGGGCGGTGGCTTCGCGGCCTTCCAGGGCCAGGTGGCGGAAGGGGTTGGTGTTGTCGCTGCCCAGCTTGGTCAGGCCTGCGGCAAAGTCCTCGCTGTGCCAGAAGTCCTGCGCAGCGCGGGTGTGCTTCTTGAACTTGATGATGTCCAGGGCCTTGATGAAGATGACGATCCACGAGGCCAGCGACATGGCCAGCAGGATGATGGCGACCGCGCGGGTGACGAAGTCACCCTGGATCCATACGTTGGCGATGCCGAATTGCGATTCCATGAAAAACTCCCTGAAGCTGATCTAAAGCGTTGATTGACCGATTGATCGATTGACTGATTGACTGATTATTCGAGCACGAAGTTGACAGGGACCAGGTTCCACATGGTCGTGGGCACGCCGTCGCGTTTGCCGGGCACGAAGCGCCAGCGCATGACGGCCTCCTGGGCCTGCTTGTCCAGCCGGTCGAAACCGCTGGACTTGTTGATTTCCACCTGCTGCGGCGTGCCGTCGGTGCCGATCAGCACGCGCAGCACGACCTTGCCCTGCTCGCCCATGCGCTTGCTGATGGCAGGGTAGCTGGGCTTGGGGTTGTTCAGGTAGGCCGCGTCGCTCGACGGCAGCTCGATCTTGGGCGGGGCCGGCGGCGCTGGCGGGGCGGGCGGCGCCGGGGGGGCTACCGGGGCTTCGATGGGAGGGGCGGGCGGTTGGGGCGTGGTGATGCCGACAGGCGCGTTGGGCGCCGGCGTGGGGTCCGGGATGGCCACCGGCATGGGCGCCGGGCGCGGTGCCACCTTGGGGGCGGGGCGCGGTGGTGGTGGCGGGGCCGGCGGCGGCGGGGTGACCTTCGGGGGAGCCGGCGGCGCGATGAATTCGCTCAGCAGCTCTGCCGGCACGATGACTTCGGCCGCGCGGCGCAGCAGACCCGATTGCAGGGCCCAGATGCCCGCAACGTGCAGTGCAATGACGGAGCCCACGATCACGGTGTTGCGGCTGACACCCCCGGGAGGAGCGAAACGATCAGGGTGAGACATAAAAATGATAGCTGCTAGCGCTTGTGTACCAAGCGCTAGAGCTCTAAAAGACCTTTGTTATTTGCGAAAGATCCACCAGGCCGAGCCTGCGACGAGGATCAGACTGCCAGCGAGCGTTGAGAGGAGTTCCATGACTTGCTTTCCAAAATGGAGCTGGCAAGCTGGATCGTTTGCGGCGCTGCATCGTTGTGCAGTGCGGCCACCGGGTTCGACGCACTGCACTGCGCGACCACATCGCGGGCGCAGCTTTCGCAGCATCCGCATTGGGTGGCGACGCCCAGCTCGAACTGGATCTCGTCAAAGCTCATTCCGGCACGTGCGTGGCGGGCGATCTCACGGTCCGATATCCGGCGGCAAACACAGACGATCATGGCGGCAGGCAGTGTGGCTGGCTGTTGAAGGTGTCGCTATTATAAATAAGAATCTATCGCATTTGCAATAAACCATTTCTGCCAAGAGGGAGAAACCGGCGCAAAGGCGCGTCAATCGGGGCTGTCTGCCGTCAGCAAGGCTGGCGTGGCGTCCGCCAGCGTGGCGCAACCGGTCAGGGCCATGGCGATCTCCAGCTCGTCGCGCAGCAGCCGCAGCACATGGGCGACGCCGGTGGCCCCGGCGTTGGCCAGCCCCCAGACGGCCGGGCGCCCCACCAGCACGGCGGACGCCCCCAGCGCCATCGCCTTGAGCACGTCGGTGCCGCGCCGGATGCCGCCATCGACCAGCACCGGCACGGCGCCGCCCACGGCCTGCACCACGCGCGGCAGGGCGGTGGCCGTGGCCGGGGCGGTGTCCAGTGTGCGGCCGCCGTGGTTGGACACGATGACGCCCGCAACGCCGGCCGCCACGGCCTGGCGCGCATCGGACGGGTGCAGCACGCCTTTGAGCAGCACGGGCAGGCGGGTGATGGACTGCAGCCACGCCACGTCGTCCCAGGTGGGGGCGTGGTGCAGCAGTCCGTCGAACAGCGCGCTCTGGTCGGCGCCGAGGGCGGGGGCGGGCGGCGCCTGCATGCCCGCCAGGTTGACGGGCGCGATGCCCGGCGGCAGGCGAAAGCCCGCCCGGCGCTCCCGGTCGCGGGCGCCGCTCGTGGGCGCGTCCACCGTGAGCACCAGGGCTTCGTACCCCGCGGCCTCGGCGCGCTGGACCAGGGCGCGTGTGAAGCCGCGGTCCGGCTGCAGGTACAGCTGAAACCACAGCGGGCCGCGGCCGGGGTCGGGCAGCACCGCCTGGGCGATGGCCTCCAGCGGCATGCTCGCCTGGGTGCTCAGCACCACGCCGGCGCCCAGTGCCGCGGCCGCATAGGCCATCGCCACTTCGCCGTCGGCATGGGCCAGGCGCTGAAAGGCCACGGGTGCCAGCAGGATGGGGTGCGCCAGCGTGCGGCCCAGCAGCTCAATGCGGGTGTGCCCGCCAGCCAGCGGCCGCAGCACGCGGGGCCACAGGGGCAGGGCGTCCCACGCGCTGCGGTTGCTGCGCAGGCTGATCTCGTCGGCCGCGCCGCCGCTGAAGTAGGCCCAGGCGTTGTCGTCCAGGTGTTGCCGGGCCTGCTGCTCATGGTCGGCCAGGCTGGCGAGGCCGGGAGGGAGCTGTTGGCGTGCTGGGACGTGGGTCATGGCAATGAAAAAAGCACCTGCCGCGCATTCAGCAAGCGCGAGGTGCTATCAATAAATGAGCAAATTGGTTGGCATGGCCGCCGGGGGCTGGATGTGGGGCAAGACCTGGGGCCGGGCCTGCGGCTGTAGCGGGTCCGCCAGGCGCCTGTCACACGTCGGCCCACATGCGCAGCAGGTTGTGGTACGTGCCCGACAGAGCGATGACCGACGGGTCGGTCTCGCCCACGCTCTGGCGCAGGCGCAGCAGGGCCATGTCCATGTCGAACAAGAGCTGGCGCTGCTCCAGCCCGCGCACCATGCTCTCGACCCAGAAGAAGCTGCTGATGCGGTGGCCGCGGGTGACCGGCGACACCTGGTGCACGGTGCTGCTGGGGTACAGGATCATGTCGCCGGCCGGCAGCTTGATGCGCTTGTCGCCCCAGGCTTCGGTGGCGACCAGTTCGCCGCCGTCGTATTCGTCCGGCGGCGTGAGGAACAGCGTGCACGACAGGTCGCTGCGCACCCAGGCGTTGTCTGCCTTGGAGTGCATGACGGCGCTGTCCACGTGGCGGCCATAGAAGTTGGCGCCGCCGCCGTAGCGGTTGAACAGCGGGTTGTAGATGCGCCGGGGCAGGGCGGCCGAAAAAAAGAGCGCATTGCGGGCCAGCGCGGCCTTGACGATGCCCTGCAGCTGGGCCGACAGCTCGCTGCCCTGGGCGAGCTGCTGGTTGTTCTTCTGGTGCACGGCCTGGCTGCCTGCGCTGCGGGCGCCGTCCACCCAGGGGGTGTCGGTCGCCCAGAGCTTTTGCCGGAACAGGGCCACCTCGTCGGCCGTCAGTACGTCTTTGATGTGCAGGAACATGGGGTCCGATTGTGACTCCGCCCCAATGAAGGGGCGGAGTCGTTTCGTCAGAACATCAACGCATCAACGCATCAACGTCGACATGTCGATGCATCAGCGCATCGAAGGTCAGAAGCGCGTCTTCAGCGACACCTGCACGGAACGTGCCGTGCCCGGCGTGTAGAAGCCGCGGTACAGGCCGTCCGCATAGGTGCGGTCGAACAGGTTGTTGACGTTGAGCTTGAGCGTCGTCTTGTCGTCGAACGCGTACTCGACCATGGCGTCCATCACCGCGAAGCCGCTGGCGTACACGGCACGCGAGCCTTCGGGGTTTTGCTTGCCGCGGTAGGTCACGCCCGCGCCCACGCGGATCTTGGAAGTGACGGCGTAGGTCGTCCACACGCTGCCGCTGTGCTTGGGCGTGAGGCCGGGGCGGTCGCCCTGCGCCTGGGCGCCACCGCCGTTGGCGGGCACCACCACATTGCTGTGGTCGATCTTGGCCGAGGGGATCCAGGTGTGGTTGGCGAACAGTTCCCACTGGGGCGTCAGGCGGCCGGCCAGGTTGAATTCCATGCCGGTGGCGTGGCGCTTGCCGGACAGCAGCTCTTGCTGGGCTGCGGTGTCGGGGTCGGTGTTGCGCTCGTTGTACTTCTGGCTGTAGAAGGCGGCCACACCCAGCAGGGCGCGGCGCTCGAACAGCTCGAACTTGCTGCCGATCTCGAAGTTGCGGCTCTTTTCGGGGTCGGTGTTGGCCGTGCGCGCCGTGGTCGTGCCGGGGTTGCCGAACTGGTAGGTGTCGCCCGAGGTGTTGTACGAAGTGCCGTACGACACGTAGTACGAGGTCAGCTCGGTGGGCTGGAACAGCAGGCCCACGCGGGGGCTGACCAGGCTGTCGGAGCGGGAGTTGCTCAGCGCGCCGGTGGCGTTCTTGTACGAAGCCTTGAAGTTGTCGTAGCGCAGGCCGCCCACCAGCTTCAGGGTGTCGTTGATCGCGACGGTGTCCTGGAAGTACAGGCCCAGGTTGCGCGACGTGAAGGTGTTCCACTGCACCGGTGCGCGGCCGTCGGCCACCCAGGCGCCGTCATTGGGCGAGCCCACGGTGGTGTTGGGGCGCGGCGTGGTGTTGGCGTAGTTCTGGTTGCGCTTGGCATCGTCGTCGTAGTAGTCGACGCCGGCCAGCACCGTGTGCTTGCGGCCGCCCCAGTTGAAGGTGTTGTTGTAGTCGCTTTGCACCTGCAGGACATCGCTTTCGCCCAGGCGGCCCTTGGAGCCACGGGTCAGCACGGTGTTGCCGTTGATCTGACCCAGCGTGATGTTGCCGTTCTGAAAGCCGATGGTGCTGGCCAGCAGGTCGCGCTCGTACTGGCCGTAGCGCAGGCGGGTGGTCAGCTCGCCGTTGTCGTCGAAACGGTGGATGTGGCCCAGCGTGACGTACTGCGACGAGGTGTTGTTGTGGTCGCTGGCCAGGCCGTAGTAGTTGCGGGCTTCGAGCGGCGTGTTGATCTTGCCGTCGACCACGCGCCAGGGGTGGTTGTACAGCGGGCGGCCCTTGGATTCGAGGTAGTACAGCCCGATCGAGAACTCGTCGCGCGTGCCGATGCCCCAGGCGAAGGTGGGCGCAATGCCGCGCTTGTCCTGCTTGGCGCCGTAGTTGTCGTACTCCTGCACCATGGCGTTCAGGCGGAAGGCCGCGTTCTCGCCGGTCTTCCAGTTGAAGTCGCCCGTGGCGCGGTGGAACTGGCCGGTGCCGAAGGTGTAGCTGGCTTCGTGCTGGTCGATCAGCAGCGGGTACTTGTTGACCTGGTTGACGATGCCGCCGGTCGAGCCCTTGCCGAACAGCATGGAGGCCGAGCCCTTGAGCACTTCGATGCGGTCGTTGTTGAACGTGTCGCGCTCGATCAGCGGAGCGTCCTTCATGCCGTCCACATAGATGTCACCGGCCAGGCCCAGCGAGAAGCCGCGCATGCGCACGTCTTCTTCGCCCGTTTCGCCCGACTGGAAGGTCACGCCCGCCGTGGTGCGCAGCACCTCGCGGAAGTCGTCCTGGTTGCGGTCGTTCATCAGCTTTTCGGTGAACACCGTCACGGACTGGGGGATGTCCTTGATGTCCTGGTTGCCCTTGCCGACGGTGGTCTTCTTGAGCAGCAGGGTGTCCTTGCCTTGCACTTCGGCCGCTTCCTGCACCGTCACGGTGGACATCGTGGCTTCCGGTGTGCCGGACTGGGCCATGGCGCCCATGGAGGCGGCCAGCATCAGGGCGCCCAGGGGCAGCAGCGCCAAATCGGAAGATGCGCCGGCGGGGGCGGAAACAGGGGATGCGGTTTGACGCAGCGCGGTGCTGCGGCGCTGAGCGCGTGATTTAGCCAAGATGGACTCCGTCGATGGGGGATGTGCAGGTCGGCGCCCGATGTGCGCCGCAAGCGAGTCGGATGCAATGACGCTTGTGAGAAAAACTTCACAAAGTCATGCTTCGTCGTGCATCTTTATGTTACATCGAATGAGGGTCATTCTCATTTGCATTGACGTCTGCACGCCACACTTTGGCGGGGTCCCAACGAAAAAAAGCCGGCAGGGCCGGCTTTTTCTCAGGGCGCGGAGCGCTTCTTACTTGACGTGCTTGCCGATCAGGCCAGCCAGTTCGAACATCGACACCTGGGGCTTGCCGAACAGCTCCTTGAGCTTGGCGTCGGCGTTGATGTTGCGCTTGTTGGTGGCGTCCTGCAGGTTGTTGGCCTTGATGTAGACCCACAGCTTGCTGATGATCTCCGTGCGTGGCAGCGGTGCCGAGCCGACCACGGCAGCCAGCGCGGGGCTGGGCGTGAGGGCCTTCATGAAGGCTGCGTTGGGCGTGCGCTTCTTGGCGGGGGCGGCGGTCTTGGTGGCGGGAGCCTTCTTGGCCGCAGGGGCTGTTTTTGCCGGAGCTTTTTTTGCAGTTGCCATGTTGGGTTTTCCTAGTTGGACGTCAATCTTCACCAGCGAAAGCAAGGCTGTCCCACTGGCAGGCCGATGCTACTGGGAAAAAAACGCGTTTCCAAGGGAGAAACCGCTTTTTTTGCCTCGATTTGTAGCTGTGGTGCCCTCTGGCGGCTGGAAAGTCGGTGCTTTGGCCCGCCTTTCCTGGTCCTGCAGGGTGTGCAGCGCGCATTTTGGGCGGCCCGCGGCTGACATTTCGGGTGGCGTCGGGTGCGCTTGGAAGCGCATTCTTTGGCCACCCGCGAGCCCCGCCCAGCGTTGGCTGCGCAACAATGGCCATCCGTGCGCAGGCCAGGCCGCCGCGCTGCCGACGGCAGGCTTCCAGCCAGCGCCCAACCCCGTCTCAACCCCTTCAACGACATGAAAGGTCTCTGCCCATGACGACAGCTTCTGCCGCCGCCTTCAGCACCTGCGATTTCTGCGACGTCCACAAAGCCGACACCAGCGGCGCCTTTCGGGTGCTCCCGCCTGCGTTCCAGGCCTTCGGCGGCGTGGCGCATTTCAGCGGGCCGGTGAGCACCGTCAAATGCCACGAGGACAACACCCAGGTCAAGGCCGCTGTCGAATCGCCGGGCGAAGGGCGGGTGCTGGTGGTCGACGGCGGCGGCTCGCTGCGCCGTGCGCTGGTGGGCGGCAACCTGGCGGCGGCTGCGGCGCGCAACGGCTGGGCCGGGCTGGTGGTGGACGGCTGCGTGCGCGATGTCGCCGAGCTGAACGCAGCGGCCGTGGGCATCCGCGCGCTGGCGCTCATCCCGCTGCCCACCGAGCGGCGCGGGGAGGGCCAGCGTGACGTGCCGGTGCAGGTGCAGGGCGTGTGGGTGCGCCCGGGCGACTGGCTGTATGCCGACGCCGACGGCATCGTCGTCAGCGCCACGGCCCTGCACGCCTGACCCCCTTACCGGCTGGCCGACCGACCCGCCGACCTCCTGGCCGCGTCAGCCGCGCCGGCCCAGCCGCAAGGCCGCCCGTGAGGGCAGGGTGGCCAGCAGCACGCTGGCGAGCGCAATCACAAACGCCACCAGTTGCAGGCCTGTGAGCGATTCGCCCAGCGCCAGCACGCCCACCAGGGCGGCGCTGACCGGCAGCAGCACCGAGAACACCCCGCCTTGTGCGGCGGGCACGGCCTTGAGACCGGTCATCCACAGCCACACCGTCCACATGCACGCAGCCAGCGCATAGAACACCAGCAGCGCCCAGGTGGTCCAGCCGACGGCGGCAAAGTCGAAGCGCAGCGCCATGTACAAACCCGACGGCGTGGTCAGCACAAAGCCCCACAGGTTGATGAGCGAGGTGATGCGCTTGGGCCCCAGGCTGCCCGTGAGCTTCTTGCCGATGACGGTGTATGCGGCCTCGCACAGTACCGCGCCCACCAGCAGCAACTGGCCCAGCCACACCAGGTTGTGGCTGTTTTTGCCGTCTACCGCTTGCCCAGCGTGCGCTGCAAGCTCTGGTTTTGATAGCGCGAACAGCGCAATACCGAACACCGCACACACCACCGCCGCCCAGGTGCGCGGCGCCACGCGCTCTTTCAGGAAGGCCCAGCCCATCACGGCCACCGCGGCCGGAATGGCCGCCAGCGTCACGCCGGCAGAGATCGCATCGGTCAGGGTCACCCCGTACAGCATGCAGATGGTGAACATGAAGTTGCCCAGAAACGATTCCAGGAACAACAGGCGCTTGGTTTGCGGGGTGAGCGGAGGCTCGTTGGCCGGCTTGCGCAGCCAGTGCACCATGGCAAGGCCGCCGATGCCGAACCGCATCCAGGCCAGCAGAAACACCGGCAGCACCGCGGCCAGCGGTTTGGACAGCGCCACATAGCTGCCCACCAGCGCCATGCTCAGGGCCAGGCACAGGTAGGCGAAGGGGCGGCTGGGAGTGGTCACTAAACTGCGGGCTGTTCAACAAAAAAAGAGTGCGCATCATGCCCGACGAAACCAGCCCCCTGCCGCCGTCCCGCTGGGTTTTTGTATACGGCACCCTGCGCCAGGGTTGCAGCAACGACATCACCCGCCTGGAGCCGCCGCCCCTGTTCGTGGGGCGCGGACGCATCGCCGGCGTTCTGTACCACCTGGGCGCGTACCCGGGCGTCACGCTCGGCGGGGCGGAGTGGGTGCATGGCGAGGTCTACGCCATCGAACCCGCGCTGGAAGACGTGCTGGACGAGATCGAATCGCTGGGCGAGAACCCCACCGACGAGTACATCAAGCGCGAGATCGAGGTCGAAGTGAACGGCCAGCCGCTGCCCTGCTTGGTGTACGAGATCAACCCCCGCTACGTGCTGTCGGCCGCGCGCATCCCGCAAGGGGATTGGGTGAAGTTCTTGTGACCGCCTGGGAGTGCACAGGGCACGGAAGGGGTTCAGCACAGGGTGATGCGACAGCAGACACACGGCATTCCTACGATCAGTCGATCCGGGCCATGCAATTTTGCGATACGGAATTTTGATTCCACATGGCAAAACGTGATAGATGTTGCATTGCCGCAATTTTTCTCGATATGAGAAATCAATTTCTGTATTGAGAAATTGCGTGTTTAAGCTGTTGTTTTGCAAGGAAAAAATTTATCTCTTGTATAAGACATAAGAGCTTGCTCAAGTCTTATAGAAGACTTAAAGTTGTCTCCAAGGGCGGCACCAGCAGCCCGGCGTTTTCAACCAACCTTCTGGAGTGATCCCATGCCCCAATCCCTCAACGAACAACTGAGCCGCGAACAGCAAATTGCCGCCCTGGAAAAAGACTGGGCCCAGAACCCCCGCTGGAAGGGCGTCAAGCGCGGCTACTCCGCCGCCGACGTGGTGCGCCTGCGCGGCTCGCTGCCCATCGAGCACACGCTGGCCAAGCGCGGCGCTGAAAAGCTGTGGGACAAGATCAACGGCGGCGCCAAGAAGGGCTACGTGAACGCGTTCGGCGCCATCTCCGCCGGCCAGGCCATGCAACAGGCCAAGGCGGGCCTCGAAGCCGTGTACCTGTCGGGCTGGCAAGTGGCCGCCGACGGCAACACGTCCGAGACCATGTACCCCGACCAGTCGCTGTACGCCTACGACTCGGTGCCGACCATGGTCCGCCGCATCAACAACACCTTCAAGCGCGCTGACGAAATCCAGTGGGGCCGCGGCATCAACCCCGGCGACAAGGAATTCATCGACTACTTCCTGCCCATCGTGGCCGACGCGGAAGCCGGTTTCGGCGGCGTGCTGAACGCCTTCGAACTCATGAAGAACATGATCCAGTCGGGCGCTGCAGGCGTTCACTTCGAAGACCAGCTCGCCGCTGTCAAGAAGTGCGGCCACATGGGCGGCAAGGTGCTGGTGCCCACGCAGGAAGCCTGCGAAAAGCTGATCTCCGCCCGCTTTGCCGCTGACGTGATGGGCGTGTCCACCATCGTGCTGGCACGCACCGACGCAGAAGCCGCCAACCTGATCACGTCCGACCACGACGCCAACGACAAGCCCTTCCTGACCGGCGAGCGCACCCAAGAAGGCTTCTACCGCGTGAAGAACGGCCTGGAGCAAGCCATCAGCCGCGGCGTGGCCTACGCCCCCTACGCCGACCTGGTGTGGTGCGAAACCGGCGTGCCGGACATCGGCTTTGCCCGCGAATTCGCCCAGGCCGTGCACGCCGCCTGCCCCGGCAAGCTGCTGTCGTACAACTGCTCGCCATCGTTCAACTGGAAGAAGAACCTCAACGACAGCCAGATCGCGTCCTTCCAGGAAGACCTGTCGGCCCTGGGCTACAAGTACCAGTTCATCACGCTGGCCGGCATCCACATCAACTGGTTCAACACCTTCCAGTTTGCCCACGCCTACGCCAACGGCGAAGGCATGAAGCACTACGTGAACATGGTGCAAGAGCCAGAATTCGCTGCACGCGACAAGGGCTACACCTTCGTGTCGCACCAGCAGGAAGTGGGCGCAGGTTACTTCGACGACGTGACCACGGTGATCCAAGGTGGTTCGTCCAGCGTGAAGGCCCTGACGGGTTCGACGGAAGAAGAGCAGTTCCACTGATCAGCGGGGTGGACGGGGGTCTTGCGCCGCCGCGGTGTGGCGCAAAACCCATCAAAACCCGCCAGTCTGTGAAGCCCGGAGCACCCGCTTCGGGCTTTTTGCTTTGCGCAGGGTTAAAATGGCGGGAAATTCACTGCACAAGAGCGAGAAAGGCAATCTGGTTATGACACCGCGAACTACATCGGAGATGTCGACCGGCCGTTAAGGCTGGCTGTTCGCGCCTGCACGAGATTGCACACCCCTCCAAAAGCGCGGACCTGTTCCGCGCTTTTTTGTTTTTGGGCCTGGCGCGTGCCCGCACCCACCCTCACACCTTTTCGTACTGATTCCAAAGAAAGAGCAGTCGTCCCATGATTCACATCACCCTTCCCGATGGTTCGCAGCGCGAGTTTCCCGGCCCGGTCACGGTCGCTGAAGTGGCCGCGTCGATTGGCACCGGCCTGGCCAAGGCCGCCCTGGCCGGCAAGATCCCTGCCGAAGGTGGTGAAGGCTTCAAGGTCGTGGACACCAGCTACCAGATCACGGCCGACAGCCCGCTGTCCATCGTGACGGCCAAGGATGCCGACGGGCTGGACGTGATCCGCCACTCCACCGCCCACTTGCTGGCCTACGCCGTCAAGGACCTGTTCCCGGAAGCCCAGGTGACCATCGGCCCGGTGATCGAGAACGGTTTCTTCTACGACTTTGCGTACAAGCGCCCCTTCACGCCCGAAGACCTGGTCGCCATCGAAAAGCGCATGACCGAGCTGGCCGCCAAGGACGAGCCCGTGTCGCGCCGCGTACTGCCGCGCGACGAGGCGGTGGCGTACTTCAAGGGCCTGGGCGAGAACTACAAGGCCGAGATCATCGCCAGCATCCCCAGCAACGAGGATGTGAGCCTGTACCGCGAAGGCGCGTTCGAAGACCTGTGCCGCGGCCCCCACGTGCCCAGCACCGGCAAGCTCAAGTTCTTCAAGCTGATGAAGGTGGCTGGCGCCTACTGGCGTGGCGACCACCGCAACGAGATGCTCCAGCGCATCTATGGCACGGCCTGGGCCACGAAGGACGAGCTGCAGCAGTACCTCACCATGCTGGAGGAGGCCGAAAAGCGCGACCACCGCAAGCTGGGCCGCGAGCTCGACCTGTTCCACATGGACGAGCATTCGCCCGGCACCGTGTTCTGGCACCCCAAGGGCTGGGCGTTGTGGCAGGAGGTGGAGCAGTACATGCGCCGCGTGTACCGCAACAACGGCTACCAGGAGGTCAAGGGCCCGCAGATCCTGGACAAGCAGCTGTGGGAGAAGACCGGCCACTGGGACAAGTACCACGAGAACATGTTCACGACCGAGTCGGAAAAGCGCGAGTACGCGCTCAAGCCGATGAACTGCCCCGGCCACATCCTGATCTACAAGCAGGGCATCAAGAGCTACCGCGACCTGCCGCTGCGGTACGGCGAATTCGGTGCCTGCCACCGCAACGAGCCCACCGGCGGCCTGCACGGCATCATGCGCGTGCGCGGCTTCACGCAGGACGACGGCCACATCTTCTGCACCGAAGAGCAGGTGCTGGAAGAGTGCGCCAACTACACGGCGTTGGTGCAGAAGGTCTACAAGGACTTCGGCTTCACCAACATCATCTACAAGGTGGCCACGCGGCCGGCCGCACGCATCGGCACCGATGAGTCGTGGGACCGCGCCGAAAAGGCGTTGATGGACGGTCTGCGCCATTCGGGCTGCGAGTTCGAGATCGCCGAAGGCGAGGGCGCCTTCTACGGCCCCAAGATCGAGTACACGCTGAAAGACGCGCTGGGCCGCCAGTGGCAATGCGGCACGATGCAGATCGACCCCAACCTGCCCGAGCGCCTGGACGCCGAATACGTGGCCGAAGACGGCACCCGCAAGCGCCCGCTGATGCTGCACCGCGCCACCGTGGGCAGCATGGAGCGTTTCATCGGCATGCTGATCGAGCACTACGCTGGCGCCTTCCCTCTGTGGCTGGCTCCGGTGCAGGTGGCGGTGCTCAATATCACCGACGCGCAGGCCGATTACTGTCGCGAAATTGCCGCAAAGCTTGAAAAAGCGCTGCCGAATCAAGAACTTAGGGTGGCGGTAGATCTGCGCAACGAGAAGATTACGTATAAAATACGGGAGCATTCGTTGCAAAAGCTGCCGTACATCCTCGTCGCGGGCGACAAGGAAAAGGCCGCAGGCGCCGTCGCAGTGCGCGCCCGGGGTAATCGTGACCTCGGAGTGATGTCCATTGAAGCGTTCGCTGAGTTGATCGCCCAGGACATCGCCACCAAAGCCTGAGTTTGATTCAAAACATGCTTTGTCGCATGCCAGCTGCGCGGTTGTAGCTACATTTTTTGTAGTAATTTGATTGAAGGAAGATAGCCATCGCTACTGAATTTCGTGATCGTCGCCACCGTGAAGAGCGCAAGCACCGCCTGAACCGTGAAATCATGGCCCCGGAAGTCCGTCTGTCCGGGCCAGAGAACGAGCCTTTGGGCGTGGTCAGCCTCATGGAAGCCCTGCGCATGGCAGGCGAGCTGGATGTGGATCTGGTGGAAATCGCTGCCACAGCGAATCCGCCGGTGTGCCGCCTGATGGACTACGGCAAGTTCAAGTACCAGGAGCAAAAGCGCGCTGCCGAGGCCAAGGCCAAGCAGACGGTCATCGAGATCAAGGAAGTCAAATTCCGTCCGGGTACGGACGATGGCGACTACAACATCAAGATGCGCAACATCCGCCGCTTCCTGGCAGAGGGTGACAAATGCAAGATCACGCTGCGTTTTCGCGGCCGTGAAATCACGCACCAGGAACTGGGGCTGGCACTGCTCAACCGCATTCGCGATGAGCTGGCCGATTCCATCGTCATCGAGCAGTTTCCCAAGCTGGAAGGCCGCCAGATGATCATGATGATCGCACCAGGCAAGAAAAAGCCTGCACCGGTCAAGCCCGCCGCCGAAGGCACGCCTTCGGGCAGCGCCGCCTGAGGCGGCGAAGCCGCCGCCGCAGCAGCAGAGACAAAGAGACAGAATTTGCCAGGCTTGCTCCGCAAGGGGTACGCCGGGCAATAGGCAGCGTTCACGCGCTGCCATGCAGCTGGTGCAAACCGGCTGAAAAAGTGGCTCGGGGCCAACAAGTTTGCAGATCGGTTTGCAAACGCCTCGCGAGCACAATGAAAAAGGAGCATTCACATGCCCAAAATGAAGACCAAGAGCAGCGCGAAAAAACGTTTCCGCGTTCGTCCCGGTGGCACCGTCAAGCGCGGTCAAGCCTTCAAGCGTCACATCTTGACCAAGAAGACCACCAAGAACAAGCGCCAGTTGCGTGGTGCAGTGGCTGTGCATGAGACCAATATGGGTCACATTGCGCAAATGCTGCCCGGCATGGGCGTTTAATTAACGACGAACAAGGAGTACATACATGCCTCGCGTCAAACGTGGTGTAACGGCCCGTGCCCGTCACAAGAAAGTTCTCGCCCTTGCCAAGGGTTTCCGTGGTCGCCGCGGTAATGTCTACCGTATCGCCAAACAGGCGGTAATGAAGGCTGGGCAATATGCCTACCGTGACCGCCGCAACAAGAAGCGCGTGTTCCGCCAGCTGTGGATCGCCCGTATCAACGCCGCTTCGCGCGAACTGGGCCTGACTTACAGCCAGTTCACCAACGGCCTGAAGAAGGCATCCATCGAGATCGACCGCAAGATGCTGGCCGACCTCGCAGTGCACGACAAGGCTGCCTTTGGCAGCATCGTAAGCCAAGTCAAGGCCAAGCTGGCTGCTTGAGTTCACGATGGGCGGCTATCTTTTTGATAGCTGCCTGCGCAATAACAACAAGGGCTAGGGCTTGAAAGAGCGCTAGCCCTTGTTCATTTTCAAGAGTCGATATGAACGAGTTGGATTCCCTGGTCGAAAGCGCGACGCAACTGTTTGCCCAAAGCGCCACCCCTGCTGATCTGGAAAACGCCAAGGCGCAGTTTCTGGGCAAGTCGGGTCGCGTGACCGAGCTCATGAAGGGCATGGCGCAGCTGTCCGTCGAGGAAAAGAAATCCCGCGGCGCCGCCATCAACGTTGCCAAGCAGGCCATCGAAGCCGCTCTCACGGCGCGGCGCCAGGCGCTGGCCGATGCCGAGCTGCAGGTGCAGCTCAAGGCCGAAGCGCTGGACGTGAGCCTGCCGGGCCGCCAGCGCGGACAGGGCGGGCTGCACCCGGTGTCGCTCACGCTCGAGCGCATCGAGGGCATCTTCGGCTCCATGGGGTTCGACGTGGCCCAGGGCCCCGAGATCGAGACCGACTGGTTCAACTTCACCGCACTGAACACGCCGGAAGACCACCCTGCGCGCTCCATGCACGACACCTTCTACGTGGAGGGCGGCACTGACACCGCCCCCAACCTGCTGCGCACCCACACCAGCCCCATGCAGATCCGCCACGCGGTGCAGCATGTGAAAAAGCACCGTGCACTGCTGGATGCCGGCCAGGCCATGCCCGAGATCCGCGTGATCGCGCCCGGCCGCACCTACCGCGTGGACAGCGACGCCACGCACTCGCCCATGTTCCACCAGTGCGAAGGCCTGTGGATCGGCGAGAACGTGAGCTTCAAGGACCTGAAGGTCATCTTCACGGCGTTCTGCCGCACCTTCTTCGAAAGCGACGATCTGGTGTTGCGCTTTCGCCCGAGCTTCTTTCCCTTCACCGAACCCAGCGCCGAGATCGACATCCAGTTCCAGACCGGCCCGCTGGCCGGCCGCTGGCTGGAAGTGGCGGGCTCCGGCCAGGTGCACCCGAACGTGGTGCGCAACATGGGCCTCGATCCGGAAAAGTACATCGGCTTTGCCTTCGGAATGGGCCCCGACCGCCTGACCATGCTGCGCTACGGCGTGAACGACCTGCGCTTGTTCTTTGACGGCGACATCCGCTTCCTGTCGCAGTTCCAGTAAAGCCCGCCGATTGAGTGACGCACGCGCGCATGAACGCCCGGCGGCAGCGCGCCGATCCTTTAGAACAAGAGTCCGACTATGCAATTTCCTGAATCCTGGTTGCGCGAATTCTGCAACCCACCCCTTTCGACGGCCGAGCTGGCCGAGACGCTGACCATGGCCGGCCTGGAGGTGGAAGAGCTGCGCCCCGTGGCGCCTCCCTTCACCAAGATCGTGGTGGGCGAGATCAAAGAAGCCGTGCAGCACCCTGATGCCGACCGCCTGCGCGTCTGCCAGGTGGATGTGGGGCAGGGCGTCTTGCTGAACATCGTGTGCGGTGCGCCCAACGCCCGCGTGGGCATCAAGGTGCCTTGCGCGCTGGTGGGCGCCGAACTGCCGCCTGGCGACGACGGCAAGCCGTTCCTTATCAAGGTCGGCAAGCTGCGCGGCGTGGAGAGCCAGGGCATGCTGTGCTCGGCCCGCGAACTCAAGCTGTCCGAGGACCATGGCGGTCTGCTCGAGCTCGATGCCGCAGCGCCCGTGGGCCAGGACATCCGCACCCATCTGAACCTGGACGACACGCTGTTCACGCTCAAGCTCACGCCCAACCTGGCGCACTGCCTCAGCGTGTACGGCATTGCGCGCGAAGTGTCGGCCCTTACTGGCGTGCCGCTGCAGCAGCCTTCGTTCCCTGCCGTGGCTGCAAAGCTGTCCGACAAGCTCGCCGTCAAGGTGAGCGCGCCCGACCTGTGCGGCCGCTTCTCCGGCCGCATCGTGCGCAATGTGAACACGCGCGCCGCCACGCCCCAGTGGATGCTGGACCGCCTGGCGCGCTGCGGCCAGCGCGGCGTGTCGCCGCTGGTGGACATCTCCAACTACGTGATGTTCGAACTGGGCCGGCCGTCGCACATTTTCGACCTGGACAAGATCCACGGCGGCCTGGACGTGCGCTGGGGCAGGCCGGGCGAGCAGCTCAAGCTGCTCAACGGCAACACCATCACCGTGGACGACAAGGTCGGCGTGATCGCTGACGAGCAGCAGGTCGAGTCGCTCGCCGGCATCATGGGCGGCGACGCCACCGCCGTGTCCGACGACACGAAGCACATCTACATCGAGGCCGCCTTCTGGTGGCCCAAGGCCGTGGCCGGGCGCTCGCGCCGCTTCAACTTCTCCACCGATGCCGGCCACCGGTTCGAGCGCGGCGTGGACCCGAGCCTCACGGTCGAGCACATCGAGCGCATCACCCAGCTGGTCATCGACATCTGCGGCACCCCGGACACCGCCTGCGGCCCCATGGACGACCAGTCCGTGAACCTGCCGGTGCCCCAGCCCGTCACGCTGCGCGTGGCGCGCGCTTCCAAGGTCATCGGCATGCCCCTGACCCAGGCGCAGTGCGCCGACGTGCTGGCCCGCCTGGGCCTGCCGGTGGTGCAGGGCGAAGGCACGCTCACCGTCACGCCGCCCGCGTACCGCTTCGACATCACCATCGAAGAAGACCTGATCGAAGAAGTGGCGCGCATGGTGGGCTACAACAACCTGCCCACCACGCCGCCCCTGGCGCCCATCACGCCCAAGCTGCCGGCCGAGGCCACGCGCAGCCCGTTTGCCGTGCGCCGCTCGCTGGCCGGGCTGGGTTACCAGGAGACCATCAACTTCAGCTTTGTCGAAGAGCGCTGGGAGCATGAGCTGGCCGCGAACGCGCAGCCCATCAAGCTGCTCAACCCCATCGCCAGCCAGATGAGCGTGATGCGCTCGACGCTGCTGGGTTCGCTGCTGCAGGTGCTGAAGTTCAACCTGGACCGCAAGGCCCAGCGCGTGCGCGTGTTCGAACTGGGACGCGTGTTCCTGCGCGACGCCTCCGTGCGCAACACCGACACCACCGTCGAAGGCTTCAACCAGCCCATGCGCGTGTCCGGCCTGGCCTACGGCCCGAACGACGCGCTGCAGTGGGGCCGCAAGGAACAGGCCATCGACTTCTTCGACGTGAAGGGCGACGTGGAGGCCTTGCTGGCCCCGCTGCAGGCCAGCTTCGAGCCCGCCACGCACCCTGCCATGCACCCCGGCCGCTGCGCACGCGTGCTGGTTGACGGCCGCGCCATCGGCTTCGTGGGCGAGCTGCACCCGCAGTGGCGCCAGTCCTGGGACCTGCCGCTGGCTCCGGTGATGTTCGAGCTCGAACTCGACGCCGTGCTGCAGCGCGTGGTGCCCCAGTTCAAGGCCGTGGCCAAGCACCAGGCGGTCGAGCGTGACAAGGCCGTGGTGGTCGCCGAACGGGTGACGCACGACGAAATCATTTCGGCGGTTCAGCAGGCTCTGCCAGGTGGCATGTTGCGCTCGGCGGTGCTGTATGACGTGTACCGTCCCAAGCCGCTGCGCGAAGGGGAGGAATCACCCGCTGGTGGCCTTGCTCAGGGCGAGAAGAGCGTTACCGTGCGCCTGACGTTGGCTCGTGACGAAGCCACACTGACCGAGGCGGAGATCGAGGCTGCGGTTCAAGCCGTCGCTGACAGTCTGGTGCAGCGCACAGGTGCGCGCCTGCGTGTTTGATGACAACGAAATTGCCCAAGAGGGGAGTGATGCCATGATCGAATTTGCCGTCGAAAGCCTGGAGACACCGGCACTGACCAAGGCGCAGCTGGCCGATCTGCTGTTCGATCAGATCGGCCTGAACAAGCGCGAGTCCAAGGACATGATCGATGCGTTCTTCGATCTGATCGCGCAAAGCCTGGTCGAGGGCAAGGACGTCAAGCTCTCGGGCTTTGGCAACTTTCAGATCCGCACCAAGGCACCGCGCCCCGGCCGCAACCCGCGCACCGGGGAGGCGATCCCGATCAAGGCGCGCCGCGTGGTGACGTTTCACGCCAGCAGCAAGCTCAAGGAGCAAATTCAGACCGCGGCCGTGGCGTCCTGAGTGAATTTGTGCCGTCTTTGTGACCGGAATGTGGCTGGTCACTGGCGGTCTTTGCGTCTGTGCAGTACGCTACGCGGCTCCCTGGTCTGAAACGCTTTCTCGATGGGCACACCTCTTCCTTCCATACCCGCCAAACGCTACTTCACCATCGGTGAGGTGGCGGAGCTGTGCGGCGTAAAACCCCACGTGCTGCGGTACTGGGAGCAGGAGTTCACGCAGTTGCGGCCCATGAAGCGGCGCGGCAACCGCCGCTACTACCAGCACCACGAAGTGCTCATGATCCGCCGCATCCGGGACCTGCTGTACGACCAGGGCTTCACCATCAGTGGCGCCCGCAATCGTCTGCAAGAACTCGCGCATCCGGCCCGCGATGAGGCCGGTGCAGAAGGCGATGCCGCGGACGGCGGCACCGAGCTGCCCAGCATGCTGATCGATAGCGCGCAGAGCTTGTCCATCGATGCGGTGGGCTATTCGCTGGACTCGAACGCGGTGCGCAAAGAATTATTTGAGATTCGTGCGCTACTTTCTCTGACCTAGAGTTTTTTCTGCATATAATCTAAGTCTTGTCGGCGTGTAGCGCAGCCTGGTAGCGCACTTGCATGGGGTGCAAGGGGTCGCGAGTTCGAATCCCGCCACGCCGACCATTTATTCATCCGCCAGTGTTCGTAGAGATACGGACCTGGCGGATTTCCTTTTTGTGGCGCGGCTTTCCGTGTCCTGCATCGTCCGGTAGTGTCCGGGTGCAGCCGCCTATACTTTGGGGCAACTTTTGGGGCAGCAATTGCCCCACTTCCCGGAGTTGCCCCACATGCCCCTCACCGACACCGCCATCAAGGCGGCGAAACCTGCTGAAAAGCCGCGCAAGCTGTACGACGCGGACGGCCTTTACCTTGAAGTTGCCCCCTCGGGGGGCAAGTGGTGGCGGTTCAAGTACCGGATGGACGGAAAGGAAAAGCGCCTGAGCTTGGGCGTTTACCCTGATGTGTCGCTGCTGCAGGCCCGAAAGTCTCGTGACGATGCGCGGCGCCAGGTGCTTGACGGTTCGGACCCATCTGCAAAGCGCCAGGCCCAAAAACGGGCAAACGCTGTGGCCGCCGATAGCTCTTTCGAGACCGTTGCCAGGGCGTGGCACGCCAGTTGGGCGCGCACACGCTCGAAGAAACACGCTGACCAGGTGCTGCGCCGCATGGAGCTGGATGCGTTTCCACAGATTGGCGCACTGCCAATCTTCAACATCAAGGCCCCGCAAATCGTGGCCATGGCCAAGAAGGTGGAACAGCGTGGTGCTCACGACCTGGCGCGGCGGGCCATCCAGATTTCGGGGCAGGTGTTCCGGTACGCCATTGGTCACGGCCTGGCAGAGCACAACCCGTGCGGCGATGTTCAGCCGGCTGATGTGCTAGCGCCGGTGCGAGAGCAAAACTATGCGCGGGTGGAAGTTGCGAAGCTGCCGCAGCTGCTGCGCGATGTGGACGACTACCGGGGGCACGTGCGCACGCGCCTGGCCATTCACCTGATGGCGCTGACGTTCGTGCGCACCAACGAGCTGATAAAGGCTGAATGGTCGGAATTCAACTTGGCGGCGTCACAGTGGCGCATACCCGCCGGCCGCATGAAGATGAAATCCGAACACATCGTGCCGCTGTCCACCCAGGCGGTGGCAGTGCTGCAGGCCCTGCAACGGGTTGGAACAGGCAATGACTTGCTATTCCCAGGTGGGCACGATCATGAAAAGCCGATGAGCAACAACGCGATTTTGTTTGCGCTGTACCGCATGGGCTACAAGGGGGAAATGACGGGCCACGGGTTCCGTGGCATCGCTTCGACGGTGCTGCATGAACTTGGCCAGGATCACGCCGTCATCGAACTGCAGCTGGCTCACCAAGAGCGGGACCGTGTGAGCGCCGCGTACAACCACGCCACGTATCTGCCCCAGCGCACCGCGTTGATGCAGCTGTGGGCAGATCACCTTGACGCGCTGCGCGGTCGTGAGATTTCACTTCCTTGACGGGTGGAGTCGGCGGAATCAGGCCGGATGTGTCAAACAGCTAGCCCTTGTGCGCTTGCGCGGCAACCGATTTGGCATGTGCAACAGCCTTGCGAAATGAGGTCGCGAGTTCGGTCATTTTGTAGAAAATCATGCCGCTTTCCGCCCATGCTCCGCCACCGCTAGGTGCTACCAGTCCGGTTCCGAGCATTCGCATTTTCCACACCAGGCCCTCCCTGTCAGAGTAGTTATCTGGTACCTCCAGCAGCAATTCGATATCGTCGAAATACGCCTGATCGATTGCTGCGGCCAATCGCCTGAACGTTGCCAGGTCGATGACCTCATCTAAGTAGCCTACAAACACTTGAGCAAGAAGGGCTGGTTTGCGCATATCAGCAAGTTTTTCAAGGGTCAGGAACAAGGCCTCGCCCACTTCCTCGGCCACCCCCTCTTTCGTGTGCAGCGAGACTGCAAAGCTGGCTTTGCTCTGTGCCGATTGCAGTGAAGGTTCCATCACAAACTTGTAAATCTTTGCCGCGAACGCCTTGTTTCGGAGATCGTCATAGCCCTTGCATAGTTTGATGGCGGTCCCGAGGATCGGGATAGCTTTCACAGCCTCATTCTCTGTAGCTGCATCAAGCAGCACTTCCACGTTGTCCAGCGCGGCTTCGAGAAAATTTCTGTCCGAGGGTTTTTGCGGCATGTCTACTTCCTTTTTTCGCTGTTCGCGTTAAGTGTATTCAGCCTCGGCTCTAACCTTGCGCGGGCGCCTGAACCGAGCTGAGCTATGTCACGACCCTTCGTGCCAAGACCAAGCGAGACACCAGCGCCTTGATTTCGTCGGCGCCGCTGCCCCTGATGATGGCGTCATTGCACGCTTGCACCTCATTCGCTGGCCAAGCCGAGGCACGGGCGCCCAGCTTGATCGGCGGCGTGAACGTGCCATCCTTGATTCGTTCGTAAAGGGTGGTCCGACCCACACCGGTGGCATGCAGCACGCTGGGCAGGCGCAACAAGGGAACCACTTTTTCAACGGCTTGCATTTTTTTCCCCCTTCGATAAAGCGTGTGCGGTGTGGCGGGCGTAGGTAGCCACGGCCCGCCAGTACGCAGCCATCGGCCCCTTCTTGCGGCGCCATGCGTTCTCGGCCTCGGTGTTCGCTTGTTCGCGCAGCTCGCGCATCACGCCTTCGATGCGCAACCGATCAGCGGGGGGCAACGCAAGCAGCGCACGCCCGGCAGGCAGTTTCAACAGCGGGTTTTCATACCCCATGTTCGACCCCCGCGCCAGCTACGCTGACCGCCACTGCAAGCGGCCGCACCCATATCGGCGTGCTGCCAAGAACGAACGTCTCGCCTGCGCGAGCCAGCAGGATGGTTTGACCCATCACCTGGCCGATCGCCTTCGCCGCCTTGCGCGGCACGGCGTTTCCAATGCCCTCGCGCCAGCGCTGGTCGCTCGCCCCGTCCAACACGAACTGCTGGCCACGGCCGCCCGGCCCGTCCGGTGCAAACCATTCTTCGGGATCAATCAGGCTTTGCAGCGCGGCCAGCTCAAGCGTTGTAAAGGGGCGATGCCAAGTGCCATCCATCGACGTGATGCGACACACCATCTTGTCGTTTTGCGCTGGCATGGCCGGTGCATCGTCGCTCAGCTGCCCGCCCTCGCGAGGGTCGGCAACACTCCAGTTTCCGTTGTCGTGGCAGGCGGAAGCACTCACCGCGCCAGAGCTCGCAGCCCATGGCACAACCCCATAGTGACCGCCCGTAAGGTAGTGGTCGCCCTTCACGCGCGTCATGTTCGTGCGCGGGTCTGCAACCGACAGCCAGCCGCCTTGCACACCCTTCCCCCCTGCGATGATTGCGCCTGTGTTGGCGGCCCAGTCCTGCACTCGCAGGTTGCCGCTGTGGCGGTTGTCCCACCCGGGGCGAGGGTCAGCCACGGCCTGGCCGGTCCCGTGGGCGCTTGTCACCGCACGGGCGGTGCGGTCCCAAGCCACGATGGCGAATTCGTTGGAGTGCTTCGCTGTGCCGTGGTGGCGAGGGTCGGCCACGCTGTAGGCACCCTGCAGCGGCCCCGTTTGGCCAGGCACAGTGCCGGTGTGCTGGCCCCACTGGCGCACGCCCAGCGCTTGGCCATCTTTCCACTTCGCAGACTGGTCAAAGCGCGGATCTGCGACGGCGAAGTTTCCATTGTTCGGGAGTCCGCGACTTGTAACGGTGCCCACGTGGTGGCCCCACTCATTTACACCCAGCACGCCAGCGTGCATCTGGGGGGTAATGATGTAGTCGCGCAGCTGCCCGTCCTCGATCGCCAGGCGGTTGAGGCTGCGCCAGTCGCTGCCGGCTTCAACGAACGCCAGGCGCACCCAAGTTTTCCACTGCAAGGCTGGCACGCGATGCATTGGGCCAGCCGCTTCATCACCCGGCAACGGCATGTGGCGCAGCACATCGCCAACGGCATGCAGCCGGCGCTTGGTCGGTTCGTACAGGAACGGCGGCACCTTCTTGACGTGGCGGAAGACCTTGAGCATGCGCCGCCGGCTTTGTGCCAGGCCCTCGCCCAGCTCGCCGCAGTCGTGCACGGTTTCCGCGCCCACGTAGCCGTAGTGCCCCATTACCTTGTCCACCAGGTCAAGCAGCGGGCGCCCGCGCGAGGCCACACGCGGCACGTTCTCAAAGATGAACAGGCCTGGCGGGTTGTCCGCGAAAGCCTCCATCGTCAGCATCACGCCACGCGGAACAAGTTCGTTCAACGCGGCGTATTTGTCGGTGGCCGCCCGGTGCGCGCTCAGCAGCCCAGAGAACCCTTTGCAGGGCATCGACGTGAACACCAGATCAGGGAAATGTCCGTGGGCCGCATCGCGGAAATCCTGAGGCGTTGCCTCCCGCCAGCCAGCCGGTGGCAAGCGGCCGTGAAATCGCTGGTACATGCCCACTGTGAACAGGTCGATGCAGGCCTGGTGCACGCCGGTCAGTGTCTGGAAGTCCCTGCAGGCTCGCGGGTCCACGTCCACACCGCCCACACACACCATTTCCCCGCGCACGGGGCCTATGCTCGGGTCGGCATCGTTGAAGCCAGCTGCGCCGCTGCCAAGGCCGCCGCAAACGTGGAAGTGGGTGACCTTCTCGGTGATGTGATTCAGGTTCATTTTTGTCCTTCGGCCGCAGCTGCGGCGTAAACGGCCCTCGCGCGCAGCAGTGCTTCATGGAACGCCGGGCGGTCGCCCGAGTGAGCTGGCCACAGCAGCCCGTCCTGCCAACCCTCACGCGCCGTGGTTAGACATGGTGCGATCACCAGCACCCCCAGAAAGTCGATGCACTCCATAACGGCCGTAGCCAGGCCTTCCAGCGAACCAGAGTTTTCAATGTCCGCGTGAGACTTGATGGATGACGAGGCCGAGCTGTCGGTCGGCTGCTCGGGCGCCACGGACAGGTCGATGCGGTGCACGCGCACCACCTTGGCGCCCAGGCGGCGCAGCATGGTTTCCTGCGTCGCTGTGGCCAGGTCGTGCACGACGATGCGGGACCAGCCACAACCCACCAACCGCCCGATCTGGCGTTCAATCTGGCGGCAGTAGAAATCAGGGATGAACCGGCAGCGGAACTCGGCCCACCGCTGGATGACCCAGGCTGGCGAGCGAGGGGGTGGCAGCTGCTCGCCGCCATCGGTCAGCCACAACATGAACGCGGGGTCGCTGCACATGCCGGCGGCCAGCGAATTCAAGGGGACGTGCTGCAAGCCAGGGTCAGAGAGCAAGCGCACGTCCAGGCGCCAGGCCTGCGCAGCGTCGCGGCGCACGGCGTCGGCGAACGACACGGCCGCGAAGCCCTGGCCAGGGGCCAGCATTGATGCAATGGTTTTTTTGCCGCTCGCCGGCTTGCCGGTGAGGGCAACGATCAGGGGTTGTTTCATAGGTTTCCTTGGGGTAGGTAAATCAGTCGTCGCGGTCGCCAGCTGCGGCGCGCTTGTGGTCAAAACAGGGAGGTCGCTTGTTCAGATCCGAGGTCTTCGGCGGCGAGCGGGCGGCCGCCTTCTCGGCAGCAACGCGCGTCAGGAACGTGGCCTGCAGCCGGACCAGACGCATGCGCACCGGGTCGGCCATCACCGCGTCGAATTCGGCGGGCCACTCGCGGCAGGCCGGCAGGTGGACCATGGATGCCAGCGCGGCGTGCATGGCCGCAGTGGTGGGCGCTGTCATGCTGTTGCGCCCCAGGCATCCATGTGCATGTGCGCGGCGCCAGGTCCGCAGGCCTCTACACAGCCGCGCGCTGCGGCTACCGGCTGCACGCCGAAGACCTGGCGCACGGCCGGCGCGTAGCAAAAGCGCACGCCGTCGCGTTCCATGGCGTGGGCGCACAGCGCGCAGCCGCGCAGCGGTGGCACCAACTGGGCCAGGGCCTGCAGGTTCATGCCGCACCCCGCACGCGCTGGGGCATGGCAACGACCACGGCGCTGGCCTCGGGTTCCAGCTCCAGCGCTTGCTGTGCGCTGTCCGTGTCGCGCTTCGCCTTGTTCATCGCACGGCGGGCGCGCTTGAACGTCTCGGTGATGTCGGTGCTGCTGGAATTGCGGTACCGGAAGCGCGGATTGGTGAGGCCCAGCGTGGGCATGGTCAGTTTTGCGGGCACGGTCATACCTCCTGCAGTGGTTCAGGGTTGAAAAAACTCGGGGGAAGGGGGCGCAGCGGGCCGGGTTGGCGGCTGCTGGGGTTCGGGCTGCGGGGTCCAGTCCTCGATTTCGTGACGGCCCCGGCCTAAAAACGCTCTGCGGAGTTCGCCGGTAAGGCGCGCTCTACAGTTATTGAAACAAGTCCAAGGCGCCGCCTTCGCGGCGCGGGCGCCGGGGTCCTGGCGGCCATCGGCTACCCGGTTCCACCCCTGGCGGCGCGATATCAGCCACCGGCCCGACTGCAGCACCAGGCCGACAGCCACCTTCTTATCGACGGTTTCGCCGTAGCGGTTCTTCGTCTCGGTTTCGCGGTGCGCCACCGACATGGCCCACTCGCCGCGCTTGCGGCAGGGGCCGCCCATCAGCTCCATAAAGCGGCGCCAGTCGGCTTTGACGGAGCCCACTTTGTGCACGGCGCCATAGATGCGCCAGGCAATGGTGTCGCCCTCGATGCGCGCTTGCTCGACTTGATCGTGCGTGACCCGGCGCATCTCGCGCCAGGCCACCACGCTGGGCTGGCCGATGGGCTGAAACTGCCGAATGCCCCAGGTCGCGGCCCAGGCGTCCACACGCACATAGCCGGGCACGTCGCCCGAGTCCACGTCGAACAGTTGGCCCTGCGCATGGCCTTCGCCCTGGCCGTCGAGGTGGTTGATCTGGTACGACCCGCCCACGTTCTTGGCCACGTACTTGGCGATGTACGCGGCAGCGCCGCCGGCGTCGAGCCACTTCACGTTGACCCGGTTTTTGCGGGCGCCTGGCTGGCGTGTCTGCAGGTGCGCGCGGGTCTTCTTGCACGTCACCTCGGGGAACTCGTCGGCCTCGGGCTTCAACCAGTGCTGCCGGATGATCTGGGATGCAAGGCGCGCTTCCTCGCGTGACTGAAACCAGAACAGCGAATGCCAGTGTGGGCACCCATCGTGGTGCGGCTCGGCCACCCGGAAGCCGTAGAACCGAATGCCGGCCTTGTCCAGCGCTGTGCGCGCCTCGGCCCAGCGCTTGCGCAACCAGGCCTGCCCCTCGCGTGGGCTGGAGCCGTCATATTTCGGGTTCTTGCGCGATGGCAGGCGCGAGCCCTTGGGCGGCGCCAGCATGGCGTGAAACCGGCTGGGCAGGGTCTGCGTGAAGAACAGGCCAACATGGCCCGCTGCATCGGCGTATTCCTCGCAGCCGCGAATGCGCACCATCAGCTCGCCGCGGCGCACATCACGGTCGGACACACCCAGCTTTGCCAGCTCTCCCAGGCGGTACACCTGGCCGGCCTCATTGCGTACCAGCGTGTTTTCCATCATGGCCGCGGCGCGGGCCAGCTGCTGCTGGCGGTTGTCCACCGCGGCATTGCTGCAGTAGCCGCCCTTCTGGTGGTTCACCACGCCCAGCTTGATGGCGCCCAGCTCGCGCACCCGGGCCACCTTCTGGCGCAGGCGCTTGCGCCAAAACGCTGCATCCTGGCCCTTGCCAATCGCGCCCTTGCGCGTCTCAGCCTCGGGCGGGTCCACGTCCAGCAGCGCGCACGACGCCAGCACCAGCGCCTTTTGTTCGGCCTCGGTCAGCGGCTCAGGCCACAGGTCCATCAAACGCGCGACGCCTTCGGCCACAGCGGTGGCGCGCTCGCACACGTCCGAGTCGCTCATGCTCCACTGCAGCGCGTCGCCGTGCTCGGCCTTGAAGGCGTGTAGGCGCTCCAGCCAGGCACTGTTGCGCTGCCATGCTGGCGTGCCCGGCTCATTCGCCCGCAGCCCTGCCACACCCTCGGCCCATTGCTTGGGCAACGTGGCCATGAGCTTGGCGGCCAGCGTGTTGGCCTGCCACCGCTCAACGGTGCCCCAGTCTTGGTATTGGTGTTTGGCCATCACCACCGCCCCGTGAGTGCATGCAGCCGCGAGAACTCGCGCCGCGCAAATCGTGCCTCTGCCTTCAAGGCGATGCGCTCGGGCTCAGGCAGCTCGCGCCAGTGGCGCTGCGCCAACACGCCCAGGTCGCCGTCCACGCCGGCCAGCAACATCAACGCCATGCGGTGTGTTTCAGCCATGCGCGCCCACTCGCGTGACTCAGCGTCCGACCACTGCATCTTGGTGGCGGCCTTCACGAACTCATCGCGGAGGGAGCCCGTGCCCACGCCGAACAGGCGCGTGTAGTGCTCCAGCGCTCGCGCTGACGGCAGGGGGTGGAATTCCGAGGTGTCCGACATGCTCAACTGCCCTTGCCCTCGCACACAGCGGCCACATACCAGCCATCGCCATACAGCTGCACCACCCAGGCCATTGCCCGGTCGCGGGTGACAGCCTGCACGCGCATGCGACGGCGGCAGCGCTGCGCGTCGATGTGCGTCACGCGGAAATAGGCCGGGACGTTCATGGCTCCATCCCCGTGAGTGCTGCCACGATGGCCGCCACGCTGATGACCATCCAGGCGCCAGCGATCCACACCAGGGGAGGGGAACTCAGAGCAACCGCCAGGGCCACCAGCGCGATGGCCAATAGAGATATGCGCAGGGCAATCAAACACATGGGCAATTCCAAAAAATCAAGGCGAACGAATCCCCGCGGGGCCCTAAAAAGGGCACCGTCAGGCGTGTGAAAAAGGGGAGGGAGCGGTGGCGCTACCCGGCGGCGGGCATCGCTCCGAACAGGTCGCCGGTCATGAAGCCGGCATTGCGTGGCCGGTAGTCGGCCGATGGCATGGACTGCAGCTGCTGCTGCAGCAACGCACGCTGGATGTGCGTGGACATGGGAAGCACCACCGTTGGATCAGGCGTGGCGCTGGGGGAGATGGTGCGATTGATTTCCGTCACCGTAGAGAACACGTGCCCGCACTCCCAGTTGCGGCACTGGAAGATGGTCTCGCGGCTGGTGTTAGTCAGCTGCCCACTGTGGCGCGTGTAGGCGTTCTGTTTGCAGTGCGGGCACATCATGCGCATGGGGGACGATCCTCGATAACGGCCGCGGGCGTGAAGTAGTTCTCACAATCGGCGCCAGGCTTGGCACCCTCATGCGCGACGGGTAGCACAATGGTTTTAACGACAGCGCTGCACAGCGCGGATGCGGCAGCCATTGAGGCTTGGGCCGGGCGCAAGGTGATTCCGTAGGGATGCACTGGGAGCGTTCTCAAGCGTGGGCCGACATGGCTGCGCGGCGGCGCTTGTGCTCCACCAGCCCGATCCGGTAGATGTGCAACGCAAGGTTGCTGGCGCTGCGGCTTTCTTCGCCGGCCAGTTTGAAGGCCTCGTCTCGCTCGCTTTGCGTGAGGCGCAGAGGGATGGGCTTGTCATGCACGATGCGCTCGGAAACTGCGCCGCCACGGGTCGGGAAGTGCATTTGCTGCGAGGTGGTCATGTACTATTTGGATTGGTTACAACGTAATAGCATTGTGGTGGTCATCTGACCACATGTCAATAATTTTGGTGGTCAATTGTCGGATTTATTTACTCGCCTTAAATCGGAGCGAAAGCGGCTCGGCCTCAGCCAATCTGAACTGGGGCAAGCCGGCGGCGTGTCCAAAGATGCGCAATTGAATTACGAGAGTGGCGCGCGCAGTCCGAGCGCGGACTATTTGCAGAACGTGGCAGCTGCTGGCGTTGATGTCCTGTTTGTCCTGACCGGCGCACGGCAGTCAAAGAGCGGCCTTCCCGCCGAGCTGGAAGACCTTGCACGTGCCTACGACAGCGCCGATGCGGAAGGGCGCGCGACGTTGCATGGCGTAGCTATGCTGGCCGTGAAGGCATACGCAACGCAAGGTGGTAACGTGAGTTCCCCCGGTGGTCATACGGTAGTTGTCGGCGGCGACATAGGCCAGCACATCGTCGGCGACCAGACAATCACCGCGCCCGTAACGTTCACCGTGGGCGGCAAGCGCAAGTAGGCGCTGTGCGCCCGCTCAATCTGTCAAATGCAACTAACTGTTAGATTCGGCCCACAAGCAGAACAAGTGCAAGGGACCGGATGTGAGCGGCAAGGTGTGGGTGCGCAGGGACGCTGGCCAGGTGGTGGCCGGCGACTCGGTGATACATGGCGATTCGGTGGTGAACATAGACAAGTACGTCAACGCGCCCCGAAACAGCGTCTACTTTTTGGTTTTTTTTTCTGCTCGATAAGCCTTATCAGCATCGTTGGCGCTATGCAAGGCCGGCCGGCCTGCTATTACGAAGGCAAGTCCTATTCGCCCGGCGCCGTGGCCAACATGGCCGATCAGACACACATGACATGCACCCTTACTGACGGTGACCCTCACTGGGTGCGCGTCAGGGCTAATGGGGGAATGCCTGCCGCGGGATAGCATGTACAGAGCGCTGGAGTGCTGCCCTTGCGCGCCGAGCCTGTCTTCGGCTGTGTGTCTGGAAGATTCGCGGTGATGGCACTTTAAGCTATGCGCGCTTTTCTACGCAGCATTAGACTTCTTGCTTTCCAAGAGTGAGGGAAGCCAGTGCGGAATCGAAAAATACTCTTCTGCGTATGCACGTTTGTGCTGTGCATCTTCGTTGTCAATGCTCATGCCGCCACATTGACGGTGACGAATCTCAACGATGCAGGCGTGGGATCGCTTCGCGACCAGATAGTGTCAGCCACGCCAGGAGATACCGTTGTTTTTGATGCGGGCCTCACAGGCACCATCGCGTTGGCCTCCACCTTGGACGTTGCCCAAAACCTCACCATTCAAGGCCCTGGCGCAGGCAACCTCACGATCAGTGGTCAGGGCGCAGTCCGTGTTTTTAACGTTACTGCCGGCGCGCTGACTGTGTCGGGTGTGACAGTAGCCAACGGCTTTTTCAATGGGCTTGGCGGTGCCTTTAGCGTTACTACCAGTTTGACTCTTCGCAATAGTGTTTTGACTGGCAACACCGGCACCAACGGGGGGGCGATATTTATAGCCACTGGTGGCACGTTGACAGTCAGCGACTCTACTTTTGCGAGCAACACCGCAACGTCAGTCGGTGGGGGCGCAGTAATAACTTCCGGCACTGCGACGTTGACTGGAAATACCTTCGTCGGCAACACAGGGCCGACAAACGGCGGGGCAATCAATGTCCAACCAGGCGCGGTCGTGACACTTACAAACAACACCTTCCGTGCGAACAGCAGCACCCTTGGAGGTGCTATGTCCAATCTTGGCACCATGACTGCCATTAACAACACGTTCTCCGCGAATCAGTCCAGCGGTGCTGGCGCCGTCATAGCTACGGGCAACACCAATGCGACCATGCACAACAACGTGTTTGCCGACCAAGTGGCCGGCGCTGCTCCTGCTGCACTTTCGCCGGCGGCCGATTTTGCGACGTCAAGCAACAACGTGTTTTACAACAACCGTGCTGGTGGCGTGGCGGATGACCTGACCGGCTACGGAACATCTAACTTCGTATGGACTGGAACACAGCCTCTCGGGCCGCTCGCTAACAACGGCGGGCTCACACAGACGATGCTCCCCGTTTCAGGCGGAGCTGCGACGTGTGCCGGTGCTGTGGCGCTACTGCCAGGTGGCGTCACAACGGATCAGCGTGGTAGCCCTCGCACATCGGGTGCCTGTCTCGATGCAGGCTCGGTGCAGCGCAGCCTTGTAGCTGCGACGCCATCGCAACCGGCACCGATCCCAACGTTATCGACTTGGGCGCTGCTGGTGTTGGCAAGCCTTATGACAATGTTTGCCATTTACCGTATTAAAGGTCGCCATTGAACAATTGAGTTATGTCACTTCATGGGCAACACTACAGTGTTGTGAAATGCTTGATTGAGAAAGACTTCGTACTGACGGTGTTTGTCTCTATGCTTGGAAGCATCTTGTCTTACAAGTTTTCAGATGGGTAATATTTACGGTTTGAGGCTAACTAGGAAAGTCTCAAATGGTCACATCAAACCGTCCTCAGCAAAACGATCCTGCTCGCCAGGTCAACAAGAGCACAAACCCAGCTCAGAACAGAAATGCTTTTTACATCGCAATTGCGGGAGCAGTGATCGCTCTTATCGCGGTGATTGGCTTCAACGTGATGGCGCCTAAGGGCCGCTTGGACTCGCCCGGGGCAACCTCAAGCACCCCAGCTTCTGGTAGCACGGTGCCGGGTGGTACTCCTGCCCAACAGGCGACTCCACAGCGCGGTGACACACCCACAGCACCCGGCCGCGAAGCTATGGGCGCGCCCGTGGGAGCCGTACCAGCGCCCGCCTCGCCTGCGTCGAACTGAAATGGGTGTGGGCAATGGAACACACTCATTTCCACGCGCAAAAAGGTGAACCCACAGCTCACAACACTTTTGCAACCAGGACCGCAACCGTTTTGTACATTGCGATCGTTGCTCTGCTATTGATAGCAATTTGGTTGCCCGCATTTTTCGCAGATCGCGTTTGAAATCTAGGTGGTCTGCTGGCTGGCACCTTGGGTTTCCAGCTCAATACGGGTGGTCATTCCGCCATCGCTCAGCGAGTGGGTGAGCTTCACCACTAGCCATTGCGTGGCATCAATCTGCGGTTTAAAACCGCTCAGCGTCACAGGTGTCTGCGGCATCAGGCCTGGCTGGCCCATGGCTAGGGTTAGTTCCAGCGTGGCTTTGCCGCGCTCCACTCGGCCTTGCTCGGCGCGGGCGGCGGCCAGGGCGTCGGCCTCGCTCCCGTAGGTGTCCTTCAAGCGCTTTTCGTTGTCTTCGGTGCCCACCAGTACAGAGCGCTTTTCAGCGCGGTCTTTGTCGTGCCAGTACGCGCGCACGCCGCTGTAGCTGTGGCGGTCGGCCGTGTGGTATCGGTGGCTGTCGCCGGCCGCGCGGGTCAGCGTGATGGCTTCCAGTTCTTCACCCGAGCTGCTGCGGGTGCCGTTGATGGGCAGGAACACCAGGCGGCCCTTTTTGACCGTGGCGACGGCGTCATGCTTCTTGGCCAGGCGGGTCAAAAAGTGCAGGTCGCTTTCGTTCGTCTGGTCGATGTGCGCCACCTTGGCATCGGCCAGAGCTGCGTCTACGCGTGCCGTGAGTTTGTTGCGCCGCGCTATGTCGCCCACGATGGCGCCCAGCGTGGTGTCGTGCCAGCTGCGTTCGTTGCGGGTGCGCAGCTGCCGGCGCATCTCGGCCGACCTGGCGCGAATGCTGATGCGGTCGGGTGCGCCCGAGTGCTCGATTTCGTCCACCTCGAACAGCCCTTTGTCCACCAGCCGGAAGTTTCGCCAGCCCAGCTGCAAGGCAATCTCTGCGCCCTTGGGCGGCAGGTTCATCTGACCGTCTGTGTCGTCCAGCTCGATGTCGAGTTGGTCGGCCTCGTCGCCGCGGGACTCGGTCAGAGTCAGCGACATCAAGCGCGTCCGTACGTTGGCGGTGATGTCGCGGCCGTCCACGGTGAGCGCGTAGACGGGCGCGTCGTACAGTTGCGCCGTCTGCAGGTGGTCTTTCATAGCCACCACTCCCAGTAGTCATCAATGGGGCCAGGGTCCACACCGCCGCCGGGTTCGGCCTTGATGTCGTCAACGCGCTTGAGCTGCAAGTCAAATTCCACGCGCCGCGGTACGCCCTGGCCGGTGTGGAGCGTGCCGGTCTCGTTCACGTTCTCGATGACGTAGGCCCCGAAGGACTCGCCCGCGCCGGACACCAGCGCAAAGGCCTTGCCGCTGTCGCCCATGTCGCGCAGCTGGTCGAGGTACATGCGTTTGCCGGCGAACTCGGGCACCAGCAGGCCCGACAGTCCAATGGTGTCGTCACCCGGCCCCAGCGACTGGGATGCGGGGCGCGCGCCCACGCGCGAGTTTGTGGGGTGGCGCCAGCTGGTCTGCCGCTTGAAGTCGTTGAACGACAGGGTAGGCAGGCTGAACAGGAATTGCCCGAGGGCCATCATGTGCATGGGGTGCTCCGGTCAGTCGATGTCATGCAGGGATGACAGGGTGCGCGAGCGGCCCGCACGCTCGCGGCGGTCCAGCTCGGCCGCCACTGCCCGCGCAATGGCCTGCACGTCTGCGCCTGGCCCCGGGTTGATGGTGATGGTGTACACGTTGCCCCCACCGCCGCCCGCCGGCGCCGTGGCGCCAGCTGCAGACAGTGGCGCTCGGGTGTCGATGCGCAGCGCGGCAGCATCGGCCGCCAGCGGCAGGGTGGCGGTTGCTGCTGTGGCCATGGCCAGCGCCGCAGAGCGCACCGCGCCCTGGCCACCGGCAATGCCCAGTGCGGCGCCCTCGCTGATCCAGCCGCCGTATTGCATGAACACCTTGGACGGTGAGGCAATGCCCAGCTTTTCACGGAACCAGCCGCCCACGGCATCGGCTGCGCCCACCACCGCCTCGCGCACGGCCGCCAGGCGGCTGGTGATGCCGTTCACAAGGCCGGACATCAGGTCAGCACCTGCGGAGAAAAACTGGTCTTTCAGCGCCACCAAGTCTTGCCACAGGGCAGCGGCGCCGGCCGAAGTGCTGGCCCACCAGGCAGACACGGCGGCCGACAGCTGCTGCCAGATGGCCAGGAGCCCTCCCTTGATGCCGTCCCAGTTGCGCCACACCATGTAGGCGGCCGTGGCCATCAGCGCGAGGGCGGCCACGATAGGGTTTGCCACAAGGAACACCGCCAGCGCGCGCAGCGCTGCGAGCAGCCACACGGCGCCCGCCTGCAGCAGGGTCAGCGCTCTGGCTGCAAGCGCGGCCACGCGTGAAAGCCCGCCCATGGCGGCGCTGGCGATGGTAGACCCCAGCCGCAGACCTGCGAGGCCCAGGCCCATGCGCGACATCACAACCCGAACAATCAACATCGGCCCCAGCACGGACGCTATCGCAAGGCCCAGCGTACCCAGGACGGTGACGACGAGTGCGAGCCCGCCCACGACGCGAAGGGTCCATTTCACCAGGGCTTGGTTTTCGCGCGTCCAGGCACCGATGCTGCTGGCCATGTTGCCCAGGGCGTTGAGCATCTTCACAAGGTCGGGGGCAACGGTGGCGCCCATGTCCTTGAGCATGTTGGTAAAGCTGCCCTGCGCGGCTTCGGCCGCGGCGCTTACGGTCTTCAGCGACGCATCCACCCGCATGCGCAGATGGGCCTGCGCCTGCATCTTGTCAACCACCTCGCGGTAGCCGTCAATGCCTTTTTCCATCAAGGTATTGAGCACTTGATGGGTTTCCGCGTCGTCGCCGAACAGCTTTTTCAGGGCGGCGATTCGTAGCTCATCGTTGTCCACGGCCTTGAGCTTTTGCAGCTGGTCGAACAGGTTGTCCATGCCGGCGAACTTGCCGCCAGCGGTAGAGAAATTCAGCTTCACGCCCTGGCCGGCGAGCAGCTTGTTTGCCTTGCCCACTTTCTCGCGGTCCAGGGAAAGCTGAACCACCTTGCGGATTGCGTTGCCTGCAGCCTCGCCGGCCATGCCGGTTTGATCCATCATCACCAGCAGCGGCGCGAGCATGCTGCTGGCTTCGAGTCCCTTCTTCCCAAGAATGGGCATCACCGCGCTGATTTTGGTGAAGCCCTGCAGCATGTTGGTAGGGTCCACGCCGAGGTAGTAGGCCCGCTGGATCACGTCCATCAAACCCATCATGTCTTTTTCGGCCGTCTGCGTGGCGTCCTGCATCTTGGCGGCGAACTCGGCCGCACTTGTGACTGGCATGCGCAGTTGGATGCCCAGGTATGCAGCCGACTCGCCCAGGCCGCCCAGGATGGCCTGCGATGTCATGCCCTGTCGGCGCAGCATGGTCATCATCTCGATAAAGTCTGCGGTGGTGCCCGGCAGCTTGTCGCCCAGTCGCGTGGCCAGGTCGAGCACCTGCTTGAACTCGGGCGCCACCGCGCCCGTTTTCGTCATCATCGACGCGCCGAGCTGGGTTTCTGCATTCTCGGCAGGGATGAAAGCATCCACCACGGAGCGCAAGGGCGCCGCGATCTTGTTGCCGCCGGCCACCATCGCCGCGCTCGCACCTGCAGCCATCCCGGTGTGCAGGACGGCCTTTGCATGCTTGTCTCGCAGTTCCTGAATTTTGCGCTGCTGTGCCGACAGGCGCGCCAGTTCGGCGCGCTGCTTGGACATGGCGGCCGTGGTGCCGTCGATATCGTTTTTCAGCCTGGCCTGCGCGGCGGCGAGGTTGCCTGTCACCCCCATGGCGTTGAGGGCCGCCCTGGCCTTCACGGCCGCTGACTTCTGCAGCTCCAGGGCTTCGGCGATCTTGCGCACCCCGCTTTCCTCGCGCTTGAGCTGCGCGGCTGTGGCCGTGCCGCTGACCCGCATGCCGTCGAGCAGAGCCTGTTTCACCTTGAGCGCATTGTTCAGCCGTGCCAGCTCGGCCGCCTGCTTTTGCACGTTGCCCACGGCGGCCTGTTGGTCGTTCAGTTCCTTGAGGCGATCGCGGGCGGCTTTGAGGGCGCGGGCGGTTTCGCCGCTGGCGCCGCTGATGCGCTTCATGGGCGCGAGCACGCGCTCTGCCAGGTCAAGCACGACGCGCAGGCGCAGTTGGTCAGCCATTAAGCACCTCCGGCGCTGAAAAGCCGTGAGGCGCGGCACAGTCCTTCAACGCCGCTTGGTCACGCCTTTCCCCAATTCTTTGACCCAGCGTTTCAAGCGCTTGGCATTGAGGGATAACAAGAGGCCAAATATTGCCACGATGCCGCCAGCCACGGCGATACCAAAGATTATGAAGAGCAGCCCGTCTGACCATTGCATGAAGCATATTGTCCCCGCAAAAAAGGTGGTGTTAGTCCTGTGGCTCATGGCGGGCGCGGGCTCGCTCGCGCCACTCCATCAGCTCTTGCAGGGTGAAATCGGCCATGTCGGCCGGCGTCCAGTGAAAGACCATGGCCAGGTCGGCCATGGCGTTCTCTACGCGGTCAGGAAGTCCGTTTTCTGTTCCTTCGTGAGCAAAAAACCGATCACCACGCCCCCCAGCGTCACTAGGTCGGCCGGGTCCATGTTGGCCATGTCCTGCTTATGCAGCATGGGCGAGCTGATGCGGGGCACCACGGCCTGAATGGCCTCTACCTTGAGCTGCAGCAGCTCGGTAAGCGCGATGCCGCGCAGCTCGCCGGCCTTGGGCTTGCGCAGGGTTACGGCGTTGATGATCTGGTCGCCGCGGCGCACGGGTGTGTCGAGCATCACGGTGTTGGGGTCGGCCTTGTCGGCCACGTCGGTGGCGGTGTTGGTGGTGTCTGCGGGTTGGGCTTGTGTCGTCATGGTTCAGTCTCGGGAATGGGGGATGGGGAGGGGGAGGGGAGACGCGGCCCGCGTGGGGCCGCGTGGTCAATGGCTGGGCGTCAGAGGCCCAGCGCCTGGCGGACTTCGGCCAGGCGGTCCACGCCGCCCACCATCTCCACCATGTTCACGGCGTCAATCTCGATCAGGGTTTCGCCGTTCATGGTCAGCTTGTAGTAGCTGATGGCGCTTTTGATCTTGATGGCCGTGCCTTCGCCGGCCTTGGCGGCGCCGGGGTCGATCTCGGAATGGCGGCCGCGCACCACCACCTCCAGGCTGTCCACGCCCTCGCTGTCGTCGGCCTGCAGCGCGCCCGCAAAGCGCAGCAGCACCCCGTCATGGCGCAGCGTGCCCCACTGGGTGAACAGCTCTTTCATGTAGCCGGCGGCGGTCCATTCCATCTCCATGGCTTCCATGCCGTAGTCGAGCTTCACGGGGGCGTTCATGCCGCCGCTGCGGTAGTCCTCCATCTTGCGCGTGAGCTTGGGCAAGTTGACTTCTGGCACTTCGCCAGCGTGCGAGGTGCCATCGTTGAACAGCACAAAATTCTTGAGTTTGCTGGGCAGGCCCATGTTTGTTTCTCCGGTTGATGTGGGGGTGGGCCGTGCTTACTGGCCGGTGCCAACGCGCAGTGCGAAGTCGGCGAAGTAGCGATCGGTGATGCGCTGGCGGAAAGAGAGGTCTTCCAGCGGTGGCACGGGCGTGAAGTCGTAGTCGATGGTCAGCTTCCCGGTCTTGAGCGTGGCGGTTTCGTTGATGTCCTCGTCGTACCAGGCCTTCCCGTCGAGGATGTAGCCCTGTGCCTTCAGCTCGCGAAACTTGGCGTTGATGCCTTCGAGGATGTCTTTCACCAGCGAGGGGTGCAGCGGCTTGTCCACCGCCCACATGTGGCCCTCTGCCATGGTGTCGGCCAGGATTTGCGCGGTGCGCGTGGCCGTCTCGAAGAAAAACAGGCCGTTCTTCTCGGTGGTACGGTTGCCCCAGAAGCGGTGCCCGGTGGACTGAATCAGCGTGGTGATGCCGCCATCGTTGAGCAGGCCCGCGTCGGTGTCGGCGCTCTGCAGATCCCAGAACACATCTTTCGACAGGCCCAGCACGCCATTCACAGGCACGTTCGACAGGGACTTGTGCCAACCCTGCTCGGTGTCGATGCGGGCGCGCAGACCCAGCGCGTAGGCGGCGGCGTGCACTTCCACCACGCCTTCGCCGGTCTTGAGCGCCTTCCAGTTGGGCCACAACAGCATCAGCTCGCGGGCGCCGAAGTGGTCGCGGTAGGCGAGTGCTTCGCTCAGGGTGCCGCCCTGCGCGGCGGCGTACACCATTGCCCGCAGCTTCTGCGCCACGGCCACCAGGCCATCGGTGACCGCCTGGCTGTCCAGGCCCGGGGCACCCAGGATGCGCGGCTTCACGCCCAGCTCGGCCTGCGCCGACAGCAGCGCCTGCAGGCCGGTCTTTTTGCCGGCGGCTGTGGTGGTGCCGATGACCTTGGCGGCTTGGTCTGTGGCCTTCTCGTCGGCATCCGCGCCCACGCCGTCTGCAACGCGCACGATCACCAACACAGGGCGGGCCTGTTCCTTGATGGCGTTGAGCGAGGCCGCCAGCGTGCCCAGCGTGCCGGCCTTGCCGATGATGTTGTCGATCTTGGTAACGAGCACTGGGGTATCGAGCGGGAAGGCGGCCGGGTCGGCGTCCGACGCCGTGGCCACCAGGCCAATCACGGCCGTGGACACGATGCGGATGGGGTTCACGCCGTCATTAATTTCTGTGACGCGCACGCCGTGGTGAAAGTTGGCGATGGTGGCCATGGGTTCTCCGGTTGGGGAAGGAAAAAGGGGATGTGCAGATCGTCTTTCCTTCCCTCGCGCAAGGCCACCACAACGGCATGTGTGCACCGCGTGCACATGAAAAAGCCCGCCGGGCATATGCCGGGCGGGCTTCATTTACGCGGCGCACAAGGGGGTGCGCCCTACAGGGTGGTTCTCCCTGGCATGTCAGCTGGGGTTACAACCTTGCCAACGCGAACACGCAAATTGCATCCTTCAAATATTCGGCCAACCGCGGGTGGTAGCTGTCATGAAACTCCCGCATTGAGGGGTCTTCTTGGTAGAAGAGTCCCAGACCGATATAGCCTTCGCGGCTCGGTTCATAGAACCGCGAAATGATGGCGTGGTGCCTGGCCACCAAAGCTTGGACTTCGGCGGAATCAGCCAGTGCACCTGACGCAATCAGTGGGACCAACTCTTTGTAGAGAACGTCCCAATCTGCGTGCACCTGCGCCTTGTCTACGTGGGCCCAGTTGTTGGATGCAGCAAGCGATTCCGACTGCTCCCGTTCGCGTGAACTCTTGCAAAGGGACAGGTAGTCTGACGTGAATTCGGATGCGTGTGTGTAGGTTGTGTTTGTAGTCATGGATGGTCCTTGGCCCGGCCATCCGCTGGGGTAGCTGCGGTGCCTAGTTGGCGGGCCGGGAAATACGTTGAATGAATCTGAAAGACTGAGTGTCAAAACGTTGAGCGACAGACATAACCTAACCTCGATTCTGTTGGATGAATGGAAAGATGCGGATCATAGTGCCAGCAGCACGGTTATCCGCCCGGGTACAGCGATACCAGGAATGACCGCATTCACGGCAGCTCTTCGGGCTGGATGGGGGCAGTAAAAATTTCAGTGGCTCGGCCGGCCGCCAGGATGCCCAGCGCTTCAAGGCCCTGCACCCCCCGCACGGTGGCCGGGTCTTCAAGGTCGATGAACTGGGCGGCGGCTTGGTCGGCGAGCGTTGCGCGCAGCGAGGCGGCCTGCATGCGCGCCGCCTCAGGCTGCTCGGGACGGTCCACGGCGGCCCACTCGATGGCGGCTTTTTCTTCGGGCGTGAACCGGCGGCGGAACCCCAGCACCGACACGATCCGCGGTGCGGCCGCGGCCGGCGCTTCGGGCTCGGGTGGCGGTGCCGCGTAGGGCCGCATCACCCAGGCCACGCCGGACCAGTTAGCGCGCGGCTCGCCCTCTGTGGTGGTGGTCGATTGGGAAGGCGGTGCACCCGGCACCGTGCGCAGGCCGGCCGCGGCCACGCCGCCCGCAAACCATCCGTGCAAGTCGAATTCAAACGGCAAAGTACACCTCCAGGGCGTCGGGGTTGGATTCGTAGCGGGCTGCAGGGGGCATGCCCACCTGGCCGGAGCCGTTAAACACCAGGCCGCCACCACCAACGCGGGTGCGGATGGTGGGCAGCGCCTCAGACCCACGCCAGAACGTCGGCAACCATTTGAACTTCGTGCCGTCAGCTGTCGCTACCAGGGCGTTCCAGTAGCTGGTGCCGTCAGTGAGCTTCACGGGGATGTAGAGCACCCCGCCCATTTCCGCAGCGCTCTCGCCTAGCTGCGTCACGCGCAGCCCGGTGGGCTCGATATCGCCCACGGCCCCCACGCTCCAGGCGCTCGCATCGTCGGAATAAATGGCCGACAGTGAGCCCTCCGCCATGGTCACCACCAAGAACCGACCGCCAAGCGTGTAGCCACGGCGCGTGCCGTTCGGCGTGCTGGCCAGCGCTGCGGCCAGGCCCGCCGAACTGGCCCAGCCGTCCAGACCGTTGGCGCTCCACTCGCCCACGTTGCACGTGTCGTTCAAAGCCAGCCAGCGCGCGCCGTTGTGCAGCACCTTGCGCCAGTTCTGCGCCGTGGCGAAGTTGCGCGCGGTCCCGGCAGGGTTGGCGGGGGTGTGTGTCCTAAACGCCGTCTGGAAACCGATGCCCAGCACATAGCCAATGCCGCCCGCAGAACACACGGCATCCCCGGTGTTCACGCTTTGCTGGTAGACCCAGGCCACGCCGTTGTCTACCGAAGTCCGCAGGGCACCGCTTCCCGTGTAGGAAGTCATGGCGATCAGCAAGGACCCAACAGCCACCATCTTGCCGGGGTTGAGTACCGACGATACATCTACCTGGCGCGCCGTCCAGGTTTTGAGGTCGGTAGACGTGTAGAGGTTGATGCTGCTGCCGCCTTCGGCGCAGTACACCGTCCCGTTGTGCACGATGTTCTCGTACAGCAACTCGGGCGAGTTCACGCCGCGCAAGCGGTACGGGTTCGCGTAGCGCACAGGCACGCCACTGAACCGGCCGGCGCCGCTCCACAGTGGCCGGCTACGCAGCTGCACGCCCAGCGCGGCGCGCGTGGCCTCGCCCTGGCGCTGGGTCTCGGCAAGGGATGCAATATCAATCGTCATGGGGTGGTTTCCTCCACGGCAGACAGGCCCGCCAGAACGCCGGCTGTGTAGTTCAGGGTTTCGGTTCGAGTGCGCCCGTCATAGATGGTGGTGACGCCGGCCAGCCGGCCGTCGCCGTCATAGGCCAGGGTCTGCAGCGCCACCTGGCCGCCCACGGTGGTGGACAGCGTGGCGACGCGGCCCAGGCCGTCGCGGGTGATGGTCTGCAGGCTGGGGCCGTTGGCAGGCCCCAGGCCCAGGTGCGAGGGTTTGAGCGTGACGGCCGGTCCGGTCTGGCCGTTGACCACGCCCACTTTGCTGGCGGTCAGGAATGTGACGGTGGTATTCAGGTTGCCGATGCTGCCCTGCAGCGCAGCCACGGCGGCGGCCAGCTCGGCGTCTGTCACGCGGCTCTCGATCAGTGCGGCCAGCGTGTCGCAGGCACTGTCCACCGATGCGAACGCAGCGCGCAGGCGCAGCACGTCCTGCTCCAGCAGGTTTTGCGGGTGCGGCAGCTGCAGCCCGAGCGCGGGGGTGCGGTCGTCGGTCATCACAGCACCACCGCGCGCAGGTTGGTCGCCCAGGGCCTGGCGTTGAAGCCGCCGTGCACCGTGACGCGCAGGCGCAACCGCTCGGCCGCGAAGTCCTGCAGCTGGTAGGTCAGCTCCATGACGCCGGCCGTCATCGCGCTGGATGACAGGTAGGGCACCTCCACCCAGGCGGCGCCGGGGGCGTCGGCCTTGGCATGCACCTGCAGCGAGGTGCCGGCCGGCAGATACGCTTCCAGCGTGGCGCGCACGTCAGCCACGCCGCCCGCGCCCAGCATCGGGCTGATGTAGTCGCCCTCATTCTGCAGCGAGCCCACGACCAACTGCATGCCGGGCTCGAGCACCGCGGCAAAGTTGGCATCACCGCGCAGGCGGGCTTTCACACTCACGGGGCCGGTGTAGCGGCTGGGCAGCTCCACCACCTGGCCGGGGGCGGCCTGCACCGTGTGGGCAATGCCGGTGGCGGCAATGTCGAACACGCACGCGGCGGCGGTGCTGGGCTGGTGGGCATAGGCCTGCACGCACAGGTCGGTGGCGTCCACAACGTTGACGGTGCCCAGGTCGATCACCCGTTCGGCTTCGTTGTAGTTCGCGGCCAGCAGCGCAAAGGTCAGGTCTTGGTCTTGGTGCGCCGTCCACGTGCTCGCGTTGGAGCTGGAAAGCATCACGCCGACCTGATACGGCTGGCTGGTGACCCAGCGCAGCGCGTTGGCGTCCCAGCCGCCCAGCTGCGCCAGGCTCAGGGCCGTGGTGTCGTCGTCGCTCAGCACCACCAGGGCGTATTCACGCTGGGCCTGCAACACAACCGGGCTCCACTCCGCCCGCGTGGGCGTGCCGTCCGTCTTGATGGCGGCGGGGAGCAGGCGCGTTTCGGTCAGGATGCGCGCCGTGGGGAAGCCGTTTTCAGCCTCGCGCACCTGCACCAGCGCACCCGTGGTGCCCTTGGCCGTAAACCACAGGTCCACACCGGTGTTGTGCACGGGTGCGTCCAGCATGAAGGTCTGCGCCAGCGGGTCCACGGGCGTGACGCGGAAGTAGATGATTTGCGACATTTCGCGGTCGGTGCGCTCGCCCTGGCCGGTGAACAGGGCAGACGCGGCGCTGCCGCCCGTGCCCCGGAAGTCCACAGCCTTTGTGCCCGCGGGCACGTTGGCGGGGATGGGGAAGGTTCCCGACAGCACGCCCTGTGCGTTCGCCACCAGGGTGCCGCCCGGCAGCGGCTCGGGCACCACGGCCACGCCGTCGAAGGTGACCGACTGCAGGGTTTCACCCGGGCCAAAGTTCAGATCAAAGCGCACATCGATCTGGCGCAGGTATTCCAGCGGCGATGTGGTCTGGCTGCGCACCTTGGCTTCGTCCATGCCAGTGGTCGATGCAAACCAGTTGATGGCCACGGACGTGGGCAGGCCCCAGGTGTCGTAAACGTCCGTCCAGCGGTCCACCGCTGGGGTGAGCGTCACAGGGCGGGGCAGCGGGTCGAACGCGCTGTATGGGTTGACCAACATGGAACCCGTGCGCGCCAGCTGCGACAGGGCCGCGCGCTGGGCATAGGCCGGGCTCTGGCGCGTCTTGATGGCCGTGCCGATCTGGTGCACCGTGAAGTTGATTGGCAGGCGCAAGGCGCTGGCCGCGATCAGCGCCGTTTGCGGCTGGCCCGCGTCGCGCATGGCGTTGTTCAGCATCGGGTCCGCGAACAGCCCTTTCTTAATGCCCGAGTACCGCCCGGAGATATCCACGGCCAGGCGCAATTCGGCTTGGTCCAGCAGGATGCGCGAGATCATGGCGCGGTAGTCAGCAATCTCGGACATGGGCACCATCCGCACGCCGTCGAGGGTCACGCGGCGCTGCGCGTCCCAGGTCTGGTACACCGATGCGATGGTGAGCACGTTGCCGGGCACCTGCGGCGCAATGGGAATCCAGGGGGCGGGCACGCCGCGCACCCAGGCGATATCACCATCGGCCGACAGCGTGAGGCGGTCGATGCGGCGCAACGCGAAGTTGTACGACAGCAGCACCGTGGTGCCGGCCACGGCGCCCGTTACGGTGAGGCCGCGCGAGTCCACCGCCGTGGGAGCCACCACCGCGATGTAGAGGTACGTCACTTGGTAGGTGCTGCCCGGCGCGGGCTCTGCGCCGCCTGCGGCCCAGTCCACCTGGCCTGAGGTCAATTTGAAGTCTGCGGGCGAGTGGAACACCGTCGCCCCCTGCTGGATGGCTTCGATCTGCTGCACGCTGTTGTCAGGCAGCGGGTCGGCCGCGCCCACAAAGCCACCGTGCACCACGTCCACCGTGCGGCGCTTTATGACGCGCACCTGCGGCTCGCCCACCATGGGCCAGCGGTCGAAGTCGATGCGCTGCGCGTCGTTGGTGGCCGACAGATGCGGCTCGCTGTCGATCCACTGCAGATCGGGCGTCCCGTTGAACACCACGCGCCGGCCGCTGGGTAGCTCCAGGGCGGCGCCGTTGATGCGCGCGGCGCCTTCGCCCAGGTTGTAGACCTGCTCCCCGGTGGGCAGATCGGCCGCCATGCGCAGCTCCATGCCGCGCACGATGTAGGTGCCGCCCGTGCTGGCCACGTCATAGGCTTTGATGGCGGTGGTGACGGCGTCGATGTTGGGCGGCGCCTCCTTCGGCCGCACCCAGCCGTCTTCGACCGTCCACACCGGAAAGAACTCGCCGGCCTGGCCGGAACCCTGCACGCCCCAGGCCAGCTGCACGCGCTCGCGGGCGGCGCCGGGCTCGCGGAAGCCGTCTGTTCCTTGGGCCGGGTTCAACAGCTCGGGGTCTTCCAGCTCGGTGATGATGTCGCGTACCAGGTACACGCCGACGAATACCACGCCCACAGGGGCGACCACCAGCGCGGCCGGTGGCACGCCGCGCACGGCGCCCGCCACGTAGATGGCCCCGCTCTCGCAGGTGGTGGCGCCCGTGTCGTGGTTCACGATGATGCCCGCGCCGCTGATGATGGAGCCCTCTTTCATGAGGATGCCCGCGATACCCGCAATTCGGGCGTGCAGGGCGCGCTGCGATTCGTTCAGCTCGGCGCTTTGCAGCACGCGGTCCGCGCGGAACAGGTGGCGGTCGTAGTTCTTGGCCGGGTCAAACCGGTCATAGATTGCGTTTGGATTTGCGGCCATGGTCAGAAGGGCAGGACGTATTCGAAGGTCTGGCGCACGGCGCCATTGCGGGTGAAGGCGGGCACACGCTCCAGGGTGTAGAGGCGGCCGGGCTGGGCGATCTGCGCGGGCGTGAAGTAGCGCTGGCCCGCAGGCAGGCCGGCCACGGGCGCGGCGCCGAAGGTGATGCCGATTTCTCGGATGGTTTCGCCGTCCGCGTCCTCGAAGTTGAAGACCACGCGCACGTACAGCCACCGGGTGGGGCCGGCCACCACCGCGTATTTGCTGCCGCTGGGCAGCTCGATTTCTCCGGCCGGGTTGGGCTCCACGTAGCCCACGAACGTAGCCAGGCGCCGGCCCACCTCGTCCACCAGGGCGCTGGCGTTGCTGGGCTCGGGCTCGGCCACAGCGTCCCAGGCGGGCAGGCCACGGCCCCAGGCCAAATGCACGGGCTGTGCGGCCATGGCCATGGCCAGGGCAATGCGCCCATCGTCTTGCAGGGTTGCCATCAGTTGCTCTCCGTTGATTTCGATTCGATGAAGACCGGGCGCCAGCGCAGGGCGCCCCAGGTGCCGGACCATCCCTGCGGTTGCGGCAGGGCTGGCGGCAGTTCGTCCATGGCGTCCGCGGTGCCTGCCGGCTCGGCAGGTGGCGCGCTCCATAGGGTTACGTCCTGCGTGGCAGTGCCTGGCACGCCGCGTTCGCCCTGCACGCGCACATAGGTCGGCACCTCGCCTCGCATCAGCTCGCCGATGCCGCCGAACTCATTGGCCAGCAGGCGCGAGTCCAGGCGCCAGCAGTCGAGCACCGCTTTGTCATTGCGGGTGAGCTTGGCGACGTAGGCGGCGGTGGCGGTTGCCAGCGGCTGGCCCGCGGTGCTGGTGGTGGTGCCGGTATGGCGGATGCCGAAGCTGGCCTTTACCGGCTCGCCGGTTTCCACGCTGACCCACACGCCCGAAGATCCATCAAGCTGCGCGGTTTCCAGCGGCTGGCCGCCGTCCAGGCGTAGCGGCCGGCGGTCATGGCCCCAAAACACGCGCCAGAAGCGCACGTGCACTGGCACGGACTCGCGCACCACGTGGGCAATCCGCGCAATCTCGGCTGCGGTGGCGGGGCGGCCGAGGTTGATGTGCAGCAGCGCGCCGCGTTCGTCCACCCGCGCGTCGGGAAAACCGACCCAGCCCAGCACGCGGTGCACGCTGGCCGCGGTGCCGCGCTCGAAAAGCCAGGGTTTGCCGGCGGCCATCAGCGCATCGACCGATGCAAAGTAGCGCGCGAAGGGGGAGAGGCCCCACTCTGCGGCCAGCCAGGGCGCGAACGCATCGGGCGTGCCAGTGCTGGGCGACCCGATCGCGGCGGCCAGGGCGTCCCACTGGGGGGCGCTTTGGTCAATGGCGCGTTCCAGCGGCGTGGCCTGCGGGGGTAGCAGGTGCCGGCGCGACGGGGGGGCGGTGGTGGTCACTGCATGCCCTCATCAATCAGCAGTAGGGCGCCCAGCACGGGGTATTCATCGTCCGCCATGGGGGTGATGTCTGCCGGTGCGGACGGGTCCGGGTAGCGCACGGCCACGACGCCTTCCACATGCAGGCGCGTGGTCACCCAGCTGCGCGATACGGCGCGGCCCAGGCGCGCATAGCTGGCCAGGGCGGCGGGCAGGGCGGCCTGCAGCTGCGCCAGCAGGGTGGTGGGTGCGCCGGCCTCGCGCACCAGGCCTGCCGTGATGTTGATAGCCCGTGGCCGGGCGAGCGACACGGACACGGGCACACCCAGGGGGCGGGCGTCGTCGGCGTTCAGCGCGGCGAGCACGGCGGCCTGTGTGGCATCCGCCGTGCTGGTGTCGTGCAGCCACAGTTGAACGCGGACGGAACCCGGCCAGGGTTGTGTGGCGATGGCATCGCGCACGTTCTGCGATGCGGTCATGGCCGTGAGTTCGTAGTGTTCTCTGGTGCCGTTGCCGGCCAGAGCGCGAATACGCAGCTGGATGCGCACCCGGTAGCGGGCATCCGCCTCGCCCAGCAGGCGGGGCACGCCGTAGAAGGCGCCCTTGTGGTCGAGGTCGGCGCCTGTGGCGAAGGCGAGCAGGTAGGCGCGGGCCGCGTCGTTCACGCGCTGGCGGTACAGCAGCTCGCGGTAGGCATGGGCCTGCAGCAGCTTGGCAAGCGGCTCGGACTCCAGCGCGACGACTTCAGCGGCGGCCGGGTAGCGCACCAGCAGTTCGTCGCGGTGGGCTTCGTAGATGGTTTCAAAGTCCAGCGGTTCCACCACGGTGGGCGCCGGCAGCTTGTTCAGGTCGGGAATTGTCATGCAGCACCGCCACGGCGTCCGGTCACAGTGAGCTGCAGGGACAGCGGCTGCTGGCGGCGGTATTCGTTCAGGTGGGTGCCTTCCAGCGTCAGCTGCAGGCGGCCCGGTTTGTCGGCCTCGCGCGCCACGAGGATGCGCGACAGGCGCATGCGCGGCTCCCAGCGCATCAGGGCGCTTGCGATGGCAGAAAACAGGCGTATCTGCGTGGTCTGCGTATCTGGATGGTCGATCAGCTCGGGCACCAGGGAGCCGTAGTCCCGGCGCATGACGCGTGAGCCGATAGGCGTGGTGAGGATGTCGCCCACGGACTGGCGCAGGTGCTCCAGGCCGGTGATGGAGTGGCCGGTGTAGCGGTTCATTTGGGGCCTTCGGTGTCGTCATCGCCCTGCTTGACGCCGCCGTGCACGTGCTTGCGCAGGCTGATGCCGCCCGCCAGGACGTCCGGCGAGCCGGTGGCGCCCTCAGCGTCGATCACCAGAGATCCGCCACCGGCAGACAGGACGATGCGATCCCGGCGTAGCTCTATGAAGGCTTGGCCCACGCGCAGGGTGATGCCTTGTTCGCAGGTGATGGTGAGCATTCCGGCGCCCGCGTCGTGCTCCATGCCTTCGGTTTCGCTCCAGTCGAGGCGGTAGGCGTTGGGGTTCTCGCTGCCCTGCGGCGCCCTGTCGCTGTAGACACCGGGCAGCACTACGGCGTTGAGCAGGTCGCCGCCGGGCGCCATCACCATGCACTGCTCGCCGACCTTCGGCGGCCACCACTGGCGGCGAGACGGACCGCCCGCGCTGCCGCTGGTCCAGGGTAGCCAGTCGGTGAGCAATTCACCGCTGCGCACGCGGCAGCGTGCGGGCTTGCCGTGGCGCACTTCGGCCACGGTTCCCGCGCGCAAGATGTTCTCTAAGCGGCGGCCAATTTCGAGGGGTGATTCAGATTGAGCAACGGGCCGTTCCATGCAATCGATGGTGCCCGCGTGCGCGCGAAAACGCACCCGATTGCGCCTGTGTGCACCCCGTGCACATGCAGCTGTGTCGCAGGTGTGGCGCTACCGGGAAAGGTGCGACAGCACCAGTTCCTGAATCCGCGCCATCTGGGCTTCGGTGATGCCCAGCAGGGGCCGCGCTGGGTAGCGGTATGTCGGCCCGCCTGGCTTCACGCGGTCTTCCAGCCCGAAGTGGTGGACACGGGCGATGCGGTCAGCTCGGCCCACGAACTGAAGCACCGCTTCGTCGGTCAGGCCCTGTGCCTTGAGGTGCTTTGCGGCGCGCAGCTTCTGGAACATTGGCGCAGACTTCTTTGCATTGCGACGAACGGCGCCGCGCTGTTCGCGCAGGGCATTGGGCTTGCGGGGTTCCCACGGTGTGCCGTCCGGAGCCTGCTGCGCGCGCATGGTGGCCACATTGCCCGCGCGCAGGTCGCGCGCCACCTCGCGCGCCAGGCCCCGGCGCTCGGCTTCGGTGAGTTTGGCCAGCAGTGGAGAAAGCCACGCTTCCAAGCGCTGCAGATCGTCCATGGCTTAACGGGGGTCGTGGTCCCACTGGGCCAGCAGCTCGCCGTGCATCCACAGTGTCCAGTGCTCTGGCTTATCGATGTGGACCGGGTGCGGCGGCTCGGCCACGTGATGCAGCTCCACGGCGCCGGCCGGCGCCCCGGCGCGCGGGCGCACCAGCACGCGTTCGGTCAGGTCGATTTCAAAGCCGATGTCGGTGGTGATGTCGGTCAGAAACTCGACGTTGAACCGCAGGGCCTTTTCTCGCTTGTCGGGGTTGTCCAGCAGCTCGGGCTGGTTGCGGGAAATCCACTCCAGCATCGGCACCACCAGCGCATCGGCGTGGCCGGCGTAGCCCAGCGCCACCACCTGCAGGGTGTAGGCGTACTCAAACGACAGCGTGCCGGTGCCCGTGGTGATGATGCGGCCCGCGTTGATGAACAACGTCAGGTTCTCGGGGTTCTGCGCGAACCAGGGCACTGCGGCCGTGAGCTGGTCGCGCAGGCTACTGGGCTTGAGCATCGGGCGTGCCTTCCAACAGCTGCCGGTCGGCGTCGATGACGGAGCGCAGCAGGACTACTTCGGCGTCTCGCTTGTCAACAACCGCTCTGAGTTCTCCGACCACTTGGACGCCTTCGACAATGTGGCGGTCGAGGGTTTCAAGTCGATCCGCAAGACCGCGGCGGGCAGCGTCGTCGGCTTGGGCTTGCGCGCGATAGGTGGCGGCTCGGCGCTCGGCATCGACGCGCAGCCGCTCAGCGCGAGACAGATCGAGGCGCAGAGCATCGTCGCGCGCCGGCTGGCCTTGGGTGAAAACATCGGATGCCTCCAGGGTGTGGGTTGCGTGGGTGGACTCATTCGTGGCGGTGGCGCGTTCATCGGTGAGCACAGCGTCCGTGCGCGCTTTGGATGCGCGGGCGGTGCTGGCGATCAGATCGCGGTGGGCCAGTTGCTCGGAGTGCAGGCGAAAGGTTTGCGCGATCAACAGTGCGCCCAGCGCCAGTGCGCCGGCCTGCCAGGCGTAGGCTTTGATGGTGCTCAGCATGTCAGCAGATCCCGTGCGGATGGCCACCGCAAAACGTGATGTAGGCAGTGGCCAGGGCCGCCGCAGCGAGCAGCACCAGCACCAGCGCGGTGATGGCCAGAGCTTTGAGAGCTTTTTTCATTGCAGCGCCATGCAGTCCGCATGCCTCTTTTGTTGGCGGGTCCACACGCCCTTGCAGCCCTGCGGCCCCCAGTTCTCGCGCAGGCGGCAGTCTCGCCCGGCCTGAAAACGCCACTGCAGCAGCGCGTGGCAGGCGCCCACGTAGTCCCCCCGAAGCAGCCAGGTGCGCGGCGACTGCGGCTTGCGCCAATTGCCGCTGCCGAACTGGCCGACCCAGTCTTGATACAGGTCGAACTCGCCGGGATACAGGAGCACGTCCGGCAGACTGGCCTTGAACCGCAATTCATCGGCGCTGTGCAGGTTGCGCGCCAACTGCTCGGCCAGCTGGCGGGTGATGGGCGTGTCGGAAAGACTGACTCGCGTTCCGTCTTCGTAGCGTGTGGAACCGTGGCCGATGGTGGGCACGTCGCCGGCCGTGGGCACGTAGGGGTGGTGCACCACCGCGCCATCGGCCCGCACGCTGGTGGGGCCGTCGCCCTCGCTGGCCTTCCATGTGGCGAAGCCCGCGGCAGACAGTGACAGTAGCGCGACGGCGATACGCTGGCGTGTGCTGCCGCTCATGGCTGCACCGCATCGCGCCTGGCGTTGCGGTCCTCGCGTTCGTTCTGCCATTTCCACACCAAGTAGGCGATCTGCAGCGTCAGGTAGAGGCACGTCAGGGTGGTGATTGGGCTCAGGGTGAAGAAGCCGCCTTGCTGGTTGGCGGCGACGGTGACGGGCGGGGAGGCCTTTGCAACCTCCACGCCCACGGCTTTGGCAATGCTTGTGCTGTCCATGGTGGATCAATCCCACAGGTTGATGGTTGGTCGGGTGGTGGTGGTGGGCGCGTCGGGCAGCTGCACGGCATCGCCGGCCGCCAGGTGCACGCCCTTGGCGGCCAGGCCGGGATTCAGGTTCAGCGCGGCCTCGACCGTGCCGCGCGTGGTCCCGAGAGTGCGCAGGCAAATTTGGTCGAGTGTTTCGTGGTCGCGGGCGATGGCTTGCGGCATCAGATCAGCTCCACGGTGGTGCGGCCGATGCCCAGGATGTCGGAGATAGCCCAGCGCATGGCCTGGCGGTGGGAGTCGGCCCGGCTCTCGATCTTTTCTTTGATGCGGTCGCCCTTGCCGTCGCTCGATGGCGTGGTGCTGATGTCGCGGTACGCCTCGGCCAGGTCGGCCTGCACGTGGGAATAGACGGCCAGGAGATAGCGCGCTTCGTTCTCGCTCGCGCCGTCCAGTTCATCGCAAGGCACGGCCGACAGCGAGGCATAGCCCATGGCTTGGTGCGCATCGCGCCAGGCGCGCAGCTCGCCGTTTACGCTGCGCAGGGCCGCCACCAGCGCCAGGCGCAAGCGGTCGGGCGTGACTGTGCCATCCAGGCGGCAGGCCAGGCGCAGGCGGTCGGGCGAGATGGCGGGAAACCACGGGTGGTTTTGCACGGGCAGCTCTGCGCCGACAACGGGGGGTTTGGCTGTGGCTACGAAACTCACGGGGTAGGCCTCGGGGTGGTGAATAAGGTGGCGGTGGTCCGGGTGCGTTGACCGCCGGGCTTACGCCCTTGGGTCGCGGCACCCGGAGCCGCCAGGGTGCGGGGTACGCTCGGTCAGGAGGCTGGCGCTGCGTTCTTCAAACGTCGCTCCAAACGCTCCATGTCTTTTTTCACGCCGACTTGCGCGAACAATTCGTTTGCGCGGACAAACTGCGCCATGGCCGCGCGGGCCTTGGTTTCGTCCACCGTTGTGTAGTCGGGCGTATTCGTCGGGGTGCGGCCCACCACGGCATAGCCGATGGCCTTGAACAGCTTGGCGCGGGCTTGGTCGGGCGCGTCGTGGGCTTCGGTCAGCTGCGCGACTTCTGCGAGCACGCGCACTGCCTCATCACCACACAGCTTTCCATCCAGCGCCGCGGTGGCGGCCATGTCGATCAAGATCACGGCGGGTGTGCGCGAGTAGTCGGCCGGCATCGCCAGGCCGTTGGCGATCACATAGCGGGCCAGCTCCAGGGCGCGAACCCAGGAACCGGCATCCATGTGCCACACCATCAGCGTGACCAGCACCATGTCGTGCGCGCCCTGGCCGCCCGCGAGCGCGCCGACCAGGTATTCGTCGTACACGGCCAGCAGCTCGCGCTTTGCCTCGATCTTCCGTTCCACAGACTGGATGCTTCTGAGCAGCCGTTTGTGTTCGGCGAGCTGGCGCAGCATCAGTTCGTAGGCGGTGCCCCGGACCTCTTGGCCGTGGGGCGCGGCCCTGGACGATAGCTCGGCCAGCACGCGCAGTTTGTGGGCTCGGGCGGGGGATGTCATGGCGCCCCGCTCAGGCCAGCTCGATGTTTTCCAGCAGCACCGCTTTGCCCAGGTTTTCCACCACGTAGGCTTCGTTCACGCTCTCGTAGTTCTCGTAGCGGTCGCGCTTGGCGTTGTCGGTGAACATGCGGCGGCGGGTTTCCTCCTGCCAGTAGATGGACAGGTTGTCCCAGCTGGTGATGAGGATGGATGCGCCCGGGAAGAAGGGCACGGCCGCCGCCGTGACGTTGCCGATAGCCTTCTGGCCCATGATGACCTGCGCGGCCAGTTGCTCGGTGGGCGCCTGTTTCACGTTGACCATCGGGAAATACTTGTCGTGCAGCAGGTCGCGGCCGACCATCGCCACCAGGCTGGTGTCGTTGTGAAACCAGGGGTCCAGCAGGTTGAGGGCGTCCATCACCAGCGCGTCGAGGTTCTTGTAATGCGCGCCTGCAGCATCGCCCACCTTGATGGCGCCAGCGCCCGCCGCACCTTCGTCCATCACGCGCTCGGGCGCCGTCTCGCGCAGCTGCTGCAGCCAGCCCTTGTTGACGTCCTGCAGCATGGGGTTTGCCGTGATGTCGGTTTCAGCAGCTGCGGCGACACCGTTAAAACCGATCATGGTGCGGTCGAGGGCCTGGCGAATGACGAGGGCATCGCGCACACGGGTTTGAAAGTCTTTGAACTTCGCCCACATGTCGAGCTTCGCGTAGTCCAGATGGGTGTCGAAGTTTGTCTGGAAGCAGTGGTACTGGGTACCGTCCAGCGTAGACAGATCGCGCGTGGCGCGGTCTTTGAGCTTCGTGTTCGTGCGGCTGGCTGCAGGGCCGCCGATGCCCAGGCCCAGCTTTGCGCCCTGTTGCTCGCGTACGGGCACGATGTTGATGCGCTTGAGCACGTCTGCGGACTCCTGAATTTTGGTTTCCAGGGTCTGCGCCACGGTGGGGGCGACGGTGAACTTCTCGGCCGCGCTGGGAACGGAGTTCAGGGTGGCGAGTTGGGATGCATAGGCCGATACGGCCTGGCGGGTGATGGCGTGCATGTCGGTATTCCAGGGTGAGGGATTGGGGCTTGATTGGGGTGGTTTGGGCGCTTGGGGATCAGCAGTCGGTCTTGGGTGCGCCGTCGCCGCCGCTCGCTGGTGGACGGGCGGTGAAGCCCGACTCGGGGGTTTCTTCCAGGCGTTTCACCAGGGCGTCGTGCTTGCCCGACAGCTCGGTGAAGGTCTTGGCCAGGGCGGCGTGCTCTGCCTTCAAGTCGTCGTGCGCCTTCTCTTGCGCTTCGGCGTAGGTGCCGAAGGCTTCAAAACCTTTGAGCACTTCGGCAAAGCGGGCGTCGTCGTCTTTCGTCTTACCGGTGAAGCGCTTCACCAGGCCATCCAGCACAGTGGAGAACTTGGACGCCTTGGGCTCGGCCTCGGGTGTCTCGTCTTCCTCAAAAATCAGCTCGGTGTGCACCGCTTCGCTGAACAGCGCGCCGGCCTCGCTCTTGCGCTTGGTGAACGGGCTGGCTTCGGGCTTTTGCGCCGCGAATGTCAGCACCTCGGTGCCCAGGCTGGCCGGGCTGTCGGTGACGCCCAGGCCCGTGAGGTACGCCTCGCCCGAGTCGGCGAATTTGGGGTGCACCTCGATGCTGGTGTAGATCTTCTGGCCGGCCTTGTTCATGGCCACCAGCTCGGGCAGCGGCTTGATTTGCGCGAACAGTGCGCGCTTGCCGTCTTCGACGTCGCGGGCTTCGACTGCGAGCACGTCGCCGTGCGCTCGGAACGGGCTGTCGGCGTACAGGCCGCGCATGTGCTCCACCCACACCCGGGCGCCGTACTTCGCCGGGTCGAAGTTCTTCGCCATCTGGTTGATCTGGTCGCGGGTGATGGCGCGGCCGTCAGTGGTGGCGCCTTCGGTGGCCACGCGGAAGAACTTGGATTTCAGCGACTTCTGCGCTGCTGTCTCAGGGGTCTTGGATGCCATGGTGATGGGGTTCCTCGGTTGCGTTGAGTGCGATGGTTTGCAGTGGTTGCCATCGTCTCGCCGTCGCGCGAAGCCATCAATCAATGCCGCATGTGCAGCGTTCAGGCACATGCAGTAGGGCAGGTGAGCGTGTGCTTTTTCACGGGTTGGCGGCCCAAACTTGGCGCCATGTCTGCAGACGCCATCGCCAAAGCCTTGCCCTTTTCCACGCTGCCCGGTCCCGGCCTGGCGGCCGATAAGCGCCGCGCGGCGCGGCACCTGTTCTGGCAGGGGTGGGCGATCACGACCATTGCGGCTTACATCGAAGAACCGCGCTCCACCGTGCAGGGGTGGAAGGATGCCGAACAGTGGGAGAAGGCGCAACCCGTGGACCGCGTTGAGGCGGTGATTGAAACCCGCATGGCGCAGCTGGTCATGAAGGACAACAAGACCGGCGGCGACTACAAGGAAATCGACCTGCTCGGCCGTCAGATGGAGCGCCTGGCCCGAGTGCACAAGTACGAGAAAACGGGCAAGGAAGCGGACCTGAACCCCGCCATCAACCGTCGCAACGACAAGCCCAAGAAGCAGCCCGAGCGCAACCACTTCGATGAGAACGAGCACCAGCAGCTGCTGGACTGTTTCGCGGGCTCTCTGTTCGGGTATCAGAAGACCTGGCGCGCCGCGCACGATCAGCGCACGCGCTTCATCCTGAAGTCACGGCAGATCGGCGCGACGTGGTACTTCGCCCGGGAGGCGCTGGCCGATGCGTTGGAGACCGGGCGCAATCAGATTTTCCTGTCGGCATCCAAGGCCCAGGCGCACATCTTCAAGCAGTACATCATTGCCTTTGCCAAAGAGGCCTGCGGCGTGGAGCTGTCGGGCGATCCCATTGTGTTGAGCAATGGCGCCACGCTGTATTTCTTGGGGACCAATGCGCTGACGGCGCAGGGTTACCACGGCAATTTTTACTTTGACGAGTGCTTCTGGACGCGCAAGTTTGACGAGTTGAACAAGGTGGCGTCGGGCATGGCCATGCACAAGCATTGGCGCAAGACCTACTTCTCCACGCCATCCAGCATCCAGCACCCCGCCTATGCGCTGTGGAGCGGCGACCGCTACAACAGGAAGCGCGCCAAGTCCGACCGCGTCAAGCTCGATCTGTCTCACACGCACCTGGCCGGCGGCTTCACGGGCGAGGACAAGATTTGGCGCCAGATCGTCACGATCTTGGACGCCATGCACGGCGGGTGCAACCTGTTCGATATCGAGGAACTGCGCCACGAGTACAGCCCCGAGGAATTCGCCAATCTGCTGATGTGCGGGTTCATGGACGACACGTTCAGCATCTTCCCGCTGTCGGAGCTGCAGGCCTGCATGGTCGACAGCTGGGTGGAGTGGAGTGACGTGCACCAGCTGACCCTGCGGCCGTTCGGCTACCGGCCGGTGTGGGTGGGCTATGACCCTTCGCGCACTGGCGATTCGGCCGGGCTCGTGGTGCTGGCGCCCCCTGCAAAGCCCGGCGGCAAATTCCGGGTGCTGGAAACCCAGCAGTTCCGCGGGCTGGACTACGAAGCACAGGCCGATGCCATCAAGAAGATCACGGAGCGCTACAACGTCGCGCACATCGGCATCGACACCACCGGCATGGGCCGCGGCGTGTTCGAGCTGGTCAGCAAGTTCTACCCGGCGGCCAAGGCCATCAACTACTCGGTGGAAGTCAAAACCATGCTGGTGCTGAAAGCCAAAAGCATCATCAGCAAAGGCCGGCTGGAGTTCGACAACGGCGCCGTGGGCATTGACCTGGCGCAGGCCTTCATGTCGATCAAGCGCACCTTGACCGCCAGCGGTAGCCAGGCCACCTACACCGCCGGCCGCACCGAACAAACCGGGCACGCGGATCTGGCATGGGCGTGCATGCACGCACTCGACAACGAGCCGCTGGAAGGTAGCTCCAGCGCCAATCAATCACTCATGGAGATTTTCTAATGACAGCTGGCACCAGCCAGGCCGATACGGCCGCCACCACCACGCCAGCAACAGGCGAGCGCTCGCAGATCGAGGCCTTCACCTTCGGCGAGCCCGCACCAGTGATGCAGGGGGAAATGCTGGACTACGTGGAAAGCTGGATCAACGGCAAGTGGTACGAGCCGCCATTGAGCTGGGACGGCCTGGCCAAGTCGTTTCGCGCGAGCCCGCACCATGCGAGTGCGCTCTACGTGAAACGCAATGTGCTGGCCAGCACTTTCAAGCCGCACAAGCTGCTGGACCGCGCGACGTTCAGCAAGTATGCGCTGGACTTTTTAACCTTCGGCAATGCCTACCTTGAGCGGCCGCGCAACCGGTTGGGCGGCTCGCTGCCCCTGCGCCACACGCTGGCCAAGTACATGCGGCGCGGCTCGGAGTTGGATAACTATTTTTTCGTGCAAGGCTACAGGACCGAACACGAATTCAAGCGCGGGGCGGTGTTCCACCTGATGGAGCCGGATGTGAATCAGGAGGTGTACGGCCTGCCCGAGTACCTGGCCGCGCTGCAGTCGGCCTGGCTCAACGAATCCGCAACCCTATTCCGCCGGAAGTATTACAACAACGGCTCGCACGCCGGATTCATCCTGTACCTGTCGGATGCAGCCCAGCAGCAGGGCGACGTCGATGCGCTACGCGACGCCCTCAAGAAGAGCAAGGGGCCGGGCAACTTCAAAAACCTGTTTATGCACGCGCCCAACGGCAAGAAGGACGGCATCCAGGTGATCCCCCTGTCCGAGGTGGCCGCAAAGGACGAGTTTTTCAACATCAAGAACGTGAGCCGCGACGACCTGCTGGCGGCCCACCGCATCCCGCCTCAGCTCATGGGCGTGGTGCCCAGCAATACCGGCGGCTTCGGTGCCGTGCGGCCGGCCGCCGAAGTCTTCGCCCGCAATGAGATCGTGCCGCTACAGGCGCGGTTCAGCGAGCTGAATGCTTGGCTGGGCGAGGAAGTCGTTCGCTTTGAGCCCTACACCGTGGGCGACGGGGAGGGTGATGCTACGAAATAAATAGCTGCTTACGCTTGCACCGCAATGGCTTGCGGTTGATCCTCGAAAAAAGATAGGGCGAATGTGAAGGGTGCTGTAACACCCAGCGCAAACCCCTCCGCCGTGATTGCCCACGGCATTGGCCCGCGGCCCCATCACCTGTGCACAGGCGGGACGCATCTTAGGCGATGCCGACACCATGGAAGAAATCCGTTGCGGCCACTGCGCGCGAAAGCTCGCAGAGGCTGCGTTTGTAGAAATTGCGATCAAGTGCCCGCGCTGCGGGACGATGAACCACCTGCGGGCCGTGAGCCCCACACCAGAGCGCCAGCGAGTGCCACCACCCATGAAAGACCATGAACAGCACTCGCTCGGCCACACTGGCCACACAACCCCTCGAATGCCGCCAGATCGGCGGCGCCACTATCTACCGCGGCGATAGCATGCAAGTTCTGCAGCAGCTCGGCCTGCAGGTTGATGCCCTCATCACCGACCCTCCGTACAGCAGCGGCGGGATGATGCGCGGGGACCGCATGCAGTCCCCGGCCGCAAAGTACGTGCAGGGCGGCCCGGCCGAAGGGGCCGGCCACAACCTCAACTTCTCCGGTGACAACCGCGACGGCCGCAGCTGGGCGTTCTGGGTGAGCTGCTGGGTGTCGCTGGTGCGCCAGGCGCTGCGCCCTGGCGGATATGCCATGGTTTTCACTGACTGGCGGCAGCTGCCTACGCTCACGGATGCATTCCAGTCGGGCGGCTTGGTGTGGCGCGGGCTGGTGCCGTGGGACAAGACCGAATCCTCCCGCGCACCACACAAGGGCTATTTCCGTCACCAGGCGGAATACGTCGTATGGGGATCAAACGGCCCGCTCGCACCGGCAGTGCATGGCGGCCCATGGCCTGGCGTGGTTCGCGAGCGGGTAGACCACCGCAAGAAATTCCACATGACTGGTAAGCCTGTGGACCTGATGCGCCAGCTGTGCCAAGCTGTGCCCCCTGGCGGTGTCATCTTGGACCCGTTCATGGGGTCCGGGTCCACGGGCGTGGCCGCGCTCGAGCTGGGCTATCAGTTCATCGGCATTGAGCAGGACCAGCACTACTTCGACATCGCGGCCCAGCGTCTTGCGAGTGCGGCGTCGGAGCAAGAGCACGCGGTCTGACCATCTCAGACCAATCACGGGCCACCCTTCACGGTGGCCTTTTTTACGCCCATAGACGAGCTGGCGCCCTGACGGCGCCCGACCCCCCCTGCCGTACCGGCCTTGGCGCCTTGTCGGCCCCGCCATGGCCCCGCGCGCCGGCCGGTGGCAGGGGGGCGACTCAGTCCAGGACGGGGATGGCCTGAGCATCCCGGCGCGCAGTCGAGACCCCGCCGCGCCTACCCTCTTGATAGGCCGTTTTTGCTGACCCTGCCGACCCCAGGCCGCGCCAGGGCTGGTGCGGTCTCGCGGCCCGATTCTGGGCTAGTTCAGATGACGGGGTTTGCTGGCTTTTGAAGTTCTTGCACTGATTTCATCGGCGCTTTGAGTTAAGTGACAGCTAACCCCTGTCACAACGTAGGGCGCCGCGGTCCAGATGCCGTTGCTCGCCCCACTGGTGTGACGTATGTGACCGTCGCTGAACCCTCTTCACCGGGATTTGGGAGGCTCGCCTCGACTAACTCGGCTGCAACAAGAACGCGTATCTTGTCGATTGACGCTTCGTCGTGGAATGTCTGAGGCAACTCCATATTGACAATCTGCTTTAAGAAGTCTTGAGGCACGCTTTGTCTCCGTGTATATGTTGTCGTGTTTCAAGCTTCAAGTTGAGCCTGCGCCCCGGTGAGGAATTGCTCCCGGATCTGCTGAAACATCGCCGGGTCCGACGCCAGAGCATTCAACTCGCCATTGCTGCTGATCCTGAAATGTGCACTGTTGAGTTGAGCCACTTGCAAGAACGCACCAAAGCATTCGGAAGGCAGAGACATAGTGCCCAGGGCACGAGCTTCGTCCAGGTAGAACATGGGCGGGGGCAACTGTTCTGCGCTGGAAAAACCGATCACAAGTTCGGTTCGGACAGCGCCCTCTCGGTGTCCCATCAACTCCAACACACCGGTAGCTTCGCGAAGGACATAGTCACCGTCCTGATAAATCTGTGCGCCCGATAGAGCCGCTACTCGCACGGAGCGGACTTTAGATACCACCCCGGTAGTCCATTTGGCCGAAAGGTCAAGTGGCTGGAAGATAGGGTCTCTGTTGGTAATAGGTTGTAGGTTGCGTTGCATTCCAATACTGTTACCAATGCAGATTTCCCACTGTGTCAGACGTATTTGATGTTGCAATATTTTGCAAATTGTGGGTATTTGTTGCGGGCGCTCTCTATAGAGTGAGTTCATGGATGCAAACCCACTCGTTGAGGCTCATGTCTCAGCAACTTCAACCGGAGCAGATCTGGTCTTGGAGTGCCTGAAGTGTGGGGCAAGTGAAATCGTGATTGGCTACGCTGGTGGACGTGTCCCTTACTCTTTTTTGTGGATGCCCAAATCCGTCACCGGCTTGGCTCGCGTGACCTGTTTTTCCTGTGGAGCAGAGTCACTTCGACAGGTGAACGGTGGTGAGCGAGTGCTCGGCAGCTGAGCCTAAGCGCGCGCGACGGGCACATCCTCCCACCGCGTCGTGTACTGCGGCGTGCGCCTCTCCTGCCTCATCCCCCAGCCCTTCGTCGCTTTGCTGCTGCCCCCTGTAGCGGCAGAGTGCACGGTCCCCTTGCCGTACCGCGTGTTGAGCGCGTCGATCGCCTTCATCAACTCGCTGCGGTCGCGGTGGTCCTCGTCTTCAAGATCCAGCTCGCACTGCAGCACGCTGCCCGGCATCAGGTCCAGCAGCATCACCCCAGCCTTTGCCATTCGATAGCCTGGCTCGTACATGCGTCGCATGCCGGCGGCCGCGGCCCACACCAGTTTCCCCGTGTCCGCCGTGGGCCTGCGCAGCGGCACGACCACCGACTTGTTGAACCTCGGGCCGTCGCGGAACGGCGAGGTGTGACAGAACACCAGCAACTGGCTGGCCAGGCTGTCCTGCTTGCGCAGCTTTTCCGCGGCCCGACTCGCAAACTCACTCACGGCCTCGATCAGCGGGGGGAGGTCCGTCACGGTGCTGCCAAATGACCTGGTGCACGCGATCTCTTTCTTGGGGTCCGGCGCATCGTCCAGTTGCATGCATTGCATGCCCTGCAGCTCGCGCACGGTTCGCTCCAGCACGACGCTCCAGCGCCGGCGCACCGTGGCCGGGTCCATGCGAACAAGGTCCAGCACTGTGTGGATGCCGCCTTCGTGCAGCTGCGCGCCGATCTTGCGGCCCACCCCCCAGACTTCTTCTACAAGAGTCGCCGCCAGCACGTCGTCAAAGTCCTGAGCGGGCAGGGCGGCCAGATTGCAGACCTGAGCCAATTCGCTGGGGTAGCTGCCCGGCTTGCGCTCAGCCGTCTTGGCGATGTGGTTTGCCAGCTTGGCCAGCGTCATCGTGGGCGCAATGCCGACCCCGCACGGGATGCCCACCCAGCGGTCGATGCGCTCGCGTATGGCCCGGCTGCGCTTCGTCAGGTCGCCGCGCATGCCATGCAGCCCGACAAAGCTCTCGTCAATCGAGTAGATCTCCTGCGTCGGCCCCAGGCCGGCGGCCAGGCTCATCATCCTGTTGCTCATGTCGCCGTACAGGGTGAAATTCGCGCTCAGCGCTACGAGGCCGTGCGTGTCCTCCATGTGCTGGATCTGGAACCAGGGCGCACCCATCTTGATGCCCAGGGCCTTGGCTTCGTTACTGCGGGCAATGGCGCAGCCATCGTTGTTGCTCAGCACAACCACGGGCCGGCCGTTCAGGGACGGCCGGAACACCCGTTCACACGAGACGTAGAAGTTGTTCCCATCGACCAAGGCATACATGGCAGTGCACTCTCTGGCGCCCTTGGTTAGCTGGTCGGGAAAATCTTCACGCACCCGCGCACGACGCCCCAGACCTCAATGGTCTGGCTGTCGCGCGGCACGATATCCGGGTACGTGGGGTTGGCCGCGCGCAATTTGATGCGGCCGGCGCGCTGGTGCAAGTACTTCACAGTGCACTCGCCGTCCACGATTGCCACCACGATGCATCCATGCTTTGGGCGCACTGCCTTGTCCACCGCAATGATGCTGCCGTCCTCGATGCCGGCATCGCGCATGGAATCGCCTTTGACCCGCCAGAAGTAGGTGGCCTGCGGGTGCACCACAAGCAGCTGCATGATGTCCAGCCGCTCCACCACAAAATCATCTGCCGGCGACGGAAACCCCGCGCGCACGCTCACGCCGCAGATCGGCAGAGCGAGCGACTGCACGGCCACGTCGTAGGGCACCGGCAGCGGGGAATCCAAAATACTGTACATATTTACAGTGTATCCGATGCGCGGCAGAATGTGCTGCATGTGCACCTTCTACGAAGTTCCGGGCCGGGAGCAGCTTGTTCTCCACTTCGGTGATCTGCCAGAGGAGGAGTGGCGCGACAAGATGAGCCCGCTCTACCGTGGGCCGTTCTTGCGGGGCGCTGGGCAGGCCGCGGAGCTTGTTGTGGGCCAGTGGGGCATGATCCCGCCGGACTCGCAAACCAGCATTCCCAAGGGCAAGGACGGCAAGCGGTTGTCGACCGTCAACGCAAGGCGCGAGGGGATGGTCAAATCGTGGACCTACGGCGGCCCGTGGCGCCGTGGTCAGCGCTGCATCATCCCTGCGCAGAGCTACGTCGAGCCGTATTGGCAGGACGGCGTACACACCGCGTGGCAGTTCTCCCGGGCCGATGGCGAGCAATGGGGCCTGGCCGGCCTGTGGAACGAGTGGACTGACCCGTCCACGGGCGAGGTGTTGCTCAACTTCACCATGGTCACGCAGAACTGCGACGCGCATCCACTGCTGAGGCTGATGCACCGGCCAGACCCGAAGCGCCCGCAGCACATGCAGGACAAGCGCACCGTGGTGCCGCTTGAAAAGGGTGACTGGCACGCCTGGCTGCACGGCACGATCGAGCAGGCCGAGGCCCTGATTCAGCTGCCGCCGGTCGCGCTGTTCAAGCACGGCCCCCAAGATCCGACAAAAGAGGTGCAACTCGTCATCGTGAGCGACCTCGATCCGCAGGAGTAAGAGCGATGGAAGTGATATTTCGAAAGAGCGCGGGCGGGGAGGTCACCCCGGACCAGCACGCCCGGGCGTCGGCCGCTGTGGACCGCGTGCTCGAAGGCAGTCGGCACAGCGTGTGGGACGCCCTTACAGCGATGGACTACCTGACGGCGTGGGATGATTGCCCGCCGGAGCAGCGCGCGGAGTTGGGGCAGGCCGCTGCAAATCTCGATGAACGGCTGGAGCTCTTCAATCGCCTGCAGGATGCGTCCAGCAAGGCCGCGGGGGAGCTAGTATGGCTTTCACTCCGCCCCTCGGTCGATTCGTAATGTGTGATGCGACGCGGCGGTACGCGTCTGTGTGAGAATCGCGGCAGCTTGGTGCGTGGGGCAACTTTAGGGGCAACTCCGGCGCGTCAGGTGGCTTTTGCTAGTATTTGCAAGGTATGTAGGGTGTTCTTTGAATCCCGCCACGCCGACCATTGATAGCAAAAGCCCAGAACCGAAAGGTTCTGGGCTTTTTTGCTGGCGCCGCCCAATGCGGGCTCGTCATCTCTGCGGTGCTTCGGCTGCGGCGCCACCCAGGGCCCGCTTCAGGTGCCCCACAAACCAACTGCCCCCGCTGTCACGTGCCCCCCGGTGCGTCCCCGGGGCCAAGGATTCGCATGATCGATGGATTGGTGTCAGGGCGCCTGTACGGCGATGCCGAGCAGCGGACCGACAAGACCGGCAAGCTCTTCACCGTGGCCAAGGTGCGTGCCAGCACTTCCGATGGCGAGACGCTGTTCGTGAACGTGATTGCGTTCGACAGCGATGTGCGTGCGTCGCTGCACCACCTGCGCGATGGCGATGCGCTGGCCCTTGCCGGCAGCCTGGTGCCCAAGGTCTGGACCGACAAGCAGGGCATCACGCGGCCCGCGCTGGACATGGTGGCGCACCGGGTGCTCACGGTGGCCGACAACGGGCATTGATGGGCTCTGGCCGCGCCGGCTGGCGCCGAGGTTGCGCGTGCGGCGGCCCGGATCAGCCGGGTTTTGGGGAGCCCGGCCCGCCTTGCTGGAACCCCAGGGCACGAAGTTCTTCGTCGCTCAGGTGCAGCTCGGTCAGTTCGGGTTGCCGCGCCTCGATCGTGCGCCGCCGTTCGTAGTGGGTGGGAGGGCCTTGTTCCTCCTGCCGGCGGTCGGTGCCGCTGCGCCTGTCGCTGGTGGATCTGCGTTCTGTCATGGTGGTGTCTTTGTGGCTGCGGTGAGAGAAGGTCTCCCCGAGGGCGATGGCTTCCCGCGGAAGTTTGCATCCGGATCGCGGGTTTGAACACCAAAAAATGGCCGCGCACGGCCGGCCGGACCCGAAGCGGCAGCAGGGTTCGGGCGAAGTGATCAGGCATCGGCATTCCACGCCGCGTGTCTGCGGCGTTGCGTACGCCCAGCCCCTCACCTGAGCCCGTGTGCCGGGGGGCCGTGGTCCCTGGGCCCTGTGCCTGCCTGGCACGGCCCGCTGCAGACGCCCTCCCGCCCTATGTTGGGGCTGCCTTGCACCGCATTGATGCGCCATGCCACGGCACGTGCAGGCAGCGTGGCGCGCCATCGCTCAAAAGGCCCTGCGGGCCGGTTTCTCCGCGCCATCACACCCCGGCATGGATATTGCAGCTGGGTAAATACCCGCCGGTGAAGCTGCCTGCGGGCCGACGACACCCCTCCGCTAATGATGGCGGAACCCAGGCGGGCCTTGGCCTCGTTGCCTTTCGCCTGGTTGTTCCAAACCACACCCGTGCTACCGCGGAGGGTGAGGGAGCGGCGCCGACCCACGGTCCGGCAACGCATGCCCATCCTGCTTCGAGCTCTCCAGGTCAGCCGGGTCATTGCAGGACCACGATCATGAAAATTGTTCTCATCGGCCACGGAATGGTGGGCCACAAGTTCCTCGAAAGCCTGGCGGAAACCGGCATGACCGGCGTGGAAGTCACCGTGCTGTGCGAGGAGCCCCGCGCTGCCTACGACCGGGTGCATCTCTCCGCCTTCTTCAGCGGCACCTCAGCCGAACAACTCTCCCTGGTGGAGCCGGGCTTCTTCGAGCGCACCGGCTTCACCCTGCGGCTGGCCGCACGGGCCGCGTCGGTAGACCGCCGCATCCGCACCGTGACCACGGCCGATGGCGAAGTGCTCACCTACGACAAGCTGGTGCTGGCCACCGGCTCCAACCCCTTCGTGCCGCAGGTGGCCGGGCGCGACCGTGAGCACTGCTTCGTCTACCGCACCATCGAAGACCTGGAGGCCATGCAGGCCTCGGGCGCCAAGTCCAAGACCGGTGTGGTCGTGGGCGGCGGCCTGCTGGGCCTCGAATGCGCGAAGGCGCTGAGCGACATGGGCCTGGAAACGCACGTGGTCGAGTTCGCTCCGCGCCTCATGGCCGTGCAGGTGGACGAGGGCGGCGGCCGCGTGCTGCGCGCCAAGATCGAGGAGCTGGGCGTGCAGGTGCACACCGGCCGCAACACGCAGGAGATCACCGACGGCGCCCGCGCACGCCACCGCATGGTGTTTGCCGACGGCACCTACTTGGAGACCGACATGATCGTGTTCTCCGCCGGCATCCGCCCGCGCGACGAACTGGCCCGCCAGAGCCTGCTGGCCATCGGCCCGCGCGGTGGCGTGGCCATCGACAGCGCCTGCCGCACCAGCGACCATGACGTCTATGCCATCGGCGAATGCGCCTCGTGGAACGAACAGACCTTCGGCCTCGTGGCCCCGGGCTACGACATGGCCCGCGTGGCGGCCCGCCACATTGCGGGCGATGCCGACGCCGCGTTTGTCGGCGCCGACATGAGCACCAAGCTCAAGCTCATGGGCGTGGACGTGGCCAGCATCGGCGACGCGCATGGAAAGACTCCGCACAGCCGCACCTGCCAGTATGTGGACGAGCGCCGCCAGGTCTACAAGAAGATCGTCATCAGCGAAGACGGCAAGCAGCTGCTGGGCGCCGTGCTGATCGGCGACGCGACCGAATACGGCACGCTGCTGCAGATGGCCCTGAACGGCATCGCGCTGCCCGAAGACCCCGAGTTCCTGATCTTCCCGTCCAGCGACGGCAAGGCCAAGCCCGGCCTGGGCGTGGATGCCTTGCCCGACACGGCGCAGATCTGCTCGTGCAACAACGTCACCAAGGGCGGCATCTGCGAGGCCGTGGGCAATGGCGTCTGCACCATCGCCGAGATGAAGGCCTGCACCAAGGCCGGCGCCACCTGCGGCGGCTGCGTGCCCCTGGTCACCCAGGTCATGAAGGCCGAGATGGCGCGCCGCGGCATGGCCGTCAACAACCACATCTGCGAGCATTTCGCGTACTCGCGCCAGGAGATCTACCACCTGGTGCGCGTGGGCCAGATCAAGAGCTTCGACGACCTGCTGGCCAAGCACGGCAAGGGCCTGGGCTGCGACATCTGCAAGCCGGTGGCGGCCAGCGTCTTCGCATCGTGCTGGAACGAGTTCGTGCTCAAGAAAGAGCTGGCGGGCCTGCAGGACAGCAACGACTACTACCTGGGCAACATCCAAAAGGACGGCACCTATTCGGTCGTGCCGCGCATGCCCGGGGGCGAGGTCACGCCCGACGGCCTGATCGCCGTGGGCCAGGTGGCCAAGAAGTACGGCCTGTACACCAAGGTCACGGGCGGTGCCCGGGTGGACATGTTCGGCGCACGCCTGGAGCAGTTGCCCTTGATCTGGGAAGAGCTGATCACCGCCGGCTTCGAGTCGGGCCACGCGTACGGCAAGTCGCTGCGCACGGTCAAGAGCTGCGTGGGCTCGACCTGGTGCCGCTATGGCGTGGGTGACAGCGTCGGCCTGGCCGTGGAGCTGGAGAACCGCTACAAGGGCCTGCGCGCCCCGCACAAGATCAAGTTCGGCGTCTCGGGCTGCACGCGCGAATGCGCCGAGGCGCAGGGCAAGGACATCGGCATCATCGCCACCGAAAAGGGCTGGAACCTGTACATCTGCGGCAACGGCGGCATGAAGCCGCGCCACGCCGAGCTGTTCGCGTCCGACCTGAACAAGGACGAGCTGGTGCGCATGATCGACCGGGTGCTGATGTTCTATGTGCGCACGGCCGACCGGCTGCAGCGCACCAGCACCTGGCGCGAGAACCTCGAAGGCGGCCTCGACTACCTCAAGGACGTGCTGCAAAAGGACAGCCTGGGCCTGTGCGCCGAGCTGGAAGCGCAGATGCAGAGCGTGGTCGACACCTACCAGTGCGAATGGAAGACCGCCGTGACCGACCCCGAAACGCGCAAGCGCTTCCGCTCGTTCGTGAACAGCGACAAGGGCGACGAGAACGTGCTGTTCGTACAGGAGCGCGGCCAGATCCGGCCTGCCACCGCCGATGAACGCGTGCGCGGTGCAGCCAAGGTCATCCCCATCGCCCAGGCAGCCTGAGCGTGGAGCGCGCAGCCGTCCATCTGGCCGGCTGTGCCTCCACCGCATGCGCAACCCACTTTTGAAAGCATCACGCCATGAGCGCACTTCCCCAAAGCACTGAAGACACACTCGCCTGGACCGACATCTGCGCGGTCGACGACATCCTGCCCAGCACCGGCGTGTGCGCACTGGTGGCCGACCGGCATGTGGCGGTGTTTCGCCTCGGCGCCGACCGCTTCTTCGCCATCGACAACGTGGACCCGAAGTCCGGCGCCAGCGTGCTGTCGCGCGGGCTGATCGGTAACATCGGTGACCGCGTGGTGGTGGCGTCGCCGATGTACAAAAACCATTTCGATCTGCTCACCGGTGAATGCATCGAAACGCCGGAGCAGTCGGTACGGGCTCACAATGTGCGGGTGGATGGCGGCCGGGTCAGCGTGGCCGTCGCCTGACTCTCCACGACCCAACGACTGCGCACCGCAACGCGCAGTCGTCCTTGAACCAACGAACCCAGGAAACCTGCATGCTTGACCCGGTGGCGACCTTGTCCGTCTCGAACCTTGTCCTGCGGTCCAAGCAACTGGAGATCGATGCGGTGCGGCACCTGGCCCGCCGCGCAGAGCTGGTGGATGTGATCGGGCAACTGATCCAGGGCCTGCAGCGAGAGCGCGGTGCATCCGGCGTGTACCTGGCATCCCGCGGGCAGCGCTTTGCCGACGTGCGCCGCAAGATGGTGGACGAGGTGGTGCTGCTCGAGACGCGGCTGCGCGAGGTGTTTGCCGAACATGTCGAGCCTGCCCAGGGTGCCACGGCCAAGGCGCTGTCACTGATGGCGTGGGCCCTTTTGGGCATGGAGTCGCTGCCCGCGCTGCGCACCCAGGTCGAGCGGCAGGCGATGTCGGCCCATGACTCCGTGGCCGCCTATAGCCACCTGATCGCAGGCTTGATCGAGCTGGTCTTCCACGTGGCCGACGCGGCGGGCCTGCCCAGCGTGTCGCGCCTGCTGGTAGGCCTGCTGCACCTGGTGCAGGCACAGGAAGAGGCTGGGCAGGAGCGGGCCCTGGGCGCGCTGCTGTACGCATCGGGCACCGGCAGCGAGGCGCACCAGCAGCGGGTGCTGCACCTCATCGACGCGCAGGAGCGCAGCCTGCGCATCTTTGCCGAGTTTGCCGACCCCGCTCTGCGCACCCGGTGGGACCAGCAGCAGCTGTCGCCCAGCGTGGCGCAGCTGGAGCGGCTGCGCCGCACGCTGTGCGTGGCCCGGCCGGGCGCGGTGCTCGACAGCGACCTGAGCGACGTCTGGTTCGATGTGTGCTCCGAGCGCATCGACGCGCTGTGGCATCTGCAGGTCGATCTGGTCAAGCAGCTGCGCGATGACTGCGCAGCCCGCATCCAGGAGGCGCAGCAGGACCTGCAGGATTCCAAGGGCCTGCTGCGCGGCCTGCGCGACAACCCGCCGCAGCGCACCCACGCGGTGGACCGATTCTTCGACATGGCACTGGCGCCCACCGCCGTGGCCGAGCAGCCCGGCAGTGCCTACGGCAACGAGGCCGCGTCGCTGCTGGACCTGCTGCAGGCCCAGTCGGCGCGCATGTCCACCATGGAGGCGGAGCTCGATGCCGCCCGCCGCACGCTGAACGAGCGCAAGGTCATCGAACGTGCCAAGGGCGTCTTGATGGCCCGGCTGGGCATGAACGAGGAAGTGGCCTTCCGGGTGCTGCAAAAGACCTCGATGGACCAGAACCGCCGCCTGCTCGATGTGGCCGAGGCCACGCTGTCGCTGCCGGATCTGGCGGTGGCGCTGCAGCAGGGCCTGCGCGCCCCAAAGACGCCCCCCGAATGATCCAACTTGGTGCCGGGCTGCACAGAAGCGAGGCGCGTGGACTGCTGCGGCTTCCAAAGCAATCTCGGAACGCGCGTTGCACGCCTTGGCGACCGCCCCGTTGACGGTACAGAACTTGCTCATACACAGCACAGTGCCGGGCTGACGAAGGCCCGCGCTGCCCGCCCTGCAGGCCACGATGTGGTCAGAGGGCTGCGGAAATCGCGCATCCAAGGATAACGGCGTCCCTGTGTGTCACCCGGTCAGACGGGTTGCATGCTGGACGCCGTTTTCCTTTGTTGCGCCCCCTCGTGCCGAGGGCTTGACGGGGCAGTCACTCACTCACTTACTCAGTCGGTCTGTCAGCCAGTCACCGCACCCCAAGGAAACTCCATGGCCTATCTCGCCCCTTCCGAATTCGTGACCAAGATGGTCGATTCCGGCGAATCCAAGCTGCTCATGTCCACCCGCGATACGCTGATCCGCTCCTTCATGGCCGGTGCCATGCTGGCGCTGGGCGCCGCCTTCGCCGTCACCGTCACGGTCAATACCGGTAACGCACTGCTGGGCGCCATGCTGTTCCCGGGCTGCTTCATCCTGCTGTACCTGCTGGGCTATGACCTGCTGACGGGCGTGTTCACCCTGGCACCGCTGGCCGTGCTCGACAAGCGCCCGGGCGCCACCTGGGGCGGCGTGTTCCGCAACTGGGCCCTGGTGTTCTGCGGCAACTTCGGCGGGGCTTTCATGGTGGCCGTGTTCATGGCCATCATCTTCACCTTCGGCTTCAGCGAGGCGCCCAACGCGGTCGGCGTGAAAATCGGCCACATCGGCGAAGGCCGCACGGTGGGCTATTCCGCGCACGGCGCAGCCGGCATGCTGACCCTGTTCATCCGCGGCGTGATGTGCAACTGGATGGTATCCACCGGCGTGGTGGCCGCGATGATGTCCACCTCGGTGTCGGGCAAGGCCATCGGCATGTGGATCCCCATCGCGCTGTTCTTCTACATGGGCTTCGAGCACAGCATCGTCAACATGTTCCTGTTTCCCTCGGGCCTGCTGCTGGGCGGCAACTTCACCGTCATGGACTACCTGGTCTGGAATGAAATCCCCACCGTGATCGGCAACCTGGTGGGCGGCCTGACCTTCGTGGGTGCCATGCTGTACTCCACCCACTACAAGACCGCGCCCAAGCGCAAGGTGGCCTGAAAGGCGCTGAACGAAATGCAGGCACTGCAGGGCCGGAGCGGTTCGGCCCTGCCTGCGATGACACCTGTGCCATGAGCGCAAAGAACCACACCCTGCGCGTCACGCTGGGCCAGCATTCGCGGGCGGGGCAGGGCGGCGTCAACCAGGACTTCCACGGCGCCGTGCTGCCGGCCGAGCCGCTGCGCAGCACCAAAGGCATTGCCGTGGCGCTGGCCGACGGCATCGGCTCCAGCGCGGTCAGCCAGGAGGCCAGTGCCGCTGCGGTGCGCAGCTTTCTGGACGACTACTACGCCACCTCCGACGCCTGGTCGGTGCGCCGGTCCGCGCAGCGTGTGCTGAGTGCCACCAATGCCTGGCTGCATGCCCAGACCATGCGCAGCCATGCGCGGTTCGACAAGGACCGGGGCTATGTCTGCACCTTCAGCGCGCTCATCCTCAAAGGCCGCGACATCCACCTGCTGCATGTGGGCGACTCGCGCATCTACCGGGTGCACGCGCAGTCGCTGGAGCCGCTGACGCAGGACCACCGCGTGCACCTGTCCTCTGTGGAGTCCTTCCTGGGCCGCGCGCTGGGCACGGGCCCCAACGTCGAGATCGACTACACCAGCCTGCCGGCGGACGTGGGCGCGATCTACCTTCTGGCCACCGACGGTGCATACCTGCACATCGACGCCGCGGCAGTGCACGAGGCACTGGCGCTGTATCCCGACGACTGGGACCACGCCGCGCAGGCGCTGGTGGACACCGCGCAGGCACGCGGTGCCGACGACGACCTGACGGTGCAACTGCTGCGGGTCGATGCGCTGCCCGAGGTGCCGCTGCGCGACCTGCAGACCCTGCGGGCCGACCTGGCCACCGCACCGCTGCTCCTGCCCAACGCACTGTTCGAAGGCTATCGCATCGTCCGCGAACTTCACGCCAGTGCCCGCAGCCATGTCTACCTGGCGGTCGATGGGGAGACGGGCGAGCAGGTGGTGATCAAGACGCCCTCCACCGACATGGCCGGCGATGCGCAGTACCTCGACCGTTTCCTGCTGGAGGAATGGGTGGCCCGGCGCATTCAGAGCCCGCACGTGCTGCGGCCCCATGTGCACGAGCGCCCCAGAAGGCACATGTACGTCGCCATGGAGTTCGTGGAGGGGCATACCCTGGCCCAGTGGATGATCGACCACCCCCACCCGGACCTCGACGCCGTGCGCGGCCTCATCGCCCAGGTCGGCAAGGGGCTGCACGCCTTTCACGTCAAGGAAATGCTGCACCAGGACCTGCGCCCGGACAACGTGATGATCGACCGCCAGGGCACCCTGCGCATCATCGACTTTGGATCGACGCATGTGGCGGGGCTGCAAGAGGGGCGGCAGGACCAGCGCGCGGACTTCATCGCCGGCACCCTGCAGTACACCGCGCCTGAATACTTCGTAGGGCACGAGGGCAGTGCGCAGTCCGACCTGTTCTCGCTGGCCGTGCTGGCCTACCAGATGCTGACCGCACAGCTGCCCTACGGCCTGCACGCCGCGCGCGTCCGGTCGGCGGCGGACATCAAGGCACTGCGGTATGTGCCGGTGCGCCATTTCAGGCCCGACCTTCCGGCGTGGCTGGACGGCGTGCTGCAAAAGGCCTTGAGCGCAGACCCGGCCCGCCGGCAGGAGGCGGTGTCGGAGTTTCTCTTCGACTTGCACTCGCCGGGTCGGCCCTTCCATGATCGCCCGTCGGTGCCGCTGGTGCAGCGCAACCCGGTGGCCTTCTGGCAGGCCGTCAGCCTGTTGCTGGGCCTGGTGGTGGCGGCCCTGATCGCCGCGCGCGTGTTCGGCTGGTAGGCACTGCACTCCGCATGCCGCCATGGCAGTCAAGGATCCTTTTCAAGACGCCTTCAGGAATGCGCTGCCTGCGGGCCTGAACAGAAAGAACACGATCACCGCGAACAACACCGCCCCTGGAATGAGCGCCGTCTTGACGGGCGACGTGGCGAACCCGATGAGCAGGCCCATGGTGCCCCAGCCGGTGTAGACCAGCCGGCCCCAGGGCCGCCCCCTGAGGATGGCGATGGCGCAAACCACCTGCACTGCGAGCCCGAAGTAGCCGATGCCGTACTGCAGCAGCAGAGGCAGCGGGTTTTGCCGCATCACGTCCTCGGCCAACGAGTTTCCATGCGAGGTGGCAAAGCCAGCCAGGGCCACCGCGCTGGACGCGATCAGGAGCCATGCAATGACAGTGAATGAAGTCGGGCGATTTTTGGGCATGGGGTATACGCAGGGTTGAAGGCAAAACGTTGAAGCGCTGGATGGTCTTGCATGGGCTCGCGAAGATAAAGAGGCGGCCTGTTATCGAAGCCATTAGCCATTCTTTGGACCCTGGCCGCCCATCGGCGCGTGAACTTTGCGAAGATCGGGGCCTGGCCCATCCAGGTCAACCCCGTGCACCCCTCACCCTGGGACCGCAGCGCGCAGGCCGGGCGCCATCACAAAATAAATGACGCCGCTGTATCCGGCAAACGCACTTCCCGTGCGTCTACGTACGGAACCCTCCTCCCGCATGGCCGACCAGGACGTGGCGGCCCCTTCGATTCAGTGCGCCCAGTGATGAGACTTCTGATGTGTGTTGTTGCCAGCATGGCCGCGGCGGTGCTGCGGTCTGACGGCCTGTGCGCCTCTTCGCCCGCCTGCTGTCGCCTGAAACCACCCACGTTGCCTTTGCCATGAGCTCCATGCACTCGAATACGGGCTCTTACTTCAGCGTGGAGCAACTGCGGCGGCTGGAGCTCGTCGTGCAGCTGGGCAGCTTTACCCTGGCGGCAGGGCAACTGGGGCTGACCCAGCCTGCGGTGAGCCAGCAGATACGGGTGCTCGAGCGGCAACTGGGCGTACGGCTGCTCGAGCGCTTCGGTCGGACGGTCGTTCCCACCTCGGCGGGTCTGGATCTGCTGAAGCACCTGCCGCACATCAATGCCGCGATGGAGTCGGCCTATGCCGCTGTGTCGGCCTACGCGGACGATGTGATGGGGACGATACGGATCGGGGCGGGTGCCACCAATTGCCTGTACCTGCTGCCCACCGTCCTGGGCAAACTGCGGCAGGTGTTTCCCAAGGTCCGGTTGATCATCAGCACCGGCAACACCGATGACCTGGTCCGGCGTGTGGAAGACAACGCCCTGGATATCGCGCTGGTCACGTTGCCGGTGTCCAGCCAACTGGTCAGCCCCAACATCATCCTGGAGGATGAAATCGTGGCGATCCGGCAGCGGAGTGCCGGGAGTTTTCCGGACAGGGTCGACGCCCCATCGCTCATCGGCATGCCTTTGATCATGCTCAGCGCTGGGACCTCCACCCGCGGATTGATCGATGCCTGGTTCGCCAGCCACGGCATGAAGCCCATCCCCGAAATGGAGCTCGACAGCGTCGAAGCCATCAAGGCGGTCGTCGCCTCCGGTGCCGGGTGCAGCCTGCTGCCGAGAATGGCGGTCATGGGCACCGGCCATCATCCGGACCTGGACGTCAGCCCCGTATTCCCGCCGCTGCACCGCACACAAGTGAGTGTGACCCGCCACGACAAGACCATGACCGCCGCTTTGCGCGTGGTGATGAACGCCATTGCAAGCGAAGGCAAGCGTTTGAGCGGCGCAGCCGCCGGGCCGGCGCAGTGAGCCCGCGTGCTTCGACGCCAGGCCTGGCCCGGTGGCTGCGCCTTGGGCCATCGGGTCAAACACCTTGCGGCGGCTGGCGAAGCAGCGCGCTCCGCTGGCGACATTTGTTATCTGCAGGATTCCCATGCCCACCAACGAACTGATTTTCCTGGCCAGCATTGCCGGTCTCTACCTGATGCTGGCCATCAGTCCCGGTCCCAATTTTCTGGTGATCACCGCCACGGCCATCGGCCAGTCACGGGCGCGTGCCGTGTGTGTGGGCCTGGGTGTTTCCACCGCGAGCGTGGCGTGGGCCAGCCTGGCGGCGGTGGGGCTGGGCGTGGTGGTGGCCCAGTACCAGTGGGTTCAGCAGGCATTGCGCATCGCCGGCGGGGTCTACCTGCTCTACATCGGCGCCCGGATGTTCTTTCAGGCCGGCCGGCCGTTGGCGGTGCGCGACGGCATGGCTGCAGGCAAGACAGCCTGGCAGGCCTACCGTTTCGGTCTGGCCACCAACCTTGCCAACCCCAAGTCGCTGGTTTTTTTCACCAGCGCATTCGCCACCTTGTTCACGCCGGACCTGTCCCTCTGGGCCAAGATCGCCGCGGTCCTGGTGGTGGGGGCCATCTCGCTCACGTTGAACGTGGTGATCGCAGGCCTGTTCTCTTCGGCCGTGGCCCGGCAAGGGTATGGCGCTGCGAAGCCCGCCATCGACCGGGTGACGGGCGGACTGATGGCCTTCTTCGGCATCAAGCTGCTGCTGGGCCGATAGGCCAGCGGCCCGCTGGGCCGCCAGGGTGCAGGCGCGGGCCCTGCCGGCTGCCGCGCAGATAATTCAGGCCATCTATTTTCAACTCGCTTGAGGCTGGCCACGCTGGAGCCAGCCTGTAGAGCCAACGTGCGGGCTACTCAGACACCGTGTTCGAGCGTTACTACCGCGAATTGCTGAATTTTCTGGCGCGCAAGGTGAGCGACCGCGACACCGCGGCCGACTTGACGCAGGAAAGCTTTGCACGGATCTACGCCGCGCAGCAGGCCGGCCAGGCGGTGCGCGAGCCCCGCGCATGGCTCTATGCCACTGCGCGCAACCTCCTGACGGACCACCACCGCCGCGCTGCGGTGCGCGAAACGGGCGCTGCAGACGGCGATGGAGACCGGGGTGATGCCGACGCCCATGTCGGCCCGCCATCCCTGGAGCCCGACGCCATCCTGTCCGGCCGCCAGCGCCTGGCCGCCATCGAGCAGGCGCTGCTGCAGCTGTCGCCACGCCCGCGCGAAGCCTTCGTGCTGTTCAAGCTGGAAGGCCTGAGCCGCAGCGAAGTGGCGCAGAAGATGGGCGTCAACGTCAAGACGGTGGAGACCCACCTGGAAGTCGCGATGGACGCCTGCATGCGCCAGCTGCAGGCGCTGGAGGGCGAAGTGGTGCCCCCGGCCGGCGGTCGCCGCCGCCGCCGTACAGGCAGTGCCCCACCGTGAACCACCCTGCCCGTGTGCGGGCTCCGCACCGAAGACTCCGGCTTTGAGGCCGCTCGTTCGTCTACAACCCGACACCTCCCGCGATCCATGATGCCCATAGAGCCCACGACCGATGAAGCCCGCCGACGCCAGGAAGTGGCGGGATGGTTTCTGCGCCGCGATGCCGGGGATGGTGCGTGGTCCGCAGCGGACGAGGCCGCTTTCACGCAGTGGCTCGGTCGCGATGCCGGCAACCGCCAGGCCTATGCGCGCTGGGCCACCGACTGGGCCTTGATCGACACGATGCCGCGCGACACCGCAGCCAGACTGCGCGCGCTGGTGGCCGCTGAGCGCGCGCCGGCCGCAGTGCCGGTGCCGCGGCGCCGTGCGATGGCGGGGTGGGCCCTGGCGGGCGTGGCTGCGGTGGCCGTCACGGGGGGCTGGTTTGGCTGGCAACACCTGGAGGCCCGCCCGGTGTACGAGCAGGCCTTCGGCACGCGGCGCGGCCAGCAGTCCCACGTGACGCTGCCCGATGGCTCCGAACTGCGGCTGGACACCTCCACCACACTCAAGGTGACGTTCTTTCGCGGCCGGCGCGAGGTGCAGCTTGTGCAGGGGCAGGCCCTGTTCACAGTGCGTGCCGACCCGGGCCGGCCCTTTCAGGTCACGGCGCAAGACGTGCGTGTGACGGTGGTCGGGACGCGCTTTACCGTGCGATCGACACCCGGCATTCCCTCGCGGGAAGGCGTTGAAGTCGCGGTGGAGCATGGCCGGGTGCGGGTGGCGAACGGCCTGGTGGCGGGCGGTGGTGCGGACGCTGCGGCGCATCAGGTGGAGCTCACGGCCGGCCAGCATCTGGTGCTGCAGGGGCACGGTGCGCAGCCGGTCGTGAAGGCGCTGCCCAGGGACGGCGCGGCGCCCTGGCACCAGGGTGCGCAGATCAGCTTCAGCAACGCCCCGCTGAAGACGGTGATGGCCGAGATGGGGCGCTACGCCGATCTGGGCCTGGTGGACGTGGACCCATCAGCGCTCGACCTTCGGCTCTCCGGCACCTTCGACCCGCGCGATGCGGCCACGGCGCGCCGCCTGCTCGCTGGCGCGCTGCAACTGCAGCTCGTGCCCCTGGGTGACGGCTACGCGCTGCGGCGGCAGGGTGGATGAGCAGCGATTTTTGAAAATGTTTGGCCCAGGTATCCGGCAAACGCCCTGCCGGTACGTCTACACGAACGAGAACCATTCGTATCTTGTTGGTGAAGTGACCATGAAAAAATCTCCATTGCCCTCTTCGGCGGCGCTTGCGCTGGCCATCCCTTTCGCCGTCGCGTCGGGTGCGTTCACCGCATCCGCCCGGGCGCAGGCGGTCGACAGCGCGCTGTCGTCCGCTGCCGAGCGCGACATCGCCATCGCCGCCCAACCGCTGGGCGATGCGATCAACGACTGGGCCAGGCAAGCCCGCATGCAGGTGGCGGTGCCACAGTCGCTCGTGGCCGGCAAGACGGCCCCGGCAGTCAGTGGCCGCATGACGCCCCGGCAGGCGCTGGACAGGCTGCTGGCCCACAGCGGCCTGATGGCGGTCAGCGAAGGCGCCTCCGTGCTGATCCGTGCCGTGCCGCCCCCGGGCTCTGCCGCGACGCTGCCCTCGGTCACAGTGAATGCCAGCGCCGAGCCAGAGACCGCCACTGGCCCCGTCCCGCGCTATGTGGCCCAGCGCAGCGCCACGGGCACCAAGACGGACAGCTCCATCCTGGAGGTTCCGCAGTCGCTGTCCGTGATCGGCCGCCAGGAGATGGAGGCGCGCGGCGCCCTGGATCTGATGGACGTCGTAGGCCAGACGCCGGGCGTGTCCGTCGCTGCCTACGGGCCCGACAACCGTGGCTGGGAATACCTGTCCCTGCGCGGCTTCCCGGGCAACAGCAGCAGCTTCCGCGACGGCCTGCCCCAAAGCCAGTTCGGCGTCATCTACCGCATGACGGAGACCTACGGCCTGGAGCGGGTGGAGGTGCTGCGGGGGCCCTCGTCGGTGCTGTACGGACAGGGCGATGCGGGCGGCATCGTCAACCGGGTGAGCAAGGCGCCGGGGCCGCAAGCCACGCGGGAGGTCGACGTGCAGGTGGGCAACTTCAACCGCAAGCAGCTGGGCGTGGACCTGGGGGGCTCGGTGGGGGAGGGCGGCGACCTGGCCTTCCGGCTGGTCGGTGTGGCCCTGGACAGCCAGGACCAGGACCGGTACGCGAACGGCGACCGCATCACCCGGCAGCGCGCTTACCTGGCACCGTCGCTGCGCTGGAGCCCGAGCGCGGCGACCTCGCTCACCGTGTTTGGAGAACTGCTCAACGACGAGTCCGGCGAGGACCCGTACTACGCCATCTTCACCGACCCCGGCGGTGTCCGCAGGCAGGTGAAGTATGGAGACCCTTCCTTCAGCCGTTTTCAGCAGGACCAGTACTCGGTGGGCTACCGGTTCGACCATGCGCTCGGCAATGGATGGAGCGTGCGGCAGAACGCGCGCTATACCGACATTTCGATGGCACGGCGGGCCTTGTGGGGCGACACGCTGCAGCCCGACGGCCACACCCTGTCGCGCATGACCCGGTCCTGGGACGACGCGCTCGAACAGGCATCGGTGGACACGCAACTGCAGGGCAGCCTGATCACCGGCACCACCCAGCACCAGTTGCTCTTCGGCGTGGACTGGAACCATCTGAAAGGCACCGCCTTGCGCTGGCGTGGCACCGGGCCTGACCTCGACCTGCTCAACCCGGTGTACGGCATGTCGGTGCCGCAACCCCGCCTGCCGTGGGCCGACTTCCGCCAGAGCGTGCAGCAGGTGGGGGTCTACGCCCAGGACCAGATCCGGTTCGGTGATCGCTGGATCGCGACGCTGGGCGGTCGCCACGACCATGTCAGGTCCACCATCGACAACCGCCTGAGCACCCGGTCCACGCAGAACGACCACGCCTTCAGCGGCCGGGCCGGGCTGAACTACCTGCTGGGCAATGGCTGGGCGCCGTATGCGAGCTATGCCCAGTCGTTCCTGCCGACCAGCGGTGTGGATGCCGCCAACAACCCGTTTCAGCCCAGCCGGGGCCGGCAGGTCGAGGTGGGCGTCAAGTACAGGCCGCACGATGGCGGGAGCCTTTTCACGGCGGCCTTGTTCGAGCTGCGCAAGACGAACATCGTGACCAACGACAGCATCACGTCGGAAGCGCGGCAGATCGGCCAACAGCGTTCCCGGGGGCTGGAGCTCGAAGCCAAGACCGACCTCACCCACCGCCTGAGCGCCACGGCCTCTGCCACCTGGATGAGCGTGAAGGTCCTTCAAAGCGCCAATGCGGCCGAGGTCCACAAGAGCCCCGCCGCAGTGCCCGGCAAGATGGCATCGGTCTGGCTCGACTACGCCGTGGGCGCGGGCCTGGGCGTGGGCGCAGGCGCCAGCTATGTGGGCCCACGGCAAAACGACGAGGCCAACACCTCGACCGAAGGCGGGTTCACGCTGCTCAATGCCGTGCTGCAGTACGACCAGGGCCCTTGGCGCTTTGCCCTGAACGTGACCAACCTTCTGAACAGGAAGTACAACTCCATCTGCTACCACGGCGAGTGCTACCTGGGCCGGGAGCGCACGGTGACGGCGTCGGCCAAGTACAGGTTCTGAGGGGACTGTTCGCGTGGTTTCAGACCGCCCCACCGGCCAAGTTGCCGGTGGGGCGGTGGCCGTTGCCTGGTGGTATCGGTTGGTGCGTGGTGCGTGGTGGACCTGGCATCGTGTCGTACCGTTGCCAACTGCGCTGCCGCCAAGGCCCCCCACAACAAAAAAGCCCTGACTCTTGCGAATCAGGGCTTTTCATTTGGTGCCGGAGAGATGAATCGAACACCCGACCTTCTCATTACGAATGAGCTGCTCTACCGACTGAGCTACACCGGCGTAAGCCTCAAATTATAGCGCGGAATGGTAGCTTGTCACGCGCTCGACCTCATTTTTGGAGCCGAGGATCACGCTGACGCGCTCGTGCAACTGGGTGGGCTGGATTTCCAGGATGCGCTGCTTGCCGTTGGTGGCGGCGCCGCCGGCCTGCTCGACCAGCCAGCCCATGGGGTTGGCCTCGTACATCAGGCGCAGCTTGCCCGGCTTGTTCGGCTCGCGCCTGTCCCAGGGGTACATGAAGATGCCGCCACGGGTCAGGATGCGGTGCACGTCGGCCACCATGGACGCGATCCAGCGCATGTTGAAGTCCTTGCCGCGGGGGCCATCCTTGCCCTGCAGGCATTCGTCGATGTAGCGCTTCACGGGCTCGTCCCAGTGGCGCATGTTGCTCATGTTGATGGCGAATTCCTTGGTGTCGTCGGGAATGCGCACGTTCTCTTCGGTCAGCACGAAGGAGCCTTGCTCGCGGTCCAGCGTGAACATGGCCACGCCGTCGCCCACGGTCAGCACCAGCGTGGTCTGCGGGCCGTAGATGCAGTAGCCTGCGGCCACTTGCGCGGTGCCGGGCTGCAGGAAGTCTCCAGCCTCCACGCCGCGGTCGTCGTCGGGCTTCTTGAGCACGCTGAAGATGGTGCCGATGCTCACGTTCACGTCGATGTTGGAAGAGCCATCGAGCGGGTCGAACAGCAGCAGGTATTCGCCCTGCGGATAGCGGTTGGGCACCAGATAGATGCCGTCCATTTCTTCGGACGCCATGGCCGCCAGGTGGCCGCCCCATTCGTTGGCTTCGATCAGCACTTCGTTGGCGATGATGTCCAGCTTCTTCTGGATCTCGCCCTGCACGTTCTCGCTGGAGGCCGTGCCCAGCACGCCGCCGAGCGCGCCCTTGTTGACGGCCTGGCTGATGCTCTTGCACGAGCGGGCCACCACTTCGAGCAGCAGGCGCAGCTGCGAGGGGATGAGCCCGTCGATGCGTTGCTGCTCGACCAGGTAGCGGGTGAGGGAGATGCGGGAGCTCATCGGTGGATCGTCCTTGAGGCTGTGGGTGGTGGTGTGAAAGGGGTCAGCGCGACTGCTCGCGCTCGGTCAGCTCTGCCAGGGTCGCCTCGGTTTCGGCCAGCAGGTCGTCGTCGCCGCTGGCATGGGCGATGGCCACGCGTTGCTGGAACAGGCTGCGGGCCAGCGCGGAGTCGCCGCCTTCGTGGGCGAGCACGCCTTGCTGGAAGAGGGTGTCCAGCACGATGCCGTCGTCGTGCAGCGCCTGGCCCAGGGCGAGGCGTTGCGCCAGGTACTGCCGTGCCTGGGCGTGGTCGCCCAGCTCGTAGGCGTTTTGCGCCAGGTTGTTGATCAGGCCCGACAGGCGCACGTCCTTGTCGGAGCCAAAGGCGCTCTGGGCATCGCTGAGCAGCTGCTGGTTGTGCGCCAGGGCCTCGGCAAAGCGGCCGGCTTCGTGCAGGGCGTAGCCGATCTCCTCGCGGATGCCCAGCTTCTGCTCGGGGCTCAGCACCGCGCCGTCCTGCTCGGCCCATTGCGCCGACTGGCGCAGGTGTTCGATGGCGGTGTCGTATTCCTCGGACTGCAGCGCCGATTCGCCGATGGCGTAGTGCTGCTGGTAGCGGTCGGTGGGCGTGAGCTGGCCCAGTGCCGCGCGGATGGCCAGCGCACGCAGGCCCAGGGGCAGGCCCTCGTCGTCCATCTGGCGTTTGGAATAGACCACGAACTGCAGCCACAGCAGCTCGGCCAGCTCGGGCGATTCGGCCCCCAGGCCCTCGGCCAGGGGGCGCAGCGCCGCCAGGTCGGCCGACATGGCCGAGCCGCTGAACATGGCGCCCTCGTCGTACACGGTGTCGCGCAGCGGGTTGAACCGCTGCGCGAACTGCTGCGCGGGGCTGGAGGTTCGGGAGAACAAGGCCATGCGTGCGGTCCGGCTCAGTCGGCCAGTGCGCGGGTGACCACCTCGCGCACGTCGTTGGACAGGTCGGGCTTGGCGGCCACGCGGGCGATGGCTTCGCGGGCGGCGGTGCGCCAGGGCTCGGCCAGCTTCTTCCAGCGGTCCAGCGCGCGCGCCAGGCGGGCAGCGACCTGCGGGTTGATGGCGTCGAGCTCGATCACCCGGTCGCTCCAGAACACGTAGCCCGCGGCATCCGCGCGGTGGAAGGCGCCCGGGTTGGCGCTGCAGTAGCTGAAGATCACGCTGCGCGCGCGGTTGGGGTTCTTCAGGCTGAAGTCCGGGTGCTGCATGAGCTGGCGCACGGCAGGCAGCACGTTGCCACCGCGGTCGGGGGCGCCCGCCTGCAGCGCGAACCACTTGTCGATGACGAGCGGCTCGTCCTTGAACATCGCATGAAAACGCGCCAGCGCTGGCCCGGCCAGTTCACTGCCGCTGGCCACCAGGGCGGTCAGGGCGTTGAAGCGGTCGGTCATGTTGCTCGCCACCTTGAAGCGCTGCAGCGCCTTGCCGGGCCAGACGGCGTCGCCAGTCTTTTGCGCGGCGATGCACAGCATGTGCAGCGCCAGGCCGCTCAGTGCGCGGCGGCCGGAGGAGACGGGGTCGGGGCTGTAGCCGCCGGTGTCCTGGTTGTGCTCCCAGACGGTCTCCCAGTCGGCTTGCAGCGACACGGCCAGTTGCTCGCGCATGGCTTCGCGCACCGCGTGGATGCGCTGCGGGTCGACCACGGCCAGTTGCTCGGCGATGTAGGTCTCGGACGGCAGGGTGAGCACCAGCTCCTTGAACGCGGCGTCCAGCAGCGGGTTGCGCAGCACGGCGCGCATGGCGTCCACGAACTCCGCTGGCAGGATTTGCGAGTCCGATGGGCCGCTACCGCTTGTTGGTTGTGCGCTACCAGCTATCGTATTGATAGCGGCGCAGGCAAAGCGCAGGGCCAGGCGCTGGCCGGCTTCCCAGCGGTTGAAGGCGTCGGTGTCGTTGGCCAGCAGGGCCAGCAGCTGGGCGTCGGTGTACTCGATGTCCAGCACCACGGGGGCGCTGAAGCCGCGCAGCACGGATGGCACGGGCTCGGCGTCCACGTTGGTGAAGGTGAGCGTCTGCGATGCCTCGGTGAGCACGACCACGCGCGACGTGGGCACGGCGGCGTCCGCAGCGTCGGTGGCAGCGCCTTCGCCCGACAGGTGCAGGGGCAGGGCGGCGCCGGTGGCCGCGTCGATGAGGCCCAGCTCCACCGGGATCACGAAGGGCAGCTTCTCGCTCTGGCCGGGCGTGGGGTCGCAGCTTTGCGCCAGGGTGAGCGCATAGCAGCGCGTGGCGGCGTCGTAGCGGCCCGTGGCGCGCACGCGGGGCGTGCCGGCCTGGCTGTACCAGCGCTTGAACTGGGGCAGGTGCTGCGCCAGGGGGCTGCCCGGGTTGGCATCGGCAATGGCCTGCACGAAGTCGTCGCAGGTCACGGCGTGGCCGTCGTGGCGTTCGAAGTACAGCTTCATGCCCTTGGCGAAGCCTTCGCGGCCCACCAGGTTGTGCTGCATGCGCACCACCTCCGCACCTTTTTCGTAGATGGTGACGGTGTAGAAGTTGTTGATCTCGACGTAGCTGTCGGGCCGCACCGGGTGCGCCATGGGGCCCGCGTCTTCGGGGAACTGGGCGGTGCGCAGCACGCGCACGTCCTCGATGCGCTTGACGGCGCGGGCCGACGGGCTGCCGGCCAGGTCCATGCTGAATTCCTGGTCGCGAAAGACGGTGAGGCCTTCTTTCAGCGACAGCTGGAACCAGTCGCGGCAGGTCACGCGGTTGCCGGTCCAGTTGTGGAAGTACTCGTGGCCGACCACGCTTTCGATGTTGGCGAAGTCCACATCGGTGGCCGTCGATTCGCTGGCCAGAACGTACTTCGTGTTGAAGATGTTCAGGCCCTTGTTCTCCATGGCGCCCATGTTGAAGTCGCTGGTGGCGACGATCATGAAGCGCTCCAGGTCCAGCGGCAGGCCGAAGCGGGCTTCGTCCCAGGCCACGCTGTACATCAGCGAGTTCATGGCGTGTTCGGTCTTGCCCAGGTCGCCGGGGCGCACGTACACCTGCAGCAGGTGGTCGGTGCCCGAGCGGCTCTTGATGTGCTGCTCGCGCGCCACCAGCTTGCCCGCCACCAGGGCGAACAGGTAGCAGGGCTTTTTGTGCGGGTCGACCCACTTGGCGAAGTGCCGGGCGCCGTTCGGGCCGTCTTCCAGCGGGCCGCTGTCCACCAGGTTGCCGTTGCTCAGCAGCACCGGGTACTGGGCCTTGTCGGCGCGCAGCGTGACGGTGTAGCTGGCCATCACGTCGGGCCGGTCCAGGAAGTAGGTGATGCGGCGAAAGCCCTCGGCCTCGCACTGCGTGAAGAATGTGCCCTGGCTCACGTACAGGCCCATGAGCTGGGTGTTCTTGGCGGGGCAGCAGGTGGTGAAGATCTCGAGTGTGAAGGGCTCGTTGCCGTTGTCTTCGATGGTGGGCAGGTTCTCCAGCACCAGGCGGGAGCCTTCCATCTTGAACGAGGTGCCCTGGCCGTTGACCAGCACGCGCGCCAGGTTCAGCTCGTCGCCGTCGAGCTTGAGCGGCTGCGCGGCCACGTCGGGGTTGCGGCGCAGCAGCATGCGGTTGAGCACGCGGGTCTTGGCGGGGTCCAGGTCGAAGGTCAGCTCGACGCTGTCGATCCAGTAGGCGGGGGCGGTGTAGTCCTCGCGGCGGATGGCGGCCGGGTGGGCCACTGCGTCTCCGCTTCCGTCTGCTTTATGCAGTTGCAACATGGATGCTCTCCAGAAAGTCGGTGTTCATGAGTTCGGTGTAGTCGCGCACGGCGGCCACCACGTGGGGGCCCGCCAGTTCGTCTGCACTGTGGGTGCTGCAAATGGCCACGGCGCGCATGCCGGCGCGCCGCGCGGCCTCGATGCCGAAGGGCGCGTCTTCAAACACGATGCAGTGCTCGGGCGCCACGCCGATGCGGCGCGCGGCCTCCAGAAAGATCGCCGGCTGCGGCTTGCCGGGCAGGCCCTCGTCGCCGCGCACGATGGCCAGCGGAGCGGGCTGCAGTGCGAGGTGGCCCAGCGCGAACTCCACGTTGCCGATGTCCCCCGCCGTGCCCACCGCCACCTTCAGGCCGCGCGCATGCACCTGCGCCGCGAACGCGCGAAAGCCGGCCACTTCGGCAAAGCGTGGCGCGAACAGCTCGCGGTAGATGGTTTCCTTTTCGTGCGTGAGCGCGTCGGCTTCTTCCTGCGACACCGCGCGGCCCAGCAGCTCCACGATGCACTCGGTGCCATTTTTGCCCGTGGTGCGGGCCATGAGGTCGGGCACGTCGATGTGCATGCCGCGGCGGCGCGTGAACTCGACCCAGGCCTGGGCGTGCCAGGGCATGGAGTGGATCATGGTGCCGTCCATGTCGAAGATGATGGCTTCGGTGTGCGCGGGCGCACCTGCAGTGCGCAGCGATGGGGTGGCGGACATGGATTACACGCCCTGCTTGAGCGAGGCTTCGATGAACGCGTCCAGGTCGCCGTCCAGCACCTTTTGCGTGGCCGAGATTTCGACGTTGGTGCGCAGGTCCTTGATGCGGCTGTTGTCCAGCACGTACGAGCGGATCTGGTGGCCCCAGCCCACGTCGGTCTTGGTGTCTTCCAGCTTCTGGGCTTCTTCCTGGCGCTTGCGCATCTCGAAGTCGTACAGCTTGGAGCGCAGGCGCTGCCACGCGATGTCGCGGTTGCCGTGCTGGCTGCGGCCGTCCTGGCACTGCACCACGATGCCGGTGGGGATGTGGGTCAGGCGCACGGCCGAGTCGGTCTTGTTGATGTGCTGCCCGCCCGCGCCGGATGCGCGGTAGGTGTCGGTGCGCACGTCGGCCGGGTTGATGTTGATCTCGATGGAGTCGTCGATCTCCGGGTAGACGAACAGCGACGCGAACGAGGTGTGGCGGCCGCCCGAACTGTCGAACGGGCTCTTGCGCACCAGGCGGTGCACGCCGGTTTCGGTGCGCAGCAGGCCGTAGGCGTACTCGCCCTCGACCTTGATCGTCGCGCTCTTGATGCCGGCCACGTCGCCCGGGGTTTCTTCTTCGACCGTGGTCTTGAAGCCCTTGCGCTCGGCGTACTTCAGGTACTGGCGCAGCAGCATGCTGGCCCAGTCGCACGCCTCGGTGCCGCCCGCGCCGGCCTGGATGTCGACGAAGCAGTTGAGCGGGTCGGCCTCGTTGCGGAACATGCGGCGGAACTCCAGCTCTTCGATGAGCGGGCGCAGCTTGGCGGTCTCGGCCTCGATGGTGAGCAGGCCGGGCTCGTCGCCTTCTTCCTTGCTCATGTCATAGAGCTCGGTGTTGTCGGCCAGCTCGCGCGTGAGCTTGTCGAGCGTGACGACCACGCCCGAGAGCGACTTTTGTTCCTTGCCCAGTTCCTGGGCCTTCTTCGGGTCGTTCCAGACCGAAGGGTCTTCCAGCGATGCGTTTACCGTGCGCAGGCGTTCGAATTTGGCATCGAAGTCAAAGATACCTCCGTAACTCTTGCGTTCGCAGAGCCAGGTCGCCGAGGGTGGTGCCGATGAGGTTGATGCGTTCTGCGTCCATGATTCTTGTCCTGGGTGTTCTGTGGAATAACCCGCGATTTTCTCATGGGACGGCCTCTTGCCCCGGCAAAGCCCTCAGGAGCGCTGCCCGCCGGGCCGCAGTGGGGCAGCGGCACCGCTGTCAGTGAATGAAAATGTCAAAAATGATAGCTGCTGGCGCTTGCTGGTCAAGCGGTAGCGAGCATTTTGATGGTGCTAGGCGCTTCAGGCGGCGGCCAGGAACGTTTCGATCAGCTGCGCCACCTGCCCGGGCTGGTCGTGGTGCAGCATGTGCCCGGCGTCCTGCACGACGGCGGTCCGCACGTCGCGCACATGGGTCAGGCGCTGGTGGTATTCCTCCAGGCTGTACCTGCCCTTCCACCACTGGCCCAGGCTGTCGTCGCTGGCTTCCACCGCCAGCACGGGGGCGGCGATGCGGTCGTACAGCGCCAGCGCCTCGTCCAGCCGGTAGAGCTGCGCGCTGGTGATCTTGTGGGCCGGGTCGCCCAAAATTTCCCACTGGCCCTGGGCGTTGGGCCGGGCCCAGTGGCCGGCCAGCCAGCGGGCCTTGTCCTCGGACAGGCGCGGGTTGGTCTTCATCAGCCGGCGGGCCACGCCGTCCTGGCTGTCGTAGGTCTTGAGGGCCAGCTCGCCGCTGCGCAGTTGCTTGAGCTCGTCGATCCACTGCGCATAGCGCTTGGGCGCCTGCTCGGGCTTGGAGGCGGGCATGCCGAAGCCCTCCAGGTTGACCAGGCGGCGGATGCGCTCGGGCCGCACGCCCGCATACATCATGGCGATGTTGCCGCCCATGCTGTGGCCCACCAGGTCGATGGCTTCGCCGGGGGCGTAGTGGTCCAGCAGCATGTCCAGGTCGGCCAGGTAGTCGGCAAAGAAGTAGTGGTCGGCCTGCGCGGTGGAGGTAAGGCCGAAGCCGCGCCAGTCGGGCGCGATGATGCGGCGCTCCTGCTGCAGCGCATCCACCGTGAACTGGTAGGACGCACCCACGTCCATCCAGCCGTGCAGCAGCACCAGCGTGGGCAGCGGGCTGTGTTCCGGGCCCCAGTGGCGGACGTGGTAGGTCAGGTGGCGCAGAGGCAGCGTGCTGCTGCGGGAGGGCTTGAGCGGGGTGTACATGGGCGGCGGCGCGAAGTGGGGCAGCAGGAAGGTCCCGCAAAGCGCAGGGCCTGCGGGTGTCCCTGGATGGTAATGGGGCCGCCCGCTGCACCGCCGCCAGCGGTGTCGCCTGCGCGGCTGGTGGGGCGGCGGGTGGCGCGGGGGTGAGGCAGGCTCTGCAGGCCGCCCTGCGGCGGCCTGCAGAGCGCAGCGAAATCCATTATTCTGCGCAGTCCTTCGTTTGCCCGTACTCCTTCTTTCCATGCAAAAAATCCAACTCGGCACCAGCGATCTGCAGGTCACTCCCATCTGCCTGGGCACCATGACTTTTGGCGAGCAGGTGGCAGAGGCCGATTCGCACGCCATTCTCACGCGCTCGCTCGACCGGGGTGTGAACTTCATCGACACGGCCGAGATGTACTCGGTGCCGGCCAAGGCCGAGACCTTTGGCGCCACCGAGACCATCATCGGCCACTGGTTCGCCAAGAACCCCGGCGCGCGCCAGAAGCTGGTGGTGGCCACCAAGGTCGCAGGCCCCTCGCGCGGCATGCCCTGGGTGCGTGAAGGCAAGGGCATGACGCAGGCCGACATTGTGGCCTCGTGCGACGCCAGCCTGCGCCGCCTGCAGACCGACGTGATCGACCTCTACCAGATCCACTGGCCCGAGCGCCACGTGCCCGCCTTCGGCAACCTGTACTACGACCCCGCCAAGGAAACGTCGCAGACCCCCATCCACGAACAGCTGCAAGCCCTGGCCGGCCTGGTCAAGGCCGGCAAGGTGCGCCACATCGGCCTGTCCAACGAGAGCCCTTACGGCGTGCACGAATTCGTGCGGCTGGCGGAGCAGCACGGCCTGCCGCGCGTGGCCACGGTGCAAAACCCGTATTGCCTGATCAACCGCACCTGGGAAAACGGCCTGGACGAAACCTGCCACCGCCTGAACGTGTCGCTGCTGGCGTACTCCCCGCTGGGCTTCGGTTTGTTGACCGGCAAGTACGACGACAGCGGCCTCACCGGCCCGGGCGCGCCGCAGGGCGCGCGCATCGCCACCTACGAGTCGGTGCGCAAGCAGCGCTGGGGCCGCCCCGAGGCGCTGGCCGCATCGCGCCGCTACAACCAGCTGGCCCGCGACAACGGCCTCACGCCCACGCAACTGGCCCTGGCTTTCTGCTACACCAAGTGGCAGGTGGCCAGCACCATCATCGGCGTGACGTCGGTGGCGCAACTGGATGAGGACCTGAACGCCTGGGACACGAAGCTCTCGCCCGAGGTGCTGCAGGCGATCGACGCGATCCGCTGGGAAATCCGCGACCCTGCACTTTGACGTTCCCCCCTGAGTCGCCTGCGGCGCCTCGAAGCAGCTAGACACCACCACCACCGTTCACGCTGAGCCTGTCGAAGCGCCGCGCAGCGTTTCGACTTTTCTGCGGTGGTGTGGGCGTTCGGCAGGCTCCACACCGCTGTTGCGTCGGTGATGGAGTGCGCTCCGTGATGGGGCTTGAGGATCGCTGACCTCTTCGTGCACCGCCAGTGCACCTTTGCACTGGCGAGCGTGCCTTCATCAGGCTGCTGCGGCCTCTGCCGTCAGCGCGCCATCCTTCCACGGCACGCCGTGGGCCTCGCCCAAATCCCAGAACAAGCCGGCCATCACCGCCAGCCCTTCGCGCGCCACCGACGCCAGCAGATGCTCGTTGGGTGCGTGCTGCGCGCAGGCCGGGTACGAATGCGGCACCCACAGCGTGGGCAGGCCCAACTGGTCGGCAAAGATGTCGTTGGGCAGCGAGCCTGCGAGGTTGGGCAGCAGCGTGGCGGCCTGGCCGGCGCTGGACTGCAGCGAGGCCAGCGTCCAGTCCACCCAGGGGTTGTGCAGGTCCAGCCGCGTGGCGCCGCACACCATGCCCATGGTGATCTCCACGTCAGCGAAACCATGGGCGTCCAGATGCTCGCGCAGGGTGCGCTCCACGTTGCGCCAGTCGGTGCCCACCACGAAGCGCAGCTGGCAGTGCGCCACCGCGCTGGACGGAATGGCATTGATCGGACGTTGTGCATTGCCGGAGCCCAGCGCCAGCACCTCCAGCGTGTTCCAGCCCACCAGCTGCTCGGCGGGCGTGAGGCCCGGCTCGCCCCAGCCGGGCGTGAGCGCGGGGTCGTCCGCACCGGCGCCGATCACCACGTCTTTCAGCGCGGTGCGCAGCTTGTCGGGCACCGAGGGCGGCAGCAGGCCTTTGACGAGGATGCGGCCCTGGGCATCCACCAGCGTTGCCAGCGCATGCGTGACCACCGTGGCCGGGTTGGCCAGCACGCCGCCCCAGTTGCCCGAGTGGTAGGCCTTGTCGCGGCTGCGCACGGTGAGCGAGAAGTTGATCGCGCCGCGCGACCCGAGAAAGAGGGTGGGGTGGCCCGCATTCACGCGGGGGCCGTCGCTGGCGACGAAGAGGTCGGCCTTCAGCGCATCGCTGTGCTGCTCGCAGAACGCCGCCAGGCCGGGCGAGCCGGCTTCCTCGCCCATCTCCATGATCAGGGTCACGTTGTAGCCCAGGCGGCCGCCGCGCGCTTCGATGGCGTGGGCCAGAGCTGCCAGGCTCACCGTGTGCTGGCCCTTGTTGTCCGCCGTGCCGCGGCCGTACCAGCGGTTGCCTTCGATGGTCATCTCCCAGGGAGAGAGGCCCTCGCGCCAGTTGCTCTCCTGCCCGTTGACCACGTCGCCGTGGCCGTAGGTGAGCACGGTGGGCAGGGCCGGGTCTTCCACGCGCCGCGCGATGAGGAACGGCCCACCCTGGGGCGAGGGGTTGTCCAGCACCTGGCATTCGAAGCCCAGGGGCGCGAGCCACGGCACCATTTCATCGGTGAGGTACAGGCGCAGTTCGGGCGGCACCTTGCCGGTGTCGCTCTCGGTGCGCCAGGCCACGCGGCGGCGCAGGTCGCCCTCGAAGCGGCCGTCGTCGAAGTAGCGCTGGACGCTGTCTATCAGTTGTTCGCGGGTCATCGTGCGGGTCCTTCCGGAGGTTGTCGTCTCTGCATTCATCAGTCCACCACGATCTTGGCGCGGTGGGCCAGCGCGCGGTAGCGGCCGATCTCGTTGTCCATGGCGGTGTGCATGGCTTTGGGGCCGATGAACACCGGCTCCATGCCCTGGGCGCGGATTTGCTCCTGCAACTGCGGGTCGCGCAGGGCGGCTTCCACTTCCTTGAGCAGCTTGTCCACGATGGGCGCCGGCGTGCGCGCGGGCGCTGCCACGGCGTACCAGCCATCAAAGGCCGCGTCGGGCAGCTTGAGCTCCTGCACGGTGGGCACCGTGGGCAGGGCGCGGGCGCGTTCGTTGCCGGCAATCGCCAGGGCGCGCAGCTTGCCGGACCGCACGTGCGGCGCGGCACTGGCCACGGTGTCGACGGCCATCTGAATCTCGCCGCCGATCAGGCCCATCATGGCCTGGGCGCTGCCGCGGTAGGGCACGTCCTGCAGGCGCACATCGGCCGCCTGCTCGATCAGCGCGCCCACCAGGTGCGGTGCGGAGCCCGAGCCGAAGGTGGCGTAGTTGATGGTCTTGGGCGCGGCCTTGGCCGCTGCCAGCAGCCCCGCCAGGTCCTTGTACGGCGAGGTGGCACTGACCACCACCACCAGCGGTGCGCGCGCAATGATGGCCACCGGGGCCAGGTCCTTGAGCGGGTCGTACGGCAGCTTGGGGCGCAGCGCGGCGTTGACGGTGTAGCTGGTGGAGCCCGACACCAGCAGGGTGTAGCCATCGGGCTCGGCTTTGACCACGCTGTCGGTGCCGATGATGGTGGAGGCGCCGGGCTTGTTGTCGACGACGACCGGCTGGCCCAGGCGGGTGGCCAGCTTCTGGCCCAGCGCGCGGGCCACGGCATCGGTGCCGCCGCCGGGCGGAAACGGCACCACCAGGCGCACGGACCGCTGGGGCCACGCATCCGGCTGCGCAGCCGTCTGGGCGAAGGAGGGGCTGCCGACGCCGGCAAGGATTGCCAAGGTGGCCAGTGCGGCGGACAACAACGAGGGGCGAACGAGGCGTTTTTTCATGCGGACTCCGGTGGTGAGGCCTGGGCGCAGGTTGCAGCTGCCACAAGGCGGCGCGGCATGTGCGCACGGGCATGGGTGAATTGGAGCCCTAAGCCATGCAAGATGGAAGCCGGTTTACCATTGCTTTGAATAGAGATTTGGCAACTGACCATTGCCTTTTTGTGACTGGACGCCGCCATGCCGATTTCATTGCTCAGCCTGCCCGTGCGCTACTTTCTGGAGGTGGCGCGCACGGGCTCCGTCAACCAGGCGGCGCAGCGCCTGCACGTGGCGGCCTCGGCCGTGAGCCGCCAGCTGGGCAAGCTGGAGGACAGCCTGGGCGTGGTGCTTTTCGAGCGCCAGGCACGCGGCATGGCGCTGACCGAGGCGGGCACCCACCTCTTGGCCCACGCCAATGCGCACGACGCGCAAGCGACCGAACTCGTGGATCAACTGCAGGGCTTGTCGGCCCAGGGCGCCGTGCGCGTGCGCGTGGCCTGTACCGAGGGATTTGCCGCCACCTTCATGCCGCTGGTGATGTCCAGCTTTCGGCAGGCCCACCCGCAGGTGCAGCTGCAATTGCAGGTGGCCGTGCCGCAGGAGGTGTCGGCCCTGGTGCTGCGCGGGGAGGTCGACCTGGCGCTCAAATACAGCGTGGCGCCCGAGAAGGGGCTGCAGGTGCTGCACTCGGCCATCGCACCCATCTACGCGATCATGCCGGCCCAGCACCCGCTGGCGCGCCAGCGCAGCGTGTCGGTGGCCGACGTGGTGCGCTACCCGCTGCTGATGGGCGCCAGCAGCACCACCGGACGGCAGCTGTTCGACCTGAGCTGCGCGGTGCAGGGGCTGCGCTATGTGCCGGCGGTGGAGAGCAACTTCTCGTCCGCGCTGCTGCCGCTGCTCAGCGGCCAGGACGTAGCGCTGGCCAGCTACCTGACCGCGGCGCGCTGGGTGGAGGCCGGCTTGCTGGCGGCCCGGCCTTTCGACGAGGCGCAGTTGCAGCAGCGGCGCCTGCAGGTGCTGGCGGGCGACGGGCGGGTGCCGTCGGCGCTGGTGCAGCAGTTCACCGACGCGCTGGTGGCGGCCATCGAGCAGTACGGCAAACGCAAGGTCGGCCGGCGCAAGGCACGGGGCGCCGCGCAGGCCGCGTGGCCGTGACGCAGCGGGCGGGCGCCTCTGCAAGTGGCTACCATTCGCTTCCTACCCAGACCGCACCATGGCCAAGAAAGAACACGTCTCCGAAACCCAAGCCACCCAGTTGCTCAAGGCGAACAAGGTGGCCTTCACCGAGCATCCGTACGAGTACCTGGAGCACGGCGGCGCGCTGCACAGTGCCGAGGTGCTGGGGCTCGATCCTTTCACCGTCGTCAAGACGCTGGTGATGCAGGACCAGGACGCCAAGCCGCTCCTGGTGCTGATGCACGGCAACCGCAAGGTCTCCACCAAGAACCTGGCGCGCCAGATCGGCGCCAAATCGGTGGAGCCGTGCGCGCCCGAGGTGGCCAACCGGCACAGTGGCTACCTGGTGGGCGGCACGTCGCCGTTCGGCACGCGGCGCGCCATGCCGGTGTACATCGAAGAGACCATTCTGGAACTGCCCCGCATCGCCATCAACGGCGGGCGGCGGGGCTTTCTGGTGCAGCTGGACCCGCAGGTGTGCGTGCAGTTGCTGGGTGCCAAGCCCGTGCACTGCGCGCTGGCAGAATAGGCCGCCCCGACCACAGCCCGCCAGAAGGCTGATCCACCGACCAACGAGGAATTGCTTTGACCGCCGTCTACCCCCTGCTTGCCACCGTGGCCGCCTACCTGCTGGGCTCGCTGTCGTTCGCCGTCATCGTGACGCGCGTCATGGGCCTGAGCGACCCGCGCACCTACGGCAGCAAGAACCCTGGCGCTACCAACGTGCTGCGCTCGGGCTCCAAGGCCGCGGCCATCATCACGCTGCTGCTCGACGCGCTGAAGGGCTGGCTGCCCGTGGCGCTGGTGATGTGGTTCGGCCACCCCTATGGCCTGGAAGACGGCACCGTGGCCATGGTGGGCCTGGCAGCGTTCCTGGGGCATCTGTGGCCCGTGTTCTTCCGCTTCGAGGGCGGCAAGGGCGTGGCCACCGCACTGGGCGTGCTGATGGGCATCAGCCCGTGGCTGGGCCTGGCCACGGCGCTCACCTGGGTCATCATCGCGTTCTTCTTTCGGTACTCGTCGCTGGCCTCGCTGGTGGCTGCGGCGTTTGCGCCGGTGTACTACCTGCTGGTGGACGGCGTGGTCTGGTATGCCGAAGGCACGATCGCGGTGTCCATCGTGGTGATGGCGCTGCTGCTGGCCTGGCGGCACAAGGAAAACATCCAGCGGCTGATTGCGGGCAAGGAATCCCGCCTGGGCAGCAAGAAGACCGCGCAGGCTGCAGAGGCTGCGGGCAACAAGGCCGCCAAGTAGGTCTGATGGTGGCGGCGCCGATGGGCGTTGCCGGGCCACGTTTACGCAGGGGGTCGGCACTTGTCGGCACTGCCGTGCCGAACGTGTTCTAGAGCGCGCTCGGCCCCGTGGTGAAGCTGCGCAGCCCCGCGCTGTGCTGCGCGGCATACAGGCCCAGGCGCATCATGGTGCGGTGGTTGAGCTCCAGGCTCACGGCAGAGCGGGCCAGGGCCGACTGGATGCGGGGCTTGCCGCTGGCGGTCTGGTACAGGCTCGGCTGGGCGTGGTGATGGCCGCTGCGGTCCAGCAGGCTCGCGACCAGCGGGTGGTTGGCCTTCTCGCTGCGGCGCAGCACGATGGCGGTTTCACCGTTGTCCAGTTTCACGAAGGTGCCGGGCGGGCACAGGCCGATGGAGCGCACCAGCGTGTAGCTCACCTCGTCGCGCTGGTCGATCTCCTGCCCCACGATGGCCCGCACCGAGTCGGTCGCGCTGCGGCCGGCGCGGGACTTGCGCGGGCTGATCATGGCCGCGTAGCGGTCGATGGTGCCCAGGATGCGGGTCAGGCGGTCTTCGGGGTCCTGCTGCGCCAGCGGTACCCGGTCGGCAATGCTCGCGTGGTGCTGCCCCACCACATCCAGCCACAGGGTGTCGTTGATGAACAGGCGCTCCAGCACCAGCATGCTTTCTTCCGGGTGGCTCTTGATGGCTTCCTGCTGCGCGCTGGTGGGGCGTTCGCGCTGCTCGGCCAGCTCGTCCTGCAGGGCGGTCATGCCGATGTTCATCGTCAGGGCTGCGCGCACCAGGCTGTCGCGCTCGCGCTGGGGCAGTTGCAGCTCCTGCGCCATGATGTGGCACAGCGTGCCGCACACCAGCGCGTGCGATGCGCTGTAACCCACGGTGGACGTGGACGCCAGCTGGAACATCAGGTACAGCGCGGCATCGATGTCATGCGCCACCAGGTCCTGCAGCCAGCCGTCGAACTGGCGCACCTTGGCGGGAAAGTCCTGCACCTGCAGGGGGCGCGAGAGCAACACCGACAGGGCCGCTTCCAGGTCCGACCAGAGGCTCAGCAGGTCCTCGTATTCGCCTTCGGCGTGGTGGTTTCCGTGGGAGTAGTGGGCGGACATGGCCGGGTGTCGGGGGAGGGGCGTGCTGGCTGCGCGTCAGTTGCGCTTTTCCAGCACCATCTCGTTGTTGTTGCGGGTCATGTGGAATTCGTTCAGCAAGTTGTTACCCAACAGTATGTAGGGCATGGGTTGCGACATGACCACGGCTTCGATCCCGAACACTTCGACGTCGCCGATGCGCACCGAGTCGAGCTTCATCCGCCAGCCTTGCGACACGCCATTGGCGGTGTTCATGCGCACGGGTTGTCCACTTTGGTACTTCAAGCCGAGGCGGTCCGCGTCGTTGCGTCCGATAGCCACGGAAGTGGCACCGGTGTCCACCATGTACTGCATCACTCGGCCATTGATCATGCCGCTGTTCACGAAGTGCCCGCTGCTGTCCGCCATCAGCACCACGCGCCGGCCGCTGCCACCTTTCCTGCCCACGCTCACCGGCGCCTCGCCCAGGCGCAGCACGCGCTGTGCGCCCTTGACCTCGACCGTGGCTTCCTCCTTGCCCACGGAGAGTACCTTGACCCCCTGGAACTCATCCCCCGCGCCCAATGCCCGCGGCGGATGCGCATCCACCACCAGCAGCGCCTTGCTGCCCAGCATGCCCGCAATGCCCACCGATTGGGCGTGCGCCCAGGCAGGTGCCAGGCACAAGGCGGCGATGACGGGAGCGAGTGGCAGGAGGAGTCTGGTTTTCATGGATGTGCTGCCAATGTGCGTCGTACAACGCGCGCCCGTGGATACCGGCGCTGCCAAAGCCAGCAGACGCCGCGCAAGGGCCGCCCCGCCGCGCTGGCGTCGTCCCCCTTCCCGCGCAAAGCGCGAGAGAAGGGGGAAGGCGCGCAGCGCCTCAGGGAGTTGCCACACAGGCCTAGTCCCTGAAGTTGTCGAACGACAGCGGCACGTCCGTCACATCCTTGCGGATCAGAGCCATGGCGGCCTGCAGGTCGTCGCGCTTGGCGCCGGTCACGCGCACCTTGTCTTCCTGGATGGCGCCCTGGACCTTGAGCTTGCTCTCCTTGAGCAGCTTCTGGATCTTCTTGGCCAACTCGCTCTCGATGCCGTTCTTCACCTTGATGACCTGCTTGACCTTGTCGCCGCCGATCTTCTGCACGTCGCCCATGTCCAGAAAGCGCACATCCACATTGCGCTTGGTGAGCTTGTTGCGCAGCACGTCTTCGATCTGGGTGAGCTGGAAGTCGGCATCGCCGATCAGGGTGATGTCCTTGTCCTTGATTTCAATGCTGGCCGATGTGCCCTTGAAGTCGAAACGGGTGGCGATTTCCTTGGCGGTGTTCTCGACCGCGTTCTTCACTTCGACCAGGTTGGCTTCGCAGACGGTGTCAAAAGATGGCATGGTGACTACTCTCAATCAATCTCGGGGAAACGGGGGGTGTGGGCAAGGGGCACGCAAGGCCCGATGCGACAATCGGGCCAATGGTAGTCGAGAAAAACGCCCCTTTGCAGCCCTGCAACACCTTTGGCATCGCTGCGCGCGCCCAGACGCTGGTGCGTGTGCACTCCGCGCAAGACGTGCTGGCCGTGCTGGCCGATCCTGCGCTCGCGCCAGCCCCCAAGTTCGTGCTGGGCGGCGGCAGCAACATCATCCTCACGGGCGACGTGAAGCCCGTGGTGCTCAAGATGGAGATCAAGGGCCTGCGCCTGGTGGAAGAAACGTCCAAGGCCTGGATCGTGGAGGCCGGCGCCGGCGAGGCCTGGCACGACTGCGTGGCTTGGACGCTGGCGAACGGCTTTCCGGGGCTGGAGAACCTGGCGCTCATCCCGGGCACGGTGGGGGCATCGCCTGTGCAGAACATCGGCGCCTACGGCGTGGAGCTGCAGGACCGCTTCGAGTCGCTGGACGCCATCGACCTGGCGACAGGCCGCACCTTCACGCTCGATGCGGCGCAGTGCGGCTTCGGCTACCGGGACTCGGTGTTCAAGCACGCCGCGCCCTCGGACGCCGTGGGCGCGGACGGCCTGCCGCGCGGCATGGGCCTGGAAGGGCGGGCCGTCATCACCCATGTGCGGTTTCATCTGCCCAAGCCCTGGAAGCCGGTGCTGGGCTACGTGGACCTGGAGCGGCGCATGGCCGACGAGGGCGTGCAGCAGCCCACCGCCCAGCAGATCTTCGACTGGATCTGCGAGATCCGCCGCGCCAAGCTGCCCGACCCCGCGGTGGTGGGCAACGCCGGCAGCTTCTTCAAGAACCCCACCGTCTCGCCCGACCAGTGCGCCGACATCATCGCCCGCGAGCCGCGCATCGTGCACTACCCCATGCCGGACGGCAGCATCAAGCTGGCCGCCGGCTGGCTCATCGACGCCTGCGGCTGGAAGGGCAAGTCCATCGGCAAGGCGGGCGTGTACGAAAAGCAGGCGCTGGTCCTGGTGAATCGGGGGCGGGGCGCCGACAGCGTGACCGGCGGCGAGGTGATGACCCTGGCCAAGGCGATCCAGACCAGCGTCTACGAGCGCTTCGGCATCCGGCTGGAGCCTGAGCCGGTGGTGGTGTAGCGCGTTCGGCCTGGCGGTGCCCCAGCCGGGTGGGGGTGCACGGAGCCCCTCACCATGAAAAAAGCCACCGGATCTGTTGATCGGTGGCTTTGCTACTTATTTGATAGCTGCTAGCGCTTGTCTATCAAGCGGTAGGGGCTATTTTTGTGCCTAGGGAACACTGGTGCAGCCTGGGGAGCCGTGCTCCGTGGCACCATGGCAGGTGGGTGGGGCGGGGGCGGCCGGGATTGCTCTCCGGTGCCGCACCCACCTGGGCCTCACTTGCGGTCGTTATCGAGCTGCGCCAGGGCCGCGTTGCCGCCCAGCGACAGCAGGCCTGACTTGGCGTACACGCCCAGCTTGTTGCGCGTGTCCGAGATGTCCAGGTTGCGCATGGTCAGCTGGCCGATGCGGTCCAGCGGGCTGAAAGGCGCGTCTTCCACCTTCTCCATCGACAGGCGCTCGGGCGCGTAGGTCAGATTGGGCGATTCGGTGTTCAGCAGCGAGTAGTCATTGCCGCGGCGCAGTTCCAGCGTGACCGTGCCGGTGACGGCGCGGGCCACCCAGCGCTGGGCGGTTTCGCGCAGCATGATGGCCTGGGGGTCGAACCAGCGGCCCTGGTACAGCAGGCGGCCGAGTTTCAGGCCGTTCATGCGGTACTGCTCGATGGTGTCTTCGTTGTGGATGCCGGTCACCAGGCGTTCGTAGGCGATGTGCAGCAGCGCCAGGCCCGGGGCTTCGTAGATGCCGCGGCTCTTGGCTTCGATGATGCGGTTCTCGATCTGGTCGCTCATGCCCAGGCCGTGGCGGCCGCCGATGCGGTTGGCTTCCAGGATCAGCTCGACCGGGTCGTTGAATTCCTTGCCGTTCAGGGCGACGGGCTGGCCTTCGTGGAAGGTCACCGAGACTTCCTCGGCCTTGACCGCCACATCGTCCTTCCAGAACGCGACGCCCATGATGGGGTTCACGATGCGGATGCCGCTGCTGAGGAACTCCAGGTCCTTGGCCTCGTGCGTGGCGCCCAGCATGTTGCTGTCGGTGCTGTAGGCCTTCTCGGCGCTCATCTTGTAGCCGAAGCCGGCTTGCGTCATGAATGCCGACATCTCGGCACGGCCGCCCAGTTCGTCGATGAACAGCTGGTCCAGCCAGGGCTTGTAGATCTTGAGCGACGGGTTGGTCAGCAGGCCGTAGCGGTAAAAGCGCTCGATGTCGTTGCCCTTGAAGGTCGAGCCGTCGCCCCAGATGTTGACGTCGTCTTCCTTCATGGCCGCCACGAGCATGGTGCCGGTCACGGCGCGGCCCAGGGGCGTGGTGTTGAAGTAGGTCAGGCCGCCGGTGGAGATGTGGAAGGCGCCGGCCTGCAGGGCGGCGATGCCTTCGTGGGCCAGCTGCACGCGGCAGTCGATCAGGCGGGCCTTCTCGGCGCCGTATTCCATCGCCTTGCGCGGGATGGCGTCGTAGTCGGGCTCGTCGGGCTGGCCCAGATTGGCGGTGTAGGCATAGGGAACGGCGCCCTTGAGCTTCATCCAGTGCAAGGCTGCGCTGGTGTCGAGGCCGCCGGAGAAGGCGATGCCGACCTTCTGGCCGGTGGGCAGGTTTTGGAGAATGGTGGCCATTGCGGTGTCCGTTGTCGTCGTCGTCGAAGGGGAGGGGCCGGATCAGCCGAAATGGCAGATGTAGTGGTACGCCTCGGTCACGCGGATGTCGAACTTGGAGTTGCCCGGCACGCTGAACTTCTCGCCCGCCGCGGACTTCACCCAGCTGTCGGTGCCGTCGAGCTTGTACTCGCACGAGCCCGCCACGCATTCCATGATTTCCGGCGCGCCGGTGTTGAACGTGAGCGTTGCGGGCAGCACCACGCCCACCGACTTCTTCGTGCCATCAGGGAAGGTGATGCCGTGGCTCACGCACTTGCCGTCAAAGTACACGTTGGCCTGGGTGGTGACGGACACGCCGTCGATTTTTTCGGTGGTCATGGATGCGCTGGTTTGGGTTGGAGGAAACCGGCGATTTTAGGGCAGGGGGCGTGGCCTGCCCGACAGCGCGCTCGCAGTGTTTGTGCGGTGCGGCGCTGCGGGTTTGCAAAGGCCATGAAAAAAGAGCCCTCAAAGGGCTCTTTTGGGCTACGAAGCGGGCCCTGCGAGGGGCTTAGCGCCAGTAGGGATTGCGGTGGTGGTAGGGGCGGTCGTACCCGTACTCGATCACTGTCACGGGCGGCGTCACGTACGTGGGCTGCTGGTACACAGGCTGCACCGGGTAGGTCGACGTGACCACGCCAGGCTGGCTGTACACGCCCTGGGACGCATACGGGTCGGGCTGCGTGGAATAGGTCTGGCCGGGTTGCACGCTCACCGGAATCCAGCGGCCTGGGTCATGCTGGGTGCGGGTGGTGTACTGGCGGCCGGCATATTCATAGACCACGTCGTAGCCCACGGTGCGGTTTTGGTAGTACGTCTCGGTGGTGCAGCGCTGCACGTTCTGGTACTGCGGCTGGCCGCCCTCGATCTGGTTGCCGATCACGGCGCCACCGATCAGGCCAATGGCTGTGGCGGCGGCCCGGCCGCTGCCCTTGCCGATGGCATTGCCGGCTGCGCCGCCGGCAATCGCGCCCACCACGGCGCCAGCGCCGGTCGTGCGGTTGCCGTTGTAGACGGTTTCATTGCCGCAGACCTGCTGGGGCGTGGCGATTTGCTGCACGACAGGCGTGGCCGACAGCACGCGGCCCTGTTCCTGAGCGCTGGCCACCGTGGCAACGGCTGCGATGGCGGAAAAAATGACGATCTTTTTCATGGAGAAACTCCTTTCGGGTCGGTACATAACGCACCAGACTGTGGAAAAGTTTAGGCCTGCGAGGTCAATTCCGGTCCGTGAAGCCGTAAATCTGCGTAAAGATTTGTGCGATATCTCCGGTCTTCACGCATTGATTCAGGCTTTTTCGTCCTCTCCGCGCCAAGCCAGCCATTGATTAGGCACAAAACCCACTGAAACATGGGTCTTGCCGCCTTGGCGCCACTCCACCACCGGGCGCTTTATGACACTGGGCTGGGCCTGGAGGAGGGTGCTGGCACTGCTTTCGTCCTTCACGGCCGACTGGGTGTCAGAGTCGAGCTTGCGCCAGGTGGTTCCCTGGCGGTTGACGAGCTTTTCCCAGCCTACGGCGTTCATCCAGCCGGGCAACCGGTCGGCGGGCACGCCCTGTTTCTTGAAGTCGTGGAACACGTGCTCCAGCCCCTGTTCCGTGAACCAGGCGCGGGATTTCTTGACCGTGTCGCAGTTGGGAATGCCGTAGAGAGTGATGTGTGAGGTTGTCATGGCGCACATCATCCGGCAATTGCGCGGTGGGCGACAATCCCGCCCTGTATGCACACCACCCATCACACCCTGGAAGACTGGCTGCGCCACTGCGAGCAGCTGCACCCCCGCAACATCGACATGGGCCTCGACCGTGTGCGCGAGGTGGCCCAGCGCATGGCGCTGCGCTTCGACTGCCCCGTGATCACCGTGGCAGGCACCAACGGCAAAGGCTCCACCTGCGCCATGCTGGAGGCCGTGGCCCTGCAGTCGGGCTACCGCACGGGGGTGTACACCTCGCCCCACCTGGTGCACTTTGAAGAACGCTGCCGCATCCATGGCGAGATCGTGGGTGCTTCTGATTTGATAGCGCACTTCGCTGCCGTGGAAAGCGCCAGGGTGCAAAACGGCGATGAAATTTCGCTCACGTATTTTGAATTCACCACGTTGGCCATCCTGCGCCTGATGAGCCAGTCGCGCCTGGACCTGGCCATCCTGGAGGTGGGCCTGGGCGGGCGGCTCGACGCCACCAACGTGATCGATGCCGACTGCGCCATCATCACCAGCATCGACATCGACCACACCGAGTTCCTGGGCCCTGACCGGGAGAGCATCGGCCGCGAAAAGGCCGGCATCATGCGCACCGGCCGACCCGTGGTGGTCAGCGACCCGATGGCTCCGCAGAGCGTGGTCGACCACGCCCTGGAGATCGGGGCGGACCTGTGGCGCTTTGGCAAGGACTTCAACTTTTCGGGCGACAAGCAGCAGTGGAGCTGGGCCGGGCGGGGCCGCCGCTACGCTGGCATGGCCTACCCGTCGCTGCGCGGCGCCAACCAGCTGATCAACGCGTCGGGCGTGCTGGCGGCGTTCGAAGCTCTGCGCGAACGCATTCCCGTCACCGCCCAGGCGGTGCGCAACGGCCTGGCCATGGTCGAGCTGCCCGGCCGCTTCCAGATCGTGCCGGGCCAGCCGACGCTGGTGCTGGACGTGGCGCACAACCCGCATTCGGTGGCGGCGCTCACGGCCAATCTGGATGCGATGGGGTTCTTTCCGACCACCCACGCCGTCTTTGGCGCCATGGCCGACAAGGACCTCGCGCCCATGCTGGCCAAGGTGGGGCCGCTGATCGACCGCTGGTACTTCACCAACCTGCCCACGCCCCGGGCCGAGACGGCAGCCGTGCTGCAGCAGAAATGGAACGCCGTGCACATGGTGGCGGGCGGGCGCCGCGATGTGGAGTCGAGCTTGCACCCGGACCCCGTGGCAGCCCTGCAGGCGGCGGTCGAGGCGGCAGACCCCGCTGATAGAATCGTGGTCTTTGGCTCGTTTTTCACGGTGGGCGGTGTGTTGGTCAACGGCACACCCCGCCTGCACGCCAAACATCTGGGCCAATAGGGACGCATCCGAGGTCTGAACGAGTCGTTACTCCATGGCATTTTTCAAGTTTCGCTGGCCCGGTCAGAGTGAGCAGGCGCCGGCCGAAAAGCCCGCCAAGCGTCCGCGTGCCCCGCAGGCGGACAGCATCGAAGTGATGCGGCGGCGTGCCCGCCACCGGCTCATCGGTGCGGCTGTGCTGGTGCTGGTGGGCGTCATCGGCTTTCCCATGCTGTTCGACACGCAGCCCCGGCCGATCCCGGTCGACATTCCCATCGAGATCCCCGACCGCAACAAGGTCGCACCGCTGGTGGTGCCTGGCCCGGTGGCGCAGGCGCCCGCAGCTGCCGCGCCCCGGCCCGCAACGCCTCCGGCTGCAGAGACTGCCGCGCCTGCCCAGCGCCCGGCACCCGCGCCGGCACCGGCACCGGCACCGGCACCGGCACCGACGCCTTCCCGCAGCGCCTCGCCCGGCAATGGACTGACGGATGGCGAAGAACTGGTGCAAGGCTCGTCGCGCCCCGCAGCATCCAGGCCTGCAGTGGCTGCAGCCACGCCCGCCAAGCCTGAAGCGAAGCCGGAGCCCAAGCCCGAACCCAAACCTGCGCCAGAGCACAAGCCGGTCACCCGGCCCGACGATGCGGCGCGCGCGCGTGCACTGCTCGAAGGCCGCCAGGCCGAGCCCGCAGCGCCAGCCACTGCGGCCAAGACCGACGAAAGCCGGTTCATCGTGCAGGTGGGTGCCTTCGCCGACGCCGAAAAGGCCCGCGAGGCACGCACCAAGGTCGAGCGATCCGGCATGAAAACCTATACCCAGGTAGTGGACACCAAGGATGGCAAGCGCACGCGGGTTCGCGTCGGGCCCTTCGCCGACCGTGCCGAGGCCGACAAGGCCGCCGCCCGCATCAAGGCGCTGGACCTGTCGGCTTCCGTGCTGACGCTCTAGGCCCCGCAGCAGCTGACCGAACGTGTCCGTGGCGGCCCTGGACTGGATTTTTGTGGCGGTGCTGCTGGCGTCGATGCTGATCGGCGCGTGGCGCGGCCTGGTGTTCGAGGTGCTGTCGCTGCTCGGGTGGGTGGTGTCATTTTTTGTGGCGCAATGGTTCGCCGAAGACATGGCGGCCCTGCTGCCGATGGGCGAGTCGGCCGGGTCGCTGCGCTACGCCGCCGGATTTGCAGTGGTGTTTGTGGCGTCGGTGTTTGCGTGTGGCCTTCTGACCTGGCTGGCCAAGAAACTGGTCGAGGCCATCGGGCTGCGCCCTGCAGACCGCACGCTGGGTGCGGTGTTCGGGGTGCTCCGGGGCCTGGTGCTGCTGCTGGCCGTGGCCGTGGTGGCGGGCCTCACGCCCTTGCATGAGGCGCCCTGGTGGCAGGAGTCGTGGGGTGCGCCGGTATTGGCCGAGTTGCTCAAGGGGTTGAAACCGGCGTTACCGGAAGAATTTGGAAGGCATCTGCCTTCCTGAGATGGATATCGACGTGGCGGCGGCCAGAAGCTGCCGTTGTGTCATTACCGCGGGGCTGTTCCCGCAAACGGATGGAAAAAACTTATGTGTGGAATCGTCGGCGTCGTCAGCACAACGCCCGTCAACCAGCTGATCTATGACGCACTGCTGCTCCTGCAGCACCGCGGCCAGGACGCAGCAGGCATCGTGACCCAGCAGGGCCGCAAGTTCTTCATGCACAAGGCCAAGGGCATGGTCCGCGACGTGTTCCGCACGCGCAACATGCGGGCCCTGCCCGGCAACGTGGGCCTGGGCCAGGTGCGCTACCCCACCGCCGGCAATGCCTACAGCGAGGAAGAGGCCCAGCCCTTCTACGTGAATGCGCCTTTCGGCCTGGTGCTGGTGCACAACGGCAACCTGACCAACGCCCAGACCCTGCGCACGGAGCTGTTCCAGACCGACCACCGCCACACCAACACCGAGAGCGACTCGGAAGTGCTGCTCAACGTGTTCGCGCACGAGCTCGAGCGTGCCACGGCCGGCGTGCCGCTGCGCCCCGAAGATGTCTTCACCGCCGTGCGCGCCGTGCACAAGCGCATCAAGGGCTCGTATGCCGTGATCGCCATGATCGCCGGCCACGGCCTGCTGGCCTTCCGCGACCCGCACGGCATCCGCCCGCTGGCGATCGGCCGCAGTGCGGACGGCAACGTCATGGTGGGCAGCGAATCGGTGGCCCTGGAAGGCACCTCGCACGTGTTCGAACGCAACGTCGAGCCCGGCGAAGCCGTGTTCATCACGCTCGATGGCACCGTGCATTCGGCCCAGTGCGCCGAGAACCCGCAGCTCAACCCCTGCATCTTCGAGTTCGTCTACCTGGCGCGCCCCGATTCGGTCCTGGACGGCATCTCGGTGTACCAGGCCCGCCTGAACCTGGGCGAGGCCCTGGCCAAGCGCGTGGTCTCCACCGTGCCGCCCAGCGAGATCGACGTGATCATCCCCATCCCCGAGTCGAGCCGCCCCAGCGCCACGCAGCTGGCGCACCTGCTGGGCGTGCCGTACCGCGAAGGCTTCGTGAAGAACCGCTACGTGGGCCGCACCTTCATCATGCCCGGCCAGGGCGTGCGCAAGAAATCCGTGCGCCAGAAGCTCAACGTGATCGCCAGCGAGTTCAAGGGCCGCAACGTGCTGCTGGTGGACGACTCCATCGTGCGCGGCACCACCAGCCGCGAGATCGTGCAGATGGCGCGCGATGCCGGTGCGCGCAATGTCTACCTGGCCAGCGCCGCGCCACCGGTGCGCTACCCCAATGTGTACGGCATCGACATGCCCACCAGCAGCGAACTGGTGGCGCATGGCCGCACCGTCGAGGAGATCCGCCAGGTCATCGGCTGCGACGCGCTGATCTACCAGGACGTGGACGGCATGAAGAAGGCCGTGGGCTCGCTCAACAAGGCGATCGTCGGCTTCGACGCATCGTGCTTTGACGGCACCTACGTCACGGGCGACATCACCGCCGAAGACATCGTGCGCCTGAACGAAGGCCGCGTGGGTGTGGAAGAGAACGAGGAAGACACCTCCCGCCTGGCCCTGCCCAACGCCCAGGACGCGTGACGCGGCTTTACCTTCAACCGGCTAACGTCGTTGGGGAGCCTTGCCGTGCTACAGCACTGTCTGCGGCTCCCCGCCTAGTTATCCGGCTGAATCCAAATCCGCAGGATAGTTTTTGGTGCGGCGCTTTGTGCACCGCGCGCTTTGCTCACTGAATATCCGCCCATGGGCGCGCCGACCAGTCGGGGCGCCCGTGCCGTTTCAGGCCTGCGGACATCCGCCCGCGGCACGGCATTTATCATTTGGCATTGACCGCCGCCTGTGCACCCCCGGCATTGGCCAGGGCAGGGCGGCCCATTCAGCAAGACTATGACCGACCAGAACAACACCTCCACCCCCGCCACCGGCCGCGTGCGCACCCGGTTCGCACCGTCGCCCACCGGCTTCATCCACCTGGGCAACATCCGCTCGGCGCTGTACCCCTGGGCCTTTGCGCGCGCCATGGGCGGCGACTTCATCCTGCGCATCGAAGACACCGATGTCGAGCGCTCGAGCCAGGTGGCGGTGGACGTAATCCTGGAGAGCATGGAGTGGCTGAACATGCAGCCCGACGAGGGCCCGTTCTACCAGATGCAGCGCATGGACCGCTACCGCGCCGTGCTCGAAGACCTCAAGGCCACGGGCCTGGTGTACCCCTGCTACATGAGCATTGCCGAGCTCGATGCCCTGCGCGAGAAGCAGATGGCCGCCAAGGAAAAGCCGCGCTACGACGGCACCTGGCGCCCCGAGCCCGGCAAGACCCTGCCCGCCATCCCCGAAGGCGTGCTGCCCGTGCTGCGCTTCAAGAACCCGCAGGGCGGCGTGGTCGCCTGGGACGACAAGGTCAAGGGCCGCATCGAGATCAGCAACGACGAACTCGATGACCTGGTGATCGCGCGCCCCGATGGCACGCCCACCTATAACTTCTGCGTGGTGGTGGACGACATCGACATGGACATCACCCACGTGATCCGCGGCGACGACCATGTGAACAACACGCCGCGCCAGATCAACATCTTCCGTGCGCTGGGCAAGGAACCACCGGTGTACGCCCACCTGCCCACCGTGCTCAATGAGCAGGGCGAGAAGATGAGCAAGCGCAACGGCGCCAAACCCGTCACGCAGTACCGTGACGAAGGCTATCTGCCCGATGCCATGGTCAACTATCTGGCGCGCCTGGGCTGGAGCCACGGTGACGACGAGATTTTCAGCCGCGAGCAGTTTCTGGCCTGGTTCAACCTGGACCACCTGGGCCGCAGCGCCGCGCAGTTCGACGAAGCCAAGCTGCGCTGGGTGAATGCGCAGCACATCAAGGCCCTGGCCGACGATGCACTGGCCGCCCTGGTGGCGCCGCAGCTGCAGCAGCGGGGCATCTCTGCGCAGGCGCTGGCCGACGGCCGGCTGGTGCGCATCTGCGCACTGTTCAAGGACCGCTGCGACACCACCGTGGCCCTCGCCAACTGGGCGCAGGTGTTCTACGGCGACGTGACCCCGGTGGACGCCGAGCGCGCCCAGCATGTCACCGAAGCTATCGCCCCCGCACTGGATGCACTGGCAGATGCCCTGTCTGCCTGCGAATGGGACAAGGCCTCCATCAGCGCTGCGTTCAAGCAGGTGCTGGCGAGCCAGGGCCTGAAGATGCCGCAACTGGCCATGCCCGCGCGCGTGCTGACGGTAGGGACGGCCCACACGCCATCGGTCGATGCGGTGCTGGAATTGGTCGGACGTGAAAAAGTTGTAGCGCGTTTGCGAAACCGCTAAAAATCTGTCTATAATTCAAGGCTCAGATGATGACAACAAACACAGTGTGTTGAGAGTCATTCAGTGGGGGTATAGCTCAGCTGGGAGAGCGCTTGCATGGCATGCAAGAGGTCATCGGTTCGATCCCGTTTACCTCCACCACAATTTGAGTTCGGTTAGTTCCAAGGTTTTGACCCTATCGTCTAGAGGCCTAGGACATCACCCTTTCACGGTGAGTACCGGGGTTCGAATCCCCGTAGGGTCGCCAAGTTGTAGCGCTTGGCTTGTGTTGATGAAATGCAAGCGAAATCTGCCTGCCAGGAGTGGTAGTTCAGTTGGTTAGAATACCGNTGCCGGCGGCGAGATCGCGCACCATGTTTACCTCCACCACAGTTTGTTGTCGGTTAGTTCCAAGGTTTTGACCCTATCGTCTAGAGGCCTAGGACATCACCCTTTCACGGTGAGTACCGGGGTTCGAATCCCCGTAGGGTCGCCAAGTTGTAGCGCTTGGCTTGTGTTGATGAAATGCAAGCGAAAGCTGCCTGCCAGGAGTGGTAGTTCAGTTGGTTAGAATACCGGCCTGTCACGCCGGGGGTCGCGGGTTCGAGTCCCGTCCACTCCGCCAGNCAAGCGAAAGCTGCCTGCCAGGAGTGGTAGTTCAGTTGGTTAGAATACCGGCCTGTCACGCCGGGGGTCGCGGGTTCGAGTCCCGTCCACTCCGCCAGTCAAAAGCCCTTGCAGGTCTTTGATATGCAAGGGTTTTTCTTTGGATTCGTCCAGAGATCCGTGGGGGTATAGCTCAGCTGGGAGAGCGCTTGCATGGCATGCAAGAGGTCATCGGTTCGATCCCGTTTACCTCCACCACAGTTTGTTGTCGGTTAGTTCCAAGGTTTTGACCCTATCGTCTAGAGGCCTAGGACATCACCCTTTCACGGTGAGTACCGGGGTTCGAATCCCCGTAGGGTCGCCAAGNCCCGGTCGACGCATCGCTCAAGATCCCCGTAGGGTCGCCAAGTTGTAGCGCTTGGCTTGTGTTGATGAAATGCAAGCGAAAGCTGCCTGCCAGGAGTGGTAGTTCAGTTGGTTAGAATACCGGCCTGTCACGCCGGGGGTCGCGGGTTCGAGTCCCGTCCACTCCGCCAGATTTTCGCCACGCAGCAGATTTTGTTGTGGGGTGATCAAAAATAAACGGACTGCAGTTTTCATGACTGCAGTCCGTTTTTCTTTGCCTGCCTGTTTTTCTACCGCATGCGCAGTGGTAAAACCTCGGCACCGATAAATGGCAGACCGAAAAGGCGGACCGCGTGACATGCCGGTGGCGATTCTCTGCCGCTGGGTAATCCGTTGTTGGATGTGGCCGCGTTCGGCCTTGGGTTTTCCGGTGCGGGTCCAGGGGTGTGTGCTTGCCGTGGCGCTTCTGCATGCGCTCCAAGCCAATGGCACGCGACCCACACCTGCCATCACCTCCTCATTCCACCGCACGCAGCGCTGCCACTGTCTCGCGCAACCCCCAGTGCAGCTTTTTGTCCCGGCGCATCACCACGGCCAGGGTGCGGCGCAGGGGTGGCGACAAGGGCCGCACTTCCAGCGTGCCGCCATGTCCACCATGTCCACGGTGCGCGCCTTGCACCGCCATGCCCGGCAGCGCGGCGCAGCCCAGCCCTGCAGCGACCAGCTCCTTGATCGCCTCCACGCTGCCCAGCGACATGGCAGGCTGCAGCGCCACGCCGGCCCGCGCAAACCAGGCGTCCGCGAGGCGCCGGGTCTGGCCGCCGGGCTCATAGAGCAGTACCGGGTGGCGCGCCAGTTCCCTCGCGGTGACGCGTGCGGGCAGCCCTGTGCCCTGGGGCGCAATGGCGACGAAGGGGTCCTTGAGCACGGGTATCACCTCCAGCATCCGCCCGCTGGCGGGCAGCGTGACCAGGCCCAGGTCCAGCAGGTTGCCTTCCACCGCCTGCACGATGTCTGCGGTGTTGCCCGTGCTCACCGTGATGTCGAGGCCCGGAAACCGCTTCCGCAGTGACCGCAGCACCGGGGGCAGCAGAAAGATGCAGGCCGTGGCGCCCGTGCCCAGGCGCACGCGGCCGGTGCTGCCGTCGGCATGGCGCGACACGGCGTCGATCGCCTCGCTCACGGCGGCATCGATGCGCCCCACATGCGTCAGCAACTCGGCGCCCGCTGCCGTGGGCCGCAGCACCCGGCCGACCCGTTCGATCAGCACGGTGCCCAGGCGCTTTTCCAACTGGCGCACCTGCAGGCTGACGGCCGGTTGGGTCAGGTCCAGGCGCTGCGCCGCGGCAGAAAAGCTGCCCAGTTCGATGGCGGTGGCAAAGCCGTGCAATTGGTCGAGGTTGATGCGTTCCATACCAAAGAATTTCTCATACTTTGCATAAATTGAGAAAGCTTCTTTTATGGCAAGGATCTGGCCACACTGACAGCCATGCACACCTTGACGCCCACCCCATCTTCCTTGTCTTCTCTCTCCGCAGGCACCCCGGCCGGGCATTCAGCGCCCGGCGCTGCGGGCGGAGCGCCCTCCAAGGCATGCGCCGTGCGCCCCGCACACGACGGCGACCTGCCGGCCATCCAGGCGCTGTACGCACACCATGTGCTGCATGGGCTGGCCTCGTTCGAAGAGGTGCCCCCCGGTGTCGACGACCTGCGCGCGCGCCACGCGGCGGTGCTGGCTGCAGGGCTGCCCTATCTCGTGGCAGAGCTGGAGGGCCAGGTGGTCGGGTTTGCCTACGCCACGCCGTACCGCGCCCGTTCGGCGTACCGGCACACGGTGGAAGATTCCGTGTATGTCGCGCCGGGCCTTGCGGGGCGTGGCATCGGCGCGGCGCTGCTGGGCGCGGTCATCCGGCAGTGCGAGCCCGGGCCGTGGCGCCAGATGCTCGCCGTGGTCGGGCAGGGCGACGAAAACGCTGGCTCCCTGGCGCTGCATGCGCGCATGGGTTTTGAACGCATCGGTGCGCTGCGTTCGGTGGGCTTCAAGAAAGGCCGGTGGCTGGACACCGTGCTGATGCAGCGCCCGCTGGGCGTCGGCGATGGCGCGCTGCCGGCCCGCGCACCGGGTGGTGCAGCACCCGGAACGCGCGGGGTGGCGTAGTGCCAGGCCTTGCCGGCGGCGCGGCCACCGCGGCGCGCGCTCCGCACCTGAGCGGTCGCGTGGTCTTGTGCCTGGGAGTTTCGCAGTTCATCTGCTGGGGCATTTCGTACTACCTGATCGGCGCACTGGGCGAGGCCATGGTGCAGGACCTGGGCTGGGCGCGCACCACCGTGCATGGCGGCTTCGCCGTGGCATTGCTGGTGATGGGGTGCGTCTCTGCCGCCGCCGGGCGCTGGGTGGACCGGTGGGGTGGGCGCCGGGTGATGGTGTGGGGATCGCTGGGGCTGGCCGCTGGCTGCCTGGGCCTTGCCGCCGCCCATGGGGTGGTGCTGTATTACGCCGCGTGGGCGGTGATGGGACTGGCGATGCGCCTGACGCTGTACGACGCAGCCTTTGCGGCGCTGGCCCATTGGGCGGGGCCGCACGCGCGCCGTCCCATGGCGCAGATCACGCTGCTGGGCGGCCTGGCGGCGACGGCTTTCTGGCCGCTGGGGCATGCCATGGCGGACGGGGCCGGCTGGCGCGTGGCCTTGCTTGTGTATGCAGGGCTGGCACTGCTGACGGTGCCGCTGCACCTGGCGCTGCCGGGCCCGGCGGCCGCATTCAGCGACGGCGACCCAGCTGCCGCAGCGGCCTTGCCCGCGCACCCCGAACCCTTGGCCCGAGAAGGGGCCGAGCGCGCGCTCGCGGCCGTGCTCTTTGCCGCGATGACGACGCTCGTGAATTTTCTGAATGCAGGCATGTCGGCGCACCTGGTGGGGCTGCTGGCAGGCCTGGGCCTGGCGCTGCCATTGGCGGTGGGCGTCGCATCGCTGCGCGGCGTGGGCCAGTCGGCGGCACGGGTGGCCGAGGTGCTGTTCGGCGCCAGGCTGCATCCGCTCGCACTGGGGGCATCGGCCTGCGCGCTGCTGCCGCTGGCCTTCCTGGCAGGCGCAGCGTCGGGGCAGGTGTTGGCTGCGGCCTGGGTGTTCGTGCTGCTGTACGGCGCGTGCAATGGCCTGCTCACCATTGCGCGCGGCACGCTGCCGCTGGTGCTTTTCGACCACCGCACCTACGGCGCGTTCGTCGGGCGTCTGGTCGCACCCGGCTTTGTGCTGTCGGCCTGTGCGCCGGTGGTCTATGCGGCGGTCATGGATGGGTATGGTGCGGCGGCAGCGCTATGGATGTCGGTTGCGGTGGCGGCACTGGTGTGTGCGGCATCGATGGCGCTGCTGCTGCGCTTTGGGGCTCGGGCAAGAAGCGCGGTAGCCGACTCTTGACACTGGCGCGACCAAAGCCAGTGCTCCCGCGCGAGGGCCGCCAAGCCGCGCAGGCGGCGCTTTGCTTACGTGCTCTGGGAGCGCCCCCTCTCCACTCGCGCAGCGAGACGAGAGGGGGCCGAGGGCCGCGGCTCCAAGCCTGCTGCGCAGCGTTGGATGTGCCCGAAGAGCCAGCGCTTCTGGCGGGGGCACCGAGGCGCGAAGCGACTCACGGGGTGAATTACTTCGGCGCCAGGCGGATCGCGCCGTCCAGGCGGATCACCTCGCCGTTGAGCATGTCGTTCTCAAAAATGTGCTGCACGAGCTTGGCGTAGTCCTGCGGTGTGCCCAGTCGGCTGGGGAATGGCACGCCAGCGGCCAGTGCGTCCTGCACCTCTTGCGGCATGCCGAACAGCATGGGCGTGCCGAAGATGCCGGGGGCGATGGTCATGTTGCGGATGCCGTTGCGGGCCAGGTCGCGGGCGATGGGCAGGGTCATGCCCACCACGCCGCCCTTGGAGGCTGCATACGCCGCCTGGCCGATCTGGCCGTCGTAGGCGGCCACGCTGGCGGTGGAGATCAGGGCGCCGCGCTCGCCGGTGGCCTCGGGCTCGTTCTTGCTCATGGCTTCGGCGGCCAGGCGGATCATGTTGAAGCTGCCGATCAGGTTGACCGTGACGGTCTTGCTGAACACGGCCAGCGCGTGCGCGCCGTTCTTGCCCACGGTCTTCTCGGCCGGTGCGATGCCGGCGCAGTTGACCAGGCCCATCAGCTTGCCCAGGGACACGGCCTTGGCCACCACGGCCTGGCCGTCGGCCTCGTTGCTCACGTCGCACTTCACGAAGGCGCCACCGATGTCGCGGGCCACGGCTTCGCCCTTGTCGGCCTGCATGTCGGCGATGACCACCGTGCCGCCCTGCGCGGCCAGCATGCGCGCCGTGCCTTCGCCCAGGCCCGATGCGCCGCCGGTGACGATGAATACCTTGCCCTTGATGTCCATGAGGTGTCTCCTGTAAGTGACGTTAACGTAAACGTCAATTATGGCCGATGTGCCGCTGTGCCTTGCAGCTTTGCAGGCGCAAAAAAAGCAGCCCGGCGTTACCGGGCTGCTGGGGGCTGCCGCGCGCAGCCAGGGCGGCTGCGGGCAGGGGCTGCTTATGTTTCGACTTACTGGAAGCCCACGCGGTCCAGCATCTGCTGCACCTTGGTCACGTTGGCGCCGACGGCGCTGATCGGGATGGTTTCGCTCTTGAAAGGCTTGTTGTTGGTCATGGCCTTGAGTGCGGGGTTATCCAGCGCCACGCCCTTGGCGGCGGGCCATTCGTTGTTGCCGTTGGCAAAGTAGTTCTGCGCTTCGGGGCTGGCCAGGTATTCCAGGAACTTGACGGCGTTGGCCTGGTTCTTGGAGTGCTTGGCCACGGCGCCGCCGGCGATGTTCAGGTGGGTGCCCCAGGACTCCTGGTTGGGGAACACCACGCCCACCTTGTTGACCACGGCCACGTCTTCGGGCTTGTTGGAGCGCATCATGCGCGCCAGGTAGTAGCTGTTGGTGACGGCGATATCGCATTCGCCCGAGGCCACGGCCTTGATCTGGTCGGTGTCGCCGCCCTTGGGAGGACGGGCCAGGTTGGCCACCATGCCCTTGAGCCAGGCCTCGGCCTTTTGCTCGCCCAGGTGCTCGGTCACGGCGCCGAAGAGGCTCAGGTTGTACGGGTGCGAGCCGGAGCGGATGCACAGCTTGCCCTTGTTCTTGGGGTCGCCCAGCTCTTCGTAGGTGTCGACGTCGGCCTTTTCGACCTTGATCTTGTTGTAGACGATGACGCGGGCCCGGGTGGACAGGCCGTACCAGGCGATGCTGCCGTCCGCGGTGGGCGTGCTGCGCAGGTTGGCAGGGATGGCGTCGTTCAGCACCTGGGACTTGACGGGCTGGAACAGGCCGTCCACCTCGCCCTTGTACAGGCGGGCGGCATCGACCAGCAGGATCACGTCGGCGGGGGACGCCGCGCCTTCGGCCTTCAGGCGGGCCAGGATGCCTGCGTCGTCCGCATCCACGCGGTTGATCTTGATGCCGGTGGCCTTGGTGAAGCCGGTGTACAGCGCTTCGTCGGTGGAGTAGTGGCGGGCCGAGTAGAGGTTCACGACCTGCTCCTGGGCAGAAACGGCGCCAGCGGCGGCGGCCAGTGCGCAGGTGCAGAGCAGGGCTTTCACGGTCTTCGACATGGATGCGTCTTTCGGGGTTTGTAACACCCGGATGATAAAACCAAACGCGAATTATTCTTAATAAACGTCTGGGTTTCTATGGGTATGCGGGGGCAGTGCTGACCTGGGTCACCGTGGAGATGGGTAGCGGGTGTGCCAGGCGCCACACCTGCGCTGCGGCCCGGGCCACCCGGCGCGCAGGCAAAAAAAAGCCCGGCAGAACCGGGCTTTGAAGGGATCCTGGAAACGGGGGTTTCGCGAGGATCCAAGGAGACAACTCGTGCGCTGCAACCGGGGCTGCAGCGCGTGATGGGATTATCAGGGTAAGCCCTGAAAACGGCCTAGAGGTTGCTCTCCAGACCGCGTGCCCTGGGCTCAGCGCTTGCGGGGAGCGGCCGTCTTGGCGGCGTTGGCAGCGGTGCTGGCCACGGCGTTGAAGTTGGCTTCGGCCACGTCGGACGCTTGCTTGACAGCCTTCTGGACCGATTCAAAAGCGTTGTTGGCGGCAGAGACGGCGCTCTTCATCACGGCGACGGCGGTTTCGGAACCGGCGGGAGCGTTCTTCGCGGCGCTGTCGACCAGGCCGGTGAAGGCGCGTTGGGCGTCAGCAGCCTGGCTTTCGAAAGCCTTGCCGAATTCGGCGCCGGTGCCGGAGGCGATGTCGTACAGGTGACGGCTGTAGGCAGCGGTCTTTTCAGCCAGGGGCTGGAACAGGCCGGCTTGCAGGGCCAGCAGCTCTTGCGCGTCCTTCACGCCCAGCACAGCCTGGCTGTGGTTGGCGGCTTCGGTCAGTGCGGCGCGCGAGGCGGTCACGTTCAGCTCGACGAGCTTTTCCACGCCTTCGAAAGCCTTGGTCGTCAGACCGAACAGGGTTTCGAGGTTGGCTTTGTGGGAAGCGAGGATTTGTTCAGCGGTCAGCGTCATGTCATATCTCCTAAGAATGGGGCCCGGCGGGCCATGGTGGTTCACAAGACATCTGCGCTGGCCCTGACTCATCAAGTCATGTTGCAGTGCAGCATGGATCGAATTTTAGGGACTTGGTGCGGGTTTGCAAGAGGTTTTTGTTGCGATGCAGCAAATTAGAGGCGCGCCCTCAGGAATCCGCGGCTTGCCACAATCGCGTCATGCACGCCTATTACGCCGACCAGTTTGTGCTGCCCCTGCCCGAAGGCCACCGCTTTCCCATGGCCAAGTACCGCCTGCTGCGCGACCGCATCGCCCAGCACCTGCCGGGCGTGTCGCTGCAGGTGGCGCAGCCCGCCGCCGACAGCGAACTGGCCCTGGCGCACGACAGCAGCTACATCGACGCCATTGCCGACGGCACGCTGCCCGCCCCGGCGCAGCGCGAGATCGGCTTCCCCTGGAGCCCCGCCATGGCCGAGCGCGCCCGCCGCTCGGTGGGCGCCACGGTGGCTGCGAGCCGCGTCGCGCTCCAGGAAGGCGTGGCGGGCAACCTGGCCGGGGGCACGCACCATTCGTACGCCCACAAGGGCAGCGGCTTTTGCGTGTTCAACGACGTGGCGGTGGCCGCGCGGCTGATGCAGGTGGAGCGCGCCAGGGCGCGGGGCCGCCACACCCAGCCGCTCAGGGTGGCGGTCATCGACCTGGACGTGCACCAGGGCAACGGCACGGCGCACATCTTTCAGGGCGACCACAGCGTGTTCACGCTGTCGCTGCACGGCGCGCGCAACTTTCCGTTTCGCAAGGAGGCCAGCGACCTGGATGTGGAGCTGCCCGACGGCTGCACCGACAACGCCTACCTGGAGGCGCTGTCGCACGCGCTGGACGCCCTGGAGCAACGCTTCACCCCGCAGTTGGTGTTCTACCTGGCCGGCGCCGACCCGCACGAAGGCGACCGCCTGGGCCGCCTGGGCCTCACGCACGACGGCCTGGAAGCGCGGGACCGCCACGTCTTCGACTGGGCCTGGCAGCGGCGGCTTCCGCTGGTCTTCGCGATGGCGGGCGGCTACGGGCGCGACATGGAAGACACCCTGACGGCGCAGCTCAACACCTGGCGCGTGGCCTGGGAGTACCACCAGCGCTGGCAGAATGTGCGGCCATGACGTCCGCCGCCAGCACCCCCCACGCCACCCGTCCAGACACCGCGACCGCAGCTGCTCCCGCGGCAACCGCGGCCGCCCCCACGGCAGCACGCCCGGCGCCGCAGCCGCGCAGCGCCTACCGCGCGTTTCGCCCCATCACCACGCGCTGGGCCGACAACGACGTCTACGGCCATGTGAACAACGTCGTCTACTACAGCTGGTTCGACACGGCGGTGAACGCGCACCTCATCGAGCAGGGCGTGCTCGACATCCACGCGGGCGGCACCATCGGCCTCGTGATCGAGACCCAGTGCAACTACTTCGCGCCGCTGGCCTTCCCGCAGACGGTGGAGGCAGGCATCCGGGTGGCGAAGCTGGGCAGCTCCAGCGTGCGCTACGAAGTGGGCCTGTTCGCGCAGGGCGAGCCCATGACCGCCGCCGCCGGGCACTTCATCCATGTGTACGTGGACCGTGAAACCCGCCGCCCCGTGCCGGTGCCCGACGCACTGCGCCAGGTGCTGCAGGCGCTGGTGGTCACGGGCTGAGCGCCTGCATTGCGGGTGCTATTGATTTAATAGCTCCTCGCGCTCGACCATCAAGCGGCAGGGCGGTTTTGGGCTTGAAAACGCCGCGTGCGCGGGGTGCGTCGGGTCCCAAGGGGCTTCCCAGCGCCGCACGGCGGCATGGCCTACACTTTGCGGCTTTGCTGTACGGCCCCCTGCGTCCCCGGCCTTCTCTGCGCCCGCACCGTCCATGATCATCACCAGCCTGCTCGACACCGACCTGTACAAGTTCACCATGATGCAGGTCGTGCTGCACCAGTTTCCGGGAGCGCAGGTCGAATACAAGTTCAAGTGCCGCAACCCGGGCGTGCAGCTGGCGCCGTTCGCCAACGAGATCCGGGACGAGATCCGTTCGCTGTGCAGCCTGCATTTCCAGGACGCGGAACTGGCCTACCTGCGGTCCATGCGCTTCATCAAGAGCGATTTCGTGGACTTCCTGGGGCTGTTCAGGCTCAACGAGAAATACATCACCGTCACGCCGCTGCACAACGGAGAGATCGACATCGCCATCCGCGGGCCCTGGCTGCACACCATCCTGTTCGAGATCCCGGTGCTGGCGATCATCAACGAGGTGTACTTCCGCAACACGCAGAAGGTGCCTGATTTTCCCGAAGGCCGCCGGCGCCTGGATACCAAGATCGCGCAGCTGCAGGCCGAGGGCTTGTCGGACCTCAAGATCGCCGACTACGGCACGCGCCGCCGTTTCAGCCGCGCCTGGCACGAGGAAGTGCTGCGCGTGCTGGTGGCCCGCCTGGGCACGGGCGACCGCCGCCCCGGCGCGCCGGCAGGGCCTGGCCAGTTCGCCGGTACCAGCAACGTGCTGTACGCGATGAAGCTGGGCGTGACCCCGCTCGGCACCATGGCGCACGAGTACCTGCAGGCCTGCCAGGCCCTGGGCCCGCGCCTGCGCGACAGCCAGGTCTTCGGCTTCGAAGTGTGGGCCAAGGAATACCGCGGCGACCTGGGCATCGCCCTGTCGGACGTGTACGGCATGAGCGCCTTCCTGCGCGACTTCGACCTGTACTTCTGCAAGCTGTTCGACGGCGCGCGCCACGACAGCGGCGACCCTTTCGCCTGGGGCGAGCGCCTCTTGGAGCACTACCGCAAGAACCGCGTGGACCCGCTGACCAAGACGCTGATCTTCAGCGACGCGCTCACGGTGCCGCGCACCGTCGAGCTGTACCAGCAGTTCCGCGGGCGCTGCCAGCTGGCGTTCGGCATCGGCACCAACCTGACCAACGACCTGGGCAGCCCGCCCGCGCATGAGCCGCTGCAGGTCGTCATCAAGATGACCCGCTGCAACGACCAGCCCGTGGCCAAGCTGTCGGACACGCCGGGCAAGGGCATGTGCGACGATGAAAAGTACCTGGCGTACCTGCGCCAGGTGTTCGATATTCCCCAGACCGCCTGATCCAGCGGGGCGGGGCCAGCAGGGCGTGTGCTTTGCCGGTGCCCGGCGGCATTGGGCCGCATTCCGTCGCATCGGCGGCATTCATCGGCACCCGTCGGCACCTCGCGATGGGGCGACACAAATGATTATTGGAGCGAGATGGAGACAACGCATATCTTGAAGTCGGCGCGCAGGCTGTCGGCCGTGGCGCTTTGGTTCGCGGCATGGCCCGGTGGTGCGATGGCCGCCGATCTGGACGGGAGCACGCTGTCGGTGCTGTGGGGCGTGCCGTTTGCGGGCATCCTGCTGTCCATCGCGCTCATGCCGCTGCTCGCGCCCATCTTCTGGCACCACCACTTCGGCAAGGTAGCCGCTGCCTGGGGCCTGGCGTTCTTGCTGCCCTTCGCCGCGGCCTTCGGGCCGGCGGTGGCGGGCGCGAACCTGGTGCATGCGCTGCTGGCGGAGTACATCCCCTTCGTGATCCTGCTCACCGCGCTGTACACCGTGGCGGGCGGCATCTACATCCGCGGCAACCTGCACGGCAGCCCGGGGCTGAACACGGGGCTGCTGGCCCTGGGCGCGGTGCTGGCCAGCTTCATGGGTACCACCGGCGCGTCCATGCTGCTGATCCGCCCGCTGATCCGTGCCAACGACAACCGCAAGCACGTGGTGCATGTGGTCGTGTTCTTCATCTTCATCGTCTCCAACGCCGGCGGCTCGCTCACGCCGCTGGGCGACCCGCCGCTGTTCCTGGGCTTCCTGAAGGGTGTGGACTTCTTCTGGACCGTGGGCCACATCCTGCCGGAGACCCTGTTCCTCATCGGCACCCTGCTGGTGCTGTTCTTCGCGCTCGATACCTGGTTCTACCGGCAAGGGGCCGAGGTGCTGCCGCGCGACCCCACGCCCGACACCGGCGGTGCGCGCGCCTTCGGCTTTGACGGCAAGCTCAACTTCGCCCTCTTGGGCGTGGTGGTGGCGCTGGTACTGCTCAGCGGGTTCTGGAAGTCGCCCGTCGTGTTCGACGTGATGGGCACCCCGGTGGGCCTGCCCGGCATCGTGCGGGACGCAGGCCTTGTGGCCGTCACGCTGGCATCGCTGTGGCTCACGCCGCGCAAGGTCCACGACGACAACCAGTTCGGCTGGGCCCCGATGCAGGAGGTGGCCAAGCTCTTCGCAGGCATCTTCCTCACCATCATCCCGGTCATCGCGATGCTCAAGGCCGGCACGGACGGCCCGTTCGGCGCCGTGGTGCGGGCCGTCACCCGGCCGGATGGCACGGCCGACCCGGCGATGTACTTCTGGGCCACGGGCGTGCTCAGCTCGTTCCTCGACAACGCGCCGACCTACCTGGTGTTCTTCAACACGGCAGGCGGCGACCCGGCCGTGTTGATGACCACGCTGGCCCCCACGCTCGCTGCCATCTCGGCGGGCGCCGTGTTCATGGGCGCCAACACCTACATCGGCAACGCGCCCAACATGATGGTCAAGGCCATCGCCGAAGACCGGGGCGTGAAGATGCCCAGCTTCTTCGGCTACATGCTCTGGTCGGGCGGCATCCTGGTGCCGCTGTTTCTTGTCATGACATTCATCTGGTTCAGATGATGTACATCCCCCTGAGCGGCTGCGCCGCTTCCCCCTTCTCTCGCACCGCTGCGCGTTGCGGGAAGGGGGACGCCGCCCTCGCTGCAGGGCGGCCTTTGCACGGCGGCCACTGGCCTGGGCAGCGCCGGTTTTATAGGGCGACTGACCTCGCGAACACCTTGGAGATGAGACTATGAGCAAGCCCCGCATCCTGGTCGCGCGTGCGATCTTCCCGGACATCGTGGACCGCCTGCGCCAGCATTTCGACGTGCTGGACAACCCCGATGACACCATCTGGTCCCCCGCCGAGCTGGCCGAGCGCCTGGCCGACAAGGACGGCGCCTTCACCACCGGCAGCCAGCGCATCGACGCGGCGCTGCTGGCGGCCGCGCCGCGGTTGAAGATCGTGGCCAACATGGCGGTGGGCTACAACAACTTCGACGTGGACGCGATGACGGCCGCCGGCGTGTGGGGCACCAACACGCCCGATGTGCTGACCGAGACTACGGCCGACTTCGGCTTTGCGCTGCTGATGGCCACCGCGCGCCGCATGACGGAGTCGGAGCACTACCTGCGCGCCGGGAAGTGGACCAAGTGGAGCTACGACATGTTCTCCGGCAGCGACATCCACGGCAGCACGCTGGGCATCATCGGCATGGGGCGCATCGGCCAGGGCATTGCGCGGCGCGGCGCGCACGGCTTTGGCATGAAGGTGGTGTATCACAACCGCTCGCGCCTGTCGGCCGAGCTCGAAGCCGAGTGCAAGGCCACGTATGTCGGCAAGCAAGAGCTGCTCGCCACCGCCGACCACGTGGTGCTGGTGGTGCCCTACACAGCCGCGTCGCACCACACCATCGGGGCGGCAGAACTGGCGCTGATGAAGCCCACCGCCACGCTGGTCAACATCGCCCGCGGCGGCATCGTGGACGACGCGGCGCTGGCCGTGGCCCTGCGCGAAGGGCGCATTGCGGCGGCGGGCCTGGATGTGTTCGAAGGCGAGCCCAGCGTGCATCCTGATCTGCTGACCGTGCCCAACGTGGTGCTCACGCCCCACATCGCCAGCGCCACCGTGCCCACGCGCCGCGCCATGGCCAACCTGGCGGCCGACAACCTGATCGCCTTCTTCGACGGGCGCGGTGCGCTCACGCCGGTGAACGCGCCCGCCGCACCGAACCGCGGCTGAATTTTCAATAAAAACACCTGCTACCGCTGGATGGATGAGCGCTGGCAGCTATTAAAAGTATAGTAATCAAATTTTGACTACCGACACCCTTGTCTTGCTGGCCGCACTGGCTGTTGTGGTGGTGCTGCTGGCCGTGGTCCTGCTGCGCCGCCCGAGTGTGAGTCTGCCTGCCGAATGGATCGCCCGGCTGCAGGCGATGGAAAGCCTGGCCCAGGCCACCCGGCTGGCCGTGGCGCGCAACGATGGCGCGGTGGAGTCGCTGGCCCAGCAACTGTCGGGCTTCACGCAGGCCACGCAGCGCCAGCTGGAGGCGTTGCGCGGCGCGGTGGATGAGCGGCTGTCGCAGGCGGTGGGCGAATCGCGCACGGGGCGTGCCGAGCTGCTCGCGGCCTTCGGTGCCTTCGAGGGGCGCCTGGAGCAGCGCCTGGCCCAGGGCCAGGCCGAGGCCGCGCTGGCGCGCAAGGAGCTGTCGGATGCGCTGGCGGCGTTCCGTGCCGAGCTCACGCAGACCGCGCAGTCCCTGGCGTCCGACAGCCAGCGCTCGCGCGAGGCGCTGGCCGAGAGCACGCAGCTGTTCGAGCAGCGCATCCAGGAGCGCTTCGAGGCGCTGTCCGGCGCCACGCGCGGCACGCTCGACTCGCTCAAGAGCGACATCCACGCGCAACTGGGCGCGGTGTCCACCGCACTCAAGGACCAGCTCGAAGCCAACGGCCAGCAGATCCGCCACCAGTTCGGAGTGCTGCAGGACGCGGTGTCGCAGCAACTGGCGGGCCTGGTGCAGGGCAGCCAGCAGAACGCCGAGCAGCTGCGCACGGCGCTCAACGAACGGCTGGCGGCCATCCAGACCGACAACTCCGCCAAGCTCGAAGAGATGCGCCGCACGGTGGACGAGAAGCTGCACGCCACGCTGGAGCAGCGCCTGGGCGAATCCTTCAAGCTCGTGAGCGACCGCCTGGAGCAGGTGCACAAGGGCCTGGGCGAGATGCAGACCCTGGCCGGCAGCGTGGGGGACCTCAAGCGCGTGATGACCAATGTGAAGACGCGCGGCACGTGGGGCGAAATGCAGCTCGGGGCCATCATCGAGAACGTGCTCACGCCCGACCAGTTCGCGCGCAACGTCAAGGCCGTGCCCGGCAGCGACGACCTGGTCGAATTCGCCATCCGCCTGCCGGGCCGCGGCGACGAGCAGCCCGTGTGGCTGCCCATCGACTCCAAGTACCCGGTGGAGCAGTACCAGCGCCTGCTCGACGCGCAGGACGCGGCCGACAAGCCCGCCATTGCATCGGCCGGCAACGCGTTCGAGACCTCGATCAAGCTTGAGGCGAAGAAGATCTTCAGCAAGTACGTGTCGCCGCCGCACACCACCGACTTTGCGGTGCTGTACCTGCCCACCGAGGGCCTGTTCGCCGAAGTCATCCGCCGCCCCGGCCTGGTCGAAGCGGTGCAGAACGACTGCCGCGTGATGATCACCGGCCCCGCCAACCTGGCCGCCATGCTCAGCAGCCTGCAGATGGGCTTCAAGACGTTGGCCATCGAAAAGCGCTCGTCCGAAGTGTGGGGCGTGCTCGGCTCGGTGAAGACCGAGTTCTCCAAGTTCGGCGAGATCGTCGAGTCGGCCCGCAAGTCCATCGACGCGGCGGCCAAGAAGTTCGACGACGTGGGCGTGCGCACCCGCGCCCTGCAGCGCAAGCTGCGCGACGTGCAGGAACTGCCCGCACCCAACGCACCCACCGGTCTCGGAGCACCCGCCGTGCCGCCAGCGGGCACCGGCACGGCCGCGCTGCCGGGCCTGGACCTGGAGGACGACCTGCCATGAACCGTAACCTGGCACGCCTGATTGCCGGGCAGGTCTGCGTGCACGCCTGCATGGCCGGCATGCGGCTGGCGGCCCCGTTGCTGGCCCTGCGCGAAGGCTACGGCGCCGCGGCGGTGGGCCTGCTGGTGGCGCTGTTCGCGCTCACGCAAGTGTTCCTGGCGCTGCCGGCCGGGCGCTATGCGGACCGCCACGGGCTCAAGCGGCCGGTGGGCTATTCCGTGGCCCTGGCCGCCACGGGCGCGGCGCTGGCCATGCTGTTCCCGGTGTTTCCGGTGCTGTGCATCACCGCGTTGATGACGGGCGGGGCGGCCGGTGCGGCCACCATTGCGGTGCAGCGCCATGTGGGCCGCGCGGTGCACGACACCACGCAGCTGCGGCAGGTGTTCAGCTGGCTGGCCATTGGGCCAGCGGTGTCCAACTTCATCGGCCCCTTTCTGGCGGGCCTCATGATCGACCACGTGGGCCGGGTGCCGGGCAGCATCGAGGGCTACCGGGGCGCGTTCGCGCTGCTGGCCGTGCTGCCGCTGCTGTCCTGGGTGTGCGTGCGCACCACGGTGGAATTTCCGCCCGTGGTCGCGGCCAACGACGGCGTTCCACGCCGCGCCTGGGACCTGCTGGGCGACGTGCCCTTCAGGCGCCTGCTCATCGTCAACTGGCTGCTGTCCTCGTGCTGGGATGTGCACGCCTTCGTGGTGCCGCTGCTGGGGCACGAGCGCGGCCTGTCGGCGTCGGTCATCGGCACCATCCTGGGCGCGTTCGCCATTGCCGCCACGGTGATCCGCATGCTCATGCCCATGGTGGCGTCGAGCCTGAGCGAACGGGTGGTGCTGGCGGGCGCCATGGTGTCCACCACGGTGCTGTTTTGCATCTACCCGCTGCTGGGCAGCGCGCTGGGCATGGGCCTGTGCTCGGTGCTGCTGGGCTTTGCGCTGGGCTCGGCCCAGCCCATGGTGATGAGCCTGCTGCACCAGATCACGCCGTCGCACCGCCACGGCGAGGCCCTGGGCCTGCGGCTGATGGCGATCAATGCGTCAAGCGTGCTCATGCCGCTCATCTTCGGGTCGGCCGGGGCGCTGATCGGGGTCGGCGGGCTGTTTTGGGGCGTCGGGGCGATCGTGGCGGGCGGCACGCGCCTGGCGTGGCTGCTGACGGTGGCGCCGTCCGAGCCCGCGCAGGCGCACAAGGACTCGGGAAACGGCAGCTGAACGGCCACCGGAATGGGTTTTCGTGCGGTATTGCGCGCCGCGTGGCAATCAGGGCTTGAGGGGCTGAGCAAGCGGCGTGAAACGTAGTAGATTCGCCCCATTCGACAGAGGGGGCTGAGATGAACGTTCCAACCTGGTCCTGGCACGTGCGCCGCCTGGCCGTGCTGCCGTTTCTGGTGGCGGCCCCCGGGTCTTTCGTGCATGCGGACGACGTGCTGGGCCAGGCGCAGGCCTGGCTGCAGCAGGGCGACGCCCGGCGCGCCTTCGAGGCGCTGGATGCCCAGGAGGCCACGCGCGCCGGCGACCCGGCATTCGACGCGGCCATGGGCCGAGCCGCCCATGCAGCAGGCCAGTACAGCCGTGCCGTGCTGGCGTGGGAGCGGGTGGTGGCGGCGCAGCCCGGCAACACCGAAGCCCAGTGGGAGCTGGGGCGCGCACTGCACGCGGTGGGCGACAAGCAAGGTGCCAACGCCGTCTCCGAGCGCGTTCGTGCCGCCGGCATCCCGGTAGACGCTGCGCTCAGCATCGACCAGTTTCTGGTGTCCTACGACCGCCTGGGCCACCAAGGCCGCTCCACCTGGAAGGGCCATGTCGAGCTGACCGTGGGCCGCGACTCCAATGCCAATGCCGGGCCCGACCTGAATGCGCCTGCGCTGTCGCCGCCCGGCACGCCGGCCTGGTCGCTGGCCCCGGGCGCCGAGGCGCAGCGTGCGTCGTATGCCGCCGTGCTGGGCAATATCCGCGGGCGGCATGTGCTGGATGCGCGCTGGTCGCTGATCGGCGCGGCCACCGCCGAGGCGCGGGGGTATTCCGATGCCGGCAAGCCCTACGACAGCGCGCAGCTCGACGCCAGCGCGGGCGTGGCCTACCGCGTGGAGCGCCACGAGTGGATGCTGAGCGCGCAGGGCGCGACCTACCGGCTCGATGGCGACACGCTGCGCAACATCGGCGGCGTGGTGGGCGAGTGGATCTACCGGCTCGACGGCTTTCGCCAATGGGACACCTTCCTGCAGGTGCAGGACCTGCGCTATCCCACGCAGTCGCTGCGCAACGCCCGGCGCACCGTGGGCGGCACTTCGTATGTCCATGTGCTGCGCAACGGCAGCCTTTCCTACGCGGGCCTCTACGCCGGGCAGGAGAACCCCCGGGCCAGCGATGTGGACAACCTGGGGCACCACCTGGCGGGGCTGCGGGCCGGCGTGCAGTGGGCCATCACGGCCGACTGGGCGGCCTTCGTGCACCTCAATCACGAGCGCCGCCGCTACGGGGCCACAGACCCCTTCTTCGGCGTGACGCGCCGCGACCGCCAGACCTATGGCGTGCTGGGCGTGTCCTGGCTGCCCGCGCCGGGCTGGCGCATCACGCCGCAGTGGGCCGTCACGCGCAATGCGTCCACGCTGCCCATCACCGATTACGACCGCCGGGTGTTTTCCGTCACCGTGCGGCGCGAGTTCTGAGGGAGTCCCTGATGCCGTCCCAATTTCCTTCTTCCCGGCTGGCGCTGTGGCTGGCCGTGGCGGCCGCGTGGCCCCTGCAGGGCCTGGCCGCCGCCGGCCTGGTCCAGTTCGTGGCGGGCGACGTGCAGTTGCGCCGAGGCTCCGCGCAGGCGCCGGTGGCCAAAGGCGCCGAGGTCGAGAGCGGCGATGTCGTCGTGACCGGTGCCGCGGGCCGTGCGCAGATCCGTTTTTCGGACGGCGGGCTGGTGGCGCTCTACCCGGACTCGCAATTCACGGTCACGCGCTATGCCGACGCCGGCAACGCGGCCGAAGACCATTTCGCCGTGGACCTGCTGCGCGGCGGCATGCGCGCCATCACCGGCCTGATCGGCAAGCGCGACCCGCGCAATTACCGGGTGACCACGCCCACGGCGGTGGTGGGCATCCGGGGCTCGGCCTTCCTCATCGCCTTCAATGCCGATGGCGAGCTGGTGGTGTCGGGCGAGCAGGACGAGATCGAGGTGTGCACCGAGGCCGGTTGCGTGGGCGTGAAGGCGGGTGAATCGGTGCGTGTGGTGGCCAGCAACCAGCTGCCGCTTTACACCCACACGCGCGCCGTGCTGCCGCTGCCGCCGCCACCGGTGCCGTTTGCGGTGGGCGAGGAGCTCAACAGCAGCGGCCGCCTGGCGCCCACGCCGGTCGCCCCCGTGCCGCCGCCCGTCACCACCACACCCACACCGCCTGCGCCCGGGGTGCCGCTGCCCCCGCCGCCACCACCGCCCACGACGACGGCACCGCCGCCGGACCCGTCCATCCCGACCCCGCCGCCGCCCCCCACCACGGGCACGCCCACGCAGCCGCCGACAACGCGGCCGCCGGTGATCGGTGCGCCACCGACGACACCGCCCACGACGGCGCCCACCACGCCCGCGCCGCCGGCCACGCGTCCACCCATCTTCGTGCTGCCGCCCATCGTGCGGCCCATCATCGTGCTGCCACCGATCGCGGTACCGCCTCCGCCGCCGGTGATCCGCTGACGAGGCGGTCCCTGCACGCACCAGCGGGTGGTGCGGACAGGGGGCGTATGGCAAGGGCAGGCGCCCGCAGGCCCAGGGGCTCAGCCGTTCACAGCTGGTAGAACGACTTGATCAGCTCCCACGCTTCCTGCGGGTCGTCGGTGTAGTGAAAGAGGCCCAGGTCCTGGGCCGAGATGGTGCCTTCTTCGACCAGCACCTCGAAGTTGATGAGGCGCTTCCAGTAGTCCGCGCCGAACAGCACGATGGGCACGGGCTTGGCCTTTTTCGTCTGCACCAGCGTGAGCACTTCGAACAGCTCGTCCAGCGTGCCGAAGCCGCCGGGGAAGGCCACCAGCGCCTTGGCACGCATCATGAAATGCATCTTGCGCAGCGCGAAGTAGTGGAACTTGAAGCTCAGCGTGGGCGAGATGAAGCGGTTGCCGCTTTGCTCGTGGGGCAGGGCGATGTTCAGGCCCACGTTGAGGGCGCCCACATCGTGCGCGCCGCGGTTGGCGGCCTCCATGATGCCGGGGCCGCCGCCGGTGCAGATGTAGATGCGGTCTGCGGGCGGCTGGCGCTCGCTGTGCTCGGCCACCACGCGGGCGAACTGGCGGGCCAGGTCGTAGTACTTGGCGTTGCGCACCGCCAGGCGCGCGCGCTGCAGGCGCACGTCGTTGCCGCTGGCCTCGGCCTCGAGCAACTGGGCGTCGGCTTCGTCGGGGGCGATGAAGCGGGCGCTGCCGTACACGACCACGGTGTTCTCGATGCCTTGCTCGATCTGGCCCAGGTCGGGCTTGAGCATCTCCAGCTGGAAGCGGATGCCGCGGGTCTCGCGGCGGAACAGGAATTCAGGGTCGGCGAACGCGAGGCGGTAGGCATCGGCGTGCAGCGGGTTGCCGCTGGCGGCGTGGCTTTGCAGCTCTGCCCAGGCATCGGCCAGGCGGCGTTCGTTGAGTTGGGTATTGGCGTCCATGGCAAGTCAGAAAAAAGCGCTGCAGGCCCTCGCACAGGCGCAGGTCGGCAGTGGGTTGAACGTGGGGTGGTGATGAGCGTTGCGCTTGATTATTACGCAGGATCAAGCGCGTGCAGCTATCAAAAGAGTAGCGCTGTGGATGCCCAGCACCGTGAGTGTGAGCGAGCCGAGCAAATGCACTGCGGTCGTGCCCAGCGCCAGCAGATAACGCTGCTGCTGCAGCATGCCCACCACCTCGGCCGAGAAGCTGGAGAACGTGGTGAGCCCGCCCAGAAACCCGGTGACGAGCGCCAGGCGCCACACCGGGTCAAGCTGCGGCAGCGCCTGGAACACCGCCACGCAGACCCCCACCAGGTACCCCCCGATCAGGTTGGCCGCCAGCGTGCCCCACGGCAGCAGGGCTCCCGCCGTGTTGAGCCAGATACCGAGCCGCCAGCGCGCCAGCGCACCCACGCTGGCACCGATACAGATGGCCACGACTGCAAGCATGGTGCGATGACTCCGGAGAAACGAAGGGCCGTATTGTCGGCGATGCTGTGTTCAGCCGGTCTGTACCGTGGCCACGGCTGCGCGAACCGCCATCCACCGTCAGCCTGGGACGCAACCCCGGCCAGCGCCACCGTGGAACCGGCTTCGCCGGGCCACTGGAGGCGTCCCCCTTGGGGGGAAGGCGCGAAGCGACTCAGGGGGGCTACTTTTCCTTGCCCATCACCAGGTCCGGCAAGATCGTCACGACCTGCGGGAACACCGTGATGATCGCAATGCACACCACCAGGCACAGGAAGAACGGAATCGCAGCGCGCGCAATCGTGTTGCTGTCCTTGCCCGTCATGTTCTGCAGCACGAAGAGGTTGAAGCCCACCGGCGGCGTGACCTCGGCGATTTCGACCAGTAGCACGATGAAGATGCCGAACCAGATCAAATCGAACCCGGCCTGCTGGATCATGGGCAGCACCACCGCGCTGGTCAGCACGATCATGCTGATGCCGTCGAGCGCCGTGCCCAGCACCAGGTACACGATGACCAGCACGCTGATGAGCGCGAACGGCGACAGGTGCATGGCGTTGACCCACTCGGCCAGCTCGCGCGGGATGCCGGTGAAGGCCATGGTCTTGGTGAGGAACGCGGCACCGGCCAGGATGAACATGATCATGCAACTGGTGCGCGTGGTGCCCATCAGCCCGTCCTTGAAGTTCTGCCAGGTGAGCGAGCGGCTCCAGAGCGCCAGCCCCAGCGAGCCCACCACGCCGTAGGCCGCGCATTCGGTGGCAGTGGCGTAGCCGGTGATGAGCACGGCCACGATGAAGACGATGAGCACGCCCACGGGGATCAGGTTGCCGGACTTGCGGATCTTCTCGCGCAGCGTGGAGGGCGGGTCGGCCGCGGGCACCTTGTCGGGGTTGCGCAGGCTCCACCAGCCGATGTAGCCCGAGAACAGCAGCATCAGCAAAATGCCCGGCAGAAAGCCCGCAAGGAAGATGCGGATGATGGACGCATCGGCCGCCACCGCATACACCACCATGGTGATCGACGGCGGGATCAGAATGCCCAGCGTGCCCGCCGTGGCCAGCGAACCGAGGGCCAGCTTCTCGTCGTAGCCGCGCTTCATCAGCTCGGGCAGGGCCACCTGGCTGATGGTGGCACAGGTGGCGGCCGACGAGCCCGACACCGACCCGAAGATGCCGCAGCCCAGGATGGTGGTGTGCATCAGCCGCCCCGGAACGCGGTTGAGCCAGGGGCGCAGGCCTTCGAACATCTCTTCGGACAGCTTGGTGCGAAACAGGATTTCGCCCATCCAGATGAACAGCGGCAGGGCGGCCAGCTCCCAGCTCGCATTGCTCTCCCAGAACGCCGAGAACAAATTCTTGGCCGGCTGCGTGGACGTGAAGAACGCCTGCCCCACCCACCCGCAGATCGCCAGCGTCATCGCAATCCACACGCCGCCGGACAGCAGCACCAGCATGAGCAGCAGCAACACGCCACCCACCATCAAGATATCCATATCGAACTTTCTGGACTGCAGGGCGCGATGCGCGATGCAGCCTGTTGTTATCGGTATTCACACCGCGCGGTCATCGCGCCGCGCGTCCCACCCACCGCAAAAACTGGCGCGGCAAACGCGAGTGCCACCGTGGAACCGGCTCCGCCGGGCCACCGGAGGCGTCCCCCCTCAATGGGGAAGGCGCGCAGCGCCTCAGGGGGGCGTCCTAGATATCAGACGAAAAGTCACCCTTGGCATGGCGTTCTTCCACAGCCCGCACAAAGGTCGGCACGCCACCGCGCAGCACGATGATGAATTCATCCACCACCGCCACCCACAGCAGCACCGAGCCGATCGCAAAGCTCAGCTGCGGAATCCACAGCGGCATGGGCAGCAGGCCCTGGGAGATGTCGTTGAACTCCCAGCTCTCGTACGTGTAGCTGCAGGCCGCCCACATCAGGTAGCCCACGGCGACCGATGCGATGGCGAGCGACACGACTTCCAGCTGGCGGCAGCGGCGCGGCGACAACTTTTCCAGCAGCAGTGTCACGCGCACGAAGTCGCCGTGCTTGAATGCATGGGCCATCGCAAAGAAAGCCGCGGCCGCGCAGAACCAGGCCACGATGTCGTTGATGGCGCCGGTGCGCAGGCCCACCTCGCGCATGATGCTCTGCGCGATCATGAGGATGCAGATGAGGGCGATGAACGCGGCGCCCAGGGCGCCTGCGGCAAGGTAGAGGCGGTCGAGCCAGCGGCGCAGCATATGGATGCGGGCCTACTTCTTGGCCTGCACGCCAGGGACCGGACTGCTCTTGCGGTAGCTTGCGACGATGGCTTCACCGTCCGGGCCGGCCTTCTTGAGCCAGTCGGACAGCATGATCTCGCCGACCTGGCGCATGTCGGCCATTAGCTTGGGCGCGGGCGTCACGATCTTCATGCCCTTTTCGATCAGTGCCTTCTTGTACCACTCGGTCTTTTCCTCGCTGAGCTTCCAGCCGCGCGACTCGGCCTCGGCCGAGGCCTTGAGCAATGCGTCCTGGCTGGGCTTGTCCAGCGCATCGAAAGCCTTCTTGTTCACGATGACTGCGTTCTTGGGCAGCCAGGCCTGCGTGTCGTGAAAGAGCTTGATGCTTTCGTAGATCTTGCTGTCGTAGCCGGTGGAGCCCGACGTCATGGTGGCCTCGACCACGCCCGTGGCCAGCGCCTGCGACAGCTCGGCCGCCTGGATGGTCACCGGCTGCGCGCCGATCAGCTCTGCGATCTTGGCGGTGGCGGGACTGTAGGCGCGCCACTTGATGCCGCGCAGGTCGGCCACCGAGGCCAGTTCCTTCTTCGAATAGATGCCCTGCGGCGGCCAGGCCACGGCGTACAGGAGCTTCATGCCCTGCGTGCCCAGCAGCTTGTCGAGGTAGGGCTTTTGCGCTTCGTACAGGCGCCTGGAGTCCGCATACGAGGTGGCCAGGAAGGGGATGCCGTCCACGCCGTACAGCGCGTTCTCGTTCTCGAAATTGCCCAGCAGCACTTCACCGGCCGGGGCTTGCCCGCCCTGCACGGCGCGCTTGATTTCGTTGGCCTTGAACAGCGAGGCGTTGGCGTGCACCGTGATCTTGAGCTTGCCGGCCGATGCGGCATCCACGTCCTTGGCGAACTGCATCAGGTTCTCGGTGTGGAAGTTGCTCACGGGGTAGGCGGCGGCCAGGTCCCACTTGGTCTGTGCCATCACGGAGGACGCGGTGAAACCGAAGGCCAGGGCCAGGCCAAGCGCTGTGGCGGGGAGGATTCGACGCTTCATGGAGAGCTCCGCAAGTAAGGACGTGGGGTGAAAGGACTGTCGGCGACTGTATAGAAATCAACCCATGGCGACATAGGTGTTTTGCCTAAACGCTGACAAATTGCCAACAAATCATTGCCATGGTGCCTACAATGGCTTGCATAACCCGTGCCAGTTTTTCCCTTCCACCACAAGGTTCGCTGTCCATCATGAAATCCGGCTCCAAGGCCAAGGGCGATTCCGGCCCCATCGTGTCGTCGGCGCACCTGGTGTCCGCGCAGAGCGCGGAGCTGAGCGAGTTCGAGTTCGGGCTCATCGTGGCGGGCAACGCCTTTCACCGCTGGGTGGCGCACTGCATGTCGGCGGCGGGCCTGAAGGACCTGACGCCGCTCGATGTGCTGGTGCTGCACCACGTGACGCACCGCGCGCGGGACAAGCGCCTCGCCGACATCTGCTTCATCATGAACGTGGAGGACACCCACCTGGTGAACTACGCGCTCAAGAAGCTGCAGAACCTGGGCGTGGTGGCCTCGCAGAAGAACGGCAAGGAAGTGACCTACGCCGCCACCGATGTGGGCCGCGCCTACGTGCAGCGCTACCGCGAAATCCGCGAGCGCTGCCTCATCGATGCGTTGCACGCCGACGACTCCCTGAACCGCGACATCGGCGAGCTGGCCCGGTTGCTGCGTGTGCTGTCGGGCATGTACGACCAGGCGGCGCGCTCGGCGGCGTCGCTGTGACCGCCGCCACGCCGTGGTTTGAATAAAAATCTGCCCTACCGCTTGATGAACAAGCGCCAGTAGCTATCAAAATAGTAGCAAATGTCCCATCAACCTTCCCCCATGTCCCGCTGGCAATTCTGGATCGACCGTGGAGGCACCTTCACCGACGTGGTGGGCCGCCGGCCCGAATCGGACGGCACGTTCACGCTGGTCACCCACAAGCTGCTGTCCGAGAACCCCGAGCAGTACAAGGACGCTGCGGTGGCCGGCATTCGCCACCTGCTGGGTTTGAAGCCCGGCGAGCCGGTGACGCCTGCACAGGTCGAGTGCGTGAAGATGGGCACCACTGTGGCCACCAATGCACTGCTGGAGCGCAAGGGCGAGCCCACGCTGCTCATCACCACGCGGGGCTTCAAGGACGCGCTGCGCATTGCCTACCAGAACCGCCCGCGCCTGTTCGACCGCCACATCGTGCTGCCCGAGCTGCTCTACAGCCGCGTGATCGAGGCGCAGGAGCGCGTGGGCGCGCAGGGCGAGGTGATCGAGCCGCTGGACGAGTCCCACCTCAAGGAGCGCCTGTGGGCCGCGTACGACGCGGGCCTGCGCAGCGTGGCCATCGTGTTCATGCACGGCTACCGCTACACGGCGCACGAACAGGCCGCAGCGCGGCTGGCGCGCGAGGCGGGCTTCACGCAGGTGAGCAGCTCGCACGAGACCAGCCCCATGATGAAGTTCGTGAGCCGGGGCGACACCACGGTGGTGGACGCGTACCTCTCGCCCATCCTGCGCCGCTATGTGGACCAGGTGGCCAGCGAGATGCCGGGCGTCAAGCTGTTCTTCATGCAATCGTCCGGTGGCCTCACCGATGCGGGCACCTTCCAGGGCAAGGACGCCATCCTGTCCGGCCCGGCCGGCGGCATCGTGGGCATGGCGCGCACGGCGGAGCTGGCGGGCCACGCGAAGGTCATCGGCTTTGACATGGGCGGCACGTCCACCGATGTGAGCCACTACGCGGGCTCTTTCGAGCGCGAGTTCGAAACCCAGGTGGCGGGCGTGCGCATGCGCGCGCCCATGATGAGCATCCACACCGTGGCCGCCGGCGGCGGCTCCATCCTGGGATTCGACGGTGCGCGCTTTCGCGTGGGCCCCGAGAGCGCGGGCGCCAACCCCGGCCCGGCCAGCTACCGCCGCGGCGGCCCGCTGGCCGTGACGGACGCGAACGTGATGGTGGGCAAGATCCAGCCCGCACACTTCCCGCACGTCTTCGGCCATGCGGCCAACGAGGCGCTCGACGGCGACGTGGTGGCGCAGAAGTTCGCGCAACTGGCGGTGCAAAGCGGCCGCTCGCAAGAGGATGTGGCCCACGGCTTCATCCAGATCGCCGTGCAGCAGATGGCCAACGCGATCAAGAAGATCAGTGTGGCGCGCGGCTACGACGTCACGCGCTACACGCTGCAGTGCTTTGGCGGCGCGGGCGGCCAGCACGCGTGCCTGGTGGCCGATGCCCTGGGCATGACGCGGGTGTTCGTGCACCCGCTGGCGGGCGTGCTGAGTGCCTACGGCATGGGCCTGGCGGACCAGAACGTGATCCGCGAACAGGCGGTGGAAATCAAGCTTGCGCCGGACGCATTGCCCGGCATCGAAGCCACGCTGGGTGCCCTGGCCGCCACCGCGCGCACCGAACTGGAGCGCCAGCAGGCCGGCAGCAGCACGGCCGTGGTGCACCGGCGCGTGCATGTGCGCTACGAGGGCAGCGACTCGGCGCTCATCGTCCCATGGCCCAGTGCCCCCACGCTCGGCACTGGCGTGTCCTCGCTGCCCCCCGAGGGGGCTTCGCTTGCTTGGGGCGGCCCGGCGCAGCGCGAGGTCCTGAAGGCCATTACGTCCAGTTTTGAGGATGCTTACCGCCAGCGCTTCGCCTTCCTCATGCAGGGCAAGGGCCTGGTCGTGGAGGCTGTGTCGGTCGAGGCCGTGGTCCCCGGCGATGCACCCGTGGAGCCACGCCACACGCTGCAGCCCGCGCGCGAGACGCCGCACCGCGGCATGGTGCGCATGTACACCGGCGGGGTCGATGGCGTGCCCGCGTGGCACAGCGCCCTGCTGGTGGTGCGCGAGGACCTGCGCCCGGGCGATGTGGTCCCCGGCCCGGCCATCATTGCCGAGAAGAACGCCACCACCATCGTCGAGCCCGGCTGGCAGGCGCAGCTGACCGACCTGGACCACCTGCTGCTGGACCGCACCGTGGCGCGTGCAGTGCAGCACGCCGTGGGCACCACGGTGGACCCGGTGCTGCTGGAAGTCTTCAACAACCTGTTCATGAACATCGCCGAGCAGATGGGCCTGCAGCTGCAGAACACGGCGTACTCGGTGAACATCAAGGAGCGCCTGGACTTCAGCTGCGCGCTGTTCGACACGGCTGGCAACCTGATCGCCAACGCGCCGCACATGCCGGTGCACCTGGGGTCCATGGGCGAGAGCATCAAGACGGTGATCCGTGACAACGCCGGCCGCATGCAGCCGGGCGACGTGTTCGTGCTGAACGACCCGTACCACGGCGGCACGCACCTGCCCGACATCACGGTCATCACGCCGGTCTACCTGGAGGACGACGCCGAGCCCACGTTCTACGTCGGCAGCCGCGGCCACCATGCGGATGTGGGCGGCATCACGCCGGGTTCCATGCCGCCGTTCTCGACGCGCATCGAGGAAGAGGGCGTGCAGATCAACAACGTGAAGCTGGTCGAGCGCGGCGTGCTGCGCGAGGCAGAGATGATCGCGCTGCTGGAAAGCGGCGAATACCCGTCACGCAACCCGCAGCAGAACATGGCCGACCTGCGCGCGCAGATCGCCGCGAATGAAAAGGGCCAGCAGGAGCTGCGCCGCATGGTGGGCGAGTTCGGCCTGCCCGTCGTGCTGGCGTACATGAACCACGTGCAGGACAACGCCGAGGAGTCGGTGCGCCGCGTGATCACGCGCTTGAAGGACGGGCAGTTCACGCTGCCGCTGGACAACGGCGCGCAGATCAGCGTGGCGGTGCGTGTGGATGCGTCCAGCCGCAGCGCCGAGATCGACTTCACCGGCACCAGCCCGCAGCAGACGCACAACTTCAACGCGCCCACGGCGGTGTGCATGGCGGCGGTGCTGTACGTGTTCCGAACGCTGGTGCAGGACGACATCCCGCTCAACGCCGGGTGCCTCAAGCCGCTCAAGGTCATCATCCCGCCGGGCTCGATGCTCAACCCCAACCCGCCGGCCTCGGTGGTGGCGGGCAATGTGGAGACCTCCACCTGCATCACCAACGCGCTCTACGGCGCGCTGGGGCTGATGGCGGCGGGGCAGTGCACCATGAACAACTTCACCTTCGGCAGTGCACGCTACCAGTACTACGAGACCATCTCGGGCGGCAGCGGTGCGGGCGGCGTGTGGGATGCTGCGGGCCAGCTCACCGGCGGCTTTGCGGGCACGAGTGTGGTGCAGTGCCACATGACCAACTCGCGCCTGACGGACCCGGAGATCCTGGAGTTTCGGTTTCCGGTGCGGCTGGAGGGCTACGAGATCCGCAAGGGCTCGGGCGGCGAGGGTCAATGGAAGGGCGGCGACGGCGGCGTGCGCCGCGTGCGCTTTCTCGAGCCCATGACGGCCAGCATCCTGTCCAACGGCCGCCACCACGGCGCTTTCGGCATGGCCGGCGGCAGCGCGGGCGCGGTGGGCATCAACAAGGTGGTGCGCAGCAACGGCAAGACCGAGCTGCTGGACCACATCGGCCAGGCCGAGATGCAGCCGGGCGATGTGTTCGAGATCCACACGCCAGGCGGCGGCGGCTTCGGTGCCGTGGGCTCGAAGTAAGGGTCCTATGGGCTGCTACCGCTTGATTTCCAAGCGGTAGCAGCTATCAAATCAGGAGCGTCAGACGCGCACGTCCTCGGGCGCTGTCGATACCGGTTCGGCCTCGGGCTTGGGCTGGCTCAGCGTGGGTGGCACCGGCGGGTGCCCCATCTGGCGCGCCCGGAACAGGGCCGCGCGCATCAGAAAGATCGACATGATCGGCACCGAGATCGCCACGAACACGGCGATCAGCAGCGCATGCAGCGCCAGGCTGCGGTCGGCCACCGAGAAGTACAGCACCGTGCCGTGCATGATCAGCCAGCAGCCCAGCGTGGCGATGATGGACGGCGCGTGCACCCGCTCGAAGAACGTGGGCAGGCGCAGCAGGCCCGACGAGCCCAGCAATGCCAGGCCCGCGCCCGACAGCACCAGCACGGCGACGATGATCTCCAGCCACAGGGGCAGGGTGGTGGCGGCGTCCGTCATTCGATCACCTCGCCGCGCAGCAGAAACTTGGCCATGGCCATGGAGCCCACGAAGCTGAACAGCGCCAGCAGCAGCGCGGCCTCGAAGTAGTTCTTGCTGCCGTACAGCAGGCCCAGCACCAGCATCACCAGCATGCCGCTCAGGTACATGCAGTCGAGCGCCAGCACGCGGTCCTGCGCCGAGGGGCCCTTGAGCAAACGGATCAGTGCGCAGCCCATGGCCAGGGCCAGCATGAACAGGGCGATCGGCAAGGCCCAGTCGAGGATAGGCGTCATTCAAAGATCTCCATGAGGGGGGCTTCGTAGCGCTGCTTCACATCGGCGATGACCTGGGCGGGGTCGTCCAGCTCCAGCACATGCAGCAGCAGCACGCTGCGGTCCAGCGACAGCTCGCCCCAGGCGGTGCCGGGCGTGATGCAGACGATCATGGCCAGCACGGCCAGCGCGTTGGGGTCCCGCACGTCGAGAGGGATGTGCACGAAGCCCGATGGATGCCGACGGCGGCCCGGTGCGAGCAGCAGGCGCGCCACCGCCAGGTTGGAGCGCGTGGTGTCGGCCACCACCGTGAACGCCAGGCGCAGCACCGCACCGGGCTTGCGGATGCGCACCGGCAGCGGTCGCAGCCCCGCCGTGAGCAGCGGTATGGCGAGCGCGAGCACGCCGCCCAGCACGAAGTGCCCTGCGCTCAGGCTGCGATTGAGCAGCAGCCACAGGCCCAGCAGCGCCAGCGACAGCAGCGGCGCGGGCACCAGGCGCTTGAGAGGGCGTTGGTATGTGCGCGATGGCTTCATGGCGTGCTGCTCCCGGGCATGGCGGCAGGCTGGGGTGGGTTGGGCACGGGCTCGGCCGTCATCACGGCGCGCACGTAGCCCGCGGGTGCGTGCAGCGCGTCGGCAGTGGCCTGGGTGTAGCGCATCACGGCACCGGCCTGCCACACCAGCACAGCGCAGGCCGTGAGCAGCAGGGCAATCGGCAAGCCTTCCAGCACCAGCAGCTTGGGCACGGTGCGGTCATGCGCCGCCCAGAAATGGCGGATGCCCGCCCGGGTCAGCGCCAGCAGCGCCAGCAGGCCCGAGCCGATGAGCAGCGCCACCAGCGCCCAGCCTTCCGCGCCCAGGTGGAACCCTTGCGACGAGGCCAGCCCCAGCGGGTTGAGTAGCGCATGCATCATGGCGAACTTGCCCACGAATCCCGGCAGCGGCGGCAGGCCCGCGATGACGAGCGTGCAGGCCATGAAGGCCAGGCCCAGGAAGGCCACGGCGGCCGGGATCACCTGGCCGATGAGTTCTTCTTCGCGGTCGTCCAGGTTGATGCCGTCGGTGGGCACCAGGTCGGCCGACAGAAAAGGCGCATCGTCCGTCTGCTCGTACGCGGCGAGGTTGGAGCCATCGTTGCGCCAGCGGTCGATCAGGTCGGTCAGCAGGAACAGCGCGCTCACGGCCAGCGTGGAGCTGAGCAGGTAGTACAGCAGCCCGGCCGTGAGCAGGTTCTGCCCGAAGCCCATGGCCGCCAGCAGCGTGCCCGACGACAGGATGGCCGAGAACCCGGCCAGGTGCCCCAGCCGCTGCGAGCCCAGCATGCCGATGGCGCCGAACGCCATGGTCAGCATGCCGCCCCCGATGAGCCACTGGCTGCCGAACTGGGCCGAGTCGCCTGCCTCGGCGCCGAACAGCAGCGTCCACAGGCGCAGCACGCTGTACACGCCCACCTTGGTCATCAATGCGAACAGCGCGCCCACGGGCGCCGTGGCCGCGCTGTACGCTGGCACCAGCCAGAAGTTGAGCGGCCACACGGCAGCCTTGATGAGAAACGCCACGGCCAGGATGGCTGCCGCTGCATGCAGCAGGCCGCGGTCGGAGGCTGCCACCCCGGCGATGCTGCGCGCCAGGTCAGCCATGTTCAGCGTGCCGGTGATGCCGTACAGCATGGACACGCCGATCAGGAACAGCGACGACGCCGCGAGGTTGATGGCGATGTAGTGCAGCCCCGCCGACACACGCGGGCGCCCCGAGCCGTGCAGCAGCAGACCGTAGGAAGCGGCCAGCATGATCTCGAAGAACACGAACAGGTTGAACAGGTCGGCCGTGAGGAACGCGCCCGCCAGCCCCATGAGCTGGAACTGGAACAGCGGGTGGAAGTGCACCCCCGCCCGGTGCCAGCGCGCCGCCGAAAACAGCACGGTGGCCAGCGCCACGGTGCTGCACAGCACCAGCATCATGGCCGACAGACGATCCACGGCGAGCACGATGCCGAAGGGCGCAGGCCAGTTGCCCGGCAGGTACACACCCAGGCTGCCCGGCAGCCCGGGGTCCTTGGCCTGTATCAGCAGCAGCACCGCGATCACCAGGCCCATCAGCGTCGAGACGATGTTCAGCGTGACCTTGGTGCGCTGGCGCTCTTCGCGCAACAGCAGCATCAGCCCGGCCGTGAGCATGGGCAGCGCGATGGGCGCGAGGATCAGGTGCGGCATGACCCGGTCAAGTAAAAATCCTGTGAATGTCATGTCATTTGTCCAGGCCGCTGCGCACGAAACTGGCACGCACCGCGCCAGGGCAGCCTGGCAAGGGCCGCCCCGCAGCGAGGGCTGCGTCCCCCTGCCCGCAGCGCGCAGCGCTGCGAGAGCGGGGGCTGAGAGCCGCGGCTCCAAGCCTGCCTGCGCAGGCTTGGACGGCCTCGAAGGGCCGTCGCCTCTGGCGACTGCACGGAGCGGGAGAGCGCCTCAGGGGGGTGTTCTTCATCATGGCATTTCCTGCACGTCTTTGCCCTTGGTCCCATCCACATGGTCGGTGCCGGCCATGCCGCGCGATGCGAGCAGCACCACCAGGAACAGCGCGGTCATGGCAAAGCCGATGACGATGGCGGTGAGCGTCAGCGCCTGTGGCATGGGGTCGGCGTAGTGGGCCAGGTCCTTGGGCAGGCCGGGCTGCAGCACGGGCTCCTTGTCGATGGCCAGGCCCAGGCGGCCCATGCTGAAGATGAACAAATTGACGGCGTACGACAGCAGCGACAACCCCATGATGATCTGGAAGGTGCGGGGCCGCAGCAGCAGCCACACGCCCGATCCGGTGAGCACGCCGATGGCCAGGGCCAGTATCAGTTCCATGGGCCTTCTCCCTGCGTTGCGACGGCGGATGGTTCGGCGGCCTGTGCCTCTTCGGCAGGGCGCGCGTTGTTGTAACGGTGGCTGCGCACCGACTGGTGGGCGATGCCGGTGAGGATGAGCATGGTCGAGCCCACCACCAGGGTGAACACGCCGATGTCGAAGAACAGCGCGCTGGCCACGTGCACTTCGCCCACGAAGGGCAGGTGCAGGTGGGCGGTGTGGCTGGTCAGGAAGGGGTAGCCCCACACCCAGGCGCCCAGGCCCGTGGCCAGCGCGGCCAGCAGGCCCACGCCGATCCAGCGGCGCGGGTACAGGGGCAGGTGCGCCTCCACCCACGAGGTGCCCGAGACGATGTACTGCAGCAGCAGCGCCACCGAGAACACCAGCCCCGCCACGAAGCCGCCACCGGGCTCGTTGTGCCCGCGCATGAAGAGGTACATGGACACCAGGGTGGCGAACGGCAGCATCAGGCGCACCAGCACGGCGGGCACCATGAGGTAGCCCACGGCGGTGTCGGCCGTCTGGCGCGGGTTGGACAGGTCGGTGTCCACGTCGGCCGGCAGCGCGCGCTGCTGTGCGGGCAGGTCCATCACCTCGCGCGCAGGGCGAAAGCGCCGCAGCAGCGCATACACCGTGAGCGCCACGATGCCCAGCACGACGATCTCGCCAAAGGTGTCGAAGCCCCGAAAGTCCACCAGCATCACGTTGACCACGTTGGTGCCGCCGCCACGGCTGAGCGCGTTTTCGAGAAAGAAGGTGGAGGTGCTGTCGGGGAAGGGCCGGCTCATCATCGCGAACGACAGCAGGGCCATGCCCGCGCCCGCGGTCAGTGCCAGGGCCATGTCGCGGTAGCGGCGCAGTTGGGTGCGGCGCTCCTCGGCCAGCGTGGGCTTGCGCAGTGTCTCGTCACGCCGGGGCAGCCAGCGCAGGCCCAGCAGGATGAGGATGGTGGTCACGATCTCCACCACGATCTGCGTGAGCGCCAGGTCGGGCGCAGAGAACCACAGGAAGGTAAGGCACACGCACAACCCCGCGCCACCGAGCAGCGTGAGGGCCGCCAGGCGGTGGTACTTGGCCTGCCAGGCCGCCGCCATGGCGCACAGCGCACCCAGCAGCCACAGCAGCGCGAACGCGGGCGACAGCGGCAGCTGCGTGCGGTCGCCGATCGGCAGGCCGCGCGACCACAGGGGCAGTACGCAGGCCAGCAGCGCGGCGCTCACCAGCCATAGCATCTGCCACTGCAGGCGCCCGGTGCCCAGCAGGCGGCGGCCATGGCGCCCCGCCTGGCTGACCAGGGCCAGCGTGTGCTCGAACACGCGCTGCCCGCTGATGCGGTACATGAGCGGCGGTGCGTCGACCGTGCCCTTCTCGCGCTGGCGGCGCAGCAGCGCATACAGCGCAATGCCGCCGCCCAGGGCGATCAGGCTCATCACGAAGGGCGTGTTGAACCCGTGCCAGACAGCCAGGCTGTAGACGGGCAGCTCGCCCCCTACCACCGGCCGGGCTGCGGCGGCCAGGTACGCGCCCACGGACCAGGCCGGCAGCACCCCCACCACCAGGCAGGCCAGCACCAGCAGCTCCACCGGCACGCGCATCCAGTGCGGGGGCTCGTGCGGCTCGCGTGGCAGGTCGGTGGCTGCGGGGCCCCAGAACACATCCACCGTGAAGCGCAGCGAGTACGCCACGCTGAACACGCCTGCGATGGTGGCCGCCACGGGCAGCAGCCATTCGAGCAGGGGTGTCGTGTTCACGTACACGGTTTCGGCAAAGAACATTTCTTTGGACAAGAAGCCGTTGAGCAGCGGAACGCCCGCCATGGCCGCACTGGCCACCATGGCCAGCGTGGAGGTGATGGGCATCATCCGGCGCAGGCCCGACAGGCGCCGGATGTCGCGCGTGCCGCTTTCATGGTCCACGATGCCCACGGCCATGAAGAGCGAGGCCTTGAAGGTCGCGTGGTTCATGATGTGGAACACGGCCGCCACGGCGGCCAGCGGGCTGTTCAGGCCCAGCAGCAGGGTGATGAGGCCCAGGTGCGAAATGGTCGAATACGCGAGCAGCCCCTTGAGGTCGTTCTGGAACATGGCCGCGTAGCCGCCCACCAGCAGCGTGCACAGGCCTGCGCCGCCCACCAGCCAGAACCACTGCTCCGTGCCCGCCAGCGCCGGCCACAGGCGCGCCAGCAGAAACACACCCGCCTTGACCATGGTGGCCGAGTGCAGGTAGGCCGACACCGGCGTGGGCGCGGCCATGGCATTGGGCAGCCAGAAGTGGAAGGGGAACTGCGCGCTCTTGGTCAGCGCGCCCAGCAGGATCAGCACCAGCGCGGTGGTGTACAGCGGGTGGCTCTGGATGAGCTGGCCGGCCTCGAGCACGTGGTCCAGGTCATAGCTGCCCACGATGTGGCCCAGCACCAGCATGCCGGCCAGCATGGCCAGGCCGCCCGTGCCGGTCACGGTGAGCGCCATGCGCGCGCCGCGCCGCGCATCCTTGCGGTGGTGCCAGTAGCCGATCAGCAGGAACGAGAACAGGCTGGTCAGCTCCCAGAAGAATGCGATCTGGATGATGTTGCCCGACAGCACCACGCCGACCATGGCGCCCATGAACGCCAGAAAGAACGAGAAGAAGCGCGGCACCGGGTCGGCCGCCGACATGTAGTAGCGCGCGTACAGCACCACCAGGCTGCCCACGCCCAGCACCAGCATGCAGAACATCCAGGCAAAGCCATCCATGCGGATGACGAGGTTCAGGCCCAGGGCAGGCAGCCACTCAATGTCTTGCCGGAGCACGCCGCCGTCCGCGATCTGCGGAAAACACAGCGCCACCTGCACGGTGCAGAACACGGCGATCAAACCCGCCAGCGTGGACTCAGTATTGCGGGCATTGGCAGGCAGCACTGCCGCCAGCAGGCTGCCGATGAAGGGGAGGAGGATGAGGGTGATCAGGGGCATGCCCCAACGATTTTAGGGGCAGCTTTCAAAGACCCTGCCTGAAGCCGGCCGTTGCGCGAACGTTGGCGCAAAAAAACAAGCCCGCGGCGGCGGGCTTGCAGCTTGGGGAGCGTGCTTAGTTTTTGCTAGCGCTGGCTGTCGGCGCGGGCGCCGGGGCTGCCGCTGCTGGCGTGGCGGGGTCGGCCTGCGCTGCGCTGCCGCGGGGCTTGGCATCTTGCGCGGCGCCTGCCTGTTTCTTGCTGTGGGCGCCGTGGGCCTTGGCCTCGGCCTCGGCCTTGGCGGCGGCTGCGGCGCTGTACTTCTTGCCGTTGACGGTGAGGCCTTCCTTGGAGAAGTTCACGGCGCTCTTGTTGCCCACGCCGCCCACGCGGCCGATGAAGTCGCTCCAGTCCTTGAAGGACGCGCTGCGGCGCTCGTCGAGGATGCGGCTGGACAGACCCGGCCCGATGCCCTTGATGCCGTCGAGCTCGGCTTCGGTGGCGGTGTTCACATCAACGGCCGCAAAGGCGGCGGCGGCACACAGGGAGGCGAGGAGGGTGAGCAGTTTCTTCAGCATGGTGGATGCGGGATGGGGCCGCTGGGTTGTGTGGGGTTGGGGAGGGAGGGCTGGGGCGCAGATGCCGGCGCTGCGCATTCAGAGTTCTTCGACGCGGCGGGCGGGGTAGCTGTCCCAGGTCTGGCAGCCAGGGCACTGCCAGAAATGCTGGCGCGCCTCGAAGCCGCAGGCCGCGCAGCGGTAGCGGGTGAGGGGCTTGACCGCATGCTCCAGCGCCCGCTGGACCTGCGGGTGGAATTCTTCGTGCTCCAGCTTCTCGCCAGCCAGCCATTTGGCCGCAGCGACCAGCGAGCGCTCCTTGTCCAGGTGCTGCACGTAGCGCTGGCGGGCCGTGTCGCGCGTGGCGTCGTCGGCGGCTTCCATGGCCACCAGGGCTTCGAGTACATCGAGCGACGGCGTCTGTGCATAGTGCGCCTGCAGCAGTGCCTGTACCTCGGGCACGCGCTGCGTGGCGTTGGCCGCCTCGACCATCATCGGCGCCGCGAGGGGCACGGCGGCAGGGTTACGCTCGCCCAGCGTGCGCAGCGTGGTCAGGACCTCGGCCGGCCGGCCCATCAGGCGTTGCAGCCGGGCCAGCTCGATGCGTGCGCGCGCGGCCTCGGGCGCCGCGGCCACGGCCTGCTCCAGCAAGGCCTGCGCGCCCGACAGGTCGCCTTGGGCACTGAGTGCCAGTCCCTGCTCGCACAGGTAGTGCGCCTGCCGCGTGCTGAAGTCGCCCTGGTCGGCATCGTGCATCTTGCGCGCGATGGCGGTGGCATGGGGCCAGTCCCGCGAGCGTTCGTAGATGGCCAGCAGCGCCAGGCGGGCCTGGGCCTCGAAGGGCGTGCCTTCCAGGCGGTGCAGGGCGTCTTCGGCGCGGTCCAGCAGGCCGGCTTTGAGGAAGTCGAGCGCCAGGGCGTGCTGGGCGCGCTCGCGGTCGGTGCGCGAGAGGTCGCCGCGCGAGAGCAGGTGCTCGTGCACGCGCACCGCGCGGTCGTACTCGCCGCGGCGGCGAAACAGGTTGCCCAGGGCGAAGTGCAGCTCCGAGGTGTCGGGGTCGTTCTGCACAGCCTCGATGAAGGCGTCGATGGCCTGGTCCTGCTGCTCGTTGAGCAGGAAGTTCAGCCCCTTGAAGTAGGCCTTGGGCGCGCGGCGGTTTTCGGCACGCAGCTGGCGCAGGTCGAAGCGCGATGCCAGCCAGCCCAGCACGAAGGCGACGGGCAGGCCCAGCAGGATCCAGGTCAGGTCAAATTCCATGGACGGAGGGCAGGTCGGGCGGTGGAGGTGGCGCGGGCGGCGTGTTGGTGGCCGCAGGGGCTACGGCGGCGGGTGTTGTGGCGCTGCCGGCACCGGCCTGTGCACGCCGTGCCGCTGCACGGTGGCGCCACCAGCGAGGCACCATGCCCAGCACCCCCACCGCGAGCCCGGCGGAGAAAGCGGTCAGCACCACCAGCACGAGCGGAGCGCGCCATTGGGTGCCAAAAAAGAAATGCACGGTCGCATCCTGCTGGTTGTTCAGCGCGAAGGCGAAGAGCGTAAAAAAAATGGCTGCCTTGAGCAGCCACAGGAGGTATTTCATCGGTCTCCCCAGTGGTGGGGCGATTCTAAGAGCCAGCCCGCTGTGGCCGGGATGCGTGCGGTGCGGGGTGACTGGGTATTGTGGATGGGCCGATGCGCCGCCCTGCCGAGCAGGCAGGCTATCTGGTAATGCTTGAAAAAGCCGCTACCGCTTGCCTGTACGGCGCAAGCTGCTATCAAATTTGATGGGTGGCAGGCGTCGTGCCTTCTTCCATCTCTGCGGTGCGCTTGTCCACGGCTTCGCGCAGGGCCTTGCCGGGCTTGAAATGCGGCACGCGTTTTTCCGGGATGGCCACGGCTTCGCCGCTGCGGGGGTTGCGGCCCATGCGGGGAGGGCGGTGGTTGACCGAGAAGCTGCCAAAGCCCCGGATCTCGATGCGGTGTCCGCGCACCAGCGCGTCGCCCACGGCGTCCAGAATCGTCTTGACGGCGAATTCGGCATCGCGGTGGGTGAGCTGGCCGAATCGTGCGGCCAGTTCTTCAACCAGGTCTGAGCGGGTCATGGAGTCTTGGGACATAGGCAGGCTGCCCGTGGGCAGGTGGTATCTCTCTTCGTGAAAAAAGAGCGGGCGCCGAGGCGCCCGCTGTCTGACCGTTGACGGCCAGGCCCCTGCACGAATGGATCACATCGTGCGCGGGCCTGTCGTCGGGTCAGTGTCTTACTTTTCCGAGTTGTCCAGCTTGGCGCGCAGCAGGGCGCCCAGGCTGGTCGTGCCGGCGCTTTCGCGGCTCGATTGCTGGCTCAGGCTGGCCATGGCGCCTTGCTCGTCGGCCATGTCCTTTTGCTTGATCGACAGCTGGATGTTGCGGGTCTTGCGATCCACATTGACCACCACGGCCGTGACTTCGTCGCCTTCCTTGAGCACGTTGCGGGCATCTTCCACGCGGTCGCGGGAGATTTCCGAAGCGCGCAGGTAGCCCACGATGTCTTCGCCGAGGTCGATTTCAGCGCCACGGGCGTCCACGGTCTTGACCTTGCCGGTCACCGTCTGGCCCTTGTCGTTCACGGTCACGAAGGTCGTGAATGGGTCGCCGTCCAGCTGCTTGATGCCCAGCGAGATGCGTTCGCGGTCCACGTCCACGGCCAGCACGATGGCTTCCACTTCCTGGCCCTTCTTGTAGTTGCGAACAGCGGCTTCGCCGGGTTCGTTCCACGAGAGGTCGGACAGGTGCACCAGGCCGTCGATGCCGGCAGCCAGGCCCACGAACACGCCGAAGTCGGTGATCGACTTGATAGGACCCTTGACGCGGTCGCCGCGCTTGGTGTCCTGTGCGAATTCTTGCCATGGGTTGGCCTTGCACTGCTTCATGCCCAGGCTGATGCGGCGCTTGTCTTCGTCGATTTCCAGGACCATGACTTCGACTTCGTCGCCCAGCGAAACCAGCTTGGCGGGAGCGATGTTCTTGTTGGTCCAGTCCATTTCGGAGACGTGCACCAGGCCTTCGATGCCGGGTTCGAGTTCCACGAATGCGCCGTAGTCGGCGATGTTCGTGATCTTGCCGAACAGGCGGGTGCCTTGGGGGTAGCGGCGGTTCACGCCCATCCATGGGTCGTCGCCCATTTGCTTCAGACCCAGCGAGACACGGTTCTTCTCGGTGTCGAACTTCAGGATCTTGGCGGTGATTTCCTGGCCAGCCGTCACCACTTCAGAGGGGTGACGCACGCGGCGCCATGCCATGTCGGTGATGTGCAGCAGGCCGTCGATGCCGCCCAGGTCCACGAACGCACCGTATTCGGTGATGTTCTTGACCACGCCTTGAACGATGGAGCCTTCCTTGAGGGTTTCCATCAGCTTGGCGCGCTCTTCGCCCATGGAGGCTTCCACCACGGCGCGGCGGCTCAGCACCACGTTGTTGCGCTTGCGGTCGAGCTTGATGACCTTGAATTCCATGGTCTTGTTTTCGTACGGCGTCAGATCCTTGATCGGACGCGTATCGATCAGCGAACCGGGCAGGAATGCGCGGATGCCGTTGACCAGGACGGTGAGGCCGCCCTTGACCTTGCCGCTGGTCGTGCCGGTGACGAATTCGCCGGATTCCAGGGCCTTTTCCAGGCTCATCCACGAAGCGAGGCGCTTGGCGGTGTCGCGCGACAGGATGGTGTCGCCGTAGCCGTTTTCGATGGAGCCAATGGCCACCGACACGAAGTCACCCACTTGGACTTCGACTTCGCCCTTGTCGTTCTTGAACTCTTCCAGCGGCACGTAGGCTTCGGACTTGAGGCCGGCGTTGACCACGACGAAGTTGTGCTCGACGCGCACGACTTCAGCGGTGATCACTTCGCCTGGGCGCATTTCCGTACGCTGCAGGGATTCTTCAAAAAGGGCGGCAAAAGATTCGGACATGTGTTTCCTTGCCACAAACAGGATTCCGGCAGCACCATTGCTGTCGTTTTTATAGCTGCTTGCGGTGGTTTTTTGCGGTAGAACCGCGGTTAGGTTATCGATCCACACTGCCTGTGCGCTGGCGCGCGAGAAGGGCTGTGTGGGCCTGTGGCAAGGCCTTGCGGCACTGCCTGCGGGGCCGGGTTTGAACCCGTACCCTGCACGTTTCAGCCTTGCGCAGCAGCTGCGAAGGGCTGGCGCTCCTGCCACCAGGCCAACACCTGATCGACGGCTTCATCAATCGTCAAGGTGGAGTTGTCCAGGACCAGAGCATCCTGCGCGGGCTTGAGCGGTGCGACGGTGCGGGAGCTGTCCCGCAGGTCGCGCGCCTCCAAGTCTGCGCGAAGGTCTTCGATATTAGCTGAAAAACCCTTTGAAATCAACTGTTTATGACGGCGTTCTGCGCGGCAGGCTGCGCTGGCCGTCAAATAGACCTTGAGCGGGGCTTGCGGGAAGATCACCGTGCCCATGTCGCGGCCGTCGGCCACCAGCCCCGGCAGGCGCCGAAAGCTGTGCTGCAGGGCCACCAGGGCCTCGCGCACGGCGGGCAGGGCCGACACGCGCGAGGCGTTCATGCCCGCTTCTTCGGTGCGGATGTCGGCGGTCACATCGTCGTTGCCCAGCCACACCTTGCCGCCTTCAAAGCGCACGGGCAGGGTCGCGGCCATGGCCGCGATGCGCGGCTCGTGGGCGGTGTCGATGGCCAGGCCGGCACGCAGCGCGGCCAGCGCCGTGATGCGGTACATCGCGCCCGAATCCAGAAAACGGTAGCCCAACCGCTGCGCCACGGCCGCAGCCACCGTGCCCTTGCCCGAGGCCGTGGGCCCGTCGATGCAGATCACCGGAATGCGCTCGGTGGCGGCCTGCGACACCGAGAACAGCGTCTCGAAGTAGTCGGGGAAGGTCTTGGCCACGCATTTGGGGTCTTCGATGCGCACCGGCACCTGGGCGGGGTTGAACGCCGCGAGCGAGAAGCACATGGCCACGCGGTGGTCGTCGTAGGTGTGGATGCTGGCGGCGGTCCAGTCGTGCACCCGGGCTGGCGGCGTCACGCGGATGAAATCGGCGCCTTCGTCCACGGTGGCGCCCAGCTTGCGCAGCTCGTTGGCCATGGCGGCGATGCGGTCGGTCTCCTTCACGCGCCAGCTCGCAATGTTGGTCAGCGTGGTGGTGCCCTCGGCGTACAGCGCCATCACGGCCAGCGTCATGGCGGCGTCGGGGATGTGGTTGCAGTCGAGCGCGATGGATTTGAGCGGCCATGCTCCGCGCTCGATGTGCAGCCAGTTGGGCCCGCCCGTGACCACCGCGCCCATGGCGCGGGCCGCCTCGACAAAGCGGATGTCACCCTGGATCGAGTCCAGCCCCACGCCCCTGATCTTGATGCCTTTGGGGTCTTTGGGGCCGCTACCGCTGGGTGCGATGGCGCCGAGTGCTATGAAATAGCTAGCGGATGATGCGTCGGCCTCGACGTGGATGCTGCCGGGCGACTGGTACCGGCTGCCGGCCGGGATGGTGAAGCGCTGCCAGTTCTGGTGCTCCACCACGATGCCGAAGCGCGCCAGCAGCTGCAGGGTGATGGCGATGTAGGGCTTGGAGATCAGCTCGCCCACCACTTCGATCACGATGGGCTGCGTGGCCGCCGCGAGGGGCAATGCCATGAGCAAGGCAGTGAGGAACTGGCTGGAAACATCCCCGCGCACACGGATCGGCGCGGCCATCGCCAGCGCAGGCACTCCGTCGGCGTGGGCAATGCGCAGCGGCGGGTAGCCATCGTTGCCCAGGTAGTCGATGCGGCAGCCCAGTTGGCGCAGCGCGTCGACCAGGTCGCCGATGGGCCGCTCGTGCATGCGCGGCACGCCGGACAGTTCGAACTCGCCCCCCAGCAGCGCCAGTGCCGCCGTCAGCGGCCGCATGGCCGTGCCCGCATTGCCCATGAAGAGCTTGGCAGGCGACTGCGGCGCGCGGCCGCCCAGCCCGGTGATGTGCACGGTGCTGCCGCTCTCGTCGACGGTGCAGCCGATCTGGCGCAGCGCATCGAGCATCACACGCGTATCGTCCGACGCCAGCAGGTCGTGCACGGCGGTGGTGCCATTGCTCAGCGCCGCCAGCAGCAGCACCCGGTTGGAAATGCTCTTGGAGCCCGGCAGATGGACTTCGCCCGCAGCGGCTTGCAGGGGAGGCAGGTCTAGGAAAGCAGTGCTGTACATCAGTGTGATTCGTCCATCGCTCAAAAGAGCATTAACCAGCCCGGTGAGTCGAGCCAGAGCACGAGGGCCGCAGGCCAAGTCAGTGGCGGTCATCCGCCAAACCCTGCGCACCCGTCACGCCCTACGAAACCGGCGCGCCCCAGGCGAGTGCACCCGTGGAACTGGCTCCGCCAGGCCACCGGGTGCGTCCCCCTTTGGGCGAAGGCGCCGCAGGCGACTCAGGGGGCTACCAGGCCGGGGGCTACTTCCGCTTCGCGCCCATGCGCCAGTGCGCCCGCGTCTCGCTGGCCAGCGTCAGCATGTCTTCCAGCGACTGGCTGTCGCTTTTTTCCATGGCCTCTTCGATGTTGTGCAGCGCCTGCCGGAACAGTTTGGACTGGGCGATGAGCTCTTCGCGGTTGGCCAGCAGGATGTCGCGCCAGACCTTGGGGTCGCTGGCCGCGATGCGGGTGAAGTCGCGAAAGCCCGGGCCGGCCAGCGACAAGAACTCATCGCCTTCGTTCTGTCCGGTGATGCTGTTCATCATGGCGAACGCCAGCACGTGGGGCAGGTGGCTCACGGCCGCAAACGCGGCGTCGTGCGACTCGGGCGACATGCTGCTCACGCGGCAACCGAGCGCCGTCCAGATCTCGCCGGCCTTTTGCAGTTGCACGGTCAGCGTGCGTTCGGTGGGCGTCAGGATGACCTGGCGGCCGCTGTACAGGTCGGCCTCGGCGTGCTCCACGCCCGACACTTCGCGCCCTGTGATCGGGTGCGCGGGAACGAACGAGCCCACCTGGTCGCGCAGTGCGCGGCGCGCAGCCTGCACCACATCGGCCTTGGTAGAGCCCACGTCCATGATCAGCATCTGCGGGGTGACCAGGTGCTTGATGGCCTTGAGCGTGGCTTCGGTGGCGGCCACCGGCACGGCCAGGAGCACGACATCGGCGCCCGCCACGGCCAGCAGGGCCGACGGGGCCTCCACATCGATCACGCCCATCTGGCGCGCGCGGTCGGTGGTGGAGGGCGACTTGCTGTAGCCCACCACGCGCTTGACGAGGCCCGCCTTTTTCATGGCCAGGGCGAACGAGCCCCCCATGAGCCCGCAGCCGATCAGTCCCAATTGTTCAAACATGGCGGTGGCTCCTTACGACGACACGGGGTAGGTCCCCAGGACCTTGTAGAACGCGCACAGGCTGCGCAGTTCTTCCAGCGCCCGCGCCACGTGGGGCTGGGCCGGATGGCCGTCGAGGTCGATGTAGAAGTAGTACTCCCACTGGCCCGTGCGTGCGGGGCGCGATTCGAAGCGCGTCATGGAGACGCCATGCGTCTTGAGCGGCACCAGCAGGTCGTGCACCGCGCCGGGCTGGTTGGGCACCGACACCACGAGGCTGGTGCAGTCCTTGCCCGACGGCGGTGGCGTCTGCAGCGTGTGCGGCAGGCAGATGATGGCAAAGCGGGTGCGGTTGTAGGCGTCGTCCTGGATGGCATGCGCCACGATGTGCAGGCCGAACTGCGTGGCGGCGCGTTCGCTCGACAAGGCTGCCCAGCCGGGGTTGGTGGTGGCCAGGCGCGCGCCTTCGGCGTTGCTCGACACCGGGCGGCGCTCGGCGTGCGGCAGGTGCTTGGACAGCCACGCCTGGCACTGCGCCAGTGCCTGCGGATGGGCCAGCACCACCTCGATGCCGTCGAGCGAGTTGCTCGTGCGCAGCAGGTTGTGGCGCACCAGCAGGCTGACTTCGCCCACCACATGGGTAGGAGTGTGCAGGAACAAGTCGAGCGACCGCGTGACCACGCCTTCGGTGGAGTTCTCCACGCCCACCACGCCGTACTGCGCGCTGCCGGCGGCCGTGGCGTGGAACACCTCGTCGAAGTTGGCGCAGTACATCAGGTCGGCCGCGCCGCCGAAGAATTCAATGGCCGCCTGCTCGCAGAACGTGCCTTCGGGGCCGAGCACGGCCACGCGCTGGGGCGATTCGAGCGCCAGGCAGGCGGACATGATCTCGCGCCAGATGGCGGCCACGTGCGGCCCCTTGAGCGGTCCGGGGTTGGCCGTCTGGATCTTCTCGATGACCTGCGCCACGCGGTCGGGGCGGAAGAACGGCGTGCCTTCGCGCTTTTTGACTTCGCCCACTTGCTCGGCCACCAGAGCCCGCTGGTTGAGCAGCGTGAGCAATTGCTGGTCGATGGAGTCGATCTGCACGCGCAGGCTGGCGAGGTCGGGTGAGGCTTGCGGAGTATTCATGAATGGGGTGTCAGTGCGCTGTCGCGAGAACGGGTGTCGGTCTGGGTTCCGGTTCAGGCGTGCTTTTGTTCAAATTCTCGCATGTAGTCCACCAGCGCCTGCACGCCGGCCAGCGGCATGGCGTTGTAGACGCTGGCGCGCATGCCACCCACGGACTTGTGGCCCTTGAGCTGCAGCAGGCTGCGTTCCTTGGCCCCGGCCAGGAACGCATCGTTGCGGCTTTCGTCGCGCAGGAAGAACGGGATGTTCATGCGCGAGCGGCAGTTGGCGGCCACCTTGTTCACATACAACTGCGAGCCGTCGATGGCGTTGTAGAGCAGGTCGGCCTTGGCGATGTTGCGCTGCTCCATCGCGGCCACGCCGGTCAGGCCGCCTTCGGTCTGGCGCTGGAGCCACTGGAAGGTCAGCCCGGCAATGTAGATGCCCCAGGTCGGCGGCGTGTTGTACATCGACTGGTTGTCGGCCACGACACGGTAGTCGAACGCGCTGGGGCAGGCGGGCAGGGCGTGGCCCAGCAGGTCTTCGCGCACCACGACCAGAGTGAGGCCGGCGGGCCCGAGGTTCTTCTGAGCACCACCGAAGGCCAGGCCCACGCGCGACCAGTCCACGCTGCGCGAGGCCACGTGCGACGAGAAATCGATCACCAGGGGCGCATCACTGCCCAGCGCTTTGAGGTCGGGCAACTGGTGGAATTCGATGCCGTTGATGGTCTCGTTGCTGCAGATGTGCACGTAGCTCGCGCCGCGGCTCAGCGTCCAGGTGGCAGGGTCGGGCAGTGTGGTGAAGCCGGTGTCCTCGGCCGAGCCGACGATGTTCACTTCGGCGGCGTACTTGCGCGCTTCCTTCTGCGACTTCTGGCTCCAGCTGCCGGTCAGCACGAAGTCGACCACGCCGGCACGCGACAGGTTCAGCGGAACGATGGCGTTTTCGGCCAGGCCACCGCCCTGCATGAACAAGATCTTGAAGTGGGCCGGGACCGCCAGCAGCGCGCGCAGGTCGGCCTCTGCCTGTTCGTAGATGGACAGGAATTCCTTGCCGCGGTGGCTCATCTCCATCACGCCCATGCCGCTGCCGTGCCAGTCCAGCATTTCGGCAGCGGCTTGCTCCAGCACTTCGGCAGGGATGGCGGCCGGGCCGGCCGAGAAGTTGTAAGGGCGGGTCATGGTCTGGCAGTCAGTCAAGTCAAAAATGCTGCCAGCGCTTGTTGGTAAAGCGCTGGCAGCTATATTTTTAGTAGCATTCGGGTGCCATGCCCATCATGGCACCCGGCAAGGACGGGGCGTCGGGGTCAGGCGTCTGACGCCGGCGGCGTGTCGGCATCCGGGGAGCCAGCACCGTCGGCGCTGGCGTCGCCCTCTGCATCGACATCGGCCACGTTGGCGTCGTTTTCCACGATGCGCTGCAGGCCGCTGAGCTTGGAGCCTTCATCCAGCGCAATCAAGGTCACGCCCTGGGTCGCACGGCCCAGTTCGCGGATCTCGGACACGCGGGTGCGCACCAGCACACCCTTGTCGGTGATCAGCATGATCTCGTCGTCCGCATGCACCAACGTGGCGGCCACGACCTTGCCATTGCGCTCGCTTTGCTGGATGGCGATCATGCCCTTGGTGCCACGGCCATGGCGCGTGTATTCGACGATGCTGGTGCGCTTGCCGTAGCCGTTTTCGGTGGCGGTCAGCACGCTTTGCGTCTCGTCTTCGGCCACCAGCATGGCGATCACGCTCTGCCCGTCTTCGAGTGTCATGCCGCGCACGCCACGGGCCTGGCGGCCCAGCGGGCGCACGTCGTTCTCGTCGAAGCGCACGGCCTTGCCGCCGTCGCTGAACAGCATCACGTCGTGCTTGCCATCGGTCAGCGCAGCGCCGATCAGGTAGTCGCCGTCGTCCAGGTTCACGGCGATGATGCCGCCCTTGCGCGGGTTGCTGAATTCATCGAGCGCCGTCTTCTTCACGGTGCCCATGCTCGTGCCCATGAACACGTAGCGGTCGGCCGGGAAGGTGCGCATGTCGCCGGTCAGTGGCAGCACCACGTTGATCTTCTCGCCGTCCTGCAGCGGGAACATGTTGACGATGGGGCGGCCCCGCGAGCCGCGCGAGCCGGCGGGCACTTCCCAGACCTTGAGCCAGTACAGGCGGCCGCGGTTGGAGAAGCACAGGATGTAGTCGTGCGTGTTGGCGATGAAGAGCTGGTCGATCCAGTCGTCTTCCTTGGTCGCCGTAGCCTGCTTGCCACGCCCGCCGCGCTTTTGGGCGCGGTATTCGGACAGGGGCTGGCTCTTGATGTAGCCGGTGTGGGACAGCGTCACCACCATGTCGGTCGGCGTGATCAGGTCTTCGGTGGAGAGGTCCTGCGCGCTGTATTCGACGATGCTGCGGCGCGCGCCCAGCTTGTGCTGGCCGAATTCCGTCTTGATGGACGTGAGCTCTTCGCCAATGATGGTGGAGACGCGTTCGGGCTTGGCCAGGATGTCCAGCAGGTCTTCGATGACCGCCATGACTTCCTTGTACTCGGCCACGATCTTGTCCTGCTCGAGCCCTGTGAGGCGCTGCAGGCGCATCTGCAGGATTTCCTGGGCCTGCGTTTCCGACAGGCGGTACAGGCCGTCCTGGCCCATGCCGAACTCCTTTTCCAGGCCGTCGGGACGGTAGTCATCGGCATTGATCACGCCGCCGTCTTCGCGGGTGCGGGTGAGCATCTCGCGCACCAGCTTGCTGTCCCACGAGCGCGCCATCAGTTCGGACTTGGCCACCGGTGGGGTGGGTGCGTTGCGGATGATGGCGATGAAGTCGTCGATGTTGGCCAGGGCCACGGCCAGGCCTTCGAGCACATGGCCGCGGTCGCGCGCCTTGCGCAGCTCGAACACCGTGCGGCGCGTCACCACTTCGCGGCGGTGCTGCAGGAAGACGACGATCAGGTCCTTGAGGTTGCACAGGCGGGGCTGGCCGTCGATCAGCGCCACCATGTTCATGCCGAAGGTGTCCTGCAGCTGCGTCTGCTTGTACAGGTTGTTGAGCACCACCTCGGGCACTTCGCCGCGCTTGAGCTCGATCACCAGGCGCATGCCCGACTTGTCGGACTCGTCCTGGATGTGGCTGATGCCGTCGATCTTCTTTTCGTGCACCAGCTCGGCCATGCGCTCCTGCAGCGTCTTCTTGTTGACCTGGTAGGGCAGCTCGTCCACGATGATCGCCTGGCGCTGGCCGCGGTCGATGTCCTCGAAATGGCACTTGGCGCGCATGATCACGCGGCCGCGGCCCGTGCGGTAGCCGTCCTTCACGCCATTGATGCCGTAGATGATGCCAGCCGTGGGGAAGTCGGGCGCCGGAATGATCTCCATCAACTCGTCGATGGAGGCCTCGGGGTGGCGCAGCATGTGCAGGCAGGCATCCACCACCTCGTTGAGGTTGTGCGGTGGAATATTGGTGGCCATGCCCACTGCAATGCCGGCCGAGCCGTTGACCAGCAGATTGGGCAGTTTGCTGGGCAATACCAGCGGCTCTTTTTCGCTGCCGTCGTAATTGGGCCCGAAATCGACGGTTTCCTTGTCGATATCTCCGAGCATTTCGTGCGCAATCTTTGCCAGGCGGATTTCGGTATACCGCATCGCAGCAGCGTTATCGCCGTCCACCGAGCCGAAATTGCCCTGGCCATCCACCAGCATGTGGCGCAGCGAAAAATCCTGCGCCATCCGGACGATCGTGTCGTACACCGCCGAGTCGCCATGCGGGTGGTACTTGCCGATCACGTCCCCCACGATACGGGCGGACTTCTTGTAAGGCCGGTTCCAGTCGTTATTGAGTTCATGCATCGCGAACAGCACACGGCGGTGCACTGGCTTCAAGCCATCGCGAGCGTCGGGCAGGGCCCGACCCACGATCACGCTCATCGCGTAATCGAGATAACTGCGCCGCATCTCCTCTTCAAGGCTGATGGGCAGGGTTTCTTTGGCAAACTGGGTCATTGGGGGCGGCGGCGGTGGCAAAGGAGAATCATTTTAGAGGTAAGAGCGTGTAGCGCCTCAGCAACATATCGTGGCAATTCCGGTTTTGTCCTACGGAGCCTACACGGGTGCCACCGCTTTTGCCCTGTTACGTATGGCACAATCGTTTGAACGCTTCGGGTGGTGGTCACCCCAGGCGTCCTGATTCGCAGCGCGGCTGCGGCTTTTTCCCCAAGAGGAGAACCATGAAGAAACTGAACAAAGTGGCGATGTTGTTTGCCTCTGCAGCGCTCGCAACCGCCGCTGGCGCACAAACCGTTGACAACTGGCGTGATGCTTCTGGCCAACTGGTCTGGAAGAACGGTACCAACGAATATTGCTGGCGCAATGCTAACTGGACGCCTGCTACGGCAGCTCCTGGCTGCGACGGCGCAATCGTTGCTCCCGCTCCTGCCGCTGCTGCTCCTGCACCTGGCGCCGCTCCTGCACCTGCTGCTGCTCCCGCACCAGCTCCAGCACCAGCACCCGCTGTTGCCACCAAGGTGACGTACGCTGCTGACGCATTCTTCGACTTCGACAAGTCGGTGCTGAAGCCAGAAGGCAAGGCCAAGCTGGACGACCTGGTTTCCAAGGTCAAGGGCATCAACCTGGAAGTGATCATCGCCGTGGGTCACACCGACTCCGTGGGCTCTGATGCTTACAACCAGAAGCTGTCGGTTCGCCGTTCCGAAGCCGTGAAGGCTTATCTGGTGTCCAAGGGCATCGAAAAGAACCGCGTTTACACCGAAGGCAAGGGCGAAAAGCAACCTGTCGCCGACAACAAGACTGCCGAAGGCCGTGCGAAGAACCGTCGCGTGGAAATCGAAGTGGTTGGCACGCGCGCCGCTCAGTAATCCCCGGATTGCTGTTATGCACAAAAAAGCCCCGGCAACGGGGCTTTTTTGCGTTTGGGGCTTTTAGATCCTTCATCTCTATCGTGGAAAATGACAGCCATGAGTGAAACCGTCAACGCAGATCCCGCCGAACTGGCCAAATTCTCCGAACTTGCCCACCGCTGGTGGGACCCCGACAGCGAGTTTCGGCCTTTGCACCAGATCAATCCTTTGCGGCTTGAATGGATCAACGGCTTGTGCCAGCTTTCGGGCCAGCGCGTGCTGGATGTGGGATGCGGCGGCGGCATTTTGGCCGACTCCATGGCGCGCAAAGGTGCCCAGGTGCTGGGGATCGACCTGGCAACCAAGGCGCTGCGCGTGGCACAGTTGCATGCTCTGGAGGCCCAAACGTCCCAGATAGAGTACCGGGAAATCAGTGTGGAAAGCCTGGCTGCAGAGCAACCTGGCACCTTCGATGTGGTCACCTGCATGGAAATGCTGGAACACGTTCCAGATCCCGCCTCGGTCGTCAAGGCCTGCTCGGCGCTCGTCAAGCCGGGCGGTTGGGTGTTTTTCTCTACCATCAACCGCAACGCCAAGGCATTCATGCTGGCGATTGTGGGCGCCGAATATGTGCTGAATATGCTGCCGCGGGGCACGCACGAATACGCCAAGATGATCAAACCCAGCGAACTGGCCATCAGCTGCCGGGGGGCGGGCCTGGATATTCAGGCCACGCGGGGCCTGGAATACAACCCGTTGACCCGGCGTTATTGGCTCAGTGCCGACACCAGCGTGAACTATCTTTTCGCAACCCGCCGCAGCGCCTGACACGATTGACCATGTTTCACAATATTCGCGCCGTTCTGTTCGACCTGGACGGAACACTGATCGATAGCGCCCCGGATCTGGGCGCTGCAGCCGACAAGATGCGCACGGACCGGGGCTTGTCCTGCTTGCCGTTGGAGCGTTACCGCCCCATGGCCGGGGCAGGTGCGCGTGGCATGCTGGGGGAAGCCTTCGGAATGACGCCCGATCACCCTGACTTTCCCGTCATGCGGGAGGAGTTCTTCGTGAACTATGAGTCGCGCATGACCGAACTCACCAGCATTTTCGACGGGGTGCCGCAGTTGGTGGTACAACTGCTCGAGCGAAACCTCGCGTGGGGCGTCGTCACCAACAAGGCCGCGCGCTTCACCGAGCCGTTGACCCGCGCCATGCCACTGTTTGCCAGCGCCGGGGCGGTGGTCAGTGGAGATACGACACCGCACGCCAAGCCCCACCCCGCACCCTTGCTCGAAGCAGCGGCCCGCTTGAAGATCGCACCCGAGTTCTGCATTTATGTGGGTGACGATGAACGAGACATCGTCGCTGGGCTGGCAGCCGGCATGGGAACCGTCGCGGCGACCTATGGCTATCTTGGCTCCAAGAGCGATCCGCTCCAGTGGGGCGCCCACGCGGCAATTAAATCTCCCACCGAGCTCTTGCAATTGCTCGAAGGCGCCTAAAATAGAGGTTCTGGGGCTGTCCTGGTTTCGACGTGGGTTCGGAGTCGGTGTGGTGCATGTCGAGCTTGAGTCACGCTCGTAAATCTCGATTTAACAAACTAACTGCAAACGACGAACGTTTCGCACTCGCTGCTTAATTGCCAGTGAGCCTTGCAACAGTTGGCCGATGGGCTGGGCAAGGGGGTTCTGAGCAATCAGTGCCTCCCGGCTGCAAGGATAATTACATGGGCTGGCTTTGATCCGGGTACCTTGGGTTGAAGTGAGAAAATAGGGTGCTGGCCGACGTTGTAGCGTGCGACTGCGCGATAACGTTAGCGAGACTTAAATCAGACCGCTAAACATGTAGATCTGCCCGATGAAGGCTTGCGGACGCGGGTTCAATTCCCGCCAGCTCCACCATACAAAGCACCGCCACACTCTGGAGAACCCAGGCTGTGGCGGTTTTTCTTTGCCTATCGGCAAAACTGCTTGGCAGGATCGGCGTAGGTAGCCTCGCCGCGTCGCGTGCGGCTGCTCCAGCGTTGTGTCAGCGGCGCTGTTTTTTAGTTGCAACCGCCTCAACGAGGACGGGGTCGCCACCACCTCGGATCACACTGTGCTGAACGCACTTCGCGATAAAGCCTTGGCCGCCTCCTGCCACAGCATCATTCAAGGAAAAAAGCGTTTCAACGCCTCTTCGAACGCCGGAACATCGGCACCCACGTGCGAGGTGTTGTACTCGGCCTTGAGCAGCGCCAGACCGGGCAGGCTCTGCGCGGACATCTGGTTGTACAGGGGGATGCCAATCAGCGGATGGTTTCCATTGCTGGCACCGGCAATGAACAATGTGGTGGGGAGCGGCTTGCCCTCTATCGTCTTTTCAAATCCCAGCACGCCGGCGGGGCTGGAGTATTCACCCACGCTGCACTCCGTGGAAAGGTAGTGCGAAAAGCTGGGCGGGCGGCCGGCCTGTGCCTCCAGCACCAGGGCGGCCACCACAAAGTAACCGCCGTGTGACAGCCCGGACAGCGCGCGGCGCTTGGGGTCTGCGCGGTACTGGCTTTCGATGGCGGGCGCGAGTTCCTTCACGATGAAGTCGAGGTATCTGGATGCCCCGGGCTGAAGGAAGTCTGTAGTGCGCCACGCAGTACCGCCAATGCCGACCAGGATTGCCTGCGTGCCCCGGCGCTGCATCACTTCCTTGAAGGTATCGAATCGCGACCGATTGGGCCCACCGCTCCCCGGCGCGACCCCGCCATAAGGCGCATCACCCTCCGTGGCGTAGATCACCGGCAGTGCCGCGGTGCCGCCCGCGTAGCCTGCAGGGATGAACACCTGAATGGAATAGGTGCTGCCGGTCGATGCGGACTGCATGGAAGAGTTGACGACTTGTCCCGCTGTTTCGGGCGGCGGAGCGTCGGGGCCGGATGAGCCCCCGCCGCCACATGCGCTCAAGGCGCCTGCCAGTGCCGCGGCCAGTGCAGCGCGCCGCGCGGGTTGGAATGATCCCTGGTGCATGTGTGTCTCTCCCTGTAGAGAGGCATTCTGGCACGCAAGCGTGGGAGTACCTGTTGCGCACGCTAAGCCTCGCTCAGAATGCCGTTGACCATCAGCTCCAGAAGTGCGGCACGCAAAGCGTCTTGCGGATCGTGGACATCGGTGACCGCGCCACGCTCCACCCATATGGCGCGGCCGTCAAAGTTGTAGTCGGTGGCCTGAAGATGCCGGACGAGGGCTTCGACCTCCTGGAAGTCTTTGTCCGATATGTTCCTGGCGAGGGTGACAGTGATACCCATGGCAATCCTGTAAGGCCAGCGTTGCGAAATCCAGGGTGATAGCCTGATGGAGCATGCGCCCGTTTGTCACGCCCAGGGCTCATCGTTTACCAGTGTCGCGGCCAGGCTGACGTGGGGGCCGTGATTTGTGCCACTGCGCACGCGAAAGGTGGGTGGTGCTCACATTCGCTCAGCACTGACCGTCAAGCGCCGCCAACAGTGACGCCGCTGATGTTTCGGGATCTCTACAGACCGGCGATGGCGGCTGCCAATGCCACCGCCACCACTTGCACGCCGAAAAATATCACCAGGATGGGCATTGCATCTCCTCGGGGAAAACGCCAATCCTACGAATGCGAATAATTCTTGTGACTGCCTTTTCTGCTTGCGACGATGTCAGACTCATCCTACGCAAAAGGCAATTTCCGGTATGTTGCTGACACAAACCGCCAATGGCTGTTCAGTGAGTGTGGGTTTAGGCAACAGACGCTGCACGCCATCGGCGCAGCTCCGCCATTGGAGAGCAGCCTGTTTGACCGCTATCTTGTAGCGACGTGTATCAATTCTTGAAGCTGCTTTTGCAGCGCCGCAAAATCGATACTCGTTCACGCCGGAGGCCGCCATGCCAATGGAGTATTTGAGACAACTCGAGCGCGACGAGCTCCCACTGGTCGAGTGGGACGTCGTCAACATCGACAAACTGCGTGTCCTGCATGCTGCAGGAATGGTGGAGGTGCAGCTTCCACCCGTGGATTCACCCTGCCAAAAAGCCCAGGTTCTGTACGTCACGGGACTGGGTTGCGCCACGCTCCGGGCCCATGGCGCAAGGATGCGAATGTCCCGCCGCAACCCCGCCCAACGCGATCTGGAAGCGTCCTTCGACTAGTGGTTGCAGCAGGCCCGCGACTGGGACGCGGTGGTCGGCACGGAGCATCTGTCCTACAAATTGATGCGCTGCACAAGAATGGTGTGCACGAGGGGGCTGTCTCTACCATGGGTCATCCGTAACACTGGCATGGCCAGGCGAAAGGCACCTATGAGCAGTTGGCACAAATTGGCCCTCGGAAACGACGACCAGGCATTCGAACCCACCTTGCGCATCCAGCAGATGTTCATGTCCAAGTTCCTGATGTGCCGTCCGGGTTCCGGCCGCGCGCTGTTTTCTTGCTACGACAAGGAAAACGACAACCTCTGGCTCTACTTTTCGCCGGCAGCTGAAGACATCGCTGTGCGCGTGTACGCCGAGCCGTGCGACCCGCCCACGGCGCTGGACTGCATAGGGTTGCTGGCGGGCGAGGGCGATGCGTTGGGAATCGAGGCGCCAGAACTGGCAAAGGCCGCTTGAACGCATGGCGCCTTTACAGCGGAGGCGTCATGTGCCAAGGGCGAGGTGGAGTCGTGCAGGTACTGACCAGGGATCGTAGGCATATTCCTACAACCTGCCGCATGACGTTCTGACATCGCCGCGCATGGCCCGATGCGCCAATGACTTTCACCAAGCGCAATCCAAGTGCATTGCGCAACCCTTCCAAATTCGTTGCGAGGATTTCATCATGTCGTTCTCTGCTTTTTCTTCGTCCCACCATCTGGAAGCTTGGCCTGAGCTGCCGTCGTTTCAGATGGGCCAGCCTTCAGACCGGGTTGAGCAGCGTCAGCAAACGGACGACCTGCGATCGCTCTATGGCGACGGCCACGGCGTCGAGCGTGAATTGCAGTTCTCCGACCTGGGCTGTCGCCAAACGCAGGCAATGGGCTAGGCAGCCCTGTTTCATCCGCCTTCAGGGCGCAATCGCCTTGGTTCCCACGCTTCACATTCGAGGGCACGGCGCCTCCCACTACCAGGCGCGCATATTCAGGGGCCAGGAGTTGATCGGTGAGCCCAGTGTGCACACCAGTGTGGAGCAGGCCATTGCCGCACACGCAGCCGGGGCGGGGCTCGCGGGTGTCACGGGTTTTCATCTATGGTATGAGGGCTGCACCGTAGGCGCTGTGCCTCTCACACAAATGCGCGACCAAGCCCACAGCCTCGCACAGAGGCTGATCGTTCTGACCGCCGTGATGCGGTAGCTGAACCCTCGCGTCGCCCATGCCACCGCCTGCAGGCCACGGGCGATACAAAGCGAAATAAACCGAAACTGCGCCGAGACCACCTCGGCCTGCCTCCGCGGCACCATCAGGGTCATGTTCAACACCGTCCGTGAAAGGACTGCATCATGAAACCCTGGATCAAGAAAACCCTGGTGGGATTGTTCGGCGCTTCGATCATGGTGGGTGGGCTCACCGCTTGTTCCAGCGGCCACCACTACCGCCAGGGGGCCATGACGCCTGAAAAGATGGCCGAGATGCGCGGCAAGGTGGTGGAGCGCGTGAGCAGCAAGCTCGATCTAACCGATCCACAAAAACAGAAGCTGAATGTCTTGGCGGACAAGCTCGAAGCGCAGCGCACCGCCTTCATCGGCAAGACGGCCGACCCGCGTGCAGAGGTGCAGGCCATCATGGCGGGCGACAAGTTCGACCGCACCCGCGCCCAGGCGCTGATGGACGAGAAGACCCGCGCAGTGCAGGCCAACAGCCCCGAGGTGATCACGGCGCTGGCAGACTTCTATGACAGCCTGAACGCCGACCAGCAGCAGAAAGTGCGCGAGCTGATGCAGCGGCGCAAGGGTTGGATGGCCCGCGGCTGAGGCAGGGGCATCGACATGTCTCCACTGCTGCAACCCATCCATCAACTCGCAGGGCAGCTGCGTGAGCATGGCCCCGCGCTGCTGGCGGGCATGCCCGAGCCGCACGACGAACTGATGTCCCTGGTGTGGGGCCCCCGGTTTGACCGCGAACACGCGCTGGGCCTGGTGGCGCGCCAACCGGCGGGCGCTGCCCACGCACTGCCTGCCTTGCTGGCCGCGGCGGATGCCTTCGATGCCCTGCACATCCCCGTGCAGCGGCGCTTGCGTGACCTCATCCGCCGGCACCGCGCATTGAGCGCAGTGCCGCAGGAAACACAGGCCGACGACCGCTACGGCGATGAGGCGGTTGCCGGCTGGCAGGGCCACCACGCAACGCCCACCGGCCAGCCTGCGATCGCTGTGCGCGGACAGGAGCGCCAGGATTGGGGCATGGCCGAGGAAGCGGGGCAACCCTGGAGCATTGCGCCCAGCGGCCACCAGCCCCTGGCTGGACGCACCCTGCCAATGTAAGAATCGCGCATGCACCGCATCCTCCTCATCGACGACGACGAACAGCTCGGGCCTCCGCTGACCGTGTATTTTCAGCGGTTCGAGCTGGAGCTGACCCATGCGCTGCGTCCCAGCGACGGACTGGCACGCCTTGCGGCGGGCGGCTTTGATGCTGCCATCCTCGATGTCATGCTGCCCGAAATGGATGGCTTCGAGCTGTGCCGCACCATCCGCAAGCAGGGCGACCTGCCCGTGGTGATGCTCACGGCCCGGGGCGAGGTGATGGACCGCGTCGTCGGCCTGGAGCTGGGGGCGGACGACTACCTGCCCAAGCCCTTTGAGCCGCGCGAACTCGTGGCCCGCCTGCAGACCGTGCTGCGCCGCCGCCGCGCGCCGGGGCAGGGCGGCGGCGACACCGGCGTCCTCGAGTTCGAGGGCCTGGTGATCGATGCGGCGCGCCGCAGCGTGCTGCGCCAGGGCACCGCTATCGAGCTGACCGGCACGGAGTTCGACCTGCTGCACCTGCTGGCGCGCGATGCCGGCAAGGTCTTCAGCCGCGACGACATCCTGAACCAGCTGCGCGGGCACGAGGCCGAGCTGTACACCCGCGCGGTCGACATCGTGGTCAGCCGCCTGCGCAAGAAGCTGGAGCCGCTCGACTGCATCAAGACGCTGCGCAACGCCGGCTACTCCCTGGCCCTGCGGCGGGCAGCCGCGCCATGAGGTGGCGGCGACGGCTGAGGGCAGAAGACATCCCCGGCGTGGAGCACGACTGCCCCTGGCACCGCCGCGCAAGCCGGGCGGTGGGGTACTCGCTGCGCATCCGGCTGGTGCTGGTGTTCATGGCATTGGCCGTGACGGTGGCCATCGCTTTCATGGGCGGCGTGCAAAAGGCCGTGTCGGTCGGCTGGCGCGAGGCTGCGCGCCCCTTGCTGATGGACTACGTGGACCGCCTGACCGCCGAGATCGGCAACCCGCCCAGCATCGAGCGCGCGCAGGCCATTGCCAAGCGCCTGCCCATCACGCTGCGCATCGACGGGCCGGTGGTGCACTGGGAGTCCCACCCCGACCAGCCGCGCCCGGACTGGATGAGCGACAAGTTCCAGCGCGAGGACCACTGGAACGGCCACGGCAGCGACGACCAGGGCCGGCGGCTCTTGCAGCGCATCACGGCCGACGGGCACAGCATCGAATTCGGGCTCAACGCGCTGTCGTGGGACAAGCGCCCGCGCATCGCGTGGGGCACGCTCACCGTGCTGCTGCTGCTCACCGCGCTGGCGTACGTGTACGTGCGCCACCTGCTGCGGCCGCTGGACGACATCCGCATGGGCGCCCAGCGTTTTGGCGAGGGCAACTTCGCGCAGGCCATCCCCGTGCGGCACGCCCACCGGCCCGATGAGCTGGGGCAGCTGGCCGCCACCATCAACACCATGGGTGACGACATCCACCAGATGCTGGAGGCCAAGCGCGCCCTGCTGCTGGCGATGAGCCACGAGCTGCGCAGCCCGCTCACCCGGGCCCGCCTGAACACCGAACTGCTGCCCGAAAGCCCCGAGGTGCAGACCCAGCGCCTGGCGCTGATGCGCGACCTGGGCGAGATGGCCGGTCTCATCACCGACCTGCTGGAGAGCGAACGCCTGGCCGGCCGCCACGCCGCGCTGCACCGCGAACCCACCGACCTGCCCGCCCTGGCGCGCGAAGTGATCGGCGAGCTGGGCAGGCGCCACGCCACTGCAGCGTCGATCGTGTTGCATGCTGGCGGGCAGGAAGAGGCCCTGCAAACGCTGTCGCTCGACCGCTCCCGCCTGCGGCTGCTGCTGCGCAACCTGCTGGACAACAGCCTGCGGCACAGCGACCCCGCAGCGCCTCCGCCCGAGCTGTACCTGCGGCGGGTGGATGCCGCGGTGGAGATCGAGGTGCGCGACCACGGGCCGGGCGTGCCGCGCGAACACCTGCCGCATCTGGCCCAGGCCTTTTACCGGCCCGACACCGCGCGCCAGCGCACCACCGGCGGCGTGGGGCTCGGGTTGTACCTGTGCCGCCTGGTGGCGCAGGCGCATGGCGGCACGCTGCAGATGCGCAACGCGGAGCCCGGCCTGTCGGTGACCGTGCGGCTGCCGGTCGTGGGTTGACGCCAGAATCGCCAGCCCGCCGCAGCTGCGGCACACCGCGTTTAACGAACTCGGCGGAAGGCGCGCGCGAACCGGCTTGGGGTCTGGGCACGTGAGCAGTTCGCCGCGGGGCAGGGCGCCGTTGCCTCGGGGGCCGGCCTCCCGGGGCAACGGCGTGGGCTTTGCACGGCGTTGGTGCGCGCCGCGCACACGCCGCACCGTCCCGGATGCCTTTGCGCAAATTCAGTGTTTTGAAAAGCTTCTGAAGAATACCTGCCTACCGCTTGATGGGTCGGCCTGGATAGCTATCGAATGTGTAGCAAGTTCGCGTTGGGGGCGTTCTGCGACGTTCTCCACCCCGCCTTGGCCCCGTTCTTGCTGATGCAGGTGACCCCGCTCTCAAATGGGTCACGCCTCTAGCGTTTACCCTGTATATACAGGTATGCTCGGGCTGTCATCATGGCGGCTGCAAGCGGGTGCGACCCGGCCGGAGTGGGCAAAGGTACTTTCTTCAAACAGGAGCAGATGATGACTCGATCGGTTGTGAAATGGACGTCGCTGGCGGCAGCCGCGGCTTGCGTGATGGCGGTGGCCGCACCGGCCCAGGCGCAAGAGACCAAGATTGTGCTGGGCATGTCCGGCTGGACGGGCTTTGCGCCGCTCACGCTGGCCGACAAAGCAGGCATCTTCAAGAAGAACGGCCTCGACGTGGAGATCAAGATGATCCCGCAGAAGGACCGCCACCTGGCCCTCGCCTCCAAGTCCATCCAGTGCGCCGCCACCACGGTCGAGACGCATGTGGCCTGGAACGCCAACGGCGTGCCCATCGTCCAGATCTTCCAGATGGACAAGTCCTACGGCGCTGACGGCATCGCGGTGCGTGGCGACATCAAGGGCTTTGCAGACCTGAAGGGCAAGACCATCGGCGTGGATGCGCCCGGCACCGCTCCGTATTTCGGCCTGGCCTGGATGCTCAGCAAGAACGGCATGAGCCTCAAGGACGTGAAGACCACCACGCTGTCGCCCCAGGCGGCCGCGCAGGCCTTCGTGGCGGGGCAGAACGACGCTGCCATGACGTACGAGCCGTACTTGTCTACCGTGCGCGACAACCCTGCCGCGGGCAAGATCTTGGCCACCACGCTCGATTACCCCATGGTGATGGACACCGTGGGTTGCGACCCCACCTGGCTCAAGGCCAACGGCAAGGCCGCGCAGGCCCTGGCCAACTCGTACTTCCAGGCGCTCGACATGATCAAGGCCGACCCGACCAAGTCCAACGAGATCATGGGCGCGGCGGTCAAGCAGTCGGGCGAGCAGTTCGCCAAGTCGTCGTCGTTCCTGCGCTGGCAGGACAAGGCCGCCAACCAGAAATTCTTTGCCGGCGAGCTGACTGCGTTCATGAAGGACGCCACGGCCATCCTGCTGGAGGCCGGCATCATCCGCAAGGCGCCAGAGGATCTGAACGTCACCTTCGACGCGAGCTTCATCAAGTAAATCGTTCCTGGAAGAAGAGCGCGCCATGTCTGCTGTGCAACCCCTGTCCGTGACCACGCCCCAAGCCCCCGTGCGCCGGCGCTCGCTCGCTCCCCTGGAGCCTGTGAGTGCCCGTGCCCGCTGGCTGCTGGGCTTCGGTTTTTTTGTGTTGTTCGTGCTGGTGTGGGCGTTCTTCACGCTGGGCGGCTTCGTGTCGCCCACCTTCCTGGCCAGCCCTGTCACCATGGCCAAGGAAGGCTGGCTGTTGTTCAGCGAGTACGGCTTTCACAAGGACATCGGCATGACGGTGTGGCGCGTGTTCGGCGGCTTCATCCTGGCCGCCGTCATCGCCGTGCCGCTGGGTATCGCGATGGGCGCATACAAGGGCATCGAGGCGTTCTTCGAGCCGTTCGTCTCGTTCTGCCGCTACCTGCCCGCGTCGGCCTTCATCCCGCTGCTCATCCTGTGGGCCGGCATTGGCGAGACGCAGAAGATCCTCGTCATCTTCATCGGCTCGGTCTTTCAGATCACGCTCATGGTGGCCGTCACCGTGGGTGGCGCGCGGCGCGACCTGGTGGAGGCTGCCTACACGCTGGGCGCGGGCCACAAAGGCATCGTCACGCGGGTGCTGATCCCCGGCGCCGCGCCCGAGATCGCTGAGACCCTGCGCCTGGTGCTGGGCTGGGCCTGGACGTACGTCATCGTGGCCGAGCTGATCGGGTCGTCGAGCGGCATCGGCCACATGATCACCGACAGCCAGTCGCTGCTCAACACCGGCCAGATCATCTTCGGCATCATCATCATCGGCCTCATCGGGCTGGTGTCCGACTTCGCCTTCAAGGCGCTCAACCACCGTCTGTTTGCCTGGAGTTTTGTGCGATGAGCCGCGTTTCCATACAAGCTGTTTCGCGCGTCTTCGAGACCGCCAAGGGCCAGCGCACACAGGCGCTGCAGCCGGTCGACTTCGAGGTCAAGGACAACGACTTCGTCACCATCCTCGGCCCGTCGGGCTGCGGCAAGTCCACGCTGCTGCGCATCGTGGCGGGGCTGGACCACGCCACCAGCGGCCGCGTGCTGCTCGATGGCGCACCGGTCGAAGGCCCCGGGCCCGAGCGCGGCATGGTGTTCCAGAGCTACACGCTGTTCCCCTGGCTCACCATCGAGCAGAACATCCGCTTCGGCCTGCGCGAGCGCGGCATGCCCGAATCGCAGCAGAAAGAGCGCGCCGCGTACTTCATCGCCAAGGTGGGGCTGCGCGGCTTCGAGCAGCACTTTCCCAAGCAGCTGTCGGGCGGCATGCAGCAGCGCACCGCCATTGCGCGCGCGCTGGCCAACGACCCCAAGATCCTGTTGATGGACGAGCCCTTCGGCGCGCTCGACAACCAGACCCGCGTGCTCATGCAAGAGCTGCTGCTGGGCATCTGGGAGGCCGAGCGCAAGACCGTGCTGTTTGTCACCCACGACATCGACGAGGCCATCTTCATGGCCAACCGCGTGGCTGTGTTCAGCGCGCGGCCCGGCCGCATCAAGACCGAACTGGCGGTGGACCTGCCGCACCCGCGCCACTACACGATCAAGACCAGCCCCGAGTTCATGGACCTCAAGGCGCGGCTGACGGAAGAGATCCGCGCCGAGTCCATGGCAGCGGACCTGCATTAAGGCTTTATGAGCGCCCGTCCTTCCCGCCGTCCCGCAGAGGCTCCGCGCAACGGGCCCCGTGCCGCCGCAGCCAAGGCGGTCGTGGCCGTCGCTGCGCCCGCGCAGGCCATGGCGCTGTACGAGCAGGTCAAGGACCACATCTCGCGCAAGATCCAGGAAGGCATCTGGCGCGCGGGCGACCGCCTGCCGTCCGAGAACGAGCTGGTCACCCAGTTTGGCATCTCGCGCATGACGGTGAACCGCGCGCTGCGCGAACTGGTGGAGCAGGGCCGCATCGTGCGCGTGGCCGGCGTGGGCAGCTTCGTGGCCGAAGACAAACCCCAGTCCACGCTGCTGCAGATCGCCAACCTCGCCGGCGAGATCCGCCAGCGCGGGCACGACTACCGCTGCGACGTGCTGGCAGTGGAGCGCATCTCGGCCACGCTCGAAGTGGCCGCTGCGCTCGACCTGCGCACGGGCGAGTCGGTGTTCCATTCGCTGTGCATCCACCGCGAAGACGGCGTGCCCGTGCAACTGGAAGACCGCCACGTGAACCCCCGCCAGGTGCCCCAGTTCGCCGCGCAGGACTTCACGCTGCTGCAGCCCTCCGAATACCTGGTGCGCAACGTGCCGTTCGACCAGATCGAGCACGTGGTCGACGCCGTCATGCCCACTGCAGAGCAGGCCACGCTGCTCGAGATGTCGCCGCAAGAGCCCTGCCTGCTGCTCACCCGCCGCACCTGGTCGCGCGGCGTGCCGATCACCGTGGTGCGCTGCCTGCACCCCGCCACCCGCTACCGCCTGGGCAGCCGATTTCGGGCGGACGGCAATCCCGTCGCAGGGTGAACGAGATGCCGATGTTCCTCCCCAGCCCACGCACCCCCAACCCGTTCGGGCTGAGCCTGTCGAAGCCAGGGCGCGAACACCGCAGCCCTTCGACAAGCTCAGGACGAACGGGCTGAGTGACCGACCAGCGTTGACTGACTGATTTTTCGCTTGTACCTACTTGTATATACAGGATGACCCCAATGACAAAAACGACCGCTTCGGCCTCCATCACCCTGCACCCTGGCCACGTACCGTTGGCCACGCTGCGCGCCATCTACGCCGCGCCCGTCCAGCTGTCGCTCGACCCGTCCGCACGCGCGCTCATGCAGGCATCGCTGGCCACGGTGCAGCGCATCGTGGACGAAGACCAGGTGGTCTATGGCATCAACACCGGCTTCGGCAAGCTCGCCAGCACCAAGATTGCCCACGAGCGCCTGGCCGAGCTGCAGCGCAACCTGGTGCTGTCGCACAGCGTGGGCACGGGCGATGCGCTGGCCGACGATGTGGTGCGCGTCATCCTGGCGACCAAGGCCATCAGCCTGGCGCGCGGGCACTCCGGCATCCGGCCCGAGATCGTGGATGCGCTGCTGGCCATGGCCAATGCCAACGTGCTGCCGGTGATCCCGGCCAAGGGCTCGGTGGGCGCGTCGGGCGACCTGGCGCCGCTGGCGCACCTGGCCTGCGTGCTGATCGGCGAAGGGCAGGCCAAGGTCAACGGCACGGTGGTGTCGGGGGCTGACGCCATGCGCTCCATCGGCCTGGCGCCGTTCGTGCTGGGCCCCAAGGAAGGGCTGGCGCTGCTCAACGGCACGCAGGTGTCCACCTCGCTCGCGCTGGCCGGTCTGTTCGGCGCGGAGAGCGTGTTCGCGGCCGCGCTGGTGGCGGGCTGCCTGTCGCTCGAAGCCATCAAGGGCTCGGTCAAGCCGTTTGACGCACGCATCCACGAAGCGCGCGGCCAGGCCGGGCAGATCGCCGTGGCGGCCGCCGTGCGCGCCTTGCTGGACGGCAGCGCCATCGACACCTCGCACCCGAACTGCGGCCGCGTGCAGGACCCGTACTCCATCCGTTGCGTGCCCCAGGTGATGGGCGCGTGCCTGGACAACCTGCACCACGCCGCGCGCGTGCTGACCATCGAGGCAAATGCAGCATCCGACAACCCGCTCGTCTTCGACAATGGGGACGTGATCTCCGGCGGCAACTTCCACGCCGAGCCGGTGGCCTTCGTGGCGGACATCATCGCGCTGGCCGTGGCCGAGATCGGCGCCATCTCCGAGCGCCGCCTGTCGCTGCTGCTCGACCCGGGCCTCTCGGGCCTGCCGGCCTTCCTGATCCGGGACAGCGGCGTGAACTCGGGCTTCATGATCGCGCAGGTCACCGCCGCCGCGCTGGCGGCCGAGAACCAGTGCCTGGCCAACCCCAGCAGCGTGACCAGCCTGCCCACCTCGGCCAACCAGGAAGACCATGTCTCCATGGCCACCTACGGCGCGCGGCGCCTGGGCGACATGGTGCGCAATGCGGCGGTGATGGTGGGCATCGAGGCCATGGCCGCTGCCCAGGGCATGGAGTTCGACCGTGCCTTGAAGTCATCGCCTCTGGTGGAAGACCAGTTCGCCGCCATCCGCCAGCGCGTGGCGTACCTGGAGCAAGACCGCTACCTCGCCACCGACATCGAAGCCATGCGCGAGTGGGCGATGCACACGCCGTGGCCTGCGCCGCTGCTGCAGTGCCTGCCCAGCCACGCCTGATTTCCTTCCATTCACACCCATCGATTCCCAGGAGCCCACCATGAACGCCAACGACGCCATCATCGCTGCCGCAGCTTCCTCCACCCCCAGCACCGACCCGCGCCACGACGCCAGCCGCGTGATCCGCGCGCCGCGCGGCAACCAGCTCACCTGCAAGAGCTGGCTCACCGAGGCGGCCTACCGCATGATCCAGAACAACCTCGACTCCGAAGTGGCCGAGCGCCCGCAAGACCTGGTGGTGTACGGCGGCATCGGCCGTGCCGCGCGCAACTGGGAGTGCTATGACCAGATCCTCGCCTCGCTCAAGGAGCTGAACGACGACGAAACCCTGCTCATCCAGTCCGGCAAGCCCGTGGGCGTGTTCAAGACCCATGCCAACGCGCCCCGCGTGCTGCTGGCCAATTCCAACCTGGTCCCTAAGTGGGCCAACTGGGAGCACTTCAGCGAGCTGGACCAAAAGGGCCTGTTCATGTACGGCCAGATGACCGCCGGCAGCTGGATCTACATCGGCACGCAAGGCATCGTGCAGGGCACCTACGAGACCTTTGCAGAGGCCGGCCGCAAGCACTACGGCGGCTCGCTCGAAGGCAAGTGGATTTTGACCGCGGGCCTGGGCGGCATGGGCGGCGCGCAGCCGCTGGCAGCCACGTTCGCGGGCGCGGTGTCGCTCAACATCGAGTGCCAGCAAAGCAGCATCGACTTTCGCCTGCGCACGCGCTACGTGGACAAGCAGGCGCGCGACATCGACCATGCGCTCGAGCTCATCCAGCAGCACACGGCAGCCAAGGAGGCCGTCTCCATCGCCCTGCTGGGCAACGCGGCCGACGTGCTGCCCGAGCTGGTCAAACGTGCCCAGGCCGGCGGCTTGAAGCCCGACCTGGTCACCGACCAGACCTCGGCCCACGACCTGGTCAACGGCTACCTGCCCGCGGGCTGGACGGTGGAGCAGTGGCGCGCCGCGCAGCAGGACGTGACCCAGCACGAAGCCCTGAAGCAGGCCGCAGCCCGGTCGTGTGCCGTGCACGTGCAGGCCATGCTGGACTTCCAGTCCATGGGCATCCCCACGGTGGACTACGGCAACAACATCCGCCAGGTGGCGTTCGACGAAGGCGTGAAGAACGCGTTCGACTTCCCCGGCTTCGTACCCGCCTACATCCGCCCGCTGTTCTGCGAAGGCAAGGGCCCGTTCCGCTGGGTAGCGTTGTCGGGCGATCCGGAGGACATCCGCAAGACCGACGCCAAGATCAAGGAGCTGTTCCCCGAGAACAAGCATGTGCACCGCTGGCTCGACATGGCGGGCGAGCGCATCGCCTTCCAGGGCCTGCCCGCACGCATCTGCTGGCTGGGCCTGGGCGAGCGCCACATCGCGGGCCTGGCCTTCAACGAGATGGTCAAGAGCGGTGAGCTCAAGGCCCCCATCGTCATCGGCCGCGACCACCTGGACACCGGCAGCGTGGCCAGCCCCAACCGCGAGACCGAAGCCATGAAGGACGGCACCGATGCCGTGAGCGACTGGCCGCTGCTCAACGCGCTGCTCAACACCTCGGGCGGCGCCACCTGGGTCAGCCTGCACCACGGCGGCGGCGTGGGGATGGGCTACTCGCAGCACTCGGGCATGGTCATCGTGGCCGACGGCACCGACGCCGCAGCCGAGCGCCTGGCGCGCGTGCTGGTCAACGACTGCGGCAGCGGCGTGATGCGCCATGCCGATGCGGGGTATGAACTGGCGGTGGAGACGGCCAGGAAGCAGGGGCTGAAGCTGCCGATGGTGAAGTGAGGGAATGTGCGGGGGCCGTGCAGGCCCCCGTCCGTTCGGGCTGAGCCTGTCGAAGCCAAGGTCCATCGGCAACCACCACCTCCACAATCTCTTCCCATGAACTTCTTTGACCTCGCAACCATTCCCAGCACCCCGTGGAAGAACGGCGGAGGCAGCACGCAAGAGCTGGCCTGCTGGCCGCCCGGCGCGGACATGAACAGCTTCGAGTGGCGCGTGAGCCTGGCCACGGTCGACCGGCCCGGGCCGTTTTCGGTCTTCCCGGGCATCGACCGCCAGATCATGCTGCTGGGCGGGGACGGCCTGCACCTGCGCAGCCCTGGCTGGGAGCAGTCGCTGGACCAGCGCTGGCAGCCGTTCGCCTTCTCTGGCGATGACGCGGTGGACGGAGCCATGCTCGGCGGCACGTCGAAAGACTTCAACCTGATGCTGCGCAGGGGCGTGTGGAGCGGCTCTTTGCAGGTGCTGCGTGAAGCGCCACCGCCGCCTGCAACGGCTGGGTTGTGCATGGTGCTGCAGGGCCGCTGGCAAGGTCCGCGCGTGCTGCAGGCGGGGCAGGGCTTTTGGTGGACTGGAGGGCAGGGCAAGGGCGTAAAGCCTGTGCTTGATGACGGCCCGGAGCCGGTTCTGGCCTGGATAGCGCTCGAAGACGTTGGCGGGGGCAATCCTTCCTTGGTTGGAGGAGTGCGGGGGTGACGGGTGAGTCAGGCACCGTGCCTGCGGTACGGCCCCCTCTCCCCCAGCCCCTCTCCCGCAAGGGGCGAGGGGGGCCAGAACGCCGGGCAGCGCGCGAGCATGTCCCGGTATTCACTCCCTCTCCCGCAAGGGGCGAGGGGGCCAGAACGCCGAGCAGCGCGCGAGCATACGCCGGTATTCACTCCCTCTCCCCCTGCGGGAGAGGGCTGGGGAGAGGGGGCGAACAGGCATGCTGCCCGCAACACACGTCCTCTTCACGGCCCACCTGCCAACGACCCCAGCCATCCAGGCCCCGCACTCCCCAAAAATTGATTCAAATCAGCCCCTACCGCTTGTCAGTCAAGCGCTACCAGCTATCAAAAACATAGTAAACATGACCCAGCCCATACCCCCCAGCGCCGACGGCATCTGGCACCACCTGCGCCCGGTGCCCGAACTCACCGTATTCGATGCACCGCTGCCGCCCGGAGCGCCGGCCTGCCTGGTGGTGCAAGGCGGCACGGTGCGCTGGGTCGGCCCCGCATCTGCGCTGCCCGCCACCTACGCAGACCTCCCCCGCCACGATGCCCGCGGCGCCCTGGCCACGCCCGGCCTGGTGGATTGCCACACCCACCTCGTCTATGGCGGCCAGCGGGCCAACGAATTCGCCATGCGGCTGGCGGGCGCCACGTACGAAGAAGTGGCCCAGGCCGGCGGCGGCATCGTGTCGTCCGTCAAGGCCACGCGCGAGGCGTCCGAGGACGAACTCTTTGCCCTCGCAGCTCCCCGCCTGCAGGCCCTGCTCGACGAAGGCGTCTGCGCCATCGAGATCAAGTCCGGCTACGGCCTGGCGCTGCAGCACGAGCGCAAGCAACTGCGCGTGGCCCGCCGCCTGGGCGCAGCCTTCGGCGTCACGGTGCGCACCACCTTCCTCGGCGCGCATGCGCTGCCGCCCGAATACGCCGGCCGCAGCCAGGACTACACCGACCTGGTCTGCAATGAGATGCTGCCCGCGCTCGCGGCCGAAGGCCTGGTCGATGCGGTGGACGTGTTCTGCGAACGCATCGCCTTCACGCTGGCCGAAACGGAGCAGGTCTTCCAGGCAGCGCAAAAGCTCGGCATTCCTGTCAAGCTGCATGCCGAGCAACTCTCCGACATGGGCGGCGCGGCCCTGGCGGCGCGCTACGGTGCGCTGTCGTGCGACCACATCGAGCACCTGTCGCAAGACGGCATCGCGGCCATGAAGGCCGCCGGCACCGTGGCCGTGCTGCTGCCCGGCGCCTACTACACGCTGCGCGACACGCACCTGCCGCCCATCGCGCAGCTGCGCGAAGCCGGCGTGCCCATGGCCGTGTCCACCGACCACAATCCCGGCACATCCCCGGCGCTCAGCCTGCTGCTCATGGCCAACATGGCGTGCACGCTGTTTCGCCTGACGGTGCCCGAGGCCCTGGCCGGCATCACCACGCATGCTGCGCGCGCGCTGGGCCTGCAGGACACGCACGGCCTCATCGCGGCGGGCCGACCCGCCCACTTCGTGCTATGGCCGCTGGGCGACGCGGCCGAGCTGGCCTACTGGTACGGCCACAAGCCCGCCTGCACCATCGTGCGGCAGGGGCGTGTGGCGGCCGACGGCCTGGGCATCCACACGCACCAGGAGGCACCCCATGGCGCTTGACGCACCGCACAGCCTTTTCGCCGCCGACGCGCTGCTGCCCACCGGCTGGGCGCGCAACGTGCTGTTGCAGTGGGATGGGGCAGGGCGCTTCACCCACATCGCCGCCGATGCTGCAGCGCCCGCGGGCGCGCCGGTGGCTGCGGGCCCGGTGGTCCCGGGCATGCCCAACCTGCATTCGCACGCGTTCCAGCGCGCGTTCGCAGGCCTCACGGAGTACCGCGGCGAAAGCCAGGACAGCTTCTGGAGCTGGCGCAACCTGATGTACCGCTTTGCCGCACGCATCACGCCCGAGTCGCTGGAGGCCATCGCCACCTGGCTGTACGTGGAGATGCTGGAGGCCGGCTACACCTCGGTGTGCGAGTTTCACTATGTGCACCACAACCAGGACGGCACGCCGTACGCCACCGATGCCGAAATGTCGCTGGCCCTGCTGCGCGCCGCGCGCCACGCGGGCATCGGCATCACGCTGCTGCCGGTGCTGTACCAGACCAGCGGCTTCGGCGCCAAGCCGCCGCGGCCGGACCAGGCACGCTTCATCCGCAGCACCGATAGCATGCTCTCATTGTTGGAGCGCCTGGCGCCCGCTGCGCAAGCGCAAGGGGCCGCTTTGGGCCTGGCGCCGCACTCGCTGCGCGCCGTGCCTCCCGACAGCCTGCGCGCCGCCGTGCAGGGCCTCACCGCCCTGAACCCGCATGCGCCCATCCACATCCACATCGCCGAGCAGACACAGGAGGTGGACGACTGCATCGCCTGGAGCGGCCAGCGCCCGGTGCAGTGGCTGCTCGACCACGCCACGGTGGACGCACGCTGGTGCCTGGTGCACGCCACCCACATGACGCCGGACGAATACGCCGCCGCCGCGCGCACCGGCGCCGTGGCGGGCATCTGCCCCACGACCGAAGCCAACCTGGGCGATGGCATCTTCGACATGCCACTGTGGCTGAAACACGGCGGCCGCTGGGGCGTCGGATCGGACAGCCATGCCTGCGTGAACGCGGCCGAAGAGCTGCTGATGCTGGAGTACGGCCAGCGCCTGTCGCGCCGCCAGCGCAACGTGCTGGCCAGCAACACCCAGGCCGAGGTGGCCACGGCCATGACCCTGCAGGCCGTGGCCGGCGGTGCGCAGGCCGCGGGCCGCGCCGTTGCAGGGCTGGCGGCGGGCCAGCAAGCCGACCTGGTGGCGCTGGATGCGCAGCACGTGGCGCTGCGCGATCTGCCCGCGCACAGCATGCTCTCGGCGCATGTGTTCGGCAGCCACCGTACCTCGGCCATCGACAGCCTGTGGGTGGCGGGCGTGCAGCGCGTGGCGCAAGGCCGCCATGCGCTGCATGACGCCGCCGCGCAAGCGTTTGTGGCGGCCCGGTCCGCCACCATTGCGACGGACGCCTGAGATGGGATGCGCTGTCAATGATTTCAGACCGTTCGGGCTGAGCCTGTCGAAGCCAGGGCAGTCACGTTCGGCATCTCTCCCCCCACCGTTCGGGCTGAGCTTGTCGAAGCCAGGGTGCTCGCCACAACACCTATCGACCTCACCGCAACCACCGCACTCCACACCATGACCAACACCGCACCACCGTCCCCCTTCCTGTTTCACCAAGGCACCCAGCCCCTGTTGATCTCCATGCCCCACGCAGGCACCTACGTGCCGCCCGAGCTGGCCGCTCGCTTCACCGACGAAGCCCGCCAGGTGCCCGACACCGACTGGCACATGGAGCGCCTGTACGGCTTTGCGCGTGACATGGGCGCGTCCATCCTGGTGGCCACGCACTCGCGCTACGTGGTGGACCTGAACCGTCCGCCGGACGGCGCGAGCCTGTACCCCGGCCAGAGCGTCACGGGCCTGTGCCCGGTGGACACCTTCGACGACACGCCCATCTACGCGCATGGCGACGTGCCCGATGACGCCGAAGTGGCAGCGCGCCGCGATGCCGTCTGGGCGCCGTACCACGCGCAGCTGCGCGCCGAGCTCGACCGCATTCGTGCGCAACACGGCGTGGCGGTGCTGTGGGACGCCCACTCCATCCGCTCGGTGCTGCCGCGGTTCTTCGACGGCAAGCTGCCCGACCTGAACCTGGGCACCGCCGAGGGCGCCAGCTGTGACCCGGCGCTGGCCGCCGAGTTGCTGGACATCGCCAAGGCCGCCACGGGCTACACCGGTGTGCTCAACGGCCGCTTCAAGGGCGGCCACATCACGCGGCACTATGGCCAGCCCGAGCGCAACATCCACGCAGTGCAACTGGAGATGACGCAGTGCAGCTACATGCAGGAGGCCCTGCCATTCGACTACCTGCCCGACGTGGCGGCCGGCGTGCAGCCGCACCTGCAGCGCATGCTGCAGGCGGCGCTGGCGTTTGCGCAGGGTCAAGCAGGGCGCTGAAACGTGGCCAGCTTTACCTTGGCACTGGGCCTGCGCACGGGCTATCGGTGCTAGTATGGGCTGAACGGCCCGGCCTGGGCCGTCCGGTGCGCCACCTGGCCACCGCTGCGGAAGGAGCCGCATCCTGATGGAGTCTGCGGCTTACTACTACATGCCCTTGTTCAAACCCGGCGCGATCGTCCACATCGGCGCGACCCGCGAGACGGTGAGCCACGTGGTGGTGCGGCGGGGCGGGCTCATGGTGCACCTGGTGGGGCACGAGTCACCGGTGCATCCCGACACCTTGCGGCTGGCACCCAGCGCCTTTCAGCTCAGCCGCGTTCCCGATTGATGTGATGTGCGCGCCGTACCGTGCCCTGGTGGGACACGGTCGCGGCACTGCACTGCGTGTGCGGGTCAGGCGATGGCGCGCTGCCCCATCGCTTCGCCCAGCTGAATGGGCCGCGCCGGCGCCCACTGCGGGTTGAAGTGCAGCGGCCCTTGCGGGAACAGCATCACCACCGTGGAGCCGAGCAGGAAGCGGCCCATCTCCTGGCCCTTTTGCAGGCTCACCTGGCCGGCCTGGTATTCCCACTGGCGCAGATGGCCGGGGCGCGGCGGGTTCACCTGCCCATGCCACACCGTGGCCATGCTGCCCACGATGGTCGCCCCCACCAGCACCAGCACGAACGGGCCGCGCTCCGATTCGAACACGCAGACCACGCGTTCATTGCGTGCGAACAGGCCCGGCACGCCGCGCGCCGTGGTCGGGTTGACCGAGAACAGCTCCCCCGGCACGTGGATCATGCGCGTGAGGTCGCCTGCGCACGGCATGTGGATGCGGTGGTAGTCGCGGGGGCTCAGGTACAGCGTGGCGAAATGGCCGTTCTCGAAGCGTGCACCCAGGGCCGCGTCGCCGCCGACCAGCGCCGTGGTGGAGTACGCATGCCCCTTGGCCTGAAAGACCTGGTCCTTGGCAATGGGCCCGAACTGGCTGATCGCGCCGTCCACCGGGCAGATCAGGTCCGCATCGGCCAGCGGGCGCGCACCGTCCTTCAAGGCCCGCGTGAAGAAGTCGTTGAACGACGCATAGCTCGTGATGTCGGGGTTGGCGGCCTCGGCCATGTTCACGTTGTAGCGCGCCACGAAGCGGCGGATCACCGACGTGGTCAGGCCCCCGAACTGCGCCGATGCAAACTTGCCGGCCAGGGCCGTCAATGCTTGCTTGGGAATGAGGTACTGCGGAAGAACGGCGAGGCGGTCAGACACGGGATGGACTTCCTTGATGGAGCGGAGCGGGCCATTCTACGGGGGCCCGTCGGTGGGAGAGGGATGCGGCTGCCGTCGCGGGATGGGCGGCGTGCCAGGCATCGGGGCGGGGCGCCCAGCGGGCGGGTTCATCGGCCTGTACCAGTGTGCCGATGTACTCGCCCAGGTCGACGCCCAGCGCATCGCGCGCCGCTGCCGCCCCGGCATCGCTGCGGCTGGCGGTCGTCACAAACCGGGTGAACGCGGCCCAATCGCCGGCGGCCATCTGCGCCACGGCGATGCGGGCCAGGTCGTAGGACAGCTGGTTGCCGTCGTCCGTGCGGTGAAAGGAGTCGCCCGTCCAGAACTCCTGCACGCGCTCGGCGGTCCAGAAGCGCTGGTGCCGCTGGTGCATGGCCTGGGGCGTTTGCTGCCCGCGTGCAGCGCCGGCCAGGCGGTGCTCGGTGTTCACGGCCAGGCCTTCGTCCAGCCAGGTGGGCAGGCGCAGATACGAGAGGGCGCTGTGGGTCAGCTCATGGGCGATGACGGGCTCGATGGCAGCCAGGTCGGCCTGCACCACCACGAAGTGCGGGCAGCCGTGGTGGATGAACATGCCGCCGCTGAACGCGAACTCGCCCGCATCCGGGTAGAACTGGGCCACGTATTCGTAGTAGGTGTCTTCACTGTCCAGCACCAGCACGACGCTTTTCTCGCCCGCATGGAAGTGGGCCACGCCGTCGAGCACCTTGAGGATGCGCTGGCGGGTCTTGCTCACGAACTGCGCGGTTGCGCGCGCCACGGCAGGCTCCAGGGCGGACAGGATGTAGACGTCCTCGCTCTCGTGCAGGTGAGGATGGGGCTGCACCCGGCCGCCCAGCGCGTCGCGCAGGTGCAGGAGCCATGCGCGGCGGGCCTGGTTGATCGCCTCGGTCACCACAGGGTCGGCGGCCCCCGGCCGGGTGGCCCATTCGTCCACGGCCTGCCAGTCCAGTTGCACGAAGCCGCCAGGCTCGGTGTGCAGGTGGGCCAGCACGTCAAACGGCGCGCTGCCCGCGAGCTCGATGCTGGTGGGCGCCACGGTGGCGTGTGCCGCTGTGGTTGGCGTTGCTGCCGCCTGCTGGCGCGCCGCCGCTTGCGCGGGTGCGGGCAGGTGGTGAAAGGCCAGGAATGCGCCCATGAACGGCACGATCCACACGCCCATCACCAGCAGGGCCTTGCGCTGGGAGAACTCGTCGGACCGCAGCACGCGCCGCGTCGCGGCGGCATTGATCAGCACCAGGGCGGCAAGGGCGATGGCGAGGAAGGCGAGGGGGCTCATGGGGCAGTGCAGGCAGCGCAAGTGGTGGGGCGAGGGGGTGAGTGCGCCTGTGGCGTGGGGCCGCAGGCCGAAGCGCCGGATGCTACACGCCCGCACTCCGCGCAGCGATTACACCCCCAGGTACTGCTCCAGCAGCGCGGGCTGGGCCTGCAGCGCGTCGGAGCTGCCCTCGAACACCACCTGGCCCTTGACCAGGATGACATTGCGGTCGGTGATCTGCGTGACGTGTTTCCAGTTCTTGTCCACGATCACGCTGCTGATGCCGCTGTCCTTGATGAGGCTGCAGATGCGCCAGATCTCGCGCGCGATCAGCGGGGCCAGCCCTTCGGTGGCTTCGTCGAGGATGAGCACGTCGGGGTTGGTCATGAGCGCGCGGCCGATGGTGAGCATCTGCTGCTCGCCGCCGCTCAGCTGCTGGCCGCCGTGTCCCAGGCGCTCCTTGAGGCGCGGAAAGGTCTCCAGCACGCGGTCGTAGGTCCAGTCGCGCTGGCCGCGCGTGCCGGCGCGGGCGGCCATCTGCAGGTTCTCCACCACGCTCAGGTTGCCGAAGATGCCGCGGCCTTCGGGCACGTAGGCGATGCCCAGGCGCGCCACTTCGTAGGGTGGCCGGCCGGTCATGTCGCGCCCGGCGACGGTGACGCTGCCCGAGCGCGGCGGCACCAGGCCCATCAGCGACTTGAGCAGCGTGCTCTTGCCCATGCCGTTGCGGCCCATGAGGCCGATGGTTTCGCTGCGGCCCACGCGAAAGTCCACGCCATGCAGGATGTGGCTGGGGCCGTAGAAGGTGTGGATGCCGCGGGCATCGATCCAGGGGATGTTGCTCATCTCATTGACCCCATTGCGCGGCGCACTACCCGCAGCCCGCCAAACTGGCGCGGCCCATGCGCGGGCAGCCGCGCAAGGGCCGCCCCGCCGCGCTGGCTGCGTCCCCCTGCCCGCATTGCGCAGCAATGCGGGAGCGGGGGGAGGGCGCGAAGCGACTCAGGGGGGTGTTGTTTCAACATCAATGATCCTCGCCCAGGTAGGCGGCCTGCACGCCCGCGTCGGCGCGCACCTCGGCCGGTGTGCCGTGGGCGATGACTTCGCCGTTGACCATCACGGTGAGCCGGTCGGCCAGCGCGAACACGGCGTCCATGTCGTGCTCCACCAGCATGATGGCGTGCGCGGGTTTGAGGCGCTGCAGCAGGCCGACCATGCGCTCGGCCTCGGCCACGCCCATGCCGGCCAGCGGTTCGTCGAGCAGCAGCACCTGGGGCTCGGTGGCCAGGGTCATCGCGATCTCCAGCTGGCGCTGCTCGCCGTGGCTCATGGTGCCTGCGATGGCCGTGCGCCGGTCTTTCAGGCCCGACAGCTCCATGGCGCTTTCCAGGCGGGCGTGAAGCGCTCTGTTATTGATAGCGGCGTGGCGCGTGTCCTGCCACCAGCGCAGCGGGTTCCAGGGCTGCTGCGGGTCGCGCGACTGTGCGGCCAGGCGCACGTTCTCGTGCACCGTCAGCGGCATGAAGATGTTGGTCTTCTGGTAGCTGCGCCCCAGGCCCTGGCGCGAGATGCGCTCGGGCGCCCAGCCCGTCACGTCGGTGGTGCCCAACTGCACCTGGCCCGAGGTGGGCGGCAAGTCGCCTGAGAGCAGGTTGGTCAGCGTGGACTTGCCCGCGCCGTTGGGGCCGATGACCGCATGGATGCGGCCCCGCCACAGGTCCACCGACACGCCGTGGACGGCAGCCAGGCCACCGAAGCGCTTGGTCAGGTTGCGGGCAGACAGCAACACGTCATCGGCCATGGTGCGTGCCCTCCGGTGCATCGGTTTGTGCCTTGGCCCGGCGCCAGTTCAGCATGCCCAGCAGCCCGCGTGGCGCGGCCAGCACCACCAGCACGATGAAGCTGCCCATCAGCAACTGCCAGTGCTTGGTGATGTCCTTGAACACATGCAGCAGGATCTCGAAAGCAAACGCACCCACGATGGCCCCGGCAAAGTTGCCCATGCCGCCCAGGATGACCATCATGATCGCGTGCGCGCTCATGTGAAAGCCCATGAGCTCGGGATTCACATAGCCTGTCTGGGCGCCCCACAGGTAGCCCGCCAGCCCCGCCAGGGCGCCGGCCACGGTGAACGCGGTGAGCTTGTAGCCCCGCGTGCCGAAGCCCATGGCGCGCATGCGGTGCTCGTTGATGCGCACGCCCGCCAGCGCCCGGCCCAGCGGGCTCCACAGCAGGCGGCGCAGCAGCACATAGACAATGACGACCAGCGCGAGCGTGAAGTAGTAGAAGGTCTTGCGGCCTTCCAGGTCGAACGGCAGCCAGCCGAAAATGGACGCATCGGGCCGGAAGTTGATGTACAGGCCGTCCGAGCCGCCCAGCACCTTGTTGTCGAAGAACAGGTAGAACACCATCTGCGCGAACGCCATCGTGACCATGATGAAGTAGATGCCGTGGGTGCGCACCACGAAGAAGCCGATGACGAGGGCCACCAGCCCCGCGCCCGCCACGGCGAGCGGCAGGGTCCACCACAGGCTCACCGGGGCGTCGGCGGGCGTGAGGAAGGCCAGCGCATACCCGGCCACGCCGAAGTACGCCGCATGGCCCAGCGACACCAGCCCGGTCACGCCCTGCAGCAGGTCCAGGCTCATCGCGAAGATGGCCATGATCAGCATGCGCGTGACCATCTGCACGTAGAAGTCGCTGCCGACGAACGGAAAGGCCAGCAGCGCCACCAGGCCCATGGCCAGGACGAGCTGCGCGCTGCGGGGCAGCACTTCGATGTTGGAGCGCGGGGAGCTCATTGTTTGAACAAGCCTTCAGGTTTCCACAGCAGCACGGCTGCCATCAGCATGTAGACGAGCATCCCCGCCATCGAGGGCAGCAGCACCTTGCCGAACGTATCCACCAAGCCCACCAGCAGCGCCGCGATCAGCGCGCCGCGCACCGACCCGATGCCGCCGATCACCACCACCACAAAGCACATGATCAGCACCGACGAACCCATGTTGGGGTAGACGCTGGAGATGGGCGCTGCCACCATGCCCGCAACGGCGGCCAAGCCCACGCCGATCGCGAACACGACGGCATGGATGAGCTTGATGTTCACCCCCAGCGACTCCGCCATGTCGCGGTTGAAGGCCCCTGCGCGGATCTTCATGCCCAGCCGGGTTTTGGAGATCAGCAGGTACAGGCCCAGTGCCAGCACGATGCAGACGCCGGAGATGAACAGCCGGTACACCGGGTAGGACAGCGTGTCCGTGAGCGGTATGGACCACTCCAGCATCTTCGGGATGGCCACGCCGTGCACGTCGTCGCCCCACAGGATGGAGCGCAGCTCCTCGAAGATGTAGATGAGGCCAAAGGTCAGCAGCACCTGGTCGAGGTGGTCGCGGTGGTAGAAGTGCCGGAACAGCAGCCACTCCAGCGCCAGGCCGAACACCACGGCCAGCACAGCCCCGCCCAGGATGGCCAGCGTGAGGCTGCCGAAGTAGCCCGACAGCGAATACCCCAGGTAGGCCCCCAGCATGTAGAAGCTGCCATGCGCCAGGTTGACCACGCCCATGATCCCGAAGATCAGCGTGAGACCCGCGGCCAGCATGAACAGCAGCAGGCCGTACTGCACGCTGTTGAGCAGTTGAATCAGAAAGGTCGCGAAGTCCATGGGCGTGGTGAGGGTGGCGGCGGGTGCAGTGCGGCGGGCGGCTTGCGGGCCTGCGCGGTGGAGTCATCCACGGGTGAGTGTGTCATGGTGCGGTGTGTCCCGCGCAAGGCAGGTAGACGCCCTGGCTCAGCGCCTGCGCGCATGGGCCACGCCCGCGCGCAGGCAGTGCCGTCGTGCACGCAGCGTGCCGAAGAACAAGGGCGGGGCCGCTGCGTCGGGCAGCGTGTCCGCCCACCTCAGCCCATGCGGCAGCCGGCGCCGCTGTCGGCCAGCGCCTTGGCGGCCACGCCGATCACCTTGTTTTCCTTGTTCTCCACGCGGCGCAGGTAGATGTCCTGCACGGGGTTGTGCGACTTGCTCATCGTCCACTTGCCGCGCGGGCTGTCGATGGTGGCGCTTTCCATCGCCTTGATGACCGCGGGCTTGGCAGACAGGTCACCCTTCACGGCATTGGCGCCCTGCACCAGCAGCAGGCCGGTGTCGTAGCCCTGCACGGCATACACGTCGGGCTGGCTGCGGAAGGCCTTGGCGTATTCCAGTCGGAACTGCTTGTTGCGCGGCGTGTCCAGCGAATCGCTGTAGTGCATGGTGGTGATGATGCCGTCGGCCGCGGGGCCCGCCGCATCGAGCACGCCTTCGGTGAGGAAGCCCGAGCCGTACAGCGGGATCTTGTCCTTGAGGCCTGCGGCCGCGTAGTCCTTGATGAACTTGGCCGCGCCGCCGCCCGCGAAGAAGCAGGCCACTGCGTCCGGCTTGAGCGCGGCGATCTCGGTCAGCAGCGCCTGGAATTCCACGTTGGGGAAGGGCAGGCCCAGTTCCTTCACGATGGTGCCGCCGGCGGCGGTGTAGCTTTGCTTGAAGCCCTCGAAGGCTTCGTCGCCGGCCGCGTACTTCCAGGTGATCCACACGGCCTTCTTGTGGCCCTTTTCGACCATGGCCTTGCCCAGCGCCAGCGTGGGCTGCGAGTTGCTGAACGAAGTGCGGAACACGTTGGGTGCGCAGAGCGCGCGGGTGGCGGCATGCACGCCCGCGTTGGGAATCAGGTTGAGCACGCCGGTGTCGCGCGCCACCTTCTGGATGCCCATCTGCACGCCCGAGTGCACGGTGCCGATCAGCACATCCACCTTGTCGCGCTGCACCAGCTTGCTGGCGTTTTCCACGCCCTTGCTGGGCTCGGACTCGTCGTCCACCTTGAACCATTCGATCTCGCGGCCGCCGAGCTTGCCGCCTTGCTGGTCGATGGCCAGGCGCACACCGTTCTCGATGGCCACGCCCAGTTGCGCAAAGGTGCCGGTGTACGGCAGCATGAAGCCGACCCGCACCTTGCCGCTTTGCGCCCGCACGATGGAGGGCAGCAACAGGCCCGTGGATGCGGCGCCCACGAGGGCGGCGCTGCGGCTGATGACGAGTCGGCGGGTGGTCATGGGGCGGGTCTCCTTTGTTTAGGCTTAAAGCAATTTAACCCAAGGCCCTCCTGTAGAAAACTATGGCTTACCCGTACCGATGGCGCAGGTGCGGTTGGTGGGCCGGTGGGCGGTGGTGGACCGGCGTGCGGCCTGGGGCTGCAGCAGAGCCCCCGCTTGAGCGCTGTCCAGCCCAGCGGAGCACAATGCGGGGCCGTTTTTCATGGCCTCTGCAGGCCTGCGAGGCTTGCAGGGCCTGCGGCCTCCTGTGTCGCGACGAGAGGGTGTCGCTCCCCGTCTCAGACTGTTCCATGTCCTCTTCCGAGTCCCGTTCCGCTTCATCGTCCGCCGCCAAGCCCCAGCCCGCTGCCATCACGTCCCGCGCCCGCATCGGGCGCTGGCTGCGCAACTTCTGGCCGGCGCCACTGGGCATCGACGGGCGCGAGCGGCTGCGCTTCATCGTCGGCGCCGTGATGGGCGTTTTCATCACCGCGTTGCTGAGCCGGTGGTGGGCGCAGGGCGTCGGCATCGCGCACGGGCCCTGGATGATTGCTTCGCTGGGTGCCAGTGCCATCCTGGTCTTCGGCATGCCGTCGAGCCCGCTGGCGCAGCCCTGGCCGGTGCTGGGCGGCAGCACGCTGTCGGCCGTGGTCGGCGGGGTGTGCTCGATGCTGGTGCCCGATCCGGCGCTGGCTGGCGCGCTGGCGGTGGGGCTGGCCGTGGCGCTCATGGTGCCGCTGCGCTGCCTGCACCCGCCGGGCGGCGCCATGGCGCTGTATGTGGTGCTGACGGCGGGCGACGGGGTTCATCTGGCCATGTTCCCGATCCTGTTCAACGTGGTCGTGCTGCTGGTGGCGGGCGTGGTCTACAACAGCCTGACCGGCCGCAGCTATCCGCACCCCCAGCGCACGCCGGTGCGTGCCAGCGTGGCGCCTGGTGCTTTTACTGCAGGCGACGTGGATGCTGCGCTGGCGCACTACAACCAGGTGCTGGACGTGAGCCGCGCGGACCTGGAGGGGCTGCTGTACCTCGCCGGGCGGGCAGCGTTCCAGCGCACGCTGGGCGAGGTGCGCTGCGCGGACATCATGTCGAAGCCGCCATTCGCGGTGGAGGCGGGCGTGTCGCTCAAGGATGCCTGGGCCCTGATGCGTGCCCGTCAGATCAAGGCGCTGCCCGTGGTGGACGGGCAGCAACTCGTGACCGGCATCGTCACCGTGGCGGACTTCATGCGGCTGGCCAACCTGGAAGTCCATGAGGGCCTGGGCCGGCGCCTGCGTACGCTGGTGATGGGGCGCGGCGACCAGCCCGGCACGGTGGGCGAGATCATGTCGCACCCCGTGCAGGTGGCCCGCACGGACCAGCACGCCATGGACCTGGTGCCGCTGTTCTCGCACGGTGGGCACCACCACATTCCCATCGTGGACGCCGGCGAACGCCTTGTGGGCGTGATCACCCAGACGGACCTGGTGCGCACGCTGGCCATCGTGGTGCAGGGGCGCGACGGCCCAGCGGGGCAGGGCGGCCCGTCGGACAGCTGTGTGCAGACCGCAGCCCCCACCGCCGCGCCATAGGCAAAAACAGGGTTCCGCGGTACAATTGACAGGCTTTGCACAGCGCTTTGCCTGTCCACTGACGCCGTCTCCCCCGGCTTTCTGCCTGATCTGCGCCCCGGGTGCAGCGACTCCCACCGCCCGCAATGCACCGTGTGCCGAGTACAACCGGTCACGCCGTAGCTGCCATGGTGGATGCACAAGTAGTCAGGCGCCGATCACAGAATATTTGTTTGAAGAGATAGAACATGGCCAAAGAAGAACTCATTGAAATGCAAGGCTCCGTCACGGAAGTCCTGCCCGACTCGCGCTTTCGCGTCACGCTGGAAAACGGCCATCAACTGATTGCCTACACCGGCGGCAAGATGCGCAAGCACCACATCCGTATCTTGGCGGGCGACAAGGTGTCGCTGGAAATGTCGCCCTACGACCTGAGCAAGGGCCGGATCACCTTCCGCCACCTGGCAGGCCGCGGCCCGGGCCCTGGCGGCAACCGATAACCCGGTGTTCGCGTGCGGTGTGTTGAAAATTTCAAAAAAACCGCAACGAACCCAAAACAGCTGAAATTCCGTTATAGAATACGAGCTGTCGGAGCGTAGCGCAGCCTGGTAGCGCATCTGCTTTGGGAGCAGAGGGTCGCGAGTTCGAATCCCGCCGCTCCGACCAATGTTTGAAGGCCTTGCAGCACATGCTGCAAGGCCTTTTTGCTTTGTGGGCCTGCTTGTCTGTTTCGGGTGACAAGCCCGCTTCGGATCGCATGGAGTGCGGGTGCCGCAGGGCAGAATACCGGTTGCACCGTCGTACCGTTGCACCGCGTCACCATCCACACCGCGCTGCATGCTGTCTGGTGCCTCCAGGGCGCGCCAGGGCTGTTGATGGCGCCGTGCTGACCCACTCCGAACACGATGACCCCACCTGTGCCTTCGCCTCCCTTTGTCCTTGCGCCGCGGCACCCCCGTTACGACACGGTGGATGCGCTGCGCGGTCTGGCCATGGTGTGGATGACGGTGTTTCACCTCTGCTTCGACCTGAGCCATCTGGGCTTCTGGCCGCAGAACTTCCGCGCCGACCCGTTCTGGACCTCGCAGCGCACGGTCATCGTGAGCCTCTTTCTCTTTTGCGCAGGCCTGGGGCAGGCCATCGCCTTGCACCAGGGGCAGGGGTGGGCGCGCTTCGGGCGGCGCTGGGGGCAGATCGCGGGCTGTGCCTTGCTGGTCACCGTGGGCTCGGTGGTGATGTTTCCGCAGAGCTTCATCTACTTCGGTGTGCTGCACGGCATGGCCGTCATGCTGCTGGTGGCGCGGCTCACGGCGGGCTGGGGCCGTGGGTTGTGGCTGGCGGGCTTGCTGGCGGTGGCGCTGCCGCCGCTGGCCCATCATCTGCTCACGGGCGCCTGGGCCGACGCAGCGCCCTGGTTCAACAGCCGCTGGCTCAACTGGCTGGGCCTGGTGGGGCGCAAGCCATTCACCGAGGACTATGTGCCCGTGCTGCCCTGGCTGGGTGTGATGTGGTGGGGGCTGGCCAGCGGCCAATGGCTGCTCGCCCGGCGCAGTGCCTGGCTGCAGTGGCGGCTACCGAGGGCCCTGCGGCCCTTGGCCTGGCTGGGGCGGTGGAGTCTGAGCTACTATATGGTGCACCAGCCGGTGATGATCGGCGTGTTGATGGCGGTGGCCTGGTGGAGGGCCTAGCGGCCTGAGGCCAGGTTCCTGCGCGTGCTGAAGTCTTGGCGCAGGAGTCGCGGGGCAGGGGCTTGTGGTGAAGGCTTGGCGCTTTGGAGCGGGCCTGGAATGGACATCGATCGGCCTGGACCGACTCGGAACCGGCACAAACGCGGGAGCCCCGCATGTCGGGATTCTGTGCATGATCTCTGGCTGCGCGGGCCGGCGTGGTGCAGCGTGATGTGGCCCGACCGCCCATGAAAAAACGCGGCCTGGGCCGCGTTTTTTGGGGGCAGGCCCGGTAGGCCGAGCCGCTGGCGTCTGGGTTGCCCAGAAGCGCTGTCGATGGATTAGATTACTCGACCTTGGCCTTGGTGCGCAGGTCTTCCTGGAACTTGGCCAGCTTTTGCTGTTGCAGTTGCTGGGCGACCTGGGGCTTCACTTCTTCCAGCTTGGGCAGTTCGGCCTGGCGCACATCGTCCAGGCGGATGATGTGGTAGCCGAACTGGCTCTTCACGGGGGTCTCGGTCATCTTGCCCTTTTGGAGCTTGACCAGGGCTTCGCTGAACTCACCCACGTAGCTCGATGGGTTGGCCCAATCCAGGTCGCCACCCTTGGCGCCAGAACCTGGGTCCTTGGATTGCTTCTTGGCGATGTCTTCGAACTTGGCGCCCTTCTTGATGGAAGCGATGATCGCCTTGGCGTCCGATTCCTTTTCCACCAGGATGTGGCTGGCCTTGTATTCCTTGCCGCTGTTGGCGGCCGCGAACTTGTCGTACTCGGCCTGGATTTCGGCGTCGGTCACGGGGTTGTTCTTTTGGTAGTCGGCGAACAGTTCGCGGATCAGGATGGTCTGGCGTGCCAGTTCCATTTGCGACTTGTAGTCGGCGGAGCCTTCCAGTCCGCGCTTTTGCGCTTCCTGCATGAAGATTTCGCGGGTGATCACTTCTTCCTTGATCTGGCCTTCGATATCGGGCGTCACGGGGCGGCCCGAGCGTTCCACTTGCTGCCTGAGGGCTTCAACGCGCTCTTTGGGCACGGCCTTGCCGTTGACGATGGCCACGTTCTGGGCAAAGGCTGGCAGGGCCACGGTGCCCAGCACGGCAGCGGCGACGAGGCCGGACAGGAGCTGTTTCTTCATGCGGAATCCAAAAATTGAAAGGTTGTTTTTGCGCCAGCTGAAATCCGGCGCCTGGGTAGCTGGGGCCGGTTCAGAGAACTTCAATGGCGAGGGCGTGGACGCCTTGGTCAATAAATTCTTGCAGCGCATCATACACAAGGCGGTGCTGCGCGACCCGGGGCTTGCCTGTAAACAAAGGTGACGAAATGCGCACCCGAAAATGCGTGCCGAAGCCGGTGCCATTGGCCCCGGAATGCCCGGCGTGGGCGGCGCTTTCGTCCAGCACCTCCAGGGCGGTGGGCGTGAGCCGCTGGGCCAGGGCTTGGTGCATCTGTTGCGCTATGGAGATGGACGTGGTCATGTCGGCGTCCCTTAAGCCACAGGCTCGTCGTTCTTGAGGTGCGGGGCGATGTAGATGCCCTGGCCTACCAGAAAGACCAGCGGAAAGGCGTAGCCCCACAGCTTGAAGTCCACCCACGCCTCGGTGCTGAAGTTGAGCACCACGTAGGCGTTGACGGCCGACATGAAGGCGCAGTAGATGATCCAGGCGACGTTCAGGCGCGTCCAGATGGCGTCGGGCAGCGTCAGCTGGCCGCCCAGCAGCATCTTGAGGAAGTTCTTCTTTAGGATCCACAAGGCCACGGCCAAAGCGATCGACATGGCGCCGTAGAGCACCGTGGGCTTCCACTTGATGAAGCGGTCGTCCTGCAGCACCAGCGTGAGCGTGCCGAACAGCAGGATCAGCACCAGCGTCACCTTGTGCATGGTCTGCAGCCGGCGTTCCATCGCGTAGATCAGGCCCATCTGCACCACGGTGGCGGCCATCAGCACGGCGGTGCCCACGTAGATGCCGTAGAACTTGTAGGCCCCGAAGAACAGCAGGATGGGGAAGAAGTCGATCAGAATTTTCATGAAGTCAGGCGAGAGTCTCGGCGGTCAGCCCTTGTCGGTTTCGAAGTCCAGCGACGCCGAGTTCATGCAGTAGCGCAGGCCGGTCGGCGCAGGGCCGTCTTCGAACACGTGGCCCAGGTGGGCCCCGCATTGTGCACACACCGTCTCGGTGCGCACCATGCCGTGGCTGCGGTCCACGATTTCCTTGATGGCGCCGGGCACGGCTTCGGAGAAGCTCGGCCAGCCGCAGCCCGCGTCGAACTTGGTCACCGAGTCGAACAATTTGGCACCGCAGCAGATGCAGTGGTAGCTGCCATCAGCCCAGTGGGCTTCGTACTTGCCGGTGAATGGGCGCTCGGTGGCCGCATGGCGGGTGACCTGGAAGGCCACGGGTTCTGCGCCCTTGTCGCGCAGCACGGCTTGCCATTCGGCGTCGGTTTTTTGTACGGGGTGGGTCATGATGAACAGCTGATCTCGATGGAAGACGCCCAGTCGGGCGGAAAGGCTGCGTAGGCGTCGTGCCCGGGGTGCTCGTCGAAGGGGCGCTCCAGCAGCCGCTGAAGGGTTTGGACTTCGCTGAAGTCGCCAAGTTTCGCAGCGCGGATGGCTTGTTCGCCCAAATGGTTGCGCAGCACGAATTTGGGGTTGGTCTTGAGCATCAAATCGGCTGCTACCGCTTGATCATCCAGCGCAAGTAGCTCTGAATATGATAGCAACCATGCGTCGAACGCCTCGCGGTCGGCAAACAGGTCGCGCACGGGCTCGAAATCGCTGCTGCCCACCGCGTGCGAGAGCCGGCGCCAGAAGATAGGGTAGTCCACGCCGTTCTTGGCCAGCAGCTGCAGGATGCCGTCGATGAGTGCGCCGTCCTGCTCGCGCGCCGTGGGCAAGCCCAGCTTGGCCCGCATGCGGGCCATGAACTCTTCGGGGAACGCCGTCTTGTACGACTCCAGCGCCTGCTTGGCCAGCTCTTCGTCGCCGATGAGCGGCAGCAGGGCCTGGGCCAGGCAGAACATGTTCCAGTACGCCACGTTGGGCTGGCGGTTGTAGGCGTAGCGGCCTTGCGTGTCGCTGTGGTTGCACACATGGCCCGGCACGAACGCGTCCAGAAACTGAAACGGCCCGTAGTCGATGGTCAGGCCCAGGATGCTCATGTTGTCGGTGTTCATCACGCCATGGCAAAACCCCACGGCCTGCCACTGCGCCATCAGGCGTGCGGTGCGCTCGCTCACGGCCTGCAGCAGCGCTGCGTAGGCGTTGCCGCCGAACTCGGCAGTGCCGCGGCATGCGGGGTAGTAGCGGTCGATGACGTAGTCGGCCAGCGCCTGCAGCTGGGGCTCCAGTCCATTGGCGGCAAAGTGCTCGAAGTGGCCAAAGCGCACGAAGCTGGGCGCCACGCGGGTGACCACCGCGGCGGTCTCGACCTCTTCGCGCCGCACGGGGCCGGGCGACCCGGTGATGCACAGCGCGCGCGATGTCGGCACGCCCAGGCCGTGCATGGCCTCGCTGCACAGAAACTCGCGGATGCTCGATCGCAGCACGGCGCGGCCGTCGCCCCCCCGCGAATAGGGCGTGCGGCCGGCGCCCTTGAGCTGCACTTCGTAGCCGCTGGCCGTCTCGCCCAGCAAGATGGCGCGGCCATCGCCCAATTGCCCGGCCCAGACGCCGAACTGGTGGCCGCTATAGACGCTGGCAAGAGGGCGCGAGCCCGCCAGCAGCGCATTGCCGGTGAACGCCTGCAGCGCCTCGTCGGTGTGCAGCACCGCAGGGTCCAGCCCGATCAAACCCGCCACGTCGGCGCTGCGGCCGACCCAGTGGGGCGCGGGCAGCGGAGTAGGGCGCAGCTCGGTATAAAAATCCGGGCCCAGGGCGGCAAAACCGTGGTTCCAGGCCAGGCCGATGTCGGCAGGGGTTTCGCTGTCGGCGCGCTGATTCATTGCCCGATTGTCTCGCACCGCCGATGCCCCCGAGCCGACAGGGCCATGGCCACGACACACAGGCCCCTGGCTTGCTCTGCCTTGGTCATCCCCCTTGTCAGGACGCCGCTTCGGGCTCGGGGTGCAGCACCTGCGCGCGGTACTGGCCGGGCGGCATGCCGAACCAGCGCTTGCACGCCCGAAACAGGTTGCTCTGGTCGGCAAAGCCCAGCAGGTCGGCGATCTCGCCCAGGGAGCGCCGCGCATCGCTCAGGTGCTGGCGCGCCAGCTCGCAGCGGGTGTCGTCCAGCAGCTGCTGGTAGCTCACGGATTCGGCCTGCAGGCGCCGCTGCAGCGTGCGGTCGGTCAGGTGCAGGCGCGCTGCGATGTCTTCGCGCCGCGGCTCGCCCAGGTGCAGCACGCGGGCGATTTCGGTGCGCACCCGGGTGCTGGCCAGCGTCTGGCCGAGCTGGTCCAGCTCGGACTCCACCATGCGCTCGTGCAGCGCCCACAGGCTGGGGTTGTGCGTGGGGATGGGCGCCAGCAGGTCGGCGTCTGCCAGCAGGAACCGGTTGGCCGGCTGCCCGAACCGTGGCAGCACCCCGAAGGCCACGCGGTAACGGGCGTCGTCCTGCGGTGGCGGGGTGGTCAGCTCCACGGCCTGCGGCACCAGGTCGCGCCGGGTCAGCCAGCAGCACAGCGTGAACAAGGTCAGGACCGCGAATTCGATGCGCTGGCGCGGAATGGGCCGGCTGGCGCCGATGTGGCTGATCGCCAGCCAGTGGCCCTGGCCGCGCGGGTCACGCTGCATCTCGAAGGTGGTGGCGTCCGATATCAAGGCCATCTGCCGCTGCAGGTGCTCGAAGCCGATCAGCAGGTTGGGGCCCGACGCCAGCGCATAGCCCACCAGGTCCACATTGCCGTAGCGCGCCGCCAGGTCCCGCGCCAGGCCCAGGCCGGGGCGGCCGTACCGCGCCGCGGCGGCCTCCCACAGGCGGCTCACGCGGTCCACATCCACACGGGTCTGCTGCTGCAGCAGGGCGGGCAGGTCGATGCCCGCTTCGGTGCACAGGTCTGCGGCAGGCAGGCCTTCGGCTGCAAACATGTCCGCAATGCCGCGCACCCACGCGGCGGAGCTGGTGCGCGGTGTCATGGCCGGGCTGCCGGGTCAGGGTTAACGCGAGGGTGGTGTTCTGAAGTCACTGTTTTGGCACGGTTGCGATAGTGGGCCGATGGCGATGCGTTCACACAATCGTCGCTGAGGTTTGGCCCTGCCGCAAGTGTGACGCTTCAGAGAGGCCCGACCCATTCCTGAAAACCCCCAAGGAGACAAGACATGGCTGATTTTCAACGCCGCGTGCGCTTTGGCGCCGCCGTGCTGGCAGCATTGATGGGTACGGCCTGCGGCGGCTCCAGCGGCACGCCACCCGAGCTGCGCGAGACCCGCTACGGCGCGGTGCGCGGCACCGACGACAGCGCCACCACCGGCACCTACGCCTGGAAGGGCCTGCCGTTTGCCAAGCCCCCCGTGGGCGACCTGCGCTGGCAACCGCCCGCAGAGCCCGCAGCCTGGACGGGCGAGCGCGATGCCACGCGGTTTGGCAGCGCCTGCCTGCAGATGGGGCGCCTGTACGGCCCCGGCGCCAACAACCGCTTTGACGACACCATCGGCCAGACTCTGGGCACCCCCGTGGGCAACGAAGACTGCCTGACCCTGAACATCTGGCGCCCGGCCAACGGAGACAACAACCTGCCCGTGCTGCTGTTCCTGCACGGCGGCAGCGGCATATCGGGCTACACGGCCGACCCGGTGTACGACGGCGCGGCGCTGGCGCGCAAGGCCAACGCGGTGGTCGTAACGGCCAACTACCGGCTCGATGTGATGGGCTTCTTTCAGTTGCCCGCGCTGCACACCGGCAGCCAGGCGTACAGCGGCAACTACGCGCTGCTGGACAACATCCAGGCGCTGCGCTTCATCCAGGACAACATCGGCCGCTTTGGCGGCAACGCGGGCAACGTCACGCTGATGGGGCAGTCGGCGGGTGCCACCAATGTGCTGGCTCTGCTGACCGCACCGCCAGCCGCAGGTTTGTTCCACAAGGCACTGCCGGTCAGCGCCGGCATCTCGCTGCCCACCAACCTGCCCGCAGGCACCATCCCGACGCTCAACCCGGCCAGCAAATACGCGGCGCAGGCGGGGGCATTGCTGGCGGCCCTGGCCGTGGCCGACGGGCTGGCGCCCGACGCCGCCGCGGCGGCTGCGCTGGTGTCCGGCTGGACGCCCGCACACACCGCCAGCTACCTGCGCGGCAAGGACGGCCGCGTGCTGCTGCAGACCGTGCTCAAAGGCGGCCTTACGGGCTCGGGGCCCATCCCGGATGGCGTGGTGATTCCGGTCGACCCGATCGCCGCCATCGGGGCAGGGCGCTACCACAAGGTGCCGGTGCTGTCGGGTTACACGCTGGACGAGGCCAAGCTCTTCGCGCCCTTCCTCGCACTGCTGGGCGGCAAGCCCGGCATGAAGATCAGCGACGCCGAGCGCTTTGCGATGACGCAAAGCTTCAACCCCGATGCGCCCACCGCGCTCACCGCGGCCGACGTCATCGACGCGTCGTACCTGCCCGTCACCGCGCCGGTCACCGGCTACAACGCCCGTATGAAGCTTCTGGGCGCCGCTTTCATCGACCCGAGCCGCGACAACCTGCTCAACACGCTGCGCACCCAGCAGGCCAACGTCTGGAGCTACCAGTTCAACTGGGCCCAGCAGCCCGCGCCCTGGAACGATGTGTACGGCGCAGCCCACGGCTTCGATCTGCCGTTCGTGTTCGGCAACTTCGGCCCTTCATTGCTGGCCAAGGCCGCCAACAGCACCGCCAACCAGCCGGGACGCCTGGCCCTGTCGGGCGTGATGATGGACAGCGTGCGCGCCTTCGTGCACACCGGCAACCCCAACCACGCCGGCCTGGGGCAGGAGTGGCAGGCCTGGCCGCGCAGGTTCATCTTCGACGCGGACCAGAAGGCTGCGCGCCTCAGCGTTCAGTAAGCGTGTTCAGTCAGCCTGCCCGGTGATGTCCAAGCCCATGTCCGTTCAGGATGCCACGGTGGCGGCAAGGTATGCACTCAGTGCGTCGTCATCCACGATGGCGACCTTGCCGAAGTCCAGAGACACGATGCCCAGCCCTTCCAGCGTTTGCAGCACGCGGTTCACCGTCTGGCGCGACAGGCCGACCAACTGGCCCAGCTCGTCCTGCGTGAGGTTGAGCCGGCGCGTGCTGCGCCAGAACAGCCGGCTCAGGTACAGCGCCACGCGGTGCTCGGTGGACTGCGTGCGGCCCGCCTCGATGATGGTCATGGCCTGGCCCAGGCGCATGTTCAGGTGCAGCACCAGGAACTGGTTGAAGCCCAGGTGCGTCTCGCGCAGCGCGTTGAACAGCGGCAGTGGCAGGCACAGCAAGGTGGTGGGACGCAGTGCGACCACGTTGTACTTGCGCGGCTCGGGCTTCATGGCCGAGCCTTCGCCGAACCACTCGCCGTCGGGCACGCCGATGAACGCCGACGAGCGGCCCTTGCTGGCAGGGCTTTGCAGCATCACCAGGCCCGACAGCACGGCGTACCAGCCCTGCACGGCGCTGCCGGCGGGCATCATCACCGCGCCCTTGTCGCCCTGGATGGAGAACACCTCGGCCCGCAGCCGCTCCTGCAGGGCTGCGGGCACGCTGGCGAACCAGGGCTGGGCTTCGATGAAACGCTGGGCGGTGGGCGCAAAGCAGAGCATGCGCCGCATTGTCCCGGGTTCAGAAGCCATGAGGGTATTCCCTGTGCGTTTGTCAACGGGGCGACAGGTGTTGGCAAGCCCGCGCCTGCGGCGCACACTGCCCTTGCCCCGATGGAATGCGCGCCGCGGGCTGCGGGTTTTCACCACCAGCGTGACACGTCCGAAGGCCCGCACCGCGCTACGATGATCTTTCCATTCACCACCACATCCAAGGAGCCCCCATGCTGGGTCTGATGCAGAGCCAACCGCTCTTGATTTCGTCGCTGATCGAGTTCGCCGAGCGCCACCATGGCGACGCTGAAATCGTCTCGCGCCGGGTCGAGGGCGACATCCACCGCTACACGTACCGAGACCTCGGGGCGCGTGCGCGCCGCCTGGCCCATGCGCTGGATGCCCTGAAGCTGCAGTTCAGCGACCGCGTGGCCACGCTGGCCTGGAACGGCTACCGCCACATGGAGATGTACTTCGGCGTCTCCGGCTCGGGCCGCGTGCTGCACACCGTCAACCCGCGCCTGCACCCCGACCAGATCGCCTGGATCGTCAACCACGCCGAAGACCAGGTGCTGTGCTTTGACCTGACCTTCCTGCCCCTGGTGCAGGCCGTGCACGCCAAGTGCCCCACGGTGAAGAAGTGGGTAGCGCTGTGCGATGCGGACAAGCTGCCGGCAGACTCCGGCGTGCCAGGACTGGCCAGCTACGAAGAGTGGATCGGCGCCTATGCGCCCGACTACGCCTGGCCCGAGTTCGACGAGAACTCCGCGTCCAGCATGTGCTACACGAGCGGCACCACGGGCAACCCCAAGGCCGCGCTGTACAGCCACCGCTCCACCACGCTGCACGCCTACGCCGCGGCGCTGCCCGACGTGATGTGCCTGTCGGCTCGCGACTCGGTGCTGCCGGTGGTGCCCATGTTCCACGTCAACGCCTGGGGCATTCCGTACTCGGCCGCGCTCACGGGCTGCAAGCTGGTGTTCCCGGGCCCGGCCATGGACGGCAAGTCCATCTACGAACTCATCGAAGCCGAGAAGGTGACCTACGCCGCGGGCGTGCCCACCGTGTGGCAGATGATGCTCGGCCACATGAAGCCCGCGGGCCTCAAGTTCTCCACGCTGCGCCGCACCGTCATCGGCGGCTCGGCCTGCCCGCCCGCCATGATCCATGCGTTCAAGGAAGACTACGGCGTCGAGGTGCTGCACGCCTGGGGCATGACCGAGATGAGCCCGCTGGGCACGCTGTGCACCCTGAAGAACAAGCACCTGGCGCTCTCCAAGGACGAGCAGATGAAGGTCCTGCAAAAGCAGGGCCGCGCGATCTACGGCGTGGACATGAAGATCGTGGGCGGCGACGGGGCGGAACTGCCGTGGGACGGCAAGACCTACGGCGACCTGCTGGTCAAGGGCCCGTGGATCGTGGACAGCTACTTCAAGGGCGAGGGCGGCAACCCGCTCGTCAAGGACGCACAGGGCCGCGGCTGGTTCCCCACGGGTGACGTGGCCACCATCGACGCCGACGGCTTCATGCAGATCACCGACCGCAGCAAGGACGTGATCAAGTCCGGCGGCGAGTGGATCAGCTCCATCGACATCGAGAACATCGCGATGGCGCACCCTTCAATTGCCATGGCTGCCTGCGTGGGCATGCCGCACCCCAAGTGGGACGAGCGCCCCATCGTCGCGGTGGTCAAGCGGCCCGGCACCGAGGTCACCCGCGAAGAGCTGCTCGCCTTCTACGAGGGCAAGACCGCCAAGTGGCAGATCCCCGATGACGTCGTGTTCGTCGAGGCCATTCCGCTGGGCGCCACCGGCAAGATGCTCAAGACCCGATTGCGCGAGCAATTGAAGGATTACAAGCTTCCGGGCCTGTGATGAAGACGGGCCCCGCGCTCGGGGGAGCGCGGGGCCAGTCGCGTGTGCGACGCTGGTAGGGGCAATCCCTGAGCATCGCTTTGTTGCAACGCGGTACGCTGCGTTTTATATATTTACAAGGAGACAAGACCATGAAGTTCGCTATTAAGGCTGTAGCAGCCTCGGTAATCCTGGCAATTGCTGGCGGGGCGTTCGCTCAAAAGGGCGAGACCGTCAAGATCGCCTGGCTCGACCCGCTTTCCGGCCTGATGGCGGCCGTGGGAACCAACCAGCTCAAGAGCTTCCAGTTCATCGCTGAAGAGTTCAACAAGAAGAACGCCGCAGGGGTCAAGTACGAGATCATCGGCATCGACAACAAGCTCAGCCCGCAAGAGACCACCAGCGCGCTGCGCTCGGCCATGGACCAGGGCGCACGGTACGTGGTGCAGGGCAACGGCTCCGGCCCGGCCCTGGCCATCATGGACGCGCTGGAAAAGCACAACGCCCGCAACCCCGGCAAGGAAGTCCTCTTCCTGAACTACGCCGCGGTGGACCCCGACCTCACCAACAGCAAGTGCAGTTACTGGCACTTCCGCCTGGACGCGGACACCTCCATGAAGATGGAAGCCCTGACCACGTACATGAAGGACATGCCCGAGGTCAAGAAGGTCTACCTGATCAACCAGAACTACGCGCACGGCCACCAGGTCGCCAAGTACGCCAAGGAAATGATGGGCCGCAAGCGCCCTGACGTGCAGTTCGTCGGCGACGACCTGCACCCGCTGGCCCAGGTGCGCGACTTCGCGCCCTACATCGCCAAGATCAAGCAGTCGGGCGCCGACAGCGTGATCACCGGCAACTGGGGTTCCGACCTGGCGCTGCTCATCAAGGCCGCCAACGACGCGGGCCTGAACAACGTCAACTTCTACACCTACTACGGCTCGGTCACCGGCAGCCCCACGGCCATGGGCTCGGCCGCCGCAGGCCGTGTGTACATGGTGGCCTACGCCCACATGAACCTGCCCGGCGAGATCAACAAGATCGTGGTGGACTACAAGAAGAAGTTCAACGACGACATGTACACCGGTGCGGTCTACCACGCCTTCACCATGCTGTCCGAGGGCTTTGCCAAGGCCAAGTCCACCGACCCCGTCAAGGTGGCCGCGGTGTTCGAAGGCATGAAGTTCAAGAGCTTCAACGGCGAGGTCGAGATGCGCAAGACGGACCACCAGCTGCAGCAGGGCCTGTTCATCTCCAAGTGGGAGAAGGCCGGCGGCAAGTACCCGCTCGATTCGGAGAACACCGGCTACACCTTCGTGCCCGTGAAGTACTACGAGCCCTATGTGGCCAGCACGCCCTCCTCGTGCCAGATGAAGCGTCCGTAAACCCTGCGCAATCGCTTCGAGGCCCGAGCCACTCGGGCCTCTTTTTTTACCCCTGCAGTGAAAAATTCCAATGAATACTGAGTTTTTCGTGATCTCGCTGCTGAACGGCGTGAGCTACGGGCTCCTGCTGTTCATGCTCAGTTCGGGCCTCACGCTGATCTTCAGCATGATGGGTGTGCTCAATTTTGCGCACACCAGCTTCTACATGCTGGGAGCCTATTTCGCGTTCACCATCTCCGGACTGGTGGGCTTCTGGCCGGCGCTCGTGATTGCGCCGCTGGTGGTGTTTGCACTGGGTGCCGCGTTCGAGCGCTATTGCCTGCGCCGCGTGCACAAGTTCGGCCACGTGCCGGAGCTGCTCGTCACGTTCGGGCTCTCGTACCTCATTCTGGAAGTGGTGCAGCTCGTGTGGGGCCGCTCGACGGTGCCCTACGGCCTGCCCACGCAACTGCAGGGCCCCCTGTTTTCGCTGTACGGCACGCAGTTCCCCAAGTCGCGCTCGTTCGTGATGCTGGTCGCGCTGCTGATGCTGGTGTCGGTGTGGCTGCTGCTCACCCGCACGCGCATTGGCCTGGTGATCCAGGCGGCGCTCAAGTACCCGCACATGGTGGAGGCGCTGGGCCACAACGTGCCGCGCGTGTTCATGCTCGTGTTCGGCGGCGGCGCGGCCCTGGCGGGCCTGGCGGGGGTGATCGGCGGCAACACCTACGTCACCGAGCCCGCCATGGCGGCGTCGGTGGGCTCCATCATCTTCGTGGTGGTGGTGGTGGGCGGCATGGGCTCGCTGGCGGGGGCCTTCCTCGCGTCGCTGCTCATCGGGCTGGTGCAGACCTTTGCCGTGGCGCTCGACTACTCGCTCATCCATGTGTTCAAGGCGGTGGGCGTGGCCGTCACCGACCAGACCTTCGGCTACCCGCTGCTCAAGCTCACCATCTCGCAGGTGGCGCCCATCCTGCCGTACCTGTTCCTCGTGCTGATCCTGATCTTCAGGCCCAAGGGCCTGCTGGGCACGCGGGAGGACTGAAGCCATGAATTCCAATTCGACACTTACCACCACTGGCTCCGGCGCCAGCTCTTACTACCGGTTCAAGCCCTGGAACGTGGGCCGATTCGTCATCTGGACGCTGTTCGCCGCCATGCTCATCGTCGCGCCTATGCTGTTTCGCAGCAGCCTGGCGCTGACGATGCTGTCGCAGATCGGCTACCTGATCATCATCTGCCTGTCGTACAACATCCTGCTGGGGCAGGGCGGCATGCTGAGTTTCGGGCATGCGGTCTACACCGGGCTCGGCTCGTTCATCGCCATCCACGCGATGAACATGGCCACCAAGGGCACGGTCAACATTCCGCTGGTGCTCATCCCGCTGGTGGGCGGCCTGGCCGGCGCGTTCTTCGCCATCATCCTGGGCTTCGTCACCACCAAGAAGTCGGGCACCACGTTCGCCATGATCACGCTCGGTATCGGCGAGCTGGTGGCGTCCATGGCGCTGATGTTCCCCGAGTTCTTCGGCGGCGAAGGCGGCATCACCACCGACCGCACGTACGGCAAGGCCTTCTTCGGCCTGAACTTCGGCTCGGGCATGCAGGTGTACTACCTGATCGCGGCCTACTGCTTCGTGTGCACCGCGGCGATGTTCGCCTTCACCGGCACGCCGCTCGGCCGCATCCTGAATGCGGTGCGCGACAACCCAGAGCGCGTGGAGTTCATCGGCTACAACACGCAGCGCGTGCGCTACTTCGCGTTCATCATCGCGGGCTTCTTCGCGGGCATCGGCGGGGGCCTGGCCACCATCAACTTCGAGATCATCACCGGCGCCGACAGCCTGAGCGTGATCCGCTCGGGCGGCTACCTGCTGTTCACCTTCCTGGGCGGGGCCACGTTCTTCTTCGGGCCCATCATCGGTGCGGTGCTGCTGGTGCTGGCCTCGGTGCTGCTGTCCGAGCTGTCCAAGGCCTGGCTGCTGTACCTGGGCCTCGTGTTCCTGTTCATGGTGATGTATGCGCCCGGCGGCATCGCCAGCCTGATCATGATGAACCTGCGCCTGGCCAAGTACGGCAAGCTGCGCCAGTTGGGCACTTCGTACCTGGCGCTGGCCGGCACCGCGCTGGTGGGCGTGCTGGGGGCGGCCTGCATGATCGAGATGACTTACCACCTGCAACTGAACGCGGCACTCGGGCCGGAGCTGACCTTCCTGGGCGCCACGCTCAACGCCAAGGGCTTTGCCAGCTGGTTCGGCGCCATCTTCGTGATGGTCACGGGCTTCGGGCTGTTCGAGCTGTGCCGTCGCCAGTTCCTGCGCCAGTGGGGCACGATCCAGGAAGAAATCGAACACCACATCAAGCGTACGGAGGCGCTGTGAACATGGCCGCTGACAACGCAACCCCTGCCTACGCCCTGGAACTGCGCGACCTGCGCAAGAGCTTTGGCAAGACCGAAATCATCCGTGGCGCCAACCTGGTCGTGGCTCCTGGCGAGCGCGTGGCCATCATCGGGCCGAACGGCGCTGGCAAGTCCACGCTGTTCAACCTGATCAGCGGGCGCTTTGCGCCCACCAGCGGCGACGTGATCCTGAACGGCCAGCGCATCAACGGCCTGGCGCCGTACGAGATCAACCGCAAGGGCCTGTCGCGCAGCTTTCAGATCACCAACATCTTCCCCAAGCTGAGCGTGTTCGAGAACCTGCGCTGCGGCGTGCTGTGGAGCATGGGCTACAAGTACACGTTCCTGCGCTTCTTGTCGAACCTGCACGACGCCAACCAGCGCGCCAAAGAGCTCATGGAGATGATCAAGCTCGACAAGAAGCGCGACACCCTGGCCATGAACCTCACCTACGCCGAGCAGCGGGCGCTGGAGATCGGCATCACCATCGCGGGTGGCGCCAACGTGATCCTGCTGGACGAGCCCACGGCCGGCATGAGCAAGAGCGAGACCACACGCTTCATCCACCTCATCAAGGAAGTGACCGAAGGCCGCACCCTGCTGACCGTGGAGCACGACATGGGTGTGGTGTTCGGCCTGGCCGACAAGATCGCGGTGGTGGTCTATGGCGAGGTGATCGCCTTCGACACCCCCGACAAGGTGCGCGCCAATGCGCGCGTGCAAGAGGCCTACCTGGGCTCCGTCGTGGCCGATGAGCAAGGCGCGGGACACTGACTGACTATGCTGAAAATTGACAACCTCCACGCCTACTACGGCAAGAGCCATGTGCTGCATGGTGTGAGCTTCGACGTCCAGCCCGGCGAGATCGTGGCGCTGCTCGGGCGCAACGGCTCGGGCCGCTCGACCACCGCCAAGGCCATCATGGGCCTGGTGGACTGGGAGGGCACGCTCGAATGGAAGGGCCAGGCCCTGAACGGCAAGAAGGCCTACGAGATCGCCCACCTGGGCCTGGGCTATGTGCCCGAGAGCCGCGACGTGTTTCCCAACCTCACGGTGCACCAGAACCTGCTGCTGGGCCAAAAGGGCAACGGCAAGGGCAGCCGCTGGTCGTTCGACGACATGTACGAAATGTTCCCGCGCCTCAAGGAGCGCCAGCACACCGAGGCGGGCGTGATGTCCGGCGGCGAGCAGCAGATGCTCACGCTGTGCCGCACGCTGATGGGCGACCCGGACCTCATCATCATCGACGAGCCCACCGAAGGCCTGGCGCCCAAGATCGTCGAGCTGGTGGGGCAGTACCTGCAGACCATCAAGGCGCGCGGGATTTCGGTGCTGCTCATCGAGCAGAAGCTCACCATCGCGATGAAGATCTCGGACCGCGCGCTGGTGATGGGACACGGCTCCATCGTGTTCCAAGGCACGCCGGACAGCTTGCGGGCCGACAACTACATCCGCAAGGAATGGCTGGAGGTTTAGCAGAGCGATCCCCCTGAGGCGCTGCGCGCCCCGGTGCAGCCGCCAGAGACGGCAGCCCTTCGTGCCGTCCAATCCTGCGCAGGCAGGCTTGGAGCCGCGGCACTCAGCCCCTTCTCTCGAATCGCTGCGCGATTCGGGAAGGGGGACGCAGCCCTCGCTGCGGGGCGGCCCTTGCTTGGCTGCGCTGGCCTCGGGGCGCGCCAGTTGCAAAGATCCGGGGCACGGCGGACGCACTGGAATGCGTGCCGCTAACCCGCGATCCACAGAGGCGCCCGGTCTTCAGTGGCGCCTCTTTTTTTGCCAGCATGAATCTACTCGTCAGGGGATATCTGAAACCCCCTTGTCCCGCCCGGGACAAATTGACACGCCAAACCGTTTCGAAGCCCCTACAATAAAAACGCACGATCGTTCTTTTTCACTCTCCAAGGAACAACAGCACCATGACCGCTGAATACAAAGTCCACGGCTCCGTTGCCGTGATCACGCTGGCAAACCCTCCCGTCAACGGGCTGGGCCTGGCCACCCGCCAAGGTATCGTGGACGGCCTGGCCCGTGCCAATGCCGATGCAGCGGTCACATCCATCGTCATCACCGGCGCCGGCGGCGCCTTCTCGGGCGGTGCGGACATCAAGGAATTCGGCACCGACAAGTCGCTGCAGGAGCCCAACCTGCTGTCGGTGATCCTCGCCGTAGAAAACTCGGCCAAGCCGGTCGTGGCCGCCATGCACACCGTCGCCATGGGCGGCGGCCTGGAGCTGGCGCTGGGCTGCCACTACCGCATTGCCGCACCTGGCTGCTCGATTGCGCTGCCCGAAGTCAAGCTGGGCCTGATCCCCGGCGCGGGCGGCACGCAGCGCCTGCCGCGCGTGATCGGCGTCGAAGCCGCGCTCAACCTGATCGTGAGCGGCGAGCCCGTCAAGAGCGAACTGATCGCCGGCGTGCCCGGCCAGAAGCTGTTCGACAAGCTGGCCGCATCGCCCGAGTCGCTGGCCGAAGAAGCCCTGGCGTTCGCCCAGAGCGTGGCCGATGCGCGCCCGCTGCCCCTGGTGCGCAATTTCCCCTGCAAGCACCCTGAAGGCGACGCGTACTTCCAGTTCGCGCGCAACATGGTCAAGGGCATGGCCAAGAACTTCCCCGCGCCTGCCAAGTGCGTGGATGCGGTCGAAGCGGCCACCAAGAAGAAGTTCGCCGAAGGCATGCTGGTCGAGCGCGAGATCTTCATCAACCTGATGTGGACCCCCGAGTCCCGCGCCCTGCGCCATCTGTTCATGGCAGAGCGTGCCGCGAGCAAGATCCCTGACGTGCCGTCGGACACCCCCAAGCGCGACATCAAGCTGGTGGGCGTGATCGGTGCGGGCACCATGGGCGGCGGCATCGCCATGAACTTCCTGAACGCCGGCATCCCCGTCAAGATGCTGGAGATGAAGCAGGAGGCCCTGGACCGCGGCATCGGCACCATCAAGAAGAACTACGAAGCGCAGGTCAAGAAGGGCAAGCTCAAGGAAGACAAGTACGCCCAGCGCATGGCGCTGCTGTCCACCACGCTCAGCTACGACGAGCTCAAGGACTGCGACCTGATCATCGAAGCCGTGTTCGAAGAGATGGGCGTGAAGGAAGCCGTGTTCAAGCAGCTGGACGCCGTGGCCAAGCCCGGCGCCATCCTGGCGTCCAACACCTCCACGCTGGACGTGGACCAGATCGCCAACTTCACCCAGCGCCCGCAGGACGTGGTGGGCATGCACTTCTTCAGCCCTGCCAACGTCATGAAGCTGCTGGAAGTGGTGCGTGGCAAGGCCACCGCCAAGGACGTGCTGGCCACCGTGATGGCCGTGGCCAAGAAGATCAAGAAGACCGCCGTGGTCTCGGGCGTGTGCGACGGCTTCATCGGCAACCGCATGATCGAGCGCTACAGCCAGCAGGCCGGCTTCCTGCTGGACGAAGGCGCCACGCCCCAGCAGGTGGACAAGGCCATCGAGAAGTTCGGCTTTGCCATGGGCCCGTTCCGCATGGGCGACCTGGCCGGCAACGACATCGGCTGGGCGATCCGCAAGCGCCGCTACAGCGAAAAGCCCGACATGAAGTACAGCAAGACCGCAGACCTGCTGTGCGAGCTGGGCCGCTTCGGCCAGAAGACCGGCGCAGGCTGGTACGACTACCAGGCCGGTAAGCGCGATGCGATCCCGAGCGATGTGGTGAACAAGATGATCGAAGAGCACCGCAAGACCCTGGGCACGGCGCCCCGCAAGATCTCCGACGAGGAAATCGTGCAGCGCCTGGTGTTCGCCCTGGTGAACGAAGGCGCGCACATCCTGGAAGAGGGCATTGCCAGCAAGTCCGGCGACATCGACATGGTGTACCTGACCGGCTACGGCTTCCCCATCCACCGCGGCGGCCCGATGCACTATGCCAGCGAAGTGGGCCTGTTCAACGTGGTGCAGGCGATGAACCGCTTTGCCCAGAACCCCATGGACGACGCCAACGCCTGGAAGCCCGCTCCGCTGCTGGCCAAGCTGGCCGCCGAAGGCAAGGCCTTCCAATAAGCCCGCGCCACCGTTCACCGATTAAAGGATTTCCCATGACCTCCGCAGTGATTGTCTCCACCGCCCGCACGCCGCTCGCCAAGAGCTGGAAGGGCTCCTTCAACATGACCCATGGCGCCACGCTGGGCGGCCACGCCGTGCAGCATGCCGTACAGCGCGCAGGCATCGACGGCGCCGATGTCGACGACGTCATCATGGGCTGCGCCACGCCGGAAGGCGCCACGGGCAGCAACATCGCGCGCCAGATCGCGCTCAAGGCCGGCCTGCCCATCACGGCGTCGGGCATGACGATCAACCGCTTTTGCTCGTCGGGCCTGCAGACCATCGCCACCGCGGCCCAGCGCATCATCGCCGGCGAAGCCGACGTGTACGTGGCGGGCGGTGTGGAAAGCATCTCCTGCGTGCAGCAGGAGATGAACCTGCACATGATCCAGGACCTGGCCCTGGCCAAGCAAAAGCCCGAGATCTACTGGAGCATGCTGCAGACCGCCGAACAGGTGGCCAAGCGCTACAACATCGGCCGCGATGCGATGGACGAATACGGTGCCGCCAGCCAGCAAAAGGCCTGCGCAGCCCAGGCCGCCGGCCTGTTCGATGCCGAGATCGCGCCCATCACCGTCACCGCCGGCATTGCCGACAAGACGCTGGGCCTGATCACCAAGCAGGTCACAGTGAGCAAGGACGAGGGCACGCGCGAAGGCACGACCAAGGAAGGCATCAGTGGCATCCGCCCCGCGCTGCCCGGGGGCGTGATCTCGGCCGGCAATGCCAGCCAGTTCTCCGACGGCGCAGGCGCCTGCGTGGTGACCAGTGAAGAGTACGCCAGCAAGAAGGGCCTCAAGCCCCTGGGCCGCTTCCTAGGCTTTGCCGTGGCCGGCTGCGAGCCCGACGAAATGGGCATCGGCCCGGTGTTCGCCGTGCCCAAGGTGCTCAAGAAGCTGGGCCTCACCGTGCAGGACATCGACCTGTGGGAGCTGAACGAGGCTTTCGCCGTGCAGGTGCTGTACTGCCGCGACAAGCTGGGCATCCCGGCCGACCGCCTGAATGTGAACGGCGGCGCGATCGCCGTGGGCCACCCCTACGGAGTGTCGGGCCAGCGCCTCACGGGCCACGCGCTCATCGAAGGCAAGCGCCGCGGCGCCAAGAAGGTGTGCGTGACCATGTGCATCGGCGGCGGCATGGGTGCTGCCGGCGTCTTCGAGGTGTTCTGACCGATAGCGTTCCGGCGCTCTGCCGGCATGCGCACCGGGCCGGCCTTGCCCAAGGCCGGTCTGTATAAGGGGCTTGCATACATGGCCGCCGAGCGCGTGCGGGTGGCGGGTCTCTGAATGCGGCAGGGCCATGGATGCAGTGACAGGGGGTTGAGAAGAAGGCGCTACAAATTGTTGCCTTGTGGGGGCGCGCAAACCCCAGCGGCGGCACCGGCGCGCGGCAGAATCCGCCGCGGTTGCTGGCGCCCCAGGGTGCCGGGCCGTCTCCGCCTTTCTTCGTTTTCTTCCTTTCACCGGTTTTCCCATGCGTCGCACAACTTCACTTCGATTTCTCACCGCACTCTCCGCGCTGGCCGTGGCCTGCGGTGCCCACGCACAGAGCTTCAAGCTCCAGCAGCCGCTGGAGGCCGACGCCGACGTGGTGCTGCAGGAGATCGTGCTCGACGCCAAGCAGACCCGCGTCACCCTGGTGGTGAAGAACAGCACCGACGAGGCCTTCGAAGCCTGCGCGCAGCCCACGGGCTCGCCCGATGCCTTCACGCTCAAGGACCTGGACAGCGGTGCGGTGCTGCCGCAGCGTGCGATCAGCGGCCTTACGCTGTGCAACGTGAAGATGGACACGGTCAAGCCTGGCCGCACCAAGTTTCTGAAGATCACTTTCCCGCCGCTCCCGGCAGGTGCCACGCGCCTGCAGCTCGGAGAGGCCAGCTGCCAGCCCAAGCCCGATTCGGACATGGAGTACTGGTGTTTCAAGAACATCGCGCTGCCCGCCCGCTGATCCTCGCGCCGGCGAGGGGGCAGGGCATGCAGCATTCAAGGAGACCTCATGACCCTGCGTTCCACGCTCGACTTTTTGCTGTACGACTGGCTGGAGGCCGAGAGCCTCTCGGCCCGCGGCCGTTTCGCTGACCATTCGCGCGAAACCTTCGACGCGGTACTGGACACCTGCGAGCGCATCGCGCGCGAGAAGTACGCGCCGCACAACCGCACGGTGGACATCGAGGAGCCGCACTTCGACGGCGAGAAGGTCATCCTGCCCCGGGCGACGTACGAGGCCCGCAAGGCCTACGCCGAATCGGGCCTGCTGTCGGCCGCGCAGGACTATGACATCGGCGGCATGCAGCTGCCTTACACGGTAGAGGCGGCGGCCAACAGCTTCTTTGCGGTGGCGTCGATCAGCATCGGCTCCAACCTTCTGACCTCGGGCAACGCCAACCTGCTGATGGCGCACGGCACGGCGCTGCAGAAAGAAGTCTTCGCACTCAACGAGTTCAACGGCCGCTGGTCGGGCACCATGTGCCTGTCCGAGCCGCAGGCGGGCTCGTCGCTGTCGGACGTGGCCACGCGCGCCGTGCCCGATGGCAGCGACTTCGAAGCCGACCCGCTGGGCGCGCGCTATCGCCTCACGGGCAACAAGATGTGGATCAGCTCGGGCGACCACGAGCTCACCGAGAACATCGTGCACCTGGTGCTGGCCAAGATCCCGGGGCCGGACGGCAAGCTCGTGCCCGGCACGCGCGGCATTTCGCTGTTCATCGTGCCCAAGAAGATGGTCGATGTAGAGGGCCAGCTGACCGGCGAACGCAACGACGTGGCGCTGGCGGGCCTGAACCACAAGCTGGGCTGGCGCGGCACCACCAACACGCTGCTCAATTTCGGCGAGGGCAAGTTCCCGGTGGGCGGGCAGGCCGGCGCCGTGGGCTACCTGGTGGGGCAGCCGGGCAAGGGCCTGCACTGCATGTTCCACATGATGAACGAGGCGCGCATCGGCATCGGCATGGCGGCCACCATGCTGGGCCTGGCGGGCTACTACGCCAGCCTGGACTACGCCAGGAACCGCCCGCAGGGCCGCCCGGTGCAGGGCGCCAAGGACGCGGCAGGCGGTGCCCCCGCCGCCGTGGTCAAGGACGCCGCGCAGCCGCAGGTGCGCATCATCGAACACGCCGACGTCAAGCGCATGCTGCTGGCCCAGAAGGCGTATGGCGAAGGCGCGCTGGCGCTCAACCTGTTCTGCGCCCGTCTGGTGGACGAGCAGCACACGGGCGACGCCGCCGCGGCCGACGAGGCCCGCCTGCTGCTCGAAGTGCTCACCCCCATCGCCAAGAGCTGGCCCAGCGAGTTCTGCCTGGAGGCCAACTCGCTGGCCATCCAGATCCACGGCGGCTACGGCTACACGCGCGACTTTCCGGTGGAGCAGTACTGGCGCGACAACCGCCTGAACATGATCCACGAGGGCACGCACGGCATCCAGGCCATGGACCTGCTGGGCCGCAAGGTGCTGATGGAAGGCGGGCGCGGCCTCACGCTGCTGGCCGGGCGCATCAACGCCACCATCGAGCGGGCGATCCAGGTGCCCGCGCTGGCCGCGCATGCCAACGCGCTGGGCGCCGCCCTGCAGCAGATCGGCGCCGCCACCAAGGCCGCGTGGGCCACGGGCCAGCCGGCCGATGCGTTGGCCAATGCCGTGCCGTACATGCAGGCCTTCGGCCACACGGTGCTGGCCTGGGTCTGGCTGGACCTGGCGCTGGCGACGCTGGCCGACGACGCCGTGCTGGCACAGCCCGCCAGCGTGGGCCGCATGGGCGCCATGCGCTATTTCTTCCACTACGAGCTGCCCAAGATCGGCGCGTGGCTGCAGGTGGTGAGCACCCGCGATGCGACGTGCGCCAGCTTTCCTGAAGAGGCGTTCTGACCATGGCCACACCACGCGCACTGCAGCGCCTGCACCAGCTCATCTGGGCGCTGATCTACGGCGGCTTGCTGGTGCTGGTGCTGGGCATCGCCACGGCGCGCACGGACGATGCGCTGGGCTGGACCCTCATCGCCGTCGGCGGGGTGGCTGCCGTGGTGGGGCTGGTGCTGATCGGCGTGCGCTCGCGGCTGCGGGCAGATGCTGCGCCATGACGCGGTCAGCGCCCTCTGCATGCCGTGGCCCCATCCGCGACACTCCCGCGACATGGCACCTCCGCGTTGCATCGCACAATCATTGCGTGACTTGATTTCATGTGCCGGATGGCCGCACGCCCGCAGGGCGGGCCGTTCGCACCCTGACTGCAGACCCACAAACCCAAGGAGACACACTTCATGACCCGCACCATCCAGCAACTGTTCGACCTGACCGGCAAGACCGCCCTCGTGACCGGAGGCTCGCGCGGCCTGGGCCTGCAACTGGCCCATTCGCTGGGCGAGGCGGGCGCCAAGATCGTGCTCAGCTCGCGCAAGGCGTCCGACCTGGAAGAAGCCACCGCCGACCTGCAGGCCGCCGGCATCGACGCGCGCTGGATCGCCGCGGACTGCTCCAACGAAGCCGACATCCGCCGCCTGGCCGACGAAACCCTGGAGCGCCTGGGCCACGTGGACATCCTGGTGAACAACGCCGGCGCCGCCTGGGGCGCCCCGGCCGAAGACCACCCCGTGGACGCCTGGGACAAGGTGATGAACCTGAACGTGCGCGGCTATTTCATCCTGAGCCAGCACATCGCCAAGCACAGCATGATCGCGCGCCGCAGTGGCAGCATCATCAACGTGGCGTCCATCGCGGGCCTGGGCGGCAATCCCAAGGGCATGAACACCATCGCTTACAACACGTCCAAGGGCGCGGTGATCAACTTCACCCGCGCGCTGGCGGCTGAATGGGGCAAGTACAACATCCGCGTCAACGCCATCTGCCCGGGCTTCTTCCCGAGCAAGATGACGGTGGGCACCCTGAAGGCCATGGGTGAGGAAGCCCTGGCCGCGCACGCGCCGCTGGGCCGCCTGGGCGACGACGAGGACCTGAAGGGCCTGTGCGCGCTGTATGCGTCGGATGCGGGCAAGCACATCACCGGCCAGTGGCTGGCAGTGGACGGCGGTGTGAGCATCGTCACTGGAGGCTGATGGCCCCGGCTGCACGCCCGCCCGGCGTGCAGGCCGGAGCAGGCGGAGCAGGCGGAGCGGGGAGTTTGGGCAGTGTGGGCAGTGCACCCGATGCCCTCGCCATGCCCGTGGTTGTGCCGCCGAGGCAGTGCGAAGGCGTATGCTTTTGCCTCCCTACAAAAACTGGAGTTACCTGTGCTGAAATTTGGTGTCGAGATTCCCTTTGTCAGCCACCTCGGCTTCACCCTGCACCGCATGGAGAAGGGCGAATCCGAGCTGCGCTACGAAGCCAAGCCCGAGCACCTGAACTCATTCGACGTGACCCACGGCGGCGCGTCGATGACGCTGCTGGACGTGACCATGGCCACGGCCGCGCGCAGCGAGACCCCCGACATGGGCGTGGTCACCATCGAGATGAAGACCAGCTTCATGCAGCCCTCCCGCGGCCCGCTGGTGGCCAAGGGGCGGCTCATCCACCGCACGGCCACCATGGCATTCACCGAAGGCACGGTGTACGACGCGCAAGGCAAGATCTGCAGCCACGCCACCGGCACCTTCAAGTACGTCAAGCGCCTGCCGGTGGACGGCCGCAGCGTCAATGGCCTCAAGGTGATTTCCACCGACTGAGTCCGCCCGAAATTCAAGTAAAAATGGCCGCTACCGCTTGATAGATAAGCGCTGGCAGCTATAAAAATAGTAGCAAACGTTCAAGGAGCTCCCCATGCCACGCAATCAGCAAATCGTTCTCGACAACCGTCCCCAGGGCGAGGCCGTGGCCAGCAACTTCAAGCTGGTCGCCACGGACACGCCTGCGCTGCAGGACGGCCAGGTGCTGGTGCGCCACCACTACCTGAGCCTGGACCCGTACATGCGCGGCCGCATGAACGAGAGCAAGAGCTACGCCGCGTCGCAGGGCCTGGGCGAGGTCATGATCGGCGGCACCGTGGGCGAGGTGGCCGAGAGCCGCCACCCCAAGTACGCCGTGGGCGACAAGGTGGTGGGCATGGGCGGCTGGCAGGAATACAGCGTGGTCGACGCCAACGCCCCCGGCGCGCTGCGCAAGGTGGACACGGCCCACGTGCCGCTGTCGCACTACCTGGGCGCGGTGGGCATGCCCGGCGTGACGGCCTGGTATGGCCTGGTCAAGATCATCGCCCCCAAGGAAGGCGACACCGTGGTGGTGAGCGCCGCCACCGGCGCCGTGGGCAGCGCGTTTGCCGCGCTGGCCAAGGCGCGCGGCTGCCGCGCGGTAGGCATTGCCGGTGGTGCTGAAAAATGCAAGTACGCCGTAGAGGAACTGGGCTTCGACGCCTGCATCGACTACAAGCAGCACAGCGACGTCAAGGCCATGTCCAAGGCGCTCAAGGAAGCCTGCCCGAACGGCATCGACGGCTATTTCGAGAACGTGGGCGGATGGATCATGGACGCGGTGATGCTGCGCATGAACGCCTTCAGCCGCATCGCCCTGTGCGGGATGATCGCCGGCTACGACGGCGCGCCGCTGCCCATGGCCAACCCTGCGCTCATGCTCATCAACCGCATGAAGGTCGAAGGCTTCATCGTGAGCGAGCACATGGAAGTCTGGCCCGAGGCCCTGAAAGAGCTGGGCACGCTGGTCGGCACCGGCAAGCTGCGCCCGCGCGAGACCGTGGCGGACGGCATTGCCGCCGCACCCGAAGCGTTCCTGGGCCTGCTCAAGGGCAAGAACTTCGGCAAGCAGCTCGTGAAATTGATCTGAGCATGGGCATGATGGAAACCAGCAACCCGTCGCCCCACCTGCGCTGGACCTGGGCCCGCTTCGACGACCTGGGCGTGCACGCGCTGCACGACGCGCTGGCCCTGCGCTGCAAGGTGTTCATCCTGGAGCAGGGCCCCTACCAGGACCCGGACGGCGCCGACAAGAAGTCGCACCACCTGCTGGGCTACGACGACGCTGGCGTGCTGCAGGCCTGCCTGCGCGTGGCAGACCCGGGTGTGAACTACGCCGAGCCATCCATCGGCCGCGTGGTCACCGCCAAGGAGGCGCGCGGCAACGGCACGGGCCGGGCGCTCATGCAGGAGGGCATCGCCCGCTGCACCGCGGCGTGGCCGGGCCACGGCATTCGCATCAGCGCCCAGGCGCACCTGCAGCGCTTCTACGGCAGCCTGGGTTTTGTCACGGTGTCGGACGAGTACCTCGAAGACGACATCCCCCACGTCGAAATGCTGCGGAGCCCGTCATGACGACAACCGCACCTGCCGCCGGCCTGGTCCGTACCCACGACGTGTTCAACCAGAGCACGCCCTGGGCGGATGTGAACCTGTTCACCACCAACCAGCCGCTGCAGGATGCGCTGCGCCTGCACAGCCCCGCGCTGCCGCTGGCCGGCCTCACGGCCCTGGGCGCAGAGATGGGCTCGGCCGAAATGCAGACCCACGCGCGCCTGGCCAACACGCACAAGCCGCAGCTGCACACCCATGACCGCTTCGGCCACCGCACCGATGTGGTGGAGTTCCACCCCAGCTACCACGCGCTGATCGGCGCGGCGCTGCGACACGGCCTGCACGCCACGCCCTGGTCGCGCACGGGTGCAGCAGCGGCGTACGCCCACACCGGGCGGGCCGCCGGCTTCATGCTGTTCACCGAGGCCGAGCCTTCGGTGCTGTGCCCGGTCTCCATGAGCTATGCGGTCACGCCAGCACTGCGCGGCAACACCGCCGTGTGGGCCGATTGGAGCGCGGGCCTGGCCAGCACGCAATACGACCCGCGCCTGGCCTTGTTCTCGCAAAAATCCGCGCTCACCATGGGCATGGGTATGACCGAGAAGCAGGGCGGGTCGGACGTGCGCGCCAACACCACCCAGGCCGTGGCCGACGGCGAGGATGCCTGGGGCCCGCGCTACCGCCTGACGGGCCACAAGTGGTTCTTCTCGGCGCCCATGTGCGATGCCTTCCTGGTGTTGGCGCAGGCGCCCGGCGGGCTGACCTGCTTCTTCCTGCCGCGCGTGCTGCCGGACGACCGCAACGGCGTGCTCAACAGTATCCGCATCCAGCGCCTGAAGGACAAGTTGGGCAACCACGCCAACGCCAGCTCCGAGGTCGAATTCATCGACGCGAACGCCTGGCGCGTGGGCGACGAAGGCCGCGGCGTGGCGCAGATCCTGGAGATGGGCACCATGACGCGGCTGGACTGCGCCCTGGGCACCAGCGGCCTCATGCGCCAGGCGCTGACCATCGCGCTGCACCACACGCGCCAGCGGTCGGCCTTTGGCAAGAAGCTCATCGAGCAACCCCTCATGCGCAACGTGCTGGCCGACCTGGCGCTGGAGAGCGAGGCCGCCACCGCACTGTCCATCCGCCTGGCCAGCGCCTTCGACAAAAAGGCCACCAGCGAGCACGAGGCCGTCATGGCCCGCCTGCTCACGCCCGTGGCCAAGTTCTGGGTGTGCAAGCGCGGCAGCGTGTTTGCGCAGGAGGCCATGGAATGCCTGGGCGGCAACGGCTACGTGGAAGAGGGCGGCGAAGGCACCATGGCCCGCATCTACCGCGAGATGCCGCTCAACTCCATCTGGGAAGGCGCCGGCAACATCATGGCGCTGGACCTGCTGCGCGCCGTGCGCCGCGCCGACACCGCCGCGGCCCTGGCCGACGAACTGGCCCCCGCGCGCGGCGCCCACCCGGCGCTCGACCGCCTGGCCAGCGCGCTGCCCCTGCGCGTGGACGCGATGACCACCGAGGCCGAGGCCCGCCGCCTGGCGCAGGACGTGGCCCTGGCCGTGCAGGCCGCGCTGCTGTACCGCAGTGCACCCGGCGCCGTGTTCGGTGCCTTCTGCGATTCACGCCTCGCCGGCGACTGGGGCTACAGCTTCGGCACGCTGGGTGCGGGCGTGGACCTGGACGCCATCTTGGCCCGCGCGCTTCCGATCTGATTCACCCCACAGAATTTTGCGGAGAAACCCATGTCCCATCTCATCCTGCACCACTACCCCTCGTCGCCGTTTTCCGAAAAGATCCGCCTGGTGCTGGGCTTCAAGAAGCTGGCCTGGAAGTCCGTGATCATCCCCAGCATCGCGCCCAAGCCCGATGTGGTGGCGCTCACGGGCGGCTACCGCAAGACGCCGTTCCTGCAGGTCGGTGCCGACATCTACTGCGACTCCGCATTGATCTGCGACGTGCTGGAGCACGAGCAGCCCGAGCCCGTGCTGTACCCGCCGCACCTCAAGGGCGTGGCCCGGGTGTTTGCGCAGTGGGCCGACAGCAGCCTGTTCTGGGCGGCCATGGCCTACAACCTGCAGCCCAAGGGCGCATCGGCCATGTTCGCCAACCTGCCGCCCAACGTGGCCCAGGCCTTCAGCGAAGACCGCCGCGAGATGAGCGCGGGCATGCAGCGCCTGCGCCCCGCAGACGCCACGGCGGCCTACCGCTCGTACTTGCGCCGCATCGCGCACATGGCCGAGGAGCATGACTTTTTGTTCGGCGCCGAGCCGTGTCTTGCCGACTTTGCTGCCTACCACCCGCTGTGGTTCACCCGCCAGTGCGTGCCGGTGATGGCCGACATTTTTGCGGCCACGCCCGCGGTGCTCGAATGGATGGACCGCCTGGCCGCGCTGGGCCACGGGCGCATGGAGAAGTTCGCGGCCGAAGACGCCATCACCGTGGCGGCCGGCGCAGAGCCGCTGCCGCTGATGGACGATGTGTTCCAGGACGAGCACGGCATCCCGCTGGGCTCGCAGGTCGCCATCGCCGCCGAGAGCTTCGGCACCGAGCCGACCGAGGGCGAGCTGATCGCCGCCACCCGCACCCGCTACACCCTGCGCCGCACCGACCCGCGCGCGGGCACCGTGCACGTGCACTTCCCGCGCATCGGGTATGTGCTGCGGGCTGCGAAGGCCTGACGGCGGCGCCGCGCCACCTCACAACCACACCCACACCCACACCCACACCCGTTCGGGCTGAACCTGTCGAAGCCAGGGCAGCCCTCGCGGACACCCTTCGACAAGCTCAGGGCGAACGGCAGGGCGATGGATGACTCGGTGACCGCACGGATGCATCGATACATGCCCTGGCGCTGAACACACACAAAACCACACACCACTTCAAGGAGACACCACCATGATCGACAACTTTGCCGGCAAGACCGCCGTACTCACTGGCGCAGGCTCGGGCTTCGGCCTCGAATGCGCGCGCATCGGCGCCCGCCTGGGCATGAACCTGGTGTTGGTGGACGTGCAGCAGGACGCGCTCGACGCCGCCACGGCGGAGATGCAGGCGGCGGGCGTGCAGGTGCTGGCGCGCAAGGTCGACGTCTCCAACGCCGCGCAGATGGAGCAACTGGCCGCGGACGTGCAGCAGCGCTTCGGCGCGCCGCACCTGGTGTTCAACAACGCCGGCGTGGGCGCGGGCGGCCTGGTGTGGGAGAACTCGGTCAAGGACTGGGAATGGGTGCTGGGCGTGAACCTCTGGGGCGTGGTGCACGGCGTGCGCCTGTTCACGCCGATGATGCTGGCGGCCGCCAAGGCAGACCCCGCCTGGCGCGGCCACATCGTCAACACCGCCAGCATGGCGGGCCTGGTGGATGCGCCCAACATGGGCATCTACAACGTGAGCAAGCACGCGGTGGTGAGCCTGTCGGAGACGCTGTACCAGGACCTGTCGCTGGTCACGGACCAGATCAAGGCCAGCGTGCTGTGCCCGTTCTTCGTGCCCACCGGCATCGCCCAGAGCCACCGCAACCGGCCCGGCGACATGCCGGCCGACAAGCCCACCAAGAGCCAGCTCATCGGCCAGGCCATGAGCGACAAGGCCGTGGGCAGCGGCAAGGTGACCGCGGCCGAAGTCGCGCAGAAAGTGTTCGACGCAGCGGCGCAGGGCCAGTTCTACATCTACAGCCACCCCAAGGCCATCGCTTCGGTGCAGACGCGCATGGAAGACATCATGCTGGGCCGCAACCCCACCGACCCGTTTGCCGGCAAGCCCGAAGTGGGTGAGCAACTGCGGGCAGCGCTCAGGGCCGAAGGTTGAGGATAAAGGGCAGGGTTTGAGGTCAAATAGGCCTCTACCGCTTGCTGAGCAAGCGCAAGCAGCTATTAAAGATATAGCAATTCCTGTGAAGCCGGACAACGACCCCACCGCCCAGCGCGCCCCGCTCGCCCACCTCACCCATTCGGGCGACGCCGCCCCGCATGCGGTGGGCGGTTTCGCGCTGTTCGGCACCGCCATCGGCCACTGCGGCATCGCATGGCAGGGCGATCTGCTGGCGGGCGTGCAATTGCCCGAAGACGCGGGCGAAGCCGCGACACGTGCCCGCATGCAGCGGCGCTTTCCGCAGTTGTCCGAATGCGCCATGCCGCCCGCCGTGGCCGCCTGGGCCGCGCGCGTGGTGGCCGCGCTGGAGGGCGTGCACGACGATCTGCTGGACGTGCCGTTGGCCACCGAGGGCGTGCCGCCGTTCAACGCCCGCGTGTACGCACTGGCCCGCCGCATTCCGCCGGGCAAGACCATGACCTACGGCGAGATGGCCGCCGCGCTGGGTGAGCCCGGTGCAGCGCGCGCCGTGGGCCAGGCGCTGGGCCACAACCCGTTTGCGCCTGTGGTGCCATGCCACCGCATCCTGGCTGCGAATGGCAAGACCGGTGGCTTTTCGGCCGGAGGCGGCGCCGCCACCAAGATGCGCATGCTCGACATCGAGGGCGCGTTTGCGCATGACACGCTGGCGCTGTTTGCGCCCCGGGGCTGACGCGGGTTCAGCCGTAGTCGCAGTTGCAGCTGCACCTGCAGTTACAGCCCCACGGACCTACCCGCGTTTCCTGAGCATCGCCGATCCGCTGCTGGCCATCGCCAGCTCTTCGGTGGTGGCCAGCAGGGCAGGGCCCAGGGCCAGCATGCGCTCCTCGGTCAGGCGCACCAGCGGCCCTGCAATGGTGACCACGCCGATCACCGCGCCGTTGTGGCTGCTGCGGATGGGCGCGGCCATGGCGGTCATGGCGGGCGCGAACACTTCCACGATCATGCTGAAGCCGCGCTGGCGCGCCGCCTTCAGGTAGGCCAGCAGGGCCTTCACGGTGGTGGGTGCGTTGGGGCCGTAGTCCTCGGGCTTGCCAAAGCCCTGCTGGGACACCAGCGCCAGCGCTTCCTCATCGCTCAGGGTGGACAGCCACGCATGGCCGGCCGAGCTGCACGACAGGTTCACCGACAGGCCCATGTCCGGGTCGTAGCGCAGGCCGCGCACGGCGCCCTGCGCCTTGGCGACGAAGGTCAGCTCGCTGCCGTCCACCACGGCCAGGCGCACCAGCTCGCCCGATTCGGCGGCCAGCCGGTCCAGCAGCGGCTGGGCGATGTCCACGATGCCGCTGGCGCTCAGGAACCCCAGGCCCAGCGACACCAGCTTGATCGTCAGCATGTAGTTGCCCTGGTTGTGCTCCTGGCGCACATAGCCGCAGCGGACCAGCTCGGCCAGCAGCCGGTGCGTGGCGCTCAGCGGCATGTCCAGCTCGGACGCGAGGTTCGACAGCGCCTTGCCTTCGGGGTGGGGCGCGAGGTGTTCCAGGACTTTGAAGCTGCGCTCGAGGATGCTGCTCATGGCAATGGCTTTCGAATGGGGACGGGCAGGCTGGGGGCGCTGGCACCGGTTGGGCAGCAATGTACCAAAATTTGTTAAAGGGTTTCTACTATGGAAACACTTTCCACTTTTTTCTACGATGCATCCCAAGCGCTGCGGCGGCGACATCGGTTGCGCCCTGGCAGCCTTGCCCTTTTTTTTGATGGAGATGCCCCGTGAAGAAAACTGCCTGCCTTCTGGCCACCGCCGGCCTGTCCCTGTTGCTGGCCCTGCCGGCCGCGGCCCAGCAAGAGCGCGTGATCCGCTTCGGTCACCTGAACAATGCGGACCACCCGGTGAGCTTTGGCGTGAAGCGTTTTGCCGAGCTGCTGGCGGCCAAGAGCGGCGGCAAGCTCAAGGTGCAGGAATACCCAGCCTCGCAGCTGGGCAACGAGCTGCAGCAGCAGTCGGCCCTGCAGGGCGGCGTGCAGCAGATGTCGGCCCCGGCCACCACGTCGCTGGCCGGCATCGTCAAGGAATTCGGGCTGGTGGACTTTCCGTTCGCGGTGGCCAACTTCGCCCAGGCCGATGCGCTGCTGGACGGCCCGCTGGGCCAGACTCTGATCGCCAAGCTGCCCGAAAAAGGCCTGGTGGCCCTGGGCTACTGGGACCTGGGCTTTCGCAACGTGACCAACAGCAAGCGCCCCATCACCAAGGCCGATGATTTCGACGGCCTGAAGCTGCGCGTGATCCCCAACCCGGTGTTCCTCGACACGTTCAAGGCCTTCAAGGCCAACCCGGTGCCCATGCCGTTTGCCGAGCTGTACGGCGCGCTGGAGGCCAAGGCGGTGGACGGCCAGGAGAACCCCTATGCGGTGATCCTGTCGAACAAGATGTTCGAGGTTCAGAAGTACGTGAGCGCCACCAACCACGTGTATGCCGCCAACATCGTGCTGGTGAGCAAGAAGTTCTGGGACCAGCTGACCCCCGCCGAGCAAAAGATGATGCACGACGCCGCCAACGAGGCACGCGGCTACCAGCGGCAGGTAAGCCGTGCCGCCGCGCAGAAGTCGGTAGGCGACCTGCAGGCCAAGGGCATGGCCTACAACGAGATCGCGCCGGCCGAGCTGGCCCGCATGCAGCAGATCGCCAAGCCCGTGATCGAGAAGTTCGCCGCCACCTACGACCCGGCCATCGTGAAGCTCTACAACAGCGAACTCGCCCGCATCCGCAAGTAAGAGCGCCTGGCAAAACTCTTCTGGCGTCGTTGCTGCGTCTTGTCGTGCTATTCGCACTGCCTGCGACGCAGCGCCTAGCCAGAACCGCTTCGCTGAGCTTTGTCAGCCGCTCTCAACCCTTAACACCCCATGAAAATCCTCGTCCTCCACGGCCCCAACCTCAACCTGTTCGGGCGCCGCGAACCCCACATCTACGGCACCACCACGCTGGCGCAGATCAACGAGCGGCTGCAAAAGCTCGCAGCCGAACTGCAGGTAGAACTGGCCATCGTGCAGTCCAACCATGAAGGCGCGCTCATCGACTTCCTGCACGACCACATCGACGCGGCGCAGGGCGCGCTGGTGAACCCCGCGGGCCTCACGCAGCACGGCGTGCCGCTGCACGATGCGATCAAGGCCATGCCATTCCCGGTGATCGAAGTGCACATGTCCAACATCGCCGCCCGCGAGGCCTGGCGCGCGCATTCCATCATCTCGCCCGCCGTCAAGGCCACGGTGCAGGGCTTCGGTCCGCATTCGTACCTGGCGGCGCTGCGCTCGCTGGTGGAGAGCCTGCGCGAGGCTGCCCAGGCCGCCTGAGTACCTATCCTCCATCACAGGAAATACAACATGAATCGGTGGATGGATGGCGCCTGCCGCGGCCTGGAGGCGGTGATCGCCGCCATGCTCGCGTTGATGGTGGTGCTGGTGTTCGGCAACGTGGTGCTGCGTTACGGCTTCAACTCGGGCATCACCGTGTCGGAAGAGGTCTCGCGCTGGCTCTTCATCTGGATGACCTTCCTCGGGGCCATCGTCGCGCTGCGCGAGCATGGCCACCTGGGGGTGGACATGGTGGTGCAGCGCTTGCCGGCCGTGGGCAAGAAGATCTGCCTGGCCCTGGGCCATGGGGTGATGCTGTACATCGTGTGGCTGCTGTTCCAGGGCAGCCTGGCGCAGGCGCGCATCAACTGGGACGTGACGGCGCCAACCACGGGCGCGTCCATGGCCATCGTCTATGCGGCGGGCCTGGTGTTTGCCGTGTGCGCTGCGCTCATCCTGGCGATTGATCTGTACCGCCTGCTCAGCGGCCAGATCGCCGATGCAGACCTGGTGATGGTGCAGGAGTCCGAAGAGGCCGTGCAGCTGCAGCAGATCCTGGGCTCGGCAGGCACCACCCATGCGTCCCCCGGCAAGGAGGGCGCGCGATGACCATCTTCGTCTTTGTGGGCGCGCTGCTGCTCGCCATGGCCATGGGCATCCCGATCGCGTTCTCGCTCTTGGCCAGCGGTGTGGCGCTGATGTGGCACCTGGATCTGTTCGACGCGCAGATCCTGGCGCAGAACCTGATCAGCGGGGCCGACAGCTTTCCGCTGCTGGCCGTGCCGTTCTTCATGCTGGCCGGCGAGATCATGAACGTGGGCGGCCTGTCGCGCCGCATTGTGGACTTTGCGCTGGCCCTGGTGGGCCACGTGAAGGGCGGGCTGGGCTACGTGACCATCATGGCCGGCTGCCTGCTGTCGGCCCTTTCGGGCTCGGCGGTGGCCGATGCGGCGGCGCTCACCGCGCTGCTGCTGCCCATGATGGTCAAGGCCGGGCACGACAAGTCGCGCGCGGGCGGGTTGATCGCAGCCACCGGCGTCATCGGCCCGGTGATCCCGCCGAGCATCGGCCTCGTGATCTTTGGCGTGGCGGCCAACGTGTCGATCTCCAAGCTGTTCCTCGCGGCCATCGTGCCGGGCATCCTGATCGGTGCGGCGCTGTGGCTGACGTGGGCCGTGCTGGTGCGCAGCGAGAAGATCGTGCCCCCGCCGCGCAAGTCTGCGGGCGAGATCCTCACGGCCCTGCGCAAGGCGCTGTGGGCGCTGATGCTGCCGGTGATCATCCTCGTGGGCCTGCGCATGGGCGTGTTCACGCCCACCGAGGCGGCCGTGGTGGCGGCGGTGTACGCGCTGTTCGTGTCGGCCGTCATCTACCGCGAGATCACCTGGCGCGACCTGTACGGCATCTTCGTGGCCGCGGCCAAGACCAGCGCCATCGTGATGTTCCTCATCGCCGCCGCCATGGTGAGCGCGTGGCTCATCACCGTGGCCGACCTGCCGTCCAAGGTGGTGGGGCTGCTGCAGCCCTTCATGGACAACAAGGTGCTGCTGATGGCGGCCATCATGGTGCTGGTGATGCTGGTGGGCACCGCCATGGACATGACGCCCACCATCCTGATCCTCACGCCCGTGCTGATGCCGGTGGTGACGGCCGCCGGCATCGACCCGGTCTACTTCGGCGTGATGTTCATCATCAACAACTCCATTGGCCTGGTCACGCCGCCCGTGGGCACGGTGCTGAACGTGGTGGCCGGGGTGGGCAAGATGTCGATGGACGACGTGACCCGCGGCGTGGTGCCCTTCATGATCGCGGAGTTCGCCATCATGTTCCTGATGGTGCTGTTCCCCTGGCTGGTGATGGGCCCTGCGCGTTGGTTCCATGGGTGACGAGCGCGGGCGCGGCTGGCGTGGCTCGCGCGGATGATCCGCGCCTGCGGCAGTGCCGGTGCAGGGCCGGCCGCAGGGTAAGCCGGGGTGGCTGCTGGGGCGCAGCGGGTGTTACATTCAATCGCACCTGTCGCCATGCCCGCGTGATGCGGTCGCTGGCGCCGCCCCATCACCACCCCCCCGACGACAAGGACCCCCTGCATGCCCCCGGACCGCGAGCGACTCACCCGCATGCTCTTCGATGAGTACATCGAGATGTATGCCGCACGCGATACCCGGCTGCTCGCGCGTTTCAGCGACAGCTTCAGCGGCTTTGCCGGCAGCAGCGACAAGCTGGTGAAAAGCCGGGCCGAATGGGTCGACGTGACGCAGCAGGACTTTGCCCAGGTGCCCACGCGCATCGGTATCGACATGGTGGACCTGTTCGTGCAGGACCTGGGCCCGGACCTGCTGGCGGCCACGGCGTTCTTTCACATCCACCTGCCGATCCCCGATGCGCTGTTCTCCCGCGAGACGGCCCGCAAAGTGGTGCTGTTCCGGCGCGAGCCCGCGGCGACCGCAGGGCAGGGCACCGAGGGCGACTGGAAGATCGCGCACGTGAGCGTCTCCATCCCTTACGGCAAGGCGCACGGCAGCGAGGTGTACCCCATCGACGACCTGCGCCAGCGCAACAGCGAGCTGCAGGCGCTGGTCGACGAGCGCACCGAGGCGCTGGCGCAGGCCAACCACCGGCTGGAGCTGCTGAGCAATACCGACGGCCTCACGGGCATCGCCAACCGCCGCCACTTCGACGAAGCCCTGGCGCGCGAATGGGCCCGGGCCCAGCGGGCCCGCACACCGCTGGCGCTCATCATGCTGGACGTGGACGTGTTCAAGCACTTCAACGACCACTACGGCCACCTGGCGGGCGACGCCTGCCTGAAAGCACTGGCCCTCACGCTGGTACAGACAGGCGCCCGCCGCGAAGGCGAGCTGGCCGCGCGGTTTGGCGGCGAGGAGTTCGTGGTGCTGCTGCCCGGCTCGGACCTGCAGGCCGCCGCCGACGTGGCGCGCCGCATCCAGGAGGCCATCGTGCAACTGGCGCTGCCGCACGAGGGCGCGCCGCACGGCATCGTGACCGTGAGCTTCGGCGTGGCCAGCCTGCAGCCGCAGCGCGAGCAATTGCCCGAAGAGCTGGTGCGCCAGGCCGATAGGGCGCTGTACCGTGCGAAGCAGGGCGGGCGGCATAGGATTGAGCTGGCGCAGGTGGTGGGGGAGGGGTAGGGGAGGGGCGAGGTTGATCTTTAGGGGAAGTTGTCAGCAGTCGGACTTGCGCGCATAGGTTTGCGGTAATCAGTTTTCTTTGCGCGCCTCCGCATATTCGTTTACTAGGTTTCGTGTCATCCCTCTTTCGGTTTTATAAGATCCAGCTCCTCGTTACAAGTTGCGGTGTCTACCGTCGTGGGATAGCAGGAATCGGCCACAAGCAGGCATACGGCAATGCAAGAGTTTCCATTCATACGCACCCCCGACATCTTCGTTTTGAACGTAGATGTGGATACGCCTGGACTGTTGCGAAGCTTCTTTCGAACTGAATGGGGCGAATCGAACGAGGAACTTTGCTTCTTTGATGGCATGTTGCTGGGCCTCGTGGAGCCGCCATCCAACGCAAGCAAGTTGCAACTTTCGTTGGTTCCCCGATTGGACCCGCATCGCACATATCCATGGCCGACCGCGAGTGATTTTGCAGATGCGCTATCTGCGATTTGCGACGCAGCTCGAAGCCGGAACATTTGGTGCGAAGTCGATGCCGACCAGTATCCGGTGACCTTGATTTCCGACCCGGTGCTAGTTGCCGAGCAACTGAAACAGGTGCTGGCCTTCTGTAGAGGTCAGTCCGAAGTTTGCCCCTCGTTTTCCACAGGAGGCGCCTTCCCATTTTCGTGAGGCGAAGTCGGCTTCGGGCCCGCTAGCGTCCTTCGCTGTGGGGCTGAATTCCGCCAGGAGCAGACATCTTTGGAGGCGACGGTTAAGCATGAAAACAGACAACACAGAAGGACCGGAACGGGGGATGCTCCTGTCCCATCCGGAGTGGGCTGGCCTTGAGCATTTGCCGGCACGAGAATTTCTGCAAGCAGTGAAGGCGCGAGATTTAGAAGTGGCTGAGATGCGCGAGATTGCTCGGCTTGCGACTAGAAAAGCGTTGGAGGATTACCAACCTATTGCGCCCGAGGTACCGCTGGACTTGACTGTCCAGATTGAGGGTGGCGAGTATGTTTTCCAACTGTTCGGGTTGACAGAATCGTGTCCACCGGTCGTGTTCGCCACAGCTCGGGTCAATCCCAGAAACCGGTCAGTGGCGGTCAAAGTGTCAGGCTTGGCTCTACGCTCTGACTAGCTTTCAAAGGACCGCTTTGGGCCCAAAGCAGCCGGGCGTTGTCTCCTAAATCAGTCGTTCAGAATTGCGAAACGCCCTTGCTTCTCAAGGAAACTGGTCGGCTGGCCCCAGCATAATGCCGTAGAACGTCGCACCAACAAAGTTCGTTCCGACTAGCACAGCACCATCCAAGCCTATCGACTCGATAGCCGCATCTCCGAAAGTCGCGTTGGTCAGATCGGCTCCAGTGAACGTCGCGCACTTGACGTTGCAGTTTCTAAAGCTGGTCCCGCGAAGGCTTGCGCCAGTGAAGTCTGCACTGTGAAACCAGGAATGCGGCCCGAAGCTTGCCCCATCAAGGGTAACGCGAGAAAGATTGGCCTCAGACAAATCTACGTTCGGGAAATGCCGTTCACCCAGCGCGTATCGCTGCATCAGTTCTTGAAGCGTTGACGGAGGGGTGTAGTTGTCTGTAGTCATCACTGAAGGCAGCTTCTGGCCGATATGCGAAGTCTAGCCGCCTGCTGCGACGTACCGCGTACAAATCCGACGCCGGAGTGTCCACCAAACAATGGCGTTTCGCATAACGCCCAATCGCGGCCTGAGCAAGCGGCACGCCTGCGTTCCCTCAAGCGAAGGACATTCCGGGTTTTCCCGCACCCGCGCACCGAACTGGTGACAATCGTCGGCTATGCAAACGACCCGTTTCTTCAAGATGGCCCTCATCCTGGGCCTGCTCTCGGCCATTGGCCCTTTTGCCATCGACATGTACCTGCCGGCGCTGCCGGAGATCGGCGCCAGCCTGGGGGCGGAAGTCTCTGCGGTGCAGTGGAGCCTCACAGCCTTCTTCGTCTCGCTGGGTGTGGGCCAGCTGTTTTATGGTCCGATCTCCGACATGGTGGGGCGCAAGCCGCCGCTGTATGCCGGGCTGCTGCTGTTCACCCTGGCCAGCGTGGGCTGCGCGCTGGCGACCGACATCGAGACGCTGGTGGCCCTGCGCTTCGTGCAGGGGCTGGGCGCTGCGGCGGGCATGGCGATTCCGCGGGCCGTGGTGCGGGACCTGCACACCGGCACCGAGGCCGCGCGGCTGATGTCGCTGCTGATGCTGGTGTTCAGCATTTCGCCATTGCTCGCGCCCCTGGCCGGCAGCGGCGTGATCGCCCTGACGGGCTGGCGCGGAGTGTTCTGGGCGGTGGCCGTGGCAGCGGTGGCCGGGCTGGTGCTGGTGTCGCAGGGCCTGCAGGAGACGAGACCCGCGGCCGACCGGCTGGAGAGCAGCCTGGGCAGCGCGCTGTCGGGCTACGCGCTGCTGCTGCGTGACTGGCACTACATGGGCCTGGTGTTCATCGGCGGCTGCTCGATGGCGGGGTTCTTCGTGTACCTGGCGGGCTCGCCGTTTGTGCTGATCAATCACTATGGCCTCACGCCGGTGCAGTACAGCCTGGCGTTCTCGGTCAACGCGGCGGCGTTCTTTGCGGCGGCGCAGTTCAATGCGCAACTGGGGGGGCGTTTTGGTTTGGTGAACACGGTCAAGGCGGCCGTCACCGGGGCGGGCGTGATCATGGTGGCCCTGCTGGCCTATTACCTGGCCGGGGGCGACCAGCTGGCCGTGCTGCTGGGGCTGTACTTCTTCGCCAGCGCGCTCATGGGGCTGGTGATCCCGACCACCTCGGTGCTGGCGCTGGAGGAGCATGGCGCCATCGCCGGCACCGCGTCGGCCCTGCTGGGCACGCTGCAGATGCTGATCGGCGCCGTGGCCATGGGCGTGGTCGGATTGTTCGCCACCGGTAAACCGCTGCCGATGGTGGTGGGCATGGCCAGTGGTGCCCTGATGGGCCTGGTGCTCACGTGGGTCACGCTGGGCCGCAGCCGGCCCGTGCAAGCGCAAGCACAGGCGCAGAATCAAGCGTCTTGAGCGTCAAGGACTCGAAGACATTCTGAATATCTGACGCTATCAAAAATATAGCTGATAGCGCTTATCCAGAGCGCGGTAGAGCCGCTTTTTCCCCTGAATCTGCACGCCCTGTGCCGTATGTGGCTCTGCCCACGGCGTGGATCAGCACCAGCCCTGCGCGCACAGCTCGCCCGCCCGCTAATCCGTGGTGCCCCGGCCGGACAGCGGCACGTCGATGTCGCGCCAGGCGAGGTCAGTGCTATTCAGTCCGTCCGGCCGCTTTCCATGGCGGTGCAGCGGCTCAGCTGCGGGCGCGGTCGCGCAGCGCGCGGGCCCCGCCGGTAATGCCTGCTCCTGGAGAACTGGCGCGTGCCAGTTTGCCGACCACGCCGTCTCGGCCCGATGCTGCGCGGGCGATCAACGCGCTGCCCACGGCCCGGCCGACCATGCGGCCGAGAAAGCCCCGGCTTTTGCCGGCGGTGCGCATCACCAGCAGGCCAGCGCCCAGCACCAGCCAGCGTTCTGCCGGAAAGCCCGGGCGGGCCTCATCCCTGGTGCGGACTTCGTTGATCTTCTGGCGGATGCCCATGTGTGATTCCCCTTGGCTTGGATGTGATGGGCTCCATCGTTGCCGGGGTGGGTGCCGCGCGTTGTCAGCCTGCGGTTGTGCTGGCGGTGATCCGTGTCCTACGCCGCGGTGCCGGCGGGCGCTTGCAACGCCGGTGCATCAGGGGCAGCAGGCTTGGCATGTCCGCTGGCCGCAGCCACTGCGCGTGCCAGCCCCAGTACCGTGTGCGGGGCCGAGCCTTCGGCGTGGTTGCTGATGGTGACGAACGCGTTCTGACCGCGCCCGGTCATGCCCGCAATCACGGCGGCCAGCTCGGTGCGGGTTTCTTCGTCGGGGTGGTGCAGGCGGTCGTAGGGCTGGTACAGCTTTTCGGCGTCTTCGTAGCCGTACGGGCCGTGCACCGGGTGCAGGTTCCAGCGGCATACCAGCGGGCCGGGCCACAGCGCGCGCAGCACCGGCAGCTGGTCCTTCAGGGCCGGCATCTTGGCGTGCAGGCCCAGGCAGTAGGTGGCGCCGGCCTCGCGCAGCACGGCGGCGAAGTCGGGGGTCAGCCACTCGGGGTCACGCACTTCCACCGCGATCACGCCGTCGGGTGCCAGCGGGGCCAGTGCGGGCTGCGCGAGCAGCATGGCGCGCAGGCGCTCCAGCAGCAGCGGAAGGCGGTCGAGCTGCGCCAGCGGCAGCGGGCTGAGCTGGAACACCAGCACCCCGAGCTTGTGCCCCAGGCCTTGCAGTGCGGGCTCCACGAACTCGCTGCGGGCCAGCTCGGGGCTCAGGAAAGCGGGGTTGGGCTCGCGGCCCCGGCCATCCTCGGCGCGCACCAGTGCGTCGGTGACCAGGCTGGGCGCCTTCACCACGAAGCGGAAGTCGTCGGGCACCTGCGATGCGTAGCGCTCGTATTGGCTCACCGTGAGCGGCCGGTAGAAGCTGCGGTCGATGCTCACGGTGCGCAGCAACGGGTGCTGGGCATACACCGGCAGGCCTTGTTTGGACAGCATGGACTCGGAATGCTCGCCCTCCCACACCAGGCCTTTCCAGCCGGGGTAGGTCCACGACGAAGTGCCCATGCGCAGTTGCGGGGGCAAGGCGGCCGCCAGCGCACGCAGGTCGTCGTGCCCCGGGGCAGGGTGCACGCCGGTGCGGCGTGGTCGGGAGGGTGGTGCCGGGTCGGTGCCAAACCCGTCCGTGGGCGTGTCCGGCTCGGGCGGCTGCTTGCGGGGGGCGGGCGAGGGCGGCGGTGTGGGCGGGCCGCCGAACAGGTCGTCTTGCATTCAGGCGGGCAGGGCAGGACGTTGGCTCATGGGGGGCAGGCTCACAGGCCTCCGAACAGCCCGCTTTCATCGAGCAGCTCGTAGGTGATCTCGGGGCGCTGGTCCAGGCTCTTCTTGATGGCAGCGGGGATGGCCTGGCGCGTCTTGCGGCACAGGCCGGGCTGGTCCAGCACCAGGATGGCGATGCCGCGCAGCGTGCGCACCTCGTTCGGGCCGGGGGTGATGGACAGGCGCACGCCCAGTTGCTGCTCCATGCGTGCCTGCATGCGACGCAGGTCGTCAAGGCTGGTCAGGTTTTCCAACCGCTCGAGCAGTTTCTTTTCTTCGGTGCGTGTCAGGCGAAGAATGCGCACGTCGCCGCCGGGCGCCTCGATCAATGCGTCCCGCCCGCACACGCAGGTGCCGGGCGGGCATTCGGTGCGGATGGGGAAGGGGATGGGGTCGTTCATGGCAGCCTGCGCATTCTAGGGACCTCTGCAGGACCACCACGCCGTGGGGTCGGGTGGGGGCCAAAGCGCCTGTGGCAAACTCCCGCGCTTCGCGTTTTGTTTGTTTCAGAACCGGCTGCGCCCCGCAGGGCAAAGGCCGGTTCGCCGTCAGAGAGAGTTCGCACACACATGCAGCAGATCATCCGGCAGTTGGCCGCAGAAATCAGGGTCAGTGAACAACAGGTGCGTACAGCCGTCGAGCTGCTGGACGGTGGGGCCACCGTGCCTTTCATCGCACGCTACCGCAAGGAAGTGACCGGCGGCCTGGACGACATCCAACTGCGTGAGATCGAAGCGCGCCTGTCGTACCTGCGCGAGCTGGAAGACCGCCGCGCCGCGGTGCTCAAGAGCATCGACGAGCAGGGCAAGCTGACCGATGCGCTGCGCGCTGCCATCGCCGCCTCGCCCACCAAGCAAGAGCTGGAAGACATCTACCTGCCCTTCAAGCAAAAGCGCCGCACCAAGGGCCAGATCGCCCGCGAGTTCGGCATCGAGCCGCTGGCCGACAAGCTGTTTGCCGATCCCACGCTCGACCCCGCCAAAGAGGCTGTGGCTTTCACCAAGCCGCCCGAGGTGCTGGACGACGGCAAGCCCGGCGCTGATTTTTCGACCGTGCCCGCCGTGCTCGACGGTGTGCGCGACATCCTGTCCGAACGCTGGGCCGAAGACGCCGTGCTGGTGCAGGGCCTGCGCGAATGGTTGTGGGCCGAAGGCCTGCTGCGCAGCAAGAAGGTCGACGGCAAGAACGAGAACGACCCCGAGGTCTCCAAGTTTCGCGACTACTTCGAGTACGACGAACCCATCGGCCGCGTGCCGTCGCACCGCGCACTGGCGGTGTTCCGCGGCCGGGGGCTGGAGATTCTGGAAGCCAAGCTGGTGCTGCCCGTAGAGCCAGAGCCCGGCAAGCCCAGCCTGGCCGAAGCCAAGATCGCCCTGCACCTGGGCTGGAGCCATGCAGGCCGGCCCGCCGACGACCTGATCCGCAAGAGCGTGGCCTGGACCTGGCGCGTGAAGCTGTCGCTGTCGACCGAGCGCGACCTGTTCGCCCGCCTGCGCGACGACGCCGAGAAGGTCGCCATCAAGGTGTTTGCCGACAACCTGCGCGACCTGCTGCTGGCCGCACCCGCCGGCCCGCGCGTGGTGATGGGGCTAGACCCGGGCATCCGCACTGGCGTGAAGGTGGCCGTGGTGGACGACACCGGCAAACTGGTGGAGACCGCGACGGTGTACCCGCACGAGCCCAAGCGCGACTGGGACGGCTCGCTGTTCACCCTGGCCAAGCTGGCCGAAAAACACGGCGTGAACCTGATCGCGATTGGCAACGGCACGGCCAGCCGCGAGACCGACAAGCTGGCTGCCGACCTGATCAAGATGGCCGCCAAGGCCGAGCGCGCCATCGAGAAGGTGGTGGTGAGCGAGGCCGGCGCGTCCGTCTATTCCGCCAGCGAATACGCCTCGCAGGAGATGCCCGATGTGGACGTGAGCCTGCGCGGCGCGGCCTCCATCGCCCGCCGCCTGCAGGACCCGCTGGCCGAGCTGGTCAAGATCGACCCCAAGAGCATCGGCGTGGGCCAGTACCAGCACGACGTGAACCAGAGCGAGCTGGCCCGCACCCTGAGCACCGTGGTGGAGGACTGCGTGAACTCGGTGGGCGTGGACCTGAACACGGCCAGCGTGCCGTTGCTCAGCCGCGTGTCGGGCCTGTCGGGCAGCGTGGCCAAGGCCGTGGTGCGCTGGCGCGAGGCCAACGGTGCGTTCAAGAGCCGCAAGCAGCTCATGGACGTGGCGGGCCTGGGGGCCAAGACCTTCGAGCAGAGCGCAGGCTTCCTGCGCATCCGCGGTGGGGACAACCCGCTCGACATGACCGGCGTGCACCCCGAGACCTACCCCGTGGTCGAGCAGATCATGGAGAAGACCGGCAAGCCCGTGGCCGAGATCATGGGCCGCGCCGACATGCTCAAGACGCTGAAGCCCGAGCTGTTCGCCAACGACAGGTTCGGCGTCATCACCGTCAAGGACATCCTGGGCGAGCTGGAAAAGCCCGGCCGCGACCCACGCCCGGACTTCAAGGTGGCGCGCTTCAACGACGGCGTCGAGGACATCAAAGACCTCAAGGAAGGCATGATCCTGGAGGGCACCGTGAGCAACGTGGCCCAGTTCGGCGCCTTCATCGACCTGGGCGTGCACCAGGACGGCCTGGTGCACGTGAGCCAGCTGGCGCACAAGTTCGTGAACGACGCGCGCGAAGTGGTCAAGACCGGCGACATCGTCAAGGTCAAGGTCATGGAGGTGGACGTGGAGCGCAAGCGCATCGGCCTGTCGATGAAGCTCGACGCCGCACCGCCGCGCCAGAGCGGCGACCGCGGCGCGCCGCGCGACAACCGCTTCGAGGGCGCGGGCCGGGGCTATGCCCAGCCGCAGCGCCGGGCCAACGAACCCGCGCAGCAGTCGGCCATGGCGTCGGCGTTCGCCAAGTTGCAACAGGCCAAGAATCGTTAGGTGCCGGGCGGGGAGGGCGGGCCATAATCGGCCCAACCAAACCCTTCGGTGCCCTACCCCATGGAGTTGAACGCACTGCTGGCCCAACCAGTGGCATTGCCCAGTTTGCCGCGCGCCGTGGCGCTGCTGATGAACGAGCTGGCGCACGACGAGCCCAGCCTGCGGCGCCTGAGCCAGCTTTTCGGCACCGACCCCACGCTGGCGGCACGGCTGCTGGAGCTGGCCAACTCGCCCACCTTTCAGCTGCCGCGCCAGATCGCCGGCATCCCGGAGGCGCTGGCGCTGCTGGGCACCGGGCAGGTGCGCGCACTGGTGTCGTCGGCCACGCTGGGCACGACGTCCCGCTCGGTGCCGGGTGTGAACATGCAGCAGTTCTGGCGCTACAGCCTGAACACCGCCAAGCTCGCGCGGTCGCTCGCAGGCATCGTGCACCAGAACCAGATTGCCGCCTTCACGGCCGGCCTGCTGCATGCGCTGGGCGAGCTGGTGATCCACCTGGCCGACCCGGACAAGGCGCACTCCGTCAACACCCTGGTCGCGCCGTTCGACCTGCGGCGCGGCAAGATCGAGCACCGCATCTTCGGCTACAGCTACGGCCACGTCACCGCGGCCCTGGCCCGCCGGTGGCAGCTGCCCGAAACGGTGGTGGACGCCCTGCAGCACCAGGGCGCACCTTTCGACAACAACGTCTACGAGCCGCTGGCCGGGGTCATCCACCTGGCCTCCTGGCGCGCCCGCGCCCGCGAGGCCGAGCTGGACGACCGGGAGCTGGCGGTGTCGTTCCCCGGCGAGGTGGGCCTGACGCTGGGGCTCGACATCGACATGGTGCTGCAGCAGGACCCGATCGACTGGACGGTGAAGCCCGAGGCGGCCGACTACGTGGTGTGACCTGGCCGCCAAGCCCGGGGTGCGGCGTATCGCCCGCAGCGGGTGATGCGCAGGGCCGCGGCGGATGACAGCGCGACAGGCGCAAGCGCCGGGCTTTGCGACAATCCCCGCCCATGAAAGCCCTGCGCATCCATGCCGGCCCCCGCGCCCGCGAACACCTTGAACAACACGGCCTGCAGCCCTCCGATGTGGGCGTGATCCCCGGCGCAGCGGGTGGCCCCAAGGGGCTCATCCTGGGGCCGCTCGACCGGTTCATCTTCGGCCAGTGGCTGCCGCAATCCACCCAGCCGGTGCACCTGGTCGGCGCCTCCATCGGCGCGTGGCGCATGGCCACGGCCTGCCTGCAGGATTCGGTGGCGGCCTTCGAGCGGCTGGAGCACGACTACATCCACCAGAACTACGACCTGCCGCCCGGCAAGAAGCGGCCCACGGCAGCGCATGTGAGCGAGCGGTTCGGCCAGAACCTTGATGCGTTCTACGGCGGCCGCGTGAAAGAGGTGCTCAACCACCCGCGCTACAGGCTGCACATCGTCACCTCGCGCGGGCGCCACATGCTGCGGCGTGAGCACGGCCTGGCCACGCCGCTGGGCTACCTGGGCGCTTTCCTGACCAACACCGTGCACCGCAAGGCCCTGGGCGCCTGGCTGGAGCGGGTGGTGTTTTCATCGCCCGATGCCGTGGGCACGGGGGCCGACGCTGCCACCCTGGCATGCGCTGCGCTGCCCTTTGCCACGTCGGACTACCGCACGCGGCAGGTGCTGCTGAACGCCGGCAACTTCATGCAGGCGCTGCAGGCGAGCTGCTCCATCCCGTTCGTGCTGCAGGCGGTGCACAACATCCCCGGCGCGCCGCGGGGGGCTTACTGGGATGGCGGCATCACCGACTACCACCTGCACCTGGCGTACGGCAAGCCATCGCAGACTTCTAAACCGACACCGACACCCACATCGGCACCGATGCCGGCGCAAGCGCAGTCACGGACACCGGACACGATGTTGGATGGTGCTATTGATTTAATAGCTGGTAGTGCAAGCGGAGAGAGCGGTGGCAGCCAAAATCAACACAAATACCCTTCGCGCCCATCGCCCGGGCTGGTGCTGTACCCGCATTTCCAGCACAGCGTGGTCCCCGGCTGGCTGGACAAAGGCCTCAAGTGGCGCCACCGCTCCACGGCCGCCCTGGACAACATGGTGGTGCTGTCACCCAGCCCGGACTGGGTGCGCTCCCTGCCCCATGCCAAGCTGCCGGACCGCAACGACTTCACCCACTACGGCACGGACAGCGCTGCACGCGCCAAAGCCTGGCTCACGGCCACGCGGGCCAGCCAGCAGCTGGTGGACGAGTGGGCCGCCTGGCTGGAGCGGCCGGACATGGGCCTGGTTCAGCGCCTGTGATCGGAAGGGGCTGCCGCAGCGCGGCGCGCGGCCTCCTGCACGGCCTTGGCGGCGTGGCGCGTGGTGTGACCGCGCGCCCAGCTGAGCACCTCGTGCGCCGGCATGGGCCGTGCAATGCCGAAGCCCTGGGCACGCTCGCAGCCCAGCTCCAGCAGCCGGGCCGCCTGCTCGGCGGTCTCCACACCTTCAGCCACCGCATGGCGCTGGAAGGCTGCTGCCAGCGCGACGATGGCGCACACCAGCGTGAGGTCGTCCTCGTCGTCGAGGATGCCGCGCACGAACGACTGGTCGATCTTGATCGTCTCGGCCGGCAGGCTTTTCAGGTACGACAGCGATGAGAACCCGGTGCCGAAGTCGTCCAGCGCAAAGCGCACGCCGAGCGCCTGGCAGCTTTGCATCATGTGGCGCATGTACTGCATGTCTTCCAGCGCGGCGGATTCGAGGATCTCCAGCTCCAGCCGGGTGGGCGACACCTCGGGGCAGGTGTGGAGGATGTCTTTCAGGCGCTCGACGAAGTTGGGCCGGTGGAAGTGCCGCGCGGAGATGTTCACGCTGACCTCCCAGAGCATGCCGGCATCGGTCCAGTGGCGCATCTGGGTCAGCGCCTGGCGCAGCACCCATTCGCCCAGCTCCACCTCCAGCTCCGCGTCCTCGATGAGTGGCAGCACATGCTGCGGGCCCAGCAGGCCTTGCTCGGGGTGCTGCCAGCGCAGCAGGGCCTCCAGGCCCAGGATCTCGCCGGTGCGCAGGTGGACCTTGGGCTGGTAGTGCAGCACCAGTTCACCCGCGTGCAGCGCCCGGGCCACGCGGGTCTGGCGGGTGTGCTGGGTCTGCACGGCATGGTCGAGCTGCACGTCGAACACGTGCATCTGGTTGCGCCCGAAACTCTTGGCCTGGCACATCGCCTGGTCGGCATGGCGCAGCAGGGTGTCGGGGTTGGCGTCGTCCTGCGGGAACACCGCCACGCCCACGCTCACGGTGGTGGTGATCACGCGGTCGTCGATGGCGTAGGGCGCTGCCAGCTGCTGCATCAGCACGCGCACGCGGGATTCGACCGCCGGCACGTCGGCCTGCTCGCCCAGCAGCAGCACGAACTCGTCGCCACCCATGCGCGCCACCGCATCCTGCGGCGTGATGAAGGCGCCCAGGCGCCGGGCGGTTTCTTTCAGAAGGCGGTCGCCCACGCGGTTGCCGTGGGCGTCGTTCACGGCCTGGAAGTGGTCCAGGTCGAGCATGCACACGGCCAGCAGCAGGCCCTTTTGCCGGGCCACGAAGATCGCGTGGGTCAGCCGCTCGGCCAGCGCGGCGCGGTTGTACAGGCCCGTGAGCGCGTCGTGCCGCGCGTGCCAGGAGATCTGGTGGCGCAGGTTGCGGGTTTCGGTCACGTCGCGGAACACCAGCACGCAGCCCACGGCCATGCCGTCGCCCTTGCGGATGGCCGAGGCGGTGTATTCGATGGCGTAGCGCTCGCCGGAGCGGTGGATCAGCAATTCGTGCGTGGCCTGCTGCAGCGCGCCGGGCACGGTGTCGCGCTCCGCGGCCGCGTTGGCATTGCGGCTGGCCGGGTCTTCGTACAGGCGGAACACGGTGTCCAGCTGCCGGCCCGTGGCCTGGTCGGCGTTGAAGCCGGTCATGAGCTGCGCGGCCTCGTTGATGGTCTCGATGCAGCCCGCCAGGTCGGTGGTGATCACGCCGTCGCCGATGGACGCGAGGGTGACCTCGGCACGCTCTTTTTCGGCCCGCAGGGCCTCTTGCGCGCGCTTGCGCTCGGTCACATCCACCAGCGTGCCGATGGTGCCCGCCAGCTCGCCGCTGGTGGTGGTGAACGGCGCCTCGTAGTAGGCCATGTCCCGCGGCGGGTGGTGGTTGGCCGGGCGGATGCGGATCTCGTTGTCCTGCGCCATCGCGATCTGGGCCGAGCGCTCGGGCGAGAGCTCCGGCGGGTAGAAGGTGCTGGGCGGCGCGGGGTGCGCCAGGTCCGCCCGGGGCTGGAAGAGCCGCTGCCAGGCGCGGTTCACATCCAGGTAGGCGCCCTTGGGGTCGCGCACGAACACCGGCAGGGGCAGGGCGTCGATGAGCTGGCGCGTGAAGTGCAGCTGCTCGCTTTGCAGGTGCTGGGTTTCGCGCAGCGACAGCACCAGCGACTGCACCTTGCCCGCCATGTCGTTGAAGGTGGCGGCCATGGCGCGCGACTCGAGCGTGCCGGTCACGTCCATGCGGGTGTCCAGACGGCCTTGGCGAAACGCGTCGGTGGCCTCGGCCAGGCGGCGCAGCATGCGTGCGTTGGCGCGCAGCAGCAGCGTCAGCAGAAAGAAGATGGTGAAGATGTTCAGCGCCGAGATGCGCAGCTGCACCAGGACCGTTTTCCAGATCTGGCCCACCAGCGGCTCGGTGTGCAGCGACACCGTCAGGCGCCCGGGTTGTCCCGTCAGGGTGTTCTGCCCGAACTGCTGCACCAGCGGCCCGATGTCGATCCAGCGGGTGAACCAGTCGGGCGCGAGGGGGGCGGGGCGGGCGCTGGCCACCTGCACCGCCGGCTGGCTGCCCACGGTCCATTGCAGGGATTGCACGGCCGCCGCAGTCGCCAGGCCTTCCCTGAGCACGATGGCCGCGCCCTCCGCGTCGCCTGGCGGCAGCGCCGACAGGGCGGGCAGCAGCGAGTCACCCATGCGGCGCAGCTCGCTGGTGGCGTGGCGGCTGGCCTCGGCCGTCTCCGTGGACAGCAGGTAGTGGTAGCGCACGGCGGTGACCACCAGGATGATCAGCACGATGGGCACGTACAGGCGGGGGTACGTGCCCCGCCAGAGCCAGTTGCTGAGTTTTCCGGTGCGCATCGTGTGTGGCCTTCCCCAAAACCCGAAGGGTAAAAAATTGTTAATTAATTAATTCTTTGTGGGCGAGTCTAGCGCTTCGTGCGGGCGGGGCGCGCGCAGAGCGTGCGATGGTGTGAGTTTTCGTGAGTATTGGATCTCGTCGGCACGGGCAGCACCCCGCACCAGCGCAATGCGCGCGCTCAGCGTGCGTTGAGAGGCGGTGGGTTCGGGTCCGCAGAGCGATGGCGGTGATCGCCGTCATCGCCCTTGCTCGGGCGGATGGCGTTGATGGGGGTTGGGGCGCTGATGGAGCGCGGACGCAGCCGCAGGGCTGCGCCGCCTGGCCGGTCACATCGACTGGGCCAGGATGTCGCGGTATTCCTCGGGCGTGGCCACGCGCGGGTTGGTCTTGTGGCAGTGGTCGGCCATCGCACCCTTGATGATGTCGTCGAACAGCGCCTCGGTCACGCCCAGGGCGGCCAGGCCCGTGGGCAGGCCCAGGCGGGCGTTCATGTCGCGGATGGCTTCGGGGATGTCGCCCGCGGCTGCCAGCCCCATGGCGTGGGCCATGCGCTCCAGGCGCCTGTCCTTTTGCACCGACTCGGCGCCCGCATTGAAGCGCACCACGGCCGGCAGGAACATGGCGTTGAGCGTGCCGTGGTGCAGGCGCGGGTTCACGCCGCCCAGGCTGTGGCTCAGCGAGTGCACCGCGCCCAGGCCTTTCTGGAAGGCCATCGCGCCCTGCATGCTGGCACTCATCATCTGCAGGCGCGCGTCGCGGTCGCTGCCGTTTTTGGTGGCGGGCTCGATGTGGGCCCAGCCACGGGTGAGGCCGTCCAGCGCGATGCCGTCGGCCGGCGGGTTGAACGCGGCGGACATGAAGGTTTCCATGCAATGCGCAATCGCATCCATACCGGTAGCAGCGGTCAGCGCAGGGGGCAGGCCCAGCGTCAGCTCGGGGTCGCAGATGGCGGTCTTGGGCACCAGGTTCCAGGAGTGAAAACCGAGCTTGCGGTGGTCGTCCACGATGATGATCGCGCCGCGGGCCACCTCGCTGCCCGTGCCGCTGGTGGTGGGCACGGCGATCAGCGGCGCGGCGCGGTCGGTGATGCGCGGCGAGCCGCCCTCGATGGTGGCGTAGTGCGTCAGCGGCCCCTCGTGCGTGGCAGCAATCGCGATGCCCTTGGCGCAGTCGATGGCCGAGCCGCCGCCCACCGCGATCAGGCCGTCGCAGCCGTGGGCCTTGTACACCTCCACCGCAGCCCGCACGGAAGCCTCGGTGGGGTTGGCGGGGGTCTGGTCGAACACTGCCACGGGCAGGCCGGTCAGCGCATCCAGCGCCTTTTGCAGCACGCCCGCGGCCTTCACGCCAGGGTCAGTCACCACCAGCGGGCGCGTGATGCCCACGCGCTCGCACTCCTGCTTGAGCAACTGGACGGCGCCGAACTCGAACTGGATCTGGGTGACGTAGTAGATGAAAGCCATGGTGGTTGCAGAAGTTACGTTTACGATGGATCGCTGAAGCTGTCCGTTGCCGTGCCTGCGAAGCGAGACGGAGTCGGCCACTGCGCTGTGCGCGGGGCCGCTCTGCGAGGAGCGTGGAGTGCAGGCGCCGGACAGGTTCCAGGCACTCTACAACCCGGAGACACCGATGACCACTCAGCAAACCCTCATTTCCCTCGCTCTAGCGGGCGCGTCCGTCGCTTTTGCGACAGTCGCCCAGGCCGAATGCCTGACCGATGCGCAGGCCTCGGAACTCGTCGCCAACTACTTGGCCAAAACGCCCGCCGCGAACCTGGAGAACCTGTCCGACGCCGACGGTGCCTGCACCCGCGGCAAGGTCAACCAGCTGCTGGCGCAGCGGCTGGGCAAGGTGGTGGGCTACAAGGCCGGGCTCACCAACCCCGCAGTGCAAAAGCGCTTCAACACCGACAAGCCGGTGTGGGGCAAGCTCTACGAAGGCATGATCCTGCCAAGCGGAGCCTCGGTGGACGCGGCCTTCGGTGCCCGCCCGCTGTATGAAGCCGACATGCTGGTGCGTGTGAAAAGCGCCGCCATCAACCACGCGAAGACGCCCATGGAGGTGCTCGACGCGGTGGACCAGGTCATCCCCTTCATCGAACTGCCCGACCTGCTGGTGCAGGCACCGCCCAAGCTCAACGGCGCGGGTGTGAGCGCCATCAACGTGGGCGCGCGGCTGGGCGTGGCCGGCACGCCGCTGCCGGTGCCTGCCTACCGGGGCGAGCGCTTTGCGATGCTGCAGGCGCTGGCCGACATGAACGTGTCGCTCACCGACGCCAGCGGCGCGCGCCTGGGCGGCGGCAAGGGCAGCGACATTCTGGAGCATCCGCTCAATGCCGTCGTGTGGCTGGCCGGCGCCCTGCAGCAAGAGGGCCTGACCATGCAGCCGGGCGACCTCATCAGCCTGGGCTCGTTCTCGCCGCTGCTGCCGCCCAAGGCCGGCCTGTCGGTCACGGCCACGTACGACGGCCTGCCGGGTGCCGCGCCCGTGCGCCTGAGCTTCAAGTAAAAAAGAAACCATGCATGCGCCCGCGCCCCGGCCCGTGCGGGGGAGGGCGCGGCTTTGCCAGAGATTTCCCATTGACCGCTGACCTGAACATCCACCACACCCGCCTGACCCCCCAGATGCGCAGCGTGCTCGAGCGCATGGCCCGCGCCGGGCACGCGCCGCTGCACACCCGATCGCCCCAGGATGCCCGCGTGGCCTACCAGGCCGGTGCCGACGTGCTGGAGGTGCCCAAGGCCCAGTTGGCACGCGTCGAAGACCTGACCATCCCGGCCCGCGACGGGTATGCGTTGCCGGTGCGGCTGTACGCCCCCAGCACGGACGCGGGCCTGCCGCTGCTGCTGTACACGCACGGCGGGGGCTTCACCATCGGCAACATCGCCACGCACGACATCCTGTGCCGTGAACTCGCGCGGCTGGCCGGGTGCATGGTCGTGTCGCTGGACTACCGGCTGGCGCCCGAGCACCGCTTTCCGGTGGCCAGCAACGACGCCTGGGATGCGCTGGCCTGGCTGGCTGCGCAGGGGGGCGCATGGGGCGCAGACACCGCCCGCCTGGCCGTGGGCGGCGACAGCGCGGGCGGCACGCTCGCCGCGGTGAACGCCATCCTGGCGCGCGATGCGGGCCTGCCGCTGGCACTGCAGATGCTGTTCTACCCCGGCTGTGCCGCACACCAGGACACGCCATCGCACACCACGTTCGCGCGCGGCCTGGTGCTGGAAGAACCCGCCATCAGCTGGTTCTTCGGCCACTACGTGCAAAGCCGCGCCGAGCGCGAGGACTGGCGCTTTGCACCGCTGCTCGCGCCCGATGTGGATGGCGTGGCGCCCGCCTGGGTGGGCCTGGCCGAGTGCGACCCGCTGGTGGACGAAGGCGTGGACTATGCCGACAAGCTGCGCCTGGCGGGCGTGCCGGTAGACCTGGAGATCTACCGCGGTGTGACGCACGAATTCATCAAGATGGGCCGCGCCATCCCTGAGGCACGCCAGGCCCATGCCGATGCGGCGCGCGCACTGCGCAGCGCCTTCGGCCTGGACTGACCCTTCATAACAATCCTTGGAGACAACGACACCATGCAACGCAGTGATTTCCGACTGTTCCACCGCCTGCGCGTGCGCTGGGCCGAGGTGGACATGCAGAAGATCGTGTTCAACGCCCACTACCTGATGTACATCGACACCGCCATGTCCGACTACTGGCGGGCGCTGGGGCTGCCTTACGAGAGCAGCATGCACGCCCTGGGCGGCGAGATGTACGTGAAGAAGGCGACGGTGGAATACCACGCGTCGGCACGGCTCGACGACACGCTGGAGGTGGGCCTGAAGTGCGCGCGCATCGGCACCTCGTCCTGCCTGTTCCAGGCGGGCATCTTTAGCGGCGACCGGCTGCTGATATCGGCCGAACTGGTCTACGTGTTCGCCGACCCGGCCACGCAGACCTCGCGGCCCGTGCCGCCCGCGCTGCGCGCCATCTTCGACGGCTTCGAGGCCGGCCACGACATGGCCGAAGTCAAGACCGGCGACTGGAACACGCTGGGCCGTGATGCAGGCCGCGTGCGCACCGATGTGTTCGTGCGCGAGCAGGGCATTCCCGCCGAGATCGAGGCCGATGCGCTCGATATCTCGGCGCGCCACGCGGTGCTCTACAACCGCCTGGGCATGCCGATTGCCGCGGGGCGCCTGCTGCAGCCCGAGCCCGGCGTCGGCCGCATCGGCCGCATGGCGGTGGACCGGTCCGTGCGCGGCGGGCGCTGGGGCCGGCAACTGCTGGATGCCCTGGTGGGCGCGGCCAAGGCGCGGGGCGACACCGAGGTGCAACTGCACGCCCAGCGCAGCGCCGAAGGGTTTTATCGCCGCGCCGGGTTCAAGGTGGTGGGCCAGCCGTACGAGGAGGCTGGCATTGCCCACATCGCCATGGCGCAGCGGCTTTAGTGCCCCGCATGGGCACGGCCGTGTCACGGCTGGGTGCGGCGCCTGTGGATGCTATAAAAATATGAGCAGCTACCGCTCGCCAGACAAGCGGTAGAGCCGTTTTTTTATCAAATATCGTCGAGCAGTGCGTAAGGCAGGGGCTGCAAGGACAGCGCCACGCCGTCCGCCGCACCCACCTGCAGGCTGTCCTGCGCGGCTGCGATCTGCAGCGACACGATGGCGTCGACCCCCCCCGCCGGTGCCGCCGCAACCTGCACCACCGTGCCGCACGGCTGCTCCAGGTCGTTGGTGCTGAACACCTCGGCGCCGACGGCCACTTCGGAGGCAGCGTGGGCCACGTAGGCCCGGCGCTTGAGCGTGCCGCGGAACTGGCTGCGCGCCACCACTTCCTGGCCGGGGTAGCAGCCCTTCTTGAAGTTCACGCCGCCCACGGATTCGTAGTTCAGCATCTGCGGCACAAAGGCTTCGACCACCGGGGTGGTCAGCGTTGCGACGCCGCTTCGGACCTCGCCCCAGGCCCACACCGCCGGGTCGATGGCTGTGCCCGTGGGCGCAGGGTCGGCCACCGGCGCCACCCACAGCGCACGGGGCTGGCCGTCGGCGGGGTACAGGTGCACCACCGACGCGGCGCCCACGTCCGCCTTGGTCCAGGCGGGCTGTGCGCCCTGGGGCAGGGCCGTGACGGCATCGCCCGCCAGGCCGTACAGCGCGAAGTCGGCCGTCGCATCTGTCAGCTTGGCCTTGGCACGCAGCACGAACATCGACAGGCGCTTGAGGGTGGGGGGCAGCAGGTCGGGGCTGCACAGCAGCAGAATCTCGGTAGCGCTGCGCCTGAAGCCGATGAAGGTGGCCTGCATGCGGCCCTTGGCCGACAAAAAGGCCGCCAGGCGGGCCTGGTCGTCGCCCAGCAGGGCGAAATCCTGGGTGAGCTGGCCGTGCAGGAACTTGGCGGCGTCTTCGCCTTCGACGCGAATCACGCCCAGGTGGGACAGAGGGGCAATGCCGTTCAGAGGGTGGGTCATCGCTGAATTATGATGCCCGGTTCTACACATACATTCATCAGGGTTGTGCGACGTCTACTTGCTTTGATCTTGGTGGTTCTCATAGGTGCCGGTGGTGCCGCCTTCTGGTGGCTGCACCAGCCGCTGGTGACCGGCGGCGAGCCGCTGGAGCTGGCCATCGAGCCCGGCACCACGCCGCGCGGCATCGCCCGTGATGTGGTGGCCGCGGGTGCGCAGACCGACGCCCGTTTGCTGTACGCCTGGTTCCGCTTCTCGGGGCAGGACCGTGCGATGAAGGCCGGCAACTACGAAATCCCCCCCGGTACCACGCCGCGCAGCCTGCTCAACAAGCTGGTGCGCGGTGAAGAGTCGTTGCGGGCACTGACCCTGGTGGAGGGCTGGAACTGGCGCCAGGTGCGCCAGGCGCTGGCCAAGGAAGAGCAGCTCAAGCACGACGCCGCGGCCCTGAGCGACGAGGCCCTGATGGCGCAACTGGGCCGCCCGGGCGTCGCACCGGAGGGCCGCTTCTTCCCCGACACGTACGCCTATGCCAAGGGGTCCGGCGAGATCGCCCTGCTGCGCCGCGCCCTGCACGCCATGGACCGCAAGCTCGAAGCCGCCTGGGCCCAGCGCGCGGCCGACACGCCGCTCAAGTCGGCCGACGAGGCGCTGGTGCTGGCCAGCATCGTCGAAAAGGAAACCGGCCGCGCCAGCGACCGCGCCCAGATCGCGGGGGTGTTCAGCAACCGGCTGCGCGTGGGCATGCTGCTGCAGACCGACCCCACCGTCATCTACGGCCTGGGCGAGAAGTTCGACGGCAACCTGCGCAAGCGCGACCTGCTGGCCGACACCCCCTGGAACACCTACACCCGCGCAGGCCTGCCGCCCACCCCGATTGCCATGCCGGGCAAGGCCGCACTGGTGGCCGCGGTGCAGCCCGAGGCCACGCGTGCGCTGTACTTCGTGGCCAAGGGCGACGGCACCAGCCACTTCAGCGCCTCGCTCGAAGAACACAACCGCGCCGTGAACCGGTACCAGAGAGGCGGGCAATGACGCAAGGCCTGTTCATCAGCTTCGAAGGCATCGATGGGGCGGGCAAGTCGTCGCACATCGAAGGCCTGGCCACGGCGTTTCGCGCACAGGGCCGCACGGTGACCGTGAGCCGCGAGCCCGGCGGCACGCCGCTGGCCGAGAAGCTGCGCGAAATGGTGCTGGCCGACCCCATGGACGCGCTCACCGAGTCGCTGCTGATCTTCGCGGCGCGCCGCGACCACTTGCTCAACGTGATCGAACCTGCGCTCGCGCGGGGCGAGGTGGTGCTGTGCGACCGCTTCACCGACGCCACGTTTGCCTATCAGGGTGCAGGCCGCGGGTTCGACGTGGGCGTGCTATCGACTTTGGAGCGCCTGGCGCAGACGGGGCTTGCGCCAGACGCCGGTTTGATGCGTGAACCGGATCTGACGGTGTGGTTTGACCTGGCCCCTGAGGTGGCCGCGGAGCGCTTGACGGGTGCACGCGTGCCGGACCGCTTCGAGTCTCAGCCGGTCGAGTTCTTCCGCCGCGTATCACAGGGCTATGCCGACCGTGCAGCCGCGGCGCCGCAGCGCTTTGCCCGGCTGGATGCGGCGCAGGACCGCCACCGCGTGTGGCAGCAGCTCACCAGCGTCTTCGTGCGCAAGGGCTGGCTGGCGATCATGGTGGCGTCGCAAGGAGGCCCGCGATGAGCAGCGACGCGCCATCCGCCGCGCTGGCCCCCTGGATCGCCGCCCAGCGCACCAGCCTGCTGGCGCAGCGCGGCCATGCCTGGCTGCTGCAGGGCCCGTCGGGCCTGGGGCAGTACGCGCTGGGCCTGGAGATGGTGCGCGCCTGGCTGTGCGACACGCCCGGCCCGAACGGCGCCTGTGGCCAGTGCAGCAGTTGCCACGCCATCGAGGTGCGCACCCATGCGGACCTGTGCGTGCTGATGCCCGAGGTGCAGATGATGGCGCTGGGCTGGCCGCTGTCCGAAAAGGCGCAGGCCGATATCGACGACAAGAAGCGCAAGCCCAGCCGCGAGATCCGCGTGGAGGCCATGCGCGATGCGGTGGAGTTTTCGCAGCGCACCTCGGCCCGGGGCCGCGGCAAGGCCGTGCTGGTGTATCCGGCCGAGCAGATGAACCACATCACGGCCAACGCGTTGCTCAAGACGCTGGAGGAGCCGCCGGGCGATGTGCGCTTCGTGCTGGCCAGCGAGGCCGCGCACCAGCTGCTGCCCACCATCCGCAGCCGCTGCCTGGGCCATGCGATGGCCTGGCCGGCCGAGGCCGAGATGCTGCAGTGGCTGCGCGGGCAGGGCGTGGCCGACGATGCGGCGAAGGCCTTCTTGCGTGCCGCAGGCGGCCGGCCCGACGATGCCTTGGCCTGGGCCCAGTCCGGCCGCAGCCCGCAGGCGTGGTCCGCGCTGCCCCAGGCCATGGCCAAGGGCGACGTCACCGCGCTGGGCGACTGGGCGCCCGCCCAGGCCATCGATGCACTGCAAAAGCTCTGCCACGACCTGATGGCCGCAAGCGTGGGCGCCGCGCCACGCTACTTCGCTGCCGCCGACCTGCCCAAGGCGGTGCCGCCGCTGGGCGCGCTCACGCGCTGGTCGCGCGCGCTGGCCAAGGAGGCGCGCACCGCAGAGCATCCGTTCAACGCAGGGCTCATGCTGGAGGCGCTTGTGGCGCAGGCGCGAAACACCCTACACTCCAGGCAACCAGCCCCAGGCACCCACCCATGAGCAGTCCTTCCACCGCACCCCGCCCCAGCGTCATGCAGCTGGCCATCAAGGAAAAGGCGGCCTTGTATGCGGCCTACATTCCCTTTTTTGCCGAAGGGGGCATATTTGTCCCCACCCAGCGCGACTACAAGCTGGGCGATGATGTCTATGTGCTGCTGACCCTGCCGGACGATACGCAGCGCTACCCCGTGGCAGGCCGCGTGGCCTGGGTGACGCCGGCCCGCGCGGCGGGCAACCGCACGCAGGGCGTGGGCATCCAGTTCCCCAAGGACGAGAAGTCGCGCCAGCTCAAGGTCAAGATCGAAGAGCTTCTGGGCACGGCCCTGGGCTCCGACCGTCCGACCCAGACCATCTGACACGGCCTGCGTGCCCGGTGCCGACCCGCGCAGGCGTGTCGGCATTTTTATTGGGGGCAGAACTTACGCGCGCCAGGGTGGTCGCACTAGCTTCGCTGCCCGGCAACTCACCGGTCCGCCCCGTTTGTTACCGCTTCGTTTTCCTGATACCGCATGTACACCGACTCGCACTGCCATCTCAACTTTCCGGAACTGCTGAGCCAGTTGCCCGCCATCCGCCAAGCCATGGCCCAGGCGCAGGTGGACCGGGCCCTGTGCATCTGCACCACGCTGGAGGAGTTCGAGGGCGTCCACGCTCTGGCCACGGCCCACGACAACTTCTGGAGCACGGTGGGCGTGCACCCCGACAACGAGGGTGTGCAGGAGCCCACCGTGCAGGACCTGCTGACCCGCGCCGCGCTGCCCCGGGTGGTGGCGATCGGCGAGACCGGGCTTGACTACTACGGCATGGAAGACCGCAAGGGCGGCCGCAGCATTGCCGACCTGGAGTGGCAGCGCGACCGTTTTCGCAACCACATCCGCGCAGCGCGCACCTGCGCCAAGCCGCTGGTGATCCACACCCGCAGCGCATCGGACGACACGCTGGCCATCCTGCGGGAGGAGGGCGAGGACGGCGCCGGGAACATCGCCGGGGGCGTGTTCCACTGCTTCACCGAATCCATGCAGGTGGCCCGCGCCGCGCTGGACCTGGGCTACTACCTGTCGTTTTCGGGCATCGTCACCTTCAAGACCGCGCAGGAGCTGCGCGACGTGGTGGCCTACGTGCCGCTGGACCGCACATTGATCGAGACCGACAGCCCCTACCTGGCGCCCGTGCCCTACCGCGGCAAGACCAACAGCCCGGCCTATGTGCCGTACGTGGCCCAGCAGGTGGCCCAGACCAAGGGCATCGCGGTGGAAGAGGTGGCCGAGGCCACCAGCCGCAATTTCGAAACCTTGTTCAAGGGGGTCACCGCATGACGAACGTGCACGCAGACGGGGCATCGCCCGCCATCGACACCACCATCATCACCAACGCCACGGCGACCGCGGCGGCTGGCGCAAACCCTGCGCGCACGCCCCGCCGCAAGGTGCTGGCGGGCCTGGCCGCGGCCCTGGTCGCGCCCTGGGCGTGGGCCGGAGCGTACGAAGATTTTTTCTCGGCCATCCAGCGGGACGACGGCAACGCCATCACGGCGCTGCTGCGCCGCGGCTTCGATCCGAACACGCGCGACGCCAAAGGGCAGGCGGGCCTGCTGATCGCGCTGCAGAATGACTCGCTCAAGGCTTTCACGGCGCTGCTGGCGGCACGCAACATCAAGGTCGAGGTGCGCAACGCCCAGGATGAAAGCCCGCTGATGCTGGCGGCCATCAAAGGCCATATCGACATCGTGCGGGCCCTCATGGCGCGCGATGCCGACGTGAACAAGACCGGCTGGGCGCCCTTGCACTATGCGGCGTCTGCCGGGTCTGCGCAGCACACGCAGATCATCGCGCTGCTGATCGAGAACCATGCTTACATCGACGCCACGTCGCCCAACGGCACCACGCCGCTGATGATGGCCGCGCAGTACGGATCGCTGGCATCGGTGCAGCTGCTGCTGGACGAAGGCGCTGACCCTACGCTCAAGAACCAGCTGGGCCTGACCGCGGCCGACTTCGCGATGCGCGTGAACCGCACGGACTCGGCCGCGAAGATTGCGGAGGCGCTGCGGCGCCGGCAGCCCAATCGCGGCCAGTGGTAGGGTGGGTCGGTGAGGGCAGGGAGCAAGGGGGGCAATAGGGCCGCATTGAGCGGCGCCTCCTGACGGAGGTCCCTGGCTGCCGGACCCTTCATGCCCTGGAGCGTTGCCTGGGCCGTTGTGCGGTGCTACTCCACATGCTGCCGCCTCTGACGCGTGCGCGTTCTCTGCGCAGCTGTCTCAGCCCAGCGGAGCGGCTTCACCCGATGCCGGGCGTGACTGCAGGCGCGCGTAGAGCCCGCCCTGCGCCATCAGTTCGGCATGCGTTCCCTGCTCGGCAATGCGGCCGCGCTCCATCACCACCACGCGGTCGGCATGTTCGATGGTGGACAGGCGGTGCGCAATCACCAGCGTGGTCCGGCCCTGCATCAGGCGTTGCAGCGCGTCCTGCACCAGACGCTCCGACTCGGTGTCCAGCGCCGATGTGGCTTCGTCCAGGATGAGGATCGGCGCGTCCTTGTACAGCGCCCGTGCAATGGCCAGCCGCTGGCGCTGCCCGCCCGACAGCTGCGTGGCGTTGTGGCCCACCACCGTGTGGATGCCCTGGGGCAGGGCGGCCACGTGGGCGGCCAGGTTGGCGGCGTCCAGGCAGTCGAGCACGCGCTGCTCGTCCACGGCGTGGCCCAGCGCCACGTTCGCGGCAATGGTGTCGTTGAACATGACCACGTCCTGGCTCACCATCGCAAACTGCGAGCGCAGCGAGCCCAGGTCCCAGTCGGGCAGCGGCTGCCCGTCCACCAGAATCTCGCCGGCCGACGGCATCACGAACCGCGGCAGCAGGTTGACCAGCGTGGTCTTGCCCGCGCCCGACGGCCCCACCAGCGCCACGATTTCACCGGGAGCCACCCGCAGGCTGACCTGGTCCAGGGCCGGCGCGTGGTCTGGCCCGAAAGACACCGTCACGCGGTTCAGTGCCAGCTCACCCTTCACGCGGTCGGTGCGGTACTGGCCGCCACTCTCGGCACCCGTATCGCCCAGGAGTGCCAACCCCCTCTCCAGCGCGGCGACGCCGCGCGTGACGGGGCTGGCGACATCGGCCAGGCGCCGGATGGGCGCGATGAGCATCAGCATGGCCGTGATGAACGACACGAATCCGCCCACCGTGACGTCCTTGGTGTCCACCGCGCCACGGCTTTGCCACAGCGCGATGCAGATCACCACCGACAGTGCGGCGGCCGCCAGCAACTGCGTGAGGGGCGTCATCGCGGCGGACGCAATCGTGGACTTGATGGCCAGGCGCCGCAGGCTGCCGCTCAGCCCCGCAAAGCGCTCCGCCTGGCCCTCCTGGGCACCATGCAGCCGCACCATGCGGTGGGCCAGCACGTTTTCTTCCACCACATAGGCCAGTTCGTCCGTGGCCTGCTGGCTGCTCTTGGTCAGGTGGTACAGCCGTTTTGACAGGGTCTTCATGATCCAGGCCACGCCGGGCACCACCACCGCCACGATCAGCGTGAGCTGCCAGTTGAGGTACAGCAGGTAAAACAGCAAGGCCAGCAGCGTGAAGCCGTCGCGCGACAGCCCCATCAGCGCCTGCACCAGCAGCGTGGCGCCGGTCTGCACCTCGTACACCACGGTGTTGGACAGCGCGCTGGCCGACTGGCGCGTGAACAGGCCCATCTCGGCCGCAAGCACGCGGTCGAACAAGGACTGGCGCAGTATCAGCATGCCTTCGTTGGCGATGCGCGCCAGGGCGTACTGCCCGACGAACTGGGCCAGGCCCCGCACGAAGAAGATCCCCAGAATGGCCAGCGGCACCATCCACAGCTGCAGGGTGCCCTGGGTGAAGCCCCGGTCCAGCAGCGGCTGCAGCAAGGCGGGTATGAGCGGTTCGGTGATGGCCCCGATGAGCGTCGCCGCAATCGCCAGGCTCCAGGCCAGCCGCTGGTTGCCAAAGTAAACGGATAACCGTTTAAGGCGTGTGGTCAGGCTGGCAGGGGGGGCGACGGGGGCTGGGGCAGGCGCGGCGCCTGGGTTGGTGGCTTGCATGTGCGGCCGATTCTACGTTTGTGCCTGCAGCCGGCCGCAGTGTGCCGCCGCGCCGCATCTCAAAAAAATGAGCACCCTTTGCAGGACTGGCGCACAGTTTGTCACAGGGGTTTTCCCGCTGTGTGTAACATTCGGGGTTGCTCAGAGCCTGTTCAATGTCCTGTTCGGCCAATGCTGGATGCCAATGACCACAGATCGAATCCCATCTCAAAAACCTTCCGCGGCCCTGCCGCACCCCCTGCGCCGCCACGTGCTGGCCGCGCTGATCGCCACACCCGCCGTTCCGGCCCTTGCGCAGTTTCGCGTCGAGGTCACGGGTGTGGGTCTCACCCAGTTGCCCATCGCCATAGCGCCCTTCCGGGGCGAAGCGCAGGCACCCCAGAAGATCGCTGCCATCGTGCAGGCCGACCTGGAGCGCAGCGGCCAGTTCCGCGCTGTCGACGCCACGGGTGCCGCGCTGGATGAAACGGCCCGCCCGGACGTCGCCCTGTGGCGCCAGAAAAGCGCCGATTCGCTGGCCACCGGCAGCATCACGCGGCTGTCCGATGGCCGTTTCGACATCCGCTTTCGGCTGTGGGACGTCGTCAAGGGCCAGGACCTGGGTGGCCAGAGCTTCGTCGTCACGCAGGGAGACCTGCGCCTGGTGGCCCATCGCATCGCAGACTTCATCTACGAAAAGCTCACCGGTGAGCGCGGCATCTTCTCCACGCGCATCGCCTACGTCACCAAGACAGGCCCGCGCTACAGCCTGTGGGTGGCCGATGCCGATGGCGAAAACTCGCAATCGGCCCTGTCCAGCCCCGAGCCCATCATCTCGCCTGCCTGGTCCCCCAATGGCGGCCAGCTGGCGTACGTGTCGTTCGAGTCGCGCAAGCCGGTGGTGTACGTGCACGACGTCGCATCGGGCCGCCGCCGCCTGATCGCCAACTTCCGCGGCTCCAACAGTGCGCCCGCCTGGGCGCCGGACGGCCGCTCGCTGGCGGTCACGTTGAGCCGCGATGGCGGCTCCCAGCTGTACACCATCGACGCCAACGGCGGTGAGCCACGCCGTCTGATGCAAAGCGCGGGCATCGACACCGAGCCCGTGTACTCGGGCGACGGCCGCAGCATCTATTTCGTGAGCGACCGCGGCGGTGCGCCGCAGATCTACAAGGTGACCGCATCCGGCGGCAACGCCGAGCGCGTGACCTTCACCGGGTCCTACAACATCTCGCCGAGCGTGAGCCCTGACGGTAAGTGGTTGGCCTACATCTCCCGTGTGGGCGGCGCCTTCAAGCTCCACGTCATGGATTTGTCCAGCGGTACGGTGAATGCCGTGACCGACTCGACGGCCGACGAAAACCCCAGTTTTGCGCCCAACAGCCGCCTGATCGTGTACGCGACCCAGCAGCAGGGCCGCGAAGCGCTCATGACCACCACGCTCGACGGCAAGATCAAGGCGCGTCTGGCGGGGCAGGCTGGCGATATCCGCGAACCGGACTGGGGTCCGTTTCAAAAGCAGTGAACTAATTTTCAGTTTCAGTTATCAAGTTTTCAGGAGAATTTTGGATGATCAAACGCTTTACCCTCGCCCTTTCCATCGTCGCGCTCATGGCTGGTTGCAGCTCCGGTGTGAAGCTGGACGACGTGCCTGTCGAAGACAAGAACGCTACCTCGACCACAGGCGCGAACAACAGTGGCGCCAATTCCGGCAACACGGCGCAAAGCGGTGTGGCAGGTGTGGACCTGGGCCAATCGGCGCGTGACGCGGCAGGCCCCCAGGGCGTGGCCCGCATCGTGTATTTCGACTACGACAGCTACGTGATCAAGCCTGAATTCCAGTCGCTGATCGAAGCGCACTCCCGCTTCATCAAGTCCGGCGGCAACCGCAAGGTCATGATCGAAGGCCACACCGACGACCGCGGCGGCCGTGAGTACAACCTGGCACTGGGCCAAAAGCGTGCAGAAGCCGTGCGCCGTTCGCTGGGCCTGCTGGGCGTGCCGGACAACCAGATCGAAGCGGTGAGCTTCGGCAAGGAAAAGCCCGCAGCGGCGGGCAACTCGGAAGACGCTCACGCGCAAAACCGCCGCGCTGAACTGTCTTATCGTTGATGCGCGCGTTGTCTTTTTCCTTCCCCCGCAAGGCGCTGGCAGCGGCGACGCTGCTGGCAGTGTTGGTGCCGGCAAGCCACGCAGCGCTGTTTGAGGACGATGAAGCACGCCGCGCCATCCTGGAGATGCGCCAACGGGTCGACGGCCTGCAGGCCGCCCAGCAGCGCTCTTCGGACGAGGTGCGCAGGCTGGGCGAAGACAACAGCCAGCTGCGCCGCAGTTTGCTTGACCTGCAGACGCAGATCGAGACCCTGCGCGTGGAGCAGTCCAAGCTGCGCGGCCAGAACGAGCAATTGCTGCGTGATGCGGCGGACCTGCAAAAGCGGCAAAAGGACATCGCCCAGGGCGTGGACGAGCGCCTGCGGCAGTTCGAGCCCGTGAAGGTGACGCAGGACGGCCAGGAATTCCAGGCCGACCCGGCTGAAAAACGAGACTTCGACGCCGCACTGGCCGTGTTCCGTTCGGGCAAGTTTCCGGACGCCAGTGCCGCCTTTGCCGCGTTCGTGCGGCAATACCCTCGCAGCGGCTTTGTGCCGTCGGCCCGCTTCTGGCTGGGCAATGCCCAGTACGCGACGCGCGACTACAAGGAATCCATCAACAACTTCAAGTTGATGCTGGCAGACGCGCCGACCCACGCGCGCGCGCCGGAAGCCGCCTTGTCGATCGCCAACTGCCAGATCGAGCTCAAGGACACCCGTGCAGCCCGCAAGACGCTGGAAGATCTGGTGAAGGCCTATCCCCAGTCTGAAGCCGCCATGGCGGCCAAAGAGCGTCTCTCGCGCCTGAAGTAGCAATGACCGTCGAGGTCTCTTTGCCGGACGCCGCGCCTGCCGCAGAGCTGGCGCGGCGCTTCGGCGGGCTCGAGCGGCTGTACGGGGTTGCGGGTGCCGCCCGCATCCGCCACGCCCACGTGGCCGTCATCGGCGTCGGCGGTGTGGGGTCGTGGACCGCCGAGGCCCTGGCGCGCAGCGGGGTGGGGCACATCACCCTGGTGGACATGGACCATGTCGCCGAATCCAACATCAACCGCCAGATCCACGCGCTGACCGACACCGTCGGCCAGGCCAAGGTCGTGGCGATGCAGCAGCGCATCGCGCAGATCAACCCTGCCTGCACCGTCCATTGTGTGGACGACTTCGCCACCCCGGAGAATTGGCCCGGCCTGCTGCCGCATCCGGTCGATGCCGTGGTCGATGCCTGCGACCAGGTCAAGGCCAAGACCGCCATGGCCGCCTGGGCGCGCCATGTGGGAGTGCTGCACATCGTGGTCGGTGCCGCTGGCGGCAAGCGCCATGCGCACAAGGTCGACGTCGATGACCTGTCGCTCACCACGCACGACCCGCTGCTGGCCCAGGTGCGCTACCGGCTGCGCAAGGAGCACCGCGCTCCGCGGGACGGCAAGAAGATCGGAGTCGCCTGCGTCTTCAGCCGCGAGGCGGTCGCCGCGCCCGATGCGTCGTGCAACATCGACGGCGACGGCTCCCTGAATTGCCACGGCTACGGCTCTGTCGTGGCCGTGACCGCCACCTTCGGCCAATGCGCCGCCGGCTGGGTGCTCGATCAGCTCGCTGCTGGCATTCAGAAAAAACCACTCAAAAAGACGCTATAATCCAAGGCTTTGCAGCAGTTGATCAATCGGCTGCCTGCAACAGGTCGGGACGTTAGCTCAGTTGGTAGAGCAGCGGACTTTTAATCCGTTGGTCACAAGTTCGAATCTTGTACGTCCTACCACCAACACATTGTAGATATTAGAAAGCCTGCTATTTAAAACATAGCGGGCTTTTTTCCATTTTGGGGCTGGTGACAGTCTGGTGACAGTTTCAAAGTTGATGAGCGGAAGTTGCAACCAACGCACCCGGAGCCTGAAGTGGTGTTCAAGTGGCTTATCAGGGGCCCTTTGATACTTGGGCACTGACTGTGCAATCGGTCTGGTGCGAGAACACCGTAACTCAGCCCCAGACGCGTCTAACGGACAGTTTTTGGTCAACTCTGCACCGACTTTGCGGAGCCTGCTCTGGTCAGAGTGTCATTTCCAAGTTCGACGCACTGCTTCATCGCTCATCCATCGGAAAGGGTGCTCGCGCCTTGAGCGCAGTGAATTGGGAAGCACCTCTTCAATCGCGGCTTCGACGAGCGCTCTCAATGAGGGCCCAGGTTTCCCGACTGTGCACGCGTTCACGACAAGATCCCCTTGGCGGTAAATCAGCTTGAGCCGTTCCTGAAAGTACGCCCTCGCTCCGCTGTCCCATGCCTCACGGAACACTTTGCTCCTGTAAAGGCGAGTGGCCTGACCGAGCGAGCATTGATAGGGGGATGGCGTTGATCAAGTAAAGCTGGGTCTCGTTCTTATTCCAACACGGAGGCACGAGCAATCCGGCTCGTTTGCGGATGTGGCGCCCCGTCACCCCATTTGCGGGCCAGGGCGTGTACGGCTGCCTGGACCCGTATTCATCGATGTGGGGTGACTCCAAGACGAGCAGGATGCATTGGACTTCGCTGCACCTTTCCGGCAGTGCCTGTGCCACCGAACTCCAGTCCCTCAGATCAGTTAGCTGTGAAATGCGGCCAACTAACCTGTCTGGACACTCACGTCGATCAAAGTTCGGTGTGGAACTCGGGCACACGCTGTGGACGGACCTCTCGAAATCAGCAGGAGTGAAAGCAGCGGGGGTTTTCATGGAGCGCAGCTTGCCCCTTCGTGGGCCGATATCGAAGAATTGCGACCCTCGAGGATATGACGTTTTCTCACGGATTCAAGACATGTGTACATGTGTGGACGCAGCCTGTCATCTGTGGCATGAGAGCTTCTGGCTGCGTTAAACTACATAGTCGCGCCTGGGCTTAGCGCTGCTGACCACCTTTGTTTAAGAACTCAATCCCCGTGCGTTTGACCAGTTCCTGATAGCTGATCGGTGGCCCAGCTACCTCACGCTCACGGTTCGCCTGCCAATGCGCCCATGCCCGCTGTGTCGTCGCGTCGTACACCAGCTTGTAGAGATAGGTCGGCACGCGCACGCCGTTGTCTCCAACGCGCGGACTGCTCTCGGTGAAAACGGGACCTGTGATCACAAACACATCCCCCTTGGCCCGCTTTACATAGTGCCGCGTGTCCTGCTCAATCTTGTTCCAGGCGCCACCGTTGTGCTGAGCATTCTGGGGGACCATATTCGCCAAACTGAAGCTCTGGGCCATGGCCGTTGGCGTTGGCATATCTCCCGCAGGTGCCATGTGCCCACGGCTGTAGCCAGAGTTCTTGTAGTCCTCCAGCTCCGCCCGTTCGCCACTGGGCAAGCGCGCATCCGCAAAAAACCGTTTGGCCCGTTTCTCATCGGCATCCTCGATGAGCCTGCGGTTCAACCGCTGGGCCACAAACACTGGCGTCTTCGTCGCCCCGGAGTGCAATATCGCAAACGCTTCATAGCAAAGCTCGCGCAGCTGTGGCCGGGGCGTGATGGCCGGAGGAGTTCCATTCGCAAAGAACTGCGGGCATTGCGCAAAGGAGGTGGGTTCGGGCGTGAGCAGCGCCGCACTGTCGAACTGCTGAGAACGTGCCCAGGAAAGATTCGGGAGAGCAATGCCGGCAAGAGACAGGGCCAGCACAGCCGCCAGGCGCACACGGCCTGGACAAGAGAAAAAACGATTCACAGAAGAGGCGAGCAAGTGGAAAAAAAAGATGCCAGATTGGAGCACCGTTCACGGTTCGCTTCTGGCCCGAATGCTCAGATCCTGCAGGGATTTACAGCTGCTTGCAGAGTGGGGGGCACAAACAGAAAGGGCTCCCCAAAGGGAGCCCGATCTGCCTGCCCGCCCCTGCGGTTCAGTGAACACTCCCCACGGCACCAGCACCCGCAAATGCGATGTGCCACCACCATGGGAAGTCTTGCAACTGCATCAATTCAACCCAAGCAGTTGGTATGCCAAGTTCCATGGCGCTGAATTCGCCAAAGGGTGAGGGCTTCTTCATGCATCACACTGATTCGACAGGTAACTCTACCTGCTGTGCCGGATCTTTCGCCCGGTGCACAAACAGCTCCAGTGGCGGCACTTTGATCAGCGCCTCTGCCTGCTCGATAGTGCCTCGCAGCCAAGTATCCCAGTCCCCCTTTTCCAGCGGCACCACGGTACGCTTGTCCTGCATGTCGGGCGCGCGCTTGGGGTCAGGCCGGTGCATCAGGTTGAGAACCGGCACGTCGTCGCAGTTCTGCGTGATCATGGTGTAGCTGGGCAGCACCTCGCCCGTGGCCGGGTCGGTCCATTCGCTCCACAGGCCCGCCAAGCCCCAGGGCTCGCCGTCGGCCCGCTCGAACTGCCATGGGATGTGCTTGCCTGTGCCCCAGTAGGGTTCGACATACAGCTGCGCCGGGATGATGCAGCGCTGCCCCTTGCGCCAGGGGCCGCCGTAGGTCCATGACTTGGCCATGCCCTCGCGCCGGGCGTTGACGGTGCTCAGGCGCTTGCCGTCCGTGCCGGTAGGGATGTGCGTCTTGGAGTGCGGCGGGATCATGCCCCACTGGCCTACCACCAGTTCTCGTCCAGCTTCGCCCTTGGCCCGCAGGAACGGCCCACGGTACAGCGGGCTCATCTTGTCGCGCCACTCTTCCTCGGGAACGTCACCGAAGTGCAGCACCAGCTGCTCACGGCCCGGGACCTCGTAGTAGGTACACATGGCATCATTCTGGCAGCAGGGAGCTATACTGTAAATATGTACAGTCTTTGGAATTCCTCGCTACCGGTGCCGTACGACACGGCGGCGCAGTCGCTGGCCTTGCCCCTGTGCGGGGTGAGCGTGCGCGCGGGGTTTCCATCGCCAGCGGACGACTTCGTGGTGGAGCGGCTGGACATCATGCAGTTGCTGGTGAAGCACCCCCAGGCCACCTATTTCTGGCGCGTGCGGGGCGACTCGATGCGGGACGCTGGCATCGAGGACGGCAGCATCATCGCCGTGGACCGGGCGATCAAGCCCAAGCACAACAGCATCGTCGTGGCCATTGTGGACGGCGAATGCACCGTGAAGTATCTGCACCAGCGCGCCGGCCGGATCAAGCTGCGGGCGGCCAACCCTACCTATCCCGACATCATTCCCCGAGAAAGCCAGACCATTGAGGTGTGGGGCGTGGTGAGCGGGTGCGTGAAGCTGTTTCTCACCTGATCTGATGGACGGAGGCCAGCATGTATGCGCTGGTGGATGGCAACAATTTTTACGTGAGCTGTGAGCGGGTTTTCCGCCCCAGCCTGAACGGCCGCCCGGTGGTGGTGCTGAGCAACAACGATGGCTGCGCCATCGCCCGCAGCAATGAAGCCAAGGCCCTGGGCATCAAGATGGGGGCGCCGTGGTTCCAGATTCGGCACATGGAAGAGACCCACGGCCTGGTGGCCTTGAGTGCCAACTTCACCCTATACGGCGACATGAGCAACCGGATGATGAGCCTGGCGGCGGGTCTGGGGCCTTCACAAGAGATCTACAGCATCGATGAATCGTTCGTGGGCCTGCAGGGCCTGCGGGGCGACCTGATCACACGCAGCCACGCCATCCGCGCCCGCATCCACCAGTGGGTGGGCATCCCCTGCGGCATTGGGATTGGCCAGACCAAGACGCTGGCGAAGCTGGCCAACCACATCGCCAAGACGGCCGAGCGCAAACCGGGGAGTTACCCCGCCGAGCTGGCGCAGGTCTGCAACCTGTCCGCCTTGCCGGCTCAAGACCTGGACGATGTGCTGGCCAGCACGCTGGTGGAAGAAGTCTGGGGCGTGGGCCGCAAGATCGGCGCGCAACTGCATGAATGCGGCGTGCATACGGTGCTCGACTTGGCCCGGCTGGACCCAGCCATGGTGCGCAGGCGCTGGAGCGTGGTGCTGGAGCGCACCGTGCGCGAACTGCAGGGTATGCAGTGCATTGAGCTGGATGACGCGCCCGAGCCCAAGAGAGAGATCGCCTGCACCCGGTCATTCGGCCAGGCGGTGACGGAGCTGCCGCCGCTGGTGGAGGCCGTGAGCGAGTTCGCCAGCCGTGCGGCCGAGAAGTTGCGCAAGCAAGGGAGCCTGGCAAGCCAGCTGCTGGTGTTCTGCCACACCTCACCTTTCCGACCCGGACCCCGATTCAACCGCAGCATCGTGGTGCCACTGCGCCGGCCTACGGCTGACACGGGAAAGCTGGTGTGGGCGGCTGTAGCTGGCATGCGCCGCATGTACGAGCCTGGGTACAAGATGGCCAAGGCAGGGGTGATGCTGCTGGACCTGGTGCCGGGCAATGCGCTGCAGGGAGAGCTGGATCTGGAGGATGAAGACCACCGGGACCGCACCCAGCTGATGGTGGCTTTGGATGCGCTCAACCAGCGCTATGGCAAGGGCACCGTGCATTCAGGTGCCACGGGGGGCACCAACAAGGGCAAGGGCTGGGGGATGAAGCAGGAGAGGCGAACGCCGCAGTACACGACGCGGTGGGAGGATGTGCCGGTGGCGCGGGCCTGAGAGTGGCGGCGCTCGCACGCTGGAGATCTGTTTTGCAGCGGTTGCCGTCGCTCGTCCTGCCGCTATGGAAGTCCGCTGACGATCTCTCATCGGTCGTTCGGAGTAGTGGGCCATATTTTTGGATGGAGATAGAGAACACCAATCTATTAGCTCCTCACATGGCTTGCGCTTTCAAGCCAGCTTAAGGCAATGCTGAACAAGTAACGTCATATCCATCGCAAAGCCATTTGAATGCCAAATGGCCCGCAAAGATACTGTGCTTTGCCCCACAGGGCCTGTTTCGGGAGCCTTTGAGCCCCCTTCGGACCCTTACGGGCGCACCTGTCCCTGCAGGCGCCCTCGGGCAAGGTAGATGTTGGCCAGCGCCAAGGCCGTGAACGCACGCGTGGCGTTCTTTTGCAGCCCGCGATAGCGCACCTTGGTGAATCCCCACAGGCGCTTTACCACCGCAAAGACATGCTCGACCCGAGCGCGCACCCGTGACTTGTTGCGGTTCTTGGCCCGCTGAACTTCGTCCACCTCGCCCGCACGGCGGGTGCGCTGGTTGGTGAAGTCCTTGGCCCTGGGGGCTTTGCTCGCTATCAGTGTTTTCTGGCCGGCGTAGGCCGAGTCGCCGTACACGCGCTGTTCGTTGCCATGCAGCAGATCGGGCAGCGGATGTTTGTCGTGCACGTTGGCCGCCGTCACCACAGCGCTGTGCGCCAGCCCGCTTTGACTGTCCACGCCAATGTGCAGCTTCATGCCGAAATACCATTGCTGGCCTTTGCGAGTCTGATGCATGTCGGGGTCACGCGCCTTGTCGGCGTTCTTGGTAGAACTGGGCGCTGCGATGATGGTGGCATCCACGATGGTTCCGGTATTGACCTTGAAGCCCCGCTCCTGCAATTGCTGGCCTACCTTGGCGAACAAGGCTTCGCCCAGTTTGTGCTCATGGAGCAGTTTGCGCAACTTCAGCAGCGTGGTGGCATCGGGCACGCGTTCGCGACCCAGGTCAATGCCCACAAAGCGGCGCAGACTGGCGCTGTCATACAGGGCCTGCTCGCACGCCAGATCGGCCAGGTTGAACCAGTGTTGCAGGAAATGGATGCGCAGCATCCGCTCCAGGCCAATGGGCGGGCGGCCATTGCCTGCCTTGGGGTAGTGCGGCTCTATCACCTGACACAGAGCGGCCCATGGCACTATTGTCTGCATGGTCCGCAAGAAATCTTCGCGTCGGGTGGGTTTGCGCGAATGCTCGAATCCGTTGTCTTGATCTGCGGCCATTGCCAGGGTCTGCTGCTTCATCTGCGGATAACGTTTGACCCCCATCAACGGTGGACCTTAATCAGCGTTGCCCTAACTATCGAACCTTCATTCGAGAAATCCCCTGCCGCAAGTGTCTTGGATGCAAGGTTGGACGCATCCTGAATGTACATTTGGACGAGCCCTCAATGTACATTTGGACGGTAAACGCACCATTGCTTTCCCATGCATAGTCCGACCATCCCGTTTCGCCTAGTCTCCACTCAGCGCGAAGAGCAATTGGCTCAATTCAACGCCAGGAAAGAAATTGCTTGGTTTGGGTTTAGGGGGGCGTTCAAAGAGCCAGGCTTGGCGATCATCAATTTCACCAAAATCGAATCTGGCCTTCAGGGAGGTGGAGGAACCTCCGCAATCAATGGCGGTGTTATCGCCGCAGGTTTTGATGCAGCCTTCGTGCTTGCCGGTTTGGGTCACTACGATTCCAAGGTCGTCGTCACTCTGGAGTTGTCGGTCAAATTTTTGTCCCTTGCACTTGTCAACGAGTCGCTTGCATTCCAAGCGCATGTGGTTCGATCTGCTAAAAACTTCTCGTTCGCCGAGGGCTTTCTCTCTCAGGCAGGTACAGGGCCAGCCCAGCATTTGGCAATTGCCACCGCTATGGTGGCGCCTGCGCGCTAGGCACGCGGCGGGAATGCGCAAGGCGCCAAAGGTGTCCTTCCCCTCGGCTGAGATGGAGATTTTCGACGGTCGTTCACCCAAGGCGCGAGCGTTCTAACTCGTAGAGACACCACCAGCAATGGGCTCGTTTGCTGCTTTCCGAGCTTATATGCCGATTGAATTCCGTGAGGCCTTGACCTTCCCACCGTGGCAAGGTTCATAGTCAAAACGTGAATCAACCAAAGGAGGCTCACATGGTCCATATCAATGTTCCTGATATGACGTGCGGCACTTGCGCCCAGCGCATTGGTCGTGCAATAGCTCAGGCCCAACTGCCTGGGGGCGTCGAAGTAGAAATCGACGTAGCTACACGTCAGGTACGCATCCCGGCGCAAGCCGGAGAAAGCACCGTGGAGCTTGTCCGCTCAGCGATTGAGCGTGCTGGATATAAAGCAGACGCGGCGGTGAGTCCTGCATCTCGCCGAACAACCGGTGGCTGCTGCTGTGCGTCTCGGCCCGTAGCCCCTGTTGACGTGGATCAAGACGGTGCAAGGCAGACGTCGTCATGCTGCAGTTGAACTACCAAGGAGACCATCATGCGTCTGAACATCGTCGCTGGGCTGTTGACAACCCTATTCGTGGCAGGCTGTGCCGTCGCGCAATCGCCAAAACCTGAGGACGAACACGCAGGCCACCACCCCGGAGATGCACAGAGCGGCGGCGTCACAACCCAGTCTGCCCCGGCAGCCACTGCCGCGTCTGCACCGGACGCCTTTGATCGTCAGATGAAGGCGATGCAGGAAATGCACAAAAAAATGCAGGCGGCCAAGACTCCCGCCGAACGCTCAGCGCTGATGGAGGAGCACATGAAGCTCATGCAGTCAGGCATGGCCACGATGGGCGCGGGTAGTTCTGGTGGCATGGGGATGGGAATGATGCAGCAAGGGGCGCAGACCAAACCTGCCATGCCTGCAGCCTCCGGAAACTCGGGTATGGGAGGCATGATGGGCATGCACGCTCAAATGGAGCGCCGTATGGCCATGATGGAGCAGATGATGCAAATGATGGTGGACCGCCAAGCAGCCATGCCATCCAAGTAGTCTCACCGCGAACGTTCTTTGCGGGGGAAGCTATCACTATTCCAAACGCTGGTGAGCTGCGCGAGGCTGGGTGACTCAGTCACTAACCACTGTGCAGTTGCGCCCGAGCGCCTTTGCCCTGTAAACAGCTTCATCAGAGCGTTTTAGCAGCCGGGCGAGGAAATCCGCTCCGGTTTGGTGTACTGCACATGCCAGCCCGACACTGACCGTTACTGGCCCCGCCAATGAGCGAACCCGTCTGGCGCATTTGTGCACCCGCTCCGCGATTCGGGCAGCGGCTTCTGCGTCCGCATCAGGTAACCAGAGGACGAATTCTTCCCCGCCGTATCGCGCCACCAGGTCCGAACCACGGGCGCCTGCCTGTAACTGGCGAGCAAAGTTCACCAGCACCCGGTCGCCCTCGGGATGGCCATGCGCATCGTTGATCCGTTTGAAGTAGTCCACGTCCACCATCAACAACGACACGGAACTCTGTCGAGAGGCCGTCCGTTGCCACTCTTGCACGGTCAATTCCAGCGCACGGCGGTTTTTAAGACCTGTAAGCGGATCAGAGAGACTCAGTTCCGAAAGCTGGCGATTCTGCAATTCAACCTGTTCATTGCTGGCGGCCAAGCGCTGGGCAAGACCCTGGGCCTCTGCACGGGCCTTGATCAACTCGCCTTCGAAACGGCTGCGTTCGCGGGCCACAAAAAAGGCCCATACGATGTGGTCGCCCGTCTCCAGGCGCTTGCTGACCGCATTGACCATGACAGGAACAGTCTCGCCGCCAACACCGCGCAGGTGGAGGAATACTTCGCGCGCACTCTTGGCGTGATGCAGCGTGGGAAACAGGTGGGTCTGGCTGAAAATTCGAGAAGCTGGTGTCAACAGTTCATCCATGGAGTGGCCGAGCCAAAACGCCTCCGTGCCCCCGATCAGGACAAGGAACTCCCTGTTCATCCGCACGATGTGCCCCACCGGGTCCGTGATCATCATCGCGCAAGGGATGTCATCAACCGCCAGCATGTTCCGCCCTCTCGGTTTCGCTCACGCTAAGGAGAGATATCGCTGCATGGCGGCCGTCACCAAGTGCGGATGACTCATGTGGGCGCAGTGTCCGGTCACGTCCAGCACTTCCAGCGTGCTGTCCCTGAGCTTCTTGTGCATGTATTCCCCCACCGAATGGGGCGCCAACGCATCGTTGCCATGCTGCAAGATCAGACTCGGCCGGGTCACGCGTGACAGCTCCTCTCTGGTATCCGCAAAGAAGGTTGCCTGCGCAAAGATACGAGCCATCGTAGGATCGGTTGAGCAGAAACTCTCGGACAGCTCTCCGCCCAGACTGTCTGCCTGCGGCGCTCCCGCCACAATGGGTGCGAGGTAGCTGGACCAGCCCATGAAGTTCTGGTCCATGAGGTCCAATAGGCCCTCCAAATCCTGGCGCTCGAACCCTCCAAGGTAGTCCGGAGCGTGATTGATGTAGCAAGGCGACGGGCCGACCAGAATCAGGCGATCAAAAAGCATAGGTCGCTCGATGGAGGCCAGCAGGCCGATGCTGGCGCTGACCGAATGTCCAACAAAATGCACTCCGCGCTCGATGCCCAATGCGTCGCATACATCCAGCAGATCTTGCACGTAGCCTTTCAGACTTGCGTACTTCACGGGGTCAAAGGCGGCCAAGTCTGATTGGCCGCAGCCGACGTAGTCGAACAAGACCTGGTGGCACTTACCTTCAAAGGCCGGAGTGATGTGTCGCCACATATGCTGGCTACACCCAAAGCCGTGCGCATAGACGAGCACGGGGACGTCCGGGCGAATTGCATCGATCACATGCACGTTGTTGCGCTTACGAATTTCCACTGTTGTTCTTTCCGGGCGGTCAGTCCGCAGATTTTGCACGCCTGACGCTTGCACCGTGCGCAAAATAGCATGCAAGCGTGCGCGATTGGGAGTGAGAAACAACTGGTTTATCGCTAGCACCAGCTTGCGCAACGCAGCGTTCAGCCTCCAGATGCCTCTGTTTTCACTCTCCTTGGCTTTCGCATCAGCACATAGGCTGCAGGAATCACGAACAAAGAAAGCAGCGGTGCGGTCACCATACCGCCCAGCATGGGAGCCGCGATGCGGCTCATGACCTCCGAGCCTGTCCCGCTGCTCCACACGATGGGTACCAGGCCCGCCAGGATGACGGCTACGGTCATGGCCTTGGGCCGGACGCGCAGCACGGCACCTTCGCGGATCGCGTCCAGCAGATCTTCCAGCGTGGGCTGCTTGCCGTCTGGACATCTCTCTGCGAGTGCCTGCTTGAGGTAGATGAGCATGACCACCCCAAACTCTGCTGCCACCCCTGCCAGGGCAATGAAGCCAACGCCCGTTGCGATGGACAAGTTGTAGTTCATCAGGTACAGGAACCAGATACCCCCGGTCAATGCGAACGGCAGTGTCGCCATGATCAGTCCTGCCTCCCCCATGCGTGAGAAGGTCAAGTACAACAACACGAAGATGATCAGCAAGGTGGCGGGCACGACTACCTTAAGGCGGGCATTGGCCCGCTCCAGGTACTCGAACTGGCCTGAGTACGTGATGCTGACCCCGGGCTCCAGCTTGATCTGGCGGCCCACCGCATCGCGCAGGTCATTGGCCACCGATGCCAGATCGCGCCCCCGCACATCGACATACACCCAGCCCGATGGGCGGGCGTTCTCGCTCTTGAGCATGGGGGGGCCATCGGTGATGGAGATGCTGGCCACCGTGCCCAGCGTGATCTGCTGCCCCATGGGCGTGGAGATGGGCAACTGGGCCAGGCGTTCCGGGGAGTCGCGCCACTCACGCGGATAGCGCAGGTTGATCGGGAAGCGGGCCAAGCCCTCGACCGTTTCAGACACGTTTTCACCACCGATGGCCCCGGAGACCACGGCCTGGATTTCGGACACGTTCAGCCCGTAGCGCCCTGCGGCCGTGCGGTCGATGCGGACATCGACGTAGCGCCCCCCCGTCAGGCGCTCTGCCAACGACGAAGTCACTCCCGGAATGCCCTTGGCGACCTGCTCGACTTGGGCAGCGATCCCGTCGATCACCTTCAGGTCGTTGCCGGTCACCTTGACCCCGATGGGACTCTTGATGCCGGTGGCCAGCATGTCAATCCGGTTGCGGATGGGTGGAATCCAGATGTTGGACAGGCCAGGAATCTTGACGGCCTTGTCCAGCTCCTCGATCAGACCCTCGGGCGTCATTCCTGGACGCCATTGGTCTCTGGGCTTGAGCTTCACCGTGGTCTCGAACATTTCCAGCGGTGCCGGATCGGTTGCGGTCTCCGCGCGGCCAGCCTTGCCGAAGACGCGCTCGACCTCGGGAACCGTCTTGATCATCCGGTTGCTCAGTTGCAGAAGCTCCGTCGCCCGCTGTGCCGACAGGCCCGGGAGCGCCGAAGGCATGTACAGCAGATCGCCTTCATCGAGCCTGGGCAGGAACTCGCCCCCCAGCCGCGAGAGGGGCCAGATCGTGGTCGTCAGCGCCAGCACGGCGATGACCAGTGTGGATTTGGGGCGGTGCAGAACCCATTCCAGGCAAGGCCGGTACACGGCAATCAGCGCGCGCGTGATCGGGTTCTTTTGCTCATCTGGGATGCGGCCCCGGATCCAGTAGCCCATCAGGACCGGGATCAGCGTGACCGAGAGGGCCGCAGCTGCGGCCATCGCGTAGGTCTTAGTGAACGCCAGCGGTCCAAACAGGCGACCTTCCTGTGCTTCCAGCGTAAAGACGGGCACGAAGGACAAGGTGATGATGAGCAGCGAGAAGAACAGCGCGGGGCCTACCTCCTCGGCGGCTTCGGTGATTACCTTCCAGCGCTCTTCCCCCACCAGTTGGCGGTCGGGATGCTTGTGCTGCCAGGCCTCCAGCTTCTTGTGGGCGTTCTCGATCATCACCACGGCCGCATCAACCATGGCGCCCACTGCGATCGCAATGCCACCCAGAGACATGATGTTGGCGTTGATGCCCTGGTAGCGCATCACCAGAAACGCCGCCATGATCCCCAGCGGCAGAGAAATGATGGCGACCAGTGCCGAGCGCAGGTGCCAGAGGAACAAGACACAGACCACAGCCACCACGATGAACTCCTCCACGAGTTTGGTGGTGAGGTTCTGGATCGCCCGCTCAATGAGCGCACTGCGGTCGTAGGTTGTGACGATCTCCACGCCCTGGGGCAGGCTGCTTTGCAGCTCGCTGAGCTTGGCCTTGACGGCTTGGATGGTTTCCTGGGCATTCTTGCCCGAGCGCAGGACCACCACGCCACCGGCCACTTCCCCCTCGCCGTCGAGTTCGGCGATGCCGCGCCGCATCTCCGGTCCGATCTGCAGCGTTGCGACATCGCCCAGGCGCACGGGAATCCCGGCGCGCGACACCAGCGGGATGGCCCTGAAGTCGTCCAGCGTCTTGAGGTAGCCGCTGGCGCGCACCATGTACTCGGCCCCGGACAACTCCAGCACCGACCCTCCCGTTTCCTGGTTCGCTCCCAGGATGGCATCACGCACCTGCCCCTGGGTCAGCCCTTGGGCTGCGAGCTTGATCGGATCGAGCACCACCTGGTACTGCTTGACCATGCCGCCCACCGACGCCACTTCCGCGACATTGGGCAGGCTCTTGAGTTCGAATTTCAGGAACCAGTCCTGCAGGGCCCGCAGCTGGGCGAGATCGTTCTTGCCGGTGCGGTCCACCAGCGCATATTGGTAGATCCAGCCGACCCCGGTGGCGTCGGGGCCGAGCGACGATTTGGCCGTGGCGGGTAGTCGCCCCTGCACCTGGTTCATGTACTCCAGCACCCGGGAACGTGCCCAGTACAGGTCCGTGCCGTCCTCGAACAGGATGTAGACAAACGAGTCGCCAAAGAACGAGAAGCCGCGCACCGTCTTGGCGCCCGGGACGGACAGCATGGTGGTGGCCAGCGGGTAGGTCACCTGGTTTTCCACGATCTGCGGCGCCTGGCCGGGGTAGGAGGTGCGGATGATGACCTGGACATCCGACAAATCGGGGAGCGCGTCCACGGGGGTGCTGCGCACGCCCCACACGCCCCAGGCCGTGAGCATCACGGTCGCCAGCAGAACCAGGAGTCGGTTCGCCACCGACCAGCGGATCAGACGTGCGATCATGGCTTGATCCTTTCCACGGCAGTGATCACGAAGTCCTTGCCTTGCTGCTGGAAGGTGAACTTGACCTGCTGCTCCGGTTTCAGGGCCTTGGCCAGCTCTGGGTTTGCCAGCTTGAATGGCATGGTCATGCCGGGCCACTTCAGTTCAGGCACGGCCTCGTGGGTAAGGGTCAGCTCGGTTGGCGTGACCTCATCGACCACCCCTCGCACCGTAAAGCTCTTGGACGCCGGAGCCGCAGAGGCCGAGGAACCCTGTTCAGCGATGGGTTGTGCGCTGCTGCCGGGAGGTTGAGCGGGCATGATGCCTCGCAGGCTGGCTTCCGAGTCGATCAGGAACTGCGCCGAGGCGACCACCTGCTGCCCTGCGGTGAGTCCGCTTTGAATGACGAGTCGGTCATCGATTTCCGCGCCAAGTTGTACCTGGACGGGGTGGTACTTGCCGGGGCCGTCCACCACGTAAACCAGTGCCCGCTTACCGGTTCGGATCACCGCTTCACTGGGTACCAGCAGCGCCGGTTGGGTGCGTCCCGCCAGGACAATCTGCCCGGACATGCCCGCCTTCAGGCGCTGGGTGGGGTTGGGAAGCTCCAGGCGCACGCGCACCGTGCGGGTGTCCCGGTTGGCCTCTGGGAGGATGCTCACGACACGGGCTTTGAGGGTTTCGCCCGGAAACGCGGCCAGGCGCACCTGGGCGTCCTGCCCCAGTTGCAAGGGACCGCTTTGCGCTTCGGGAACGGCCGCTTCGATCCAGACGCTGGCCAGACCGTTCACGCGCACCAGGCTGGCCCCCGCAGAGACCGTCATGCCCTGGCGCACCATCAGTTCGGCCACCATCCCTGCTTGTGGGAAGGTCACCGTGTAGCGGCCCTGAGGTTCGCCCGTGCGCTCCACCTGGGCCACGAGCGAGGCAGGCATGCCCAGCAGTGACAACCGATGACGCGAAGCGGCCGTCAGCGACTCTTCCTTGAGCGCCCGGACAGCGAGGAACTCGCGCTGCGCAGCCACCCACTCAGGCAGCAGTAAATCGGCCAATGGCGCGCCTGCGGCCACCACGTCACCCGGGGCCCGGGCATAGACACGCTCCACAAATCCTGCAGAACGCGCCTGGACGATACTCACATCCCGGTCATTGAGCTGGACCGTGCCCAGCACGTCCACATCGGATCCAATGTCGCGCTGCTCCACCGTGGCGGTGCGCAGGCCGAGGGCTTGCACCGCTTGTGCCGAGACATTCAAACCGGTGCTTTGTTGTGCGTCCTCATCGGCGTACTTGGGAACCAGCGCCATGTCCATGTAGGGCGACTTGCCTGGCTTGTCGAACTTCTGCGTTGGCACCATGGGGTCGTACCAGTACAGCACCTTGCGGTCGGCCTTCGCCGCTTCTGCCGATGGAGGGGTAGCGCCAGATGGATGACTGCTCGCAATGCGCCATTGGGAGACGCCCCAACCGAGGGCAATGCCAGCAGCCACCAGTGCCACGGCCACAGTGGTCTTCTTGAAAACGGTATTGGTCATGTGGTTCTCCCTTCAGTCCGCGATCAGGCTGTTCAGACGGGCAATCACGGTGTCCCGCTGTGCCTGCAGATCAATGAGCCGCCAGTGCGTCTCCCGCACTTGGGCCCGAGCCGCCAGCACGGTGCTCAAGTCGCCTTTGGCGGACTGGTAGTTGGCCAGCGCGAGTTCGGCACGCCCCTGTGCCAGGCCCATGCCAGCCGACTGCAGCCGCTCGATCTGGCTGTTAAGTGACACCAGCTCTGAGGCGCTGTCCTCCAGCTCCTGCAGGTGCCTGCGGGTCACGTCTTCCTGCTCGGCGTCCAGGCGCTGCAGCTCCAGCTGCTTGGCCTTGATCTGGGGTCCCTGGCGCCGCTCCTGTTGCCAGGGAAGGTCAAAGGTCACCTGGAACGACACCATGTCGCCCCAGCGTCGGTCGCGGCGGCTGTAGGCGACTTCCCAGGACCAATCACCCTTGGTTTCTGCCTGGGCTTCGCGCGTTTCCGCCAAGGCCATGGCCTGCATGGCGGGGTACTGAGCCAGTTCGGCATGGCGGTGTACCTCCGACCGCAGTTGGTCCAAGGGGCGGCTCAGCGGCCCAGGAGTTCCCTGTAGCGCCTCGTCGGCGCGAGCGCCAACCCAGCGCCGCAGCATCGCCCTGGCCTTGGACCGGTCCCGCTGCAGATCGTCCCTGCGGTCCGACAGCGCAAGCGCCTCCTGCCTGGCCATCAGGAGATCGCCCGCTTGGGCCGTTCCCCCCGCGATGCGGGCAGTCAGGCTGTCCTGCAGGCGCTGGTTCTCACTCAGTAGACCGGTGAGTACCTGATCACGTTGCTCGATAGCCTGGGCCATGATCCACGCTTGGCTCAGCTCCTGGCGGATCTGCAGGCGCTGGACGCCCAGGGCGGCGCGTTCGCGTTCCACCTTGGCCTCGGCGCCGGCAATCTGGGCATCTCGTTTGGCGCGGTTGGGCACCTCCTGCATCAGCGCCAGGCGCTGCATGGTCATGGACTCGCGCGTGAGGCTGAAGCGGTCCATGCCGCTGACGGGAAAGTTCTCGATCCCGACTGAGAGCTTGGGGTCCGGCAGGGTTCCCGCCGACTTCTGGGAACTGCTGGCCGCGTCAATCTGCAGCCGCTGGGCCGTGATGCGAGGGCTGTGCTGCTCGGCCAGGTCCAACGCTTCGGAAAAGCCCAGTGCATGTGCCTGGTTGCCAGCCAAGCCAATGCTGGCCAACAGGACCCCGAGAGCGCCCAGGCGCAGATGGTGGAGGTTGCGCACCTGGATGCGCTCAGAGATGGGATGAATGCGCTGGTGCGCAGACAGGCGCTCGCAGGGAGCGCCAAAGGAGGTGATGGGCATGATGGTCCTCGAAATGAAAGGGCACGAAATCAGACTTGCGCAAACGCTGCAAGGCAGCGCGCAAGCCGTGCACGATCAATTCCGAAAGACCTGATGGGTTAGATAGATGGGGGGAGAGCCCGCTCGAATGTCCAGCTCCGCGTAGACAGCCCGAGGGTCAATGTGGCGCTCGGAGTCCAGGATCACAGGCAGCACGTAGGCGACCCAGATGGCGTGCGCCGCGAGCGCCTGCAGATCGAGACCTTGGAGCGAGGGGGAGGACAAGCTGTCGCCATCACAGTGGGCTCGGCACAGCTGAGGGTCCTGCTCGTCCATGGTGCCCGCCATCGCGTGACAATCAGGCATGGAGGGCATACCCACTGCATCTTCCATGGCCATGCCCGCTTTTTGCATCGATGCCGCATGGGCTGCAGAGTCCAGCTTGGGACAGGCATAGGCGGCCAACGCGAACTGCATCAGAAGCAACGCCGCAATCAGAACGCTGGCTATCCAGCGTCCTTGGCGCGATACGGTGCTTCTGGCGAAGATCATGGTGCGAATGGTATCCCCAGCGATGGCCACGGACTTAACCTAGATCAAATCCGGGCCTGCCGAGCCATCTCAGCCCTTGCGAAGTCGCAGGGCATTGGCGATCACGGACGCCGAACTCAGGCTCATTGCCAAGGCCGCGATCATCGGCGAAAGCAGCCAGCCGGTGAAGGGATACAGCAACCCAGCTAGAAACCTCCACATAGTGTCTGCCCGGGGCAAACTCTTCCTGGGCGCGCGAGGTGGAACGCATGCCAAGGGTCAAGGGAAGTGCAAAGCTGCAGAAAACAAGCGTTTTGATCATGATGAAGAATGAAGAAAAAAATGGCTTGGCTTAGCTTTCAGAGAGCAATCGGTCGATAAGCAGATTGAGCTCAGCGAAGTCCGGCTTGCCCACAAAGCGTTTCACTACCACCCCTCGTTTGTTGAGGAGGAACGTTGTAGGCGTGACATTGACATCGCCCCACGCCTTGGCCACCACGCCGGTGTTGTCGATGGCTACAGCGAATGGCAACCTGCGTGTTTGGGCGAAGTTGACCACGTAGGCCGGGGGGTCATAGCTCATGGCCACCGCGATGGTCTCGTAGCCGCGGCCACGGAACTTTTCGTGGCTGGCCGACAGCATCGGCATCTCCGCCACACATGTGGTGCAACTGGTCGCCCAGAAGTTGATCAGCGCCACCTTTCCTTTGAGGTCGGAAGTGGTCAGCGACGAGCCATCCAGCAGCGTGAAAGTGCTTTCTGGGGCGGTCGAGGAATTCATGCAACCTGTGAGTGCCAATGAGATAGCGGCGAGGGCAAGGACGTGTCGCAGAGGTTTCATCTATGCACCTGTTTTGGTGGACGGGATCGAAGGCATACCAGATTGGAACTCCCAAGACGCTCTGGTTCACCGTGGCTCTTTCGCTGCGATAGGACTGTCCCCGCTCATAAGCGACGCAAGCACCAGTGTGATCGCTCCCCCAACAATGACCATGTCGGCTATGTTGAAGGCAGGCCAGTGCCATCCGCGCAGGTGAAAGTCGAGGTAGTCAATGACCTGACCGCGCACGGCCCGGTCAAATGCGTTGCCCAATGCACCGCCCAGGATGAGGCTATATGAAAGGCCTTCCAGTTTCCGCAATGGGCTGTACAGCTGCAGCACCAGCCAGGCTGAGACCGCGAGGGCAATCGCAAGGAAGAACCATCGCTGCCAGCCACCAGCGCCGGCGAGGAAGCTGAACGCCGCACCAGGATTGAGCACATGGACCAAGTTAAAAAATGACGTGACCTCATGCGACCATCCCAAGGGGGTAGTCGCATCGATGTAACTCTTGGCTGACTGATCGGCTAGAAACACAATGACCGCGAGTGCGTACCATTGCGTTCGTTCGGATGGCTGATTCATATGATTTCGCTCGGATTTGCAGACTTCGCGCTCGGCGTCGACAGGAAGAGAAAAGGAAATTGATGGTTTCTTTGCTGGCGCGGGTAGAGCCAAAAGGAGGTTAAGTCCGAACCGTCCAGGCCGCCCGCATTTGCGCAGCACGACCTGAAAGCGACATTCACCACCTCGGCCCTGCCATCGGCACACCTCGCGCGATGCGTTGAACCCATGCGCCCGCAGCCGCAACGCATGTCCCACCCAGTGCTAGGCCGGTAATCACGTCCATCGGAAAATGCGCGCCCAAGACGATGCGCGACCAGCCTACTGCGGCTGCGAACACCAGCAAGCCAACCCTGCCCGCCCGGCCCAGTGCTGGCCAAAGCGCTGCCGCCAGGACCCCTACATAGACCGAGTGGCCGCTGGGCATGGTGTAGCGGCTGTCAGGCGCAGCGTGGACCCGGTAGACAGCATCTCCCAGGACCACGAACGGACGCGGCAGCGCGAACATCGCCTTTAAAACAGCTGTGCCGGCGAAAGCAAACACCAACCCAATCACGAATCTGCACAACTGTACGTCGAGCGGAGTTGACCGTTCACGGACCTGCCTTCGCCGCCAAACCAGCATCAGAACCACGACGGCGGGCGCTCCCCAGTAGCTGCCAAACGCGCTTAGGGTTTCGGGCAGCCAGATCCAGCCGTCAGGCAGCGCGCGCTGGATGACCAGGAAGAGGTCCACGTTGGCGCCGCCCCAGTCATAGAGCCAGTGTCTCGTCCACTGCGTCGCGGTGTGCGGCGCTTGCATGTCGGTCAGGCCGTCTTGAGCTTGAGCAGGCGCAAGCCATTGAAGACGACGAGCATGCTGGCCCCCATGTCTGCGAACACTGCCATCCACATGGTGGCATGCCCAGTGAACGTAAGTGCGAGGAAAACCGCCTTGATCCCCAACGCCAACACGATGTTCTGCGTCAGGATCGAGGCGGTCATGCGCGACAAGCGGATGAACGTCGGAATCTTGCGCAGGTCGTCGTCCATCAGCGCGACGTCGGCCGTCTCGATAGCGGTGTCGGTGCCAGCCGCGCCCATAGCGAAACCAATATCGGAACGCGCAAGGGCCGGCGAGTCGTTGATACCATCGCCCACCATGCCGACCTGGCCCTCACCGCCGATGAGACTCTCGATGGTTTTGAGTTTTTCTTCGGGCAGCTGGTCGCCACGGGCTTCGGAGATCCCAACCTGGGCCGCGATGGCGTCGGCCGTGTGCTGGTTGTCCCCTGTGAGCATCAGCGTGCGCACGCCCAGCGCCTGCAGGTCGGCCACGGCTTCACGGCTGGTTTCTTTCACCGTGTCGGCGACGGCAAAGATGCCGAGCACTGTGGTTTCGTTCATCAGCAGGATGGCCGTCTTGCCTTGGCGCTCAAGGGCTTCCAGCTGCGATTGCAACGCGACTTCGCTGAGGCCGAGCTCTTTCGCGAGCCGGTGATTGCCCATCTGCAGCATCCGACCGGCAATGCGGCCCCGCACGCCGCGCCCGGGCAATGCCGCAAAGTCGTCGACTTCGTGCAGCAAGACGCCGTCCCGGTTCGCCCTGCGGGCAATGGCTTCGGATACCGGATGGTCCGAGCGGGCAGCGAGGCTCGCAGCCCATGCGGCCACTTCCTTCCCATCGCCGACCAGGGGCAGGAAGTCGGTCTGCTCGGGCTTGCCGTGGGTGAGCGTGCCGGTCTTGTCCAGGGCCAGAGACTTGAGCTTGCGCCCTCCCTCCAGGTACACGCCGCCCTTGATCAGGATGCCGCGCCTGGCGGCTGCGGCCAGGCCGCTGACGATAGTGACGGGCGTGGAGATGACCAAGGCGCAGGGGCACGCGATCACCAGCAACACCAGCGCCTTGTAGATCCAGTCGAACCAGGCGCCACCGAACGCAAGCGGCGGAACGACCGCGACCAGCACAGCCACCACGAATACAGCCGGGGTATAGACCCGCGCGAACTGATCGACGAAGCGCTGCGTGGGCGCGCGGCTTCCCTGCGCGGACTCCACCGCATGGATGATGCGCGCGAGCGTCGAGTCGCTTGCGCCAGCGGTCACCTTGTACTCAAAGGAGCCGGTCTCGTTGATGGTGCCCGCGAAAACCTGGTCGCCTTCCGCCTTCTCAACGGGAAGGCTCTCGCCAGTGATGGGGGCCTGGTTGATAGCCGAACTGCCTGCGGTGATAAGGCCGTCCAGTGCAATGCGCTCGCCCGGACGCACCCGGACCACCGAGCCCTTGGCGATTTCCTTGGCCGGCAATTCCTTCCACGAGCCGTCGGTCTGCCGCATAGTCGCGGTCTCTGGTGCCAGGTCCATTAGCCCGCGTATCGCATTGCGGGCGCGGTCCAGCGACTTCGCCTCGATCACCTCGGCCAGCGCAAAGAGGAACATGACCATGGCCGCTTCGGGCCAGTGGCCGATTGCCATACCACCTGTGACCGCGATGGACATCAGCGCGTTCATGTTCAAGTTGCGGTTTTTAAGGGCTATCCAACCCTTCTTGTAGGTGCTTAGGCCACCGGTGAAAATCGAGACAAGGGCCAGCACGATGACAGCCCAGTGGTTGCCGTCGTTGACCCAGTACACGCCTTCGGCGAGCACGGCTGCGATGCCGGAAACCGCCATTGGCCACCAGTTGGTCTTTTGCGCGGGCGCCTGCGGATCGCGCGGCTCATCGGTTTTCTGCATCTCGGTTTCCATGCCCAGCGACTCGATGGCTTCGACCGCCGGCTTGAGCGCGTCGGGCGCGTGCCGGACGGTGAGCGTGCGCTGCATCAGGTTGAAGTCCAGTCCCTGCACGCCGGGCATGCCTTGAAGCTTGCCGCGGATCAGGCTTTCCTCAGTCGGGCAATCCATTTTTGCAATGCGCAGCAGTGTGGTGACCGTTTGCAGGTCCTGCCGCTCGGCCCGCATGCCGATGGAAACGAGCGCCTTCTCGATCGGTGTCGTCGAAGGGAGGGTGTGCTGGACGCCCAGCACCCGTTGCATCAGGTTGAAGTCCAAGGCAGTGACGCCTGGCTCCTTGCCCAGGCGGTTGCGGATCAGCGCTTCCTCCGTTGGGCAATCCATGTTCTCGATCCGGTACGTCACGCGCTCTCCGGCCGGCATCGCGGAGACCGGGGCGGGCGACTGGGGCTGCGGGGGTTGGGCCGCCGGGGATTCGACCAGTGCCGCAGTTGCCACCGGGCTCCCGGGGGTTGCGGTCTGCTCCTTGGCACGCATGCCGATCGAGGCCAGCACCTGCTCCATCTGCGCGCGCGCCTCGGCAAGGTGCTTCACTGACAGGGTGCGCTCGGCCAGATCAAAGTCCAGGTCCTGGACTCCCTCGACCGCGCCGAGGTACGAGCGAATGAGTTTCTCCTCGCTCGGGCAGTCCATGTTCTCGATGCGGTAGGTGGTCAGCACCGGGGCATCCCGGACGGCCAGCGCCTTCATACCCACCGCGTTCAGCGCCTGCGCCAGGGCATCGGCCGTTACCACGCTGTGCGAAACGGTGAGCTTGCGCTGCGAAAGATCGAAGTCCAGCCGCTCGACGCCGGGCATGCCCTCCAGCGTCCGCCGCACCAGTGCTTCTTCGTTGCGGCAATCCATGTTGCTCACATGGAAAACCGTGTTCTCGCTGCCGGCCTGCTCCTTGGCACAGCTGGCCTCTTGGCCGTTGTTGCCGCCGGTGCAGCCGCACGAGTTGGACGGGTCTTTGTTCATAGATTGCTCACTCTTCGTTGGCAGGGGCTTTCCCCGCATGCCATCATTGGACAACCTCTAGTTGATATAGAGTCAAGCTTTTGCGGAGAAGAATCATGCTGCGGATCGGCGAACTGGCCAAAAGGGCGGACTGCCTGGTGCAGACTGTGCGCTTTTACGAGTCCGAGGGATTGCTTCTCGATCCCGCGCGCAGCGAGGGAAATTTCAGGCTGTACGACGATGCCCACCTGCAGCGCCTGCTGTTCATCCGGCGCTGCCGGGCCAAGGACATGACCCTGGTTGAGATTCGGCAACTGCTGAGCTTCCGGGATCGGCCTGAGCTGGACTGCGGCGAGGTGAACTCCCTGGTCGATTCCCATATCGCTCAAGTGCGGGTCAAGATCAAGGAATTGCGCGAGCTGGAGCGCGAGTTGATCGATTTGCGGCGCTTGTGCGACTCCGCCCGCACCGCGCGCGAATGCGGTATTCTGAACAGCTTGAGTGAGCCCGCCTGAAGCTCAAGCGGCGCGCTGGGGAGCGGGGACGACAGGCAGCGCCCGCTTGTGGGCCGTGCGGCGGTACGTCTGCACGATCACCTCGGCGCTTGGCACGTCCACCTCCTTACCTTCCAGGAAGTCGTCGATCGCGTCGTAGCTGACACCCAGCGCGGCCTCATCGGGGCGCAATGGTCGCATGGTTTCCAGATCGGCCGTGGGGACCTTGTGCGCCAGCTGCTCGTCGCCCCCCAGCGCCAAAGCGAGGGCGCGAACGCGCCGCTTGGTGAGGCCGCCCAGCGGACTCAGATCGAACGCGCCGTCGCCGAACTTGGTGAAGAAACCCATCACCGCCTTGGCGGCATGGTCCGTCCCGACCACCAGCCCGCCCGTTGTGCCTGCGGTTGCGTACTGCGCGATCATGCGCTGGCGCGCCTTGATGTTGCCGAGCACGAAGTCTTCCTGCCAGTGGTCGTTGAACTTGAGTCCGCCTGCTTGCAACTGCGCGAGCATCGCGTCGGCGGCCGGCTTTATGTCTACTTCCAGTGTCTCGTCCGGATCGATGAAGGATAACGCCCGCCGCGCGTCAGCCTGGTCGGCCTGCACCCCATACGGCAGCCGCATCGCGATGAAGCGGATGGGCATCCCCGAGGAGCGCAGCTGCTCTGCCGCGAGTTGGCAGAGGCGTCCGGCGACGCTCGAATCCACTCCGCCGCTGATCCTAAGCACAAGCGATCCCGCCGTCGCGGCTCGCGCGTACTCTACGAGGAACTTCGTGCGCCTAGCTACCTCCGTTGATGCATCGAAGTGCGGGTCGACACCCAGCTCGGCGGCAATGCGGCTCTGTTCTGTCGTCATGAAGAGGAGATGTTATCGGCGCTGAAAAGTAACGGGGTCCAGCTCCGACGGCCACGTGCCGTGCTCCATCACGCCAAAGCGCCCGGTGCCGACGTTCTGCGGCGGGGTGCGGCCAAGCGCATGGCCCACGGGAGCCAGCGCGAGACGGACGACTTGGGCCAAGATCTCCGAATAGTCGCGAGTCCTCCAGGCCAGACCGAGCATCGATGCGTGACTACGCAGGTGCAGGCCCAAGTAGCACTGAGACACGATATGGCCGAGCTCTTGCGCACGCCATGCTCCGCGCAAATCGCCGGTGACCTCGCGAGAAGCAGCTAGTCCCGTCTCGCGCAGGAACGCGGCACGGGCGAGCCCGTAGTCGCCGGCTAAAGCGTCCGTCGACGCTGGCGGGCTGCGGAAGGGGTAGCCCAGCTGCGGGCCGTAGTCCATCGGAAAGTTAGTCTCCTTCAGACCCACTTCAGTGGCGCCCAGATTGTGCTTGGGCAGTCGAAAGGTACCGAACAGGTGGTCCCAGAGCATCCAGAACTCGCCGTAGTTGACCTGGGCGTCCTCGTACTCGCGCTTGTGATGCCAACGGTGGACTTCAGCGGCGCCGATCACAAAGCGCAGCGGCCCGACCCGGTAGTCCATGTTGGAGTGCTGGAAGGCCAAGTGCACGGCCAGCAGGCCGAGCCATGCTCCGACGGCCAATGCTGGCGCTCCCATCAGCACCACGGCAAGCAAGCCGGGCGCGGCCATCATTCCGGCATGCAAAGGGTGCCGGCGCTCTCCGTTGAGCCAGTAAAGACGTTCCGAGCTGTGGTGGATCGCGTGGAACCGCCAGAGCCAGGCCACGCGATGACTTAGCCAATGGACGCTGTAGAGGCTGAGATCGAGGACCGCGCCAACTGCGAGGGCCTGCGCCCAAAGCGGCCACTGATCTGGCCACAATGTCCCGGCCGACCACAGGGGCGCCAGGGCAGCAATAACGCCGTGGACGGTGAGGAGTACGACGAGGTTGATCACTGCGTGGATCGCGTCGCAGATGCTGTCCCGGTGGTCGCGGGCCCAGGCCTCATGAAAGGGCAGTCGCCGCTCCAACAGGGCGACAGAAGCGAGTGCGGCGGCCACCGTGAGCGGCACCGTGGGGAAATAAGGCCAGCCGGCCGCGAGCCCACCGAAGAGCACCACGGCGGTTGCGCCAAGGACCAGCGGGTAGCTGCCATACCGGATGACAGCTCCCAGGAAGGGGGATTTTTTTGTACTCATCTTATTCCTCGCGAAATCTGGTTGGGATTGGAAACCCTCTAGTTACGGTAGAGTCAAGCGAGCCTGATTAGAGCCCCCCGACAGGTCGAGGCTGCTGGCAATCCGCCCACGGAATGCACCTATAGTCGCGTCCGATGGCGTGCATCGCGCGCGCCGCAAATGCATTGCCGTTCCATGTTCACGCCATCTACTTCCGTCGCCGCCCGCCTTCTCATGCTGCTGTTTCTGTTGTGGGGCGGCGCGGCATCGGCGCAGCTCGGCGGCAAGAGCGTGGTCGTGACCGAGCGGACGCGCGCGGAACTTCTGGCCCATGCGCCCGAGGGCTTGGAGCCGGGTAAGCCGGTCTGGGTGGGCCTGCAGCTCGCGCATCAGCCGAAGTGGCACTCGTATTGGAAAAATTCCGGTGACTCCGGGCTCCCCACCAAGCTCGAATGGAAGCTGCCCGCCGGAGTGCTGGCGGGAGAGATCGCATGGCCGACGCCCGGCAAGTATTCGATCGGCACGCTAATCAACTTCGGCTATGAGAACACGGTGCTGCTACCGGTACCTCTGACCATCACGCCGGAATTCAAGCCTTCGGCCCTCGGCGGGACGCTGGAGGTCAAACTCAAGGCGCAATGGCTGGTGTGCCGCGAGTTATGCATTCCCGAGGAGGGCGAATTCTCGCTTGCGGTTTCCGCCAAGAGCGCTACGGCTTTGCACGGCGGCGTCTTCCAGGCAAGCTTCGCGGCACAGCCGAAGCCGCTCATGGGTCAGGCAACTGCCACGATCGATGGGAATGCCTTGCGGCTTCGAGTCAGCGGGCTGCCTGCGAGCCTTCGCGGCAAGCCGGTGGAGTTTTTTCCGGAAACAACGGAGGTCATCGAGACTTCCGCGCATTGGAGCCAAGCATGGGACGGCCAGGTCTGGACCGCGCAGGTCCCGCTCTCGCCCCAGCGAAGTCAGAGTCCCGATGTGATGCCGATTGTGCTGACACAGGGCAATGAAGGATGGAGCATTGACGCACGCGTGCAAGGCTCATGGCCTGCGACTGCCGCGCCGGTCGCTGTGTCACCGGCCCTACAAGAAGCGCTTCGCAAGAATGTGACTGCGGCGGCGGCGGAATCGGGCGCCGGGTTGACGTTCACGGCTGCCTTGCTGGGCGCTTTGCTCGGCGGGCTGATCCTGAACCTGATGCCTTGCGTCTTCCCGGTGCTGGCGATCAAGGTGGTCGGCTTCGCCCAGCATGCCAGCGACCAGCGGGCACGGCGCCTCGACGGGGCGGCGTACTCCGCCGGGGTGGTCGCGTCGTTCGCGGCGCTGGGACTGCTCGTCGTCGCGCTGCGCGGCGCCGGGCAGCAGCTCGGTTGGGGGTTCCAGTTGCAGATGCCTGGAGTGGTCGCCGCGCTGGCCGTGTTGTTCACGCTGATCGGCCTGAACCTGACGGGCGTGTTCGAGGTCCGCCAGCTCATCCCCACCCGCTTGGCTTCCCTACAGAGCAGCCATCCGGTGTTGAACTCCTTTCTGTCCGGCGTTCTGGGGGTGGTGGTGGCGTCGCCCTGCACGGCACCTTTCATGGGGGCCGCGCTGGGGTTCGCGGTAGGGCTCCCCGCCGTCCGAGCCCTCTTGATCTTCGCGGCGCTGGGCGCCGGCATGGCGCTGCCGTACCTGGTCGCGAGCTGGGTCCCGGCCTTTGCGCGGCTGCTACCGCGTCCAGATGAGTGGATGGTGACCTTTCGCAAACTGATGGCCTACCCGATGTTCGCAGCGGTGGTGTGGCTGTTGTGGGTGTTAGGGCAGCAAAGCGGCATCGATGCGGTCAGCGCCTTGCTGGTGGTCTTGGTTGCCACCAGCATGCTGGCATGGAGCCTGGGCTTGACGGGCCGCACGCGCGTGATCGTCAGTCTGATTGCAGTCGCGTGTGCGGCTGGATCCGCCTGGCTGCTCGCAGGCCAGATTGGCACAGTGCAGTCGCAGAAGACTGTGGCGGTGAACGATGGTACTTGGCAGGCTTGGGCGCCGGGCCTGGTGGAGCAATTGCTTGCGAGCGGCCGTCCAGTGTTTGTCGACTTCACCGCGGCATGGTGCGTCACATGCCAGTACAACAAAAAGACGGTGTTGCAGAACCCGGTGGTGCTGGCGGACTTCGCAGCCAGGGACGTTGCCCTGTTGCGTGCCGACTGGACGCTGCGCGACCCGGCGATTACCGCCGCACTGGGGAAACTCGGGCGCAGTGGCGTACCTTTGTACGTGCTCTACACCAGCAACGCTCCTGCGCGAGTTCTTTCCGAAATATTGAGCGCGTCCGAACTGCGCGCGGCGCTCTCAGCTTCGACCTTGGCGCCTTCGCCGAAAGGCCCGCAGGCGTCGCAGTAGCTATGTGATGCAGGTGCTTGACCCTCCAGCCACTGTAGGCTTCAAGATGTGTGGACTCTAAGGGACAAGCATGGCTGAACACGACGAAGACGACGAACTCGGTGGGTTGGACGCGAGCAACGCAGCTGACCGCAAAATCTTGCGGACCGTGTTGCTGATCAACCTGGGACAGTCCGCCGCTGGCATCGGCCTTGGCATATGGGCTGCCTCCACTGCGCTGATGGGCGCCGGACTGGACAACCTCGCCGACGCATCGGTCTACGCCGTCAGCTTGTACGCCGTCGGGCGGGCGGCCATGGTCAAGGTACGCGCAGCGCGTTTGTCCGGCTACTTGCTTATTGGCCTAGCCGTGCTGCTATTGGTGGAGGTTCTGCGCCGCTTCTCGGGGGGCGAGGAGCCGGTGGGTCCAGCGATGATGGCGATAGCTGCGGCGAACGCGGCTTTGAACCTGGTGTGTTTGAGGTTGCTGCGCCGTCATCGCGGTGAAGACGTTAACTTCAAGGCGTCGGCGATCTTCACGAACAACGACTCCATCGTCAACGGCTCCATTGTGCTGTCCGGGGCGCTGGTCATGTGGCTGGGATCGAATATCCCGGACCTGTTGCTGGGCGTTGTCGTAGCTGCAATTGCAGCAAATGGGGGGCGCGAAATACTGCGGGAAGCATCAGAAGCCCTTCCGGAATGACTTCGGCTTTTATGGGCACTACGCCGCCGGATATGCGAGCTCCTTGGAGGCCACATACTAACGCGCGTCCGCCCTTCAGAAATCTACAAATCTGAGGTGCTGTGGGCTAGCGATCGGCTGGTCAGCCGTAAGGGCGCGGTGAACCCATGTTGACTACCGACGGCGGGTATGGTTTTGATCAGATGGTGTCGGCGGGCTGCCAGCAATGCGGCAGCAACTCTTCAATCCGGCTGGCCTTGTGGGTGGGCAGCCGGTTGAGGACGTCCTTGTTTGGTTTAAGTCAGGTCACCACAGCAGTGTCCTGTTTGGCAAGTTGTCGATAGGAGTTGGCCTCAACGGGCGGGAGGTACCCGATGGGTTCGAGCAGGCGATGGTGGTTGAACCATGACACCCATTCCAGAGTTGCAAGCTTCACAGCCTCCTTGGTCCGCCACGGCGCTCGGCGTTGAATCAGCTCGGCCTTGTAGAGTCCGTCGACGGTCTCGGGCAAGTCGTTGTCGTAGCTGTCTGTCGCCCTTGCTGCCCACAGATGGCTCGATGCCGGCTTCGGCCAGCCGCTCTGTGTAGAGAATGCTGAGGTACTGAGATCCCCTATCGGAGTGACAGACCAGGCTCCCGTCGCACTCCGGTTGCCGGGCGTACACAGCTGTTCCAGCGCATCGAGCACGAAGTCCGTGCGCATTGAACTGCTCACTCGCCAAGGGGGAACCCTGCCAGCCTCACGAGGCCTCGGTGTTCAGCCGGCCGCGTTTTCTCGGCTTTCTCATCAGCACATAGGCCGCAGGAATCACGAACAAGGACAACAGCGGCGCCGTCACCATACCGCCCAGCATGGGGCCGCGATGCGGCTCATGACCTCCAAGCGTCCCGCTGCACCATGACACTTTCTGGTTGAGTTGCGCAGCACCTTGCTCTGGTACGCCTTGATCGCCGTTGCCATGAGCGGTGTTCTGGGCTGGCTGGCGGCACACCAAGGCCTGGCGCCGCTGCGAGCAATGAAGGCCAAGGCGGTTGCCGTGTCCGGGCATCAGTTCAGCGAGCGCATGCCGGTTCAGGCGGTGCCGGTCGAGATGGCCGATCTGGCGGGCGAGCTCCACGGCATGCTGGACCGATTGCAAGACGACTGTCACCGGCTGTCGGAGTTCTCGTCAGACCTGGCCACGAACTGCGCAAGCCGATCAGCAACCTGCTGACGCAAACCCAGCTGGCGCTGTCTGCCAAACGTGATGCGCCGACCTACCGCAACATCCTGGCATCGAACGCCGAAGAGCTGTAGCGCATGGCCCGCATGGTGTCGGACATGTTGTTCCTGGCCAACGCCGAACGCGGCATGGTGCTTCCGGGGCGCGAGCGATTTGCCATGGCACTAGAGGTCCAAGCTCTGATGGAGTTCTTTGACGCGGGGGCAGAAGAGAAGGGAGTTCGCCTGACCTTGTCGGGTGACGGCGAACTCGATGGTGACAGACTGATGTTCCGTCGTGCCATGGGCAATCTGCTGTCCAACGCTGTTCGGCACAGTGACCCGGGCAGTCCGGTGGAAAAGACGGTCCACCGAGGCGAATACGTCCTGTCGATCCACGTCATGAACACCGCCGACGTTCGGCGCTGGGGGCCAGCACCCCCGGTTGGCATATCTTCAACCCATTTTTTAAGCGCAAGATGGCCCCCTGTCGCTGCAGGCGAGCAAGTGCCCGGTAAAGCGCTTCGTGAGTAAGACCGATGTCTTCGGAAAGATGCTTCAGCGTTCCTTGTTGAGTCCAAAAACCGGACGCGTCACAGTGAAGTCCTATGAATTGCAGAATCCGCTCCTCGGCTGAGCGCGTCTGCTTTATCTCCAGCCTGGTCCGAAGTCCTTGAACGCGCCGTGCCAACTCGGCCGTGAATGTCCACAACAGCTCGGGCGACTTGCGCAGTTGGTCGACCAATGCCTGCTTGCGAAAAACCAGTACCTCCGAGGATTCCAGTGCTACCGCGTCGCAGTGGTATATGGCTGAGAAAAGTGAAGCTTCGGCAAAGAACTCGCCTTGCCGCACTGTGTGCATCGTGGCTTGACCGCCAGTGAGGGTGGTGCGAATTAGGCGCACACAGCCGGACCGCAGGCGAAAGACGCCCGCACTTGCAGCGCCCTCGCGAAAAAGCATCTGCCCCGAAGCAAGACAACGCAGCGAGGGCGTGACACCAAACGCTCTGTCCGAAGGCGCGATGCAGTCCTCTGCATCTTCAGGTGATGAAGTTTCCATATGACTGCAATCATATTCATCTGGCAAAAATCGAACGAAGATTTTTGGGCACCAACTCCCTTCAGATCCCATATGAAAACGCTACTCGCCTATTTCCTTCTGGCTGGCACTGCCTCCGTTGTCGCAGCCCAGTCCCACAAGCATCCTGATCCAAACCAACCTGCTCAGCTCGCTCCGCACACCGCACCCTCGCAATACGCTGGCTATAAACAGCGCGAAATCAAAGCACTTTCTCCGTAGCAAATCGAAGACTTTCAAGTTGGACGAGGCATGTCGCTCGCACTTGCAGCCGAACTCAATGGCTTCCCCGGCCCCGCCCACGTTGTGGAGCTGGGCGAAAAGTTGCGTCTAACGAAAGACCAAGAGCGAGAAGCGACGGCGCTTACAGAGCAGATGAAGGCCGACGCTCAACGATTCGGCAAGGACGCAATTGAGACCGAAAGGGAATTGGATCGCCTCTTCAGGTCAGGGCCGCCCAGCGAAGCCAGCGTGACTCAGGCAGTTGAACGCGCTGCGCTCGCGCAAGCTTCGCTTCGCGCTTCGCATCTGAACTACCACCTGCGGACGGTCGCAATCCTCACGCCAATGCAAGTAGCGCGCTATCAAGAACTGCGCGGCTATGTAGCGCCTGCCAGCGCTATTCCAAAACACAGGGCAAATTGATGCTGCTGCCCAGCAGGCCTGGTGTTTCCGTCATCGACCGGTACGCAACCGCAAGGCGTTCGCGATCACTGACGCCGAACTCAGGCTCATTGCCAAGGCTGCGATCATCGGCGACAGCAGCCAGCCGGTGAAGGGATACAGCAACCCAGCGGCAATCGGTATGCCCAGCGCGTTGTAGAGGAAGGCAAACATCAGGTTCTGTTTCATGTTGCCTACCGTCGCTTCAGACAGCTCACGGGCTATGGAGATACCTCGCAGGTCCCCCTTTACCAAGGTGACTTGGGCGCTGTTCATCGCCACATCGGTACCCGTGCCCATCGCGATCCCCACATCTGCCTTGGCAAGGGCGGGCGCGTCGTTGATCCCGTCACCCGCCATGGCAACAACACGGCCTTCGGCCTGCAGCCGGGACACCAGGGCCAGCTTGTCCGCAGGCTTGACCTCGCCATGAACCTCATCAATCCCCAGCTTTGCCCCCACCGCCTTGGCGGTGGTCATGCCGTCGCCCGTGGCCATGACAATGCGCAGCCCCGCCGCATGCAAGGTCGCCAGCGCTTCCGGCGTGCTGGCCTTGATGGCATCCGAGACCGCAAGCAGGCCTTGAAGCTGGCCATCGGCCGCCAGGTACATCACGCTGGCGCCTGTGGCGCGCAAGGCCTCTGCCTGCGCAAGCAGCGGGTTCGCAGAAACCCCGACCTGCTCCATGAGGACTGTGTTGCCCAGGGCGAGCTGGCGTCCAGCGACCTGTCCGCGCACCCCGATGCCAGACCCGGACTCAAAGTCCTCGGGCTTGTCCAGGGCCAGCCCCTTGGCGCGGGCCGCTTGGACAATGGCATCGGCCAGCGGATGCTCGCTGCCTTGATCCAGACTGGCTGCCAGGCGCAGAACCTCATCCTCGGACAGACCGGGCATGGCAACAACCCGCTCGAAGGATGGTTTGCCCTCTGTGAGCGTGCCGGTCTTGTCCACGATCAGCGTGTCCACCTTGCGCAGGTTTTCAATGGCTGCCGCGTCCCTGAACAGCACGCCGCTGGTCGCCCCCCGACCAGTAGCCACCATGATCGACATAGGAGTCGCGAGGCCCAACGCACAAGGACACGCGATGATCAGCACGGCCACGGCGTTGACCAGGCCATAGACCCAACGTGGCTCCGGGCCGAACAGGCCCCACGCGAACAGCGTGAGCAACGCGATGCCCACCACGGCCATGACAAAGTACCCCGCCACCTGGTCCGCCATGCGCTGCATGGGGGCCCGTGAGCGCTGCGCCTGGGCCACCATTTGAACGATCTGCGACAGCATGGTCGCCGAGCCCACCCGCTCGGACCGGATCACCAGTGCCCCGTTGGTATTGAGCGTGGCACCGATGACAGCGTCCCCAGGTCCTTTGACGATGGGCACAGGCTCGCCAGTGAGCATGGCTTCGTCCACCGCGCTGCTCCCCTCGACCACCACGCCATCCACCGGCACCTTCTCACCGGGACGTACGCGCAAGAGGTCTCCCACATGGACATGGGACAACGGGACATCACTCTCCTGGCCGCTGGCATCGATGCGCCGCGCGGTCTTGGGCGCCAGGCCTAGCAGCGACTTGATGGCAGCCGAGGTCTGCGAGCGTGCTTTGAGCTCCAGCATCTGGCCCAGCAGCGTGAGCGAGATGATGACAGCGGCGGCCTCAAAGTACACCGCCACACGCCCCATGGCCTGGAACGAGGCAGGAAACACGCCGGGCGCCACGGTGGCTACCACGCTGTAGACAAATGCGGCGCCCGTGCCCAAGCTGATCAGCGTCCACATGTTGGGACTACGGTTGGCAATGGACTGAGCGCCGCGCACAAAGAAGGGCCAGCCAGCCCACAGCACGATCGGAACCGTCAGCACGAGCTCAATCCAGCTCTGTGTGGCCATCTCGAACCACTGCAGCCGGTGTCCCACCATGGCCAGTACGGTGACCACCACGGTCAGTGGCAGCGTCCACCAGAAACGATGCCGGAAATCCACGAGTTCGGCGTTTTCTCCCTCCTCCAGCGTGGGCAGCATGGGCTCCAGCGACATGCCGCATTTTGGACAGTTTCCGGGATGGCCCTGCTGCACCTCTGGGTGCATGGGGCAGGTGTAGATGGTGCCGGGCTGAGCTGCTTCAGGCTCGGCCCCAGACGTGCCATCAGCGCCCGGTACGTACTTCTGCGGTGCCTCGACAAAGCGCCCCTGGCACTTCGCGCTGCAAAAGTAGTAGTTGTGGCCCTCGTGGAGCGCGGTGTATTGGGACTGGGCAGTCACCGCCATACCGCAGACGGGGTCTTTCAACGCCGTGGAGGATGGAGGTTTGTGACCTTCATGAGGAGGATGCTTGTGGTGAGCATGATCGTGTGGCGCTGCTGTAGCCATGGTGGTAGTTCCTGAAGATGAGTATCTTGTCCTGCGCGGGAGTACTAGCGGTCTGATCCGCCGCCATGCGAACCGTGGCTCCCATGTCCGTGGAAGAGGTGCATTAGCGGGCAGGCCAACAAGAGCAGGTAAGGCCAATAACCTGCGATATGCGACCAGTGCTCTCTGAGCAGGAAGAATGCCCCGATCAGTCCAAGCATGATCACTGCACCGATCAACTTGTTGCTGCTGCCTGAAGGCTTTGTAGCGCCAGAATGCTCAGTGGTGTGGCTGTGGTTCATGGTGTTCTCCAACAAAGGTCACAGGTGGTGGACCTCGTGGGAACGATAGGGCTTAACACGGTGGGAGTGTCAAGCATGAACATCCGCCACCCTTGATTTCAATCAACGGCCCGGACTGCAACAACATCGACTTGCACAGACCTGGATTTCGACGATTCAAAGACCCAGGGCTGCGACATCGGACCGAGGACTACTTGGCGGGAGCGGCAGGTGCCTTGCCACTGCGGGCCAGAAATGCGTCCAGTTCAGCGATTTCCTTTTTCTGCGCTGCAACGATGTCCTTGGCCATCTTTAGCATTTTGGGATCCTTGCCAGCCCGCAACTGGGCCTGGGCCATGTCAATCGCACCCTGGTGGTGGACCCGCATCATCTGGGCAAAGTCCACATCAGGGTTGCCCGACATGGGCACAGACGCCATCTTGTCGTTGTTCTCTTTCATCATGGCCTTCATGTCCATCTTGCCCTGAGGCATCGATTGATCCATGCCGGCTCCCTTCATGCCGGAATGGGGTGCGGTCTGGGCCTGAACAGACAGGGGCGACAACAAGCTGCAAGCAACGAAAGCGGCAGCGGTGAGCGAGTGGGAAGCGGGGAACTTCTTCATGGTGTTCTCCAAGTGTTGAGCAACGTGATCAAGCGGCACGCGCCATGGCGTCGCACTCCTGGGCGCACTTGAGACAAGCCTGAGCACAGGACTTGCAGTGGTCAGCTTCATGCTTGGCGCACTCCTCGGCGCAGGCCTTACAGATTTGCGCACACAGCGCGCAGATGGCAGCCGCGTGCTCGCTGTTGCGCGCCATGGCGTCAGCCGCAAAGCCGCAGATCGCCGCGCAGTCAGCGTCCAGTGCGATGCAGCGCGCCATCATCTTCACATCCTCCTCCTGAAGGCACGCGGCGAAGCACTGGTTGCACGCCGTCGCGCACGCCTGGCAGGCCTCGATGCACGACATGAAGCGGTTTTTGGTATGGTTCATTGGGTTCTCCTGAGGGTAGGTTCAAGGGCTTTATGGATCAACTTGAATCCGCGCGATTGACTGCGCGGTGCAAGGATCTTCCGCCGCTCAAGGCAGGTCGCGCTGTAGGTTGTCACCGACGATTGCCCTCGCAAACGAGTCATTTGCGCCGCATTGCCCTCGAACATTACGCAGAGATATCAGAGTCGTAATCACGGCGTCACATTGCGGCGAAATTCTCGTGTCCAACGTTCAATGCCATGGACGTGCCTCGCAAAAAAAGTGCAGGCAGGGCATTGATCGGCGCTGCGCTCTCAGCGACATGGTGATGGCGCTCACACAGCGCTTCAATAGCAGCGCTCCGCTAGTACATCGGAGCTTCAGCCGCCTTGCTGCTTCGCTCCGGTGACCCACGGATCTCTCCTGTCAAAAGCGTAATCCGTCCGTCACCTCTAAGTCGGCGTGCGGTTTCTAGACTTCTTTCCGTGGCGCACAAAACGCCACCTGGATGGACCATACCGGGCATCCGGCGTCACAGGAGACCATCATGAAAGTTCGTACCGCAATCCTCGTCGCCAGCCTTGCTGCATCCGCTACAGCGTCGTTTGCGACATCCGTTTATCACGCAAGCCCTAGCCAGGAAGAAGGCGTCAGCCTGGCCGCAGACCATTTGGGCAACGCAGTCAGTCGCCAAGCGGTTGAAAACACCGTACTGGCCGCTCAGAAGGACGGTTCGCTGTACTGGATCAGCCGTGGCTATCCAGCCACTTATCCGCTCGTTCCGGGCCCCAAGCTGACCAAGACCCGCCAGCAAGTTCTGGATGAGCTGCAAACCTCCAAGCGCAATCCCGTGACCAGTGATGGCCTGCGTGACATCGGCGGCGAGGCAGGTTGGGTCAACGCCCGCCAACTGCCCTGAACCCTCTCAACGATCACCGGCACCCGCGTTCGCTCCAAAACCGGCCTGCGGTTGCACTTCAACCATCACCATTTATCCAAAAAGGAAACCCCATCATGAAACTCAAGTCCACGCTCATCATCCTTTCCCTCATCGCAGCTCCCGCGTTCGCATCAGACCAAACGGTCAGCAAGACGCGCGAACAAGTACTGGCTGAATTGGCGCAGGCTCAGCAAAACGGCGAGATGCTTGCCCCTGGCGACTCGGGGATGACTCTCAAGCAAATCAACCCGGGAGCCTATCGCTCGACTACTTCGACTCAGGCTAGCAAATCCCGCGAGCAAGTGCGGGAAGAATTGGAGCAGGCTATCCGTACGGGTGACATCATGGTGGCCGGTGAATTCGGAGTCAAACGCAATGAGTTGATGTCTGGTCGCTATCCGATCGTGGCAGGCAAGTCGTTGAAGACGCGGGAACAAGTCAAGAGTGAGTTGGCACGCGCCATCCGCGAAGGAGAAATCATCGCTGTGGGCGAAGACGGCCGCAAGCTCAATGAAATCTATCCTGACCGCTACCACGCAGCGCACCATGCAGCTGTGGCCGCCACCTCGGACGAATCCACCAAGGCCCCTGGGTTCTAAACAGGTTCTCCGGGCGGTCGGCTGCTGATCTGGAGGGGTCTTTCGAAACAGGCCCATCTCCAGTTGGCTCGCCATGCACGTCTGCGGTGCCAGCAGCAAGTGCGTGCGACATCTGCTTTTGCATTGCTCCGACCTCCGAGCATCAGACCTGCATGTTCATCACATCGGTGTAGGCCTGAACAATGCGGTTGCGGCTCTGAAGCGTGGCCTGAAACGCGATGTTCGACTTGACTCCAGCGAGCATCGTTTCTTCAAGACTGACCGTGGGATTGCCGAATGTGACCTCGCGGCTTAGGCGACCAGACTCACTCTGCAACTGGCTTGTGGTTGAAAGCGCCTGCTTCATCGCGTCCAGAAAACCGCCTCCCTGGATGCTCGGTGCTTTGGGCACAGAGTTTCCCAGCGAACTGACAGGCAATAGTGCATCCAATGGCTTTGTCGTGACGTTCATGCCGAGGCTTTCTGGGGCGAAGAGTTTGCGAAGTTCTGCCTCGAAATCTGTACCGAGGCAACGCCCAATCGTAGAGATTGGAGTTCGATCTGTAGCTTTCGCAACGCAAGGCGCCACCCGTCAATCCCACCGTTCGGGATAACAGAAACTTCATCTTGCCGACATCGCCGTGGGTCGCCGCATCCCTGGGGCCCAAAGAGCCGAGCGCAGCGAAGCGCGCCGCACGAAATAGCCGTGGCTCACAGCCGCTGCGAAATCTCCAGCAGCGGCTTGATGCTGGACCCAAAGCGACTCATGGAGGCGTGGTTCTGCTCCAGCTGGCTGTAGGGCAGATAACGGATCCCCAGCTCCGACACCCTGGAGAAGGCGGGCCTTTGAAGTTGCTCAGCGACCTTGTCTCTGCGATTGTCTGGAGCCACCAGAAACAGGGCGCAGTTGCCTGCAACCGGCGTGCCCAGGGCCAGATCGAGCATGCGTACGATGCCCGAATAGATGGACGTGGTGTGTTCGACTTCGAATGCGGCGGCGAATTGCGAGGTCTGGGGATCAACCCATACAACATCGATCAGTCGCACGGACTCCAGTCCTCGGTCCAGGCTGGCGGGCAACTGCGCCATGCATCCATCTCCCAGCAACCCCCCGCCATAGGCGCGGCCCCGGTCGTTGGACGCGATCCAGACCTCAAATCCGAGCGCCTTGCCCAGGTCGCGCAGCGAGGCCTGGACACCCGTGTGGGTCGCATCACTCTCGGTCGCTTGGGACAGTTCCCGTTGCAATGCGGTGGATTCCTGGCGCACACGTTCAAGGTCTTCTTGCCAGAGAGCTGTCGCCGCTGCATCCATTGCTTGTGGCGGCGCTGCATATCGGCCACTGCCAATGTCAAACATGAGTCCTGCAATCGCGCCCAGATCATTCGACAGTTTCAGCCGGTACTGCGCGTTCAGGCGCAGCAAGCCTTCTCGCATCGAGAGATAGTGGTCCCAGCGTCCGAGCTTCACGCGCCCCCCGGTCACCGCGTTGAAACCATTGACGATGGCCGTGTTGAAGGGGGAGACCAGCGTTGGGTGGATGAAATACAGCAAGTTGGCGACTGCTGGGCCCAAGCCTTTGATGCCAATCGCATCAATGCGCTGTATGGCGGCCACCACGTCTTCTGCGCAGTCGCAGTGATCGCAAGTGTGAAGAAGATCTGCGAAGGCGAGCTGGTTGCTCGCGTTCTCGTAGATGTCCGGAATCCGCAGCTTGGGTTTCCAGAGGAACGCGTGGTCCGCTCCCTTGAAAATCTGGCGCTGCTCTGCCACGGAACCCACGATCGTCTCCAGCGAGGATCCTCGGTAGGCGTTGCCAAACGTTCCGCCCCGTATGTCCTGCACCACCTGCGCGATGCCTCGGCGGATGGAGCGGAAGTTCTTGATCCTCTGATCCCACAGGAACCAGGTGTTATAGGTGCTGCTCGGGTCTGCCTTCCAGCAGTCTATGAGGGTTGCCAGGGGGTCATGCATCTGTCGTGAGGTGCTTGCCAATGCTCTGTGCACTGGGGAAATACATCGAAAAACAAGTCCTGCCATCCGCCGAACTCACAGAAATCCGTCCCCGGTGTGCGTGAACAATCGCCTGGGTAATGGACAAGCCCAACCCCGCTCCGTCCGAGTCCAGCTGCTTGCGCGACTTGTCCGCCCTAAAGAAGCGGTCGAACAGGCGGGGGATCATCTGCGCCTCGATGGAAGGTCCAGTGTTGACGACGTCCACGGTGGTTCCGTGCAGGCCCCCCTGGATGTCCACGACCACCAGCTCGCCTGGTGGGGTGTAGCGAATGGCGTTGGACAGGAGATTGCTGAGCGCCCGGCGCAACATCAACCGGTCGCCTGTGATCTCCGCCGTCCCGATCAATTGCAGTCGGACTTGCTTCTCTTCTGCCAAGGCCTCGTAGAAGTCAAACAAAGCCTGAGCTTCATCATGGACCGCGATTCTTTCCGTGCTGGGAAGAATGAGACCGTGGTCAGCCTTGGCCAGGAACAACATGTCAGCCACCATGCGGGCCAGGCGCTGGTACTCCTCGGCGTTGGAGGCCAGTATGTCCTGGTACTCCTCAGAGGAGCGAGCCTGGCTGAGTGTGACCTGCGTCTGTGTCATCAGATTGTTGATCGGCGTACGCAGCTCGTGAGCCAGGTCCGAAGAAAACTCGGACAGGCGGTCGAACTCCTCCTTCAAGCGCCGGAGCATCTCGTTGAGGGTGGTCGCCAGGTCGGCCATCTCCACCGGAAACTCCTGGGTTGGCATCCGCTCGTCCAGTCGCTGTGCCGTGATGGCCATGGCGCGGGACCGCATGGCGCGAAGGGGGGCCAAGCCATTCTTTGCGGCCCACCAGCCCAGGATCCCAGCCACCAGCGTTGCCAATGCCACGTAGCTCACAAGTACCCAAATCAATTCGTACATGAAGTGCTTGTGGTGAGCAATGTCCACGGCCACCCAGACCTGCAGCGGCGGCTCTGCGGAATCAGGCAGCGTCACGGCTTCGGACATTCCCCGGTACTCACGGTCCTTGATTCGCCACGAGGCGACCCCCAAGCGGGAATGCTGGGTCCGCACGCTCAAGTCCGCAGGAAACTCAAAGTCTTCCGTCGAGTACAGCGATTGACCATTGCGAAGCACGGTGACGAAGAGGCCCTCATGGCTGTGCAAAACGTCATCCAGCCGCGTCTTCAGATCCTGCGGCGACTTCGATTTGCCGATGACCTCACGCGTCAGGTGAACCTTGTCACGCAGTGCATCGCGGTCAAGCTCCACGAAATGCCGGTCAATGGAAATCGCCACGAGAGTTCCCAGTCCAATTAGCACCAGCCCGGAAGCCAAAGTAAAAAAGACCGTCAGCCGTGTCGTGAGCGAGTACCGGGCTTTCACGCACGCTCCTGCGGCGCTTCAAGCACATACCCCATGCCTCGCACCGTCTGGATCAGCTTGGCGTCATAGGCATCGTCAATCTTGGCCCGAAGCCTGCGCATCGCCACCTCGATCACGTTGGAATCGCTGTCGAAATTCATATCCCACACCTGCGACGCGATCAGAGAGCGCGGCAGAACTTCCCCTTGGCGGCGCATCAGCAGCTCCAGGAGTCCGAACTCCTTGGCCGTGAGGTCGATGCGTTTGCCAGATCTGCTGACTCGCCGCCGCAAGAGGTCTAGTTCTAGATCGGCCACCTGGAGGACCGTCACCTCGGTGCCATTGCGACCACGCCTGAGGATGGTGCGCGCTCGCGCCAATAGCTCGGCAAAGGAAAACGGTTTGACCAGGTAGTCGTCCGCCCCCAGTTCCAACCCTTTGATCCGGTCTTGCACCTGATCCTTGGCCGTGAGAAACAGTACGGGCATCTCCAGGCCCCGGCGACGCAGATTGGTGAGCACCTGCCAGCCATCCATCCCAGGAAGCATCACATCCAGGATCACCAGGTCGTAGTCACCTTCCTGGGCCAGATGCAGGCCATCGACTCCGTTGTGAACCAGATCGGCGTTGAACCCTGCCTCACGCAAGCCTTGGCGCAGGTATTCGCCGGTTTTGATTTCATCCTCGACGATCAATATCTTCACGGGATCTCCCTGTCTGCGAATGACGGCAAGTGTGCCTGCAGATCGCGGGCTTTCTTTCAGATGACAAAGATGTAATTAAGCCGTTATGTCGGCGGAAGCCTTGGGATCACACAATGCGTTGCATCAAGAACGCATGGTGAACCTATGAAAATTTCCTGGCTTTCAAGACCTATATCAACCCCCTGGCTAGCCGCCGCGCTAATAGCGCCGTCCCTGGCTCTGGCTCAGATGCCAGAGGGCGAATCCGCCAAGGTGGACTATCAGCTTTCGTACCGATCAGCCCTCTCGGGCTACGAAGCCTACAAAGAGCAATCCGTCCAGCCCTGGAAAGCGGCCAATGACAAGGTGGGCGAGATCGGAGGCTGGCGCACCTATGCCAAGGAAATTCGCCAGACGGCACCCACAACCGGCCAGGACCAACCCGCGCAGGGCCATGACGCACACCACGGGGGCAAACAATGAACCGCCCCTTGCACACGCCCCGCGCCAAACTCGTGATCGCCGTGGCCGCAGTGGCGGTCTTGTCTGGTTGCGCCAGCGTGAATCTGGAGCAGAACGTCACCAGCGCCAATACAGCCGCAAGCGGTTTCACGGACGGCCAGCTTACCTTGGCCCGGGACCAGAGCGAGCGGGACGCCTTGCGCCAGCGCGCTTCGGATCTGCTGGCCAAGCCGCTCAGTCAGAAGGATGCCGTTCAACTCGCACTCGTCAATAGCCCATCCCTGCAGGCCATCGTGGCTCAAAACTGGGCGGACGCTTCCACGGCAGCCCAGTCCGGCCGCATCGCCAACCCCATCCTGAGCCTGGAGCGCGTTCGCCTGGGCAGCGAGACGGAGATCGGCCGCCTCCTGTCCTTCGGGCTGCTGGACCTGCTGACCTTGCCGACGCGCAAAGGCATCGCCGAGCAGCGCATCAAGCAGACCCAGTTGCGCCTGAGCAGCGAGGTAGTGGACCAAGTCACGCAGGTACGTCAGGCATGGGTACGCGCCGTTGCCGCGCAACAAACGCTGGCCTACACCCAACAGGTCGTCGCCAGCGCCCAAGCCAGTGCCGAACTGGCCAAGCGCATGCAGGCGGTGGGCAATTTCAACAAGCTTGACCGTGCACGCCAGCAAGCGTTCTATGCCGACACAGCGACCCAGCTGGCCAGTGCCCAGCACCAAGTCACGGCAGCCCGTGAGGAACTGGTCCGGCTGCTGGGTCTGGACGACAGCCAAGCCCAACAGCTCAAGTTGCCTGAGCGCCTGCCCACACTGCCCAAGGAGCCGCTGTCCCCATCGGACGCGGGCCGTCAGGCATCCAAGGGGCGGCTGGATCTGCAGATCGCGAAGGCTGACTACGACGCAGCTGCACGCGCGCAAGGCTGGAACAGGATCACGACCTTCACAGACATCGAGTTGGGCGTGCGGCGCGACTCTGTCTTTGATGCCGCCGAGAACACCCACTCCACGCGGCGCGGCTTCGAGATCAGCCTGCAGCTGCCGATCTTCGACTGGGGTGGAATGCGGCGCGACGCCATGAATGCGCAGACCCTGGCTGCGGCCAACCGCCTGGAAGCAACCGCACGCGCGGCGGGTTCGAACCTTAGGGAGAGCTACTCCGCGTACCGCACTGCATATGACATCGCGCGTCACCACCGCGACGAGGTGATTCCCCTGCGAAAAACCATCTCCGAAGAAAACCAGCTTCGCTACAACGGGATGCTGATCAGCGTTTTCGAGTTGCTTGCCGACTCCCGCGACCAGGTGAACTCGGTGATGGCGGCCCTGAACGCCGAACAGCAGTTCTGGCTGGCGGACGCCGCCCTTCAGGCCTCTCTCATCGGCAAGCCCACCAGCGCTGGCGTCTCGGGCGGTGGCGCAGCCGCTGCCGAAGCCGGTGCAGGCCACTGATCCCCTCAAGGAAACCAACATGAATTCAAGAAGAGATTTTTTCCGGTTTGCTGGCATTGCCGGAGGGGCCGTGGCCGCAGCGAGTGTGAGCCGCGTGGCAATGGCCGCACTGCCAGAACCCGTGTACCAGACAAGCGCAGACACCATGGCGCCGCTGGTGCCCAACTCCGGGCGCCCCTACAACCCGGTGGTCACGCTCAACGGCTGGACGCTGCCCTGGCGCATGAACCAGGGGGTCAAGGAGTTCCACCTGGTGGCAGAACCCGTTGTGCGCGAAATGGCCCCTGGCTTCAAGGCCCACCTGTGGGGATACAACGGCCAGAGTCCTGGTCCCACCATTGAAGTGGTGGAAGGCGACCGCGTTCGCATTTTTGTGACCAACAAGCTGCCCGAGCACACCAGCATCCACTGGCATGGACAGCGTTTGCCCAATGGCATGGACGGTGTGGCGGGATTGAACCAGCCCGCAATCCAGTCGGGCAAGACCTTCGTCTACGAATTCGTGGCGCGCCGTCCAGGTACCTTCATGTACCACCCGCACGCCGATGAGATGACCCAGATGGCCATGGGCATGATGGGCTTTTGGATCACGCATCCAAAGACCAAGCATCCGCTGATTGATGAAGTGAATCGAGACTTTTGCTTCCTGCTCAGTGCCTACGACATTGAGCCCGGGGCCGCGACACCCAAGGTTGCAGAGATGACGAACTTCAATCTGTGGACATGGAACAGCCGCATCTTTCCTGGCATCGACTCCTTGAACGTCCGGCTCAATGACAAGGTGCGTATTCGCATCGGCAATCTCACCATGACCAACCACCCCATGCACTTGCACGGTCACGAGTTTTTGGTGACGGGCACGGATGGTGGTCCTACACCCAAGAGCACCCGTCTCTATGAAGTGACCACCGACGTGGCCGTGGGCCAGATGCGCCAGATCGAGTTCCTCGCGGACGAAGAAGGTGACTGGGCATTCCACTGCCACAAGAGCCACCACACCATGAACGCAATGGGTCACGACATTCCCACCATGATTGGCGTAGACCACCGGGGCGTGGCCAAGAAGATCAACAACCTGATTCCCGACTACATGGTCATGGGCGAACGGGGCATGGCGGACATGACCGAGATGGAGATGCCTATTCCGGACAACACCGTCCCCATGATGACCGGGGAAGGCCCCTTCGGCTCGGTGGAGATGGGTGGCATGTTCAGTGTCCTGAAGGTGCGCCGCGACCAGAAGCCAGGCGACTACAAGAACCCGGGTTGGTACAAAAACCCGGAGGGCACGGTGGCGTATGAGTACACCGGTCCGATGGCGGAGCCTGCCCGCTTCAAAGCCGAGGGCGGCCAGTCCATGCCCCGCAAAGAGAAGTCCAGTTCGGACACTGTCGTCAAGGTCAAAAAGCCGTCTTCGCACAGCGGCCACTGATCGCCTCCTTTCCTCATCCACAACCCAAGGTAACTATGAAACGCACTCTTTCCCTGATCGCCGCCTCCGCCCTGGTGGCCCTGTCCTTCAACAGCTTTGCGGGCGGTACCCACAGCGGCGGTCACGGCCATGGAAGCGAGGAGTCAGCCATCGGCGAACCAGGCAAAGCCTCCAAAGTCAGTCGCACAATCAACGTGGACATGGCTGACACCATGCGCTTCACGCCCGCCGCGATCTCCGTCAAGCAGGGCGAAACGGTCAAGTTCGTGATCAAGAACAGTGGCCAGGTCAAGCATGAGTTCAGCCTGGGCACCGATGCCGAACTCAAGGAGCACTACGAGACGATGAAGAAGTTCCCGGACATGGAGCATGACGAGCCCAGCAAGGTGTCGCTGGCCCCCGGCAAGCAAGGCGAAATCATCTGGCAGTTCACCAAGGCTGGCGAAGTGAAGTTCGCCTGCCTGTACCCAGGCCACTACGACGCAGGCATGAAGGGCCAGGTCACGGTGGTCAAGAAGTAATCGGGGAATCCCTGCACGCAATTGAACAAGGAGCTCGTATGAAAAACGCAAACACTTTATTGATCGGCGCTATGTTGTCGCTGGTCACTCTCATGCCGCTGTCGGCCGTGGCGCAGGCCGCTGGAGACGCCGGAAAAGCCGCATCCACGACCGCAGCCTCCATGACCGATGGAGAGGTGCGCAAGATCGACAAGGACGCCGGCAAGATCACCATCAAGCATGGCGACATCAAGCACTTGGAGATGCCGGGGATGACCATGGTGTTTGCTGCCAAGGACAAGGCCCTGCTCGACAAGGCGCAGGTCGGCGACAAGATCCGCTTCATGGTGATCAACGAGGGCGGAAAGATGGTGGTCACCGCCATCGAGCCTGCCAAGTAAGCGCAAAAAGTGTCTCGATACGCCCTCAAGAAAAGGGGGCGTTCTTCTGTTCGCACGTCAACCTACCAAGGAAAAATCATGAGAACTCTCCTTATCGCCCTGGCCATGACCGCCGCATCGTCCGCATTCGCCGCTGGCGACACCCAAGAGGCCACGCCCTACACCAACTCCAAGGCGCAAGCGCATGGCGAGGAACACAAAAAGGCCCGTCCTGCGACCGGTGTGAAGCGGACCAAGGATGGCAGTACGGCGCGGGGTGAAGGCTCTGGCATCGCCGACACCAGCAAGGCCGAAGCCCGTGGTCAGGAAAAGGCCAATGCGCGTGAAGCCATGCCGCACAAGGAAGCCACTCCGGGCTCCACGCCTAAGTAATGCAAACGGGTGGGCCACAAGCGTGGCCCACCCAAGTACGGGCGGGCCGCAATCGTGGTGCAAGGTGATGGCTTCGCAAGCCCCCCTCAGGGCCTAGTTCAGTGCCCGCTCCGATGTACGTGGACTCCGCGCATCCACGTCATAAGGTCTAGATGGCTGTTCGTCGGCGTGTCGGTCACACCAGAGTGCGCTCTGGAAACCTTGGCTCCGCGCCGAGTCGGCTTGACGAAACTTGCGTTGTGGTTGGGCTTCGAGGGACTGTCCGCCGCCAGGTTGTCAAGAATTGCGCAGTTCGAGTGGTCGTCGCCAGCGCACACAGAAACCAACTGCTCCAAGGCTGATTTCATCTCGATAATCTCCCGCAGCTTCTCCTCCAGATCCGCCAGATGGCGCTCCGCAATCGCCTTTACCTGCCGACTGGTGCGGTGCGTGTCACCCCATTGGCCGATCAACTCCGCAATCTGGGGCATGGAGAACCCGAGGCGGCGCGACTGGCGGATGAAACGCAGTACCGAAACTTCGCGCTCACCGTATTTTCGATAGCCAGACTCACTGCGCTCAGCTTCTGGCAACAAACCTGTTTGCTCGTAGTGGCGGATCATCTTGGCCGATACACCTGCCGCTTTGGCCGCTTCGCCGATGTTCATGAGTGTGGTCATGGATGCTCCTGTGCAATGGAATAACACGGTAGCAAGGACTTTGGCCCTTACCACCGTGTCAATGTCAAGCGCTCCGAATACTACGTTTTGTAAAGCCTAGATCAGGCGGGCGGATATCCAGCCTCGGTCAGCGCCTCGACCAGTGTCTTGCGATCTTCCGCGCTTTGCACAGTGACCATGCGTTTGGACATGTCCACCTGCACTTTACATTCAGGGTCTGTCATCTGAAGCGTCTGGCTCACCATCCCAGCACAGTGTCCGCAGGTCATGTCGGGGAGTTGGAATTCATGCATTTTTCGCCTCTTGGAAAAAGTTAAGAGGCTTTCAGTCTCCGGTTTGCCACTGGGGCAAGGTCAAGTGGCCAGATAGATATCCAAACAAGGAGCGGCGGCTCGCTTGCGTCTCCCATCATGTCAACCCTGAAAGTTCGAACTCTGCCGGCTAACGCCGGAGTTGAACACCACATGGAGATTACTATGAACACCTCTGCCCATGAAGCGGGGCCGTCCGCCTCACTATCTATCGCACTCCTGAATCTTCCGATACTTGGCATGACCTGCGGCTCTTGCGTTGGACGGGTTGAAAAGGCCCTCAAAGCCGTCCCTGGGGTCCGTGAGGTGACCGTGAATATTGCTACTGAGCGCGCCTCCGTGGTTGCCGCCTCCACGGTGCCGGTCCCGGCCTTGGCTGCGGCTGTCGAAAAGGCTGGATACGCAATAGCGGAAGAGTCCGTGGAGCTTTTGATCGGTGGGATGACCTGCGCGTCGTGCGTGGGACGTGTCGAAAAAGCGCTGAAGGGTGTACCAGGCGTCAAGCATGCGGAAGTCAATCTAGCCACGGAGCGTGCGCAGGTTCGTTTCGATGCAGGATTGCCTCCCGAACGCCTGGTAGCCGCCGTTGTAAAGGCGGGCTATGAGGCGCAGGTGGCGGATACGAACACTCCCACTGAACACGACAAGCAGTCGGCGCCCTGGTGGCCTGTCGCTCTAGCCGCTGGTCTGTCCTTCCCCCTGGTATTGCCCATGCTTGGCATGCTGTTCGGTCAAGACTGGACACTCAACGGCTGGATTCAACTGGCCCTGGCCACGCCTGTGCAGTTCTGGCTGGGCGCGAGGTTCTACCGCGCTGGCTGGAAGGCTCTTCGTGCAGGCGCAGGCAACATGGATCTGCTGGTCGCATTGGGTACGTCGGCCGGGTTCGGTTTGAGCCTGTACCTGCTGGTCAAGCACGCTGAGCACGGCACACCCCACCTGTACTTTGAAGCCTCCTCTGTCATTGTCACGCTAGTGCTCCTCGGGAAGTGGCTGGAAGCCCGAGCCAAGCGACAAACCACCGAAGCGATCCGGGCGCTGCATGCGCTGCGCCCAGAAATTGCACGTGTGCGCACTGATGCCGGTGACATTGATCTACCACTCTCACGCGTGAAAGTAGGTGATACGGTGGTTGTCCGCCCAGGGGAGAGAGTCCCGGTAGACGGCTCGGTGATCGAAGGCGCAAGCCAGGTGGATGAGTCATTGATCACCGGGGAGAGCCTGCCTGTGGCGAAGCACGTCGGTGACAAGGTGACGGGAGGCTCCGTGAACGCGGAGGGCTTGTTGTTGGTACGGACGACTGCGATAGGCGCAGAGTCAACTCTGTCGCGCATCGTGCGGATGGTTGAGTCGGCGCAGGCGAAGAAGGCTCCCATCCAGCGGATTGTGGATGAAGTGAGTGCGGTCTTTGTGCCCGTGGTGCTCGGCCTTGCTGCCATCACACTGATGGGCTGGGGCTTTGCCACTGGCAACTGGGAACAGGCGATCCTCAATGCTGTCGCGGTACTTGTCATTGCGTGCCCTTGTGCGCTGGGTTTGGCTACTCCCACCGCGATCATGGCGGGCACCGGCGTTGCAGCACGCCACGGTATTCTGATCAAGGATGCAGAAGCACTGGAGGTTGCCCACCACATCGACACCGTGGCGTTCGACAAGACCGGCACCCTGACCGAGGGGAAGCCCACTTTGACGGCTGCGATGCCTGCCGAAGGCCTCCAGGATCAGTTACTGCCGTTTGCTGCGGCCATTCAGAACGGCAGCGAGCATCCACTGGCCAAGGCCGTGATGGACGCTGCACGCACCCAGGGTGTGACCGTTCCTCGTGCCACTGAGGTCACAGCGGTAGCTGGCAGAGGCATGTCTGCTGTCATCAAAGGACGCCAGATCCGCCTCGGGAGTACACGTTACATGGAGGAGTTGGATGTCAACATGGCCAGTCTGACCGGGGCTGCAGTACAGATGCAACAAGAGGGCCGCACAGTATCCTGGTTGGCTGACGTGACCGATGCGCCAGAAGTGATGGGTTTATTGGCATTTGGAGACACAGTGAAGCCCAGCTCACAACAGGCCATTGCCCAACTGCATGCTCTGGGCATCCAGACCGTCTTGGTCACCGGGGACAACAAGGGAAGCGCAAGCGCAGTAGCCAGCGCGTTGGGCATCGATCAGGTTCGTGCTGATGTGCTGCCGGAAGGCAAGGCGGATATCGTGGCGCAGCTCAAGTCAGGTGGCAGGCACGTTGCGATGGTGGGTGACGGCATCAACGACGCGCCCGCTCTGGCTGCGGCGAATGTGGGAATTGCCATGTCCACGGGCACCGACGTGGCCATGCATGCTGCGGGGATCACGCTGATGCATGGTGACCCCGCGTTGATCGCAGATGCCATCGACATCTCTCGGCGCACGTACGCAAAGATCCGTCAGAACCTTTTCTGGGCATTCGCGTACAACGTGGTCGGGATCCCCTTGGCTGCATTTGGACTGTTGAATCCCATGGTGGCGGGAGCAGCTATGGCCCTCAGCAGCGTGAGTGTGGTGACCAATGCGTTGCTGCTGCGTTCTTGGAAGAGGTAAGGACGAGCGCCAGATCCGACAACAGATCCTGTCAGATGCAGACCGCGTATGTCCATCGCAATCAGGCCGACTCAAGAGGTTCTGTGAACGTGCTGATGGTGCACATCTGGTGCGTGGGGGTGAGCGTGGGTCATAGGGTCATGGGTGTGCTTGTGACTGTGGCTGCTCTTCGGCATAACATCGTGCACATGTGAATGGTGCCCATCGTCGTGCCGGTGAGCATGTTCATGCTCCAGCACTTCGTGTGTGTGCTCGTGACCATGGCTTTCCGCCAAGTGCAGTGCCACTCCCGCCAGCATCAATATGCCGCCCAGCAGCATCAACCATCCCGCAGAGCGGTCCCCGAGGCCGAGAGCCACGGCAGCGCCAATGAAGGGGGCAAAGGCGAACACTGAGCCCGTCCGCGCCGCGCCAAACGCCCTCTGGGCCAGAAGGTAAAAGCGCAGGCTCAGGCCGTAGCCCGTGGCGCCAACGGCGAGAAGCCCGAGTGCCGCATACAACGACGGCAAGGGCTCACCCGTCGAAACAGCCAATGCTGCCGTCGCAGCGGCTCCCAAGGTGGCCTTGGCCATCACCACCTGGCTGGGGTCGCGCTCAGCCAGCCCACGGGACAAGGTGTTGTCCACCCCCCAGGCGACCGTGGCCAGCAGCACGGCAAGCAGTCCCAGCAACTGCACGCCCCCTTGCAGGCCCTGGTCCAGAACGAGCGCCATTCCTCCTGCGAGCAGCAAGAGCATGGCGGCCCACACGCGGCGGTCCATGGTTTCGCTGTACAGCCACCAGGCCAGCGTGGCGGTAAATAGCGCCTCCAACGTAAGCATCAGCGATGCGCTGGCCCCGCTCGTGTACTGCAGGCCCCAGGCCAGGGCGACCGGGCCCAGGGCCGCACCGATCCCCGCCATAGCTAAGAGACGCCAGGCGTCGGATCTCTGCAACCTTGCCTCATGGGCTGCGGTTCGCAAGGACAAGGCTCCGACCACAGCTGCTCCTGCGTATAGAAGCGCGGCCGTCGTGAACGCCCCCAGCCCTGCACCCAGTCTCTGGACCGCAGGCGTGCTGATGCCGAAAAGAACCGCCGCCAGGAGGGCGAGAAAGCCACCGCGCAAGGCAGGGAGACGCAAAAGTTCACGCTTCATGGTGCAGGTGATTTCGTCATGAATCCTCGTGGTGATATTCTCTTGCTTGATGAACCCTGAAGTTCGTCAAGGTCAGGCAGTAAGGACAGTGGTCGGTTGCTCGGCAAGGAGAGGATAGTCAGCTTTCGGGAATCGCGGTCATCGGCCTATCCAAATTCAGTCTTCCCGGATACTGCAGAAAGTTGCCAAGAATTGTGGAGCACCACTCGACGCGGTCCGGCAGACACGCGCGTCCACCGGAATACTGAGCAGACAGTCGGCCAATGCTGATTGCGAGTCAGCAAGCTAGTTGAGCAGAAGCAAAGACTTTGAATTCGATCAGGAGCATCGTCTTCTCCCCTCAACTCGAAGGGAGACCATCATGGGATCCGAAGTCAACACCCCTCGCTATGAGCCTTGGAACAAGGGCAAGCTTGTCGGTCAGAAAGCTCCTTTCAAGCTCAAAGATATCTGGGCTCTGCGCGTGCGCCTTCAGATAGAAAATCGCGTTCGCGAGCTTGCTCTCTTCAACCTTGGCATCGACAGCAAGCTTCGTGGTTGTGACCTCGTCGCCCTCAAAGTTCGGGACATCTGCCACGGTGAGCAAGTTGCATCTCGCGCTGTCGTGATGCAGCACAAGACTCAACGCCCCGTCCAATTTGAAATCACTGCAGCTGCCCGTGAAGCTGTGCAGAAGTGGATCAAGGTCGCAGGGCTTAAGTCCGATGACTTTCTCTTCCCGAGCCGTATCCATGGCTCACCGCACTTGGGGACACGACAGTATGCGCGGATACTAGGTGGCTGGGTGGAGGAGCTCGGTCTTGACCCAGCAGAATATGGCACGCACTCTATGCGAAGAACCAAGGCAACGCTGATCTACCGGCGAACAAAGAACTTGCGCGCTGTGCAACTTCTTCTTGGTCACTCCAAGCTTGAGTCCACTGTGCGCTATCTTGGCATCGAGGTAGATGATGCGCTTGAAATATCTGAGCAGACTGAAATCTAGTCGACAGTTCAGTCGCCCCGGCGGCCGCACAACTACGCTCCCACGGGCGATGGTGCTCACATCCAATCACAGGTTAGGTGAGTTGGCATATTTCCGCTTCTAGCCGAACCGGTCATTCGCCAGCTCATACTGAACGACCGCAACCAGCCTGAAGCAGCCGTATTGACCATTTTTCAGCTGCATTCGTTCGCTTCATCCCATCCAAAGAAATCACCTCCCACTGGAAGCCCTCGCTTCTTATCTTGTGTGGGACGACCATCAGCGCCACCCCCCGAGCTGCGTTCACATCTGCTCAGTGACCCGTCCTGGAATAGGTTGACACCTATGCGAGACTGAGCCCTAGCCGCAGTTGGCTTGCAAGAGACGCCCGGTGCACCGCATCGGGCGTTTTGTATTCTAGGGACAGGTGGGGCCGTTGCTCGTTGTACATGCGCACTGACTCCCTCACCATGGTCCTGGCTTGCTCCAGGTTTGCGGGGCGGTGCAGCAGGAATTCCATCTTCAGGATGCCGTTGACCCGTTCCGCCAAGGCATTCTGGTAGCAGTCGTACCCATCGGTCATCGAGCAGGTGATCGCATGGCGAGCATGGATGCGCTGGTACTCCGCCGAACAGTACTGGGTGGATTCAACCGGTCGTCGCAACACCCTAATCATGGAGGTGTTTATGGGACGACCCGCAGGGTGGATGCTGAAGTTGACAGGACGAGGAGCGATGCGTTCGCCAGGCGCGCCGTCGCTTCGGCGAGAAGTGGAGCGACAGTTCTGGAAGCAGATTGCCACTGGAATAACAAGCGAGAAGGCAGCAGAGGCCGTTGGCGTCTCCCAGCCAGTGGGTACGCGCTGGTTCCGTCATCGTGGCGGCATGCCATTGTTCATGTCGAAGCCGGTGTCAGCAAGATATCTGTCATTTGGCGAACGAGAAGAGATCGCCCTCCTGCGGGCACAAGATGTTGGTGTGCGGGAGATAGCCCGCCGCTTGGGGCGCAGCCCATCAACCGTTTCGCGGGAGCTGACCCGCAACGCTGCCACGCGCGGCGGCAAGCTCGACTACCGGGCATCCGTTGCGCAGTGGAAGGCTGAGCTCGTAGCCAAGAGGCCCAAGCCCGTGAAGCTGGTCATGAACCCGCAGCTGCGGCAGTATGTCCAGGATCACCTGGAGGGCAAGATTCTTGACGCCCAAGGTCGTGAAGTTGCCGGTCCGCAGCAGGCACCATTTATCGGGCGCAACAAGCCCCACCGTGGAGACCGCAAGTGGGTGCAGGGCTGGTCACCAGAGCAGATTGCTCAGCGCTTGCGAGTCGACTTCCCTGATGATCTGTCCATGCGCATCTCCCACGAAGCCATCTACCAGGCGCTCTACATCCAGGGCCGAGGTGCCCTCAAGCGCGAGCTGGTGAGCTATCTGCGCAGAGGCCGTGCACTGCGCATGCCACGGGCCAGAGCCCAGGCCCAGGCATGGGCGCATGTCAGCGAAGACGTGATGATCTCCAGCCGGCCTGCAGAGGCGGATGACCGTGCCGTTCCTGGTCACTGGGAGGGCGATCTGATCATCGGCCTGGACAGGTCTGCCATTGGCACGCTGGTAGAGCGATCAACCCGATTCACCATGCTCGTGCATCTGCCTCGTGAGGCAGGTTACGGACTGACTCCCCGGACAAAGAACGGTCCCCCGCTTGCAGGATATGGCGCCGTTACTATGGCCAATGCGCTCAAGCGAACAGTGGCCACGTTGCCTGGGCAACTGCGCCAATCATTGACCTGGGATCGCGGCAAGGAACTGTCGGACCACGCGCGGTTCACCATAGAGTCTGGCGTGAAGGTCTTCTTCGCCGATCCGCACAGTCCCTGGCAGCGCGGCACCAACGAAAACACGAACGGTCTCCTGCGGCAGTACTTTCCCAAAGGGACTGACCTATGCCGATGGGGCGAGCAAGAGCTCCAGGCCGTGGCCACCACCTTGAACAACAGACCACGCAAAACCTTGGGCTGGAGGACACCAGCTGAGGCTTTGAATGACTACCTAAAATCCGCAGCTCAACCCGGTGTTGCGACGACCGGTTGAATCCACCCTGGATGCCCCGATCGGAGTGGTGCACCAGTCGCTGGCTGGTCTGCCTGTAGCGCAGGGCCATTTTCAGCGCCTGACTGACCTGGGCAGTTTCCAGCCCTTCATGTACGTGCCAGCCCACGATCTTGCGGGAATAGGCATCCGTTACCAGGCTCAGGTAAGCAGGCTTTTCTTTGGTAGGCAGGTACGTAATATCGGCCACCCACAGCTGTTCGCAGCCGCTAGGCGCCACCTTGGTCGCGGCCTCTTTGAGCAGGTTGGGATGACGCCGGAAGCGATGGTGGCTGTTAGTTGTCTTGTGGTACGACCGCTTGGGCAAGACCAGCATCCGTTCGTGACGCAGGAGGTCGAACAAAGCATCACGACCGAGCTTGATGCCCGCGTGCTGCAGCGGCGCCTTCAGGATGAAGTGCAGCTTGCGTGTGCCGATGCGCGGCTGTTGCCGCCGCTTCTCATCGACCATGGCCACCACGCTGGCCCGTTGCTCATCTCGCAGCCGCTGACAGGTCAGGGCCTTGTAATGCGCCTGCCGGCTGATACCCATGTACTGGCAAGCCCTCACAACGCTCAGCCCTTGGACAAGCTTTTCTTGGAGGACTTGCCAGCAGGCTTTTTTGTGACGGTTACCCCATGATCGCGCTTAAGCACATGGACCACCGCCTCGAAGAACTGCGCTTTCTCCTGCGCCTGCTTCAGCTGCACTTCCAGCTCCTTGATGCGCTGCTCGGGTGTCAGCGGCTTGACTGGCTCTTGCATGGATACGGCTCCTTTGGAGCCCGATGATGCAGTCTTCCAGTCTTGGCGGCCATGCTTGCGCAGCCAGACCAATACGGTCGAGGCCCCTTGGATACCGTAGCGCTCCTGAGCTTGCCCGTACGTCAGCTCCCCTCTTTCTACCTGATCCACCACCGCCAGCTTAAAGGCCAGCGTGTAGTCCTTCTGCGTTCTCTTAACCCATTGATCCATTTGACTTTCCTTTCCGATGAACAGAAAGGTGTCAACCTCATTTAGGACGGGTCACAGACCAAAAAAAGAAGCCACAATAAAAAAGGGACCAGGCCACAGCCTAGTCCCCTTCAACAAGTAGTGGCCAACGCCACATTCGCCAGGCCTCACCCCAGCCTGCACAACTCCATGTTTACCTTGACGAGCTCTGACTCGTGAACCCACCCGAGGGTGGAGTTCGGACCAAACTCGGCGTCATGGACTCCCTTCAACTGCACCCACTCCTGAAACCGCCCCACCACCCGCAAGGTAAACCCCTTCATCAGGATCATCTTGGGCTTGGTGTCCTCGTACGGCACAGCAGTCTCAAATACCCGCGTGCCTACAAACACCGTACGGTTCTTCACCTCCTTGCTCAGCGGCCGCACGCAAGCCGAAGTCTCCGGCTGTGGTGACTGCGCCCATGCGCCTTGCACCAGCAACGCACACAAAAGGCCGCCAGCTAGCAATAGGGCAGGGCAGGTAACTCCCTGGAGGTGCCTAGGAATTGCTTTCGTTCCAACATCTTGAACCTGCTTATTTCTTGTTGTCTTCATTGCATAGCTCCTTTCCGCGCCAGATCAGCGCCCGTGTTTCTCAACACACTCGATCAAAGCCTTCGCAAAATCTGCCTGCAGGGTCTGCAGCGGAATCCCACCCCGGCTCTCCGCAAACTCATCCAGGTTCTTGAGGTCGTAGCGCTCACCCATCTTGTCCACCGCGCACTGACAGGTCTTCTTGCTACTACCTCCATCGGTACAGCCCTTGACCATCATCCTTTCAGTCTTGGAGCCAGAACACCCGGCCAAAGCCAATGCGGCTCCCAACGTGATTGCTGTGATCACACCCCTGGACCCACGGATCCAGCTTTGCAGACCCACTAGCTGCGCCCCCGTCATTCCGAATCGCATAACCCCTCCTTGTGTAAAAAAACGCACGCCCAGCCCTCCAGGCGCGCTCATCGTTCTGTTCCCAACTCAAAGCCCCTCACCGCTTGCCACTATCGGCCATCCCAATCAGCAGCCAGAGCACGATCACTCCCAGCCCGAACCAGAAGCCCAGCGAGGCAAAGAACAGGTAGACCATCAAACACCCCAGAATCAGCTGAGCCAAGAACGCCATGGCACTCGCTCCTTCCTAGTGCTCAACTGGCCATCACAAACGCCACCATGGCCACGATCAGCAAGCCCCCGATGAACTTGCCCAGACCCGGCAAGACCACCACCGGCCACACCAACCCCTGACCCAGGTGATACGCAAAACTCCGGTAGGGCTCATCCCCCCAGTTGTTCGCATAAACCGCGTACAGCAGCCCGATCAAGAAATACCCAACCAAAACCCAACGACCCCACGCAAACCGCTTCATGGCAACTCCTCCTAAAGTTGAAGCACTAACCACTCAAAATCTCCACGGAGCGCGCAAAAGGTGATGCAAACTCCGTAGATGCAAAGAAGGCAAAACCGCATCCTCCGGCGGTGTCTGCCAAACCCACGCCCCCGACCCATCTGCCCGACCCGGGCAACGTGCGCGAAGTCCTCGCGTACTGGATTCGGCTACTGCGTGTAGAAAAAGGCTGGTCCCAAGAGCGCCTGGCCCACGAGTGCGAACTCGACCGCACCTACGTCTCTGCCGTAGAGCGCTGCCGCTGGAATATCGCCCTGGCCAACATCGAGCGCCTCGCACAGGCCTTGGGCGTGGAGCCTTGGACCCTGCTCAAACCTCCAGAGCAAGCGACCAAGCCCGCGCGCAAAGCCGCCCGAAAGCCGACTGCCAAGGTTTGATCCTGCGATCAAGAGGGAAGGGACCAGCACCTTCATTGCGAAGTCACCGGCTTCCCATCCCGCGTGAGCGACCCCTGCTGATACACGAACTCCACCAACTTCTGAGCCGCCTTGCGCTGCTCTTCCTCGGGCTCGAACGGCCCTGCAAACCCCAGCATCCGAATGGACAGCCTGGGAGCCTGATTCGGCTTCTCCTCGACCACGGCAAACACCAGGTCCGAGCAGGACCCGAACTTCGGAGACACCTGCACCCCCTGGGCCGACACCGCCAGCACCTGGAACAGGGCAGGGCAGGCGGTCCCCGACCCACTTTGCAGCAACAGCACATCCTCTGCACCCACCGGCGCATGGCGCACGATGCGCACGGATTCCTCCTGAGGCGATAGAACGGTTTGCCCGTTTAAAACAACCGAAGAATCTCCCTCCTGCACAGCCACAACCCCAAACCGGGTCTTGACCTGCATCTCAGGCTCCTCCAGCGCAGACTCCACGCGGGCAGGTCCGGCATCAATGATCCCCAGCCAAGCCGACGGCGAAACACTGAACCCCAACTCACCCAAGACCTTGGTGGCCGGTGCCTGACTGTCCAGCGGCCTGGCCCGTACCCCCTCGACCAGACACGGCATGTTCTGCACACACTGCGACAAAAGCCGTTCGCCCAGAGCACTCTTTGGATCGAACACAAACGCCACGAGATCCCCCGTCTCCGGGCTGACCTCGAACACCGCCCCCTGCTCACCCCGGCGATCCAGCACCCCTGCGATCTCCAGAAACCCCGACACCGTCTGCACCGGCAACTCCGGCGCCTCGGCCTCCTTGCGTTGGCAACCGGCCAGCACGCCGACCACACCCAACGCCACCAACGAACCTGCCGCCAGGCTGCGCGTAAGCCGCAAGCTTCTTCTCATGGATTGCATAAAACTCCCTCTCTGATGCTAAATGATATGTGATGCAAATGCATCAATTGAACGCCAACCAAAGACCATCGGTTGACCGATTGCTGAACGGGCAGGGATGGGGAAGTGGCTGCGAGATCTTTGCCGCAGCTCAGCCGCTACCGTGTGAGATGTTCCATATGGAGCGAGAACATCCCTGCCCGTGACCAGCTTCCCCCGTGGACCTGCACAAACTCCGTTGCCTTGGTACGATCCAAAGCGCACGCAACGAAGACCCCCACCAAGAACAGATCCCCTGAGTGAAGAACCTCAGCGCCTCCATCTCGATGAACCCGTCCACCGCCAGGAACTGCTGCGGCTACTGTGGTGCCACCAGCTACCACCGCGTGCTCGCACGCGATGACGCCGGAGTCATGCGCTACACCGAAGCCCTGCGTTGCACAGGTTGCGGCCGGGAATACGCCAACCTGCAGGTATGGCGCCAGGGCGACACCCAAGACGCCACGACTCCTCCCGTTGCAACTGCCAACTGAGCATTCCTGGGCTCCGGTTCGCGTAGAGTGCTTCCTGTGCCTAAAGGGTCCTCCTTGGACCCAATCACAACACTCCAGCACTCCAGCACTCCAGCACTCACTCCCAACGCACCCCCATGTCCAGCTACGCCGAACTCCTCGCCCAGAAAAAACTCCTCGACGAACAAATCGCCAACGCCAAGAAGGCCGAGTCCGAACAGGCCCTCCAAACCGTCCTGCAACTCGTTCAGGAATTCGGCTTCACGGCCCAGCAGGTCTTCCCCTGGAAACCGAGCAAACCCAAGAAGAAGGTGGAAGCAAAGTACCGGGATCCCGAGACTGGTGCCACCTGGTCCGGCCGGGGTAAGCCGCCCCAGTGGATTGCAGGCAAGGAGCGCACTCCCTTTGTGGTTGCCTGATCGGCATCGCAAGAGAGCCAGCCAGTGCGGATGCACTGTCTGAGCTCTCGCCAGGTCACTGGGGGCTCTGGCCTTTGCCGGGAGACAGTGCGATCGCTGAGAGGACCATCCCGCAGTCCAGGTTGCCCTCCAACGTACGCGCCGACCACACGCTACGGAACTCCGCCACTCGCATAGCCGCCTCGTGGTACGGATAGGCCCCCGGAGCCAGACACTGGTTGTGCCCCAATCCCCATCCAGGATGCACCTGCGTATCCAAGACCAAGAGGCCAGAAGCTTCTGTGCACACCACACTGCCTGATCCATCTCCTGCCGGACTCCAAGGCCCTTCCACACCGACCACGAGCATCCATTGAGGAGGAGGGCAGGGCCGGCGAGGGGCTCCCCGCACCTCCCTGGCAATCGACTGCCAGAGCAACAGCACCAGACCCCCACGGTGTACTGCTGCGTGGCACAGCGCCAGCAAGTCGGAAGGCGCTTGCTCCCAGACCAGCTGAGCATGGAATCCTGGCAGGAGCCGCTGCGCATGGCGCAACACGCCGGCCGCACTGGTCACAGTGGGTATCGCAACCCGCTGGCCGGTGAGCAAGGCCACCGCCTGCTGCAGCACCACCGCCCCCGTGCGATGGGGTGGTGCTCGATGTCTCACCAAAATCCCCGGCAACACCTTGGCACCCGATTCAGAATCGGGCCCACTGCGATAGCAAGGCACCGTCTCCATCACCAGTCCTACCGCATAGCGCCGAACCAGCCCTTCAGGCCCCCGCATGGGAAGCCCCTGGATCACCCGTTGCGGTGGAACGCACTCCCAGAGCCTCCTGCTTGCGATGCAGCTTGCCGCGCAGCGAGATCGGCGCGGGTGCTTGCTCCGTTCCACCATCTCCATTCGTATCGGAATCCGGATAGAACTCCTCGACGACGTCCACCCCTTCCTCTTCCGATTCCTCGAACTCCCCTAGGGCCAAACCCTGGCGTGCCGCTTCATCGAGCGCCACCTGATCCAGACCCAGCGCAGCCTGTTGCTCGCGTTCCTGCCGTGTCAATGCCACGACCTGGGCCAAGCTGCTTCCCGCTCTCAGCGTCAGATCCACGTAGTAGATCGGCGTGCGGTGTGACAGCGTCGTGGACTTGCCCCGCAGCCGAAGCTCCAAGGGCAATCCCGCCAACAATCCACCCGACACAGCAAACAGATACCGCAGCCGAGCCGACAGCGTCCGGATGCTGTTGAAGCCCGTCGTCCGAAACACAAAGCTGCCCAGTTCATCGCCACTCATACCCGCCATACCTGCTTCGGTATTCCCCTCAGCCTCCACCCGCACATGCAGCCGTCCATACGGCTTGCAGTTCCCGTCTTGGGCCAGCGGACACACCGCAGGCGAAGGGCAGGGCAGGGACTGCATCCCCGACAGGGTCACCCGCTTGCAGCTTTCTCCATCTCCAACACACAGAGGTCGTCCCGTGGCCCGATCAAACATTGTGTAGTTCGCCCTGAGGCTCAGGTCCGGATCGTCAAACAGCAGCCGCACCGGAATGCTGCGCAGCTTGGTCCCCGGCTCCTTGCGCAACTGGGCATCTACCGGATGTAGCACCCACCCCTCCTTGTTCTGCACCTGGCTGGTCAGCGTGAACTCATCGTCCTTCTCAGGCAGGCGACGTCCTGCCTTCTCCACCACCCGCCCAATCGCAATGCGCCCGATCACGGGCGGTGTCAAAGCCAAACCTTTGAGCATGTGAATCTCCTTGTTGAATGTCAAAAAACCCCCCAAAACACAACGGGCCTCACCGTCACCGATGAAGCCCGTCAGGGGATGCGTTTATGAAAATGAATTGAATGAACCTGGGCCCCGATGTCCCCGGCCCACCTTCAGGTCTGCACCAAAAACCTCCGACTCCCCGGCTTCGGTACCGTGTAAGCCTTCACGATCTCCGGCTGCTCCTTGGCAAGCCGCGCCGTATCGAGCTGCGTCCCATCCCGGCTGCGTTTGAAACTCACCTCACCGTTCTCAAACACCGCCCGGCTCGAATCCCCCATACGCTGCTGAATCGTCTGCTTGAGCTGCGCTTCCAGGGCCGTGTTGGTCGCCAGCACCTCCCGCACCGCCAGCAGGTCAGAAAACACCGCCCCCATCACCAGGTCATGTTTGAGATTCAAGGTAAAGCCGGTGTCCCGGGGATACAGCGCCCGCAAAGCCCGGTCTGCCGAATCCGACCCATCGGCCGGAGGCGCCTGGCCCCGCTCCACATAACCCCAGAACTCCCGCTCCAGGGTGATGAGCTGAGCAATCAGCTCCTCATCCCGCTCGATGCGAAAGATCTGCAGCTCCTGGCCCCCGAGCAACACCGCCACGTCCGCAGCCTGTTTGCCCGTCACGGCCAACTGGTGCTGCACCTGCAACTGCACATACTCCGGCACCCCATCCCGCCAAAGCCAGGCCCCTTGAATGCCTGCGGTCTTGCACTCAAGCAACTGGACATCGGGTGCCCCAAGGACCTCCCGGTCGATATTGGCAAGCATCCATGGGTGCTCGGGATGCTGCAGCACCGCATTGATACGCCGCACCCGTTTGCCCGTACGGCGGGTGTAGTGCGCCGCCACAATGGGCTCTAGAAGAGCACCCCAGTACATCGGACTCAGATCGTCTGCACCCCCATCACCCGGCGGGACAGTGGGAGCACGACCGGTCTTCTCCATCCACAACTCCAGCATCGACTGGTAGGGATTGAGCCCCACCGCCGCCGCAGCATCCGAACTGCCAATGCCTCCTTTGCGGACCTGCAACCACTGATCGCGATCCAGGTCTTGGGTCTTGACCAGCCGAAGGGCAGGGCGGGGTTTGGTGGGAGATGAACCCACCGGTGAAACAACAGGTTGAACCATGCTGACTCCTTGAATGTGAAAAAAACGAATACCAGCACCGCCCCCAGAAAAACAAAGACCCCGGTCCACTGAAGGAGCCGGGGTCTATGCCGTTAAGGGCGATGGAGGTGAATGGATAAGGCGCGAGACAAAAAACAGGATGTGCCGCCAGAACGGCAGGCACCATCACGACGCCAACTGCAAGGCCTGCTCCAGAGCCCGCTGCTTGAGCGTGGCGCCCTGACCAAACCAGGCACTGTCCAGGCGGTATTCCTGACTGCGCGCCCGGCGCTCGTGGTCCACGAACTCGGTGATGGCGCACAAGAGGCCCCAGGCCGTGCCCTTGGCGGCAGCCAATTCCGCACCCCGGCCCTGGCCCTCGTACATGGCCTGCACCTTCTTGAGGGCGCGCTCATTGGTGAGACCTGCAGACGCATCGGCATGCCCATCCGTCTGGCACAGCACCTTGAGGAAGTAGTTCATGGACTCATGGCTCTTGACCCTGCGCTCAGACAAGGTCTTCATGCGGTACATGAAACCATCCCATTGCGAGACGGCAATGCCCAACTGCTTCTTGACCGCCTGCGCATCAAAGCTGGTGCTGTGGGGCACCTTGATCGCGCTCGATGTTCCGGACAGGGCAATGGAGAGGGTGTTGTTGCAGACCACACGCACGGTGGTGGGGGTGGCCGTGGTAGCCAAGGTCCCATCGCAGGACGTGGCCAACAGCAGATAGCCATTGACCACATCGTTGCCCTTGAGGGCTGAGGACTTGCCAGTGCGGGCCAGGGCCCAGAACTTGCGCCCAGCCTTCAGGACTCCGGCAGTCTCCAGCTCATAACCAGAGACTTCCGTCAGATCCCGATAGAACTCCAACACCTGCTTGGGCTGCACGACCTGGTAGCGGGCACTGACCACTGACAGAGGCGCCTTGGTATCGCTGCGGTACAGCACCTTCTGGTCGGGAAACTCCATGGGTTCGCCATAGAGGTCCGAGACAGAAGATGCGGTGCCAGAGCCAGAACCAGTACCGGCCTGCGTGGCCATGTAGCGCACGGGGGTCTCGCGAATGGTCCAGTCCATGCCCGCTTCACGGGCCCAGACATCGATGGGTTGTTTGGCGGGCAGTTGCTGACCCAGGTTGTGCCAGGGGGTCTCACCGACATAGGCCATGGTTTGAACGAGATGAGCCATTGAAATACTCCTTGAAGAAATGGAAGAAAGAACAAGAAAACGAAAGACCGACAACACGAAAACCACCCGCCCACAGCTGCGCCACTGCGTAACTCCGAAGAGCACACAGCTGGAACAAGGAACCAGGGCAGGGGAGTGAGAGAGGAAGAGAGAAACGAAAAGCCAAAGAAGCGCGAGGCCGAGGAATCAGCAGGACGAGGACCGCCGAAACACCTCACTCGCGTGGAGGGCTAAAGGTGTGGCCGCATTCCAGGCAGCGGTAGTTGGCGAGGCAGTTCTGATCGACGGCTTCACCGATCTTGCTGCCGACTTCGCAACCGATGGCGCCGCCCACCAGGCCACCGAGGGCGGCACCGGCGAGACCACCCAGGACTGACCCTGCAGGACCGGCGAATGCGCCGAAAGTAGCGCCCAGTCGGGCACCGCGCAGTGCACTCGCTGCGCCGCTGGCAGCGCCTGCGAGTGCGCCGACAGCGCCACCAGCAGTGCGACCGAGATCGCGGGATTCCAATCGTGGGGATTGGCATTGGGGACAGGTGAGCATGGAAATCTCCTTGAAAGAACATGCGGGTGAAAGAACCAGAAAACCAAGATAGACAGACCAACAGGCAGCCCCAAAAAGCAAAAGCCCCGGGTGCGTGAACACACGGGGCTGAGAGGGCGCGAGATCGCAAAACCGAGAACCAGAAAGACAGAGAACTCCGACCAGGACGGCATAAAGCCCGGCAACTCGAGATGAGCTTGCCGGGCTTTATGGGCGTTGTGCGACTGCCAAGGGGCAGACGGTGGTCAGGTCACTGGGGTGATATGTGACTGAAGAAATTTAGGATCGGGTACCCGAATTGCATTGAGTCCCACGGGGCACAACCGGAAAGATGTCCGATATGTTTGCATCTGCCCCCCATCTTCTGAAGCAGAATCGTGGCCTCATCAACCCGTGGAGAAACGTATGAAACCAGAACTTGCCGGCTCTGTCAAAGTGACTTACTTACGGCGTGATCGAGATGAAGACGGGGAACTGATAGAGCTCAAGGAAGGGGAGGAGCAATACAGGGGTGAGACGTGTACAGACGTTGTTGATGCCTCCGACTTCGTTTGGGAGAGCGGTGCGGGGCCGCACCTTGACGAGGACGGTACATGGTCGGGTTCCGCGTTGTTCAAAGCGTATTGCGACGGCTATTGCGTCACCTGTGAGATCAATATCGCCACCAAGGATCGTCTGCCCAAAAAGCTCACATTGAACGTCGAGAGTGAAGCGCTGGTCGACTTTGTTTGGGTCGACCAACTCACCGTTGCGTTGGTCCCTACGTCTGGTGTCGGTGCGTTTTAGAAACTCGTCGAGTAGTGACGTCGGGTGAGGCTCCGCGATCGTGCTGGAAACTGGGGTGATCTCGGTTTTTGTGCCGGATCGGAAGGTTATGGAGAAATCTCTTTTTAGAACAACTACTTAGCGTTGCGCAAAGGTGTTCCGCGAGTTCGAAATTCTTCCAGCGTTTTCCCGCGCGCGATGGCTTCGTTCAACCAAGAGGGTCGCCGCCCCTTTCCTGCCCAAGTATTCCCAACTGCATCCTCGTACAGGACAGGTTTGCCGGCTGGGGGTCTCCCGGTCTCTGAGGTCAAAGATTGAATCTTTCTTGCGTTGGCAGTGGTTGCTTCGAACAGATCGGCTGGCTCCAATTCGAACTTGGCGATTACCTCTTTCAACAGTGGAATGATTTCCTCGGCTTCACGGACTTCGCTCATCGCCTCTTCAAGGCGTTTCTTCATTTGAGTGAGTGTCTTGGGCACTGGGATCTCCATAACGGAAGCTTGGACGCAACTTTCTCCATTGTGATGGGGAGCGCCGATGAGAGATAGACCGCCTCTGGCAGTCTTCAACACAGTCTTGCGGTCATGCGTTGGTGTGGCTTTGCGGCGCCTGCAACGTATCCAGGCGGCGCATCAGATCCGCCGTCAGCTGCTGGCGCGCCGCGTCAGCCGCGCTTGTTGCTGCGAGTTGCCGCTCCAGCTCCAGATTGCGCTGAGTGGCCTGAAGCAGATCCGCCTGCAGACGGGCGAGGTCTTGCTCTCGACTCAAGGCCTTCGCAGTCAAATCTTCAAGTTGCTGGGGTACTTCGGCAAGGCCGAGGGCAGTTTGCTGCGCCGCCTGCAGCTGCGTTTCCAGGCTCTGGAGTTGCGACCTGGCCTGACCCAACTCCCGCGCGAGTGCCTGGTTCTGCTGGTGGTCGTTGCGCATCTGCTGCTGATTGGCCGAGACAGCCGCATTGGCCTTAGTCAGTTCCGTCTGCAGGTACTGCAGTTGCTGCTCGTGCTGGCGTAGCTCGCGCTCGCGCTGCTCCTTGGACGCTTCGCGGAAATGCTCCAGAGCCTCCCTGGCATGGGTGTGCTTCTCTTCCAGGGACTGGCTGTGTGCTTGGGCACTCTCAAGCCGGGTCTGCAGCTGGGTCGTTTGCTCGACCAGTTGGGCCTGCTCGATCGCCTTGAGGGCCAACTCCCTGTTGGCGTGCTCGAGGGATTCGCGTTCCCTGGCCAACTCCAGTTGGGTCTGCTCCAGCTGCCGCCTGGCCGCGGCTGTTTCGCTCTTGGAGGTCTCCAGGCTGGCCTTGTACTGCGCTTCCTTGGCGTTGAACTCCTCCATCAGTGCAACGACCCTCGCATTGGCATCAAACTCCAACCTGGTGGACAGGCGGCCTACCAATTCCGCGAGCTCATCGCTGATGCTGATTTTCGGTGCCGTAGCGGCGGCTTCCTCGTCCTCGATTTCCTTGAGGTACCTGTGGATGGTCACCTTGGAGCCGGTATTGCCCAACTCGACGCGCACCGCATCGATGGACGGGTACTTGCCTTGGCTGATCAGCCTATCCCTGGCTCGCAGCACCTCAGACTTGTAGATTCCGGCTCTGGCCATGGCATCCTCCGATTTTTTCGTACCGTATTACATACCATTATATTACATACTGGGTGTGGCAATGAAAAATTGGGACTTCACGAAAAATTCAGACTAGTTAATAAGGGTTTATCTGTTGTGATCACTTCAAAGCCCGCAAAAATGGGGGGGCCGCAGCATGTAACGCGATGGGAGGGGTGGTTTTTCAGTTGCGCGGTCGCGCGTTAAAAATCAGACATGGGGCCGTGGCATGCTATCGATATGAGCATCACATGCGATCTAAGAACCTGGGCAAGGCGGATCAAACGCGATGGAGTGACGCTGTGGTTTGCAGGAAAGAATCCACGCACCCCCTGGTACGCAAAGGCCCTTGGAGTGTTTGTCGTGGCGTACGCGCTCAGCCCGATCGACCTGATTCCGGATTTCATACCAGTGCTGGGGTACTTGGATGATGTATTGCTGCTCCCCGGCCTGATATGGGTCGCTATCAAACTTTTGCCGGCGGACGTCCTGGCTGAATGCAGAACACAAGCCGATGAGTGGATGGCTTCCAAAGCAGCAAAGCCGACCAGCAAAGTCGGCGCAGTCGTTGTTGTACTACTGTGGCTCGCTGCCTGCTTGGGCGCCTGGTATTGGTGGAAGTCGGGCATGACTGGCTGAGGGACGGACTTGCGCGAATCGCCTCGGGAAGGCGCTTGTCCGCCGCAGGCTTTGCGGCATAGGCCTTTGTGAACCTCCGTGGCTACGCTTAGACACAGTGCTGTCAAAACTGTAATGCTGCGGTCAGCGGCATGTGGGTGCCGGATTTCTAGACTTGTCTCCGAGGTGCAAGAAGGTTGTGCCTCCTGAATTCCCACCCGGGCGTTCAGTGCTCAAGGAGACCCCATGAAAGCTCGTTTCGCCCTCATCGCATTCAGCCTGGCAGCCACTGCTACGGCGTCTTTCGCTTCGACCGCGTTTCACACCAGTCCTAGCCAGGAAGAAGGTGCCACTTTCGTGCCATCTCACCTGGGCCGCACCGTCAGCCGTGAAGACGTCCAGCAAAACGTGCTCGTTGCGCAGCAAAACGGTTCGTTGCACTGGATCAGCCGCGGCTACCCCGCCACCTATCCACTGGTCAAAGCACCGGTGTCAAACAAGAGCAGGCAACAGGTTCTGGATGAACTTCAAGCTGCTCAAAAGGGCCCCGCCACTACGAATGGCGTGCGCGACCTGGGCGGCGAGATCGGCTGGGTCGAAGCCCACCAGGCGCCGTGACCGGCTGAGGGCCCTCGGGCCTGGCACACGCAATGCAATCGACTCCGCCCATCCAAGGCACAAATTTTCGCTTCCAACCATTGACCTTAAGGACCAACATGAAACTCAAGACCACCCTCATCATCCTCGCGCTGAGCGCAGCCCCTGCATTCGCTTTCGATGCCAGCCATGGCGCCCAGTCCAAGACACGCGAGGAGGTCAAAGCCGAGCTCTCGCAAGCCCTGCGCAGCGGCGACATCATGGCCGGCGGGGAAATCGGCGCCAAAGTCAGTGAGCTCAACTCCGGTGGCTACCAGTTGAAGACCCCGGTGCTGGGCAAGACCCGGGACCAGGTGCGCGCGGAACTGGAGCAGGCTGTTCGCAGCGGTGACATGCTTGCCGCCGGGGAATCCGGATCACGGCTCAATGAACTGCAGCCCAACCTGTATCCGTCCAAGATGGCGCAAGCAGGCAAGACACGCGAGCAGGTCAAGGAGGAACTGGCAGAGGCTATCCACACCGGGGACCTGATGGCCGCCGGCGAGGACGGCCGCAAGCTCAATGAAATCTACCCTGGCCAATACCACCAGCACCACGCGGGCTCGACGGCCGCGCAATCGGGCCACTCCAATGGCCGCGATCTCTGAACATCAGATCCAGAGCCCAGTCGCGCTGGGCTGGCCCGCCCTCACGCTCCGTGGTGGTGGGCACCAGCGCCGTTCACTCGTGCACACCGGGTGCGACCGGTGAGGTATCTGAATCGGCCGACTTGAGCTCGCCTGTGCTCTAGTTCATCTCACGTTTGACGAGGGCTGCCGAGCAATCCCAAACCTTGACGTAGACCGGCTCTCCAGCAACCACGGCTACATCTGCAGGCAGACGCGCAACGGTCCAGCGCGACCGACCCACCTCTCTCCACTGAACAATGGCGAACCGCTCTTGCGCACGATCTAACTGATCGGCCTTGCACCGGCGCTTGTAGAACGCCAGGTCCTGAGCAGTGGCTTCAACCCTGCTGACTTTGCCCACGCGCCAACCCTCCGCCCACGGTAGGGAGTTTTCATACACGGGGGTGGCGCAGCCGGCGGCGAGCATGGCCACGACACACAGCGCTGGCAGGCGCCACCTGTTTGCCCAGCGCTGTGCAAAGCAGGAACGGAGGGTGGTCGTCCACGCGGAAATCACACGGGTGCTTTCCAGTGATCCGCACCAGCATTCGAAGTGCCGGCGGCAGCCGTACCGCAGGCTTGGGTTTCCAACTGAATGGTGGTGTGGGTGATCTCGAATTGCTTCGCCAGCAACTGGTTGACGGCGGCCAGCATGGTGCCAGGGTCTGCCGCTTGCGGGTTGTACACGACGTGAGCGCTCAGGCTGGTCTTGGCGCTGCTGACCGCCCAGACATGCAGTTCATGCAAGGACACCACCCCTGGCAGGTCCAGGAGCGCACGCTTGAGCTGAGGCAGATCGATGCCTTCGGGGACGCCTTCGAGCAGGATGTTGAGCGTCTCTTTCAGGAGGATCCAGGTGCGCGGCAGCACCCACAAGCCGATGGCCACGGCAATGACGGTGTCGACCCAGTTCCACCCTGTGAACAGAATGACCAGCGCCCCCACGATGACCCCAATCGAGCCGAGCAGGTCGCTCCAGACTTCAAGGTAGGCTCCTTTGACGTTGAGGCTGGAATCCTTGCCTGAGGACAGAAGGCGCATGCTCACGAGGTTGACGATCGTGCCCAGTACAGCGATCACCAGCACCCCAGTGGTCTGGACTGCCGGCGGGTTGCTCCAGCGTTGCCACGCCTCATAAAGGATGTACGCCGCAACGCCAAACAGGAGTAAGGCATTGAACGCGGCGGCCAGGATCTCAAATCGGTGGTAGCCAAAGGTGCGCCGGTCGTCGACATCCCGGCGCCCGACCCGAATGGCCGCCAGCGCAATGGCCAGCGCCGCCACGTCGGTGAACATGTGTGCGGCATCGGACAGCAGAGCCAGGCTGTTGAGCATGACGCCGCCAATGACCTCTGCCAGCATGAAACCGCCGGTGAGCATCAGCGCGTAGCGCAAAGCCTTTTCGTTTCCTGCCGCTGGCAAAGCGTGGTCGGAACCTTTTCCCATGGTCTGTCTCCTCAGATTCAGTCTGGTGATGTCATCGACCGCGTTCAGTCCGCGGTCCTCGTCCGGCCTTGGCGCTCAGTGACGTCGCCGGTGCCGAGGCTTACCCGTGGTCCGGCACTTCAAGCGCGTTATTTGCCGGTCCCTCAGTCTCTTGGCCAGTCGCCGGCTGTACTTGGTTCGAACGTCCATCGGGGGATGGCGCTTGAGCCACATGTGCCGCAGCCGCCAGAACACAAACACAGAGACCAACAAGCTGATCCAGATCCAGAACAGCTTGGCGAAAAGCCCACCCTGGGCCGCCTGCATTGACATGGATCGCTCCTTTTTGCCTCTAAGGGCAAGGACATGCACAGCGCCGAGGGGCGGTACGGACCCGCCACTGCGGTGTCGTTCGCATGGACTGGAGCGATGCTTCGGGCGGCGTTGGTGTTACTTCAGCGTGAAGCGGACCGAGGCGACCGACTTGCCGGCCTTCGAGACGGCGACCACGGCTTTGGTACCGGCGGGGACCTTGAAGCTACCCGCGGCTTCCAACTTGCCCTCACCGGCTTGGAGTTGAACCTCCTGCTTCTCGCTGCCGGCCAGCAGGGTGACCTTGGCGGTCATCCCCGCCACGGCAACGGGTTTTCCGTGGTCGCGCATGAAGAGCTGCAGCTTGTCGGCACTGGCGACGAATTCGTACTCGACGTCCTTGGCTTCCGCCACAGCACCACCATGCATCGGCTTGACGTCGTGGCCGTGGTTGTCAGCCGCGATGGCTGCGCCAGAGATCGATACCGTGAGGGCGAGAAAGAGGTGGGAGAGTTTCATGGCAGTTCCTTTGGGGTTGGAGAAATGGGAAGGTCCCGCGATCAGCGGGACCGCCTTTGACTACACAGGCTTCGGTGCGTCCGGGTGGGAGGGCTCGGCAGACACGTCCTCGGCTTCTTCATCGGGCCTGTGGGCCAGCCGGTAAAGAATCGGCAGCACGAGCAGCGTGAGCAGCGTGGATGAAAGAATTCCACCGATCACCACGGTGGCCAGAGGACGCTGGACTTCCGCGCCGGTGCCTGTGGCGATGGCCATGGGAATGAATCCCAGCGAGGCCACCAGGGCGGTCATCAGCACCGGGCGCAAGCGGGTCAGGGCGCCATCCCTGATCGCTTCGTCCAGGCCGACACCGCCTTCCCTCAGGCTGCGGATGTAGGAAATCATCACCAGGCCGTTGAGCACTGCCACCCCAGAGAGCGCGATGAAGCCAACGGCCGCGGAGATGGACATCGGAATGTCCCGAAGCCACAGCGCCAGGATGCCCCCTGTCAATGCGAATGGGATGCCGGTGAAGACCAGCAAACCGTCCTTGGCATTGCCGAACATCGCGAACAGCAGCACGAAGACCAGCAGCAGGGAGACCGGTACAACGATCTGCAGGCGCTTGGTGGCTGACTGCAGGTTCTCAAAGGTGCCACCCCAGCTCGTCCAGTAGCCGGTGGGGATCTTGATCTGCGCCAGGCCTTGCTCGGCCTCTGCAACGAACGAGCCCACATCCCGTCCGCGCACGTTGGTGCTCACGACAATGCGGCGCTTGCCGTTCTCTCGGCTGACCTGGTTGGGGCCGGGTGCCAGCTCGAACGATGCGACCTCACCCAATGGGATGAAATTCGTCTTGGCTTCCGTGCCACCGGCAGACCGCGGCAACGGTATGGGTAGCCGCTTCATGCCTTCCAGGTCATTGCGAAGCGCCTCAGGCAGGCGAACCAGGATGTCGAACCGGCGGTCCCCCTCGAACATGGTGCCGGCCTCACGACCACCGATGGCCGTGGCCACGGTGTCCTGGATGTCGGCAACGTTCAGCCCGTAGCGCGCTGCCTTCTGGCGGTCGATGTTCACCGTGAGCATCGGAAGGCCCGTCGTCTGCTCGACCTTGACCTCGGAGGAGCCCTGGATCTTTTGCAGCATGGCGGAGACTTCTTCAGCGGACTTGTTCAACACGTCCATGTCGTCACCGAAAATCTTCACGGCCACGTCACTGCGCACCCCTGAGATCAGCTCGTTGAATCGCAGCTGAATGGGCTGGGAGAACTCGTAGTTGTTGCCGGGGATCTTGCCAATGACTTCCTGGATCGCCGCGAGCAGCTCATCACGGGTCTTTCGAGGCTCGGGCCATTCATCCATCGGCTTGAGCATGATGTACCCGTCCGAAATGTTCGGCGGCATGGGGTCCGAAGCAATCTCCGCAGTACCGGTTCTGGCGAAGATGCGCTCGATTTCGGGGAACTTCGCTTTCAGCGTCTTTTCGATCTGCTGCTGCATCGCCACCGACTGGGAAAGGCTGGTGCCCGGAATGCGCAGTGCCTGGATCGCGAAGTCGCCTTCATTGAGGTTGGGTACAAACTCGCTGCCCATGCGGGTCGCGATCAGTCCGCACAGGACCACGGCAACCGCGGCAATGGTGAGAACCAGCGTTTTGGCGCCCATCACGCGATCAAGCATGGGGCCGTACAGGCGCTTGGCGTGGCCCAGCAAAAAGTTCTCCTTCTCGCTGACCCGATTGCCGATGAAGAGGGCCACAGCTGCCGGGATGAAGGTCACAGAAAGGATCATCGCGCCCACCAAAGCGGCAACCACCGTGAAGGCCATGGGGTGGAACATCTTCCCTTCCACGCCCGTCAGCGCGAAGATGGGCAGGTACACCACCATGATGATGAGCTGTCCGAACAGCAATGGGCGGCGCGACTCCTGGGATGCCAGGAACACTTCATGAAAGCGCTCGGCCCGCGTCAACGGCCGGCCGTGGTGCGCCTGCGCATGGGCGAGCCGCCGAACGCAGTTCTCCACGATCACCACAGCTCCGTCAATGATGATGCCGAAGTCCAGGGCCCCCAGGCTCATCAGGTTGGCACTCACCTTGTAGTGGACCATCCCGGTGAACGTGAAGAGCATCGACAAGGGGATGACCATTGCCGTGATGACTGCGGCCCGGATATTGCCCAGAAAGAGGAACAGGATCACGATCACCAGTACCGCGCCTTCCAGCAAGTTCTTCTTGACGGTATTGATGGCCTTGTCGACGAGCACGGTGCGGTCATAGACCGTCACCGCGTGCACGCCCTCTGGGAGGCTCTTGTTGACCTCCAGCATCTTCTTGTCCACTGCCTGCGAGACGGTCCGGCTGTTTTCTCCGATCAGCATGAACACCGTGCCGAGAACCACCTCGCGCCCGTTGTCGGTTGCGGCACCCGTTCGCAGCTCCCGGCCAATGCCCACGTCGGCCACGTCGCGCACGCGCACAGGAACACCGTTGGCACTGCTGAGGATCACGTTGCCGATGTCCTCCAGCGACTTGACCTGTCCAGGGGCGCGAATCAGGTACTGCTCGCCGCGCTTTTCGATATACCCAGCGCCCACGTTGCCGTTGTTGCGGTCCAGTGCCGTGACGACGTCTTGCAGCGTCACGCCCAGCGAGGCCAGTCGTTCCGGGATGGGGGCGATCTGGTACTCCTTGGCAAAGCCGCCAATGGAGTTGATTTCGGTCACGCCAGGAACGTTTCGCAGCTGCGGCTTGATGATCCAGTCCTGGATCTCGCGCAGGTCGGTCGGGGTGTAGGGACTGCCATCGGGCTTCTTGGCCCCATCCTTGGTTTCGACGGTCCACAGATAGATCTCGCCCAAACCGGTTGAGATGGGCCCCAGGGCTGGCGTGATGCCGGCGGGCAGCCGGTCTCTGGCTTCCTGGATGCGCTCATTGACCAACTGGCGCGCGAAATAGATGTCGGTTCCGTCTTTGAAGATGACGGTCACTTGCGACAGTCCGTACCGTGACAGCGACCTGGTCTGCTCCAGGTTCGGCAGGCCGGCCATGACTGTCTCGATGGGATACGTGACCCGCTGCTCGGTCTCCAGAGGCGAATAACCGGCGGCCTGGGTGTTGATCTGAACCTGGACGTTGGTGATGTCGGGGACCGCGTCGATGGGCAGCTTCTGGTAGCTGAAGACGCCCAGCGCCGCCATGCCCAGGGCCGCCAGCAGCACCAGCCATCGCTGCTCGATCGAGAATCGGATAAGTTTTTCAAACATGTATGGGCTCCGGGATCAGTGCGTGTGTTCGGCAGATCCCTTGCCGAGTTCGGACTTCACGACGAAGCTGCCTGTCGAGGCGTAGGGCATGCCGGGCTTGAGGCCCGACAGGACCTCGATGCGCTTGCCATCGCTTCGGCCCAGCTTCACAGGTTGGGCGATGAAGCCGCCGTCGACCTTGAGGAAGACCACGGGCTTTTCTCCGACGTTCTGGACTGCGTCGGCCGAGATGGTCACAGGCGCTGCCGTTTCTTCGGACACCACCTCGACGTTGACGAACAGGCCGGGGCGCCAGGCGCCCTTGGGGTTATCAAGAACGACGCGGGCCTTGGCGGTACGGGTCTGCTCACCGATCAACGCGCCCACGAAAGCGACAGTACCCGTGGCGGAGGCATCGAAGGCGGTGGCCTTGATGGTGACCTTCTCGCCCACCCGCACCGACGGCAGATCCTTTGCAGGAACATTGATCTCAGCCCACACCGTGGCAAGGTCCGAGATGGTGAACACCGCCGCATCTTCCTTGACGGCCTCGCCAAGACTCAGGTGCTTCTCGATGACGATGCCGTCAAAGGGCGCGCGCAGTTCGATACGGTTCAGTCCGGACTCGGACGAGGTGGACAGGCCCAGCGCACTGAGCTTCTGATTGGCGTTGGCAACAGCGACCTCCGCTTCGCTCAACGCCTGCCTGGCCTGCAGGTAGTCCTGTTCGGCGGAGACCTTCTGCTCCCACAGCTTCTTTTCCCGCTCGTAGGTGGTCTTGGCCAGCGCCAGGCGCTTTTGCGCCGTCTGCAGCTCGCTGCGCTGCTCCGAAGCGGTCGGGCTCGCAATGGCGGCCAGAACCTGCCCCTTTTTGACGACCTGGCCCAGGCTGGCGCTGACACTCTCCACCACACCCGCCAGACGGGGAACCACGTGCGATGTCCGGTCCTCGTTTAGCCGGATCTCGCCGGGCAAAAGCAGCGCCGTCTTGATGTTGGCTGCCGACGCAGAGTCCACCGTAATGGAGGCGGCCTTGATCTGGGCATCGGTCAGTTCGATCTTTCCCTCTTCCTTGCTCATCACGAACATGAAAGGTTCGGTGGCCGTCTGCGCAATGATCTCGATGTCGAACGCGTGGGGTTCGGCGACGATCTCGCGGCTGACCAGGCTGTCCTTTTCTGCGGCAAACGTCAGGTTTTGCTTGTCGTCTGTGGGGCGGGTCACTGTTGCCGTGACCGTTACCGTGTTCAGGGGGAGCGGCTTGTCCTTGTCGGACAGCCAGATCCGCAGCCGAGGCTCGCCACCGTCTTCGGACAGCAATGCTTCCAGGCTGAAGTCGCCTTCCTTGAACACTGTGCCACCGTGGGGGCCCTTGGCCTGGCTCTTTTCATGGTGCTCGCCATCGGCGTGGCCTTTGTCGTCGTCGTGGCCTTTTTCACCGCCTTTGCCGTGGTGTTCTCCATCACCGTGCCCCTTGGCCTCGGTATGGCTGCCGTGGCCGTGGCCATCGCCCTCGGCGGCGACTGCAGTGGGCTTGCCGCCGCCTTGTAGGATGAAGGCTCCTGCCCCGACCCCTAGCGCGAGGACAACGGCAATAGCGATGAGATGCTTTTTGCTGATGGAGGATGTGCTGATGTTCATTGTCATGCTCAGTTGTGCGTTGCGATCAATCCGGAAACCGTGCTGGCCCCAAGCAGGCGGTCGACATCCGCCGCCGCGCGGTGTGCCTCGCCCAGGGCTTTGAGGTACTGGGATTTGGCGGTGAAGTAGGTGCGCTGGGCATCGAGCACCTCCAGGAAGTTGAACTTTCCGTTCTCGAAGCCAATGGTGGCCGCGTCGTAGGCCGACTTCGCGCCGGGCAGAACGTCCTGTTGCAGCGACTGGATCTCCGCAGTGATGGTCGAAAGGCGTTCGCGCGCCTGCGCCACTTCGCTGTGCAGGCGTACCGTGGCCGCTTGCAACTCGTCGCGGGCCTTGTCCTCAAGCTTGAGAGCTTCCAGCAGGTTGCCCTGGTTGCGGTCAAACACAGGCAGAGGCACGGAGACACCAAACAGCAGGACGTTGCGTTGGGTCTCGTTGCTGCGCTGCATGCCGACGCTGACGGTGACATCGGGCACGCGCTTGCTTTGCTCCAGTGCAGTCAGGGCCTGGCGCCGATCCACCTCGATCCGCGCAAGGACAACGCCTGGCGAAGAAGAAATCAAGGGCTGAAGATCGGCGAGGGGCGGTACCGCGGGAAGGTGGTCGGCTTTGCCCTCGAGGACGGTGAACGGCGCGTTGATCTGTCCCAACAGCGCAAACAGGCGAGACAATGCATTGCGTTGTTCGCTGGCTGCCTGTGCGAGCTCGACGCGAACGCCGGCTTCCGCAACGCGGGCCTTGGACTCTTCCACAGGTGATACCTTGCCAGCGGCTACGCGCTTGGCTACGGTATCCGTTGACGACTTGGCCAATGCCACGCTGTCTTTGGCGAGCGCCAATCGCTCCTGCGCCGTCAGGACGTCGAAGTAGGCTGCGGCCACATTGGCTCGCACGGTGGCCTTCAGCTCAGCGAGCTGGGCCTGTGCCTGCTCGCGTGATTTTTCGGCCGCCTTGGTACGCGCTGCGCGCTTTCCACCCAATTCCACGGGGAGGTTGAGTTGCCAGCTTTGCGTACGTGTTTTGGAGCGTGCGTCTTCCAGCGAATAGGCAAGCTCGGGATTGGGGCGTGAGTGCCCTTGAAGAATCTGCCCTTCTGTTGCCTCCAACTGGCGGGTAGCGGCAGCCACCTCTGGATTCCCGTCCAAGGCCAACTCGATGGCCTTGGCCAGCGACAGAGGCTCAGCGGGAGACACCGCGGCAGTCTGGGGCGCCTGTACTCCACCGACTGTGCCTTGCGACATGCCCTGAGAAGAGGCCCCGCCCGAGAAGGTCAGCAATATGGCCGCGGCACCTGCTGCGAGCCTGAATTTCGTGCGGCCGCCCCATGCGTGCGGCTTTCCTTGAAGGTAAATACCCTTGAACATCCGATTCTCCAGTGATTTCAAAACACGAGGGAATCGGCGGGGTGGCAACCGTGCAGCTGCCTGGCAACTCGTCAGTCAGTGCAGCCGCGACACGCACAACTGCAGCCGCCAAGGGGCGGTCACGACTGACTGAAAGAAGGAGAGATGCCCCCGCCGATCAGGCGAGGACGGGCCACTGTGGGCGGTCGGGAGGTGTGGGCGTTACAGCCGCCAGGCGCTCGCCCGACGGTGAGTCCACGCGGCTGTCATGGGAGACGCGATGTTTGGCGCAGGACCAGTTGAGGGCCCCGATGCCGGCACCATGGCAAACCGAGCAGTCGACATCGGACATGTCGGTGCCTTGGCTGGTCTTGTCGGCTTGGCCGACCCCGCTTTTGGCTTCGTGCTTGTGCTCGTGATGCCCAAGGTGCTGGGCCTGGTCGGTCGAGTTCTCGTGCATGCAATAAGCAGCCACCGCGGACCAGCTGAACTGGAACGGGAGCAATGCAAGCATAAAAACGACGATCAGGCGGCGCATTTTTTGAGTCTAGCACGCGGTCAAGAAGACTTCGTGTGCCGATCAGCCGCCCGCGCCGTACAGTTCCTGGTTGCGCTGCTTCTCAGCGGCTGACATGTTCAGGTACTCCTGCTGCACCTGCTCACGCGTCTTGGAGCCACCCGTTGCTTTGACAGGCAGTGCACCACCGCGAGACAAGATCGCCAGCGTACCGTCCTTGCGCGCGGCTTCTACAGACTGAAGCACTTCGCCACGGGACACGTTGCTTTGGACGTGGTCGGGATGGGTGGTCATTCCCACTTCGCCACCGGCTGGATGGTAGAGCGCCGAAGCAGATGCCAAGCCTGGGGCCGCAATGGCCAGGGCAATCAGGGAGAGTGCGAGGGGTTTGCGAACGGTCATGGTGTGGTCCCTTGATTCGAATGAGCCAGCGGCGATCTACCGCGGCTATGCCTTTCGACACAGGGGGTACTGTAAAAATCGGACCTCGACAAGGCGCCAACAGCCAGATGACAAATTCGTAATCTACGAACAGGCGGCATTCTTCGAGAATGGCACCATGAAAATTCTGCTCATTGAAGACGAGGTCAAGCTGGCCGAGTACCTGCGCAAGGGCCTCGGAGAGGTCGGTTATGTGGTGGACGTCGCCCATAACGGGGTGGACGGCCTACACATGGCCCTTGAAGGCGGCCACGATCTGCTGGTGCTGGACGCGATGCTCCCAGGGATCGACGGCTTCAGCCTGCTGACGGCCTTTCGCAAGACCAGGCAGACCCCTGTCTTGATGCTCACAGCCAGGGTCAGTGTCGAGGATCGGGTGCTCGGACTTCAGACGGGTGCGGATGACTATCTGGTCAAGCCCTTTGCGTTTTCCGAGTTGAGCGCCCGCATCCAGGTTCTGCTCAGGCGCACCCAAGGTGCGCGGGTCGCGGCAGAGCCCACGCAACTGCGTTTGGCCGACCTGGATGTCGACCTGGTGCGGCGCAAGGCGTCCCGAGGCGGTCAGCGCTTGGAGTTAACTGCCAAGGAGTTCCTGCTGTTGACCCTTTTTCTGAGAAGGAAGGGAGAAGTGCTGTCCCGCACGGAGATCGCCGAGCAGGTCTGGGACATGAACTTCGACAGCGATACCAACGTGGTGGAGGTCGCCATACGGCGCCTGCGTACCAAGATCGATGTGCCCTTTGACACCGCGCTTCTGCACACCATCCGCGGTATGGGGTACGTCATGGAAGAGCGCAACGGATGAAGGCCCTGATCCAACATCGCTCATTGCGCCAGCGGTTGTCGTGGTGGCTGGCACTTCAGAGCTTTGCCGGGCTCGGGCTGGTCTGTCTGGCCGTCTACCTGGTGACCGAATTCAACTTCCGAGATCGACAGGAGGAAACGCTGGCGCAAAAGGAAAACGTCATCCGGCACTTGCTGGTGGACGGCAAGGAGCACGGGGATTCGGAAGACCTTGCTCACAAGCTCGATGATTTCCTGGTAGGGCACGGAGATCTTTCGCTTGAAGTCGCGCAGGCCGATGGGGCCATCCTCTACGCCCATACCCGCAACCAGAATGCGAAGACGGTCTGGCGCCAGCGGCAGTTCGAAGTGGCACTGGCTTCGGGCCAGACGGCCTCAAAGAGTTTGCGCGTCCAGCTGTCGCTGGACATCCAGACCGACAACCAGTTGCTGCACCGTCTTGCAGTCACATTGCTGGTGGCAGCCATTGGCGGGGCCGTCGTGGTTTCGCTGGGCGGCTTCTCCCTGGTCAACCTGGGCCTGGCGCCCGTTCGAAGACTGGCCAGCCAGACGCGCGCCGTTTCGGCGGACAACCTCCACCAGCGGCTCGATGGCGCGGAGCAGCCCCTTGAACTCGTGCCGCTGATCGACCAGTTCAATGCACTCCTGGCTCGCATTGAAAAGGCCTACTCCCAGATGGAGGGCTTCAATGCGGACGTGGCGCACGAGTTGTGCACGCCTTTGGCCACGCTCATTGCCAACAATGAACTGGCGCTGCGGCGCCCCGAGCAAGCGGATATTCGCGAGGTGCTGGCGTCCAATCTGGAGGAGCTGCATCGCCTGACCGGTATCGTCAACGACATGTTGTTCCTGTCCCAGGCAGATCGGGGCGTGGGAGCGCGTCGCGCGCCCGTGGCTAGCCTGGCATCGGTGGCGGCCGACGTGCTGGACTACCACGAGGCAGCGCTGGCCGAGGCGGGTCTCACCGCGAAAGTGGTCGGCGATGCGCATGGCACCTTCGATGTGCCGTTGTTGCGCCGGGCATTGTCCAACCTGCTGGGAAACGCAACCCGCTACGCGAGCACCGGCTCCATCGTTCAGATCAACTTGAGAACTGGTGACGAGGACCGCGTGTTGATCAGCGTCACCAACTACGGCAACACCATCGATCCCGAAATACTTCCCCAGCTGTTTGACCGGTTTTTCCGGGCAGATCCTGCTCGCAGCCATGGGCAGAGCAACCACGGCCTGGGTCTGGCCATCGTGGGCGCGATTGCCCGCATGCACCAGGGCAAGCCGGTGGCCAAGTCAGAGAATGGGGTGACAAGTGTCGGGTTAGAAATTCGCGCTCACTGAAAATCAGCGTCGTTTGTTGGCCCGCTGCCTCGGAGCCACGCCAATATCATGATGAGCACCTGGCGGGTGGGCCTCGCTGGGCTGCATGTGATTGTGTTGAAGTGCCGCAGTGGCCAAGCCGCCCAAGATGCCGCACTCACCGGCGAGGTGGCCTGGTGAGCACTGCTGCTGCAAGCTGCGCAATTCCGACTCCAGTGCCTGGAGTTCCCGGATGCGAGACACCACGTGCCCGATGTGCTCCTGAAGAAGTGCGTCCACCGCGCCGCAGTTTTCATCCGGAGCGTCCTTGAAATGCAACAGCACCCTGATCTCATCGAGGGTCATATCCAGGCATCGGCAATGGCGGATGAAGGCCAGACGCTCGACATGACTGCTGTCGTAGACCCTGTAGTTGCTTTCTGTGCGCATCGCGATCGGCAGCAGGTTCTCGCGCTCGTAGTAGCGGATGGTCTCAGTCTGCGTGCCGGTGGCCTTGGCAAGTTCGCCGATTTTCATAAAGCGTCCTTTGCAAAATCTGGTTTCCGTAGGACAAGGCGGCGAGATTTGGGGAGTCGCTTGACTTTAAGGTCACTACAGGGTTTCCAATTAGGCCATGAAATCAGAAACCAGCACTTCCTCTAGCGTTAATGACACCTGCTGCTCCTCGGGCTGCTCCAGTACCGTTGCCTCGCCTCCTGCCGCCGCAAGCAGCCCAGGCAAAGGCACGCTGTTGCGCATCGCCACCATGGACTGCAGCGCCGAGGAGTCAGAGATCCGCCGGGCGCTGGAACCTCTAGAGGGAGTCCGGTCATTGGGCTTCCAACTGGGCGCGCGCACGCTGAAGATCGATGCAGAGGATGGTGTCTTGCCCTTGGCGCTGGATGCCATCCGCAAGGCGGGTTTCGATCCACAGCCGGTGTCTACTGCGGCACACACTCAGGGTGGCCAGGGCCGGGTGTTTCGCATAGCGACCATGGACTGCAGTGCCGAGGAGGCGGAGATTCGCCGGGCGCTGGAACCTCTGGGTGGAATCCGCTCCCTGGGTTTTCAGCTGGGCGCACGGACGCTGAAGATCGACGCAGAGGAAAGCACCTTCCCGTTGGCACTCGACGCTATCCGGAAAGCGGGCTTCGATCCGCAGCCTGTGGCCAGCTCCGAGGGTGGACAGGCGGGCGGAGCAGCCGACGACCACGACCATGGACATGGTTTTGCAGGTGGCATTACCCGGTTGGTGGCTGCGCTGGTGTTCGCGACTGGGGCAGAGGTCTTGTCGTTCTTTGCACCGGACCAAATGGTCTGGAAGGTGGCGGGCATGGCCATCGCCGCCGTGGCGATCTGGCTGGCGGGGATCGACACCTACAAAAAAGGCATTGCGGCACTTTTGCGCGGCAAGCTCAACATCAATGCGCTGATGTCGGTGGCAGTCACCGGGGCATTCCTGATCGGTCAGTGGCCCGAGGCCGCCATGGTGATGGCCCTGTATGCGATTGCCGAACTCATCGAGGCCAAGGCAGTGGACCGGGCCCGCAACGCCATCAAGGGCTTGCTGGAACTGGCGCCGGAAGAGGCACTGGTTCTGGGAGCAAATGGGTCGTGGTCTGCTACACCGGTGGCTTCGGTGGCCATTGGAGCAACCGTGCGCATCAAGCCAGGCGAGAGGGTGCCCCTGGACGGCAAGGTGACCAAGGGCAACGGGGCCATCAACCAGGCGCCGGTGACTGGAGAGAGCATTCCAGTGGACAAAGCGCCTGGCGACCAGGTGTTCGCAGGGACCATCAACGAAACTGGTGAACTGGAGTTTGAGGTTACTGCCTTGTCCAGCAACACCACCCTGGCCAGGATCATCCAGGCCGTGGAGCAGGCGCAGGGCACGCGTGCACCGACGCAGCGCTTCGTCGACCGCTTTGCCTCGATCTACACCCCGGCTGTCTTCGCCATTGCCGTGGCGGTAGCGGTGCTGACCCCTTTCCTGATGGGCCTGACCTGGCTGGAGGCGCTCTATAAGGCCTTGGTGCTGCTGGTGATCGCCTGTCCATGTGCTCTGGTCATTTCCACACCCGTCACAGTGGTCAGCGGATTGGCCGCGGGAGCGCGCCGCGGGATCCTGATCAAGGGCGGAACCTACCTGGAAGACGCCCGGCTCCTGAAGGCCGTTGCGCTGGACAAGACGGGCACCATCACCGAGGGCAAACCCAAGTTGGTGAAGTGGCAGGTGTGGGGTGCCGGCGATGAGTCCGCAATCCAGCTGATGGCGGCCAGCCTGGCGGCCCGATCCGATCACCCGGTCTCGAAGGCGATTGTTCAGGGCCTGGAGGCGCAAGGCCCAGAGGCTGAGAGCTTCAAGGCCTTGCCGGGGCGCGGTGTCGAGGGCTGGGTCAATGGTGCGCGCCTGGTGCTGGGCAATCACCGGCTGATTCACGAGCAGGGATTGTGCGGGCCGGAACTGGAGGCGGAGCTGGCCATCCACGAAAAGCAAGGTCGCACGGTCACCCTTCTTGCAGACGAATCGCGCGTCCTGGCGCTCTTCGCGGTAGCGGACACCATTCGCGAGACCTCAAAACAGGCCATCGCCGATCTCAAGGCACTGGGAGTGACTTCGGTCATGCTGACAGGCGATAACACGGCCACTGCAAAGGCCATCGCAGCGCAGGCCGGCATTGATGATGCCCGCGGAGATCTGCTGCCCGAAGCCAAGCTTGATGCTATCAAGGAGATGCAAAAGCGCTATGGCGCCACCGGTATGACCGGCGATGGCATCAATGACGCGCCGGCGCTGGCGCAGGCCGACATCGGCTTTGCCATGGGCGGTGCGGGAACCGACACAGCGATGGAAGCGGCCGACGTGGTCATCATGAACGATGACCTGCAGCGCGTCGCCGAGACCGTGCGCCTGTCCAAGCGCACCCATGCCGTTCTCTGGCAGAACATCACCTTGGCGCTGGGTATCAAGAGCGTTTTTCTGGTGATGGCGGTGGTGGGCACTGCGACCATGTGGATGGCCGTTTTTGCGGACATGGGGGCCAGCTTGCTGGTCGTGGGCAATGGACTGCGCCTGCTTCGCGGCACGCGGGTCGAGCCTGCCGCCAAGGCCCAGCCTGCGCAGCCCAAGGAGCATGCCCATTCCCACTAGCGATTACCCGGGACGCACGATGCCTATTTGCCCGCCTTGGAGACCTCCTGGGCTACCAGCTCAGCCAGTTGCTTGGCGCCAAAGCTGGGCAATGGCCGCCCATTCACAAAGAAGGTCGGGGTCTTGTCGACCTTGAGGGCAGTCAGGTCCTGCACATCCTGCTGCAGCATCGCTTCCAGCGTGGGCGATGCCATGTCGGCCCGAGCTCTCGCAATTCCAGACCTGCCTGCTCGGCCGCACTGTAGGCCAATGCCAGATTGGGACTTCCATGGTCTGCCCACTGTGGCTGTGCCGCCAGCAGGGACTCCAAGACCAGGAGGTACTTGTCCTGCCGCCGGGCGGACTCCAGCAGCTTGACCACCTCTCCCGAGCCCTGGTGAAACGGCGCATACCGAATGACCAACCGTACCCGGGTAGGATACTGCTTCATGAGATCTTTCACGACCGGATAGAAAGCGCGGCAGGTTTCACACGCGGGATCGAAGAATTCGACAATTGTCACGGGCGCCTCGCGGGGACCGATGACCGGCGAATGCATGCGCACCAGCCGCTCAGACTGCTCGGAGGCCTGCTGCTCTTGCTTGCTGTGCACACGGCTCTGGTAGAGACTCGCACCTACCCCGAAGGCGGCAAGTGCGACGCCCAGCACGAGGGCGATGATGTATTTGCGGTGGATCATTTTGCTGTTTTGCGCAGATAAAGGCAGAGTGAAACGGCGATAACAATGAACGCCGTCAAGGAAAGCCAGGGCAGTTCAATGCCATAGAAAAAGTCGAGCTTCTGATCGGCGCAGGACACTCCTACAGCGCATGGAACCCATGCCCTGGGAACCAGGCCTGCAGCCAGAAGGCTGTGGTACCCCGCTACGGCCGCGCCTGCAATCGCCAGGGGCAAGGCATAGACCGCTCCCCGGCGGTCATCGCTGTAAAAGGCCATGCCCAGCACCAATGCCAAGGGGAACATGGCAATGCGCTGATACCAACACAGCACGCAGGGGGCCATGCCCATCACCTCGCCGATGAACAGCGCGCAGCCAGTTGCCACAACAGCGGTCAACCAGGCGGCTAGAAGCAGCAATGAGGTCCTTTTCATCGGTGCCTCCATTGCATCCTCAGGGGAGTGCAGCAAGGGGGTGTCGCAGGACTACTTGCGGTGGTTTGCGGGCCAGGCGGCCCAATGGCTATGGACATGAAGAGATCCCGAAGGCATGCGTCAAGGCCGGCCCACAGGGGGCGGCACGCTTGGCAGGGATCGCAGTGGATTGCTGGGCGATACCCTGGTCAGGCCAGGGCGTGCCACTGAGGACGTTCGGGACGGCTGGCAGGCACTGGGGACCAGCGCGCTCTGATAGAAATGCCAAAGTGCTCCTGCCCGACGGCCGCGCAAACGCCGCGCCGCGCGGGCAGCGCCTCTGGACCCTGGGCGTGGCATGTGCCGCACTCCACTTCGATAGCGGCAGTGCCCATTCGAGCTGACTCCCGAGCCCGCTTCTCGTCGGCCGCAGCCAGGCCCATTTGGTGGTGTTCGCACAAGTGCCGTGCTGTCATGAGCGAAACCCCGTACTCCGGCGCGCTGTCGTGCGGCCCCACTGCAGCCCAGACCAATTGCAGCGGCAAAAGCACCAGCAAAAGAACAAGCAGTGGGGAGCGCATCCAGAAAATTGTACTGGCGTCTCGAACGCAGTCGGCACGCGCGCAAGCATGCAGGCGCGCCGGCCGTGCGGGCCACACGGCACGCCCGAGTGGGCGCTATGAACATAACAAACTTGTAATCCTGCGGTGCGCAAGCTGTCGGCATGCGCTCAGCAAACTGTCTGTTGATTTCCACGCAGAAGTGACCCACTGGGGGTGCGGATAAAAAGTTGGACTGGTTTTATGCCGCAAGTCCAAGGCTCGCCCGGTATTCGATGGGGCTGAGGAAGCCAAGGGAGATCTTGATCCGCTTCTCGTTGTACCAGCGGATGTAGTCATCGACCACCTCAATGAACTGCTCAATGGTGACGCTCTTCCAGTCCCGAGGATAGAACAGCTCATTCTTTAGCCGCCCGAAGAAGCCCTCGCAAGCCGCGTTGTCAGAAGAGCAGGCCTTGCGGGACATCGAGCGGGTGAGGTTCGCGTCATTCATTCTCGAGAGCCAGCCAGGCCAGCGATAGTGGCCCCCGCGGTCAGAGTGGACCACTGGTCGGGCGCTTGTTTCAGTCACCGTCTCTATGGCTGCATCCAGCATTGTGTTGACCAGCTGTGCATCAGGGCTCGTGCCAATGGTCCAGCTCACCACCATCCCATCGAAGCAATCGATGATCGGCGACAGGTAGACCTTGCCTGCCGGTATCTGGAACTCCGTGATGTCGGTCAGCCATTTCTCGTTGGGGGCTGCTGCCTGGAAGTCACGGTTGATGATGTTCTCCGGTGCCGGGCTGATCTCGCCCAGGTAGGACGCATACCGCCGCCTCTTGGGCTTTGCAACGACCAGGCTCTCTTGCTTCATCAGCCGCTGCACCACCTTCTCCGAGATGGTGACGTCCTGCTTGGTCAGCGAGGCCTGCAGCCTGCGGTAGCCGTAGCAGCGGTGGTTGGACTCGAAGATCTCGGTAAGGGATTGGCGCACCCCAAGGTACTTGTCGCCAACCGCTGCATGGGCGCGATGGTAGAAGTACGAACTACGTGCAAGACCCAACTTTCCAAGGAGCTCTGGCAAGCCGTAGTGCTCCTTGAGGGCGTCAATCAGCAGTGTCTTCTCCCGGTTGGACAGGAGCTGCAGATCGACGCCCAGGCCTTTTTTTAACAGTTCATTGGCCTTATTCAAGAGGTCCTGCTCCAGGCGCAGTTGCCTGACTTCGCGGCGCAACGCCTCAACCTGGCGCTCGAGCTCGTCGCGCTCACGTGCCTGCGGTGATTGATGAGTGTGTTTCATGGATGCGGGCGCCTCACGTCCCAGAAGCTGGTTCTTCCAGTTGTACAACGTTGGCCGGCACACGCCTAGCTTGTCAGCCACTGCCTGCGCACTTTCCTGCCGAGTGCAAAGCTCCATGACTCCCGATTGCTTCAAGCTCTCGGGATACCTTCGTTGGCCCACACTGCCAACGACAGCCCTCCTAGCCTCAGGGAATGCCTCACGCACCCATTTGGTAAGCGTTCCACGACAGGGGTAGCCCAGCGCCCTCATCGTGGCCGCGATGCATCGGTCATGGGTGAGGTAGTGCTCGATCGCCGCCGCTTTCTGGGCCGGTGAGAACTTGGGTTCTCGACCTGCGTAGCCGGCTGGCAAATCAAGACGTTGCTCGTATTCACGGAACCAGCCCTTCAAGGAATTCTTGGTGGGGTAACCCAGCTGACGGATTGTGGGTCTGACGCGTTTGCCCAGCTTGATATAGAGCTCAACAGCTCGGATTCGATCTTCGTAGGAATACATGAACTACCTCCTGGTAGTCCAAGTTTTTGTCCGCATCCCCGGTGGGTCAGCTTTGCGTGGAAATCAACATCGAGCGTCTTCTACTAGTCGAGGCCATCAGCATTAGCGTGCGATGCGTCGTCGCCCTCAGAAAAGCGTGGCCATCAGGCGCCGAATCCCGCCAACCTCACCCGATACGGCGGGAACGCGGCAGGCACGCCAAGGTACCAGTGCGTGAGCTCCCGGAAGATCTTCGCCTTCGGCGGGCCAGCGACGACGGGACAACACGCGACTTCACCGCAACCGAGGCGACGCTGATCTACAGGCGCACCAAAAACCTACGTGCCTTGCAACTGCTCCTGGGGCACTCCAAGCTTGAGTCGACCGTGAGAGCGGGACCGCTGCGCCCCTGCTGGCAGCCTAAAGACATCGATTGAAGCGCGTGGCCATGGCCGCTATGCGGTACATAGCGTGAGTTCGGCTATACGAATCGAACGGCAGCAAGCGCTGCAGAACCGGCGTCCGGCTTGGCTGCTACAGGCTGATCTCAGTCATTCGTCGATCGAGGCTGGAGTGACTGCTGTTGCCACAAGCCGTCGTGTGCCCTGAGCAACCGTCTTGGAAGTCAAGCGCAATGGTAATTTGGATCCCAAGTGGAGCCGTGCTTGGCAATGGCGTTACACAGCAGCAACGCCGTGAACGTCAGCATGACGACGCGGCAGCCCAGGCGCCTCGTCAGCAGTGCAATGACGGCGCCCCGACAGCTCCGAACAGCGCTGTGACCGTGATCGCTTGGCCAGCGGCGCCGTCGCTGATGCCCAGGTCGGTGGCCATCGCCGTCAGCAGGCTGATCGACAGGAATTCGGCCATCACTAGGCCGAACACGCCCAGCGTCAGCGATGCGATGGCGGGCCAGATTGAAGTGTCTGCAGCTGGCTTGGAAGGCGACTGCACGGGGTTGCCCGAGCAGGTAGAGCCACTGGACGAGGAAGACACTAAAACCCCTTCAAGAAGACGGGAGGCGATACCAAGCTTGGCAACCAGCCATTGCCAGAAAAGACCGGGATCGAAGACGGCTGCTTTCACAACCGCTTCACCCCGTGACCAAAAGCAGCTTGAGGATCTGCTGGGGAACATCGCCAAGCTCAGCCGCATTTGTAAGTTGTTTTTTGTGGTTTTCTGCGCAAAATGCTTCCAAAAAACCAACTTACAAACTGTCGAGCACAAGAAATGTGCGGTGCTGGAGCGCCTTGTTATGAGTTTCCACCACATGATGTACGATCTATTGTGTATTCAGTAATATTTTTTTCATCATTACCTTGATATACATACCTAAACACGACACCTTTAGATAAAGCGATCAACATATTTTCGCTTCCACACAGGCTTTGTGACATAACTGGAAAATAGATTGATTTTACTTCTTCTGGGTCCACTTCATTAGAGGATGCAGAGACTACCGTATTCAAGAAAGTGATTTGCAGTCCATTCTTTTTAACGCTTTCCAATCTCATTTCATCATTTATCATTTTTGGTGTTTTGCCATTTGACTCGGCAACCAAAGCATCAACAATGTCTTTAGCATCAATTTTTTCAATTTCTTTCGCACTTGTATTGAGTGTCGCAATACCTCTATAGGCTCCAAAAACAATGACCGCCAATAAAATAAATGCTGATAGTTTCTTAATCACAAAATAACCTCCAATATTCTCATAACTTGGCGATGGCAAAGTCAAGAGGCGGCGCACGTTCATCGCTACTACGCCGTCGAACGAGCGAGAAGACCGCTCGCTGCAACAACGTGATGAGGCCAAATTTATGCGTTGGCTGCGCCGTCCACCGTAAGTTCCGCTCCGTTGATCGACCGAGCCTGTGGACTGGCAACAAAGGCATACAGAGCGGCCAGCTCGTCGGGGTCCGCGTAACGCGGAATCGCCATGCGCTGCAACTGGAACTGCGCATGCTCGCCGTCCGCGGGATTCATGTCCGTGTCGGTTGAGCCCGGGTGGATGACATTGACCGTGATACTGCGGGAGCCGAGGTCGCGTGCCAGCCCTTTGGTGAGGCCGATCAATGCGGCTTTGCTTGCCGCATACAAGGTCATTCCGCCTCCCGGCACACGAGTCGCTAGGTTGCTGCCTGTGTTGATGATTCGGCCACCATTGCTCATGTAGGCGAGCGCCGCTTGCGTGGCGACGACAACCGCACGCAGGTTGACAGAAAGGGTCTCGTCAATATCCGCGAGGCTGGCGGATTCGATGGAGCCCGTGCGGAAGATCCCGGCGTTGTTGACCAGGATGTCGAGCCCTCCGAGTTCTGCCGCTGCGCGATCGACCGCTGCTTTCACTGAAGTCGGGTCGGCTGCGCTCATCGGGACCGTGACGGCATTGCGTCCGGTGCTGCGAATCGCCTTGGCAATCGCATCCGCTGCCGTGGCGGACTTCTCGTAGCCAATTGCGACATCGGCACCTTCAGACGCAAGGCGACGCGCGACCGCAGCTCCGATTCCACGGCTTGCGCCAGTGACAAAAGCACGTTTTCCAAGAAGTGTTTTCATGATTGCAAGTCCATTTATGTATCGAACGGTGCCTAATGTTGGCGAGCAGCCGAGTTGTGCCGTGCACAGACGCAATCCGTCCCGACCTGCTGGCCGGAACTCGATGCGGAGATTCCCGAATGGGGCTGGCCCTGCGGCTGAAGCCCCGGATCCTGAAAGGAGCGCCCTGTTACGCCTTGTGAGGCGACGTATTCGAGTAGCGCTTCGCAACGTCCCGAAGCCGTTCGCCAAAACGCCTGGCCGTCTCGATATCGCCTTCCAACATTTCGTCAACCCCCGCATCGACCGGTGTTGTGGCCATTGCGCCTGAAGATGAACCGACATAGTTCACGTCGTTGCGCAGAGCTGCCTTGGTATTGGAGGGCATCATGCCGGTGCCCACCCACAGGCCGCTGTGTTGCATGGCAAATGTCATGAAGTACTGCAAGGTGGACAGCTTGTCGCCGCTCATGCTTCCGCTGTTGGTGAAGCCTGCGAAGAGTTTGTCTTTCCATTTCTGGGCCATCCAGGCCGCCGAAGAGTCATCGGCAAATCGCTTGAACTGCCAACTCGCGCTACCCATATAAGTGGGTGAGCCCAGCACAATCAAATCCGCGGCAGCCAGCCCCATCCAGGCGGACTCAGGCAGAGTACCTTGCGCATCAATCTCCAGCAATGCGGCCTCCGCACCTTGGGCAACGGCCTGTGCCAATCGACGGGTATGGCCGTAGCCGGAATGGTAGACAACCACAATGGATGGCATGGTGTGTTTCGCCGTCATTGGGCAGCCCTCCAGCGCTCAGCCGTTTCCAGCGCATAGTCGCGGTAGCTCCGCAACGACGTGCCCAGTTCTTGCTGCATGCGCTCGACTGCACCAGCGGAGCCCACCTCGCCATCCATCTGCATGCGCGCCATCATCAGCCGCATGTCGTACGCCATCCAGGCGGGTGCAAAACTCCGGAACCGCGCTTCAAAAGGTCCGATGTCGTCACCCGCGTACCGGACGGTCTTGCCTAGCACATCGCTCCATACAGCTGCGGCAGTTTGACCCGACAACGCGATTGGCCCCACGACATCCAACACCTCCGTTGGCAAGGGTTCGCTTGCGGCGTCTCGGCGCAGCAGATGTCGCGCGGCAACTTCCGCCACGTCACGCGCGTCCACCATGGAAATGCCTGCACTGCCGATAGGCATGGGGTACACGCCCCGCTCCAGAACATCGGACTGAATCAAGGCATCGTCGTTCTGCATGAAGTAAGCGGGACGCAGAATGGTCGCGTGCATACCGAGCTGTCCGATCATGCGTTCCACCGTGTGCTTTCCAGTGAAATGCGGAACATCGGTGAAACGGTCGCAGTGCATGACAGACAGGTACACGATGCGTTCGATACCCGCTTCGCGCGCCAGGTTGAGCGCAATCAGTGCCTGGGTAATTTCGTCTGCGGCCACAGTGTTGAGCAAGAAAAGCGTTCTCGCGCCAGCCATGGCAGCGCGCATCGAATCCACGTCCTGGAAGTCTCCCTTGACCGCCGTAACGCCGGGTGGAAACTGTCGCTTCTCTGGTGTTCTGGAGAGGGCATGAACGTCTGCGCCTTGCGCGGCTAGCAGCGCTACCACATGTGAGCCGATAAGCCCCGTGCTGCCCGTAACGAGTATGGTCATTAAAGTTCCTTGAGTGTGTGCAATGGTTTCGTGAAGCGGGTCTACGGGCAGGCAAGGAAGCGATCCATGTGTGCTCGTTCGACCCGGCAACAAGCTGAATTGTTTATGGTTTAACCTTGCACAAATAGACTCGTTGTGTAGACACCGGCGTACCGAAATATGAACAATCAAAACTACTCGATCGACGATCTCCAGTGGTTCATCAAGATCGCGGAGGCAGGGAGCCTCTCAGGGGCTTCTCGCCAACTGGAGGTTCCCAAATCAACCTTGTCGCGCCGCCTGGCGCGCATGGAAACGGCAGCAGGGGTCAGCCTCGTCAAGCGCAATACCCGAGCCTTCGCATTGACCGACGCTGGCCAACGCCTGCTGGACGGAACAAGTCCGCTGATCCATAAATTGAACGCCGTCACCCATGACCTTCTTTCTCAGGATCAGACGCCAAGTGGTCGCGTTCGCCTAGCTGCGTCAGCGACATTTGGCAAAGTTGTGCTGCTTCCGCTGGTGACTGAGTACCTGTTCAAACACGAACATTTGGAACTGGATGTCAAGCTCAGCAACCGCCACGTCAACATCGTCGAAGAAGGCATTGATCTGGCGGTGCGCATTGGCGAACTTGCCGATTCCAGTCTGAAGGCCCGTGCCATAGGCACCGTACGTCCAGCTCTATTTGCAAGCCCCGCTTATGCGAACCAACATGGGTTGCCGGTGCATCCCGGTGAACTCAGTGCTCACGCTGGCCTGCTGCAGTCGAGGGAAGCCGCAGAAATCAAGCTGCATTCGCGAAGCAGAACCGCAAAAGGACTTTTGCGCTCACGTTTGATCATCGGCCCTTCCGACGCCTTGCTGGCGCCGACATTGGACGGACTGGGAATCGCCGTACTGCCCGAGTTCCAGGCAGCGCCGCTGGTCGCATCAGGTAAATTGGTCAGAGTGCTGGAGGGCTGGCAAATGTCCGCGCTGAAAGTCCAGCTTGTCTACCCCATGCAACGCCATCAATCGCCAACAGTTCGGGCACTGATGGCGTTTCTCGCGGAACAGATCCCCAAAAGGTTGAAGACACTGTAGATCTGAATCGCCCCGGCATTCCTAGACACCGTTGAGCCGTTGGGAATGTCGCTGTTCGAACTCTACAGGGGATAATCCTGCCGCCGATGAATGACGGCGCTGTGAGTTGTAGAACATTTCGATGTAGTTGAAGACGTCCGCTCTCGCATCATCACGGGTTGCATAGACCCGCCTGCGGATGCGTTCGCGCTTGAGCAGTTGGAAGAAGCTCTCGGCCACAGCGTTGTCGTGGCAGTTGCCACGCCGGCTCATGCTGCTGACTAGGTTGTGGTCGCGCAGAAAGGTCTGCCACTCGTGGCCGGTGAACTGACAGCCTTGATCGGAATGAACTATGACAGGTGCACGCGACTGGTGGGGCCATAGCGCCATCAGCAGTGCATCGAGGACCAGGCTCGTGTCAATGCGGCTGCCCATGGACCAGCCCACTACCTGGCGTGAGAACAGATCGACCACAACCGCTAGGTACAGCCAGCCTTCGTGGGTTCGGATACCCTCTTTCGCGAAGCCATTTGCCTGCACAAGCAAAAGCACATGTACGACGAATAAAAATCTCAGGCGCATCGTCTTCTCCCTCGAATAAGGCTATTGTTTGCAGCAATTGTCTTGGATGGCCGCACCGCTTCGCATGCGTACTCGTCGGCCTGCGCTTGCACTGGCAACGCAGGTTGCGTTGGTGCCGCCTGAATCTGACCTTGTTCGGTGAGTCCGGCGAATCGAAGCTCAGCTTCCTGACGCCGCCGTGAAACCACGCAGTCGGCGGCACCGTGAGTCGTTGCTTTAGGACACCCGCTTAACCGCCAGAGCAATATTTGGTTTGAACGCCCGGCCAATCGTCACAGCGGCAACGACGCTCGGACGATGGAAAGCAAATCCTCGCTTGGCTCCTGATCGAAACGGGCCACGCCGTTGTTCGTCAACAGCACCGTCAAGCGCTTGGGGCGCATGAACCGGATCTGAACCTTCTCGATAACATGCTTCTTACCGTGTACGAGTGCCTGGGTTGCCCCGAGAACGTCGACACTGCCCTTGATGACCGCTTTGGCCTGGACATTGGAGGCGAGTTCCATCGCTCCCAATTGCAGTGAATCCACGATCCCCACTTCGTTCAAGCGCCGCTGCACTTCGCTCGCCCAGTCCAGCACGTTGACCGAAAGCGGGCTGATCGCCAAAGCAAAGTCGGTTGCCTCCGCCAGCCGGCTGATCATGGTCTGAACGCCGCGGGGGGCGTCCACGAGTTCCAATCCTGGGCCGGCCACTGCCGCCTTGAATTCACAACTTCGGTATTCGACGCGGTGAAAACTCGCCTCCACCCCAAATGGGTCGGTAACGGTATCGTCGTACTCGATCTTCTCCACGAATCTGGCATCGAGAAAATCGTCTCTGACCCGATCCAGAACGAAGCCTTCGACCTGCTCTCCATCAAACGCCTTCACGCGAAGGCGTTTGGCCAGAACTCGCATAGAGATTGGCCATCGAGCCTTTAGCCAGCGATAGCGTTTCATGAAGTGGTCCCCGCTTCCGAATCCGCACCAGCACCCGCCGCCTCGGCGAGCAATTGCGCCAAGACGGTACGGGCAGTCTTCTCGATCATCGCGAGCAGGGTTGCCTTCTCCGCCTCGCTTACCGGGCGGATGTTCTTTGTATACGCGCCATTCTTGAACTTGAGCGCACCATGAATGGAGTAGCGAAACTTCTTGCCGGCCTGCCGATCCTCAAAGCCCGCGTCGCATTCGATGATCGCGTAGGGGTGGACGTTCTGCTTCGCGCGCCAAGTGATCGACGTGATGAAGAAGCCCTTGTCCTTCAGCTCTTGGTACATCTCGGAGGCGACCAGGTTTTCACCGCTGAGCGCCACGTTCTCGACCACGCCGAGCATCTTCTCTTCGGCCTCGTCAACGTCGTCACCGTCCATATCGAAGTCATCGTCCTCTTGCTCCGAGGTCGAATGGGCGACCCGCAGGCGTGAGACGGTCATCAATGGAAAGTCGGGTAACGACGAGATCAGCCGCGTGAAGAACGTCGTTCGCGCCTCAGCCGAGGTCAGGCCAGTCAGCTCAATCTCTTCGAGTTGCACAACGGCCTTCTTGTGAGCTTCAATTCGCTCCCGCAGCTTGTCGACCATGGCACGGGCGCGGTCGGTTGCCGGTATGCGGATCTCGGTGCGCTCCCCGACCTTGGTGAAAACCAACTCTGCATCTCGATCTTGGCGCTGCAGCAGCCGCGTCTTGGAGTAGTCAAACTCGGAGTAGGTCACGTTCATGACGAATTCGGATTCGCTCTTCTTGTGGGCGCGAACGACCTCCTGGACTTCGGCCTTTTGGTATTCGCTGACGATCTCCTTGAGCTCGTCTGGCGACAGTTCGGTGTTCAACGAGATCGTAGCCGTCTTTTCGCCCCGCTTCGAGGCCTCGCGCCGCTCCAGAATGCCGCACACATCCGCGTAGTCGTGTGGGAGCAGCGACAGGTACTGAACCAGCGCCTCTCTTGACTCGGCTGGCGAACTGAAGATGCCGCGGTCGCGCAGCAGCTCCAGCAAGACCGCTTCCGTCACCTTCTGCTTGGCGGAGAACAGCAGGTCGTGGATCTCTTTGTTCGTGGCGAAATACAGCTGCCCAGGATCACGCATAGTCCATCCCCAGATCGATCGAAGAGAACTCCGTGATGGCCTGCGTCATCTTCGTGTAGCCGATGGCGTTGACCTTCGCGGCCAGCTCAGTCGAGTGGCCGTCGTCGCCCAGGCTCTCGACGTAGCGCTGCTTGGCCTTTTGAAAGCGTGCAGCGGCTGCAGCATCCGAGGCCATGGACCGAATGTCCACCTTGGTCGCATCCTCCAGGACTTGGTAGTGGCGCAAGAAATCGAGAAGGTACATGAACTCCTCTTCGGTTTCTCCGGATCGGCGATAGAACACGATGACACCTCGCTGGGCGAGAGCAGGCCCATGTTTGTACTCGAACACGATCCAAGGCGATGTCAGCATCTCCAGCGTGGCCGCGCGTGCCTTCTCCGGCTGGAGATTGGCTCGTCCGTCCAATTGCGGATAGAAGAACTTGCAATGCTGCGCCGCCGGCAAGGCAGCTGGCCCAGCGGCGCCACGCAGTTGTCGAATGTCGTACCGAACGTTGTCGATCCAGTGCACGTCGCGCGGGCCCAAGACGAACAGCCGCGCACCCTTGGGCAGCAGCAGATCCTTGGGCGTGGCTGCGCTCAGCACAGACGAGAAGTCCTTGTCGTACTCACCGTCGTGGTTGTAGACGAAGAGCAGTCCGCAGACGTTCGGCGTCACGTTGCCATGCATGTAGAGGTCCCGCCAGCGCTCGCTCTTCTCTGCGCAGGCGATCTGCTTCGCGAGGCTGGCAATGGCCCCCTGCAAGGTCGCGGTAGTGATGGAGCCCTTTGCGTAGCTCTTCAGGTCGCAATGAACGAACGTCCTGCGCTGCGCATACGGCTCGTCGTAGTAGAAGACCACATCCGCCGGATGCGTGTCGACTCCATGAAGGACCTTGTCCTCACAGGGCCAGTTCTGATCTTCGGGGCCGACCTTTGTCCAGAAGAATTCTGAGAACACTTCATCAGACAGTTTCATAGCCATTAATGCGATCTTGCTCGTTTCTGACACTGAGCCTCCCTAAATACGGCTTCTTTACACTGTTTATAGATTATGGATGGAGCCGTGCTTTTGGTGGCCAGCGGTCACGGGAGGTCGTAGTTGTGTTCCTTGGCAAGTGCTAGCGCCCTTGCGCGGACGACTGCTTGAGGTCAGCCAGCGTGAGTTCGCTCACGTCAAGCCACCGTCTGCAACCGCTGCATTGCAGACAAAGCCTAGTATCGGTACTTTTCTGAGAATACCGTCTACGCTGTGGTGACTCGATGAGGAGACGCGATTCCCGAGCACGACAGGATTCACTTGTTGCCCGCAAAGTGGGTAAATCTTCAACGGCTGCAAGGATGCGCTCCTATACGCCTAACAGGCTGCTGAAATACTCCCCGCCAACCCTCTGCGCCTGCCACCGAGGCAGGACAATCGAGACATTCCCCCGAACCACCAGACAAGCCATCCATGCGCGGAGCCGACACCTTCACCGAGAGCCTGTTCACCATGCGCCATCTCGATGACTTCGTGCCCGCGGACCATCCTCTGCGCGTGATTCGCGTGATGGTCAACAAGACGCTGGCAAACATGGATGGGCTGTTTGCCCAGATGTACGCAGCCGACATCAAAGGTGGACGCCCCAGCATCGCCCCTGAGAAGATGCTGCGCGCCATGCTCATTCAGGTGCTCTACAGCGTGCGCTCAGAACGCCAGCTCATGGAGCAAACCCAGTACAACCTGCTGTTTCGCTGGTTCATTGGCCTGGCCATGGACGATGCGGTCTGGGTGCCCACCGTCTTCAGCAAGAACCGCGAACGCCTGATCGAGCACGATGCGGTCATAGAGCTCTTCAACCAGATCGTGCAGCAAGCCCAGGAACAGGAGCTACTCTCGGGCGAACACTTCAGCGTGGACGGCACCCTGATCCAGGCCTGGGCGGGCCACAAGAGCTTTGTGCGCAAAGACCGCCAGGGCGACGACGATACCGATGCGGGCAACTTCAAAGACCAAAAGCGCAGCAACGACACCCATGAATCCACCACGGACGGGGACGCACGGCTGTACCGCAAGGGCAAAACGGCCAGCGAGTTGCGCTTCATGGGCCACACGCTCACCGACAACCGCCATGGGCCGGTGGTCAGTGCCGTGGTCACCCAGGCCGACGGGTATGCAGAGCGCGAAGCGGCCAAGGCCATGATCAACGATGCGCGACAGGCATTGCCCGGCGATGAGCCCATCACGATCACGCTGGGCGCGGACAAAGGCTACGACGCCAAGGAATTCATTGAAGCCCTGCAAGAGATGAACGTACTGCCCCATGTGGCGCAGAACAAATCAGGGCGCCAATCTGCGGTGCCCGAGGGAATAGCAGACAGCGAAGGCTACGCCATCTCGCAGCAAAAGAGAAAGCTGATCGAACAGGGCTTTGGCTGGGCCAAGACGGTGGGTCACATGCGCCAGGTGCTGGTGCGCGGGATCAAGAAAGTGGACCAGATGTTTGTGCTGACGATGGCGGGCTACAACCTCACGCGACTGCGCAGCCTGGGGCAAATCCGTCTGCAGGGGCGGGTGTGAGGGAAAAAGAGGCGGGAGATGGGCCGGGAAAGGCAAAAAACCGGCCTGATGGAGTGCTGAATTTCAAGATACGGAAACTTGGCGAAAAAACAGCGCCAGGGCCAAGGGAGGCAGGCCGCAGGTGGGGGAGTATTTCAGCAGCCTGCTAAGGCCTCAAAGTAGCGCTTGAGGACAGCTTCAGCATTTATGTCTTTTGCGACTCTCGTGGCCAGGCCCTTTGTGTCGGCAAAGCCCGGGAGCAGACTCTGTGGAAGGAAATGAATCTCGTCTTCAACAGAATGCGTGATGTGCAGACCATAGCCCTAGTACATCACCCGGAGCGCAATCAGGAGTTCAAACCAGGCTACGAGAAGCTACGTCAACCCAAAGACACCAAACTGGAATTGTTCGATCTCGCTTGGTACTTCAGCGCATATATCGTTGACGATGGAATGATTGACGACTTGGAGCTTTGATGGTGAGGAGTTTCGCCAACAACCTGCTCAACGTGCGTATGGAAACCTTTGCTCATTCAAAAGCTTAGGCCCTAGAAGGCATCCGAATCAGTACTCACGCCAGTATCTTACGGTGGTATTTTTTACATGCATCCATTGGCATGTAAGAGGCCAATACCTCGCCTGAATACACCTTGGTTCACTAGGTACTGGAATAGGTCATCAACATGGATGACCTCATTGCCATCACAGAGAGACTCATCACCCAATAGGGGCTCAAACAAATAGCCTTTGCTTGCTCTCATCTAGCGAATGCTTGTTCGCTGTATAACAGCCTATCAGTAATTTTTTACTGTGAACCTCCCTATGTTATGGATAAGAACAAGGTAGGGATAACAAGGTGCATGTAGGTACAGAACACTCATTCGACCAATGGTCGTGATATCACTGATTCAAATAGCACAGGAATAAACACGCGCACTTACCGTTTCTCAAATGATGCGTCAATCAAGCGCACCAGAGAGCACAGCCCTTCCTACTTGTTTACATCCAAAGCACGCCCCTTTGAGGGGCGTTTTTACTTTTGACCTCGAGAAAGGGTATTACCATGACATATCACCTCAGCGTGAAGACGGGAGGCAAGGGCGCTGCAGCGCGCCATGCAAAATACATCGGACGTCGCGGAGCCTTTGAGAGCAAAAGCGAAGACCTCGTGGACACATTCTCCGGCAACCTTCCCGGTTGGACCAGTGGCGATACCACCAAATTCTGGCAGACCGCCGACAAGTACGAGCGTAGCAACGCTGCCGTGTACCGCGAGTACGAGGGCGCGTTACCAGCCGAACTAACCCATACACAAATGCGCGAGGCTCTCGAGGAGTGGATGCAGCACGTCGCACCCAACAAGCCCTATGAAGTTGCCATCCATGAGCCCGTTGCCGCCCTTGGTGGAGTGCCACAACCGCATTTCCATGCGATGGTTTCGGATCGGGTACTCGATGGAATCGACCGCCCGGCGGAGCTGCATTTTCGACGTTACAACCCCAAGAAGCCGGAAGCAGGGGGCAGCAAAAAAGACAGCGGTGGCCGCACACCCTTGGCCTTGCGCAACGAGTTGAAGGAAACACGCAAAGCGTTTGCCGATCTCTTGAACCGGCATTTGACAGCGAATGGACATGACCCGCGGCTCGATCATCGAAGCCACCAGGAGCGAGGACTCTCCGCCGAGCCGGGGCGGCACCTCGGACCTGCCAGGGTCCAGCGACTGCGGGCGGCACAAGCGCAGTCTGCGACATCGCCATAGGCTCAAAACGCGAGATTTCTGCTGCCGGCAGCAGAAATTCCGTGTTTTTAGACACAGAGGCCTTCAATTTTCGCTCGAAGAACGCCGTGAGCCGAGGTGACTAAAAAGCTCTTGGCGGTCTTGGCTGCGCAAACTGCACCAGATCGATCTGCGCCTCACGTCCAAGGTTTTCCAAGAAGCGCCGTCACACGCCAAAGGACTAAAGGTAGGTGGATTGGTAGAACGGCGAACACCACCGCAAGCAACCTAGCTGCAGGTCGGCGGAGAAAAGCCTGCCGCCTCAGTGGTCCATCGGCATCTTGCAGCGTGCATTGAGCATCACGAGTCACTGTTCAACCAATCGCCACAATGGTAATGTGGGTTCAGATGATGTCCATTGGAATCCTAAAACGTCCAACCTGATCCAGTGTTCATTGGTAGAAAGGATGGAGCTCAGGTCCCTGGCAAAATCCGCTGCCCAACTCGTGGTGAAGGCGATCATGGCTCGGAAAGCGAAGGACTTAACTGCCCTTGAAGTGTCACGACTGACCTGCCAGGGTCACCATGCCGTGGGAGGCGTTGCTGGGCTGTATTTGTATGTCACGGGCTCTGGTGCGAGATCCTGGGTGCTGCGCATCATGATCGGCGACAGGCGGCGGCACATGGGCCTTGGGAGTTTTCCAGAAGTCACACTTGCGCAAGCCAGATCAAAAGCCCGTGAAGCCAAAGACTGGCTGGATCAAGGGGTCGATCCGATTGAGCGTCGGACCGCACTCATGACCTCTTTGAAAGCACAGCAGGTGCTACCCATGACGTTCGAGCAGGCAGCCAATGCCTACATCGCAACACGCGAGAGTGAATGGAAGAACCTCAAGCACCGCAGTCAGTGGTCTTCCACTCTCAAGACCTACGCATATCCTCATATTGGAAATACGGCAGTTCAGGACGTATCGACTGAGCAGGTACTGTCCATCCTCAAACCGATATGGACCACCAAAGCAGAGACAGCTTCGCGCCTTCGGGGGCGGATTGAAGCAGTACTGGATTGGACGACCATTGGGGGACAGCGTAGTGGCGACAATCCAGCTCGATGGAGAGGGCACCTAGACGCGTTGCTGCCTCGACCATCCAAAGCCCGGGAGATCCAACTCCACGGCGGACATCCGGTCACCAACATGCCAGAGTTCATGTGCAACCTCCGCCGTCGCCCAGGAACTGCAGCACGTGCCCTCGAGTTTTGCATTCTCACTGCAGTCCCTAGCGATTGGGTGCTCATGGCCCGATGGGGTGAGATTGATTTGAGAGCTGGTGTCTGGACGGTGCCCGCTGAGCGTGCGGCGTTGGATGAACCGTATCGAATCCCACTTAGTAGCAGTGCGATATCTGTACTGAAGTCAGAGGTGCTTCACATTCCGCCAGACACTCACTTGGTCTTTGCAAAGGACAAAGAATCATCCCTCTCAGAGGCGATACTGGTTGACGTATTGAAACGGTTGAGTCTGGAGCTCTATCCCGACGACTTCAGGCGCACTTTCCGAGACTGGGCTGTTAATAAGGCCCGGTACCCCCAGAAACTCGTAGATATTTCATTGGCGAGTGCTGCCAAGAGAAATGAAAAATCATTAAAACCTGATGACGTTGAATTGGGGCAGAGAAGGGAAATGATGAACGAATGGGACCAATTTATCATGCAAAAAGCGTCGAAGATCGCTTTTCCGTTTGCTTTGAGAGCCTTTTGATCTATGAGCTCAGCCTATAAAGATGCCTCTAGTCGCTTAGAAAACATCGCTGGAAAATTCGGCTTGGCCCCTAAAAAGGTGCTCGCCAATTTATTGGAGCACGGTTTCAAGTTTTATGTTCAGATTCCGAGTGACCTTGTTGCGGTAGCTGTTAATAAACAGATCTTCGATGGCCATGGTGTGGATAACCGGCAAGCGTATGCAGTGCTGAATCACATCAGGCCATTCGTTCTGAAGTCAGCTCGGATGCTTGAGATTGATGCCGCAGGATTGCTGAACGCCAAGGATTTTTGGTGCACGGATTTTGCAATCGCTCTTCAACTCGAGGCGAAGCGCTGGGCTGCCTGCGATATTTTTTCAAGTTCATCTGAAACTGGCCGCCGCCTCACATTGGGTGGTGCAAATATCATTTTGCAACTCCGCCCATCCTCTGAAGAGTATTTTGGGGAGCGTTACAGTGATCTCCGGACTGCGGAGCCAATTCAGATAACCATTGATAATCTTCATGTGCATCCAGAGAAGGTGGGTGATGCGGAAGCTTTATTGCATGTTGACGGCAAAGAAGTCGATCCTCTATTGGATTTGAGTGCGCCTCACTTTTCAGAGGCTTTGATCGTACTGTGGGATATTTTTAGGGAGACCTGGTTCCTTCGAGACCTAACAGTTCAGGAAGTCCGTGATTGGAAACGCTCAGCCATCGTTGAATTGAAAGCCAGGTCGGAAGTTTTTAATTCGGCAAATTCAAGTGAAACAGCATTAAAATTTATTACTCCCCGTGACCTTGATTTGTATAAACGAAAGTGGACGGATGGCGTTGTAAAGCCCGCCGAGAACGGCGAGATTGATCCTCGTTTCGATTGTCTATTAAAAGCCTCGGATCATTTTTGGAAGCCGTATTTTGAAAAATCCGCTAAAAGCAATGGGCAAGTAAAAATTAAGAAAGTGAGCCAGGAAAATATTGCTCAGTACATTCGGGATTCCAATGGTGAGCTGTTTACTCAGGTTGAGAGTAAAGTGGCGGCTATGATTATTAATCCTTTTCCTGATCTTGCAAAGCGGAAGAGTCGCAAGAAGTCTTTGGAGGTAATCAAGCAGAATAAAACAATATTTGGTCCTAAGGTGCTGTCCGATTTATGATGCCTGTATTGCCAGAAATTTTCTGATCTCATCAGCCTCGCAGTGGAAAATTGTGGTTGAGCGCAATGTCTGCAACTCCATTGTCAATGTTCTGCCTAAACGACAAACAGACCAAGAGCCTATTGAGCCAAAACTGATGAATTCGCGTGAGAGGGTCTTTACACCACGCGCCGAGACGAGACTTGATGTGCTCGATTAGGATCATGCCGACCTCACATGCCGATTGGGGCTAGCGCCGAGTTCGCCTCGTTTTGATGTCCTGTTGTTGCCTGCCGACGTACTCCCCGCATCTGTCGTACCGAGGCGCGCGGCGTGTTCTACACATTGGGCAAAGTCCAACAGCTTGCGAAGTGTTCCAGGGATCTTGACGAGGTCACGGTGGCGAGCCTTGCTATGCCCGGACTTGTTATTGATCAATTGAAACGCGCGTTCGACTTTGAAACCGATGGGGGCGTTGACCAGCACAGATTGTCTTGGATTTGCGGTTCGCGCGCTTGTGTGCTGCATCTTGCGCTTGCCGTACTGTTTGACTGCATGCCCGTTGACTTCGATGCCCTACTGGTCATCGCGCTAGCTCATTCCCTGCTGGTTCACGTCGGCCACTAAATCTGTAGGTCTCCACGCACAAACACATGCGCTTGTGTCACGTCCTTGAAGTTGGCCGCTTTACTCACAGCCGAGCATGAGCCCCAAGCCCGGGTCTCCCCTTGTGCGCCTGCTATTTCTGAGATCCCAGTGGCTGCCCTATTGGTCAGGTACTTCGTTGGGGACTCGTCGGATTCAATTGCTTAGATTGCTTCTTCGTCACATCTCACCCGGGGTGCCAGAGTTGTGCAATTCCCCCTTGGTGACAAGCCTGACCGGGGTCATTGAGCGCATGCGGTCCTCTATGTATGACTAGCCGTTTGCTGACCTCTTCAGCTCATCTCCTCGTTATATGGCGGCAGAGATCTTTAGTTGCCAGGAAAGCAGAGTAAGAACCAAGAAGTTGTATGCCCGGCTCGTAGGCTTACGTGGCCTATGCTCACAGTGCTGGTATTTTATACAGTGAAAATTCCGAAGATGACGCTAAGTTGAGCTTTGGCGACCATTGAGTCTCTTTGAAAGGAGTCGCAATGACCACAACAACTTCCGGCATCTGCCGGTTAAACGAGCTAAAGGCTCTCACCGGCTTAGGCCGTTCCACGATCTATGCCAAGGGAAACCCCCGCAGTCGTCAGTATGACGAGAAGTTCCCGCGGAGAGTGCGCTTGGGGACCGCCAATAGCCGATCTGTTGGCTGGCCTCGGGCAGAGGTTCTCGCGTGGCTTGATCTGACGGCTACAACGCGACGTGTGGTGTGACTATGCACAAACCGCAAACCCCTAACGCGCTAGTTACTAGACGCTACATCACGACCGCCGACAATCAGGTCTTTGAACCTGGGCCGTATCCCGTTGAGCAATTTCCAGATCTCTTACGTGAAGTCTTAATTGAAATTTCCCAACGGCGGGGCTTGAAGCCCCAGCTTATCGGAGGAGCACTCCTTGCTGCTTGCGCCGCTGCGCATCAACCTGCCATCAAGGTGCAAGGGTCCAATGCCCAAACTGTCGGATTGAACTTGAGTGTCCTGACAATCGGGATTCGCGGAGCGGGTAAGACGACCGTCGATGATTTGCTTTTTTTTTCCTGAGAGAGTATCAGAGTGAGCAAGATAAAATTCATGAAAAGGCGTTGAAGACGCACGAAATTAAAATTCGAATTCATAAAATAAAGGTTCGCTTAATCGATAAATTCATTAATCAATGCGTCAATCAAGGTAAGGACTATGATGATTATGAAAGAGATCAGGAGGAACTCCAGGAAAAAGAGCCGCGACTGCCAAAGGAGGAAAATGTATTAATTCAGGATGCAACTCTTGCTGGAATTCTTGAGGTTTTGAACAAAGGAATTCCTGTAACTACCATCAGTATTGCGGAGGCAGAGAGATTTTTTTCTGGTAAATCCAAAGGAGACTTGGCGACGCTCAATGATCTTCACGATCCTTCCTCACATATGTCTGTTCTTCGGAAGGGATGTAAAATGGTATTTGAGGAGCCTGTCGTAACTCAAAACTACTCGATCCAACATGATGCAGTAAAAAAGTACATTCAGCGGTCTCGTGAAATGGGCAATGTTGGGCGTGCCCTCATTTGTGAAATTTCCGAGATCCCTGAGACAGTTGCAGAATCCAATGCTCCCTTTAAGGCTCTGCCATTGCTTCAGGCCAAGCTAGCAGATTTTTTAAGTATTGGAATGAGGAGAAGGCATGATGATAATTTTAAATTTGATGTTATCATGACTTCTCCGAGCGCCGACATGATGTTTGTTGAGTATTTCGCAAAGCTGCGTGAGTCCATCAAACCGGGAGGGCGCTTTAGCGATGTTGATGATGCTGTCGCGAAGATGAGAGCTAATGCCCTAAAAATCGCAGGGATTTTTCATCTGATGGGGGGAAAAACTGGATTCATCGAAGGCGACACCATGAAAGCAGCGCTCCACGTTTGTACTTGGTATCTGCTCGAGTTCCAACGCCTCTTTGGCCGAATCGGTGAACTGAGCGACGAGCAAACCTACGCACGAGTGCTTGAGGAATGGCTATGGGCTCGCTTCAAAGTAAAAAGGGCCATGTTCAACGTCAGAGTGGGGGAGGTCAGGGACATGGGGCCTAATTGTTTCAGGCCACCGAAGCGAGAGAATTTGGACTTGGCGATCCGCGCGCTGGAAAAGAAAGGTGTTGTTGAGGTGCAGGATATTAGGGGGGAAATGCAATTGAAAATTAATCGCGAGTATTTTCTGACAAATCCAGCCCCTGGCAATGTGCTGAATCTGATGAAGGATTTTGCTTACTTGGACAGTCCGAACGGACGGTATGGCCTTGGATCCAGAAGTTACCAGCCGCCGACGATTGGGAGGGGCTGATATGTGGGTAGGGGCAACTGTAGATGGTTGCCTCCTTCCCTCGGTGCTCTTCAGCCTAGGATTGAGTTGCAATGGACCGCAGTTGTTGCTGGCGATGCCGACGATGACACTCCCAAAGCCGCCTTGTCAGGCGGCTTTGTCATTGTGGGGCGCTCATCTTTTCTATCGCTCTAAGTATGGAGGCAATGTTGCGTCCGATGGCTCACCAAGCGTCCTTGCGAAGCTAGTTGATGCTGCGCCCGCCGAGGTGTTGATAGCAACGCACGAGTGTCCCGCGTGCACGACCCGGTCCAGATTCAATAGCAGCCAACAGGGTGCGATCAGATAAAGGGAAAGGGTCTCAGGCCACTGATAGGTTAGGCTGAGATGGAACTGGCTGAAAACACAGTGTTTCTGTATACTGGATAAACAATCAGTATTTCATCCAGCCTTATCCGGAGCATGCCATGACCGTCCAGCAAAAGTACCGCCAGTACAGTACGCCTCCTCGCGTGTCTTCGCCCACATGGCTGCGAAAGGTCTGGGGCTGGCTGTGAGCATTGGCCATACGGTGTGGCAGATGCATCGGGCCGACATCCACGTGAACTCGTGGATGGGTCCGCGACAGTGTTCAGTCTGTGCGGGATCCGCATCGACTTGGCCAGGACTGACTCATGTAAGGTGAGGTTCCATGGCCACTGGTAGGCCGGGGGGCTGACTCCAGCGTTCCGATATTGGTCGGCGATTTGCGTCCTAGCTCCGTCCAGGCCGGGTTCCCATCGCCCGCAGAAGACAATATGGTTCAGCGTGTGGATCTGATGGCCGAACTGATTAAACATCCACAAGCCAGCTTCCTGCTGCGCATCCGTGGGGAGTCCATGCGTGATGTCGGCATCTTTGACGGGGACGTGGTGTTGGTAGATCGCGCCATCACCCCCCCGCTCTGGTCATGTGGTCGTCGCTGTTGTCGAAAACGAATTCGTCTGCAAAACCTTGCAGATAAGGGCAGGGCGCATCAAACTCAAAGCCGCCAACCCCACGTACCCCGACCTCGTTCCCAAAGAAAGCCAGACTGTTCAGGTGTGGGGCGTCGTGGTAGCCGCCATCAAACAGTTCAAGGCCTGACCAACGTGTACGCCCTGATCGATGGCAATAATTTCTACGTGTCCTGCGAACGCGTATTCAGACCGGACCTTAACGACCGTCCCGTCGTGGTGCTGTCCAACAATGACGGCTGCGCCATCGCCCGCAGCAACGAAGCCAAAGCGCTGGGTATCAAGATGGGGGCCCCCTGGTTCCAGATCAAACATCTGGAAGAAGAAGCTGGTCTGGTAGCCCCGTCAGCCAACTTCTCTCTCTACGGAGATATGAGCGACCGCATGATGAGTCTCGTGGCGGGATTAGGCCACCAGCAGGAGGTCTATTCCATCGACGAGAGCTTTATCGATCTCGCAGGCATTCGGGGAGACATGATCCGAAGAAGCCGACTCATCAGGCAGAGGCTATTGCAATGGACCGGCATCCCCACCTGCATCGGTATCGGCCCCACAAAAACCCTGGCCAAACTGGCCAACCACATCGCCAAAACTGCCGAACGCAAACCCGGTGTCTATCCCGAGCGCTTTCCAGGTCATGGTCCAGACGGCTCCATCGCCCAGATTTGCCACCTGGGGATACTCAGTGACGACGACAAACGAACCTTGTTCGAACGCACCGCTGTGACTGAAGTCTGAGGGGGTGAGGCCACAAATCGGCAGACAGTTGAAAGACATCGACATCGCCACCGTTCAAGATCTGGTGCAACTCGACCCAGTGGTGGTTGCCAGACGTTGGTCAGTAGTTCTGGAACGCACCGTGCGAGAGCTGCAAGGCATACTCTGCATAGACTTGGAAAACGCCCCCTTGCCTATACAGCAGATCGCCTGCACCCGCAGCTTCGGTCACCCTGTGACTGAACAGGCAGAACTGGCGCAGGCGATTACAGAGTTCGCGTCGCGTGCTGCTGAAAAGCTCCGGCGCCAAAAGCAGCAGGCCAGCCAGATTCTCACCTTCGTGAGAACCAGCCCGTTCAGGCGTCAGGACGATCAATACTCCCTTTCCATGGCCTTGGCTCTGGTGCGTCCCACGCTGAACACCGGTGTGCCGGTCAACGCCCCATTGGAAACCCTCAAGGCCATCTATCGCCCAGGCTTCAACTACGCAAAAGCCGGAGTATTGCTGTTGGACCTCATGCCGGAAGGATTTGTGCAGGGTGAACTGGCCTGGGGTGAGCCTTCATCCGCAACGGGCCGAGACACCAAAGACCGCAGTCGAGTGATGAGTGCTATCGACAACCTGAACACCCGCTATGGCCGAGGAACTGTCAAACTGGCAAGTGGTGGTATCGAACATGGCCGCTTGCTCCAACTAGGAGCCGTACAATCCAGCTGGAAGATGAAGCAGGAGAGGCGCACGCCGCGCTACACCACCCACTGGCAGGAGTTGGCTGTCGTTAAAGGCTGACTGACCTGCTTCGGTCCGGACGAATCAATTCCGCCAGAAGGCAGAACAGCGGATACTCCTTCATGCGGAACTACCCTCAGGTGCATCCAGTAGGAGGAACAAGGTTTCAAGCGCTTGCCGCTTCTCTTCCATATAGTCATGCCCGTCATAGTGACGGTTCTGTACCCCGCTGATACCGTGCGACTGCAAGCGGCCACGATCATCTGAGCTGATACGAGCGCGGGCAAGAATGGTCTCCACACCTGAACGAATACGCTTTGCTTGGAAGTCGGCCAGCGTGGTGGCATCGACTGCCCACGCGCTCAGTGTGGTCGCGGCAAGGTGAGTAACGCCTTTGTCGGTGCTCAAGGCATAGGTGCCTTGTGGCTCGCACTCCTGCAGCGCAGTCGCTGCTTGAGGAATCAGCGGCACCGTATGTGGGCGGGGAGGCTTGCCAGGTCTACCCTTGCCATCGAAGAGCACGATGCTTTCAGCCGTTACGTTTTCCGTACGCAGTTTCACCAGTTGCGCGATGCGTTGCCCACCAGTTAGGAGATGTAGCCTCAGGACCGCACCCCGAAATCCTGGCAGGAGCTTGATGGCTTGCCAGTAGGAACGAAGCTCCTCAGTTGTCAGGGGGCGCTTGTCAGCCTTGTTGGCGCTTTCGTCGGGTTCTGTGTCTGCCGCAGGGTTGTGGGTGACGTTGTAGCTTTTGAACTTCACCGGAATGCTGGGTTTGGAGCGTGCAGCCTTCGCGGTCTGGTATGCAGCCCTGATATAGCTGCGCAGCTTGTTACTTGTGCGAGCTTTTCCCTGCTCAATTACCTGGCGCATCATGTCTGCTATCTGTTCTCCAGTCACTTCATTGGCAGGCAGGGCAGCGATCTTGGGCCATGCCTCCAGCACATGCAGCTTGAAGATGCTTCGGGCGTCACTGTGCGAATCGCGTTCCAGGGCTTTCAGGTGGTCGCAGTAGTCAGTCAACAGCGCCTGCAATGTGAACTTTGCAGCTTCTAGCTTTGCTGTTTCGGCCTTGTCCTTCGCCTCCTGCTCCGCCGCCTTCACGCCAGCGAATCCACCGTTGGCTAGATTGGCATGGTGCTGCTCTGCAAGGGCCTCCGCAGCACGCATTGCGGCCAAGACAGAAAACCCCTTGCCTGTCGGCTTCAGGCTTTTGGGCGGTGCGCTCGGGTCGTATATGCCGATCACTTCGCGAGCAGTCTTGCCGTTGATCGTGACGCGCCAGTAGAAGGTGACGGCACCAGATGCTAGTTTTCGTACCTCCAACGATCCTGACGGGATCACTTTGCCCATTTTCAGGAACTGCCCTGGCGACAGTTCGTTGATACTTTGTCCGCTGGTTTTCGTAGCCATGATCTAAGTCCGTTTGCCACCCTGGTGACAGTCTGGTGACAGTTTGAGCGTGAATGGTATCACCCACTAACGGACTGATTTGGACAATAAATCTATTAAAAACAAAGGTTTATGGTGCTGGTGACAGTCCAGCAATGTCCATTGTTGTCTAGCTTTTGGGGACTTTTAATCCGTTGGTCACTGGTTCGAATCCAGTACGTCCTACCAAGTACATGAGGCCCTGTAGCAATACAGGGCCTTTTTTGTTTGCTGCAATTGTCATAGCGCTTTCTGGCTCGGCGATGCCGCTTCTGTTCCGTAACTTGCGTGCGTGTTCCGCAAATTCCTGTGGGCACGGTGGCATCTTCATTGGCTCCAGCGATCTGCTGTAGCCAGATTGCTGCCGTTGGCTGCAATCGGCCGAGGCTGTGTGAAAACCCAACCCTAAACCGCTACCCAAAACTAAAATTGCGGCACCTGATTCGAGCGAGGTGCCCATGAAGCGATTCATCGAAGGCGAAGACCGACAACAGGTCACCCTGCTGCCGGAGTGCCTGGACGACTACATCGCACAAGACAAGCCGGTGCGCGTTGTCGATGTGTTTGTCGACGAACTGGATCTTCGGGCACTTGGTTTCGATGGGATCAATCCGGCGGTCACTGGCCGGCCTGCGTACCACCCGGCCGTACTGCTCAAGCTCTACATCTACGGGTACTTGAACCGCATCCAGTCGAGCCGCCGCCTGGAGCGCGTAGCCCAGCGCAATGTCGAGCTGATGTGGCTGACCGGGCGTCTTGCACCAGACTTCAAGACCATCGCCGACTTCCGTCGAAGCAACGGCGCTGGCATCCGCAACGTCTGCAAACGCTTCATCGCCATGTGCCGACAGCTGGACCCGAATTCGGCCACATGAGGCGGAAAAATGAGCGTCGAACATTGCCCCAGTCGCAAAAGATCAGTAAGAGCGCTATCCGATACTCACCCGTTCAGCGTCTCCCCAAAATGCTCTCCCCGCCGTCGTGTGCCTGAGCTCCAACAAAGTGTCACTCATTGAACTCGCAAGCGAAATTGAAGCGTGCCGTCAAAAATTGGACCGGGAGCGTCGTTTAGCGCAGGCGCGATGAGCGGCGGCTGTAACCAATGCCCAATAGCGCCAAGATGGTCGTAAGGATGATCAAGCCCCACTGGGACAAGGTTGGGATACTTGATGCATTTACGGGAGCTACCGGTGCCACTACATTAAAGCGAAGGTTGTTGGCACCAATAACGCTGTTGGCCCCGGGTATAAACGCGCCGGTGCCGCTGGATGTAGATTGCATAGCATTGATAATTGCTAGCCGCACAGTCGTTCCCGCTAGGGTGGATACGTTCCAAGTGGCGGATGTAAACGTGGCCAAATTTGGGCTGGTAGAGGCACCACCAATAATCAGTCGGGCTGTGCCAGCAAGGGCTACCGACGTATTGAAGTTGGGAACATCGGCTGTCGAATACATACCGACAAAAATAGCTTGATCGCCCGACGCAAGGCCGCCAACACTTTTAATACCAAAATCGCCTGAGAGTGTAGCGGTCGTTGCCCCTGCTGGAATCGCAACGTCTTGGTACAGAACGCAACTCCTGAAACCAATGGCGGTCAAGCTCATGCTCCCCAGCGCAATCTGGGTTCCCGTCAGCGCATTAAACCCAGGGGCGGCCGTCAATGTTTCAGTACCCGGAGCAGCATCTGCGTTATAGCTGCACGTGCCAGCGGCACTGCCAGTGGTACTTGGCGCTGCCGTCCAGCTGGTCAGCCCCCCAGAAAAGTCACGATTGGTGAGTACCTGAACCTGGGCATGGACGTTGCCGGCCAGGATGAGTGCGGCTGCGGCCACTGAGAAAAAGCGAAGCGTAATGGCTGTGAACTTCATGGGACAACCCCAGTGTTTGTGTTGGCGGTACCGGCTCGTCAACTATTGCCAGGAAATCAGGGCGCGAAGCAACTGACGCAAAGCGAAGACTTGTTAGGGAGTGTACCCGCCATGAGTTGCAGTCCTTTAGCTTGCAGCAGGGCATTGACGGTGGCAAGAATCTGATCTGCCAGCTTGTGGCGCTCTAGCAGATGACGAAAACGCAGGATGCTCGATTCTGCCCCGTCCTGCCCAGCGTTGACACCTTTCCATGCTCGAAAGGAAGAAACGCCATGGATACAGGCATCAAGAGAACGCAGCGTGACTACACGATGGCCTTCAAACTGGCCGTTGTTGAACAACTGGAAAAAGGGGAGCTGACCTGCGGCCAGGCACAGCTGCGCTACGGGAGCCAGGGCAACTCGACAGTGTTGATGTGGTTGCGCAAGCACGGTCGCCAGAGCTGGGGCCGTGCGGCATCATTGGCGGCCATGCCCATCGACAAGACAACTGCCCCTGCGACGCCCGAGCAGCGGATCAAGGAATTGGAGACACAACTGGCGCTGGCGCAGGAGAAGGCGCGCTTGTTTGAAGCGGTGCTGGAGGTTCTGAAGAAGGATCACGGCGTGCGTGTCGTAAAAAAGCCTTTGGGCAAGTCCTCTCGCAACAGCTCGTCCCGGGGTTGAGCGTGACGAGGGCTTGCCGCTACATGGGCATCAGCCGCCAGGCGCATTACCAGGCGCAGCAGCGCATGGTGCAGCGCTGCCAGCGAGCCGAGACAGTGATTGAACTGGTCAAGGACACGCGTATGCGTCAGCCCAGGCTGGGCACACGCAAGCTACTACCAAGCCTTACACCGACGTCATGGTTTGAGGTGCTCGATGACTGACGGCTACGACTGCTACCAGAACGCCTTGGCCGAGCGCGTCAACGGCATAGTTAAGAACGAATTCCTGCTGAGCCGGCCTGTTGACCTCGCGCAAGCCAGACGGCTGGTGGCCGAGTCCGTGCAGATCTACAGCCACGAACGACCCCATCTGTCGCTCAAAATGCAAACGCCCGATGCTGTGCACCGGGCGTCCCTGGCCGGCTGAACGCCGGCTGTTTGACTGTCAACGTAATTCAGGACGGGTCACTCTGGTACCCCTGGCAGGCAGGGGTCAGGGTGGCGTCGAGCGGTTGCCAGTGCTGGGCGCAAACAGGTCCCAGGTGGCAATGAACAGCGCCGCAATCACCGGCCCGATGACGAAGCCGGTCAGGCCGAACAAGGCCATGCCGCCCAGGGTCGAGATCAGCACGACGTAGTCGGGCATCTTGGTGTCCTTGCCGACGAGGATGGGACGCAGCACGTTGTCCACCAGGCCGATCACGAACACACCGTAGGCGATCAGCACCACGCCCTGCCACACCGCACCCGTGGCGAGGAAGTAGATGGCCACCGGCAGCCAGATGAGGCCTGCGCCCACGGCCGGCAGCAGTGACAGGAAGGCCATCAGCACACCCCACAGCACGGGCCCCTGGATGCCCAGGATCCAGAAGATCAGGCCGCCCAGGGCGCCTTGCGAGGCCGCCACGACGATGTTGCCTTTGACCGTGGCGCGGATCACGGTGGTGAACTTGTCCACCAGTTGGCGCTTGTGGGCTTCGTCGAGCGGCGTGGCCTGGCCAATGCGCAGGGCCAGGCTGTTGCCGTCGCGCAGCAGGAAGAACAGCAGGTACAGCATGATGCCGAAGCTCACCACGAACTCCAGGGTGTTCTGGCCGATGCTCAGGGCCTGCGCGGCGACGAACTGGCTGGCTTGCACGGCCACCGAGGAGAATTTCTCCTGCAGTTCGGATACGGACGTGAGATTCAGGCGTTCGAGCAGGTTCACGGCCCAGCCGGGCAGGGCCGAGATGATCTGCTGCAGGTACAGCCCGAAGTTGAGTTGCCCAGAGCGCATGCGCTCGTAGACCACGGTGGCTTCCTGGATGAGCGAGATCGTGATCGCTGTCATGGGCAGGATCACGACGACCAGGCATAGCGCCAGCGTGCTCAGGGCTGCCAGGTTGGTGCGCCGGGGCATGCGCCGCAGCAGCTTGCGGTGCAGGGGGGCAAACAGGATGGCGAGAATCACGCCCCAGAAGACGGCCCCATGAAACTGCCAGAGAATGGTCCCGAAGGCCACGGTGACAAGGATCAGCAGCAGCAGAAAGGCTTTGGACTGGAGGTTGGCAGGCGTCATGTTGTGTGTGGCAAAGGAATACACGCAATGTAAGCGAGCCGCGCCCGATGCCCCAGATGGAGACTGCTTTTTTGGCCCCTGCAAGACCCGCAAAGTTGGGTAGTTGGCGGTTCGGTGGCACAATGGCGCCCGCAACCAGGCCCTTCCCCAGCCACTGTCGCATCCGCCAATCGGTTCAGCCGTGTCGCGGAAGGTTTCTCAACCAGCTAATGCTTTCCCAAGGAAAGCGGAGGTCAGCGGAATATGAGCGATACGACATCCGTCTATCAAGCCTACCAAGGCAACACCTATCTCTTCGGCGGCAACGCGCCCTATGTCGAAGAGATGTACGAAAACTATCTTGCCAACCCAGGTAGCGTGCCAGACAACTGGCGCGAGTACTTTGACGCACTGCAAAATGTGCCTGCGGTGGACGGCAGCAATGCCAAGGACGTCCCGCACCTCCCCGTCATCAATGCCTTTGCCGAGCGTGCAAAGCAGGGCGGTACCAAGGTCGTCGTCGCCACGGGCGCCGACTCCGAACTGGGCCGTAAGCGCACCGCCGTTCAGCAGCTGATTGCCGCCTACCGCAACGTGGGCCAGCGCTGGGCCGATCTGGACCCCCTCAAGCGCACCGAGCGCCCCGCGATCCCCGAGCTCGAACCGTCGTTCTACGGGTTCAGCGACTCCGACCAGGAAGTCGTGTTCAACACCAGCAACACGTTCTTCGGCAAGGAATCGATGCCGCTGCGCGAACTGATCAACGCCCTGCGCGAAACGTATTGCGGCTCCATCGGTGCCGAGTACATGTACGCCACCGACCAGAACCAGAAGCGCTGGTGGCAGGAAAAGCTGGAAACCATCCGCAGCAAGCCCAGCTTCGGTGCCGACAAGAAGAAGCAGATTCTCGACCGCCTGACGGCTGCTGAAGGCCTGGAGCGCTTCCTGCACACCAAGTACGTCGGCCAGAAGCGTTTCTCGCTCGAGGGTGGCGAAAGCTTCATCGCCGCGATGGACGAGCTGATCCAGTCTGCCGGCGCCAAGGGCGTGCAGGAAATCGTGATCGGCATGGCCCACCGCGGCCGCCTGAACGTGCTCGTCAATTCGCTGGGCAAGATGCCCAAGGACCTGTTCGCCGAGTTCGACCACACCGCACCCGAAGACCTGCCATCGGGCGACGTGAAGTACCACCAAGGCTTCAGCTCCGACGTGACCACCCCTGGCGGCCCGGTCCACCTGTCGCTGGCGTTCAATCCTTCCCACCTGGAAATCGTGAACCCCGTGGTCGAAGGCTCGGTGCGTGCCCGCATGGACCGCCGTGCCGACCCCCAGGGCAAGCAGGTGCTGCCCGTGCTGGTGCACGGCGACGCGGCCTTTGCCGGCCAGGGCGTGAACCAGGAAACGCTGGCACTGGCACAGACCCGTGGTTATTCCACGGGCGGTACGGTGCACATCATCATCAACAACCAGATCGGCTTCACCACGTCCGACCCGCGCGATGCACGCTCGACGCTGTATTGCACCGACATCGTGAAGATGGTCGAGTCGCCCGTGCTGCACGTGAACGGCGACGACCCTGAAGCCGTAGTGCTGGCCACCCAGCTCGCCCTGGAGTTCCGCATGGAGTTCCAGAAGGACGTGGTCGTGGACATCATCTGCTTCCGCAAGCTGGGCCACAACGAGCAGGACACACCTGCTCTGACGCAGCCGCTGATGTACAAGAAGATCGGCCAGCACCCGGGCACGCGCAAGCTGTATGCCGACAAGCTGGCCACGCAAGGCCTGGGCGAGACGCTGGGCGACGACATGGTCAAGGCCTACCGCGCCGCCATGGACTCGGGCAAGCACACCATCGACCCCGTGCTGACCAACTTCAAGAGCAAGTACGCCGTGGACTGGAGCCCGTTCCTGGGCAAGAAGTGGACGGACGCTGGCGATACGGCCATCCCCCTGGCCGAGTGGAAGCGCCTGGCCGAGAAGATCACCACCATCCCCGAGAGCGTGACGCCGCACCAGCTGGTCAAGAAGGTGTACGACGACCGCGCTGCAATGGGCCGTGGCGACATCCCCGTGGACTGGGGCATGGGCGAGCATATGGCTTTCGCCTCCCTGGTGGCCAGTGGCTTCCCGGTGCGCTTGTCGGGCGAAGACTGCGGCCGCGGTACCTTCACGCACCGCCACTCGGTCATCCATGACCAAAAGCGCGAGAAGTGGGACATCGGCACCTACGTGCCACTGCAGAACGTGAGCGAGAACCAGGCTCCGTTCGTCGTGATCGACTCCATCCTGTCCGAAGAGGCGGTGCTGGGCTTCGAATACGGCTATGCGTCCAACGACCCCAACACGCTGGTGATCTGGGAAGCCCAGTTCGGCGACTTCGCCAACGGCGCGCAGGTTGTGATCGACCAGTTCATCGCCTCCGGCGAAGTGAAGTGGGGCCGCGTGAACGGCATCACGCTGATGCTGCCGCACGGCTACGAAGGCCAGGGCCCCGAGCACAGCTCGGCACGCCTGGAGCGCTTCATGCAGCTGTCGGCCGATGCCAACATGCAGGTGGTGCAACCGACGACGGCGAGCCAGATCTTCCACATCCTGCGCCGCCAGATGGTGCGCGATCTGCGCAAGCCGCTGATCATCATGACGCCCAAGTCGCTGCTGCGCAACAAGGACGCCACCTCGCCGCTGTCCGAGTTCACCAAGGGCAGCTTCCAGACGGTGATTCCAGAGCAGGACGAGGCCATCGTGAAGAAGGCCGCCAAGGTCAAGCGCGTGATCGCCTGCTCCGGCAAGGTGTACTACGACCTCGTGAAGAAGCGCACCGAGCGTGAAGACGACGACGTGGCCATCATCCGCGTGGAACAGCTGTACCCGTTCCCGCACAAGGCCTTTGCTGCAGAGCTCAAGAAGTACCCCAACGCGACGGACATCGTGTGGTGCCAGGACGAGCCACAGAACCAGGGCGCCTGGTTCTTCATCCAGCACAACATCCACGAGAACATGCTCGAAGGCCAGAAGCTGGGTTACTCCGGCCGCGCGGCATCGGCGTCGCCTGCGGTGGGTTATTCGCACCTGCACCAAGAACAGCAAAAGGCGCTGGTCGACGGCGCATTTGCCAAGCTCAAGGGGTTTGTCCTGACCAAGTAAGGCCAGCTACCCGAACGAACACAGAACAAACAGAACCCTACTGAAAGAATTCAAAATGGCTATCGTAGAAGTCAAAGTCCCCCAGCTGTCCGAATCCGTGGCAGAAGCCACCATGCTGACCTGGAAGAAGAAGGCCGGAGAAGCCGTGGCCGTGGACGAAATCCTCATCGAGATCGAAACCGACAAGGTCGTGCTCGAAGTGCCCGCGCCATCCGCTGGCGTGCTGGCTGAAATCATCCAGGGCGATGGCGCCACCGTGGTGGCTGACCAGCTCATCGCCAAGATCGACACCGAAGGCAAGGCCGGCGCTGCGGCTCCTGCGGCGGCCCCTGCCGCTGCTGCTGCACCGGCACCCGCCGCTGCGGCTCCTGCACCTGCTGCAGCCGCTGCTGCTGGCGGTTCCAAGGGTGACGTCGCCATGCCTGCCGCTGCCAAGCTGCTGGCCGAGAACAACCTGTCCGCATCGGCTGTGGCCGGTACGGGCAAGGATGGCCGCGTGACCAAGGGTGACGTGCTCGGCGCCGTCGCTGGTGGTGCTGGCGGTACCGCCAAGGCTGCGGTCGCAGCCCCCAGCACGATCCCGACGGGCGTACCCACCAAGGCGCTGCCCCAGGTGTCGGCCCCTGCTGCCAAGGAAGACCTGAGCGGCCGTCCCGAGCAGCGCGTGCCCATGAGCCGCCTGCGCGCCCGCGTGGCCGAGCGTCTGCTGCAGTCGCAGTCGACCAACGCCATCCTGACCACGTTCAATGAAGTGAACATGGCCCCTGTGATGGACCTGCGCAAGAAGTTCCAGGACTCCTTCACCAAGGAACACGGTACCAAGCTGGGCTTCATGTCCTTCTTCGTGAAGGCCGCCGTGCACGCCCTCAAGAAGTACCCCGTGCTGAATGCGTCGGTGGATGGCAACGACATCGTCTACCACGGCTACTTCGACATCGGTATTGCCGTGGGCTCGCCCCGTGGCCTGGTGGTGCCCATCCTGCGCAATGCAGACCAGATGAGCTTCGCCGACATCGAAAAGAAGATCGCCGAGTTCGGCAAGAAGGCGGCCGAAGGCAAGCTGGGCATTGAAGAGATGACCGGTGGCACGTTCTCCATCTCCAATGGTGGCACCTTCGGCTCGATGATGTCCACCCCCATCATCAACCCACCCCAATCGGCCATCCTGGGCGTGCACGCCACCAAGGACCGCGCCATGGTCGAGAACGGCCAGGTCGTGGTGCGCCCGATGAACTATCTGGCCATGTCCTACGACCACCGCATCATCGACGGCCGCGAAGCCGTGCTGGGCCTGGTGGCGATGAAGGATGCGCTGGAAGACCCATCGCGCCTGCTCTTCGATATTTGAGATGCAACCCCCTGAGTCGCTTCGCGCCTTCCCCCTTCTCTCGAATTGCTGCGCAGTTCGGGAAGGGGGACACCGCCAACGCGGCGGGGCGGCCCTTGCGCGGCGGTCGCTTGCAGGGCACGGCGCGTCTCACAGGCCGCTGAAAGTGGCGCATAGCGCCCTTTGAGATGCATCTTATGGACCCACTCGTGCGGCTGGCTCATGCCAATTCCGCCGGTGGGTTTTTTCCAATGAACGATTGATTGAGTGAGACCGACATGAGCAAACAATTCGACGTGATCGTCATCGGTGGCGGCCCCGGCGGCTACATTGCCGCCATCCGCGCTGCCCAGCTGGGCTTCAACGTGGCCTGTATCGACGAGTGGAAGAACGAAAAGGGCGGCCCTGCACCGGGCGGCACCTGCACCAACGTGGGCTGCATTCCGTCCAAGGCGCTGCTGCAGTCGTCCGAGCATTTCGAGCACGCCAACAAGCACTTTGCCGAGCACGGCATCACGGCCAGCGACGTCAAGATGGACGTGGCCAAGATGATCGCCCGCAAGGACACCGTCGTGAAGCAGAACAACGACGGCATCCTGTACCTGTTCAAGAAGAACAAGGTCAGCTTCTTCCATGGCCGTGGTTCCTTTGTGAAGGCTGCCGAAGGCGGCTACGAGATCAAGGTGGCAGGCGCCGCCGAAGAGTCCATCACCGGCAAGCAGATCATCATCGCCACCGGTTCCAACGCCCGTGCGCTGCCCGGCACGCCGTTCGATGAAGAATTCGTGCTGTCCAACGACGGCGCGCTGCGCGTGGGCGCCGTGCCCAAGAAGCTCGGCCTCATCGGCTCGGGCGTGATCGGCCTGGAAATGGGCTCGGTGTGGCGCCGCCTGGGTGCCGAAGTCACCATCCTCGAAGGCCTGCCCACGTTCCTGGGTGCGGTCGACGAGCAGATCGCCAAGGAAGCCAAGAAGGCTTTTGACAAGCAGGGCCTGAAGATCGAGCTGGGCGTGAAGGTCGGCGAGATCAAGACCGGCAAGAAGGGCGTTTCCATCGCCTACACCAACGCCAAGGGCGAAGCCCAGGCGCTGGAGGTGGACAAGCTCATCGTCTCCATCGGCCGCGTGCCCAACACCATCGGCCTGAACACCGAAGCCGTGGGCCTGGCCCTGGACGAGCGCGGTGCGATCGTGGTCGATGCCGACTGCAAGACCAACCTGCCCGGCGTGTGGGCGGTGGGCGACGTGGTGCGTGGCCCGATGCTGGCGCACAAGGCCGAGGAAGAAGGCGTTGCCGTGGCTGAGCGCATCGCCGGCCAGCATGGCCACGTGAACTTCAACACCGTGCCCTGGGTCATCTACACCAGCCCCGAGATCGCATGGGTGGGCCGCACTGAGCAGCAACTCAAGGCCGACGGCGTCAAGTACAAAGCCGGCACCTTCCCGTTCCTGGCCAACGGCCGCGCACGTGCGCTGGGCGACACGACCGGTATGGTCAAGATGCTGGCGGATGCCGACACCGATGAAATCCTGGGAGTGCACATCGTGGGCCCACAGGCGAGCGAGCTGATCTCCGAAGCCGTGGTGGCCATGGAGTTCAAGGCCAGCAGCGAAGACATCGCACGCATCTGCCACGCGCACCCCAGCTTGAGCGAAGCCACCAAGGAAGCGGCGCTGGCCGTGGACAAGCGCACCCTCAACTTCTGATATTTGAATAAAAAACGGCCCTACCGCTTGCCAGGAAAGCGGTAGGCGCTATCAAATTCATAGTATCAGAGTGGTGCCCATCCCGTGACTGTCAAACAGGCTTATCTGGCCGAACTGGCCTCCAAAGGCTACCAAAGCGACCCCGCGCAGTTGCGGGCCGTGGATGCGCTGCAGCGCTGCGCCGACGAGTGGGCGCAGTACAAGGAGCGGCGTTCGAACGCGCTCAAGAAGCTCATCAACCGGCCGGACATTCCGCGCGGCGTGTACATGTACGGCGGGGTGGGGCGGGGCAAGAGCTTCCTCATGGAGTGCTTCTTCAACGCCGTGCCCTTGAAGCGCAAGGTGCGCCTGCATTTCCACGAGTTCATGCGCGAAGTGCACCGCGAGCTGGTGGGGCTGCAGGGCACGGTGAACCCGCTCGATGTGCTGGGCGAGCGCATTGCCAAGCGCTACAAGCTCATCTGCTTCGATGAGTTCCATGTGGCGGACATCACGGACGCGATGATCCTGCACCGGCTGCTGGTATCGCTGTTCGACAACGGGGTGGGGTTCGTCACCACCTCCAACTTCATGCCCGACGAGCTGTACCCGGGCGGCCTGCACCGCGACCGCATCCTGCCGGCGATTGCGCTGCTCAACGAGCGGCTGGAAGTGGTCAACGTCGACAACGGCACCGACTACCGCCGCCGCACCATGGAGCAGGTCAGGCTCTACCACACGCCCCTCGGGCCCGAGGCCGATGCCGAGATGGGCGAGGCGTTCGACAAGCTGGCCGAAGTGCACGACGAAGACCCGCTGCTGCACATCGAACAGCGGGAGATCCGCGCCCGGCGCAAGGCGGGCGGGGTGGTCTGGTTCGATTTCAAGACGCTGTGCGGCGGCCCGAGGTCGCAGAACGACTACCTGGAGATCGCCACGCAGTTCCATACGGTGCTGCTCTCCGACGTCCCGTACATGCCCGTGAGCATGGCGTCGCCCGCGCGACGCTTCACCTGGCTGGTCGACGTGCTGTACGACCGCCGTGTCAAGCTCATCCTGTCGGCCGCCGTGCCGCCCGAGCAGCTGTACACCGAAGGGCCCTTGGCGCACGAGTTTCCGCGCACGGTGTCGCGGCTCAACGAAATGCAGTCCAAGGAATTCCTGGCGCTGGAGCGCCGCAACGTGGACACTGGGCTGACATGATGAAGTATCTGGCCCTCTCCCTCGCAGCGCTGCTGGCTTGCACGCCTGGCGCGATCGCGCTGGCGCAATCTGCCGCGGAGACTGCGGCATCTGCCCCGGCAGCTGCAGCTTCTGCCTCTGGTCCCAACGACGCCACCACCAGTGCCCGCGCAGCGTCTGCGGCCCACCGCAAGGCCGAGCATGACCGCATCCGCCATGAACGCGAGGCGGTGAAGGCCCAGCGCACGAAGGACGAGGCTGCCTGTTACCAACTCTTTGCGGCAGAGGACTGCCTGAAAATCGTTCGCGCACGGGTGCGCGATGCCGAGACCCGCCTGCGGGCGCAGGAGATCGAGCTCAACGATGCCGAGCGCAAGGAAAAGGCGGCCGATCGCCGCAAGTCCATCGAAGAGAAACAGCGCCCCATGCCCGCCAACACGCCGGCAGGCGCCGGCCCTGACGCCGTGCTGCGCAACAAGCCCGCGGCCGACCCGCAGGCCACCAAGGCGCAGCGGGACCACGAGGCAGAGTTGCGGGCGCAGCAGCAGCGCAGCAATCTGCAAAAGCACACCGAAGAGCAAAAAAGCCGGGCCGCAGAGAACGCCGAGCGGGCCGCGCAGGCCCGCGCCAAGCACGCCGAAGCGCTCAAGGCCGCTGAGCAGCGCCGCGCCAGGGTTGAGAAGGCCCAGGCCGACGCGGCAGCCCAGGGGCGCAAGCCCGCTGCGCCGCTGCCACCTGCGTCGGCGGCTCAGTAGGCCGCTCGGGCCGCAGGCAGGGCTGGATTTTCAGGCCGGGGCTGCGGCCTCCCGTGAAGTGCCTGGCCGGGCATCTGAAGCACATCCTGCGAAAGGGGCGTGCGAAGCTGAGGCAAAAATGGCCCTCGCCAATCCGCTCCGAACTGGCGTGGGCCCAAAGCTCACACCACCATGCCCGCTCAGGGCCGGCCTGCCTCCACAGGGGTCAGGCGAGGCACCTTCTTTTCTTCCACCAGCGCCTCCATCTTGACGATGACCAGCGACAGGTTGTCGCCGCCGCCGCGGGCCCGGGAGCGGGCTTTTTCGATCAGGAACTCGGTGGCTTCGCGGGGTGAAAGCGAATCGACCACGGACCCGAGCTCCGTTGGCGAGAAATAGTGCCACACGCCATCGCTGCAGGCCATCAGCACATCGCCGGGCTGCAGTTGGGGGATCACGTGGGTGGTGATGGGCGGGTCGCTTTCGGTGCCCAGGCAGCCCACCAGGATGTTCGAATGGGGGTGGTTGTTGGCTTCCGCCTCGGTCAGTTCACCCCGGTCCACGAGCGCCTGCACGTACGAATGGTCGCTCGTGCGAAACACCATGCGCGCTCCCTGGAAGTGGTAGATGCGCGAATCGCCGGCATGCACCCAGTGGCAATCGCCGCGGGGGTTGATGAGGAAGGCCGCAATCGTGCTGTGGGGTTCCTGCTCGGCGGAGATGGCCGTGAGGCGAATGACGATGTGGGCTTCTTCCACCATGCTCTTGAGCATGGTCACCGGGTCGTCCGTGTCGGGCGAATAGCGCTCGAACAGCTGGCGCGCCGTCATCATGACCTGGTCGGACGCCTTGCGCCCGCCGCTGCGGCCGCCCATGCCGTCGGCAATGACGCCCAGCACGCAGCCGTTGTGCCGCTCATGCGAAATCAGGGCCACCTGGTCTTGCTGGTACTCCCGGTCGCCCTTGTGGATGCCGGTGGACGCGATGAGGCGAAAGGCTTTGGTCATGCTGTGGATTGTGTGGGCGCGTGCCGTAGCGGCCTCCGCAGAGCGGGGGCCAAAGGCTTATTATCTGCCCGCCTGTGGCATTTTTGCCAAGTGATGGCTGCTTTGCCTTGAATCCTCCATTTTTCACGTCCCGCCGGTGGCTTGCTGGCCCTCCGGTGTGTGCCCGCCGCGTCGCCCTGCACGCACCGGCCCAAGCGCTTGCTTTCATTCCCCACCATCGCCCGCCGCTGCACGGCGTCGGTCGGTGCGCCCATGCCCGCGCGCGCGTGTGGCCGCGTCTTGCGAGCGGTGACCTGAGAGTGCCCGGTTGATGGCCCTGGCCGATATGGTGCAAGAGGTGTTCGCGCCGCTCGGGGTGCTGGCGCGGGCAGACCCGCATTTCCAGCCGCGCGAGGGCCAGACCCGCATGGCAGCTGCTGTGGCCAAGACGATGGAGGAGGGCGGTGCCCTCGTGGTGGAGGCCGGCACGGGCGTGGGCAAGACCTTTGCGTACCTCGTGCCCGCGCTGCTCAGTGGCGAGCGCGTGTTGCTGTCCACCGCTACCAAGGCGCTGCAGGACCAGTTGTTTGCGCGCGACCTTCCGCTGCTGGCCCAGACGCTCGGGCTGCCGGTGCGCATGGCGCTGCTCAAAGGCCGTGCCAGCTACTTGTGCCTGTACCGGATGGAGCGCGCCCGCCACGATGTGCTGGGGCAGGAGCGCGGCGTGGCCCGCGTGCTGGCCAAGGTCGAGGAGTGGTCCCGCAGCACGCGCTCGGGCGACCTGTCCGAGCTGACGGGCCTGGACGACCGTTCGCCGGTGATCCCGCTGGTCACCTCCACGCGCGAGAACTGCCTCGGCTCGCAGTGCCCGCGGTTTCGGGAATGCCACGTGCACCTGGCCCGCCGCGAGGCCCTGGCTGCGGACATCGTGGTCATCAACCACCATTTGTTCTTTGCGGACGTGGCGGTGCGAGAGTCCGGAATGGCAGAGCTGCTGCCATCAGTGCGTGTGGTGGTCTTCGACGAGGCGCACCAGATCAACGAAACGGGTGTGCAGTTTCTGGGGCTGCAGCTGTCTACCGGACAGCTGATGGACTTCGGTCGGGACCTGCTGGCAGCGGGCCTGCAACACGCCCGCGGGTTGGCCGACTGGCAGGGCCTGGCCGCTGGCGTCGACCAGGCCGTGCGGGATCTGGTCCTGGTGGCGGGCGACTCCCGCGGGCCCTCCCGGCTGCGCTGGACCGACGAGGCGCCCGAGGGTGTGCGCGAGGCTGACTGGAGCGCCGCGCTGCACCGCGTTGGCCAGGCGTGCGCCGACGCGCAGGAAGCCCTGGACACCGTGAGCGAGATCGCCCCGGATTTTGTGCGCCTGTACGAACGGGGTTCTGAGTTGCTGGCGCGCCTGGCCCGGTTTGCCGGACCCCCGCAGCCCGACGCCGTGCGCTGGGTCGACACGGGCGGCCAGTTGCGCCTGATCGAATCGCCACTGGACATTGCCGAGGCCATGCGTACGCGGCTGCTGGCGGCTCCTAAGGATGAATCGGACCCTGATGGATGGCCGGTGCCGGCCGCAGAAGCAGGCCCGGGCAGGGCGTGGATCTTCACGTCCGCCACGCTCGGCGACGACGACCAACTCACCTGGTTCACGGAGCGGGCCGGCCTGCAGGACGCGACCATCCTGCGGGTCGCGAGCCCGTTCGACTACGCGGTGCAGGCGGCGCTGTATGTGCCGCGGCACCTGCCAGCGCCGGCGGACCCGGCCCACAGTGGCGCCTTGGCACGCTGGGTGGGCGACGCAGCGGCGATATTGGGCGGGCGCACCCTGGTGCTCACCACCACGCTCAGGGCGCTGCGCTCCATTGGCGATGCACTGACCGCGCGGTGGGGTGCCACCGGGGCGCTGGAGGTGCTGGTGCAAGGCAACGGGCCCAAGCGGCGCTTGATGGAGCGCTTCCGTGAGGGATCGGACCACGGCCAGCCTGGCTGCATCCTGGTGGCGTCTGCCACGTTCTGGGAGGGGTTCGACGTGCCCGGCGATGCGCTGCAACTGGTGGTCATCGACAAGCTGCCGTTTCCGCCACCTGGCGACCCGCTGGTCGAGGCGCGCACGCAGCGCATCGAAAAATCAGGCGGCAAGGCGTTCAAGGCCTACGCATTGCCAGAGGCTGCGGTGGCCCTGAAGCAGGGCGCGGGCCGGCTGATCCGGCGGGAGACCGATCGGGGCATCCTGGTGGTGGGCGACACCCGCTTGGTCACCATGGGCTACGGCAAGCGCCTGCTGGCCGCGCTGCCGCCCATGCGGCGGCTGGAATCGGATCAGGAATTCAACGAAGCGCTGGAGGCGCTTACCAGACCTTCCACCACGGATCCGACTTGCCTTTGACGTCGCCACGCAGGTAGGCGCTCTGGGGGTAGGAGCTGTCCATCACGCGGCGTGCATCGTCGCGCAGTTGGGTCATGCCCAGCGCGTCATACGACTGGATCAGGATGTACAGGGCTTCTTCGAGGGCTGGCACGCCCTGGTAGTCGGCCAGCGCCACCTGTGCGCGGCTGATCGCCGCCACATAGGCGCCGCGCTGGAAGTAGTAGCGGGCCACGTGCACTTCGTACTGCGCCAACGAATTCACGATGTACGTCATGCGCTGGCGGGCGTCCTGCGCGTAGCGCGAATCCGGAAACCGCGTGGCGAGTTCGCTGAACGACTCGAACGAATCCTTGGCGGCCTTCTGGTCGCGCTCGGACAGGTCCTGGCGGGAGATGAACGAGAACAGCCCCAGGTTGTCGTTGAAGTTGACCAGGCCCTTCAGGTACAGGGCGTAGTCGAGGGCCGGGCTGGCGGGGTGCAGCTTCATGAAGCGGTCCAGCGTGGCGATGGCCTGGGCCTTTTCGCCGGCCTTGAAGTGCGCGTAGGCCTTGTCCAGCTGGGCCTGTTGCGCCAGCGGCGTGCCGGCGGCGCGGCCTTCGAGCTTTTCGAGCAGCGGGATCGCCTTGTCGTAGGCGCCGCTGTTCATTTCGTCCTTGGCTTCCGAATGGATGCGGTTGGGGCTCCAGCCGGCCGTCTTGTCGTCGGTGGTGGTGGAGCAGGCTGCCAGCAGACCAGCGACCAGCAAGGCGGAGACAAGGGGCAGTGGAGCACGCAGCATCGAAAGAGGCTTTCAGCAAAAAAGAAACAGAGTGTGCCTGGCTGGCCAGAGCGCTGGCCGCGGTCGCGGCGAGGGCTGCCCTGTGCCAGCCGGTCTCGATCCGGCCTGGGGCCCGGGAGGCAAAAGGGCATTGTACCGGCCGCAGCACTGCCCCAGATGGGGTGGGTATCACGAGTTTTGTGCGGCGCGGGGCGCCGGGCTTTTTACAATGGCCCTCTATGTTTGTTCACCTGCGCCTGCACACCGAGTTTTCCGTCGTTGACGGTACCAACCGAATCGATGAGGTGGCCAAGGCTGCCGCCAAGGACGGCCAGCCCGCCCTGGCCATCACCGATCTCAACAACCTTTTCGGCGCCATCAAGTTCTACAAGGAGGCGCGGGGCAAGGGCGTCAAGCCGCTGATCGGGGCCGAAGTCAATGTCGCCGCCGAGTCCGGCCCTCCGGCGCGCATCGTGCTGCTGGTGCAGAACAAGCAGGGCTACCTGAATCTGTGCGAACTGCTGGCCCGTGCCTGGACGCGCAACATCGTCAAGAACGTGCCCGTGTGCACCTGGGACTGGCTGCGCGAACTGGGCGAGGGCCTGATTTCACTGGCCGGGGCGCAGGCCGGGCCGGTGGGCCAGGCGCTGATGAAGGGGGACGACGCCGGGGCCGCCAATGTGGCGCTGGAGCTGGCGGGCATATTTCCTCACCGCTTTTACATGGAGATCCAGCGGGCCGGCCGTGCGGACGACGAAGCCCATGTGATCGCGGCCGTGCAACTGGCCGCGCGCCTGAACCTGCCCGTGGTGGCCACGCACCCGGTCCAGTTCGCGACGGCCGACGACTACGAGGCCCATGAAGCGCGCATCTGCATCGCCGAAGGCGAGATCCTGGCCAACCAGCGCCGGGTGCGCAAGTTCACGCGCGAGCAGTACTTCAAGACCAGCGCCGAGATGCAGGCCCTGTTCGCCGACGTGCCCACGGCCATCACCAACACCCTGGAAGTGGCCAAGCGCTGCAACCTGACGCTGGTGCTGGGCAAGCCGCAATTGCCCGATTTTCCGACGCCCAACGGCATGCCGGCCGACGAGTACTTCCGGTTTGCGTCGTTCGAGGGGCTGGAAGCGCGCTTGAAGCACCTCTTTCCCGACGAGGCCAAGCGCGACAAGGAGCGCCCGCGTTATGTGGAGCGCCTGGAGTTCGAGCTGGGCACCATCCTCAAGATGGGGTTTCCGGGCTACTTCCTCATTGTGGGGGACTTCATCCAGTGGGCCAAGACCAACGGCTGCCCCGTGGGGCCGGGGCGGGGGTCGGGTGCGGGATCGCTGGTGGCCTATGCGCTCAAGATCACCGACCTGGACCCGCTGGAGTACAACCTGCTGTTCGAGCGGTTCCTGAACCCGGAGCGGGTGTCCATGCCCGACTTCGACATCGACTTTTGCCAGTCCAACCGCGACCGCGTGATCGACTACGTGAAGGACAAATACGGCAAGAACGCCGTGAGCCAGATCGCCACCTTCGGGACCATGGCGGCCAAGGCGGCCATCCGCGACGTGGGCCGTGTGATGGACATGAGCTACATGTTCTGCGACGGCATCTCCAAACTCGTGCCCGGCAAGCCCGGCATGTCCTACACCCTGGCGTACCCGCCCGAAGTGAAGAAAGAGGGCGACAAGAACAACTACGCGCTGGAACTGGAGCCCATGCTCTACGAGCGCGTGCGCAAGGAAGAAGACGTCAAGACCATCATCGAGATGGCGCAAAAGCTCGAGGGCATGACCCGCAACATCGGCATGCATGCCGGGGGCGTGCTGATCGCGCCGGGCAAGCTCACCGATTTCTGCCCGCTGTACCAGCAGCCCGGCAGCGAGTCGGCCGTGAGCCAGTACGACAAGGACGACGTGGAGGCGATCGGCCTGGTGAAGTTCGACTTCTTGGGCCTGGCCACGCTCACCATCCTGGAGATCGCGCGCGAGTTCATCATGAAGCGCCACAAGGGCCAGGAGAACTTTGCGTACGAGAACATTCCATTGGACGACGGACCGACCTACCGGCTGTTCTCCGAAGGCAAGACCGAGGCCGTGTTCCAGTTTGAAAGCCGCGGCATGCAGGGCATGCTGAAAGAGGCGCGGCCCAGCCGCCTGGAAGATCTGATCGCGCTGAACGCGCTGTACCGCCCCGGTCCCATGGACCTGATCCCCAGCTTCGTGAACCGAAAGCACGGCAAGGAGGTGGTGGAGTACCCGCACCCCGCCGTGGCCGACATGCTCAGCGAGACCTACGGCATCATGGTCTACCAGGAGCAGGTGATGCAGACCGCGCAGATCCTGGGCGGCTACAGCCTGGGCGGCGCCGACCTGCTGCGCCGCGCCATGGGCAAGAAGAAGGCCGAAGAAATGGCCGAACACCGCGAAAAGTTTCGCGCTGGTGCCCTGGCCACCCACGGCATCGACCAGGCCAAGGCCGACGAAGTGTTCGACCTGATGGAGAAGTTCGCGGGCTATGGCTTCAACAAGTCGCACGCTGCCGCGTATTCCCTGCTGGCGTACCACACCGGCTGGCTCAAGGTGCACTTCACCGCCGAGTTCTTCTGCGCCAACATGACGGTGGAAATGGACGACACCGACAAGCTCAAGGTGCTGTTCGAGGATGCGGTCAAGCATTTCGGCATCACCTTCGAACCGCCGGACGTGAACCGCGGCAAGTACCGCTTCGAGCCCGTGACGGACAAGATCATCCGCTACGGCCTGGGTGCCGTGAAGGGTACGGGCCAGCAGGCCATCGAGGCCATCGTGGCGGCGCGTGAAGGCCGGGGCGAAGGGCCCAACGGCTCCACCACCGGGCCGTTCAAGAGCCTGTTCGATTTTTGCCTGCGCGTGGACAAGGCGCGCATGAACAAGCGCTCCGTGGAGGCGTTGATCAAGGCCGGCGCGTTCGACTCGATCAACATGAACCGCGCGGCGATGGTCGCATCCATCGACCGGGCCTTCGACTTTGCCGCCGCCACGCTGGCCAATGTGAACCAGGGCGGGCTGTTCGACATGATGGGCGACGACGCGCACGGCTCCAGCACGCAGGAGCCCGAGCTGGTCGATGCATTGCCATGGGGCATCAAGGAGCGGCTCACGCTCGAAAAAACCGCCGTGGGCTTCTACCTGTCGGGCCACCTGTTCGACGAAGTCGCCACCGAGGTGCGGCGTTTCGTTCGCACGTCCATCGAGGAGCTGCTCGACAGCCGCGAGTCCCAGGTACTCGCCGGAATCATCAGCGACTTTCGCGTCATCAACGGACAGCGCGGCAAGCTGGCGTTGTTCAAGCTCGACGACAAGTCGGCGGTCATCGAGGCCTCGGCCGACGAGGCGCTGCTCAACACCTACCGCAACCAGCTCAAGGAAGACGAGTTCGTGGTCATGATGGGCCGGCTGCAGCTTGACCATTTCAGCGGCGGGCTCAGGGTCAAGGTGCAGCAGGTGTGGGACCTGGCCGGTGCGCGCTGCCGTTTTGGCAAATATCTGCACGTGCAGGTGGGCGACAAGGGCCCGGACGTGCCCCGCCTGGTGCGGGAGTTTCCACCGCGCCGCGAGGAACTCACCGAGGGCGAGCCGCTGGTGCACGGCCTCAAGGTGCGCATGGGGGTGCGCTGCGCCGCCGAGGGGGTCGCCGCCGTGGCGGAACTGCAACTGGGTGAAAGCGCGCGTTTCTACCCCACCGATGCCGCGCTGGCCGCCTGGACGGCCCAGGTGGGCAGCGGTTCGGCGACCGTGGTGTACGACCACGGTTGAGTGTGTAGCGGCATGGACTTGAAAAAAACAGTATCAACGCCAGATTTCTCTCGCGGCAGCAGGCCGCGCGGATGGCTAGAATGATTTTCATGGCAACTCAACCACCTTCACCCCCCACCGCGCCGCCCGTCACACGGCCAGCGCGGGATGATGGCGGTTCGGTCGTGCTCGAGAGACGCACGCAAAAGACCCAGCCGCCGCAGATGTACCAGGTGGTCATGCTCAATGACGACTACACCCCCATGGAGTTCGTCATCGTGGTTTTGCAGGAATTCTTCAGCAAGGACCGTGAACAAGCGACCCAGATCATGTTGAAAATCCATCTCGATGGCAAAGGCGTTTGCGGGGTGTATTCCCGCGACGTGGCCGCCACCAAGGTGGAGCAAGTGCTTGACGCCGCCCTCAAGGCGGGCCACCCACTGCAATGTGTCAGTGAGCCTGTTGAATAACAGGTCTTTTGTCCCGATCTAAAGTTATCCCTTCCACGCAAGCACAAAGGAGTTCACATGATTGCCCAGGAACTGGAAGTCAGCTTGCACATGGCCTTTGTTGAGGCCCGTCAGCAGCGCCACGAGTTCATCACCGTGGAGCATCTGTTGCTTGCATTGCTCGATAACCCCAGCGCAGCGGAGGTGCTGCGCGCATGTTCGGCCAACATCGATGATCTGCGTTCATCGCTGTCGAACTTTATCAAAGACAACACGCCCCAGGTCGCCGGCACCGACGAGGTGGACACCCAGCCGACCCTGGGCTTCCAGCGTGTGATCCAGCGCGCCATCATGCACGTGCAGTCCACGGGCAATGGCAAGAAGGAAGTCACGGGCGCGAACGTGCTCGTGGCCATCTTCGGCGAAAAGGATTCGCATGCCGTGTACTACCTGCACCAGCAGGGCGTGACGCGCCTGGACGTGGTGAACTTCATCGCCCACGGCATCAAGAAGGGCGAGCCGCCAGAACCCGCCAAGACCGAGAACCAGGCCGAGGGCGAAGAGGGCGGTGGCGGCGAGCGCAGCGAAAAGGCGTCGCCGCTGGAGCAGTTCACCCAGAACCTGAACCAGGCAGCCAAGGACGGCAAGATCGATCCGCTGATCGGCCGCCACTACGAAGTCGAGCGCACGATCCAGATCCTGTGCCGCCGCCGCAAGAACAACCCGCTGCTGGTGGGCGAAGCCGGCGTGGGCAAGACGGCCATCGCCGAGGGCCTGGCCTGGCGCATCACGCAAAACGACGTACCGGAAATCCTGGCCGAGGCCGTGGTGTATTCGCTCGACATGGGCGCGCTGCTCGCGGGCACCAAGTACCGCGGTGATTTCGAGCAGCGGCTCAAGGGCGTGCTCAAGTCGCTCAAGGACAAACCCAACGCGATCCTGTTCATCGACGAGATCCACACCCTGATCGGTGCGGGCGCAGCCTCGGGCGGCACCCTCGATGCATCCAACCTGCTCAAGCCGGCGCTGTCCAGCGGCCAGCTCAAGTGCATCGGTGCGACCACCTTCACGGAGTACCGCGGCATCTTCGAAAAAGACGCCGCGCTGTCGCGCCGCTTCCAGAAGGTGGACGTGGTCGAGCCCACGGTGCAGGAAACCATCGACATCCTGAAGGGCCTGAAGTCCCGCTTCGAAGAGCACCACAGCGTGAAGTACGCTGCGGCCGCCCTGCAGGCCGCGGCCGAGCTGAGCGCCAAGTACATCAACGACCGCCATCTGCCCGACAAGGCGATCGACGTCATCGATGAAGCCGGTGCTGCCCAGCGCATCATGGTGCCGAGCAAGCGCAAGAAGACCATCGGCAAGGCCGAGATCGAAGAGATCGTGGCCAAGATCGCGCGCATTCCGCCGGCCAATGTCTCCAACGACGACCGCGGCAAGCTGCAGACGCTGGAGCGTGACCTCAAGAGCGTAGTGTTCGGCCAGGACAAGGCACTCGAAGTGCTGGCGTCGTCGGTCAAGATGGCGCGCTCGGGCCTGGGCAAGGGCGACAAGCCGATCGGCTCGTTCCTGTTCAGCGGCCCCACGGGCGTCGGCAAGACCGAAGCGGCCAAGCAGCTGGCCTACATCATGGGCATCGAGCTGATCCGCTTCGACATGTCGGAGTACATGGAGCGCCATGCCGTGAGCCGCCTGATCGGCGCGCCTCCGGGCTACGTCGGGTTCGACCAGGGTGGCCTGCTGACCGAAGCCATCACCAAGAAGCCGCACGCGGTGCTGCTGCTCGACGAAATCGAGAAGGCACACCCGGACATCTTCAACGTGCTGCTGCAGGTCATGGACCATGGCACGCTGACGGACAACAACGGCCGCAAGGCCGACTTCCGCAACGTGCTCATCATCATGACCACGAACGCTGGCGCCGAGACCATGAACAAGGCGACCATTGGCTTTACCAACCCGCGGCAGGCGGGCGACGAAATGGGCGACATCAAGCGCCTGTTCACGCCCGAGTTCCGCAACCGGCTGGACGCCATCGTCAACTTCAAGGCGCTCGACGAGCAGATCATCCTGCGCGTGGTGGACAAGTTCCTGCTGCAGCTGGAAACGCAACTGGCCGAGAAGAAGGTGGAGGTCACCTTCACCGACACACTGCGCAAGCACCTGGCCAAGAAGGGCTTCGATCCGCTGATGGGCGCCCGCCCGATGCAGCGCCTGATCCAGGACACCATCCGCCGCGCGCTGGCCGACGAACTGCTGTTCGGCCGCCTGACCGACGGTGGGCGCCTGACGGTGGACATCGAGGTCAAGACCGACGACAAGGGTGTGGAAACCCCCGAGGTGCTGCTGGACATCCAGCCGGCCTCCAAGAAAGAGCGTGCCGCCAAGTCGGAGCCCGCCGAGCCGGAAGAGGCCACTGCCGATTGATCGGCGACCGGGTCTTGGCTTGATCGCCTGACCCGGCATAGCTGCTAGGCACCGGGTTGAGCAGCCGGTGCAGTGTCTGCAGTGCTTGGAGCGGTCACCCGACCCACACCATCAAAAAGCCAGCCATCGTCACGATGGTTGGCTTTTTTGCTTTGGGCTGGTGCTTCGTGGTCCTGGTGCCACGGTGTTTGGGTGTTGTGCTGGGGCGCAAGCCTGCGTCTGTAAGCGGCCGGCGCTACTGTACGACGGGCTTTTCGTGCAGTGCGCCTGCGGCAATGGCGCGACTTGCACGAAACGGCCATCCGCAGGTCTGCGCGTCCTTTCAGACCGCGTGCAAGCTGCTATGTTCACTCCACACAGCGCAGCGGCCCCCTGAAGGACCATGCGCTGGCATCGTTTTGTCATTCACAACAAGGAGTCCTGCCCATGATCACCACCGAACCCACCATGACCAATCTCTTCCTGCAACTGGGCCTGGATGAAAGCGAGCAGGGGATCGCCGACTTCATCAAAGGCCATCAGCTCCCCACCGAAGTGGCGCTGGGCGATGCGCCGTACTGGAGCGATTCGCAGCGCCAGTTCCTGGTCGAGCAACTCAAGGCCGATGCGCCCTGGGCGATGATCGTGGACCAGTTCAGCGAATCGCTGCACTCCGACGCGGTCAAGCGCAGCACGGGGCTCTGAAGCGCCCGCAGGGCGGGCGCAGCGGTGGTGTGCTGCCGCCGCGCCCTTCCTTGCGTTATCGCGCGGGCGCGGCAGTGGGCGCTGTGCCTGGCGCTGCTGGGGTCGCCGCGCCGCGCAGGCGCGCGAGCAGGTCGGCGGTGGCGTAGCCGTCTGCCACCAGCCCTTCGCTTTGCTGATAGCGGCGCAGTCCCGCCCGGGTGGCCGGTCCCAGCACGCCGTCTGGCGTTCCGGTGTCGAACCCCCGTTCGTTGAGTGCCACTTGCAGCGCCAGCACCTCGTCCCGCGACAGGGCGGGCAGGTCACGCGGCCAGGCGGCGATGATGGGCGCGCCGCCGTCGATCTGCTGAGACAGCTGGGCCACGCCCAGTGCGTACGTCACCGCGTTGTTGTAGCGCAGCAGCGTGCGGAAATTGTGGCCCACCAAAAACGCTGGGCCCCGGGCACCGGCCGGTGCCAGGATGGAGGCAGCCTCCAGTGCAGGCAATGGGCGCCCGTCCATGGTCTGCACGCCTTCGGCCGCCCACTGCACCGCGCTCTGGCGCACGCTGAGCTCCGTGCGTGCATGGTCAAAACCCGCGGGCAGCTGGACTTCGGTGCCCCAGCTCTCGCCGCGCCGCCAGCCTTCGCCGACCAGGAATGCCGCGGTGGACGCAGCCACGTCCGGCGCGCTGCCCCAGATGTCGCGGTGGCCGTCGCCATCGGCATCGACGGCATGGCGCAAGAACACCGAGGGCAGGAATTGCGTGTGCCCCATGGCGCCCGCCCACGATCCGATCATGCGGTCGGCAGCGATGTCGCCCTGGTCGATGATGCGCAGGGCGGCCAGCAGCTCGTTTTGCGCCCAGGCGCGGCGCCGCCCCTCAAAGGCCAGCGTGGCCAGCGCATCCACGGTGCGGAAGGTGCCGAAGTTGCTGCCGTAGTTGCTCTCCATGCCCCAGATGGCGGTGATCACCGTCGCCGGCACGCCGTAGCGTGCGGACGCCGACTGCAGGGCTGCGGAATGCTCGGCCAGCTTGGCCTGGCCCTGCGCCACGCGCTGCGGCGACACCGCGCTGTCGAGGTACGCCCACGGTGTGCGTGTGAACTCGGGCTGGGCGCGGTCCAGCTCCACCACACGGGGTTGCCACTGTGCCGTGGCCAGCACATTGCGCACCGTGTCGGGGCGGATGCCGGCCTGCAAGGCCTGCGACTGAAAGGCGCTGTTCCACACGGCGAAGCCTGCGATGTGGTCCGCGTCCGAGCCCTTGGCCAGGGCAGCAGCCTGGGCAGCCGTCGGCGCAAGCGGTGAGGCGCCGGGCTGCGGAGGGCTGGGGACCGCGGCGGCGGGTGTGGCAGCGGTCGCTGGGGCTGGGGCGGGGGCCCGGTTGGACGCCTGGGCAGGGCCGCTGCCATTGGCGGGGGCAGCGCAGCCTGCCAAAGCCAGCGCGGTGGCCAGCGTCACGAGCGCTGCAGGCGTTGCCTTGGGGCGGCGGGTGGATTCGGTGGAAACAAGCGTGTTACGGGTCATGCGCCATTGTCCCGCCCCTGCCGGGCGTTTGCTGCACTGCAGGTGTATCACTGCGTGAAGACGCTGCGGCAGCAGCATGGCGTCGGCAGGCGGGAGGAGGAGGCGGTTTACTATGGTTTTGATAGCTGCCAGCGCTTGAACGACAAGCGGTAGGGGCCCAAATCACTTCAAAATAGGGTTACATTTGGCGCACCGTGGCGGGCCCGTCGTCCGCCGCCCGTTCACGTTCACTGTCACCGAAAAGCCCACCGTCCTCGTCCTCCGTCCATGGCTTCACACACCTTTCTCTGGCACGACTACGAAACCTTCGGCGCCAACACGCGGCGCGACCGGCCCGCGCAGTTCGCGGCCATCCGCACCGATGCCGATCTCAACGAGATCGGCGAGCCGCTGAACATCTTCTGCCAGCCGGCCAACGACTACCTGCCCGACCCGCAGTCGTGCCTGATCACCGGCATCACGCCCCAGCAGTGCCTGGAGCAGGGCGTGCCAGAACACCAGTTCGCCGCCCGCATCGAGGCCGAGTTGGCGCAGCCCGGCACCATCGGCGTCGGCTACAACACCATCCGCTTCGACGACGAGATCACGCGCTTCATGTTCTGGCGCAACCTCATCGATCCGTATGCCCGCGAGTGGCAGAACCAGTGCGGCCGCTGGGACCTGCTGGACGTGGTGCGCATGACCTATGCGCTGCGGCCCGACGGCATCACCTGGCCCAAAAAGGAAGACGGCGCCCCCAGCTTCAAGCTCGAGCACCTCTCCAAAGCCAACGGCCTGCTGCACGAGGCCGCGCACGATGCCCTGTCGGACGTGCGCGCCACCATTGCGCTGGCGCGCCTCATCCGCCAGCACAACACCAAGCTCTTCGACTTTGCGCTGTCGCTGCACAAGAAGGACCGCGTGGCAACGGAACTGCGCCTGCCGGCCACCAGCGCCACGGCGCGGCCTTTCCTGCACGTCTCGGGCATGTTCCCGGTGGACCGGGGCTGCCTGGGCGTGATGTGGCCGCTGACCAGCCACCCCACCAACAAGAACGAACTCATCGCCTGGGACCTGTCGCAGGACCCGACACCCCTGGCCACCATGGGTGTCGACGAGATCCGCCTGCGCATGTTCAGCAAGGCCGACGCGCTGCCCGAAGGCGTCACGCGCCTGCCGGTCAAGACCATCCACCTCAACAAGTCGCCCATGGTGGTGGGCAACGTGAACACCCTCACGCCCGCGCTGGCGCAGCGCTGGGGCATCGACATGGAGCAGGCCGCGCAGCATGCGAACGTGGCGCGCAGCCTGCCCGACATGAGCGGCATCTGGCCGGCCGTGTTTGCCCGCCCGCCCGAGGCCACGCCCGATGTGGACCAGGACCTGTACGGCGGGTTTGTGGGCAACAACGACCGCCGCCTGCTCAACGAGCTGCGCACCATGAGCGGCGAGAAGCTGGCCCGCTCCCGCGCCGCGTTCGACGACCCGCGCCTGGCCGAGCTGCTGTGGCGCTACCGGGCGCGCAACTTCCCCGCTACGCTGTCGCCTGAAGAAGCGCAGCAGTGGGAGGCGCACCGCGCAGCCTGCTTGTTCGACGGGCAGGGTGGGGCGCGCACGGTGGAGCAGCTGTTCACCGAAATCGACACGCTGTCGGAGACCGCTGAAGACGACCGCACACAGGACATCCTGGGTGCCCTGTACGATTACGCGGAGCACATCGCGCCGGAGCGGTGACTCCCCCTGAGGCGCTGCGCGCCTTCCCCCTGAGGGGGACGCCCCCGGTGGCCCGGCAGAGCCGGTTCCACGGGGGCACTGGTATGGGGGCGCGCCAGTTTTTGCCGCCTGGGCTTTGTAGACAGACATTGCACTTTTTATGACGACACCGCAGAACCACCATTTCACGACCGAGATCCTCCACGCCGACCGCCAGGGCGGCGCGGAGCATGGGGCCATTCACAAGGCGATCCACACCTCGGTGCAGTACGGCTACGACCAGGTCGAGGACCTGATCGCCGTGTTCCAGGGCACCGCCAAGGGCGGCTTCAATTACGCGCGGCAGGGCACGCCCACCACGGCGGCGCTGGAGGCCAAGATCACGCAGATGGAAAAAGGGCAGGGCACCATCGTGTTCGCCACGGGCATGGCGGGCATCTGCGCCATCTTTCTCACGCTGCTGAAGGCGGGCGACCACCTGGTGGCCAGCCAGTTCGTGTTTGGCAACACCAACAGCGTGTTCGGCACGCTGGCCGACCTGGGCATCGAGGTGACCCTGGTGGACGTGACCGATGCCGCCAACGTGGCGGCTGCGGTGCGGCCCAACACCCGCATGGTGTTTGTCGAGACCATCGCCAACCCCGGCACGCAGATCCCTGATCTTGAAGGTGTCGGCACCGTCTGCCGCGAGCGTGGGCTGCTGTACGTGGTGGACAACACCGTGGCGTCGCCCTATCTGTTCCGTGCGTCCACGGTGGGCGCGGGCCTGGTGCTCAACTCGCTCACCAAAAGCATCGGCGGTCAGGGCGCGGCGCTGGGCGGCGCGGTCACCGACACCGGGCTGTTCGACTGGAGCACGTACCCCAACATCTTCGCGCCCTACCGCAAGGGCGACGCCAAGGGCTGGGGCCTGCAGCAGGTGCGCAAGAAGGGCCTGCGCGACATGGGCGGCACGCTGTCGTCCCACGCCGCGCACCAGATCGCACTGGGCGCCGAGACGCTGTCGCTGCGCATGGACCGCACCAGCGCCACGGCGCTGGCGCTGGCCCAATGGCTGGAGAAGCACCCCGCCGTATCGCGCGTGCTGTACCCTGGACTGCCGTCGCACCCCCAGTACGCTTTTGCGCAAAAGCACCTCAAGGCCGGCTCGTGGCTGCTGTCGTTCGAGCTGCGCAACCCCGACCACTGCCTGCCCGTGTGCAACCGCCTGCAGCTGCCCATCAAGGCCACGGGCCTGGCGGACACGCGCACGCTCATCATCCCGGTCGCCCACACCATCTTCTGGGAGGCGGGCCCCCAGGTGCGCGCCGCCATGGGCATTGCCGACAGCATGATCCGCTTGTCGGTAGGTCTGGAGGAAGTCGAGGACCTGCTCGCGGACTTCGAGCAGGCGCTGGCGGGGCTCTGACCGGGCCTACTGCGAAGTCCACCCCGGCTGCCCCCACCGCCCCATCCACACCATGGCCACCGCCACCTCTGCACCGCCCGCCAACATCGGCAAGTACCGCATCGAGCGCGAGCTGGGCCGGGGTGCCAGCGGCATCGTGTTCCTGGGGCTGGACGGATTTCGGGGCCGCAAGGTGGCCATCAAGCAGACCCACGCGCACCTGCTCAAACAACCGGAGCAGGCCGAGCGATACCGCAAGCTGCTGCGCAACGAAGCGGCCTTGTCAGGCCGCCTGCGCCACCCCAACATCGTGCGCCTGCTCGATGCCGATGAAGAGGCCGTACCGCCGTACCTGGTGCTCGAATACGTCGACGGCCAGCCCCTGTCGGCCTACGCCACACCCGACGCACTGCTGCCCGTGCCCCAGGTGCTGGACATCGCCTTCAAGTGCTGCAACGCCCTTGAATACGCCCACCGCGAAGGCCTGGTGCACCGGGACATCAAGCCCGCCAACCTCATGCTGGCGCAGGACGGCGACATCAAGCTCACCGACTTCGGCGCCGCGCTGTCGCTGCGCAGCGATGCCACGCAACTGTCGGGCCTGGTGGGCTCGCCGTCGTACATGTCGCCCGAGCAGGTGCGCGAGCAGGACCTGACGCATCACAGCGACATGTTCTCGCTGGCCGTGGTGGTGTACGAGCTGCTCACCGGCCGCCGCCCGTTTGACGGTGATACCGACTTCGCCACGCTCTACAAGATCAGCAACGAAGCACCCACCCCACCCAGCCTGCTGCGCGCCTCGTTGCCCAGCCATGTGGACGACGTGCTGCTGCGCGCCCTGGCCAAGCAGCCAGCCGACCGCTTTGCCACCTGGCAGGACTTTGCCCAGGCCCTGCTGGCCGCCCACCAGGGCCTGCCCCGCCAGAAGTCGCAGGACACCGAGGCCGAACGCTTTGCGCGGCTGCGGGCGCTGCCTTTCTTTGCAGACTTTCACGACGTGGCGCTGTGGGAGCTGATGCGCCTGGGCCACTGGCGCCGGCTGGAGCAGGGCACCGTCCTCATGCGCGAGAACACGCCCGGGGACTCGTTTTGCATCCTCATCGAAGGCCAGGTCAGCGTCAGCCGCCAGGGCTGGACCCTGAGCACCCTGGGCCCCGGCGTCACCCTGGGCGAGATGACCTACCTGCGGCCCGAGGACAAGATGCGCACCGCCACAGCCGTGGCAGAGACCGAGGTGCTGGTGCTCAAGGTGCGCAACCCCGCGCTGCAGGGCGCATCGGAAGACCTGCAGTCGCGGTTTGACAAGGCGTTCATCAAGCTGCTGGTGGGGCGGCTGATTGCCACCAACGAGCAACTGGGGGAGTGGGAGCTGGTGGCGGCGCCGGGAGCGGCGGGCGACGAGTGATAGTTCTGGCGGGGGTGTCGTGCGCAGCGCTGCTGTCCATGGGCCTGACGCTGCGGACGGCTGCCAGGCAGCGTTTCTGCCATCTGCCATCTGCCATCTGCGCCTTGTCTTTGAACGCTTACTATCGGCCAGATGGGTACATCGCCCTCGGTCACTTGGGCAGGTGAGTTGTTGCAAGCTTTGGGGGCGAAGCAAACCATGGATCTGATGAAGTTGCTGCGAAGTCTTGAGGAGTTCGTCTTCGAGGCGATAGCTCTGCTGTTCTTCTACCCCAAGACGCTGTTGCGAATCGTCTCAAGGCCGCTCCAGGCCATGGAGTACGCCGAGCAGGAAGAGACTGCGAACAAGCCCGATGCCTATGACAGTGCGGTGAGCCCGCCCTTGCTGTTGTTGCTCACGTTGCTGTTGGTCAATGCCGTGGGCACGGCATTGCATGTCTCGCAAGCCGCGGATGCCGCCCCCCTTGCCCGCCAGATTCTCAACTCTCCGCAGAACCTGCTGCTTTTTCGCAGCCTGCTCTTCAGTCTGATTCCGCTATCAGCCGCAGTGCTGCTGTTGAGAGCGCGCGGGCAACTCACGTCGCGTACCACTTTGCGCCAGCCTTTCTTCGCGCAGTGCTACCTGACCTCGCCATTTGCGTTGGTTGTTTCGATGGGCCTCATCGCCACACAATTGCACGAGCGCAGCACAGCAGCGGTAGGTGCGATTGCGTTCGCTTTGGCGTGCATGTGGATGCTGGGCGTTCAAGCCGCCTGGTTCCGCGTCAAGCTTGGCATCGGCTGGCTGGCTGCATTGGCCATCGGCTTCGGGCTCCTGGTGTGGTCCGGTGCGTGCGTGCTTGGCGTGGTGGCCTTGGTCGCCAGCTTTTGAGTTTGCAAAGGGTCTCACCATCGTGCGTCTCAAACCTCACTGGGTTATCGGGCTGGGCATCTACCTCGCCTATGCAGGCTGGGTGACTGCGGCATGGGCATTCTTTGGCATCGACTATGCGTCGCTGGGTACGTCGGCAAACCTGCTGCGGGGTGTCATCCTGCCGTTGGGCCTGGCGGCGTTTGCGCTGTGCATTTTCAACGGGCTGGCGCAATGGTGGCCACAGACCACCCGCGAACCCCGCATGCAGGCGCCCATGTATCAGCTCGCGCTGGCGCTGCCCATGTGCGCCTTCATTGCGCTGAACATTCAAGGTGCCGACTGGGCATCGATGGGGCTGCAGCATGCCCTGGTGCTGGCCGGGGCGATGCTGCTCGTGGGTTTTTGCGAAGAGATGGTCCATCGTGGCATCTTGCTGGTGTGCCTGCGCCATGCCCTTGGATCGGAAGCCTGGGTGTGGTTCTGGTCAAGCGCGCTCTTCGGCCTCATGCACGCCAGCAACGCGTTCTTTGGCCTTGGCGCGGCGGCGCTGCTGCAGGTGGTACTGGCGTTTTGCGCGGGCACGGCGCTTTATCTGCTGCGCCGGTTGACTGGCAGCCTCTGGGTCGCAATGCTCTTCCACGCCTTGTGGGACTTCTCGAGTCTGGCACATGCCCTGGGGCATGCCACTCAATCCGGCGCTGCACTCGCCGCTCTGGGAGCCACCTATCTGAGTGCATTTGTGGTACTGGTCCTGGTTCTGCGCAAAAGGCCGGAGGTGGTCATCAACACGTACGATCCAAGCTGACATGAGCAAGTATCTCGACGCAGAAAGCTAGGCTGTTGCAGGGGAGTCGGGGCGGTTGGTTTTGGCTTCCTGGACATCTGCCCTTGGCGTGCGACGTCGCGACCCTGGGTGAATCCGCATGTCTTTCAGAAGAAGTCGGTATCCAAAAACCTGTTTATGTTGCCGCAAGTTCCGCAGGTATTTCCTCAAAATTTCGCCAGGGATTCTCTGCACGAATCGAGCTGCCAAGTGTGCGCTGCGGATCGGGATGGAGTGCAAGGCGCAAAACGCAGCCATAGCCGTAGCTATTGCGAGTATTGGCAACGCCGCAGGCCGCCCGAGACCGCAGATGCACACGGCGCGATGATTCGTGCAGAGAGTCCCTAGGAGTCCCCATTGAATCGCCGCATCGTCACCATCTGTTTTGGAATCGCCACATTCGCGATCATTGGGGCGTCCTTGGCCCCTCTTTTGCTGCCCGCACCGACAACAAAATGCACACACCTCAGTACACCGGTTCGGTTTACGAGGATTGACAGCTTCCCCGTAAAGGTCAGTCGAGGCACACGCCAGTTTCCTCTGGTGGAATACAGTTACGTTGCTTCCGGCAAGAGCTATACCAGCACCAATATCTTCTGCGGAGCGAACGATAACGTCGTAGTGGACTGGAATAGAGTCGCCCAATTTTTTCATGATGCAAAGAATGGGGTGGACGTGGTGGCTTGGTTTGCCCCCTCCTCACCGGAGTCGGCATGCATCTCCATAACTTCCGAGTTCCGGTACTCCGTGGTGTCCAGCACATCCGCTCAATGTCGCTCAGACTGAGGCCGAGGATTCAACGAAGTGGACATGCACGGCAAGCTGGGCAGTTCCGCTCATTTCAACTCCGAGCGTCCGCTCTGCCAGCGCCAAAGGTCGCCTAAATTCAGCGCCAACGCATGCGGCGCTACCGCAACTGCCCGGCCAGCCTCCCAAATCCCTGCGCTAGACATTTTAATTGAGAATGCATATCATTTGCATGCCTGAGTACGCCACCTTCGTCCACCGCAAAAGGCTTCCCCCAGGAGCATTGCCATGGACACCGGCTTACACCCCCGCCCTCACCGACCCGCTGACACCCCCTACCAACCCGCCACGCTGACGCGCTGGCAGCATGCCGCGCAGCGCGCGCAGTCCGCACAGCAACTGGGTCAGTGGCGCATGGCCATGGCGTACCAGCACCAGGCACTGGCCCTGTCGCTGCAGCTTCTGGAGCGCACGCCGCCCGCAGGGCATGAAGACGACTGCATTGCTGCCGCCGTGGTCTCGCACCTCAACGTGGCCGACCTGCAGGCAGAGGCCGGGGCGCTGGCGGACGCCGCCGAGGTGCTGTGCCGTGCCCACGCCCTGTTGCTCAGCCTGATGGCCGACGCGCGCCATGGCGCGGCCCTGCAGCAGGCCGCCTGGCGCCACAGCCGCGAGACGCATGCCGCGCTGCTGCGGCATGTGCAGGCCCATGGCGCACAGCCCCTGATCACGCAGACCCTGTCGTTGGCCCATGTGGTGCATGCGGCCGGTGGGGCAGGGCACCACTGAATCCTGTCCTCTTTCTCGCGCTGTGCCTGTTCGCGGTCGCTGCACTACGTTCGCCGCGCTTTTTCCCCAACTTTTTTGCCTTTCAAGGACACCATGCCCCATACCTTGCCCGCCTTGCCGTACGCCTATGACGCGCTGGAGCCGCACATCGATGCCCGCACGATGGAGATCCACCACACCAAGCACCACCAGACCTACATCAACAACCTGAACGCGGCGCTGCAGGGCACGCCACATGCCGACCTGCCCATCGACGAGCTGGTGGCGCGGCTGGTGCTGCTGCCCGAAAACCTGCAGGGCCCTGTGCGCAACAACGGCGGCGGGCACGCCAACCACAGCCTGTTCTGGCGCGTGATGTCACCCCAGGGCGGCGGCCAGCCGCAGGGCGATGTGGCGCGCGCCATTGACGCCGATCTGGGCGGGTTCGATGCGTTCAAGGACGCCTTCACCAAGGCGGCACTCACGCGCTTTGGCAGCGGCTGGGCATGGCTGTCGGTCACCAAGGCGGGCCAGTTGGTGGTCGAAAGCACGGGCAACCAGGACAGCCCGTTGATGGCGGGCCTGATGTCCGGCCACACGCCCATCCTGGGCCTGGATGTGTGGGAGCACGCCTACTACCTGCAGTACCAAAACCGCCGCCCCGAATACATCGCGGCGTTCTACAACGTGGTGGACTGGGCCGAGGTCGAGCGCCGCTACGCGCTGGCCCGGGGCTGACAGGTCCATCAGGGCCGTACACGCCACACCGCAGCCCGGCAATCGACCCGCTCTGTACCGCCCCCTGATCAATCCAGCCCGACTGACCCCAGGAGCCACCATGCCCACCCCGCCCACCTCCCTGACGTCGCCGGACACGGCGGATGAACCGATGCTGCCCGCTGAGCCTGGCGCGCGCAGCGACGCTGCCTTGCACTGGCGGCAGTGGATCGGGCTGGGCATCGTCCTGCTCGGTGTGGTCGCGGCGTTCGCCCAGGTGTGGGCCTGGATTGCCAACCAGCCTGTGGTGCTGGGCGCCCTGTGGGGCGGGCTGGCTGCGGCGCTGGCCACGGCGCTGGGCACCTTGCCGGTGATGCTGTCGCAGCGGCTGTCCGAGCGCACGCAGGACACGCTGTTCGGCTTTGGCGCGGGCGTGATGCTGGCGGCGTGTTCGTTCTCGCTGATCATTCCGGGCATCCAGGCAGCGCGCGCTGGCGGCGCGGGGGTCTGGGGCGCGGGCGGCACGGTAGGGGCGGCCATCCTGCTGGGGGGGCTGGTGTTGCTGCTGATGGAGCGGTTGCTGCCGCACGAGCATTTCATCAAGGGGGTGGAGGGCGCGCAGGCATCGCGCACCCTGCGGCGCACCTGGCTGTTCGTCTTTGCCATCGGCCTGCACAACCTGCCCGAGGGCCTGGCGATCGGCGTGGCCTATGCCGGCGGCGACGCACTGCGCGCGAGCGCCCTGGCCACGGGCATCGCGATCCAGGATGTGCCCGAGGGCCTGGTGGTGGCCGTGGCGCTGCTCGCTGCCGGGTACCGCCGTTCGCTGGCGGTGGGGCTGGGCATGGCGTCGGGCCTGGTGGAGCCCGTGGGCGCCGTGCTGGGCGCAGCGGTGGTCAGCTATTCCGCCAGTCTGCTGCCCTGGGGCCTGGGCTTTGCGGCGGGTGCCATGCTCTTTGTGATCAGCCACGAGATCATTCCCGAGTCCCACCGCAAGGGGCACGAGGCCTGGGCCACGGGCGGGCTGATGGTGGGGTTTGTGATCATGATGCTGCTGGATACAGCCTTGGGTTGAATGCTACATTTTTTATAGCTGTCAGCGCTTGCTGGAAAGGCGATAGGGCCGGTTTTGATGCTGCATGGTGGCGATATCGGCATTGCCCCTAGGCATTTGCATTGCTTGGAGCAGGGCTTGGGCACTCACCCAAAGAACCAGTAGCACACCGCAATGGCCGCCACCACCCCGGCCAGTTCTGCCAGCAGCGCGCAGCCCACCGCGTGGCGGGCGCGCTGGATGCCCACGGCCCCGAAGTACACCGCCAGCACGTAGAACGTGGTTTCGGTGCTGCCCTGGATGATGGCGGCGGCCAGGGCCGCAAAGCTGTCCACGCCGTGCGTCTGCATGGTCTCGATGAGCATGGCGCGCGCCGCGCTGCCTGAAAACGGCTTGACCAGGGCGGTGGGCAGGGCGTCCACAAAGCGGGTGTCGGCACCCAGTTCGGTCACGCACCAGCGGATGCCGTCCAGCACGTAGCCCAGCGCGCCCGAGGCGCGGAACACCCCCACGGCGCAGAGCATGGCCACCAGGTAGGGCAGCAAGCCCTTGGCCACATCGAAGCCCTCGCGCGCGCCTTCGATGAAAGCCTCGTACACAGCCACCTTGCGCCAGGCGCCGATCGCGACAAAGGCGACGATGAGCGCAAACAGCGTGAGGTTGCCCAGCAGCGACGACAGCTGCGCCAGCGCCGCGCCGCTGAGCGTGGCCAACAGCGCCATGAAGCCACCCAGCAGCAGCGCCACAGGCAGCAAGTAGGCCAGCACCACCGTGCTCCACAGCGGCAGCCGCTGTACCACCGCCACGCTGACCAGCCCCACCAGCGTGGACGCGGACGTGGCCAGCAGGATGGGCAGGAACACCAGCGTCGGGTCCGGCGCGCCCTGCTGCATGCGGTACATGAAGATGGTCACCGGCAGCAGCGTGAGGGACGACGCGTTGAGCACCAAAAACAGGATCTGGGCATTGGTGGCGGTGTCGGGCTCGGGGTTCAGCTCCTGCAGCGCCTTCATGGCCTTGAGGCCCATGGGCGTGGCGGCGTTGTCCAGCCCCAGCGCGTTGGCGGCAAAGTTCAGCGTCATCAGGCCCAGGGCCGGGTGGCCGCCGGGCACCCCCGGCATCAGCTTGGCGAACAGCGGCGCCAGCCACCGCGCCAGCGCATCGACGATGCCGGCCTTCTCGGCAATGCGCAGGAACCCCAGCCACAGCGTGAGCGTGCCGAACAGCAGCACCATCACCTCGACCGACAGCTTGGCCATGGCGAACAGGGCTTCCACCATGGCCGCGAAGATCTGCGCGTTGCCGCCCACCAGCCATTGCGCCAGCGCGGCCACGGCCGCCGTCAGAAAAAAGCCCAGCCACAGGGTATTGAGCATCAGGAGTCCGTCATTCCAGGGAAGTGGGTTGGTCGCGTAAAGAGCGGGGGTGCCTAGCAATGGACTTTTCATCCGCTGCTTTCTGTCTGCCTGCTTGTCTATTTGCCTTTCTGCGAGGTTACCTTTCCTTGTGCAGGGCAGGGTCTGGCGGCGTGGCACCAGGGCAACGGTGGCCACAGTGGTACCCTATAGGGTTCGGTTCCGTTCACCGCAGGCGGCTTTTTACAGCCTGTGTCCTGCGCTGACGCAGAGCCGCCCGTACAAGGCGCCCCGGCGCGCCGCACACCAACACCAAGGAAAAGAGGTCCATCATGGGCGCGCAGTGGAAGGCAAAGGGCAAGGCGTTGGTCGCCGATGCCAAGGGCAAGCTGTTTGGCAAGCTGGTCAAGGAAATCACCGTGGCCGCACGCGGCGGCGCCGACCCCGCCAGTAACTCGCGGCTGCGCCTGGTGGTCGAGCAGGCCCGCAAGGTGTCCATGCCCAAGGACACGCTCGAGCGCGCCATCAAGAAGGGCTCGGGCACCGGTGCCGACGCGGTCAACTACGAACGCGTGATCTACGAAGGCTTCGCGCCCCACCAGGTCGCCGTGATGGTCGAATGCCTGACCGACAACGTCAACCGCACCGCCCCTGAAATGCGCGTGCTGTTCCGCAAGGGCCAACTGGGCACCTCGGGCTCGGTGGCGTGGGACTTCAACCACGTCGGCATGATCGAGGCCGAACCCGCCAACGCCGATGCCGACCCCGAACTGGCCGCCATCGAAGCGGGTGCGCAGGACTTCGAAGCCGGTGACGAAGAAGGCACCACCACCTTCTGGACCGACCCGACCGACCTGGACCTGGTGAGCCGTGCCTTGCCCGCCCACGGCTTTACCGTGCTGTCGGCCAAGCTGGGCTACAAGCCCAAGAACCCGGTGAACCCCGCCAGCCTGAGCGCCGAGCAGCTCGAAGAGGTCGAAGCGTTCCTGGCGGCCATCGACGGCAACGACGATGTGCAGAACGTGTTCGTGAGCCTGGGCGCGTGAAGCAGCGCGCTGCAGCGTTCACCGCCTGCCCGGCGCGGGCTGCCTGCCGCGCAGGGGCCGGCGCACATGGAGAGGGCTGATTCATGACCGCAGACCACTACGCAGCGCTCGGGCTCGCGCCCAACGCGTCGCTGGCGGACATCAAGAAGGCCTTTCGCCAGAAGGCGTCGTTCTACCACCCGGACCGCAACGACGCGCCCGACGCCGCACAGCGGTTCCAGGCGGTGCAAAAGGCCTACGAGGTGCTGTCGGACGACACCGCCCGCCAGGCCTACGACGACAACCGCCGCCGCAACCTGCTGGACGACCCGCTGCAGACCGCGCAGGAAATCTGGCAGACCTACGCCCGCGACATTCTTTCCTCGTCGTCCTCTTCGTCCTCGTCTTCATCTTCCTCTTTGCCCGTTCAGTGAAACTTTCTCCCTACTTCTATGACCTGCGTTCGGCCTACCAGGCCGAGCTCGACGATCTGGTGTCCGACTCCGAAGGCAAGGACGTGCTGCGCAAGCGCCTGGCCGAAAAGCGCAATGAAATCGCCTTCCTGGTGCAGATGATGGAGCTGGCGCCCGAGATGGTGGCGGTGGCCTTTCACCAGGGCTTTCGGTTTGCAAAACCGGCGGCGGTGGAGCACCTGCTGGGCCTGCCCCAGGATGAACTGCCCGACTGGCACAGCCTGACCCACGCCGTCACGCTGGAACCCTGGGCGCAGAGCCTGGCGCAAACCGTGTTGCGCGAGCCGCAGGGCGCGCGGTTTCTGGCGGTGGCCGCCGGGCTCGAATACACGCTGCTGCACGCCCGCATGGCCCCCGCCGCGCAGGCTGCAGACGCCGATGGCGACGACGCCGAAGACGGTGAAGACGCCGCGGAACACGACGACGACTTCAACACCCTGAGCGCCGACGACGCGGCAGACCCGCAAAACAGCCGCACGCGCGAAGAGGCCAGCTCCAACTGGCTGTCGGACGTCGGCTTCGACCGGAAGGATTGAGCCCCCCCTGAGGCGCTGCGCGCCTTACCCCCGTGGGGGGACGCCTCCGGTGGACCGGCTAAGCCGGATCCACGGTGGCGCTGGCGATGGACGCGCGCCGGTCTCGGGCGCGTTCTGGAAACGACGAGACATTCTCTTGAGAGCTGAGGTACGACCATGAGCAACGACAGCAACAACACCCACCTGGCCCTGATCACCAAGACCACCAGCCTGATTGCGGCGGGTGACATCGTGGGCGCAGAGTCGGCGCTGGCCGAGCTGGCCGACACCGACGGCGACGGCGCGCTGATGGTGGTGCTGGACCAGCTCGCGCCCAAGGACATCCTGGCGGTGATGCGCGAGTACGACGACTCCAAGGCCTCGGTGGTGAACCTGCTGGTCACGCCCGAGCAGTTCGCGCGCGCGATGGTGCTGGAAAAACAATACAAGGACCTCACGCACACGCACCTGCGCAACATGGTCAATGCGGTGGTCTTCCGCGACGACGCGGACCCGGTGGAATTCCTCACCGCCATTGGCGACCTGGAAGGCGGCGCCGAGGCGCTGGCCAACTACTTCGCCGAGAAGTGGAGTCGCATCGAGGCGTTTGCCCGCACCGGCACCTTCGACGCGGTCGAAGACTACGGCGTCACGCTCACCGACGATGAACTGCTGGCGTCCGGCTATGTGCAGCCCCGCGTCGACCAGGACGAGGTCGCCGACCGCGACTGGATGCAGATGGCCTGGCTGCTGCGCTACGAATGCCGCGACCTGTTCATCGAAATGCTGCTGGTGCTGCGCGCCAAGGCCCGGGCGTTCGACCTGGGCCTGGAGGAGGGCGACGAGCCCGCCGAAGAGGACGATGGCAAGTTCGAAACCAGCGAGACCGACCGCGGCAAGGCCACACCGGCTGCGCGGGCCTCGGATGAAGAATCCGCTATCTAGATGGCAACCCCCTGTGGCGGGGCGGCCCTTGCGCGGCGGCCCTGGCTGGGGCCGCGCCAGTTTCGTGACACCGCGACGACGCGCAGCGCGATGGAAACCTGAATGACATTGCCTCACACACCACCCACCGATTCGCCTGCCGCACCCGGCGCGCTGCAACTGCACGATGCCCGCCCGTTCTTCGACAAGGCCCTGGCCTACGGTGTAGCGCACGGCATCATCGGCGCGGACCGGCTCGCAGCCATCCACACCGATGCCCCCAAAGGCATGGTGCAGATCGCGCGCTACTTCGGCAGCGAGTTCCTGCGGCCCGAGCTGGAAAAAGCGCGGGACCGCATGGTCAACCTCGTGAGCCTGTACCTGCTGGACACCACCGGGGGCGATCTGCACGAGGCGGCCGTCTCGTTGCGTGACAACTCCTTCCTGTCGCGCTCCAAGGGTGGCTCCGACATGCTCAAGCGCCTGATCGCCATGCCCGAGAGCAGCAACTTCGGCATGGCGGGCTATGCCGATGCGGAGACTCCGCTGCTGGCCGTGTGGTCGCTGCGCAGCCATGCCGACTACCGCGCCGAGCTCGCGCGCCGCACGCAGACCGCGGCCGCCATCGGCGCAGCCCGGTGGCTGGCGCAGCAGTACGACCTGGACGAAGACGAGCTGGAAGCCGCTGGCGCCGATGCCGAAGCGGTCATCCGCACCGGCCTGCTCATGCAGGCGCTCGCCCCCCGGGCGATGGAGCTGGGCGAATGGCCCAATGCCGTCGGGTTCGACAAACTCGTCACCGCCTTGCGCAAGAAGAAGGTGACGGCCCCGGCCACGCTTCGTGTGCCGGCGGGCCTGCCCGCGGACTTGCGGGGCGCTGTCGAGGCGCAATGCGCCGCCGTGCTGGCCGACCTGCCCAGGCTGCTGGACACCGCCGCGCCCCTGCGCAACCTGCTGCGCCCTACAGGCACCTTCCGTGCGCGGTACTTTTTGCTGGACGACCCCCTGGCCGAGGTGGACGACTACCACCGCAGCCTGGACGAACTCGATGCCGACGAAGAGCCTCCGCAGCCTGCCAGCAAGACCTGGGCGAAAACGGTGCAGGGTAACGACGACGAGCACTCGCTGCTGACGCTGTTCCTGTGCCTGGCGGCCGGGGTGCCCAAGAAGACCCTGCTGACCGAGAAGACCGCCGCCAGCCTGCTGCGCAAGGTCCGCAAGTCCGGCTGGCAGCCCGCACTGGCCACCGACTTCATTCAGGGCCACGCCAGCGGCGTGCACCAGCAGGACTACGCCACGCTGTGGGCCGGCTTCGTGCAGGATGCAGAGAAGACCTTGCTGAGCGACATGGACTACCAGATGCACGACGCGCTGGCGCTGCTGCGCCGCGAGTGCAACGTCGTGGGCGACTGAAGCCGCTGACGACACCGACGAGACTGACGTCGTAGCGCCCGGGCGCTGCGCCGGGTCGCCACGGCCGCTCTGGGCCGCCATGCATCGGTGCCGCGCCACGGACCGCAGCTTGGCCCGCACGCACAGAGCTTTCGGAGCGATGATGAATATGCCGTCGGAGTTCAGGCCACCATCCGGTGCGTCCCAGTGCCGGTCGCGTGCGCTGGTATCGAGTTAGAGCCACCTGCAGCAGCCCGGTGCGGCCTTGCTCAGACATCAAACCGCACCGCGTCAATGGCATCGCACCGGCTGCGCCGCACACAGGGGCGAGCGACTTGCTTCACTGTCATCCGCATGAGGTCATGCTCGGTTAACATGAGGCCGCTTTCATGCCCTGCAGCGTGCGCTCTTGGATGATCGATCTGTCTGAGACGCCGAGCCTGCAGGGTAGACCAAGCCCGTGCCCGCGGCCCACCAGCCCCAGTTTTCTGCCCAGCTTCTTCGCGTACGTGCACAGTCCCACCCTCGTCATTCTGGCGGCCCTGCTGGCTGCGCTGGTTACCTCCGTGCTCTACGCCGTGTGGTACTTCCACCGGAACATTCCTGGCCTGCGCCTGTGGGTGCTGTCCTTTCTGGGGGCGACGGTGTTCAGCACCACACTGCTGCTGCGCACCTTCATGCCCGAGGTGGTGTCGGTGCTGCTGGCGCAGGCCTCCATCGCCCTGGCCTCGTACACCTGCCTGATGGGCAGCCGTGCCTATGTCGGCCGCAGTCCCCTGGGGCATGGCGCCGCCGCGGTCGGCATGGTGCTGCTGCTGGCGCTGTCGGCGTATTTCACGGTGGTGCACCCGCATCCGGGCGCGCGGTTTGCGCTGGCGGGTCTTTTCTCGGGGCCCTGCTTTTTGCTCACGGCGCGCACGCTCGCGCGCGGCGGCTTTCGCAATGTACCGGTGCGCTACCTGGTGGGGACGGCGATTGGCGCGCACGGGCTGTTCGTGCTGGTGCGGCCCGCGCTGTTCAAGCTGTCGTCGCCGCTCACGGGCTTTCAGTGGAACGACGAGCTGCTCGAGCTGCTGTCCCAGTTCGTGGTGCTGGAGGCCACGCTGGCGCTGGTGCTGATCGGCTTCGGCGTGCTGATGCTCACGCACGAGTTCACCACGCGCGAGTTGCGCCACTTGGCCGAGGTCGACCCGCTGACCAGCGTGTTCAACCGCCGCGCGTTCCTCACGCTGCTGGACAAGGCGATCAGCAACGCGCAGCGCACGCAATCGGCGCTGCCCGTGCTGGTGATGGACCTGGACCATTTCAAGCGCATCAACGACACCTGGGGCCACCACTGCGGCGACGATGTGCTGCGGCACTTCGTGCAGCTGGCGGGCCGCTGCCTGCGCAAGGAAGACGTGATGGGGCGGCTGGGCGGGGAGGAGTTTGCGATCTTTTTGCCCAATGCGGATGGGCTGGGCGCGGCGGCGGTGGCCGAGCGCTTGCGCTCCACGGTCGAGTCCCAACTGGTGGAGAGCCTGGGGCCACAGGGCCGCAACGGCCCGCCGCTCACGGTGAGCGTCGGCGTGGCGCTGTTTGCCGAACCCGACACGGGCGAGGCCGTGCTGCAACGGGCCGACGAGGCCATGTACCTGGCCAAGCAGCGCGGCCGCAACCGCGTGGAGGTGCTGCAGCGGTAAAGGCGGCGAAGGGCGCGCGGGTGCATGGCTGCATGGCTGCACGCCCATCAGGCTGACCCGATCGATAGCGCATGCGCGGGTTGCCGGGCCGGGCGTGCTGCCGCGCTCGAATGCGGCTTGTGTCGCCTGCCCGACCTTGGCCGGCAGCTGGTGGGTGGCTGCCGGGCGGGGCGCGGTCGCACAATGGCAACCCCTTCCCCCACCTTCGTAAGAACCCCCGATGAGCGAGCAGACCGGCATGGCAGGCACAACACGTGGCGGTGCGGCTGCACCACGATCAGGCAGGGGAATCCGGGCCCCGTCGCACACGCGCCGACGCGTGCTGGCGCTGGGCTCTGGCGTGGCTGCAGTGGGAGTGGCTGCGGGCGCCGGATACCTGCTCTACCAGCCCAGCCATGACCGGCAACTGGTCTACGCCCGCGTCAGCGACGCCATGAAGGAAGTGGACCGCCTGCACGCCGCGTCCGCCCAGCCAATCGCGCCCGCCACGGCGTGGAGCTGGTCGCAGACGCTGGAGCACTGCGCGCAGAGCATCGAGTTTTCGTTGGCGGGCTTTCCCGAGCCGAAGTCGGCGGTGTTCCAGCACACGGCCGGGGCCGCGGCGTTCGGCCTCTTTGCCTGGCGCGGCCGCATGAGCCATAACCTGGCGGAGCCCATTCCGGGTGCGCCGGCGCTGACTGCGCCCACAGCGGATGCATCAGCCGCCATGGCCCGACTGAAAGCCGCCGTGACAGCGTTTGAACTGCACCCAGGGCCGCTGCATCCGCACTTTGCCTATGGCATGCTCAGCCGCTCGCAGTACGAGCATGCCCATGCCATGCATCTGGCCAACCACCTGTCTGCGTTTGACGCGCGCATTGCTCGTTGACCGACTGACCCGCTTGGCGGTCAGGTTTGATGGATGAAGCAACCTGGGATGTGCACCAAGACCTGGGTGGAGCGGGCAGGCTGCAGCCCTTTTTGGCCATGGGTCATGTGAGGAAGGTATCACCGGCCCCGCCGATCGGTGCTCGATGGCGAGTTGCGGACCATCGTTTTTGATGAGTCTGTCATTACCGGTCAAAATATTTCGCGGGCAATGCAAGTGCGGTATTCGGAATCTCAATAAGCTGCGTATCGAGCCACGCTTGAGGTGCCGGATTGGATGGATTTTTTGCGTAGGCTCCCACATAAGGCGCCATTCGCGTGGTTTGGTAGACAGTGGGCGTCCATTCAGCCGGTGCCAGAAACAACGTGGTGCCTCTTTTTTCACTGTATGGACATGCACCGTACGTAGATATGTTCCACAACGTCTGCGTGTAGGTTTCATAGTCCGCAGTGTGACGCTTTGAGCCGATCGAGTACGGCCAGCCTTCAAGTTGGAAAAAGCTGTTGTAATCCCCGGGGCGCGCCAGCGGATTGTTGACCGTACGACCCGTGAGGAACGAGAGAATAAGACCGCAGCCCGGTGGAGAAAAATCGCTGGATATATCCAGGTAGTACGTTCCCGTCACGTTGAGTAAACCCGTATAGTGTGAATTGCCAATGTCGTGCTTTTTTGTCAAAGCGCTGGACTTCAGCATCTCATCCATGGGCATGACACTACCGGTCGACGATGGCAGATCATCTTTTGCGCAGATTGTGACGAAGTGGCCGCCGCCCAGTAAAAGTGTCAAAAAACATGTGACGGTATCTGAATTCCAGAAATTTCCAGCATCGATGAATGGCATCGGCATATAGCCGCTGAGCAAGTAGGAAATGGGCTCGGAATTTTCGACTGGCGCCATCGTGGGAAGCCAGAGGGTGAGTGGTCCGCTTGAGCTTGCGGTCACAATATAGTGTTTAAGAAAATCGAGAAGAGCGATGTCGTCGCTGTTGCAGATGCCGGTCTCCGTGCCTTGCCATTGATCCAGAAACACTGCTGCAGCCCCAGCCAGCTGTCCGCCTGTGAAGTCTGCGGGCATGACGTAGCCGCTCTTGCAAGGCTCACTCGGTGTTGCTGAAATCTGAGATGCAGATCGAATGTTGGGCCCGAACATGCTGTTGGAGAAGTCTTGGCCATTTTCAAATGGCGGATTTGCCAAAATACCCAGCGGTACTACGTAGCCGCCATCTGGACCAGAAGGTACGCTGTGATAGAGGTTCAGCTGCGGTGCAATGGATGTGCCTTGGTAGACAGGCGCGTTGAATTCGCCGATCACTCCGACTGGCAAGCTGATGACAATACTCGCAGGTCCCCCTTCAGGATTTACGGTGTAATTTATGATCAATAGATAATCTTCTGCGACGAGCTGAAAGTTGCCGGCGCAGCCAGTCATTCCATTCGCGCTTATGTTTATCGCCCCATTAGGTGCTACCGACGGGGCGGATGGAGTGGGGGATGATCCAATGGTAGATGTCGGATTGTCAAATGTGAGCGAGACCGACAATCGATTGACGATCAATAAGTTGATGCTCGTTTCCACAGAAGGCATGTGCATTTCCGAGTTGATTGAATTCCCCCACCCGTCCGCAAATTAACTCTATGCTTGATTCAGCGTAACGCTAAAGTTGGAAGTTGCGTTCCGAGGATTGGCTATATAGTAATTTTTCCCCGTGGTGAGCTTTCCGCCGGGGACAACGGTTCCATTTGTCGCGTCTTTGACAGGCGTTGGGTCTTCCTTGAGCGAAATGTCTTGTTTGATATCAAACACGATGCCAGAGGGCAATGACAAGGTAATGGATCCACCGTCATCGCTGATGAGCGTAAAGTTCGGTCCGGACCGATGGGATTGGCCGGATTCGGGTTTTGGCAGCGAGGTTCCTGCGGCAATGACAGTCATTTTGAATTCCTTCGATTTGTGAAATTTAACAATAAAAATCGGCAGCTTGTTTTACAGTTGCCGATCGCTTCAATTGAGCATTGCTCAGTGCGTAGCTTGAATTCATCGCCCATTTGCGAAACAGGCCATTACATTCATAAAATCCGAGGAGGTATTTGATTGATAGAATGCTCGGTATTCAATGTAATAAATATGAATTTTTGATGGGCAAATTGGTTTTATTTCTTCAGGCCTATCAAATTTTATAGATCAGCAAGCGCCGAAGAGGGTGACGTTGGCGATGACGCTACCGTTCAGGTAGATCGTGGCCTTCAGGCCGGTGGGAATGAAGCTGCCGCAGGTTTGGGCGCACACCTTGATCTGACCGCCCACTGGAATATGCACTGGGGAGGTCACGCAGTAATTGCCATAGATCGGAATGGTGAAGCAGATCTTGTTGGTGGACGCGTTGTAACTTGCGCCAACGCAGACGGAAAGCTTCAGCGCATGGACGCCTTCCAGCTGCGCAGCTACGCCAGCATTGGCCTGCAAGGCCTGTGCGTGGCTGTTGCCTTCGGCGAAACCGGCTTCCGCAAAGTTGGGCACTTGGGCAGAGTTGTCATTGGCATTGTTTTGGTTGCAATTGCAGTCAGACATGGCTTTTCCTTGGAAATGGGATTTTCTGAAATTAATGCCGGCGTCGGAAGTGACTTGGTCCGGCATTTTCTCATGATGCTTTTGATTAATTTTAAATATCGATTTGATAATATTTAAAATGTTTTCTTTTTTGCGCTTCATGAGTGAAGGAATTCTCTGTCGTGCGTGGCCATATTGGCCTTAAGGCAAGCTGGCAAAAACTTAATAGTCCTTAAAAAATTCTTGATGTAGAGTCCGCCGGGCCACCTGAGGGGTGCATTGCACAGGTGATGAGAAACAGAGGCCAAGACCATGGAATTCACGTTTTCCCACTTCACGCTGAGGGTTCACGAGCGACAGTTGCTTTCCTACGGGAAGCCCGTCTTGCTGGGAGCGCGCGCTTTCGATGTGCTGTGCGCCCTGGTGCACAAGGCCGGCGGACTGGTGACCAAATCGGAGTTGTTCAGCCTGGTATGGCCGGGCGTGGTGGTGGAGGAAAACAACCTGCAGGTGCACGTGTCCTCACTGCGCAAGCTGCTGGGCTCCGAGGTGATCGTGACGATCCCCGGGCAGGGTTACAGGTTCGTGGCGCACGTTGCGCCGGTGGTGGTGGACGGCAGCGCCTCGGAGCTTCTGCCGTCCGTGGTGTCCAGTGCGTCCCGTTCGGTGGCAGTGCTTCCTTTCGGCGTCGCCGCGGGAATGTCCGACGACGGGTATCTGGCCGATGGAATGGCCGAGGACATCATCAACCGGCTCTCCCGGTCGCGATGGTTGTACGTGATAGCCCGCAACTCGTCGGTGAGCTACCGGCACCCACTGCCTGCGAGCGGCACCATCAGCCGCGAGCTGGGGGTCCGGTATCTCGTCTCCGGTTTTATCCGTTGGACCGGCAAACGCCTGCGGATCACCGCAGAGCTCATCGATGGACCGCGCAATGAAACCATCTGGGCGCAGAGCTTCGACAGGCCGGCGGACGACCTCTTTCAGGTGCAGGACGAAATATCGGCCGCCATCGTGAGCGCCATCGAGCCCGCCTACCTGCGGCGCGAAGAGTGGGCCAGCAGCCAGTCCACACCCCGTGACCGCGAGCATTGGGAGCTGTTGATGCGTGCACGCTGGCATTTCTGGCGCACCACGCGGGAACACATGGACAAGGCAGAGCACTTTGCGAAAAAGGCGCTGCAGGCCAAACCCGACGATCCGCCGACCCTGGCCATGCTCGCTTTCATCTTGATGTCGCGGGTATGGGCAGGCTGGTCGGAGTCTCCCCGCATGGACATAGCCGAGGCCAACCGGCACGCCCTGCTGGCCGTCAGCCACGACGACAACGACGCCTTCGCGCATTTCACGCTGGGCACGGTGCTGTCGTTCTCGCGCAATTTTCCGCAGGCGATCTCCGAGCAGGAACATGCGCTGTCCATCTACCCGCAACTGGCCGCTGCTGCCGGCGAACTGGGGCGCCTGCTGGCGTTTTGTGGACGCACCCAGGAGGCTGCAAGCTACGTGCTGCAGGCCTGCGAGGCCAGTCCGCTCGATCCGCACCTGAGCCTGTGGCTGCGCACGCGAGCCCTGGCAAGCTTCATCGAGCGCGACCATGAGGCCGCGTTGAAGTTTGCCTTGCAGGCGCTGTCCAAGCGGCCGGACTGGTTCTTCAACCACTACCTCCTGGCGGCATGCCAGGTAGCCGCCGGCCATGTCGAAGATGGCCAGCAAACCCTGCGGCAGGCCCAGAAATTCGGGCCTTACACCATGCAGGCCTTGAAGGCCGGACACCCCTTCGCAGCCGAGGCGCATCTCAACGAGTACACGCACTGCCTTCGCCAGGCGGGCTGGAGCGAGTGACCCCGCACAGCCACGCGTCCATGGGCTTGGCCGTCGGACGTCATGCGTCATGCGTTATGCGTCATCGGTCATGCGTCATCCGTTATTCGCAAGTTGCCAGTCCTTAGTTTTTAGTTTTTAGTCATTCATTCATCCACAACAAGCCGCCTGAAATTCACTGGAGAGGGAAACCATGCCTGAAACGAATGCACCCCAGAAGATCGCCATCCTCGGAGGCGGCCTGGCCGCGCTGACGGCTGCCTACGAGCTGACCCGCCAGCCGGGCTGGCAGCAAAAGTACGAGATCACCGTGTACCAGATGGGCTGGCGGCTGGGCGGCAAATGTGCGACCAAGCGGGGGCCCAACAACCGCATCGAAGAGCACGGCATCCACGGGTTTCTGGGCAGCTACTACAACGCGCTGCCGTTGATGGCCGACTGCTACAAGGCGCTGGGCCGCCCGGCCGACGCCAAACTCGCCACGTTCGAGCAGGCGTTCCTGCCTGAGAGTTTCGTGCTGATGTGGGAGTTCGAGAACGGCGGCTTCAAGCGCTGGCCCATGACCGTGCCGACCAACTCGCTCACTCCGGACGATGCCTCCTCCCTGCAGACCATCCGGCATTGGATCGGCGGCCTGGCCGAGACTGCGCAGGGCCTGATCGACCCCCAGGCCGTGCCGGGCCTGAGCGAGATCCACCAACTGGAATTGCGCGCCGGGCAGGACCTGCTGCGGCGCCTGCAGGCTGCCGTGCTGGATGAGAACGCCGAGCTGGCGGAGAACCACCCCGTGCTCGACGAAGTGTGGAGCTGGCTGAACGCCCGGCTGAAGGCGTTGATCGAGGGCAACGACGACCTGCGGCGCCTGTACATCCTGCTCGAATACCTGATGGCCATCGTGCGCGGCGTGCTGGCCGACCGCATCATCGAGCGGGGCTTCGATGTGATCGACAACGAGAATTTCAGCGACTGGCTGACCCGCCACGGCGCGTCGGTCATGACGGTGTCGTCGCCGCTCGCGCTCAATACCGTCAACCTGTCCTACCAATACCCGCAGGGCGACACGGCCCGCACGGCCAGCATGGCGGCAGGTGCGTATCTGCACTGGTCGCTGCGCAGCTATGCGTACATGGGCGCGTTCGCCTGGCTGTTTGCCGCAGGCACCGGCGAGACCGTGATCGCGCCGCTGTACCTGGTGCTGCGCCAGCGCGGCGTGCAGTTCGAGTTTTTCCACAAGGTCGAGAACCTCGCGCTGTCGGCCGACGGCGAGTCGGTGGCCGCGGTGCAACTGGGCGTGCAGGCCACGCTGGTCAATCCGGAGGCTCCTTACGAGCCCCTGGTGCCGGTCGAGGGCCTGCCCTCGTGGCCAGCCGGCCCAGGCTATGACCAACTGGTGCAAGGCGATGCGCTGCGCGAGCAGAACATCGACCTGGAGTCGTACTGGACGCCGTGGAAGAACGTGGCCCAGAAGACCCTGAAGGCCGGCGAAGACTTCGACCAGGTGGTGCTCGCCATTGCGGTGGGTGCCGTGCCTTACCTGTGCAAAGAGCTGCTGGCCGCGCGCCCCGCGTGGCGCACCATGGTCGAGAAAGTGCCTACCGTACAAACGCAAACCATGCAGGTGTGGCTCAACCGCAGTACCACCGACCTGGGCTGGGACATTCCCCTGAAGAACCCCACGGACACGGTGATCGGCGCCACCTACATGAACCCGCTGGACGGCCAGGTGGACTTCACCCATCTGCTGCCGTGGGAGTCGTGGCCGGCCAGCCAGACGCCCAAGTCCCTGTGGTACTTCTCGGGTGCCATGGCCGACTACGAGCCACCGCCGCCGCTCACCGACACCGACTACCCGGCGCGGGCCCATGCGCGGGTCAAGGCGCAGTGCATTCAGTACCTGCAGGTGTGCATGGGACCGCTGCTGCCCAAGTCCACCACCAATGTGGTCTCGCCACCGGGCGACCCGACCGGCATGGATTTCAGCCTGCTGCAGGACCACGACCCGGCCAATGCAGGGCAGGGCGTGCAGCGGTTCGATCAGCAGTTCTGGCGCGCCAACATCGACCCGTCCGAGCGTTACGTGATCAGCCCGCCGGGCAGCACGGCCGCACGGCTCAAGGCTTGGGAGTCCGGTTTCAGCAACCTGGTGCTGGCGGGCGACTGGATCTACACCGGCCTGAACGTGGGCAGTGCCGAGGGTGCCACCATGGGCGGGCGGCTCGCGTCGCATGCCATCAGCGGATACCCGGCGTTGGAAGACATCGTGGGGTATCCGGTGCCGGCAGCGACTCCGCCCACATCGCCGGTTTAGTGCGTTTAGGCCACCGTGCTGCTTTCAGCGGATAACTCATCCCGCCAGGAAAGCCACGTTGCCCGGCCGCCCTGGCAGGTCGAGCATGGCCACGGGCGCCGGGCTGCTGGCGACTTTCCTGCCCCGGCGGTACACCGCCAGCCGCGTGGCGCGCAGGCGGATGGCCTCGACCGGGTTGCGTGCGTGCAGCAGCACGAAGTCGGCGTGGCAGCCCGCCTGCAGGCCGTAGCCCTCCAGGCCCAGCAGCCTGGCGGGGTTGACCGTCACTGCGTCGAAGCACTGGAGCATGGCGGCCTGGCTGGTCATTTGCGCCACGTGCAGGCCCATGTGGGCGGCCTCCAGCATGTCGGCGCTGCCGCCGCCGTACCACGGGTCCATCACGCAGTCGTGGCCGAAGGCCACCGTGAGGCCTGCGGCCATCAGCTCGGGCACGCGGGTCATGCCGCGGCGCTTGGGGTAGGTGTCGTGGCGGCCCTGCAGCGTGATGTTGATGAGCGGGTTGGCCACCACGCCCAGTTGCGCCTCGGCCATCAGCGGGATGAGCTTGCTCACGTAGTAGTTGTCCATGCTGTGCATCGACGTGAGGTGCGAGCCTGCCACGCGGCCGTGCAGGCCTAGGCGGTGCGTCTCGTGCGCCAGGGTTTCCACATGGCGCGACAGCGGGTCGTCCGACTCGTCGCAGTGCATGTCCACCCGCTTGCCCCGCCTGGCCGCCAGTTCGCACAGGATCTTCACGCTCTCGGCGCCCTGGGCCATGGTGCGCTCGAAGTGCGGAATGCCGCCCACCACGTCCACGCCCAGGTCCAGGGCGCGGGTCAGGTTGTCGAGGCCGCCGGGCGAGCGCAGCACGCCGTCCTGCGGAAACGCCACCAGCTGCAGGTCCAGGTACGGCGCCACGCGCTGCTTCACGTCGAGCAGGGCCTGTACCGGCAGCAGGCTCGGGTCGCTGGTGTCCACATGGGAGCGGATGGCCAGCAGGCCGTGCGCCACGGCCCAGTCGCAGTACGTCAGGGCGCGCTGCACGATGGCATCGTGCGTGAGCTGCGGCTTGAGCTCGCCCCACAGGGCGATGCCTTCGAGCAGGGTGCCGCTCTGGTTCACGCGCGGTTGGCCATAGCTCAGCGTGGAGTCCATGTGGAAATGCGCGTCCACGAACGGCGGGCTGACCAGCAGGCCGCCCGCGTCCACGGTCTCGTGGGCGGGGGCTTGCAGGCCCTCGGTCACTTCGGTGATGCGCCCGTCCTGCACCGCGATGGAGACATCGGACCGGCCGTCGGGCAAGGTGGCGTGGGTAACGAGCAGGTCGAGCATGGTGTGAGGCAGTGCTGGGAGGGCAGGGTGGGCGAAAGAGCTGGGGGCACCGTCATGAAGCGCTGTCCACGGGTGTGTAGTGCAGTGTAGAGCGCCCGGCGGTGCTGTGGGCGGAGCAGCATTCATGCCACGCACCGGCCGCAGCCTATGCCTGTGGGTCGGGCTTGTGGCCGCGTGTCGGATTTCTTCAAGACGCCTGGCCGCCCCACGCCTATGCTCCACGCTTTTCCTGAATCTGAAGAAGGGCCCCTCATGCAATTCGGCTACACCATCCTCTACGTCGAAGACGTTCCCCAGACCATTGCCTTCTACGAAGCCGCGTTCGGCCTCACGCGCCGGTTCGTGCACGAGGCTGGCGACTATGGCGAGCTGGACACCGGTGCGACTGCGCTGGCGTTCTCGTCATTGCGCCTGATGACCGAGCTGGGCAAGAACCCGCAGCGCGCCACCGCCCGGGCCCCCAGCTTCGAGATCGCTTTCACCACCGCCGATGTCGCTGCCGCCGTGCAGCGCGCCGTGGCCGCCGGTGCGCGCCTGGTGCAGGCGCCCGAGCAAATGCCCTGGGGCCAGACGGTGGCCTACGTGGCCGACATCAACGATGCGCTGGTGGAGCTGTGCACGCCCGTGGCGCCGCCGCCCGCCACCGCGGGCTGAACCGGGTTGGTGGCCGAGGACGCAACGCACGCTGCCGATGCGCAGCAAGCGCACTCAGCCATAGCCCGCCTGCGCCACCGTGGCCAGCAGGCCGGGCGAGCGGCGCAGCGCTGAGGGCGACTGCCCCAGCCAGCGCAGGCAGTCGCGGCTGAGGTGGGCTTGGTCCGCATAGCCATGGTCGGCCGCAATGCCGGCCAGTGCCTCGCCGCCGCCCAGCGCCTGCGCCGCGCGGCGCACCCGGGCCAGGGCACGCCAGTAGCTGGGTGGTTGCTGAGTCGCGGCACGGGTGACGCGTTCCAGGCTGCGCTCCGACACCCCCAGTGACCGCGCCGCAGCCGCCACGGTGGCGGTGTGGGCCAGGGTGTGCAGGGCTGCCTGCACGCGCGCCTCCAGGTGCGTGTGCGTGTCGATGGCGTCGAGCAACTGCTGCTCCACGGTGGCGTCGATGTGCACTTGCTCACTGCTCCACAAGGCCCTGCGCGCAGCCTGCGACCAGATGGCCTGCGCAGCGCGGATCAGCGCCGGGGCCTGCACCACCGTGCCTGGCCGCAAGCGGTAGCCGCGCCAGAACTCGTCGGCGGCCCCGGGCACCGTGACTGCGGCATCGGCCAGCGGCGATACCTGCCAGGCAGGGCGGCCCGCCGCATCCACATGCAGGATCAGGTCGCAGCAGCCATCGGGCAGCACCACCGTGGCGCTGGGCTCGGTGGTGCTTTGCTGCCAGCGGGCCAGCAGGCTGCGCGGCAGCAGCTCTGCGGCAGGCGGGGTGGGCGGCGGCTGCAAAAGATCCATGGCGGACTGGCGCCGTCAGCGCAAGGGCGTGGTGCGGTAGCGCATTGCGCCGGGCCGGTGGCCTGCGTCGATGGTGATGCGAAACACGCTGTCGTCATGGCCCGACTCGGCCCGCGCGGTGAAGCGGATGCCCTGCGGCGTGGCCTGGCAGCGCATCTGGCTCAGGGAGATGGAGGCGTGGTCGTTGTTCAGCGCGGCCACGCCCACGGTCTTCACCTCGTGCGCGGAGTCGGTGTCGTCACGGCGCAGCCACTGGATGTACAGGAACGACTGGGCGTACCGCGTGGCATGCACGATGCGGTACATGCCCCTGCGGCTGCCGTCCTTGCCGGGCGGGGCGGGCCATTCGCCGCAGGCCTGCACCCAGTCCACATCGGGCTCTGCGGCAAAGGCGCCATAGGGCAAGTCCATGCCCAGTGCGTGGGCGTTGCCGGCGGCTGCAAGCATCAGGGCCATGGTCCACAGTGCGGGCCGAAAGAGTTTGTGCATGGGTATCGAAGGGTTGTCGCAGAGGCGATGGCACAGGGTTCGGGTCAAGGCTCACTCAAGGCTGCCAGCGCACCTGCACCGTCCAGCCCGTGGCGGCGAACAAGGGCTTGAGCACCGCCTCGGCATTTTCCTTGGCGGTGGCCACGGTGCTGCTGGCCTGGCAGGTGCGCTCCACATCCTGCTGCGCGCGCTGCAGCGCGGTGTCGATGGCCTGCGTGCGGTGGGCCGAGCCCGGGATCAGCGGCTCGATGCCCGTGCCCTGCACCGCGTAGAAGTAGGAGCCGCCCTGGTCGCGCGGGCCGTGGTCCACGCGGGCCGACAGCGTGGCAGGCGCAGGCAGCCGCAGCACCGCGGTGCGGGCTGCAGCGTCCACCGCTTCATAGCGGGCCTGGCGCATGTCGGCGCCCACCAGGCAGTCGCCGCGGGCCACCAGCAGCACCTGCGTGCCGCCCAGCTTCAGCTCCCACTGCGTCCACGGAATGCCCTGCGTGATCTGCTGCGTGAACTCGATGACGTTGGCATACCGCACCTTGACCGAGACCAGGTGGCCCATGTCCTCCAGCGTCAGCAGGGCAGGTGGGGGCGGCGGCGCGGCAGGCCTGTGCAACACGGCCCACAGGCCCAGCCCGCCCAGCACCATGCCCAGGGCGGTGCCGGCGAGGGCCGCGGCCAGCGGGCTGCGGCGCGGCGTGGCGACGACGGTGTCCGCCACGGTTCAGGCGCCGTGGCGCCGGTAGCCTGCCAGCAAGGCCGCCAGCACCCCCATGCCGACGGCGCAGCTGCGGTTGAGCCAACGCAGCCCGCGCTGCGACACCCACCGCACGGCCTGCCAGCCCGCGGCGGCGTAAGCCACCATGACCAGCGTGTCGAGCCCCACGAAGAGCGCGCCCAGCACCGCGTACTGCAGCGCCTGCGGCTGCGCCGGGTCCACGAACTGCGGCAGAAAGGCTGCAAAGAACAGCAGCGTCTTGGGGTTGGACAGCGCCACGCCCAGACTGCGCGCAAACGCTGCCCGCCCCACGGTCTGCTGGCCTGGCACCTGGGCCACGGCGGCCTGCACATCCACCGGCGGGCTGCGCCACAGTTGCACGGCCAGCCACAGCAGGTAGAGCACGCCGGCAATGCGCACCGCGTTGAACAGCGTGGCCGACGCATTGAGCAGCGAACCGAGGCCCACGGCCACCACGGCGATCAGGATGCCTGCACCCAGCCCCGCGCCCGCCATGCCCCAGGCCGCACGGCGCATGCCGCCGGCCATGCCGTTGGCCAGCGCCAGCAGCATGGTGGGGCCGGGGATCACGGCCAGCGCCAGCGAGGCGGCGGCGAACATGAGCAGGGTTTGCAACGTGGGCATTCAACGCTCTCCTTTGCGGTAGGGCTTCATCAGTGCCTGAGGATACGCGGCCTTGCGCGCCACCAGCACCAGCGCCAGGATGGACAGCCCGTACGGCAGCATCAGATAGACCTGGTAGGGCAGCCACGCATCGCCCGCCTGCTGCAGCCGCAACTGCAGCGCATCGCAGAAGGCAAAGAGCAAGGCACCCAGCAACGCCTTGCCCGGCCGCCACGAGGCGAACACCACCAGCGCCACGCAGATCCAGCCGCGCCCGTTCACCATGTTGAAGAAAAACGCGTTGAACGCCGACAGCGTGAGGAAGGCACCCGCCACGCCCATCAGCGCGGACCCCGCCACGATGGCCCCGGTGCGCGTGGCCGCCACCGGAATGCCCTGGCCCTCGGCCGCCTGCGGGTTCTCGCCCACCATGCGCACCGCCAGGCCCAGCGGGGTGCGCATCAGCACCCAGGCCAGCAGCGGCACCAGCACCAGCGCCAGCAGCGCGAGCGGCGTTTGCGCCGACAAAATGGGTATGCCCAGCCACTCCATCGGCGCAAACGGCTCGATGGTGGGCGGCGTGTTCACCTTCGGGAAGCTCACCCGGTACCCGTAGTACGACAGCGCCGTGGCCAGCAGCGTGATGCCGAGGCCCGACACATGCTGCGACAGCGCCAGGCCCACCGTCAGCCACGCATGCAGCAGCCCGAACACCGCGCCCGTGAGCGCCGCCACCATCACCCCCGTCCACAGGCCGTGCCCGGCATACACGGTGAGCCAGCCCGTGAAGGCCCCCGCCACCATGATCCCCTCGATGCCCAGGTTCAGCACGCCCGCGCGCTCGCACAGCAGCACCCCCAGCGTGCCCAGGATGAGCGGCGTCGCCACGCGCAGGGTGGCGATCCAGAAGGCCGGGTTGGCGAGGATGTCGAGCAACTCGGTCATGCGGCGGCGCTCCGGTCTGTTGCTATCAAATTAGTAGCTTCTAGCGCTTTATACGCAAGCGGTAGAGGCATTTTTCGTTTGAATTTTGGGTGCATGGCGGGTTCACTTCCAGCGCACCCGGTACTGCGTGAGCAGCCCCGCCACCAGCACCGCGATCAGCGACGTGGCCACGATCACGTCCGCGATGTAGGTCGGCACGCCCACCGCGCGGCTCATGCTGTCGGCCCCCACCAGCACGCCCGCCACGAACACGCCCGCCGCCACCACGCCCAGCGGGTGCAGCCCTGCCAGCATGGCGATCACGATGCCGCTGTACCCGTAGCCCGGCGACATGTCGAGCGTCACATAGCCGGTGCGGCCCGCCACCTCGATAGCCCCCGCCAGCCCCGCCAGCCCGCCCGACAGCAGCGCCACCAGCACCACGGTGCGCGTGATGGGCACGCCCGCAAACGCTGCCGCCCGCGCATTGGCCCCTTCCGCGCGGATGTCGAACCCCGGCACCGTGCGCGCCAGCAGTGCCCACAGCATCACCGCCAGCGACACGGCCCACAGCAGCCCAGTGTGTAGCCGCGTCTGCGGCACCAGGCGCGACAGCTCCAATTCGCTCTGCAGCGCCACGCTCTGCGGCCAGCCCATCGAGAGCGGGTCCTTCATCGGGCCGTCGAGCAGTGCCGACACCAAGAGCAGCATGATGAAGTTGAGCAGCAGCGTGGTGACCACCTCGTCCACCCCCAGCCGCGCCTTCATCAGTGCCGGGCCCAGCAACAACAGCGCCCCCGCCATCGCCGCCGCCAGCATCATCAGCGGAAAGAGCAGCCAGGGCGACCATTCCAGCCCCGTGCCGCCGTGCATCCCGCCCACGGCCACGGCGGCCAGCGCGCCCGCGTACAACTGCCCCTCGGCACCAATGTTGAACAACCGCGCCCGAAAGGCCACGGCGGCTGCCAGCCCGGTCAGGATCAGCGGCGTGGCGCGGGTGAGCGTCTCGGTCAGCGCAAACACCGAGCCGAAGGCGCCCTGCAGCAGCAGCGCATAGGTCTGCCCCACCGGCGCGCCGGCCCACAGCACGAGCAGCGCGCTGATGAGCAGGGTGAACACCACGGCGCCCAGCGGCGCCAGCACGTAGGCCGCGGGGGAGGTGTGGTTGCGTTTTTCGAGTCTCATCGTTGTCCGTTGTCTCTTGCATGCGAAACGGGCGCGGCCCACTCCCGTGCACCCGTGGAACTGGCTTCGCCAGGCCACCGGGTGCGTCCCCCTCCCGAAGGAGAGGGGCTGAGGGCCGCGGCTCCAAGCCCGCCTGCGCAGGCTTGGACGGCCTCGAAGAGCCGGCGCCTCGGGCGCCGGCACCGAGGCGCGAAGCGACGCAGGGGGAGCTTCATATCACCCCCGCCATCGCCAGGCCGATGGCCTCGCGCGTCCAGTCCTCGGCAGGCAGCGCTTCGCCCAGGTGCCCTTCGTGCATCACGGCCACGCGGTCCCCCAGCGCCAGCACTTCATCCAGATCGTCCGAGATCAGCAGCACGGCTGCGCCGCCGTCGCGCGCGTTGATGAGCTGCTGCTGCACGAACATCACCGCGCCGATGTCCAGCCCCCAGGTGGGCTGGTGCGCGACGATGAGGCGCGGGGCGGCGGCGGTGCCGGCGGCATCCTGCGGCGGCAGCAGGGCGCGGCCCAGGATGAGTTTTTGCATGTTGCCGCCCGACAGCGCCCGGGCAGGGGCATCCGGCCCGCCGCCGCGCACGTCGAAGGTGCGGGCCAGGTGCTCGGCGTGCGCTCGCGCTGCACCGCGCTTGACCCACCAAGCCCTAAACCAGGGCTGCGCGAACCAGCGGCTGCGCAGGCGCTCGGACACCGCGTTCTCCCACACCGGCAGGTCGCCCACCACGCCCACCGCGTGGCGGTCTTCCGGGATGCGGGCCACGCCCTGTTCCACCAGCCACGCGGGCTGCGCGCGCAACGGTGCGCCCAGCAGCGTGGCATGGCCCGACACAGCGGCGCGCACGCCGCACAGCACATCGGCCAGTGCCACCTGCCCGTTGCCCGACACGCCGGCAATGGCGACGATCTCGCCCGCATGCAAGGTGAGCGACACGTCCCGCAGCCGGTCGCGCCCGGTGGGCGCGGTGCTGACGCGGTCGAGCACGCACACCGGTGCGCCCACCTGGCGCGCGGGGCGGCGTTCGGCGGCCTCCACGGCATGCCCCACCATCCATTGCGCAAGCTGGCCCTGCGTGGTGCCTTGCGCTGGCGCCTCGGCCACCAGCCGCCCCTGGCGCAGCACGGCCACGCGGTGCGACACGCGCAGCACCTCGGCGAGCTTGTGGCTGATGAAAATGATCGACAGGCCCTGCGCCACCATCTGGGCCAGCGTGTCGAACAACGCCTCGCTCTCCTGCGGCGTGAGCACCGCCGTGGGCTCGTCCAGGATCAGGATGCGCGCGCCGCGGTACAGCGCCTTCAAGATCTCCACCCGCTGACGCTCGCCCACCGACAGGCTGCCCACCCGCGCGTCGGGCTGCACCGGCAGCCCGAACTGCTGCGACACCGCCAGCAGCCTGGCCCGCGCCGCCGTGCGCCGCGAGAACGGTTGCCACAGCGGTTCGGTGCCCAGCAGCACGTTGTCCAGCACCGTGAGGTTGTCGGCCAGCGTGAAGTGCTGGTGCACCATGCCGATGCCCGCACCGAGCGACGCGCGCGGCTGGCCCGGCGGCAAGGGCTTGCCGAACACTTCGATATGCCCTTCGTCGGCCACGTAGTGCCCGAACAGGATGGACATCAGCGTGGACTTGCCCGCCCCGTTCTCGCCCAGCAGCGCCAGCACCTCGCCGCGCTGCAGGGTCAGGCTGATGCCGTCGTTGGCAACCAGCTTGCCAAAGCGCTTGGTGATGTTCGTCAGGTGCAGGACGGCGTCAGGCATGGTGGGGTGCGATGGAGTGCGTCATTTGCGATGCCTGTTCGATGCGCGCCACTCCCTCTCCCCCCGCGGGAGAGGGCCGGGGAGAGGGGGTGCGGCCTCCGCATCAGCGCAGCGCCGGCTGCACGCGCCCCCTCTCCCCAACCCCTCTCCCGCGAGGGGAGAGGGGGTCCATGCGGCCAGCGCCCGCTGCGGGTTCATGGTGTCACTTCCAGCTGGCCAGAAACGCCTGCAGCACCTTGGCCGAGTTGGCTGCGGCCAGGTGCATGAAGGTGTCCATCTCGTTCTCGCCATCGCCCCCGCCGGCCAGGTCGCTCAGTGAGCGGAAGGCGATGTAGGGCACGCCGTTGCTGTGCGCGACCATGGCGGTGGCGGCGGTTTCCATGTCGAGCACGTTCGCATCGAAGGTCTTGAACGCGTATTCGCGGAACGCCTTGTTGTCCACGAAGGCCTGGCCTGAGACGCCATTGCCGCCGATCACCATGCGGGGGCGCTCCTTGAGGCACTTGTCGGCGTGGCAATGGTCCAGCGCGACGCTCGTGCCCAGGCTGCGCGCTACGGCCAGCATGCGGGCGTCGGCGGCAAACCAGAACTGCTTGGTGAGGGCGGGTTGTGCGGCGCTGCGCACCTCCACGGGGCGGGGGTGCATCATGCCGAAGGCGGGCAGGGTCAGCTCGCTTTTCATCCAGGCCGGGGCGCTGTACTGGCCGGGTTTGTCCTCGCGGGCCATGAGCCATTCCATGTACTGGCCCCACTGGGCAGGCACTGTCACGTCGCCGATGTGCAGGCCGGGGTTCACGCCGCCCGCGATGCCGCTGAACACGATGTGGCTGACGTTGAAGCGGTCCAGCGCGAGCTGGGTGTTCATGGCCGCGTTGGTCATGCTGATGCCCGACAGGAACACCACCACGGGCTGGCCCGACAGGGTGCCGGTGGTGAACTCCACACCGTTGATGCGGTGCTTGGCCGCCTGCTGCACCTGCGGCAGCAGCACGGTGAGTTCGGGCTCGAAGGCTGAGATGACGGCGATGCGCGGTGTGGCATCGAGCTGCACCACCGCAGCCCCCGATGCTGATGGCCGGGCGGGTGCGGTGCTGCAGCCTGCCACCGCCGCGGCCAGGGTGGCTGCCGCCAGCAGGCGCAGCCCGTGCCGGGCGAGGGTGGTGCGAAGATGGGTGGAAGTGGTGGTGCTGCTGCTGGATGAGGGCATGGTCAGGGCCTGAAGATGTCAGAAGTGCCGCAGGCTAGCGCAAGTGCGGTGCGGTGCGGTGCCGGCAACGCAGTGGAGGGCGGCCCGGCGCCATTGATGGCAACGGTGTGCGCACGGCCGGTGGGTGACGGTGGCGGGTGGTCCACCACCGTCACGGGCGCTGCACCGCTGGCCGCGCCCATCAACGCAATGCCGACGGCATTACTTCGATTACTTCGCCGTGGACTTGGGCTGGCTGTCGTCCACCTTCACCGTGAACTTGCCGGCCAGGATCTCGGCCTCGCGCGCCTTGACCTTGGCCACGATGTCGGCGGGCACCTTTTTCTCGAACGTGCCCAGCGGCGCGAGTTCAGAGCCCTTGTGCTTCATCATCGAATACGGGCCGTAGTCCTCGGGCGTGAACTTGCCTTCCTTGACCAGCTTGAGCGCGCGGTCGATGCTGGGCTCCATGTGCCACAGGGCCGACGCCACCACGGTGTCGGGGTACTTGTCCTGCGTGTTGATCACGTTGCCGATGGCGAGCTTGCCCTTTTCCTTGGCCGCGTCGGACACGCCAAAGCGTTCGGCATAGAGCACGTCGGCGCCCTTGTCGATCATGGCAAACGTCGCTTCCTTGGCCTTCGGCGGGTCGAACCAGCTGTTGATGAAGCTCACGGTGAACTCGACCTTGGGATTGGTCTCTTTCGCCCCCGCCATGAAGGCGTGCATCAGGCGGTTCACCTCGGGGATGGGAAAGCCGCCCACCATGCCGATCTTGTTCGTCTTGGTCATGCCGCCCGCGACCATGCCCGACAGGTAGGCGGGCTCCTGGATGTAGTTGTCGAACACGCTGAAGTTGGGCGCCTGCGGCTTGCCGGACGAGCCCAGCAGGAAAGACGTCTTGGGGAAGTCCTTGGCCACCTTGCGTGCGGCGGCCTCCACCGCAAAGGCCTCGCCCACGATGAGCTGGTTGCCGCCGGTGGCGTACTCGCGCATCACGCGCTCGTAGTCGGCGTTGGAGACGTTCTCGCTCGACTTGTATTCGATCTCGCCCCGCGCCTCGGCGGCCTTCAGCGCCTTGTGGATGCGGCTCACCCATTGCTGCTCGTAGGGCACCGTGTAGATCGCCGCGACCTTGAGCTTGGCCTGCGCCCCGGCCAGCGAGGGCGCCAGGCCCAGGGCGGCCGACAGGGCCATGGAGGTGCAGAGCAGGCGTCCGGTGAAGATGCGGCGAGTGGTCATGGTGGGGTTCCTTCAGTTCAGAAAAGAATGGCCAGCAAGAGGGTGCTTGGATGCTTGGCTCCCAAGCAAGGAGCGCGCCAGTCGGTGCCAGCACGGCGGCAGACTGCGCGCCAGTCTGCCAGAGGAAAGCCACCAGATGGTAAAAATCAGTGCGGCGGGCGTGGCGCCCATGAAAAAAGCCACCCCAAGGGTGGCTGGCTGCGTGAGCAGGGTGGCGCGGGCTGCGTGTCTGCGCCAGGCGGCTCCCTTACTTGGTGCCAAAGATCCGGTCGCCCGCATCGCCCAGGCCCGGCAGGATGTAGCCGTGGTCGTTCAGCTCGCGGTCGATGGCGGCGGTGAAGATCGGCACGTCGGGGTGGGCCTTCTGCAGCGTGGCTACGCCTTCGGGGGCGGCCAGCAGGCAGACGAACTTGATGGAGCGGGGGTTGAGCTTCTTCAGGCGGTCCACGCACGCGGCGGCCGAGTTGCCGGTGGCCAGCATGGGGTCGACGACGATGATGTCGCGCTCTTGCATCTCGGACGGCATCTTGAAGTAGTACTCCACGGGCTGCAGCGTGGCCGGGTCGCGGTACAGGCCGATGTGGCCCACGCGCGCGCCGGGCACCACGTTGAGCATGCCGTCCAGAAAGCCGTTGCCCGCGCGCAGGATGGACACCAGCACCAGCTTCTTGCCGTCGATGACCTTGCCGGTCATGGTCTCCAGCGGGGTTTCGATCTCGAAGTCCTGCAGCGGCATGTCGCGCGTGACTTCGTAGGCCATCAGCGTGGACAGCTCGCCCAGCAGGCGGCGAAAGCTGTTGGTGCTGGCGTCCTTGCGGCGCATGAGCGTGAGCTTGTGCTGGACCAGGGGGTGGGTGATGACGGTGACGTTGTTGTTGCTAGCGGTGCTCATGGCGCGGCCTCGGGTGTGCTGGGAAATGAATGAATGGCGGTGGGTGTATTTTCACCTCCATTCGCCGCGGGGCCGGGAAACCCGAGCGGCGGGGGCGCCCCTGCGGGGGGCCAGGGCGTGTGATGGCAAAGCTGCAGCGACGTGCACAGCCGTACAGAGCCGTACAAAGCCACAGGCCCCGGCGCGCGGCCCGCTCAGTCCGCCAGAAACCGCGAGTACCGCGCCAGGTCCACGTTGCCGCCGCTCACGATGACGCCCACGCGCTCGCCGTGCAGCAGCTTGGCGCCGTCGTCCTCGCCGGAGAAGGCCTGCACGCCCGCGAAGGCGAGGGCGCCAGTGGGCTCGACGGTGAGCTTCATGCGCGCGGCGAAAAAACGCAGCGCTTCGATCAACTGCGCGTCGCTCACGGTGATGATGTCTTCGACATGGTCGCGGATGATGGGGAAGGTCAGCGCGCCCAGCGACTGTGTCTGCGCCCCGTCGGCGATGGTTTGCGGGTGGTCAATGGTCACGATGTGCCCGGCGCGCAGCGACTGCTGGGCGTCGTTGGCGGTGGCGGGCTCGACACCGATGACCTTGCACTGCGGCGCCAGCGCCTGCGCGGCCAGCAGGCTGCCCGAGAGCAGCCCGCCGCCGCCCAGGCAGACGAAGAGGTAGTCGAGGTCGGGCACCTCCTGCAGCAGCTCCAGCGCGGCGGTGCCCTGGCCCGCGATGACGTGCGGGTGGTCGAACGGCGGCACCAGCGTCATGCCGCGCTCGCGCGCGAGCTGGCGGCTGATGGCCTCGCGGTCTTCGGTGTGGCGGTTGTAGGTGACGACCTGGGCGCCGTAGTCGCGCGTGGCGGCCATCTTGGAGGTGGCAGCGTCTTCGGGCATGACGATCAGGGCGGGCATGTCGAGCAGGCGGGCCGACAGTGCGATGGCCTGCGCGTGGTTGCCCGCCGAGAAGGTGAGCACGCCGCCCTCGCGCTGCGCATCGCTGAACTGGGCCAGCGCGTTGTACGCGCCGCGGAACTTGAAGGCGCCGGTGCGCTGCAGGTTCTCGCACTTGAAGAACAGCTTGGCGCCCAGGCGCTGGTCGATGGCCGTGCAGCGCATCACCGGCGTGTGGTGCGCGACGCCTGCGAGCCGCTGCGCGGCGGCGGCCACATCGTCGTAGGTGGGCAGGGGTAGGCTGGGCACGGTCATGGTGGCGTCCTCGCTGCGGGGCGCGGCCTGCCCCGGGTCGGCACATGATAGCCCTTGGTGGCGGTTTTGGGGTTAAAAATGACTGCTACCGCTTGATGGGTGGACGCTGGTAGCTATGAAATCGATAGTGATTGAATGGCCGGGGTAGGGCGGAGCTTCGGAGGGTGCGCCCTGGCTTCGACGGGCTCAGCCCGAACGGGTGGGGTGAGTGATTAGGGCCTCTTGAAAGGTCAGGCTCGAGGGGGCGCAAAACTGCCGGGCGGAGCGTCCGCCTCACGCCCGGCGCTCATCACCCATCACCCCTGCTCGCTGAACCGGATCAGCGGCGTCAGCGCCGGGAAGTCGCCCGCACGCTTTTGCTTCATGGCCGTGACGGACTCGCGCACGTGCTGGTTGCTCCAGATGGCGCCTTGCAGCCAGCCCATCTGGCGCAGGCTGTCTTCCACACTGTGGTCGCGGGCGTAGTTCACGGCCTGCTTGGTGCCCCAGATGGCGACGGGGGGCTTGGTGGCGATCTCCTGCGCGCACTGCAGTGCGGCGGCGACCGTGGCCTCGTGGGTGTCGAACACCTCGTTGACCAGCCCGTGGCCCAAGGCCTTGTCGGCGCTCAGGCGGCGGCCGGTGTAGGCCAGCTCCTTGACCACGCCCAGCGGGATGAGCTTGGGCAGGCGCTGCAGCGTGCCTACGTCGGCCACCATGCCGATGTTTATCTCCTGGATGCAGAAGAACGCGTCGGCCGTGGCGTAGCGCACGCAGGCCGCCGTGACCATGTCCACCGCGCCGCCGATGCAGCCGCCCTGGATGGCCATGATGACGGGGATGCGCAGGCTCTCGATGCGGCTGAAGGTGGCCTGCATGTCGGTGAGCAGGTCGAAGATGGCGGCCCGGCCCTCGGGGCTCTGGTCGTCCATGGTGATGGCGCCGCCGAAGGTCTCGAGCGCCATGCCCGCGCTGAAATGCTTGCCGGTGCTGCTGATGACCAGCGCCCGGGCCTCTCCCGCCTTGTTCAACTGGGCCAGCACCTCGTCCAGTTCGCGCCAGAAGGTGGGGTGCATGGTGTTCATGGCCTCGGGGCGGTTCAGCACGAGGTGGGCGACGTGGCTGTTGATGCTGAGCGAAAAGCAGGTGAAGGGCGGTGTGTTCATGGGCAGGCACTGTAGACCCGGCGGGCAGCGCTGTGTCGTCGCGTGGGTGACTTGGGGGGCGCCTTGGATATGAAAAGGGGTTCTATCGCTTTCCCTCTGTGCGCAGGGCGCTATGGATTGCGTAGCAGAGCGGAGGCAGTGTGGCTGCACCGGGCTGCGGTGCGATTGCTGCGCCGTGGCGCGCCACTGCTGCGCAACCGTCCGCAATCGCAGCGGCAGCGTGTTTAGCCTCGGTGGCTTTTCTTTATTGCAAGAAAGGCCTTGTGTGAATCGTTTTCCATGCCGCCGTTTGGCGCCCGCCCTCGTCCTGTCTGTGGCACCGATGCAGCAGCTTCGGTGTCTTGCGCACGGAGCCGCCGCATGACCACCTGGGTGCTGCTGGGCCTGCTGGCCGGGCTGGTGCTGGGCACCTATGACTTTCTGACCAAGATCGCGCTGCGGCAGACCGGGGTGCTGGCCGTGGTGGTGGTGGCGTCGCTGCTGGGAGCCTGCGCATGGCTGCCTTTCATCGTGGTGCCGGGCGGCAGCGCTGCAGCGCAGGTGCTGGGCCCGCTGGGCTTGCACCCTGCGCCGCTGGCCTGGCAGGCGCATGCGCTGCTGCTGCCCAAGTCGCTGATGATGGTGGCGACCTGGGTGCTGTCGTACTACGCGGTCAAGGCGCTGCCGCTGTCGATATCGGCCGGGGTGCGCGCGTCGGGGCCGGTGTGGACGGCGCTGGGCGCCATCGTGCTGTTGGGCGAGCACCTGAGCGCGTGGCAGTCGGCGGGGCTGGCGGTGTCCATGCTGTCGTACCTGGCGTTTTCGCTGATCGGGCAGAAGGAGGGCATCCGCTTCAGCCGCGATGGCTGGGTGCTGTGCATGGTGGCGGCCACGCTGCTGTCGTCGGCCAATGCGCTGTACGACAAGCACATCGTCGCGCAGCTGCGGCTGGACCTGGCGGCGGTGCAGGCCTGGTCGGCCGTGCAGCGGGGCGTGCTGGCGCTGTGCCTGCTGCCGTGGGTGGTGACGTTTGCGTTGCCCGGGCGGGGCGGGCGTGGCTTGCGAGGGCGGTGGCCGGGTTGGAGTGCGGCGTGGCCCGCTGTCTGGCCGGTGGTGGCGATTGCGGTGGCATACGTGCTGGCCGAGTACATCTACCTGGCCGCGGTGCAGGTCGAGGGGGCCATGATTTCGGTGATCTCCGTGCTGCGGCGGACCAACCTGGTCATGGTGTTCGGCCTGAGCGCCTGGCTGCTGCAGGAGCGCTTCATTCGTCACAAGACCGTGGCGATGGCGGGTGTGCTGGCGGGCATCGTGTTGATGGTGAAGACGGGGTGACACCTGGGCAGTTGGCCCGCGTATTCCCCTTTCTGCGGCACAGGCGGCCGGCGTTGGCAGGCGCTATGGCGCCGCGTTGCCCTGACGTGCCAGTTGCCGGATCCAGTCCATCACAGCCTGGCCGCGCGGGGTGATGACGGTGCGCTCGGACGCGAACAGATAGTACGACTGCTCGGCGGGCAGCGCCACGTCCGACAGCCGCACCAGCGCGCCGGACGCCAGCAGGTCGTGTACCAGGGACTGCCGCGCCAGCGCAATGCCCTGTTCGGCCAGGGCCGCGTCGATGAGCAACGCGGTGTCGGTGAAGGTCATGGCGTGCTGCGCCGCCGCCAGGCGGATGCCAGCCTGTGCCAGCCACGGCTGCCAGGGTTGCCGGGTGTGGGTGAGCAGCGTGCCCTTGCGCAGCGCAGGCTCGCTGGCCGGGACGTCCAGCCGCCGCAGGTAGCCCGGCGCCGCCACCGGGAACCACACGTCGTCCAGCAGCTTTTCGCAGTGGTGCGCGTGCGGCCGGGCGCGTGCAAAGCGGATGGCGATGTCGGCGTCGCCCTGGTCCACGTCGGCGAGGTCGGTGCTGGCCTGGATCTCGATGCCGGGCGCCTGCCCGGTGGCCTGCAGCTGCGCAAGCGCCGGTACCAGGCGCAGCCGCGCGAACGAGGGCAGGGCGCTGATGCGCACCACGCTGCGCTGCTGGTGCGCGTAGCCGGCAAACGTGTCCTGCAGGGCCTGCAGCGCGGCCTTGGTCTGCTGGTGCAGGTGCAGGCCCTCGGGTGTGGGCGCCACCGACCGGGTGCTGCGGGTAAACAGGGCGACGCCCAGGGTCTTTTCCAGTTCGCGCACGCGGTGGCTCACGGTGCTGGCCGACAGGCTGAGCGCGTCGGCCGCTTTTTGAAAGCTGCGCCACTGCATCACCGCGTCGAAGGCGGCGATGAGGTGCAGCGGCGGGATGGAGTGCATGGGGGCTAGGTTACCTGCGCGCGCCGCGTCAGTCGCCGCCGCCACCACCGCAGCCACCGCCGCAACTGCCCCCGTCGCCACCTGCGTCTCCGCTGCTCCCGTCACTGCTGCTGCTGCTGCTGGAGTGGGAGCTGGAGCTTTCGGCACCGCCGAAGTCGCCCGAGCTACCGCTGTAGCCGCTGTTGGCAAAGTGCGTGCCGCAGTAGGTGCCGCTGGCATCGCCCCCAGCATCGCTCTTGCGGATGATGTCGCGGCAGTCGGGCACGTAGGCAAAGCCGCCGGCAATCGCGAGCTTGGCATCCAGCGCGAACAGCAGCGGCAGGCGCGAGGGGTATTTGGGGTGGATGCCCTCGTCCTTGCACGCCCAGTACCAGGCGCGGCGCAGGCCGTCGTTGTTCTTGGCCCGGGCGCCCAGGGCCTCGGCGGGCGTGTGGTGCAAGAAGAAGCCCAGCGCGCGCTCGCACCAGGTCTTGTAGGCCTGGGTGTGCAGGATGAATTCGTGCCACATGGCGTCCACCGCCTTGGACGGCATGGCGACGAATTGCTTCCTGCTGCGCATGCAGGCCATGAAGAACTGGCGCAGCCCGCGCTCGACCAGCTCGCAGTCCTTCTGGTTCAGGTGGGGGTAGGCTTCGCGCAGTTTGCGCTTCAAGAACTGGGGCAGGGCGGCTTCGCGCACATAGCGCTCGCGCACCACATTGGTCCACTGGATGACGATGGCCGTCAGCACCACGGTGGCGACCGCATACGCCGCCCACGTCCAGCGCATGCGCCACAGCCCGGCGAACATGCCCACAAAGACCAGCACCCAGATGCCGCTGGCCATCAGCACCGTGCGGGGCCCCCAGCGCACGAGCAGGTTGTCGATGCGTCCCATCCCATCCTCCTGTGGTGTGTTGTTTTGTGCGCGCATGGTGCCATGCCTGCACGCACGCCGGGAGAAGAATTTGAGGGGTGTGGCGAGGATGTTGAATGCTATTGAATTGATAGCTTTTGGCGCTTGATGGATAAGCGGTAGAGGCCTCTGCAGTGCACTATCTTCAGCCCTGATGTGCCCCCAGCGAGATCCCTTTGTCCAAGACCGTCATGACTGGCGCGCCCCAGGCCAGTGCGCCCTTGGAACTGGCTTCGCCAGGCCACCGGGTGCGTTCCCCTCCCGCGCAGCGAGAGAGGGGGAAGGCGCGCAGCGCGGGAGGGCGAGCTACCTCTTCTTGCTGCCGAAGATCCCGCCCAATACGCCGCGCAGAATCTCCTTGCCGACACTCGTGCCCACGGTGCGCACGGCCGACTTGGCCATGGTCTGCACCAGGCCGTCCTTGCGCCCGCCGCGCGGGCCGGTGGTGCCAAAGAGCAGGTCGTTGAGAAAGCTGCTTTCCTGCGGCTGGGCGCCCCCGCCTGCCGTGCCCACCGGGGTGCCGCCGCCCGTGCGTGCGGCAGGCGTGCCGGCCGGTGCCGCGGGGGCGCTGTCGGCCCGGCCCTTGAGCTTTTCATACGCGGACTCGCGGTCCACCGTGGTCTCGTACACGCCGGCCACCAGCGAGTTGGCCATCAGCGCCTGCCGCTGCTGCGGTGTGATGGGGCCGAGCTGGCTGCCCGGGGGCAGCACGAACACGCGCTCGGTCACGCTGGGGCGGCCCTTGGCGTCCAGAAAGCTCACCAGCGCCTCGCCCACGGCCAGCTCGGTGATGGCGGTCTCGATATCGAGGCCCGGCTTTTGCCGCATGGTGGTGGCCGTGGCTTTGACGGCCTTCTGGTCGCGGGGGGTGAAGGCGCGCAGCGCGTGCTGCACGCGGTTGCCCAGCTGGGCCAGCACGCTGTCGGGGATGTCGAGCGGGTTCTGCGTGACGAAGTACACGCCCACGCCCTTGGAGCGCACCAGGCGCACCACCAGCTCGATGCGCTCGATGAGCACCTTGGGCGCCTCGTTGAACAACAGGTGGGCCTCGTCGAAGAAGAACACCAGCTTGGGCTGGTCGGGGTCGCCGATCTCGGGCAACTGCTCGAACAGTTCGGACAGCATCCACAGCAGGAAGGTGGAGTACAGGCGCGGCGAATTCATGAGCTTGTCGGCCGCCAGGATGTTCACGACACCGTGACCATCGACGGTCTGCATGAAGTCCTGGATGTTGAGCATGGGCTCGCCGAAGAACGCGCTGCCGCCCTGCTGCTCGATCTGCAGCAGCCCGCGCTGGATGGCGCCCACGCTGGCGGCGCTCACGTTGCCGTATTCGGTGGTGAACTCCTTGGCGTTGTCGCCCACGAAGGTCAGCATCGCGCGCAGGTCTTTCAGGTCCAGCAGCAGCATGCCGCTGTCGTCGGCGATCTTGAACACCATGTTCAGCACGCCCAGCTGCGTCTCGTTCAGGTTGAGCATGCGGCCCAGCAGCAGCGGGCCCATGTCGGACACCGTGGCGCGCACCGGGTGGCCCTGCTGGCCGAACACGTCCCACAGCGTGGTGGGGCAGGCCAGGGGCGGGGGCACATCGAGGCCCCGCTCCTTGAGCACGGCGGCCAGCTTGTCGCCGATCTTGCCGGGCTGGCTTGCTCCGGTCAGGTCGCCCTTCACGTCGGCCATGAACACCGGCACGCCGATGCGCGAGAAGTTTTCGGCCAGCGTCTGCAGCGTCACCGTCTTGCCGGTGCCCGTCGCGCCGGTGATCAGCCCGTGGCGGTTGGCCAGGCCGGGCAGCAGGTGGCATTCGATGGTGTCGTGCTTGGCGATCAGAAGGGGTTCGGCCATTTCGGGTTTCCTCGGGGGCGGGGTCGGCAAAAAGTAAAATCGGCAGATGACTTGTTCGGCCCGGGCGCTACAGAGGCAAAACGGGTGGATCGGGCGCCGCCTGAGGGGCGCAAAAACCAGCCTCTGCAGGCGCTGGCGGTGGAGTTTGCACCGCCGCCGTGGCGCGAAAGACACGGTTTGCCGCTGCACCGGGCCCAACAAGCATGGCTAGATTAAATCAATACAAAAGGACTTCTCGTGGCAGGACACAGCAAATGGGCGAATATCCAGCACCGCAAGGGGCGGCAGGATGAAAAGCGCGGCAAGATCTGGACCCGCATCATTCGCGAAATCACCGTGGCTGCCCGTTCCGGCGGCGGCGACCTGTCTGCCAACCCCCGCCTGCGCCTGGCGGTGGACAAGGCCAAGGCGGCCAACATGCCCGCCGACCGCATCAAGTACAACATCGACAAGGCCACCGGCAACGCCGAAGGGCTGACATACGAAGAAATCCGCTACGAAGGCTACGGCATCGGCGGCGTGGCCATCATGATCGACACCATGACGGACAACCGCGTGCGCACCGTGGCCGAAGTGCGCCACGCCTTCAGCAAGCACGGCGGCAGCATGGGCACCGAAGGCTCGGTGGTGTTCCAGTTCAAGCACTGCGGCCAGCTGATCTTTGCTCCCGGCACGAACGAGGACCAGGTCATGGAAGTGGCGCTGGAGGCCGGTGCCGACGATGTGGTGACCGGCGAGGACGGCGCCGTCGAAGTGCTGACCAGCCCCGCCGACTTCGAAGCCGTCAAGGATGCGCTGCAGGCCGCCGGCCTCACGCCCGAACTGGCCGAGGTGACGATGCGGGCTGAAAACACCATCGAGCTGACTGGCGACGACGCCGTGCGCATGCAAAAACTGCTGGACGTGCTGGAAGATCTGGACGACGCTCAAGAGGTCTATCACAACGCGGCGTTGTGAAGCTCCCCCTGAGGCGCTGCGCGCCTTCCCCCTCTCTCGCTGCGCGGGAGGGCGACGCACCCGGTGGCCTGGCGAAGCCAGTTCCACGGGTGCGCTGGCGATGGGGCCGCGCCGGTTTCGAGGGCCTGGGCGCCCTGCGCAAAGAATGTTGAGTAACTGAGATCGAGATGTTTTTCCCCGAACCCTGTACGTGGCCCAACGCCGCGCCAGAGGTTCACAAAGGTTCTATGAAAGTACTTGTGATTGGTGGCGGCGGCCGTGAACACGCAATGGCCTGGAAACTGGCCCAGTCCCCCAAGGTCACCAAGGTGTTCGTCGCGCCTGGCAATGGCGGCACTGCGCTCAACGCCAAGCTGGAGAACGTGGCCATCACCGACGTGCAGGCCCTGCGCGTCTGGGCACAGGAGCAGAAGATCGCCCTCACGGTGGTCGGCCCCGAGGCGCCCCTGGCCGCTGGCGTGGTGGATGAATTCCGCGCGCATGGCCTCAAGATCTTCGGCCCCACGCAGGCTGCCGCCCAGCTCGAAAGCTCCAAGGCCTTCAGCAAGGCCTTCATGCGCCGCCATGGCATCCCCACGGCGGACTACGACACCTTCACCGACCCGGCAGCGGCCCACGCTTTCGTGGACCGGCTGGGCGCGCCCATCGTCATCAAGGCCGACGGCCTGGCGGCGGGCAAGGGCGTGGTCGTGGCCATGACGCTGCAGGAAGCCCATGACGCGGTCGACTTCATGCTGGTGGACAACAAGTACGGCGTGACGCACAACGAGGGCGGGGCGCGCGTGGTGATCGAGGCGTTTCTCGAAGGCGAAGAAGCCTCGTTCATCGTGCTGTGCGACGGCAAGAACGTGCTGGCGCTGGCCACCAGCCAGGACCACAAGCGCCTGAAAGACGGCGACGAAGGCCCCAACACCGGCGGCATGGGCGCGTATTCGCCCGCGCCCGTGGTCACGGCCGACGTGCACGCCCGCGCCATGCGCGAGATCATCCTGCCCACCATCCGCGGCATGGAAAAGGACGGCATCCCGTACACCGGCTTTTTGTATGCGGGCCTCATGATCGACGCCAAGGGCCACCCCAAAACGCTCGAATTCAACTGCCGCATGGGCGACCCCGAAACCCAGCCCATCCTGATGCGCCTCAAAAGCGATTTCAGCGATGTGATGGCCGCCGCGGCCGACGGCAAGCTCGACCAGATGGAGCTGCAGTGGGACCGCCGCACCGCGTTGGGTGTGGTCATGGCCGCCCACGGCTACCCCGAGAACCCGCGCAAGGGCGACGCCATTACCGGCCTGCCGCAGGACGCTGACGATGCGGTGGTGTTCCATGCCGGCACGCAGCTGCAGGACGGCGTGGTCAGCGTGACCGGCGGCCGGGTGCTGTGCGTCACGGTGCTGGCCGACAGCGTCAAGCAGGCGCAGCAGCGGGCGTACGACGTGGCGCGCGGCATCCAGTTCGACGGCGCGCAGTACCGCCGCGACATTGGTTTCCGGGCGCTGAAGAGCTGATGGCGGGCGCACAAAGCCTGAACACGGTCGACACGGTGGAGCAGGTGCGCGGTTACCTGCAGGGCCTGCAGGCCCGCATCACCGCTGCGCTGGAGGCCGTGGAAGGCGCGCAGGAGCAGGGCGGAGCCCGCTTCCTGGCCGACGCCTGGCGCAAGGCGCCCGGCGAGCCGCTGCAGGGCGACGGCATCACCAAGATCCTGGAAAACGGCCGCGTGTTCGAGCGCGCGGGCTGCGGCTTCAGCCACGTGCGCGGCCCCCAGCTGCCGCCGTCGTCCACGCAGCACCGGCCCGAGCTGGCCGGCGCGCCGTTCGAGGCCATGGGCGTGTCGCTGGTGTTCCACCCCCGCAACCCGTATGTGCCCACGGTGCACATGAACGTGCGCATGATCGCCGCCGGCCACCCGGGCCAGGCGCCGACCTGCTGGTTCGGCGGGGGCATGGACCTGACGCCGTACTACGGCTTCGAGGACGACGCGGTGCACTTTCACCGCACCTGCCACGATGCGCTGGCGCCCTTTGGCGACGACAAGTACCCGCGCTTCAAAGCGTGGTGCGACGAATACTTCTACCTCAAGCACCGCAGCGAGCAGCGCGGCGTGGGCGGGGTGTTCTACGACGACTTCTCCGAGCTGGGCTTCGCGCAAAGCCTGGCCATGACGCAGTCGGTGGGCGACGCCTTCCTGTCGGCCTACCTGCCCATCGTCGAGCAGCGCCAGCACATGCCCTACGGCGAGCGCGAGCGGGAGTTTCAGCTCTACCGCCGCGGCCGGTATGTCGAGTTCAACCTGGTCTGGGACCGGGGCACGCATTTCGGCCTGCAGTCCGGCGGGCGCACCGAGTCCATCTTGCTGTCGATGCCGCCGCTGGTGGCCTGGTCGTACCAGCGCTCGGACGCCGCCGACTCTGCCGAAGCGCAGCTGGCGCAGCGGTTCCTGGTGCGCCGCGACTGGCTGGGTAGCGGGGCGCAGGCAGGCGCCTGACGCCGTGAAGATGCTGCCACAGATGGCCCGAAGGGCACCAAAGCTATAATTTCAATAGCTGTGTGCGCTTTTCACAAAAGCGCCAGAGGCCAAAAACACCGCGAACTGCCGCAGCGCCCCAGCGCGACAACGGCGCAACACCCAAGGCGCAGCCCCACTGGCTGTGCGCCGCGTTGCACGCTATATTGATTCCATTCCCTCTCTATTCACCACCTGATGACCACCTCCACCAAATCGGAATCCGCCGCCAAGAAAGACGTTACCAAGCTCCAGCGCGCCATCGTCGATGGGCTGGAGGACGTCAAGGCGCAAGACATCCAGGTCTTCAACACCGAGAATCTCTCGCCGCTGTTTGAACGGGTGATCGTGGCATCGGGCACCTCCAACCGCCAGACCAAGGCGCTGGCCGCCAGCGTGCGCGACGCGGTGAAGGAAGCGGGCTTCTCCAAGCCCCGCATCGAAGGCGAAGACAACGGCGAATGGATCATCGTGGACTGCGGCCCGGCCGTGGCGCACATCATGCAGCCCGCCATCCGCCAGTACTACCGCCTGGAAGAACTGTGGGGCGAAACCCCCGTGCGCCTGAAGCTGGGTGCCGCCAAGCCGGTGTCCAGCGCCGCCGCCGATCTGGCCGAAAAGAAGTCGGCGCAGAAGGCCGCCAAGTCGGGCGCCAAGGCCGCTGCGAAGGCTCCGGCCAAGAAGGCTGCTGCTGCAGCTCCGACCGTGGCTGCACGCTCTGGCAAGGCCACCGTGAAGGCCGTGGCCAAGACGGCGGCCAAGGCCGCCCCCGCAGCGCCCGCCAAGTCGGCAGCCGCCAAGCCCTCGGCAAGGCCGGCCGCCAAGACCAGCGCGGCCAAGCCCGCGGACCGCGCCGGCAGCAAGCCAGCGGCCAAGACCACCCCAACCAAGACCACCGCCAAGACGGCCGGCAGCACCGCAGCCGCCAAGAAGCCATCGGCCCCCAAGACCCCGATCAAGACCGTGGTCGTGAAGCCCGGTGGCGCCAAGAAGCCCGCAGCCGCCAAGTCGACCGGCGCCAAGGGTGCCGCAGCACCCGCACGCGGCGCCCCCCGGTCTGCCGCCAGCGCCCCGGCCAAGGCCGGCGCCAAGCTCGCGGCCAAGAAGTCGCCATCGCGCAGCGGCGGCCGGGCCTGACGGCCGGGCGGCACGGCTGAGCTGACGGGCGGCGCAACCCTCTTCGGTAACGCATTCGCATGAGACTGCTGATCGTGGCGGTGGGCCAGCGCGTGCCCGACTGGGCGCAGACGGCCTACGACGACTACGCCAAGCGTTTCCCGCCCGAGCTCAAGGTGGAGCTCAAGGCCGTCAAGACCGAGCCGCGGGGCTCCAAGACCCTGGAGACGCTGTACGCCGCCGAGCGCGAGCGCATCGAGGCGGCCATTCCGCGCGGCACGCGCGTGGTGGCGCTGGACGAGCGCGGCACCAACCTCACCACCAAGGCGCTGGCCGAGCGGCTCAAGGGCTGGCAGCTGGGCGGTGACGACGTGGCGCTGGTCATCGGCGGCCCCGACGGGCTGGACCCGGCCTTCCGCCAGGGCGCGCACGAGCGCATCCGCCTGTCCGACCTGACCTTGCCCCACGCCATGGTGCGCGTGCTGCTCATCGAGCAGCTCTACCGTGCCTGGTCGGTGAACGCAGGCCACCCCTACCACCGCGAATGAGCAGGTTGGAGCGAACCATGGCCCTCCTGCCGTTTGCTATTGATGTGATAGCTGCCAGCGCTTGATGGATCAGCGCTGGGGCCGATTTTTGATCGAATCCGTTCATGCCTGACTTCCTCTACCTCGCCTCCCAGAGCCCGCGCCGCCGCCAACTGCTCGAACAGCTGGGCGTGCGCCATGAACTGCTGCTGCCCAATGTCGATGGCGACGAGCCCGAGGACGCCGAAGCCATCGAGGCCGTGCTGCCCGGCGAGGCGCCCACGGCCTATGTCGAGCGCGTGACCGGCCTCAAGCTCGACGCTGCCGTGGCGCGGCGCGCGCGGCGCCAGCTGCCCGATGCGCCCATCCTGTGCTCCGACACCACCGTGGCCCTGGGCCGCACCATCTACGGCAAGCCCGACGACGCCGCGCATGCCGCGCGCATGCTGGGCGAGCTTGCAGGGCACGAGCACCGCGTGCTCACCGCCGTGGCGCTGCAGGTGGGCACCAAGCGGCTTGCGGCGCTGTCGGTGTCGCGCGTCACCTTCGCGCCCATGACGGCAGCGCAGATCGACGCCTACGTGGCCACCGGCGAGCCGCTGGGCAAGGCCGGCGCCTATGGCATCCAGGGACGTGCTGCCGCGTATGTGGAGCACCTGGCGGGCAGTTATTCGGGCATCATGGGGCTGCCCATGTACGAGACGGCGCAACTGCTGCGCGCAGCCGGTTTCGCCGTCTAGTGGCGCTTTGACGCACCCGGCAAACCCCCTCGCATCTCCCGCCCTTGAGCCCGCCCGACAGCTGTGGCCCCCACAAAGCCACCAGCGCTCGGCGGACCGGCAAAGACGTGTTGGTGGGGGCGTGAACGGAGCCAAAGCCCGGCAGCGACCAAAACCCAAACATAACGACAACGCCATGCAACAAGACATCCTGATCAACTGGTCCCCCCAGGAAACCCGCGTGGCCATCGTGGAGCACGGCGCGGTGCAGGAACTGCACATCGAGCGCACGCTGGAGCGCGGCCTGGTGGGCAACGTCTATCTGGGCAAGGTCTCGCGGGTGCTCCCGGGCATGCAGTCCGCGTTCATCGACATTGGCCTGGAGCGCGCGGCCTTTTTGCACGTGGCCGATGTGTGGCACCGCCAGCCTGACGGCGAGCCGCCAGCATTCGCCCGCAAGACCGAGCCGCAGATCCCGATCGAAAAGCAGGTGTTCGAGGGCCAGTCCCTCATGGTGCAGGTCATCAAGGACCCCATCGGCACCAAGGGCGCTCGCCTGTCCACGCAGATCAGCATCGCCGGGCGCCTGCTGGTGTTCCTGCCGCAGGACGACCACGTGGGCGTGTCGCAGAAGATCCCCGGCGCCGAGCGCGATGCGCTGCGCGCGCGCCTGCAGGCGCTGGTGGGCGACAAGTCCACGGGCGGTGGCGGCGGCTTCATCCTGCGCACCAATGGCGAAGACTCCACCGACGAGGAACTGGCCGAAGACATCGCCTACCTGCGCAAGACCTGGGCCCGCATCAAGGAGGCGTCGCTCAAGCTGCCCGCCATGTCGCTGCTGCACCAGGACCTGGACCTGCTGCAGCGCGTGCTGCGCGACCTGGTGGGCGACCACACGCAGACCATCCGCCTCGATTCGCTGGAGCAATTCCAGCGCCTGCGCGCCTTCGGACAGGAATTCATGCCCGCGGCCGCCCCCAAGCTCCAGCACTACAAGGGCGAGCGCCCCATCTTCGACCTGTACTCCATCGACGAAGAAGTCGCCAAGGCCCTGGGCCGGCGCGTGGACCTGAAGTCGGGCGGCTACCTCATCGTGGACCAGACCGAGGCGCTCACCACCATCGACGTGAACACCGGTGGCTACGTGGGTGCGCGCAACTTCGACGACACCATCTTCAAGACCAACCTGGAGGCGGCGCAGGCCATTGCGCGCCAGCTGCGGCTGCGCAACCTGGGCGGCATCATCATCGTGGACTTCATCGACATGGTGCAGGCCGGCCACCAGGACGCGGTGCTGACCGAGTTCAAGAAGCAGCTCTCGCGCGACCGGGTCAAGACCATGGCGGGCGGCTTCTCGCAACTGGGCCTGGTGGAGATGACGCGCAAGCGCACCCGCGAGTCGCTCGCCCACATGCTGTGCGAGCCCTGCGAAGCCTGCCAGGGCAAGGGCAGCGTGAAGACCGCGCGCAGCGTCTGCTACGACATCCTGCGCGAGATCCTGCGCGAAGCCCGCCAGTTCAACCCCCGCGAATTCCGCGTGGTCGCCTCGGCGCGCGTGGTGGAGCTGTTCCTGGACGAAGAGAGCCAGCACCTGGCAGGGCTCTCGGACTTCATCGGCAAGCCCATCTCCCTGCAGGCCGAGAGCGCGGTGGGGCAGGAGCAGTACGACATCGTGCTGCTGTAGCGCCGCTGCATCGCCACAGCCCTGCGCACACGCTGACGGTCGGCGCTGTCGCAGCGCTTCGTGAACAAAGAGTCCGTTCACGCTGAGCTTGTCGAAGCGCCGCGCGACGCTTCGGCAAGGCTGTTGAACGGCGCCTCCAAGCAGGCCGTTGGAGCGACCGCCAATTCCTCTCAGGACTCGATCTGCATCGCCGGCCGCGCCTGCACCCGCGCCAGCCAGGCCTGCACGTGCGGGTGCTCATTCACCGGTGCGCCCAGAAACACGCTGTAGCCGAGCACCGAGCCGACGACCAGGTCCACCAGCGAGTAGTCGGCGCCCAGCATCCAGGGCTGCTTGGCCAGGCGCGCGTCCAGCACCGCCAGCAGGTCATTCAGGCCCGCCTTGGCGGCCTGCGCATGGATGTCGCTGTGCAAGGCCTCGTCGCCCCGCGTGGCCACATTCAGGCGCACCATCAAGGCGCCGTAGGTCACATACGACCATGCACACCACGACAGCGCCTGCAGCGCCTCGGGCGTGCCCGCCGCGGGCCACAGACCGCGCTCGATGCCGAAGCGGTGGCCCAGCCACAGATGGATGGCCAGGGTCTCGAACATCGGGGCGCCGTCCACCGTCAGGGTGGGGACCTTGCCGTTGGGGTTGAGGGCCAGGTACTCCGGGCGGTGCTGTTCGCCGGTGCGGATGTCGACCTTCACGCGTTCATGGGGCACGCCCAGTTCGGCCAGGGCGCAGGCGATGGGGCTGGCGCTGGACATGGGGTGCCAGTAGAGGACGATGGACATGGAGAACTCCTTTGGGTTGGGGGTGAAAGAAAAGGTGTCTCCACTGTAGAAACCATTGCGGACAGTTTTAGTCCTCAATAAAAAGTACAGTGGCGCCATGTTGAGTTCATCGACGCGTCTTTTGCGGCTGCTCTCCCTGCTGCAGACCCGCACCCACTGGATGGGCCCCGAGCTGGCCGAGCGCCTGGAGGTGCACCCGCGCACCGTGCGGCGCGATGTGGACCGCCTGCGCCAGCTGGGCTACCCGGTGCATGCCAGCAGCGGCGTGGCGGGCGGTTACGCCTTCCGGGCCGGGCAGGCGCTGCCGCCCCTGCTGCTGGACGATGACGAGGCCCTGGCTGTGTCGATTGCGCTGCGCACCGCCACGGCCGGTGCGGTGGGCGGCATCGAAGAGCCCGCGCTGCGGGCGCTGGTCAAGCTGGAGCAGGCCATGCCCGCGCGCCTGCGCAAGCGGGTGGACGCGCTGCGCTCGGCCATCCTGCCGCTCGACCGCATCGGCCCAATGGTCGAGGCCTCCGTGCTGGCCACGTTGGCAGGCGCCTGCCGCGACCAGCTGCTCACCGAGTTCCACTACGAAGACGCCCAGGGCCGCCACGCGCGGCGCAGCGTGGAGCCGCAAGGCGTGGTGCACACCGGCGAGCGCTGGTACCTGGTGGCCTGGGACTGCGTGCGGGGCGACTGGCGCACCTTCCGCATCGACCGCATCGTGGGCGACCCGCAGGTGGGCGCGCATTTCGCGCCGCGGGCATCGCCCGATGGCGGTGATCTGAAGGGCTACGTATCCCGCTCGATTTCTGCACCGGCTCACACTGAGCAGGCGCGCGTGGTGCTGCACGCGCCCTATGCGTTGATGTCGCGCCGTATCCCCCAGTTTGCGGGCGTGGTGTCCAGCGTCGACGGTGGCCAGCGCAGCCAGCTGGAATGCGCGGCCAGCGATTCGCTGGTTTACTGGCTGATGGCGCTCAATGTGGACTTTGAGGTGCTGGCACCCGCGGCGCTGAAAGAGCGGCTGCGGGTGGCGGGCGCGCGGGCGGCGCGGTGCGCGCTGTGAAGGCCCGTTGCACGTCCTTGGAAGACGGGCTTACAGGGTTTTGGTGAGCGTGACGATCACGCGCGACTTGTTTACGTGGCCGAAGAAGGCCTTCTTGTTGGCGCCCACCACGGCAGCGCCGAGCGACAGGCCGCTGCCGAAGTCATACGCGCCGCCCACGCTGTAGTCCAT
>NZ_LMPT01000020.1 GCF_001424425.1 Acidovorax sp. Leaf191
CGCACTGATGGTTCGCTACGGGCCTGTGCCGCCCSAACAACGACCAGAAGTCTTCATCACCAACCAACCTCCTGAACTTCAACATCTCCTGCAATCTGCAGCAGCCGTCTCAGTAGCGAAGCCCTCGACTATAGCACCGATTTGGAGGTCGTCGCAAGAACCGCGAAGAATTTGCGCCATCGGCGTGATCTTTCAAAGGCCGAGCTGGCACTGCTTCTTATATAGAGGCGTCGAGCAGTCCCTGGGGGGCGCAATGCGCCGGGATGTCTCCAGCAGAGGCTCCGCGAGGCCAGGACCGCACGCCCGCAACACGGGACGAAGTAAGGCAACGCGCCCTCCACCGATAATCGTGCCCCTATGGCACTTATCACCCTACTCGACGCCCAACTTGCTTTTGGGCACGTCGCACTGCTGGATCACGCCGGCTTTTCTCTCGAAACGGCGGAGCGCGTCGGTCTCATCGGCCGCAATGGCGCAGGCAAGTCTTCCATGTTGAAGATTCTGGGTGGCATGGCCAAACCAGACGATGGCTCGCTGCAAGTGCAGCAAGGCGTGCGCATTGCGTTCGTGGCGCAGGAGCCCTCGCTGGACCCGTCCGCCACCATCTTCAAGGCCGCCTCCGAAGGGCTGCAGCGTGTCATTGCGATCCGGGACCAGTACCTTTCAGGCGCCGAAGGGCTGGACCTGGATGCCCTGCAGTCCGAGATCGAGGCCTACGATGCCTGGAACTGGGAGCAACGCGTGGAAGAAACGCTGCAACGCCTGCACCTGGACCCGGACGCCGTGGTTGGCACGCTGTCCGGCGGTACCAAGAAGCGGGTGGCCCTGGCGCAAGCCTTGGTGGCGCGCCCTGATGTGTTGCTGCTGGACGAACCTACCAACCACCTGGACCTGGATTCGATCGAGTGGCTGGAAGAACTGCTGATCGACTTCCCCGGCAGCGTGGTCACGATCACCCACGACCGCTCGTTCCTGGACCGGGTGGCGACGCGCATCGTGGAACTGGACCGGGGGCAACTGCGTTCCTATCCTGGCAATTTCGCGCAGTACCTGCTGCAGAAGGAAGAGCAACTGGCCCAGGAGGCGGTCATTGCCGCCAAGGCCGACAAGCTTCTGGCACAGGAAGAAGTCTGGATCCGCAGAGGGGTGGAAGCGCGGCGCACACGCAGCCAGAGCCGCATCAGCCGGCTGGAACAATTGCGCTCGAAGCGGGAAGCCCGCCGGGATGTCGTGGGCAGCGTGCGGATGGACGTTGCTTCAGGCGGCTCCAACGGCTACCAAGGGAAGATCGTTGCCGAACTCACGGATGTGAGCAAGTCGTTCGGCGAACGGGCCATCGTGCGGGGCTTCACGGGCACCATCCTGCGGGGCGACAAGGTGGGCCTGATCGGCCCGAACGGCGCTGGCAAGACGACCTTGCTCAAGTTGATCCTCGGTGAATTGCAGCCCGACAAGGGCACCATCCGCCAGGGTGCCAACCTGCAGGTCGCCTACTTTGACCAGATGCGGCACGCCATCAACCTGGACGCGACGCTGGAGGATTTCATCAGCCCTGGCAGTGAATGGATCGAGATCGGCAACCAGCGCAAGCACGTGAAGAGCTACCTGAGCGACTTCCTGTTCTCTCCTGCGCGCGCCCACTCGCCCGTGCGTTCGCTGTCTGGCGGGGAGCGCAACCGCCTCCTGCTGGCGCGGCTGTTCGCGCGCCCCGCCAATGTGCTGGTGCTCGACGAGCCGACCAACGACCTGGACATCGACACCCTGGATCTGCTGGAAGAACTGCTGGAGAACTACGACGGCACCGTGTTCCTGGTCAGCCACGACAGAACCTTCCTGGACAACGTCGTCACCAGCACCATTGCCTTTGAAGGCGACGGCCTCTGGCGCGAATACGAGGGCGGGGTTCAGGACTGGCTGCTGCAATCCAAACGCAGCCGCGCGTTGAACGCTTCCGCAGCGGCGTCGGCGGCCACAGCCGCCAAGGCCGACAGCGAAAGTCCCGACAAGAATCCGGCCCAGCGCGCTTCCGGCGAGCCTGCGGCAGCACCCAGGAAGAAGCTCAGCTACAAGGAGCAGCGCGAGCTCGAACAGCTGCCTGCCCGCATCGCTGCGCTGGAAGCAGAACAAAAGACGCTGCAGGACGGACTGGCAGATGGGCGCCTGTACAGCACTGACCCTGCCCGCGCTGCGGCCATGGGCGTGCGGTCGGGCGAGATAGACGATGAACTGATGGAAGCGCTGGAGCGCTGGACGGCTTTGTCCGCGTGATGCATGCCCGGGGGCTCCCGGAGCGGCGCAGTGCCCCAAGAACTGCGCCAGGGCTCCGCAGGCAGCGCCCCGGCCATCGCTCAGATGCGGTGGTGCAGCCGGTCGGTCGCCCCGCGCAGGCGGCTGATCAATGCGGGCGCGATCTGCCCCAGCGGCAGCACCTCGTCCGCGGCGCCGTGGGCGATGGCCTCGCGCGGCATGCCGAACACGATGCAGGTCGCTTCGTCCTGCACATAGTTGTAGCTGCCCGCGTCTTTCATCTCCCGCATGGCGGCGGCGCCGTCGTTGCCCATGCCGGTGAGCATGATGCCGAACGCATTGCGCCCCACCACCGCGGCGGCAGACTTGAACAACACCTCGACCGAAGGCTTGTGCCGGTTCACCGGCGGGCCGTCGTCCACCACCGCCACATAGTTGGCACCACTGCGCGCGACATGGAACTGCGTCCCGCCCGGTGCAATGTAGGCATGGCCAGGCAGGATGCGCTCGCCGTTGACCGCCTCTTTCACCGTGATCTGGCACAGGCCGTTCAGGCGCGCGGCAAAGCTCGTGGTGAAACCCGGCGGCATGTGCTGCGTGATCACGATCGCCGGGGAGTCGGCGGGCATGTGCACCAGCACTTCCTTGATCGCCTCGGTACCGCCGGTCGACGCGCCGATGCAGATCAGCTTCTCGGTCGACAACCGGCCCAGCAGGGCCGATGACGACGACGGTGGCGCCACAGCACTGCCGGCATGGCCCGGCACCGCGGCCTCCCGGGCCGGGGCCCGGCGCACCTGTGCGACCGCTGCGACGCGGATCTTCTCCACAATCAACGACGCCAGATCATTGAGCCCGCTGGCCAGGCCGACACGCGGCTTGGCCACGAAGTCGACGGCGCCCAGTTCCAGCGCCTTCATCGTCACCTCGGCACCGCGCTCGGTCAGCGTCGAGATCATCACGACCGGCATCGGGCGCAGCCGCATCAGGCGGCCGAGAAAATCGATGCCGTCCATGCGGGGCATCTCGACGTCCAGCGTGATGACATCGGGATTGAGCTCGCGGATCATCTCGCGTGCGATCAAAGGGTCATTCGCGGTGCCGATGCACTCCATGTCCCGCTGCCGGTTGATGATCTCGGACAGCAGACTCCGGACCAGTGCCGAATCGTCCACCACGATCACCCGGATTTTCCTGCTCATTCACTCACGCTTTCTTTAAAACAGATCCACAGAGCCGCCGGAAGTGGTCTTGGCCACGTTGGCGGCATTGCCCTTGACTTCCTGGGCCACCAGAGCCTCCGGATGGGCATGTGCCAGTCGCTTGACCATGGCTTTCCCGGTCACGGGAAAGAAGACCACCTTGCGCGGGTAGATGTCCAGCACGTCTTCGGAGACGATGGGAATGCGCTCGGTGTGCAGATAATTCAGAACAAAATTGGTGTTGCGCTCGCCCACGTTCATCGTGGTGAAGTTGTGCATGACCTGCGCGCCACCGAAGATCTTGGCCTGCATGGTCTCCCGCCGGGCACCCTGCTTCATCATCTCGTTGATGAGCAGTTCCATGGCGTACGAGCCATAGCGACCCGATGCATCCGCCACATCGCCGTCGGGCAGCATGAAATGGTTCATGCCGCCGATGCGCGCACGGCTGTCCCACAGGCAGGCGGCGATGCACGAGCCCAGGACCGTCATGATGACCATGTTTTCGTCGGCAACGAAGTACTCTCCGGGCAGGACCTTGACCGCGTTGTGCTGGAAGTGGTGGTCCAGATAGAAGAACGAGGCCTCGCCCGGCTTGCGCGAACGTGCCTTGAGGTCCTGGAGCGACGACTCCCGGGCGGGTGCATTTCCGGCTGAATAGATGTCCGCGCTCAGCGGTGCAATGCGCGGTGCGCGCCGCCGCTCCGCCGAGCCGCCCGCGGCGGCTGCCAGAGAGGGGGATGATCCTGCTTGAATGTTGGTCATGGTGCTAGGTGCGGTGCGACAACATGGACAGGTCAACGGCGCTCGTACACCGTCTTGCCACGCAGCGTAAACAGGTCTCGGGACTCACTGAAGTTCTCCGCGTGGCCCACGAACAGCATGCCGCCGGGCTTGAGCACCCGGTGGATTCTCTCCAGCACGCGCCGCTGCGTGGGTGCATCAAAGTAGATCATGACGTTGCGGCAGAAGACCACGTCGAATGGTTCCTTGAACGGCCAGTCGTCGCGGATCAGATTCACACTCATGAAGTCGATGGCGCGGCGCAGCTCGGGCTTGGCCCGCACCATGCCCGTGTTGCCGGCCTTGCCGCGAAGAAAGAACTTCTGCAGGCGCTCCGGGCTCAGGCCCTTGAGGCCGTCCAGCCGGTACACGCCCTGCGCCGCGGTCGCCAGCACCCGCGAATCGATGTCGCTGGCCGTGAGCTTGAACGAACCATTGGCCCCCAGCGCTTCGAAAGCGGTCATGACGATGGAATACGGCTCCTCGCCCGTGGACGCAGCATTGCACCAGACGCGCCAGTTGGTGCCCGGCTTGCCTCGCAGGTGCGAGGCAAAGATTTCGAAATGGTGCTGCTCGCGAAAAAAGGCCGTGAGGTTGGTGGTGAGCGCATTGATGAATTCCTGCCATTCAGGCCCATCGTGCGTCTCCAGCCAACCCAGGTAGTCGTGAAAACTCGAGTGGCCCGTGTCCCGCAGACGGCGGGACAGGCGGCTGTACACCATCGCGTGCTTGCCGTCGTGCAAGCTGATGCCGGCGCGCTGGTAGATCAGGGCTTGCACCCGGGCAAAATCGGCATTGGTCCAGACGAACTCCCGCCCTTGCGCCAAAGGCCCCGATGGCGCGGCGGCCATGGCGGGCTCCGCCCGTGACGCTGGGGATCGGGCTGAAGCTGATGCGCTGATGGGTTGGGCCATATTGATCATCCGACGGGAAGTTCTGTTCACTCCAAGAGATCTACAAGCCACAGTGGCGAGCCGGCACCGGGCCGGCATCGCCAGTCCATGCCGGTATGCCTTATTCGTTGGCGGCCACCAGCCCCATGTCCAGGCCGGACATGAGTTTCTCGATGTCCAGCAGGATCAGCATGCGTTCGCCGACCGAGCCCAGGCCCAGGATGCAGCTGGCGTCGATCGCGCTCTCGATGTCGGGTGCGGAACGGATGCTTTCAGGCGTCAGCTCCATCACGTCGCTCACGGAGTCCACCACGATCCCGACCACGCGGTTGCGCAGATTCAGGATGATGACCACGGTGAAGCTGTTGTAGTCGGCCTGCGCGCAATTGAACTTGATGCGCATGTCCACGATGGGCACGATGGTGCCGCGCAGGTTGACCACGCCCTTGATGAAGCTGGGCGCGTTCGCAATCCGCGTCGGCGGCTCGTAGCCACGGATTTCCTGCACTTTGAGGATGTCGATGCCGTACTCTTCCTGATCGAGACGGAACGTGAGGTATTCCCGCGTACCGGTTGGCACCGCTTCTGCTGTCTTTCCAATCACACTCATGGTGCACACTCCTTTTTAAGCCGCGCCGCCCGCTGCGGGCTGGCGCGCTCGAATCGCTTGAAACTAGTGGCGCGCCCTGCGCACCAGACCGCCTGTATCCAGAATCAGGGCCACCGTGCCATCGCCCAGAATGGTCGCGCCAGACACGTTGGGCACCTTGCGGTAGTTCGATTCCAGGTTCTTGACCACCACCTGGTGCTGGCCCAGAAGCTCATCCACCAGCAAGGCCACACGGCTGCCATCGGCCTCCACCACCACCATGATGTTGCTGGACTTGTTGGGATCGAAACGCGGCACCTGGAAGATCTTCTCCAGCGCGATCACCGGCATGTACTCGTCGCGCACCTTCACCAGCTGGGAGCCTTGGGCCACGGTGCTCACATCGTCCGCGTTGACCTGGAAGGACTCGACCACCGACGACAGCGGCAGAATGTAGACCTCGTCGCTCACCCCGACCGACATGCCGTCCATGATGGCCAGCGTCAGCGGCAGGCGAACGGAAACCTTCATGCCGTAGCCTTCGGCGGAATCGATCTCGACCGAACCGTTCAAGGCGGCGATATTGCGCTTGACCACGTCCATGCCGACACCGCGGCCGGACACGTCGGTGACCTCGTCGGCCGTGGAGAAGCCCGGCGCGAAGATCAGTTGCCACACCTCGGCATCGCTCATCTGCTCGGACACGTCCAGGCCGCGCTCCTGCGCCTTCTTCAGGATCTTCTCGCGCGACAGCCCGCGCCCGTCGTCGCGCACCTCGATCACGATGGAGCCGCCCTGGTGGGAGGCCGACAAGGTGATGGTTCCGTGCTCCGACTTGCCCTTGGCCAGGCGGTCCGCCGGCATTTCGATGCCGTGGTCGCAGCTGTTGCGCACCAGGTGGGTCAGCGGATCGGTGATCTTCTCCACCAAGCCCTTGTCCAGTTCGGTCGCTTCACCCAGCGTGACCAGCTCCACCTTCTTGCCCAGCTTGTTGGCCAGGTCGCGCAGCATGCGCGGGAACCGGCTGAACACGATGGACATGGGGATCATGCGGATCGACATGACCGATTCCTGCAGATCGCGCGTGTTGCGGTCCAGATCGGCCAGGCCTGCCAGCAACTGCTGGTAGGCACCCGCATCCAGGCCACGGCTGTTCTGGGCCAGCATGGCCTGCGTGATCACCAGCTCGCCCACCAGGTTGATGAGCTGGTCGACCTTCTTGACGTCCACGCGGATGGTGGTGGACTCCATTTGCGCCTGCATGGCAGCCTTGGGCTCGGCGGCCTTGGGCGCAGCAGCCTTGGCGGGCACGGGTGCCTGCGCCGCGGCCTGGGGGGCGTCCGAAGGTGCGCCGGGCGCGTCGTTGAAGAAGCCGTAGGGGGCCTCTGCGCCCGATCCATCCACAGCCACCAGGACTTCTTCGTCATCTGCCGCGGGCTGCGCGCTGTCCGGCGCGGCCGCATCACGGATGACCACCTGCTCCTTTGAGACATGGAATGCGAACAGGTCCAGCAGGTCGTCGTTGGTGGAGGTGGTCTCCACGGCGAACAGGCGGGTGTTCGGCTGGGCCGTTTCGAGGTCCTGGATCGCGCCGAGCCCGGGAATATCGCGGAACAGTTCCTTGATGGCGTCCGCCTGCTGCAGACGCTCCAGCGGGCCGATCTGGATTTCGAGCTTGCGCGCCTGCCCTGCCACCGCAGGCGTGGCCGCCTTGGGTGCAGGCGCCGGAGCCACGGCGGCCGGTGCGGGCGCGGGTGGCGGCGGGGGGGGTGGCGGTGCCGCAGCGGCGGGAGCGTCGCCAGGCACCTGCCCTGCGGCCAGGTCGCTGATCCGGCGCACCAGCGATGCGGTGGACACCGCCTCGCCCTGCCCACCCGCCTGATGGCGGGCCAGCAGGCTGCGCGAGGCGTCGGCAGATTCGAGCAGTACGTCCACCATCTGCGGGATCGGCTGCAATTCGTGGCGGCGCAGCCGGTCCAGCAGCGACTCCATCTGGTGCGTCAGTTCCGCCACATCGGAAAAACCGAAGGTGGCAGAGCCACCCTTGATCGAGTGGGCGCAACGGAAGATGCCGTTGAGTTCCTCGTCATTGGCATTGACCAGATCCAGGTTGAGGAGCATGTGCTCCATCTGGTCCAGGTTCTCCCCGGCCTCTTCAAAGAAGATCTGATAGAACTGGCTCAGGTCGAAGTCAGCGCCCCCGCCCGATCCTTCTTGGTAGGTATCCGCCATCGTAGGCTCCTGCTGTGTACTGGGTGATCCGGGCCGGGTCGGCTCAGCGGATCACTTTCTGGATGACTTCGATCAGGCGATTGGGATCAAAGGGCTTGACCAGCCAGCCCGTCGCACCCGCAGTGCGCCCTGCCTGTTTCATCTGGTCGCTGGACTCGGTGGTCAGGATCAGAATGGGAATGGTCTTGAATTTCGGGTTTTCGCGCAGTTTGCGGGTCAGGCCAATGCCATCGAGCCGCGGCATGTTCTGGTCGGCCAGCACGAGATCGATGTCGTGGCTCTCGGCCTTTTCCAGGGCATCCTGCCCATCCACCGCCTCCACAACGTGATAGCCGGCACCCGTCAGGGTGAACGACACCATTTTCCGCATGGAGGGTGAATCATCTACGGCAAGGATCGATTGCATGTATGGCTCCAACTGACTTGAATATATAGGTTAACCAGCGGTGTAAAGGTCAGAACAGGTCCACCGAACCTGCATCCATCTCGCTCTGCGTGACCGGGTTCGGACGGTCCGGCGCCATTTCGGCAAAGGGCGCCGCTTCCTCTCCGTCCTCGTGGCCCATGGCCTCCGAGGCCAGCCTGAAAGCGCATCCTTGGAGCACCTTGGTGGTGTGCCAGATCAATTGGGACGCCATGTCCTGGAACTGAAGCTCGGTCACTGCATTGCGCAACGCAGCCCGCGCCGCCACCAATTCCGGTGAGTGGGCCACGGTCTCATCGGTCAGCACGGCATTGGCCTCGCCAAAGCGCTCCATGAGGTTGTCGGTGGCATGGCTCAGCAGTCCCTCCAGCCGGTGGAGGTCATGCATGACGACCAGCAAGGAGTCTTGCAACTCCGCCGCCACCATGACGGGAACCTGGACAGCAGGTCCTCCAGAGGTTGTTAGCGTAGATTGCATCGTTTCTCCATCGCAGCACGCAGCAGCACAGCACGCAAAAAACACAGGACTACGATACACGTACAGCAGCCAAAACCGGTGCACGCACCGCGGCGTTATCGCCCCATTGGACGCGTACGCTGAAACCGCCCCAACCGGACAAACACCCTTGTTTGTTCCAATTTGTATCCTATGATAGCGCCCCTATGGTCACCATAGCATCAGACCAGACCCTGAACATCCTGCATCTTGAAGATTCACTGACGGATCACGACCTCACGGCCAGGATCTTGCGGCGCTCCGGTCTCCAATGCCACCTCCAGAGGGTAGATACGCTCCCCGAGTTTCAAAAGGCCACCGATCAGCAGCCTTTTGACATCATCCTGGCAGATTACCGCCTGCCCGGGTTCACCGCACTGGACGCCTGGTCGCATGTGGCGCAAAAGCCGCAACACCCCCCCTTTGTGCTGCTGTCGGGAGCCATTGGCGAAGCCGCTGCGGTCGATGCCATGCGTCTGGGCATTGCCGACTACCTGCTCAAAGACGATCTGCAGCGCCTGCCCCATGTGATTGCGCGGACGCTGGAAGTGCACGAAGCACGCCGGGCCCGCGAACAGGCGGTCGCGGACCTGGCCGCCTCCGAACGCCGCCTGGCGGACCTCACCGAGCACCTGCAACTGTCGATCGAGCAGGAGCGGGCCTCCATCGCCCGCGAGATCCACGACGACATCGGCGGCGCACTGACAGCCGTGCGCTTTGATGTGGCGTGGATCGGACGCCACAGCGCCGATCCGGCCATGCAGGAGCACGCCGCATCGGCGGCCGACATGCTGCAGCACGCCATCGGGGCCAGCCAGCGCATCATGATGAATTTGCGCCCTCCGATCCTCGAGCAAGGCTTGGTGGCCGCGGTGCAGTGGCTGGCCGACGGTTTCGAGCGCCGCACGGGCGTCCCGGCCCGGGTGGTCAGCAGCAGCGACACCCTGCACACCACGCCCGAGATCCAGCTGGTGGCCTACCGCACCGCGCAAGAAGCCCTGACCAACATTTCCAAACACGCCCACCCCCGCAAGGTCCACATCGAGCTGTCGGACAGGGAAGAGGTGCTTACCCTCGAAGTCACCGACGACGGGCGCGGCATCGATGCGCAGATGCGCGACAAGCCCAAGGCCTTCGGCCTCAAGGGCCTGCACGAGCGTGCGCGCACCGTGGGCGGGTGGCTCGATATCAGCAGCCGGCCGGGCCATGGAACGTCCGTGATCCTGTCCATACCGCTAACATCACAGGCCATACCACCCGATTCTGGAGATGCTCAGTGATTCATGTGGTCCTGTGTGATGACCATGCCGTGCTGCGGCGCGGGATTCGCGACACACTGGCCGACGCGCCCGACATCGAGGTCACTGGTGAGGCCGGGGGCTACTCCGAGCTCAGGGACGTGCTGCGCACGGCCACCTGCGATGTGCTGCTGCTGGACTTGAACATGCCGGGCCGCAGCGGCCTGGAGGTGCTCACCAGCCTGCGCGAAACCCACTCGGCCATCAAGGTCCTGGTGGTGTCGATGTACCCCGAGGACCAGTATGCGCTGCGCTGCCTGAAAGCGGGGGCGCAAGGCTATGCCAACAAGGCGGGCGATCCGGTCGAGTTGATCGCCGCCGTGCGCACCGTCATGCAGGGCCGCAAGTACCTCACGGCAGAGGTGGCCCAGATGCTGGCGGACAGCCTGGCGCAGCCGACGCCCGAGCTGCCCCACACGACGCTGTCCGAACGCGAGTTGCAGACCCTGGTCAAGATCGCGTCCGGCAGGCGCCTTTCGGACATTGCCGAAGAGCTGATGCTGAGCCCCAAGACCGTGAGCGTCTACCGCTCTCGCGTGCTCGAAAAACTCAAGCTCTCCAACAACGCGGAGCTGACGGTCTACGCCATCCGCAACGGACTGGTGTAGCGCGCCCGGCGCCGCCACCTAACGGGCGAACAGATCGACTGCCTGCTGCATCAGTGCCAGCACGGGCTGCTCCAGCAAAGGCAGCGTCGCCACGATGCCCAGCATCCCGACCGTCAGCGTGACCGGGAAACCCACCGAATAGATGTTCATCTGCGGGGCCACCCGGGAAATGATGCCCAGCGTCAGGTTGACGAAGAGCAGCAGCGCAATCATGGGCAGCGCAATCCACAGCGCGCTCGAGAACAGCGATGCGCCCAGCTCATGCACCCGCATCTGGCCCAGCGCCTGCATGAAGTTCCCGTTGACCGGGAACCGCTCGAAGCTCTTCACCACGGCCATGAGGATCAGCAGGTGCCCGTTGATCACCACGAAGAGCAGCAACGACATGTGTCCGAAGAACCGCGCCACGGCGCTGATCTGGGTGTTGGACGATGGGTCGAAGAACGACGCGAAATTGAGCCCCATCTGCAGGCCGATGAGTTCGCCCGCCAGTTCCACCGCGGCAAACACGAGCCGGATCGCAAAGCCGATGGCCAGCCCCACGATCACCTGCTGAGCCACAGCCGCCATCGCTTCGCGCCCATTGACGCTGATGACCGGCTGCTCGCCCAGCACCCCCTGCGCGCACAGCGCCACCAGGAACGCCAGGCCCACCTTCACCCGCATAGGAATGACGCGCATGGAGAACACCGGTGCGACCGAGAACACGGCCAGGACCCGCAGAAAGGGCCACAGGATGGGCGACAGCCACGCCATCAGCTGGGCTTCCGAGAAAGTGATCACGCGCAGTCCTCAGCGGGCAAAGAAGGCAAGGGCCCGGCGTCGCTCCGTACCAGGGGCACAGGCTGGCGCCTAGCCGATCACCGACGGGATGGACTCGATCGTCCGGCGAATGAAGTCCACCAGCGTGCTGATCATCCAGGGACCGGCAATGGCAAACACCACCATCGCGGCGATCAGCTTGGGCACGAACGCCAGCGTGGCTTCATGGATCTGCGTGACGGCCTGGAAAATGCTCACCACCAGACCGACCGCCATCACCACGCCAAGCACGGGCATGGAGATCATCAGCAGCAGCGTCAGGGCATCGCGCCCGATGGTCAGCACCATTTGCGAGGTCATTGCAGGCTCCTTCAGGGTACGAAGCTGGCCGCCAGCGACCCGATCAGCAGGTTCCAGCCATCGGCCAGCACGAACAGCATGAGTTTGAACGGCAGCGCGACCAGCACGGGCGACAGCATCATCATGCCCAGCGACATGAGGATGCTGGACACCACCATGTCGATCACCAGAAACGGGATGAAGATCATGAAGCCGATTTGAAACGCCGACTTCAGCTCACTGGTGACAAACGCCGGCACCAGCACGCGCAACGGCGCCGTCTCGGCCGTGACCTTGGGGTCCAGGCGGGCCAGGCGTGAAAAGAGCGCAAAGTCGGACTGCCGGGTCTGCTTGAGCATGAAGCTGCGCATGGGCGCCTCGGCCTTCTCCAGCGCCTGCTCGAAGGTGATGGCGTTGGTGGTGTACGGCACGTAGGCGTCCTGGTACACCCGGTCGAGCGTGGGCCCCATGACGAAGAACGTCAGGAACAGCGACAGCCCGATGATGACCTGATTGGGCGGCGCCGACTGCGTACCCAGCGCCTGCCGCAACAGCGACAGCACGATCACGATGCGCGTGAAGCCGGTCATCATGAGCAGGACCGCGGGCAGGAAGGACAGGGCCGTGAAGAACAGCAGCGTCTGGATGGGCACGGAATAACTCGTGCCTGCCGGGCCGCTGCCCACGACCAGCGGCAACGCGCCACCGGCAGCCTGCGCCAGCGCCGGGCCGTGCAGCGACATGCCCAGAGCCCCGATGCCCCCGATGGCCACCAGGCGGCGCAACGCAAGCCTGTCAACCATGGGGCGGCTTCCCGGTGCCCGCCACCGCCATCGCGACTTCCTGTGCAAACGAGTTGTCCGTGCGCACGGTCCCGGCGACGGGGCTCGCGCCCCCCGCCGGCACACCCTGGCCCACGGCGGCAGGAGCGCTTGGCAACACATGCAGGCAGCTCACGTTCTGGGCGGTCACGCCCAGCACCAGCCAGGTGCGCGCATGTTCGGGCCCCACCTCCACCGTGACCACGCGCTGCTGCGGCCCCACCGCCACCACCGACAACACGCGGGACGCGGTGCCTGCAGCCATCGAGCTGGCAGCGTGGCGCTGCTGCAAGCGCTTGACCAGCCACGGCAGGCAAGCCATGGCGCCCACGAAGAGCACCACGACCAGCAAGGTCTGGGTCATGCCGCTGCTATCCACGGCTGACACGGCGCAAGCGCTCGGAAGGCGTCACCACATCGGTCAGGCGGATACCGAACTTGTCGTTCACGACGACCACCTCGCCTTGCGCGATGAGGTAGCCATTGACCAGCACATCCATGGGCTCGCCGGCCAGCGCATCCAATTCGACGACCGAGCCCTGCGCCAGCTGCAGGATGTATTTGATCGGCACCTTGGTGCGGCCCAGCTCCACCGACAGCTGCACCGGGATGTCCAGCACCATGTTGATGTCGTTGACGGTATCGCCGCCACCACCGGCCCCGGAGAAAGGCCGCACGGGCTCACCCGACAGGGGCCCGCCCTGCTCGCCATCGGTCGGCTTGGCGTCCGTGCTCTTTTGCTCTTCCAGCGCCTCGGCCCAACCCGCAAACGGGTCTTCCGCGGCCGCGTCCTTGTTGTCTTCTTCAGTTGCCATCTTTTTCTCCCAGCCAGCTCATGTCCGAACTACGCAGGCACTCTTCAATGCGAATGGCGTACTTGGAATTGTGGGTTCCGTACTGGCATTCAAAAATTGGAACTCCGCCGATCGACGCACGGATGCGCGGCTCACGGTCGAGTTCGATGAAATCGCCGGGCTTCATGGCCAGCAATTGCTCCACGGTGGCATCGGCTTTCGCCAGCTCTGCCACCAGGGTCACCTCGGCCGCCTGGATCTCGCGTGTCAGCACCCGCACCCAGCGGCGGTCCACCTCGATGGAGTCGCCCTGCGTGGACGAATACAGCACATCGCGGATGGGCTCCAGCGTGGCATACGGCATGCAGATGTGGATCGCGCCGGAGAGGTCGCCGATTTCCAGCTGGAACGCCGTGGACACCACGATTTCGCTGGGCGTGGCGATGTTGGCGAACTGCGGCTGCATTTCCGAGCGCTGGTATTCGAGCTCCAGCGGGTAGATGCCCTGCCAGGCCTTCTTGTATTCCGTGCAGATCACTTCGACCAGCCGGTTGATGACCCGTTGCTCCGTGGGCGAGAAATCCCGCCCTTCGATCCGCGTCTGGAACTTGCCCACGCCGCCGTACAGCGTGTCGATGATGCCGAACACCAGGGAGGGCTCGCACACGATCAGCCCGCTGCCGCGCAGCGGGCGGATGGCCACGATGTTGAAGTTGGTGGGCACCGCCAGCTCGCGCAGGAATGCGCTGTAGCGCTGCACCGACACCGTGCCCACCGAAATCTCGGGGCTGCGGCGGATGAAGTTGAACAGGCCGATGCGGAAGTTGCGCGCGAACCGCTCGTTGACGATTTCCATCGTCGGCATGCGGCCGCGGACGATGCGCTCCTGGCTGGAGATGTCGTAGGTGCGGACGGAGCCCGCCTCGGCCACTTCCTCGACCGACTTCTGGCTTTCGCCCGTCACCCCCTCCAGTAGGGCGTCGACCTCTTCCTGCGAAAGAAACGAATCACTCATGACGGCTGGTCCTTGCGCGTGTCATTGGATGATGAAGTTGGAAAAAAGCACGCGGCGCACTGGGTTGCGCGGCTCCGCCCGGCGGCGCGCGGGGCGCTCTTCCTCATCATCGGCGGACCCCTTCTCGCGGGCGCGCTCTCGTTCGCGTTCACGCTCGGTGGGCACCGAGTAGCCCAGGGGCCGCGAGACTTCGCGCAACACATCGGTCGCCAGCTTTTCCTTGCCCTCGCGCTGCAGCAGTTCGCTGGATGTGCGCTGCGACACCAGCATGAGGATGCCGCTGCGGATGGACGGCAGGTACTGCTTGACCTGCTCGGCGGTCTTCGCATCGTCCACTTCCAGGGTGATGCCGATCTGCGCGAACCGGTCGCCGCCAGGGTCGGCCAGGTTGACCACCATGTTCTCCAGCGGCAAAAAAGTGGGCGCGACCTTGGGCGTCTCTTTTTCCTTGTGGGCGACCTTTTCTTCGCCGTCCTCGGCATCGGCGTGCGACCGGCTGGAGATGAACCACGCCGCAGCACCGCCACCGATCACCAGCACGGCCACCACCACGCCGATGATGATGATCAGCATCTTCTTGCTTTTGGCCGGAGGTGCTGCTGCGGGGGTATTGGCTGACACGATGCGGGTTCCTTGCGGTAGTGAGCAAGCCGCGCCTGCGCCATCAGGGGGCGGGCAAAGCTGGATGGCCCATTATTGGGCGAAGAGGCAACCAATAATAGCCAGAATAAAAGCCATAAACCATGGCATTCAGCACGCTCCCCCTGCCCCGCGGCCAGACCCGGGCGCGGCGGGCGGCCAGCGCCCGGCCCCAGGCGCGCGCTAGCGCCCTACACGAAGATGTCGACCGCGCGCTCCGGCGAGCCGCCGCTGCGCTGCAGCGATGCCGTGCCCGCTGGCGCAGTGGAGATCACCTGCCCCTGGCGGGCGCCCTCTCGCTGGCGCTGCTGTTCACCCGAGCCCGAGCCCGCGCCCTGGCCGGCCGATGTGCCGACCGACATGCCCGACAGCACCAGGCCCTCGCTGCGCAGCAGGTCGCTCAACTGCGCCATGCTGCGGTCCAGCATGTCACGGGTCTGCGCCTGGTCGCTGCGGAAGGACACGTGGGCTTCGTTGCCCGAGAGCGACACGGACACCTCGACCGGCTGCCCATCACGGGTGAGCGTGAGTTCGGCGTTTTGTGTTTTCTGGTGGACCCAGTAAGCCACCTGGTCCGCCACCTGCTCTTCCAGACCGGCCTGGGCCGGGTCGGTGAACACGGTGCCATCGACGGCGCCCGCCTCCTGCGGTCCACCGGTCGACATGCCGTCGCCCCATGTGGTCGCACCCTGCTGTCCGTCACCCGCACGGCCCCCCGAGGACTCTGCGCTGCGCGCGGACGCGGTGGCCGCGAGCAGGCCATCGACGGCCGGCGCACCCGCCTCCCAAGCCCCGAGGCCTGGCGTACCGGCAGTGGAACGCTCGCCCGCCGCGGCGCCGGTCACGCGCTCGCCCACGGCATGGAAGGCGGCTGCGACCGTGGGCGTGAAGGCCTGTGGCGACAGTTGCAGCTTGCCGCCGTCGACCGCCGCCGACCGGCTGCCCAGGGATTCGATGGATTCCGTCTTCTGCGCCAGCGCATTGCTCTGCATGCGCGAGAACGCCCGCCCGAACCCAGGCGCCGCACCTGGCTGCTGGCCTCCCTTGAGGTCACCGGAGGTGTCCAGCATCGTGGTTTCAGCGACCAGGCCTTGGGGGACGCCGTCTGCACCCGTCAGCGCACCCGCCAGCGGATTGGCGCGCCCGCCCCCCCCCAGCACGGCGTCCGCGGCTGCAAGGCTTGCCGTGTCGCTGGCGGCGTGTCCTTGGGCCGATGGCCCCCCCAGCAAGCCCTGCCACGCCGCCATCGCGGCAGCATCGACCGCCTCCTTGCCTGCGTCAGGCAGCAAGGCGGTGGCGTCCTGGTCCGCGCCCACCGTTCCCAGCGGAGCCCCTTCCAGCGGCCCATCCCCCAGCGCAGCCAGCAGCGCCAGGAACCCGCCCGAGCCTGCGGCGTCCGTGGTGTCGGTCCCCTGCGCGGCAGACCGGGGCCGTGCAGCGTGGGCCGGCTGCGTGCCTTGCGGTGAAGAAATTTTTGTCGGTTCCATGCTTGCTACTCCTGGCCCACCGAACTGCGGCTCGCGCTGCTGTACTGCAGCGCGGCCCGCTCGTCGGTCTGTTTCTGATCTCTTCGTGTCTGCGCAAGCTCCAGGTCGTGGCGGCGCTTGTCGATGACTTTGCGCAGGCTGGCGAGCCGCAGTTCGGCGTCCAGCAAGGCGCGCCGCGCGGCCTCCACCCGGCCTGCGTGGTCCCCCACCACGCCCGTCTGCATGCCCGCGGCATGGCCCAGACGGTCCATGAACTGGTAGTGGTGGTACATCACCTCCGGCTGCATGGCCGTGTCGGCCTTCATGCCCCAGCGTGCTTCGGTCTCGCGGGCGTAATCTTCCAGCTGGTCCAGTTGCGCGCGCGCGGCCTGCTGCGCCGCCAGCGTGTCCTGCAGCACCTTGCGGGCGTCGTCACGCTTGCGCTCGGCAACGTCGATGGCCACGGCGAGGGAGTGGAGGTTGGACATGGTGGGCTACGCAGGGTGATGGCGCAATGCGGTCAACGGTCCAGCACCGACGCCATGCCGCCGACGCTCTCGTCCATGGAGGCGGCCTCGAACATGTCCTGCTGCAAGAAGGCGGCCATCTCCGGCTGCAGGCGGATGGCCTCGTCCAGCGCCGGGTCCGATCCGCTCATGTACGCGCCCACCTGCACCAGGTCGCGGCTCTTCTGGTAGCGCGAATACACGGCCCGGAACCGCCGGGCCAGGTCGAAGTGGTCGCGCGACACGACGTTGTGCATCACGCGCGATGCGGACTGCTCGATGTCGATGGCCGGGAAGTGCCCCGTCTCGGCCAGCGCGCGCGACAGCACGATGTGGCCGTCCAGAATGGCCCGGGCGGCATCGGCAATCGGGTCCTGCTGGTCGTCGCCCTCCGACAGCACGGTGTAGAACGCGGTGATGGAGCCCACGCCGTGCAGGCCGTTGCCGCTGCGCTCCACCAGCTGGGGCAGCTTGGCAAAGCACGATGGCGGGTAGCCTTTGGTGGCCGGCGGCTCGCCGATGGCCAGCGCGATCTCCCGCTGGGCCATGGCATAGCGCGTGAGCGAATCCATGAGCAGCAGCACATGCTTGCCCTTGTCCCGAAAATGCTCGGCCACGGCGGTTGCGTAGGCCGCGCCCTGCATGCGCAGCAGCGGCGGCGCATCCGCCGGAGCGGCCACCACGACCGAGCGTGCGCGGCCGTCTTCGCCCAGGATGTCCTCAACGAATTCCTTGACCTCGCGGCCCCGCTCGCCGATCAGCCCCACCACGATCACGTCGGCGCGGGTGTAGCGGGCCATCATGCCCAGCAGCACGCTCTTGCCCACGCCGGAGCCGGCAAACAGCCCCAGCCGCTGGCCGCGCCCCACGGTCAGCAGCGCATTGATGGCGCGCACGCCGGTGTCCAGCGACTCGCGCACGGGGTCGCGGTCCATGGCGTTGATCTGGCGGCGGCCCATGGGCTCGGCCACCACGTCCTGCACGGGCCCGCCATGGTCCAGCGGCAATCCTTGCGAATCCACCACCCGCCCCAGCAGGCCTTCGCCCATCGGCAGGCGCAGCACGCCGGCGCGCTGGATGACGCGTGCCGGCTCGCCCAGGCGGGGAATGGGCACATAGGGGGCCGCAGGCACCACGCTCGCGCCGCTGGAGAGCCCATGGATGTCGCCCGCCGGCATCAGGAAGGCGCGGTCGGCAGAAAAGCCCACCACTTCGGCCAGCACCGGTTCATGCCCGGGCATCTGCACCATGCACTGGGAGCCCACCGGCACGCGGATGCCGACAGCCTCCAGCACCAGGCCCGTCAGGCGCGTGAGCGTGCCACGGGTCTCCAGGGGCGCCGGCTCGGCCACGCGCTCGCGCGCGTCGTCCATGAACCGCGTCCAGGCAGAAGGAGCGTCAACGCTCATCGCCGCCCTCCTTCTCCTGCTGGCTCTCCGGCTCCTGCCACGGCGACTGCAGGCCCAGCGCCGCAATGGCCCGCTGCCAGCGCTTGTCCAGGCTGCCGTCCACCACGGTGCCGGCGGACTCGACCACGCAGCCGCCAGGCGCCACGGCGGCATCCGCCACCCACTTCACGCCCGGCCCGTCCAGGTCTTCGCGCAGCGGCTGCTCGATTGCCTGCATGTCGGCAGGGTTCAGGCGGACCATGGCCGGGCGGCCCTCCGTGACGAGCATGTTCACCGCTTCGCGCACCACGGGCTGCAGTGCGCTGGGGTTGACCGAAAGCTCTTGCCGCACCACCTGGCGTGCGATGTCGCAGGCCAGCTCCAGCAGTTGCTGCGCCATCTGCTGCTGCATGTCGATCAGGCTCGCGTCGAACGCCTGCTCCACGCCCTTGAGCCGCTGGGCGGTCTCCGCGCCCTGCTGCGCGATGTAGGCGTCCATGCGGCGCTGCCACTCGAGTGCCGTCTCGGCCTGGGCTTGCGCGAACCCTTCGGCATAGGCATCGTCGCACGCTTGCTGGACGAGGGCCTGCTGGGCCGCTTCGTCCACCTCGGGCGGCAGCTCCGCCACCGCTTCGGCGGGCTCGGGCTCGAGCAGGTCGGAGCCATCCACGGCACCGAACTTCCATTGGGTGAAGTCGCCCACCTCTTCGCTGGGGATGAAGCGGGAGTACGAGCGGCTAGACGAATGCATCATCACCACCGCCTCCGATCACGATCTGGCCTTCGTCGGACAGGCGACGCACGGTCTTCAGGATTTCCTTTTGCTGCGCCTCGACCTCGGACAGGCGCATGGGGCCGCGCGACTCGAGGTCTTCGCGCATGGCTTCGGACGCACGCGAGGACATGTTGGACAGGAACTTCTCGCGCAGCTCGGGCACCGCACCCTTGAGCGCGACGATGAGCGTCTCGGACGCCACTTCCTTGAGCACGGTCTGGATCGCCTTGTCGTCGAGCTTGAGCACGTCCTCGAACACGAACATCTTGTCCATGATCTTCTGGGCGAGGTCCGGGTCGTATCCGCGGATCGATTCGAGCACGACGGCGTCCATGTTGCCGCCCAGCAGGTTGATGATCTCAGCCGCGGCCTTGACGCCGCCCAGCGAGCTCTTGCGGATCTTGTCGCCGCCGGCCAGCACCTTGAACAGCACCTCGTTCAGGTCCTTGAGCGCCGTGGGCTGGATGCCCTCCAGCGTGGCCACGCGCAGCAGGATTTCACTGCGCTGGCGGTCCGTGAGGTGCATGAGGATGCCCGATGCCTGGTCGCTGTCCAGGTGCACCAGGATCGCCGCCACGATCTGCGGATGCTCGTTGCGCAGCAGTTCGGCCACGGACAGCGGGTCCATCCACTTGAGGCTTTCGATGCCCGAAACGTCGCCGCCCTGCAGGATCCGGTCGATGAGCAGCCCGGCCTTGTCGTCGCCCAGGGCGCGCTTGAGCACGGCCCGCACGTAGTTGCCGGTGTCGGACACCAGCAGGCTCTGCGCGGACGCGGCGTTGGAGAACTTGTTGATGACCTGGTCGACCTTCTCGCGCGAGACCGACCGCATGCGGGCGATCGTCTCGCCCAGCTTTTGCACCTCCTTGGGCGAGAAGTGCTTGAAGACCTCGGCAGCCTCTTCTTCGCCGAGGGACATCAGCATGATGGCGGCGTCGTTGAGTCCTTGCTCGTCCATGGTGGTCGTCCGGAATGAATGGGTTTATCAGGCGGGGTCGCCGTTGAGCCACGACTTCAGGATGTTGGCGACGGCCACAGGATTTTCCTTGGCCAGCACGCGTGCATCGTCCAGGCGCAACTGCTCGGGCGTTGCAGGCAGCACCTCGTCCTTCTTGTTCGGCGCCGGCAGCGCGGGGCGCTCGGGCGTCTCCGACTCCAGCGCATCGAGCTGGCCACCGGCCGCAGCGACGGGCTGGGGCTTGGCGGCAGTGCCGCTCTTGAGCGCAGGGCGCACCAGTCCCAGCAGCACCAGGGCCGCGAACAGCACGGCACCCACCGGCCAGGCAAAGGTCTTGGCCAGGTCGATCACCTCGGGCTGCTTCCACAGCGGGGTGTCGTTGACCGGGGTGGCGTCGACCAGGAACGGCGTGTTCATGAGGTTGACCGAGTCGCCGCGCTCCTTGTTGAAGCCGATGGTCTCGCGCACCAGGGCGGTCATCTGCTCGAGCTGCTCGGGTGTCAGCGCCTTGGTGATCGGCTTGCCCTTGTCCTCGGCCGTCTGGTAGTTCACCACCACGGCGGCGCTCAGGCGCTTGACGTTGCCGGTGCTGCCGCGGGTGACGCGCACGGTCTTGTCCACCTCGAAGTTCGTGGTCGACTCGCGCTTGCTGGTCTGCTCTTCGGTGCCCTGCTGGCTATTGCCGGCTGTGGGTGCAGGGTTGGCGCCATTGACGGGCGCTGTGGTCGGGGCCGGTGGCTGGTTCGACACAGCACCGGGCACGCCCGTGGCGGTCTTGTTGGCGCTGCCCTTGCTCTCGAGCACCTGCTGGCTGCGGATGGCGGTGGAATCGGGGGTCTGGTTGGGACGGAACTGCTCGGACGTGGACTCGGTCTGCGTGAAGTCCACTTCGGCCGTCACCTGCGCCTTCACGTTGTTGCGGCCGACCACGGGCTCCAGGATGTCCATGATGCGGCGGGTGTACTGCTGCTCGAGCTGCTGCACGTGCAGCAGTTGCTGCGCATTGACCTCGGTGCCCGTGCCGCCGCCGTCTGGCGACTGCGACAGCAGCTTGCCGGTGTCGTCGAGCACGCTCACGGCCGAGGGCGACAGCTCGGGCACGCTGGACGCCACCAGGTGCACGATGCCCGCCAGCTGGGCCCGGTCCAGGATGCGGCCGGGGTGCAGGCTGACCAGCACCGATGCCGACGGCTTTTGCTGCTCGCGGAAGAAACCATTCTGATTGGGCAGCGCCAAGTGCACGCGGGCACCCTGCACCGAGGACAGCGCCTGGATGGAGCGGGTCAGCTCGCCCTCCAGCCCGCGCTGGAAGTTCAGGCGCTCCTGGAACTGGGTCATGCCGAACTTGCTGGACTCCATGAGCTCGAAACCCGTCACCGAGCCCTTGGGCAGGCCCTGGGTGGCCAGGCGCAGGCGCACGTCGTGCACGCGGTCCGACGGGATCAGGATGGCGCCGCCACCGTCCGCGTACTTGTAGGGCACGTTCATCTGCGACAGCTGGGCGACGATGGCGCCGCCATCCTTGTCGCTCAGGTTGGCGAACAGCACCCGGTAGTCGGGCTGGCGGCCCAGCACGATCGCAGCAATGGCCACCGCGACCAGCAGCGCCACACCCACGCCCAGCCGCATGCGCTTGGCCCTGTCCAGCGTGGACAGCCGCTGCAGCCAGTTCGGGCTGGCGGGAGGATTGAGGGGTATTTCAGCAACTGCAGACATCTTGCGTTCCAGTAAGGAAGGCCCGACGAGGGACCAAAGCGTGGGGTCGATTATTCGGTCCCGCCTCCGAAATGTTCGCTGAATAAGCCGCGCGTTTGGCCATCAATTCCCAGCGATGAACCCCGGCGCGATGGCTAGGATACGCAGCATACCCCTATTCCCCACGGAACCACAGCCATGGACCTTCGCATCTCCAGCTCTACCGCCCCCCTGACGGGCGCAGGCGTGGCGCGCCGTGCTGCAGCGCCGCAAAACGACGCCAACGACGTGGGTTTCTCGGGCGCGCTCAAGGGCGCGCTGCAGTCGGTCAGCGCCGCACAGAACAAGTCGTCCAACCTGCAGACCGAAGTGCAGATGGAAAACCCCTCGGTCAGCCTGGAAGAGACCATGGTGGCCATCCAGAAGGCGCAGATCGGCTTTCAGGCCACGCTGCACGTGCGCAACCGCATGGTGCAGGCGTATACCGACATCATGAACATGCAGGTATAGCAGGGGCACTCCCCTGAGGCGCTGCGCGCCGTCCCCTCGCTCTCACAGCGCTGCGCGCTGTGGGCAAGGGGACGATGCCCTCGCTGCGGGGCGGCCCTTGCTGGGCATCTCTCGCGGGGGCCGCGCCGGTATCGAACCGTGGGGGCCTACTCCTGATTTCGTAGCTGCTTGCGCTGGTTGGATAAGCGCTGCGGGCACTTTTTACCTCCCAAAATACACGCTACGCTCTTGGTATGGGGGACTTCGTTGCCCGTGGAGCCTTCTCGCCAGGAGTCAGGAGCCAATCGCTCTTAATTTGATAGCTGCTTGCGCTTTATAGACAAGCGGTAGCACCCTATTTGGCCCATGAAAAAGCCGACCTCGTAGGGTCGGCTTTGTCTTGGGCTTCAGCGCAGGGCTCAGTGCATCATCTGCGGCTGGCCTTCGAACAGGTGTTCGAACTGGGCGAGCCAGGGTTCTGCCAGGCAGCGGATCTGGGCGTCGTTGCGCAGGATGCGCTGCATGATGCGGCTTTTTTCGCGGCGGTGCTCGGGGAGCAGCTCGTGCTCTTGCGACTTGAAGCGCAGTTGCTCGATCAGCACGGCACAGGCGCCTTCGTAGCGCACCACGCCGTCCCAGTCCTTGAGCTTGGCAGCCTCCAGCATCTTGGCACTGCTGTCTTCAATCGCCTTGTAGTAATCAATCAGCATGTGGGACATGACTCAAGCCTCCACCAGCACGGGCTGGCCAGCGGCAGGGGAATTGGCGGGAGACGCGGAAGCCGCGCCGGTTTTCTTGATCTCGCCCCAGCCCTGGGCCACGGGTTCGATCAGGCGCATCACTTCCAGCATGATGGCGTCGTCGTTGCGGGCGTTGGCCAGGATCAGGCGGCGCATGCAGTAGTCGTACAGCGCACCGAGGTTTTCGGCCAGCTCACCGCCGTCCACCTTGTCCAGCGACGTGCTCAGTCCTTCTTCGAGGATCCGCACCGCCTTGCCGATGGCGTTGACCTTGCCCAGCACGTCGCCACGGGCCAGGGAGCCCCGCGCGGTGGCGATGGCGTTGAGGACACCTTCATACAGCAATGCGACCAGCTGGTGCTGGTCCATCGTGTGCATGCTGGTCTCCACATTGATGCGCTGATAAGCGTTGGCTGCACGAGGGCTGTAGGCGCTGAACATGCTGACAATCCTTCCGAGGTATTACTTGAGTTATCGGCCTGCGCCAGAAAAACTGAAGCCTCTTTAGCCCGTCGATTTGTTCCAGGCGGCCACCTGCTGCGAGATATAGGTGTTCAGGCCGTTCAAGCTGCTCAGCTGGGTATCGAGCGCGTTGTAGCGCCGCGTGATCCGCTTCTCGAAGGAGTCGACCTTCTCGCTCACGCGGGTCTGGTCCTGCGAGTTGCGCTTGAGGTTCAGCTGCAGCGTGTCGTCCTTGGATTTGAAGAATCCGTCGTTGGACAGCAGGTTGGTGGTCAGCGCCTTGAGCTGCACGGCAATGCCGTCCGCCGCGCCGCCGCCGGTATTGCGAAACAGGTTCTTCACATCGTCCGGATTTTCGGACAGTGCCTTGTTCAGCTTGGTGGTGTCCACCGCCAGGTTGCCGCCCAGCTGCTGGGTGATGCCCACATCGGCCAGGCGCTGGAAGGCGCCGCCGCCCGTGGTGACCGACTGGATCGCGTTGCGCAGCGAGTTCTGCAGCGCCACGGTCGTGGAGTCGCCCTGCAGCAGGCCGGCCGACTTGGTCTTGGCGTCGTACTTGGTCGCATCTTGCAGCAGTTCGTTGATGGCGTTGTACGCCTTCACGAAGCCGTCGATGTTGGACTGGATCGCCGACTGGTCCTTGCCCACGGTGATGTCGATCGGCGCGGTGGTGACCTGCTCGGCCTTGAAGGTCACGCCGGACACCGTGGACGCGAAGGTGTTCGTCGCGGACGACACGGCAATGCCGTTCACCGTCGCCTTGGCGTCGGCGGCCACGGCCGTCACGGTGGAGCCGGCCACCAGGCGCGACAGGCCCGAGGCATCGGTGTTGCCCGCGCTCAGCGGATCGGTGTCGGCGCCTTCCATCACGCTCAGGCGAAAGCCGAACTCCTCGCCCGTGCTCTTGCTGCGCAGCAGCAGACGCTCGCCCGAGGCGTCCGTGAGGATCGACGCCGTCACGCCCGCATTGGAGCCATTGATCTTGCTGGCCACGTCGGACAGCTTGTCGCTCGCACTGACGGTGATATCGACCGGCTGGCCGGACCCGGGCGTGAAAGACGCCGGAGAGACGCTCCACTTGCCCAGCTCCAGGCGCAGCGTACCGGCGCCCAGCGCACCGCCGACCGGCAGCAGTGCCGCGGAGGCGGTGGCCTGGGCCTTGGCCAGGCTCTGCACCTCCACGCTGAACGTGGTGGGCAAGGTGCCACCGACAGCGGTGGCGGATACGAATTTGGAATCGGACGAGGTGGTGGAGACACCATTCCAGCCCGTCACGCTGGTCAGCTTGCTCGCGGCATCCTGCAGCGTGGACACCATCGACTTGATCTGGCCGAAGGCGGAAATTTTGGTCTTGACCGTGGCGGCCTCGACACCCAGCTTGGTCAGTGGCGCTTTTTCCAGTTCGACCAACTTGGAAATGATGTCTTTGACATTCAGCCCATTCGTGCCGACACCTACGGATGAAATCGTGGCCATAACAACCTCCTGAACTGGTCCAACGGAAATTATGGCGCCGAATGGCCGCCAGCATCGTCCGTATTCACACCAGGAAACCCGTCTTATCCAGCGGTCCTGGCACCCGCTGGCTTGAAGTGCCCGATGGCAGCGAAGCAATCTGCCGCCAAAAAGCCAAATGGCGGCGACAGAAATCTGCCGCCGCCTGGTCCCGCCGGGGCGCTGCAACGCCCCGACCGCCCTACCCGCCGCTTAACGCAGCAGGGCCAACACACCCTGTGGCAGCTGGTTGGCCTGGGCCACCATCGCCGTGCCGGCCTGTTGCAGGATCTGCGAGCGCGACAGGTTGGCCGTTTCTGCGGCGAAGTCGGCATCCAGGATGCGGCTGCGCGAAGAAGACAGGTTTTCCGACGTCACTTGCAGGTTGCTGATCGAGGTTTCGAAGCGCGATTGCAGAGCACCGAGCTTGGCGCGTTCGCCGTTGATGAAGGCCAGGGCGGAGTCCACGGTCTTCAGGGCGTTGGTGGCGTTGCCGAACGTGGTCACGTCCAGGTTGGCCACCGTTTGCAGTGCCGAGCCGCCTGCGTCCAGCTGGTTGCTGGCCGAGGTGATGGCGAAGGACTTTTCCGAGTCCAGCGTGATGTAACCGCCGGTGGACACGTTTTCTGCCGTGGTGTCGGCCGTCAGCGTGCGGGCGGTGCCGTTGCTGGCGCCGGCAGCGTCGTAGCCCGTCACCGTCACGGCGGCAGCGTTGGCATTGGCGGTGTCGCCCACCACGATGTCATTGCCGGTGGCGTTGGTCAGGATCACTTGCGTGCCGTCGGAGCTCAGCGACGCATTGATACCGGTCTTGGCGGTCTGGTCGTTGATGGCGGACACAGCGGCCGACAGGCGGTCGGTGCCGGTGGCGGACGTCAGCGTGAACGACACGGTGCGGGGTGCGCCGGCGTTGTCGCCTTCCAGGGTCAGCGAGTAGGAGCCGGTCGATGCCATGCCGCCCAGGCGCACTTCGGTGCGGGCCGTGGCGGTCACGCCAGTGCTGGCCTTGATACCGTTGATCTGGTCGGCCGTGGCCTTGGCGGTGGCGCTGGACGCCACGGTCAGGCTGCCGGTGCCCAGGTAGCCGCTGATGGACACAGCGCCGCTGGTCACGCCGTTGTTCACAGCCGTCGTGCCGCTGGCAGGGGCTTGTGCGCCGATGCCGGAGCCGTTGGAGGCCACGTTCTGGTTGTTGCCGTACACGCTGGTGCGCAGGTTGGCGGTGGCAGCCACGATGGTCTGGTTGGCGTTGGCGCCCACTTGGAACTGTTGCGTACCGAACGAGCCGTCCAGCAGCTTGGCGCCGTTGAATTCGGTGGTTTGCGAGATGCGGTCCAGTTCGGAAACCAGTTGGCCCACTTCCTGTTGCAGGGCCTGGCGGTCGCCAGCGCTGTTGGAGGCGTTGGCCGATTGCACAGCCAGTTCACGCACACGTTGCAGGATGTCGCCCGAAGCCTTCAGTGCGCCTTCAGCGGTCTGCGCCAGGGAGATACCGTCGTTGGCATTGCGAACCGCTTGGTTCAGGCCGCGGATCTGGCTGGTGAAACGCTCGGAAATCGCGAGGCCAGCCGCGTCGTCCTTGGCGCTGTTGATGCGCAGGCCCGAGGACAGGCGTTGGATGGACGTGTTCAGCGAGGTTTGGCTGGTGCCGAGGTTGCGCTGAGCGGTGAGCGAGGCGATGTTGGTATTGATGGTGGAAGCCATTGCAAATCTCCAGAAAGAACTGACTGAATATGGCGTTGCCGCCGGCCGGGGTCGCCAGCACCACGCTGGCCTCCTGGGTTCTCCAGCGCTCCTTAGCCTCTGGTGAACGGCGGGCCGCTTACGGACCGTTGCAAATGTTTTCGGGTCGCCGCCGGAAAACTTGAGGGTCAAACGCACAAGTTGTGCGACTTTTTTGCCGCTTATCTCCCCAACGCCAAAAAGTGGCGTCTCCACAATTCGTCCATCGTTCCCTCATTGACAGCCGGACGGGTGCGCTTGAACCGGCAAACAGATCCGTCTTGCGACGTTAAGGAGTTTCGCCATGGCAGCAACCATCAATACCAACATCAGCTCGCTCACCGCGCAGCGCAATCTGGGCACCAGCCAGGCCTCGCTGAACACCGCCATCCAACGCCTCTCGTCGGGCTTGCGCATCAACAGCGCCAAGGACGACGCGGCGGGCCTGGCGATTTCCGAGCGCTTTACCAGCCAGATCCGTGGCCTGAACCAGGCTGTTCGCAATGCGAACGACGGGATTTCTCTCGCCCAGGTGGCCGAAGGCGCCATGGGCTCCGCCGGCAACATCCTGCAGCGGGTGCGTGAACTGGCCGTCCAGTCGGCCAACGCGTCCAACAGTGCCGGCGACCGCCAGGCCCTGCAACAGGAAGTCGGCCAATTGGTGGCAGAACTTGACCGGATTTCGCAAACCACCGAATTCAACGGCCAGAAATTGCTGGACGGCACATTTGGTACGCAGCAGTTCCAGGTCGGTGCCAACGCCAACCAGACCATTGTGGCGGCCACCGCCAACCTGCGCACCAGCGTGTACGGCAACAACCAGAACATCGCCTCCAACGGTTCCGGCATCGGCGCGCAGGCGCCGGTCAGCGGCACCACGGCCGTCTCCAACGGCGTGACCAGCGGCGCTGTGTCCATCAGCGGCTATCTGGGCACCGGCACCATGACGGTGGCCTCCAACGCCACCGCCAAGGCCACGGCCGACCAGATCAACTCCCTGCAGTCCACCACCGGCGTCACCGCCACGGCCCGCACCGAAGTGCGCCTGGCCGGCATGGCATCGGCCGGTTCGTACTCGCTGACGCTGGAAGGCGACAACATCGGGGCCGCCCGCACCGTGTCGTTCACGCTGACGTCCGCCACCGGCACCGACCGCCTGTCGCCCGCGGTGTCGGCCATCAATGAGCAATCGGCCAAGACGGGCATCAACGCCTCGCTGAGCTCGGACGGCACGCAGATCATCCTGACCAACGCGACCGGCAATGACATCGTGATCGGCGACACCGCCAACGCCAACGCGGCCGCTGTCACCGTGACGGGCTACGACGCCGCCGGCGCCAGCAACGGCACGGCCCGCACGCTGACTGCCGACACCACGGCAGAGAACGTCTCCACCGGTGGCTACATCACGCTCGACTCCGAAAAGTCGTTCGCCCTGACCTCGGCCAGCAACCAGCTGGACAACGGCGGCTCGTCGCTGCACACGGTGGCCAACCTGGATGTGACCACCTTCACCAACGCGACCGATGCCCTGAAGACCGTGGACTCGGCCCTGGCCTTCATCAGCGGCGAACGCGCCAAGCTGGGCGCCATGCAGTCGCGCTTCGAGACCAGCATTGCCAGCCTGCAGATCACGTCGGAGAACCTCTCCGCCTCGCGCAGCCGCATCCAGGACGCGGACTTCGCCGCGGAAACCGCCAACCTCTCGCGCGCCCAGATCCTGCAACAGGCCGGCACCGCCATGGTGGCCCAGGCCAACCAGATCCCGCAGGGCGTGCTCTCGCTGCTCAAGTAATTCACCAGCAGCCTGGTGCCAGCCCCTCAGGTGGTGGAACGATGACGACGACAAAGGGGCCCCGACGGGCCCCTTTGCCTTTGTGCGTGGCACACTGCCCCATTGAAGCCCCTTTGCCCGGAGATCGGCCGCAACGTGCAACCCAAACACACCGAACAGGACGACGCCCGCCTGCGTGCGGCGCTCACCGCCGCTGACTGGCCGCTCCTCACCCGCCTGTGCCGCCAGACGCTGCGCAAGAACGGGCGACACCTCACCGCGCACCGCCTGCTGGGCTTCTCGCTGAACAAAGAGCGCGACTTCGATGGCGCGCTCAAGGCCTACAAGCAGGCGCGGATCTACTGGCCGGACGATGCCGAGTTGCTCGTCAACTACGCCAACATCCTGATCGAGCACGCCTACAACATCGACGCCCTGCCGCTGCTGGAGAAGGTGTGCGCCCTGCGCCCCCTGCAGGCCATCGCCTGGATCAAGCTGGCCGAGTGCTGCTACCTGATCAACCTGCATGACAAGGGTTTTGCCGCCAGCCAGGAAGCCGCCAGGCTGGCGGACACGCTCCACGACCAGGTGGCGGCCCTGATGCAGAGCGCCATCCACCGGCGCGAGCTGGGCCAGGTGCGCGAGGCCGTCCACGACTGCGAGAAAGCCATCGCGCTGCGCCCCAACGACCCGGGCAACTACACCAACCGGCTGCTGTTCATGCTGGCGGACCCCCAGGTGGATGCGTCGCAGCTGTCGGTGGCGGCGCGGCACTTCGGCAGCGTGTTCGAGCCCCCGCTGCGGCCCGAGTGGCCCCATTTCGACGCGCACCGCGGCCCGCCGTGGCGGCGCCTGAAGATCGGGTTCCTGTCGCCCGACTTCCGGGTGCACGCGGTGATGTACTCGGTGGAAGGCCTGCTGGCACAGCTCGACCGGCGGCAATTCGAGGTCTATGCCTTCTTCCTGTTCCCCCGCTCCGACCATGTCACGGACCGCGTGGAGCGCCATGTCGACCATTTCGTGCGGCTGGCCGGGTTCACGCCGGAGCAGCAAGCGAAGGCCATCCACGCGCAGGGCATCGACATCCTGATCGACCTGGCCGGCCATACTGGCAACAACGGGCTGCTGGCCCTGGCCCACAAGCCCGCCCCCGTCCAGGTGTCCTGGCTCGGGTTTCCGGCCACGACCGGCCTGGAGGCGGTCGACTACAAATTCTCCGACGAGATCACCGACCCGCCCGGGGCCGAGACGCAATACACCGAGCACCTCTACCGGTTGCCGACGCTGTTCGCCTGCTACCGGCCCATGAGCCGCAACCCCCTGTGGCGCTACCAGCCCCGCTACCAGGTGCGCGCATCACCCGCGGTGAGCAACGGCTTCGTCACCTTCGGCAGCTGCAACAACCTGGGCAAGCTCACGGACGAGGTGCTGGCGCTGTGGGGCAGGATTCTTGCGGCCGTGCCTGATTCCCGATTGCTGATCGAAGGCAAGAACCTCGACCGCCCCGAGTTCGCGCAGGCCTACCGCGACCGGTGCGAGCGGCTGGGCCTGCCCCCGGCGCGCGTAGACCTGGTGGCACTCAGCCACGACAACCAGTACCTCACCTACCACCGCATCGACATCGCGCTGGACCCGTTTCCGCTGACCGGCGGCACCACCACCTTCGACGTGCTGTGGATGGGCGTGCCCATCGTTTCCATGGTGGGCGAGAGCTTCAAGAGCCGCATGGGCGTGGGCATGCTCACCTACCTGGGCCGCACCGAGTGGCTGGCCGAGACGCCGGACGACTACGTGCGCATCGCGGCGGGCCTGGCGGCCGACGTGCCGGCGCTCAACGACCTGCGGCTCAGCCTGCGCGGCGAGACGGAGAACTCACCCCTGATGCGCGAGGACCTGTACAACCAGTGCTTCGGCGAGGGCCTGCGGGTCATGTGGCTGCAGTGGCTGGCCCGGGCCGAACACCCGGACGACCCCGAGGCGCAGGAGCAGGCCATCCAGGCCTGGGTGCAGCAGTATCCGCAGGAGTGGACGCAGCCCCCCGTGCCCGGCGTGGGCCTGAAGCCCGGCCACCGGGTGAGCCTGCACGAAGCCCACCAGCTCCTGCAGGACCTGGTGGAAAAAGCCAAGGCGGCGCCCCCAACGCCTGCGGCGCCGGGACCGGCGCAAGGTGTCACGGGCCGCCACTGGGTGGCCGTGACGGAACTGGCGGAGCTGGTGCTCAGCGCCGTGCCACACGACCCTGTGGCCCTGGCCTGCCTGGCCGAGGTGGAGCATGCCCATGGACACACCGAGTTTGCGGTGACCTACCTGCAGCACGCCACGCAGGCGATGGGGATGGGCGTCGCGGCCGGCTGACCGATGAGTTGATTGACAGACGACGCGCGTACGTTCGCCGTCGCCGTCGCCGTGGTCGCGTCAGAGCCGGAAGATGTCCTGCAAGGCGTCGCGCCGGGTGGGCTTGAAGCTCACCTTGCCGGCGTCGGCCGGGTACACGGTGCAGTGCCCCGGCGTGCTGGTGTTGACCAGGCTCGTGCCCTGCGACAGCACCGTGGCATCGCCCACCTGGCAGCCGCCGATGATGGCGGTGCCGGGGTACATCACGACCCCCTCTCCCAGCACCGGCGCCACGCCGTGGTTCTTGCCCACCGTGGAGTTCTGGTAGATCACCAGGTAGTTGCCGTAGGTGGCCTTGGCAAAGACGATGCCGACGGAATGGCCGATGAAGAACACCGGCGGCAGCTCGATTTCATAAAAGAGATCGATGCCGTTCAGCGCCTTGTTCAGCAAGAAGAGCCGCGTGGGCGTGTCGGCGTTGCCGGTGCTGCGCCAGATGGTGTGCGCCAGAAAGTACAGAAAGCTGCAGTACTGCGTGGAGTGCAGCGGGTCGAAGCAGTCCTGCCGCCAGGGCCGCACGGCATTGATGCACGTGTGCAGCCGGTGCAGCGCCTCGTCCAGGTGCGCATCGATGTCGGGGCGCGGGTCGAAGTCGTCGGGCAGGGTGTTGTGCAGCTGCTGCACCACGTAGCGCAGCAACCGGTCGCGGTCCATCCGCAAGATGTCCATGGTGGAGTCTCCCAAGGCGGTGCGCCGCAGCCGCTTAATCAGTCAATCAGTCAATCGGTCAATCGGTCAGTCATTCAGGCCGCGGGCAGCTGCAATTGCATGTACACCAGGCTGGCCGGCGCGCCGACCGCCGCGGGGTCTTCGTTCCAGTCCACGCCACCCGGCACGTTGGTCGCGACGATGGGCACGCGCTGGTATTCCTGAAAACCCACCTTGCGGTAGAACTCGACCGCGGGGTTGTCCGACCGCACCCGCACCGCCAGGGTCTGCAGCCCCAGCGCGTCGCGGGCCCAGCGCATGAGCACCAGCAGCGAGGCCTTCATCAACCCCGGGGGCGACGCGCCTCCGCTCACGATGGCATCGGCCTCGCCGTACCCCCGCTGCCAGTCGATGAAGCCCAGGCCCACATGCCCCACACGCGCGCCGTCCAGGGTCTCCACCATGAACAGCATCTTGCCCGGGTTGCCATGGACCGCACCGGCCAGCCAGGCCGCCGTGCGCTCGGGGGTGGAGACGAATTCGGTCAGGAAGGATTTGACGTGGCGATTGCGCCAGTCCGTCAGCAGCTGCGCGTCCAGGGCATCGGTGTGCCCGGGCACGGTGGCGATGGGCCGCACGACCGCCGCCAGCGGTTGCCCCACCGGCAGCACCAGCCCAGGCTCGCCAGCGCGGGCCGTCTGCTTGATCGCAGCGAAAAGCTGCTGTCCAGGAGTGGGTGCTTGCATGGCCGCCCCCCGTTCGTCAGGCTTGCTCGAAATAGCGGCGCACCTGCTCGGCCACGGCGTCCACCGTGTCCAGCGACATGCGCGAGTGCAGGGGCAGCGAGAGAATGCCTTTGCCCACGCTGTCCGTCACGGACAGGTCGCCGGCGCGGCAGTCCTTCCACAGCGAGAACCAATGGCCCGGCTGCCAGTGGATGCCCGTGTCGGCGCCATTGGCCTTCAGAAAGTCGCGCAGCGCATCGCGGTGCTCCGCCGGCACCCGGATGTAGTACAGGAACGGGTTCACATCGGCAAAGTCGGTCGCGGGCGTGCGCACCTGTGCGATGCCCTGCAGCTTTTCGTTGTAGCGGCGCGATGCCGCCTGGCGGCTCGACTTGATCACGTCGAGCTTGCCCAGCTGGGCCAGGCCGATCGCGGCGTGCATGTTGAGCATGTGGTAGCGAAAGCCCACCCGCTCGACGTCGAACGTCCAGGCGCGCTTGTTCTGGTACATCACCTCGGCAGGCTGCTGCATGCCGAGCAGGCGCAGTTCGTGCACGCGGCGAAGCTCCTCTTCGGTGCGCACGACCACGGTGCCGCCGTCCAGGCAGGTCACGGTCTTGACCGGGTCGTGGCTGAACACGCAGATGTCCGAAAAGCTGCCGACCATGCGCCCCTTGTAGCTGGAGCCGAACGAGTGGGCCGCGTCGTGGATGACGCGCAGTTTGTGGCGTTCTGCAAACGCGGCAATCTCCTCGTGGTTGCTGATGATGCAGTCGTAGTCCATCACGATGATGGCCTTGGTGCGCGGCCCCACCAGGGACTCGGCCTTGGCGAGGTCCAGCTCCAGCGTGTCGTCGGTGCAGTCGCAGAACACGATGTCCGCCCCCACCCAGGTGATGGCCTGGTAGTCGGCCGAGCAGTTGAAGGCCGACACGATCACCTCGTCACCCGGGCCCACGCCTGCGAGCAGCAGCGCGATGTGCAGGCCCGCAGTGCCGGTGCTCACCGCGGCCACATGGCGGTCCGGGGCCTGCAGGATCTCTTTCACCTTTTTCTCGAAACCCGACACGTAGCTGCCCATGCCGAGCCATCCCAGCTCCAGCGACTCTCGGCTGGCATCGATTTCTTCCTGTTCGATCAAGGGCTTGAACATTGGGATCATGGTGGTCTCCTTCGGTTGTGTACGGTTCAGATGGGGCGTGGCGGGTGCGTTGCTTTGCGTCGCGGATGCGCAGGGAGCGCGTGAGGCGGCTACCAGACTTCCAGGCGGGGAACGGCCGTGACGAACTGCCCTCCCCATGCCCGTATGCCGCTCAGCTGCGCGCTGACTTCGTCCCGCAGGTTCCACGGCAGGATCAGCACGCGCTGGGGCCGGTGGGCGTGCAGGTGCGCCTCGCTCACCACCGGGATGCGGCTGCCGGGCAGGTACTGGCCTTGCTTGGCGGGGTTCTTGTCCACCACGTAGGCCAGCAAATCGGGCCGCACACCCGCGAAGTTGAGCAGGGTGTTGCCCTTGGCGGCTGCGCCATAGGCACCCACGGTGATGCCATCGGCCTGGCATTGCAATAAAAAAGTGAGCAGCTCGCGCTTGATGCGCAAGGCCTGGGCCTGGAAATCGCCATAAAAATCGGCACCCAGCAGCCCTGCAGCGGCCTCGGTGGCCAGCACCTGCCGCACATGGCTGGCGCCCTCGGCCGTGGCCTGCGGGTGGCCGGCCGCGTCGGCCCGGCCCGCGAACACGCGCAGGCTGCCGCCGTGGGTGGGCAGCTCCTGCACGTCCAGCACCACAAGGCCGTTGGCCGCGAAGATGCGCTGCACGGCGGTGAGCGACAGGTAGGAGTAGTGCTCGTGGTAGGCGGTGTCGAACTGGCAGCCCTGCACCATGCGCAGCAGGTGCGGAAACTCGAACGTGGCCACGCCGTGGGGCTTGAGCAGTCGGGTAAAACCACCTACGAAGTCGTTGATGTCGGGCACGTGCGCCAGCACGTTGTTCGCGGCGATCAGGTCGGCTTGGCGGCCGGCGGCGGCCAGCTCGTCGGCCAGGGCCACGCCGAAGAAGCGCTCGACCACCTCGATGCCTTTGGCGCGGGCGGCGGCTGCGGTGCTGGCCGTGGGCTCCACGCCGTAGCAGGGGATGCCCGCGGCCTGCACGTACTGCAGCAGATAGCCGTCGTTGGAGGCGACCTCGACCACGCAGCTGTCGGCATTCAGCGCCAGGCGCTCGCGCATCGCGCCGACGTACGCATCGGCATGGGCCAGCCAGGACGACGAGAACGAGCTGAAGTACGCGTAGTCGTCGGTGAACAGCGCCTCGCGCCCGGCGTGGTCTTCGGTCTGCACCAGCCAGCAGGTCTCGCACACCAGCACGCGCAGCGGGAACCAGGTCTCGGGCGCGCGCAGCGCGGCCTCGGGCAGGTAGGCGTTGGACGGGGGCGCGCTGCCCAGGTCCAGGAACGGCAGTTGCAGCGGGCTGCCGCAGTGTCGGCACTTCACAGGCGCACTCCTTCGAATTCGGGGCCGGGCCCGTCGGTCAGCCAGGGCTGGCTGGCGTCGCGCGGCGACAGGCCCGCGGGCGGCAACGGCCAGGCGATGGCCAGGCGCGGGTCCAGCGGGTTCAGGCCCGCCTCGGCCCCTTGCACATGGGCGGCCGAGTGGCAGTACAGCAGCTCGGCCTGGTCGGTCAGGGCCTGAAAGCCGTGCGCAAAGCCCGGCGGGATGAGCAGCGCGGTGCCGTTGTCCGCCGACAGGCGCTCGGCATGCCACTGCAAGAAGGTGGGCGAGCCGTGGCGCAGGTCCACGGCCACGTCCAGCACCTCGCCACGCAGGCAGGTGACGAGCTTCATCTCGGCATGCGGCGGCCGCTGGTAGTGCAGGCCGCGCACGGTGCCGGCGCGCGCCGTGTGGCTGTGGTTGATCTGCGCGATGGGATGCGTCCAGCCGGCGGCGGCCAGTTCGTCCGCGCAGAACAGGCGGGCGAAGAAGCCGCGCTCGTCGGCCAGCGGCTGCCGCTCTATGCGGAACAGCCCGGCCAGGGGCAAGGGTGTGCGGCCAAGGCGGCTCACGCCTGCGCCTCCCAGGCGGCGATGTCGGCCAGGCACAGCGTGCGGGCATCGGCGCCGCCGTGCTGCTGGCGGTACCAGTTCATGGTGCGGGCGACGGACGTGGTCAGCGCCCAGCGCGGCGCCACGCCCAGTGCCTGGCGGGCGTGGGCGGTTTCCAGCGCCAGCCAGCCGGCCTCGTGCGGGCCATCACTATCATTTTCATAGCTTACGGCGCTGGTTGGATAAGCGCCAGAGGCCATTTCGATCACATTTTTGACGCTGGCGGCCTCGTGCGGCAGCGGCCCGAAGTTGTAGGGGCCCGCCAGCGACGGGGCATCCCACAGGCGCTGCGCCAGCCGCAGGTAGGCGGCCAGGGGTTCGAGCACATGCTGCCAGGGGCGCGTGGCGTCCGGGCGGCGGATGTGCAGCGTCTCGCCCTTTTCCCAGGCGCGCACGGCGTCGGGCAGCAGGCGGTCCTGCGCCCAGTCGCCGCCGCCGATCACGTTGCCCGCCCGGGCCGTGGCCACGGCCACGCCCTGCGGTGCCAAAAAGGCGTCGCGGTAGCTGGCGGTGACCAGTTCGGCCGCGGCCTTGCTGGCGCTGTAGGGGTCGTGCCCGCCCAGCGGGTCGTCCTCGCGATAGGGGTAGGCCCATTCGCGGTTGCGGTAGACCTTGTCGGTGGTGACGACCAGGGCCACGCGCGCCTCGGGCAGGCCGCGCAGGGCATCGAGCACGTGGGCCGTGCCCATGATGTTGGTGGCCAAGGTGGCCAGCGGGTCGGCATAGCTTGCGCGCACCAGCGCCTGCGCGGCCAGGTGCAGCACCACGTCGGGCCGCGCGGCGCGGATGCGCATCGCCAGGGCCTGGGGGTTGCACACGTCGCAGAAATGGCTGTCCATGCGCTCGTCCACCCGCGCCAGCGTGAACAGGTTGGGGTCGGCCGGGGGCGGCAGGGCCACGCCGGTGACCTGTGCGCCCAGGCGCTGCAGCCACAGGGCCAGCCACGCGCCCTTGAAGCCGGTGTGGCCCGTCAGCAACACGCGCTTGCCGCGCCAGAAGTCGGGATCAGGACGCATGGTGCTGCTGCCTTGGGGTTGTCGTCGTCGGGACTGCCGCCATCACCAGCGCTTCCAGGGCGCCTGGCCGCTTTGCCACAGGTCTTCGAGCAGGTTCTTCTCGCGCAGCGTGTCCATGGGCTGCCAGAAGCCGTGGTGCTCGTAGGCCATCAGCTCGCCGTCGCGCGCCAGGGTGTCCATGGGCTCGGCCTCCCAGGGGGTGGCATCGCCCTCGATGCGGCTGAGCACCCGCGGGGACAGTACGAAGAACCCGCCGTTGATCCAGCCGCCGTCGCCCCGCGGCTTTTCGACGAAGCCTTCGACCCGGTCGCCGTCGCGCATCAGCGCGCCATAGCGGCCGGGGGGCAGCACGGCGGTGACGGTGGCCAGCTTGCCGTGCGCGCGGTGAAAGGCGAACTGGGCGGGCATGTCGATGTCGGCCACGCCGTCGCCGTAGGTGAAGCAGAAGGGCTCGTCGGGCTCGAGGTATTCACCCACGCGCTTGAGGCGCCCGCCGGTCAGCGTGCTTTCGCCGGTGTCCACCAGGGTCACGCGCCAGGGCTCGGCGTGGCGGTGGTGCACTTCCATGCGGTTGTTGGCCATGTCGAAGGTCACGTCGGACATGTGCAGGAAGTAGTTGGCGAAGTATTCCTTGATGACGTAGCCCTTGTAGCCCAGGCAGATGATGAAGTCGTTCACACCATGGGCGGCATACATCTTCATGATGTGCCAAAGGATGGGCCGCCCACCGATCTCGATCATGGGCTTGGGGCGCAGGTGCGACTCTTCCGAGATGCGGGTTCCCAGTCCCCCCGCGAGCAGTACGGCTTTCATGCCCGCAGCATAGTGCAGCCCCCGCGGCGCCAAAAGGCCCAGTGGGCGCGCAAAAGCGCCCCAAATGCAGCGATTGATGCCGCCGCGCGGCAGGCGTGCGGTGCGCCCGCCCTGGCAAATGCTATTAAATAGATAGCTACTGGCGCTTGCCAGAAGAGCGGCGCAGGCATGTTTGACTCCAATCTGCAGCCGCAATGCCATGCAGGGACGCCGCCATGCCCTGCTGTCCTTCGCCGCGCCCGGGAGCAGTGGCCTTCCATCGCCCAGCCTCTGCATGGGCCGCGCCGACGCCGCCTTCTTGTGGCCGGCCGGCGGCGTGCCGGGCCGCAGCGTGACCGGGCGGCGGCATCTCTGCGCTGTTACACATTTCCGCCCATCGCACCCATGGCGCCGTTGCGTTGCAGCGCCATTTCCCCAAGAAGCCCTGTGATCTCCGCTCTCTTGATGCCATTTGGCGCTCTTCAATCCGATACATTTGCAGTAACCTTCGGTAAGCTGCACCGCCAGCCGCCGTGCCCCATCCGCCGTTCCCGGCCTCATCGCAGTTGCCGCCCAACACGTCCACAGCATGTTTGTCATCATCGGTTACGTCGTCTGCCTCGGCTGCATCTTCGGCGTGTACATCGTGCACGGGGGAAACATCAGCGTGATCCTGAAGGCGCTGCCCTTCGAGATCATCACCATCCTGGGCGGCGCCCTGGGCGCCTTCGTGGTGAACAACCAGCCCAAGGTGATCAAGGCAACCATGGCCGCCATTCCGATGGCACTCAAGGGCTCCAAGTACACCAAGGAGCGCTATATGGAGCTCATGGCGATGCTCTACGACATCCTGCAAAAGGCCCGCAAGGAAGGCCTGATGGCGATCGAAAAGGATGTCGAGGCGCCCCATGAATCCGAGATCTTCAAGAAATACCCCACGGTGGGCAGCGACCACCACGTGATCGAGTTCACCACCGACTACCTGCGCATGATGGTGTCGGGCAACCTTAATTCCCACGAGATCGAGGCGCTGATGGACAGCGAGATCGACACCCACCACCAGGAGGCGCACGCCCCCGTGGCCGCGCTGGCCCGGCTGGCCGGCGCCCTGCCCGCCTTCGGCATCGTGGCCGCCGTGCTGGGCGTGGTGAACACCATGGGCTCGGTGGGCCAGCCGCCGTCGGTGCTGGGCGGCATGATCGGCTCGGCGCTGGTGGGTACGTTCCTCGGGATCTTGCTGGCCTACGGCGTGGTCGAGCCCCTGGGCGGCCTGGTCGAGCAAAAGACCGAGGACGCCGCCAAGGAACTGCTGTGCATCAAGTCCACACTGCTGGCCAGCATGCAGGGCTACAACCCCGCCACGGCCATCGAGTTCGGCCGCAAGGTGCTGTTCTCCAACGTCCGCCCGAGCTTCTCCGAGCTCGAAGGGCATGTGAAAGGCAAGAAGTAGCAGGAGCGGCACGCCCCCTCCCCTGATTCCCGAGCGCCATGGCAGAAAAGAAGCTCCAGCCCATCATCATCAAGCGCATCAAGAAAGGCGGCCATGCGGTGCATGGCGGCGCCTGGAAGATCGCGTACGCCGACTTCGTGACGGCGATGATGGCGTTCTTTTTGCTGATGTGGCTGCTGGGCTCCACCGCCAAGGGCGAGCTGCAGGGGATCGCGGCGTACTTTTCTTCGCCGCTCAAAGTCGCCATGACCGGGGGCGACGGCTCGGGCAACAGCTCCAGCGTGATTCCTGGCGGCGGCAACGACTTGGCCAAGGTGCACGGCCAGGTGCGCCGCTCCGACGTGGAAGAGGCCAAACAGCGCCGCATGAGCATCGACGCCGCCCGGGCCGAGCGCGCCAAGCAGGACCTGGACCGCATCAAGGCCCTGGAGGCCAAGATCGACGCGCTCATCACCGAAAACCCGCGCCTGAACGAATACAAGTCGCAGATCCGTATCGACATCACCCCCGACGGCCTGCAGATCCAGATCATCGACGACCAGAACCGCCCCATGTTCGACAGCGGCAGTGCGTTGGTGAAACCCTACATGCGCGAAATTCTGCGCGAAATCGGCGCCGCCCTGAACAGCGTCGAAAACCGCATCAGCCTGGCCGGCCACACCGATGCCGTGCCGTATGGCAACAGCGACCGCGGCTACAGCAACTGGGAGCTGTCGGCCGACCGGGCCAACGCGTCGCGGCGCGAATTGGTCTCGGCCGGCATGCCAGACGCTAAACTGGGACGTGTGGTGGGCCTGGCGGCCAGCGATCTGCTGGAGCCAAAAAACCCGCGCGCTCCCGCCAACCGGCGCATCACCATCACGGTGCTGACCCGCGAAGCCGAAGAACGTCTCATGGGTAAAGGGATCCCCGAAATCACTTCCACAGAACTGTTGAATGAAAAGCGGGAAAATCCCCCCCCAGGCAGATGACGGTTACGACTTGTCACCAACGCTGCCGCCCATGACAATACTTACAGATACTTCCGACCGAAAGGGTCCCACGTGACCACAGCCCTTCGTTTTTTGATTGTTGACGACTTCTCCACCATGCGGCGCATCGTGCGCAACCTGCTCAAGGAAAGCGGTTTTGCCGATGCCGATGAAGCCGAGGATGGCGTTGCCGCGCTGAACAAGCTGCGCAACAGCAAGTTCGACTTCGTGGTCACCGACATCAACATGCCCAACATGAACGGGTTCCAGTTGCTGGCGGAGATCAAGAAGGACGACAAGCTCAAGCACTTGCCCGTCCTCATGGTCACCGCCGAAGCCCGCAAGGAAGACATCGTGGCCGCAGCCCAGGGTGGCGCAGCAGGCTACATCGTCAAGCCCTTTACCAAGGCCACGCTGGAAGAAAAGGTGACCTTGATTCTCAAGAAGATGGGGCTATGACATCATGGACGCCACACCGGACCACAGCCAACAGCCCGCCGAAGTCCATCAGAAGATCGGCCTGCTGACCCGGCAACTGCACGACTCGCTCAACGAACTGGGCTACGCCGACAAGCTGCGCGGCTCCATGGGCGAGCTGCCCGACGCGCAAAGCCGCCTGTCCTACATCGCCCGCCTGACCGGCGAAGCGGCGGAAAAGGTGCTCAACCGCGTGGAGCAGGCCAAGGCCCAGCACGACTACATCGCGGCGGAAACGCGCCGGGTGGTGACGTCCCTGGTCAAGGACCCCGTGGCCGCCGTGGCCAAGGGAGAGATCATGAACTTCCTGACCGACGTGGAGCGGGTGACCAAGGAAGCGGACACCCACCTCACCGAAATCATGATGGCCCAGGACTTCCACGACCTCACCGGCCAGGTGATCGCGCGCGTGGTGAACCTGGCGGCCAACATCGAAGAGCAGCTGGTGCAGCTGCTCATCCAGACGGCGCCGCCCAATGCCCAGGTGCCCGCCGTCGAGGCCAAGCCCGCGCACCTGCAGGGCCCGGTGGTCGACCCCGAAAACACGCCGGACGTGGTCACCGACCAGTCGCAGGTGGACGACCTGCTCGCCAGCCTCGGGTTCTGACCTCCCCCTGAGTCGCCTTCGGCGGCGTCCCTCTGCGGGGGGCGCACCCAGTGGCCTGGCAAAGCCAGTTGCACGGGTGCGCTGGCTTCGGACGCGCCGGTTTCGGAGGGCGCGCCTGTAGCTGGTCGCGCTGGCGCCCAGGAGGCCTGCAAAGGCCTCGCGGCACGGAAAAGCGGGCATCGACGCCCCCTTATCCACCTTTAGATTTCCGGGTCGCTCACGACAATGGCATGGCACCAGCCGTCATGCCATCATGGAATCCAGCCAAGAGAAAAACCTACCCGCGTCAGAGCGCAAACTGCAAAAAGCGCGCGAAGACGGCCAGGGTGCGCGCTCGCGCGACCTCTCGCACCTGGCGATCCTGGGTGCCGGCGCCGGTTGCATGCTGCTCCTGGCCCCGGCGCTGATGGAGCACATGCAGCTGGCCATGAGCCGCCAGCTGGCGTTCAACTCCGCCATCGTGATGGCGCCCGGCACCATGCTCAAGCGGCTGTCGGACATGGTGATCATCGGCATCATCGCCAGCGCGGTGTTCGCCATCCTCACCAGCGGCGCGGCCCTGATCAGCGCCATCGGCGCGGGCGGCTGGATCATGAGCAGCAAGCCCATCTCGCCCCAGTTCAACCGCCTGAACCCGATCTCGGGCGTAGCCAACCTCTTTTCCAAGCAGCAGATGGCCAACGTGGCCAAGATGGTGCTGATGACCGTGATCCTGAGCTACGTGGCCTGGAAGTTCATGGGCAACAGCATCGACACGGTCGCCATGCTGGTGCTGCAGCCCTCGCCCATGGCCATCCGCCAGCTGGCCGACTGGCTGACCTCCGGCATGAGCCTGCTGCTGCTGGTCGTGTTCCTGGCGGCGCTGGTGGACGTTCCGCTGCAGGCCTACTTCTTCAAGGCGCGCCTGAAGATGTCGCACGAGGAAATCAAGCAGGAGCACAAGGAGTCGGACGGCAACCCCCATATCAAGGGCCACATCCGCCAGAAGCAGCGCGAGATCGCCGAACGCGCCAGCGTCGGCGCCGTGCCCAAGGCCGACTTCGTGGTCATGAACCCCACCCACTACGCCGTGGCGCTCAAGTACGACGAAAAGACCATGGCCGCCCCCCAGGTGATCGCGCGCGGCACCGACCTCATCGCCCTGCGGATCCGCGACGTGGCCAAGGAGCACAACGTGCCCGTGCTGCAGTCGCCCATGCTGGCCCGCGCGCTGTATGCCCACGCCGAGCTCGACCAGGCCATCCCCGCCACGCTGTATACCGCCGTGGCCCAGGTGCTGGCCTATGTGTACCGCCTCAAGGCCGCGCTGCGCGGCGAAGGCCGCATGCCCGACAGCCTGGACGAGCCCTTCGTTCCGCCAGAGCTTGATCCGCTGAACCGCACCACCGTGCAAGGCACCGCCGTATGAATACCTCTGTAAAGTCTGTCCGGCTCTGGGCGGGCAACCACTCGAGCGCCCTTCAAGGCATGTCGGCGCCGCTGCTGGTGGTCGCCATCCTGGCGCTGATGGTGCTCCCGATCCCGCCGTGGCTGCTGGACGCATTCTTCACGCTGAACATCGCCGTCGCCCTGATGGTGATGATGGTGGCGGCGTACATGCTGCGCCCGCTGGATTTCGCGGCATTCCCCGCCGTCTTGCTGCTGACGACGCTGATGCGCCTGTCGCTCAACGTGGCCTCCACCCGGGTCGTGCTGCTGGAAGGCCACACCGGCCCCGGCGCGGCCGGTGCGGTGATCGAGGCCTTCGGGCACTTTCTGATCGGCGGCAATTTCGCCGTGGGCCTGATCGTGTTCGCCATCCTGGTGGTGATCAACTTCGTGGTGATCACCAAGGGCGCGGAGCGCATTGCCGAAGTGTCAGCCCGCTTTGCGCTCGACGCCATGCCGGGCAAGCAGATGGCGGTGGACGCCGACCTGAACGCCGGGATGATCGACGAAAAGGAAGCCAAGCGCCGGCGCGCCGAGGTCGCGGAAGAAGCGAACTTCTTCGGCTCCATGGACGGTGCATCCAAGTTCGTGCGCGGAGACGCCGTCGCCGGCATCCTGATCTTGCTGATCAACATCGTCGGCGGCTTTGCCATCGGCATGCTCCAGCACGGCCTGTCGGCCGGGCAGGCGGCCGACAGCTACATCCTGCTGGCCGTGGGCGATGCGCTGGTGGCGCAGATCCCCGGGCTGCTGATCTCGGTGGCCGCCGCGATGGTGATCTCGCGCGTGGGCAAGGACCAGGACATGGGCCGCCAGATCGTGGCGCAGCTGTTCATGTCGCCCCGCGTGGTGGGCGTGACGGCCGCCATCTTGCTGCTGCTGGGCATGATCCCCGGCATGCCGCACCTGGTGTTCCTGACCATGGGGGGCATGATGGCCTACGGCGCCTGGCTGCTGTACGAGCGCCAGAAGGTGCCGCCCGAAGTCGAGGCCCCGCCCGCCCCCGTGGCCGACGGCGAAGCCACCTGGGACGACCTGCAGCCCGTGGACCTGCTGGGCCTGGAGCTGGGCTACCGCCTGATCAGCCTGGTGGACAAGAGCCGCCAGGGCGATTTGCTCACCCGCATCAAGGGCGTGCGCCGCAAGTTCGCGCAGGAGGTCGGCTTCCTGCCGCCGGCCGTGCACGTGCGCGACAACCTGGAACTCAAGCCCAGCGGCTACCGCATCACCCTGCGCGGCGTGGTGGTGGGCGAAGGCGAAGCCTTCCCCGGCATGTTCCTGGCCATCAACCCCGGCGGCATCACCACGCCGCTGATCGGCACCCCCACGACCGACCCCGCGTTCGGCCTGCCCGCGCACTGGATCGACGACCGCCAGAAGGAAGCCGCACAAATGGCAGGTTTTACGGTCGTTGATTCCGAAACCGTGATGGCCACCCATTTGTCACACTTGATGCAAGTGCAAGCCGCCAAGCTCCTCAGTCGCACGGAAACGCAGCAACTGGTGGAACACGTGGCCAAGCTGGCCCCCAAGCTCATCGAAGAAGTGGTCCCCAAAATGGTCTCCATCGCAACGTTCCAGAAAGTCCTCCAGCTGCTGCTGGAGGAATCTGTGCACATCCGCGATATCCGCACCATCATCGAAACGCTGGCCGAGTTCGCCGGCGGCATCAGCGACCCCGTCGAGCTGGCCCGCCGCGTGCGCATTGCACTGTCGCCCGCCATCGTCCAGCAGATCTACGGCCCGACGCGCGAGCTCAACGTCATCGCCATCGAGCCGGGCCTGGAGCGCCTCCTGGTGCAGGCCCTGGGCAATGCCGCCGGCCCGGCCCTGGACCCCGGCGTCGCCGACATCCTGACCCAGAAGGCCGCCGAAGTGGCCCTCAAGCAGGAAGAAATGGGCCTGCCAGCCTGCCTGCTGGTGCCCGACCAGATCCGCAATGCCATCTCCCGCCTGGTGCGCCGCGTCGCGCCCCGCCTGCAGGTGCTGGCGCACAGTGAAATCCCCGAGACCCACACCATCCGCATTGGGCCGATCCTTAGAGGTGCATCAGCATGAACATCAAACGCTTTACCGCCCCCACGTCCCGGGAAGCTCTGGCCAAAGCACGCATGGCCTTTGGTGACGGCACCCTGATCCTGTCCAACCGCCCCACGGCCAATGGCGTCGAGGTGGTGGCCACGGCCGAGGACACGCTCTCGGCCCTGGATGGCAGCGGTGCGGGCGGCGGCGCGTCGCCGTCCTCCAACCCGCCCCTGCTGGCGCCCACGCCCCCCCGCAGCGCACCGCAGCGCGCCAGCCAGGGCGCAAGCCACAGCCAGGCCACCCTGTCCGCGCTGTCGGCCATGAACCGCAACCCCGTGGAAGAAGACACCGAGCAGCTCGCGATGAGCACGCTGTCCTTCCAGGACTATGTGCGCGAACGCATGCTGCGCCGCCGCCACGAAGCGCTGAACGGCCCGTCGGACCCGCCCACCCTGTCCGAGCGCAGCCGTGACGAAGCGCCCGAGCGCGAGCGCATCAGCAGCGCACCGGCCGTGGCGCGCCACAACCCGCTGCGCAGCATCCCCATGGACCTGCCGCCCGAGCAGCCCCGCCGCCGCCCCGAGCCCGCCGTGAGCCACGCCGTGCAGTCCGCCGCCAACCAGCAAAGCGTGATGACCGAGCTGCACGCGATGAAGGACCTGATCGAAGACCGCTTCAACACGCTGGCGTGGCTGGGGCAGGCGCGCCAGAACCCCATCCAGTCCAACCTGATGCTCAAGATGATCCGCGCCGGCTACTCGCCCTCGCTGGCCCGCGCGGTGCTGGAGCGCATGCCCGAAGAGCTGTCGGCCGCCGAATCGGTGCGCTGGCTGATGGAAGTGCTGGAGCGCAACCTCAAGACCGACCTGGCCGAGACCCCGCTGTATGAGCAGGGCGGCATCTTCGCGCTGGTGGGCTCCACCGGCGTGGGCAAGACCACCACCACCGCCAAGCTCGCGGCCATGTGCGCCCGCATCCACGGCCCCGGCAGCGTCGGCCTGATCACGCTGGACACCTACCGCGTGGGCGCCCACGAACAGCTGCGCACCTACGGCCGCATGCTGGGCATCGTGGCCCACCTGGCCCACGACCGCGCCGCGCTGCAGGACCTGCTGGGCCTGCTGTCGGGCAAGAAGATGGTGCTCATCGACACTACCGGCGTCGCCCCGCGCGACCCGCGCAAGCGCGACATGCTCGACGTGCTGGACCTGCCGCACGTCAACCGCCTGCTGGTGCTCAACGCCGGCTGCCATGGCGACACGCTGGACGACGTGCTCACCGCCTTCAAGACCGACGGCTCGCAGCAGGCCATCCTGTCCAAGGTGGACGAAGCCGTCAAACTCGGCCCCGCGATCGACGCGCTCATCCGCCACCAGATGGTGCTGCGCGGCGTGACCAACGGCCAGCGCGTGCCCGAGGACTGGGAGCGCGCCGATGCCCACAAGCTCATCAACACCTCGATGCGCGCACCGGTGAAGTCGGCGTTCGACCCCAAGGCCAGCGACCTGAACTTCTTCTTCTCGCACTCGCCGGACGGCATCAACGAGCGAGGGCTGGTCGATGCTTGATATCGGATTCCACCAGGGGGCAAGCCTGCACAGCTTCACGCCGCAGTCCGAACTGCGCGTGGTGGCGGTCGCCAGCCAGGACAACGCCGGCACGGGCCTCGAAGCCCTGTGGCAGGTCTGCGCCATCCTGCAGCGCCTGGGCCACCAGGTCGTGGTGCTGGACGGCACGGCGCACGAGACCGACGACAGCCCCGGCTTGCTGCACCTGCTGCAGCAGGCGCCGTGGAACGACGGCGCGCACCTGAACATGGGCGCCGCGGCCTCGTCGCTGGCCGTGATACCGGCCGCCAAGGGCCTGCAGCTCGCGGCCCGCCGCGCCCAGGCCAACGAGACCGCGCCGCTGCACGGCCTGCTGCCGTACTTCAGGACGTATGGCCTGATGGTGCTGCACGCGCCCGCGTCCACGCTCGGCCCATTGCTCACGCACACGGCGACCATTCCGCTCGTCGTGATGGGCAACGATGCCGCGGGCGTGCTCAAGAGCTACAAGAGCCTCAAGCAGATCGCGGTGCACACCGGCCTGCCCTGCATGGTGGCCGGCCTGCTGCACGGCAACACCGCCGCCGAGCGCAGAAAGACCCAGGGCGCCCTGCAGACCCTGCAGGAGTGCGCCGAACAGCACCTGTGCGGCCCCGTGCGCACCACGACCATCGCCACGCAAAGCCCGCAGGACCTGCAGCGCCTGGCCTTGCAACTGCTGGAAAATGCGGGCACTATCAGTGAATCGATGACCGCGCTCCCGCACCACAGTCCGACAGGCATGCCTGCGCATTTCTTTGCTCGGAGCCACTGATCAGATGTACACCGCCAAAGGCCAGCTCGATCGTGACGCGATGATCCGCCAGCATGTTCCGCTGGTTCGCAGGATCGCGCACCACATGATCGCCAAGCTGCCCCCCAATGTGGAGCTGGACGACCTGATCCAGGTCGGCATGATGGGCCTGGCGGAGGCGCTGTCGCGCTACGAGGTGGCGCAGGGCGTGCAGTTCGAGACCTTTGCCACCCAGCGCATCCGCGGCGCCATGCTCGACGAGCTGCGCGAGGGCGACTGGATGAGCCGCAGCTCGCGCAAGAGCCAGAAAGACATCGAGCACGCGGTGCACCGCCTGGAGCAAAAGCTCGGCCGCAGCCCGCTCGAATCCGAGATCGCCGACGAAATGGGCATGGAACTGCCCGAGTACCAGACCCTGCTGGGCAAGGTCCGGGGCACCCAGCTGGTGTACCTGGAGGACATGACCCACAACGAGGACGACGACGGTTTCCTCGACCGCCACGTGGCGGACGGCGACGCCGACCCCATGGAGATGCTGCGCGACCAGCGGCTCAAGGTGTCCCTGGTCAACGCCATCAAGAGCCTGCCCGAGCGCGAGCAGCACATCATGGGCATGTACTACGAGCACGACATGAATCTCAAGGAGATCGCGGCCGTGCTGGGCGTGACCGAGTCACGGGTGTGCCAGCTGCACAGCCAGTCCATCGCCCGGCTGCGGGCGAAGATGAGGGCGCACTAGCCGCTCCCCCCTGAGCGGCTGCGCCGCTTCCCCCTGGGGGGACGCCACCCCTGGACTGGCGGAGCCAGATCCACGGTGGCACTGGTATTTGGGCTGCGACCGCATCTACGGGCAGTGCGCAACGCCGAACTCCCACGTACTGGACACCGGTTTGCTATCGATAAAATAGCTGCTGGCGCTTGGCTGGCGTTGGATTCAACCGTTTTTTCCGTTCAAACGCAGGCGCAGCAAGCGCGGGCAGCTATCTTGTTTGAGTTACGGCTCGACTCAACCCGCGGATTTGTAGATGCGTGCCACGCCAGCCTTGCCGGGCTGGGCGGCGCGGCCGTCGCCGTAGGTGGCGGGGGTGCCGGCCTGGGGGATCATGCTGGCGACCTGGCGGTCGGCGTTGGCGGACAGGCGCGCGAGGCCGTCGCGGTGGTTGGCCAGCCTGTCGCTGATGGCGTCCACCCGTTTTTTCAATTGTGCAGGCAGGGGCAGGCCGCGCTGCGCGGACTGCTCCAGCGCATAGGTAAACTGCGCCGCTGCGTCCCGCAGGGCGATGCTGTGCTTTTCCAGGGTTTGGGGATCTGCCGCCAGGAGCGCGGCGGAGACTTTTTCGATCAGCTGTTCAACAGCCGAGAGGGATTCTTCCAGCGACATGGTGCATTGTGCGATGAACCGTGCTGGTATGCCAAGTGATGTTCAGTGCGCTCGTTGAACCCCGGCGTTCGTGGTGGGGTTCAACCGCGCGAGCGGGACAGGATCTCCTGGGCGTTGGAGAGCATCTTGTCGGCAATGGCTTCGGCATCCACCGAGAACGTGCCTTTTTCGATCGCCGTGCGCACGGCCTTCACCTTGCTGGCATCGAAATCGGCCGTGGTGCGGGCCGTCTGGTCGAGGGCACGGGCCGCGGTCGACACCGTGACGGGCACGCCGACGGCCGACGCCGTCAGTGCGTCTTTCGTGGCTCCTTCCGCAGCGGTTGCCGGCGGCTTGGCTTGCTTGGCAAGCCCTGTCTGCGGCAACCCGCCCGGGAGTTCCGGTTTTTGACCAATCTTCATCGCTCTCTCCACCACCCCGTTCGATGTGGGGCACAGTAGCAATGTTTTCGACCCATTTGGCGGGGACTTTAGCGATTTATCGCGGTCCGGTCATCAAAGAGTGACATCGATTGTCCCGTTTTCGCTCACGGTGCCACTGACTATTCGGCCATTGTCCATGCGGATACGGACAATCTGCCCCACCGACCCCGCCGACATGGCCTGGCCCGCGGACGTGACCGCATAACCCGGCCCCTGGGCCACCACCTTCACCTGGGCGCCTGCGCGAAACAGGTTGGGGGCACGCACCATGCTTTGGCGCAGCGCCTGCCCGGGCACCAGCTGGCGCGCCGCAATCTGCCCCACCCACAGGTCCGGGTTGGCCATGACCGGGGCGGACTCCGCCGCCCAGTCTACTTCCGCCTCGGTCGCGTCGGCAGCGGTCAGGACGGCGCCCGGCGCCACGGCGCTGGTCAGCACCCACGCGGGGCCGAAGGCCTTGACTGTAACCGGAAGATACACGTTCCAGGCCGTCTGGCCTTCCACGCACCGCAGCCCCAGGCGCGTGCGCCCCCACAGGCGCGAGCCCACCGGCAGATAGGGCTCGACCCGCGCACAGGGCGCCAGCCGCAGCCGGGAATCCAGCGAGCCCACGCTCACTTCCATGCGCAGCGGCAAGCCGGCGGGCTGGTTGCGCGTGAGGGCATCGTCCAGCCAGCGCTGGGTCAGCGGCCCCAGGTCCGCCGCAGGATCTGCCGCCGCCTGGGCGCGGGCCGAGCCCACGGAGCACAGCGCCGCGCCCAGCAGCACCGCAGCGGCCAGGGCGCCCCGCAGGGCGGAGCGCGCAGGCCGTGCCGGCACCGGGTGCAGGGCGGCGAATGAAAGGGAGGGAAAGCGGGGGGACGGTGTCGATGGCATGGGGGCCTCCTGGGCATCGCGGGGGGTCTTCGCGAGTCTTCACGGGTCTTCCCGCAGAGGGCGGCAAAGACTATTTCACGACTGGAACTATAGGCAGGCCCGGCCGGTGCAAAACCCGAAACTGCGCGCCCATTTCCGCGTTCTTCGCGCTTTAGAAAAAACCCACGCTCTCCACAATCGAGCCACGCCGGAAAACCCCCTGGACCGGCGTCTTTGCACTCCAGGGCCCGAGGCAAACATGCTCGACAAGATGACCAACCGGCTGGACTTCCACGGCAACGCACTGATCCTGCGTTCCGAGCGCCAGCGTGCCATCGCCAGCAACATTGCGAATTCGGACACCCCCGGCTACGTGGCGCGCGACTTCAAGTTCAGCGAAGCGCTGAAAGAAGCCACGGGCGAGAGCAGCACGGGCACCGGCTCGGGCTTCACCACCCGGCTCACCGCGGGTTCCGTGGGCACCGCCGGCACCACCGACGCGCGCCACATGCCCCTGCCCACCAGCCGCATGAGCGGCGAGCTGGGCGCCAAAGGCACGCTGGGCTATGCGGTGCAGACCCAACCCGCGCTGGACAACAACACGGTCGACCTGGACCGCGAACGCGCCAATTTCGTCGACAACGCCGTGCGCTACGAAGCCACGCTGCGGTTCATCAACGGCAACGCCAAAACCATGCTCAGCGCCATCCAGGGCCAATAAGCAGACGCCCCCCCCGCACCGAGCGCAGAAAGCGAGTCACCCCATGTCCATGTTCTCCATCTTCAATGTGTCGGGCAGCGCCGTCAGTGCGCAGTCGCAACGGCTCAACGTGGTGGCCAGCAACCTGGCCAACGTCGATGCGGTGGCCGGCCCCGACGGCAAGGCCTACAAGGCCCGCCAGGTGATGTTCCAGACGGAGCCCATGGGCGCGGACAGCTCGGCCGGCGTGCGCGTGACGGGCATCAACGAAAGCAACACCCCTGGCCGCAAGGTGCACGACCCGAGCCACCCGTCCGCCGACGAGCAGGGCTACGTCACGCACTCCAACGTCAACGCCGTGGAGGAGATGGTCAACATGATCTCCGCCTCCCGCTCCTACCAGAACAACGTCGAGGTCATGAACACGGCCAAGTCGCTGCTCCTCAAGACCCTGCAGATGGGCCAGTAACCCTAGGACGCCACCATGATCCTCAACTCCACCACCAGCGCACCCACGGTCACCGACGCGACCGGCGGCACCAAGGCGAACGCCGCCACCGACCCGGCGGCCGCGCAGGACCGGTTCCTCAAGCTGCTCGTCGCGCAGCTGAACAACCAGGACCCGATGAACCCGCTGGACAACGCCCAGATGACGTCGCAGATCGCGCAGATCAACACCGTCACCGGCATCCAGCAGCTCAACCAGACCATGCAGAGCATGTCCGAGCAGTTCAACTCGCTGCAGGTCATGCAGGGCACCACGCTCATCGGCCGCAACGTGATGACCGAGGGCTCGACCATCGCCGTGGCCGACAAGGTCGGCAAGGGCGGCTTCGAGCTGCCCTCGGCCGCCACGAACGTGAAGATCGAGGTCACCACCGCCGGTGGCCAGGTGGTGGACACGATCGACCTGGGCGCCAAGGGCGCAGGCCGCCACACCTTCGAGTGGGACGCCAGCAAGTACACCGGCGCAACCGACGCGCTGCAGTTCCGCGTCAGCGCCGTCAATGGCTCGGCCAAGCTGTCGAGCACGCCGCTGGCGCTGTCCAAGGTCACGGCTGCGGGCGCCGAGGACGGCCAGCTCATGCTGACCCTGGCCAACGGCAAGTCCATCAGCTACAGCCAGATCAAGGCCCTGGTGTAACGCCGGCCCGTCCCCCCTCTTTTTCTTCGCGTCCATAGGAGAACACCATGAGTTTCCAGCAAGGCCTGTCGGGCTTGAACGCCGCCAGCAAAAACCTCGATGTCATCGGGCACAACATCGCCAACTCCAACACCGTGGGCTTCAAGGCCTCGCGGGCCGAGTTCGCCGAGATGGTCGCGTCGGCGATCGGCTCGGCCGGTGGCACCAACGCCGGCATCGGTGTGGAAGTCGCCGCGGTGTCGCAGCAGTTCACGCAGGGCAACCTCACGATCACCGGCAACAGCCTCGATGTAGCCATCAACGGCAACGGCTTCTTCACGCTGACCATGCCCGATGGCACGCCTGCCTACACCCGCTCCGGCAACTTCAAGCTGGACAAGGAAGGCAACATGATCACCAACGACAACGCCAAGGTGATGGGCTACCCGGTGGACCCGACCACCGGCCTGCGGTCGGGCACCGACCCGATCCCGATGGTCTTCCCCACGGCCGAGCCGATTCCGGCCAAGCAGACCACCAAGATCACCGCCGCGTTCAACCTGCCGGCCACCGCCACCGACGCTGCCGGCGACCCGGCCGCCACGCCGCCCGTTCCGGCCACGCCGCGCGCCACCTACGGCACGTCGATCAACGTGTTCGACAGCCAGGGCGTGCCCAAGCCGGTCAACCTGTACTTCCAGAAGACCGCGACCGACAACACCTGGGACGTGTACGACGCGCTCGACGACCCCACGGCCGTGCCGCCGGTGGTGGCCACGCCGATCGGCCAGATCACGTTCGACAACAACGGCGCCATCACCGGCCCCGCCGCCACGCCGCCCGCCACCGGCTTCTCGCTGCCGCTGACCGTCAACCCCACGCCACCGAACCCCAACAACCTGCCCACCTTCACCGTGGACGTGGGCCTCGACAAGGTGTCCCAGAGCGGCAACAAGTTCGCGGTGTCCAACCTCAGCCAGGACGGCTACACCACGGGCGAGCTCACCGGCATCAACATCGAGAACAACGGGATGATCATGACCCGTTACTCCAACGGCGTGACCCGTGCCGAAGGCCAGGTCGCCCTGTCGAGCTTCCGCAATACGCAGGGCCTGGCCTCGGTGGGCGGCAACAACTGGGTGGCCACGTTCGAATCCGGCCAGCCGGTGGCGGGCACCGCGACGGACGGCAACTTCGGCTCGCTGCGCTCGGGGGCCCTGGAAGACTCCAACGTCGACCTGACCGCAGAGCTCGTGAACATGATGACCGCGCAGCGGGCCTACCAGGCCAACGCGCAGACGATCAAGACGCAAGACCAGGTGATGTCCACCCTGGTGAATTTGCGCTGATCGACCTGATCGACCTGATCACCCGCCACTGACCCTGCACTGGACTTCGGAAAGCACCTATGGACCGCATCATCTACACCTCGATGACAGGCGCCAACGCGGCCGCCCACCGGCAGTCCGTGCTGTCCAACAACCTGGCCAACGCGTCCACGCAGGGTTTTCGCGCGGAGATGTCCACCTTCCGCTCGGTGCCCATGCAGGGCGACGGCTCCAAGACCCGCGTCTTCGCGCTGGAAGCCACCTCGGGCTACGTGAACACCCCCGGCCCGGTGCAGCGCACGGGCCGCAACCTCGATGCCATGGCCGCCGGCAACGCCTGGTTCGCGGTGCAGGGTCTGGATGGCACCGAGGCCTACACCCGCGCGGGCAGCTTCGAAGTCTCGGCCACGGGCCAGCTGCTCACGCCCACCGGGCTGCCCGTGCTGTCCGACGGCGGCGCGCCCATCGACGTGCCACCCGGGGCCGATGTCTCGCTGGGCAGCGACGGCACCATCACCGCCAAGATCGCAGGCCAGGCCGCGCAGAACATCGGCCGCCTGAAGCTGGCCACGCCCACGGCGGAAGACCCGCTCAAGCGCGGCGACGACGGGCTGTTTCGCGCCGCGTCGGGCGACCCCCTGCCCAACGACGCCAATGCCCGCATGCTGTCCGGCGCGCTCGAAGGCTCCAACGTGAACCCGGTGGAGAGCATGGTCGGAATGATTGCCGCATCGCGCCAGTTCGAGCAGCAGATGCGCCTCTTGCAGACCGCCGAGGCCAACGACAAGACCGCCAGCCAGTTGCTGAGCATGAACGGCTGAAGCGGCTCTGACCGCCGCCAAGCCATAAGGAAGCACCATGATCAACTCCCTCTGGATCGCCAAGACCGGCATGTCTGCCCAGCAGACCCAGCTCGACGTCATCTCGCACAACCTGGCCAACGTCTCCACCACCGGCTACAAGCGCAACAACGCGGTGTTCGAAGACCTGATCTACCAGAACCTGCGCCAGGTGGGCGCCGCCACCACCGAGCAGAACCAGCTGCCCACCGGCCTGCACCTGGGCCTGGGCGTGCGCACCGTGGCCMCCAGCCGCAACTTCGTGCAGGGCAGCCTGCAGGAGTCGAAGAACAACCTGGATGTGGCCATCAACGGCAACGGCTTCTTCGAAGTGACCATGCCCGACGGCACCATCGGCTACACCCGCGACGGCTCGTTCCAGGTCGATGCGCAGGGCCGCATGGTCACCTCCAGCGGCCTGCCCGTGGCCAACGGCATCACCGTGCCCGCCAACGCCACCAGCATCACCATCAGCGCCGACGGCGTGGTGTCCGCCACCGTGCAGGGCAACACCCAGCCCCAGCCCCTGGGCAACCTGGCGATGGCCGCATTCATCAACCCGGCGGGCCTGGAGCCCATCGGCCAGAACCTGTTCAAGGAATCCGCCGCCTCGGGCCAGCCCCAGCAGGGCACGCCCGGCACCAACGGCCTGGGCATCCTGAAGCAGGGCTTTCTGGAAGCCTCCAACGTGAACGTGGTGGAAGAACTGGTGACCATGATCCAGACCCAGCGCGCCTACGAAATGAATTCCAAGGCCATCCAGACCTCCGACCAGATGCTGGCCAAGCTCGCACAGCTGTGACGATGACGATGACGATGACGATGACGATGACGATGACGACAGGAGCCTTTGCCATGCTGCAGTTCAACCGCCTTCTCGCCCTGCCCGCCGCCCTCGGTGCGCTGGTGCTCACCGGCTGCGCCACCATGTCGCCGCCCCCGCCCGTGGACATCCTGCCCACCACGCCGCCGCCCATCGCCGCAGTGCAGCGCACACCAGCGCCGGTGACCGGCAGCCTGTTCCACAACGCCAGCTACCGGCCTGCGTTCGAAGACCGCCGCGCGCGCCTGGTGGGCGACAACGTGACGATCATGATCGTGGAGAACGTGACGGCCAGCCAGAAGTCGTCGTCCACGGTGGACCGCACCTCCGAAGCCAAGGCCGGCATCACCAACCTGCCCTTCGTGAAGAAGTCGCTCAGCGACGTGACCACGCTGGGCGCGGGCTCGGAGAACACCTTCTCCGGCAAGGGCGGCACGGAAAGCGCCAACACCTTCACCGGCTCGATCACCGCCACCGTGGTGGACGTGCTGCCCAACGGCCACCTGGTCGTGACGGGCGAAAAGCAGATCGGCGTGAACCAGAACGTGGATGTGCTGCGCTTCTCCGGCACCATCGATCCGCGCGCCCTGCAGCCCGGCAGCATCGTGAATTCCACCCAGGTGGCCAACGTGCGCGTCGAGTCGCGCGGCCGCGGGGCGCAGAACGAAGCCCAGGCCATGGGGTGGATGAACCGGATCTTCAATACCATCACGCCGTTCTAGAGTTCCACCCCCTGAGGCGCTGCGCGCCTTCCCCCTCTCTCTACGCGCTGCGCGCTCCGGGAGGGGGACGCCGCCAGCGCGGCGGGGCGGCCCTTGCGCGGCGGCCCTCGCCTGGGGCGCGCCAGTTTTTACGAGCGTTGTTTCTGGACGCGCCCGGGCTCCAATCCCGGGGGCATGGGGACTTCGTACGTCTGGGCGCTTTGGTGCTCCCATAGCATCGTTGCTACATAATTCATAGCTACTGGCGCTTATCCATCAAGCGGTAGAGGCTATTTTTATTCATATCCAGCCCCCTCGCGCGGCACCGGCGCCTGCCTGGATTTCCGCGCGCCGCTGGCCGTTCCCCACCCATCCGGGAACGCACGCAATAAGCCGGTGAACCTGCTTCTTTTTGGGTTTTAGTTCCTGGCGGGGCCGACCACAATCGATGCCATGAAAGCCTTGTCCCATTCCCTCCTGCCACGCTCTGCGCGCGCGCTATGGCTGCTGCTGGCCTTTGTGGCTGCTGGTGTGGCGCTGCCCGCCCATGCGCTGCGCATCAAGGAAGTGGCCGCGGTGCAAGGCGTGCGCAGCAACCAGTTGACGGGCTACGGCCTGATCGTGGGCCTGGACGGCACCGGCGACCAGACCACGCAGATGCCCTACACCACGCAGGCGATGTCGAACTACCTGCAGCAGATGGGCATCAGTCTGCCGCCCGGCTCGGCCAATCAACTGCAGCTCAAGAACGTGGCGGCGGTGATCGTCACGGCGCAGCTGCCCGCGTTTGCGCAGCCCGGGCAGATGATCGACATCAACGTGTCTTCCATGGGCAACGCCAAGTCGCTCAAGGGCGGCACTCTCATCGTCACGCCCCTGCGCGGTGCCGACGGCGAGATCTACGCGCTGGCCCAGGGCAACGTGGTCGTCGGTGGCGCAGGTGCCTCCGCCGGCGGCAGCAAGGTCCAGATCAACCACCTGAGCGCCGGTCGCGTGCCGCAGGGCGCGCAGGTCGAGCGGGCGGTGCCCACGCCGCTGAACGAGGGTGCCACCATCAACCTGGGGCTCAACGCCTCCGACTTCCAGGTGGCCCGCCGCGTGGCGCAGGCCATCAATACCAAGCTGGGCAACGGCCTGGCCACGGCGCTGGACGGCCGCACGGTGCAGGTGCGCGCCCCCATCGACCCGGGCGCCCGCGTCGGCTTCATCGCCGACCTCGAAGAGCTGCAGCTCGAAGCCATGACACCGGCCGCCAAGGTGGTCATCAATGCCCGCACCGGCTCCGTGGTGCTCAACCAGGCGGTCACCCTGGGCCCCTGCGCCATCGCGCACGGCAACCTGTCGATCACCATCAGCTCCACGCCCGTCATCAGCCAGCCCAACCCGCTCTCGCAAGGGCAGACCGTGGTGGCGCAGCAAAGCGACATCCGCATCAACCAGGAGCCGGGCAACATCATCCAGATGCCCCCGTCGCCCCAGTTGGCAGACGTGGTCAAGGCGCTGAACACGCTGGGCGCCACGCCCGGCGACCTGCTGGCCATCCTGCAGGCCATCAAGGCCGCCGGCGCCCTGAACGCCGAACTGGAAGTCATATGACCCCCCCTGAGCCGCTTCGCGTCTTCCCCCCAGGGGGACACCGCCAGCAGCCTGGCACAGCCAGTTCTGCGGCGGTCGCTGGCCTGGGCCGTGCCTGTGCGACGCGCAACGGACAAGAGACACCGCGCCAAGGAGCTTGACCATGGCCATGACCCTGCCCTCCTCCGGTAGCACCGCCAGCACGTCGAACGCGCTGGCGGTGGACATCCGCTCGCTGAACTCGCTCAAATACGACGCGGGCACGGCCAACAACGCGCAGACCACGCGCGAGGTGGCCAAGCAGTTCGAATCGCTGTTCATGCGCGAGCTGATCAAGAGCATGCGCGACGCGACGATGAAGTCCGGCCTGATGGAAGGCGAGCAGGCCAACCTCGGCCAGGACATGCTGGACCAGCAGCTGTCGGTGAACATGGCCGGCATGCAGGGCGGCCTGTCCGAAGCCATCGCGCGCCAGCTGTCGCGCCAGATGGGCGGGGCCGACACCACCTTCTCCGTACCGTCCACGCTGAGCCTGCAGCGCTCCCTGCCCGGCGCTGCCGCGGCTTCGGGCAGCGCGCCCGCAGAGGCCACCATGCAGGCGCCCAAGGGCCGCGAAGGCTTCGTGCAGCACCTCTCGGGCACGGCGGAGCGCGTGGCCCAGGACAGCGGCATACCGGCGAGCTTCATGCTCGGCCAGGCCGGCCATGAAACCGGCTGGGGCAAGAGCGAGATCCGCCACAAGGACGGCTCCAACTCGTTCAACCTGTTCGGCATCAAGGCCGGCAAGGGCTGGACGGGCAAGGTCGCCGAGATCACGACCACCGAATTCATCAACGGCAAGCCCCAGAAGGTGACGGCCAAGTTCCGCGCCTACGACTCGTACGAGGATTCGTTCCGCGACTACGCACGACTGATCAACGACAACCCCCGCTACGAAAAGGCCCAGGCCACCGCCAAGACCGGCTCGGCCGTGGCCTACGCCGCCGAGCTGCAAAAGGCCGGGTACGCGACGGACCCGGACTACGCCAAGAAGCTCAGCGGCGCCATCAACAGCGCGCTGCGCACTCAACGTGCCCAGGCATGAGAACGCGAGGTAAGCCATGAGCCTGCTCAACGTCGGCGCCCGCGCACTGCTGGCCAACCAGGTCGCCCTGCAGACCGCAGGCCACAACATCGCCAACGTCAACACGCCCGGCTATTCGCGCCAGACCGTGGTGCTGCAGACGGTGCAGGGCCAGTTCACCGGTGGCGGCTACATCGGCCAGGGCGTGGACGTGCAGACCATCCTGCGCAACCAGAGCGAGCTGCTCACGCGCCAGTCGGCCACGGCCGGCTCGGTGCAATCGGCCGACATCGTGCGCGCCGAGCGCCTGCGCCAGCTGCAGGAGGTCTTCAGCGGAGGCACCGCCGGCCTGGGCGCGGCCATCAACGACATGATGAACGCGTTCTCCGACGTGGTGAGCGCCCCCACCGACATCACCGCCCGCACGGTGGTCCTCACCCGCATGGACGAAACCGCCGCACGCATGCGCTCGGCCGCCGACCGGCTCAACGAGATCCAGTACACCGTCAGCGAGCAGCTGGGCAGCAGCGTCACCGCGGTGAACAGCCTGGCCAAGCAAATGGCCAGCATCAACGAGCAGATCGCCCGCGCCAAGGGCAACGGCCAGACACCCAACGACCTGCTGGACCAGCGCGACCAGGTCATCCGCGACATCAACCAGTACATCCAGACCACGCAGATCCCGGCCGACGACGGCACCGTGGGCCTGTTCGTGGCCGGCAGCCAGCCGCTGGTGCTGGGCACCACCGCCACCAGCCTCTCGGTGGACGACGCCACCGCCTTCCCGGGCAGCGGTCAGATCAAGCTGTTCTTCAACCGCCCCGGCTCGCCCGCCATCGAGATGGACGAGAACGTGCTGGGCGGCGGCTCCATGTCGGGCCTGCTGCGCTTCAACAACACCGACCTGGCGGAAGGCCGCAACCTGCTGGGCCGCATGGCGATGGCCATCGGCACGACGATGAACGACCAGCACAACCTGGGCCTCACGCTCGACGGCGCGCTGGGCAAGGACCTGTTCTCGCTGCCCGCCAGCATGCCCGGCCACACCAACGGCGCGGGCGTGGGCACCGTCTCCTTCACCGGCCCCACGCAGTTCGCCGCATCGGACTACGAGATACGTTTCACCACCGGCACCGCTGGCCAGGTGGTGCGCCTGTCGGACGGCAAGTCCACCGCATTCACCAGCGCCGCCAACCTGGCCACGCTGCAGATCGACGGGCTCAACTTCAACCTGACCACGCCGGGCAACCCGGGCGAGCGCATGCTGTTCAAGCCGTTCAGCACGGCCGCCAGCAACATCCAGGCGCTGGTGTATTCGCCGCGCGACCTGGCCGTGGCCAACCCGGTCAACGCCGCCATGGGCACGTCCAACGGCGGCACCATGCAGCTGGCGGGCCTCAAGGCCACCGGCCTGCCCAACCCGCCCGGGCTGGTGCTGCCGCCCAACGCCAACCCTGCCGCCGTGCCCCCCATCCTGGGCGGCATCCAGCTGCAGTTCACCGCCGGCCCGCCCACCACGTACGACGTGCTCAACCGCGGCACCGCGCCGCCCACCACCGTGGCCACCGCGCAGCCCTACACCCCGGGCGCACCCATCAGCATCAACGGCTGGGAGATCAAGCTGCAGGGCACGCCCAACACGGGCGACACGGTGGTCATCGGCAATGCGTCGGACCCGCAGTACGGCGACACCTTCACCCGCAACTCGGGCAACGCCAGCGCGCTGATGGGCCTGCGCGACGTGAAGATGTTCGACGAATCCACGCTCTCCGACGGCTACGCCGGCGCCATCGCGCAGGTGGGCACCCGCACGCAGAGCTCGCTGTTCGCGGCCGAGCTGTCCACCACCATCGCCTCCAACCTGGAGCGCGACCGCACTGCGATCTCGGGCGTGAACCTGGACGAAGAGGCCGCCCGCCTGATCCAGTACCAGCAGGCCTACCAGGCATCGTCCAAAATGATCCAGATCGCGCAGAACATCTTCGACTCGCTGATCCAGGGCCTGGGCCGCTGATGCCCGCACCGCACAGAGCTAGGAGCCTCCCATGAGCAGCAGCATCTACCGCATTGGCACCGCCAACATGTACGACAACGCCCTGCGCAACCTGGGCACGCGGCAGACCAACCTGTCCAACCTGCAGGAGAACCTCACCTCCGGCAAACGCGTGGTGCGCGCGAGCGACGACCCCGTGTCGGCCGCGCAGGCCGAACGCGCCATCAACCGCCTGGCCCGCATCCAGACCGAGCAGCGCGCGCTGGAAACCCAGCGCAACGCCGTCGCGCAGGCCGAGTCCGCGCTGGGCGATGCGGTCGACCTGGTGCAGAACTTCCGCGAACTGGTGGTGAACGCCGGCAGCGCCGCCCTGACCCCCAACGACCGCGCCACCATCGCCAACCAGCTGCAGGGACTGCGCGAGCAGCTGGTGGAGGTGGCCAACCGCAAGGACACCAACGGCATCCCGCTGCTCGGCGCACTGGGCAGCGCGCTGGCGCCGTTCCTCGGACCCCTGAGCAGTTCGCCCGACTACAACTTCAACGGCCTGCCCGGCCAGGCTGCCAGCTCCGGCGTGACCATCCCCGGCACACTCGACGGCGAAGCCGCCTTCATGTTCGACCCGCAGCGCGACGGCGTGTACACGGCCGGCGTGAGCACCATCCCGAGCAGCCGCTTCCTCAACACCACGGCCATCAAGCCCGTGGACGCGAGCCTGGTGACGGGCGACAACTACTCGATCGCTTTCAGCGCGGTCGGGCCCGGCGCCACGGCCGGCACCACCACGGCCACCTACACCATCACCAACACCACCACGGGTGCCGTGTCGGCCCCGGTGACGGTGCCCGATTTCCCGTCGGACAAGCCCATGAACGTCACGGTCGCCGGCATCCCCGGGTTGACCTTCGACATCAAGGGCACGCCGGCCAACGGCGACACCATCACGCTGCAGCCCAGCCCCAGCATGTTCAGCACCATGGACGCCGCGATCCGCGACATCCGCAACGCGCCGGACAGCAATGCGGCGGCGCAGGCCGTGGGCCAGGCGCTGGGCAACATGGACATCGGCCTCGAACGCATCCACAACATGCGCGGCTATGCGGGCGAGCTGCTCAACCGCGCGGACCGCATCACCGGCGACCAGGAGAAACGCTCCGTGCAGCTCGAAGGCGACCGGTCGCGGGCGGAGGATCTCGATATGATCCAGGGGATCTCGGACTTCCAGAACCAGCAGGTGGGCTACGAGGCCGCCCTCAAGTCCTACGCGCAGGTTCAGAAACTGTCCCTGTTCAACTTCATCAGCTAACGCGGGTCTGCCCACGGCTCACTGCGCCCCCAGCCGGGGAACGGACCCCACGAGACAACGCCTGAGAGCACATGGTCCAATCTGTCCTTGGCAGCCTGATTCTGGGCTACCGCCCCCTGTGGAGCCGGGCCCGCAAGCTCGCGGGAATCCAGCTCTATGCCCACAACGATGCATCGGTGGTGGTCGACGCCGCGCATTTGCTGCGCACGCTGCAGGAGCTGTGGTCCGCCAGCTCCCCGCCCATCCTGCTGTCGCCCCAGAACCGCCAGTTGCTGTGCGACATGCTCGAACACGCGCCGCGCGGCGCTCCGTGGATCGAGGTGCGCGGCGAATGGCTCGCCGACTCGGCCATCTACACCCGCGTGAAGGCAGCCCACCAGCGCGGCCTGCGGCTGGTGTGGCGCGGCGAGCTGGGCAAGCTGCCCGAGCCCGATGTGGCCCAGTGCTTTGACAACAGCCTGCTGAGCCTGCGGCCCGAAGACGCGGTGGCAGCCCTGAAGCCCCCGGCCCCCGGCCGCCCCGGCGCCGCGGGCGCGCGCTCCGGCCCGCCCATCCTCGCCGGGCAGATGTACGAAGGCATCGCCAGCCGCGCGCTGATGGAGCGCTGCCTGGACGAGCACAACGCCATGGCGCTGGCCGGCTGGCCCGCCGAGGACGTGCTCTACAGCCTGCGCCACCACCCGCAGCAGCCGTCGCACGCAGTGATCTTCAAGCTCATGAAGGCCATCGACGCGGAGCAGTCGCTCGAGACCTTCGAAGCCATCATGGGCGAGGACCCGCTGCTGGCCTACCGCTTCATGGTCTACACCAACTCGGCCGCGCTCGGCCTGCGCACGGGCATCGACTCGCTGCGCCGGGGCCTGGTGATGATGGGCTACGGCTCCATCAAGCGCTGGCTGTCCGACCAGCTGCCGCACGCCAGCACCGACCCCAACATGAACCCGGTGCGCGAATCCATGGTGATGCGCGCCGAGCTCACCGCCCACCTGCTGGACGCCGGCATCGAGAACGACCTGCGCCGCGAGATCTATCTGTGCGGCCTGCTGTCGCAGATCGACGACCTGATGGGCGAGCCGCTGGGCACCATCCTGCGCCGCCTGCCGCTGTCCGAACGCATCTACGACGCCACCGTGCTGCACACCGGCCCCTACGCCGCGGGCCTGCAGATGGCCTGCGCGCTGGAGACCGACGACGCGAGCGCCATCCGCCAGCTGTGCGAGACCTATGAGATGGACCTGGAAGAAGTCAACCGCGCGCTGCTGCGGGTGCTGGCAGACCTGGAAGTCGAGAGGAAATAACTTTCCCGTCTGCGCCGCTTCGCGCCATCCCCCGAAGGTGACGCCACCGGTGCCCGGCAAAGCCGCATTCTCGGTGGTACTGGCCGTGGCAGCGCCCATGCACACGCAGGCTGGGTTCCGGGTTTCGGGTTCCGGCTTCGCAACTCGTTGGTGGTGCGATGGGGCCTCGCGCCAGCCCTCTCTACCGGCTCAACGCCCCTGCTCATCGCGCACGCGCGCAAACGTCTTCCAGAAAGCCGCCTCCTGCGTGGTCGCAAAATTGATGCGCATGAGCGTGCTCGGCTTGCGCTCGGCATGGAACAGCGCGCCGGGCGCCAGCAGGTAGCCCTCGTCCAGCATGCGCTGCGCAAGCGCGTCGGTGTCCACGCCGGTCTCCACCCAGCCGAACAGGCCCACAGGCTCGGCGGCGAAGGTGCATCCGGCGCCCAGCGCCAGCTTCACGCTGCGTGCGCGGGCGGCGTCCAGGCGGGTGCGGATGCGCTCCGCGTGGCGGCGCAGCTGGCCCTGTTCGATGCACAGCGCCAGCGCTTTTTCCAGCAGCGCGGGCGTGGTCAGCGTGGCCAGCAGCTTGGTGTCCAGCAGTTGCTCGATGAGTGACGACGGCGCGGCCAGAAAGCCGATGCGCCAGTTGGGCGCGAGGATCTTGGCGAAGCCGCTCACGTAGATGGTGCGCTGCAGGCCGTCGAGCGCGGTGAGGCGCGTCGCGTGCTCGGGTGCGATGTGGCTGTAGGTGTCGTCCTCGACGATGTGGAAGTTGTGCTGGTTGGCCAACTGCAGGATGCGGTGCGCGCTGCCCGGCGACAGGCAGTAGCCCGTGGGGTTGTGGAACACGCTCACGCTCACATACAGCTTGGGCTGGTGCACCTCGCAGTACCGGGCCATGACCTCCAGGTCGGGCCCGTCGGCGCGGCGCGGCACGGGCAGGATGTGCATGCCCAGGGCCGCCAGCCGCGCAAACTCCACGGCCCAGCCGGGCTCCTCCACCATCACCGGGTCGCCCGGACGCAGCAGCGTGCGGCTCACGATGTCGAGCGCGTGCGTCGCGCCCACGGTGGTGATGATGTTCTCGGGCGCGGCATGCACGTTCAGCGTGGCGAGCTTCTTGGACAGCACCCTGCGCAGCCCCGTGTCGCCCAGCGGCTCGCCGTACTGCAGCGAAAAGTCGTTCAGCGCGCGGGTGCTGGTCACCTTGCGCACGGCCGCGGGCATGAAGGTCGATTCGAGCCAGTCGGGCGGGAACACGCCCATGCCGGGCTGGGGCTTGTCGCTGATCTTGTGGAACATGCCGCGGATCAGCGCCGTGGCATTGACCGGCGGCGCCCCGCGCGCAGCGCCGCGCCCGGCGCTGCGGGCCGCAAACCAGTGGGCGGTGCTCCAGTTGCCCATGCCGCGCTCGGCCTCGGGGGTGTCGGCCTCGTCCTCGGGCGCGCGCTCGGCCAGGCCCGTGGCCATTTCGCGCACGAAGAACCCGCGGTTCTTGCGCGCCTCCACCAGGCCCTGCGCGAGCAATTGGTCGTACGCCGCGACCACGGTCGACGGGCTCACGCCGTGCTGCTGCGCACACTGACGCACCGACGGCAGGCGCGCGCCCGGTGCCAGCAGCCGGTTGCGGATGCGCTCGCCAAAGCGCGCCGACAGCTGCTCGGTCAGCGACTGGGTGGTGGTTTTCATCAGCATGGCGGGGTCCTTGCGGTGTGCATGCGCAGTTCCTGCGGTGGGCTTGCAGGGCGCTTGTGTACTGTTATCGCGGCCAATACAGATTGCGAACTGCGTTGCTTAACTGTATTGGTTGTGTACTGACGCACAAGATTACATTGAAGCCTGATCGTTGACAAGTTTCCCCACCCGGAACACCGCCCCTCCCGCACCATGAGCGCCCCCGAACTGACTGCCCTGCTGCTGTTCTGCACCGCGATGAGCTTCTCGCCGGGGCCCAACACCACGCTGTCCACGGCCCTCGCGGCCAACCTGGGCCTGCGGCGCGCGCTGCGCTTTTGCTTTGCGGTGCCCACGGGATGGACGCTGCTCATGCTCGCCAGCGGCCTGGGGCTGGGCGCACTGATCACCGGCGTGCCCGCCCTGCGCTGGGGCGTCACGCTGCTGGGCGTGGCCTACATGCTGTGGCTCGCCTACAAGCTCAGCCGTGCCGGCCAACTGGCCGAAGTGGACAGTGCCCGCCTGAACGTGACCTTCTGGCAGGGCGTGGGCTTGCAGTTCGTGAACATCAAGGCCTGGATGCTGGCGCTCACGCTCAGCGCGGGCTGGGTGGTCAACGCGGCCGGGCAGCCGGCCGCCAACCCGGGCGAGCGCCTGGCGATCATCTGCGTGGTGATGATGCTGTTCGCCTTCGCCAGCAATTTCGTGTACGCCCTGGTCGGCTCGCTGCTGCGCCAGTGGCTGGCCCAGGGCACCCGCCTGCTCTGGTTCAACCGCGCCCTGGCCCTGGTGCTGGTGATCACCGCCGTGTGGATGCTCACCCTATGAACCACGCCCAGGAACGCGAAGCATTGGTCTGGGGCCTGGTGGGCGTGACTTTGTTCGCGGCCACGCTGCCGATGACGCGCCTGGCCGTGGGCCCGGTGGACGCACCGCAGCTGTCGCCATGGTTCGTCACCTTCGGCCGTGCTGCGGTGGCCGGGCTGCTGTCCGTGGCGTATCTCGCGTGGCAACGCGGCCGGGGGCAACTGAACGTGCCGCGCCGCGCGGAATGGCCCCTGCTGGGCGTGACCGCGTTCGGCGTGATCGTCGGGTTCCCGCTGTTCCTGGCGCTGGCGCTGCGCCACGTGCCCAGCACGCACGGCGCGGTGGTCACGGCGCTGCTGCCCTTGTCCACGGCGGTGCTGGGCGCGCTGTGGTACCGCCAGCGGCCCTCGGCGGGCTTCTGGGTGTGCGCGGTGGTGGGCAGCGGCCTGGTGCTGGGCTTCATGGCCTGGCGTGCGGGCGGCTTCTACCTGGGCGCGGCCAACATCTACCTCATCATCGCGATGACCACGGGCGCCTTCGGCTACATCGGCGGTGCGCGCCTCACGCCCAGCCTGGGCGCCGAGCAGGCGATCTGCTGGGTGCTGGCCTTGAGCCTGCCGCTCACACTGCCGGTGGCCTGTTGGTTCGCACCCGCCGTGCCTGGCGCGGTCAGCACAATGGCCTGGACGGGCTTTGCCTACGTGGCGCTGTTCTCGATGTGGATCGGCTTCTTTGCCTGGTACCGCGCGCTGGCGCTGGGCGCCGTGCGGGTCAGCCAGATCCAGCTGGTGCAGCCCTTTTTGAGCCTGCTGTTCGCCGTGCCGCTGCTGGGCGAGCGGCTGGACCTGATGACCGCCTGCTTCGCACTGGCCGTGATCGCCACCGTTTTTGTGGGCAAGAAGATGCCCGTCCACCAGGGAGCCGCCGCATGACCGCCAGCACCCCCTGTGCGCCGCGATCCAGGCCGCGGCGCGTTTGAAGGAGCCCAGAAGATGCAGATGCACAACATCCCGTTCGCCACCACCGACTGGTCGGCCCTGCCCCGCGAGGAAAAGAGCGCGCAGGCCGGCCAGGCGTTCTGGCGCACCCAGCAGCTCGGCGACCTGCGCGTGCGCATGGTCGAATACACGCCGGGCTATGTGTCGGACCACTGGTGCGTGAAGGGCCACGTGCTGCTGTGCCTGAGCGGAGAATTGCACACCGAGCTGGAAGACGGCCGCACCTTCACGCTGACCCCCGGCATGAGCTACCAGGTGGCGGACAATGCGGAACCACACCGTTCCACCGCGCCGAACGGGGCCACGCTGTTCATCGTGGACTGACTGATTTTTTGAAGACGACCTAGCAACCTGGGCGGCCGCTGCGAGGCTGCCCAAAGGAGAACAACAGTGAAACTGAACGACCTTCCCACCACCGGCACCTGGACCCTGGCGCGCCGCGCCGAGCGCATGAACCCTTCGGTCATCCGCGAGATCCTCAAGGTCACCGAGAAGCCCGGCATCATCAGCCTGGCGGGCGGCCTGCCCTCGCCCAAGACCTTCCCGGTCTCGGCCTTTGCCGAAGCCTCGGCCGCCGTGCTGGCCAACGACGGCCCCGCCGCGCTGCAGTACGCCGCCAGCGAAGGTTATGCCCCGCTGCGCCAGGCCATCGCCGACTTCCTGCCCTGGGACGTGGATGCCGACCAGGTGCTGATCACCACCGGCTCGCAGCAGGCGCTGGATTTGATCGCCAAGGTGCTCATCGACGAAGGCAGCCGCGTGCTGGTCGAAACACCCACCTACCTGGGCGCCCTGCAGGCCTTCACGCCCATGGAGCCCACCGTGGTGTCCGTGGCCAGCGACGATGAAGGCGTGCTGGTCGACGACCTCAAGGCCAAGGTGGGCGCCGGTGCCGACAAGGCCCGCTTCCTGTATGTGCTGCCCAACTTCCAGAACCCCACCGGCCGCACCATGAGCGATGCGCGCCGCGCCGAACTGGTGAAGGCCGCGGCCGAGCTGAACCTGCCCCTGGTCGAAGACAACCCCTACGGCGACCTGTGGTTCGACAACCCGCCGCCCGCACCGCTCACGGCCCGCAACCCCGATGGCTGCATCTACATGGGCTCGTTCTCCAAGGTGCTGGCCCCCGGCCTGCGCCTGGGCTTCGTCGTGGCCCCCAAGGCGGTGTACCCCAAGCTGCTGCAGGCCAAGCAGGCAGCCGACCTGCACACCCCCGGCTACAACCAGCGCCTGGTGGCCGAGGTGATGAAGGGCAACTTCCTGGACCGCCACGTGCCCACCATCCGCGCGCTGTACAAGCAGCAGTGCGAAGCCATGCTGGCTGCGCTGACGAAGGAGATGCAGGGCCTGGACGTGCACTGGAACCGCCCGGACGGCGGCATGTTCCTGTGGGTGCGCCTGCCCGACGGCATGAGCGCGGTGGAGTTGCTGCCCAAGGCCGTGGAGCGCAACGTGGCCTTCGTGCCCGGCGCTGCCTTCTATGCCGACAACGCCGACCAGCGCACGCTGCGCCTGTCGTTCGTGACCTCCAGCGTGGAGCAGATCGCCACCGGCATCGCGGCGCTGGCAGGTGCGATCAAAGACCAGCTGGCGGCGCAGGCCAAGGGCTGACACATGCTGCGGCTCTGGGGACGCATGTCGTCCATCAACGTGCGCAAGGTGGTGTGGGCCGTGCAGGAGCTGGGCCTGCCGTCGGTGCAGCGCACCGATGCGGGCGGACAGTTCGGCATCGTGCGCGAGCCCCGCTATCTGGCCTTGAACCCGAACGGCCTGGTGCCGCTGGTCGAGGACGAGGACACGGGCGCGGTGCTGTGGGAGTCCAACACCATCGTGCGCTACCTGTGCGCCCGGCATTCGCTGGGCAACCTGTACCCCGAAGACCTGCCCGCGCGCTTCGTGGCCGAGCAGTGGATGGACTGGCAGCAGACCACGCTGAACCCCGCCGGGCGCGATGCCTTCCTGCAGTGGGTGCGCACACCCGCCGCTCAGCGCAATGACGCGCTCATTGCCGCATCGGTGGCCGTGACCGAGCCGCTCATGGCGATGCTGGACGCCCACCTGGCGCGCCAGCCCTTCATGGCCGGCGAGCGCTTCACCATGGCCGACATCCCCGTGGGCTGCGAGATCCACCGCTGGTGGGGCCTGCCGCAGGAGCGTCCTGCGCGGCCGCACCTGGAGCGATGGTACCAGGCTGTGAGCAGCCGCACCGGCGCACTCGGCGTTCTCGACCAACCCCTGTCCTGAGCGCACACCCCATGCACCAGCGCCCCTTCAAGCAGATCGACGTGTTCAGCGACCAGCCCGGCTATGGCAACCCCGTCGCGGTGGTGCTGGATGCGCTGGACCTGAGCGACAGCGACATGCGCCGCTTCGCCGCCTGGACCAACCTGTCGGAGACGACCTTCCTGCTGCCCCCCACCGAGGCGGGGCGTGCGGCGGGCGCGGACTACCGGGTGCGCATCTTCAGCCCCAATGGCGAACTGCCGTTTGCCGGCCACCCTACGCTGGGCACCTGCCACGCCTGGCTGCAGGCTGGCCACGCACCGCGCGTGGCAGGCATGGTGATGCAGGAATCGGCGCTGGGCCTGGTGCGCGTGGAGCACAGCGGCAGCACGCTGGCCTTTGCCGCGCCGCCCTTGACGCGCAGCGCGCCCAGCCCGGCACTGGTGCCGCTGGTTGCCAGCGCCCTGGGCGTGCGCCCGCAGCAGATCCGCGGCGCGCAGATGCTGGACAACGGCCCGGTGTGGCTGGGCCTGCTGCTCGACAGCGCCCAGACGGTGCTCGGCCTCACACCCGACCATGCGCGCCTCAAGGACCTGGGCCAGGACGTGGGCGTGATCCACGTCGGCCCGCAGGCCAGCGACACGCGCCAGCCCGGCGCCGTGGTGCGCGCCTTTGCCGCGCCCATGGGCAACCCGGAGGACCCGGTCACCGGCACGCTGAACGCCAGCCTGGCGGAGTGGCTGATCGCGGACGGCCTGGCACCGCGAAGCTACCTCGTGGCCCAGGGCGAATGCCTGGGGCGCGCCGGGCGCGTGAACATTCGACAGGACGATGCCGGGCAGATCTGGGTCGGCGGCCAGGCCGTCACCTGCATCGAAGGGACCGTGCTGCTGTGAATTCACTGTCCATCGCCCCGCTCCCCAGCGGTTGATCCACCCGGCCCCAAGGGCCGACCGAACCCACAGCAGCAACGCCGCGAGAGTGCCGGTCGCGCCCCCGGCGTTTCCGTCCTCTGCCCCCTCTTCCATTTTTTTCATCACCCATCGACACCAGGACTTTGAGCACCATGCACCAGCGCCCTTTCAAGCAAGTCGACGTCTTCACCGACCAGCCCTACCGCGGCAACCCCCTGGCCGTGGTGCTCGATGGCACCGGCCTGACCACCGAGGCCATGCAGGAGTTCACCAACTGGACCAACCTGTCGGAAGCCACCTTTTTGCTGCCGCCCACGCCCGAAGGCCGGGCGGCCGGTGCCGACTACCGCGTGCGCATCTTCTGCCCGGGGCGCGAGCTGCCGTTTGCCGGCCACCCCACGCTGGGCAGTTGCCACGCCTGGCTGCAGGCCGGCGGCCAGCCGCAGGTGGCGGGCACCGTGGTGCAGGAATGCGGCGTGGGCCTGGTCACGCTGCGGCAGGACGGCGAGCGCCTGGCGTTCGCAGCGCCTGCGCTCATCAAGAGCGGCCCGCTGGCGGAAGACGACGTGGCCCTGATCGCCCGCGGCCTGGGCGTGGCGCGCAGCGACATCCTGCACCACGCCTGGTGCGACAACGGCCCCAACTGGCGCGGCGTGATGCTGCGCAGCAGCGAGCAGGTGCTGGCGCTCAAGCCGGATGCGAGCATCCTGGGCAAGCTCGATGTGGGCGTGGTCGGCCCGCGCGGCAAGGTGGGTGTGATCGGCAGCACGGACGCCGAGGGCATCGCCTTCGAAGTGCGCGCGTTCTTCCCCGGCAACAACGGTCTGGCCGAAGACCCGGTGACCGGCAGCCTCAACGCCGCGCTGGCCCAGTGGCTCATCGGCGCGGGCCTGGCCCCCGCGCAGTACGTGGCCAGCCAGGGCACGTGCCTGGCCCGCGCGGGGCGCGTGTTCGTGCAGCAGGACGGCGACACCATCTGGGTCGGCGGCAGCTCGGTCACCTGCGTGTCGGGCGAGGTGCTGCTGTGAGCGCCCCCGCAGGCACGGCACCGGGCACCACCCCGGCCGCGTGCGTGGACCACCTGGTCGTGCTGGCCGCGGACCTGGCGTCGGGCGTGGCCTGGTGCGAACGCACGCTGGGCATCACCCCCACGGCGGGTGGCGAGCACCCGCTGATGGGCACGCACAACCGCATCCTCAATGTCTCCAGCCCGGCGCACCCGCGCGCCTACCTGGAGGTGATTGCTATCAATCCAGGAGCTGCCAGCGCAAGACCCGAAAGCGCCAGGCGGTGGTTCGACATGGACGATGCCACGCTGCAGCAGCAGGTGGCCGAACACGGGCCGCAACTCATCCACTGGGTGGCCGCGGTGCCTGACGTCGAGGACCGGTGCGCCGCCCTGGCCGCGCAGGACCTGGACCGCGGCGAGATCATCGCCGCCAGCCGCCCCACCGCACAGGGCCTGCTGCAGTGGCAGATCACCGTGCGCGAAGACGGCCTGCGCCTGATGGACGGCTGCCTGCCCACGCTCATCCAGTGGGGCCCCGTGCACCCGTGCGACAGCCTGCCCGCCAGTGGCGTGCAGTTGCAATCGCTGGCGCTGCAGCACCCGCAGGCGGCCACGCTGCAGGCGGCGTGCGAGGCGATCGGCGTGGCAGCGCAGGTAGCGATCGCCGCAGGTGGCGCCCCCCGCCTCACGGCGCAACTGGCCACGCCACGCGGACCGGTCGCCGTATCGTCATTCACACCGGAGTAACCACGATGCTCTTTTCTGCACAGGAACTGCTGATCTTTGCACTGGCCGCGCTGGTGCTGGTGCTCACGCCCGGGCCCAACATGGTCTATTGCGTCTCGCGCAGCCTCACGCAGGGGCCGCGTGCAGGGCTGGTCTCGCTGGGCGGTGTGGTGCTGGGTTTTCTGGTGCACCTGCTGGCGGCAGCACTGGGCCTGACCGCACTGCTGGCCGCCGTGCCGCTGGCCTTCGACGCCATCCGCTACGCCGGCGCCGCCTACCTGCTGTGGATGGCCTGGCAGGCCGTCAAGCCCGGCGGCGCCGCGCCCTTCGAGGCCCGCAGCCTGCCGCACGACGGCCCCCGCACGCTGTTCCTCATGGGCTTCATGACCAACCTCTTGAACCCCAAGGTCGCCATGTTCTACCTGTCGTTCTTCCCGCAGTTTTTGCACCCCGAGCGCGGGCAGCTGCTGCTGCAGAGCCTGACGCTCGGCAGCGTGCAGATCGCCACCAGCGCGGTCGTCAACGCACTGCTCATCCTGTGCGCCGCGCGCGTGGCCGTGTTCCTCAATCGCAACGCCGCGTGGATGCGGGCACAGCGCTACTTCATGGGCACGGTGCTCGGCCTGCTCGCACTCCGACTCCTCACCGAAAAGAAAGCCGCCGCATGAACGCCCGCCTCGACCCCGCCACCGCGCTGCTGCCCACCCTGGCCGACATCGAAGCCGCCGCACAGGTGGTGTACCGCGACTTCCCGCCCACGCCGCAGTACCGCTGGGGCCTGCTGAGCGAACGCCTGGGCACCGACTGCTGGCTCAAGCATGAGAACCACACACCCGTCGGCGCCTTCAAGATCCGCGGCGGCCTCACCTACTTCGACCAGCTCGCACAGCGTGGTGCCATGCCCCGCGAAGTGATCAGCGCCACGCGCGGCAACCACGGCCAGAGCATGGGCTGGGCCGCGCGCAGCCATGGCGTGGCCTGCACCATCGTCGTGCCACAGGGCAACTCGGTCGAGAAGAACGCCGCCATGCGCGCCCTGGGCGTCACGCTCATCGAGCACGGCGCGGATTTTCAGGAAGCGCGCGAATTCGCGATCCAGCTGGCCGCCGAGCGCGGCGCACACATGGTGCCCAGCTTCCACCCCGACCTGCTGCGCGGCGTGAGCACCTACTGGTGGGAATTCCTGCGCGCCGTGCCGCAGATGGACGTGGCCTACGTGCCCATCGGCCAGGGCTCGGGTGCCTGCTCGGCCATTGCCGCCAAGCTGGCGCTGGGCCACGGCGTGCGCGTGGTGGGCGTGGTCAGCAGCCACGCCACCACCTACGCCGACTCGCTGGCCGCCGGCCGCGTGGTCGAGGCGCCCGTGACCACGCACCTGGCCGACGGCATGGCCTGCCGCGTGGCCGACGCCGAGGCCTTGTCCATCATCGCGCCGCACATCGACCACATCGTGCAGGTGAGCGACGCCGAGGTGGCCGCAGCCATGCGCGCGATCTTTACGGACACGCACAACGTGGCCGAAGGGGCGGGTGCTGCGGCGCTGGCGGCGGCGCTGCAGGAGCGCGGTGCATTGACGGGGAAGGTCGTGGGGCTGGCGTTGACGGGGGGCAATGTGGATGCGCCCATGTTCGGGGAAGTTCTTCGCCATTAAACAGCGCTGAATGCCTGCAATTTGGGGGCTCATTTCAGTCGGTCGGTGCTGCAATTCCTGGACGCAGCACCGCGACCTTCCACTGAGCACTTTCCATCCATGGCAGACCCCAAGACATCCAGAGCCAACCCCCTCACCCCCGTCTCATTCGATGCGCTTTGGGGCCACTATCCCAGCAAGGATCCCTGCGTCAACCCCACGACCCGAACCAAGGCCTACGATAACCAATGCGCTATTCGCGTTGGCATGGCCCTTGAAAGATCAGGTGTCCATTTTGTGACCTTCAAAGGCCCACGCTGCCAATTCGGGCCCAGAGCCAACGGGATGGTCTTGAGGGCTCAGGAGTTGGCAAACTGGCTGAAAACAAGGCCTTTCCCAGGCTGCCCGGAGCCTCTGCAGTTCTCGGGAAAAGGGTTTCAAAAGAACCTTGCAGCCAGGAAAGGCATCGTCTTCTTTCAGGACTATTGGCTTCGCGCAGGTGAGAGACAACCCACCGGCGACCATATCGACCTGTGGAACATGGACCGATTGACGCCATCCTGGCAAACCTTCGCCCGTTTCACCATCGGCATTGCCCGCATACCTTCTGTCTACTCAGACCTGGAGAATTCCAGGTCAGTCGTTTTTTGGCCTTTTGCCTGATGCGCGTCTCCGTTCGCAGCCTCGCCCGGCTCCTCATTGCCGCGGCCATTGCCAGCCTGGTCAGCGGCTACTTCATCCTGAGTGCTTTTCGCTCCGGCGACTGCGACAGCGGCTGCAATACGATGCAATTGCTGGCTTTCATTGGATGTCTCTTTGTGGCCTTCATCCTGATCGGTTGCGGACTGATGACCCGCGGCGACGGCCCTCGCCGCCTGCGGACTTCCGCAATGGTGTGGATGGCGTGCGTGCTTGTCATTCCAAGCGCCGCCATCTTCCTGTGGAAACAGACACAGCCCACGCCCCTGCAAGCCAACCAGGACCTGAGCTTCGTGATCGTCGCGGAGCACGCTGTGCCCGCGCTTGGCGTGTCAGCAGGCCAACGATGCATCTTCTCAGACATCCGCTGCGACCTGAGCCCACCCCGACTGCGGGCTTTCTGTGGCAGCGGCGAACTCAACATTGCGGCGTCCGACTGGCCGGCATTCAAGCGATTGCCATTGGAGGACTTCGGCGTCCCGCCATCGGATGCCATCAACGCTTTTCCAGCATCCTGTGCAAGACGCTTTTTTCGATAACCAGCAACGGGATGGCTGGTGTTGAGATGCCGGTAACCCACCGAATATGCGCAAGACGCCAAACAGCCATCGCACCGACAGCCTTGTCGCTTAGGTAACAAACCACTGCTGTCATCCTGGCCACAATCCGCCGCATGGGAACCCTCTACCTCGTGCGCCATGGCCAGGCCTCGTTTGGCGCCGATGACTACGACCAGTTGAGCCCGCGCGGGCGCGAGCAGGCGGTGCGCCTGGGCGAGTACTGGCGTGCGCGCGGCCTGGTGTTCGACGCCGTCATCACCGGCACGCTGCGCCGCCACACGCAGACGCTGGAGGGCATTGCCCAAGGCCTGCAGACCGCACCCGAGGCGCTGCAGCTGCCGGCCCTCAATGAGTACGACAGCCATGCGCTGATCGCCGCCATCCACCCCCAGCCCCTGGGCCCTGCCGATACCCCCGAGAAGTACCGCCAGCACTTTCGCATCCTGTGCGACGCGCTGGCGCAATGGATGGCCGGCGTCATCAGCCCGCAGGGCATGCCCAGCTGGAACGATTTCTCGGCCGGCATCCGCGCCACGCTGGACCATGTGCGCCACCACCATGCGGGCCAGAACGTGCTGATGGTGAGCAGCGGCGGGCCCATTTCTGCTGCGGTGGGCGAGGTGCTGGGCACAGCGCCCGAGGTCACCATTGCGCTCAACATGCGCATCCGCAACAGCGCAGTGACGGAGTTCTCGATCGCGCCCAAGCGGCTGATGATGCAGACGTTCAACACCCTGCCGCATTTGAATGAAGGCCCGCACCTGGACTGGATCACGCACGCCTGAGCATTGCGCGGACTTGCAATAAATTTCTGTAAAACAATAATTTTTTACTGTTTAATAGCAACTCTCAAACAACGGGAGTTGCCATGCGCCGTCGCGAAGTCCTGGGCCGTGCCCTGGCGGTGTCTTCTTTTCCGCTGGCGGGCTTGAATGGCTGCGGCGGATCGCTGGGCCTGGGCGCAGAGGCGGAGGTGGTGCCGCCGCCCGGCCCCTTCACCGTGCCCCTGGAGCGCCGGCAAACCCATGTGTCGCTGGCCGTGCGCGTCAACGGGCAGCCCCTGCGGTTCTTGCTCGACACGGGCGCGGACCACAACGTGCTCACGCCCCGCACCGCACAGCTGCTGGGCCTGCGCCTGTCCACCGAGCGGGTGCCCAGCTCGGGCGCCGAAGCCTCCGACGAGCCCGTTCCCTGGACGGTGGTGGATGACCTTGCCGTGGGAGAAGCGCTGCACCTCAAGCGCGAAGTTGCGTTCGTCGTGCCCATGCCAGTCGAGTTCGACTACGACGGCATCCTGGGCGCCACGTTCTGGCGCGCCTTCTCGGTGCGCCTGGACTACGGCCGCGCGCAGGCCACGCTGGCCGCACCCGGCCGTCTTGCCCCATCGCCTGCAGCCGTGCTGCTCCCGCTGCGGGTGCTGCCGGGCGGCAAGATGCTGGTGCAAGCCACCGCAGCCGGGCAGGCAGGCTGGTTTTCTGTCGACACGGGCGACGCCGGGGCCGTGACGCTGTTTCGCCCGGTGGTGGAGCGGCTGGGCCTGCGCGCCGCGCTGCAGCCCTCGGTGCGCATGCTCACCGGCGTGAGCGTGGGCGGCACCACCTGGGCGGATGTGGCGCGCCTTCCCACGTTCGACATCGGGCCCTGGCAACTGCCGCGCGTGCCGGTGCACCTGTCTCTCGCCACGGGCGGGCTGTTCGGCAGCGACGCCTGGATGGGCAACCTGGGGGGCGCACTGTGGCAGCGCTTCGCCGTCACCATCGATGCGGCGGGCGGTGCGCTGTATCTGGAGCCCCAGGCCGCCCTGGCCGAGCCCTTTGCCGGCCCCCGCAGCGGCCTGGTGGCACGGTGGACGGGCGAGCGGTTCGATGTGCTGGACGTGGTGGGCGGCAGCCCGGCCGAGCAAGCGGGCGTGCGCCGGGGCGAATCACTGCTGGCCGTGCAGGGGCGTGAACTTGCAGCCACCGATGCGATCTGGCTGCGCACCCAGCTGGCGGGCGAGCCGGGCACGTCCGTTGCGCTGCGCCTGCGCGGTGCCAGCGGGCAGGAGCGGGTGGTGACGATGGTGCTGCGGGAGTTGGTGTAGCCGCCGGTGCGGCCTTTCATGCTCCCGGCGGGCGGCACCCCGGTGCGAGAATCTCGCCCCATGCTCACAGCGACCTGCCACGACAACCTCCTCCAACATATCGCGGAGAGGCGACCCGCATGACCTGGGCAGACATTGCTTTTCGGTTCGGATCTGCAGAATATGCGGCCACCTTGACCCTGCTGCTGATGGGGGTCTGCCTGGCTGCGCCACAGCCACTGCCCCGCTCCAGCGGTATGGCAGTGCTGGGCCTGTTGCTCGGCACCCAAGGACAAGACCCAGCCGGTGACCTGCGCGGTATGACAGGTCTTGCACTGCTGCACGAAGACCCGTCCGTGGTTGTGGCCTGCCTGGGGATTTTCGCACTGCTCGTTCCCCACATCGCGCAACACCTCATCCCCAGACCGGACGCCCCACCGCCGCCACCGCATTCCAATGCGCCCCCCCGAAGCACAAGGCTCTGGAGCACGGTGTATCTTTGCCTGGGCTTTTGGCCTGCTTCAGGCGCTTTCATTGCCACCGCGGGATGGCTGCAGCGCCCGGCCTGGACGGGCCCTTTCGCGACAGCGTGGTGTGCAGGGCTGCTGGCATGGTATGGGTTGACGCCCGACCTGCTGTGGCCCTGTGTAGCGCTGGCGGCCTTGGGCATGCTTTTCTTGCAACTCGACTGCCCCGTCGTGCCCCTGCTGGTCGGCCTGTCTGCATCTGCCATGCTGGAAGAAAACCTGAGGCGAGCGTTGCTGCTGAGCCGGGGTGAATGGTTGCCACTCGTGCTGGACCGGCCCATCGTGGCCAGCATGTTGGCTGTGGGTGTGCTGGGGGTGGCTGTACGTCTGCTTTTGCTGAGGCGCGGAAAAAGACCTCGCCCAGCCCGAGAGACTTGGGAACCAGCACAAGGTTGAAGCTGACAGGCGCTAAGGGCGCAAGGCCCAAAGACTCATAAAGCCTCTGCGCTGCAACGACATCGCGCGACATGTGCAACTCATGTCGCGCGTGCTCAGCGCGGTGGAACCCGGACAACCCCAGCTTTTGGTGACCCATTCCATGCCCTGTCAGATACCTTGGCGCAAACAGGGGCAGAAAAAAGAAAATCTCTCATGAATCTCAACCAGATCACGTTGCCTGTCGCGGACCTCGACGAAGCTGTGGCGTTCTATCGCCACATGGGCTTTCTGCTGATCGTTCACGCTCCACCCCGGTACGCCCGCTTCGAGTGCCCGGAGGGCGACGCTACGTTCTCGCTGCACGCAGACCATGGGGGCCCACGTGAGACGGGCGTTGTCGTGTACTTTGAATGCGCCGACCTCGACGTGAGGGTGGCGGCTTTGCAAGCCGCGGGATTCCAGTTCACACAGCTCCCCAAAGACGAGCCTTGGCTTTGGCGCGAAGCACGCTTGGCGGACCCGTCCGGCAATGTGATCTGCCTGTTTCGGGCCGGTGACAACCGCAAGAACCCGCCGTGGCGCTTGGCGTAGCGGGGCACTCGCACGCTCCCTACCATCTGCCCGACGTGCGCAGCGAACAGACGCCATGAGTGCCTGCGCGGCCGTCCTGTCACCACAGCTAGGGCGCGCCCACCTCGTCCACCAGCGTTGACAGGGGAAGCGCATACACCTCCTGCAGCAGCGCCACGAGCTGCTGCGCCGCAGCCGCCACCACGGCCTGTCCCTTGTCCGCAGAGGCGGCCGCAGCATTGCCCACCGCGCCGGCGGGGTGGTAGTCCTGCATCTGCCAGCCCAGCTTGGCGCTCTTGCCGTTGCCCAGAATGGCGTACTGTTCCGACCGGTCCTGCGAGGTGGAGCGGAAGTCCCGCGCATGCTCCATGTGCACGGTGCCAGGCGCCAGGTGCAGCATCATCGACGTCTCGATCTCCCCCGCATGGATGCCGAAGCGGTGCTCCTGCGCGCTGAATTGCCCGGCCACTGCATCGGGCAGCGGCAGGCTGAACCAGCTGGCGCTGTAGACGATAAGGTCGCAGCGGGTGCGCAGCTCGCGCGCCACGATGTCCATCACGCTGACCTGGCCGCCGTGGCCGTTGAAGAGCAGCAGCTTCCGGATGCCGGCGCGCGCCACGCATTCGCCGATCTCCGTCCACAGCGCGATCACGGTAGCGGGCGACAGCGTGAGCGTCCCGGGAAAGCGGATGTGCTCCGGACTCAGCCCCACGTTCTGCGGCGGCAAAAACAGCACCGGCAGGTCGGCGGGCAGCTGCGGCAGCGCGGCGTCGATCACGCCCTGCAGCAGGGTGGCATCCACCGACAGCGGCAGGTGCGGCCCGTGCTGCTCGATGGCGGCCACGGGCAGCACGGCCACGGTGTGCGCGGCCTGGCCGGAGGCTTTCAGCTGCGCGAAGTCGCGTGTCGAGAGGTCGGCCCAGAAACGCGAGGGCAGTGGCGGCATGGCGGATAGGGGAGCGGCAGCGGCAGTCATGCCCGCCATGGTAGCCGCGCGGGGGCCGTGGTGGGGCCCCGGCGCTACCATTGCACCCATGACCCACGACCTCTTTCGACAAGACGCCTACCTGCGCGAATGCAGCGCCCACATCACCGCCATCACCGATGCTGGCATCGTGCTGGACCAGACCGTGTTCTACCCCCTGGGCGGCGGCCAGGCCGGGGACAGCGGCGTGCTGGTGCTGGCGGATGGCACCGAGATCGCGATTGCCGACACCCGCAAGGGCAAGGACGCCGAGGGCAAGCCGACCAGCGACATCGTGCATGTTCCAGCCCCCGGGCAGGAAGACCGCCTGGCGCAGCTGGCGGCTGGCACTGCGGTCACCGCCCGCATCGACTGGGAGCGCCGCCACCGCATGATGCGGCTGCACACCACGTCGCATCTGCTGTGCCATGTGGTGCCGCAGTTGGTCAACGGCTGCTCGATCACGCCCGACTATGCGCGGCTGGACTTTGCGATGACCGACCCGCTGGACAAGGACCAACTGACCGCCGCCATCGCGACGCTGGTGGCTGCCGCGCACCCGCTGACCGTGGCCTCGATCAGCGACGAGGAGCTGGACGCCAACCCCACGCTGGTCAAGAGCATGAGCGTGCAGCCACCGCGCGGCACGGGGCGCATCCGCACCATCCGCATCGGGGGTGACGGCGGTGACGGCGGCACACCGCTGATCGACCTGCAGCCCTGCGGCGGCACGCACGTGGCCAACACGGCAGAGATCGGCGCCATCGTGGTCACCAAGATCGAGAAGAAGAGCGCCACCACCCGCAGGGTGGTGCTGGGCTTCGCCCAGTGAGGCCACGCCAGAAGCACGCCCGGTGAGGCTGCTCCAGAAGCACAGCACCCGTTGCCCCCGCTGCGCGGTGCAGAGGGATTCGAAGCGCGAGAAGGCCCAACGTCAACAATCGTGAACCGGGCCCGCGCCTTCGTTGCAATGGCTTACCCAGGCTTTTGCACAACAGGGACAATAGCGACCCACGCGCGCGGCTGTATTGCCTGTTGTCTGTCTTGCCTTCCAGGCCTCTGCCTGGGCCGCGGCGCCCCCTGAATCTGCCGCCATGCCGCCTGCCCTGCGCCCCGCCTCTCTCGCTTCCATCCGCCAGCACCGCTGGTTCCGCCCTGCGGCCTGCACGCTGGCGGGGTTGATCGGCGTGTGGGCGGTGGCCTGGCTGGCCGTGCCGCCGCTGCTCAAGGGCCCGCTGGAGCGTGCGGCCACCGCGCAACTGGGCCGTGCGGTCACCGTGGGCGCCATCGATTTCAAACCCTGGACGCTGGAACTCGCGCTGCGCGATATCGCCGTGGCGGGCGCTGCGGGCGCGCCGCCGCAGCTCACCATCGGCCGCGTGTATGTGGATGGCGAGCTGCAGTCGCTGCTGCGCTTCGCGCCGGTGGTGGACGCCTTCACCGTCGAGAACCCGGTGCTGCGTGTCACGCACCTGAGCGACGGCCGGTACGACGTGGACGACATCATCGCCAAGGTCACAGCGCCCACGGGCGAGCCCGACAGCGGCCCGGCGCGCCTGGCGCTCTACAACCTGGCGTTGACGGGCGGCAGCATCGACTTCAACGACCAGAGCGTGGGCAAGACGCACGAGGTGCGGGACCTGGCGCTGAAGGTGCCGTTCATCAGCACACTGTCCACGCAGCACGAGGTCAAGGTCGAGCCCCACCTCTCCTTTGCACTCAACGGCAGCCGCTTCGACTCGTCGGCAGCGGGCACGCCGTTTGCGCAGACGGGCCGGGGTGATGCGAGCATTCGCCTGGACGGCCTGCGGTTGCCCCCCTACCTGGGCTACCTGCCCGCCAGCCTGCCGGTCAAGGTGCAGGACGCCACGCTGGATGTGGACGTGAAGGTGGCCTTCGAGCAGGCGCCGCGCATGTCCGTGAAGCTGACCGGCACCGTGCAGGCGCGCGATGTGCGGCTGACCGACCGCCAGGGCGGCGACCTGCTGTCGTACGAGCGACTGAAGGTGGACATGGCCGATGTGCGCCCGCTGGAGCAGGTGGTGCACCTGAGCCAGGTGGAGCTGACCGCGCCCGTGGTGACGGCGGCGCGCGATGCGTCGGGCCGGATCAATTGGGCGCAGCTGGCGCCGAGCCCGGCAGCCACCAGCGCGCAGACAGCATCGACGACCACCGGCCCCACATCGGCAGCAGAGCCGTCGGCATCGACGGCGTCGGCATCCGAGACCACCGCCAGCGCCGCAGCTTCTGCGCCATCCCCCAGTGCAAGCCAGGCGGCCTCTGCGCCACGCGCTGGTGCCAGCAAGGCTGTCAGCAAGCCAGCCGCCGCACGACCCGCCTGGGCCGTGCGCGTGGACCGCGCCGCGGTGCGCGGCGGCACCGTGCGGTGGTCGGACCAAGGCACCCGGCCCGCCGCCACGCTGCAGGCCACGGACTTCACGCTCGACATGGCGGACCTGGCGCTGCCGCTCGTCAAGCCCTTCAGCTTCAAGGGCGGGCTCAAGCTGCAGGACGGCGGCTTGCAGTTCACCGGCGAGGCCACCGACCAGAAGGCGCAGGTGAACGCGTCGGCGCAGGCGCTGTCGCTGCAACTGGCCGCGCCTTACCTGGCGCAGGTGCTGGAGCCCACCGTGGCAGGCCTGATCACCGGCGACCTGGGCGTGGCGTGGGAGGCGCCCGGCGCCAAGGCGGCGCAGGCCGGTGCCACGGGCGTGACGCTGACCGCCGGCCCGCTGGCGCTGGAGCAACTGGCCGTGAAGCAGGGCCGCACCACGGTGGCGGGCCTGACCAAGCTGGCGGTCGAAGGCGTGCAGGTGCCGCTGGATGCGCGCACGGCCACGCTGGCCAGGCTGACCCTGTCCCAACCCCTGGCGGCGGTGGAGCGCGGCACGGACGGGCGGTGGATGTTCGAGCGCTGGACGAAGGCCGCCAGCCCCGCGCCGACACCGGCCGTCGACAGCAGTGGCAGTAGCAGTAGCAGTAGCAGTGGCAGTGGCAGTGGCAGCAGCAGCAACAGCACGAGTACCGCCACCACGAACGCCACCAGCGCCAGCACCTCCACCCCTGCGCCCTGGAAGCTGCGCGTGGCCGACCTCGCGGTGGAAGGCGGCACCGTCACGTTCGCCGACAACGCCCAGGCCCGCCCTGTGGCGCTGGACCTGTCGGCACTGAACATCACCGCCAAGAACCTGGCCAGCGACGGCAGCAAGCCCGAGGCGTTCCAACTGTCCGCACGCGCTGCCGCACCCCGCAAAGGCAACGGCAAACCCGAGGCCGGCAAGATCGACTACCAGGGCACGCTGGCCCTGCAGCCGCTGGCAGCACAGGGCAAGCTCGACCTGGCGCGGGTGCCGCTGCATGCGCTGGATGGCTACCTGGCCAGCCAGCTGTCGGTGGAGCTGCTGCGGGCCGATGTGGGCTTCAAGGGCCAGGTTGCACTGGCACTGGGCGACAAGGGCCCCAGCCTGCGCCTGGCGGGCGATGCCGCCATCGATGAGCTCACGGCCAACAGCACCGCCGCCTCCACGCCCAAGACCGAAGCCCAGGTGGGCGAGGAGCTGCTGGCCTGGAAGAGCCTGAACCTGCGCGGCCTGTCCGTGGCCACCGCGCCAGGCACCGCGCCGCGCGTGGAGGTCAAGGAGACCAGCCTGGTGGACTTCTTCGCGCGCATCACGGTGAACGAGGCGGGCCGCATCAACCTGACCGACATCGCCAAGACGCCCGCCGAGGCGCAGGCAGCCAACGCGGCCAGTGCAGCGAATGCGGCCACCGCCGCAGCCTCGGCCAGCGGGCCTGCCGCCGCGTCAGCAGCCGCTGCCAGCACACCCGCCAGCGCTGCCGTCGCCAAGGCCGACCCGCTGGCACCTGTGGTGCAGTTCGGGCCGGTGAGCCTGGTCAACGGCAAGGTGCTGTTCTCGGACTTTTTCATCAAGCCCAACTACTCCGCCGACCTGTCGGAGCTGACCGGCAAGCTGAGCGCCTTCTCGTCCGAGACGCCCGGCGGCGAGCCCGTGCTGGCGGACCTCGAACTGCGCGGCCGGGCGGAAGGCTCGGCGTCGCTGGAGATCACCGGCAAGCTCAACCCGCTGGCCAAGCCGCTGGCGCTCGACATCGTGGGCAAGGTGCGCGACCTGGAGCTGCCGCCGCTCACGCCCTACGCCGTGAAGTACGCCGGCCACGGCATCGAGCGCGGCAAGCTCAGCATGGACGTGAACTACAAGGTGCTGCCCAGCGGCCAGCTCACGGCCAGCAACCGGCTGGTGCTCAACCAGCTGACCTTTGGCGAGCCGGTGCAGGGCGCCCCCAACAGCCTGCCGGTGAAGCTGGCCGTGGCGCTGCTGGCCGACCGCGACGGCGTGATCGACCTGGACCTGCCCATCAGCGGCTCGCTGAACGACCCGCAGTTCCGCCTGGGGCCGGTCATCGGCCGGGTCATCGTCAACCTCATCGGCAAGGCGCTGACTGCTCCGTTCAGCCTGCTGGCCAATGCCTTCGGCGGCGGCAGCGAGATGAGCCACGTGGCTTTTGCGCCCGGCAGCGCTGCGCTCTCGGCGGATGCGAAGCAGAACCTGGACAAGGTGGTGAAGGCCCTGGTCGACCGGCCAGCGCTCAAGATCACCGTGACCGGCATGGCCAGCCTGAAGGACGAGCGCGAAGGCCTGCAGCGCGAGCGCCTGCAGCAACAGGTGCTGGCCGAAAAGCGCCGCGCCAACCCTGCCGACAGCAGCCCGGTGTCGGCCGCCGAATACCCCGCCCTGCTCAAGGAGGTGTACCGCCGCGCCGACATGGCCAAGCCGCGCAACCTGGTCGGCCTGGCCAAGGAGCTCACCGTGCCCGAGATGGAAGCCCTGCTGCTGGCCAACCAGAGCGCCACCGAGGCCATGGCGGCCGACCTGGCCCACGACCGCGGCCAGGCGATCCGCAGCTATCTGGTGGCGCAGAAGCTGCCGGCCGAGCGGCTCTTCGTGGCGGCGCCCAAGTCGGGCAACCAGCCCGACAAGTGGACGCCGCGGGCGGATCTGAGCCTCGAGGCTCGGTAGTCCGCTGAACCGCTGCGCGGCTTCCCCCCAAGGGGACGCACCCGGTGGACCGGCGCAGCCAGATCCACGGGTGCACTGGCGGTGGCCCAGCGCCGGTTGGAAGGGGGATGACCGGGGATTACATCCCCCCAGCACATCGGGGCCGTGGCGCGCCGATTTTCAACGGCCGGGCTGCCCCGCGCACAATGGCGGACCACCGGAATCGACGGAGCGGGCCGGAACCAACGGCGCCGCGCCCGCTCCCACACTGCAACCATGCCTTCACGCCTGCTCAACCGCCTTGCAGTTACTCTGCTTTTGATAGCTGCCAGCGCTTTCTGGACAAGCGCCAACGCCCAATTCAGCCCCAAAACGACAGGCCAGGGGACCAGCGTGGTCACCACGCCGTACGTCCGGGCCGAGCTGATGGCCCATGCGCCCCAGGGCGTGGCGCCGGGGCAGCCGCTGTGGCTGGGGCTGCAGATCACCCACCAGCCCGAGTGGCACACCTACTGGAAGAACCCGGGCGATTCCGGCCTGCCCACCGACCTGGCCTGGACGCTGCCCGCCGGGCTGGACGCGGGCGAGATCGCCTGGCCGCTGCCCAGGAAGATCCCCATCGGCACGCTGGCCAACTACGGTTATGAAGGCACGGTGCTGCTGCCCGTGCCCGTCACGGTGGCCAGCACCTTTGCCGCCGGCCCGCTCGCCAAGGACGCCATCATCCAGCTGCGCGCCTCCTGGCTGGTGTGCCGCAAGGAGTGCATTCCCGAAGAGGGCGAGTTCACCCTGCAATTGCCCCTGCGCAGCACCACGGCGCTCAACGGCGCCGCGTTCGAGGCGGCGGCCAAGGCGCAGCCCCAGCCGGTGCTGGCGGGCACCAACGGCATCGTGCCGGACAGCCAGGCGCAGATCGCCGACGGCAACGCGCTGCAGGTCAGCGTGCACGGCCTGCCGGTGGCGCTGCGCGGCAAGACCCTGGATTTGTTCCCGGAAACCAGCGAAGTCATCGAGAACGCAGCGCAGTGGACGCAGGCCTGGAACGGCAGCGTGTGGACGGCAAAAATTCCGCTGGCCGCCCAGCGCAGCAGCAGCCCCAGCCTGATGCCCGTCGTGCTGGCCGAACGGGCTGCGGAGCAAGGCGCAGCCGCCCACGGCACGCGCCCCGACACCCGCACCGGCTACCGCGCAGAACTCAAGGTGCTGGGCACCTGGCCGCAGGGCGCGGCGGTGGCCAGCGTCTCACCCGCGCTGGACGCCGCGCTCAAGGCCAATGCGGCGCAGGCAGCCCAGGCCGCAGGCGGCGCGGGAGGAGCGCCGCTGGCGGGCTCCGGCGCCTCCACCCTCACCCTGTCGGCCGCGCTGCTGGGGGCCTTGCTGGGCGGCCTCATCCTCAACCTCATGCCCTGCGTGTTTCCGGTGCTGGCGATCAAGGTCGTGGGCTTTACCCAGCACGCGCAGGACCGCCGCGCGCACCGCCTGAGCGGCCTGGCGTACACGGCGGGGGTCGTTCTGTCCTTCGTGCTGCTGGGCGCGCTCATGCTGGGCCTGCGCGCTGCGGGCGAGGCGGTGGGCTGGGGCTTTCAGCTGCAGTCGCCCGCGGTGGTGGCCGCACTTGCCGCGCTGTTCACGGTGATCGGGCTGAACCTGGCGGGGGTGTTCGAGTTCGGGCACTTTCTGCCGTCGTCGGTGGCCAGCCTGCAGGCGCGCCACCCGGTGGCCGACAGCTTTCTGACGGGCGTGCTGGCCGTGGCCGTGGCCTCGCCCTGCACCGCGCCGTTCATGGGTGCGTCGATGGGTCTCACGGCCACGCTGCCGGTGCCCCAGGCGCTCGCGGTGTTCGCGGTGCTGGGCCTGGGCCTGGCGCTGCCGTATCTGGCCGCGAGCTTCATCCCCGCCGTGGCTCGGGCCCTGCCCCGCCCCGGCGCGTGGATGGACACCTTCCGCAAGTTCATGGCCTTCCCCATGTTTGCCACCGTGGTGTGGCTGGTGTGGGTGCTGGGGCAGCAAAGCGGCATCGACGGCGCGGGCGCGCTGCTTATATTGCTGGTGGGCGTGGGCCTGGTGGCCTGGTCGCTGTCGCTGGCGGGCCGCGCACGCCGCTGGATGGCCACGGTGTCGGTCGCCGCGTTCGCGCTGCTGGCCTGGTCGTTCGGGCCGCACATCACCAACGTGTCGGCCGCTCCCACTGCGCAGTCCACCAGCGCTGGCGGGCCCCAGTGGCAGGCCTGGGCGCCCGGCGCGGCCGAGCAGATCGTGGCCAGCGGCCGCCCCGTGTTCGTGGACTTCACCGCGGCCTGGTGCGTGACCTGCCAGTACAACAAGAAGACGACGCTGGCCGATAGCAACGTGCTGGCCGACCTGTCCGCCAAGAACGTGGCCCTGCTGCGCGCCGACTGGACACGCCGCGACCCGGCCATCACCGCCGCGCTGGCCCAGCTGGGGCGCAACGGCGTGCCGGTGTACGTGTTCTACCGGGCCGGCAAGGCGCCCGTGGTGCTGACCGAAGTGCTGAGCGTGCAGGAGGTGCGCGCCACCATCGCCCAGCTGTAAAGGCAATGAAGAGCGCGGCCACGAGGCTGCGCTGGGTTCCGTGCGGCGCGTTGTTCGTCGTGTTGTCGTTGTTCACCTTAGCCATCTACCGAAGGAGATTCCGCCATGAAGTTGCTTCGCCGTACGCTGATTGCCTCTGCCGCCGCGCTGTTCGCCACCGGCGCCGCGCAGGCCGCCACCACCGTGGGCCAGCCCGCCCCCGACTTCACGCTCAAGGACGCCACCGGCAAGACCGTGAAGCTGTCGGACTTCAAGGGCAAGCATGTGGTGCTGGAGTGGACCAACCCGGGCTGCCCCTTCGTGCGCAAGCACTACGACAGCGGCAACATGCCCGCCACGCAAAAGGACGCCACCGGCAAGAACGTGGTGTGGCTGGCCGTCAACTCCACCGAGAAGGCCAGCAGCGACTACCTGGAGCCGGCCCGGCTCACGGCCTGGCTCACCGAACGCAAGGCCCAGCCCACCGCGGTGCTCATGGACGAGGAAGGCACCGTGGGCAAGAGCTACGGCGCACGCACCACACCGCACATGTACATCGTCAACCCGCAGGGCGTGCTGGTGTACGCGGGCGGCATCGACAGCATCCCCTCGGCCCGCCCGGCCGACATCGAGAAGGCCACCAACTATGTGAAGGTGGGGCTGTCGGAAGCGTTGGCGGGCAAACCGATTTCTGCGGCGACGACGCAGCCGTATGGGTGCAGCATCAAGTACAAGTCGTAGGCGCCGCCGGACGAATCGACAGGCTTCAGAGTCCAAGCTGGATTCATCAATGCATGGCCAGCTTCGAGCACCCCGCCTCCAGTGCTTTGAACAGGTCTTTGGACGTTTCCACTTCGCCTCTCACGTCCATGTACTGAGCGGCGATCCGCTCGCCATCTTTTGACGAAAAGAACAAGACGGGCTCGTTGCTGATATTGACTGTGCCGTCCAGCATTTCTATTCGACCCAGGAATATAGGGAATAGGGTCGTCATGTCCTTGGCCTCGACCAATTTTTTGGGCTTGAGGGAGGACATTTGCTCAATGAAGCCGCCCAGATCCGGGCTGCCGAGGCAATGTTTGGACTTGCCATTGGCAACAACATGCAGATAAAAGGGATCATCGTTGTTAGCTCGGTGCGCCACCAGTGAAATGCGATCACTTTTGAAGTAGTACACCAGCCCGGGAGATCTTTCGAAATTCAAAACTTCCATGTCGCCAACCCCGGGATATCCGCCCGGCCACATTGCAGAATAGAAGACCATGGAACCCGCCCCAAAGGCAAAGCCGAAAAAAAGCAAAGCTGAATAGACAAAGGCTTTTTTCATTAGAAAACATGCACCATAGTGCCTTTTGGAGCCCAGTCAAACAGAGACCTGGCATCGTTTTCTAACAATCTTACGCACCCATGCGAGCCAAACCATTCGCCCAACTTGCCCCTCGCTGCGCGAACCACGGATAGCGGCACTGCACCGTGGTATTGATGAAATGCTTTCTTATCACTGGTAAAGAACATGGCGTAGTTCATTTGCACGTTGTAAGTGCGGCTTCTGTAAATTTTGCTTTTCTCGTATATTTTAAAAGTCCCACGGTCGGTCGGATGACTTTCGTCTCCAGTCACGCAGTCAAAAACAAAGACCCTTTTCAAGCCCTCCATCGCCTCAACGGTCTGGAGCGATAAATTGACTATGATTGTTTTTGAAACCTTACTGGGATTCTTCTTTGGTGGCACCATTCTCACCCTCTGAATTGAGGGCCAGAGTTTAGGCACAGGTCAAACAGAACGCACTGCCCATTCCGCCAACATTTACACAGTTACGGCCATCCGCCAATTACTGCCTTCTTACGCCAGTCCTCCGCTCGGTTGATGTGGCAATTTAAATTCAAAGAGAATAATATTTTTTAGCCAGTTACAGCAGCCCCCAGCCTCTGCGACAAACTCCGCGCCGCCTCGCGCAGATGCTGCGCCGACGCGCTGCCCGGCCCGGTCTGCAGCGTGGCACTGGGTCCGATCACCGCCAGGCACAGCACCAGCTGGCCGAACCCGTCGAACACCGGGGTGGCCAGCGCGCTGATGCCGGGCAACAACTGATCGGTCACCTGCGCCACCTGGTGCGCGCGCACCAACTCCAGCTCGGCGGCGAACGCCGGTTCGTCCAGTGCCCCTGCAAACCCCTCGGCCGCCAACGCAGCAGCGGCACGCTCGCGCGGGCCGAAAGCCGCGAACACCTTGCCCGTGGCCGTGTGGCGCACCGACGCGGTGGTGCCATGGCGCATGGCCACGTACACCGCGGTGGGGCCTTCTTCCACGCGGATGATGGTGGGCCCGTTGTCGCCCCAGACCGAGGCCGACACGGTGTAGCCGATGCGCTGGGCCAGCGCGGGCAGCTCGGCGATGGCCAGGCGCACCGGGTCCACCTGCTGCAGGCTGATCAGGCCCAGCTGCATGGCCAGCGGGCCCAGGCCGTAGTGGCCGCTCACGGCGTCCTGCTCGATGAGGCCCAGCTTGCCGAAGCTCACCAGGTACGGGTGCGCCTTGGCGGGCGTCATCTCGGCGGCGCGGGCCAGGTCCTTGAGCGCCATGCGGCGGCCGGTGCGGGCCAGCACCTTGAGCAGTTGCCCGCCCACTTCCACACTCTGAATGCCGCGTGGCGTGCGCGGGCTGGTGTCGTCTTCGTCGTCGGGGCGGGGCGGGTCGATGGGGGCGGAAGGCATGGCTGCGATTGTCCACGGCAAGCGCTGGCGCATGGATCTCCGGGTTTTCACCTAAGCGAATGCGTTAGACATTGGCGAATTTATTGCCTAACATCAAAACATTCCGTTTAGATAAACGCATTCACCCATAACGAATTTCACACCATGACCACCAAGACCTTTGCCTCCGCCGCCGACCTGGACGTCAAGAAGGTGAGCTTCGACAAGCTTTCCGACCATGCGTACGCCTATACGGCCGAGGGCGACCCCAACACCGGCATCATCATTGGCGACGACGCCGTGATGGTGATCGACACCCAGGCCACGCCCGTGATGGCGCAGGACGTGATCCGCCGCATCCGCGAGGTGACCGACAAACCCATCAAGTACGTGCTGCTGTCCCACTACCACGCGGTGCGCGTGCTGGGCGCGAGTGCCTATGGGGCGGAGCACATCATTGCCAGCGAGGACACGCGCGATTTGATCGTCGAGCGCGGCCAGTTCGACAAGGACAGCGAGATCGGCCGCTTCCCGCGCCTGTTCCAGAACGTGGAGAGCGTGCCGGACGGCCTGACCTGGCCCACGATGACCTTCAACAAGAAGATGACGCTGTGGCTGGGCACGCTGGAGGTGCAGATCCTGCAGCTGGGCCGCGGCCACACCAAGGGCGACACCGTGGCCTGGCTGCCGCAGGAAAAGATCCTCTTCAGCGGCGACCTGGTGGAGTTCGACGCCACCCCGTATGCGGGCGACGCGTACTTCCAGGACTGGCCGCAGACGCTCGACAACATCGCGGCCATGAAGCCCGAAAAGCTGGTGCCCGGCCGCGGCGCCGCGCTGCAGACGCCCGACCAGGTGCAGGCCGGGCTGGCCGGCACGCGCGCCTTCATCAGCGACCTGTACGAGAGCGTGAAAGCCAGCGCCGCCCAGGGCGAAGACCTGCGCAAGGTGTACGAGGCCACGTTCGCGAAACTGCAACCCAAGTACGGCCACTGGGTGATCTTCAACCACTGCATGCCGTTCGACGTGACCCGCGCCTACGACGAAGCCACGCAGTACCCGGACCCGCGCATCTGGACGGCCGAGCGGGATGTGCAGATGTGGAAGTCCCTGGAAGGTTGAATAGAGAACAACACCCTGAGGCGCTGCGCGCCTTCCCCCTCCTCTCGCACCGCTGCGCGCTGCGGGAAGGGGGACGACGCCCTCGCTGCGGGGCAGCCCCGGCTTGGCGTCGCTCGCTGAGGGGCTGCGCCAGTTGCACAGGTCCGTTCCCAGAGCAGCGCCCGGTTCGATCCAAGACACAAAGGTCATGACGCCATGAACCCCAGAGACATCCCTCCCGAGGCCTTCCACGCCAGCGGCGCCGAGGTGCAGGCCCTCGAATTCGGCTACGTGCGCTCGCCCGACCAGGACAGCCCCACGCCCGCGCAGCACCCCGTGGTCATCGTGGGTGCGGGCCCCGTGGGCCTGTCGCTCGCCATCGACCTGGCGCAGCGCGGGCAGCGCGTGGTGGTGCTGGACAACGACCACAAGCTCTCCACCGGCTCGCGCGCCATCTGCTTTGCCAAGCGCACGCTGGAGATCTGGGACCGCCTGGGCGTGGGCCAGCGCATGGTGGACAAGGGCGTGTCGTGGAACGTGGGCAAGGTCTTCCTGCAGGACGAGCAGCTGTACGAGTTCAACCTGCTGCCCGAGGCCGGCCACGAGCGGCCGGCCTTCATCAACCTGCAGCAGTACTACGCCGAGGCCTACCTGGTGGAGCGGGCGCTGCAGCTGCCGGGCATCGACATCCGCTGGCACAACCGGGTCACCGCCGTGGAGCAGCACGGCGACGGCGCCCTGCTGACCGTCGACACGCCCGAGGGCGACTACCGCATCGGCGCGCAGTGGGTGGCCGCGTGCGACGGCTCACGTTCGCCCCTGCGGCAGGCCATGGGCCTGGAAGCCAAGGGCCGCATCTTCAAGGACCGCTTTCTCATCGCCGACGTGAAGCTCGCAGGCGATGCGGAGTTTCCGACCGAGCGGTGGTTCTGGTTCGACCCGCCGTTCCACCCCGGCCAGAGCGTGCTGCTGCACCGCCAGCCCGACAACGTGTGGCGCATCGACTTCCAGCTGGGGTGGGACGCCGACCCCGAGGAAGAAAAGAAGCCCGAGAACATCCTGCCCCGCGTGCAGGCGCTGCTGGGTCCCCACGCGCAGTTCGAGCTGGACTGGGCCAGCGTCTACACCTTTGCCTGCCTGCGCATGGACCGCTTCGTGCACGGCCGCGTGATTTTTGTGGGCGACAGCGCGCACGGTGTCTCGCCCTTCGGCGCACGCGGCGCCAACAGCGGCGTGCAGGACGCGGAGAACCTGGCCTGGAAGCTCGACTGGGTACTGCAAGGCCGGGCCAGCGCTGCACTGGTGGCCACCTACGGCCCCGAGCGCGAATATGCGGCCGACGAGAACATCGCCAACTCCACACGCGCCACCGACTTCATCACGCCCAAGAGCGAGATCAGCCGGCTGTTTCGCGACGCCGCACTGCACCTGGCCCGCGACCATGCGTTTGCACGGCGCATCGTCAACAGCGGGCGCCTGTCGGTGCCGGCCACGCTGCATGCGTCGCCCTTGAACACGCCCGACACCGACGCCTTCGCGGGCCCGCAGGTGCCGGGCGCCGTGCTGCTGGACGCGCCGTTGACGCGGCAGGGCCAGCCCACCTGGCTGCTGCGCGCGCTGGGGCCGCAGTTCACACTCATCGTCTTTGGCGCGGCGCCTGGCTGGGCGTTCGAAGTGCCGCAGGTGCAGGTGCTGCAGATCGGCGTGGAGGTGCAGGACAGCGAGGGCCTGGCCGCGCAGCGCCTGGACGCCCTCCCCCACACCGCCTACCTGGTGCGCCCCGACCAGCACGTGTGCGCGCGCTGGCGTGCACCCACTGAAGCCGCCGTGCGCGCCGCCCTGGCCCGCGCCACGGCCGCCCACGCCTGACACCACGGAGCCCCCGACCATGCTCAACACCCAGCCCCACCTGCAGGCCTGCGACGATTTCTACGAAGCGCTGATCAACGCCCACCAGGGCCTGTCCACCCCCGACAGCCACGCCATGAACGCACGCCTGGTGCTGCTGCTGGCCAACCACATCGGCGACCACGCCACGCTGTGCGACGCGCTGCGGCTGGCACGCGGCGCGGCAGGCCTGAAGACGGCCACGGCCACCGCAACGCCAACCGCAACACCCACCGAGGCAGACCACCAAGCCATCACACCGGTCCTGCCTACGCACGCCATGGCCTGAACGCCGGCCCGCCCCGTACAGCGACACATCCGCACCGTTTCCCCCGGCCGCAGCAGCATCGCAAAGACGGTGCACTGCGGCCTCTGCCCCGACCGCATCACAACAACCCGGAGACAAAACCATGCTGCGCAAACACTTCCTCGCCACCCTCGGTGCCCTGGCACTCACCACGCTGGCCCTGCCCGCCACGGCCCAAGACACCAAGCCGCTCGAATGGGTGGTGGGCTATGCGGCCGGCGGCGGCTCCGACATCGTGGCGCGCACGATTGCCGAGTCGATGTCGACCACGCTGGGCCGCCCCATCATCATCAACAACAAACCCGGCGCGGGCACCAACATCGCGGCCGAATACAGTGCGCGCCACAAGGACTACGGCAACCTCATCTTCTCGGCCGACTTCGCCACGCTGGCGGCCAACCCGTTCCTGTTCAGCAAGCTCGGCTACAACGCCGAGAAGGACTTCCAGCCCGTGGGGCTGCTGGTGCGCTTCCCCATGTTCCTCGTGGTGTCCAACAACGTGCCCGCCAAGAACTTGAAGGAGTTCATGGCCTGGGCCAAGGGCCTGCCGGATGGGGTGAACTGGGCGTCCGCCGGGCCGGGCAGCCCGCACCACCTGGTGGGCGAATTGTTCCGCGAGCAAAGCGGCCTCAAGCTCACGCACGTGCCCTACCGCGGCGCCGCCCCGGCCATCCAGGACGTGATCGGCGGCCAGGTGCCCGCGATGTGGATCGACAGCGCCACGGTGTACCCCTTCCTCGCGACCGGCAAGGTCCGGGCCATCGGCGTGGCCAGCCCGCAGCGTGTGGGCACCATGCCCGATGTGGCCACCATCGCAGAGCAGGGACTGCAGGGTTTCGAGGGCTATGCCTGGCAAGGCGTGGTCGCGCCCACCGGCACGCCGCCCGAGGTGGTGGCGAACTTCAGCAAGGCCCTGCAGGCCGCGCTGGCCGACACGCGCACCAAGGCGCGCCTGCAGGCTCTGGGCGTGGAGCCGATGCCTGGTACCGCGGCGCAGATGGGCAGCTTTGCGCGTGCCGAGCGGGAGAAGTGGGGCCGGGTCATCACCAAGGTGGGCGTAAAGCTTGACTAACCCCACTGATTGAGCCCCCTGAGCGGCTGCGCCGCTTCCCCCTCAAGGGGACGCCTCCAGCGGCCCGGCGAAGCCGGTTCCGCGGTGGCACTGGCGATGGCGGCGCGCCGGTTTGGCAGCCTGTGGACTTCAGGATCTGCCGAGCCTCGCGCTTCGGAAAGTGGGCAGCGCCGATTCGCCCGTTACGCAGCGGCTGATCGGCAGCGTGCCAGGCGGCGCTTGCGCTGCAAAGCAGGGGCCAGCCACATCAGTTGCACCGCGGCATAACCCAGCGCCGCGAGCAACAGCCCCAGTGTGGGCAGGCCGACGAGCAGCGGCGTGCCCAGGGCCTGGATCCACGCCGCCATCGCCTGCACCGAGAAATCGCCGCCCGGTGCGACGCTGCTCCACGGCGGCAGGGTTTGCGTGCCGGGCATCACCAGCGACCCCAGGTAGAACGCCAGCGCATACAGCGGCACGGTGGTGAACGGGTTGGTATAGAAGGTGGCCACAGACCCGGCCACCACGTTGCCGCGAATCCCGGCGCACACCACCAGCGTGCCCGGGATCTGCAGCGGCCCGGGGATGAGCCCGCAGAACATGCCCGCTGCCACACCGCGCGCCAGCGGCTCGCGCTGAAAGCGGAACAGCGCGCGCTGCTCCAGCCAGGGCCGCAGGCTGGCCAGCCAGCTGCGGTCCAGGTGGGTGCGGGCCCGCGGTTCCAGGCCGCGCAGCCAGCGGCGCAGGGAGCACAGCATGGACATCATCGCGCGGTCAGTTCCAGGCGAAGGCGGCTGCCGTGCCCGCGCCGCACAGGGCCGACAGCCCCATCAGCAGGCGCACATCGCGCTTCTCGTTGCCCGCCCGGTGGGCGATGACGGTGGCGGCGACGAGGCCGCCCAGGAGAAACAACAGTACAGAGTCCAGCAGTTCCATGGTGTGCGCTTCCTTCCGGTCAGTCCTTGGGTGGCAGGGCTGGCGCAGGCTGCTGGGTGTTGCCACCCGAGCTGCGCAGCGACAGGAAGATGGAGCCTGCGATCAGGCCGGCCGTCACCAGCAGGGCGTAGCCGATCGGGATCTTGACCAGGTCGATGAGCAGCATCTTGCCACCGATGAAGATCAGCACCAGCGCCAGGCCGTAGGCCAGCAGGTGGAAGCGGTCCGCCAGGTCGGCCAGCAGGAAGTACAGCGCACGCAGGCCCAGGATGGCGAAGATGTTGGCCGTGAGCACGATGAACGGGTCGTTGGTGATCGCGAAGATGGCAGGGATGCTGTCGACCGCGAAGATGATGTCGGTGGTGCCGATGAGCACCAGCACCACGAACAGCGGGGTGTAGTGCTTCACGCCGTTGACCAGCGTGGAGAGCTTCTCGCCGTCGAACTGGTCGGTGATGCGGATGCGCTTCTTGAGGAACTTGAGCACCGGGTTGGTCGCGATGTCAGGCTCCTGGCCTGCAGCGAACCACATCTTGGCACCGGTGACGACGAGGAACGCGCCGAACACGTACAGCAGCCAGTGGAAGGTGGCCAGCAGCCAGGCGCCCGCCAGGATCAGCAGCGTGCGCAGCACGATGGCGCCGATGATGCCGATGATGAGCGCGCGCTTTTGGTACTGCGGCGGCACGGCGAAGTAGCTGAACAGCATCAGGAAGACGAAGATGTTGTCGATCGACAAGCTCTTTTCCACCAGGTAGCCGGTGATGAACTGCATCGACACCGTGTTGGCCACCTCGCGGCCCTGGCTGCTGTCGAGGTACCACCACAGGATGGCCACGAACACGAAGGCCAGCGAGAACCACAGCAGGCTCCAGCGCAGCGCCTCTTTCATCGTGACCTTGTGCGCCCCCTGGCGCTCCATCACCAGAAGGTCGACGCCGATGGCGACGACCACGAAGACGGCGAATCCCGCCCACATCCACCAGGTTCCTATTGTTTCCATGAATCTTTGCTCCGAAGGGAATTGGTTCGTCTGCCGGGCGCCCCACCCGACAACAGCCCGCACTGTAGGGACGCAAGAGATTCTTAAAAACCTGTCATATTGATACCATTGGTTCGGTTTTTACGAACCTTTGCGATTTCTCCCAGGAAACCCCATGAGCCAGAGCTTCAACTACCGCCATCTTTTCTACTTCTGGGTGGTGGCCAAGGAGGGCGGCATCGCGCGCGCCGCCGAGCGGCTGGACATGGCCGTGCAGACCATCAGCGCCCAGGTGCGCGAGCTGGAAAAGGCCCTGGGCGTGAGCCTGCTGCGCTCCGAGGGCCGCAACCTGGTGCTCACCGACGCGGGCGTGGCCGCGCTGCACGAGGCGGACCACATCTTTGCCCTGGGCGAGCTGCTGCCCGTGCGCGTGCGCGAGGCCGCCACCGGCCAGACGCTGCGGCTGAACCTGGGCATCTCCGACGGCATCGCCAAGCTGGCCGTGCACCGGCTGCTGACCCCCGTGCTGGACGAACCCCACCTGCGCCTGCTGTGCCACGAGGGCGAGTTCCAGCCGCTGCTGGGGGAGCTGGCGCTGCACAAGCTCGACGCGGTGCTGGCCGACCGCGCCGCCCCGCCCAACCGCGCGCTGCGCACCACCAGCCAACTGCTGGGCACAAGCGCCATCGCCTGGTACGCCCCGCCGCTTTGGGCCGAGGCTGCGGCCACGGACTTCCCGCACAGCCTGGCCGTGGTGCCCGTGCTGCTGCCCACCGACCACGCCGCCATGCGCGCCCGCATCGACCACTGGCTGGAGCGCGAGCGCATCCGCCCGCGCATCGCCGGCGAGTTCGAGGACAGCGCCCTCCTGAGCACCTTTGCCGCCACCGGCATGGGCGTGATGCCTGCCCCCGTGTCGCTGGGCGAGCACCTGGCACACACCCACGGCCTGGTGCAGGTGGGCACCACGCCGGATGTGCAGGAGCAGTTCCACCTGATCTACAGCGCCCGCAAGGTGATGCACCCGCTGCTCACGCGGCTGCTGGAGGCGGGGAAGAGCGGGACGCTATTGAATCAATAGCTGGTGGCGCTTGCCTATCAAGCGGTAGGGGCCTGAAACGCTTAAAAAACATTTCACCCGCATCGCCCCATCCGGTTGGGGTGAGCGCGTCGAAGCCAGGGCCTGGAAGGGGCCGCCCTTCGGCCAACTCGGCGGGAGCGGCCATGGGCTTCAAGATTGCGCAGTTCGTGCAAGGCTTCGACAGGCTCAGCCCGAACGGATGTTGGTTGAACGGCGCTCCGGCTGCCAAAACTGGCGCGCCCCCATCCCAGTGCCACCGAGGCGCGCAGCGACTCAGGGGGATTACCTCCCCGGCATGTCCTTGACCGAATAACCCAGGCTCACCGTCGCGTCTTCGGGAATCGCAGGCATCGACGCATTCCACGCCTCCCACGCCGCGCGCATGGACTGCAAACGCTCCGGTTCCACCGGCGCGCGGTTGGCGCGCTCGCGCTCGTCCTGGGCCAGGTTGAACAGGTAATCGTTGCCGTCCACCCGCAGGTACTTCCAGTCGCCCTGGCGCATGGCGCGCTGGCCGCGGTGGTTCATGCGCCAGAACAGCGCTGGGTCGTCCAGCACCGACGGGTCGCGCAGCAGCGGCATCAGCGAGCGGCCGTCGAGCGGGTAGTCGGCGTGCGGTGTCGCGCCCGCCGCATCGAGCATGGTGGCGGACCAGTCCATGGTCATGCAGGTCTGCGGGCTCACGCTGCCCGGCGCGATCACGGCGGGCCAGTGGGCGATCCAGGGCACGCGGATGCCGCCTTCGGTCAGGTCCATCTTGCCGCCGACCAGGGGCCAGCTGTCCGAGAAGCGCTCGCCGCCGTTGTCGCTGGTGAAGACGACCAGCGTGTCGCGGTCGATGCCGTGCCGCTGCAGCGCGGACATGATGCGGCCGATGCCTTCGTCCATGTGGTGGATCATGCGGCGGTAGGTGTCGATGTTGCCGCCGTGCAGGTGGAACAGGTTGCCCTTGACCTCTTGCGCCAGCGCCTCGTCGTCACGCGTCTCCCACGGCCAGTGGGGCGCCGTGTAGTGCAGGCTCAGGAAGAACGGCGTGCCGGCCTGCGCGCCTGGCGCCCTGCGCTCCACGTAGTCGAGCGCGTGGTCGGTGATGAGGTCGGTGAGGTAGCCGTCCTGCTGCTTTTCCTCGTCGCCCAGGTACAGGTCGTGCTGGCCGCCCGAGCTGCAGTGCGTGAAGTAGTCCACCCCGCCCGACATGGGGCCGAAGAACTCTTCATAGCCCGAGCGCAGCGGCCCGAATGCGGGCGGGTAGCCCAGGTGCCACTTGCCCATCAGCGCCGTGCGGTAGCCCGCTGCGCGCAGCAGCGACGGCAGCGTGGGGTGATCGGGCGGCAGGCCCAGCGTGGTGCTGCCGCGGCTCTTGCTGTTGATGGGTTCCTCGGCCGCGCCGCGCAGGCGGTACTGGTAGCGCGCGGTCATCAGCGCAAAGCGCGTGGGCGAGCAGACCGGTGAATTGGAGTAGCCCTGCGTGAGCTTCAGGCCGCGGGCGGCCAGGCCGTCGAGCACGGGCGACACGGCACCGAAGCTCGCGTCGCGCCCGCCGTAGCAGCCCAGGTCGGCATAGCCGAGGTCGTCGGCGACGATGAAGATGATGTTGGGGCGTTGGGGCATGGGGCTGTACCGGGTTGTCGGGTCGCAATCCATTTACTGCCACCACACCGACCGTTCGGGCTGAGCTTGTCGAAGCCTTGCGCAGCGCTTCGACAAGCTCAGCGTGAACGGGTAAATGGTGTTGGGAGGTGGCGGCGAAGGTGGTGGCAGAGGCGGGGTGTATGTGGGAGCTTGTCGGTAGCGCTCGGCGATATCGTCAATACCGTTCGGGCTGAGCCTGTCGAAGCCTTGCGCGGCGCTTCGACAGGCTCAGCGTGAACGGTTGGTGGTGGTGTGTGGTGCGCGGCGTTTGACGTTTGGCGCTTGGCGGAAGCGCAGTTCCCTCAAGGCTTGAAGCCCGAGCGCTGCACCACCGGCGCCCACTGCGCGCGGTACGCCTTGAGCATCGCTTCGGTCTGCGCCATGGTCGCCACCACCGGCTCCATCTTGGCCGCCTCGAATTTGCGCTGGGTGTCCGGGTCCTTCATCACCTCCACGATCAGCCCGGCCAGGCGTTCGGCCTGGGCCTTGGGCATGCTCATCGGGGCGAAGAAGGTGTTCCAGCCGGTGGCGGCCAGGTCCATGCCGCTTTCCTTGAAGGTGGGGATCTTGGGGTCCAGCGGGCTGCGCTTGGCGCTCGACACGGCCAGGATGCGGATCTTGCCGGCCTCGTGCTGGGGCAGCAGGGTGTCGAAGGTGTCGAACGCCACCGGCACCTGGCCGCCCAGCAGGTCGTTGAGCAGCGGGGCGGACCCGCGATAGCCCACCACCTCGGCGCGCACCTTGGCGGCATCGCCCACCATCAGGCCGAAGAAGTGCGGCAGGCTGCCCGTGGCCGGCACGCCGAAGTTGGCCTTGTCGGGGTTGGCGCGCAGCCAGGCCATCAGGTGCGGCAGTTCCTTGACCGGCACGGCGCTGGCCACGGCCACGCCGAACTCGTAGCTGTTGACATGGCTCACGGGGCGGAAGTCGCGCTCGGGGTCGTAGCCCGCGTCGGGGAACACCAGGGGCGCCACCAGCATGACGGCGGGGTTGGCCAGCAGCAGCATGGGCTGGTTGGCGGGCGCGGCCTTCACAGCCTGGGCCGAGAGGCGGCCGCCCGCGCCGGTCTTGTTCTCCACGATGACGGGCGTGCCGAGCTTGGAGCCCAGCTTGTCGGCCACGATGCGGGCCACGCGGTCGGTCGCGCCGCCGGGGGCGTAGCCGACCACGATGCGCAAGGGCGTGTCCTGCGCCTGGGCCAGGGTGGCGCACAGGGCGAGCGCGGCGGTCAGCACGAGGGCGAGGGGTTTTCGCATGGTCGGGTCTCCAGGCAGGGGCGGTGGCAGTGTCAAAGGGCAGGCAGGCAGCGCGCGAAAGAGCATCGCCGCGCGGCCCACTGTATTGGGCCCACAATCGATTGATCTAATCAATTCATGCCCGGAGATACCCTGATGCCCGCGCCCTCCCCGGCCACGCCAGCGGCCAGCCGGCTGGCCGACCCGCTGGTGGCCCACGACCTGCTGATGTACCGCCTGAACCGCCTTCTGGCGGTGGCTGGCAGCCTGGTGGTGCGGCTGTGCGAAGGCGGTTACGGCATCACCCGGCGCGAATGGGGCCTGCTGATGGTGCTGGCGCAGCACCCTGGCCTGCCGCCGGCGGAGCTGGCCCTGCGCCTGGGGCTGGACCGGGCCCGCACCTCGCGCGCCATCACCTCGCTGCTGGCCAAGAAGCTGCTCATCCGCGAGGCCATGCCGGGCGACCGCCGCCAGGCCGTGCTGTCGCTCACGCCTTCCGGGCAGGCGGTGCACGATGGGCTGTTCCCGCAGGTCAAGGCGCTCAACCAGGAGCTGCTGGCCGGGCTGGACGCGCACGCCGTGCAGAGCCTGGACCAGGCCCTGGCCGACATGCAGCAGCGCGCCGAGGCGCTGGTCGCCACCCGCACCGACGTGCCGCGCACCTACCGGCTGCGCGGCGGGCGGCACACAGATTGAAGGAGATGCGCGCGGCACCGCCCCAAAACAGGGAACCGGCGATATCCTCCAGAGCGGGGCTCGCGGCCACAAGCTGCTGAGCGCACCCCACGACGATAGACGACCGCACCACGACGAACCCGCGGCCGACCCCGGCCTGCCCACACCCACCGCCCCACCCTCCATTCATGTCGCAGCCATCAACCTCTCTGTGGAGCCCCTTGCGCCAACCAGCATTCCGGGGCCTGTGGGTCTGCGGTGGCGTGTTCTTCATCGGCAGCGGCATGCAGACCATGGCCGCGGCCTGGCTGATGGTGGAGCTCACGGGCTCCTCGTTCCTGGCGGCGCTGGTGCAGACGGCGGTGTTCATGCCGATGTTCCTGCTGGCGCTGCCGGCGGGCGTGCTGGCCGACACGACGGACCGGCGGCGCCTGATCTCGGGCGCGCTGCTGGCGCAGGTGGGGGCCAGCGCGCTGCTCACGCTGCTGGTGCTGGGTGGCTGGGGCGGGCCGGCGTCGGTGCTGTTCCTAGTGTTCATCTGCGGCTGCTGCACGGCGGTGCTGACGCCCGCGTGGAACTCGTCGGTCATCGACCCGGTGCCGCGCGACGAATGGCCGCAGGCCATCACCGCCGTGAGCATTGCCTACAACGCCGCGCGCGCCATCGGGCCCACGCTGGCGGGGCTGGTGTTTGCCCAACTGGGCGCAGGGTGGGTGTTTGCCGTCACCGTGACCACCACGCTGGTGATGTGGGAGTCGATCCGCCGCTGGCCGCCCAAGGCCCACCCGCCCTCCAAGCTGCCCGCCGAACGCCTGTGGGGCGGCACGCTGAGCGGCCTGCGCTTTGCCTGGCACTCGCGCATCATCCTGGCCCAGCTGGTGCGCGTGATGGCATTCAGCGCCGCGGGCTCGGCCCTGTGGGCGCTGCTGCCCGTCATCGCCCAGCGCCTGGGCACCGGGGCGCCGGGCTTCGGCCTGCTGATGGGGTGCCTGGGCACCGGCGCCGTGGCGGTGGGTCTGGTGCTCGGGCGGCTGCGCGCGCGCTTTGGCATGGAGATCATCGTGGGCGTGGGCGGCGTGGTGTTTGCCGCGGCCATGCTGGTCGCCGCCATGACCAAGATCGCGTGGGTGGTGTACATCGCCATGCTGTTCGCGGGTGCGGCGTGGATGTCGGCCATGTCCACCTTCAACACTGCCACCCAGGCCAGCGCGCCGCAGTGGGTGCGCTCGCGCGCGGTGGCCATGCACATGGTGGCGGCGCTAGGTGCGTTTGCGATGGGCTCGGCCTTCTGGGGGGCGGCGTCGGACATCGTGGGCCTGGCCCCCACGCTGTACACGGCCGCCGCGCTCATGGGGGCCGGGCTGCTGCTGGCACGGCCCATGCCGCTGCGCATGGGCGCGCTGCACGAGGTGACGCAGGCCACGCCCTGGGACGAACTCTTCATCGAGGCCGAGCCCCTGCCCGAGGCCGGCCCGGTCGCCGTGGAGGTGGGCTACCGCATCGCGCCCGGCACGGACGCCGAGTTCCTGGACACCATCAGCCGCATGAAGGCCCCGCGCCGCCGCGACGGCGCCACCTTCTGGCGCGTGTACAAGGACCTGGGCGAGCCATCGCGCTATGTGGAGCGGTTCATCGTCGAGTCCTGGGCCGACTACCTGCACCAGCGCGCCCGCGCCACCATGGCCGACCAGGCGCTGGAAACCGAGGTGCGCGCCTTCCTGGCGCCCGGCGAAGTAGTACGCATGTCGCACTACATCGCTGAAAGATAGCTTCCCCCTGAGCCGCTTCGCGTCTTCCCCCGAGGGCGACGCCACCCGTGGACCGGCAAAGCCGGATCCACCGTGGCGCTGGCCTGGGGCGCGCCAGCGTCAGCCGCAGCACACTGTGCCGGGCCTTTCCGTCCACCCTGCGACAATTGCAGGATGAGCTTTGCCCCCCTCTCCAACGACACCTTCCTGCGTGCCTGCCGCCGCCAGGCCACCGACTACACGCCCTTGTGGCTCATGCGCCAGGCGGGGCGCTATCTGCCGGAGTACAAGGCCACGCGTGCCAAGGCGGGCAGCTTCATGGGGCTGGCCACCAATGTGGACTACGCCACCGAGGTCACGCTGCAGCCCCTGGAGCGTTTTCCGCTCGATGCGGCCATCCTGTTCAGCGACATCCTCACCGTGCCCGACGCCATGGGCCTGGGCCTGTCGTTCGCCGAGGGCGAAGGCCCGCGCTTTGCCAAGGTGGTGCGCGACGAGGCCGCTGTGGAACAACTGGCCGTGCCCGACATGGACAAGCTGCGCTATGTGTTCGACGCAGTCACCAGCATCCGCAAGGCCCTGAACGGCCGCGTGCCGCTGATCGGCTTCTCGGGCAGCCCCTGGACGCTGGCCTGCTACATGGTCGAGGGCAAGGGCAGCGACGACTATCGAATGGTCAAGAGCCTGATGTACGCGCGGCCCGACCTGATGCACCGCATCCTGGCCATCAACGCCGACAGCGTGGCCGCCTACCTCAATGCCCAGATCGACGCGGGCGCCCAGGCCGTGATGGTGTTCGACAGCTGGGGCGGCGTACTGGCCGACGGCGCCTTCCAGGAGTTCAGCCTGGCGTACACGAAACGGGTGCTGGCACAGCTCAAGCGCACCGGCGTGGACGGCACCGACGTGCCGCGCATCGTCTTCACCAAGGGCGGCGGCATCTGGTTGCCGGACATGAAGGACCTGGACTGCGAAGTGCTGGGCCTGGACTGGACGGCCAACCTGGGCCATGCCCGCGCCATCGTCGGCGGCCAGGCGGGCGGCCCCGGCAAGGCGCTGCAGGGCAACATCGACCCGAACGTGCTGTTTGCGCCCCCCGCGCAAATCGCCACCCAGGTGCGCCACGTGCTGGACAGCTTTGGCAAGCCCCACACCGACCGCACCACCACCGGCCCCACGCACATCTTCAACCTGGGCCACGGCATCAGCCAGTTCACCCCGCCCGAGCATGTGTCGGCCCTGGTCGAGGCCGTGCACAGCCACTCGCGCGCGCAGCGGCAGGGCTAGCCTGCCCGGCGGTGCTTCGGCGGCGACCTGCTGGGCGCCGCCCTGCCCCCAAGCCGGGCATCCAGCGGGGCCAGGCGCTACTTATGCACAAAACTGGAGCAGCGCACGCACCCCCTGCACGCTACGGCCAGGCGTGCGAGAAAAAGCGAAAAGATTCTCAACCGCCACGTAAGTCATTGATTTCAAAGGAATGCACTGCGTTGCATTTTTTGCAGGCAATCCACCGAAAGCACGGCGTTTCAAGGGCTTGCGAGGCAAACACAGGGGATATCAACAAAGTTATCCACAGAAATTCTGGATTTCTTACAAATTCCCAGTCAAATCAAGCACTTGCAGGCCAAACCGCACAAAACGTCGAGCATGCGCCACCGCCGCTAGCACAAAAATGGGGCTGTTCCGGGGCTTGACGCCGGATCGATGTTCGACTTATGCACACAAATCTTGATGCGGCGCAGCATTGCGCAGTAGCCGGGCCATAGCACAGAAAATGCGGTCAAAATTCTTCAGATGATTGATTCATAACGATTTTTTCGAGCTGCCAATTTTGTGGGCAATGTGTTCCGGGCCAGTATTCATGCGGCTTGGCGGGGCGTCCAGGCAGGATGTCAACAAAGTTATCCACAGAAAGTCGGGATTACTCCCCACCCACAGCAAATCAAGCACTTAGCCGTCAAACCTCTACATCGCCTGCACAAGCACGTGTAACTGTCCAACACCCGTGACCATCCCTTCCACCATCGTCCATGTCGCGCTGCACACGCCGTCCCATAGCGGCGTGGGGGACCTGCTCAGCTATGCCAGCGAGCGGCCCTTGCCGCCTGGCACGCTGGTGCGGGTGCCCCTGGGCAAGCGGGAGGTGCTGGGCGTGGTGTGGGACGCGCAGGATGCGACCGGAGAGCTGCCCGAAGGCGCGGCGATGCGCTCGATTGCGGGGGTGCTGGAGGGTGTGGAACCCCTGGGCCTGCCCTGGCGCCGGCTGGTCGCCTTTGCGGCGCGCTACTACCAGCGCGCCCTGGGCGAGGTGGCCCTCGCAGCCCTGCCGCCGCAACTGCGCGACCTGCAGCCCGATCAACTGGCGCGGCGGCTGCGGCGCCCGGCCAAGAGCACGGCAGGCGGCGACGCCGCCAACGCTATTGAAACCATAGCACTCACCGCAGAGCAGGAAAGCGCCAGGGCCCGAATTTCATCCGAATCCGGCCCGTTTTTGCTGTTCGGCAGCACCGGCAGCGGCAAGACCGAGGTCTACCTGCGCTGCGTGCAGGAGGCGCTGGAGGCCGACCCCACGGCCCAGGCGCTGGTGATGGTGCCCGAGATCAACCTCACCCCGCAGCTCGAAGAGCGCTTTACCTCCCGCTTTGCGCCGCGCTTTGGCAGCCAGGCGGTGGTGTCGCTGCACAGCGGCATGACCAACCCGCAGCGCCTCAAGAGCTGGCTGGCCGCGCACAGCGGTGTTGCCCGCATCGTGCTGGGCACGCGCATGGCGGTGTTCGCCAGCCTGCCGGGCCTGAAGATCATCGTCGTGGACGAGGAGCACGACCCCAGCTACAAGCAGCAGGAGGGCGCCCGCTACTCGGCGCGCGACCTGGCCATCTGGCGCGGGCGCGAGCAAGGCGCCAAGGTGCTGCTGGGCTCGGCCACGCCGTCGCTGGAGACCTGGCACGCCAGCCGCCCGCCCACGGCGGAGGACCCCGAAGGCGGACGCTACGTGCGCCTGGCCATGCCCAGCCGGATCGGCGCCGGCGCAGGGACAGATGGGGGCGCGGGCGCCCCGGCCCGGGTGCGCCGCGTGGACATGAACCAGCAGCCGCGCCGCGCCATCTTCAGCGCGCCGCTGCTGGCCGCCATCACCGAGCGCGTGGCGCGCGGGGAGCAGAGCATGGTGCTGCTCAACCGCCGGGGCTACGCGCCCGTGCTGCACTGCGCCGACTGCGGCTGGAAGAGCGACTGCCCGCACTGCAGCGCGCACCAGGTCTTCCACAAGGCCGACCGCACCCTGCGCTGCCACCACTGCGGCTACACGGTGCGCGTGCCCCGCGCCTGCCCCACCTGCGGCAGCCCGGACATCCATTCCATGGGCCGGGGCACCGAGCAGCTTGAAGAACAGCTCGGCGACCTGCTGTCCGAGGTGCTGCGGCCCGACCGCACCCCCGCCCGCATCGCCCGCATCGACGCCGACACCACCAAGGCAAAAGGCTCGCTCGAAGCGCAGCTGGCCCAGGTGCATTCGGGCGAGGTGGATGTGCTGGTGGGCACGCAGATGATCGCCAAGGGGCATGACTTTCGGCGCATCACGTTGGTGGCGGCTGTGCAGCCCGACGGTGCGCTGTTTTCCAGTGACTTCCGGGCCCCCGAGCGCCTGTTCGCCCTGCTCATGCAGGCCGCCGGCCGCGCGGGGCGTGACGCGGCCTACATGGCCGCCCAGGGCACGCAGTGCGAGATGTGGGTGCAGAGCTTTCACCCGCAGCACCCGGTGTACGAGGCGCTGCGCACCCACGACTACCCGGCCTTTGCCGCCCAGCAGCTCCAGGAGCGCGAAGAAGCCGCCATGCCGCCGTTCGCCTTCCAGGCCCTGGTGCGCGCCGATGCCCGCACGCAGGAGATCGCGCAGGGCTTTCTGACCGCCGCCACGGCTGCGGCCCACGCAGCCGCCCTGCCGGGGCTGGAGGCCGTGACGCTGTTCCCGCCCGTGCCGCTCACCATCCAGCGCGTGGCCAACGTGGAGCGCGCCCAGATGCTGATGGAAAGCAGCAGCCGCGCCGCCCTGCAGCGGTTTCTGGCCGCTTGGCAGCCCGTGCTTCAGGTCACGCGCAGCGCACCGGAACATAAGGGGTTGGTGCGATGGCTGGTGGATGTGGATCCGCTGGTGATCTGATTGTTCATTTTTATGTTTTGTTCACGTTTCACGAACAGGAAAATATATTGAACAAAACAATGCGTTCAGTTATTCTCGATGTTCACACTGCGTGAACACTTTAAAAACATGAACACCCAGACGACCCTGAGCGACGCCATCGCCGCACTCCAAGCAGAAACAGGGGTGCGCATGGAGCGGGCTGCCATCCACCAGGTCAGGGAAGAAGCCCCCGGCGACGCATCGCCCGATGCCTGGCTGGACGTGATCACGCCCCAGGCTCAGCCCGTCCGCTTTGCGGCCGAGATCAAGGCCGTCGACCGTTTCCACACACTGGGCACGCTCCAGGCCAGGGCCCGCCTGCGGCGCGAGCCGACGGTGCTGGTCGCGCCGTTCGTCACCACCGAGGCCGCCCGGCAATGCCGCAGCCTGGGACTGAACTTCATCGATGCGGCAGGCAACGCCTACCTCGACGTACCGGGATGCTTCGTGTACGTGACCGGCAAGCCCCGCCCCGAGAGCGCGCGGCCAGTGGGGCGGTTCAAGTCGCTCACACCAGCCGGGCTGCGCATCGTCTTTGCGCTGCTGACCCGGCCGGCCCTCGCCACCGGAACCTACCGCGACATCGCGGCCGCCGCCGACGTGGCGCTGGGCACCGTGGGGGACGTGCTGGCCGACCTGCAGGCACGCGGGCACCTGGCGCCGACCGAGCCGCGCCGCCTGCTGGCGCCCGGAGCGTTGCAGGAAGAGTGGGCCACGCACTTTCCGGTCAAACTGCGTCCCCGGTTGCACGCCCGGCGCTTCGCAGCGCCAGCCGCAGACTGGTGGAAAGGCGTGGACTTGCGCACGCAACAGGCCGTGTGGGGCGGCGAAGTCGCGGCCCACCACCTGACCGGGTATCTCGAGCCCGAGCAATCGACTATCTACACCGCCAAGCCCGAAGCGCTGATCCTGAAACACCGGTTGCGCCCCGACCCCACCGGCGCCATCGAAGTGCTCGACACCTTCTGGCCCCTGGCCGAAGAGGCCGACGCTGCGAGCGCCACGGTGCCGCCACTGCTCGTCTACGCAGACCTGATGGCCAGTGCCGACCCGCGCAACATCGACACCGCCCAGCGCATCCGCGCGCAGTATCTGGACACCGGCCGCGATGCTCGAGACATCGCCTGAGCGCCCTATCGACCCGCTGCTGCGCGAAATCCTGCAGCAGGCCAGCACCGCAGCGCACAGCCTGGGCATCGACTTCTTCGTCGGCGGCGCGCTGGCCCGCGACCTGATGCTGTGGCATGTGCACGGCCAAAACACGGGCCGCGCCACGCGCGACGTGGACCTGGGCCTGCACCTGACCGACTGGGCCGCCTTCAGCGCCATCAAGGACCGGTTGCTATCACAAGGCAGCTTCCACCCACAGCCTGGCGTGGCCCACCGGCTGATGTACCGCCCGGCAGACATGCCCCACGGCGTTCCGCTCGACCTGCTGCCCTTCGGCGCCGTGGCAAGCTCGCAGGCCACCATCGCCTGGCCGCCGGAGCATGCGGTGGTGATGAACGTCGCGGGCTTTGCCGAAGCTCACCGCGCCGCCGTCGAAGTGGAGCTGGACGGAGCCTTGGTGGTGCGCGTGGCTTCGCTGCCGTCGCTGGCGGTGCTCAAGCTGATCGCATGGCGCGACCGGCATTTGGACACCGCCAAGGACGCCACAGACTTTCTGCTGATCACGCGCCGCTATGCAGAGGCGGGCAACATGGACCGCCTGTACGAGACCGGCACCGCCCTGCTGCTGGCCAGCGACTACGACCCCGACCTGGCAGGCGCCATGCTGCTGGGCCAGGACGCCGCTGCGGCCACAACGCAAGCGACCACCGCGCAGGCCGTGGCCGACATCCTGGACCGACGAGGACGCTGGCGCCAAAAGCTGGACGACCAGTTGCAAAGAGCCCTGCAACTGGCCGGCACCATCCCCGAGCGCGGGCCGCACCCGCTGCAGCATGTCGATGCGTTCCTGCAAGGATTTCTGCAAAGCCAGGGCCCGGCGCCGGATTGACCAACGCTCCGGCAGACACGCACCGCAGCGTTGTGCGACGGCCCCTCGACTGCCTACACTGGAGCCTCACCACACAGACAAGAGACATCGATGGACCACACCGATACGTTCACCCGCGCCCTGGCCGATGAAGGCTTCGAGCGCCCAGTCACCGTCACACGCGAGCCTGATGGCAGGCTGGACGACCACACGCACCCGTTCGAGGCCAAGGCGCTCATCCTGTCGGGCGAGATCCGCATCGTGACCGCAGGGTCGGACCGGCTGTACTGCGTGGGCGATGTGTTCCATCTACAGGCCCACGAACCGCATTCGGAGTTCTACGGCCCCGACGGGGTGAGCTACCTGGTGGGGCGCAAGCCAGCAGTGCCCTGATACGAGGACAGGCGAAAGCAAACAGGGGATGCAGGCATCGACGGATGCCGGGCCAGAAGGGGCGCCTTCACTCACAGATCGAACAACGTCAAAGCGTATCGTTCTGCGCTACCGCGAGTAGCACCGAGCTGGCCGGCCCCTGAAAGCCTGCGGCGGTGGCGCATTGGCCGCCACACTCCAGGGCATCACCACGGTACATACTCCGGACGATATTCGCCGCCGGCTCCCATGAAGCTCTACACCACCCTTCTCTCCCCTCTGTGGACCACCATCGCCGTCGCGGTGTCCACGCTGGCAACCAACTGGATCTGGGCATCGTGGTTCATGAAAGCCAAGGGCACCGGTCTCGCCGTGCTGTTGATCTACAGCATCTTCGGCTGGCCGCTGATGTTGGCCGTGATCTATCTGGTCCTCGGATATTCCCTCAGATTGTGCGAAGGCCTGTCATGGCTTCGCATGGCCATCGTGCTGGCAGTGATCGGTGCGGGCTGGGCTGTGTACGGTATGCCTGGTCCGTGGAACCTGCTGCTGTGCATCGCCCTCACCATCCCCGTGGCTTTGCAGTCCAGGCGCACCGCGCAGGACGATGCCGACCTGGAGCACCTGTAGATGGCCGTCAAGGAGAAGCCGCCCAGGGGCCTGCTGGACAATTTTTCGGCGCCACTGTGGGAGCGGCTCGGCCTGACAGGCACTCGGCCTCAATGGATCGTGAAGGGGCAGCACCGAGGCTACGACTGGATGGCCATCGAACTGGACCACCAGCCCACGGGAATGGTCCAGAGCACCTACGTCACCACCACGGTGTTTGTAGTCTGGCTACCGCGCCAATCCGACGACTGGTACCTGCCCGGCAGCCACATCACCCCCGACAAACAGGTGTGTGTCGACGACACCTGTGTCTACGCCGCCGCCCTGGGCCAGCAACCCCGTGTGCGCACATGGATCCAATGGCTGGACCTGGCGGTGGATACGGCCGAAGAAGTGATCAGCACCGAAGGCATGCGCCGCGACGAAAGCCCTGAGCAGAAGGCCGAGCGGGCCGACGATGCCAGCTGGAACACCCTTGATGCGAACCTGGTCCTTTTCTGCCTGGTGCCGATGGCGGTTTTCAGCTTTCTGAACGCGATGATGCTGTGGGAGGCCTACGGCGACTGGCAACGCCACGGTGCAGTCATCCGATGCCATCCGACGGTTCCGATCGGCACCTATCTTCAAGGCTGGAAGGCCGTGGCATATACCGCGTCGCTGGCAGCGCCCATGCTGATCGTGCTCAAGGCGGTGTACACCAGTGTCACGCGCATCTACAGGCCGGACTTTTTCGTTGACCTCTTTTTGGAAGGATTGGTCTGGGTAGGGGCCATGTATGCGATGCACCACGCACGCGAGGCGCTGGTTGCATCGGTAAGCCAGGCCTGCAAAGCCTATTGATAGAAAAATCTGCCCCTCCCGCTCACCCCGCCTACGCAAGCAGCTATACAAACAATAGCATTCAGGTCAGTAGCGCCACCGCAGCCGAAAAGCTGAGAAACGCGAGCGCCGTCGACACCAGGATGATTCGCGCCACGCGCCCGTTGTTGGCGCCGAACTTCTCGGCCAGCAGCGAGACATTGCTGGCGCTGGGCAGCGCGGCCAGCAGCACCAGCACCGAGAGCGCGAACGGCGTGAGCGGCACGCCCAGTGCGATGGCCGCCGTGCCCACAGCCCACACCAACAGCGGGTGCACCAGCAGCTTGGCCAGCGCCAGGGGCACGTAGTCGCGCGGGGGCACCTGTTCGTGCTGGTTCATCTGCGAGCGCGCCAGCACCGCGCCGATGGTGAACAGCGCCACGGGCGAGGCCGCGTCGGCCAGCATGGCGATGGTCTTGTCCACCGGGCCGGGCAACTGAAAGTGCAAGGCCGAGGCCAGCGCACCCAGCGCTATCGACCAGGGCATGGGGTTGGTCGCCATGCCCCGGAAGGCGCTGCGCAGCGCCACGCCCACACCGTGGGTGCCCGCGCCATCCAGGCGCGACAGCGCGATGCACAGCGAGCTGGTGACGACCATGTCCACCACGATGGTCACGATGGCGGGGCCCGCACTCTGCGCGCCCAGCAGCGCCACCAGGAGTGGCACGCCCATGAAGCCGGTGTTCGGAAAGGCGGCCACCAGCGCCCCAAAGGCCGCGTCGTTCCAGCCGATGTGCGCCTTGCGCGTGAGCGCCACCGCAGCCCCCACCATCACCAGCGCGCACAGCACGTACACGCCCGCCACGGCGGGGTCGAGCAACTGGCCGATGGGCGTGCTGGCGCCAAAGCGGTACAGCATGCAGGGCAGCGCGAAGTACAGCACGAAGGCGTTGAGCCCCGGGATGGCCGGCTGCGGCAGCACGCCGCGCCGCGCGGCCAGGTAGCCGCACAGCACCAATGCGAAGAAGGGGAAGGTGATGAGAAGGACGGAGAGCACGGGGGATATTGTCCGTGCTGGGCCGCGCAGCCGTGCCGGGCGCCCGCGCGGTGGTCAGCGCAAAGTCAGGCGGGTGCCATCACGCGCGGCGAAGCGGTTCTGGCCAGGCACTGCGTCGCAGGCAGTACCAGTAAGTACTACGACAAGACGCGGCAACGACGCCAGAAGCGTTTTGTGAGCCGCTCTTACTGCTTGCGCTGGATGATCAGGTTGCGCTTGGCGTCCTCGGGGTAGGCGAAGGTGATGGCGCCGTTCTTGACCATTCCGATCACCAGCATGTTGCGCGTGATGGCATCCTTGTCCTGCAGGCTGAAAGGCTTGTCGTAGGTGGCGACGACGCCGTAGTAAGTCTTCATCTTGCCCTCCAGCGAATCCTTGACCGCCTGGCCGGACAGATTGCCGTCGCGGATGCCGAGGAAAGAGTACATCAGCAAATACGTGGCGTCGTACGCGTTGGCCGCTGCCATCGGCACCGCCACCTTGCCCTGGTACTTGCGGGTGTAGCTCGACAGGAACGAGGCGCGGCGCTCGTTGCTGGGCTCGGCGATGAAGGTCTGCACCATGAGCGCGCCCTCGGCGGCGTCCTTGGCCCCTTCGAGGAAGAACGGGAAGGACAGCGGCCAGGCGCCCACCTGGGGCACCTTCCAGCCCATGGCCTTCTTGCCGTTGGCAATGGTCGCGTTCTCCGGCCCTACCGTGTAGCTGTAGACCACGTTGGCACCCGCTGCGCGGGCGGCGGTGAGGTCCGCCGTGAGGTCCTTCACGCCCAGGTCGAACCGCGCCACGTGCACGGGCTTGAGGTTCCTGGCGGCCAGGGCCGCCACCACGTCGTTGTAGCCACCCTCGCCGTAGCCCGTCTTGTCGGCAAAGATGGCCACCTTGTCCCAGCCGCGCTTGACGATGTCGTCCACCATGAACGGAGCCTGCAGCGCGTCGCGGGCCTGCACGCGGAAGATGTAGCTGTCGGCAGCCGGGTACTTGGTCGTCACCGCCGTGCCGGTGGAGCACGGCACGATCAGCGGGCTCTTGGCGTCCTGGAACAGGTCGATGGCCTTCATCGCCACGCCGGTGTTGCAAAAGCCGATGGTGGCGACGACTTTGTCGGCCAGCAGCTCCTGCGACACCTTGCGGCCCTGGTCGGGGTTGGCGGCGTCGTCCTTGACCACCAGCTCCAGCGGCCGGCCCAGGTAGCCGCCCACCGCGTTGATCTCGTCCACCGCGAGCTTGATGCCGTTGAGCATGGGCACGCCAAAGTCCGCCGACGGCCCGGTGAAAGGCCCCACCACCCCGATGCGCACCGCAGCGCTGTTGCCGCCCTGCGCCTGGGCCCGGGCGGGCTGCGCCAGGAAGGCCCCCGCCAGCAGGGCACAGGCGGTCATCAGCAGGTACAGGGCACGCGAGGCACTGGTGCGCGTGCGAGCACTGGTGCGCGGGGCAAAAGGCAGGGGCACGAGCAGACGCGCAGGGGTCGATGCAGAGGGGGTCATGGTGTGGGCTCGTGATCTGATCGGTGGATGGAGCTGCCGCGCCAGTATCAAATTGTGTGCAGGCGCGCCCTAGCGGGGTTTCCCGCAGCCAGCAGGCCTGGCGTGCCCGGGCGCGGCTGCCCGTCAGGGCCGTGTCAGCCGCGGCGACGGCCCCGCCCTCCCGGGACGGCCGGTATCATTGCGCCCCTGGCCTGCGCATTGCGAGGCCCAGCCCCGCGGCGGCCCCCGTGCCCCCTTCTCCTGGTTTTTCTTCGCCCCCCCCTCCCTCCCCATGTCGTTCGGTCTCAATCTCGCCCAGCTTCAGGCTGTCCACTACACCGATGGCGCGTGCCTGGTGCTGGCCGGTGCGGGCTCCGGCAAGACGCGGGTGATCACCCAGAAGATCGCCCACATGATCGAAAAGGGCATGGAGCCCAAGCGCATCGCGGCCATCACCTTCACGAACAAGGCGGCGTCCGAAATGCGCGAGCGCGCGCAGCACCTGATCGGCCGGCGCGCCAAGGACGTGCTGATCTGCACCTTCCACGCCCTGGGCGTGCGCATGGTCCGCGAGGACGGCTCGGTGCTGGGCCTCAAGCCCCAGTTCAGCATCCTGGATGCCGACGACGTGACGGGCATCCTGAAGGAAGCCTCGGGCGGCACCACCGACATGGCCACGGCCCGCCAATGGCAGTGGGTCATCAGCAAATGGAAGAACATGGGCCTGACCTCCGCAGAGGCGCTGGCCCAGGCGGCGGACGACAACGAACGCATCATCGCCACGCTCATGGCGCGCTACGAGGAGCGCCTGGCGGCCTACCAGAGCGTGGACTTCGACGACCTGATCGGCATGCCGCTGCGCCTGTTGCGCGACTTCCCCGAAGTGCGCGCCAAGTGGCAGGCGTCGCTCGGCCACGTGCTGGTGGACGAGTACCAGGACACCAATGCCACGCAGTACGAGCTCTTGAAGCTGCTGGTGGGCGCAAACGGGCACTTCACGGCCGTGGGCGACGACGACCAGTCCATCTACGGTTGGCGCGGCGCCACGCTCGACAACCTGAAAAAGCTGCCGGTGGACTTCCCCCACCTCAAGGTCATCAAGCTGGAGCAGAACTACCGCTCCACCAGCGCCATCCTGCGCGCCGCCAACAACGTGATCGGGCCCAACCCCAAGCTGTTTCCCAAGACGCTGTTCAGCGAACTGGGCGAGGGCGAGCCCGTGCGCGTGGTGGACGCGGACAACGAGGAGCACGAGGCCGACCGCGCCGTGGCGCGCATCCAGAGCCTGCGTGCGGCCAGCAACCCGCCGCCGGACTGGAAGAACTTCGCGCTGCTGTACCGCGCCAACCACCAGGCCAAGCCGTTCGAAAAGGCGCTGCGCAAGGCCAACATTCCGTACAAGGTCTCGGGCGGCACGAGCTTCTTCGACCGGGCGGAAATCAAGGACCTTTGCGCGTGGTTCCGCCTGTGGATCAACAACGATGACGATCCAGCGTTTTTGCGCGCCATCACCACCCCCAAGCGCGGCATCGGCCACACCACGCTGGCGGCCCTGGGCGCATTTGCCACGCAGCACAAGCAAAGCATGTTCGGCGCGCTGTTCAACGGCATGCTGCCGGCGGCCGTGCCCAAGCGCGCCATGGACGGCCTGCACGAGTTCGGCCGCTACATCAACTACCTGGAGTACAGCGCACGGCGCGTGCACGGGGCCGAGGAATCGCGCACCTTCCTGAACGACTGGCTGAAAGAAATCGGCTACGAGCAGCACCTGTACGACAACGAAGACAGCGAGAAGGTGGCGGCCGCGCGCTGGAGCAACGTGATGGAGTTCTGCGACTGGATGGCCCAACGTGCGGGCGGCCAGATCGACGACACCGCCGGCGCCGTGGTGGCCAAGGAAACCAAGAGCCTGCTGGAGGTGTCGCAGACCATCGCGCTGCTGTCCACCATCAGCGAGCGCGAGAAGGACCAGGACATGGTCACGCTGTCGACCCTGCACGCCAGCAAGGGGCTGGAGTGGCCGCACGTGGTGCTGGTGGGCGTGACCGAGGGCATGCTGCCCTTCAAGCTCGACGACGACGAAGGCCGCCAGCAAAAGGTGAGCGACGACACGCTGCAGCGCCTGCAGGAAGAGCGCCGCCTGATGTACGTGGGCATCACCCGCGCCCAGCGCACCCTGGCCGTGAGCTGGACCAAGAAGCGCAAGAAGGGCCGGGAGATGGTGTCGGCCCAGCCCAGCCGGTTCATCGCCGAAATGGGACTGGACAAGGCCACGGTGCGCGAAGACCCGCGCGAAAAGCTCAAGGCACTGCGCGCCGAGTTCGCCGCCAAGAAAGCCCTGGCCGACAGCACCCCGCCCGCGCAGTGAGAGGCCGGGCACCGAAGCGAGCCCTCACCACCGCCTGTTGCGGCAGGCCCACACAGCGGCACGCGGCGGCACGGGCGCTTTGCTTTTGATAGCTATCAGCGCTTATCCTACAAGCGCCAGCAGCCCAGGCACACCACAATCCAGCGCGGCCTGACCAGCAGCCACGAGCCAGAACCGCGCACCCAGCCAGCCCGTTGGCGCGCGTTTTTTGAGCCTGCGGCAGCCAGGAATGCATCTGCCGCAGACCAGAGCGGCAGGGCGCAAAAGGCTGCTGCGGCAAAAGCTGGCACAAGAAAGCTGGCACAAGGCGTGCGTGGTACCGTGCAGCGCGACTGCAGCACGGTGGCCGCAAGCGGGCCTGCCGGCAGCGGCAACCTGAGAACCTGTTCTCACACTGGATGGATTCGATCAACGGCACCCACGTCAGTGCCCCCGGACAGGCCGGGTGGCGGGCGGAGGTTGCGGCAAGGACATATGCGGAACATGGAACATCGCCCACACCCACACCTGGGCTCCAGCAGCCCGCTGCGCAGCACCTGGCGTGCTTCACAGGCCGACGCCCCCGCATCGGGGCGCTGGGCACTGCACCACACTGCGGCGCTGGTGCTGGCCACGCTGGCTCCGGCTGGCGCAGCCTTCGCGCAGGCCGCACCCGCGGCAACTGCCGGTGCTGCGGCGGGTGCCGACGCCGGCTGGCGCCGCTGCGCTGCGCTGTCCACCGACAACCAGGCCCGCCTCGCCTGCTTCGACCAATTGGCCGCCGAGCAGACCTGGAAGGCGCCCGGGGCCTCGGCCGGCGGCTCCGCCGACGCCTCCGCCGTGCCACCACCCGTGGACACCACCCTGCCTGCCACCCGCATCATCGACGTGGCCCGCACCGACGGCTGCCGCGACGCGCAATACAGCGACCTGTCGCGCTTCTGGGAACTGGAGTCGGGCACCGACTGCGGCACCTTCCGCTTCCGCGGCTACCGGCCGATCACGCTGTCGGTGGTGGCGGGCAGCAACGTCAACCGCCAGCCCACATCGGACGCGGCGGACCATTCGGCCACCGAATCGACGCCCTACCGCCGCGCCGAGAACCGCATCCAGCTGTCGGTGCGCACCAAGGTCGCGCAGGGTCTGCTCACGCAGGGCCATCCCACGCTCAAGGACTCGGTGTGGTTCGGCTACACCCAGCAGTCGTACTGGCAACTGTTCACGCCCGAGATCTCGCGCCCCTTCCGCGCCACCGACCACGAACCCGAAGTCATGTACGTCTACCCCACCACGGCCGAGCTGCCATTCGGCTGGAAGTGGCGCTACAGCGGCGTGGGGCTGGTGCACCAGTCCAACGGCCAGAGCAAGCCCCTGTCGCGCAGCTGGAACCGCGTGTACATGATGACGGGCCTGGAGCTGTCCAACAGCGTGAGCGTGAACGCCCGCATCTGGAAGCGCATCCCTGAAAGCTCGGGCAGCGACGACAACCCGGGCATCGCCGACTACATCGGCCGTGGCGAGCTGTCGGCGTTCTGGAACATCAACAAGGACAACACCCTGTCCGCCACGGTGCGCCATTCGCTGTCCAGCACCGACCGCGGCTCCGTGCGCCTGGAATGGCTGCAGGCTGTGGGCTCGACCCTGGGCGGCAAGAGCAACCTGCGCCTGCACACCGCACTGTTCAGCGGCTACGGCGACAGCATGATCGACTACAACCGCAAGCGCACCGTGTTCAGCGTCGGTGTGAGCCTGGTGGATTTCTAGAGTTCATCCCCCTGAGGCGCTTGCGCGCCTTCACCCCTTCTCTCGAATGGCTGCGCCATTCGGGAAGGGGGACGACGCCCTCGCTGCGGGGCGGACCTTGGCTTGCCGTCCCGCGCATGGGCAGCGTCAGTTTTGTACGCCGCGCTCGTTGTGCGAGTGAGCGGCTCCGGTGCCACTGTCGCAATACCGCTGGCCCGCATGTCGGCGTAGATATCCATCACAACTCGTTACCAGAACTCCCTCAAGTTTTGCGCCATGCTGCCGGCGCGCCGCCACAATCGCACGCGCACCGACGCTGGCATGGTGGCCGCCGCAGCCTGCGATAAGGGCGGCTTTTCTGCCGTTTTACGGACCACTGCCCTGCGTGTGCACCCTCGAAAATGCCGACAGAGAGGAACACCCATGGACATGCAATACCAGCTCAAGGCAGGCAGCTACTACCTGTACGACATGCGCGACGCGCCCAGTGCCGTCACGGGTGAGCGCAGGTTCAAGCTCAAGACCGACACCGTCGCTATTGCATTCGATGTGCACACCGGCGAGGTGCACCAGCACGGCAGCCCCACGCGCATCCAGTCCTGGGCCAACAACACCCGCCGCCGCCTGCGTGCCGCCGGTGCCCAGGAGGCCGCCAACGACATCGTCGTGGTGTCGGGCCCGCTGCCGGTGGACGAGCTCAACAAGTGTCTGTGGATCAGCGGTTATTGCCGCCGCATGTTCACCCGCCTGGCCACGCTGCCGCACGGCAAGCTGCAGCGGCCTTCGGAGCCGTTCCGCAAGGCTGCCTGAGACCTGCGCCGGCTCTCTGCCCCACCACCCCGCCCAGGGCCGCTGCACGCGGCCCTTGTCGTTTCTGCCGACCTGCGGCGCGCAGGGTGCATGCCGGCAGTGCGGCTCCCGCCGGCGCGGGAACTGCGAGGCCTCAAGCCTCGGCGTCTTCCACCAGATCGCCGTCCACCGCCTCCAGCACGTCGGTGTGCTTCACGATGGTCACGGGCACGGGGCTCGCATGGGCCACCTCCTGCGACACCGATCCCAGCAGCGCGGTGGTGATGGCGCCCTGCCCCTTGGCGCCGATGACCACCATGTCGCAGCCCGAGCGTTCGATCATGTCCACCAGCGTATGGGCGACATCGCCCACGCCCACATCGGTCTCGTACTGCACCCCCGCCGCGTCGAGCAGCGCGCGCGCCGGGGCCATCAGGTGCTCGCCCGCCTCCAGGCTGGCGGCGGCGATGAGGTCGGGGTCGCGCGTGGTCACCAGTTCATACAGCGTGGCGGGCTCCTGCACATGGGCCAGCACCACGCTGGCCTGCAGGCCCTGGCGCACCAGCGAGAGGGCATGGTGCACACCGTCCAGAGAGAGTTCCGAGCCATCCACGGCGATCAGGATCTTGAGCATGAAGGTCTCCTTTGAGCGGGTTGTCCGCGTGTCACGGATCAGTGTAGCCACGCACCGCGCCAGCGCCAGCCCTTGTCCCTGCGTGCCGATGGGGCGTCTGCCCCCCCATGAAAGACCGCTGAAACCTCCGTAGCTTGCGAGGGCCGCGCCGCTGCGGCAGAGCGCCCCGGGCCGTCTGGGACAATACGGCCCATCATGCTGCAGTTTGACCTTCTCAAGACCGACCCCTCCAGCCAAGCACGCCGCGGCACGCTCACTCTCAACCATGGCGTGGTGCAGACCCCCATCTTCATGCCCGTGGGCACCTATGGCACCGTCAAGGGCGTGATGCCGCGCAGCCTGCACGACATGGGCGCGCAAATCATCCTGGGCAACACCTTCCACCTGTGGATGCGCCCCGGCCTCGATGTGATGCAGAGCTTCGGCGGGCTGCACGGCTTCGAGAAATGGGACAAGCCCATCCTCACCGATTCGGGCGGCTTTCAGGTGTGGAGCCTGGGCGCGATGCGCAAGATCACCGAAGAAGGCGTGACGTTCGCCAGCCCGGTCAACGGCGACAAGCTCTTCATGTCGCCCGAGGTGAGCATGCAGATCCAGACCACGCTCAACTCCGACATCGTGATGCAGCTCGACGAGTGCACGCCCTACGAGACCAAGGGCCACCTCACCACCGAGGCCGAAGCCCGCAAGAGCATGGAGATGAGCCTGCGCTGGGCCCAGCGCAGCCACGACGAGTTCCACCGCCTGAACAACCCCAACGCGCTCTTCGGCATCGTGCAGGGCGGCATGTTCAAGCACCTGCGCCAGGAATCGCTCGAGCGCCTGGTCGAGATGGACTTCCCCGGCTACGCGGTGGGCGGCGTGAGCGTGGGCGAGCCCAAGGACGAGATGCTGGACATCATGGCGCACACGCCGCACCGGCTGCCCGCCAACAAGCCCCGCTACCTGATGGGCGTGGGCACGCCCGAAGACCTGGTGCAGGGCGTGGCCGACGGCGTGGACATGTTCGACTGCGTGATGCCCACGCGCAATGCACGCAACGGCACCATCTTCACCCGCTATGGCGACCTCAAGATCCGCAACGCGCGCCACAAGGCGGACCACCAGCCGCTGGACACCAGCTGCACCTGCTACGCCTGCGCGGGCAGCTCGGGCGTGTCGTGGGATCAGGGCGGCCGCGAGGGTTTCAGCCGCGCCTACCTGCACCACCTGGACCGCTGCGGCGAAATGCTCGGCCCCATGCTCACCACCGTGCACAACCTGCACTACTACCTGAACCTCATGCGCGAAGTGCGCGAGTCGCTGGACGCCGGCGCCTTCGCGCAGTTCCGTGCGCTGTTCAAGACCGAGCGGGCGCGGGGCGTCTGAGCCCCACCACCGACCGCCTCCACCCATGACGACCCTCCCCACACGCGACAGCACAAACGGCGCCACGGCGCGCCCGCACCCCGGCCGCAGCGCCTTCGCAGGCTGTCGGCTGGGTGCTGCGCTCGCGGTCGTCCTGGTCCTGGGCGGCTGCGCCACGCGCATCGACCGTGATCCCGACAACGGCCTGCCGACGCTTCAGGTGCAAAACCGCCTGCTCCTCACGCCCGCCAATGGCGGACAGGCCATCGGCGGCAGCGATTTGCGGGCGGGCGACATCATCCTGTCGGCCACCCACGGCATCAGTTCGCTGGGCATCCGCATGGCCACGCTGTCGCCGGTGAGCCATGCGGCGCTGTACCTGGGCGACGACCAGGTCATCGAAGCCGTGGGCTCGGGCATCCGCATCCGCAGCACGGCCGATTTCATCGCCGACGAAGCCACCATCGTCGCCTTCCGCCACCCCGGCATGACCGATGCGCACGCCGATGCTCTCCGGTCTTTTGCCCAGGCACAGGACGGCAAGAAGTACAACACCGCCGGCATCGTGCTGCAGGCGCCTTTCACGCTGCAACGCGCCTACTGCGAACTGCCGCTGGTGCCGGGCGTGGTGCGCGACGCGTGCCTGCGCGGCATGGCGGCCATCCAGCTGGGAGCGGCCCGCAACGACCGCTTCTTCTGCTCGCAGCTCGTGCTGGAGGCCTACCGCGCGGCCCGGCTGCCGCTGACCGATGCCTCTGCGCTGATGGTGAGCCCTGCCGATCTGCTGCACATGCGCGAAGGCGATGTGCCGTCGGTGCAGATCAAGCAGGCGCTGCAGTACGTGGGGCATCTCAAAGGGGGCGAGCGAGACACCGACGTCGCAGCCGCCGGGCAGCCCGCCCCTTGAGCGCGTGCGGCGTCAGCCGCCCACGTGCATGGTGAACAGCGCGCCGCTGGACAGGCGGCACGAGCCCATGCCCAGCGTGGACGAGTTCATCGCGTACTGGCAACTGAGGTAACTGCCCCGGCTGCCCGCGCCGCTGGCAAGCCCCTCGCGGGAGGAGCCGGCCTTGCGCGTGGCTTCACCCATGAACGACTCCCCCTGGATCGTGGCCTGGAAGGTCCCCCGGCCATGCAGATCGTTGGTCACCACCGCGTGCACCACACCGAGTGCGGTCGCCTGATCGTTGGCGGGATACAGACGCACGGCCAGCGTGAGAGGCGCCGGTGGTGCCGGTGCCTGCACCACCACAGGGACCGGCGCGGGCTGCATGGGCGCCACGTAGCAACCACTGAGGGCCGCCACGGACGCGGACAGGACCAGGCCGGTCAGGGCGCGGCGGCGGATCGAAGGCAAAGACAGCAAGCCCATAAGGCTCCTTGAGACCCAAGCACATGCTTGTGGCGCCGATGATTCGCGCACCGCACGGCGGGCGAGCGACATTCCAGGGGCGGTGGCGTGGCACGGGCCCTCGGGTATCGCCGACGGATACTTCAGCGCCGGCAGCGGCCCACGCCCACCGCGCCATCCGCACCGCACACAGAGCGGTATGCTGCCTGTCCAGAGACCGTCCGCGGGTCCGGGGGCGTCAAGGCGGCCACTGGCCGCTGATGCGCCCATTCGCGATCCATCACCCACCATCGCTGCCAGGGTCGAAGCGCCCAGGCTGGAGGCCACATCATTCACAACCTGCTGCACCAACTGCTGCGCTGGCCCGGCCGCGCGATGGCGGGCCTTGCCAGCGGCCTGCTGGCGCTGATCATCCTGTTCGAGGAATGGGGCTGGGTGCCGCTGCAGCAACTGCTGGCGCGCATCGGCCGCTGGCCGGGGCTGCGCTGGATCGAAGGCTGGGTGCGCTCCCTGCCGCCCTGGGCGGCGGTGGCGCTGTTCGCACTGCCCACGGCGCTGCTGCTGCCCGTCAAGCTGCTCGCGCTCTGGGCCATGGGGCGCGGGCATGTGGTGCTGGGCATGCTGGTGATCGCGCTGGCCAAGGTGGTGGGCACGGCCGTGGTCGCGCGCCTGTTCACGCTCACCCAGCCTGCGCTCATGCAGCTGCGGTGGTTTGCCTGGGCGTACACGCACTGGATCAGCTTCAAGCACCGTGTGCTGGAGCGCGCCCGCGCATCCTGGGCCTGGCGCATGGCGCGGGTGGTGCGGCGCCACTGGGTGCAGCGCTGGCGCAGGCGGTAGCACCGCGCGCGCCCAGGGCCGGGACGTCCCTGGCACGGCACGGCCTCCAACACCCAAGACCCGCTGACAGCGTCGCTGGGCAGTGCGCTTAGCACAGCCCAGCGACGGCCTGCGGGCTCCCACCGCCTTCGTTACATTTTGTTGGAGAATGTCAACAGAAGTTTCTGATAGGTGCAGCGAAATGGCCTGCGAGGCCGCCGACAGAGACAATCGAGGGGACGCTGTCGTCCTTGCCGGCCCCTCCCACTCCACGCATGCTCCGCACCCTTGCCCCCTACCGGCCCCTGGCACCGCCGCTTGTCTGGTCCGGCCTGGGCATGCTGGTGTTTGCGGCCTGCCTGGTGGGCATCTTCGCGCGGCCCATCGGCTTCCTGTCGGCCTTCTGGCCCGCCAATGCCCTGCTGCTGGGCCTGCTGGTGCGCTACCCCACCCTGGCGCGGCCACCCGCGTGGATCGCCGCCGGGCTGGGCTATGTCGCGGCCGACCTGATCACGGGAAGCCAGTGGGGCATGGCGCTGTGGCTCAACGCGGCCAACCTGCTCAGTGCCACCGCCGGCTGGCTGGTGCTGCGCCGGCTGGACGAGAACACCCTGCGCCTGCGGCGCACCGTGTCGGCCCTGTACCTGCTGCTGGCGGCCCTGGCGGCCAGCACCGTGGGCGCCCTGGCGGGCTGCGGCGCCGCGCCGGTGTACTTCAACGCTCCGTGGTACGACCTGCTGTCGCTGTGGTTCAGCACCGAGCTCATGAACTACATGCTCATCCTCCCCGTGGTGCTGGCAGCCCCGCGCGCCGACGACCCGCCCCCACCCCCCCAGGGTGCATCGGGCGGCTCGCTGTTCTGGCGCGTGGCGCCGGTGAGCTCGCTGCTGCTGGCCGAGGGCGTCCGCACCGTGATCGGCGGGCCCGGCATGCTGGCCTTCGTGGTGCCCGGGCTGCTGTGGTGCGCCCTGAGCTACAGCACCTTCACCGCCAGCCTGCTGTCGCTGGTGGTGTGCCTGTGGACCATGGCGGGTGTCGCGACCGGGGTGCTCAACTTCACGCCGGCGCACGCCAGCGATGTGTTCTCGCTGCGCGTGGGCGTCACGCTGCTGGCCCTGGGGCCACTGGCCGTGGCCTGCGCCAGCGCGGCCCGCGCCCAGGCCTTGCGCCGGCTGGACCACGCCGTGCGCCACGACGACCTCACGGGCGTGCTGGCGCGCCGCGCGCTGCTCAAGCAGGGCGAGCGCCTGCTGGCACGCCACCAGCGCGGGTGCGCCGGTGCAGCCGTGATGATGCTCGACGTCGACCACTTCAAGCAGGTCAACGACCAGCACGGACACGGCGCCGGGGACCAGCTGCTCATCGGCATCGCCAGGACCCTGGCGGACACACTGCGCCCCCAGGACCTGCTGGGCCGCATGGGCGGCGAGGAGTTCGCGGTGGTGCTGCCCGGCGTATCGCCCGGCGAGGCGCAGGCCATGGCCGAGCGTATGCGCTCTGCGGTGCAGCAGCAGCACTTCGGCACCGGCCCCGGAACGCAGCCGCACGCCACGGTCAGCATCGGGCTGGTGCACAGCTCCACCATGGGCGGGGACGCCGACCTGGAGGTGCTGCTGCTGGCGGCAGACACGGCGCTGTACCGGGCCAAGGCCGAGGGGCGCAACCGGGTGGCGGTCGGCTAGGTCCAGAGCGCCTGCGCCCGGTTGCTGTGCGGGGCATGCAGGCTGGGCGGCCGCCACGCTGACGACCACTCCAGACACTCCAGACACTTCGGACAACGGCAACGGCAACCGCGCGGCCTCAGGCTACAGATACTGCTTCCACAGCATGTTGGTCATCCGCCCTTCCGGGTCCCACAACGCCTTGATGGCGCGAAACCGGTCGGCCTGCGGGTACGCTGCCGCGAACTGTGCCTGTGTGGCATGGCGCTGGTAGGGCAGGTAGTAGGTGCCGCCGTGCTGCAGCGCCCAGTCGATCAGCGCACGCGTCCACACGGCCACTGCTTCACAGGCCTCGGGGCTGGTGCCCTGCTTGTAGTACAGCACCCATGAAAACACTTCCTCGCGCGCCCAGGCCATGACGGCATCGGGGTCGGGCGGCGCGTGGCGCACCGAGATGTTGAGCACCTGCGCCCCGTGCTGCGCCAGGATGCGGGCCAGGCCCCGCGTGAAGGTGGCGAACTGGGCCACGGGCACGAAGTACTCCTGCAGCACGTAGGTGGACTGCGCGCGGCTCGCGGGCTCGAGCGAGGCGGCATCCAGGCTCGCCTCATGGTTGCGCCACACCACCGGCTGCCCACGCAGCAGCGCCGGGCGCACCACCTTGTGCTGCAGCTGGTGGCCTCCCGGCAGCTCCGTCACCGCCCAGATCACGCTTTTGTCCAGCGTGTAGGGCAGCCCGCGCGGCACCAGCCGGTCGGGCACGGTCACGGGCTTGTCGGTGCGGGCCCAGGTCACGGCGGTGGCGCGGTCGAAGGCCGGGGGCAGCAGGTCTGCGTTGTGCATCACGGCCTGCGGGTTCGCGGCCACCTTGGCGGCAAAGAAGCCTCGGTAGTCCTCCAGGGCCACGTGGGCCACGGTGCGCTCCATGGCGGTATTGGCATCCAGGTCCAGCTCCACTTCGGTGATCACGCCCAGCCCACCGTATCCGCCCAGGGCAGCGCGGAACAGGTCGGGGTGCTGCAGGCGGCTGGCCTCGCGCACCTCGCCGCTGGCCAGCACGATCTGCAGGGCCCGCACGGACGCGCCGATCGGCCCATGCCCCACATAGCGGCCATGCACGTTCACCGACACCGACCCGCCCACCGTGAAGTTCGCGTAGCTCTGCATGGTGCGCACCGCCAGGTCGTGGGGGTCCAGGTGGTCCTGTACATCGCGCCAGCGCATGCCGGCCTGCACACGCACCTTGCGGGCGCTGGTGTCGAGCCACACCAGCGCATTCATGCGCCGCATGTCGACATGCAGCCCGCCCTCGACACCCACCTGCCCGCCCATGCTGTAGCGCGCGCCCCCCACGGCCACTGCGCCGGGCCATTGCCTCACTGCCCGCACCACGTCCTGCAAGCCTGTGGGTACCACCACCCGCGACACGCGCACGGCGTACAGGCGGCTCACGTTCTCCACCAGCACACCGGGCGCGCTGTGGGGCGCCACTGGCCACGCAGCACTGCCAAGGCCTGCGGCGGCCAGTGCGCCCAGCGTGCCCAGCAGTTGTCGGCGGCGCAGCCCCTGCACGGCGGTCACGCGGGGGCCCGCTCAGTCATCGCGCGCCAGCTTGACCCCTGCCCCTGTCCCGCACGCGTGGCAGAACCTCGCAAACGCACTCTTGCGCGTGCTGCAGGTGCCGCAGCGGTCGAACAGGCCGATGCCGCAGTGGGGGCAGAAATCGATCGTCTCGTTCTTCAGGTCCACCGGCCGCTCGCAGCCGGGGCACACGCTCTTGGCCAGGCGGGCCAGGGCGACGTCGTAGCTCAGCTCCTTGCGGCGCTCCTGGTCGGGCAGGGCCTCGGCCAGCTTCTGGCGCTCCAGGTAGCGGTTGAGCGCCAGGATGGCGTAGCGCCCCACCAGCGCCGTCACGCCGATGCCCACCACGTAGCGCACATAGCCGCCGTAGCTCGGCAGGTAGGGCACCAGCTCCACGAAGAACGCGAACAGCGCGAAGAAAATGAAGCCCCACACGAACGGCCAGTAGGTGCCCTTGCGCTTTTTGGCGAACAGCCAGCCGGCAATCACCAGCAGCGGCAAGGTGAGCGCCAGGCGGTACAGGAACACGCGCAAGTCGACCTTGCGGCGCTCGGCCTCGAGCTTCACGTAGCCCTCGGCCTCCATCGCGTTCAGGCGCTCCTGCGTGGCTGCGGCCCCCTGGCGCGCATCCAGCGCGGCCTGCTGTTGCCGCTCCACGGCCTGCTGCGTGGTGCGTTCTGCGAGCTTGAGCCCAACGAGCGCCTGGGTGCGGGCGATGACCTCGGGGTCCTGGTCGGCGCGCTGCGTGGCGGAGCGGGTGGCGAGCCAGTTGTTGAACGTCTCGCGCGCGGCCTGGGTCTCGCTGCGGGCCTTGCTGCGCTGCAGCTGCGCCTGCTCCAGCGCGGTCTGCGCATCCTGCTCGGCCTGGCGCGCCTCCTTGACCTGCGCGCGCAGCTTCTCGGCGGCGGCGCGGTCGAGGAAGTCGTCCACCAGCAGCGGCGTCTCGACCTTGGGCAGGTCGCCCACGATGGTGCCGCCCAGCCCGATCAGGAAGCTGGCGAACACCACCGCCACCAGCCACAGTCCGCGGCGAAACCACTTCTCCGACAGTCGCAGGGATTTGCTCATGGTCGTTTGCTCCTCACGGGTGCCTGAAGCGCAATGCTTCTTTTTTGATAGCTGCCAGCGCTTTACCATCAAGCGGTAGCAGCACTTTTCATTCAATTCTTGATGGTCACCGGGGCCGATGCCAGCTGCGCACGCTGCAGCCACGCCAGCACCGAATCGACAGTGACGGTCTCGATGCGGTCCGAGAAGCGCTTGTCGCTGGGGTGGTCGTCGAACGCGATGTTGGCCGAGCCCACGCGCCCGCCCATGCGGGTGAGCGGCCCCAGCTTGAGCGTGGTGGGCTCGTAGCCCTTGAACTGCAGCCAGGCCTGCGCCTGCTCGCGGCTGCGCACCGTGGCGGGCTCCATGGCCACGGCCAGGGTCTCCAGCGCCCACTGGTTGGACTGCTGGTACTTGCGGCCCCACGCGTAGCTGACCATGCTGTAGGGCGGGTGCTGCAGCGTCTTGGTGCGGGCGGTGTCCAGCAGCACGGCCAGCAGGCGCTGCTGCACCTCGGGCGTGGGCACGGCGTAGACGGCCTCGTAGCGCCACAGGTCGTCCAGGAAGAACTCGCCCAGCCCCTGGCGGTACAGATAACCCACGGCCGTGCCGCATTCGTTGAGCTTGTGGGCCACGCGCCAGGGGCCCTCGGGCGTCTTGTAGGCCCAGCCCAGGTGCGAATAGCGCAGGCCGTACTTGGAGAGGTCCTGCCCCGCGCGGCCGAGCACCACCACCTGCGCGCCGGACTTCGCATGCTCCGCATCCAGCGCGGCCGAGGTCTGCTGGGCCAGCTGCATGCCGCGCTCGATCACCTTGGCCGGCACGGGCTTGGCGGCCTCGCAGGAGCGGCCTGCGTGGGCCGCAGGCGCAGCCAGCAAGGCCGCGCCCGCCACCAGGGCCAGGCCGAGCACGGCGGGGTTGAAAGAAGAGCGCACGCGGGCCTGCGCAGGGGTCGTCACGGTCATCAGCTGCATATTCATGGCGGAGCCCTTACAGACGCTCGTTGTGCAGCAGCGCACGGCCGATGGCGTTGGGCACGAAGGCGATCGCCTCGCCCGCCACCGACAGCACCACACCCGTGCCGATCACGCTGCAGGTCACCACGGTGCCCACGGCGTGCGCGGATGCGCCCACGCCGCGGCCCGCCACCTCGACGCTGACCCGGGCGCCGTCCGATGCGCGCTCCAGCAGGTACACCGTGCCGGTGGCCGATGCCTCCACCGTCTTCACCGTCAGCACCGCACCGGCGACCGACAGGGCCGCGGGCACCGTCACGACCGCGCCAGCGGCGGCAGACGCCACCGAGGCCGTGCCCACCACCGACGCGATGGGCAGCAGCGACAGCGCGGCCGAGGCCTCGCTCTGCGCCCGTGCGGGCAGGGCAGCCAGCGTGCACAGCAGGCCGGCGGCCAGGGCAAGGGTCAGGATCTTGGGCAATATCTTCATGGTTTCACTCCTTGCGGAAGGTGCTGCGCAGTAGCGCGGCAGCACCGGATTTTTCAGGGCAACCTCCGAGCATCCGCCATGGCTTCATGGCGGACGCCGGAAACTCAGCTGGCGTTGTTACCAGACGTAGCAGGATGTGCTGCGGCCGCTTCGCGGCGGCCTTGCAGGCGCGCTTCGAGCAGGTCCGCCTCGTGGCGGTCGCGCAGCATCTTGGCCAGCGTGAACGCGGTGGTGATCAGGTACAGCCAGCTCACGCCCAGAAAGGCCTTGTAGGTCACGTTGATCTCCATGCCGAACAGGCCCCATCCGGTGAGGCCCATGGCCACCACGAAGCCGCCCCAGACCACCAGCTTCCACATCGGTGTGTCGCCCGCGCCGCGCCGCGCGGCGCTCTCGTTGTCCCGCACGAACTTGGCCAGCACGAACGCGGCCGAGAGGCAGAACACATAGCCCATCACCATGAACGCCTGCTCCAGCTGCTCGCCCGGCAGCCAGGCCAGCCCCACGGCGCACAGGAACACGGCGATGCCGAACGAGACCCACACCTGGAGCTGCCATGCACGGGTGTCACGCTGGATGAGGGTGGAAGAAGACGACATACAAGTGGGGTGGCCTGAAAGGGCCGTGGTTGAACACGCAGCGGATAGTGCCGCGCCGGCCCGCCACCGCCGCCAACGGGTTGCGCCAGTGGCGGCTGCCCGGCTCGTCGGTATCGAATGGCGATACTTTCATCGCATGGACCGGGGCACCTGGGCGACAGGATTGCACCGGCTTGTCTTTGACAATCGCAGCCTTTGACTGCTGCAACGCCCGCACGGAGACCGCCCCATGACCACCGCCAAACCCTTTGACATCGTCGTCCACGGCGCCACCGGCTTCACCGGCCGCCTCGTCGTCGAATACCTGCTGCAGCGCTACCCCGCCGGCAGCGGCCTGCGCTGGGCCATGGGCGGGCGCAGCGCCGACAAGCTGGCCGCCGTGCGCGACGAAGTCGGCGCCCCTGCGGACACCCCGCTGATCGTGACCGACAGCACCGACCCCGCCAGCCTGCAGGCCCTGATGGCCCAGACCCGCCTGGTGCTGACCACCGTGGGCCCCTACCAGCTGTACGGCAACGAACTCGTGGCCGCCTGCGCCGCGGCCGGCGTGGACTATGTGGACCTGTGTGGCGAGCCCGCCTGGATGCGCCAGATGATCGACGCGCACGAAGCCGCCGCCCAAGCCAGCGGCGCGCGCATCGTGTTCTCGTGCGGGTTCGACTCCATCCCGTTCGACCTGGGCGTGTTCCTGCTGCAAAAGGAATTCGGCCAGCGCTTCGGCCACCCCGCACCGCGCGTGCGCGGCCGGGTGCGCAAGATGAAGGGCACGTTCTCGGGCGGCACCGCCGCCAGCCTGAAGGCGACCATGGCCGCCGCCGCCGGCAACCCCGCCGTGCTGGACCTGCTCAAGAACCCGTTCTCGCTCACGCCCGGCTTCGAAGGCCCGCGCCAGCCCACCGGCCACAAGCCCATGGTGGACGAGGCCCTGGCAGGCCCGGGCGGTGAGGGGGTGTGGGTCGCCCCCTTCGTGATGGCCGCGATCAACACGCGCAACGTGCACCGCTCCAACTTCCTGCTGCAGCACGCCTATGGCGCCGACTTTGTCTACGACGAGATGCTGATCACCGGCACCGGCGAGCAGGGCGAAGCCATCGCCAACGCCGTGGCGAGCGACAAGTCGCTCGGCTCCGACAAGGGCCCCAAGCCCGGCGAAGGCCCCTCGCGCGAAGAGCGCGATGCGGGCTTCTACGACGTGCTGTTCCTCGGCACCGACGCGGCAGGCAACACCCTGCGCGTGGGCGTGAAGGGCGACCGCGACCCGGGCTACGGCTCCACCTCCAAGATGATCGCCGAGGCCGCCGTGTGCCTGCTGCAGGACGCCACAGGCACCCCCGGCGGCATCTGGACCACAGCCCCGGCCATGGGCGATGCGCTGATGAAGCGGCTGCAGGCGAACGCGGGGCTGAGCTTCGAGGTCGAAGCCGGCTGATGGATTGCGCCGCCGGCGCAGTGGCACCGGCTGTCCGTTTCTGACCGAAGCCCGGCCCGCCACGCCCGGCGCGCGCCCTGCGGCTGGCCGACAATTCCGGCCAGTCCTGCTGCCGCTGCTTCGCCACCATGAACACCTCCACCCTGCGCCCCCGCGACCTCTGCCTCGCACTGCTCGTCATCGTGGTCTGGGGCCTCAACTTCGCCGTCATCAAGGTGGGCGTGGCCGACATCCCGCCCATGCTGCTGGGCGCATTGCGCTACCTGCTGGCGGCCTTCCCGGCGTTGCTGTTCGTGCGGCCGCCCAAGGTGCCGCTGCGCCTGTACCTGCTGTACGGCATGACGATGGCCGTGGCCCAGTTCGCGCTGCTGTTCACCGCCATCCACATCGGCATGCCCTCAGGCCTGGCGTCGCTGGTGCTGCAGGCGCAGTCGTTCTTCACCCTGCTGCTGGCCGCATGGTGGCTGCGCGAGCCGTGGCACGGCAACCAGGTGGCGGGCCTGGCGCTGGCGGCCGTGGGGCTGGTGCTGATCGGCAGCGCGCACGGCGCGTCCATGCCACTGGCGGGGTTTGCGCTCACCGTGGCGGCGGCGGCGATGTGGGGCTGCGGCAATATCGTGACGCGCGCCGTGGGCCGGCATGGGCCGATGAACCAGTTCGCCTTCATCGTGTGGTCCAGCCTGGTGGCGCCCCTGCCCTTCGTGGCGCTGTCGCTGTGGATCGACGGGCCCGGCGCGGTGCTGGCGGCCGTGCAGCACCTGTCTTGGAAGTCGATGGCCGCAGTGGCGTACATCGCGTGGATCTCCACGCTGCTGGGCTTCGGGCTGTGGACGTACCTCATGTCGCGCTACCCCGTGAACCGCGTGGCACCCTTCACGCTGCTGGTGCCGGTGGTGGGGCTGACCACGGGCTGGCTGGTGTTTGGCGAGGCGCTGCAACCCGTGCACTTTGCGGGCGCGGGGCTGCTGATGGCCGGGCTGGCGGTGAATGTGTTCGGTGGGGCGGTGTGGGACCGGCTGACGGGGCGTGCGCGGGAGTCAGCGCGCTGAGGCCTTCCGATTGCCGCAAAAATCCCAGAACACCACTACCCGTTCACGCTGAGCCTGTCGAAGCGCCGCGCTAGGTTTCGACAGGCTCAGCCCGAACGGTATTGCTTTTTGGGGGGAGCACTCTGGCAGCGCGAGTTGGCGAATCACACCGCCAGCGGTAACTCCGTCGTCGACAGCACATTGCGCAGCACCATGAACGAGCGCACCTGGCGCACGCCCGGCAGGTACAGCAACTGCTCGGCGTGCAGGCGGTTGAAGCTGTCGTTGTCGCGCGTGCGCACCAGCATGAAGTAGTCGAACTCGCCGGTGACCACATGGCATTCCATGCAGCCGGACACCTTGGCCGCGGCCTTCTCGAACGCCGCGAACGAGTCGGGCGTGGAGCGGTCCAGCACCACGCCGATCATCACCAGCATGCCCGCGCCCACCGCGCGCGGGCTGAGCAGCGCCACGACCTTGTCGATGAGCCCCAGGCGCTTGAGCCGCTCCACACGGCGCAGGCAGGCGGGCGGGCTCAGGTGCACCTTGGCGGCCAGCGCCACGTTCGACAGCGATGCGTCGCGCTGCAGCAGCCGCAGGATGGCCTTGTCGGTGCGGTCCAGGGCCTCCAGCGTTTCCTCCGTGGCATCCACATTCTTTGCACGAACTTTTGTTGCGCTCATTTGCTCATCACCAAAATTTCCATCATCCATTATTCATTGACCAGCATCGAAACGCCAAATTTCACGCAGAGTTCACAACCCCGTTAGGTGCGTGTTTTCCTACGATGGATGCACGGCAGACGCCCCGGTCTGCGCCCCATCACCGCTTGAGGAAACCGCCATGAACCTGCAGAAATTCGCCCGCCATCCGCTCACCTTCGGGCCCTCGCCCATCACCGCGCTGCCGCGCCTGTCGGCCCACCTGGGCGGCAAGGTGCACCTGTATGCCAAGCGCGAGGACTGCAACTCGGGCCTGGCCTTCGGCGGCAACAAGACGCGCAAGCTCGAATACCTCATCCCCGAGGCGATTGCGGGCGGCTACGACACGCTGGTCTCCATCGGCGGCATCCAGTCCAACCAGACGCGCCAGGTGGCCGCCGTGGCCGCGCACCTGGGCATGAAGTGCGTGCTGGTGCAGGAGAACTGGGTCAACTACTCCGACGCGGTGTACGACCGCGTGGGCAACATCGAGATGAGCCGCATCATGGGCGCCGACGTGCGCCTGGATGCCGCGGGCTTCGACATCGGCATCCGCCCCAGCTGGGAGCAGGCCATGGAAGACGTGAAGAAGGCCGGCGGCAAGCCCTTCCCCATCCCGGCCGGCTGCTCCGAGCACCCGTACGGCGGCCTGGGCTTCGTGGGCTTTGCCGAAGAAGTGCGCCAGCAGGAAAAAGAGCTGGGCTTCCAGTTCGACTACATCGTCGTGTGCTCGGTCACGGGCAGCACGCAGGCCGGCATGGTGGTGGGCTTTGCGGCCGACGGCCGGGCGCGCAAGGTGATCGGCATCGACGCATCGGCCAAGCCCGAAAAGACCCATGCCCAGGTGCTGCGCATCGCGCAGAACACGGCCAAGCTGGTGGAGCTGGGCCAGGAGATCACAGCCGAGGACGTGGTGCTGGACACGCGCTACGGCGGCCCGGAATACGGCCTGCCCAACGAGGGCACGCTCGAAGCCATCCGCCTGTGCGCTCGCCAGGAAGGCATGCTCACCGACCCGGTGTACGAAGGCAAGTCCATGCACGGCATGATCGACATGGTGCGCAAGGGCGAATTCCCCGAAGGCTCTCGCGTTCTGTACGCGCACCTGGGAGGGGTGCCGGCGCTCAACGCCTACAGCTTTCTTTTTCGCAACGGCTGACGCGCCGCGCGAGGAGACCGACCAGCAGCGCCTGTGCCGGCTGGCCGGGCTCTCCGTGATCTGAGCACCTCCGCCTTTTTTCCTTTGCGTTTCCTCAGACCCGTGCACGCCGCCGGGTCCCGCCGCCATGGCATCGGGCCTTCCCGGGTCCATGGCGGCTGACCGAACTTCCGTGGTAGCGACAGGCCCTGGCGGGCCGCCAGAGCGAAACGAAGACTGGCGCATCCTGGACCCTGTCCGCAGGTAGCAACGGCTGAACACAACCAGCCCTCATCCGAAGGATCGCCGAATGAACCGCTTGCCTCTGACGCGACGCACTGGCGTCGCCCTGTCCCTTGCTGCGATCGCAGCCACCGCAGGCCTGGGTCTATCGCCGCTGGCCCGCGCCGACGGCTACCCCGCCAAACCCGTCCAGCTCATCGTGCCCTTCCCGCCCGGCGGCGCGGTGGACATCGTGGGCCGGCTCATCAGCAAGAAGCTGGGCGAACGCCTGGGCCAGGCGGTGGTGATCGAGAACAAGGCGGGCGCGGGCACCATCGTGGGCGCATCGTTCGTGGCCAATGCCCCGGCGGACGGCTACACGCTGCTGATCAGCTCGGGCTCCACCTTCACCGTCAACCCCGCCCTCAACAACAAGCTGCCCTACGACCCGGTCAAGAGCTTCGAGCCCATCGGCATGGTGGCGCGCGTGCCGCTCATCCTGCTGGCCCACCGCGATGTACCGGTGATCAACCTGAAGCAGCTGGTCGCCGCGGTGAACCGCGCGCCGGACAAGTTCTCGTACGGCTCGTTCGGCAGCGGCACCACCGGCCATTTCGCAGCCGAGCTGATGTGGTCGGCCACCGGCGTGAAGCTGATGCACGTGCCCTACCGCGGCAGCGCGCCCGCCATGAGCGATTTGATCGGCGGGCAGATCCCGTTCACCATCGACACGGTGGCCGCCGCATTGCCGCAGCTCAAGGGCGGCAAGATCAAGCCCATCGTGGTCACGGGCGCCACGCGGGCCACGCAGCTGCCCGATGTGCCCACGGTGGCCGAAAGCGGCTTTGCGGGCTTTGCTGCGGATTCGTGGCTGGCGGTGGTGGCGCCGCGCGGCCTGCCTGCCGATGCCAAGGCCAAGCTGGGCAAGGCGCTGGCCGAGACCATGGCCGATGCCGAGATCCGCAGCAAGCTCATCGCCAGCGGGCTGGAGCAGGCCTATGCCAGCGGCGACGCGGTGCAGGCGCAGATCGAGGACGAGCTGCCGCGCATGCGGGCGATTGCTCAGCGCGCGAACATCAAGGCGGAGTGAGCGGGACCGCGGCGCGCGTACCCACCGTGGGCGCGGGCCGTTGACAGCAAACCAGGCTCAGAGCAGGCGCGCCACCTGCTCGCGCAGCGTGGCCGGCTGCACGTCGCGCGCAGCAATCGGCGCGCCGACATTCAAGCCCACGCGGCTGTAGAACCCGCGGCGGAACGGCCGCACCATGGCGCCGCCTTTTTCGATGCGGCTGAAGTACGAGCCCCACAGGTTGATCAGCGCCATGGGGATCACGGGCGCCTCGACGCCTTCTTCGCGCGCACGTTCGATGATCTTCATGATGCCGCCCTTGAACTCCTGCAGCTGGCCGTCCTTGGTGATGCCGCCTTCGGGGAAGATGGCCAGCAAGTCGCCCTCGCGCAGCACCTGGGCCGCGCGCTCGAAGGCCGCGTCGTAGGTCGCGGGGTCTTCCTTGTACGGCGCGATCGGGATCGCCTTGGCCAGGCGGAACAGCCAGCCCAGCACCGGCACGCGGAAGATGCGGTGGTCCATCACGAAATAGATGGGGCGCGGGCTGGCGGCCATGAGCAGCACCGCGTCGATGAAGCTTACGTGGTTGCACGCCAGGATGGCCGCGCCGGTGGTGGGCAGGTGCTGGTCGCCCTGCACCTTGAAGCGGTACACGAAGCGCGACGAGACCCAGGCCACGAAGCGCAGCAGGTACTCGGGCACCAGCATGAAGATGTAGAACGCCACCACCGCGTTGGCCAGGCCGGTGAAGAGGAAGATCTGCGGCACCGTGAAGCCCGCGCCCAGCAGGGCCCCGGCGATCAGCGAGCTGCCGATCATGAACAGCGCATTCAGGATGTTGTTGGCCGCGATGATGCGCGCGCGGTGCGTGGGCTGGCTGCGCATCTGGATCAGCGCGTACATGGGCACGCTGTACAGGCCGGCGAACAGGCTCAGCAGCGCCAGGTCGATCATCACGCGCCAGTGCTGGCTTTGCGACAGGAAGGTGGCCAGGCCCATGATCTCGGACGCAGGCAGGCTGCGCGACGCGAAGTACAGGTCGATGGAGAACACGCTCATGCCGATGGCCCCGAGCGGCACCAGGCCGATCTCGACATGGCGGCGCGAGAGCACCTCGCACAGCAGCGAGCCGATGCCGATGCCGATGGAGAACACCACCAAGAGCAGCGATGCCACCTGCTCGTTGCCGTGCAGCACCTCCTTGGCCAGGCTCGGAAATTGGCTCAGGAACACCGCACCGAAGAACCACATCCAGCTGATGCCCAAGAGCGAGCGGAACACCACGACGTTCTGCCGCGCCAGCTGCAGGTTGCGCCAGGTTTCGGTGAAAGGGTTCCAGTTGATGGTGAGGCCCGGGTCGGTGGCCGGCACCGACGGGATGAACTGCGCCACCACCCGCCCCACCAGCGCCAGCGCCACACAGGCGATGGCCACCGTGGTGTGGCCGATGCCGGGCAGCGCCACCAGCAGGCCGCCCGCCACGTTGCCCAGCAAGATGGCCACGAAGGTGCCCATTTCGACCATGCCGTTGCCGCCGGTGAGCTCGCGCTCGCTCAGCACCTGGGGCATGTAGGCGAACTTGACCGGCCCGAACAGCGTGGAGTGCACGCCCATCAGGAAGGTGCACAGCAGCAGGATGGGCACGTTGCCCGCGACGAACCCGGCGGCCGCCACGAGCATGATGGCGATCTCCAGGTTCTTCACGAAGCGGATCATCTTCGTCTTGTCGTACTTGTCGGTCAGCTGGCCCGACGTGGCCGAGAACAGCAGGAACGGCAGGATGAACAACGCGCCGATCACCAGCCCCGCCATCGCCGGCGGCAGCCAGCCCACGCTGAGCTGGTAGGTCACCATCACGGTGAAGGCGAACTTGAAGAGGTTGTCGTTGGCCGCGCCGGAGAACTGCGTCCAGAAGAACGGGGCGAAACGCCGCTGGCGCAGCAGCGCGAACTGGTTCGGGTCCTCATGACCATGTTGCCCGTGGGCGGCGTGGCCTGGGGCCTGCGCGGCGGGCACGCTCGATGCGGTGGTCTCGGCGGGGGTCATGCGTTTCTCCTCGTAGCCGATGGATCGGCGGTGGCCGCTGCGCCTGTCGCGGCGACAGGGGCAGTGGCCGTGTTCTGGTAGGGACCGGCGCGCACAATGCGCGCGACACCCACGGTGTGGGCGCCATTCTGCCCGGTGCGGATGATGAACATGGTGTCGGGCGTTGCTTTGTGGCGCAAAGCCTCCACCGCCATCAGCACCGGCCACGCGGCGCCTGCCGCCAGCACGTGCTTGAGGCTGTGGCCCGACACCCACTGCGCCGTGGCGTCGAACACCGCGTGGTCTGCCGCTTCGAAGAGCTTGGCCAGCCCGTACATCGCGATCACGGCCCCCAGGTGCACCGGCAGCGTGCCCGCGCGCCGGGGCAGCACGGCCAGCACCAGCACGACCAGCATGCCGCCCAACTGCACCACGGCCCAGGGCAGCAGGTTGGCGGTGTGCGCCCACCACAGCACCGCCGCGGGCCCCGCCAGCAGCACGGCGCCCATCGCGGCCCAGCCAGCGCGGCCGCTCACCCGGCCCGCAGCGGCCAGGCCCAGCAGCCCCGCGAACGGCAGCACCATGCCCAGCCGGTCCCACAGCAGGCCCGCATCGTTGGGCCACAGGTGGTACAGCGTGGAGCCGATGGCGGTGAACCCCAGGCCGGCGAAGAACAGGTGCGCACCAGCGCGGGAGGCGCCGTCGATGGCGCGCCGCTCCACACCGCGCAGCCACCACAGGCCCCACACGCCGGCGGCGGCGAACGGCAGGTTGCTCAGCACATCGAGCGCGCAAGGGATGCCCCACAGCAGGCGCTGGTCGGCAAAGTCGTGCTGGTGCACGCTGGCGGGCAGCACCGGGCCGAACAGCGCCAGCGCCGCCAGCAGCATGGCAAGCCCTAGCAGGGCCGCTTCGGTGCGCGACAGGCCGGGCCTGCGCGCGGGGGATGACAGGTAGGAGGGGGACATGCGGGACCGTCTTTCAGGGGTTGGATGAACGAGATGGAGCGCAGTGTCGGGAGCCCGGCCCTCGTTACCCACCCCAAAGTCGCGCAAGGCGCCACTTCGACCACCGCGGGTATTGATAATCGATACCCCGGAGGACCCCACCCATGAGCACCACTGCCGACCTCGTCACCGCCCTGAAGAAAGAACTCAAGAGCGCCCAGATGACCTACGCCGACCTGGCCGTGGCCCTGGGCATGGCCGAATCCAGCGTCAAGCGCATGCTGGCCAAGGGCGACATGCCCCTGTCGCGCATCGACGCCATCTGCCGCGCGCTGGCGCTGGACTTTGCCGACCTGGCGCGCCGCGTGGCCGAGAGCCAGCCCCTGCTCAAGGAACTGACGCAGGAGCAGGAGCGCGCCGTGGTGGCCGACAAGAAGCTGCTGCTGATGGCGATCTGCGTGCTCAGCCAGTGGACGCTGGAGCAGGTGACCACCACCTACCGCCTGTCGGAAGCCGATGGCATCAAGTACCTGGCGCAGCTCGACCGCATCGGCATCATCGAGCTGCGGCCGCTGAACCGCTACCGCCTCAAGCTCGCCAAGACCTTCCGCTGGCGGCCCCACGGCCCGGTGATGAACTACTTTCGCGAGCACGCGCTGCTCGACTACTTCGCGGGCGGCTTCGACGGCTCGGGCGAAGGCGTGCTGCTGGTGCACGGCACCATCAGCCGGGGCCTGGCGCCCGCGTTCATGGAGCGCATGCAGCGCGTGGCGCAGGACTTTGCGCAGCAGCACCTGGCCGACCAGAAGCTGCCGCCGCGCGAGCTGGAGGGCTACACGCTGCTGCTGGCGATGCGCAGCTGGGAGTTCGAGGCGTTCACGAGCATGAGGCGGCTGCCCCCGTGAAGGGTTGCCCCCTGAGCCGCTGCGCGTCTTTCCCCAAAGGGGGACGCACCCGGTGGCCCGGCGAAGCCGGTTCCACGGGAAGGATTGGTAGTCCCCCTGAGCGGCTGCGCCGCTTGCCCCGAGGGGGGACGCACCCGGTGGCCCGGCAAAGCCGGTTCCACGGGTGGATTGGCGTGGGGGCGCACCGGTTTCTGGGGGTAGTGAGCGTCGCACGGCGGGGAGCACGGGTCAGACACTACGTTTGCTATATTTTTAATAGCTTCTTGCGCTTTACCAGTCGGCGGTAGAGGGCAAAACGATGCTCAAAACGCTGGTTCTGACAGCACTGGATGCCCATTTCTGGCGCTGTTGACTCTTTAATGTGAATCCACTATTCTTTAAATCGTCAATTTGACAAATTTAAAGATAGCAAATGAAAACCACCCGCCAGCAGCAAGACGCCACGCGCCGCCAGATCGTGGCCAGCGCGGTGGACCTGATGACCCGCCAGGGGTTCGACGGCACGACGATGAAGGACATCGCCCGCGCTGCCGGCATTGGCGACGCCACGATCTACAAGTACTTCCCCACCAAGGACCGCATCGTGCTGGGGTACCTGGACGAGGTGGTGCATGCGTCGCTGGCCGACACGCTGCAAGCGCCCGGGTTCGCGAGCTACAGCCTGCAGGAAAAGCTGCAGCGCCTGACGGACGCGGTGCTGGAGCGCCTGCTGGCCGACCGCGAGTTCGTGGCCGAGATGCACAAGGTGGCCCGGCGCTCGCCGCTGGCGCTGATGGCCGAGCCCCTGCCGGCCCGTGCCGCGCTGCGCGATGCGGTGGCGAGCTTCCTCGAGGCCGCGGAGGCCAGCGGCGAGATCGAGCCCTGCGACTTCAAGGGCCTGGCGGGCGGGTTGTACACCGACTACCTGGGCGGTGTGGTGGCCTACTGGCTGGCCGACGAGTCCGACGGCTTTGCCGACACCACGCAGCTGGTGGACCTGTCGCTGGGCGTGCTGGTGCTCACGCTGCGCACGGGCCTGGTCAGCCGCGCGCTGCAGCTGGGCGGCTTCGTGCTGCGCAGCCAGATGGCGCGCTTCATGCAGCGCGGCAGCGGGCTGGTGGGCGTGCTGCGCGCCGCGCAGCAGACACTCGACGACATGGGGACCGTGCCCGTGCGCCGCGCACCTGCCACGGCCCCTGCAGCGCCGCCCCCACCCGGGGCGGCTGCCGGGCCGAAGCCCCGCAAGGCGCGCACAAAGGCCGGTGGCCCGTCATCCGCGGCAGCCACCCCGGCAGATGCTGCCCCAGCAACCGCCGCCGCCCCAGTCCGCCGCACCCGCAAGGCCGCGCCATGAGCGCCGCCATCCTGCGAACCGTGCACGCGGTGCCCCTGCCCGAGGGCACCGTGATCCACACCACCCTGCCCGGTGCGCAATACGCCGACGCGTACCAGACCGCCGACCCGCACCCCGACGCCAGCGCACTGCAGGCCTGGCTCGATGTGGTGGCGCGCACGCCCCACTGGACGCGCGCGCTCATGGCGCTGCGCAACCGGCTGGTGCGGCTGGTCGGCCTCAAAGACGTGGGCCAGCTGCACGATGTGCACAACCAGCGCAGCGACCCGCACGCCGATCCCCACAACGCCGCCAGCTACCGCCAGGGCGACCGCGTGGGCATCTTCATCCTGCGCCACCTGGGCGAGCGCGAGGTGGTGATGGGCCAGGACGACAAGCACCTCGATGTGCAGGTGTCGCTGTGCAAGCGGCTCGTGGCCGGGCAGCCCATGCTGGTGCTCAGCACCGTGGTGCACATCCACAACACGCTGGGCCATGCCTACATGGCGGTCATCACGCCGTTCCACTGCGCCATCGTGCGGAGCATGCTGCGTCGCGTGGCGGCCGTACCCACACACACCGGGCACTGACATGGCCCGCAACACCCCGCCCCGCACCAGCCGCCTGGCGCGCGGCGCCATCACCAGCGTGGCGGCGGCGCGCATCGGCCTGGCGCGCATCGGGCACAGCGTGCGCACGCCGTCCGAGCAGGTGCAGGCCGACCACGAGGCCGCGCTGGGCCGCATCCTCTTCGGCGCGCTGGGCCAGCTGCGCGGCACCGCCCTCAAGGTGTCGCAGATGCTGAGCATGCACCCGGGCCTGCTGCCCGACGGCGTGCGCCGCGAGCTGGCGCGCGGCCAGCACCAGGCGCTGCCGCTGAACCGCGCGCTGGTGGGCCGCGTGTTCCGCCAGGCGTTCGGGCAGGAGCCCGAGGCGCTGTTCGACCAATTCGAGCCCACGGCGTTTGCCGCGGCCAGCCTGGGCCAGGTGCACCACGCCCAGCTGGCGGGCCACGGGGCGGTGGCGGTGAAGGTGCAGTACCCGGGCATCGCCGCCACCATTGCCAGCGACATGCAGCTGATGCGCACCGCGCTCAGGGCACTGGCGCACACCGACATGCCCCTGCCCGCTGCGCCCATCGTGGACAGCGTGATGGACGAGATCGAGGCCACGCTGCTGCGCGAGGTCGACTACCTCCAGGAGGCCGAAGAGCTGGCCTGGTTCGCCGAGCACGCCGCGTGGCCCGGCGTGGCGATGGCGCGGCCCATCGCGTCGCACACGCGCGCCCAGGTGCTCACGCAGCAGCATCTGCCCGGCCTGCACCTCGATGCCTGGCTGGCCACCGGCCCCACGCAGGCGCAGCGCAACCAGGCCGGGCAGCGGCTGTGGGACTGGTACCTGCACTGCATCTTTGCGCTGGGCCGCGTGCACGCCGACCCGCACCCGGGCAACTTTCTCTTCCTGCCGGTGGGCGATGGCGACTGCCACCTGGGCGTGCTGGACTTCGGCTGCACACGCGCGCTGTCACCCGCATTTCGCGCCGGCGTGCTGCAGGCCTGGTCGGCGCTGCTGCAGCCTGCCAGCGCCGCGCGGGACCTGCAGGCGCTGCAGGCCTACCAGTCGCTGGGGCTGGTCGGCAGTGGCCTGAGTGCACAGGAGTTCAGCACCACCATGCCGCTGCTCGCAGGGATGCAGGACTGGCAGCTGGAGCCCTTCACTGCCGAGGTCTTCGACTTCCGCCACAAGCAGCCGCCGCCCCTGCCCAACGCCGAACAGCAACGCGTGCTCGGCCGCCACATGGCGGGCGTGCCGCCCGAGATGCCGTCGTTCGAGCGCCTGTGGATGGGGCTGATGCACCTGCTCACGCGCCTGGGCGCGCAGGTTTGCACCACCAACCCCTGGGTTCACCGCCACGCCCTCACCACCCGCCACGCCCATGACACACCTCGCCGCTGACCGCCCCCTGCCAACCCCGCTGCGCGACCGCTGGAAGGGCCCATGGCTGCTGGCCGTGGCGGCCCTGCACATGGGCTATGCGCTCGTGGTGTTCACCGAGCCCCTGCGCGAAATCGTGCGGCGCGGCGTGCTGGCCAGCGTCCGCCACGACCCGCAGATCGGCGCCGTGGTGTGGTTCGTGCTGTTCGGCCTTCTGTTCGCACTGCTGGCCTGGGTCGTGCTGCAACTGGAACGCCATGGCGGCGCAGCCGCCGCCGCCACGCAGCGCCCGCTGGGCGTGGGCTTGCTGGCGCTGGCGGTGCTGGGCATCGTGCTGATGCCGCCGTCGGGCTTCTGGCTGGTGCTGCCGCCCGCGTTGGCGCTGTGCGCAGCGCGGCCCACCGCTTTCACGCCGGACCGCCGAGATTCAGGAAAGGCCGCGCCATGAACCCCCTCTTCCTGCTTGCCGCCGCGGTGCTGGCCGTGGTGGCACTGGCCCACGCTGTGCTGGGCGAAATCCTGGTGTTCCGCGGGCTGCGCACGCAGGGCGTGGTGCCCACCGCGGGCCGGCCGGTGCTGCGCGAGCCGCAGGTCCGGATCCTGTGGGCCACCTGGCACCTGACCACCGTGCTGGGCCTGGCCCTGAGCGCGCTGCTCTGGCGCCTGGGCAGCATGCCGTGGACCGATGCCGCACTGGCCGCATGGGTGGCCGATGTGGCGGGCGTGGCCACGCTGGCCAGCGGATTGCTGGTGTTCTACGCCACGCGCGGCAGGCATCCGGCATGGGTGCCGTTGATGGCGGTGTCCGCGCTCGTGTGGTGGCGCTGAGGGGTCAAGACAGGTGAAGACAGGTGCAGGGGGCCGTTTGCTGCACTGCACCCAGGGTGAACCGTGACGGAGTTCACATTTGCGGGGGCGTACAGCCGGGCAGGAAACACAACTTCACAAGACTTCGCAAATCCCCTACACCGGCTTGACGCAGGATGATCACCATCGAGTCCTCGGTTCTGCAAAGAATCATTTTGAGGAGATCGTCATGGCCCGTCATGCACTCGCCGCTGTTTCCATCGCCCTGCTGTCGCTGGGCGCCGCAACGGTGGCGCAAGCACAAAACAGTGCCACCGTTGTCATTCAATCGGGGCAGCACCAGTACCACTCAGGTGCGCCCGTCGTGGTCCAAGGCGCGCCCGTCCTGGTCCAGTACGGCCCCCCACCACCACCCCGCCACGAAGCCGTACCGCACCCCCGCCGCGGCATGGCATGGGTGCCCGGCCACTGGGAATGGCGTGGCAACCGCCACGTGTGGATGCAGGGTTACTGGGTGAAGGCCCGCCCCGGCTACGCCTACCGTGAACCCCGCTGGGTGGAGCGCGACGGCCGTTGGGAAATGCGCCGCGGCGGCTGGGACCGCGACGGTGACGGCGTCCCGAACCGCCACGACCGCCGCCCTGACAACCCGTACCGCAACTGATCTGCACCACGAACCGGCCCGGGGCTAGCGCCATGCGCCACCCCGGCCCGGCCTCCGGCTTCATGCCGAATGCTGCGTGCCCCGTTTTCAAGCTGCCACCGTGCAGCAGCGGGCACGCCAGCCACCAGGAGTAGACAATGAACCATCGCCACACCTTGACCGCCGCATCGCTGGCCTTCGCAGCGCTGATGCCCCTTGCCTTTGCACAGGCTGCGCAGCCGGGCACCGTCATCGTGCAGACAGACCGCGGGTACACGCCCACGCAGACCTACCAGGTCATCCCAGCGCCACCGCCCCCACGCCGTGAAGCCGTGCCACGCCCTCGCCGTGGCCAGGTCTGGGAAGAAGGCCACTGGGAGTGGCGCGGCAACCGCTACCAATGGGTGCGGGGCCACTGGGTCCAGGCCCGCGCCGGCCACCAATACCGCCAGCCGCACTGGGCTGAACGCGATGGCCGCTGGGAATTCCAGCGCGGTGGCTGGGACCGGGACGGCGACGGCGTCTCCAACCGCCATGATCGCGACCGTGATGGAGACGGCGTCTCCAACCGCCGCGACCAGCAGCCCGACAACCCGCGCCGCAATTGATGGACGACGGATCGTTGATCCGCTGATCCGCTGATCCACCGACCGGCTGATCGCAGCCTCCGCAGCGCGGCGTGCCTGGCACGCCGCGCTGTTGCGTTTTCAACGGCACGGCAACGCGGCCCTGCACGGGGCGGCCATATGCATATACGACGTCGCACATGTTGGATTTCCCACAATAGCGCATCCCTGCTGCACACCCATTGAAGGATTTCTCCATGCGCGCCCTGCCCTCTCTCCGCTGGATTCCAGCCGTCGCGCTCGCCTGCGCTTCGTGGCTCGCCGCCACGGCAGTGCACGCCGCCGGCCCCGCCACCTGGCCCCAGCAACCCATCACGCTGATCCTCGGCTTCCCGGCCGGCTCGGGCGTGGACGTGATCGCCCGCTCCGTGCAGGAGCCCCTGGCCCAGCGCCTGGGCCAGCCGGTCATCATCGACTACAAGTCCGGCGCGGCCGGCAACATCGCCAGCGAATACGTGGCCCGCGCCAAGCCCGACGGCTACACCTTCGCCTTTGGCACCGCGGCCACGCACGGCAGCAACGCCGCGCTGTACAAGAAGCTGCCGTTCGACGTGGAAGAGGACTTCGTGCCCGTGGCGCCGTTGATCGACGTGTCGAACGTGCTGACCATCAACCCCACGGTCATCGACGTGAAGACGCTCAAGGAGTTCGTGGACCTGGTCAAGGCCAACCCGGGCAAGTACAACTTTGCGTCCACCGGCAACGGCGCGGGCACGCACATGGCGTTTGCCGAGTTCAACGCCCGCCTGGGCCTGAACATGGTGCACGTGCCCTACAAGGGTGGGCCCGAGGCCATCGCGTCGGTGGTGCGGGGCGAGACCTGCTGCATCATGAACCAGGTGCAGACGGTGCTGCCACACTACAAGGCCGACAAGGTGCGCCTGCTGGGCGTGACCACCGCCAAGCCGGTGAACGCCGTGAAGGAGGTGCCGACCATCGCATCGAGCGGGCTGCCGGGCACCAAGGGCTTCGACAGCTCGATCTGGTTCGGCATCTTCGCGCCCAAGGGCACGGACGCGGCCATCGTGAAGAAGCTCAACACCGCCGTGCGCGAAGTGCTGGAGCTGCCCGACGTGCGCGCCCGCTTCGAGGCCAACGGCAACACGGTGCGCATCGAAACACCCGAGCAGTTCCGCCAGACGGTGCACGCCGACCGCAACAAATGGGCGCAGGTGGTGAAGGACGCGAAAATCAGCATCGACTGAACTGCTGGCTTCGCACCGCGGCACCACCGCCGCTGGCAAACCTTTGACTCCATGCCACTGAACGAAGAAACCAACCACCCCTCCCCAGCCAGCACCGGCCTGGCTGCGCTGGAGCAGCGCCTGAAGGACGACCTCTCCACACTGGGCTGGCCCGCGCGCAGCTGGGTGCCGCCGCGCAGCCACGCGCGCCAGGCCGTGGTCGATGTGCTCATCATCGGCGCGGGCCAGGCGGGCCTGGCGGCCTCTGCCGCGCTGGCGCAGCTGGGCATCCGCGCCGTGCTGCTCGACCGCGCGCCGCGCGACCATGAAGGCCCCTGGGCCACCACCGCGCGCATGGAAACCCTGCGCTCGCCCAAGGAGCTGACGGGCCCCGCGCTGGGCCTGCCCAGCCTGACCTTTCGTGCCTGGTTCGAAGCGCAATGGGGGCGTGCCGCCTGGGCTGCACTCGACAAGATCCCGCGCCTGCAGTGGATGGACTACCTGCGCTGGTACCGCCGCGTGACCGGGGCCGACGTGCGCAACGAGCACGCCGTCACCGCCCTGCGCCCGCGGGCCGATGCGCTGGTCGAGGTGGATGTGCACAGCCCCGAGGGCGCCGCCACCTGGCTGGCGCGCCGCGTGGTGCTGGCCACCGGCCGCGACGGCCTGGGCGGCCCGCAGATCCCGGCCTTCATGCAGGGCGTGGACCGCAGCCGCTGGGCGCATTCGTCGGACGTGCTCGATTACGCCACGCTGCGCGGCCTGCGCGTGGGTGTGGTGGGCGCGGGTTCATCCGCCATGGACAGCGCGGCCACGGCGCTCGAGAGCGGCGCCGCCAGCGTCGACCTGCTGGTGCGCCGCACCCATCTGCCCCGCATCAACAAGTCCAAGGGCTCGGGCGTGCCGGGGCTCACCCACGGCCACTACGACCTGCCCGATGCCTGGAAATGGCGCCTGCGCCACTACATCAACGTGCAGCAGGTGCCGCCGCCGCACGGCAGCACGCTGCGTGTGTCGCGCCACCCCAATGCGCACTTCCACCTGGGCTGCCCGGTAGAGCGTGTGGAGCAGCAGGGCAGCACCCTGCGCGTGGCCACGCCCCGCGGCACCTTCGTGCTCGACTTCCTCATCGTCTCCACCGGCTTTGCCATCGACTGGCTGCAAAAGCCCGAGTTCGCGCACATCGCGCCGCACGTGCGCGCCTGGAGCGCCCGCTACCAGCCCGCACCGGGCGATGAAGACCAGGAGCTGGCCGACTCGCCCGACCTGGGCCCGGTGTTCGAGTTCCAGCAAAAGCAGCCTGGCAACTGCCCGGGCCTGGAACGCATCCACTGCTTTTGCTACCCCGCGGCGCTGTCGCACGGCACCGTGTCGGGCGACATACCGGCCATCAGCGACGGCGCGCGGCGGCTGGCGCAGGGGCTGGCCAGCCTGTTCTACCGCGAAGACATCGAGCAGCACTTTGCCAACCTGCAGGCCTATGCCGAGCCCGAACTGGTGGGCGACGAATGGACGGTGGCTGATACGGCGCAGCGCGTCGAGCAGCTGCAGGCCCAGCCCCACGTCGCGCTGAACGCTCAGCCCCTGCCCCAACCCGACCGCGCCTGACGCGCCCGGCCGCCTGCGCGCGGCCTCCTCTTCTGGATTGCACACCCCATGACCACCACCTCTGACACCAATCCAACCACGTCCAGCCAAGACACCATCGACACCCTGCTTGCCCTCTCCCCCGAGCGGCCCGCGTTCGCCACGCGCCATGCGCGCGACAAGGTGGCCGTGGCCACGCAGGGCTGCTACGACGCCCTGTTCAGCGCCGACCTGTCCGGCACGCTGAGCCATACCGAGCGCCTGTGGGTAGCCAGCGATATCGCCGAGGCCAGCGGCATGCCCCTGCTGGCAGCGCACTACCGCGACCAGGTGCTGAAAAGCACCGCCCACACCGTGCTCTCGCAGCCACTGCAGGAATTGCTGCAGCACCCCGGCAGCACCCCCACCGATGCGCGCCTGCAGGCGGTGGCGCAGTTCACCCGCACGCTCGCCACCCACCCGGACCGCAGCGACCGCGCCGCCCTGCTGGCCCTGCCCGCCGCCGGCCTGTCGGTGCCGGACACGGTGCTGCTGGCGCAGCTCATCGGCTTCGTCACGTACCAGCTGCGCTTGGTGGCGGGCGTGGCGGCCCTGGACGCGCTCGGTGGCGAAGGCGATGCGCCTGCAGCGCCGGCCCCATCTGCAGCCGCTGACGCAGCCCCTTTCGTACACCCCGCCAACCTGCCCGCCCCCGGCGAGCCGCTGCGCCTGAACGGCTACACCAGCGAGACGCTGGGCTGGGCCGCCTGGCTGCCCGTGGTGGACCCCGCCACCGCCACGCCCGAGCAGCAGGCCGTGCTGGACCTGAGCCACCCCAAGGCGCGCAGCTCGGACTTCTACCTGCTGCTGGTGCACCACGCCCGTGTGCTGTCGGAGCGCTCGCAGGCCTTCAACGCCATCATGTACGCGCCTGGCGGCCTCTCCCGCGCTGAGCGCGAGGTGGCCAGCACGGCGGTGTCTCGCGCCAATGGCTGCGTGTACTGCGCCTCGGTGCACGCCCAGCGCTTCGAGCAGCTGGCGCGGCGCAACGACGTGATGGCGCAGATCTTTGCCGACCCCGACCAGGCCGGCACCAACGCCCGCGAGCGCGCCATCGTGCAGGCCGCGCTGGCGCTCACCCGCAGCCCCGGCAGCTTTGGAGCACAGCACCTGCAGCCACTGCGTGCGGCGGGCTTGTCGGACCTGGAGATCCTGGATGCGCTGCACGCGAGCGCCCTGTTCGCCTGGGCCAACCGCCTCATGCTCAACCTGGGCGAGGCCGTCTTCCCGCAGGGCGTCTGAACCGCTGCGGGCCGGCTTCAGCGGCCCGTTGCATCAGCAAACGTTGCGGTGCATTAGCGCTTGCGGCGCGGCCACGGGTGCAGTACGCCCCCTAGAATCCGCCCAGCAGGAGAGCACGGCGGGCACCACCCGCTGCTGCACCGAAGGCGCAAACTCCCATACACGCTCAGGTCCCGTACTGCACATTCATCAAAGCCGTCTGGAGAGCCGCCCCACCCCTTATCGGCGTGGTGGCGCACCGAAGGAGCAAACCGCACGCCATGTGGGCGCGGCGGTGAATCTCTCAGGTACCAAGGACAGGGGGAGCGGCAGCCTGGCAGACGTGCGCCAGCTGCATTGCTATTGAATTCATAGCTGGTAGCGCACGCCTGGCAGGCGGTAGACCTTCAAAAGGTTCTGAACCATGCGCGTGATCGTTCTTGGCGCCGGCTTGCTCGGCGTGACTTCGGCTTACTTCCTCTCGCAACTCGGCCACGACGTGACCGTCATCGACCGCCAGGGCGCGCCCGGCGCCGAGACCAGCTTTGCCAACGGCGGGCAGATCTCGGTGAGCCACGCCGAGCCCTGGGCCAACCCGAGCGCACCGCTCAAGGTGCTGCAGTGGCTGGGCCAGGAAGACGCGCCGCTGCTGTTCCGCCTGCGCGCCGACATGCGCCAGTGGCTCTGGGGCCTGGCCTTTCTGCGCAACTGCACGCCGGCGCGCACGCGCCACAACATCGAGCAGATCGTGAGCCTGGGCACCTACAGCCGCAGCGTGCTGCAGCAACTGCGCGCGGCCACCGGACTCCAGTACGACCAGCGCACGCAGGGCATCCTGCACTTCTATACCAATGCCAAGGAGTTCGACGGCGCCCTGGCCCCCGCCGAGCAGATGCGCGCCCTGGGCTGCGAGCGCCAGGTCATCAGCGCCGACGAGGCGGTGCGCATCGAGCCGGCCCTGGCCCATATCCGCCCACAGCTGGCGGGCGCCACCTTCACCGCCGAGGATGAATCGGGCGACGCGAACCAGTTCACGCGCGCGCTGGCCGCCCTCTGCGAGGCGGCGGGCGTGCAGTTCCGGCTGGGCCACCACATCACCGCGCTGCGCGAGGCCGGGGGGCGCATCGACCATGTGGAGGTGACCACGCCCGAGGGCCGCTTCGAGCGCGTGCAGGGCGATGCCTTCGTGCTGGCCATGGGCTCGTTCAGCCCGCTGCTCGCGCAGCCGCTGGGCATTCGCCTGCCGATCTACCCGGCCAAGGGCTATTCGGTGACCATGCCGGTGAAGGACGCGGCCCGGGCCCACCAGGTGAGCCTGACGGACGACGAGTTCAAGCTCGTGTTCTCGCGCTACACCAGCGCGCAGGGCGACCGGCTGCGCATCGCAGGCACGGCGGAGTTGAACGGCTACGACCGCCACCTGAACCAAGTTCGCTGCGACGCCATCGTGCGGCGCGTGGAGCAGCTTTTTCCCGGTGCGGGCGACGCCAGCCAGGCGCAGTTCTGGACCGGCCTGCGCCCCGCCACGCCGAGCAACGTGCCGCTGATCGGCAAGACGAAGCTCGCCAACCTGTTCCTCAACACCGGCCACGGCACGCTGGGCTGGACGCACGCCTGCGGCTCGGGCCAGGCGCTGGCCGACATCGTGAGCGGGCGGGTGCCGCAGGTGGACTTCGACTTTCAGGGACTGGAGCGCAGCCCGCGCCCTGCGGCGCTGCTGCCGTCGCGCACCACGGCCTGAGCACAGGATCACCACGGCGCGCGGCCCGTTCAGGCCGCGCGGCAGTCCTGCACGGCGGCGAAGAAGCACCGAGGGCGGCAACCGAATGCCAACGCGCCTCGTCTACTTGGCAGCCCCGGTGGCGTGCGCCACGAAGCTCGCCACCGCCTTCATGTCCTTCTCGCTCATGCGCTCGGCATACGAAGGCATGACACCGATGCCCGCCTTCAAGGCCCGCAGCACCCGCGGCGCATCGGGCTTGAGCTCGTCGAGCACCGGGCCCACCTGGCCTTCGGCACCCGCGGCCTGCAGCGTGTGACACACGGCGCAGGCGGGCTGGATCTTGGTGAAGAGCTCCTTGCCGCGCGCCAGCTCGGCGGCATCGGCGGCCCAGCCGGCGCCCGCCCCCAGCCCTAAGGGCAAGGCTACAGCCAGCGTCGCAAACAGGCGCCCCATCATGCTGCCGTGATGGTCACGGCGTGGTCGCGCCAGCTGGCGTTGTTGTAGCCGCCCACGTTCTCGTCGCGCTGCTCGGCCTGCACCGTGCCCGCCGCGTCGGTGGCGCGGCTGGCCAGCACATGGGTGCCCGCGCCCAGTTGCACGGGCAGCACGAACTGGCGCCAGGCGAACTTGCCCAGGTCGGGGCCGATGAGGCGCGCGGCCTGCCAGGTCTTGCCGCCGTCCACCGACACTTCCACGCCCTTGACGGCCTGCGTGCCGCCGAAGGCCACGCCGTGCACCTGCACCAGCCCGGCCTTGAGCGTGCCCTTCTCGGGCAGCGGGCCGTTGATCCAGGACTTCACGCCCATCTCCCACACCGAGGGCTGGTCGGGCGCGGCCTTGGTGCCGGGGGGCGACATGCGGTAGCCGTGCGACATGATGCGTGCCTGCGACTGGGCGCTGGTGAACGCCACGCGCTGCACGTACTTGATGTTGTTCACGCCCTGGTAGCCCGGCACCACCAGCCGCAGCGGGCCGCCGTGGGCCAGCGAGATGGGCTCTCCGTTCATCTCCCAGGCCAGCAGCGCGTCTTCGGTCGCCTTGACGGGCACCGATCGCTCCACCACCACCGACAGCGGGTCCACGCCCTCGGGCAGCTTCTCGCCGCCCGTGCCGGTGAGGTACACCGCGCCATCGGCCAGCCCGCCCAGGGCGGCCACCACGTTGCGCAGCGGCACGCCGCTCCACACCACGCAGCCTGCAGCGCCCACGGCCCAGGGCGTGCCGCTGGGCTTACTGGGGAAGAAGCCGCGCCCGTTGCCCGAGCACTGCAGCACGGTGGCCACGGTCTCCACGCCCAGGGTCTTGAGCTCGGCCAGCGTGAGGCTGCGCGGGTTCTTCACCCCTTCAAAGGCCACGGTCCAGGCGTCGCGGTCGTTCAGGATGGCCGCGTCGGGCGCGGGCAGGTTGTTGCGCACGTACAGCTGGTTCGACGGCGTGATCACGCTGGTGCCGAACGCGGAGCGCTTGGTCTCCAGCGTGCTGCTGCTGTGTACGATCAACGCGTCGGAAGACTTCCACCCCGCGTAAGCCGGCAAGGGCTTGGGGGCCGCAGCCTGGGCCGCGGCACGCCCGCTCCAGCCGGCAAGGCCCAGTGCACTCAAGGCGGCGGCACTCCCGGCCAGCAGGTGCCGGCGCGGAAGGGTCATGGAATCTTTCATGGGTTCGGTCTCCGGGAAGTTGTAAGTCGAACAACACAAACAGCAACACACATGGCGGGGAGCGCACGCCTCCTGCTGCGGGCCTTTGCGGATGGAAGCCGCATTCTGTGCGCCGAAACCCCACCCCAGCCATCCGATACATTGTCAAAAGATGTAATAGTAATAAGCATATGGAAACATTCGTGCATCCCAAGATGGCCTGAGGCATATTGGCCTTTCCAAGGAAAGGAGAGGGCGCCATGAACCACGGGCGAAGATCGATCGGGACCAGCAAGCTCTGTGCGGCCTGGCTGCTGGCCACCGCTGCATTCGGCGCCCAGGCGCAGCTCACGGCACTGGTGGCCGTGGAGCCCACCGCCAAGAAGGCGGCGAACACCATCCTGCGCAGCGCGGCCGAGTCCGGGCTGGCCAAGGCCGCCGGCCAGGCCGTCACGGTGACCACCAGCGAAGACCTGTCCGATGTGATGCGCGCCACGCGCAGTGCGGGCTTCGACATCTTCATCGGGCCGCCCCAGGTGGCCGCGTCGGCGCTGCAGCGCGGCTACGAGCTGGTGGGTGCCACGCAAAAATCCGACAAGTACCTGCTGGTGGGCGTGCAGCAGGTCGACGCCGTGGCGGCCATGAAGGGCCGCCGCCTGTACCTGCCGCAGCAGGACTCGGTCTACACCTACATGGCGCGCGGCATGCTCAACGAGGCGGGCTTGTCGTTCCAGGACCTGCGCAGCGTGCAGTACGAAAAATTCCCGCAGGCGGGCCTGACCGCGCTGACCCTGGGCTCCGCCGACGCGACCGTGGTGCGCGAGGACGAATGGGCCGAATGGTCGGCCGCCCACCCCAAGACGGCCCGCGTGCTCGCCACCTCGCAGCCGGTGCCCGGCGGCTTCTCGGTGGTCGTGAAGAAGGACCTGCCCGCCGAGACGCGCAACAAGCTGGCGCAGTGGTTCGGCACCTCGTCCACCACCGCAGGCCTGCCGGCCGTGGCGGTGCGGCCCGAGGGCACCGAATACAAGCGCCTGGCCGAGCTGGGCCTGTTCACGCCCAGCAGCCTGCCGGGCGTGAACCGCGTGAGCGCCAAGGAGGCGCGCGACCTGCTGGCGCGCGGTGCCACGCTGGTCGACACCCGCACCGAAAAGGAATACAAGGCCAAGCGCATCCGCGGCGCGGTGTTTGCAGCCTATGTGGAAAAAAGCCTCAAGGACGTGGCCTTCAACGCCGCGCAGGACGACTTTGCCGCACTGGACAAGGTCCCGCAGCTGGACAAGGGCAAACCGGTGATCTTTGCCTGCAACGGCGCCGAGTGCTGGAAGTCGTACAAGGCCGCCAAGGTGGCGGCGGGCAAGGGCTTCACCTCGGTGTACTGGCTGCGCGGCGGCCTGCCGGAGTGGGATGAAAACGGGCTGCCCACCGAGGGCGGCTAGCCCCGGCGCAGCGCCTCGAACCCTTGGCTGCGAGCCGCTGCACCGGCGCCGGCACACCAAGCACCGGGCCAATTCCCCACGGCCCTGCCCCACCATCTCCGGGGTGTCACCGGTTGTGTCCCTACAATCGTCAGCTTCTCAACACCCAAGGGCGCGCAAGGCGCCCTTTGTATGGAAATAGCAATACTGTTCGCCCTCATCTTTCTCAACGGCCTGTTTGCCATGTCGGAGATCGCCCTGGTCACCGCACGCAAGGCCCGGCTGCAAAAGCTGATAGACGAGGGCGATAGCGGCGCCGCCGCCGCCGTGAAGCTGGGTGAAGACCCCACGCGTTTTCTCTCCACCATCCAGATCGGCATCACGTCCATCGGCGTGCTCAACGGTATCGTGGGCGAGGCCGCGCTGGCCGCGCCGCTGGCGTCGTGGCTGTATTCGCTGGGCATGCCCCAGCCCTACGGCAACTATGCCGCCACCGGCCTGGTGGTGGTGCTGATCACGTACTTCTCGATCGTGGTGGGTGAACTGGTGCCCAAGCGCATCGGCCAGTCTTACCCCGAGACCTTTGCCCGCCTGGTGGCGCGGCCCATCAACTTCCTGGCGCTGGCGACCAAGCCGTTCGTGCTGCTGCTGTCCACTTCCACGCGCACGCTGCTGCGCCTGTTGGGCGTGAAGGAAACCAGCGGCAGCCCGGTGACCGAGGAAGAGATCCACGCCATGCTGGTGGAGGGCACGACGGCCGGTGTGATCGAGTCGCACGAGCACACCATGGTGCGCAACGTGTTCCGGCTGGACGACCGCCAGATCGGCTCGCTGATGCTGCCGCGCGGCGATGTGGTGTGCCTGGACATCGAAGCGACGTTCGAGGAGAACCTGGCGCGCATCGAGGAATCGGACCACGCGCGCTTCCCGGTGGTGCGTGGCGGCATGGACAACATCGTGGGCGTGATCAACGCGCGCCAGTGGCTGTCGCGCGCGCTGCGTGACCGCCAGCAGAGCCTGGCCGACCAGCCGCTGCAGACGGCGCTGTACGTGCCCGAGACCATCACCGGCATGGAGCTGCTGGACAACTTCCGGCTGCAGGACGTGCACATGGCGTTCGTGATCGACGAGTACGGCGAGGTGCAGGGCATCGTCACGCTGCAGGACCTGATCGAGGCCATCACCGGCGAGTTCCAGCCGCGCGACCCGGAAACGTCCTGGGCGCTGCAGCGCGACGACGGCAGCTGGCTGCTGGACGGCCACATCCCCGTGCCCGAGCTCAAGGACCGCCTGAACCTGGACACCGTGCCCGAAGAAGAGCGCGGCCGCTACCACACGCTGAGCGGCATGATCATGCTGCTCACGGGCCGCCTGCCCAAGGTGACCGACACGGTGCAGTGGGAGAACTGGAAGCTCGAGGTGGTGGACATGGACGGCAAGACCATCGACAAGATCCTGGCCACCAAGCTCACCGACGAAGAGCGGGACGAACCCGAAGGCCTGCCCGCGGGTTGATGCGCCGCAGCGCGTAGCCATGGCGAAGGCGACCCGAGGGTCGCCTTTTTCTTTGGGGCCTGCGGAGCTTGCGCCCGGCGCGCCTGCCGCCCTAGTCCCCCACGAACACCGTCAGCACACCGGTGTAGCCATACAGGTGGTGGTGCGCGATCTCGCCGCCGGCAAAAAAGCCCACCAGCGGCACGTCGCCCAGCGCGTGGCGCACGATCTGCAGCTCGGCGCTGGGCCCGCCGAAATGCGGACCTCCGCGGCCCGAGCAGCTCACGTAGACGGCGCCGCAGATGCGCTGGCCGGGCTTGGGCGCCGGGCCCGTGGCCGCGCTGGGCGCCAGCGACGCGGGCTGCGTGTCGCTGTCGGCGTCCGACACCACGTGCAGCGGCTCCAGTTCCTCGGGCTCCAGCTCTTCGCGGATCTCGGCGCAGATGCGCATGAGGTCGGCGCGGGCGGCGGCCACATTGCGCTGGCAGAACGCCAGGTGCATGCCCGTCTCCACGCGGTCGGCCAGGGCCACGCCCCGGCGCGAGCCGTCGAGCCCCACGATGTGGCGCACGCGCGTGTCGGTGCCGAAGTGGCCCGTGCGGCGCTGGCCCTGCGGCTGCTCGCCCGCGTTGACCAGGCCGGCCAGCGTGGCGCGCACCTTGCGCAGCGCGGGCTGCGGGTCGCCCTCCAGCGAGACTTCCAGCGTGTCCAGCAGCACGTCGAGCGCGGGCTCGCCGTCGAGCTCGAGCACCACGTTCTCCTGCGCAGCAGTGACCGCGCGCAGCGCACCCACCGGCTGGCAGCCCTGGGTGACGCGCGAGACCAGCGCCACGCCGGGCCCGAAGGCCACGCCCGACAAGCCGCCGTCGAACACGCCCGTGGCCGCGCCCTGCCCCGCCAGGTTGCCGTTGCCGCCGACCGCGAACTGCACGCTGGCGCTGCGGCTGGCAGTCAGCCCGCCAAAGAGGTAGCCCGTGTCGGTGCGCTCGGCCACCTCGTGGATCAGCTCGGCCAGCTCGGGCGTGTGGCCGTCGGCGTGGACCAGGGCCGTGTGCGCGGTGAATCCGCCGGCCGCATGCGGCGGGTGCGTGGGCAGGGGCGCCACGCCCGAGAACACGCGGTACTGGTCTGCCGGCACGTCCAGCAGCATGACCGACAGCGCAGGCTCGTCGAAGTATTCGGCGTTGTTGGCCGACACGCCCACGCCCACCGTGCCGCTCCAGTCGGTGACCTCGGGCAGCTCGCCGCTCAGGTAGTCGAGCAGCGCCTGCGCCTCGTCGGCGTAGTGGTCGGTGATGTACAGCAGGCCCAGCGTGGGTGCCGGCGCGTAGCCGGGCAGCGCCATCTGGGCGCGCAGCTGGGCCAGCACCAGCGCGGCGGCCATGCGCCACTGCGGGTGTGTGGCATGGCCGGAGGGAAATAGTTTCATCATGGTCTCTCTGGGGGCAGGCCAGCCGGCGAGCGGGTTCGTTGCACCCGCCGCGCCCGGCCCCGTCAGCCCGCGCGCTTGCGCGGCGAGGCGCTGGCGCGGGCGGTGGATTTCTTGGCGGCGGGCTTGGCAGCGGCCTTGCGCGGCGCGGATTTGGCGGGGGCAGCGGCCTTCTTCTTGGCGGCACGCGGGGCAGACGCGCGCTTACCCGCCCCCTGCACCGTCTGCATGCCCTTGGCCGCGAATTGGCTGGCCATGCCGGAGGCCGTCTTGAACGCCTCCTTGGCCAGGCCGGTGGCCATGTTCTTGGTGGTGTCGATGGCGGTCTGCTTGGCCGCATCCTTCATCGCGTTGGTGGCGATCTGCTGGAACTGGCTGGTAAGCGCGCCCCACCATTGCATGGGGTCGACCACATTGGGCTCGGCGCTTGCGGGCTTGGATTTGTCAGCCTTGCCAGCCTTGGACTTGGAGGCCGCGGCGGGGGCGTCGTCTTCCTCTTGGGCTTCTTCGGCGTCATCGGCCTCATCGGCCTGCGCTTCGGCAGCACGGCTGGCCACGCGGGCTGCGGCACCTGCCACGGCGTCGGCTGCGCCGCTCACGGTGCCGGCGGCCTTCTGCACGCCGCTCATCACGGTGTCGGCGGTCTTGAGCTTGAAGGCATTGGCCACGTCGCCCATGCTGAAGTTCATGCCCTTGAGCGTGGCCAGGGTCATCTTCTGCACTTCCAGCGCCTGGATGGTGGCGGCCAGCGCGCGCGAGTTCTGCTCCAGCCAGAACTGCACCGCCTTGAGTTCATCGATGCGCTTTTCCAGCTCTTCCACGCTGATGGTGGGGGCCACCCAGTTGGAGAGGTTGGGCAGTTGGGGAATGCTGCTCGACGCGCCCTTGGCCAGGCTTTGCAGAAAGTCGAAACCGGGGACGAATTTGCCGAAACCGAAGTTGGATGTGTCGCTCATGGCCGCTCCGCAAGAGGTGGGGACTGGGTGATTCTGTGGTGGAGGCACAGCTTACTCCAATGCCTGCCCTGCGGGCGTACGGTCTTTTCCGGGGGGCGCGCCGGGCTATCGCGCCGCGTGCGCGGCCTGAAGCCGCCGCACGATGGGCGGCCGCGGTGCGTTGCGCCGGTCAGTGCTTGTGCCCGTGCGCCGCAGGCGCGGCGCCCGGTGCCGACGTGCCCACGGGCACGCTCAGGTTCAGCTGGCTTTCGGCGCCCTTGGCGTCCTGGAACACCAGGGTGATGGGCACGGTGCTGTCCTTGGCCAGCGGGGCCTTCAGGTCGAGCAGCATGACGTGGTAGCCGCCGGGCTTGAGCTCCACCGTCTTGCCTGCGGGCAGGTCGAGCGACGGGACGGCGCGCATCTTCATCACGTCGCCCTCCATCTTCATTTCGTGCACTTCGGTCACGCCCGCGGCGGGCGACTCGGCGCGCACCAGGCGGGCGCCGTCCTTGGCGGTCAGCTGCATGAAGGCGCCGGTGCCCTTTTGGCCCTGCACGCTGGCGCGGGCCCAGGCACCCTCGACCTTGACGGCGGCAGCGGTCTGCGCCCAGGCATGGGCGCCAGCGAGCGTGGCAGCCAGGATGCAGGCCCGGGCGGCGGTGTGAAAGCGTGTGGATGTCATGGTGTGTTGTCCTTCAGTTCAGAAAAGGTGCAGCGCCACGCGCGGTGCGGCGTGGCAAGAAGAGAGATTGCTAGAGGCAAAGATGAGGAACGCGGCCACTGTCAGTGATTGTGGCCACCCGCGCTGCCGCCGGGAAGAATCTCCAGTGCGGCCGCAGGGGACTTCAGGTCCGACAGCTTCTGGCCGAGCTTTGGCACCTCGGTCCAGTCGCTGCGGCCTTCGGTGCAGACCTGGCGCACGGGCCAGTACACGGTGCCCGCCTGCTCGGGCGTGGTGGCGACCAGCACGAACTCGTCGTAGTGCGCGCTTGGCAGCACGTCGTCCGGCGTCTTCGCGGTCCAGGTGATGCGCACCACGTCTTCGGTGACGCTGCGGCCGTGGCTGGTGTAGGGCTGGGCCAGCTTGTCACGCTGCACGTCCAGCGCCCAGCCCGGCTTGGGCATGGGCCGCGCGCTGCGCATGCCGGCCGGAATGTCCACCACGATCTGCCGCGTGGGCGCCGCGCCGCAGCCATGGCCCACCTTGAAGGTCGCCTTGTAGCTGCTGGCGGCCGGGGCCACCTGGTATTCGAGCACCACGTGGGCGGATGCAGGCACAAAAAGGGCGCTACCGCTGATCCATAAAGCGCCAGCAGCTATTTTTTTCATAGTATTCACATTCATTTCCGTAACCTTTCTTTCTCAGGGGGTGACCTTCAGTTCAGCCATGTACGTCCGCTGCGGATACGGGTGGAAGTTCCAGTACCGGTAGTTGTTGAGGTTGTCGATGCCCACCGCCACGCTCACCTGGTGGCTGACCTGGTAGCGCACGCGCACATCGGTGGTGAAGTAGCGGCTGGTGCCCTGGTAGGCAAAGCCGTTGGTGTCGGTGTTGTCCAGCGTGCCGTACTGCTTGCCGCTGTAGCGCGCGCCCAGGGTGTACGACCAGGTGGCGTCTGGCCGGTAGGTGGCCACGGCGCTGGCGCGCCACGCGGGGATGCGCGGTTGCCACTTGCCGACGCTGGCCGGGAACTTGTCGTTGCGGGTGATCTTGGAGTCGGTCCAGGTCAGGCTGCTGCCGATGTCCAGCCCGCGCACGAACACGTTGGCGGCCTGGTAGGACGCTTCCAGGCCTTTGGTGCGGATGGCGTCCACGTTCTGCACGTTGGTCACGTTGGGGGTGACGAGCACGTTGGTCTGCGAGTACAGCGCGTCGCGCGTGCGCTCGAAGAACGCGGTGAGGCGCAGCAGGCCCTCGCCGCCCCAGCCGGCCAGGTCGCGCTCGGCGGTCAGCTCGGTGGTCCAGGACTTTTCGGGCCTGAGGTTCGGGTCGTTGTTGACCAGCACCCCGCTGCCGCTGATGCCGCCCTGGTAGAGCTCGGACACCGTGGGCATGCGCACCGCGCGGCCGGTGGAGGCCTTGAGCACCCACTGCGCGCTGGCCTGGTAGGCCACGGCGGCCTTGGGCGAGAGGTAGTTCTCGGTGCGCTCGGGGTGGCCCAGCACCGTGCTGGCATTGGCCGTCTGCCCGTGGCTGGCGCTCCAGCGCTCGGCGCGCGCGCCCAGCACGGCCTTCCACCGGGGCGCGATCTTCCAGGTGTCCTGCGCCCACAGGCCGATCAGCTGCGTGTCGCCGTTGAACGCCTGGTTGCGCGCACCGGCGGTGCCGCTGATCCAGTCCGTGGTCGCGTTCTCGACGCTGCGCAACTGGTAGCTGTCGCGCTGCAGGCCGAAGTCCACGATGTGCGCGCCCTGCACGCCGTCGGGCCGCCACGTGCCCTTGGCGGCCAGCGTGGTCCAGCCGGTGCCCTTGCCGTCGACGATGCGGCCCGCGCCGCCGTTCAGTGCGGCGGGCAGGGCCACGGTGGCTGCGCGCAGCGTGTCCTGGTGGTAGTCGTAGCGGCTGGCGGCGACCTCCCAGTCGAACACGCCCTGCGTGCGGCTCTTGACCGACAGGCCGTGCATGAAGTGCGTGAGCGCCTCGTTGGACACATTGAAGTCGCTCGGCATGAGCATGAACGAGCGGCCGTTGATGTTCACGCTGCCGCTGTAGACCGCGTTGCCGCCCGCATCGCGCAGGTAGCTGGCGGGGCGGCCTTCGGACTCGTTGTGCCACCAGCCGAAGGTGTAGGCCGCGCGCACCGTGGGCGAGAGGTCGTAGGCGAGCTTGGCCTTGATGTGGTCCTGCTGCGTGCGGTACTGCGTGGCGGTGCCCAGCAGGTACCACGGCTGGTTGCTGCGGTTGTTGCCCGATACGGCGCCGGTGACCGGTGTGCCCGCATTGCCCGGCGCGCCTGCAGAGACCAGGCGCGTGGGGAAGGTGAGCGGCTGGCCTTCGCTGTCGGTCTTGCTGAAGTTGAGGAACCACGACCAGTCGCCGTTCTTGTTGCCCACCGAGGCACTGGCCTGCTGGCCGCCGTAGCTGGCGCTGGTGTTGTACAGGTCGAACGGCTGGTGCTGCACGCTGACCTTGCCGTGCGCCTCGAACCGGGTGGGCATGCGCGTCACGTAGTCCACCACCGCGCCCACCGAGTTGCCGGCATACGCGGCGGAAAACGGACCGTAGAGCACGTCCACCCGCTCGATCTCCTCGGGCGTGACCAGCATCCAGCGCGGCGCGTTGGTGGGGCCGTTGCCCAGGTAGTTGCTGAGCAGGATGCCGTCGGCAAACACCATGGACCGCGCCGGGTTGCCCGTGCCCGAGGCGCGCGTGGACAGCACGGCGTGGTTGTAGTCGCCGATGTAGCGCTTGCGCACCAGCAGGCTGGGCAGGTACTTGAGCGCGTCTTCGCTGTCGGTGGCGTTGATCGAATGCTCGATCTGCTCGCGCGTCACGCCTTCGATGGTGGTGGGGATCTGCGTGGGCAGCGAAGTGGGCTGGCCGCCGGTGATGGTGACGACGCCCAACTCCTTGACGGGCGCGCCGTCGGCGGCCTGGGCCTGCGCGGGCGCAGCCCCGAACAGGGCGAGAGGAAAGGCACCGGCCACGGCCAGCACCCTGCGGCTTTTGCGCATGGAAACTCCTGAAATACAAGCCAAACAGGCTGCTACCGCTTGATGGACAAGCGCCAGCAGCTATTGAATTAATAGCAAATCAGGAGAATGCAGGCGGCCCGCGCGGCGGCAGCGGCGCGGCGGTGCGCGCAGCGATGTGCGCGGCGGGGATGGGGCGCAGGGCGTGCGCCAGAGGATGAACGACCGGCAGCGGGGCCTGCGTGGCGGGCGGCGGTGCACCGACATGGGCGCACAGCGGGCAGTCGAGCGCGTGGCTCGTCACTTCCTGCACGCCGTCGTCGGTCTTGACCAGCAGCTTGATCGCGCCCGAGCCCGAGCAGATCAGCTCCATGGCCTGCGGGCTGACCAGCGGCGACGCCACCGCCACCCCGATGGACACCACAAACCACGCCAGCACACAGCGGGCGAGCCAGCGAAGGCTGCGGAGGGTTTGCAGGGACGGCACCATGGAGGCCCGATTGTAGATGCCGCACCTGCCGCGGCCTTGACGGAGGTCATCTGGGCGACGGGCGCCCTGGCGGGCGGGGCCTACGATCCGGCCTGGCGCCTGCCTGCCGCCCCCTTCAACGACAACAACGGAGACACCACCATGCTCACGCTCTGCGGCTTTTCGGCCAGCAACTACTACAACAAGGTCAAACTCGCCCTGCTCGAAAAAGGCCTGCCCTTCACCGAGGAGCTGGCCTGGGTCGGCGAGACCGACCGGAGCGCGTCGCCCCTGGGCAAGGTGCCCTACCTGCGCACGCCGCACGGCACGCTGTGCGAATCGGCGGTGATCGCAGACTACATCGAGTCGGCCCACCCCGAACACCCGCTGATCCCGGCCGACCCGCTGGCCGCTGCCAAGGTGCGCGAGCTGATCACCTTTCTGGAGCTGCACCTGGAGCTGGTGGCGCGCAACCTGTATCCGCAGGCCTTTTTCGGCGGCACCGTGAGCGAGGCCGCGCGCGAAAAGGTCGGTGCGCAGCTCACGAAGAACATCGCCGCGTTTGCCCAGCTGGCCCAGTTCAGCCCCTACGTGGGCGGCGACACCTTCACCCTGGCCGACTGCGCCGCCATCGTGCACCTGCCGCTGGTGAGCTCGGCCACCAAGATCATCTACGGCCGCGACTACCTGGCCGACCTGCCGGTGCGCGAGTACCTCACCCGCATGGCCGAGCGCCCGCACGTGCAGCGCGTCAACGCCGATCGCAAGACCAACACGGCGGAGATGCTCGCGAGGAAGTGAAGCCCCCCTGAGCCGCTGCGCGGCTTCCCCCGGAGGGGACGCCACCGGTGGCCCGGCAAAGCCGGTTCCACGGTGACACTGGCATGGGGCTGCGCCAGTCGCACGGGGCCCAGGCAATGAGCCGGACGGGACGGCAGGGGCGCGGGCACTGGGCGCCGCGCGCAGCTGGTGGGTCAGAACTTGGGAGCGCGCTTTTCGCGCAGGGCAGCGACGCCTTCGCGGGCGTCGGGGCCGCCGAAGCCAATGAACTCCAGGGCCAGCGAGGTTTCGAACATCGGGCCCGCCTGGCGCAGCCACTGGTTGAGCGCGTGCTTGGTCCAGCGGATGGCGGTCTGCGAGCCCGCGGCCAGGCGGTCGGCCACCTCGTAGGCGCGCGGCAGTAGGTCGGGCTCGTCCACGGCCAGCGAGACGAGGCCGATGCGCTCGGCCTCCTCGCCGCTCACCGGGTCGCACAGCAGCAGGTAGTACTTGGCCTTGGCCATGCTGCACAGCAGAGGCCACACGATCGCCGCATGGTCGCCGGCCGCCACGCCCAGCCGGGTGTGGCCGTCCACGATCTTCGCGCCCTTGGCCGCGATGGAGATATCGGCCAGCAGGCCTGCCACCAGGCCCGCGCCCACGGCAGGCCCGTGGATGGCCGAGACGATGGGCTTGTCGCAGTGCACGATGTTGTAGACGAGGTCGCGCGCCTCCTTCCAGATGCGGCAGCGCACCCCGAAGTCCTCGGTCATGTCCTGCACCATGGCCAGGTCGCCGCCGCCCGAAAAGCCCGCGCCCTCGCCACGCAAAACCGCGCAGCGCACGCTGTCGTCGTCGTTCACATCGCGCCAGATCTCGCACAGCTCCCGGTGGCCCACATGCCCTGCGGTGGGCAGCTTGCCATTGAGCGCACGCATTTGAATGTCCAGCACGGCGCCGTCCTGGCCGCGGCGCGTGATGCGCAGGGTTTCATAACGCTGATAGTCGGGCGATGCGTTGGGCATGGCAGTGGGCGCAGCAAAGTGCGGTGGGGAAGATGGAGCATTGTGGCGTGGTGGCATGCCGTGGCACGCGGTGGGTCGCAGGAGGCGAACTGCGGTGCCCCGCGCAGGCCCGGACCAGTTGGGGCGCCGAGAAGCAGCCGGATCAGGCCGTGCCGGTGCGCCGCTGTGTCCGCTCCCTGTGCTGCCGCGCTGCTATCCTGCCGTCATGCGCAGCCTTTTTCATCTTGCTTTTCACGTCACCGACCTCGACGCCGCACGCCGCTTTTACGGTGGTGTGCTGGGGTGCCAGGAAGGCCGAAGCACCGACACCTGGGTGGACTTCGATTTCTTCGGGCACCAGATCTCCCTGCACCTGGGCGAGCCGTTCACCAGCGCCCGCACCGGCCATGTGGGCGACCACCTGGTGCCCATGCCGCACTTCGGCGCCATCCTGGAGCTGCCCGACTGGCATGCGCTGGCCGGCCGGCTGAAGGCCGCAGGCACCGCCTTCACGCTGGAGCCCCAGGTGCGGTTCGAAGGCCAGCCCGGCGAGCAGTGGACGATGTTCTTTCACGACCCCAGCGGCAATCCCATCGAGATGAAGGGGTTCCGGTCGCTGGACGAGGTCTACGCGGCCTGAGTCGCACGCTGCCCCGGCCGGGAGCGTGCTGCCGGCACGTCCTGCGCGCCAGCGCTCCCAATCCCCTCTTTGCCGCCCGCGCGTCCTTCGCACCGCTCGGCGCTCGTTGGCGCTTGCTGGCGCTCGCAGGGGCCAGCGCGGGCACCACGCTGCGCACGGCGCGGCGCTCCCCAGGGGTACTGCAACTGCCTTCCGGCGGGTACGGCCGTCCCGGCAGCAGCTGCCTGCTGCCTCGACGCCCTGCCAGCCTTGGGGACCCCTCCCCTGCCCGCATGCCCTGCTGACGGCGCACGCCGTCAGGCTGCATTGTCGACAGGGCCGTGAGGTCAGCGGCGCTGCAGCAGCGGGATGGTCCCGAGCGCGAACACCGAGTTGGGCACACCCACCCGTGCCATCAGCGGGCGCGGCTTGGCACTCAGCTTGGGGCGGGGAGCGGCCGCGGGGACTGCGGCCTCTTCCGCCACCACACCCTTTTCGATCTGCTGGGCCACCAGGTCCTGCAAGGTCACGGACTGCAGATAGTCCATCACCCGTGCGTTGAAGGTGGACCACAGGTCGCCCGTCATCGACTTCACCTGCGCCGCCTGGCCGGCACCGAGGTTCTGCAGGTCATCGGCCTTGAGGTTCTCGACCGCCAGGATGATCTCGGCCACGGACACCTGGTCGGCGCGCCGGGCCAGCGTGTAGCCGCCACCGGGACCGCGCGTGCTGTCCACCAGCCCCGCGCGGCGCAGGGCGCTGAACAGTTGCTCCAGGTACGACAGCGAGGTGCCCTGGCGGGCGCTGATCGTCGACAGCGCCACCGGGCGAATCTTCTGGCGCAGCGCGAGGTCGGTCATCGCCGACACCGCAAGTTGTCCTCGGGTAGTGATTCGCATCGTTGTACTCCTTGTGTGAACACGACAGTTCCAAGCCGGGCAGTCGCCACGGAATGGGGCCAAGCGTTCAATGTAGTCAGTTTGACACTTCGCGTATATTCGTTTTATCGATTCAAATACATCGGTTTTTTCGAAGCATAGGACGCCACATGAACTTAAAGCACCTGCGCTACTTCTGGACGGTGGCCAAGGCGGGCGGTGTGATGCGCGCCGGCGAGCAGCTGCACACCACCCCGCAGACGCTATCGGGGCAGATCAAGCAGCTGGAGGAATGGCTGGGGCACGACCTGTTCCGCAAGCGCGGCCGCGGGCTGGAGCTCACCAGCGAAGGGCGCGTGGCGCTGGGCTACGCCGAGCAGATCTTTGCACTGGGCGAAGAGCTGGAAAAATCGGTGCGACTGTCCCGCGGCCAGGCCAAGCCGCTGGAGTTTCGGGTGGGCGTGGCCGACTCCATCGCCAAGTCGGTGGCTTATCACCTGCTGGAGCCGGCGCTCGGCATGCCGCAGCAGGTGCACATGACCTGTCAGGAGGGCAAGTTCCCGGAGCTGATCGCCCAGTTGAGCCTGCACAAGCTCGACCTGGTTCTGGCCGACGAACCTGTGTCCAGGAAGATCGGCGTGAAGGCGTTCAACCACCCGTTGGGCACCAGCGGCATGAGTTTTCTGTGCGCTCCGGGCCTGCGGGCAGAACTGCAGGGCGACTTCCCGCAATGCCTGCAGGGCGCGCCCATGCTGATCCAGGGCCCCATGTCCTCGGTGCGCCAGCAGCTGGACCACTGGTTCAACAAATACCAGCTGCAGCCGCGCCTGGTGGGCGAGTTCGACGACAGCGCCCTCATGAACGCGTTCGGCCGCGAAGGCCGTGGCGTGTTCACCTCCCCCACCGTGCTGGACGACGAGACCACGGCGCAATTCGGCGTCGAGGTGATCGGCCGATCGAGCGAACTGGTGGAGGAATTCTTTGCGATCTCGGTGGAGCGGCGCATCACGCACCCCTGCGTGGCGGCCATCACCAAGGCGGCGAAGGCGGATCTGTTTGGGAAATGAAATGCGGGTGGGCGCGTCGCTGGGAACCGTACGCAGGTCGGAAACACCGTCTTGGTGAGCTTGGCAGCGCTGCCAAGCTACGGCGCCGCGCCGCATGTAGACCACACAAAGTGGCCGCGACGTATCTCAGCGACCCGCGAGGCTGGGTGTGGCTTGCAAGCGCGGCCAACCCAACAATTGACCGCACAGTCAGCCAGCCAGCCAGCCAGCTACCCGCTACACCGTCAGCCAGGAAGGAATCGCTCAAGCCAGCTCAGCAGCCAGGCACTTCCTGCGCCAACGTTGCGCAGCCAACCGGGCACCGATAGCAAGCCCAAAAACAAAAACGCCCACATTGCTGTGGGCGTTTTGCTTTGACTGACTGAATCAGCCAATATTTGGTTGCGCGAGAAGGATTTGAACCTCCGACCTTTGGGTTATGAGCCCAACGAGCTACCAGACTGCTCCATCGCGCGGTAAGAAATAAATTATACCCTATTATTCAGCTGCTGCCGAATTATTTTCGGTTTCTGCTGCGCGGTCGACCAATTCGACCAGGGCCATGGGCGCATTGTCGCCCACGCGGAAGCCCATCTTCAGAATGCGGGTGTAGCCACCGGGACGTGCGTTGAAGCGGGGGCCCAGTTCGTTGAACAGCTTGGTGACGCTGTCACGGTCGCGCAGGCGGTTGAACGCCAGGCGGCGGTTGGCGACGGTGTCGACCTTGGCCAGGGTGATCATGGGCTCGATCACGCGGCGCAGTTCCTTGGCCTTGGGCACCGTGGTCTTGATGGCCTCGTGCTCGATGATCGAGTTCATCATGTTCTGCAGCATCGCAAGGCGGTGCGAGCTGGTGCGATTGAGTTTGCGGAGTCCGTGTCCGTGGCGCATGGTGCTTTCCTTCTACTGTCTATGTAATTAAATCGGGCAGCCGTGTCAGGTACTTCCCGAGGCACTGTTCCCTTTTTGGCAGTTCAGCCGCTTGGCCGCTTGCCTGTCAGGGAACAAAAAGTCCCCCTTGCGGAGGACTTGGAAACCGGGCTCCCCTGTTCGGGGAACCCAGGATTATAGCGGCTGATCAGCGCTTGTCCAGACCGGCTGGTGGCCAGTTCTCAAGCTTCATGCCGAGCGTCAGGCCGCGGGAGGCCAGCACTTCCTTGATTTCGTTCAGCGACTTGCGACCCAGGTTAGGCGTCTTGAGCAGCTCGTTCTCGGTGCGCTGGATCAGGTCACCGATGTAGTAGATGTTCTCGGCCTTCAGGCAGTTGGCAGAACGCACGGTCAGTTCCAGCTCGTCCACAGGGCGCAGCAGGATCGGATCGAACGTGGCATTGCCGCGTGGGCCTGCAGGTGCGTCGAACGCAGCCAGCTCGCCACCTTCCAGCTGTGCGAACACAGCCAGCTGTTCCACCAGGATCTTGGCCGATGCGCGCACTGCGTCTTCGGCAGTGATGGCACCATTGGTTTCGATCTCGACGACCAGCTTGTCCAGGTCGGTACGCTGCTCCACGCGAGCGCTTTCCACGGTGTAGCTCACGCGCTTGACGGGCGAGAACGAAGCATCCAGCACGATGCGGCCGATCGACTTGGTCGACTCGTCCGCATAGCGGCGCAGGCTGCCGGGAACGTAGCCACGGCCCTTTTCCACCTTGATCTGCATGTCCAGCTTGCCGCCTTGCGACAGGTTGGCGATGACATGGTCAGGGTTCACGATTTCGACGTCGTGGGGGGTCTGGATATCACGGGCCGTCACGACGCCCTCGCCGTCCTTGCGCAGGCTCAGCGTGACTTCATCGCGGTTGTGCAGCTTGAACACCACGCCCTTGAGGTTCAAGAGGATGTTGACCACATCTTCCTGAACGCCATCGATGGACGAGTACTCGTGCAGAACGCCTGCAATGGTGACTTCCGTCGCTGCGTAACCCACCATGGACGAGAGCAGGACGCGCCGGATGGCGTTGCCCAGCGTGTGGCCGTAGCCACGCTCGAACGGCTCCAGCGCGACCTTGGCACGGTTGTGGCCAAGCTGCTCGACATTGATAGCCTTGGGTTTCAGCAAATTGGTTTGCATTCAGACTTCCTCTCAATACCCCCAGCTCGTTACACCGGTAAGGCTGGTGAAGCGCCTAAACCGCGATGCCTCGCGGTTCAGGGACGGTTTTCTTGAATTACTGACTCGACCGATTAGCGCGAGTACAACTCAACGATCAGCGATTCGTTGATGTCGGCACCGAACTCATCACGGTCAGGCGCCTTCTTGAAGATGCCTTCTGCCTTGTCGGCATTCACTTCCACCCATGCAGGCATGCCGACTTGGGCCGCCAGTTGCAGGGCTTCGACGATACGCGCTTGCTTCTTGGACTTTTCACGCACGGCCACCACGTCGCCAGCCTTCACGAGGTAGGACGCGATGTTCACGGACTTGCCGTTCACGGTGATCGCCTTGTGGGACACCAGCTGACGCGCTTCAGCGCGGGTCGAGCCGAAACCCATGCGGTACACCACATTGTCCAGACGCGATTCCAGGAGGAACAGCAGGTTGGCGCCGGTGTTGCCCTTCTTGCCGTCAGCGGCTTCGAAGTAGCGGCGGAATTGCTTTTCCAGCACGCCGTACATGCGCTTGACCTTCTGCTTTTCACGCAGTTGCAGGCCGTAGTCGGACGTGCGCGCACCGGAGGTACGGCCGTGCTGACCTGGCTTGGAGTCGAACTTGGACTTGTCGGCGATCGAGCGGCGTGCGCTCTTGAGGAACAGGTCCGTGCCTTCACGGCGGGAGAGTTTGGCCTTGGGGCCGAGGTAACGTGCCACTTGAGCTTCCTTTGTGTCATCTACCGCAAACCATTGCGGGAGCCGCCTGAGGCGCTTGCGCGTTCACAGGCGGCGGTGGGCTTAGAGAGATTAGATACGGCGACGCTTTTGAGGGCGGCAACCGTTGTGGGGCACCGGGGTCACGTCGGAGATCGACGTGATGCGGATGCCCAGTGCGCCCAGAGCGCGCACCGAGGATTCACGACCAGGACCAGGACCCTTGATTTCGACGTCGAGGTTCTTGATGCCTTGGTCGATGGCAGCGCGGCCGGCCACTTCCGATGCCACCTGGGCAGCGAACGGGGTGGACTTGCGCGAGCCCTTGAAACCTTGGCCACCGGACGATGCCCACGACAGGGCATTGCCCTGGCGATCGGTGATCGTGATGATGGTGTTGTTGAACGAAGCGTGCACGTGGGCAATGCCGTCGGAAACGTTCTTGCGAACCTTCTTGCGGACGCGCTGGGCTGCGTTATTGGCAGGAGACTTAGCCATGATGATCTTTCAATCTCTTTATTTCTTCAGTGCAGCTGCGCCCTTGCGCGGACCCTTGCGGGTGCGGGCATTGGTACGGGTGCGCTGACCACGCATTGGCAGACCGCGGCGGTGGCGGAAGCCACGATAGCAGCCGATGTCCATCAAACGCTTGATGTTCATCGTCGTTTCGCGGCGCAGGTCACCTTCGATGGTGAACTGTTCGATTTGCTCACGAATTTTTTCCAGATCGCTGTCCGTCAGATCTTTGATCTTCTTGGAGTAAGCGATACCAGTTGCTTCGCAGATCTTGCGAGCGCGGGTGCGACCGATACCAAAAATGGAGGTCAAACCGATTTCCGCGTGCTTGTGCGGCGGAATGTTAATGCCAGCGATACGTGCCATATGCGTCCTCTAATACTTTCCAATCAACCTTGGCGCTGCTTGTGACGCAGGTCCGTGCAGATCACGCGCACCACACCCTTGCGGCGGATGATCTTGCAGTTGCGGCAGATTTTTTTGACCGAAGCCGAAACTCTCATTGCATTCTCCTAAAACTTTTCCATCCGTCCCGGCTGCTTTGCACGGAACACAATTTGTGCCCGCAAAATCGTGGGGCGTCGACGTAACCGATATCCAGCTTGCAGGCAGTGCATCGCGGTGCGATCCCTGCCTTCCTCATCCTCAACCGCCCGCGTTGCCTTTGAAATTGGCTTTCTTGAGCAGTGATTCATATTGCTGCGACATCATGTAGTTCTGTACCTGGGCCATGAAATCCATGGTCACCACCACGATGATCAGCAGCGACGTTCCACCGAAATAGAACGGCACGTTGTACTTCAAGATCAGGAACTCCGGCAGCAGGCACACGAAGGTGATGTACACCGCACCCGCCAGCGTCAGGCGAACCAGGATCTTGTCGATGTAGCGCGCAGTCTGCTCACCCGGGCGAATGCCTGGAATGAACGCACCGCTCTTCTTCAGGTTGTCTGCAGTCTCGCGGCTGTTGAACACCAGGGCCGTGTAGAAGAAGCAGAAGAAGACGATGGCCGCGGCGTAGAACATCACATAGATGGGCTGGCCAGGGGTCAGCGCACCAGAAATGTCCTTCAGCCAGCGCATCGACTCACCAGCACTGAACCAGTTCACCACCGTGGCGGGCAGCAGGATGATCGACGACGCGAAGATCGGAGGAATCACACCCGCCATGTTCAGCTTCAGGGGCAGGTGCGACGACTGACCGCCATACACCTTGTTCCCCACTTGCCGGCGCGCATAGTTCACGAGGATCTTGCGTTGACCACGCTCCACAAACACCACGAAGTAAGTCACGAGACCCACGACGATGACGATGAAGATCGCAGCCAGGATGCTCATCGCACCCGTACGGACCAGTTCCAGAAGACCACCGATGGAGCTTGGCAGCCCGGCAGCGATGCCGGCGAAGATCAGGATCGAGATCCCGTTGCCAAGACCACGCTCGGTGATCTGCTCACCCAGCCACATCAGGAACATCGTTCCAGCTGTCAGGCTGACCACCGCCGTCAGGCGAAAGCCGAAGCCAGGGCTGATCACCAGGCCAGCAGAGCTTTCCAGCGCCACAGCAATACCGAGCGACTGGAACAGAGCCAGACCCAGCGTGCCGTAACGGGTGTACTGCGTGATCTTGCGGCGACCTGCTTCGCCTTCCTTCTTCAACTGCTCGAAGGCTGGCACCACGTAGCCCATCAGCTGCATGATGATCGACGCCGAGATGTACGGCATGATCCCCAGAGCAAAGACCGTGAAACGCGACAGCGCGCCACCCGAGAACATGTTGAACAGGTTCAGGATCCCGCCTTGCTGGCCACTGAACAGCTGCTGGAGTTGGGCTGGATCGATACCAGGCACCGGGATATGAGCCCCGATGCGGTACACGACCAGCGCCATCAACAGAAAAACCAGACGACGACGCAGGTCGCCGAACTTGCCGGTCTTTGCGATTTGAGCCGCGCTAGTAGCCACAGATGCCTTCCTTCGAAGTCAAACTCAGGCGACGCTGCCGCCGGCAGCTTCGATAGCTGCCTTGGCACCTGCCGTGGCGCCGACGCCATTGAGCTTGACAGCCTTCGTGAGCGAACCGCTCTTGATGACCTTGACCACCTTGGCCAGCTCGCCGATCAGGCCAGCTTGCTTGAGGGCCAGCACGTCCACTTCGGCCAGGCCGAGTTGGTCGAGCGCCGTCAGCGTGACTTCTGCATTGAACTTGAGCAGGTGCGACTTGAAGCCGCGCTTGGGCAAGCGACGTTGCAGAGGCATTTGACCGCCTTCGAAGCCAACCTTGTGGTAGCCACCGGAGCGCGACTTTTGACCCTTGTGACCACGGCCAGCGGTCTTGCCCAGGCCGGAGCCGATACCACGGCCTACGCGGCGCTTGGCATGCTTGGCGCCGTCTGCGGGCTTGATGCTATTGAGTTCCATGATCTATCTCTCAGAGGACTTTGACCAGATAGCTGATCTTGTTAATCATGCCGCGCACTTCGGGCGAGTCCTGCAGTTCGCTCACGCTGTTGAGCTTGCGCAGGCCCAGGCCACGGACGGTGGCGCGGTGCGATTCCTTGGTGCCAATAGGGCTGCGCACCAGTTGAATCTTGACGGTTTGTTGCGTAGTCATTTCCAGCTTCCTATCAGGCGAAGATGTCTTCGACCGTTTTGCCGCGCTTGGCCGCCACGCTCGACGGGGTGGTCGACTTGACGAGCGCATCAAAGGTGGCGCGAACCATGTTGTAGGGGTTCGACGAACCATGGCTCTTGGCCACGATGTCGGTGATGCCCACAACTTCGAAAACAGCGCGCATGGGGCCGCCAGCGATGATGCCGGTACCCTTGGGTGCTGGGTGGAGTTCCACCGACGCTGCGCCGTGATGGCCCTTCACCGAGTGGTGAATGGTGCCGCTCTTGAGTGCAACCTTCATCAGGTTGCGGCGGCACTCTTCCATCGCCTTTTGCACGGCAGCAGGCACTTCCTTGGACTTGCCCTTGCCCATGCCGACGCGGCCGTCACCGTCGCCGACCACAGTCAGTGCAGCGAAACCGAGAATACGGCCACCCTTCACGACTTTGGTCACGCGGTTGACCGCGATCATCTTCTCGCGCAGACCGTCGTCCTGGCCTTCGCTCTGCACCTTGGGTTGAAATTTAGCCATTTTGTATTCCGCTCCGCTTAGAACTGCAGGCCGGCTTCACGGGCTGCGTCGGCCAAAGCCTTGACGCGACCGTGGTAGGCAAAGCCTGAGCGATCAAATGCAACCTTCTCGACGCCAGCTGCCTTTGCTTTTTCAGCAATGCGCTTGCCGATGGCCGTGGCTGCGGCGGCATTGCCACCCTTGCCCGAACCACCGAGTTCCTTGCGCACATCGGCTTCTGCGGTGGAGGCGCTGGCCAACACCTTGCTGCCGTCGCCAGAGATGACGCTGGCATAGATATGGAGGTTCGTGCGGTTCACCGTGAGACGCGCCACGCCTTGCTGTGCAATGCGGATGCGGGTCTGACGCGAACGACGAAGACGCTGCTCTTTCTTGGTCAACATGTTGCAGCTCCTTATTTCTTCTTGGTCTCTTTGATCGTGACTTTTTCGTCCGCATAGCGGATGCCCTTGCCCTTGTAGGGCTCGGGTGGACGAACAGCACGGATCTCAGCAGCGATCTGGCCGACGCGCTGGCGGTCGGCACCCTTGATCACCACTTCCGTGGGAGTCGGGGTAGCCACCGTGATGCCGGCGGGCATTTCGATGTTGACCGGATGCGAATAGCCCACAGCCAGGTTCAGCTTGGAACCGGACGCTGCAGCCTTGTAGCCCACGCCGATCAGGCTGAGCTTCTTTTCAAAGCCCTTGCTGACGCCGACCACCATGTTGTTGACCAACTGGCGAATCGTGCCGCTCATGGCATTGGCTTCGCGGGAATCGTTGGCGGGCTCGAAGCTGAGCTTGCCTTCGTTGTTCGACACCTTCACCAGCACGTTTTGTGCAAGCGACAGGGTACCGCCAGAACCCTTGACAGAGATCTGGTCTTCTTTCACGGACACATCCACGCCAGCGGGGATGGTCACGGGCATTTTTCCTACTCGGGACATTTCAGTTTTCTCCTCAATGCCGCGGGTTAGGCCACGTAGCAGAGCACTTCGCCACCGACACCGGTAGCGCGCGCCTTGCGATCGGTCATCACGCCCTTGGGCGTCGTGACAATTGCCACACCCAGACCGTTCATGACTTGTGGAATGGAATCACGGCCTTTATAGACACGCAGACCAGGGCGGCTGACGCGCTCGATGCGCTCAATCACTGGACGGCCTGCGTAGTACTTCAGGGCAATTTCGAGTTCCGACTTGCCGGCTTCGGTCTTGACCTGGAAGCCGTCGATGTAACCTTCGTCCTTCAGCACCTGGGCGATGGCAACCTTCACTTTGGAAGAAGGTACCAGCACCGTGGCCTTGGAGACCATTTGTGCATTGCGGATGCGGGTCAGCAAGTCAGCGATGGGATCACTCATGCTCATGTTGTATCTCTCCTGCCTGCTTACCAGCTGGCCTTGGTGACACCGGGGATGTCGCCTGCAAAAGCCAGTTCGCGGATCTTGGCGCGAGCCAGACCGAATTGACGGAAGGTTCCACGTGGACGACCGGTGATTTCGCAACGGTTGCGCTGGCGCGTGGGGTTGGCGTTGCGGGGGAGCTTTTGCAGGCCCAGACGGGCTGCATCGCGCTCTTCGTCGCTACGCTTGGAATCGCCGGCGATTGCCTTCAGTTCCGCATACTTGGTTGCGTACTTGGCAGCCAATTTTTCGCGCTTCAGTTCGCGCTGGATCAAAGCTACTTTAGCCATGCTTCGCCTCAGTTCTTGAACGGGAAACGGAAACCAGCGAGAAGCGCCTTGGCTTCTTCGTCGGACTTGGCCGTCGTGGTGATGCTGATATTGAGACCACGCAAGGCATCCACCTTGTCGTACTCGATTTCAGGGAAAATGATCTGTTCCTTGACGCCGATGTTGTAGTTGCCACGGCCGTCGAAAGCGCGACCGGAGATACCACGGAAGTCACGGACGCGGGGCAGAGCCACGGTCACGAAACGGTCCAGGAACTCATACATCTGCACGCCACGCAACGTGACCATGCAACCGATGGCCTGGCCTTCGCGGATCTTGAAACCGGCGATAGCCTTCTTGGCCTTGGTGACGACGGGCTTTTGACCAGCAATCTTGGTCAGGTCAGCCACAGCGTTGTCCATCACCTTCTTGTCCGAGACTGCCTCGCTCACACCCATGTTGAGCGTGATCTTGGTCAGACGGGGAACCTGCATCGGCGAGGTGTAACCGAACTGCTTGGTCAGTTCGGGAGCGATCTTGTCGCGGTAGATTTCTTGGAGTCGTGCCATGTTTACCCCTTAGGCCGCCTTGATTTCAGCGCCGCTGGACTTGAACACGCGAACGCGCGAACCGTCAGCTTGCAACTTGATGCCCACGCGATCAGCCTTGCCGGTGGCAGCATTGAAGATGGCCACGTTGGACTGGTGAATCGGCATGGCCTTTTCAACGATGCCGCCCGTCGTACCCTTCATGGGGTTCGGCTTGGCGTGCTTCTTGACGAGGTTGATGCCGTCGATGACGAGATACGAGTCGTCCTTGCGCAGCGACACAGTGCCGCGCTTGCCCTTGTCGCGCCCGGTCAGCACGATGACTTCGTCGCCCTTGCGAATCTTGTTCATGGCGCGTCCTTAGAGAACTTCAGGAGCCAGGGACACGATCTTCATGAACTTTTCGGTACGCAGTTCACGCGTCACGGGTCCAAAGATGCGGGTGCCGATAGGCTCCAACTTTGCATTCAGCAACACTGCTGCGTTGCCGTCGAATTTGACGAGCGAGCCATCACCGCGGCGGATGCCCTTTGCGGTACGAACCACCACTGCGCTGTAAACCTCGCCTTTTTTGACGCGGCCACGCGGAGCGGCTTCCTTGATGCTCACCTTGATGATGTCGCCAACGCTTGCATAGCGACGCTTCGAGCCACCCAGCACCTTGATGCAAAGGACGGACTTGGCGCCGGTATTGTCGGCAACCTCTAACCGAGATTCTGTCTGGATCATTTCAATATTCCCAACTTGCACCAGAAGACCACGGCCCCAGAGAACTTCTCAAGGGCTGCAGATCAGCCAGTCAGTCTTGGGCCCGTCGTCCGCACCGCAAACCATTTGCAGCACTTCCCGCTGGGCAGAAACTTCACGTAGGAAACGCGAAGCCCTCGATTATTGCAAAACAATTCCAGGGAGTCAAGGGCCCTATCACACCGGCGCATGCAGATACTGCTGCGCCAGCGCCACAAAGGCGTCCAGCCCCGGATCGGTGCCCAGCTCTTCGCGCAGGATCTGCGCCACGGCAGGCGCGAGCTCGATGGCGCGGCGCGCGTCCAGGAACAAAAGGCGCGAGCGCCGGGCCAGCACGTCCTCGACCGTGCGCGCGTATTCGTTGCGGGCGGCAAACCGCACCATCGCGGCGGTGAGGCCCTGGCCCAGGTCCACGTCGGCGCCGGGCAGCGCCTGCACGGCGGCCGCATCGCTGCCATAGGAGTGCAGGCCTTGCGCGTCGCTGATCCGGTGCCGCACGGGCGTGGTCGGCGTGCCCACCAGCGGCAGGTGGTTGGTCACCCCGGCGGGCTTTTCCGCCAGCAGCCCGGCGGTGAAGCATTTTTGCAACACATCTTCCGCCATGGCGCGGTAGGTCGTCCATTTGCCACCGGTCACCGTCACCAGGCCGGTGCGGCTGGTCAACACCGTGTGCTCGCGGCTCAGGCTCTTGGTGTTGTCGCCGTCGTCGTCCTGGGGTTTGACCAACGGGCGCAGGCCGACCCAGATGCTCCGGATGTCGGCCAGTTGGGGGGCACGGGTCAGGTAGCGGGCCGATTCCTGCAGGATGAACTGGACTTCCTCCCGGAAAGGCAGGGGCTCGCGCACGATGTCCTGGCGGGGGCTGTCGGTGGTGCCCAGGATGAGCTTACCCAGCCACGGCACGGCGAACAGCACGCGCCCGTCTGCGGTCTTGGGCACCATCAGGGCGTGGTCGGACGGCAGGAACTCCCGGTCCACCACGATGTGCACACCCTGGCTGGGGGCGACGATGGGCTTGACCGGCCGGCCGATGGCCTCGCCGTCCATCTGGCGCAGGGCGTCCACCCACACACCCGTGGCGTTGACCACCGCGCGCGCGCGCACCGTGAATGGCTGGCCCGACTCGGAGTCTTCGCAGACGAAGCCAGCCACCTTGCCGTCTTCGTGGATCAGCGAACGCGCCGGGCAGTAGTTGACCAGCAGAGCCCCGCGGCTGGCGGCCGTGCGCGCCAGCGCCAGCGCGAGCCGGGCGTCGTCGAACTGCCCGTCCCAGTATTTCACGCCGCCCTTGAGCCCCTCGGTGCGGGCGGTCGGAAGGCACGCCAGCGTGCGGTCGCGCCCCAGGAACTGCGTGGCGCCCAGGCCCGCCTTGCCGGCCAGGGCGTCGTACATCATGAGGCCGATGCCATAGAACGGCGTCTCCCAGAAACGGTAGGACGGCATCACGAACGGCAGCGGCTGCGCCAGGTGCGGCGCATTGTTCAAGAGCGTGGTGCGCTCGTGCAGGGCCTCGCGCACCAGGGCGATGTTGCCCTGCGCCAGGTAGCGGACGCCGCCGTGCACCAGCTTGGTCGCGCGCGACGACGTGCCTTTGGCAAAGTCGTGCGAGTCCACCAGGACCACGCTGAAACCCCGCGCTGCCGCATCCAGCGCCACCCCCAGGCCCGTCGCCCCCCCGCCGATCACGGCCAGGTCATATTGATGGGGCTGGGCGAGGCGCGCCAGAAGATCGGCACGCCGGGTAGCAAGGGGAGCGGAAGCAGAAGCGGTGGTCATAGGGCGATTGTCCATGGGTGGGACAAAATTTAAGGGTTAACCCTTAAATTCTTGACGTATCGGGGAGAGATTCACAGCGCACCGCGAGGCGGCCGGAATGCTCCCGCGCCAGTAAAAAGGGCAGCCGGGGGCCTTGTGGGCTCCGGCTGCCGGTGAAGACCGCCGCACTACAGCGCAGTGCGGCGGCAGGAGAGCCGGATCAGCGGGCCTTGCCGTCCTTCCAGGCCTGCAGCAGCTTGTCGTAGGCGATGGTTTCGCCCTTGGGCTTTTCGTTCGCCAGCTTCTTCCAGGGGGCCTGCTTGTCGCTCAGCCACTTGTTGGGGTCACCCTTGGGGTTGAGCTTGGGCGCGCAATGGGCCATGCCCGCGCGCTCCAGGCGTGCCATCACCTGGTCCATCTCGTCGGCCAGCGTGTCCATGGCGCCCTGGGGCGTCTTTTCACCCGTGACGGCCTGGGCCACGTTCTTCCACCACAGCTGGGCCAGCTTGGGGTAGTCGGGCACGTTGGTGCCGGTGGGCGACCATGCCACGCGGGCGGGGCTGCGGTAGAACTCCACCAGGCCACCCAGCTTGGGGGCGGCGTCGGTCATGGCCTTGGACTGGATGTCGGACTCGCGGATCGGGGTCAGGCCCACCAGGGTCTTCTTGAGCGAGGTGGTCTTGGCCGTCACGAACTGGGCGTACAGCCAGGCCGCCGCCGTCTTGTTGGCGTCATGGCCGTTGAAGAACGACCACGAACCCACGTCCTGGTAGCCGTTTTGCATGCCCTGCTTCCAGTACGGGCCGTTCGGGCCGGGGGCCATGCGCCACTTGGGCGTGCCGTCGGCGTTCACCACGGGCAGGCCGGGCTTGACCATGTCGGCCGTGAAGGCGGTGTACCAGAAGATCTGCTGCGCGATCTGGCCCTGGGCGGGCACGGGGCCGGCTTCGCCGAAGGTCATGCCCGTGGCTTCCTTGGGCGCGTACTTCTTCATCCAGTCCACATACTTGGCCAGCGCGTAGACGGCGGCGGGCGAGTTGGTCGCGCCGCCGCGGGCCACCGAGGCGCCCACCGGGGTGCACTTGTCGTCGGCCACGCGGATGCCCCACTCGTCGATCGGCAGGCCGTTGGGCGCGCCGATGTCGGCCGTGCCGGCCATGGACAGCCAGGCATCCGTGAAGCGCCAGCCGAGGGACGGGTCCTTCTTGCCGTAGTCCATGTGGCCGTAGATGGCCTTGCCGTCGATGTTCTTCACGTCGTTGGTGAAGAACTCGGCGATGTCCTCATACGCGCTCCAGTTGAGCGGCACGCCCAGGTCGTAGCCGTACTTGGCCTTGAATTTGTCCTTGATGTCCTTGCGGTCGAACAGGTCAGCACGGAACCAGTACAGGTTGGCGAACTGCTGGTCGGGCAGCTGGTAGAGCTTGCCGTCGGGCGCCGTGGTGAACTTGGTGCCGATGAAGTCCTTGAGATCCAGGCCCGGGTTGGTCCATTCCTTGCCCGTACCGGCCATGTAGTCGGTCAGGTTCATCATCTTGCCGTAGCGGTAGTGCGTGCCGATCAGGTCCGAGTCCGAGATCCAGCCGTCATAGATCGACTTGCCGGACTGCATCGAAGTCTGCAGCTTCTCGACCACGTCGCCTTCCTGGATCAGGTCGTGCTTGACCTTGATGCCGGTGATTTCCTCGAACGCCTTGGCCAGCGTCTTGGATTCGTACTCGTGGGTGGTGATGGTCTCGGACACCACCGAGATTTCCTTCACGCCCTTGGCCTGCAGCTTCTTGGCGGCTTCGATGAACCACTTCATCTCGGCCATCTGCTGGTCTTTGCTCAGCGTGGACGGCTGGAACTCGCTGTCGATCCATTTCTTGGCTTCCGCCTCACCCGCCAGGGCGGACTGCCCCGTCATGACCGCCACTGCCAGTGCCAGCGCTGTGTACCGCGTCTTCATAGTGCCTGTCTCCTCATAGTCATCTCCCCTTTGGATGCAAGGGTCGCGCAGCTCCGGGGAAGGGTTGAGCCGCGCAACGGGAATCTACGGATGGGTGGCCGTGTCGGCGGCTCAGCCCTTGCGCAGGATCAGCGCCAGCAGCGCCATCGACAGCACGAAGCTGATCCACACCGACGGTTCGGCCGACAGGCTGAACCACTGGACAAGCTTGCCGCTGATGCCGACAAAGATCAGGTTCACGTAGGCCGCCGACAGCAGCCCGATGAAGAGCCGGTCGCCGCGCGTGGTTTCCAGCGGCAAAAAACCTTTGCGCATCGACGTGGGCGACTTGAGCTCCCACACCGTCATGCCCACCAGCATCAGCACGATGCATGTAAAGAACACTGCCACGGGCAGCGTCCAGGCCATCCAGTCAAACATGGGCACCCCCCTGAGCGCCTGCGGCGCTTCCCCCCAGGGGGACGCAGCGGGTGGCCGGGCGAAGCCCGTTCCACCGCTGCTGCTGGTCTGGGGCAGTCTGCGCACTCTGCGGCGAATTGGTGTGGTTCATCGTTTTGCTCCCTCTCTCGTCAAACGCGGCCCATCGCAAAGCCCTTGGCGATGTAGTGGCGCACGAACCAGATCACGATGGCGCCGGGCACGATGGTCAGCACGCCGGCGGCGGCGAGCGTCGCCCAGTCCATGCCACTGGCGCTCACGGTGCGCGTCATGGTGGCCACGATGGGCTTGGCGTTCACGCTGGTCAGCGTGCGGGCCAGCAGCAGCTCCACCCAGCTGAACATGAAGCAGAAGAACGCCGCCACGCCCACGCCGGCCTTGATCAGCGGCAGGAACACCGTCATGAAGAAGCGCGGAAAGCTGTAGCCGTCGATGTACGCCGTCTCGTCAATCTCGCGCGGGATGCCGCTCATGAAGCCCTCCAGGATCCACACCGCCAGCGGCACGTTGAACAACAGGTGCGCCAGGGCCACGGCCAGGTGCGTGTCCATGAGCCCTACCGTGGTGTACAGCTGAAAGAACGGCAGCAGAAACACCGCGGGCGGCGTCATGCGGTTGGTCAGCAGCCAGAAGAACACATGCTTGTCGCCCAGGAACTGGTAGCGGCTGAACGCATAGGCCGCCGGCAGCGCCACGGTGAGCGAGATCACCGTGTTGATGGCCACGTAGATCAGGCTGTTGATGTAGCCCGAGTACCAGGACTCGTCGGTGAAGATGGTCTTGTAGTTGTCCCACGTGAAGTGCTGCGGGAAGAACGAGAACGTCGAGAGGATCTCCGCGTTCGTCTTGAAGCTCATGTTGACCATCCAGTAGATGGGCAGCACCGCGAACGCCAGGTACAGGACCAGGAAGACCGACCGCTTCTGAAAGCGCTTTTCATTCATGGCCGGCTCCTTCGTTGCTGGCGGTGCCGACGCGCTGCATCCAGTTGTAGAGGATGAAGCACAGCAGCAGGATGATGAAGAAATAGATCAGCGAGAACGCTGCGGCAGGCCCCAGGTCGAACTGGCCCACGGCCTTGGTCGTGAGGTACTGGCTCAGGAACGTGGTCGCATTGCCCGGCCCGCCGCCCGTCAGCACGAAGGGCTCGGTGTAGATCATGAAGCTGTCCATGAAGCGCAGCAGCACCGCGATCATGAGCACGCCCCGCATCTTGGGCAGCTGGATGTAGCGGAACACCGCGAACTTGCTCGCGCCGTCGATGCGCGCGGCCTGGTAGTACGCATCCGGTATGGAGCGCAGCCCGGCAAAGGCCAGCAGCGCCACCAGCGGCGTCCAGTGCCACACGTCCATCAGCAGCACGGTGAGCCAGGCGTGGGTGGCGTTGCCGGTGTAGCTGTACTCGATGCCCGCCTGTTGCAGCAGGCGACCCATGAGCCCGATGTCGGCACGGCCATAGATCTGCCAGATGGTGCCCACCACGTTCCAGGGGATCAGCAGCGACAGCGCCACCACCACCAGCACGGCGGACGACTTCCAGCCCTGCGCGGGCATGGACAGCGCCAGCATGATCCCGAGCGGAATCTCCACCGCCAGCACCGCCAGCGAGAAGGTCAGCTGGCGCAGCAGCGCGGCGTGCAGCTCTTCGTCGCGCATCACCTGCACGAACCACTCCGTGCCCACGAAGACGCGGCGCTCGGGCGAGATGATGTCCTGCACCGAGTAGTTCACCACCGTCATCAGCGGCAGGATGGCCGAGAAGGCCACGCACAAGATCACCGGCAGGATCAGGAACCAGGCCTTCTGGTTCACGGGTTTGGTGGTATTGCTCATTGGAAACCTCCGCGCTGCGCACTGCGGTGCTGAGCGCCTTCGGGCGGCCGGGCGGCGCTCATGGAGCGACCTCCGCGGTCAGCAGCTGTTCGTTCTGATAGAAGCAAGTGTGTGCACCCAGCACCTGCAGCCACACTGCGTCGCCGGCCGATGGCAGCCGGGCCTCGGGCGCAAAGCGCGCCTTGAGCGTGTGCTCGCCCACCTTGGCGGTCAGCATCAGGTAGGTGCCGATGTCCTGCACCTGCACCACGGTGCAGGGCAGCGCGCCGGCCTGCAGCGGCTGGGCCAGTGCCAGGTACTCGGGCCGAATGCCGACCTGCAAGGCGCCTTCGGGCAGCGTGCGGCCCGCGGCGCCCGCCAGGGCGTGCCCAGCCACCGACAGGTTGGCGCCGTCGCTGTGCGCCGGCAAGAAGTTCATGCCCGGCGAGCCGATGAAGTGGCCCACGAACACGTGCGCAGGCCGCTCGAACAGCGCATCGGCCGAGCCCACCTGCACCGCCTTGCCGCGCGTCATCACCACCACCTGGTCGGCAAACGTGAGCGCCTCGACCTGGTCGTGCGTCACGTAGATCAGCGTGAGCTTGAGCTCGTGGTGAATCTGCTTGAGCTTGCGCCGCAGCTGCCATTTGAGGTGCGGGTCGATCACCGTGAGCGGCTCGTCGAACAGCACGGCCGCCACGTCCGAGCGCACCAGGCCGCGGCCCAGGGAGATCTTCTGCTTGGCGTCCGCCGCGAGGCCCGCCGCGCGCTGGTTGAGCTGGCCGCTCATCTCCAGCATCTCGGCGATCGCGCCCACGCGCTGCTGGATCTGCGCCTCGGGCACCTTGCGGTTGCGCAGCGGGAAGGCCAGGTTCTCGGCCACCGTCATGGTGTCGTAGATGACGGGGAACTGGAACACCTGGGCGATGTTGCGCTCTTGCGGGCTGGCGCGCGTCACGTCGCGGCCGTCGAACAGCACCTTGCCGTGCGACGGCACCAGCAGGCCCGACATGATGTTGAGCATGGTGGTCTTACCGCAGCCCGAGGGGCCGAGCAGCGCGTAGGCGCCACCGTCCTCGAACTCCATCTTGAGCGGCATCAGCGCGTAGTCGCTGTCCTGCTGCGGGTGGGGCTTGTACGAATGCGCCAGGTCCAGACTGATGCGTGCCATGTCAGCGGCCTCCTTGTGCCAAGTGCCGCGCCGCAGGCGCCCAGGCCAGCCGGCCGTCGGCACCGAACACGTAGACCTGCGCAGGGTCCAGGTGCAGGGTGACGGCCGCGCCCAATTCAAAGTAATGCACGCCGGTGAGCTGCGCCACCAGGTCACCCCACGGGGTGGACGCATGCACAAAGGTGTCGGAGCCTGAAATCTCGGCCAGCTCCACCACGCCGCCCACGCTCACATCGCCGGGCCGGGCGTGCACACGCAGCGCGCTGGCCCGCACGCCCACCGTGAGGCCGGCAGCGGCCAGGCCCTGCGGCAGCGGCACGGCGAACTCGGCACCGCCCTGCAGGCGCACGCCCTGGGCCGTGGCCGACGCGGCCATGAGGTTCATCGGCGGGTCGCTGAAGGCACGGGCCACGCGCAGCGAGTTGGGCGCGTGGAACACCTCGGCCGTGGGGCCGTACTGCAGCAGCTCGCCCTCGTCCAGCACGGCGGTGTAGCCGCCCAGCAGCAGCGCCTCGCCCGGCTCGGTGGTGGCATAGACCACGGTGGACTGGCCGGCGGCGAACAACTGGGTCAGCTCTTCACGCAGTTCCTCGCGCAGTTTGTAATCCAGGTTGACCAAGGGCTCGTCCAGCAGCATCAGGGGCGCGCCCTTGGCCAGGGCACGCGCCAGCGCCACGCGCTGCTGCTGGCCGCCCGACAGCTCGGCCGGGTAGCGGTCCAAGAACATGTCGATGTGCAGGCGGCTGGCAATCTCGCGCACCCGGGCATCGATGTTCTTTTCGCCGCGCAGCTTGAGCGGCGAGGCGATGTTGGCGGCCACCTTCATCGACGGGTAGTTGATGAACTGCTGATAAACCATGGCGACATTGCGCTCGCGCACCGGGGTGCCCGTCACGTCCACGCCATCGACCGTCACGCGGCCGGCGGTGGGCGTGTCCAGGCCCGCCATGATGCGCATCAGGCTCGTCTTGCCTGCCTGCGTGGCGCCCAGCAGCACCGTGACGGCGCCGCTGTGCAGCGCCAGGCTCATGTCATACAGCCAGGTCTGCGGTCCTACCTTCTTGCTGATGCTGTCCAGTGCCAGCTGCATCACGCAACCTTTCTGTTGTAGTGGCCTCCAGGGCCTTTGTTCTGCGGAAATCCTGTGCCGCTGCGCACCAGCCACAGCAAGCCCTCTCGGTTTCGATTGTGTTCATTTTTGTTCTTTTATGATCGTATTGAATCAAGGTTTACCCTTAACAGGTTCCTTTTTGTTCGATTTAAAGTATCCACACACTCTGCCCGCCCCAACCGCGTGAATACGAACCCCCGACAACTGCTGCTCCTCGAAGAAGTCCGCGCGCGCAAGTCCGCCACCGTGGAACAACTGGCCGACACCCTGGGCGTGACGCTGCAGACGGTGCGCCGCGACGTGCAGCGCCTGGCCGAATCGGGCCTGCTCACGCGCTTTCATGGCGGCGTGCGCGTGCCCAGCTCCACCGTGGAGAACCTGGCCCACACCCAGCGCGAGACCCTGCACGCCGAGGGCAAGGCACGCATCGCGCGCGCCGTGGCAGCCCAGGTGCCCAACGACTGCTCGCTGATCCTGAACATCGGCACCACGACCGAAGCCATCGCCAAGGCGCTGCTGCACCACCGCGGCCTGCGCGTGATCACCAACAACCTGAACGTGGCGGCCATCCTGAGCGGCAACCCCGAGTGCGAGGTCATCGTGGCCGGCGGCGTGGTGCGCACCCGCGACCGCGGCATCGTGGGCGAGGCGGCGGTGGACTTCATCCGCCAGTTCCGGGTGGACATCGCGCTCATCGGCATCTCGGGCGTGGAGCCCGACGGCTCGCTGCGCGACTTCGACTACCGCGAGGTGAAGGTGGCGCAGACCATCATTGCCCAGTCGCGCGAGGTCTGGCTGGCGGCCGACCAGAGCAAGTTCAACCGCCCGGCCATGGTGCAACTGGCCACGCTGAACCAGATCGACCGCCTGTTCACCGACGCGCCGCCGCCGGAGCCGTTTCCGGCACTGCTGCAGGATGCAGAGGTGCTGTGCACGGTCGCGGCCTGACCCGGTCTCACCCATTGCTTTCAACCCAGCAACCAACCGTTCACGCTGAGCCTGTCGAAACGCTGCGCAAGGCTTCGGCAGGCTCAGTCCGAACGGTCTTCATGAGTTGAACGCAAGCCCCCGCCACCCCTTTGCGGCAGTGCGCTGCTGACTTATCCTTGCCCGCCATGACCTACCTGCTCGCACTCGACCAAGGCACCTCCAGCTCCCGCAGCATCGTCTTCGACGAAGGCGGCCACATCGTGGCGCAGGCGCAGGTGGAGCTGCCGCAGATCTACCCGCAGCCCGGCTGGGTGGAACACGACCCGCTGGAGATCTGGCGCACGCAGCTGGCCACCGCGCGGGACGCGCTGGCCAAGGCGGGCATCGCGGCCGACGCCGTGCGCGCCGTGGGCATCACCAACCAGCGCGAGACCACGGTGCTGTGGAACCGCCAAACCGGCAAGCCCGTGCACCACGCCATCGTGTGGCAGGACCGCCGCGCCGAACCGGCCTGCGCGCAACTGCGCGAACAGGGCCACGCGGGCACCATCCAGGCCAAGACCGGCCTGCTCGTCGATGCGTACTTCTCGGGCACCAAGCTGCAGTGGCTGCTGGACCACGTGCCCGGCGCGCGCGATGCGGCCGAGCGCGGCGAGCTGGCCTTCGGCACGGTGGACAGCTGGCTGATCTGGCAGCTGACCCACGGCCAGGTGCATGTGACGGACGTGAGCAACGCCTCGCGCACCATGCTGTTCAACGTGCACACCAATCAGTGGGACGATGAGCTGCTGGCCCTGCTGCGCATCCCCAAATCCTTGATGCCGCAGGTGCAGCCATCGAGCTCGCACTTCGGCGACATCGCGCCCGACCTGCTGGGCCACGGCATCCGCATCGGTGGCGTGGCGGGCGACCAGCAAAGCGCGCTGTTCGGCCAGGCGTGCTTCACGGCGGGCATGGCCAAGAACACCTACGGCACGGGCTGCTTCATGCTGATGCACACCGGCCAGAAATTCCAGACCAGCCAGAACGGACTGCTCACCACCAGTGCAGCGCAGGCATCGGCCACGCCCGAGTTCGCGATGGAAGGCAGCGTCTTCGTCGGCGGCGCTGTGGTGCAGTGGCTGCGTGACGGCCTGCGCGCCATTCCGTCGAGCAGCGAGGTGCAGTCCCTGGCCGAGAGCGTTCCCGACTCGGGCGGCGTGATGATGGTGCCGGCCTTCACCGGCCTGGGCGCGCCCTATTGGAAGCCCGAGGCGCGCGGCACCATCACCGGCCTCACCCGCGGCACCACCATCGCCCACATCGCCCGCGCGGCGCTGGAGAGCATCGCCTACCAGAGCGCCGCCCTGCTGCAGGGCATGAGCCGCGACGCCACCGCCGCCGGCGGCGCGCCGGTGAGCGAGCTGCGCGTGGACGGCGGCGCCTGCGTGAACGACTTGCTGATGCAGTTCCAGGCCGACCTGCTGGGCATACCGGTGGTGCGCCCTGCCGTCATCGAGACCACGGCGCTGGGTGCCGCGTACCTGGCGGGCCTGTCCTGCGGGGTCTACAGCAGCACGGCGGAGCTGTCGAAGCTGTGGCGCGCCGACCGGCGCTTCGTGCCCACGCTGGGCAATGCCCGCGCGCAAGAACTGATGGCGAAGTGGGAGCACGCGGTGCGCCAGACGACCGCTGAATGAGCCCGGAACATCCCCCTGCGCAGCAATACTACAAAAACAATAGCAAACTATGAGACAGGGCAAGCGGTAGCGCCCCATTTTGCTAAAACCTGCAGGGTGCAGCCGGGCGGGCGCTACCATCATCGCCCCAGTTGTCGCCACCTTGCAGCCACCTTGCTACCACCATGAGCCTGAACACCGCCGCGCCCTCCCCCTCCTCCACCGCCCTGCCCACCATCGCCTTCATCGGCGGCGGCAACATGGCCAGCGCCATCATCGGCGGGCTGATCCGCCAGGGCCACCCGGTCGGCCAGATCGAGGTGGTGGAGCCCTTCGAACCCACGCGCGCGGCGCTGCTGCAGAACTACGGCCTGGCCGCGCAGCCTGCATCGGGCCCGGCCCTGCAGCGCGCCAGCATCGTGGTGTGGGCCGTCAAGCCGCAGACCTTCAAGGACGCCGCAGGCGAGGCCAAGGCCCACACGCAGAGTGCCCTGCACCTGAGCGTGGCCGCCGGCATCCGCTCGGACAGCATCGCCCAGTGGCTCTCCAGCGAGCGCATCGTGCGCACCATGCCCAACACGCCCGCGCTGGTGGGCAAAGGCATGAGCGCGCTGTACGCCCGCGCCGCCGTCAGTGCCGACGAGCGCGCCCAGGTCGAAGCCATCATGGCCTCCACCGGCGAGTTCCTGTGGGTCGATAACGAAAAGCAGCTCGACGCCGTCACCGCCCTGTCGGGTTCGGGCCCCGCCTACGTCTTTTACTTCCTCGAAGCCATGACCCGCGCCGGCACCGCCATGGGCCTGAGCGAAGCGCAGGCGCACCAGCTGGCCGTGGGCACCTTCGTCGGCGCGTCAGAGCTCGCCCGCCGGTCCGACGAGCCCCCGGCCGTGCTGCGCCAGCGCGTCACCTCCAAGGGCGGCACCACCTATGCGGCGCTGCAGTCGATGGAAGCGGCTGGCGTCGGCCCCGCGTTCGAGCGCGCGATGGAAGCGGCCCGCCAGCGGGCGGACGAGCTGGGCAACGAGTTCGGCGGCTGAGCGCTGGGGCGGCAGGCGCTGCCGCCTGGCTCCCAAGCCGGGACTGATACCTACAGCTTTCATCCATACAAGACCGTTCACGCTGAGCCTGTCGAAGCGCTGCGCAAGGCTTCGACAAGCCTGTCCTGAGCACATCGAAGGGCTCAGCCCGAACGGTGTCGGATATGGATGACTAAATACGAACCCGCGTGAAGCCTCAGTAGCCGGCCTGGGCCTGCGGGCACTTGGCCTTGCTCGCAGGCTTGATCTCCACCGCCTGCAGATTGGCGTCCAGCATCCAGGCGCTGGCACGCTTGCGCGTCACCTGCTGGCCCTTGCCCACGCTGCTGACGTTGATGGCCACCGCCTTGTCGGCCTTGCCGTAGCGGCACTCCACCTCGAACTCCAGCCCTTCCTTGGCCGTGACGGGCGGCAGCGGAACCTGCACCAGCTGGAGCGGCGGCTTGGCCATGTCTGCGGCGGACAGGCGGTCGTACGCGGTGCCGACATCGATCACAAAACCGGCGGCGGTGAAATGCTCGAGCCCCGGGCCGGCCGCAGCGCCGGGCGCGGGCTGGGCCCAGAACCGGGCGCTTTTGCCTCCGGCCACGGTGTCGGACGACAGCTGGGTCCACTGCTGGCTCAGCGCCTTGCGCGACGGCAGGCCCGCGCTGGGTGCCGCCGGTGCGCCGGCGGCACCCGGGGTTGCGGGCGCCGCAGCAGGGGCCGCAGCCATGGCAGGCGCCGCGGCAGGCGGTGCGCTGCGGGCCGGGCCTGCCTTGGCCACTGGTGCCGAGGCTTCCTCGCCCTGGTAAGCGTATTTGCCATCGAACGGCACATCGCCCCAGGCGCTGGCGCAGGCCTCCACCCGCATCTGCATGCCGCCGGCGGCACGTTTCAAGGTCATGGTGCAGCGGCCTTCGCTGAAGGTCCAGCCGCCCGGCGCATCGGCCAGCCTGCCTTCGCCCGAGCCACTGCGCAGGTTGCCGGGTTTGCCTTTTTCAGCCACCTCCAGCGTGAATTTGCCGTTGGGCTTGACGGTGAGCAGGCGTTCGAAGCTGCCGTCGCTTGCCTCGTACACCCCGGCCTTGGGGTAAGGGCTGTAGTCCGCCGCGAGCACTGGCGCGACAAGGCACGACAGGGCCGCACCGGCCGACAGGAAACGCAGAGCGCGCAAAGTGTGTGTTTTATTCTTCATGCAAGCCTGGAGTCTTTGGAGTGACACGCCGCAGGCACAGGCCCGCAGCGCAGAGATTCACCACCCCTTGGCCGCCAGGCATTTCAGGGCCTGGTTCCTCGCCTTCGGGTGGCGGGGCCTGAACCGGCCCGGGCCAGATTCTCAGGAGCGCCCAGGCCATGGGCCAGCCCTGTCACAACTCTTACAACCCCGTCGGCCGGGATGCAACACTTTCCACCGCGGCGACCCAGCGTGGTCGTCAGTCCGCAGGCCATCGCACACCGGCCCGCGCGCTCAGGGGCACCGGACGCTCAGGCGCGGCCGCCCTTCAGCCAGGCCACCAGTTCGTCGCTGATGAGCGCCTGGTTGATGGCGTCGTCCGGCTGCTTCACCCAGCTGCGCACCTGGTTGACGGCGGTGAAGCCCACGTTGCCGAACTGCTCGCCCAGGCGCTCGATGTACGGAAACTTCGCCGACTGGTTGCTCACCCCCAGGAAGTGGAAGTACACGCCATCACCCCGGGCTTGCGAGGCCTTGAGCAGCGCGGTGGTCTTGGCTTCGTCGGAGCTTTCGCCGTCGGTCACGAAGAAGATCAGCGTCTGGCGCGGCGCGACGGCGGGCGCCGCGGCAGCGCTGGCGCCCAGCAGCCTGGCGAAGAAGCCTTGGGGCCGGGCCGCAGCGGGCGCCCAGCCAAAGTCGGCCAGCACGCGCTCCAGCACGTACGAATAGTCGGTGCCGCCCTGGTAGCCCGGGCAGCCGATGATTTCGCGCTGCACGTAGCCCGCGTAGTTGCGGGCGCTCACGTCGGCCGCGTGGTGCACGTTGCGGGGGCCGTTGGAGAAGGTGTAGACCTCCATCTTCTGGTCGGGGTCGAACAGCGCAGCCCAGGGGATCAGCCGCGTGAGCAGGTCGTTGGTGACGCCCTGGCGGTGTTCATCGTCGAAGGACCCGGACACGTCCATCACGAAGGCGACGTCCACCTTGGGTGGGTCGCTCACGCCCGCTTTGGCCAGGTTCAGCACGAGGGCTTGCTGCGATTTGTTCAGGTCCAGGGTCAACGCCATGTGTGGGGTCCGTGAAGTCAGGAGATGTGAAGCAGGCCCAGAAGGCCTTGCAGCTGTTGGGCGAGCGCGTAGCGCTCGGTGTCGTTCAATGGGCGCGACTGGGTGGCCAGCGTCACCTTTTCCATCCAGGCGGGCAAGGCCATCAGTACGGTGTCCTGAATGCGGTGGATCAATGCGTCCAGGTGGTGCTGGCTGCCCTGGCGCAGCACCATGCCGCTGTGGATGTGCAGCACCGTCTGCGCCAACGCGCTGGCGCGTTGCACCAGGGCGTAGGCGCGCGGGTCGGCGTCGGTGCCCGGCCCGGCGCTCACCGCATCGGCCAGGTAGTGCGCCGCCAGGCTCAGCGCATCGAGCCGCAGCGCCAAGGGGGCGAGCTCCCCCGAGATGGCTTGCAGCTCGGACTGCAGCGTGCGCAAGGCCGGCAGGGCCTGCGACAGGTGCTGCCGCAGCTGCGCCAGCTCGCCCTGGCTGGCCTGCAGCACCTGGCCGGGTCCGGCATCGCTCTTCCAAAAGCGCAACGAGGATTTGGCGGGGGCCTGCCATTTTTCGGCCACCACCTCCAGCAGGGCGTGCAGCCGGGCCATGTGGCGCAGGCTGGCCTGCAGCGTGTCGGAATGGATGATCTGCAAGGACGCATCGACCAGCGCGCCATAGTGGCGCTGCGCCTCGTCGCCCCAGCGCGCGGCCTGCGCTGCGCTCAAGGTATCGATGACCGTGTCCTGCAGCAGGCGCTCGGCCTGCTGCAGCACTTCGGGCCGCGCGCCGGGAAACCGCTCGGACAACTGGCGCAGGCTGACATCCACCCCCCGCCGGATGGTGCCGGGCACCACCGAAGGCGGCGCCCTGCGGCCCACGGCGGCACTGCCTGGCGGGGACACGACGGTGGTGGGCGCTGCGGAGAGCCCCCCCGGTGCAGGCATTGCCGGCGCTGCAGCGGGTGCGCCGGGTGCGCCGGACGCGATCACCGTGGCGCGCAGCACGCGGCCGCCGCCCGCATCCTGCGGCCCCTGGGCAGACGGGGCGCCGGGTGGCGGGGTGGCGGGCGTGTGGGTGATGACCTTGGGCTTCATCCAGTGCAGGCAACGCGGCGGTGGCGGGCCTGGCGAGGGCCACTCACGGCATGTCAGGAAAAGTGCGACAGGATGAAGTTGAAATCGCCGTTGAAGCCGCTGCCCGCGGCCAGGTAGTGCCAACCGCTGCCTTCCAGCAGCAGGCTGCCCATCTGCACGGCATTGAAGGGGCCGAACTCATTGGACAGCAGGTACTCGCCCAGCACCAGCCCCTGGTCGTTCTTGATGCGGATGCCGGCATTCTTCACCGACGAGAAATTGGCCGCCCCGGCAGCGTGGATGGTCACGAAGATCGGGATCTCGTTCACGCCGGCCGGGATCTTGCTGCCGTCGATGGACAGGGTTTCGTCCACGTCCAGGTTCACGCCCGTGCGCGCGTCGCCCGAATGGGTGATGCCGCCTTCCGGGGTGGAGAACGAGCCGTCGGCGTGCGTGGTCAGCACGCCTTGGGGGTTGGTCTTCTTGGCGTTGTAGGTGCTCAGCACCTGGTCGAAGCTGGTCACCTTGGCACCGCCGCCGCCATTGGTGGCCAGCAGCGCGTGGGTGTCCAGGTCGTGCGCGGAATCCCAGTACAGCTCCACGGTGAAGCGCGCGGGCTTGGCGAGGTTCAGCGACAGTTTGGGGGCGGCGTCGCCGGGTTTGGAGAGTTTGAGTTCGAGGGCCATGTCGGGTTTTTGGACGTTGGATCTGTTGAAGGGTCAGCTGCGCCGGGTCAATACTTCAGGGGCTGGTCGGGGCGCAGCTGCTGGCCCACGGCCAGCATGTCCTGGCGGGCCTGGGCGAACATCTCGCGGGCCTGCGCGAATTTCTGCTGGTTGTCGGCGCGGGCCTGCTCCACCACGCCCACCAGTTGGGCGGTATCGGCGACGATCGCCTGCAGCTGCTGCGCCTGGGCCAGGCGGTTGTCGCCCGGGGCGTTGGCGGCCTTGGTCACCACGTCCTTCATCAGCACCGAGCGCACACCCGCAAGGTTCTGGTCCAGCGCCGCGCCGTGGTCGGCCAGCTGCTGTACCGACTGGGTGACCAGCGCGCCGTGCAGGGTCAGCAGCGTCATCTTGATGCTGGCGAAGCGGCTCGATGCGGTGGTGGTGGTCTCTTGCAGCGTGGCGATGGCGGCGTTCTGCAGCTGGCGGATCACGAGCTGGTCGGCCGGCAGGCGGCTCAGCGTGCCCTCCAGCGCCAGCGCGCGCGACTCCAGCGCCTGCAGCTTGTCCTTGAGCTCGCTCAGGCGCACGGATGCTTGCGCATCGCCCGGCTGCACGGCCTGCTCCGCCTGCGCCACCAGCTCGCGCGAGCGCACCAGGAACACGGACAGGAAGGCCACCACCACGGCGAAGTCGCTGTAGCGGCCCCGGTAGGCGTCCTTGAGCCGCTCCAGCGCGCGGATCTCGCCGTCGAGCTTTTGCTGCTCCTGGCGCAGTTCGACATCCATCTTCTGCACCACGTCGACCAGCGTCTTCGTCTTGCCCTGGGCCAGGCGGCGGGTTTCCTCCCACACGGCGGCCAGCGCCTTGGCCGCCGCGGCCTTGCTGAACAGGCCGCCGATGCGTGAGAGCAGGCTGGGCTCGGGGTGGGTGATCTTGCGGGCCAGGGCCGGCAGGTCTTCCTTGTCGACCGCCTCCTTGAGGCTGGCGATGAGCTTGAAGATCTTCGGGTCGCTGCCCTGGTCGATGCGCGCCAGAAAGCCGTCGAGCGTGCGGTGCAGGGCCGTCTCGATGTCCGCCCCCAGCGTGACGACCTCGCGGGTGGGCATGGCCAGAAAGTCCACCTGCGACAGGCTTTGCTGCACCTGTTGCTGCTGCTCGGCATTCAGGGCGACGGGAAAGTGGGCGGGGAGCACCAGCGCTCCGGTGGCATCTGGCCCGGTCGCGGGCCAGGCCGCGGCAGCCTGCGGTACCACCGCGTTGCCGCCAATCACAGTCGCAGTCAAGGGAGAGGTGGCCATGCGTATCTCATGTTGGATCTGGGGACAGGGGGATGGATCGGCGGACGCCAGTTTACTGGCGCACCAGGTAGCTGCCCGCGATGCCTGCAAACACCGTGGCGCCCAGCCAGTGGTTCACCCGAAAGGCCTTGAAGCAGCCCTCGCGGGTGCGGTGGCGGATCAGGCTCCAGTGCCAGGCCACCTGGGCGAGCGCGGCGGCGATTGCTATATAAAAAATAGCACCTAGCGCATACGGGGCCAGCGCCAGGACCCAAATAGCCAGGAAAGCCAGGTAGAAGGCCACGATCGCCGGCACATCCCGTCGGCCCAGGGTGATGGCCGATGTCTTGATGCCGATCTTGAGGTCGTCGTCGCGATCGACCATGGCGTATTCGGTGTCGTAGGCCAGCACCCAGCACAGGTTGCCCAGCCACATCCACCATGCCACGGCGGGCACGGTGCCCTGCACGGCGGCGAAAGCGATCACGATGCCGAAGTTGAAGGCGATGCCCAGCACCGCCTGCGGCATGGAGATGATGCGCTTGGTGAAAGGGTAGGCGATGGCCACCAGCAGCGCGGGCACCGACCAGGCAATGGCCGCCGCGTTGGTGGTGAGCACCAGGCCGAACGCCAGCAGCGCCAGCACGGCGCCCAGCCCCAGGGCCTCCTTCACCGACACGGCGCCGGTGGTCACGGGGCGCTGCGCGGTGCGCTTGACGTGCTTGTCGAAGTCGCGGTCGGCCACATCGTTCACGCAGCAGCCAGCGCTGCGCATGAGGATGGTGCCCAGCACGAACACCGCAAGCAGGTGCCAGCCCGGAAAGCCGTCGGCCGCGATCCACAACGCGGACAGCGTGGGCCACAGGCACACCAGCCAGCCGGCGGGGCGGTCCCAGCGGATGAGGTCGAGGTACAGGGCGAAGCGGCTGCGGGGGGCGACGGTGGACATGCGGCAGGCAGATGCGAAAGAAAGGGCTGGAACGCGGCACCAGGCGGCACAGCGGGGGCACAACGGGGGCAGGATCAGCCTGCCGGGGGCGCGGGCTGTGCGAATGTAGCAGCCGGCTGGCCGGCCGCACCCGGGTCCGGGCCTGAGCGGTGAGCGCCGATTGGCCGCACCCCGGCAGGGCTCTCCCTGTAACAAGCGTTGCAAACCCGGTAAAGTCCCCGGGTCACACCACCCCTAAGGACCTGCACCGCATGCCCAGATCCTCCAGTACACAGGCCACCACACGCTTTGCCATCCCCCGCACGCTGATGGCGGGCTTCGTCGTGGCCGCACTGGCCACCCTGGTCATTGCCCTGGTCAACTTCCGCGCGTCCGAAATGCGCGGCGACGCCGTGGCGGCCATGGACCGCACCACGCTGGCGATGCGCCAGCTCAATTTGTTCAACTCCGCGCTCAAGGACGCCGAAACCGGCCAGCGCGGCTTCCTGCTGACAGGCGAGGTGAGCTACCTGCAGCCCTACCAACTGGCATTGACGTCGCTGGACCGGCAGATGACGGCCCTCAAGGCCAGCACCAACGACGACCCGATCCACCGCCGCATGGTGACGCAGATCGACGACCTCACGCGGCAGAAGCTGCGCGAGCTGAACGAAACCGTCGAACTGTACAAAGGCGGCAACCGGGACGCCGCCATGGCCCTGGTGCGCACCGACGCGGGCAAGAATCTGATGGACCGGGTGCGCGACCTCTCGTCCGACCTGTTCACCCTGCAGAGCCAGCAACTGGAATCCCGCCGCCAGGCCTGGGTGGATGCTGCGACGATGTCGGCCTACTACTCGTGGGGCGGCTCGATCGTGCTGCTGGCGCTGATCTGCGCCTCGGCCGCCATGACCTCGCGGGAATACCGCTCCAAGTCGCGGCAGTCGTGGGTGTCCGCCGGCCTGACCGGCCTGGGCCAGCGCCTGCAGGGCGACCACCGGCTGGAAGACATCGGCAAGCTGGCCCTGGAGTACCTGGCCGGCTACCTCAAGGCCAACGTGGGCGCAGGCTACGTGGCCGAGTCCGGCGGCGGGTTCTCGCTGTTCGGCGGCTATGCGCTGCCGCGCGAGCGGCTCACCCAGACGCTGCTGGCCAACGAAGGCCTGGTGGGCGAGGCAGCGCGCACCCGCACACTGCTGCACGTGCGCGACGTGCCTTCCACCCACTTGCTGGTGTCGTCCAGCACGGGCCAATCGAGCCCGGCCGAGCTGCTGGTGGCCCCCGCGGTGGAAAACGGCAAGGTGTATGCCGTGATCGAGCTGGGCTTCTACCGCGCGCTGGACGATGCCGAGCGCAGCCTGATGGAGCGTGCCTCCGAGATGCTGGCCATCGCCATCCGCTCCGGCGCGGACCGCACCCGGCTGGAAGCGCTGCTGGAGGAAACACAGCGCCAGTCCGAGGAACTGCAGACGCAGCAGGAAGAGCTGCGCGTGAACAACGAAGAGCTGGAGCAGCAAAGCCGCATCCTGCAGGAGTCGCAGGCGCAGATGGAGGTGCAGCAGACCGAGCTGGAGCAGACCAACGCCCACCTGGAAGAGCAGACCCAGCAGCTGGAATACCAGCGCGAACAGATGCTGCGCGCCCAGAGCGCCCTGACCGACAAGGCGCGCGAGCTGGAAACGGCCAGCCAGTACAAGAGCGAGTTCCTGGCCAACATGAGCCACGAGCTGCGCACCCCGCTGAACTCCACGCTCATCCTCGCCAAGCTCTTGGCCGACAACAAGCCCGGCAACCTCTCCGGCGACCAGGTGAAGTACGCCCAGACCATCTACTCCGCGGGCAACGACCTGCTGGCGCTGATCAACGACATCCTCGACCTGGCCAAGATCGAGGCCGGCCAGGCCACCGTGTCGGTCGAGACCGTGCAGGTGGGCAAGGCGGTGCAGGCGCTGGTGGAGCCGCTGCGCCTGCTGGCCCAGGAGAAGGGCCTGGCACTGTCGGCCACCGTGGCCGCGGACGTGCCCACGATGGAGACCGACCCGCTGCGCCTGGGCCAGGTGCTCAAGAACCTGCTGTCCAACGCGCTCAAGTTCACCGAAAAAGGCTCCATCACCCTGCAGGTGTCGCGCGGCACGGGGGATACGGTGGTGTTTGCGGTGCGGGACACGGGCATCGGCATCCCCGCGCACCAGCAGGAGCTGATTTTCGAAGCCTTCCGCCAGGCCGACGGCAGCACCCACCGCAAGTACGGCGGCACGGGGCTGGGCCTGTCGATCTCGCGCGACCTGGCGCAGCTGCTGGGCGGCGCGATCTCGGTCGAGAGCACGCCTGGCGAAGGCAGCGTGTTCACATTGACGCTGCCGGCGCGGCTGGCAGCGCTGCAGGCAGATGCGGCAGCGGCTGCGGGCACTCCGTACACCGCACAACCCGCCCATGCCGCACACACCGCCCCCATGGCGACGCCCGCGGCCCTGGCACCGACCGCGCCCCAACTGGCGGGCGTGGCCCAGGCGCTGGGCGCCATCGCAGCGCCTCAGGCGGCCGCCACCGGCGCCGCAGCGCCCCTGCGCGCGAGTGCCCGCAGCATCCTCGTCGTGGAAGACGACGAGCGCTTCGCCAACATCCTGTGCGACCTGGCCCGTGAAATGGACTTCGAGAGCCACATGGCCTTCAACGCGGCGGACGGCCTGGCCATGGCCGCGCAGCTGCTGCCCAGCGCCATCGTGCTGGACGTGAACCTGCCCGACTTCTCCGGCCTGGGCGTGCTCGACCAGCTCAAGCGCAACCCGGTCACGCGGCACATCCCCGTGCACGTGGTGTCGGTGGCGGACTATTCGCAGGAGGCCATGGGCCGCGGCGCCGTGGGCTACGCGCTCAAGCCCGTCAAGCGCGACGAGCTCGTGCAGGCCCTGCAGCGCCTGGAGGCCAAGTTCACCCAGAACCTGCGCCGCGTGCTGGTGGTGGAAGACGACGAGCGCCAGCGCGAGAGCGTGCGCCACCTCTTGAGCCGCGACGACGTGGAGATCGTCTGCGCCGGCACCGCCGGGGTGGCGCTGGACCACCTGCGCGGCTCCACCTTCGACTGCATGGTGATGGACCTGAACCTGCCCGACCTCACCGGCTTCGAGCTGCTGCAGCAGATGACCGAGCAGGACGGCGTGTCGTTCCCGCCCGTCATCGTCTACACCGGCCGCGCACTGTCGCGCGACGAGGAGCAGCAGCTGCGGCGCTTCTCCAAATCCATCATCGTCAAGGACGCCCGCTCGCCCGAGCGGCTGCTCGACGAGGTCACGCTGTTCCTGCACCAGGTCGAGTCCGAGCTGTCGGCGGAGCACCGCCAGATGCTGCAGTCCGCGCGCAGCCGCGAGACGGCGCTGGAAGGCCGCAATGTGCTGGTGGTGGAAGACGACGTGCGCAACGTGTTCGCGCTCTCGAGCATCCTGGAGCCCACGGGCATCAAGCTGCAGATTGCCCGCAACGGCATCGAGGCACTGGAGGCGCTGGAACGCGCCGACGCCAGCGGCCCTGCGGTGGACCTGGTGCTGATGGACATCATGATGCCGGAGATGGACGGCTACACCGCCATGCGCGAGATCCGCAACCGCCCCGCATGGCGCCGCCTGCCCATCATCGCGCTGACCGCCAAGGCCATGAAGGACGATCAGGAAAAGTGCCTGGCCGCCGGCGCCAACGACTACATCGCCAAGCCGCTGGATGTGGAAAAACTCCTGTCGCTCGTGCGCGTCTGGATGCCCAAGTAACCCACCCAGCGAGCACCCCAGCCCGGCCCATGTCCCTCTTGAAGAAAGCGAAGACCGCAGACATCGAGCAGCACCTGCTGATCGATGCGATCTACCACCGCTACCACTACGACTTCCGGGGGTACTCGCCGGCATCGCTCAAGCGCCGGCTGACCACGGCGCTGATCGAGTTCCAGTGCAAGACCCTGTCGCAGCTGCAGGACCGCGTGCTGCACGAGCCCCACGTGTTCCCGGCGCTGCTGGAGTACCTCACCGTGCAGGTGAGCGACATGTTCCGCGACCCCACGTACTTCCGCTCGCTGCGCGAAGAAGTGGTGCCGCTGCTGCGCACCTACCCCTCGCTCAAGGTCTGGGTGGCCGGCTGCAGCGCGGGCGAAGAGGTGTACTCGCTGGCCATCCTGCTGCAGGAAGAAGGCCTGCTGGACCGCACCCTGATCTACGCCACCGACATCAACCCGCACGCGCTGCGCCTGGCCGAATCCGGCGTGTTCGACCTCGCGCGTGTGGCGGCGTTCACCGAGAACCACGCACGCTCGGGCGCGCGCAGCTCGCTGTCGGACTACTACACCGCGCGCTATGGCCGCGTGGTGTTCGACAAGTCGCTGCGCGAACATGTGGTGTTCTCGGACCACAGCCTGGCCACCGACAGCGTGTTCGCCGAGGTGCACCTGGTGTCCTGCCGCAACGTGCTGATCTACTTCGAGCGCGACCTGCAAAACCGCGCGCTCGGGCTGTTTCGCGAGGCGTTGTGCCACCGGGGCTTTCTGGGCCTGGGCTCCAAGGAGTCGCTGCGCTTTTCGGCGGAGGCCCCGGCGTTCGACGACTTCGTGCTCGAAGACCGCATCTACCGCAAGAAGGCCGGCCTGTGAGCGCCGCGACCACCGCTGCGGCGGCCGCCCCCCGCCCCGCCTACGACGCCATCGTGGTGGGCGGCTCCTCGGGTGGCGTCGAAGCCCTCGTGGCCCTGCTGCCGGCCCTGCCGGCCACGCTGCAGGCCCCCCTGGTGGTGGTGCTGCACCTGCCGCGCGACCGGCGCAGCCTGCTGGCGGACATCTTCCGCCAGCGCTGCGCCCTGCCATTGCAGGAGGCCGGGGACAAGGACGAGCTGCAGCCCGGCAACGTGTACTTCGCGCCGCCGGACTACCATCTGCTGCTGGACGAGGGGCCACGCCTGTCGCTGTCGGTGGATGCACCGGTGCACTTCTCGCGGCCCTCCATCGATGTGCTGTTCGAGTCCGCCGCCGACCTGTACGGCCCGCGCCTGGTGGGCATCCTGCTGTCGGGCGCCAACGAAGACGGCGCGCGGGGCCTGGCGGCCATCCGCTCGGCCGGCGGCCTGGCCATCGTGCAGGACCCGGCCAGCGCCCCCATGCCGGCGATGCCCCTGGCCGCGCTGGCCAGCACGCCCGTAGACCACACCCTGCCCCCCGCGGGCATCGCAGCATTGCTTGCGCAACTGCACCAACAAAGCCTGCTGTGACGATGATGTACCCGGACCGCCCGATGAACCCCCTGACATCGCCCCCCCCGCCTGCGCCCACCGAGCGCATCAAGTGCCTGCTGGTCGATGACGTGCAGGAGAACCTGATCGCGCTCGAAGCCCTGCTGCAGCAGCGCGAAGGCATCGAGATCCTGAAGGCCCAGTCGGGCCCCGAGGCGCTGGAGCTGCTGCTCAGCCACAGCGACGTGGCCCTGGCGCTGCTGGACGTGCAGATGCCCGAGATGAACGGGTTCGAACTGGCCGAGCTGATGCGCGGCAGCGAACGCACGCGGCACATCCCGCTGATCTTCATGACCGCCGGTTCGCGCGAGCAGAACTGGCAGTTCCGGGGCTACGAAACCGGGGCGGTGGACTTTCTGTACAAGCCCATCGACCCGCACATGCTCGCCACCAAGGCCCAGGTGTTCTTCGACCTGCACCGGCGCAAGCAGGCGCTGGCCCACGAGCTGCACGAACGCACCCAGGCGCTGCGCATCAACGAGATGTTCATGGCCGTGCTGAGCCACGACCTGCGCACCCCGCTGATGTCGATCACGGCGGCGGCCACCCTGCTCAAGCGCCAACCCGAGCCGGACAAGATCGAAGCCATGGCGGACCGCGTGCTCGGCAGCAGCCAGCGCATGGCCGGCATGATCGAGGACCTGCTGGACGTCACCCGCATCCGCCAAGCCGGCGGGCTGGGCCTTCAGCCCGGCCCGACCGACATGCAGGTGCTGGTGCAGCGCGTCCTGGGTGAAATCCAGACCGGCCACCCGGACCGCACCATCGCGTCCACGCTGCAGGGGGACCTGTCAGGCACGTGGGACGGCGAGCGGCTGTGCCAGGTGGTGACCAACCTGGTCGGCAATGCCGTGCACCACGGGGCGGAAGGCGAGCCGGTGCAGGTGCTGCTGGACGGTCGCCTGGCCGACACGCTGGTGCTGGAGGTGGCCAACGGCGGCACCATCGCGCCCGACCTCCTGCCCCATCTGTTCGACCCGTTCCGCGGGCGGGAGCGCGCGCCCGGGCGCCATCAGGGGCTGGGCCTGGGCCTGTTCATCGCCCACCAGATCGTGCGGGCGCACGGCGGGCATATCCATGCGTCCTCGCAGGACGGCACCACGCGCTTTCGGGTGGAGCTGCCGCGGGTGGCGCCCTGCCCTGCCGCCGACCGGCGGGCGGACAGGCCGGGAGACAGGCTGGCGTAGCGCGGGCGCAGGCCCAAGGCCAACCCGGCGGGGGCTCGACAGGGACGGGAAGGTGTGGGGGTCGGGGTGGCCTGTACTGCTGCGGTACAGGCCGGCTCAGGGCGAAGGCTCGGGGACAGGGCTCAGAGCGAAGGCGCGGGGTCCGGGCGGCGGGCGGCGCCGAAGTGCCTGTCAGGCCGCGGTGCGGTGGACTGCAGCGCGGATGGAGTCCAGCAGGCTCTCCAGGTCTTCCAGCTCGAAGGGCTTGAGCAGCGTGCGCACGTTCGGGCCCCAGGCGGAGGCATAGTCGCCCAGCTCGTAGCCGGTGCACAGCACCACCCAGCGCTGCGGGTCCACGGCCAGCACCTTGCGGGCCAGGTCCGTGCCCGACATGCCGGGCAGGCTGACGTCGGAGACGAGCAGGTCGAAGGGGTCCTCGGCATCAAGCGCCAGCGCCTCTTCGGCCGTGGCGCACGAGGTCACCGTCTGGCCGTCGCCTTCCATCAGCATGCCGATGGTTTCGCGCAGCTCGGGGTTGTCTTCAACGTACAGGATTCGCATAGATCACCGGGTTGGTCCAGCCGCCACACCGCCGCGATGGGCAGCATGATCAAAACTCGCATCATCCGTACAACTGCTCACACGTTCTGTAGGACAAAACGCACTTTGCAGACGTCCCCCGGCAGGCGGGATGGCCGCTCCGGTGCACCGGAGCGGCGGCCCTGGGCTGCCACCGAAGCGGTGGCTTACTTACCCGGCTCTCATTCTTCCAGCAGCGAGCGCAGCATCCACGCGGTCTGCTCGTGCACCGTGAGGCGCTGGGTCAGCAGGTCGGCGGTGGGCTCGTCGCTGGCCTTGTCGGCCAGCGGGAACAGGCTGCGCGCGGTGCGGGCCACAGCCTCATGGCCTTCGACCAGGATGCGCACCATCTCCAGCGCCTTGGGCGGCTGGCTGGGCGCGTCGGGCACGGTGGCCAGCTTGCCGAATTCGGCGTACGAGCCGGGGGCCACGTGGCCCAGCGAGCGGATGCGCTCGGCGACCGGGTCGACCGCGTTCCACAGCTCGGTGTACTGCGCCATGAACATGGTGTGCAGCGTGTTGAACATCGGGCCCGTCACGTTCCAGTGGAAGTTGTGCGTGGTCAGGTACAGCGTGTAGGTGTCCGCCAGCAGGCGCGAGAGGCCCTGCGCGATGGCGGCGCGGTCCTTGTCGCTGATGCCGATATTGATGCGGGGGGCGGTGGTGGCAGGTGTGGCGGTCTTGGGGGCCTTGGCCATGGGGAGCTCCTTCGTTGGATGAGGGTCAATCGATGGAATCCGCCGTGCGCTGCGGCCCCGGTGGGCCCGGAGCTGCAGCGCACGGCGGCTGACGGATCACTTTAGCGCAGGCGCCAAAGCCATCACTGCATCTGGCTCAAATTCCCGATGCGCACGAGCATCTCGGTGAACATCTGCATGTCCGCGTCCAGGTCCACCACTTCCTTGAACTCCTTGGCGTTGTGCGCCGTGTACTTCTTGCCGGGCATGGCGGGGCCGAAGTTGATGGCGTTGGGCATGAGCTTGGCCGTGGTGCTGCCGGCCGTGGGCACGGGCTTGGCTTCGAGGCCCGTGGTGTCGCCGAAGGTGTTGAGCAACGTGGAGAGCCAGGCGCCCTTGGGGTCGCGGGCCATCCAGTTGCCCTGTTGGTGGTCCACCTCCACCGCCACGCCGGCCTGGGTGCCCCAGGCCTTGATCCTGGCCGAGGTGGCCTGCGAGAGCGCCTCGGGCGTGCTGCCGCGGGGCATGCGCACGTTCACGAGCACATCGACCTGGCCATCCTTCTCGCGCACGAGGTTGGGCGACATGGTGAGTGGGCCCATGAAGTCGTCGGCATACGCCAGGCCCAGCGTGCGGCCCAGGTAGTCGGTGCCATACAGGTCGGTGAGGTAGCGCACGGCCTGCGCGTAACCGTTGGGGGCCAGCGCGACGCCGGACTCCTTGAGGAACAGCGCCAGGCGCGGCAGCGGGTTCACGCCTTCTTCAGGGCGCGAGCCGTGGGCCGATGCGCCGGTGACCTTGACCTGCACGGCGGCGCCGTCCTGCGTGACGTCGATGCTGAAGGGGCCACCCTGCGGCTTGTACTTCTCGACGAACGCAGCCTTGGCAGCGTTCAGGCGCGCCGCCACATCGGCGGTGTTGCCGCCTTGCAGCCTGGCCGTGGCGGTCTGCGGCACGGCATTGGTCGATGCGGCCCCTGCCATGGCGGTGATGGCGGTGGCACCGGCACCGGCCGCCGGCCCCAGCGCGAACGAGGCGCGCAGCGCGCCGGAGCCCTTTTCGGCCACCACGGCGGGGTACTTGCTGTCCAGCACGATGTTGTACTCGGGCAGCGCGGTCTTGGCGCGGTAGTACTTCATCGCGTCGCCACCGGTCTCTTCGGTCGTCTCGATCATGAGGCGGATGGTGCGCGACAGCGGCAGGCCGCTTTCCTTCACGGCCTTCATGGCGTACAGCACGGCAGCGATGGAGCCCTTGTCGTCGATGGAGCCGCGGCCGTACAGGTTGCCGCCCACGCGGGTGAGCTTGAAGGGGTCCAGGCGCGTGCCGTCGTCCAGCACCCATTCGTCGGCCACCACGGGCACCACGTCGGCGTGGGTGAGGATGCCGAACTCCTCACTGCTGCTGCCGGGCAGCTTCACTTCGAAGATGCGGTTGTCCACGTTGCGGTACACCAGGCCGAAGTCGCGGGCCATGCCCTCGACCAGCGCGCCGAAGGCGATGATGTTCTTGTCCTCGTGCGGCGGCACCTTGTCGGCGCGCACCGTGGGGATGGCCACCATCTTCGCCGTGGCGTCGATCACCGCGGCCTGGTTGTGCAGGCGGTTGTACAGGCCCAGCAGCCGGCTGATGTTGACCAGGTCATCGCCCGCCAGCGGCTGTTTGGCCGCATAGGCCGCCACGCTGGCGCGCAGCAGCGCGTTCTCGCGCGCGGCCTGGGCCAGGAACTCGGTGAAGCTGCCTTGCGCTGCAGCGGGCAGCACGGCCACCAGGCGGTCCATGTCGGCCTTCTTGACCGTGCCCGCCGAGGGTGCGTTGGTGGGCATGCTGGTGCACGCGGCCAGGCCCACGGCCAGGCTGGCGGCCATCAGAATCTTCTTCATTGCTTGTTTTCCTTGGGTTGTGGAGTGCGCACGGCGCCTGCGGGCCGCCTGTCGCTCGGCCTGCAGTCCGGGCAGCGCGTTGTCGCCGCCCGTGGCGGGCCCCTGAAAGACTGCACGCCATGCGGGGCGAAAGTGTAGCCCTTGCCGCCCTGCTCAGGCGGCGATCGAAACAGCCGTCGAAGCGATGTTCAGGACAGCCGCTTGACGCCCGGCAACTCGCACGCGTACACCGCGTTGCGCAGCGCGGCAATCGCCTCGTAGCGGGTGAAGCTGCGCCGCCAGGCCAGCACCACGCGGCGCATGGGCGGCGGGCCGCCGTCCTCCTCGCGGATGGGCAGGTAGCGCACGTAGGTTTCGTCGCTCTTGCGGCGGCGCGACACCGTGAGCAGCGCATCGCGCGGCACCGACAGGCGCGGCACCAGCGTCACGCCCATGCCTGCCGCCACCATGTGCTTGATGGTCTCGAGCGACGAGCCCTCGAACGACTTGCGGATGCCCTCGGCGTTGCTGGAAAAGCGCGCGAACTCGGGGCAGACCTCGAGCACATGGTCGCGAAAGCAGTGGCCCGAGCCCAGCAGCAGCATGGTCTCGCTCTTGAGCTCGGCGGCGGTGACGGACTTCTTGGCCGCCAGCGGGTGCGAACTGGGTACGGCCGCCATGAAGGGCTCGTCGTACAGCGGCGCCATGGCCAGCCCGGTGTCGGGGAACGGCTCGGCGAGGATGGCGCAGTCGATCTCGCCGGTGCGCAGCATCTCCAGCAGCTTGACGGTGAAGTTCTCCTGCAGCATCAGCGGCATCTGGGGCGAGCGGCCGATGGCCTGGCGCACCAGGTCGGGCAGCAGGTAGGGCCCGATGGTGTAGATCACGCCCAGGGTCAGCGGGCCCGCCAGCGGGTCCTTGCCGCGCTTGGCGATCTCCTTGATGGCCGCGGCCTGCTCCAGCACGCTCTGCGCTTGGCGCACGATCTCCTCGCCCAGCGGCGTGACCGATACCTCGCCCGCGCTGCGCTCGAAGAGCTTCACATCGAGCTCTTCCTCCAGCTTCTTGATCGCCACCGACAGCGTGGGCTGCGAGACATAGCAGGCATCGGCCGCATGGCCAAAGTGCTTCTCGCGCGCCACGGCGACGATGTATTTGAGTTCGGTCAGGGTCATGGTCTGTTCCTGGGCTGGGGGTGAATGGCAGTCCCCTGCCCGTGGCGGCTTCGGGGGAATGCCATCTTCATGCCTTCAGATAGTCCGATTTTCCACCCAACCAGCGCGCCACGTGTTTCGCCGCCAGGTCCGGGTAGCGGTCCAGCATGACCGGCGCCAGCTCGCGGGCCCAGTCGAGCAGCACGGTGTCGGTGGCCAGGTCGGCAAAGCGCAGCAGCGCGTCGCCCGACTGGCGCGCGCCCAGGAACTCGCCGGGGCCGCGGATCTCCAGGTCGCGGCGGGCGATCTCGAAGCCGTCGTTGGTCTCGGCCATGGCGCGCAGGCGCTCCTTGGCGGTCTCGCCCACGCGGCCGCTGTCGTTGGTGGCATACAGCAGCACGCAGGCGGACGCCGCCGCGCCGCGGCCCACGCGGCCGCGCAGCTGGTGCAGTTGCGACAGGCCGAAACGCTCGGCATGCTCGATGACCATGAGCGAGGCATTGGGCACGTCCACCCCCACCTCGATCACGGTGGTGCTGACCAGCACGCCCATCTGGCCGCTGGTGAACAGCGCCATCACCGCCTTTTTCTCGGCGGTGGGCATGCGCGAGTGCAGCAGGCCGACCATGCAGCCTGGCAAGGCTTCGCTCAGGTCGGCGTGCGTGGCCGTGGCGTTACTCAGGTCCAGCGCCTCGCTTTCCTCGATCAGCGGGCACACCCAGTACACCTGCCGGCCGGCCTGCACCTGGGCGCCGATGCGCTCGATGACTTCGTCCTTGCGGCTGTCGGCAATCAGCTTGGTGACGATGGGCGTGCGGCCCGGAGGCAGCTCGTCGATCACCGAGACGTCGAGGTCGGCGTAGTAGCTCATGGCCAGCGTGCGCGGGATGGGCGTGGCGCTCATCATCAGCATGTGCGGCTCCATGCCGTGCTCGGCCAGCTTTTGCCGCAGCGCCAGCCGCTGCGCGACGCCAAAGCGGTGCTGCTCGTCGATGATGGCCAGCGCCAGGTTCTTGAACCGCACCTGATCCTGGATCACGGCGTGGGTGCCCACCACCAGCGCGGCCTCGCCGCTCTCGACCAGCGCGAGCATGGCGGTGCGGTCCTTCTTCTTTTGCCCGCCCACCAGCCAGGCCACCTTGCGGCCGCGCGCGGCCAGCAGCGGTTCGAGCCAGCCGATCATCTTGGCGAAATGCTGCTCGGCCAGAATTTCGGTGGGCGCCATCAGCGCGCACTGCCAGCCCGCGTCCATGGCCAGGCACGCGGCCAAGGCGGAGACCACGGTCTTGCCCGAGCCCACGTCGCCCTGCAGCAGCCGGTGCATGGGCACCTGGCGCGCCAGGTCGGCCGCGATCTCCTCGCCCACGCGGCGCTGCGCGGCGGTCAGGCTGAAGGGCAGCACGGCCATCAGTTGCTCGTGCAGCGGCAGCGCACCATCGGTGGGCCGACGCACGTGCAGCACGGGCGCACGCAGCATGTCCCGCGCGCGGCGCGATTGCTGCTGCGACAGCTGCTGGGCCAGCAGCTCCTCCACCTTGAGCCGCTGCCAGGCCGGGTGGCTGTGGTCTTCCAGCGTGGACATCGCCACGTCCGGCGTGGGGTGATGCAAAAAAGTGAGCGCCTCGCGCAGGCTGAACAAGCGCGGGAGGCCATTTTGGCTATTGAACCGCGCATACGGCGGCTCGGTGCCAGGGGGCAGCGTGTCCGACAGGTCCACCCGGGCCAGCGCACCGACCACCGCGCGGCGCAGGTAGGGCTGCGGCAGGCCGGCCGTGGTGGGGTAGACGGGCGTGAGCGCGGCTGGCAGCTCGCCGCCCGCCAGCCGAAACGCCGGGTGCAGCATCTGCCGGCCCCAGAAGCCGCCCTTGACCTCGCCGCGGATGCGCAGGCGCGCGCCCACCGACAGGGTCTTCTGGTGCGAGGGGTAGAAGCTGAAGAAGCGCAGTTCGCAGGTGCCGGTGTCGTCCTCGACCTGCACCAGCAGCTGGCGGCGCGGCCGCAGCTGTACCTCGCTGGCGATCACGGTGGCTTCGACCTGCACCATCTGGCCGTCGCGCGCGTTGGCCAGCGGGGTGATGCGGGTCTCGTCCTCGTAGCGCAGGGGCAGGTGCAGCGCCAGGTCGATGTCGCGCTGGAGGCCCAGCTTGTGCATCGCCTTCTGCGCTACCGACGCGCCGCCTTTGGCCGCGCCAGCAGGCGCTGCAGCGGCTTTGGGGCTCAGGGGAACGCGGGGGGCAGCGGCAGGCATGGAGCGGGGTGGTGCGAACGAAGCAATCGAATCAAAAAGGCTACCACGGTTACCGTGGCCAGCGCCTGAAGGCGGGCGTCTTTTCCCCGGTCCCGGGCCGCCAGGCCCGCTCGGGCGCATCGCGCTCCGGCACGGCCCGTGGCGCGTAATGCAGGAGGCCGCGTGGGACAATCGCACCCTTTCTTCCCCTGACCTCCGCCTTTCTTGGCACGGGCCCGTCCGGCCCTCAAGCACCATGACCGACATCGACCCCGGCGCGCCGCGCGCCTACACCCTCAGCGACTTCGACTTCTCGCTGCCCCCCGAACTTATCGCCCAGCACCCCGCCGCAGAGCGCAGCGCATCGCGCCTGCTCGACGGCCGCGCCATCGAGCCTGCCGACCGCATCTTCCGCGACCTGCCCGGCCTGCTGCGCGCGGGCGACCTGCTGGTGTTCAACGACACGCGCGTGGTCAAGGCGCGCATCTTTGGCGAGAAGGCCAGCGGCGGCAAGCTGGAGCTGCTGATAGAGCGCGTGCTGCCCGCCGAAGCCGACAACCCGGGCAATGAAGTCGTCGCCCACATGAAGGTCAGCAAGAAGCCCCTGCCCGGCAGCACCGTGCACATGGCCGGCGGGCGCCACGGCGGCGGCTTCGACGCCACGCTGCTGTCGCGCTGGCCCCATGATGACGGCCCGCTGTTCCGCTTTGCGCTGCAGGGCCCCGCGGGCGAATCGCCCTGGGAGCTGATGGAGCGCCACGGCCACCTGCCGCTGCCGCCCTACATCGAGCGCCAGCAGAACGCCGACCACGACCCCGACGAAGCCGAGGACACCCAGCGCTACCAGACCGTGTTCGCCCGCAACCCCGGCGCCGTGGCCGCGCCCACGGCCGCGCTGCACTTCGACGACGGCGTGCTGGACGACCTGGCGGCGCGCGGCATCGAGCGCGCCAGCGTCACGCTGCACGTGGGCGCCGGCACCTTCCAGCCGGTAAAGACCGAGAACCTGGCCGAGCACCAGATGCACAGCGAGTGGTACGAGGTGCCGCACGCCACGCTGGCCGCGCTGGAGCGCTGCCGCCAGCGCGGCGGCCGCGTGGTGGCGGTGGGCACGACCACGGTGCGCACGCTCGAATCATGGGCCCGCTCGGGCCAGGCGTCGGGCGACACCAGCATCTTCATCACGCCGGGGTTTGCCTTTCAGGTGGTGGACGTGCTGATCACCAACTTCCACCTGCCCAAGAGCACGCTGATGATGCTGGTGAGCGCCTTTGCCGGCTACGCGCATGTGATGGGCCTGTACCGCCACGCCATCGCACAGAAGTACCGCTTCTTCAGCTACGGCGACGCGATGCTGCTGGAGCGCACGCCTGCGCGCTGACCGGCGATGCGGCCCGGCGGCCCCAGGGCAATCGGCGGGATCAAGGGCAGTTGGTGACGGGCGCCACGCGCGGTGCGGCGCCCACATCGGGCAGGCGATTGGCCGATGGCAACCGCACGCAGTAACTGCTGCCGCCCAGGCCCTGCACCTGCGCCACGCGCGACCCATCGCCCCCACGCCATTCACGGGTCGCAACCGCGCCACCCCAAGGCATGGCAGCACCTGCGCCTGCGCCGGCCGCCCGTTGCGCCGCCGGAACCTCACCGTGGCGACGCTGCCATTCGCGCTCCTGGCGGTCGGCACGGCCCACGGCGTCGGGGCTCCAGCGCAGCGGGGCATCGGCCATCCGGCTGTCGGACGCAGGCAGCTGCGGCGCTGGCGCTGCGGCAGTCGCGGCCTGTGCAGGGGGCTGCTGCACGGCGGGTGGCGGGCTGCCGATGACCGTGCCGGTCACTGCCTCGGCGGGCGCGTTGGCGCTGCGGGGGCGCTCTGCCGCACGCACCGGCCGCGATGCAGATGCGGGAACGGAACCCTGGGGGCGAGCCTGCGCACGCTCCGGCTCGCGCACCGCCGTGGCGGGCTGCAGCACCTCGGCAGGCGTGATCCACTGCACCTCCATCGCCTGTCGCGGTGATGCGGATGGCGGCGCTGGTGGCGACGGGAAGATGCGGCTGCTTGGCAGATTCCACGCGGTCAGGATGACGCCGTGCAGCAGCACGGAGGCCAGCACGGCCACCGCCACGCGCCTGCGCCGGCTGACGGGAGCGGCACCCCAGCCCCACTGGCGCACTTACACGCCTTCTTGCACCGCGCCGTCGTCGGCGCCATCGCCGCCGCTGTCCACCCACGCCAGCAGGTCGCCGGGCTGACACTGCAGGTACTCGCAGATGGCCGACAGTGTCTCGAAGCGCACGCCCTTGACCTTGCCGCTCTTGAGCAAGGACAGGTTGGCCTCGGTGATGCCCACGTGGGCCGCCAGATCGCGCGACTTGACCTTGCGGCGTACCAGCATCTCATCCAGGGTGACAACAATCGTCATGGTGTGGCAGTCGCTCTCGGAACCTGTTTTCAGACAAACGCATCGGATTCGGCCTTCAGGCGGCTGCCCTCGGCGAGCACGTGGGCCAGCAGCAGCATCATCAGCCCGACCACCACCACACTCATCTCGAACGAGCTCACGCCCAGCACGACCATACCGCCCTTTTGCCCCGACGCGAGCCACGACAGCAGCGCCGAGACGCCGACCTGGTAGACCAGCGACGCCACGAACATCGCCAGAAAGCCCCAGCCCACGCCCCTGAAACCGCGCACGACCTCCGGGCCGAACACCTCGCCGCGCAAGAAGGCGCGGCAGATGCGGTGCACGCACAGCACGGTGTACAACAGGGCCAGGCCGGGTATGCACTCCAGCGCCACGCCCAGCCAGCGCCAGGCCGTGTCCATCGTTGCCGGGGCGACCACGCCCGCCACCATGGCCTGCGCAGGCACCACGGTCACAGGCAGCCAGCGCCCCCAATCCATCGCGTGCCCGATGGCGGCCCAGCGCGCCAACGATAGCCCGATGGACACCAGCGCACAGGCCCAGCTGGCCACGAGCAGCCCCCAGGCCAGCCGCCGAAAGGCGGTGCTGTGGACCGATGAGCGCTGCAAAGCAAAGGAATGAGGCATCTGGGCACCTGGAGTTTTCTGTAAAACAATAATAACATGCCGTTTTACAGTAATTATTGCCCCATGCAACCCGGATCCCTGTCTTCCCCGAGCAACCCTGAGCCCGCACCCGCACTGCTGCGCGCTGCCCACTCAGCTTTTTCCGGCAGCCGCCGGGCACTGTGGAGCAGACCCTTGCTGCTGGCTGTGTGCGCCGCGGGGCTGCTCGCCGCATGCGGCAGCGTGCCGGTGTCGTCGCTCTGGAAGCTGCGCCAGCTGCAGATCGAAACCCTGGACCCCGCGGCGCTGCGCGCAGCCGTGGTGCACAGCCCGAGCCTGCGGCTGCACGGTCAGTCGCTGGTGCTGTCGGTGGGCGTGTCGCGCAAGGTGCGCCTGCCCGGTGGCCGCGACACGGTGGAACGCCTGGAAGAAAAGCTGCCGCTGCAGGAACTGCGCAGCACCGCGGAACGCAGCCCGCTGGCGCCGTACGAGTCCATCCATACCGTGGTGCAGGTCTGGCGCATCGAGCCTGCCGCCCTGCCGCGCCTGCAGGCGCTGCGCGACAAGGCGCTGGCCTGGAAGGCCGCCGACGACGGGCCGCGGGAACTGAGCCTGGGCCTGGAGCTGGCCGGCTGCCAGATGAAGAACGGCCCGAGGAACCAGGTGGTGAGCACCCTGATGCGCTTCACCGACCCGGGCGAGTACATCCCCCTCGTGCGCAACATCGACGTGGCCGAGACCATGCCGGCGGCCGAGTTGCAAAAGCGCTTTCCGGACTGCGCAGCGGGCTGACCCGCGCGCCGCGGCCGTGGACGGCCTGCGCCCCCGCCGCCTGCGCGCCAGGGCCGGTGGTCAGAAAGCGACCGCGTGCCCGTCCTTGCGCGGGTCGGAGCCGGCGATGTAGTGCCCGCCCTCGCGCAGCACGAGTTGCGCGCCGCCGAAGGCGAACACGCCGTTGCCCTCTTCCACCGTGACCTCGTGGCCCCGCGCGCGCAGCGCGGCCACCACAGCGGGGTCGAACGCGGGCTCCACGGCCACGCCCTTGCCGCCGGTCACGCGCCAGCGGGGCGCGTCGGCGGCGGCCTGGGGGTTCTGGCCGTAGCGCAGCACGCGCAGCGCCATCTGGGTGTGGCCCTGGCTCTGCATGGGGCCGCCCATCACGCCAAAGGCCATCTGCGGCGTGCCGTCCGCGTGCATCGCAAACGCCGGGATGATGGTGTGCGAAGGGCGCTTGCGCGGGCCCACTTCGTTGGCGTGGCCGGGCCTGAGGTTGAAGCCGTGGCCCCGGTTCTGCAGGCTGATGCCCGTGCCCGGCACCACCACGCCCGAGCCGAACCCCATGTAGTTGGACTGGATGAACGAGACCATCATGCCGGACGCATCGGCCGCGGCCAGGTACACCGTGCCGCCCGGCCGCGGCGCGCCGTGGCCGGGGTCGCCGGCACGCTCGGGGTCGATGAGAGCCGCGCGGCTGCGCAGGTAGTCGGCCTGCAGCAGGTCGCGGGGAGTGACCGGCATCGCATCGATGTCGGCGTTGTACTGGTCCAGGTCGGCCAGCGCGAGCTTCATGGCCTCGATGCTCGCGTGCACGGTCTCGACGCTGTCGAGCGGATGCTTGCCGACACCGTGCGCGTCGAGCATGCCCAGCGCCATCAGCGCAGCAATGCCCTGGCCGTTGGGCGGGATCTCGTGGATCACCGAGTCGCCGAAGCGCTGCTCGATGGTGCCCACCCAGTCCGCCTGGTGGGAGGCCAGGTCTTCGAGCGTCATCGCGCCGCCGTGGGCCTGCGCATGGGCCACCATGCGCTCGGCGATGACGCCGCGGTAGAAGGCCTCGCCCTGCGTCTCGGCGATCAGCTCCAGCGTGCGGGCATGCGCCTCGCTGCGGAAGATCTCGCCCGCCTGCGGCGCACGGCCACCTGGCAGAAAGCATTCGGCGAAACCGGGCTGCGCGCCCAGCTTGGCACCGCCCAGCGCCCACAGGCGGGCGATGGTGGGCGACACCGGAAAACCATGGCGCGCGTAGTCGATGGCGGGTTGCGCCAGCTGTGCGAAGGGCAGCTTGCCCAGGCGCCTGGACAATGCCACCCAGGCCGAGACGGCGCCCGGCACGGTGACCGCGTTCCACCCCGTCTCGGGGATGCCGCCCAGCTTCTCAAAATACTCCGGCGACCACGCGGCCGGCGAGCGGCCCGAGGCATTGAGGCCGTGCAGTTCCTTGCCGTCCCACACGATGGCAAAGCCGTCGCTGCCGATGCCGCAACCCGTGGGCTCGACCACGGTGAGCGCCATGGCGGCGGCGATGGCGGCATCCACCGCGTTGCCGCCCGCCAGCAGCATGCGCAGCCCCGCCTGCGCGGCCAGCGGCTGCGAGGTGGAGACCACATTGCGTCCCATCACGGCGCTGCGGTGGGAGGCGTAGGGAAGAGACCAGTCGAGGGTTGGGTTATTCATGGCGTTCTGAATGGGTTGCCCGCAAGGGTTCGCGGCGCTTGAAACTGGCGCGGCGCAAAGCGAGAGGCACCGAGGAGGGCCCGCCCCGCACCGAGGGTGTCGTTCTCTCGGGCGAGGGGCCGAAGGCGGCTCCTGCCCAAGCAGTTCGGGCTGAGCCTGTCGAAGCCGTGCGCGGTGCTTCGACAGGCTCGGCGTGAACGGTTCTGTCGTTGTTTGACGGCAAACGGGTATCGGGGAGATGTCACTCCACCGTGATTTTGTGCTGCCGAATCACCGTCGCCCAGCGGTTGCTGTCGGCCTGCACCATCGCACCGAACTGCGCGGGCGTGCGCGGCGCAGCGGGCTCCACGCCCAGCTTGGCCAGGCTCTCGGCCACTTCGGGCGCCTGCACGGCCTTGGCAAAGGCCTTGTGCACCTTGTCGACCAGCGCGGGTGGTGCGCCTGCGGGCAGGTACACGCCGAACCAGGTCACCGACGAATACCCGGGCAGGCCGGACTCGGCCAGCGTGGGCAGCTCCGGCGCCAGCGTGCTGCGCTTTTCGCTGGTCACGGCCAGGGCGCGCAGGCGGCCGGCCTTGGCGTGCGGCATGCCCGTGGGCAGCGAATCGAACAGCACATGGGTCTGCCCGGCGATCAGGTCCGGAATGGCCAGCGCCGTGCCCTTGTAGGGGATGTGCGTCATCTCCACGCCAGCCTGCGCGCTGAAGGCCGCCGTGTTCAGGTGCACGATGGTGCCGTTGCCGCTGGTGGCGTAGTTGAGCTTGCCGGGATGGGCCTTGCCGTAGGCGATCAGCTCGGCCACGTTCTTGACGGGCAGGGAGTTGGTCACCAGCAGCACGCTGGGCGCGTCGGCCACGTGGACCACCGGCGTGAAGTCCTTGCGCGGGTCGTATGCCAGGCGCGGCATCAGGTGGGGCGAGATGGCGTGCGTGCTGCTGGTGGTGAGCAGCAGCGTGTAGCCGTCCGGCGCGGCCTTGGCGGCTTCGGCCGTGCCGATGGTGCCGCCCGCGCCGGGCTTGTTGTCCACCACCATCTGCTGGCCCAGGTCGGCCGCCACGCGCTGGGTGACCACGCGCGCGACCAGGTCGGTCGCCCCGCTGGCCGGAAACGGCACGATCACGCGCACGGGCTTGTCGGGCCACGCGGCCTGCGCCTGTGCGCTTGCGCCCCACACCATCAGCCCGGCCAGGCACAGAACACGACGGCTCCACGGAAAAAGACGCATACAGGTACTCCAGAAGAAAGGGGGAAGGCGCACAGTGCCGCACACACAGGTCTCAGGTGGCAGATGGCAGGCACCCAGGCAAGACCGGCGGCTGCACAGCACACGCATTGATGACCTGCCAACCATCTTAGAAAGCCCGCGCCCGCAGTACCAACGCCAAATAGGCAAGCAGCTTTGCCGCGGCGGCAAACCACTTCATACTTTGGGCTGCCCAACGGCAAAACACTGCAAACCCCATACCCGCTCGTTGCCCCATGCGCCCCCAGCTTCTGCAAGACACCGCCCTGCGCTACTTCCTGGAGGTGGCGCACAGCGGCTCGCTCACCGAGGCATCGGCCCGCCTGCACGTGGCCGCCTCGGCGTTGAGCCGCCAGATCGCAGGGCTGGAGGCGCAGCTGGGCACGCCGCTGTTCGACCGGCACCCGCGCGGCATGGTACTGACCGCCGCGGGCGAGATCTTGGCCGTGCACGCCCGGCGCACGGTGCTGGACGCCGAGCGCGCGCTGGGCGAGATCGGTGCGCTGCAGGGCCTGCGTGCGGGGCAGGTGCGCCTGGCCACATCGGACGCGTTTGCCAACGAGCTCGTGCCGCGCCTGTGCGTGGAGTTCCAGCGCACGCACACCGGCATCCAGTTCAGCGTGATCTCGCTGCCCACCGCCCAGGTGCCCGACGCCGTGCGCAGCGGCGCGGCCGACATCGGCCTGTGCTTCAGCCGCGCGCCGCACAAGGACATCGAGGTGGCCTACCGGCAAAACGCCCCGGTGCTGGCGCTCGTGCCGCCCGGCCATGCGCTGGCGGGCGCGGCCAGCGTCACGCTGGCGCAGATGGCCGCCTACCCCCTGGCCCTGCCACCGGCCGAGACCACGGTGCGCCAGATGATCGACATCGTCTGCAGCCGCCAGGGCCTGCAGCTCGAAGCGGTGCTCATCAGCAACCACGCCAAGACGGTGCTCAACTTCGTGGCACACGGCGGCGGGCTGTCGGTGGCCAGCGAGATCGCTGCGCGCCACCTGGTGGCCGCCGGCGCCGTGGTGGCCGTGCCCATCAGCGACGCCGGCATGGACCTGCGCGACCTGGAGGTGCAGACCCTGGCCGGCCGCAGCCTGCCGGTGGCCGTGCAGGCGTTTCTGGATCTGCTCAAGGAGCGGCTGCCGGGGCGCTGGTGAGGGCCGCAAGAGGCATCCGCCGGGCGCCCGGCGCGCCGCCGCGTCAGTGCGGCTGCCACAGATGCGCCAGCCGCGGGAACCCGCTGGCGTGCGGGTCTTCCCGCGCGACGATGTGGTCCGCCTCGCCAGGCCGGGACAGGTCCACCACCCGCTGCTCGGTGTGCAGTCGGGAGCGCAGCGAAAAGAACACTTTCACCTTGGGGGCGGTCAGCGCGCCCGGGTTGTGCTCGACCACGACGGCCAGGCGGTCGGACGCCAGGCGCACGAGCGAGCCCACCGGATAGATGCCGACGACCCGCACGAAGGCATGCAGCACCGAGGGGTCGAAGTGCCCCTCCCACTGCGCCATCCGGGCCAGGGCCATCGCCGGGTCCCAGGCGTTCTTGTAGGCCCGCTCGGAGGTGACCGCGTCGTACACGTCGCAAACGGCCGCCATGCGTGCCAGCAGGCTGATCTGCCCTCGGGCAAGGCCGTGCGGGTAGCCGCTGCCGTCGAGCTTCTCGTGGTGGTGCAGGCAGACGTCGATCACCGTGTCCGGCACATGGCCGCCGCGCCGCAGGATGTCGACGCCCTGCTGGGGATGCCTTTGCATCACACCGAATTCTTCAGGCGTAAGCTTGCCCGGCTTGTCCAGGATGTGCCGGGGCACCAGCAGCTTGCCCACGTCGTGCAGCAGGCCGCACATGCCGGCCTCCCTCACCTGGTCCGGCCCCATGCCGATCTGCCGGGCCAGGGCGATCATCAGCGTGCACACGGCCACGGAATGGGCGAACGTGTAGTCGTCCTTGCTCTTCAACCGCGCCAGGCCGACCAGGGCGCCCGGCTGGCTGGCCACCAGGGCCGCCAGTTCGTCCACGATGGCCAGGCTGTGGTCCAGGCAGATCGCCTGCCCTGCGCGGGCCTGCACGAACAGCGCCCGGACCGCATCGCGCGCCTGCGCCGCCAACCGCTCGGCGCGCCGGGGGTCGGCGCCGGCCGAGGCCCCGGCAGGCCGTGCGGCGCGCGGCCTGTCCACCGGCACGGCGACCGGGCCGGGCTGTGCGGGGGTGCTGGGCAGTTCAGCCCCGGGCGCAGCACCGGCGGCGACATCCGCGCCCCGCGACACATCGATCCAGCAATGCGCGACGCCGCTCTGGCGCAGGGACCGCACGTCGTCTGCGCTGTGCAGGGTGAACCGGCTGCACCAGAACGGATGGGAGACCCAGGGCGCATCCAGTGCGTGAACGAACATGCCAGGCGCGGCCTGCTCCACGGAAATCCTTTTCAGCATGGGGCCGCTTTCCGTCTCCATGCCCGCGGTGCGCAGCGGCACCCAGCCGGCACGCGCGCCACCGAGCCCTCCAGCTCCATCAGAACTGCTTCCAGGCGTCTCCCGCCAGCGCGACCCGCCCACTGCCGGCGCCCACCGCGGGCTGCGAGGCCTCGCGCTGCTGCGTGCGCGGCAGGGCCGCAGCCGTGCGCAGCGGCGCCGCAGGCACCGTGTGCCCTGACGTGGCGGCGGCGCGTGGCGCGCCATCGCCCAGGTCGAAGACGGCGACGGCCTGCACCAGTTGCTGTGCCTGGTGGTTCAGGCTGTCCGCGGCCGCGGCGGCTTCTTCCACCAGGGCGGCGTTCTGCTGCGTCACGGTGTCCAGCTGGATCACCGCTTCGTTGATCTGGCCAATGCCCGCGGTCTGCTCCTGCGTCGCCGAGGTGATCTCGCCGATCAGGTCGGCCACGCTGCGCACCTGGGTGACCAGCGTGCCCATCACCTGGCCGGCATCGTTGACCAGCTGGCTGCCTTTCTCCACCCGGCCCACGCTGTCGTGGATCAGGCCCTTGATCTCCTTGGCCGCCAGCGCGCTCTTTTGCGCCAGGCTGCGCACTTCCCCCGCCACCACGGCGAAGCCGCGCCCCTGCTCGCCGGCCCGGGCCGCTTCCACCGCGGCGTTGAGCGCAAGGATGTTGGTCTGGAACGCGATGCCGTCGATGACGCCGATGATGTCGGAGATGCGCTGGGAGGAGGCGTTGATCTCCTGCATCGTGGTCACGACCTGCCCCACCACCCGGCCGCCGTCCTGGGCCGCAGCGCTGGCGGTGCGCGCCAGGTCGGCCGCCTGGCGGGAAGCGTCGGCGCTGCTTTGCACCGTGCTGGTCAGCTCTTCCATCGACGCGGCGGTTTCTTCCAGGTTGCTGGCCTGCTCTTCGGTGCGCTGGGACAGGTCGGTGTTGCCCACCGCAATCTGGCTCGCGCCCGTGGCGATGCTGTCGCTGGCCTCGCGCACGGTTCCGACCACCTCGCGCAGGGAGCGCTGCATGCCGTGCATCGCCGCCACCACGCTGCCGGCACCGGCGCGCGAGGTATCGATCGGCAGCGACAGATTGCCGGCGGCAATCGCGTTGGCGGCGTGCGCCACATCCGCGGGTTCGCCCCCCAGGGACCGCGTGAGGCTGCGGGTCAGGGCAATGCCCACGAACAAGCCCACCAGCACACCACCGGCCGTCAGCGTGATCAGCAGCACGCGGATGTGGCCGTAGATCGCATCGGTTTCCTGGTTCAACGCCTTCGCGTCGCCGCGCTTGCGCTCGACCAGCTGGCCCAGCAGATCGTCGGCCTGGTCCGCCAGGGGGCGAACGGCCTGCATCTTGTCGATGGAGGCGCGGGTGCTGTTCAGCTCCTCGCCTTGCAGCAGCACGGCCACCTGGTCCAGTCCGCTGGCATAGGCACGCAGCGCCGTGCCGGCATCACGCGCCAGCGCCTTCCCGGCGTCGCTCACGAAATACTGGGTGGAACTCTCCAGCTCGCTCTGCGCGAGCGTCAGGCGGCGCGTGACGGACTGCAGGTGCCTTGCGCGCTCCTGCTCGGTGGCCGACAGCACCGCACTGCGCATGGACCGCCCCGCGGCGATGAGGCTGATGTTGGCTTCGGTGGCGTGCAGCATGCCGGCGATCTCGCGCTCGTACATCAGCTGGGCGAGGTCATTGATCTGCGAAGACTTCTGGATGCCGTTGCCACCGATCAGCGCGCCGATGGCCGCGACAGTGAGGAAGCCTCCGATCAGCTTGCTTCCCACCGTGAGTTTCTTGAACCATTGCACGACGACGTTTCCTTTTCCGGGTTGACGGCAGCGCAGCGGGGGTGCTCTGCGCGCTGCGCGGGGGCTGCCGGTGCCCCCGGCCTTGCGGGATTGTCCGTAAGGGGTTACCCGTGCGTATACACGATTCGCGCAATTGCCTGCGCGTTTAACGCAAAAGTGTGATCATGCGTGTGCGTTGGGCGCTGTTGACTGCGCAGCTCGGCGGTACACTGCGAAGCCCGAGGACCGGGCCTGACACCCCAGGCACTGCCTCTTCACGCACCGACCCTCTTGCATTCAGCGGTATTGCTCCCTGCCTCACACGCCAGTACCACCCCCTTGCTCTTCGGCGACGACCGTTGCGTGACGTTCTCCGCCCCGGCCGCATTCGGAGCCGCCGTGCTGCCGCTGTGGCCCCGGCTGCAGGACTGCGATGCCAAGCCGCGCGACGGGAGCTTTGCGGGGCGGACCGCGTCCATCCTGCTGCCCGGCATGTCGGTGATGGCTGCGTCGTTCACATCGCTGCGGGTGTCCGTGTCCGACAACACGCGCACGTCCGTCGCCTTCCAGCTGCAAGGGAACAACCGGCTGCGCATCCAGAACCGCACGCTGGAGTTGAACGGCACCCGGTGCCTGTTCGTTCCGGTGGGCTCCGGCCCGCAGGAGGCTGTCGGCCAGGACCAGAACGTGCTCATGATGCAGATCGATCCGCAGGCGCTGCACGCGGCGGCGCGGGCGCTGCGGGGGCTGGAGCCCGACCACCCGGTGGACCTGGACTGCGGCCACGCGCGCTTTCTCACCGCGGCGACCGGGCCGTCCCTGGAGGCGCTGGCGCGCCACATCGGCGCCACCATCAACCTGCACGCGGACCACATCCACCTTCTGCACCAGCTCGGGTTCCAGGACTTCGTGTACCGCCAGCTGGTCCTGCTGTTCAGGCCCGACTGGCTGACCGCCGCCCCCCCGCTGCCGCGCGCGGGCAGCCTGCGGGAGCGGCGCGCCATCGACAGGGTGTGCGATGCCATGCTGGCCGACCCGGGGGCCCGGTTCACCATCGGCGGGCTGGCCGAGCTGGGGGGCCTGTCGGTCAGGGCCCTGCAGTACGCGTTTCAGAGCCGCTTCGGCCAGTCGCCGATGCAGTGGCTGCGCGATCAGCGGCTGGACCATGCCCGCAGGCTGCTGCTGCAGGGCAGCGCGCAAAGCATCGCGCAGATTGCGCTGGGCTGCGGTTTTGCCACGGCCAGCAGTTTCTCGGCGTTCTATCGCGAGCGCTACGGCGAGTCGCCCGCACAAACCCGTGCGCGGGGCCTTTGAGGGCGGTGCGCTGCCCGGCCCCTCAATAGCCGTGCTGCGCCCGGAAGTCCCGCGCCTGGCCGAAGTGCCCATTGCCGATGAAGGGCACGGGCGGGCGCAGGGCGGACAGCGGCGAGGGGTGGTTGGACATGAGCAGCAGGTGCCCGCGGTCCTGGGGGATCAGGGCGCGCTTGGATTGCGCGTGCGAGCCCCAGAGCATGAACACCACCGGCCGCTCGCCCTCGGCCACGTGGCGGATGACTGCGTCGGTCAGCGCTTCCCAGCCCTTGCCGGCGTGGCTAGCGGGCTGGCCCTCTTCCACCGTGAGGCCGGTGTTGAGCAGCAGCACGCCGTTTTTTGCCCACTTCACCAGGCTGCCGCCGGGCTGCGGGAACGGTGGGAAGGCCACGCCCAGGTCGCGCTGCATTTCCTTGAAGATGTTCTGCAGAGAGGGCGGCAGGCGCACGCCCGGCGCCACCGAGAACGCGAGCCCCTCGGCCTGTCCGCGGCCGTGGTACGGGTCCTGGCCCAGGATGACCACGCGCACCTCGTCCGGCGGTGTGAGCTCCAGCGCGCGCAGCGGGCGGGGTGGGAAGATCACCGCACCCGCATCAAGCCGCGACTGCAGAAACGCCAGCAGCGACTGGCCGCGCGCGCCGGCAAAGAAGTCATCGACCAGCGGCTGCCAGCCGGGTGCTACAGGCCAGTCCGCGGGGTCGGCGGTCTGCAGTTGGGTGGGGTTCGCAGCGGCGTCATTCATGGTCAAAAAGGCCTCTACCGCTTGATGGACAAGCGCAACAAGCTATCAAATCTGGAGCAAACGTAGAATCAGGCGAACAGCCGTGCCAGCGCTTCACCCGGCTCCGGCGCGCGCATGAACGCCTCGCCCACCAAAAACGCGTGCACGCCGGCATCGCGCATGCGCTTCACGTCGTCGGGCTTCAGGATGCCGGACTCGGTGACCAGCAGCCGGTCCGCAGGCACGTCCTTGAGCAGGCCCAGGGTGGTGTCCAGCGTGACTTCGAAGGTGCGCAGGTTGCGGTTGTTGATGCCCACCAGCGGCGTCTTGAGCTTGAGCGCGCGCTGCAGCTCGGCGCCGTCATGCACCTCCACCAGCACCGCCATGTCCAGGCTGCGCGCGATGGCCTCGAAATCGGCCATCTGGGCGTCGTCCAGGCTGGCCGCGATCAGCAAGATGGCGTCGGCGCCCATCGCCCGCGACTCGTAGATCTGGTACGCATCGACCATGAAGTCCTTGCGCAGCACCGGCAGCTGGCAACTGGCACGCGCCTGCTTCAAGTAATCCACGCTGCCCTGAAAGAACTGCTTGTCCGTCAGCACCGACAGGCAGGCCGCGCTCACCTGGCCGTCGCCGTCGGCATAGCTCTGCGCGATGTCGGCGGGGATGAAGTCGGCGCGCAGCACGCCCTTGCTGGGGCTGGCCTTCTTGACCTCGGCAATCACCGCCGCCTGGCCCTTGGCGATCTTGGCGCGCAGCGCGCCTTCGAAGTCGCGCGTGAGCACACGGCTCTCGGCATCGGCGCGCACGGCGTCCAGCGGCATGCGCTTCTTGGCCGCGGCGACTTCTTCGTGCTTGACGGCCACGATCTTGTTGAGGATGTCGGACATGAATTGAACCTTCAAAAATTTAAGAAACAAGAGCGGCGATCCGCAAGCAGAGTTTTGAGGCGCGCCGGTGCATGGTCATTTGCGAACGGTTCGCGTGGGGTGGTGTTGCACCGACAGCGGCGCGCCCGATCGCCGTATGCCAAGCCTCTCTGCCATGTGGCTCAAGCACCGATCAAGAACTCTCAGTTCTGCCGGACCACAGCGGCGCATGTGGATCACGGTGAGTGAAGCCACAGGCCCTTTACGCGCATGACGAAGTTCCAACTGGAAAGACATTCCCTGATCATCGCCACCGCCACCTGGGTAGCAACCCAGACTGTAGTCAGGCCCGACCTCGATCGGGGACAACTCCGGCAGCCCAACCGGGTTGAACTTGCGCTGTTGAAAATCGACCGCCCATCCGCAGCTTTCACGGCGCCGCTGAGCACGTCTCGACGCAAAAAATGCACCGCCAAATACGCATCCAACGACCAGTCCCGACACTAGCGCCCATTTCCACGGCACCTCTACCGACATGAGCATCAAGAGCCAGAGTGACGAGCCCAAAGGGACCAAGGCGGAAAACACAACCAAAGCCCGGTTCTGACCTGGAAGCTCAAGAGGCAGCCACACCCGGGATTGCTGTTGCACAGCAGTCGCCCACGCCTCAAAAGTGCGTTGGCGGGGCAAGGGTCGTTCAACCGCGCTCATTCACCACTATCGATCAGAAAACCGACGCGTTTACATCGCAAGCGCATGCGTGCGCGTGACCATCTGCTCAAGCTTGGCCAGCGCTGCGCCGGAGGCGACCGCGGCCCGCGCTTTGGCCAGACCTGCGGGCACCGAGTCGACCACGTTGGCCGCATACAGCGCCACGCCCGCGTTCAGGCAGACGATGTCCTGCGCGGCGCCGGGTTCGCCCTTGAGCACGCCGATCAGCATCTCGCGCGACTGCTCGGGGGATTCGACCTTCAAGGCGCGGTTGCTGGACATCGACATGCCGAAGTCCTCGGGGTGGATTTCGTACTCGGTGATCTGGCCGTTCTTCAGCTCGCCCACCAGGGTGGCCGCGCCCAGGCTGACTTCGTCCATGCCGTCGCGGCCGTAGACCACCATGGCGTGTTCGGCGCCCAGGCGCTGCAGCGCGCGCACCTGGATGCCCACGAGGTCGGGGTGGAACACGCCCATCAGGATGTTGGGCGCGCCCGCCGGGTTGGTCAGCGGGCCCAGGATGTTGAAGATGGTGCGCACGCCCAGCTCCTTGCGCACCGGGGCCACGTTCTTCATGGCCGGGTGGTGATTGGGTGCGAACATGAAGCCGATGCCCACCTCTGCGATGCACTGCGCGATCTGCTCGGGCTTGAGGTTGATGTGGATGCCCAGCGCCTCCATCACGTCGGCACTGCCGCTCTTGCTGGAGACGCCACGCCCGCCGTGCTTGCTGACCTTGGCACCGGCCGCCGCCGCCACGAACATGGAGCAGGTGGAGATGTTGAAGGTGTTGGCGCCGTCACCGCCCGTGCCCACAATGTCCACCAGGTGCTTGCTGTCCGGCACGTGGACCTTGGAGGAGAACTCGCGCATGACCTGCGCGGCCGCCGTGATCTCGCCGATGGTTTCCTTCTTCACGCGCAGGCCGGTGACGATGGCCGCGGTCATGACGGGCGACAGCTCGCCGCTCATGATCATGCGCATCAGGTGCAGCATCTCGTCATGGAAGATTTCGCGGTGCTCGATGGTGCGCTGCAGCGCTTCCTGAGGGGTGATGGACATGGGAAGAGGTCTCCGTCTCTAGGTTTTCAGGGCGCCGGGCGGTCTGAGAACGCCAGCTTGAGGCCGAAGCCGATGAACATCGCACCCGCGACGCGGTCGAGCCAGTGCATGCCGCGCTGCACCGCGCCCACGCGGCGCGCCATCCAGCCCGCCGCCAGCGCCCAGGCCGTGTTCACAGGGATGGCATTCACGTTGAACAGCACCCCCAGCAGCACGAAGGCCAGCGCCTTGTTGTCCGTGCCCGGCGCAATGAACTGTGGCACGAAAGCCAGGAAGAAGATGGCGACCTTGGGGTTGAGCACGTTGGTCCAGAAGCCGCCCATGAAAATGCTGCGCAGCGAGACTGGAACAGCCGGGGCCGCCTGGGCTGCGGCAATCGCCGCACCGCTGCCGCCGTCGCCCGATGCCTTGGAGAACAGCATGCGCACGCCCATCCACAGCAGGTAAGCCGCACCCACCCACTTGAGCACGGTGAACGCCGTGGCCGATGCGGCCAGCAGCGCGCCCACGCCCACCGCAGCGGCAAAGATGTGCACGAAGCACCCGGCGGTGATCCCCAGGCCCGCCACGATGCCAGCACGTGTGCCGGAGCGCAGCGCGTTGGAGACGATGTAGAGCACGTCGGGGCCGGGCGTGAGGTTGAGCAGCCAGCCGGCCGCGATGAACATGAGCAACTGGTGCGTTTCGATGATCATGCGCGCTGCTCCAGGAAGTTCTTCAGCATCGCGTGGCCGTGTTCGGTGAGGATGCTCTCGGGGTGGAACTGCACGCCCTGGATGGCCAGCTCCTTGTGGCGCACGCCCATGATCTCGCCGTCATCCGTCCAGGCAGTGACCTGCAGCACGTCGGGGCACGCGGCGCGCTCGATGGCCAGCGAGTGGTAGCGGTTGACCGTGAATTTTTCGGGCAGGCCCGCGAACACGCCCTGCTGCGTGGTGGTGATGACGCTGGTCTTGCCGTGCATCAGCTCTTGCGCACGGACGATGGTGCCGCCGAACGCTGCGCCGATGCTCTGGTGGCCCAGGCACACACCCAGGATGGGCAGCTTGCCCGCGAAGTGCTGGATCGCCGCCACCGAGATGCCGGCCTCGGCGGGCGAGCACGGGCCGGGGGAGATCACCAGGCGGTCGGGGGCGCGCTGCGCGATGCCTTCGAGGGTGATCTCGTCGTTGCGGAACACCTCGACCTCGGCACCCAGTTCGCCGAAATACTGCACGATGTTGTAGGTGAAGCTGTCGTAGTTGTCGACCATCAAGAGTTTCATGCTGCGCTCCCTGCGGTCTGTGGTGCGGCCGCGTCGCTGGCGTGCCCGGCGCGCAGGCGCGCGAACTCGCGGTGTTCGTAGGCAATGGAGGCTTCCATGATGCCGCGGTAGATGGCTTCGATCAGGTCGGGTTGGCCGCCTTCGGCCTGGGCCGCGGCGCGCACGCGGCGCACGATGGCCTCGATGCGGGCCACGTCGCGCACCTGGGCGTCGCTCTGCTTGATGCGCGCGGCCTGCGTCATGTAGCCGCTGCGCTCCACGAGCAAGGGCACGAGCACGTCGTCGAGCGCGTCGATGCGCGCACGCACCTCGGCCATGGTGGTGCAGTGCTGCACCTTGCCGATGGCCTGCGCCGTGACGTCGGTGCCTGCGTCGGCGGTATGGGTCGCGTTGCTCATTCCAGCCCCTCCTCGACGAGTTCTGCCGCGCGCAGCAGGGCGCGGGCCTTGTGCTCGGTTTCCTTCCATTCCAGCTCGGGCACCGAGTCGGCCACCACGCCGGCCGCCGCCTGCACGTAGAGCGTGCCGTTCTTGATGATGCCGGTGCGGATCGCGATGGCCACGTCCATGTCGCCCGCGTAGCTCAGGTAGCCGCAGGCGCCGCCGTACAGGCCGCGCTTGGTGGGCTCGAGCTGGTCGATGAGTTCCATCGCATGCACCTTGGGCGCGCCGGTGAGCGTGCCGGCCGGGAAGGTGGCCTTGAGCACGTCGATGGCCGTCATGCCGTCGTTGAGGATGCCTTCCACGTTGCTCACGATGTGCATCACATGGCTGTAGCGCTCGATGGCAAAAGCCTCGGTCACCTTCACGGTGCCGGTCTTGGCGATGCGGCCGATGTCGTTGCGCGCCAGGTCGATCAGCATCACATGCTCGGCGCGCTCCTTGGGGTCGTTGATGAGCTCGACCTCGGCAGCCTTGTCCTTCTCCAGCGTGGCACCGCGGGGCCGGGTGCCGGCCAGCGGGCGGATGGTGACCTTCTGGCCGTCGGGCGTGTTCTCCTGGCGCACCAGGATCTCGGGGCTGGCGCCCACCACATGGAAGTCGCCGAAGTCGTAGAAGTACATGTACGGCGACGGGTTCAGCGAACGCAGCGCGCGGTACAGGGAGAGCGGGCTTTCGGTGTAGCGCTTGTGGATGCGTTGGCCGACTTGCACCTGCATGAAATCGCCCGCGGCGATCAGCTCCTTGGCACGGTCCACGGCGGCGAGGTAGTCGGCCTTGGAGAAGTCGCGCTGCGCGGGGTGGCTTTCGGTGGGCTTGACGATGGGCGCGCTCACCGAATACTTGAGCTGCTCCTTGAGGTCGCGCAGGCGCTTCTTGGCCTTGGAATACGCCTCCGGCTGGGCCGGGTCGGCGTAGACGATGAGGTAGAGCTTGCCCGACAGGTTGTCGATGACGGCGAGTTCTTCGCACTGCAGCAGCAGGATGTCGGGGCAGCCCAGCGTGTCGGGCGGGCAGGTGTCTTCGAGCTTCTTTTCGATGTAGCGCACCGCGTCGTAGCCGAAGTAGCCGGCCAGGCCGCCGCAAAAGCGCGGCAGGCCGGGGCGCAGGGCCACCTTGAAGCGCTTTTGGTAGGCCTCGATGAAGTCGAGCGGGTTGCCCGCGGCGGACTCCACCACCTGTCCGTCGGTCACGACCTCGGTCTTGGCATTGGCGCCGAAGCCGCTGGCGCGCAGCAGCGTGCGCGCCGGCAGGCCGATGAAGCTGTAGCGCCCGAAGCGCTCGCCGCCCACCACGGATTCGAGCAGGAAGCTGTGCTTGCCGCCGTCCTTGCTGTGCGCGAGCTTCAGGTACAGGGAAAGAGGGGTTTCGAGGTCCGCAAAGGCTTCGGCCATGAGCGGAATGCGGTTGTAGCCTTCGCCGGCCAGGCTTTTGAATTCAAGTTCTGTGATCACGGGGAGAGCTCCCAGCATTTCGCAGCGCGTGTCCCGGCTTTGTGAGCAAGCAAATAGGTCAACGGGGCGCTACGGTCCATTCGGTCGGCCTGCCGCTGCAGGCTGCAGGGCGAGGGCCACGGGTGCACGCTGGGGCAAGAGCCCAGGTGCCATCAGGCGTTCAGGCAGACAGGCGGACGCCAGGGCCAGGCTCCCCGGTCGCTGCAACCTGTGATGAACACGTGGTGAATGAACATGGGCCAAAGTGTAGCAAAGGTTTTTTGCCGATCCATTTTCGACGGGCCTCCCTACAACGCCGCAACCAATCGAAAACCCTGTTGCGGCAAAAGCCGAGCACAGCAACAATTTGAAACGAACGACCGTTCTTTTTTAGGAGTTGCGCATGAAGTTCTGCAAGCGTTGCGCGGTGACATTGGCTGCCTGGGTACTGGCGGCCAGCGCGATCGCCCAGCCCGTGACCGTGGCCGACGTGAAGTACGCGGAGACCGCGACCGTGAGTGGCAGCACGCTGCAGCTCAATGGCGCAGGCGTGCGCTACAAGGCCGTGTTCAAGGTGTACACCGCGGGCCTGTACCTGGAGAAGAAGGCGCAGTCGCCGCAGGAAGTCGCAGCCCTCAAGGGCCCCAAGCGCGTGAGCATCACCATGCTGCGCGAGATCGACTCCACCGAGCTGGGCAAGCTGTTCTCGCGCGGCATGGAGGACAACATGGACAAGGCCGCGTTCTCCAAGCTCATCCCGGGCGTGCTGCGCATGAGCCAGATCTTCTCGGAGCACAAGAAGCTGCGCGCGGGCGACCAGTTCATGATCGACTGGATTCCGGGCACCGGCACCGTGATCACCGTCAAGGGCGAGCCGCAGGGCGAGCCTTTCAAGGAGCCCGAATTCTTCAACGCGCTGATGGGCATCTGGCTGGGCAATGCGCCCGCGGACTGGAAGCTCAAGGACGCCATGCTGGGCAAGCCCGCGGGCTGACTGCACGCCAGAGGGTCCGGGTCAAGCCCCGGGCAAACCCCCACGCGATGAGGCCACTTCTTGTCGCGCGGCCGACAGATGCCGGCACTGCCGGCGCGTAACCTTCATGCAGCGTTTTTTTACAGCGCCGCACCACCCACGGCCCCGTACTGACCTACACCGACCCGCTACTGCACATCCCCTGCAGCGCGGCGGGCCGCAGCCTCCTCCCCGCTACCCGCGCCCCGGAACGAGCTGTCTGCAACGCAACGACCTCCCGCCTTTCACGAAGACCTCTTCTGCGCCGGACACCACCATGAAATTCAGCAACCTCTCCGTCGGCCTGCGGCTGGGCGCCTCGTTCGCCGCCATCCTGCTCATCACCGCGCTCATCGCCGCCATGGGCATGTGGCGCATCGGCAGCCTGCACCGCGCGAGCGAGCGCGTGGCCACGCAGGAGATCGAACAGCAACTGCTGGTGGAAGACTGGGCGGCCGACATCCGGCTGAACTGGGTGCGCACCGAAGCCTTCCTCAAGGCCATCGACCGCGACTACATGGACAAGCTCACGGCCGACACCACGGCCACCGCCAAGGGCATGGACACCAAGGTGCAGCGCATCGAGGCGCTGGCGCAGGGCGAGCAGGCACGCACGCTGCTGGCGGCCATCGCCACGGCCCGCACGGCCTACAACGACAAGCTGACCGAGATCCGCGAACTGCACCGCGGCGGCGAGCCCAATGTGCCGGCCCTCGTGGACAAGGACCTGCGGCCGCTGGCGGACAAATACCTCAAGGCCCTGGACGACCTGCGCAAGGCCATGGCCACGCAACTGGCCGAGGGCCAGGCCGACACCGGCACGCTGGCCACGGCCAGCCAGGTGCTGCTGGGCGTGGGCACGCTGGTGGCCGTGGCGCTGGGCGCGCTGCTGGCCTTCACCGTCACCCGCTCCATCGTGCGGCCGGTGCAGCGCGGCCAGCGGGCCGCCGAGAACATCGCCGACGGCGACCTGACCCACCCCATCGACACCGGCCGCAACGACGAGACCGGGCAACTGCTGCAGGCCCTGGCCACCATGCAGGCCCGCCTGGCCACCATCGTGGGCAACGTGCGCCACAGCGCCGAAGGCGTGGCCACGGCCAGCGCGGAGATTGCCTCGGGCAACAACGATTTGTCGGCGCGCACCGAGCAGCAGGCGTCGGCCCTGCAGCAGACCGCCGCGTCGATGGAGGAGCTGGGCTCCACCGTCAGCCAGAACGCGGACAACGCGCGCCAGGCCAACCAGCTGGCCATGACCGCGTCGACCGTGGCCGTGCAGGGCGGCGACGTCGTCGCCGAAGTCGTGGACACGATGAAGGGCATCAACGACAGCAGCAAGAAGATCGCCGACATCATCAGCGTGATCGACGGCATTGCCTTTCAGACCAACATCCTGGCTTTGAATGCCGCTTTGCGGTAGTGGCCAGCGAGGTGCGCAGCCTGGCCGGCCGCAGCGCCGAGGCCGCCAAGGAGATCAAGGCCCTGATCAGCACCAGCGTGGAACGCGTGGAGCGCGGCACCGTGCTGGTGGACAAGGCCGGCGCCACCATGACCGAGGTGGTCAGCGCCATCCGCCGCGTGACGGACATCATGGGCGAGATCAGCGCGGCCAGCGGCGAGCAGAGCCAGGGCGTGTCCCAAGTGGGGGAAGCCATCACGCAGATGGACCAGACCACGCAGCAGAACGCGGCGCTGGTGGAGCAAAGCGCGGCAGCGGCCGACAGCCTCAAGACGCAGGCAGGGCTGCTGGTGGATGCGGTGGCGGTGTTCCGCCTGGCGCCGGGTGCTTCGGGCACTTCGGGCACTTCGGGCACTTCGGGCACTTCGGGCACTTCGGGCACTTCGGGAGCGTCCACGCGGTCGGCCACTGCAGACCCCTCGACACCTTCGGGCGGCGCCCGCCTGGGCTACCGCAGCGGCGCTGCGCCGAGGCAACTCCCGGCGTGACGCTGGCTGGCCCAGCAGCCCCGATCGATCACCGGGCGCGGGCATTGAGGATCTAAAGACGCTAGCGCAGCGCGGCCAGGGAGTCCACAAAACCGTCAGCATCCACGCCGCGCACCGGCTGGCCATGGTTGTAGCCGTAGGTCACCAGCACCACGGGGCAGCCCGCCGCGCGTGCGGCCTGCGCGTCGTTGCTGGAGTCGCCCACCATCAGCGTGCGCGCCGGTGACGTACCGAGGGCCTCGCAGGTCTTGAGCAGCGGCAAGGGGTCGGGCTTCTTGCGCTCGAACGCATCGCCGCCGAACACATGGTCGAAGAAGCCGTCGAGCCCCTTGGCCTGGAGCAGCGGCACGGCAAAGTCCGTGGGCTTGTTGGTCAGGCAGGCCAGGCGCAGACCGGCGGCGCGCAACGCCTGCAGACCATCCACCACGCCCGCGTAGACTGCCGAGTACTGGCCATTGATGGCGAGGTAGTGCCGCTGGTAGCTATCCCACGCAGCGGGGTACAGCGCGTCGATTGGGATCGCAGCCTGCGCTTTGTCATCCTGCGCAAGGACGTGCTGAAGCACCGAACGCAGCAGGTTCTCCGAGCCCTTGCCCACCATGGGCTCGATGCGCGCAGCCTCGATGGACGGCAGGTCCAGATCGCGGAGCATGCGGTTGATGGCCTCGGCAAAATCACCCATGGTGTCGACCATGGTGCCGTCCAGATCGACGATGGCAGCGTCCAGTTGTTTCTGGTTCAGGGGAAGGAAGTTCAAGGCAGCACGATGAAGTGAAAAATGCCTTGGATGGTAACGGGGCGCCGCCCTCGGACACCCCATGCGGACTGAGCCGCCGGCTTTGCTACCCGTGCAGGGGAATCACCGGCTTGGCGTCGCCGGCCGAAACAGACGCAGCCTCTGCAGGTGCGGCTGTGGAGCCCGACAGCACTTGCTGCGCTTTGGCGGCCGAGACGGCGCGGGGGCAGGACTTCTGGCACGAAGTCAACGCCCGAAAGCTATCGCAGACCAGCAACTGGCTCGAAAAGCATTGGTATTGAAGGCTTTGCATGGACGACGGCTGAACAGCCAGTTTCAAACCGGACCATTCCGTTTTGGTTGCCCATAGGCTCSCCGACCGCCGGGCACCAGCGCGTAGGCGGACAGCGGTCGGGGTGTGTAGGCCGCCATCTGGACTGGATGCGCCAGCGCCGCATGGCAGGCTCGGGGCAGCAGGATCTGCGGTACTGGGGCTCTGCATGGGTGGAACGTGCCGAGGCGCAGACAGCACACACGGCGACGCCATGCGCTGGCGGCGACTGCCCAGGATGGCGCCCCGCTCACCGCCAGAAAGACTACGATTCGGATGCGCCCTGTCAGATCTGCCAGGTGCGTGCTTCGTTGCGATTGGATAGAACACCGGCCATGCTCACGCTGCCCCGCTACCTTCACTCCCTGGAGCAATTCCACAGCGTGCGCACGCCGCAGGAGCTCACGCAGTTGCTGTCGAGCGTCGGCCAGGCACTGGGTTACGACAGCATCGTGCAGGGCCTTCAAAGCTACTCGCGCCAGGGCGGGCTGCATGTCGACTCGACCTCGGTGATCTCCGACAAGTGGCACAGCCACTACCTGAAGAAGAACTACTACAAGGTCGACCCGCGGGTGCACCACTGCGCGCGCCACACCACCCCGCAGCGCTGGAGCAGCGCCGACCTGTACGACCACCCCCGCGCCGCGCAGATGATGCAGGAGGCCCACGACTTCGGCGTGCGCGCGGGCATCTACGCGCCCACGCACAGCATGGACGGACGCTTCAGCCTACTGTGCCTGAGCTTGCGCCATGTGCCCGTGGCCGAGGCCCAGGACCTGGTGCTGCACACGGCACCCTTGATACCCGCACTGGCGGCGCATGCGCACGAGGCGGTGCTGCGCATGTTGCGTGCGAACGCCGAGCAGGAGCCGGTTCTCACGCGGCGCGAATGCGAATGCCTGCAGTGGGCGGCTGCGGGCAAGACGTCGTGGGAGATCGGACTGGTGCTGAACATCGCCGAGCGCACGGTGAACTTTCACCTCAGCAATGCGATGGCCAAGCTGGGCTGCCACAGCCGGCAGCACGCCATCGTCAAGGCGCTCATGCAGGGGCTGGTCGGCCTGTAAGAACAGCCAGTTCAAGCCGCAGGGCCTGTGCGCTGCAATCGCCCCACTTCATGCGCTGTGCGTGAAGCCATTCATTGGGGAGTTTCACTTTGCGCACTGCACCTGCCACCTTTCTTTTCATGCCACGCCTGACCGTGGTCGCCTGCATCGCCGCCCTGCTCACCGCTTGCGGTGGAGGGGGCGACGACGATACCGGCGGCGCGGCGCCCCATGCCATCGGCGGCACGGTGACCGGGCTGGCCGCCAACACCGAGCTGGTGCTCAACAACAACGGCGGCGATGCCTTGCGCATCAACGCCAACGGTGCTTTCCAGTTCGCCCAGCCGTCCACCGGCTACCGGGTCGAGGTAGCCACACAACCGGCCGGGCAAAACTGCAAGGTGGCCAACGGCAGCGGCACCGCCACGGCGCCCGTCGCCGATGTGCAGGTGAACTGCGCGGCCGGCACGGGCGGTGGCGACACGGGCCCGGTCATCACCGCGGGGATCGCCGGCCTGCTGGGCGAGTGGCAGCAAAACAGCTGCGTGGCCGCGGGCGGCGGCCAGTGGGCCCGCAACTACCTGCGCCCCGTGCAGGTCAACGGCACCACCCTCTCGCACGTGCAGGGCTTGCGGCTCTTTGGCAACAGCCAGTGTTCGGGTGCCGGCACGGTGCTGGGCGGCACGTCGCTGGGCCAGGTGGCGTTCTCGCGCTCCGAGTCCAACGCCAGCGTGGCGGCCAACTGGGGTACCTTCCGGCAGATCACGGGCCTGACCAGCCAGGCCATCTGGGCCAAGCGCGGCGAGAACACGCTGTGCCTGCTGGGAGATGAAAACCCGTCCATCCTGCCGACCCTGGCCCGTGTGGCCGCAGCGCTCGACACCCTGCCGGCGTCGGCCTGCTACAGCCGGCTGTAGAAACGCCCGCTCCCCCGCTGAGCATCAGCAGGCGAGCGTTGCGTTCAACGCAGGCTCAGCGTCTGGCGCTTCCAGCCTGCGTCCTGCCAGCGCTGGAACAAGGGCAGCGATGCGACGTCACCCGTCACCCGTTCGGTGGCCAGGCCGTCGATGCGGACCACCTCGAAGCTCTTGCGGTAGCGGCCCTGGCCGCGCGCCTCGCGGGCCACCAGCATCTGCTGGCCGCCGGGGACCCAGCCGGCGAATTCGGCATAGCCGGTTTCGGGCAATGTGGCTGCAGGGGGCAGCACGTCCACCACCCAGGCATCGCCCGCCTTGCGCATCACCCACAGCTCGCGCCAGCCTTCGAGCGGCTGCACGGCCAGGGCCACGGCAGTGCCTTCGCGGTTGACGGTGGCGGACGCCGCCCAGACCACGCCGTAGGTGCAGCGACGCACCAGCGGGTCCTTGGCGCCGTGCTGCGCGTCCACCAGCAGCACGCAGCTCTCGCCGGTCGCACCCGGCTGCACCACCACGGCGGGCCGCTTGGCGTCGGCCACCGGTGCGGCGGCGGGTACCAGCGCCCAGCGCACCGCGCTCACGCGCATGGCGGCGTCGTTGTACGCAACCTGGTCTTCGTCCGGCAGATCGTTGCGGCTCACGCCCGCAAACTCCGCCAGGGCCCGCGACGCGGCAGCGCCCGCGGCGGGGCCGCCGTCCTTGCGCGCCTGCTGGAAGGCCACGGCGCTCCACAGCCCCGCCCGGCGCATCTGCACCCGGTTGCGCAGGTAGCTGGGCAGGCCGGCCACGTCGACTTTTTCCAGCAACTGGGCCTGCCAGTCCTGCAGCTTGGCGCGTTCGTGGGCGGGCAGGTCGGGGTTGGTGCATTCGGGCCGCGTGAGCGCCAGCGCCGCACGCGCACGCTGGTCGGCGTCGGCCGAGGGCATGGCCAGCACGCGGCGGAAGGCCTCGCCGTCGTAGCAGATCTGCATGCGGCCTTCGACCTCGTAGGTGGTGAACCGCACGCCGTAGCCGTTGGCTACGTCGAGATGTGCGGACAGCGTGGCGCCGTTGGCCTTGCCTGCCGCCGTGCTCGACGGTGCCAGCGATGCCCTGCGCGCCAGCCGGTCGGCGAACGTGCCCAGGGCATCCAGGGCCTGCGCACCGCGCTCGCCCGACAGCGCTGCCGCAGGCGCTGCCTGCAGGTAGGCGGCGGTCAGGCCGATGCCCAGCGCTTCGGAGCCGGGTGTGTCCCGCACGAAGCGCAGCACCGACAGCAGCGCGGGGCCGTCGGCCTCGGTCAGCGAGACCCGGCGCACGTCGCTGGCCCGGATGAACCCGCCGCGCTCGCGCTTGTGGTCCCACACCTGCAGGTAGTCCATGCGCTCGCCGCGCACTTCCAGCACCTCGCCCTGCCACAGCAGCGTCTGCTGCTGGGCCGAGTCGCGCGGCGCGGCACGCAGGCTGGCCTGGTCCTGCACCACGATGGCACAGCCGAAGTCGCTGGAAGGTGCGCTGCTGGATGCGCTGGCCGCCGCGCCGGTGGGCACGCTGGCGGTGGCAGCGGTGGCCACCGTGGTGGCCGCCGAAGCGATGGCCGTGATGAGCGTGAAGAGAGTGCGCAACATGTTCATTGCTCCGTGGCGGGGGTGGCGGATGCGTCGTCGGCGCCGGAGCCTGCAACAGCCTGGGCTGCAGCGGCCTGGGCATTGCGGTTGCCGCCCAGCAGCGCTGCACCGATGAAGTCGCCATTGGTGGGCGGCGGCGCGATGATGACCTGGATCTTGTCGGAGAGCTTGTCGGCCAGCGTCTTCTGGATGAGCAGCGGGTGGCGCGTGACCAGGGCGCCCTCGCGGGCCATCTGCTCGGCGTTCACCTTGCCGATGCGGTCCATGCGGTAGGCCTCGGCTTCGGCCAGCTTCTGGCGGGCGTCGGCCTCGCCGTTGGCCTCGATGCGGCGGGCCTGGGCGTTGCCTTCGGCGGCCTTCACACGGGCCACGCGCTCGGCTTCGGCTTCCAGCTGGCGCTGCTCGATCTGGCGCTGCTTGAAGGGCAGCACGTGCTTCATGGCTTCTTCCTGGGCGCGCGCGGCGATCACCTGTTCGCGCGCTGCGGCTTCGGCGGCCACTTCGCGGCGGACCTTGTCTGCCGATGCGTCGAGCTCGGTTTCCTTCACGCGCTTGTCCTTGAGCTCCAGCGTGTAGCGCATCTTCTCGGAGGCCAGCTCTTCGGCCAGCAGGCTGTCCATGCCGCGGCGGTATTCGGCGGGCAGGTCGACCTTGCCGATCTGCACGCTGCGCAGCACCACGCCATCGGCCGCAAGGCGGGTGCGCAGCTCGGTCTCGATGATCTGTGCGATCTCGGCACGCTTGGACGAGAAGATCTCCCGCACCGTGTAGCGGGCGAACACCTTGTAGACCAGGCCCTGCACCGCGGGGGCCACGATGTCGCCATCGATATCGTCGGGCAGGTTGCCGGACTTCACGGCGTTGGAGGCCGGGTCCAGCGCGTAGCGCACGCTCAGGTCCAGGCCGAACGACAGGCCTTCCACCGACTGCAGGGGCGCGCTGCCGGTGGCCTGGCGCATGGCTTCAGGGCGGTAGCTCTGGTCGCGCAGGGAGAGCACCCGCACGCTGTGCACGCCGGGCAGCACCCACACGCCGCCGTCGCGCCATTGGGTGACCGAGCCGGTGAACTGGTTCGTGCGCAGGCCCAGCTCGCCCTGGTCCAGATGGCGCACCGGCGGGTTGCGCACCACCGCCACGCCCGCAGCGACCACCACTGCACCCAGGGCCAGCCAACGCACGGTGCGTGCCGTGGGCAGCAAATAGGCCCAGCGGAGGGGGCGGCGGTCTTCGGCAGCCCAGGGATTGGCCGCTGCGGCCCCCACCGCGCTGTCGAACTGAGCGTCCAGGGCTGCGTCAGCGGCGGCGGAGCGGCCGCGCAGGGCTTGGACGATGCGGTTCCAGGTAAATTTCATGGTGTTTCTCTCTCTCTCGGACGGGTTGAATTTGTTGTCTTGGCCTGAACAACCTGCGGGCTGTTCATTGGTAGGTGATTCTTCGGAGAACACCCGGAAGCAACAACGCGCACCACAGCCCAGAGTCCGCCCGCCGGCCGAGCAATTGCTCCTGCCCCGGAAGAAAAACTCACACCGGCCCCGGTGGCGCGCCGGGATAATCCGGCCACCACCACTGCAAAGCGCTTTCATGACCCCCAACGCACGCATGGCACGCATCGCCGTGATCGAAGACGACCTGCCCACCAGCAACCAGCTGGCCGGCTGGATTGCCAGTGCGAAGAGCGGCATCGTGATCGACCAGTGGTTCACCCGCGACGACGCCGAAGCCGCCCTGGCGCGCGAGCATTACGACGCTGTGGTGCTGGACATCGAACTGGGGCGCGAGCGCCATGCGGGCGTGGCGCTCATCAACGCCATCAACAAGCTCGGCCAGGGCACGCCCGTGCTGGTGGTGTCGGCCATGCCCGCGGCCATCTACCGCAGCATCATGAAAGCGCTGGACGCGTGGGACTACCTGCAGAAGACGACCTTCGAAGAGGCCGACTTCATCGAGACCTTTCTCGACATCCTGCGCACCACGCAGACCGCCCCCGCCCAGGCCGCGCCCGCTGCGGCGCCAGGCGACGCGCTGGTGCTCGACCCGCTGTGGCAGCGCACCCCCACCTGGCGCGGCGAGCGCATCAACCTGCCGCTGACCGCCCAGCGCATCCTGGCCACACTGCACCAGCGCAGCGGCGAGGTCGTGTCGTACGACGAGCTGTTCGATGTGGTCAAGAGCGGCCGCAACCGCGACAACGTGCGCAAGCATGTGAGCACCATCCGCGAGGCGCTGCGCGAGGTCGATCCGTCGTTCGAAGGCATCGAGAACGTCCCCATGCGCGGCTTCCGTTGGGTAAGGCAGTGAAGCATCCCCCTGAGCGGCTTCGCCGCTTCCCCCTTCTCTCGACTGGCTGCGCCATTCGGGAAGTGGGACGTCGCCAGCGCCCGCAAGCTAAGCGCCGCCCGGGCAGCTTGGCGACCCTTGCGCGGCGACCCAGGCCTAGGCCACGCCCTGTTCATTCGCCATCTGCCGTGCCAAGTGCCTTTGATGGGGGGAGCTGGCAATGAAGCGCCTGCTGCGGCGCCCGGCGCTGGAGATGCCGCGGCTCGAGATGCCCCGCCTGGGCCTGCCGGCGTTTCGCCTGCGCATCCTCGTGCGCAGCGTGTTCCTGCTGCTGGCAGCGGCCACGGTGGCGCTCAGCGTGGTGCTGCTCAAGGAGGAAAAGGAGCGCGCCTGGCAGAGCTACCAAAATGGCTTCAAGCGCAGCCAGTCCGAAGTGATGGCACGCCTGCGCCATCCGTCCGGCCAGTTGGCGCTGCTGAACGCACACATCCAGGGCCAGGGCGCCACGCCACTGGCGCCGCTGCTGCTGCCCTATGCGGCCATCGACTTCGACGACCAGAACAAGGCCCAGCAGGCGGTGGAGATGGCGGGCTGCGCGGTGCAGTACCCGGACGGCGCCTCGGCCTGCGCGGCCATCGGCAACAACCCCTATGCGGGCGGTTTCATCTACCTGGTGGGCAGCTTCTATGCGGGCGAGCTGGTGCCGCGCGAACGCGGCGCGCTGGACCTGGCCGCCGTGCACCGCGCCCGGGTCACGCTGGACATGCGCGGCACCACGTCCCGCTGGGTGGCGCCGTTCGAGGCGCTGCCGCCGCAAGGCAGCATCCAGACCCGCGGCCGGCTGACCGGCTTTGCGGACGTGGGCGAAGAGACGCTCGACGTGCGCGCCCGCCCGGTGCGCGACTTCCGCGGCTGGCTGTGGCAAAGCAATGCGTGCCGCGACCCGGCGGGCACCGCGCCCGGCTGCCTGCGCCGCACGTTCTATTCGATCCGCCTGCCCGTGGAGCTGTTTCGCGAGGCGCTGTTCGGCAAGCAACCGCTGGTCTGGCCGCCCGAGGACCTGGGCAGCATGCGCGTGCGGGTGGAGATGCTGGGCCCTGCGGCCGACGCCGGCAGCGGCCCCACCCGCACGCCTGCGCTGTTCGACAGCAACACGCCCGGCGCGCAGCCTGCAGCGTCGCTGGCAGACGTGGCCCGTTCGCTGCTGCCGGGCGAGAAGGTGCAGATCCGCAAGCTGGGCAGCAGCGAGCAGGACGCCCTCACGCTGCGCGGCACCGAAGTCGAGGCGGGACCGACGGCGCCGTGGCTGATCCGCCTGATCAGCTGGCTGCCGCTGGACCTGCAGGGCCCGGGCGAAGCCAAGGTGCAGGAGGTGCCCGCAGGGCTCGACATTCTCGACACACCGCTGGGCAACTACGCCGTCACCTTCACCGGCAACCTGCGTGGCGTGGAGCAGGGCCTGGCGGTCGTGGCCACGCGCATGTCGTGGTACCTGGGGGCCATGCTGGCGGCCATCGCGCTGGCCTGGCTGGCGGTGGAAGTCGGCCTGCTGCGGCGCGTGACCGCGCTGACGCGGCGCGCGGCCGCCGTCTCGTACAACGTGCAGGACGGCCACATCGGCCCACGCCTGGGCGACCTGGATGTGTCGGACCTGCGCGGTTCGGACGAGCTGGGCATCCTGGCTGGCGGCCTGGCCGACCTGCTGCAGCGCGTGAAAGACGACATCCAGCGCGAACAGCTGCGCGCCCAGCAGGAGCGCGACATGTGGCACGCCGTGGGCCACGAGATCATGTCGCCGCTGCAGTCGCTCATGGTGCTGCACGGCGGGCCTGGCGACCCGGGGCATCGCTACGTGCAGCGCATGCAACAGGCCGTGCACGTGCTGTACGGCACGGCCTCACCGGCCGAGGCGCTGCAGGCCGCCGACCTGCCGCAGGGCCGGCTGGACCTGGACGCCTTCTTGCGCCACGTGGCCGACAACGCGCATTTCGCGGGCATCGGCAACGTGGTCTACCAGGGCGGCACGGGCCCGGTGGTCGTGCGCGCCGATGAGTTCGCGCTGGAGGACGTGGTGACCCACATCCTGGGCAACGCAGACCGCTACCGCCCGGCGGGCACCGCGATCACGCTCACGCTCAAGGCGTCCGAGTCCACGGCCAGCGCCACGCTGCACAACCAGGGCTCCACCATCGAAGAGGACTTGCTCGGGCGCATTTTCGAGTTGGGCGTGTCCGACCCCAGCCTGCCCGTACCGCCGGGTGGCTCGGAGCACCGGGGCCAGGGCCTGTTCGTGGCCAAGACCTACATGGCCAAGATGGGCGGCACCGTCAATGCGCGCAATACGGAGGACGGCGTGGCGTTCACATTGACCTTCCAGCGCCTGGGCTGAGGCCGGTTTCGCACACCCGCCACGGTGGCAGAGAAGGCACCTGCGCGCACGGCGGCGGGGCGTGCCGTCCGACAGCGGTGCAAAGGCACGCGCCCTACGCTGCAGGATTGCACTGCACCCAGGTGCGCCCTGTCACAACCGCGCAAGGAGACCTTCTCATGCCCCGCTTCGCTTTCATCACCCCCGCCCTCACCGCTGTCCTGCTGGCGGCTTCCGCCACGGCCATGGCACAAGCCCCAGCCCCTTCGGGCGACGCCCGTGCCCGCTACGAACAAGAGCGCGAGAAGTGCATGACGAACAACACCCAGGATTCGCTGGCGACCTGCCTGCGTGAAGCCAACAACGCGCTGGACGCGTCGCGCAAGGGCCAGCTGAGCAACCCCGGCCCGGCCGCTTCGGAGAACACCACCCAGCGCTGCGAGGCCTTCCAGACGGCAGCCGAGCAGGCCGAGTGCGTGCGCCGCACCCAGTCGTCGTCGGTGAGCGGCTCCGTGTCCGGCGGTGGCGTGCTGCGTGAATCGGTCACCACCACGGTGATCCCGGCCAAGTAAGAAGCGCTCCGGCGCTCCATAAAACCGAATGAGAATGGGCACCACCGCTTGCCCATCCAGCGCCAATAGCTATCAATAAAATAGCAAGCGCCCGCCGCAGCGGGCGCGCGCCGGGACCCTCGCACTCGTGGAGCTGGCGATGCCAGGCCAAGGGTGTGTCCCCCATGGGTGAAGGCGCTCAGCGCCTCAGGGCTTGGCCAAGGCGTCACGCATCGCGTCGATGACACCCTTGTAGTCTGGCTTGCCGAAAATGGCGCTGCCAGCCACGAAGGTATCGGCCCCGGCATCCGCCACGCGGCGGATGTTGTCGGTCTTGATGCCGCCATCCACTTCCAGCCGAATGTCCTTGCCCGTCGCGTCGATGCGGCGGCGCACGTCCTCGATCTTGCGCAGCGCCGAGTCGATGAAGCTCTGGCCGCCAAAGCCGGGGTTCACGCTCATGATCAGGATCAGGTCGATGTCGTCGATCACCCAGTCCAGCACATCCAGTGGCGCCGCGGGGTTGAACACGAGGCCGGCCTTCACGCCTTTGGAGCGGATGGCCTGGATGCTGCGGTGCACATGGCCCGAGGCATCGGGGTGAAAGCTGATGTAGTCGGCACCCGCATCGGCAAACGCGGCGGCCAGCGCGTCCACCGGCTGGATCATCAGGTGCACGTCGATCGGCACGGCCACGCCATCGGCCGTCTTGGAATGGGGCTTCAGGGCCTGGCAGATCATCGGGCCGAAGGTGAGGTTGGGCACGTAATGGTTGTCCATCACGTCGAAATGGATCCAGTCCGCGCCGGCGGCAATGACGTTGCGCACTTCTTCGCCCAGGCGGGCAAAGTCGGCAGAGAGGATCGAGGGGGCGATTTGGAATGTGCGGCTCATGCCCCGATTGTCTCAAAGCGGGCGGCCTGTGGCGATTTGCGGGATGTTTCCGCGGGTTTTAAGGGCCGCCACGGTTACCATTCCGCCATGCCAAAGTACCAGTTTGACGTGACAGTGCTGCCCGAGTACCTGCCCGAGCAGTCCGCGCCGGACACCGGGGTGTTCAGCTTCGCCTACACGATCACGATCACCAATGCCGGCGACACGCCGGCCCAGCTCATTGCACGCCACTGGATCATCAGCGATTCACGCGGCCACACCGAAGAGGTCAAGGGCCTGGGGGTGGTGGGACACCAGCCGCTGCTCAAGCCGGGCGAATCCTTCCAGTACACCAGCGGATGCCGCCTGCGCACGGCCAGCGGCACCATGCATGGCACCTTCCATTGCGTGGGCGAAGAGGGCGAGCCCTTCGACGCAACCGTCCCGCTGTTCATGCTGGAGGCGCTGGGCCACGGGCCTGCAGGCCAGCCGCTGACCGGTCGGGTGCTGCATTGAGCGCAGCCCCTCGCGCTCCCCACGGTGTGGGGGCTTCGCCCCTGCGCGGAGCATGGCGATGAAGAAACAACCCCATCCCGCCTACGATCTGCCCGGGCTGCTGGCCCGGCTGGACCCGGCCGCCGACCTGGCCCACCGCCACCTGTGGCTCATCCACCTGCTGGACTGGGTGCGCGGCAAGAGCGACTCCATCCCTGCCGCCGTGGGCCGGGTGCAGCTCTTCCTCGATGCCGTCGAAACGCGGCCGGACGTGCAGCTGCGGCTGCGCGCCTGGTGGGCCACGCTGGTGGACCAGGTGGACGTCACCACGCTGCTGGCCGACTTCGGCTTTGCGCCGCGCACCGCGCTGGTCAGCGAGATCTCCGAGCGCCTGCGCACCAAGTTCCTGCCGGGCAGCCCCGAGACCATCGATGCCTCCGAGCTCTTCATGCTGGCGCTGCCCGGCGAGTTCGATGCCCAGTGGCTGCTGGCGCTGGACGAAGCGCAGCTCGCCCGCCTGGTGGACTTGCTCGCGCCCGCGGACCCCGATGCCCACACCGGGCCCTCGCGCTGGCACAAGGCGCTGCTCGATGCCATCACCTACTGCGCCGGCCAGATCCTGTCGACCGGTTTCGCGCCGGAGCTGCGCCTGCGCATGAGCGAATCCGCGCGCGATGCCCAGCCTTTTCATGCGCTGATCCACGATGTGGAGAGCCTGCGCGTGGAAGTGTTGCTGGCGCTGCGCACGCCCGACCGCCTGAACGACGCCGCCCAGCGCCTGCGCGAGCGGCTCGAAGCGTGCCGCGCGGCGGCATCCACCGTGTACACGCATTTCGAAGACAACGGCATTTCGGTCGGCCTGGTGTTTCGCCTGCGGCAGCTGCGCGAGCGCATCCTGCGCGTGCGCGAGTTGCTGGACTGCCTGCTCTCGCCCAAGCCTCCGGTCACCGCGGCGCGCCTGCTGGCCCACCTGGTGATGGTGGGGCAGGAGCGGCGCAGCCTGCGCGCGCTGCTGGCTTCCAACTCGTCGCTGCTGGCGGCCAAGGTGGCCGAGCGCAGCGCGGAAACTGGCGAGCACTACATCACCCGCAACGCGGCCGACTACCGGTCGATGGTGGCCAAGGCCGCGGGCGGCGGCGCGCTGATGTCCGTCACCACGCTGGTGAAGTTCGGGCTGCATGCCCTGGCGCTGTCGGCCTTCTGGGGCGGCTTCATCGCGGGGGTGAACTACGCGGTCACCTTCGTGTTGATCCAGCTGCTGCACCTGACGGTGGCCACCAAGCAGCCCGCGATGACCGCACCTGCCATGGCCGCCAAGCTCAAGGAGCTGGATGCCAGCGGTGCCATCGAATCCTTCGTCGACGAGATCACGCACCTGGTGCGCTCCCAGGTGGCCGCCGTGCTGGGCAATGTGCTGGTGGTCTTCCCGGCCGTGCTGCTGCTGGCCACGGCCATCGCGCTGGCCACGGGCGCACCGGCCATCAGCGAGAAGCAGGCCCTGCATGTGTTCGAATCCCTGCACCTGCTCGGGCCGTCGCTGTTCTTCGCGGCCTTCACCGGCGTGCTGCTGTTCGCGTCGAGCATCATCGCGGGCTGGGCCGAGAACTGGTTCGTGCTCAACCGGCTGGACTCCGCGCTGCACTACAACCCGCGCATCACCCGCTGGCTGGGCGCCGAGCGCGCGGCGCGGTGGGCGCGCTTCCTGCGCGAGAACCTGTCGGGCTTCGCGGCCAACATCTCGCTGGGGTTCATGCTCGGTCTCGTCCCTGCCTTCGCAGGGTTTTTCGGGCTGGGCCTGGATGTGCGCCATGTCACACTGTCCACGGGCCAGGTGGCTGCGGCCAGTGCGACGCTGGGGATCGGCGTGTTGCACATGCCGGCCTTCTGGTGGGCGGTGGCATCGCTGCCGCTGCTCGGTGCGCTCAACGTGACGGTGAGTTTCTACCTCGCCTTCAGCCTGGCGCTGCGGGCGCAGAACGTGAGCGGCGTGGACCGCTCTCACATCTACAGAGCGATCCGCGTGCGCCTGCGCACCGCGCCCCTGAGCTTTTTCGTGCCCGCCCGCCGCACAGCCTGACGAGAGACCCGGAAAGACGGGCCCGGCGGCAGCGGCAAGCCCCGCCCCTGTCCTACATGGACGGGATCTTTCGGCCTGTAAATTCAGGCAACGCTGGTGCGTCCCTGATTTTTCAGGGTTTCTGCGCACCCGCTTCTTCACTCCCGGCGGGGCCCGTCCCCGCCTGACGCAGAGGTTCCAGACATGAATGAAATCCTGACCTTCTGGGCGCAGTGGCTGCGCCCCTCGGCCGGGTTGCCGACGGTCCAGTGGTCACTGCTGCTGGCAGTGGCGGCCATGGCAGGCTATCTCACCCAGCGCCACACCGGTCTGCCCAAGGTATTGGGCTATTCGCTCGTCGGCACCGCCGCGGGCCTGGCCGGCTTCAGCGGCGCCGTGTGGCCGCTGCAAGGCATCGGCCTGTTCCTCCTGGAGCTGGGCATTGCCATCGTGCTCTTCGAGTGCGGCGGCCGCATTCCGCTGCGCTGGTTCCGCCACAACCCCATGGTGCTGGTGCAGAGCATCGCCGAATCGGTGTTCACCTACTTCGCCGTGTACTGGGTGCTGGTGTGGCTCAACCTGCCCACGCAGGTGGCCGGACCGCTGGCCCTGGTGGCGCTGGCCGCGTCGCCCGCGGTGCTGACCCGCGTGGTGGCCGACACCCGCGCTGCCGGCCCGGTGACGGAACGCGCCATCGTGCTCACCACCCTGTCCACGCTGTATGCGCTGACGCTGGGCAGCGCCAAGGCCGAGCTCATCAACCGCCAGGGCCTCACCTTGATGGAGACCATGTCGCCCGTCGTGGTGGTGCTGGGCGTCTCCATCGTCGTGGCTGCCGTGCTGGCGCTGGTGCTGCGCATGGCGCTGCGCGTGATGAGCCCGACGAGCGAGAACACCTCCATGCTGTTCCTGGCGCTGGTGGCGGCCGGCACGGCCGTGGCCGCGCACATGGGCGGCTCCGCGCCGCTGGCAGCACTGCTGGGCGGCATGCTGCTCAAGCAGCTCAACCCCCGGCCCTGGGCCTGGCCGCGCCAGCTGGGCAACGCGTCGTCCCTGCTCACCATGCTGATGTTCGTGCTGGTCTCCACCGTGGCCGCGCAGGCCGACTGGAGCGCCCCCGTGGCCGGCGTGGTGCTGGCGCTGATCGCCGTGCGCCTGGTGGCCAAGGCCACGGGCGTGGCGCTGGGCAACGTGGGCAGTGGCGCCAGCTGGAAGCAGGCGCTGTGGGTGGGCTGCGCGATGACGCCGATGTCCTCCATCGCGCTGCTGATCGCCTCGCAGTTCGTCCTGGCCTCGCCCTCCACCGGCCATGTGATCGCAGGTGTGGCCCTGCCCGCCATCTTGCTGATGGAAGTGATGGGCGCCGTGATCGCCACCGTGGCCATCTACCGCGCAGGCGAAAGCTCCAAACCCTGGGCGGCGCTGACGGCCCGCGGCCAGAACGGAGACACCCAATCATGAGCACCGCGCGCGCCAGCCACCCGCCAGCGCGCACCGCAGTGCACAGCACGGAACGCATCTAATGTCCCTTGAAGCCTTCAACCATTCCGAGCCCCTGACCCTGGGCGTCGAGCTGGAGCTGCAGCTCGTCAACACCAACGACTACGACCTCGCGCCCTATGCCGAGGACATGCTGCGCCTCATGCACAAGACCCCGCTGCCCGGCAGCGTGGTGCCGGAGATGACGAACAGCATGATCGAGATCTCCACCGGCATTTGCCACTCCAGCAGCGAGGTGCTGGGCCAGCTCACGCCCATCCGCGATGCGCTGGTCAAAAGCGCGGACAAGCTCAACATCGCCGTGGTGGGCGGCGGCACGCACCCGTTCCAGCAGTGGCACGAGCGGCGCATCTACGACAAGCCGCGCTTTCGCGAGCTGTCGGAGCTGTACGGCTACCTGTCCAAGCAGTTCACCATCTTCGGCCAGCACGTGCACATCGGCTGCCCCGATGCCAATGCCGCGCTGCTCATGCTGCACCGCATGTCGCGCTACATCCCGCACTTCATCGCGCTGTCGGCATCAAGCCCCTATGTGCAGGGGCAGGACACGGCTTTCGACTCCGCGCGCCTGAACTCGGTGTTCGCGTTCCCGCTCTCGGGCCGTGCGCCGCTGGCGCTCACCTGGGAAGACTTCACCGTCTACTTCGACAAGATGACGCGCACCGGCGTGGTCAAGAGCATGAAGGACTTCTACTGGGACATCCGTCCCAAGCCCGAGTTCGGCACCATCGAGATCCGCGTGTTCGACACGCCGCTGACCATCGAGCGCGCCGCGGCGCTCGCGGGCTACGTGCAGTCGCTGGGCGCCTGGTTCCTGGCGGACCAGCCCTTCATGCCCACCGAAGACGACTACCTCGTCTACACCTACAACCGCTTCCAGGCGTGCCGCTTCGGCATGGACGCGGTGTATGTGGACCCGGCCACCGGCGACCACATGCCGCTGCGCGAGCACATCCTCAAGACCATGGACAAGATCGCCGGCCACGCGGCCGTGCAGGGCTCATCGAGCGCCATGCACATGCTGCGCACCGAGGTCGAGGCCGGGCAAAACGATGCGCGCTGGCTGCGCGAGCGCCAGCGTGAAGAACAGTTGCTGGCCGAAGTCAGCCGCCAGGCGGCGCAGCGCTTTCGCGGCGCGCTGGCCTGACGCGGCCCCCTTACGCAGACGGCGTGGCGGGCAGGCGGCGCCAGCCGGTCACACCGCGCGCGCCGTGCGCCACGGCGCAGAGGGCAGCGGCTCCGCCGCCAGGCGAATCTCGACGATCTGGCCGAAGAAGCCATCGGCGCGCCGCCAGCTCCACGAGCCCGCACCACCCTCCACTGCATGGTGGCCCCGGTCGTGGCGATGCGATGCCCGACGCGTCCGCGCTGTTGCGAAGCACGGTTGCACCCTCCCCATACATCGTCGTCTCGCCCTTCGCGGGGTTGCCGACGATGGCCACGTGGACCCAGCGGTCCACAAGAAGATCTCTCCCGACCAGCTGGCCTGCGGCGCACGGGCGCCGGCATGCTGCGGGGCTTGTGCACCCCACCCACGGAGAGGACGACAGCACGTCGATGGTGTTGTGGGGCAGGTCGAACCCATTCAGCCGCATCTGGCCGTTGCCGCCCTGGTAAGACATTTGGTAGTCCACCCCCATTTCCTCGACCGCATTCCCGAAGTCGTTGGTCTTCGTGAGGCGCTCCGCTCCGTGGTGGTGGCCGCAGAATGGGTGGAACGGCCATTGCGATCTGAAATCATGATCTTTTGCCGGCGTGAGGTGGTGCCAATGCCAAGGACGTGAAGCCAGCGCATGCGTGGCGGAGCGCAGCGGAGCGGAGCGCGTGCTGCGGCACCTCAGGAAGCCGGCATGACCCATCCGTGACAATCCTCTGGCCACACGGCCGGCGCCCAAAAACATCAGGGACTTGTGCTTTTCCATGAATGAATTCGAACTGATTCACCGCTACTTCACCCGCGCTGCCAGGCCCGATGGCGCTGCCGTGCTGGGCGTGGGCGACGACTGCGCGCTGCTGGCACCCGCTCCCGGCATGCAGTTGGCCATCTCCAGCGACATGCTGGTGGAGGGCCGCCACTTCTTCGCCGACGTGGACCCCGAGGCGCTGGGCCACAAGGCGCTGGCGGTGAACCTGTCGGACCTGGCGGCCTGCGGCGCGCGGCCGTTGGCCTTCACGCTGGCGCTGTCGCTGCCGCGCGTGGACGAAAGCTGGCTGGCCGGCTTCGCGCGCGGGATGTGGCAACTGGCCGATGCGCACGGCTGCGAGCTGGTGGGCGGCGACACCACGCAGGGCCCGCTCAACATCTGCATCACCGTGTTCGGCGAGGTCCCTCCGCGCCAGGCCCTGCTGCGCAGCGCCGCACGGCCTGGCGACGACCTCTACGTGAGCGGCACGCTGGGCGATGCACGGCTGGCGCTGGAGGCGCTGCTGGGCCACATCACGCTACCCGCCGACGTGCTGGCCCGCGCCCGCCAGCGGCTGGAGCGCCCCACACCACGCGTGGCCCTGGGCCTGCAACTGCGCGGCGTGGCCAGCAGCGCCATGGACCTGAGCGACGGGCTGGTGGGCGACGTGTCGCACATCCTCAAGGCCTCCCGCGTGGGGGCAGTGATCGATGTGGACGTTACTACCAATTTGATAGCTGCTAGCGCTTACCTATCAAGCGGTAGCGGCATTTTTGATGCTGAACTCTTGCGCCGCTGCACTTTGTCGGGCGGCGACGACTACGAGCTGGCCTTCACCGCACCACCCGACCGGCGCAACGCCGTGGCCTCTGCAGCCGCCGCCAGCGGTACGGCGGTGACACGCATCGGCACCGTGGTGGCTGAGCCGGGCCTGCGCCTGGTGGACGGCCAGGGTCAGCCGGTGGAGAACCGGTATGCCTCGTTCGACCACTTCGGGTAAGGGGCGCGGCAACCGCACATCTGCCAAGGGGGCAGCACCTAAAAATATTTGCCAACGCATGAATCCTTTGTCGAATTCGGCGGCTCTTGGTAGGTGAGGCGCGCAGTGAGTGCGCCTCGCTGTCCATCCATCCACCGATTCCCAGGAGCTTTTCACCATGCTGTACCGCAAGAACATTACCCGCCCCGAAAGCCTGTTGCGCATCGTCGGCGGCATCGCCCTCGCAGCCGTCGGCCTGTGGTGGCAAGGCGCATCCCCCCTGGGCCTGGTGCTGGCCGCATCCGGCGTGGGCAGCGTGCTGAGCGGCGCCTTCGGCTACTGCCCCGCCTGCGCGCTGGTCGGCCGCAAGCCGGTGGAGTGAACTGACGCCCCCTGAGTCGCTTCCAACTGAGACTACCCACCATGCCACGCCCCACCCTCGCCCAACTGCTGCCCGCCGCCCGCGATGGGGACGCGCGGGCCATGGAGCAACTGCTGGCGCTGGCGCGCCCGGACATCCGCCGCTACGCGCTGCGCCACTGCGCCGCCACCACGGCCACCGACGACGTGGTGCAGGAGGCGCTGATCATCGTGTACCGCCGCGTCGGCGCGCTGCGCGAGGTGGCGGCCTTTGGCGGCTGGGTGGTGCGCATCGTGCAGCGCCTGTGCATGCGCCCGGTGCTGGGCTGGCTCAAGGGCGAGTCGCTCGCGCAGGTCGAAGACAACCTGGCCTGGTCGCACAGGCCCGACCACGAACTGCGCCACGACCTGGCCCTGGCCATCGACTCGCTGCCGCCCATCTACCGCGATGCGCTGCTGATGCGCGACTTCGAGGAACTGACCATCGAAGAGATGGCTGAGCGCCTGGGCACCACGCGCGAGGCGGCCAAGAGCCGGCTGCACCGCGCCAGAGCCCTGGTGCGCGAGTACCTGCTGCCCACTGGCACCACTGCCGGCGCCGGCACGCTGTGAGGAGCACCGCAGCGGCAGCGATCACGGAATGCCGCGCTACTTCGCAATGATGGTCAGCAGCTCTTCGCGCGTGGTCGGGTCGGCCATGTACTTGTTGTAGAGCGGCGCCATGCGCCGCACGAAGGGCGAGACGTCCTTCACGCGCACGAACTGGGAGCCCTGTTTGGCCGTGGTCTCCAGCGCCTGCGCCACGCGCTTGTTCCACAGCTCGCGCATCAGCAGGGCCGACTGGACACCCGCGTCGGCAAAGGCCTTGCGGTCTTCGGCCGAGAGCTTGGCCCACAGCGCGGCGGACACCACCAGCGCCTCGGGCGAGATCACGTGGTTGGTCACGTAGACGTTCTTGGCCAGCTTGTGGTGCCCCGTGGATTCGTACGAGGGCATGTTGTTCTCGGCGCAGTCGATGCTGCCTTTCTCGAAACCGCCCAGCACTTCCTTGAAGGGCATCGCCACGGGCTTCGCGTCCAGCAGCCGGATCATCTCGGTGAAGATCTCCGACTGCTGCACGCGGATGGACGCTCCTGCCAGATCGCGGATCGTGGCGGGCGAGCGGTTGGCGCAGTAGAACGATCGCCCCCCGCCGTCGTACCAGCCCAGCACCACGAAGCCGGCCGACTGCAGGTTGGCGGCAAAGCGCTGGCCCAGGGCGCCGTCCAGGTGGCGGAACATGTGGGCCGAGTCGGTGAAGAGGAACGGCAGGTTCAGCACCTTGATGCCGGGCACCGCGTCGGACAGCGGGCCCGAGCTGAACTCGGCGATGTCGATCTCGCCACTCTTGAGCATTTGCACGGCCTTGGGCTGATCGCCAAGGGTTGCGTTGGAAAACACCTCGATCTGGTAGCGCCCCTGCGTGGCCTTGCCCACCTGCTGCGCGAAGCTTTTCATGGCCTCGGTGACGGGGTAGCCGTCAGGGTGGATATTCCATGCGCGCAGCTTCGTCTGCCCCCACGCGGCACCCGCGCACAGCAATGCTGCCGCCACCAGACAACTGGCTTTCCATCTCTTGACCATGCTTGTCCCCCATCCTGTTGTTCTGTGTGCATTGTTAACGTCATCATCTGACGTCATACAAATAATCACAAATTTTTAGTGTTTTGATCGCGCGGCGTCAGCACGTTCTGCGGCGCACTGTGCGCCGCGGAAGCGGACCGTCGAAAATCCCGCGAACCTGAGATTCCATGCGGATTTCAAGGCATAAGCGCCCGCACCCACCTCGTTCTCGCGCCCGATTCTGCAGCGGCCAGTGCCACAGGCCGATTGGGGTTAACGCCAGTCGCAGCAGGAAATCCCGCGCCCAGAATTTGCGCCAAGTTGTACGACGTCATCTTTCATGGTGCCGTATGGCCTGGGGCCGGGCACCGGGGCGGCAGCCGGTGCACCCGCTTCGGCCCCTTTCAGACCCACTGCCATCCAACGAGGAGACATTCCATGCTGACCATGAAGCGCAGAGACTTCACCCTGAGTGTCCTGGCCCCCCTGCTGCTGAGCGCCTGCGGCGGCGGCAGCGACGACCCCGCGCCCACCTTTCCGCCCGGCCCCAAGGCCGACGCTGCCGACGCCCTGAAGCGGGCCACGCACTACATGGACGACACCGTGTCCTACCAGGGCGGCTACGTGTGGTCGTACTCGCCGGACCTGAAGCAGACCTTCGGAGAGATGGAGGCCTACCGCACCATGTGCTGGATCCAGCCGCCGGGCACGCCGTCGGTGGGCCATGTGTACCTGGACGCCTACCACGCGACCGGCGACGAGCGCCACTGGCGCGCGGCCGAGCGCACCGCCACGGCCATCATGGCCGCGCAGCACAGCTCGGGCGGGTGGAACTACATCCACGACTTCGCGGGCGAGGCGTCGCTGAAAAAGTGGTACGACACCATCGGCAAGAACGGCTGGCGGCTCGAAGAGTTCCAGCACTACTACGGCAACGCCACGTTCGACGATGCGGGCACGGCCGTGGCATCGCAGTTCCTGCTGCGCATGTACCTCGAAAAGCGCGACGCCCGCTACCTGCCAGCCGTGCAAAAGGCGATCGACTTCGTGCTCAACGCGCAGTTCGGCCCCGAGTACGGCGTGGCCAATGGCGGCTGGCCTCAGCGGTTTCCGCACTTCCCCGGGGCGATCAGCAGCATGCCGCTGCCCAACGCGTCGCAGCTGCCCGCCGGTGCCAAGGCCGGCATGGACGACGGCGACTACACACTGCACGTGACCTTCAACGACGACGTGATGGGCGAGAACATCAAGTTCCTCACCCTGTGCGTGATGGCGCTGGGCGAGACGCGCCTGCTGCCCAGCATCAGCCGCGCGATGGAATGCATGCGCCTGATGCAGCAGCCCGGCCAGCAGGCGGGCTGGGGGCTGCAGCACCTCTCGCGCGCCAAGGACGGCCGCCCTGCCGGGTCGCCCGCCGGTGCCCGCAGCTACGAGCCCCGCTCGCTGGCCACGCACACCACGCAGACCAACATCCGCCAGATGTTCAACTACTTCCAGCTCACTGGCGACCGCAAGTACCTGGCGCGCCTGCCCGAGGCGATCGCCTGGCTCAAGAGCTGCCCGCTGCCGGCCGACGCCGCCACGGTGAACCCGCTGCTGGGCGGCGGCCGCACCCACCCCACGTTTGTCGAGCTGGGCACCAACGACGGCCTGTACGTGCACCGCTACGGCTCCAACATCCACAACGGCGCCTACTACTACGACAAGAACTACACCAACACCGTGAGCCACTACTCGGCCGGCCGTCCCATCGACATCGCGGGGCTGGAGGCCACGTACGCCAAGCTCAGCGGCATGACGGACGCGGCCGTGGCCGAGATGGCCGCGCGCTCGCCGCTGAAGGTGGCGGGCGGCGGCAAGGCGCTGCCCAAATACTTCTCGATCCGCGAGGTGGACTTTCCGGACCTGTTCACCGGTGCAGTCATGGCCACCCCCGCGGTGCCCGAATCCGAAGTCGCCACGCTGCTGACCGAGCTGGGCACGCGCAACTACTGGACATCGCCCGTGCCCGAAGTGGTGAACCCCTACCAGGGCGACGGCCCCACCGCGCCGTACACCGGCACCGCCTACCGCAGCAAGCACGTGGGCGATGTGTACGACACCTCGCCCTACCCGGCCGACAACCCGCCCGAAGTGCCGCCGTACGTGAAGAAGGACAAGCCCCAGTTCATCGTCACGGCCGAATGGATAAGGCGCATGGGGCGGCTGATTGCGTTCGTGGCGCCCGTGGCTTGATTCCGATGGTCTCGATGGGCGGGTAGAACCTCACCCGTTCACGCTGAGCCTGTCGAAGCGCTGCACCAGGCTTCGACAGGCTCAGCCCGAACGGCTCTGTGGCATTGGAGCGCCGATTCTGGTGAACTCCCGGCGCCTGAAACCCGCTCCGCCCCAACCGGCCCGCTTCACGCCTGCACGAACTGCCGCAGGGGCCGGCGCGGCGTGGCAGGCACCTCGTCCTGCGGATAGCCGATGCGGCAGAACATCTGCACGGTGGCATCCTCCGCCGCGCGCGGCGCGGGCCGGCCCAGCACCAGCTGGTGCATCTGCTCGTAATGCGGCGCCATCTCGGCAAACTCTTGCAGCGCCTGGCTCATGGGGTGCATGCCCACGCCCAGCGCCGTGGCCTGCAGCTGCAAGCGCACATAGGCCCGGCCCGCGTCGATCTGGTCGCCGCGTGTGTTGCCGCCGGTGATCCACACAAAGCCCATCGCCGTGCGGCTGTGGCCCTCGAAGCGGCCCATCGCGCTCTTGTACGCGGCGCTGCCCTCGGCGGGTGGCGCGGACCGGTCGAACATGCCCAGCGCCGACATCGCCCGCACGAACGGTGCGTTGAGCGAGATGCCGTCGCGGTGGCGCAGGATCTCGGCCGGGCCCACGCGCGTGAGGTGGATGCTCTCCATCATCGTGCGCGGGGTCAGCAGCTCCACCTGCGCGGACTGCCAGCACAGCGTGCGCAGCGGCTCCAGGCGCGCAGCGTCGACCGTGCCACCCACCTGCACCCCCGCCACGGGCCGCTGGCTCGCCAGCAGCGCGGCCAGCACATCGGGCGCCACGGGGCGGGCCATGTCGAAGTCGCTCTTGGGCGTGTGGCGCTGCAGGACCTGGGCAAACAGCGCATCGGGCTGGCCCGCGGGCTTCAAGGTGATACGCGCCACCGGCCGGTCATCCCAGTCCGCCAACGCCGCAGGCAGCGGGCCCTGCGGCCACAGCAGCACGTCGCTGCCCACGCCCTGCTGCGCCAGGGCCAGCACCAGCAGCTCCAGAAAGGCGCCGTGGCCGATCAGTATCTGGCGGCCCAGGGGGTCGGTGTGCGGCAGCACGCGTTCGCGGTCGGTGCGCAGGGTGATCACGCCGTCTTCGCGCAGGTCCACCACCCAGGGCTGCAGGTTGTGCGGGTTGGGGGCGGTGATGGCGTAGGCCACGGCGCGGCGGCGCACCTCGGTCTCGCCCACCGGGCCTTGCCACGCCTCCACCGCTTCGGCGGGGTAGTGCGGGCTGGCCACGCCACAGGCGGCCAGGGTGCCGGCCGTGGCGGCGACGACGGTGCCACCGCCTGCCAGGCGGATGAAATTGCGACGGTTCATGGCGGGTCCTTCTGGCCCTGTGGGCCGGTGTGTGTGTCAAAAAAGGCTGTGAAGACAAGGTGGTGTGGCCTGGCGCGCGCGCCAGCTCGCCACGACCGCGGGTGGGTTGGGTGTGGCGGTGCAGCGGTGACAGGCCCGTGGGCGCCGCGCCTTCAGGCCAGCGCGGCGCGCGGGGCGGGCGCAGCACCCAGCGCCAGGTCGTTCAGCGCCTGGCGCGCTGCCTGGTCGAACGGCGTGTGGGGCTCCTCGCCGATCAGCGCGCGCAGGCGGGTGTTGTCCAGCCGGTGGGGCTCGTGGCGCAGGTAACGCATGGCGGCCAGCGACGCGAGCATGGGCATGAACACACCCGCCACGTGCAGCAGCGTCCAGTTCAGGCGCTTCACACGCAGCGTGCCGGTATCTGGCAGCCAGCCGCGCTCTGCGGCCAAGGTGGAGAGGCTGTGCAGCCAGGGCTGCGCGGTCACGGTGTGGCCCTGGAAATGCAGGCAGTCGAACGCGGCCAGCCGGTGGCGCTCGTCGGCGACGCGCACCAAGGTGGCCGCCAGGTCGGGCAGGTACGCCCAGGGCGTGGCCACGTTCAGCGGGCCGGGCCAGGTGACGCGGCCCCGGTGCAGGTCCTTGGCGATGGACTGGTCGAGCCAGCCACTGGCGCCGCTGCCGAAGAAGTCGCCCGCGCGCACCACCACCGCCCGCATGCGCCCGCCCAGCGTAGCGGCGGTCAGGCGCTGCTCCATCGCCACGCGCACCAGCCCCTTGCCGCCAGCGGCCGCCTGGGGCGTGTCTTCGCGCAGCACGGCGGGCATGCCCTCGCCGAAGTTGTAGACGTTGCCCGGCAGCATGAGCGTGGCGCCCAACTGCTGCGTAACGTCGATGGCAGCGTCCAGCAAGCCGAGCGCCTCCAGGCGCCATGCCTTGTCCGTGTACGCAGGGCTGATCGCATGCACCACCACCTGTGCGCCGCGCGCCTGGCGCAACAGCTCCGCCGTGTCATGCACCGCCACCGGCATCCACCACACACCGCCCATGGCGGGCAGCGCGTGGCCGCCCGCAGCGGGCCGCACCTGCGCCAGCACCTGCCAGCCGGCCTGGGCAAAGGCCCGTGCGGCAGCCAGCCCCAGGCGGCCGCGCGCGCCCAGGATCAACACCGTGGGCTGAGCGGCTGGTGCTGCCTGTGGTGCGGCAGGAGCGAAGGGAGTGTTGAGCGGTGCGGTCATCGGAATCTCCACGGCGGGAAAGGAATGGACCGATTGTGAAAACGCACCGACAACCACACAATTGCCTAACCATCCATACCAGCAATTCATTTTTGAATAGCTAAACACCGCCGAACCGGAGCACGCTACCGCCATGAATCAGACCTTCGACTGGAGCCTGGTGCAGTCCTTCCTGGCCGCGCTGGACCAAGGCAGCCTGCTGGGCGCGGCCCGTGTCCTGAACGCCAGCCAGCCCACCATCGGCCGCCACATCGCCGAGCTGGAATCACAGCTGGGCGTGGTGCTGTTCGAGCGCACCGGCCGCGGCCTGCTGCCCACCGCCACGGCACTGCAGCTGGCCGAATCGGCCCGCGCCATGGAGGCAGGCGCCCATCAACTGGCGCGCAGCGTGTCGGGCGCCGAGGCCGGCGTCAGCGGCACCGTGCGCATCACCGCCAGCCAGCCCGTGGCCTGCGTGCTGCTGCCGCCGGTGCTCGCACGCATGCGGCAGGCGCTGCCTGAGGTGCAGGTGGAGCTGGTGTCCAGCAACGAGGTCACCAACCTGCTGCGCCGCGAAGCCGACATCGCCCTGCGCATGGTCCGCCCCGACCAGGCCAGCCTGGTGGCCAAGCGCATCGGCGCCGTAAAGCTGGGCGCATATGCCCACCGCGACTACCTGCGCCGCAAAGGCACACCGCGCCAGCCGTCAGACCTGCTGCAGCACGAGCTGATCGGCAACGACCGGCACGAAGACATCCAGCAAGGCTTCACCGCCATGGGCTACCCGGTGGACCGCCAGCGTTTTGCCTTCCGCACGGATGACCTCATCGCCTGCTGGGAGGCCGTGCGCGCCGGCCTGGGCGTTGGCTTTGTCGGCGACTACATGGCCCGCACCGATCCCGATGTGGTGCGCGTGCTGCCCATGCTGCCCCTGCCCGAACTGCCCATCTGGCTCACGGTGCACCGCGAGATCCGCACGAGCCGCAGGATTCGCGCGGTGTACGACTTTTTGGCGCGGGAGGTGCCGCAGGCGTTGGGGTGAAGGTGGTGGGGGAGGGCGTTGGGTGTGTAGAAACGGGGGAAACGGTGGAAGGGTAGCTGATGACAGAATACGGCCAAAAGCGGGCACCGAAATAAACATCACGACGACAGCCCCACTAGAAGACTCCAACTCTATGAAACTTCCATCGATTGCTCGTATTGCAATGGCTGACGTCCTGCGTGACGGAGGCTCTTACTTCCTGCTGCTCGAAGGAAAAGGAGGCCAAACCTTCACTCTCAGGTTGCCAGTAAAGCTAAGCGAGTTGGGGGTACGGACCGCATACGGAACTCCCTCGTTTTCCGAGCAGGCTACAGGTAAGTCTGACTCGTTGAATTGGAATGATGCGGCTTATCTGGCTCGAATGCTGGAGGAGATTTGCAGGGGGGAAATCGCCGAAGGAGGCATACGACGCGCCAATGAATGCATTGCACTGCTCGCCGGGGCTGGTTCATTGAGCGCTCTGCCGACAGATGCAGGGCATTAATTTCGCGCCAGCCAAGCGCCCGGTCTGAGCGGCTGCTTTGAGCCCTAAGCAGCCGGTGGACGAAACGACCCCAAAGCTGCCGTTGACTGTTTGCTTGCCCTCCAAACCGCGCTGCCTCACTGTCCGGTGCCTGCCTACTGGCAAGCTATAGTCAGGCGCTGCTATTGCCCAATCTGCAAAGAGTCGTAGGCGCCGCACGAGTCACCGACTCTGTGGTGAAAACGCCTAACCCCGCGTTCGAGTCGACCTCTGCGAAAAGCCGCGCAGGCACCTCAACTCCACGTTATGCCCCATGAACGAGGCCCCCTTGGACATCAAAGCGCTACTCACTTCCGCTGAAGAGGTGTTCCTCGAAGAGACAGGTTGGCTGGACGACTGCTCTCCTGAGGAACTCGAACGGACATACACCGACTTCGCAAGCCGTTTTCGTACATGGCGGGCGAGACTGGCGGAGAGCCTTGGCCCGCCCAGCGTTACCCGTGAGCGTGCGCCCGATCTGGCTGAGGAGCTCTACTTCGAGGCCTTTGAATTGGCGGCTTGGCCAAAGGACCACGGGTACTTGGTCCTCGCCTGCGGCCAGCACGATCGGGAGTCCCCGATTTTCGTCTCATTTGGCTACAGGGAGCCAAATGGTGCATGATTTCACATGGAGTGTCCGCTTTCGTACGCCGCCACAGACCGCTCCTGGCCGATAGCCGTCCGAGTACCAACCGCTCCAACGCCCCAGCTCCTGTCATCTCGAATCTGGCCTATGAAGGTGTGACAGCCTCTAGCTTGCGCCTGCCACATGGCAAGCACCCTACTCCCCCTCCCGCTTCGGATCCCCCCGCACCACAAAGTGCCGCGAAAACCCCACAGGCCTACTCACACCCGTCGGCTCCGACCACAGCGGAACCCGAAAGCCAGGCTCCGCCAGCACCTGCACGCTCCAGTCGGTATCGCCAATGAAACGAAACCGCAGCGTGTCAGGCTCGGGCGACGGGAGCAGCGAGAACGAGCCCGTGGAATACATCGCCCCCACCGTTGCGGTGTCGATGCACTGCAGGTCCGCATCGAGCAGGTGGATATGCAGAAATTCTTCCGCCGGGACGTCGTCGGTCGTCAGCAGCAGCGTGAAGCCTTGCCATTGCGCAGCCGCCTCCAGCACCGCGCCGGGCACGTGGCGGCCGGTGGGCTGGCCGTTGCGCAGGATGTGGCAGCGGGCGGGTGCGTCGTCGGGGCGGCCTGCCAGGCGCTCGACCGACAGCTCTTGGGGGGTGAGCAGGTGCATGGGCGCTGCGTCCTTACCAGAAGTAGTCCACGCCAAAGGCCGCCAGCGCGCCGCCGACAAAAGCCCCGACGGTGACGCACACAGGCGCCCCGGGGCCGCAGGCCAGGCCGGCCAGGGCGCCGCCGGCGATGCCGCCGCCAATGCCGGCGCCGGTGACGGCCACTTCGCGGCGGGCGGCGCCGGCCTTGTCTTCGGCCTTGGCGATGGAATACACGGACAGGGCGATCGACAGCACCAGCAGGCCCCGCCCTGCGCGCGAGAGGTTGCGCATGGTGGCGGTCACGCGGGGGTTCGACGTGCCGGCGGATTTGACGATCTCGGCATACACCGCGTTCTGCTGGGTGGTGGAGAGCCGGCCGAAGTCCGCGCCGGCGCCGTGCAGTTGCTGCGTCTTGCGCGCGATGAGTTCGTTGAGCGTCTTGCCTTCGCGCTTGAGGCGCTCGGCCATCGCGCGGCCCACCGGGGTGCTGCGGCCGCGAATGACTTCCATGATGGCGTTGCGGGCCTCCTGCGCCTGCTGGGCGGCCTGCGCCCAGGTCATGCGCCCGCTGCTCACCTGCCCGCGCAGCTCGTTGGCCATCGCCTGGATCTGCATCGAATACGCCTGGCGCGCGGTGGCGTCGATGGTCAGGTGCGTGCCGGCGTTGGCGATCTCGAACTCCAGCGCTCGGATCGCGGAGTCAAAGGCGGTCTTGTCGTTGTCCTGCACTCGGTGCTCCTCGTGGTTGGATGGATGGATGGATCGTGCGGCGATGGCGGCCAGGCCGAGCCCTGCGCGGCGTGCGCTGGCAGGCGGCAGGCGGCCCCCTGGCGTTTTAAACGGAGCGGGCGAACATGCCCCTAGGGCACTCCCCGAAAATCGTTACAAGAAGTGGCTGCAGCGACGGCGCCAACCCCCTGAATCCACCGCTGCCTGCCGCCCCGGGCCTGCTAGCATCCGGCACCCGATCCACACCCCTTCGAGGAGCCTGCGATGCCCAGCCCCACCGCGTTGCGCCCACGCGCTTTTGTCGTCCACCGCGCGTGGTGGATGGCCTGCATCGTCAGCGGGGTGGGCGCGCTGCCCTTCGTCGCCATGGCGCAGGACGCGCCACGCCCCGCGGCCGGCGACACATCACGCATCGCCCGCGTCACCGTGTACCCCGGCAGCGCCACCGTGGAGCGCGTGGCCCGCGTGCCAGCCGGCGCGCGCAGCCTGACCATTGGCTGCCTGCCCGCATCCATCGACGCGCAGAGCCTGCAGATCAGCGCCGACCCCGCCGTGCGCGTGGGCGAGTTCAACGTGCTGACCGAAGACCGCGATGTGGCCGCCGCCTGCGCGAGCCCGCTGGACGGCCGCATCCGCGAGCTGGAGGACCAGATCGCCGGGGTGAAGGCCGAGGCCTCGGCGCTGCAGTTGGTGGACGGCTACCTGCGCGGCGTGGCCGGCGCGGGTGGTGCGGTCACGGGCGACGACGCCACGGCAGCGGCCACCACGGCGACCGCCACCAACACCCGCATCGCCAGCCCCACGCCCGCCCAGATCACGGCCACGGCCGAGGTGCTGCGCAAGTCCGGGCAGGACGCGTTTGCACGCACGCACCAGCTCAAGCGCAAGCAAGAGGCGCTCGAACTCGCCTTGAAGCCCCTGGTGGCCGAGCGCGACCGCGTGGCCAGCCAGCGCGCACGCGTGGTCTCCGTGAGCATCAACCTGGCGGCCGAGCGCGACGCCGAGCTGCGCCTGTCCTACCAGGTGCGTGGACCGGGCTGGCAGCCCACCTACCGCGCCACGCTGGATGGCGCCAAGTCCACCGTGCTGCTGGAGCGCCAGGCGCTGGTGGCGCAAAACAGCGGCGAGGACTGGACGGGCGTGCAGCTCACGCTGTCCACCGGCCAGCCCGGCCGCGCCACGCAGGGCCGCCTGCCGCGCGCCTGGACGCTGGATGTGGCACCACCGCCGCAGCCCGTGGGTGCTGTGGCGCCCGTCATGGCGATGGCTGCGCCCGCGCCACCAGCGGCTCCTGCCCCCCTGGCTCGCGCGCGCATGGCCGAAGACGCCATGCCCAGCTTCGACGTGAGCTCCATCGACAAGGGCTTTGCCACCGAGTTCGCCGTGCCGCAGCGCATCACCGTGCCGTCCAGCGGCCAGCGCGTGACGCTGGCATTGGGCAGCCAGACGGCGCCCGCCACGCTGATCACGCGCACGGCACCCGCGGTGGAAGAAGCCGCCTACCTCGTCGCACAGATGGCGCAGCCTGCGGGCGTGTGGCCGGCGGGCACGGTGGGGCTGTACCGCGACGGCGCCTTCGTGGGCACCGGGCGCATCGACTTCGCGGCGGCCAGCGCGGGCGCGCCTGCGGGCAGCACCAGCCTGTCGTTCGGCCGCGATGAACTGGTCACCGTGCGCGCCGAGGCGGTGCAGGACCTGACCGGCAGCACGGGTTTCACCGGCTCGCGCACCGAGCGCAAGACGCGCCGCGCCTACAGCGTGGACAACCGCCACAAGACCGCCATCACGCTGCAGGTGCTGCATGCGGCGCCGGTCTCGCGCAACGAGAAGATCGAGGTCGAGTCGCGCTACCAGCCCCAGCCCGCCGACCTGGCGTGGGACCGCACGCCCGGCACCGTGGCCTGGCAGCAGAGCCTGGCGGCAGGCGCCACGGCGCAGTTCAGCGCCGAGCACACCATCCGCTACCCCAAGGACGTCCAGCTTCAAGAACGGCAGTAACGCGGCAGCCGCTGCGGATACGGCGGCCACGGCATCCAACCAGCCGCCGGGGCGCACCGGCGCCGCTGGGTGACAATCCAAGGGCAGGCACCACGACGGGCCTGCCCTTTCTTTTTTGCTGCCGACATGCCCTCCGCCCCAGACGCCCTGCGCCCCACCGTGCGCTTCCTGCTCGCCCACCCGGCCCACTTCATCGCGCTCGGCTTTGGCGCGGGCCTCTCGCGCAAGGCGCCGGGCACCGTGGGCACGCTGTGGGCGTGGCTCGCCTACCTGGTGCTGCAGCAGTGGATGACGCCCTGGCGCATGGGCCTGCTCATCGCCGGCGGCACGCTGGTGGGCTGGTGGGCCTGCACCACCGCCGCGCGCCACCTGCGCGTGGCCGACCCCGGCAGCATCGTGTGGGACGAGATCGTTGCCTTCTGGCTGGTGCTGTGGCTGGCCATGCCCATGGGGTTCTGGGGCCAGCTCACGGCGTTTGCGCTGTTCCGCTTCTTTGACGCGGCCAAGCCCGGGCCCGTGGGCTGGGCCGACGGCCTGTTCAAAGGCTTTGGCTGGCGCGGCGGCTGGGGCATTTTGTTCGACGACTTCGTGGCGGCGTTTTGCACGCTGCTGGTCATTGCGCTGTGGCGCTTCTGGTAGGCCGCTGCGCGGGGCCCGCCGGCCCTGCACCTGTACCGCACCGCCAGTTTGTGGCAGCCTAGTGGACTTGCCGACAGGCGCTGCGGAGACTCCGATGACCATGACGTCACTATCAAAAAGTGAGCTGATAGCGCTTGACAGTACAGCGCTGGATGCCAATTTGACGCAGATTTCGCTGCGCCTGCTGCAGCACCGCCACATGCTGGCCACGGCCGAGAGCTGCACCGGCGGCATGATCGCCGCGGCCTGCACGGACCTGGCGGGCTCCAGCCAATGGTTCGAGCGCGGCTTCGTCACCTACTCCAACGCCGCCAAGACCGACATGCTGGGCGTGCCCGCCGCGCTCATCGAGCAGCACGGCGCAGTGAGCGAAGCCGTGGCGCGCGCCATGGCCGACGGCGCGCTCACCCACTCGCAGGCCCAGGTCAGCCTGGCGGTCACCGGCGTGGCCGGCCCCACGGGCGGCAGCGACGACAAGCCGGTGGGCACCGTGTGGTTCGCCTGGTGCGTGGGCGGCGAGACGCACAGCGAGATGCAGCACTTTGCAGGCGACCGCGGCACCGTGCGGGCGGCCACTCTGCGCTATGCGCTGCAGCGGCTGCTGGGGTGGTTGCCAGCGTGACCGCGCCAGGGGCAGTGATCACGATGCACTGACCACCTCGGCGCCTGCCAGGCTCGCCGGCCCGCGGTGCAGCCCCGGGGTGCAGCCCGATCAGCGCCTGTGCAACCCCATCAGCCCTTGTCGGCTGCCATGCGGTCGATCAGCACGCCGCTGGCTTCATTCAGCCCCAGCACCTGCACCGTGCAGCCGTGGTGGCGCAGGCGCTCTGCCACCTTGTCGAGCGCGGCCACGGCGGTGATGTCCCAGAAGTGGGCGTGCGTGACGTCGATGACCACCGCGCGGCCCTCGGCGCCCAGCACGTCGAACGCCTCGATGAACGCGTCGGCCGAGGCAAAGAACACCTGGCCCGTCACCCGCCAGGTGCGCACGCCGGTGGCATCGTCGTCGTGCACCTGCACCGCCAGCATGCGCGACACCTTGAACGCAAAGAACACGCCGCTGAGCAGCACGCCCACGGCCACGCCCGCCGCCAGGTTGTGCGTGGCGATGGTGACCACGACCGTGGCCAGCATCACCGCACTGGACAGGCGCGGGTGGCGCACCAGCGCAGTGAGCGACCTCCAGTCGAAGGTGGAGGCCGACACCATCACCATGATGGCCACGAGCGCGATCACCGGCACCCGGGAGACCCAGTCTTTCAGCGCCACCATGAGGATGAGCAGGAACACGCCCGCGAACAACGTGGACAGCCGGCCGCGCCCGCCGTATTTCACGTTGCCCACGGCCTGGCCGATCATTCCGCAGCCCGCGATGCCGCCGAACAGGCTGGCCGCGATGTTGGCCACACCCAGGCCCGCGCACTCGCGGTTCTTGTCGCTCGGGGTGTCGGTCATCTCATCGACCACGGCGGCGGTGAGCACCGATTCGAGCAGGCCCACCATGGCAATCGCCAGGGCCGGCAGCAGGATGATGCGCAGCGTATCGAGCGACAGCGGCACGCCGGGCCAGCCGAACACGGGCAGCGAGTCCGGCAGCTTGCCCAGGTCCGCCACCGTGGGCAGATGCACGCCCAGGCTTTGCGCCAGCAGGGTCAGCGCCACCACGCAGATCAGCGGCGACGGCACGGCGCTGAGCGCAGGCAGCCGCAGCACGACGCCCAGCCACGGCAGGCCGTAGATGATGGCCAGCCCCAGTGCCAGCATGGCCCAGGTGGCCACGCCCTGGCCCTGCAGGTGCGGCAGCTGCGCGGCAAAGATCAGCACCGCCAACGCGTTGACGAAGCCGGTGCGCACCGAGCTGGAGACGAACCGCATCAGCACGCCGAGCTTGAGCAGGCCGAACACCAACTGCACCAGCCCCGCCAGCAAGCCCGCCGCCAGCAAATAGCCGAGCCCGTGCGACTGCACCAGCGGCGCCGCCACCAGCGCCACCGAGCCCGCCGCGGCCGACACCATGGCCGGCCGGCCGCCCACGAAGGCGATGACCAGACTGATGACGAACGAGGCGAACAGCCCCACCGACGGATCGACGCCCGCCACGAACGAGAACGCGATGACCTCGGGGATGAGCGCAAACGTGGCGACAGCGCCTGCCAGCAGCTCGCGCGGAATGCTGGGCGCCCATTCGGCGCGCAGGCGGGTGAGGTAAGCGGGTGTCATACAGCGCAAAACACAGCGCGCCCTGAAGGGGCGCGCGACATGGATTTCAAACAAAAATGGCTGCTACCGCTCTTGTGGCAAGCGGCAGCAGCTATCAAATAAATAGCAACAGGTCTATCCGGCACGACAAGGGTTTGGCAGGGCTGATCACGCTCCGCCAAGCCCCATCACGCGCCATCACGCCCCGTGGCACTTCTTGTACTTCTTGCCGCTGCCGCAAAAGCAGGGGTCGTTGCGGCCGGGCTCGGGGGCCTTGCGCAGGGTCTCCACGCGCGGGCCCATGCTCTTCCAGATCTGGCGCAGGTCGTACACGGCCCAGATGGCTTCGCCGAAGGCTTCCACGCGCGCCTGGCTGGTGCTGGGCGGGCCGTCTTCGCTGTACATGCAGACCTCGGGCTTGCCGGTGTCGTCTTCGGTCAGGGCCACGATGCTGCTCAGCGCATCGTCCAGCCAGCGGGCGGCTTCCTTGTCGCGCGGGGCGGCCCAGTCCTCGGGCCAGTTCTCCACGGCGAACATGAAGCCCAGCGCCCACACCTGGCCGAAGGACGGCACTTCCTGGTCGTTGTCCATCTCGGCGCGCTGCTCGTCGGTCAGGCTGGCGACGGCGCCGCGCATGTCCATGGCTTCGGGCTGGAAGGTGCGCTCGTCGTCCAGCGTCTCGACCTTGGCGTCGAGCTGTGCTTCCACCTCGGTCCAGCGGCGCTGCCACAGCTCCAGAAAGCGCGCCTGCTGCGCAGCGTCGGCAAAGGCGGACAGCAGCGGCAGAGGCTCGCCGTCGGCGATGTCGAGCTCGGCACCGTCGCCCAGCAGCATGGGCAGGTATTCGGCCGGGGCGATGGGGCGGCGGCTGCAGATCACGGCGGTCAGGAAGCCGTCGCAGAACTCCCACTGGGGGATTTCCTCGCCGCGCGAACGCAGGTCGTCGAGGATGTTGTCGATCTCTTCGAGCTCGTCCGGGCCGAGGCCTGCGGGGAAGCCGGCGGGCAGCGTGGACAGATCCGTGCCGGCGGTGTCGGCCGTGGCTGGGGTGGAGGGGGTGGCAGGCTGGGTCATGGGGGGGGCTCCGTTCGTCGGTGCGGGTCGGTGTTCAGGGTGCAGGGTGCGGTGGGCCCATGGGCAGCCAAGGCGGCGCCGAAAGCTCTGGACGCAATTTTTTACTTCTATGATGCGCGTGCGGCAAGCGCGTCGGGCACTCCAGGGCAGGCGCCCGCAGGCTGGCGGCGCCGTGCGCCACGGTGCAAAAAGGCGGCCAGTGTAGCCCGCTGCCGCTTTCCGCAGAACCAGGACACCCCATGATCCACCAGCTCAACTCCCTGTACCCGGTGCGCTACACCGCGTTTGTGCTCAGCATTTTTGCGCTGCTGCTGTCGCTGTTCGCCTTCGTGGCATTTGGCGTGGCGCTGCCGGTGGTGCTGGTGTGCGCCGCGCTGGTGGCGCTGGGCGTGTACGACCTGCAGCAGACGCGCCACGCCATCCTGCGCAACTACCCGGTCATCGGGCACCTGCGCTTCATGCTGGAGTACATCCGGCCGGAGGTGCGCCAGTATTTCATCGAGAGCGACAGCGAAGCCGCGCCGTTCTCGCGCGCGCAGCGCTCGCTGGTGTACCAGCGCGCCAAGGGCGACCCGGACAACCGGCCCTTCGGCACGCACCTGGACGTGGGGGCGCAGGGCTACGAATGGGTGAACCACTCGCTCGCGCCCACCGAGCTGCCGTCGCACGACTTCCGCGTGTGGATCGGCGGCAGCCCGGACAAGCCCTCGCAGTCCGTGTCGCCCTGCACCCAGCCCTACCACGCGAGCATCTTCAACATCTCGGCCATGAGCTTCGGCGCGCTGTCGGCCAATGCCGTCCTGGCGCTGAACCAGGGCGCCCGCAAAGGCGGCTTTGCGCACGACACGGGCGAGGGCAGCATCAGCCAGCACCACCGGGTGCATGGCGGCGATTTGATCTGGGAGATCGGCTCGGGCTACTTCGGCTGCCGCAATGGCGACGGCACCTTCAGCGAAGAACGCTTCACGGCCAATGCCAGCGACCCACAGGTCAAGATGATCGAGCTCAAGCTCAGCCAGGGCGCCAAGCCGGGCCACGGCGGCGTGCTGCCCGGCGCCAAGGTCACGGCCGAGATCGCAGCGGCGCGCGGCGTGATGGAGGGCGAGGCCTGCATCTCTCCGGCCAGCCACAGCGCGTTTCGCACTCCGGTGGAGATGATGCAGTTCATCGCCAGGCTGCGCACGCTGTCGGGTGGCAAGCCCACGGGCTTCAAGTTCTGCCTGGGCCACCCGTGGGAGTGGTTCGCCATCGTCAAGGCCATGCTGGTGACCGGCATCACGCCGGACTTCATCGTGGTCGATGGAGCCGAGGGCGGCACGGGCGCGGCACCGGTGGAGTTCAGCGACCACGTGGGCGCGCCGCTGCAGGAGGGCCTGCTGCTGGTGCACAACACCTTGGTGGGCGTGAACCTGCGCGACCGCGTGCAGATCGGCTGCGCGGGCAAGGTGATCAGCGCCTTCGACATCGCGCGCATGATGGCGCTGGGCGCCGACTGGTGCAACGCGGGGCGCGGCTTCATGATGGCGCTGGGCTGCATCCAGGCGCAGACCTGCCACACCGGCCACTGTCCCACGGGCGTGACCACGCAGGACCCGCTGCGCCAGCAGGCGCTGGTGGTGCCCGACAAGGCCACGCGCGTGGCACAGTTCCACCGCAGCACGCTGCATGCGCTGCAGGAGCTGGTGCAGGCGGCCGGCCTCACCCACCCCAAGGACATCACCGCGCACCACATCGTGCGGCGCATCAGCGACACCGAGGTGCGCCTGCTGTCCAACCTCATCACGCGCGTGCAGCCCGGCGCGCTGCTCGGCCCGCTGGAGGCGCAGCACAACGTGTTCCGCCTGTACTGGCCGCTGGCCAATGCCCACAGCTTCGCAGCGCGCGAGCCGGAGCTGGAGCCGTCGGTGCCGCACCATGTGGAGGTCGCACAGGCAGCAGTGGCCGTGACGCAGGCGGTGGCCGCCGCCGACGTGGCGGCATGACGGGCGAGCAACTGGCGGGCACGGCTGTGCCCCACTCCACCGACTACAGCGCCTTTCTGCGGCAGCAGTTGGCAGCGCAGCCCCACAACGTGATGGGCCATGTGCTGAGCGGCGAGCAGATCTGGATCAAGCGCGCGGGCGCGCCCCACGGCCAGGGCCGCTACCGCGCCATGGCCCTGCTGGCGGGCCTGCTGCGCCTGCCGGTGCTGCGCCCCGTGCCCAACCCCGGCGGGCCCGCCGCGATTGCGACCGAGGTACGGCGCCTGACCGACCTGGCCGCGCGCGGCATCCGCGTGCCGGCGGTACTGGCTGCACAGACCGATGGATTCGCCATGCGCCACCTGGGCCGCGTGGGCGAGGAAACGCATTCGCTGGGCAACGAGATCGACGGCGCGGTGCGCGCAGGCGACGCCACCGCGGTGCTGGCGCTGTGGCAGCAGGGCCTCAACACCCTGGCCCACGTGCACCGCCAGGGCACCTGCCTGAGCCAGGCGTTCGCGCGCAACCTGGTGCGCTGCCCGGACGGCGAGGTGGCCTGCATCGATTTCGAGGACGACCCCGCCGCCGTGCTGCCGCTGGCCGTGTGCCATGCCCGCGACGCGCTGTGCTACGCCCACTCCACGGCGATCTACCTGCCCGCCAGCGGCACGCTGCACGAGGCCCGCGCCCGCTGGGCGGCGTGGGTGGCGCAGGGCACCCCGGATATGCAGGCCGTGCTGGCCACCAGCATCGGCCGCATGCGCTGGATGCGCCACCTGCCCACCAGCCGCCGCCTGGGCCGCGACCTGCAGCGCGTGCGGGCCGCGTACGACCTGCTGGTGCCGTAGGCGGCACGGTGGCAAGGCCCTCCCCTGGGCATGCCGCGGCGCTTTGAGGGGAATCGGCGCAAAGCCCCCAACCATGCGGGTTGCGCGGCCATCGGCAGGTCGCGCAACCCGCCGTAATGTCCGGTAGGCATTGGCTGACAGGACCACGGGGGCCCGGGACCTATCGTGCAGGCAGGTGTTTTGCACCACGACCCTCAGCTTCCCTGCCTCATGCCACATCCTGCTTCCGCCGCTGCCCTGCCTGACCCGACCGCCGTCTCTTCAGCCAAGCCCCCGCCTGCCAAGAAAAAGCCCCGCCGCCGTCGCCCACCCACGCTGTCCTGGTCGGCCTGGAAGCAGTTCATGAGCGTGGCCCGCCCCTACTGGACGGGCGACAAGAAGCGCACCGCCTGGGGCCTGCTCGCACTGCTGATCGGGCTCATGGTGCTGGAGACCCAGCTGGCCGTGATGCTGATCGACAAGAGCGGCGAGCTGACATCGGCCCTGGCCGCCAAGCAGGCCGACCGGTTCTGGGCCGCGGTGCGCGGCAGCCTGCTGGTGCTGGCATTCGCCGTGCCGGTGTACGCGTTCTACTACTTCATGCGCGATGCGTTCTCCAACCACTGGCGCCGCTGGCTCACCCACCGGTTTCTCGACGGCTACCTGGGCGAGCGCAAGTACTACGAGATCGGCACCGGCAACGAGATCGACAACCCCGACCAGCGCATCAGCGAAGACATCAACACCTTCACCGGGCGCTCCACGCACTTTCTGCTGATCTTTCTCGGGTCGCTGATGCAACTGGTGGCGTTCAGCGCGGTGCTGTGGTCCATCTCGCACACGCTGGTGGCGTTTCTGGCCGCGTATGCGCTGCTGGGCACGTTCGGCGCGCTGTACTTCTTCGGTGCGCCGCTCATCCGGCTCAACTTCTGGCAGATCCGGCGCGAGGCGGACTTCCGCTTCGGCCTCATGCGCCTGCGCGAGAACGCCGAGTCCATCGCGTTCTACCGCGGCGAGCCGCAGGAGCGCGCCCAGCTCAACCGCCGGTTCGAGGCCGCATTCAACAACTTCAGCCGCCTCATCAAGAAGCAGCGCTCGCTCAACCTGTACCAGCGCGCGTTCAGCCAGCTCACGCTGGTGCTGCCGGCCATCATCCTGGCCAACGGCGTGCTGTCGGGCGAGATGGAGGTGGGCCGCGCCATCCAGGCGGCCGGCGCGTTTGCGGCCGTGCTGGCCGCGGTGTCGCTGATCGTGGACAACTTCGAGAGCCTGAGCCGTTTCGTGGCCGGCATCGACCGCCTGCACGTGCTGTCGCAGGTGGCACTGAAAACGCCCGCCGCGCCCACGCCATGGGCAGAAAAGCCCATTGCGCCCCCCGCCGTCCCGCCCGCCGAAGCGCAGCAGGTGCCCGCGGAAGACGTCACGTCGCAGATCGAGCTGCGCAGCGGCGATGCGCTGTCCATCGAAGGCCTCACGCTGCACACGCCCCAGTTTGGCAGGCTGCTGGTGCAGGACCTGTGCGTGGCGCTGAACCCGGGCGACGCCCTGCTGATCACCGGCCCGAGCGGCTGCGGCAAGAGCTCGCTGCTGCGCGCCGTGGCCGGGCTGTGGCGCTCTGGCAGCGGCACGGTGCAAAGCCCGTCGCTGGACGACATGTTCTTCCTGCCGCAGCGCCCCTACATGCAGCTCGACACGCTGCGCAGCCAGATCATCTACCCCGCGCGCAAGACCGCGCTGAGCGACGCGCAGCTGCTGGAGCTGCTGCAGGCGGTGCACCTCGAATCGCTGGCAGAGCGCGTGGGTGGGCTGGACGCCTCGCACGACTGGGAGAAGCTGCTGTCCACCGGCGAGCAGCAGCGCCTGGCGTTTGCCCGCGTGCTGGCCAAGCAGCCGCGCATCGTGATCCTGGACGAGGCCACGAGCGCGCTGGACAGCGCCAACGAAGCGGCGCTGTACGAACGCCTGCGCGAGAGCGGCACCACGCTGGTCAGCATCGCCCACCGGCCTGCGGTGCTCAAGCACCACACCCATGTGCTGGAGCTCAAGGGCGACGGCGCCTGGCAGCTGCACGCGGCCGGCGACTTCCGGTTCGCGGCGTAAGCCAAGGAAGCCGCAGCGCCGCCTTCACCCTTCAAACGGGGGCGTTCCATCGTTCCAAACCGCTCGGGCGGAGCCCGTCGAAGCCCTGCGCGGCCATGTGGCATGGCTGTCCTGAGCCCGTCCAAGCGCTCCGCGGGAACGGTTCTTTGGATTTCTGGAGATTAAGGGGGTATCAGGCGGTAGCCACCTCGGGCTGCGTCAGCACCAGGGCGGTCGCCACATGCGCACCCAGGGTCAGCAGGCGCTTTCGCATGCAGATCACGGCCTTGTCCTTGCTCAGCAGGATGGCGCGGTGCGCGGCGGCCAGGTCGATGAACTTCTGGTCGTCCGTGTCCTTGCACACGTACTGCACGGGCGCGGCGATGTCCACCAGCCGCGCCTGCGCGTCGAAGGCGGCCAGCACCTGCGCGGCATCCACCTGGTAGTAGTCCATGCGCGAGACGATGTGCGGATAGGCCAGCACACGCTCGAGCTCATCGCGCATGACCTGCGTGGCGATCCAGTCCAGGCGCCGCTTTGCCAGCAGCGCCCGCAGCGGCACGGTGGCGGGGTCCGAGAAGATCAGCAGGTCGAGCGCGACGTTGGTGTCCACCACCACGGGGCGTGCGGGCTCTTGCGGCGCTGCCTCGGCGGGCAGGTGCAGCTCAACCCGCATCGCGGGGCCCGGTGTCGGCGGCCTTGGCGGGGCGCTCGCGCACCGCGCCCTTGATCATGTCGAAGCGGAACATGCGGCACTCGATGGGGCCGTTCCACATGGGCACGCGGCGCGACTCCTTCAGGCGCATCTTGCCGGGCAGCTTGAGGTCGGGCGTGAGCATCCAGGCCGTCCAGCCGCTGTAGTTCTTCTTCCAGTGCGTGGCCAGCTGGCTGAAGAACTCGCCGCCGTCCTCGGTGTGCGCCTCTTCCCGGCCCACGGCCATGCCCTGGGCCCGGTCGGCTGCGCGCTCGCCCGCGTTGCGGCCCGCGGCACCGGCGGCGGCAATCCGCTCGCCGTAGGGCGGGTTCAGCAGCATCACGCCTGGCTGTTCGCTGGGCGGCATGCGCTGCAGGGCGTCGCCGCCGCGCAGCTGCACCGCGTCGGCCACCCCGGCTCGCTCGGCGTTGCGCACCGCGAAGTCGACCATCCGGAAGGCGACATCACTGCCAAATATCGGCACAGCGCTCGCCTGGATTGCGCTTTCAGCTTCTGATTTGATAGCAGACCACACATGGCCCTGGAACGGCAGCAGTTTTTCGAACGCAAAGCGCCGCACCATGCCGGCCGGGATGCGGCAGGCGATCTGCGCGGCCTCGATGGCGATGGTGCCGCTGCCGCAGCAGGGGTCGTACAGCGGCACGGGGTTGTCGCCCAGGGGGTCCCAGCCGCTGGCGGCGATCATGGCGGCGGCCAGCGTCTCCTTGAGCGGGGCATCGCCCTTGTCCTCGCGCCAGCCGCGCTTGAACAGCGGCTCGCCAGAGGTGTCGATGTAGATCGTGGCCTCGTCGGTGGTCAGGTGCAGGTGGATGCGCACGTCGGGCCACTGGGTGTTCACGTCGGGCCGCACGCCGCTCTTGGCGCGGAAGCGATCGGCCACGGCGTCCTTGACCTTCAGGCCCGCGAAGTTCAGGCTCTGCAGCGGGCTGTGCTGGGCCGTGACCTCGACCTTGAAGGTCTGGCGCGTGGTGAACCAGATCTCCCAGGCCACGTCGCTCGCGGCGGCGTACAGGTCATTCTCGGACCGGTAGGGGCGGTGGGCCAGCTGCACCAGCACGCGCTGGGCCAGCCGGCTGTGCAGGTTCAGCAGCAGCGCCTCGCGCCAGGAGGCGCGCAGCAGCACACCGCCCCGGCCGACCAGCAGGTCCTGCCCCGTGAGACCGGTGATGGCATGCACCTCGTCGGCCAGATAGCCCTCGACGCCCGCGGCGCAAGGAAGAAAGAGTTGGAGTTGGTTCATATCAGCGCAGAGGATAAGCCTTCAGGCCATGGGGGCGCCGGGTGCATCTGGTGCATCTGGTGCATCTGGTGCGGCGGGTGCGGCGGGTGCGGCGGGTGCGGCGGGCGCGCGCTGCAGCAGCAGTTGGCGGATCGATTCAGGAATGGTGGCGACCTTCCGGTCGCTGCGGCCGATGAAGACGATACCGATCTTGCCGCGGGCCACCTCGCGCCCAGAGATCTTCTCGGTCATGCGGAACACGAGGTCGAAGCCATAGCGGTTGAAATCCACCGGCGCCATCTCCACGCACATGGTCTCGCCATGAAAGCCCTCGGACTTGTACTGCGCCACGATGTCGCCCACCACGATGGACAGCCCGCCCACGTCGGCCTCCGGGTAGCCCAGCGACTGGAAGAAACGCACGCGCGCCTCGGACACCAGGCTCAGCAGCTGCGCGTTGTCCAGGTGCCCGCCCTGGTTCACATGGCTGATGTAGATCTGCATCTCGGTGGAAAAACCGAACTGCGCGGGAAGGTCGAAGACGATGCGGGCCATGGCTGGGCGGTGGGGGTGGAGCGGAGGTGGAAGCGTGGAACAAGGACAACGGGCGGGCACCCGCGGTGGCGGCGTGCATGCGGTACTGCGCAGGGCCGCTGGGTGCCGGGGATTTTCTGCAGCGACAGGCCCTGCGGCCCACGGCGGGTGGTGCCATGGGGCGGTGCGGCACATCCGGGCAGCTTCTTGCTGACAGCACGCCCGGTGTCTCTTATGCTCGCAGGCATGAGATTTTACCGGAGCCCCTCCCCCGGCCTTTTCCGCCAGGCCGTAGCCGCCACGCTGGCAATGGCCGCGCTGGTGCTGGCACCGATGGCGGGCGCCCAGACGCTCTACAAAACGGTGGGCCCGGACGGCCGGGTCGTCTACAGCGACAAGCCCCCCACGGGCGTGGGTGTGGACAAGGCGATGAAGCTGGACAACCTGCCGGTCAGCGTGGTGCCGGGTGCAGAGCCCCGCGCGGCGGACCGCAGCCCCAAGACCGAGCCCCCCGCCGCAGCACCCCGTGGCGACGTCGTGCTCTACATGGCCACCTGGTGCGGCTACTGCAAGGCCGCCAAGGCGTACCTGGCGCAAAAGGGCATTGCCTACCGCGAGCTGGACGTCGATACGCCGGTGGGCAAGGCGGCCTTTGCACAGATTGGCGGGCGGGGTGTGCCGGTATTGCTCACCAACGGCCAGCGGTTGTCAGGCTTCAGCGCACAGTCCTACGACGCCGTTTTCGCGCCCCAGCGCAAGTAGCCTGGCCTCGCACCCCACCGCACCGCAGTTGGCGGGCCGGTGGGTGGGCGGCGATCTTCCGGCGCAGGCCCTGCAGCGCTGGCAGAGCTACAGCGCCTTGCGCAGATTGGCCGGCGCGATCTTGAGCGCTTCGCGGTACTTGGCCACCGTGCGGCGTGCGCACTCGATGCCCTGCTCCTTGAGCATCTCGGCGATCTGGCTGTCCGACAGCGGCTTGGTGGGGCTCTCGGCCGCGACGAACTGCTTGATCAGCGCGCGCACGGCGGTGCTCGACGCATTGCCGCCCGTCTCGGTGCCCAGGCCCGAGCCGAAGAAGTACTTGAGCTCGTAGGTGCCGATGGGCGTGGCCATGTACTTGGCGGTGGTCACGCGGCTGATGGTGGACTCGTGCAGGCCCAGCTCGTCGGCAATGTCGCGCAGCACCAGCGGGCGCATGGCCAGCTCGCCATGCGTGAAGAAGTTCTTTTGCCGCTCCACGATGGCGCGCGAGACGCGCAGGATGGTGTCGAAGCGCTGCTGGATGTTCTTGATGAACCAGCGCGCCTCCTGCAGGCGCTGCTGCATGCCCTGGTGGCCTTCGCCGCCCTTGTGGCCGCGCAGTGCGCCGGCGTAGATGTCGTGCACGCGCAGGCGCGGCATCACGTCGGGGTTGAGCGCGACGATGAAATTATGCTGCCCGTCGCGCCCGTTGGCGCGGCCCGCTTTGCGCACGATGACGTCGGGCACGATGATGTTGCGCTCCACGTCCACGAACTTGCGGCCCGGGCGCGGCTCCAGCCGGGCGATCAGGGCCATGGCGGCGCGGGTGCGCTCCTCGCCGTCGCCGCACAGCTGCGTCAGGCGGCGGATGTCGCGGCGCGCCAGCATCTCCAGCGGCTGCTGGCACACGCGCAGCGCGGTCTGCACGGTGTCGGGGTCGATCTCGCTGTCTTCGTCCGCGGCCAGCGCCTTGAGCTGCAGGGTCAGGCACTCGCCCAGCCCGCGCGCGCCCACGCCCACGGGCTCCAGGCTTTGCAACAGGCGCTGCGCCACCGTGAAGCGGTGCACCAGCTCCTCGATCTGCTCCATGTCGTCGGGGCCGGCCAGGCTGATGGCCAGCTCTTCGAGCGGGTCTTCGAGGTAGCCGTCGTCGTTGAGCGACTCGATCAAAAACCGCAGCGCCGCGCGGTCCACCTCGGACAGGCGCAGCGACAGCGCCTGGCGGTGCAAAAAGGCGGTGAGCGATTCGTGCGTGCGGGCCAGCTCGGTGGCGTCGGCCTCGTCGCCTTCGGCATCGTTGCGGTTGCGGGCAGGCGCATCGCCGCCCCATTCGGTGTCGTTCGGTGCGACCTCGACGGTGCCGTCGCCGCTCCAGTCGGGCTCGTCGCTGGCGCTGCTGCCCGGCTCGGAGTCACCCAGCGGGCCGTCGGCCGCGGTATCGCTGGACGTGCTGGCGGTGCTGGCGCCGGGGGCGTTGGAATACAGCGTGTCGTCCGCGCTGTACTCGTCGGGCTGGGCAGGAACGTCGGCCGCCTCCAGGCCGAACTCTTCGCGCGGTGCCTCCTCGGCATTGCGCTCGAGAAACGGGTTCTCGTCGAGCATCTGCTCGACCTCCTGGCCCAGCTCCAGCGTGGACAACTGCAGCAGCCGGATGGACTGCTGCAGCTGCGGCGTGAGTGCCAGGTGCTGCGATACGCGCAGTGACAGGCCGGGCTTCATCGGGCAGCCGCCTTGCGGCCTGCAGGGCGCGCGGCGCACGCCGCCCCGCGGGGCGGCACAAAGGAGAGGCGGGGGTCGAACGTACAGTCCATCGGTCTGCTACATGCGGAAGTGTTCGCCCAGGTACACCCGGCGCACTTCGGCGTTGTCGACGATCTCGGAAGGGGTTCCCTGCGCCAGCACCTGGCCGTCGCTGATGATGAACGCGTGGTCGCAAATGCCCAGCGTCTCGCGCACGTTGTGGTCGGTGATGAGCACGCCGATGCCGCGCGCCTTGAGGAATCCGATGATGCGCTGGATCTCGATCACCGCGATGGGGTCGATGCCGGCGAAGGGTTCGTCCAGCAGGATGAAGCGTGGCTGCGTGGCCAGCGCGCGGGCGATCTCCACCCGGCGGCGCTCGCCCCCGGACAGGGCCATGGCGGGCGAGGCCCGCAGGTGGTCCACCCGCAGCTCCTGCAGCAGGGCGGTGAGGCGCTCTTCGATGGCCTCGCGCGGGAGCGGCTGGCCGTTGTCGCCGCGCTGCAGCTCCAGCACGGCGCGCACGTTTTCCTCGACCGACAGCTTGCGGAAGATGGACGCCTCCTGCGGCAGGTACGACAAACCCAGGCGCGACCGACGGTGGATGGGCATGTGGGCGACCGACTGGCCGTCGATGCGGATGTCGCCCGCATCGCTGCGCACCAGGCCCACGATCATGTAGAACGAGGTGGTCTTGCCCGCTCCGTTGGGGCCGAGCAGCCCGACGACTTCGCCCTTTTGCACGGTGAGCGACACATCCTTGACGACCTTGCGGCTGCCGTACGACTTGGCCAGGTGCTGCACCTCCAGCCGGCTGCCGACCTGTGGGTCTGCAGCAGAGGGTGCGCCGGACGAGACAGGCTGCGCGCTCACTTGGCGCCGCCGCCGAGGGTGTTGCTGGGGCGCAGCGCCGGGGCCGACGACGGCGCGGCAGGTGCTGCGGCGCCCGGTGGCGGGTCCTTGGGCGCCAGCACTGCGCGCACGCGGCTGCCAGGGGCCGGGGTGTCGCCTGCGGTGCTGGTGGACGGCTTGCGCTGGCCGTCCACGGTGAACACGTCGGTCAGGTTGTTGTAGACGATGACGGCGCCGGTGATCTCGTCGCTCAGCACCGCACCGCGGTAGCGGCGCAGCTCGGCGCGGGTGATGAAGCGAACGTTGTCGGCCTTGCCGTCGTACTCGATGACTTCGCTCTCGCCCTCGATGAACTCGTCGGGCGCACCGGGCACGGTGTCGCGCTTTTGGCGAAAGAACGCGCGCTTGCCCGCCTCGGCCGTCACCACCCCGTACTGGTAGCCCTCGGCGTCCTGGCGCACATCCAGCCGCGCACCGCGCAGGATGATGGACCCCTTGGTCATGACCACGCGGCCGGTGAACACGCTGGTTTGCTTGAGCTCATCGTGCCGCAGGGCGTCGGCCTCGATGTTCATGGGTTTGGCGCGGTCAGCCTTTTCAGCATGGGCAACGCCATGAATGCAGGCCAGGGCCGTGAGCAGGAGGGTTGGGAGGATGCTGTGTTTCATAGGGCACGAATCTTGCAGTTCATTGTAGCCACCCCAAGGCATGCGCCATGGAAAAAGACCCGCACGCTTCCACGCGCGTGGGGTCTCTGGCCCCAAGGAGTCGCTTCCTCGGCGCGGGACCGCAATGAAAAAAGCCCGCATCCGCGGGCTTTTTCGTGGGGCATACCGGGCCAGGCGGCTCGGGCTTACTTCTGCTTGGTGAGGAACTCCACCACTTGCAGCACGTTCTGCATGTTGCCGGCCATGGTGCCGTCGGTGTAGTACTTGCCGGCCACGCCCATCGAGGGCACGCCTTCGACGCCGTAGGCGTCCTGCAGCTGCGATGCGCGGCGCACCTGGTTCGACACGGTGAAGGAGCTGTAGATTTCCTTGAACTTGGCGGCATCCACGCCCTGCTGGGTCACCCAGGCCAGGATTTCGTCGTCCTTGGCGAGCTTGGCTTTCTCCACATGGATGGCGCGGAACACCTTGGCGTGCAGGGCTTCGAGCTTGCCCATGCCTTCCAGCGCGTAGAACAGCTTTTGCTGCGGCACGAAGCTGGCGTTGAACGCCACGGGCACGCGGCGGATGGACAAATCCTTGGGCGCGGCCTTGACCCAGGCATCGAGCGTGGGTTCGAACGCGTTGCAGTGGGGGCAGCTGTACCAGAAGAACTCGATCACATCGACCTTGCCGGCGGGCGCGTCGGGCGTCACGGGCTTGTCCAGCCGCTTGTAGTCCTTGCCCTCCTTGAACTGGCGGGCCTGGGCCAGCGCGGGCGTGGCGACGGGCAGCGTCAGGGCGGTGGCGGCGACTGCCGAGGCAGTGGACAAAGAAAACTCACGGCGTTTCATGACAAAGACTCTCCTAGTTCAGGTCTGGGGGATGGGAGCCGCGCCCCCGGAAAAAGTTCAGCCCGCGCAGTCCGCAGGCCCGCCGTTCAGCGCTGCACGCGCACCAGGGCCGACTCCACGCCCGTGCCGTCCAGCTTTTCCTTGAGCTGCTCGGCGTCGTCGCGCTTGGCAAACGGACCCACGCGCACCCGGAAGACCGGCCGGCCGTTCTGCTCGCGTTCGCTCACGCGGGCTTCCCAGCCCAGCATGGCCAGCTTGGCACGCTGGGCGTCGGCGTCGGCCTGGGTGCGGAAGGCACCGGCCTGCACGAAGTAGTCGAACGGGTCCACATTGCCCTTCGCAGCAGCCTTGGCCACGGCCAGGTCGCCCAGCGGGTCGGCGCCGGGCTTGCTCTCGGCCTTGGCGGCCTCGGGCTTGCTGGCGGCCGGCTTGGGTGCGGAGGCCGCAGCCCGCACATCCGGCGCCGGCGCCGCGGCGGCGGGTGCCGACGCGGGGGCAGAAGCCGCAGCCACCGGGGGGCGGGCCGGGTTCTTGCCGTACAGCGGCGAGTTCGGGTCCCAGTTCTTGTTCTTTTGCGACTCGGCCGCGTCCAGGTCGACACCGCGGCCATTGCTTTTGTTCAGGAAGGGCACGGGCACCTTGGTCACGAACACGGCCACCGCCAGTGCGGCGCCCAGGCCCACGATGACCCCCACGATGAAGCCGATGATCGTCCCGCCCGTCTGTTGTTTCTTCATAGTGACTGCTTACATTCTGGCTGGAGCCGATACGCCCAGCACGGCCAGGCCATTGTGCAATACCTGTGCGGTGGCCGCGACCAGCGCCAGGCGGGCCTTCTTCACGGCCTCGTCGTCGACCAGGATGCGTTCGGCATCGTAGTAGCTGTGGTAGCTGGCGGCCAGGTCGCGCAGGTAGAAGGTGACGTCGTGCGGCGCCTCGCCGTCGGCGGCGGCCGTGAGCATCTCGGGGTACTTGGCCAGCTGCAGCATCAGCGCCTGGGCCTGCGGGCCCTGCAGCGCCGACAGGTCGACGCCGTGCAGCGACGCCACGTCACCACCGCCGGCCTCTTGCCAGGCCCGCAGCACCGACTGGATGCGCGCGTGGGCGTACTGCACGTAGTACACCGGGTTGTCGTTGTTCTGCGCGACGGCCAGGTCCACGTCGAAGGTGTACTCGGTGTCGGGCTTGCGGCTCAAGAGGAAGAAGCGGACCGCGTCCTTGCTGGTCCACTCGATCAGGTCGCGCAGCGTGACGTAGCTGCCCGCGCGCTTGCTGATCTTGACCTCTTCGCCGCCCTTGACCACGCGCACCATGGTGTGCAGCACGTAGTCGGGGTAGCCCTGCGGAATGCCCACATCGGCCGCCTGCAGGCCGGCACGCACGCGGGCGATGGTGCCGTGGTGGTCCGTGCCCTGGATGTTGACGACCTTGGTGAAGCCGCGCTCCCACTTGGCGATGTGGTAGGCCACGTCGGGCACGAAGTAGGTGTACGTGCCGTCCTTCTTGCGCATGACCCGGTCCTTGTCATCGCCGTAGTCCGTGCTTTTGAGCCACAGCGCACCGTCCTGCTCGTAGGTCTTGCCGTTGGCGACGAGCTTGTTCACCGTGGCGTCCACGCGGCCGCTGGTGTACAGGCTCGACTCGAGGTAGTACTCGTCGAACTTCAGGTTGAAGGCCTGCAGGTCCTTGTCCTGCTCGTTGCGCAGGTAGGCCACGGCGAACTGGCGGATGGATTCCACATCATCCACATCGCCGCTGGCGGTGAACTCGCGGTCGTCGGCCTTGACGGTCTTCTTGGCCAGGAAGTCGTTGGCGATCTCCTGGATGTACTCGCCGTTGTAGAACGCCTTGCTGGCCGGGTTGTCCGGGTCGGTGGGCCAGCAGTCGTCACCGGGCTTGAAGCCCTTGGCGCGCAACTGGGTGCTGGTGGTCAGCGTGTGGATCTGCACGCCCGCGTCGTTGTAGTAGAACTCGCGGTGCACGTTCCAGCCCTGGGTGCTGAACAGGTTGCAGATCGCGTCGCCCAGGGCAGCCTGGCGGCCGTGGCCCACGTGCAGGGGCCCGGTGGGGTTGGCCGAGACGAACTCGACCAGCACGCGCTGGCCGTTGTCCTTTTGGTAGCCAAAGCGCTCGCCGGCGGCCAGCACCTCGCGCACCACTTCCTGCTTGGCGGCGGGCTTCAACCGGATGTTCAGAAAGCCCGGGCCGGCGATCTCGATGGCATCGACCCAGCGGGCGAAGGCCGGCGTGGCCTCCAGCGCCGCCTTGAGCTGCTCGCCCAGCGCGCGCGGGTTGAGCTTGAGCGGCTTGGCCAGCTGCATGGCGGCGGTGCAGGCGAAATCGCCATGCGCGGCCACTTTGGGGGATTCGAATGCAGCCCGCCCCGCAGAGCCGGGCGACAGTTTTTCCAGCTCGCCGGCCAGGGCCGCGAGCAATTCATTTTTTGCAGTGAGCATCGGCGGATTTTACGGGGCGTCCCATGCCGGCTCGCGGCACCCTGTGGCAACGGGCACCATGTGTGCTTTTTTTGCTTCTCGCCAGAGGGCGTGCGGGACGGAGGAAGTCTGTGCGGGGAGTGATCGTCCAGACGCCGTGGCGCTGGCTTCGGCGGGGCGACCTCATTGTTGCCCGGGCGGCTGGCATACGGCGCCAGACGGCACCAGCCAGCTCCAGCACACGCTGCGCAGCCGTTCACCAAGCGGTCGCGCCGCAAAAACAACCAATGACCCAGGGGCACGGCGCATAAGCTGCCGAAGGGGTCGGTGCCGCACTGTTTCGCGTTGTAGGCCCGCACGTTCTATGGTGCAATTCCGCCGGGACCCACCTACAACGCATTCACTCCAGGAGCTTCCATGAAACAGCTGATTTCCCTGACTGCACTCGGCCTGGCCCTGACCCTGGGCGCCAGCGCCCACGCCGCCGAAGACGCCAAGGCGCCGACCAAGCAGCAGTCCAAGATGGCCACCTGCAACGCCGACGAAAAGGCCAAGACGCTCAAGGGCGACGAACGCAAGGCGTTCATGAAGGAATGCCTGTCTGCCAACAAGCAAGAAAAGCAGCAGACCAAGATGAAGACCTGCAACGCCGACGAAAAAGCCAAGACGCTCAAGGGCGACGAACGCAAGGCCTTCATGAGCGAGTGCCTGAAGGGCTGACACGCCCCACCGGCCCGGCGCTGCCGCGCCAGCCGCCCACAAAAAAGCCCGCCCGTGACAGCCATTGGCGGGCTTTGTCGTCTGAACGCGAGCGGTCGGGCAACCGCCCCTACCAGCCCCTCGCCCAGAACACCGCAATCACCGCGACCACGGGCAGCCCGTGCGCCTGCATCATCACCAGGCGGCGCACCTTCTTCACTTCCAGCGCATCCGGCAGGGCACCCGTGGCCCGCAGGTTGCGGCGCCAGCGCCGGAACATGATCGACGGCCAGATCGACAGGAGGGCCAGGACCACCACGAGCGTGATCTTGATGTGGAACAGCGGCTGCGACACGTACCAGGACGCGCCTTTGACGCCCCACAGAAGGCGTGCCAGGCCACTGCCGATCATCAGCATGGCGGCCGCACCGTAGATCGCATCCAGCCGCGCAAGGCGCTCGACGACGGCGGCGTTCATCCATTCGATGCGGCACAAGGCCGCCTGGCTCGACAAAAAGACCACAAAGGTCAGGATGGCCACCAGATGCAGGGCGGCCAGGGTGGCTTCGAGGGTCATGGGGGTTTCCTTGTCATCGCGGCCTCCGTGTGCGGCGCTGCGGGCGCGCTGCTCCATCGGGGAACCGGCTGGCGGCCATTGTGCTTGAGGAAGCTGCCCGTTCACCGCGGGGCACCACCGCCGAAGGCCTTCGACTCCTGCGTCGGCACCCCATGAACAACGTGCTGAACCAGCTTTGCTACGCAGTAGCCCCCACGCAAAAAGCGGTGCAGACCCGAAGGCCCGCACCGCTTTTTTGGGGGATTGAATGGCAGTTCGCCGTGCAGATCAGGCGGGCCTCACGGCAGACGACACCACCGGCGCCACTTCTTCCACCAGGGGGAGGGGCTGAGGCTCGCCGTCCAGCGCAGCGTTCAGGCGGTCATAGTCCAGCGCGTTTTCCCAGCGCGAGACGACCACCGTGGCCACGGCATTGCCGATGAAGTTCGTGAGCGAGCGGCATTCGCTCATGAAACGGTCCACACCCAGGATCAGCGCCATGCCGGCCACCGGCACTTCGGGCACCACGGCCAGCGTGGCGGCCAGGGTGATGAAGCCGGCGCCCGTGACGCCCGCCGCGCCCTTGGACGACAGCATGGCCACGAGCAGCAGCGCCACCTGGTGGCCCAGCGTGAGGTGGGTGTCGGTGGCCTGCGCGATGAACAGCGCGGCCAGCGTCATGTAGATGTTGGTGCCGTCCAGGTTGAACGAGTAACCGGTGGGCACCACCAGGCCGACGACGGACTTCTTGCAGCCGGCGCGCTCCATCTTTTCCATCAGCGACGGTAGGGCCGACTCGGACGACGACGTGCCCAGCACCAGCAGCAGCTCGGCCTTGAGGTACTTGATCAGCTTGAACACCGAGAAGCCGCAGGCCCGTGCCACGGCGCCCAGGATGACGATCACGAACAGCAGCGAGGTGATGTAGAACGTGGCGACCAGCTCGGCCAGGTTGAGCAGCGAGCCCAGGCCGAACTTGCCGATGGTGAAGGCCATGGCCCCGAACGCGCCGATGGGGGCGGCCCGCATGACGATGTTGACCACCTTGAACACGGGCACCGTCAGCGATTCAAGAAACGCCTGCACCGGCTTGCCCGCATTGCCAGACAGCGCCAGCGCCACGCCGAAGAGCACGGCCACCAGCAGCACCTGCAGGATGTTGTCGCCCACGAAGGGGCTCACCAGCGTCTTGGGGATGATGTCCATGGCAAAGCCGGTCAGCGTCATGTCGTGGGACTTGGCCACGTAGGTGCTGACTTCCTTCTGGTCCAGGTCGGCCGGGTTGATGTGCATGCCGGCGCCCGGCTGCATCACGTTGGCCACCACCAGGCCCACCACCAGCGCCAGGGTGGAGAAGGTCAGGAAGTACGCCATGGCCTTGCCGAACACGCGGCCCACGGTGGACAGCTGCGACATGCCGGCGATGCCGGTCACGATGGTCAGAAAGATCACCGGCGCGATGATCATCTTGATCAGTTTGATGAACGCGTCGCCCAGCGGCTTGAGCGCCGCGCCGTAGGCCGGCTCGAAGTGGCCCAGCAGCACGCCCAGGATGATGGCGACCACCACCTGGAAGTACAGTTGCCGGTAGAAAGGCAGCCGCACGGGGTGGGCTGTGGGAGCGGTGATGGCTTGCATGGGGATGTCTCCTGAAATCACGGTGACTGCACCAGCGGGGTGCGTCGAGGGTGCCGTTTGTACCGCTGCCCCTCCATTCAGCCGATAACCTATTGGTATTAGTCGGCCGCACCGCCAGAGGGCGCCCCACGCCCCAACATAGGGAAAACACCTAGTCTCCGGCGGGCTCAGGCACACTCGGTGACCCCACCATCGAAGCCCCGGGCCTTCCTCCCGGCACCCTGTTTTCTGCTCCATGACGACGCCGCGCCTTCGCAAATTCTGGACCCTGCTGATCCTGCTCGCCGGCATGGCGGGCAGCATGTTCGTGGCCGGGCAGTGGGCGTGGCAGCACTCGCTGTACGAGGAGAGCGACAACGTGCAGCGGCAGCTGGCGCTGTACGGCCAGACGCTGGCCCAGCGCATCGACCGCTACCGCACCCTGCCCGAGGTGCTGGCGCTGGACGCGCAGCTGCAGGACGCGCTCACCCGCACCCTGAGCCCGGCCGAGGTGGAGCAGCTCAACCTCAAGCTTGAGCAGGCCAACGGCGCGAGCCAGTCGTCCACGCTCACCCTGATCAACCGCGAAGGCCTGGCCGTGGCGGCCAGCAACTGGCGCACCGCGACCAGCAACGTGGGCGTGGACTACAGCTTCAGGCCGTATGTACAGGAGGCCCTGGCGCGGGGGCGCGGCAGCTTCTACGGCATCGGGGTGACGACGGGCGAGCCCGGCTACTTCCTGTCGCAGGCCATCCGCGACGCGGGGGGCCAGCTGCTGGGGCTGGTGGCGATCAAGATCGCGCTGCAGGAGCTCGAGCGCGAGTGGCTGCAGACGCCGGACATCGTGCTGGCCTCCGACGCGCACGGCGTGGTGTTCCTGGCCAGCCAGGACGCCTGGCGCTACCGCCTGCTCGAACCCCTGGGCGACGAGGAGCGCCGCGAACTCAACGCCACGCGCCAGTACTCGAACCAGCCGCTGCGCCCGCTGGATTACCGCGTGGACGACCACATGGACAACGGCGGCCGCCTGGTGCGCATGCTGTCGTCCGACCTGCCGCCCCTGCCCGGCCGCGTGCTGTGGCAGACCCAGCCGCTGCCCGGCACGCCCTGGCAGCTGCACCTGGTGCACGAGACGCACAGCAGCATCGCCGACAGCCGCTGGGCCGCCGCGGCCGGTGGCGGCGGCTGGCTGGCGCTGGCCCTGCTGGTGCTGTTCGTGCGCCAGCGGCAACGCCTGGCCCACCTGCGCCAGCGCAGCCGCCAGGAACTGGAGACCGTGCTGCAGCAGCACGCCCAGGAGCTGCGCACCGCCCAGGACGGCATCGTGCAGGCGGCGCAAGAGGCCGCGCAGCAGACGGACACGGGCCTGTCGCGCAGCCTGGAGCACCTGCCCCAGGGCGTGGTCATCATCGACGCCGACCTGAACCTGGTGGCCTGGAACTCGCGCTACGTGCAGCTGTTTCGCTACCCCGCCGACCTGATGCGCGTGGGCCAGCCCATCGAAGACCTGCTGCGCCACAACGCCCGCCGCGGCCTGCTGGGCCCCGGCCCGGCCGACGAGGCGATCGAGCGGCGCCTGTCGCACCTGCGCAGCGGCCTGCCCCATCTGCACGAGAGCGCCAAGGGCGACGGCACGGTGCTCGAGATCCGCGGCAACCCGCTGCCCGAGGGCGGCTTCGTGACGAGCTACGCCGACATCACCAGCTACAAGAACGCCGCGCGCGAGCTGCGGTCCCTCGCCGATGCGCTGGAGCAGCGCGTGGCCGACCGCACGCGCGACCTGGACGCCGCCCGGCGCGAGGCCGAGCGCGCCAACCGCTACAAGACCCGCTTCGTCGCGGCGGCGGTGCACGACCTGCTGCAGCCGCTGAACGCCGCGCGCATGTTCACCTCGCTGCTGCGCAGCCACCTGCACGACGACGCCGAGCGCCGCACGGTGGACAGCATCGACGGTGCGCTCGCATCGCAGGACGCGATCCTGAGCAGCCTGCTCGACATCTCGCGCATGGAGTCGGGGCAACTGGACGTGCACATCCACGACGTGGCCCTGGGCCCGCTGCTGCAGGTGCTGGCCCACAACTTCGGCGTGCTGGCCGAGAGCCAAGGCCTGCAGCTCAGTTGCGTGCCCACGCGCGCCGTGGTGCGCACCGATGAAAACCTGCTGCGGCGCATCCTGCAGAACTTCGTCTCCAACGCCATCCGCTACAGCCGGGACGGGCGCATCGTGGTGGGCTGCCGGCGCGTGGGCCACCCCGGCGGCACCCACCTGCGCATCGAGGTGCACGACCAGGGCCCGGGCATCCCCGAGGCGCTGCAGCGCGAGATCTTCGAGGAGTTCCGCCGCCTGGACGAAGGCCGCGCCGACGACCGCGGCGCGGGCCTGGGCCTGGCGATCGTCGAGCGCCTGGGCCGCCTGCTGGGCCACGAGATCGGGTTGCGCTCGCAACTGGGCCGCGGCAGCGTGTTCTGGGTCTGCGTGCCGCTGGGCGACCCCGCCGCCGCCCAGTTGCCCGCCGCCGCACCGGCCACCGTGCAGCAGCAGCCGCAGGAAGACGCCCCGCTGCAAGGCAGCACCGCCTGGGTGATCGAGGACGACGGCCCCACCTGCGCCGCCACGCGCGCCCTGCTGGAGCGCTGGGGCTGCCAGGTGCCCCTGGCCGGCGGCGCCCCGGAAGCCTTGGCGCACGCCGAACGCGGCCAGGCACCGCACCTGGTGCTGCTGGACGTGCACCTGGGCGCCACCCACCATGGCCCCGATGTGTACACAGAGCTGTGCGAACGCTGGGGCCAGGCCCCCGCCGTGATCCTGGTCACCGCCGAGCGCGACGCCACGCTGCGCCGGCAGGCGGCGGAACGGGGATGGGGTTTTCTGGCCAAGCCGGTGCGGGCGCCGGCGCTGCGGGCGTTGGTGAGCCAGACCTTGCTCAGGCTGCGGGAGAAATAGCGGGGTCATGAGGCAGCGGGCTTCGGCGGGCCCGGTCTGCACGGATGCATGGCCCCGGTGCGCATTCACATATTCAGATTTGATAGCTGCCAGCGCTTGCCAGGCAAGCGCCAGAGACCATTCTCCCCCCACGCAGCGCACATCGCCCAATCCGTTTTACCCCGCCCCGCCCTCGTCCGCCTCCAGGCTTTTGACCAGCACCGCCGCCTGCGTGCGGCTGTAGCACGCCAGCTTCTTCAGGATGGCGGTGACGTGCACCTTCACCGTGTTTTCCGCCAGGCCCAGCGCAGCGGCGATCTGCTTGTTGAGCAGCCCGTCCGCCAGGCACAGCAGCACCCGGAACTGCTGGGGTGTGAGCTGCGCCAGCCGTGCGGCCAGCTCGGCGTCGGCCTCGGAGCGCTCGGCCGCCATGGGGGGGAACCAGCTGCCGCCGTCGAGCACGGCCTCGATGGCCTCGCCCATGGACTCGGCCGGTGCGGACTTGGGGATGAAGCCCGCCGCGCCGAACTGCTGCGCGCGGCGGATGACGCGCGGGTGGTCGTTGGAGGAGATGATCACCACCGGCAGCTCGGGGTACTCGCCGCGCACATGCAGCAGCGACGAGAAGCCGCGGGCGCCGGGCATGCTCAGGTCCAGCAGCACCAGCTCCACCTCGGGGTGCTCCTGCAGCGCGGTGCCCAGCGTGGCCGCGCTGGCCGCCTCGAGCGTGCGGAACTGCGGCAGGCGCTCGCGCAGCACGTGCAGCACGGCCGCGCGGAACAGGGGGTGGTCGTCAGCGACCAGGAGGGTGGGGTCGGACATGGAGTGCGCAGTCTGCCACGGGGCGGCCCATCAGTGCCACATGCCGGCCGGAGCGGGCCCACGCATGAGGCGCGCCCAGGCCAGCGCCACCGTGGAGCCGGCTTGGCGCCCGTAGGCACCCCGCTTCGCGTCGGAGGACGGCGCGCAGCGGCTCGGGGGATTCATGCGCCTTTCCAGAACGCAGGTTGTGCGTACTGGTGTTTCAGGAAGTCGATCCACAGCCGCACGCGCAGCGGCAGGTGCTTGCGCTGGGGGAACACCACGTAGATGCCGTTGGGCGGCGCGGCGAAGTCCTCCAGCACCGCGACCAGGCGGCCCGCGGCGATCTCGGCCTCGACCTCCCAGGTGCTGCGCCAGGCGATGCCCCAGCCGCCCAGGCACCAGTCGTGCAGCACCTGGCCGTCGGAGCAGTCGAGCGGCCCGCCGGGCTTGAGGTGCATGACCTCGGTGCCACCGTCGTCACCCAGAGGCACGCGAAACGCCCAGCCGCGCGTCTGCGAGGCGTCGCTCGACAGCGTGAGGCAGTCGTGCTGCACGAGTTCTGCCGGCGCGCGCGGGGTGCCGCGCCGCGCCAGGTATTCCGGCGTGGCCACGCACAGGCGGCGGTTGTCGGCGATGCGCACGCTCACCAGCGACGAGTCGGGCAGGTCGCCCACGCGCACGGCGCAGTCGAAACCCTCGCCGGCCAGGTCCACCACACGGTCGCTGAGGTTCAGCGAGATGGTCACGTCCGGGTGCGCCGAGCGAAACCGCGGCACCAGCGGCGCGACGTGGCGCCGGCCAAAGCCCGCGGGCGCGGTGATGCGCAGGTGGCCCGTGGCCTTGACCCCGCCTTCGGACACGCTGGCCTCGGCATTGGCCACGTCGGACAGCAGGCGCTGGCAGTCCTCCAGAAACGCGCTGCCTTCGTGCGTGAGGCTGATGCGGCGCGTGGTGCGCACCAGGAGCTTGACGCCCAGGTGCTCTTCGAGCGCGTCGAGCCTCCGCCCCATGATGGCGGGCGCCACGCCCTCGGCCTTGGCCGCTGCCGTGAGGCTGCCGCGCGTGGCCACCGAGACAAAGGATTCGAAGGCCTTGAGTTTGTCCATGGGCGGTGATTATGGGGACAACGGGCGCGCGCCCTCCCGGGTGTCGGCAGGAGGATCTGGGCCGGAAATATGACCGAAAGAGGACCCTGTCGCTTACCTATCCAGCGCTGGCAGCTATTATTTTTATAGTAATTGCGCGCTCTGCACCCGGGTGAACAAGCCCTCCACCTTTGCGTAAAAGTCACTGGTTTCCAGCTTTTCTGCATATTTATGTGGGCAAAAATTTGCAATACAGTGTGCCCATGGCCCGCGCTGCGGGCGGCTCCGTTTTTTTGTTCCTCCCATTTCATCCATCCTTCAAGGCTCTCCCATGACCGACCGCACCACCGTCCACGGCCTGCAAGTGGCCACCTCCCTGTACCGCTTTGTCGACGACAAGGTGCTGCCCGGCACGGGTGTCGATGCCGGCGCGTTCTGGAAGGGTTTTGACGCCATCGTGGCCGACCTGGCCCCGCGCAACATCGCCCTGCTGGCCGAGCGCGACCGCCTGCAGACCGAGCTCGACACCTGGCACAAGGCCAACCCCGGGCCCATCAAGGACATGGTGGCCTACCGCGGCTTCCTGGAAAAGATCGGCTACCTGGTGCCCCAGCCCGCCGACGTCAAGGCCACCACGGCCAACGTGGACGACGAGCTGGCCACCCAGGCCGGCCCGCAACTGGTGGTGCCCATCCTGAACGCCCGCTACGCGCTGAATGCCGCCAACGCCCGCTGGGGCAGCCTGTACGACGCGCTCTACGGCACGGACGCCATCAGTGAAGAAGGCGGCGCAGAAAAGGGCAAGGGCTACAACCCGGTGCGCGGCGCCAAGGTGATCGCGTTCGCGCGCCAGGTGCTGGACGACACGGCGCCCCTGGCCAGCGGCTCGCATAAGGATTCGACCGGCTACAAGGTCGAAGGCGGCCAGCTGGTGGTGTCTCTTGCCAATGGCAGCACGTCGGGCCTCAAGGACCCATCGCAGTTCAAGGGCTACCAGGGCGATGCCGCCGCGCCCAAGTCGGTGCTGCTGCAGCACAACGGCCTGCACCTCGATATCCAGATCGACCGCGCAACGCCCATCGGCCAGACCGATGCCGCGGGCGTGAGCGACCTGGTGCTGGAAGCGGCCCTGTCCACCATCCTGGACCTGGAAGACTCCGTGGCCGCCGTGGACGCCGAGGACAAGGTGCTGGGCTACAGCAACTGGCTGGGCATCATCCAGGCCACGCTGACCGAGCAGGTCGCCAAGGGCGGCAAGACCATCACGCGCGGGCTGAACCCCGACCGCGTCTATACCGGCCCGGCCGGTGGCGAAGTGCGCCTGCATGGCCGCTCGCTCATGTTCCTGCGCAACGTGGGCCACCTGATGACCAACCCGGCCATCCTGTGGACCGACGCGCAAGGCCAGGTGCGCGAGATCCCTGAAGGCATCATGGACGCGGTCGTGACCACCGCCATCGCGCTGCACGACCTGCAAGGCCATGGCGCGAACGGCATCCGCAACTCCCGCAAGGGCAGCGTCTATATCGTCAAGCCCAAGATGCACGGCCCCGCCGAAGTGGGCTTTGCGAGCGACCTGTTCGGCCGCGTGGAGCAACTGCTGGGCCTGCCTGCCAACACCGTGAAGCTGGGCATCATGGACGAGGAGCGCCGCACGTCCGTCAACCTGAAGGCCTGCATCGCCGCCGCGTCGGCCCGCGTGGCCTTCATCAACACCGGCTTCCTGGACCGCACCGGCGACGAGATGCACACCGCCATGCACGCCGGCCCCATGGTGCGCAAGGGCGACATGAAGACCAGCGCCTGGATCCAGTCGTACGAGAAGAACAACGTGCTCGTGGGCCTGTCGTGCGGCCTGCGCGGCAAGGCGCAGATCGGCAAGGGCATGTGGGCCATGCCCGACCTGATGGCCGAGATGCTCAAGCAAAAGATCGCCCACCCCAAGGCCGGTGCCAACACCGCCTGGGTGCCCAGCCCGACAGGCGCCACGCTGCACGCGCTGCACTACCACCAGGTCAAGGTGAGCGACATCCAGATCGAGCTGGAAAAGACCGACGCGAACGCCGAGCGCGACAACCTGCTGACCGGCCTGCTGACCGTGCCCGTGGCCGCCGCCCCGAACTGGAGCGACGCCGAGAAGCAGCAGGAGCTGGACAACAACGCCCAGGGCATCCTGGGCTACGTGGTGCGCTGGGTGGACCAGGGCGTGGGCTGCTCCAAGGTGCCCGACATCCACAACGTGGGCCTGATGGAAGACCGCGCCACGCTGCGCATCAGCAGCCAGCACATGGCCAACTGGCTGCTGCACGGCGTGGTGACCGAAGCGCAGGTGCGCGAGACCTTCGAACGCATGGCGGCGGTGGTGGACGGCCAGAATGCGGGCGACGCGCTGTACCAGCCGATGGCCGGCCACTTCGACACCAGCATGGCGTACAAGGCGGCTTGCGACCTGGTCTTCCAGGGCCAGGCGCAGCCCAGCGGCTACACCGAGCCCCTGCTGCACGCCTGGCGCCTGAAGCTCAAGGCCGCGCAGGCCTGATGAGTGGGCGGGCGTGACGGCCTCCCCGAGGCAGCTGCCCCCTCTGCAGGCTGGCTGACCTGGGAAGGCTGTACTGATCGGTACTGATCTGTGCTGATCCGATGCGTGCAATCGGCTGCTGACAAACCGCAGCCCAAATGCTATCAAAACTATAGCTGTTAGCGCTTGTCCATCAAGCGGTAGCAGCTATTTTTTCTTATACCCATCGCAGTGCGAGCGCGCACAGGGCACGCGGCGGGGTTGGCAGGCAGCGAGAGCGGGTCATGCGCGCCGCCCGCTGCGCCCGCGCCAGATCCGGTCAGCGGGATAACCCGCGGCGGGCACACAGCGGGCACCCGCCGTACACTGGCCCGCGGGCGCCGCCCCACAGACGGCCCACCTGCGCTGCCATGCCCCACCCCTCGGACCCCGACACCTCCCACTGCCCCTTGTGCGGCCAGCCCAACGGCTGCGCCATCGCGGCGGGGCGCGCGCCCCAGAGTTGCTGGTGCATGGCCCAGACCATCGACCGTGCAGCGTTGGCCCGTGTGCCGGCCGATCAACGCGAGCGGGCCTGCATCTGCCCTGCCTGCGGCGCACCCGCAGCAGCCGATGGCGTGGCAGCGCCGGGTGTACCGCCCAACCCGCCGATATGATTTGGCGCTTGCCGCTGCTCAGCGTTGAACAGCAGTTCTTCTTTTTAATGCCTACAAGGAATCAGATATGCCGACGTACCACGTTGAAATGATGGAAGGCCGCACGGTCGAACAAAAGCGCAAGCTGGTGGAGGAGATCACCCGCGTCTCCGTCGAGGTGCTGGGCGGCTCGCCCGAATCGGTGGACATCCTGATCACCGACATCAAGCGCGAGAACTGGGCCACGGGCGGCAAGCTCTGGTCCGAGCGGACCTGACATGGCGCCATCCGGCTGCGTTGGCAGCTGGGTCGCACCCGTGACGGGACGGGCGGCATCGCCGCACCACCCGGGGCGGGTGCAGCCAGACGGTGCGGTGCCCCGCCAGCGCATCCGCGTGCCCTGGCCGGCCTGCACGCACCGTCACCCGGGCCGGGCACCGGCCACCAGTGCCTGCGGTGATGGCCGCCCGCGCGACACCACAGGCGCGGTGACCGCATCACCGGCCCGCTCCTAGCGTTCACCACGCCGTCCGCCCATCCGCCGTCGCGCCGCCGGCCTCATTGCACCGAACAGCCCATGAACAACTCCCAGACCTCCGGTTCCCTGGCCGTACTGCGTGAACGCTACGGAGAGCGCTACCGCTGGCTGGTGCTGCTGTCCGTCATGGTGGGCACGATGGCATCGATCATGTCGTCCACCATCGTGAACGTGGCCATCCCGGACATGAGCCACTACTTCACGCTGGGCCAGGAGCGGGCGCAGTGGGTGACCTCGGGATTCATGGTCGCCACCACCGTCTCCATGCTCACCACGCCGTGGCTGCTGTCGCGCTATGGCTACCGTGCCACGTATGTGGGCGCGATGCTGCTGCTGCTGGCCGGCGGCATCGGCGGGGGCCTGGCGCGCGACTTCGGGCTGGTGCTGGTCGCCCGTGTGGCCGAGGGGCTGGCGGCCGGCGTGGTGCAGCCCATACCGGCCGTCATCATCCTGTACGCCTTCAAGCCGCACGAGCAGGGCCGCGCGAGCGGCATCTTCGGCATGGGCGTGGTGCTGGCACCCGCCATCGGGCCCAGCATCGGCGGGCTGCTGGTGGACTGGTTCGGCTGGCGCTCCATTTTCTTCATGGTGGTGCCCCTGTGCCTGGCGTCCATCGCGCTGGCGTACAAATACGTGCCCGTCACCGCACCGGGCGGGGTCGAGGCCAACCGGCAGGGGCAGGCGCTGGACTGGCGCGGCCTGCTGCTGGGCACCGTGGGCACGCTGTGCCTGCTCAACGGGCTGGTGTCGCTGCACGGCGGCTCCGTGGCCGAGGCCGGCGCCCTGCTGCTGGGTGCCGCCGTGTCGGTCGGGCTTTTCATCGCGTGGCAACGCCGGCAGTTGCAGCAGGGTCGAAAGCCGTTGATGGACCTGCGCCTGTTCCAATACCGGCAGTTCGCGATGGGCAGCGTGGTGGCGTTCATCTACGGCACGGCGCTCTTCGGCTCCACCTATCTCCTGCCCGTGTTCATGCAACTTGGCCTGGAGCTGTCGGCATCGCATGTGGGCACGCTGATGCTGCCGGCAGGCTTTGTGCTGGCAGCCACCATTGCCTTCGTGGGCCGTCTGGCTGACCGGCAACCCACCCATCTGCTCGTGAGCATCGGCCTGGCGCTGTTGGCCCTGTCGTTCGGGCTGATGGTGTTCGTGGGCCTGGGGGTGTCGCTGTGGATCCTGGTGGCGCTGGCGATTCTGGGGCGTATCGGCCTGGGGTTCATCCTGCCGTCGCTCAACCTGGGCTCGATGCGGCCCCTCGACAAATCGCTGATCTCACAAGGCTCCAGCACCATCGGCTTTTTGCGCATGCTGGGCGGCGCTGCCGGGGTGAGCCTGTGCGGCATCGTGCTCGAATGGCGGCTCGGCGCGCATGGCGCAGCGCTGGCCGCGGGGGCCAGCAACCCGGCGCGCATCGCGGCATTCGGCGAGACGTTTCTGATGCTGACCTTGCTGTGCGGTCTGGCGCTGGTCGCTGCCTGGCAATTGAAGGAAGCGCCAGCCAAGCCGGACTCCGCAGGGGCTGTTTGAACGGCCACGGCCTGTCGATCGCATCGGGAACACACTGGCGGGTGTGCCACGCGGGAGTAGCGGCCACCCCGGCCCTGCAGCGGGTGTGCGCGGTCTGGACGAGGCGCTGCACGCCACCCACCCACGCATGTTTGAACCCTGATCAGCGGGCAGACGCTCCGTGGCGCAGCCTGGAGCGCTATAAATGGGGTGGCTGGCAGGAACGCCACCTCCCTGCCGCCTGCGTGGCACAGTGCCGGGCCTCCGTAGGCCCGGCCACACTTTCAGGAACATTGCCGAAATGGAAATCAAGTCATGTGCCAATTGCTCGGCATGAACTGCAACGTCCCGACGGACGTGACCTTCAGCTTCACAGGTTTCGCACAGCGCGGCGGCAAGACCGACCACCACAGCGACGGCTGGGGGATCGCGTTCTTCGAGGACAAGGGCCTCAGGCACTTCGTGGACCACCTGCCCGCCGTGGATTCCCCGGTGGCCGAGCTGATCCGGCGCTACCCCATCAAGAGCCGCAACGTCATCGCCCACATCCGCAAGGCCACGCAGGGCGTGGTGAGCCTGCAGAACTGCCACCCCTTCGTGCGCGAACTGTGGGGCCGCTACTGGGTGTTTGCGCACAACGGCGACCTCAAGGATTTTCGGCCCCGGCTGCATTCGCATTTCCGGCCGGTGGGAGACACCGACAGTGAACATGCCTTCTGCTGGATCATGCAGGAGCTCGCCAAGTCGCACGCCAGTGTTCCCACCGTGCGGGAGCTCACCCTGACCCTCAAGGAACTGGCGGCGCGCATCAGCCCGCACGGCACCTTCAACTTTTTGCTCTCCAACGGCCAGGCCCTGTGGAGCCATGCGTCGACCAGCCTTTATTACATCGAGCGCCGGCACCCGTTCGGCGAGGCGCAACTGAGCGACGAGGACGTACGGCTGGATTTTTCCCGCGAGACGGACGAACGGGACGAGGTGGCAGTGATCGTGACGAGCCCGCTGACGACGAACGAAGAATGGACAGCGTTCGGCAAGGGTGAGCTGCTGGTCTTCGAGCAGGGTAGAAGACTGTCGATCTAGTCTGGGCGAGGCGGTGTATTGCTCATAAGCCACGGGTTAGGAGGGCAAAGCGGCTTGGCGCTTGGCGCCTCACAGTAGCTTGGTGGCGAAACCGTCTAACAACTCACCAGAACATCGACCGGTTCTGAGCCATCCCATCTTTGGATCACGCAAAGCAAAAAACCCCAGTCATGACTGACTGGGGTTTTCTGGGCTGTAAGAGCCTGACGATGACCTACTTTCACACGGGAACCCGCACTATCATCGGCGCAAAGTCGTTTCACTGTCCTGTTCGGGATGGGAAGGAGT
>NZ_LMPT01000021.1 GCF_001424425.1 Acidovorax sp. Leaf191
CAGCAGCAAAAAGATCAACGACATCATCGGCGTGATCGACGGCATCGCCTTCCAGACCAACATCCTGGCACTGAACGCCGCGGTGGAAGCAGCCCGCGCTGGCGAGCAAGGCCGCGGCTTTGCGGTGGTGGCCAGCGAAGTGCGCAGCCTGGCCGGGCGCAGTGCAGAGGCGGCCAAGGAAATCAAGGCACTCATCGGCGCCTCGGTGCAGAACGTCGAATCGGGCTCGGCCCAGGTGGCCCAGGCGGGGCAGACCATGCAGGAGATCGTGGCCAGCGTGCAGCGCGTGAGCGACCTGATCGGCGAGATCACGGCATCGTCCACCGAGCAACGCGACGGCATTGCGCAGGTGAACCAGGCGGTCACGCACCTTGATCAGATGACGCAGCAGAATGCGGCGCTGGTGGAGGAATCGACAGCCGCAGCTACCTCGATGCGCGACCAGGCGCAGCGTCTGGCCGAAGTGGTGTCGGTGTTCAACGTGGGTGCGATGGCGGTGCATGCACCCGCCCCGTCACCCCAGGCCTCCCGGCCCGCCCCTGCGGCAGCACCCCGGCCGGCATCTTCAGCCACGCCCCGCATAGGCGGCACTGGAGCCAAACCTGCCGCGGCCGCCTCTACCGCCCGGCCCCCCGCCACCAAAGCCCCGGCAGCGCCGCGGCTGGCGTCTTCCAAGCCCGCCTCGGCATCCAAGGCCGCAGGGACCGCAACGGCCCCATCCAACGCACCGGCACCCCGTGCGACAGCAGGAGGCAACGACGATGACTGGGAAAGCTTCTGACAGGGCGCCCGATCCCGGATGGCGGCCCTGGCCGCTACCGAATTGATAGCTGCTGGCGCAGATCAGCCGTGCGGTAGCGGCAATTTTTAGCGAAACCCAGCCCGTGCGCTGTCACCGGCAGGCTCGGTAGGCCGCCTGCGACTCGGGCGCGCGGCCAGCGTCTGTCTGCCGTTCCCGGGGTTTCTGAATGCGGGTTTCTCCCGGTGAATGGCTGGCGCAAGAGGGTGCCTGGCTGGCGTAGGCTATGGGTTGTTGCTGATGTAATCGAATGTTTCCGGGCGAGCCGCGCCTTGCATGAACACACAACAGATCCACCAGGGAAAAACCATGCAATTCGACAATATCCGCGTCTCCCGCAAGCTGTGGGGCGCATTTCTGGGCCTGATGATCGGCATGCTGCTGCTCTCGGGCTTTGCGCAGAACCGGGCCAACACGTCCATGTCTGCCGCCATTGATGCGGTGGTGGAGATCGAGGCACGCATCTCGTCGGCCGTGCGCTGGCGGGGCTCCACTGAAACCGCGGTCACCATGGTCATGGGCGGCGCGGTGACCACCGACGCGGTGCTGGCCGAGCAGTACGGCGCCAAGGTCAAGGAAATCATCGGCTCCATCAACAAGGTGCAGGAAAGCATCGTCGCCACGGCCACCGCGCCGGAAGAAAAGGCATCGCTCGACAAGGTGCTGGACGCGCGCAAGGCCGTGCTGGCCGCCACCGCCAAGACCTGGGAGCTCAAGGGCGCAGGCGATGCCGTGGCGACCCAGAAGTTTGCGGACGACGAGTTCGCGCCCCTGGTCACCAAGTACCTCAAGGCCCAGGACGACTTCGTGGCCACGCTGGAAAAGCGCCGCGATGCCATCCGTGCCGACGCCACCGCGCGCCGCGTGGAGTACGCCATCTGGGGCATCGTCACCTCGCTCGTGCTGATGGCGGTGGGCTTGTTCCTGGCGTGGAAGCTGGTGCACTCCATCACCGTGCCGCTGAACCAGGCGGTCGAGAACATCGACGCCATTGCCGCAGGCGACCTCACGCGCGAGATCCAGTCCACCCGCAAGGACGAATTCGGCCACATGCTGCGCGCGCTGTCGGCCATGTCCGAACGTTTGCGCGGCGTGGTGGGCGAGGTGCGCACGGGCGTCAATTCCGTGTCCTCGGCATCGGTGGAGATCGCCAACNATGAAAAAAGAGCCCTCAAAGGGCTCTTCTCACCCGCGCGCTGTCGGCCATGTCCGAACGTTTGCGCGGCGTGGTGGGCGAGGTGCGCACGGGCGTCAATTCCGTGTCCTCGGCATCGGTGGAGATCGCCAACGGCAACCACGACCTGTCGGCCCGCACCGAGCAGACGGCCTCCAACCTGGAGGAGACCGCGGCCAGCATGGAGCAGCTGACTGCCACCGTGAGCCAGTCGGCCGACACCGCCCGCCAGGCCAACCAGCTGGCCAGCACCGCAGCCCAGGCTGCAGCGCGCGGCGGCGAAGTGGTGGGCCAGGTGGTGACCAGCATGCAGCAGATCACCGACAGCAGCAAAAAGATCAACGACATCATCGGCGTGATCGACGGCATCGCCTTCCAGACCAACATCCTGGCACTGAACGCCGCGGTGGAAGCAGCCCGCGCNGGCCAGGTGGTGACCAGCATGCAGCAGATCACCACAGCAGCAAAAAGATCAACGACATCATCGGCGTGATCGACGGCATCGCCTTCCAGACCAACATCCTGGCACTGAACGCCGCGGTGGAAGCAGCCCGCGCYGGCGAGCAAGGCCGGGGCTTTGCGGTGGTGGCCAGCGAAGTGCGCAGCCTGGCCGGGCGCAGCGCCGAAGCCGCCAAGGAGATCAAGGCACTCATCGGTGCCTCGGTGCAGAACGTGGAATCCGGCTCGGCCCAGGTGGCCCAGGCCGGGCAGACCATGCAGGAGATCGTGGCGAGCGTGCAGCGCGTGAGCGATCTGATCGGCGAGATCACCGCATCGTCCACCGAGCAACGCGACGGGATTGCGCAGGTCAACCAGGCCGTGACGCACCTCGATCAGATGACCCAGCAGAACGCAGCGCTGGTGGAGGAATCGACAGCCGCAGCCACCTCAATGCGCGACCAGGCGCAACGACTGGCCGAAGTGGTGTCGGTATTCAACGTCGGCGCTATGGCTGTGCAGGCCCCCGCCCCGGCACCACGCCCCGCACCCGCCGCGCCCAGGCCTGCCGCCGCGGTCAAGGCCGCCGCGCCTGCCGCACGCGTCGCCGCACCGTCCAAGCCTGCCAGCGCAAACGCCAAGGCGCCAGCCGCGCCCCGGCTCGCGTCGTCAACCGCCCCTGCAGCCCCTCGCGCAGCCGCTCCATCACCCGCGCCCCGTGCTACCGCGCAGGGAGGGGATGACGACTGGGAGAGCTTCTAAAAATTATGAATGTTGTTGGCGCAAGCTTCCAAAGTCAAACACACAGACGAAGAAACAAAGGCAGCCCTGGCTGCCTTTGCTTTTGGTACTTCACCGAACAGACGTCAATATCCGCCTCGCCGACCACACCCGACCTTGTCAACGGGCGTTTGTATGCTGCGGATACCGGAATCGCCAAAAAACCTTAGCCACTGTCGCAGCGCAAGCCAGCGGCAGCCGCGCAAGGGCCGCCCCGCCGCGCTGGCTGCGTCCCCCTTCCCGAATCGCGCAGCGATTCGAGAGAAGGGGGATGGCGCGAAGCGCCTCAGGGGGATGCCCCTAAGTTTCAGCGCCCTCCACCAAAAACTGCACCTTGCGCTCCCCCTTCCACTCGTTCACATCCAGCCGAAACGCCAGCAGCACCCGCGCAGGCAGCTGCTCGGTGTGCCCGAACCAGATCGCGTCGACGGGATTGCCCTGGTGCATGAGCTTGATCGACAAATGGTTCTTGGCCTCGCCCACGAGGCGCTGGCTCACGATCTGCACTTCTTCGCTGAACGTGGGTGGCAAGAAGCCCTGGCCCCAGACCTCGCGGTGCAGGGTGTCCACGATGTCGGCGCGGCAGTACTCCGCCGACAGCGGGCCGTCCGTCTCGATGCGGCGGGTGAGGGTGGAGGCATCGAGCCACTCCTGCGCCACCTGGGCCAGTGCCTGCTCGAAGGTGTCGAACGAGTCCGCATCCACCGTGCAGCCCGCCGCCATGGCGTGCCCCCCGAACTTCAGCAGCACGCCCGGGTGGCGCTTGGCCACCAGGTCCAGCGCATCGCGCAGGTGAAAGCCCGGGATGGAGCGGCCCGAGCCCTTGAGCTCGTGCGATTTGCCCGGCGCGCTGCTGGCGGCAAACACGAACGTGGGGCGGTGCAGTTTGTCCTTGATGCGGCTGGCCACGATGCCCACCACGCCTTCGTGAAAATCGGGGTCGAACACGCTGATGGCGGGTGGCGGCTCCTCGCTGTCGTCGAACAGGCTCTCGGCCATCAGCATCGCCTGCTCGCGCATGCCGCCCTCGATCTCGCGGCGCTCACGGTTGATGCCGTCGAGCGTGGCGGCCAGTTCGGCAGCGCGGCCCGCATCGTCGGTCAGCAGGCATTCGATGCCCAGTGTCATGTCCGCCAGGCGGCCTGCGGCGTTGATGCGCGGGCCCAACGCAAAGCCGAAGTCGAACGTGGTGGCGACGGGCGCCTTGCGGCCCGCGGCGTGGAACAGCGCCGCCACCCCGGCGGGCATCTGGCCCGCGCGGATGCGCTTGAGGCCCTGGGCGACCAGGCGGCGGTTGTTGGCGTCGAGCCGGACCACATCGGCCACCGTGCCCAGCGCCACGAGAGTCAACAACGGGTCCAGCTTGGGTTGGGTGGCCGCATCAAAAACACCCCGCGCCCGCAACTCGGCCCGCAGCGCCAGCAGCACGTAGAACATCACGCCCACGCCGGCCATGGACTTGCTCTCGAACGTGCAGCCGGGCTGGTTGGGGTTGACGATGGCGTCGGCCGCCGGCAGCGCGGGGCCCGGCAAGTGGTGGTCGGTGACGACCACGGTCAGGCCCAGCGCCTTGGCTTCGGCCACGCCGTCCACGCTGGCGATGCCGTTGTCCACGGTGATCAGCACATCGGCCCCGCGCTCCTTCACGCGGCGCGCGATGCTGGGCGTGAGGCCATAGCCGTCCGTCACGCGGTCGGGCACCAGGTAGTCCACCTGCTGCGCGCCCAGCATGCGCAGGCCGCGCACGCCCACGGCGCAGGCGGTGGCGCCGTCGCAGTCGTAGTCGGCCACGATCACCAGGCGCTGGTTCTGCGCCATGGCGTCGGCCAGCAGGCGGGCGGCGTCGCCAATGCCCTTGAGCCCGTGTTCGCCGCTGGGCGGCAGCAGCCGGGCCAGGCCGTCGTCCAGTTCGTCCTTGGCCCGCACGCCACGCGCTGCGTACAGGCGCGCCAGCAGCGGGTGCACGCCGGCCTGCTCCAGCGCCCAGGCGGCACGGGGGGGAATGTCTCTTGCTATTATTTTCATAGCTGGTTGCGCAGGTCCATAAAGCGGGAGGGCTTGAAAAAGCCTTGAATGCGCTGGGTGAGCGTGCGCGGGGCGGAATGAAAGGCCAGGGCGCTGCGCTCGCCGCACAGCGTGAGTTGCACGGGGGTGCCGGCCTCGGCCTGGCGCAGCAGGTCGGCCACGGGGCCTGCGTCGAGCGCGGCCCACGCCGTGCGCCAGGCGCGCCAATCGTCGCGCAGTGCGGCGTCGCGCAAGGTGGTGGGCAGGGTGGGGTTCACGGCCTTGGATGCGGCCGGGGGCAAGGCCTCTGGCAGCACACCCGCGCCATGGACCCAGAACGAGTTGACCACCGGCAGCTCGCGCGCCGATCGCTCGTCGTTGAAGGCATGGGTGTAGAGCAGCATCTGCATCTCGCTGTGCAGTCGGTGCAGGGTGCGGGCAGCGGGCTCGGCACGGGCGTCGGGCATCCAGGCGCGCACATCGCGCAGCAGCACACGCTCGAGCGATGCGGTGGCGAGCTGCGCAAACAGCGCGCCGCTGGCCAGCCAGCGTGTGGGCTGGTCGTAATGCAGCGTGATGCCGTCTTCGGCAAACCAGGGCGAGACGATGGCCAGCAGCGCGCGCGACGCCGCCTCGTCCAGGCCCAGCGTTTCAGGGTCGCGCAGGGTGACGTGGTCGGTGGTGACCTGCCACTGGCAGGGCGTGAAGAACGCCCACGCCTGTCCGTCGGCGGCCAGGCCCTGCTGGTGGCGGTACCAGGCGGCCCACGGGATGCGGCCGTCCTGCGCGGGCAGGCCCAGGTCGCGCGCCAGGGCGCGTTCATGGGGCGTGGAAAAGCTGGTGTCTTCGCCGTTGTCGCTCAATGCGGGGAGGGGGCTGAGCCGGGCCAGGAGCCTGTCCAGGTGGGGCAGGGCCAGGTCCTGCAGGGCTTGCTGGCATCCCTCGGAAGCGCTTGCGGCATAGGGAATGAGCAAATGGGTGGTGTCCGACATCCCCCTATTGTCCGGGATGCCACAATCTGCCCCGCCCCGACCAGACATTCCGCGCTGCCGGGGCCTCTTCTTTTTGATCCATGAAAATCCCTTACGAACTGGCCCTGGGCTGGCGCTACACCCGCGCCGGCCGCGCCACCCGGCGCAACGGCTTCATCTCGTTCATCTCGGGCGTGTCCATGCTGGGCATCGCGCTCGGGGTGGCCGCCCTCATCATCGTGCTGTCGGTGATGAACGGCTTTCAGAAGGAAGTGCGCGACCGCATGCTCAGCGTGGTCTCGCACATCGAGATCTTTGCGCCCCAGGGGGCCGCGCTGCCCGACCCGGCGCTCACGCTGGCCGAGGCCAAGAAGAACCCCAATGTGGTGGGCGCCGCGCCGTTCGTCTCGGCCCAGGCGCTGCTGGCGCGCGGCGAGGACATGAAGGGCGCGCTTGTGCGGGGCATCGACCCGGCGCTGGAAGGCGCGGTGACCGACCTGGCGGCCACCAATGAAAAGACGCTCAACCTGCTCGTGCCCGGAGAATTCCGGGTGGTGCTGGGCGGCGAGCTGGCCCGTGCCCTGGGTGTGCGCGCTGGCGATGTGGTCACGCTGATCGCCCCCGCAGGGCAGGTCACCCCGGCGGGCGTGGTGCCGCGCCTCAAGCAGATGACGGTGGCGGGCACCTTCGACTCGGGCCACTACGAATACGACTCGGCCCTGGTGCTGCTGCACCACGAGGACGCGCAGCGCATCTTCCGGCTGGAAGGCCCCACCGGCGTGCGCCTGAAGCTCAAGGACCTGCACCAGGCCCGCGAAGTGGCGCAGCAACTGGCCAACAGCCTGAGCGGCATGCTGCTGGTGCGCGACTGGACACAGCAAAACCGCACCTGGTTCGCCGCCGTGCAGCTTGAAAAGCGCATGATGTTCATCATCCTCACGCTCATCGTGGCGGTGGCTGCGTTCAACCTGGTCTCTACCCTGGTGATGACAGTGACCGACAAGCGCGCCGACATCGCCATCCTGCGCACCCTGGGCGCCAGCCCCAAAAGCATCATGGGCATCTTCGTGGTGCAAGGCGCCATGGTCGGCGTGATCGGCACCGCGGTGGGCCTGCTGCTCGGCCTGGGTATCGCCTTCAACATCGACGTGATCGTCCCGGCCATCGAAAAGGCCCTGAACGCGAGCTTCCTGCCCAAGGACATCTACCTCATCAGCAAGATGCCCAGCGAGCCGCAAAGCAGCGACATCGTGCCCATCGGGCTCATCTCGCTGGTGCTGGCCTTCGTGGCCACCCTGTACCCCAGCTGGCGCGCCAGCCGTGTGAACCCTGCCGAGGCGCTGCGCTATGAGTGACAAGAACAACAACTACAACAACGACACCGGCCACGCCGCCCCTGCTGCGGGCGCCGTGGTGCTGGAAGCCAAGGGCCTGACCAAGCGCTTCACCGAAGGCCGGCTCGACGTGACCGTGCTCAAGGGCGTGGATCTGCAGATCCGCGCGGGCGAGACCGTGGCCATCGTCGGCGCATCGGGCTCGGGCAAGAGCACCTTGCTGCACCTTCTGGGCGGCCTGGACGCGCCCACCGCGGGCAGCGTGCGCCTGAAAGGCGAGGCCATGTCGTCTCTGTCGGCCGAGCGCCAGGGCCAGCTGCGCAACCAGCACCTGGGCTTCATCTACCAGTTCCACCACCTGCTGCCGGAGTTCAGCGCGCTGGACAACGTGGCGATGCCCCTGCGCATCCGCCGCATGCCCGACGCCCAGGCCCACGAGCAGGCCGCCCAGGTGCTCGCGTCGGTGGGCCTCAGGGAGCGCGTGCACCACCGCCCCGCCGAACTCTCCGGCGGCGAGCGCCAGCGGGTCGCCATCGCCCGGGCATTGGTCACCCGGCCGGCGTGCGTGCTGGCCGATGAGCCCACGGGCAACCTCGACAGGTCGACCGCCGATGGCGTGTTCGAGCTGATGCTGCAGCTGGCGCGCGACCATGGCACCGCGTTCGTCATGGTCACCCACGACGAGTCGCTGGCCGCGAGGTGCGGGCGGGTGGTCCGGCTGGTGTCGGGGGTTTTGGGGTGATGTGAGCCAGGGGAGGGCCGGCGTGCGCCGAAGCAGCGGAATCGCCAGCGCCTGCATCCCGGTGCGCAACCGCATGAACGCGATCCCGCCCGCCAACCATAGGATCATCCGGTATTGCGCAACCGGCCCATTCCTTGCATCGTCACCCCATGCGCCTTCGCCACATTGAAGTCTTCAACGCCGTCATGCTCACCGGCAGCGTGAGCGCGGCGGCCCGCCTCATCAACGTGACCCAGCCGGCGGTGAGCCGCATCCTGGCGCACGCCGAACTGCAGCTGGGCTTTCCGCTCTTCAACCGCTTGAAGGGCCGCCTGGTGCCTACCACCGAGGCGCAGACGCTGTACCCGCACATCGAGCGCCTGTTCACCCAGCTCGACGACGTGCAGCGGCTGGCCAACAGCCTGAAGGGTGGCCGGCGCGAGGGCGAGTTGCACATCCTGAGCGTGCTGGCACTCAGCTACGAAGTGCTGCCGCGCGCGCTGCGGTTCTTTCGGCAGGCGCATCCGGACGTGGTGATCACCATCGATGCGCTGCATTCGCCGCAGATCATCTCGGCCCTGGTGCTGCAGGAGGCCGACGTGGGCTTTGTGTTCAGCGCGGTGGCGCACCCCTCGCTCACGCAGGAGCATCTGGCCGACGGGCGCATGCTGTGCGTGGCGCCCAAGGGCATGCTCGCGGCGGCGCTGGTGCAGTCCGGCACCGTGCACCTGGCCGACCTGGCGGAGACGCCCGTGGTGCGGCTGGATGTGCGCGACCCCATCGGCACGGTGGTCAGCCACGCGTGCCGTGAAGCGGGGGTGGGGCTCAACACCGCCATTACCGTGCAGACCTACCACGCCGCGCTGGCGCTGGCGCACCACGGGCACGCGGTGGCGGTGGTGGATGCGTGCACCGCCGCCTCAGCGGACCGCAGCAAGGTCGATGTGCTGGCGCTGGCACCCCACATCGCCGTGCCCATCAAGTCGCTGCGCACCGTCAACCGGCCCAGCTCGCTGCTGGCCAGTGCCATGACGCGCTGCATGCGACAGGCGGTGGCCGAGACCATGGCGTCCGTGGGCGTGCCGGTGGCCGAGTGATGCGGTAGTGCAGTGCGCGGCCTGACGCCGGCGCATGCATCAGGCGCATCAGGCGGGTGCGAGCCGCTGCGCCAGCTGCGCTGCCGTGCCGAACGCGAGCGTGAAGCCCAGGGCCCCGTGCCCGGTGTTGAGCAGCAGGTTGTCCGGCGCACGGGTGTGCGGCCCCACCAGCGGCACCCCGGTGGGGGTGGCCGGGCGCATGCCGGTCCAGGGGTGCAGTCGCCCGAAGTCGCTGCAGCCCGGAAAGACCGCACGGGCCGCCTCGCACAGGCTCTGGATGCGGGCGGGCGGGATGTGGTCGTCGTGCCCTACCAGCTCGGCCATGCCCGCCACGCGCAGGCGCTGGCCGATGCGCGCGAACACCACCTTGCGCGCCGCATCGGTCACGCTGACGTGGGGGGCGGTGCGGGGTGCGTCCGTGGTGTCCAGGGTGATGCTGTAGCCCTTGAGCGGGTAGACGGGCAGGCCAAACCCCAGGGTCTGCGCGGCCTGGTGGCTGGCGCTGCCCAGGGCCAGGACGAACTGCTGCGCTTCGACGTCACCGGCGCTGGTGCGGGCGGCCACGATGCGCCCGCCCTCGCGCGCAAAGCCGGTCACCCGGGCTCCCAGCACGAAGCGCACGCCGCGCTCTGCCAGCCGTTGCTGCAGGCCCAGGCAGACCTTGAGGCAGTCGGCCGCGCATTCGCTGGGCGTGTGGATCGCACCGGCGATGCGGCCCTGGTAGTGCGCGAGGGCGGGTTCGAGCTCCACGCAGCGCGTGGCGGATACGGCTTCCTGCGGGCTGCCCCAGGGCTGCTGCAGGTCCATCTGGCGGCGCGCGGCGGCCAAGGCCGCGGGCGTGTCGTACAGCACCAGTTTGCCGGTGGTCGAGAAGTCGCACTCCAGTTTTTCGGCCTGCAGCATGGCGTCGAAGTGATGGCGGCTCAGCGCGGCGAGGGCGAGCAGTTGCCGCGTGCTCTGCTCCGACGTGTGCCGGTTGCACGCACGCAAGAAATCCACGCCCCAGCGCCACTGGTGCACATCCCACTGCGGCCGCAGCTTCAGGGGGGACTGGGGCGACAGCAGCAGCTTGGGCAACTGGCGCCAGATGCCGGCATCCGCCAGCGGCTGCACGTAGCTGTAGCTCAGTTGCGCGCCGTTGCCGCCGCTGGCGCCAGCGCCGGGCTGGGCCTGGTCGACCACGGTCACGGCCATGCCGCGCTGGTGGAGTTCATACGCGGTGGCCAGGCCGACGATGCCGGCGCCGAGAACACATACCTGCATTGGGTGGGACGGGGTGTTGAAGGGATGGAAGGATGGGGTGCGGGACTCGAGGCCACTGTAGGGCGCGGGCCCCCGCCTGAACAATGCCAATGCCGCCGGTGGCCATGCCGGGAAGTTATGTGCACCGCCCGACGAGGTGCGCGGATGCGCAAGGTGGGCCTGCGGGGCCAGGAAATGGCACTTGGATGGTGCGGCTGCCTGCACCAAACTGGCGGCATAACTTTTGGTCATGGCCTACCTGTGCAAATGAATTGTTCAAGGGCGGCGCAAGTTCCTACAGTGCACCTGCGTTCCGGTTTTTTGCATGTGCCGGTTCACGCGGTCACTGGATTTTTTCCGTGTCAGTGTGATCCGGCTCCCCGGCTTTTTTCGGTCGCGCCACGTCCATTCACTGCCCATCGTTTTGCACAAAGGGATTTCCATGAAGCTCTCTGCCGTCACCTCCGCCGCCTTCGTTGTTGCCACCGGCCTGCTGGCCTGCACCGTGGCCCAGGCCGACACCCTCAAGAAGGTGGCCGAGTCGGGCAAGATCACCGTGGCCTACCGCGAGTCGTCGGTGCCCTTCAGCTACCTGGCGGGCCCCGGCGCACCGGTGGGCTTTGCGGTGGACATCACCAACGCCGTGGTCGATGCGGTGAAAAAGCGCGTGAACAACCCGGCCCTGAAGGTGGACCTGCAGGCGGTCACGTCGCAAAACCGCATTCCACTGCTGCAAAACGGCACCATCGACCTGGAGTGCGGCTCCACCACCAACAACAGCACGCGCGGCAAGGACGTGCAATTCGCCATCAACTATTTCTACACCGGCACGCGCCTGCTGACCAAGAAATCGTCGGGCGTGAAGAACTACGCCGACCTGGCCAAGAAGAAGGTGGCCAGCACCTCGGGCACCACCAACGCGCAGGTGATCCGCAAGTACAACCGCGACAACAACCTGGACATGGACATCGTGCTGGGCAAGGACCACGACGACGCCGTGCTGCTGGTGGACAGCGGCCGCGCCGAGGCCTTCGCGATGGACGACATCCTGCTGTTCGGCCTGATGGGCAACATGCGCAACCCGGCGGACTGGACGGTGGTGGGCGATTCGCTGCAGGTCGAGCCCTATGCCTGCATGCTGCGCAAGGACGACCCGCAGTTCCAGGCGCTGGTCAACGGCGTGATCGGCGGGATGATGAAGTCCGGCGACTTCGACAAGCTTTACACCAAGTGGTTCAACTCGCCCGTCCCCCCGCGCAACCAGAACCTGAGCCTGCCCATGAGCAAGGAGCTGCGCGACAACCTGGCCGCGCAGAGCGACAAGCCCGCCATCTGACGCACGGACCGGAGCGCGCATGCCAGTGTCTGCAAGCCACAGCCCGCAGCCCCAGGTGGTGGGGATCCTCGGCGGCATGGGCCCTGCCGCGGGGGCCGACTTCGTACGCCTGTTCGTGCAGGCCTGCACCGACCGCATGGCTGCCCTGGGCATCCCCGTGCACGACCAGGCCTACCCCGAGCACTGGCTGGCCCAGGTGCCCATTCCGGACCGCACGGCCGCGCTGAACGACACGCGCGAGGGCGCGCACCAGCCGGCCGAGCCCATGCTGCAGGCCACCGGCCGGCTGGCCGCGCTGGGCGCGCGCGTGGTGGCCATTGCCTGCAACACGGCGCACGCGTGGCATGGCCTGCTGCAGCAGCGGTTTCCGCAGATGGTGGTGCTGCACGGCATGCAGGAAGTGGTGGCAGGCTTGGCTGCCCAACAGGTGCAGGGAGTGGGCCTGCTGGCCACCCGCGGTGCCTACGACGCGGGCCTGTACCAGCGCGAACTGGCACGCAGCGGCATCGAGTGCTTCGTGCCCACGGCGGCGGAGCAGGACGTGCTGATGCAGGGCATCTACGACGGCGTGAAGGCCGGCAACTACCGCCTCGCGCGCGACCGCTTCGAATCCGTGTCGCGGGCCCTGCAGCAGCGCCACAACGTGTCCACGCTCATCATGGGCTGCACCGAGATCCCGCTGGCGCTGAACGACAGCCCGCGCCTGCCGGGTGTGGCGCTGGTCAACCCCACCCTGGTGCTGGCCGGCGCATTGGCGCGGCATGCCTACCGAGATGCGGCGCAGCCCGCATCCTGCCGGGGCTGAACACCATGCGCCACTTCGTTCCCGGCCTGCGGCAGCCGCTGAGACCCGCAGCGCTCTGTGCCGCGCTGGCTATGGCCTGGGCCGGCTGTGCTGCTCAGGCCCAGCCTGCCGCGGGCGTAGTGGCAGGGGGTTCCACGGCACCACAGGCCCCAGGCCGCGCGCTCGATCGCATCCGCACCACCGGCACGGTGGTCATCGGGCACCGCGAGTCGTCCGTGCCCATGTCGTACGTGGCCCATGGCACGCCCATGGGGTACAGCGTGGACGTGTGCCTGCAGGTCGCGCAGGCGCTGGGCCGCCATCTGAAGTTGCCCGCGCCGCGGGTGGCCTACCGCCTGGTCACGTCGGGCAACCGGTTCGACGCCATCGAGAAGGGCGAGGTGGACCTGGAGTGCGGCTCCACCACCAACACCGCGGCACGCCGTGAGCGCGTGGCCTTCACCATCGCGCACTTCATCGCCTCGTCGCGCATCGTGGTGCAAAGCGGCAAGCCGTATTCGCGCATCGAAGACCTCGATGGCAAGACGCTGGCATCCACCGTGGGCACGACCAACATCGACTCCCTGGCGCGCGAGGCCGCGGCCAAATCGGTGCGGGTCAAGATCGAGCCCGCCAAGGACCATGCCGAAGGCTTTGGCTGGGTGGTCGATGGCAAGGTCGAAGGCTTTGCGATGGACGACGTGCTGCTGTTCGGCCTGCGCGCCAGCCACAGCCGGCCGGAGGACCTGAAAGTCATCGGCAAGCCCATGACCATCGAGCCCTACGCCATCGCGTTCGAGCGCGGCAACCCCGAACTCAAGGCCGTGGTGGATGCCGAACTGCGCCGGCTCATCCAGGCGCGCGAGCTGCACCGCCTGTACGACAAGTGGTTCACCGCGCCCATCCCGCCCCATGGGCTGAACCTGCACATGCGCATGCCGCACCTGCTGGTGGATTCGCTCAAGTACCCGTCGGACTTTGTGCCGCAGTGAGTGCGGCGGGCGGCGGCGCGAACACCTCGAATCGGTTGCGTCCCGCGCGCTTGGCGCGGTAGAGCGCGGCGTCGGCGGCCTGCACCAGGGTGTCCGAGCCTGCATCGGGCTGGGGCACCACGCTGGCCACGCCGAGGCTCAGCGTGAGCATGGCGGCCGTGGGCGAGCGCGGATGGGGCAGGGCGGCGGCGCGCAGGCTGTCCATGCAGCGCTGGGCCACGGTGGCGGCATCGGGCAGCAGCGTGTCGGGCAACAGCAGCACGAACTCCTCGCCGCCATAGCGCGCGGCCACCTCGTCGGCCCGGCGGATGGTGGCCTGCAGCAGCTGCGCCACGCGGCGCAGGCACTCGTCGCCCGCGATGTGGCCGTAGTGGTCGTTGTAGAGCTTGAAGTGGTCGATGTCGATCAGCACCACCGCCAGTGGCGACCGGTGGCGGCCGCACCGCAGCCATTCGGTGGCCAGCCGTTCGTCGAAGCGGCGCCGGTTGCCGATGCCGGTGACGCCGTCGGTGGTGGACAGCAGGGCCAGCTTTTCGTTGGCGGCCGCCAGCTCCTGTTCCTTGCGCACGAGCTGGGTCACCTCGGTGCGCACGCCGGCGATGCCGCCCTGCGGCGTGCGCCGCTCATCGGCCTGCAGCCAGCGGCCCTCTGGCAGGCGCTGCAGCACCGCGTGGTTGGCGGCGCGGTGGTCGGCCACACGCTGTGCGATCCAGGCCTCCTCGTTGCCCACGGCGTCCAGGTACTGGCCACGCTCTGCGCCGTAGCGCGCAATCTGCTCAAAGGTGGTGCCGGGCACGATCACCGGAGCGGAGATGGGGTAGAGCTTGCGGTACTGGGCGTTGCACACCACGAGCTTGTCGTCCGCGTCGAACAGGGCAAAGCCCTCGGGCAGCGATTCGACCGCGTCCTGCAGCAGTTCGCGCGCAGAGTGCGCGGCCTCTTGCGCGGCCTCCAGCGCCTGGCGCTGCTCGATCAGGTCGGTGATATCCAGGCGCACCGCCACCACATAGTTCTCGGGTGTGCGGGTCTCGTAGATGTTGATCCAGCGGCCGTCGGCCAGCCGCTGCACCAGCGTGGAGGTGCGGCTGCCGTGCTCGGACAGGCGCTCTGCGATCCAGGCCTCCTCGCGGCCGTGGGCGGACGGTATCAGCCCCCGGTCCACCGCATGCCGCAGGATGTCGGCAAAGTGGCTGCCCAGGTGCTCGGCGTAGTTCATGTGCGGGTACATGCGCGACAGCTGCTGGTTGTACAGCACCAGCCGGTCCTGCTCGTCGAAGATCTCGATGCTGACCGGCAGCGCCTCGACGGCACGCTCCAGCAGTTGCCGGATGCGCAGGCTCTCCTGGCGGGCGGCCTCGGCCACCTGGCGCTGCTCGATCAGGTCGGTGATGTTGAGGCGCACGCACACCGTCATGCCCGATGGCGTGCGGCTTTCGTGCATGTGCATCCACGCGCCCCCGGGGTAATGGCGCACCTCGGGGCCGGGGCGGTGGCCGCGGATCGCCAGCTCGTGCGCCAGCCACAGCTCTTCCTGCCCCGCGGCCTCTTCGGGGATGCCGTGGCGCAGGCCTTCGCGCAGCAGCTCTTCGTAGGTGCGGCCCAGCATGGCCTGCACCGGCACCTGCGGGCGCAGGCGGGCCATGTGCTCGTTGCACAGCACCAGCCGGTCGTTCTCGTCGTAGATCTCCAGGCCCGCGGGCATCGCATCCACCGCTTCGCGCAGGCTGCGCTCGGCGCGTTCAGCGTGCTGCAGCGCCTGCTTGAGTGCGCGCTCCTTGTGCACGATGTCGGTGATGTCGCTGCGCAGCACGACCACGCCGCCGCCGTCCAGCGTGCGCTCGGTCAGCTGCATCCAGCGGTCGCCGCGCACCTCCTGCACTTCGGGCCCGGTGGGTGCGCGGTGGCGCGCCAAGCGGCGGGCCAGCCACGCCTCGACGTCCGGCACGGCATCCATGATCTGGCCCGAGCTGGCGGCGCGGCGCAAGGCATCTTCGAAGCGGGTGCCATAGGCCAGCGGCATGTCGGTGCCCGGCGCCACCTCGCGGTAGCGCGCGTTGCACAGCACCAGGCGGTCGTCCGCGTCGTAGATGGCCAGCCCGTCGGGCAGGATGTCGAGCGTGGCCAGCAACTGCGCGCTGGCCCGCTGGGCTGCCTGCAGCGCAGCATCGGCATCCGCCTGCAGCCGCTGCGTGCGCCGCGCCAGGCGCCAGTGCAGGCCAGCGATCACCAGCAGCAGCAGGCCGGCCACGACGAACGCGGCCAGGACGGGCGTTGTCAGGGTGTGGCTGGCCAGCGCCCAGGCCAGCAGGCCCAGCCCCATGGCGAGGCACACACCGCACACTGCGGCCACCAGGGGTGCCACAGGTTCTTCGCGCGGTGGGGCAGCGGTCATGGTCGGTGGCTCCCAGGTTGGCGGACGCAGGGCGGGGCACGGGTGCCGATGGGGCCGCTGTCTGGGTGCTGGTGTGCACCTGCATGGTGCGACTGGGCGGGCGGACCGGTCAATCCCTGGACAGGTTCGCAGAAAGTCCGGGGCCTGTCATCCATTAATTCCCCCAGAGTTCCGACGTGCGCTGCAGGCGTTGCATAAAGCCCCTAGACTGCGGGGCCGTTCCTGAGAACAGGCTACTTTTGTCCGTCCATCCTTCTTTCCTGGAGAAACCGATGCTCACTGAAGACCTCCATTCCGACGCCAAGGCCCTGTTGCCCGGCCGGTCCACCGAGTCCGGCGCCACCCGCCGCACCGCGCTGCAGGCCGCGCTGGGCCTGGGCTACGCCGCGGCGGCGGCGCCCATCATGGCGCAGACGGCCATCGCCACGCCCAGCGACGGCCTCACGGCCGGCGAGGTGAGCTTCACGGTCAACGGCTTCAAGGTGCCGGCCTACCGCGCCGCCCCTGCGGGCAAGACGGGCCTGCCGGTGATCCTGGTGATCCAGGAGATCTTCGGCGTGCACGAATACATCGCCGACACCTGCCGCCGCTTTGCCAAGGCGGGCTACCTGGCCATCGCGCCGCAGCTGTATGCGCGCCAGGGCGACCCATCGCAGTACACCGACGTGGCCAAGCTCATGGCCGAAGTCGTCTCCAAGGTGCCCGATGCCCAGGTGATGGCCGACCTGGATGGCGCCGTGGCGTGGGCCACGGCCAACGGCGGCGACGGTGCGCGCGTGGGCATCACCGGCTTTTGCTGGGGTGGCCGCATCACCTGGCTGTACGCAGCCCACGGCCCGGTGAAGGCCGGCGTGGCCTGGTATGGCCGCCTCGTGGGCCAGGCGAGCGAACTCACCCCCAAGCACCCGGTGGACATCGCCCCCATCCTCAAGGCCCCGGTGCTGGGCCTGTACGGCGAAAAAGACACCGGCATCCCTCTTGACACGGTTGATAAGATGAAAGCTGCCCTGGCCGGTGGTTCACCGCAGGCCAAGGCCTCGGAGTTCGTGGTGTACCCTGACGCGCCCCACGCCTTCCATGCCGACTACCGCCCCAGCTACCGCAAGGAAGCGGCCGAGGACGGCTGGAAGCGGGCGCTGGCCTGGTTCGGCAAAAACGGCGTGGTGTGACCGCCCGGAGTCTGCGAAGGCTCCCAGGTCCACCTGCCGCAGCAGAAGCCGCCCCGAGGGGCGGCTTTTTTTACCCCTGCGGCGGGCCACGGACATTTGAAAGAAAATACGCGCTGGCGCTGATCCATAAAGCACAAGAAGCTATGACTTTGGTAGCAATCATCCTGGCCACGTTGGCCGCAGGCATTGGCAGCGTGTGGCTGGCCGCGTTGTTGATGCGGCTGGGCCTGGGCGGGCGTTCGGACAGCGTGGGGCCCCAGCACCTGCTGAGCCTGGCGGCCGGCGCGCTGCTGGCCACGGCCTTCATGCATTTGCTGCCCGAGGCGTTCGAGAGCCAGGCGGGCGCGCACGACCTGTTCGCCACCTTGTTGGTGGGCGTGGTGTTTTTCTTTCTGCTTGACAAGGCCGAGCTCTGGCACCACGGGCACGAGCACAGCCACGGCGCCCACGCCGCCGTGCCGGCGCACCAGCATGGCGGCGCCGAAGCTGCGCACGGGCACGACCACGCGCACCACGACCACCATCACCACCACCATGGCCCGCGCTCGGGCGGCTGGGCCGTGCTGACCGGCGACAGCGTGCATTGCTTTGGCGACGGCATCCTCATCGCATCAGCCTTCCTGGCCGACATCCGCCTGGGCGTGATCGCCGCCGTGTCGGTGCTGGCGCACGAGGTGCCGCACCACATGGGCGACCTAGTGGTGCTGCGCCAGACCAGCCCCAACCGGCGCATGGCGCTGGTCAAGGTGTCCCTGGCAGGCGCGGTGACGGCGCTGGGCGGCGTGGTCGGCTACTTTCTGGTGGGGCAGTTGCAGGACCTGCTGCCGTACTTTCTGGCCGTAGCCTCCAGCAGTTTTGTCTACGTGGCCCTGGCCGACCTGATCCCGCAACTGCAAAAGCGCCTGACCGCGCGCGAAACCGTGGCGCAGATCGCCTGGCTGATCGCGGGCATGGTCATCGTCACGCTGGTGAGCGGCGCGGCGCACGCGCACTGAGGCGGATGCGGGCAGCGCAGCCGGCTGCACGTCCACCGTTGTCGATTTGCTATGGTATTTATAGCTTCTGGCGCAATGCAGGCAAGCGGTAGGGGCCAATTTAACTAAAATTTGGCTTCTGCACACCTGCGGAATACGTCTGACAAGCCGCGGCAGGCGTCCATCGGGGGCGGCACACAGCTCCGTGGCAGTGCCGCCAGGGCCCCGTTCCACGCTACTGGCGCGCTCCCATGCCAGTGGCGCGCTCCCATGCCAGTGGCGCGCTCCCATGCCAGTGGCACCGTGGATCTGGCTCTGCCAGTCCACCGGTGGCGTCCCCCTTGGGGGAAGTCGCGCAGCGACCCAGGGGGCTTCTTACCTCGCCAGCTCTTCCCGCACCGCCGCCACCTGCCGGCGCGATACCGCGAGCAGTTCGGTCGACCCCTGCAGCCGCACCGCCCAGCCTTCGCCTTCCTCCGGGTCGTAGTGCTTTTCCAGCGCGCGCACGGCGCGGCGGGCCACCAGGGCGTTGCGGTGGATGCGCATGAAGCGGGGCGCGAACTTGGTCTCCAGCTCGCTCAGCGCTCCGTCCATGATGTAGCTGCGCGTGGCGGTGCGCACGGTCACGTACTTCTGCTCGGCCTTGAAGTACAGCACCTCGGCCAGAGGCAGGCGCTCGGTGCGGCCGCGGTCCTGGATCAGCAGGGTTTCGCCATCCGGCGCGCTGGGTGCGGCGGCCGCGGCGGACGAGCGGGTGCTGCGCTGCACCTTGGCCAGCGCCTGCTGCAGGCGTTCACGGCGCACGGGCTTGGTGAGGTAGTCCACCGCGTCCAGCTCGAAGGCGCTCACCGCGTGGTCCATGTGGGCAGTCACGAACACCACGGCCGGGGGGTGGGGCAGCGCCTGCAGCGCATGCGCGAGCGACAGGCCGTCCTGCCCGGGCATGTGGATGTCCAGCAGCACCACGTCGAAGGCCCGCCCGCCCGTGGGGCCCAGCTGGGCCATGGCCTCGCCGGCATTGGCGGCCTCGGCCACGGTCATGCGCGGGGTGGGCGTGCCTTCCGTGCAGTCGGACAGCAGGGTGCGCAGCCGGCTGCGGGCCAGGGTTTCGTCGTCAACGATGAGGATGTTCATGGGCGGTCGTCGGTGGGCAAGGGGGCATCGGCAGGGGTGGGCACGGCGCCGCGCCGGGGTGTTGGTGGCGTGCCCCGGCCGGCGCTGCGGGGGCGGCCCCGGTCACGCTGACGGCCCCGGTCGTCGGTGCGCGGGTCGCGGTGCTTGTTGTCTTCGGGGGCGGGCAGGGTGATGCGCACCTGGTACAGGCCGTCCTGAACCCCTGCGGTGAACTCACCCTGCACATCGTGCAGCAGGGCCAGCCGGGCGCGCACGTTGGCCAAGGCGATGCCGTGCCCCTTGGTGCTGATGGGCTCGTCGCCCTTGCCGCCCCGGCCTTCCTTGGGTGGCAGGGTGTTGGTGATGCGCACCACCACGCGGCTGCCGCGCAGCTCGGTCAGCACCCGCAGCCGGCCACCGCGCGCGCTGGGCTCCACGCCGTGCTTGACGGCGTTTTCCACCAGCGGCTGCAGCAGCAGCGGCGGCAGGCGCGCGCCGTCGGTGCGCGGGTCCAGGCTCCACTGCACCTGCAGCCGCGTGCCAAAGCGCACTTCCTCGATCGCCAGGTAGCGCCGCGCCAGGGTGATCTCCTCGGCCAGCGTCACCGATTCGCCTTGCTCGATGAGCGCGTGGCGAAACAGGTCCGACAGGTCTTCCAGCAGCGACTCCGCCTTGGCGGGTTCTTCGCGCACCAGGGCGATGGCGCTGTTGAGGGTGTTGAACAGGAAGTGCGGGCGAATGCGCGACTGCAGCTCGGTCAGGCGGGCCGTGGTGGCCGCGGGGGTGCGGCCGCGCGCCCGCAGCACCAGTGCCGCCACCAGAATGGCCGCCAGCAGGGCCCCGGTGGCGGCGCTCGCCATCCAGGGGGGCGCCGTGGTCTGCGACACCAGGGTGAGCATGGCGCAGGCGTACGCCCCGGCCAGGGCTCCCAGCAGCACGCCAGCGGCGTACTGCAGCGCGGTGGACAGGCGCTGCAGCAGTGTCTTCAAACTGCAGGCCGTGACCAGCCACACCAGGGTGGCCGGCAAGGCGCCACCGGTCAGCAGCGCCAGCGTGGCCAGCCACTCCGCCGGGGAGCGCGCGCCGTACATCGCGCCCACGCCCACCACCAGCTCCACGAACAGCACGGCCCGCAGCACCACGCCCACATGGCAGGCGTCAAACACCAGCGCGCGCCGCGGTGGCGCCAGGCCGCCGCGTGCCTGTCCGGGCCCGGGGCGCAGGCCCCGCGCAGCACCGTTCAGCGGGTCGGAATCCGGTGGGGGAGGCGGGGTCGATAAAATTTGCGTGTTTTGCATTGCGGCATCCGGGCAGTCCGGGTGTCTGAACCTCCGGATTATTGCCCTCCTATGTCCAAAGCCCAAGCCACCAGCGCCACGCCGTCTGCGCCGTCCCACAACCAGCTCGACACCAAGGCACAGGCCTGGTCGGCGCTGTTTTCCGAGCCCATGAGCGACCTGGTCAAGCGCTACACCTCCAGCGTGTTCTTCGACAAGCGCCTGTGGCAGGCCGACATCGCAGGCAGCCTGGCGCACGCCGAGATGCTGGCAGCGCAGGGCATCATCGGCGCTGAAGACCACGCCTCCATCCAGCGCGGCATGGCGCAGATCACCTCCGAGATCGAGTCCGGCGCGTTCGAGTGGAAGCTTGACCTGGAAGACGTGCACCTGAACATCGAAGCGCGCCTGACGCAGCTGGTGGGCGACGCCGGCAAGCGCCTGCACACCGGCCGCAGCCGCAACGACCAGGTGGCCACCGACGTGCGCCTGTGGCTGCGTGGCGAGATCGACCTCATCGGCGACCTGCTGAAAGAACTGCAGGTGTCGCTGGTGGATGTGGCCGAGCAGAACGTCGAGGTGATCCTGCCCGGCTTCACCCACCTGCAGGTGGCCCAGCCGGTGAGCTTCGGCCACCACATGCTGGCCTATGTGGAAATGTTCGCGCGCGACGCCGAGCGCATGGCCGATGTGCGCCGCCGCACCAACGTGCTGCCTCTCGGGTCAGCGGCCCTGGCCGGCACCACCTACCCGCTGGACCGCGAGCGCGTGGCCAAGACGCTGGGCATGGTGGACGTGAACGGGTCCCCCGCGGTGTGCCAGAACAGCCTGGACGCCGTGAGCGACCGCGACTTCGCTATCGAATTCACCGCCGCCGCCAGCCTGTGCATGGTGCACGTGAGCCGCCTGTCCGAAGAGCTCATCATCTGGATGAGCCAGAACTTCGGCTTCATCAAGATCGCCGACCGCTTCACCACCGGCTCATCGATCATGCCGCAGAAGAAGAACCCCGACGTGCCCGAACTCGCGCGCGGCAAGACCGGCCGCGTGGTCGGACACCTCATGGGCCTGATCACCCTGATGAAGGGCCAGCCCCTGGCCTACAACAAGGACAACCAGGAAGACAAGGAGCCGCTGTTCGACACGGTGGATACGCTCAAGGACACACTGCGCATCTTCGCCGAGATGGTCGGCGGCCAGCTGAACCCCGCCACGGGCGTCAAGGAAGGCGGCATCACCGTCAACCCGCAGGCCATGGAGCAGGCGGCACTCAAGGGCTACGCCACCGCCACCGACCTGGCCGACTACCTGGTCAAGAAGGGCCTGCCTTTCAGGGATGCCCACGAGACTGTGGCCCACGCCGTGAAGGCGGCCCAGTCGCACGCCTGCGATCTGTCCGAGCTGCCATTGACGGTGCTGCAGGGTTTCCACCCGCAGATCGAGAAGGACGTGTACGAGGTGCTCAGCCTGCGTGGCTCGCTGAACGCACGCAACACGCTGGGCGGAACTGCGCCGGCCCAGGTCCGGACTCAGGTGGCCCGCCACCGCGCCCGCCTGGCTTGATTTTTGCGGCTCAGTGATACCCCAACACCTTCGACCCTGGAGTTCTGCCATGACGACGACTTCCCGCCGCAGCCTGCTGTCCCGCCTTTTGCGCACCGGCGCGCTGGCCGGCGTGGCCCTGACCATGGGGCTGGCCTGTGCCCAGACACCCAAGCCGATCCGCCTGCTGGTGGGCTTTCCGCCCGGCGGCGGCACGGACGCCATCGCACGCACGCTGGCCGAGAAGCTCAAGGACGAGCTGGGCCAGCCCGTGGTGGTGGAAAACCGCCCCGGAGCCGGCGGCCAGATCGCCGCGCAGGCGCTCAAGTCTGCGGCACCGGACGGCACCACGCTGTTCCTCACGCACGACCACACCATCTCGATCCTGCCCCAGGTGGTGAAGAACCCGGGCTTCGACCCGGCGCGCGACTTCGTGCCCGTGGGCGGCTTCGCCACCTTCGTGAACGCGTTCGCGGTGTCGGGCGGCACGCCGGCCAAGTCGTTCACCGAGTACGTGGCGTGGGTCAAGGCCAGCGGCGGCGGCAAGGGCGCGGTGGGCATCCCGGCGCCTGCGTCCACGCCCGAATTCCTGGTCAAGCTGCTGGGCCAGAAGTACCAGATCGACCTGGTATCCGCCCCCTACCGCGGCAGCGCGCCCATGATGGCCGACATGCTGGGCAACCAGATCAGCGCGGGCGTGGCGTCAGTGCAGGACTTCATCGAGAACCACAAGGCCGGCAAGGTGCGCGTGGTGGGCGTGCTGGGCACCAGGCGCCAGGCCGCCATGCCCGATGTGCCCACGTTCGACGAAATGGGCCTCAAGGGCTTCGAAGACCTGCCGTACTACGGCATCTACGCGCCTGCGGGCACGCCGCAGATGTTCATCACCGACTTCTCGGCCGCGCTGGCCAAGGTCGTGGCCATGCCCGACGTGCGCGACCACCTCACCGCCATGGGCCTCACCGTGGGCCACATGACGCCGCAGCAGCTGGGCGCGCGTGAAAAAGCCTACACCGAGGCCTGGACGCGCATCATCAAGACCAGCGGCTTCGTCGCGCAGTAAGCCGGCGCTGCACGCCCGACTTCCAGCACCTGCCGGGCCGAGGCCCGGCCCACTTCACTGCGCCCTGCCGCCACCGCTCCCATGCACCAGCGCCACCTGCCCGCCAACTGGATCCACCACCGCCGGCTGCCGCTGGTTGCCGGGCTCTGCAGCGGCGCGCTGGCCGCGCTGCTCGCCTGGGTGGTGATCGACATCGCGCACACCAAGGCGCGCACCGAGATTGCCGCGCAGGCGCAAAGCCACCTGCTGCAGATCCGCGACCGGCTGGACCGACAGCTGCAAAGCACGCTTTCGGTGCCCGAGACGGTGGCCGCCTTCGTGTCCGCACAGGGCGGCATGTCGCCCGAGATCTTCTCGACGGTGGTGGGGCGCCTGCTGGAGCACCAGCGCAACATCCGCAACCTGGCGCTCGCGCCGGACAACGTCATCAGCGACATCTACCCGCGCCTGGGCAACGAGCGGGCGCTGGGCCTGCACTACCTGGACAACCCGCAGCAGCGCAACGCGGTGGAGCGGGCCATCCAGACGCGCCGCACGGTCGTGGCCGGCCCCATACCGCTGGTGCAGGGCGGCCTGGGCATCGTGAGCCGCACGCCGGTGTTCCTGGCCACCCCGCCCGGCAAGACGCCGGTGGGCGGGCCGCGCTACTGGGGCATCGTGTCGCTCACCGTCAACGCCGACACGCTGTTCGCGGACGTGGGCCTCAACTCCGAGCAGATGGGCTTTCAGGTGGCCGCCCGCGGGCTGGACGCCATGGGTGCGCAGGGCGCGGTGTTCGTGGGCCGCCCGCAGCTTTTTGACGAATCGCCGGCCACGCTCGACATTCCCCTGCCAGGCGGCGGCAGCTGGATATTGGGCGCCGTGCCTTCAGGCGGCTGGAAGGCCGCCGGCCAGGCGCCCGCGCTGATCGTGATGCTGTCGTATGTGTTCGCGGTGGTGGTGGGCCTGCTCAGCGCCCGGCTGGTGCGCGCGCACCAGCAGGTGCTGGCCCTGGCCACGCACGACCGGCTCACCGGCCTGCCCAACCGCCGGTTGTTCGAAGACCGCCTTTCCCAGGCGGTGCTGGCCGCACACCGCGACCACCGCGCGGGCGCCTTGCTGCTGCTGGACCTGGATGGGTTCAAGGCCGTCAACGACGAGCGGGGCCATGCCAGCGGCGACCAGGTGCTGGCGCGCGTGGCGCAGCGCCTCACCAGCCTCACCCGCGCCAGCGACACGGCCGCGCGGCTGGGCGGCGACGAGTTTGCCCTGGTGCTCAACGCTGTGGAATCCCCCGAGGCCGCGATGGCGACCGCGCATGCGGTGCTCGCCGCGTTGCTGACGCCCATGGGGCTGGACAACGGCCAGCATGTGCTCATTGGCGCCAGTGTCGGGGTGGCGCTGTTCCCGCAGGGCGATGCTGTCGAAGGCATCCCCGCACTGATGGACCGCGCCGACCGTGCGCTCTACGTCAGCAAGCGCAATGGCAAGGGGCTGGCAAGCCTGGCCGATGCGCCGGGCCTGCCCGGGGCCGCCGCATAGGCTTGACGAAGACCCTGAACGAGGAGCCGGGCCAGGGCGATGACGGATGGGGTCAGTCGGGCCCTGAATGCCGGCCCCACGCCACGGCCTGAACATCGTCCAGGCCGGGGTAGATGGCTGGCCAGCATCAGCGCTGCTTGGCGCTCTGCTGGCTGGCTGGCCCGCCCTTGGCTCAGGCCAGGTTGCGCAGCTTGGGCTCGCGGGCCCACTGGCGGGTCTGTGCCGCGGCGATGAAGCCCTGCACATTGGCCGGGTCCACCACACCGGCGTCGGGCTCGATGCCGGCAGCGCTCAGCAGCGCTTGCGACCCCTTGCCGGCAGCGATGGCTTTGAGGTGGCCGAACGCGTCACGGAACCAGTCCACCGCCGCCGCTTCGCGCGACAGCTGCTCGCCCATTTCCGACGTCAACACCGACACCACTGCATCGAAAACCGTGGATGGCGTGCCCGCCAGCTGCCCATGGGCCGCCAGCAGCGTGCCGTCGCGCAGCTTGGCGCCGCCCACGCGGGGCGACACGATCTTGACGGTGGCACCCACCTTCTCGAGCGCCTTGCGCAGCGTGGTCACCGTGTCGCCGTTGGAGCCATCGGCCACCAGGATGCCGATGCAGCGGCCCTGCAGCGTGGGCTTCATGCGGTCGATGATGCGCAGCTGCGGGGACAGCGGCAGGTCACGCACCGGCTCGGCGGCGGACGGGGCCGCCGGCACCTGCGGCAAGCCCAGGCCTGCGGCCACGCGCTCGGCGAGGGCTGGATCCACATGCACCAGGTGGCCGACGACGGCCTCGCGGACATGGGGCGTGCCGACTTTGGACAGCTCGAACACCAGGGCCGACGCGATGTGCGACTGCTCCAGCGGGCTCTGGCTGCGAAAGAACATGCGCGCCTGGCTGTAGTGGTCGGCAAAGCTCTCGGGGCGGATGCGGCCCTTGCCCTTGCCCTGGCCCTTGCCATCGTCCACCTGCGCGAAGTGCCTGAAGCCCTGCGCCTGCGATGCGCGCGGCGTGTCCGGCTGCAGGCTGCTGGGCTCGTAGCTCACGCGGCCCTTGGGTACCTGCATCTGCATCTGGCCGTCGCGCTGCATGTTGTGGAAGGGACACTTGGGCGCGTTGATGGGGATCTGCGCGAAGTTGGGCCCGCCCAGGCGCGACAGTTGTGTGTCCAGGTACGAGAACAGCCGGCCCTGCAGCAGCGGGTCGTTGCTGAAGTCGATGCCCGGCGGCACATTGGTGGGGCAGAAGGCCACCTGCTCGGTTTCGGCGAAGAAGTTGTCGGGCCAGCGGTTGAGCACCATGCGGCCGATGACCTGCAGCGGCACCAGTTCTTCGGGCACGAGCTTGGTCGGGTCCAGGTGGTCGAAGGGGAAGTTCTCCGCCTCTTCCTCGGTGAACAGCTGCACGGCCAGCTCCCATTCGGGGAAGTCGCCCGCCTCGATGGACTCGAACAGGTCGCGGCGGTGAAAGTCGTTGTCGGCGGCCTGCAGCTTCAGCGCCTCGTCCCACACGGTGGACTGGATGCCCAGCTTGGGCCGCCAGTGGAACTTCACGAAGGTGCTGTCGCCGTCCGCATTGACCAGCCGGAAGCTGTGCACGCCAAAGCCCTCCATCATGCGCAGGCTGCGCGGCAGGGTGCGGTCGCTCATGGCCCACATCACCATGTGCAGCGTTTCTGGCATCAGCGAGACGAAGTCCCAGAACGTGTCGTGCGCGCTGCCCGCCTGCGGGAAGCCGCGGTCGGGCTCCATCTTCACGGCGTGCACGAGGTCGGGGAACTTCATCGCGTCCTGGATGAAGAACACCGGAATGTTGTTGCCCACCAGGTCCCAGTTGCCTTCGGGCGTGTAGAACTTGACGGCAAAGCCGCGCACGTCGCGCGGGGTGTCCACCGAGCCTGCGCCGCCTGCCACGGTGGAAAAGCGCGTGAACACGGGCGTCTGCACGCCCACTTCCGTCAGCACGCGGGCCGTGGTGACGTCGCGCAGCGAATGGGTCAGCTCGAAAAACCCATGGGCGCCAGAGCCGCGGGCGTGCACGATGCGCTCGGGGATGCGTTCGTGGTCGAAGTGCGTGATCTTCTCGCGCAGTATGAAGTCTTCCAGCAACGTGGGGCCGCGGGGAGAGGGGCGCAGGGAGTTCTGGTTGTCTGCCACCGGAATGCCCTGCTGCGTGGTCAGTACCGGGTGCTTGCCCCCGGCTTGCTGTTGCAGTTCACCTGCGTTGCCGCGGTAGGTGTCGGACTGTGTGGACGACGGGTGGTTGGACGGCGATCTCTTGGTCGCGTTGCGCGACGTGGGGGCTCGTGCCATGGGTGTGCGCTCCTGGTGGATGTTGAAAGACGGGACAAACTTCGATCATTGGGCGTGATGGCGGTGGCGGAGGTAGGACGCGGCCCTATGGCCCCGTCGTCGCCGGCAGCGAAATGGCTGTTCGGGCGAATACGTAAGCGCTTGCAACGCGACACCGGCGGTAGTGTTGTTTTGTTACGCTTGCCGGTTCTTCGGAGAGGGGACAGCGTGAACGCTCACAAATGGATGTTGGCTGCCGGTTTGACACTGGCCGCATGGGGTGCACAGGCCCTGCAGATCACCAGCTTTTCGCCCCAGGGCGAGGTGGCCAAGGTGCGCCAGGTAGTGGCCAAGTTCGATGCGGCAGCGGTCAACTTCGGCGATCCCAAGGCCCCCGCACCCATCGGCCTGAGTTGCAGCGACGCTGCCGCCACCAAAGGCACCGGCCGCTGGACGGGCGAGCGCGAATGGGTGTTCGACTTCGAGCGCGACCTGCCGCCCGGCGTGCGCTGCACTGCCACCGTCAAGCCGGGCTTCAAATCGGCCGCTGGCGTTGAACTGACGGGCGCCAAGAGCTATCAATTCAATAGCGGCGGGCCGTTCGTGCAGAACATCCGCCCCGGCACCTACCAGGACATCGACGAAGAGCAGTTCTTCGTGCTGCAGTTCAACGGGCCCGCCACCACCGCCAGCGTCCAGGCCAATGTGTGGTGCACGGCCGAGGGCATGGGCGAACGCATCCCCGTTCGCATGATCGACGGTGCCCAGCGCGCGGAAATCCTCAAGGCTCTGAGCCTGGACAAAAACGCCGCCCAGGAGCCGCTGCAGTACGCCACGCTGACCTGCAACCGCCGGCTCACCTCGGGCTCGCGCATGCAGATCGTGTTCGGCAAGGGCGTCGCCACGCCCAGCGGTGTGGCCAACACCGTGGAAAAACGCTTCGACTACAAGGTGCGCGAGCCGTTCTCTGCCGAATTCAGCTGCGAGCGCGAGAACGCCCAGGCCGCCTGCCTGCCGATCCGCCCCATGATGCTGTCGTTCAACGCGCCCGTGCCGCGCAAGCTGGCGTCGGCCATCCGCCTGAAGTCGGCGAAGGAAACGCTCAAGCCGCAGGCCGCGACCGACAAGGAAGAGCAGCAGGCCGACGCGCTGGTGACCAGCGTGCAGTTCGACGCCCCGCTGGCCGAGAACACGGCCTTCACCATCGAGTTGCCCAAGGACTTCAAGGACGCCTCGGGCCGCGCGCTGATCAATGCCGACAGCTTCCCGCTCAAGGTCGCCACGGGCGGCATGCCGCCGCTGGCCAAGTTTGCCGCCGCGTCGTTCGGCGTGGTGGAGCGTTTTGCCGAAGGCCCCGCATCCGACAACCCGCCCGCCCTGCTGCCGGTGACGCTGCGCAACGTGGAAGCCGCCTTGCGGGTGCAGGGCCTGCAGCCCGGCACCCCGGGTGCGGCAGCGCCCGCGGGCAAGGTGAGCACCTTCAAGCCCGGCACCGACGCCGACATCATCGCGTGGTTCCGCAAGGTCCGGCGCTACGACAACTACACGGTGGAGCGCAAGCAGGCACGCCAGGACGTGACCGGCCCGCTGCCCAAGGTGCTGGACAACGACCGCGAGTACGTGCAGACCCGCATGGTCTCGCTGCTGGCGGGCAAGGGCGGCGTGAAGACGCTGGACCTGCCCAAGCCGGCCAGCACCGATGCCCGTCCGTTCGAGGTGGTGGGCATTCCGCTGTCGCCCGGATTCCACGTGGTGGAGATCGCATCGCAAAAGCTCGGCGCATCGCTGCTGGACGACCGCCACGGCGATGCCCGCACGATGTACGTGCGCACCTCCGCGCTGGTGACCAACCTGGGCGTGCACTTCAAGCTGGGCCGCGAGAACGCCATGGCCTGGGTGACCACGCTCGACAAGGGCCAGCCGGTGGAGGGCGCCAAGGTGCGCGTGTCCGACTGCCGCGGCAACGAAGTGGCCACGGGCGTCACCGACGCGCAGGGCCTGGCCCGGCTCGAAGGCGTGTCGACCGACTCCCCCGCCTGCGGTGAATCCGGCGGATACGGCGAAGGCGACGGCAGCCGCGGCTACTTCGTGAGCGCGCGCCACAAGGGCGCCGACGCGGTCGAGGACATGGCCTTCACCTGGAGCGACTGGCAGCGCGGCATCGAACCCTGGCGCTTCAACGTGCCCACCAGCACCTCGAACGAGCCGGACGAACGCGCCCACACCATCTTCGACCGCACCCTGTTCCGGGCCGGCGAGACGGTGTCGATGAAGCACCTGTTGCGCACCGAGACCCGCAAGGGCTTCGGCGTGCCGCCCGCAGGCCCGGACACCCTGGTGATCACCCACGTGGGCAGCGGCCAGCAGTTCACCCAGCCCCTGGCATGGCGCACGACGCCCAGCGGCGGCCTGAGCGCGCAGAACACCTTTGCCGTGCCACCCGCCGCCAAGCTGGGCCTGTACCAGGTCGAGCTGCGCAACCAGTCCAACAACGGCCGCAGCTTCAGCTCGGGCGAGTTCCGCGTCGAGGAATTCCGTCTGCCGGTGCTGGAAGGCCGCATCGCGCCCGCCGACAAGAAGGCGCTGGTGCGTGTGCGGTCCGTGCCCACGGACGTGCAGATCAACTACGTGGCCGGCGGCGGCGCCGCCAACCTGCCCGTGCGCGTGTCCGCCATGGTGCGCGGCAAGACGCTGAACTACAGCGACTACGACGCCTTCAGCTTCACCCCCCCGCGCAAGCGCGAGCAGTCGAACGCCAACAGCGACGACGAGGAAGCCACGGCCAGCCAGGATGCGCGCGTGATCGCCGACAAGCTGCCGCTCACCCTCAACAAGGACGGCGCGGGCAAGGTCACCATCGACAACGTGCCGCAGGCGCGCCAGCCGCAGGAGCTGGTGATGGAAGCCACCTACGCCGACCCCAACGGCGAAGTGCAGACCATCCGCAGCACGCAGGCCCTGTGGCCCGCCGGCGTGGTGGCCGGCATCAAGACCGAAGGCTGGGTCTCTGCCCGCCAGAAGATCCGCTTCCAGGCGCTGGCGCTGCAGCACAACGGCAAGCCGGCCGCCGACACGTCGCTGCAGGTGCAGGCCGTGGCGCGCATCACCACCACCACGCGCAAGCGCATGGTGGGCGGCTTCTACAGCTACGACAACCAGACCGAGACCAAGGACCTGGGCACGCTGTGCAGCGGCAAGAGCGATGCCCGCGGCCTGCTGCTGTGCGAGTCCAAGCTCGATGAAGCCGGCGAGGTCGAACTGGTGGTCACGGCCACCGACAAGGATGGCAATGCCAGCGTGGCGGCGTCGTCGGTGTGGGTCACGCGCCAGGGCGAGCTCTGGTTCGGCGGCGAAGACCACGACCGCATCGACCTGCTGCCCGAAAAGAAGAGCTACCAGCCCGGCGAGACCGCCAAGTTCCAGGTGCGCATGCCTTTCCGCTACGCCACGGCGCTGGTGGCGGTGGAGCGCGAAGGCATCATCGACACGCAGGTGGTGCAGCTCAACGGCCAGGACCCCACGGTCAGCCTCAAGATCCAGCCCGAGTGGGGCCCCAACGTCTACGTGAGCGTGTTGGCCCTGCGCGGCCGTCTGCGCGAGGTGCCCTGGTACAGCTTCTTCACCTGGGGCTTCAAGTCGCCGCGCGAGTGGTGGACCTCGTTCTGGTACGAGGGCAAGGAATACCAGGCGCCCACCGCGCTGGTGGACCTGTCCAAGCCCGCGTTCCGCCTGGGCCTGGCCGAGATCCGCGTGGGCACCCAGGCCCACCAGATCGACGTGAAGGTCACGGCCGACAAGGAAAGCTATGCCGTGCGCGGCAAGGCGCAGGTCACCATCACCGCCACGCTGCCCGGCGGCAAGCCCGCGGCCAACGCCGAGGTGGCCGTGGCCGCCGTGGACCAGGCCCTGCTGGAGCTCATGCCCAACAACAGCTGGAACCTGCTTGAAGCCATGCTGCAGCGCCGCAGCTGGGGCGTGGAGACCTCCACCGCGCAGATGGAGATCATCGGGCGGCGCCATTACGGCAAGAAGGCCGTGCCCGCGGGCGGCGGCGGCGGCAAGGCGCAGACGCGCGAGCTGCTGGACACGCTGCTCCTGTGGCAGCCCGCCATCGTGCTGGACGCCAACGGCCAGGCCAAGGTGACGGTGCCGCTCAACGATGCGCTCACCACCTTCAAGATCGTCGCGGTGGCCGATGCATCCACCGGACTGTTCGGCACCGGCAGCACCAGCATCCGCGCCACGCAGGACCTGCAGATCATCAGCGGCCTGCCGCCGCTGGTGCGCGAGGACGACCAGTTCCGCGCCCAGCTCACGCTGCGCAACACGACCAAGGCGGCGATGAAGGTCGAGGTGGCCCCACGCGCCACGCTGCTGGACTTGAAGCCCCAGACGGTGGACATCCCGGCCGGCGAGGCGCGCGAGGTGGCGTGGACCGTCACCGCGCCCGCGCAGCTGGCGCAGACCCGCTCGCAGGCCATCCTGTGGGAGATCGAGGCCAAGGACACGGTCAGCGGCGCGCGCGACGCGCTCAAGGCCAGCCAGAAGCTCATCCCGGCCGTGCCGCTCACGGTGCAGCAGGCCACGCTGGTGCAGGTGGACGGCAGCTTCAACCTGGACGTGAACCCGCCCGCCGATGCGTTGCCCGGCCGCGGTGGCCTCAAGATGTCGCTGCAGCCCAAGCTGGCCGAAGGCCTGCCGGGCGTGCGCGACTGGTGGGCCCGCTACCCGTTCGCCTGCCTGGAGCAAAAGACCAGCAAGGCCGTGGGCCTGCGCGACGGCGCGATGTGGCAGACGGTGATGGCGCAGCTGCCCACCTACCTGGACAGCGACGGGCTGGCCAACTACTTCCCGCCGCGCGACGGTGACGCCAACCGCGGCAGCGACACGCTGACCGCCTATGTGCTGGCCGCCACGCACGAGGCCGCGGCCGTCAACCCGGCCTTCGCGCTGCCCGACGACGTGCGCGCACCCATGGAGCGCGGCCTGATCGCCTTCATCGAAGGCCGCATCGAACGCAGCTTCTGGAGCCCGCGCAAGGACCTGGACATGCGCAAGCTCGCCGCCATCGAGGCGCTGTCGCGCTACGGCAAGGCGCAGGGCCGCATGGTCAGCAGCATCACCGTCGCGCCCAACCAGTGGCCCACGCACTCCGTGATCGACTGGGTGAACATCTTGAAGCGCGTGGCCGATGTGCCCGAGCGCGACAAGCGCCTGGCCGAGGCCATGCAGATCCTGCGGGCACGCCTGTCGTTCCAGGGCACCAAGCTCATCTTCAGCACCGAGCAGGACGACTACTGGTGGTGGCTGATGCAAAACGGCGACGTGAACACCGCCCGCCTGATGCTGGCCGTGATGGACGACCCGACCTGGAAGGACGACATGGGCCGCCTGGCCAACGGCTTCATCAGCCGACAGCAGGCGGGCGCGTGGCACACCACCACGGCCAACCTGTGGGGCGGGCTGGCGCTGGAAAAATTCAGCGCCAAGTTCGAGGCCACACCGGTGTCCGGCACGACCAAGGCCGCCATGGGCGCCAACAACGCCGCCGTGGACTGGAGCAAGGTCGAGCGCGTGAAGACCACCGACCTCACCGGTGCCGCGCACCAGACCACCTGGTTCGGCGCGCCTGCATCGCCGGGCAACCTGAAGAACAACGGCATGTTCCTGCCCTGGACCTCAGCTGCTGGCAAGGCGGGTGGCAAGGAACAACTGGCCGTCACGCACCAGGGCCCCGGCAAGCCATGGCTCACGCTGCAGTCCGTGGCCGCCATCCAGCTGAAGGCACCCTTCGCGGCCGGGTACAGCATCACCAAGACGGTGACCCCCGTGGAGCAGGCCAACAAGGCGCTGCCGCCCGGCCAGTACACGCGCGGCGACGTGCTGCGCGTGACGCTGGAGGTGAACGCCAGCGCCGACATGACCTGGGTGGCCATCACCGACCCGATCCCGGGCGGCGCGACCATCCTGGGCAGCGGACTGGGCCGCGACTCGGCCATCGCCACGCAGGGCGAGAAGGCGCGCACCGGCCCCGGCTGGCCCGCATTCGAGGAGCGCAGCTTCGAGTCCTTCCGCAGCTACTACGAGTACCTGCCCAAGGGCGCCGTCAAGATGGAGTACACCGTGCGCCTGAACAACGTGGGCGACTTCGCGCTGCCCCCGAGCCGGGTCGAGGCGATGTACGCGCCCGAGATGTTCGGCGAGTCGCCCAACGCCCGGGTGAAGGTGGAGCCCGGCAAGTAAGCTGTCACTGCTGCTGCTGCTGCTGCTGCTGCTGGGGGCAGGCCGCGTGCCCGCCCCGGCTGGCAAGGTGTCCGCCCAGCCGCAGCGCCGCGGCGGCCGGGCGGCACCTTCCGCGCCGGCCCGCAGCTTTGGCGACGCCGGCACGACCGGCCACCACCCCGACCCCAAGGAGCCATGACCATGACCGATGCTTCCAGCCCCGCGCCGACCCCCTCTGTGCTCACCCTCTCCGTCGAGGTCGGTTGCGATGCGCAGCGTGCGTGGCAGGCTTTTGTCAGCCCCACCGCCATCACGGCCTGGAACTTCGCCAGCCCCGAATGGTGCTGCCCCCGGGCCGAGAACGACCTGCGCGTGGGCGGCGCCTTCAGCTACCGCATGGAGGCCAAGGACGGTTCCATGGGCTTCGACTTTGCCGGCACGTTCACCGAGATCGTGCCGCACCGCCGCCTGCGCTATGCCCTGGGCGACCGCCGCGAGGTGGTCGTCGAGTTTGTCGACCTGCCCCAGGGCCGCACCGAGGTGCAGCAGTCCTTCACCCCGGATGCGACCTTCCCGCACGAACAGCAACGTGCGGGTTGGCAGGCCATTTTGGGCAACTACAAGAAGTTCGTGGAGCCGGGTGGTTGATGCGCATGGCGCAGACGTTCGCCTGCCCGCGGCCAGCCGTCGAGCCGCCGAGGCGTACCCATGCCCTGGCCTAGGGTCTGGTCCGGCACGCGGCCCGCGGCGGCGCTGCCTGCGGTGGCTGTGGCCTGTCTTTTGCTGGTCGGTGCGCCGCGGGCCCACGCCCTGCCGTCCTACGACGAGGTGCGGGCCGACTTCAAGCCGTCCGACACCCTGATCCTCTCGCGCGAGGGCGAGGTGCTGCAGCGGCTGCGCACCGACCCGACCGTGCGGCGCGGCCAGTGGGTGGCCCTGGCCGATGTGTCGCCCGCGCTGCGCACGGCGCTGGTGCTGAGCGAAGACAAGCGCTTCTTCGAGCACAGCGGCGTGGACTGGCGCGCTGCGTCGGCCGCCGCCTGGGGCAACCTGTGGAACCAGCGCACGCGCGGTGCCAGCACCATCACCATGCAGCTGGCGGGCCTGCTCGACGGCGACTGGCGCCAGGGCCCTGGCGGGCGCACCGTGGTGCAAAAGCTCGGCCAGACGGTGGCGGCGCAGGTGCTGGACCGGCGCTGGCGCAAGGACCAGGTGCTGGAGGCGTACCTCAACCTCGTGCCGTTTCGCAGCGAGCTGGTGGGCATCGACGCCCTCAGCCGCACGCTGTTCGGCAAGGCCGCCCATGGCCTGGACGACCGCGAGGCCGCAGTGGCGGCCGCGCTGGTGCGGGCGCCCAACGCGCGCCCCGCGCTGGTGGCCCAGCGGGCCTGTGGCGTGCTGCGGGACATGCAGGCCCAGCCGCCGCCAAGAAAGCCGGCCACCACCGCGGGCGCCCCCGCATCGCCAGCCCAGCCACCGCGTGTGGATTGCGATGCGCTCGACCTCTTCACCACCGCCGCGCTGCAGCGCCGCGCATTCGATGCCAGCGAGGGCGTGGCGCCGCACTTTGCGCGCTACCTGCTGCGCCAGCGCGACAAGGACGGTGCCGCACTGCCCGAGCGTGTGCAGAGCACGGTGCGCGCGCCGCTCCAACGCTTTGCCGTCAGCACCCTGCAGCAGCACCTGCGCGAACTGCGGGGGCGCAACGTGGAAGACGGCGCCGTGCTGGTGCTCGACAACGCCACGGGTGCGGTGCTGGCATGGGTGGGATCGTCGGGGCAGCTGAGCCAGGCGAGCGAGGTCGATGGCGTGCTGGCGCTGCGCCAGCCGGGCTCCACGCTCAAACCCTTTTTGTACGGGCAGGCCATCGCCGAGCGGCGGCTCACCGCCGCGTCGCTGGTGGACGACTCGCCCGCCCACATCGCCACGGCGGGCGGGTTGTACATCCCGCAGAACTACGACCGGCAGTTCAAGGGCTGGGTGTCGGTGCGCACCGCGCTGGCCGCGTCGCTCAACGTGCCCGCGGTGCGCACGCTGGTCATGGTCACGCCCGATGCATTCCACCGGCAGCTGCGCGCCGTGGGCATGCCGCTGCGCGAGAGCGGCGACTATTTTGGCTACAGCCTGGCGCTGGGCAGTCCTGAGGTGCCCCTGGTGCACCTGACCAACGCGTTTCGCACGCTGGCCAACGGCGGGCGTGCCAGCGCCGTCGACGTGTCCGTGCCGGCCCGCAGCCGGTCGCCCGTTTTCACCGCGGCGCTGGACCCGCGCGCCGCCTTCATCGTGGGCGACATCCTGTCCGACGGCAACGCCCGCGCGCGCACTTTCGGTACCGACAGCGTGCTGGCCACGCGCTTCTGGACGGCAGTGAAGACCGGCACCAGCAAGGACATGCGCGACAACTGGGCCGTGGGCTGGTCCGAGCGCTACACCGTCGGCGTGTGGGTGGGCAACGCCAGCGGCGCGGCCATGCACGACGTGAGCGGCACCAGCGGCGCGGCGCCCATCTGGGGCGCCGTGATGGGCTTTCTGCATGCGCGCGAGCCCAGCCGTGCGCCCAAGGCGCCCGCGGGCCTGCACAAGGCCGCGGTGCGGTTCGGCCCGGGGCCCGCCGCCGCGCTGGCAGACGGCCGCCAGCCGCTCGAGGCCGCCCGCGACGAATGGTTTCTGCAAGGCACCCAGCAACCCCTGTTTGCTATTGATTCGATAGCTGCTGGCGCTGATGGGGTCAGCGCCAAGGCCGTCAAGGATGCCAAAAATGCGGCGCGCAAGGTGCCGGATGCCCCGTCCGGCGCCCCGGCGCGCATCACCGCGCCGGCCGGCGGCACCATCATCGCGCTGGACCCGGACATCCCGCCCGCCCGCCAGCGCCTGCAGTTCACCGCCACCGGCGAGGGCCTGCTGTGGCGCATGGACGGCAAGCCCCTGGGCCAGGGCCCGCGCGTGGCCTGGCTGCCCTGGCCCGGCCGGCATGTGGTGCAGATCACCGACGCCAAGGGCGAGGTGCTCGACGAAATCCGCATCGAAGTGCGCGGCGCGGGTGTGGCATCCAAGCCGCCCCGGGGCGCTGCGAATTGACGGCACCCGGCGCGGCAGCTACGGTGTGACGGACCCGCGCAAGGCCGCTGCATATTGGCGGCGGCTTGGCGGGGCAGGGGGGTGGCGTCAGAAGAGCATGCGGCCGCTTCGGCGGGATTCACAGGGCGACCGCGACGGTGGCCCGGAGTCCGTGGGGTTGGTCCATGGGCAGGGCGGCAATGCCATGCACGGCCTGATGGGATGTCAGCTTCCGGACAACGGCCCCCACTAGAATGGTTACCAAATATTTCTATGCCGTTCCTGCGCCAGTTCTTCTCCCACCGCCTCATCTGGTTGGCGCTGCTGTTGTCGCTGGGAATCGGTGCCTTGTTCGCCCGCACGATCTGGACGATCCGCACCGACGAGTGGAACTACGCCAGCCAGACCAACAGCAACCTGGTGCACACGCTGGAGCAGGGGCTGAGCTGGTCGCTCGACTCCATCGACAAGTCGCTGGAAGGCGTAGCCCGCGAAGTGGCCCGCAGCGACGTGTGGGCCCTGCCGCCCGACCTGCGCAACCGCGTTATCTTTGACAACTCGCTGCGCGCGCGCGGCGCGGGCGACGTGTTCGTGCTGGATGCGTCGGGCGCCATCGTGCTCGACTCGGGCGCGAGCACGCTGCGCCGCGCCAACCTGGCAGACCGGGACTACTTCGTGGCCTTCGCCAAGGACGGGCACCAGGGGCTTTTCATCGGCAAACCGGTGCCTTCGCGCGTGACCGGGCTGAACGTGCTGCCCATGGCCCGGGCCTACCGCCACCCGGACGGCAGCTTCGCGGGCGTGGTGGTCGGGGCCGTGCGCCTGAGCTACTTCAACGAACTCTTCGGCTCGCTCGACCTGGGCGCCAACAGCGGCGTCAACCTGTTCCGCCAGGACGGCGTGGTGATCTCGCGCTTTCCATACGGCGAATCTGACGTGGGCAAGACGATCGCGGGCTCGCCCAACATGGAGCGCTTTCAGCGCGAGGGCAACGGTGTCTTCGTGGGCACGGCGGCGCTGGACGGTGTGGAGCGGCTGTATGCGTTCCGGCAGGTGGGCTCCTACCCGCTCATCATCAACGTGGCCCAGGCCGCCGACACGGTGCTCGCCAAGTGGTACCGCAGCGCGGCCGTGCTGGGCGGTTTCGCGCTGCTGCTCATGGTCGCCTGCGTGGCCCTGGCGGCCATGTTCGTGCGCGAGCTCACGCTGCGCCAGCGGGTGTCGGCCCAGTTGCACGAGGCCGAGCACCATTTGCGCACCATCCTCGACAACCTGCCGTCCGCCATCAGCTACTGGGACCGGGACCTGAACAACCTCTTTGCCAACCAGGTGTACTTCCAGTGGTTCGGGGTCATGCCCGGCCAGCTGCGCGGCCAGCACATCAGCCAGTTGCTGGGCCCGGATGTGTATGCGCAGAACCTGCCGTTCATGCAGCACGCGCTCGCCGGCCAGCCCCAGTTGTTCGAGCGGGCGCTGGTGGACACCCGCGGCCAGGTGCTTCATGCCCTGGTGTCCTACCTGCCCGACGAGGTCGACGGCCACGTGCGCGGCTTCTTCGTGCAGGCCACCGACATCACCGAGCGCAAGCGCATGGAGGAAGAGCTCTTTGCCGAGAAGGAGCGTGTGCGCCTGAGCTTGCAGTCCATCGGTGACGCGGTCGTGTGCGCCGACGCGCAGGGCGCCGTCACCTACCTGAACCCGGTGGCCGAGCGCCTGACAGGCTGGCAGGCCTTCGACGCCGCGGGCCGCCGCATCGACGAGGTGGTGGTGCTGCGCAGCCCGCACAACGACGCCGTGCTGGCCAGCTCGCTGCTGGCCGCCATTCAGAGCGGCGAGGGCGTCGATTCGGTGCGTGGCGTGATCGTGCACCGTACCAGCGGCCAGCGCTTCCAGGTCGAGAAAACCTCCAGCCCCATCACCGACCGCCACGGCCAGGTCACCGGCGCCGTGGCCGTGCTGCGCGATGTGACCGACGCCGTGGTCATGGCCGAACGCATGGCCCACCTCGCCCAGTACGACGCGCTGACCGACCTGCCCAACCGCGTGCTGCTGCAGGACCGCGCCCAGATGGCCATCACCCAGGCGCGGCGCGACGGCAAATGCCTGGCCGTCATGTACCTGGACCTGGACGGCTTCAAGGCCGTGAACGACAGCCTGGGCCACGATGTGGGCGACCTGCTGCTCGTGCAGTTCGCCCAGCGCCTCAAGGCCGCCGTGCGCGCGTCCGACACCGTGTGCCGCCAGGGCGGCGACGAGTTCGTGGTGCTGCTGCCCGGCCTGGAGGGCGTGGAGCCCGCCTGCGGCGTGGCCCGCAAGATCCTCGCGTCCTGCGACGCCCCGTTCGAGCTGGCCGGCCGCGTGTTGCACATGGGGCTGAGCGGCGGCATCGCGCTGTACCCGCAGCACGGCGACACGTTTGACGCGCTCTCGCGCCACGCCGACAGCGCCATGTACGCCGCCAAGCGCGGCGGGCGCATGCGCTTCATGCTGTACCGCGGGCCGGACACCGATCCTGAAGTGGTGCAGGTGGACCCGGCGATGACCCCGCGTCCTTCATGAAGCGCGAATCCGCGGCTCAGGCGTCTTGCCGTGTGTCGCTCTCGCTGGCGTCGAGCAACTGATCGGCCAGCGCCTCGATCTCACTGCGCATCGCCAGCCGCTCCAGCCAATGTGCAGGAATGGACGAGGCTCCGTAGTACGCGCCCGCCAGTTGGCCGCATATGGCCGCCGTCGTATCCGCATCGTCTCCCAGGTTCGCCGCGGCGAGAATTGCGGATTCGAACGAGTCCGTGCTGTTGAAACACCAGAGCGCTGCTTGCAAGGCGTCGACGCAATACCCTGAACCCTTGATCACGTCGCGTGGCGCGGCCAGAAAGCGACCGTCGGCGATGGCTTGGAGCTTTGGAGACAGGTGTGCGGGGGCGTCCATGGACCAGATCGCCTGCTTGTCAGCACCCAGCAGCGCTGCCCGCACATAAAGCGCGAACAGCTTGGAGCTGTCGATGGCTTCCTGGGCACCGTGCGTGGTGCGTGTGCTCTCTGCCGCGAACTGCACAACGCGGCTTGCGTCGCGGCGGTAGTACATCGGGATCGGCGCCAATCGCATCAGTGCACCGTTGCCTGCGGTCATCGGGTCGGGGTCGCCGGCAAAGGGATTGGCCGTTCGAAGGTACCGGTCCAACGCCGTGGCCACCGTGATTCCGATATCGAAGCACCGCCCATTGCTGCTGAGAAGATGCCCGCCATTGATGTGCGCAGTGCGCCGGATGCTGCGTTGCCATCGGTTTGAAAGGGTCTGCAGAACTACGGCCTGGGTAGCGCAGGGCCGCTGCAGCCACTACACAATGAGAGCCACGGACGGCCCGGTCGCACAGTACGCGAACTTGCCATGGAAATTTGTTGCAGACCCGCGCAAATAATTTTGATGGCCGTGCGGCGCGCAACTGCCTACCATCCGGCCAGGCTTTAGAAACCGTTCAATGTCTTTTTGCTTTGGAGTGCCGCGTGCCTGACCTGTCCAAAATCACCTGCATCGAAGACCTGCGCGTCGTCGCCAAGCGCCGCGTACCGCGCATGTTTTATGACTACGCCGATTCAGGCTCGTACACCGAGGGCACGTACCGCGCCAACACGCAGGACTTCCAGTCCATCCAGCTGCGCCAGCGCGTGGCCGTGAACATGCAAGGCCGCAGCACCCGCACCACCATGATCGGCCAGGACGTGGCCATGCCCGTGGCGATAGCGCCCACCGGCCTGACCGGCATGCAGCACGCCGACGGCGAGATCCTGGGTGCCCGCGCTGCCAAGGCCTTCGGCATTCCGTTCACGCTGTCGACCATGAGCATCTGCTCCATCGAAGACGTGGCCGAGCACACGGGCCGCCACCCGTTCTGGTTTCAGCTGTACGTGATGCGCGATCGCGACTTCATCGAACGCCTGATCGACCGCGCCAAGGCCGCCAACTGCTCTGCGCTGCAGCTCACGCTGGACCTGCAGATCCTGGGCCAGCGCCACAAGGACATCAAGAACGGCCTGTCCACGCCGCCCAAGCCCACCATCGCCAACCTGATCAACCTGGCCACCAAGCCGCACTGGTGCCTGGGCATGCTGGGCACGAAGCGCCGCACTTTCGGCAACATCGTGGGCCACGCCAAGGGCGTGGGTGATTTGTCATCGCTGTCGTCCTGGACGGCTGAGCAGTTCGACCCGCAACTCAACTGGGGCGATGTGGAGTGGATCAAGAAGCGCTGGGGCGGCAAGCTGATCCTCAAAGGCATCATGGACGCAGAAGACGCCCGCCTGGCCGTCAACAGCGGCGCCGATGCGCTCATCGTCAGCAACCACGGCGGCCGCCAGCTCGACGGCGCGCCATCGTCCATCGCCGCGCTGCCCGGCATTGCCGAAGCGGTGCGACAAGCGGGTGGCGGCATCGAGGTCTGGATGGACGGCGGCATCCGCAGCGGGCAGGACGTGCTGAAGGCCCGCGCGCTGGGCGCACAGGGCACGCTGATCGGGCGGAGTTTTCTGTATGGGCTGGGGGCCTATGGCGAAGCGGGGGTGACGCGTGCGCTGCAGATCATTCAGCGGGAGCTGGACATCACGATGGCGTTTTGTGGACACACGAACATCAACACGGTGGACCGGTCGATCTTGTTGCCGGGCACGTATCCGGGCGAGGACACGGCCCGCTGATCACGGCCCCCATTGCTGTGGGGCAGACCATTCGACGTGGGCTTTGCACATGCACAACGAAGAACCCAACGAGCGCGGCTCAGACACTGTGGAGTTGGCGGTACGAGCCGTTTGCGGTGCGCTCGCCGGCGTGGTCGTCGGGTTGCTTGTCTGCTGGAAAGGGCGGCTGCGGGAGCCTTGGGCACTAACTGCTGTGATCGTGGTGGCTGTGCTGGCGTGTGTGTACGGGGCGACGAAGTATGGGGACGATTTCTGGTGGGGGTTGTTGAAGGCGAAAGACCGGTGAGTGGAGGAAAGGGATGCTCTCGCCGCTCCGGTAGCCAGCCAAACTGGCACGAGTGCCCTCTATGATTCACGCGCGGTGCGCTGAGGGCGATCATGCCAAGCCACAGCGCCCACCTGGAACAAACCCCTCAGTCCAACACCATGGCAACCCAAAAATCCAAATGGACGAACAGCTCGTTTTCCCCTGTCCAGGTGCTCAACCACACCACGGAGCTGAACCTGGAGCGCTTCACCAGCGAAGACCTGGACCCCATTGCCGGCTGCGATGATGTGCAAGCGCTGTGCCTGCGCAGCAGCAAGACGGCCGAGCCCGTGGACCTGGCCCGCATCGCCCACATCAGCAGCCTGACCACGCTGCAACTGGATAGGGTGAAGTTCACCAACCTCGCCGCGCTGCGCGCGCTGCCCCGCCTGCGGACGCTGTACATCGACAACTGCCGGTTCTCCGACTTCTCGGCACTCAACGGCTTTCAGACGCTGACCGACCTGACTCTGCGCAACAACAAGAAGGCAATGTTTCCTGCGGGGCTGGACCTGCCGCAGCTCCAGTCCCTGCACCTGTCGCGCAGCGGTATCACGGACCTGGCCTTTGTCGATGGGTATGCGCGCAGCTACCCCGGCATGGTCAAGCTGGACCTTTCGGGCAACCAACTCAGCGACCTGTCCCATCTGGTGGCGTGCACCCAGGTGACGGAACTGAACCTGAGCTTCAATGAGATCAGCGACCTGTCACCGTTGGCGGCATGCCCTCAGATCGTGAAGCTGAACGTAGCTTACAACCCCATCAGCAGCCTTGCGCCGCTGGCCGGCCGCAAGTTTGTGGACTTTCACGCCAGCGCGCCGCAACTCGAGGAGCGGCTTGCCCTGAAGCTGGACTTGCGCCCGCCGCCCCAGGAGCACCAGCCCGAGAATTTGGAGGCGTGGCGCCTGGCTGCCCTGATGCAGGCCAAGAACTGGCCTGCGGTCTATGCCGTCACCGACCTGGATCTGCTGGCCCGCGGCTTCTCCAGCTTTGTAGGTGGGCACTACGACGAGGAGGCCCTGCGCGGGGTGCTGGCCCACCCGGCCGAGGGCGCTTTCCACACCCTGGTGGCCAATGGCCTGCGCCCGCACTACACCGAGGAATGGGCGGTGCTGATAGAGGTGCTCAGCAGCTTGGGCGAGCGCACTATCGCGCCGATGACCGAGTGCTTTCACAAGGCGCTGGCATTTCACCCCTACCGGCAAGAGTTCCTGGCCGGCAAGCTCAAGAGCGACCACGCCACAATCATGAACGTGCTGCTCCAGGTGGCCAGCCCGGCGTACACCGACCTCTTCCTCGCCTTCTTCAACGACCGTAACCAGTTCTCGAACGCGCATCTGGGCAACTACAAATGCCTGCTCGAGGTGGTGGGCAAGACCAAGGCGCCGCAGCTGGTGGAGCCCATCATGGACCTGCTGCGCCTGGAGCGGCACATCGTCGGTGGCGACGCCGTCTTCATGAAAAGGATCTTCAAGGCCATCGGCCAACTGGGCAGCAAGGCCGACGCCGCTGTGCTGGCCAGCCGGTTCGATGCCGCCGCCGAAGATCGACCGGATGTGCTGCAAGCGTATGAGGCGGCGCTGGCGCGTCTGGAAAAGAAGACAGTGTGATGCGTCGAAACACAGCCCACTTGGAACTGGAGAATGTCGTTGGACGCCTCGAAGACGCAGCCACTTCAACCTCGATCGTCGACTGGTTGAAGGTCCGCTTTCTTTGGCTGCCACCTGCTGACGTTGGCCTGCAGTACCCATTGGTGACCGAGGTGCGAGCGGCTGCAATCGCTGCAAGCAGCCGTTTGCGTTCGTCCTCCCCCAGCATCAGCGGGCTCGGGCCGGAACGTGTTGTCAAGATCTTTCTATGTGGGCAGATGCTTCAAGTTGGATGCGTGTGTACACGCTTGCCGCTGAAAAAAAGGGCGCCCGAAGGCGCCCTGAAACTTGGAGGCAACCGTTGCAAGGAACCTTCAGAACCGATGGCGAACCCCCACCGCAAAGCTGGTTCCCCGAGCGCTCGCCAGCGCAGGCGACGCGGGCAGCGTACGGGTCAGGGTGCTGTCGCGCATGACCATCGCGTACAGGTCCGTCCGCTTGGACAAAAAGTAGTCGTACCCCAGGGTGAACACCTTGCGCTCGACATTGCCGCCTGCCACCGTGGCGGGCACCGGGCCTACGGTGTCACTGGTGCGGCGCACGGCGTAGCCTGCCAGCACGCGGCCTGCGCCCACGGGCACGGCCGCGCTCAGATCCCATACGCGGTACGACACGTTGAGCGGCGCAACAGCAGTGCCCAGATTGTCGATACGGCCCAGGTGGGCAAACAGCTTGATCACCTCGAAGTCGTAAGACGCCGCCAACTGCCAGGCGCGGGTGTCGTTGGGTGATGTGCCGTCGGCAAAGGTACCGGGGTTCTTCTTCACGCTCTGCCATACCAGCGATGCGGCCCAGGGGCCGTGGGCGTAGGCCCATCGCGCTGCACTGTTGCCACCGCCCTGGCCCTCCGAGATGGAATGAGCCACCGAGGCATTGAACCCCGCGAAGCCGGGACTGTCGTACACCACCGAGTTGGCCCACGCCGTGCCTCCCGTGAGCGGGCTGCCGATGAAGGTGACCAGGTTCAGCGGCCCGAGCACGGTCGAGTCACCGAACGCATTGGACGTGATGGAGTTCAAGAACAGCAACGACGTGACGTTGCCCAGCCGAACGCGGCCCCAGTCGCGGTGCGAGACGCCCACCCAGGCCGCGCGCGAGAACACGGGGTCGGCCGCCACATTCACAGGGGCGGGCAGTGCGTCGCTGCGGCCGGCCGCGCCCGAGTCGTTGCGTACAAAGGACGACAGCTCGAACTGGGCCGACAGCCCATCGCCGAGGTCTTCCGCGCCGCGCACGCCCCAATGGCTGGTGGACATGCCACCCCCGTCCAGTTTGGTCACGGCGCGGTCCTGCGCGTTCACGCCCCCGGCAGGGCTGGCAAAGCGGCCTACAGCGGCGTCGACCAGGCCGTACAGCTGCAGGCCGGGCCCAGCTGCTGGCTGAGCGTGGATAGCGAACGACGCAGTTGACAGGACTGCCGCGGCGCCCACGGTCCGTGTCCAGGGCCGACGGGCCTGCGTGAGAGAGGGGCAGGTCGTGAAGGAGGTGCGGGGTTTCATGGTGTCTTTCGATGAATGAGGAGCAGGTGAGGGGCGAACGAGCCCACGGCGCAGCCAATGCTGGACCGAAGGGTCAGTTCAAACGGGGCAGGACATCAGCGCACCGTGCGCTGGGATGGAGACCGCGAGGGTGTACCGGTCTACCGGGCCGATGCTGTGGGTGGGGCGGCGGCGCAGGGCCCCAGCCACCTCGGGTGGTGGTGGGCTGGGGCCAGAAAAATGGGCGTGACTGTGCTTTGCATGCGGCGCTCGCGCGGCAGTGCTGGTGTGAAGTCCGTTGGGCTCAGCGTTGGTGCATCAGTGCACCGCGCCTGCGCATGCGCCTCGCATGCCCTGTGCGATGAAGCGCACCAGCAGCGGACCGGCTACGGCGTCGTCGCCGGCCAGGTTCTGTCCGTGCGACAGGCGCTCAATGCGCTGGTCGTTCACGTGGTGCAGCAGTGCGCCCAGTGCAAACTGATAGCACCAGGCTGCCTGACTGCGCGTGGCCTGGGGCAGAGCGCCCGCCATGGCGTCGATGAAGGCGTGCGCTAGCGGGTCGAACAGCTCGCGGATGATGGGCTCGTCTTCTTCCAGGTGGTCGCTCATGCCGCGTGACAGCAACCGCAGAAAGTGGTGGCCCGCGGGCTGGCTGGCCACCTCCAGCACGGGCAGCACAAAGGCTTTCACGATCTCTTCCAGCAGCTGGCCGGGCGGCGCCTTCTGCTGCGCCTGGGCCAGCGACTGCAGCCGCACGTCGATGTAGCCCGCATGCGCTCGGAAGATGGCGTGGTACAGCGACAGCTTGGGTCCGTAGTAGTAGCCCACCAGCGCCAGCGGCACACCCGCCTCGTCGGCAATGTCGCGTATCGAAACGCCATGAAAGCCGCGCGAGGCAAACAGCCGCTCGGCCGCCTGCAGGATGTTGGCTTGGCGGTTGGGTGCCAGGTCTTCTTCGCTGGCGGCGCTGCGGGCAGCCGCACGCTTGTGCGCCGGGGTCGGTGCTTTTGCAGCTCGCGTTGCGGGTGTGGCGGCTGCCGTCTTGGCGGTGGGGCGGGATTTGGACATGGACTGGTTTATACGACTGTATAAATTTATTGAACACTCGTACAAACCCCAGTCATCTTGAATTTGTACGTTCGTATAATTTTTTCATGCACCCGCTGCAAGCCATGTCACACGAGGTTTGCGGGGCTGTATTGCAGATCCCATCCAGTCAACAGGAGACAGACACCATGATCACCCGCCGCTGCTTCACCCAGCTCTCTGCCGCCTTGCTGCCTACCCTTGGCAGCGCTCCCGCCGCCTGGGCGCAGGCCGCCAAGGAGGCGATTCCTGACATGGCGCGCATCATCTCGGGCTTTCCTGCCGGAGGCACAGCCGATGCATTGGCGCGCCGGGTGGGCGACCGCATGCGCGGCCACTACGCCGGGGCCGTGGTGGTGGACAACAAACCGGGCGCGGGCGGACAGATCGGCATCCTCAACCTGCGTGACAGCCCGGCCGATGGCACCAGCCTGCTCATCACCCCGTCGTCCATGTTGTCCATCTATCCGTACACTTACCCCAAGCTGCGCTACACGCTGGACGACGTGGCACCCGTCGCGTTGGGAGCGATGTTCGACCATGGGTTGGCTGTCGGCCCTGGTGTGCCCGAAAGCGTCCGCACGTTGCCCGACTTTCTGGCATGGCTGCAGGCCAACCCCAACAGCGCCAACTACGGCAGCCCGGGTGCGGGGTCCATGCCGCACATGGTGGGCGTGCTGCTGGGGCAGTTCACCAAGATCGACATGCGCCACATTGCTTACCGTGGCACGGTGCCGGGCATGCAGGACCTGCTGGGCGGCCAGATCCCCGCGTTCTGGGGGCCGATTGGAGACTACCTGCAGCACAGCAAAGGCGGCAAGTTGCGCGTGCTGGCCATTGCTGGAGCCAAGCGCTCGCCCTTCCTGCCGCAGGTGCCCACCCTGACGGAGTTGGGGCACCCCCTCAAGGTCAGTGAGTGGTACGGCTTCTTCCTGCCCGGCAAGGCATCGCCAGACACCATCAAGCGCGCTTCGCAGGCGCTGCAGGCAGCGCTGGTCCACCCCGACGTGGTGGACTACGGCAAGCAGTACGGCCTGGAGGTCAAGTCCTCCAGCCCTGCGCAACTGGCGCAGATGCTCAAGGCCGATGCCGACCAGTGGCGTGGCCTCATCAAGCAGACCGGTTTCACGGCCGAATCCTGATCGTTTTGTTTGTGCCCATTCATCCGAGACTGCCCATGACTGCCACGCCTTCCCGCCGCATCGTCGATATCTCGATGCACCTTGAAAACGATGTCGTCTCCGACCCGCCAGGCCTGGGTCCGCGCATCAACTACATCGACCACCAGATGAGCTTTGCGGATCTGGCGCAGTTCTTCCCTGGGTTGAGGAAAGAAGATCTTCCCGATGGTGAGTCGTGGGCGGTCGAGGACGTGCATCTCAACACCCACAACGGCACGCACATGGACGCGCCGTACCACTTCGCCTCCACCATGGACGGCGGGCAGCGGGCGCTGTCCATCGACGAAGTGGACTTGAACTGGTGCTTTCAGCCTGGCGTGAAGCTGGACTTTCGCCACCTGCCAGACGGCTATGTGGTGCAGGCTGGCGACGTGGAGGCCGAACTGGCGCGCATCGGCCACACGCTGCAGCCGCTGGAGATCGTGGTGGTCAACACGCGCGCTGGCAGCGCCTACGGCACGCCTGGCTATACCCGCGCGGGCTGCGGCATGGGCTACGAGGCCACCATATACCTGCTGGAGCGTGGTGTGCGGCTGACCGGCACCGACGCCTGGAGCTGGGACGCCCCTTTTGCCTACACCGCACAGCGTTACGCCGAAAGCGGCGACGCATCCCTGATCTGGGAAGGCCACAAGGCCGGGCGCGACATTGGCTACTGCCACCTGGAAAAGCTGCACAACCTGGAGGCGCTTCCCGCCAACGGTTTTTACATCTCGTGCTTTCCAGTCAAAGTGCGCGGTGCGTCGGCGGGCTGGACGCGGGCTGTGGCGATTTTTGATCCGGTGCTGCCGTTGCAGGGAGTCTCTTCATGAAACTCGCAACCCTGCGCAATGGCCAGCGCGATGGCCGCCTCGTAGTGGTCTGCGATGACGCCCGCCGCTGCATCGACGCATGCCCCGTGGCACCGACGCTGCTTGATGCATTGGAGCGCTGGAGCACGGTGGAGCCTGGATTGCAAGAGTTGTCCCGCACAGTCAACGCCCCTGCGGCCCTTGGGACCATGCCCTTCGATACGCACCAGTGCATGGCTCCGCTGCCACGCACCTGGCAATGGCTCGATGGCTCCGCCTTTCTGAACCATGGCCGCCTCATGGAGCGCGCGTTCAAGGTGCCGCCGGTGGCCGACTTCGAGACCGTACCGCTGATGTACCAGGGCGCCGCCGACGATTTTCTGGGCCCGCACGACAGCGTGCTTCTACCGTGCGAAGCCGACCAGATCGACTTTGAGGGTGAGTTCGGCGTCGTGCTGAGCGAAACCCCCATGGGTGTCACCGCTGAGGCCGCGCTGGAGTATGTGCGCTTCATCGTGCTCATCAACGACTGGAGCCTGCGCGCCTTCGGGCCGCGTGAGGCAAAAAGCGGTTTCGGCTTTTTGCAGGCCAAACCCTCCACGGCATTCGCCCCCATTGCAGTGACACCCGACGAGTTGGGCCCCGCATGGCAAGGCGGCCGCGTACACCTGCGGCTGCAGAGCCAGCGCAACGGCGAATGGTTTGGCCACCCACACGGCCGTGAAATGCATTTTCACTTCGGCCAGTTGATTGCTCATGCGGCGCGCACGCGCAAGTTGTCGGCCGGCACCATCATCGGCTCGGGCACCGTGTCCAACACGGATGTCAACGCTGGTTCGTCCTGCATTGCCGAACGCCGCATGGTGGAGGTCATTGCCGAAGGTGCACCGCACACGGGATTCCTGCAGTTTGGGGAACGGATACGCATTGCGGCGCTTTACGCCGACGGAATGTCAGGGCCATTTGGTGTATTGGATCAACTCGTTGTCGTGGCCTCGAGGGCCTGTGGCGACAAGAATCCCCAATAACCCGGTTCAGTGGAATCCGCCCGTTGCGCGGCACATCGCGACCCCAGCAACAAGGGCACGATTGCTGGTCAAAAAGCACTGTTCAGCCCAGAGACACCTGGGCGATTCGCGGGGGATTGCAAATGGAAATCCGGGGGTTGAAGTTGGCGCTCTTCAAATTGCCGAATCGACAGCGGGCTTGGCGGATGCGGCTGGGTGTCTTTTCAAGTTCCGCGGCCTTTTCTGCGGCGGTCAGGCCGGATCGCAAGCGCCGGTCATACAACACCATCCAATCGCCGCAGGCGCGCTTCAGGCCGCAGGAATGGCTGCATCCTTCATGCCCTCTTCCAGCATGTCCAGAAAGCAGCGACCCGCGAGCGTAAGGTGGCGGCGCGACGGGTACAGGGCGTAGATGTGTATCGCGGGAGGCACCCAGTCGGGCGCTACCTGAAGCAGTTGCCCGCTCGCGACAAAGCTGGCCGCCATGATCCTCGGAAGCTGCACAACCCCCAGGCCCTGGAGCGCCGCTTCGCGGTTCAACAGCAGGTTGTCGCTCACGAAGCGCACGTCCAGTTCAACGTCCGCACTTTCGTTCTGGGGGCCGATCAATGTCCAGCGAGCCAGTGACGCAGTGATGCTCCAGCCGACCGCAGCGCAGCGGGACAGTGCCGAGGGCGTCTGCGGGGTGTCGAGGGCTGCAACGAGCGCAGGACTGGCATACAAGGCATAAGGGACCGTTGCCAGCCGTCTGGCGACGAGGCTGGAGTCCGTCAGAGGCTGCGCGGTCGGCTGAATCACGAGGTCCACCGTGTCATCCAGAGGGCGCAAACGCCCGTCGGTGGTTTGAAGCGACAGGGTGACGCGGGGATAGCGAGCGCTGAATTGCAATGCGATGCGGCCCACAAGCGATGCCGCAATGGCTGCTGGGCAAGCCACCCGCAGTTGCCCCCAGGGGCTCTCCAGGCTCTCGCGTGCGACGGCGACGGCAGTTTGCGTTTCCGCTCGCACCGTCTGGCCATGTTGAAAAATGCGTTGCCCTACGTCGGTCAGTTCAAACCGCCGTGCATTGCGGTGCAGTAGGGCAACCCCAAGGAAAGATTCAAGAGCCGCCACGCGACGACTCAATCGCGACTTCGGTATGCCCGTGCGCCTGCTGGCGGCAGTGAAGCCTCCTGCATCGGCGACCTCTACAAAACTCAGGAGGTCTTCCACAGCCAGCAACACGTTGTCCATTCGGCCCGTCCGTCATCGTCGTTGTGCAAATGGGGCGTGAGCCCGAGATTCAAGCTCCCCCTCTGTGTACGTCTCAGCTTGCCATAGCTTGCTGTGGCGCACCGCCTCTTCAGCGGGCCTGTTTTCGCAACAGGGCGTTCTACCGCTGGGTCTCGCCACCACAAGATTGGTTATCTAGCATAAGTTTGTCAGCAGCTGATATCCAGACCAACTATTCGAGGAGACATGATGACAACGCGAAGGATCTTTCTGCAGGTTTCCTCCGGGGCGCTTGCCGGTTCATTGATAGGGTGTGGCGGCGGAGGTGACGACAACCCCGTGGTGGACACCACGTCAGGCAAGTTCAGCGGAACAGTGTCGGGCGGCACTGCGATATACAAGGGTATCCCTTACGCGCAGCCGCCGGTTGGAGCGCTGCGATTTCAATCGCCCAGACCCTATGTGCCTGTCACGGCCCAGGTGACCCCGGCTACCGCGTTTGGTCCTGCCAGCTTGCAGACCTTGCCAGCCAATGTGACGTGGATCTACACCCAGCCCACAGCACAAAGCGAAGACTGTCTCACTCTCAATATTTGGGCGCCTCGCGGCATGGGCAAGGCGCCAGTGGTGGTCTGGCTCCATGGCGGCGCGTGGCGCACGGGCGCGACCAGCATGCCCCTGATGGACGGGCAGAGACTGGCCGAACAGGGGTTGGTCGTCGTCACCGTCAACTACCGCTTGGGTGCAATGTCCAGCCTGGCCCACCCAGATTTCACGGATCCTGAAACCGGACTTGCTGCAAACTGGGGCCTGCAGGATCAGGCAGCCGCGTTGCGGTGGGTACACGAGAACATTGCCCGCTTCGGCGGAGACCCAGGCAATGTGTGCCTTGCGGGGCAATCAGCGGGCGCTGTCAACACGGCATTGATCGCGCAGCACCCGGTCTGGAACCAGTGGCTGCACAAAGCTGTTTTGCTCAGTTCTGCCGGCATTGCCGCGCCTGCGGGGTTCACCCTGCAGGACGCGGCCAGCTACACAGAGCTGCTGGCCACGAGCCTCAAGACCACACCCAAGGGGTTGTTGGGCATTCCTGCGGCCACGTTGCATGCGGCCGAGTTGGCACTGAACGCCCAACCACTGCCCTCTACTTTTCGGTCCGGCTTCGGCGTCAAGGCATCGCCCGTGATGGATGGGAAGACGGTGTTTGCCGATTGGACCCGGGTGGCATGGCCCCAGCGCGTGCCGGTGCTGATCACGAACACGCTGACCGAGGGGTCCTTTTTTGTGGACCTGGTCGATCCAGCGACGCAGGCTTCGCTCACCGCTCCACTGCCTTCCTCGATGGAGGAGCTCACGGCACTCGTTGCTCCACTGTCTGGCTCTGCCAGTCGTGCTTCTCAGGTGATCGGCAGCTATCAGTCTGAGGCCCTGGCTGATCGCCGTTCACCAGCGCCGGGCAACCTGTGGGTTGAAATCAATGGTGACCGGAACCTGCGCAACTTCTGCGTTCGTTATGCCGACAGTCTCGTGAAGCAGGGCGCCAATGTGCGATACGGAACCTTCATGCATGAATTGCCGGCCCCGGGGCGGGGTGTTCCCCATTGCGCAGAGCTGCCGTTCTTGTTTGGCACATACGGGCTGGACTACTACCGCCAAAAAGTCGGATCGGGCGCTGCAGAACAGCAGCTCAGCCGGCATCTGATGAGCGCGATGACCACCTTCGCCCAAAGCGGGACGGCAACTTTTGCGGATGGCACCGTCTGGCAAAGCTACGGCAGCGGCAACACAAGCTCTGCGCTGATTGGACCCGGGGCGTCATCATCCATCGCGTTCGGCACGGTGCCGAAGATCGCCCAGATGCGTGTGTGGGATGCGCTTCTGGGCTACCCATCATCAGAAAGGGCGTGAAGCCCTCCGGCGGGCAACGCGGCAGGAGCCTGGGCGCCCCGCAAGACCGGCAGGTCGATCGCGCGGCACGGTCCGTATGGGACGCGCCCATGCCCGCGATGGCTGCAAGCGCCACGCAGGGCCGCGCCTGCCTGGTCCATGAGGCGCCCCACTGGTGACGGCGGTGGTCGTGGCGGCGGGGCCGCCTGCTATCGTGCGGCGGATTGCATGTCCGCCGCTCCGTTCCGTATCCAGGCCTTGAAGAAATGCGATCGTTGATGTCCTTTCCCCTGCGCGCGCCCATCGCCGTCTTTCTGGCCGGGCTCGCTGCCGCCGTGCACATCGGCAAGATCCCACCGGCCATCGCCGTGTTGAGGGATGCGTTGGGGGTCTCGCTGGTCGAGGCGGGCTTCCTGCTGTCGGCTGTACAGCTGGCGGGCATGCTGCTGGGCGTTCTGGTTGGGGGGCTGGCTGATGGCCTTGGCCTGCGGCGCAGCATGCTGTGGGGGCTGGCCGTATTGTGTGTCGCCAGCTTCGCGGGCGCGTGGGCCCGCCATCCGGCTGAGCTGCTCGCGTTGCGGGCGCTGGAGGGCTTGGGTTTCCTGTGTGTCGTGCTTCCAGCGCCCAGCTTGATGCGGCAGTTGGTACCCGCTGCCAGGCTGCCCGCCTTCATGGGGCTGTGGGGTGCCTACATGCCTGCCGGCGTTGCCCTGGCGCTTCTGGCGGGGCCGGTGGTCATGGGATTGTGGAGCTGGCAGGCCTGGTGGGGTCTGCTGGGGGTGCTGGCGGGCTGCGCCGGGCTCTGGCTGGCCCTGGCCGTTGATTCGGATGCACGGCGCGCCACGGTGGCGCAGCCGCGCACCGAACCGCCGTCTCCCGCGGTGGTGCTCCTGGCGCGGCGGCTGCGGCTCACGCTGGCCAGTCCCGGCCCCTGGGTGGTGGCGGTGGCGTTTGGCATGTACTCCTGCCAGTGGCTGGCTGTCATCGGGTTTCTGCCCTCCATCTACATGCAGGCGGGCGTCAGCAGCGTGGTTGCCGGTGCGCTGACCGCACTGGCCTGCGCAGCCAATGTCGTGGGGAACCTGGGGGCCGGCGGCTTGATGCGGGCGGGTTGGCGCACGCACCAACTGTTGGCCATCGGTTTCGGCGGCTCGGCATTGGCGACGGTGGTGGCCTTCAGCCCCTTGGCGGGCGACGGCGCGGTCCTTCGGTTCGCTGCGGTGGTGGCGTTTTCGGCGGTGGGCGGGATGATTCCCGCCACCTTGTTTGCCCTGGCGGTACGGCTGGCACCCAGCGAGCGGACCGTGTCCACCACGATGGGTTGGGTGCAGCAGTGCTCGGCCTGTGGCCAGTTCGTGGGGCCACCGCTCGTGGCCTGGGTGGCGGGCCTGGCGGGCGGCTGGCATTTCACCTGGGTGGTCACCGGGGTGGCTTCGGTGGTAGGCCTGGGGCTTGCTGGGTGGGTGGCCCGCCAGCGCCCGGCTTGAGCACCTGCAGCGCTCTGTGCATCGCTGTTCCAAGGGGCGCCGCCAGCACTTGCTCGTGCCACGGCATGATCATGCTGCGGTCGGCACCGCCCGAGGCTTTCCTCACAGACCCAGGTCAGACAATCCAGGGTGGTCGTCTGGCCGACGCCCCAGAGGCCAATGGAACTTGCGCTCCGATTCCTGGATAGGCATGTCGTTGATGCACGCGAAACGTCGATGCATGAGGCCGTTGGCCTCGAATTCCCAGTTCTCGTTCCCATACGAACGGAACCAGTTCCCAGCGTCGTCATGCCACTCGTACGCATACCGAACTGCGATGCGGTTTTCTCCATACAGCCACAGCTCTTTGATGAGCCTGTAGTCAAGCTCCTTTTTCCACTTTCTCTCAAGGAAGGCCTGGGCCTCGGCTCGGCTGTTGGCGAACTCCGCCCGATTGCGCCATTTCGTGTCGGGGGTGTATGCCATAGCGACCTTGGCCGCATCGCGTGTGTTCCACCCATCTTCGGCCAAGCGGACTTTTTCGACAGCGGTTGCGAGCGAGAACGGGGGAAGGGGAGGGCGAGTTTCCATGGTTTGACCTCTTGAAGTAATGTGGAACGATCTGTCTACATACACAATGTAGTGCATGTGGAACGATCTGTCTACAATATGGTCATGACAACTTCCGAAAAATCGCTGGAGCCATTGCCCCCGCGGGAGCGCATCCTGATCGCTGCCCATGCTCTCTTCTACGGTGAGGGCATCAGGGCGACAGGTGTGGACAAGATCATCGAGCGGTCTTCGGTCAGCAAAGTCACCTTTTACCGGCAGTACCCAAGCAAGGACGACCTCATCCGCGCCTACCTCGACTATCGCCATGAAAAGTGGATCTCCTGGTTCCGAGCCAGCTTGGCGCAAGCCACCGCCACTGGTATGCCAGCGGCGAAGGCGCTTGCAGCGAGCCTCGAAACTTGGTTCAGCCAGCCGGACTTTCGGGGTTGTGCATTTCTCAATGCAGCGGCTGAACTGGGCTCGTCCGATCCCGCCATCCTTGAAACTGTCCGTCGCCACAAGCAAGAGATGGCGTCCGTGCTCGATGACCTGTTTGCGCGCGATGCTGTGGCTGCGGGACGGCCTCTATCGCTAGTGATCGACGGCGCTATCGTCCATGTCCAGATGGGTCATCCGATGGATGAAGTGATGGATAGCTTTCAAGCCGTGGTCTCAAAGACCTTGCGCAGGTAAGGTGACAAAGCGCTCGGCGCCTTCGGCCTGGCTTCGGCAAGGCTCCGTGTACGACGACAACCGCCGCAAAGCCGTCGACAGCGCCTCCCCTACAACCCCTTCTGCAACCCCGCAATCTCCCGCTGCAGCGTCTGCACCACCAACCCCTCCCGGGGCTGCATCCGGGCCGTCATCGCACTCACGCTGATCGCGCCGATCACGACACCGCCACGGTCGCGGATCGGCACCCCAATGCTCGTCACGCCCGCCACCGCGTAGTTGGTGATGCTGGCGTAGCCCTGCGCGCGCGCGGTCTGTATCAGCCCTAGCAGGGTCTCCCGCGTCAGGCCGCCGTAGGCATGCAGGTGCGGCTCTATGCGGTCCAGCACGTCGGGCAACTCGTCCGGCGGCATGAAGCTCAGCAGCGCCAGCCCGCCGCCGCCGATGCCCAGCGGGCGGCGCTTGCCGACTTCCACGGTCAGCACCTGGATGGGAAAGCTGCCCGACTGCCGGTCCAGGCAAAACGAATCGGCCCCGCTGCGCACCACCAGAAACACCGTGTCCCCCGTCTCGGCGCTGATGCGCGCGAGGTACGGCGCGCACTGGTCGCGCAGGTGGAAGTGGGTGGAGGCGACCAGCCCCAGCTCGTACGCGAAGTGGCCCAGTCGGTAGCGGCGCTGGGCGTCCTGCATCACCAGGCCGCCTTCGACCAATTGCTTGAGCAGGCGGTGCACGGTGGGTTGCGCCAGGCCGCTGGCGGCCACCAGGGCGGACAGGCGCGCGCCGGACTTGTGTTCGGCAGAAATCAGGCGCAGCAGCTCGATGGCGCGGTCCAGGCTTTGTACGGTGGTCATGGGAGCATCAAATTCGCGGTTAATCCGTATGGCGGACTTTTACCCTTTGCTGGAAAGGCATTGGTGGCAATAATTTCCATTGATTTTGCTACCGATTGTGTTGGTGGCAAGCTTAAATAAGTCCGTATCCCGGAATATCTGCATGTACCCCATCGACTTCTTTCACCGGGCCGCCCGGATGTATCCCCAGCGCACGGCGCTGACCGGCGGCGGCCAAGCGCTGAATTACACCGAGCTGGCGGTACGTGTCAATGCGGCAGCGTGCGCACTGCAGCAGCTGGATGCAACGCCCGGCTCGCGCGTGGGCATCTGCGCCGGCAACACGGTGGAGCACATCGTGGCGTTGCTGGCCGTGCTGGCGGCGGGCAAGGTGTGGGTGCCGCTCAACTGGCGCAACCCTGCGGCGGAGCTCAACCGCATCATTGCCTTTACCGACCCGAGCATCGTGCTGGCAGAACCCGCCCACCTGGGCACGCTGGACCTGGCGGGCGTGAAGGCCGTGCTCGCGCTAGGGCAAGGCGGCGAAGGCGGTGAAGTCGGCGAGCGCGGCGACATCTATGCGACCCTGGACGTGGCCGCTGCCGCGCACACCGGTCAGCAGCCGCAGCCCCATGGCCGCTCGCGCGACGAAGCGCAGGCCATCAAGTTCACCGGCGGCTCCACCGGCGTGCCCAAGGGCGTGATGCAGCCTTACCGCTCGTGGGTGACCACGCTGGTGAACCAGATTTATGCGTTCGGCTTCGATGCGGATGACCGCTACCTGATCTCGGCCCCGGTCACGCACGGTACCTCTACCTACCTGCTGCCCATCCTGGCGCAGGGCGGCTGCCTGGTGCTGCCGGGCAGCAACAAGCCGGCCGAGCTGCTGCGCAGCTTTCGCGAGGACGGCATCACCACCACCTTCATGCCGCCCACGTTGCTGTACATGCTGGTGGCAGAAGCGCATGGCGAGCGCCTGCAGCTGCCGCGCCTCAAGCACCTGATCTACGGCGGCGCGCCCATGCCGCCTGAAAAGATCCGTGTGGTGCGCGACTGTTTCGGCCCTGTGCTGGAGACCACCTACGGCCAGACCGAGGCGCCGCAGGTGGTCAGCGTGATGCGGGCGGAAGACTTCGCGGACGAGGCCAACTGGCGCTCCGTGGGCCGCCAGGGCCTGCTGACCGACATGGCCATCATGAGCCCCGAGGGCGCGCTGCTGCCCACGGGCGAGGCGGGCGAGATCGTGGTGCGCGGCGACCTCATCATGAACGGCTACTGGAAGGCGCCCGACAAGACGGCCGAGACCATCATCGACGGCTGGCTGCACACGGGCGACCGGGGCTATGTGGACGAGCGCGGCTACCTGTTCCTCAAGGACCGGCTGCGCGAGGTGGTCATCACCGGCGGCTTCAACGTCTACCCCATCGATGTGGAAAGCGTGCTGGACCAGCACCCGGCGGTGCACGAGTCCGCCGTGTTCGGCATCGAGGACGACAAGTGGGGCGAGGCCGTGCATGCGGCGGTGCAGCTCAAGCCCGGCGCACAGGTCAGCGCGCAGGAGATCATCGCGTTTGCCAAGGAGCACCTGGGGTCCGTCAAGACACCGAAGGCCGTGCACTTCTACGACGACCTGCCGCGCAGCGTGGCGGGCAAGGTGCACAAGGTGACGCTCAAGGCCGACATCACGCACCTGGTGCGCCAGGCCAGCCAGGAAAGGGCCGCATGAGCCAAAGCAGCAACAAACCCACCGACCGCCCGTACACCGAGCTGTGCACGCATTCGCAGACGTCGATCCACTACCGGGGCGACAACCTGGCCGACGATGTGCTGGGGCAGCGCGGCTTCACCGATGTGCTGTTCTCGCAGATCTTGAACCGGCGGGCTGACGCCGACGACCTGCGTGTGCTCGACGCAGCGCTCATCGCCATCATGGAGCACGGCCTCACGCCCAGCGCCATCGCCACCCGCATGGTCTACATGAGCTCGCCCGAGAACATCCAGAGCGGCGTGGCCGCAGGCCTCCTGGCCGTGGGCAGCCAGTTCGTGGGCACGGTGGAAAATTCGGCCATCTTGCTGCGCCAGATACTCGATGCGCCCGAAGGTGTGGAGGCCGCGGCGCGCGCCGCGGTGCAGCGCTACCGCACCGAGCGCAAGCCCATCCCCGGCTTCGGCCAGCACATGCACAAGCCCGACGACCCGCGCGCCGCCAGGCTGCTGGCCATCGGCCGCGAGCACCCGCGCTTCGAGGGGCACTACCTGCGCGCCATCGAGGTGCTCTCGCGCGAGGTGGATGCCGCGTTTGGCAAGCACATCACCATCAACGCCACGGGCGCGGTAGGTACGCTGCTGGGCGAGCTGGGCGTGCCCCCGGCGCTGATGCGCGGCTTTGCCGTCATCTCGCGTGCGGCGGGGTTGGTGGCGCACATCGCTGAAGAGCAGCGCGTGCCGTCCGCCCGCTTCGTGTGGGACCTGGTGGACCACGAGGTGCCGTACCGCGGCACGGGCGAAGGCCACAACAAGGACCGGAGCGGCGAATGAGCGGCGGCACCCCGGCCCACGACGTACTGGTCTGCGACTCGGTCACCCGCATGGGGCCCGGCGTGCGCGGCCACGTGGCGGTGGCCGCATCGCACGGCGGCGTGTTTGCGGTGCACCTGGCCCTGACCGAGGGGGTGGCAGGCCTGGTGGTGTGCGACGCGGGTGTGGGCCTGGAGCGCGCAGGCATCGCGGGGCTGCACTACGCGGACAGCCTGGGCGTGCCCTGCGCGGCCATCCACCACCGGTCCGCACGCATCGGCGACGGGGCCGACTGCGCAGCGCGCGGGCTGATCTCGTTCGCCAATACACGGGCTGTGGCGCAGGGTGTGCGGGTGGGCATGCCCGCGATGGAAGCCGCGCGCTGCATGGCGGCGGCACAGCTCGGCGCCGTCGACCCCGGTCCATCGCCCGGCGAGTCGCGCAAGGTGCTGCCGGGCACGCACGGGCACCGCACCGTGGTGCTCATCGACTCGGCCTCGCTCGTGGCCGAAGAAGACGCGGAGTCGGTGGTGATCACCGCGTCGCACGGCGGCCTGCTGGGCGGGCGGTTCGAGGCCGCGATCAAGCTGCCGGTGTTCGCTGCGCTCTACAACGACGCGGGCATCGGCTGCGATGGAGCCGGCGTCTCGCGCCTGCCGGCGCTCGATGCTCGGTCCATACCCGCTGCCACGGTGGCTGCCAGCAGTGCCCGCATTGGCGACGCGCGGTCCGCATGGGAGACCGGCGTGATCAGCCGCGTGAACCAGGCGGCCTACGCCCTGGGGGCGCGCGAAGGGCAGGGCGCACGCGACTGGGCCGAACTCATGGCGGCCGTGCACTGAGCCTGATGACCCGGCACCCACCCACAAAGAAAGAGACATTCATCCATGGCGACCACAGCACATGCAAGCAGCCCGGCAACGTCGGCCGCGTACTTTCCGCCGCTCGATGCGCTGCCGGGCCGGGGCCGTGTGGCGGGCAAGGTGGCGCTGGTGTTCGGTGGCGGCTCGTCCGGCCCCGGCTGGGGCAACGGCAAGGCCGCGGCCATGGTCTATGCCCGCGAGGGCGCGCGCGTGGCGGTGGTGGACATCCGCCGCGAGGCGGCCGAGGAAACCCGTGCGCAGCTGTACGCCGAAGGCTTCGACACCGAGGCCTATGCGGCCGACGTGACGGACTCCGCCGCCGTGGCCGACGTGGTGCGGCGCGTGCATGCACGCTACGGCGCCATCGACATCCTGCACAACAACGTGGGCATCACGCGCATGGGCAGCGTGGTCGACATGGACGAAGCTACGTGGCAGCAGGTGATCGACACCAACCTCACGGGCGTGTTCCTGACCTGCAAGCACGTGGTGCCGGTGATGCTGGCGCGGGGGCGTGGCGCCATCGTCAACATCTCGTCGCTGGCCTCGCAGCAGATCAACAGCTACCCGTACACACCGTACTACGCGGCCAAGGCGGGGCTCAACCACCTGACGCGTGCGCTGGCCGTGCAGTACGCGGCGCAGGGCATCCGCGCCAATGCGGTGCTGCCGGGCGTCATCGACACGCCGCTCATCCACCAGCAGATCGCCGGCCGGTTCGCCAGCACCGAAGACATGCTGCGCACCCGCAATGCCGCCAGCCCCATGGGTCGCATGGGCCAGGCCTGGGACGTGGCCTACACGGCGCTGTTTCTGGCGAGCGACGAGGCACGCTACGTGACGGGCGTGTGCATTCCGGTGGATGGTGGCAAGGCCTGCACGGGCAAGTAGAGGCCGCCCAGGTTTCAGTTTCAGGTTCCAGGATTCATTGATCCTTTCATTCCAACAATCGCAGGAGACAACACCCATGAACACGCAACGAATGAACCGCCGCACCGCCGCCGGCGTCGCACTGGCACTGCTGGGGGTCGCAGCCGTGCTGCCCGCCGCCGCGCAGGGCGCCTTCCCAGACAAGCCGATCAAGCTGGTGGTGCCCTTCCCACCGGGCGGCACGTCGGACATCAGCGGCCGGGTGCTGGCCGATGCGTTGTCCAAGGAGCTGGGCCAGCCGGTGATCGTGGAGAACAAGGCCGGTGCGGGCGGCTCGGTGGGTGCGCGCTTCGTGGCCGAGGCCAAGGCCGACGGGTACACGCTGCTGCTGGGCACCACCAGCACCAACGGCACGAATTCGGCGGTGTACAAGAACCTGAGCTTCGATGCGCTCAAGAGCTTCACGCCCATTACGCGCATCCTGTCGGTGCCGGGGGTGCTGGCCATCAACAAGAGCTTTCCGGCCAAGAACTATGCGGAGTTCGCCAAGCTGGTGGGGCAGTCGCCGGGCAAGTTTTCGTACGCATCGTCGGGCAATGGCGGCGCCACCCACATGGCCATGGAGTACTACAAGTCGCTCAGCGGCCTGCGCGTGGTGCATGTGCCATACCGCGGCACGGGCCCGGCGCTGAACGACGTGATCGGCGGGCAGGTCGAGATGATCTACGACACCCTGGCGTCTTCGATGCCGCACATCAAGTCGGGCAACCTGGTGCCCATGGCCCTGGCCACTCCCCAGCGCCTGAAAGAGCTGCCCGACGTGCCCACGTTCGCCGAGCTGGGCCTCAAGAGCGCCAACGAAGGCTTCTGGAACGGCGTGCTGGCCCCCGCCGGCTTGCCGGCCGATGTGCTGGACAAACTGCACGGCGGCATCGTGCGGGCACTGCGCACGCAGGCCGTACAAGACAAGTTCGCGGCGGCCGGTGCCATTGCGGTCGAGGACACGCCCGCAGCCTTCACCAAGATCATTGCCGACGACATCGTGAAGTGGAAGAAGGTGGCCGAGACCAGCCACATCACGGCCGACTGAGCTGCTCACGCTTTGACGGACCGGCTCGCTGGCGGCGTGGCGCGCCGAGCCCTCGCGCCCCTGCATGGCCGCACTGCCGATTGGCGTCGGGCGGCGCGCCAGTGGCCCGCTATAACCCTTGCATGACTCTTTCCTGGATTGCCTGGGCGTGGATACCGCTGACGCTGTGGGCCGCATTGGCACAGACCGCACGCAACGCCGCCCAGCGCTCGCTCACCGCCGAGCTGGGCACGCTGGCTGCCACGCTGGTGCGCTTTCTGTACGGCCTGCCGCTGGCCACGGCCTGGGTGGCGGGGCTGACCTTCTGGGGCGCGGGCGGCATTCCACAGTTCAACGGGGTGTATGCCGCGTGGCTCGCCATGGGCGCGCTCACCCAGGTGGGGGCCACGGCGTTCCTGCTCTTGGCCATGAAGGAGCGCAACTTCGTGCTCGCCGTGGCGTATTCCAAGACCGAGGTACTGCAGGTGGCGCTGTTCTCGGCCGTGCTGCTGCACGAGCTGCCCGGGCCGCTCGCGCTGGGCGCCATGGCTGCGGCCACTGTCGGCGTGGTGCTGCTGTCGCTGCCGCCGGGCGGTTGGCGGGCGCTGCGCGCCGGGTCTTCGGCCACGGCAGGGCAGGGCAGCGGCCGGCTGGTGGTGTACGGGCTGGCTTCGGGCGCGTGCTTTGCGCTGGCGAGTGTCGGTTTCCGCGGGGCATCGCTGGCGCTGGCCGAGGTGAACGCGGGCGTGGCGCCGTGGGTGGCCGGGGCCTGGGGCGTGTTCTGGGCGCAGCTGCTGCAGTCGGTGGTGCTGGGCGGCTGGCTGCTGGCGCGGCAGCCCGGGGTGGCCGGCGCCATCGCGCGGGCCTGGCGCATGTCGGTGGTGGCGGGGTCGATGGGTGCGGTGGCTTCCATTGCCTGGTTCACGGCCTATGCCATGCGGCCCGCGTCGGACGTGCGCACGCTGGGGCTGGTGGAGGTGCTGTTCAGCTACCTGGTGTCGCGCCGCGTGTTCCGGGAAAGCCTCACCCGCACCGAAGGCGCCGGGCTGGCGCTGGTGCTGGCCGGGCTGGTGGGCATCTGCGCGCAGTGGTAGGCGGGCTTCACCGTCAGCGTCAAGGCAGGCGCTTCAGGGTGGCCAGGTACGCCACCACGTCTTCCCGGTCGCGCTCGCTGTCCAGGCTGTAGTCCATGCCCTGGCCGGGGATCAGCGCCTCCGGGTCCGTGAGCCAGGCTTTCAGCGTGGGGCGCGTCCACAGGATCCGGCTGTTGCGCAGTGCGGGCGAATAGTCGAAGTCCTTGAGCGCACCGGCGCGCCGCCCCACCACGCCGCGGTGTGCGGGGCCGTCCTGGTGGGTGTCGATGCTGTGGCAGCTGGCGCAGTGCGCGGCATACACGGCGCGACCGCGTTCTACCGACTGGGCCAGCGCCGGGCTGCCACCGGCGGCAAACAGGACGGCCAGCAGCCAGGGGGCCCAGAGTGTGTGCGCACTGACAGGCGTGCGGCCTGGAAATGTAGAGGTCATCAGATGTGGGGTATGGCTTCCCCTTCTGTACGGACGGCGTGGCGGTCTGGATTCACCGCCCCCGCAGGACTGGCGGGTTTTATCTCACGCAGGGTGTCGGATTGCTGAATCCAAAGCGCTGGCTGTGGCGTATTCACCTACAGAGGATGCCTTTGCATCGAGAAGATCGACCAATCCCAGAGAATGGGCGCATGAGCACCCTGTACACCGACAGTGACCTGATGAACCTCCTAGACCGCATCGCCGCGCAGGACGAAACCGCGCTCAAAAGCCTGTACGAGAGCACCTCGTCCCGGCTTTTTGGCCTGGCGATGCGCGTGGTGCGCAACCGCGATGCGGCCGAGGATGTACTGCAGGAGTCCTTCCTGACCATCTGGCGGTCTGCCGGCAACTACCGCGCGTCGCTCAGCCCGCCGATGGCGTGGATGGGGCTCATCGTGCGCAGCCGGGCGCTCGACGCCCTGCGCAAGCGCAGCAGCGACCGGGCCGACCTGATGAACGAGCTGGACGACGCCCTGGCCGACACGCTGGAGGGCGACAGCACCAACCCCATGGACGCGACCGACGCCAGCGAGCAGGCCTTTGCGCTGCACCAGTGCCTGGGCAAGCTCGACAACAAGCAGCGTGAGGTGGTCAGCCTGGCCTACCTGCGCGACCTGAGCCACGGCGACCTCGCCGATCAGCTCAAACTGCCTTTGGGCACCGTCAAGACCTGGATCCGGCGCGGGCTGGAGCAGTTGCGCGCCTGCATGGCGCGGTATGCCTGAGCCAGGAGGACTCGCCATGAATATCTCCCGACACCCTGAACTGCTCGACCGGCTGGCGGCCAGCTACGCACTGGGCACGCTGCGCGGCGGCGCGCGCCGCCGGTTCGAAACCCTGGCCCGTGACCAGGCCCCCGTGCGGGCCGCTGCGCTGGTGTGGCAAAGCCGGTGGTCCGGCCTGACCGAGCTGCAGGAGCTGGCCCAGCCGTCTTCGCACGTCTGGACCCGCATCCACAACCTGGTCGAGGCGGACAAGGCCGCGCAGGCCATGCAGGCCGCCCATGCAGCCCCGGCGCCAGCGCCCGCCAGCAGCTGGTGGCACAGCCTGCTGGTGTGGCGCGGCGCGGCCGCCGCAGGTGCGCTGGCCACGGTGGCGGCGGTGGCCGTCGGCGTGCAGGTGCACGGCGCGCTCAAGGCCACGTCGGGCCAGCAGATCGCCACGCTGCAGCAGCAACTGCAGGCCACCCCGCAGATCCAGTACGTGGCCGTGCTGGCGGACGACAAGGCGGCTGCATCGATGCTGGTCACCTTCGACCCCAAGAACAACCAGTTGGTGCTGCAGCGCGTGGGCGGCTTCCAGGAAGGCGCCGACAAGTCGCTGCAGCTGTGGGCACTGCCGCCCTCGGGCGGGCCGCGGTCGCTCGGAGTGCTGGGGCAGGAAAAGCTGCTCAAGCTGGTGGCGGGCGAATCCGACGTCCGGCAGGTGCCGGCGCTGGCCATCAGCCTGGAGCCCAAGGGTGGCGTGCCCAGCGCCACAGGGCCCACCGGGCCGGTGCTGTTCAAGGGCGAGCTGATCCAGCGCACGCTGTAGCGTTCGTCGCGTTAATCGCGCCCTTCGCGTTCCACGAGGGTGGGATGCGCGGGCGCCATGGCGCCTGCGGACCAGGCCACTCAGCGTTTCGATCTTCCTCAGTGGCCCGCAAAAATTTCTGTCGTTTTTGAATCCAGCGTGTTCCGCGGTCCGTAAGTTGGGTGCAACATCCACTTACAAGCATTCCAACCGTTGGGAGATCACGATGAAACACAGGCTCCACTGCATCCTGCTGGCCGCGCTGGCCCTGGGCGCCGGCCTTGCGCAGGCCGACACCGGCAAGCTCTTGCTGACGGGGGGCGTCAGCACCATAGGCGGCTCGGCCGGCGGCGGGCTCACGCCCTGGGCCGTGATCGGCACCAACGCCACGGCGGGCGAGGTCGGCTACAGCGGCTACGTCACGCGGGCGGCCACGCAGGACTACAGCCTCAACGGCTACGGCGTGGCCGTCGGCCTGCATGACCGCGTGGAGCTGTCGCTGGCCCGGCAGGATTTCGATGCCTCGCCCGCGCTGGCGCTCAACGGCATCGCGCCCTTCGGCGTCACGCCCGGCCAGCACATCAAGATGGACGTGGTCGGCATCAAGGTGAAGGTGGCGGGCGACGCCATTCTGGATGCCGACAGCCTCATGCCGCAGATCGCGGTGGGCCTGGAGCACAAGCGCACGCACCCGGGCTCCATCGGGTCGGTGCTGGACTTTCTGGGCACCAGGACCAGTGGCACCGATGTGTATGTGAGCGCCACCAAACTGCTGCTCGCGCAAAGCCTGCTCGTCAACGGCACGCTGCGCTACACCAACGCGAACCAGAACGGCCTGCTGGGCTTCGGCTCGGCCGCACCGGGCAAGAACAGCCGCAGTCTGCAGCCCGAGTTCTCCATCGCCTATTTGTTGAGTAAAAACCTGGCCGTGGGCGCCGAGTACCGCTTCAAACCCAACAACCTGCAGGCGCTGGGCGCCGCCGCCGGCCTGGGCGCCGCGCTGCGCGAGGACGACTGGAAGGACATCTTCATCGCCTGGGCGCCGACCAAGAACGTGTCGCTCACGCTTGCCTACGTGGACCTGGGGCGCATCGTGCCGGGCATCACCAACAACCGCCGCCAGACAGGCTATTACCTGTCGGCCCAAGTCGCGTTCTGACGTACTGAGTGACGCACCGGAGTCCCCCATGATGAACAAACACCCCCTCCTCGCCTTGGGCCTGGCCGCGATGGCCTGCATGGGCGCCCCTGCCGCGCTGGCGCAGGCCGCACCTGCGCCCAACGCCACCATGGCCGCAACGGCAGCACCCGCAGGCCTGTACCAGGCGCTTGGCGAAAAGCCCGGCATCACCCGCCTGATGGACGACTTCGTGAACCGGGTCGTGAAGGATCCGCGCATCGGCGGGCACTTCAAGGATGTGAAGCCCCAGGCGCTCAAGGACAGCCTGACCGACCAGATCTGCCAGCTCAGCGGCGGGCCTTGCAAGTATGAAGGCGCCGACATGAAATCGGCCCATGCCGACATGGACATCAACAAGGGCCACTTCAACGCCCTGGTGGAGGTGCTGCAAAGCGCCATGGATGCCCAGGGCATACCCTTCGTCCAGCAAAACCGCCTGCTGGCCCTGCTCGCGCCCATGCACCGCGACGTCATCACCATCCGCTGAATCGCCATGAAAAACACTATTGTTTTGATAGCTGCTTGCGCTGTGTGGACGAGCGTCAGCGCCGGAAATGTCCAGATCCAGGTGCTGGACCGCGACGGCAAGCCCGTGCCCGACGCTGTGGTGGTGGTCTACCCCGGGGCCGCTACAGGCGCGCAGCCCAGCCTGCTGCAGGCCAGCCCCACCATCGAGCAGGAAAAGATGCGCTTCGTGCCCGCCGTGACGGTGGTGCCCGCGGGTGCCACGGTGCGCTTTACCAACCAGGACCGGTGGGACCACCACGTGCGGGGCAACCCCACGGGCGCGGCAGCGGCGGGTGCTGCTGCATCCGCCAGCAGCAACTTCGAACTGCGCCTGGCCGGCAAGGCCGACGGCAAGCCCGCCAACTTTGCCGACGTGAAGCTGGACGCGCCCGGCGTAGTGCTGCTGGGCTGCCACCTGCACGGCTCCATGCGCGGCCATGTGTTCGTGACCGATTCGGCCTGGACGCTCAAGACCGACAACGACGGCATCGCACGCTTCCCGGCCGTGCCGGACGGCGGCGCCCAGGTGCGCGTGTGGCATGCCGAACAACTGGTGGACCTGCCGCGCAAGGCGCTGAACGTGGTGCCCGGCCCGGTGCTGGACACCGTGCAACTGAGCGTGGTGCCCCGCGTGCGCCGCGCACCGGCCGCCACGCCAGCCACGCCTTCCAATACGCCGGGTGGCCCGGCGGGGTCGTACAGCCTGGCGCCTGCGCATGGTGGGCATGCGCATTCCGGGAGCTGACCGGTCGTCGCAGGGCAGGGCGTTCAAGCGCGCCTTCGCCCTCGGCCTCGCCCTTGGGCCCGGCCTGCACTTCATTGCACCACCCACACCGTTCACGCTGAGCTTGTCGAAGCGCATCGCAGGGCTTCGACAGCTCAGCCCGAACGGCTTGTGGTCCGAGCGAATGGTTGCCCGAAAGGTTGATTACCCGAGCGGGTGTTTATCGGAAAGGGTCGTTGCCCGAGAGGCCGGTCGGGTGAACACATCGTTTTCGGAGCGCCGGGCGGGGCGGGCAGTTCAGCCTGCGCCGCTCACTCCTTGCGCGCCTCACCCCGGCAGCCTGAGCCCCATCGGTGTCGATGGCACGGTGATGGCGCTGCTCGTGTCACCGCCCAGCGCCGGGGCACTCACGCGGCCCTGTTTCACGCTGCCGGCCGGTGCATTGAGATACAGGTACAGCGCTTGCGCATCCGTGTCGCTCAACTGGCCCAGCGATTCGAACGGCATCACCCGGATGGGCGTGCCGTCGGGCCGCTTGCCGGTGCGCAGCATCGCCACGAAGCTGGCGGCATTGGGGTAGCGCGCCATGGCGCTGTCGGCGTGCTGGGCGTTGGGGCGGATGTCCGCGGCCGCAGGCCAGTCGGGCGGGCCGCCCGGGATCTTGCCGCCTTCCAGCGTGGCACCGTGGCAGCCGATGCACATGTTGGCCACGTACTGGCCGTTGGCCAGCGTCACGCCGGCCGGCCCGGGGCGTGACGGCGCCAACTGGTGGTCGATGCGCGCAGCCGCGTCGGGGATCACGCCCAGGCCGTACAGCACCCAGGCGGGGCGGGGCAGGTCTACCACGGCCTCAGCCGTGCCTTCCTGGGGCGGCAACTGGCGCACGTAGGAAACCAGCGCGTTCAGGTCGTCGTTGGTGAAGCGGTTGTAGTCTTCGCTGGGCATCACCATCACGGGCCGGCCGTTGGGCTTGACGCCGTGGCGGATCACGCTGTTCCAGTCCTCGGGCTGGTAGCGGCCCACCACGCCCGCCGCCGTGATGTTGGGGCCGACGATGCGCGTGCCCTTGCCGTCGTTCACGAACTCGCGGCCCGCTCCTTGCGCGCCATGGCAGTCGGTGCAGCCGCGCGATGCGTACAGGTAGCGGCCGCGTTCGATGGTCTGCGCATCGGTGGTGTAGGCCACGGGGCGGGGCTTGATGTCGATGTAGCGGTTGCGCCGCTGCTCTGCCAGGTACAGGCCGGTGGCTGCGGTGGCGGCAACAATCACGCCCAGCAGCAGTGCGCTGCCTGCGGTCCATTGGATCCAGCGTTTCATGGTGGGGCCCCTCTCCTTTGACTTCGACTTCGAATGAATTCCGTGTTCAGGCGGCGGATTCTGATGTCGAAGAAGCGGTTTGGGGCACCCTGCTTTCGCAGGGTGTGGCAGGGCCGGTGACATTTGTCACAAACAGCCCGGCCGCGTGGAGCGGCGCCCCAGCCGGTCCAGCGTGCATCGCTCAACGCTCGATGGTCTTGTTCCAGCGCGTGTTCCAGGCGGGGCGGTTCGCGTTCACGCTGTCCCAGTCCAGCGTCACGGCGTTCTTCATCCACTGGCTGATCTGTGCCACCTGCGCCGCGCCCTCGCCCACGGCCGGTGCCTTGGGGTTGGTGGGGATCTGCGCGCCGAACTGCAGCACGTTGGCCTGCGCCAGGGGGCTCAGCAGAAACTCGGCCAGCTTTTGCGCCAGCTCGGGCTCGCTGTTCTTGGCGATCACGCACTGGCCGGTCATGAGCACCACCGAGCCCTCCTTGGGCTGCGCGTACTCCACCGGGATGCCCTTGGCCTTGAGCGCGGCCACGGCCGTGGGCGTGAGCGGGAACATCGCGGCTTCACCTGTCTGCACCATCTCGGAGATCTTGGCGGAGCTCGGGATGTACTCGAGCACGTTGGGGCCGATGGTCTTGGCCCAGTTGTTGAAGCCTGGCTCCACGTTCTTGTCGTTGCCGCCCTGGATGCGGTTGAACATCAAAAAGCCGTGCAGCCCGAACGACGACGACGGCATGGACTGGAACACCACCTTGCCCTTGTACTTGGGGTCCGCAAAGTCCATCCACGAGGTCGGCGCAGCCCAGCCCTTCTCGGTGAACATCTTGGTGTTGTAGGCGATGCCGGTCATGCCCAGGCTCACGCCGCTGGCCAGGTCGTCCTTGAAGCGGGCGGCCGGGTAGATGTCGTTCAGGTGCGGGTTGGGGCGCTGCTTCTCGCACAGGCCCATGCCCATGGCGCGCACCATGATGCCGTCATCGAGGAACATCACGTGCATCTGTGGCCGGTCCTTGTTGGCCTGCGCCTTGGCCAGGATGTCCGACGACGTGCCTGGCACCACCACGACCTTCACCCCATGGAGCTTCTCGAACGCCGGGAACACGTACTGCGTGTACGCCTTCTCCATGGTGCCGCCGTTCATGCCGATGTACAGCGTCTTGGTTTGTGCGGTGGCGGTACCGGCGGCCGCCAGGGCGATGGCAGCCGCCGCAGCCAGCAGGCCACGGCGCGGGGAGACGTTCGTGCGGAAAGCGAAGTTCATGGTGATTGCCTTTCGGTGGGTCAGGGGGTGAAGGATCGGCGGCTCAATGGGCCGGCACTGTGGTTATCGGGGTGGCGTTATCGACAGGCGTCGGTGGTTCGTCGAATCGCGCCAGAGAAAACGCGTCGATCGGTGTGCTGGTGTGCCCGTCGCGCGCCAGTTCGGCCAGCACTTCGCCCACGGCAGGGCCGATCTGAAAACCCGCGCCCGCAAAGCCAAAGCCGTGGATCAGGCCGGGCGTGGTGCGGCTCTTGCACAGCACGGGCTGGCGGTCGGGCAGGTAGCCTTCGGTGCCGCTCCAGGTGCGGATGAAGTGCGCGTGCTTCAGCGCAGGCAGCAGCTCGACCGCCTGCACGGTGAGCGACGCAATGGCACTGCGCTCCGAGCGCGCGCGGTCGCCGTCGAGCCAGAAGCCCGACCCGCCGCCCAGCACCAGGTTGCCGCGCGCCACCTGGCGGCAGTAGATGCCACCGCCTTCCACGCCCAGGCTCCATTGCATGAAGTAGGGCAGGGGCTCGGTGACCATCATCGCGGGGTGGCCGGAGCGCAGCGGCACCGGCTCGCCGAACTGCTCGGCCATGGCACCGGCCCAGGCGCCCGCGCAGTTGAGCACCACCGGCGCCTGCACCTGCAACGATGGGCCCGAATGCAGCGTGAACAACTGCCGGCCATCGTGTTCGATGTGTGTGAGCGGCGATCGCTCGAAGATCTGCGCACCCGCGCGCTGTGCGGCCAGCGCGAACGCGGGCGACACCAGGCGCGGGTTGGCCTGCCCGTCGTCCACGCACAGCGACCCGCCCACCGCCTTGCCGCCCAGCCACGGGCACTGTGCCCGCAGGCGCTCGCCGCTGATCAGCTCGATGCCCAGATCGAAGTCACGGCTCAGGTCGGCGTAGTGCTCCAGTGCGGCCATGTCCGCGTCGCTGCGCGCGATCTTGAAGTGCCCGGTGCGGGCGTACTCGCCATCGGTTCCGATGAGCGCGGGCAAGCGTGCCCAGATCTCGTGCGCGCGCTGCGCCAGCGGCAACTGGCTCAACGGGCGCCCCTGGCGGCGCACGCCGCCGTAGTTCACGCCGCTCGAGCGCGAGCCGCACAGGTCGCGCTCCAGCAGCACCACGTCCACGCCCTGGCGGCGCAGGGCCAGCGCGGCCGATGCACCCACGATGCCGCCGCCCACGATGGCGACATCGGTCTTGATGGTTCGAGGCGTGCTGCTCATGCGCTGGCTCCCGCGTCGGTGGCCTGCCGTGCCTGCAGGTGGATCGGTACCGGTTTGATCGGCGCCTGCCCGCGCAGCCGGCCCACCCGTTCCACGGGCTGGCCGGTGGCCTGCGCCAGGATCTCGGCCGCCGCCACGCCACAACTGCGGCCCTGGCAGCGGCCCATGCCCACGCGGGTGAGCGCCTTCAGGCGGTTCATTTCATCGGCACCGGTCTCGCGCACGCAGTCGCGCAGCTCGCCGGCCGTGATGTTCTCGCAGCGGCACACCACCAGCGCGTCGGGCGCGTGCGCGGCCCAGTCGGTGGGGAAGGGAAACGCGCGCTCCAGCCCGTGGCGAAACCGCACCAGGCGGTGGAGCTGTCCCTGCAGCGCCTGCATGCGCGCCGCATCCACGGCCGTCCCGTGGTCCTGCAGCAGTGCCAGCGCGGCCAGCTCGCCGGCCCACTCGGCCGCGTCGGCACCCAGGATGCCCGCGCCGTCGCCCGCCAGGTACACGCCCTGCACGCTGCTGCGGCCTGCGGCATCGCGCTCGGGCAGGTGGGCGCGGTGCATCGGTGCCCAGGCAAAGCGGCAGCCCAGCAGGTCGGCCAGCTGTGTTTCGGAGCGCAGTGCGTAGCCAAAGCCCACGGCGTCGCAGTCCAGCGTGTGTTCGCGCCCGGCGCCATCGGCCCACACCACGCCCGCCACGCGGCCGTCGCCCAGCACGCGCACCGGGCGGATGCCGCTGTGGATGGGCACGCCGTGCGCGCGCAGCCATCCCACGTAGTACACGCCTTTGGCAAACACCGCCGGCTGCGTGAGCATGGCGGGCACGGCGGCCAGCTGGTCGGCCAAGCGCGCGGTGTCGAGCACCGCAGCCACCATGGCGCCAGCCTTGGCGTACTGGTAGGCCACCAGGTACAGCAGCGGGCCCGTGCCCATCAGCACCACCCGGCTGCCGATGGCACAGCCCTGGAACTTGAGCGCCACCTGCGCGCCGCCCAGCGTGTAGACCCCCGGCAGCGTCCAGCCCGGCAGGGGCAGCACGCGGTCGGTGGCGCCGCTGGCCACGATGAGCTGGCCGTAGGGCACGGTGCGCGTGGTCTGCGTGGGGCCGTGCAACACGTCCAGCAGGCCGCCCTGCGCGTTCCACACCAGGCTGTCGGGCTGGTAGTCGATCTTTGCGTGCAGGCCGTCCAGCGTGCCGTGCAGTGCGGTGGCACGCGCGGCCTCGGTGCCGTACAGCGTGGCGGGGGTGCGCTGGAAGTGCGCAGGCGGGCGGCGGTAGATCTGCCCGCCGCCGCGCGCGGCTTCGTCGATCAGCACCGGCCGCACGCTGTGGGCCGCCAGCGTCTGCGCGGCGCGGATGCCGGCCGGGCCTGCGCCCACGATCACGGGTTGCAAGGCAGGCGCCGTCGTCATGGCTGGCCCCCGCTGGCAAAGGTGGCCGCGTCGGCAGCTTCTGTGCGCAGCGCCATGCCGGGGGTGATGAAGGTGCTGCAGGCGCGCAGGCGCTCGCCGCTGTCGGTCGTCACCCAGCAGTCCTGGCAGGCGCCCATCAGGCAAAAGCCTGCGCGCGGCTCGTGGCTGAACTCATTGCGGCGCAACTGTGCGCGCTGGGTGAGGATGGCCGTCAGCACGGTGTCGCCTTCCAGCGCCGTGGTGGGGCGCCCGTCCAGCGTGAAGGGCACGGCGCGGCGCGTGGTCTCTGCCACGCGGTGCAGCAAGGCGGTATTCACAGTCATTGCAGTCGCGCTCATCTACTTCCGTCCTACCAGCACGCGGTCGAGGCCATACACGCGGTCCAGCAGCACCATGGCAAAGGCGGTCACCGCCACCATCAGCGCCGACACGGCCGCCATCAGCGGGTCGATGGATTCGGTGGCATACATGTACATGCGCACCGGCAGCGTCACCGTGCTGGGCGAGGTGACGAAGATCGACATGGTCACTTCGTCGAAGCTGTTGATGAAGGCCAGCATCCACCCGCCCGTCACGCCCGGCAGAATCATGGGCAGCGTGAAGCGCGTGAACACCGTGGCCTGGCTGGCGCCCAGCGACAGGGCTGCGTGCTCCGCGCTGCGGTCAAACCCCACCAGCGCCGCCACCACCAGGCGCAGCGTGTACGGCGTGACGATGAGCGCGTGCGCCACCACCAGCCAGCCAAAGCTGCCCGTGCCGCCGATCAGCGCGAACAGGCGCAGCAGGGCCACGCCCAGCACCAGGTGCGGGATGATCAGCGGCGACAAAAACAGCCCATTGAGAAAGCCGCGCCCGGGGAAGTCGTAGCGCGTGATGGCAATGCCCGCGGGCACTGCCAGCACTGTCGCCAGCGTGGCAGACGCCAGCGCCAGCCACAGGCTGTTCCAGAACGACTGCATGAAGTCCGGGTGGTCGAACACCGCCTTGAACCAGCGCAGCGAGAACTCGGTGGTGGGCAGCGTCAGCGTGTTGTGCGGCGTGAAGGCGACGATGCACACCACCAGCAGCGGGGCCAGCATGAAGGCGATGACGAGCGCGTTGAACGCGAGGGCGATGGGGCCGTTCTTGTGCATGGATCAGGACTCCCGCCGGGCCGCCCCAAGGGAGGCCTGCGCCCCCTGGGGGAGCAGCGAATACACGAAGTGGTGGAGCGTGGGGGTCGTCATGTTCATCCCAAAGACTTCTTGTAACGGCCTTCAACCAGTCGGTTGTAGCTCAGCATCACCACCAGATTCGCCACCAGCAAGGTCAGCGCAATGGCGGCGCCCAGCGGCCAGTTCAGCTCGTGCAGGTACTCGTCGTACACCACCGTGGCCACCATCTTCAGCCGCCGCCCGCCCAGCAGTCCGGGAATGGCGAACGAGCTGGCTGCCAGGCCGAACACGATCAGGCTGCCCGACAAGATGCCCGGCAGCACCTGCGGCAGCACGATGCGCCGCAAGGTGGTGAAGGGCGAGGCCTGCAGCGACAGCGCGGCGTTCTCCACGCCCGGGTCCAGCTTCTGCAGCGATGTCCACACGGGGATCACCATGAACGGCAGCATCACGTGCACCAGCGCCACCACCACGGCGATCTCGGTGTAGAGCATCTTCACCGGGCCGATGCCGACCAGGCCGAAGGCCGCGTTCACCAGGCCTTCGGGGCCGAGCAGCATGCTCCAGCCAAAGGCCCGCACCACCACCGACACCAGCAAGGGCGCCAGCACCACCAGCAGCAGGATGGAGCGCCACGGGTTGCGCATGCGGCTGAGCACGTACGCCTCGGGTGCGCCAATCGCTACGCAGATCAGCGTGACCAGCCCGGCGATCCAGAACGTGCGCCAGAAGATCGCGTGGTAGTACGAATCGGCAAACACATGGCGGTAGTGCTCCAGCGTGAACTCGCCCGCCTTCACCCCTGTGGCCGGGTCGAACGCGTTGAACGACAGCACCGCCGTGAGCGCCAGCGGCACCAGCAACAGCACGGTGAACAGCAGCAGCGCCGGGCCGGACAGCCACCAGGGCATGGCCTTCTTGCCCAGCAGCGGGTGGGGCGCTGCGGACAGGGTCGATGGGGCGGCTGTCATGGCGTGGCCTCGGCCTCGGCGCCAGCCACCGCGGATTCATCGGTGGGCAGCAGGCGCATGCAGTGGTCGGGCCAGTCCAGGCCCGTGCGGTCGCCTTCGTCCAGCGCGTTGCGGCCGTCGTTGGGCACCAGCACCATCAGGTCGCCCAGGGGGGTGCCCACGCGGTACAGCCACTGGCTGCCCAGAAAGAAGCGTTCGCGCACTTCGCCGTCGATGCGGCCCTGCACTGCGGGCACCAACTGCAGCTTTTCAGGCCGCACGCTCAGCAGCACGGCCGCGCCGGGGCGAAACTGTGCGCCGTCCACCCGCACCTCGATGGGCCCGGCGCCCACGTGGGTGTGGGTGCTGTTGGCCGATGTGACCTTGCCAGGCACCAGGTTGGCCTTGCCCACGAAGGTGGAGATGAAGCGGGTGCGCGGGTGCTCGTACACGCGGTGCGGGTGGTCGATCTGCGTGGCGCGGCCGGCCTCCATCACCACCACGCGGTCGCTGATGGACATGGCTTCGCTCTGGTCGTGCGTGACCATCACCGTGGTGGTGCCCACCTTGCGCTGGATCTGGCGCAGCTCGAACTGCATCTCCTCGCGCAGCTTGGCGTCCAGGTTGGACAGCGGCTCGTCCAGCAGCAGCACGGGCGGCTCGATGACCAGTGCGCGCGCCAGGGCCACGCGCTGGCGCTGGCCGCCCGACAGTTCGCGCGGGTAGCGCGTGGCGTGCGGCTCCAGGTGCACGAGGCCCAGGGCCTGTGCCACCCGGTCCTTGCGCTCGGCCTTGGGCACCTTGCGCATCTCCAGGCCAAAGCTCACGTTGTCGGCCACCGTCATGTGCGGAAAAAGCGCATAGCTCTGGAACACGATGCCCAGCCCGCGCGTGTTGGCCTTGGCGTGGGTGATGTCGCGCCCGTCCAGCTCGATGCGGCCGCTGCTCACCGCCTCGAAGCCCGCCACCATCTGCAAGGTGGTGGTCTTGCCGCAGCCCGAGGGGCCGAGCAGGGAGACGAATTCGCCTTTTTCCACCGTGAGGTTCATGGACTGCACCGCGCAGGTGCTGCCGTAGAACTTGGTCACATCAGTGAGTTGGAGGAAGGACATGGGGGCCTTTCTTCGGGTTCCGGTTTCTTGCCAGGCGCGTGCTCTGACGGCGCGGCGCATGGATGTCTTTGTGCCGGGCGGCCTTTGCCAAACAAGGTGCCTTGGCACCGCTGCACCGCGGCGGTGCATGGGATCGTTCAGGATGGGGGTGCCCGGCGTTTTCAGTTCACTCTATTGCAACAACCGAACCAGATCGCACCGGGTATTCCACTAATCAGAATTTTTCTTTAAATTATTCCGATCATTGGAATGTGATGGGTAAAATGGAACCTATCTATTCCGCAGGAACGACGCATGGAAGCAGCAACCGCAGGCACGGGCGGTGTCCCCCGGGTCTTTGCCCTCATCCGCGCCCTGGTGGCCGTGCAGGCCGAGGGCGGCCGGGTCACCCAATTGGCGCGTGCCATCGGCCTCACCCAGGGCACCACGCACCGTTTGCTGCAGTCGCTGGTGGCCGAAGGCATGGTCGAGCAGGACGAGCGCAGCAAGCTCTACCGGCTGAGCATGGACTTCTTCGCCCTGGCTGCGCGCGCTGGCAACCCGGGCGACCTGCGCAGCCTGTGCCGCCCGGCATTGCTGCGGCTGTGCGGCAGCCTGGGCGACAGCATCTTTTTGCTGGCGCGCAGCGGCTTCGACGCCATCTGCCTGGACCGCAGCGAGGGGCCTTTCCCGATCCGCTCGTTCACCGGCGACATCGGTGGCCGCGTGGCGCTGGGGGTGGGGCAGGGCGCGCTGGCCATCCTCGCGTTCCTGCCCGAGGCCGAGCGCGAAGAGGTCATCCGATTCAACCTGTCCCGCGTGCGCGAGTACGGCGTGTACGACGAGGTGTATTTGCGTACCGAGATCGAGCGCGTGCGCCAGCAGGGCTACGCAGGCCGCAACACCGGCCTGCTCGAAGGCATGGCCGGTGTGGCCGTGCCCATCTGTGATCGCGAAGGCCGCGCCGTGGCGGCGTTGAGCGTGGGCACCATCGCCGACCGCCTGAACGCCGACCGCATGCCCACCGTGGTGGAACTGCTCAAGCGCGAGGCGGCCGCGATCGGGCCGAAGATCAACCCGTTCGATGCGACGCTGAGAAGGCCTGCGCAGAGCCTGGCGGGCTCGCCGCCCGAGCAGCGGTTTATGCCTGGCGCAGACCCGGCCTTGCTGCCGGGGCGTCCCGACTGACGAGCAACCGCGCGCATCCTGGCCTGCCGCTGTGCGATGCGCGCCCTGGCCTGCCACACACCACAACGCAGATGCACACACACCCTACGTCCTCATCGCTGCCACCGCTGCCCGAGCCATCGCCGGTGTGCGACGCCCTGGCCACCGCGCTGATGGACGACCCGTTCTACCAGGCCGTCACCGTCGACAGCGCACACGACCCCGCACTGCGCCACCGCGTGCTGGCGCAATACTTTGCGCTGGCCATGGACGAGGCCAATGCGGTGGGCGAGGTGATGGTGTCGGGTGATGACGGCGCAGCGCTGTGGGCCACCAGCCGGGCCACCGCCAGCGAGAAGGCGGTGCACAGTGCGCGGCGCACCGAGGGCCTGGCCCGCTGCCTCGGCCCCATGGGTTTTGACAACTACCAGCGCATCGGTGCCGCGATGGAGGCGCAGGTGCCTGACCCGCTGCACGCTGCGTGGTACCTGTCGATCCTGGGGGTGCGCCCCGCAGCGCGGGGCCGCGGCGTGGCGCAGCGCTTGGTTGCGCAGACCTTGGCCCGCGCAGATGTGGCAGGCGCCACCTGTTATCTGGAGACCTTCAACCCGCTCAGCCTGGCGTTCTATCGACGCCTGGGCTTCGTGCGCGAGGTGCCCTGTGTGGAGCCTGTCTCGGGCCGTGCCTACTGGCTCATGGTGCGCGAGGCCAGGCCGCCGCGCGCCTGATGGCACGGGGGTGGGCGCCGTGAGACGCCGCAGCGTGGTGCCACGTCTTCCCACCCTCTGCGCACCTGCCCCCTGCAATAGCCTGTACCCGCCTGTACCGGCCCGAATCGACCCTGGCAATGGGGTGATCCGCCCGTTCATTCCGTGATTGATGCCGCGGTTTGTCCATAGTATGGTGGGCCTACAAGAGAACAAGTCATGCAGCAGGAGTAGCCTCGTGCGAGGTCCTGCCGGTCTGGCAGGGGAGCGCGCGGACGAAGTCCGGCATGTGAGAGGGAAGCAAAAAGATGAAGCGTGATGTGCGCCTGGCGGCGCTGTTGTTGATCGCCGTGTACCTGTCGGTCGCCTCCACCACGGCGTGGCAGATCTGGTCCGCGCGGGATCACTCGCTGGCAGAAACCGACACCCAGAACCTGAACCTGGCCCAGACGCTCAACACCTACACCGAAGGCGTCATCACCCAGAGCGCCATGCTGCTGCTGGACTTCAGCGAGCGGCTGGAGGCCGAGGGCACCGGGCCGGGCCACCTGCAGCGCCTGCAGCGGCTGATCGACCGGCAGGAGCCCCTGCTCAACCAGCTCAACAGCCTGGTCATCTATGACGACTCTGGCCGCTGGCTGATGACGTCCACCGGCAAGGTGCCCGCGCAGGTCAGCGGCCTGGACAGGGCATTCTTTGCGCACCACCGTGGCAACCCGTCGCCCGAGCCCTTCATCGGCCCGCCCATCCAGAGCCGCTCCACCGGGGACTGGGTCATCACCGTGAGCCGCCGGTTCGACGGCCCAAACGGGCGCTTTGCGGGCGTGGTGGTGATCAGCCTGGGCATCAAGAGTTTTCTGGAGCAGTTCGGCAAGGTCGATGTCGGCACGGAGGGCGCCATCGGCCTCACCACCACCGGCGGCCAGATGCTGGTGCGCTACCCCTACCGTGAGCAGGACATGGGCCGTGACTTCTCCAAGTCTGCCAACTTCCAGCGCTTCTATTCGGGTGCAACCGCCGGCACTGCGTCGTTCAAATCCGGCATCGACGGCATACACCGGCTGTACGCTTATCGCAAGAGCGACCGCTATCCCCTGACCACCACGGTGGCCGTGGGCAAGGACGAAGCCCTGGAGGGCTGGTGGCGCCAGGCGCTGCTGACGGCGGGCGTGGTGGGTGCGTTGCTGGTGGGCATCACGGTCATCGGGTGGCACCTGCTGATCGACATCCGCCGCCGCACCCGCGCCGAGGCATCGCTGGTCGCCGCCCGGGAAGACCTGCTGCAGGTGAACCAGAAGCTCGAAGCCCTGGCTGCGCAAGACCAGTTGACGGGCCTGGCCAACCGCCGGTGTTTCGACGACATCCTGCACACCGAATGCCGGCGCGCCAGCCGCGAAGGCACGCCGCTGTCGCTGCTGCTCATCGACGTGGACCACTTCAAGGGATTCAACGACACCTACGGCCATGTGGAGGGTGATGCCTGCCTGCAGGCCGTGGCCCGGTGCCTGTTGCAGCATGCGCAGCGCCCGGGGGACCTGGTGGCGCGTTATGGGGGCGAGGAGCTGGCGATCATCCTGCCCAACACCGACCTGGACGGGGCGCTGGTGGTGGCCGAGGTGGTGCGCAGGCAGGTCGAGGCGCTGGCGGTGCCACATACCGGCAGCGCGTTCGGCTGCGTCACGGTGAGTGTCGGGGCCGCGACGATGGCGGGGCCCTATGCGGAGGGCTGCGAGCGGCAGCTCATCGAAACGGCAGACGGCGGCCTGTACCGTGCCAAGACGGCGGGGCGCAACCGGGCTGCGGTTTGACCTGCCCGTAGCGGCCACGGGCGGTGCAGGTGTCCTTGGGCGACACCCGCAGGTCACAAGGATGGTGCAGTTCTAAAACTAAAGGCAGTCGCTGATTCGGTAAAACCGAATACAAAGTTCGGTTCAAGCTGGTGTGTCTTGCCGTCTGCCGTCCCCATACTCGGCACTTGCCGTTTTGAAAGGACGCATTCGATGTTTTACGCAATCAGCTGGTTTCTGTCGTTCATGCTGCTGGCCCTGTGGTCCGTGGTCTGCTGGGGCGTGCATGCGGTGACGCTGTGGGCTGTGTCCAGCGCAGGGGCGTTGTCGGCGGGAACGTCGGCGATGAACGCCGTGTTGCTGCCTGAGTGGGTCCGGGCGTGGATGCCGCCGCAGCTGGCACGGGAGCTGGAGTCCGTGATCGCCTCGGCAGGCCCGGTGGTCCAGGGCGCCCTGGAAGCCGTTCCAGCGCTGTCCGGCACGGTGTCGGTTCTGGCGTGGGCCCTGTGGGGCCTGGGGGCCGCCGTACTGCTGGCGCTGGCCATCGGTGCCCACGTGTTGATCGCGCTGTGGAAGCGCCGCGGCGCCGGGCCGCGCGCTACCGCTGTGCCCGTCCGCTGACGGATGCTTGAAGATGGCCGCTGCGCCTGGCCTGCATTGCAGGACGGCGCAGCGGCCTTTTTGTGTCTGGTACTACTGCAGCGCGGCGTGGAGATCGCACTCGATATTGCGCACGCCCAGCGGCAGCACGCACAGGGCCACGCCGTCGAGCGTGAGCACCAGGCCCAGCTGGCCGCCCACCTGCACCACCCCGCAGGACGTGGTTGGCATGCGGGTGGTGGCTGGACGGGTGATGGCCGAAGACGCGCTGATGGGGGGCTGGCGCACCATGGCCCACAGGGTTTGCGGGTCGCGCCATTGCAGGGACTGCAGGTAGACGCGCAGGACCGCAGGGTCGTGGCCATCGCCCTCGCTGTCGCCCCGCGCCGGGGTGTGCTCGCCACGGCCTGCTGCCTGCCGCAGCTTGTGCAGTGCCCGGCGGATGTGCTGCCGGCTGGCGGCTTCGGTGCGGCCGCTCGCCGATGCGATCTCCGCATGGCTGGCCTCAAACACCTCGTACAGCAGCACGGCAGCGCCCTCGGTGGGGCTCAGGCAGGCCGCCAGCAGGCGCAAGGCGTGGGCCACTTCTTCGGCCAGCGCCGCATCGCTCTCGGCCGACGGCGCCGCGGCGGGCGCCTGTGGCGTGGCTGCCTCGGCCAGCCACTGCTGCATCCAATCGCGTCTGCGCAGCCGGTCGATGGCCAGGTGGCGCACCACGGTCAGCAGCCAGGCCTGGGCGGTATTGAGCGCGCGCGTATCGGCCTCCAGCGCGCGGATGTAGGCGTCCTGCACCGCATCCTCCGCCTCTGCCGGGCCCAGCAGCCGCGTGGCGGCCCGCACCAGGCGGCTGCGGTCGGTGTCGATCAGGGCCATCCGGTATTCGTCGTGCATCGGCAAATCTTGCCACAGGCCTGCTGGGCGCGCGGATGTCACGAAACCGGCGCGCCGTTCGTCAAGGCAGTTCCACTACAAGGATTCACCGTGAACAGCCCAGACACCCCCGCACCGTCCAGCGCCACCGAGCCGCGCACCTCCTACCTGGAGGAGAAAGCCTTCAAGGCCCGCACCCTGCTGATCTTCGGCACCGTGACCGATGTGATCGCGGCCGATGTGACGCGCCGCCTGATCGCGCTGGACGCCGAGAGCGCCGACCCCATCGACGTGCTGGTCAGCTCGCCAGGCGGGCACCTGGAGTCGGGCGATGCCATCCACGACATCGTGCGCTTCATCGGTGCCCCGGTGAACATGATCGGCACCGGCTGGGTGGGCAGTGCCGCCACGCACCTGTACCTGTCCGTGCCCCGCGAGCGGCGCTACTGCCTGCCCAACACGCGCTTTCTGATCCACCAGCCCAGTGGCGGTGCGGGCGGGCCGGCCAGCGACATCGCCATCCAGGCCCGCGAGATCGTCAAGGCCCGGGAGCGCATCGCACGCACCATCGCGCGCGAAACCGGCAAGCCGCTGGCCGTGGTGCTGGAGGACATCGAGCGCGACCGCTGGTTGTCGGCCGAGGAGGCGGTCGAGTACGGCCTGGTTTCGAGGGTCATCGAGCGCAAGATTGAACTCAGGGCCACTTAAAGTTGCGCGTGTTGGTCAAAAAGGTGGCGCGCTACACGGGCTCTAAGGTCGTCAGCACCACTATTGCATCGCGGTGTTGGGGGGGCTATTGTTGAGACCCTTCGCCTTCAATGCTGAGTTAGCAGCGGAGCATCATTCATATTCCTTTTGGTCAATTCCGCTTTCAGTATTGGTAAGCGTCCAGCGGCAACGCACAACACCGTGCCTCGCGCCCGCGACGGTTGGCTCGACATTACCGCGATGATTGGCGATTCGATAAATAACAAAATTTCATTTTCTGTTTGATAAAGGCATATCCGATTTAAAGGCTGTGCGAGCACGAGCTCCCATGATAATTTAATGCACAGTGCGTGGATTTGGCGGGCAGATCCACGCCCCCAGGCTCAGCACGAGCCAATGGTGGTATTAAAATTCGTGAGGAATTCAAGTTGGTAATTCAGAAAAAGACTGTTGAGCAGGTCGCGCAGAAAGCAAGTATCTGTCTAAAAAATAGAGAGAATGTACCGACCGCTCCGCTTTGGCATCTGGGGAAGGCTCAAGTCTTCGGTGTCACAGAGGGTTTTGATTTGGTGCAAAGTACAATTGACTATCTTGCCTGTAAAGCCAAAATAAACTCCAGTTTTACAGATGATGAAAAAGAATTTTTAGTCAATATTTATGAGGCTTTTTGGTGGGGTGGGAAGTATCTAGGTTTTTCTGAGGCGGCGCTGCTCGCCAATCATTATGTTCATGGCGGCGGGCATGAGGTTATACTGAATCCATTTGTCTATCGGTATTCTGTTATTGTTCAAGATGCAATTGTTGCTTTGAAGAAATATATTTCAAATAGACAAAATACCAATAAATTTTTTGCGATTGCTAAAACGTCTGACGTGGAATTTCAACGTTCCAAATTTGCGGATCCTCTCCGCTCGCAAAATCGGCATAAACCCACTCAAGGAAACATTGTCACAAATGATGGTACTTTGAAGGCTGAAGAAATCAATGTTCGCTTGAAATATACTGACAACCGTTTTTACTTGATGGCGGCGACTTCGTATCAAAGGAATTTATTCTTCACTCGTTGGAGTGTCAGCAGTCTGTATGACTTTGTTGATTATGCCGATGAGCAGGATGATAAAAATATCACCGAAATACCTCTGAATGGTCGGAAATTGCGATTGCCAGATGGGTTGTCTAACCATATGGAAAAGATAGGGATTGCAAAGAAATTTTGGTACCGTGTTGAGTGGCATGAGCATTGGAGGGTGGGGTAATGCGTTTAATGTTGAAATTATTATTTTTTTTACCTTTGTTGGTGATCTTGTTGGTAAGTTTCGTTGCTTGGAAATCAAGGTCTGGGCATGAATGCTTCGTGTTTGCGGATTCTTATGTCGAAATTGCTCAGTTAAATATCGATGGCCGCAAGCACTATCTATATTCGATGGTCTCAGGATTTCAGGACAAGTCGAGGGGCGTGGCAATTTCAAATGACGTTATTCCTGAAATAATGTGCGATTACTCAAGCACTGGTCGTCGAATCAATTTGACAGATATCGAGGAAGGCCAGGCCATAAAAAAACTGGTCATCAGGCGAGTGGCCCCCTCTGACTTTCGGCTCGACGTCATTTATGGAGGACCGGCGCGAGCCAGTCAATTTCCTGGGATGTCTGGTGTCATCGTTGAGATAGATGGCAAGCCAATCCATCGAATATCACAGCAGCCGGGGTAAACACCCGTCTATTGCGCCCGCCCCGCGCATTCCCCCACCACCCAGTCCCTGAATGCCTTCACCAGCGGTGTCTGCGCCCGCGCCTCCGGGTAGACCAGGTAGTACGCATCGGTGCTGGTCAGCACCTGGTCCGACAGTTCCACCAGGCTGCCGGCTGCCAGCTCCTGCGCGATCAGAAACCGCGGCAGCAGCGCGGCGCCCAGGTGGGAGACGGCGGCCTGGGCGATCATGGAGAAATGCTCGGACTGCGGCCCGCGCAGCGCCAGCGCGGCCGGGGCGCCCACCAGGTCGAACCATTCGGCCCACTGCGTGGGGCGGGTGCTTTGCTGCAGCAGCACCACGCGGGTCAGATCCTGCGGGGTGCGGATGGCATGGCGGTCGCGGTAGGCGGGGCTGCAAACGGGCACGGTTTCTTCGTGCATCAGGTATTCGCACACGGCGCCGGCCCAGTGCGGGGCACCGAAGTGGATGGCCGCGTCGAATGGCGTGCCCGCAAAGTCGAAGGGCTCGGTGCGGGCCGAGAAGTTGACCATGGCCTCGGGGTGCAGCGCCATGAAGCCCGCCAGCCGCGGGATGAGCCAGCGGGTGGCCAGGGTGGGCAGCACCGCCAGGTTGAGCAGGCCGTCGGTGCTGGCAAAAGCCATGGCCTTCTGGGTGCTGGCCGACAGTTGCTGCAGCACGGCCTGCACGTCGGCGGCGTAGACGCGGCCGGCGTCGGTCAGCACCACGCGCTGGCGCACGCGGTGAAAGAGGGCGGTGCCCAGTTGCTCCTCCAGCTGCCGGATCTGGCGCGACACGGCGCTTTGTGTGAGGTGCAGTTCCTCGGCAGCGCGCGACACGCTCTGGTGGCGGGCCGCGGCTTCGAAGGCCAGCAGATCGGCGGTGGAGGGCAGGAAGGAGCGGCGCAGCATGGTCATGCGTAGGGGGAATGATGAGCGCCGGCAGGGCGTGGGCTGGCCGCGCCGCTGGCGCTGGCTGGTGGCGCGGCGGTGGCGCTGGTATTTTCAGGGACTTCATTCTCGAATGTGATCAAGTAGTTCCGTTTTTTTGCTATCCAGCACTGCGGTATTGGCGGATATTGGCGGGCATCGGCGCACCTGCGGCATCTTGCGGGCTGCGCCTGTTCATCTTTTTTGTCCTTGTCGTTCCGATCTTTGCGAGCCGCCATGTCCGCCACACCTGCTGCCACCTCCCTTGTGTCCGAAGTCGATCAACTGCTGCAACGCCTGGGCGTTTCGCGTGCGGCCTACAGCGGCGGCAGTCTGCCGGTGCGCTCGCCCATCACGGGCGAGGCGATCGGTGCGGTGCCGGAGGCCTCGCCGGCCCACGCTACGGCCGCCATTGGTCGCGCGCACGCCGCGTTCCAGCTGTGGCGCGATGTGCCTGCGCCCCGCCGCGGCGAGCTGGTGCGCCTGCTGGGCGAAGAGCTGCGCGCCGCCAAGGCGGACCTGGGCCTGCTCGTGACCATCGAGGCGGGCAAGATCCCGTCCGAAGGCCTGGGCGAAGTGCAGGAGATGATCGACATCTGCGACTTTGCGGTGGGTCTGTCGCGTCAGCTGTACGGCCTGACGATTGCCACGGAGCGCCCCGGCCATCGCATGATGGAAACCTGGCACCCGCTGGGGGTGTGCGGCGTGATCTCGGCCTTCAATTTCCCGGTGGCCGTGTGGTCCTGGAATGCGGCGCTGGCGCTGGTGTGCGGTGATTCGGTGGTGTGGAAGCCGTCTGAAAAGACCCCCCTCACGGCCCTGGCCACGCACGCCATTGCGCAGCGCGCGGTGGCCCGCTTCAACGCAGCCGGTGGCGGCGCACCCGAAGGCCTGCTGGAGCTGCTCATCGGCCAGCGCGACATCGGCGAAGAGCTGGTGGACGATGCCCGCGTGCCGGTGCTGTCGGCCACGGGCTCCACCGCCATGGGCCGCGCGGTCGGGCCGCGCCTGGCGGCGCGCTTTGCACGCGGCATTCTGGAGCTGGGCGGCAACAACGCCGCCATCGTGGCCCCCTCGGCCGACCTGGACCTGGCGCTGCGCGGCATTGCGTTCGCTGCCATGGGCACGGCGGGCCAGCGCTGCACCACGCTGCGCCGCCTGTTCGTGCACGAGAGCATCTACGACCAGCTGGTGCCCCAGCTGGCCAAGGTGTACGCCAACGTGCAGGTGGGCGACCCCCGCGCGGCCGGCACCCTGGTGGGCCCGCTGATCGACCGCCAGGCTTTCGACGGCATGCAAAAGGCCCTGGAGCAAAGCCGCGCACTGGGCGCCACGGTGCACGGCGGTGGCCGCGTGGAAGGCATTGGCGGTGCCGACGCGCACTACGTGCGCCCCGCGCTGGTGGAGCTGAAGGCGCACGAAGGCCCGGCCCTGCACGAGACCTTTGCGCCCATCCTGTACGTGGTGCGCTACAGCACGCTCGATGAAGCCATCGCGATGAACAACGCGGTGGGCGCCGGCCTGTCGTCGTCGATCTTCACGCTCAATGTGCGCGAGGCCGAGCAGTTCATGTCGGCCGCCGGCTCGGACTGCGGCATCGCCAATGTGAACATCGGGCCCAGCGGTGCCGAGATCGGTGGCGCGTTCGGCGGCGAGAAGGAAACCGGTGGCGGGCGCGAGGCCGGGTCGGACAGCTGGAAGGCCTACATGCGCCGCGCGACCAACACCATCAACTACTCCACGGCGCTGCCGCTGGCGCAAGGTGTGACGTTCGATGTGTGACCTTGCGTTCCCCCTGAGTCGCCTGCGGCGCCTTCCCCCGAAGGGGGACGCCGCCAGCGCGGCGGGGCGGCCCTTGCGCGGCGGCCGCTGGCCCACGCCGCGCCAGTCGTGAAGCCCCATCGGCAAACTCACTGTTGTAGCGTGTGAACGGTACCCATGGCCTCTGATTCCTCTCACTTCGTCATCATCGGCGGCGGCGTCATCGGCAGTGCCATCGCGTACTTCCTCACGCTGCAGCAGCCGGGCTGCGCGGTGGTGGTCGTCGAGCGGGACCCGACCTATGCGCGCGCATCGTCCGCGCTGTCGGCCAGCTCCATCCGCCAGCAATTTTCTACCGACATCAATGTTCAGATCTCGGCCTACGGCATCGGCTTTCTGCGCCATGTGAACACGCTGCTCGCCTGCAACGGCGATGCGCCGGATGTGGGCCTGCACGAGGGCGGCTATCTGTACCTGGCTACCGCGGCCGGCGAGGCCACGCTGCGCGAGAACCATGCGCTGCAAAAGCGGCACGGCGCTGATGTGGCGCTGCTCAGCCCGCAGCAGCTGTCCGGGCGCTTTCCGTGGCTGGCACTGCAGGACGTGGTGCTGGGGTCGCTCGGGCTGTCGGGCGAGGGCTGGTTCGACGGCTACCTGCTGCTGACCGCGCTGCGCAGGAAGGCGCAGAGCCAGGGCGTGCGCTACGTGGCCGGTGAAGCCGTGGGACTGCAGATGGCCCGCAGCGGCGGCGTGCAGCACGTCACCAGCGTGCAACTGAAAAGCGGCGATGCCCTCCCGTGCAGCTATGCGGTGAATGCCGGCGGCCCCTGGGCGGCGGCCATTGCAGGCTGGGCAGGCATCGACCTGCCCGTGGTGGGCAAGCGCCGCACGGTGTTCCACCTGGCCAGCCCTGCGGCGCTGCCGGGCTGTCCGCTGATCATCGACACCAGCGGCATCTGGCTGCGCCCGGAGGGCAAGGGCTTCATCTGCGGCTTTGCGCCGCAGGCTGGCGACGATGCCGACTTTGCGCCGCTGGAGCCTGAGCACCACGCTTTTGAAGACCACGTGTGGCCGACCTTGGCCGAGCGCATTCCGGGCTTCGAGGCACTGCGCATGCAGGGCGCCTGGGCGGGCTACTACGAGATGAACACCTTCGATCACAACGCCATCGTGGGCCTGCATCCAGCGTGCGACAACTTCGTGCTGGCCAACGGGTTCTCGGGCCACGGCCTGCAGCAATGCCCTGCCGTGGGGCGCGGCCTGGCCGAGCTGATGCTGACGGGGCGCTACCAGAGTCTGGACCTGTCGCCGCTGTCCATCGAGCGCATTGCGCGCAACGAGCCGCTGCTGGAAAAGAACGTGATCTGAATGCACGCCGCAACCCGCAACCCTTGGTCCTGGATATGCCCCGCGCCGGCGCCCGGCTTCGACAAGCTCAGCCCGAACGGTCGGGGTGAGACCTGAAGCCGGGCGCCTCCCCAAGCGGGACCGCAATACCTTTTTTCCTTTTCCCTTTTTCCCTTTGCCAACCACAACACCACCGGAGACAACGACCATGGCAACTTCCCGCACCCCTTTCACCGCGCTCGCCGCAGGCCTGACCCTGGCCTTCGCCACCTTGGCGCCCGCACACGCGCAGACACCCGCCACCCCCACGCTGGAGAAGATCAAGGCATCGGGCAAGGCCGTGCTGGGCGTGCGCGAGACCTCGCCACCCATGGCTTACGCGCTGGGCGCGAATGAAAGGTACGTGGGCTACCACGTGGAGCTGTGCGAACGCGTGCTGAAAGAAATCGTGCCCGACGCCAAGCTCGAATACATGGCCGTCACCGCGCAGAACACGCTGCCCCTGGTGCAGAACGGCACGCTCGACATCGGCTGCGGCCCCACCACCAACAACACCGCGCGCCAGCAGCAGGTGGCCTTTGCGGTGACGACCTATGTGAGCGAGGTGCGCATGGCGGTGCGCAAGGATTCGGACCTGAAGTCCATCAGCCAGTTGGGCAACCGCACGATCGCGGCGTCCACCGGCACCACAGCCGTGCAGCTGCTGCGCAAGCAGGAGCGCACACTGGGCGCACCCGTCAAGACGGTGTTGGGCAAGGACCACCACGAGAGCTTCATGCTGCTCGAATCCGGCCGCGCCGATGCCTTCGTGCTGGACGACAACCTGCTGGCGGGCCTGATCTCCAACTCCAAGGACCCGTCGGCCTACCGCATCGTGGGTGAGCCGCTGGGCGCCGAGCCGATCGCGCTGCTGTTCCGCAAGGACGACCCCACCTTCAAGGCTGCGGTGGACGGCGTGCTCACGCGCCTGATGCAAAGCGGCGAGATGGAAAAAATCTACACCAAGTGGTTCGTGAACCCCATTCCGCCCAAGAACATGAGCCTGAACCTGCCGCTGGGCACCACGCTGCGCCAGCTGTTCGCCACGCCCAACGACAAGCCCCTGGAGTCCTACCAGCAATGAACGCCGCCCTCCCTGCCGCAGCCCTCCCTGCCACCGCCTTCCGCGCGGCCGACCGCATCAGCGCCATCGGTGTGTCGGACATCGTGCGCATCACGCAGGCCGCCAATGAATTGAAGCGCCAGGGCCAGCCCGTGATCGTGCTGGGCCTGGGCGAGCCGGACTTCGACACGCCCGTGCACATCCAGGAGGCTGCGCAGCGCGCCATGGCGCGGGGCGACACGCACTACACCGTGCTCGACGGCACGCCGGAGCTCAAGGCTGCCATCCAGCTCAAGTTCCGCCGCGACAACGGCCTGGATTTCGCCACGAACGAGATCACCGTGGGCGCCGGTGCCAAGCAGGTCATCTACAACGCGCTGATGGCCAGCCTGAACCCCGGCGACGAGGTGATCCTGCCCGCGCCGTACTGGACCTCGTACGCCGACATGGTGCTGATCGCCGGTGGCGTGCCCGTGGTGGTGCCGTGCAGCGAAGACAACGGCTTTCGCATCACGGCGCAAGAGCTCGATGCGGCCATCACGCCGCGCACGCGCTGGGTGTTCATCAACTCGCCGTCCAACCCCAGCGGCACGGCCTACAGCGCCGAGCAACTGCGGCCCCTCCTGGAAGTGGTGCTGCGCCACCCGCAGGTGTGGGTGCTGGCGGACGACATCTACGAGCACATCCTGTACGACGGCCATGCGTTTGCCACGCCGGTGGCGGTGCTGCCTGCGCTGCGGGACCGCACGCTCACGGTGAACGGCGTGTCCAAGTCGTACGCCATGACGGGCTGGCGCATCGGCTACGGCGCGGGTCCGCGCGCGCTGATCGCGGCCATGGCGGTGGTGCAGAGCCAGGCGACGTCGTGCGCGTCGTCCATCAGCCAGGCCGCGGCGGTGGCGGCGCTCACCGGCCCGCAGGACATCGTGGCCGAGCGCTGCCGCGAGTTCCAGGCGCGGCGCGACCTGGTGGTGGCATCGCTCAACGCATCGCCGGGCTTGCGCTGCCGCGTGCCCGAGGGGGCGTTCTACACCTTTGCCAGCTGCGAAGGCGTGCTGGGCCGCACCACACCGGGCGGCGCGCTGCTGCGCACGGACGCCGATTTTTGCGACTACCTGCTGCGCGAGTTCCACGTGGCCGTGGTGCCGGGCAGCGTGCTGGGGCTGGCGCCGTATTTCCGTATCTCGTACGCTGCCAGCATGGCTGATCTGCAAGAGGCCTGCGCACGCATCCGCCGTGCGTGCGAGGCGCTGCGTTGACCCGCTGTTTTTCTTGTTTGATTTCTCGTTCCGGACCTTTTGATATGACCACGCCTTCCACCTCCAGCCCCGCCCAGAGCCGCACCGGCGGCCAGATCCTGGTCCAGCAGCTCATCACCCACGGTGTGCAGCAGCTGTTCTGCGTGCCGGGCGAGAGCTACCTGGCCGTGCTCGATGCGCTGCACGATGCGGACATCGGCGTGACGGTGTGCCGCCAGGAAGGCGGCGCGGCCATGATGGCCGAGGCGCAGGGCAAGCTCACGGGGCAGCCGGGCATCTGCTTCGTGACACGCGGGCCGGGCGCGACCAATGCGTCGGCCGGCGTGCACATCGCGCACCAGGACTCGACGCCCATGATCCTGTTCGTGGGCCAGGTGGCGCGCGGTGCCATGGGGCGCGAGGCGTTTCAGGAGCTCGACTACAGCGCGGTCTTCGGCACCATGGCCAAGTGGGTGGTGCAGATCGACGACCCGGCGCGCGTGCCCGAACTCATCTCGCGCGCCTTCCACGTGGCCACCTCGGGCCGCCCCGGCCCGGTGGTGGTGGCCCTGCCCGAAGACATGCTGACAGAGGCGGCCACCGTGGCCGACGCGCTGCCCTACCAGGTCACCGAAACCTACCCCGGCGCCGCGCAGATGGCCGAGCTGGCCGAGCGCCTGGGCAAGGCGAAGCAGCCCGTGGCCATCCTGGGCGGCAGCCGCTGGTCCGAGCAGGCGGTGCGTGAGTTCACGGCCTTTGCTGCAGATTGGTCGCTGCCCGTGTACTGCTCGTTCCGCCGGCAGATGCTGTTTGCCGCCACGCACGCCTGCTATGGCGGCGACCTGGGCCTGGGCGTGAACCCCAAGCTGCTGGCGCGCATCCGCGCATCCGACCTGGTGCTGGTGGTGGGCGGGCGCCTGTCCGAAGTGCCGTCGCAGGGCTATGAGCTGTTCGACATTCCCACGCCCGCGCAGCCCTTCGTGCATGTGCATGCCGACGCCGATGAGCTGGGCAAGCTCTACCGCCCCACGCAGGCCATCCACGCCACGCCGCAGGCCTTTGCCGCGGCCTTGAACGCGGTGCGCCCTACGGCGCCGGTGCCGTGGAAGGCCCACACCGAAGCCGCCCATGCCGACTACCTGGCCTGGAGCGACCCGACGCCCATCCGCATCCCTGGCGACCTGCAGATGGGGCAGGTGATGCAGCACCTCAAGGACGTGCTGCCCGCCGACACCATTTTCTGCAACGGCGCCGGCAACTTCGCGACCTGGATCCACCGCTTCTGGCCCTTCACCACGTTTGCGAGCCAGCTGGCGCCCACCAGCGGGTCGATGGGCTACGGGCTGCCCGCCGGTGTCGGCGGCAAGCGGCTGTGGCCGCAGCGCGAGGTGGTGATCTTTGCGGGGGACGGCGACTTCCTGATGCATGGCCAGGAGTTCGCGACCGCCGTGCAGTACGGCCTGCCGATCATCGTGGTGCTGCTGGACAACGCCATGTACGGCACCATCCGCATGCACCAGGAGCGCGAGTACCCGGGCCGCGTGAGCGCCACGGCGCTCAAGAACCCCGACTTCAAGGCCTACGCCCAGGCCTTCGGCGGCCATGGCGAGCGTGTGGAGCGCACCGAAGACTTCGCCCCCGCACTGGCCCGCGCACGCGCGAGCGGCCTGCCCAGCGTGCTGCACTGCCTGATCGACCCCGAGGCGATCACGCCCACCGGCACGCTGCAGGGCATCCGCAAGGCGGCGCTGGCCAAGCAGTAGGCGGCGGCCCCGAGCGGGTGGGCGCGCGCGGCCAGGCCGTGCCATTTGTTACACGATGGTGGGGCGCGGGGCCCGGGTGGGGCCTTGGGGCGTGGAATGATCCACATCCCCATCCATTTCACACGTTCCCATGCCCGCCCACAAACATGCCGACGCCCTGGTGTATGCCAGCAGCCAGGTGATCCTGACCGACATCTCGTACACATCGTTCACCTACCCGGGCGACCAGGAGGCGCTGGCGACGCTCAAGGGCATTCCGGGCGCGGGGCAGCTGCTGTCGTGGCTGGACGCCAATTTTTCCGAGCAGATCACGCACCTGAACAACAACGAGCAGATGGTGCGCATCAACGCCAACAACTATGGCTCGCTGTATGCGCTGGTGGAGCGCTGCTGCGCCATCCTGTCGTGCAAGGTGCCGGATGTATACATCACCACCAACCCCGAGCTCAACGCCTATACGTCGGGCCAGCGGCGCACCTGCATCGTGCTGCACAGCGGCCTGGTGGAGGCGCTCACGCCCGACGAGCTGTGCTTCGTCATCGGCCACGAGGTGGGCCACATCAAGGCCGCCCACGGGCTGTACCGGCAGCTGGGCGACATGCTGATCCGCTACTGGGACATCTTCGCGTCGGTCGTGCCGATCCCCGGCGTGGGCATGCTGCGCATTCCGCTGCTGCTGGCGTACTGGGAGTGGTACCGCCGGGCCGAATTCACCTGCGACCGCGCGGGCCTGCTGTGCCTGCAGAACCTGGGACCCGGCCTGAGCGCGCTGGCCAAGCTGTCGGGCAAGGTCACGGGCTACGAAGACGAGCGCAACATCGAAGAGACCATCGCGCAGACCGAGGCCCACAAGGAGGTCAACAAGCTGGTGCAGCTGGTGTCCATCATGGAAAACTCCAGCACCACGCACCCCTTCATCCCGGTGCGCCTGAAGGCCCTGAAGGAGTACGCGGGCGGCGAGCAGTACCGCGAGATTCTGGCGGGCAACTACCGCCGTGACGTGCCGCAGCTGGCCGCTGCACCTGCAGCACTGGCCGCGCCCGGCGACGAGGCTGCGGGCGGCGATACGGCTGCGCTGCCGCAGCCCGGCACCACCGCCAGCGCTGGTGCCGGTGCTGGTGCTGGTGCTGCGGACGCCGCTGCGCCCTTGCTGGCCGCAGGTGCGCAGGCGGTGGACAAGTGGAAGAACTCGGCCGCCGGCCTGTTCAAGCGGTAGGCTGGAATGGCGGGGGTCGCAGGATAGGCCTGCACCCCGCCTGCGGCGCAGACACCGCGCAAAATAGCGGGTGTGACCGATCCTTCGCCCGACGCCTCTGCGCCTTCATCTGCTGACGCGCCATCTGCCGCCACGGCATCGAGCGGCCGCCTGCGCCGCATCGCACACCTGGACATGGACGCGTTCTTCGCGTCGGTCGAGCTGCTGCGCTACCCGCAGCTCAAGGGGCTGCCCGTGGTCATCGGCGGCGGGCGGCGCAAGGTGGACGAGTTGCTGCTGCGCGGCCCGGACGGCTCCGAGGAGCGCGAGCGGCGCTTCATCCCGGTGGAGGATTTCCCGCTGCTCAAGGACTACGTGGGCCGCGGCGTGATCACCACGGCCACCTACCCTGCGCGCCAGTTCGGCGTGGGCTCGGCCATGGGCATGATGAAGGCGGCCCGGCTGTGCCCGCAGGCCATCGTGCTGCCGGTGGACTTTGACGAGGTGCGGCGTTTCTCGCGCCTGTTCAAGAGCACCATCACCGACATCGCGCCGGTGATGCAGGACCGGGGCGTGGACGAGGTGTACATCGACTTCACCGACGTGCCCGGCGGCCAGCGCGAAGGGGGCCGCGTACTGGCGCGGCTCATCCAGAAAAGCATCTTCGACGTGACGGGGCTCACCTGCTCGATCGGCGTGGCGCCCAACCGGCTGCTGGCCAAGATGGCGAGCGAGTTCAACAAGCCCAACGGCATCTCCATCGTCTACGAGGACGACCTGCAGACGAAGATCTGGCCCTTGAACGTGCGCAAGATCAACGGCATCGGCCCCAAGGCGGGCGAGAAGCTGGCGGGCCTGGGCATCCACACCATCGGCGAGCTGGCCGCGCAGGACCCGCAGTGGCTGATTGCGCGCTTTGGCAAGTCCAGCGGTGCCTGGATGCACCGCGTGGCCTGGGGCCGCGACGACAGCCCGGTGGTGACCGAGAGCGAGCCGGTGAGCATGAGCCGCGAGACGACGTTCGACCGCGACCTGCACGCCGTGCGCGACCGGGCGGAGCTGTCGGCCATCTTCACCGACCTGTGCGAGCGCGTGGCGGGCGACCTGCAGCGCAAGGGCTATGTGGGCAAGACCATCGGCATCAAGCTGCGCTACGACGACTTCAAGATCGCTACCCGCGACCAGACGCTGGACCGCTACACCCAGGACGCCGCCACCATCCGCCGCACGGCGGGCCTGTGCCTCAAGCGCGTGCCGCTCGACCGGAAGCTGCGCTTGCTGGGCGTGCGTGTGGGCACGCTGGAGCGGGAGGGCGATGTGCCGGACGGCACCCCGGAGCCGCGCGCGAGCCGGGTGCGCGAAGCGGACCCCCACACCCGATCGCTTTTTTAGGGGGCCGGTCCCGTTGCACTCGAACAATGCTTCGGGCTGAGCCCTTCGACAGGCTCAGGAGAGGCTTGTCGAAGCCTTGCGCGGCGCTTCGACAAGCTCAGCGTGAACGGTTTCAGGTGCTTTTATGCCGACCCATCGGGGGTCCCCAGCAGGGCTACTGCCGCGCCGTGCGCACGTTGCGCGGCAGGCCTTGCGGGTGGCTGGTGCGCAGCGGGTTGATGTCCAGCCCGCCGCGGCGCGTGTAGCGCGCATACACCGTGAGCTTGATGGGTTTGCAGCGGGTCCACACGTCCATGAAGATGCGCTCCACGCACTGCTCGTGGAACTCGTTGTGGTTGCGAAAGCTCACCAGGTACTGCAGCAGGCCTTCCTGGTCGATCTGCGGGCCGCTGTAGCTGATCTGCACGCTGCCCCAGTCGGGCTGGCCGGTCACTAGGCAGTTGCTCTTGAGCAGGTTGCTGGTCAGCACCTCGGTCACGGGCGGCTGGCCCACTTCGGCGGTCAGCAGCTCGGGGGCGGGCTGGTACTGCGTGCATTCCACGTCCAGGCGGTCCAGGCTCAGGCCGTCGAGCTCGTGCACGGGCTCCTGGTCGAAAAGCTCGGGGCCGATGAGCCGCACACCCACGGTGGCCGGGTGCTCGCTGCCGCGCCAGGCGGCTTCGCTGATGTCGGCGCGGATGCGCGCCTGCACCTCGGCCGCATCGGCAAAGCGCGTGTTGTTGAAGCTGTTCAGGTACAGCTTGAAGGACTTGCTCTCCACGATGTTGGGCGTCTCGCACGGCACGGTGATGTGCGCCAGCGCCACCTGCGGCTTGCCGCGCTGGTTGAGCCACGACAGCTCGAACGCCGTCCACAGGTCGGCTCCGAAGAAGGGGGCTGCGCCGGTGACGCCGATCTCGGCCCGTTTGCCTGCACGAGGGATGGGGAACAGCAGCGATGCGTCGTACTGGTCGATGTAGGCAGAGGATTTGCCGAGTTGGGATTGTTCTGGGGTGTTCATGCGGTGCCCGTGGACGGTGACGGGTGGTTTGCTATGTTTTTAATAGCTGCTAGCGCTCATGGGACAAGCGGTAGGGGCTGTTTTTATTCAAATTCTTACTTGAATTCGCGCTCGCGCAGCCACTTGGTGGCGATCCACTTCTCGCCGGCGATCACCGGGGCGCCGCCGTGCAGGGTGCGGGTGGAGGGGTGGGGCCGCTCGTAGCTGAAGAACACGGCGTTGCCGCGCTGCGGCCCGACCTCGACATGCACATCCGGGAAGGTGGTGCCGCCGCCTTTTTCGGGCGTGTTCAGGTACATCACCAGCGTGCCCACGCGCTGCCCGCCGCGCTTGACGATGGTGGGCGTGCCGGGCTCGGCGGGGTCGAAGTAGTCGTAGTGCGGCTTGTACTCGGCGCCAGGGCGGTAGTGCAGCACCTGCAGGCCTTCGCCGTTTTCGATGGGCCAGTTCAGCAGGCGGGCGATGCGCGTTTCGATGCGCTGCAGCAGTTCGCCTTCGCCGCGCTGAAAGAACATGCCGTCGCTGGTGCGGTCGTCGTTGATCTCTTCGCCGCCGGTCTTGGTGGCCACGGTGAGCGAGCGTGCCATGCGCGGCTCGGCCGCGGCGATCAGGGCGTCGCATTCTTCGGGCGAGAGCAGGTTGCCGAACACCACGATGCGCGGCTGGGCCATGGCCAGCAGCACGTGCACCACGCGGTCGCCGCAGTCCACCTGCGCGGGCGAGTCGCCCAGCTGCGGCTCGGGCACCGGCACGGCACTGGGCTGGCCTTGCTGCACGGCCAACTCGTTGAGGTGGTCCTGCAGCGTCACTTCCATGGCATCGGCGGCCACGTCCTCGTCCCAGCCGGCATCGCGCATCGACTGCAGCACCACCGGCGCGGCATAGCCGGCCTGGGCCTGCTCGATGATCCAGCGGCGCAGTTCAGGGGTGATCGTTTGGGCGGTCGTCATATTAGCTCTCCATACAACAGGCACAACCAGAGGCCGGCAGCCGCGCGTGGGCGCGCTGTGCCGGGCCAGGGACGCCGTCGTCCCCCTGCACGCGCGCCGTGCGGCGCAACGGTCGGCGCAAGGGGCGACGCAAACGCGGCGGAGCCGCTCAGGGCCATGCCCTCATCCTCTGCGAAAGACGAGGCGCTCCGGCGAGGAGGCCCCGGGGGCGAAAGCATAGCCGTCCAGGTCAAAACCTTCCAGTTTGTGCGGTGTCGCCACGCGGTGGGTGACGGCGTAGCGCGCCATCAGCCCGCGTGCGCGCTTGGCATGGAAGCTGATGATCTTGTAGCCGGTGTCCTTGAAGTCTTCGAACACGCAGTCGATGACGCGCGCCTTGAGCGCCTTGCGGTCCACGGCCTTGAAGTATTCCTGCGAGGCGAGGTTGATGACCACGGGCGTCTTGTCGGCGCGCAGGCGGGTGTTCAGGTGCTCGGCGATCTGGCTGCCCCAGTAGTCATACAGGTTGCTGCCAGCCTCGGTGGCCAGGCGCGTGCCCATCTCCAGCCGGTAGGGCTGCATGCGGTCCAGCGGGCGCAGCACGCCGTACAGGCCGCTCAGGATGGCCACATGGCCCTGGGCCCAGGCCAGGTCGTCGGCAGACAGCGACCGGGCCTGCAGGCCGTCGTACACGTCGCCGTTGAAGGCCAGCGCCGCCTGGCGCGAGTTGGTGGCGGTGAAGCGCGGGCGCCACGCCTGGTAGCGGGCCACGTTGAGCTCGGCCAGCTTGTCGCTCAGGTCCATGAGCGAGGCAATGCTCTGCGGTGAATGGGTGCGCAGCACGTCGATGAGGGCGCTCGACTGCGGCACGAACTGCGGCGTGGTGTGCGGCAGGCCCTCGGGCAGGGGCGTGTCGTAGTCGAGCGACTTGGCGGGCGAGAGCAGGAACAGCATGGGCAGGGCCGGAGCGGTGGTCGGTGGAAAGAGGGGGGGCAGGCTGCCTGCATCGCGGTGATGCGGCAACCCCGGGGCCGGGGAGGCGGTCGCCCTGCGGCGGGGTTGCAGCAGCGGGCGACGGACAAAATGGTAACTGCTGCAGCGGGCCTTGGGGCCGCCCACGGTGATTGGCCTGGGAGCGGCCCGCCCATGAAAAAGGCGGCCCAGAGAGCCGCCTTTTTCGGAGTCACGCCGTGAAAGCGTCAGCAGGGGGCCGAAGCCGCGCTCAGGCCGCGGGCGGCTTCTCGAACGGCAGGGTCAGGTCCGACAGGTCGCGGCGGGTTTCCACCAGCACCAGCGGGCCTTCGTCCAGCACCACCACGGGCGGGCGCTCGCGGGGCACGTGGATGGGGCGCGGCTCGGCAGCGATGGCGGCCTGCACGGCGGCGATCTTGTCGGCATCCGAGTTCACCCACTGCAGGCCCGACGATGCGGCCACCTGCTGCAGCTCGCTCACGGGCAGCGTGAAGGCTGCCACGCGGGGCATGGACTCTGCCGCGGCGGCAGCGGGAGCGGCTGCCGAGGGCGCGGCTGCACGGGGTGCTGCGGCGGCCGGGGCCGGCGCCGGTGCAGCTGCAGCAGCAGGCACCGCGGCGGGTGCCACCGGAGCGGGGGCTGCCACCGGGGCCGGCACTGCAGACGCGGTGGGCACTGCCACAGCGTCGGCGGCCACCACGGGTGCGGCGTCTGCTGGCGCGGCCGGGGCTGCGCTGAAGTAGCTGCGGCGGGGTTGGCCGTCCTGCTCGGCGGCTGGAGCCGCTGCGGCGGCATCCTGCGGCGCGGCCACGGTGGGGTCGAAGTCCAGCATGGCCGGGGCGGCGGCAGCGGCGTCGGCGTTGTCGCGCGGGCCACGGTCGCCACGTTCGCGGCGGTCACGGCCGTAGCGGTCGCGCGAGCGGCGTTCGCGGCGCTGCTCTTCGCTGGCGGGGCCTCCGTTGCCGTTGCCACTGCCATTGGCGTTACCTGCGGTTTCGTTGCCGGTCAGGTCCAGGTCGGGCAGCGAGCCCAGGGGCGAGGTGTCGACGAAGTCGCCAGCCACGGGTGCGGCAGCAGCGGCTGCTGCGCCGGCTTCCTGGCCTTCGGCGTTGCGGGGGGCGCGTTCGCCGCGTTCACCGCGGTTGCCACGCTCGCCACGTTCACGGCGCGGGCCGCGCTCGCCACGGGGTGGCTGGCCGGCTGCGGCGTCTGCTGCGGCAACCTGGCCGTTCGGGCCTTCCACCTGGGCTTGCGCTGCGGTGGCGTCACCGTTCACGCCGGCGGCCTGGTTGCGGCTCTCGGCATCGCGGCGGCTGCGGCCACCGTCGCGGCCATTGCGGCCTTCACGGGGCTCGCGGCCGCCCTCGCGGGGGTCGCGGCCTTCGCCTTCGGGGCGGCGTTCTGCGTCACGCTGTGGGCGACCCTCGGCGTCGCGGGGGCCACGGCCTTCGGCCGGGCGCTCGCCACGGGGGCGGCGGTTTTCACCGTTGCCTTCGCGGTGGCCGTCACGGCCGCCGCCTTCACGCTGCGCGTCGCGGTTGCCGCCGCCATCGCGGCCGCCACGGCCTCGGCCGCGGCCTTCGCCGTTGCGGCCGTCGCGGCGGGGTTCGCCACGGGCGGTGGTGTCAGCGGCCGGCGCGGGCGCCGGTGCTGCCACGGGTGCCGGGGCTGCGGCGGGCGGGGTGCCGAAGCCGAACAGGCTCTTGAGCCAGGCGAAGAAGCCTTGCTCCTGCGGTGCTGCGGGGGCAGGTGCTGCCGCAGGGGCTTGTGCCGGGGCGGGTGCGGGTGCGGCGCTGCCTGCGCCATGGCGCGGCGGCTGGCCGGCGCGCGGTGGGCGGGCCGCGCCTTCGGGGCGGGGCTCGGCCACGGGTGCGGGTGCATCGGGCAGCACGCCCTTGATGACGGGGGTCTGCTTGTTGGTGGGCTCTTGCGAGCGGCGCGTCACGGCGGTGGGGTCTTCCACTTCTTCGGCGAGCTTGTAGCTGGCTTCGATGTGGTCCAGGCGCGGGTCGTCGTGCTTCAGGCGCTCCAGGCGGTAGTTGGGGGTTTCCAGCGTCTTGTTGGGCACCATCAGCACGGCCACGCGCTGCTTGAGTTCGATCTTGGCGATCTCGGTGCGCTTTTCGTTCAGCAGGAACGAGGCCACTTCCACCGGCACCTGGCAGTGCACGGCGGCCGTGTTGTCCTTCATGGACTCTTCCTGGATGATCCGCAGGATCTGCAGGGCCGAGCTTTCCGTGTCGCGGATGTGGCCCGAGCCGCCGCAGCGCGGGCAGGGGATGGACGAGCCTTCGGACAGGGCGGGCTTCAGGCGCTGGCGGCTCATTTCCATGAGGCCGAACTTGCTGATGGTGCCGAACTGCACGCGGGCGCGGTCCTGGCGCAGCGCGTCGCGCAGGCGGTTTTCCACTTCGCGGCGGTTCTTCGACTCTTCCATGTCGATGAAGTCGATGACGATCAGGCCGCCCAGGTCGCGCAGGCGCATCTGGCGGGCCACTTCGTCGGCGGCTTCCAGGTTGGTGCGGGTGGCGGTTTCCTCGATGTCGCCGCCCTTGATGGCGCGGGCCGAGTTCACGTCCACGGACACCAGCGCTTCGGTGTGGTCGATCACGATGGCGCCGCCCGAGGGCAGTTGCACGGTGCGGGCGTAGGCCGACTCGATCTGGTGCTCGATCTGGAAGCGGCTGAACAGCGCGGCGTCGTCGCGGTAGCGCTTCACGCGGGCGGCATGCTCGGGCATGACGTGCGCCATGAACTGGTGCGCCTGCTCGTAGATGTCGTCGGTATCGATGAGGATGTCACCGATGTCGTTGTTGAAGTAGTCGCGGATCGCGCGGATGACGAGGCTCGATTCCTGGTAGATCAGGAAGGCGCCCTTGCCGCCCTTGGCAGCGCCGTCGATGGCGGTCCACAGCTTGAGCAGGTAGTTCAGGTCCCACTGCAGCTCGGGCGCGGTGCGGCCGATGCCTGCGGTGCGCGCGATGATGGACATGCCGTTCGGGTATTCGAGCTGGTCCATCGCCTCCTTGAGCTCGGCGCGGTCCTCGCCCTCGATGCGGCGCGATACGCCACCGCCGCGGGGGTTGTTGGGCATCAGCACGACGTAGCGGCCGGCCAGCGAGACGAAGGTGGTGAGCGCCGCGCCCTTGTTGCCGCGCTCTTCCTTTTCGACCTGGACCAGCAGCTCCTGGCCCTCACGGATCACTTCATTGATGCGTGCCTGGCTGGGCGAGACGCCGGGGGCGAAGTAGCTGCGCGAGATTTCCTTGAACGGCAGGAAGCCGTGGCGGTCTTCGCCGTAGTCGACGAAGCAGGCTTCCAGCGAGGGCTCGACGCGGGTGACGACGGCCTTGTAGATGTTGCCCTTGCGCTGTTCGCGCCCTTCGATCTCGATTTCGTAGTCGAGGAGCTTTTGTCCGTCGACGATGGCCAGGCGCCGTTCTTCGGGCTGCGTGGCGTTGATGAGCATCCGCTTCATGATGCGATTCCTTCCGTGTTTCGCGGACGGCAGCGGTGCAGCTCACCTTCCGACAGGGAGGGCTGCGCGGGCTGCCGCCCACAGTTTCCAAACCAATACAACAAGCTCTACAGGAGCTGTGAATGCCTGGACTGACGCATCGAAACGAAGGGAATTGCCGGGGATGCCAATGATCTGCAGCGCTCTAGCGCAGCATCGTGAGGCAGGGGCGCGTGGATGGGGGCGAGTGGTAGGAGCGCAGTTTTGCTAGCAAAAGAGTAGCTGGTTGCGCTTGCTGGCTGGGCGCTGAGGGCGATTTTGAGCGTGCAGCCAAAGGCCGCAGCCTCCGCCACAAGGTCACCATCCATGCCATCAACAACCACATGCTCGCTTCGATCCGCTGGCAGGTGGCGCCCGGGTGGGGTGCATCTGCCAGCTTCTGGGATTCCGTATCAGTGTTTCAATCTGTCAGCCCGCCGCGCGCTGTGCAGGCCACCACAGGCATCTGGCCTGCAATCTGCGTGCACGACACCCGTTGGCATCGACGTGCCTGAACGTGGGGCAAGGGCTGTGTGGACTAAACTCCAGACAAATCAACCACTTACATGACAACGCGCAGGTGAAACACATTATAGGGGCCAAACCGCCCGCAGCGGCTGCGGGGCTTCCCGCAGTCCGCATGGTGGAGGTCGACGAAGACTCCGCGGGCCAGCGGCTCGATAACTTTTTGATACGCCATTTGAAGGGCGTGCCCAAGACGCACGTCTATCGGATCATCCGCAGCGGCGAGGTGCGCATCAACAAGGGCCGTGCGAGCGCCGACACCCGGGTGGAGGCGGGCGACGTGGTGCGCCTGCCGCCGGTGCGCATCTCCGACAAGGTGGCCGACAAGGCCGAGCGCCCCGCGCCCGCGCGCGAATTCCCGATCCTGCTCGAAGACGAGCATGTCATCGCCATCGACAAACCCGCCGGCGTGGCGGTACATGGCGGCAGCGGCGTGAGCTTCGGGGTGATCGAGCAATTGCGCCAGGCACGCCCGCAGGCGAAGTTCCTGGAGCTGGTGCACCGGCTGGACCGCGACACCTCGGGCATCCTGCTGGTGGCCAAGAAGCGCTCGGCGCTCACCCACCTGCAGGACCAGTTCCGGGAGCGAGAGACCGGCAAGACCTACCTGGCGCTCGTCACCGGCGTCTGGCCGGCCAACAAGAAGGTCATCGACCTGCCGCTGCACAAATACCTGCAGGCCGACGGCGAGAGGCGCGTGCGCGTGACCACGGCCGACGACCCGGACGGCATGCGCTCCATCACGCTGGTCAGGGTGCGCAGCACGATCCCTGCGCGCCCGGCCCAGGGCCTGCCGGTGATGTCCCTGCTGGAGGTGACCATCAAGACTGGCCGCACCCACCAGATCCGGGTGCACCTGGCCAGCCAGGGGCACGCCATCGTGGGGGACGACAAGTACGGGGACTTCGACCTCAACAAACGCCTGCTGAAGTTGGGCATGAAGCGCATGTTCCTGCATGCGTGGCGGTTACAGTTCAATCACCCCGCCTCGGGCGAGCGCGTGGCGCTGAACGCCGACCTGCCGCCCGAACTGGCCGACTTCGTGACCCCAGCGCCCGACCAGGCGTGACACCACCCATGCCCGCCTCCAGCTTCCGCCCCCGCCGCTTCGACCTCATCGCCTTCGACTGGGACGGCACCCTGTTCGACTCCACCGCCATCATCGTGCGCTGCATTCAAGAGGCGGTGCGCGATGTGGGGGGCACCGTGCCCTCGGACAAGCAGGCCGCCTACGTGATCGGCATGGGGCTGATGCAGGCCCTGGCCCACGCTGCGCCCGATGTGCCGCCCGAGCGCTACACCGACCTGGCCAACCGCTACCGGTTTCACTACGTGCAGCACCAGGACGACCTGAGCCTGTTCGAGGGCGTGCTGCCCCTGCTGAACGACCTGCGCGAGCGCGGCCACCTGCTGGCCGTGGCCACGGGCAAGAGCCGCCGCGGGTTGGACGAAGTGCTGCACACCGTGCAGCTGCGCGGCATGTTCGACGGGTCGCGCACCGCCGACCAGACCGCGGGCAAGCCGCACCCGCTGATGCTGCAGGAGCTGATGGCCGAGTTCGACGTGCCGCCCGCGCGCCTGCTCATGATCGGCGACACCACCCACGACCTGCAGATGGCGGTGAACGCCGGCTGCGCGAGCGTGGGCGTGAGCTACGGCGCGCACGAACCCGAGGTGTTCGGTGCGCTCGAGCCCCTGCACGTGGCGCACTCGGTGCGCGAGCTGCACGACTGGCTGCTGCACAACGCCTGACCGCCATGGCCACCGACAGCATGATCCCCTTGTGCGGCAGCGGCGACCTGGTCGACGGTGGCCTGGCGGTGCCTTTCGACGTGGTGTACGCGGGCCAGACCTGCCGGGCGTTTGCCATCCGCTACCGCGGTGTGCCCCATGCCTACCTCAACCGCTGCACGCACGTGCCCATGGAGATGGACTACCAGCCAGGCCGCTTTTTTGACGACACCGGCCAGTGGCTGCTGTGCGCCACGCACGGGGCCGCCTACCTGCCCAGCACGGGCGAATGCGCAGGCGGGCCGTGCCGGGGCGGGCTGGTCAAAATCCCTCTGACGGAAAGCGATGGTGCAGTGCACTGGCATACTGGCCACCATCTGCAGCCCATCGCGTTCTGAAAAACCTCCCCCAGGTCCGATGCAGCGGCAGTCAGCGCCGGCTGCACCGTGCCAGGACCCCATGACATGACGACCGATTCCCAACAGCCCGGTTCTTCGGGCTTTGACCCCAAGAGCAACCCCGCGCCCGATCTGTGGGCGCAATCAGCTACAAACTCAGGAGCATCTGTGAGCGACTCATCGCGTGAACCCGGCTGGGAGCGCGCCACGCTGGAAAAGCTGGCCTTCGCCACCCTCAACGAGCAGCGCAGTGCGCGCCGCTGGAAGATCTTCTTTCGCCTGACCTGGCTGGTGCTGGTGGCCGCCATTGCCTTCATGGCACTGCGCCAGGCATCGCCCAGCGCCACCAAGACCTCTCCCCACACCGCGGTGGTGGACATCAAGGGCGAAATCGCCGCCGGGGCCGAGGCCAGTGCCGAGTTCGTCGTGGCCGCCATGCGCAGCGCGCTGGAAGACGAGGGCTCGCAGGCACTGGTGCTGCTCATCAACTCGCCCGGCGGCAGCCCCGTGCAAGCCGGCATCATCAACGACGAGATCGTTCGCCTGAAGGCCAAGCACGGCAAGCCGATCTATGCGGTGGTGGAAGAAACCTGCGCCTCGGCCGCGTACTACATCGCGGCGGCCGCGGACGACATCTACGTGGACAAGGCCAGCATCGTGGGCAGCATCGGTGTGCTGATGGACGGATTCGGCTTCACCGGCACCATGGAAAAGCTGGGCGTGGAGCGCCGCCTGCTGACGGCCGGCGAGAACAAGGGTTTTCTGGACCCGTTCAGCCCGCAGACCGAAAAGCAGCGTGCCTATGCGCAGACCATGCTCGACCAGATCCACCAGCAGTTCATCGGCGTGGTGAAGGCAGGCCGTGGCGACCGCCTCAAGACCACGCCCGATACCTTCAGCGGCCTGTTCTGGACCGGCCAGCAGGCCGTGGAAATGGGTCTGGCCGACAAGCTGGGTAACCTGGATTACGTGGCCCGCGAAGTGGTCAAGGCCGAGGAAATCATCGACTACACCCGCCGCGACAACGTGGCGGAGCGCCTGGTCAAGCGCTTTGGCGCGGCCATCGGTGTGGGTGCGGTCAAGTCGCTGGCCTGGGCCGGCCCCCAGCTGCGCTGAGCAAGCCGGGCGCCGTGGCGCCATGGCGCCACTTCGCCGGTGTGTGCTTCGGCCATGGGGTGCGCACCGGACACGCACCGGACATGCACCGGACATGCACCGGACCATCATCCAAGCCTTCCTGCCCCGTGCAACGTCACCGTTGCGCGGGGTTGTTTTTTGGGGGGTGTGCAGTGGGGGTCAGCTGTCGGTGCCGGCCGGTTTGCGCTGGCGGGAGCCGTCTTCCAGGATGATGTCGTCCGCGACCAGCTTGCCGGTGTCGTCCCACTGCTTGCGCGCCGTGAGGCGCGTGCGGCCCCGTGCGTCGGGGGTGGTGGCGTACTGCTCCTCCATCGCCAGGCGGCCGTTATCGTGGAAGGCCTGCTGCGTGCCCACCGGCCACTGGTCCGCGTTGAGCTGGTCGCGGCGTGCCAGCTTGCCGTCGTCGCGGTACATCTCGCGCAGCAGGCGGGCCTGCGGGCCGGTGCCGCTCCAGGTGCTGCGCTCGCGAACGGACCCGTTCAGGTACCAGCGCTCCACCTGCACCTCGCGACCGCCTTCAAAGTTGCGCTGCTCGATCGGCTGGCCCGAAGACCCATAGCGCCGGGTCATCAGCAACTGGCCGCGCGTGTCCCGCAAGCTGCGCTCGTCCGGCGTGAAGACCCGCTCTTCGCGCAGCACGCTCTTGCCGCCCTCGGTGTAGAAGCTCCGGTGCACCCGCCGACCATCCACCACCGATTGCTGGGCGGCGACGACGCCGTCGCTCGACCATTCGGTGGCGCTGAGCACGCGGCCCTGGTCGTAGCGCAATTGCGCAGACCGCGCGCCGCTCTCGGCAAAGAGCTCGGTGTCGGTGGCGCCGTCGAAGCCGCAAAGCTTGCGGTCGTCGGGCAGCACGCTGGCGCGCGGGCACAGCAGGCGCATGGGCTGGCTCTTGCTGTTGTATTCCAGGTGAAAGACTTCCTCGCCGTCGCTGTGGAACGACACGCGTTCCAGGCGCCCGGAGGCGTCGTAGCGGCGCACGGCGCCTTGCGTGCGGCCGTTGTCGACGGTCTCTTCGCGGCGCACCTTACCGTTCGGCCAGAACTCCACCACCCGTCCCTGGCTGTTGCCGCGCTCGTTCACGGTGCGCTCGCGCAGCAGGCGGCCCTCGCGGTCGAACATGCGTTCCTGCCCGATGAACCTGCCATTGCGCAGTTCTTGCTCGCGCTGCAGGTGGCCGGTGTCCTCTTCGCGGCAGCGCACCTGGCCCGACTTGCCGGCCAGTTCCGCGCCGTTGGAGACATTGAGGGGCTGGCCGTCCAGTTCGCAGCGAATGATCGCGCTGACGCTGGATGTATAAGCGCTTGCAGCTATCAAAAGTATAGTGGCAGTGTGCTTCATGGGGGTGGCTCCAGGTCGCCCGGCTTTACCGGCCCAGCGCGAACACGACCGGCGTGCGGTTGTCGGGCGCCGCGGGCTGCTGGCGCCACTGGCGCACCAGCTGGCTCTGGATGCGGGCCTCTGGCAAGGTCAGGCCGCTGGCCAGCGCCAGGCGGGTGTGGGGTTGCAGGGTCTGCACCAGGGCCTGCCACAGCGCCGCGTTGCGGTAGGGCGTCTCGATGAACAGCTGGGTCTGGCCGGTTTTCAGGGCCAGGCCCTCCAGCTCCTTGATGCGCAGGGTGCGCTCCTGCGCATCCTGCGGCAGGTAGCCCACGAAGGCAAAGTTCTGCCCGTTGAGCCCGCTGGCCGCCAGTGCCAGCAGCAGCGACACCGGCCCGACCAGCGGCACCACGCGGATGGACAGGTCGTGCGCCGCGCGCACCACGGACGAGCCGGGGTCGGCCACGGCAGGCATCCCGGCCTCGCTGACCAGGCCGATGTCGTGCCCCGCCAGCGCGGCGGCCAGCAGGGGGCGCGCGTCGAACGGCGCCGAGCCTTTGTCGCCGTGGTCGCCCTTCTTGTGCACCTCGCGCGGCAGTTCGGTGATCTGCTGCTGCTGCAGGGGCGCGGCCAGCGGGTGCAGTGCGTCGATGCGCTTGAGGTAGGCGCGGGTGCTCTTGGCGTTTTCGCACACCCAGTGCGTCAGGCGCGCGGCGGTCTGCAGGGTGCTGTCGGGCAGGGCGTCCTGCAGCGGGGCGGTGGTGTCGCAGCCGAAGTCGAGCGGGGCGGGTACGAGGTAGAGCGTGCCCGTGGCCGATGGCGCCGGTGTGGTGGCGGAGTTGGTCATGGCAACACCAGGCCCGCGGCGCGCAGCATGCGGCAGGTGCGGATCAGCGGCAGGCCGATGAGGGCCGTGGGGTCGTCGCTGTGGATGGCGTCGAGCAGCGCAATGCCCAGGCCTTCGCTCTTGGCGCTGCCGGCGCAGTCATAGGGTTGCTCGGCGCGCAGGTAGCGCTCGATCTCCGCATCGGAGAGGTCGCGGAATGTCACTTCCACGGGCGCCAGGTCGACCTGCTTGAACCCCGTGGCCGCGCACACCACCGCCACGGTGGTCTGGAAAATCACCGTCTGCCCGCGCATCTGGCGCAGTTGCTGCACGGCGCGCTCGTGCTCGCCGGGCTTGCCCAGCGGCGTGCCGGCCAGGTCGGCCACCTGGTCGGAGCCGATGACCACGGCCTGTGGGTACTGCTGCGCCACGGCGCGGGCCTTGGCCAGGGCCAGCCGCAGCGCCAGGGTGCGGGGGGCTTCGCCGGGCTCGGGGGTTTCGTCCACATGGGGGGCCGCCACGTCGAACGGCAGGCGCAGCCGTTCCAGCAATTCACGCCGGTAGCGCGAGGTCGAGCCCAATACCAGAGGGCGTTGCAGGGGAGGGGATTGAAGCATGCGCCGATTCTCTTACACTGCCGCCATGACCAAGGAATTCTCCCCCCAGCGCCTCGACGTGAAAGCCTTTGCGCAGGCGGGCGGGCGGCTGTCGGGCCACGAGTCGCTGCTGAAGTACGAACGCCTGGCCCAGGAGGCCAAAGGCCTGCACCCGGACCTGATGGTGGACTGGGAGGCCCTGGGCGAGGTGCGCACTGCGCTGGGCGGCATGGGGCAGGTGTGGCTGCGCATCAAGGTCACCGCCAGCTTCCCCATGGAATGCCAGCGCTGCCTGACCCCGGTGGACGTGCCCCTGGAGGTCGACCGCGAGTTCCGCTTCGTCGCCGACGAGGCCACGGCCGAAGCGCTGGACGACGAGAGCGAGGAAGACCTGCTCGCCATGACCCGCGAGTTCGACCTGCGCGAGTTGATCGAAGACGAACTCCTGATGGCGCTGCCCGTGGTGCCCAAGCACGACGAATGCCCGACCTCGGTGCCCATGGCATCGACCGACGACGACTTCGAGGAAGCCAGTGCCGACAAGCCCAATCCCTTCGCGGCCTTGGCGGGTTTGCGCAAGGACACCAAGGGGCAGTGAGCCGCGCGAAGGGGCTTGCCGACCAGGCTGTCGCCCTGTGCCGACACGTGGAGGATGAGTCGCCCGAAAGGGTATAGACAGCCCACAAAATCATTTGGGTTATAATCGAGGGCTTCACGCGAATCCCCTCGTGTCTTAATGGGCTGATCGCGTATTTACCAACCTATTCAAGACCAGGAGCCATCATGGCCGTTCAGCAAAACAAAAAGTCCCCTTCCAAGCGCGGTATGCACCGTTCGCACAATGCCCTGAATGTGCCGGGCATCGCAGTGGAACCCACCACCGGTGAAACCCACCTGCGTCACCACATCAGCCCCAACGGTTTCTACCGTGGCCGCCAAGTGCTGAAGAACAAGTCCGAAGCCTGACCTTCGCACCATCCACAGGCCCGTTGCTACTGAAAGCGTAGCGCGGGCCTTTGTTTTGGTTATTGCATTTCATCGCTGGCCCCTGCGGCCAGTCAGACTAGTCGCCCATGATCACACTGGCTGTTGACTGCATGGGGGGCGACCATGGCCCCCGCGTCACGCTCGCGGCGTGCCGTCAGTTTCTCGACAATCATCCGGATGCCCGCTTGCTGCTCGTCGGCCTGGCGGACAGCCTGCAGTCGTTTTCGCACGAACGGGCCACGGTCGTCGTCGCCACCGAAGTGGTGGCGATGGATGACCCTGTGGAGGTGGCGTTGCGACGCAAGAAGGATTCGTCCATGCGTGTGGCCATCCAGCAGGTCAAGGATGGCGCTGCGGCCGCTGCCGTTTCGGCCGGCAACACCGGCGCATTGATGGCGATCGCACGCTATCTCCTGAAGACCCTCGACGGCATCGACCGCCCGGCGATAGCGACGCAGTTGCCCAATGCGGTCGGTGGTGCCACCACGGTGCTGGACCTGGGGGCCAATGTGGACTGCTCGGCCGAGCACCTGCTGCAGTTCGCCGTCATGGGGTCTGCGCTGGTGTCGGCCTTGCAGGACGGCGGCGAGCCGACGGTCGGATTGCTGAACATCGGCGAAGAAGTCATCAAGGGCAGCGAAGTCATCAAAAAAGCCGGTGAATTGCTGCGATCTGCTGCCAACTCCGGCGATCTGAACTTCTTTGGCAATGTGGAAGGCAACGACATCTTCAAGGGCACGGTCGATATCGTGGTCTGTGACGGTTTCGTGGGCAACGTGGCGCTCAAGGCGAGCGAGGGCGTGGCCTCGATGATCATCGGGGCGCTGAAGGCCGAGTTCTCGCACAACATCTTGACGAAAATCGCGGCCATCGTCGCCTATCCGGTGCTAAAAGCGCTGATGAAGCGCATGGATTACCGCCGGTACAACGGCGCGGCGCTTTTGGGGCTGCGCGGACTGGTGTTCAAGAGCCACGGATCGGCTGACACAATGGCTTTCGAGCAGGCTTTGAACCGGGCGTATGATGCAGCCCGCAACAACCTGCTCGACCGTGTCCGGACCCGGATTGCGCATGCGGCACCGCTTCTGGCGCCCGCAGATGCCCAGCCCCAACCTGGCGTAGCGGCGACGACGACACATTGATGAGACGCTACTCCCGCATTACCGGCACCGGCAGCTACCTGCCTCCCCGCCGGCTGACCAACGCCGACCTAGTGGCTGAACTGGGCCAGCGCGGTATCGAAACCTCGGATGAATGGATCGTCGAGCGCACCGGCATCCGGGCGCGCCATTTCGCTGCGCCGGACGTGGCCTGCAGCGACCTCGGTCTGGAGGCCGCGCGCCATGCACTGCAGGCGGCGGACCTGCAGCCCACGGATATCGACCTCATCATCGTGGCCACGTCCACCCCGGACATGGTGTTCCCCTCCACCGCCTGCATATTGCAGAACAAGCTGGGTGCCAATGGCTGCCCTGCCTTCGATGTCCAGGCGGTGTGCAGCGGTTTCGTCTATGCGCTCACCGTGGCCGACGCCATGATCCAGTCGGGTGCAGCCAGCCGCGCGCTCGTGGTGGGCTCGGAGGTGTTCAGCCGCATCCTTGATTTCAACGACCGCACCACTTGCGTGCTGTTCGGCGACGGCGCCGGTGCCGTGGTGCTGGAGGCGTCGGACACGCCGGGTATCTTGTCGAGCGACCTGCATGCCGACGGCAAGCACGTCGGCATCCTGTGCGTGCCGGGCAATGTGTCTGGCGGTCAGGTGCTGGGCGACCCGGTGCTCAAGATGGATGGCCAGGCCGTGTTCAAGCTGGCGGTGGGTGTGCTGGAGAAGGCGGCCCATGCGGTGCTGGCCAAGGCGGGCCTCGCCGAAGCCGATATCGATTGGCTGATTCCTCACCAGGCCAACATCCGCATCATGCAAAGCACGGCCAGGAAGCTCAAGCTGCCCATGGACAAGGTGGTGGTCACTGTGGACCAGCACGGCAATACGTCGGCGGCGTCCATTCCGCTGGCACTGGACCACGGTGTGCGCACCGGCCAGGTCCAGAAGGGGCAAACCCTGCTGCTCGAAGGCGTGGGCGGTGGCTTCACCTGGGGTGCCGTGCTCCTGAAGTTATAGCTTTCAGCGCTTGCCGGGCAAGCGTGAGGGCAAGATTTCAACCATATTTCTGGATTTTTTCATGAAGACTTTTGCATTTGTCTTTCCAGGACAAGGCTCTCAGTCCGTGGGCATGCTGGACGCCTGGGGCGACAACGCGGTGGTCGCGCAGACCCTGCAGGAGGCCTCGGATGCACTCGGCGAAGACGTCGGCCAGCTGATCAAGGACGGCCCCAAGGAAGCGCTGGCACTGACCACCAACACGCAGCCGGTGATGCTGGTGGCGGGTGTCGCGGCCTGGCGCGTGTGGCGTGCCGAAGGTGGCGCGCTGCCGGCTGCCGTGGCGGGGCATTCGCTGGGCGAATACTCGGCACTGGTGGCGGCGGGGGTGCTCACCCTGGCGCAGGCCGCGCCGCTGGTGCGCCTGCGCGCAGCGGCCATGCAGGAAGCCGTGCCGGTGGGTACGGGCGCCATGGCCGCCATCCTGGGCATGGACTCCGCCAAGGTCATCGCGGGTTGCGTCGAGGCACTGGCTTCGTTCGGGCCCGGCACCTCCGAAGTGGTCGAGGCGGTCAATTTCAACGACCCGATCCAGACCGTGATCGCGGGCACCAAGACGGGCGTGGACAAGGCCTGCGAAGTGCTCAAGGCTGCAGGCGCCAAGCGTGCGCTGCCTTTGCCGGTGTCTGCGCCGTTCCACTCCAGCCTGATGAAGCCTGCGGCCGAGAAGCTGCGCGTGGCGCTGGCCGAGGTGGTGCTCGCGGCCCCGCAGATTCCCGTCCTGAACAATGTGGACGTGGCCGTGCAGAGCGATGCCGATGCGATCCGCGATGCGCTGTACCGCCAGGCTTTCGGTCCGGTGCGCTGGGTCGAATGCGTGCACGCCCTGAAGGCGCGTGGCATCACCCACATCATCGAATGCGGCCCCGGCAAGGTGCTGGCCGGCCTCACCAAGCGCATCGACCCCGAGCTGGTCGGTGGCTCTGTATTTGATCCGGCCTCGCTGGCCGAAACCCGGGAGTTGCTGGCATGACGGAAACCTCATCGGCAGCGCAGGTCGCGCTGGTCACCGGCGCATCGCGCGGCATCGGCGCGGCCATTGCACTGGAGCTTGCCGTGCGCGGCTACCAGGTGGTGGGCACTGCCACTACGGACGAAGGCGCACAGCGTATCAGCCAGGCGCTTGCGGCCTACCCAGGCTGCCGCGGCGCGAATCTGAACGTCAACGACATGGCCGCCATCGATGCGCTGCTGGACACCATCGTCAAGCAGCAAGGCGGCCTGCACGTGCTGGTGAACAACGCAGGCATCACCCGCGACACGCTGGCCATGCGCATGAAGGACGACGACTGGGATGCGGTGCTCGACACAAATCTCAAGGCCGTGTTCCGCATGAGCCGCGCCGCCATCCGTCCGATGATGAAGCAGCGTTTCGGGCGCATCATCAGCATCACGAGCGTAGTGGGTGCGTCCGGCAATCCGGGGCAGGCCAACTACGCCGCGGCGAAGGCGGGCGTGGCCGGCATGACGCGCGCACTGGCCCGTGAGCTGGGCAGCCGCAGCATCACCGTCAATTGCGTGGCACCCGGTTTCATCGAGACGGACATGACCTCCGTATTGGCCGAAGAGCAGCAAAAAGCGCTCAATGCGCAGATCCCGCTGGGCCACATGGGCAAGCCCCAGGACATCGCGCATGCGGTCGCCTATCTCGCCTCGCGCGAGGCTGGTTACGTGACGGGGCAGGAGTTGCACGTCAATGGCGGCATGTACATGTAATTAATGAAAGATAACGCCGCTTCATCCGGACGGCGGGCTGTTTAGGGCTTCTCCTTAAGCAGCTAGAATCGCGGATTCATTCACAACCCCCAGAGGGAAACCATGAGCGATATCGAAGCACGCGTCAAAAAAATCATTGCCGAGCAACTCGGTGTGGAAGAGTCCCAAGTCACGAACGAAAAGGCGTTCGTCGCTGACCTCGGCGCTGATTCGCTGGACACGGTGGAACTGGTGATGGCCCTGGAAGACGAATTCGGCATCGAGATCCCCGACGAAGACGCGGAGAAGATCACGACGGTGCAAAACGCCATCGACTACGCCAACACCCACCAGAAGGCCTGAGCGGCGCACTGCGCCTGACTCAAGCGATCAGCTAGAAGGTTTTTCACGCATGAGCCGTCGTCGCGTTGTCGTGACCGGCCTGGGATGCGTCAGCCCCGTGGGCAACACGGTGGCCGAGTCCTGGGCCAATCTCCTTGCCGGCCAGTCCGGCATTGACCTCATCACCAAGTTCGATGCGTCGAACTTCGCCTGCAAGATTGCAGGGGAGGTCAAAGGTTTCGACCTGGATTCGTACATCAGCGCCAAGGATGCGCGCGCGATGGACAGTTTCATCCACTTCGGCATTGCCGCTGCTGCACAAGCCGTGCAGGACGCGGGCCTGCCGACAGGTGAGGCGCTCAGTGAAGAATTGGCCACGCGCATCGCCTGCGTGATTGGCTCCGGGATCGGTGGCCTGCCACTGATCGAGAACACCCATGCCGAACTCACCAGCCGGGGGCCGCGGCGCGTCACGCCGTTCTTCGTGCCGGCCTCCATCATCAACATGGTGGCGGGGCATGTGTCCATGCGGTTTGGCTTCAAGGGGCCGAACCTCGCCGTGGTGACTGCCTGCACAACGGGCCTGCACTGCATCGGCGAGGCAGGCCGCATGATCGAATACGGGGATGCCGACGTGGTGGTGGCCGGTGGGACCGAATCCACCGTCTCCCCGCTGGGCATCGGCGGCTTTGCCGCCATGCGTGCGCTGTCGACGCGCAACGATGATCCCAAGACAGCATCCCGCCCCTGGGACAAGGACCGCGACGGTTTTGTGCTGGGCGAGGGCGCCGGGGTCATGGTGCTCGAGGAGTACGAGCATGCCAAGGCCCGCGGCGCCAAGATCTACGCCGAACTGAGCGGCTTCGGCATGAGTGCCGACGCCGGCCACATGACGGCACCCAACATGGATGGCCCCCGCCGCGCGATGCTCAACGCCTTGCGCAATGCGGGCATGAATGCCGATCAGGTGGACTACCTGAACGCGCACGGTACGTCCACGCCGCTGGGCGACCTGAACGAAACGAATGCCATCAAGGCGGCCTTGGGCGACCATGCCTACAAGACCGTCGTGAGCTCGACCAAATCCATGACCGGCCATCTGCTGGGTGGAGCGGGCGGCATTGAAAGTATTTTCACCGTGCTGGCGCTGTACCACCAGAAGGTGCCGCCCACGATCAACCTGTTCAACCAGGACCCCGAGTGCGATCTCGATTACTGCGCCAACACGGCCCGTGACATGAAGATCGACGTGGCCGTGAAGAACAACTTCGGCTTCGGGGGCACCAACGGCACGCTGGTGTTCAAGCGCGCCTGAACCTGGTGTCCATTGCTTCGCGGTAGACGCTGTGGGGTGAGGCTTGACGCCAACGCCTGGCATGCGGTTCTCTGAGTCGCCAGCCTTCGGGATGAGGCATCCGTTCCCATGACCCCGCTGGCGCGACACGCCCCCGCAGTGAACTATCCTTTCGGACGCAGCAGCGTCCTTGCGGGTTTTCTGCTCGCCGTGGTGGCCTGGGGCGCTGGTGGATTGGCGGCCTGGGCATTGCAGGGCACCCGTGTGGGCGTGCCGTGGTCCGTGTGGATGGCGGTGGGTGTGTGGCTTGTTGCCGCCATCTGTGCGGTTCATTTCTGGCGCCATCAGCCAGTGGGCATGCTTCGCTGGGACGGTCAGTCCTGGTCTGTCGTTTTGGCGGCCGGGCACGCCGATGCACAGGTCCGGGCACTTTCCGGCCCGCCGGAAGTCTTTCTCGACATGCAATCGCACTTGTGGGTGCATGTCTCGCCCGCAGGGCGTCGCGATCTCTGGCTGTGGCTGGGGCGTTCAAGCCAGCCCGAGCGTTGGATGGATATGCGCCGTGCGGTATATTCGCGCGCCAAGCCGGGCGTTGACCCTGACGCAATCGCCCCGGCTGGTAGCCCAGGGGCGTGATTTTCGAGCATCAATGACTGTAAATACGCCTTCCCCTTCCGAGGACAGTGATCTCCAACTGGTGGAGCGCACGGTTGCGGGCGATCAGCGTGCCTACGAGTTGCTGGTCATCAAGTACCAGCGCCGCATCGAGCGGCTGATCGGCCGGATGGTTCGAGATACGGACATCATCCCGGACATCGCGCAGGAAACCTTCATCCGGGCCTACCGTGCCCTGCACCAGTTTCGCGGCGAGGCCCAGTTCTACACCTGGCTCTACCGGATTGCGGTGAACACGGCCAAAAAAGCGCTCATGGACATGAAGCGCAACCCGGTCATCTCGGAGAATGCGCTGAGAGGGAATGACGATGAGGATGAAACTTCCCGCCTCGGACATGAACTAACCAGCGAAGAAACCCCCGAAACCGTACTCGCTGCCCGAGAAATCGCGCAAGCCGTCAATGCGGCGATGGAGGCGTTGCCCGAGGATCTGCGCCAGGCGGTGACGCTGCGCGAGATCGAAGGGTTGAGTTACGACGAGATCGCCCTGGCGATGGGTTGCCCCATCGGCACCGTGCGGTCGCGGATTTTCAGGGCGCGGGAGGCCATTTCGGCCCGGGTGCGTCCCTTGCTCGAAAACCAGACGGGCAAACGGTGGTGAGGTGATGAAATGAACAAGGCTGTAGCAAACATCGAATTGGCGGATCGCTCCATGGCGGACAGTACGGACAAACGAGAACAACTTTCTGCGCTGGCGGACGGGCAGTTGCAGGGCGCTGAGCTGGCGGATGCGCTCGCTTACGCCGGCCAGGACGAAGAGGCCATGGCGACCTGGCAGCTGTACCACCTGGTGGGCGACGTGCTGCGTTCACCCGAGTTGGCGCAGCCCATGGACACGGGTTTCATGGCCCGTCTGCGCACGGAGCTGGCCAAGGAGCCACTGCCGGTGCGTGCGCAGGAGCCTGTGCAGGTGGCCGTGGTGGCCCCCAACGCGACGGCCGCTGCGAACGCTTCGGTGTTCCGCTGGAAGATGGCTGCTGGATTTGCGTCGATGGCGGCAGTCGCGGCCATCGGCTGGTCCTCGCTGTCCACGCTGCAAGGAAGTCCTGGTCAGGCGCCGGCCGGCGCGCAACTGGCCCAGCAATCGGTCGAGCGCCCGGCAGCAGGCGCCGCGGCCGCGCCCGTGGTGGCTGTGGCCGATGCGGATGGTCAGCAGGTCATGATCCGCGACCCGCGCCTGGACGAGCTGTTGGCCGCACACAAGCAGTTTGGAAGCACCTCGGCCCTGCAGATGCCCGCAGGTTTCTTGCGCAATGCCACCTTCGAGACTCCCAGCCGCTGACCGCCGGGTTCCCATCGGCATCGAGGTCGTGCGATGAACCCGTCAGGAGCCACAGCCAGCCCCACCATGTCTTTGTATCGATGGATCAAGGCGCCTGCCTTGGCGGCGCTGTGCATGCTGGGCGCGTCTTGCGCAGTCGGCGCACCGCAGGCGGGGGCTTCGGCACCTTCATCGACCGTCGACGCTGCACCGGCCGCGGCCGAGCGCACGGTGGTGCAGTGGATCGAGCGCATGCACCGCGCGCCCTGTGCCAAGCCTTATGTCGGGACTTTCGTGGTCCTGTCTGCCACCGGTGCCATGGCCAGCTCGCGGATCTGGCAGGCATGCGATGCCCAGCAGCAGATGGAGCAGGTCGAGGTGCTGAGCGGCACTCCCCGCGTCATCTTCAGGCGCAACGACGAAGTGCGCACGTTCTGGCCGCAGACGCGGGTGGTGCGGATGGACCGGCGGGAGGCGGCGGGTCTTTTCCCGCGCGTTCCTGCCGTCGATGGAGCGTCCATTTCCCAGTTCTATGTCTCCAAGCCTCTGGGCCAGGAGCGGGTTGCCGGGCTGGTGGCCGACGTGGTCTGGTTCAAGCCGCTGGACGGCTTGCGGTTTGGCTACCGGCTCTGGAGTGAAAAAGAGACGGGCCTGGTGGTCAAGCTCCAGACCCTGGCGCCCGACGGGCGCGTGCTTGAGCAGTCGGCCTTCTCGGAGCTGGACCTCAATGCATCGGTGCGTGCCGATCAGCTGTCGCGGCTGATGGACGCGACCGCTGGCTACAAAGTGGTGGCGCCAGCGGTGGTCAAGACGACCGCCAAGGACGAGGGCTGGTCGCTGCGGCAGCCCGTGGCCGGCTTCGTGCCCGTGAGCTGCCACAAGCGGGCGGTGTCTGCGACCGACGACGCCCAGGGCGTGCTGCAGTGCCTGTATTCCGATGGACTGGCATCCGTGTCGCTGTTCATGGAGGCGTTCGACGCACAACGCCACCCCGCCCAGCCGCAGGTCTCCAGCATGGGCGCCACTCAATTGCTCGCGCAGAAGATCACGCCCGAGGTGTGGCTCACGGCGGTGGGCGAGGTCCCCATGCACACCCTGCGCCTCTTTGCGGGCCAGCTTGAACGCACGCGCTGAGCGCGTCGGGCCCGCCGCGGCTTCGCTGTCCGGTGCCGCGTTGCGCGGCACGCGATCGTTCTTTTGCCGGGGAACCATTTGCACGCACTTTCTTCACAGTTACACACAGTTGTATGACGGCATTCGTAACATTTCACGAAAGGTCAAAGATGTCGAAGTTTGATGGAACCGTGCTGCGCTCGTGGGCGCTCGCTTCGGTGTTGGTGGGTGTGGCTGGTACGGCAGGTTTGCTGCCGCTGGCGGCCCTGGCGCAGCCCGCGGCGGCTGTGCGTGGCCTGCCCGATTTCACCGACCTGGTGGATCAGGTGGGGCCTTCCGTGGTCAACATCCGTACCGTGGAGAAGGCGTCCAGCCGTTCTGGTGCCAATGGCATGGACGAGGAAATGCTGGAGTTCTTCAAGCGTTTCGGCGTGCCCATCCCGAATGCGCCGCGGCAGCAGCGCCCTCAGCGGCCGCAGCAGGACGAAGAGGCGCAGCCGCGCGGCGTGGGTTCGGGCTTCATCCTGACGGCCGACGGCTTCGTGATGACGAATGCCCACGTGGTCGAGGGGGCCGACGAGGTCATCGTGACGCTGACCGACAAGCGTGAATTCAAGGCCAAGATCATCGGTGCCGACAAGCGCACCGACGTCGCGGTGGTCAAGATAGAAGCCACGGGCCTGCCGGCCGTCAAGGTGGGCGATCTGAGCCGCCTTCGCGTGGGCGAATGGGTGATGGCCATCGGCTCCCCCTTCGGCCTGGAGAACACGGTCACGGCGGGCATCGTGAGTGCCAAGCAGCGCGATACGGGCGACTACCTGCCCTTCATCCAGACGGATGTGGCGATCAACCCCGGCAATTCCGGCGGGCCGCTGATCAACATGCGCGGCGAGGTGGTCGGCATCAACAGCCAGATCTATTCGCGCTCGGGTGGGTTCATGGGCATCTCGTTTGCCATTCCGATGGACGAGGCGATCCGCGTGAGCGAGCAGTTGCGCGCGTCGGGCCGTGTGACCCGGGGCCGCATCGGTGTGCAGATCGGTCAGGTCACGCGCGATGTCGCAGAGTCCATCGGCCTGGGCAAAGCGCAGGGCGCACTGGTCACCGGCGTCGAGTCGGGCTCCCCTGCCGACAAGGCCGGCGTGGAGGCGGGCGACATCATCACGCGCTTTGACGGCAAGCCGATTGAAAAGGTCGCCGACCTGCCGCGCCTGGTGGGCAACACCAAGCCCGGCAGCAAGAGCACGGTGACGGTGTTCCGCCGGGGCGCCTCGCGGGACCTGGGCATCACCATCGCCGAGATCGAGCCGGACAAGCCGGTGGCCAAGGCGCCGGAGCGCGAAGAAAAACCCAAGGCTTCTGCAGCCGCCCAGCAGGTGGGCCTGGCGGTCACGGAGTTGACCGACGCGCAGAAGAAAGAGCTCAAGATCAAGGGCGGCGTGGTGGTGGCCGCTGCCACCGATGGGGCCGCGCGAGCGGGCCTGCGCGAGGGTGATGTGATCCTGTCGATTGCCAACGCCGAAGTGGCGGGCGTGAAGGAGTTCGAGGCGGTGCTGTCGAAGGCCGACAAGACCAAGGCGATCAACGTGCTGTACCGCCGCGGCGAATGGGCGCAGTACGCGCTGATCCGCCCCGCCCGCTGACCTGGGGCCTGGCGCGCTCGAAGGGGCTGTGACAGCGTCATGACCCCTTCGCCGCCAAGCCTTTTGCGGGGAGGTGCACTATTTTTTGGGCCGCGGAAAAAAGTCTTTGCACTCACTTGAAGTTAGCTTTCGCTTACATGCGTGCCGGCCTATCAATCGTTTTCGATAGAATACGGGCACCTGTTCAAACCTTAACTGTATATTGAATGGCGTCGGGTTCACGATGCGGGATGCCAGTGTGCGATGCACAGCTGATCCACAGCTCACCCACAAGTTGTCCAGCGTTGTTGTTGTGCTAATTGTGAATAAGCTGTGTATAAAATTCCTGTTGCACCGTGACAACTCCCCTCAGATGCAGTCGGGCGGGCTTTTTTCGGCGGGCTTTTTGCCTACAATGAAGTTCCAACTATCGCAGTTGCCAATGATTGTTGGTTCAGGGCGCGTCGCCATTCGACGCGCCCTTTTTTCTTGTGTGCGCCGTTTTAATTCAATCACTTGACGTTTTTCGTTGATGAACCACATCAGAAATTTTTCCATCATCGCGCACATCGACCATGGCAAGTCGACACTGGCCGATCGCTTGATCCAACGCTGTGGAGGTCTTGCCGAGCGCGACATGGAAGCCCAGGTGCTCGACTCGATGGACATCGAAAAAGAGCGTGGGATAACCATCAAGGCGCAGACCGCTGCGCTGCAGTACAAGGCCCAGGACGGACAGGTCTACAACCTCAATCTGATCGACACGCCGGGCCACGTCGACTTCTCGTACGAGGTGAGCCGCTCGCTGTCCGCATGTGAAGGCGCGTTGCTCGTCGTCGACGCATCGCAAGGCGTGGAGGCGCAGACCGTGGCCAACTGCTACACCGCGCTCGACCTCGGCGTGGAGGTGGTGCCGGTGCTCAACAAGATGGATCTGCCCAACGCAGATCCGGAGAACGCCAAGGCCGAGATCGAAGACGTGATCGGCATCGATGCGACCGATGCCATTCCCTGCTCGGCCAAGACCGGCATGGGCATCGACGAGATCCTGGAAGCCATTGTTGCCAAGGTGCCCGCACCGCGCGGCAACGCGGACGGCCCGCTGCGCGCGATGATCATCGACAGCTGGTTCGACAGCTACGTGGGTGTGGTGATGCTGGTGCGCGTGGTCGACGGCCGCCTGCTCAAGGGCGAGCGCATCAAGATGATGGCCAGCGAGGCTGTGTACAACGCGGACAACCTGGGCGTTTTCACACCCGCCAACGAGCCGCGCAATTCGCTGGATGCCGGCCAGGTGGGCTACATCATTGCCGGCATCAAGGAGCTGCAGGCTGCCAAGGTGGGCGACACCATCACGCTGGAAAAGAAGCTGCCCAACAACGCTGGCCCCGCTGCCGAGGCGCTGCCCGGCTTCAAGGAAATCCAGCCGCAGGTGTTCGCGGGGCTCTACCCCACCGAAGCGAGCGAGTACGACTCGCTGCGCGATGCGCTGGAAAAACTCAAGCTCAACGACGCCTCGCTGCACTACGAACCCGAAGTGAGCCAGGCGTTGGGCTTTGGCTTTCGCTGCGGCTTCCTGGGCCTGTTGCACATGGAGATCGTGCAGGAGCGCCTGGAGCGGGAGTTCGATCAGGACCTCATCACCACGGCGCCCAGCGTGGTGTACCAGGTGGTCAAGGCCGACGGCGAGATCGTCATGGTCGAAAACCCGTCCAAGATGCCCGACCAGGGACGCCTGGAAGAAGTGCGCGAGCCCATCGTGACCGTGCATCTGTACATGCCCCAGGACTACGTCGGCCCGGTGATGACACTGGCCAACCAAAAGCGCGGCGTGCAGATCAACATGGCGTATCACGGCCGCCAGGTGATGCTCACCTACGACATGCCGCTGGGCGAGATCGTTCTCGACTTCTTCGACAAGCTCAAGTCGGTGTCGCGCGGCTATGCCTCCATGGACTACGAGTTCAAGGAGTACCGCGCTTCCGACGTGGTCAAGGTGGACATCCTGCTCAATGGCGAAAAGGTGGATGCCTTGTCCATCATCGTGCACCGCTCGCAGTCGCAGTACCGTGGCCGCGCCGTGGTGGGCAAGATGCGCGAAATCATCAGCCGCCAGATGTACGACGTGGCGATCCAGGCTGCCATCGGCGCGAACATCATCGCGCGCGAAACCATCAAGGCGCTGCGCAAGAACGTGCTGGCAAAATGCTATGGCGGTGACGTCAGCCGCAAGCGCAAGCTCCTTGAAAAGCAAAAGGCAGGCAAGAAACGCATGAAACAGATTGGCTCGGTCGAGGTGCCCCAAGAGGCTTTCCTGGCCATTTTGCAGGTGGAAGATTGATGCTTCAGTTCATGCAGATCCTGACGTCGGCCGTGCTGGCCATTTTTGCGGGCTACATCGGCGCTTGGTACTTCGGCGCCATCGAGGGCAATTTCGCGCTGCTGCTGTTCCTGGCGACCGTGGTCACGGGCGCCTATTGGCTCGCGGAGCGCTTTTACTTCCTGCCCCAGCGGCGCCGCGCCGCGCAGGCGGTGGAGGATGCGGCCGTCCAGCGCCGGGCCGAGCTGGACCGCATGGGCATCGAGAAGGTCGACGTGGACGTCCAGGAGGCCAAGGGCCGCCTGCTCATGCAGCCCTGGTGGCTCGACTGGACGGCGGGCCTGTTTCCGGTCATCGTGGTGGTGTTCCTGCTGCGCTCCTTCCTGTTCGAGCCCTTCAAGATCCCGTCGGGGTCGATGATTCCCACGCTGCTGGTGGGCGACCTGATCCTGGTGAACAAGTTCACCTACGGCGTGCGCCTGCCGGTGATCCACACCAAGATCATCGAAGGCAGCAAGCCCCAGCGCGGCGACGTGCTTGTGTTCCGGTACCCGCCCCAGCCGACGCTCGACTACATCAAGCGTGTGGTGGGCGTGCCGGGCGACGAGGTGGCCTACCTGAACAAGCGTCTCACGATCAATGGAAAGGCCGTGGACACGAAGGCGCTGCCCGACTTTTTTGAAGAAGACTCGATGCGCTACTTCAAGCAGTTCGAGGAGCAGCTTGGCGCGCAGCCGCACCGCCTGTTGAACAACCCGGATGTGCCTGCGTTCGTGCAGGGCGCTTCCAACTTTGCGAACCGCCAGAACTGCCGCTACAGTGTCGAAGGGGTGGTCTGCAAGGTCCCCGAGGGCCATTACTTCATGATGGGTGACAACCGCGACAACTCCCTGGATTCACGCTACTGGGGATTCGTGCCCGAGGGCAACATCGTGGGCCGGGCCTTCTTTGTGTGGATGAATTTCGGTAATCTCAAGCGCATCGGTTCGTTCAACTGATGAACGGTCTGCTCATACAACGGAGAGGGGAAAAAATGCATCGTAGTAATCTCATTCGCCGGTCTCGCCAGCGGGGTCTGTCGTTCATCGGTGTAGTGTTCATCGGGGTGCTCGCCGTGGCTGCTTTTGCGATCGGCGGGCAGTCCATACCGATTTTTCTGGAGTACCAAGCCATTGGCAAAGCTGCTGCCAAGGCGGCGAAAGAAGGCAACACGGTCGCTGAGATTCGTGCGATCTTTGATCGTGCGGGAGCTATCGACAACATCAGCTCCGTGCAAGGCAAGGACCTTGAAATAGCGAAAAGTGGTGACAAGACCATAGTCTCCTTCAAATACTCCCGCGAAATCGCCCTGGCAGGCCCCGCGTTCCTTGTCTACCGCTTCGAAGGACAGACCAAGTAGTGCATCCAGGTCTCCAATCGCTGCAGGCCCGCCTGCAGCATGTTTTCTCCAATCCTGCGCTGCTCCAGCGCGCCACGACGCACCGCAGCTTCTCGGCCGACCACAACGAGCGCCTGGAGTTTCTCGGTGATTCCGTCCTGAACCTGGCCGTCGCCAGCCTGCTGTACCAGCGGCTGGCCTACCTGCCCGAAGGTGATCTCTCCCGCGTCCGCGCCAATCTGGTCAAGCAGGACACGCTGCACCAGCTCGCGCTGCACCTGAGGGTGTCCGAGGTGCTGCGCCTGGGCGAGGGCGAATCCAAATCGGGCGGCCAGCAGCGGCCCTCCATCCTGGCGGATGCTCTGGAGGCGCTCATTGGTGCGGTGTACCTCGATGCGGGGTATTCCGCGGCCGAGGCACTGGTGCACCGGCTGTTCCAGGGCGTGGAGATCAATCCCCAGATGCAGGCGGCCTCCAAGGACGCCAAAACCGCGTTGCAGGAGTGGCTGCAGGGCCGCAAAATGAAGCTGCCGCAGTACAAGGTGGTGGCGACGGTGGGTGCCGCCCACCGCCAGACCTTTGACGTCGAGTGCGATATCCCCGAACTGTCCCTCACCGAACGCGGCATCGGCGGCTCGCGCCGCGCGGGCGAGCAGGCGGCTGCGGCGGCCATGCTGGCTACATTGAAAGCAAAGAATCTATGAACGACGACGCAACCCACGATGTGGCCGGTGAGGAAGACAGCGTGCCGAGCGCCGGTGTCCAGAACGATCTGGAGGCCATGCTCGCAGCATCGCGTCCTCCCGCAGCGGTGCAAGGCCAGCGCTGTGGGGTGATCGCCATCGTGGGCAAGCCCAACGTCGGCAAGTCCACGCTGCTCAACGCGCTGGTGGGCCAGAAGATCAGCATCACGTCGCGCAAGGCCCAGACCACGCGCCACCGCATCACCGGCATCCGCACGCGCGAGCTCACGCAGTTCATCTTCGTCGATACGCCCGGTTTCCAGACGCGCCACGCCACCGCGCTCAACAAGTCGCTCAACAAGACGGTGATGGGCGCGATCGGCGATGTGGACCTGATTCTCTTCGTGGTCGAAGCGGGCAACTTCACGCTGGCCGATGCCAAGGTGCTGTCGCTGTTCAAGCCCGGCATCCCCACGCTGCTGCTGGCCAACAAGCTCGACATGATCCACCGCCGCGCCGAGATCGCGCCCTGGCTCAAGAGCATGCAGGAGCGCCATCCGTTTGCCGAGTTCGTGCCCATGTCGGCCAAGAACAAGGGCGATATCGAGCGCCTCTTCGGCATCTGCGCCAAGTACCTGCCCGAGCAGGGCTGGTGGTACGCCGAGGACGAGCTGACCGACCGCAGCGAGAAGTTCCTCGCCTCCGAGACCGTGCGCGAAAAGCTGTTCCGCTTCACCGGCGACGAGTTGCCCTACACCTCGACCGTCGTCATCGACAAGTTCGAAGAGGAAAAGAGCAAGCAGCACAAGCGCCTGGTCAAGATCGCCGCCACTATCGTGGTGGAGCGCGACAACCACAAGATGATGGTCATCGGCGACAAGGGCGAGCGCCTGAAGCGCATTGGCACCGAGGCGCGGCAAGAGCTCGAAAAGCTCATGGACGCCAAGGTGTTCCTCGAACTCTGGGTCAAGGTGCGCTCGGGCTGGGCCGACGACGAGGCGCGTGTGCGCTCGTTCGGCTACGAATGAGCCGCCGCCACAGCCGGCACATTCGGTAGCAGCCTGCTCTGTTCTGTTGCCTGTGGAACCACAACGCCCGGCCCGCTGCTCTCTGCCCGGGGCGGCAGCGTCCCTTTGACGGTCCCTGACCTGCATCCGAAGACCCACCACCGTGGCTGCCGCCAAGCGCATCGCCGATGAACCCGCCTTCGTGCTGCACAGCTACGACTGGAGCGAGTCCAGCCTGATCCTGGAGGTGTTCTGCCGCCGGCAGGGCCGCGTGGCGCTGGTGGCCAAGGGGGCCAAGAAGCCCACCTCCAACTTCCGCCCGGTGCTGCTGCCATTGCAGCCCCTGCTGCTCACGTACACCTTGTCGGGTGATGGCAGTGCCGATATCCACACGCTCAAGGGCGCGGAATGGGTGGGCGGCCATGTGATGCCCACGGGCGACGCGCTGCTCTCGGGGCTGTACCTCAACGAATTGCTGCTGCGCCTGCTGGCCCGGGTCGACCCGCACACAGCCCTGTTCGACGCCTATGCAGGCGTGGTGCGCGTGCTGGCCAGTGAGCATGGCGATGCCCTGGAGCCCGTGCTGCGCAGCTTCGAGCTGCTGTTGCTGCGCGAGATCGGCCTGCTGCCCAGCCTGGACGCCCAGACCATGACCCTCGCGCCTCTGGAGCCCGCCACCCGCTACACGCTGGTGGCCGAGGGCGGCTTGCGCGCAGCCTCGTCGGCCGACCGGGCCAGCTTGCAGGGCCACCAGTGGCAGGCGCTGCAGCGGGCCCTTGACGACGGCACCGCCAGCTACACCGCCACGCTGCGGGCCTGCGCGCCGGTGGCGGCCGAACTCAAACCCCAGCTGCGCGCCGTGCTGCAATACCATTGCGGCAGCCCGACGCTGCGCACCCGCCAGCTCATGATCGACCTGCAGGCCCTATGAACCAGCCATTCCACACCAGCCCCAGCCGTCCTTCGCACCCGACCACCGCCTTGTCGGTCAACGTCAACAAGGTCGCCCTGTTGCGCAACACGCGCCATCTGGGCATTCCCAGCGTCACCCGCGCGGCCGAGCTGTGCCTCCAGGCGGGCGCGCAGGGCATCACGGTGCACCCCCGGCCCGACGAGCGGCACATCCGCGGCCATGACGTGTTCGAGCTGGCCACGCTGATGAAGGCCTGGCCGGACCGCGAATACAACATCGAGGGCAATCCGTCGCAGAACCTGATGGACTTCATCCGCCAGGTGCGCCCGCACCAGGCAACCTTCGTACCGGACAGCGAAGACCAGTTCACCAGCGACCACGGCTGGAGCTTTCCGCAGGATGCCGAGCGCCTGCAACCCCTGATCGCCGAATGCAAGGCCCTGGGCGTGCGCGTGAGCCTGTTCATGGACCCGGTGCCCGAGCAGATGGCCGCAGCCAAGGCGGCAGGCGCCGACCGCGTCGAGCTGTACACCGAGCCCTATGCCGCCGCCTGGGGCACGCCCCAGCAGGACGAGCAGCTGGCACGCTACCGCGATGCCGCCCAGGCGGCGCTCGATGCGGGCCTGGGGGTCAACGCGGGCCACGACCTGAACCGCGACAACCTGGCCGCCTTCGTGCGCGACGTGCCCGGCGTGCTGGAAGTCTCCATCGGCCACGCGCTGGTCGCCGACGCGCTGGAGCTGGGATACGCGGCCACGGTGCAGGCCTACCTGGCGTGCATCCACACGGGTGCGGCCGCGAACCGTTGATGCTCCTTATTTGATAGCTGGTGGCGATTGACAGGCAAGCGGTAGCCACCTTTTTGACTCACAACCATGATCTACGGCATTGGTACCGACATCTGCGACGTGCGGCGCATCGCCGCCAGCCTGGAGCGCCACGGCGAGCGCTTCGCCCAGAAGGTGCTGGCCGATGGCGAACTGGCGACCTGGCGCGAGCGGAGCAGCCGCTGGCCCGACCGGGGCCTGCGCTACCTGGCCACCCGCTTTTCGGCCAAGGAGGCCTTCAGCAAGGCCATAGGCCTCGGGATGCGCATGCCCATGACCTGGCGCCACTGCGAAGTGGCCAAGCTGTCGACCGGCCAGCCCGTGATCGTGCTGCACGGCGCTCTCAAGGACTGGTTCGAAGCGCGGGGCCTGACGGCACACCTGAGCGTGACCGACGAGACCGACTACGCCGCCAGCTTCTGCGTCGTCGAGAGAATGCAAGATAAATCGGCCCCTACCGCTTGATTGGCAAGCGCTGGCAGCTATTATTTGTATAGCAAATTATTGTGGAACCCATGACCGAACACGCACCCCTGATCCTCGACGTGGCTGGCACAGAGCTCACCGCCGCAGACCGCCGCCGCCTGGCCCACCCGCTGACCGGCGGCGTCATCCTGTTTGCCCGCAACTGGACCGACCGCACGCAGTTGCTGCAGCTCACCAGCGCCATCAAGGCCGTGCGCGATGACCTGCTGATCTGCGTGGACCACGAAGGCGGCCGCGTTCAGCGCTTTCGCACTGACGGCTTCACGCATGTGCCGCCGATGCGCGCCCTGGGCGAGCTATGGATGGATGATAGACAGGGCGCCAAGGCCATTGCCGGCAGCGGCGCCCTGCGGGCCACCAATGCCGCCACAGCCGCGGGCTATGTGCTCGGCAGCGAACTGCGCGCCTGCGGCGTGGATTTCAGCTTCACGCCGGTGCTGGACCTGGACTGGGGCGAAAGCGGCGTCATCGGCGACCGGGCCTTTCACCGCGACCCGCGCGTGGTGGCGCTGCTGGCCAAGAGCCTCATGCACGGCCTGCTGCAGGCCGGCATGGCCAACTGCGGCAAGCACTTTCCGGGGCATGGCTTTGTCAAAGCCGACTCGCACACCGAAGTGCCGGTGGACAAGCGCAGCCTCAAGGCCATCCTGGCCGACGACGCCGCGCCGTACCCCTGGCTCAGCACCACGCTCACCAGCGTGATGCCGGCGCACGTGGTCTACCCCAAGGTGGACAGCCGTCCCGCGGGCTTCTCCCAGCGCTGGCTGCAGGACATCCTGCGCCGCCAGATGCGTTTTGACGGCGCCATCTTCAGCGACGACCTCAGCATGGAAGGTGCGCGGCGGCTGGACGGCCAGGTGGTCAGCTACACCGATGCGGCGGTGGCGGCCCTGGAGGCCGGCTGCGACCTGGTGCTGCTGTGCAACCAGAGCGTGGGCGACGGCCGGGCGGTGGATGAACTCATCGACGGCCTGGAAAAAGCCCAGGCGCAGGGCCTGTGGAAGCCCAGCGTGGACAGCGAGTCGCGCCGCCTGGCGCTGCTGCCCGAAACGCTGCCCCAGCCCTGGGATGAGCTGATGTACCAGCCTGCGTACATGCAGGCGCTCGACCTGCTGCCCTGACGCAGCGGCGGAAACCGCGGGCCAACCACCGCGAGCCGCCAGCTACCAGCCGCTCAACGGGGACAGCACGGCCAGGCGTTACGGCGCAGGTGCAGTGGGGGGCGATGCCGGCGGTGGGCTGATCGCCACGCTCGCCTCTGCCGACGGCGCGGCTGTGGCTACGCCTGCAGGTGCCGGTACGGCGGGCGGCACCACCGGGCCAGGCACCCCCTGAAACCGCCGCACCACGCGCTGGAACACCAGCGCATTCGGAATCTGCAGCCACGCCACGTGTTCTGCCGTGGCGCCATGGTCTTCCAGCGTGGTGTACAGCAGGTTGATGTCTACCACGCGGCCCTTGGCGCCGGGCTTCTCGGCCGTGTCCAGCACCTCGATGTAGTCGCCGATCCGAAACGGCCGCACCGTGAAGATCAAGAGCGCGCAAAACAGGTTGGACAGCACGCTCCACGCGGCAAAGAACGCCACCGCGCCCACGGTGGCAAAGCCGGTGAAGGCCGTCCAGAGCACCGTGGCCGACACGCCCATGCGTTCGAGCACCAGCAGCGCCGCGCTGGCCACGACCACCCAGCGGATCAGCCCGTTCATGGGCACGACCAGTTCGTCGGGCACCTGGTAATGGGTGCTGGCGCGGCGCACGATGCGGCGCAGCATGCGCTGCAGCAGCCAGGCGACCAACAGGATCAGCAGAATCTGAACGCCGGGAATGATGACTTCCAGCCAGTCCTGGATCCAGTCGGGCAACCGTGTCTTCAGAACCTGCATGCGCGAGACCGCAGAGCGTGCATTGCGTTCGGTGGCGTCAAACGAGAAGGCGGAAAAGAGACTCAATTGCGCAATTGCTCCAGGGTGTCCATCTGCATTTCAAAACTGAAGAACCGGTTGCGGCCCTGTGCCTTGGCGGCGTACAGGGCCTGGTCGGCCCGCATGATCATGCTCTCGGCGTTGGTGCTGTCGTCGGGCACGCAGGTGGTGATGCCGCCAGACAGGGTGAGCGTACTGCCCAGGGGCGAGCCCGGGTGGGGCAGGGCGCGCACCTTGAGCAACTGGCCCAGCGCGCGCGCAAAGGTCATGGCGCCCGAGCGCGGCGTGTTGGGCAGGATGAGCGCGAACTCCTCGCCGCCGTAGCGCGAGGCCACGTCCCGCGGCCGCACGCACACTTCACGCAGCAGCCGGCCCACCTCCTTCAGGCACGCATCGCCCTGCACATGGCCGCTGGCGTCGTTGAAGAGCTTGAAGTGGTCCAAATCGCACAGCATCAGCGTGAGCGGCGTTCCGTCACGGCGCGCCGCCAAAATCTCGTTGTGCAGGATGCGGTCGAAGCCGCGGCGGTTGACCAGCGCGGTGAGGGCGTCGACCTCCACCATTTCGTTCAACCGCTGGTTGGCCAGGTGCAGTTCGGCCGACATCGACACCAGCCGGCGCCGCATGTCCAGCAGGCGCCGCATGGCCCGCAGCTTGGCCATGAGCACGATGGGCTTGACCGGCTTGACGAGGTAGTCGTCGCCGCCCACTTCGATGCCGCGCCATACGTCCAGCTCGTTGTCCAGTCCGGACAGGAAGATGATCGGCGTCCAGTCGCCGGCCTCGCTCTCGCGCATCTGCTGCGCCACCCAGTAGCCATCCTTGCCGGGCAGCCGGATGTCCAGCAGCACCAGGTCGGGCCGGTGGGCCTTGAACAGTTGCAACGCGGCGTCGCCCTCGGGCGCTTCGAAGATGTCGGTGACTCCCGCATGCCGCAACTCAGCCACCAACGCAGCGCGCACGGAACCCTGGTCTTCCACCACCAGGACCGAGAACCCGCCGCCGCCCGATGGCGGGGGCTGCGTGGGGGGATAGGGCGTGCTGCTGGATGTGAATGGCACGGTGACTCCTCAGGCCTGTTGAACGCGGCAAGGGCGCAATCACCCGGGAAGCCCCGGATGCCAGGGCTCTTTCAGGATTCGCGGCGCAACGCAGGGAACAGGATCACGTCGCGGATGCTGGGGCTGTCGGTCAGCAGCATCATGAGGCGATCGATACCGATCCCGCAACCCCCCGTGGGCGGCATGCCGTATTCCAGCGCCCGCACGAAGTCGTGGTCGTAGAACATGGCTTCGTCGTCGCCGCCGTCCTTGGCGGCCACCTGGGCATGGAAGCGCGCAGCCTGGTCCTCGGCGTCATTGAGCTCGCTGAAACCATTGCCGAACTCGCGCCCGGTGATGTACAGCTCGAAGCGCTCGGTCACCTCGGGGCGGGTGTCGTTGGCACGGGCCAGCGGCGAGATTTCAGTGGGGTGCTCCATGATGAAGGTGGGCAGCCACAGCTTGTCTTCCACCGTCTCTTCGAAATACAGCACCTGCAGGCTGGCCAGCGAGCGCGTGGACAGCTTGTTCTTTTCTTCGTTCAGGCCCAGCTTCTTGAGGGCGCTGATGAGCCAGGCGGCGTCGTCCACATGGGCGCCGGCCTCGGTGTACTGGAAGATCGCTTCGCGGATCGTCAGGCGCGCGAACGGCTGCGACAGGTCGACCGCGCGGCCCTGGTAGGTCAGCTGCAGGCTGCCCGTGGCCTTGAGCGCCACTTCGCGGATCAGCGTCTCGGTGAAGTCCATCAGGTCCAGGTAGTTCCAGTACGCCGCGTAGAACTCCATCATGGTGAACTCGGGGTTGTGGCGCACCGAGATACCTTCGTTGCGGTAGCTGCGGTTGATCTCGAACACCCGCTCGAAGCCGCCCACGATCAGGCGCTTCAGGTACAGCTCGGGCGCGATGCGCAGGTACATCTCCTGCTCGAGCGCGTTGTGGTGCGTGACGAACGGCTTGGCGTTGGCACCACCCGGGATGGGGTGCAGCATGGGCGTTTCGACTTCCAGGAAGCCGTGGCTCACCATGAATTCGCGCAGCCCGCTCACCGCCTTGCTGCGCGCCATGAAGCGCTTGCGGGCCTGCTCGTCGGTGATCAGGTCGACATAGCGCTGGCGGTACTTCTGCTCCTGGTCGGCCATGCCGTGGAACTTGTCGGGCAGCGGGCGCAGGCTCTTGGTGAGCAGGCGCAGGCCCGTGACCTTGATCGACAGCTCGCCGGTCTTGGTCTTCATGAGCGTGCCTTCGGCGCCCACGATGTCCCCCAGGTCCCAGTGCTTGAAGGCGGCGTACAGCTCCTCGCCCACGGCATCGCGGGTCACGTACAGCTGGATGCGCCCGCCCACGTCGCCCAGCGATCCGTCTTGCACCGTGGCAAAGCTGGCCTTGCCCATCACGCGCTTGAGCATCATGCGGCCGGCCACCGAGACGCTCACGGGCGACGTCTCCAGCGCCTCGTTCGTGGCCTCGCTGTGTGCAAGGTGCAACTGCGCTGCCTTGTGGGCCGGCTTGAAGTTGTTGGGGAAGGCTACGCCGCCGCCGTTGGCTTGGACCTCGCGCAAAGCGCGAAGCTTTTCGCGGCGCTCGGCGATGAGCTGGTTGTCGTCCTGGGAGGCGGGGGCGAGGTTCTGGTCTGACATAGGGGCCGTCGGTGCGGTGGCTGGAATGGGGGCCGGGCCCCGCAACGGCAGGGTTCGGCCAAACCCCTCATTTTATCGGCTATGTGCCGTCTTTTGGCGCCATGTCCCTGCGCGAGCGTCCGCCCCACAGTGCGCGAGCGGTCTGCGCGATGATTTTCAGGTCGCCCCAGAGGGTGTGCGCGCGGGCGTACCGGGCCGCGTACTGCAGCTTGATGGGCAGAATTTCTTGCACGTAGGTCCGCTCGGGATCGCTGCTTTGGCCCAGCAGCGTGCTCTCGTCGCGGAACTCGATGGAGGCCATGTCGGTGATGCCCGGCCGCACGCTCAGCACGATGTCCCGCAGTGCATCGGGGTACAGCGCCACATAGCGCGCCACCTCGGGCCGCGGGCCCACGATGCTCATGTCTCCCACCAGCACGTTGATGAACTGCGGCAGTTCATCGAGCTTGGTGCGCCGCAGCCAGTGGCCCGCGCGGGTGATGCGGGCGTCAGCGCCCACGGTGATGGCAGGGCCCGCCGCGTCGGCACCGGCCCGCATGGTGCGGAACTTGTAGATGCGAAACGGCTGCCCCGCGCGCCCGATGCGGGTTTGCCGAAAGAACGTTCCGCCGGGCGAGTCGAGCCGGACCCACAGCGCCACGGCCACCAGCACCGGCGCCAGCAGCACCAGGGCCAGCGCGGAGAAAGCCAGGTCGAACAGGCGCTTGGGCATGGGGTCGGTCAGCCCAGGACCTCGTGCAACGCCGCGATCACGCGGTCCTGGTCGGCGTCGCTCATGGCGGTGAACAGGGGGATGCTGATCATCGACTGGTAGGCCGCGTCGGCGTCGGGGAACATCGCTGGTGTGAGCTGGTAGCGGTCGCGCCAGTACGGGTGCCGGTGCAGGGGCACGTAGTGAACGCTGGTGCCGATGCCCCGGTCCGACAGGGCCTGGATCACGTCGTCGCGGCCCAGGCGCGCGCCTGGGCGCAATCGAATGACATACAGATGCCAGGCGTGCGTATCACCAGCGGGCGCTTCGGCAGGCAAGACCAGCGGCAACGTGGCCAATTGCTGGTGGTACCGCGCGGCCAGGTATTGGCGCCGCTGCACAAAGCCTGGCAGCCGCGCGAGCTGCTCCACGCCCATGGCGGCCGCGATGTCCGTCATGTTGTACTTGAAGCCCGGGGCCACCACCTCGTAGTACCAGGCCGGAGTCTTGGACGTGAAGCGATCGAACGCATCGCGGCTCATGCCATGCAGGCGCATCACGCGCATGCGCTGGGCGATGGCCGGATCGCGCGTGACCGCCATGCCGCCCTCGCCGGTGGTGATGGTCTTGTTGGCGTAGAAGCTGAACACGGTCACATCGGACTGCAGCTGCCCCACCAACTGGCCCTGCCACGTGGTGGGCAGGGCGTGGGCTGCGTCTTCCACCACCTTGAGCCCATGCTCCTTGGCAATGTCAAGGATCTCGCCCATCTCGCAGGCCAGTCCACCGTAGTGCACCGGCATGATGGCCTTGGTGCGCGGCGTGATGGCGGCGCGGATCTTGGCGGGGTCGATGTTCAGCGTCACCGGGTCCACGTCCACCAGCACCGGGTCGGCGCCCAGGTAGCGCACGACCTCGACCGTGGCCGTGAAGGTCAGCGTGGGGGCGATCACTTCGTCGCCAGGGCCGATGCCCAGGGCTTCCAGGGCCAGGTGCAGGCCTGCGGTGGCAGAGTTCACTGCAATCCCCTGCAGCCCGTGGCCGCCCAGGTACTGCACGAACGCCTGCTCGAACTCCTTGGTCTTGGGCCCTGTCGTCACCCATCCCGAGCGCATGGCTGCGGTGGTCGCCTCGATCTCGGCCGGCCCGATGTCCGGCTTGGCGAAAGGGATGAAACTGGGCGGCGAAGATGGGGTGGATGGTGGGGTGGATGGGGGGGACATGGGGGCTCGGTGGGCGATCAATGGGGCAGGCCGGGTCAGAGCACGGCGCGGCCGATGGGGTGGTATTCAAGGCCCAGGGCCTTCATCTCGGCAGGCTCGAAAAGATTGCGGCCGTCGAAGATGACGGGCGCGCGCAGCGTGGCCGCGATGAGGTCGAAGTCGGGGCTGCGAAACTCTTTCCATTCCGTCGCGATGATGAGCGCCGTGGCGCCGTCCAGCGCTGCATTGGCGCTGTCCGCAAAGTGCAGGCCTGGGCGATCGCCCAGCGTCTTGCGCGCCTGCGCAATGGCCACCGGGTCGTAGGCGCAGACCTCGGCCCCCCGCTGTAGCAGGTCGTGGATCACGGTGAGGCTCGGCGCCTCGCGCATGTCGTCCGTGCCAGGCTTGAAGGCCAGGCCCCACAGCGCGAATCGCAGGCCTTTCAAGTCGGGGCCGAAGCGCGCGAGCACCTTGCGCACCAGCACCCCTTTTTGCCGGTCGTTGACGGCCTTCACACCTTCGAGCACCTGCAAATGGTGCCCGTGGTCGGACGCGGTCTTGAGCAGCGCGCTCACATCCTTGGGGAAGCACGAGCCGCCATAGCCGGCCCCGGCGTACAGAAAATGCGTGCCGATGCGCGGGTCCATGCCCATGCCGTTGCGCACATGTTCGATGTCGACGCCCAGCGTCTCCGACAGCAGGGCCAGTTCGTTCATGAAGCTGATGCGGGTGGCCAGCATCGCGTTGGCCGCGTACTTGGTGAACTCCGCGCTGCGCACGTCCATCACCACGAACCGGTCGCGGTTGCGCATGAAGGGCGCATACAGCGTGTGCAGGCGGCTGGCGGCCTCGGGGTCGCTGGTGCCGACGATCACGCGGTCGGGCCGCATGAAGTCCTGCACGGCAGAGCCTTCTTTCAAGAATTCCGGGTTCGATGCGATGGAATAGGCGGGCTGCGTGGCGCGCTGGGCCAGCACCGCATCCATGGCCTGGCGCACCTTGTCGGCCGTGCCCACGGGCACGGTGCTCTTGGTGACCACCAGCTTGTACTGGTCCATGTGCTGCGCTACGGCCCGCGCGGCGGCCAGAACGTGCTGCAGGTCGGCCGAGCCGTCTTCGCCAGAGGGCGTGCCCACGGCGATCATCTGGATCACCCCGTGCGCCACGGCCTGGGCCATGTCGGTGGTGAACTTGAGCCGCCCCGCGTGCGCATTGCGCACCACGATGTCGGACAGGCCCGGCTCATGGATGGGGATGTGCCCCTCGCGCAGCGCACCGATGCGCTCGGCATCGTGGTCCATGCACACGACGTGGTTGCCCATCTCCGCAAGGCATGCGCCGGTGACGAGGCCCACGTACCCGGTGCCGATGACAGTGATCTTCATATGCGGTGCAGCGCCCTGTGTGCGGCATGCGCGGGGCGACGGGTGTGTGCGGTAGTGTTCATCTTCAAGGTTTGGCCGCCCAGGTCAGGCGGTGGGTGCGCAGCGGGTGCAGCAGTTGCGACGCCGGTGCGATCATCCACGCCGGCAGCCGCCGCGCGACCGGCGGCGCCAGCGTGAGCCGGCGCGACTGCAGGTGCGCCCCCGGGAACAGGGCTTGCAGCTCCTGCAGCGGAACACGCCGGACATCGGGGTTGCGGGGATTGTCCACCACAAAGTCGTACACCAGCACACCCCCGCCCGGTGCCACCCAGCGCCACAGGGTCTGTGCCATTTCGCGGCGGAAGGCAGCATCGAGCAGTGAACTGAACAGCGTGAACGCGAGCACCGCATCCTGGCTGGCGGGTGGCACATCGGCGCGGCACGCATCGCCCTCCAGCAGGGTGACCGCACCGGGCAGAAGATTCCGCGCCAGTGCCGCACGCTCCGGCAGAAGTTCGATGCCGGTCAGATGGCCCGGGGTGGCGCCCAGGCGGATGAGATCCTGCAGGTTGCCACCGCTGCCGCAGCCGACTTCCAGCATGCGCCGGTTGCCCAGGTTCGTCCAGCCATGGCCTGCCCAGGCGCGCACGATGGCGCGCAGGCGCTCCTGCTGGGCCTGCAGCGCGGCCGCATTGCCATACAGGCTGTAGCGGGCCTCGTCGGCGGCCGCATCGCGCCGCGCATAGCGGTCTTTGACGGCCTGCGGTTCGTGCATCGTCATCGGGTGATCCGTGCAAAGTCGGCCGATGGTGTGCGCGACCGCACGACGTCCCACAGGCCGCGCCAGGTGCCCAGGCCGTAGCCCACATGGAAAGCCGCAATCGCCGCTGGCAGGCGCGGCAGCAGGGCCCAGTCGCCCGCAGCCCGGGCTGCTTCCACGGACGCAGCCAGCAGATAGCTGCCGTACGCCAGAGCCAGCCCCGCCAAGGGCAGCGCCGTCCAGGGCAGCAGGGCCGTGGTGGTGATCACCGCCGCCACGAAGATGGCCGGCACGAGCTGGCGCAGGGCCCCCGGCTGGCCGTGCTTGCGCATGACGAAGGGGCGCCAGTAGCCGTACTGCCGCTGCTGCGAGAACAGGTGCCGCAGCGAGTTGCGCGGATGGTAGGCAGAGCGGATCAGCCGGCTTTGCCAGATGCGCGCGCCAGCCAGCCGCAGCCGCAGGTTGTGCTCATCGTCCTGGTTGCGCACAAGGACTTCATCGAAAAGCCCATAGCGCTCGAACACGCTGCGCGGCCAGCAGCCCAGGTAGACAGTGTCGACGGCGCCTTCGAACTGCACATCGCGCGACCGGGCGCCGCCCACCACCCACCGGCACTGGAAGGCCGCCGCCACCGCCGCGCCCGTGCGGCCTGTGCCGCGGGCCACCCACGGCCCGCCCACGTTGTCGGCGCCCGTGCGCGACAGGGCTGCTATGCACTGGGCGAGGTAGTCGGGCGCGAACTGGCTGTGCACGTCCAGGCGCGCAATGATGGCTCCGCGGGCCCGGGCGATGCAGGCGTTCAGGCCGGTGGAGACGATGCGCCCGGGGTTGTCCACCAGCACCAGCCGAGGGTCGCTGGCGCAGCGCTCCTGCAGCCGTTGCCGGGTGCCGTCGTCGCTGTCGCCGTCGGCCACGAGCACTTCCATGCGCCATCCCTCGGGCAGCACCTGGCTGATGGCAGAGTCGCAGAAGGCATCGATGTGCTGCCGCTCATTGCGGCAGGGCACGATGACGCTGATGAGCAGCGGGTTCAAATCACGGTTCTCTGGCATGTTCACGGGTACGTTCACTGTGCGCCTGCCAGTTGCTGGTAGAGCGCATGCATGCGGTTCATCTGGGCGGCGCGGTCGCCATGTTGGGCGATGCGCGCCGCATTGTGTTCACCCACCTGGCGCGCTGTGTCGTCGTCGGTCACCAGGGTGCGCAAGGTGCCCGCCAGCGCCGCGGCATCGCCCGCCGGCACCAGCCATTGCGCACCCAGCCAGTGCCGGTTGGCCTGCAGGTCGCTGGCAACCACGGCCAGGCCGCAGGCCATGCTCTCGAGCACGGCGACCGATGTGGCGTCGCTGTCGGGCACCGAGATGGAGACCTTGCAGTCGCCCAGCACGCGCGCCATGCCCGCGTCGTCCAGCCGGCCGTGCAGGTGCACGCACTGCTGCAGCCCCGCGGCCTGCACCTGCTGGCGCAGGGCGGGCTCCAGGCTGCCGCCGCCGAGCAGGTGCAGGTGCAGGTCGTGGTCCTGCAGCCCGGCACGCAGGCGCGCAAAGGCATCGATGATGGTGGCAATGCGGTAGTTGGGCTCCCAGGCGCGCAGGCTGACTAGGTGCGTGGCGGACTTGTTGTGCCAGGGCACGGGGCGAAAGCGGTTCAGGTCCACGCCCCAGTGAATCTCTTCGGCCGGGCAGGCGGGGCCGAACCGCGCCACGGCATCCATCAAGCTGGCCGAGTCCCCGGTGATCAGGTCCGCGTGCCGCAGCGTCCAGCCCGTGAGCCAGCGCATCCACGGGCTTTTGAGCGGCGTGACCAGCAGGTCGGTGCCCCAGGCCGTCATCACCAGCGGATGTTTGCCGCAGCGGGCCGCGAGATACCCGTAAGACGTGATGTAGTGGGCGTGCGCGATGTCGGGCGCCAGCTCGCGCACGTGGCGCTGCGTTTCGCGGACGCGAAAAAGCCAGTCGGTGGAGCGATGCACCGGCCGCAGCGTGCGGACCTCCACGCCGGGTACCTGCGCGGGCCGGGCTGTGATCAGCGATACGCGCCAGCCGCGCTGCAGCATCTCGCGCGCCCAGCGCTGGACGTGCGGGCTGGTGGCATCGCCGAGCAGGCACAGGTGCCGTGGCGTTCGCGTGGGCTGCGTCATCTCAGTCATGGGCGGTATGCGGACTGGCCGGCGAAAGCGGCCCTGCCCACGATTCATAGTGCGGCACCAGCTCGGGGAACTGCGCCAGCAACTGCGCGTCCCGCGCGCGGACATCGCCGACCTGGCGCGCGGGCGTTCCCGCCATGATGGCGAAGTCCGGCACCTCGCCGCGCACCTGCGCATAGGCGCACACCACCACCCCCTTGCCCAGGCGCGATCCCGCCTCGATCAGGCTGTGCGGGCCGACGAAGGTGTAGGCGCCGATCTGCACCGGGGCGCTGATGTAGCCGGGCTTGGTGGCGCCTTCGTGCGTGGCATAGCCCCGGCCCAGCAGGCGGATGGCGCGGTGCGAGCTGTGGGTCACGATGCTCACGAAGTTGGTGATCTGCACACCTTCGCCGATCTGCAGGCCGCCGGCGGCGTCGATGAAGTTGAAATGCCCGATGAACACATGGTCCGCCAGCTGCAGGCCTTCGGCGCCTTCGATGCAGGTGCTGGGTGCAATGCGGGTGTGGGCCAGCAGGCAGCCCGCCGCATCGCGCTCGCCGAACACCATGCGGTAGAAAAGTGCCTGCCAGAGGCTGCGACGCCAGCGGTTAAGCAGCGCTCTCATGGGGGATGTCCTTCCAGTTCGCCAGGGCCCAGAAATAGTAGCCAAAGTAGGCCAGCATGCTGGCAGAAATGCCCCATCCTGCGCCGGTGAGGCCGCCCAGGTACAGCCCGGGCACAAGGCCTGCAAAGAACAGGCATTGTCCGACGAGCGCCAGGCGCAGTGCCCAGGCCTGCGCCTTCCAGGCCATGGTCACCACCGCCAGCGGGGAGGCGATGAAATGCAGGGCGATGTAAGGCGCCATGGCGCGGGCGAGCTCACCGGTCTGTGCCCACTGCGCACCAAAAGCCAGCGTAAAGAGGGTGGGTCCCGCCATCAGCAGGACGGCTGCGAGGGGGAGCGCGACGGCCGCCAGCCCCAGCACCGCACGCCGCACGATGGTGCGCGCTTCGGCGCTGCCCCTGGCCTGCAGCAGGCGCGGGTACAGGGTTTGCGACAGGGCCCCGCCCACCAGTGTGGCCGGCGCCTTGAGGTAGCGCAGCGCCAGGGCCCAGACCCCGGCCGCCGCGTCGCCGGTAAGGGCGGCCACCAGCACCAGCGTGAGTGTGTCCTGCAGCGCGCCCAGAAAAGCGTGGGGCGTGTTGAGCAGCGGAAAGTCCCGGTGCCGGCGGGCAGCCGCCGCCAAGGCAGCCCGCGGCCTGCGCCACAGCCCAGACCAGCCGCCTGCAGGCGCCGGGCGGGCCAGCAGGCAGGCAGCGGCGAGCGCGGTGGTGGCTGCGCCCAGCATCAGCCCCAGCGGGCCCATCTTCATCAAGCCGAGCAGCAGTTGCACGATGGCGCCGCCCCCTTGCTGCACGAGCCGGGCCAGTGCCAGCAGCCCGAACATCTGCGACCGCGTGGCCCACATCGTGAGCCACTGCACGGTGCCGCCCGCTGCCACGGCCAGCGGCAGGCTCCATGCCAATCGCATGCCTTGCCACACAGCCAGCACGGCACCCGCCGCGGCGGATGCCGCCGTGACGGCCAGGAGGATGCGCGCACACAACGCCATGAGTTCGGCAGCGCTCTCGTCGCTGGTCTCCAGCGGCAGCGCAAACTCGTACCGCGCGCAGGCCACCACCGCGATGTTGGTCGACACCGCCCAGAGCAGCGCAAACTGCCCGTACGCCTCGGGGCTGTACACGCGCGTGAGCGCCGGGCCCAGCAGCAGCGGAATGGCGTGGGCCGCAACGCTGCCCGTGAGCAGGGTCAGCGTGCCCCGCACAAGCCCTGGCTTCATGGCGCTTCCGCGGCTTCGGGCTGGTAGCCCGGCACCAGCTGCCGCAGCAGTGCGGTCATGGCGCCGTGGTCCCCCGCCTGGGCGGCCTGGCGCAAAGCCTGCAGCGAGGCCTGCAGTTCGTTCCACGGCCGGTACTCCTCGCGCGCCCGCAGGATGCGGGGGTGGGCCGTGGGCAGCGGGTTGTCGCCGATCAGGAGTTCTTCATACAGCTTTTCACCGGGGCGCAGACCGGTGAACACGATCTCGATGTCGCCCGCCGGGTGCCGCGCATCGCGCACCGTCAGGCCCGACAGCGCCACCATGCGCTGCGCCAGGTCCAGGATCTGCAGCGGCTCGCCCATGTCGAGCAGGAACACATCGCCCCCTTCGGCCATGGCGCCCGCCTGCAGCACCAACTGGGCGGCCTCGGCGATGGTCATGAAGTAGCGCGTGACCTCCGGGTGGGTCACCGTGACCGGGCCGCCCATGGCGATCTGGTTGCGAAACAGCGGGATCACGCTGCCGCTGGAGCCCAGCACGTTGCCAAAGCGCACCATCGAAAAGCGTGTGGTGCATTTCCAGGGTCCGTCCGCAGCGTCGGCTCCGAACGGTGTGCGCGGCGACGCGGCCACGGCCTGCAGCACCATCTCGGCCACGCGCTTGGTGGCGCCCATGATGTTGGTGGGCCGCACGGCCTTGTCGGTGGAAATCAGCACGAAATGGCTGGCACCGTGCTCCAGCGCCACCCCCACCATGGCCAGCGTGCCGAAGACATTGTTCAGAATGCCTTCGCCTGCGTTGGCCTCCACCATGGGCACGTGCTTGTACGCGGCGGCATGGTAGACGGACGCGGGCCGGTACTGGCGGCAGATGTCGGCCATGCGCTCCTGCTGCGTCACATTGGCCAGCAGGGGGACCAGCTCGCAGCTGTGTTCGCCCTGCTGCGCCAGCGCCTGCAGTTCGTGGTGGATGGTGTAGAGCGCAAATTCGCTGTGGTCCACCAGCAGCAGCTGCCGGGGTCGCTCGCGCACGATCTGCCGGCACAGTTCGCTGCCGATGCTGCCGCCGGCGCCGGTGACCAGCACCACCGTGCCCTGCAGGTTGCGGCCCAGCAGTCCCGGGTCGGGGGCCACGGGCTCGCGGCCCAGCAGGTCTTCGATCTCCAGCTCCTGGAAGTCGGTGACCGTGACGCGCCCGCTGGCCAGGTCCGACAGGCCCGGCAGGGTGCGGATGCGCACGGGCAGGTCCCGCATGCCTTCGATGATCTCGCGGCGGCGTTGGCGCGTGGTGCTGGGCAGTGCGAGCAGGACGTCGGTGATGTCGAGCCGGCGCACCACATCGGCGAGTGCACGCGGCGAGTGCACGCGAACGCCGTTGATGCTGCGGCCGATCTTGCTGGCGTCGTCGTCCACAAAACCCTTGAGCAGGTACTGGCGCATGTTGCCCAGGCCCGCGGCGGTCTGCGCTCCGGCGTTGCCGGCACCGTAGATCAGCAGGCGGTACGGCGCATGGCGGCTGCGGCCCGCCAGCGCCAGCCACCCCAGGGCGCGGCTGGCGCCCACGAGCAGCATGAACAGCAGCGGCTGCAGGATGCCGACGCTGCGGGGCACGCCCTCCCATTGCGCCGCGAGCAGGCAGGCCAGGAGCAGCGCGCCATAGATGGCCACGGCCTTGCCGGTGGTGATGAGCGCGGTGATGCCTGTGTAGCGGAAGATGGCGCGGTACAGCCCCAGCTTGGCGAAGATGGGAAACGCGAGCGCGGGGGCGAGCCCGTAGGCCAGCCACTGCATGCCCTGCGGCCAGTGGAAGGTGTCCAGCCGCAGCGTGAACGCGAGCCACATGGCGGCAACGCCCAGGCACACGTCCATGGCGACCACCACCAGGCGTTTGGCTGCACGGGACCAGCCCAGGATGCGGTTCAGCATGGACTGCAGAAAAGTCGGCGTGTGCGGACGACGAGGGCCTCGCCGCTCATCATTGCGTGGGTGCAATGCCTGTGCGCTCCAGCACATCGCCGACCAGCTCCAGCCGGACCAGCGGGTTGTCCAGCTCCATCAATCGCTGCTTGAGCTCCAGGGGCACGGGCAGCAGTTCACACCAGCGGTTGGCCACCCAGCCGCAATCGTCGAGTTGCGCTGCCGTGGGGACGATGGACGTGGGCGCGTCGGGGTCGCGCTGCTGCAGGGTGTGCAGCACCTGGGCCAGGGCGGTCGAGGCTTTCTGCAAATCGGGCGGAATGGACACAGCCATGTCCTGGTCGAGGTGGTCGACATCGGCGATCCACAGGCCGTGCGGCAACAGGCTGCGCTGCGTGATACGAAACCGCTGGCTGCCGCGGCACACCAGCGTGATCAGCCCCGGCTGCGGGGTGTCGATCTGCTCGATGACGGCCAGCGTGCCGACGTCGCTGAACTGCTCGTCGGGTGCGCCGGCCTGCCGCACTTCCCGTCCCTGGGTGAGCGCCACCACGCCGAAGGGTGCGCCCGCCTGTTGGCATTTGCGGACCATGTCGAGGTAGCGCACCTCGAACACGCGCAAGGCCAGCACGCCGCCTGGAAAGAGCACGGAGCCGAGCGGAAAAAGGGGCAGGGAGGACAGTGTGAGAGGCTGGGTCATGAATCGGAGATGACGAAGTGCAGCATGTTCATGTCGGTTTCAAAAACGCCCGAGGTCGGCGCAGACCGTTCCGGGCCCTTGGGCCCGCGGGCCTTCGCGGATGCCTGGCAGCGTAAGCGCTGGCACCCTGGCAAGGGCAGGCACTGGGCTTGCGCCCGGGAACAGGCCTGGATACCTTCGCATTGCGCGTCGCCTGGGTGCCCGGCCCCTGGTGCCAAGTCCGGGCCGTTCGTGCCGCCTGGGCCGGTACGGGGACAGCCCTGGCTGACCGGGACGCAGCGCCGGACGATCCTTGAAACTGATGGGGGAACACCCTACGTCGCTATCATCCCATGACACGGCGTTCTTTCGGCGCCGCCCACCCGTTTTTGTCTCATCCATGCTCTACCAGATCGCCTCTTTTCTGCTCGACGTCGTCGGTGGCCTGCTCACGGGGGCGTGCCTCTTGCGGCTGTACATGCAATGGCAGCGCATTCCGTTTGCCAACCCGGTGGGAGGGCTGATCTTTGCCCTCACGGACTGGGTCATCCTGCCGCTGCGCAAGGTGATCCCGCCGGTGGGGCGCCTGGATGTGTCGAGCCTGGTGGCCGCGGTGCTGCTGCAGCTCACGCAATATTTCCTGCTCGCACTGCTGCTGGGCGCCGTCGGGGCTGCGTCTGCGTGGGCCTGGCTGCCGTGGCTCGCGCTGTTCGGGCTGGCCCGTGTGGCGGTGTCGGGGCTGATCGGCCTGCTGATCGTCTACGCGGTGATGTCGTGGGTGCAGGCGCGCTCGCCGCTGTCGGATGTCATCGCCCGGCTGTGCGAGCCGGTGCTGCGGCCGTTTCGCCGCATCATCCCGCTGGTGGGCGGCATCGATCTGTCGCCGCTGGCCTTGCTGGTGCTGCTGCAGGTGGTGATGATCGTACTGGGCCATCTGCAGGCCAGCGTCATGCGGTGACCATTCGTTGGACAAAAAATGCCCATAAAAAAGGCCTCTACCGCTTGTCCGGTGAGGCCTTTTTGCTATTAAAAATATAGTGATCTTGCTGGTGCTGCGAATCGACGGCGCAGCCGTGCATCACGCCGTCGCCGGCATCGTCACATCAGCATCACATGACAGCGTCGGCCGGCAGTCGCTGCAGCATGGCCAGGCTGCTCGCCACCGTGTTGCGCAGTTCGCGGCGGTCGCAGATGAAATCGACGGCACCCTTGGTCTGCAGGAACTCGGCGCGCTGGAAGCCCTCGGGCAGGGTCACGCGCACGGTGGATTCGATCACGCGGGGGCCGGCAAAGCCGATCAGCGCCTTGGGCTCGGCGATCACGATGTCGCCCACGAAGGCGAAGCCGGCGCTCACGCCGCCCATGGTCGGGTCGGTCAGCACGCTGATGTAGGGCAGGCCCTTCTTGGCCAGGCGGGTGAGGGCTGCATTGGTCTTGGCCATCTGCATCAGCGACAGCAGGCCCTCCTGCATGCGGGCACCGCCGGTGGCGGTAAAGCAGATGAAGGGCACCTTCTGCTCGATGGCAGTTTCCACGCCGCGCACGAAGCGCTCGCCGACCACGGAGCCCATGGAGCCGCCCATGAAGTCGAACTCGAAGCAGGCGACCACCACGTTGATGCTCTTGACCGCGCCACCGATGACGATGAGGGCATCGGTCTCGCCGGTGTTCTCCAGGGCTTCTTTCAGGCGCTCGGGGTACTTGCGGCTGTCCTTGAACTTGAGGGCGTCCACGGGCAGCACTTCCTGGCCGATCTCGTAGCGGCCTTCGGCGTCCAGGAACGAGTTCAGCCGCGGGCGGGCGCCGATGCGGTGGTGGTGGCTGCAGTGGGGGCAGACGTTCTGGTTTTGTTCCAGGTCGGACTTGTAGAGCACCGTCTCGCAGCTCGGGCACTTGATCCAGAGGCCCTCGGGCACCTGGCGGCGCTCGGTGGGGTCGGTTTGCTGGATCTTGGAGGGCAGAAGTTTTTCGAGCCAGGACATGGTTTTCCTCTGTGTGAATGGGCCAGTGGCGGCACGGCCTTGAAACTGGCGCGGCCTAAAGGCCAGGGCTCCCGCGCAAGGGCCGCCCCGCCGCGCTGGGAGCGTCCCCCTTCGCGCGCAAAGCGCGAGAGAAGGGGGAAGCGGCAAAGCCGCTCAGGGGGATGCTCTTTATTTTACGCGTCTAGCGCCTTGCGGATGCCGCGCAGGAAGTCGATGGTCAGGGGCACCACCTTGGCGTGCTCCTGGTCTTCGATCAGCTGGATGATGCGGCTGCCGATGACCACCGCGTCCGCCACCTTGCCGATGGCCTGGGCCGTCGCTGCGTCGCGGATGCCAAAGCCTACGCCGACAGGGATGTGCACATGCTCGCGGATGCGGGGCAGCATCTGCTCCACGGCCGCGGTATCAAGCGCACCGGAGCCCGTGACGCCCTTGAGCGACACGTAGTACACATAGCCGCTGGCCACCCGCGCCACCTGGGCCATGCGCTCGTCCGTGCTGGTGGGGGCCAGCAGGAAGATCAGGTCCATGCCGTGGGCACGCAGGTCGGCCGCGAAGGCTTCGCATTCCTCGGGCGGGTAGTCGACGATGAGCACGCCGTCCACGCCGGCTTCGGCGGCATCGCGCACGAAGGCGCTCTCTCCGCCCGCCTGGCTGTGCACCTGGTCGTAGCGTTCCACCGGGTTGGCGTAGCCCATCAGCACCACGGGCGTGGTGGTGTTGCGCTTGCGAAACTCGCGTACGTGGTCGAGCACCTGCACCATGCCCACACCCAGGCCCAGCGCCTTTTCGCCAGCCTTCTGGATCACGGGGCCGTCGGCCATGGGGTCGGAGAAGGGCACGCCCAACTCGATCACATCGGCACCAGCCTCCACCATGCCGTGCATGAGGGCGGGCGTGATGTCGGCAAACGGGAAGCCTGCGGTGACGTACGGGATCAGCGCCTTGCGGCCCTGGGCTTTCAGCTGTTCGAAAGTGGTGTCTATGCGGCTCATGGCTTGGAGTCTCCGGGGCCGCCCTTGACGGTCAGGCCGCGCATGGAGGGGCGGTCGTAGAAATCTTCACCCGACAGGTCGGCCACGGTGCCGATGTCCTTGTCGCCCCGGCCCGAGAGGTTGACCAGGATGGCCTGGTCGGGCCGCATGGTGGGCGCGAGCTTGAGGGCGTAGGCGAAGGCATGGCTCGATTCCAGCGCCGGGATGATGCCTTCGGTGCGGCACAGGTGGTGGAAGGCGGACAGCGCTTCCTGGTCGGTGATGCCCACGTACTCGGCGCGCCCGATCTCCTGCAACCAGGCGTGCTCCGGGCCCACACCGGGGTAGTCCAGGCCTGCGCTGATGCTGTGGGTCTCGGTGATCTGGCCGTTGGCATCCTGCAGGATAAAGGTGCGGTTGCCGTGCAGCACGCCCGAGCTGCCGCGCTGCAGCGATGCCGAGTGCTTGCCGCTGTCCAGGCCCTCGCCCGCCGCCTCCACGCCGATCAGGCGTGTCTTGTCGAACGGGATGTAGGGGTGGAAGATGCCCATGGCGTTGCTGCCGCCGCCCACGCAGGCGATCACGGCGTCGGGCTGCTCGGCGGCGATCTTCTGCTCGGCCAGCATGGCGGGCATCTGCTCGATGGATTCCTTGCCGATCACGCTCTGGAAGTCGCGCACCATCATCGGGTAGGGGTGCGGGCCTGCCACGGTGCCGATGATGTAGAACGTGTTGTCCACGTTGGCCACCCAGTCGCGCATGGCTTCGTTCAGGGCGTCCTTGAGCGTCTTGCTGCCGGACTCGACCGGCACCACGGTGGCGCCCAGCAGCTTCATGCGAAACACGTTGGGGCTTTGGCGCTTGACGTCTTCGCTGCCCATGTAGACCACGCATTCGAGGCCGTAGCGCGCGCAGATGGTGGCCGTGGCCACGCCGTGCTGGCCCGCGCCAGTCTCGGCGATCACGCGGGGCTTGCCCATGCGGCGTGCCAGCATGGCCTGCCCGATCACGTTGTTGATCTTGTGGGCGCCGGTGTGGTTGAGGTCTTCGCGCTTGAGGTAGATCTGCGCGCCGCCCAGCTCGCGGCTGGTGCGGGCGGCGTGGTACACCGGCGAGGGGCGGCCCACGAAGTGCTTGAGCTCGTACGCGAATTCGGCAAGGAACTCGGGGTCGTTCTGGTAGCGGGCGTAGGCCTCGCGCAGTTCCTTGATGGCGTGGGTCAGTGTTTCGCTGACGAAGCTGCCGCCGTAGGAGCCGAAATGGCCTGAAGCATCAGGTTGCTGATAGGAATTCATGAGGGTTCTTTGCAAGTTGGGCATCGGCCGCGCGCACGGCGGCGATGAACCGTTGGATCTTTCCGGCGTCCTTGATGCCCCTCAGGGGCTTGCCATCGGGGCTGTTAGGGTCCGTGGCCTCGACGCCGGAGCTGACATCAACCGCCAGCGTGTGGCAACGCGGGCGTACTTGCAAAATGCCATCGGTCACGTTTGCAGGCGTGAGTCCACCAGACAAAACGAGGTGAGAGCTGACGCTTGGTGGAAGGAGTGACCAATTGAATGCCTTGCCGCTGCCGCCGTACCCGTCGACATGGGCGTCGAGCAGGATGGCTTGGGCGTGAGAGTAATCGTGGGCGTATTTTACGAGGTCGAAGCGGGCCGCTCCGTCACCCAGGGGAATCCGCGCTGCCCGCAGGTAGGGGCGCGCGCCCTGGCCGGTGGCCGCCAGGCAGTCCTCAGGTGTCTCGTCGCCATGAAACTGGATGGTAGCGCCCGCTATCAGGGCGCTGGCAGCTATCACATTGGTAGCAGTCTCGTTGACGAACAGCAGCACCGGCGTCACAAAGGGCGGCAGGCGCCGCGCCAACTGGGCCGCACGCTCCGGAGTGACCGCGCGCGGACTGGGGGCATACAGCACGAAACCGACCGCGTCGGCCCCGGCAGCCACCGCGGCATCCACATCCTGCTCGCGCGTCAGGCCGCAGATCTTGATGCGGGTGCGGGCGGCGGGCTGCGCCGGTTCTGGGTGGGCTTGCGGCGAGAGGGGCGAGGGCGGTGTCGTCATGGCAGCCAATCATACGCAGCCGTGCGCTGGGGCAGGCCCCACTCGGCGTCGTAGCGCGGGCCCTGGAAGTACAGCCCATTCGGCGAAAACGTCGGGGCGGCGGCGTCGCGCGAGCGCGCTGCCAGCACCTGTCCGATCCAGCCCGCAGGCTGGTTGCCTTGGCCAATGGCGACCAGGCAGCCCATGATGTTGCGGATCATGTGGTGCAAAAACGCGTTGGCTTCGAACTCGAAGCGCCAGTAGCAGGAGCTCCAGCCCAGCTCCGGGTGGGGCTCGCCCAACCCGCGGCGCGAGATGTCGATGCGCTGCAGCGTCTTGACGGGCGACTTGGCCTGGCAGGCCGAGGCGCGGAACGAAGTGAAGTCGTGCTCGCCCAGCAACTGGTCTGCCGCCTGCCGCATGGCGTCGTGATTGAGCGGGTGATAGACCCAGCCCACGCGCCCCGCGTCCACGCTGGGGCGCACCGGCGACTGCAGCAGCACGTAGGCATACCGCCGGGCCACGGCGCTGCCCCGTGCGTGAAAGCTGTCTGGCACCGGCTGCGCCCACTGCACCGCAATGTCGGGCGGAAGAAAGGTGTTGGTGCCGCGCACCCACGACGATGCTGTGCGGTCGAGCTCGGTGTCGAAGTGCACGACCTGCATCAGCCCGTGCACGCCGGCGTCGGTGCGGCCTGCGCACAACGTGCTCACCGGGTGCGTGGCAAAGCGGCCCAGGGCCGCTTCGAGTTTGTCCTGGATGGTGTTGCCAGACAGCTGGCTTTGCCAGCCGCTGTACGCCTGGCCGTTGTAGCTGACGCCCAGCGCCACCCGTGTCATGGGGCGGCCTGGGTGTGGGGGAAGCGCGCCGTGAGGGAACCCGGCCGCATCAGCCCAGTTCAGCCAGCATGCGCTGGGCGCGGGTCTTGAGGGCGCCGCTGGATTCGGCCACCACTTCTTCGATCAGCGTGCGGGCGCCGTCGGTGTCGCCGATGGCGTTGAACTCTTCGGCCAACGCCAGCTTGGTGGCCAGCGGGTCGTCCTGGGCGCTGGCGAAATCGTCCAGCGAGGCTGGAGCGGGCACAACGGCCTTGGGCGCCGGAGCGGCCATGGGTGTGGAGGGCGCGTTCAGGTCCAGCGACAGATCGCCAAGGTCAAACTCCATGGGGCCCGAGTCCTGTGTCTGGGCCGACAGCGGGATGGGGCCGGAAGGCGCCATCGACAGGTCGTCCACGCTCGGGAAGTCCAGGTTGGCGCTGGGAGGCGCTGCCGTCATGGGGCTGGGTGCCGTGTCGGGGGAGTTCCATGCCGGCGCAGTGGCGGACGGCAGGTCTGGCATGTCCAGACCCGAGCGCAGCGTCGAAGGCTCTTCGGCGGCAGGGGCCGCACGGCCAGCAGATGCTGCCGCAGCCGCTGCGGCGAAGCCGCCGGGCGCTGCAGGTGCTGCCGACGGTGCATCGGTCAACGCATCGTCGGGCAAGTCCAGGTCAAGGTCCAAGTCCAGGTCCGGAGGCAGCGCGGCAGTGGCTGCCGCGGCGGTGCCGCCCGTGAACGTGCTGGGGAAGCCGCCAGGCGGCAGCGAAGGCGACTCGTCTTCGGCGAGGCCTGGGCGGCCACCGGGCTGGTACAGGCGGTTGTCAGGGTCCAGGTCCCGGCCCAGTTCGGCAATGCGGGCCCAGTCGGGACCCTCGCCCTGCGTGAGCTTGAACACGTCGCCGGCCACGGCTTCCAGGGCCTTGCGGTCCTGGCGCTTGGCGTAGATCTCGCCCAGCTTCACGTGCACCGACACGCGGGCCGGGTTGTGGCGGATGGCTTCCTTGAGGATTTCCTCGGCCTGCAGGTCGCGGCCATAGGCCAGGTACACATCGGCTTCGGCCACAGGGTCCACATCGCCGCCGGCATCGAGCTGGCTGGGCGAGTAGGCCATGGACGAGCCCGTGGTCATCTCGCTGTTGGCCGTATCGACACGCTGGCCGCCGCTGGCGCCGAAGAACGAATCGGGCTGGATGCGGCTTTCGAGGAAGGAGCTGTCCACGCCGTTGTTCTGGCGGCGGCGCTGCACCACGCGGTAGGCGCCGTAGCCCAGCAGCACTGCCAGCAGGCCCCCGAAGGCCCAAGGCAGGATCGGATCGTCCATGATGCCGGAGAGGAAGCTGGCCTCTTCAGCGGGCGCTGGCGCGGGGACGGGAAGCGGGGTACGAACCGGGGCGGGGGCCGACGCCGGTGCCGATGCGGGTTCGGACGCGGCCTCTGCAGGCGTGGCGGCATCGCTGGCCGTGGCGGCGGGATCGACGGGGGCCGACGCAGGCGCTTCTGGCGCTGCGGGTGCCGTCGGCGTGGCGGGTATGGCCGGGGTCTGCACTGCCACGGCCGCGGGCGCGCTGGCTGCCGTGGCAGCCGGTGCCGCCGCTGCGGGCGTGGCGGAGCTGCCAGCCGGGGCCGAGGCGGCGCCCAGTTTGTTCAGGTCCGTGATGTTCTTGGACAGCTCGGCCATCCGCGTGGCGGCTTCGCTGGCCTGCTTGTCCTTGGCGACCTGGTCTTCTGCAGCCTTCTGGCCCTTGACGGAGCCCTTGGACAGCGTGAGCTTGTCGGGAGCGGCCGTGGCAGGCTTCCTGTCTTCGACCCGCGTCTGCACGGAGCCCGATGCCGAGCGTTCGGCGGCGGCAACGGCGGTGGAGGGCGCAGCGCCCGCCAGCTTGCGGCGGAAGTCGTTGAAGTCGCGGGCCTGTGCGGCCAGGATCTGGCGCGCCTCGGGGGCGGGCGTGGCCTGTGCGGCACTTTCACTCGGCATCTGCAGAACGGCGCCGGCCTTGAGCCGATTGACGTTGCCCTGGATGAAGGCATCCGGATTGGCGCGCATCATCGCAACCAGCATCTGGTCGAGCGACACACCTTGGGGGCGGTATGCGTTGGCAAGGCGGCCGGCGGTGTCGCCCGACTGCACGGTGACACCGTCCGCCGGGGTGGCGCGGGGTGCGGGCGCTGGGCGCGGGGCGGGCGGAGCCGCTGCCGTGGCAGGCTCGCTCGCACGGGGCGTCACGGGCGCACGCACGGCGGGTGCAGGCTGGGCTGCCGGGGCCGAAATCTGGGGCGATGCCGTCACGGTGGGCGCGGGGCGGCGCAGTGCTGGCGGGTCGAACAGCATGGTGTAGCTGCGCACGATGCGGCCCGAGCCCCAGTTGGCGTCCAGCACCAGGTCCAGGAAAGGCTCGTTCACCGGGCGGTCGCTGGACAGGCGCAGGACGGCGGTGCCGTCGGGGCGGCGCTGCAGCTGGATCTGCAGGTTGTTCATGGCCTGCGTGTATTCCATGCCCTGGGCGCGGAACACATCGGGAGACGCCGTGGCGGCGCGCAGCGTTTCGGCTTCTGCCGGGGTGATCTGGGGCAGGTCGATTTCGGCGCGCAGAGGCTCGCCCAGGGCAGACTGCACGGTGATGCGCCCTAGCGCCAGAGCGGATGCATCAGTGGCATAAAAGCCGGCCGACGCCACGGCCGCGGCCGCCAGGACTGAGAATTTCCAACGATGCATGTTTGCCAACAACTGATGAGGATTTTTTGCGGCTCGGACGAGCGGTGCTTTTTTTGTCATGGTCAGGTCCCGCCCCGGCGCGTGAAAATATGTAAAAAGCACCATAGCATCAATGTTTTGCACTGACAAGCTGAGGTGGCGCCGAAGCTTTGGCAGCGCTGTTTGCGCACCAAATTGGGGCGTCTAAATGTTGCCAATTGCCAACGTGGCGTAACCGAGTGTTTCGACCTGTCAGCCACGAAAAAGCGCGCACAACCGGGGGCTGTGCGCGCTTTGGCGGGAGGTCAATCAGGCGCCGAGCAGGATGCGCAGCATGCGGCGCAGCGGCTCGGCGGCACCCCACAGCAACTGGTCGCCGATGGTGAAGGCGCCTACGTATTCAGGGCCCATGGCCAGCTTGCGGATGCGGCCCACGGGGATGGTCATGGTGCCGGTCACCGCCACGGGTGTCAGGTCCTTGATGGTGGCTTCACGGGTGTTGGGCACCACCTTGGCCCACGCGTTGTCCGCAGCGATCATGGCTTCGATGTCGGCCAGGGGCACGTCCTTCTTGAGCTTGAAGGTCAGTGCCTGGCTGTGGCAGCGCATCGCGCCCACGCGCACGCAGAAACCATCGACCGGCACCGCAGCGGATTGGAAGCCTTCGCCCTGGCCCAGGATCTTGTTGGTCTCGGCCATGCCCTTCCATTCTTCCTTGGACATGCCCCAGGCGGGATCGTCCTGGCTCTTGCCCAGGCCCAGGTCCTTGTCGATCCAGGGGATCAGGCTGCCGCCCAGGGGCACGCCGAAGTTGGCGGTTTCAGCGCCGGTCAGGGCGCGTTGCTTGGCGATGACCTTGCGGTCGATCTCCAGGATGGCGCTCTTGGGGTCGTCCAGCAGCGAACGCACTTCGGCGTTCAGCGTGCCGTACTGCGTGAGCAACTCGCGCATGTGCTGGGCACCGCCGCCGGACGCGGCCTGGTAGGTCTGGGTGCTCATCCACTCGACGAGGCCGGCCTTGTACAGCGCGCCCACGCCCATCAGCATGCAGCTCACGGTGCAGTTGCCGCCGATCCAGTCCTTGCCGCCGTGGGCCAGGGCATTCTGGATGACCGGCATGTTGACCGGGTCGAGCACGATGACCGCGTTCTTCTCCATGCGCAAGGAGGATGCGGCGTCGATCCAGTGGCCGTTCCAGCCGGCCGCGCGCAGCTTGGGGTAGACCTCGTTGGTGTAGTCGCCGCCCTGGGCGGTGATGATGATCTCGCAGCGCTTCAGGGCCTCGATGTTGAACGCGTCCTGCAGGGCCGTCTCGTTCTTGGCGTGGGCAGGGGCCTTGCCGCCTGCGTTCGAGGTGGAGAAGAACATGGGCTCGATCAGATCGAAGTCCTTCTCTTGTTCCATGCGGTCCATCAGGACCGAGCCGACCATGCCACGCCAGCCGACCAACCCTACCAACTTGCTCATTTCAACGCCCCTTTTCAGTGTAAGAAACAGTGCCCGACCGGGACTGACCTTTGCCCCGGCTCGTCTGGGCCAGGGAGGGCGCACGACGATACCGGAGCTGGGTCAGCCCTTAATGGTCGTGGTTTTGGTGGTGATTGCGCGCACAGCCACGCCTGCCAGGGCGGCAGTAGCGGTGTTCAGGTCGAACGGGCGGGCGGCAAACATGGGCGAGATTGTAGCGGATCGCCCTGGAATGCCGCATTTTTGGCCCGAAAACGCCGCATTTCCGTGGCGGGCGATGCTTTCTGGAGACAGGTCCGAGGGCTCGCAAGACCCCGGCGGCCACAAAAAAGCGCCGCGGTGCGGCGCTTTCTCGGGGGGAGGTCGGGGCGGCGGCAGGCCGTGCCCGTCGGCTTATTGCGCCGACAGTGCCTTCACCACCGCGTCGCCCATTTGCGACGTGCCCACCTTGGTCGTGCCTTCGCTGTAGATGTCCGGCGTGCGCAGGCCTTGCTCCAGCACGTTTTGCACGGCGGCTTCGATGCGCTTGGCGGCTTCGTCCTGGTTCAGCGAGAAGCGCAGCATCATCGCGGCCGACAAAATGGTGGCCAGTGGGTTGGCCACGCCCTTGCCTGCGATGTCGGGGGCGCTGCCGTGGCTGGGCTCGTACAGGCCCTGGTTGCTGCTGTTCAGGCTGGCCGATGGCAGCATGCCGATGGAGCCCGTCAGCATCGAGGCTTCGTCGGACAGGATGTCGCCGAACATGTTGCCGGTCACGATCACGTCGAAGGCCTTGGGCTTCTTCACCAGTTGCATGGCGGCGTTGTCGACGTACATGTGCTCCAGTTCCACGTCCTGGTAGTCCTTGTGCACGTCGATGACCACGTCCTTCCAGAACTGGAAGGTTTCCAGCACGTTGGCCTTGTCCACGCTGGTGACCTTCTTGTTGCGCTTGCGGGCGGCCTCGAAGGCCACGCGGGCGATGCGTTCGATCTCGGGGCGCGAGTAGCGCATGGTGTCGAAGGCTTCTTCGGCACCGGGGAAGTGGCCGTCCACCGCCGTGCGGCGGCCGCGGGGCTGGCCGAAGTAGATGTCGCCCGTCAGCTCGCGGATGATGAGGATGTCCAGGCCCGCGATCAATTCCGGCTTGAGGCTCGATGCACCCACCAGCTGCTCGTAGCAGATGGCCGGGCGGAAGTTGGCGAACAGGCCCAGGTTCTTGCGCAGGCCCAGGATGGCCTGCTCGGGGCGCAGGGGGCGGTCGAGCTTGTCGTACTTCCAGTCGCCCACGGCGCCGAACAGGATCGCGTCGGATTCCTTGGCCAGCTTCAAGGTGGCTTCGGGCAGCGGGTGGCCGTGGGCCTCGTACGCCGCGCCGCCGACCAGGGCGGATTCCATCTCGAAATGGAGGTCCAGCACTTCCAGGACCTTGACGGCCTCGGCGACGATCTCGGTACCAATGCCGTCACCCGGCAACACTGCGATTTTCATTGTTTGCTTCTCTTTTGATAGCGGCTAGCGCTTGCCCATCAAGCGGTAGACGTTGTTTTTGCCAAAAACCGGGTGTTCAGGACACCATCGAATGCGCCAGCCAGGGCTTGGCCGCCAGCCGCTCGGCCTCGAAGGCCTTGATCTTGTCGGACTTGCGCAGGGTGAGGCCGATGTCGTCAAAGCCGTTGAGCAGGCAGTATTTGCGAAAGGCGACGACGTCGAACGGGATCTCTTCGCCCTGGGGGCGCACCACGACCTGGCGTTCCAGGTCGATGGTGAGCTGGTAGCCGGGGAAGGCGGCCACTTCGTCGAACAACTGGGCCACGGTGGCCTCGGGCAGCACGATGGGCAAGAGGCCGTTCTTGAAGCAGTTGTTGAAGAAGATGTCGGCAAAGCTCGGTGCAATGACCGCACGGAAGCCGAATTGGTCCAGCGCCCAGGGCGCATGTTCGCGGCTGGAGCCGCAGCCGAAGTTCTTGCGGGCGATGAGCACGCTGGCGCCCTTGTAGCGCGGCAGGTTCAGCACGAAGTCGGGGTTGGGCTTGCGGGCGGACTCGGGGATGCCGGGCTCGCCCTTGTCCAGGTAGCGCCACTCGTCGAACAGGTTGGGGCCGAAGCCCGTCTTCTTGATCGACTTGAGGAACTGCTTGGGGATGATCGCGTCGGTGTCGACGTTCTCGCGGTCCATGGGGGCGACGAGGCCCTTGTGCACGGTGAATTTCTGCATGGTGGAGTGCTTATTTGTTGGCAGCGCGCTCGAGCGCGCCACCGGCCCGTTGGACGTCCTGGCCCACGCCCTTGACGGTGTTGCAGCCCGCCAGCAGGAAGGCCAGCGAGAGGGCGATGAATGCGGCGATCTTTGTCATGGCAAGGCTCCTTCAGGCAATGGAGAGGTCAACGGACGGTGTGGAACAAAAGGTGGATGAAAGGCGAATAGGGCGGCCAGCCAGCGCTCAGGAGAACTGGCGCACATCCACGAAGTGGCCGTGCACGGCAGCGGCGGCGGCCATCGCGGGGCTCACCAGGTGCGTGCGGCCGCCGGCGCCCTGGCGCCCTTCGAAGTTGCGGTTGCTGGTGGAGGCGCAACGCTCGCCGGGCTCCAGCCGGTCGGCGTTCATGGCCAGGCACATCGAGCAGCCGGGTTCGCGCCACTCGAAGCCCGCGGCCTTGAAGATCGCATCGAGGCCTTCGCGCTCGGCCTGCTCCTTGACCAGGCCGGAGCCGGGCACCACCATGGCCAGCTTCACGTTGCTGGCGACCTTGCGGCCCAGGTTCTTCACCACGGCGGCGGCTTCGCGCATGTCTTCGATGCGGCTGTTGGTGCACGAGCCGATGAACACCTTGTCGATGGTGATGTCGTTGATCGGCTTGCCCGGTTGCAGGCCCATGTAGGTGAGCGCACGCTCGATGGCGCCGCGTTTGTTGGCGTCCTTTTCCTTGTCGGGGTCGGGCACGCGGGCGTCGATGCCCAGCGCCATTTCGGGCGATGTGCCCCAGGTGACCTGCGGCTGGATCTCGGCAGCATCGAGCTTGACCACGGTGTCGAACTGCGCATCCGCATCGGAGTGCAGCGTCTTCCAGTAGGCCACGGCCTGGTCCCATTCGACTCCGGTGGGCGACAGGGGGCGGCCCTTCACGTACTCGATGGTCTTGTCGTCCACGGCCACCAGGCCCGCGCGCGCGCCGCCTTCGATGGCCATGTTGCACACGGTCATGCGGCCTTCCATGCTCAGGCTGCGGATGGCGGAGCCTGCAAACTCGATGGTGTAGCCCGTGCCGCCCGCCGTACCGATCTTGCCGATGATGGCCAGCACGATGTCCTTGGCGGTCACGCCCTTGGGCAAGGTGCCGTCGACCTGCACCAGCATGTTCTTGGCCTTCTTGGCCAGCAGGGTCTGCGTGGCCATCACGTGCTCGACCTCGCTGGTACCGATGCCGTGGGCCAGTGCGCCGAACGCGCCGTGGGTGCTGGTGTGGCTGTCGCCGCACACCACCGTCATGCCCGGCAGGGTGGCGCCGTTTTCAGGGCCGATCACGTGCACGATGCCCTGGCGCTTGTGCATGAAGGGGAAGAACGCCGCCGGCGTGATCTGCGCCATGTTGTCGTTCAGCGTGGTGATCTGTTCCTTGCTGATCGGGTCGGTGATGCCGTCGTAGCCGGCCTCCCAGCCCGTGGTGGGCGTGTTGTGGTCGGCCGTGCCCACGATGGAGCTCATGCGCCACACCTTGCGCCCCGCCTCGCGCAGGCCTTCGAAGGCCTGGGGGCTGGTGACTTCGTGGACCAGGTGGCGGTCGATGTAGAGGATGGAGGTGCCGTCCTCCTCGGTGTGGACGACGTGCTCGTCCCAGATCTTGTCGTACAGCGTGCGTCCCATGGGTGGCTCTTTTCTTTCGGTGGGGGTTTGATTTTAGTGGCGAGGCTCTGGCGCCTCGGTGGGCAAGGCGCGCGGGGCCAGGTGTTCTGCCAGCAGGCGGGCGGTGACGGGCAGGGCGTCGAAATCGCGGGCCACCACACGCAGTTCGCGGTGGGCCCAGGCGTCGGACAGCGGAACGGCTACCAGGCGGCCCACACCGCGCATCAGCTCGAAGGCGCGGTCGGGCAACAGGCCCACGCCCAGGCCGTTGTCGATCATGCGGCACATGGCGTCGAGCCCCGTGACCTGGATGCGCTGGCGCAGCGGGCGGCTGGCAGCGGCGGCGGCCGCCCGCATGGCCAGGCTGATGCTGCTGTTGGCATGCAGGCCCACGATGTCCCAGTCCAGGACCTCTTCAAAATTAATAGCTGCTTGCGCAGACAGCACGTGCCCTGCGGGCATGACGAGCACCAGGCGGTCTGCGCGGTAGGGGCGGCTTTGCAACTGCGTCGCGCCGTTGCTGCCCGCCATGTTCACGTTGCAGATGCCCAGGTCGGCCGCGCCCTCCTGCACGGCGTGCAGCACGTCGCTGGAGAGGTGCTCCTGCAGGTCGATCTTGATCTGGCTGTGCTCGCGCGCGAACGCGCCCAGGTCTTCGGGCAGGAACTGGAAGATGGCCGAGATGTTGGCGTGCATGCGCACATGGCCGCGCACGCCGTCGGCGTATTCGCTGAGCTCGCCCTGCATGCGCTCCAGCCCGAAGAGCACGGTGCGCGCGTGGTGCAGCAGGCTCTCGCCCGCGGGTGTCAGCGTGACGCCGCGGCTGTGGCGGTACAGCAGCGCGGTGTCCACGGCGGTTTCCAGGTCCGACAGCCGCTTGCTCACCGCCGACGCGGCGATGAACTCGCGCTCCGCCGCCCGGCCGATGCTGCCGAGTTCGCACACGGCCACGAACAGCTGCAGCGAAGTCAGGTCAATGCGGCGCGCAAAACTGCGCTCGGAGCTTTTCATCGGTGGGTATCTTGTGCTTCTCGTTTGGAGAAGGCGTTGCGCTATTTTCCTATAAATGGAGGGTCTTGGCCATCGCGTACCGCGATGTCGTCCATCGCCTGTGCGCTTATCCGTGCAGGCAGAAAAAAAGCCGCACGGGCCCGAGGGCGACGTGCGGCTCACGGGCGCGAAGGCGCCGTGCGGCTGTTTGTCAGGGGCTCGATGCCTGCGGGATCAGCTGAAGAAGTTCTTCAACCGGTCGGTCCAGCTCTCGCCGCTGGGCGAGTGGCGCGCGCCACCCTTCTTGAGCGAGTCTTCCAGCTCGCGCAGCAGCTTGCGCTGGTGCTCGGTGAGCTTGACGGGCGTCTCGACCGCGATGTGGCAGTAAAGGTCGCCCGGGTAGCTGGCGCGCACGCCCTTGATGCCCTTGCCGCGCAGGCGGAACTGCTTGCCGGCCTGGGTGCCTTCGGGGATGTCGATGGCCGCCTTGCCTTGCAGCGTGGGCACCTCGATCTCGCCGCCCAGGGCGGCGGTGATGAAGCTCACCGGCACCTGGCAATGCAGGTCGTCGCCGTCACGCTCGAAGATGTCGTGCTTCTTCAGGCGGATCTCGATGTACAGGTCGCCCGGAGGCCCACCGTTGGTGCCGGGCTCGCCGTTGCCGGTGCTGCGGATGCGCATGCCGTCGTCGATGCCCGCGGGGATCTTCACTTCCAGCGTCTTTTGCTTCTTGATCTTGCCCTGGCCATGGCACGTGGTGCAGGGCTCGGGAATGATCTTGCCCGTGCCGCGGCAGTGCGGGCAGGTCTGCTGAACGCTGAAGAAGCCCTGGCGCATCTGCACCGTGCCGGAGCCCTGGCAGGTGCCGCAGGTCTTGGCGCTGGTGCCGGGCTTGGCGCCGCTGCCGTGGCAGGTGTCGCAGCTGTCCCACGAGGGGATGCGGATCTGCGCGTCCTTGCCGCGGGCGGCCTCTTCCAGCGTGACTTCCATGGCGTAGCTGAGGTCGTTGCCCCGGTACACCTGGCGGCCACCCGCGCCACGCCCGCGGCCGCCCTGCTGGCCGAACATGTCGCCGAAGATGTCGCCAAACGCCTCGGCAAAGCCGCCGAAGCCCTCGGCACCCGCGCCGCCGGGGCCGCGCATGTTCGGGTCCACACCCGCATGGCCGTACTGGTCGTAGGCGGCCCGCTTTTGCGGGTCGGAGAGCATCTCGTAGGCCTCCTTGGCCTCCTTGAACTTCTCTTCGGCAGGCTTGGCGGCATCTCCCTGGTTGCGGTCAGGGTGGTGCTTCATTGCCAGCTTGCGATAAGCCTTCTTGATCTCTTCATCCGAAGCGTTCTTGGGAACGCCCAGGATTTCGTAAAAGTCTCTTTTGGACATGGTCTTTCTGAGCCCGGTTGGAACAGGAACGCCGCGCAGCTCCCTGGGAGCATTGCGCGGCGGCTCGGGTCAACGGGGGCGTGCTCAGCCCTTCTTGACTTCCTTCACCTCGGCATCGACCACGTTGTCGTCGTCCGCAGGCTTGGATGACGACGCCGAGGCACCGCCACTGGCAGCATCTGCACCGCCTGCTGCGCCCTGTGCCGCTTGCGCAGCCTGCGACTCGGCGTACATCTTCTCGCCCAGCTTCTGGCTGGCGGCCATCAGCGCGGTGGTCTTCTCGTCGATGGCGGCCTTGTCCTCGCCCTTGAGGACGTCTTCCAGGGCCTTCACGGCGGCCGTGATCGCGTCTTTCTCACCCGCGTCGAGCTTGTCGCCATGCTCGGTCAGGCTCTTGTTCACGCTGTGCACGGCGGCTTCGCCCTGGTTGCGGGCCTGCACCAGCTCGAGCTTCTTCTTGTCATCGGCGGCGTTGAGCTCGGCGTCCTTCACCATCTGCTGGATTTCTTCTTCCGACAGGCCGGAGTTGGCCTTGATGGTGATCTTGTTTTCCTTGCCCGTGCCCTTGTCCTTAGCGCCGACGTGCAGGATGCCGTTGGCGTCGATGTCGAACGACACTTCGATCTGCGGCACACCGCGGGCTGCCGGCGGGATGCCTTCCAGGTTGAACTCGCCCAGCAGTTTGTTGCCCGCCGCCATTTCACGCTCGCCCTGGTAGACCTTGATGGTCACTGCAGGCTGGTTGTCGTCCGCGGTCGAATACGTCTGCGCAAACTTGGTCGGAATGGTGGTGTTCTTCTGGATCATCTTGGTCATGACGCCGCCCAGGGTTTCAATACCCAGGGACAGGGGGGTCACGTCCAGCAGCAGCACGTCCTTGCGGTCGCCCGACAGCACCTGGCCTTGGATGGCGGCGCCCACGGCCACGGCTTCGTCAGGGTTCACGTCCTTGCGAGGTTCCTTGCCGAAGAATTCCTTGACCTTCTCCTGCACCTTGGGCATACGGGTCATGCCGCCGACCAGGATCACGTCATGGATGTCCGACACCGACACGCCGGCGTCCTTGATGGCCATGCGGCACGGGGCGATGGTGCGCTCGATCAGCTCGTCCACCAGCGCTTCCAGCTTGGCGCGGGTCAGCTTGATGTTCAAGTGCTTCGGGCCCGACGCATCGGCGGTCACGTAAGGCAGGTTGATGTCGGTCGAGGCCGAGTTCGACAGCTCGATCTTGGCCTTTTCGGCCGCTTCCTTCAGGCGCTGCAGGGCCAGGACGTCGTTCTTGAGGTTGACGCCCGATTCCTTCTTGAACTCGTCGATGATGAAATCGATGATGCGCTGGTCGAAGTCTTCGCCGCCCAGGAAGGTGTCGCCGTTGGTCGACAGCACTTCGAACTGCTTTTCACCGTCCACGTCCGCGATTTCGATGATGGACACGTCGAACGTGCCGCCACCCAGGTCATACACGGCGATCTTGCGGTCGCCCTTTTCCTGCTTGTCGAGGCCAAAGGCCAGGGCGGCAGCGGTGGGTTCGTTGATGATGCGCTTGACATCCAGGCCCGCAATGCGGCCGGCGTCCTTGGTGGCCTGGCGCTGTGCGTCGTTGAAGTAGGCGGGCACGGTGATGACGGCTTCCGTCACAGGCTCGCCCAGGTAGTCCTCGGCCGTCTTCTTCATCTTGCGCAGGATGTCGGCAGACACCTGCTGGGCCGACAGCTTGTTGCCGCGCACTTCGATCCAGGCGTCACCGTTGTCGGCGGCCACGATCTTGTAGGGCATCAGGTCGATGTCCTTTTGCACTTCTTTTTCGGTGAACTTGCGGCCGATCAGGCGCTTGACGGCGTACAGCGTGTTCTTGGGGTTCGTCACGGCCTGGCGCTTGGCCGAGGCACCGACGAGGATCTCGCCGTCTTCCTGGTAGGCCACGATCGACGGCGTGGTGCGGGCACCTTCGCTGTTCTCGATCACGCGGGTGGTGTTGCCTTCCATGATGGACACGCAGCTGTTGGTGGTGCCCAGGTCAATACCGATGATTTTTCCCATGATTTTTCTCCGTGATGCTGGAATGGTTTGGATGGCTAGTAACTTGTGGATAACTCGGCTGGCTTCAAGCCGTTATCCCCCATTTATTTCGGTGCGGCGACGGTGACCAGGGCAGGGCGCAGCACGCGCTCGGCGATCACATAGCCCTTTTGCAGCACGGCGACCACCGTGTTGGGCTCCTGGGTGGAGTCGGCAGGCAGGGGTACCACGCTGATGGCCTGGTGCTGGTGCGGGTCGAACTTGGCGCCCGCTTCCGGGTTGATGGCCAGCACCTTGTTGCGCTCCAGGGCCGAGGTCAGCTGGCGCAGGGTAGCGTCTGCGCCTTCGCGCAACTGCTGGGGTGTGGCTTCCTTGATGCCCAGCGCGGCGTCCAGGCTGTCGGCCACGGGCAGCAGGCTCTCGGCAAAGCTTTCGATGCCGAACTTGCGGGCCTTGGAGACTTCGTCCTCGGCGCGGCGGCGGGCGTTTTCAGCCTCGGCCTTGGCGCGCAGGAACTGGTCGGCCAGCTCGGCGCTCTTGGCCTTGAGTTCGGCCAGCTCGCCCTGCAGCCGCGCCAGCTCGTCGGAGGCGTGGGCAGCCATGGCGGCTTCAACTTCTTCGGGGGCGGGGGCAGTCTGTGCAGTGGGTTGGCTGGTGTCTGACATGTTGGGATCTGAAGGTGGATAAACAGCGGTACGCGCGGGATGTGGGGACGTGCCGGGGCATTTCAAGGTCCGGCGCAGGGGCTTGTGGCTGCGTGCCCAGGCCCGGCGCGTTTTGTTGTAAGGCATGTCGTCCCGCTCGGCCAATTTGCAAGTCCCTGGGTGGCGGTCGGGGCCACATTTCGGGATTTTGCAGGCGTTCGAACAGGCGTGAGTGTACAAGCGGCGAAGGTCGGGCTATAATTGCCGGCTTTGCCTTGCCACACCGCTTCTAGACGCAGCGGGTGGTGTCATCCAAAAGGAGTCTGCATGCGTCATTACGAAATCATTTTGTTGATCCATCCGGATCAAAGCGAACAAGTTCCAGCCATGCTGGAGCGCTACAAGGGCATGATCACCGCTGGCGGTGGCAAGGTGCACCGCGTGGAAGACTGGGGCCGCCGTCAACTGGCGTACCTGATCAACAAGCTGGCCAAGGCCCACTACCTGTGCGTGAACATCGAGGCCGACCAGGCTGTGATGGCTGAACTGGAGCACGCCTTCAAGTTCAACGACGCCGTGCTGCGCCACCTGACGGTTCAGAAGAAGAAGGCCGACACGGGCCCATCTTCGATGATGAAGACCGTCGAGCGCGAAGAAGCCCGCAAGGCCAGCCAGGCTGAATACGCAGCCGCCGGTGGTGACCGTCCAGAGCGCGCCGAGCGCACTGAACGCGCCGAGCGCTGATCCAGCCCGTTGGAGTGGAGAACCGCGTAGTCTTGACCGCATGTATCGCAGAGGCTGAAGCCCTGCGCTACACACCCGCCGGATTGCCTGCCCTCACGCTGCGGCTCGAACACGAGTCCCGGCAAACCGAGGCAGGCCACCCCCGCGAAGTCAAGGCTGCCATGAAAGCCGTCGCCTTTGGTGCGATGGCCGAGCGTCTGGCAAGGCAGAACATCGGAAGTCTCTGGACTTTCAGTGGATTTCTGGCAACCCCGCGCAATGGCAAGACCGCAGTGCTGCACATCCAGGATATTCAACAAAATTAATTTTCAAGGGGTCCGCAATGGCCACGTTCAAGAAGTTCAACAAAGACAAGCGCCCAAAGCGCAACACCCAGTCCCTGCTGTTCAAGCGCAAGCGCTTTTGCCGCTTCACGGTGACCGGTGTTGAAGAAATCGACTACAAGGATGTCGACACGCTGCGCGATTTCATCGCCGAAAACGGCAAGATCATCCCCGCACGCCTGACCGGCACGCGCGCCATCTACCAGCGTCAGCTGAACACCGCCATCAAGCGCGCGCGCTTCCTGGCCCTGGTGCCTTACAGCGACCAGCACAAGATCTAAGGAGCACAACCCATGCAAATCATCCTGCTCGACAAGGTTGTGAACCTCGGCAACCTGGGCGAAATCGTCAAGGTCAAGGACGGCTACGCCCGCAACTTCCTGATCCCCGCTGGCCGCGCCCGTCGCGCCACCGAAGCCGCCAAGGCAGAGTTCGAAGCCAAGCGCGCCGAACTCGAAAAGGCCGCAGCTGCCAAGCTGGCAGAAGCCCAGGCCCAAGGCGAGAAGCTGGCCGGCACCACCGTCAAGCTGACGCAAAAGGCTGGCGTGGACGGCCGTCTGTTTGGTTCCGTGACCAACCACGACATCGCCGAAGAGCTGAACAAGCAAGGCTACAAGGTGGCCAAGTCGCAAATCCGCCTGCCCAACGGCCCGATCAAGGTCGTGAGCGAAAGCACTGTCAGCGTGGCTCTGCACACCGATGTGGTGGTGGACGTCACCGTGTCGGTCTACGGCGAAACCGCCTGATCGTCACCCAGTGACCGTTGCAAAGGCCGCCTCCGGGCGGCTTTTGTCTTTGGGTCACCACTTTTTGTACATGGTTGCCCACGGGTAATCCACGAGTTACCCACAGGCTTATCCCCGCATATGCCCCGCCAGTGCGGGAGCTGCATGCAGCCTTTGCCCGGAGAACCGTCATGTCAGCAGTCTTCCCCCCGCTCGAGGAGAGTGGCTTCGAGCCACCCGTGCCGCAGCCAGACCGCGAGGTGGCGCAGCTGCGTGTGCCGCCGCATTCCATCGAGGCCGAGTCCAGCGTGCTGGGCGGCCTGCTGCTGGACAACAACGCCTGGGACCGCGTGGGCGACCTGCTGGTGGAGAGCCACTTCTACCGCCACGAGCACCAGATGGTGTACGCGGCCATCGGTGCGCTGATCAATGCCAGCAAGCCGGCCGACGTCATCACCGTCTTCGAGCACCTGAAGAACCAGGGCAAGGCGCAGGACATGGGCGGCCTGGCCTATCTGAACAACCTGGCCCAGTACGTTCCGAGTGCCAGCAACATCCGCCGCTACGCAGAGATCGTTCGCGAGCGCGCCATTTTGCGCAAGCTGGTCACGGCCAGCGATGAGATATCGACCAACGCCTTCAACCCGCAGGGCAAGACGGTGGAGCGCATCCTGGACGAGGCCGAGGCCAAGATCTTCGCCATCGGCGAAGAAGGCTCACGCACCAAGCAGGGCTTCCAATCGCTCGACACCCTGGTGATCGACCTGCTCGACAAGGTGCAGGAGATGGCGGACAACCCGGTGGATGTGACCGGCATTCCCACCGGCTTTGCCGACCTGGACCGCATGACGTCCGGCCTGCAGGCGGGCGACATGATCGTGCTGGCAGCCCGCCCCTCGATGGGCAAGACCTCGTTCGCGGTGAACATCGCCGAACACGTGGCGCTCAACGAAGGCCTGCCCGTGGCCATCTTCTCGATGGAAATGGGCGCCGCGCAACTCGCGGTGCGTATCGTGGGTTCCATCGGCCGGGTGAACCAGGGGCATCTGCGCACCGGCCAGCTCACCGACGACGAATGGCCGCGCCTGACCGAGGCGATCGAGAAGCTGCGCACCGTGTCGCTGCACATCGACGAGACGCCGGGCCTCACGCCCGGCGAGCTGCGGGCCAACGCCCGGCGCCTGGCGCGCCAGTGCGGCAAGCTCGGGCTCATCGTGGTCGACTACCTGCAACTCATGAGCGGATCGGGTGCCGGCAGCTCCGACAACCGCGCCACCGAGCTGGGCGAAATCTCCCGGGGTCTCAAGATGCTGGCCAAGGAGCTGCAGTGCCCGGTGATCGCGCTGTCGCAGCTCAACCGCTCGGTCGAGCAGCGCACCGACAAGCGCCCCATGATGTCCGACTTGCGCGAATCCGGCGCCATCGAGCAGGATGCCGACATCATCATGTTCATCTACCGCGACGACTACTACAACAAGGACAGCAAGGAGCCCAACGTGGCCGAGGTCATCATCGGCAAGCAGCGTAACGGCCCCACCGGCACCGTGAAGCTGTTCTTCCAGAAGAACCAGACCCGCTTCGAGAACCTGGCCATGGGCAGCGGCGGTGATGATTATTGAACCCCCCTGAGGCGCTTCGCGCCATCCCCCCAGGGGGACGCTCCCAGTGCGGCGGGGCGGCCCTTGCACGGGAGCGCTGGCGGGGCCGCGCCCACTTCACAGGTCGGAAATGAAAAGGCCCCTGCCGATGGCAGGGGCCTTTTCATTGTGGAGCAGTGCAGTTCGTCAGAGTACCTCGCTGGCGAAGTCTGCGAGGCGTGAGCGCTCACCTCGCGCCAGCGTGATGTGCCCGCTGTGCGGCCAGCCCTTGAAGCGGTCCACCGCATAGGTCAGGCCCGAGGAGCCTTCGGTCAGGTACGGCGTGTCGATCTGCGCCAGATTGCCCATGCAGATGATCTTGGTGCCGGGGCCAGCGCGGGTGATCAGCGTCTTCATCTGCTTGGGCGTCAGGTTCTGCGCCTCGTCGATGATCACGTACTTGTTCAGGAAGGTGCGCCCGCGCATGAAGTTCATGCTCTTGATCTTGATGCGGCTGCGGATGAGCTCGTTGGTGGCGGCGCGCCCCCACTCACCGGCATTGCCGCCGTCGCCCTTGGCCAAAAACTCCAGGTTGTCGTCCAGCGCACCCATCCAGGGGCCCATCTTCTCTTCTTCGGTGCCGGGCAGGAAGCCGATGTCCTCGCCCACGCTCACCGTGGCGCGGGTCATGATGATCTCGGTGTAGCGGCGGTCGTCCAGCACCTGCGTCAGGCCCGCGGCCAGGGCCAGCAGGGTCTTGCCGGTACCGGCCGTGCCGGTCAGGGTCACGAAGTCGATGTCGGGGTCCATGAGCAGGTTCATGGCGTAGTTCTGCTCGCGGTTGCGCGTGGTCACGCCCCACACCGCGTGCTTGGCCGAGCCGTAGTCCTTGAGGGTCTGCAGCACGGCCGTCTTTTCGCGGATCTCGCTCACGCGGGCGAACAGGCTGGGCTCGCCGGGGGCTTCGAAGTACACGAACTGGTTGATCATCAGCTGCGGCACGATGGGCCCGCCGATGCGGTAGTAGGTGTGCGCGCCGCTCTGCCAGCTCTCGACGTTCTTGCCGCTCTTGGCCCAGAAGTCGGGCGGCAGCGCCAGCACGCCGGCGTACAGCAGGTCGCCGTCTTCCAGCGTCTTGTCGTTCTGGTAGTCCTCGGCGTTCAGGCCCAGCGCGCGCGCCTTAACGCGCATGTTGATGTCCTTGGACACCAGCACCACTTCGCGCGGTGCGTGCTCCTTGCGCAGGGCCTCGACCACACCCAGGATCTGGTTGTCGGCCTTGCCTTGCGGCAGGCTGGTGGGCAGGCTGTAGTCCAGTGGTGCGGTCTGGAAGTACAGGCAGCCGCCGGCAGCGCGCTGCCCGGTGGAGTCGAGCTTCAGCCCGCGCCCGATGTCGGCGCCCTGCACGCCGGCCAGTGCGTCCAGCGAGCGGCTGGTCTGGCGGCCGTTGCGGGCGACTTCGGTCATGCCCTTCTTGTGGCCGTCGAGCTCCTCCAGCACGATCATCGGCAGGAAGATGTCGTGCTCTTCGAAGCGGAACAGGCTGGTGGGGTCGTGCAGCAGCACATTGGTGTCCAGCACGAACAGCTTGGTCGGGCCCTGGGGCTTGCTGCGCTTGGTGCGGCTGGCCGATGGTGCTGCCGCAGCCGCCGGGGCGGCCACGGCGGGGGCTGCTGCGGCGGCAGAAGCAGCCGTGGTGCGTGCAGGCGTCTTGCGGGTGGGGCTGCGGGCCTCTGCCGGGGCTGCGGGCTCGGCGCGGTTGCTGCGCGTGCCGGAGCGCTCTGCCGTGGTGGCAGGCGTTGCGGGTGTGGCGCTGGACACGACCTGCAAGGAGGCTGTGCGTTCGGAAGCTGTCTTGCGGGTTGTGGTGCGTGCTGCCGGTGTCGCCACCTCGGGCACCGAGCCGACGGCATCGGCAGCGTCTGCGGCGGTGGAGGCCGCTTTGCCGGGGCGGGCGGTCACATCGTAGGCTTCGGGGGCGAGGAGGGCGGCGCGCCGGCTGGGGGCTGGGGGCAGGGGCATGGTGACAGGGCCTCGGTCAGTGACGGTGGGAATATCGGAAACTCAGAAAGCAAAAAGCCGCCTGGAGACCAAGGCGGCTTTGCGGGAGGGGGTGATAGGCGTTGCGGGAACCAGGAGCATCAAACCATTATGCCTATTCCGGATGTCGGGCTTGGGCAAAACCGCAGAGCTGTGGCTTGGACGCGCTGTGTTCCCGTGCAATCTGCTGTCAGGCGGCTTTTTTCAGGGCCTTGATGGACTTCACGGCCTTGAGGACTTCGTCCACGTGGCCGGGGACCTTCAGGCCGCGCCATTCCTGGACCAGGATGCCATCCGGGCCGACGAGGAAGGTGCTGCGCTCGATGCCCTTGACCTTCTTGCCGTACATGATCTTGTTCTTGACCACGCCGAACATGTGGCACATCTTCTCTTCGGTGTCTGCGATGAGCTCGAAGGGCAGCTCCAGCTTTTCCTTGAAGTCGTCGTGCGACTTCATGTTGTCGCGCGACACGCCGAACACGGCGGCGCCGGCCTTCACGAAGTCCTTGTACTTGTCGCGGAACTGCATGGCTTCCGTGGTGCAGCCCGGCGTGTTGTCCTTGGGATAGAAGTAGAGCACCATGATCTGGCCAAGGTGGGTGGTATTGGAAACCTTGAGTCCACCGGTCGCGTTGGCTTCAAATTCGGGGAGGGGTTTGTTGACAACGATCGCCATATCACTTCAATCTCTCAGGATGTAGTCGTTGATAAGCCGGGGGAAGCGGGTGTGTTATTGCTCTTGTGAGTGCCCCCGACCGCAACCCGTGATTTTACTCCGAAATCGATTGCTAACCAAATGTAAGACTGTGTGTCCAACCCTTTCCCGCAGGGGGTGGGGCCGCCGGGCGCCCTGAAGGGCCGGCGTGTCGCGCGCCGATCTGGCGGGGCCAGTGTCAACTTTCCAGCAGCAGGGCGGCGACCACGTTGCGGCCTTCGCTTGCCAGGATGTTGTAGGTGCGGCAGGCGGCCGCGGTGTCCATGGTTTCCAGGCCCAGCCGGCGGGCGATCAGCGGCGCGAGCCACGCGGGGGGCGGAAAGCGGTTGCGCGTGCCGCTGCCAAAGATGACGAGTTCTGCGTCCAGACCCGCCAGCTGCGCGAAGTGCTCCGCCGTCAGGTCTTCGAAACGCGTGCAGGGCCAGGCTTGCCGCAGGCCGTTGGAGCCCAGGATGACGCTGTGGGTGATCTTCTCGGCGTCCACGCCGATCCAGCCGGGGCCGTATCCGCTGATGGTTTGGGCGTTCGAGCGGTCGGGCTGGAATTTCATGGGTGTCGGGTGGGGCCCTGGCGAGCGGCGGTGTGGCAGCGGGCCTTCGGGCGAAGGGGCCGGTGGTGCATCTGATCTGTGGTCAAATTATAGGTTCGCCAAGGTGCCCGCCGCTCTGGCCCGCCACCTGACCTTACTCCTCCACTGTCAGCGCATGAAAACCGTCCAGAAATCCGCCAAGCTCGCCAACGTCTGCTACGACATCCGGGGGCCCATCATGGACGCGGCCAAGCAGATGGAGGAAGACGGGCACAAGATCATCAAGCTCAACATCGGCAACCTGGCGGTGTTCGGCTTCGATGCGCCGGAAGAGATCCAGCTCGACATGATCCGCAACCTGCCCAACTCGGCAGGGTATTCGGACAGCAAGGGCATCTTCGCGGCGCGCAAGGCGGTGATGCACGAGACGCAAAAGCAGGGCATCAAGGGCGTGGCGCTCGACGACATCTACCTGGGCAATGGCGCCAGCGAGCTGATCGTCATGGCCACCAACGCGCTGTTGGACAACGGCGACGAACTGCTGCTGCCCTCGCCCGACTACCCGCTGTGGACGGCCGCGGCCAGCCTGTCGGGCGGTACGCCGGTGCATTACCTGTGCGACGAGGCCAACGGCTGGATGCCCGACCTGGACGACATCCGCGCCAAGATCACGCCCCGCACCAAGGGCATCGTGGTCATCAACCCCAACAATCCCACCGGCGCGCTGTACTCGGACGAGCTGCTCAAGGGCATCATCACCATCGCCCGTGAACACGGCCTCGTGATCTTCGCCGACGAGGTGTACGACAAGGTGCTGTACGACGGCACCAAGCACACGGCCATCGGGTCGCTGAGCCAGGACGTGCTCACGCTCACCTTCAACTCGCTGTCCAAGAGCTACCGCTCCTGCGGCTATCGCGCGGGCTGGCTGGTGGTGTCGGGCGACAAGAAACCTGCCCGGGACTACATCGAGGGTCTGAACATGCTCTCGAACATGCGCCTGTGCGCCAACGTGCCCGGCCAGTGGGCCGTGCAGACGGCGCTGGGTGGCTACCAGAGCATCAACGAGCTGGTGGGCGAGGGCGGCCGCCTGCGCAAGCAGCGCGACTTGGCGTACGAGCTCATCACCGCCATCCCCGGCGTGACCTGCGTCAAGCCCCAGGCGGCGCTGTACATGTTCCCGCGGCTGGACCCGGCCGTCTACCCCATCGAGGACGACCAGCAGTTCTTCCTGGAGCTGCTGCAGGAAACCAAGGTCATGCTGGTGCAGGGCACCGGCTTCAACTGGGCGGCTCCCGACCATTTCCGTATCGTGTTCCTGCCCCACGAGGACGACCTGCGCGACGCCATCGGCCGCGTGGCGCGCTTCCTGGAGCAGTACCGCAAGCGCAAGCAGGCGGCTGCTGCGGCGGCAGCCTCGGCTGCGGCCTGAGTGGCACGGCGCCGAGTGAGGAGGGCTTTTCACATGCGTATCCGCTTCGCCGCCGACCGCGTGGTGGCCGTGCTGGCCGGCGCGCTCGCCCTGGCTGCACCGTGGCCGTCCGCGCACGCCGCCGACCCCAAGGCAGAGCCCGTCAGGTTCCAGCACAAGGACTGGGCGCTGCAATGCGACAACACGCGCACCTGCCGCGCCGTGGGCTACCAGTCGGAGGACGGCGATTCCGAACCTGTCTCCATCCTGTTGACGCGTCTGGCAGGCCCGAATGCGCCGGTTCAGGTGGACCTGCAGGTCTATACCGAAAAGGCCGATCCCGCGGCGCTCGACCTGCAGGTGGGCAAGCTGTCGCTGCGCGGCCTGGAGGGCGCCGTGCCGCGCGTGCCGGCCGGCCAGGTGCCCCGCCTGCTGCAGGAATTGCTCAGGAACGACGAGGCAACGCTGTCCGCAGGCAACGACCGGTGGACGCTGTCGCTGGCGGGCGCCAGCGCCGTGCTGCTCAAGATGGACGAGGCCCAGGGCCGCGTCGGCACGCCGGGCGCGCTGGTGCGGCGCGGTACCAAGGCGGAGTCCTCGGTGCTGCGGCCCGTGGCTGCGCCCGTGGTCAAGGGCGTCCTGCCGGTGGCGCCCCGCAAGGGCGATGGCGCGCTGGCCAGGCCCCTGCTCGCCGAGATCGACCGTGCCAGCGTGGCCGACCAGTGCAACGGCCAGGACCCGCTGAACCCGTCCACCGCCCAGGTCCGCCGGCTCACGGACCGCAAGCTTCTGGTGTCCCTGCCCTGCGGCATGGGCGCGTACAACTTCAGCAACCTGCTGTGGGTCGCCAGCGACCTGCCGCCCCACAAGCCCGAGCCTTTGCAGGACGTGGACGGCGAGTTCGATGCCGACACGGGTTCTGTCCATTCGGCGATGAAGGGCCGTGGCATCGGCGACTGCTGGTCGACGCGCGACTGGCAGTTCGACGGGCAGGGCTTCGTGCTCACCCGTGAGGCCGGCGACAGCATGTGCCGGGGCTTTCCTGGCGGCGCCTGGCAGTTGCCGAGCTACGTCACACGCTGAGACCGAGCCCCGCCGCGCCGCGACGGCCGGCCTTCCATTTCAACCCGATCCAACCCTTTCCCAACATCACCATGAAACCCATCCAAGTAGGCCTTCTGGGCATCGGCACCGTCGGCAGCGGCGTGTTCAACGTGCTCCAGCGCAACCAGGAAGAAATCCGCCGCCGCGCCGGCCGCGGCATCGAGATCACCATGGTGGCCGACCTCGACGTGGACCGCGCCAAGGCTGCGGTGGGTGACGGCATCGAGGTCGTGAACGACGCCCGCGCCATCATCGCCAACCCCGATATCGACATCGTCATCGAGCTCATCGGCGGCTACGGCATCGCCCGCGCGCTGGTGCTCGAGGCCATCGCAGCCGGCAAGCACGTCGTCACCGCCAACAAGGCGCTGCTGGCCGTGCACGGCACCGAGATCTTCGCGGCCGCATCGGCCAAGGGCGTGATGGTGGCCTTCGAGGCCGCCGTGGCCGGTGGCATCCCCATCATCAAGGCGCTGCGCGAAGGCCTGACCGCCAACCGCATCCAGTGGATCGCCGGCATCATCAACGGCACCACCAACTTCATCCTGTCGGAGATGCGCAGCAAGAGCCTGGACTTCGACGTGGTGCTGAAAGAGGCGCAGCGCCTGGGCTACGCCGAGGCCGACCCCACCTTCGACATCGAAGGCGTGGACGCCGCGCACAAGGTCACGCTGATGAGCGCGATCGCCTTCGGCATCCCGGTGCAGTTCGACAAGGCCTACGTCGAAGGCATCACCAAGCTGGGTGCTGCCGACATCAAGTACGCCGAGCAGCTGGGCTACCGCATCAAGCTCTTGGGCATCACCAAGCGCGTCGACAAGGGCGTGGAGCTGCGCGTGCACCCGAGCCTGGTGCCCTCCAAGCGGCTGATCGCCAACGTCGAAGGCGCGATGAACGCCGTGGTGGTGCAGGGCGATGCCGTGGGCACGACGCTGTACTACGGCAAGGGCGCGGGCAGCGAGCCCACCGCCAGCGCCGTGATCGCCGACCTGGTGGACATCGCCCGCCTGCACACGGCCGACCCCGAGCACCGCGTGCCGCACCTGGCCTTCCAGGCCCACACGCTGACCGACGCCATGGGCACGCTGCCGGTGCTGCCGATGAGCGAAGTGGTCACCAGCTACTACCTGCGCCTTCGCGTGGCCGACCAGGCCGGCGTGCTGGCCAAGGTCACGGGCCTGCTGGCCGAAGCCGGCGTGAGCATCGACGCGGTGCTGCAGCGCGAAGCCGACGAAGTGGGGGGCGAAGGCTCCACCCAGACCGACCTGATCATCCTGACCCACGACACCCGCGAAGGCACCATGGACGCCGTCATCGCCCAGATGCAGGCGCTGCCCACGGTGCTGGCGCCCATCACGCGCATCCGCAAGGAGGAACTGAACTGATGCTGTACATCTCCACCCGCGGCCATGCCGACCGCAAGCATTTCTGCGACATCCTGCTCGAAGGCCTGGCGCCCGACGGCGGCCTGTACCTCCCCGAGCAGTACCCCAAGATCAGCGGTGCCACGCTCACCAAGCTGCGCAAGGCGTACCACGAGCAGGGCTACGCCGAACTGGCGTTCCAGATCCTGTCGCTGTACATCGACGACATCCCTGCCGCCGACCTGAAGGCCATCTGCGCCAAGACGTACACGGCCGAAGTGTTCGGCACGGGCGAGATCGTGCCCCTGCGCCACCTGGAAGACGGCCTGTGGCTCGAAGCCCTGTCCAACGGCCCCACGCTGGCCTTCAAGGACATGGCCATGCAGCTGCTGGGCAACCTGTTCGAGTATGAACTCAAGCGCCGCGGCGAAGAGCTGAACATTCTGGGCGCCACCAGCGGCGACACCGGCAGCGCGGCCGAGTACGCCATGCGCGGCAAAGAGGGCGTGCGCGTCTTCATGACCTCGCCCCACGGCCGCATGAGCGCTTTTCAGCAGGCGCAGATGTTCAGCCTGCAGGACGAGAACATCCACAACATCGCCATCGAAGGCGTGTTCGACGACTGCCAGGACATCGTCAAGGCCGTGAGCAACGACCTCGACTTCAAGCGCAAGTACAAGATCGGCACCGTCAACTCCATCAACTGGGCGCGTCTTTTGGCGCAGGTGGTGTACTACTTCGCGGGCTACATCCAGGCCACCGAGACCAACGACCAGAAGGTCAGCTTCACCGTGCCGTCGGGCAACTTCGGCAACGTCTGCGCGGGCCACGTGGCGCGCCAGATGGGTCTGCCGATCGCCAAGCTGGTGGTCGCCACCAACGAGAACGATGTGCTCGACGAGTTCTTTCGCACGGGCTCGTACCGCGTGCGCGCCGCAGCCGACACGCACGAGACGTCGAGCCCGTCGATGGACATCAGCAAGGCCAGCAACTTCGAGCGGTTCATCTTCGACCTGCTGGGCCGCAACGGCCAGCGCACCAAGGCCCTGTTCAGCGCCGCGCTGCAGACCTATGGCCGGTTCGATCTGAGCGCCGATCCGCTGTTCGCCGATGCGGCGGGCAAGTACGGCTTTGAAAGCGGCAAGAGCACCCACGCCGACCGCCTGGCCACCATCCGCGACACCCACCAGCGCCATGGCGTGACCATCGACACCCACACCGCCGACGGCGTGAAGGTGGCGCGTGAGCACCGTGGCGACGCATCGGTGCCGATGATCGTGCTGGAGACCGCGCTGCCCATCAAGTTTGCAGAGACCATCGAAGAAGCCCTGGGACACGCGCCCGAGCGGCCCGAGAAGTTCGCGGGCATCGAAGACCTGCCCAAGCGCGTGCAGGTGATGCCCGCCGATGTGGACCAGGTCAAGGCGTACATCCAGCGGGTGTGCGATGACGCCTGAGTGAGCAATCCAGCGCAGCGGGGCAGGGGCCAGGTGCTGGCGTGCCTTGGCCGTGGCACTGCAGGCGGATTCAGCGGATCGGCAGGGCCCCGGCGCCGCGCTGGCGCCGCCAAGCAGCCGTCGCGGCCCTCGCGGCACCGCTGCCTGGCCGCCACCGCGCGGCTTGACGGCCCCGAGAGCAGCGCTGCAGAGCGTTATTGAGCATAAAAATGGCCGCTACCGCTTGATAGGCATGCGCAAGCAGCTATTAAAAATGTAGCGACTGCAAGGAGCGATGGATGAAGGTGATCGGTTTTGCAGGCTTCTCCGGCAGTGGCAAGACCACGCTGGTCGAGCAACTCATCCCCGAGCTGCGCTTGCGCGGGCTGCGGGTGTCGGTGGTCAAGCACGCGCACCACAGCTTCGACGTGGACCACCCCGGCAAGGACACCTACCGCCACCGCGAGGCCGGTGCGTTCGAAGTGGTGGCGGCGTCCGACAAACGCCTGATGCTGGTGCGCGAGTTCGAGCGCCCCGCCACGCTCTCCGTGCATCACCTGATCGCCGAGCTGTACGCGGGCGTGGACTGGGTGCTGGTGGAAGGCTTCAAGGACAGCGACCTGCTCAAGATCGAAGTCTGGCGCGCGCCCGAAGCCGGCCAGACGGCCAAGCCCGTGCGCTACCCCGAGGACGACTTCGTGGTGGCTGTCGCCACCGACGCGCCCGGTGCGCTCACGGTGCCCACGCAGTTGCCCCTGCTCGACCTCAACGCCCCGTCCGCGGTGGTGGACTGGCTGGTGCAGAACGAACAGCGGTTCGAGTACAACGAAGAGCTCTACGGGGCGGGGATGTAGTCCCATTCAAGCGACGGGAACCACCACCACCATGAATCGTCCCCTCAAATCCCTGGACGACGCGCTGGCCGAGCTGCTGGCGCACGCAGTGCCGCCGACAGCCACGCAGGCGGTCTCCACCTTCGACGCCGACGGCCGCGTGCTGGCGCAGGACTGCGCCTCGGCGCTGCACGTGCCCCCGCAGGACAACAGCTCCATGGACGGCTACGCGGTGCGCCGGGCCGACGTCCCCGCGTCGGGCACGGTGCTGCCGGTGTCGCAGCGCATTGCCGCGGGCAGCGCGGGCGAGCCGCTGCAAAGCGGCACGGCAGCGCGCATCTTCACCGGCGCGCCGGTGCCCGAGGGCGCCGACGCCATCCTGATGCAGGAAGACTGCGAAGCCCTGCCGGACCAGGGCAGCGTGCGCATCAACGCCGTGCCCCAGACCGGCCAGTGGATCCGCCGCGCCGGCGAAGACATCACCCGCGGTGCCGTGGTGCTGGCGCGGGGTACGCGCCTGTCGCCCGCCGAGCTGGGCCTGGCCGCGAGCATCGGCCTGCACGTGCTGCAGGTCGCACGCCGGCCGCACGTGGCGCTGTTTTCCACCGGCGACGAACTGGTGATGCCCGGCGAGGTGCCGCCCGAGCAGATGCGCCCCGGGGCCATCTACAACAGCAACCGGTTCTTTTTGCGCGCCATGCTGCAGCGCCTGGGTTGCGAGGTGACCGACCTGGGTATCGTCCCGGACCGGCGCGACGCGACGGTACAGGCGCTGCGCAGCGCCAGCGCAGACCACGACCTCATCCTCACCAGCGGCGGGGTGTCGGTGGGCGAAGAAGACCACATCAAGCCCGCTGTCGAGTCGCTGGGCCGGCTCGATCTGTGGCAGATCGCCATGAAGCCCGGCAAGCCGTTCGCCTACGGCCAGATCCCGCGGGCAGAGGGCGCTGCGCACTTCATGGGCCTGCCCGGCAACCCCGTGTCGAGCTTTCTGACCTTTGCACTGCTGGTGCGGCCGTTCGTGCTGCGCCTGCAGGGCGTGCAGGACGTTGCCCCCAGGTCCATCGCTGCCCGCGCCGATTTCAACTGGCCCAAAGCCGACAAACGCCGCGAATTCCTGCGCGTGCGGCACAACGCAGCCGGCGGGCTCGACCTGTTCGCCAACCAGAGCTCGGGCGTGCTCACCTCGGCCGCTTGGGGCCATGGCGCGGTGGACAACCCGGCGGGCCAGACGATTGCCGCTGGCGATACGGTGCGGTTCATCGCTTTCTCGGAGCTTCTGGGATGAAGAAGATCTCTGTGCGTTACTTCGCCTCCATCCGCGAGGCCATTGGGCACGGCAGCGAGGCGGTTGAGACCTCTGCCGCCACGCTGGGGGCCCTGCGCGACGAACTGATTGCACGCGGCGGGGCCCACGCCAGCAGCCTGGCGCGCGGCCGGGCCGTGCGCATGGCGCTCGATCAGACCTTGAGCGATGAATCCGCCATCCTGGCCGATGGCGCCGAGGTGGCGTTCTTTCCGCCGGTGACGGGCGGTTAGCCCGGCGCACTTTCTCGCGCGCGGCCAGTCACCTCAAAGCGCCTGCAAACGATCTTGCAGCGCCTTCGAGGCCGGCATCATCGGCGCGCGCAGTTCGCTGCGCATCCACCCCGCATGCGCCAGCATCGCCTTGAGCGGGGCCGGGTTGGGCTCGGCAAAACATGCCTCCACCCAGGGTTGCAAGGCTTGCCACACCGGGCGGGCTGCGGGCAGGTCGCCTGAGCGCAGCAAAGCCGTCAACTCCACAAACTGGGGTGTCTGCCAGTGCGCGCTGGCCGAGATGGCGCCGGCGCCGCCCAGGGCCAGCGTATGGAAGATCTGCGCGTCTTCGCCCGTCAGCACCTGCAGCCGGCCATCGGCGATCAGGGCCTGCGTCTTGGCGGGGCTGCCACCGCAGTCCTTGATGCCCTGGATGCGCGGATGCGCCGCCAGCGCCAGCAGCGTCTCGGTGCTGATCGTGGCACCCGTGCGGTAGGGAATGTCATAGATCAGCACGGGCACCGCGCTGGCGTCGGCCAGCGTGCGGAACCAGTGCAGCAGGCCTTCCTGCGAGGGGCGGATGTAGTGGGGGGCGGACACCAGCAGGCCCGCCACCGGGTAGTGCGCCAGCGCACGCACCTGCTCCAGCATCTGGCCCTGGTGGTAGCCCGACAGGCCCATCACCACGGGCAACCCCTGGGCGGCGCCCAGCACGGTCTCCAGCACCTGCAGTTGCTCGGCCTTGTCGAGGGCTGCCGCCTCGCCGGTCGAGCCGCAGGCCACGAAGCCCGCAACACCGTCGGCACATAGTCGGGTGGTGAGGGCGGCCAGGGCCGGATGGTCCACGGCACCGTCCTTGAACGGCGTGACCAAGGCGATCCACAGCCCGCTGAAGATGGTGCGGGTGGGCGCAGGGAGTGTGACCTCGGGTGTAGTGGTGAGGGCAGCGGAAGAAGGTGTCGTCAGTGTGGGCATGCGCAGGGTTCTTTCAGGTTCGACCAAGGGAAGAACCGTCCGAAAAAGAACGCGCGGAATGCCGGGGAGGGAAGAAAAAGAAAGCAGGATTTCTCTACCAGGTGGTTCCGTCGCTCATCCGGACGGAACCACAGCTCCGGTCAGATGAGCTCTGGTTTTTTGGCTTTGACCACGCACTGCAAGGCCACCGCGGGAGCGGTGATCAGGGCAGAAATGCGGTGCGTGGGCATGGGGCGCAGTATAGCGACGCGCCTGCAAAAAGCTGTCTGATGGGCGCTACGGCAGGCAGCGGGCTCGTGAGGGGTCAGCGCGGCGCCGGAAGCGCTCGTCGCGGTTTGCAGGTAGCCAGCCTTAGTGCACCGGGCCTGTTGCGGGTGCTTCCGCTGGGCCTGCTGGGTTCACTGGGTCCTCGGCAGGCGGCGGCAGCAGCTCCGGGCAAGGCCAGTTCAGCATCTCGGCCAGGCGCGTGACGATCCACGTCGCCTCGGCCACCGACACGCCGGATTCGGCGCTGCACAGCCCGGCGTGGATGCGCCGCAAGATCTCGGCCTCCGACGGCGCCTGCACGTGGTACAGCGTCTGCGCATGCTCCACCAGGTGGCCCGCCAGGTCCTCGCACAGTTCGTAGCGGGTGCGCACCACGGCGGGCTTCTCCGTCAGCCGGTTGCGGGTGTCGCTGTACACGGCCATGAAGGAGGGCGGGACGTGGATCTGGTTGTCGTCATCCATGGGCGTCTCGCTCAATCGGGCGTGAACAGGCGCTCGAACCGGGCCTGGTCGGCAGGCAGCTCGAAGCTCACCACCTGGCCCATCTTCATGTCCGACAGCCGGCACGCCGCGAACAGCGTGGTCTTGCCCGCCAGGTCCATCACATCGAGGTCGATGATGGCGTAAGGGTAGGGCACGAAGACCTGGTGTTCGAACACGTCCTTGTGCGCATTGCGCGGCGAAGGGTAGAGCTTGTAGAGGTCGGTGGTGATGGTTTGCGTGGCCATGGAGGTGGGGAAGCGCCCTGCGAGCGGGCACTGGGGGTAAAGTGCGGGCCCATCGTACAGACAATCACACATCCTCCATGGCAAAACCCAAAAGTGAATGGCCCGGCAAAGTCCTGGCGCTGGTGCAGGGCGGCAACATCGACGCCGCCATCGCCCAGATCAAGGTGGCCCCTACCGTGGGCGACGTGACGCGCCTGCAGGCGCTGCTGGCCCAGCTGCCGCCAAAGCCGGCGCTCGCGCAGTTGAACAAAGTGGTCGAAGAAGAGCTCGCCCTGCTGGCCGCGCCCCGGCTGCACCGCTCGCCATGACCACGCCGCGCGACTTGTCCCCGGGTGCCGTCACCATGGCGTCGCCCCGCGTTTCCATCCAGACGCAGGACTTCGACCTGTCCACCGAAATCGCTGCGCTGCGCAGCCACAACAAGGGCGTGGGGGCCGTCTGCAGTTTCATCGGCACGGTGCGGGATCGCAATGAAGGCGATGCCGTGTCGTCCATGGAGCTGGAGCACTACCCCGGCATGACCGAAAAATCCATCGAGGCCATGGTGGACGAGGCGCTTCGCCGCTTCGACATCTTCGGCGCGCGCATCATCCACCGCGTGGGGCTGCTGCAGCCGCTCGACCAGATCGTGCTGGTGGCCGTGACCAGCGCGCACCGCGGCCAGAGCTTTCAGGCCTGCGAATTCCTGATGGACTACCTCAAGACCCAGGCGCCGTTCTGGAAGAAGGAAGAAACCCCGCAGGGCGCCCGCTGGGTGGATGCGCGGGTGAGCGACGACGCGGCGCTGGCACGCTGGGGCATCACGGCGCAGAACGCATAGGGCTGCCCGGGGCTGCCGCAAGCTGCCGTTCGGCTGCGGTGCACCTGGCGCATGGGTGCAATCAGAGCATTTCAGGTCAAAAATGCCTCTGCCGCGCTTGGGATAAGCGCTGGAAGCTATTAAAAATATAGCAACGGGATGCGGCGCACTCAGGAGAGTTTGCTGATCCACGTCATCCCCGGGCGAGGTGACTGTCTTGAAATCGGGCATTTCCCGCCCCAATTGGTCTGCAATTCGGAGGACATTCACCCATGCGTCTCGACAAATTCACCACCAAGTTTCAAGAAGCCCTGAGCGACGCCCAGACCCTGGCCCTGGGCAGTGACCACGCCTACATCGAGCCCGTCCACGTCATCGTGGCCATGCTGCGCCAGGACGACGGCCCGCGGGCGCTGCTGCAGCGCGCTGGCGTCAATGTGCAAGGTTTGCTGGCCGCGGCAGAGTCCGCTGTGCAGCGCCTGCCCCAGGTGCAGGGCAACGACCAGGTGCAGGGCGGCCCGGAGCTCGGCCGCGTGCTGCAGGCCACCGAGAAGGAAGCCATCAAGCGCGGCGACCAGTTCATCGCGAGCGAGCTGTTCCTGCTGGCCGTGATCGACAGCAAGGGCGAGGCGGCGCGCATCGCCAAGGAAAACGGCCTGACCCGCAAGAGCCTGGAGACCGCCATCGACGCGGTGCGCGGCGGCCAGAAGATGGACAGCGCCGAGGCCGAGGGCCAGCGCGGCGCCCTGGCCAAGTACTGCATGGACCTGACCGAGCGCGCCCGCATCGGCAAGCTGGACCCCGTGATCGGCCGTGACGACGAGATCCGCCGCGCCATCCAGGTGCTGCAGCGCCGCACCAAGAACAACCCCGTGCTCATCGGCGAGCCCGGCGTGGGCAAGACCGCCATCGTCGAAGGCCTGGCCCAGCGCATCGTGGCCGGCGAGGTGCCCGAATCGCTCAAGGGCAAGCGCGTCCTTAGCCTGGACATGGCCGCCCTCTTGGCCGGTGCCAAGTACCGCGGCGAGTTCGAAGAGCGCCTCAAGGCCGTGCTCAACGAGCTGGCCAAGGACGAGGGCCAGACCATCGTCTTCATCGACGAACTGCACACCATGGTGGGCGCCGGCAAGGGCGAGGGCGCGATGGACGCGGGCAACATGCTCAAGCCGGCGCTGGCGCGCGGCGAGCTGCACTGCGTGGGTGCCACCACGCTCGACGAGTACCGCAAGTACATCGAGAAGGACGCTGCGCTGGAGCGCCGCTTCCAGAAGATCCTGGTCGGCGAGCCGACGGTGGAGGCCACCATCGCCATCCTGCGCGGCCTGCAGGAAAAATACGAGGTGCACCATGGCGTGGACATCACCGACCCGGCCATCGTGGCTGCGGCCGAGCTGAGCCACCGCTACATCACCGACCGCTTTTTGCCCGACAAGGCCATCGACCTGATCGACGAGGCTGCCTCCAAGATCAAGATCGAGATGGACTCCAAGCCCGAGGTCATGGACCGCCTGGACCGCCGCCTGATCCAGCTGCAGATCGAGCGCGAGGCCGTGCGCCGCGAGAAGGACGAATCGTCGCTCAAGCGCTTTGGGCTGATCGAGGAAGAGATCGCCAAGCTGCAAAAGGAGATCGCCGACTACGACGAGATCTGGCAGGCCGAAAAGGCCCAGGCCCAGGGCAGCGCGCACGTGCGCGAAGCCATCGACAAGCTCAAGTTCCAGATCGAGGAATTCACCCGCAAGGGCGACTTCAACAAAGTGGCCGAGCTCCAGTACGGCAAGCTGCCGGACCTGGAGCGCCAGCTGAAAGAAGCGCAGGCGCAAGAGGATGGCAAGGACGGTGCTCCTGCCCCGCGCCGCCTGCTGCGCACGCAGGTGGGCGCCGAAGAGATCGCCGAAGTGGTGAGCCGCGCCACGGGCATTCCCGTGTCCAAGATGCTGCAGGGCGAAAAGGACAAGCTCCTGCAGATGGAAGACAAGCTGCACGAGCGCGTGGTCGGCCAGGAAGAGGCGATTGCCGCCGTGGCCAACGCCATCCGCCGCTCGCGCTCGGGCTTGTCGGACCCGAACCGGCCCACGGGCTCGTTCCTGTTCCTGGGCCCCACAGGCGTGGGCAAGACCGAGCTGTGCAAGGCGCTGGCGGGCTTCTTGTTCGACAGCGAAGACCACCTGATTCGCATCGACATGAGCGAGTTCATGGAGAAGCATTCGGTGGCCCGCCTGATCGGCGCGCCGCCCGGCTACGTGGGCTACGAGGAGGGCGGCTACCTGACCGAAGCCGTGCGCCGCAAGCCCTACAGCGTGCTGCTGCTCGACGAGGTGGAAAAGGCCCACCCCGATGTGTTCAACGTGCTGCTGCAGGTGCTGGACGACGGCCGCCTGACGGATGGGCAGGGCCGTACCGTGGACTTCAAGAATACGGTGATCGTGATGACGAGCAACATCGGCTCGCACCTGATCCAGGCCATGGTGGGGCAGGACGCCGAGGACATCAAGGAAGCGGTGTGGGGCGAGCTCAAGAACCACTTCCGCCCCGAGTTCCTGAACCGCATCGACGAGACCGTGGTGTTCCATGGCCTGGACGCGCAACACATCGCCGCCATCGCCAAGATCCAGCTGCAGCAGCTGCAATCCCGGCTGGCCAAGATGGATTTGGACTTGCAGGTGTCGGACGCAGCCTTGGCAGAATTGGCCAAGGTGGGGTTCGACCCCGTGTTCGGTGCGCGGCCGCTCAAGCGGGCGATCCAGCAGCGGTTGGAGAACCCGCTGTCAAAGCTGCTGCTGGAAGGCCGCTTCCCGCCCAAGAGCGTGATCCCGGTCACGGTGAACCCGGTGCTGGAGCCCGGTGTCTTTCAGTTCGGCGCCGCAGCGCAGGGCTGACACGCTGATGTGTTGAACGCGCACGCCGCCCGGGGCTCTCACGAGGCCCGGGCGGCGTTGGCCCAGTTGTGAAGGAGAGGTGTCGTTTGAACGAATTTGTTGCAGGGGTTTTGCGTTTTGTGGTGCGCCTGGTGGTGGTGGCGCTGGGCCTGGTGCTGTTCTTGAGCCTGCTCGCGGGTGTCATGGTGCTGGCGCTGGTCTGGGCATTGCGCGCAGGCTGGGCCCGGCTCACCGGCAGGCCCGTCACCCCCTGGGTCATGCGCATGGACCCGCGCACCGGCTTCAGCACCGCGTTCCGCTCCACCCAGCGCTGGTCGTCGGGGGCGCCGGCCGGCCCGCAGCATGCGTCGGAGCACGGCGATGGCGTGGACGACCCAGCAGCATCGCGTCGGGGCGGCATCCTGCCCGGTGCGGCCCAGGTGACCGATGTGGAGGCGCGGGAGCTGCGCTGATCGGTGCTTTGGGGCACTGGCGCGCTGGCAACTTGGGCTGGCAGCGGTCGTGGCGACCGCGGCGCAGGATGGACCTGCATCCTTCCCCCTCCGTCCTCACCTGTCCGCATCGACGCAGCTCTCTAGACAGAGCTTTTTGACACCGCACGCGGGCCCTGCGGCCCGATACTGCGACATGCTTCCGCCCGCACCGCGCAGGCGCCGGCCCTGCATGCATGCGTGCTCGTCAGCGCAGGGCCCGGTGGGCCGGTGGCACCTCCTTATCATTCAGCCATGACACCAGCCGATATCCACGCCCACTTCGATCTTCAACGCCAGGCGAGCCGCGAGCACGTCGATGTGCCCCTGCTGGTACGCCGCGAGCGCCTGCTGCGCCTGTCCAAGATGCTGGACGAGAACGGGCCGGTGCTGGCGGCGGCGGTACAGGCCGACTTCGGCATGCGGTCGCCGCGCCTGACCGAGGTGGCGGATTTCTTCGTGCTGCGCACCCTGCTGTCGCACACGCTGAGCCATCTGGCCAAGTGGATGAAGCCGCGCAAGGTGCGCACGCCCATCTTCCTGCAGCCCGCCAGTGCCCACATCCAGCGCCAGCCGCTGGGCGTGGTGGGTGTGATTGCTCCGTGGAACTACCCCGTGCAACTGGCGCTGGCGCCGGCCATCACCGCGCTGGCGGCGGGCAACCGCGTGATGCTCAAGCCCAGCGAGCTCACGCCGCACACATCCGCCCAACTGGCCGCGCTGGTGGCGCAGTTCTTCACGCCGGACGAGTTCTGCGTGGTGCAGGGCGATGCCAATTTGTCGGCGCTGTTCGCGTCGCTGCCGTTCGACCACCTGGTGTTCACCGGCTCCACCGCCGTGGGCCGCAAGGTGGCGCAGGCCGCGGCCCAGCACCTCACGCCCACCACGCTGGAGCTGGGCGGCAAGTCGCCCTGCATCATCGACGGGCACTGCGACATGCAGGACGCGGCGCTCAAGATCGCGCACGGCAAGCTGCTCAACGCCGGGCAGACCTGCATCGCGCCCGACTACGTGCTGCTGCCGCGCGGGCGCGAGGGCGAATTCGCCCAGGCCTACCGCACGGCCGTGGCGCGGCTGTTCCCCACCATCGAGGGCAACGGCGACTACGCCTCCATCATCACGCCGCGCCACCATGCCCGGCTGCGCACGATGCTGCAGCAGGCCCAGACGCAGGGCGCCGAGGTGCAGACCATCGACCCCGCCGCCGGCAAGCCCGCGGTGCCCACCGTGGGCACGCTGGGCGACGGCGCGAGCCGCCAGATGCTGCCCACGCTGGTGTTCGGCGCCACGTCGGCCATGCAGCTCATGCAGGAAGAGATCTTCGGGCCCATCCTGCCCGTGGTGTCGTACGAGCGGCTGGACGACGCCATCGCGCACATCAACGCCGGCCCGCGCCCGCTGGCGCTGTACTGGTTCGGCCAGAACGAAGCCGTGCGCGACGACGTGCTGCGCCGCACGGTGAGCGGTGGCGTGACGGTGAACGACACGCTGATGCACATCGCTCACGACAACCTGCCGTTTGGCGGCGTGGGCGACAGCGGCTGGGGTGCCTACCATGGCGAGCAGGGCTTCTTGCGCTTTTGCCACCAGAAGTCGGTGCTGGTGCAGTCGCGCTGGTCGATGGGGTCGATGTTCTACCCGCCCTACGGCGCGAAGTTCGACCAGGTCATGGGGCTGCTTCGGCGCTGGCTGTAGCGCTGGTGGCCGCGCGCTCGACGTCATCGCCGCCTTCGCCGTCGTCATCGGAGTCTGCCGCAGCGGCGGCTGGCGTGTGCAGGTGCGGCTGCGTGATGAGCTGCACCATGGCGTCGCGCAGCTGGGTGGTGGATACGGGCTTGTGCAGCAGCAGGGCCGAGGTGGATTGCGCGTCCCGCAGGCGCTGGGGCGATGTGTCGCCCGTCAGGATGATCGCCGGCACGGGCGTGCCCAGGTAGGCGCGCAGGGCCTGCAGCACCTGCTTGCCGGTCTCTTCATGGCGCAGGCGGAAGTCCGTGATGATCAGGTCGGGTACGATGTCGAGCGCGGGGTCTTCCAGGCACTCCAGCGCATCCTTGCTCGACTCGGCCGTGATGCACAGGCACCCCCAGCTTTGCAGCAGCGACTGCATGCCGGTGCGCACGGCCTCGTCGTCGTCGATGGCCAGTACCTTGAGGCCGTTCAGGCTGCGCGCATCCGCAGACGGGGATGTGGCGGCGCTGTCGTCCTCCAGCGCGCCCTGCCAGCGGTCGAGCCACAGACGGAACACGGAGCCGCGGCCGGGGTGTGACAGGACCTCCACCGAAGTGCCCATCTCGCGCGCGAGCCGCTGCACGATGGCGAGGCCCAGGCCCAGGCCCTTGCGCCGGTCGCGCTCGGGGTTGCCCAGCTGGTGGAATTCCCGAAAGATGTCTTCCCATTGGTGCTGCGGTATGCCGGCGCCGGTGTCCCACACCTCCAGCGCCAGGCGCTTGCCCCGCGTGCGGCACGCAATCAGCACGCCGCCGCGCGCGGTGTAGCGCAGGGCGTTGGAGATGAAGTTGTGCATGACCAGACCCACCAGGGCCCGGTCTGCATGCGCGGCGGCCGAGGTCTCGCGGGTGCGGTACACCAGCCCGGCCGTGTCGGCCTGTACGCCGAACTCCTGCTCCAGCGCGCTCAGCAGCGGCTGCACCGCAAACGGGGCAGGATGCACCTTGACCACCCCGGCCTCCAGGCGCGAGTAGTCGAGCAGCGTGGTGAGCATCTCGGCCGCGGCGCCCGATGCTGCGTGCGCATGGCCCAGCACGGTCCGCTGGTGGTCGCTCAGCGGGCTGCGCTGCAGCGATTCAAGGAACAGCCCCATGGCGTGCAGCGGCTGGCGCAGGTCGTGGCTGGCGGCGGCCAGAAAACGGGACTTGTCGCGGTCGGCGCGCTCGGCGGCCTCTTGCGCTGCCAGCGCGCGCTGGGACTCGGCGCGCAGCTCGGTCACCAGCCGGTCGTTCTCGAGCTTGAGCGCGATGCTGCGCCGCGTGGCGCGGTCGGCCGTGCGCGCCTGCATGCAGGTCAATGCGAAGTAGACGCTGGTCAGGAAGAGCGCGGGCCACATCACCGTGCCGCCTTCCGCCGCCACCGCGATCATCACGCCGCCCATGGCGCAGGTGAGGTAGGTCACATAGGCCCGGTACAGCGGTGCGCCCAGTCCGAGCGCACCCGACGACACGGTGCTGATGATGCCGATTGCATAGATCACGCTCTCCTGCGTGCCCCAGTACAGCACCACATAGCCCAGGCTGCCCCAGCTGAGCCCCATCGCTGCCATGCAGGCAATCAGCTTGCGCGCCGCCTGGGGCGCAGGGTCGGTGAAGGGGGCGATGCTGCGCAGCGTGATGTACACCCCGAGCACCACCATGGCGTGCAAAACGAGCCAGATGGTGGTGGCCTGCGTGTCGGCCACGGGGGCCATGACCCACAGCGTACCGAGCGCCGTGGCCAGCGATGCCAGCAGCGTCATCGGGAAGTTCTGCCGCAGCAGGGCGGCCTGCTCGCGCAGCACCTCGTCGCGCTCCCACACCGGCCAGCCGGCCCGCGCCGCCCAGTCGCTCCAGCGTGGGGCTGGCGTGGCGGCCTGCTGGCCCGGCACGGCGTCAGAGGGTGTCATGGAGCTGCGGGGTGGACAGCCCCATGCGCTGCGCGGCCAGCAGCGCGGCGCTGCGGCTGTTGACGCCCAGTTGCGCAAAGATGGCGGCCACGTGCACGCGCACGGTGTTCTCGCTCAGGCCCAGGTCGCGGGCGATGACCTTGTTGGGCTTGCCGGTGCACAACAGGGCCAGCACCTCCAGTTGCCGCGCAGTGAGCGACGGCGCGTCCGGCGCGCGTGCCGCAGCGCCGTGCCTGTTGTGGATCGGAAAGCAGGGTTGGCCTGCCAGCGCACAGGTGATGGCGTCGAGGATGTCCTGCGCACTGGCCGACTTGAAGAGAAAACCGTCCGCACCCCGCGCGCGTGCCTCGTGGATCGCATCGGGCGCCACGCTGGCCGACACCAGCACGATGCGCGCGCGGGGGCAGGCCTGGCGCAGCGGGCGCAGGCCATCGAGGCCATTCATGCCGGGCAGCTGGATGTCCAGCAGCACCAGGTCGGTGTCCACGGCCTGCAGGGCGCAGGCTTCGGCGATCGAGCCCGCCTCGGCGATCGCTCCCACGCCGGCATGGTCCTGGACGATCAGGCGCAACCCGGTGCGAAAGAGGTTGTGGTCGTCCACGAGCAAGAGACGGGCAGTCATCCGGCAAGTATTACGCACAAAAAGCTGTTGTTGACTAGTCCATTTGTGCGATGGACGCCGGATAGGTCAATTTTTAGACTTTCCGTCAAGCATTGAAAAGCATCTTGTTGGAAGGCATCGATGGGGTGAAAACCAATGCGCACCTTTGTTTTTTCACATCCTGCACTTGAGAGGGACTCCAATGTCTGTGAATGCATCCATCCAAGGTTCTGCCACCGCTGCCAGCCGCCAGCCCCGCACCGAGCGGCGTCCCGCACCCGGCGCCGCGTCCTGCGCCAACGGCCTAGGCGGTAATTCGGTGGATCTCATCGTCGAAGAAAACTGCCCGGGCATGCTCGCGTCGGCAGGTGTGGTGATCGAGCACCTCGACGCCCAGGCGGGCACCTGGCAGTTTTCCATCGACGATGGGCAGACCTGGCGCCCGGTGCGCACCGATCTCGTCAACCGCCCCGGCAACCTGGGCCTGGCGCTGGACCGTGATGCGCGGCTGCGCGTGCTGCCTTTTGGTGGCCACCGGGTCAGTGGTGTGCGGGTGGCCTTCCACACCGTGCAGCGCAGCCACGGGCAGGGCAACGGCAGCTACCGCGCGTACGCCAGCGACGACCGTGAAGACGGCTCGCGCACCGTGACCCTGGTGCTGGGTCTGGCGGCCATCAACGGCACACCGCCCGCTGTCCACGTGCCCCGCCCGCGCAACAAGCGCGCGCTGGTGCAGCGGGCGGCCGCAGCCGCTGCGGCGTCGTCATCCTCGGCGCTCACGGGCTCGATGGCAATGGCCTGAACGCGGCTTCGCACACGCCCGCAGCCCCACGGAGGGCCTGCGCTGCCTGCCACAAAGTAGGCCCCCTGGGGGCGAATCTGAACGTTTGACGAGGGCAAAGCAGGGCCCTCTACGGGGTGAAAAACCGTTTGCGGCGACAATGCCGGTCCTTTCGTATTTTCATCCCCCGTTTTCGTTCGGTTTTTCCATGTCCAGTATCCAGGTTCGTCCCGCTACGCTTCGCGATGCAAAAGCCATCGCCCAGATCCATACCGTCTCTGCCCAAGAGGCCTACAAAGGGTTGGTGCCAGACGAGCAGTTGAAGTCCATGTCGTCGGTCGAAAAGCGCCAGGCCTACTGGCGCGAGGCCATTGAATATTGCGAACCGCAGGTCCAGGTCGCCATCGACGGCGAAAAGATCGTCGGTTTCGTGGGCTACGACCGTTCCCGCGATGAAAAGTCCCGCCCCACCACTGGTGAGATCTGGGCCATCTACGCCGCCCCCACGCACTGGAACCAGGGCGTGGGCCTGGCCCTGTGGGACGCCGCCCGTGACGGCCTTCAGGAAGAAGGCTGCACCAACGTGACCTCGTGGGTGCCGCTGCGCAACGAGCGTGCCCTGCGTTTTCACGAGATGGCCGGCTTCAAGCGTGAGCTGTCCACCGCCAAGACCGCCGTGATCGGCGGCGTCAAGATCGAAGAAGTGCGCCTGAAGCGCCCGATCAACGCCTGATGATTTGAACCCCCTCCCCGAGCCGCTGGGCGCGTTCCCTCCGCTTGTGCTGTGCAGCGCGGTGCGGGCACGGGAACGCTGTCGCCAGCCAGCGGTTCTGGCCCGGCACCCATGGCCCACGCCGTGCTGGTGCAACCTGTCAGTGGTACACGCAGCGCCGTGAAGGATTCCATGTCGACCTCTCTTCCCCTGATCGCGTGGACCCATCAAGGCGAGCCCCGGCAAGCCCAGTGGCGCTCCGAAAGCGGCGCTCCCGTGCCGCGCCGTGTCGTCACCGCCGATGACACCCTGGCCGCGGACACCGCCTTTCGCATGGCGGCCGAGGGCACGGGCCTGCTGTGGGAGGGCGACTTTCAGAACGCGCGCCATCTGCTGCAGGCACTGATGCGCCGGGCCGACCGCAAGCCGCGCAAGGCGGCCGCACGTTCGGCGCAGAAGCTGGCGGTGGCGACACCCGCAGAGGCCTTCCACCTGCACCGCCAGGCGCAGGCCCAGCGTGCCCGCGTGCTCGCGGCCATCCTGATCCCGCTCGAGGGTGACTACAGCATCGCGCTGCGCCGCGCGCCCGACTGGCGACAGGCCTGCACGGAGGCCTGGGGCCCTGCCACGGGCGAGCGGTCGGTGGCCACGCTGCGCGAGCTGCTGGGCCTGCTGGGCGCGCATGAATGGCGCAAGAAGGGCGTGGAAGTGCCTGCACTGGGTGCGGCGCCGCTCAACCGCATCCACCCGCACTACGGTGTGTTCTCGCCCGTGCGGGGCGAGTATGTGGACCTGATCGCCAACACACCCCTGCCGTCCAAAGAGCTGGCTTTCGACATCGGTGTCGGGACCGGCGTGCTGTCGGCGGTGCTGGCCCGCCGTGGCGTGCAGCGCATGGTGGCGACTGACCAGGACCCGCGTGCGCTGGCTTGCGCTCGCGACAACCTGCAGCGCCTGGGCGTGCTGCCCCGCGTGGAGCTGTTGCAGGCGGACCTGTTTCCGCCGGGCCGTGCGCCGCTGGTGGTGTGCAACCCGCCCTGGTTGCCTGCCCGCGCCAATTCGCCCATCGAGCATGCGGTGTACGACGAAGGCAGCCGCATGTTGCGGGGCTTTCTGGCCGGGCTGGCCGACCACCTGGAGCCCGGCGGCGAAGGCTGGCTGATCCTGTCGGACCTGGCAGAGCACCTGGGCCTGCGCCCGCGCGACCAACTGCTGGGCTGGATCGCCGAGGCGGGCCTGGTGGTGCGCGGGCGGCACGATGTGAAGCCGCGCCATGCCAAGGCGGCGGATCCAGGCGATGCACTGCATGCGGCACGTGCGGCCGAGGTCACGTCGTTGTGGCGGCTGGGCGCTGCTGCGTCCGCTTCCACTTCTGCTTCAGCTTCTGCTTCTGCTGCCTGACGGATCGACCGGCGGCCATCTGCCGGTCGATGCGCTGATGGCCTGAAGCGCAGGGCTTGCGGGCTGGCCCCATCATCGACTTTCGTTGGTCGTGGGGGGGCTGCTCAGGTCAGTACCGCGGGCTGGGTGTTGTCGAAAGGCTTGAGAGCCACCGTGGCGGCCGCGGGCAGCAATTGCTCGAACCGCTCGCGCAGGCTGGCGGCGCGCTCCGCGCCTGCGGCCAGGGCCACTTCATCGAACATGGCCTCGCCCACATCGAGCATGCTGTCCTGGTCCTTGGCTGCGCGCAGGGCTTCGCGAAACTGCTGCGCCATCACCGGGTCGCGGCGGGCGAACAGGCGCTCGCAGGTGTCGAACAGATACATCCGCGCGCCCGCCAGCGAACGCAGGGCTTCCGCGGGCTCCTGGCGCTGGGCTGCAGGGGTGGGGGCGGGTGATGCGGGCGGGCTGGCCGGGCTGGCCGGGGTTTTGCCACCGGCGGTGTCTGGCGCCGGCGGCAGGTCGGCCGGGCCGGTGAGGTAGCCCTGCCGCATCAGGTTGTCCACGATCTGCGCACCAATGCCGTTGTACATGGCCTGCAGGTCCGACAGCGGCTTGCCATCGGCCAGCAGCAGCAGCGAGCGTTCGCGCAGGCTCAGGGTGCGCACGCCGGGGGACAGCTCCAGGCGGGCTTTGTCGGTTTTTTGCAGCAGCATGGCGCGTCCTTGTCACGGGTGATGGCCGCGATTGCATCACCCGGCGATGACGCTGTGATGACCCCGTGCCGCACAATGGCGGGCTGCCGTGATTGCCTTAATGGCCGCAGAAACTGCTGGATGTGCGATTGCTATATTTTTTATAGCTGCTAGCGACCGTCTAATAAGCGGTAGAGCCCTTTTTATTTCATAGTCTGGCTGAACGCCTTGCCGTTCGCATTCCGTGCATGCCACGGGCGGCGGCCGGCGAGGCCCCCTGAACCGAACCGCGATGACCTTGCTGCTGGCCCCGATGGAGGGGCTTCTCGACTTTGTGCTGCGTGACGTGCTGACCCGCGTGGGCGGCGTGGACCGCTGCGTCTCGGAATTCATCCGCATCACCGGCACGCTGCTGCCAGACAAAGTGTTTCTGCGCTACGTGCCCGAGCTGCGCAACGGCAGCCGCACCCTGGCGGGGGTGCCGGTGCGCGCGCAGTTGCTGGGCTCCGACCCGGTCAGCATGGCCGAGAACGCCGCCCGCCTGGCGGCGCTGGGCCCGGAGGGGATCGACCTGAACTTCGGCTGCCCCGCCAAGGTCGTCAACCGCCATGGCGGTGGTGCGGCCTTGCTGCAAGACCCGGAAAGAATCGTCGCCGTGGTCGCTGCCGTGCGCCGCGCAGTGCCGGCGCAGCTGCCGGTGTCGGCCAAGATGCGCCTGGGCTTCAACGACACCGGCCTGATGCGCGAATGCGCCCAGGCCATGGAGGCCGGTGGCGCCTGTGAAATCGTGGTGCACGCGCGCACCAAGGCCGACGGCTACCGCCCGCCCGCCTACTGGGAGCACATCCCCGCGCTGCGCGCCTCGGTGCGCGTGTCGGTGGTGGCCAATGGCGAGATCTGGACGGTGGCCGACGCGCAGCGCTGCCGCGAGGTATCGGGCTGCGGTGCACTCATGCTGGGCCGCGGCATCGTGGCCGACCCGGGGCTCGCCCGGGCCATTCGTGCGGCCGACGGAGGCCGGCCAGGCACGGACATCGTCACGTGGGCGGAACTGTTGCCGCACATAGCGGCGTTCTGGCGGCTGGTGTGCGATGACCTCGAGCCCCGCCAGCGGGCAGGGCGCATCAAGCAATGGCTGAACCTTCTGCGCCGGCGCTTTTCCGAGGCCGAGGTGGCCTACCAGCACGTGCGCACGATGACCGACCAGCGCGCGATCACGGCCTGGGTGGCGGCCCAGCAGCCGTAGGCGCAAGCACCGCCGCTTGGGTTGCGGCCGGGTGCGGCCGGGTGCGTCAGAGCGCGTCAGAGCGCGTCAGAGCAGGTGATCGGGGGCGAGCGGCCCCAGCAACTGCAGCATCAGGCGCAGCGGGGCACTGGCGTCCGGCTCCGACGTCGCGTCGGGCAGCCCGCTGCCTTCGGGGGCGCGCCACACCAGGCGGCCGTCGTTCAGTTCGACATGCCAGGCAGCGTCCCGCAGCGCGCTGTCGATTTGCGCGGTGGCCCGGCGCGAGAGATCGCCGCTGCGGATCAGCAGTGCGATCTCGGTGTTCTGCCGTTGCGAGCGGATGTCAAGGTTCATCGAGCCGATGGCCAGCAGGCGCCCGTCCATGATGAGCAGCTTGGAATGCAGCATGGCGCGCGAGCTGCCCATCGAGCCGCCTGCGCTGCCGCCCTTGCCACCGCTGCTGCCGGTGGAGCCCAGAGAGCCGCTGAGCACGCCGGGCAGCTCGCTGCGCATCTCGTACAGCTCCACGCCCATGGCCAGCAGCTCGGTGCGATGGCGTGCGTAGCCTGCGTGGGCAATCGGCGCATCGTTGGAGGCCAGCGAATTGGTGAGCACGCGCACCCGCACGCCGCGCGCACGCGCTGCGGCAAACGCCTGCTTCATGTCGGGCCCTGGCACGAAGTACGGCGAGATGATGAGCAGATCGCGCTTCGTCTGCCCCATGAGCTGCAGCAGGCCGTCCACCACGGTGTCGGTCTGGGCCTCGCGCAGTTCACCCTCGCCCTCGCTCGCGGGGCGGTCGGCCGGCGGTGCATCGCGCGCGGGGTCTGTGAAGGCCGTGCTGGCCGGTGCGGTGGCCGAAGCCGACGGCGGCGCAGGCGCTGCGAACGAGGCGCCTGCCCGTGCCGTTACCGCTGGCGCTCCCCCAGTCGCGATGGATAGGGGCGTGGCTTTTGCCGGTGCCTTTTCTGGCAGCGTGGGGGTCGATGCGCCATCTGGCGGGATCTTGGCGGGTTTGTCCACCAGCACCGCCGCGGGCGCCCAGGTGAACTGTGCCTGGGCGAGGTCCATGGGCTGCTGGTCCCAGATGCGCGCGCGCTGGGTGGCGGTGGCGCGGCGTCCGTCGGCGGCCGGTTGATTGTCCGGCGCCAGCGTGCCCCCCTGGCCCTTGATGCGCTCTTGCTGCGCCGCGTCGGTGGTGCGCATGCGTTCGCGCAGTGCATCCAGCTCTTCGCGGGTGATGAGGGACTGCACCGGGTAGGCACGTTCGTTGTTCCAATAGCTGTCGAAGCTGCGCGAGAGGTCCTGTACGATGGGCCCTGCGGCCAGCACGTCCAGGTCGACGAAGTTGCCCGAATCGGCATTGCCAAAATACGCATCGCCCAGGTTGCGCCCGCCGGTCACACCCATGGCGTTGTCAGCAATGAAGAGCTTGTTGTGCATGCGCTGCTGCACGCGCGAGAAATCGCCGATCACGCTGAACATGCGCCCGATGGGTGAGCCCCGCGCGCCGGTGAGCGGGTTGAACATGCGCATTTCGATGTTCGGCACGAAGGCCAGGCGCATCACCTGCGCATCGCGGCCAGTGCTGTGAAAATCGTCGAGCAGCACGCGCACGCGCACGCCGCGCTGGGCCGCGGACACCACGCTGAGCAACAGCCGTTCGCTGCTCGCATCGGCATGGATCGCGTAGTACTGCAGATCCAGGGTCTTCTGTGCGGCATCCACCAGCGCCAGGCGGCTGCCGTAGGCGGCCTGCGGGCCGCTGAGCAGCAGGAACCCGGAAGGATGGCGGCCGCCCAAGGCGGCACGCCGCTCGTCCACCAACTGGCCCAGTGCCGTACCCGCAGGAGAGGCCAGCGCGCTCGAGACCGGTCTGTCCACATCCTTGGGCAGACCGGCGCAACCCGTGATGGCCCCGGCAAGCAGCACGGCCAGGAGGGCCAGCCATCCATAGCGGGCGGTGGCGGTCAGAAAGGCGGGGGCTGTGTGCGTGCGCGGCATGGCGCGATTGTGACCGCGCACCGCGTGCCGTGCCTGTCGGACGCCGCGCCTACCCACCCATCGCCATCGGACGGCAGACACAAGCGTTCAGCCGTTGCTGGCTTCAGCGGCCCGACCGCCGTCCAGGCCGGTCACCGCCCTCCGTAACTATTACCAGCTCACTTCCCGGTCGGGCGTGGAACTGATCTTGTGGACCGACAGGTCGGCACCATCGAACTCCTCTTCCTGGGTGAGCCGCAGGCCCACGGTGTTCTTCAGGATGCCGTACACCACGAACCCGCCCACCAGCGCCCACACCACGCCCAGGGTGCTGCCGATCAGCTGCGCCGAGAAGCTCACGCCGCCCAGGCCCCCCAGCGCCTTGGTGCCGAAGATGCCCGCGGCCAGCCCGCCCCAGGTGCCGCACAAGCCGTGCAAAGGCCACACGCCCAGCACATCGTCGATCTTCCACTTGTTCTGCGTGAGGGTGAACATCAGCACAAAGATCGCACCCGCCACAGCGCCCACCACCAGAGCGCCCAGCGGGTGCATCAGGTCGGAGCCAGCGCACACGGCCACCAGGCCGGCGAGCGGGCCGTTGTGCACGAAGCCGGGGTCGTTCTTGCCCAGCACCAACGCGGCCAGCGTACCGCCCACCATCGCCATCAGGGAGTTCACAGCGACCAGGCCCGAAAGCTTGTCCACCGTCTGCGCGCTCATCACGTTGAACCCGAACCAGCCCACCACCAGCACCCAGGCCCCCAGTGCCAGGAACGGAATGTTGGACGGCGGGTGCGCCGAGATCGCCCCGTCCTTGCGGTACCGGTTGGCGCGCGAGCCCAGCAGGATCACCGCGGGCAGCGCGATCCAGCCGCCCATGGCATGCACCACGATGGAGCCTGCAAAGTCATGGAATTCCTCACCGGTCAGGCCCTTGATCCAGGCCTGCACCCCGAAGTGCTGGTTCCAGGCGATGCCTTCGAAAAAGGGGTACACAAAGCCGACGATCACCGCCGTTGCCATCAGTTGAGGCCAGAATTTTGCGCGTTCTGCAATGCCACCCGACACGATGGCCGGAATGGCCGCAGCAAAAGTCAGCAGGAAGAAGAATTTGACCAGTGAGTAGCCGCTTTGCTGGACCAGCGATTCCGCACCCACAAAGAAGTGCGTTCCGTAAGCCACGCTGTAGCCCACCACGAAGTACACCACGGTGGACACCGAGAAATCCACCAGGATCTTTACCAGCGCATTGACCTGGTTCTTCTTGCGGACCGTGCCCAGTTCGAGAAAGGCAAACCCGGCATGCATGGCCAGCACCATGATGGCGCCCAGGAGAATGAACAAGGCGTCCGTGCCCTGTTTGAGTGCTTCCATAATGTCCTCTTGCGTTGAATTGATCTTTTCTGGTGCATCACTTGTGAAGAAACCAGAATTGCACCAATGTGAAGCAAGAATTGCGCCAAATGATGGTGCGGGCGTGCACCAATGGGTGCGTTCAGCGTGAGGCTTGTAAAAATAGCGTGGGAGTCCCTGGGACCGGCGTGTTCGGGTCGGGGGCTGACACGTGCCCCCCGCTTCCGCTCTCGCGGAGACGGAAAGGGGCTGGCTGGCCGCTAGAAGAGGTCGCGACCCCGTACCCTAGCGAGGATGCGTATATCCGGTCCCATGGCTTCGGTGGATACAAAATCCAGCGAAATGCCATCCGCCAACTGGGACAACGGACCGAAATTCGCCATGCCAAGGCCCGGGCCCAGCAGCCTAGGGGCCAGATACACCAGTAGTTCATCCGCCAGCCCTTCGCGGAGCAAGGATCCATTGAGCTTGTGGCCGGCCTCTACATGCAGCTCATTGATCCCGCGCCGTCCCAAGTCTTGCAGCATGGCGGCCAAGTCCACCTTGCCGTGCTCGCCAGGGAGATGGATTACCGCGGCGCCCCGCGCGGCCAATGCAGCCTCTCTCGCCTGGTCCTGCATTGCGGCATAGATGAAACAGGTGCTGCCCTTCTCCCTCTTCAGGATGTTGGCGTCTGGCGGGGTTTGCAACCGGCTGTCCACCACCACCACATGGGGTTGTCGGGGTGTGGCCACATCGCGCACGTCGAGGCGGGGGTTGTCATCGAGCACGGTGCCTATGCCCGTCAGCACTGCGCAGGCCCGCGCGCGCCACGCATGGCCGTCAGCGCGGGCTGGGGTGGACGTGATCCATTGGCTCACGCCGTTGTGCAAGGCGCTCGTACCATCCAACGAAGCGGCCACTTTGAGGCGGACCCAGGGCGTGCCTCGCACCATACGGCTGAAGAAACCGATGTTGAGCTCGCGGGATGCCGCTGCACCTGTGCCGATTTGTACCTGCACCCCTGCGGCACGCAACCTTTGGAACCCTTTGCCGGATACGAGCGGATTGGGGTCGCCGATGGCAGCCACCACCTTGCCAATGCCTGCTTCCACCAGCGCGTCGCAACAGGGGCCTGTGCGCCCGTGATGGGAGCATGGTTCCAGTGTCACGTAGGCGGTGGCACCGCGAACGTCATGGCCTGCGGCAGCAGCATCCCGCAGCGCCATGATCTCGGCGTGGGGTTCGCCCGCACGTTGCGTGGATCCGCGGCCCAGTACGGCACCATCCGGCGCAACGATCACACAGCCTACGCGGGGATTGGGGTTGGAAACAAAAAGCGCTTGGGCAGCGAGCCCAAGCGCTTCGTTCATGGGAGAAAGGCGGGTCATAGACCGCTGCGATGGTAGCGCAGACTTAATTATTTGCCCCAACAATCCTCAAGCGTGGCACCGAGGGTATACGGGCCCGCACTCCGTATGCCGACGTTAGTCAGCGTGAAGTCACCGCATTTATCACCGGCCTGTGACGTACCCGCCTTGCGCGTAGCGACCAGGGTGTAAGCACCAGCAGTTGGTGCGCCGACAAACCCGATCGTGTACCGCTTGCTGGCGTCCGCACTCCAGGTCAGCGAAGTAGGCAGGGCGTAATACGGTGCGCTACCTGTTATGGGATAGACGCCTGTTGCGGTCGCTGCCCTTTCTAACCACTGTTGTGCTTGCAATAAACCAGCTCGCGCATCTGCGCGGTGGCCGCGGCGAACATATTCGGTGTAGCTAGGGTAGGCAATCGCGGAAAGGATTCCGACGATGGCTACCGCAATCATCACCTCAATGAGTGTAAAACCCTTTTGGCGCATGGAGACTTTAAGATTCATAGAGGCATCCCACAAGTTTTCCAGTTATTGAATTTGACGCCAGCTTGGGCGCAGTGTCTCTTCGGGCATGGCGGCGAGATTTTCTTTGTTATTTTTGGCATCAATGTCCGCATTCTCGAATTTATTCTTTTTGACAATACTGTGAGGACCCTTTGCAACCTTCGCACGAGAAATGCTGATGAGGGTCGTTCCACTGGCAACGGCATCGCCACCGGGTGAGGCAAGAGTTCCCATGGTGAACTTGCCATCCTTGTCCTTGTCCACCACTGCGATAGACGGCGCCTTGCCATCCATGATATTGACAAAAGTTCGGTATTGGCGCTCGCTGTCAACGGAGGTCGATTCACAGCTCTCCACGTTGGGATCCACGTTCGATCCCTTGGCTGGAACTTGAGACCACACCGTGAGCAGGTTGCTGGCATCGTAGAAATCGAAAGGCTTCAACAGCCGTTCCCCAACAGCGGGCAGATCCAGATACCAACCATTCCAGTTGGCCCAGGTCGCCTTGCTCAGGACGTCAACCTCCTTGATAGCCCCATATGCGCCACTGTCAATCTCGATGAATTCACGTTTGGCCAGTTTGGCCGTGTTGACTCCTGTGCCCAGCGCGGTCGGGGTGGGAACGCAGGTGATGCCGGGGCAAGTCCCGCCGCCAGGGTGGACTTCCACGCGTTTGCCCAGCGGTGTGACGACCTGGCGGTAGCGGGTATTGTCAAGCACCGAATACAGGCTCTGTACATCGATACTGGAGGGGTCGGTCTTGCTGACGTTGCGGCCGGTGCCGAACGAAACCATCATGCCACCGACATCCATGGTTTTTGCGGATGGTCCCGAGCCCACCACCATCTGGCGGTCATTGGCGCGTGCAGTGGGCGCCGCAAAGATAGGCTGGACCTTGGTGCGGGGGCCATTCAGAGCGGCCGGGCCTTGTGCTGTGAACAATGGATTGCCGCCCAAAGCCACCTTCCAATTCGTGGGGTTGTAACTGGTGAGGTCGAACTTCCACATGTTGCCCAGATTGTCGCCGGCGTACACCACGTCAGCGAGACCGTCGCCGTTGATATCCACGAGTCGGGGTGAAGCCAGGCCATTGTCGTTGGCCTTGCCCGTGCCCGGGGCGTCGGTGGTGACAGGAAAGCGAACAAGCTCTTTGGCGCCATCAAGGTATTGAACGAGAAGGACGGGCCTTTGATTGGAGCTGTTGTAACCGTTGCCGAGCACCACAGCCCAGCGGTTGTTGTTCAGACGGGCGATCTGCGTGGTGCGCATACCGTCGTTATCGTCCCGCACAGGGCGTGCTGTGATGTGGCCGATGTCCTTGTCCTCGTCCACCATCTGCTGGCAGACGGTTTTTTCAGTGCCGGTGAGCACCGCGCAATTCGGCGCGTTTTCGGATGACCCGCGGGTGCGATCCAACCGGACCAGTTGTGCGGAATTCGCTTCCGTGAAGCCCGGGGTTCCATCGGCCAGGTTCGCTCCCGTAGGATTGGTGACGTCAAGCACATAGTAGCCTTTGCCACCCAGGCCCAAGGTGCCTACCAGCATCGTCCGCCAGTTCGGGGTGTAGGTGCCGTAGTTGGGGTCGCTCGGATCCTGTATGCCGCCGTTGAGATCTACGTCACCGGTCATGGGAGAGCCATCGACGTAATACTTGTGCTTGTTGTTGTACTGCGGATCAGTCAGTAGTGTGAGCGTTGGAATCACACCGCGCGGCACATAGGAAAGCTTTTCCTGGCCGTTCAGCGACGCGAAACCATGGAGCATCCCGTCGTTGCCGCCCACATAGAGCATGCCGGGACGCGCCCTGTTGTTGCGGACAAACGCGGTGTAGCCCTTGAGCAGGTAGTCCGATGCGGGTGCCCCCGTGAACCAGACGTCGGAGTTGATGATGTCGCCTTGGATGCTTTGGCGTTGGCGGAATGGCTTGGCCGTCGTATAGCCTGACGGGTCGACGCCTTCCAGTGACTTGTCGCCCCGGATGTAGTCGAGCCGTTGTTGGCCTTTGGCGGCGCCGTCATCGGAACCGCTCATGTTTTTCTGCAGCCAGAGCTTCTGGTTGTTACTCAAGCGGGTTTCATCCGAAGCCCACCGGAAAGGCACGCCTCCTTGGTAGGCTGAGCCGGACCACTTGTCGCTCCAGGTCAGCACCATGCGGGAACTGACCGTCGCTGCATCCAGCAAGTCGGCAGTGGTCTTGCCATTCCAGCTGGGGTCAGGATAAGTCGTCCCATCCTTCCTCACCTTGTCGGCCGTCACGAAGCCTTTCCAGAACTTTTCGGGCTCATACGCGGCAGTGTATTTGCCGACTTCACTGCGCGACACATTGGAGCCGCTGGTGGCACTTGAACTCAAGTCAGGGTCGGTAGCAGTGTTGATTTGGGCAAAGATGTCGCGGAAAGCTTTTTCCAGATCCTGGCCTTGCGTCACGGCGTAATAGCGTCCACGTCCGTTGAGTGCGCTGTGCCACAAGTCGAGAGCGCGCACGTTTTCACCGTTGCCCATGTTGGGCCACTGATGATTGCCAGTCACCAAATCAGGAAAACTGCTGGCGTTGTTGAAACTGAAGGGAAGTCGTTCATTGGCTGGCGGTGCAATGATGCCTGGAGCGCCGGGCCATGTGGTTGCATCGCTGCTGAAGCCAATGGTATACGTCACCATGTGAGGCCAAGTGGCAGGGTTGTAACGTGGATTCCAGTAGCGTTCCAGAACCGCAGGATTACCCGCCTTGTCATTCCCAAAGCTCTCTGTCGTGGGCGCTGCGCGGTAGTCTGCAGCGGGCTGCATGGATCCGGTCATGCCAGAGGTCTGCATGGCGGTTGACCAGCTGTAGAAGGCCCAGTCTGCCAGCGTGTTGTTGAAGCTGTCACGGTACAGCCTGGTCTTGGCCTGGTCTGTGGTCGTTGACCCGCCATACACCATGCCGTCCGGCAGAATCTTGTTGGTGGAGTTGTCCTGCGCGCCACCCGATACGCCACCATTCCACCGACCGTCCGACATGAAGATGTGATAGGTCCGTCGGCAGGCGAGATAGGGCGAGCCTGTGGTGCCAGGGTCACTCGCCCAGGCGCTGTTGGTGCCCAGCGGTTGCCGCAGGTAAGCGTCAGCCTGGCTGAACATCAGGTGCGATGGCGTCGTGTTGCTGGGGGTCAGGCTCGTGACGAAGTTCAAGAAATTGGTTCGGTGCGTACCCTGCAGTATCCGCATCGAATTGGTGTTCATGTTCGTGCTGTTGACGCTGGCTGCATTGGAGGCGTTGCCGTTATTCCACATCACCTGCCAAGCCAAGCGGATTTTCTTGTCAGCCATCAGCGAGGCGTCGTACTCGGGATGGGTTGGGTCGAACACCGACTTCAGCGCGTACTTCAATACGTTCATGCGCTGCGCAGTCACGGGCCATGTGCCATCAGCATTGGGGGCCACGACAGTGGCACTGCCGGTCGCTGTACTGGTCACTCGAGACGCCATACTCCCGGAGTCATCAACGGAAATGATGACGTTGGGCCGTACATAAGGCTCTACAACGCCTGGAGGCGCTTCGGCCAAATCCACCGCCCAGACGCCAGTGGGAGCGAGTGCGGCGCTTGCGGCCATTGCAAGCAGGCTTTTGCGAAAACGGGGGGCAGCGGTGCGAGGCATGGCTTGCTCCTTGGGTTGTGTAAGTTGGAGATATTGCAGTGATTAATGGCGTAATTGCAGTGCCACTACATCGATAACATTAATTGGCTCGCACCTGACGAACATAGGTCTGTTGGAGGACGGCCATGGTGCCCGGTTTGCGGCCATAAGCCAAAGCAGTGATCCGATAAGCCACATTGGGCTTCAAATTCAAGCGCAGCAGATTATTGGTGTTGGCGCCGCCAACAATAAGGCCGGAATTCTTGCTGCTCTCGTCGTAAGGCATTACTTCTATCCAATACCATCCGCCGCGATTGTTGGCGCTTGTATCGGCCAAGATGGGGTTGGCAGGATTGGCAGCATCTCCAGCTTTTGCGCCGGAATATTGACCATAGCGGGCGCCGACATTAGGCTGGGTCATATCAGCTAGCTTTGCTTCGCCGGTAGCAAGCACTGTCGTATTGGTTGCATTCCAGAAATCTTGGCGTCCCGCCCGCTTGGCGCACAGCCCGTCCCGGCATTTGGTCGCTTGTTGATCCAAATCCGCCAGCAATGGAGTCACCTCCTGCTTGTCCAGTGGAATCTTGTAAGCTGCAACCATGTTGTCGCGGCAGTTTGCGTCGATGCAGGGGTTGCCATCAGGGCTTTCGCTGCGGATGTCCAATTCGGCGTCTTGCAGCAGCGACTGGGCGGCCTCGAACGCCCTTTGGTAGTCGGCATCGTTGCCAACGACCAGTTCGTTGAACATCGACGTGCGCGAAGCCCACAATGCCAGGAGCATCGACAGCATGACGAAAACGATCACCACGAAAAGTGCTACGCCTTGCTGCCGACGTAGGCGGGGGGGAGTGGGAATGAGCTGGGGTTGCTGCATGATGGGTATTACGTCGCAGGTTGAAGCACCGAGCCAACGAGCCCTTGGCTGCGCAGTTGAAAGACATTGCGAAACACAAGGTGCATACGTTTGGCGCGTGCGCCAGTGAGGGTGCTCATGTCGACACTTGTAGCGCCATCGCAGTCGGTGTAGTTGCTGCCCGCGGGAAGATCGATTGGCTCACTGCCGAAGAGAACCACACACACCTCGACAGCCTGTACCTGAGCCCAGTTGGCGCCCACTCCGGTGGCATCCACCGTCTTTATTTTTGGGATGCCTGGCGTAGAGCTGCTGTCTTGCATCAGGTAGCGCACCTGGAAGTTGGCGACATTCTGCAAAATGGGTTGCGTAGCTGCTCCATTGCCGCTGCAGCGCAGCACATTGTTGGCTGTGTCTAAATCAAAAATGCTTTCTATCCGCTGGTCGTTATTCGTGGCATCTTCTGGCCCGCCAATACAATTGCGTGTCAGTGAACGCTCCGCAGCATTCGTAAACACGGGTTCGGTATACCGCCGAAAACCCACAGTCAGTGTGACCGGCGAGGCATTGCCCGATATGGTCTGGGTGGGCATGTTGGCGGTATAGCTGAATGTCGGATTGGACGCTGCTTCCGCGGCTGTTTCAAACGCGACTGGAGCCAGGTAGGCGCTTTCGGTGACTGCCGTTCCAGGGTTGAGATTCAGCCGCATCGAGCCAGCCTGCCGCAGCTGCTGACCAAAAAGCCGCATCGCATAAGCACCCTGTTGCTGAATACCACTCGCATCGCTGACTGTTCCTGACACGCCGCGGGAAACCATCAGGGCCCCCATAGCCACCGCAATGACAAGCAGTCCGATGGCAAGGCCGACCATCAACTCGATCAATGTGACGCCACTCTGGGTTTGCCATGGATTCACCAAGCGACGCGCTTTTTGATCGGTCGACCTTTTTGCGGCGGCCATGGACAGTGGATGGGAGTTGGCGTGCATGTCAGGCTCCGGGGCAGAAATAGGCGGCACTGTTCCCGCCTGGGGCGTATGGCGCGCAACGCGCAGATACGGGAATGTATTGAAGGTGGCAGGTAAAGTTCGCCGGGCAGGTCAAAGCTCCCGCACCTGCCGTCAAAGCGCCGCTGTTGTCGCGAATCTTGGTGGCGTCGATGTCGTCGGTCTTGCGGCCTTGCCCCTCGTTTTCTCGCCACGCAATCATGACGCCGAGCTGTCGTCTTTGCCCTGCTCCCAGCGCTGTTTCTGCTGGAGGAATGAAGACTTCAGCCTGCCCCAGGGGCAATGTGTCGCGAACGGCCTTCTTCCAGGCAGCCACGTCGTAGGCAGCCAGTGCGCCGTTGTCGCAGCCGCTGGCGCACGATGTGGTCGACGGCGTGGTGGCGAATGTCGACACATAGTTGCCCAGGTTGGCCAGCGCGTTGGGGTTGATGCGCATGCGCTCCCCCAGGTCTTCGATCAGCCGTATGGCTTGCGCTCGGCGCACCGTTGTCGACGTGTCGGACAGGTTGCGCATTTGGACACCCAGGATCCCGAGAATGCCAAGGGTCATGACAACAATGGCGACCAAGGACTCGATCATTGTGATGCCGTGCTGCGGCTTGGGAAGTTTTGTGTAAGTAGGGTTCATCCGGTACATGGAATGGCCTCTGGAAGAATGGTGTGTATACGTCCACCGGAGCTCATGCAGACGCCGCGTGCGCCAGGGTGGTTGGTCGATTTGTCAACAGGTACCAGGCTGAAGCCAAGCCAAACACCGTCCACAAGGCCCCAACGATCAAACTTGATGCTGGCGCCTCCACCGGTTCGGGTGATTTGCACCTTCGCAGGGGCATTGATGCGCTGAAGAACTGGTTCTGTAGAACCGCAGGAACTGTTGTTATCCAGGTCCTCGCAGACGATCCAGCCACAATCCCAGTCTCGATTGCTTCTGGCGGTCGTGCAGCCTCCGGTATTGTTCGGAATCTTCTGGACGGTCACACGTCCCCCGCGTTTGATGGCTTCAGAGCGAGCCAGCAGCAATGTGGAACTTAGAGCTTCTTGGGCGGCACGAACTCGCCAACTTTCGGTCAGCAAGGTCAAAGAGGGGGCTGCCAATCCGGCCAGGACCGCCAGGATACTGACGACCACCATCAACTCGACGGCTGTGAATCCGCCTTGAAGAGATCGGCTGTGCGTCCAATGCTGCCGGAAGGAGTGCAGAGTTCTAGGCATGGCAATATCAAGAGACCGCTGTCTTCAGCAGGCCTCACTGCCTTTCTTGCGAGCTATGCGACCGCTGCTGGCAACGCAAACACGCGCAGCACTGACATCCGCAATGGTCTTGTCCTTGGGAATCAGCTCAAAAGCCATGGCGGTGGGCACTGCCGCTCCCCCCGTATTCGACAGCATGCCCCATCGGTCTACGGTGATCCTCCCAGTGCTGCCAGGTAGGTTGATGTTAAGCCGGGTCGGGGCTTCTACTCGCTGAAGCTCGCACTCATTCGGTGTAGCGCCAGGCACGCACGTGTCCTGGGTGCCGTTGCCGTTGGCGTCAAAAAAAACGCTCCACCCGCAACTCCACTGTGCGGTGGTCATTGTGCTGCAGACTGCGGTGTCGCCGCCTTTGATGATAATGACGTTGCCACTACGCTTGATGGCTTCGGAGCGGGCGTAGTAAATCGTGGATTGCAGTGTTTCAGTTGCGTCACGCACCCGCCAGCGTTCCACCAGAGGCCTGAAGCTGGGCGCGGCCAGCGCTACCAGGGTGGCAAAAATGGCAATCACCACCATGAGTTCAATGATGGTGAACCCTTGTTGGGCTCGCGGCATCCCGCCTGGGAAAGCGCGGTGCTGGCAGCGAATGGAGTGGCGCAGTTTCTGCATGAAGTGGATGCTAGTTGCATCTCGTTGCACCACACTCTTCCTCCTGACGGGTGGCAGTCGGCTGTAGATGAACGGCGCTCGCCGTGACGTGGGGCGCCTAGCGGGTATAGCCTCGGCAAGCGCCGGCGTTGTGCAGCCCCTTGCATTCCCTCGCCATCCGGCGGTCACGCTCGCCTGGAGACTCTTCGGAGCTGCTGCGTTGGTAAGTCACTTTCTTCGGCCCCTTCTTTTTGGAGGGGCTTGCTGGGTTGTTCATGGCACCGGTCGGCTTGTCTCCAGAGGTTTTGGCGAGCCCCGTAGTCGGAATCAGCGAGAAGGCGAGGGCGGCGGCCAAGGTAAAAGCGCCAATGAGGGCGCTGAATGCGGAGGCGGTGCTTGTGCTCTGAAGCGAAGAGAAGTTTTTGAAGTTTTGCATGTGATTTTTCAAGATGTTCAAGGTGAAAGTGGCCTTCGGAGCGTTGGTGGGAAGGGGTTTGGCGGGCTCAGGCTTTTGCTGGGAGTTATAATGGCAAGGTTTTGCACGGTGCAAAACGCACGCCGCTGGCCGTTCCAGCCGTCGGCGCAAGTAAAAACCACGGCCCGCAGTCCCCTGCAGGCCCAATCCAAGGAAATCCAATGATCGCATCCTCCATCAAGGCCGAAGTCGTCAAGGCCAACGCCCGCGCTGCCAACGACACCGGTAGCCCAGAAGTGCAAGTGGCCCTGCTGACCGCTCGCATCAACGAACTGACCCCTCACTTCAAGACGCACGCCAAGGACCACCACGGTCGCCGCGGCCTGCTGCGCATGGTGAGCCGCCGCCGCAAGCTGCTGGACTACCTGAAGGCCAAGGACGCTGACCGTTACACGGCTTTGATCGCCAAGCTGGGTCTGCGCAAGTAAGCGCATTCGCATGTCAAAACGCCTGGGTTAGCACGCTAGCTCAGGCGTTTTTTACTTCGGAGACGCAAAACAGAGCGAAGCTGTGTCATTCCACGGATCCTGACGCACCGGTTGCGGGTGACAGGCTCCCTGGAATGGCATCGTGTTCTGAATTGCCTCCGGCCCTTGCTGGCTCTGCGTAGCCAGCTACATAAACCGAAGCAAAAGGAGTCATCATGACCATCTTCAACAAAGTGACCAAGTCCTTCCAGTGGGGCGACAAGACCGTCGTCATGGAAACGGGTGAAATCGCACGCCAGGCCTCCGGTGCCGTGCTGGTCAACATCGACGACACCGTGGTGCTGGCCACCGTGGTGGGCTCCAAGATCGCCAAGGCCGGCCAGGATTTCTTCCCGCTGACCGTCGACTACATCGAGAAGACATACGCCGCCGGCAAGATCCCCGGCAGCTTCTTCAAGCGTGAAGCAAAGCCCAGCGAACTCGAAACGCTGACCAGCCGCCTCATCGACCGCCCGATCCGCCCGCTGTTCCCCGAAGGCTTCCACAACGACGTGCATGTGGTCATCCACACCATTTCGCTGAACCCTGAAGTGGACGCCGACATCGCCGCGATGATCGCCGTGAGCGCCGCTCTGTCGATCTCCGGCCTGCCGTTCAACGGCCCCATCGGCGCCGCGCGCGTGGGCTACATCAACGGCGAATACGTGCTGAACCCCGGCCAGACCGCCCGCAAGAACTCGCAGATGGACCTGGTCGTCGCCGGTACCGAAGCGGCCGTGCTGATGGTCGAGTCCGAAGCGCAGCAACTGCCCGAAGACGTGATGCTGGGCGCCGTGGTGTTCGGCCACGAGCAAGGCAAAGCTGCCATCAACGCCATCCATGAACTGGTGCGCGAAGCCGGCAAGCCCGTGTGGGACTGGCAACCGCCCGCCAAGGACGAGCCCTTCATCGCCAAGGTCTCGCAACTGGCCGAAGAAAAGCTGCGCGCTGCCTACCAGATCCGCAGCAAGCAAGCCCGCACGCACGCTCTGCGCGAAGCCACCGCTTCCGTGCTGTCGTCGCTGAAGGCCGAAGGCGCTGAATTCGACGCCGTGAAGGTCGAAGGCCTGCTGTTCGACATCGAAGCCAAGATCGTGCGCAGCCAGATCCTGGCCGGCGAGCCCCGCATCGACGGCCGCGATACGCGCACCGTGCGCCCCATCGAAATCCGCAATTCCGTGCTGCCCCGCACCCACGGTTCGGCACTGTTCACGCGTGGCGAAACCCAGGCGCTGGTGATTTCCACGCTGGGCACCGAACGTGACGCGCAGCGCATCGACGCGCTGGCTGGCGAGTTCGAAGACCGCTTCATGTTCCACTACAACATGCCTCCCTTTGCCACCGGCGAAGTGGGCCGCATGGGCTCCACCAAGCGCCGCGAAGTGGGCCACGGCCGTCTGGCCAAGCGCGCGCTGGTCGCCGTGCTGCCGACCAAGGAAGAGTTCCCCTACACCATCCGCGTGGTGTCGGAAATCACCGAGTCCAACGGTTCTTCGTCCATGGCATCGGTCTGCGGTGGCTGCCTGTCGATGATGGACGCCGGCGTCCCGATGAAGGCCCACGTGGCCGGTATCGCCATGGGCCTGATCAAGGAAGACAACCGCTTCGCCGTGCTGACCGACATCCTGGGTGACGAAGATCACCTGGGCGACATGGACTTCAAGGTGGCCGGCACCACCAGCGGCATCACCGCGCTGCAGATGGACATCAAGATCCAGGGCATCACCAAGGAAATCATGCAGGTCGCATTGGCGCAGGCCAAGGAAGCGCGCATGCACATCCTGGGCAAGATGCAGGAAGCCATGGGTGAAGCCAAGACCGAGGTGTCCAACTTCGCGCCCAAACTCTACACGATGAAGATCAACCCCGAGAAGATCCGTGACGTCATCGGCAAGGGCGGTGCGGTGATCCGTGCGCTGACCGAGGAAACCGGCTGCCAGATCAACATCGAGGAAGACGGCACGATCACCATCGCCGCGACCGACGCCGCGAAGGCCGACGTTGCCAAGAAGCGCATCGAGCAGATCACGGCCGAAGTCGAGATCGGCAAGATCTACGAAGGCCCCGTGACGAAGATCCTGGACTTCGGCGCGCTGATCAACCTGCTGCCTGGCAAGGATGGCCTGCTGCACATCAGCCAGATCGCGCACGAGCGCGTCGAGAAGGTGTCCGACTATCTGACCGAAGGCCAGATCGTGAAGGTCAAGGTCATGGAAACCGATGAAAAGGGCCGCATCAAGCTGTCGATGAAGGTGTTGTCGGACCGTCCTGCCGGTGGCAGCGATCGTCCTGCACCTGCAGAGCGTGGTGACCGCGAACCCCGCCGCGACCATGGTCGTGGCGACGGTGGCCGCCCATCGGCTGACCAACAGCAGCAGCAACAGCAATCCCTGGCTTCGGACGGTGCGTCCGAGCAGGTGGTGGGCTGATCCGGCTGACGGGTCTATTTGCTATTGATTTTGTAGCTGCTGCCGCTTGTTGATCAAGCGGTAGCGGCCAAAATCACTCATACCTTCATTGTCCGATGAGCCGCACTATGCACGCTGTGGAGATCTCCGCTTTTGGTGGGCCGGAGGTGCTGCGTCTGGGCGAGCGGCCTGTGCCGCAGCCCGGGCCGGGTGAACTGCTGATCCGGGTGGCCGCCAGCGGCATCAACCGCCCGGATGTGCTGCAGCGCATGGGGCACTATGCCCCGCCGCCGGGCACGTCAGACCTGCCCGGTCTGGAAGTGGCTGGTGTGGTGGAGTCGGGTGATGCCGCCGCCATGGCGGCGGCCGGCATCCGTGTCGGTGACCGCGTGTGTGCGCTGGTCGCCGGTGGCGGTTATGCGCAATGGTGCGTGGCTCCCGTGGTGCAGTGTTTGCCGGTGCCCGAAGGGTTCAGCGATGTCGAGGCGGCCTCGCTGCCTGAAACCTTCTTCACCGTCTGGAGCAATGTCTTCGACCGGGGGCGGCTGCAGGCGGGCGAGAGCCTGCTCGTGCAGGGCGGCACCAGCGGCATCGGCGTGACCGCGGTGCAACTGGGCCGTGCGTTCGGTGCGACTGTGATCGCGACGGCGGGCAGCGACAGCAAGTGCGCAGCCTGCCTGGAGTTGGGTGCGCACCATGCCATCAACTACAAGTCCCAGGACTTCGTGGCGGAGGCCCAGCGCATCACCGATGGCAAAGGTGTCGACGTGGTGCTCGACATGGTGGCTGGCGACTACGTGGCGCGCGAAGTGGAGTGCCTGGCAGAGGATGGCCGCATCGTCATCATCGCTGTGCAGGGTGGGGTGAAGGGTGGTTTCAACGCGGGTTTGGTCCTGCGCCGCCGCCTGACCATCACCGGCTCCACGCTGCGCCCGCGGTCCGTGGCTTTCAAGGGTGCCATTGCGCAAGCGCTGCGCGAGCGCGTGTGGCCTTTGCTGGCGCAAGGCAAGGTGCGGCCGGTCATCCACAGCACGTTCGAAGCGGCCCGCGCGGCCGATGCGCATGCGCTGATGGAGTCGAACCAGCACATTGGCAAGATCGTTTTGACGTGGTGATCATGAACAGCAAGAAGAAACTCATCGCCGGCAACTGGAAGATGAACGGCGGCCTGGCAGCCAACGAAGCTCTGCTCAAGGCCATCATGGCGGGCCTGGGTGATGGCGGTGGTGCGGCGTGCGATGTGGCGGTGGCAGTGCCTGCGCCTTATCTGGCGCAGGTGCAGTCGCTCACTTTCGGGTCTGCGGTGGCTGTAGCGTCACAGGACGTGTCGCAGCATGAGGCGGGCGCCTTCACCGGTGAGGTGTCGGTGGCCATGCTCAAGGAGTTTGGCGTGCGGTATGCCCTGGTGGGGCACTCCGAACGCCGCCAATACCACGGGGAAACCGACGTGGTGGTGGCAGAAAAAGCCCAGCGTGCACTGGCGGCGGGTGTGACCCCCATCATCTGCGTGGGTGAAACCCTGCAGGAGCGCGAAGCGGGCCAGACCGAGTCGGTGGTCAAGCGCCAGCTCGCTGCCGTGATCCATCTCAATGGCCACTGCATCAGCGAAGTGGTGGTGGCCTACGAGCCGGTGTGGGCCATCGGTACGGGCCGCACGGCCTCGCCCGAGCAGGCGCAGGCGGTGCATGCAGTGCTGCGGGCCCAGTTGGCCGCGGCCAGCGAGCACGCCGACCGCATCCGCCTGCTGTACGGTGGCAGCATGAATGCCGCCAACGCGGCGCAGCTGCTGTCTCAGCCCGACATCGATGGCGGGCTGGTCGGCGGCGCATCCCTGAAGGCCCCCGACTTTCTACAAATCATTGCCGCTGCCCGTTGAGGTGGTGGTCCCAAGAGCTATTCAATCAGGAGTGAACAGAGAATGAACGTGATCGTGAATGTGGTTTTGGCGGTGCAGATGCTGTCGGCGCTGGGGATGATCGGACTGGTGCTGGTCCAGCACGGCAAGGGTGCCGACATGGGTGCTGCCTTCGGCAGCGGTACGTCGGGCAGCTTGTTCGGGGCCAGCGGCAGTGCCAATTTCCTGTCGCGCAGCACGGCGGTGCTGGCGGCGGTGTTCTTCGTGGCAACGCTGGCGCTGGCCTACTTCGGCAATGCACGTCCTGCCGGTGCGGGCAGCGTGCTGGAGACCCCGGCTGCAGCAGTTCCTGCCGGCTCCGCGCCCGCCGCGTCGGCGCCGGGTGCTGCCGTGGCGCCTGCTGTTCCGGCATCGGGCGCTGCCCAGATTCCGACCAAATAATCTGCGCTAAATTGGTTCGGCTAAGCCGAAGCAGGGTTTTTCCGGAGTAGAATCCCGGATTGTCTGGAAAGCCAAAACCGCAAGGTTCCTCATGCCATCCAGATGCACACATCAGCCGTCGTGGTGAAATTGGTAGACACGCTATCTTGAGGGGGTAGTGGCGAAAGCTGTGCGAGTTCGAGTCTCGCCGACGGCACCAAAACAAAGGCCTCCCCGACATGTCCTGGCAAGGGACATGTCGGGCCAGGCCACAGCGGTGAGCACATCCTCAAGATGAACCTCGATCAGTACCTCCCCGTCCTTTTGTTCATCTTGGTTGGCATCGCCGTTGGCGTTGTCCCCTTGGTACTAGGCTACATACTGGGCCCCAATCGCCCGGATGCCGCAAAAAACTCCCCCTACGAATGCGGCTTTGAGGCCTTCGAGGACGCGCGCATGAAGTTCGATGTGCGCTACTACCTCGTGGCCATCTTGTTCATTCTGTTCGATCTGGAAATCGCCTTTCTCTTCCCGTGGGCCGTCACCTTGCACGAGGTGGGCATCGCTGGTTTCGTGGCGGTCGTGATATTCCTGGCCATCCTTGTCGTGGGTTTTGCCTACGAATGGAAAAAGGGCGCCCTGGATTGGGAATGAGTGGCTTCGGCTGCAAGCAAGGATGATGCAATGATTGAAGGCGTGATGAAGGAAGGCTTCATCACCACGAGCTATGACTCCGTGGTGAATTGGGCCAAGACGGGCTCCCTGTGGCCCATGACATTTGGCCTGGCCTGCTGTGCGGTGGAGATGATGCATGCGGCGGCAGCGCGCTACGACATCGGCCGCTTCGGCGCCGAGGTGTTCCGTGCCAGCCCGCGCCAGTCCGACCTGATGATCGTGGCGGGTACGCTGTGCAACAAGATGGCACCGGCTCTGCGCAAGGTGTACGACCAGATGTCCGAGCCCCGCTGGGTGCTCTCCATGGGGTCTTGCGCCAACGGCGGCGGCTACTACCACTACAGCTACTCCGTGGTGCGTGGCTGCGACCGCATCGTGCCTGTGGACGTCTACGTGCCGGGTTGCCCGCCCACGGCGGAAGCGCTGATCTACGGCATCATCCAGCTGCAGCAGAAGATCCGCCGCACCAACACCATTGCTCGTGTCTGAAGGGTTGATGATGACTTCTGTTGCCATTCGGCCTGAAAAACTCAAGGACCACATCGCCGCGGCCCTGGGCTCCAAGGTGCGCCAGATCTCGATCGCCCTGGAAGAGGTGACCGTGGTGGTCGCTGCGGCCGATTACCTCGAAGCGATGCGCGTCCTGCGCGATGCCGAAGGTTGCCGTTTCGAACAACTGGTGGATCTGTGCGGGGTGGACTACTCCTCCTACGCCGACCAGGTGCATGAAGGCGCGCGCTATTGCGTGGTGTCGCACCTGCTGTCCGTCAGCCTGAACCAGCGCGTGCGCGTGAAGGTGTTCTGCGCGGACGACGATTTTCCGGTGGTGGCATCCGTGTCCGAACTCTGGAGCTCTGCCAACTGGTACGAGCGCGAAGCGTTCGATCTGTTCGGCATCGTGTTCGACGGCCACAACGATCTGCGCCGCATCCTGACGGACTACGGCTTCATCGGCCATCCTTTCCGCAAGGACTTCCCGCTGTCGGGCCACGTCGAGATGCGCTATGACACCGAGCAGCGCCGCGTGGTGTACGAGCCCGTGTCGATCGAGCCGCGTGAAATCACGCCGCGCATCATCCGCGAAGACAAGTACGGAGGCCTGCACTAAGGCGCCCTGCGCCCCACGTGACCCACCATGGCTGAAATCAAGAACTACTCCCTGAACTTTGGTCCGCAGCACCCGGCAGCACACGGCGTGCTGCGGCTGGTGCTCGAGCTCGACGGCGAAGTCGTGCAGCGCGCCGACCCCCACATCGGCCTGCTGCACCGCGCGACCGAAAAGCTCGCCGAGCACAAGACCTACATCCAGTCGCTGCCCTACATGGACCGGCTGGACTACGTCTCGATGATGTGCAACGAGCACGCCTACTGTCTGGCCATCGAGAAGCTGATGGGCCTGGAAGTGCCCATCCGCGCGCAGTACATCCGTGTGATGTTCTCCGAAATCACCCGTCTGCTGAACCACCTGATGTGGCTCGGTTCGCACGGCAACGATTGCGGCAGCTCCACCATCCTGATCTACACCTTCCGCGAGCGTGAAGACCTGTTCGACATGTACGAAGCCGTCTCCGGCGCGCGCATGCACGCGGCGTACTTCCGTCCGGGCGGCGTGTACCGCGACCTGCCGGATTCCATGCCGCAGTACAAGGTCAGCAAGATCAAGAACGCCAAGGCCCTGGAGGCCATGAACAAGAACCGCCAAGGTTCCATGCTCGACTTCATCGACGACTTCACGCAGCGCTTCCCCGCCTGTGTGGATGAGTACGAGACCCTGCTGACCGACAACCGCATCTGGAAGCAGCGCACCGTCGGCATCGGCGTGGTGCCCCCGGAGCGCGCGCTGAACCTGGGCATGACCGGCCCCATGCTGCGGGGCTCAGGCATTGCCTGGGACCTGCGCAAGACGCAGCCCTACGACGTCTATGACCGCATGGACTTCGACGTGCCGGTGGGCAAGACGGGCGATTGCTACGACCGCTACCTCGTGCGCGTGCAGGAGATGCGCGAGTCCAACCGCATCATCAAGCAGTGCGTGGACTGGCTGCGTGCCAATCCCGGCCCGGTGATCACCGACAACCACAAGGTGGCTGCACCGTCGCGCGAGTCCATGAAGTCCAACATGGAAGAGCTGATCCACCACTTCAAGCTGTTCACCGAAGGTTTCCATGTGCCCGAGGGCGAGGCTTACGCCGCCGTCGAGCATCCCAAGGGCGAGTTCGGCATCTATCTCGTGAGCGATGGCGCCAACAAGCCCTACCGCCTGAAGATCCGCGCGCCGGGTTTTGCCCACCTGGCCACGCTCGACGAAATGGCCCGCGGCCACATGATCGCCGACGCCGTGGCCATCATCGGCACCATGGATATCGTGTTCGGGGAGATTGACCGATGAGTAGTACGACCGAATCGAAGAACCCCACGGCGGGCACCACCGCCATCACCGAGGCGACGCGCGCCCGTTTTGCGCGCGAAGTGGCCAAGTACCCGCCCGAGCAGGCGCAGTCCGCCGTGATGGCCTGCCTGTCCATCGTGCAGCAGGAGCAGGGCTGGGTCAGCGTCGAGAGCGAGGCCGTGATCGCCGAATACCTGGGCATGGCCCAGATCGCGGTGCACGAAGTCACCACGTTCTACAACATGTACAACCAGCAGCCCACGGGCAAGTACAAGCTCAACGTCTGTACCAACCTGCCTTGCCAACTGCGCGACGGCCAGAAGGCGCTGCACCACCTCGAGAAGAAGCTCGGCGTGACCATGGGCGAGACCACGCCGGACGGCCTGTTCACCCTGCAGCAGTGCGAGTGCCTGGGCGCCTGCGCCGACGCGCCCGTGATGCTGGTCAACGACCGCACCATGTGCAGCTTCATGGACAACGACAAGCTCGACCAGCTGGTCGACGGGCTCAAGGCCGCAGAGGGGCAAGCATGACCACTGCCGCACAAATCCTCTCGCAGTTCCAGGCCACCGGCGTCCAGACCTGCTTCCACGACCGCCACATCAACCCGCAGATCTATGCGGGCCTGGACGGCACGAACTGGAGCATCAAGGACTACGAAGCGCGCGGCGGCTACGCTGCGCTGCGCAAGATTCTGGGCACCGACGGCGGCGAGCCGCTGACGCAGGACCAGGTCATCGCCACCGTCAAGGAATCAGGCCTGCGCGGCCGTGGCGGCGCGGGCTTTCCGACCGGCCTCAAGTGGAGCTTCATGCCCCGCTCGTTCCCCGGTCAGAAGTATCTCGTCTGCAACTCCGACGAAGGCGAACCGGGCACCTGCAAGGACCGCGACATCCTGCAGTTCAACCCGCACATCGTCATCGAAGGCATGATCATCGCGGCCTACGCGATGGGCATCTCCGTGGGCTACAACTACATCCACGGCGAAATCTTCCAGACCTACGACCGCTTCGAAGAAGCGCTCGAAGAAGCACGCGCAGCGGGCTATCTGGGCGACAAGATCCTGGGCAGCAACTTCAGCTTCCAGCTGCACGCAGCGCACGGTTTCGGCGCCTACATCTGCGGCGAAGAGACCGCGCTGCTCGAATCGCTGGAAGGCAAGAAGGGCCAGCCGCGCTTCAAGCCGCCGTTCCCGGCCAGCTTCGGCCTGTACGGCAAGCCGACCACCATCAACAACACCGAGACATTCGCGGCCGTGCCGTGGATCATCCGCAACGGCGGAGCTGCGTACCTCGAGTGCGGCAAGCCCAACAACGGCGGCACCAAGATCTTCTCGGTCTCGGGCGATGTGGAAAAACCAGGCAACTACGAAGTGCCCATGGGCACGCCGTTCGCCAAGCTGCTCGAGCTCGCCGGTGGCGTGCGCAAGGGCCGCCAGCTCAAGGCAGTGATCCCGGGCGGCTCGTCCTCGCCGGTGCTGCCGGCTTCCATCATCATGGAATGCACGCTGGACTACGACTCCATCGCCAAGGCCGGCTCCATGCTGGGCTCGGGCGCCGTGATCGTGATGGACGACTCCCGCAGCATGGTCGAAAGCCTGCTGCGCCTGTCGTACTTCTATTCGCACGAATCCTGCGGCCAGTGCACGCCCTGCCGCGAAGGCACCGGCTGGATGTGGCGCGTGATCGACCGCATCCAGCACAACCAGGGCCGCTCGGGCGACCTGGACCTGCTCAATTCGGTGGCAGACAACATCCAGGGCCGCACGATCTGCGCGCTGGGCGACGCTGCCGCGATGCCGGTGCGCGCCATGATCAAGCATTTCCGTCCCGAGTTTGAAGCACTGATCCGGAACAACGCCTCCCAGGCCGCGACCTCCGCCTGATCGCGAGAAGACATATGGTTGAAATTGAACTGGACGGTCAGAAAGTGGAAGTCGCCGAAGGCTGCATGGTGATGCATGCAGCCGAGAAGGCGGGCACGTACATTCCGCATTTCTGCTACCACAAGAAGCTCTCGATCGCCGCCAACTGCCGCATGTGCCTGGTGGACGTCGAGAAGGCTCCCAAGCCCATGCCTGCCTGCGCCACGCCGGTGACGCAGGGCATGATCGTACGCACCAAGAGCGACAAGGCCATCAAGGCCCAGGCGTCGGTCATGGAGTTCCTGCTGATCAACCACCCGCTGGACTGCCCCATCTGCGACCAGGGCGGTGAGTGCCAGCTGCAGGACCTGGCCGTCGGCTACGGCGGTTCGTCCTCGCGCTACGAGGAAGAAAAGCGCGTGGTCTTCCACAAGGACGTCGGCCCGCTGATCTCCATGGAAGAGATGAGCCGCTGCATCCACTGCACCCGCTGCGTGCGCTTCGGCCAGGAAGTGGCCGGCGTGATGGAGCTCGGGATGATCCACCGCGGCGAGCACTCCGAGATCACCACCGTGGTGGGCGATACCGTGGACTCCGAGCTGTCGGGCAACATGATCGACATCTGCCCCGTGGGCGCGCTCACGAGCAAGCCGTTCCGCTACAGCGCCCGCACCTGGGAGCTCTCGCGCCGCCGCTCCGTCAGCCCGCACGACTCCACCGGCTCCAACCTGATCGTTCAGGTCAAGAACCACAAGGTGATGCGCGTGGTGCCGCTCGAGAACGAAGCCGTCAACGAATGCTGGATCGCCGACCGCGATCGCTTCTCGTACGAATCGCTCAACAGCGACGACCGTTTGACCCAGCCCATGCTCAAGCAGGGCGGGGTGTGGAAGGAAGTCGACTGGCAGACCGCGCTCGAATACGTGGCCAACGGCCTCAAGAACATCAAGAACGACCACGGTGCCCAAAGCATCGGCGCTCTGGTGAGCCCGCACAGCACGGTCGAAGAGCTGTACCTGGCCGGCGCACTGGTGCGTGGCCTGGGCAGCGACAACATCGACTACCGCCTGCGCAACGCCGAGTTCGCTGCGCCCGAAGGCATTCGCTGGCTCGGTACGTCCATCGCTTCGCTGTCCACGCTGCAACGCGTGCTGGTGGTGGGCTCCAACCTGCGCAAGGACCATCCGCTGTTCGCGCAGCGCATCCGCCAGGCTGCCCGCCATGGCTGCCAGGTCGCGGCTGTGGGCTCTGTGGCCCACGACTGGGCCATGCCGGTGTCGTCGTTCGTTGCGCAAAGCGCCAGCGAATGGGTGCAGACACTCGGCGGCATCGCCTCTGCAGTCGCACAGGAAAAGGGCGTGACCGCTCCCCAGGGCGCTGCAGCCCACAACGACGCCACCCAGGCCATCGCGCGCGCGCTGCTCGGCGGTGAGCGCAAAGCCGTGCTGCTGGGCAACGCCGCCGCGCACCACGCGCAGGCCACGCAACTGCTGGCACTGGCCAACTGGATCGGCGAGCACACGGGCGCCTCGGTGGGATACCTCACGGAAGCTGCCAATACGGTGGGTGCCCAGTTTGCGGGTGCTCATCCTGTGAACGGTGGATTGAATGCGGGCCAGATGCTCTCGGGTGGACTGAAGGCGGCTGTGCTGCTCAACACCGAGCCTGTCCATGACTCGGCGGCCGGTGCCAACGCTGCTGCTGCGCTGTCTGGTGCAGAGATGGTGGTGACCTTGAGCCCCTTCAAGGCCAACCTGGAGTTCAGTGACGTTCTGTTGCCAATTGCTCCCTTCACCGAAACCTCCGGCAGCTTCATCAACGCCGAAGGCCGCCTGCAGAGCTTCCATGCGGTGGTGCGCCCCCTGGGCGATACCCGCCCCGCGTGGAAGGTCCTGCGCGTGCTGGCCAACCTGCTGGGTGTGTCCGGTTTCGACTTCGAGACCTCGCAGGACGTGCTGGCACGCGCCACCAATGCCGCGGCCGGCACCGTCACGCACGTGCCTGCTGAACAGCTGTCGAACCTGGTGACTGCGGTGCCTGCTGCTGCCGCCGCAGCAGCCACGGCAACCGCGGGCGAGCCTGTGGTCGCTTCCATCTATCAACTCGACGGCCTCGTGCGCCGTTCCACGTCGCTGCAGCTCACCGCCGATGCGCGCACGGCACGTGAAGGAGTCGCCGCATGATCGACGCGATCTACAACGCGGGCCTGAACCTGCTGGCCTTCGGCTGGTGGACGGGCGCCGTCTGGCCTGTGCTCTGGGTGCTGATCAAGATCGTCTGCATTCTGGCGCCGCTGATGGGTGCCGTGGCCTACCTCACGCTGTGGGAGCGCAAGCTGCTGGGCTTCATGCAGGTGCGGCACGGTCCCAACCGGGTGGGCCCCATGGGTCTGCTGCAGCCCATTGCCGATGCGCTCAAGCTGCTGACCAAGGAAATCATCCAGCCCACCGCTGCGAGCAAGGGTTTGTTCGTGCTCGGGCCCGTCATGGCCATCATGCCGGCGCTGGCCGCCTGGGTGGCGATTCCCTTCGGCCCCGATGTGGCCCTGGCCAATGTCAATGCCGGCCTGTTGCTGGTGATGGCCATCACCTCCATCGAGGTGTACGGCGTGATCATTGCCGGCTGGGCATCGAACTCCAAGTACGCCTTCCTGGGTGCGCTGCGTGCGTCTGCGCAGATGGTGAGCTATGAAATCGCCATGGGCTTTTGCTTCCTGGTGGTGATCATGGTGTCGGGCAGCATGAACTTGACCGAGATCGTCATGTCCCAAAGCCGCGGCATGGCCGCCAACATGGGCCTGACCTTCCTGTCGTGGAACTGGCTCCCGCTGCTGCCCATCTTCCTGGTGTACCTGATCTCCGGCGTGGCCGAGACCAACCGCCACCCCTTCGACGTGGTCGAAGGCGAAGCCGAAATCGTGGCCGGCCACATGGTCGAGTACTCGGGCATGGGCTTTGCCATCTTCTTCCTGGCGGAATACGCCAGCATGTGGCTCGTGTCCATCCTGGCCGCGCTCATGTTCCTGGGCGGCTGGCTGCCTCCGGTCGAGTTCCTCTCGTTCATCCCGGGCTGGATCTGGCTGGGTATCAAGACCTTCCTCGTGGTGTCCATGTTCATCTGGATCCGCGCCACCTTCCCGCGCTTCCGCTACGACCAGATCATGCGTCTGGGCTGGAAGATCTTCATCCCGGTGACCCTGGTGTATCTGCTCTTCGTGGGCGGATGGCTGCTGTCGCCCTGGAACATCTGGAAATAAGCGGGGACACAAAATGACTGCCGTTGTTGCTGCTGCACCTTTCTCGTTCAAAGACTTCTTCAAGAGCTTCATGCTCGTGGAACTGCTCAAGGGCATGGCCCTGACCGGTCGCTACGCCTTTCGCCGCAAGGTGACGGTCCAGTTCCCTGAAGAAAAGACCCCTCTGTCGCCGCGTTTCCGTGGCCTGCACGCGCTGCGCCGTTACGAAAACGGCGAAGAGCGCTGCATTGCGTGCAAGCTGTGCGAGGCCGTGTGCCCCGCCATGGCCATCACCATCGAATCGGATGTGCGTGCCGATGGTTCGCGCCGTACGACGCGCTATGACATCGACCTGACCAAGTGCATCTTCTGCGGCTTCTGCGAAGAAAGCTGCCCGGTGGACTCCATCGTCGAGACGCACATCCTGGAATACCACGGCGAAAAGCGTGGCGACCTGTACTTCACGAAAGACATGCTCCTGGCCGTGGGTGACCGGTACGAAGGCGAAATCGCGGCAGCCAAGGCTGCGGACGCGAAGTACCGCTGAGCGGTGCAGAGCGCGGCCTCTTTGCCAGACTTTCTATAAAGACCCGATTCATGGACGCCAAGACTGGTTTCTTCTATCTCTTCTCGGTGGTGCTGCTGTTTGCAGCCTTCCGGGTGATCACTGCCCGCAACCCCGTGCATGCAGTGCTGTACCTCATCCTTGCGTTCTCGCAGGCCGCTGCCGTGTGGCTGCTGCTCAAGGCCGAGTTCCTGGCCATCGCGCTGGTGCTGGTGTACCTGGGCGCCGTCATGGTGCTGTTCCTCTTCGTGGTGATGATGCTGGACATCCACATCGACACCGTGCGCAAGGGGTTCTGGAAACACTTCCCCCTGGCCGCCACGGTGGGTGCGCTGATCGCCCTGGAAATGGCCGCCGTGCTGATGGGCGGTTTCCGCGGCATGGACGAACCCAAGGCCGTCGCCACGGCGCTCGATGCTGCGGGCCATGTGGTGCAGTACTCCAACACCAAGGCATTGGGCAAGCTGCTGTACACCGAGTACCTGTACCCCGTCGAGATCGCGGCCGTGATCCTGCTGGTCGCCATGATTGCAGCCATTGCGCTGACCCTGCGCCAGCGCAAGGACAGCAAGGCCATCAACCCGTCGCAGCAGATCCGCGTGCGCGCTGGTGATCGCCTCGAAGTCGTGAAGGTGGCCGCCACCCAGAAGGCAGCGCCTGAAGTGCCTGCCGAGCCTGCTGCTGCCACCGAGGAGAAAAAAGCATGACGCTGACATTGGGCCACTTTCTCTCGCTGGGCGCGATGCTGTTCGCGCTGGCCGTGATCGGCATCTTCCTGAACCGCAAGAACCTGATCGTGCTGCTGATGGCGATCGAGCTGATGCTGCTGGCGGTCAACATGAACTTCGTGGCGTTCTCGCACTACCTGGGCGACATGCATGGCCAGGTGTTCGTGTTCTTCATCCTGACAGTGGCAGCTGCCGAGTCGGCCATCGGTCTGGCCATCCTGGTGCTCCTGTTCCGCAACAAGTCCAGCATCAACGCGGAAGACCTCAACACCCTCAAGGGTTGATGGGTCACCAGCATTCCCAAGGTTCTCAAGAATGAGTCAAACCCTCTCTGCTTCAACGCTCCTGGCCGTGCCGCTGGCACCGCTGGCGGGCGCCTTGCTGGCCGGCATTTTCGGCACGACCTTCGGTGGTAACTGGATCGGTCGCCGGCTCTCGCACACCCTCACCATCCTGGGCGTGCTGGTCGCGTTCGTGCTGTCGGCGATGACGCTCAAGAGCGTGGCGCTGGACGGTGCCCGCTTCAACGAGACGCTCTACACCTGGATGGTGGTGGGCGGCCTCAAGATGGAGGTCGGTTTCCTGATCGACAGCCTGACCGCCATGATGATGGTGGTCGTGACCTTCGTGTCGCTGATGGTGCACATCTACACCATCGGCTACATGGAAGAGGACGACGGCTACAACCGGTTCTTCGCCTACATCTCGCTGTTCACCTTCTCCATGCTCATGCTGGTCATGAGCAACAACCTGCTGCAGCTGTTCTTCGGCTGGGAAGCCGTGGGCCTGGTGTCCTACCTGCTCATCGGTTTCTGGTTCAACAAGCCCACGGCGATCTTCGCCAACATGAAGGCGTTCCTGGTCAACCGCGTGGGTGACTTCGGCTTCATCCTGGGCATCGGCCTGATTGCTGCCTATACGGGCACGCTCAACTACAGCGAAATCTTCGCCAAATCGGGTGAGCTCGGTGGCCTGGCGTTCCCCGGTACCGACTGGATGCTGATCACCGTGATCTGCATCTGTCTGTTCATCGGCGCGATGGGCAAGTCCGCGCAGTTCCCGCTGCACGTGTGGCTGCCCGATTCGATGGAAGGCCCGACCCCCATCTCGGCGCTGATCCACGCGGCCACCATGGTGACCGCCGGCATCTTCATGGTGTCGCGCATGTCGCCGCTGTTCGAGCTGTCGGACACCGCGCTCAACTTCATCCTGATCATCGGCTCCATCACGGCGCTGTTCATGGGCTTCCTGGGCATCATCCAGAACGATATCAAGCGCGTGGTGGCGTACTCCACGCTGTCGCAGCTCGGCTACATGACCGTGGCCCTGGGTGCCTCCGCCTACTCGGTGGCCGTGTTCCACCTGATGACCCACGCGTTCTTCAAGGCGCTGCTGTTCCTCGGCGCAGGCTCGGTCATCATGGGCATGCACCACAACCAGGACATCCGCTGGATGGGCGGCGTGCGCAAGTACATGCCCATCACCTGGATCACCTCGCTGCTGGGTTCGCTCGCACTGATCGGCACGCCCCTGTTCTCGGGGTTCTACTCCAAGGACAGCATCATCGAGGCCGTGCACTTCAGCCACCTGCCGGCGGCGCACTTCGCGCACTTCGCGGTGCTGGCCGGCGTGTTCATCACGGCGTTCTATTCGTTCCGCATGTACTTCCTGGTCTTCCACGGCAAGGAGCGCTACGACCAGAACCCCGATGCCCACCATGATGCGCACCACGACGACCATGGCCACGGCCATGATGACCATCACAGCCATGATCCGCACGAATCCCCCTGGGTCGTGACGGTGCCGCTGGTGCTGCTGGCCATTCCTTCGGTGGTGGTGGGCTTCATGTTCATCCAGCCCATGCTGTTCGGCGACTTCTTCAAGGACGTGATCTTTGTCGACGCAGCCAAGCACCCTGCGATGTCCAAGCTGGCCGAGATCTTCCACGGCCCGGTGGCGATGGCCGTGCACGGGCTGCAGACCGCGCCTTTCTGGCTGGCGGTGGCGGGCGTGGCGCTGTCGTACTACATGTACATGGTGAACCCGGCTTTGCCTGCAGCGATCAAGCGCACCTGCATGCCGATCTACACGCTGTTCGAAAACAAGTACTACCTCGACTGGATCAACGAGAACATCCTGGCCCGCGGCGCGCGTGCCCTGGGTACGGGCCTGTGGAAGGGTGGCGATCAGGCCATCATCGACGGCACGCTCGTCAATGGCTCCTGGAAGGTCGTGCGCAGCGTGTCCGGCGTCGTGCGCTGGATGCAGTCCGGCTTCATCTTCCACTACGCGCTGGTGATGATCCTGGGGGTCTTCGCGCTGATGACCTGGTTTGTCTGGGGCGACGTGTTCCTGCAGCTCATCAAATAAGGAAAACAACAAAATGGGTCTGTTGAGTCTTGCAATCTGGTCACCGATCGCATTCGGTGTGCTGCTGCTGGCCATTGGGCGGGATGAACATGCCCGCGCCGTTCGCTGGCTCGCACTCGTGGGCGCCGTCATCGGCTTCCTGGTGACGCTGCCGCTGTACGAAGGCTTCCAGCTCGGTACCGCAGCGATGCAGTTCGTCGAGAAGGCCGCGTGGATCGAGCGCTTCAACGTGCATTACCACCTGGGTGTCGACGGCATCTCGTTCTGGTTCGTGCCGTTGACCGCCTTCATCACGGTGATCGTGGTGGTCGCGTCGTGGGAGTCCATCACCGAGCGCGTGAACCAGTACATGGGCGCGTTCCTGATCCTGTCCGGTTTGATGATCGGCGTGTTCACGGCGCTGGACGGCATGCTGTTCTACGTGTTCTTCGAAGCCACGCTGATCCCGATGTACCTCATCATCGGTATCTGGGGTGGTCCGAACAAGATCTACGCGGCGTTCAAGTTCTTCCTGTACACGCTGCTCGGCTCGCTGCTCATGCTGATCGCGCTGATCTACCTGTACAACCAGTCCGGCGGCAGCTTCGACATCGCCACGTGGCACCAGCTGCCCCTGAGCGCCCGCGCGCAGACGATGCTGTTCTTCGCATTCTTTGCCGCTTTTGCGGTCAAGGTGCCGATGTTCCCGTTCCACACCTGGCTGCCCGACGTGCACGTGGAAGCGCCCACCGGCGGCTCCGCCGTGCTGGCCGCGATCATGCTGAAGCTCGGTGCCTACGGCTTCCTGCGTTTCTCCATGCCCATCGCCCCCGACGCATCGCGCGAGTGGGCCTGGCTGATGATCGCGCTGTCGCTCATCGCCGTGATCTACGTGGGCCTGGTGGCCATGGTCCAGAAGGACATGAAGAAGCTGGTGGCGTATTCGTCCGTCGCTCACATGGGCTTCGTCACGCTGGGCTTCTTCATCTTCAACGACCTGGGCGTGTCCGGCGGCCTGGTGCAGATGATTGCGCACGGCTTCGTCTCGGGTGCGATGTTCCTGTCCATCGGCGTGCTGTACGACCGCGTGCACTCGCGTGAAATCGCAGCCTACGGCGGCGTGGTCAACCCCATGCCCAACTTCACGGCCTTCGCGCTGCTGTTCGCCATGGCCAACTGCGGCCTGCCGGGCACTGCAGGGTTCGTGGGCGAGTGGATGGTGATCCTGGGCGCAACCAAGGCCAACTTCTGGATCGGCCTGGCCTCGGCCACGGCGCTGATCTTCGGTGCGGCCTACACCCTGTGGATGTTCAAGCGCGTGTACCTGGGCCCCGTGGGCAATGACAACGTCAAGGGCCTGACCGACATCGACAGCCGCGAATTCCTGGTGCTGGCGGTGCTCGGCATCGCGGTGCTGGCCATGGGCCTGTATCCCCGTCCGTTCACGGACGTGATGGACACGTCGGTCGCCGAACTGCTCAAGCATGTCGCGCAGCCCAAGCTGAACTGACCTGACCAGACTGAACTGAGAGATACGAGATGATTGACAACATCAGCTGGCTAGCGATCTACCCTGAAATCGTGCTGTTGGCCATGGCCTGCGTCATAGCGCTGGTCGACCTGGGGGTGCACAGCACCCGCCGCACCGCTACCTACGTGCTGACCATGCTGACCCTGGCCGTCGTGGCGGCCCTGCAGGCGATGTACGCCAGCAGCGGCAACACCTTCTACGGCTTTGGCAACATGGTGGTGAGCGATGCCATGGGCAACTGGCTCAAGTGCTTTGCCACGGTGGCGATGATGGTCACGCTGGTGTATGCGCGCCCCTATGCGGCAGACCGCGGCATGCTGCGCGGCGGCGAGATGTTCACCCTCTCGATGTTCGCGCTCCTGGGCATGTTCATCATGATCTCGGGCAACAACTTCCTCGTGATCTACCTGGGCCTGGAGCTGCTGACCCTGTCGAGCTATGCGCTCGTGGCCCTGCGCCGCGACAACGCCACGGCCACCGAAGCGGCCATGAAGTACTTCGTGCTGGGCGCAATGGCCAGCGGTTTCCTGCTGTACGGCCTGTCCATGATCTACGGCGCCACCGGCTCGCTCGATATCGGCCAGGTGTTCAAGGCCGTCAATTCCGGCCAGATCCGCCACCAGGTGCTGGTGTTCGGCCTGGTGTTTGTGGTCTCGGGCCTGGCCTTCAAGCTGGGTGTGGTGCCTTTCCACATGTGGATTCCCGACGTGTACCAGGGTGCTCCGACCGCCGTCACGCTGATGATCGGCGGCGCGCCCAAGCTGGCGGCGTTTGCCATCACCATCCGCCTGCTGGTGGACGGCCTGCTGCCGCTGGCCATCGACTGGCAGCAGATGCTGGCGGTGCTGGCCATCGGCTCGCTGCTGGTGGGTAACCTGGCTGCCATCGCGCAGACCAACCTCAAGCGCATGCTGGCGTACTCCACGATCTCGCAGATGGGCTTCGTGCTGCTGGGCCTGATGTCGGGCGTGGTGAACGGCAACGTCGATGCCACGGCCGTCGAGAACGCCTACAGCGCGTCCATGTTCTACGTGGTGACCTATGTGCTGACGACCCTGGCCGCATTCGGCGTGATGCTGCTGCTGGCGCGCGAGGGTTTCGAGAGCGAAGAGATTTCGGACTTTGCCGGCCTCAACCAGCGCAGCCCGCTGTACGCCGGCATCATGGCCGTGTGCCTGTTCTCCATGGCCGGCATTCCTCCGCTGGTGGGCTTTTACGCCAAGCTGGCCGTGCTGCAGGCCCTGGTGGCTTCGGGCCAGACCCTGTACATCGCCATGGCCGTGTTCGCGGTGATCATGTCGCTGATCGGCGCCTTCTACTACCTGCGCGTGGTCAAGGTCATGTACTTCGATGCACCGCTGACCGCCTCCAGCGTGTCGGCACCCGCAGACGTGCGTGTGGTGCTGACCTTGAACGGCGCGCTGCTGCTGGTGCTGGGCCTGCTGCCCGGCGGGCTGATGGCGCTGTGCGCCGACGCCGTGGTGCGCGCACTGGCGACCTGACCTCGCCCGCTGTCGCACTGTGTCTCTCACCGGATCTGTCTGGCTGGTCATCATCGCGGCGCTCATCGCCGCGAACCTGCCGTTCGTGAACCACCGCTGGCTGGCCGTGGGCCCGGCCGCTGCGCCCCGCAAGCCTTTGGCGGGGCGGCTGGCGGAGCTGATCGTGCTGTACTTTCTGGTCGGGGGTCTTGCGCTGCTGCTGGAGCGCCGCGCCGGGCAGATCGCTCCCCAGGGCTGGGAGTTCTACGCCATCACCGGCACCTTGTTCCTGACCCTGGCCTTTCCGGGTTTCGTCTACCGGTACCTGCTGCGCCGCCACGGCTGACGCGCCCGCAGTGCCACCGGTTGCCGCCTTGTCCTTCTCGCCCGTTGCAGCGTTGCCATGAAGGTGCTTGATCTCCAATGCCGCCACGGCCATGTCTTTGAAGGCTGGTTCGCGTCGGAGGACGATTTCCAGGGCCAGCGCGAGCGCGGCCTGGTGCAATGCCCCATGTGCGCGGACGACCACATTGAAAAGCGCCTGAGCGCACCCCGCCTGAACCTGGGTGCGCGGGAGCCTTCGGGAAACTCTGCAACGCAGGCGCCGCCTTCGGCAGGGCAGGTGGTGCCGACCAATCCCGCTGGTACGACTGCAGCTCTCGACGCAGGGGTGTTGCCACCCGCCCTGCAAGCCGCCTGGCTGCACCTGGCGCGCAAGATTGTCGCCAACACCGAGGACGTGGGATCGCGCTTCGCCCAGGAGGCACGCCGCATGCACCATGGCGAGGCCGAGGAGCGCGCCATCCGCGGCCAGGCCACGCCCGACGAAGCCGTGCAACTGATCGAAGAGGGCATCGCGGTGATGCCGTTGCCTCTGCCCGCTTCTGCCAAGGAAACCCTGCAGTAGAGGGGCGTGGGCCAGGGCGCGGGAGGGCTTGGCAAGCCTCCGCGAAGTCCGGTGAATGCGGTTTTTGAGTGTTTTGAGGCTCTACCGCGCTACCAGAGCGCGCTAGCAGCTATGCTTTTAATAGCAGCTGCTGCACGGCATCGGCGCTGAGAACTCCACTTCCTCTTTACTGCTCCCGCAGCGGCAACCGGAAGGCGCCCGGCAGTCGCTGCCCGCCCGCCTTCACGACGTGAACTGCAGCGCCGCCAGCCGGGCATAGACCCCGCCTTGCGCGAGCAGCGCCGTGTGCGTGCCTTGCTCCACGATGCGCCCATGCTCCAGCACCACGATGCGGTCGGCATTCTGCACGGTGGCCAGCCGGTGGGCGATGACCAGGGTGGTGCGGCGCCCGGTGTGGCGCTGCATGGCCGTGTCCAGCGCGGCCTGCACCATGCGTTCGCTTTCGGCGTCCAGGGCGCTGGTGGCCTCGTCCAGCAGCAGCAAGGGCGGGTCTTTGAGCATGGCCCGTGCAATCGCGATGCGCTGGCGCTGCCCGCCCGACAGGCGCACCCCTCGCTCGCCGAGAAACGTGCCATAGCCCTCCGGCAGCGCCATCAGGAAGTCGTGCGCGAATGCGGCGCGCGTGGCGGCCATCACTTCCTCGTCGGTGGCGTCCGGGCGGCCGTAGCGGATGTTCTCCATGGCCGATGCGGAGAAGATCACGGCGTCCTGCGGCACGGTGCCCGTGCTGGCGCGCAGCGTGGCAAGCGGCAGGTCGCGGATGTCCACGCCGTTCAGGCGAATCCGGCCCGCCGGCCGCCCATACGGGCCGGTGTCCACGTCGTAGAAGCGCTGCAGCAGCTGGAACACCGTGGTCTTGCCCGCACCGCTGGAGCCGACCAGCGCCACGGTCTCGCCAGGCGACAGGCGCAGCGTGAAGTCATGCAACGCGGGCTGGTCGGGCCGCGAGGGGTAGTGGAACAGCACGTTGTCGAACTCCACGGCCAGGCCCTGGCCCGACAGCGGCAGGTCCCTGGGGGCGGCAGGGTCTGCCACCGGTGACCGGCTGGCCAGCAGCTCCATCAGGCGTTCGGTGGCGCCCGCGGCGCGCAGCAGGTCGCCATACACCTCGCCCAGCACGGCCACGGCGCCTGCCAGCAGCATCACGTACACCACCGTCTGCCCCAGGTGCCCGGCGGTCATCTGGCCCGCCAGCACAGCCTCGGTGCCGCGGTACAGGCCCCACAGCAGCAGCGCTGCGTTGGCGATGATGATGAAGGCCACCAGCAGGGCGCGTGCCCGGCTGCGCGTGACGGCCACCTGGAAGGCGTTTTCGGTGGCCTGTGTGAAGCGGCGCGTCTCGCGCGGCTCGGCCGTGTAGCTTTGCACCACCGGCACGGCATTCAACACCTCGGCCGCGATGGCGCTGGAGTCCGCCACCCGGTCCTGGCTGTCGCGCGAGAGGCGGCGCACGCGCCGTCCGATCCACATGGTCGGCAGCACCACCAACACCACGGCCACCAGCACGATCGACATCACGTACGGGTTGGTCCAGACCAGCATCGCCAGTGCGCCGATGCCCATCACGGCGTTGCGCAGCCCCATCGACAACGATGAGCCCACCACCGTCTGCACCAGCGTGGTGTCGGCCGTCAGCCGCGACAGCACCTCGCCGGTCTGCGTGGTCTCGAAGAACTGCGGGCTTTGCTGCAGCACGTGGCCGTACACCGCGTTGCGCAGGTCGGCCGTCACCCGCTCGCCCAGCCAGCTCACCATGTAAAAGCGCGCCGCCGAGAACACCCCCAGAGCCACGGCCACCGCGAACAGCGCTTCGAAGTGATTGCGCAGCGCCATGGTCTGCGCGCCCTTGTCGGCGCTGACGAGGCCCGAGTCCACCAAGTTGCGCAGCGCCAGCGGAAACGCCAGCGTGGCCAGGGCCGCCAGCACCAGGAACACCACCGACAGGGCGATGCGTGCGCGGTACGGACGCAGAAAGGGGAAGAGCCCGCTGAGGGACCGGGGTGCGCCGCGCGCGGGCGTGGAGGGGAGGGTGGCCATGCGCGAAGTGTAGGCGGGCGTGCCTGTCCGGACGTGCCTGCCACAGGGCGGCCCTGCACACCTGCGGGCTACCGGGCAGGCGCTGCCGCCGCGGGCGCTGCGCTGATGCAGGAAAGGGGCAGGGCCCTGAAATCTTCAGCGCCGCGGAGTCTGCCCACCCGCGCACCCCTTGTCTTGCCGTCATGCAGTTGTAAGCAAGCGCTGCAGGCTCCCAGGTTCGCATCGCATGGCCGAGCGAGGCTTTTTCGCGCGTCGGCAAGTGCCCGCAACCCGCACCGGGCAAGGCACAGGCGGGCCCCGCACGGCGCGCGCGTTGATGACCGTCAACCCGTGCACCGCCGGCGAGCCTGACCCGTAGGCGTTTATACATAGGCATTAGTCCCAGTATCTACCGCGGGGTAGGCAGGCATACGATGCACGGCGACACAACGCATGCATGGGAGCCTTGCTGGCCAAGGCTTTCTTCCTCAGCCCCCTTACGGAGCGACCCTGGCGCAATGAGCGACGTCATTCTTGAAACCCACAGCCTGACCAAAGAGTTCAAGGGATTCACCGCAGTCAGCGACGTGAACCTGGCCGTGCGCCGGGGGTCCATCCATGCACTCATCGGCCCCAATGGCGCAGGCAAGACCACCTGCTTCAACCTGCTGACGAAGTTCCTCACACCCACATCCGGCACCATCCGGTTCAACGGGCACGACATCACCCGCGAGCAGCCCGCGCAGATCGCGCGCCGTGGCGTGATCCGCTCTTTCCAGATCTCCGCGGTGTTCCCGCACCTCACGCTGATGGAAAACGTGCGCCTGGGTTTGCAGCGCAAGCTGGGCACGTCGTTCCACTTCTGGCGCAGCGAGCGCAGCCTGCACCAGCTCGATGGCCGCGCGATGCAGCTGCTGGCCGAAGTGGGCCTGGCCGACATGGCCGATGAGGTCACCGTGAACCTGCCCTACGGCCGCAAGCGCGCGCTGGAGATCGCCACCACGCTGGCCATGGAGCCCGAACTCATGCTGCTGGACGAGCCCACGCAGGGCATGGGCCACGAGGACGTGGACCGCGTCACCCAGCTCATCAAGAAGGTGTCTGTGGGGCGCACCATCCTCATGGTCGAACACAACATGAAAGTCGTCTCCACCATCGCCGACCGCATCACCGTGCTGCAGCGCGGTGCGGTGCTGGCCGAGGGGCCGTATGCCGAAGTGTCGAGCAACCCGCAGGTGATGGAAGCCTACATGGGCACCACCGACGGCCAACTTCAGGGAGCGCATTAGATGAAGCTCCCCCTGAGTCGCTTCGCGCCTCGGTGCCACCGCCAGAGGCGGTGTCTCTTCGGGCACGTCCAATCCTGCGCAGGCAGGATTGGAACCTCGGCCCTCAGCCCTTCTCTCGTCTCGCTGCGCGAGTCGGGAGGGGGACGCCCCCAGCGCGGCGGGGCGGCCCTTGCGCGGGGGCGCTGGCTTCGATCGCGACGGTTGCGGCGGACAGCGTGCGGCGCAATGGATAACTGAAATGGCAAATACCCCAATCAAGAACGGCGTGCCTGCGCTGGAAATCAAGGGCCTCGAAGCCTGGTACGGCGAGTCGCACGTGCTGCATGGCGTGGACATCGTCGTGCAGCCCGGTGAAGTCGTCACGCTGCTGGGCCGCAACGGCGCCGGCCGCACGACCACCATGCGCGCCATCATGGGCCTGACCGGTGCACGCAAGGGCTCGGTCAAGATCAATGGCGTGGAGACCGTGAACATGCCCACGCACCGCATCGCCCACCTGGGCGTGGGCTACTGCCCGGAAGAGCGCGGCATCTTCTCCAGTCTGTCGTGCGAAGAAAACCTGCTGCTGCCGCCGGCGCTCAAGACCGGCACGCCCGGCATGTCGGTGCAAGAGATCTACGCCATGTTCCCCAACCTGGCCGAGCGCAAGAACAGCCAGGGCACGCGCCTGTCGGGTGGCGAGCAGCAGATGCTGGCCGTGGCGCGCATCCTGCGCACCGGGGCCAACCTGTTGCTGCTCGACGAGATCTCCGAGGGCCTGGCCCCGGTCATCGTGCAGGCGCTGGCCCGCATGATCACCATGCTGCGCGAGAAGGGCTACACCGTGGTCATGGTGGAGCAGAACTTCCGCTTTGCGGCGCCGCTGGCGGACCGTTTCTATGTGATGGAGCACGGCCGCATCGTCGAGAAGTTCGGCGCGTCCGAACTGGCGGAGAAGATGCCCGTGCTCACCGAACTGCTGGGTGTCTGACCACAGGTCCGCCAGCGATCCCCATTTTCTTTTCTTCAACCAACCACACCCACAGGAGACAATCCATGAAGAAGAACCAACTCACCGCGCTGGCATTGGTGCTGGCCGCAGCGGGCCTGGCCACCTCGGCCGCGCACGCGCAGGACAAGGTCAAGATCGGCTTCATCACCGACATGTCCAGCCTGTATGCCGATGTGGAGGGCAAGAACGGTGCCGTGGCCATCCAGATGGCCATCGATGACTTCGGCGGCAAGGTGCTGGGCATGCCCATCGAACTGATGAGCGCGGACCACCAGAACAAGGCCGACATCGCCGCCTCGAAGGCGCGCGAGTGGATCGACACGCAGGGCCTGACGATGATCTTCGGCGGCACCAACTCCGGCACCGCGCTGGCCACGGCCAAGGTGGCATCCGAGAAGAAGCGCGTGTACATCAACAACGGCGCGGCCAGCTCGGCGCTGACCAACGAGCAGTGCTCGCCCTACACCGTGCACTACGCCTACGACACCGTGGCGCTGGCCAAGGGCACGGGCTCGGCCATTGTCGACACCGGCGGCAAGAGCTGGTACTTCCTGACGGCCGACTATGCCTTCGGTCACGCACTCGAAGCGGACACGACCACCGTGGTCAAGGCCAAGGGCGGCAACGTGGTGGGCGCGGTGCGCCACCCGCTCAATGCGTCGGACTTCTCGTCCTTCCTGCTGCAGGCACAAAACTCCAAGGCCCAGATCCTGGGCCTGGCCAATGCGGGCGGCGACACCATCAACGCCATCAAGGCGGCCAAGGAGTTCGGCATCGGCAAGAGCATGAAGCTCGCCGGCCTGCTGATCTTCATCTCCGACGTGCACAGCCTGGGCCTGCGCAATACCGAAGGCCTGCAGTTCACCACCAGCTGGTACTGGGACCTGAACGACGAGACGCGCAAGTTCTCGGCGCGCTTCTTCGAGAAGACCAAGCGCATGCCCACCGAGATCCAGGCGGCCGATTACTCCGCCACCATGAACTACCTCAAGGCCGTGGAAGCCGCCAAGAGCGTGGATGCCGACAAGGTCATGACCACGTGGCGCGGCATGAAGATGAACGACTTCTTCGGCTCTGGCCAACTGCGTCCCGATGGCCGCTACGTGCACGACATGTACCTGATGGAAGTGAAGAAGCCGTCGGAGTCCACCAAGCCCTGGGACTACTACAAGCTCGTCAAAAAGCTGCCCGGCGACACGGTGTTCACCACCAAGGCCGAGAGCAAGTGCGCGCTCTGGAAGTAAACGCCTGGGTGGCGGAAGCCAGCGCGGGGTGCCATTGCGGCGCCCCGGCTTGCCCCGGTGGCCCTTCGGGGCCCGCCATGCAGTGGCCCGCTGTCTGCTCTGAACCTCTCTGAACCTGCCGTTGCCTCCCATGGAATTCTTTGGTGTCTCATTGCCCGGCCTGTTGAGCCAGCTTCTCCTGGGGCTGGTCAACGGTTCGTTCTACGCAATTCTCAGCCTGGGTCTGGCCGTGATCTTCGGCCTGCTCAACGTCATCAACTTCGCGCATGGTGCGCTGTTCATGACCGGCGCCCTGATCACCTGGATGGCGATGAACTACTTCGGCATCAACTACTGGTGGATGCTGGTGCTGGCGCCGCTGGTGGTGGGGCTGTTCGGTGTGCTGATCGAGCGGCTGCTGCTGCGCTGGATCTACAAGCTCGACCACCTGTACGGCCTGCTGCTGACCCTGGGGCTCACGCTGCTGATCGAAGGGGTGTTCCGCTCCATCTACGGCGTCTCGGGCCTGGGCTACGACACGCCAGAGTTGCTGGAAGGCGCCACCAACCTCGGCTTCATGATCATGCCCAACTACCGCGCCTGGGTCGTGGTGGCATCGGTGGTCGTGTGCCTGGCCACCTGGTACGTGATCGAAAAGACCAAGCTCGGCGCCTACCTGCGTGCCGGCACCGAGAACCCCCGCCTGGTGGAGGCTTTCGGCATCAACGTGCCGGTGATGGTCACGCTGACGTACGCCTTCGGCGCCGCGCTGGCCGCGTTTGCCGGCGTGCTGGCCGCGCCGGTCTACCAGGTCACGCCGCTCATGGGGCAGAACCTCATCATCGTGGTGTTCGCGGTGGTGGTGATCGGCGGCATGGGCTCCATCATGGGCTCCATCCTCACGGGGCTGGGCCTGGGCGTCATCGAAGGCTTCACCAAGGTGTTCTACCCCGAAGCGTCTTCCACCGTGGTGTTCGTCATCATGGTCATCGTTCTCCTCATCCGCCCCGCCGGCCTGTTCGGCAAAGAAAAATAAGCAGGGGCCGCTCGCATGAACCTCAAGAACATCGCCCCCATCGGTTACGGCCTGCTGCTGCTGGGCCTGGTTGCCGCGCCGTTTCTGGGCGCCTATCCCGTCTTCGTGATGAAGCTCATGTGCTTTGCACTGTTTGCTTCGGCCTTCAACCTGCTGCTGGGCTTCACCGGCCTGCTGTCATTCGGCCACGCGGCCTTCCTGGGTGGCGCGGCCTATGTGGCCGGGCACGCCATCAAGGTCTGGGGCCTCACCCCTGAGGTGGGCCTGCTGCTGGGCACCGCGGGGGGCGCGCTGCTGGGCCTGCTGTTCGGCTGGCTGGCCATCCGCCGCCAGGGCATCTACTTTTCGATGATCACGCTGGCGCTGGCGCAGATGCTGTTTTTTGCCTGCCTGCAAGCGCCCTTTACCGGCGGCGAAGACGGCCTGCAGGGCGTGCCGCGCGGCAAGCTGTTCGGCCTGATCAGCCTGCAGAGCGACCTGGTCATGTACTACGTGGCCTTGGTGATCGTGGTGCTGGCGTTCCTCGTCATCGTGCGCACCATCCACTCGCCGTTCGGCCAGGTGCTCAAGGGCATCAAGGAGAACGAGCCGCGCGCCATCTCGCTGGGCTACGACACGCACCGCTTCAAGCTGCTGGCCTTCGTGCTGTCGGCCGCACTGGCCGGCCTGGCGGGCTCGCTCAAGACCCTGGTGCTGGGCTTTGCCACGCTGTCCGACGTGCACTGGACGGCCTCGGGCCAGGTCATCCTGATGACGCTGGTGGGCGGCCTGGGCACGCTGTCGGGTCCGCTGATCGGCTCGGCCGTGGTGGTGCTGCTGGAAAACAAGATCGGCGAATTCGGCAACCTGCTCGCCGCCCTGACCAGCGTGGAATGGTTCAAGACGCTGGGTGAGTCCGTCACCATGGTCACGGGCCTGATCTTCGTGATCTGCGTGCTGGCCTTCCGCCGCGGCATCATGGGCGAGATCATCGCGTGGATGGACCGGCGGCGCGGCGGCGGCAAGACGACGACGACGGGTACGCATTGACTGGCTGACTGGGTCGTCGTCGCGCAGGCGGTGCAACAGGCTGCGGTGAAAAGCGCCGCCATCCTTCCCCCATCAGCATGGGGCAGGTGGGTGCACCTCGGCAGGATTCGCGGGGCGCCCGCTCTCGTCAAAATGGATAGCTGCTAGCGCAGGATGGACGCGGATTTCAAGGGTTTTCGGCTTGAAATCCTTGCCCGATCAGCGGTAGCTGCTATCAAAAATGGGGTGCACTGGGCGGCTGCCTTCACCCCAGCCGTAGCCGCTTCGCATACCCCGTCATTTCCAGGTAGCCCCGTCCCACCGCGCGGCCTGCGGCGTCGCGCAGCTCGCTCAGGCCCTCCCAGTAGATCGCGCCCGTGGAGCCCTGGCTGTCCAGCTCCTGGTCGTCCAGCAGCGCATGTACGCTGAAGGTACCGGCGGGCGTCTGCACCTGCCACTGCACGGGGTAGCGCGCACCGCTGCGCCCGCTGGCCCAGTGCCGCGTGGCCGTGAAGGTGACGGCATCGTGCGCAAAGACCTGGGGCGCCTGCTCACCCGCCGCGCGCATCGAGCCGCCGGCCCACAGCGTGCTGCCGTCCTGGCGCCGCAGGTGAAAGGCCGTGAGCGCGCGGCCATCTTCCAGGTTCATGCCGATCCAGTCCCAGCCCACGGCGTCCGGGTGCATCAGCGCCTCGCTCCACTCGTGGTCCATCCACGCACGGCCGCTGCCGGCCTCGACCACCCGGCGCCTGCCCCCGAGCGTCAGCGTGCCCGCTACGGCCAGTTGCGGCTGGCTGTAGTAGTAGCTGGCCTGCGCGGCCTCCGGCCCCTTGCGCGACAGGCCTTGCCGGCCCTGCAGCAGTACGGGCTGCGTGCTGTCAAAGCGCAGGTCCAGCGCAAAATCACTGCCTTGCACCTGCGCGGTATAGCGGCTGGCGCCAGGCGCGTCCGCGGCAGCGCGCACCAGGTGCCAGTCGCGCAGGTGCACGGCCGTGTCGCCCTCGGCCGCTTCGGCAATGCCAAAGCCCGCGCGCGCAATCCGCTGGTCGTGGTACAGGCGCCGGCCCTGCACATCTGTCACGGCTGCATGCGCAAACACCAGCTGCCTGGCCGCAAACCGCGACTGCAGCCCCTGCGTGCCATCCACCCGCGAGCGGAAGAACGTGACCTGGAACCCCCACAACCGCCCCTCGGCCTGCGCGTGGCCGGTGATGTACCACCACTCGGTGCGCAGATCCGGGTGGCTGCCATGGTCGCGTGGAAACTCCAGCGTGCGCGCCGGCAGGGCATGGGCCGGCAAGGCGCCGCCACCCCATGCCGCCACACCCAGCGGCAGGCTGCTGCCAAGCGCCAGCCAGCGCCTGCGCGTCAGTGCGCCGGGCACGTGCGGCACGCTGGGGGCTCCGTGGGGTGGCACGCCGTCTGGCATGGTCAATGGGGTGCTCGCGCCGGGCGTCAGCCGATCAGCGCATGGATGCGCTGCTGAGCGGCCGAGCAATCGCCAAAACGTTCGTCCACCCAGTCCGTGTCGAAATACGTGGGCAGGTAGCGCTCGCCCGCATCGCACAGCAGCGACAGGATGGAGCCCTGCTCGCCGCGCTCGCGCATCTCGCCCGCCAGCGTGAGCATGGCCACGAAATTGGTGCCGGTGGACGGGCCCACGCGGCGGCCCAGCAGTTGCGACAGCGCGCGCATGGCCGCGACGGACTCGCAGTCCGCCACGTCGATCATGCGGTCCACCAAAGTGCGGATGAAGCTGGGCTCCACGCGCGGGCGGCCAATGCCTTCGATGCGCGAGCCCGGCGCCGTCAGCGTTGCGTCGCCCGTGCGGTGGTAGGCACTGAAGACCGAACCCGCCGGGTCGGCCACGCAGACCTCGGTGGCGTGGCGCTGGTAGCGCACATAGCGGCCAATGGTGGCGCTGGTCCCGCCAGTGCCTGCACCCACCACGATCCAGCGCGGCACGGGGTGGGGCTCACGCGCCATCTGCGTGAACATGCTCTCGGCAATGTTGTTGTTGCCGCGCCAGTCCGTGGCCCGCTCTGCATAGGTGAACTGGTCCATGTAGTGCCCGCCCGTCTCGGCGGCAATGGCGCGGGCCGCCTCGTACACCTCGCCCGCACGGTCCACGAAATGGCAGCGACCGCCATGGAATTCGATCTGCGCAATCTTCTCTGGCGAGGTACTGCGCGGCATCACCGCCACGAACGGCAGGCCCAGCAGGCGTGCAAAGTAAGCCTCGCTGACGGCGGTGGATCCGCTGGACGACTCCACCACCGTCGAACCTTCGTGGATCCAGCCATTGCACAGCGCGTACAAGAACAGCGACCGCGCCAGCCGGTGCTTGAGGCTGCCCGTCGGGTGCGTGGATTCGTCCTTGAGGTACAGGTCAATGCCGTGTGCCGTGAAGGCGGGAAGGCGTAGCGGGATCAGATGGGTGTCGGCGCTGCGCTGGTAGTCGGCTTCGATGCGGGCAATGGCGGAGTGAAGCCAGTTGGAGGCCGAAGTGGCATGGAGTGATGACGAGGGTGTCGGGGTGTGCATCGCATGATTGTCGCAGCGCAGTAGAACTACTTGGAAAAGCATGAAACGGATAACGCAGCTTTCGAGTGTTGAGCGCCATTGCACGTGCCACTGTTTTTAAGCATTGCTTCCCTCTCAATCGGTCGATTTCACTATTAATTCGTAATTATTATGCTGCTCTAGTTTGGTAAATAAAAATACCTTCAATTTTTAAGGTATTTAAATTATTTTAATGTTATTGACTTTTTCAAAAAAATCAACGAGAAAAGGTTTCTTTGTACTGAATCACCTTTAGTGACGATTTATCAATTTTTATTATATATTCTAGTCCGCCTCCACCTCTGGAGTGATTTTCTTTTTCTTTTATTTTTTCATGAAATGTAAAAATCATGAATTTATCTTCAATTTGTATTTGTAAGTCAAATTCGTTGGGGTTTTTCTTTGTTGTAAAATAGTTTGCGGCGACATTTATTGATTGATATTCTTTTGAAGTTAAAGGGATAATTTTTGCCGAGTTATTTGATTGAGACATTGTTGGTCCTGAAATCACTAAAAAAAACAGCATTATGAAAAATTTCATTTCAAAATCTCTTTTTTCCCTGAAGATGGAGTGAATTTGTGAAAAGTGTTGGCAGGGGTTCCTAGGTACCCTGTGTAGTTTGGTTTGCCAACTCCGTCGCTCGAAATGCCGCTGATGTCTGTGGGGGAGAAATTCAGCGAGTTAAATTCATCTTTTGATGCAATGGTAGCCTTCCCGTTTGTAAGGCTGTAGTTTCCGTGCGTGTGATAGTCGCCTACAGCAGATGTTCCTTTTGGGCATGGGCTATCATGTGGATCAGTGCTTGATAAAGCGCCATGTTTTGGCTTTGACGAGATGTATTTTTCTGAACCTCTACACGTCGGGCCAGTGCATTCGATTTTACAAATCATACCGCCGTATTCCCTGTTTTCTTTGATTGATTTTTTGTTTATTCCCTTTAAAACATCTAAGGCCGCACTATCGCTTGTGTTAAACACTTTTCTGCCCGAAAAGTTTTCGCCTTTTAACCCCAACGGGTCCGTCCTGGATTGAGGTTGGCCTACGTATCCATAAAAATTCACGTCCCCTGCCAACCCAATAGGATCCTGCGTCACATACTGCCCAACCCCCGGGTCGTAGTAGCGGAACCGGTTGTAATGCAGCCCCGTCTCCTGATCAAGCTGCTGCCCCTGGAAGCGGATGGGTTGATGGATGCGATGCGGGTTGTACTCCTGTTCGATCTCGCCCCAGGCGCCATACCTTACGGCCCAGCTCACGTCGCCTGCTTGATCCCCGTTCGCGTTCACCAGCGCAATGGGTGTGCCCAGGTGGTCCGTGACGAAGTGTCGGATGGTCAACGGGTAGGCATCCTCGGTGTGAGTTTGTGCTTTCTTGAGGAGCTGCAGTGACTCTTGCACTTGGTCTCGCATGTCTTGCGGCAGCAACGCAGAAACTGGTAGCCCGGCTGTAGCGCTTCATTTAATAGTTGGTGCAGCATTCCCTCATCGAGGTGTGGCATTTCCTGCGTTGACCTTCGCCGCCCACCAAGGCCAGCAGGATTTTAGAGGGGGACGTACCCTTAGTTCGATTTGCTACCCGTAATAGTGAGGTCCCGACAGGTTGCTTGGGCTGTCGTATACAAGCAAACTATGGGATAAATATTTATGGCGCGAAATTTTTGTGCGTCACGAGCATAAATGCTGCTAGAAATAAAAACTCGATCAACTTAAATTCAGAAGCGATAAACATAAGGGAAATAGTGAATTTCGCAATGCCATCCACTCTGATAAAGAAGAAAAGAGCCACTAAAATATTAATAAAAGCAAGGACGAATAAAATAGTAAGCCAATTTTCATTAAAATCCATCGCGTATTTATTCAATTCATATATGAATATTGAAAACAAAAAATACAATGTAATATTGATTTTCTTATTAAATTTTCGCATTTTATTCAAATATGAGAATTGCGGCCTTTTTATATTTTTTGGCTGACTCTTCAGTACCTTTTGATGCTGGCTGAGGCCATTCAGACGGCTTTTCAGGTAAAGCTTTTAAGTCTTTTGTCATAGTTGTATCACACGTAAGCTTCTTCTCTTTGCTAGGGTTGGGACCGTAGCACAAATCATGGGTTTTGCAAATGGAATCCATGCTATCGAGGGGGGGGGCATTTCCAACTTCACCTCCACTAACCCCTCCACTCCATTTTCCACCGCACCAATTGCCGTACCTCGGCCCGTCACTAATTGATCTTTTTGGGCCGGGTGTCCATATAATCTCTTCTAAACCCAACGGATCGGTGCCTAGCGTTGGGTTGGCTGGATAGTCGTAAAAATTTAAACCACCTGCCAATCCTATGGGATCCTGAGTCACATACTGTCCCACGCTAGGGTCGTAGTACCTAAAGCGGTTGTAATGCAGCCCCGTCTCCCGATCAAGCTGCTGCCCCTGTAAGCGGATGGGTTGATGGATACGGTGGGGGTTGTACTCCTGCTCGATCTCACCCCAGGCGCCGTATCTTGCAGCCCAGCTCACCTGTCCCGCCTCTTTTCCGTTGGCGTTGACCAGCGCAATGGGCGTACCCAGGTGATCGGTCAGAATGTGCCGGACGGTCAGCGGGTGGGCATCTTCGATGTGGGCTTGTGCTGCCTTGAGGGCCTGCAGTGATTCCTGCATTTGGTCTCGCATGCCCTGCGGCAGCAGGGTGGACAGTTGGAAGCTTGGCTGCAGCACTTCCTTCAAGGCTTGGTAGAGCATCTCCTGGTCGCGGTGCTGCAGTTCTGGTTCTTGCGCTTGCGAGTCGCCGCTACCCGCCAGGGCCAGCAAGGTTTTGACGGGGTTGGTGTGGCCTTGTTGGCTGCGCTGCACCTGCAGCAGCGGCACAAAGCTGCCCGGCTCGTACACCGTGTGGTGGATCTGCCCTTGGGCTTGGGTGTGCACCAGCCTGTCGCCATCCCAGCCGTAGTGGGTGGCTTGGCTTACCTGGCCGGTCTGCTGGTGTACCTTGCTCACCCTGCGCCCGAACGCGTCGTAGCGGTAGGTGGTTTTACTTTGCACCTGTCCTTGCGGGTCGATCTGTGTGAGTTGCCTGAGCTGGTGCAGGCCGTCGTAGTGCAGGGCGGTGATGCTGCCATCGCCATGGCGGGCTTCAATCCGGTTGCCCCAGTCGTCGTACCGGTAGTGGGTGGCGAGTTCATCATCTGCGCCCTGGCTCCAGCCGATGCGGTTGTCCCGCCAGCGTTCCACGTCCTGTTTGGCAGGGCTGTCCGCGCCGGGCTGTGGCTGCAGCAGGTTAAACCGTGGGTCGTGCAGGTTCTGCTGGACCTGGGCGATCCAGTCGGCGCCGGCGCCCGTGGCGGTGTTGCCGCCCGTGTTCTTGCCGTGTAGTGGCTCAGGCAGCCGGTTGCCCGCCGGGTCCAGTCTCCAGCGCGCTTGCTGCTCGCCCTGGGCACTGGCGCTGCGCTGCCCGGTCAGGCGCTGGCGGGCGTCGTACTGGTACGCGTCGGCGTGGGTCGGGGTCTGGATGCCCACGAGCTGGCCCAAGCTGTCGTAGGTGTAGCGGCGTTGCCGCAGGCCACCGATGAGGGGCGCTGCACTGGCGGGGGCGCTGTTTGGTCCGGGCAGGCCTTGCCAGCGCTGGTGCAGCAGGCGCCCCAGGGGATCGAGCTGGCGGCTCTGGGTGGGCGCTGGGCTGGCGCCCTCTCCGGGCAGCAGGTGCAGGGTGCGGCCCACTTCGCGGTGCAGCTTGTCGCGCTCCAGTGCCACCAGGGGCGCCTGGTTGAGCAGCACACCGTGCACGTGGCCCGAGCCGTAGCTGAGCCAGTCGAGCTGGCCGATGCCCTGCAGTTCGCTGGTCTCGCGTTGGCCGAGGGCGCCCAGGCGGTGGTGGATGCGGTGTTCGAATTCGATGGCCTGCTCACCGCCAGTGTTCTTGGTTTGTTTACCTGCTGCGGCAGGGCTGCAGTACAGCGTTTGCACCTCGCCAGTGGGGCGCCCCAGGGCGTCGCGCTGCAGGTCTACGCGGCTGGTTTTGGGCAGCCGGTGGACTTGCAGGCTTTGCAGCAGGGGACTGCTGGCCAGAGTTTGGGCGTCGTGCTGTTGGCTCAGGGCACTGTGAAGCTGATGGGTGTTGATCTCCAGCCAGGCAGCGATCAGCTCGGCGGGCGCAGCAGCCGATGCATCGCGGTGTTCTGGCCGATCAAGCCAATCGAGCTCCCAGCCCTGGGTGTCCAGGAGTTCGCCGCTATCGCTGTAGCCGAACTGGTGGATTTGCAGGTCTGTGTTTGCGGTGAGTGGATTTGCTGGTGTTGCTGACTTCACCTCTGCTGCAATGCCGGACCTGCCGACCTTGCCGGTCACGCGGTAGATCAGGCGCCCAGCGCTGTCGTAGTGGTAGCGGCTGCGCACCGTGCCATGGCCTTGGCCGGGCGCGCCCATGCCGCTGTCCTGCGCATCGGTCTTCTCGATCAATTGGCCCGCTGCGTCATACCGGTAGCTTTGGCTGCGGCCGTCGAACCCGATCTCCCGGACCAGGCGGTCCTGGCTGTCGTAGGCGAAGCGAGTGACCGCATGGTTCTCGTTGATCAGCTCGGTCAGGCGCCCGGCCACGTCGTAGCGCAGGTGCAAGCTCGCGCCCGCCTGGGTCTGTGCGGTGACGCGGCCCCACAGGTCGTGGTCGTAGGTGATGGTGGTGGTCTGGACCGATGCACTGCGTGAGCTTGGTCCTGTGCTGGCCAGCGCTCCGAGGGTGATGGCCTGCACCTGCTCGTTGCTGCCCCAGCGGTATTGCACCAGCGTGCCGTCCGCCTGGGCGGTCTGCTGCAGGCGGCCCATGGCATCGCGCTGGTGGCGTGTGCGCTGGCTTAAGGGGTCGGTCTCTTCGATGAGCTCGCCCCAGGCGTCGTGCTGCCAGCGGCTGGTGTGGCCCGAGCAGTCGGTGTAGCTCGCGAGCTGGCCGATGGCGTTGTAGCCCATGGTCTTGCGCCCGCCCTGGGGGTCTGTGATCGCCATGGGCTGGTCCACCCAGGCGCGGGCGTTGCCTGCTGCGCTGTGAGGTGGGCCGCTCAGGTATTCCAGTTGGGTGGTGAGGGCGATGTCGCCCGCGACCACGGTGGTCTGCACCAGACGGGCCCAGGGGTCGTACTGGTAATGGGTGTGAATGCCGCTGGCGCTSGTGCTGTGCAGCAGCAGGCCGTCGGCGGCGGTGCCGGGCAGGCCCCAGCGCTGCTGGCTGCTGCGGCCGTCGGGCCCTTGCACCCCGAGCAGGTGGCCCTGGCCGTCGTAGCGCCAGTGGGTGGTGCGCCCNGTGCTGTGCAGCAGCAGGCCGTCGGCGGCGGTGCCGGGCAGGCCCCAGCGCTGCTGGCTGCTGCGGCCGTCGGGCCCTTGCACCCCGAGCAGGTGGCCCTGGCCGTCGTAGCGCCAGTGGGTGGTGCGCCCSAGAGCGTCGGTGGCGGCAATGCGCCGGCCTGCGCTGTCGTACTGGTAGTGTGCTTCGCTGCCGTCCGGGTGGACTTCGCGGGTGATGCGCTTGAGGCCCCCGGTGCCTTCGTGGTGGTAGCGGGTCACGCGCTGCAGGCTGTCGCGCACGGTGGTGCAGCTGGCGGCCCGCGGGTCCTGGGGGTGGACGTCTTCGTAGCCGAAGTAGTAGCTCAGGCCTTCTTCGTTGTGGTGTTCGGCCACGCGGGCGCCGGGGCGCGGCGGTGGGTTGCCGAAGTTTGCACTGGAGCGCT
>NZ_LMPT01000022.1 GCF_001424425.1 Acidovorax sp. Leaf191
GCTGAATCCGTCGGATCCAGATCAGCCTTGCTCACCCGAAGGGATCTGGCCGGTGCGCACAGCGTCGGCAGCCTGGGCACGCACGGCAGCGCGGTCGGCCGTGGACTTGTAGGTCACGACGCGCGAACCAGCGGGCTCGATGCTGCGGGTCTGGGCGACGCTCGAAGCTTCTGCAGCCACTTCGGCGCGGGTGCGGTTGGTTTCGAACTTGGACACATATTGCGAAGCGTCGGCTTCGTCGGCTTGGGCGCCAAAGGAAGCGAAGGCAGCGACAGCGGCGATGGAGAGGAAACGTGCGGTGTTGTTCATGATGAAAGTCCTTGAATTAAATGAGCGTCTCAAAAAAACCGGAGGGAAGACAAACAGGTCGGTGCTTCCTGCCGGGTTCGGTGAGTCGCCTTGCGGGTTCGGCTCATCGATGGGTTGAACTGTACGCGGATGAAGGCGGAAGAAAAACCACCGAGTCGCGAACTAACTGTTCCAGTATTGGAAACAATCCACCGGGAACTTTTGAGGGTTTACCCATGCCATAGGGCTGGCGATGGCTTCTGCAGGGGTTTTATGCTGGAAACCCCTTATGCGATTTCGGGACAGTGCCATCGTACAGAAGATCCCGCACCCGTGCCGCGCCGACCGGCGCAAGCCCTGTGCAAACCCCGGTCTTCCACTGCGCCATTCCCCCTTGATATAGCTCAAGCCCCGGCAGGGCTGGGGTATCCCTTGCGGGCTGTGCAGGTGGGCGAAGGTCTTATATTCGAAGGCCACCATTTGTGTCCTTTGCATGACCGACATTTCCGTACCGGCCGATATCGATACGGCAGACAGCCCCCATTACCTGCGCGCCCTGACCGAGATGGCCGACCGGCGTACCGTGGTGGCCGATGCCGCCATCTACACCGACAACGGCATCAAGCTGGTGGACAAGGGAGCGCGCATCGACAGCCGCCTGTACGACCGGCTCGTTCAGCACAAGCTGCGCGAGCCCATCGACCGGCATCTGTCCGTGGAGAACCCTGTGGATGTGGCCGCCTTGATGGCCGCGGGCCAGGCCTTGATCGAGCAGGAGCCCCTGCCCAACATGCTGGCCCAGGCCCTGGGCTCGGGCGCGCGGCTGCTCTCGCCGCTGCGCTCGGTGCCGCTGCCGCCCTCCATGGCCTGCAAGCTCACGGTCATGCGCGAGCAGCGCCCGGAGCTGTTCCAGCATGGCCTGCAGATGATGACCGTGGCGCTGTTCCTGGGCTTGAAGACCGGCCTGGGCGAGCGCGATTGCGCCACCCTGGCGGCTGCGGCCCTGCTGCACGACCTGGGGGTGTTGCACATGGACCCGGCCTGGAGCGATCCGGACCACAAGGTGGTGGGCGTGCAGCGCAAGCACCTGGTGGCGCACCCCATCACCGCCATGCTCATGGTCCGTGACACCGGCGCCTACCCCAAAGCCGCGGAGGTGGCCGTGCTGGAGCACCACGAGCGCATGGACGGCAGCGGCTATCCGCGGGGCCTGGCGGGTGCGGACATCACGCCGCTGGGGCGCATTCTGCTGCTGGCCGAGGTGGTGGCCGCCTTCTACGAAAAGTACGATGACATGCCCGCGCAGCGCCTGTCGCTGGTGCTCCGGCTCAACCACCGCAAGTTTCCGGCGGCGCTGGTGGCCTGCATCCTGCCCTTGCTGCAGGAAGAGGTGGCGCGCGAATCCTCGCTGATGCCCTTGGGCCACGAGGCTCCGCGCCAGATCGAGCTGCTGGCCGAGGCCTTTGCCTACTGGGACAGCCTTAAGGCGGCCCTGCCGGGCGGTGCCAAGGTCTTGCCCGGCAGCGCATTTGCATTTGCCGACGCCCGCCTGCTGGCGCTGCAGAAGGCCCTGCTCGAATCCGGCTCCCACCCCCAGCAGCAAAGCGAACTCATGGCCCAGCTCGACGGCGATGCCATCGGCCTGGCCGAGGTGGCCCTGGTGGGCCGCGAAGCGCTGTGGCAACTGGAAAGCATCCTGAACGCCTGCCACCGCCGCTGGCCCCAACTGGCCGACCGTGCCACGCCACACGACACCGCCGTGGCCGACTGGTGCGACTGGGCCATCCGCAGGCTGTAGCAGGTGGGAGCGGGTGGGGGCGGCCTTGGCAACACTGGCGCAGGCCCGTTTTTTGTCATGCACGGAGAGCGGCGGACAAGACTCTTTTGGCGCCGTTGCCGCGCCCTGTTCGTGTTACCCGTATGACTACCCGTACTGCCTGCGACGTGGCGCCTGGCCAGAGCCGCTTCGCTGAATTTCGTGATCCGCTTTTATGGAGGGGTTTGCAATGATCGACCACACAGGCATCACTGTGTCAGAGCTCGGCCGCAGCCGGCAGTTCTATGAATCCGTCCTGTCCACGCTGGGCTATGGCGTGCGGCTGGCGCTGGAGGATGCCGTGGGCTTTGGCGCCCGGGAGCTCCAGCCCGGAGATGATCCGGGAGGGGATTTCTGGATTTCTGCAGGGCCGCCATTCACGCCGCGTTCGCACATCGCCTTTCGTGCGCACAGCGAGGCGCAGGTGGTTGCCTTCCACCAGGCGGCGCTGTTTGCGGGCGGCAGCGATAACGGCGCGCCCGGCCTGCGTCCCCAGTACCACGCACGCTACTTCGCGGCCTTCGTGCTGGACCCGGATGGCTACAACATCGAGGCAGTCTTTCATGGCGCAGCCCCTGCGGTGGCCTACAAAGCTTGAAGCGGGTGGGGCGGGTCCAGGCGCCTTGGGGTGCCAGGCGATCAGCAGCTTCAAGCCGTTCAGGGGGCAGGCCATTGAATCCCTTGAATCCCTTGATGGAGGCAAGGCGCTCGGAATAATCTGCTGAAATTTTGGGAGGTGCGGCAAAATACTGTGTATATTTACAGTATTGATGTTGTTGAAAGACGCTCCTTCCCATGTCTGCGCTGCGCATTCCCCGCCGGATGGCCGCATCCGACCTGCCGTCCGCCGTCCCCGGCGTCTGGCATGCGGATTCGCTGGGCGCGGGCTTGCAGTTGACGCAGCAGTCGGGTTATGCATTGCTCGACGCGCAACTGCCCGGGGGTGGATGGCCGGTGGGGGCGCTGAGCGAAGTGCTGCAGCCCTCGCCCGGCTGGCATGAATGGCAGCTTGTGCTGCCGGCACTGGCCCAGGCCGTGGCCTCACGCGACGGGGCTGTGGTGGGCGTGGCGCCGCCGTACGAGCCCTTTGGCCCGGTGCTGCAGGCACGCGGGCTGACGGCCCAGCGGCTGTGCCTGGTGCAGGCCGAGGGGGCTTCCGCGCTGTGGGCTGCGGAGCAGGCCTTGCGCTGCCGCGACGTGATGGCCGTGATGGCGTGGCTGCCCCAGGTGCAGCCAGCCGCGTTGCGCAGGCTGCAGCTGGCGGCCGCCCAGCATCAGCAGCTTCTGTGGGTCTTTCGGCCCGTGGCGGCGGCTCCGCAGGCGTCGCCAGCCTTGCTGCGGCTGCAAGTGCAGGCACCCACCCCGCAGGTTTTGCGCGAGCACGCTGCGCAGGGCGATGGCGTCCCGTTCCCTGCGATGCAGGTGCAGATTCTCAAACGCAGGGGGCCTCCGCTGATGCATGGCCTGTGCCTGCCCGGATGCCACCCCCGGCTGGCCCAGGAGCTTGCAGCGCAAGCCGCGCGCCAGCGTGCCGTCCACGAGGCCGCGCACGGCATGGCGGCGGTGGAACCCCAGGCTCCGGTGGTGGTGCCCGGTGCTGGCGTGGCTGCAACGCGCCCATTTGCCGGACCAGAGGGGAGGGGGCGTGCACTGGATCGCACTACCGTTGCCACGGTGGGAGGCTGATGCGCCCGCCACCCTGGCAGACGCCACGGCCGTGGGCTGGTGGGCGCTGCGCTTCACCCCCCGGGTCGCGCTGGTGGACGGCGATGCCTTGCTGCTGGAAGTCTCCACCACCGAGCGGCTGTGGGGTGGGCGGGACGCGCTGATGGCGCAGGTGGGCCAGGCGTGGTCGCTGGCGGCAGGTGGTGCTGCCGCTATAGGTGCGGGTGCGAAAGATTCTTCGGCTCCGCAGCCGCCTGGCCCTTCGCCCGTCTGGGGCTGCGGCCCCACCGCGCTGCTTGCGCAGGCGGTGCTGCGGATGGCCCTGGCGGGGCGTGCCTTGCCGGCCCGCATGCCGCAGGGCCTGCCGCTGCACACCTTGACGGCCCTGCGCCCTCACGTGGCCAGCCTGGAGCGCATGGGTTGCCGCACCTGGGGCTCCTTGCAGGCGCTGCCGCGCGCAGGGGTGGCGCGGCGCTTTGGTGCGGCCGTGCTGCAGGTGCTGGACCAGGCCCTGGGCCACGCGCCCCAGGCCCACAGCTGGCTGGAGCTGCCCGAGGCGTTCGTGCTGACCGCCGAGCTGCCCGCGCTGGCCGAGTCGGCCGATGCCTTGCTGTGGAGTGCCAGCCGCTGCCTGACGGTGCTGCAGGGCTGGCTGCAGGCGCGCCAGCAGGGCGCGCTGGGTCTGGAGCTGGCCTGGCGGCACGACCTGCGCCGGCTCGACGGGGTGGCGGTGCCTGCCACGCGCGCTCTGCAGGTGCGCACGGCGCAGGCCACGCAAGACACAGCCCACCTGCGGCGGCTGCTGTCCGAAAACCTGGCGCGCACCGCCATGGCGGCGCCGGCCAACCAGATCACGCTGCGCCTGCTCGACTCCGCACCGCTGCAGCAGCGCAGCGCCAGCCTGCTGCCGCCCGATGGCCGCAGCGGCGGCGGCAGCGATGCCGCGGGCGCGTCGGCCGAGGCCCTGCACCAGTTGCTCGAGCGGCTGTCCGCCCGCCTGGGGCCCGAGCGGGTGCTGGCCCCGGTGCTGCAGGCCGACCACCGCCCCGAGCGCATGCAGCAGTGGCGCCCTGCGGCCGAGGTACTGCGCGTGGCGACGGCGGCAGTCCGCGCTGCGGGCAGGGGCGCCGCGCTGCAGGCCCAGAACGAGTCGCTGGACGCCACGCCCGACGCGCTGCTGCAACCTACCTGGCTGCTGAATCCGCCCCGGCGTCTGGCGGTGCAGGGCAACCGGCCCTGCCACCACGGGCGGCTGCGGCTGCTCGATGGCCCTCACCGCTTCGAGGCGGGGTGGTGGTCCGCTGCCGACCAAGAGCAAAACCCTGCACATCCGGAGGCGGGCCTCGCCCTGCGCGACTACTTCGTGGCGCACAACGACGTGGCCGGGCTGGTGTGGGTGTTCCGCGAGCGCCTGGCACCGGTGCCCGATGACGCGCAGGCCGCAGCGCGCCCGCACCGCTGGTTCCTGCATGGCATCTTCGGTTGATGGGGCAGCAGGGGACATGGCCGTGGTGTGCTTGCCGCCATCCTGCAATAGTGCAGCCTGCATGGGGAGACGCGCATGAAACCGCCTGCGACCCCCAGCACCCGCGCTGCGGGCTTGCCGGACTACGCCGAGTTGCATTGCCTGTCCAACTTCAGCTTCCAGCGCGGTGCATCGCACCCGCAGGAACTGGTGGAGCATGCCGTCAAGCTGGGCTACCGGGCGCTGGCACTGACCGACGAATGCTCGGTGGCCGGCGTGGTGCGGGCGAAGGGGACGGCCGAGGAGTTGGGGCTGCACCTCATCGTCGGCAGCGAGTTCCTGTGGGGCGATGTGCGGCTGGTGGCCCTGGCGCGGGATGTGGAGGGCTGGGGCAATCTGTGCGAGTTCATCACGGCAGCGCGCAGGGCGGCACCCAAGGGCCAATACCACGTCGGCCCGTGCAGCCCTTTTGCGCTGCTGCAAGGCTGCGAGTTGCTGCTGGCGCCGATCCGTTCACGTTTTGATGCTTCTGATTTGATAGCTGTCAGCGCTTGCCTGGCAAGCGCAAGGGCACATTTTGATGCCAGTTTTGAAGGCCACGTCTGGCTGGCTGCCGAGCTGCACCTGGCCGCCAACGATGGGCTGTGGCTGGCCACGCTGCAGCAGGCGGGCGCGGCCCTGGGTCTGCCGCTGGTGGCTGCGGGCGACGTGCACATGCATGGCCGCTCGCGCAAGCCGCTGCAGGACGTGATCACCGCCGTGCGCCTGGGCCTCAGCGTGGGCGAATGCGGGTTCGCGCTGCAGCCCAACGCCGAACGGCACCTGCGCCGGCGCGTGCGGCTGGCGGGCCTGTATCCGCCGGACCTGCTGGCGGCCACGCTCACCGTGGCGGGGCGCTGCACGTTCAGCCTCAACGAGATCAAGTACCAGTACCCGCTGGAGACCGTGCCCGAAGGCATGACCCCGGGCCAGGCGCTGGCCTGGCTGGTGGAGTCGGGCGTGCAAGGTCATTACCCGGAGGGCGCACCCGACGCCGTGATGGCGCAGATCCGCAAGGAGCTGGACCTGATCACGTTCTGCCAGTACGAGATGTACTTCCTCACGGTGCACGACATCGTGCGCTATGCACGCAGCCGAGACATCCTGTGCCAGGGGCGCGGCTCGGCGGCGAATTCGGTGGTCTGCTACATGCTGGGCATCACCGCCGTGCCGCCGGAAAACTCCAACCTGCTGTTCGAGCGCTTCATCAGCAAGGAGCGCAAGGAGCCGCCGGACATCGATGTGGACTTCGAGCACGACCGGCGCGAAGAGGTCATCCAGTACATCTACGGCAAATACGGCCGCGACCGCGCCGCCATTGCGGCGGTGGTGACCACCTACCGCACCCGCAGCGCCCTGCGCGACGTGGGCAAGGCGCTGGGCGTGGCGCCAGTGCTGGTGGATGCGTTTGCCAAGGACCACCACTGGTTCGACGAGGAGATCGCGGCCGACCGACTGCAGGACCTGGCCCACGGTGTGGGGGCACCACTGCAGCGGCACACCGCGTTGCTCTGGCTGCAGCTGTCGGCGCAGCTCAAGGGATTCCCGCGCCACCTGAGCCAGCACGTGGGCGGCTTCGTGCTCACCCAGGGCAAGCTCACGCGGCTGGTGCCGGTGGAGCCTGCGAGCATGGAGGATCGCTCGGTCATCCAGTGGGACAAGGACGACCTCGACGACATGGGCCTGCTCAAGGTCGATGTGCTGGCCCTGGGCATGCTCAGCGCATTGCGCCGCTGCCTGAACCTGCGTGCCGCCCTGCGCGGCGAGCGCTGGGGACTCAAGGACATCCCACACGCCGACCCGGCCACCTACGACATGATCTGCGCGGCCGACACCGTGGGCGTCTTCCAGATCGAGAGCCGCGCGCAGATGAGCATGCTGCCGCGCCTGCAGCCGCGCGAGTTCTACGACCTGGTGGTGGAGGTCGCCATCGTGCGGCCGGGCCCCATCCAGGGGGGCATGGTGCACCCGTACCTGAAGGCGCGGGAACGCAGACGCCGTGGCGAGCCCCTGGAGTTGGAAAAACCCGAACTGGAAAGTGCCCTGGCGCGCACGCTGGGCGTGCCGATCTTTCAAGAGCAGGTGATGCAGATCGCCATGGTGGCCGCGGGCTTCAGCGCCGGCATGGCCGACGACCTGCGCCGATCCATGGCGGCATGGAAGCGCCGGGGTGGGGTGCACCGCTTCGAGCGCCCGCTCGTCGGCGGCATGGAGGCGCGTGGCTACCGCACGGAGTTCGCCCAGGCCATCTTCCAGCAGATGCTGGGCTTCGGCGAATACGGTTTTCCGGAGAGCCATGCCTACAGTTTTGCCCTGCTGGCCTACGCCAGCAGCTGGCTCAAGTGCCACGAGCCCGCGGCCTTTCTGGCGGCCCTGCTCAACTCGCTGCCCATGGGGTTCTACACCGCGTCGCAACTGGTGCAGGACGCGCGCCGCCACGGCGTGCGGGTGCTGCCCATCGATGTGACCCACAGCGAGGTCGACTGCACGCTGGAGGGTGACCTGGAGCACCTGCAGCCCCACAAGGGGCTGCCCGCGCCGCCCCTGCCACAACCCGCGGTGCGACTGGGCCTGCGCCTGGTGGCCAGCCTGCAGGGGGATGCTGCCGAGCGACTGGTGCAGACGCGCCTGGCGGGCCCCGCCTTTGCCAGCACCGAAGACCTGGCCCTGCGCGCGCAGCTGAGCCAGCAGGACCTGCAGGCCCTGGCTGCGGCCGATGCACTGGCCAGCCTGTCGGGCCACCGGCGCCAGCAGATGTGGGAGGCCGCCGCCCAGCATGCGGCACCGGCCCTGCTGCGCGACGTGCCGGTGCACGAGGCGCCGCTCGCGTTGCCCGCTGCGCCGGAAGGCGAAGAGATACTGTTCGACTACGCCGCCACCGGCCTTACGTTGCGTCGCCATCCGCTGGCCCTGCTGCGCCCGCGCCTGGTGCGCTGGCGGCTGCTGAGTGCGCTGCAACTGAACGCCATGCCCCACGGCCGCAAGGTGCGGGCCTGCGGTATCGTCACCGTGCGCCAGCGCCCGGGCACGGCCAAAGGCACCATGTTCGTCACCCTCGAAGACGAGACCGGTCCGGTCAACGTGATCGTGTGGCCTGCGTTGGTGGACGCCTGGCGCAATGCGCTGCTGCGCTCACAGCTGCTGGCGGTGGAGGGGATGTGGCAATGCAGCGTGCCGGAAGGTGGTGCGCCAGGCCAGGGCCATGGCCCGTCTTCATCATCGCCATCGCAGGGCCCGGCACCGATGGTGGTGCGCCACCTGGTGGCCCAGCGCTTCAAGGACATGACCCCGCTGCTCGGGCGCATGGCCCAGGCCCTGCAGGGCAGCCGGGATTTTCATTGAAGCGCGTTCGGGTGGCCCCGTGGACTTATCGCTCCAGCAGGTAGGTGTGCGGGTCGATGAAAAACGCCTTCTTGTAGCCCTGCGTGGAGCCATCGGCCTTCCACGGCGCGGGCAGCATCCGCACGATGGAATAGTGCAGGTGGGGCGGCTTGCCCTGCGCGTTGCCGCTGGCGCCCAGCGTACCGATGGCGCTGCCGGATGCCACCACAGACAAGGCCCCCGTCTGTATCGAATCCAGGTGCGCAAAGTAATGCAGTCGCCAGCGGGGCCCCAGCACCAGCACGACCTTGCCGCCTTTGGAGATCTCGCCCGTGTACAGAACAATGCCATCCGTGGTGCTCAGCACGGGCGTGCCCACCTTGCCGAAGATGTCGATCCCCTTGTGCACCCCCGACGTGCCCCAGGGCTCGAACCAGAAGGATCGGGGGTTCCAGTCCCGGGCCGATGCTCCGGCGACGGGGATGCGGATGCGCTCGGGGAGCAGCAGTCCGACCACGATGATGGCCAGCAGCCCCAGGCACAGGTTTCTTGCAATTTTCATGAACGGGCAACGCGTAAGCGCCTGGGCGCGAGAGCGCGATTATTCCGCCTGGCAGGAGACTGGCCAGGAGCAGGGCAGGAGTTGAGTGGCTGTAGCGCAGGGCAGGGCCGTGCGTGCAACCCCTATCCCGGCCTGCACGTGGGCTCAGCGCGCGGGCGCCGCCTTGCTGGCCGCCTGTCGCGCAGGTTGCGATGCGGTACCCGCTGCGCCCTGGCGGCCAGGCTTCACGGGCTGCTTGCCCAGGTCCAGCAGCGGCTTGCAATGCGTGTCGTCGTCGGCCGCGGGCACCGTGACCGGGACCAGCGCCAGCGCGACGGGGGCCACGGCCGCTGCCACCACCGCAGCGCCTGCGCGCAGCAGCAGGGGGCCCGCTTCCACGCCGACGTCGGGGTTTCCGAACGTGCCCTTCACGTACAGCGGCGAGCGCAGCGAGAAGAACTTCCACTCCAGCGACTCGGGCTTGATGCGCAGGTTCATCTCCTCGGTGCCCAGGTCGATCGTGCCGGTGGCCTCGATGATGGCGTCGTCGGTGCTCATCTTCACCACGCGCGTGGTGGCCAGGCCCTCCACCACCGTGAAGTCGGCCACCGCGCAGCGCAGGTGCACTTCTTTGGTATCGCCAAAAAGTTTGCCCACGACGATACTGCCCACGTTCAGCGCGGCCAGGTCCAGCATCTGCTTGCTCAACGTGCCCTCGCGCACGTACAGCCGCATCTCGCCGGTGCCTTGGCCCAGCAGCCCGGCCACGCTGTTGCCGGTGCTCTCCAGCGCGATGGCACCGTCCATGCGGCCAAAGCTCTTTTTCATGAGCTGCACCTTGGGGAACAGGGCCGACAACTGCAGGCCCTGCACGGTGCCGCGTATCTGGGCCTTGAGCGGGGGCGTGCGGCCGTCGATGCTCACTTGCGACTCGATCTTGCCCTCGGCCACGCCGAAGGTCAGCGGCGCGAGCTTGAGCTGTGCGTTTTCCATCACGGCGTGCACGCTCAGGTTTTCGAGCGGCAGGCTTTCGGGCCGGATGATGTGGCGGCCCTTGAACACGATGTCCATGTCCATGGCGTTCCAGCGCTCGGCCGCGAACTTGGAATCCGGCAGCACCTTGCCTTTGCCCACCCGTTCACGGCCGCGGTTGGCGTTGTCGGCCTTGCTGGTGCCGATGGTCGGGCCCAGGTCCGCCAGCCGCAGTTGGTTGGAGGTCATCGTGCCGGTCAGGCGCGGGCGCGGCTTGCCCGATGTGTACTTGAGCGAACCGTGCAGATCGCTCTGGCCCACCTTGCCGTCGAAGCCGTCGTATTGCCACACCGCACGTTCGGGCTCCAGGCTGCCGGTGAGGCGTCCGTCGGTCTCGAAGGGCGGCGTGTTGGGCAGCACCAGGCCGGTCACTTCGTACAGGTCGGCCATGCTGTCTGCCTTGAGCCGCACCTGGAAGTCCAGCCCCGACAATGCGCCCGGATTGGCAAGGATGCCTTCGGCCGACAGCACCACGCTGCCAGCGCTCGCGTCGATCTGCAGCGGGTAGTTCACCACCTTGTTGCGCAGGCTGATCACCTGGCCTGCACGCCCCTGGCCCTTGATCTGCGCCTTCAGGTAGCGGCCTTCCAGCTCGAACCGCAGGCCATAGGGTACGGGCGCGTGGCTGCCCGACGGCACGTTGGCCGGGGCGGATGCGGCAGCCACCGATGGGGCGACAGTACCCGAGGCCGCGCTGGCCGGTGCCGACGCCTTGGCCGTGGCAGGGTTGGCTGGGGCTGCCCGGCCGCCGGGGGCAGAGCGCTGCCGCGGCAGCTCGGGCGCGGTGGTGTCCAGGCGGACCCGCACATCCAGGTCTTTGATCCCGTCCGCGTAGCCGATGACCCCCTGGTGCACGATCAGGCGGTCCACATCGAACGACCAGCCACTCGGTGGCCCATCCTTGCGCTGGAAGGTCCAGTTGTTGTTGCCGTCGGCCGAGCGCGCCAGTGCGATGTCCGGACCGGTGAGGTCCACGGTGTCGATCGCCACGTGCTTGCCCAGCAGAGGCCAGAGACTGAGCGTCGCGGTGGCGCTGCCGATGCGGGCCATCTGGGCCGGGGCTTCGGCGTCCTTGTTCGACGGGCCGGCCTTGCCGGGCGCTGGCTTGCCATCGGCGCGCCGAAAGGGCGCAACGAAGGCATCGGGGTTGTCCATCACGAGGTTGTCTGCCTTGACAGCGACACCGGGCAACCAGCGCTGCCATCCGTCCTCCAGCGGCTGAGGCCAGCGCCAGTCGACCGACAGATCCCCTTCGATCGCAAAATTCCGCCCCGTGGCTTCGCTCACCTTCGCATTCACCCAGGGTTTGGCGCGGTTCCAGTCCATCACTGCGACCACGATGGCCAGCACCACCAGCACGGCGAGCACCAAGCCCAGCAGCCACAGGCCCCAGACCGCCGCCCGTTGCAAAGGGCCGCGCGCCATGCGCCGGGCAGCTGTGTCCGAAGCTGGCGGGCGGGCGGGAGAAGGATGGATGGAGTCGGAGGGCATGCAGCGAAAGTAGTGGAGGAATTTTTTGCTTGAGGGGTGATGCGCCCTGGGCGGACTGGGGGCGGCTGCGCACGCCGGCCGCGCGGGACGGACGCCCGTGGGCTGCACCATGCCCCATGCTAGACCGCATCACCCCGTGCAGCGTCCCCGGCATGGCAACTGCCGCCCTTGTCCTACAGGGGCAGTTGCACCGCCTGCGCCCCTAGAATGCGCGCCATGCACAACCCCCGCCACCCTTACGCCCCGCCCCCGCGCGACGGTGTGGGTGCCAGCTGCGTGGTGCTGCCCAACCAGGGCGCGGGCAGCATGCTCGACTTTCTGGCGCAACGGCTGCAGGCTGTATCGCGCGAAGAATGGCTGCGTCGCCTGGACGCTGGCGATGTGGTGGATGAGCGCGGGCAGACCGTGGCGCCCGACAGGCCCTTCGAGGGCGGCCTGCGGGTGTACTACTACCGCAGCCTGGGCGACGAGCCCGCGCCACCGTTTTCCGAGACCGTGCTGTACCAGGATGAGCACTTGGTGGTCGCCGACAAGCCGCACTTCATGCCGGTCACTCCATCGGGCCGCTACCTGCACAGCACGCTGCTGGTGCGGCTGAAGCGCCGGCTGGGCCTGCAAGAGCTCTCCCCCCTGCACCGCATCGACCGCGACACGGCGGGTCTGGTGCTGCTGTCGGTGCAGCAGCGCACGCGGGGGGCCTACCAGGCGCTGTTCAGGGACCGGCAGATCACCAAGGATTACGACGCCATCGCGCCCTGGCGCGCCGGCATGACCTTCCCGTTCGAACACGCCAGCCGCCTGGAAGAGAGTCCGCAGTTCTTTCGCATGCAGGAAGTGCCGGGCGAGCCCAACAGCCTGACCCGCATCGACGTGCTGGAAGTGGCCGGCCCCTGGGCGCGCTACCGGCTGTCCCCCGTGACCGGCAAACGCCATCAGTTGCGCGTGCACATGGCGGCGCTGGGGCTGCCGCTGCGCAACGATCCGTTCTACCCCGTCGTCAATGACCCGCCCGAGGGCGATTATTCAAAACCTCTGCAGTTGCTGGCACGGTCTCTCGAGTTCCGGGACCCTGTCACGGGTGGTATGCGCAGGTTCGAGACCACCCAGTCACTGCCACTGGGCTGAGCACTGTCAGGCCCTGCCGAGACACCGAACGGCAGTGGTGTGTCTTGCATGCCCTGGGGCCATGGGGTGTGGCCGGCAGTCGGCAGCCCCATTGCAGCGATCAATACAAGGGTTTTCCCTATGTCTGCAATGGCCATTGCACGTGCGTGGTTTTGTAATTAGCAGTAGATGCGGTACTTTTAGCGACCAAGACGCACATCACTGCATAAATTACAGAAAAGCACAAGATGATTTCATCAGACATTCGCCATTCCGTGGCTTTCAAGCTGTCGCTCACAGCCTTGCTCAGCCTGCTCGTGGTGTTGCTGGTGACCATGGGCTTTGTCAGCGTGCTCTTGTGGAAGGATTTCGGGCGGCTGTCGCGCGACGACGGCGTGCAGTACGCGGCCCAGGTGCGCACGCTGGTGCAGTCGTTCGATGAAACGGCGCAAGAGCAGGCCAAGCGCGATTTCGGACTGTTCAAGTCCAGCCTCTCGGGCAAATTCGAAGTGAGCGAAACACCGGGCGCCGACGGCAAGCCCGAAGCGGTGCTCTCGTTGGAAGGCGCACCCTTGAACGGCGACTTCCAGGCGGTGGACAAATTCACCAAGGACAGCATGGGCGGCGTGGCCACCATCTTCGCGCGCTCGGGCGACGACTTCATCCGCGTCACGACCTCGCTCAAGAAGCAGGACGGAGACCGCGCCTACAAGACGCTGCTGGACCGCAAGCACCCTGCCTACGCGCTGATGAATGAAGGCAAGACCTACATCGGCCGCGCCAACCTGTTCGGCCGCGACTACATGACGGTGTACGAGCCCATCCGCGACGGCAACCGCACCATCGGGATCTTGTTCACCGGCTCGGACATGGGCCCCATCCTGGCCAAACTCAATGCCGTGATGGCCGGGCAAAAGCTCTACGCCACCGGCGCGGTCTACTCGGTCAGCCTGGCGGCGGGGCCATCGCGGGGCAATGTGTTCGGCCTGGCAGGTGCGCCGGTCAAGCTCGACGAGAAAGACGGCGATGCCAAGGCCTGGCTGGCGTCGCTCGAGGGCATCGAGCAGACCGGTTCGTTCGAATCCAGCTGGTCGCCCCGGCGCACTGGCGCAGGCGACACCGCGCAGCGCTTCGTGGCGGTGGAGCGCTACAAGCCCTGGAACCTGGGCATCGTGGCCGAAGCGCCGCTGTCCGAAATGATGCAGGAGGCGCGCACCGTGCTCACCTGGCTGTGGCTGGGTGTGCTGGTGGCGCTGGCGCTGCTCACGGTGGTGCTGGTGTTCGTCACGCGGCGCCTGGTGGGCGCTCCGGTGCAGCAACTGAGCACCGCGCTGGGCTACCTGGCCCAGGGCGACTTGTCGCATGCGGTGTCGGTGCGCTCGCGCGACGAGATCGGTACGCTGGCCGAGGCCATGGAGGGCTTTCGCCGGCGCCTGGTCGAGAGCCTGAGCACCGTGCGCACCAGCGCCGACAGTGTCTCCGCCGCCAGCACCGAAATCGCCCAGGGCAACCAGGACTTGTCGGGTCGCACCGAAAGCCAGGCCAGCTCGCTGGAGCAGACCGCCGCCAGCATGGAGCAGCTGGGCGCCACCATCCGGCACAACGCAGACAACGCGAGCCAGGCCAACCAGCTCGCGGTGGGCGCCAGCCAGGTGGCCACGCGCGGCGGCGAGGTCGTCTCGCAAGTGGTGTCCACCATGCAGGACATCCATGCCAGCAGCAACCGCATCAGCGACATCATCGGCGTGATCGATGGCATCGCCTTCCAGACCAACATCCTGGCGCTGAACGCCGCCGTGGAAGCCGCCAGCGCCGGTGACCAGGGCCGGGGCTTTGCGGTGGTGGCTGCCGAAGTGCGCAACCTGGCCCAGCGCACCGCGGCGGAGGCCAAGTCGATCAAGGAACTGATCGGCGCCAGCAGCGCCATGGTGCAGCAGGGCTCTGCCCTGGCCGACCAGGCGGGCACCACCATGCAGGAGGTGGTCGGCGCCATCCGCCGCGTGGCCGACATGGTGGCCGAGATCAGCTCTGCCAGCCGCGAGCAGACCGCGGGCGTGGGGCAGGTGGGCGAGGCGGTGACCCAGCTGGACCAGACCACGCAGCAGAACGCCGCCCTGGTCGAAGAAATGGCCGCTGCCGCCAGCAGCCTGCGCACGCAGGCGCAGCACATGGTGTCGGCGGTGGCGCAGTTCAATCTGGGCGGGGCAGGGCATGCGGGCGGCTCGCCATCGCTGTCGCTGCCGTCGTCCGCGCCGGCGCAGCGCTGAGCGGCGCCCGACCCCACCCCGGGGTCAACCCCGCACGGCGGTGGCCTTTGAGGCTGCCGCGTATTGCCCGGGCGTTTGCCCCAGCACCTTGCGAAACGCCGTCCCCATGTGCGACAGGTGGGTGAAGCCGCAGTCCAGTGCGATGGACGCCAGCGGCTCGGTGCCGCGCCGCAGCAAGGCGCGGGCGGCCTGCACGCGCGTCTCGACGATGAAGGCATGGGGCGTCATACCCACGAGCCGCGTGAATTCACGCAGGAAACGCAGCGGCGATTTGCCCTCGGCCAGCGCCAGTTGCGCAATCGTCAAGGGCTGGGCGTAGTCGCTGGCGATGCGGTCCAGCACACGCGCGTAGAGCGGGCGCAGCGGCCGGTCGGCGTGCGTTGCGTGGCTGGCGGTCTCGCTCAGGCCTGCCCAACCCACAAAGCCCCAGGCCGCCTGTTCGATGGCCAGCGCGTCGGGTGCGGGCGCCAGCGCAAGGCGGCGCAGATGCCGGGCTGCCGCTAAGGCCTGCGCATGGCCCATCCAGTGAACGCGGCGCTGCGTGCCGCCCAAGTGCCTGGCAGGCTCCATGCCGCCGCCACTCCAGCGCACCACCAGGTATTCGCCGCCCGTCGCGGACTCGGAAAAAACATCCACGCCGGGCGGTGTGTAGGCCAGCGTGCCGGGCCAGGTGTCGAAGTCCTCCCGACGGTCGGAGCCGATCGCGTGCACGCCCCGTTGGCGCTCCAGCGCCATGCCCACGGAATGCGTGCGCACCGGGTCGCTGGCGCTGTACGGCCTGCGGCTGAGCAGCGCCACCTGCAGGTCCTGCAGGGCGGTGGCATCCACAAAGAGGGGGTGGTCTGGCATCTCGGAGACGGGGCGCCAGGGTGGCGCGGCTGAAATTCCATGATATACGCCCGCCACATGCCCGTGGACACTGCCGGCATGAACACCCCCGCACACCAGGGCAGCGAGAGCCCCCGCACCATCGGCCTCATCGGCGGCATGAGCTGGGAATCCAGCGCCGAATACTACAAACTCATCAACCAGGAAGTGCGCAGCCGCCTGGGGCCGCTGCGCTCGGCCAGCCTGCTGATGTTCAGCGTCGACTTCGGGCCCATCGAGCAGGCGCAACACGCAGGCCGCTGGGACGACCTGGCCGGCATGCTGGAGGACGCCGCCAGGCGTTTGCACCGCGGCGGCGCGGACTGCGTGGTGCTGTGTACCAACACCATGCACAAGGTGGCAGACCGTATCGTGGCGGCGGTGCCCATTCCCTTCTTGCACATCGCCGACCCGGTGGGGCGCGAGGCCACACGCACCGGGGCGCAAGTGCTGGGCCTGCTGGGCACGCGCTTCACGATGGAGCAGCCCTTCATGCGCGATCGCCTGGCGCGTGACCACGGCCTGCAGGTGCTGGTGCCGGACGAGCCGGACCGCGCCGAAGTGCACCGCATCATCTACGAAGAGCTCTGCACGGGCGTGGTCCGCGATGCATCCCGCAAGACCTACCAGCGCATCATCGAGTCGCTGGCGCAGCGCGGTGCGCAGGCCGTGGTGCTGGGCTGCACCGAGATCACGCTCCTCATCCAGCCGCAGGACAGCGTGCTGCCCGTGCTGGACACCACGCGCCTGCATTCGCAGGCGGCGGTGGACTTTGCGCTCGGGGGCCGCTGATCCATCACCGCCATCCGCACAGGGGCCGGGTGCCCATCACATGAAGATGCGGCGAATGCCTGCACGAAGAGGCTGTGTCGTAGGCAATGATCCGAGGTTCATTCACCTTCCACAGCCTCGTGCTGCAGCGCCCCATGCCCAAATCCTCGCCCATTGCAACGGACCCTTCTGCTCGCGGCATGGTGCGCGTGCGCGGAGCCCGCGAGCACAACCTCAAGGATGTGGATGTGGACATCCCGCGCGATGCGCTCGTGGTGTTCACGGGCGTGTCAGGCTCGGGCAAGTCGTCGCTGGCCTTTGGCACCCTGTTCGCCGAGGCGCAGAGACGCTACCTGGAGTCCGTCGCGCCCTACGCACGCCGCCTGATCGTGCAGGCCGGCGTGCCGCAGGTCGACAGCATCGAGGGCCTGCCCCCCGCCGTGGCGCTGCAGCAGCAGCGCGGCACGCCCAGCACGCGGTCGTCCGTGGGCAGCGTCACCGGCATATCGACCCCGCTGCGCATGCTGTACTCGCGCGCCGGCCGCTACCCCGCAGGCCAGCCCATGCTGTATGCGGAAGACTTTTCGCCCAACACGCCGCAGGGCGCCTGCCCGCATTGCCATGGACAGGGGCGCGTGTACGAGGTGACCGAGCAATCGATGGTGCCCGACGATTCGCTGACCATCCGCGAACGTGCCGTGGCCGCCTGGCCCACCGCGTGGCAGGGGCAGAACCTGCGCGACATCCTGACCACCCTGGGCCACGACGTGGACACGCCGTGGCGCGACCTGCCCAAGAAGCTGCGCCACTGGATCCTCTTCACCGACGAGCAGCCCACCGTGCCGGTGTACGCAGGCTTCAGCGTGGCCGAAGTCAAGGATGCGATCCGCCGCAAGCTCACCCCCAGCTACATGGGCACCTTCACCGGGGCGCGCCGCTACGTGATGCACACCTTCGCCCACAGCCAGAGCGCGCTGATGAAAAAGCGGGTGGCGCAGTACATGGTGGGCACGCTGTGCCCGGTGTGCCATGGCAAGCGGCTCAAGACCGAGGCGCTGTCGGTCACCTTCGCCGGTCACGACATCGCCGCGCTGGCACAGCTGCCGCTCAAGGCGCTGGCCGACCTGCTCCGGCCCGCCGCAGAAGGCAGGTTGGGCGAGGGAGAGCCAGAGCTGAGCGGCCGCGCCACCCGCGCACGCAAAAAGCAGGCTGCCTCTGGCGATGCGCACGCGGCGGCACCCGACGTGCACCGCACGCACTGGCTGTCTGAAGAGAAAGTGATGGCTGCGCAGCGCCTGGCTGCAGAGGTGCACCGGCGGGTGCTGGCGCTGATCGACCTCGGCCTGGGCTACCTGTCGCTGGACCGGTCCACCCCCACGCTGTCGCCGGGCGAGCTGCAGCGGCTGCGGCTGGCGTCGCAGCTGTCGTCCCACCTGTTCGGCGTGGTCTACGTGCTGGACGAGCCCTCGGCCGGCCTGCACCCTGCGGACGGCGAGGCACTGCTGTCGGCCTTGCAAAACCTCAAAGCCGCCGGCAACTCGCTGTTCGTGGTCGAGCACGACGTGGCCACCATGCAGCGCGCCGACTGGCTGGTGGACGTGGGCCCGGCCGCTGGCGAAGGCGGCGGCGAGGTGCTCTACAGCGGCCCGCCCGCCGGCTTGGCGAAGATCGAGCGGTCGCAAACCCGGCGCTACCTGTTTGGCGACGGCCATGCAGGTCTTGGCGGAGGCGCTGCCCCGGTACACGCACCGCGCCAGGCCCAGGGCTGGTTGCAGCTGGAAGGCATCACGCGCAACAACCTGCAAGACCTGGATGTGGCTTTCCCCCTGCAGTGCATGACGGCGGTGACGGGGGTATCGGGCTGCGGAAAATCCAGCCTCGTGAGCCAGGCCCTGCTGGAGCTGGTGTCTGCGCGCCTGGGGCGCCCGGTGGTGGCAGACCCGGACGGCGATGCTGCCGACGCATCGGCTGGAGAAGGCGCAGGCTTTGGCTCCATCCCGCTGGCAACCGCCATGGCCGCCACAGCCGCAACAGGTCGCCTGGCCGCTGGCGGCGAGGGCATCAAACGCCTGGTGCAGGTGGACCAAAAGCCCATCGGACGCACGCCGCGCTCGAACCTGGCGACCTACACGGGCCTGTTCGACACCGTGCGCAAACTTTTTGCAGCCACACCGTCTGCGCGCAAGCGCCGCTACGACGCTGGGCGGTTTTCCTTCAATGTCGCCAAGGGGCGCTGCGAGACCTGCGAGGGCGAGGGCTTCGTGAGCGTGGAACTGCTCTTCATGCCCAGCGTGTACGCCCCATGCCCGGCGTGCCATGGCGCCCGGTACAACGCCGCCACGCTGGAGATCCTGTGGAACGGCCTGTCCATCGCCGATGTCCTGGGCCTCACGGTCGATGCGGCGTGCGACGTGTTTGCGCAAGAACCGCAGGTGCTGCGCCCCCTGGCCGTGCTGCGCGACATTGGCCTCGGCTACCTGCGCCTGGGCCAGCCCGCCACCGAACTCAGCGGAGGCGAGGCGCAACGCATCAAGCTGGCCACGGAGCTGCAGCGCCAGCAGCAGCGCGGCGGAACGCTGTACGTGCTCGACGAGCCCACCACCGGGCTGCACCCGGCCGACGTGGACCGCCTGCTCGCGCAGCTCGATGGCCTGGTCGAAGCGGGCAACACGGTCGTCCTGGTGGAGCACGAGATGCGCGTGGTGGCCGCCTGCGACTGGGTGATCGACCTGGGCCCCGGTGCGGGTGACGAGGGCGGGCACATCGTGGCGCAGGGGACTCCCCAGGCCGTGGCGTCGAACGCGGTCAGCCGGACGGCACCTTATCTGGCCAGGGCTTTGGGATGATTTGAATGTCGCATGGTCAGGGACGCTGATGCCACTTGATGGCTACCAACGGCATGCCTCGGTGGCCTTAGATGGGGTGTTTCTTTTTTTCGTTGAAATACTGTATAAGACGAATAAAAGGAACAAATTTCCGCCATGCTTGCTGACAGCCACTCCCAGCGCGTCCTTGATCTGGCCCAACAGAAGGGGCTGCTACGCGCCAGCGATCTGGTCGCTATCGAGGCACCGCGCATCGTCCTGACGCGCTTGACCGCTGCGGGCCTGCTCGACAAGGTGGGGCGAGGCCTTTACCGTCTGCCCAGCCACTCGGGGTCCGAGCACGAAGGCCTCGCGGCGGTCGCGACCAAAGTACCGCAAGGCGTTTTCTGCCTGCTGACCGCACTCCAATTCCATGAACTGACTACCCAACTTCCACGGCAGGTCTGGATCGCCATGCCGCGCGGCAGCCACGTTCCGCGCATCGAGTACCCCCCCATCAAAATGGTGCAGATGACGGGCGATGTCTACCTGGAGGGTATCGAAAATGTCGAGCGCGACGGTGTGAATCTGCGTGTGTACTGCGTGGCGAAGACCGTGGCCGACTGCTTCAAGCACCGCAACAAGATCGGACTGGATGTGGCGCTGGAGGCACTGAGGGAAGTACGTAGCAAGCGCCGAGCCACGGCGGACGACCTCTGGCGCTATGCAAAGCTGTGCCGCGTCGCCAACGTGATGCGTCCCTACCTGGAGGCCCTGGAATGAGTGATATCGCGGCGTCGGTTCGTGCCCGTTTGCTCAACATCGCCAAGACGCAGAACTCGGACTTCAATCAGGTGTTGGTGCGTTTCGCGCTGGAGCGCATTCTCTACCGCCTGACGCGATCGAAGCACGCGGATCGCTTTGTGTTGAAGGGCGCGCTGCTGTTCACGCTTTGGTACGACATGCCGCACCGGGCTACCCGTGATGCCGACTTGCTGGGCTTCGGTGCAAGCGATCTGGAGTCTGTCGCACGGGTTTTCCGCGAGATCGCTGCGGTCACTGTGGACGATGGCATCGTGTTCGATCCGGCCTCAGTCGCGGTCGAAGAAATCCGCAAGGACACAGGCTACGGCGGTGTTCGGGTGGTCATTGCGGGCGAACTGGCAAAGGCGCGTTGAAGAAGAACGATCTCGATCCGCAACCGCTCACTGCCATCGTGGCGAGGTTGCGAGAGACTTTGGTGCCAGCACTGAAGAGAGCAGCACCATGAATAGCACTGTGATTGCTCAAGGGGACTGAGCGCCCGCAGCTGGTTGTGTTTGGAGCGGGTGAAGGGAATCGAACCCTCGTATGAAGCTTGGGAAGCTGCCGTTCTACCATTGAACTACACCCGCGACGGCTGCGATTATAGGCAGCATCCGTGCAGGCCCCGGCCTCGGGTTGCGCCAAGCGCGCAAAACGCATATTCATAGCCGATCTTGTTGGTTGGGCCGATGGGCTGTGCGCCCTAAATTCCTTTCACCTGCTGCACACGGCGCAGGTTCTCTTCACAGACTTGGAAAGGACGCCCATGACCGCCCCACGCAACCCTTCGACACGTTCCACCTGGAGCGCCTGGCTTCGCACCTGTGTGGCGGGCAGCATGGTGGTATGGGGCGGGGCTGTGCTGGCTGCCACGCCCATCCCTGCCGGCCCGTTGGTCAGCACCGAATGGCTGGCGCAGAACCTGGACAACCAGCAGGTGCGCATTGTCGAGGTGAGCGTGAACCCGGGCCTGTACGAGCGGGGCCACGTGCCCGGCGCCGTCAACTTCTCGTGGCACCAGGACCTGAACGACCGCGTGCGCCGCGACATCGTGAGCAAGGAGGGCTTCGAGGCCCTGCTGTCCAAGGCGGGCGTCTCGCCCGACACCACCGTGGTGCTGTACGGCGACACCAACAACTGGTTTGCCGCCTGGGGCGCGTGGGTGTTCGACATCTACGGCGTGAAGAACGTCAAGCTGCTCGACGGGGGCCGCAAGAAGTGGGAGGCCGAGAACCAGCCGCTCAACAACCGCGTGCCCGAGTTCGCGGCCACCAGCTACAAGGTGGGCGCAGTCAACACGCAGTTGCGGGCCCGCTTGTCGGACGCGCTGGCCGCTGCCGAGGGCAAGACCAACGCGAAGCTGGTGGACATCCGCTCGGCCGACGAATACAGCGGCAAGATCTTTGCGCCGGCCGGCGTGCCGGAGCTGAGCATCCGCGCCGGCCACATCCCCGGCGCGGCCAACGTGCCCTGGGGCCAGGCGGTGAAGGAAGACGGCACCTTCAAGTCTGCCGACGAGCTCAAGAAGCTCTACGCCAACGCGGGCGTGGACGGCAGCCGGCCCATCATCACGTACTGCCGCATCGGCGAGCGCTCCAGCCACACTTGGTTCGCGCTGTCCAAGATCCTGGGCTACAACGTGAAGAACTACGACGGCTCCTGGACGGAATATGGCAATTCGGTCGGCGTGCCCATCAACAACCCGGCCGGCACCGTGTGGGCGGCCAAGTGAGGTGGACGGATTGAAGCGACGAGCGAGAGACAGCGAAAGTCACGGCTTTTGGTAGGGGGTCTCTTTTACAGCCCGCTTCGTGCGGGCTTTTTTTCTGCCTGGGACTTCGCGCTGTGCGGCATCTGTCCACGTCGTCTCAACGGCCCCACTGATCCATCCATCAATCTATGAGCTTTTCATTCCGATTTCCCTCTGCGACAGCATGGCTGGCCTTGACCCTGCTGGCCGCTCTGATCGCCGTCGCTCAGTGGCTGCAGGGCCAGGCGGGCGGGCGCACCCTGGTGTTTGCACTGGCCTGCGGTGCGGTGCTGGGCATCGTGCTGCAGCGATCGCGCTTTTGCTTTTACTGCCACGCACGCGACTGGTTCGAAGACCGCAACCCGCGAGGCATGCTCGCCATCGTGCTGGCGTTGGCTGTGGGCCTGTTGGGCTACACCGTGGTGCTGGGCAGCTGGCTGCCCGTGCCGCAGCCCGGCAAGCTGCCGCCGGACATGCACATCGGCCCGGTGAGCTGGGTGCTGCTGGCGGCGGGGCTGTCGTTCGGCGCGGGCATGGTGGTGTCGGGCTCGTGCATCAGTGCGCACTGGTACCGGCTGGCCGAGGGGTCCGTGGTGTCTCCGTTCGCGTTGGTGGGGTCGGTGCTTGGGTTCATCCTTGGCTTCAAGTCCTGGACCGGCCTGTACAGCGCCAGCGTGGCCGATGCGCCGGTGGTGTGGCTGCCGGCGCACCTGGGGTACGGCGGCGCCTTGCTGGTGCAGCTGGGCGTGCTCGCGCTGGTCGCCGCGTGGCTGTGGCGCGGCTTTGCGCGTGAGGCTGGCGGGGAACGTGCCGGCAGAGTCCCTCCGTTGCGCGAGGTGTGGCGCAGCCTTTGGACGGGGCGCTGGCACTACTGGGTGGGCGGGCTTGCCGTGGGCCTGATCGGTGCGTTCGCCATCGTGCGCATGCGGCCCCTGGGCGTGACGGCCACGCTGGGCGGTGCGGCACGGCAATGGGCGCAAGGGCAGGGGTGGATACCGGACCGGCTAGACGGGCTCGACGGCTTTGCGGGCTGCGCCACGCTGCCGCCGTCCACCTGGCTCACGCCCAATGCGCTGCTGCTGGCGGGGCTGGTGGCCGGGGCCTTCGTGGCGGCGCTGGCCAGCCGCCAGTTCGCGCCGCGCTGGCCCACCTGGCGCGATGCGGCGCGGGGCCTGTCGGGCGGGGTGCTGCTGGGGTGGGGTGCGATGACGGGCCTGGGCTGCACCATCGGCACCTTGCTGTCGGGCGGCATGGCGGGGGCGCTGTCGGGCTGGGTGTTTGGCGCTGCGGTGTTCTTTGCGGTGTGGGCGGGGCTGTGGGGCCGGCGCGTGGTCCGGCAGCGGGGCTTTGGCGCGCGTTGAGCCTGTTCGCCCAGGGCCTCTCAGGGCCTAAGTCCATGGCCTTCCTAGGGCCATTGCGGCCTGCGGTCCCGTGCGCGGTCACGGCGTTGGCTGACGCGCGAATACCGGTCACTGCGGCACGATGCCTGCTCGGCCCCGCGTGAGGGCCCACCGCGAGAGGGCATGAATGGCTTCGAAGGACACTGACGGCAAGGAACCCCGCACCGGCAAGGGGAGCGAAAAACAGGACGACAAGGACTCCAAGGCCCAGCGCGAGCTGGGCATCCTCGGCCCGCACGGCGACATGAGGCTGGCGTCCGTCATCATCAACGGCTATAGCCTGGAGCTGCGCGACCGCGAGAGCGACGGCTTCGTGGGCGACGTGGCCAGCGGTACCGCGTTTCGCCACATGCTCGATGCCTGGCGAAAGCTCGTCACCTCCATGTCAGGCAAGGACCCCTTCGGCAGCAAGGCCACGCGCGACTTCTCCAAGAAACAGCTGGACAAGCTGGCCGACAAGAACGACGACGCGGCGCACGCCCTGGAGCAGGCCGCCGAAGACTATGCACTGCAGCTGGCCGGCGTGGTGCAGCGCTTCATGAAGCAGCCCACCTGGCGCGATGTGGAGCGCGTCATCCTGGGCGGGGGCTTTCACCAGAGCGAGTTCGGCAGCCGCGCCATCGACCGGGTGCGCGACATCCTCAAGGCCGACAAGACCCCGGTGGAGCTGCACACGCTGCACCACCACGCCGACGAGGGCGGCCTGATCGGCTGGGTGCACCTGGCGCCACCGGCGCTGCTGCAAAGCTACGACGCGATCCTGGCGGTGGACATCGGTGGCACCAACGTGCGCTGCGGCATCGTGCAGACCCACCTGCACCGCGCGCCCGACATGTCGCTGGCCGAGGTGGTGCGCCGCGAAAAATGGACGCACAAGGACGACAGCCCGCGGCGCGATGAACTGGTCGAAGGCATCGCCGAGCGGCTGGAAGACCTGATCGCCCATGCCGAGAAAAAGAAGATCGCGCTCGCACCCTACATCGGCGTGGCCTGCCCCGGCCTGATCGTGGAAGACGGCTCCATCGCCGGGGGCACGCAGAACCTGCCCGGCAACTGGGAGAGCACCCGCTTTCACCTGCCGCGCGACCTGTGCGAACGCCTGCCCACCATCGGCCACGGCCGCACCCAGGTGTGCCTGCACAACGATGCGGTGGTGCAGGGCCTGTCGCAACTGCCCTTCACGCAGGACGTGAGGCGCTGGGCGGTGCTGACCGTGGGCACGGGGCTGGGCAATGCAAGCTACACCAACCGGTCACCGGTCGGTGATGAGTGAAAATTTGAATAAGAAATGCCGCTCGCGCGCGGTGCGCAAGCGGCAGTAGCTATCGAAATGATAGTGATCGGCGCAGGGCACACGGCCCTACGCTGACGCGGCCGGCGTTACTGCTGGATGTCCCCCAGGCACAGGTACTTGATCTCCACGTAGTCGTCCATGCCGTGGTGCGAGCCCTCACGGCCCAGGCCGGACTGCTTGACGCCGCCGAACGGCACATGCTCGGTGGCCAGCAGGCCCACGTTGACGCCCACCATGCCGTACTCCAGCGCCTCGCCCACGCGGAAGATGCGGCTCACGTCGCGGCTGTAGAAGTAGCTGGCCAGGCCGAACTCGGTGTTGTTGGCGGCGTCGATGGCCTCCTGCTCGGTCTTGAACTTGAAGACCGGCGCAAACGGGCCGAAGGTCTCTTCGCGTGCACACAGCATGTCGGGCGTGGCGTCGGCCACCACGGTGGGCTCGAAGAACTGGCCCGAACCCAGGCTTTGCAGGCGCTGGCCGCCGGCCACCACCTTGCCGCCCTTGGCCAGCGCATCCTGAACGTGGCGCTGCACCTTCACGAGCGCGGCTTCCTCGATCAGCGGGCCCTGGTTCACGCCGGCCTCGAAGCCGTTGCCCACCTTGGCGGTTTTGACCTTGGCCGCGAACTTGGCCACGAACTCGTCGTACACGCCTTCCTGCACGTAAAAGCGGTTGGTGCAGACGCAGGTCTGGCCGGCGTTGCGGTACTTGCTGGCGAAGGCGCCTTCGACCGCGCTGTCGATGTCGGCATCGTCGAACACGATGAAGGGCGCGTTGCCACCCAGCTCCAGCGACATCTTCTTGACCGTGGGGGCGGACTGCGCCATCAGGATGCGGCCCACCTCCGTGCTGCCGGTGAAGCTGATGTGGCGCACCACGTCGCTCGCGCACAGCACCTTGCCGATGGCAATGGAGTTGTCGCTGTCGGCGGGCAGGATGTTGAACACGCCTGGCGGAATGCCCGCGCGGATGGCCAGCTCGGCCGCGGCCAGGGCAGTCAGTGGCGTGAGCTCGGCCGGCTTGATGACCACGGGGCAGCCTGCGGCCAGCGCGGGCGCGACCTTGCGGGTGATCATGGCCAGCGGAAAGTTCCAGGGCGTGATCGCGGCGCACACGCCGATGGGCTGCTTGAGCACCAGCAGGCGGCGGCTGTTGTCGAACTGCGGCAGCACCTCGCCGTTCACGCGCTTGGCCTCTTCGGCGAACCATTCCACAAAGCTCGCGCCATAGGCGACTTCGCCCTTGGCCTCGGCGAGCGGCTTGCCTTGCTCGGCGGTCATGAGGCGGCCCAGGTCGTCCTGGTTCGCCATGAGCAGGTCGAACCACTTGCGCAGGATGATGCTGCGCTCCTTGGCGGTCTTGCGCTTCCAGGGGCCCCAGGCCTTGTTGGCGGCGGCAATCGCCGCCTCGGCGTCGGTGGCACCCAGGTTGGCCACGTCGGCAAGCTTGAGGCCCGTGGCAGGGTCGTTCACGTCGAAGCGGCTGCTGCCCGCCACCCACTGGCCGTCGATGAGGCCGTCGGTCTTGAGCAAGGTGGGGTCGTTGAGCTGGGCGAGGGGGGAGGTCTTCAAGTCCATGGGAGTGTTCCGGGAAGAGTGAAGGGGGGGGTGAAGGATGTCGTGATCTACAGGGGGCGGTGCCGCCCGCCGCAGCCACCGATGGCATCGGCAAAGGCTAGCACGGGGCGGTGTCGCGGTTGTCACCAATGTGGCAATGGCAACGGTGCGTTGAAGCAGAGGATGCCAGTCACGCGCGCCGCCCCCGCAGCCACTCCAGCACCAGCAGCAGGCCAGTGGTGAACAGGATGAGCAGCGTGGCCACGGCCGCGATGGTGGGCGAGATGTTCTCGCGGATGCCGGTGAACATCTGGCGCGGCAGCGTGGCCTGCTCGGCGCCGGCCAGGAAGAGCGTGACCACCACCTCGTCGAACGATGTGGCAAAAGCGAACAGCGCTCCCGAGATCACGCCCGGCGCGATCACCGGCAGCGTGATGCGAAAGAAGGTGTTGAGCGGCGTCTCGCCCAGGCTGAGTGACGCGCGCACCAGGTTGTGGTTGAAGCCGGCCAGCGTGGCCAGCACGGTGGTCAGCACGAACGGTGCGCCGAGCGCCGCGTGCACGATGATCAGGCCCGCATAGCTGTCGGCCAGGCCCAGCGGCGCAAAGTACAGGTAGGTGGCCACGCCCACCACGATGATGGGCACCACCATGGGCGCGATCAGGATGCCCATGAGCAGGCCCTTGAAGCGGAAGTCCGCCCGCGACAGGCCCACCGCCGCCAGCGTGCCCAGCACCGTGGCCACCAGCGTGGCCGCCGGCGCCACGATGAAGCTGTTGCGCGTGGCCCGTGCCCATTCGGGTGACTCGAACAGGTGCCGGTACCACTTGAGCGACCAGCCGTGGATGGGGTAGGCGAGGAACGAACTCTCGGAGAACGACAGCGGCACCATCACGAGGATGGGCGCCAGCAGGAACACCAGCACCGCCACGCACAGCACGCGCACGGCCCACCAGCCGAGCTTGTCGGCCAGCGTGGCGTAGAGAGGAAATGGAGGAAGGCGAAGCATGATCAGCGGCTTTCTGCGTCAGAAGGTGAAGGTCATCCCAGGCTCAATTCGGCCTTGCCGAACCGTCGGTAGACGCCATACAGCACCAGCGTGGCGGCCAGCAGCAGGGCGCCCAGCGCACAGGCCATGCCCCAGTTCACCTCCACGTTGGTGTAGCGGGCGATGTAGTAGCTGAGCATCTGGTCGTCCGCGCCGCCCAGCAGCGCGGGCGTGACGTAGTAGCCGATGGCCAGGATGAACACCAGCAGCACCCCGGCGCCGATGCCCGGGTAGGTCTGCGGCACGTACACCCGAAAGAACGCGGCCAGCGGCGCGCTGCCCAGCGACACGGCCGCGCGCAGGTAGGTGGGCGGCACGCTTTTCATCACGCTGTACAGCGGCAGGATCATGAAAGGCAGCAGGATGTGCACCATGGCGATCACCACCCCCGTGCGGTTGAAAAGCAGCGCCAGTGGCTGCTCGATGATGCCCAGGCCCATCAGTCCGCGGTTGACCAGCCCTTCGGACTGCAGCAGCACGATCCACGCCGCCACCCGCACGAGGATGGACGTCCAGAACGGCACCAGCACCAGGATCATCAGCACGTTGGCCTGGCGCGCCGGCAGTTGGGCCAGCCACCAGGCCAGCGGGTAGCCCAGCAGCAGGCAGACCAGCGTGACCACCAGGCTGATGTGGAAGGTGCGCAGCAGGATGCCGCCGAACGCGCGCTGCTCCTCGGGCATGCGTTCGATGTGGCCCAGCGCGTCGCGCTGCAGGTCGACGGAGGCGAGCAGGTAGTCCGGCGTCCAGCGTGCGCCGTTCTTGGCGATGGCGCGCCACAGCAGCGGCTCGCCCCAGCGCGGGTCCTTGGCGATGAGCTGTTCGCGCACCGCATCGGGCGTGCCCTGCATCGGCAGCGCACGGAAGGCGCCCATCACCAGCGACCGCGCACCCGGCATGTCCGAATTGAGCCGGCGCGCCAGCGCGCCTGCGTCCGAGCTGTCGGGCAACCGCGCCAGGTCGCTCATCAGCGCGGCGTAGGCGGCGGGCCCGGGGGCCGCTTGCCGGTCCCAGCCATGCAGCGCCTGCACGGTGGTGGGCAGGGCATTGGCCACCTCGGGGTTTTCCACCCCGCGCTGCAGCAGCGCCGCAATGGGCACCAGCAGCGTGAGCAGCAAGAACACCAGCAGCGGCAGCGTGAGGGCGAAGGCCCGCCACTTGCGCCGCGCCTCGGCGCGCGACAGGGCCTGGCGCAGGGTGCCCGCGGGCGGCGCGCTGGGGGTAGTGGCGAGTGGGGCGGCGGCAGCAGTAGCGTGCATGGCAGAGCTTTGTTTGCGCTGGGGCGTTCGTTGCGTGGCGATCGATTTACTGCGTGGCCCAGGCGGCGAAGCGCTTTTCCAGTGCCTCGCCCTGGTCCGACCAGAAGGCCACGCCGAACTGCAGGGCCTCCTTGGCGTTGGCGGCCGACGTGGGCAGGTCGTCCAGCACCTTCTTGTCCAGCTTGGCCAGGGCCGTGGTGTTGGCCGGGCCGTAGGCGATGTTCTGCGCGTAGGCGGCCTGGTTGGCGGTCTGCAGGGTGAAGGCAATGAACTTCACCGCCGCATCCTTGTTGGGCGTGCCCTTGGGGATGGCCCAGTAGTCCAGGTCGTAGATGCCGCCGGGCCAGTAGATCTTGAGGTTGCGGCCTTCGCGGTTGGCTGCGTCGATGCGGCCGTTGAACACGGTGGTCAGCACCACGTCGCCGGCCACCAGGAACTGCGGCGCCTGGGCGCCGGCTTCCCACCACTGGATGTGGGGCTTGAGCTCGGTCAGCTTCTTGAAGGCGCGGTCGGCGCCGTCCTTGGTGGCCAGCACCTTGTAGACGTCGGCGGGCTTGACGCCGTCGGCCAGCAGTGCGAATTCGAGGTTGTAGCGCGCGCCCTTGCGCATGCCGCGCTTGCCGGGGATCTTCTTGGTGTCCCAGAAGTCGGCCCAGCTCGTGGGGGCGGTCTTGAGCTTGTCGCCGTTGTAGGCCATGACGGTGGACCACACGAAGATGCCCACGGCGCATTCGTTCACGGCGGCGGGCAGCAGCACCGACTTGTCCACGATCTTGCTGTAGTCGAGCTTTTCGTACAGGCCCTCGTCGCAGCCGCGCGCGGCGTCGGGCGATTCGACCTCGACCACGTCCCAGGTGACCTTCTTGGCCTCCACCATGGCCTTGACCTTGGCCTGCTCGCCGTTGTATTCCACGGCGACGATCTTGTTGCCGGCCTTTTCATAGGGTTCGTAGAACGCCTTCTTCTGGGCGTTGGCATTGGCGCCGCCGAAGTTCACGACGGTCAGCGGCGTGGATGGCTGCTGCGCAAGGCCGGGCAGTGCCAGGCAGGCGGCCAGGGATGCGAGGGCGATCAGGCTCTTGTTTTTCATGGTGCAGTTTTCCTTGGGTGGTGAGAGGGGAAAGGGGGACGGCGAACGGGACGGGAATCGAGAACAGAAACGAAACGGGTGGTGGTGGATGGCCGGCCTGCGGCTCAGGCCGCGTAGATGCGCGTGGCCTCGGGCGGAAACTCCAGCAGCACGGCATCGCCGGGCTGTGGCGGCGGGAAGGCGTCGGACACCTGGGCCAGCGCGCGCTTGACGGTGGCCTGCTCCTGGCCGTGGCCCATGTCGCAGATGAGGCGCAGGTGGTCGCCGTGGTAGATGGTGCGGGCCACCGTGGCCGGCACGGCCGACACCTTGGGGTAGGCGGTGTGCGGGTGCAGCACGATGCGCTCGGGCCGCACGCAGGCCTGCACGCGGGCGCCGCGTGCGCTGTGGTTCACGTTCCGGCCCGGCAGCAGATGGCCGCCGGGCAGCTGGATGGCGGCATCGTCGCCGCCCGCGCCGTGCAGCGTGCCGGTCAGCACCGTGCTGTCGCCCACGAAACCGGCCACGAAGCGGTTGGACGGCGCCTCGTACAGCGTTTCCACATCGGCCAGCTGCTGGATCACGCCTTCGTTGAACACGGCCACGCGGTCGCTCATCGTCAGCGCCTCGCCCTGGTCGTGCGTGACGTAGACAAAGGTCACGCCCAGCTGGCGGTGCAGCTCTTTCAGCTCGATCTGCATGTGCTCGCGCAGCTGCTTGTCCAGCGCGCCCAGAGGTTCGTCCATCAGCACCAGCTCGGGGTTGAACACCAGCGCGCGGGCCAGGGCCACGCGTTGTTGCTGCCCGCCCGACAGGCGCGTGGGCAGGCGGTCGGCCATGCCCGCCAGGCGCACCATGTCCAGCGCTTTCTTCACGCGCGTGGCCTGCTCGGCCTTGGGCACCTTGCGCACCGTGAGCGGGTAGGCCACGTTCTCGCCCACCGTGAGGTGCGGGAACAGCGCGTAGTTCTGGAACACCATGCCGAAGTTGCGCTTGTGCGGCGGGGTGCGGGTGATCTGCTTGCCGTCCAGCAGGATGTCGCCGGCCGTGGGTGACTCGAACCCCGCCAGCATCATCAGCGTGGTGGTCTTGCCCGAGCCCGAGGGCCCCAGCAGGCTCAGGAACTCGCCGCGCTCGATGTCCAGGTCCAGCGCGCGCACGACCAGCTGTTCGCCGTCGTAGGTCTTTTGCACGCCGCTGAAGCGGACCAGGGGTTCTGCAGGGGTCATCGTGGTGGCCATGGGTTGAATGCGGGCAGATGAAAATCCGGGGCTCAGCCCACGGCGGCGAAGCTGGCGGCCAGGATGGCCAGGCCTTCGTCCAGCAGTTCGTTGGAGGCGGTGAGCGGCACCAGGATGCGGATCACATTGCCGTAGGTGCCGCACGACAGCAGGATGAGCCCGCGCCGCGCGGCCTCGGCCACCACCTTCTTCGTCAGTGCTGCGTCGGGGCGGTGCACGTCCCCGGCTTCGAACAGCTCGATGGCGACCATGGCGCCCAGGCCGCGCACATCGCCGATGGCTGGCACCTTGGCCGCCAGGTCCTTGAGGCTGCGCACCAGCAGCGCGCCCATGTCCTGGCTGCGGGCCAGGAGCTGTTCTTTGTCGAACGCCTCGATCACGGCCAGCGCCGCGGCGCAGGCCACGGGGCTGCCGGCATAGGTGCCGCCCAGGCCGCCGGGGGCGGGGGCGTCCATCACGTCGGCCCGGCCCACCACGCCGGCTAGCGGAAAGCCGCCCGCCAGAGACTTGGCGGTGGTGATGAGGTCCGGCGCCACGGGCCACTGCTCGCACGCAAACCAGGTGCCGGTGCGGCCCGCGCCGGTCTGTACTTCGTCGGCAATGAGCAGGATGCCGTGGCGGTCGGCCAGCGCCTTCAGGCCGGCGATGAACTCGGGCGGCGCCACGTAGAAGCCGCCTTCGCCCTGCACCGGCTCCACGATGAACGCCGCCACGCGCTCGGGCTCCACGTCGTTCTTGAAGATCAGCTCCACCGACTGCAGCGCCTGCTCCACGCCCACGCCGTGCAGCGCGTTGGGGAACAGGGCGTGGTACACCTCGCCGGGGAAGGGCCCGAAGCCCGTCTTGTACGGCACGACCTTGCCGGTGAGGCCCAGCGTGAGGTTGGTGCGGCCGTGGTAGCCGCCCGTGAAGGCGATGACGCCGGGGCGCTGGGTGTAGGCGCGGGCGATCTTCACGGCGTTCTCCACCGCTTCGGCGCCGGTGGTCAGGAGCAGGCTTTTCTTGGGGAAGGCACCGGGGGCCAGCGTGTTCAGGCGCTCCGCCACTTCCACGTAGGGCTCGTACGCCACGACCTGGAAGCAGGTGTGGGTGTACAGATCCAGCTGTGCCTTCACGGCGTCGATCACGCCCGCATGCAGGTGGCCGGTGTTGAGCACCGCGATGCCGCCGGCGAAGTCGATGAAGCGGCGGCCTTCCACGTCCCACAGCTCGGCGTTGCGGGCCTTCTGGACGAAGAGTTCGTGGGCCTGGCCCACGCCCCGTGCCACGGCGGCATGGCGGCGGGCGAGGAGGGCGGCGTTGGTGAAGTGGCGGTCTTGCTGCATGGCGGTGGCGTGGTGTGAACGAGGCAATGAATGGATGAAGGAAGGAATGCGGCGAATTCTGGAAGCCGCGCCGCGGACCGTCCATGTACACCGCAGCGCTGCCGGGCGCGCACTGTGCAGGTCTAGAATCCTGTACAGGCAATCCCTGATCTGGTGTGCGCCAGGACGGTGCACAATTCGCCCCCTTTTTGGCCCTCTTGATGCTCACTCTCAGCCCGGATCTCCAGACCCCCCTGGTCAGCCAAATCGTCGACGGCCTGCGGGGGCTCATCACGGGGCAGGTGCTCAAGCCAGGCAGCAAGCTCCCCTCCATCCGCGCCTTCGCGGCCGCCCACGGCGTGAGCGTGTTCACCGTGGTCGAGGCCTACGACCGCCTGGTCGCGCAGGGCTGGCTGGTCTCGCGGGCGAATGCGGGCTTCTTCGTGAAGCGGCGCGACAACGACGGTGCCGCGCCCAGCGCTGGGGCACTGGCGCGGCCGGTGCCCCGTTTCGATGCACGCTGGTACCTCAAACAAATTTTTGAAAACCGAAACCTGCCGATGAAACCCGGCTGCGGCTGGCTGCCGCACGACTGGCTGTTCGGCGACGCGGTGCGGCGCAGCATGCGCCAGCTGTCGGCCGACGGGCCGGAGCTCGACGGCTACGGCCTGCCGCATGGCCACATGGCGCTGCGCATGGTGGTGGCCGAGTCGCTGGCCGAGCACCACCTGGCAGTGGATGCGGACCAGGTGCTGCTCACGCAGGGCTCCAGCCAGGCGCTGGACCTGATCGCGCGGCGTATCGTGAAGGCCGGCGACGTGGTGCTGGTGGACGACCCGGGCTACCCCAACCTGCTGTTCATGCTGCGCTTTGCAGGTGCGCAACTGGTGGGCGTGCCGCGCACCGCGACCGGCTACGACCTGCCGGCGCTGGAGGCGCTGCTGGCCGAGCACAAACCCACGGCCTACTTCACCCAGCCACGGCTGCAAAGCCCCACGTGTTCGGTGGCGTCGGTGGCGCACCTGCACCGGCTGCTGCAACTGGCCGAGCAGCACGGATTCCTGCTGGTCGAAAACGACATCTATGCCGACATGGACACGGGCGTGCGCCCGTCGCTGGCGAGCCTGGACCAGCTCAACCGCGTGATCTACATCGGGAGTTTTTCCAAGACCATTTCGCCCAACCTGCGCACGGGCTATGTGGCCGCGCGGCGCGACCTGCTGGACGAGCTGGTGCAGATCAAGATGATCTCGGGCCTGACCTCGTCCGAGATCACCGAGCGCGTGACCTTCGGCGTGGTCACCGACGGCCGCTGGCGCAAGCACCTGAAGTCCTTGCGCGAGCGTTTGGCCGAGGCGCACCGCAGCGTGGGGCGGCGTTTGCTGAGCCTGGGCTTCGAGCTGTTCCACGAGCCCGAGGCCGGCATGTACCTGTGGGCGCGGCACCCCGACCTGCCCGACAGCGCGGAGCTGTCGAAGGAAGCCACGGGCGCGGGCATCATGCTCGGCCCCGGCCAGCTGTTCCTGGTAGAGCCACGCCCCACGGGCTGGCTGCGCTTCAACGTGTCGTTCAGCCAGGACGAGCGCCTGTGGCGCTTTCTGGAGCAGCGCATCGCGGCCGGGCAGCAGGCGGGCGACTAGGGGCGGGCAGCGCGGGCTACCTGCCTGTTCTTTTGAATGTTTTTGGCCGCTACCGCTTGATGGTCAAGCGCTGGCAGCTATAAAAATGATAGCTTTTCCTGCCGCGCGTCGCCGGCTGTGTGCCATGTCGGCCTGTCGGCTCGTCGCCCCGTCTGGACATCGGCACTTTCTCATCACCGATCGATGATGTGCCGCGCAAACCGCTCCAGGTAGTCGAGCAACTGCTCGGCACCCGCCACGGCGTGCGCCTCGTCACCGCTGGCGATGCCCTGCGCCAGGTGCATGTGGGCCCGGGCACCTTCCGACACCTCGCCCTCGTGCTGGTAGGCGTACCAGAACCGCCGGCACTGCACGATGAGCGGCTGCACGCTTTTGACGGCGGAATGGTTCTGGCAGGCCTGGTGCACGACCACGTCCAGCGCGTGGTCGGCCTGCATGTAGTCGTCCAGGTGGCCCCGCGCCGCGGCATCCACCATTTTCTCGGCGCACAGCACGATGGCCTGGCGCTGCGGCGCGGTGGCGCGGCGGGCGGCGCAGGCGGCGATCAGGCGCTCCAGCACACGGCGGGTCTGGATCACGTCCAGGTGGTCCGCCAGGTCGATGTGCGACACCAGCAGCCCGCGCCGGGGCTGCTGCGCAATCAGCCCGATGGACACCATGCGCAGCAGCGCCTCGCGCACGGGGGTGCGGCCCAGGCCGGTGCGTTCCACGATCTCGGCCTCGACTACCGGTGAGCCGGGCAGCAGTTGCAGCGTGGAGATCATGGTCTCGATGGCGTCGTAGGCCACGTCGGCCGCGCGCCGCTTGAGGGCCGGGTCTCGCTGGGTGGGGGCGCTGCGGGTGGTCATGGAGGGCGTGTCCGGTGTTGTAGGTGTTGTGTTTGGAGCGGAATCTTAGTGGCCTCAGGGTATGACCCCGCGGGCGCCACGGCAAGCAGCGCGTGCGCGCGCGGGGCGACTGATGTTGCGCCGTGGCAGTGCCGGCGCGAAAGGGGGCCTGCCGCCACGTGGTGGCGCCTCGTCAACCGGTGTGCCGCGGGGCCTCGTCGGCACGGCTGCTGCTTGCGGCTACATCGGCTACATCGGCCACAGCGGCCAGCGTGCCGATGCGCACGGGCGCCAGCAGGTGCCGCGGCGGGGCGGGCGTCCACCCCAGCAGGTGGTGCGTGGCTGCGCCGCAGATGCGGCCCTGGCAGGCGCCCATGCCGCAGCGGGTGTGCAGCTTGGCGTCGATCCAGCCGGAGCGCTCGGCAAGGTCGGCGTAGCGCACGTCTTCGCAGCGGCACACCAGCGTGTCCGGCTCGGCCAGCCGGCGCAGCGCGGGCTGCAGCGCAAAGTGCCGGTGCAGCGCGTCCGCAAAGGCATGCCAGCGGGCGCGCTCGGCGTGCAGTGCGCGGGCCGCGGCGATGTCGCCCACGGCGATGTGGCCGGCAATGGCACCTTCGGCGCGCGAGCGCTCGCTGCCGCCAAAGCCGGTGCACTCCCCCGCGGCCAGCAGGCCCGGCACAGCATCGGCGGGGTGTGGTTCGCCGGGGCCGTGGGCGGCGCCACCGCGCAGCAGCCGCTGGTCCGCATCGACCGCCAGGCCCTGGCGCTCGCCCACGCGCCCGCCGAGCATCTGGCCGAGTTCGGTGTTGGGCACCAGGCCAAAGCCGCAGGCCAGGCGGTCGCAGGCGATCTCGCGCTCCTGCCCGCCCTGGCGGAGCGTGACCGACTGCACCGCGCCGTGTGGGCTGTGGGCGCCATGGGCGCCGTGGGCACGCACCACATGGCTGCCGGCGCGGTACACCGCGGGCAGCAAGGCTGCGGCCTGTACAGCCTTGCCCGGCCAGCGCGCCAGGCTGGCACCGAATCGGGCCAGCGCAGTCCAGGGGGCTTGTTCGGCCACGGCGACGACCTGTGCGCCGGCCTGCCGGGCGGTGTGCGCAGCCGCCAGCAGCAGTGGGCCGCTGCCCGCCACCACGATGCGCTGGCCGGCCACCGGCAGGCCGCCCTTGATGAGCGCCTGCAGGCCACCCGCGCCGGTCACGCCCGGCAGCGTCCAGCCGGGGAAGGGCAGCAGCAGTTCGCGCGCGCCGGTGCACAGGATGATCTGGCGGGCGTGCTGCACCCAGCCGCCCTGTGCGTCTTCGAGCCACAGCGCATGCAGGCCCGCGCTGCGCGCCGTCTGCTCGGCCAGGCCCACCACGCGCGTGCCGCAGCGCAGCTGCACATGGGCGTGGCGCTCCAGCGCGTCGCGTTGCTGCCGGGCGGCGGGGGGCAGCGTGACGCCCGGGCCGTCGCGCCAGATCTGGCCGCCAGGGGCAGGGTTGTCGTCCAGCAGCACGATGCGTGCGCCGCTGGGCGCAGCCGCCAGCGCGGCGGCCAGCCCGGCAGGGCCTGCGCCCACGATGAGCAGGTCGCAGGTGGACGGTGGGGCGTCGGGGGATGCGGTGGGAGTAGCGGTGGGAGTGGCGGTGGTCATGGTGGGCTGCTGTTCGGGGTCTGCAAGCCGGTGGCCACCTGCATGCCGTCGCGACACAGCGTCTGGCAGGCCAGGCGGCGCACGCCGTCGATCTGCACGCGGCATTCGTGGCAGATGCCCATGCCGCACAGCGGGGCGCGCACCTCGCCGCGCACCGAGCGGCGCGTGGCGCCCGGCGGCTGCGCTTGCGCCAGGGCCGCGGCCACGGTGGTGCCGGGGCGCACCTGCACGGAATGGCCGTCCAGCGACAGGGTGATGGTGGCGGGGTCGGTCATGCCTGCAGCGATGCGAAACGGTGGGCTGCGAAGGGCGCAGCATCAAGCGGCAGCGGGGTGCCCGTGATCTGCGCAGCCAGCAGCTGCGCCGTGGCCGGGGCGGTGGTCACGCCCAGCCCCTCGTGGCCCACGGCCAGCCAGAGGTGCGGGCGGTGCGGGTGCGCGCCGATGATGGGCAGGCCATCGGGCGTGGCCGCGCGAAAGCCTGTCCAGGTGCGGATGGCGTTCAGGTCGGCCAGGCCCGGCAGGTACTCCAGCGCGCGCTGCAGCATGCGCGCCAGCACGGCGTCGTTGACCGCCGGGTCGGTGGTGTCGAACTCGCGCGACGAGCCGATCAGCAACTGCCCCGTGGGCCGCGGCTGCACGTTGAAGGCCACCGACGTGCCGTCGCTGTGGTGCGCGCTGGTGATGTAGCCCAGCTCCACCAGCTGGTGGTGCACGGTGCCGGGGTAGCGGTCGGTGATGAGCAGGTGGCCCTTCTTGGGGCGCAGGGGCAGGCCGGGGCACAGCGCGGCGGCGTGGATGCCGCTGGCCAGCACGATGGCGCCCGCCTGGCGCGTGCTGCCGTCCCGCAGCGTGGCGCACTGGCCGTCGATGTGTACGACCTCGGCCTCTTCGATGCACAGACGGCCGGGGCCGCCGTGCAGGGCGGCGTCGTCCAGCAGCCACTGCGCGGCGCGTGGGGCGTAGACCACGCTGTCGGCAGCGATGCGCAGCGCACCGGCCATGCCGGGGCGCAGTGCCGGCTCGGCGCGCGCCAGACCGGCGGCGTCCAGCAGTTCGCAGTCCACGCCGTGGGCCTGCAACGTGGCGCGCTTGTCCTGTGCGGCCTGCAGCTCGGCGTCATTGGCGGCCAGCCACAGCGTGCCGCAGGCGCTGAAGGCGCAGCCGGCATCCATGCGCGGCGCCCAGGTGTGCCAGAGGTTCAGCGACGCCTGGCTGAGCGCGAGCTCCGCCGGGTTGTCGTCCATCAGCACCAGGTGCCCCATACCGGCCGCAGTGGCGCCGCCCAGGCGCGCGTCGACGATGCGCACCGACAGCCCGGCCTGCACCAGCGCGTGCGCGCAGGCCGCGCCGATGATGCCGGCGCCGATCACGAGGACATCGGTGTGCTGCATGGCAGAAAAGTACGCAGTGCGCTGAGGGATGGATCGCAGGCGTTCACGCCGTTTCGTGTCGCCAACTGCCGGTGGACAGGGCGCGCTCCGAGCGCGTGGACGGCCAGCAACGGCCGCCCTGCAGCACAGGCCGTTGTCCCCCTGGGTGGAAGGCGCGCAGCGACACCGGGGGCCTTCACAGCTTGATGCCCCAGCCGAAGGGGTCGTTGTCTTCGATGAGCAGCGTGGCCTCGGCGCTCATGTGGGCACGGCCGCGCAGGGTGGGGATGACCCTGCCGCCGCTGCCGTCACCGGCCAGCGTGTAGCTGGCCTCGAACTCGCTGCCGATGATGCTGGCCTGGCGCCACACCTGGCCCGGCTGCAGCTTGCCGTCGGCTGCGAGACACGCCACCTTGGCGCTGGTGCCGGTGCCGCAGGGCGAGCGGTCGTAGGCCTTGCCGGGGCACAGCACGAAGTTGCGGCTGTCGGCCGGTTCATCGGTGCGGTCGTCGTCGGCAAAGAGTTCGATGTGGTCGATCTCGCCGCCGTTGTCGCCGCGGATGCCCTGGTCCTTCAATGCCTGCTGGACTGCGAAGGTGTAGGCCGTCAGGGCGTCGAGGTTGTCGCTGGCCACGCGCTGGCCGTGGTCCGCCACCAGAAAGAACCAGTTGCCGCCCCAGGCCACGTCGCCCACCACGCGCCCATAGCCCGGCACGTCGACGGCCAACTGGTGGTGCAGCCGATATGCGGGCACATTGCGCACGCTGACCGAGCCGTCATCGTGCAGCGTGGTGGTGACGGTGCCCACGGGCGTCTCGATGCGGTGCTCGCCCGGCTTAATGCGGCCCAGGTAGGCCAGCGAAGCGACGAGGCCGATGGTGCCGTGGCCGCACATGCCGAGGTAGCCGGTGTTGTTGAAGAAGATCACGCCCGCCGCGTTGGCAGGGTCCTGCGGCGCGCAGAGCAGCGCCCCCACGATCACATCGTTGCCGCGCGGCTCCAGCACCGTGGCGGCCCGCCATGCATCGTGCTGGCTGGCCAGCAGCGCGCGGCGCTCGGCCATGCTGCCCGCACCCAGGTCGGGAAAGCCGCCGACGACAAGCCGCGTGGGCTCGCCGCCGGTGTGGGAGTCGAGGATCTGGATGCGTTTCATGGTGTGAGGTGGTTCAGGGCGTTGCAGATGGTCTGGGCGATTCGGGGGGAAGGCGCCGCCGGCAGCTGATGCGGATGTGCTTTCCATCCATCATTCAACACCGTTCGGGCTGAGCCTGTCGAAGCCTTGCGCAGCGCTTCGACAAGCTCAGCCTGAACGGTTCTTGCATTTTTGACGAAATGGGGACCAGGGGCGCTTCAAAGATTCGTCAAGGGGGCTTCAGCTTCAATAACTCGCCAAGGGAAAGGGCGCGGCGTTGCGGAAGGTCAGCACCGTGATGGGCGCCTGCTTGAGGTTGCCCTTGTCATCGTAGGCATAGGTGCCGGCCACGCCCTGGTAGCTGGCGCTGTACATCTGCGCGCCCACCTTCGCGGGCTGGGTGGAGTTGGCCTTTTGCATCGACTCGCCGATGAACATCACCTGGTCGTAGTAAGACGCCGCATACGCGTCGGCATCGAGCTTGAAGCGCGCCTTGTACTTGGCCTTGAAGGCCGGGCCGTTGGCCGCCTTGTCGAGCATGGTGCCGCCCTGCGCGCAGAACACGGTGTCGTTGACGGCGTCGCCACCCAGCTTGCCCACCTCGGGGCTGCACAGCGTGTCGCCGCCCAGCAGCTTGGCGGTCAGGCCCAGCTGCTTCATCTGCCGCGCCATCGGGGCGGCCTGCGGTGCGTAGCCGCCAAAGAAGATGGCCTGCGGCTGCTTGCCCTTGAGGCTGGTGAGGATGGACAGGAAGTCCGTGGACTTGTCGGTGGTGAACTCCTGGCCCACCACGGTCAGGCCCTGCTTCTTGGCCTCCTTGGTGAACTGGTCGGCCACGCCCTGGCCGAAGGCGGTGCGGTCGTCGATGACGGCCACCTGCTTGACCTTCATCACCTGCGCGGCGTACACGGCCATGTTGGAGCCGATCTGCGTGTCGCTGGCGATGATGCGAAACAGGTTCTTGTAGCCACTCTCTGTCACTTTGGGGTTGGTGCCCACGGTGGACACCATGGCCCCGCCGTCGCTGTACACGCGCGACGCCGGGATGGCCACGCCCGAGCAGTACGGGCCCATGACGAACTTCACGCCGCTGTCCACCAGCTTTTGCGCCACGCTGACGCCGGTGCGGGCGTCGCACTGATCGTCCTCGGACACCAGCTCGAACTTCAGCACCTTGCCTTCGACGGTGATTTTTTTGGCATTGAGCTCCTCGACGGCCAGGCGCACGCCGTTCTCGTTGTCCTTGCCTGCAAAGGCATTGGGTCCCGAGAGCGGGCCGCTGTGGCCGATCTTCACCACCTGCTCCTGGGCGCTGGCGTGGTGGGCGTGGCCGGCCAGCATCAGCGCGGCGATGGCGGCAGGGGTCAGGGCGCGAAATCCGAAAGCACGTGTCATGGGAAGCCTTGGGTGGGTGAGGTGAATGAAAGGGCCGCTGTCGTCTGTGACCCGGCGGTGCGGCCCGGCGGCGCGGTCTGGCAGGTCGGGCCTGCTCAGGCTACGGACTGGTACTGGGTGGGGCGGGTGTCGAGCGCCTTCTTCACCACGCTTTCGACGAACGCGCGCTCTTCGCCCACCAGCGGCAGGCGAGGGCGGCGCATGTGCTCGGTGCCGACGCCGACGAGTGCGTCGATGAGCTTGAGGTTCTGCACCAGCTTGTTCGATACATCGAGGTGCAGCATGGGCGTCATCCACTGGTACAGCCGCAGCGCCTCGGCAAACTTGCCGGCCTTCATCAGGTCGTACAGCGCCACGGTTTCGCGCGGGAAGGCGCAGCCCACGCCGGCCAGCAGGCCGTCGCAGCCCAGGGCCAGGCCTTCGTAGGCCAGATCGTCCACGCCCAGAAAGAGCTGGTAGCGGTCGCCCACGGTGTTGCGCAGGTCGGTGATGCGGCGGATGTCGCCCGTGCTTTCCTTGATGGCGGCGATCCACTCGCAGTCGGCCAGCTCGACCATGTGCTCGGGCTTGAGGTCCACGCGGTACGCCACGGGGTTGTTGTAGACCATCAGGGGGCGCTGGGCGGCGCCCGCCATGGCGCGCACGTTGGCCATGGCCTCGCGCGCATCGGCGACGTAGATCACCGAGGGCATGACCATGTAGCCGGCCACGCCCAGCTTGTTGGCACCGTCGATGTAGCGCAGGGCCTCGCGGGTGCTGGTCTCGGAGACGTTGGCCAGCACCGGGATGCGGCCGTCGGCGGCGTCCAGGGCGATCTTGGCGACCTCCAGTTTTTCTTCCAGGCTCAACGTGCTGGCTTCGCCCAGCGAGCCACAGGTCACCAGGCCATGGATGCCGTTGCGGATCTGAAAGTCGATGTGCCGGGCCGTGCCCTCGGCGTCGATGGACTCGTCGGCGTGGAACTTGGTGGTGATGGCGGGGAAGATGCCTTGCCAGCGGGGTTGGGGATTCACGGATGCTCCTTCGGGGGGTGAGGGTGAAGCGCTGCTGCTTCGGTGGATTTATAAATATATTAACAACATATCTAAAATCCACAAGCAGGACTTTTACCAGTAGAGGAGGGCGGGCCGCACCAGGGCGCCCGGCGTCTGCGGTCCGTGAATGGGGCGGTGCGGACGCATAACCATCGTCGCGTGCGGAGGGCGGTTGCGACCATGGCCGCACACGGCGCCCGCCTGTCGCTGCCCAGCCACGGCCCCCAGGGAGAGCAAACCTATAATGAAAGGTTGGTCCCGATGGGCGGCCCGCAGGCATTGGCCTGCAGGGCGGCCTGCTGTGTGAAACCACTCCTACACACCATGAGCAATCCCACTTTTTCCGTCGCAGACATCCGCAAGTCCTTCCTGGACTTCTTTGCCTCCAAGGGCCACACCATCGTGGCGTCGAGCCCCCTGGTGCCCGGCAACGATCCCACGCTGATGTTCACCAACTCGGGCATGGTGCAGTTCAAGGACGTGTTCCTGGGCACCGACAAGCGCCCGTACAACCGGGCCGTGTCCGTGCAGGCCTGCCTGCGGGCCGGTGGCAAGCACAACGACCTGGAGAACGTGGGCTACACCGCCCGCCACCACACCTTCTTCGAGATGCTGGGCAACTGGTCGTTCGGCGACTACTTCAAGCGCGAGTCGCTCAAGTGGGCCTGGGAGCTGCTGACCGAGGTCTACAAGCTGCCCAAGGAGCGCCTGCTGGCCACCGTCTACCAGGAAGACGACGAGGCCTATGACATCTGGACCAAGGAAATCGGGCTGCCGCCCGAGCGCGTGATCCGCATCGGCGACAACAAGGGCGGCCGCTACAAGTCCGACAACTTCTGGATGATGGCCGACACCGGCCCCTGCGGCCCCTGCTCGGAAATCTTCTACGACCACGGCCCGCACATCCCCGGCGGCCCTCCCGGCAGCCCCGACGAAGACGGCGACCGCTTCATCGAGATCTGGAACAACGTGTTCATGCAGTTCGACATGGCCGAAGACGGCTCGGTCACGCCGCTGCCCGCGCCCTGCGTGGACACGGGCATGGGCCTGGAGCGCCTGGCCGCCATCCTGCAGCACGTGCACAGCAACTACGAGATCGACCTGTTCGACGCGCTGATCAAGGCCGCGGGCCGCGAGACCGGCGTGGCCGACCTGAACAACAAGAGCCTGCGCGTGATCGCGGACCACATCCGCGCCACCGCCTTTTTGGTGAGCGACGGCGTGATCCCGAGCAACGAAGGCCGCGGCTACGTGCAGCGCCGCATCGTGCGCCGCGCCATCCGCCACGGCTACAAGCTGGGCAAGAAGACGCCTTTCTTCCACAAGCTGGTGCCCGAACTGGTGCGCCTGATGGGCGATGCCTACCCCAAGCTGCGCGAGCAGGAGCAGCGCATCACCGAAGTGCTCAAGGCCGAGGAAGAGCGCTTCTTCGAGACGCTGGCCAACGGCATGGAAATCCTGGACGCCGCCCTGGCCGGCGGCGCCAAGGTGCTGCCCGGCGACGTGGCCTTCAAGCTGCACGACACCTACGGCTTTCCGCTGGACCTGACCAACGACGTGTGCCGCGAGCGTGACGTCGAAGTGGACGAGGCCGGCTTCAAGGCCGCCATGGAAAAGCAAAAGGCCCAGGCCCGCGCTGCCGGCAAGTTCAAGATGGACAAGGCGCTCGAGTACACCGGTGACATCAACCAGTTCACCGGCTACGACAAGCTGGCCGAAGCCGCAAAAATTGTCGCCATCTACGTGGACGGTACCAGCACCGCGGCCCTCAAGACCGGCCAGACCGGCGTGGTGGTGCTCGACACCACCCCCTTCTATGCTGAAAGCGGCGGCCAGGTGGGCGACGAAGGCACCATCACCAGCGGCTCGGCACGTTTTGCGGTGGGCGACACGCTCAAGGTGAAGGCCGACGTGTACGGCCACCACGGCACGCTGGAAGAAGGCACGCTGAACGTGGGCGACACAGTGCAGGCCGAGGTGAACACGGCCCTGCGCGCCGCCACGGTGCGCAACCACTCGGCCACCCACCTCATGCACAAGGCCCTGCGCGAAGTGCTGGGCAGCCACGTGCAGCAAAAGGGCAGCCTGGTGAACGCCGAGCGCACCCGCTTCGACTTCGCACACAACGCCCCGGTGACGGATGCGCAGGTGCGCGAGATCGAGCGCCTGGTGAACGAGGAAATCCTGGCCAACCACCCCACGCAGGCCCGCGTGATGGACATCGAATCGGCCCAGAAAACCGGCGCGATGATGCTGTTCGGCGAGAAGTACGGCGAGACCGTGCGCGTGCTCGACATCGGCTCCAGCCGCGAGCTGTGCGGCGGCACCCACGTGCAGCGCACGGGCGACATCGGCCTGTTCAAGGTCGTGGCCGAAGGCGGCGTGGCCGCGGGCGTGCGCCGCATCGAGGCCGTGACCGGCATCAATGCGCTGGCCTACCTGCAGCAGCTTGAAAGCACCGTCAACCAGGCGGCCGGCACGCTCAAGACATCGGCGACCGAGCTCAATGGCCGCATCGGCCAGGCGCTCGACAACGTGCGGGCGCTGGAGAAGGAAGTGGCGGCCTTGAAGGGCAAGCTGGCCTCCAGCCAGGGCGACGAGCTGGTGAACCAGGCGGTGGAGATCAAGGGCCTGAAGGTCCTGGCCGCTGCGCTGCCGGGCGCCGATGCCAAGACCCTGCGCGACACCATGGACAAGCTCAAGGACAAGCTCAAGACCGCCGCCATCGTGCTGGCGGCCGTGGACGGTGACAAGGTGCAGATCGCCGCGGGCGTGACGTCCGACAGCATCGGCAAGCTCAAGGCCGGCGAACTGGTCAACTTCGTGGCCCAGCAAGTGGGCGGCAAGGGCGGCGGCAAGCCTGACATGGCCATGGCGGGCGGCACGGATGCGTCCAAGCTGCCCGCAGCGCTGGCATCGGTGACGGGCTGGGTGACGCAGCAGCTGGGCTGATCGACTGGCTCTGGACCACCATGTCGCCGGGCTGACGTCTGGCGAAGGTGGTTCAGGCGGTCCAGAGGGACTGCTTCAGGTGCAGGCGCAGCGAAAGAAGTCGCGACGTCGGTAACGGTGGGGCTGAGGCGATGGCCGAGCACATCACGGAAAAAGGGGCGCTGCCCCTTTTTTTGCGCCTGGCCGATGCTCGCCAGGGCCCGACCGCATCGCACCGCGTCCTACTGACGACGAGCGGGTTCGGACGAATTTGACCGCGCTCGACGGCACCCTGCCGCGCTTCACCGTGGCTGCCACTTCTGCTGTCGCTGTCGCTGCGTGGGTTCGACGGCGACGGGGGACATCTCGCCGCATGCCATGGTGCTGCCCACGCCAAAAAGAGAGTGACGCACTACAGCCTTTCGCCCTACATTGCGGCGGATGGACTCCTCGCGCCCGTCCCAGCCGCTGTCGCCGGGCACCGGTGCGCGCCTGGCCCGCGCCGCCACGGCGGCGGACGCATTGCCCTGGTGGCGCCGCATCACCGTCCCTTTCGAGGTGCTCATCGCCTCGGTCGTGGTGCTGGCCATGCTGCTGCTCACGGCGCTGCTGGTGTATCAGGTGGGCACCAGCGCGCGGCAGGCCATGATCGATGCGTCCGACGAGAACGCGCAGCACATCAGCCAGTTGATCAGCGAGCGGGTGCACCGCATCGTGGACCCTGCGGACGCCACCATCCGCCTGCTGGCTTTCGACCCCATCGCTGCGGCCGCCAGTTTGCCCGCACGCCTGCTGCGCCTGCCGGTGCTGGCCAGCCTGCTGGAGCAGAACAAGCTCTTGTCCGCCGTGTTCATCGGCTACCCCGACGGGCAGTTTCTGCTGCTGCGCCCCATCCGCAATGCGGCCCTGCGCGCACGGCTGGAGGCCCCTGCCGAGGCCGCGTACCTGCTGCAGTCGATGGCGCGGGAGCGCGGCGGTGCCAGCACCGTGGGCCGCTGGAGCTACTACGACGCGAAGCTGCGCCTGATCGATTCGGCCGTGCGGCCCGAGTACCGGTACGACCCGCGAAGCCGGCCCTGGTATGCCGACGCGGCGCTGCAGAAGGCGCAGGTGCTCACGGCCCCCTATGTGTTCTTCACCACCCAGGAGGTGGGCGTGACCCTGAGCCAGCCCACCGACGATGGGCGGGCGGTGCTCGGTCTGGACGTGGCCCTGACCGACCTGGGTACCGAGATCGGCAGCCTGCGCCTGATGCCGCGCACCGAAATCGCCGTGGTGGACCCCGATTTGCGCGTGCTGGCCTACCCCGACATGGCCCGCGTGCTGGTGCGCAGCGAAGACGCTGGCTCGCCCCGGCTGGAGCTGCGCACGCTCAGCGCGCTGGGCGTGCCCAGCCTGCAGGCCATCCAGGCGATGGGGCTCAAGGCCGGGCCGTCGCACCGCTTCATGGCCGACGGCGAGGAGTGGCTGGCCAAGGTGCTGCCACTCACCTCGCCCCGCTGGCAGGGCCTGCAGGTCCTGATGGCGATCCCGACCCGGGAATTGCTCTCGGGCGTGAACGACAACCTGCGCCGCCAGGTCTGGCTGTCGCTGGGCTTGATCGCGCTCATGTTGCCGCTGGGATGGCTGGCTGGGCGCAGGGTGGGGCGCAGCCTGTCGGGCTTGGCCATTCAGGCCCAGGCGCTGGCAAGGTTCGACTTTCGCCGGGCGGCGGTGCGCCGGTCGCCCGTGCGCGAGGTGCGGGCGCTGGGCCAGGTGATGGACCGCATGTCGGAGACCATTCAGGAGTTTCTGGACATTACCCACCACATCAGCGCTGAGTCGCGGCTGGACCTGATGCTGTCGAGCGTGCTGTTCGAGCTGGTGCGCGCCACCAGCTGCACCGCCGGGGCCGTGTACCTGGTGGAGCCGCAGCGCGCCGGGTTGCTGCGCACGGCCCGCTATTGCGAAGACCCGGACCACCAGTCGCGCTACCCGGACCACCTGCCGATGGGCCACTTCATCAACCATGGCGAGCCGCAGCCCGGCGATGAGCACGAAGACGACGATGCTGAGACCGCCAGCCACCACCGTGTGCTGCGGGTGCAGCTGCGCACGCGCGACGGGCAGCCGCTGGGCCTGCTGGTGCTGCGCTACCGGGTGACGCAGGGGCGTGAAGAGGGGCAAGAAGAGGACGTGCATTTTCGGGCGTTTGTCGAGAAGCTCTCGGGCACGCTGTCGGTGGCCATCGAGACGCGCAGCCTGATCGAGGGGCAAAAGAAGCTGTTCGACGCCGTCATCCGCCTGATGGCCGATGCCATCGATGCCAAGAGCCCCTACACCGGCGGCCACTGCGACCGGGTGCCGCAGCTGGCCGAGTCGCTGATGCAGCGCCTGTGCGATGCGACCGAGGGGCCGTTTGCCCCTGTGGCGATGACCGATGCCGAGCGGTATGAATTCCGCCTGGGAGCCTGGCTGCACGACTGCGGCAAAGTCACGAGCCCCGAGCACATCATCGACAAGGCCACCAAGCTCGAAACCCTGCACAACCGCATCCACGAGGTGCGCATGCGCTTCGAGGTGCTGTGGCGCGATGCAGAGCTGGATTACTGGAAGCAACAGGTGGCGGGCGTGGACCCGGTGCGACTGCAGCGCGAGCTCTTGCAGCGGCGCGACCGGCTGCAGGAGGAGTTTGCGTTTGTGGCCCGGTGCAACGTGGGTGGCGAGTTCATGGACGACGCCGATGTGCATCGCCTGGCAGCCATTGCGCGGCAGGTGTGGCAGCGCCATTTCGACGACCGGCTGGGCCTGTCGAAGGCCGAGGCGGCGCGCCTGGCCAAGGTGCCGGTGCGGCCCCTGCCGGCGAACGAGCCCTTGCTGGCCGACCGGCCGGAGCACATCGTGCCCTGGGGTGACAGGCGTCCGCCGGTCGAGGCGGGCAACCCGGCCAACCGCTGGGGCTTTGACATGACGCTGCCCGCGCAGCAGGCGCACCTGGGCGAGCTGCACAACCTGTCCATCCGGCGCGGCACGCTCACGGCGGAAGACCGTTTCAGGATCAACGACCACATCGTGCAGACCATCGTGATGCTCAGCGGCCTGCCGTTTCCGCCGCACCTGGCGCGCGTGCCCAGCATTGCCGGGTCGCACCATGAAAAGCTCGACGGCACCGGCTACCCCCGCCGTTTGACATCGGCCGACCTCACGCTGGCCGACCGCGTGATGACGCTGGCCGACATCTTCGAGGCCCTGACCGCCGCCGACAGGCCCTACAAGCCGCCCAAGACGCTGTCCGAGTCGCTCAAGATCATGGCCCAGATGGTGCGCGAGCGGCACATCGATCCGGAGGTGTTCCGCTTCTTCCTGCAAAGCGGCGTGTGGCGCGACTATGCGCTGCAGTTCCTGCCCGAGGCGCAGCGCGATGCAGTGGATGTGGAGGCGATCCTCGCGTCGCTGGAGTGAGTGTGGCAAACCGAGCCGGGCGCTGCGGGTGGTGCAGCCCGGTTACGGGCTTGCATCCCTTCAACCAGCCCCAGCGGTCAAAACAGCTCGACGTCGTCGTTGGCCACCTTGGCCGCGAGCTGTCCGCTGGACACCAGGTCGTCGTAGAAGCACACCTGGTTGCGGCCGTGTTCCTTGGCGTAGTAGAGCGCCTGGTCCGCCTGGCCCAGAATCTCGACCGGCGAGCCCTGCGAAGTGCTCACGAACCCCAGGCTCACCGTCACGGTGCCTACCTGCGGGAAGTTGTACTCCTGCACCGCCATGCGAAAGCGGTTGAACACGCGGTGCGCCGTGCTGAGCGTGGTGGAGCGCAGCAGCACCACGAACTCCTCGCCGCCGAAGCGGAAGATGCGGTCGTGGCTGCGGAACGAGCTGCGCAGGATGTTGGCGATCAGGATCAGCACCTCGTCGCCGTACAGGTGGCCGAAGCGGTCGTTGACCTGCTTGAAGTGGTCGATGTCCACCACCGCCAGCCATTGCTGCACGGGTTCACTGGGCAGCGGGCCGTCTTCCGGGGCAAACGATTCGCTGATGGCCGCTGCGTTGCTGCTGGCCAGTGCGCTGGCATGGCGGGAGAACTGCTCGTCGAAGGTCTTGCGGTTGAACAGGCCGGTCAGCGCGTCGCGCTCGCTGTAGTCCAGCAGGCTCTGGTAGTTCTGGTAGACCTGGAACACGCCCTTGAGCACATCGAGCTTGTGGGCCGAGAACGGGCGGGACTGGGTGATCTCAAGGCACGTGCTGACCTTGTCCTGCATCCACACCGGCAGCCACAGCACGTACCGGCCCCGGCGGGGCGATGCCAGTGCGCTGTCGCCGTGGCTGGCCACGCATTCGCGCAGGGCGGGGTACTGGTCGAGGGCTTCGCGCCGGGGGTCGGCGGCGGCTTCCGAGTCGGTGGACACCAGGTTGCCGTTGTCGACCCAGGTGCGGGGCCGCACGTGCGGCACGCCGGCGTGGGTGAAAAGCTCCAGGGCCCTCACCTCGACGATGCTGCTGAGCTTTTGCAACGTGGACAACACCGACACTTCCAACCGCAAGTGATCGCGGTGGCCGGTCATCTCAACCAGATTCTGGAGAATGGGCTTCATCGGGGATGTACGTTGGGCCAGCGAGGACACGTTGTCAATGGCGTCTGTTGAACACAACATCCCACACACCGTGCCCGAGACGCAATCCGCGGTTCTCGAACTTGGTGAGGGGGCGGTAGTCGGGCTGTGGGGCAAAGCCTTCGGCAGTGTTTTGCAGCAGCGCTTCGGCACTGAGCACCTGCAGCATCTGCTCGGCATAGGGCTGCCAGTCGGTGGCGCAATGCAGGTAGCCGCCGGGCTTGAGGCGCGCGGCCAGCTTGGCCACCAGCGGCGGCTGGATCAGGCGCCGCTTGTTGTGCTTGGTCTTGTGCCAGGGGTCCGGAAAGAAGATGTGCACGCCGTCGAGGCTGCCTTCGGGCAGCATGTGGTCGATGACTTCGACCGCGTCGTGCTGCAGGATGCGGATGTTGGTCAGCTCCTGCTCGCCGATGCGCTTGAGCAACGCGCCCACGCCAGGCTCGTGCACTTCGCAGCACAGGAAGTTGTCGCCAGGCCGCACCCGGGCGATGTGGGCCGTGGCCTCGCCCATGCCGAAGCCGATCTCCAGCACCAGGGGGGCGCTGCGGCCGAAGGTGGCGGTGGCGTCGATGGGGGCTGCGGTATAGGGCAGCACGAAGCGCGGGCCGAGATCTTCAAAGGCCTTGGCCTGGCCGGTGGTCGTGCGGCCGGCGCGGCGCACGAAGCTCTTGATGGTCTTGGGGTGGGTCACACCGGCGGGAATGCCTCCGGTGGCGGCGGGGGCAACCGCAGCATCGGCGGCTGCGTCGGCGGGGGCTAAGGCGTTGTTCTGTTCAATCACGGTGCGCCATTGTAGTTTCGTCGCCACGCTGAAACCCACGCTTGTAACGCGTCTGAAATGCAACCAGTGTTTGCATCGGCCACGGGGGGCAGTTTCAGTACCCCGGCGGCCTGCGCCAGCGCGCGCAGCGGGTGGTCCAGGTCCAGCGCCTGCGCGCCGTTTTGCTTGGACAGTTTTTCGCCGTTCTCGCCACACACCAGGGCCGTGTGCAGGTAGCGGGGCGTGGCGGCGCCCAGGGCCTGCTGCAGCAGTATCTGGCGCGGGGTGTTGTCGGCCAGGTCTTCGCCACGCACGATGTCGGTGATGCCTTGCGCGGCATCGTCGACCACCACGGCCAGCTGGTAGGCCCACAGGCCGTCGGCGCGGCGCAGCACGAAGTCGCCCACGGTGTCGGCGACGTTCTGCTGCTGGGGCCCCAGGCGGCGGTCTTGCCAGTGCAACACGTTGGTTGCTATTGAATTGGTAGCTGCTTGCGCTTGCCTATCCAGCGGTAGAGGCCTTTTTTGCTCTAAATCGTGCGCATTGAACCGCCACGAACGCGCTGTGCGGCCGCCCAGGCCATGGCGGCAGGTGCCGGGGTAGGGCAGCGCGGCGTGGCGCTCGCGCGCATGGCCCAGGGCCGCCTGGGTGTCTTCGATGTCCTTGCGGGAGCAGGCGCAGGGGTAGGCGTCGCCTTGGGCGATCAGCTGGTCCAATGCCTTCTGGAAGAGATCGCCGCGCGCAGACTGCCACACCGGCGGTGCGTCGGGCACCAGGCCGCAGGACGCCAACTGCTGCAGGATGAAGGTGTCGGCGCCGGGGATGCAGCGGGGGGTGTCCACATCTTCGATGCGCACCAGCCACTGCCCACCGTGCGCCCGTGCGTCCAGCCAGCTGGCCAGCGCCGCCACCAGCGAGCCCGCATGCAGCGGGCCGGTGGGCGACGGCGCAAAGCGGCCGATATAGCCGCCGATGTTGCGGCCGACATGGCCGCCGAGGTGCAGCCCCCCCGGGGGCGGGCCAGCCGTCATGCCACGGCGAGTGCCAGCTCCAGGCCCGACACGAAGGCGTCTTCCACGCGGTGCCCCAGGCACCAGTCGCCGCAGGCACCCAGGCCCATGCCGGAGTCCCACAGATGGGTCTTGCCCAGGGGGTGGGTGGTCTGGGCATAGCGCCAGCGGCGCGTGTCCGCATGCGCAGGCTGCGCGCGGATGCCGGTCACTTCGGAAAAGGCCTTGAGGAGCTTGGCCTGCACGCGGGCTTCGTCGTCTTCCAGGTGTTCGGCCGACCAGGCGGGGCTGGCCTGCACCGTCCAGCGCTCCACCACGTTGCGGCCGGGCTTGGAGGATTCGCGGGCCAGCCAGGCGATGCGGTGGTGGGTGCTGCGTGCGGCGTTCCACTGCGGGCCGAGCGTCGTGAGGCCCGGTCGCACGGCCTGCGGGTAGGCCAGCATCAGCGTCCAGCAGGGGGCGATGGCGACGGTGGACAGCGGGTCGGACAGGGGCGTGTCGATGGCGGAGCTGGCCAGCAGGGCCTGCGCGGGCACGGCCGGCTGGGCCAGCAGCACGGCGTCGAAACCGGCATAGACGTGCTGCGTACCACCGGCGCCTTCGGTGCGCAACTGCCAGCCGGAAGGGTTGACGGCGTCGCGCTCGATGCGCGAAACGCGGGTGTCGGTGATCAGCTGGCCCGCCAGGCGCAGCGGCTCGGCCCAGGTGGCCACCAGAGACTGCATGCCGGGGCTGGCCACCCAGTGCGCCTCGCGGTGCGGCAGACCGACGGCGGCCACGCGGCCTGCGGCGTCAAGCACCTGCACGGAGTTGGCGCTCCAGCGCTTGCACACGCCGGGCACGGTGTCGATGGCGCGCGCAAAGCGCGGGTCGCGCACGGTGAAGTACTGCGCGCCCGCGTCAAAGTTGCCGAAGGGGCTGTCGATGGTGGCGGTACGGCCCCCGGCGCGGGAAGATTTCTCGAATACCGTCACGCGGTGGCCGGCCTGCACCAGGGTGCGTGCGCAGGCGATGCCGGCCATGCCCGCGCCGATGATGGCGAAATGGCGCTGGGGTTTGCCGGATGCGGTGGTGGGGGCTGCAGGGGCTGCCTGCGGGGTGGAAGCGGGGGCGCTGGTGCGTCGGAGCCGTTTGGCGGGGAGGGGATCAGGTTTGCTCATGGAAGGCCTTTCGGTGACGGTCGACAGGTGAAATGCAATGCAAAACCAACAGGACAAAACCAACAGGAACCACTCTACACGCGGCGCTGCCCGCCTGGCGCCTGATCGGGGTCAGAAGTGATGGTGGTTTTCCAGCAGGGCGCGGCGGGTGGCGGCGCTTTGCAGCTGGGTCAGCCACCACTGCAGCGCGCGGCCCGGCGCGGTGAAGCCGGGGCCGCCCCAGGCGTAGTGCACGCGCACGTTGCGTTCGGGGCGCGCCACCTGGCGGGCGACCAGGCGGCCGGCCTCCACGTACGGGCGCACCATGGGCTCGGGCAGAAACCCGCCGCCCAGGCCGCGCAGTTGCACGCGCACCTTGGCCTGCATGGTGTCCACGGTGAGCACGTCCTGCCCGCCCAGCAGGCCCATGGTGGCGCCGCCGCGCGTGGCCGAGTCGGCCACGGCCACGGCGCGGTGCTGCAGCAAGGTGGCGTCGGTGATCGGTTCGGGCACAGCGGCCAGCGGGTGGTGCGGCGCCACGACGTAGATGAAGAGCACGTCGCCCAGCGGTGCCTGCTGCAGGCCCGCGATGCTGGCGCCGGACACCGACACCCCGATGGCCAGGTCCGCGCGGCCCGATGTCAGTGCCTCCAGCGTGCCGGTCATGATGCCGTCGCGCAGCTTCAGGCGCGTGGGCGGGGCCATGGCGTAGAACGCATCCACCAGCTCCAGCATGGTGTGGGGCGAGATGATGCCGTCGACCGAGATGGTGAGCTGCGGCTCCCAGCCCGTGGCCACGCGGCGCACGCGGTGGGCCACCGCGTCGATGTCCTGCAGCAGCCGCGCACCTTCGCGCAAAAGCTCCACGCCCGCCTCGGTGGGCTTGGCCTGGCGTGCGCTGCGGTCAAAGAGCAGCACATCCAGCGCATCCTCGATCTGCCGCACCCGGTAGGTGAGGGCGCTGGGCACCAGCCCCAGCTGCCGCGCCGCCGCGGCAAAGCTGCCGGCCTCGGCGATCACCTGCAGCATGGCGAGCGCATCGGGGGTGAGAACATCGCGTGCGTTTTGCATGGTTGCCCCATGGTAATTCAATTTTTTTGAATATTGCCATCAATCCGGCAGCGCCTGCCACGGCGCACGCCGCCCTACAGTGAGGGCTTGAAAGGGGCACGCACCATGCTGACTGTTCGCAAATCCCAGGACCGCGGCCATGCCGACCATGGCTGGCTCCAGTCGTTCCACAGCTTTTCGTTCGCGGGCTACTACGACCCCGAGCACATGGGCTTTGGCAACCTGCGCGTGATCAACGAAGACCGCATTGCCGCCGGCACGGGCTTCGGCACGCACGGCCACCGCGACATGGAGATCATCAGCTACGTGCTGTCGGGCGAGCTGGCCCACAAGGACAGCATGGGCAACATCGTGGGCATACCGCCCGGCGACGTGCAGTTGATGAGCGCGGGCTCGGGCGTGACGCACAGCGAGTTCAACCATGCCGAAGGCCAGAGCACGCACTTCCTGCAGATCTGGATCGAGCCCAACGTGCGCGGCATTGCGCCGAGCTATGCCCAAAAGAGCTTTGCAGAGTCCGGCAAGCGCGGCGCGCTGCGGCTGGTGGCGTCGCCCGATGGCGCGCAGGACTCCGTGCGCATCCATGCCGACGCTGCGGTGTACGCGGGCTTGCTCGACGCGCAAGAGGCCGTCACACTGGCGCTGAACCCCGCACGCAAGACCTATGTGCACCTGATCCGCGGTGCGCTCAAGGTCAACGGACAACCCCTGTCGGGCGGCGATGCCGCGCTGATGGAAAACGAAACCGCCTTGTCGTTGACCCATGGCCACGACGCCGAGGTGCTGGTGTTTGACCTGGCCGCCTGAAGCTTCGCCCACCCGGTGTTCGCACCGTTCTTTTTCTTTTCATCCACACCATCCACCTGAGGAGTCCACCATGCTCGCCAACCTGCAAAACCCCTTCGCCCTGGCGTCCCGCTTCCTGCTGGCGGCACTGTTCCTGCCTGCGGGCATCAGCAAGATCACCGGCTTTGCCGGCACGGTCGGCTACATCACGTCCGTGGGCCTGCCCATGCCGACGGTGGCGGCCGCCGTGGCCGCCGCGGTCGAGGTGCTGGGCAGCCTGGCGCTGATCTTCGGCTTCGGCACGCGCTTTGCGGCCCTGGCGCTGGCGGTGTTCACCCTGGTGGCGAGCTTCTTCTTCCACGCCTACTGGAGCCTGCCGGCCGACAAGCAAATGATGCAGCAGCTCATGTTCTTCAAGAACGTGGCGGTGAGCGGTGGCCTGCTGGCCCTGGTGGCCTTTGGCGCCGGTGGCTGGAGCCTGGACGCACGCCGCGGCGAACGCTGATGCGAAGCAACCCCCTTGCCTTGGCCGCGCGCAGTCGGCGCGGCTGCGGTGAAGGGAGCGCTGAGGCGGGGTGAGCGAAGGTATCGTGCTTCGCTCGGCCCTTTCGCCGGCCTGACGGGCTGGCATTTCCTTTCGTTTTCAAACCCCTTTGAGGAGTTTCTCCATGGCACAGATCGCAGTTGTTTACCACTCTGGCTACGGCCACACCCAGCGCCTGGCCCAGGCCGTGGCGGACGGCGCAGGCGCCGAGCTCATCGCCATCGATGCCGATGGCAACCTGCCCGAAGGCGGCTGGGAGACGCTGGCCGCTGCCAGCGCCATCATCTTCGGCACGCCCACCTACATGGCCGGCCCGAGCTGGCAGTTCAAGAAGTTTGCCGACGCATCGTCCAAGCCCTGGTTCGGCCAGGCCTGGAAGGACAAGCTGTTTGCCGGCTTCACCAACAGTGCCAGCATGAACGGCGACAAGCAGATCACGCTGGACTACCTGTACCACCTGGCCATGCAGCACGGCGGCCTGTGGGTGGGCAACGGCATGATGCCGGCCAACTCCAAGGCCGCGACGCGCGACGACGTGAACTGGATGGGCTCCTTCAGCGGCGCGATGTCGCAGTCGCCCTCCGATGCGTCGGCCGCCGAGATGTTCCCGGGCGACCTGGAAACCGGCCGTCAGTTCGGCCAGCGCGTGGCCGCCGCGGCGCAGCGCTGGGCGCGCTGAGCCCGCACCGCGAAGGCACTGAACCTGCGCCGGATGGCGCTACAGTGCCAGCGACCTGAAAAACTACCAAGGCGCACAAGGAACCTATGGCAATCGAACTGCAGCGCATTCCCGGCGCGCCCATGGCCCAGGCCGTTCACATCCGCAGCCACGAGTTCGTGGCGGATGCCAGCGTGGAAGAGGGCGGGGCCGATGGCGGCCCCAGCCCGCACGACCTGTACGACGCGGCACTGGGTGCGTGCAAGGCGCTCACCGTGCTGTGGTACGCGCGGCGCAAGGGCCTGCCGGTGGAAGACGTGAAGACCGTGATCGAGCGCGACGCCTCGGCCGAGCGCGCGGGCACCTACCGCCTGACCGCACGCCTGCAGATCAGCGGCGACCTGACCGACGCACAGATCGCCGAGCTGGAAACCGTGGCGCACAAGTGCCCGGTGCACAAGCTCATGACCACGGTCACCACCGAGATCGACACCACGGTGGAGCGCATGGCATGAGCGCCGTGCCCCGCCGCCTGACACCCACCCGCACCGCAGTGCGCTGCACGGAGATGTACCCATGAGTGATGCCATCCTGCAACTGAAGGGCCAGGCCAAGGACCTGGGCGGCGGCTTCACCGTGCGCCGCTTGCTGCCGGCGGTGCAACGCCAGGCGGTCGGGCCGTTCTTGTTCTTCGACCACTTCGGCCCCGTGACCGTGGTGCCGGGCGACAGCCACGACGTGCGCCCCCACCCGCACATCGGGCTGGCGACGGTCACGTACCTGTTCTCGGGCGCGATCATGCACCGCGACAGCCTGGGCTATGTGCAGCAGATCGAGCCGGGCGCCATCAACTGGATGACCGCCGGCCGCGGCATCGTGCATTCCGAGCGCCGCCCCGAAAGCCTGGTGGACAAGACCTATGTGAACCACGGCATCCAGCTGTGGACCGCGCTGCCCGTGGCGCACGAAGAAGCCGAGCCATCGTTCGTGCACACGCCGTCGGCAGACATCCCGGAAGTGCGGGTGGGCGATGCGACGGTGCGCGTGCTGATCGGCAGCGCATTCGGCCAGGCGTCGCCCGTGGCGACGTATTCGCCCACGGTGTACCTGGACGTGCAATTGCCCGCCGGGGCCACGCTGGAGATACCCGCGCTGGCGCAGGAGATGGCGGTGTACACCGTGGACAGCCCGGTGCAGCTCAACGGCGAGGCCGTGGGTGCCCAGCGGCTCGCGGTGATGGATGCAGGCCAGGCCATGCATCTGTCCGCGCCCGGCGAGGCGGCCGCGCGCCTCATGGTGATCGGCGGCGACGCGCTGGAGGCCCCGCGCCACATGTGGTGGAACTTCGTCTCCAGCCGCAAGGAGCGCATCGTGCAGGCGGCAGCCGACTGGGAGGCCCAGAGCATGGGCCAGGTACCGGGCGACGTGGAGTGGATTCCGCTGCCCGAGCGCCGCTTCAAGCCCTGACAGGGCGCGGCGCGGGCGGGTGCCGGGAACCACAGGCACCCGGCATCCGTCGGCGGGCATCCGGTCAAAACAACCCCTGCCGCCCGCTGGCAGGGCGCTGGGTGCTCATTTTTCAATAGCAGTCTTGTTTGACCGGTGGTGGTGCTGCCCACGGCACCCGCCGAACTGTGACCGCTTCAGGCTGTGCCGGTGGCTGGTGGCCGTGCCGTGGACGCTGCGGCAGCGTCACTGGCACCTGTGCCTGCTGCCTTGCTGGCGATATCGCGCACAGGGGTGGTCGCATCGGCCGACAGGTCACTGGTCAGCACCGCCCGTTCATCGAACACGAAGCAGCCGCCGTGGTAGTGCGCGCCATCGGTGAGCTCGAAGTACTTGAGGATGCCGCCTTCGAGCTGGTAGACGTGCGGCAGGCCTTCCTCGTGCATGAGGATGGCGGCCTTTTCGCAGCGGATGCCGCCGGTGCAAAAGCTCACCACGGTCTTGTCCCGCAAGTCGTCCTTGTGCGCCCGCAGGGCCGGGGGGAACTCGGTGAACTTGTCGATGCGCCAGTCGATGGCGTTGTCGAAGGTGCCCTGGTCCACCTCGAAGGCGTTGCGCGTGTCCAGCGTCACCACTTCGCGGCCCGCGTCATCGTGCCCCTGGTCCAGCCAGCGGCGCAGCGTGGCGGGGTCCACCGACGGCGCGCGGCCCGCGGCGGGCTGGATGGTCGGGTGGTCCATGCGGATGATCTCGCGCTTGACCTTGACCAGCATCTTGCGAAACGGCACCGCCGCAGACCAGCTCTCCTTGGGGTCCAGGTCGGCAAAGCGCGCATCGGTGCGCAGCGCATCGACAAAGCCGCGCACGGCGTCGGCAGGCCCCGCCAGAAAGAAGTTGATGCCTTCTTCTGCCAGCAGGATGGTGCCTTTGAGTCCGGCCGCGGTGGCGCGGGCGTGCAGCAGGTCGCGCAGCGCTGCCGCATCGGGCAGGGGCACGAACTTGTAGCAGGAGATGTTGAGGATGGTGTCGGTGGAGTTCACGGCAAATGGGGCATTGCAGCGGCGCTGAAGGGGAGGGCCTGTCGTACTGCGAAACGTATGACTGTGCGGCGGCCTGGGCGGCGGTGATACGGCGGCGGCCTGTATGCCCAGGCACCGCATAACCGCACGGTGCTTCGGCGTCAGCCCACCTGCAGGTTCAGGCCCGCGGCGCCGTCAGGTCACGGGCGTCAGCAGGGCGCCTTCGATCTTGTTGGCCAGCTGGGCAATCGCCAGGGCGGCCGGGCAACCGGGGGTTTGCAGCAGCAGCAACTGGCGGCGCATCACGGCATCGCGCACGGACGGGTCGGCGGGGATGTCGCCCATGTGGATGAGCCGCATCGGGCGGCCCGACTCGGTGCTCACGAAGCGGTCCAGCACCTGCTGCAGCTGGCTGGCAATGGCGCGGCCATCACCGGCGCGCGCTGCCTGGTTGATGACCATGCGCACGTGCTGGCGCTTTTGCTGCATGGCCAGCACCTTGATGGCGGCGTAGGCGTCGGTCAGCGAGGTGGGCTCGGGCGTGGCCACGACCAGCACCTCGGAGGCAAGCGAAATCGAGAACAGTACCACGTCGGAAATGCCGGCACCGGTGTCCAGCAGCACCACGTCGTACTGCGGGGTCAGCGCCTGGATGACGCTCAGGAACTGGCCGCGCACCTCCGGCGTCAGGCGCGAATATTCCACCATGCCGGAGCCGGCCAGCAGCACATTGAAGCCGCCGGGCGCCTGTATGACGGCCTGGTCGAGCGTGGCCTTGCCGGTGAAGACATCGTGCAGCGTGATCTTGGGGTGCAGGTTCAGCACCACGTCCAGGTTGGCCAGCCCGAGGTCGGCGTCGAGCACCAGCACACGGTGGCCGCGCCGGGTGAGGGCGGCGGCCAGGTTGGCCGATACGAAGGTCTTGCCCACGCCGCCCTTGCCGCTGGTGATGGCGATGATGCGGGCGCCGCCGGGCGTCTGGGCCTGGGGCATGGCGTGGCCGGCAGGGGCTGCCGGCGATGGGGGTTGGGGGGACAGCGCGTCGCTCATCTTCTAACTTTCAGTAGGCGCTGCCTGTTGGTGGGTCCAGTGGGGGCAGGTCGCCCCAGCCCGAGGGAGTGTAGAGCGGGCCGAACAACAGGCTTTTCTCTTCGGCACTGACGGTGCTGTCAGGTTGCTCCTCGATGCTGATGCGGTTGCGGCCCCCGGCCTTGGCTTCGTAGAGTTGCTGGTCGGCGCGGTCGGTCCACAGCAGCGTGGTGGAGCGGATCCACTGCATGGCGAATGCGCCGCCGATGCTCACGGTGATGTTGAGCTCGACCGAACCCGAGACCCGGATCGGCGTGTTGGCCACGGCACGGCGAATGCGCTCGGCCACCACGCTGCCGAAGCCGGCCTGGCAGGCCGGCAGCACCACGGCGAATTCTTCGCCGCCGTAGCGGGCCAGGGTGTCCATGGGGCGCACGCAGGCGTCCAGGGTGCGGGCCACCGACTGCAGCACGATGTCGCCGGCCAGGTGGCCGTGCGTGTCGTTCACCTTCTTGAAGTGGTCGATGTCCAGCATGAGCAGCAGCGCGGCTTCGCCGGAGCGCGTCACGCGGTCGATCTCGCGTTCGAGCACCGCCCGGAAATGGCGGCGGTTGGCCAGCCCTGTGAGCGGATCTTTCAGGGAGAGTTCGCACAGCCCGTCGATCAGGCTTTGCAGGTAGCTCGCCGGCACGTCCTGGCGCAGTGCAGCTTCGCTGCCGCCAGCCTGAGCCACCAGCGCGTGGGCAGTATCCAGGCGGAGGTCGCGCAGATCTACAAGATGAGAGGCTGCAGAATCAGACACAAATCGGAGCAAAAAGAGTTTGGGAAGTGTACCAGCGCCCCAGCAAAAAGAGGGCCAGCCGCTGGCATAGGTTTAAACCCGCATCACGCAGCGCCAGCAGGCCGGGACAGCTGCTGCAAGGCCATCAGCGCTTCGGTGTCCGTGCGGTACATCGCCAGGCCCGAACCCGGCTCCAGCAGGCCCGCCTGGCGCAGCACCTTCTCGGCGGGCAGCTTGAGGCCGCTCACGTGCAGCGTGCCGCCGCGCGCACGCATCAGCGCCAGCAGCTGCGCGAAGGTCTCCACACCGGTCACGTCGACCCGGTTGATGGGCTGGGCCAGCAGGCACAGGTGCACGACGTCGGGGTGGGCGGCCATGTGCTCGTTCACCCACCGCTCCAGGGCGCTGGCGGACGCGAAATCCAGCTCTGCGTCCATGCGCAGGGCCAGCAACTGGGGCGCCAGGGGCGGCAGGTGCCACAGGTGGCGGTCGCGCAGGCTGCCGTCCGGGTGCAGGCCCACCTCGATGATGCGCGGGTGCAGCCGCTGGTACAGGAAGTGGCTCAGGTTCATCAGCAGCCCCACCAGCACACCCCAGTACATGCGCGGCGCGGTGGCCAGCGTGAGGGCAAAGGTCACCCCGCCGATCACCGCCTCCACCCGGGACACGCGCCACAGGCGCAGCAGAGTGCGGGGCTTGATGAGGCTGGTGACCGCCGTCACCACCACCGCCGCCAGCACCGACTGCGGCACGTGGTACAGCGCCGGCGTGAGCCACAGCAGCACCACCAGCACCAGGCCGATGGCGAACAGCGTCGCCCAGCCGCTCTTGGCGCCTGCATACAGGTTGATGGCCGAGCGCGAGAACGACGCGCTGGTGGCAAAGCTGCCGCACAGCCCGCTGCTGATCTTGGCCAGGCCCTGGCCGATCAGGTCCTGGTTCTCGTTCCAGCGCTCGCCCGAACGCTGGCTTTCGACCTTGGCGCTGGAGGCGGTCTCCAGAAAGCTCACCAGCGTGACCACCAGCACCGGCATGACCAGCGCGGCAAAGCCGGACCAGGGCAGGGCGCCCGGCCAGTACGGCGCGGGCAGGCCGGACGGCAGGGCGCCCACCACGGCGCCGCCCGCGTCCGCATACCCGAGCGCCCAGCTCAGCGCGCCCGCCGCCCCCACCACGACGATGGCGGCGGGGAAGTTGGGGCGCCAGCGGCGCGCCAGCATCAGCAAGGCCAGGCTGCCGAGCCCGAAGGCCGCCGCCGTGAGATCGAAGAGCCCGGGCGAGGGGGTGGACAGCAAGGCCCCCCAGTCGGCCCGCAGGCCCGTGAGCGCCGCCAGCTGCGAGCCCAGGATCAGCAACGCCGCCGCCTGCGTGAACCCGCTCAGAACCGGCGAGGTGACGAGGTTGAGCAGCCAGCCGAAGCGCGCCAGACCCATCACCAGCTGCAGCAGGCCGGACAGCAGCGCCATCCAGGCCGCCATGGCCACCCACTGCGCGCTGCCCGGCTCCGCCAGGCCGGTCAGCGAGGCGCCGATGAGCAAGCTGGTGAGCGCCGTGGGGCCCACGCCCAGGCGGGTCGACGAACTGAACAGCACGGCCACCAGCGCAGGGATGAGCGAGGCGTAGATGCCGGTGATCAGCGGCATGCCGGCCAGTGCGGCGTAAGCCACCCCCTGCGGCACGAGCATCAGGCCGACGGTCATGCCGGCCCAGAACTCCCCCTTGATCAGGCTGCGGTCAGGACGGGGCCAGGAGAGAAACGGGAGCCAGCGGGCCAGGGAAATGCGCGACATGCTGCGATTGTCGCGCCTGGCGAAGGCCGGTTTTGACTGCGCAGGCAGGGGCGGGTGTCCTACAGAGGGTTCAGGGCCGTCCGACCCGGCGGGTGAAGGGGGCTGCCTACAGTTCGATCCATATCCCAACCCAAGGAGTCTGACCATGAACACCACCGCGATTTCCCACCGTCCCGCACACCGCATCGCCAGCATCCTGGCTGTGAGCGCACTGGCCCTGGGCCTGTCGGCCTGCGGCAAGAACGAAGAGCCCACCGTGGGCCAGCGCCTGGATTCGGCCGTCGAAAAGACGGAGCAGGCCGCAGCTGACGCCCGCGTCAAGGCTGAAGCCGCGATGCAGAACGCCGAAAACAAGATGGAGCAAAGCGCCGCCAACGCAGAAGTCTCTGCCAAGCAGGCCGCCAACAACGCCAAGGGCGCCATCGATGACGCCACCATCACCGCCAAGGTCAACGCTGACCTGGCCAAGGACCCCGATCTGAGCGCGCTCAAGATCAACGTCGACACCGTCAACGGCAAGGTCACCCTGAACGGCCCCGCTCCCACCACCGTGGCCCGCGACCGTGCCGAAACCATCGCCAAGGCTGTGGACGGCGTGACCGCCGTGAACAACCAGCTGGTGGTCAGCGCCAGCTGATCCACCAACGGCGCCCTCCAGCGCCACTGAAGGTACCGCGCGCCGCGCGGGGTTTGAGGCCCCGCGCGGCGCGCTACCATGGCCGGATGAAAGACGCACATTCCGAGCAGTTGGCGACCCGCATCGTCCACCACGACTACCTTCCTCCCGGCGACTTCGTCTCGCCCCAGCCGGGGGTCTTCAAGGCTTCCACCGTCATCTTCCCCAACGTGGCTGCGATGCGGTCGCGGGAATGGAAAGACAAGAGCGGCTACACCTACGGCCTGCACGGCACCCCCACGACCTTCATCCTGGAAGAGCGCTTGTGCACGCTCGAAGGCGGCCTGCAGTGCCTGCTGGTCCCGAGCGGACTGGCGGCCATCGCCAATGTCGCCCTGGCGCTGCTCAAGCCCGGCGACGAGGTGCTGATCCCTGACAACGCCTACGGCCCCAACAAAGACCTTGCCAACGGCGAACTGCGCCGCTTCGGCATCACCCATGCCTTCTACGACGCCCTCGACCCGGCCGACTTGGCCGCGCGCATCACGCCCGCCACCAAGCTGGTGTGGCTGGAGGCCGCGGGCTCGGTGACGCTGGAGTTTCCGGACCTGTGCGAACAGGTGCGCATTTGCCGCGCGCGTGGCGTGACCACCGCGCTGGACAACACCTGGGGCGCGGGCCTGGCGTTTGCGCCGTTCGATCTTCTGGGCGACGGCACCCTGGGCGTGGACATCTCGGCCCACGCATTGACCAAATACCCCAGCGGCGGCGGCGACGTGCTCATGGGCAGTGTGATCACCCGCGACGTGGGGCTGCACATGAAGCTCAAGCTCACCCACATGCGCCTGGGCCTTGGGGTAGCGGGCAATGATGCCGAGGCCGTGCTGCGCGCGCTGCCCAGCATCGGCCTGCGCTACCGCGCCCATGACGAGGCGACCCGCCAGCTGGCGCGCTGGATGCAGCAGCAGCCCGCGGTGGCCCAGGTGCTGCACCCGGCCCTGGAAGGATCGCCCGGCCACGCGCACTGGAAGGCCCTGTGCGGCAGTGCCAACGGCGGCCAGGGGGCGGCGGCCGGTTTGTTCAGCGTGCTGTTCGACGCGCGCCACACCCAGGCGCAGGTGGATGCTTTCTGCGACGGCCTGCGCTGGTTCAAGCTCGGCTACAGCTGGGGTGGGCCGATGAGCCTGGTGGTGCCCTACGAGCTGCCCAGCATGCGCAGCCAGAGCACGCAGCACCTGCGGCAGGGCACGCTGGTGCGCTTCTCGGTGGGGCTGGAGGCGGTGCAAGACCTGCAAAACGACCTGCAGCAGGCGATGGAGCGCGCGTTCACGCAGTGATGCCTTGCGCCGCGTGAAGGGCGGGGAAGGGTGACGGAGGGCGATGTACGGCGGCGAGGGGCGGGGTGGTAGTTTCCTCAGTGGCGCCCCGGCGCTGGCGGGCTTAGTGTGGCGGCATGACTGCCTCATCTCCCACGCCCGTGCCCGTGCCCGACGCGTCTGCGCCATCGCAGGCCCAGTGCGCGGAGGCGATTGCGGGGCAGGCGCTGCACGACACTGCTGCGCCCATTGCGCTGCGACGGCTGCATGCGGCAGACCCTTTTCGCTGGCTGCTGCGCGGCCTGCACGACATGCGCGCTGCGCCGGGCATCGCGGTGTTCTATGGCGTGTGCTTCTGGGGCATGGCGATGCTGCTGGGCTGGGTGTTCCGCACCCGCCCTGAATACACCATGTCCCTGGCCAGCGGCTGCCTGCTGATCGGCCCCTTCCTGGCGATGGGCCTGTACGACACCAGCCGCCGCCGCGAGGCCGGCCAGCGGCCGCAACTGAGCGAATCGCTGACCTGCTGGGACAGCCACATGGGCAGCATGGGCATGCTGGTGCTGGTGCTCGTGGTGCTGGAGCTTTTGTGGGGCCGCGCCTCGCTCGTGGTGTTTGCGGTGTTCTTCAACACCGGCATGCCATCGACCACCGGCGTGCTCGATGCCGTGTTCAACCCGCAGAACTGGAGCTTCGTGGCGGTCTATGCGGTGGTGGGCGGCGTGTTCGCGGCGCTGGTGTTTTCAACCTCCGTCGTCTCCATCCCGATGATTCTGGACCGAGACACCGATGCGCTCACGGCCGGCATCACCAGCGTGCGCGCGGTGCTGGAGAACACGGTGGTCATGCTGCTGTGGGGCGCGCTCATCACGGCCATCGTCGGGCTGTCGTTGTGGTTCTGGGGCGTACCCCTGCTGCTGGCAGGGCCGCTGCTCGGCCACGCGAGCTGGCACGCCTACCGGGCGTCGGTAGCGCCGCCTGGCTTGTCAGGCATTGCACCGGGCCTTGGGGACGATCGCGTTGGGGTACCGCTGCCATGAGGTGCTGCGGCGGGCCCTGCAGGGGCGCCCGCCCGTGTGCGCCACCCTGCGCTCGGCCCGCAAGATTTTTACGGCTTTGGTGCCCTGGAGGCCAGCACCATCTGCCGTTTGCAGGCCACGCCTGGCATCCAATGGTGGCAGGGCACTTGCAAGGGCCCAAAGGGCGCAGGGCAGCTTCTTGGTGGCATGAATCCACGCCCAGTTCATGCTGTTACAGTGGGCCATTACTTCAGGAAGCAACTACCTTGGCAACACCCAACTACGGATACGAAAAACGCCAGCGCGAACTCGCCAAAAAGCAGAAAAAGGAAGAAAAGCTGAGGGCCAAATCCCAGCGCCGGCCGGAAGACCCGCCCGAGGAGAACTCCGGCGAGGGCGGCCAGCCCGGTGGGGATGCACCAGCGCCCGGCCAGCCCGGCGGCGCCGGCGCCTGACCTCAGCGCAGCAGTTTCTTCAGCTCCGGCCACACGTTGGCCAGCATCTGCGGGTGCGCTTCGGCGCGCGGGTGGATGCGGTCGGGCTGGAACAGGCGGGTTGGGTCCGGCCCATCCGCCACACCTTTCAGGAAGAAGGGCACCACCGCCGCCTTGCGGGCCTGCGCCACCGTGGTGAACAGGGCCGCGAACTTGTTGGCGTAGTCGGTGCCATAGTTGGGCGGCACCTGCATGCCCACCAGCAGGACCTTGGCGCCAGCCTTTTGCGCAGCCTCCGTCATGGCGGTCAGATTTTCTTGCGTATTCTTGAGCGGCAGCCCGCGCAGGGCGTCGTTGCCGCCCAGCTCGATCACCACGTGCGTGGGCTGGTGCTGCGCCAGCAGCGCCATCAGGCGCGAGCGGCCGCCCGAAGTGGTCTCGCCGCTCACGCTCGCGTTCACCACGGTGGCGGCGAGCTTTTCCTGGGCCAGCTGTTTTTCCAGCAGGGCCACCCAGCCGGTGCCACGGGCCAGTCCATATTCGGCGCTGAGCGAGTCGCCCAGCACCAGGATCAGGGGTTGCGTGCGCGGCTTGGTGGGGGCCGGGGCCACGGGTGTCTTGGCCGAGGACTGCGCCAGCGCAGCGGGGGCGCAAATCCCCACCGCGAGGCCGAGAGTGGCGCTCAGGATAAAGTGGCGCCGGTGCGTCAATCCGATCAAAGTAAAAAACCTTTCATGTCCGAATCCCTCTCATCCCCTGTGGCGGCGGCCACTGCCGCTGCATCTGCCACGCCGATTATTGCCGTCGAGCATGTGTTCAAGTCGGTGACGGATTCCACCGGCACGCTCGACATTCTGCGGGATATCGATTTCCGTCTGGCGCCCAGGGAAACGGCGGCGATCGTGGGGGCATCGGGTTCGGGCAAGAGCACGCTGCTGTCGATCATTGCGGGCCTGGACACGCCCACCCGCGGTACGGTGCGGCTGGACGGGCATGACCTCTTCGCGATGGACGAGGATGCGCGCGCTGCGCTGCGTGCGCAGAAGGTCGGCTTCGTGTTCCAGAGCTTTCAGCTCATGGGCAACCTCACGGCGCTCGAAAACGTGATGCTGCCGCTGGAGCTGGCCAACCGCCGCGATGCGCGCAAGGCCGCGGCCGACATGTTGCAGCGCGTGGGCCTGGGCCAACGCCTGGGCCACTACCCCAAGGTGCTGTCCGGCGGCGAGCAGCAGCGTGTGGCGCTGGCACGGGCCTTCGTGGTGCACCCCGCCGTGCTGCTGGCCGACGAGCCCACGGGCAGCCTGGACTTCGCCACCGGCGAGACCATCATGCAGCTGATGTTCGACCTGAACCGCGAGCAGGGCACGACGCTGGTGCTGGTCACGCACGACCGCGCCATCGCCGCGCAGTGCGAGCGGCGCATCACCATCGAAGCGGGCCGCGTGGTGTAGGAACCGCACGGCAACGCAACGCGCCATGGCGAATCGCCTCGCCGTGCACCGCACCGAGCGCAGGATAGGGCTGCACACCGTGTGCACGGCCCGTACCCGCAGGGTCCGCACGCGCCGCATTCAGGTCTTTTTCGGCACCTCCCGCGCTTCCAACAAGCGCGAGCAGCTATTTAATTGATAGCAACGTGACGGGCACCCCTGCTGCCAGCGGATAATCGCCCGATGTCCAGCCCCAAAGTTCTCTTCGGCTTTCACGCCGTGGGCGTGCGTTTGAAGACCGCGCCGAAATCCGTCATCGAGATTTACTACGAAGTCACGCGGCGCGATGCCCGCATGCGCCAGTTCCTCGACCGCGCCCGCGAGGCCGGTGCCCGCCTGATCGAAGCCGACAGCGAGCGCATCGCCAAGCTGGCCGGCAGCCACGGCCACCAAGGAGTGGCCGCGCGGGTCGAGCCGGTAGCCCAGATCACCTCGCTCGATGAACTGCTTGAGAACCTCGAGGCCGCGGGCGTCGAGCAGCCCTTGCTGCTGGTGCTCGACGGCGTGACCGACCCGCACAACCTGGGCGCCTGCCTGCGCGTGGCCGACGGCGCGGGCGCGCACGCGGTGATCGCCCCCAAGGACCACGCGGTGGGCATCAACGCCACCGTGGCCAAGGTGGCCAGCGGTGCGGCCGAGACCATGCCGTACTTCATGGTGACCAACCTGTCGCGCACGCTGAACGAGCTCAAGGAGCGCAACATCTGGTGCATCGGCACCAGCGACGATGCGCCCAAGACCATCTACCAGGTGGACCTCAAAGGCCCCGTGGCCCTGGTGCTGGGCGCCGAGGGCGACGGCATGCGCCAGCTCACCCGCAAGAACTGCGACGAGCTGGTCAGCATCCCCATGAAAGGCGCGGTCGAGAGCCTGAACGTCTCGGTGGCCAGCGGTGTCTGCCTGTACGAGGCGCTGCGCCAGCGGACATGAAACACTACCCGAGCCACGGTGCGTCTGGCGCCCCGCCGATGGCAGGGCATGGGACGGCATGCGGTGGCACGGTGAGTCGCATTCCTCGGGCACGCGGGCTTCGGCACACCGCCCTCAATCGCATGCCACCAGTGGCGCGCAGAGCGCGGGGCTGCTGACATGCTGGACATCGCTCGATCCTGGGTTCAGCAAGCGCAGCGCATTGCGGTGCTGACCGGGGCGGGCGTGAGTGCGGAGTCGGGCGTGCCCACCTTCCGCGATGCGCAGACCGGCTATTGGGCGCAGTTTCGCGCCGAAGAGATGGCCACGGAAGAGGGCTTTCGCAACCACCCGGAGCGCGTGTGGAACTGGTACCAGTTCCGCCGCGACCTGTTGGCCGGCGTGCAGCCCAATGCGGCGCACCGGGCACTGGCCGACTTCGAGCAGCAACACCCGGGCCGGCTCACCCTGATCACCCAGAACGTCGACGGATTGCACCAGCGGGCAGGCAGCAGCGGCGTGCTGTGCCTGCACGGCGACATCCTGGAGAACCGATGGCTCGACACCCCGCGCGCGTGCTGCCACATCGCCGATGCGGTCAAGGGCGAGCCACCGTACTGCGACCGCTGTGGCAACCTGGTGCGGCCCGGCGTGGTGTGGTTCGGCGAAGCCTTGCCCCATGACACCTTCGCCGCTGCGCAGTTGGCCGTCCACCAGTGCGCGTTGATGCTGGTCATCGGCACGGCAGGCGCCGTGTACCCGGCCGCGGGGCTGGCGCGCCAGGCGCGGTCTGCCGGGGCGCGGGTGGTGGTGCTCAATCCGGCGCCGAGCGAGCTCGATGATGCTGCGCATGCCGTACTGCGCGGCGCGGCGGGCAGCTTGCTGCCGCAGTTGCTGGCGGTGTGACCCACGCCACGGTCGCTCAGTCTGTCTTCCAGGCCACAGGCCGTGAACCGCTGCACAGCGCGCAACGGCCTCGTTCTCCTTCGCACTTTTCGGCTGCCTGGCCGGTCTGCACGAATCATCGCGCCGTGTGCATCTGCGGTCTCGGGCGGCCTGCGGCGTTGCAAATACTCGCAATAGCTACGGCTATGGCTGCGTTTTGCGCCTTGCACGCCATCCCGATCCGCAGCGCACACTTGGCAGCTCGATGCGTGCAGAGGATCCCTGGCGGTTTCGTTGCAGGAATGCGGCGTCGTGTCGCACAGCGGACACCGGCCGGGCGGGCACAGCCTGTAGCCTGCGCCACCTTTCACATTTTGTTTCCGTTACCTTTGGGGCGTTCCACACCATGAGCCGTCGTCACTTTCTTCTGCGCGCCACCCAGGTCGCTGCTGCCACCGGGCTTCCCGCATGGGCCCACACCGCGATGGCGGCTGAAGAGGCGCTCACGGCCAAGTCGGTGACGCTGGGCTGTTCCATCGCGCTGACCGGCCCGCTGGGCCAGGCCGGCATCGAGCAGCTGGCGGGCATGAAGGCCGCGTTCGCCGAAGTGAACGCCGCAGGCGGCGTGCACGGCCGCGAGATTCGCATGGAGGTGAAGGACGACGGCTACGTGGCCGCCCGCACCCTGAAGAACGTGACGGAGATGGTGGACGCCCAGTCGGTGTTCGCGCTGATCTCGCCACTGGGCACGGCCAATACCGCGTCCATCCTGCCGCTGGTCGAGTCCAAGGGCATCCCGACCGTGGGGCCGGTGACCGGCGCCACCTCGCTGCGCGCCGCTGGCAACCGCCACGTGTTCTTCCTGCGCCCCACCTACCGCGAAGAAACGCAGCGCCTGGTCAAGCAGATCGTGGACATGGGCCTCAAGCGCATTGCCGTGGTGTACTTGGACAACCCTTTCGGCAAGGAAGTGCTCAAGGACATGTCTGCCGCACTGGACGAGATCAAGGTCGAGCGCGGTGGTGAATTTGCACTGGCGGTGGATGGCAAGAACGGCGCCGAGCTGGCCGACAAGGTCGCCGCCGAGCGCCCGGGCGCCGTGCTGCTGGCCACCACGGGCACCGCCAACACGGCGTTTGTGCAAGCGTTTCGCGCCAAGGCCCAGGGTGTGCCGCTGGCGGGCCTGTCGGTCACGGTGATCGCGTCCGAGATGCCCAAGCTCGCTGCCTCCACACGCGGCCTGGCGCTGGTGCAGGTGTTTCCGGATGCCAACTCGCAAAAATCGGTGGCGGTGCGCAAGTTCCAGACGACCATGAAGGCCGTGGGCGCCAATGCGGCGTTCCTGAACAGCGGCAGCGCGCTCGAAGGCTGGTTCAACGGCCAGATCATGATCGAGGGCCTGAAGAACGCGGGCAAGGACCTCACGCGCGACCGCCTGCGCGCGGGCCTGGCGGGCATTCGGGCGCTGTCGTTCGGCGACTTCAACGTCGGCTTTGGCAACAAGGCGCCCTACATCGGCTCGGACGCGATCTACCTGGCGGTGTACGCCGAGAACGGCCGGCGCATCAGCTGACCGGCCCCTGGTCACTCGTCGCTGATCAGTGATCACTGATCAATAGTCTTCAGCAACGAGCTGTCCATGGCGGGCGGCGCCCCCTGGAGCATCGCCTTTCAGGGGTGACCTGCAGTGACCAGCAGCGATCAGCAGCGATCAGCCCTGCGCGCTGGCCGCGTTGAGCTCTGCCAACGTGGCGTCGTCCAGCACGAGCTGCGCGGCCTTCACCAGCTCCTGCAACTGGCCCAGGGACGTGGCGCTGGCAATCGGCGCGACGATGGCGGGCTGGCGCATCTGCCATGCCACCGCTACCTGCCCGGGTGTGGCACCGTAGCGCTGTGCCACCGCATCCAGCGCCGCCAGAATGCGCAGGCCCCGGTCGTTGAGGTACTTGGCAGTCGTGTTGGTACCCCGGGCGCTTTTGGCCGCGTCGGCCGCCGTGCGGTATTTGCCTGTCAAGAAACCTGCGGCCAAGGCATAGAAGTTGATCACGCCTACGCCGTGCTCCAGGCACAACGGCTGCAGCGCGTCTTCGAACACCGCGCGGTCGTACAGGTTGAACAGCGGCTGCAGGCTTTCGTAGCGGGGCAGGTGCAGGCGCTCGCTGGTCTGCAGGGCCTCCGCCAGCCGGGCGGCGCTGAAGTTCGACGCGCCGATGGCCCGCACCTTGCCCGCGCGGATCAGGTCGGCGTACGCGCCCAGCGTGTCGGCCAGAGGCACGCTGGCATCGTCGTCGTGCGACTGGTACAGGTCGATGCGGTCGGTCTGCAGGCGCTTGAGCGATGCCTCCACCGCCTGGCGGATGTACTCGGGCCGCAGGCCCACCTTGCCGTCGCCCATGTCCTTGCCGACCTTGGTGGCCAGCACGATGCGGTCGCGTTTACCGCTGGCGCGCAGCCATTGGCCGATGACGGTTTCGGACTCTCCGCCCGCGTGCCCGGGCGCCCAGCGCGAATACACATCCGCCGTGTCGATGAAGTTGAAGCCTGCGTCGAACCAGGCATCGAGCAGCGAGAACGAGGTGGCTTCGTCGGCCGTCCAGCCGAACACGTTGCCGCCAAAGCACAGGGGAGACACTTGCAGGCCGGAGCGGCCCAGGGGACGGAGGTTCATCGGTAGCCTTTCAATGCAGGGTGATGGAAGCTCGGGTTCAACGGATGCACTGGAGTTCAGGCGTGGTCTGACAGCGCTGGCTCGATGGGGCGTGGTGCATGCGGTGCACAGATGGGCTGTCGCTCACACCCAGCCCAGCGCGCCCAGCAGAGCGCCGGCGCCCAGCATCCACAGCAAATGCAGCTTGGTGCGCCACACCAGCACCACGGTGACCACGCTCAGCAGCCACAGCGGCCAGGCTGTGGCCGGCCCGCCATGGGCACGGGCCAGCACCCACGAGGTGGCCAGCAGCAGGCCGATCACCACCGGGGCCATGCCCTGCTTGAAGGCGCGCACGCCGCGGCGTTCGCGGTTGCGGTGGCCCCAGCGCGTGGCCATCCAGGTCAGCAGGCTGCTGGGCAGCATCACGCCCAGCATGCACACCGCCATGCCCAGGGCGCCCAGCAACCAGCCGCCCACGCCGGGGCCGCCGGCGTTGATGCCCACGTTCCAGCCCAGCAGCGCGATGAACAGCACGTTGGGGCCGGGCGCGGCTTGGGCGATGGCGATGGACGCGTTGAACTGCGGGTCGGTGAGCCAGGCATTGCGCTCGACCAGAAACCGGTGCATGTCGGGCGCGGTGGCAATGGCGCCGCCCACCGCCAGCAGCGACAGCGACATGTAGTACAGGAAGAGGTTGAACCAGTCCGCAGGGCTGAGCGCGATCAGCGGGGCGGTCACGGCGGTGGCGAGGGTGGTGGCAGCAGCGGTGGCAGTGGTCATGGCGCGAGCTTTCTCCACGTCAGCAGGCAGGCCGCGCCGCCCACCACGGGCAGGATCCACAGCAGCGGCCATCGCAGCACCGCCATGGTGATGACGGTCAAAATCACGAAGGCCACGCACAGCGGGCGGCCCAGCGGGTGCTTCTTGATGGACACGAAGAGCTTGATGCCCACCCCGGCGATCAGCCCCGCCGCCACGGCCCCCATGCCGCGCAGTGCACCGGCCACGGCAGGGTGGCTGGAGAACTCCGCATAGATCACGGCCAGCGCCAGCACCAGCATCAGCGGAAAGGTCAGCATGCCCGCCAGCGCCGCGAACGCACCGCGCAGGCCAAAGTAGCGGTCGCCGATCATGATGCTGAGGTTGACCACGTTGGGCCCCGGCATGATCTGCGCCACGGCCCAGTCCTCGACGAACTCCTCGTTGGTCATCCAGCGCTTTTTCTCGACCAGCTCGCGCTGCACCACGGCCAGCACGCCGCCAAAGCCCTGCAGGGCCAGCCAGGTGAAGGACCAGAACAGATCGGACGGGTTGCGGGGCTGGGGTCGCGGCGGTAGGCCGGGGGTGGGGTCGGGGGAGGGCAGATCGGTGGCGATGGCCATGACTAATTCACAGTAAAAGTGGCAGCTACCGCGCATCTGGCGAGCGGTAGCCGCTATCAAATCAGGAGTGGTGCGAAGGGGCGGCCCGGAGCGTCGCGCCCACGCGCCATGTTACGCGCGCCGCAGGCGCCGCCTCGGCTCGGCGCGGGGCGCTGGCGTCGCGTTGCGGCAAGGCTGGGTGAGCGATTGGCGTGCACGGCGCGGACACCCCGCGGCCCGCGGCCCTCGGACAGGCGGGGCGGGGCGTGTGTGTTCGCCCCGCAGGCAACAGTGGGCTTCACCCCAGCTTGCCGCGCAGCAGGTGCTCCTTGTTGCGCCACCCCGCATCGTCGGGCGTGGCGACCTTGAAGAGCTTGATGTCGGCCTGGCTCGCATGCTTGACGCGGAAGACCTTGAAGCTGGCCTGGTTGGCATAGGGCACGAAGAACCAGATGGCGTCGCCGCTGGCCTGCGTGGGGTAGGCCACCTCATGCCAGCACAGGTCGGCCATGCTCTGCTGGGCCACCTCGCACACGCAGGCGTCGGCCTGGTGCTCGTATTTCACTTCGAGGATCTTGGCCATGGGTGTCCTTGTCCTTGTCCTTGTCCTTGTGATGGGTCTGACGGAAATCGGCAGGGCTTGGAGAGGTCGCCCTCAACCCGCTCTGAGCGAAGCAGCGGGCGGGAATTGACTCTGGGTTAGAAAACAGCCCGTGCAACACGCCAAACGCCAGGTGCATGCGTCGTGCGATGCTCCGTCGTGTCAGTAGCGTCCCGTGCCCGGTGCCTCAGCCCTCATCATTGTGAAGATGCATGCGTGGCGGCGTGTTGGTGGTTGTACCCGGTGCCCTCCGCGTTGGTGCCGTTGCTGTTGCTGCTACCGCACGCTGCAGACTCCCGGCGCAGCATCGCCATCTCCCGATCGATCAGGTTGGAATGGCTCGCCTTCTCCAACGCATAGCGCGACAGGTCTTCCACCTCCGCATTGAACCCGGGGTGGTCCAGCCGCCGCAATGACGCCAGCGCGCGCTGAAGTGCCATGCCCACCTCGACCGCGGGCGCACCGTAGCGCACCAGGGGCGTCCACACATCTTCCAGCAAGCCCGCCTCGCGCAACCCCGGCGCGGTGACCCGGTCGAACTCCACCGCGGCGTCGTCTTGCGCAGCGGTCTGACGCTCGGTGTCCACCCAGAAGATGAGGGTGCGCACCGCCGCAGCGATCACGTCCAGGGCCGTCCCCGGGTCGTTGACCGAGGCCGACATCGCGCGCGCCGCGATCTCGCCCATCACCACCATCCCGAAGCGCGGGTCGTGGTCAAAGGTGCGCCCGGCGCCGATCAGCACGGCATCGGCAATGGCCTGCTGTTCCTCTTCGGTCAGGTCGACATCGCAGCTGGCCAGCACCACCGAAGGCTCGACGAATGCGCCGGGCAGGACGTGCAGATGCAGCGTCGTGCCCAGTGCCTCGGCCCGGGCCTGCAGGATGTCCATCGAAATGTGCTGCACGAAGCCGGTGGCGGGCGCACGCACCGCGTGGCTTCCTTGGGCGCCGGGTGGCTGCGGTTGACCGCCCAGAAAAGGTTTCTGCAGGCGCTGTGCCATGGCCGCCATGGTGGCAGCTTCGACCCGCCGGATGGTCTCGCCGAGGCGGCCCAACACGGACAGATAGTCGATCCAGCGCAGCAGCACCACCACGACCAGCACCAGAATGACCAGCGTGAAGCCGAAGAGCACCAGCCGCCCTCCGTCGCCATACAAATGCGCATGCAGCCCGATCAAGGCGATCACGCTGTACAAAAACGTCCCGATGAACGCCGCCAGCGTGTTCTGTACCGTGGAGTCTTCGATCAGCAACTGCGAAGCGCGGGGCGTGGCGCTGTTCGACACCGCGCTGAAAGAGCCCACCATGGTGCTGGCCGAGAAGATGGCCACCGTGAGCATGCTGGAGGCCAGGATGCCCAGCAGGCTGCCGATGGAATCCGACCCCAGCTTGATCGCCACGCTCTCTGGTATGTAGGGCCCGATCAGAGCGGACGACGCCACCGCCATCAACGCGAACAGCGAGAAGAGCGCGCAACGGCTCCAGGTCTTGCGGGTCAGCCGCAGCAATTGATAGCGAAGTTTTTCAGACATGCGCATCAGTATCCGAGTGCCGATGCAGGCCGGCATGAAGGACGGCACCGCCAGATGACCGCCGCCGTGAAGGTGGTGGGCGCTTGCCCGTGTCTGACATGGCTGGTGGGGCGCAGCATGCGCCGTAACCTGCTCTAACGCTTACCCATATTGCCCTGGGTGCTATCGAAAGTGGAGCAGAGACCGCGGGCAGAATGCCTGCCGACCTGCTCATGTGCAGCTACGCCGCAGCCAGCGCTACGCCGCCCGCCAGTCGCTCGATCACCGTGGCGCGCATGTTCGGGGGGGCCGTGTGCAGCAGCGCGGGCCACTGCGCCTTCGCCTGCTGCACCACATCGCGCAGCAGTGCCAGATGGCGCGGCACGCGCAGCAGTCCGGCGGACTTCATCAGGCCCTCCATGTCGCTCCAGCTGAACGCGCGCAGCGTGCGGTCGATGGCGCGGTTCACCGCGTACTGGCTCTCGGGCACGCCGTCGAAGAACGCTGCCACGCACACCGGGTCGTACAGCGGCGCCAGCTGCGGCACGCGGGCGTCGGGGTAGACCAGCGCCCAGTTCTTGAGGTGCGCATCGGTGTTGCCCATCAGGATGAACGCCACCATGCGCGCCATGAATTCGCGCGTGTCCTGCACCGGCTGGCTGCTCAGGCGGTTGAGCACGCGCAGCATGGTGGCCCAGTCCTGCAGGATGCCCTTGCCGTACTTTTGCCGCGGGGTGTAGCCCAGCACCTGGTTGAACTCTTCCATGTGCACCCGCGCGCCGCCGGGCAGGTGGTCGAATCGCTGCACCGCCAGGATCTCGTCGAAGGGCACGGCATCGGGCAGGTCGGCCTCGGCGCGGCTGATGACGCGCACGTCGGCACAGTGCAGGCCCAGCGCCTGGCACAGCTGGTAGCCCGTGTACTCGTTGGCCACCAGGTCGGGGTGGGCCGTGGTGGGTAACTTCAAGATCACGCTGCCGGCCGCGCCCCGGCGGTGCACGGTGTAGCGGCGGCCATCCTGCACGGCACTGAACTTCGTCACCACGCCGGGCAGGGACGCCGCGTCTTCCACCGGGTATTCGACAAACCCCGGCTCCAGCACGTCCAGGCCCTGTGTGGTGTGCCAGTGCCGCACCACGTCCGGAATGCCGTCCTGTGCAGGCACGGGTTCCACCTCCAGAGCACCCATCAGGTCGTGGCCCGCAGCGGCCAGCAGTTCGAACTCGTCGTCGGGGCTGCAGCCGCGCTCGCGCGCCAGGCGGTCGCGGTTGTGGCCCTCGGGCAGCAGGTTCTGAAAGTACACCGGCCAGCGCCCGTCGGTGCGCACCAGCCGCGCATCGCGCGCCGACGCCAGGATCTGCTGCGTGGCCGCCTCGTCGGCGCCTTGAAAGCTGAGCGACAGCGTGGGTCGCTGCGGGTTGCGGATGTAGCTCTCGTCGAACGAAACGCGCAGGATGTCGCCGTACTGCGAGAGATAGCCGATGGGCTCGCGGCGGCTGGCGCGTGCGTCTGCAGTGCCGGGCGTGCCTGCGTGGCCCGACGAGCCAGCCGCATGTAGCACGGGGCGGTGCAGATACAGGCGCAGGTAGCGGATGGAGGTGCTCATGGCGTCGATGGCTGCGGGGCCGTGGTGGCTGTGCGCGATGCTGGCGCGTTCAGCCTGGGCGGCTCAGGCTGTCCACCACGGAGGGCGGTGCGTCCACACCCTCGGGCTGGCCCAGGAACTTGCCGCCGGACTGGATGAACGCCTCCAGGCTGGGCCGCAGGCTGCTGGGCACGGCGATGATGTCCATGCCCAGCACACGGGCCATCTCGGCCAGGGTGGAATAGCGCGGGTCCAGGTCGCCGCCTTCGGTGCGTTGCACGGTCATGCGGGAGAGGCCGGCGCGCTCGGCCAGCTCTGCCTGGGTGAGCTTGGTGGACTTTCGGGCCACGGCCAAACTCTGGATAAGATCATTTTTCATGATCTTATTTATACTCTTTTTCGATAAAAAGATAAATATAGTGATCTTTTTCCGGAATTTATTTGGCAAGCAAGGTGTGTTGCTGCGCGGGCGCCGGCAGCAATTGCCGCCGCTCCTCGCAAAACCGCTGCGCCTCGTCCACCAGCCATTCCCGCACCTGGTCCATCGCCGGGCTGGGGTGTGCGGTGGTCACGAACGAATACGCCGCACGCGACAACACGCTGTGCGCCAAGACAGGCACCAGGCGCCCGGCCTTCACGTCTTGCAGCACCAGCGCTGCGCGGCCCATGGCGATGCCCTGGCCTGCCAGGGCCGCGCCCAGCGCCAGTTGCGACAGGTTGAACTGCTGCCCGCCCGCCCAGGACGGCGGCGTGGCGCGCACTTGGGAGAACCAGTGCTGCCATTCCTCGTACGTGTCCGCGCCGTCCCAGGCGCTGCCGTCGTGCAGCAGCCAGTCGCCTTGCAGATCACCTGGCGTGGTGATGGGCGGGTGGCGGGCCAGGAAGGCGGGGCTGGCCACCGGGATGAGCCATTCGTCCAGAAACACGGTGGCGCTCAGATCGCGGTAGCCGCCCAGGTCGAAGCGCACGGCAGCCTCGATGCCGTCTCGCACCATGCGGGTGCGGTCCAGCGTGTGGAACTCCCCGAAAACGCGCAGGCCCAGGCTCGGGTACTGCCGAAAGAACTCGCCCAGCCGGGGCGTGAGCCAACTCATGGCGAACGACGGCGAGCAGCTGAGGGTGGCAGTGGCGGACTCGGGCGGCTGGCGCATCTGGGCCAGGGTGCTTTCGATGGCGGTGAAGCTCTCGCGCAGCACCACGGCCAGCCATTGCCCCTCGGGCGTGGGCACCAGGGCGCGCGGGGTGCGCAGGAACAGCGGGCGGCGCAGCCAGTCTTCGAGCTGCTTGACCTGCTGGCTCACCGCGCCCTGGGTGATGCACAGCTCTGCCGCCGCCTTGGTAAAGCTGCCGTGTCGGGCGGCCGCATCAAAGCTGCGCAGCCACGCGAGCAGAGAGGGAGAAAGTCGAATGTCCATTACTTTGGCTAATGTCTTCGTCACTATAAATGCGTTGTGACAAGCGAGTGGCAGGCGAAGAATGCTGCAGTGCGTGGGCCCGGGGTGCGACAAGCACCTGCCCGCCCACTGTGTGCCACTGCCGCCCAAACATCTATGTCCGAAACCGAATACATGGTCGAACCGTCAGTCCTAGAGGGAATCGATCCACTGCTGTCGAGCCACCTGCGCCAGGCCCAGCCTTGCCTGTGGACCAACCCGGTGCGGCTGTTGCAGGCGCCTGCATCCCTTCAGGCACTGGGTCGCACCATTAGTTTGAATGATACGCGGGAGGCTGCGGCGCGGTTCCATCGCTTCGAAGGTTTGCTGGCGCAGGTGTTTCCCGAGTTGGCAGGCACGGGCGGGGTCGTTGAATCTGCCGTGCTGCCTGCCGCAGCGCTGCAGCCAGCATTGGGCATGGGGCCTGGCCAAGGTCGGTTGTTCATCAAGGCGGACCACAGTTTGCCGGTGGCCGGATCGATCAAGGCCCGGGGCGGCATGCATGAGGTGCTGGAGTTTGCGGAGGGGCTGGCGCTGCAGCACGGCCTGGTGCAGCCGGGTGGTGACTACCGCGCGCTGGCCACCCCGCAGGCGCGCGCGGTGCTGGGCCGCTACCAGGTGGCGGTGGGCTCCACCGGCAACCTGGGGCTGAGCATCGGCGTGGTGGCGTCGGCCTTGGGCTTCAGGGCCGCGGTGCACATGTCGGCCGATGCCAAGGAATGGAAGAAAGAGCGCCTGCGCCAACGTGGCGTGCAGGTGGTGGAGCATGCCGGCGACTACGAGCGCGCCGTGGCTGCCGGCCGTGCGCAGGCGGGCAGCGACCCGCTGTGCCACTTTGTCGACGACGAGCAATCTTTCTCGCTGCTGCTGGGCTACAGCGCAGCGGCCCTGCACCTGCCCGCGCAGCTGGCAGAGCAGGGCATCGTGGTGGACGCCGAGCACCCGCTCATCGTGTACCTGCCTTGCGGCGTGGGCGGCGCTCCTGCAGGGATTGCGTTTGGCCTGCGGCAGGTGCTGGGGCCGCATGTGCATTGTTTCTTTGCCGAGCCGGTGCAGTCGCCGTGCTTCATGGTGCAGATGCTGGGGGATCAGGCCACGCAGTCGGGTGGTGGCCAGGCGCACCCCTCGGTCTACGACTGGGGCCTCACCAACCAGACCGAGGCCGACGGCCTGGCCGTCCCGCGCGCGTCGCTGCTGGCGGCGCAGTTGATGGGGCCGCTGCTGTCGGGCGTGTTCACCGTGGCAGACGACACCTTGTTTGCCCACCTGGTGCAGGTGCTGGACGCACTGGGCGAGCGCATCGAGCCCTCGGCGGCAGCGGGTTTCAGTGGCCCGGGCATGTTGACAGGCACCGATGCGGGCCAGGCCTGGCTGCACCGCGAGGGGGTGGGCGCAGCGCTGCCCAACGCCACCCATCTGGTGTGGACCACGGGCGGGCTGCTGGTGCCCGATGCGCAGTACGAGGGTTTTGTGCAGCGTGGGCGGGCCCTGCTGGCGGCCCGTGGCTGACGCTGCCGACGCCCGTCCATTGCACCGGCATTCCGCCTTCGCGGCCCACCGAATCCGTCCCGACAACCCCTTGAATCCCTAGACCTTTGAAGAGAACGCCATGAACCGCAAGAAGCTGCTTTTGTCTGCCGTGATCTGTGCCCTGGGGGCCGCTGCGTGGGCCCCCGCCATGGCGCAGGACGGTCCTTTCCCTGCCAAGCCGATCACGCTCGTGATCCCGTTTCCGCCGGGTGGCGCCACCGACGTGCTGGGCCGGCTGATCGGCAAGAAGATGGGCGACCTGCTGGGGCAAAGCGTGGTCATCGACAACCGCGCCGGGGCGGGCACCACCATCGGTGCCAGTGCCGTGGCCAAGGCGGCGCCCGATGGCTACACGCTGCTGATGAGTTCGGGCACCACCTTCACCGTGAACCCCGCGGTGCGCCCCAAACTGCCGTACGACCCGGTCAAGAGCTTCGAGCCCATCGGCATCGCCGGGCGCACCAGCCTGATCCTGCTGGCCAACAAGGACGTGCCCGCGGCAGACGTGAAGCAGTTCGTGGCGCTGGTCAAGGCCGCGCCCGACAAGTATTCGTATGGCTCGTTCGGCGCAGGCACCACGTCGCAGTTTGCGGGCGAGATGTTCTTCCACGCGGCGGCGCTCAAGATCCAGCATGTGCCCTACAAGGGCAGTGCACCGGCCATGACGGACCTGATGGGCGGGCAGATCCCGTTCACGGTCGATACGGTGTCCGCCGCGCTGCCGCAACTCAAGGACGGCAAGATCAAGGCCATTGCCGTGACGGCCGGCAAGCGGTCGGCCCTGTTGCCCAAGGTGCCGACGCTGGCCGAGAGCGGCTACCCGGGCCTGGAGATGGACACCTGGCTGGCCATGGTGGCGCCGCGCGGTTTGCCGCCCGCCGTCAAGTCGCGGCTGGAGCTGACCCTGGCCCAGGTGGTGTCGGACCCGGACACCCGCGACAAGATGATCGCGGTGGGGTTTGAACCCGCCTATGCTTCGTCCAAGGCGGTGGCCGAGCTGATCGACAAGGAGCTGCCGCTGATGCGCGCCATTGCCCAGCGCGCCAGCATCACCGCCGACTGAGCCACCCGCGAACCAGCAGAGGAGACAAGCCTGACATGAGCACACAAAGCAACCGGAGCACCCTGGTCGAGCTGACAGCCAACGAACTGCGCCACCGCATCGGCACCCGCGAGGTATCGCCCGTCGAACTGCTCGATGCCTGCATCGAACGCATCGAGGCGATCAACCCGCATGTGAACGCCATCACCGCCACCTGCTACGACCGTGCCCGCACCGAGGCCCAGGCCGCCGAGCAGGCCGTGCTGCGCGGCGAGCCGCTGGGCCTGCTGCACGGCCTGCCGCTGGGTGTGAAGGACCTGGAGGCCACGGCCGGGCTGCTGACCACCTACGGTTCGGAGATCTACCGCAGCAACATCCCGGCCGAAGACAACGTGCTGGTGGCCCGGCTGCGCGCGGCGGGCGCCATCGTCACCGGCAAGACCAACATCCCGGAAATGGGTGCTGGCGCCAATTCGCGCAACACGGTGTGGGGCGCCACGGGCAACCCGTTCAACCCCAACCTGAACGCGGGCGGCTCCTCGGGCGGCTCGGCCGCGGCGCTGGCCTGCGACATGCTGCCCGTGTGCACAGGGTCGGACACGGGGGGCTCGCTGCGCATTCCGGCCGCCAAATGCGGCGTGGTGGGTTTTCGGCCATCGCCCGGCGTGGTGCCCAGCTCGCGCAAGCTGCTGGCCTTCACGCCCATCTCGGTGGTGGGGCCCATGGGCCGCACGGTCGAAGAGGCCTGCCTGCAACTGGCCGCCACCGCAGGGCTGTCGGCGGGCGACCCGCTGACCTACCCGCTCGACCCGATGAGCTTTCTGCTGCCTGAAGGCGTGGACCTGGGCGGCTTGCGCGTGGCGTACACCGAAGACTTCGGCGCCTGCGCCGTGGACGACGGCATTCGCGCCGTGTTCCGCCGCAAGGTGCAGGCCATGAAGCACTTGTTTGGCAGCTGCGACGCCATCGATGTGGACCTGGGCGACGTGCACCGCTGCTTCGACGTGCTGCGCGCCGAGGCTTTCGTGGCCAGCACGCGCGAGGCGTATGAGCGCGACCCCGCCAGCCTGGGGCCCAACACCCGCGCCAACTACGAACTGGGCGCCACCATGACGCTGCTCGACAGCGCCTGGGCCCAGGCCGAGCAGACGCGCATCCTGGCGCGGTTCCAGAAGCTGTACGAGCACTACGATGTGATTCTGGCGCCTACCACGCCGGTGTCGCCGTTCCCGTGGGTGCAGCTTTTTGCCAGCCACATCAACGGCGAGCCGCAGGCCAACTACTACCGCTGGTTGGCGCTGACGTACGTCACCACGCTCACCACCCACCCCGCGCTCAGCCTGCCGTGCGGGCTGGATGATGCGGGCATGCCGTTCGGCTTGCAGATCGTCGGGCGTTTCAGGGCCGACCGGCACACGTTGGGCGTGGGGCATGCGCTGGAGCAGGCGTTCAAGGGCATCCCGGGGCTGGCGCGACCGCGCCCGGACCTGGCCAAGCTGCAGGGCACGCGGGCCGAGCCTGCACTGACCTCCATCGTCACCGGTGCACCCGACCCAAGGGACGCCCGCAGCCTGCCGCGCGAAGACCGGGTGGCGTCACAGGCCGCGGTGTCGGCGGTGTGACCAGCGCCAGTGCTCCACCATGAAGGCAACGAAGGACAGGCCATGGACTCTGTGACATACGACCATGTGGTGATCGGTGCGGGCATTGCCGGTGCCTCCGTGGCCTGGCAACTGGCGGCCGCGGCCACCGGTGCAGGCGATGCGGACGCGGCCACCCGCGTGCTGCTGCTGGAGCGCGAATCGCAGCCCGGCTACCACACCACCGGGCGGTCGGCCGCGCTGTACATGGCGACGTACGGCACGCCCAACATCCAGGCGCTGACCCGCGCGAGCCGCGGGTTCTACGACGCGCCGCCGCCCGAGTTTGGCGACACGCCCATCCTGTCGCCACGGGGTGTGGTGTACGTCGCGGGGCCCGGGCAGCTCGACTTGCTGCAGCAGGCTTACGACGACGCCCGCGCAGCGTCGCCCAATGTGGAGTGGGTGGACCACGCGGCGTTGATGGCGCTGCTGCCGTGCCTGAAGCCCGACGCCGTGGCGGCGGGCATGAGCGAGCCCGAAGCAGCCGACATCGATGTGCACGCCCTGCACCAGGGCTACCTGCGCGGCCTGCGCCAGCGCGGCGGGCAGGTGCTGACGGGCGCCGAAGTCACGGCCCTGGCCTGGGCGGGGGAGACATGGCACATCACCCTGGCCGATGGCCGCACGCTGCAGGCCCGCACCCTCGTGAATGCCGCCGGGGCCTGGGCCGACGTGGTGGCCGCTCTGGCGGGCGTGCCGCCCATCGGCCTGGAGCCGCGCCGCCGCACGGCTTTCACCTTTGCCGTGCCAGAGGGCATGGACGCCAGCAGCTGGCCTGCGGTGATCGGTATCGACGAAAGCTTTTACTTCAAGCCCGACGCCGGCCAACTGCTGGGCTCGCCTGCCAATGCCGACCCCACGCACCCGCACGATGTGGTGCCCGAAGAGCTGGACGTCGCCACCGGCATCTATCACATCGAAGAAATGACACGGTTCCAGATTCGCCGCCCATCGCACACCTGGGCGGGCTTGCGCTCGTTCGTGCCGGACGGCGACATGGTGATCGGCTGGGACAATCACGTGCCCCGCTTTTTCTGGCTGGCGGGGCAGGGCGGTTACGGCATTCAGAGCGCGGCGGGCGCATCGCTGCTGGCGTGCCAGTTGCTGCGTGGCGAGCCGCTGGGCGATGACCTGGTGCGAGAGGGGGTGGTACCGGAGGCGCTGTCGCCCGCGCGGCTGCGGTAGAGCGGGGATGGAGTTGCGAACGCCTGCTGTAGGGGTTTAAGCAACTGGGCAATGTGGGCTGAGCGCTATGCGCATCGGCTCAGCGCTGCGATGTGCTCTGGGAATACGCAGGTTTGCCTGGCTGAATCTCAGCCGACATCCGTGCTCAGGCGAAGGTGTTGACTTGGGTGCCCAGCGTGCCCGATGTGGCCAGCGCTGGCTGAGGCATCGATTGCTGCATGGCGTCCAGCAGGGTGGAGGCGGACACGGCCTGTATGTCCAGCGCTTTCTTCAGCACCACCATGTTCAGGGCGTCCGATGTCTTGGCGCTGGCCAGGGAGGTGGCGGTGCTGACGATGCTGTTGGCGAGTGCGACGTCCATGGCGGTTCCTTGGGTTGATGGTTCCGTATCGGCAGGTCAGGCCGAGACTTGAGGCCTGTTACCTTGTGTGACACCCTGGCCCCGCGGCTGGGAGCGGACAGCAAAACTCGGCAAAGCGATTCTGGCCATGCGCCGGGTCGCAGGCAGTAAGAGTTTTGTGAGCCGCTCTCAGTCGAGCGCAGGCACGCCCAGACCGCCACATGTGGCCAGGTCGGACGCCGATCCGTCCGGCAACTGGCGCGCCACCTCCCGCAGTGCCGTGCGCAGGCCTTCCTCCAGCGTGGGGTGATAGAAAGGCATCCCCAGTAGGCACTGCACGGTGAGCTCCCGATGGATGGCGAGCGCCAGCAGGTGGGCCAAGTGCTCGCCATCGGGTGCGCACAGCTCCGCGCCCAGCAGACGGCCCGTGGCCTTGTCGACGTGGACGAGTAGCTGCCCGTGGTTGTGCATGGCGGCCCGGGCGCGGCCCTGGTCGGCAAAGCTCACGGTGCCCGTCACGGTGTGGGTTGGGTCGAGGTCTTCCAGGCGCTGGCCCACAGTGGCAATGTTAGGGTCGCAGAACACGATGGCCAGCGGCGTGCGGCGCTGGAACCGCGTGGGCGTGTCGGCCATGGCGTTCATGCCGGCGATGTGGCCTTCGTCCGCGGCCTCGTGCAGCAGCGGAACCTGCGTGTTGGCGTCGCCGGGCATGAACACCCGCAGGTTGCCGACCTGCAGCGTTTTCGGGTCCACCTGCGGCAGGCCGCGCTTGTCCAGCGGCACCCCCAGGGTCTCCAGCCCCAGGTGTTCGATGTTGGGTGTGCGGCCCATGGCGGCGATCACCTGGTCCACCACCACCCGGTTCGGTCCGCTGGAGACCTCGATGCCACCGGCCACTTCGCGCAGCTCGGCGGGTTCGCCGGTGTGCAGCACCATGTCTTGCTTGAGCAGCGCGGCCAGTTCTTCGTTGAGGCCGGGGTCGCTCAGCCCCGCCAGGGTGTCGCCGGTGCTGAATGCGGCCACCTGCAGGCCCAGACGCGCCAGCGCCTGCGACAGCTCTACGCCAATGGCGCCCATGCCGACCACGGCGATCCGCGGGCCCAATGAGGCTTGCTCGAACAGCGTGTCGGTGGTCAGCATGCGGTCGCCAAAGGCGAGCCATTCCTCGGGCACCTTGGGGCGCGATCCGGTGGCGATGACGATGCTGTTGGCCTGGTAGACCTTGCCGTCGATGTCCACCGTGCCGGGCCCCAGCAGTGTGGCGCGGCCCGAGATGCTAGCGTGGCCCAGGTTGTCGGTGGCTTTCATCACGCCGGCCACGAAATCGTCGCGCAGGGCGCGCACACGCTGCAATACGGCGGGGATGTCGGCGCTCAGCGCATCGCCACCGCGTATCCCGAATTCTTCGAACGCATGGCGGCGGTGGAAGGCATTGGCGGCTTCGATGAGGGTCTTGGACGGCATGCACCCCACGCGGGCACACGTGGTGCCCCAGGGACCGTCATTGACGATGAGGTAGCGGCTGGTGCGCTTGCGCACCTCGCGCAGGGCAGCCAGGCCGGCGGTGCCGGCGCCGATGATGATGGTGTCGAGCGGTTCGCTCATGGGGTGGGCTCCTAGGCAAACCTTGGTGCGAGGAGTGTGCGGCAGGCCCCGGCCGGTGCGGTGTAGGCGCACAGGCATTTCTGGCTCTCAGGGTTCGGTCCAGCCGACGCGGCCCTGACCGATGTCGTTGATGCGCCGCACGAAGCCGGCTGCCTGCGTCTCGGGCAGGCGCAGCTGCAGGGTGACCAGGGAGCCGTGTCCGACCTCGCCCAGCTCGGCCCCGGCCGCCTCGATCTCGCGGCGCAGAAGCCCTTCGAGCGAGTAGGGCACCTGGCACTGCAGCGTGGCCATGCGCTGCAGCGTCACCTTGGGCGCGGTGAGCAGGGCTTGCGCCACCGCGTCGGTGTAGGCGCGCACCAGGCCACCCGCGCCCAGCTTCACGCCACCGAAGTAGCGCACCACGGTGGCGAGCACGCCTTCCAGGTCCTGGTGGCGCAGCACGTCGAGCATGGGGCGCCCGGCGGTGCCGCCCGGCTCGCCGTCATCCACCGCCGCAGACTGCCCGCCCGCCAGCAGCGCCCAGCAGATGTGCGCCGCGCCGGGGTGCTGCTGCCACAGCGCGTCGACCGCCGCCTGCGCGCTGGCCCGGTCGGGCATCGGCTGCACGCAGCCGATGAAGCGGCTTTTCTTGATGGTGATATCGCTGTGCGCGGGCGCAGCCAGTGTGTAGGGCATGGGGCGGTGAGTTTACGGCGCGTCACGCTGCCGGCCGTGCGCTGGCCGATGCGCCCCGTGCGCATGGGCTGAGCGTGCGGCATCGGCAGGGTGTGGGGCGAATGCCACAGGCGCGCGCCTGTTTTTCACCGCTGTTCACATGGCGTCTCAGAGTGTGCGTTTGGTCACACTCGCAGATGGCATCTGTTCCTACACTGGATTTTTGTGGCTGCGGTCTAAGCTCGCGCTACGTTTTTTGAAGCGTGTTGAAGACCTTCTTCGCTTCATTTTTCAGTTCATTCGATCTCTCTGCGTTGCTTGCGATAAGCGGTGGTGTCGGCCAGGTTGCCGGCACTCGGCCTAGCGAAGGCACAAAGGAACCGCCATGTTCGCCATTCCTCTCATCGCGCCTTTGCACGAAACCCTGACCAGCCACGTGTTCGGCAGGTTCATGTCCCGCTCTGCAGCACCCGCCGCGGGCGCAGAGGCCGCCGTGTCGCCGCTGGCAATGAGCGATGCCGCAGTGGACGACGCGGTGCCGGACCTGGCGCAGCGTGTGCGCGAAACGGGCGAGTGGTAGGCAGGCCTGCCTTTTGCGGCTGCAGCCTTTTTGGCGCGCTGCGGGGCGTTCAGCCGCCCACCAGCTGGCGTGACATGACCACGCTGGTGTAGTTGGTCAAGGGCCGCCAGTCGCACTCCCCCACCACCCGATAGCCCCAAGACTCGTACATCGCAATCAGCGTGGACGCGGGCTGGGCGGTATCCAGACCCATGACCTGGGCGCCCGCCTGCCGTGCAAACGCAGTGGCATGTGCATGCAGCTGGCCGCCGTACCCCCGACCCTTGGCATCGGGCGAGATGCAGAACTGGCAGAAGGTCCACACGCCGGGCTCCCGGTACAGGGCCACCGGGGAGGCAGGCTGGGGTGGCCGCAGCGTGATGGTCCCGACGTATTCATCGCCCTCCAGCATCACGAGCCCGGTCCCGGATGCGAATCGCTTGGCCGTGTCCTCCACCGACTGGTGGGTTCCCCAGTACCGCAGGCCCCGCGCCGCATGGGGCGCGTAGGCCGTGTGTATGAGGTGGGTCAGCCGCTGCAGGTCATCGCCGGCGCTGACGGGTCGGATCAAGGTGGTGGGGCTGGCGGTCGTCATGGGTGCGATGGCAAGGCAGTGGGACGCCATGATGGCATGCGTGCGCGGCCATCGCCACGCCGGCCGTGCGCCGCCAAAGCCCGGATGGCACTGCAGTCCACCGGCTAGAAGCGTCAGAACGCTTCACCGGTTCAGAGTTTGAGTTCCCAGTGCTCTCCCACCAGTTGCTGCCCAAACCCTTCGTACGGCTCCGACTGGGCCAACTGGAAGCCGCGTTTGGCATAGATGCCACGCGCCGCAGCCAGGCAGCTGTTGGTCCACAGCACCATTTTCTTGTAGCCCTTGGCGCGGGCAAAGGCGATGCATTCGTCGGTCAGGCGCGCGCCCAGACCCAGCCCCCGGGCCTTGGGCGACAGGATCAGCATGCGCAGCTGCGCCACAGTAGGGGACTTGCGCACCACGAACACGGCACCCACGCGCTCGCCGTCAAGCTCCGCGATCCAGCAGCGCTCCCACTGTGGCTGGAATTTCGTCACGAACTGCGCGGCGATGTCGGCCACCAGGGCCTCGAAGCGGGCGTCCCAGCCGTACTCGCGCCAGTAGGTCTCGCCATGCTGCTGTACCACCCAGCCCATGTCGCCCGGTACAGGGTCGCGCAGCACGGCTACCTTGGCGGGGCCTTGCGGTGTGGATGCCGGGGCGAGCAATGCCTCGATGCGCTGCATGGCGTCCACCACCTCCTGGCGCCGGGCCGGGGGCAGGGGGGCGAGCAGGGCGGCGGCTTCGTCGCGCGAGCGCTGCTGCAGCGGCTCGAACGCCGCGCGCCCGGCGGCGGTCAGGGTCAGCACGCTCTGGCGCGCGTCCCGGGTGCTGGCGCTGCGGCTGATCCAGCCCGTGGCTTCGAAGCGGCGCAGGATGCGGCTCAGGTAGCCGCCATCCAGGCCCAGGTCGCGCGCCAGCTCGCTGGCCACCGGCATGTCGCGGTGGGCCAGTTCATAGAGCACGCGCACGTCGGTCAATGACAGGTCGCTGCCCAGGTACGGGTCGAGCACGCCCACGCGGCGGGTGAAGAAACGGTTGAACCGGCGCACGGCCTTCACAGCCTCCGGCGCGACAGGAGGCGCGTTCGGTGGGTCGCTGGTCGAGCTGCTGGCGTTGGAAGTAGGGGTCTCCATGATTGCCTTTGTCATGTAATTAATTGACAAAAGCAAGTATATGCCGAACCTTCATCAAGCCTGCCATTACGAGGGGGAAGTGTTTGTGGGGCGACAAAAAGTGCCCACTCACGTAAAATCGCGGGTTACCCACCACAGCCGCGCCCCACGAGGCCCCATCCGCATATGGGCCGGCCGCGCTCCCCATCCGAATGAACGCCCCCGTCGACGTCTCCTTTTTTGCGCGTGCCGCAAAGCCATTGACCAGCTACCGCCCGTACTGGGCCAAGCGCTTTGGCACGGCCCCGTTCTTGCCGATGAGCCGCGCCGAGATGGACAAGCTGGGCTGGGACAGCTGCGACATCATCCTCGTCACCGGCGACGCGTATGTCGACCACCCGAGCTTCGGCATGTCCGTCATCGGCCGCACGCTGGAGGCCCAGGGCTTTCGCGTGGGCATCATCGCCCAGCCTGATTGGCAGAGCGCCGAGCCCTTCAAGGTGCTGGGCAAGCCCAACCTGTTCTGGGGCGTGACGGCGGGCAACATGGATTCGATGATCAACCGGTACACCGCCGACCGGAAGATCCGCAGCGACGACGCCTACACCCCCGGCGACATCGGCGGCAAGCGCCCCGACCGCGCCGCCATCGTCTACAGCCAGCGCTGCCGCGAGGCCTACAAGGACGTGCCCATCATCCTGGGCGGCATCGAAGGCAGCCTGCGCCGTATCGCCCACTACGACTACTGGAGCGACAAGGTGCGCCGCTCCATCGTGGTGGACGCCAAGTGCGACCTGCTGCTGTACGGCAACGCCGAGCGTGCCCTGGTCGAGGTGGCGCACCGCATCGCGGCGCGCGAGCCGGTCGAGAAGATCACCGACGTGCGCGGCACCGCCTTCGTGCGCCGGCCCGACGACGAGAGCGGTAAGGGCTGGTTCGAGATCGACTCCACCAGCGTGGACGAACCCGGCCGCGTGGAGGCGCACGTCAACCCCTACATGACGACCAGCGAGCAGGCCGCCGCGCAGGGCAGCACCTGCAGCAAGGACGATGCTCCTGATTCGATAGCTGCTGGCGCAGGCGCAGCAAGCGGTAGCGGCCAAAACAGCCCCAACCCTGCGATCCAGCCCATCCAGTTCGTCGCCAACCCGGCACTCAAGGCCAAGCTCAAGGTGCCGCCGCGCGACAAGAGCGTGATCCGCCTGCCCAGCTACGAGCAGGTCAAGAGCGACCCGGTGCTGTACGCCCACGCCAACCGCGTGCTGCACCTGGAGACCAACCCCGGCAACGCCCGCGCGCTGGTGCAGGCCCACGGCGAGGGCGTGACCGCCCGCGACGTCTGGATCAACCCGCCGCCCATTCCGCTGACCACGGCCGAGATGGACTATGTGTTCGACCTGCACTACGCGCGCGGCCCGCACCCGAGCTACGCCGACGAGAACGGCAGCCACGACCACGGCACCAAGATCCCCGCGTGGGAGATGATCCGCTTCAGCGTGAACATCATGCGCGGCTGCTTTGGCGGCTGCACCTTCTGCTCCATCACCGAGCACGAAGGCCGCATCATCCAGAGCCGCTCCGAGGATTCCATCATCCAGGAGATAGAGGACATCCGCGACAAGGTGAGCGGCTTCACCGGCACCATCAGCGACCTGGGCGGCCCCACGGCCAACATGTACCGCCTGGGCTGCAAGAGCCCCGAGATCGAGGCCGCCTGCCGCAAGCCCAGCTGCGTGTACCCCGGCATCTGCTCCAACCTGGGCACCAACCACGACCCGCTGATCAAGATCTACCGCCGCGGCCGTGCCTTGAAGGGCATCAAGAAGATCCTGATCGGCTCGGGCCTGCGCTACGACCTGGCGGTGAAGAGCCCCGAATACGTGAAGGAGCTGGTGCAGCACCACGTGGGCGGCTACCTCAAGATCGCGCCCGAGCACACCGAGCAGGGCCCGCTCACCAAGATGATGAAGCCGGGCATCGGCAGCTATGACAAGTTCAAGCAGATGTTCGAGAAGTTCAGCGAAGAGGCGGGCAAGAAGCAGTTCCTGATCCCGTACTTCATCGCCGCGCACCCGGGCACCAGCGACGAGGACATGATGAACCTCGCCATCTGGCTCAAGAAGAACGGTTTCCGTGCCGACCAGGTGCAGACCTTCTACCCGAGCCCTATGGCCACGGCCACGGCCATGTACCACAGCAACAAGAACCCGCTGCGCAAGATCACGCGCGACAGCGAGGCGGTGGACATCGTGCGCGGCGACAAGCGCCGCCGCCTGCACAAGGCCTTTTTGCGCTACCACGACCCGAACAACTGGCCCCTGCTGCGCGATGCGCTCAAGGCCATGGGCCGGGCCGACCTGATCGGCAATGGCAAGCACCACCTGATCCCGACCTTCCAGCCGCTGACCGATGGCGGCTACCAGAGCGCCCGCCGCAAGAATTCGACCCCCACCGGCGCCAAGGCTGCCGTGGTGCCCGCATCGCGCAGCGTGCAGCAGCCCACCAAGGGCCGCATCCTGACGCAGCACACGGGCTTGCCGCCGCGCGTGACGGGCTCTGGCACGGCGCCCGCAGGCCGGCCTGCGGCCGCAGGCGCAGGCAAGGGCAGCGGCAAGCCATTCAAGAAAGCTCGTTAGGCGGCTGCTTTGTGCCCGATGTGCCCGGTGTGCCCTGAAGCTGCAGCAGTTGCGCCAGCGGCACGGGCCTTGCCACCGCATACCCCTGCGCGTAGTCCACGCCGATGAGCCGCAATGCGTCCACGATGGCGTCAGACTCCGCGAACTCTGCAATGGTCTGCTTGCCCATCACATGGCCGATGCGGTGCACCATCTCCACCATGGCCTGGCTGGTCGGGTCGTGCAGCAGGTCTTTCACGAAGGCGCCGTCGATCTTGAGATAGTGCACGGGCAGGTGCTTGAGATAGGTGAAGGAAGACATCCCGGCGCCGAAGTCGTCCAGCGCAAACCGGCAGCCCAGTTGCTGCAGTTCCTTCATCAGGCGCACCGCGTTGGGCAGGTGCGATATCGCGCTGGTCTCGGTGATCTCGAAGCACAGCAGTGCAGGCTCCACCCCTGATTCGGTGAGGACCGTGCGGATGTACTTAAGCAGGCTGTCGTCCCCCAGGCTGGTGCCCGAGAGGTTGATGGCGCAGGTGTGCACTGCCATCGCGCCCGGCGTGCGTTGGTGCTGTGCCAATGCCTTGAGCGTGTTGTGGATCACCCAGCGGTCGATGGAGGGCATCATTCCGTAGTGTTCGGCTGCGGGGATGAAGGCGCCGGGCGCCACCAGCGCGCCCTCTTCATCGCACAGGCGCAGCAGCACCTCCATGTGCAGTCCTTCGTCGCCGGGCGTGTGCAGTGCGCGGATGGCCTGGGCGTGCAACTGGAATTGCCCATGCTCCAGCGCCAGGCGCAGGCGCCGCACCCAGTCCATGTCGCCTTCGCGCCGGGTCATCTCGATGTCTTCGGGCTGGTAGATGAACACCCGGTTGCGCCCGCCTTCCTTGGCGCGGTAGCAGGCCATGTCGGCGACGCGCATGGCCTCCTGGATGGAGTTCAGGGCCGGGATGAGCTGCACCATGCCGATGGACAGGCCGGTGGTCAGCTGCTGGCCTTCCCAGTCCAGCCGCAGGTCCTGCCCGGCCTGGCGCAGCTGTTCGGCAATGCGCGCCGAGGGCCCCGCGGGACAGTCCGTGAGCAGGATGCCGAACTCGTCGCCGCCCAGCCGGGCCAGCGTGTCGCCTTCGCGCAGATGGGCTTGCAGCATGCGGCAGACCTCCCGCAGCATCTCGTCGCCGGCCTGGTGGCCGCAGGTGTCGTTGATGAGCTTGAACTGGTCCAGGTCCAGGTAGAGCAGGGACCCTTCGCGGCCCGGCTGCCGCGGGCGGCGCAGCAGGGCGTCGAGCCGCAGCTCGAACTCGCGCCGGTTGACGAGGCCCGTGAGTGCATCGTGGCTGGCCTGCCAGGAGAGCTGCTCGACATAGTGCTGCTCGCGCGTGACGTCGTGCAGCACCAGCACCGCACCCGTCACCGTGCCGTGGTGGCGCAGTGCCGAGCCCATCAGCTTGACGGGCACGGCGGTCTGGTCGGGCCGCACGATGGTGCGGTGGGAGGGTGCGTGCACCGGGCCCGCCGAAACGCTGCCGCTGTGGCCGCCCGCACCGGCCTGCAGGATGTCGGTCACCAGAGCTGCGGCCGTGGGTACCTGGCCGCCGTCACCGTCGAACTTCAGGATGTCCGCGAGCGGCTGCCCTGTTGACGGCGCTGCAGCATGGTCCAGCAGAACTTCGGCCGCCGGGTTCATGTAGACGATCTGGCCGCGGATGTCGGTGGTGATCACTGCATCGCCGATGGCGGTGAGCGTGGTGCGGGCCTGTTCACGCTCGGCGCTCAGCGCCTGCTCGGCGCGGCGGCGCTGTGCGAGCAAGGTGTGCGTGTGCCACAGCGTCAGCAGGATCAGGGTGGCGGCCATGCCGCCGTTGAGCCACATCAGCATCTGCACGATGCGGCGCGAGCTGTCGCCCAGTGCCTCGCTGAAACTGCGGGCCACAGGCGTCACGCCGGCATTGATGTCGCGGATCGTGGCCTGCCAGTGCACGCGTGTGATCTCGTCCACCTGGCCCAGCTCGGTGTCATGGCGGATCTCGTGCGACAGGTCACGCAGCGCGTTGATGTATTCGTCGCCCACCAGCCAGAACTCCATCGGCTTTTGCACTATCTCGAAGCGGTGGAAGTAGCGCAGCAGCCAGATGAGGCTGTCGATGTCGTCCGGGTGGTTGCCGCCGTGCGCAAAGCCCTCGCGCGCCAGCGCGACCTGCACTTGTCCGGGTTGCAGCGCCAGGCGCGCCGATCGATCCCCGAGCGGGATCTGCATGGCCTGCGTGAACCGTTCGAATGCCTGGGGCGAGCCATTGGCCGCATACTGGCCCAGGTAGTAGATGGCGTCCTTTTGCCCTTTGGTCCACACGCTCTCGCCGGCCACGAAGGCGCGGACGCTGGACAGCACATAGAGGCTGGCCGTGGCGCAGGCGGCCAGCAGCAGCACCATGGCAATGAATGGCCAGGTCAGCCGCAATGTCAGCTGCAGGGGGCTCCGCTCAATCGGCTGCGACGCATCCATGGATTGATCTCCCGCCGTGGCCCAGGTCCGAGGCCTGCAGTGCTGCGCCCCGAAAAGCTGACCAGGCCTTGCTGGCTGTGCCTTCCGCAGGTTGCAGGGCGCCGTGGGGGCCTTGACGGAAGGTCTCGACGCACTATATAGCGATCGTGCGGCGAATGCACCAAAGCTTGCGCAACCCCGACCCTCGGCCGCCTGGGCCCTTGGCGTGCTTGCCGTGCAAGCCCAAAGAGAAACGGCCCGCGGCAGACATGCTGCCATGGGCCGGTCGCTGGGGCGAAGGCGAAGCCTTCGATGCCCCGGGCGCTGGGCGCTGGAAGTTAGCGTTAGGGCGCCGGTGACGCTGCGCGCGTGCCTACCGTCACGGACTGCTGGTCGTCCGGGATGGCTGGGGTGATCAGGTCTTCGATGATGAAGGTGCGGTAGTAGAAGGCGGCGACTGCGCCTTCGGGGGTGATGGCGGACACGAGTGCATCGGCGTTGTCCTTGTCCGCCATCTTCACCAGCATGCCGTGGTGTCCCGCCCCGGCCAGGTCCGCAATGCGCCGGACCATGTCGCCTTCGGCGCCGACGGAGGGCAGGGGGGCATCGGCCGTGCCGAGCGTGCGCACGATGTCCTGCATGATGACCTCGGGGCTGGCGTAGGCCGCGTCGCCCTCATGTCCAGCCGCCTGCAGGGACGCGGCGGCCTGGCGCACGCAGTCTTCGTCCGGGAACAGCGCGAAAACGTGGCCGGTGGGGTAGAAGGTGCCGCCCATGTTGGTCATGGACGAATCAAGAATCAAGGGCTTCATGGCCATCTCCCGGTAGTGGTTCAACTGCCTGGATTGAACCGTGCGGCGGGATCCGGCCGTGTAGGTCGTCTGGCCTTTTTGCCGTCAGGCAGCGCAGTCGTGCCTGAATGGCCCCAGACGCTCAGTGGATAAGCGCCATCAGCTATCAATACAGTAGCAATTGCCCGGCGGCGCGATGCCGTGGTCAACGGCCCAGGCCCGTGATCCACGCCGCCAGCGCCGCGCAGTGCACCACCACGGTCAGCCAGTAGACCGCGCGAAACTCCGGCTTGCTCGATTTGTGCCGCAGCACCTGCTGGGCCAGCCACGCGGCCGGCCAGCCGCCAGCCAGGCCGAGGAGGTGCAGGTGCTTTTCCTGCGTGCGCCAGCGGCCATGCATGGCGGCGCTCTTGTCGGCGGCATAGGCACAGAAGGTAACCACGTTCACCGCCACGGCTGCAGTCAGCGTCCAGCCGAGCGGCAGCTGGTGTGCAGAGATGCCCCACCCCAGCATCAACACCCAGCCGAACGTGAGTGCCAGTGCCAAGCCAGCCGATGCGGACTGGCCACCTCCGCGCCTGCCCCGGGTGCGCGCGGCCCTTGGGCTCGGGTTCGAGCGGGGTGCATTGCGGTTGCCGCGGTCTGGTCTGGGGCGCGCTGCGTCCCGGGCTGGAGGGTTGCGCGACATGTCTGTGCTGCGGGGGGCCAGCCCCGCGGGCTCGACGGCCATGGCCCTCGGCCCTTTGTCACCGACATGGATTTCTTCGTAGTTGACGGCCAGCCCTTCGCGGGGCGGCGCGCTCCCGCGAAAGTCGCGCAGATGAAAGAACACATCGGCCGACGTGCCGGGGCTGCGGATGAAGCCGAAAGCGCGCGTGGCGTCCCAGCGGATGACGGTGCCTTGTTTTTGCATCGGTCTCGGGTGCGTCAGGCCAGGGTGTGCAGGGGAATGTCCTGGGCCACCGCCAGGGCATCGAGCTGTGCCCGTGTCTGGGTGCGCAGGAACGCGGCCACCGCCAGGTGGGTGGCGGGTGCGCGCAGTACGTCGGCATCACCGCTCGCGGGCAGGCCTGCGGCGGTGCACAAACGCGCGGCAAAGTGCGGCTCCAGCGCGGCCACGGCCACGCGGCCGTCGGCGCAGGGGTAGATGCGGTAGCCCGCATGCTGGCCGCCCACATCGCCGTCGGGGGTGGTGAGCCCCCAGTCGCGGGGCTGGGCCAGCCATGCCGCAGCGTCGGCCAGTGCGACCTCGATGCACACGCCGTGGCCGGTACGGGCGCGCTCCAGCAGCGCCTGCAATACGGCTTCGCTGGCCATCAGCGCACCGCCCATGTCGGCGTAGAGCGTCGGGGGCATCTCGGTGCCGGTCACCAGGCCCGCGTCGGCCAGGTAGGTAAGGTCGTGGCCAGGCTCCTCGGCCCGTTCGGCCGCGGCGCCCACGATGCGCACCAGCGACAGGCGCGGGTAGCGCGCCTGCAGTGCATCCCACGCCAGGCCCAGCTTGCCCAGCGCCGATGGACGAAAGGACGTGATCAGGACATCCGTGCGCGCCAGTTCCTCATGCAGTACTGCCTGGCCTTCAGGGGTCTTGAGGTGCGCATGCACCACCCGCACGCCAGCGTGCAGCGTGGCGTAAGCCGCCGGGCTGTAGATGCCCATCGGGTCGGCACTGGGGTGGCCTGTCGCCGGGGGCGGCTCGAGCTTGGTGCACTCCGCGCCCAGGCGTGCGCAGCGCATCAGTGCGGCAGGGCCGGGCAGGTTGAGCGCCAGGCTCAAGATGCGGGTGCTGCGCAGGGGCTGAGGTTGAGGCTGATCGGTGGTTGCGAGGTGGGCGGTGCGAGCGGACATGGGGCGTGGCGTTGGCTGGGGGTTTGGCTGGGAGCTAGCGGAGACGGCGGAGATGGCGCAACAGGTGTGAATCGGCACCGCCACTGGCTGGAACTTTTGGCGGGGGCGGGCGCTCCCTCTCTGCGTTATACATAATTTGTTACGCTCCCAGACCCCATGCAACGCAGAACCTCTTTGGCGGCCCTGGCGGGCTTGGCCACCTTTCCGGGACCTTTCTCCATGACTTCCTTGAGCCACGCCGCCGGCTTGCCGCCCTTGCAGGCGTTGAAGCCGTCGCCCCGCATGCCGGTGCTGTTCGTCGGCCACGGAAGTCCCATGAACGCGATCGAGGACAACGCATGGCGCCGCAGTTGGCAGGCCACCGGCACGGAGTTGATGGCGCGCGCGGTACAGCCGCAGCTCATTCTGTGCGTGTCGGCCCACTGGCTCACGCGGGGAGGCTGGCAGGTCACCGGCATGGCGCAGCCCAAGACGATCCATGATTTCGGCGGCTTTCCGCAGGCGCTGTTCGACCAGCAGTACCCCGCACCGGGCGCGCCGGCGGTGGCGCGCAGCCTGGCCAAGGAGTTGAAGTCACCTGCCACGGGCGGCGCGTTGGGGGTGGACGAAGGCGAGTGGGGGCTGGACCACGGTACCTGGTCGGTGCTCAAGCCCATGTTCCCCAAGGCGGACATCCCGGTGCTGCAGCTGTCCATGGACTACAGCCGCGCCCCGGCCGAGCACTACGCGCTGGGCCAGCAGCTCAAGGGCCTGCGCGACCGCGGCGTGTTGATTGTCGGCAGCGGCAACATCGTGCACAACCTGCGCGCATCGCGCCGCGGCTCTGCCGCCAACGAGGCCTACGACTGGGCCACCGAGTTCGACACGGTGGTGCAAGACCAGATCAAGAAGGGCCAGCTTGGCGCCCTGCAGGACTTTCAAAAACTGGGCGCCGTGGCGCAGCAGGCGCACCCCACGCACGAGCATTACCTGCCGCTGCTATACGCTGCAGGCGCGGTGGCGCCCAGCGAAATGCCGCGGTTCTTCAACACGGGCTACCAGTCGGCGTCGATCTCGATGCGGTCGGTGCTGTGGGGTTGAGCGACTCTTTGGGCACGCGTGCAGGTTGATCCCGTCTGCACGGGGCGGGCACTCTTGGGCCTGCGACTGCGTTGTCGCAATGCAGCTGCGCTCTGTTGTTGATGCAGCGCCTGGGTGCCAGTGGCGGCCTCCGTGGGCGCCCGCCGCGCGGACTACAGCCTGTCAGGTTTCCTGCCGACTGAGGGGGCCCTTGGGTCGCCATATCTTGGCGGCGAGCAGTGTTGTGCTTGCTGCATCCACCGCATGCGGTGCACATGGCGTCCCCCATCTTTTAGCGTACCTCCCTACCGTTCAACGCCATGAATTTTCAGCTGCCCCGGTCTCCAGCCGTGCCAGGTCGGGCACGCTCAGTGTTCCGTTTCGTCACAAAACCCTTGCGCAGCCTGCGCAGCCGGCGGTTCAAGGCGCCTCCGCGGCGTGTGATGGTGTGGTCGGTTTTCTCGGCGCTGCCGATGACGATGGTCGTGCTGCTGGGGACCTACTTGTCCTACCATTTTCATGAACAGCTGGTGCAAAGCCGCTCGCAGGTGGACTACACCCATCGGGTCCTGGGAGAGGTCAACCAGCTTTTCATCCTGCTGCAGGACGCCGAGACCGGGCAGCGCGGGTTCGTCATCACCGGTGACGACAGCTATCTGGACCCTTACCGGCAGGCGGTGGGCGCCACCGGGCCGGCGTTCGAGCGGCTGCGCGCGCTGTTGGTAGGCAGCGCCATTCAGAATTCGCAGATGGACAGGCTGGAGTCCCTGATCGACAGCAAGCTGGATGAGCTGCGGGAAGTGATCTTGCTGCGGCGCAGGGATGGGTTTTCCGCTGCAGGGGCGAAGATCGCCACCGGCCAGGGCAAGCAACTGATGGACGCTGTGCGCGCTGAGGTGCAAGAAGTGGTGCGAACCGAAAAGTCGCTGTTGAACCAGCGGCAGGACGTTGCCAAATTGCGCGAGCGTGAGTTGATGAAGGTGGGCATGTATGTGGCGGCGCTCTCCATCGTGATGCGCATCGTGCTGGCCGCCACACTGGTCCAGCTGCGCAAGCGCCGTCTGCTGAACGGATGAGACCGCCGTATCAGTCGCCTGGCTCCGTCGCTCAGGGCGACAGGCTGGCCCGCTGTGTCTTGGTGTCTTGAGCGTCTTGAATCTGCAGCCAGCTCCAGCGATGGCGGTAGCTCGCAGCCTTGGCCTGAAACAGGGGCAGATGAGGGCACTGCGGGTTGGGCCGCAGGATGCCCGCATACAACTCTGCCAAGCCATACGGCGCGTACAGCGTGGGTGCCCCGGCCGCCGCGCCCGGCTGCAAGCCCACGCAGGTGCAGGGCACCAGAAAGCGTTCGATGCCATTGCGGGCTGACTGCAGTGCGTCGTAAGGAAAGCCGAACCACTGCTCGTACCACAAGTGCACCCGGGCCTGGTTCTTGGCTTCCACAGTGATCGGCAGATCGGCGAAGAGGGCGGCGACGCGGCCCTGCACTGCGTGCTCTGCGGCTTGCGACACGTCAGCGGCGTCGAAGTAGAACAGGTCGTAGTCCTTGATGTGCGCCGTGGGTGCCCACCCGGAGCGCAGGTTCCACACCGTCTGGAACAGGCAGCCGGCCACCAGCCAGGCATCGGGCAGGCCCAGAAGTGGCAAACGCTCCAGAATGGCCGCGTTGTGCGGGTTCTGGAGCGCTTCGGTCACAAAGCGGCGCTCGAGCGCCACTTCAGCATCCAAGTCAGACCACCTTGGCAATCGACTGGCACACGTAGTCGATGTTCTTGCTGTTGAGCGCAGCCACGCACATGCGGCCGGTGTCCGTGCCGTACACGCCGAATTCATTGCGCAGGCGCACCATCTGGTCCTTGGTCAGGCCCGAGTAGCTGAACATGCCGATCTGGGTGGTGATGAAGCTCATGTCCTGCTTCACGCCGGCAGCCTTGAGGCCATCGACCAGTTTCTGGCGCATGGCCTTGATGCGCACGCGCATTTCGGACAGCTCCTTTTCCCACAGAGCGCGCAGCTCGGGGTTGTTCAGCACCGCAGCCACCACCGCACCACCGTGGATGGGCGGGTTGGAGTAGTTGGTGCGGATCACGATCTTGAGCTGGCTCAGCACGCGGGAGGCTTCTTCCTTGTCCGTGCACAGCACCGACAGGCCGCCCACGCGCTCGCCATACAGGCTGAAGCTCTTGGAGAACGAGGTGGACACGAAGAACGTGAGGCCAGCGGCCACGAACTTCTGGATCACGGCACCGTCTTCGGCGATGCCGTGGCCAAAGCCCTGGTAGGCCATGTCGAGGAAGGGTGTCAGGCCCTTGGCCTTGACGGTGGCCACCACCTGGTCCCATTGCTCGGGAGTGATGTCGTAGCCGGTGGGGTTGTGGCAGCAGGCGTGCAGCACGACGATGGTGCCGGCAGCGGCTGCGTTCAGGCTGGCCAGGAAGCCTTCGAAGTTCACGCCGCGCTTGGCTGCGTCATAGTAGGCGTAGGTGTCGACTTCGAAGCCGGCGTTGGTGAACAGGGCGCGGTGGTTTTCCCAGCTGGGGTCGGAGATCAAGACCTTGGCGTTGGGGCTGACCTTCTTGAGGAAGTCGGCGCCGATCTTCAGGCCGCCGGTGCCGCCGATGGCCTGCACGGTGGCCACGCGGCCGGACGTGACGGGTTCGCTGTCGGCGCCGAACACCAGGCTCTTGACGGCGTTGTCATACGCCACGATGCCGTCGATGGGCAGGTAGCCGCGGGCGGTCGGGGCGGACATCATGGTCTTTTCTGCGGCCTGCACGCACTGCAGCAGGGGCAGCTTGCCGTTGTCGTCGAAATAAACGCCGACGCCCAGGTTGACCTTGTTGGGGTTGGTGTCAGCGTTGAATTGCTCGTTGAGGCCCAGGATGGGGTCGCGGGGGGCCATTTCGACGGCGGTGAACAGAGACATGAAAATCCTTGAAAGGTTGTCAGTAGCGAAGAATCCAGGCGTGGTGTACTGTGCCGGGTTCCGCCGATTTTAACGGCCTGCCCACACCACTCGTTGACTGCACCCATGCCGGATATCACACAGGTCATAACGGAAAAGCAAGACGGCGAATTCGTCAGTTTCCCCGATTCACCCTTCGAGCTGTTCCAGCCGTACCCGCCTGCGGGCGACCAGCCCGAGGCCATTGCCAAGCTGGTGGAGGGCCTGAACGATGGCGAAGCCTTCCAGACCCTGCTGGGCGTGACGGGCTCGGGCAAGACCTTCACCATGGCCAACGTCATCGCCCGCATGGGTCGCCCGGCCATCATCTTCGCGCCCAACAAGACGCTGGCCGCGCAGTTGTACAGCGAGTTCCGCGAGTTCTTCCCCAAGAACGCCGTGGAGTACTTCGTGAGCTACTACGACTACTACCAGCCCGAGGCCTATGTGCCGCAACGGGACCTGTTCATTGAAAAGGACAGCGCGATCAACGAGCACATCGAGCAGATGCGGCTGTCTTGCACCAAGAGCCTGATGGAGCGGCGCGATGTGGTCATCGTGGCCACCGTGTCGGCCATCTACGGCATCGGCGAGCCCGAGAGCTACCACCGCATGGTGATGACGCTGCGCGTGGGCGACAAGCTGGGCCAGCGCGACGTGATCGCGCAGCTGATCCGCATGCAGTACCAGCGCAACGAGGCAGATTTTTCACGCGGCAAGTTCCGCGTACGGGGGGACACGATCGACGTGTTTCCAGCCGAGCACTCCGAGCTGGCGATCCGGATCGAGCTTTTTGACGACGAAGTGGAGAGCCTGCAGCTGTTCGACCCCCTCACCGGGCGCGTCAAGCAAAAGATACCGCGCTTCACGGTGTATCCCAGCAGCCACTACGTCACACCACGCGACAAGGTGCTCACCGCTGTGGAGACCATCAAGCTGGAGCTGGCCGAACGCCTGCAGCAACTGTTGGCCGACGGCAAGCTGGTGGAGGCGCAGCGGCTGGAGCAGCGTACCCGGTTCGATCTGGAGATGCTCAGCGAAGTAGGGCACTGCAAGGGCATCGAGAACTACACGCGCCACCTGTCCGGCGCTGCGCCGGGCGACCCGCCCAGCACGCTGACGGACTACATGCCCAAGGATGCGTTGATGTTCCTGGACGAGAGCCACCAGATGATCGGCCAGCTCAACGCCATGTACAGCGGCGACCGGTCGCGCAAGACGACGCTGGTGGAGTACGGCTTTCGGCTGCCGTCGGCGCTGGACAACCGCCCGCTCAAGTTCGAGGAGTTCGAGCAGCGCATGCGCCAGGCGATCTTCGTCACCGCGACCCCTGCAGAGTACGAACGCACGCATTCCGGGCAGATCGTGGACCAGGTGGTGCGTCCGACGGGGCTGGTGGACCCACAGGTCGAGGTGCGCCCCGCCACCCATCAGGTGGATGATGTGCTGCAGGAGATACGCATTCGGGTCGAAAAGCACGAGCGCGTACTCATTACCACGCTGACAAAGCGCATGGCCGAGCAACTGACCGACTACCTGACCGACAACGGCGTCAAGGTCCGCTACCTGCACAGCGACGTGGACACGGTCGAGCGGGTGGAGATCATCCGCGACCTGCGCCTGGGTGCTTTCGATGTGCTGGTGGGGATCAACCTGCTGCGGGAGGGGCTCGATATTCCCGAGGTATCGCTGGTGGCCATTCTGGATGCGGACAAGGAGGGTTTCCTGCGTGCCGAGCGCAGCCTGATCCAGACCATCGGCCGCGCAGCGCGCAACCTGAACGGCCGCGCCATCCTGTACGCCGACCGGATCACCGACTCCATGAAAAAAGCCATGGGCGAGACGGAACGACGCCGCATCAAGCAGATCGCACACAACGAGGAACACGGAATCACGCCGCGCAGCATTGTCAAGCGGGTAAGAGACCTGATTGACGGTGTGTACAGCGAAAAGGCCGGGAAGGACGCCGAACGTCTGGAGCAGGAAGCCATGCGGCGCGCCCAGGTGGAGGACATGTCCGAGAAGGACGTGGCGCGCGAGATCAAGCGGCTGGAAAAGCTCATGCTGGAGCACGCGCGCAACCTGGAATTCGAGCAGGCTGCCCGCGTGCGGGACCAGCTGACGAGGCTCAAGGACCAGGCGTTCGGTGCGCACGGAAATGATTCGGTGGCCTTGTGAATGGGCGTTGGAAGTGTCGGGTTAAGACATTGCTGATCAAATTGCGACCAGTTGGTTTTTTATCCCGACCAATTCGATAGGGATTTGTGTTATACTTGCACAAAACACTCAAGAAAACAGCCCAGCGATGAAGGGCTCCTTGCACGCCTTTGCAGGTGATCGCACGGAGAAGGGGCGGAGACGGTGCCTCACTGGCCATCAGCCAGTGGCGGCGGTTTCTACAACGAACAAGCCTTAGCACAAGGAGCTTGCGATGCGTCTCACAACCAAAGGCCGTTTTGCGGTCACCGCCATGATCGATTTGGCCCTGCGCCAGAACAATGGCCCTGTCACGCTGGCCGCGATCAGCCAGCGCCAGCAGATCTCGCTGTCGTACCTCGAGCAGCTGTTCGGCAAACTGCGCCGCCATGAACTGGTCGAATCGACCCGCGGCCCCGGTGGCGGCTACACCCTGGCCCGCAAGGCGGGCGACATCACCGTGGCGGACATCATCGTGTCGGTGGACGAACCCATCGACGCGACCCAGTGCGGCGGCAAGGAAAACTGCCTGGGCGAAGCCGGTCGCTGCATGACGCATGAACTGTGGGCTTCGCTGAACCAGCGCATGGTGGAGTTTCTGGACTCCGTCACGCTGCAAAAGCTGGTGGAAGAGCAGCTTGCCAAGGGTGTGCAGATCGAGGACAAGCCCGTGGTGCGCCGCGCGATCTCCACGACGCCGGTGGTCAAGCCCATCCGCGTGAATGCCCCGAACTCCGTCTTTGCCCTGGGCAACGTCTTCGCGAAGTCTTGAGCCTCGGTGCGCCGTGCTGGCCCTGGGGTCGGCACCGCCCTGAACGTTATTTGAACATCGACCTTCTTCCAGCAAATCTGCCAGCCAGAAACCTCTACTGAGCCAGCCATGGACATGACCCCGCACTTCCCCATCTATCTCGACTACGGCGCCACCACTCCGGTGGACCCGCGCGTGGTGGACGCCATGATTCCCTGGCTGCGCGAGCATTTCGGCAACGCGGCCTCGCGCAGCCACGCCTGGGGCTGGGAGGCGGAAGAAGCGGTAGAGAATGCCCGCGGCCAGGTGGCCGACCTGATCGGCGCCGACCCGCGCGAAATCGTCTGGACCAGCGGCGCCACCGAATCGATCAACCTGGCTCTGAAGGGTGCCGCCCAGTTCTACAAAGGCAAGGGCAAGCATCTCATCACGCTCAAGACCGAGCACAAGGCCGTGCTGGACACCATGCGCGAGCTGGAGCGACAGGGCTTCGAGGTCACCTACCTCGACGTGCAGGAAGACGGTCTGGTCAACATGGACGCCCTCAAGGCGGCCATCCGCCCTGACACCATCCTCATCAGCGTACTGTTCGTGAACAACGAAATCGGCGTGATCCAGGACATTCCGGCCATCGGCGCACTGTGCCGTGAGAAGGGCATCTTGTTCCACGTCGACGCGGCCCAGGCCACCGGCCGTGTGGCGATCGACATGGCCACGCTGCCCGTCGACCTGATGAGCATGACGGCGCACAAGACCTACGGCCCCAAGGGCATCGGCGCACTGTTCGTGCGCCGCAAGCCCCGCGTGCGCCTGGAAGCCCAGATGCACGGCGGCGGCCACGAGCGCGGCATGCGCTCGGGCACCTTGCCCACACACCAGATCGTGGGCATGGGCGAGGCCTTCCGCATCGCCAAGGAAGAAATGGCCGAAAGCAATGCCAAGGCCCATGCGCTGCAGCAGCGCCTGCTGGACGGCCTGAAGGACATCGAGCAGGTGTTCATCAACGGCAGCATGGAACGCCGCGTGCCGCAGAACCTGAACATGAGTTTCAACTACGTCGAAGGCGAGTCGCTCATCATGGGCATCAAGGGTCTGGCAGTGTCGTCCGGCTCCGCCTGCACGTCTGCCAGCCTGGAGCCCAGCTACGTGCTGCGTGCCCTGGGCCGCAGCGACGAGCTGGCGCACAGCAGCCTGCGCATGACCATCGGCCGCTTCACCACGGAAGAAGAGATCGACTACGCGATCTCCACCATCCGCGAGAACGTCGCCCGCCTGCGCGAGCTGAGCCCGCTGTGGGAGATGTACAAGGACGGCATCGACATCAGCACCATCCAGTGGGCTGCGCACTGATCCCCAATTTCCGAAGATTCAAGAGGTACACATCATGGCTTACTCAGACAAAGTGGTAGACCACTACGAGAACCCCCGCAACGTGGGTTCGTTCGACAAGGGTGATGATTCGGTAGGCACCGGCATGGTGGGGGCGCCAGCCTGCGGCGACGTGATGAAGCTGCAGATCAAGGTCAATCCTGCCACCGGCGTGATCGAAGACGCGCGCTTCAAGACCTACGGCTGTGGCTCTGCCATTGCTTCGTCGTCGCTCGTGACCGAATGGGTCAAGGGCAAGACGCTGGATGAAGCCGCGGCGCTCAAGAACAGCGAAATCGCCGAAGAGCTGGCGCTGCCGCCGGTCAAGGTGCACTGCTCGATCCTCGCGGAAGACGCCATCAAGGCCGCCGTGCTGGACTACAAGACCAAACACGCAGCCACTGCCACCGCTGCCTGATTGCCATGGCCATTACGCTGACTGAAGCCGCTGCCCGGCATGTGAACCGGTACCTGTCCCGCAGGGGCAAGGGGCTGGGCGTGCGCCTGGGCGTCAAGACGACGGGGTGCTCTGGCCTGGCCTACAAGCTGGAATATGTGGATGACACCCAGCCCGAAGACATCGTGTTCGAGAACCACGGCGTCAAGGTGCTGATCGACCCCAAGAGCCTGGCGTACATCGACGGTACCGAGCTCGACTTCGTGCGTGAAGGCCTCAACGAGGGCTTCAAGTTCAACAACCCCAATGAGCGGGATCGTTGCGGCTGCGGAGAGAGCTTCCGCGTCTGAGGTATGAACCGCCCCGTGAGTTGCGTAGCGCCTTGCCCCTCTCCCGTGGGAGTGGGGCGCCCAACGGGGCTCGGCAGATTGAGCACTGCGGTGGCACTGGTGGCAGCCGTATCGGTTTCATGGGCTGTGGGCAGTGCTTAGCGCGATGGACAACCACCTGACAAACCGCCCCCGTTGGCGGTTTTTTCTTGGCCTATGAACCTGCAATCTGACGACTTTGAACTCTTCGGCCTGGATCGCCGCTTTGCGCAGGATCGCAGCGCCATCGATGCGCGCTGGAAAGAGCTGCAGCGCGAGGCGCACCCGGACAAGTTCGCCGCCCAGGGCGCTGCCGCCCAGCGCGTGGCCATGCAGTGGTCTGTGCGCATCAACGAGGCCTACCAGCGCCTGAAGGACCCCATGCGCAGGGCGTCCTACCTGTGCGAGCTCCACGGTGCGCCCATCCGTGCCGAGGACAACACGGCAATGCCTGTCGCGTTCCTCATGCAGCAGATGGAATGGCGTGAGGCCCTGGAAGAGGCCGAGGCGGAGCCCGAACTGGATGCGCTGGACGACACCGTGGCGCAAGCCCGCCGAGAGGCGCTTGCCGAATGCGAAGCGCTGATCGATAGCCAGCACGACTATGCGGGTGCTTCCCAGCAGGTCAGAGCCCTCATGTTCATTGCGCGATTTGCCGACGACATCGAGCGCCGGCGAGAGCAACTGGGACAATAGCCCCCGTTTCTTGTGTTTCCCCTTTAGAAGCAGGCCGTGACCGTGGCCTGCCTTCCTCGTTAGAGATACCGAATTCCATGGCGCTTTTGCAGATTTCCGAGCCCGGCCAGTCCCCCGACCCCCATCAGCGGCGCATTGCCGTGGGCATTGATTTGGGCACCACGCATTCTCTGGTCGCGGCCGTGCGCAATGGCGTTGCCGAATGCCTGCCCGACGCGCAGGGCAGGGTGCTGCTGCCCTCGGTGGTGCGCTACCTGGGCAACGGCGGCCGCCAGATCGGCTACGACGCGGTGACAGCCCAGACGCAGGATGCGCGCAACACCATTGCGTCCGTCAAGCGCTTCATGGGCCGTGGCCTGCGCGATGTGGCCGATGCCGACAAGCTTCCGTACGACTTCGTATCGGGCAATGGGCCGCAGTCCGAAGGCATGGTGAGCCTGGACACAGCCGATGGCGTCAAGTCGCCAGTGGAGGTCAGTGCCGAGATCCTGGCCACGCTGCGCTACCGCGCGGAAGACACTTTCAACGACGACCTTTACGGCGCGGTCATCACCGTGCCTGCCTACTTCGACGACGCGCAGCGCCAGGCCACCAAAGACGCCGCCAAGCTGGCCGGCATCCATCTGCTGCGCCTCATCAACGAGCCGACGGCCGCGGCCATCGCTTATGGTCTGGACAACGCGAGCGAGGGTGTGTACGCCGTGTACGACCTGGGCGGCGGCACCTTCGACATCTCCATCCTGCGGCTCACGCAGGGCGTGTTCGAGGTGATTGCCACCGGTGGCGACTCTGCCCTGGGCGGTGACGACTACGACGCAGCCTTGGCAGACTGGGTGCTGGCGCAGTTGAACCTGCAGGTGACGACCCCTGCCGACAAGGCGGCCGTGCGGATGGCCGCACGGGCCTGCAAGGAAGCGCTGACCACTACTGATTTGATAGCATTCAGCGCTCACCTATCGGGCGGTAGCGTGCATTTCGACGTCAAGAAATCCGATTTTGAAGCCGCAACCGCCGACCTGACCGCCCGCTCGATGGCCGCTGTGCGCCGCGCCTTGCGCGATGCGCACCTGGCCCGCGACGAAGTGCAGGGCGTGGTGATGGTGGGGGGCTCCACCCGCATGCCGCAGGTGCAGCGTGCCGTGGCCGAATTCTTTGGCAAGCAGCCGCTGAACAACCTGAACCCTGACGAGGTGGTGGCCCTGGGCGCGTCGGTGCAGGCCAACCAGCTGGCGGGCAACGACACCGCTGGGGACCTGCTGCTGCTGGACGTGACACCGCTGTCGCTGGGCATCGAAACCATGGGCGGGCTGGTGGAGCGCATCGTGGCCCGCAACGAAACCATCCCCACCGCCAAGGCGCAGGACTTCACCACCTACAAGGACGGCCAGACCGCGCTGGCCATCCACGTGGTGCAAGGCGAGCGCGACCTGGTGCAGGACTGCCGCAGCCTGGCGCGCTTCGAGTTGCGCGGCATTCCGCCCATGGCGGCAGGCGCCGCCCGCATCCGCGTGACCTTCACGGTCGACGCGGATGGCCTGTTGAGCGTGAGCGCCAAGGAGCAGGGCAGTGGCGTGGAGGCGCGCATCGACGTGAAGCCGTCGTACGGCCTCTCGGACGACGAGATCGCCCGCATGCTGCAGGATGGCTTTGCGACGGCCGCGCAGGACATGAAGGCGCGCGCCGTGGTCGAAGCCCGGGTGGATGCCGACCGCATGCTCATCGCCACGCAAAGCGCACTGGATGCAGATGGCGACGTGCTCATGGCGGAAGAGCGCACACGCATCGAGGCCTTGATGGCCTCCTTGCGCGGGCAGCGCGAGGTGGACGATGCCGCCGTGATCGAAGCCGCGACCGAGGCCCTGGCCAAAGGCACCGAAGCCTTTGCGGCTCAGCGCATGAACCGTGGCATCCAGCAGGCGCTGGCGGGCAAGAACGTTCAGGCGCTCTGACGCCGACTCGACATCAGCCCCCGACAAAACCCGAAAAGACGACCGAGACGACCCGTCCAGACGACAAGAAGAAACGACCCCATGCCCGTCATCAAGATCCTTCCCCATCCCGAATACTGCCCTGCAGGCACGGAGATCACCGCGGCTGCGGGCACATCGATCTGCGAGGCGCTGCTCGAGAACCACATCAACATCGAGCACGCCTGCGACATGAGCTGCGCCTGCACCACCTGCCATGTCATCGTGCGCCAGGGTCTGCACTCGCTCAACGAGGCCGAAGAAGAAGAGGAAGACCTGCTCGACCGTGCCTGGGGCCTGGAGCCCCAATCGCGCCTGTCGTGCCAGGCCATCCTGGCGCAGCAGGACGTTGTGGTGGAGATTCCCAAATACACCATCAACCACGCCAAGGAGAACCACTGATGCGCGCAGCGACGGGCCACACCCAGCAAGGTTGCGCCTCCTTGGGGGGCTGCGTGGACACGGCATGCCAAGCCTGGGGGCGCGCATGACCCGCCAGATCGTTCTCGACACCGAAACCACCGGCCTGTCGGCCGACAGCGGCGACCGCATCATCGAGCTCGGTTGCGTCGAGCTTCTGAACCGCAAGCTCACGGGCAACAACCTGCACCTGTACTTCAACCCGGGCCGCGACAGCCATGAAGATGCTTTGAAAGTGCACGGCATCAGCAACGAGTTCCTGAAGGACAAGCCCAAGTTTGCGGAAGTGGCCGATGAGATCCTGCAGTACCTGCAGGGCGCTGAAATCATCATCCACAACGCCGCGTTCGACGTCGGCTTCCTGAACAAGGAGCTGGAGCTGATCGGACGGCCCGCGTTTCGCACCTACGTGGAAAGCGTCACCGACACGCTGGCCATGGCCAAGGAGATGTACCCCGGCAAGCGCAATTCGCTGGATGCTCTGTGCGACCGCCTGGGCGTGGACAACTCCAGCCGCACCCTGCACGGCGCGCTGCTGGACGCCGAGCTGCTGGCCGATGTGTACATCAATCTCACGCGGGGCCAGGACGCGCTGCTGATTGCCGACGATGGCGACGAGGGCGCGGACGGACTGCCGATCGTCGCGGTGGATCTGCGCACTTTCAGCTTGCCGGTCCTGAGTGCCAGCGAGGCCGAGAATGTGGCGCACGAAGAGGTGCTGGCACAGATCGACAAGGCCAGCGGCAGCAAGACAATCTGGCGAAAATTTGAAAACGCCTAAAAAGTTGTGCCATAATCGAAGGCTTGTCGGAGCGACGACGGGAGATTAGCTCAGGGGTAGAGCACTGCATTCACACTGCAGGGGTCGCAAGTTCGAAACTTGCATCTCCCACCAAGCACGCTCGCAGACAAGCCACGGCAAAGTCCCTTTTTCGAAGGACGGAGCTGCGGGAGATTAGCTCAGGGGTAGAGCACTGCATTCACACTGCAGGGGTCGCAAGTTCGAAACTTGCATCTCCCACCAATTCAAAATCCTTGCAGGCTTAGGGCTTGCAAGGATTTTTTCGTTGCGGCGCGTACAAGCCCGCTCAGTTGCTGGCCTTGCCGCAGCCAGCGGCGCACAGGCCCGAGGCCGCGAACTCCATGGTCCGCCCCGACAGAGGCACGATGACCGGAACGCGCGATGCCTTGATGAAGGCTTCCGTCTTGCTGCCCGGGCGCACCACCCCGTCCACCGTGCCGACCTCGTTGACATGTGAGGCGATCACCGATGCCGGCTTGACCAGTTCGTTGATCACGAAGGCGGCTTCCGCAGGGCCGGTGCTGAAGCCGTCGCCGATGTTCATCACCGCGAGCTTGGCCTTGTAGTAGTCACGCACCACGCGTTCCTGGTCGGCGGTGATGCCCGTATCGCCCGACAGGTAGGCTACCAGCCCGTTGCTGAAAGTCAGCACGTATCCGGTTGCCAGGCCAACGTCACCGGCTATGCCGGCCGCCTTCATTGCATCGCCCAGCTGGCCTCCGATGTAGTCCGGGTCGACGCCGTTGCTGTGCATGGCGGTCACCGTGGCGATGCGCACGCCGGCGACCGTGACGCTGCCGCCGAAGCGCGCCAGCATCGAGTTGGCCGGGTCGCCGCCGTTGGCCTTGAGCTTGGCCGCGAAGAAGGGCGGCATCTCGCTGCCGGTCACGATCTTGGACTTTTTGGCCAGCGCGATGTTCACCGCGTTGGAGTTGGGCAGGGCCGAGACCGACATGTCGGGGCTGGCACAGGTCCCCGAATTGGGCGCCGCGTTGTGCGCGTTGCCCACATGGTCACCATGCATGTGGCTCACGAGGATGATGTCGATCTTGCCCAGGCGCGGGTCACTGGCGCCGGCCACCGTGCGGCCCGGGTCGTACAGCACGCGCGTGCCGTTGGGGTCCTCGAAGACCAGGGCCCGGTCCTGCGGGCACAGCTCACCCTCGATGCCGCCCAACGGCGTCACCTTCACGTTCTGGGCCTGGGCCGACAAAGCGGCGACCAGGAAGAGGGCCGCGGCAGAGCACTTCAAGCGCATGGCATCTCCTCATTCGGTGGGTGGGCGGGGCTGCGACTGCTGCCCTAGCCCGCAACCCGCAGATTGTGTCATTTAACCGGCACTGGACCCCAGACGCGCCATGTGCACCTGGTGCAGGGTGATCTTGCGCACTTCGGCCTGGCTGGTCTGGATGTGGGCGCGCAGCAGCATGGCGGCCTGGTCGCCGCGGTGCGCGCGGATGGCCTTGAGGATGGTGGCGTGCTCATCGTACGTGGCATCGATGCGCGCCTGCTGCGTGAAGTCGAGCCGGCGGATGATGCGGATGCGCTCGGTCACGTCGCGGTGCACGCGCGTCATCTCGGCATTGCCGGCGGCGCGCACCAGCGCGCAGTGGAATGCCTCGTCCCAGGCTGCCACCTGCAGGGTGTCGGTGCTGCGCTGGTCCGGCGGCACGAGCCAGATGTTGTTGAGTTCGTCGAGCAACCGGTGGTCGACCTGGATGGACTTGAGAGCACCCGTGCCTTCGTCGCACAGGCGGTGCACGGCCGTGGTCTCCAGCACCATGCGCAGGTCGTAGAGCTGCTCGAACTGGTCGAAGTCGAAAGGCAGCACGCGCCAGCCGCTGCGAAACAGCACCTCCACGTAGCCCTCCTGCTGCAGGCGCACCAGGGCCTGGCGCACGGGCGTGCGCGAGACGCCCAGCCGTTCGCAGATCTCGTTCTCGGTGAAGCGGTCGCCCGGCACCAGCTTGAACTCACCCACGTCGCGCTTGAGCTGGGCGTACACATCGTCGGCGCGCGAGTTGCGCACCGGTTTCGTCTTGGAAGGAGGGGAGGCGGGGCGGGGGGGCTGCACAGGGCGACTTTAGCAACTACGGGGCCAGCAACGCGTCGGCCAATCGCGGCAGCAACGCGGCCGACGGAGCGGTCCAGCCGACGATGGCGCCCTGGGCGCGCAGCATCTCGATGGCGGCTGCCTTGAAATGGGGGAAGTAGCTCTCGGTGCAGTCTTCGAGCAGCAGGCCATCATACCCGCGGTCATTGGCCTCGCGCATGCTGGTCTGCACGCAGACCTCGGTGGTCACGCCCATGAAGACGAGGTGGGTGATGCCGCGCGCTTGCAGCGTTTCGTGCAGGCCCGTGGCGTAGAACATGCCCTTGCCGGGCTTGTCGACGACGATCTCGCCCACCACCGGCGCCAGCGCGGGGATGATCTGGTTGCCCGGCTCTCCCGCCACCAGGATGCGGCCCATGGGCCCCGCGTCGCCGATGCGCAATTGCGGGTTGCCGCGCAGGCGCTTGGCGGGCGGGCAGTCGGACAGGTCGGGCCGGTGCGATTCGCGCGTGTGCACGACCAGGCCGCCCGCGGCGCGCCAGGCCAGCAGCACGGCCTGGCAGGCCGGCACGATGGCTTCGAGCAAAGACACGTCGTTGCCCAGCGTCTCGCCAAAGCCGCCGGGCTCGATGAAGTCGCGCTGCATGTCGATGATCACCAGCGCGGTGTGCGGCAGCGAGAAGCGGTAGTCGAAAGGGTGGGCGTGGATGGTCGTCAGGCTCATGCCGCTTCCTGGTGGGGTGTGTGATCGTGTCCGCCGCCCATGTAGGCGCCCAGCACATGGCGCTCGGCGATGGCGGAGGGGGTTTCGTGCACGATGCGGCCTTCGCTCATGACCACGATGCGGTCGGCCAGCTCCAGCAGCTCGTCCAGGTCTTCGCTGATGAGCAGCACGGCGCCACCGCGCTCGCGCACGCCCAGGATGCGAGCATGGATCTCTGCCACGGCCGCAAAGTCCAGCCCGAACACCGGGTTGGCGGCGATCAGCACATTGATCTCGCCCGCCAGCTCGCGTGCCAGCACCGCGCGCTGCACGTTGCCGCCCGACAGGCTGCGGATGGGGGCGCCTTCTCCCTGGGTCTTGACGCCGTAGCCAGCGATCCACTCGCGTGCCCGGCTGCGCCAGGTGGCAAAACGCAGCACGCCGCCCGTTGACAACGGCGGTTGGTCGAAGTCGCGCAGGGCCATGTTCTCGGCCACCGACAGGTCGCCCACGCAGGCATTGCGCAGCGGCTCCTCGGGCAGGCTGCGTACCCTGAGTTCACGGTTCTGCGCGCGCGTGGCCGTGTAGTCCCGGCCCAGCACCTGCACTTTGCCGGCCAGGCGCGGGCGCTGGCCCACCAGCGCCTCGACCAGCTCGCGTTGGCCGTTGCCCGATACGCCGGCCACGCCCAGCACCTCGCCCCTGCGCACCGACAGATCGAGGCCATGCAGGGCGAGGGTGCCACGGTCGCCGAGGGCTTGAAGGCCTTCCACCTGCAGCGCGACCTCGCCCGGCGGGTTGTCCGTATCTGCAGTCGCTGCCGCGCTGGCTGCGGGTGGCGAGGCGTTGGCGGCATCGCCCATCATGGCCTGGGCCAGCGCCTGAGGGCCGGTGTCGGCCACCCGGCCGTGGTGCACAGCCTGGCCGCGGCGCAGCACGGTCACCGCATCGGCATAGGCCATCACTTCACGGAACTTGTGCGTGATGATGATGACGCTGCACTGGCCGGTGCGTGCAAAGGTGCGCACATGGCCCAGCACCTCGTCGGCCTCCTGCGGGGTCAGCACCGAGGTGGGTTCGTCCAGGATCAACAGGCGCGGGCGCAGGTACAGCTGCTTGAGCAGTTCGAGCTTCTGCTTTTCGCCGGCTGCCAGTTCCGACGGGCGGGCATCCAGGTCCAGCCGGAAGGGCGTGGTGGCCAGAAAGGCCTGCAGCTCGGCCCGCTGGGCGCACCAGTCGATCACCGCCGGCGTCTGGCCACCGGCCAGCAGCAGGTTCTCGGCTACCGTCATCCCCGGCGCCAGTGTGAAGTGCTGGTAGACCATGCCGATGCCCAGGCTGCGCGCGACAATGGGGTTTGCGATGGCCTGCTCGCGCCCGTCCAGCAGAATGGCGCCTTCCTCGGCCCTCTGGAAGCCCGCCACGCACTTGACCAGCGTGCTCTTGCCCGCGCCGTTCTCGCCCAGCAGGGCGTGCACGCTGCCGGGCTCCACGCGCATGTTCACGCGGTCCATGGCGGTGAAGCTGCCAAAGCGCTTGGTCAGGTTCCAGGTCTCCAGCGCCAATGCACCGGTGCCTGTGGGCAGCGCGCCTATGGGTTGGTCGGGCATGGGACTTCCTTTTCCTTCAAGCCAATGCGGCCAGTAGTGCGCCAGACGTGGCATGCGCACCGAACACGCCGCCCTGCATGGTCACCATGTTCAACGCAGCCTGGTGGTTGGCGGGGTCGGTGGCCGCCGTGCAGTCGGACAGCAGCAGGCATTCATAGCCCCGGTCATTGGCCTCGCGCATGGTGGTGTGCACGCAGACATCGGTGGTGATGCCCGCGAGGATCAGGTTCTGCACGCCCGCAAGCTGCAGCACCATGTCCAGGTCGGTGGCGTAGAACGAGCCCTTGCCCGGCTTGTCGATCACCACCTCGCCGGGCAGCGGCGCGAGTTCGGGGATCAGCTCCCAACCCGGCTCGCCGCGCACCAGGATGCGCCCGCAGGGCCCGGCATCGCCGATGCCCAGGCCCTCCTTGCCGATCTGGCGTGAGCGCCAGCGCTTGTTGGCCGGCAGGTCGGCCAGGTCTGGGCGGTGCCCCTCGCGGGTGTGGATGACGCGAAAGCCCTGTGCACGCATCCCCGGCAGCAGGCGCTGCAGCGGCGCGATGGGCGCGCGCGTGAGGGCGATGTCGTAGCCCATCACGTCCACATAGCCGCCGATGCCGCAGAAGTCGGTCTGCATATCGATCACGAGCAGCGCTGTGTTGTCCGGGCGCAGGTCGCCGTTGTAGGGCCAGGCGTAGGGATTGGCCTGGACGTGCCGGGTGGTCGCTGTGGTCACGTGGGAGGTCCTTCAAGACTGTTTGGTGGAAGAGAGTTCACCGGGGCTGCCGGTGGCGACACTGCCGGGCTTGCAGGTCACGACCAGGATCAGCAGGGTCAGCACATAGGGCACGGTGTTGAACAGGTGGTAGCCCCAGCCCACACCCACCGACTGCAGCGCCGGGCCGATGGCGCCGGCACCGCCGAAAAGCATGGCGGCAACCAGGCAGCGCAGCGGGTTCCAGCGCGCGAAGATCACCAGTGCGACGGCGATCAGGCCCTGGCCGCTGGAGATGCCCTCGTTCCAGCTGCCGGGGTAGAACAGGGTGAGCGAGGCCCCGCCCAGCCCGGCGATGAAGCCGCCGGCCGCCGTGGCCGCGATGCGGATGCCCGGCACCGAATAGCCCAACGCCCGCGTGGCGTTGGCCGAGTCGCCTGCCACCCGCACCAGCAGGCCCCAGCGCGTGCGCGCAAAGGCCCACCACAGGAACACAGCCAGCACGATGCCCAGTGGCAGCAGGGCATTGACCTGCAGGGCCGACTGCACCACGGGCGAATCGCTCCAGCCGCCCAGGGGCAGGGCGGGGATCTGCGGGGCCTGCGGCTGGATCAGCGGCTTGCCCAGGTAGAAGGCGAGGCCCGTGCCCAGCAGCATCAGCGCGATGCCGGTGGCCACATCGTTCACGCGCGGAAGCGAACACAGCACGCCGTGCAGCGTGGCCAGCACGGCGCCAGCGGTGGCACCGGCCAGCACCCCGAGCCAGGGCGATCCGGTGAGGTAGGCGCCGCCGAAGGCGGTCATGGCCGAGAGCACCAGCACACCCTCCAGACCGAGATTGATGCGGCCCGACTTCTCGGTGAGGCACTCGCCCAGGCTCACGAAGAGGAAGGGTACGCCCACGCGCAGGGCCCCGCCCACGATGCCCGCAATCAGTGCAATCCATTGGTCTGCGGTCATATCGCCTCCACATTCCCGGTGGGCGGGGCGCTTGGCGTCGTTGCCTCGGCGGGCCGGCTGCGCCGCTGGGCCCACAGGGCCCGCCAGTCCACGTCGCGCAGCGCCTCGCTGGCCAGGATCAGCACGAAGGCAATGCCCTGGAGCACCATCACCGAGGCGTCGGGCAGGCCCAGGCGGCGCTGCAGCAGGCTGCCGGCCGCGCCGAAGCCGCCGAACACGATGGCCACGGGGATGATCGCGATGGGGTGGTGCCGCGCAATGAAGGCCACGAGGATGCCGGCATAGCCGTAGCCCGCGATCAGCGCGCCATTGGCATTGGTGTGAACCGCCGCCACCTCCACGGCACCGGCCAGGCCTGCCGCCGCGCCGCCCAGGGCACAGGCCACCAGGATCAGGCGGGTGGCCGGCAGGCCCACCAATTGCGCGGCACGCGGGTTCCCGCCCACCACGCGGATCGAGAAGCCCGAGGCGGTGAAATGCAGCCACAGGCCCAGCGCCACGCAGGCCAGCACGCCCAGCACCAGGCCCCAGTGCACGTCCGAGCCGGCGATGCCGCCGATCAGCAGGTCTGGGGCGAGGCTGGGTGTGGCCGGCTTGTTCAGGCTGGCCGGGTCGCGCAGGGGGCCCTCCACGAAGTGCTTGAACAGGCCGATCGCCACGTACGACAGCAGCAAACTGCTGATGGTCTCGTTGATGCCGCGGTACTGGCGCAGCCAGCCCGCCAGCATGATCCACAGCGCGCCGGCCACGGCGCCAGCGGCGCAGGCCAGCGCCGTGCCCGCCACATGGCCGGGCAAGGCCACGGCCATGGGCAGCGCCGCGGCGGCCAGGCCGCCGAGCACCAGCGCGCCCTCGCCGCCGATGATGGTCAGCCCCGCCCGCGCAGGCAATGCCACGCACAGGGCCGTGAGCATCAATGGCGCAGAACGCTGCAGAGTGTTCTGCCACGAGAACCAGTCGCCGAACGCGCCCTTGAACAGCGTGAGCCACATGTCCACTGGGTTTACGCCCGCCAAGCCGACGAAGCCGCCGAACAGCAGCAGCGCCAGCCCGATGGCGGCGATGGGCAAGAGGACGTCCTTGGCGGCCGAGTGCATGGCAGTCCCTTGCTTAGAACGAACCCAGGACGCCTTCGACCAGGTAGTCCATCTTTTCCAGCTCCAGGTCGGTCTGCTTGAACGACTTGCCGCTGGCGATGACCTCCTTGCCCTTGTTGTTCTTGAGCGGGCCCTTGAAGATGTCGAAGCTGCCCGCGATCATTTTCGCCTTGGTGTCGTCGGCCTGTTTCTTGGCCGCGTCGCTCACGGCAGGGCCGTAGGCAGACATCTTCACGAAGCCTTCCTTCAAGCCCCCGCGCAGGAAGTTGGGGTGCGGCTTGCCGGTGCGGGCCGCCTCGATGATGGTGGTGTAGGCCGTGAGCCAGTTCCATTCGGCGCCCGTCAGGTAGGCCTGGGGCGCCAGCTTGGCCTGGCTGGCGTGGTAGCCGCAGACCATCTTGCCGCGCTTGGCCGCGGTTTCGACAATGACCTTGGGCCCATCCACGTGCATGGTGAACACGTCGCAGCCCTGGTCGGCCAGGCTGTTGGTGGCCTCGGCCTCCTTGACGGCCATGGACCAGTCGCCCGTGAAGATCACGCTGCAGGTGATGCCCGGCTTGACCGAGCGCGCGCCCAGCGTGAAGGCGTTGATGTTGCGCAGCACCTGCGGGATGGGCTTGGCCGCGATGAAGGCGATCTTGCCGCTCTTGCTCATGTGGCCGGCCACCACGCCGTTGAGGTACTGGCACTCGTCGATGTAGCCGAAGAAGCTGCCCGCGTTCTTGGGGTGCTTGCCCTCGGTCCACATGCCGCCGCAGTGCGAAAAGCGCACGTCCGGGTACTTGGCGGCCAGGGCCAGCAGGTGCGGATCGAAGTAGCCGAACGATGTGGGGAACAACAGCTTGGCGCCGTCCTGCGCGATCATGCCGGTCATGGTCTTTTGCACGGCGGCGGTCTCGGGCACGTTCTCCTCTTCCACCACCTTGATGCCGGGCATCTTCTTGAGCTCGGCCGCAGCCTGGGCATGGGCCTGGTTGTAGCCGTAGTCGTCGCGCGGGCCCACATAGATCACGCCCACGGTGAGCGGGGCCTGTGCGTTGGCCTGCATTGCCCAGCCGCCCAGGGTGCTTGCAGCGCCCAGCGCCGCAAGGGCTTGGAGGGATTCGCGGCGGTTCGGGTGGGCAAGGCGGGACATGGGTTTCTCGGGTTTCATGGCGGTCCTTTCGGCAGGGGTTGGATAAAGGGGAACAGAAAGAAATCGAGAGAGGTGCATTACTCTGGCCTCTGGCCGCGCTATGCCTGAAGCCGGTGCCACTGGCGCGGCCAAGGCCAGTGCCCGCGCGCAAGGGCCGCCCCGCCGCGCTGGGGGCGTCCCCCTCCCGACTCGCGCAGCGAGACGAGAGAGGGGGAAGGCGCGTAGCGACTCAGGGGGTGCTTCATAGAAGACTCACGTGGGCGGCCACCACGCGCCAGCCGGCTGGCGTGCGCAGCCAGGTCTGGCTTTGGCGGCCGGTGCGGGCGCTGCCCTCGCGCTGGAATTCGACATTGGCGGTGGCGAAGTCGCGGCCGTAGGTGGTGATCACGGTCTTGAGCAGGCGCCGCTGCGGCCCCTGGGCCGGGCGCGCGGCGCGAAAGGCCTGTATCTGCGCGTAGCCGTACAGGTTCTCGGTGGCGCCGTAGCGCAGGGTGTGGGGGCTGTCCCAGAAGAGCTCGTCGAGCACCTCCACCTTGTTGTGCACCAGGGCATCTTCGTAGCGGGCGAACACGTCCTCGACCTCGGCGAGCACCTCGGGCTGGTTGATGGTGTAGGGCATGAAGAAGATGGCTTTCACAAAATGGCGATGGGCGCGCGGCAGATGCCCGCAGCCTCCAGCACGGTGGCGGCACGCAGCGCCAGGTCTTCGCGCCAGGGCGCCGCGATGATCTGCACGCCGATGGGAAGGCTTGCGTGCGCGCCCCACACCGGCACGGCGCACACCGGCAGGCCGATGCATGAGAGGGGCTGGGTCAGCAGGCCCATGTTGGGGCGCAGCGGCAGGTCGCGACCGTTCAGGTTGAAACGCTCGGTGCCGATGGGCGTGGCCGCGCAGGGCGTGGCAGGGGCCAGCAGCAGGTCGTAGCGCGAGAGCACCCGTGCGGCTTCGTGGGCATAGCGGCTGCGCACGCGCTGGGCGCGTGCCACCCAAGCGGCAGGGATCAGCGCGCCTGCCAGGAAGCGATCGCGTGACAGCGGCTCGAAGTCGGCCGCGCGCGTGCGCAGGTTGTCGAGGTGCAGGGCACCCGCCTCCGCATTGGTGATGAGGAAGGCCGCCGCGCGGCCGGCCTCCACCAGTGGCAGCTCCACCGGCTCGGCCTCTGCGCCCAGCGCCTGTGCCACCCGGGCCACGGCGGCGCGTGCCTCGGGCAGGGCGTTGTCGGCAAAGTAGCCGCCCAGTACGCCGATGCGCAGACCGGTGATTCCCGTCTCCAGGTCGTGGGCCACCGGTTCTGCGGGCCGCTGTGCGCAGCCTGCATCGGTGTGCGCAGCCGCAGCCTCCGGGCCCTGCATGGCGTCGTAGGCCAGCGCCAGGTCGCGCACGCTGCGCGCCATGGGGCCCAGGTGGTCCAGGCTGGAGATGAAGGGAAAGCTGCCCGTGCGCGGCAGCCGCCCGAAGGTGGGTTTGAGTCCGAACACGCCGCACAGCGAAGACGGCACACGGATCGAACCATTGGTGTCCGACCCGAGCGTGATGGGCACCTGGCCCGCAGCCACGGCCGCGCCGGAGCCGCCCGACGAACCACCGGCGATGCGCGCCAGGTCGTGCGGGTTGTGGCAGGCGCCCTCGTGGCTGTTCTCGGTGGTGAAGCCGTAGGCGTACTCGTCCATGTTGAGCGCCCCCACCAGAATGGCGCCTGCGGCCTCCAGGCGCTGCACCAGCAGACCGTCGGCCCGGGCGGGAGGGCGGTCGCGCTCGATCTTGGAGCCGGCCAGCGTGGTGAGGCCCGCCACGTCGAACAGGTTCTTCACGGCAAAGGGCACGCCCAGCAGGGGCAGGGCGGCCTGTGTCCCCGCAGCCAGGCCGGCATCGATGCGTGCAGCGCGCGCCAGGGCACGTGCCCGCAGCACGGCGGTGAAGGCGTTGACGCGGGCGTCGGTCTGCTCGATGCGGTCCAGGCAGGCCGTCACCAGCGCCGTGGCCGATACGTCGCGCGCCGCCACGGCCTGTGCCATGCCGGCGGCGTCCTGTTGCCACCAGGGCGCGGTCATGCGCGGCCTCCCTCAGGCGGCACCACCGGGACGAAGGCCATGGCGGGCTCGTCCGTCGTGGCCAGCGGCACGGCGTTGACGGTGTCGGCAAAATCGCTGGCCAGCGCCAGGTAGCCGAGCACGGCCGCGCGGTGTTCGGGCGCGATGGGCAGGCCGATGGCGGCCGAGGCCGCGTCGAGGTAGCGTTCCAGCTCGGTGGCGTTCATCGGCGCACCTCGCGCTGGAAGATCTCCAGGCTGAGCTTTTTCATCGCCACGAAGCTCGGTTCGCTCAGCGTGGCCAGGGTGCGCGGGCGCGCGTCCTCGTAGCGCAGGATCTCGGCCACCTTGGTCGGGCGCTTGGTCAGCAGCAGCACCTCGTCGGCCAGGTAGACGGCTTCTTCCAGGTCGTGCGACACCAGCAGCATGGTCGTGCCGGTCTGCATGAACACCTCCTGCAGCTTCTCGCGGATGAACAGCGTCATCTCGAAGTCGAGTGCCGAGAAGGGCTCGTCGAGGAACAGCACCTCGGGGTTGGGCGCCAGCGCGCGCATGATGGACGCCGTCTGCTGCTGCCCGCCCGAGAGTTCGTAGGGGTAGCGGTTGAGGTCGAACTTCACGTCGAACGAGGCCACCAGTTCGGCCATGCGGCGGTCCACCTCGGCCTTGCTCTTGCCTTCGAGCTTGAGCGGGTAGGCGATGTTGTCGATGGTGCGCATCCACGGAAACATCGCCTCGCGGTAGTTCTGGAAGACGTAGCCGATCTTCGTGTCCTTGAGGCTCTTGCCATCGAACAGGATCTCGCCGCTGTCGATGGGCACGAGGCCCGCGATCATGTTGATCAGCGTGCTCTTGCCGCAGCCATTGGGGCCGAAGACCGAGACGATCTTGTGCTTGGGGATGTCGAGGTCGAAGTCCTCGTACAGCGGCCAGCCCGCGAAGTACTTGGTCAGCCCACGGATGGTGATGTGGGTGCCGGCCGGGCCGGGCGTGAAGACACGCTGGGGCACATCGGCATACACGGCGCCATTGACGACGGTGTTCATCGGCCGCTCCAGTGCACGATCCTGCGTTCGGCGATCAGAAAGAGAATGTTCAGGGCATAGCCCAGGGCGCCTGCTGCCAGGATGGCGGCGTACATGCTCTTGACGTTGAGCACCTGCTGCGCATCGATGATGCGGTGGCCCAGGCCGTTGTCCGAGCCGATGAACATCTCGGCCACGATGACGATGACCAGCGCCATCGACACGGCCGAGCGCAGGCCGACGAAGGTGGGCTGCAGGCTTTCCCAGATCAGCACGTCCTTGAAGATCTGCCAGCGCGATGCGCCCATCACGCGCGCCGCCATGACGCGCTGCTTGCGGGCGTTGATGACGCCATAGGCGCTGTTGAAGATCACGATCAGGAAGGCGCCGAACGCGGCGATGGCCACCTTGTTCACATCCGACACGCCGAAGATCAACAGGAACAGCGGGATCAGCGCCGACGAGGGGGTGGAGCGGAAGAAGTCGATCAGAAACTCCACGCTGCGGTACGCGCGCTCGTTGCTGCCCAGCAGCACGCCCAGGGGCACGCCGACCACGGCCGCGATCAAAAAGGCCTGCACCGTGCGCCAGACGGTCACCGCGAAGTCGAGCAGCAGCGGCCCGCCGGCCAGGCCGGTGACCAGTGTGAGCACGGTGGCGCCGGGCGGGGGCAGCAGGATGGGCTTGATGAAGCCCAGGCGCACCACCAGGTCCCAAAGGACGAACAGGGCCAGGGGGCCGACGAAGGGAAGCAGCCTGTCCCAGGCGGGCGTCTTGGGCACAGCGGATGCCGCCGTGCTCGCGGGCGGCGACCAGGCGCCGGCAATGGTGGAGGTGGTTTCGGCCATGGCGCGCCCCTTCAGGCCTTGTAGATCAGGCTGTCGACCACGACCTTCTTCTCGAAGATGCCCTTCTCGGTGAACAGGTCGTAGAACTTCTGGAAGTACGCCAGGTCACTGGGCTTGAACTCGTTGTAGAGCATGTATGAGGCCAGCGGCACCTCGGCCGTGAGCGCGCCTTCGATGGCGGTGTAGCCCTTCATGAACTGCCGGGCCTCGTCGGGTTTGCTGCGCACCAGCTCGATACCGCGGGCGTAGGCGGCGATGAACTTTTTGGCCACCTCGGGGTTCTTCTTGATGAACTCGCTGGTCAGGCTGGCTGCGCCGCCGTGCCAGGGCGCCATCGCATCGCCCAGGATGTACCTGGCCACAACCCCGGACTCGATGATCCGCGTGGTGCCGTTCATGCGGCCGATGGTGCCCGTGGGCTCCAGCGTGTAGCAGGCATCCACCTGGCCGGCGACGATGGCGGCGATGTGCTGGCCGATGGGCAGCTCGGTCACCGTGACGCCGCTGGCGCCGGCGCGCTCCAGCATGGTCTTGCACAGGGTCATGTTCTGGATGCCGGGGCCGGACGCGACCTTCTTGCCCTTGAGGTCGGCCATGGTCTTGATGGCGCTGTCCTTGCCGGTGATGAATTGGTCGAGCACGAATTTCGCGTTGCTCGGGTTGGTCGCGAAGATCTTGAACAGGCCGGGCTGGGCGATCTCGCCGATGGCCAGGTTGGCCGATCCCGTGCCGTTGGAGCTGCCGTCGGAGCGGCCCGAGAGCATGGCCTCCATCACCTGCTGGGCGCCCGCGAACTTGAGCGGCTCTACGTCCAGGCCTGCCTCCTTGAAATAGCCTTTCTCCACCGCAGCGAAGAAAGGCAGCCCGGCCGCCACGGGCCAGAAGCCGATGCGGATCTTGGGCGCCGCCTGGGCGCGCACCAGCGCGGGTGCTGCCAGCACACCCAGGGTTGCGGCCGAGGCCTGCAAGATGCGGCGGCGCGATGCGCCCGTGGACGTGATGGAACTGTGGGATGTCATGGAAGGCTCCTGCAGCAGGGTTGGAGGGGAACAAACAGGGAATCAGGTGCCGGCCCTGCGCGACGCGATGTACGCCCGCCAGCCGCCAAAGTGGCTGATGTCGTGCGCACCGGCCAGCGCCAGCGGCTCGCAGATGAAGCCCTGCACGCTGCTGCCGTCGGCCAGGGTGAGCGTGCCTATGCCCAGCGGCTGCGGGATCAACGCGACGAAGCTGCCGTAGTTCGCGGCGGGCATGCGCCACACCTCGATGGCGATCCGCGTGCCCTGGCCTGGCGCCACACGCAGCAGGCCGGGCTTGGGCGGCACGGAGCCGGGCAGGGCGTATAGCTGGTAGTCGGCGGCTGTCTCGGTCACCAGCTCCAGCTTGGCGCCGCGGTCTGTGAGCTGGCCGTTCAGCGGCATGCCGCTCAGGTGGGCACCGACCACGGCGACCCGTACTGTGGCGGGCGCCTGCAGCCCGGCGATGGGCTGGGGCACGGGCAAGGGCGTGCTGCCGGCGGCCTGGGGCAGGCCGGTGGCGTGGTGGTAGCGCTGGCCCAGCTCCGCCAGCTGCCAGTCGCTGCCGCAGGGGCCGATGAGCGTGATGCCGAAGGGCAGACCGTCAGCGCGCAGGCTGCTGGGTACCGCAATGGCGGCGTAGTCCAGCAGGTTGACGAAGTTGGTGTAGGCGCCCAGGTTGCGGTTGAGCACCACCGGGTCGGCCTGTATGGCGGCGATCGTGTAGTGCGTGGGGGCCGTGGGCACCAGCAGCACGTCGATGGCCTCGGGGCCCTGCCACATCGGTGCCACCTGCTGGCCCAGGGCGCGCAGCCGGGTCTGGGCGTCACACAGGTCGGCCGCGCTGTAGCTGCGCCCGCTGGCCAGGATGCTGCGCACCGGCTCCACCACCTGGTCCTCGTGTTGGTCGAAGAAGCTGCGTACGGCGGCATATCGCTCTGCCACCAGGGCGCTTTCGTAAAGCAGGGCCGCGGCCTGGGCCAGCGGCGCGTAGGGTATGGACACCGGCGTGCCGCCCAGCGCCTGAAGGCGGGCCACGGCCTCGGCGAATGCCGCCTCGGCCGCTGCATCGCCGAAGAACTCGAGCACATCGGGCACGCCGAAACGGAAGCTGGCGGGCAATGGCTTGGTGGCCAGGGTGAGCTGCCGCCCATAGGGGTCTTGCCCGTCATAGCCCTGTGCGACCTGCAGCACGCAGGCCGCCACGTCCACCGTGCGCGCGAAGATCGAGACACAGTCGGCGCTCTGCGCGGCCGGCACCACGCCCCGTGCACTGACGAGACCCTTGGTTGGCTTGATGCCCACGATGTTGTTCAGCCCTGCGGGCACGCGGCCCGAGCCGGCCGTGTCGGTCCCCAGCGCGAAGTCCACCTGGTCGGTAGCCACCACATAGGCAGAGCCTGAACTGGAGCCACCGGAGACGTAGGCGGGGTTGAGCGCGTTGGGGACCGCGCCATGCGGCGAGCGGGTGCCGTTGAGCCCGCAGGCGAACTGGTCCAGGTTGGTCTTGCCCACCAGCGTTGCCCCGGCGTCGAGCAGGCGCTGCACCACCGCTGCATGGGCCGTGGCCGTGTAGGCAAAGCCAGGGCAGGCGGCGGATGTGGGGTAGCCGGCCACGTCGATGTTGTCCTTGACCGCAAAGCGGAGGCCGCTGAGCGGGCCGCCAGGCCTGCCGGCGACCGCGGGCTCGCAGCGCACCAACCAGGCCTGCTGGGCCAATGGGAGGCGCGGTGAACCGTCAGGCACAGGAGGAAATTCGGCCACCAGGGAGTTTGTTGCTTGCACCATTTTGAAGAATTCAATCTTGGATACAAGAAGAGATGCAAGCGCTGTGCCAGGCCCGCTGAGTTCGCAGCGGATCGACAAGATCGATGTGCTCCAAGAGGCAGGAAGTCCCGCAAGAACTGCATTGCGCTTAGAGGGAAGCTCGTGGCTTTGGGGCCCGGACGATGTCTGGTACCGGCACATGAAGCGCGGCACGTGCGGCTGGGTGCCTGCCTGTGCTGCCAGCCCTGCCTGGTGCCAGTTTTCGCTGCGGTGTGGTGCATGGGCAGCGTTTCCAGCGGTGTGGGACGCGCTAAAGTGGTGAGCCCTGCCTGCCTCCGTGGGATGCATCGACGGACGCGGGCAAAACCATTTCCTTTCTGTATCCGCATGATTTCTTTCCACAACCCCTTGCACCACCGGCATGCGCCGGTCCATGAGTTCTACCGGGGAGAGCGCGTGCCGTGCTTCGAGAAACCGGTCCGTGCCCAATATGTGGAGGACGCCCTGCTGGAGCGTGGCCATGGGCTGCTGGCGCCTGATGTGGACAGCACGCCGGTGCTGGCCCAGATCCATGCGCCGCGCTACCTGGCTTTTTTGCAGAGCGCATGGCAACAGTGGCTGGCACTGGACGCGGCCAACGCTTCGGTCCAGCCATTCCCGTCGGTGTGGCCGGTGCGCAGCCTGCGCAGCGACGTGGAGCCGGACAACTTCGTGGCGAAACTGGGTCTGTACTCCATGGACAACGGCACGCCCATGGCCGCGGGCACCTGGGAGGCCGTGAAGGCAGGGGCCGATGCCGCTGCCAGCGCAGCGGCCCGCGTGGCCCAGGGCGCGCGTGCCGCGTTCTGCTGTACACGCCCGCCGGGCCACCATGCAGGGCCCGACTTCATGGGCGGCTACTGCTTTGTCAACAACGCTGCCGTGGCGGCGCAGTGGCTGCGCAACCACGGGTCCGGGCGCGTAGCCCTGCTGGACGTGGACTATCACCACGGCAACGGCACGCAGAGCATCTTCTACGACCGTGCCGACGTGCTGTTCATCAGCCTGCATGGCGATCCACGCACCGAATACCCGTTCTACCTGGGCCATGCCGACGAAACCGGCGAAGGCGAGGGCGCAGGTTTCAACCTCAACCTGCCGCTGCCCGCGGGCACCACCGCCACGCAATGGTTCGCCGCGCTGGAGCAGGCCTGCGTGCGCATTGCGCAGTACCAGGCGGACACGCTGGTGGTATCGCTGGGGCTCGACGCCTTCGAGGACGACCCCATCTCGAAATTCGCGCTCAAGACCTCGGACTTCACCCGCCTGGGCGAGCGGCTGGCCGCCCTGGGGCTGCCCACGGTGTTCGTGCTCGAAGGCGGCTACGCGGCTGCCGAACTGGGCCACAACGCCGTGAACGTGCTCGATGGTTTCGAGCAGGCGGCCCCGCGATGAGCGAAGCTGTCGACTGCGTGGTGGTCGGTGCTGGCGTGGTCGGCCTGGCCGTGGCCCGCGCGCTGGCGCTGCAGGGGCGCGAGGTCATGGTGCTGGAGGCGGCCGATGCCGTCGGCACCGGCACCAGCTCGCGCAACAGCGAGGTCATCCATGCCGGGCTGTACTACGCCACGGGCTCGCTCAAGGCGCGGCTGTGCGTGCAAGGCCGCGAGCTGCTCTACGCGTACTGCGCCGAGCGCGGCGTGCCGCACCGGCGCTGCGGCAAGCTGATCGTGGCCACGTCCCCGGAACAGATTCCGGCGCTGCAGGGCATCGAAGCGCGCGCGCGTGCCAACGGCGTTGGCGATCTGCAATGGCTCGATGCAGAGGCCGCGCAGGCGCTGGAGCCTGCGCTGCAGTGCGTGGCCGCCCTGCTTTCGCCGAGCACAGGCATCGTCGACAGCCATGCGCTGATGCTCGCGCTGCAGGGAGACCTGGAGCACGCGGGTGGGATGGTGGTATTGAATTCGCCCCTGGCGCACGCTGAGTGCGCGCCAAATGCTATTGAATTGGTAGCGGTTGACGGTACACGCCTGGTGGCGCGTTCCGTGGTCAATGCCGCCGGCCTGCACGCCCCTGCGCTGGCCGCACGATTTGCGGGCCTCGGCGCCGCGCATGTGCCTGTCGCCCACTACGCCAAGGGCAACTACTTCACCCTGTCTGGCAAGGCGCCCTTCAGCCGGCTGATCTACCCCGTGCCGGAGGCCGCAGGCCTCGGTGTGCACCTGACGCTGGACCTGGGCGGGCAGGCGAAGTTCGGGCCGGACGTGCAGTGGGTCGACTCACCCGACGATCTGGCGGTAGACCCATCCCGTGGCGATGCGTTCTATGCCGAGGTCCGCCGTTACTGGCCCGGGTTGCGCGATGGCGCGCTCGTGCCCGGCTATGCGGGCATGCGCCCCAAGATCCACGGTCCCGACGCCGCGGCGGCGGATTTCGTGATCCAGGGGCCATCGGTGCACGGGATCGCAGGGGTGGTCAACCTGTTCGGCATCGAATCGCCCGGGTTGACAAGTGCCCTCGCGATTGGGGAGCATGTGGCGGCGCTGGCTTGATCTGGCGCAAGCTGCTTGCACACCGTAACCTCTTGGGTCCCCGTCCTACGAAGGGGCTTCGGGCACGTGGCTAAGATGAAACCCAAGACCTCCTGTGTGGAGGTCCAACATTTTTTGTTGCTCTCAAGAAAGGCTTGTATGACTGTTTCCGACACCATCACCACGACCCAGGGCGAACTGGAAAAACTGGTGTCCGACCTGCGCGGGCTGCTGGCCAGCAAGGACCTGGACGCCGTGCCCGACATCAAAGTGCTGCGCCAACGCCTGGACGATGGCCTTCACAACGCCCGTGAATCCGCCGTCCGTGCCGCGCAGGACGCAGCACGCCAGGCCAAGGACGCTGCCCTCGCCGCAGACCGCTATGCGCACGATGAGCCATGGCGTGTGGCCGGTGCCGCTCTGGCCGTGGGCGCCCTCGTGGGCTTCGTGCTGGCCCGCCGCTAACCTGGTGCCGCGCCCTATGAAGCAAAGGTTCGGAGACCGTCCATGAACTGGTTGTCCATTCTGGGGCTGGAAAGCTTGGTGTCGCGGTGGCGTGCCAACGTCATCGAGGCTGCCATCGCGACCGAAGACCGCATGGATCTGGCGCGCCTGGAGTGGCAGGATCAGAAGCAGCGCTTGCAGCAGATGCTGGTGCTGACCATTCTGGTTGCAGGCCTCACGGTGGTGGCGCTGATCATGCTCTCTCTGGCCGTCCTCGTGCATTTTTGGGACACGCCACAGCGTACGCTGGTGGCCTGGATCGTTGCAGGTGTCTGGGTGGCCGGATGGGGCGCAACATTGCTGTCGCTCGTTTCGGTGGCCAAGCGGGCCAGTGATGGCTTTGCATTGACCCGCCGAGAACTGGCGCAAGACTGGCGTGACATCAAGGAGCGTTTGTAATGGCCGCCGCATCTCCAACCACTGCCGTCCCTGACGTGGCGGACCTTCCGCCCCCCACGGATGCGCAGCAAAAGGTCATTGACCGCATTGCCACCCAGCGCGCGCGCCTGCGTGCGCGCCGGGTTGCGCGGGCCCAGTCCCTGGCGCTGTCACGGCAACGTGAGGGCGCGGGCGGGATCGATGAATCCATGGCACTGCGCCTGGCAGGTTTTGCCCGCGAACATCCCGTGGCCATGGTCGCGATGGCGGGTGTGGGCCTGGTGGCGGGGCCTCGTCGTCTGATCCGTTGGGCTGGCGTGGTGTTGCCGCTGTTGATGCGGCTGCGCCGCTGAGCGCTGCGCGAGTGCATCCCAAGGCCGCTGTCGTACAGCGGCTTTTTTTTGCCTTCCGGCCGGCGAGAAGGGTGTTTATCGCGCCATGGCCTTGATGGCCTTGGCCGCTTTGACCACCAGACCCGGGCCTTCATAAATGAGGCCGGTGTAGATCTGCACCACGTCCGCTCCCGCGCGGATCTTGCTCACAGCGTCTTGCGCGCTCATCACGCCACCGACGCCGATGATGGGAAACTGCGGCCCCAGCGCTGCACGCAGCTGCCGGATCACCTGGTTGCTGGCCTCCAGCACGGGTGCGCCGCTCAGCCCCCCCGTTTCCTCGGCGTGCCGCAGGCCTTGCACGGCAGTGCGCACGATGGTGGTATTGGTGGCGATCACGCCGTCCATGCCATGGCGTGTCAGGGTGGCTGCAATCACGGCGACCTGCGCTTCATCCAGGTCCGGCGCAATCTTCACGAACACGGGCACGCGCCGGGCATGGCGCGTGGCCAGGACTTCGCGGCGCTCCGCGATGGCCCCCAACAAGGCGTCCAGCGCCGCATCGCTCTGGAGGGCGCGCAGGTTCTGCGTGTTCGGCGAGCTGATGTTGACCGTGACGTAGTCGGCATGGGGATACACGCCCTCCAGGCAGGTCAGGTAGTCGCTGGTGGCGTTCTCGATGGGGGTGGTGGCGTTCTTGCCGATGTTCAGGCCCAGCAGCAGGGGGTGGCGTCGGGCTTGCGTGGTGCGAAAACGTGCCTGCTGCACGTTGTGCAAAAAGGCATCCAGCCCCTCATTGTTGAACCCCAGGCGGTTGATGAGCGCACGGGCTTCGGGCAGGCGGAACATGCGTGGCTTGGGGTTGCCAGGCTGCGCCTTCGGGGTGACGGTGCCCACCTCTACAAAACCAAACCCCATGGCGCCCAGCGCATCGATGCAGCGGGCGTTCTTGTCCAGGCCTGCCGCCATGCCGACGCGGTTCGGAAAGGTCAGCCCGGCCAGTTGCACGGGGTCGTCCACCGTCTCGTTGCACCAGGCCCACTGCAGGGGGGTGCGCTGACCGCGGGCCAGCATGTCCATGGTGAGTTCATGCGCAGCTTCGGCATCCAGGCCGAAGAGGAAAGGGCGGGTCAGGGCGTAGGGGATCAGGGACATGGAGGTGTGGCGGGGGATAATTGCGCAATAACCTCCGATTTTCTCTCATGACGACCTCCACCTCCCTCTCCCAAGACGAACTCAAGACCCTGGTAGGCCAAGCCGCGTTGCAATACGTGGTGCGCGGCGAGATAGTGGGGGTGGGCACAGGCTCCACGGTGAACAAGTTCATCGATGCGCTGGCCGGCATGAAGGACGAGATCAAGGGTGCGGTCTCCAGCTCGGTGGCCAGCACCGAGCGCCTCAAGGCCCTGGGCATCCCGGTGTTCGATGCGAACGAGGTCGAATCGCTGGCGGTCTACATCGACGGCGCCGACGAGATCGATGGCAAAGGCCACATGGTCAAGGGCGGCGGCGCTGCGCTCACCCGCGAAAAGATCGTGGCGGCATTGGCGAGCCGGTTTGTGTGCATCGCCGACGAATCCAAGCTCGTGGCCGCGTTGGGCAAGTTCCCGCTGCCGGTGGAGGTCATCCCGATGGCCGCCCAGCACATCACGCGCCGGTTCGCCGCGATGGGCGGCACCGCCAGCCTGCGCCTCAAGGACGGCCAACCCCTGGTCACTGACAACGGTCAGCACATCCTGGATGTCACGGGCCTCTCCATCCAGGACCCGCTCGCATTCGAGTCCGAGATCAACCAGTGGCCCGGTGTGGTGACGGTGGGGGTATTCGCGCACCAGAAGGCGTCGGTGTGCCTGCTGGGTACCGCCCAGGGTGTCAAAACCTTGGCTTATTGAACGGCTCCGGAGCCACGCAGAAAACACAAAGGGCCGTAGTGACGGCCCTTTGTGTTTGGAGCTCCGCGGCGCCAGTGCGTCGGCACCTGCGACCCGCGGAATGGGTGGATATCAGAAACGGATACCGGCGGGGTTGCTGGGACTGGGTCCTTCATTGACAGGAGCCGGGGGCCGCACCCGTGAATTGGTGGCTGCCGGCGGTGCAGACGCTGATGCAGGCGAAGCAGCTGGTTCTGCCGCCTTGACTGCCACCAGGGGCGTCGGCGTCGGAGCCCGATAGTTGCGTGGGAGTTGAGATTGCTGGGGATACCCTGCCGTGTCCAGGTACTGGGACCACTCGCCTTCCGAGAAGCCTATGAGATGCTGACTCCCGATCGTGCCAAACGGCAGGCTGGTGTTGTTGCTCAATTTTTGAAGCGCCGCGATATCTTCATTGCTCGTGACCGTGCGCTCCGTGAACGGAATGCCCCGCGATGTCAGGAAGGTACGCGCCGACGTACACGGTGTGCAGTCATTGCCTGTGTAGAGCGTGACGGGAAATCGACCGGCGACCTGGCGCAGCGAGGCCGGCAGATTGTCGTTGGCAGAAGCCGGTGCCGTGCCCGTCATGCGCGCCGGTTGTGCGTTTCCTTCCGCGGGCGGGCGGTCCGAAAACGTCACCTTGCCGTCGGGACCGACGATGCGATAGACGCCTTGCGCATGGGCGCCGGCACAGGCCAGTGTCATCAGCAAAGATGCCAGCAAAGGGGCGGTCAGGGGCTTGTGCATGCTCGATTCTCCTCACTCATTCGGGGGCTGGTCCGTCGGCACGGGATGCATAACAAACACCGCACATGCTTCGGGCTCCATGTCTTGTTCACGCGGCTGGCGCTTGCGCCATGCCCTGGTGGCGCAGCAAGGCGTCCAGATTGGGCTCGCGGCCCCGGAACGCCTTGAACGACTCCATGGCAGGGCGGCTGCCGCCAGCCTCCAGGATGGCCTCGCGGTAGCGGCGCCCTGTCTCAGTGCTGGGCAGGCCATCGCTTCCGGCGGTCTCTTCGAAGGCGGCGTAGGCGTCGGCGCTCAGCACCTCGGCCCACTTGTAGCTGTAGTAGCCTGCCGCGTAGCCGCCGGCAAAGATATGGCTGAAGGTGTGGGCCGTGCGGCTGAAGGCAGGTGGCGTGAGCACCGAGACCTCGTCGCGCACCTGGGCCAGCAGGGGCATGAAGTCCTTTGCCGGGTCGTGTTCGGTGTGCAGCAGCATGTCGAACAGCGAGAACTCGATCTGGCGCAGCGTCTGCATGCCGCTCTGGAAGTTCTTGGCCGCAATCATCTTGTCGAACAGCGCGCGGGGCAGCGGTGCGCCGGTGTCCACATGGGCCGTCATGTGCTTGAGCACATCCCATTCCCAGCAGAAGTTTTCCATGAACTGGCTGGGCAGTTCCACCGCATCCCACTCCACGCCGCCGATGCCCGAGACGTCGCGTTCATTCACCTGGGTCAGCATGTGGTGCAGGCCATGGCCGAACTCGTGGAACAGCGTGATCACGTCGTCGTGCGTGAGCAGCGGCGGCTTGCCATCCACACCACTGGCGAAGTTGCAGACCAGGTGCGCCACCGGGGTCTGCAGCACGCCGGTATCGGGGCGCAGCCAGCGGGCGCGCACGTCGTCCATCCAGGCGCCGCCACGCTTGCCGGTGCGGGCCGGCTGGTCCAGGTAGAACTGGCCGACCAATGTGCTGCCACGCTCGATGCGATAGAACTCCACCGCGGGGTTCCACACCGGCGCGCTGTCGCGGCGGATGGACACCTCGAACAGGGTCTCGATGATCTTGAAAAGGCCCGCCAGCACCTTGGGCGCCGTGAAGTACTCCTTGACCTCCTGCTCGCTGAAGGCATAACGCGCTTCCTTGAGCTTTTCGGAGACATAGGGCCAGTCCCAGGCCTGTGGATTGGAGAGCGAAAGCTTTTCTGCCGCAAAGGCGCGCAGGTCTGCCACATCTTTTTCGGCATAGGGGCGCGCGCGGCGGGCCAGGTCGCGCAGGAATCCGACGACCTGTGCGGGCGACTGCGCCATCTTGGGCACCACGGAGACTTCGCCAAAATTGGCGTAGCCCAGCAGCTGGGCCTCTTCACGGCGCAGCCCGAGGATCTCGCCGATCAGCGCCGTGTTGTCGAACTTGCGCGCATCGCCTTGGGCCTGGTCGGAGGCGCGGGTGACGTACGCGTGGTACAGCTTCTCGCGCAGGTCGCTGCGCGTGGCGAACTGCATCACCGGCAGATAGCACGGCATCTTCAGGGTGAGCTTGTAGCCGTCCTTGCCGTCGGCCTGCGCGGCTGCGAGCGCGGCCTGCTGCACATCGGACGGGATGCCGTCCAGCTCGTCGGCCGTGGCGTAGTAGGCGTAGGCGTCGGTGGCATCCAGCGCGTTCTCGCTGAACTTCTGGGACAGCTCGGCCTGGCGCTCCTGGATCTGGGCGAAGCGCTCCTTGGCGGCACCCGTCAGCTCAGCGCCGCTGAGCACGAAGTTGCGCACGGCGTTGCGGTGCGCCTGGCGCTGCTCGTCCGTGAGCGTGGCGGGGTCGATGGCCTTGTACTTGGCGAACAGGCGTTCGTCGGCGCCCAGCCGCGTCCAGAACTCGGTCACGCGGGGCAGGGCGGCGTTGTATGCGGCGCGCAACTCGGGGGTGTCCGCCACGCTGTTGAGGTGGCTGACCGCGCCCCAGGCCATGCCCAGCCGCTCGGTCGCCACGTCCAGGACCTTGGCGATCGCATCCCAGCGGGCCGGGAAGTCGGGTGCCGTGACGGTTTCCAGGGCCGCACTGGCCCGTTCGAGCAGCACATCCATGGCGGGCGCCACGTCGTCGGGACGGATGCTGTCAAAGGGGGGGAGGCCGGTGAAGTCGAGAAGGGCGTTGCTCATGCGAAGGTAGATGACGCCGAGGGGCGTAGGTTCAAGTTGCAAGGCAGCCAGCGCATGTCGCCGGTGGTCGTCTGGGCTTTCGGCCCGCGCTCAGCGGGCCGCAGTGCGCTCGGCTGCCTCGATGGTGTTCACCAGCAGCATGGTAATGGTCATGGGGCCGACCCCGCCAGGAACGGGGGTGATCCAGCCGGCGACTTCCTTGACGCCGTCGAAGTCCACGTCGCCGCAGAGCTTGCCGTCCGCCTTCCGGTTGATGCCGACGTCGATGACGATGGCGCCGGGCTTGACCATGTCGGCAGTCAGCGTGTTGGCCCGGCCTACGGCCGCCACGACGATGTCTGCCTGGCGGGTGTGATAGCCCAGGTCCGGCGTGCCGCTGTGGGTGACGGTCACGGTGGCGTTGGCCTGCAGCAGGAGCAACGCCATGGGCTTGCCCACGGTGTTGCTGCGGCCGATGACGACCGCGTGCTTGCCCTTGATCGACTGCCCCGTGGATTCGATCAGCTTCATGCTGCCGTAAGGCGTGCAGGGGCGAAACCCGTCCAGGCCCGCCATGAGCTCACCGGCCGACAGCACGGAGTACCCGTCGACGTCCTTGGCCGTTGCGATGGCCTCGATCACCTTGTGCGGGTCGATGTGCTTGGGCAGCGGCATCTGCACCAGGATGCCGTGCACTGCCGGGTCGGCATTGAGTGCAGCGATGCGATCGAGCAGCTTAGCTTCGGTCAGATCGGCGTCGTACTTTTCGAAGACCGAACGCACGCCGCTGTCCTCGCAAGCCTTGATCTTGTTGCGCACGTACACCGCCGAGGCCGGATCTTCGCCGACCAGGATCACCGCCAGGCCCGGTTGGTGGCCGCGTGCGGTGAGAGCGGCTGCGCGCTGCGCCACGTCGGCGCGCAATTGTCGGGAGAGGGCGTTGCCGTCGATGAGCTGTGCTGTCATGTCAAAAATACCGGATCAAAATGGCCGCTGCCGCTGGTCTGTAGAGCGCAAGCAGCTATGAAAATGTGAGCAATGCTATTGGTTCAGCTCAGCCCTTGGGTGCGTTCTGTCCGAGGGCGATCTTGAGCAGGTCGGCTACGGTGTTGGCGTTGAGCTTTTCCATGATGTTGGCGCGGTGCGCTTCCACCGTCTTGATGCTGATGCCCAGGTCGTCGGCGATCTGCTTGTTCAGGCGGCCGGCGACGATGCGTTCGAGCACCTGGGCTTCGCGGCTGGTGAGCTTGGAGAGCAGGGCGTCGCGGCTGGCGGCCTGCTGGTAGCCGGCGAAGGCTTCGCGGGCGTGGTCCAGCATGCGCTCGACCAGGCCGACCAGTTCTTCTTCGTTGAACGGCTTCTGGATGAAATCCAGCGCGCCCTTCTTCATGGTGTTCACCGCCATGGGCACGTCGCCGTGGCCGGTGATGAAGACGATGGGCAGGGGGGACTTGCGCTCGATCAGGCGGTCCTGCAGCTCCAGGCCGGTCATGCCGCCCATGCGGATGTCGACGATCAGGCAGGCCACCTCGCGCGGGTCGTAGCGCGACAAAAAGGTCTCGGCCGAATCAAAGCAGCGCACCCGGTAGTCCTTGCCTTCCAGCAGCCACTGCAGGGAATCGCGAACCGCCTCGTCGTCATCCACCACATAGACGGTGCCTTTTTTCGGAATCAAGCTCATGCAATTGTCCTTGGGTTTTGTACGTTTGCTACAGAATTTGTAGTGGCATCCGCAGGTTTGGCAAGCGGCAGCCAGAAGAAGAACCTGCAGCCAATGACCTCTGTTCCATTGTAGAGGTTCTCCGCCTGCATCCGGCCCTGGTGCGACTCGACGATGCTGCGGCACAGGTTCAGCCCCATGCCCATGCCTTCGGCCTTGGTGGAGAAGAACGCCTCGAACAGCCGCTCCAGCACCTCGGGCGCGAGACCCTTGCCGGTGTCCTGCACCGAGAACTCCACGCCCTGCCGGTCTTCGATGGTCTTGGGCACGACCCGCAGCTCCACGCTGCGGCCAGCCACCGGGCGGTCGGCATGCTGGATGGATTCGGCGCCGTTCTTCATCAGGTTCACCAGCACCTGCTCGATCAGGATGGTGTCCGCCATCACCGGCGGCAGGCGCGCAGCCACGTAGTGCGTCAGGCGCACGTTGTGGCGGCGCAGTTCGATGTCGGCCAGCTCCACGGCCTCGTTCACCATCGAATGCACATCGGCCAGCGTGCGGTTGGGTTCGCTCTTCTTCACGAAGGCGCGGATGCGCTGGATGATCTGGCCCGCACGCTGCGCCTGGTGCGCCGTCTTCTGCAGCGCGGTCAGCAGGGCCTCTTCGGTCAACTGCCCGCTCTGGATGCGCGAGACCATGCCGCTGCAGTAGTTGTTGATGGCCGTGAGCGGCTGGTTCAGCTCGTGCGCCACGCTCGACGCCATCTCGCCCATGGTGATCAGGCGGCTGACCGACTGGGCGCGCTCGGCCTGGCGCGAGGCCTGCTCTTCGGCCTGGCGGCGCGGCGTGATGTCGGTGGCAATCACCATCTGCGCCAGGCGCCCGTCCACCCAGTTCAGGTAGCGCGAGCGCACTTCCAGCCACTTGCCCAGGTCGGGCAAATAGATCTCGGCGTTCTCGGTGCGGGCGCTGGTGAGCGGGTCGGTCGGCAGGCCCATCAGCCCGTCCTCGTCGTCCATGCCCGTGGGGTTGTTGCCGGCCACGGGCACCACGCCGGCCTGCGCCACCAGCTGCAGGTGCCCGCCGGTCTGCGAGCCGAACCACTGGCGGTAGAGCTTGTTGGCGAACAGCAGCTCCTCGCTGCCCAGCGGCGCCACCGACACCGAGGCGTCCAGCGACTCCAGCACGATGGTGAAGCGCTCGTGCGAGGCCGACAACTGCTCGCGGATGCGGTTGGGCTCGGTGATGTCGGTCATCGACGTCATCCAGCCGGTCTGGTGGCCGCGCGCGTCGATCAGCGGCGACACGTACAGCCGCGCATCGAACAGGGTGCCGCTCTTGCGCCGCACCCGTACCTGAAAGCCACCCACGATGGTCTTGCCCGAGAGCTCGTCGCGCAGCTTGGCGTGCAGCGCTTCGTGGTCGGAATCAGGCCAGTAGGGGAAGGGCGCCTTCAGGCCCACCAGCTCGGCCTCGCTCCAGCCCGTCATCTGGCAGAAAGCGGCGTTCACGTAGGTGATGCGGCCTTCCATGTCCAGCGCACGCATGCCGGTCAGGATGGAGTTCTCCATCGCGCGGCGGAAGTTGGTCTCGGCCACCAGGGCCTGTTGCGCCTGCATGCGCCGGCGCGTGTGGCGCCAGGTGGCGATCAGCATCCACGCGGTCATGGCCGAGAGCGTGCCCACCAGCCAGAACAGCCCGCTGCCCACCACGCCCAGGGACGTGCGGTAGGCCTGTGCCTTCAGCACCAGGCCGTTACCCACCGGCGATACGGGCACTTCATATTCGTTGGCACGCGATGCCCACGGCAGAAACTGCGTGGCGGTATTGCGCGGCCCCAGCGGCGTGCCGGCCAGCACCTGGTTCTTGCCGTCCAGCAGCGTCACGGCATACCGTGCCAGCACCTCGGTGGGGGTGCCGTAGCGCAGCAGGCTGTCGATGGAATATTCGCCCAGCACCACGCCGCTGAACTTGCCCTGGTTGTTCAGGGGCACCTGCAGTTGCAGCAACGGCGTGGTGTCGCCCGCCGTCACGGCCGGCTGGGCATACACGGGTTGCTGCAGGTCGCGTGCCAGGCCGAAAGTGTCCGCCGTGTCGCCGGGCTTGAGCACTTCGCCCGCGATGCGCAGCTCGCTGCTGGCCAGTGTGGGGGCGGCGTGGCTGGCGCGGATGCGGCGGCGCTCGTCGATCCAGGTGATGGCCTGCAGCTCGGGGTACTGGCTGATCAGGGTCTCGGCGCGGCTCACGAATTCGGAGCGCTCGAGCTCCTGGTTCGACAGGTCGCGCGCAATGCGCATGAGCTGCTCCTGGCGCTCCAGCAGCCGCAGCCGCACGCGCTGCTGGGCGTATTCCACATCACGGCGCAGGGCTTCCTGTTCGCGTTCGGCCTCTTCGGCCCTCAAATACCAGAACGCCGCCACGATGGCCGCCAGAAACATCAGCACCGCAGCCAGCGGCGCCAGGGCGGCAAACCGGTCCTGCCGGGTGGGCGACAGCCCCCGCCACCACTTGCGCCACCAGCGGATCGGGGCGGCCACGGGGGAGGCCGTGGGAGGGGAGGTGGTCGGCAGCGGGTCCATCCTCCGAGTGTAGGTGAGGCGTGTGGCCCTGCTGGCCCCGGTATTTTGTGCGTTTGCAGCATTTTCTTGCAATGTGAAATGCAAAAGCACCATTTGAAATTGGTAAAAAATATGCGAAACTAGAGCCAACGACCTAAATTTGCTGCCACATCTACAGGAGACAAACATGTCAGCTCAGCCCGACCAAGAGGCCGGTTTCGGCATCGGCACGGACGCCGATCAGCAGGAAACCCGTGAATGGATGGACGCCCTGTCCGCCGTCATCGACAAGGAGGGCCCTGAGCGCGCCCATTTCCTGCTCGAGCAACTTCTCGAACACGCCCGCCAGAGCAGCATCGACATGCCGTTCTCCGCCAATACGGGCTACGTCAACACCATCGAAGCCGACCAGGAAGCCCATTGCCCTGGCAATATCGCGATCGAAAAGCGCCTGCGCGCCTACATGCGCTGGAACGCCATGGCCATGGTCGTGCGGGCCAATCGCCTGAATCCTGCCGACGGTGGCGATCTGGGTGGCCACATCGGCTCGTTCGCGTCCGTCGCCAGCATGTTCGGCGCCGGCTTCAACCACTTCTGGCACGCTGCCAGTGAAGACCACGGTGGCGACCTGCTGTACATCCAGGGCCACAGCTCGCCCGGCATCTACGCCCGCGCCTACCTCGAAGGCCGCCTGACCGAAGAGCAGCTCGACAGCTTCCGCCAGGAAGTGGATGGCAAGGGCCTCTCGAGCTACCCGCACCCCAAGCTCATGCCCGAGTTCTGGCAGTTCCCCACGGTGTCGATGGGCCTGGGCCCGCTGATGGCCATCTACCAGGCGCGCTTTCTCAAGTACCTGCACGCCCGCGGCATTGCCGACACGGCCAAGCGCAAGGTCTGGGTCTTCTGCGGCGACGGTGAAATGGACGAGCCCGAATCGCTGGGCGCCATCGGCCTGGCCGCGCGTGAAAACCTGGACAACCTGGTCTTCGTCGTCAACTGCAACCTACAGCGCCTGGACGGCCCGGTGCGCGGTAACGGCAAGATCGTGCAAGAGCTCGAAAGCGAGTTCCGCGGCAGCGGCTGGAACGTCATCAAGCTCCTGTGGGGCAATGGCTGGGACACCCTGCTGGCGCGCGACAAGACCGGCAAGCTCAAGCAGCTGATGATGGAGACGCTGGACGGCGACTACCAGGCCATGAAGGCCAACGACGGCGCCTTCGTGCGCAAGAACTTCTTCGGCAAGTACCCCGAAACGGCCAAGCTGGTCGAGCACATGAGCGACGAAGAGATCTTCGAGCTGCGCCGCGGTGGCCACGAGCCCGCCAAGGTGTACGCCGCGTTCCACGCCGCCAACGAGCACAAGAACCAGCCCACGGTGCTGCTGGTCAAGACCGTCAAGGGTTATGGCATGGGCAAGGCCGGTGAAGGCAAGAACACCGTGCACCAGACCAAGAAGCTGTCGGACGAAGACATCAAGTACATCCGCGACCGCTTCAACATCCCGATTCCGGACAGCCAGCTGGCCGACATCCCCTACTACAAGCCGGCCGACGACACGCCGGAAATGCAGTACCTGCAAGAGCGCCGCAAGGCCCTGGGCGGCTACCTGCCCAAGCGCCTGCCCAAGGCCGAAGAGAGCTTCACCGTGCCCTCGCTCGACACCTTCAAGGCTGTGCTGGAGCCCACCGCCGAAGGCCGTGAAATCTCCACCACCCAGGCGTATGTGCGCTTCTTGACGCAGCTGCTGCGCGACCAGGCCCTGGGCCCGCGCGTCGTGCCCATCCTGGTGGACGAGGCCCGCACCTTCGGCATGGAAGGCCTGTTCCGCCAGATCGGCATCTACAACCCCAAGGGCCAGCTGTACACCCCGGTCGACCGCGACCAAGTGATGTACTACAAGGAAGACAAGGCCGGCCAGATCCTGCAGGAAGGCATCAACGAAGCCGGCGGCATGGCCAGCTGGATCGCCGCTGCCACCAGCTACAGCACGAACAACCGGATCATGATCCCGTTCTACGTGTACTACTCGATGTTCGGCTTCCAGCGCATCGGCGACCTGGCCTGGGCGGCCGGTGACATGCAGGCCCGCGGCTTCCTGCTGGGCGGCACGTCCGGACGCACCACGCTCAATGGCGAAGGCCTGCAGCACGAAGACGGCCACAGCCACATCCTGGCCGGCACCATCCCCAACTGCGTGAGCTACGACCCGACCTTCGCCCACGAAGTCGGCGTGATCATGCACCACGGTCTGAAGCGCATGGTCGAGCGCCAGGAAAACGTCTTCTACTACCTGACGCTGCTCAACGAAAACTACCCCATGCCCGGCCTGCAGCCCGGCACGGAAGAGCAGATCATCAAGGGCATGTACCTGTGCAAGCAGGCGCCCGCCTTGGCGGCAGACGCACCCACCGTGCAACTGCTGGGCAGCGGCACCATCCTGCGCGAATCCTTCTTCGCCCAGGAACTGCTCGAAAAGGAATGGGGCGTGGCCGCCAGCATCTGGAGCTGCCCCAGCTTCAACGAACTGGCCCGCGACGGCCAGGACGTGGAGCGCTGGAACCTGCTGCACCCCACGGAAACCCCACGCACGTCCTTCGTGGCCGAGCAACTGGGCAAGACCACGGGCCCCGTGGTCGCATCCACCGACTACATGAAGAACTATGCGGACCAGATCCGCTCGTTCATCCCGGCCGGCCGTACCTACAAGGTGCTGGGCACCGACGGCTTTGGGCGCAGCGACTTCCGCAGCAAGCTGCGTGAGCACTTCGAGATCAACCGCCACTACATCGTTGTGGCGGCCCTCAAGGCGCTGTCCGAAGAAGGCAAGGTGCCTGCGGCCAAGGTGGCAGAAGCCATCGCCAAGTACAACATCCAGGCCGACAAGGTCAACCCGCTCTACGCATAAATCGAACCGGAGACAACAATGGCATTGGTCAACATTCAAGTCCCGGACATCGGCGACTTCGACGAAGTCGGCGTGATCGAGCTGCTCGTCAAGCCTGGCGATACCGTCAAGGCAGAGCAGTCGCTCATCACGGTGGAATCGGACAAGGCATCGATGGAAATCCCGTCGAGCCACGCGGGCGTGATCAAGGAGATCAAGACCGCCGTCGGCGACAAGGTCAAGCAGGGCTCCGTCATCGTCGTGCTTGAAGCGGCAGACGCTGGCGCTCCTGCGGCCGCTCCGGCTGCAGCACCCGCGCCGGCATCTGCACCCGCACCCGCTGCAGCACCCCAGGCCGCAGCACCGGCTCCCGCTCCTGCAGCGGCGCCGGCCGCTGCATCGGGCCCGGTGGAAGTGCGCGTCCCCGACATCGGTGACTTCAAGGACGTGGCCATCATCGAGATGCTGGTCAAGGTCGGCGACACGGTCAAGGTCGAGCAGTCGCTCTTCACCGTGGAGTCCGACAAGGCCTCCATGGAGATCCCTTCGCCCGCCGCTGGCGTACTCAAGGAACTCAAGGTCAAGATCGGCGACACCGTGAACATCGGCGACCTGGTCGCTGTGCTGGAAGGTGCAGCCGCGCCTGCGGCATCTGCGCCGGCACCTGCAGCCGCCCCGGTTGCTGCTGCTGCTGCTGCGCCTGCAGCCCAGGCAGCCGCCCCAGCACCGGCTCCGGCCCAGGCCGCTGCGGCAGCACCTGCCCCGGCAGCGGCGGCCGTGCCCGCCCACCAGCCCGGCACGCCCACCCCCGGCCTGCCGCACGCATCTCCCTCCGTGCGCAAGTTCGCCCGCGAACTCGGCGTGCCGCTCGACGAGGTCAAGGGCACCGGGCCCAAGGGCCGCATCAGCCAGGACGACGTGCAGGCTTTCACCAAGCTGGTGATGAGCGGCGCCACCCAGACCAAGGCCCAGGCCGCCAAGGCGCCCGCGGGCGGCAGCGGTGGCTCCGGCGCAGGCCTCGATCTGCTGCCCTGGCCCAAGGTCGACTTCACCAAGTTCGGCACGGTGGAGCGCAAGGACCTGTCGCGCATCAAGAAGATCAGCGGCGCCAACCTGCACCGCAACTGGGTGATGATCCCCCACGTCACCAACAACGACGAGGCCGACATCACCGAACTCGAAGCCTTCCGCGTCTCCACCAACAAGGAGAACGAGAAGAGCGGCGTCAAGGTGACCATGCTCGCCTTCGTGATCAAGGCCGTGGTGGCCGCGCTCAAGAAATTCCCTGAGTTCAACACCAGCCTGGACGGCGACACACTCGTCTACAAGCAGTACTACCACATCGGCTTTGCGGCCGACACGCCCAACGGCCTCGTGGTGCCCGTGCTCAAGGACGCCGACAAGAAGGGCATCATCCAGATCAGCCAGGAGATGGGTGAGCTGGCCAAGAAGGCCCGCGACGGCAAGCTCGGCGCTGCCGACATGCAGGGCGGCTGCATGTCCATCAGCTCGCTGGGCGGCATCGGCGGCACGCACTTCACCCCCATCATCAACGCACCCGAAGTGGCCATCCTGGGCCTGTCCAAGGGCCAGACCAAGCCCGTGTGGGACGGCAAGCAGTTCGTGCCGCGCCTGGTGCTGCCGCTGTCGCTGTCGTACGACCACCGCGTCATCGACGGTGCATCGGCTGCGCGCTTCAACGCCTATCTGGGCCAGGTGCTGGCGGACTACCGCCGCATCCTGCTGTAACAAGGAGACCCTGGTATGGCAATCATTGATATCAAGGTTCCGGACATCGGCGACTTCGCCGAAGTGGCGATCATCGAAGTGCTGGTCAAGCCCGGCGACACCATCAAGGCCGAACAGAGCCTGGTCACCGTGGAGTCCGACAAGGCCTCCATGGAGATCCCCTCCAGCCACGCCGGTGTGGTCAAGGAGCTGAAGGTCAAGCTCGGCGACAAGATCGCCGAAGGCTCGGTGGTGCTCACGCTCGAAACGTCGGATGCGGCAGCTGCACCGGCGCCAGCGCCTGCGGCTGCTCCAGCCGCGGCATCTGCACCCGCAAGTTCTGAGCAAAAAGCTGCTCCAGCGCCCGCGGCACAAGCGCCAGATGCTCCTAAAATCGAAGCATCCAGCTTCGGCGGCACGGCCGACCTGGACTGCGACGTTGTCGTGCTCGGTGGCGGCCCCGGCGGCTACAGCGCCGCCTTCCGCGCGGCCGACCTGGGCCTCAAGGTCGTTATCGTCGAGCGTTACGCCACCCTGGGCGGCGTGTGCCTGAACGTGGGCTGCATCCCCTCCAAGGCGCTGCTGCACGTGGCCGCCGTGATCGATGAAGTCAGCCACCTCAAGGCGGCCGGCATCGACTTCGGCGCACCGCAGGTCAACATCGACACGCTGCGCGGCCACAAGGACAAGGTCATCGGCAAGCTCACCGGCGGCCTTGCCGCCATGGCCAAGATGCGCAAGGTGACCACCGTGCGCGGCTACGGCAGCTTCGTCGGCGCCAACCACCTCGAAGTGGAAGAGACCAGCGGCACCGCGCAGGAGAAGACGGGCACCAAGAAGGTCATCGCCTTCAAGAAGGCCATCATCGCCGCCGGCAGCCAGGCCGTGCGCCTGCCTTTCATGCCCGACGATCCACGCGTGGTCGACTCTACCGGCGCCCTGGCGCTCAAGGAAGTCCCCAAGCGCATGCTCATCCTGGGCGGCGGCATCATCGGCCTGGAAATGGGCACTGTGTACAGCACGCTGGGCGCACGCCTGGACGTGGTCGAAATGATGGACGGCCTGATGCAGGGCGCCGACCGCGACCTCGTCAAGATCTGGCAGAAGATGAACGCGCCGCGCTTCGACAACATCATGCTCAAGACCAAGACGGTGGGGGCCAAGGCCACGCCCGAAGGCATCGAGGTGACGTTCGCCGCAGCGGAAGAGGGCGGCACCGCGCCCGCGCCGCAGACTTACGACCTGGTCCTGCAGGCCGTGGGCCGCACGCCCAACGGCAAGAAGATCGCCGCCGACAAGGCCGGCGTGGCCGTGACGGACCGCGGCTTCATCAACGTCGACATCCAGATGCGCACCAACGTGCCGCACATCTTCGCCATCGGCGACATCGTGGGCCAGCCCATGCTGGCGCACAAGGCGGTGCATGAAGCGCACGTGGCAGCCGAAGTCATCGCTGGTGAACTGCAAGGCAACAAGGAACTGGCCAGCGCCGCCTTCAACGCCCGCGTGATCCCGAGCGTGGCCTACACCGACCCCGAAGTGGCATGGGTGGGCCTGACCGAAGACCAGGCCAAGGCCCAGGGCATCAAGGTCAAGAAGGGCCTGTTCCCCTGGAACGCCTCCGGCCGCGCCATCGCCAACGGCCGCGACGAGGGCGTGACCAAGCTGCTGTTCGACGACTCGCCAGAGGCCCTCGGCCACGGCAAGATCCTGGGCGGCGGCATCGTGGGCACCCACGCTGGCGACATGATCGGCGAGATCGCTTTGGCCATCGAGATGGGCGCGGACGCAGTCGACATCGGCAAGACCATCCATCCGCACCCGACGCTGGGCGAAAGCATCGGCATGGCGGCGGAGATTGCCCACGGCAGCTGCACGGACGTGCCACCGCAGAAGAAGTAATCGCGTCAGCCATAGCGCAAAAAAGCCCAGGCAGTTCTCTGCCTGGGCTTTTTTTTGTCTGCCCAAGGGGTTGCTGGGCTGTTGTCAGCCTGATCAGTACCGGAGCCCGATGCAAACCGCCCCTGTCACTTGTGCGGAATCGCAATAGGGCGTTTGCGCGGCGGTTTGGTCACCGGCTTGTTCTCTCCGAAAGCGACCTTCTCGCTGCGCTCCGAGTTCATCAGTGCGATGAAGAAGGGCTTGAGCGGCACAAAATCGAAGTTCTTTTCCACCACCAGGTACCGTGACAAAGGGCCGATATCGGCAAAGCCCGACGCTCCCGATTGCACCTGCCGAAACCGGCGGTTGGCCCCCTGTGCCAGGCCCCGGCGCTCGCGCAATGAAAGGTCCGCCAGCGGCTGCACGAAGGCGCTGCGCGCGCTGAAGCGCACCCAGGTCTGGCCGCCGGGGGGAATCGCTGTGGAGTTGACGCTGACAATTTCTGCCGCCGTGCCAAGAGGGCTGGCCGGGGAGGGCGGGCCCATCACGGTCAGGCGCAACTCCAGTTGCAGCGATTGTTCGGTGCCCTGGTTCTTGACCAGAACGTCGAGCTGACGCTTGCTGCCCGGCACCGCCTTGAAGTCGATGAACTTCAGGTTGGAAAACGGGCTGGGGTCGCCTTCTTTCCACTTCGGCGCCAACGGGGGCACTTGCGCCTTTTCCCACAACACCACGTTGTCGTTCTCGTTCGATTCGATCACGTCGCCATAACCGTCGGCGGTGATCCGGAAACCATGCTTCGATCCGAACTGATCCTTGGTGATGTTCTTGGGCAACTGCATCGAGAAGCCGATCATGCAGTCCCCGCTGCCCGGATACCCGCCCAGCTTGTCGATGTCGTGGCCCACCGCGTACATGGGGCCATCCGCTTGAGTCGGCCCGGCAAATACCTCGAACCGCACATAGAACAGCCCGGTTTCCCCCGTCGGACTCTTGGGGTCGAGGAAGGCGTCCGGTGGGCTCAGGTCGGTGCGGTAGTTGGCATTGAGCACGGTCACGTGGGCAAACCACGGCTGTGCGGGGTCGTAACAGGGCATGTCAGGCGTCGCCTGCTCGATTCCATCAAAACGGACATGCAAATTGGGTAGTGCCATGGTGCTTCGTACCGGTTGTTGTGGATGAAAAAAAGCGGTGGATGCCTTGCAAAGGACTCAGGCAAGCGCGCGCCGGCAAAGTATGTCACTGAACCTCGAAAATGGTCTCGCAATTTGTGCCGGTGTTTGTCGCCGCGCCCGCGCGCCTTCCGTTGCCGCAAAGCCCTTGTGGCGTGTGCCTGGCCCCGACATGCGGCCCCGACACATGGACGCGCCAGAGTGCCGCGCCAAAAGTGGTGGAAAATACCGGGTTTGCTGCCGCATGCCTTTCGGGCAGCGCTGCGGTCCGGTTTTTTTACTTGTTTGCTCCCTTGAGCCTGTCCATGCAAGACGTTCAAAACTCCAAGATCTCTGTCGAGAAGATCGGCGGCACTTCCATGACCGCCTTTGGCGATGTGCTGCGCCACATCGTGCTGCACGATCCCAAGCGCATCAACGGCCGGATCTACGTGGTCTCCGCGTACTCGGGCGTGACCAACCAGCTGCTGGAGCACAAGAAGACGGGCGAGCGCGGCATCTATGCACTGTTTGCCGAAGGCAAGGGTTACCAAGATGCCTTGACCCAGCTGGCCGTCAGCCTGAAAAAGCTCAACGCAGGTTACGCCGACATTGGCCTGCCGCTCGATGTGGCGGATGCCTTCATCGACCAGCGCATCGGCCAGGCGCGCGAGTACCTGGGCGCCATGCAGCACGTGCTGGCCAGCGGCTACCTGAGCCGCCACGACGTCCTGCTGGCTGCGCGCGAAGTGCTGGCCTCCATCGGCGAGTCGCACAGCGCCTTCAACTCGGTCGAGATCCTCAAGGCCAACGGCGTGAATGCCATCCTGATGGATCTGGCCGGCTTTGAAGACAACGAAGCCTGGACGATTGACGAGCGCATTGCGCAAAGCTTCAAGGGCCTCAACCTGAGCGACAAGGTGGTCGTGGCCACCGGCTACACCAAGGGCACCGAAGGCATCATGCGCGAGTTCGACCGCGGCTATTCCGAGGTCACGTTCAGCAAGATCGCGGTGGAAGTGCGCCCGGCCGAGGCGGTGATCCACAAGGAATTCCATCTGTCGTCTGCCGACCCCAACCTGGTCGGCCTGGAGAACGCCATCGTGGTCGGCGCCACCAACTACGACGTGGCCGACCAGCTGGCCGACGTCGGCATGGAGGCCATCCACCCCAAGGCCGCCAAGCCCATGGAGCTGGCCGGCATTCCGATACGCCTGAAGAACACCTTTGAGCCCGACCATCCCGGCACGCTGATCACCAAGGACTTCGTGGGCGAGCGCGCCCGCGTGGAGATCGTCACCGGCACCGACAAGGTCACGCTGATCGAGATCCACGACCCCAGCATGGTGGGCACGGTGGGCTTCGATGCCGGCCTGATGAACGTGTTCTGCAAGCACGGCGTGAGCTACATCCTGAAGGCAACCAACGCCAACTCGATCGCCCACCTGGTGTGGGACAACCAGCTCACGCCCGCCATGGTGGCCGAGCTGCAGCGGGACTATCAGATCGTGACGATCAAGCCCAGCGCCATCGTGTGCGCCATCGGCTCCAACATCAGCATTCCCGGCGTGCTGGCCAAGGCGGCGCAGGCGCTGGCCGATGCAGAGGTCAACGTCAACTGCGTGTCGCAGACGCTGCGCCAGGTGAACATGCAGTTCGTGATCGAACGCGAAGACTACAAGACGGCGGTCAAGGCGCTGAACCTGGCGCTGTGCGTGAACTCCGGCGCGCCGGTGCCGCGCGTGTGACGACGTGGCGGCAGGGGTATCGCCTGCCGTGATGTCGGTGCATAAAAGCAGATGCAGAGATCCGATGCAGGAAGCCTGCGATGGATGACCGAGAGCCCGCCTTGCGCGGGCTTTTTGTCGTCTGGGTGGACGTGAACGGGTGTGGGCAAATTTGAGGGTGTCCGCCCCACGGGTTTGCGTTCAGTCTCGTGGTGTGCCAGGCCGTTCCCAGACGGTTTGGGCTGGGCCCTGCGAGGTGCTCAGGGGAGGTGGTTCGAAGAGTTGTGCCGCGCTTCGACAGGCTCAGCGTGAACGGTTTGCTGGTCTGGAGAACACGTGGGCGTTGCTGGCGTTAGCCATGGCCGAGCAGCCTTTCGAACAGATCCGCTCCCCCCATCTGCCCGCCCTTGAGCATCAACTCCAGCCCGTGGCGTGACGGGTCTGCGCTGTGCGCGCTGCTCAGCGTAACGCCCGGGCAGACCGTGGTCTTGTACGACAGCCCCCACAACTGCAGCGCCTGCACTGCGTGGCTGGACGTGTCACCGCCGGCGATGCCGATGCGGCGCAGGGGCGCGCCGTGTTCTGCGCGGGCTTGCACCACGCGGGCGATCAGATGGGCGCTGGCCTGGGCGATGTCGGTGGACGACGCCGCAGCGGCCAGCGGCGCGCCGTCCGTGGGGCCGGTGAAGGCCAGCACGTTCTGTCCGCTCTGCAGCCCGGCGCAGATAGCGTCCTGCAGGCCCTGCGCGTAGGCCGTGTCGCCGCACAGCCGCTGGGCGTCCACGGCGATGCGGTGGTACGTGGTGGCGGCCTGCACCTGCACCGCGGTCAGGGGGGACAAGCTGCCCGCCCAGGCCAACACCGGCCCGTCGGCGGGCGCCAGCGGTGCAGCGGCCGTAGACGCCGGCTTGCCCCAGTGGGCGACCAGCGCCTGGGCCACGGCGCTGGAGCCCACGGCCAGCAACCTGGCGTGTTGCGACTGCTGCCACAGCAGGCGGCCCACGGTGGCCAACTGGCCGGGCGCGGTCAGGTCCAGCAAGGTGGGCGCCATGGCGTGGGACGCTGCGCCATGTGCCAGCAGGGCCTGCAGGGCGGCGTCCAGGGCGTCGGTAGTGGCGGCGTCGGTGGTGGTGTTGGTGGTGCCGTACAGCGGATAGTGCAGGGCGGTGATGCCATCCAGCCCCTGGCGCGCCAGATGGAGCCGGAGGTCGGCCTCGCCCATGGGCGTGACCGGGTGCTGGCGCATGGTGGGGTGCCGGTCGATGCGGTGCACGGCGCCGCCGGTGCCCGCCGCAGCGAACAGGTTGCTGAACGCGCAGTAGCGCCCCAGGCTGGGCTGCCCGCCCACGATGGGCACCCAGCGGTTGCTCACGAACGGGTGCAGGGTCTGAATGCCGCAAGCGATGTTGCCGACATGCGGGGCGCTGTCGAAGGTGGAGCACACCTTGTAGTGCAGCACCGGCGGTGCCAGCTTGTCGAAGAAGCGGCCGACAGCCGACATTTCGGCCCGCATCGCCTCTGGCGGCATGGCGCGCGCGGCGCCCGCGATGCCCACCGCATCGAGCGGCCCGGCAGCGGCCAGGGCCTCGGCGCCGGGCACGCCCATGAACAGCATCGAGCGCAGGCCGGCCTGGGCCAGCACGGCCAGGGTGTCCGTGGCGCCGGTGAAGTCGTCGCCGTACCAGCCGTACAGGGGGGCACTCGTCGTCATTGTTTATTTCTTGCCGAAGAATTCGATCGCACGGCGCAGCTCGGAGGCCTGGGTGGCGCGCTGTGCCAGGGTCTCGCCCTTTTGCACTGCGTCCCAGGCCTGCTGCAGGCTGGCCACGCCGGCAGCGGGGCCGTCCGGGTGGGCCAGAATGCCGCCGCCGGACATGAACAGCAGGTCGTTGGACTGGATGCTGTCCCACGTGGCGGGCACGGTGCCGGCCCATTGGCCGTTGGAGAACGCGGGCAGCACGCGGTCGTCCAGGCCTTCGCACAGCGGGGCCAGCGTGTCGTGGGCCGACTCGATGACTTCTTCATCGGTCTGCGAGAACTTGCCCTGCAGGCCGTGCACATGCATGTGGTCCACGCCCGCCAGGCGCCACAGTGTTTGCCAGGCGTTGAACGAAAAGCCCAGCAGCGGGTGGCGCGACAGCGCGCCGTAGCCATTGCGGTGGCCATGCAGCGCCAGCGGGCTGTGGCGGCGCAGGGTTTGCACGGCCGAGTAGCCGCACCAGTTCAGACTCACCATCACACAGCTGCCACCTTCGGCCGCAATCAGGTCGGCGTGGCGGCGCATGGCGTCGGTCTCGTCGGTGATGTTGAAGGCCACCATCACCAGCTTGCCGGTCTTGTCCTGGTGGGCGCGCACCCGGCGCATCACGGCCTTGACGCGGTCGGCCAGCGGCGCGTGAACCGGGTTGGCGCAGACCTCGTCGTCCTTGATGAAGTCCACCCCGGCAGCGCACAGGCGACCTGCCAGGTCGCCGGTTTCTTCGGCCGACAAGCCCACGTTGGGTTTGATGATGGTGCCGATCAGCGGGCGGCCCTGCACACCGGTCAGCGCGCGGGTGCCGGCGATGCCGTGGCGGGGCATGTCGAACTGGGCGCGGTAGCTGCTCGGCAGCTTCATCGACTCCAGGCGCAGCCCGGTGACCTCGCCCAGGTCGTACAGATTGCCCGACACCGTCGCGGCCAGCGTCGGCAGGTTGGGGCCGATGTTGTCGCACGGGAAGCTCACGCGCAGCCGGGCCCGCTGCCAGGTCTGCGGCGTGTCGAACATGCCGCGCCGCTGCATCCAGCCGTTGGGCAGCGAAGGGGCGGGCGCCACGTCCAGCAGCTCGACCGACTCGACCGTGGCGCGCGCACGTTCGCGCAGCGCGTCGGTTTCGCCCTCCACCCGGGTGAAGGTGCCGCACGACTGCTCGCCCGCCAGCACTTCGGCCACGTGGGCGGGGTCTAGCGGGGTTTCGATCAGGTAGGTGGCTTCAAAGCGGTCTGGGGACATGGTTAGCTTTACTACTGTTTTGATAGCTGCTAGCGCTTATGGAGCAAGCGGTAGAGGCCAATTTGACTGATGGTTATCGATCTCGGCTGGCCCTCACTCCCTCTCCCCTTGCGGGAGAGGGCCGGGGAGAGGGGGTGCAACCGGCGCGGCGCAGGTGCAGGCCCCCTCTCCCCAACCCTCTCCCGCGAGGGGAGAGGGGGTCAAACCCGGGCGCCGCTGCGGGTGCCGATGCGCGTGCACAGGCTGATGGCCCCATCTGAGATGCGCAACTCACCAGACCCCATCGACGTACAGATCAGACCTTCTTCAGATCTTAGACAGATCAGGAAAAGGCCGTACAGGGTCCGTCGTCCCATCCCAGGTTTCCGACTCCGCACGGATCAGGTCGAACATGCGCCCCTTGGGGCCGGCCACTTCCGACAGCTCGATCACCGTGCCGGGGTGGTACTCGGTGTCGAAGTAGACAAAGCGGCCTTTCTCGCCCACCTCGCCACTCATCACCGTCTTGAAGCCCTGGGCCGTCAGGCGCGCCAGGTCGGCGTCGTAGTCGCTCGTCCAGTACGCCACGTGCTGCAGCCCGGTGCGTCCGGCCCGCAGAAAGTCGCGGTACATCGACGGCACGTCGTTGCGCGTCTGGATCAGCTCGACCTGCACATAGCCCGAGTTGGCCAGCGCCACCGAGTTGTGCGGCTCGTACGACTCGCCCTGGTACACGTAGTTCTTGATCGGAACCTTGGGGTTGTAGAACCACGGGCCCACGCCCAGGGTCTTGCTCCAATAGTCCATGGCGGCTTCGATGTCGTGGACCACATAGCCAAGTTGGCGGATGGCGCCGAAATGACGACTCATAAAATTTCCTTTGGTGGTAACGGTCGGATCGGATCGAGCCAGGTCGGGGCAGGGCGCTGCCGGGCGGGGTGGCTTTACCCACCGCCCATTACGTGCCGCCCCGTCGCAGGCTTGGCTTGGCTGGTCTTGTTGGCTGCTTGCTTGCTTACTTCGCGCCGTCGATGATTTCTTTGGGGATCGGCACGCCCGCGTACTTCAGGTGGATGTCGTTGAGCTTGCCGTTGGCCAGGTTGGTCTTGATCCAGCCGTTGACGGCGGCCATCAGCTCGGGTTGGCCCTTGCGCATGGCCACGCCCAGCTGGTACGACTGCAGGATGAACTTGGTCTCGAAGTCGCGCGAGGGGTTCTTCTTGGCGATGGCCGCAATGATCGGCGGCGTGATGGCCACGATGTCGGCCTGGCCGGTGGCGGCCGCGGTGATGGAGGCAGACTCGTCGTCGAACCGCACCACCTTGGCCTGCGGTGCGCGCTCGGTCACGAGCTTGTCCTGCGGGCCACCGCGCGTCACGGCCACGGTCTTGCCGGCCAGGTCTTCAATGCTGGTGAGCTTGAGGCCCTTGGGCGCGCCCACAGCCGCCTGGATGGCGCCGTACGGGATGGAGAAGTCCACCGCCTTCTGGCGCTCGGGCGTGATCGACAGCGACGAGATGATCAGGTCCACCTTGTTGGACAGCAGGTTGGGGATGCGCGACGAGTTGGTCGTGTTCACGATCTCCAGAGTCAGGCCCAGGTCCTTGGCCAGCAGCTCGGCCGCCTCCACGTCCGAGCCCACGGGCTTCATCTTGTCGTCCACGTAGCCATAGAACGGCGCGCCAAAGTCGATGCCCACACGCAGCTTGCCGGCGGACTTGATGTCGGCCAGTTCGGCCATGGCGGGCACGCACAGGGCGGCGATGCTGACGGCCAGCAGGGTGCGGCGGAGGATGAGGGAAGTGGTCATGGTGTTGTCTCCTGGTGGTTTTTGAATAGGCAATCGAAAAGGGCAGGGATTCAGTCACAGCCCATGGGACAGAAAATCGCGCAGCTCGGCGGTCTGCGGGTTCTTGAGCATCGCGCCCGGGCCCGTCTCCCACACCTTGCCTTCGTGCATGTAGATGATGGTGTCGGCCACGCGGGCGGCAAACTCCATCTCGTGGGTGACCAGCACCATGGTCATGCCGCCCTGGGCCAGGGCCTCGATCACGCGCAGCACCTCGCCGGTGAGCTGCGGGTCCAGGGCAGAGGTCACTTCGTCGAACAGCATCACCTGCGGCTCCATCGCCAGCGACCGGGCAATGGCCACGCGCTGCTGCTGTCCGCCGGACAGTTGCTCGGGGTAGGCCTGCGCCTTGTCCGCCAGGCCTACCTGCTGCAGCGTGCGGGCGGCAATCTCGCGCGTTTTGGCCGTGGGCATGTTCTTCACGGCCTTGGGGGCCAGCGTGATGTTCTGCTCCACCGTCAGGTGCGGAAACAGGTTGTAGCTCTGGAAAACGATGCCCACGTCCTGGCGCAGCTGGCGCAGGTCGATGGCCGGGTCGTGCACCGCGTGGCCGCAGACGTTGATCGTTCCGCTGTCGATGATCTCCAGCCGGTCGATGCAGCGCAGCGCCGTGCTCTTGCCCGAGCCGCTCTTGCCGATGATGGCCACCACCTGGCCCCGGGGAATGGCAAACGACACGCCCTTGAGCACCCGGTTGCTGCCAAAGCTTTTGTGGACGTCTTTCAGTTCCACCACGGGCTTTTGTGATTGTGATTGTGACTGTGACTGTGACTGTGACTGTGACTGTGACTGTGGTTGTGGCTGTTGTTGAAGCGGTGGTTGTGCAGACAGGGCAGCTTGCGCAGAAGCTTGCATGGCAGCGTCTTGGGCCAGGTTCATGGTGTCGTCTCGTTTCATGCGGTGGTCACAGGCACAGTGGCTGGGCCACGGTTTCCAAACTGCTGGCGCTGCTCCAGCTTGCGGCTCCAGACCGACAGCGGGTAGCACATCGCAAAGTAGACGATGGCGATCAGCAGGTACACGGTGAAGGGCTGAAAGATCGAGTTGTTGATGAGCTGGCCTGCACGCACCAGCTCGATAAACCCCACGATGGACGCGAGCGAAGTGTTCTTCACGATCTGCACCATGAAGCCCACCGTGGGCGGCGTGGCAATGCGCACGGCCTGCGGCAGCACCACCAGCCGCATGCGCTGGGTGCGCGACAGGGCCAGGCACTCGGCCGCCTCCCACTGCGTGCGCGGCACCGACTCGATGCACCCGCGCCAGATCTCGCCCAGATACGCGCTGACGTAAACAATCATCGCAATGCTGGCCGCCACGATGGCCGGCAGCTCCAGCCCAGCGATGGACAGGCCGAAGTAGCACAGGAACAGCACCACCAGCAGCGGCGTGCCCTGGATGATCTGAATCCACGCAATGGTTGCCCAGCGCACCGCCTTGATCGGGCTGACGCGGCACAGCGCAATCACGCCCCCGGCCAGACCACCGCCCACAAACGCAATCAGCGACAGGCCGACGGTCCACAGCGCGCCCCACAGCAGGTACTGCAGGTGGTACGAGTTCAGTCCACCGTCAATCATTTGGCGCTCCCCAATTTGCGTTGGCGCGTGAACACGATCTGCCCGAACACCCACAGCCCCAGCCGCATCAGCAGCGACAGCGCCAGGTACGCCACCGCCACCAGGATGTAAGCCTCGAACGGGCGGAAGGTCTCGGACTGCACCCGCGCCGCCACGGCGGTGAGCTCCTCCACCGAGATCTGCGAGGTGATGGACGACGCCAGCATCAACAGCACGAACTGGCTGGTGAGCGCGGGGTACACCTTCTCCATCGCCGGGCGCAGCACCACGTGCCAGTACACCTGCCGGCGCGTCAGGCCCAGGCACTCGGCCGCCTCGATCTGGCCCTTGTGTATCGAATCCATGCCCGCCCGCATGATTTCGCAGGTGTAGGCCGCCACGTTGATCACCAGCGTCAGCAACGCCGCAGCAAACGCCGACACCTTGAAGCCCAGGCTGGCCAACCCGAAGAACACTAAAAACACCTGCACCAGCAGCGGCGTGTTGCGCAGCACCTCCACATAGGCTCCGCAGGCCTTGACCAGCCAGCGCTGGTCGCTGCGCCGGCCCACGGCCAGCAGCGTGCCAGCCACAAACCCGATCACGGTGGCCGGGAAGGACAGCAAGATAGTCATCCACGCCCCCGCCAGAAACTGGGGCCAGTTGGCCAGCACGCTGGCAAAGTCGAACTCGTACGTCATGGGTAGGGCAGCCGTGCGCGTCAATCAGCGAGTGTGCTGGCGCGGCGGCCAAAAGCTGGCGGCTTGCCCTGTGGGCGCAGGCGAGCGTGAGCGGAAATACCAGGCATGTCTTTGTCTCCTGCGTGATCGGCCTGGCAAGCTGCCAGCCGTCACAACATAGGGTTTGTACTGATGGTTTCTGATGCCTTTGAGCATCGAACGCCGAGTGATAGTATCCGCAGAATCCATCAAATACCAGCAAGCTGGATGATGGTTTTTGATTGAATCGCACATGGCCCAAACCCCGCCCCACCCCAGCAACCAACGCAGCCCGCGCATCCCCGACATCGCCCAGCTGTCCGGCGTCTCCACCGCCACGGTGGACCGGGTGCTGAACCAGCGGTCGGGCGTGCGCAACGCCACCGCGCAGCGGGTGCTGCAGGCCGCCGCCACCCTGGGCTACCTGCCGCAGGCCGAGCTGCACGCCGCACTGCAGCCGCAGCCCCTGCGCCTGATGGTGCTGATCCCCGAGGGCAGCAACCGCTTTCTGCAAATGCTGGGCGACGTGATCGGCTACGCGCAAGACCACTGGGCTCCGTTCAACGTGCGCTGCCAGGCGGCGTACATCGAAAGCTTTAATCCCGACGCCTTGGCCAAAGCGCTGCTGCACTACGGCAAACGCTGCGACGGCATCGCCTTTATGGCGCTGGAGCACCCCGTGGTGCGCGAGGCCGTGGCCCAGCTGGCAGAGCAGGGCGTGCCCACCGTCACGCTGATCTCGGACTTGTCCAACTCGCGCCGCGTGGCCTACGTGGGCCTGGACAACCGCGCCGCTGGCCGCACCGCCGCCTATCTGATCGCCCGCTTCATGGGCCCCCTGGCCCACAGCCGCAAGGCGCACGTGGCGATGATTGTGGGATCACTGCGCTACCGCGCCCATGAGGAGCGCGAGGCGGGCTTTTTGCACCTGTTTGAAGAACAGTTCCCCCTGGTGCAGGTGGTGGGCGTGCGCGAAGGCCAGGACGACGCCGAACGCAACTACCGCCAGGCCCGCGCGCTGCTGGAGCAGCACGACGACCTGGCGGGCATCTACAACATCGGCGGCGGGGCCGAAGGCATCGGCCGGGCGCTGAAAGAGGCGGGCGCGGACCGCAAGATCGTGTTCATCGGCCATGGGCTCACGCCGGATACGCGTGCGCTGCTGATTGACGGGACGATGGACGCGGTGATCACGCAGAACCCGCAAGGGGCGGTGATGAACTGCGTGCGGATTTTTGCGAATCTGCGGGATGGAAGGGAGCCGACGAGTGGGGTGGAGACGACGCGGAGTCAGGTGATTTTTCGGGAGAATTTGCCGTAGGGGGTGCTGCGCCGCGTTGGAGGCAGGCCTACAGGCGGGCGAATGCGTGCTCTGTATTGGGAATACCTATGCTGAGCTGGCTCATTGACCGCTCAAGGATGGTTACGGACCTACAGCGCCCGATGGCGAATGAGTACTATCGGCCAGAAGCAGTCGCTCGCTAATCGGATGCGAACTCGCTAGTGAGCAGTCATACGCACGGTTCAGGCGCCCCCTCAGAAAGAGTTCTCAGAGCAGGACACTCGCTCGGCAAAGCAAAAGGCCCCCCAGACCATAAGCCGCTGCAGAGTGATCTGCGGCGGCTTTGCAGCGTGTGGCGCGCGGTGCGGAGAGCGTGCATGGGTCATGCGTCCGACAGCAGGGCTGTGCGCACCCTGTAGCGCAACAGATGCACGGCGCTCGCTGGTCTATGGGGAACTCCCCTAAGCGAGCCACTCGACAAACTGTCCAGTGAGGGGAGCCCAGCCGCCCCTATCATCGGGCGCAGCTTCTTCGCCCCCTGTCCCCTACAACACAAGGACCTCATGCCAAACGCACGTTACCGTATCCGCCAGTCCAATCAGGACATCGCTCTGAAGCAATTGCAGCGCGGGATTCCCGGACACCTGATCACATCTGGCTATCTCCAGAACCCCGGGGAGTTCGCTAGCACGCACTATCTGGCTCGGGCGTTCGAGCTGCTGGGAACGGAGTGTGAACTAGACGGTGAAGACCTGTTGTTCGTGGCGCTGTCGAACGATGAGCGCGACCAGACGCACGGCATCTGGAGTCTGATCGAGGAGTTCGTCGAGGAGATGGGTACGGCACCGCACGGCGCGGAAGACCAAGAAGACCAAGAAGACCAAGAAGACCAAGAAGACGAAGAAGAGCGGTACAAGTTCGATCGTTTCATGTCGCAAATGAAGCGGGAGCGGCTGAACGAAGAAGAGCTTGATGCCCTGATCGCAAGCGAAGGCACCGTGGATTTTCGTGATTCGGACGGCTGCACTCCGCTCATCACGGCGTGCGAAAGCTACCGCTGGGCGATCGAGAACCATTTCTACGCTACCCAGGAAGACGATAGCGAGGAAGATGACGAGGATGGGGAACGCAGCGCGGAAGACCGCGCACAGGAGCGGGCACAAGACTTGGCTGAGGCCGAAGAAGAGCTTGCGATGCACATGTTCAACCTGCAAGCCGTGTTGCGCCGTCACCCGGACGTGGCCGCCCGTGCCAGAGATGGTAGCGACGCCATGGGCTATGCGGCTGCGTCAGGGAGCGCCGAGTTCATCGATCTGCTGCTGTCACATGGCGCGCAGGTCAACGCAGGCACCTTTGCGGCTGCGGTCGAAGGCCTTGCCATCGATGTGGTACGCACTCTGGCCGACCGCCATGCCCATCTTGCCGCGCCGAACCTGGTTTTGGTCGCCTGTACCTCCTCTAGCGACAGGCCCCACAAGTTGGAGATGGTGAAGTACCTTGTGGAGCATCTGCACGGTGATGTGAACGCCCGCACGAACCTGTCGATGTGGTCGATGCAAGGCCGCGTGCGCCGCCAGGGCACCCCCCTGATGGCTGCAGCGCTGACCGACGACCTGGCGGTGATGGGCTACCTGTTGTCGGCTGGTGCCGATGTGCACGCGGTGGACGTGTATGGGAACACGGCCCTGCATTACTGCAGCGGCCAAACGTGGATAGCAGGCGACACCGACGCGATGTGGTTTGCGGGTGAAGAGAACGCGCAGGTCGTCGAACTGCTGCGCCAGCATGGCGCCGATGACAACGCCCGCAATGCCGCCGGCAGAACGCCTGCCGATCTGGCAGCAGACGAAGCATAGGGCGGCTGACGCCTCAGGCAGTGCCAGGGCTGCGCAGATGGCTTCCAGCGTGGAGAGCTGGTGGCCTGCATGGGCCTTGCGGATGCGGTAGTGCGAGGCGGGCAGGGACCGCAGCGCGGGGTTGGCGTAGAGCATCTTGCGGCTCTTGCGCCAGGTGCCGTCGATCACGGCCAAGCGCAGCGTGGTGGTCCATACTGCTGAGCCGCTGATCTCTGCGGGTCAAATGAACGTGATTGAGTTCCACGCCCAGAATGGCAATACGACCAAGGTCAACCAGCCAGACCGTTTCATCGTGGATCAGGACCCGGGGAAGGCGTGTCGTGGAAGATGCTGCAGGAGGCGGCGGAGCTCACGCGCGTAATGCTCACAGAACTGGGGCTTGCGAGCTGGCTTAAGACCAGCGGTGGCAAGGGGGTGCATGTGGTGGTACCTCTGACAGCGATTTCTAAGCTCACGACAGACGGCGACGTATAACAGCGCAAATCTGGCGACTGTCCGCTTTGGAGCGAGGTTTACAGACAATTTGGGCGCTCGGCGCCCCGGTGCGTGAGGCAGAATCCGGCCAGAAGCGGCCACGTTTCCCAATGAATCTAGGACCTCGATACGTCTACAAAGGCAAGCCCTTCCCTGACCGCGTTGCGGAGAGGGCCGCACTTCTGGCGTCTTTGATTAGTGCGCCCGGTTTGGTTTCCGTTGATAGTGTTGATGGTCACCACAAGGGTGGTCATCGCGTGTCGCTGCGAATCGAGAGTGCGCGCCTCGATGACTTCATCAAGCACATGGATTTGCAGGACTGGGTAGATGGCTTCTAGTGTGGAAGTGCGTCGCCAATGAATTGGTGTGTACGACCGCTTTGGGCCCAAAGCAGCCGGTGACTCCAAGGGTGATTGATGGACAACCTCGCATACTCGAAACCCGAAATCGTCGTCGGCGAGTATCGCCAACAATTTGTGCAGGCCGGTTTGCTCGCAGTCTCCGCGCTACCGCTCCACACGTCAAACCTTGGGCTTAACATGAATCAACGCGACGCTGCAGCAATAGCGGCACCCTTGGAGGCCGCTATTGGCCAACTTTCGAAGGCTCTATCGGAAGCTGAGGCTCGCTTGGATGAGCGCGGTTATGAGTCTTTCAGGCGGCTGATCGGCGTACATGTTGGCAAGCTGTCGCATGAGTTGCTAGACCCAATTTACGCTGAACACCCGAGCCTGATGCCAGAAGGCCTGAGGGATTGAAGCACCCCGTCTCCACCGGCTGCTTCTGGCCGTTAATTGGTCATGCAGGAGATGTACCTTCGACCCAAATTGTCTGCCCGGGGTGATGCTCTTCGATAGTGCTTACAGCGTCATCCAGCAGAAACCGATCCCTTAACTCATAGATAAAACGAGTGCATCTAGGCGGGGGTAGCGCGGCACATGCTTCCTCTGAAATCGCATCGGCACCACACCATACCGCGTCACCGCTCCCTGCCACATGCAGCGCTTGAGCTAGGCCCTCTGAGGTTATTGCAAGGTAGATCATATGAAGATTGGATATTCGAAGACGTCTTGCTGGGCTTCGCCTAAGAGCGCTTCTGCCGAATTCTGCCCGACGGCGAGGGCGGTAGCGGGCCCAAAGGAGAAAGCCGGGTCACAAGAGTCCAACCGACGTTTTGCGCTGTTCTGTTTTCAAGATCCTGGCAGGCACATGCAGCCTTAAGTCGATCTCGATTAAATGATTGTTCTCCGAAACAGTTGTCTGCGATGGCACGTTGTGCGCGTCAGTACCGGTGACCACACGTAAACTGACAAATGGATCAGCGCGAAGTGCCACGTAGTTCATTCCTAAGCCGTCAGGCCCTACGATTGAAGATGCGGGACCAGACTGAATCGCCCCGGTTTTTGAGGAGGCTCAACACTCTGAGAGGATTGAGCCATGAAGAAGACGAACAAGTTCTCGCCCGAGGTGCGTGAGCGCGCAGTGAGAATGGTGCAGGAGCAGCGCGGGGAGTACCCATCCCTGTGGGCTGCCATCGAATCCATTGCCCCCAAGATTGGCTGCGTGCCGCAGACCCTGAACGAGTGGGTCAAGCGTGCCGAAGTTGATGCAGGCACGCGAGAAGGCGTCACCACAGCCGAAGCCCAGCGGGTCAAGGAGCTGGAGCGCGAGGTCAAAGAATTGCGCCGAGCCAACGAGATTTTGAAGCTGGCCAGCGCGTTTTTCGCCCAGGCGGAGCTCGACCGCCGGCTCAAGTCTTGAGGGCCTTTATCGACCAGCAGCGCAATGCTTTCGGGGTCGAGCCGCTCTGCAAGGTCTTGCAGGTTGCCCCGTCAGCGTATCGGCGCCACGCCGCGCTGGTGCGCGAGCTCCCAAACGCTGCGCCAGAGCGAAACGCGACGAATTGCTGATGCCGCAGATTCAACGAGTCTGGCAGGCCAACATGCAGGTTTATGGCGCCGACAAGGTATGGCGACAACTAGCGCGCGAAGGCGTGACCGTGGCCCGCTGCACGGTAGAGCGTCTGATGCGCAGCATGGGACTGCGTGGTGTGATGCGCGGCAAGGCCGTACGAACCGCCGTCAGTGATGGCAAAGCACCATGTCCATTGGACCGGGTCAACCGGCAGTTCCGGGCCGAGAGGCCGAACCAGTTGTGGGTGAGCGACTTCACTTACGTTTCGACTTGGCAAGGCTGGCTGTACGTAGCCTTCGTCATCGACGTGTTTGCCAGGCGCATCGTCGGGTGGCGGGTGAGCAGTTCAATGCGCACGGACTTTGTTCTCGACGCCCTGGAGCAAGCCCTCTATGCCCGTCAGCCTGAGCGCGATGGCAGTTTGGTTTGTCACTCCGATAGAGGCTCGCAATACGTCAGCATTCGCTACACCGAGCGACTGGCGGAAGCTGGCATCGAGCCTTCGGTGGGCAGCAAGGGCGACAGCTACGACAACGCCCTGGCCGAGACCATCAACGGCCTGTACAAGGCCGAACTGATTCACCGCCGGGCTCCATGGAAAACCAAGGAAGCAGTCGAGTTCGCCACGCTCGAATGGATATCGTGGTTCAACCACCATCGCCTGCTCGAACCCATCGGGTACATCCCGCCTGCTGAGGCTGAGGCAAACTACTACCGGCAACTCGCCAGTCAGGCCACGGTGGAAGTGGGCTGACTTAAACCAAACAGCCTCCGCGAAACCCGGGGCGATTCAGACAGAATCTTGCCTACAGCAGTGAAGATGACTCTTAGCTGGACGCCTTGATCGGAGCGTCCGTACTCATAGGCATCAAACGGATGCCTGACATCGATCTTCAGGCGGCGCAATTGCCCCAGAATCTGCGCGGGGAGCAACTGTTCCAAATGCAGACGCCACATAGTGCATTGCTTACAAGAGCACTTGAAGGCGGGGGCATCCTTGCTGACTTGTACAAGCTCGGTCTGCTCAAGATTGATAGCCAACGTCCAGTCTGCGAGAGGAATGGTAGGTCTCATGATTGTCAGCTTATGGCCGATAGTACGCGTTCGACGCGGAAGAGCGAATGACTCCAGCAGCTCCAGAGCGGAAATAGCGTTTCGTAGTTGCTACTGTATTTGTAGCTATTGCCGCTTTATTGATCAGCGCTAGAGCGTTTTTGTTATTTTTTTACCGTGCCTCCTTGCGAAGCTTTGCGTCCCTACAAGTTCAGCCAGCGCGCCACCCAGTCGCGGGCGCAAAAAGCGGTAGTTCCGAGTGATCGCACTACTGGGCACAGCGTTCTGCCCGGCCGGTAGCAAGCTGGCTCAAAGGATACGGCGGTGGCTGACGAGATGAAGGATTCTGCTGTCTCGCCGGCTGTAGGAGTACATGTGCGGGCTCTGGACCTCCTGACGCTGCTGAGCGATTTCTAGGTACTACGGATGTACTGCTGATGCGTAGAGAAAACCATCCTAGCCCCTTTTCGTACGGCGGCATGATGGGAAAATCTCTCAGTCAGCCTAGAAGCGATGTGTTGATAACCCCAGAGCCGGGAAGTGTTGGCACTCCATCCCTCTGCGCCCCCCGTTTTCCCTGCCTTTCCCTCCCCATGAAATGTCCAACATGCCAGTGGCACAACCCCGGCGAAGCGACCCACTGCGTGATGTGCCGAACCCCACTGGCCGGCGGCGGTGAGCCTGACTTCACCTCAGCCTTCGCACACCAACCTGCACCCGCCGCAGCGGCCACACCGGTCGCCGTCCTACTGGCCACCGACTTGAGCCGCACCTTCGCCACCGTGATCGATGGCCTCCAGATGCTCGTCTCAGCCGCGGTGTGGCTGGTGGTGGTGTGAGACATGTCCTGTTCCATCTGGCTCAAGCTGCTGGGTGCCGTGGTGCTGTTTTTTCTGCCGGCGTTGCTCGACGCCGGACCTGGGTCGCTGGGCAACCGGTGCCTGAAGATTCAGGTGGTGACGACACGTGGTGAAAAGCCGTCGCTCGCCATCAGCATCTGGCGGCACTTCATCAAGTACGTCCTGCACATCGCTATGCCCATTGTGTGGAAGCTGATCGAGCCATGGCTGACCGGCGGGCGGCACCTGCACGATGTGTGGGCGGGCACCACGGTGATCGAGCGCTTGCCTGCCAGTGCCCGTGCGGCCCGCGCCGCGCCGGAGCTGCTTCATGAAGCGTTGATCGCGCAGGCCCAGGGCGTGCAGGCCGGCGCAGCGCCACAGGCCCCGGTGCGGGCCGATGTGAAGAACGCCAGGCAGCAAGTCACACGGGCGTCCAGGGCGTTCGATACGTTCAAGAGCCTGCTGGCGTGGTGCATTGCGGGTGCGTTGCTGTGGTTCTTCGTACCGGCGGTGTGGTCTCTGTACCAGGAGTCTCAGGACCCCACCATGTCCGCCGTGTCAGACGCCAAGGCCGCCAACAAAAAGCTCACGCACCTGCTCAGCCAGCGATTTGAACAAGGCCAAAGCCTGGAGCTCGACTGGAGCGACCCAGCCTTGGCAGCGCTGGAGGCAGAGATGGGTGCCGTGTTCACCAGCATTAATACGCAGCCCCGCGGGCCCGTCACGCTGCAGATCAAGAGCGGGCCGGTGGCGGGCAAACACATCGTGCTGGCGCCGGAGTACAACTTCAGCAAGAAGGCCATCAAAAAATGGACCTGCGGCAGCCCTGACATCGAGCGGGCCCAGCTGCCCACCGGCTGCAAGGCCACGCTGAGCGCGGCGCCCACCGCCCCTTGAATTGGTTGGTGGCCGCCATTTCAGCGCGGCACCGATCGCACCCAGACACTACTGACGATGATGATGACTGCTTTGTCCCAGCACCAACACCTTCTCGACCCTGCCGTTCTCAACCACCCCCAACGGCAATTTGCCTTGAAGGTGATGGACCTGCTCAAGACCCGGCAGTTCGACGCGCTCGAGGCGCTGCTGGCGCCCAGCTGGGCGGCGTTCGAGTCGGGTGCGATGTCTGACCTGGGCTTGTCGCGCGCCTGGTCACACATGGGCTTGCAGCGGGCCGATCTGATCGAGCCCGCCCAGGCGTGGGTGCAGGCGTACCCCCACAGCTTTGCGGCCCTGCTGTTCGCGGCGCAGTTGCACTGCACCGTGGCCTGGCAAGCGCGTGGCACTGCCACGAGCAACAACACCAGTGAAAAGCAGTTTGCGGTGATGCAGCAGCATTTCGATGCGGCGTTTCCGTACCTGCACCGCGCCCTGGCGGCGGCCGCGCGGCCCACACTCGCTATCGCAGTCGGGATCACGATGGCGCGTGCCGGCAGTGATGATCCTGACCATGACTACATCGCGCTGGCCCAGCCCCACTTGCCGCACAGCCCAGTGCTGTATGGCCGCCTGATGTGGGCGCTGAACCCCAAGTGGGGCGGGTCGCTGGCAGAGGTCGACGCGTTGTTCCGCTCCGCGCAGCAGTGGAGCACCTCGTGGCCTGACGAGGAGCGCAAACGCGTGCACGCCACCCACCGGTCCGAACTGGCGGACATCGAGGCCTGCAACGGTGATTCGGACCGCGTCATCGCCTTGCTCAATGGCATCCTGCACGAAGCGCCTGACTTTGACGACGCGCACTCCCAGCTGGCCAGGCAATACCACTACAAAGACCAGATGCAGCTGGCCGTCGACCACCTGCTGCGCGCCGTGCGCCTGGCGCCGGAGGCGGACCGGTTCGACCGGCTTGGCGACTACTACGAAGAGCTGGGCCAACAAGACGTCGCCATGGCGTATTTTGAAGAGGCCATGCTGTGGGGCAGCGGTAGCGCGGCGGGCTCCGTGGCGAATTGGCTGAGCGACCAGCTTAAGGATGCAGCCGCCGACCAGCGCCCCGCGATCGAAGAGCAGCTTGGGCGGGTGGCCACCTACGGCATGCAGCAGTTTTCGCCCAGAACCATGTTCGTGATGGGTGCCATCGAGTTCTTTCAGCGCGGCGACGATGCCGCCAAGTTGCGCGCGTACGACTGGTGGCGCGAAGCCGCGCGATGGGGACACAGCGGTGCCATGTTCAACCTGGGCATCGCGCACTTCGACGGCGAAGAGGGCCAGCCGTTGAACAAGGCTTTGGCCATGCAGTACTGGGCACGGTCGGCTGCGCTGGGTCATCTGTCATCCCACGAGCGCCTGGGCAAGGCGCTGCTCACCGGCGACGGCGTAGCGCAAGACCTGGAAAGCGCTGCCTACCACCTGGAGATCGCGGCCGATGGAGACAACGTCTATGCCATGCGCGACTGGATTGGTTGCCTGTGGTTCGGCCGGGGCACGCCGCAGGACCGAGGCGCTGCCAAGCAGTTGCTGCACCGCCTGAAGGCGCTGAGCCCGGATATGTACGAGTCGGCCCGCGAGCGCATCGGCCTGGGCGCCAGCATCAAGAACTGGGCGGGAAAGCTGTTCGCCTAGGGACCCTCTGCACGAATCATCGCGCCGTGGGCATCTGCGGTCTCGGGCGGCCTGCGGCGTTGCAAATACTCGCAATAGCTACGGATATGGCTGCGTCTTGCGCCTTGCACTCCATCCCGATCCGCAGCGCACACTTGGCAGCTCGATGCGTGCAGAGGATCCCTGGCGGTCAGGCCTTTTGACCCTTCGCCAGGTGAGCCAGGTGAGCCAGGGCGCCACCGAGCAACGGGTGCACGAACCGGTATCCCTGCGCCAGCGCGGCACGCGGCACGGCGTTCTGCCCGTCCAGCAACAGGGTGGACATTTCCCCCAGCAAGACCCGCAACGGCAACCCCGGCGTGCGTAGCCAGGCACGCCGCCCAAACGATGCAGCCAGCGCGTGCGCAAACGTGGCTTGCGTCACCGCATCAGGCGCCACAGCATTGACGGGGCCTTGCAGGGTGTTGTGCGCCATCGCAAACCGCACCAGCCCCACCGCATCGGCCAGGTGCACCCACGGCGCAGGTTGGCGGCCATGCCCCAGCACGGCGCCCAGGCCCAGGCGTGCGGCCAGCGCTTGCATCGGATACGCGCCACCACCATGCCCCAGCACCACCCCCAACCGCATGCGTACCACCCGCACGCCCAGCGCTTCGGCGCGGCGCGCCTCGTGTTCGATGGCGGCGCACAAATCAGACTGGAATTCGCCGGGGCGGGGTGGGGCGGTTTCGTCCAAGGGCTCCATCGACGCATTGGGTGATGCGCCGTAGAAGCCCACGGCCGACGCGCTGACCAGCACGCGCGGGGCCTTGTGCAGGCGGCGCATCAGGCTAACGACTGCCACGGTGGTGTCGACACGGCTGGCCAGCAGTTGGCGTCTGCGTGCCTGGGTCCATGGCATGCCCAGCACGCGGGCGCCCGCCAGGTTGACCACGGCGTCGATGTTCGTTTCGGGCGGTATGGCGTCCAGGGTGTCCGCCACCCACACGCCGGGGCCAAAGCTGGCGCGGGCTTGCAGGGCATCGCGGGTCAACACGATCACCCGCTGGCCGTCGCGCACCAGGTCGGCCACCAGGGCGCTGCCCACGAATCCGGTGGCACCGGTCACCAGCGTGGCTGGCTGGGATTGCATGCCATGGGGGTGTACGGCACTGGGCTGTGGTGTTGGCGGTGCTGTGCGGTAGAGCTTGATGGCCGCCAGCACGTTGCGCACGCTCCAGGCCCACACGCCGATGGCATAGGCCGTGAACAGCCACGACACCCAGCCGTGCGGCGCCAGCACCATGCCGGTGGGTTGCTGCACCCAGGCCCAGAGCACGGGGGCGACCAGGCCCAGGAAGAGGCCGTAGCTGATGGTCAGCACGGTGTGCAGCACGCGCTCGAACGGCGGCAGGCGCCGGGTGCGGTCTTCTTCCAGAAAGTCGGCCAGGGTGATGCCCAGCTCGACCAGCAGCAGGGCCGCCAGCACGGCGGCAAAGGCGCCGCGCCATTCAAACCAGGCCAGACCGACAAAGACGACGCCGTAGATGGCCTCGCGTGCGGCGTGCAGCGCCAGTTCATACCGTGCCGAGGTGCGCTGCGGCAGCCGGGCCTGCAGTTCGTGGTGCCACAGGTTGTCGAAGGCTCCCAGCGCGGCCTGGATGGAGAGCAGCGAAAAGATGGTGTTCATGGCGGTCATGGTGTTTGCCTTCAGTGTGACGATGAATCGATGCCGACGGGTGTGGTGGAGTACTCGGTCGTGGTGTCGACCACGGGGTCGGTGAACACGCCGGACTGGTGGAAGGTCTCGCCCCACAGGGGGTGCACCATGCTCAGCGTGAAGCGGAACTGGCCCCCGCCCAGGTCAGTGTGGGCCACGCGGCACGTGCCAGGCGTGAGCAGGGTCGGCACGGGGATGCGCAGGCCCGCCACCACCCACCAGAAGCGGCGGCTGCGGAACACCAGCGCGCCGTCTTCTTCCAGCACGTCCAGCGACATGGCCAGGCCGCCGTCGGTGCGCTCCAGCAGGGTGCCGTCGGCGCCCAGCTCCTTGGTGGACCGCACCGTGCGGTCTGCGCCGGTGTGTGTGCCGTTGTCGTTGGTGGCGCCCGTGCCGGTGTGAAAGCACCGCTCCCACACCACACCGCCGCGCCCGTTGTGGCTGACGTGCACGGTGGCGGGCAGGGCGGTGGTGTGGATGTGGGTCAGCGGGCCGCCCCAGGGCCGGGTCAGCGCGGCGTAGATGTGGCCGATGAGCGAGCAGCGCAGGTCCAGGTGGCCGTGGTAGCTCACGTCGGCGTGGGCGGTGCCAAAGCGGCGTTGCACGGCGGCGGGCAGGCGTGCCCAGGCGGCAGCGCCGGCCAGGGCTTGCAGGTCGAGCACCGGGGCAGGGTGGGCAGGGGTGGTGGCGCAGTGGCGGGGCGCTGGGGTGAACAGGGCAAACATGGCAGGCTTTGCAAGAGTGGCGGTTGCACTCTCTATTGCGAAACCCGGGCCAGCCTCGGCGGCCGCTGCAAGTGCTTGATTTCATTGAAATTTGATGTGCGACCTGCATACTTGGTTTACAGTGCACGCAGCCCCCACCGTCAACGCCAGGAACAGGTCACACCATGATCCCCACCATCGTCCGCGCATGCTGATCCACGCCGTCCTCGGGTTTTCGGTACTTGAAACGCTGGTGTTGGCCGCCTTGCTGCTGGCCTGGGCCGACCGTGTGGCGGGAGCGCGGTTGCTGGCGGCGTTCTTGATCGGCATCTCGCTGTGGATGGTGGGCAACGAGCTTCCCAACTGGCTGGGGCCCGAGACCGAACCGGTGGCGATGCGCTTGCTGGCCACGGCGCCATTTACCTCCGCGCTGTTTTTTCATTTCTGCACGGTGTTTTGCCGGGTGGACCTGGGGCGCTGGGGCGTTGCGGCGGCCTATGCGCTGGGTGGTGGCGCCACGGTGGTCTCCGTCATCCTGGTGCCGGGCCACCTGATCGAGCACCGCGACATCGGCTTCATTGCCGTGGCCGACCCCGTGGGCACCATCGCCAGCATGGCCTGGGTCATTCTGGGCATGGGCGGTGTGGCGGTGCTGCTGCTGGCCTTGCTGCGCGCGCGCCGGTCGGGCGACGGGCAGAAGTTTCGGCAGATTGCCGCCGTCACCGCGTCGTGCCTGTGGGGCCTGCTGTGCCTGGCGGGCTACGGCATTGCGGTGCTGGATTGGCCGATCTATCCGTTTCCGCTGCTGGGCCTGCCGCTGTACTCGTTGATTCTGGTCTACGGCATCTTGCGTTACGGTGTGTTTGTGGCCAACGCCTGGGCACGGCGCGCGCTGGTGTGGGCGCTGCTGTTGGCGCTGGGGGCGGTGGTGCTGGCGCTCACGCCACTGCTGCCGTTCGAGTCGCGCTGGCTGGGCGGTCTGGCGGTGGCGGCCAGTGTGCTGGCGCTCAACGGCCCGGTGCGCCGCGTGGCCGAGCGGCTGGTCTACCCAGGGGGCGAGGTGTCGGTGGCCGACCTGGGCGCCTGGCGCAGCGCACTGCTGTCGGCCGAGACGCCCCAGGCGCTGGCGCAGCAGGCGGCCACGCTGCTGAGCACGCGCATTGGCACGCAGGTGGAGGTGCAGGTTGGCACTTCGCCCACTTCCACATCGCCAACGGCGTCAACGGCACCATCAACGCCCCCCGGCAGCACCCCGCAGCTGGTGTGCAGCCCCGCAGAGCAAGGCTGGCAGACCACGCTGCAGGGCTGGGACGCGGCACCCCCCGGGCCGCGCCATGTGGCCGAGCTGTTCGGCACGGTGGTGGCCGAGGCGGCCGCGCGCGTCGAGCAGGCCCAGCAGTTTGCGGCCCGCGAACGCGAGCGCCAGTTGCAGGCGCGGCTGGCCGAGTTGGGCGCACTGGCCGCCACGGTGGCGCACGACATCCGCAACCCTCTCAACATCATCTCGATGGCCGTGGCTGCTGCGCCCGGCGAGACCCGGCGCGAGGTGGCCGACCAGGTGGCGCGCATTGCCAACCTGACGCACGACCTGCTGGACTTTGCCAAGCCCTGGAAGCTGGCGCCCCGCGAGCTCGACCTGGCCGCCCACGTGCGCAATGCAGCCCAGCGATTGCCCCAGGTGAGCCTGGGCGCGGGCCTGGCCCAGCCGCTGGTGCTGCAGGCGGACCCCCGGCGTGTGGACCAGGTGCTGACCAATTTGCTGGAGAACGCGCGCATCGCGATGGAGTCCGAGGCCGATGGCGTTGAATCGGCGCCAGCAACACACAGCCCCGTGCACATCGACGCAGAAACCACCGACAACGCCGTGCTGCTGCACATCTGCGACGCCGGCCCCGGCGTGCCCGACGAAATCCGCAGCCGCCTGTTCGAGCCTTTTGCATCGCGCAGCCCCGGCGGCACCGGGCTGGGCCTGGCCATCGTGGCCCGCATCATGGCTGCGCACGGTGGCTCGGTGGCTCTGACCGAGCGGCCTCCGTGGAGCACCTGCTTCACGCTGCGCTTTCCCTTGACGACGACGCAACGCCTGCCATGACATCCCACACCACAGACAACGCAGCCGACGCCCAGCCGCAGGCGGAGCAAGGCGCCACGCCGGCCGACGAGCCGCAAAACGGCCATGTGCTTCTGGTGGACGACGAAGCGGCTTTTCAGCGGCTGGGTGGCGCCTTCTTGCGCAACCTGGGCCACACCGTCACGTTGGCGGGCGATGGCGACCAGGCCCTGGCGGCGTTTGCCAAACAGCAGCCCGAGCTGGTGCTGCTGGACCTGGCCATGCCGCCGCACATGGACCCGGAGATCGGGCTGGAACTGATCCCGCGTTTTGCGCGCGTGCCGGTGGTGGTGTTGACCGGCCACGGCGACCACGCGCTGGCCCTGCGCGCCACCGAGCTGGGCGCCTGGGACTTTCTGACCAAACCCATCGACCCGGACATGCTGCGGTTCGTGGTGACGCGCGGGCTGCGCAAGGCCAGGCTGGATGCCGAACTGGCCGCACTGCGTGCAGGGCAGTCGCTGGACGATCTGGGCATGGTGGGGCAGGCGGCCGCCACGGCGCAATTGCGCGCCCTGGTGCGCCGCGTGGCGCCCACCCACGTCAGCGTGCTGGTGCTGGGCCCCACAGGCACCGGCAAGGAACTGGTGGCCCGTGCCTTGCACGCCTGCAGCGCGCGCCGCAACGAGCCCTTCGTCGCCATCCACTGCGGCGCCTTGTCGGCAGAGTTGCTGGAGAGTGAGCTTTTCGGCCACATGAAGGGCAGCTTCACCGGCGCCTACCGCGACCAGCCCGGCCTGGTGGAGGCTGCGCACGGCGGCACGCTGTTTCTGGACGAGGTGGGCGAGATGCCGCCGCCCATGCAGGTCAAGCTGCTGCGCTTTTTGCAAGAGGGGTCCTTCGTGCCCGTGGGCGGCCGTGTGCCAAAACGTGCCGACACCCGCGTGGTGGCCGCCACCCACCGCGATCTGGAGGCCATGGTGCGCGACGGGTCCTTCCGCGAGGACCTGTTCTACCGCCTCAAAGGGGTGGTCTTGCGCACGCCGTCGCTGGCGGAGCGGCGCGCCGACATCCCGCTGCTGGCCACGCGGTTTCTGCACCGTGTGGCGCACCGCGCCAGCCTGTCGGCCAGTGCCCTGGCATGGCTGATGGCGCGCGAGTGGCCGGGCAATGTGCGCGAGCTCAAGGCCGTGGTGGAGTCCGCCGGGGCACTGCTGATGCCCGAGCAGCGCGAGGTGGATGCAGCGCTGCTGCAACTGGCCAGCGGCGATATCCCCGACATGACGGACACCGCAGCAAACCTCCCCGCCAGCCCGCAGGCCCCGCACGGCGGCACCGGGCCGCTGGACGCAGCGCTGATGGAGCTGGAAGTGCGCATGCTGCGCGACACCATGGCGGCAGTGTCGGGCAATCAGTCGGAAGCAGCGCGGCGGCTGGGGATTTCGCGGGTGGGCCTGATCAAGAAGCTGACGCGGCTGGGTTTGAAGTGAGCCCGCGAGCCTGGCCACAGGCACTGGTGCGGCCTGGGCACGGACGGGCGGGAGGCCAACGCCCCTCCTTGGGCGCCCACCGCGCGCGGGGTCAGGTTGACCTGGCGGCGGGTTCGGCGGATGCGGGCGACGTCGCTCCGTCCGGCGCGCGGGGCGCCGCCGTGCTGCCGCGCTTGCTGATGAGCAGCACCCCCGCCAGCACCAGCGCAGCCCCCGCCATCTGCGGCCAGGACAGCGGCTCGTCCAGCAGCCAGCAACCGAAGAAGATCGTGAGGATGGGACCCAGCGTACCCACCAGCGCGGTTTGGGCTGCGCCGATGCGGCGGATGGCTGCGGATGTCATGAACACCGGCAGCACGGTGGAAAACACCGCCATGCCGAGCGCGTGCAGGTAGACCGGTGCCGGTTGCACCAGGGCGCCCATCGGTTGCGACACCATGAAGTGCAGCAGCGTCGCGCCGGTGGAGACCAGCATGGCCAGCGCGGTGAAGCGCCCCGCGCCCAGCCTGCGGATGGCGGGCTCGCTGCCGGCCTGGTAGAACGCGTACGACACCGCCGAGCCGAACACGAAGCCTGCGCCCAGGAACACGGCGCGGGTGTCGCCCGCGATCTGCAGGTCGTGCGCAAAGGCCAGGCCGATGCCGGCGTAGGACAGCAGCAGCGCCCCCATCTCGCGGCGGGATGCCCGCTTGCCCATGAAGAGCACACCGATCACGATGGTGAGCGTGGGGTAGGTGAACAGGATCAGCCGCTCCAGGCTGGCAGTGATGTACTGCAGGCCGATGAAGTCGAGGATGCTGGCGCCGTAGTAGCCCAGCAGCCCCAGCGCGACGATGGCCAGCCAGTCGCGCCCGCTCAGGGGCGCGAGCTGCCGGCTGGCACGCCAGCCGACCCAGGCGAACACCGGGACGGAAAAGGCCATGCGCAGGCACAGCAAGGTGACCGAATCCACGGGGACGGCCTGCGGCACGGCGTAGGCCAGCTTCACAAAGATGGCCTTGAACGAAAAGCCCAGTGCAGCCAGGATGGCGAGGGCAAGACCAAGGCGTTCGGCGGACCAGTTCTTCCAGGGCATGGGGGATTTGTGCGGCAAGGCAGTGCGTTCAGATCGTGTGAAATCTTCGAACGCTGTGTGTGCTTTGCATCGGCATGGAGTGATGAGGGGTTGCATGGTGCTCTGGCAAGCAGTCATGCACAATTGCCCATCCCACAACCCTGCGTTCGTTGCAGACGAACGATGCCAGGCCGCCCTTGAACTACGACCTCACCGATCTGCGCCTCTTCGTTGCCATGGCCGAGGAGCGCAACCTCACACGCGGCGCCGCACGCGCCTATCTGGCGCCGTCGTCCGCCAGCCACCGGCTGCGGCGGCTGGAAGAGGCGCTGAACACCACGCTGTTCGAGCGCCAGACGCGCGGCCTGGCGCTCACGCGCGCGGGCGAGGCGCTGCTGCGCAATGCGCGGCAGGTGCTGGCCAGCATCGAGCAGATGCACGCCAACCTGTCGCCCTTTGCCACCGGCATCCGTGGCCATGTGAGCCTGTGGGCCAACACGCACGCCACCCACACTTTTCTGCCGGATGACCTGGCGGGGTTCCTGAAGCGGCACCCGCAGGTCAGTGTGAGCCTGGAGGAGCGCACCAGCGCAGAGATCGTGGTCGCGGTGGCCGGTGGCGAGATCGAGGTGGGGGTGCTGGCCGACAGCGGCACGGGCGCGGGGGTGGAGCTGGCCCCCTACCGGCAGGACCGCCTGGTGCTCATCGTCCCCGCAGGCCACGCACTGGCTGCGCGCGCCGAGGTGGGGTTTGCCGAAGTGCTGGACCACGCGTTCGTCATGCTGCACGCCGGCTCGGCCATCCACACCTTCACCATGAATGCAGCGGCTGCCCTGGGCCGGCACCTGGATGTGCGCATTCAGGTGCGCAGCTTCGAGGCGGTGTGCCGCATGGTCGGGGCGGGCGTGGGCATTGGCCTGGTGCCGCGTGGTGCGGTGCCGGCGGCGGGCCTGAGCGAGCCGCCCGTGGTGGTCGAGATGGACGAGCCCTGGGCGCAGCGCGACCTGCAGATCTGCGTGCGCCGCGGTGTGGAGCTGTCGGGCTTTGCGCAGGCGCTGGTGGATGCGCTGCGCGCCGGGTCGCACTGATTCGGCGTGGCTCGGACGGCATCACACCGACAGAACCTGCTGCAGCGGGCGTTCAGCGTTCAGCGGTCCGCAGCTGCGGGTAGCTTGGCGATCACCTTGATCTCGAACTGAAAGCCATACAGCCACGTCACCCCGATGCCCGTGAGCGTGGGGTGCGGCGCGTTGCCCCAGTACTCTCCCACCACCTCCCACGCGGCCTCGAAATGGGTTTCCGGGTCCACCATGAACACCGTCACATCGATCACGTCGTCGAAGGTGCAGCCAGCGGCCTGCAGGATGGCATTCAGGTTCTCGAAGGCCCGCCGCACCTGGGCCTGGTAGTCGGGCTCGGGCGAGCCGTCGGGGCGGCTGCCGACCTGGCCGGAGACGAACAGAAAGCCGTTGGACCGGATGGCGGGCGAGTAGCGGTTCTTTTCGTAGAGCGCCTGGCGGCCGGGCGGAAAGACCACGTCGCGGGGAGACGTCGAGGGCATGGTCGAGGGCATGGGAATATTCCTTTTCGGTGGGCCGTGTCGGCCCGGGTTGTCGATGCCCTGCAATTTATCGGCGCGCCCGCCGGGGATAAACAGGCCAGCCTGTCCATCACTGTTTGTAAACTCCAAACAATCGTTGGCCAATCTTGGGCAAGACAGGAGCGCTATGGACCGGTTCGATGCAATGCAGGCCTTCGTGCGGGTGGTCGAATCGGGCAGCTTCACCAAGGCGGCGGACACCCTGCACGTCAGCAAGACCACCGTCACGCAGCTGGTGCAGCAGCTGGAGGCGCGGCTGCGGGTGAAGCTGCTGCACCGCACCACGCGCAGGGTGCAGGTCACCGCCGATGGCGCTGCGTACTACGAGCGCGCGGTGCGGCTGCTGGCCGACCTGGACGATGCGGAAACCAGCCTGTCGAGCGCATCGGCCGCGCCCCGGGGACGGCTGCGGGTGGATGTGCCCAGCCCGCTGGCCCGGCTGATCCTGGTGCCGGCCCTGCCGCAGTTCCATGCGCAGTACCCCGACATCCAGCTCGACATGGGCGTGAGCGACCGCATGGTCGACCTCATCGGCGACAACGTGGATTGCGTGGTGCGCGGGGGCGAGATCCAGGACCAGTCGCTCATCGCGCGGCGGGTGGGCGATTTGCAGCTGGGCGTGTACGCGGCCCCTGCGTACCTGGAGCGCGCCGGGATGCCAGCGCACCCGAAGGACCTGGAGGACACGCACCACCGCGTGGTGGGATTCCTGTGGTCGCGCTCGGGCAAGACCTTTCCTTATGCGATGCGGCGCGGCGCAGAGGACGTGCAGGTGCAGGGCCGCTATGTGCTGGCGGTGGACGACGGCAATGCCTACCAGGCCGCGGGGCTGGCGGGCATGGGCATCCTGTGGTTGCCGCATTACATCGCCCAGCCGCACCTGGGCACTGGCGAGCTGGTGCCTTTGTTCCAGGACTGGGCGCTGGACACCATGCCGCTGTACGTGGCCTACCCACCCAACCGCCACGTGAGCGCCAAGGCGCGGGTGTTCATCGACTGGGTGGCGGCCCTGATGGCGCAGCATGCCCCGCTGGTGGGGCCGGGCGGCGGCTTGCCCCGGCCCTGAGGCAGCGCCTGCGGGTCTGCACCGGCCCCCCAGGTCCACCCAGGATCAGGCGGGTGCCAGGGTCACGGGCGCTCCGGCCGCCTTCAGCGCATTGCGCACGCGTGCGGGCGTGTCGGCAGGCACCACCAGGCCTGCCAGGGCCTTGAGCGGCGCCACCGTGAAGGCCGATGCGGCCCCCAGCTTGTCGGCAGAGGCCAGCACCACCGTCTCGGCCGCGCGCTGGAGCAGGGCGCGTTTGACGGCGGCCTCCTCGAAGTCGCCCGTGGTCAGGCCCGCGTCCGCATGCACCCCGGTCACGCCCATCAGGTACAGGTCCGCGCGCAGCTGGGCCGCAGCTTCGACCACGCTGGCGCCCACGTTCACCATCGAGTGGCGGAACAGGCGGCCCCCCAGCACCAGCACCTCCACCTCCGTATGCCCCGCCAGCGCGACGGCCACGGCCGGGCTGTGCGTGACGATGGTGGCGCGCAGTTGCAGCGGCAGGTGCTGCACCACCTGCAGCGACGTGGTGCCGCCGTCCAGGATCACCACCTGCCCGGGCTGCACCAGCGCCGCCCCGGCGCGGCCCAGGGCGCGCTTGTCTTCGGGAGCCAGTTGCTCGCGCACCTGCAGGCTGCCCACGGCGGCGGAGGCGGGCAGGGCGCCGCCGTGCACGCGCTGCAGCAGACCGTCGGCCGCCAGCTCGCGCAGGTCGCGGCGCACCGTGTCTTCGGAGATGCCGAGTTCTTCGCTCAGGGCTTTGGCCACGACCTGGCCGTGCTGCCGAAGGCGTTCCAGGATAAGTTGCTTGCGGTGGGTGGTCAACATGGGAGTAACGTGGCGTGGGCAAACGGTACGGTACCCGGGTTGCGTGAATTCGCGTGTTTGTGCATGATATTGCACGAATCACGATGGTGCAAAACCATGTCCACCTCCATTGACCACGACCTCCCGCTGCACCAGCGCACCCCCGCCGTGCCGGCCGAAGGGCCAAGCCTGTGAGCCGCCCCTTGCCCGCGCCTGTGCCGGCCAGCACCGATCAGGTCAAGCTGCTGGCGGTGGATGTGCTTTCCGACCACTGGTACACGCTGCGCAAGGTCACCTTCGACCTGCGCCGCCGCGACGGCCAGTGGCAGACCTTGAGCCGCGAAGCGTATGACCGGGGCAACGGCGCGGCGCTGCTGCTGTTCGACCCGCGCCGGCGGATGGTGGTGCTGACGCGCCAGTTCCGCCTGCCGGCGTTTCTGAACGGCAGCGCGGACGGCATGTTGGTCGAGACCTGCGCGGGGCTGCTCGACGGCGACGACCCTGAAACCTGCATCCGCCGCGAGGCAGAGGAAGAAACCGGCTACCGCGTGCGCCAGCCGCGCAAGGTGTTCGAGGCGTACATGAGCCCGGGCTCCGTCACTGAAAAGCTCCACTTCTTCGTGGCCGAATACGAGCCAGCGGACCGCATCCGCAGCGGGGGCGGGTTGGCCGACGAAGGGGAGGACATCGAGGTCATCGAGATGCCGCTGGCCCAAGCCCTGGCGGGCATCGGCAGCGGCGCCATCGAGGACGGCAAGACGGTGATGCTGTTGCAGCATGTGGCGTTGATGCTGCAGGGCGCGGCGGGGTAGGGCCGCGCAAGGGAATCAGGTGCGGAGACTCGCGGTGGGGTCGCGGTGGGGTCGCCGTGCTCCGCTTTCAGGGCACCGCCCACCCATCGCGGCCCACAGCCCCGCCGAGGGTCAGGCCTTCTTCTTGATCAGCCCGTAGATCACCAGCAGCACGATGGCGCCGATGATCGATGCGATCCAGCCCACGGGCGCTTCGGGTGCGTACCAGCCCATCGCCACGCCCACATAGCGCGCGACAAACGCACCTGCGATGCCCAGCAACGTGGTCATGATCAAGCCCAGCTTGTCGTCGCCCGGCTTCAGGGCCCGCGCGATCAGTCCCACGATGAAGCCGACGATGATGGTTCCGATGATGGAAAACATGAGGTTCCTTGGTTGAAGTCTTTGGCTGAAGTTGAGGCCGTGGCCATGCCCTGGCAGCGAATGTAATGGCATTGCCTGTCAGGCCTTGAAGGGGCGATCGATAGCTCATTGGTCTGCGCTTTCGTCACGGCCGCACATCTTTGCACTGGTCGATGAAAGTGGCTGTAGGTGGATGCTGAATCGCGAGTGAAGGCAAACCGCCGAGTGCACGCCTGTACCACCGCCCCGCGCGCGATAATCCGGTGCTATTGATTCCGTAGCTGCCCGCGCTCATCCATCCAGCGGTAGCGGCTGTTTTTTATCATCTCCCCGGTTGTTCTTCACCTCAACGCTCCCATGCAAGCCCTGCTCGACGCCATTGCCTCCATGCCCCTGCCGACCGAAGCCGGACGCGTCTTTCATGGCCGCGGGGGTCTGCACCCCGGCTGCGAACAATGGGCGCTGGATGCCTACCCGCCGGTCTTCGTGCTGACCAGCTTTGCGCCCGCGACGGAAGAAGAGCTGGCTGCCATCGGCGCGGCCCTGCAGGCACGCTGGGCGCAGATCGCCCTGGCTGGCGAGCCGCTCAACTGGGTATTCCAGCACCGGGGCGAGTCGCTGCGCATCGAGGGCCGCAGCGAGACCCGCCTGATGGCCGGCGCCGTGCCCGACCCGCACACGGTGACCGAAGCCGGCGCTCGTTACCGCGTGCACGTGCTGCGCGGGCAGAACCACGGCCTGTTCCTCGACATGGCCGCAGGCCGCCGGTGGGTGCGCGACTACGCAGCCGCCCGCAGCGCCGACCGCTACGGGCTCAAGGTGCTCAACCTGTTTGCGTACACCTGCGCGTTTTCGGTGGTGGCGCTGCAGGCGGGCGCCCGGCAGGTGGTCAATGTGGACATGAGCCACGGCGCCATCGGCATCGGGCAGCAGAACCACCAGCTCAACGGCATCACCACCGGCGCCGCGTTTTTGCCGCACGACATCTTCAGCAGCTGGGGCAAGATCACGCGCGGTGGGCCCTATGGCCTGGTCATCGTGGACCCGCCCAGTTACCAGAAGGGCAGCTTCGTGGCCACCAAGGACTATGCGCGCCTGATGCGCCGCCTGCCCGATCTGCTGGCGCCGGGCGGCCACGCGCTGCTGTGCCTGAATGCGCCGGAGCTGGGCGCCGCTTTTCTGCAGGACCAGATGCGCGAGTTGGCGCCGGAGCTCGCCTTCGTGGAGCGCGTGGCCAACCCGGCCGTGTTCGCCGACGCCGATGCAGATCGGTCGCTCAAGGTGCTGGTGTACCGCGCGCCTGACCTGATGGCCCCGGACCCCGCCAGCGCTACGGCGACGTAAGCCGCGCCACCCAGCGCCGCGCCAGCGGGGCCGCCACCAGCACGCAAGGGAACGCAAAAGCCCAGGCCGTGAGCCAGGCCCCAGCCCACACGCCGACGAATTCGGCCGACCAGCCGCGCGCGTGCAGCGTGGAGATGCCCGACACCAGCAGCGACATCAGGCCCGACAGGATGAAGCCGAACAGCACCGGCGCAAAGCGCTGCGGAATCATGCTGCGGCCTCGGCTGGGTCAGCCACCATGCCCTACACGGTGTGTGGCGCAAAGCCGTGCACCTTGCGCGCAAAGTTCTGCCCGAACAGGTGGGCCGTCCTGATGTCGCCGGGCGCAAACGCATCGGGTGCAGACGCATGCCCCGCCTGCGCCATCAGGCCCGACCACGAACCCAGGCGGTTGGCCGCCTCGTCATAGGGCGTGCCGCTGTGCTGCTCGGGCAGGATGGGGTTGCCCACCCAGACCATCCCGTGCTGCATGGAGAACACGAACATCGACTGCAGCGTGGACTGCTTGTCGCCCGCAGGCAGCGACGACACGGTGAAACCCGCCGCCAGCCGCCCTTGCAGTTGCTGTCGGCGCCACAGGCCGCCGGTCGCGTCCATGAAGGTCTTGAACACGCCCGACACCCCGCCCAGGTAGGTGGGCGACCCCCACACCAGGCCGTCGAATTCTTGCAGCACATCAGGCGCCGGGGTCAGGCTGGCGGCTTCGATCAATTGCACCTGTGTGCCGCCCACGTTGCGCGCGCCGTGCGCGACGTGCTGGGCGATGTGCTCGGTGTGGCCGTGGGCGCTGTGGAACACCACCGCGATCTTCTTGCTTGTCGTCATGTCAAAAGCTCCATTCAAAAACAGGGATAGGCGAAAAAGGGTCAGGCCGCAACGCAGCGGCTCCACGCCCAGGCGGCGAGGTACAGGCCCAGGCCGAACACCGCGTGGTTGGCCAGGCTGCGCAGCCGGTTGCGCCACGGCGTGGCGGTGCGGGACGCCGCGATGCCGCTGCCCATGGCGGGCTGCATCACGAACCAGGGCGCCACCACGGTGGCAATGCCGATGGCCAGCGCCGGCAGCGGCGTGGGCTCTGCAGCCCAGCCGCGGCCATTCACCAGCACCGCCAGGGCCGCAAATCCGATGCCGACGGCGTAGTGCACGGTCCAGCCCGCCACGCGCTCGCCACGCACCGGCGTGGACTGGGCGATGGCGGTGTGAAACCACCGTCCCCGCAGCAGATGCCCCGCCCAGCGCCCGATGAGCGCAAACGGCTGCGTGGGCACGCCCAGCCGCCGCAGCGCAGTCAGCCACACGTCCATCACCGCCGTGGCGCCGACGCCGATCCACAGCACGCGCAGCGCCTCGTGGGTCCATTCATTCATAGGTTCCTCGTTTCTTTCACAGTTGACTGAGCACCGGTGTCTGGGTACTGTACGAATTCAAGTCAACTTGAAGTCAAGGGGTTTTTTGTGATCGACATCGGCGAGGTCGCCAGGCGCTCGGGCGTGGCCGCGTCCACCCTGCGGTACTACGAGGAAAAAGGCTTGATCGCCTCCACCGGCCGCCACGGCCTGCGGCGGCTGTTCGACGCGCGGGTGCTCGATCAGCTCGCGTTGATCGCGCTGGGGCGCGTGGCGGGCTTCTCGCTGGACGAGATCGCCACCATGTTCGCAAGCGACGGCCAGCCCGACATCGACCGCGGCATGCTGACGGCCAAGGCGGACCAGATCGATGAAATGGTGCGGCGCCTGGAGGCCATGAGCGCCAGCCTGCGCCATGCCGCCGTGTGCCCGGCGCCGAGCCACATGGAGTGCCCGTCGTTTCGCAAGCTGCTGCAGTCCGCAGCGTCGGGCGACATGGCGCCGCGAGAGCTCATGCCCCGGCGGCGGGGGTGAGTGCGTGGGCCGCGACCGGGCCGTGGGGCGGTGGCCGTTGCTGCGGTATGGCTGCCCTGGAGAGCGATACCGCAGCGATGCGGCAGTATTGCGAAAGCGATGAGCCCCGTCAGCCCGCCTGCAAGGCGCTGACGATGGCCGCCCACTCGGCCGGGGCGACGGGCGTGATGGACAGGCGGCTTCCCTTTTGCAGCACGCGCATCTCGGTCAAGGCGGGGTGCTCCCGCATTTCAGCCAGGGGTATCAGGCGCGTCTTCTTCAGCGCCTGCACGTCCAGCAGCAGCCAGCGCGGCTTGTCTGTGGGTGACTTGGGGTCGTGGTAAGGCGATGCGGGGTCGAACTGGGTCGGGTCCGGCCGCGTGCCAGAGGCCACGCGCGCGATGCCGACGATGCCGGGTTCGGGGCAGCTCGAGTGGTAGAACAGCACGCCGTCGCCCACCTGCATGTCGTCACGCATGAAGTTGCGGGCCTGGTAGTTGCGCACGCCGGTCCACGGCACGGTGGCGGCCGGGGCGGCCAGGGCGTCGTCGATGGAGCATTCTTCGGGCTCGGACTTCATGAGCCAGTAGTGCGGCGTGCGGCCAAGTGGGGCGGTGGGCGTGGTCATGGCGGCATTTTGGCAAAGCCCGAGCCGCATGGGGCCCGGTGCGCTTCTGGCCCCGAGGCGGCGTGGACGCCTGAGGGCTATTGAATGCATAGCTGCTGGCGCTTGTCCATCCAGCGGTAGAGCACAAAAATAGCCAGATAAAGAGCCAGCGCGCGAACGTGACGACTTCATTGCCCCGCTGAGCATTAGCAGCAAAAACTCTTGAAGAACCGCTCCGGCCATGATGAGTGGATAGCGCTTTAAATCAATGCAGTGATATGGTATGAAATATCAATAACCCAAAGCAATTCTTTATTTCCGAGTTTTCCCATTTCTTGCTTTTGTGGAATTCTGTTTTTCCTTCGCTGCCGTCAATAGTTCAATAACTTCGGGATTGTTTTTCTTTTTTGCCATATCCCAAACTGTCAAGCCATTTTTTTTTGAAATATCAAGACGTGCGCCGTGTTTTAAAAGCACTTTAATGACGGGTATGTTTGAAAGAGAAACTGCCCCCATCAGAGGGGTTGCCAAAGGATTGCCCATGCTGTTTACATCAAATCCATTTTCAATCATGTATTCGACAAAAATAGCCGCATCCTCCTGTGGAGAGAATGTAGATAGCTGAGCAGTACTGAATATTCTATCTCTATCTGTTTTTGAGGTGGGAAACTTTGCATGATTTTGAATCAATTTGCATGCAATGGAGTACTTTGAGGTGATGAGGGCTGCCTCCAGTGGAGTAATTGAAATATCTGCCCTTCTGATATTTATTTTTGATCCGATATCTATCAAGAATTTTGCAGCAGGCCAATTGCCGACAGCCGAGGCTGCGATGAGGGGCGTGATGCCAGGTGGAACTACGATCTTGTCCGGATCATTGCCTGACAGGATTGACGCTATTGTTGAAGCATCTGCGCCCATTTCAATGGCGTGGTAAAGGGGGTGCGGATTGGGAGATGCTGTTGATGTGGGCAGCGGCACAAAGGGTGTAGTTTCCGCTGCCTTACACAAAGACTTCATTTCTGGTGAAAATTCTTTTGCATAAGATGAGAAATTCAACGAAAAAAATAAGCAAAATAATAAGTAAACTAGTTTTCTCTTTTTCATTTTTGTCCCGTTAATTCGCTTTGTCGGCGGACTGCAGCTTCCTTGATAATATTTCTGGCGGCTTCCCAATCTTTGCCAGCCAAATGTCGCGTTAAATAATACTTTTCCTCGGGCCAAAGAATTATCCCTTTTTTTTGAAGATCTTTTTCTATGGCTGCAGTACCGAGAAGCGCTGAGAAACCGGCGTATGCAGAGGGCTCCAGCGCACCAATCATCGCGTCCAATACGGATCCCCCAACTCGTGTGGCAGCCATACCTGCAGAAGTTAACACAGGCCGCCCAGAAACAGCCGTCTGCGCTGCCTTGGACGCCTTTGCGAGTCTCTCACTCTCTTTTTGTGACCATTGCCCCAGGCGCGTATTGCTGTAAGTGGGTATCTTTTCAGGCAAGGTTGTTGCCTTGTTGCCCAAGACGCTGCCAGGAATGAAGCCATCTTTCTTCATGTAGTCTGTCAGGGTTTTTTCGGCGTACGTAGCAGCCGTGCCTGTGCTGGAGCGGCCTGCAAACAGATCACCCAAAACTGACGTACCAGCATCCAGCATATTGGAGAGCCGCTGGTGTGGCTGAAGGGGCTGAAAAATACGGGCTTGCGTCAACTTGACAAAGGTTTTTGGGTCATTCTTTTTAATGTCCATCATATATTGATGATGGCGTACGGGATTATTTTTTCTTAAGTACTCTACGTAGTCAATGTAGGCAATTGTTTTTGGAATATGCTTGCGTGCATCGGCAATGTATCCCTTGGCTTCATCATGCGGGCTTTTGGGTGCAGACTCTGTTTTTACCACGATACCGTTCAATGTGACGGTCACCGGTGAAGTTGTTTCGTTTGGAGATGGCATTCGGTCTGAATAGACTGGATGCCCATTTTTATCTTTGTAGAAGTACATCATTTATTGGTTTCCCAAGCTATTTCATGTTGATGAAAAGGCGGTATCTCGACTTCGATATTGCTATCATCAAGAGACGATTGGGAACTATAGCGAGAATAATTTTGACCAGCTGCAACGAACAGAAACTATATAGATTCGTTCATAATTCAAATTTAAACTATGCATTTATTCTTCGCAGGGGATGCTGAGCACAGAAATATGCTGTTTAGAGGCGCCGTGCGCTTGTACAAACGCAAGATTGCCGATCTGGGTGAGCACCAGACCATCGCCCAAAACATCGATCTCGCAGAGTTTGGCTGTGCTGGTCTATGGGATGCTTGGATGGAGCGATGACCGCACCGGCGGGGCGAGCGCAATCTGTGGTCTGTCAGCCGGCCTTGCGAAAGGTGAGGTTGATGCGCACCGCCCCCGTCATCGCATGCTCCCCCAAGGCCAGCGGCAGTACGCCATGGAACCGCAGCCGCGCCGGCCCGCCCCACACCACCACGTCGCCATGCCGCAGGCCCACGCGCCGGGCCTTGTCGGCGCGCGCTGCGCCGCCCCACAGGAAGACCGCCGCAATGCCAAGCGAGACGGACACGATGGGGTGGTCGTAGTTGCCCTCGTCGCGGTCCTGGTGCAGCGACAGCCGCGTGCCGGGCTCGTAGCGGTTGATGAGGCAGGCGTCCGGCGTAAAGCCGGGGTAGCCCGCTGCATCGGCGGCATTGAGGGCCAATTGCCGAAATGCAGCGGGCATGGGCGGCCAGCGCTTGCAGGTGTCCGGGTCCACAGGGCCATACCGGTACCCGCTGCGATCGCTGATCCACCCCAAAGGTCCGCAATTGGTCATGGCGACCGACATGCGCTTGCCGCCGGGCGTGATGAGGTGCCTGAAGGGCGCGCTGGCAGCAGTGACTTCGACGGCCTGCAGCAGCTCGGCCGCTTGCGCCAGGGCAAAGCCGCGCAGCACCACGGCACCCGGCTCCAGCAATTCGGGCTCGTGGGGTGTTGGCAAATGTTCGAACAGATCCAGTGTCATCGTGTGCAAATCCCTGCCGTTGCGCCAACACGCTGTCGCAGCAACTGGCGCGGCCAAGGCCAGTGCGCCCGTGGAACTGGCTCTGCCAGGCCACCGGGTGCGTCCCCCTCCCGCGCAGCGAGAGAGGGGGAAGGCGCCGCAGGCGACTCAGGGGGAGAAAGTTTATTCACCATCATGAAAAATGATCCCCGCCGTGTGCCGCTGCCCTGACCGCACACGGCTCACACCGTGCCGCAGGTTCACGCGGTACACGCCCCGCGTGCCCTGTACCGGCCGGTGGTGCACGGCGAACGCCACCGCATCGCCCTGGCGCAGGGGCACCACCTCGGCGCGCGACTGCATGCGGGGGCGCTGTTCGGTCAGCACGAACTCGCCCCCGGTGAAGTCCCGGCCGGGCTCGGACAGCAGGATGGCGACCTGCAGCAGAAACACATGCTCGCCGTACAGATCCTGGTGCAGGCAGTTGTAGTCGCCCGGCGCGTACTGCAGCAGCAGCGGTGTGGGGCGCAACTGGCCGGCCGCATGGCAGCGCGCAATGAAATCGGCATGCCGCGCGGGGTAGCGCACCTCGATGCCCATGGCGGCGTTCCAGTGGTTGGCGATGGGCTGCAGGTGCGGGTACAGCGCATCGCGCAGCCCGGCCACCACGTCCGGCAGCGGGTAGCTGAAGTACTGGTATTCGCCCAGGCCGAAACCGTGGCGCTGCATGACCACGCGGCTGCGGAACACGGGCGGGCCGGCCTGGCGGTACAGCCCGGCCAGCGCCATGCACTCATCGGGGCCGAGCAGTTGCTGCAGCACCGCGTGGCCCTGGGTGTGCAGGTCGTCGGTGGCCTGGGCCCAGTCGATGGCAGCGATGCGACCAGGCCAGGTGCCCTGGCTCGGGCTTGTCGTCGGGGTGCGGGGCAGTGCGCTCATGCTGCTGCCTTCTTTGTGGCTGCTGGGGCTGCGGCCTCGGCCTCGCGTTCCAGCAGCACGCGCTTGCGCTCCACGCCCCAGCGGTAGCCCGACAGTGCGCCGTCGCTCCGCACCACCCGGTGGCAGGGGATGGCCACGGCCAGCGCATTGGCGCCGCAGGCCTGGGCCACGGCGCGCGTGGCGGTGGGCGCGCCGATGCGCTGGGCGATCTCGGCATAGCTGGCGGTTTGCCCGGCCGGGATGGTGCGCAGCGCCTGCCACACCCGCTGCTGGAAGGCGGTGCCCTGCACGTCCAGCGGCAAGGCCAGGCCGACGCCGGGGGCCTCGACAAAGGCCACCACCTGGGCGACCAGTGCTTCGAAGTCGGCATCGCCGCCCACCAGCTGGGCTTGGGCGAAGCGGTCCTGCAGGTCGCGGACCAGGGCGTCGGGGTCGTCGCCGAGCAGGATGGCGCACAGACCCTGGCCGCTGTGCGCCACCACGATTGCGCCCAGCGAGCACTGCGCCACCGCAAAGCGGATGCGCTGCGTGGCTCCGCCCGCTCGATAGTGCGTGGGTGTCATGCCCAGCACCTGGTGCGACTTTTCGTAGAAGCGGCTGCTGGACTGGTAGCCCGCGCTGTAGATGGCGTCGGTGACCGAGTCGGCCGGTTGCTCCAGCGCGCTGCGCACGCGCTGCTCGCGCCGGGCGGCGGCATAGGCCTTGGGCGTGAGGCCCGTGGCCTGCTTGAAGATGCGGTGAAAGTGCGATGGGCTCAGGCCCGCGCTGGCTGCCAGCGCATCCACAGAGGGCGCACCGTCGGCTGCGGCGTTGTCGATGGTGCGGCAGGCGTCGGTCACGAGCGCCGCATGGTGGGCCAGCGCCGTAGGCTGCCGGGGCCTGCAGCGCTGGCAGGGGCGAAACCCGGCGCCTTCCGCGTCGGCACAGCTGGCATGGAACCGCACGTTCTCGGGCCGGGGCGTGCGCGCTGCACAGCTGGGGCGGCAATACACGCCGGTGGTCTGCACCGAGTACCAGAAACTGCCGTCGGCCTGGGCGTCGCGCGCCACCACCGCTGCCCAGCGCCGGTCGGCCTGGGTGGCCGCTGCGTGTGCGGCCTGGTCTGCCTGGCGAGAGGTCGGGGTGCGGGTCATGGCGGGGCGGTGGGTGGCTAGGGTGTTCATCTGCATGGTGGGTGGCTCACAAATTGGTTGCGATGCCATGCACTCTAGGGACGGGGTGTGCGGGGCGCACTCCGAAGTCTGCTTTTGAATTCTGCGCCACTGCGGCGGATGGTTCTAGACTTCATGCCGTCTTTCCGTTTCCATCGTCACCGTCCACAGCCTGTCACACGCTGGCGGGCAACAGTCACCCATGCCACCTCGCACCGCGTTTGTCCGCCTTGTTGTTTCCATTGCCACCGCGCCGCCGACCGTATCGCGCAGCGATGCTGCCAGGGTCACTGCGTAGTGGGCAAGTCCAGCACGCGCAGACGGCAGCGCCGACGCGACACACCGCCCGGTGGCAGCACCGCGCGCCCCGTCGGTTCGGGGATGTGGTCGCAGGTCGCGCTGGCGGTGGCCGCCTTGATGCTGCTGGCCACCAGCCTGGGCTTGCTGTTCTTCGGCGTGGGCCCCACGCTGGTGGACTGGTCTCGCATGCGCCACTGGCAAGCGGTGCCTGCGCAGGTGGAGTCCGCGCGGTTGCACCAGGGTGGCACGGCGCGTGGCGGCACCTACTACCAGGCCCTGGTGCGCCACCACTACGTCGTGGACGGCACGCACTACACCGGCCAGCGCGCGGTGATCGACACCGCTGGCGACGGCGGGCGCCGCTATCACGAGCAGCTGGTGGCGCAGTGGCAGGCCGCGCAGCGCACGGGGGCGCCGATACAGGTATGGGTCAACCCTGAAAAACCGGCGGAATCGGTGGCAGACCGCAGCCTGCGCGTGGGTTCGCTGCTGTGGGACCTGGTGACGGTGGTGTTCACCGGTGCCGGCGGGCTGCTGTTGCTGCGCTTGTCGGTCAGCACGATCCGGCGAGGGCGCAGGTTGCGAAAGCTATAGACCGCCTGGCGCCGGGTGCTGCGGTGTGTTGGGGGTGTACTGCGGAGATGTGCTACTTATTTGATAGCTGCTAGCGCTTTCCTATCAAGCGGTAGAGGCATTTTTTATTCGTTTTCAGGCGGCTGCAGGGGCCTGGGCCGGCGCTTGCCCGTGCCGCCCCACCGCCGCGCATCCTCACCCGGAATGGCCAGCGGGTTGTTGGCCGGCTCGGCCAGCGGCGCCAGCAGTGCCGTCAGGTCGGCCTCGCTGAATTTCACCGCGCCGGCTTCGTCATGCCCCAGCACGCCGTCGGCCAGGGCCGCTTTGCGGGCCTGCAGCTCCAGCATGCGCTCTTCGATACTGCCTTCCACCACCAACTTGTAGACGAACACCGGCTGGTCCTGCCCGATGCGGTGGGCCCGGGCGGTGGCCTGTTCTTCCACGGCAGGGTTCCACCAGGGGTCGAAGTGGATGACGGTGTCTGCCGCGGTGAGGTTCAGGCCCGTTCCGCCCGCCTTGAGGCTGACCAGCAGGATGGGCGCACTCGCCGCGTCCTGGGCCTGAAAGCGCTGGACCACGGCGCCGCGCTGCCCGGGCGGCGTTTGCCCGGTGAGGGTGGCGTAGGGCAGGGCCAGCGCATCCAGACGTTCGGCGGCCAGCATCAGCAGTTCGGTGAACTGGGAGAACACCAGCACGCGGCGGCCTTCATCGACCAGCGCGGGCAGCATGTCGGCCAGCAGGTCGAGCTTGGCGCGTTCGGTGCCGGGGTGGACGGTGGCGCCTTTGACCAGGTGCGGGTCGCAGCACACCTGGCGCAGCTTCAGCAGCGCATCCAGGATGGTGATCTGCGAGCCTTCGAAGCTCTGGCGCTCCAGCGCGCGGCGCACCTGCTTGTCGACCGTGGTGCGCACGGCTTCGTATAGCTCGCGCTGTTTGCCCTGCAGTTGCACGCGCTGGATGACCTCGGTGCGCGGCGGCAGCTCGGTGGCCACGTCCTGCTTGCGCCGGCGCAGGATGAAGGGCCGCACGCGCTGGGCCAGCAACTGGGCGCGCAGGGTTTCGCCGTTCTCTTCGATGGGTTTGCGCCAGCGGGCGTTGAAGCTGCGCACATCGCCCAGAAAGCCGGGCATCAGAAAGTCGAACTGCGCCCACAGTTCGCCCAGGTGGTTTTCCAGCGGGGTGCCCGTCAGGCACAGCAGGTGCGGCGCCTGCAGCTTGCGCAGCGCCCGGGCGCTGCGGCTGCCGGCGTTCTTGACCATCTGGGCTTCGTCCAGGATGAGCAGATGAAACGGCTCGGCCGCGAGGGCATCGACGTCGCGCCAGAGCAGGGGATACGTGGTCAGCACCAGGTCGTGCTGGGCGATCTGCAGGAATCGCCGGCCCCGGTCAGGCCCGTGCAGGCTCAGCACGCGCAGGTTGGGCGCCATGCGCGCGGCTTCGGCCTGCCAGTTGAAGAGCAGCGACGTGGGCACCACCACCAGGGCGGGGCGGACGAGTCGGCCGGCATCTTTTTCGGCCAGCACGTGGGCCAGGGCTTGCGCCGTCTTGCCCAGCCCCATGTCGTCCGCCAGGATGCCGCCCAGGCCCTGGGCCCGCAGGTACTGCAGCCACGCCAGGCCTTCAAGCTGGTAGGGGCGCAGCTGTATCTGCAGCCCGGCGGGGGCGTCCACGGGCTGCGGCGCACCGATGCGGCGCAGCCGCCGGGCCAGGTGCGCCAGGCCCAGGTCGCCCTGCAGTTGCCAGCTGTTGTCCCACCCGTTGACCATGCCCACGCGGTGCGCCTGCACCAGCCCTGCGCGCAGCGCCTCGATGCGGCGTGTCTCCCAGGCGCCCAGGCGCAGCGGGTCGCCGTCCTGCAGTTGTTTGCGCGTGGGGTCGGTGAGCAGGTCCACCATGGCGCCCACGATGGCCTTGAGCGGGCCGGCGGGCGCGTCGATGCGCCGCCCGCCGGGCGCGCGCAGCGAGATGACGGCGATGTCGTCGATGGCCGCCATCTGGCGGGCGTTGAGCCAGCGCACATCGCGGCGCAGCAGGTCGGCCAGCATGGGCGCCAGGTCCAGCATGACGCCGTCGATCTCGATCCCCAGGCTCAGCAGCCAGGCGCCTTCGCGTTCGGGCAGGTGCAGCTTTTGCACCGGGCGCTCGCGTGGGCCCAGCGGGCCGTCCACTTCCCGGGCCAGCAGCTCGCCGGTGTCCGGGGCGATGACGAGCTTCCAGCGCTGCACGGGCACGCTTTCGTGCACGAAGCCGGGGCGCACCACCACGCTCCAGCCTTCGGCGCGCAGCTGCGGGATCTGGTCGGCCCAGAAGTCGCCGAAGCGCGCCTCCTGCGGCAGGGTCCACACGGGGCCCAGCGTGGCGGCGGCTTCGCGGTGGCGCCATTGCAGGTGCTTGGGGTCCACGGGCACCAGGCCCAGGTCCCACACCCGGTCCACGGCGTCGGCCTCGGCCGCCAGGCTGCGCTGCATGCGCACCACGGGGCCGCCGGTGTCGTACAGGTCCTGCACGGGGGCAGGGCGGGCGTTGAGCACCGAGGTGGGCGCCGCAGTCTCCCAGCGGGCCCCGCTGTCGGTGCGGTAGGTCCAGTCGATCTGCGCCAGGGTCACGTTCTCGCCACGCGGGCCCAGTTTGCCCTGGGGCGCCATGCCCAGCAGTCCGTCGCCCCGGCCCAGTGTCATGAGGGTGATGCGCGGACGAAAGTGCCCCGGCACCAGGCCCGATGCCGGCGGGGTGGGCGCGGACGGGGCGGCGGCCGCGGCGGCTGGAGGGGCTCCGTCTGCAGTTCCCTCGCGCAGCAGTGCCATCACGCGCGCGGCCTCGGCATCGGTCAGCGGGGCCAGTGCCTGCAGCGTGGCGGCATCGGCGCGCTGGCGCAGCGCGCGGGCCCAGGCGGCGATCAGGGCGTCGCGGTTGGAGCGGGGCGGTTCGGGGTGGGCGGCGTCTGGGCCTGCGGCGGGCATAGGCCGCCGATTGTGCCGTGCCGTGCCCTGCCGGGTGGACTCAGGCCGGGCGCGTGGTGGTGCCGGCTGGCGTGGCGGCGGGCCGGTGGTCCTGCCCGTTCATCGTGAAGGTGTAAACCATCGGCGTGCGACCACCGCGCCGGTCTGGCGCTTCAGCCGCCCAGCACCCGCGCGAACAGCTCGTTGCGAAAGTGGATGCCCAGGCGTGCGAAGGCGCGGTTGCGGTAGGTCTTGACGGTGGGCACGCTCAGGCCCAGGTCGCTCGCGATGCCCTCGTGCGTCATGCCCTGCAGCAGCCGGGCGCAGACATCGAGCTCGCGGTCGGTCAGCTCGGCCTGCAGCCGCATCAGGCGCATGCGCAGCGCTGGCAGCGCGTCTGCAGCCAGCGGACCGAGCGGCGCGTCGGCCGCCAGCAGGGCCGGGGCGGCGTGCGGGCCGGGCTGATCGTGCCCAGGGGCCAGCGGGCTGCCGCCCGGCCCCTCCAGCCACAGCATGGGCGAAGAGGGCGTACAGGCGTGCGACAGCAGGATGTGTTTGCGGGTGAGCGCCAGCAGCACGGGTGCGACGGACTCGAAGGCGGCGATCTGGCGGTCGCTGAACGCGCGCTGGTGCTGGTGGCGGTAGAAGTTGACGGCGAACACCGAGCCATCGCTTTCGTATTCGACCACCGATACGCGCTCGGCCACGCCATGGGCCTCGTACACACGGGCGCGGTGCTCGCCCTCGACCTCGGTGGCGGTCACATGGCACAGGCGGGTTTCGGGCTGGGCGAACGGCGCCTCGTCGAACGAGCGTCCCCAGGTGCGGTCGCTGCGGTACGGGCCCGACAGGTACGCCCACCAGCAGTCCTGCGTGGTGTCCGGTACGCCCCGGCTGGCCGACATGAAGAGCGTGGGCTTGCAGCGGTGGCCCGTGCGGTACACCGACCAGGACGCCGCAGGCAGCACGGGCTCCAGGTCCTGCAGCAGGCCCGGTGCAAAGCCGTTGTCGCCCAGGCGGTGCACCATGCCGGCGAGCGTCTGGCTCGCGGCACTGTGCAGCACCTGCCGGCCGGGCGCTGTCTGCGAGGAAGGGGGGAGCCACTGCCGCATGGGAAAGTCTGAATGGGGGAGGTGATGCTGGCGGAAATCGGGAAGTGTGCGTCAAAACCGCCGGGCCAGCCGCCGCCGGACAGTCGGGTTATCCCGTCATCCTCTGGGATGACAGGCATGCTTGGCAACGGGACTTACGCTAGGGCCCATGTCTGACCTCATCCCCTTGCCCGACCCGCAATTCCGATTTTTTGCCGACCTGCGCGTGGAGGTCGGCACCCCGCAGGAGGTGGGCCACACCGTGCACGGGCTGCGCCGGCTGATCCCCATTCTGGGCGGCAGTGCCACCGGCGACGGCTGGAGCGCCCGGGTGCTGCCCGGTGGCGCGGATTTTCAGCTCATCGTGAATGACCGGCTGTCCGAGCTGGACGCCCGCTACGTGCTGGAGACCGATGGCGGCGATCTCATCTATGTGCAGAACCGGGCGGTGCGCTCCGGCCCGGCCGAGCTGATCGCTCGCCTGGTGCGCGGCGAGCCGGTGGACCCGGCGCAGATCTATTTCCGCTGCAGCCCGAGCTTCGAGACCGCGTCCCCGGCGCTGGCCTGGATCGCCGAGCGCATGTTCGTCGGCACCGGCGCGCGCTACCCGGACGCCGTGGCGATGCGTTTTTTCGAGCTGCGGTAGCGGGCGGCTGCCCGTGTTGACCCCACCCACCGTTTGCCTTTGCGTTTTTTGACCCTGACCGACCCACAAGAATTTCTGGAGACAACCATGAAGACCACCGCCCAGCCTCGTTCCTCCCTGACCACCACACCCCGCCGCGCCCTCGTGGCCGCCGCCTTGCTGGCCGGGCTCATGCCCTGGGCCGGCGCCCATGCGCAGAGTGCCGCCACGTACCCGAACAAGCCGGTGCGCATCATCGTGGGCTTTCCGGCCGGCACCGGGCCGGACATCGTGGCGCGCCTGCTGGCGCAAAAGCTGTCCGAAGGCTGGGGCAATGCCGGCGTGATCGTGGACAACAAGCCCGGCGCCGGCGGCCTGATCGCCGCCAGCGAAGCCGCGCGCGCCGCGCCCGACGGCTACACGCTGATGCTGGGCGAAACGGGCCAGCTCAGCATCGCCCCCAGCAGCTACAACAAGCTGCCCTACGACCCGGCCAAGGACTTCACGGCCGTGAGCCAGGTGGTCACCTCCGACTTTGTGCTGCTGGTCAACCCGCAAAAGGTGCCGGCGCGCAACGTGAAGGAGTTCGTCGACTGGACCAAGCAGCAAAAGGGCCTGTTCCTGGCCACCTTCGGCGCGGGCACGCCCGGGCACTTTGGCGCCTTCATGTTCGGCGATGCGGTCAAGCTCAAGCCCGAGCCGGTGCACTACAAGAACACGGCCGATGCATTGGGCGGCCTGTTCAGCGGCGACGTGCAGGGCGTGTTCGCCAGCGTGGGCCTGGCCGCCCCCAACGTGAAGGCCGGCAAGCTGGCCGCGCTGGGCACCACCGGCGCCACCCGCACCAACACGCTGCCGGACGTACCCACCATCAAGGAGCAGGGCTACGCCAACCTGGAGTTCTCGTCGTGGTTCGGCATCGTGGCGCCGGCCAAGACGCCGCCGGAGATCATTGCCAAGCTCAATGCCGACATCGTCAAGGCGGTGCAGTCGCCCGAAGGCAAGGCCAAGATGGAAGAGGCCGGCTTTCGTGTGACGGGCACCAGCCAGCAGGACTTTGCCCGCACCATCGCGGCCGACACCGTGACCTGGGGCAAGGCAGTGACTGCCACCGGCTTCAAGGCCGACTGAATGCGCTGCTGACGGCGCGTTTTCAGCGGCTGAACGGCTGAGCGGCTGAGCAGCTCATCAGCTCATCAGCTCAGTAGCCGCCCGGTGGGTGGCGCTCCGCGCCACCTTCCATCACGTCCAGAGACCTGCGCGTGCGAACGCAGGCGGGCGGGAGCCTGGGCGCAGCACGCTCCGTGAGCCGACGCGCCCCTTGAGGCCAGCGGCCTCGCAGCACCCAAACCATCACCACCACGACAACTTGAGGAGACACACGCCATGCCTTTTGTCCATGTCTTTCGGGCCCAGCCACCCGCTGCGAACACCGCGCGCCGTTCATCCCGGCTGCGCCGCCAGGTCGTCCCGGCAGCGCTGGCCATGCCCTTGCTGATGGCCGCCTGCGGCGGCGGCAACGGCGATGCGTCGGCGCAGCAGGCCACGCCGGCCGCGGCCTGCGCCGAACTGCCGGCCAAGGCCGGCCTGGCCGCCACCTCGCTCAGCACCAGCTACGTGGCCGCAGACACCAAGCGCCCCGGCGGTGCCGCCACCGGCAGCTTTTTGCCGGGCCACTGCGTGGTCACGGGGGCCATCAACCCGCGTGTGGGCGTGGATGGCAAGAACTACGCCATCGGTTTTCAGCTGAGCATGCCGGACAACTGGAACGGGCGCTTCCTATTCATCGGCGGTGGCGGCAACGACGGCATCCTGCGCGACACCTCGCTCAGCTCCAGCATTTCGGTAGGCACGCCGTCGCCACTGGGCCAGGGGTTCGCGGTGGTGTCCACCGATGCGGGCCACAGCGGCACGTCTGCCAGCTTCGGCGCCGACCCGCAGGCCCGCATCGACCATGCCTACAACTCCTACGACAAGACGGCCGTGGCCGCCAAGTCGCTGATCGCCACGCGCTACGGACGCAAGCCCGACCACTCGTACTTTTCGGGCTGCTCCGGCGGCGGGCGGCAGGGCATGATGTTCTCGCAGCGGTTCCCGGACTATTTCGACGCCATCACCGCAGGCGCACCGGCCATGCGGGTATCGAGCGGCGCGACGGTGGCGGCGATGTGGAACACCATCCAGTTCAACGCCATCGCCCCGCAGGACGGCGCAGGCAAGCGCATCCTGTCGCAAGCCTTCAGCAATGCGGACCTCCAACTGGTGGCCAACGGCGTCAAAGCGTCGTGCGATGCCGCGGACGGTGCGGCCGATGGCCTGGTGAGCAACGTCAAGGCCTGCCAGTTCGACCCGGCCGTGCTGCAGTGCAGCGGCGCCAAGGGTGCCGACTGCCTGAGCAGCGCCCAGGTGGGTGCGCTCAAGAGCGTGTTCGCTGGCCCGCGCAACTCGGCAGGCCAGGCGCTGTATGCCGGCCAGCCGTGGGACCCAGGCCTTGCCGCCCCCGGCTGGCGCGCCTGGACGCTGGGCAGCTCCACCACTGCCACACCGGATGCGCGCTACATCACGCTGATGGTGGACGCCCTGGTCAACGAGTTCTTCACCCCGCCGGACCTCACGTTCAACCCGCTGACGTTCAACTTCGACACCGACCCGGCCCGCATGGAAGCGTACTCGGCCATCTACGATACCTACCGGGACGACAAGCTCGCGGCCTTCAAGCAGCGCGGCGGCAAGATGCTGTTCATCCACGGCATGTCAGACCCGATCTTCTCGGCGAAGGACACGATGGACTACTACGAACGCCTGGCGGCCAACAACGGCGGCATCGCAGCGACAAAGGGCTTTGCGCGCACCTTCCTGGTACCGGGCATGAACCATTGCTCCGGTGGCCCCGCCACGGACAATTTCGATTCGATCCAGGCCATGGTGGACTGGGTGGAGAAGGGCGTGGCGCCGGACACCATCGCGGCCAAGGCCTTGCCCACCAACACCGACATGCCCAACCGCACCCGTCCGCTGTGTGCCTACCCCCAATTCGCCAAGTACAAGGGGTCGGGCAATGTGGAGGATGCGAGCAGCTTCGTCTGCGCGGCGGAGTAAGGCTGGCGCCCGCGCGGGCTATTTGCGGCGGGGGGTGGCCGCGGGGGCGGGCAACTGCAGGTCTGCCTCCTGCACCACCCGCACGCAGTCGCGCAGGTGCTGCTCGCCCAGGTAGCGCAGCGTGGCGTAGCCGATGCCCGCGGCCACTGCCTGGCCTGCCAGCGGCACGTATTTGGCGGCCTGCTTGGTCGTCAGGCGCACGCCCACGCTCTGGGTGGCTCGCAGCACCAGCTCGCGCGTGACCAGTTTGCCGATCAGCACCGACCCCACCAGGCTCACGGCCTTCTGGACCTGTTCACGTTTGTGCGGGTCCAGCTGGTCTATCTGCTGGGCAGACAGGCCGAACTCGGTGTTGATCTGTGGCAGCAGGCGCGAGAGCAGGGCGGCGTCCACCGCCCAGTCCAGCCCCGGAATCGGCATGGCACTGGCCGCTGCCGCCACCAGGGCGCGGCGGTGGAGCAGCTTGCGGCTGCGCTGGACCGCCGCCTGGAGTGCCGGGTTGCCGGCGGCCATCTGGAAGGAAGTGGGCATGGTGTGGTGCGTGTGTTGGGCGCCGCGCAGATGCTGCCGGACGCCTTCAAATGTTAAGTGGAGCCGTGCGCTGAGCGATTGCAATGGCATGCGCGCTGTCAGGGCTTGCTGCGGACGAGCCCGAACAGGGCCAGCAGCACCATTGCGCCGATCACCGAGGCGATCCAGCCGGCCGCTTCGCCATGCTGGTACCACCCCATGGCCAGGCCCAGGTAGGTGGCCAGGAAGGCCCCGGCAACGCCCAGCAGTGCCGTCATGATCCACCCCAACTGGTCCTTGCCGGGCTTGAAGGCGCGTGCCAGCAACCCGACGACCAGACCGACCAATAAAGTGCCTATGAGAGCCATCATGATCATTCCCTTTTTGTTATGAACGGTTGTCTGGGAATTTAGGGACAGCATGGCCCGGCACCTGTCGGACAAGATGCCCTGTGCCAGTCCCCGCGGGGTCACGGTGGCTGGCGTAACCGGCGCTGGGCAGAGCGTGCTGGCTCAGCCGCGCGTCATTGCTCGCCGCCCAGAGGCCGCTCGTACAGGCAGCGCTCGAAGCGGCGGGATGACAGGGTCACGCCAGAGATCTCGTGCTGGCTGGCTGCAAAGGCGTAGCGTTCCGCTGGCAAGGCCGCATGGGCCGCCTCGGTCAGCAGGATCTCGCTCGGGCCGGCGATGTCCTCACCCAGCTTGCAGGCGCAGTTCATCTCCGGGCCGAAGAGGTCTTCATGGGCGATGACCAGGGTAGGCCCATAGCCGATGCCCGCGCTGACCGCAAGGGCGCGCTCAGGCGGCAGGACGGCATTCATCGCCTCGAGCGCGCGCAGCGTGTCCAGGGCCGCCTCCAGCGCGTGTTCGGCGCTGGAGAACACCGCGAAGAGGTTGTCGGCCTCCTGCTTGATCACCTGGCCCCCGTTACCCTCGATGGCAGGCCGTGCGGCCTGCTCCATCTGGTGGATCATGGCCAGGAAATGGATGATTCCGTGGCGGGCGGTGATGCGCGAGAAGCCGCACATGTCCAGCACCAGAATCGCCACGTCGCGCACGAAGGCCGCCTCTATGGCGGCATCCACCTCGCGCACGTCCTGGGGTTGCTGGTTGCGCTGCGACAGCAGGCGGTGCAGGTATTTCTTGTCGTGCGGCGTGTCTGCGGCCAGGGGCAAGGGGGCAGGGGAGTTCATGGCGGGCCTGTGGGAGGTGTCCCACATGGTAGCGCGGCAGGTGCTGGCGGCAATGGCTGCCTGCCCGGCCTACATTGACCGGCATGCACAGCAAAAGGAAGGCCATGACCACCATCTTCAAGACCCGATCTTTGCCTCTGGTGTTTGTTGCCGCGCTGGCCTTGGGCGCCGCGGCGATTGCGCCCAGCACGGCGCTGGCACAAAGCGGCGATGATGCCTCGTTGGCACGTGGCGCAGTGCCGGACACCACACGGCAGCAGCACTATCAAACCGCTATCCGCGAAGCGGGCGGCGGTTTGAAGGTGAGCCTGGAAGAGTGCCGCAGCATGGGCGCTGCGGACCGCAAGAGCTGCGAGTCCCAGGCACGCGCCCGCTATCAGGCGGACATGGCCAAGGCCAAAGCCATCTTGCGGGGTGATCCGTCAGCGGGACCGGTGAATGTGGTGGGCGGGCCGATCCGCAGTACGGAAACGACGTACCAGATCAAGCCGTAGGGCGTGGGACCCAGTGTGGTGCACGGTAACGAACAGATGCCCGGCTGCACGCGGATTCACTTGGAAGAGGCGACGTCCTTGTCCGTGGCGACGCGGCGCGCGCCATTGAAGCGGCGGGCCCAGTACGTGACACCCATGTCTTCGACGCGTACTTCGCTGCCGCTGCGGGGTGAGTGGATGAATTTGTTGTCGCCCACGTAAATGCCCACGTGGCTGAAATTGCGGCGCATGGTGTTGAAGAACACCAGGTCGCCGGGTTGCAGGTCTTTTTTGTCGATGACCTGGGTGGCCGCAGCCTGCTGGTCGGCACGGCGCGGCAGCAAAAGGCCTACCGTTTGTTCGTACATGGCGCGCACGAAGCCGCTGCAGTCAAAACCGGTTTCAGCGCTGTTGCCGCCACGCTTGTAGGGCACACCGAGGAAACCCATGGCGTGGATGGCCAGGTTGGAGGCGTTGTCCGCCACCGTGTGGGCCTTGTCTGCGACACGCTGACTGACGTCTTCAAGCCGCGTGAGCAGGCCTTTGTCCGCAATGAAGCGGTCCATCTCGTCAGAGTTGGCCCCTTGGGGCGCCGCCTGGGCGGAGGTGGCGCAGGCCACCAGGAGGATGCAAAGCCATCTGGACATGGGGACGGAGGGTAACACGTACGCTTAGTGATGAGAAATAATCAACCCTGCAAGCTGTTGATTTGGTTCATGTAAATCAAACTTTTCCCTGTAGGAGCGTGCATTCGCGCGTGGTGCTCGCCTGCGTGCGCCCGGCTTAAAGTCCGACTGAAATTTGTGGTTATTTGTAACATTTGCCCGATGATGGGCACATGGTGAAGTTGACAGCATTCAAGGAGCGTCGCGGGATGGATCGCAATCGACATGGGCTGGTAGCGCTCGCTGCAAAGGCGTATGCAGCTATTTTTTTGATAGCGGGTGGCGTGGGAAGCGCGGGCGCGCAGCCCAGTGCCCCTGCGGTGACGCTGACTCCGGTAGCCACCGGCCTGTTCAACCCCTGGGCGGTGGCCTTCTTGCCCGACGGGCAATTTCTGGTGACCGAGCGGCCAGGCCGCATGCGTGTCGTGCAGGCGACAGGGCAGGTCGGCCCGGCGCTTGCGGGTGTGCCTCTGGTTGCGGCCGGCGGGCAGGGTGGGTTGCTGGATGTGGTCACCGACGCGAACTTCGCGCGCAACCGCCGCATCTTCTTTTGCTTCTCGGAACCGGCGGCCGCGGGCGCATCCGGCAACAGCACGGCGCTGGCGCGTGCGACGCTGTCGGCCGACGCGCGCAGTCTGCAGGACGTGAAAGTGATCTTCAGCCAGCGGCCCAAGGTGGACAGCGCTTTGCACTTCGGCTGCCGCATCGTACAGGCGGCCGACGGCAACCTGTTTCTGGCGCTGGGCGAGCGCTACCAGCGCAAGGACGACGCGCAAAAGCTCGACAACCACCACGGCAAGATCGTGCGCATCACGCCCGACGGCGCGGTGCCGGCCGACAACCCTTTCCGCCAGCGCCAGGGGGCCTTGCCCGAGATCTGGAGCTACGGGCATCGCAACCCGCAAGGGGCCGCGCTGGCGCCCGATGGAAGCTTGTGGATGCACGAGCACGGACCCCAGGGGGGTGATGAGATCAACGTGCCGCAACCGGGCCGCAACTACGGCTGGCCGGTCATCACCTACGGCGAGAACTACGGCGGCGGCAAGATGGGCGAGGGCACGGCCAAGGCCGGCATGGAGCAGCCGCTGCACTACTGGGTGCCTTCCATTGCGCCGTCGGGCATGGCGTTTCTGACCAGCACGCGCTATGGCGACGCCTGGAAGGGCAGCCTCTTTGTCGGCTCGCTCAAGTTCGGCACGCTGCACCGGCTGGAGGTGGCGCAGGGCAAGGTGCAGCGCGAAGAAAAGCTGCTGCAAGGCAATGGTGAGCGCATCCGCGACGTGCGCCAGGGACCCGACGGCCTGCTGTACCTGCTGACCGACAGCCCGCAGGGCCGGCTGGTGCGCCTGCAGCCATCCTGATCCCCGGGGCGGTTGGCGCCCCCGGCCAGGCAGGGCTGCGACAATGCGGCCATCTTCCGAGAACCGGCCACTCCGAATGGCCCACACCCATGCTGCTTGACGCCACAGAATCCCAACTCGTCCTGGTCGACTACCAGGAACGCCTGATGCCTGCCATTTTCGAGGGCCCCGCCGTGCTGGCCAACGCCCGCCGTCTGGCACAGATCGCGGCGATGCTGGACGTTCCCGTGTGGGGCACCGAGCAGAACCCATCGCGCCTGGGCGCCAACGACCCCGCGCTGCGCGCCCTGTGCCAGAAGACGCTGGCCAAGATGAATTTCAGTGCCACCGAAGAAGGCCTGGGCGAGTGGCTGCGTCCGCCCGCCCGGCCCCAGGGCGGCAACGCACGCAGCCTGCCCAAGCACCTGCAAAAGCCCGCCCAGCAGGCGCCCGAGCGCGGCACCATCGTCATCGCGGGCTGCGAAGCGCATGTGTGCCTGCTGCAGACGGCGTTGCAACTCATCGAGGACGAGTTCGACGTCTGGGTGGTGACCGATGCCTGCGGCTCCCGCACCGAGCGCAACCGCGACGCGGCCTTCGACCGGCTGGCAGGCGCCGGTGCCGAACTGGTGACGACCGAGATGGTGGCTTTCGAGTGGCTGGGCAGCTGCGAACACCCGGCCTTCAAGGACGTGCTGGCGCTCATCAAGTAGTCCGCGCAGTCGTTGAGGAGGAGGGCGCCGCACCAAGCCAAGGGCGGCAGTGCTCGGCGCCGAGGGCTGTGCAAAGCGCACTGCCTGTTCGTGACATTTGGCAGTTGCGTTTCCATGTTGGCCCTAGGGACCATCACCGCTTTGGCATGTCGAGTTGTTTTCTGCCCTCGCGCTTGATGGTCGGGCGCGTCCAGCTACTGAAAATATAGCAAACGGCAGTTGCAAACCACAGACTGCGAATGGCCGACTGCTATCCCAGTTCGCGCTCCAGCGCCTCTCGGGTGCTGGCGTCTGCCGGCAGCAGGTGGTCGATGCGCAGTGAATCCAGCGTCACGTCCATCGGCGAGCCCAGCGTGGTGTAGGCCGACATGAAGCTGAGCACACCCGCACCAGACTGCAGCTGAAGCAGCAGCACCGGCGAATGGGGCGGGGGCGCCACCGCCAGGGTGGCGGCTGCCCGGTGTCTGGCTGAAGGCATGGCTTGCAGACGCGCGGCCAGGGTCGGATTGAAAGGTGCTTCCGCTTCGGCGCGCTGCCGCACGGCCTGCGCCACACGCGGTGCGTCGATCAGCCAGCGCTGCAGGCCGTCGGACCGCAGCAAGAGGTCGAGCAAATTCAGGGGCTCGCCCGGTGTCGCAGGGCCCGGCACAAAGCCGATGAGCCGCATCAGCGCGGGCACGGCGGCGTTGGTCTCCAGCAGGTTCCATTGGGCATCCAGCAGCATTGCGGGCGCTGGCTCGTGGACCTTCAGCAGGCGGCGCAGGGCATCTCGCACCTGCAGCAGCGCCTGGGCGTCCCAGTCGCTGCGCGGGTAGTGGGGGGCGAAGCCCGCGGCCATCAGGGCCTGGTTGCGTTCTTCCAGCGGTACCCCCAGCGCATCCAACAGCGCCAGCAGCATGGCCTGGCTCGGCTGGGCCTTGCCGGTTTCCAGGCAGCTCAGGTGCCGCTGCGACACGCCCGTGTGCAATGCCAGCGCCAGTTGGCTGTGCCCCCGGCGCACGCGAAGCGCCCGCAGCAGCGGGCCGATGCGGGGCGGCGGGTGGCTGGTGCGGGAAGGGTCGGCAAAAGACATGGCGACGGATGGTGGCACAAGTCGGCCGGGGTTCTATGACCTCGGAGGTGATTGCGCCAATGACGCGCCGACCTGAGCATGCGGGCTTCTTTCCAACTTATGAAGACCCGCCATGCAAGAACCTTCTTCTCCCCCGTCCTGCGACACCCCCGCGCACGCCGACGCAGCCCGTACCCTGGCCGCGTGGCGCGCCCTGTTCGCTGCGGGTGACTTTGCTGCGATGCCCCGCCTGCTGCACCCGGACGTGGTGCTGCGGTCGCCGCTGGACGACCAGCCGCTGTGCGGCGCGGCCGCCGTGGGCATGGTGCTGGGCCTCGCGTTCAGCCTGTATGGCCGCTTTGCCTATGGCAACGCGTTGTGGAGCGATAACGGCCAGGAACTCGCCTTGAGCTTCGACGGCGACCTGGGGCCGCATGCCGTGAGGGGCATCGACCGCCTGCAGTTCGATGCGCAGGGCCGCGTCATTGCCGTGGAGGTTTTCATCAGGCCGCTGCCCGCGCTGGCCTGGCTGGCGCAAGCGGTGCAGCAGCGCATGGCCCAGGCCGGTGCGCCTACGGGTAGCGTGGCGGCTTGACGTGAAGGTCAGCGGTCAGCGGCCGGCGCTCGACGGCCAGCGCATCGCAAACCGGGTTCCGGCAGATGCATCCGAGCTGGCGCTGAGCGTGCCGCCATGTGCCGACGCGATCAGCTGGCAGATGTGCAGCCCCAGGCCCAAGCTGGTGTCCTCGCACAGGGGGCTGTCGCGGGTGTAGGCCGCAAAAATGCAGTCGATGCGGTCCGGGGCGATGGTGTTGCCCCAGTTGGTCACGGCCACCATGGCTTCGCCGTCCTGCACGGTGCCCTGCACCACGATCTGCGAGTCCGCAGCACTGTAGGTCACGGCGTTCCCGAGCAGGTTGGACACCAGTTGCTGAAGCCGCGCCGGATCGCACCACACCGGGCCGCCCATCTGAAGGTCCGAGCGGATGTCCCGGGTGGGGTGGATGTCCCTGATCTCCTGCACCGCATGTTCGAGGATGGCGTCGAGGTCCTGGCAGGCCGACATGCGGATGGGCATGGCTGAGCCCGCCCTCCCGCGCGCAAAGTCCACGAGGTCGTCGACCAGCCCCGTCATGCGGGCGGCACTGCTGCGCAGGCGCCTTCCGATGCGGCCCATGGCGGCATCGGGGCTGCGCGTCAGGAGCTCGCTGGCCACGTGCATGGTCGCCAGGGGGTTGCGAAGGTCGTGCGCCACCACCGCCAGAAACTGCTCGCGCGAGAAGCCCGCGGCTTTTTCCTCGTTCAGTGCCTGCAAGGTGGCGCCGTGCGCGAAGCTCTCGTCCAGCAGCCGCCCGATCAGCGCGGCCATGCCTTCCAGCATGCCGATATTGCGTTCGTTGTTGACGACCACCGGGTCGGGGTCGAGCACGCACAGCGAGCCGAAGTAGCTGCCGTCCGCCAGGTGGATGGCCGCCGACATGTGGCTTCGAAACCCGTACAGCTGTGGCGCCGGGTGCTTGCAGTAGAGGGGATCGGCGTCCGCATCGTCGAACACGACCGTCTGAGGCTCGCCCAGTTGCGCCTTGCAGATGGTGGTGTTCACATCCAGCTCGTCGCCAGGCACCAGGCCGAATCCGCCTTCGTCCAGGACCGCGCAGGTGATCCACCGGTCCGGCGTCACCCGTGCCAGACCGACGAAACGCATGCCGGTCTGGTCGCGCAGCAGTTTCAAGATCGCCGGAATGCCGGGGATCTTGGCGACCACTTCCAGTTGTTTGCCAATGTCTTCGATATGCAGCGCCATCGCTCTCGGCTCCTGTGGCCATCTACCACATCGGTAGAAAATTTGATCTGTCTGCTGCCGCTGCCCGTGGGGCAATGACAGCCGCCAGCCAAGGGGTGGCTGCGGGGTATACCCGCATTATCGAGCAGACTGTGTATGTCAAAAGACGCAGTGCCCCAGGCCGCGCTGCCGGACCAGCAGGCGGGTACAACGCCGGTCACCTGGCCGCATCGAGACCGTAACTCGGCTGCATTTCCCGGCTAGATTGCTCGGCTAGATTTCCCGGCTCGATGGCTCAGGCGAACCACGGCCTGAGCAGCACCACTGCCAGCCCGGCCGCACCACACGCGCCCAGCAGGGTCAGCACACCGGTCTTGAAGCGGAACAGCGCCACGCCGGCCACCACCGTGATCACCGCAGAGAAGGCATCGAACCGGCCGGCGAAGCCCTGGGGCCACAGCAGGTGGTAGGCAAAGAACAGCGCCAGGTTCAGGATCACGCCCACCACCGCAGCCGTGATGGCCGAGAGCGGCGCGGTGAACCCCAGCTTGCCGTGCGTGGCCTCCACCACCGGGCCACCCGCCAGAATGAAGATGAAGGACGGCAGAAAGGTCACGAACGTCACCACCACCGCGCCGGCAGCGGCGCCAGCGAACAGTGCGTCGGGGCCCCACACTTGCTGCAGCCAGGCGCCCACGAATCCCACGAAAGCCACGACCATGATCAGCGGGCCCGGGGTGGTCTCCCCCAGCGCCAGCCCGTCCATCATCTGCGGGCCGCTGAGCCACTGGTAATGCTCCACTGCGCCCTGGTACACATACGGCAGCACCGCATAGGCACCGCCAAAGGTCAGCATGGCCGCCTTGGTGAAGAACCAGCCCATCTGGGTGAGCGTGCCGTGCCACCCCTGCGTGGCCACCAGCAGCGCCATCGCGCCGAGCCACAGCGCCAGGCCTGCCCCGAGCACCAGCGCCAGGTGGCGGCGCGAAAACCGCGCATGCGCGGGTGTGGGCGTGTCGTCGTCAATGAGCGCCGGGCCATAGCTCGTGCGCGCGGCGGCATTCCCGCCCCCCAGCGCGAACACACCTGGCCAGCGCTGTGCACCCAGATAGCCGACCACCCCCGCGGCCAGCACAATGGCCGGAAAGGGCGCGTCGAAAGCGAAGATTGCAACGAACGACGCTGCGGCGATGCCCCACATCCAGCGGTTCTTGAGCGCCCGCGTGCCGATGCGGTGCGCCGCATGCAGCACCAGCGCCGTCACGGCGGGCTTGATACCGTAGAAGATGCCCGCCACCACCGGCACGTCGCCAAAGCGCAGGTACACCCAGGACAGACCGATCAGGATGAACAGCGACGGCAGCACGAACAGCGCGCCTGCCACGATCCCGCCCCAGGTGCGGTGCAGCAACCAGCCGATGTACGTGGCCAACTGCTGGGCCTCGGGGCCGGGCAGCAGCATGCAGTAGTTGAGGGCGTGCAGAAACCGCGTTTCGCTGATCCAGCGGCGGCGCTCCACCAGCTCGGCATGCATGATCGCGATCTGCCCGGCAGGCCCGCCGAAGCTGATGAAGCCGAGCTTGAGCCAGAACCGGAAGGCCTCGGCAAAGCTGACAGGGGCAGGGCGCTCTGGGGCGGAGGCTTCTGCGGCGATGGGAGGTGGGCTCATGGTGGTGCGCCGACGAATAGGTCGGGGTGGGGCGGGTCGGGTGCGGTGGTGCTGGCTGGCTGGCTGGCCGGGCGGGCACGGCCCCTGTGACTGTAGGGGAGGTGATGGCCGCGAGGCATGTTTTCATTCCAACTATCTACATGCACGCGGTGCAAGGGTGCAAGCGCCACACATGCCCCACCGAACTGCACGCCATGGCTTACAGCGCGCGGCCTGGGGAGAGGCGTATGCAGCACAAGAGCTGGGCGACAGGCCACAGGCCATTCGGAAAGCAAGTGGCTTCTGTCGGCAGCGCACCTGAGCCCGCCCCCAAGGGGCTGATCGCAGCTTTTCGCAGAGGTAGGCCCAGGGGCACCTTGACTATCCCAGCGTCAGTTTGCCGCAAGCCCGTCATGAATAATTATGAATTCAAAACCAGCCATCAGGCGGGCACACCGAGATGCCGAGGAGACACACCACCATGAGCCGCTACACCGACTTCTACCGCCAATCCATCGACCATCGCGACGCTTTTTGGAGTGAACAGGCGCAACTGATCGACTGGCAGACCCCGCCGCAGCAGGTGTGCGACTACAGCAACCCTCCATTTGCCAAGTGGTTCGTGGACGGCACCACCAACCTGTGCCACAACGCAGTGGACCGCCACCTTGCCGAGCGGGCCACCCAGCCTGCGCTGGTGGCGATCTCCACCGAAACCGACACCGAGCGCAGCTACACATTTGCCGAGCTGCACGCCGAGGTGCAGCGCATGGCAGCGGTGCTGCAGACGCTGGGCGTGAAGAAGGGCGACCGCGTGCTCATCTACATGCCCATGATCGCGGAGGCCGCGTTCGCCATGCTGGCGTGCGCGCGCATCGGCGCACTGCATTCGGTGGTGTTCGGCGGCTTTGCCTCGGGGTCGCTGGCCTCGCGCATCGAAGATGCCGAACCCGTGGCGGTGGTCAGTGCCGATGCCGGGTCGCGCGGCGGCAAGGTGGTGCCGTACAAACCGCTGCTGGACGAGGCCATCGCGCTGTCGAAGCACAAACCCGCTGCCGTGCTGATGGTGAACCGGGGCCTGGCCCCCATGCACCTGCAGCCCGGCCGTGACCATGACTGGACAGCCCTGCGCACCCAGCACCTGGGCACAGTCGTGCCTTGCGAATGGGTGGACGCCACGCACCCCAGCTACACCCTGTACACCAGCGGCACCACCGGCAAGCCCAAGGGCGTGCAGCGCGACACCGGCGGGTACGCAGTGGCACTGGCCGCGAGCATGAAGCACATCTTCGATGCCAAGGCGGGGGATGAGGTTCTCACCGCCGGGCCGCCCCAAGGTGACAACGCGGCGCCCTTGGGGGGCAGCGACCCGCGCGAGCGGCAGAGCGTGGGAGTCTTTTTCGCGACCAGCGACATCGGCTGGGTGGTGGGGCACAGCTACATCGTCTATGGCCCGCTCATCGCCGGCATGACCACCATCATGTACGAGGGCCTGCCCACGCGGCCCGACGCGGGCGTGTGGTGGAGCATCGTCGAGAAGTACCAGGTCACGCACATGTTCTCGGCCCCCACGGCCGTGCGGGTGCTCAAGAAGCAGGACCCGGCCTACCTGGCCCGGTACAACGTCAAAAGCCTCAAGGCCCTGTGGCTGGCCGGCGAGCCGCTGGATGAGCCCACGGCGCAGTGGATCAGCGATGCCCTGCAGGTGCCCATCATCGACAACTACTGGCAGACCGAGACCGGCTGGCCCATCCTGACCCTGGCCAACGGCGTGGAGCCGCAGACCACCCGTTTCGGCAGCCCGGGCAAGGCGATGTATGGCTACGACGTGAAGCTCATCGACGAGTCCACGGGCCAGGAGCTGACGGGGCCCAACCAGAAAGGCGTGGTCGCCATCGAGGGCCCCTTGCCCCCTGGCTGCATGCAGACCGTGTGGCGCGACGACGCGCGTTTCGTCAATACCTACTGGAAGAGCATCCCGGGCCGGCTGATCTACAGCACCTTCGACTGGGGCATTCGGGACGCCGACGGCTACCACTTCATCCTGGGCCGTACGGATGACGTGATCAACGTGGCGGGGCACCGCCTGGGTACGCGGGAGATCGAGGAGAGCATTTCTGCGCACCCCAACATCGCGGAGGTGGCGGTGGTGGGCATTGCCGATGCGCTCAAGGGGCAGGTGGCGATCGCTTTTGCAGTGCCGCGGGATGCGTCCGGGTTGGTCGACGACGCTGCGCGGCTGAGGCTGGAGGGCGAGGTGATGAAACAGGTGGACGGCCAACTGGGCGCGGTGGCGCGGCCGGCGCGCGTGTATTTTGTGACGGTGCTGCCCAAGACGCGCAGTGGCAAGTTGCTGCGGCGGGCGTTGCAGGCGGTGGCGGAGCGGAGGGACCCGGGGGATTTGACGACGATGGAGGATCCGGCGGCGTTGCAGCAGGTGAGGGCGTTGGTGGGGGAGTGAGTGGCTGATTGCCTTGGCCTTGGCCTGTTTCTTTTCAGCCGTTCGGGCTGAGCTTGGTGAAGCCTGTGCCTATAAGTCGCCCTCTGTCCGTTCGGGTTGAGCTTGTCGAAACCGGGGCGCTGCTCGCGAGCTCGCTGCTTTGAGAGGTGAGCCTGTGTGGAGGGCGGAGGCCGGGAGTTCGCCCCGGCGGGCGAGGTACTTGTTCTTTGCTTCGCCAAAGAAAAGTACCCAAAAGAAAGGCGACCCCCAGTCTGCGACCCCTTCGCNGCCGGGAGTTCGCCCCGGCGGGCGAGGTACTTGTTCTTTGCTTCGCCAAAGAAAAGTACCCAAAAGAAAGGCGACCCCCAGTCTGCGACCCCTTCGCGTTGCGAAGGGGCAAACCTGCGTCGGGGCGGTTGCGGGGTGCGCCGCAGAGCTCACTGCGCGCTGCGCGCTACGTTCAGACAACCACGGCGAGCTAGAGCACGAAGCATGCGCGCTGCGACGCGCATGCCACCCCGCAACCCCCCGCCGCAGGCGCAGCCAGCAGGGGGTGGACAGCCGAACATCCGAACAGCCACACGGGCCATCGCGTTGCTCGACCCCGAACGCGCGGGCGCAAGCGCCACGCGCTGCGCAAGCGAGGCCGAGCGAAGCAATGGCCCGTGTGGATGTCCTCTCCCCCCGCCCTTCAGGATGCGCCGAGGAGCGCAGGGCTTGGGGTGAGCGTGTGCCGAAGGACACACGCATCGTGAACTGACTCGCTGCGGATGTTTGAGCGTAGCGCGGCAGCGCGCAGCGAGTTCCGCAGCGCACCCCACGGAAAGAAAGTTACTCGCACGCCGGGCGACTCCCGGCCTCCGCCCTCAACAAAGGCATGCTGCCCATCAGCGAGCCTGCGAGCAGCGCCCAGGTTTCGACAAGCTCAACCCGAACGGCGATGGGCCGATGCGCCCAGGTTTCGGCAAACTCAACCTGAACGGTTGGGCTCGGCAGGCGCCCGAGTGCCATTGCCATCGCACCTGCAGCTATGCTCAACCATCCTCCTTCCCCCAGACCGCCCAAGGACCCCTCCCATGCGCCTAGCCGTAGAAAACCTAGAAGCCTCCAAAATCCGCGAAGTCGCCAACGCCGGCATGGGCCGCGCCGATGTCCTGGCCTTCTGGTTCGGCGAGAGCGACGAAATCACCCCCGAGCCCATCCGCCAGGCCGCCATCGAATCCCTGCAACGCGGCGAAACCTTCTACTCCCACAACCTCGGCCTGCCCGATCTGCGCCAGGCCATCGCCAGCTACGCCAGCGCCCTGCATGGCCCCATCAGCGCAGACCGTATCGCAGTGACCTCGGGCGGAGTCAGCGCGCTGATGATCGCGATGCAGGCATTGCTCGATGCGGGCGACGATGTGGTGGCCGTCACGCCCGTGTGGCCCAACCTCACGGCCCAGCCCGCCGTGCTGGGTGCGCGTGTGCACTGCGTGCCGCTGCGGGCCGAAGGCGGGGCGTGGACGCTGGATCTGCAGGCGCTGCTCGACGCCATTACCCCCGCCACGCGCCTCCTCATCGTCAACGCGCCCAACAACCCCACGGGCTGGACCCTCACGCGGGCGGAGCAGCAGGCCATCCTGGAGCACTGCCGCCGCACCGGCACCTGGATCCTGGCCGACGAGGTCTACGAGCGCCTGTACTACGGTGCGACACCCAACGGCTGCGCGCCGAGCTTTCTGGACATTTCTGACGCCGAAGACCGGCTCATCGTGGTGCAGAGCTTTTCCAAAAGCTTCCTCATGACCGGCTGGCGCCTGGGCTGGCTGGTGCTGCCACCTGCGCTGGTGGATGCCGTGGGCAAGCTGATCGAGTTCAACACCTCCTGCTCCAGCGTGTTCACCCAGCGCGCGGGCTTGGCGGCACTGGAGCACGCGGGCGAGATCACGCCGCCCCTGGTGGCCCACATGCGCCGCTGCCGCGACACGCTGCTGCCCCGGCTGGCGGCGGTGCCCCAGGTGGAGGTGGCGAGCCCGCTGGGCGGGATGTACGCGTTTTTCCGCCTGCATGGGTTTGATGATTCGCTGGCCGTGGCGCAGCGGCTGGTCAGCGAGGCCGGGCTGGGCCTGGCTCCGGGCAACGCTTTCGCGCCAGAGGCCCAGGGTTGGCTGCGCTGGTGTTTTGCGTCCAAAGAACCGGCGCGACTGGAGGCCGGTGTACAGCGCTTGCAGGGTTGGCTTCAGTCCCAAACGTGACTTGTTGATGCACCTGAATCGGCATTTTATGCTTGCAATTTGCAATACAATAATTATTTGGTTTCAAATAAGAGAGGGGTTCGCGTGTTCAGAAAAATCAGCGTAGCAGGTTTGGTTTTGGTAGCCATGTTATTAACAGGTTGTATTCAGGCGCCAAAAAAGACGGCTTTTAATCAGGCAATGGCCACCAATTTGAAGACGGTCCTTATTGTTCGCGATCCTGATCAAGACCGGTATGAAGCAGTCATGATTGGCCACCCAGGTGCGGGCTTCGGCCTGATCGGCGCACTGGTCGCCACGGCGGACATGCATGCGAAAGGTTCACGATTGACTGAAGCGATCGACGTCAACAAGACAACCCTCAGAGATCGTTTCGAAAAGGTTCTGGCTGAAAAACTGCAGGCACAGGGCTACACCACTGCACGTTTGGTCTTGCCGAAAGACGTAAAAGAAGAGGATATGCTGGCCACAGCACGGAAAATGGGCGTTCAAGCAGATGCTGTTTTGTGTTTTCGCTTGAATGGAGGATATGTGGCTGCGGGACCCACTTCTGATTATTTTCCATCTGTAGGTGTGAAGGTTGTCCTCTCCGATCAACTCGATAAAGAGCTTTATGCCGATACCTTCAGCTATGGCTACACTGCGCCCCAATCCAAGGCGATTCATTTCACTTCGGACGAACAGTATCGGTTCTCAAACATCGATACTTTGATCAGCGATCCCCAAAAAACGCGGCAAGGTCTTATCGCAGGGCTTGATGTGCTGGCAACACAAATCTCCCTGGATCTGAAGCGGCCGTGATACACAAGAAAAGTCGCCTGGTAACCATCGGAATTGCGTTGTCTCTGGTGGGCTGCCAGACCATGCAGACCGGCGAAAAAATTGTGAGCGATGGCGTTGCCGCCTTGGACAAAACGCCGTTGTGTTGTTCCGATCTGAGTGAAGCCAAGCGTATTCCGCTTTCGCTATTGCCCACGGATATTGCTGTGGATGCAAAAGCGCAGGCCCACAAGTTCGATGGCACCAAAGCCTTTTTCGTACTTCTGGAACTTCCAGTTTATGAAAAGCCCTATGCCATCACACTGACAAGCAGTGCAAAAGGCGTGGTCAACGACAATGCACTTTTTATCCCCCGAGTGAAGGTATACGACTCTGAATTCGCTGCGACTCGAAGCTTTGACGAAAAAAGTCTGCGCAATCGAGGTAATGATTTGGAGCGAACCATTTTCATCAATCCGCAGAACAACGCCGAACGATACATCGCCATTTATGGATCAGATCTTTCTGCCTCCATCGAACGACCATACTCCGAAGTCACCTACAACACCGTCGTTGTCGGGACGATCATGTTCAATGTCGTTGGCGGTCGTGATGGAAAATCAACGCTACGCTCTTCGCCCACTGGAAGCCTGCATATAGAGGTTTCAGGGCTCGACAAGCCCCAGAAAAAATGAGCGGCAAACTCCAGTCCGTCCCAGCCGCTTGGCAAGAAGCGATGAGGCGGCTGGGTTACCTGCGCGCGGCGCGTCAGGGTTGGACGAGACGATGCCGCTGCCACCCCGGCGGCGGCTGCCACTCCGATGACCAGCTGAGAAAGTCCCCGAGCGGCATCGGCCGGGCAATGCAATACCCCTGGGCCTGCGTGCAGCCCAGCTGCAGCAGCATCTGTCCCTGCTCGACGGTTTCCACGCCTTCGGCGATCACGCGGTAGCCGAAGGAGCGGGCCAGGCCGATCACGCCTTGTACGATGGCCAGGTCGCCGGGGTCGCCCATCATGCCGTGCACGAAGCTCTGGTCGATCTTGAGCGTGTCCATGGGCAGGCGGCGCAGGTAGGTGAGGGACGAGTAGCCGGTGCCGAAGTCGTCGAGCGACACTGCCATCCCCAGGGCGCGCACTGCGTGCAGGGTGTGCGCCACGGCGGCCAGGTCGTACAGCGCGGCGCTTTCGGTGATTTCGATCTCGACCAGGCGGCCGGGCACGCTGGGGTGGCGCTCCAGGCATTCGGCCATCCAGTCCGCAAACCGCGGGTGCTGCAGGTGCTGTGCGGCGATGTTCACGCTGATGGGCAGGCCTGGCGGGTTCTTGCGGGCCTGCATCTGTTCGAGCACCTGGAAGGCGGCTTCGATGACCCATTCCCCAAAGCCGATCTCAAGCTCGGTGCCTTCCAGCATGGGCAGGAACTCGCCGGGCGAGACCACGCCGCGTTGGGGGTGCTGCCACCGGGTGAGCGCTTCGGCACCCACCACGGTGCCGCTTTTCATGTCGACCTTGGGCTGCAGGTACAGCGTGAACTGTGCGTCCGCCAGCGCGCCTTGCAGGTGGCGCCCCTGTTCGCGCAGCAACTGCAGCGCGCGCTCCTGGGCCGCGTCGAATTGGTGGAATCGGTTGCGCCCGGCCTGCTTGGCGGCGTACATGGCCTGGTCGGCATGGCGCAGCAGGGTGTCTGCGTCGGCATCGTCCTGCGGGAACACGGTGTAGCCGATGCTGGCCGTGACGACCACGCGCTCGGTGTCCAGCGTGTAGGGGGCTGAGATGCTCTCCATCACCCGGTGCAGCATGCGCTCGCAGTCGTGCACGGATTCCAGCTCGGGCAGCAGGATCACGAACTCGTCGCCGCCCAGGCGGGCCACGGTGTCGAGCGGGCGCAGGGCGCGGGTCAGCCGGCCGGCCACCACCACCAGCAGGCGGTCGCCGGCTCCATGGCCCAGGCGGTCGTTCACGGGCTTGAAGCCGTCCAGGTCCAGGTAGGCCACGCCCAACGGAGTGCCGCGCTTGCGCGCCTGCGCCATGGAGTCCTGCAGCTTGCGCGCCAGCAGCACGCGGTTGGGCAGGCCAGTGAGCGCGTCGAACAGTGCCAGCCGCTGCAGCAGGACCTCCTGCTCGCGCTGGGGGGTCACATCGATGGCCACGCCCAGCATGCGTTGGGCGCGGCCATGCGCGTCGGCGCCGACGATCTTGCCCAGGCTGCGCACCCAGCGCACGGCGTCTCCGGCCTGGTTCACCCGCCAGGTGGCGTCGAACGGAGTGCCGGGATGGGAGATGTGGCGCGCCATCTCGGCCGTGATGCGGTCGATGTCGTCGGGGGCGATGCCGCTCGTCCACTGGATGGTCGCGGGCGCCGCTTCGGGGGATTCGAGCGGTGACAGCCCGCGCATGGTGCGCCAGCGGGTATCGCCGCTCACGGCGCCGGTCTGCAGGTTCCAGTCCCACAGGCCCAGCGACGCGGCCGAGATGGTGAGCGAGAGCAGTTCTTCGCGTTCGCGCACCTGCTCTTCGCTTCTCTTGCGGTCGGTGATGTCGTGCACCGAGAACAGCCAGCAGGGCTCCCCGTCGAACTGGGTGGCGCGCATGGACTGCAGCACCGTGCGGGGCGGTCCGCCGCGCACGTTCAGCGTGATTTCGTAGCTGCCCAGGTGCCCCGTGCCGCCCTCGGCCTCCAGCAGGCGCGCGCGGTCTTCCTCGGTGAAGATGCCCAGTTCGATGGCGGTGCGGCCAATCGCCTGCTCGCGCGGTATGCCCAGCAGTTCCACCCACGCGGGGTTGATGTCCACATACCGCCCGTCGTTGCGGTGTGACAGGCCCATGGGGAAGGGCATGAGGTGAAAGATGCGCGAGAACCGTTCCTCGGAATGGCGCAGGCGCTGGTCCGAGCGCTTGGCCTCGTCGATGTCCTGCATCACGCCACGCACGCGGGTGACGCGGCCGTTGTCGACCACGGGCTCGCCCCGTGCGCGCACCCACACCTGGCGCCCATCGGCGTGCAGCACCTCCATCTCCATGCTCCACTCGGTGCGTTCGCGGATGCTCTGGCGGATGCGCTCGCGCAATGGCTCGCGGTAGTCCGGTGCCACCAGGCGGTCGATGTAGTCGTGGGGCAGCGGCGAGCCCGGGGGCAGGCCGTGGATGTCGAAGCACACGTCCGACCAGTACACCAGGCCGCGCCCGCGTTCGTCCTCCCAGGCGCCCAGGCGCGCCATGCGGCCGGCCTGCTGCAGCAGGCTGTTGAGGGCCCGCAGCTCGTCGCTGGTGCGATGGGCTTCGGTCATGTCGTGGAAGATGAAAACAAAGCAGTTCTCGCCGTCCACAAGCACGGAGCGTGCCGACATGAGGCCCGGGATGCGCACACCCCGGCCCTGCGCCACCAGCGGCAGGCGGTCCACCCGGCCATCGCGCCGGAAGGTCTCGACCAGCCGGGCGCGTTCCTGCTCCGACGCCCAGATGTCGAGCTCGGTGGACGTGCGGCCGATCACCTCCTCGCGCGGGCGGCCCAGCACCTCGCAAAAGGCCGGGTTCACGTCGATGTAGCGCCCGTCCGAGATGCGCGAGATGCCCGCCGGGTCGGGCAGCGTCTGGTAGAAGGTCGTGTACTTGGCCTCGGACGAGCGCAGCGCATCTTCCACCTCGCGATGGGCGGTGATGTCCACGTCCATGCCGATGAGGGCGGTGGGTCGGCCCTGGGCGTCGCGCCGGGCCACGGTGCCGCGCGACATCAGCCAGCGCCAGCGGCCATCGGTGTCCAGCACGCGGAACTCGGCTTCGTAGGTTTCGTCCAGCCCGTCCATGGCGCGCTCGAGCCGGGCGGCATTGCGCTCGGCGTCCAGCGGGTGGCGGCGCCCGTACCAGCGCTCCCACAGGCCTTTCGCATCGGCCTCTTCGCAGCTCACGCCGAAGGCCTCGTAGAACTTACCGTGGCAGCGGAACTGGCGTTCGACCACATCCCATTCCCACCGGCCACCGCCCAGTGCGTCCATGGCCAGTTGCAGTTGCTGCTCGCGCTGCACCAGCGCCTCCTGGGTGCTGGTGCGCGCCATCTCTGCGCGGGCCTTGCCGGCCAGCAGCAGGCGGCCCACGCCCAGCATCAAAAAGCCTGCGCCGTGGTGCCAGGGCAGCGTGGTGGGCCAGGGTCCCAGGGTGCCGGGCACCTGGTTGGCCAGCCACAGGCAGGCCGACACGGTCAGCGGCAGGGTCACCGTCAGGCCCGCGAGGGCGATCCACGCTGCCGACCGCAAAGGCAGGCGCCGTGATGCGCGCCGCCACAGCCAGGCCAGCAGCCAGGTGGCCCCCAGCACCATCACGGCGGGGGGCGTGGCGGACGGGGCCATGAACACCACGGCCAGCAGCGCAGCCAGGGCGGTGACGGCCGCCGGCAGTCCGCCGAAATACAGGCCCATGAACGCGACGACGGTGGGGTAGGCCACGATGCCCAGCTCGGGCGCGTTCCAGTGCAGGGCGGTGAAAGCTGTCGCCGACACCAGGCCGCCCGCGGCGCCCAGCAGCCAGCGCGTGCGCCGGGACGGGCGCAGCGCTTCGTGCGGCGGCAGCCACTCCAGCACCAGCAGGAGCAGCATCAGCACCGTGCCCGCCATCAGGGTGTTGTTACCCATGGCGGTGTGCGAAGCGGTGGCAGACCTGCCAGGGGCTGATGGCCGTGGCGGCTGTCAGCGCCTTGGGCCGGGCGCAAACTGCGCCGGCACCGCATCCTGTGCTGTCGTCAAGCACAAGCATCCGGTCGCAGCAGCCCAGGGGAAAAACCATTCCCCGAGTTTATGGCTGTTCCGGCTGGGCGCGCCCGGGGCGCAGCGTCCTGATAAGCCCCGTTGACAGCAGCGTGCCGCAAACGATCACCAGCGCGCAGCCCACCATCCACGGCGTGATGCGCTCGCCCAGGAAGACGGAGCCGTACAGCACGGCGAACACCGGCGCGATGAAGGTTACCGCCAGCGCCCGGCTGGGGCCTGCACTCGCGATGAGGCGGAAGTACAGGATGTACGCAATGCCGGTGCACAGCACCGCCATGGCCACGATGGCGCCCCAGGCGCGCAGGCCCGGCATTTGCGCCGGCCACAGCCAGAGCGTGGGCAGCGCCAGGCCCAGCGCCGCGCCCAGCTGGCTGCCGGTGGCCGTGGCCAGCGGCGGAATGCCGGTGAGGTGGCGCCGCGCGAAGCTGGCCGACACCCCATAGAAGCACGACGCCAGCAGGCAGGCGGCAATGGCCCATTCAGCGCTGTCGGTCTTGAAGCCCGTGCCCGCCGGCGCGCGCCAGGCCAGCAGCGCAACGCCCAGGAAGCCGAGCGCCAGGCCCGCCCATCGCAGCCGGTTGATGCGGTCACCCAGCCAGGCCCAGGCGATCAACGCGCCGAACAGCGGCACCGTGGCGTTCAGGATGGACGACAGCCCGGTGGCGATGTGCAGCACCGCCCAGGAGAACAGCGCGAACGGGATCGCCGAGTTGATGACGCCCGCGAACATGATGGGCCGCCAGTGCTGGCGGAAGGCGGGCCAGTGGCCCTGGCGCAGCATGATGGGCCACAGGAACACCGTGGCCAGCGCCACGCGCAGCCCGGCGGTGGGCAGCGGGCCGAACTCCGAGGCGCCCAGGCGCATGAAGAGGAAGGATGATCCCCACAGCGCCGCCAGCAGAGTGAATTCGCCGATCCAGGCGGTGACGGGTTGGGTTCCCGGGCTGTTCATGCGTGCTCTTTCAGGGTTTGAATGTCGTGGTCGTCCGGCAGCCAAGGCTGCTGCCGCAGGTGCGGTGGCTGCGGGTGGTCGTGCCGGTGCGGCGCATGTTCCAGCGCCAGCAGCGCCGTTTTGCGGTCCAGCCCTCCAGCGTAACCGGTCAGGCTGCCGTCTGCACCGAGCACGCGGTGGCACGGCACGATCACGCTGACCGGATTGCGCCCCACGGCCGCGCCCACGGCGCGCACCGCCAGCGGCCGGCCCAGTTGCTGGCCGAGGCGCCCATAGCTGGTGGTGCCACCGCGGCCGATGGCCAGCAGCGCGCGCCATACGTCCTGCTGAAACGCCGTGCCGCCCGACAGGTCCAGCGGCACATCGAAACCATGCCGCTCGCCCCGCAGGTACTGCTGCAGCTGGCCTGCGGCCTCTTGCAGCAGGGTGTGGCCGGCCGCCTCGGCCCAGGCGCGATCGCCGTGCAGCAGGTGGACGGGCTCGTGCCGCTGGCCCTCGAACCAGACACCGCACAGGCCCGCGGGCGACGCGGCCAGGCGCACGGGGCCCAGGACTGTGCTGGCGCCCGTCTGCACGGTGTGGGGGTGGAAGAACATGGGTGAATCCTGTCGATTGATGAATAAAAATGCCCTCTACCGCTTGATAGGAAAGCGCTAGCAGCTATATTTTTGATAGCTTTTCATGAAGTGGGCTGGTGGGAGCGGGTTGCGCCACGGCGGTGGTACCCGCAGCCCAGGCCCGCAGCACCGCATAGCTGCGCCAGGGGCGCCACGCCTGTGAGGCCTCCGTCGCCGCGCGGGCCGGGTTCTTCTCGCCCTGCACCTGCAGCGCCTTGTGCAGGGCCACGTCGCCCGCCGGGAAGGCATCGGGCCAGCGCAGCACGCGCATGGCGATGTACTGCGCGGTCCAGTCGCCGATGCCGGGCAGGGCGCACAGCGCGGCGGTGGTGGCGGCAACGTCGGCGCCCGCCTGCAGCGCCAGGCTCCCGCCGTCCACCGCGCGGGCCAGCGCCACGATGGCGGCCTGCCGCTGGCGCACGATGCCCAGTTGGCCCAGGGTGTCGCCATCGGCCATGGCGAGCGTGGCGGCGGTGGGGAACAGCCGGTTGAGCGCAGGCCAGGGGGTGTCGATGGGCTCGCCCAGCCGCTCCACCAGGCGCTGCCCCAGCGTGCGCGCCGCGGCCACGGTGATCTGCTGGCCCAGCACCGCGCGCACCGCCAGCTCGAAGCCGTCGAACGCGCCGGGCACGCGCAGGCCGTCTCCGTCCGGGAAGTACGGGTGCAGCACGGCGTTGATGGCGGCGGGGTCTGCGTCCAGGTCCAGCATGGCGCGCACGCGGCGGATGACGAGCGGCAGCACCGGGTACAGGCTGTCGCTGGTCTGCAGCAGCACCTGGTGGCCGGCCACGTCGAAGCGTGCGCTGAACCAGCCGGTGGTCTCCTGCGCCATGCCGGTGCAGGCGGCCGGCAGCCGCACGGTGCGCCGCAGCGTGGCTTCGTGCGGCAGCACCCATTCGACGCCGTGGAACTGCCGCCGCTCGAAGAACGCCAGCAGCGCGCCCACATCGAACGGCGGGCGCCAGGCCAGGCGCAGTGTGCTGCCGGTGTCGTGTGACCCGGTTGTGCCTCCCTTGCTGGCCGGTATGCCGCTGCGCCGCAGCTGGGTGGGGTTGAGCCCGTAGTGCCCCACAAAGGCCGCATTGAAGCGGCGCACGCTGGCAAAGCCGCTGGCCAGCGCCACCTGGGTCACGGGCATGCAGGTGTCGGTGAGCAGCTGCTTGGCGGTCAGCAGGCGGCGTGTCTGCAGGTACTGCAGGGGCGACACGCCCAGGGCGGCCTCAAAGATGCGGCGCAGGTGCCGGTCGCTCACGCCCAGCCGCTCGGCCAGGCGGGCCACCGTGGCGCCGCTGTCGGCGGGGGCGGCCTGGGCAGGCCAGAGGTCCGGAGCATCCAGCAGCCGCACCGCCTGCTGCACCAGGATGCTGCTCGCATCCTGCACCGACCACACCAGGGCCTGGGGCGCCAGCTCGGGCCGGCAGCGCAGGCACGGGCGAAAGCCCGCGTGTTCCGCCTGGGCGGCCAGGGCGAAAAAGCGGCAGTTCTCGCGCCGCGGCGTGCGCACCGCGCACACGGGGCGGCAGTAGATGCCGGTGGAGGTCACGCCGGTGAAGAAATGCCCGTCGAAACGCGCATCCCGCGCCATCACCGCCAGGTAGCGGCCGTCATCCAGGGCGGTATCGGCAGCGGCGGCAGAGGGCGGGGAAGGGGAGGTCATGGGCCCGATCATAGGCAGTGAGCGCGTGCGCACTGGCCGTTTTCGGACATGTGCCTCCCTGGGCGGTTTTCGGGCCGCGGGGTGATTGCCCTGGGGTACGGAATGCCCCGCCTACAATGTGTCGGACTCCCTCTCATCCCTTCTCGAAAGGCCCCTACGTGCAACCCACGCCCGCCATTTTCAAAGCCTACGACATCCGCGGCATCGTGCCGTCCACCCTGAATGAAGACGTGGCCCTGGGCCTGGGCCGGGCCTTTGGCACCGCCGCCCGCGCCGAAGGCCAGACCACGGTGGCCGTGGGCCGCGACGGGCGCCTGTCGGGCCCGGCCATGTCGGCGGCGCTGATCCAGGGGCTGGTGGAAGCGGGCATCGAGGTGATCGATGTGGGCCTGGTGACCACGCCCATGCTGTATTTTGCGGCCAGCACGCTGTGCCACAGCGGCATCCAGGTCACGGGCAGCCACAACCCCAAGGACTACAACGGCTTCAAGATGGTGCTCAACGGCCGCGCCATCTATGGCGAAGAGATCCAGGGCCTGCGCCGCACCATGGAGCAGGAAAGCTGGCGGCTGCAGGCCGGCGGCTCGGTGCGGCATGTGGACGTGCTGCCGGCGTACACCGAGCGCATCGTGGGCGACATCCAACTCGCCCGCCCGCTCAAGGTGGTGGTGGACTGCGGCAACGGCATCGCCGGTGCGTCGGCACCCGGCATCTTCCGGGCGCTGGGCTGCGAGGTGGTCGAGCTGTTCTCCGAGGTGGACGGCAACTTCCCCAACCACCACCCCGACCCGAGCAAGCCCGAGAACCTGCGCGACCTGATCGAGGCCCTGAAGACCAGCGACGCCGAACTGGGCCTGGCCTTCGACGGCGACGGCGACCGTCTGGGCATCGTGACCAAGGACGGCACCAACATCTTCCCCGACCGCCAGATGATGCTGTTCGCCCAGGACGTGCTCTCGCGCGTACCCGGCGGCGAGATCATCTTCGACGTGAAGTGCACCCAGCGCCTGGCGCCCGCCATTGCGGCGGCCGGCGGCGTGCCGGTGATGTTCAAGACCGGCCACTCGCTCATCAAGGCCCGCATGAAGGAGACGAATTCTCCGCTGGGCGGCGAGATGAGCGGCCACATCTTCTTCAAGGAGCGCTGGTACGGCTTCGACGACGGCACCTACGCGGGCTGCCGCCTGCTGGAGATTCTGAGCCGGTCGCAAGACCCGAGCGCCGTGCTCAACGCCCTGCCCACCAGCTTCTCCACGCCCGAGCTCAATGTCTCGTGCGCCGAGGGCGAGCCGCACCGCCTGACGGCCGAGCTGCAGGGCCTGGCCGCCGGCACCTTCTCGGCGCCCGCCACCGTGAGCACGATCGACGGCCTGCGGGTCGACTGGCCGGACGGCTTCGGCCTGATCCGCGCCAGCAACACCACGCCCGTGCTGGTGCTGCGCTTCGAAGGCCACACCCCCGAGGCGCTGGCGCGCATCGAGGCGGCCATGCTGGCGCTGCTGCACAAGGTCAAGCCCGACGCCCATGTGGGCGCTGCCAGCCATTGATGGGCGCCCTGGCCCTGGCTTTGACTGTCGTTGCCACCTTCTTTCACCGTTGATTTTGAGCGAGTTGCCTGCGTGAACCCACAGTTTTCGACCCCCTTGCGCGTTGCCGCCGCACAGTCGCCCTCCGTCCCGGGAGATGTGGCGCGCAACGTGCAGACCCACCTGGCCTATGTGCGGGTGGCGGCGAGCCAGGGGGTGCAGGTGCTGGTGTTCCCGGAGCTCTCGCTCACCGGCTACGAGCCGTCCGTGCTGGCCGCCAACGTGCTGCATGCCGACCACGCGGCGCTGGCGCCTCTGCGCCAGGCTGCGCGCGACCATGGCATGGCCCTGGTGGTGGGCGGCCCCGCCGCGCCGGTGCAGGACGGCGCACTGCCCGCCATCGGCGCCTGGGTGCTCCATGGCGACGGCAGCGCCGCGCTGTACCGCAAGCGCCACCTGCATGCCAGCGAAGAGTCCTTTGCCAGCCCGGGCACCGACGACGCGCAGGTGCACCTGCTGGCGGGCGAGCCCACGGGCATGGCGGTGTGCGCCGACATCACGCACCCCGAGCATGCCCGTGCCGCGCACGCGGCCGGTGCCACGCTGTACGCCGCCGGAGCGCTGGTCAGCCACCAGGGCTACGGCCCTGAATCCGAGCTGCTGCAGGGCTATGCACGCGACCACGGCATGGCCGTGCTGCTGGCCAACTACAGCGGGCCGTCCGGCGGCTACGTCAGCGCCGGCGGCAGTGCCTTCTGGGAGGCGGGTGGCCGCTGCGTGGTGGCGGCCGATGGCGACGTGCCCTGCATCGTGTGGGCGGCGCGCGGCGACAGCGGCTGGAGCGGCGGTGTGGTGTCGGTCGACCTGCACCTCGCCGCGGCATGAACCCCGCCCGCGCGCTCTATTCGGTGGTCACCTGGGGCGCACAGCCGCTGCTGCGCCGCAAGCTGCGCCGCCGCGCCCAGGCCGAGCCCGGCTACGGCCACGCGATCGGCGAGCGCTTTGGTCGCTACCCGGCGCCCATCGACAGCCTCATGCCGCACAGCAGCTCGGACCCGCTGGGCCGGTTCGTGTGGATCCACGCCGTGTCGCTGGGCGAGACCCGCGCCGCCGCCATCCTGCTGGCCGCGCTGCGCCAGGAGCTGCCCGGCATGCGCCTGCTGCTCACGCACGGCACTGCCACCGGCCGGGCCGAGGGCGAAAAGCTGCTGCTGCCCGGCGACGTGCAGGTGTGGCAGCCCTGGGACACGCCCGGCGCGGTGGCGCGCTTTCTGCGCAAGTTCCGCCCGGCCATCGGCATCCTCATGGAAACGGAGGTCTGGCCCAACCTGGTGGCGGGCTGCCGCCGGCGCAACGTGCCGCTGGTACTGGCCAATGCCCGGCTGAACGCCAAATCGCTGCGCAATGCCCAGCGCCTGGCCCCGCTGGCGCGCCCCGCCTATGGCGGACTGACGGCCGTGTGGGCCCAGACCGAGGGCGACGCCAGCCGGCTGCGCGCCATCGGCGCCAAGGTGCGCGGCGTGTTCGGCAACCTGAAGTTCGACGTGGTGCCCGACGCCCAGCAGCTCTCGCAAGGCCGCGCCTGGCGCGATCAGGCCGCGCGGCCGGTCGTCATGCTGGCCAGCAGCCGCGAAGGCGAGGAGGCGATGTGGCTGGAGAATTTCAAGGAAAAAACGGCGCTACCGCTTGCTGGGCAAGCGCAAGGCGCTATCAATAGTGAAGCATCGGGCGAAAATGCCGCCAGCGCTCGCAGCGTGCAGTGGCTCATCGTGCCGCGACACCCACAGCGCTTCGACGAAGTGCACCAGTTGCTGCTGCACGCCGGCCTGACCGTGTCGCGCCGCAGCACCTGGGCGGCTGCGCCCGACGCGGCCGATGTCTGGCTGGGCGACTCGCTGGGCGAGATGGCGCTGTACTACGGCCTGGCCCATGTGGCGATGCTGGGCGGCAGCTTCGCGCCGCTGGGCGGCCAGAACCTCATCGAGGCGGCTGCGTGCGGCTGCCCGGTGGTGCTGGGCCCGCACACCTTCAATTTTGCGGACGCGGCAGAACTGGCCTGCGCGGCAGGCGCTGCGCGGCGTGTGACCGACATGGCGGCAGGCATGGCGCAGGCGGTGGGTCTGGCGGGTGACGCTGACCTGCAGCGCAGCGCCAGCGAACGCGCCAGCCGCTTTGCCGACGACCACCGGGGCGGGGCGCTGGCCACGGCGCAGGCCGTGCTGGGCATCGTGTTGCCCGCCAGGTCACAGCCCGCGGGCCGCTGAGACGACCCCGGCGACTGACGACGCACCGCCGCCGGTGTGGCGGGGGCGCTGAAGACCCGACTGCGCGGGTCAGCGCGGCGACCTGGTTACCGGGTCAGCAACGCGTTGATCGCCTCGACATCCTGCTGCGTCAGCGTGCCGGCCGCCTGGCGCAGCTTCAGCGTGCCCAGCAGCACGTTGTAGCGGGCCTGGGCCAGGTCGCGCTTGGTCTGGAACAGCTGGCTCTGGGCGTTCAGCACGTCGATGTTGATGCGCACACCCACCTGGTAGCCGAGCTTGTTGGCGTCCAGCGCGCTCTGGCTGGAGGCTTCGGCCGCCTCGAGCGCCTGCACCTGGCCCTGGCCGGACTGCACGCCGAAGAACGCGGCGCGCGTGGCCTGGGCCACGTTGCGCCGGGTGGTTTCCAGGTCGGCGGCGGCCTTGTCTTCCAGCGCCAGGGTTTCACGGATGCGGTTTTGCACCGAGAAGCCGGCAAACAGGGGCAGATTCAAAGCCACGCCAACGCTGGCGCTGTTGGTGCGGCTGTTCACGCCCGGGGATGTGACGGTGCCGTGGGGGTTGCGCGTGATGTTGTAGCCCGCCTGCAGGTCCACCGTGGGCAGGTGGCCGGTTTCGGCCTTCTTGGTCTCCAGCCGCGCGATGTCGAGCGCGATGACCGCCTGGCGCACGCCGGGCTGCTGGTCGCGGGCGGTGTCCACCCACAGGGCCACATTGTCGGGCTGCACGGTGGGCAGCGGCACGGGCAGGGCGAGCGGCTTGGGGGTCGTGCCGGTGATGCCGACCAGCTGGTCGAGCGCCAGGCGCTTCACACGCAGGTCGTTCTCGGCCGCGATCTCCTGCGCGATCACCAGGTCGTAGCGGGCCTGGGCTTCGCGCGAATCGGTGACGGTGGTGGTGCCCACCTCGAAATTGCGCTTGGCCGACGCCAGCTGCTCGGACACGGCGGCTTTTTGCGCCTGCACGAAGGTCAGCGTGTCCTGTGCGGCCAGCACGTCGAAGTACGCCTGGCTCACGCGCACCAGCAGGTCCTGCGTGGCGGCGTCGAGCTGCGCCTGCGCCACGTCGATGCCGCGCTGGCTCTGCTCCAGGTTGATGCGGTTGGCGGGGCGGAACAAGGGCTGCGACGCCTGCACGCCCACGGTCTGCTGCGTGCCGGTGTTCTCGACCGGAGGTCGGCTCAGTTCCACATTGGCCCGGCTCAGGCCGGCTGTCAACCCGGCGGTGGGCAGCAGGCCGGCACGGGCCTGGTCGGCACGGCGCGCCGCCGCATCCAGTTGCGCACGGGCCGACTGCCAGGCCGTGTCGTAGGTGCGGGCCGATTCCACCACTTCCAGCAGGCTCTGGGCGTGCACGGGTGCACACAGCGCCGTGGCCAGCAAGGTCCCCAGTGCCAGGGACAGGGGTGACAAAGGATGTGGCCGGAGCGGGGTCGTCATGAAAGTCCTTCGGAGAAGTCTGCGGATCGGAGGGTGGGAGACAGAAAGAACAGGCTGGGAACGTCGGGGCGGCGGCAGCGGGCTTCAGTACCGGGGCACGGCCGGGTCGTTCTCATGCGACCACACGTCGATGCCGCCCGTGATGTTGGCCAGGCGCTCGAACCCGTGGTGCTCCAGAAAGGCCGCCACGCGCAGGCTGCGGGCGCCGTGGTGGCACAGGCAGGCAATGGGGCGCGTGGGGTCGAGTTCGTTCAGGCGTCCGGTCAGCTCACCCATGGGGATGGCGACCAGCTCGAAACCGTCGGCGCGCACGCTCGCGGTTTGCAGCTCCCAGGGCTCGCGCACGTCCAGCACCAGGGGCTGGCTGCCTTCCGGGGCCGAGGCGAACCAGGCAGACAGCTGGGCGGGGCGGACGTGGTCGATCATGCAGAACTCCGAAAGGAAAAAATCAGACGCTGAAAATCAGAACGTGAAGCCGGATGGCTCGGGGAAGCCGACGAGACGCGGCGCGATGGTGTCCCAGGGCGACGTGGTCTCGAAGCGGTCGCCGGTGCGGCGCGTCAGGGTGAAGCGCATCACGGGCTCGCTGCCCACGATGGCGCCCAGGCGGCCGCCGTCGCGCAGCTGGGAGAGCAGGGCGGCGGGCACTTCGGCCACGGAGCCGCTGAGCACGATCACATCGAAGGGACCATCGGGGATCGCATCGCGCGCGCCGTCGGCCTGGCGCACGTCGGCGTTCTGGATGCCAGCGTCACGCAGGTTCTCGCGGGCCATCTCGGCCAGCTCTGCGTTGATTTCGAGCGACACCACGCGCTCGGCGCGGTGGGCCAGCAGGGCCGCCATGTAGCCCGAACCCGCGCCGATCTCCAGCACGCGGTCGGTGGGCTTGATCTGCAGGTCCTGCAGGATGCGAGCTTCCACGCGCGGCTGCAGCATGCTGTGGCCCAGGCGCACGGCCTCTTCGGCGTCGCCGCCCAGCAGCGGCACTTCGATGTCCATGAACGCCATGCTGCTGTAGGCCGGCGGCACGAACTGTTCGCGGCGTACCACGGCCAGCAGTTCCAGCACGTCGAAGTCGAGCACGTTCCACGGACGGATCTGCTGCTCGATCATGTTGTAGCGGGCCTGGGCGACGGGGTCGCTGATGTTGGCAGAGGAGTTCAGGGGCATGTTCATGGGATTTCTCCGTGGGGCGGGTGCAGGGCCGATCGGAACGATCAGGACAAACCCTCGATTTTAGGGGGCGTTGCGCGGGCGCTGCCGAATTTGCGGCGGGCCCAGCCTGCCAGGTCGTCCATGTAGCAATAAACCACCGGCACCACCACCAGCGTGAGCAGCGATGAGGTGATGACGCCGCCGATCACCGCCTGGCCCATGGGGGCACGCTGCTCGGAGCCCTCGGACAGCGCAAACGCCAGCGGCACCATGCCGAAGATCATGGCCAGCGTGGTCATGAGGATGGGGCGCAGCCGCACGCGCGCGGCCAGCAGCAGGGCGTCCGCGCGGGGCAGGCCAGGCACGGTGCGGCCCTCGTCGTTCACGTGTTCCTCGCGGGCACGGATCGCAAAGTCCACCAGCAGGATGGCGTTCTTGGTCACCAGGCCCATCAGCATCACCACGCCGATGATGGAGAACATCGACAGCGTGGAGCGGAACATCAGGAGCGCCAGGACCACGCCGATCAGCGTGAGCGGCAGCGAGGTCATGAGCGCCAGCGGCTGCAAAAAGCTCTTGAACTGGCTCGCCAGAATCATGTAGATGAAGATGATCGCCATGGCCAGGGCCGAGATGGCGTAGCCGAACGATTCGGCCATGTTCTTGGTGGAGCCGCCGAACTGGTAGCGGTAGCCCGGCGGAAAGCTCACGCCCTCCAGCGCCTTCTTGATGTCGTTCGACACCTCTCCGGCCGAGCGCTGCGACACGTTGGCGTTCACCGCCACCTCGCGGGTCAGGTCGCGCCGGTTGATCTGGTTGGCGCCGGTGGACTCGGTCACGCTGGCCACCTGGTTCAGGCGCACGATGCGCGTGGTGCCGTCGGCGTTGGCCAGGGCGAACGGCAGGCGCTCCAGGTCTTGCGGGGCGGTGCGGGCCTCGGGGGCCAGGCGCACGTTCACGTCGTAGGTCTGGTCGTCCGGCGCGCGCCAGTTGCCCACGGTGGTGCCGGCCACCAGGGTGCGCAGCGATGCGGCCATCTGCGACACCGACAGGCCCAGGTCCGACGCCGCATCGCGCCGCACGTCGAGCGCGATGACCGGCTTGTTGGGCTTGGCGCTGGTGTCCAGGTCCACCAGGCCGGGGATGCCGCGGATCTTCTCGGTCACCACCTTGGTCAGGCGCTCCAGCTCCTGCAGGTCCGGGCCCTGCAGCGAGAACTCCACCTGCTTTTGGCCGCCCACGGCGTCCAGCAGGCCCACGTGGGTGATGGTGATGCCGGGCACAGTCTTCAGGCGCTCGCGCAGCACGTCGGACATCTGGTCCACGCTGCGGCTGCGGTCCTTGCGGTCCACCAGGCGCACGTAGATGTTGGCGTAGATCTTGCCCTGCGCGCTGCCGGTGTTGATGGTAGAGAGCGTGTAGCGCACCTCGGGCATCTCGCGCAGGATGCCTTCCACCTGCCGTGCCTTGGCCTCGGTGGCTTCCAGCGACGAGCCGACGGGCGTGTAGAAGTTGAGCGAGGTTTCGGAGAAATCGGCCTTGGGCACGAACTCGGTGCCCAGCAGCGGCACCATGAAGATGCTCAGCACGAAGACGGCCAGCGCTATGGCCATCGTCGCCACCTTGTGCACCAGCGACCAGCGCAGGATGCGCTGGTAACCCTCGGCCAGCGCCTCGGTGGCACGGTCGAACCAGCCGGTGACGCGGCCGATGGTCTCGTCGTAGAAGGTGACGGGCCCGGTCTTGTGGCCATGCCCGTGGATGCTGGGGTCGTGCCAGATGCTCGACAGCATCGGGTCGAGCGTGAAGCTCACGAACATCGAGATCATCACCGCCGCGACGATGGTGATGCCGAACTCGTGAAAAAACTTGCCAATGATGCCGCCCATGAACCCGATGGGCATGAACACCGCCACGATGGACAGCGTGGTGGCCAGCACCGCCAGGCCAATCTCCTGCGTGCCGTCCATGGCCGCGTTGTAGGCCGACTTGCCCATCTGCACGTGCCGCACGATGTTCTCGCGCACCACGATGGCGTCGTCGATCAACAGGCCCACGCACAGGGAGAGCGCCATCAGCGTGATCATGTTGATGGTGAAGCCGAACATGTTCATGAACAGGAACGTGCCGATCAGCGCGATCGGCAGCGTGAGCCCGGTGATCACGGTGGAGCGCCAGGAGTTCAGGAACAGAAAGACGATCAGCACCGTGAGGATGGCGCCCTCGATCAGCGTCTGGCGCACGTTGTTCACCGCCACGCGGATGGGTCGGGCGCTGTCGCCGATGGTCTCCAGGCGCACGCCGGGGGGCAACTGGTTCTTGAGCTCTGCCACGGCCGCGGTGAGGCCGTCCACCACCTCGATGGTGTTCTCGCCCTGCGACTTCTGCACCGACAGCAGCAGCGTGCGCTGGCCGTTGTACAGGGCCAGGCTTTCCACTTCCTGGGCGCCATCGTTGACCCGGGCGACCTGGTCCAGCCGCACGGGGGCACCGTTCTTGCGGGCGACGATGATCTTGCCAAAGTCCTCCGGCCGCTCCATGCGCGCGTCGATCTGCACCACGCGGTCTTGCGCCAGCGACCGGATGGAGCCGACGGGCAGGTCCTGGTTCTCGTTGCGCACGGCCTGGGCCACCTGGTCGGGCGTCACGCCGAAGGCTTCGAGCGCCTGCGGGTTCAGGTAGATGTTGATCTCGCGCTTGGTGGCACCCACCAGGTTCACGGCACCCACGCCGCGCACGTTCTCCAGGCGCTTTTTCAGCACCTGCTCGGACCAGGTGGTCAGCTCCACCGCGCTGCGCTGCGTGCCGCCCGCCTTGTCATCCGGCAGCACGGCCAGCGACCACACGGCGCGGCTGGCGGGGTCGAAGCGCAGCACGCGCGGCTCCTTGACCTCGGTGCGCAGCAGGGGGCGCACGGTGGCCACCTTCTCGCGCACGTCCTCGGCGGCCTTGCGGCCGTCGATGTGCAGCTGGAACTCGATGATGACCACCGCAGTGCCTTCGTAGCTGCGCGAGGTCAGGGCGTTGATGCCGGCGATCGAGTTGACGCCTTCCTCGATCTTCTTGGTGACCTCGCTCTCCACGATTTCGGGCGATGCACCGGGGTAGTCCACGGTGACCACGACCACCGGAAAGTCGATGTTGGGGAACTGGTCGACCTTCAGGCGCTGGTACGAAAACAAACCCAGCACCACGATGGCGAGCATCACCATGGTGGCGAACACCGGGTTCTTGAGGCTGACTTGGGTGAACCACATGGGGTGCGGGCCGGTCAGGGGGCAGCGCGGGGCGCCGATGCGGACGCGCCCGCCGGGGCCGCTGCGGCAGCGGCCACCGCCGTGCCTTCACGCAGTTGCCCGATGCGCCCGTCGATCACCGGCGTGCCTTCTGCCACGCCCTGGACGGCGACCCAGGTCTGGCCGTTGACCACCGAGCGCGCGCCGGTCTTGACCTCGGCGTACGCGATGCGGCCGTCCTTGACCGTCTGCAGGTAGGGCGCGGGCTTGTCGGTGCGCACGGCGTCCAGCGGCACGGTCAGCACCTCGGCACGGCCGGTGTCGAGCGTGCCCTGCACGAACAGGCCCTGGCGCAGCGGCGTGTCGCCCTGGGCCTGGTCCACCCGCAGGTAGACCGGCACGGTGCGGCTGCCGGCCTGCGCGCTGGGGTTGATGCGCGCCACGGTGGCAGGCACCGGGGTCGCTGTGCCGTCGACGGTCAGCAGCGCCTTCTGGCCCACGCGCACGGCCAGCGAATCGGCCGGGGTGAGCAGTGCTTCCAGTTCCAGCCGCGACAGGTCCACCACTTCGATGATGCGGGCGTCCACGGCCACGCGCTCGCCCGGCTGGGCCAGGCGCTGTGCCACCAGGCCGGTGATGGGACTCTTGAGCACGGTGTCGTCCAGCGACTTGCGCGCCACGTCGGCGGCCGACACGGCGGCCTGGTAGCTCGACTGCGCGGATTCGAGGCTGGCCTGCGACGTGACGAGCGCGGTGGGCGAGATGAAGCCCTGGTCCACCAGCGCGCGGTTGTTGGTGTACTGGCGCTGGTTGATGTCCACCTGCGACTTGGCCGCGTCGGCCTGCTGCTGCGCCTGTCGCAGGCGCGCCCGGGCCTCGGTGGGGTCGATGCGGGCCACTTCCTGCCCGGCCTTGACGCTGTCGCCCTCGCGCAGCGTCAGGCCTTGCAGCTCGCCGCCCACGCGCGCCTTGACCATGGCCGATTCGACCGCACGCAGCGAGCCGGACACCGGCACCCCGAGCGTCAGGTTCTGGCGCCGCACCAGGATGATCTCGTCGGCCGCCAACTGCAGCGGTGCCTGCGCCTTCTGGGCCGACGCTTCGGCCAGCGCTTTTTGCTGGGCCTGGCGGGCCGCCATGCCGCGCCAGGCGCCCCCGCCGACCAACACGACGACGACGGCTGCTGCCATCCAGGGAATCCAGCGTTTCATGGTCAGGTGCCGCGTGAGGAAGGGGAGTGGGCGGCGGTGGCCGGGCCATCGGCCCGCACCAGCAGACCATGGAGCACGTTGTCGATCTGCGCCTCGATGAATTTCTCGGGGTCCAGGTCCATGCCTTCGGGAATGCACACCGACACCGAGTGCTTCCACATCATGAGGAAGATCATCGGTGCAAGCACCACGTGCACGATGTAATCGAGCGACACGGGGCGGAACTCGCCGCGCTCGATGCCGCGCTCGATGATGCGGCGCACCAGCCCCTGGCCGGGCAGGATCACCTCCTGCCGGTAGAACTGCATGATTTCCGGGAAGTTCTGCGCCTCGCTGAACATCAGCTTGGTGATGCCCGACGCCTTGGTGGAGCCGATGCGCTCCCACCAGACCTGGTAGCAGTAGCGCAGCAGCTCGGTGGTGCTGCCCTCGAAGGTTTCGAGCTCCTGCGTCCACTCTTCGAAGCGGCCCGCGATGTTCTGGCGCACCACGGCCTTGAAGAGTTCTTCCTTGCTGGGGAAGTACAGGAACAGCGTGCCCTTGGACACTCCGGCCCGCGCGGCGACCTCGTCCACACGCGTGGCCGCAAAGCCTTTTTCGACAAAAAGGTCCAGCGCTGCCTCCAGCAATTCGCCGGGGCGGGCTTCCTTGCGGCGCTCGCGTTTGGTTCCGGCTGAAGGGGGTGGGGAGGCTGAGGTCAAAGGGGTGTTTAGTTAATGACTGACTGGTTAGTAATGTAGCAAGGGTGTGTGCTGGCGTCAATTCGTTGGTGCCCGGCAGACCGCAAAACCGGCACGCAGGCGACACCCGCGGGTAAACCCCGAGCGTGCGGATTTTGGGCCGCGAAGGCACCCTGGCAGGGGCGTTCATCGACGCCCCGTGGTGGTGCGCCGTGCTGCTGCAGGCCCCGTCTTTGTGCAAAAGCGTGCTCCAAAAAAGGGAGCGCCTTGCGGGCTTTGGCTCTCTGGCGCAAATGTCCTTAAAACAGGACCAAACGACCCTAAATGTCTTATTGACAGGACATTACCGATGCTTGACGATGAACCCCATGTCGCCCAAGCTGCCACTGCCCAAGTACCACCAGATCTACCTGGTGCTGCGCGAGCAATTGCAGGAAGGCCACTTCGCCGCGGGCCTGCCGGGCGAGCTGGCGCTGATGGAGCAGTTCTCCGTGGCCCGCGTCACCGTGCGCCGCGCGCTGGAGCTGCTGCAGGGCGAAGGCCTGATCTCGCGCCAACCCGGCCGCGGCACCCGGCCCGTGCTGCAGCCCGACGCAGGGCAGGGCAGTGCGGATGGCTCCCCCCACAGCAACCGCGCGCAACTGACGGGCCTGCTCGAAAATCTGGTCAGCATGGGTCTGCGCACCTCGGTCAAGGTGCTCGATGTGGAGACGGTGACGGCCTCTCGCGCCGTGGCCGGTGCGCTGCAGATCGCCGTGGGCGACTCGGTGCAGAAGGCAGTGCGGGTGCGCAGCACGCGTGAAGGCCCTCTGTCGCACATCACCACCTACGTGCCCGCCGACATCGCCCGCCAGTTCGGCCGGCGCGAGCTGGCCCGCAAGCCCATCCTGGTGTTGCTGGAGGAATCCGGCGTGAAGGTGGGCCGCGCCCACCAGACGATTTCCGCCAAGCTGGCCGATGCCGTCGTCGCCCGCCACCTGGATGTGGCCGTGGGCTCGGCCCTGCTGGCGGTGCGCCGCCTGATCCTGGACGACCAGGAGCGGCCGGTGCAATGGCTGCATGGCCTGTACCGGCCGGACCGCTACGAATACGAGATGCAGCTGTCGCGCGTCGGCAGCATCGACGCCAAGGTCTGGGTCAGCAAAGAGCTGTCCGCCCAGTTCCACTGATCACAACGACCGCCCCCCGACCCCCCCCCAAGGAGAACGCCCATGAGTAACCGCCGCCATTTCCTATCCCAGTCGGCTGCCGCCGCATCGGCCCTGGCCTTCCCCCTGGTGGGCGGGGCCCAGGCCAAGGCCATCAAGGTGGGTGTGCTGCACCCGGTGACGGGCGCGCTGGCGTACTCGGGCCAGCAGTGCCGCGAGGGCGCGATGATGGCCATCGAGGACATCAACAAGGCCGGCGGCATCAAGTCCCTGGGCGGCGCCAAGCTCGAGGCCTTGCTGGGCGACGCGCAGTCGCAGCCCCAGGCCGGCGCGGCCGAGGTCGAGAAGATGAACGAGGCGGGCGTGTCCGCCGTGGTCGGCGCCTTCGCGTCGGCCATCTGCCTGGCCACCACACAGGCCGCCGCCAAGTACAACCTGCCGCACATCGTGGACGTGGGCGTGGCCGACCAGATCGTGGAGCGGGGCCTCAAGAACACCTTCCGCTTCGGCCCCGGCTACAAGAAGTGCACCGAGACGGCCATGGCCAACCTGCACGTGCTCAACACCGCCGCCGGCAAGCCAGCCAAGACGGTGATGATCATCCACGAGGAATCGCTGTTCGGCTCCGGTACGGCCCAATTGCTGTCGCGCGAGCTGCCGGGCTACGGCTACGAGGTCAAGGAAGTCGTCAAGCACGCCAACCCCACGCGCGACTTCAACAATATCGTGCTGCGCATGAAGGCGGTCAACCCCGACATCGTGATCCCCGCCAACTACTACAACGAGTACGCGCTGCTGGTGCGCACCATGCAGCAGCAAAAGGTCACGCCCAAGGCCATCTACTCGGTGCTGGGCGGCGCCGCATCGAGCTACAAGTTCGTCAAGGAGTTTCCGGACGCAGCCAACGGCATCATCGACTGCAACCACTGGTTCAACCCCAAGGACAAGCGCGCGCAGGACCTCAAGAAGCGGGTGGAGGCCAAGGGCCTGTTCTTCAGCTACGAACTGTTCATGACCTACACGTCCATGTGGCTGCTGGCCGACGCGCTGGAGCGCGCCAAATCGATGGACCGCGCCGCCCTGATCGACGCGCTGGAAAAGAGCACGTTTGCCGACCACATCATGCCGTACGGCCCCACCAAGTTCGTCGCCGGACAGAACCAGGGAGCCCAGCCACTCATGACCCAGGTGCTGAACAAGGACATCAAGGTCATCATCCCGCGCGACTACCGCGAAGCAGACCCGCTCTTCCCCTTGAAGGCCTGAGAAACCCACCTCCGGCCATGCCTGCAACCGCCAGCGCGGCGCCAGAGCACCTGGTGCCAGGCCGCGCCTTTGCCTGAACAGCCGGACACACCACACCCATGTTCGATCTCAGCATCCTCTTCCCCTCGGTCCTGAACGGCCTGACGACCGGCGCGGTCTACGCGCTGATCGCCCTGGGCCTGACACTGATCTACGGCGTGCTGCACATCATCAACTTCGCGCACGGCGCGTCGCTGATGTTGGCGCTGTACGCCGTCTACCTGCTCAAGCAGCACTGGGGGATCGACCCCTATCTGGCGCTGCCCATCGTGGTGCCGGGCATGTTCGCCCTGGGCTACGTGCTGCAGCGCGTGGTCATCAACCGCGCCAGCCACGGCAAGGACGAGAACATCCTGCTCGTCACGCTGGGCATCTCCATCGTCATGGAGAACCTGGCGCTGCTGTTCTTCAAGTCGGACACGCGCACCATCGAGACCAGCTACACCCTCACCACCGTGGCCATCGGCCCGGCGATGATCGCGCTGCCCAAGCTCGTGTCCTTTGCTGGCGCGCTGGTCGTATCGGGCCTGCTGCTGTGGATCGTGGGGCGCACCGACCTGGGCCGGGCCATCCGCGCGGTGGCGCGCGAGAAGCACGGCGCCAAGCTCATGGGCATCCATGTGGACCATGTCTACGCCATGAGCTTCGGGATCGGCCTGGCCTGCCTGGGCGCGGCCGCGTGCTTTCTGCTGCCGGCCTACTACGTCAACCCGCAGGTGGGCAGCGGCTTCGTGCTGGTGGCCTTCACCATCGTGGTGCTCGGCGGCATGGGCAGTTTTGCGGGCGCGCTGGTCGGCGGGCTGCTGATCGGCGTGGTGGAGTCGCTGGGCGGCCTGTACCTGGGCGAATCGCTGGGGCAGATCGGCATCTTCGCCATCTTTATCGCCGTGCTGCTGTTTCGCCCGCAGGGCCTGTTTGGAGCCCGTCAATGAAGCAGCTCGCATCCATCGCGCTCTTCGCGCTGGCCGTGTCGGCCATCACCTTCGCGTCCGACTCCGGCGTGCTGCTGAACTTCATCATGATGGCCCTGTATGCCGCCTTGCTGGCGCAGGCCTGGAACATCCTGGGCGGCTTCGGCGGGCAGTTCTCGTTCGGCCATGCGCTGTTCTTCGGCACGGGCGCCTACATCCAGGCCATTGCGCAGATGCAGGGCGGCATCAACGCCTGGGTGGCGCTGCCCATGGCCGTGGGCGGCAGCGCGCTGGTGGGGCTGTTCGTGGGCGGGCTGTCGTTCCGCTACGGGCTCAAGGGATCGTACTTCGCGCTGGTCACCCTGGCTTTTGCCGAGGTGTTTCGCATCCTGGCGCTGTCGGTGCCCTTCACCGGCGCGGGCGTGGGCCTGATGCTGCCGCTCAAGGAATCGGTGGCCAACATGCAGTTCGGCTCGCGCAAAGGCTATGTCTTCCTGATCCTGTCGCTGGTCACGCTGGCGCTGCTGGCCAGCTGGTGGCTCAAGAACTCTCGCTTCGGTGCCTGGCTGCAGGCTGTGCGCGACAACGAAGACGCGGCCCGCGCCATCGGCGTCAATCCGTTCACCGTGAAGATGGGCGCCATCGCGCTGTCGGGCGGCTTCATGGGGGCGGCAGGGGCGTTCTATGTGCAGGTGTTCCAGTACATCGACCCGGGCATCGCCTACGGCTCGGTGACCTCGGTGGAAGCCCTGGTGGCGGCCATCGTGGGCGGCATCGGCACCATCTGGGGGCCAGTGCTGGGCGCCTTGGTGCTGCACGTGCTGGCCGACCTCACGCGCAACCTGTTCGGCCAACTGCCCGGCATCAACATGGTGATCTACGGGGTGGTGCTGGTGGTCATCGTCATGTTCCTGCCGCGCGGCATCGCAGGCCTGGGACAGTCGGTGGTGCATCTGTGGAAACGTTCGGGAGGCCGCCATGGCCAATGACCTGCTGACTCTGACGGGGCTGGGCAAGTCCTTCGGCGGCCTGAAGGCCGTGCAGAACGTGAGCCTCACCGTACCCGAAGGCTCGCTCACCGCGCTGATCGGCCCCAATGGCGCCGGCAAGACCACGTTGTTCGCGCTGATGACCGGCTTCGTGAAGCCTGACGCGGGCACGGTGCAGTTCGCCGGGCGCGACATCACCGGCCAGGCGCCGCACCTCAATGCCCGGCTGGGCATGGCGCGCACCTTCCAGATCGTGCAGCCCTTTGCCGCCCAGACCGTGCGCGAGAACATCGCCGTGGGCGCCCATCTGCACGAGCCGCGCCGCGCGGCGGCGCTGGCGCTGGCCACCGAGGTGGCGGCGCGCGTGGGCTTGACGGCGCAGTTGGACAAACCCGCATCCGACCTGACCGTGGCCGGGCGCAAGCGGTTGGAGCTGGCGCGGGCGCTGGCCACCCGGCCGCGCCTTTTGCTGCTGGACGAAGTGCTGGCCGGCCTCAACCCCCAGGAGATTGCCGAGATGATTCCCGTGGTGCGTGGCATTGCCCAGGGCGGCGTGACGGTGCTGATGATCGAGCACGTGATGCAGGCCGTGATGAACCTGGCCGAGCACGTGTGGGTGCTGGCGCAGGGCCAGTTGATCGCCGAGGGCAGCCCGGGCGTGGTGACGTCCGATGAGCGCGTGATCGAGGCGTATCTCGGCCACGGCGCCGCAGCCCGCCTGCGCGCGGCTGCTGCGAAGGAGGCCGCATGAGCACCGCCGTTTCTTCTTCGCCACCGTCCACTCCATCGCCCACGCCATCCGCAGCCGCACCGTTGCTCGACATTGCCGGCCTGCGCGGCGGTTATGGCCGTGTGGAAGTGCTGCGCGGGGTGGACCTGCAGGTGAACCCGGGAGAAACCGTGGCCTTGCTGGGCAGCAACGGCGCGGGCAAGTCCACGCTCAACAACGTGGTCTGCGGCATCTACCCGGCCTGGGCCGGGCGCGTGGCCTTTGGCGGCGCCGACCTGAGCGGTGCGCACTACACCGAGGTCGTCAAGGCCGGGCTGATCCAGGTGCCCGAGGGGCGCAAGATCTTCCCGAACCTGAGCGTGCTGGAAAACCTGTCGCTCGGCAGCTTCTCGCGCGCCCGGGAGCGCCGCGCCGAGAACATCGACAAGGTGTTCGCCACCTTCCCGCGGCTGAAGGAGCGCACCGCACAGCTGGCCGGCACCATGAGCGGGGGCGAGCAGCAGATGCTGGCCATCGGCCGCGGCCTGATGGCCGAGCCGCGCCTGTTGATCCTGGACGAGCCCTCGCTGGGCCTGTCGCCCCTGCTGGTCGAAGAGATGTTCGGCCTGATCCGCCAGTTGCGCTCCACGGGCCTGGCGGTGCTGCTGGTCGAACAGAACGTGGGCCAGTCGCTGGAGATCGCCGACCGTGCCTACGTGATGGAAAACGGGAGCATCCGCTTTTCCGGCGCGCCCGACGAACTGCTGCGCAGCGACGAACTGCGCCGGGCCTATCTGGGCCTTTGAGAAGGAGACAACCACATGACCATTCCACGCCGAAAACTGCTGCTGGCGTTGCCCGCCGTGCTTCCGCTCGGGCGGGCCCTGGCCCAGGGCAATGCCCCCATCCGCATCCTGGTGGGCGCGCCTGCCGGTGGCTCCACCGACACGCTGGCGCGCAACTTGGCCACCGAGATGGGTCGCCAGCTCGGCCGCACCGTGGTGGTGGAAAACCGCCCGGGCGCGGGCGGCAACATCGCGGCAGACGCGGTGGCCAAGGCCGCGCCGGACGGCAACACGCTGCTGATGAGCTTCACGAGCCACGCGATCAATGCCAGCCTGTACCCGTCGCTGCCGTTCGACCCCATCAAGGACTTCACGCCGCTGACCTGCGTGGCGACCTCGCCGTCCATCCTGGTGGCCAACCCCGCGGTGCCGGCCAAGGATGTGCGCGAGCTGATCGCACTGGCCAAGGCCAGGCCGGGCCAGCTCAACTTCGCCATCGGCGCCGTGGGCTCGTCGCTGCACCTGGCAGGCGACGCTTTCAAGATGCAGTCGGGCGCGTACATCGTCAACATCCCGTACCGCGGCACCGCGCCCGCGCTGCAGGACGTGCTGGCCGGGCAGGTGGAGCTGATGTTCGCCGCCGTGGGCAACGCCCAGGCGCAGATCCGCGCAGGCAAGCTCAAGGCGCTGGGCGTGACCAGCGCCAAGCGGCTGCCGGCCTTTCCGGACGTGCCGGCCATCGCCGAGGTGCTGCCCGGCTACGAGTCGAGCGCCTGGTTCGGCTTGTTCGGCCCCGGCAACATGAACCCAGAGCTCGCCAAGAAGTTGAGCGACGCGGCCCGCCAGGCGATTGCCACGCCCGAGGTCAAAAAACGCCTGGAGACCGAAGGCGCCGTGCCCGTAGGCAACAGCCCTGAGGAATTCGCGCGCTTCGTGCAGGCCGAGATCCCGCGCTGGGCCAAGGTCGTGCGTTTTGCCGGAGCCAAGCCCGAATGACCACCGCCCCCAGTACCCTGGCGCAAAAGCTGGTGGCCCGCGCCAGCGGCCACACCGCCGTCACGCCCGGGGAGATCGTCAACTGCCAGGTCGACCTGGCCATGTTCCACGACTCGTCCGGCCCCCGCCGGCTCAAGCCCATGCTCGACGAGCTGGGCGCGAGCATCTGGGACAAGTCGCGCGTGGTGCTGGTCATGGACCACTACCTGCCCGAGCGCGATGACGAATCGCGCCGCATTGTCCGCATCGCCCGCGAATGGGCCAAGGAGCAGGCGCTGCCCCACGTCTACGACGGCCAGGGCATCTGCCACGTGGTGGTGCCGCAGCACGGCCACATCCGCCCGGGCATGTTCTGCGTGGGGGGCGACTCGCACTCGCCCACGGGCGGGGCGTTCGGTGCCTACATGTTCGGCATCGGCAGCACCGAGATGCTGGGCGTGGTGGTCACCGGCGAGATCTGGCTGCGCGTGCCCCACACCCTGCAGATGCACTGGACCGGGCGGCTGGCCGCTGGCGTCACCGCCAAGGACATGATGCTGCACATGGTCGGGCGCTTCGGCATGAACGGCGGCCAGTACCAGGCTGTGGAGTTTGCCGGGCCTGCAGTACAGGCCCTGTCGATGCAGGAGCGCATGACCCTGTCCAACATGAGCGCCGAGCTGGGCGCGCAGGCCGGCCTGATCGCCCCCGACGCGACCACGCACGACTGGCTGGCCGTCCACGGCGTGCCCGAGGCCGACCTGCAAGGCCTGGACGCCTGGGTGACCGACCCCGGCGCGCCGCTCACCCGCCACGATTTCAATGCCGACACCCTGGCGCCCCAGGTGGCGGCGCCCCACAGCCCGGCCAACACGGCCGCCGTGGACCAGCATGCCGGCACGCGCATCGACGTGGCCTACATCGGCGCGTGTACCGGCGCCAAACTCGACGACCTGCGCGCCGCCGCCAGCGTGCTGCGCGGCCACCGCGTGGCCCGCGGCGTGCGCCTGATGGTGGCCCCGGCCAGCCAGCAGGACCAGGCCGCAGCCCGCGCCGAAGGCGTGCTGCAGGTGCTGGAGGACGCGGGGGCCGAGCTGTTCCCCACCACCTGCGGCGCCTGCGCCGGCTATGGCGATACGGTGGGCGACGGCACCACCGTCATCTCCAGCACGGCGCGCAACTTCAAGGGCCGCATGGGCTCGGCCACGGCGCAGGTGTACCTGGCCTCGCCCTACACCGTGGCCGCTTCGGCCTTGCAGGGGCACATTGCCGACCCGCGCGAGGTGCTGGCATGAGCGCCGCACAACACAGGGTCTGGAAGCTGGGCGCCGACACCGACACGGATGTGCTGGCCCCCGGCCACGCGATGAAGCACGGTATCGACGTGCTGGCCCGCCACTGCCTCGAATCCGTACGCCTGGACTTCGTGGGCGGCGTGCGCCAGGGCGATGTGATCGTGGCCGGCCCCAACTTCGGCATCGGTTCGTCGCGCGAGCAGGCGGCTGCCGTGCTGGTGCGGCTGGGTGTTGTGGCGGTCATTGCACCGTCGTTCAGCGGCCTGTACTTTCGCAACGCCTTCAACCTGGGGTTGCTGCTGCTGACTTGCCCCGAGGCGGACAAGATGGCCGAGGGTGAGCAGGTCGCCCTGGACTGGCAGGCCCCCGCCGTGATCACTGCGGATGGCACGCGCCTGGCGTGCGATCCGATTCCCCCGTTTCTCATGGACATGGTGCGCGCCGGCGGTTTGCTGAACCAGCTGCGCGCCCGATTTGGCAAGGAGGCCGTCAATGGCTGACAACAAGGTAGCGACAGCAACATCATCGATGGACCCGGTCACCCTGGCCGTGCTGCGCGGGCGGCTGGAGCAGGTGGCCGATGAAATGGATGCCACGCTGTACCGCAGCGCATTCAACCCCATCATCGCCGAGGCGCACGACGCCTGCCATGGCCTGTACGACGCGGTCAGCGGCGACACCCTGGTGCAGGGCAAGTCGGGCCTGCCGGTGTTCGTGGGCGCCATGGCCTTTGCGGTGCGCGCGGCCATGCGCATCGCCGCAGAGCGTGGCGGCATGGCGCAGGGCGACACCTGGCTGTTCAACGACCCGTACGAGGGCGGCACGCACGCCAACGACTTCAAGCTGGTGCGGCCGTTCTTTCGCAACGGCCAGCTGTACTGCTTTTTGGCGTCTGCAGCGCACTGGCACGACGTGGGCGGCAATGTGCCCGGCAACTACAACCCCGCCGCCACCGAGTGCTGGCAGGAGGCCGTGCAGATTCCGCCCGTGCGCATCGTGCGCGGCGGTGCGCTGGACGAGGACGTGCTGGCCATCCTGAAAGCCAACACCCGCCTGCCCGACAGCCTGTGGGGCGACCTGAACGGACAGCTCTCCGCGCTGGACCTGGGCGAGCGCCGCCTGAACGACCTGCTGGACCAGTATGGCGATGCCGTGGTGCTGCAGGCCATGGGCGAGCTGCGCACGCGTGCCGTCAAGCTCATGCGCTCGCACATCGCGGCGCTGCCCGATGGGCGCTACAGCTTCAGCGACATGCTGGACAACGACGGCGTGAAGGACGAGGCGCTGACCATCGCCCTGGACATGACGGTGGCAGGCGACCGCCTCACGCTCGATTTTTCGCGCACCTCGCCGCAGTGCGCCGGGCCGGTGAACATCTCGCGGGCCACGGCCATCGCGGCCTGCTACGTGGCCTTGAAGCACCTGTTCCCGGACGTGCCCGCCAATGCCGGCGTGCTGGATGCGGTGGACTTCGTGCTGCCGGACGGCCTGGTGATCAGCGCCGCACGCCCACGCCCGGTGGGTGGCTACACCGAGACCATTTTGCGCATGATCGACGTGATCTTCAGCGCCACGGCCCTGGCCGCGCCCGAGCGCGCCATGGCCCAGGCCTACGGCACCATCAATGCGCTGTCCATCGCCGGACACCGCACGGACCCCGCGCGCAAAGGCCAACGCTGGGTGATGTTCAGCTTCTTCGGCGGCGGCCACGGCGGGCATTCCGATGGCGACGGCATGAGCCACGGCAATGCACCCATCTCCACGGCGACCATCCCGCCGCTCGAAATACTGGAGGCTGCCTACCCCGTGCGCTTCACACAGTGGGCGCTGCGCCCCGGCTCTGGCGGCGACGGCCAGCACCGCGGTGGCCTGGGCGCCATCTACGAGATCGAGCTGCTGGAGCAAGACGCCGAAGTCTTCATCTTCGGCGAGCGCGGCAAGGCCGCACCGCAGGGCATCGCCGGAGGCGAAGAGGCCGCGATGAACGTCTTCAGCTACGAGAACGCGGGCGAGTGGAAGACGCCGACCATGCGCTCCAAGATGATCGGCATCCAGCTGAAAAAAGGCGAGCGTGTGCGGCTGGAAACGCCCGGCGGCGGCGGCTACGGGGCCCCGTCGGCGCGGGCCGCAGCAGCGCGCCAGAGCGACGAGGCGATGGGTTATGTGGTGGCGGACAACAGCGCAGCAGCAATGAAAGGCGCAGCATGAGCGGCAAGGCTTCCTTTGTGGTGGGTGTGGACGTGGGTGGTACGTTCACTGACCTTTTTGTGCTGGACGAGTCCGACGGCAGTGCTCGCATCGTCAAGGTGCCCTCGACCCGGGGGGAAGAAGCACGCGGCTTCATGAACGGCGTGGCGCGGGTGGCGGATTCGGCCTCGGCCATCGCCACCATCGTGCACGGCACCACCGTGGGCACCAATGCGCTGCTGGAGCGCAAGGTGGCTCGCACCGGCATCATCACCACGCGCGGCTTTCGCGATGTGCTGGAGATGCGCCGCCGCGACCGCCCGCAGACCTGGGGCCTGCGCGGCAGCTTCGAGCCCATCGTGCCGCGCGACCTGCGCTTGGAGGTGGACGAGCGCGTGCTGGCCGATGGATCGGTGCACACCCCGGTCGATCTGGACCAGGTGAAAGCCCAGGCCAAGGCCTTGCTGGACGCAGGCTGCGAGGCGGTCTGCGTGTTCTTCATCAACACCTACGCCAACCCGGCCAACGAGCAGGCGGCCGTGGCTGCCGTGCGCAGCCTCTGGCCCAACCCGCACGTGACCGCGGCCAGCGAGGTGCTGCCCGAGATCCGCGAGTTCGAGCGCTGCTCCACCGCCACGCTGAATGCCGCCCTGCAGCCTGTGGTGGGCAGCTACCTGGAGCGGCTGGAGGGCGACCTGCGCACCCAAGGCTTTGGCGGCGAGCTGCTCATCGTGCAGAGCAATGGCGGCGTGATGTCGCGCCAGACGGCGTGCGACGTGCCGGTGCGCACCGCACTGTCGGGCCCGGCGGCGGGCGTGATCGCCTGCGCGGCCATCGCTCGGGCGGCGGGGTTCCCCGATGCGATCACCGGCGACATGGGCGGCACCTCGTTCGACGTGTCGCTGGTGGCGGGTGGCGAGGCGGCCCTGGCCGCTCAGACCGCCATCGAGTTCGGCATGGTCGTGCGCTCGCCCATGATCCAGATCGAGACCATCGGCGCGGGCGGCGGCTCCATTGCGTCGGTGGACGCCAGCGGCATGCTGCAGGTGGGCCCCGAGTCGGCCGGCAGCGTGCCCGGCCCCGCGTGTTACGGGCGCGGCAACACCCGCCCCACGGTGACCGATGCCAACGTGCTGCTGGGCCGCATCGCGGCCGACCGGCCGCTGGGCGGCGGGCTGCTGGCCGCCATGGATGCGGCCAAGTCCCGCGACGCCATCGACACCCACGTGGCCCAGCCCCTGGGCCTGGACGTGATGGCCGCAGCCGAAGCCATCCTGACGGTGGCCAACGCCAAGATGGCCGGCGCCGTGCGGGTGGTCTCCATCGAGCGCGGGCACGACCCGCGCCAGTTCGCCTACATGCCGTTCGGCGGTGGCGGCGCTTTGCACGTGTGCGCCATGATGCGCGAGGTGGGCGTGGGCACCGGCATCGTGCCGCGCTACCCCGGCGTCACCTCGGCCCTGGGCTGCGTGATGGCCGACATGCGCCACGACGCGGTGCAGACCCTGAACAAACCCCTGGCCGAGCTGGACGTGGCCGACCTGCGCGAGCGCGTGCAGGCCCTGTCGGCCGCCTGCCAGCAGCGCCTGGACTCGGCGGGCGTGCAGTTCGTGCAGGTGCAGGAAATCATTGCGCTGGACATGCTCTACGCCGGGCAGACGCACACCGTGCAGGTGCCGCTGGCGGCGCAGGCACTGAGCCGCGAAGGCATCCAGGCCGCTTTCGAGGCCGCCTACCGCGCTGCCTTCGGCCGGGTGCTCGACGGCATTGCCGTGCGGGTGATGAACCTGCGCTACGCCCGCGTGGGCGTGCGGCCCAAGTTCGACCTCACGGTGCTGGCACCGCAGTCGACCACGCTGAACACCTCGCTGGGTGTGCAGCGCGTGTTCCATGCCGGCCAGTGGTGGGACGCGGCGCGCCACGCGCGGCTGGACCTGCCGGTGGGCGCCCGCATCGATGGCCCCGCCATCCTGGAGCAGCCCGACACCACGGTGTGGCTGGAGCCGGGCTTTCATGCCACGGTGGACACGCTGGGCAACCTGCTGGTGCGTGCAGCATGAGCAGCAGCGCCACAACGTTGTCCCCGCTGAACCTGCGCCGCACGGCACTGGTCATCATCGACCTGCAGGACGACTTCCTCGCACCCGAGGGCGCCTATGCCCGGGGCGGTGCGGTGAGCGCTGCCGCCCAGGCCCTGCCGCCGCGCGTGGCCGCCGTAGCCCAGGCGCTGAAGGCCGCGGGCGGCATGGTGGTGGGCAGCCAGTTCACCCTGTGGCCCGATGCGCAGGGCGAACCCATGATCTCGCCCCACCTCAAGACCCTGCGCCCGTTCCTGCGGCGCGGCGACTTCGCGCCGGGCAGCGCGGGCCAGGCCATGGTGTCCGACATTGCGCCCTGGGTCGATGTGGCGGTGTGCAAGGTGGCGTATTCGGCTTTCTTCAACACCCAGCTCGACTGGGTGCTGCGCCGCGCGGGCATCGACACCGTGGCGGTGTGCGGCATCGTCACCAACGGCGGCGTGGCCAGCACGGTGCGCGACGCCCACATGCGCGACTACCGCACCCTGGTGCTGTCCGACGGTTGTGCCGCCTTCCGCCAGGAGGTGCACGACACCGCGCTGGCGGACATGGCTACCGTGGCGCAGGTGCTGACCTGCAACGACTTCACCGCCGCATTGGCTGCAGGCACGCCATGAGCAGCACGCTGCCGACCATCCGCCGCGCCGACAGCATGCCGGCGGCCGCGCGGGACAACCATGTGCCTGTCGCCATCGTGGGCGGTGGCGCCTGCGGCCTGACCGCGGCGCTGATGCTGCACGACCTGGGTGTGGACTGCGCCGTGCTGGAGCGCGACGGCACTCCCACGGGCTCATCAGCGCTGTCCTCAGGCTTCATCCCGGCACCGGGCACGCAAGTGCAAAAGGACCTGAGCATTGCGGACAGCGCCGAACGTTTTGCCGCCGACATCACCGCCAAGGCCAAGGGCAGGGCAGCGCCGCAACTGGTGCAGGCCTACGCCCGCGCCATCGGCCCCGCGCTCGATGCGCTGCAGGACCGCCACGGCCTGGAGTGGCAGGTGCTCGATGGATTCTTGTACCCCGGCCACAGCGTGCGGCGCATGCACGCCGTGCCCGAGAAAACCGGCGTGGGCCTGATGGGCCGGCTGGCCAACGCGGTGGCGGCCGCCGACATTCCCCTGGTCACCGACGCCGCCGTGCGCGAGCTGTGGGCCGACGACACCGGCCTGCTGCTGGGCGTGGGCTACGAGCGGCCGGACGGCACACTGGAGCACCTGTCGTGCGACACCGTCATCCTGGCCTGCAACGGCTTCGGCGGCAACGCCGCCATGGTGCGCGAACTGTTGCCCGAAATGCGCGACGCCCTGTTCGCCGGCCACACCGGCAACGACGGCAGCGCCATCGCCTGGGGCCGCGCACTGGGCGCGTGCCTGGCGGACCTGGGTGGCTACCAGGGCCACGGCTCGTGGGCCATACCGCAGGGCGCGCTGATCTCGTGGGCGCTGATGATGGAAGGCGGCATGCAGGTCAACGCGCAGGGCCGTCGCTTTCATGACGAGACACAGGGCTACTCCGAGGCCTCGGTGCATGTGCTGGCCCAGCCGGGCGGCGTGGCCTGGAACGTGTTCGACGCGCCCATTCTGGCCCTGGCGCGCGGCTTTCCGGACTTCGTCGACGCCGAAGCCGCGGGCGCGGTGAAGCACTGCGACAGCGTGCAGGCGCTGGCGGCGTTGATAGGCTGCGACGACACCGCGCTGGCGGCCACGCTGGCAGGGCAGGGCCCGTACCCCCGCCCGGGCACGCGAGCGCTGCAGGCGCCGTTTTGCGCCGTCAAGGTCACCGGCGCGTTGTTCCATACCCAGGGCGGGCTCGACATCGACGCGCAGTGCCGCGTGCTCGACACCCAGGGCCGCCCGTTTCCCAACCTGCTGGCCGCAGGCGGCGCGGCGCGTGGTGTCTCGGGCGATGCCGTCTGGGGTTACCTCTCGGGCAACGGCCTGCTGAGCGCCGTGGCCGGCGGCTACCTGGCGGCCTACACCGCCGCCCATCTGCTTCGTCCCCCTACGGGTTCCAAACCATGACCGCCATGACTGCCATGACCCTGCACGAACGGCTGCAGCAGCCGAACATCCTTCTGGCCCCAGGCATCTACGACGCGTTGAGCGCCCTGGTGGCCGAGCAGGCCGGCTTCGAGGCGCTGTACCTCTCCGGCGCCTCCATCGCCTACACACGGCTGGGCCGCTCCGACGTGGGCCTGACCACCTACACCGAGGTGGAAGACACCCTGGCGCGCATCACCGAGCGGGTGCGCAAGCCCGTCATCGTGGATGCCGACACCGGCTTTGGCAACGCGCTGAACGTGCAGCGCACGGTGCGCGGCTTCGAGCGTGCGGGCGCGGCCATGGTGCAGATCGAGGACCAGGGCTTTCCCAAACGCTGCGGCCACCTGGACGGCAAGACCGTGGTGCCCGCCGCCGAGATGTGCGGCAAGCTGCGCGCCGCGCTCGACGCCCGCCGCGACGCCAGCATCCTGATCCTGGCGCGCACGGACGCGCTGGCGGTCGAGGGCATCGAGGCCGCGTTCGACCGGGCCGAGCGCTACCTGGAGTGCGGTGTGGATGCGCTCTTCATCGAAGCCCTGCGCACGCCCGAACAGATGGACGCCGCCTGCCAGCGTTTTGCCCACCGCATCCCCTTGCTGGCCAACATGGTCGAGGGCGGCAAGACCCCGGTGCAAAGCGCGCAGGAGCTGGGCCAGCGCGGTTTTCGCATCGCCATCTTCCCTGGCGGCACGGCGCGGGCGGTGGCCCACACCCTGCAGGGCTACTACGCCAGCCTGCACACGCACCAGACCACGGCGCCTTTCAAGGAGCGCATGCTGGACTTCGACGGGCTCAACGCGCTGATCGGCACGCCCGAGCTGATGGAGCAGGGCAGACAGTACGAATGACGAACCAGCGGGCGGCCCAATGCCCCCGCCCGCACTGCGTTACCGGCTGCCGCGTACCATGCCTCTGAAACCATTCATCGCATGGAGACCCACATGGCACAGAACCTTCAAACCATCACCCTGGGCGGCGGCTGCTTCTGGTGCACCGAGGCCGTGTTCGACCGCGTGCGCGGCATCACCGACGTGGAAAGCGGCTACACCAACGGCCAGACCATCAACCCCACCTACGAGCAGATCTGCCAGGGCGACACCGGCCACGCCGAGGTGGTGCGGCTGACGTACGACGCCGACGAGATCAGCCTGGAAGAAGTGCTGGAAATCTTCTTCCACACCCACGACCCGACCACCCTCAACCGCCAGGGTAACGACGTGGGCACGCAGTACCGCAGCGGCATCTACTTCGACAAGCCCGAGGATGGCGAGGCAGCCAACGCGATGATCCGCCAGATGTCGCAGGACAAGCTGTTCGGCGCGCCCATCACCACCGAGGTCAAGCCGCTGCAGAACTACAGCACGGCCGAGGCCTACCACCAGGACTACTTTGCGCGGAACCCGAATGCGGGTTACTGCGCGTTTGTGGTGGGGCCGAAGGTGGAGAAGTTCAGGAAGACGTTTGCGCGGTATGTGAAGGCATAGCCGCGCACAGCCCCCGCACTGGACATGCCGCGCACGCCGGGCCTACGGTGGCTGGGCATGCGTCAGCGATGCGCGCTGCAGCCGTCGCTGTCATTTCAGGCATCCTCGACCACCACGTTGAGCGAGAAGCGCAGCAACCATTGAATGGCTTTGTGAAAGGCCAGAGCGGCCACCACCCGGTCAGACAGGTGGTCGCACAACAGCAGGCCTTCAGGAATCAGGGTGATGGCGACATGGCGGCTGGCGTCAGGCCCCAGGCTTTCAAGGAGCCTGGAGATTTCTGCCGCAGCCTCGTCCGACACGCGAGCCATGGCCTCCTGCGGCACCTTTAACGTGTATTCGTATCCCAAAGGGGCCCTTTCAAATGGCCCATGTTAGCGAAGGGTTGCTGCGGCGGCATAATGCAACCCAATTGCGTTACTCCACCTGCCAGCCTGCAGCCATGTCCACCGCTCCCAAGCCCTCCCGCCCGAGCCCTCATCATCGCCCAGGCTGGGCGATGCCCGCAGGCATGCGTGCGACCCGTGCCACACGCGCACTGGCTGCGCTGTACGCAGCCCGCCCAGACGCAGCCTTCTCCGAACCCGAAGTCGAGGCTGCCCTGGCCAGTGCCGGCGCCCCGGTCAACAAAGTCACCGTCTATCGCATGCTCGACCGCTTCGCCGCGGCCGGGCTGCTGCACAAGCAGGTGGATGCCGCCCGCGTGACGCGGTATGCGCTCGCACCCCAAGGCGAGGAGGGCGCCGCGCCGCGCTTTGAATGCGACGACTGCCACCGCCAGTTCCGCCTGTCGCAGGGCTCTGCCAAGGTGCAGACAGCGTTGAAGCAGGTGCTGCAGGCGCTGGCCACCGCAGGGCACGAGAGCCTGGCGGTGGACATTGCCGTGCGGGGCCGCTGCGCGGGCTGCGCGCACCCTGCTGGGGGCGCGGCGGCATGATCCGGACCCGAGGCCTTGCCTACACCTACCCCACGGGCGATGCGCCGCTGCGCTTTCCGGATGTGGACCTGAACCAGGGCGGCACGCTGCTGCTGCGCGGCCGTTCGGGCACGGGCAAGTCCACCTGGCTGTCGCTCATTGCCGGCCTGCGCGGCGCGAGCGGCGGTGACCTGTTCGTGGGCGGCCTGCAGCTGGGCACGCAGCGCGGCGCGGAGCTCGATGCCTGGCGCGCGCGCAGCATCGGGTTCTTGCCACAAAAGCTGCACCTGTCCAGCGCACTCACCGTGGCGGACAACCTGGGCCTGGTCTACTTTGCAGCCGGGCTGCCGCGCGACGACTCTGCAATAGCCCGCGCGCTGGCGCAACTGGGTGTGGCAGAGCTGGCCGCGCGCAAGCCGCACCAGATCTCGGGCGGGCAGGCGCAGCGCGTGGCGCTGGCGCGGGCGGTGCTGCTGGCGCCCGAGCTGCTGCTGGCCGACGAACCCACCGCCAGCCTGGACGACGAAGCCGCCGCCGACGCGCTGTCCCTGCTGCAGCGCAGCGCCGCCGCGTGTGGCGCCAGCCTGGTCATCGCCACGCACGACCAGCGCGTGGTGCAGGCACTGGCCGGCGTGCAGCAGCTGGATTTGAATGAAACAGCGGCCTACCGCGCTCTGGACGGGCGCAACCAGCTATGAAAAACATAGTAAAGCTCGCATCCCTGTCCTGGCGCTACCTGTGGTCCCGTCCGCTGGCCGCCGTGCTCAACCTGCTGGTGCTCACGCTGGGCCTGGCCGCCATCACGCTGGTGCTGCTGGTGGCCACGCAGCTCGACAAGGCTTTCGAGCGGGACCTGGATGGCATCGACCTGGTGGTGGGCGCCAAGGGCAGCCCGCTGCAACTGATCCTGGCGGGCGTGTTCCACATCGACGTGCCCACCGGCAACATCCCGCTGCAGGAGGTGCAGGCCCTGCAGAAGAACCCGCTGGTGGCGCAGGTCATCCCGCTGAGCCTGGGCGACAGCTACCAGGGCTACCGCATCGTGGGCACCACGCCGGACTATGTATCGCACTACAGCGCCACGCTGGCGGAAGGCGCCCTGTGGCAGCAGCCCATGGACGCCGTGCTGGGCGCCAGCGTGGCGCGCGGCATTGTCAAGCCCGACCACGGCGGTGCGCCGCTGGTGGGCGCCACCTTCATCGGCAGCCACGGCCTGGGCGGGGGAGGGCACGCGCACGGCGACCACCCCTACCGCGTGAGCGGCGTGCTGGCGCCTTGCGGCTGCGTGCTCGACCGCCTTGTGCTGACCCGCACCGAATCCGTCTGGATGGTGCACGAGACCGCCACGGCCACCGAGCCTGAGGATCTGGAGATATTGAAGGAAGAGCGCGAAGTGACCGTGGCACTGCTGCGCTACCGCACGCCCCTGGCCGCCGTCACGCTGCCGCGCCAGATCAATGCCGACACTGCCTTGCAGGCCGCCGCGCCCGCCATCGAGGTGACGCGCCTGCTGCGCCTGCTAGGTGTGGGAGCCGATGTGCTGCGCGCGTTTGGCGGCGTGCTGCTGGCGGTGGCGGCGCTCAGCGTGTTCATCGCGCTGTGGAACGCGGTGCGCGAGCGCCGGGCCGACCTGGCCATGCTGCGCATGCTGGGCGCGCCCCCGGGCCGCGTGGCCGGGCTGGTGCTGTGGGAGGCGCTGTGGCTGGCCGCCATGGCGTCGGCCCTGGGCTTGCTGATGGGCCACACCTTGGCGCACACGCTGGGCTGGGTGCTGCAGTCTCAAGGCCTGCTGCCGGTGAGCGGCCTGGTGTGGCTGCCGGCCGAGGCGGGCGTGCCGCTGCTGGCCGGTGCGGTGGCGGCGCTGGCGGCGCTGTTGCCAGCCATGCAGGCCTACCGCACCGAGGTGGCGGACCTGCTGAGCCAGCCCTGAGCTTCCTGTTCTTCATTTCACTTCAATCTTCACTCCTCATCTTTCGAAAGGTTCTCCATGAAAAAGCTGTTCACCACCGTGGCCCTGGTGCCCTTGATGCTGCTGGCCGGTGCCGTGGCCCATGCGCAGGGCGCGCATTCCGACAAGGAAACCAAGGCCGATGTGGAGCGCCACCGCGCCATGGCCGCCGCGCACGAGGCCGCGGCCAAGTGCCTGGAGTCTGGCAAAGACCACGACACCTGCCAGAAGGAACTCCAGACCGCATGCAAGGGTCTGGGGATTGGCAAGTATTGCGGCATGCGCCACGGTCATTAAGGCTCCCCCTGAGGCGCTGCGCGCCTTCCCCCCTGAGGGGGACGCCCCCGGTGGCCCGGCGGAGCCGGTTCCACGGGGGCGCTGGGATTGGGGCGCGCCGGTTTTGCAGGGCGCGGGCGCAACGGAGTTCAGGTGGAATCGGCCCGTTTGTCGACGGCGCTGTTACACATATGGAATAGCTGGCCCTGTGCGCACGGGGCGTTTACGGAGGGGATTTTTATGCACCATCGTTGGTTGCCTCGGTTTGTGACCGGGCGCTCTATCGCTCTGCCTTTGGCGCTGGCGTTGGGTCTCGGTGTTTCTGGTACCGCGCTGGCACAAGCCAAGCCTTCCGCAGCGCTTGTGCTCAGTTCGCCGTTGCCAGCCGGCGCGGGTGGGGCGCCGGTGGCGGGTGTGCCGTCGGGCTCGGGGGCGGGGTATCACAGCCCGAACAGCCCGATCGCGCCGCTGCCCCAGCGCACGGATGTGATTCCTTGGTCGGTGCTGACCGACCTGACCAAGAAGACTACCAAGGATGGCATCCTGCCCGTGTTCAGCGATGCGCAAAAGGGCATGGACAAGACCACGCAGCGCATCCAGGGCTTCATGATGCCGCTGGATGCCAAGGCCACGCAGACGCATTTTCTGCTCACTTCGGTGCCGCTGACCTGCTCGTTCTGCCTTCCGGGGGGGCCCGAGAGCATGGTCGAGGTGAAGGCGAAGACCCCCGTGCGCTATTCGATGGAGCCCGTGGTGGTCGAGGGCAAGTTCACCGTGCTCCACAATGACCAGTACGGCCTGTATTACCGCGTGGTGGAGGCCGTGCCGGTGAAATAATCGCAGGGGCGCCGGCGTTCCGCGCCGTGCGCCTGTCCTCACTGGTTCCCTTTCGTTTTGCACTGCATCTTTTCGTGACTTCCCCATCCCGCCCACACCGGCACCAGCCGACGCCTGCCCACCGCAGTACCGGGCAGGGCGCGCCTTGGCGCATGTGGGGCGGTGTGGGCCAGTGGGCAAGCCGCCTGCAGACGCAGGCCATGGTGCGGCTGGCGCTGGCGTGGCTGCTGCTGGCCCTGGTGGTGGTGCCTACGCTGGGGCGGCTGCACCAATTGGCGCACTTCGGCGCGCTGGGCCGGGTGCATGCCGGTCAGGCGCTGACGCACAGCGCGGGTGTAGCGCCTTCATTGCCTTTTGCATCGGCAGCTACGGGCACCCGCTCCGCAGATGCCGCGCTGCCCGCTGCGGCCCACAGCCACGGGCTTCTGTCGCTCCTCCTGGGACAGCACGCGCCCGTCGATTGCCTTTTGCTCGACCAGCTTGCGCTGGGCGATGCCCTGCACAGTGCCACCCTGGCGCTGCCCGACGCGGTGCCTGCGCACGCACCGCCTGCCGACCATGCGCTGCGCACCGCCGCTGCGCATGTCGCGCTGTTCCAGGCGCGCGGCCCGCCTCGGGGCTGAGAAGCACCACGCCCCTGGGCTTTTTGGCGTCTGGCCTATCCAGCGCCTGAGCCTTGTCGCCTGACAGCACTGCACCGCACTTGATCGAATTGGATTGGATCGCCGTGCAGCCGCTGGGGCGGCCGAGGGCCCGCCGTTCGCCGCGGCCATCTGTGCTTCCACCTCTAGCTCACTCCTGATTTCATAGCTGCCAGCGCTTGACCATCAAGCGCTGGAGGCCATTTTTATTCATGGCTGCACGTCTATTGGTGTGCAGCCGCGCGCCGCACGCCTGGCTTTGCCATCGCGGTGCGCACCTGCCCGTTGCCAGCAAGCACCACCATGACACACACCTTCCTCGCCCCCCGTTTTGCCGCCCACCGCAGCCGCCCAGCCCTTCGTCCCGTGGCCTTCGCGGCCATGTTGGCGCTGTCGGGTACCGGCATCGCGCACGCGCAGGCCTCGCCTGTTGCTGTGGCCCCATCGGCGCCGGTGTCGGCCGATACCGCGCCCAGCCTGCCGTCCGTCACCGTGTCTGCCAGCGGCCTGCAACTGGGCGCGACGGAGATGACCACGCCCGCCACGGTGCTCGAAGGCGACGAGCTCGTGCGCCGCCGCGAGGCCACGCTGGGCGAGACGCTCAACAGCGAGCCCGGCATCACCAGCAGCCACTTCGGCGCGGGCGCGAGCCGCCCCATCATCCGCGGCATGGACGGCCCGCGCGTCAAGGTGCTGTCGGATGGGGCCGAGCTGCACGACGCCTCCACCATCAGCCCCGACCACGCCGTGGTGTCCGAGCCCTTGCTGGCCACGCAGATCGAGGTGCTGCGCGGCCCGTCGGCCCTGGTCTACGGCAACGGAGCGGTGGGCGGCGTGGTCAACGTGCTGGACGGCAAGATCCCCACCGCCGTGCCGGAGAAGGGCTACGAAGGCAGCGCCGAGCTGCGCGCCAACACCGGCGCGCGCGAAGGGGCAGGGGCCTTCTCGCTCACGGGCGGCACTGGCAACCTGGCCGTGCACGTGGAAGGCGTCTCGCGCGACGCCAGCGACTACCGCGTGGGCAAAGGCTGGGCGCCCAACGGCGAGCCCGCCCGCAAGGTGCTGGGCAGCTTCAACCGCACCGACACCGGCAGCGTCGGCCTGTCGTGGGTGGGCGACCGGGGCTACCTGGGCGCGGCCTACACCCGCCAGACTGCCAAGTACGGGCTGCCAGGGCACAACCACAGCTTTGAGGGGTGCCACACCCACGGCGACCACCTGCACTGCGGTGCCCATGCCGACGAAGGTGAGGAGGGCCACGACCATGACCACGGCGCGGAGGCCGGTGACGTGCCGGTGGTGGACCTGCGCAGCGAACGCTTCGACATCCGCGGTGAGCTGCGCAACCCCTTTGCCGGCTTCTCGGCGCTGCGCCTGCGCGCCGGCGTCACCGACTACGTGCACGACGAGGTCGAGGACGGCGCCATCAGCACCACCTTCAAGAACAAGGCCTACGACACCCGCATCGAGCTGCAGCACGAACCCATCGCCGGCTTCAAAGGTCTGATCGGCCTGCAGACCTCGCAGCGCAAGTTCAGCGCCGAGGGCGAAGAGGCGTATGTGGAGCCCACCATCACCCGCAAGCTCGGCTTCTTCGCGCTGGAGGAATACCGCCTGGGCGACTGGCGCTTCGAAGCCGCCCTGCGCCACGACCGCCAGACGGCCGAGGCGCAGACCAGCGGCATCGAGCGCAGCCACAACGGCACGTCCGCGTCGCTGGGCGCGGTGTGGAAGTTCACGCCCGGCTACCAGGTGGGCACCTCGTTCACCCGCGCCAGCCGGGCTCCGTCGGCCGAAGAGCTGTACGCCCAGGGCCTGCACATGGCCACCAGCACGTACGAGCGCGGCAACCCCGACCTGCGCTCCGAGATCTCGCAGAACATCGACATCAGCCTGAAGAAGACCAGCGGCGACACCACCTTCGGCGTGAGCGTGTTCCGCAACCGCATCAGCAACTACATCTACGGCCGCACGCTGGACGAGGTCGACGGCCTGCAACTGCTGCAGTACAGCCAGGCCGACGCCACCTTCACCGGCATCGAAGGTCAGGTGCGCCAGCGCCTGAACCGCCACTTCGGCATCACCCTGTTCGGCGACACCGTGCGCGCGCGCCTGGCCGGCGGCGGCCTGCTGCCCCGCATCCCCGCCACCCGCGCCGGCCTGCGCCTGGACGGCAACTGGAACGCCTGGGAAGGCCAGGTCGAATGGGTGCAGGTGGCCCGCCAGGGTCGTGTGGCGGAGTTCGAAACCGCCACGCCCGGGTACGGCATGTTGAATGTGGGCGTGAGCTACAGCGGCCAGTTCAGCGGCGGCACACCGTGGCAGGTGTATGTGAAGGCGAACAACCTGACCGACCGCCTGGCGTATGCGCACACCTCGTTCATCAAGAACGCGGCGCCGCTGATGGGGCGCAATGTGACGGTGGGGGTGAAGGTAGCGTTTTGATGGACGGGCCCGGGCGCCATGCGAGTTGGCAGCCCGCGCCCGGGCCGTGACTAGGAATGGACGGGAAGTCTCGCCAGTTCATTCCAATTGTTAACAAAATTCAACTGTTTGCAATAACTGGATACAAGTCATAAAATCCTCGGTGAAAACCCTGGTTTGAGACCCAGCACCTGATCAAAAACCGATCGTCCCCACGGCGTCCCGCGCCGGGCGTTGGGGGATCGGGCCATCCGGACACCCACCCGCGCCGCTGACTAAGCTTCGTGGGGGTCTGTCCGCCGACATCCGGCACTGCCACATGGGGCTAGGGGATAGGTCCCCGTCCACCAACCCCGATGTCCAGATCAGCCACTTTCCCCCTTTATTACCGAGCCGACCGTCGATGCCCGTACCCGAAATTGCCGTCCTGGACCTGACTTCACGCATTGGCGGCTACGCGCTGGCCCAGCTCGGTGTGACCGGCACCACCGGCCACGGCGCCTGGGAAAAGATGCCACTGGGCGGTGTGGCGGGGTCTCCGGAGATCAGCTGGTACCGGCCTGCCAACGTGCCGGATCTGTCCCAACTGCCAGCCCAGCCCGACGCCGTGGCCATCCTGGTGGGCCCCGGCGCCTTCACCATGCTGCCGGCAGTGCTGGCGCTGCAGCCGCTGCTGGACGCGCGGGCGGTGTGGTTCTTCCTGCTGCCCAACGCCGTGATGGAAGACATGGAGATCGCCAAGTTCCTGCGCACCCACCCGCGCGCAGGGGTTCACAAATACCAGTTGCCCAACAGCGACCCGCAGACGCTGTGGTTCGTGCTGATGGAGCAGGTGGGCAAGGTCAAGACGGTCAATGAGTATTTCAACGAAGAGAAAAAAGGCACAGACGGTATGAGTTCGAATCTGAAGAGTTCCATGGACGCAGCCATGACGATCGACGGCGCACTGGCCGTGGCGCTGGTGGACTACCGCAGCGGCATGTGCCTGGCGCAGGCCGGCAGCGGCATGAACCTGGATCTTGCCGCCGCGGGCAACACGCAGGTCGTGCAGGCCAAGCTCAAGACCATGGAATCCCTGGGCATCCGCCGCGGCATCGAAGACATCCTGATCACGCTGGCCGAGCAATATCACCTGATCCGCCTGATCCCCAACAACGAAGGGCTGTTCCTGTACCTGGTGCTCGACCGCAGCAAGGGCAACCTGGCACTGGCCCGCTACCGGCTGACCGACCTGGAGCGGTCGCTGAAGGTTTGAGATCACAACCTGTGACCTTGGAGACGGACGGTTGGCACGGTTGGGCCCGTCCTCTATCCGGCTAGATTGTCTGCAGCGCCACTCCGGGTGAGCGTCTGCGTGCCACGGGCTTTTTCAACCGGATGATCAGGCCGGTCTCCGACAGCAAGGCCAACACCACGCCGACGATGCACAAGAAAATCCGGCAGGGCTGGCTATAGTCCTAGGCGGCCACAGGCCATGCGCACTGCGTCAGCCTTCGCGGGCACCAGTGTCTCCTGACCACTATTGTTTCCCCCTGCGCCCAGCACGCCATGACTGCCTACACCTGCCACTGGATCGAAACGGCCCCCCAGCGCAAGAACAGCGCGCCGTTGCTCATACAGCTCACGCTCCATCCCAACGGCTATGACGGACAAGCGTATTGGAAGCGGCAGGAGGCGCGCACGTCGGCCGAGCGTTTCAAGATGGTGGAAGACCTCGTCTTTCCCGCAGAGGGCGGGCCGCAGGCGGTGCTGCAGCGATTCGTCGCCTTGCGCGCAACGTTGGCGGGCAGCGGCTTTGAAGAAGTGGTGGCACCGGACAGGGTCTATGGGCCTGCCAGCATTGCCGGCCACCGTCCCAAGACCCGCGACGAGTGCCTGATGGATCTGGCGGCGCTGCACACCGAATGCGGCGACAACGATGGCGCGCTTGAGCTGCTGCAGCAGTGCCAGCACAGCGAGGGTGCGTGGTTCTGGCATACGGCAGCGCGGCGTGCGCACGCCAACCGCGCACGCGCGAACCCGGACGCAGCTGCCGATGACGCTGACGATGACGACTGGGCCGCCGCTTTGAACCACTGCATCGCCATCATCACCAGTGCCGAGCAACAAAACACCGGCCCGTTTTACATGCACACCGGCAGCAGCAGCTATTACTTCGGCGACAGCTATGCGGGTGCACCGGCGCAACTTGCCGCTGCCGCGCAGACGATGGCCGAGTACGCGCTGTGCATTGCCAACGAGCCCGAGCAGGCACTGCAGGCCATTGCCTTGGCCGACAGCACCAGCAGCGGCACAACGCAGATACAGCAGTTTCGTGTGACAGCTCTGCTCCAGCTGGGACGCACCGCCGAGGCTCACGCGTGCCACCGCAAATGGAGCTTGCGCATGCCTGACGTGCTTGACGACCCCGTCTACCAGAACTACATCCAGCGCGAAGCCGCGCAGGCCAACGACACCGAGCGCCAACGCATCGGTGCGCTGCGATTCGAATATGCCCAAGGAGAGAGCGCCACAGCGGCACAGCTCGATCTGCTGCGCGAGCACTTCCCCGCAGTGCTGGACAACGCATCCTGCGCGGCATATGTGCACTGGATCAGCGCCCCCGACCAGTCGCACCAACTGACGGTGGTCGATGGCGAGTACCGCCAGTCCTACCAGCTGTTCAGCATCCCGCAGGCGCTGGAGAAGCACGCAGAAATCATGGATTGGCTCGGCCTGCACGACGACAGCTCGCCCGAGTTGGCCGCCGAGATCCGCCAGGCCATCGCCAACGAGGGGATCGACCCGCTGAGCATGCTGCCCATCGTGGGCGACGAGAACTCGAGCGACTGCTTCTTGCTGCGCACCGCGGGGCCGGACGTCGGTGCGGTGTACTTCTGGTCGCACGAAGAATCTGCCCTTTTCAATCCCATCGTGGCAGGCGCAGAGCAGTTGTTCGCGTGGCTGCGCGCACAGGCAGAGTCGGGGTACACGTTTTCTTTGTGACCCACGTGGCTGGTCGATGTCCATGACGCCGAGGCGCCGTGACGGCGCTGCAGCAGGACGTCTGCTCGCCACTGACCTATGAACCTTCACCTCGCTGCTGCACAGACATCAGTACCGACCGCGATGCCACTTGCCCCTAGTCATACTTGGCATGGAGGCCGTATGACGTGACCTCGGGGCCACGCGCGAGGCAGGCCTGACGGGCGCCCAGCGCACACGCGCCCATCCCTATCCACCCACATCCACGCGTTGCTTGCCGGCGCCAGCCCACCATGCCCAACTTACTGCTCTACCCCATGGCATTGCACGTCGCACTGGCCGCTCTCCTGTATGCCTTGCTCACTGCAGTGCGCGCCCCCACAGTCTGGGGTATCGGCTGCAATCCCGATGGCTCCAACCCGTGGGCGGCCATGGAGCGGCGGGTGAGCGCCAATTTGTCCAACCAGTTCGAATGGCCGCTGTTCTTCTACGTGGTGTGCCTGCTGCTGTGGCAACTGCAGGCGGTGGATACCGTGCAGGTCGCGCTGGCCTGGACATTCATCGCAGGCCGCGTGGCGCACAGCCTGGTGCAGGTGTTCACGTCCAATGTGCGGTTGCGTGGCGTCGTTTTCATGGTCAATTTTCTGGCCGTGCTGGGCATGTGGGGCTGGCTGGTCGCGGGGCAGTGGGGATGGGCGGGGCGGGTGGGATGACGCACACCGAGCTTCACGAACTGTTGGCGGGCCACTTCGGGCTGGTGCCCGAGCCCATCGACAACGGCGTATCGCGCACGTACTTCATCCGCGAGGTGCAGTGGCATCCGCAGCGAAGCACCCGGGTGGCGCGTGCTGGCGGGCACTGCGGCGCAGGCTGCGCGCATCCAGCTGTGCGCCTCATCGGACAACAACAACACCGTACTGATCACGGCGCCGTTCAGTGCTGAGCGCTTGCGCGGGCTGCTGGCGGATGAAATCGCTCTGGTCGAGGCGCGGCTTGCCACCGTGGGCGCGGCGGGGTCAGGTCGGTGAGCCGGGCAGGGACAGCCAGCGCGTCGTCTGTCACGACAGCAGGCCTGCCGTCGCCCTGCATCCACCCGCTTTCGACTTGCTTTCACCCACCCTTGGTGAAAGCACAATGGCAGCCCCTGTGCGCACGCGGCATGATCCCCTGCTTATGAAACTCCTCCTGGTCGAAGACGATTTTGATCTGGCCGGCGCCCTGAGCCGCAGCCTGGCGGCGCGCGGCTTCGAGGTGCTGTGTTGTGCGGACGGCAAGGAGGCGCTGGCGGCCGCCCGCCGCACCGTGTTCGACGTGATCACGCTCGATTTGTCGCTGCCCGGGCTGGACGGCCTGGAGGTGCTGCGCCGCCTGCGGGATGGCGGCAGCACCACGCCCGTGCTGGCGCTCACGGCCCGCGCGGCGGTGACGGACCGGATCGCGGGGCTGGAGGCGGGCGCCGATGACTACCTGGCCAAGCCGTTCGACCTGGACGAGCTGGTGGCGCGCCTGCGGGCGCTCACGCGGCGGGTGGGGCGCGACGGGCAGTTGCGCTGCGGCACGCTGTACCGCGAGCCGGGCAGCGGGGTGTTCTACAACGATGCGTTGCCGCTGGATTTGTCGCAGCGCGAGGCCGAGCTGCTGCGGCTGCTGATGTCCCGCGTGGACCGGGTGGTGAGCAAGGAAGAGCTGCGCACACAGGTGTTTGCCGACACGGGCGAGCAGCAGGTGCAGGCCGACGCGGTAGAGGTGGTCGTGCACCGCCTGCGCAAGAAGCTGGTGGGCACCAATGCCGAGATCGTGACCCTGCGCGGCGTGGGCTACCTGCTGTGCGACGGCGACAGCATGGCCGCGCAAAAGGGCGGGGCACCCCGGTGACGCCAATGCGGCGTCGGTGGGGTGCGTGGCACGGGCCGCGGCGCTGGCAGCCGCGCGGCGGCTCGCTGCGGCGGCTGCTGGTGGTGTGGCCGCTGGCGGCGCTGTGGGGCCTGGTGGCGCTGTTCACTGGCGCACATGCGGTGCAGCAGATGCGCACCAATGCCGACTGGCAGGACAACACCCTGCGCGTGGCCCTGCTGGCCTGGCCGGCGGGGCAAGGCACCGACAACGACAACGACAACGACAACGACAACGACGCCGATACCGGTGCGCCAGCCTACGCCACGCCATCCGTCCGGCCGCAGTGGTTGCGCGAGACCCGGCTGGGCGGCGAGCGCCTGGCCGGCAGCGCGGCGGTGCCGCCCTTGCTGTCGGTGCACGAACTCGGCGCGCCCGGGCAGGTGCACTTCTACCTGGCGGAGATCGACGGCCAACTGGCCCGCGTGGGCGCCACGCTGTACCAGCCCGCAGGGGTTGCCGCTGGCGGCGAGCCCGTCGTGCGGCAGGTGGCGCGCCGCTGGAACGAGCGCCTGCCCACCCTGGGGCAGATGCTGGACAACCCGGTCTTGCGCGCCGTCTACGCCCTGGCGCTGGCGATGAGCGCCGTGTCGGTGGCGCTGGCGCATGTGGCGTCCGCCTGGCTGCGCCGCGCGGATGCGTCGCTGGAGCGGCCGGCGGGCGCGGCCGTGGCGCCGTACGAAGGGCCGTCGGAGCTGGCGCCTGCCGTGGTGCACCTGCGCACGCTGCAGGCGGGGCAAAGCCGCTGGATCGAGGAGCAGCGGCGCTTTCTGGCCGACGCCACGCACCAGCTGCGCACCCCCATGGCGGTGCTGCGCACGCAGCTGCAGTCGGCCATCCATGGCGACGTGTTGCCGGCCGACGCCTTGCAGCAGATGCTGCACACGGTGGACAGGGCCTCGGGCCTGGCCAACCAGTTGCTCAGCCTGAGCAAGGTGGAGCAGCTCAAGCGCATGGGCGAGCTGCCCTGCGTGGACCTGAACGCCGTGGCGCGCGAGGCGGTGATGGAGCTGGCACCGCTGATCGCCGCCAAGCGCCTGGACTTTGCGCTGGAGGGGCCTGACCTCTCGGTGCCCGGCGACGCTGCCTTGCTGGGCGAGCTGATGCGCAACCTGCTGGCCAATGCCATCCACCACACACCGGCGCACGGGCGGCTGGGCGTGCTGCTGCGCGACAGCACCGGCTGGCGCGAAATGCTGGTGTGGGACGAAGGCCCCGGCATCGAGGACGGGGTGCGCCAGCGCCTGTTCCAGCCGTTTTCTGCGGGCAAGGGCGGCGTGGGCCTGGGCCTGTCGATCTGCAAGCAGATCGCCGAGTCGATGGGCGCCGAGGTGACCCTGTTCAACCGGCAGGACGCGGGGCGGGTGGTGGGCGTGGATGCACTCGTGACCTGGGGGCCGTCGGCGGCGTCGGGGGACACGGGCGCCACGCTGGCCCCGGACGGCCTGTCCGCAGCGCCAGGCGCCGCGCCTGCCTGAGGAAACCACTGCTATGACCCTGTCATCATTCCCTCCGCCCCTGGCGTCCCATGGCATCGAGTTCCAGGGCGTGTGCAAGCGCTTTGGCACCGCCGACAGCGACCCGCTGGTGGTGGACCACATCAGCTTTGCCGTGCCCCGGGGCACGCTCACCACCATCCTCGGGCCGTCGGGCTGCGGCAAGACCACCACGCTGCGCATGATCGCCGGGCTGGAGTCGCCCACGGCCGGGCGCATTTTCATCGACGGCCACGACGTGACCACGCTGGGCCCGGCCCAGCGCAATGTGAGCCTGGTGTTCCAGAGCTATGCGCTGTTTCCGCACATGAACGTGATCGACAACGTGTGCTATGGCCTGCGCATGTCGGGCCTGGGCAAGGCCCAGGTGCGCGAGAAGGCGCGCGCCATGCTGGACACCGTGGGCCTGCACGGGCTGGACCAGCGCCGGCCCGCGGAGCTGTCGGGCGGCCAGCAGCAGCGGGTGGCGCTGGCCCGGGCGCTGGCGCTGGAGCCGGCGGTGCTGCTGTTCGACGAGCCGCTGTCCAACCTGGACGCCCGCCTGCGCCGCGCGATGCGCGAAGAGATCCGCACGCTGCAGCAGCGGCTGTCGCTCACGGTGGCGTACGTGACGCACGACCAGAGCGAGGCCCTGGCGGTCAGCGACCAGATCATCGTGATGAACAAGGGCGCCATCGCCCAGCGCGGCGCGCCCAGCGAGCTGTACGAGCAGCCCGCGTCGGAGTTCGTGGCCGGCTTCATGGGCGAGGCCATGCTGTTCGAGGGCACCAACCAAGCCAGCCAGCCCCCCGGCGGCGCCCCGGGCCATGCCGACCTGGGCCCGCTGCGCGTGCCGTCGCCGCCCTCGCTGGCCTCCGGCCCGGTGAAGATAGCCGTGCGCCCCGAGGCCTGGATCATCGGCCCGGCCACAACGGCGGGCCTGGCCGCCCGGCTGACCAAGCGCACCTATCTGGGCAGCATCATGGAATACACGTTTGCCAGCGCGCTGGGCGAGATCTTCGTCGTCTCGCCCCTGGTCAAGGCGCCGCTGGATGTGGGCGCGCCGGTGAGCCTGACGCTGGCGGACCACGGCGTGTCCGTGGTGGCTGGCTAGACCCGCATGAACTGCAACAACGAACCCTGCAATGACTGAGCCCATCCCCCTCGTGCCCGCCCACCGCGCGCCCTGCACCGTGGCGATTTTTGATCTGGACAACTGCCTGCTGGACGCCCGCGCCATGGGCACGCTGTTCGAGTCGGCCTTTGTGGCCATCCGCCAGGCCAACCAGGGCACCCTGTCGCCCGAGGTGCTGGAAGAAGCCATTGGCGAGTGCTGGTACACGGCCTTCGACCTGGTGGCCGAGCGCTTCGGCTTCAGCGACGCGATGCGCGACGCGGGCTGGCAGGAGTTTTGCCGCATGGAGATGCGCCCGCCGCTGTCGGGCTACGCCGACATCGGCCTGTTGCCCGGTTTGCCGGTGCGCAAGTACCTGGTGACCAGCGGGTTTCGGCGGCTGCAGCAGAGCAAGATCGACGCGCTGGGCATTGCGCCCTGGTTCGAGCGCGTGGTGATCGACGCGATCGACGAGCACGGGCCGCACGGCAAGGGCCGCATCTTTGCGGACATCCTGGCGCAGGAAGGGTGTGCACCCCGGCAGGTGCTGGTGGTGGGCGACAACCCGCTGTCCGAGCTGGGCGCGGGGCGCGCGCTGGGCATGGTGACGGTGCAGACCGTGCGGCCCGGCGTCAGCCCCTGGGACGGGGCCGACCACCAGGTCATGGGTCTGGAAGGGGTGGCGCGGCTGTTGTCGGCGGCGCCGGCACCGCAGTAACGGCTGGGCGCTACCGGCCGGGCCGCGCTGGCCGCAGCGTCAGCAGCGTCAGCAGCGTCAGCAGCGTCAGCAGCGTCAGCAGATGGCCGAGAGCGAGTCCACGATGTGCTGCTGGCGCCGGGTCAGCGCCGCGTAGCCTTCGCGGATCAGCCGCTTCACGGCCGCGTGGATTTCAAGTTCTGTGTACAGCATGGAGCCCTCCGGATGTCGTGGTGTACGCCCGGCTCCACCGCCCGTCACCAACGGGGGCAGGGAAGGGCGCCCTGTGCGCGCTGGCTTGTGGCGGTGCCGAGGCGCCCAGGGGGCGGGCCGCGGCAGGCGCCCAGTCAGCCCCGCCAGCTTGCCAGCCTGCGCGCAGGGCAAACGGCCAAGGAGACAGGCAAACCCCGGGCAGTTCGTTCCACGGGCGGTCACGCATGGCGCTCCAGCAGCCGGCACAGCGTGCCCCAGGTGCGGGTGGTGGCGGGCAGGCCGAAGAGCTTTTCGGCCCACACATTCGGGCTGCCCATGGTCAGGCCGTGCGCGTGGCTCACCGACAGCAACGCGGTGTCGGTGTACAGCAGCACCTGCACATCGCCGCGGGCGTTGCTCTGCGGCAGGCCGGGCACCACCTGCGCGTCGTCGTGCAGAAAGGTCACGTAGAAGTCGTACACGGGCGGGCTCTTGCTCAGGCCGGTAAACGGGTCGCGGAAGCGCAGGGACAGCAGGCCGGGCATGTCGCGCAGAAAGACGGGCTCGTCGAACCCGCGCTCGTGCACCAGCATCGCCTGCACCGCCCGCAGGACCTGGCGTGCGGGTCGCACACCGCGTGCGGTGAAGGCCACCGTGCCGTTGGTCTGGAACGATGCCGCCTCGCCCGCGCCGGCCCGCGTGAAGATGCTCTCGAGTTCAGCGCGCGACGGCGCGGCGCCGTGGCCCAGGTTGAGGTTGCGAAAGAAGGCGGCGAACTTCATGTCGATGCACGCTGTGGCGGATGCTGGCTGGCACTATAGGGCGCTCCAAAGCGTGTTGCACCCGTGGCGCCGGCCCCTTCAGCGGGCGGCGCATGCTGGCCTGTGGGTGGCTGCATGCCCGGGTGAATGCCAAAAACTGAAGAAAAATGGCACCTACCGCTTGATGGGATTGCGGGAGCAGCTATTCAATTCATAGCAAAGGCTGTGATGCACCTGCGGCAGAGGCCACAATACCGGCCGCGGCCACCACAGGCCGCGCTGTCGTCCACCCCTTTGCCGGCCGCCCCAGCGCGCCGTGCCGCCCACCGTGAACTCGCCCGTCGTCACCTCGCTGCTCCCCGTCATCCTGTTCATCGTCATCGGCTTCTACACGGGGCGGCGCGGGTGGATACGGGCCGAGGCCGTGAAGGACCTGGCCAACCTCGTGTTCATGGTGCTCACCCCTGCGCTGCTGTTTCGCACCATGAGCTCGGTGCATGTGCAGGACCTGGACTTCGGGCCCATCGCCATCTACTTCGCAGCGGCGATGCTCGTCTTTGGCGTCACCATGGCGGTGCTGGGCTTCTCCAGCCTGGCGGCGGCGCGCGCGCTGGCCAACACCTTCAGCAACACCATCATGATCGGCGTGCCGCTGGTAAGCCTGGTGTTTGGCGAGGCCGGGCTGGTGACGCTGTTCACCCTGATCTCGGTGCACGCACTCATCCTGCTGACCGCGGCCACCGTGGTGTTCGAGCTGGCCTCTGCGCGCGAGCATGCGGGCCGCGCCGGGGGCACGCAGCAGGCCATGTGGCGCACCGTGCTGCAGGCGGTGCGCAACGGCATCGTGCACCCGGTGCCGCTGCCCATCATCGCGGGCCTGCTGTTTGCGCAGACGGGCCTCGCCATCCCGGCCGTGGTGGACAAGCCCATGCTGCTGCTGGGCCAGGCGCTCGGGCCCATCTCGCTGCTGCTGGTGGGCGTGACGCTGGCGTTCACCAAGGTAGGCCACCATTTCAAGGCGGCCCTGCGCATCGCGGTGGTCAAGTGCGTGGTGCACCCGCTGGTGCTGGTGGCGCTCGCCTGGGCGCTGGGCCTGTCGGGCATGCCGCTGGCGGTGATGATCGTGGCGGCGTCGCTGCCGGTGGGAGCCAATGTGTTCCTGTTCGCCCAGCGCTACCAGGTGGCCGAGGACGAGGTGACCGCCAGCGTGGCGGTGTCCACGGCGCTGGCGCTCATCACCATGCCGGTGGTGATCCTCGGGGTGACGAAGTTCTTCGCCGTGTAAGGCGCGGCCGGCGCAATGGCTGCCTGTCGGCAGCAAGGCCAACCGGCCGGGCCGGTGCGTTGCGCCTTACCGGGCCGCGTAGGGCAGCGACGAGTGGTGCACTACGATGCGCAGCTGGCCCGCATCGTCCTTGGCGAAGCTCCAGGTCTTGTCCACCGTGGTGACCGTGCCGTCCGGCCCGCTGAAGCGCACGTTGCCCATGGTCATGGCCACGTCGCCAGAGATGTAGACCGCAGCATTGTCGACATCGCACTTCTTCCAGCCCTTGAGCGCAAAGCCGGTGTCGTTGGGGTAGCTGGGGTTGCCGCCCACAAAGTACGCCAGCGCGCCGGCGCGGTCGGTGCGGAAGGTCTGCGGCGCCACCGTGAGCGTGGGCTTGAACAGCACGGCGCCGAACTGGTAGCCGTAGGCGCTGTCGATCACCTTGGCCGCGAGCGCAGTGGCGGCAGCGACGCCGTCGCGCTGGTGGACGGCACTGATGTCGAGCAGCGCCTTGCACCAGTTCTGCTGCGCGGTCAGCACTTCGGCCTCATTGATCGCGTGGTTGACCACGGGTGTCTTGGCGTGGGCTTGCAAAGAAGCGGCGGTGACGAGGAGAGCGGCCAGTGCCAGGCGGTTGATTTTCATGGAAGTTCAATGGTTGTGAGTTGTTGACGCCGACTGCGAAGTCAGCGGTTCCCATTGAACCGGGCAGGGGTGGACAGAACGTGATGAGCCCATGAACCGCGACGAAACGGGACATGAACGGAAGATGAACAGGGCCCCCACCGCCTTTGGGTTCCTGTGCGCTCCTGTGGGCTCGTTTGACGCGCCCCGGGTGGGGCGGCCAGGCCTCGCTCAGGGAGCAAGGCGCTCCCGCACCCACTCGCCCTGGTCCAGGCGGTAGCGCAGGCGGTCGTGCAGGCGACTCTTGCGGCCCTGCCAGAACTCCCATTGCTCGGGCTGGAGGCGGTAGCCGCCCCAGTGCGGCGGGCGCGGCGGCTTGAGCAGGAACTGCGCGCCGTACTTGGCGGCATTGGCCACCAGCACGCTGCGGCCCGAGATGACCTGGCTCTGCGGGCTGGCCCAGGCGCCGATGCGCGAGTCGAGCGGGCGGCTGTGAAAGTACGCGTCGCTTTCCTCGTCGCTGACCTTCTCGACCGTTCCTTCGATGCGCACCACGCGCTCGAGCTCCACCCAATGGAACTGCAGCGCGGCGAACGGGTTGCCACCGATCTGGCGGCCCTTGCGGCTGTCGTAGTTGGTGAACCAGACGATGCCGCGCTCGTCGTAGCCCTTGATGAGCACGATGCGGGTGCTGGGGCGCAGGTCGCTGCCCACGGTGGCCAGCGTCATGGCGTTGGGCTCGGGGATCTCGGCCTTGATGGCCTCTTGCAGCCACTGGTCGAACTGCTGCAGCGGCGCGGCGTGCGAGGCGTCTTCGTTGAGTTCTGCGCGCTCGTAGCTCTTGCGCAGGTCGGCGATGGAGTGCGTGGTCATGGCAGCGATTGTGCATCGCCCGTACCATCACGCCTTGCGCTACGGCAGGCGTTTGCGCCGGGCTCGGCACCCGCTGGTTGTGGCCGAATGATTATTCGCTTATAGTCGCCCCGCCATGAAACCCAAGGACGATGAGAAACAGCGCGCCATTGCGCAGGCCACCTTCGACCTGGTGGCCCGCACGGGCCTGAGCGGCCTGACCATGGCCGAGATCGCGCGGGCCGCGGGCATTGCCACCAGCACGCTCTACGTGTACCACCCGTCCAAGGACGAACTCATCAGCCAGCTCTACCAGGACGCCAAGACCGTGACGGCCACGCGCCTCATGGAGGGCGTGCTGCCCGACATGCCCTACCGCGCCCGCGTGCGCCGCAGCTGGTGCAACCTGCTGCGCCACCGGCTGGACCAGTATGCCGAGGTGGTGTTCCAGGAGCAGTACTACAACTCGCCCTGGTTCACCGACGGCAACCGCGAATTCTCCACGCGGCTGATGGCCGGTTTTTTTGCCCTGATGGCCGAAGGGCAGCAGCAAGAGATCCTCAAGGCCGTGCCGGTGCCGCTGCTCACGGCCAGCTTTGTCGGTTCGGTGCGCGAGACGGCCAGTCTGATCCGATCGAAGACGCTGCCCGACGATGACGCCGTGCACCAGATGGCGTTTGGCCTGTGCTGGGATGCGCTCAAGGCATGAAGGCCCTGGCCGCCCGTGAATGCAATGCGCGACACCGCCCCGACAGCCTGACCGCCAGCACAAACTCAGAATTTCGGATTTAATCGAATAAATATTCTCTTAAAAGAACGAGAAAACCAAGCGGCGATACAGCCGCACCTGATTGCGCCGTCTTTTGCAGGCGCTGACCTTCACCCCTGGAGTCCCACGATGCCCACCCTGAACATCAATGGCAAAGACACGCCCGTCGACGCCGACGAATCCACCCCCATTCTCTGGGCCCTGCGCGACACGCTGGGCATGACCGGCACCAAGTTCGGCTGCGGCCAGGCCTTGTGCGGTGCCTGCACGGTGCACCTGAACGGCGCGCCGATCCGCTCGTGCATCACGCCGATCTCGGCGGCGGCGGGGCAGAAGATCACCACCATCGAGGCCGTCACGGAGAGCGACAAGGTGGGCAAGGCCGTGCACGCGGCCTGGGTCAAGCACGACGTGGCCCAGTGCGGCTACTGCCAGAGCGGCCAGATCATGAGCGCCACCGCACTGCTCAAGGGCAAGAAGAAACCGAGCGACGCCGACATCGACTCCGCCATGGCCGGCAACGTGTGCCGCTGCGGAACCTATGTGCGCATCCGCGCCGCCATCCACGACGCCGCCAAGACGCTGGCCTGACCCAAGCACCGAAGGAGAACACCATGCATTTCGACCCTCAAGTGGTAGAGGCAGCGCGCAGCAGCATGCCCAAGAACCTTCTGGCGCTCATGGACAGGGCGCAAGGCGCTACTGATTCAGGAGCAGACGACGCCATCGACGGTGCCGGCGGCTTTGCACGCCGCACCTTCCTCAAAGTCACCGCAGCCTCTGGGTTTGCGCTGGGCGCCTTCCCGCTGGCAGCCACCGCACAGGGTGCGGCCGCAGCGGCACCCGCCGTACTCAAGCCCTTCGAGCAACCCTCGGCCTTCGTGCGCATCGATGCCGACGGCATCGTCACCGTCACCATCAACCGCCTGGACTTCGGCCAGGGCGTGCAGACCGGCCTGCCCATGATCCTGGCCGAAGAGCTGGACGCGGACTGGTCCAAGGTGCGCAGCGTGCATGGAGACGCCAACCCGGCCTATGTGGACCCGGCTTTCGGCATGCACATCACCGGCGGCTCCGGCTCCATCAAGAACTCGTACACCCAGTACCGCGAACTGGGCGCGCGCACCCGGGCCATGCTGGTCGGGGCCGCTGCCGCGCAGTGGGGCGTGGACGCATCGGCGCTGCGCACCAGCAACGGCTTTGTGGTCGGCCCGGGCGGCAAGAAGCTGGGCTACGGCGCGCTGGCCGAGGCCGCGATGAAGCAGCCCGTGCCCGAGAAAGTGGTGCTCAAGGACCCCAAGCAGTTCCGCCTGATCGGCAAGCCCACGGGCCGGCTCGACGCCAAGGCCAAGTCGAGCGGCCGGCAGGACTACGGCATCGACGTGCGCTTGCCCGGCATGCTCACCGCCGTGGTGGCGCGCCCACCGGTGTTCGGCGCCAAGCTCAAGACGCTGGACGACTCGGCGGCCAAGGCCGTCAAGGGCGTCAAAGCCGTGCTGCGCGTGCCCACCGACCGGGGCGGCGAAGGCGTGGCGGTGGTGGCCGATGGCTACTGGGCTGCCAAGCAGGGGCGCGATGCCCTGAAGGCGGAATGGGACAACAGCGGCGTCAAGCCCACCGACTCCGCGCAGCAACTGGCGCAGTACCGCGATCTGGCCGCCAAGCCCGGCCTGGTCGCCATGCAGGCCGACACGGCGCCGCTGGCCGGCGCACCGCACAAGATCAGCGCCGAGTACGTCTTCCCGTACCTGGCGCATGCGCCCATGGAGCCGCTGAACTGCACCGTCAAGCTCGAAGGCGACAAGGCCGAACTCTGGATGGGCACGCAGATGCCGGGCCTGGACGCCATGGCCGCTGCCAAGACGCTGGGCATTGAGCCGCAGAACGTCAAGGTCCACACCCAGATGGCCGGTGGCGGCTTCGGCCGCCGCGCCATCCCCACCAGCGACTACGTGGTGGAAGCCTGCGGCGTGGCCAAGGCCGCGCGCACGGCGGGCATCACCACCCCGGTGCGCACGCTGTGGAGCCGCGAGGACGACATCAAGGGCGGCTACTACCGCCCCATGCACGTGCACCGCGCCGAGATCGGTTTCGATGCGCAGGGCAAGATCCTGGCGTGGGACCACACCATCGTCGGGCAGTCCATCACCAAGGGCTCACCGTTCGAGGCCTTCATGGTCAAGAACGGCATCGACGCCACCGCCATCGAGGGCATGAAAGAGCCCTACAACGTGCCCATGAAGCTGTCGGTGCACCACCCCGAGGTGAACGTGCCGGTGCTCTGGTGGCGCAGCGTGGGCTCCACCCACACCGCCTACGCCATGGAAACGCTGATCGACGAAGTGGCCCGCACCACCAACCAGGACCCGGTGGCCTACCGCCTGGCTCTGATGGGCGACAAGCACCCGCGCCACAAGGCGGCGCTGCAGCTGGCCGTGGCGCAGTCGGGCTACGGCAAGAGGAAGCTCGCGGCGGGCCGCGCCTGGGGCGTGGCGGTGCACGAGTCGTTCCAGTCGGTCGTGGCCTATGTGGTCGAGGCGTCGGTCAAAGACGGTACGCCCAAGCTGCACAGCGTGACGGCCGGCGTGCACTGCAACCTGGTGGTGAATCCGAAAAGCGTGGAAGCGCAGGTGCAGGGCGGGGCGCTGATGGGCCTGTCGATGTGCCTGCCGGGCGCGGCCATCACGCTCAAGGATGGCGTGGTGGAGCAGAGCAACTTCGGCGACTTCGCCGTGCCGCGCATCACCGACATGCCCCAGGTGGCCGTGCACATCGTGCCGAGCGCCGAGCCGCCCACGGGCATGGGCGAGCCGGGCCTGCCGCCGCTGGCGCCGGCGTTCGCCAACGCGGTAGCGCGGTTGACGGGGAAGACACCGAGGGCGTTGCCGTTTCAGTTGGCGTGAGAGGGGTCCAAGCGCCGGGCCGGGAGCGAATAGGCGGCCGAGTCTTTCGGGCGTCAGGTGGCCGCGCGCCCGGCGCGCCACCCTTTGTCCAAGGTGCGCACGCTGGACAGACGGAGGGACACACCGCCGCCCCCGCGGCTGGATTCAGCCGCCTGCCCCGTGCGCGTTCGCCATCTCAGTCCCTCACCACATCCTTCATGGCCTCGTCCGACAGGACGAACGAGCCGCCAATGACATCGGCATCGGGCTCCAGCACCTCGGGGTAGCGCAGGTCGGGCAGTATCTGGATGTCGAAGATCTCCTGCACGATGCCCTCGAAACGGATAAAGCCCACCGTATTGCCGGTATTCAGGTCAATGACCCAGACGCCACAGCTACGCTCTTCAGGCTTGAGGCGCTGGCTCAAGGCAATGCCGTCGAACACGCTCTCGCGCACCTGGGACAGTCCCACGAAGGCCAACGAACCATGCATGGCCAGGCCGCGGGTAAAGCCGGGCATGTGGGCGACGGTTTGTGTTTTTCCGGTGGCCGGATCGAACGTGATGAGCGTGCCTTTGGCGCTCTCGAGCAACCACCATTGGCCGTTGTGCCAGCGCGGGGAATGCGGCATGCCAAGGCCTTGGGTGACGATTTCGTTGCTGGCGATGTCCATGACGATGCCGCCTTGGGCTTTGTGGTGCCGCCAGCCTTCGGGGGTGTTGGTGCTGCCCAGGGCCGTGACCAAGGTGGGGGTGCCGTCGCGCATCCCCAGGCCATTGAGGTGGCATCGGTCTTCGGCCGCCAGCGCGGTGACAAACGATGGTCGCCAACGTGGCACAAAGCTGTGGTCGCGGTCGAGCGTGCACAGCGCCGAAAACCGGGTGTTGACCACCCATAGTTCGCCACCCGCATCAAAAGCCAGCTCATGCACTCTGATGTCGCCAGTGACGTGCATGTTGCGCGGTATGAAGCAGCCGTCGTGCTTGTTGGGGTGCAGACGGGAGGCGACGTCGGGCATGTTTCGGTAGTCCCAGACTGCTTGCAGCGTGCCGATGGCCAAGCGGTTGCCGTCATAGGCCATGCCCATGGGACTGGGAAAGTAGGTCAGGTGGGTGTTGAGCTTCGGGCCATCTGCACGCAGGGTGATGAGGCGGCCGCTTTGGTAGGTGGTCACCAGCAGCGATGCGCCCAACTCATTGAGCAGTTGCGGCAAGGATGTGGTGTGAACGCTGCGAAAGTCCTGGTGGTCGTGCGGCTGGGCGGGGGCGGCGCTGGGGGCGGGCGTTGGCATGGGGTGGACAGTGGCCGGGTGGGGGCCGGCGGCAGGCATGGGAGCGGGAGCGACGGGCGCCACCGGCGTAGGGGGGCGGCGCAGGGGCTCGTGGGCAAACAGTGCCCGGGCGCGCTCGGCAGTGGCCGAGACCAGGTGCATCAGAGGCTCGATTTCGGTGGCGTTGGCTCGCCATTTGTCTGGGTTGGCTGGCGTGAGGGTATGCCGCGAAGGCGGCAGCGGTGCGGTCAAGTTGCGATCCCACGGCAAGCCAACGAACTGGCTGAGCCTGCGCACTTCTTGCTCCGGGTGAGCCACCAGTTGGTCGTAGCTGGCCACGCACCAGCTGTCGGGTGGCACCGTCTGCAGGTCATCCAGCACGGTGCGGGTAATGGACTCCCATTGGCGCACGGCAACCTCTGCCGTGGACATGCCAGCCATGTCACGCCATCCTTGTACCAAGGCCAGCGACCAAGGTGTGCCGCGCCAGCCAGGCAAGTCGTAGGTGACAAAGTGCCCGGAGCGCCAGGCATCCAGCATGCTGCTGATGGTGGCGCGTTCATCGCGGTACAGGTAGATGAACATGGCATCCGGAAACATGGCGCGCAAAAAAGGAATGCGCAGGCTGTTTTTCGGGGTTTTTTCCAGAAACCGAAAGCTATCCCGGTCCGCCGTGGGCCGCCCTTCGCGGTCATGGGCAGCGGTGGCAAATCGGGATGCAAGCTCCTGCATCACCTCGGGGGTGGCATCTGCACTGCCCAGTTGGTTGGAGTGCCATTGGTGGGCGGCGGGATGCAGCGCCTCGATGCCCTCGATCAGTGCATGGCTCTCACCGCCGATGGAGAACACGTCCTTCGCCTGGCTCAGCGTCTCAAACAGCAGCGACGACCCTGAGCGCGGAGACGAAACGATGAAAACGGGCCGGTCGAATCGCGTCTGTGCGCCGCGCACCGACGGCACCACCCGCTCGGCCAGATCGGTGTTGAGGGCGGGTGCCAATAATATCTGCTGCACCGCGAACGCGCCGTCCACCCCGTTGGAAAGCGTCACGCTGCTGCGCAGTCGGCCCATCCTGTCGCCGGTACTTTCCAGCAGATCGGCATAGGCGCGCCAACCCGAAGGGGCTGACTGGTGCCGGTCCCAGAGCTGCCGCCATTGGTCGAAAAAACCGGCCACTTCGGCACGCAGGGCTTCGCCCGAATTGGTGCTGGGCAGCACGGCCTGGATGTTTGCAAACAGCGTTTGCTGCTCTGCTGGCGACATCACCACAGGAAAATTGTCCACCTCATGCCAAATTTTCGGCCGGGCGCCGGGCTCGAAGGCCACCGTGCGGACCGGGCCCATGGCTGGCGCTTGCGGATCCGTGGGGCGGCCGCCTTGCGCGAGCAGTGCCGACAGTGCCGCCGAACCCGTGGTGTCTATCACCAGGTGGATGCGCTGCAAGTGGGTGGGATTGATGACGTTGTGCTCGCGCCAGGTATCGAACACCCAGGCTTGACCGGCTGCCATGTGCAGCGCTTGGCCGCCGCAGATAAATTGCACCGCAGGATCGGTCACGATGGGCACATGCACGCGCATGTGCTGCTGCCAGTAGTAATTGACATCCACATGCAAGCTGGCTTCGGCCCGGCCATCAATGCGCATCAGGCGGGTGCGGCCGATGGGGGCTTGCAGTACCGACATCACTTGTTGCAGGTACGGGCAATCGTGCAGTTGCGGCGTGGGTTGCATCACCCCTTTGACACCGTTGTTCAGGGGGTCGCCCCCCACCGCCATCAGCGGCAAGGCCGCATTGCCGGCGTGCCCTTCGGGGTGTGGCTGCCACGCCACTTCGGGCAGGGCGCGGATCTCGCTGGCCAAACAGGCCGCATCGAAGGCCAGGGGGAGTCGGATGAATTCTGTGTTCAGGCGCATAAGGGTCAGGCACCGGTTACTTTCGTGCCCATTGTTCGTAGAATCTGGCCAACAGCAAAGTTAGCATCACTAAAGGATGAGGGATATGGCGGTATACCTGACACAGGGTGGTGCATGGGATCGTAAGTCCGATGCAAAACGGACAGGAAAAAGCGCGGTACTGGCTGCGGGCGCGGCGCTCGCAGCCATGGGCGGGCAAGCATCGGCAGCGGTCATCGAAGTGGATTCTCTGGCTGACGATGTCACGGCAGGCGACAACTTGTGCACGCTGCGCGAGGCGGTGAACAATGCCAACACCGACAGCGACACCACCGGGGGAGATTGCGTTGCAGGCGCGGGCACCGACACCATTGACCTGTCTGCATTGACCGGCACCATCACATTGGGTGGTACCCATCTGCGTCTTACCGATTCGGTCACGGTGCAAGGACCCACGACAGGGACACTGAGCATCAATGGCAATAGCACTTCCCGCATTTTTTATGTCAGAAGTGCCGGTGTAAACGTCACCATCAGCCGTCTGACGCTGACGGCGGGTAGAAATAGCAGTGGCGCTGCTATTCGTTTCGAGCAATCGGGAAGCTTGACGATCGACCAGTCCGTCATCACGGGCAATGTGTCGACCAGCAAAGGTGGCGCGCTGTTTTTCAGATCCAATGCAGGCGGGGTCAACATCAGCAACACCAGGGTCAGCAATAACACCGCAAGTTCCGGTGGAGCAGGGTTGTTTTTGTATAACGTAGCTGGCTCCAGCAGCATCACCAGTTCCACGATTTCAGGAAATTCCGGCGGATCTCGGGGCGGCGGCATCTTTTTGTATAAAGTTAATGCGCCATTGACGATCAGTGATACTACGATTTCGGGCAATAGCACCGGCAATGGTCGTGGTGGTGGCGTGTTCTTTTATAAGTCGTCTGCGCCCGGCACACTGACCGTTGATCGCTCGACGATCAGTGGTAACACTGCAGGCCAAGGGGGCGGTTTCTTTTTTTACAAAACCAACTCCACGTTGCGTCTGGAAAATACCACCATATCGGGTAACGCCGCCAATGCGGGAAAGGGTGGCGGCATTTATTTGAGGGGTTCTTTTGGCGGTACCCAGTTGACCGACATACGTTCGTCTACGCTGGCATCCAATACGGCGAGCACATCGGGGGGTAATCTCGACGGAGGGAACAGCGCCAACACCATCAACATCACGAATTCCATCTTCGCTGGTGGCACCGCGCCGACGGGCCCCGATATCAACACGGGAAACGCCACCATCAACATGAACTACTCGCTGCTGCAAAGCACATCGGCCGCTGTGGTGGTGGGTGGCAATAATATCGGTAACGTAGACCCCCAATTAGGATCGCTGGCCAACAATGGTGGCGCCACGCTCACACGCTTGGTTGCCAGTACGAGCCCGGCACGCAATGCAGGCTCAAACACGTTCGTGACCGTGGCTTCAACCGACCAGCGAGGATTGACGCGCATCGTGGGCGGCACCATCGATATGGGTGCGGTGGAGATTCAACCCTTTGTACCAACCGATACTGCCAGCAAGATTCCTACTTTATCGCAATGGGCTTTGGTGCTGCTGGCGACCTTGCTGGCGTGGTTGGGTATCCGCCGTTATCCAAAGGTCTAAAAGGCCACTCAGGCGCATTGGCGGGCGGCGCTTACGGTGGCGTGCCTTGGGGAAAGTTGAGAAAATCAAGCAGGCCATTGCGGCCGAAGCCTGAATTGACCAAGCGTGCGTAGATCACTGGCGCTCGCAAGCGATGGGCCATGCATTGCGGCGTTGCTTCGCATTTTCTGCCGTACGGGAAACTGGCGAGAACATCTTTTTCAAATCCCACAGGCAATTGCGTCCATGCGACACCAGCTTCCCACGGTCCTGATCCTCGCCTCCGGCCGGGGCGAACGGTTTACCGCATCGGGCGGCGCGGTACACAAGCTGCGCGCGCCCTTGGGTAGCACTACCGTGCTGGAGCACACCCTGGCTGCCGTGCGGGCCAGTGGTTTGCCTTGGCATGTGGAGGACGAGGGCCACCCCGGCATGGGCGATTCGATTGCAGCGGCGGTGCGCGCGACGGCAACGGCACCGGGTTGGCTGGTACTGCCCGGAGATTTGCCGCTGGTGCTCCCCGAAACGCTAAGTTCCATCGCCGCCGTCTTGGCGGACTGCGCCGTGGCGGTGCCGGTGCACCAGGGCAACCGCGGCCACCCCGTGGGCTTTGCCGCCGAATGCCTGTCTGGACTGCTGGCCCTGGCGGGAGAGCAGGGCGCTGCCAGGGTGGTGCGCCAACAGGCGCAGCGAGAAAGAGTGCGTTGGCTGGAAGTGGAAGACGCAGGCACGGTGACGGACATCGACACCGTGCAGGATCTGGCGCGCGCCGAAGCCCTGTTGGCGGCGCGCCGGAGCTGAGGGCTCCCCAAAAAAGCAAACCCGCCCGCCGATGCAGCGGGGCGGGTTATGGCCAGCGCAACGGCGGGCAAAAGCTTTGCAGGCAGGCGGGCGGATCGGTGCGGCTTCAGCGCCCTACCTGCGTGCGACCGTTACTTGGCGGCGATCACGGCACAGGCCAGACGGGGGCCGGCGTTGCCCGTGGGCTGGGTCTTGTAGTCGTCGGGGTCGCGGTGCACGATCAGGCCCTTGCCCACGATGTCGTTGGCGGTGCTGCCCAAGCGAATGGTGCGCGACTCGAAGCTGAAGGTGGCCACGCCGTTGGCGTCTGCCTTGAGGCTGGGCAGGTCGCCCGTGTGGTGCTCGCCCGCGCCGTGGTGGCCGTGGGGCTTGCCGCCGGGGTTGAAGTGGCCGCCGGCGCTCATGCCGTCGCCGCTGGAGCAGTCGCCTTTTTCATGGATGTGAAAGCCGTGCTCGGCACCCGCCTTGAGGCCACGGATTTCGCCGGACACCTTGACCACATCGCCGGCTTGCACGAACTTCACCGTACCGGTGGTGGTGCTGCCGCGCGTGGGCTCCAGCGTGGCGCTGGCCGTGGGGCCGGAGGAATAACCGGCGCAGCCCACCAGGGCGGCAGCGGCGATGAGGGACAGAACACCGGCTGAACGAACATTTTTCATGGGTCAGGCTCCTTGGCTGAGGGTGAGAGACCGCCGCATTGTGCACCCGCCGCGCCGTGCTGCACCGCAGGACACGGCGCCGTCCGCACCGGCCGCCGACGCACCGTGCTCCAGAGCGTCTAAGCCTCTTTGCGGGCCAGTGCAATCAGCTTGGCCAAGGCGCGGTCATGGATACCGTGCCTGCGCAGCTCATCGTAGGTGGCCTGGGCGTAGTCCCGCGTGGTACCGAAGCGCCCGCAGGCCTGCTCGAAGATGCGGCAGTACTCTTCGTCGGGCAGCTCGCCCGTGTGGTTGGGACTTTTGCGCGACAGGGTGAACGCCAGCGCCTGCACGGTGCCCTGCGGCGTGCGGCAGGGCAACCAGCGCGGGTCGTACACGGCGGTGACCATCTCGCGCTGCCACAGGTTGATGAGCACCTGCCGCGCCTGCGCCTTGTCCACCCGGAACACCATCCCCCGGCAGCTGCCGCCGGACAGCATGCCGAACACCAGCCCCGGGCACTCGGGCGTGCCGCGGTTGATGCGGCTCCACATCTTGAGCGCCCGGTGCCAGCCGTGCACGGTGGCGGGGCGCCGCTCGGTGTAGTCAAAGTCCGGCCGCCAGATCAGCGAGCCATAGCCGAACACCCACAGGTCACTGTGGCCGCCCCATTCATCCAGTGCACGCTCCAGCATGGGAGCCGGGTCGCGAAGGGGCGCGGGAAGATTCGTCATGGGAGCACTTTACAATTGAAGGCTTTGGTGCGGCGTGCCAGGGTCTTGTGCCCGCCACAAACAGTGCAGCGGCATGGGCACGCCAGACCTTTTTCTACCTCAATCAACATCACGACTACGGGAGTTTTCATGTCCAGTTCCGACGACGATAGCCAAGAACGTTTTGCCTTGGGTTTCCTGTTTGCGCTCATCGCGCTGGTGATCTCCGCCGTGGTCGGCACCGTGGTGGTCAAGCGCGTGGGCGCTGCCGGTGCCGCCAAGCCGGTGGCGGTGGCAGCAGCAACTTCGGCTGCACCTGCCGCACCCGCTGTTGCAAGCAACGCGCCAGCGGCCCTGGTCGCTGACGATGCGGCCAGCGTGCGGGTGGACAACGGCGTGGTGAAGTTCTACTTTGCCAGCGCCAAGGCCGACCTGGCCGCCGGTGCCAACGAGGCACTGGCCGACGTGGTCAAGGGCGTGGCCGAGGGCAAGAAGGCTGTCGTGTCGGGCTTTCACGACGCCACGGGCGACGCCGCGCTGAACGCCGAACTGGCCAAGCAACGCGCCTTTGCGGTGCGTGACGCCCTCAAGGGCCTGGGCGTGGCCGACGACAAGATCGAGCTGAAGAAGCCCGAAGAAACCACGGCCAGCGGCAACAACGCCGAAGCCCGCCGTGTGGAAGTGGCACTGAGCGCGCAGTAATTCAGCGGCAGTCCACCGCGGACCAATGAAAAGCCCGGCAATGCCGGGCTTTTTTACGGGCGCTCAATGGGCCGATGAATTGAATAAAAACTGGCTCTACCGCTTGTCTGGTAAGCGCTACAAGCTATCAATTCAATAGCAATCGCCAAATCAACGCAGACCACCGCCTGCCGAACCCTCGGCCCTTTGTATCAATTCAATCTTGTACCCGTCCGGGTCCGTGACGAAGGCGATGACCGTGGTGCCGCCCTTGACCGGGCCCGCTTCGCGCGTCACGTTGCCGCCCGATGCCTTGATCTTCTCGCACGCCGCATAAGCGTCTGGCACGCCCAGGGCGATGTGGCCGTAGGCCGTGCCCAGGTCATAGCTTTCGGTGCCCCAGTTGTAGGTCAGCTCGATCTCGGACTGGCCGGGGTTGCCGCCGTCAAAGCCCAGAAAGGCCAGCGAGTATTTGTACTCGGGGTTTTCGGACTGGCGCAGCAGTTGCATGCCCAGCACCTGGGTGTAGAAGTCAATCGAGCGTTGAAGGTTGCCAACGCGCAGCATCGTGTGGAGGAATCTCATGCCTTCGATTGTGCCGGCAGATCAAAGACCAAGCAGGTGGTGGTGGCGTGGGCGTACAGCGTGCCGTCCGGGCCCACCAGGCGGGCTTCGGCCGTGGCCAGTTGGCGGCCGCAGTGGATCACGCGGCCTTCGGCGCGCACGCGTTGCACCTTGGGTGTCAGGGCCTTGACCAGGTTCACGCCCAGCTCGGCAGTGGTGTAGCCGCGGCCGGGCAGCATGCGGGTGTGCACGGCGCAGCCCAGGGCCGAGTCCAGCAGGGTGGCAAACCAGCCGCCGTGCACGGTGCCCATGGGGTTCAGGTGGGCCGGCCCCGGCGTGCCCTGGAAGACGGCCAGCCCTTCGTCCACCTCCATCAACTGGAAGTCGAGCGTGCGGGCGATGGGCGGGTAGGGCAGCTCTCCGCGCAGCATGGCCTGCATCATCTGCAAACCCGTCAAGCCCGCCACCTGGTCGGGGCGCGAGACGCCCGGTCCCACGCCGGCCTCCAGCCGGGCGGCGATCTCGCGTTCCTGGGCGAGCCATTGTTCAAGCTGGTTGTTTTGCGTCATGTGGTGCCTTGGATGGGAGTGGGGTGAAAGCCAAACGAATAACTTGCATATGCAATTATTGCAGATACAATTTATAGCATGCAAGCTGAAATCACTCCACCCGAAGCTGTCGCCGGTGCGCTTCCCCAGGGCTGCACCAACTTCAAACTGCGCCAGCTGATGCGGCGGGTGGCGCAGCACTACGACACCGAGATGGCACGGTGCGGCCTCAAGACCACGCAGTATTCGCTGCTGTCGCATGTGCTCAAGCTGGGGCCCATTCGCCCGGGGGACTTGGCCGCGGCCATGAAGATGGACGCCTCGACGCTGACCCGCAACCTGCGCCCGCTGGTCGATGCCGGCTGGGTCACGCTCGAAGCCGGGGCCGATGCGCGCAGCCGGCTGGTGCACATCACCGATGCCGGGCGCGATAAGCGCGCCGAGGCCCAGCGCCACTGGAAGGCCGCGCAACTGGCGCTCAACGACACCCTGGGGGCAGGGCGGGTGAACGCGCTGCACGCCTTGGTCGACGATTCCCTGGCCCTGCTGGCCAGCGCCCAGGAGCCCGGCGATGACCAATGACACCCGTAACACCGCCCCCGCAGGGCCCGCACGCGCTGCTGCGCCCGCGCTGCCCTTGTCCCTGTGGCTGGTGCTGCTGGCCGCAGCGGGTGCCTTTGCACTGACCATGGGCACGCGCCAGACGATGGGCCTGTTCCTGTCGGCGCTCAACACCTCCACCGCGCTGGGCATTGGCAGCATCAGCCTGGCGTTTGCGTTCGGCCAACTGTGGTGGGGGCTGACCCAGCCCTTTGCGGGTGCGGTGGCCGACCGCATCGGTACCGGCCGCGTGATCCTGCTGGGCGTGGCACTGGTGGCGCTGGGCACTTTCATCACGCCCTACATGACCACGACCGCCGGCCTTATCTTCGCCATTGGCGTGCTGGCCGCGGGCGGGGCAGGGATGGCGGGGCCGTCGGTGCTGATGGCCGCCACCTCGCGCCTGGTGCCGGCCCACCAGCGTGGCCTGGCCACCGGCATCGTGAACGCGGGCGGCTCTTTCGGCCAGTTCATCATGGCGCCCATCGCTATGAGCCTGACCGCCGCACTGGGCTGGGCCAGCGCCATGCAGTGGATGGGCGTGCTGGTGCTGCTGGCGCTGCCAGCGGTGTGGGTGCTCAAGGGCAATTCCAACGCGCTCGCGGCGCAGGCCGCTGCCGCGTCGGGCCAAAAGGCATTGACCGCCCGCGAGGCCGTGGTCCAGGCGCTGGCCACGCCGAGCTACCGCTACCTGGCCATCGGGTTCTTGGTGTGCGGCTTTCATGTGGCCTTCCTGGCCACCCACCTGCCCGGGGTGATTGCGGCGTGCGGGTTGCCGCCGCAAGTGGGCGGCTGGGCCTTGGCCGTGATCGGCCTCTTCAACATCGTGGGCAGCCTGGCCATGGGCTGGGCCGTGGGGCGCTGGCGCATGAAGTCGCTGTTGTCGCTGCTGTACGCCGTGCGCGGCCTGGCGGTGCTGGTGTTTCTCTTCGCGCCCAAGACAACGCCGGTGGTCCTGATTTTTGCGGCGGTGATGGGCGTGACCTTCCTCTCCACCGTGCCGCCCACGGCGGGCCTGGTGGCCAAGATGTTCGGCACCGCCAACATGGCGATGCTGTTTGGCGTGGTGATGCTCTCGCACCAGATCGGCGGATTTTTGGGCGCGTACCTGGGCGGCAGCGTCTTCCAGGCCACCGGCAGCTACGACTGGGTCTGGTACATCGACATCGCTCTGGCTGCAGGTGCGGCGCTGGTGAATCTGCCCATCCGCGAGGCCCCGCTGGCGCGCAGCCCTGCAGCTGCTGCGGCCTGAGCCAAGCCGAGCCAAGCCACTCCACCCGTTGATCCTTAGCTGAAAGCAAACTGCCATGACAACCACCCTGGCGGCAGCCGCCGCATTGCCCGACCCCACACAACCCCAACCCCAACCGCTGTACCTGGACGACCTGGCCGTGGGCGACCGCTTCACCAGCGGTGAACACGCCATGGACGAAGCCCAGATCAAGGCGTTTGCAACCCAATTCGACCCGCAGCCTTTTCACCTGGACGAGGCCGCCGGCCGCGCCACGCTGTTCGGCGGCCTGGCCGCCAGCGGCTGGCACACAGCGGCCATCACCATGCGCCTGCAGGTGACCACGGGCCTGCCGATTGCCGGCGGCATCATCGGCGCCGGGGCAGAAATCAGCTGGCCACGGCCCACCCGCGCCACTGACGTGCTGCACGTGGTGAGCGAGGTGCTGGAGATCCAGCCGTCCAAGTCCAAGCCCTACCGCGGCATGGTCACCGTGCGCAGCGAAACCCGCAACCAGCAGGGCGATGTGCTCCAGCTGTCCACCGTGCGCATCGTGGTGCCGCGCAGGCAGGTGGCAGCGACCCCGGGGGCGGCTTCATGAGCAGCGCAGCCACGGCGCCAGCCGCGCCCGCGCCGCTCGACGCACGCACCCGCATGCTGCTGGAAGCGCCCATTGCGCCCACCTTGCTGCGCCTGGCCATGCCCAATGTGCTGGTGATGCTGGCGCAGGCGGGTGTGGGTCTGATCGAAACCTATTTCGTGGGTCAACTGGGCACCGATGCGCTGGCGGGCATGGCGCTGGTCTTCCCCGTGGTCATGCTGATGCAGATGACGTCGGCAGGCGCCATGGGCGGGGGCATTGCGTCGGCCATTGCGCGGGCGCTGGGGGCGCGCCGGCGTGACGATGCCGATGCGCTGGTGATGCACGCGCTGGCCATTGCGGCGGTGTTTGCGCTGGTGTTCACCGTGGCGGTGGTGGGAGGAGGGCGCTGGCTGTACACCCGCATGGGTGGTACCGGGGGCGCGCTGGAGGCTGCGCTGATCTACTCCAACTGGGTTTTCGCGGGGGCGTTTCTGGTCTGGCTGTTCAACACGCTCTTGGCCGTGATCCGCGGCACCGGCAATATGGCGGTGCCTGCCTACGTCACCGTGCTGGGTGCGTTTGTGCTGGTGCCGCTGTCGCCGCTGCTCATCTTTGGCTGGGGCCCGGTGCCGGGCCTGGGCATTGCAGGCGGCGCCCTGGCGCTGATGGCGTACTACGCAGTCGGCAGCGCCGTGTTGGCGGCGTATCTGTGGTCGCCGCGCAGTCTGCTGCGGCCGTCGCTGACGCACATTCAGTTTCGCTGGAAGCTGTTCAAGGACATCTTGCGGGTGGGCCTGGTGGGCACGGTGTCCACCGTGGCCACCAACGTGGCGATTGGCGTGACGACTGCGCTGGTGGGCGGCTTTGGCACGGCGGCCATTGCGGGGTATGGCACCGCGTCGCGGCTCGAGTATTTGCTGGTGCCGCTCGTGTTCGGCCTGGGCGCACCGCTGGTGGCCATGGTCGGCACCTGCATCGGCGCCGGCCAGCGCGAGCGGGCCCTGCGCGCCACCTGGATCGGCGCGGCCATCGCGTTTGCCATGGCCGAAGCCATCGGACTGTGGGCGGCCGCCTTTCCGGGCACATGGCTGCGTCTTTTCAACAGCGACCCGGCCATGCTGGAGGCTGGCGCGCTGTACCTGCGCACCGTGGGCCCCGTGTATGGATTCTTCGGCCTGGGCCTGGTGCTGTACTTTGCATCGCAAGGGGCAGGGCGCCTGTTGTGGCCCGTGATCGGCAACATCGCCCGGTTGGCGGTGGCCGTGACGGGTGGCTGGCTGGCCCTGCGCTGGGGCGGCGGGCTGACCGCCGTGTTCGCCGCGCAGGGCGTGGCGCTGGTCCTCTACGGACTGGTCAATGCATGGGCCATTGCTGGCGGAGCCTGGTTCGGCCGGGTGGGCTGGCCGCGCAGCATGGCGGGCCTGCTCAGCCGCGTGCCGCAGGGTTGAGCCGGTTTGAACAGCGCTGCGCAGGGTCCGGGTGGTGCTGAATTGGGCTTAAAACAGGCCCTACCGCTCACTGGGCTTGCGCTAGCAGCTATTGATTTTATAGCTACTGGCGCTGCGGCTCTTAGCGTCACACCGGCACGGTGTAGTTCAGCGTCATACGCCCTCCATCCACGGTCACGATCTCACCCGTGACATAACTGGCCGCGTCACTCGCCAGCCAGGCCACCACATCGGCGATTTCCGACGGCTCGCCCAGCCGCTTCATCGGCGTGCGGCTCATGATCTTTTGCTTGGCCTCGTCGCTGGTGAGCACAGCCTTGGCGGCCAGCTCGGTGGCGATGGTGCCGGGCGCGACGGCGTTCACGCGGATGTTCTTGTCGGCCAAAGCCAGCGCCATGACGCGGGTGAGCTGGTTCACGCCGCCCTTGCTCACGTTGTAGCTGGAAATGCTCGGGATGGTCAGCACGCCGTTGACCGAACTCATGTTGACGATGGACCCGCCGCCAGACGCCACCATGGCCCGCGCCACGGCCTGGCCCACCAGAAACGAGCCTTTGAGGTTGACCCGCAGCACAGCGTCGAAATCTGCCTCGGTCACATCGAGAAAGTCCGCAGCTCGGAATATGCCGGCGTTGTTCACCAGCACGTCGATGCGCCCATGCGCGGCCAGCACTTGAGCCACCAGGGCATCGACCTGCGCCTTGTCGCCCACGTCGCAGCGCACGTACAGCGCGCCCAATTCCTGCGCCAGCGCCTGGCCGCGCGAGTCGTCCACATCCACGATGACCGGCTTGGCACCATCGGCCGCAAGCCGCCGCACGCAAGCTTCGCCGATGCCTTGCGCGCCGCCGGTGACGACGCACACGCGGCCCTGGTGGCCGAAGTGGATGGTGGATGGGCGTGTTGTAGGAGATGGTGGTGCTGTGAGGGTCATGGGCCTGATGGTAGCGGTGATAGTGGGGTCTGGTGAGCTAGACGGAGGCTGCCTGGAGCTGCCTCTACAGCGGCTCTATGACTTTATACGATGTATATTATGTAAAATGACTCAAAGTGTGAACGTCATGGTTACCTAGGCACGCCGTGCAGATCGTCGTGATCGGCACAGGCCCATTTCGTGCACTTCAGGCTTCGAGAGCCGAGCCGCTACCTTGCATTCGATATCAACCATCATCGCGTACAGACAGCAATCTTCTCAGCGGGTGACGGGCATTCACAGCCACTACGCTGCTGCTCACGTGCGTCACCCAGTTGAGCTGCTGAGCTATCGGCCATGTGCATGGCGATCTCACCCAGTCGACCTGTCAACGGTAGGCCTGTGCCCCAAAAGCTCTCTGGCTCACCTTGCGCGCTCGGCGAGATGCGGGTTGTGCACGGGGCCATGCCACGCCAGGCGACAAAACTTGCCGGATTGGGAATGATGCTCGGTGGCGGCATATTTCAGCGTAGAACCGGTTCCTTTGAACGTTGGCCGCGTCATGGTGCTCTCCACTGATTGGCCAGTGTTGCAGGTCTCGCGCCCTGCTCCAGCACACAAGCCAGTGCCATGTGCGTCAGCGGAGCTCTGTGGAAGTTGCGGCTCGACCGTAATCACGCAACGCGTTTGCACCACTGGTTGATCCAGTTCATCGCCTCGGAGCTGTTGCCCGTTTCCAACGCGGTCATGACATACGCGAGGGTTCCAACGGCCTCATCTTTCGTGATTTCTCGAACTTTGTAGCTGTCGAGCACCCGGCCTAAAAAAGCATTCATTTCTTTTCTATCACGGGGAGTGAGGCTCCCATTTCTATCCGGCATACCTAGCGCCTCAATGCGATGACTATCAAGATCGCGCCCTTCGCAGTTCTAGCGCTTTCAACATATATTGCCCACGTACCCAACTATTCAACACTTGGCATCTCCAGTCAACTTCCGGTAGCAAAAAAGCGCAGCAAAAAACAAATTTGCGAACTTTTATATTATTCGCACAAAATAAAATGATAAAAACAGTTGAAATTCGATGGATCCAAGTGCGAGCGGCCCTTTGAAAAACACAGCTTTGACCAAAGCAATACGTACTCTTCAGCTCGTGTGCGCAATGGATCGTCTCAAAGTCATTGACGGCGTTTCGCCAAATTTTTTTGTGTATTGCGCTGAGAATGATGACATGTGGGGAAAGCCCCATGACATGGCCACATGAGAAACGGATTTTCCCAACGCCCCATTCAACAACTCCGCTCTCACACCGTTCAATCTGACCAGCCTCAGATATGCCATGGGAGTCATGGACTTGAAGTTCATGAAACCCATTTGAAGCGCGCGAACACCGACGCCAGACGCTTCCGCAATGTCTACCACCCTCATAGGTCGCGATGCATTCTCGACCATATAGTCTATTGCGCGCTTGACACTTCCCGGGCTGGGCATCGGCCCAGAGTTTTTCATCATGTCTGTGTAGCTGTGATACACGCCTTCCAGAATGACATTGATTACGTATTCGTTCATGCTGGTCAGCGCAGCCGGATATCTGGAAAAGGGGCGTTGTGCCATCCTTTTCTTGGTGTACCATGTTCATCATCGACTTGATGACATGAGATTCATAGCTGTTGGTGTCAAGAACGGGATTGAACAATATCCTTTGGGTTGCAGGCCGCTCTATCAAATCGGACAGTCGTTTGTGGATTGCTTCTTTTTCGACCGAAACCCGATGCAGTGTGGTTCGTGGAGAAATATTCGCAATTTTGGTCAGTGATGAGTCCAAGACCAAGCCGCACGACCCGCTTGTTTCGTTTGCCTCTCCTCCGAAACGCACCGCCTCCAGCATTCCACCGTCCGAAAAAGAAATTCCGTATCCGTCGTACGCTTCTTCAAATTTAATTTGAACATCGGACTTCCAGAATGTCCGGGAAAAACACAGCCCGCCAGTCAGTATTACGTCAGACCGCATCTCGAAATCACTCAAATTTCTGGTTCTCGCGGAGCCTGCGGAGTGATGGCGTGACACTATGGCCGTGTACTCGTCCAAATCAGATGTGAAGAGTTTTATTCTGTTAATCATATGCCTGATTGGTTTTTTGATTTTCAGAGCGATTTGAGGACCCAATCTTCTCACCCGTCATAACGGCAATCAAGTCACCGGTCGGCGTGCGTCCCCAAAGGCTTTGGGTACGTCCTGCAGGCAGGCAGGCAAGCCGCAGCCCTCGGCACGAATGCGACGGACATCGCACCTGTATCCGCACACCCATCCATCCACACCGCCGGTGCAGCGCTAGATCATCTCGCGAACGCGCATGCTGAAATCGTCGATGGAGAAAGGCTTGGTCATCACCGCCATGCCCGGCTCCAGGTGGCCGTTGCCGACGAGTGCATTCTCGGCATAGCCGGTGACGAACAGGACTTTCAGCTGCGGGCGCGCCGTGCGGGCTGCGTCGGCGAGTTGGCGGCCATTCATGCCGCCGGGCAATCCGACGTCGGTAACCAGCAGGTCGATGGCGGCATCGGACAGCAGCGTACGCAGGCCGGTGCTTCCATCGCTGGCTTCCAGCACGGTGTAGCCCTGCTGCTGCAGCACCTCGCCCATCAGCATGCGCACGGCGGATTCGTCGTCCACGACCAGCACCGTGCCATTTTGCGGGCCCAGCGGCACGGGCTGTTTTTCCGATGAGGGGCCGTCGTCCTTGGCGCCGGTATGGCGCGGCAGATAGATGCACATCGTGGTGCCGACGCCCACCTCCGAACGAATGCGTACCTGGCCGCCCGACTGCTGGGCAAAGCCGTAGATCATGGACAGGCCCAGGCCGGTTCCCTGGCCCATGGGCTTGGTGGTGAAGAACGGGTCGAATGCCTTCGCCTGGACTTCCGGCGTCATGCCGGCGCCGGTGTCCGTCACGCTGAGCGTCACGTAGTGTCCGGCACCCAGGCCCTGCGCTCGCGCCGCACGGTCGTCCATCCAGACGTTCTCCGTTTCCACGGTGATGCGGCCGCCGTGCGGCATCGCGTCGCGGGCATTGATGCAGAGGTTGAGCAGCGCACTTTCGAGCTGCGATGCGTCGACGAGTGTCGCCCAAAGGTCGGCCGCTGCGACCGTCTCCATGTGGACGGCGGGGCCCACTGTGCGGCGAATCAGCTCTTCCATGCCGGCCACCAACTGGTTCACATCCACGGCCTTGGGGTCCAGCGTCTGGCGACGGGAGAACGCCAGCAATCGATGGGTCAAGGCCGCTGCGCGGCGCGCCGCGCCCTGGGCCACCGTCACGTAGCGGCCGATTTCGGTGGTGCGGCCCTGTGCGATCTGCCGTTGCATCAGCTCCAGCGATCCCGTGATGGCTGCTAGCAGGTTGTTGAAGTCGTGGGCCAGGCCGCCGGTGAGCTGGCCGACTGCTTCCATTTTCTGGGCTTGGCGCAGAGCATCCTCGGTGGCCATCAACTCGCGCACCGTGGTGTTCACCCGCTGCGCCAGGTTCTGGTTGGCTTCGGCCAAGGCACGCTGGGCCCTGACCTGCTCGGTCACGTCATAGCCACCGACGAAGATGCCGCTGACGGCGCCACCCGGGTCGCGGACGGGCTCATACCGCAGGTCGATGTACCGGTCTGCCTGGTCTGCGGCCCGGTTGTCGAGGTGGATCGGCATGGCCTGCGCGGAATAGGACTCTCCCGTGGCATAGACCTTGTCGAGCAATTCATAGAACCCCTGGTTATGCAGTTCCGGAAACACCTCGCGCACCGTGCGCCCCAGGAAATCGCGGGCTCCGGATATCTCGACATACGCGTCGTTCACGTACTCGAACCTGTGCTCCGGTCCGCTCAGGATGCTGACGAATCCAGGCATCTGCTGCAGAGTCTGACGCTGGCGCTCGGTGCTTTCGCGCAGGGCCTTGTCTGCCAGGACCTTGGCCGTCGTTTCGTTGGTGAAGATGAAAAGCCCCGCTACTTCGCCATCGGCGCCAAGGATGCGTGAGTAGGAAAAGGTCCACCAGGTATCCGCCATGCCGCGATCGGTGGCCAGCTTCCAGTAAAGGTCATTGAAGCGCTGGCTTTTGCCGGACATCGCGTCGGCAATGATGGGATGGGCCTGCTCGAGCGCGTCCGACCAGACCTCGTCGAACAAAGCCCCCATGGCCCACTCCACGCGGGGGCCGAGCAATGGGATATAGGTTTCGTTGAAGAAGAAGTGCAGCTGGGGTCCCCAGCACAGGATCATGGACTCGGGCGAGTTCAGGACCAGACTGAGCGATACCTTGAGTCCCTCCGGCCATTCTTCCGGCTGCCCCAGAGGATGGTTCGACCAGTCACGGCTCAGGATCAGTTCCGTGGCGCGGCCGCCACCGGAGAGGAAGGGGATCGGGGCGTCATGGCGCATACCTGATTTGAGAACTTTGTGCAGCAGCAGATTGTCGAGAATGGCAATGGGAACGCATCCACTGGACACCGGCAACACCAGCGGACTGTGCTTTGTGGATGCGCTCAGGCGCTCGACATTGCCGAATCGGTCCTGCCGTACACTGGCACGGGATGCGGCGCATGCGAAGCGCAAGACTGGATGGTAGCGGTGCCGAGCGACATGGCTAGACAGGGCGCTTCAAAAAACTTCCCGATCCTCTGATTTCGCCGGAGCCGGCGGCACTGCGTGGACTCTGCCCCCGATTGTCGTCGTGCCCGAGGCCGAGGAACGCTAGGACCTGTTCGCGAACCCGCTGGCCGATAATCCGCCCCCATGAGCAGAACCGCCGCAATCCGCACGCATGCGCCGACATCGGGGAAGCGGCGTCCTGCAGCCAGCCTGATTCGATGGGTGCTGCTGTGGTTCGCGCTGTCTATCGGCTCGGCCATTGCCTCACCGATGGTCCATGCGCAAACCCTGGAGCTGGTCTGCTCTGGGGCCGGTCTGGTCAAGGTCATCGTGCACACCGATGACGGCGTGCAGGAACTCGGGGCCGCCCACATGGACTGCCCGCTGTGCGTGCAGGCGGTCACGCCGCCCGCCACCACAGCCGTCGGACTGCCCTCGCCCTTGGCGCTTGCCTACGGGGTGTGGGCAATCGCAGCCACGCACCTCATGGCGGCTGCCGCGGCTCCCATGCCGGCGCGCGGGCCGCCCTCCCCCTCGCTCTTCTGACGCTTCTTCTTCCGTTCGTCCGCGCGTGATGCCGCCTTCGGGCGCGCTTCGCGCCGCGCGTTTTCGCATCGAGTCGGCGCCCGCCGTGGGCGCCAGAGAGCCATTCATTCCATGAACCCCCATCGACGTCACGCCTTGTCCGCCCTCAGTGCGTTGTCCGCACTGGCGTCCCTCCACGCTTCAGCGGCGACCGACACCATCGCCCCAGCACTGCCACTGCCCAACGCCAACTCGCGCCCCCGGCTGCAGATCGTGATGGTCGTGCACCCTGACATGACCGCCCTCGATCTGGTCGCCCCCCAGCTCGTCTTCGCAACCATGGGCGATGCCGACACACACCTGGTCTGGAAAGACCTGTCCCCGGTCACGACCGACAGCGGCTTGAAGCTCTTGCCGAGCACGACTTTCGCCGATGCGCCTGCGACGCCTGACATCCTCTTCGTGCCCGGCGGGCTCAAGGGCACGACTGCGTTGCTGAAGGACGAAGACACGTTGCGCTTCCTGCGCGAGCGTGGCAAAGCCGCGCGCTGGGTCACCGGCGTGTGCACCGGGGTGCTGCTGCTCGGCGCGGCCGGCCTGCTGCGGGGACACCGCGCCACGGCCCACTGGTATGTGCGGGACCTGTTGCCGATCTTTGACGCGACTCCCGTGGCGCAGCGCGTGGTGGTCGACCGCAATCGGGTAACCGGCGGCGGCGTGACCGCGGGCATGGACATGGCATTGACGCTTTCCGCGCTGCTGCGCGGCGAGGCACATGCGCGTCTCCAGACGCTGCTCTTCGAGTACGACCCCCAGCCGCCCTATCCGTCAGGCACGCCCGAGCTGGCCGGCCAGGCCCTGACGACCACAGTCCGCGAGCGACGGGGCACCGCCATCGAAACCGCCCGCCAGGCAGCGCAGAAAGCCCGCGACCGCTGGCCCAATTGAACGGGTGAGCACAACCACAGCACGGGTGGGATGCCGTCTGACGGCGCGTGCTGCTGGCCGCACGCGCCCAGGGCCCTGGCCCGCCCTACAACGACGCTCTCGCTGCATCGTGAAGAACTTTCGCGATCAGATCGAGCAACGCTGGCGACAGCTCCTTCGCCACCTCATCCATGGGCTCTGCAGTCGATAGGCTCACGTTAATCACGTACTGAGCGCCCGCCACCTCCAGCGGAGCGGCCAGCGCAACAACTTCGGGCTGCCACGATGCCGCGCAGTAGCCCTTCTCGGCGACATCAACCCGTGCCTGTTCAATGGCTGCCTTCAGCGTTGGCCAGGCCTCTGCACGCCGGCTGCGGAAGACATGCATCAGCGCATTGCGTCGAAGCTCCGGAGCGACGGCCAAATAGGCACGCCCGAGCGATGTCAGCTCCATGGGCACGCGCTGACCCGACACCACATGGCGCAGCGCTGCCCGCCGGGCGTAGCGGATGGATTCCAGGTACACCATCTCGTCGCGGTCGGGTGCGGCCAGGCCGACGTTGATGCGCCGCCCTTCTGCCAGAGCCCGCATCCTCGGAGCCGCAACCGCCAGAACGCGAGAGCCCGATCGCATGGCGTGCCCCAGGCTCAGCACAGCAGGGGCCAATCGATAGGCCCGGCTCGGCGCATCCAGCTGCAGCATGCCCGTGCCCACAAGAGTCTGGGTCAACCGGCTGACCGTGGACTTGGACAGGCCCGTACGTTCCGCCAGGTCGCCATTGCCCAGCAGCTCGGAGCCTTGCCTGAAGGCTCGCAACAGCTCGATGCCTCGCTCAAGGGAACGATTGGCCGGCGACATCCCTGGCTTGTCGTCGGCGATCCCGTTTCTTCGTACTTCCACAAGGCTTCTCCATTGGCTGGCAACCATTTTAGTTCCACTCTGTGGAATTGGCAGGGTTACTTTTCCGGCCTGCTTTCCTAAGCTACGGGCACGGTGCTCGAACGCCGACGCCGCAACCTGCCAAGGCCCTGCTGCCATGACTACTACGGAGACAAATACATGCGCCCATTGAACTTCCGCCTCTTGCGATCCTGCACCAAGCCCCTGCTCATCAGCACCTTGCTTTTGGCAGGCGCGGCATTCGCCAACACATTTCCGCAAAAGGCCGTGCGCATCGTGGTGCCGTTTTCGCCTGGAGGCGGCACGGACCTGATCGCGCGCACGCTGGGCCAGGAGATGTCCAAAGACCTCGGTCAGCCGGTCATCATCGAAAACAAGCCCGGCGCGGGCACGGTCATCGGCACTGACGCCGTGGCGAAGGCCGCGCCTGACGGATACACGCTGGTCATGGCGAGCTTCGCGCATGCCGTCAACCCCAGCCTGCAGCCCAAGCTGCCTTTCGCCAACGACAAGGCGTTTGCGCCGGTCATTCTGGTCGGCCGCGGCCCTAACGTTCTGGTGGTGCGGCCTGCGAGCCCGTTCAAGACGGTGCAGGACATTCTGGCCGCTGCCAAGGCCAGCCCGGGCAAGCTGACCTACGCCTCGCAAGGTGCGGGCACGTCGGCCCATCTGGCCGGTGAAATGTTCGACAACCTGGCCAACGTGAAGACCGTGCACATCCCTTACCGGGGCGCGGGTCCTGCAATGACCGATTTGATGGGGGGGCAGGTCGACATCTTCTTCGGTACGGCTGCCGCCGTCGCTCCTTTCGTGGAACGTGGCCAACTGCGTGCCATCGCTGTGACCAGCGCCCAGCCCTCCCCTGCTTTCAAGGGCATTCCCATCATTGCAGAGAGCGTTCCGGGCTACGCGGTGGAAAGCTGGTACGGCCTGTACGCACCTGCAGGCACGTCCAAAGACGTCATTGCCCGCCTGAACGCCGCTGCGCGCAAGGCGGCCCGCGCGCCGGACTTCACGCGCAAGGTCGAGCAAGAGGGCCTTGCCGTGAGCGCTGGCGATCCTGCTGAACTCGACACCTACGTGCGTGGCGAAGAAGCACGCTGGGCTCGCATCGTCAAAGAAAACGGCATCAAAGCCGACTGATCACCACATCGAGGAGAACTGCCAATGAGCTTCGCTCTGATCCACCTGGAGGTCGCCGACGGCATCGCGACCATCACCCTCAACCGCCCCGACAAGCGCAACGCCATGAGCGATGCCATGCGCAGCGAGTTCATCGAAGCGCTGGAACTTGTCTCTGCCGACAAGGCCATCAAAGCCGTGGTGCTGACCGGGGCCGGTAAGGGTTTTTGCGCTGGAGGAGACATCGCCGGCATGGAAAAGCGCATGAACGCACCGGCCGGAGACGTGGGCTTCAACGGCTGGCATCGCCAGCAACGTGTGCATCACACCCAGGCTTTGCTGCACACCATGCCCAAGCCGGTGATTGCCGCCGTCAACGGCGCGGCATCGGGGCTGGGCGCCGACACCGCGCTGGCTTGCGACTTCATCATCGCGAGCGAATGGGCCAGTTTCACTTGGTCGTACATCCACCGCGGGATCATTCCAGATGGCGGCGGCATGTACTTCCTGCCACGCCGTGTGGGGCTGCCCAAGGCGAAAGAACTGATCTTCACAGGTCGGCCGGTCAAGGTGGACGAAGCGCTGGCGCTGGGCATCGTGGATCGCCAGACCTCGGCCGACTCGCTGCTGGCCGATGCAAAGGCCTGGGCCGCCGAGTTGAGCCAGGGTTCGGCCACTGCGCTGGCGCTGACCAAGACCATCCTCAACCAGAGCTTCGAGATGTCCGCGCAGCAGGTCTTTGCTCAGGGCAGCCAAGCCCAGGGTATCTGCTACACGAGCACGGAGCACCGCGAATCGGTGATGGCGTTTCTCGCCAAATCCGCTGTTGCGACAGCCGCCAAGGATGAAGCACCATGAACGCTATTTCCCGCTTGCTCAATCCGCGCAGCGTGGCAGTGATCGGCGCTTCGGCCGATGCCAGCAAGACCGCGGGCCGCCCGGTCTCCTACCTCGTCAAGCATGGCTTCGCGGGCGACATCTACCCGGTGAACCCCAAGGCCGACCGAATCGGCGACCTGCCGTGCTACAGCGACGTCGCCTCTCTTCCTTCAGTGCCTGACGTGGCCATTGTCTTGCTGGGCGCCGAGCGCGCTCATCTGGCGGTACGAGAGCTGTCTGCCCGCGGCTGCGCGGCGGCCATCGTATTGGCCAGCGGCTACACCGAGACTGGAGAGGACGGCGCACGCCGCCAACAGCAACTGGTGGAGGCAGCCGGGAGCATGCGCATCCTCGGCCCCAACACCATCGGCCTCGTGAACCTGACGGACAGCATTGTGCTGTCGGCCACCGGAGCGCTCGAAATGGAGCACTTCCCCGTTGGCGGTATCGGCGTGGTATCGCAAAGCGGCGGCATCCTGGGCGCGCTGTTGTCGCGCGCTGCGGCCCGGGGTATCGGCCTGTCCAAGCTCATATCCACCAGCAACGAGGTGGATCTTGAACTCGCGGATTTCATCGACCACCTCGCCGACGACGACGCCACCAAGGTGATCGCGCTGTATGTGGAAACCGTGCGCAATCCCGCCAAGTTCCGCAACGCCTGCCTGAAGGCAGCGCGCAACGGAAAACCGGTGGTGGCTTTCAAGATTGGCCGCTCCGAGGCCGGCGCGCAAGCGGCGGTTTCGCACACCGGCGCCCTGGCCGGGGCCGACCGCATGTACGACGCACTGTTCCAGCAGATCGGGGTGATCCGTGCGCAGACGTTCTCAGACCTGCTGGACATTCCCGCAGCGCTGGCCACAGGCCGCAAACTGCACGGCAAGCGGGTGGCTATTCTCACCTCCACCGGCGGCGCAGGCACACTGGTATCGGATGACCTCGGCATGGCGGGCTTTGACACGCCCGCACCGGATGCTGCCACCGCGCAGGCGCTGCGCGCCTTGCAAACCGGAGACCACGCGGTGCTGGACCGCAACCCCATCGACGTAACGCTGGCAGGTCTGAAGCCAGACCTGCTACGCGGTGCCATCAATGTGTTGCTCAAGAGCCCGAGCTATGACGCGCTGACCATCATCGTCGGCTCCTCCAGCCTCGCCATGCCCGAGTTGCTGGTGGGAGCCATCCAGGACTGCCTCCCAAACTCTGACAAGCCTGTCATTGCGTACGTCAGCCCGCATGCTCCCGAAGTCGGCGCATTGCTGACGAAGCGTGGCGTACCGGCATTTGCGGCGGCCGAGAGTTGCACTGCGGCGCTGCAGGCGATGTTCAAGGTGGCGCAGCTCAAGCCGCAGCGCGACGCCGTCGTTCTCCCCCAGGCCATCGTGGTGGACGATCTGCCCAACGGGTCGCTCGACGAATACCAGGCCAAGCAGCTGTTTACACGCTTCGGCATACCCTGCGCGGGAGAGCGCATCGTGGCAACGCCAGCCGAAGCACAGGTTGCGGCACGCGAAATGGGTGGCCGCGTGGTGCTGAAGATTCTCTCCGCCGAGATCACCCACAAGAGCGATGTGGGTGGCGTGGCAGTAAACCTGACGGCCGACACGGTGGGCGAGCGCATGTCTGCCATGGCAGCCGAAGTGCAGACCAAGGCCGGCGTGCGGCCCGATCGCTTCCTCGTCCAGGAAATGGTCGGCGGCGGAACCGAACTGATCCTGGGCATGCACCGGGACTCTCTGGGCACAGCCATCCTGCTGGGTATGGGGGGCGTGACAGCGGAACTCTTCAAAGACACGGCCATGCGGCTGCTGCCACCGGGCAGTGGTCTATCGCGGGACGAGGCCCTGTCGATGGCGCAGCAACTCAAGACCTGGCCTCTGCTGGACGGCTTTCGCGGCAGGCCCAAAGCCGATGTGGATGCACTCGTATCAGCCATGGTGGCCTTCTCTCTGATGGCGGCGCAATTGGGCGACCGGCTGCTGGAAGCGGAGATCAACCCGGTGTTCGTACTGCCGCAAGGCCAAGGTGTACGGGCAGCCGACGGTGTCGTGGTGCTGGCCTGATGAGCGCTTTTTCCACAGCCCAGGTGCGTCTGGAGCGCGACGGTGACGTGGGCGTGATCTGGATCGACAACCCCCCGATCAACGCCGGCTCGGCGGCCGTACGTGCGGGCCTCATGCGCGCAGTCGCTCAAGTGGCATCCGACGACCATCTGACCGCTGCTGTTTTGATCGGAGCGGGCACTACGTTCATCGCCGGCTCGGACCTGCGCGAGTTCGGTCAACCGCTGGTCGATCCGCAGCTTCCCGCCGTGATCTCTGCCATCGAAGCCTGTCACAAGCCCTTCGTCGCCGCGCTGCATGGTGCTGCGCTGGGAGGTGGGTTCGAGCTTGCACTCGGCTGCGACGCTCGCTTGGCGGCACGGGGAACGGTCGTGGGCCTGCCCGAAGTCACGCTCGGCATCATCCCCGGCGCGGGTGGAACGCAAAGGCTGCCTCGCCTGGTCGGCATACCTCGCGCCATATCGATGATCTGCGCTGGGGAGCGGATCCAAAGCGCCGCGGCGCTCGACTCTGGACTGGTCGATGCCTTGACCGACGGCGATCTGCTGGAAGCGGCGGTGGCGCTTGCACGAAGCTTGGCGGGCACCAAGCAACGGCTGCGGGACCGCGTCGTACCGGCGGCTCCACCGCACGCGGTGGCGGACGCTGCGGCCGCGGCCCTGAAGGCAGGCAAAGGACGGCCGGCAGTCATCGCCGCCATCGCAGCCGTGAAGGCAGCGGCCGAGCCGGACTTCGACGTGGCTCTTGCCAGTGAGCGCGCGGCATTTGAGCAACTTCGGCTGTCGCCAGAGGCTACGGCGCTGCGCCATCAGTTTTTCGCAGAACGAGAAAGCGCAAAGCATTCGACACTGGCGCACATCGCCCCCCGCGCCGTGCGCTGCGCAGCGGTCATTGGCGCCGGCACCATGGGCACAGGCATCGCCATCGCCGTGCTGGATGCAGGCTTCGATGTGTTGCTGCTGGAGCACGATGGCATGGCACTGGAGCGTGGCCGCACCCGCATCTCCGACCACTACTCGGGGCGCGTGAAGGCTGGCAAGTTGCCACCCGCGCTCGCACAGGATCGCCAAAGCAGGCTTCGCGCAACGCTGGACTGGGATGGCCTCTCTGCTGCCGATCTGGTGATCGAGGCAGTATTTGAAAGCCTGGACGTCAAGCGCCAGGTCTTTGCGCGCATCGATGCACTGGCCCGCCCCGGTGCCGTGCTGGCCAGCAACACGTCCTACCTGGACCTGGATGCCATCGCCCGCGCGACCACCCGGCCTCAGGATGTCATCGGGCTGCACTTCTTCAGTCCTGCCAACGTGATGCGACTGGTGGAAGTCGTACGGGGAAAGGCCTCGTCGCCAGACGCCTTGGCCACCGGGCTGGCGTTCGCCCGCAAGCTCCGCAAGTTGCCACTGTTGACAGGCAATGCTTTCGGATTCGTCGGCAATCGGCTTTACGCCGCATATCGGCGCCAGTGTGAGTTCCTGATCGAAGAAGGCGCCTGGCCCGAACAGGTGGATGCGGCCTTACAAAGCTTTGGCTTTGCGATGGGCCCCTTCGCCGTGGCCGACCTGTCGGGCCTCGACATCGCTTGGCGAATGCGACAAGCCCAGGCCGCCACACGCGGTCTTGCAGGGCGCTATGTGGACATTGCCGACCGGCTGTGCGAGGCTGGCCGATGGGGTCGCAAGACAGGCGCAGGCTACTACCGCTACCCCGACGGCCGAACACCAGAGGTGGACGGTGCCACGCAGGCGCTGATCGCAGCCGCTCGCGCCGACAAGGGCATCGTGGCACGCGCCATCAGCGACGAAGAGATCCAGCGCCGCGCGTTGTTGGCGCTCGTCAATGAGGCGCTGTTGTTGCTCACCGACGGCATCGCTGCCCATGCCACGGATATCGATGTCGCGCTGGTCAACGGCTATGGTTTCCCACGCTGGGAAGGCGGGCCGGTGTTCTGGTCGCGGATGCGCGGCCAGGACGCCCTCGCGAAGGATCTCGACATGCTTGCGGACTGCAGCGGGCCAGGCTTCGTGCGCGGAGACATTCACCAATTATTCCAATGAGACAGTCCCCATGACCTTTCATGCCTATATCTGCGACGCAGTTCGCACTTCTTTTGGACGCTACGGCGGCAGCTTGTCGACCATGCGCGCGGACGACCTGGGCGCCGTGCCCTTGCGCGCTTTGATGGCGCGCAATCCGACACTCGACTGGGACGCCGTCAACGACATCGTCTACGGCTGTGCCAACCAGGCCGGTGAGGACAACCGAAACGTCGCGCGCATGTCCGCACTGCTGGCCGGCCTTCCTGTCAGCCTGCCGGGCAGCACCGTGAACCGGCTGTGCGGCTCGGGCCTTGACGCGCTGGGCACGGCGGCGCGCGCCATCAAGTCTGGAGAGGCGCACCTGATGCTGGCCGGTGGTGTGGAGAGCATGAGCCGCGCACCCTTTGTGATGGCCAAGGCAGAGGCAGCTTTCTCGCGCGCCGCCCAGATCGAGGACACGACGATTGGATGGCGCTTCGTCAATCCACGCATGAGGGTCTTGCACGGTGTGGACAGCATGCCTCTAACGGCAGAGAACGTCGCTGCCGACTTCGGCATCTCCCGGCTGGACCAGGATCGCATGGCACTGGCGTCTCAACGCAAGGCTGTCGCTGCGCAGCAGCGCGGGTTCTTCGACGCGGAAATCGTGCCGGTCGCGGTACCTCAAAAGAAAGGCGACCCCTTTGTCGTGGCGCGCGATGAGCATCCGCGCGAGACCAGCGCGGAGGCACTTGCCAAACTGAAAGGGGTTGTGCGTGCGGACGGCACCGTCACGGCGGGCAACGCATCTGGTGTCAATGACGGCGCCTGTGCTCTGCTGCTGGCCAGTGAAGACGGCGCTGCGCGGCATGGCCTCAGCCCACGCGCCCGCGTGGTGGCGATAGCCACGGCCGGCGTGCCTCCCCGGATCATGGGCATGGGCCCCGCACCTGCCACGCGCAAGGTCTTGGAGCTGGCCGGTTTGACGCTGGCGAAGATGGATGTGATCGAGCTCAACGAAGCATTTGCGGCGCAGGGCCTGGCCGTGCTGCGCGATCTCGGTCTGGACGATGACGACCCTCGCGTCAATCCCAATGGCGGAGCCATCGCCTTGGGCCATCCGCTGGGTGCATCCGGGGCGCGGCTTGCCACCACGGCGGTGAACCAGCTGCACGCCAGTGGCGGCCGCTATGCCTTGGCCACCATGTGCATCGGCGTCGGCCAGGGCATCGCCGTGGTACTGGAGCGCGTATGAACCGCGGCATGGCGAATCGTCGCGCCCTATTGGCTGGTGCTGCTTGTGCCCTTGTGGCGCCCTGGGTATCAGCGCAAGCGTTCCCCAGCAAACCCCTGCGGCTCATCGTGCCCTTCCCTGCAGGCGGGGGTACGGACGCCATGGCAAGAGCACTCGGTGACGCGCTGTCTCGCGACCTGGGCCAGTCCGTGATCGTCGACAACAGGTCCGGCGCGGGCACCGTGATCGGCAACGACGCTTTGGCCAAGAGTGCGCCAGATGGGCACAGCTTGCTGCTCAATACCAGTGCGATCGCCATCGTGCCCAGCCTTCACCCCAAACTGCCCTACCCTGCGGACACGGCCTTCGCGCCGGTCATGCTGCTGGGCCGCGCGCCCAACGTAGCGGTCGTGCGCATGGACAGTCCCATGAAGTCCGCCGCAGACTTCATCGCGCAGGCCCGAGCCCATCCGGGAAAGATGGCCTATGGCTCGGCCGGCAACGGGACCTCCACACACCTGGCGGCAGAACTGCTCAAAAGCACGGCCAAACTGTTCGTCACCCATGTGCCGTACCGTGGCGCGGCACCGGTCATCAACGATGTGGTGGCCGGACAGATCGACCTGGCTTTCGGCACCCTGCCCAGCGTGGCCCCGATGCTCACCAGCGGCAAGTTGCGGGCGTTGGCAGTCACAAGTGCCAAGCGCTCCCCACTGCTTCCGGATGTGCCCACCTTTGCCGAGTCGGGTGTGACCGGCTACGAAGCAGATGCCTGGTACGGGGTGTTCGTGCCGGGCGCAACGCCTGCAGGTATCGTTGATCAACTGTATGCCGCCGTCCAGCGTGCGGCCCAGACCGATTCATTCCAGCGCCGTGCTGCGGCGGAGGGCCTGGTGCTGACCATGGACCGCCCCCAGGAGACTGCCCGCATCGTGCGTGCCGAAGAGTCCAAGTGGCGGCGTGTAATCCAGGCCCAATCCATCAAAATCGAATGAGTGAAATGCCTGTGCCTGCACAGAACGATGAGCAAGCGACCGACGAGCAACTCGCTGCATTGAGGCGTTTGACGCAACGCCACGTTGTTCACAGCCACGGTGGTCGCGTCGTGTGGCGGATGCTGGGTGCCGGTCGACCCCTGGTCATGCTGCACGGCGGCCACGGCAGCTGGCTGCATTGGGCACGCAATATCGAGGCTCTGGCTGAGCAACGGAGCGTCTGGGTACCCGACATGCCCGGCTACGGCGAGTCGGATGCTCCGGCCGACGCCACACTGGCATCCTTGCTACAGCGCCTGGGCGGCAGCCTTGACAGGTTGTTAGGCCCCCAGACTCCGATTGACCTTGCCGGTTTTTCGTTTGGCGGCCTGGTGGCCGCCCATCTGGCCGCGGTTCGGTCCGGCGTAGATCGCCTGGCTTTGCTCGGTGCCGCGGGCCATGGCGGCGCTCGGCGCCCATCCGCCCCCTTGATCGCATGGCGCGACGTGGTGGGCGATGCTGCTGCACTCAGGCATGTGATGCGCCACAACCTGCTGGCCCACATGCTTCATGAACCGGACAACGTTGACGCGCTGGCATTGCGCATCCACACCGATGCCTGCCTGCACACGCGCTTTCGCAGCAAGAGCATTTCGCGCGCCGGCGGTCTCCAGGCTTTGCTAGGAAGGGTTCGAGGAACCGTGAGGATGGCCTGGGGCGCGCACGATCTCACTGCGACACCCGAGGTGCTGGCCCCCGAACTTGCAGCCTGCCATCCAAACGTCGGATGTGCGATCGTGCCAAGCGCGGGTCACTGGGTGCAATACGAATCAGCGCCTGCAGTCAACGCGATGCTGCGCGACTGGCTGGCATGAAATCCAATCTCTGAAAGAACATATCACCATGCATGCCACCGAAGTGTTCGGCCGCTACGCCGAAGAATACCGACAGTCAGTCCTCGACGACGATGTCATCCACCACGCCAAGCGGGCTGTCATCGATTGGTACGCATCTCTGTTTCCAGGATTGGCGGCCGATCCGCTGACGCAGCTGGAGCAGGTGCTGGCCGACGACCTGGACCATGGCCGCTCGCGCCTGGGAAACGGCCGAAGCGCTACGGCCCGGGCTGCCGCGCTTTACAACGGTACGGCGGCACACGCCGCCGAAGTGGACGACAGTTTTCGCGACGCCATGTACCACCCGGGCGCCGCCACCATTGCGGCGGCCCTCGCGGCCAGCCAGGATGTGAACGCCAGTGGCTTGGCTTTTCTGCGCTCGCTGGTGCTGGGCTACGAGGTCTCGACGCGCATCGGCGTGGTGATGGGCCGCCCTCACTACCGGTTCTGGCACAACACCGGCACGATCGGCAGCTTTGGCGCCGCGGCTGCCGCTGGTGGCGCACTCGGGCTGGGGGCACAACCCTTCGCTCATGCACTCGCCACCGCCGCCACGTTTGCCGCGGGCCTCCAACAGGCGTTTCGCATGGACTCCATGTCCAAACCGCTGCATGCCGGGCGGGCGGCCGAAGCGGGCCTGCTGGCCGCGCAGCTGGCCGCCAAGGGCGTGACAGGATCTCTGGACGTGCTCGACGGCGAGGCCGGACTGGGCCGCGCCATGAGCAATGGGCCGGACTGGTCGCAGGTCGGTGACGGTCTCGGCAGCGATTTCCACATCAAGCGCCTGACGTTCAAGAATCACATCGGGTGCGGCCATACTTTAGCGGCCATTGACGCGGCACTGGCACTGAGAGAGCAGCACAGCCTGCAGGTGCAGGACATTGCGCACGTCCAGATCGACACCTACAAGCCTGCGCTGGACATCGCATGCTACGAACGCCCCAGCACCGCAAATGAAGCGCGTTTCAGCCTGAGATATGTGGTGGCAACCGCATTGGCACGCGGCAGTGTTCGGTTGGCCGCCTACGAACCGCAGCAACTCGAGCACCCGCAAACACGCGATCTCATGGCGTGCATCGAAGCCCGTGTTGACCCTGAAATCGACGCTGCATTCCCTGGGCAACGCGCCGCACGCGTCGAGATCACGACCTGCAGCGGCGACAAGTTGGTGCACTTGCAGCCCAACCGCAAGGGTGACCCGGAGCTGCCGCTGTCCGACACAGAACTGGAGAGCAAGTTACTCGAAATGGCATCCCCGGTGATCGGCGGGCAGCGGGCTGCGCAACTGCTGCAGCGGATCTGGAGCCTCGAACAAGCCTTGGACCTGCGAGGTTTGAACTGAGTCCGTTTTCGATCCTGGCCTATCGGATCATGGGCTGACATCTGCCGAATGGGTGGCATGCGACCACAAAAGCTACCATTGGCGTATGAATACATTTTCCAACGCCTTTCGCGCTGAAGTCGTCCGCATGGCGCGCAAGGAGCTCAAGCCCGAGCTGCAAGGCATGCGCAAGGCGATCACCAGCCATCGCTCCGAGATCGCGGCCTTGAAGCGGGATGTGAAGAACCTCACCTCGCAACTCAAGGCTGCGCAACGCCAGACCCAGGCCGCGGCAGCGGCTGAGCCGTCCAACTCTGTCAAGGCCCCGAAACAGGCCGCCAGCGACACGTTCGAGTTTGCGCCCGAGATGCTCGCACGGATGCGCCAGGCGCTGGGCGCGACTCAGCTCCAAATGGCAGCGCTGTTGGCCGTCAGCCCGCTGTCGTACTCCAGATGGGAAAAGGGCCAAACCCAGCCCCGTACCAAGCAGCTTGCGAAGATCGAGGACGTCGTGAGGATGGGGCTGGTCAAGGCAGGAAAGAAGATGCACCGGGCAGCAGCGAAGGCCTGAGTTCAGAGCCGCGGTGCGCTGAGGATCAACCCTCTCGCCCGGCGTACGCGCTGGATCCACATTGCAGTTACGTTTTCAGCAGATGAAGGATCTGCGCAAGAGACTGCTTTTTAACCCCCAGGCACTGGGCCTCAGATTTTCAAAGCCATCAATGCTTGGAGGCGTTGTCGATTGATCGACCAATTGACGACCTGGGGTTCCATCTTGATGAACTCCATACGCGCGATTTTTCGGCGCTGCCGTGGTGGGCGCCAACAAGAAGGCCGTCCTTGGCCACGTGGACAAATCGCGCGTGATCGCCACGCTCACCAGGACACTGTGACAAGCGCTGGGCTTGCGAGCATGGCTTGGCTCAGGGCTTGCACTGGCGGAGTGCCCCCCCCGAGAAGCACCGGCTGTGGCGGCGCGAACGCCCTGCTCTCTTGGGTCGTCACAACGGCTACCCTGGCGCCCATTGCGAACGATGGTGCCGCCGCAGCTCCAGCATCGCATGACACCGGCCCCGCGCTTATGCCAGACATAAACGCGGGGCACTTTCTTTGCTGCACGCGGTCTGCCATCATTCGCCACACTGACGGGAGGGAGTTGCAGGTTCCTGGTGTGCGGGTGATCCGCAGACTGTCCGCACACCAGGCGGCTTGCTTCCTTGCACCTTCACTTCGCGTTATCTACCATGCCCATCGACCCAGACGCACAACGAGAACTTCAAGCCCTGATCCGCGGCGGCTTCGAGGACCGACATCGCATCATCGAAATCCTGACCGAAGAGATGTATGAACCTGGCGAACTCGACGCCGCCGAGCTCGAACACGCATTGGACGCGGCGATTCGGGCGCACGAGGAGTCCAAAATTGATTGGCCTGCAATCACAGACTGCGATCGGCTGGACGCAACATTTGATGCGCTCGTCCAGCGCGGCATCATCGCGCTACAGAATGCAGGCTACACGCAAAGCGATGGCTATGACGACGTGATCAGCGAGCACCAGGAAGCTGCGGACCCGGACCGTTTTTTCGGCTACTGCTTCTTTCACGGACAGGACTTGGCGCGCGCAATCGAGGGCGGCGGGCTCTTTCTGGCCTTCGGGCCACTGGAAGCCAGCAAGGAAGACATCGAAGGTCCGCGTGTTGGCGAACTGGTGGCTGAGGAGCTGCGCCGTGCAGGGTTTGAAGTGCGGTGGAATGGGTCGTTCCAGCAGCGCATTCATGTGCCAGCCTTCGACTGGAAAAGGCGCTGACGCCCCCATTCTCAACCGCGTCAGGCAGTGCCCCAGCCGTGCGTACGGGTTGAGGGCCTGGAAGACCTCGAAAGTGGTTCATCGAGACATCACGGCGTAACGCCACGCTCATGCGACCAGGCAAGTGCCTGCATGGCTATGGGAATGTCAGCGGGACGTGCTCCCTCGCCAGCAATGGTATTTGACATACGTAGCGTATGCGAAATAACATACGCCACGTATGTCTAGAGATCCATTGCCCAAACCCCAACGCCGCACCAGAGCCGACATGGCCGAAGAGACCCGGGCCAAACTGGTGGCTACCGCACGGCGGGCGTTTGCCGAGCAGGGCTACGCGCAGACGTCGATGGACGACTTCACCAGCGAGGCCGGCCTGACGCGTGGCGCGCTCTACCACCACTTTGGCAGCAAGCAGGGTCTGCTCGTCGCGGTCATCGAGCAGATCGAAGCCGAGGTCGGTCTGCGTCTGGACGCTGTGTCTGCGGCAGCGCCCAATCTGTGGGAGGGCTTTCGCAGCCGGTGCCGCACCTACCTGGAGCTGGCGCTGGAGCCGGAGATCCGCCGGGTCATCCTGCAGGATGCGCGCGCGGTGTTCGGGGACGTGCCGCAAGCCGCGCAGTCCGTGGGAATCTCCGCGTTGCAGGCAGCCCTGCAGCGGATGGTTGACGAGCAAACGATCAGGCCACTCCACGCCGGTGCGATGGCCCGCATGCTCTACGGCGTTGTCACCGAGGCATCGTTCTGGATCGCTGAACCGGATGGCGATCAGCCCGAGCGCCTGGCCCAAGCGCTCGCCGGGCTGGACCGCCTGCTCAGCGGATTGCTTGCCTGACTGGGCCGCGAACCGCCTCCCCCTTCTCCTGTTTTTCTTGATCAGCCGGAATCATCCCTATGCAGTGGCACAACTCCGCCGCCCGCTTCGGCGCGCTCGCCAAGCTCTTTCATTGGACCAGCGCAGCCGCATTCATCGGTGCCTACCTCGTCGTCTATTACGTGATCTGGTTCATGGACGACACCACCCCCGAAGCACTGCCGGTGCTCAACGTCCATTGGGCGCTGGGCCTGCTGGTGGGGCTTGTCACGCTGCCGCGCTTGCTGTGGCGCCTGTGGGACGTGCAGCCGCAGCAGCCTCCAGGGACAACCCTGGAGCATGTGCTGGCCTACACAGCGCACGCCGGCCTGTATGCCCTGCTGATCGCCATGCCCTTGACCGGCTACATCGGCACCGGCGCTCCCACCGACCTGGGCCTGTTTTCGGTGCCAGGTTTCAACGAGACGCAACTGTTCAGCTGGATCAGCAAAACCTTGGGTGCGGACTGGGACACGTTCGAGGCGCCGGTTGATGCCCTGCATCACTTTCTCGGGAAATTCGTGGCCTGGGTAGTGGTGGCGCTGCATGTGGCGGCAGCACTGATCCACCACTTGGTACGGCGGGACGACGTACTTACGCGCATGCTGCCTTTCAAGGGCTGAGGCGCCAGGCGCTTAACAACACCAACCATCTTGGGGCATGCACTGCGGATTGCGTTTCCCGCCGTGTGATGACGTGGCCCGTAGTCATCACCAGCTCCGTGGCTCCGGCTCGGGCCCCGGCTCGGGCGAGAATTTTCGATCACAGGGGACGGCGCAGCACGACCTGTTTCAATCGGCCTGCCTCGCACGCCCCAGGCCACCACCATCGCACTGATTCATCCGCGCCAGCACTGCGCTACAGCTACGCAGGGCGGTCGGTTGTCAAACCATAAGCAATCGCTTCGATGTTAATTGGCAACGGTATGGCTAGTAGAAATGATAGCCCTCTCATTCCTGATGGTGGCACCGCGGCGCCGCGTGCGTAGAGTTGCCGCGATGTCGCCGCTCACGACTCACCTACGTCAACAACCCCAGTCGGAATGCGACCGCAATTGCCTGGGAGCGGTTTTTCACGTCCAGCTTCTCCATGACATTCTTGATGTGGAACACCACGGTAGGCTCTGCAATGGACATGATCTGCCCGATCTCGGCGGATGTCTTGCCCAGGGCGACCCAGCTGAGGCACTGGGACTCCTGCGCCGACATGGGGGGTCTGCCTGCGAGTGCTGCCTCCGTGGCGATCAACCCCCTGTGCGCAAAATGAGCGCAGCTGGCAAGCACCTTTCCCGCCGCCAGCAGTTGTTGCTGCTCCCGAGGGTCCGAAATGGGCTGGTCGCGGGCCAGGCTGACCATGGTTTTGACACCCCGTGCCTCGTGCACCGGCACACTGAGTCCGAAGCCCAGGCCGTGCGAGCGAGCTTCTTCGAAGAAGTGAAGCGTCCCGGACTGGGCAAAAAAGTCTTCGGACCACACAATCGCGTCGGTGGACGTCCGGCAATGATGCACGGTGGGATCGAGCGCGGCATACTGCCGCTCGGCGTAAAGACGTTGCCATCCGGGCGGGTACCCGCTCGCAATCTTGTATACAGGGGCCCCGTTATCGTCGAACCACTGCGTGCCCACCATGAATCGCTCAAAACCGATCTCGCGAGAAATTGTCTCCATGGCCGAAAAAAACGCTTGATCAGTCGACGCGTCAAATATCTTCGACATCAGGTCGAACGAACCGGGCATTGAAACGCCTGTCGACATTGGATACTCCACCTCTCAGTTGGTAACAACTCCATGATAGGCGTCAGCAGAGCAAACCACGACTACTATGTGCGCATACCGGTGGGTGAAATTCATCGCATCGGCCTCGAGCACCACTCCACCGAGACCAGCTGCGCCATGGCGCGAAGCGGGTTCACAGAGTGGATTGCGCGCTGTGACAGCGCTTTGGTGGTGGTGAGCTGGGATTGGACACGGCTGGACGACGGGTCGATCGTGCATCCTCACCCGCGCATCGTCCTGTCCAACCTCATGCTGTTGAATGACCATGCTTTTGACCAGGGAATCGACCGGACCGAGGCAGAGCTGCTGCTGCTGCTCGACCGGATCGACTGGAAGTCCGCAGTGTCCAGCACCTGCGAACGGGTGATGCGCGGTCTCAGTGGCTACGCTGAGCTTGGATGGCCGAGAGTGTGATGTGATCAATTTCAATCATCAGCGCCACTGCCGACGCAACTCCGATCCGGATGGAAGGACCCATCCTGTGCACGTTCAGCCCTTGGTGGCGGAGCATTCTTTCCATGACGGGGGTGGTCACCGTCACGTACCGGGCAATGTTGTTCTCGATCGCATGCTGGGCGGTCTGGCGCATCAACGCCATCGGCATCTCACCGAAGGTGGCGTTCGCAGTCCCCACGCGGTCGGTCGCTACCGCGAACCGGCTCAGTTCCCAGCAGTCGTCACTCGCAGGTGCCGCCTGACCATGAAGCAGCTCCGGAAAGCTGTCCTTGAGCATGTAGGAGCCTGTCGTGGGAAGCAGTCTCCAGCAGGCGTCCACCGACCCGTTGGGATGTTTGGCCAGAACGTAGGCCACATCGGGCAGATCATCGAAATGGTCTCTCTCCATTCCGTCCTGCGCCTTCACGTCCCAACCGAGCCTTTCGTGGAAAACAGCATACCGAAGCTGGAACATCGCTCGCAGGTCGCCGTGGTCGATGTGCGCGGGTGTGAAAATTTGGATGTCGTAGTTCATCTGGCTTTTGCGGAAGTGGTCCGAAAAGCTATTGAACCCAGCAGCGCACGCCGTAGAAACTGTCAGAAGAGGTAGCTTGCGCCCTCCTTCAACTTGAGGCTGCGAAGCCTGCTGTTCGTCGACAATCGCGATTTGCCGTTCGCTGTTTCGACCATGTTCTCCATCCACCTGCCCCGCCGCGCCACCGCCTACTTCGCCCCCTTTCTCACCATCCTCGCGCTGCTTTGGCTCGCAGCCTTGGCGCCCGTTCACGCAGCACCGGCCATCAGCTACAGCAAGGATGGGGTGAGCTTCGAGCACCCCGAGGGATGGAAGGTCACCGAGGACGTGGTCGCGCAGGATGAAACCCGCTTGCGCAGCATCGACATCGAGGGGCCCGACGAAGCCGTCGTGACCTTGATGTTCAGCCCACTGCTGGCCGGCCAGGACATCGAGAAATTTGCAGCGACTGCAGCCCGCAATCGCGAGGATGCGGCGCGGGCCAATACCGCCCAGAAGGTAAAAATGGGCCCTGCGACCACCGCACCCATTGCCCGCCCAGTGGGCGGCAAGGACACCAAGGGTGTGTCCCAACGCTTCGTGGTCAGCCTGCTTGGCCAGGACCTGCCCCACGAGGCGCGTTTCTTCAAGGCGACGCTGGGCGGAACCACCGTCATCATCATGACCCAGGTGGCCGACGAAAACGCCCGGGCTGCCGAGCCCGGCTTTGCGATGGCGCTCGGTACGTTGCGCTACAGCGGCAGCAAGCGCTGAGCCGCCACAGCGCACAGCGCGCGATACAGGCTGTGTGAACGCGTGGACTTCGGTGGTCTTGCGGGCGCTGAAAAGACGATGACGATGACGGTGACGACGGCGCGGCTCCCGCATCGCTCAGCAGGCGCCCGCCCCTAGCCTGCACCTTCCCCCCGCGAGGCTTTCCATCGCTCCAGCAGTTCAAAGATGCCCATGCCCGCCAGCATCGCGATCGCAAAGATGATGGCCTTGGCCTGCCCCATTCCCACCGCCACCATCGCCGGCCCTGGGCAAAACCCTGCAACGCCCCAGCCCACGCCAAACAGCAGGCTTCCGCCGATCAGGCGGCGATCAATGCTGCGAGTCTGAGGCAACTTCATCTGTGCACCCAGGAAGGACTCCCTGCGGCGTTTGGCGACGGAGAAGGCCACGAGGCCGATACTGATGGCCCCGGCCATCACCAACGCGAGCGACGGGTCCCAGCGGCCGGCCAGATCCAGAAAGCCAAGCACCTTGGCCGGATCGGCCATGCCGGAGACGATCAATCCGATGCCAAACACCAGGCCAGCCACGAAAGTGGTGAACAGTTTCATCTGAATGCCTCAGGTCCCGACGATGTGCCGGGCAACGAACACGGTCGCGAACCCCGCGCCCATGAAGATTGCGGTGGCGGCCAGCGACCGCAGCGACAGGCGGGAGAGCCCGCACACGCCGTGGCCGCTGGTGCAGCCAGAGCCGTAGCGCGTACCCACCCCCACCAGAATGCCGGCCATCACCAGTGCGCCAGTCCCCACATCGATCTGGGGCTGGGGCAAGTCCAGGCACAAGGTATACATCAGTGGCGCCACGAGCAAGCCTGCGACAAAAGCCGCGCGCCAGGCGACCTCCCCTTTGACGGGCTGAAGCAAGCCCCCCAGGATTCCGCTGATGCCGGCTACGCGCCCATTCAGCAGCACCAGGATGCCAGCGGCGATGCCGATCAGCACACCGCCCGCCAGCGACGACCAGGGGGTGAACGCATTCCAGTCGATGGTCATGGGTCAGTCTTTCGGGCAGTAAAGGCGATAGAGCACCGCCAGGATTTCAAGGAGCGCAGCGTCGGCCACGCTGTAGTAAATGTTCTTGCCCTGGCGGCGCGTGTTGACCACGCCTTCGGTGCGCAGCACGCCCAGTTGCTGTGACAACGTGGGCTGGCGGATGCCCAGGGCTTCCTCCAGTTCGCTCACGCACATCTCGCCTTGGGAGAGCTGACACAGCAAAAGCAGCCGATCCTCATTGGCCAGGACCTTGAGGGTTGCGACCGCCTGGCCAGCAGCACTTCGCAATGCCTCGGGGTCCAGGGTCAAAGACTTGTGTGCCATGCGCTTGATTTTTCAACTTGCAAACAATATATTGAATTATATAATCAATGTCAACATATTGAAACGGATCCCGCATGAGCCGCATCTCCATCCAGGCCTTCTTCGACAATGAGACTGGCACCGTCTCGTACGTGTTAACGGACGTGGCGAGCCGGCGCGCTGCCGTCATTGATCCCGTGCTGGACTTCGACTTCAAGTCGGGCCGCACAGGCACAAAGTCGGCCGACGCCCTGCTCGACCATCTACAGGCGAACGCCATCACCGTCGATTGGATTCTGGAAACGCATGCCCACGCCGACCACCTTTCCGGCGCGCGGTACATCCAGCAGCAGGTGGGCGGCAAGATCGGCATCGGAGAGCGGATTCGCGAGGTGCAGTCCACGTTCAAGAAGCTCTACAACCTGGGGCCTTCATTCCTGCCCGACGGCACACAGTTCGACCATCTGTTCACGGATGGCGAGGTCTTTCATGTCGGGCAGATTCAAGCCACTGCCCTGCTGGTGCCGGGCCACACGCCTGCGGATTTGGCGTACGCCATCGACGGCGCGGTTTTCACGGGCGACACGCTGTTCATGCCCGACATCGGTACAGCGCGGGCAGACTTTCCCGGAGGCGATGCGCGCACGCTGTACCGGTCTGTTCAGCGCCTGCTGAGGCTGCCGCCCGACACCCGGGTATTCGTCTGCCACGACTATCCGCCAGAGGGACGCGAGGCCGCATGGGAAACCACGGTGGCGCAGCAGCGCGCCACGAACATCCACGTGCGCGATGGCATCAGCGAAGATGAATTCGTGGCCTTGCGAACCGCCCGCGACGCCACTCTGGACGTGCCTGCGCTCATCCTGCCGTCCATGCAGGTCAATATCCGGGCCGGCCTGCTGCCTCCGGCGGAAGACAATGGGGTCGCTTATCTGCGCATCCCGCTCAATGCCCTGCCGCAGGCACAGCCGCAGCGGTGATCGTGATGCTGGTCTGTACGTTCTGCGCAAGACACTGCCTGCCTCCCGCGGGCAGCACTGCGCAGTGCTCTCGGTGGAGGAAATCCGCTGCATGAATGTTCTGGCAGCCCTTTTCCGCGTGGACCAGCGCAACGGGATCAGCGGCTGCCGCAGAGATTTTGCTGAGTCGGCGCAGGTGCAACCGCTAAGCGGGCGATGACAAGGCCTGCAAGAGCAGGTGTGGTTGCAGTGGTTTGCCCAAGTGCAGGTCGAAGCCTGCGGCCAGCGCCCGGTCGCGGTCCTGGGGCCGCGCAAAGGCCGTGAGCGCGATGGACCGCAGGCGTGGCCGGCCGGCGGACGCTTCCAGCTCCCGGACCTTGGCAATGAGCTCGTACCCATCGCGGCCCGGCAGGCCAATGTCGCTCACGAACAGGTCGGGCCATGCCTGCTCGAACTGGGCGATCGCAGCCTCGTAGCTGTCGGCCACCCGCACCCTGGCCCCTTCGTCCGACAGCACGATGCTCAGCATCTCACTGGTGTCGGCGTTGTCGTCCACCACCAGGACGTCCTTGCCTTGCAAGATGCGGGATTCGTGCATGGGCAGTGCGCCATGGCCGTCTTCGGATGCCGCCTGGGACTCCTCGTACGCCACCATCAGCCGCGCGGTCATGGCCGTCCCGTGGCCCGGCCCCTGGCTCGCGGCGGAGATGGTGCCGCCGTGCAGGTCTACCAGGTGCTTGACGATGGACAGGCCCAGGCCCAGGCCGCCGTGGGCCCGGTTGCCTGGCGCTCCGCTCTGCGTGAACCGCTGGAAGAGATAAGGCACGAAGGCGGCATCAATGCCTGCGCCGTGGTCCTGCACCACCAGGGTCAGTTCGTCCCCCGTTCTGTGCAGGCGCACCTCGACCAGGCCGCCTTGCTCGGAGAACTTGATGGCGTTGGTCACGAGGTTCCACACGATCTGCTGGAAACGCGTGACGTCGAGCCACACAGGATCCTGCATGTCGGCGCAGATCACCTCCAGTTTGATCTGCCGGGCCTGGGCCGCGTCGCGCAGGGCGTCGATGGACACGCGCACCAGCTCAGCGGGGTTGGCCCATTCGCGGTGAAGGCGCAGCTTGCCAGACGCTATGCGCGAGACATCGAGGATGTCCGAGATGATCCGCCCCTGCGCCTTGGCGCCCCGCTCGATCGCGTCGATGCCGCGTGCCAGCATCTCCGGTTTGGTGTTGGGGCGCTTGAGCATGTGCACCCAGCCGGTTATGAGGGTGAGCGGGGTACGCAGCTCGTGCGACAGCACCGCCACGAAATCGTCCTTTGTGCGGCTGTGGCGCTCGGCGAGTACCCGGGCTGCCTGCTCGCGCTCCAGCAGTTCCTCGCGCCGGCGCTCGAAATCCATGCGCTCGGACAGGTCGGTGGCGATGCCGATGCGCAAACCCGGCTCCACGTGGTCGGACATGCTCCAGTCGAGCAGCACTTCCTTGCCGTCGCCCCGGATGAGCGGGAACTCGCCCTTCCAGTCCACCGCGGAACCAGACTCCATGCAGCTTTGAACGAAAGCCTGCCATGCCGAAGGCGCAAGCGATGTCACCACCTGGCCGATGAGATCGCTGCGGGGGCGCTGCAGCAGCGCCTCGGCTGCCGGATTCAGGTCGGCAAAACGCCCGAAGGCGTCGATGAGCATCATGGCCACCGGCGCCTGGTCGTAGATGGCACGAAACCGTGTTTCGCTGCGCCGCAGTTTTTCTTCCGCGGTGCGCGCACGGATCAGCGCCTGCAGCGTGGCCACCATGAGCGCGGGCTCGGCCGGGTGCACCATGTACGCATCGGCACCAGCATTGAGACCGGCCACCTTGTGCTCGCTTTGCACATACGTGGCAGACAGGTGGATGATGGGCGTGAGCTCGGTCTTTGCACCAGCGCGCAAGACCCGGCAGACTTCAAACCCGTCCATGTCCGGCAGGTGCACATCCAGCACGACGGCCGAAACATCGCGCTGCGCAGCCAGGATCGCCGCTGACCCGGTGTCCGCCTCTTCGGTGTGGAACCCCGCGGCACGGATCACCCGCGCCGTCGCATACCGGGTGACCGGGTTGTCGTCGACCACCAGCACCGTGTGCAGGCTGCGGTCGATGGTCGGCGAAATCATGGCGGATGTGGGCATGCTCTAGCTCGTGGTGCCGTCCTTGCCAGAGGGCATCTGGACAGGAACGATGACCGAAAAAACCGACCCCTCCCCGACCACGCTGTGCACGCTGACATGGCCGCCCAGCAGCTCCGCCAGCTGTTTGGACAGTGCCAGGCCAAGCCCGGTGCCGCGCAGCCGCTTCTGAATGGGGGCATTCACCTGCGTGAAATCGCTGAAGAGACTTTCCAGATGCTCGGGCGCGATGCCGATGCCGGTATCGGAGACCGAAAAGCGCACCATGCCGCCGCCCTCCAATGTGGCAGACACCCGCACTTCGCCACGCGCCGTGAACTTGAGCGCATTGGACACGAAGTTGCGCAGGATCTGCGACAGCTTGCGGTCGTCGGTAAACAGCCGCGGCAGGCCCATGGGCTCTTCGAACACCAAGTGGAGTTCGTCGTTGTCCAGCAGCGGCTTGAACATGCCGCGCAGCGCTGCGAACAGGTCCATCATTTCAAACCATGCGGGCGATACGTCGAGCCGGCCTGCCTCGATCTTGGCCAGATCGAGCAGGTCGTCCACCATCGTCGAGAACTCTTCGCAGGTGCTCTGGATGAACCGCACCTGGCGCTCCTGCTCCGCAGTGAGCGGCCCGTCCACATGGTCGAGCAGCAGGCGAGCGATGCTCAGCGTGGCGCCGATGGGCGTGCGGAACTCATGGCTCATGTACGACAGGAACCGGCTCTTGAGCTGGGTGGCATGCCGCAACTGATCGGCCTGCTCGTCAAGTTCTGCATACAGCGCCACCACGCCACGGTTGGTCTCTTCCAGCTCTTCCCGCAGGGCCTGAACTTCGCCCTGCAAGGCCAGCACTTCGGCCTGGCTTTGCTCCAGCCGCATTGTCAATTCTTCAGTCAAGCGCATTCCCCTGTTTCACCACCAGCACGGTGGCGTCATCACGACCCCTAGCCTGCCGCCACAGCAGCGAGGCGGCGATCAGCGTGGGGTCGCGTTGCAGCAGCGGCACCACTTCATCGGACCTCCACCGCGAGGCAATACCGTCGCTGTGCAACACCGCCAATGCATGTTCCGGCATCTCCTGCGTCGCCACCTCGGTCTTGCGCAGCTGCACGCCCACGGTGCCGTGCTGGGTGAGCATGGACCGGTCGAACACGCCCGAGAGCACACGCCCTATCACGTTGCCTGCACCGGTGTACTGCAGCCGCTGCGCTTCCATCCGCATGACGAACAGTGCCGCACCGCGCGTCGTCTGTAGGCCGGCGTGTGCATCCTGCACCAGGGTTTCCAGCGACGCAAATGGCGCTTCGGCGAAAACATCCAGCGCAGCATCGGAGGCCTGCGCCGCATGCGGCCCATGGCCGAGGCCGTCTGCCACCACGGCGGCCAGCTTGTCGCCGTCCACCGCAACAGCCCAGCCGTCACCGCATACCGTCTCGCCCGGCGCAGCAATGCTGATGGCGCCCCAGCGGCGTTGTGCCACTGCTGGCGACCCCGACGTGCGCACGCGCACCAGGCAGGCCGTGCCTTGCGCGGTGGAGTGGATGTCGAAATCGCTGGCCAACCGACGTATGGCACCCAGGCCCGTGCCTGGCGACCCCACGCCGGTGGACACGCCGTCCTGGCTGGAGCGTTGCACGTCCGCCATCCCGGGGCCCTTGTCCAGCGCGATCACTTCCACCTCGTGCCCGGTCGGCAGCAAGGCAATCCACAACTGGCCCTCTTTCGCATGCCGGACCAGGTTGGTCCCCAGCTCCGTGACCACGATGGACAGGCGCCCCGCGTCGATCTCGCTCCAGCCCCAATCCTGCACCGTACGCGCGCAAAAGCGCCGAGCCTCGCCGACGCAGCTGCCATCGGTCATGGGAAAGGGGCGGTGGCTCCACCCGCGGCTCACTTCCACTTGGTAATGCTCACGCGTGTGCCTTGGCCAGGGGCCGAGTCCACCAGGAAATCGCTGACAAGCCGTTTGCTGCCCGGCAGGCCCAGGCCCATGCCGCCGCCAGATGTCCAGCCGTCCGTCATGGCCAGCTTCATGTCGGCAATGCCGGGGCCTTCGTCCTCGAAGTGCAGCGCAAGGCCTGTCTTGGCACCCGCTTCGAGCACCTCCCAGCGCATGCGTCCACCACCGCCATGGATCAGCGTGTTGCGAGACAGCTCGCTCGCCGCGGTGATCATCTTGGTCTGCTCGACGAGGGAGAACTTGAGCAACTGGCAGAGCGAGCGCACAGTCTGGCGGCTGGCCACGATGTGTTGCTCCGACTCCAGGGGCAGCGTGCCGGAGCGTTCAACTGACAAAGCCAGCCTCCTTGCGCACCCGGTCGAGCAATGCCAGCCCGCGCTCCACGTTCAGGGCCGTCTTCACGCCATCGAGCGACAAGCCCAGCTCCACCAGCGTGATCGCCACCGCCGGCTGCATGCCCACGACCACCGTGGTGGCCGAGAGGATGCGCGCGATGCCCGAAATGCTGGCCAGCATGCGGCCCACGAAGGAGTCGACGATTTCCAGTGCAGAAATGTCGATCATCACACCGCTCGCGCCGGTCTTGGCGATGCGCTCGGCCAGGTCGTCCTGCAGCGCCAATGCGGTCTGGTCCTGCATGTCCACCTGGATGGTGACCAGCAGGGTCGAGCCCATGCGCAGTATTGGTATGCGTTCCATAAATATGCCGGTCCGGATCAGGCCACCTGGCGGGCGATGCGCCAGCCCGTGCGCTGCAGGGCGAGCGCCAGCGCATCGGCCAGCGTGGCCTTGGTGCTGACGCCCTGCAGGTCGATGCCCAGGTGCACGATGGTCTGAGCGATCTGCGGGCGGATGCCGCTGATGATGCAGTCCGCGCCCATGAGGCGGATGGCTGTCACGGTCTTGAGCAGATGCTGGGCCACCAGCGTGTCCACGGTGGGCACGCCGGTGATGTCGATGATGGCCAGCTCCGAGCCGGTGTCCACGATGGACTGCAACAGCGTTTCCATCACGACCTGGGTGCGGTTGCTGTCCAGCGTGCCGATCATTGGCACTGCGAGCACACCTTCCCACAGCTTGACCACGGGGGTGGAGAGTTCCAGCAACTCTTCCTGCTGGCGGGAGATGATTTCCTCGCGTGCCCTCTGGAAGGTGGTGGCGGTGAATTGCGCCATGCCGTCCACCAGCGTTGTAAGGCCCCAGAACGACGCTGGCAACTCCCCGGTGTTAGCGTTGCCTTGCGCCAGGGCTGACAGCAGCGGCTTCTTCAGCGCCAGGATGAAAACGCTGGTATCGCCAGCGCTTTGCCCCTGCGCCGCCCCCGAGCGCGAGAGATTGACCAGCAACTGTTGCAGTGCAGACCACTTCGGGTCCTTGAAGGAATCGGCCTGCGCACCCTCGCCCAAACCACGAGCCAGCAAGGAGGCTATTTCCTCCGCATCGCCCACCGCCGACCGCGGGAGACTCGCATTGTGGGTTCTGGCTTCTTGGATCCACTCCGCAATGATCGCTGCCCGCTTGCTGTCCTGCAGCGCATCCAAGATCTGGGTCGTCAAGTTGTTCATTGGGTTCTCGTTGAAATGAATGCCAGGCCAGCCAGCACGCCTGACAGCCTTGTAAGTCATTGTAGGAGGCGGCGGGCGCAAGCACGGTTTTTGCAATCAATGCGCGCGATGTCGAGGCGTTGTCCTACGCCTGAATGCGCTTGAAAACACCGAACTCCTGTCACCATCGCCGTCGCCATGTGATCCGCTCTCCCCCTCACGGCATCGTGTGTCTCAAGCACTTGTCCTGCACAACCGCCCATTCCTTTTTCGGTCCAATACCGCATGAGCTCCGAACCAGAAAAGCCGCCCATCACTGGATCCACAGCGCCCGAGGTGTCGCTGATAGGGTCGAATGTGAACACCATCACTGACCACTCCAGCGACATCTTTTTCACTGCCATCGAAACCACGCGCATGCCCATGCTCGTGACGGACCCCCGGCAACCCGACAACCCCATCGTGTTCGCCAACCGCGCATTCCTGTCGATGAGCGGCTACTCGCGCGAAGAAATCGTGGGCTCCAACTGCCGTTTTCTCCAGGGCCCCGGCACCGACCGCACCACGGTGGCATCGCTGCGGCAAGCGATTGCGGACCGCACCGAGATCACCACGGAAATCCTGAACTACCGCAAGGACGGCACCTCCTTCTGGAATGCGCTGTACATATCGCCGGTCTACAACAAGGACAAGGAACTCGTCTACTTCTTCGCATCGCAACTGGACGTGAGCCGGCGCCGCGACGCGGAGCAGGCCTTGGCCCAGGCGCAGAAGATGGAAGCCCTCGGGCAGTTGACGGGGGGCATATCGCACGACTTCAACAACCTGCTGCAGGTGATCTCCGGCCACCTGGAAATCCTCAAGCGCCGTGTGAAGACCCACAAAGGCGACGAAGCAGTGCTGGCAAGCGCCGACAGCGCCGTGGCGGCTGTCAAGAAAGCCTCGACGTTGACCCAGCAACTGCTCGCTTTCGCGCGCAAGCAGCGCCTGGAGGGCCGGCCCATCAACCTGAATACGGCGGCCGAAAACATCCGCAGCCTGATCGAGGACACCGTGGACGGCGGCATCGCGCTGCAGATGGACCTGGCGCCTGACCTGGCCAACTGCCAGGTGGACCCCACGCAACTTGAACTGGCCATCCTCAACATCATCACCAACGCGCGCGATGCGATGCCGCACGGCGGCCAGGTGTCCGTGTCCACCTCCAATGTGCAGGTCACCGGGGCCGACGTGACCGCGTTCGGAGGCCTGCGGCCCGGAGCCTACGTGTCGATGACCATCACCGACACGGGGGAAGGCATCCCGCCCGAGCTCATCAAGCAGGTGGTCAACCCCTTCTTCACCACCAAGCCCGAAGGCAAGGGCACGGGCCTGGGGTTGTCGATGGTGTATGGCTTTGCCAAGCAGTCCGGCGGCACGGTCAACCTTTATTCAGAAGTCGGCATCGGAACGACGGTGCGGCTGTACTTTCCGGCCACCACCCAGGCATCCAGCTACCGCGAAAGCCGCGACGACGAGTCGTCCGAGCGCGGCGGCTCCGAGAAAATCCTGGTGGTGGACGACCGCCGAGAGGTCGCCGACCTGGCGGGCGCCATGCTGGAGAGCCTGGGCTACAGCGTCCACATCGAGACCGATGCCGCCACTGCGCTGGCGTGGATCGGAGAGCCCGGCAGCGACACCAGGCCGGACATGGTGTTCTCGGACGTGTTGATGCCAGGGGGCATGAACGGCTTCATGCTGGCGCGCGAACTGCGCAGGCGCCACCCCCAGATCGCCATCCTGCTCACCACAGGGTATGCCGGCGACGGGAACATGACGGACGACATCGAGGGTGTCGAGTTCGACATCCTGAAGAAGCCCTACGGCATGAAAGACCTGGCCCGGCGCGTGCGGCTGACGTTGGACGGCCACACCGGTGCGCGGGTGAAGTCACAGGCGCCCAGAGTGCGCCCGGCCAACGAGGGCCCGGCGACGGAATAAAGGAACAGCCGACCTGCAGCAGCCGGCCAAGACTCGGCGACGCGCACAGGCCGCTCGCGTCGGCACGGCAAAAATCAGCAATGTGACTGACTGAGGTCGCCATGCCCATCATGCGCAGCAGCGGTGCGGTGGCCGTTGAGTCCGAGCTTGGCCAGCAGCTGCACGTCGGCATCGACGTCCGGATTGCCGGTGACCAGCAGCTTGTCGCCGTAGAAGATGGAATTGGCACCCGCCAGAAAGCACAGCGCCTGCACGGCCTCGCCCATCTGCTGGCGGCCCGCCGACAGGCGCACGCGCGCCTTGGGCATGGTGATGCGCGCCACGGCGATCATCCGCACGAAGTCCAGCGGGTCGATGGGCTCGCTGTCTGCCAGCGGCGTGCCCGGCACCCGCACCAGGCTGTTGATGGGCACGGACTCGGGGTACGGGTTCAGGTTGGCCAGTTGCGCGATCAGGCCTGCACGGTGCACGGGCGCTTCACCCATCCCCACAATGCCGCCGCAGCACACGCTGATGCCGGCGCCGCGCACGTTTTGCAGGGTGTCCAACCGGTCCTGGTAGGCGCGGGTGCTGACGACATCGGTGTAGTACTCGGGTGCGGTGTCCAGGTTGTGGTTGTAGTAGTCGAGCCCGGCATCCTTCAGGGCGTGCGCCTGGTGGGCTTCCAGCATGCCCAGCGTGGCGCAGGTCTGCAGGCCCAGGTCCTTCACGGCCGTGATCAGCTCGCTCATCTTCTCGATGTCACGGTCCTTGGGCGCTCGCCAGGCCGCTCCCATGCAAAAACGGGTGGCGCCCGCATCCTTGGCGGCCTGCGCGGCGCGCACCACCTCGTCCACCTCCATGAGCTTTTGCGCCTTCACGCCGGTGTCGAACTCGGCCGCCTGCGGGCAATAGCCGCAGTTCTCAGGGCAGCCGCCGGTCTTGACCGACAGCAGCGTGGCCAGTTCGATATCGCCTGCGGGCCAATGCTGCCGGTGCACCGTCTGCGCTTCGAACAGCAGGTCCATCAGCGGCTTGTCGAGCAGCGCCTGGATGGCTTCGAGCGACCAGACGCCCTTCTGAGCGGCTGGCGGGGTGCGACGGTGCACCTGCACCGTGGTGTGCGAGGACGACTTCGGCGTAGCGGCAAGGGTAGACATCGAGTGGTTTCCTTTCTGGACGTCCGCAGAACACCATGTGGCACAAGGGTGACCCCAGGTTTTTCTGCAAAAGGTGGTCAAGCCTGACGCCCACGGTGTCGACGGGCCATCGGGCTGCGAGTGAGAGCGGATTCTGGAGGAGAAAAAGGTGCGGATGATTCCCCTGTGGTCACAAAAAGTGCCAACCCGGAGAGTGCGCTAACGCCGCCCAATGCGCAGATCCTGTTGGCGTCTGTAGCCTGCAAATCCCCGGCATTTGAGCTGCGTTGAAAGCAGGGAATTTCTTGATGCGCGTGGCGCTGCGTAACGTGCGCTCTTCTGACGCGATCTGCCGTGGATACGGACCACGAACCTGCTGAAATTGAACGGAGTTGCCGAGTGATCGCATCCAAGCCGGCGGCTCACCGTTGGGTTGTGATGGCGCGGTGGGTCTGGCTCCGTGGCTATGATCGAACCCATGAAATTCATCCGTGCTGCCACCCTGGGCCTCGCGCTGTTCGCTGCGGCCCTCCCGTCCCAAGCGGGCATCTACTCGGACGACATGGCCAAGTGCCTTGTCTCCTCCACCACCGATGCCGATCGCACCATGCTCGTACGCTGGATCTTTGCAACGACTGCGCTGCACCCCGATTTGGCGACCATTGCCTCGGTGACGTCAGCTCAGCGAGATGCCATGAACCAGGACGCGGCGAAGCTGCTGGAAAGACTGCTCACCGTCACCTGCCGCCAGCAGACGAAGGAGGCCCTCAAGAACGAAGGGAACATAGCGCTGCAGCAGAGTTTTCAGGTGCTGGGGCAAGTGGCGATGCGATCAATGATGACCAATCCTGCAGTGGCGCGCGGTTTTGAAAGTCTCGGCAAGCATCTGGACGAAAAGAAAATGCAGGATCTTTCCAAGTAACTGCGTGCGCCGCGCAAAAACGGCGCAGTGAACGCCCCTCGGAGTGCGCCGTCCATAGCGCACCCATCAGGACTGCGGCCTCAGCGCCGCACCAACTCTTCCAATGCCTGGCGGATGGCCTGGGGTTTGTCGTTGTCGCCCTCAAACGCACTGCAGCTCGGGGCGTAGAGCTGTTCGCGCCCCCTGGCGCCCACCACCGCATAGGCTTTCTCGCAGTCGCACCGCAGTTGCGCCAGTGTCTGCTGCGTCCTGACATTCCTCACACGGGCGACCCAGCAGCTGTCCGCGCAGCCGCAAGACCGGTACTCCAGCACCTCGCCCGAGTGTGCCCATTCCAACGGATAAGTGCCCGAGCCGCCCGCAGCCACCGCCAGACCGGATGCGCTGGCAACAGCCGCGGCCAGCGCAATGGCGACCAGGCCGGGGAGGTTTTTCACCTTTCGCAGGCTGCCCAAGGCGCGGGTGGTACCCACAGGCAGCCGCCATCGCGGTGGGCATCTGACCGCCATGGGTTGCATGGATGGTTCAGCCCAGGGCCGCGATCACGTCGGCGGGTGCCTGCACCAGTTCGATGAGCACACCCTCGCCCGCAATCGGAAACTCGTCATTGCTCTTGGGGTGCAAAAAGGTGATGTCGTAGCCCGCCGCCCCCTTGCGAATTCCGCCTGGTGCAAACCGCACTCCCTGGGCGGTGAGCCACTCCACCGCCTGGGGCAGGTCGTCGATCCACAGGCCGATGTGGTTGAGCGGCGTGGTGTGCACTGCCGGCTTCTTGTCGATGTCCAGCGGCTGCATGATGTCCACCTCCACCTTCCAGGGCCCCTGCCCCATCGCCAGGATGTCTTCGTCGACGTTCTCGCGTTCGCTCTGGAAGGTGCCGGTCTGTTCCAGGCCGAGCATGTCCACCCACAGGGTTTTCATGCGCTGCTTGTCGGTACCGCCGATGGCGACTTGCTGGATGCCCAGCACTTTGAAGGGGCGTGTGGAAATGGTCATGGGCCGGTCTACCTCTTTGCAATCTTGTGAAAACGTGTCACACCTCGCGCAGCAACCAGCTGCTGGCCATGGCGAAATACTCGCGCAGCCAGGCGTTGTAGCGGATGTAGAGCGGTGTGGGTGCAGCCACCGGAATGGCCTGCGTGAAGCCCATCTTGCGGGCGATGCGCTGGGCGCGCACGGTGTGGAAGTCGCTGGTCACGACGGCCAGGGCCGAGTCCAGGCCCACGCCCTGCGCCTGCATCAGCGGCAGGCTGTACTGCAGGTTCAGCTCGGTGCTGGTGCTGCGCTCTTCTTGCAGGATGCGGCCCGGCGCCATGCCCTGCTCGCGCAGGTAGTTGCCCATGACCTGACCTTCACTCAGGGTCTCGCCAAAGTCCACGCCCCCGGACACCACCACCCACGCCTGCGGATGCAGGGTCGCCAGTTCGCGCGCCTTGTCCAGGCGCGCGCGCAGCGCGGGCGACGGCTGTGCACGGGGTGTGCCGCTGCCCAGTACCACGATCGCCTTCAAGGGCGCAGCATGGGCAGCGCCCTCGAACTGGCGCACCTGCTGCGCGAGCCAGGCCCAGAACACCGCTACGCTGATGACCCACACGGCCATCAGCAGCCAGCCTGCGCGCCAGATCAGCCGACCCCAGCGCCTGCCTGACAGCCAGGCCTGAACCCGGTGCCACGACAGCGCCAGCGCACACAGCGCCAGGCCCAGCACGCCCGGCAAGGTCACCCCGAGCATGAAGAAGCCTTGGCCCATGAGCGCCAGCGCATCGGCCAGCAGCACGACACCTGCCAGCAAGCTGGCTGCGCGCGCCCAAGGCCAGCGGCGCTGGGAGCCGGTGAGACGCCCCGTGTGCAGGCCTAAAGGGGTCCGCGTGGTCGATGCCGCCTGGGTCAAGCGAACTCCAGAATGACTTGGTCCACCGCCAGCGACTCACCCTTGCCGGCCATCACCTTGCCCACCACTCCGTCCTGTGCGGCAAACAGGATGTTCTCCATCTTCATGGCTTCAATGACCGCCAGCTTTTCGCCGGCCTGTACCTTCTGGCCGGGCTGCACCGCCACATCCACCAGCAGGCCGGGCATGGGCGACAGCAAAAACTTGGACAGATCCGGCGGTGCCTTGAAGGGCATCAGCTGGTGCAGGCGTGCCCCCAGCGGCGACAGCACGACGGCGTCGATCTGCGTGCCGTTGTGCGCAATGCGCAGCGCCAGCGGGTTCTTGCCAGCGCCCCGCTCCACCTGCGCAGTGAAGCCCACGCCGTTGCACTGGCCCTGCACGCGGATCTGGCCCAGCGTGGCGGCGCTACTAATTTGATAGCTGTTGCCGCTTACTGCCACGACGCTGGAGCCGGATTTGTCCTGAAAATCGGTCACCGACACCGCGTGGTGTTCGTTCTGGCCCTCGGCACCCATCACCACCACCACGAACTGCTCGCCCACCTTCACCTCGTGCCCCGCCAGTTGCCCGCTGATGCCGGAGGCCCGCGCGCGGTAGCGGCGGTTCATGAACGCAGCCAGCGCCACCAGGAACAGCGGATCTTCGTGCGGCACGTCTTCGGCATGAAAGCCCTTGCCGTAGTGCTCGGCGATGAAGCCGGTGTTGAACTCGCCCGTCACGAATTTCGGGTGGGCCAGCAGGGCGGCCTGAAAGGGGATGTTGCTGCTGATGCCGCGGATCACGAAGCCGTTGAGCGCCGCGCGCATCTTGGCAATGGCGTGGTTGCGGTCGGTGCCGTGCACGATGAGCTTGGCGATCATCGAGTCGTAGTACATCGGGATCTCGCCGCCTTCGTACACGCCCGTGTCCACACGCACACCGAGCTTCTTGTCGGTGTCGCCCTGGAACATGGTCTCCTCGGGCGGCTGAAAGCGCACCAGGCGGCCGGTGGAAGGCAAGAAGTTGCGGAACGGGTCTTCGGCGTTGATGCGGCACTCGATGGCCCAGCCGTCGCGTTTCACGTCGGCCTGGGTCAACGGCAGTTTTTCACCCGCAGCCACGCGGATCATCAGCTCCACCAGGTCCAGGCCGGTGATGCATTCCGTCACCGGGTGCTCCACCTGCAGGCGCGTGTTCATCTCGAGGAAGTAGAAGTCCTGGTCCTTGCCGACCACGAACTCCACCGTGCCGGCCGACTGGTACTTGACCGCCTTGGCCAACTGCACCGCCTGCTCGCCCATGGCCTTGCGCGTGGCATCAGAGATGAAAGGCGATGGTGCCTCTTCGATCACCTTCTGGTGGCGGCGCTGGATGGAGCATTCGCGCTCGTTCAGGTAGATCACGTTGCCGTGGCTGTCGCCCAGCACCTGGATCTCGATGTGGCGCGGCTCCTGCACGAACTTCTCGATGAAGATGCGGTCATCGCCAAAGCTGTTGCGGGCCTCGTTCTGGCAGCTGGTGAAGCCTTCGAACGCTTCCTTGTCGTTGAAAGCCACGCGCAGGCCCTTGCCGCCGCCGCCGGCCGACGCCTTGATCATCACGGGGTAGCCGATGCCCTTGGCGATCTCCACCGCCTGCTCGGGGCCAGCAATGGCGTCGTTGTAGCCGGGGATGGTGTTGACCTGGGCCTCGTTGGCCAGCTTCTTGGACGCGATCTTGTCGCCCATGGCCGCGATCGAATGCGCCTTGGGGCCGATGAAGGCAATGCCCTCGTCCTCGCAGCGTTTGGCAAAGGCCTCGTTCTCCGACAGGAAACCGTAGCCGGGGTGGATGGCCTGCGCGCCGGTCTCTTTGGCGGCCGCGATGATCTTGTCGGCCAGCAGGTACGACTCGCGGCTGGGTGCGGCGCCGATGTGCACGGCCTCGTCGGCCAGCTTGACGTGGCGGGCCTCGCGGTCGGCGTCGGAGTAGACGGCGACGGTGGCGATGCCCATTTTCTTGGCCGTAGCGATGACCCTACACGCTATTTCGCCCCGATTCGCAATCAGGATTTTTGTGAACATGACGAGTTCCTCAAAAGAAATTCAAAAACCAGTAACTAGTACAGATGGGCAGCGCTCGCGCAGACCATCGATAAAGCGTTGCTTCTCGCGCGGCGATATCAGAATGCTGCGGCCTTGGCCGTAGCGGATGCGCAGTCGGTCCAGCGACAGCGCGGGCGAAGACGCCCAGCTGCGGGACGGCAACACCTCGCGCACGTCGCCGAGCGCAATGCGCCAGCGCAAGGGGCCACTGCGAACCAGCAGTTCCTCCGCGGTCAAGGTGTAGCTGGTGTCCAGCAGCAACCACAGCGGCAACACCAGCGTCAGAGCAAACACCACGGCGATCAGACTCAGCATTGTCTTGTCGTGCAACACCCCGGCATTGAACGCCAGCGGCACCACCGTCACCGCCACCGAGGTGATGGCAAACAGGCCCGCCAGCGGACCGATGGCCAGTAGCCAGGAGTCCACCCCGGAAGTGAAGAATGCGCGGGACTGGGCCATGGCCTGACTTGTGGAGGCCAGCGTTTACAACGGGATGTTCCCGTGCTTGCGCCACGGGTTCTCGAGCTTCTTGTCGCGCAGCATGACCAGTGAACGGCAGATGCGCTTGCGCGTCTCGTGCGGCAGGATCACGTCGTCGATAAAGCCCCGCGCACCCGCCACGAACGGGTTGGCAAAGCGTTCCTTGTATTCCGACTCGCGGGCGGCCAGCTTGACGGGGTCGTTCTTGTCTTCGCGGAAGATGATCTCCACCGCGCCCTTGGCGCCCATCACCGCGATTTCGGCCTGCGGCCAGGCCAGGTTCACGTCGCCGCGCAGGTGCTTGGAGCTCATCACGTCGTACGCGCCGCCGTAGGCCTTGCGGGTGATGACGGTGATCTTGGGCACGGTGCACTCGGCGTACGCGTACAGCAGCTTGGCGCCGTGCTTGATGATGCCGCCATATTCCTGGCTGGTGCCGGGCATGAAGCCGGGCACGTCGACAAAGGTGACCACCGGGATGTTGAACGCATCGCAAAAGCGCACGAAGCGCGCGGCCTTGATGCTGGACTTGATGTCCAGGCAGCCGGCCAGCACCAGGGGCTGGTTGGCCACGATGCCCACGGTCTGGCCTTCCATGCGGGCCAGGCCGATGACGATGTTCTTGGCGTAGTCGGGCTGCAGCTCGAAGAAGTCGCCGTCGTCCACCACCTTGGTGATCAGCTCCTTCATGTCGTAGGGCTTGTTGGCGTTTTCGGGCACCAGCGTGTCGAGGCTGCGGTCCATGCGGTCGGCCGGGTCGTTGCTCGGGCGCACGGGCGGCTTTTCGCGGTTGTTCAGCGGCAGGTAGTTGTACAGGCGGCGCAGCATCATCAGCGCCTCCACGTCGTTCTCGAACGCCATGTCGGCCACGCCGCTCTTGGTGGTGTGGGTGCTGGCGCCGCCCAGTTCCTCTGCCGTGACTTCTTCGTGCGTCACGGTCTTGACCACCTCGGGGCCGGTGACGAACATGTACGAGCTGTCCTTGACCATGAAGATGAAGTCGGTCATGGCCGGGGAGTACACGGCGCCGCCGGCGCAGGGGCCCATGATCATGCTGATCTGCGGGATCACGCCGCTGGCCAGCACGTTCTTCTGGAACACGTCGGCATAGCCGCCCAGGCTGGCCACGCCTTCCTGGATGCGCGCGCCACCGGAGTCGTTCAGCCCGATGACCGGCGCGCCGACCTTCATGGCCTGGTCCATCACCTTGCAGATCTTCTCGGCATGGGTTTCAGACAATGCACCGCCGAACACGGTGAAGTCCTGGCTGAAGACGAACGCCAGGCGCCCGTTGATCATGCCGTAGCCTGTGACCACGCCGTCGCCCGGAACACGCGAGTCTTCCATGCCGAAGTCGGTGCAGCGGTGCTCGACGAACATGTCCCATTCTTCGAAGGTGCCGTCGTCCATCAGCAGCTCGATGCGTTCGCGCGCGGTGAGCTTGCCCTTGGCGTGCTGCGCGTCGATGCGCTTTTGCCCGCCACCCAGGCGTGCCTGGGCGCGCTTTTTCTCCAGTTGATCCAGGATGTCTTGCATGGTCGTCCTTTGGTGAAATTTCGGTGAAATGGTCAGGGGAGCTGTTTGCTACTTATTTGATAGCTGGTGGCGCTTGGGGGGATTGCGCAAGCAGCAAATTTCTGGCCGCAGTGGACGCAGCGATGCGCCCTGCGATCACATCGGCCTGCATCTGGGGCAGCAGCTCTTGCACGGCGGGGTGCTGGCGGAACGCGAGCTTGAGGCCCGCGTCGATGCGCTCCCACATCCAGGCGAGCGATTGTTTTTCGCGCCGCGCTGCCAAGCGGCCATTGGTCGATTGAATGTCGCGAAACAGCGCCACGGTGGTCCAGAAGGCATCCACCCCCTGCCCGAGCAAAGCGCTGATCTGCAGCACGCGGGGTTGCCACAACGCGCCGTGCGTCGCGTGGTCGGGGTTGCCGTGCATGCCGAGCAGGCGCAGGCTGGAGGTGATCTGCGCCTCGGCCCGCGTGGCGGCGTTCTTGTCGATGTCGGCCTTGTTGATGACGACCAGGTCGGCGATCTCCATCACGCCCTTCTTGATCGCTTGCAGGTCGTCGCCCGCGTTGGGCAACTGCATGAGCACGAACATGTCCGTCATGCCCGCCACGGCGATCTCGCTCTGGCCCACGCCCACGGTCTCGACGATGGCCACGTCGTAGCCCCCGGCCTCGCAGACCAGCATGGCCTCGCGGGTCTTCTCTGCCACGCCGCCCAGGGTGCCGCTCGATGGGCTGGGGCGGATGTAGGCCTTGTCGTGCACCGACAGGTGCTCCATGCGCGTCTTGTCGCCCAGAATGGAGCCGCCCGACACCGTGCTGGACGGGTCGATGGTGAGCACGGCCACGCGGTGGCCCAGGCCGATGAGGTACAGGCCGAGGGCCTCGATGAAGGTGGACTTGCCCACGCCGGGCACGCCGCTGATGCCCAGGCGGAAGGCTTGGCCGGTGTGGGGGAGCAGCGCGGTGAGCAGCTCGTCCGCCTGCGCGCGGTGGTCGGCGCGGGTGGATTCGAGCAGCGTGATGGCCTTGGACATGGCGCGGCGCTGCACCGGGCCAGGCTCGCCGGTCACGCCCTGGTACAAGTTCATGCCGATGCCTCCACGGCCGTGTGGGCTGCCACCGGGCTCCAGCGGTACTCCAGATCGAACTCCTGTTCTTCGACCAACCGAAACCCGTGTCGCAGATAGAAACGGTTGGCAGGACTGCCGCGCAATGCACCCAGGGTGACATCCCGCGCCTGCTCGCTGGCTTGTTGCTTGACCCAGTCCAGCGCCCATGCGCCCGCACCCTTCCCCTGGTGGCCGGGCAGGATGTAGAGGTGGTGCAAGCGCATCTGCGCTGCATTGGGGTCGGGGATCAGCGTGAGGTAGCCGATGCGTTGGCCGCCTGCCACGATGTGCCGCATGCACGCGGGCACGAACGCGCTGCGAAGACGCTCCCGCACGCGCACCGGGTCGTAACGGCCCAGGTGCTCCAGGCCGTCGCGCAGCGCCTCGGCACGCAGGTCGGCCATCGCGTCGAAATCGGCGTCGAGCACGCGATCAAAACTGAACATCACATCAGGCCCTGGCAAGACACTCGGACGGCACGCGCAGGCTCACGCCGCCACCGCCTTGCGGATCTGCTCCAGCACATCCTTGGCGCTCGCCGGGATGGGCGTGCCGGGGCCGTAAATGCCCTTCACGCCCGCTTCGTACAAATGCTCATAGTCCTGCGCCGGGATCACCCCGCCCACGAACACGATGATGTCGTCGGCGCCCTGGTCCTTGAGCGACTGGATGATGGCGGGCACCAGCGTCTTGTGGCCGGCAGCCAGCGTGCTCACGCCCACGGCGTGCACGTCGTTTTCAATTGCCTGGCGCGCGCACTCCTCGGGGGTCTGGAACAGCGGGCCCATGTCCACGTCGAAGCCCAAGTCGGCAAAGGCCGTGGCCACCACCTTGGCGCCGCGGTCGTGGCCGTCCTGGCCCAGCTTGGCGATCATGACGCGGGGCCGGCGGCCCTCGGTGTCGGCAAATTCGTTGATTTCAGCCTTGAGCTTGTCCCAGCCTTCGGCCGAGTCATAGGCGGCTGCGTACACACCGGTCACCTTTTGCGTATCGGCACGATGGCGGCCGAAGACCTTCTCCAGCGCATCGCTCACCTCGCCCACCGTGGCGCGCAGGCGTACCGCCTTGATCGCCAGGTCCAGCAGGTTGCCGCTGCCGTCTTCTGCTGCAGAAGTGAGAGCATCCAGCGCTTGCTGGACCAGCGCTGGGTCGCGGCTGGCCCTGATGTTTTTCAGGCGCTCGATCTGCCCGTCGCGCACCTTCACGTTGTCGATCTGCAGGATGTCGACCGGGTCTTCCTTGGCCAGCTTGTACTTGTTGACGCCGACGATCACGTCCTTACCGCTGTCGATGCGTGCCTGCTTTTCAGCCGCAGCCGCCTCGATCTTGAGCTTGGCCCAGCCGCTGTCCACGGCCTGTGTCATGCCGCCCATCGCCTCGACCTCTTCGATGATCTTCCAGGCGGCATCCATCATGTCCTGGGTGAGCTTTTCCATCATGTAGCTGCCGGCCCAGGGGTCCACCACATTGGTGATGTGCGTCTCTTCCTGGATGATGAGCTGCGTATTGCGCGCGATGCGCGAGCTGAACTCGGTGGGCAGCGCAATGGCCTCGTCGAGCGCATTGGTGTGCAGGCTCTGCGTGCCGCCAAACACCGCGGCCATGGCTTCGATGGTGGTACGCACGATGTTGTTGTACGGGTCCTGCTCCGTCAGCGACCAGCCCGAGGTCTGGCAGTGCGTGCGCAGCATCAGGCTCTTGGGGTTCTTGGCACCGGTCTCCTTCATGATGCGGCACCACAGCAGGCGCGCGGCGCGCATCTTGGCGACTTCCAGGTAGAAGTTCATGCCGATGGCCCAGAAGAAGCTCAGGCGCCCCGCGAACTCGTCCACGTCCAGGCCCGAGGCGATGGCCGTCTTCACGTATTCCTTGCCGTCGGCCAAGGTAAAGGCCAGCTCCAGCGCCTGGTTGGCGCCCGCCTCCTGCATGTGGTAGCCCGAGATCGAGATCGAGTTGAACTTGGGCATGTTGCGTGCCGTGTAGCCAATGATGTCGCCGATGATGCGCATCGAGGGCTTGGGCGGGTAGATGTAGGTGTTGCGCACCATGAACTCTTTCAGAATGTCGTTCTGAATGGTTCCCGAGAGCTGGTCTTGCGACACGCCCTGCTCTTCCGCCGCCACCACGTAGCCCGCCAGCACGGGCAGCACGGCGCCGTTCATGGTCATGGACACCGACACCTTGTCCAGCGGAATCTGGTCGAACAGGATCTTCATGTCCTCCACCGAATCGATGGCCACGCCGGCCTTGCCCACGTCGCCGGTCACACGGGGATGGTCGCTGTCGTAGCCCCGGTGGGTGGCCAGATCGAAAGCGACCGACACGCCCTGCCCGCCCGCGGCCAGTGCCTTGCGATAGAAGGCATTGGACTCTTCCGCGGTCGAAAAACCGGCGTATTGGCGAATCGTCCAGGGCCGCACCGCATACATGGTGGCCTGGGGGCCGCGCAGGTAGGGCTCGAAGCCCGGCAGCGTGTTGGCGTACGGCAGGCCGGCGGTGTCTTCGGCGGTGTACAGCGGCTTGATGGTGATGCCGTCGGGCGTCACCCAGTTGAGCGCTTCGACATTGCCACCCGGGGCGGACTTGGCTGCGGCCTTGGCCCAGGCCTGCAGCGACGCGGGTGCAAACTCGGGCGTCGGCGTTGCGGACGGTGCGTTGTGGGGCGTGTCACTCATGGCGAAGCGGTCTCCGAAGATGGCAGTGGGCTGGGGGCGGGCGATGCGCTGCAAGCTGCGCCGGGAGCCTCCCCGATGTGGCGGCGAGTTTACATCATTCATAATTATTGATTCAAAATATTCCTCCCCGCTTACAATCTGCCCATGTCCGCTGTCACCCTCACGCCCCGCGCCCTCTATGAAGAAGTTGCTGAGCAGCTGCGCCAGCGCATCTTCCGGCGCGAGCTGGAGCCAGGCAGCTGGATCGACGAGCTCAAGATCGCCGAGGAGTTCGGCATCAGTCGCACCCCTCTGCGCGAGGCACTGAAGGTGCTGGCCGCCGAGGGCCTGGTCACGATGAAAGTGCGCCGTGGCGCCTATGTGACCGAGATGAGCGAGAAGGACCTGCGTGACGTGTACCACCTGCTGAGCCTGCTGGAGAGCGATGCCGCCGGCGTGGTGGCCACCACGGCCAGCCCTGCCCAGCTGCAGGCGCTGCAGGACCTGCACGACGAGCTGGAGGCCGCGGCGAGCGAGCGCGAGCGCTTCTTTGCGGTGAACGAGCGTTTTCACATGCTGCTGCTGGAGCTGGCCGACAACCGCTGGCGCAGCCAGATGGTGGCCGACCTGCGCAAGGTGATGAAGCTCAACCGCCATAACTCGCTGTTCAAGCAGGGGCGCATCGAGGATTCGCTGAACGAGCACCGCGCCATCCTGGCCGCCATGGTGGCCCGCGATGCCAAGGCGACGATGAAGGCCATGCAGGCCCACTTTGCGCACGGCCTGGAAGCCGCGACCTGAACTGAGCCGCCCTCCTGCCCTGCCGGTGATGCAACCCCGGCTATGGGCCGCGTCGCATCAGGCCGCCATCTCCACCCGATTGCGCCCCGCGGCCTTGGCGATGTAGAGCGCCTCGTCCGCGCGGCGCAGCAGGTCGCTGAAGCTGCGGTCGCCCTCGCCTGCAGCGGCCACGCCCATCGACACGGTCATCGGGATCAGCGCGCCGCCCGCGTGCAGCGGCTCCCGGGCCACCAGCGCGCGCAGGCGCTCGCCGGCGGTCAGCGCGGCGGCAGCGTCCAGCCCGTCCCACAGCACCACGAACTCCTCGCCCCCATGGCGCGCCGCCAGGTCGCTGCCGCGGCACGCGGCGCGCAGGTGCTCGGCCACATGGCGCAGCGCCACGTCGCCCAGTTCGTGGCCGTGCCGGTCGTTGATGGCCTTGAAGTGGTCGATATCGATCACGGCCAGGGCCAGGCTGCGCCCCTGCGGCTGCTGCCGCTCGGCGAACCGCCGCTCCCCCACGGTGACCAGCGTGCGCCGGTTGGGCAGGCCGGTGAGGTAGTCGGTGGATGCGGCCAGCTCCCATTGGCGGCCGATGCGTTCGGAGCACATCAGCAAGAAGGCCGTGGTGCCCACCACGGGCAGCAGCGCCGTGACCATGGGGCTGGCGATGTTGATCCAGGCCCCGTCGCCGGTGATGTCGAACGACGGGCTGACGCCGCGCCCCACGAAATACGCCGCCCGGAACACCATGAACCCCGCCACCATGGCAAACAGCCCAGCCACCACGCGGCGGCTGTGCGCGCCCTCGGGTGCCTTCTGCGAGACCAGCAGCATGAAGCTTGCGAGCAGCAGCAAGGTGCAGCAGGCCGACAGGATGAACACGCGCATGCGGGTATCAGGCGCAACCACCGCGAACCACAGGATGCCGATGAACCCGACCAGGGCCGGGGCGAACAGCCAGCGGGGGTCGGGCAAGCCGTAGAACTGGCGCAATGCGCGCAGGTAGCCCGTGCAGCCCAGCATGACCAGGCCGTTGGCCAGTGGCGACGCCACACCCAGCGGCATCTGGTACTGGAACGCGTACAGCACTGCGCTGCCGGCCAGCAGCAGCGTGGCGGTGCGCCAGGTCTCGGTACACGGGCGCAGCGCCGCAGGAAAGTCCTTGCGCATCAGGCCCAGCACCCACCCGTTGGCCAGCATCATCAGCATGACAACAATGAAGATCGTGACGGGATCCATGGCAATGACGGGGGATGTGGGCAGGGTGCGGTGGGTCAGGGTCGATGGGCGTGCGGCCAACGGCCTTGCGGCCCGTGGCCGGAGCGTCCAAGGTGGGGCATTGTGGCTGAGCCGGGCCCGGGGCACCCCGGGGATTTGCGCTTGCCCTTCCGGCCCGAGTGCCATGCCGCCACGCAGCGGGGCCACCCTGACTGTGACCAGATGCACAGGTGCCAGCAGGCGGGCCGTGGGTACCGCACCCCGGGTTCGGCCGTTCCGGCCCTGCGCGGCGGCACGCCATGCTGTGGCCGGCCCGGCCGATCATTCCGGGAATCGGAACGCACCATTTGCAACACAAGAGCGGTCGGCCAAGGCGTTTTGCCCGGGCGTGGTGGGTATGATCCCGCGGGTTTTCACCGAGGCGGTGCGCCTTCGGCGCGCACGGCCTTCACCGCAGGTTCCATGGCTTCCACTCCTTCCGATATCGCCAGCGTCCAGACGCTGCCGCAGCTTCTCGCCTACCGCGCCGCGCGCACCCCCGACAAAGAGGCCTACCGCGCCTTCGACAGTGCCACCCAGGCCTGGACCAGCCTGTCCTGGTCGGACACCGCCCGGCGCGTCGACCAGTGGGCCCAGGCCCTGGCGGCCATGCAGTTGCCCCCGGCTGCGCGCGTGGCCATCCTGCTGCCCAACGGCCTGAACGCCATGTGCGCAGACCAGGCCACGCTGGCCACGGGTTGCGTGCCCGTGCCCCTGCACGCCATCGACAACCCCGGCAGCATCGCCTACATCCTGTCGGACTGCGAAGCGTCCATGCTGATCGTGGGCCAGGCGGAACAGTGGGCCAAGGTCCAGGCGGTCGGCACGCCGTTTCCGGCGCTGCGCGCCGTGGTCATCGCCGACGACGATGCCGCGGTCATCGCCGCCCTGCCACCCACGGAAGGCGGGCCCATCGTGGGGTCGCTGGCACAGTGGCTGGCGGGTGCGCAGCACGCCGCCACGTCGGCTGCGACACCGGCCACGTATGTGCCGCCCGCAGAGGACGACCTGGCCGCCATCGTCTACACCTCCGGCACCACCGGCAAGCCCAAGGGCGTGATGCTGACCCACCGCAATGTGGTGAGCGACGTGAAGGCCGTGCTCGAGCGCATCGCGCCCACGGTGGACGATGTGTTTTTGTCGTTCCTTCCGCTGTCGCACACCTTCGAACGCACGGGCGGCTACTACCTGCCGATTGCCGCAGGCAGCTGCGTGGCCTATTCGCGGTCGGTGGGGCAGTTGGGCGAAGACCTCAAGACCGTGCGCCCCACGGTGCTGGTGTCGGTGCCGCGCATCTACGAGCGCATCCACGCCAAGCTGCTCGAAAAGCTGTCGCCATCGCCCTGGAAGATGCAGCTGTACGAGGCCGCCCAGCACAAGGGCTGGACGCAGTTTTGCGCCACGCAGGCCCTGGCCACGCCGGCGGCCGACGAGGGCCGGGCCGCCGGCTGGATGGCCGCCCTGCCCTGGCCGCTGCTGCAGATGCTGGTGGCCAAGCCGCTGCTCGCGCAGTTCGGCGGGCGCGTGCGCGTGGCCGTGAGCGGCGGCGCGCCGCTGTCACCCACCATTGCCAAGTGCTTTCTGGGCCTGGGCCTGCCGCTCATCCAGGGCTACGGCATGACCGAGACCGCGCCCGTGGTGTCGGTGAACTCGCTCGATGACAACGACCCGGCCTGCGTAGGCAAGGCCCTGCCGGGCGTGGAAGTGCGCATCGGCGACAACCGCGAGTTGCAGGTGCGCGGCCCCATCGTGATGAAGGGCTACTGGAAGCGGCCCGAAGACACCGCCCGCATCCTGAGCGCCGACGGCTGGCTGGGCACGGGCGACCAGGCCGACATCGTGGGCGGACGCATCTACATCAAGGGCCGCATCAAGGAGATCATCGTCACCTCCACCGGCGAAAAGGTGCCGCCCGGCGACCTGGAACTGGCCCTGCTGGCCGATCCGCTGCTGGAGCAGGCCTTTGTCGTGGGTGAAAACCGCCCGTTCATCGCCTGCGTGGCGGTGCTCAATGCGGGCGAATGGCAGCGGCTGGCCGCGGACCTGGGCCTGTCCTCGCAAGATGCCGACAGCCTGAACCACCCCAGCGTGCACCGCGCGGTGCTGGCCCGCATCGAGAAGAACACCGCCAGCTTTGCCCGCTACGCCGTGCCGCGCGCCGTGCACTGCACGCTGGAGCCGTGGACGATCGAAAACACCTTCATGACGCCCACGCTCAAGCTCAAGCGCAACAACCTGATGGCGCATTTTGCGCAGGCGATTGACGGGATGTACCAGAAGCCGGGTGGGCGCTAGCCTGCAGCGCCGGCCTGCCATTGCGGCAGGTATTGCGCCACCATCGCCTCCACCACTTCGGCCTGCAGGGCATCGCGTCGGCGCTTGAGCGGGTCGCGATCGCCCTGCCCGCTCATCCATCGCTTGAAACGCGCGAATGCCAGGGGATGCAGGGTGTTCATGCGAGCCATGGCTCCGCTGGAAGCAACGACCACCGCGCTGAACGGCGGCGCGTCCATCAGCACATGGGCCTTGCGGGCCTGGGTCACCCAGAAGTCGTCTTCATCGTCGCTCATGCGGATGGGGTGCGGATCTTCTCCCTGCTGTTCACGCCGCAAGATGTCCACTTCAAAGCCGTCCTGGTTGACGGCGGTGTATTTGTCCAGGTCCTTGAGGCGAAAGGTTTTGTCCACCTTTCGGAGCAGGCCGATCATCGAACTGTCCACGCGCGCCAGAGCGGTCGCAAAGTGCAGTCGCCTGCGCACATCCCACAGCAGATCTATGTCTCGGGTCGCCACTGCATCGTCCTCGACGACCACGCCGGCAGTCGCTTCGTAGGCATACAGGGCGTGGGTTCCCACCACCCGAAAGAACTCGCTCAGCCCCGATGAAGCCATGCGGTCGAGCACCTTGACCACGATAGGGTCCACGCGGCCCACCCGCAGAGCGCGATTCATGCGCTCGTGCTCCTTGCGCTTTTCTGCCAGCGCGGTCAGGCGGTCTTGCGCCAGCTGTTTGCGCTCCAGAAAGCGGGCATAGGCGCGCTCTGTCTCGGGTGTTTTGGGCCCCAGGCTTTTTTCCGCGCCCTTGGGGCTGGTTCGCACCAGGTAGACAGCCTCCGGAGCCGCTGGCGGCCCCTTGTGCCAGTACATGCCGCCACGCACTTGCGATGCTTCACGCTCGGCCTCTTCCCAGGCTTCGAACACGGAAACCGCGTCGATGTACTGACGGGCGACGTTAGGACGGATTTCGCGCATTCGGTATAAATTTCAAAAACACAAAATATACCGAATTTTCAATTAAATCAATAGTTTATTGATGATTCAATTCGGCAGAAACTGCTGAAGGGAGCATCAAAAGCCCGCCTTCGGCATACGCCATCCCGAACCGATTCGCCAAGAAATCCCCCAGCCGCACCGCCTCTTGCCCCACAAACCCGCGCTGCGGCAGCCGCCCCTGCGCCACCAGATCCAGCGCCGTGCAAATGCCCGCGGCCGTGGTGAGCTGGATCGCGCTCAACCTGTGCCCCGCCACCTCCGTGCCCACGATGCGGGCCGAATACGAGTCCTGAACCAGCCGCCCGCCGCGCGTGCCTGCCGCCGTGGCAAAGATGACGATCACATCCTGGTCGGTGGTGGGCACCGCCGTTTCCAGGATGTCTTTCAAGAGGTCTCGCCGCTCGCGCAGGCGCAGGTCGTTGAGCAGCAGCTTCAGGATGGCGCAGTGGCCGGGATAGCGGATGGACTGGTAGTCCACTTGGCGCGCCTGGCCCGCCAGGGTTTCGGTCAGCGTACCCAGGCCGCCCGAGGTGTTGAACGCCTCGTATTCGACGCCATCCAGCGCAAAAGTCTCCAACCCTTCCAGCGCCGGCACGCTGGTGCGCACGCCGTCCACAATGGCTTCGCAGGGGTTGCAGTACTCGTTGATCAGGCCTTCGGTGCTCCAGGTCAAGTTGTAGCGCAGGGCGCCCTGCGGATAGCGCGGCAGTGCCCCCACGCGCATGCGCAAGGTGTGCAGCGTGTCGAAGCGGCGGGCGAGGTCGTTGCCCACGATGCCGATGAACCCCGGCGCCAGGCCGCACTGGGGCATGAGTACGCTGCCTGCGCCAGCAGCCGCCAGCGCGCGGATGGCCTGGGTGCTCTGCACGTCTTCGGTCAGGTCGAAGTAGTGCACCCCGGCCTCCACGCACAGTGTGGCCACCGTCACGGCGCGGTGAAAAGGCAGCGCGTTCAGCACCGCGAAGCGGCCTGCAATGGCGGCCTCCAGACTGGCGTCATCGGCAGTCAGCCGCGTAGCGATACCGAGGGCGGCTACCTCGGCCAGGCGCACGGGGTCGCGGTCTGCCACCTCAATGTCGTAGTCCCCAGACTGCTGCAACAGCAATGCCATGGCAAAACCGATGTGACCGGCGCCCAATATGGTGACGGCAAGACGCCCTGCGGACGGATGGCGGGGTGTTGGGAGAGACGTGGATTTCATGGTGTGCTCCTGGTGGGATTGCTGCCGGCGGCATGCCGGGCCATCGAATGCAGATGCAGTGATGCTAGGCGGGACAACTGACAATGTGTAGCAGGCAAAACGTCGAAAAGCTCTGTGCAATTGGTCATATCGGCGATTACCATCGCCATCATGATTTTTTGACCGACAAAGGCGCTGGATGACCCCCTTGGACGACACGGACCGCCAGCTGTTGAGCCTGCTGCAAACCAACGCCCGCGAGGGCACGGCGACCCTGGCGCGCAAGCTGGGCCTGGCGCGCACCACCGTGGTAGCGCGCATTGCCCGCCTGGAGCGCTCTGGCGTGGTGGCGGGCTATGGGGTGCGCCTGGGGCCGCAGCTGGAGGCCCTGGCCGTGCGGGCATGGTGCTCCCTGAGCGTCTTGCCCAGGACCGCACCGGCCGTGCTGCGCGCGCTGCAGGCCATGCCCGAGGTGGAAGAGGTCTCGGCCGTGAGCGGGCCGTTCGACTACCTGGTGTTTCTGCGCTGCACCAGCCACGAGCAACTCGACAGGCTGCTCGACCGACTGGGCCAGCTCGACGGGGTGCACCAGACGCAGACCAGCATCGTGCTCAGCCGCAAGATCGACCGGCGCAGCGTGGGGTGATACCCCTCGCAGACGCGCCTCCAGCCTGGTATCTGAATTGCTACAAATACAGTAGCGTCTGGCGCTTGCCTATCAAGCGGCAGGGGTGGTTTTTACCTTCAATTTACTCACGCATCGAACTGCGTGGGGTTCTTGCCCTGGATGGGCGCGTAAAACGCCTTGATGCTCGCCATGTCGCGCTCCACATCGCCTGTGGGTTCGAACACCGGCCCCAGTCCGCCCACCTTGCGGCCGTAGTCCACAAAAGCCAGCACGATGGGCACGCCGGCCTGCTGGGCAATGAAATAAAAGCCCGTCTTCCAGTGCCGCGTCTTGCCGCGCGTGCCCTCGGGCGGCACGATGAGCTGCATGGGCCCGTCCGCATCCCGCATGGCCTGGGCCGAGCTGGCCACCAGGTTGTTCGCCTGATTCCGATTCACCGGAATGCCGCCCAGCCAGCGCATCACGCCGCCAAACGGCGCCCTGAACAGGCTCTGCTTGCCCATCCAGTACACCCGCAGCCGCAGCGAAAACGCCAGCATCAGCGTGTACGGCAGGTCCCAGTTGCTGGTGTGCGGCGCGGCGATCAGCACGCTTTTGGCAGCATGGGCGGGCAAGGCGCCCTCCACCCGCCAACCCGTCAGGCGCAAGGTGGCGCGCGACAGGGCGCGCAGCAGGGTGTTGACAACGGGCGTGTCAAAAATCGTGTGGTGCATGGGGAATACAGCGGCAAGCAGGGCCGCAGGACGCGGCGGCACGACCGGTCCCGCAGACATCACAGGTCGTACATCAGAAGAAAAGCGCCGCGAGTATCGCCGATGCCGACTTGGCCCTGCCTTGCGGCTGGACAAGGGCTGGAGTCATTCTGGCGGTGCATACGCCAAGCACTACTGTTTTGATAGCTATTGGCGCTTGCCTAGCAAGCGGTAGCACCGAGTTTTTCTCATATCCACAGGCTGGCGCGGCCGGCAAGCGGGTGGGATAATCGGGCCGTCCTTACCCCTGCAGCCTTGCGCGCGCCCTGCCGGTGTGCGCCGCTACAGCCCTCTCTTTTGTCTTGCTTCTATCTCCCTTGCCTTTTTTGACTGCCGTGGAATCCCCTGCTTTGAGCCCCTGGCGCATGTCCGTCGCGCCCATGATGGATTGGACTGACCGCCACTGCCGGTACTTCCACCGCCTGCTGACGCGCCAGACCCTGCTGTACACCGAGATGGTGAACGCTGGCGCCATCATCCACGGCGGTACCGAGCGCCACCTGCGCTTCAACAGCGAAGAGCACCCGGTGGCCCTGCAGTTGGGCGGCAACGAGCCCGACAAGCTGGCCCACGCCGCGCGGCTGGGCGAGGAATGGGGCTACGACGAGATCAACCTGAACTGCGGCTGCCCCAGCGACCGGGTGCAGCGCGGCGCCTTTGGCGCCAGCCTGATGAAGGCGCCACAGCTGGTGGCCGACTGCGTGAAGGCCATGAAGGACGTCGTGGATGTGCCGGTGACGGTCAAGCACCGCATCGGCATCGACAAGGCCGAAGACTACGGCTTCGTGCGCGACTTCATCGGCACCGTGGCCGAGGCGGGCTGCACCGTTTTCATCGTGCACGCGCGCAACGCGTGGCTGCAGGGCCTGAGCCCGAAGGAAAACCGCGACATTCCGCCCCTGCGCTACGAGGTGGTGCACCAGCTCAAGGCCGAGTTTCCGCAGTTCACCATCGCCATCAACGGCGGCATCCAGACCGACGATGTGGTGCTGCAGCAGCTGGAGCACCTGGACGGCGTGATGATCGGCCGCGAGGCGTACCACAACCCCTGGTGGATGGCGCGCTGGGACCAGCTCTACTACGGCAGTCAGGGTGGTATGCCCTGCCCCCTGACCCGCGAAGAGGTGGAGCTGGCCATGGTCGAGTACATGGAGCGCGAGGCCGCGCAACACGGCACGCCCTGGCCCCACATCGCCCGCCACATGCTGGGCCTGCGCCACAGCCTGCCCGGCGCGCGCATCTGGCGCCAGGTGTGGAGCAACCATTTGCTCAAGGACCGCCCTGCGCGCGAGGTGCATGCGCTGGCCATGGCGTCCTATGCCAATACGGCGCCGGACGCTGCTGCAGAACCATTGGCGCAGGCCGTGGCCTGACCTGGCGTTTTGGCGGGATGCAAGGTGCTGGAATCCGAGCCTTCCGTGACGCCAGGCACGCGGCCCGCAGTCTTTGTGCGCCCGCCGGTGATGGCCGATGCGCCCCGCTTCATCGCGCTGGCCTGCCAAAGCCGTGCGCTGCACGCGCCCTGGACCACCGCACCGTGCGATACAAAGGCGTTCTCGGACTTCCTGGCAACAATGGACTCGCGCAGCAACCACAGCTTTCTGGTGTGCCTGCGCTCCGCTGACGGCGCCGAAGAGATGGCCGGCGTGATCAACATCACCCAGATCGTGATGGGAGCGTTTTGCAGTGGTTATCTCGGGTACTACGCGTTCGCCGGCCATGAGCGGCAAGGGCGCATGCGCGCAGGCCTGCTGCAAGTGCTGCTGCACGCGTTTGGGGTCTTGAAGCTGCACCGCCTGGAGGCCAACATCCAGCCCGGCAACCTGCGCTCCATCGCACTGGTACGGTCCTGCGGGTTCGTGCAGGAGGGGTTCTCGCCGCGCTACCTCAAAATCGACGGACACTGGCGGGACCATGAGCGCTGGGCTGTTCTGGCGGACTGAGTGCTGTGGCGGGCCGTGGCAGTGGTGGCCGTCCGCACCATGATGGGCAATCGTCCGGCACGGCGCCTTTGCATTTGCGAACACACTCGGGGAAGCGATCCACCACTACGCTGACAGCTATGCTCTGTGGGCGCGGAACCCAAGCCTGCGATTGCACTCTTCACCCATTCAACAACAACATCCGAGACACGGCATGCCATCGCTTGATTTCGACCTGGAGGAATCCGCCTTCCGCACGTTCTACGCGCAACAGTCCGCCGCGCTGCAGGATGCCTGTGCGGCACTGACCGGCCTGGTCGCGGCCACCGTGACGCAGGCTGGCGGGGTGGACATCACCAAGGTCGAGGGCCGGGTGAAGGATGCGGACGAGTGCATCCGCAAGTTCATCCGCAAGTACCGCCCGGCGCTGGAAGAAAGCAACACGCCGTACGACATCCAGAGCTACATCACCGACCTGATCGGCGTGCGCGTGGTGTGCCTGTACGAAGACGAGCTGGAGAAGATCGCCCAGATCATGCGCGCGCACTTTGCGGTGATCGACGTGACCGACAAGGTCAGCGCGGTGGAGAGCACCGAGGCATCGTTCGGCTACAAGGGCCTGCACCTGGACTTGCGCCTGTCTGCCGCGGAGCGCTCGTTTCCGGAGCATGCGGCCTATGCGCACCTGCCCTTCGAGCTGCAGGTGCGCACCATCATCCAGGACTCCTGGAGCGTGCTGGACCACCGCATCAAGTACAAGAAGTCGATCCCGGGCCAGCTCAAGCGGCGCATCAACGTGCTGTCGGCGCTGTTCGAGCTGGCCGACCGCGAGTTCCGCCAGATCCGCGACGCCACCGCCGCCGAGCTCTTGCAGGCGCCGGACGAGACTGCCGAGCCCTTGCCCGGCGATGACGCTGCGACGGAAGGCGATGTCGATGGCGCCCAGGCACCGGCCAAGGCGGCAGCGCCCAGCAGCGAGCTCAACGCATTCACCTTCCTGAAGATCGCCACGCACTTCTTCAAGGACTTCGAATTCGAGCCCTCCAAGGTGGACGGCTTCGTGGACGACATCCAGGCATGGTCGCCCGGCATGACCCGCGCACGCTTCAACGCGCTGATGCGGGAGACGGTGGGCGTGGTCAAGCGCTACAAGCAGCACTTTGAGGAGCAAAACCCTAAAGCCAGCTTCAACCCCTACACCGTGATCCGGCACTGCCTGTACCTGAGCAACAAGGCAGCGTTTCGCCCCGCCCTGCGCAACTCGGCGCGGGAGTCCTTCGAGTCGTGGATGCAGGAACAGGGCGAGCCCAAACCGCATTGACCACGCTCGAAACATGCAGTGGCGCTGGCCTGCTCAGCGCAACGTGCTATTGATTTGATAGTCGACCAACGATAGTGCGGCCGAGCAGGCCGGCACACTGCAGGCCGCACGCCATGTCGCATAGGCGACTTGAGACTGGTGGTTTTCCTCCATGCGCTTGTTACCAAGTGCTGCTATATTGCACTGCAACATAACGGAGTTTCGACCATGCTGTACCACATCTACGAGACACAGCGCTCTCTGATGGAGCCCTTCACTGATTTCGCTCAAGCAGCTGCCAAGCTCTACAGCAATCCTCTGTCGCCCTTCAGCCAGAGCCCCCTGGCGCAGCGCATGTCCGCTGGCTACGACCTGCTGTACCGGCTGGGCAAGGACTACGAAAAGCCATCGTTCGACATTCCCTCGGTGGACGTGAACGGCGTTGGCGTGGCAGTGCACGAACGCATCGAGCTGGACAAGCCGTTTTGCGAGCTGCGCCGCTTCAAGCGCTTCTCGGACGACCCGGCGACCCTGGTCAAGCTCAAGGCCCAGCCCGTGGTGCTGATCGTGGCTCCGCTGTCGGGCCACTACGCCACGCTGCTGCGCGACACGGTGCGCACCATGCTCAAGGACCACAAGGTCTACATCACCGACTGGAAGAACGCGCGCCTGGTGCCCCTGTCGGACGGCGAATTCCACCTGGACGACTACGTGAACTACGTGCAGGAGTTCATCCGCCACCTGCAAGGCATCTACGGCAACTGCCACGTGATCAGCGTGTGCCAGCCCACGGTGCCCGTGCTGGCCGCCGTGTCCCTGATGGCCAGCCGCGGCGAGACCACGCCGCTGACCATGACCATGATGGGTGGCCCCATCGACGCGCGCAAGTCGCCGACGGCGGTGAACAACCTGGCCACGAACCGCAGCTACGAATGGTTCGAGAACAACGTGATCTACCGCGTGCCCGACAACTTCCCAGGGGCCGGCCGCCGCGTGTACCCCGGCTTCCTGCAGTACACCGGCTTCGTGGCCATGAACCCCGACCGGCATGCCACCAGCCACTACGACTATTTCAAGGACTTGATCAAGGGTGACGACGCGAGCGCGGAAGCCCACCGCAAGTTCTACGACGAGTACAACGCCGTGCTGGACATGGACGCCGACTACTACCTGGAAACCATCGAGACGGTGTTCCAGGAATACAAGCTGGTCCACGGCACCTGGGACGTGCGCTCGCCAGACGGCAAGATCGAGCGCGTGCGTCCGGAAGACATCAAGACCACCGCCCTGTTCACGGTCGAGGGTGAGCTTGACGACATCTCCGGCTCCGGCCAGACCGAGGCAGCCCACGGACTGTGCAGCGGCATCGTGCACAAGGAGCAGCGCCACCTGGAAGCCAAGGGCGCAGGCCACTACGGTATTTTCAGCGGCCGCCGCTGGCGCGAAGTCGTGTATCCGCAAGTGCGCGCCTTCATCCACGGCCACGAAAAGCCCCAGAAGAAGGCAGCTCCCCGCGTGATCGAAACGCCGGACGACAACCCGCCCGCACCCGCTGCGCCGGCCCCGAAAGCGGCCGTCGCAGCCAAGGCGGCCGCGCCAAAAGCCGCTCCAACCAAGTCGGCACCGGCCAAAGCAGCCACCAAGACAGCGCCCCAGCCTGCGGCCAAAGCCACGAAAGCAGCCGCAAAGACTGGGTCCAAGCCAGCCGCCAAGGCCGCATCGGCCGCTGCTGCCGCATCGTCGGCCGCAGCGCCTGCCGTGGCCACCCGCTGGGTGACCCCGGCCGCGGCAGGCCGCGCCAAGGCGGGGGCCACCGGGGCTGCCAGCCCTGCTGCTGCAGCCGCCGCAGCCGATGCGCCCGAAGCAGCGGCCAAGGCCTCCGTTACCGCAGCGGCCACGCCCCGCACCCGCCGCGGCGTGGCGCGCAAGGCTTGATCGCCGCGCTTCGCACGCCACCCACGCCGCCTGCCGCCACCGCCGCGCTCGCGGCGCGGATCAATGCGGCCCTGCCGCAGACGCAGTGCACGCGCTGCGGCTACCCGGACTGCAGCGCATACGCCCAGGCGATCGCTGACGGCCTGGCCGCCATCAACCAGTGCCCACCGGGGGGCGCCGAAGGCATCGCACGGCTGGCGGCCATCACCGGCCTGCCGGCAGCGCCCCTGAGCGCGGAGCACGGCCAGGAAGCACCGCGCGCTGTGGCCTTCATTGATGAATCCTGGTGCATCGGTTGCACGCTGTGCATCAAGGCCTGCCCCACCGACGCCATCGTGGGGTCGAACAAGGTGATGCACACCGTGATCGAGCCCTACTGCACGGGGTGCGAGCTGTGCATTCCGGTCTGCCCGGTCGATTGCATCCAGCTGGAGAACGTGACAGGCACTGCGACTGGCTGGGCGGCCTGGTCGGCCCCTCTGGCCCGGCAGGCGCAGCAACGCTACGCGGCACACCGCGAGCGCTTGCCGCTGGACGCGATAGCGGACGATGAGCCCGCAGACGGTGCCGTGACCGCCGCGCCGTCGGCCTCGCGCAGCGATGCCACGGACGCTGCTGCGCCCGCACCAATGGGCGCAGTGGACGACGCCCAGGCAGTGCGCAAGGCGGCCATCGCAGCCGCGATGGAACGTGCCCGGCAACGCCGGGCGCAGGCGCCCCGCTAGTACGCGAACGGGCTGGCCCGCGGCAGCCGGCGCATGCAGGCAACTCGCTCGACCCGCCCCGTTGCGATCAGCGCGCGGCCAGCTTCTTGTACACGCCGCAGCCCAGGTACAGGTCGCCCACGCGGCTCACATACGACATCTTGGTCTGCACCGCGCCGGAGGCCGGGTTGACGATGTCGTACTCCACCCAGCCCGGTGCATGGTCGGCCTGCGCCACGATATCGCTCACCAGCTGGTCACCCGCAATGCCCGGAATGTCCTGCACCCGCGTGCCCACCTTGGCAGGGTTGCCGCCGAAGGCCCGGTAGGTTCCGCCGGTGTCGAGCGCGAACACGTACATGTCGCGGTCGTGGTAGGGCTGGCTCTTGTCCGTGATGCTGCGCAGGAACTGCTCGCGCGAGGTGCTCTTGTGCAAGGCCACGGCCCGGTGCACCAGCGCCACGGCCTCCTCGGCTGTCCCCTGCTGCAGGCGAAACGCCGACACCGCGCGCGACAGCGTGGACGCGCGGCTTTCCAGCGCCTCGGCCTGCTGCACCGCCTGGCCCACCATCTGCGCGTTGTGCTGGGTGATCTGGTCGAGCTGCTGCACGGCAGCGCTGACCTCGCGCAGGCCGGTGCTCTGCTCGGTGCTGGACCCCGATATCTCGCTCATGCTGGCCGCCACGCTGCGGATCCCGCTGGCCATGTCCGCAATGCCCTCGCCCGCGGACCGGATCAGGCCGGCGCTGGTTTCCACCTGGCTCACCGACGCGCCGATCAACTCGCGGATCTCGCGGGCTGCATCGCCCGAACGCTTGGCCAGCGTGCGCACCTCGGCCGCCACCACTGCAAAGCCCCGGCCCTGCTCGCCAGCGCGCGCAGCCTCCACCGCGGCGTTGAGCGCCAGGATGTTGGTCTGGAATGCGATGCTGTCGATGACCCCGATGATCTCGGTCATGCGGCGCGCGCCCTGCTGGATCGCCTCCACCGACTGCACCGCGCGGTCCATCGCCTGCGCGCCCTGGTCGGCCGCCTGCCGCACCTGGGCAGCGCGCGCGTCGGCACTCTGGGCCGTCTGGGCGTTGTTCTGCACGGCGGACGAAAGCTGTTCGACGCTGGCCGCGGTCTGCTCGAGGTTCGCGGCCTGCTGCTCGGTGCGGTCGGCCAGCGAGCGGTTGCCCTGGGCTAGGCTCTGCCCGGCATGGGCCACCAGCGCCGCGTTGCTGCGGATGTCTGCCACCATCGATGACAGCGTGATCACCATGCGGTCGAGCGATTGGGCCATCTGCGCCACCTCGTCCCTGCCATGGCTGGCACCGGCACGTGCGCACAGGTCGCCTCCCTGCGTGCGCTCGATGGCCTGCGCGAGGGTGCTCAGGTCGGCCGACAGGCTGGCGTAAAGCGCCACCAGCGCATACAGCACCACGGCGGCCGCCAGCGCCAGCAGCCACCAGGGCGCGCCGGCCACGGCGGCGGCGAGTGCCAGCGCCACCAGCACGCCCAGCGTCAGCAGCTTTCCTGGCAAGCGCCACCTGCGCATCCACCCCAGTCCCGGCCTCAGCGGCAGAAATGCTGACATCATGTCTCCTCTTATCCTTCTGGCAGTGGCCGAAATCCTAGGGGGACGCACTTACTGTGAATTGACAGCGGGCGTCGCTGCGGGTTTGCACCAATGCGCGCGCCGGGCCCTCGGACGGCGGGCCGCACCCATCGCCCATAATGACGCCCCATGAATCCCCTGCTTTCCCATCTACAGCCCTACCCGTTCGAGCGGTTGCGGCAGCTCTTTGCCGGGGTCACGCCCCCCGCCAACTACGGCCCCATTAGCCTGGGCATGGGGGAGCCGCGCCATCCTACCCCTCAGTTCATCAGGGATGCACTCAGTAACAACCTCGATGGCCTGGCCAGCTACCCGGCCACCGCGGGGGATTTGAAGCTGCGCGAAGCGTTCACCGGCTGGATCGCACAGCGCTATGCGCTCCAGCTCGACCCTGCCACCCAGGTGCTGCCGGTCAACGGCTCGCGCGAGGCGCTGTTCGCATTTGCCCAGACGGTGATCGACCCGTCCCGGGGCCAGGCGCTCGTGGTCTGCCCCAACCCCTTCTATCAAATCTACGAGGGCGCGGCCCTGCTCTCGGGGGCGCAGCCCTACTACGCGGCCAGCGACCCGGCCCGCAACTTCGCGGTCAACTGGGACACCGTGCCGGAATCCGTCTGGAAGCAGACGCAGCTTCTGTTCGTGTGCTCGCCCGGCAATCCCACCGGCGCCGTGATGCCGATCACCGAATGGCAAAAGCTGTTCGACCTGAGCGACCGCTATGGCTTCGTCATCGCCTCGGACGAGTGCTACAGCGAAATCTACTTCCGCGACGAGCCTCCCCTGGGTGGACTGCAGGCCGCCCACCGGCTGGGCCGGCACGATTTCAAGAATCTGATCTCGTTCACCAGCCTGTCCAAGCGCAGCAATGTGCCGGGCATGCGCAGCGGTTTCGTGGCAGGCGACGCGGCCCTGATCAAGGCCTTCCTGCTGTACCGCACCTACCACGGCAGCGCCATGAGCCCCATCGTGCAGGCGGCCAGCATCGCGGCCTGGGGCGACGAGCAGCACGTGGTCGAAAACCGCGCGCGCTACCGCAAGAAGTTCGCCCAGGTCACCCCCCTGCTGGCGGGCGTGATGGACGTGGCCTTGCCCGACGCAGGTTTCTACCTGTGGGCCAAGGTGCCCGACGCCCTGGGCATGACGGACGCCGAGTTCGCGCGGGCCCTTCTGGCTCAATACAATGTCACGGTGCTGCCCGGCAGCTACCTGGCCCGCGAGGCCCAGGGCAGCAACCCCGGCGCCCAACGCGTGCGCATGGCCCTGGTGGCCGAAACCGAAGAATGCGTGGAAGCCGCGCTGCGCATCGTGCAATTCATCCAATCCCGTACCGCCTGATCCGATCCCTGATCCACAGACGACCGACTTACCGACCGATCGATAGAACGACGACAACCATGACACAACAACTGCAAACCCTCATCGACAACGCCTGGGACAACCGCGCCAGCCTCTCTCCCGCTGCCGCCCCCAAGGAAATCCAGGACGCTGTCGAGCACGTGATCGCCGAGCTGAACAACGGCACGCTGCGCGTGGCCACCCGTGAAGGCGTGGGCCAGTGGACCGTGCACCAGTGGATCAAGAAGGCCGTGCTGCTGTCGTTCCGCCTGAAGGACAACGAACTCGTGAAGGCCGGCGACCTGGGCTTCTACGACAAGGTGCCCACCAAGTTCGCGCATCTGTCCGAAGAACAAATGAAGGCCATCGGCGTGCGCGTGGTGCCGCCTGCCGTGGCCCGCCGCGGCAGCTTCATCGCCAAGGGCGCGATCCTGATGCCGTCGTACGTGAACATCGGCGCCTACGTGGGCGAAGGCACCATGGTCGACACCTGGGCCACGGTGGGCTCGTGCGCGCAGATCGGTGCCAACGTCCACCTGTCGGGCGGCGTGGGCATCGGCGGTGTGCTGGAGCCGCTGCAGGCAGGCCCCACCATCATCGAAGACAACTGCTTCATCGGCGCGCGCTCCGAAGTCGTCGAAGGTGTCGTCGTGGAAGAGCACTCGGTGCTGGGCATGGGCGTCTACCTGGGCCAGAGCACCCCCATCTTCAACCGCGCCACGGGCGAGATCAGCTACGGCCGCGTGCCCTCGGGCTCGGTGGTGGTGAGCGGCAACCTGCCCAAGACCGCCGCCAACGGCGCGCCGTACAGCATGTACGCCGCCATCATCGTCAAGCAGGTGGATGCGCAGACCCGCTCCAAGACCAGCATCAACGACCTGCTGCGCGACTGAGCCATCGAACGGTTGACCGGACCACTCGCCGCGCGGCACGATCAGCGCCACAGACGATAACGACACCAGAGGGACACACCATGAGCACGATGGAACGGATTCTTCGCCTGATGGCCGAGAAAAAGGCGTCCGACGTCTACCTGTCGGCCAATGCGCCTGCGCTGATCAAGATCAACGGCGAGTGCGTGCCGATCAACAACCAGATCCTGCCCGCCGACGCGCCGCGCAACCTGCTCTCCGAGGTGGTCCCCCCGGACCGCATCGAAGAGCTGGAAGAGACCGGTGAGCTCAACATGGGCGTGCCGCTCAGCGGCGTGGGCCGGTTCCGGGTCAGCGCCATGCGCCAGCGTGGCAGCTACGCGGTGGTGATCCGCTTCATCTCGCAGCACATCCCCGAGTTCGACTCGCTGGGCCTGCCGCCCGTGCTGCGTGAGCTCATCATGGAAAAGCGCGGCCTCATCCTGATGGTGGGCGCCACGGGCTCGGGCAAGAGCACTTCGCTGGCGTCGATGATCGACACCCGCAACGAGTCGCTCACCGGCCACATCCTCACCATCGAGGACCCGGTCGAGTACCAGTTCCGCAACAAGAAATCCATCGTCAACCAGCGCGAGATCGGCAGCGACACCCAGTCGTTGCAGACAGCGCTGAAGAACGCGCTGCGCCAGGCGCCCGACGTGATCCTGATCGGCGAAATCCGCGACCGCGAGACCATGTCCGCCGCCATCGCCTACGCGCAGTCGGGCCACCTGTGCCTGGCCACGCTGCACGGCAACAACAGCTACCACGCGCTCAACCGCATCCTGAGCTTCTACCCGGTGGAAGTGCGCCCCACCATGCTGGGCGACCTCGCTTCCGCGCTCAAGGCCGTGATCTCGCAGCGCCTGGTGCGCAAGATCGACGGCTCGCGCGTGCCCGCCGTGGAGGTCATGCTCAATTCCAAGCTCGTCTCCGAGCTGATCGAAAAGGGCGACTTCTCCGGCGTGAAGGAAGCCATGGAAAAGTCCATGGCCGAAGGCTCCCAGACCTTCGAAGAAGCCTTGGCCCAGCTCATCATGGACGCCAAGATCGACCGCAAGGAAGGCATTGCCTACGCAGACTCGCCCACCAACCTGATGTGGCGCCTGCAAAACGACTTTTCCCTGGCGGCCAACGCCGCCAAGGCCCAGAAGGAAGCGCGCGATGCGCCCGATGACCAGCCCTCGTTCACCGAGATCGTGCTGGACGTCAAGCCCGCCGCCTGAACGACACTTTTCACGCCCCGATGTCCCGCACACTGCACCTCGCCGAACAGCTCATTGCCCTGCCCTCCATCACCCCCGAGGACGCCGGGTGCCTGGATCTTCTGGCCGCCCGCCTGGCGCCCCTGGGTTTCGTGTGCGAACGCCTGGACAGCGGCCCGGCAGACTTCCGCGTCAGCAATTTATGGGCAAAAAGGCCTGCAGCGCTCGCTGAGCGTGCGCAAGCAGCTATCAAAACCATAGTATTTGCAGGCCACACCGATGTCGTTCCCACCGGGCCGCTGACACAGTGGAGCAGCGACCCCTTTGTGCCCACGCACCGGGACGGCAAGCTCTTCGGCCGCGGCGCCAGCGACATGAAGACCTCGATCGCCGCCTTCGTGGTGGCGGTCGAAGAATTCCTCGCCGCCACGCCCGAGCCGCTGATCACGCTGGCGTTCCTGCTGACCAGCGATGAAGAAGGCCCGTCCGTCGACGGCACCAAGGTCGTGGTCGAGCAGCTGCAGGCACGCGGCGAGCCCCTGCACTACTGCATCGTGGGCGAACCCACATCGGTGGAGCGAACCGGCGACATGATCAAGAACGGCCGCCGCGGCACCCTGAGCGGCAAGCTCACCGTGCGCGGCATTCAGGGCCACATTGCCTACCCGCAACTGGCGCGCAACCCCATCCACCAGGCGCTGCCGGCACTGGCTGAGCTGGCCGCTACCGAATGGGACCAGGGCAACGCCTTCTTCCCGCCCACCAGCTGGCAGATCAGCAACATGCACGGTGGCACCGGTGCCACCAATGTGATCCCGGGCGAAGTGGTGATCGATTTCAACTTCCGCTTCTCCACGGAGTCCACGGCCGAAGGCCTGCGCGAGCGCGTGCATGCCCTGCTCGACCGCCACGGCCTGGAGTACGACCTGCGCTGGACGCTGGGCGGCCAGCCTTTTCTCACCACGCCCGGCGAGCTGGTCAGCGCGGTGCAGCAGGCCATCACCGCTGAAACCGGCCTCACAACCGAGCTGTCCACCACCGGCGGCACCAGCGACGGGCGCTTCATCGCCCAGGTCTGCCCCCAGGTCATCGAGATGGGGCCGCCCAACGCCACCATCCACAAGATCGACGAGCACATCGTCGTGGCCGACATCGAGCCACTCAAGAACATCTACCGCCGCACGCTGGAGAACCTCGACGCTGCGGCGAGGGCCGCTGCATGACGACCGTGCAGGAGCTCATCGACTCCGTCGCCGCGCGCCTGGATGCCGCGGGGGTGGCTTTCGGCCACGGTACCACCAACGCGTTCGATGAAGCCGCCTGGCTGGTGCTCTGGCAGCTGGGGCTGCCGCTCGATGATCTCGATAGCGTGGAAGGCATGCCCATCACTGGCGAGCAGCGCGACGAGGTCGAGGCCCTGCTGAACGAGCGCATCACCACCCGCAAACCCGCCGCATACCTGACGCAAGAGGCTTGGCTGCAGGGCATACCGTTTTATGTGGACGAACGCGCCATCGTGCCGCGCAGCTTCATTGCCGAGCTGCTGGCCGATGGCAGCGTGGACGAATTCCTGAGCGAGAACACCCGCCGGGTGCTCGACCTGTGCACCGGCAACGGCAGCCTGGCCGTGCTGGCCGCCATGGCCTGGCCCGAGGTCGCAGTCACCGGCGCCGACATCTCGCCAGACGCTTTGGCCGTGGCGCGCATCAACGTCGATAAACATGGGCTGCAAGACCGCATTCAACTCCAGCTGTCCGACGGCCTCGCCGCCCTGCCCGGCCCATGGGACCTGATTCTTTGCAATCCACCGTATGTGAACGCAGCCAGCATGGCAGCACTGCCCGCGGAGTACCGCGCGGAGCCAGAGCTCGCACTGGCGGGCGGCAGCGACGGCATGGACTTCATCCGCCAGCTGTTTGCGGCGGCGCCGGCGTGCATGAGCGAAGACGCTGTGATCGTGCTGGAGATCGGCAACGAGCGTGAAAACTTTGAAGCAGCGTTCCCTAGCCTTCCCGCATACTGGCTTGATACCAGCGCTGGGGAAGACCAAGTTCTGCTGATTCATAGAACCAGCCTCTTGCAGCTCTGATCTGTGGCCAATAGCAATGGGCCCGTGTTGCCCGTGGTAGCTCAGCCTGGTCAGAAACCGGCCAAATTTGCACCTGCTCGCACCGCGACCAGCCTCGTACATTGGTGGATTTACGCGCTGATGCGATGGTGCGTGAGCCCATGGTCCATCACCGTATTTACCCTCTTTGCATTCCCTACCCTGCAGGCGCAGGAGTTGTCGCGCGACGCCACAGCGTCGGAGCGTGTCGTTCGCGGCTCGGTGGACTCTCTGAGATATGACCGCGACCAGCGGAAGGTTCAGATTCAGGGCTGGGGTTTCAATGCCGCCAATGCCGAGCCCCCGTCATCTTTCGAGGTCCGTATCGACGGGCGCGAGGCCACCATCACAGCAAGGCACCAGGTCGCGCGCGATGACGTCAACGCCAGTTTTCCAGGCGCGTCGCCAGCTTTGGCGGGATTCGTTCTCGACGTGCAAACGCCGAGAGATTTGAACTGGAGTCACCACCGAGTCTCCGTCATCGCCAAGTCAGGCGATATCCAGCAAGAACTGGCCCCCGCTTCAGACAAAGCGCGAGCATTTTCGGGGGTTGCCATCCCCGCAAGGCATTGGTGGTTCGCAGCATGCCTGACAGCGTTTTTGGTGGTGCTGTTCCTGGTCACACGCATTGCGCGAATGACAGTGTGGGTAGAGCAACTGGACTGCGCAGTGCAGAAAAACACCCGCCTGATCGCATTGCTGGTGGTCGGAATGTTCGGGACGTTGGTGGCATCGGGATGGACTGGCGTTTCCTTGCAGCTGCTCACAGGCGATACCGACACGGCCGGAACGCACGCCTTTCTGGCGCCGGAAAGCGGTACGCGTGCTATTGCGCTCGCCCCACGCGCGATCCGTTCGGACGAATGGCTGGTGGTGACCCCCAGTGCCTTGGCCCAGGTGCACCATCAGCCCCCCTTTCCGGTGGTCAACCACCATCTGGGCACCGATGGTCAAAACATGATGATCATCGGGATGACCGGGGTGCCGGTGCTTCATCCTTCCGTGATTGCACGACCTGCTACCTGGGGCTTTTTCGTACTCCCCCTCGCCAACGCGTTGGCCTGGTACTGGTTTTTCCCTTTGTTTGCCTGTTGGCTGGCGCTGTGGGGACTTCTCAACAAACTGGTCCCCACGCGCTCAACCCGGAATTTGGCACTGTCAGTGCTGTTCTGCCTGGCGCCATATGCCACAGGATGGTCTTACTGGCCTCTGTACACCGCATTTTTCGCGGTGGGAGCACTGTGGGCCGTCATCTCGATTGTGCAGGCGTCCAAAGCGCTACACATCTGGCTGCTGTCGGTGCTGTTGGGATTGTTCGCAGCGGGATTTGCCCTGGTGTTGTATCCGCCTTGGCAAATTCCCCTGGCTCTGTTGTGCGGTCTCTTGCTGCTCGCTTGGTGCGCGGACCATCGCCCACGACCAGTGCGGACGGCGATTCCTGCGTTTTTGCTATCGGTGGCAATCGCTGGCCTGTTGCTTGGAGCGTGGTGGTTCGATGCGAAAGATGCGATAGCCACCATGCAAAACACTGTCTATCCGGGGGGACGGGCAGCTTTACAAGGTGGTGAGTTTCCACTGTATTGGCTGACGCGGGGATACTCGAATCTGGACTCGTTGAGCCATCTGGGGGTGAGCGAGACGAACGCCAGCGAGTTCGGAAGCTACTTTCTTCTTCCCGTTCCATTGGCGCTACTGGCTTGGCGTCTGATCTCGGACTCCAAGGGTCGCCATCGATGGATGGCTATCGCTTGGAGTGTATTTAGCGCCTGGACTTTGGTATTTGTCATTCTTGGCGTGCCGCTCTGGTTATCCAAGGCATTGATGTGGCATTTCGTACCATCCCACAGAGTCGACCTGGCCCTGGCGCTCGGTTGCACCGTTTTGCTGGCACTGGTACCGGCCAAGAGTTCCGCCAGCGACCAAAGGCATGGGGGGGCATCACACTTTTCATCACTGGTGATCGCTGCGGCAAGTGCCGGCTTGATCACGGTTGCATTGCTGGCGCTGCCCGATGTGCTGTATCCCTCGCTCAGTCCATTGTTCTTGGCAACGGTGGCTGCTGCGGGCTTCTTGATGGCCTACTGGCTGTCCCTGGGCAAAATTTCCGCAGCGTTGTCGCTCAACGTGTTGCTGTACGTGATGGCAGCCATGACCTTCAATCCGATCGCTCAAAGCGCAGGTCAAATACAATTGCACCCGGCGGTACGTCCTTTCCTGCAGATTGCGGAGCCAGGAACATCCGCTCCATGGAAGCGCGTGTTAACGGTCGGCATAGATGACGGCATGCGTGCCGCCATGTCGCTGGCTTCAGCAGGTGTCCCGATCGTGAACGGTGTTTTCTACTATCCACAGTTTTCACTGTGGGCAGAGATGCACCTGCCGCAAGCGGATCTCCTAGTAGTCAATCGTTACCAGCATCTTTTCTTCGCTCCTGGCGAGGTCGAACCTCCGAGCACATACCGCGTAAGTACCCGTTCACAGCTATCGGACACGGTGTTCGTGACCATTGATGCCGCGCGCTTTGATTTCAAGGCGACCGGCGCTCAAGTGGTACTCACCAAAGAAGCTGATGCCGATCAATTCATGAACAACCCTCAACTGCGGGTGCTCGGGAGGCACGCCGGTTGGGCGTGGTTTTCAGTACATCCTCAATGATTACCCTTAAAAACGTTACCCTGCGACGCGGCGCCAAAGTCGTGCTCGACAGCGTGTCTGCCACCATCAACCCCGGCGAGAACGTCGGTTTGGTGGGGCGCAATGGCGCGGGCAAGTCCAGCCTGTTTGCGCTGCTCAGCGGCAAGCTGCACGAAGACGGCGGGGACTTTCACATCCCCAGCAGCTGGCGCATGGCAGAAGTCGCGCAGAACATGCCCGAAACCGACCAGTCGGCCACGGACTTCGTCCTGGAGGGTGACACGCGCCTCGCCGAAGTGCAGCAGCAGTTGCTGGACGCCGAGGCCAGCGACGATGGCATGGCCATCGCCCACGCCTACTCGGACCTGCACGACGCTGGCGCGCACGACGCAGTCGCGCGGGCGCAGGCGCTGATCCTGGGCCTGGGTTTTCGGGTCAGCGAACTCGACAACCCGGTCGACAGCTTCTCGGGCGGCTGGCGCATGCGCCTGCAATTGGCGCGCGCGCTGATGTGCCCCAGCGACCTGCTGCTGCTCGACGAGCCCACCAACCACTTGGACCTGGACGCCCTGGTCTGGCTGGAAGCCTGGCTCAAGCGCTATGCGGGCACCATGATCGTGATCAGCCATGACCGCGAGTTTCTGGATGCCATCACCAACGTGACCCTGCAGATCCAGGCCGGTCAGTTGAACCGCTACGGCGGCAACTACAGCAAGTTCGAGGAGCTGCGCGCGCAGCAGCTGGAGCTGCAACAGGCCAGCTTCTCCAAGCAGCAGGAGAAGATGGCCCACCTGCAAAAATTCATCGACCGCTTCAAGGCCAAGGCCAGCAAGGCCAAGCAGGCGCAAAGCCGCGTCAAGCAGCTGGACCGCATGGAGAAGATCGCTCCAGTGCTGGCCGAGGCCGACTTCACCTTCGAGTTCAAGGAACCGGCCAACCTGCCCAACCCGATGCTGGCCATCAGCGATGCATCGTTCGGCTATGTGGACGACGAGGGCGTGCCCACCACCATCCTCTCGGGCGTGAACCGCTCGGTGCTGGCAGGCCAGCGGATCGGCATTCTGGGTGCCAACGGCCAGGGCAAGTCGACCCTGGTGAAGACCATCGCGCGCACCATGAAGGCGCTGGGCGGCAGCGTGACCGAGGGCAAGGGCCTGAACATCGGCTACTTCGCGCAGCAAGAGCTCGATGTGCTGCGCCCCGCGGAGAACCCGCTGGAGCACATGATCCGCCTGGCCAAGGAGCTGGGCCCAGACCTCAAGCAACCCAGCCGCGAACAGGACTTGCGCAGCTACCTGGGCACGTTCAACTTCACGGGCGACATGGTCAAGCAGGCTGTGGGCACGATGAGCGGCGGGGAAAAAGCCCGCCTGGTGCTGGCGATGATCGTCTGGCAACGCCCCAACCTGCTGCTGCTGGACGAGCCCACCAACCACCTGGACTTGGCCACCCGCGAAGCCCTGGCCATGGCGCTCAACGACTTCGACGGCACCGTCATGCTGGTCAGCCATGACCGCGCGCTGCTGCGCTCGGTCTGCGAGGACTTCTGGATGGTGGGCCGCGGCGTGGTGGGGCCCTTTGACGGGGACCTGGACGCCTACCAGCGCTACCTGCTCGATGAATCCCGGCGTCTGCGCGAAGAGGCACGGCTGGCCGATCAGGCGCAGACGTCCACAGCGCGTGCGGACGCCCCCGCGGCTGCACCACCGGCCCCTGCAGCCGCCCCCGTGCAGAGCACTGCTGTGGCTGCCCCATCCCTCGCTCGCGATGGACGGGAACAGCGCAAGCTCGATGCCCAGGCGCGGCAACAGCAGGCCGAAAAGACCAAGCCGCTGAAAAAAGAGCTGGAGCAAATCGACAAACGCCTGGCAGCGCTCTCGGCCGAACGGGCCACCCTGGAGCACAAACTGGCCGAATCGCTCGCCCCGGCAGACATCGCAGACTGCGGAAAACGGCTGAAAGCCGGCCATGACGAGACGGCGCGGCTGGAAGAAAGATGGCTTGAAATTTCTTCGCTGCTGGAGGAAATTCAGGCGGCCGTCGCCGGATAAAAATGTAAAACCCTGTAAGAGATGCTGGATGATTTTGGCATCCAGCGCTTTCTGGGCAACAACTTTTTGCTACAAATAGAGTAGCGGTTTGGAAGCTGAAGAACAGGGGCGTTGCGGTTGCATTTTTTTGCGAAACGCTGTCAACGCATCCGGATGGGCCCGCGTTGTTGGTACATCACAGGAGTTTTTCAGTATGAATACCACCGCAATCTTGTCCGCCTGGCCCGAAGACGAACGCGACCGCAAGCGCGCTCCCGCCCGCTTCTAAGACCGCCGTCCGGCCTCTGTCCTGAATCCCGATCCAAGGATTCCAACCCATGCAAGCCCTGAGCCTTGTTCGCAGACCGTGCATTTCGTGCGCAGGTGCGGCTAGCTGTCTGGCTTCATCCAGGAGGCGTATCCATCAGCAGCGGCTTTGATGCCCTGCATCCATGAATGCACTCCCCCAACAAAAAACCCCGCACTGCGGGGTTTTTGCTTTTTGGGGAAGCAGGCTGGGTTTGCGCGGCGCACTTGGCCTCCCATCCTCCCACCCCAAGATCAACCGAGGCCCACCGCTGCGCGCCGCCTTGGGGCGCCTGGGCAGCGGGGTCCTCGCGATGGCCTGTCAGCCCATGTGCAGGCCGCCGTTGACGGAGAAATCGGCACCCGTGGCGTAGCCGCCCTCTTCCGATGCGAGCCAGGCGATGATCGACGCGATCTCGCTGGGTTCACCCAGACGCTTGACGGGCACGGTGGCGACGATTTTCTCCAGCACGTCGGGGCGGATGGCCTTGACCATGTCCGTCCCGATGTAGCCAGGGCTCACGGTATTGACGGTCACGCCCTTGGTGGCGAGTTCCTGGGCCAGCGCCATCGAAAAACCGTGCATGCCGGCCTTGGCGGCCGAATAGTTGGTCTGGCCTGCCTGGCCCTTTTCGCCGTTGACGGAGCTGATGTTGATGATGCGGCCCCAGCCTTTTTCCACCATGTCCGCCACCACTTGCTTGGTGACGTTGAACATGCTGTTGAGGTTGGTTTCGATCACTGCATCCCAGTCTTCGCGCGACATCTTGAGGAACATGCGGTCGCGGGTGATGCCGGCGTTGTTCACCAGCACGTCGATGGTGCCGTGCTCGGCCTTGGTCTTGCCAAATGCTTCCACGGTGGAATCCCAGTCGCCGACATTGCCCACCGATGCGTAGAAAGTGAAGCCCTGGGCCTTTTGTTCAGCCAGCCATTTGGCATGGTCACGGGTCGGGCCGCAGCCTGCGATGACCTTGAAGCCCTCCTTGTGCAGGCGCTGGCAGATGGCGGTTCCGATGCCGCCCATGCCGCCGGTGACGTATGCGACTTTCTGGCTCATGTGATTTCTCCTTGTTGGTTGTGTAAAGCGCTCACCGCCACTCTAACCAAGAAATCAGACACTGCCGTGAAGGAAAACACTGAACCCCTTTCGTTTTCGACATATTGATATGCCCGCCATGAGCCCTATCTCCGTCTCCTGCGGTTGATCACTGTTTTGGTGCGTTTGGCAGCCCCGCAATAGCGACATCCGGAAACAAAAAAAGCCGCGCAATGCGCGGCTTTCTCATGGCAGGACCAGGGCCAATGCGGGTCGCAGAGGCTTTCTCCGTGGCCTGGTCGGTACCCGATCAGCGCTCCAGCGCCAGCGACACGCCCATGCCGCCGCCAATGCACAGCGCGGCGACGCCTTTCTTCGCGTCGCGGCGCTGCATTTCATGCAGCAGCGTGACCAGGATGCGGCAGCCGGATGCGCCGATGGGGTGGCCGATGGCGATGGCACCACCATTCACGTTGACCTTGGCGGGGTCGATGGCCAGTTCTTTGTTCACAGCGCAGGCTTGCGCGGCAAAGGCTTCGTTCAGTTCGAACAGGTCCACGTCGGCAGCGTTCCAGCCAGCGCGCTCCAGCGCCCTGCGCGTGGCCGACACAGGGCCCATGCCCATGGTGGCGGGGTCGAGGCCGGTGGTGCCAAAGGACGCGATGCGGGCCAGGGGCTTGAGGCCCAGGGCCGCCGCCTTCTTGGCGCTCATCACCACCACGGCGGCCGCGCCGTCGTTCAGGCCCGAGGCATTGCCAGCGGTCACGCTGCCCGCCTTGTCGAACGCGGGGCGCAGGCCGGCCAGGGCTTCTGCATTGGTCTTGCGGTTCAGGTATTCGTCGGCGTTGAAGAGGATGGGATCGCCCTTCTTTTGCGCCAGGCTCACGCCCACGATCTCATCGACGAACTTGCCGGCATCCTGCGCGGCGGCCGCCTTTTGCTGGCTGCCCAGCGCCAGCGCGTCCTGCATGTCGCGGGTGATGCCGTATTGCTTGGCCACGTTCTCGGCGGTGATGCCCATGTGGTACTGGTTGTAGACGTCCCACAGGCCGTCGACGATCATGGTGTCGACGAGTTTCCAATCGCCCATGCGCTGGCCTTCGCGCGAGCCGGGCAGCACGTGGGGGGCCAGGCTCATGCTCTCCTGTCCGCCGGCCACCACGATCTCGCTGTCGCCCCAGGCCACGGCCTGGGCGGCCAGCATCACGGCCTTGAGGCCGGAGCCGCACACGGCGTTGATGGTCAGCGCCGGGGTTTCCTTGGCCACACCGGCCTTGATGGAGGCCTGGCGCGCGGCGTTCTGCCCCACGCCGGCGGTCAGCACCTGGCCCATGATGACTTCGCCGATCTGGTCGGACGACAGGCCCGCGCGGGCGATGGCTTCGCGTATCACGATAGAGCCCAGCTCGGTGGCCGGGGTCTTGGCCAGCGCGCCACCAAACTTGCCCACTGCAGTGCGGGTGGCCGAAACAATGACGATGTCTTCCATGGAATGTCCTTCTTTGTGGTTGGGTCGGTGCGTGCCCGCACAGGCGGGCTTGTCTGGTTGGCGTGAACGGCGGTCTCGCCGGGTAAGGTAATTCTCTCAGGCCTTCAAGTCAGGACTTTTCAGGACTTTTGCTTAACGTAGCTGCCTGGTGCGGGCTCGATGGCCTTGAATTTGGTGCCCTTGCCATACGCCTTGGGCGCGGCGATCTGCTTGCCTGCGTGGCCCTTGAGCCAGCCCGACCAGTCGGTCCACCAGCTGCCAGGGTGCTCGGTGGCACCTTCGAGCCACTGGTCCAGCGTGGCCGGGAACTTGCTGTCGGCGCGTATCCAGTGGCTGCGCTTGCCTTTGGAGGGTGGGTTGATCACGCCGGCGATGTGGCCCGATGCGCCCATCACGAAGCGCTTCTTGCCCGGCAGCACCTGGGTGGAGGCATAGGCGGCAGTGGCTGGCACGATATGGTCTTCGCGCGAGCCGTAGATGTACACGGGCAAGGTCAGCTGGCCCAGGTCCATCTTCTCGCTGCACACGGTGAGCTTGCCGGGTTGCACCAGCCTGTTTTCCAGGTAGAAATTGCGCAGGTACCAGGCATAGAACGGGCCCGGCAGGTTGGTGCTGTCGCTGTTCCAGTACAGCAGGTCGAACGGGGGTGGCGTCTCGCCCTTGAGGTAGTTGCCCACCACGTAGTTCCACACCAGGTCGTTGGGCCGCAAAAAGCTGAATGTCGATGCCAGGTCCTGCCCCTTCATCAGCCCGCCCTGGCCCATCTGCATCTCGCGGAACTTGACGAAGGCTTCGTCGATGAACACATCGAGAATGCCGGTGTCCGAAAAGTCGATGAGCGTGGTGAGGAAGGTGGCGCTGGCCACAGGCTCTTCGCCCCGCGCCGCCAGCACCGCCAGGGCGTTGCTCAGGATGGTGCCCCCCACACAAAAGCCCAGCGCATTGATCTGCTCGGCCCCGGTGATGCTCTGCACCACATCGATGGCGGCCATCGCGCCGTCTTCCACATAGTCGTCCCAGGCCTTGTGGGCCAGGGTGTCGTCAGGGTTGCGCCAGCTGACGACGAAGGTGCGGTGGCCCTGCTCCACCGCATAGCGGATGAGCGAGTTCTCGGGCTGCAGGTCCAGGATGTAGAACTTGTTGATGCACGGTGGCACCAGCAGGAAGGGCCGCTCGTACACCTTGGCGGTGAGCGGCTTGTACTCGAGCAGCTGGAACAGTTCGTTCTCGAACACCACGGCGCCCTCGGTGGTGGCCACGTTGCGGCCCACTTCGAACAGGCTCTCGTCCGTCATGGAGACATGGCCCTGCGTGATGTCGTGCAGCAGGTTCTGCATGCCCTTGGCGATGCTCTCGCCCTTGGTTTCGATGGCCTTCTTCTGCGCTTCGGCGTTGAAGGCCAGGAAGTTGCTGGGCGCCATGGCGGCCATCCATTGCTCGACGCCGAAGCGGATGCGCGCCTTGGTCTTCTCGTCGGACTCCACCGCGTCGGCCAGGCCCATCAGGGTGCGGGCGTTGAGCAGGTAGGCAGCGGCAGAAAATGCGGCCACCGGGTTGCTGGCCCAGCCTTCGCCGGAAAACCGCCGGTCCTTGACCTCGGGCGTGCCCTGCAGGCCCTGCGCCCACAGTTGCTTGGCTTCGTCCAGGTACTGCTGCTGCAGTGCCTGCAGCTTGGAGGGAGAAAATTGAAGCTGCGGGGCCGTGGGTGCGGATGCGCCCAGATCCATCTTTTGGAACGACTGCAGTGCCTGCGACCAGCTTTGCCCGAAAATCTGTTGGAACTGCTGGGCGCTATCGGCCCAGGGTGATTCAGAATTCATGCTCTTTCCTCGGTGGTTGGTCGTTCGCAGCGGCTGGGCTGTGTGTCTCGGCTTCATTGTTGCCCACCGGCTTGTGCAAGGCAACGGCTTCACCCCACTCTTGCATCCAACCGCTTGTTCAATACCCGCAACCAATGTACCTGATCGTCATCGTCTGGACCTACGTCACCCTCATGATGGCCGTGGCCGAAGCCACCAGCCCGGTCGGCACCGTGCTGGGGGCCATCGTCACCTTCGTGCTGTATGGACTGCTGCCCATGAGCATCCTGGTGTACATCCTCGGAACACCGTCCCGCAAACGCAAGATCAAGGCGCGCCAGGCGGCCGAGCAGGCTGCGTACGACGCACAGCAAGCGGCAGCCAAATCAGTGGATGCAGACGTCAACGGCGATGTGGTTGACCTGACACCTGCACCAGGGTCAGTCGCGCCAGATGCAGGCGGCGAAGCGCCCGCTACTCCCCAAGGTGCCGCTGTCGCGCCGGTGCGAAAAGAACCGTGAGGCATTGGTCACCGTGCACCAGGCTGCGCTGCTGTCATTGCCGTAGATGCTGGTGATGCCCAGCGCCTGCAACCGCAGCCGCGCCAGCCCCGCCAGATCGCACAGGTACTTGCCCGGCATGCCCGCGCGGGGCGTGAAGCAGGCCTGCGCAGCCGCAGACACGTCGCAGAACGCGGCCCGCACCTCGGCACCGACCTCGAATGCGGTGGGCCCGATACAAGGACCTAGCCATGCCATGGTGTCCGGTGCGGCACCAGCGGTCGCCCCCGCAGGTGCTGCCAGGACGTTTGCTTCGATATTGATAGCGCCTGGCGCTTGATGGGCAAGCGCAAGAGCACCAAAGCGCTCTACCACAGCCTCCAGCACACCTTGGCCGCCCTGCCCCGCCAAGCCGCGCCACCCTGCATGCGCTGCAGCCACCACAGTGCCTGATCGATGTGCCACCAGCACCGGCAGGCAGTCGGCCACCATGATCGTGCAGGCCACGCCGGTGTCCGTGGCCACGCAGGCATCGGCATCGGTGCCATCGGCCGTGGCGTGGTCAAGCTGCACCACGCCGTCGCCATGCACCTGGTTCAAAAAGACGGGCCGCACGCCGGCGGACACGGCCTGCACACGGGCCTGCAAGCGCAGGCGGTTGGTGTGCACGGCCGCGGGGTCGTCGCCCACATGGGTGCCCAGGTTCAGGCTGTCGTAGGGCGGCTGGCTGACCCCGCCGGTGCGCGTGGTGCACAGCGCATGCACGCCCGGTGGCGCAGGCCAGTCGGGCACCAGCCAGTCGGCGCTGGCCCCTGGGGCAGCAGTGTGGCCGGTCAAGCTTCGTGGTCCGGGCAGGCCGAAGGCTGGGCCTTCTGGAATGCAGGCAGTGCCATGCACGCCACGTGCACGCCCATGGTGAGCGGCAGGCCGTCCAGGTTCACCTTGAAACGCTGGGCATTGAAGATCTGCGGCACCAGGCAACAATCGGCCAGCGTGGGCGTGTCGCCCCAGCACAGCAGCGACGGCGGCAGGCCCTGGCTCTCGCGCTCCTGTGCCAGCAGGCCCAGCTGGCGCTCGAACGCCTCCAGCCCGCTGCGGGCCCAGTGGTGGTACCACGCGTTCTTGGCGTCCTCGTCCACCTTGAGTTCATGCACCAGGTACTTGAGCACCCGCAGGTTGTTGATGGGATGGATCTCGCACGCCACCATCTGTGCCAGCGCACGCACCCGTGCTCGTGCCAGCGGGTCGGCGGGCAGCAGCGCGGGCGTGGGATGCGTTTCGTCGAGGTATTCGATGATGGCCATCGACTGCACCAGCGCTGCGCCATCGTCGGTTATCAGCGTGGGCAAGAGCGCATCGCCCACGCGGCTGACGTAGGCCGGTTGCCGGTGCTCGCCTTTGACCAGGTGCACCGGCAGGTAGTCGTAGTCCAGGCCCTTGATCGCCAGCGCGATGCGCACGCGGTAGGACGCGGAAGAGCGAAAGTAGTTGTAGAGCTGCATGCGAAGGTCTCGGGATGGGTACGGCGCACTGCACGCCGGGGTGGTGGGCGGGGTGCGCCGTCGGCGCGTGTCGCCGGGCCGGGTGCAATCAGGCGCCCGAGGCGCCCGCGGGGTCCTGGTGGTGGTAGACCACCTTGGTCAGCATGGCCATGAGGTCGCTGCGCTCCTGCGCATCGAGCGGGGCCATCAGGCGCTCCTGCACGCGCTGTGCGGCGTCGCGCATCTGCAGGGCCGCGACTTCGCCCTCCGGGGTGATCCACAGCAGCTTGCGGCGGCGGTCGCGGGTGTCGGGTTCGCGGCGGATCCAGCCGCGCTTTTCGAGCCGGCCGATCACCGAGCCCGACGTGGCCGCATCGAATGCGACGCGCGATGCCAAGGTGACCTGGTCCTCGCCCGGCTGGGCCAGCAGCTCGTGCAGGATGGCGAACTGCACCGGCGTCACATCGAACCCGGCCGTCTCTTCCATGAAAAGTGCCACGGTCCGCTGGTGTGCGCGGCGAACCAGGTGGCCTGGCGTGTTGTGGAAATCGAAGCTCTTTGCCATGGGCGCGAGTGTAGCCTCTGGCAGCGCGGGCCTTGCAGCCATGGCACACTGCCACTTTCGGGCTGGCTGCGGTGCCCCTGGGTCCACAGACCCCGTCGCCGCGCTTGTCACGGCCCGTTGCGGCCCGTGGCGGCTGGACAACGGCCGGGCCCGTCATTCACATCATCGAGCGACACAAGAAAAGAAAGGCAGACATGAGCTACGTGTTTTCTCCCGCGCCGGTGGCCAGCGTGCCCGTGGTGGGCAGCGGCGACCGTTTTCCCGTCCACCGCATCTACTGCGTGGGCCGCAACTACGAAGAGCATGCCAAGGAGATGGGCTTCACCGGCCGCGAGCCGCCCTTCTTCTTCATGAAGCCGGCCGATGCCATCGTGGTGGTCAACGCGGGCGAAACGGGCCAGCTGCCCTACCCCACCCTCACCGCCAACCTGCACCACGAGATCGAGCTGGTGGTGGCCATTGGCAAGGGCGGCAAGAACATCGCTGCCGCCGACGCGCTCTCGCACATCTACGGCTACGCCGTGGGCCTGGACATGACGCGCCGCGACCTGCAGAACGACATGAAGAAGCAAGGCCGCCCCTGGTGCATCGGCAAGGGCTTTGACGCCAGCGCACCCATCGGCCCCATCACGCCCGCAGCCCAGGCGGGCGACGTCGCCAACGCCGGCATCTGGCTGCAGGTCAACGGTGCCGACAAGCAGCGCAGCACCGTGGCGCAGTTGATCTGGAACATCGCCGAGACCATCGAGCACCTGTCCGCAGCCTGGGAGCTACAGCCCGGCGACCTGATCTACACGGGCACCCCCGAGGGCGTGGGCGCCGTGGTACGCGGTGATGTGCTGGAAGGTGGCGTGGAAGGCCTGGGCACGCTGCGCCTGACCGTGGTGTGACCACCGACGGCGCGTGCGCCGTGGCCCGCTGTGGACGGCCTTGCATTGGCCGGCCCTGCGCACAGGCCTTGGCGCCCGCGCCGCCCGCTACACTATGCTTTTCATAGCTGCTTGCGCATGCTGAACAAGCGGTAGCGGCCTATTTGAACCAAAAACCACGCATGACCTTCCGCAGCCCCATCCAACACTGCCGCGCCTGCGGCACCGCCGTGGTCTACCGCCTGCCCGACGACGGCGATACCAAGCTGCGTGCCGTCTGCCCTGCCTGCAACACCGTGCACTACGAAAACCCGCTCAATGTGGTGGGCACGGTGCCCGTCATGGCGGATGGGCGCGTGCTGCTGTGCAAGCGCAACATCGAGCCGCGCCGGGGCAAGTGGACGCTGCCGGCCGGGTTCATGGAGCTGGAAGAAACCACGGCCCAGGGCGCCGCGCGCGAGACGGATGAGGAAGCCGGTGCGCAGATCGAGATGGGCCCGCTGTTCAGCCTGCTCAATGTGCCCCGCGTGGGGCAGGTGCATTTCTTCTACCGGGCCCACTTGCTCAGCGACCAGTTCAACCCGGGTTTCGAGACCATCGAGGCGCGCCTGTTCACCGAAGACGAGATCCCGTGGGACGAGATCGCCTTTCGCACGGTCAAGGAAACGCTGGAGGCCTACTTCGCGGACCGCAAGGCGGGCAGCTTCGGACTGCACTGCATCGACATCGAGTAGCGAGCCGCGAGCCGCACAGCGACACGCTGGCGGTCGCACCCCACCCCACCCTACCCACCATGCCCTTGCCTTCTGCCCCACCCACTGCGGCGGCACCACCGGACGGGATGCCCAGCTACCGGTTGCTCACCGGCCCCGACGATGCCGCGTTCTGCCGCCGGGTGAGCGATGCGCTGGCGCTGGGCTACGTGCTGCACGGCTCGCCCGCAGCCACGTTCAACGGCCAGACCGTGATCGTGGCGCAGGCGGTCATCTGGCCGGGCGTTCGGCACACAACGCTGTAGGCAGGCATCGGCGAGGCAACGCTGCCACGACCAGAGCGATGACTCCAGCGCTGCGCATGTCTGACCGCTAACCGCCCGTGCGTTCCTCGGCGGGCACCGGTGGTGCCGTCGAACCCGGTGGGTCGTGCGTCACCGGTGGCAGCCCGCCGGGCCCTTGGCCCGGCATCTGGGGCTGCGACTGCGGGTCGCCGCCGAACAACCCACGGATCCAGTCGCGCATCGCGCCGAGCGGGGCATCGGCCGGAGGCGGCATCTGCGACGGCGGCGGCGTGGTGTCGAACTCGTCGAAGAAGCGCTCCTGGCCGTCGATCACCTTGGTGCGGATGGCCTGCTGCATGAAGTCGCCCACCATGGGCAGCGCGCTGCGGGCGCCCTGACCCCAGTGGTCGCTGCGCAGCGTGATGCGGCCGTCGTTGAAGCCCGCCCAGGCGCCCGCCACCACGTGGGGCTGCATCAGGATGAACCAGCCGTCCGTGTTGTCCTGCGTGGTGCCCGTCTTGCCCGCCACGTCGGCCTGGATGCCGTAGCGCGAGCGGATCGCCGTGGCCGTGCCCCGGTCCACCGCACCGCGCATGGTGTTGCGCAGCACCTGGGCGGCGCGCGCGTCGAAGACGGCCTCGGGCACGGGCTTGGCAAAGGTCTCCAGCACCTTGCCGTGGCGGTCCTCGATGCTGGTGATGAGCACCGGCTCCACATAGCGGCCCAGGTTCACGATGCTGCTGTAGGCCGAGATCATCTCCTTGAGCGTCACCGGGCTCGTGCCGAGTGCCAGCGAGGGCACTTCTTCCAGCGGCGACTGGCGCACGCCCAGCGCCCGCGCCACCTCGGCCACGCGGGCCGGGCCCACCTGGTGCATCACCTGGGCGGTGATGGTGTTCTTGGACAGCGCCAGGCCGTCGGCCAGGCTCATCGGCTGGTCGCTCGGCGGGCCGCCGTCGGTGGGGCGCCACACGCGGCCGCCACCCAGCGGGATCTCTACCGCGGCGTCCATCAGCATGTCGGTGGGCTGGGCGCCCTGCGCAAACGCGGCGCCGTAGACGAAGGGCTTGAAGGTGGAGCCCGGCTGGCGGCGCGCTGCCTGCACATGGTCGAACGGGTCCTGCGCGAAGTCGCGGCTGCCCACCCAGGCCAGCACGTGGCCGGTGACAGGGTCCTGCGCCAGAAAGCCGGCCTGCACGCGCGTCTTGTCGGCGCGCAGCTTCTGCAGGAAGGCCTCGTCCGCCAGCAGCGCCTTCTGGGCGTCCTCGGGCGTCTCGCCCTTGTCCACGGCCGCGCGGAACTCGGCGCTTTCGCGCACCAGCGTCTGCACCAGCTCGTTGCCCGGCCCCCAGCCGTCGCGCTTGCTCCAGGCGGCGTCGGCCACCGTTTGCAGCTGCTTGCCCTGGCGGGCCACGGCCTGGTTGGCAAAGTTCTGCAGCCGCGAGTCGATGGTGGTGCGGATCACCAGGCCATCGGCATACAGGTTGTAGCCATGGCTGTCGGCCCAGTCGATGAGCTGCTTGCGCAGCTGCATCGCAAAGTGCGGCGCCGGGCCCATGACCTCGGTCTGGCGCTCGAAGTTGACGCGCAGCGGCCGCTTTTGCAGGTCGTCGAACTGCGCCTGCTCGAGCTTGCCGCGCTTGACCATCTGCGACAGCACGGTGTTGCGCCGCGCCTGGGCGCGCTCGGGGTTGAGCACGGGGTTGTAGTAGGCCGTGCCCTTGAGCATGCCGATCAGCGTGGCGCTTTCCAGCACACTGAGCTTGTCGGCCGACTTGTCGAAGTACGTGCGGGCCGCCATCTCGATGCCGTAGGCGTTGTACAGAAACGGTACGGTGTTGAGGTACGTCTCCAGCACCTCGTCCTTGCTGTACGAGGCCTCGATCTTCACCGCCGTGATCGCCTCCTTGAGCTTGCGCGTCAAGGCCTGCGGAAACACCCGTGAACGGCCGATCTCGTCCGGGAACAGATTGCGCGCCAGCTGCTGCGTGATGGTGGAGCCGCCCTGCGGGTCCCCCCGCAGCGTATGAACCACCGACGACGCCGTGCGGCGCCAGTCGAGCCCGAAGTGGTTGTAGAAACGGTGGTCCTCGGTGGCGATCAGCGCGTCCACCACGTGGGGCGAGATCTTGTCGAGCTCGACCCATTCGCGGTTCGCCCAGCGGTACTCGGCCAGCAGCTTGCCGTCCACCGACATGAGCTGCGCGGGCAGCTCGCTCTTGGCCTTGCGGATGTCGGCGGTGGACGGCGTGAAAGGGATCAGCGCCAGCGTGTACACCAGCACCGCCGCGGGCACCGACAGCGCCCCCCAGAACAGTGCCAGGCGCAGCGGCCGGGGCATCCAGGCGAACAGGCCCGCCAGCCAGCGGAAGAACGCCGCGGCACGGGCCTTGAAGGAAAGCAGCAATGTGCGCATCAAAAACTCGAAAAAATGAAAGGTGCCTCAGGCACCAGGGCCGGACAGCAGAGCCAGCATGCCGGCTTCGTCCAGCACCGGCACGCCCAGCTCTTCGGCCTTGGCCAGCTTGCTGCCCGCCTCTTCGCCAGCCACGACGTAGCTCGTCTTCTTGCTGACGGAGCCCGAGACCTTGGCGCCTGCGGCCTCCAGCATGTCCTTGGCCTCGTCACGGCTCAGGGTGGGCAGCGTGCCCGTGAGCACGATGGTCTTGCCGGCCAGCACCTGCGGTGCCTTGTCGGCACGGGCCGATTCGGACCAGGTCACGCCGCAGGCGCGCAGTTGCTCGACCACTTCGCGGTTGTGTGGCTGCTGAAAGAAGGTGTGCACGCTCTGCGCGACGATGGGGCCCACGTCGGGCACCTCCAGCAGTTGCTCCACGGTGGCGGCGGTCTCTTGCGTTGCGCCCATCAGCGCGTCGAGCGTGCCGAAATGCTTGGCCAGGTCCTTGGCGGTGGATTCGCCCACCTGGCGGATGCCCAGGCCGAACAGAAAGCGCGGCAGCGTGGTCTGCTTGGACTTTTCGAGTGCGGCGAGCACGTTCTGCGCAGACTTCTCGGCCATGCGCTCCAGCGCCACCAGGGACGACAGGCCCAGGCGGTACAGGTCGGGCAGCGTGCGGATGACGTTGGACTCGACCAACTGGTCCACCAGCTTGTCCCCCAGGCCCTCGATGTCCATCGCGCGGCGGGCGGCGAAGTGCAAAATGGCTTCCTTGCGCTGCGCGGCGCAGAACAGGCCGCCAGTGCAGCGGTGGTTGGCCTCGCCCTTCACCCGCATCACATCGCTGCCGCACACCGGGCAGGTCTTGGGCATGTGGAAGTTGGGCACATAGCCGACCCGGTTGCCTGGCATCACACCCACCACTTCGGGGATCACGTCGCCGGCGCGCCGCACGATGACGGTGTCGCCCACGCGCACACCCTTCTTGCGGATCTCGAACAGGTTGTGCAGCGTGGCATTGGTCACGGTGACGCCCCCCACGAACACCGGTGCCAGGCGCGCCACGGGCGTGATCTTGCCGGTGCGGCCCACCTGCACGTCGATGCCTTCCACCTTGGTGGCCATCTCCTGCGCGGGGTATTTGTGGGCCACCGCCCAGCGCGGCTCGCGCGTCTTGAAGCCCAGGTCGCGCTGCAGCTGCAGCGCGTTGACCTTGTAGACCACGCCGTCGATGTCGTAGGGCAAGGCGTCGCGGCCCGCGCCCACCTGCTGGTGGTACGCTACCAATTCTGTAGCGCCTGTTGCAATCTGGACCTGCGCTGCGACCGGAAAACCCCAGGATTTGAGCGTCTGCAGCAGCTCGAAATGCGTGCGGAACACCGGCCCGCCCTCCGCGGCCGGGGTGATGGCGCCCAGGCCGTAGGCAAAAAAGCTCAAGGGACGCTGCAGCGTGATGTTCGAATCCAGCTGCCGCACCGCGCCCGCCGCCGCATTGCGCGGGTTCACAAACGTCTTGCCACCCTGCTCGCGCTGGCGCTCGTTGAGCGCGTCGAAGTCGGCGCGGCGCATGTAGACCTCGCCGCGCACTTCCAGCAAGGGTGGCACGCCGTCGGGCAGCGTCAGCGGGATCTGGCGGATGGTGCGGATGTTGTGGGTCACGTCCTCGCCCACCTCGCCATCGCCGCGCGTGGCGGCCTGCACCAGACGGCCTTTTTCGTAGCGCAAGTTCATGGCCAGGCCGTCGAACTTGGGCTCGGCCACGTACTCGATGGCCGGGTCGGCGTCCGACAGGCCCAGCTCGCGCCGCACGCGGGCATCGAAAGCCTGGGCTCCCGTCGCCTCGGTGTCGGTTTCGGTGTGGATGCTCAGCATCGGCACCGCATGGCGCACCGGCGTCAGGCCCTCCATCACCGCCCCGATCACGCGTTGCGTGGGCGAGTCGGAGGTGATGAGGTCGGGGTGCTCGGTCTCCAGCGCCTGCAGTTCACGAAAGACCCGGTCGTACTCGGCATCGGGCACGGTGGGCTCGTCCAGCACGTAGTACTGGTGCGCCCAGCGCTGCAACTGGTCGCGCAGTGCTTTTATTTTGATAGCTGCTTGCGCAGGGCTGGTCTGCGCTGCAGACGAAAAGAGTTGTGATTGTTCAGTCATGGGGTGCCCCACTGGGATTCTCCTGGGCAACACCCGGTTCCTTGCGCGCCAGCCGGACCAGCGTTGCGCTCATGTCTTGCACTAGCTGAACAGCCTGCGCGCCAGCACCGACCCTGCCGACAGGTCGCGCCCGTCGAGCTGGTCGTACAGCAGCTCCAGGTCGGCCGTGATCGGGTCCATGGCCATCGCGGGCAGCGGGTGGCCGTTCTGGTCGCACAGCACGCCGTCCATGGCGTCGCACAGGGCCTTGCCCACGTCGCGCAGGCGGGCGAAGGGCTGCTCGGAGCGGTGCACCTGGGCAACGTCCAGGCTCAGGGTGATGTCGCGGATGGCGGACTGGTCCGGGTCGTCCGCCAGTGCGGCGGCGGTGTCGTATCCCAGCGTGAGCAGGGGCGGCAGGCCCGCGGCGCTGGTGGCGGGCAGCACCAGCCGGCCGGGCATGGCACCGGCCACAAAGCCCAGGCGGCCGGCGTTCTGCTGCACATAGCCGGGGCTCCAGGCTGCCTGGCGGGCGCGCAGCATGAAGGCCAGTTGCGCGTCGTGGTCGCTGGCGAACTGGTCCAGCTCGCGGGCGCGGGCCACCTCCTGCAGCATGTCGGGGAAGTCGGGCGCGGCATTGATCGCGTCGGCAAACGCCTGCACCTTGACCACGAACTCCGAGAATTCGATCTCATTGAGCGCGCCCATGCGGTTGGCCAATTGAACCCCCGCCTGGAAGGCCTGGTAGCGTTGGCCGGGCGCGGGCGTCTCCCACTGCTGGGTGGCTTCGTTCAAGCCTTCGATGGCAAAGGGCTTGCTGCCTGCGCGCCGCGTGGGTGGCAGTGCCGCCAGTGCGGCATCGCCCGAGACGACATGCTCAGGCTGCAGCGGCGCGATCACATCGATGAGCGGATCCAGCCCCGGGCGGCGCTCCACCGAGAACGAGGGCACAGGCATCTGCAGCGCATCGGTCGGGTCCACCGCGTGTTCGGACGACGGGTCCGTGCCGCGGTCCAGGGCCTGCAATTCGTCGGGCGTGAGCTCCACCGCGCCGCCCCCCTCAAAGCCGGGCTCCTGGCGCAGCGCGGGCTCGGCCATGCCACTGCCGGGCGTGCCCCGCTCGGCCTCCTGGGGCACCGCGCGCTTGGGGGCGTTGCGGCGCGATGTCCAGGTGTTGTAGGCCACGATACCGGCCAGCAGCAGGCCACCGATGATCGCCAGACTGAGTTGAAGTGTGCTCATAAAAATGTTTTTCTAGCTATCCCATGGCCCGGTGTGCCACCCAGCCACCTTCGAGAGCCCCGCGCGCCGCGTTGCACCACCGGCGCAGGCCGACCCGCGCCACTTTAGGCGCTGCTGGGCCGGCAGGCCGTAGGCGGCACCCCCGCCCGGGCGCAGGTGCACGGCGAATCATGCGGGTTCCGCTCATGCCCCGGCCATCGAGAGTGCGCTTTCCATGTCCACCGCCACGATGCGCGAGACGCCCTGCTCCTGCATGGTCACGCCGATGAGCTGCTCGGCCATCTCCATCGCGATCTTGTTGTGGCTGATGAACAGGAACTGCGTGCCCTTGGACATGCTGGACACCAGCTTCGCGTAGCGCTCGGTGTTGGCATCGTCGAGCGGCGCGTCCACCTCGTCCAGCAGGCAGAACGGCGCGGGGTTGAGCTGGAAGATCGCAAACACCAGCGCGATGGCCGTGAGGGCCTTTTCGCCGCCGGAAAGCAGGTGGATGGTCTGGTTCTTCTTGCCGGGCGGCTGCGCCATCACCTGCACGCCGGAGTCCAGGATTTCGTCGCCGGTGATGATGAGCTTGGCCTGCCCGCCGCCGAAGAGCTCGGGGAACATGCGCCCAAAGTGCGCGTTCACGGTGTCGAAGGTGCCCGACAGCAGCTGGCGCGTTTCGCCGTCGATCTTGCGGATCGCGTCTTCCAGCGTGTTCATGGCTTCGGTCAGGTCGGCGGTCTGCGCATCGAGGAAGATCTTGCGCTCGCTGGCCAGCTTGAGTTCGTCCAGCGCGGCCAGGTTGACCGCGCCCAGCGCGGTGATCTCGCGGTGCAGGCGGTCGATTTCGCCCTGCAGACCGGTCACGCGCACATTGCCATCCCCGATCGACTGGGCGATGGCGTCCAGGTCGGCCTGTGCGTCGGTCAGCAGCGTGGTGTACTGCTCCAGGCCCAGGCGCGCGGCCTGCTCCTTGAGCTGGAATTCGGTGATGCGGGCGCGCAGCGGGTCCAGGGCCCGTTCGAGCTGCATGCGGCGTTCGTCGCTCGCGCGCAGCTTGGTGGTGAGGTCGTCGTACTCGCTGCGCTGGGCGCCCAGCGCCTTCTCGCGCTCCATCTTCACGTCCAGGGCCTGCTGCAGCCCGCCCTGCGCGGCGGCGTCGGACAGGCGGGCCAGCTCGTCGCGGGCGCGCTGCTGCTCGTCGGCCAGCGCGGTCGCCTGCTGGGTGGCGGTCTCGATGGAGCGGTTGAGTTCGCCGCGCCGTGCCTCCAGGCTGCGCTGGGAGAACGTGGCCTCCTGCGCCTGGCGCTCCAGCGCGCGCTGCTGCTCGCGGCAGGCGGCCAGCTTGCGCTCGGCCTCGATCACGTTGTCGCCCAGTTGGGCTTCGCGCTCCTGGCTGTCGGCCAGCTGCATGTCCAGCTCTTCGAAGCGCGCCTCGGCCGCCACGCGGCGCTCCTGCAGGTCGGCCAGCTGGGCCTCCACCTCGGCCAGGTCGGCGTCGATCTGCTGGCTGCGCGCCCGAGTCTGCTCGGCCAGTTGCGCAAGGCGCATGGTCTCGACCTGCAGCTCGTGCGCGCGGCTCTGGGTTTCGGTGGCTTCGCGGCGGGCGGCCACCAGTCGCTGCGAGGCGTCGGCATAGGCAGCCTCGGCGCGGACCAGCGCGGCGCGGGATTCTTCGGCGATCAGGGCCTGGGCGCGCAGCTCTTTCTCCAGGTGCTCGATCTCCTGCGCGCGCGCCAGCAGGCCCGACTGCTCGGAATCCTGGGCGTAGAAGCTCACGCTGTGGGCGCTGACCGAGTGCCCCGTGGGTACGAACACGACCTCGCCAGGCTGCAGGCTCGCGCGGCGGCTCAGGGCTTCGTCCAGCGTCGGGGCGGTGGTGCAGCCCTGCAGCCAGTCGGTCAGCACGGCGCGCAGGCCGGCGTCGTTCAGGCGCAGCAGGTCCGACAGGCGCGGGTGCTGCGATGGCGCATCGGGCTGGCCGGCTGACGGCGCGCTGTAGAACGCCAGCCGTGCGGGCGGGGCGTCGGTGCCGCCCGATCCGAGAAAGCCGCGCACCATGTCCAGGCGACCGACTTCGAGCGCGCCCAGGCGTTCGCGCAACGCGGCTTCCAGCGCGTTTTCCCAGCCCTTTTCGATGTGGATGCGGCTCCACAGGCCCTGCAGGCCATCCAGGCCATGCTTGGCCAGCCAGGGGCGCAGCTTGCCGTCGGTCTTGACCTTTTCCTGCAGCGCCTTCAGGGCCTCCATGCGGGCCGACAGGTCGGCCTGGCGCGCGCTTTCGGTGTTCACGGCCTGCTGGCGCGTGCGGCGGTCGTCGTCGAGCTGGGGCACGGACTCCTGCAGCTCGTGCAGGCGGGCTTCGGTGGTTTCGGCGATCTCCTGGGCTTCTTCCAGTTGCTCGCGCAGGTTGGCAAGGCGCGCCTCGTCCGGGGCGGCCAGCGCGTTGCGGTCGGTGCGCAGCCGCTCGAAGCGGCTGTCGAGCTGGCGGCTTTGCTCGTCGATGCTGCGCTGCTCGGCGGCCAGCACGCCGATCTGCTGCTGCACCTGCACCACGCTGCCGCGCTGCTCGCTGGCCCGGCTCTGGGCCTGGCGCAGAGCGTCTTCCAGGTCGGGCAGCTGCATCGCCTGCTCTTCGACCTGGGCGGCCAGCATCTCGGCGCGCTCTTCGGCATCCACACCGGCACCGGCCAGGTTTTCAAGCTCGATGTCGGCCTCTTCCCTGCGCGACTGCCACTGCGCAATCTGCTCGGCCAGCGTGACCAGCCGCTGCTCCACGCGCTGGCGGCCTTCGACCACGTAGCGGATCTCGGCTTCGAGCTTGCCGACTTCGGCCGTGGCTTCGTACAGCCGGCCCTGGGCCTGGTTGACCTGGTCGCCGGCCGCATAGTGGGCCTGGCGGATGGTTTCGAGGTCGGACTCCACCGCGCGCAGGTCGGCCATCCGCGACTCGAGGTCGTTCACGGCCTGCAGGCCATCGAGGCGCACCTTGGTCTGGTCGGCTTCCGCGTCGGCGCGCTTCAAGAACCACAGCTGGTGCTGCTTGAGCGTGGCGTCAGCGTTCAGCGCGTTGTACTTGGCGGCCACTTCGGCCTGCTTTTCCAGCTTTTCGAGGTTGGCGTTGAGCTCGCGCAGGATGTCTTCGACCCGCGTGAGGTTCTCGCGCGTGTCCGACAGGCGGTTTTCGGTCTCGCGGCGGCGCTCCTTGTACTTGGAGACGCCCGCGGCCTCTTCGAGGAACAGGCGCAGCTCTTCGGGGCGCGATTCGATGATGCGGCTGATGGTGCCCTGGCCGATGATGGCGTAGGCCCGGGGCCCCAGGCCCGTGCCGAGGAACACGTCCTGCACGTCGCGGCGGCGCACGGGCTGGTTGTTCAGGTAGTAGCTGCTGGTGCCGTCGCGCGTGAGCACGCGGCGCACGGCCACTTCGCCGTACTGGCCCCACTGGCCGCCAGCGCGGTGGTCGGAGTTGTCGAACACCAGCTCCACGCTGGCGCGGCTGGCCTGCTTGCGGGTGGTGGTGCCGCTGAAGATCACGTCCTGCATGGACTCGCCGCGCAGCTCGCTGGCCTTGCTCTCGCCCAGCACCCAGCGCACCGCGTCCATGATGTTGGACTTGCCGCAGCCGTTCGGACCCACCACGCCCACCAGTTGGCCGGGCAGCATGAAGTTGGTGGGTTCAGCGAACGACTTGAAACCGGAAAGCTTGATGGAGGTAAGACGCACGGGTCAGGGGGCGGGCAATGAGGGGCGGGACTTCAGTGGCAAAAAGTGGTGCCGCAGGGGCGTTCCCGGCAAGGAGCGCACAGGCTGCGGCAAGGCCGGAATGATACCGCGCCGCCTGGGCGGCTCCCCCACGGGCCGGCCCCGGCAACGCTCCAAAAGCAAACACCTGGGAAATATTTGGCAAAAACAGCCTCTACCGCTTGTGGTGCAAGCGCCAGCTGCTATCAATTTTGAACATCTCGGTGCCGCGTGGCTGCCCGGAATGCCGGCTCGCGCAACCAGGCCATCAGGGCAGCACGCACACCTGGTTGCGCCCGTCGGCCTTGGCCTGCAGCAATGCCTGGTCGGCGCGGGCCACGGCGTCCGCCAGGTGCTGCAGGCAGGGAATCTCGCTCACGCCGATGGATACCGTGAGCGGCACCGGGTCGGTGATGGCCGCCACGCTCTTGCGCAGCTTCTCGGCCACGACCAGTGCGTCCTGCAGGGGCGTCTGCGGCAGGCATACCATGAACTCCTCGCCGCCCCAGCGCACTACCTCGTCGCCGCGCCGCAGGGCATGCTGCAGCGTGCGCGCCACCGCCTGCAGGGCCTGGTCGCCCACCGAATGCCCGTGCTGGTCGTTGATGCTCTTGAAGCGGTCCATGTCCAGCATGAGCAGCGACGAAGGCGGCTCGAACAGCGAGGTGCGGTACACGCGCCGGTCGATGAGGTCGAGCGCATGGCGGTTGAGCAGGCCGGTGAGCGCATCGTGGTAGGCCGCGCGCTGCAGCTCGCTGCGCTCGGACGCCACCGTCATCAGCGAGCCGAACAGCTCGGCCAGCGTGGCAAACAGGCTCACGCCCACCTCGTCGAAATAGCCGTCGCGGTCCGCGTACAGCACGAAGATGCCGCTGTAGCCGTTGAACGCGGAACTGATGGGCAAGGCCACCACGTGGTGGATGCCGTGCTGGCGTGCCGCGTCGCGCCACGGGCCGAACAGCGAGAACTGCGACACCGTGAAGGGCTCGGCCGGCGCGCCGCTGTCCAGCGCCGAGAACGCGGGGCCGATGCGGGTGAGCAGGTTGCGCTCGATGCACAACGACTCGGCGTAGGCTGACGCCGGGCCGGCGAACACCTGCGGGCGGATGGTCTGCGTGTCGGACGGACCGAACCACGTCCAGGCCAGGCGGATGTGGGGGGTGATCTCGACGATGGCCTGGCAGATGCCGCGGATGATCTCCAGCTCGCCACGGCCCAGGATGAGCTGCGCGGAGCGCTTGAGCAGCATCTCGGCGATGGCGGACTTTTCGCGCTGCGCGTCGAACTCGCCGGTGTCGGTGGCCGACGGGCCCGCGGGCGGGGCCGCCGCTTTTTTCTTCAACAGGAACATGGTGGTCGGGGCCCTGGCTGGCGGTGGCAATCGGAGGGCCGCAGCCCATCACGCATGCTGCAGCCCGCTGGCGTTGGTGCTGCGCACCAGCGCCTCGAACTCGGCCACCGGTACCGGCGGGCTGAACAGGTAGCCCTGCCAGGCGTGGCATTGGTGGCGCTCCAGAAACTCGCGCTGGGCTTCGGTCTCCACCCCCTCGGCGATCACGCGCAGGCCCAGGCTGGTACCCAGCGCCACCACGGTGCGCGCGATGGCGGCATCGTTGGGGTCGGTGAGCACGTCGCGCACAAAGCTCTGGTCGATCTTGAGCTGGTCCAGTGGCAGCCGCTTGAGGTAGGCGAGCGAAGAATACCCGGTGCCGAAGTCATCCAGCGAAAAGCCCAGTCCATAACCCTTGAGCTGCCCCATCTTCTCGATGGTGTCTTCCACATCCTGCAGCAGCAGGCCCTCGGTCATCTCCAGTTTGAGCTGGTGTCCCGGCGCGCCCGAGCTGGCCAGCGCCTGCAGCACCTGGGCCACGAAGTTGTGCTGGTGGAACTGGCGCGGGCTCACATTCACCGCCAGGCTCAGCGCCGCCAGTTCGGGGTGTTCCGCCCAGGCCGACAGCTGGCTGCAGGCCATCTTGAGCACCCATTCGCCCAGGGGCAGGATGAGGCCCGTCTCTTCGGCCAGCGGGATGAAGTGCGCGGGCGAGACAAAGCCGTCGCGCGGGTGGCGCCAGCGCAGCAGCGCCTCGGCCCCGGTGATGCGGCCGCGGTCGATCTGCGGCTGGTAGTACAGCTCGAACTGGCCCAGCGCCAGGCCGATGCGCATGTCGCGCTCCAGCGTGGCCCGCGCGCTCACGGCGGCCTGCATCTTGGGGTCGTAGTAGCGCAGCGTGTCGCGGCCTGCGCTCTTGGCCTGGTAGAGCGCGAGATCAGCGCGCTTGAGGAGTTCGTCCACCGTCTCGCGCATGCCGCTGAACACGGTGACGCCCATGCTGAGCGAGCTGTGGTGCGCGGCGCCGTGCAGCATGTAGGGCGCGCGCAGCGCCGCCAGGATGCGCTGGCCCACCTCCTCGCTGCGCGCGGCGGCTTCTTCGGGGTTGTCGCCCAGGTCTTCCAGCACCACGACGAACTCGTCGCCCCCCTGGCGGGCGACGGTGTCGTCCTCGTGCACGCATTCACGCAGGCGCTGCGCCACCTGCAGCAGCAGGTGGTCGCCGCTGTCGTGGCCGCGGGTTTCGTTCAGGGTCTTGAAGTTGTCCAGGTCCAGCAGCAGCAAGGCCCCGCTGCGGTGGTGGCGCGTGCTCGCTGCCAGCGCCTGCTGCAGCCGGTCCATGAGCAGGCGGCGGTTGGGCAGGCTGGTGAGCGGGTCGTAGTAGGCCAGGTTGTTGATTTCCTCCTCGGCCGCCTTGCGCTGGCTCAGGTCCTGCATGGTGACCAGGTGCCCGCCTTCCACCTGCACGCCCGAGACCTCGATCGGGCGCTTGGTGCCGTCGCGGCAGGTGATGAGGTATTCGGCACCGGGGATCACGCCGTCCACGCCCGCGGCGCGCTTGACCGCAGCGCGCCAGCCGTCGCGCACGGCCTCGCGCTCGGCCACATTGGGAAAGGCACGCTGCCACCAGGTGTCCACGTCGGGCACCTCGGCCTCGGTGTAGCCGCAGATCTCCACATAGCGCTGGTTGCGAAAGCCGATGCGCCCGTCCGGATGGACCAGGCACAGGCCCATGGGCAGCCGCTCCAGAATGCCGCGCAGCCGGTGCTCGTTGGTGCGCAGCGTGTCTTCCATGTGCTTGCGCGAGGTGATGTCCTGCACCACGGCGATGTGGCTGTCAGGCGTGGCGCCGGGCGACACCGTAAGGTCCGCCCAGACCAGGCGCCCTTCCTTGTGCAGGTAGCGCTTTTCGAGCCGGTACTCCGGGATCTCGCCGACCTTCAGGCGTTCGAGCTGCTGGACGTCCGCCGCCAGGTCACCCGGGTGGGTGATGGCCTGAAAATTCAGGGCGAGCATCTCGTCGGGCGTGTAGCCCACGATGTCCGCATAGCGCTGGTTCACGCGCAGGAACCGCCCGGTGGTGCTGTCCAGCATGGCCACGCCCACGCTGGCCTGGTTGAACAGCGCGCGAAAGCGTTCTTCGCTCTCGCGCCGCGCGTCGTCGGACGCCTGGGCCCGCACGAGGGCCAGCGTGCGCTGGCGCACCAGCAGCCCCACGGTGGATGCCAGCAGCAGCGACACCAGCACCCCGCCCGCCCCGGCCAGGATGGGCAGCCTCGCCTCAGAAGCCGACAGGAACGAGCGCGTGGGCAGAAAGGTCAGCCGCCAGCGCCGGTCGTGCACCGGCAGGTCCCGCACGAAGGGCACCGAACCCGGCAGCGCCGCGGACGACTGCGTGAGCAGCGTGCGCACCGTGGTGTCGGTCGTGCCCACGCGCACCGAGCCGTGGTCGGCCATCGATACCGCGATGCCGTTGAGCAGGCCCTGGCTGCCCAGCGCCTGGACCAGGTCGTACACCCGAATGGTGGAGGCCACCGCACCCAGAAAGCGCGGCTCCGGCGTGCCCGCGGTGTAGTCGAACACCGGCACGCGGATCACGAAGCCGGGGCGGTGGGTTTCTTCCTGCAGCAGATCGAACGGCGCCGACGCCACGGTGTGGCCGCTGTCCCGGCTGTACTGCATGGCCGCCAGGTTGGTGGGCTGCGCGCTGATGTCGAGGCCCAGCACGCTCTCGTTGCCGGACATGGGCCAGAGGTACTCGGCCACGAAGTACTCGGCCCGGTCCCCCGGCGGGCGGATGGCGAAGTCGGGGTAGCCATTGGCGGAGATGGACCGGTCGGCGCGCACCCGGGCCTCGTAGGCAGCGCGCTCGGAGCCCGGCACCCAGCGGGTGAACGACAGGTTGCGCACGCCGGCGTAGCGCTGGCCCACCTCCAGGTCGCTGGCGGCGCGCTCGAACTCGGCGCGCGTGAGGTGGGGGTTGGCAGTGAATAGCCCGCGCAGGCCGTTGACGACCTCGGTGTGCCCCTCGATGCGCTGGCCCAGCGCATCGGCGAACGACCGGGCCTCCTGCACGAACCGCGCCTGCCCGACCTGGGCCACGGCCTGGGACTGCTGCCAGGCCAGCCACAGGCTCAGCGCGATGCCGAGCGTGGCCACACCTATCCCGGACAACCAATGCCGGTAGCTACCTGAATAGGTGAAGGAGGACATGGCGTGGCGTGCTGGGCGGGCAGTGTTCGGCGAGGGTGTCGCGGTGGCCGGATCGGGGGGCTCAAACCCTGTGTTCACGCGCAGGATAGCGGCAATCGAACGGGCTTTTGGGGCCCGGTGCGCGATAACAACTGGTTACCACCCATTATTGAGACAAAAGCGCGTCCACCGCAATACGGTCATGCGCAAGGCGCTATGAATTCATGAGCAAACTGCATAGACCCCGCACCAGTACATCGCCAGCCCGAGGGTCTACCCTGCCCCCGCGGTGGCAGCCACCGGGTAGGGCGCGAACCGGCTGCGGTTCTCGTTCACATCCAGCGCCCGGCCGATGGGCGGAAAGGCGCGCTGAGGGCAGGCCGGCCGCTCGCACACCTTGCAGCCCATGCCGATGGGGACGGCGGCGTCGGGGTTGGCCAGGTCGAGCCCTTGCGAATAGACCAGCTGCGGCGCGTGCCGCACATCGCAGCCCAGCGCCACGGAAAACTCCTTGCCCGGCGAGCCCCACCCCATGCCGCCGCGCGACACAGTGCGCGCCACCCACAGGTAGGCCCGCCCGTCGGGCATGCGGGCGATTTGCGGCACGATGCGGCCCGGCTGGGCGAACGCCTCGTACACGTTCCACAGCGGGCAGGTGCCGCCGATCTTGCTGAAGTGAAAGTGGGTGGCCGACTGGCGCTTGCTGATGTTGCCCGCTCGGTCCACCCGGATGAAGAAAAACGGCACACCCCGCGCGCCGGGCCGTTGCAGGGTGGACAGCCGATGGCACACCGTCTCGAAACCCACGCCGAACTGGTGGCCCAAGCGGTCGATGTCGTAGCGCACCGCCTCGGCCGCGCGCAAGAAGGCGGTGTAGGGCAACACCAGCGCCCCGGCGAAGTAGTTGGCCAGGCCGATGCGCGCCAGCGCCCGCGCCTGGTCGCTCGACAAGCCTGCCGCGTCCGCGAGCCGCGCCAGCGGCGGGCCCATTTCCAGAAACGCCAGCTGCGTTGCCATCTGGAAAGCGCGCTGCCCGGGCTCCAGCCCGGCCGCGAGTTGCAACACGCCGGAGCCGGGCTCGAACACCCGCTGGGCCTGGCCCGGCAGATCGATCGCGCTCACCACCCGCACCCCGTGGGCCTGCAGCAGCCGCTGGGCCAGCGCCTCGCCCGCGCGGCCCGGCTGCAGGGCCCATTCGGCGGCGCAACGCTCGGCCGCATCGTCCAGCTCTGCGATGTGGTTCTGGCGCGCGAAGAAGAAGTCGCGTACTTCTTCGTACGCCATGGGCAGGTGGCCGCCCGCCAGCGGCGGCGCCGCCGCCGCGCCACGCTCGTCGCCCAGGCCCCACTGGGCGTTCTGGGCGCTCAGCGCCTCCAGCCGCTCCAGGGCCTGGCGGTGCCGCTGGTGCAGCGCCAGCAGCGTGCGGGCCACTGCCGGCATGCCGGCGGCCAGCTCGCGGATCTCGGCCAGCGACACGGCGTCGCCCGCACCCTCGCCGCCCAGGCCCGCGGGCAGGTCGGACAGCACCTCGCGCAGGCCTGTGATCAGGCGCGCCTCGTCATCGTCCGAAAAGCGCTGCACATCCACGCCGAACACCGCGTTGATCTTGAGCAGCACCGGCACGGTGAGCGGCCGCTGGTTCTGTTCGAGCTGGTTGAGGTAGCTCGCCGACAGGTCCAGCGCGCGCGCCAGCGCCACCTGGGTCATGCCCCGCTCCTCGCGCAGGCGGCGCAGGCGCACGCCCATGAACGTCTTTTTCATCGATTGGCCTCGGCAACAAATAATTTCGCAAAATTTGCAATCTGCGGGGATTTCATTCGCAAACATTCGCCAATTCAGCCCTTCTGCAGGGCCGCTATTGTGCGTAGATTGCGAAGCATGACAACCCCCAACGGCACCCTGGAGCTCACGGAAATCATCTTTCCCGAGCACGCCAACCACTACGGCACCCTGTTCGGCGGGCATGCGCTGCTGCTCATGTCCAAGGCGGCGTTTCTGGCCGCCCGCAGCGCGGCCGGCAGCAACGTGGTGATGGCTGGCGTGAGCGACGTGCGATTCGTGGCGCCCGTGGGCGTGGGCCATGTGCTCACCCTGCGCGCCTGGGCGACGCGGCTCGGGCGCAGCTCGCTCACCGTGTGCGTGGCCGGCTTCGCGCAGGCGCTGGGCTCGCCCGCCGAAGAGGTGCTCCAGGGGGTGTTCGAGATGGTGGCGGTGGATGCCAAGGGCCGCCCCGCACCCATCGCCCATGCCTATCTGGCACCACAGTGACACCCCAGGAGACCCCATGACCATGGAAACAACGACCCCTACCGCAGGCTTCAAGCCCAAGAAATCCGTCGCGCTGTCGGGCGTGACTGCCGGCAGCACTGCGCTGTGCACCGTGGGCCGCACGGGCAACGACCTGCACTACCGGGGCTATGACATCCTCGATATCGCCGAGGTCTGCGAATTCGAAGAGATCGCCCACCTGCTGGTGCACGGCAAGCTGCCCACGCGCGCCGAGCTCAAGGCCTACAAAACCAAACTCAAGGCCCTGCGCGGCCTGCCGGCCAGCGTGAAGGACGCGCTGGAAAAGCTGCCTGCCAGCAGCCACCCGATGGATGTGATGCGCACCGGCGTCTCGGCCCTGGGCTGCGTGCTGCCCGAAAAGGACGACCACAACACGCCCGGCGCCAGGGACATCGCCGACCGGCTGCTCGCCTCGCTCGGCTCCATGCTGCTGTACTGGTACCACTGGAGTACCCAGGGCAAGCGCATCGACGTCGAGACGGACGACGACTCCATCGGCGCCCACTTCCTGCACCTGCTGCATGGCGCCCGCCCCGGCGCGGCCTGGGAGCGCGCGATGCACACCTCGCTCAACCTGTATGCCGAGCACGAGTTCAACGCATCGACCTTCACCGCGCGCGTCGTGGCGGGCACGGGCAGCGATGTGTATTCGTGCATCACCGGCGCCATCGGAGCACTGCGCGGCCCCAAGCATGGCGGGGCCAACGAGGTGGCCTTCGAGATCCAGAAGCGCTACGACAGCCCGGACGAGGCAGAGGCCGACGTCCGCCGGCGCGTGCAGGCCAAGGAGGTCGTGATCGGCTTCGGCCACCCGGTCTACACCGTGAGCGACCCGCGCAATGGCGTCATCAAGGGCGTGGCGCGGTCCCTGTCCGAGGAGGCGGGCCGCACCAAGATGTTCGACATCGCCGAGCGGCTCGAGTCGGTGATGTGGGAGGCCAAGAGCATGTTCCCCAACCTCGACTGGTTCAGTGCGGTGAGCTACCACATGATGGGCGTGCCCACCGCCATGTTCACGCCGCTGTTCGTGATCGCGCGCACCAGCGGCTGGGCGGCGCACATCATCGAGCAGCGCCTGGACAACAAGATCATTCGCCCCAGCGCGCATTACACCGGGCCGGACAATCTGGCGTTTGTGCGGATCGAGGACCGTGTTTGACAGCCATGAGCGCTGCATCGTCTCCCTCTCCCGCGAGGGGAGAGGGGAATCGAAAGACAGTGACGAACTGACAGGTATTTGAAGCCGAGCGACACAACACCATGATGAACACCCGACATCGCCGGCCCTTGCCCGGCACCGCACTGGACTACTTCGACGCCCGCGCGGCCGTCGATGCCCTCACGCCCGGCGCGTGGGCCACCCTGCCCTACACATCGCGTGTGCACGCCGAGAACATCGTGCGCCGGGCCGACCCGGCCATCGTGGACGACTGCCTGCGCCAGCTGATCGGGCGCCGGCGCGAGCGCGACTTTCCGTGGTTTCCGGCGCGTGTGGTGTGCCATGACATCCTGGGCCAGACCGCGCTGGTGGACCTGGCGGGCCTGCGCGACGCCATCGCGGCCGCGGGTGGGGACCCCGCCCAGGTGAACCCCGTGGTGCCCGTGCAGCTGGTCGTGGACCATTCGCTGGCCGTGGAATGCGGCGGGTCCGACCCCGGTGCATTCGCAAGAAACCGCGCCATCGAAGACCGCCGCAACGAAGACCGCTTTCACTTCATCGAGTGGACGAAAAAGGCCTTTTCCAATGTGCAGGTCATCCCCGCAGGCAACGGGATCATGCACCAGATCAACCTGGAGAAGATGTCGCCCGTGGTCCATGCCGACAGCGGCGTGGCCTACCCCGACACCTGCGTGGGCACCGACAGCCACACGCCGCACATCGATGCGCTGGGCGTCATTGCCATCGGCGTCGGCGGCCTGGAGGCCGAGAACGTGATGCTGGGCCGCGCGTCGTGGATGCGGCTGCCGGAGATCGTGGGCGTGCAGCTCACCGGCCAGCGCCAGAGCGGCATCACCGCCACCGACGTGGTACTGGCGCTGACCGAGTTCCTGCGCCGGTCCAAGGTGGTCGGCGCCTACCTGGAGTTCTACGGCGAGGGCGCCGCCAGGCTCACCATCGGCGACCGCGCGACCATCTCGAACATGGCCCCCGAGTACGGCGCGACCGCGGCCCTGTTCAGCATCGACGACCAGACGCTCGAGTACCTGGCGCTCACGGGCCGCACGCCGGGCCAGGTCCGTCTGGTGGAGACCTATGCCAAGGCCGCAGGCCTGTGGTCCGACACGCTGAGCGATGCGGTGTACGAGCGCACGCTGAGTTTCGATCTGTCCAGCGTCGTGCGCAACATGGCGGGTCCGTCCAACCCGCACGCGCGCGTGGCCACCAGCGACCTGGCGGCCCGCGGCATCGCCCGCGCATGGCAGATGCCGGCGGCCCACGAAGGCACCCTGCCCGATGGCGCCGTGGTGATTGCCGCCATCACAAGCTGCACCAACACCTCCAACCCGCGCAATGTGATCGCGGCGGCGCTGCTGGCGCGCAACGCCCACCGCTTGCGCCTGGCGCGCAAGCCCTGGGTGAAAACATCGCTCGCCCCTGGCTCCAAGGCCGTCGAGCTGTACCTGCAGGAAGCAGGCCTGCTGCAGGACCTGGAACACCTCGGCTTCGGCATCGTGGGTTTTGCCTGCACCACCTGCAACGGCATGTCGGGCGCGCTCGACCCCGCCATAGAGCAAGAGATCATCGACCGCCAGCTGTACGCGACCGCCGTGCTGTCGGGCAACCGCAACTTCGACGGCCGCATCCACCCGTACGCCAGCCAGGCCTTCCTGGCCTCGCCGCCGCTGGTGGTGGCCTATGCGATCGCGGGCACGGTGCGCTTCGACATCGAAAACGACGTGCTGGCGGTGGTGGACGGCCGGGAGATCCGCCTCCAAGACATCTGGCCGAGCGATGCAGAGATCGACGCCGTGGTGAAAGCCGCCGTCAAGCCCGCACAGTACCGCGCCGTCTACGAGCCCATGTTCGCGATCCGCGCCGACACTGGCGACGCGGTGAGCCCGCAGTACGGCTGGCGCCCGGAGTCCACCTACATTCGCCGCCCGCCATACTGGGACACCGACGGCGTGGGGGCCCTGGCGGCCCACCCGCGCACGCGCCAGGGCATGCGCCCGCTGGCCATCCTGCCGGACAACATCACCACCGACCACCTCTCGCCGTCGAACGCCATCCTGCGGGACAGCGCAGCCGGCGAGTACCTGCACCGCATGGGCGTGCCCGAGGAAGATTTCAACTCCTACGCCACGCACCGCGGCGACCACCTGACGGCCATGCGGGCCACGTTTGCCAACCCCACGCTCCGAAACGAGATGGTGCGCAACCCCGACGGCAGCGTGCAGCCCGGGTCGCTGGCCAGGGTGGAGCCCGAAGGCCAGGTCCTGCGCATGTGGGAGGCCATGGAGACCTACCTGAACCGCCGCCAGCCCTTGATCATCATCGCCGGCGCCGACTACGGCCAGGGCTCGTCGCGCGACTGGGCCGCCAAGGGCGTGCGCCTGGCGGGTGTGGAAGTGGTGGTGGCCGAGGGCTTCGAGCGCATCCACCGCACCAACCTGATCGGCATGGGGGTGCTGCCCGTGGAGTTCCAGCCCGGCACGAACCGGCTGACGCTGGGCCTGGATGGCACGGAAGTCTATGACGTGCAGGGGCTGTGCACGGCGCGGGCTGACTTGACGCTGGTGGTGCGGCGCCGAAGCGGCGAGGTGCTGCGGGTGCCTGTGGCCTGCCGGCTGGACACGGCGGAGGAGGTGTCGGTGTATGAAGCGGGGGGCGTGCTGCAGAGGTTTGCGCAGGATTTTCTGGAGCGGGGTGGCGGTGGTGCAGCGGCCCCCTCTCCCCAACCCCTCTCCTGCGAGGGGAGAGGGACTTCCCCGTGCGAACTGCGGTTTTGACGCGTGATTCGGTTATCGCCGCAGGCACAAAGCCGTCTAGCATTCCAACGAGCCGTTTTTCACCGACCCAGATCATCCCTACCTCCCCTCTCCCCTCGCGGGAGAGGGGCCGGGGGAGAGGGGGCCCGCATCACATGCACCCACGCGACTTCGCCAAGACACTGCGCCAGAACATGACCGATGCCGAGCAGCTGCTGTGGAAGCACTTGCGCGCCCACCGCCTGGACGGCCAGAAGTTTCGCCGCCAGCAGCCCATGGGGCCCTACATCGTGGACTTCGTGCACTTCAGCGGTCGCGTCATCGTGGAGGCCGATGGTGCGCAGCATGTGGAATCAGACCACGATGCAGCCCGCGACGCCTGGCTGCGGAGCCAGGGGTATACGGTGCTGCGCTTTTGGAACAACGACATCCTGCAGAGTACCGAGGCGGTGCTTGAAGCCATCTATGCGGCCTTGCGCGGGGCCGCCCCCTCTCCCCAACCCCTCTTCCCCCGAGGGAAGAGGGGCCTCCCGGGATAAGCACGGCTGACGATCATTGGCTGGGCCCACTTCAATCATCCGAGAGAACATCCCGAACAACACCAGCGCCATGCACCCCTCCCCTCTCCCCTCGCGGGAGAGGGGCCGGGGGAGAGGGGGCCTCAGCGCAACCACCAACCCATTGGCAAAGCCCACACGCCCTTCCCGCAAACGTAGACCCGCCACCCCATGACACCCCCCTCACCCCAACTCAAAATCCCCGCCACCTACATGCGCGGCGGCACCAGCAAAGGCCTCTTCTTCCGCCTGGACGACCTGCCCGCGCCGGCCCGCCAGCCCGGCGCCGCCCGCGACGCCATCCTGCTGCGCGCTCTGGGCAGCCCGGACCCGTATGGCAAGCAGATCGACGGCCTGGGCAATGCCTCGTCCAGCACCAGCAAGGCCGTGATCCTGTCGCGCAGCCTGCGGCCCGGGCATGATGTGGACTACCTCTTCGGCCAGGTGTCCATCGACCAGCCGTTCGTGGACTGGAGCGGCAACTGCGGCAACCTCTCGGCCGCCGTGGGCCCCTGCGCCATCCACATGGGGTTGATCGATGCAGCGCGCATCCCGAGCAACGGTGCCTTGGCCGTGCGCATCTGGCAGGCCAACATCGGCAAGACCATCGTGGCGCATGTGCCGATCGCGAACGGGCAGGTGCAGGAGACCGGGGACTTCGAGTTGGACGGCGTGACCTTTGCAGCGGCCGAAATACCACTCGAATTCATGGACCCCGCCGACGGTGCGGAAGGCGCGGGATCGATGTTCCCTACCGGCAACGTGGTGGACACGCTGGAGGTACCAGGTGTCGGCAGCTTCCCCGCCACGCTGATCGACGCGGGCATTCCCACCATTTTTCTCAATGCCCACAACCTGGGCTACGCCGGTACCGAGCTGCAGGACGCGATCAACGGTGACGCCGCGGCTCTCGCACGCTTCGAAGCCATCCGCGCCCACGGCGCGCTGCGCATGGGTCTGGTCCGCGAACTGGCGGATGCCGCCACCCGCCAGCACACGCCCAAGATCGCTTTCGTGGCGCCGCCCGCGGCCTACACCGCCTCCAGCGGCAAGCGCATCGAAGCACACGACATCGATCTGCTGGTGCGTGCGCTCTCCATGGGCAAGCTGCACCACGCGATGATGGGGACCGCCGCGGTGGCCATCGGCACAGCCGCCGCCATCCCTGGCACGCTGGTCAACTTGGCCGCGGGTGGTGGGGCGCGCAACGCGGTGCGCTTCGGGCACCCCTCGGGCACGCTGCGCGTGGGCGCCGAGGCCACGCATCACGGTGGCCAATGGACGGTGACCAAAGCCTTGATGAGCCGCAGCGCCCGCATTCTCATGGAAGGGTGCATTCGCATCCCCGCCGACTGCTTCTGACACACCCTTATGAACACCAAACAACAACTCAAGGCCCTGGCCGAAGCCCGCCGTGGCGTCATCGTGCCCGGCGCGTTCAATGCCCTGTCCGCCCGTGTGGTGGCCGACCTGGGGTTCGAGGCGCTCTACGTCACTGGCGCAGGCGTCACCAACATGTGGTTCGGCCTGCCCGACCAGGCGTTCATGGGCCTCACCGACATCGCCGACCACACGGCACGCATCCGCGACGCGGTGGAGCTGCCGCTCATCGTCGATGCCGACACGGGCTTCGGCAACGCGCTCAACACGTACCACGCGGTGCGCACGCTGGAGCGCGCGGGTGCCGACTGCATCCAGCTGGAAGACCAGGTCTCGCCCAAGCGCTGCGGGCATTTCAACGGCAAGGAGGTGATCTCCACCGACGAGATGCTGGGCAAGATCAAGGCCGCCGTGGACGCGCGCCGCGACCCGGGCACCCTGATCATGGCGCGCACCGACGCCTGCGCGACCCAGGGTTTCGAGGCGGCGGTCGAGCGCGCGCAGCGGTTTGGCGAGGCGGGGGCCGACATCCTGTTCGTGGAAGCCGTCACCACGGCCGACGAGATCCGCGCCCTGCCCCGGCGCCTGGCCGACCGGCCCCAGCTCATGAACATGGTGATCGGCGGCAAGACGCCCATCTTCAGCGCCGACGAGCTGGCGGGCCTGGGCTATGGGCTGGTGCTGTACGCCAACGCGGCATTGCAGGGCGCAGTGGCCGGCATGCAGAAGGTGCTGACCGTGCTGCGCGACGAGCGCCGTGTGGATGAGGACCCTGCGATGGTGGCGCCGTTTGCCGAACGCCAGCGGCTGGTGTGCAAGCCGCAGTGGGATGCGCTGGAGAAGAAGTACGAATAAAAATGGGCGCTATCGCTTGTCCAACAAGCGCAACCAGCTACACATTTGATAGCAAACCCTGCCCAGCCCCGCCGCTGCCTGCAAGCCCTCTCGCGCGGTGCCGCGGTGCCGCTGTGCCGCGGTGCTGCGGTGCCGCGGTGGCGGCGCATGCCCGCAGTCTCTTAAATGCGCCAGCGCGCCACACCAAAGGCAGCGCTCGGCAACCCGCCCCGGTGACGGGAGCCGCGGGAGCCATCACCGTCACCTTCACCGCTCACCCATCGATTGCGACAACGTCTTGGTCAGGGGCTTGGTCAGGTAGCTCAACACCGTCCGCTCCATCGCCTTGATGTCGACGGAGGCCGTCATGCCCGGCCTGATCTTGACGTCGCTGCCCTTGGTGAACTCCTTGCCCCGGATGCGGATCTGCACCCGGTAGTAGGGCTCCATCTTGCCCTGGCGGTTTTCCTCCAGCGTGTCGGGGCTCACGTAGAAGACCTCGCCCTTCATGGTGCCGAAGATCGAGTAGTCGTAGGCATCGAGCTTGACGCTGGCGACCTGGCCGACCTCGACGAACGCGATGTCGGCCGTGCTGATCTTGGCCTCCACGATCAGGTCCTCACCCGTCGGCACGATTTCCATGATCACGTCGCCGGGCTTGACCACCGCGCCCACGGTGGTGAGCTGGATGCTCTTGACCTGGCCGTTCAGCGGCGCAAACAGCTCGGTGTGCTCCATCACCTGCTTGCGGTCCCGCACGGTTTCGATCTGGGTGTTCAGGTCCTCCTGGGCCTTGGTCATCTCCGCCTGGGAGTCCTGGAAATACTTGTTCCGCTTGTTGGCGATCTGTGCCTGGATCTCGGCGACCGTGCGCTTGAGCCGCAGCACGTCCGCCAGGCTCACGTCGCCGGTGGCCACGAGCTTCTGGTTCATGTCGAGCTCCTGCTTGGCCAGGTCCATGGCGCCGCGCAGCGAGGCCACGTCCTCGTCGATGGCCTGCTTGCGCCGCTCGTACAGGGCGCGCTGGTTGCGCACATATTCGGGATAGGCCAGCAGTTCCGCGTCGAACTTCAGGGGCTCGCCATACACCTCGGCGCGCAGGCGCACCAGCGCGGACCGCAGGGCGGCGACCTTGGACTGCGCGTCGTCCACCGCGGCTTCGGCCCGGGCCTTTTCCAGCGTCACCAGCAACTGGCCTGCCTTCACGTCATCGCCCTCGCGCACGTGCAGGCGGCTCACCACCCCCTGGTCCACGGCCTGGATGACCTGCGTGCGGGCACTGGCGATCACCTGCGCCTGTGCGCGCGTGACCTGGTCGATCTTGGAAAACGCGGCCCATGTGACCAGGGCGACGATGCCCACCATGGCCACGCGCAGCGTCCAGCGGGAGCGGCGCTGCGGCGCGAGCAGGTCGGCGATGTCGGCATCGGCGCTGGCATGGGCAGCGTGGCGGTGCGGCTGCACCGCCAGGCCGCGGGCGGTTGCTTCGGAGTCCATCCTGGGTTCGATCCTCATGCGGTCACTGTCTCCACGCCGGGTGCTACTGCATCGTGCCGCTGCACCGGTACGGGCTCCGAGGCTTTCTTCAAGCGCATCAGCACGGCATCACGCGGTCCATCCATCACCACCTTGTGGCCGGACACGACCACGATGCGGTCCACCAGCGGCAGCACGCAGGGCTTGTGGGTCACGACCACCAGCGTCTTGTCCGGGCCCACTTCCTCGGCCAGCACCGACAGGCAGCGCTTTTCCTGCGCCGAATCCATGTTGGCCGTGGGTTCGTCGAGCAGCAGCACCGCCGGGCGCGTCAGCAGCAGGCGGGTGAAGGCCACCAGCTGCCGCTGGCCGCCCGACAGCCCTTTGCCGCCTTCGTGGATGGGCAAGTCCAGCCCACGGGGGTGGCCCGCCACCAGCTGGATCAAGCCCGAGCGCTGCAAGGACGCCTGCATGGCGTCGTCGCCCGGATCGGGCATGCCGATGAGCAGGTTCTCGCGCAAGGTGCCCTGAAAAAGGCGGTGCTCCTGCTGCAGGTAGCCGATGTGCTGGCTGATGACCTGCTGGCTCACCTGGGCCATGTCCAGGCTGTCGATCAGCACCCTGCCCGCGGTGGGCCGGTACAGCCCCGCCAGCAGCTTGAGCAGCGAGGACTTGCCGGAGCCGATGGGCCCGATCACCGCGACTTTCTCGCCGGGCTGGATCGTCAGGCTCTGGATGGAGACGGCCGGGCCGGCATTCTGGCCGTAGGCGAACGCCACCTCCTGCAGCACATAGTGGCCGTGCAGCTTGTGGGGCAGCAAGGGGCGCGGCACGCCGTGGTTGTCGGCCTGCAGCGCATAGAGCTTCTCGAGCGAGCGCGTCGCCGCCTGCGCGTGGGCGTGCTGCACGATCAGGCCCGGCAGCGCCACCAGCGGCGCCATGATGCGGCCACCAATGATGGAGCAGGCGATCAGGGCGCCCATCGTCATGCCCCCATTGATGATGACCCAGGAGCCGAGCATCACGATGCCCACATAGCTGAACTGCTGCAGCATGGCCGCCAAGTACCCCGCGCCCTCGCTCACATGGCGCATGTCCAGGTCCTGCCGGATGGTGTCGCTGTTCACCCCGATCCAGCGCGAGAGGAACTTCCAGCCGCCGACGCCCGCCTTGATGGTCTCGGCGCCCTCCACCACCTCGACCAGCAGGCCGGTCTTGCGGCTGGCGGCCGACAGCCCCTGCTGGGCCAAGGCGTTCACCCGCCGGTGCCGGCTCACGCCGACCAGCAAGGCCAGCAGTCCGCAGACCAGGGGCACCAGGGCCACCAGCGGGTGCCCGATCACCATCAGCACCGCCAGGAACAGCAGCGCCATCGGAAAGTCCACCAGCGCGAACAGCGTGCTGCCGGTGTAGAACCCCCGCACCTGCTCGTACCCGCGGATCTGCCCTGCCAGGCTGCCGACCGACCCAGGCAACTGGTCGACGCGGATGCTGAGCAGGCGCTGGAAGATGTCCCGCGACAACCGGCTGTCCAGGCCCGCCGTGAGCGAATCCATGACCCGGGATCGCGCGAACTTCATGGCCGTCTCCAGCAGGATGGCCAGCAGCACGCCCAGGCCCAGGATGATCAAGGTGTACTCGCTGCGCGTGGGGATCACCCGGTCGTAGACCTGCATCGAGAACAGCGAGATCGCCAGCGCCAGCAGGCCCATGAACACCGACGCGAGGGCGGCCTCGACCAGCACGCCCCGGTACTGGCGCAGCGCATGCTGGAGCACCGCCTCGAAGGTGTCGGACTGCGCGGCAGCGCCCCGCTGGCGCATCGCCACCATGGCGGTCTGGCTCAGCGCGGCCTCCTCCACCGGGCGGGTGCCGTGGGCAAACTCCACCACCCACCGCTGCTGCGGGTCGCGGTCCACGACCACGCCCCAGCCATCGCTGCGCGTCTTGCACAGCAGCGGCAGCATCACGCGGTCGGGGTGGTCCATCGCCACGGGTGCCGACAGGTCGAGGCTGGCGCACACCGCCGCCACGTCCGGCGCCGAACCCAGGCGCGCCGGGCGCTCCACGGCGGAGCGCAGGCGCATCACATTGATGCTCACGCCCTGCAGTTGGGCCAGCCGCTCCAGCGCCCACGCCAGGGAATCCTGGGTCTTGTTGTTATTCATGGCAGAGGCACCAAGCCGGACACGGCCTCACACGCATCGCGCGCGCAGCCAGGGGGTTGACAAGCGGCCACACAGGTCGGCGAAGAAGACGCAGCAGCGACGGGTGCGCGGGTGCCGTCGCACTTGAAGGGCCAGATCGGCCCAGAGCGTCTGCAGGGCCCGCGGGGCCCGCCGGACCCGCGATGACGATGGCGATATCACGGGGCATTGCGCTGCCAATCCATGTCGCCACGCACCACCTGCAGCCGATAGGACGCCGCCAGCAGCGCCGCACGCGCATCGACCAGCGCCAGGCGGTTGTCGCCGCCCTCCCGCACGGTGTTGAGGACTTCCTGCCAACTGCGCTTGCCCGCGACGAACAGCTTTTCGTTGGAGCCGAGCACCGCCGCAGACGACTCCACCGCCGTGGCCAGGGCCTCGGCGCGCATCTGGGCGCTGGCCATGTTCTCCAGATCGGTGCGCATCTGCTCGTTGAGCTCGCGCTGCACTGTCTCTGCCGCGAAGGCCTGCCCCTGGGCGCGTTCCGAGGCTGCCCGGCTCAACGCGAGCGAGGACAAGCCCGCACCCGGCTGGTAGCGCACGCCCACGAAAACGCTGCGCTCACCCGGCACCGCTGCGCCACCCGCCCGGTACTGGGCCCTGAGGTACACCTCGGGGCCGAGCCCGGCGCGCTGAATATCCGCCTGGTACTGCACCACCCGCGCCCGCTCCCGGGCCTTGCGCACCGAGGGGTGCACGTCGATGGCGTCGTCGATCTGCAGGCCCAGCGCCTGCCGGGTGTCGGAGGCAGCCAGCGCGAGCGCCGCCAGGGGCTGCTCGGCATCCCACTCGGTGTCGCTCTCGGGCTCGCGCCCCACCAGCTGGCGCAGGCGGTTGCGGGACAGCGTGCGCGCCGTGCGCGTCTGCTGCAGGTCCACCCGTGCCTGGAAGGTGCGCCATTCGAGCAGTGTGAACTCGATCTGCGGCGACACCTGGGCTTCCACCCGTCGGCGTATCAGCGCCTTGTACCGGTCGAGCTGCTCGATGGTGCGGGTGGTCTCCCGAATGCGCTCATCCGCCTGCACCATGGCGACCCAGGAGTCGACGACCTTGGAGGCAAGCTGGTACTGCACCTCCCTCTTCTGGGCCGCCTGCAGAGCCTCTTGCGCCCGGGCCATGTCCCGCTGCGCATCCAGGCGCCCGCCCGTCCACAGCGGCTGCTCCAGGCTGAGCTGGGTGGACAGCCGCGGGGTGTTGGACGACGTCTGGGCGGCCAGCGTGGGGAAACGCTGCCAATCCGCTGCCGACACATCCTCCTTGGCGGCCCGCACGAAGGCGGACTCCATCCGCACCGATGGATGCGACTCCACCGTCTGCCGGATCAGGTTCATCAACACCGGGGAGACGGTGGGCTGCGCGAGCGCCGCCCCGCCCACCTGAAGGCACAGGACCAGGCCCACGCCCCTGCATCCGCGCAGCGCGGCCGCGGCCACGGCCACCAAGGCACTACTCTTTTTCAATCCGCACTCACTTGCTTGCTTGCTTGCTCACTGGCTCAATTGCTCACTGACATGCCTGCATGCTGGCCTGCCGCGCCCGTCCGCGCCCACAGCAGGGTTGGCGGGCATTCGATGCACAGAGGAGAAACAGCCACGGGCCTCGTGGCCCGTGGCTTCGGTCGCACCCAGCGTCAGAGGACCGGGTGCAGCGTGGCGTGCTGGTCGACCAGCAGTTGCGCCAACGTGCCGTTCCACGCCTCATGGGTGGGGTTGTCCACAGAGGCCGTCGCACCCCCGCTCTTCGCGCCAGCGTCATCCAGTCGCCCTGCATCGTGGCCGTCCACCGTCACCAGCAGCGGCTTGAGGGCATAGGCATTGACCTCCGAAGGTGTGACCGCCGTCGCGCTGGCCGCCGCCCCGCCCTTGCTCGCATCCGCGCCCTGGGTGCCCATGGCGTTGTGCAGCAGGGAGTCCAGCGTTTCGTGGGCGAACATCGCATCCGCGACCAACATGGACGAACCGTCCGCCATCGTGGCGGAGGTGCGGCCCAGCTCGATCACACCGTCGCTGTGCCGCACCTGGCCATCGCTGGTCAGGCCGATGGAGGTGATGCCCCAGTCGGCCAGCGACCGGACCTCGCCCGCATCGCTCACGCCGTTCTGGTTGGCGTCGCGCCACACCGCAAACTGCGAGAACTGCCGGTCGTGGGCATCGAACACGCCGTCCTGGTTGGTGTCGAAGCCCACCGCCAGCCCCTGCAGGTCGGTGCTGCCGCCGTACTGCGTGAAGGCGTACTGGCTGCTGTCGTGCACCAGGCCGTCGCCATGCTTGTCCCACACCAGCACGCCATCATGGGCGCCCGTCCAGGTGGTGCGCTCGGCCACGCCGTCGCCGGTCACGTCCATCACCACATGGCCGTATTCGATGCGGCCATCGTGGTTCAGGTCCAGCACCACGGGCGGCGTGAAGTTGATGGGCTTGGTCACGCTGTTGCCAGCCTTGTCGACCACGGTCGCATACAGCGGCTTGGTGCTGTCCTGCACATCGCTCGTCGTGATCTGCCACTGTCCTTGCGCATCGGTCACCGTCGTACCCAGGACCGTGCCGGCACCGTCCTTCAGCGTCACCGTACTGTTCAGTTCCGCCGTGCCATTGACCACTGTCGTGGCTGGCATGTCGATGATGGCCTGATAGACAGCGGCACCGCTGCCGTCCCTGGCATCGTCAGCCTCGGTGTTCCAGGACACCACCACCTTGCCACCGACCAACGCGGTGACGTGCAGCGGTGGCTGCTCTCCGGCGTCGCTGAGTTCCGCCCGGTAGTTGCTCACCAGTATTTCGCTACCGACCTTCGCGCCCTGGGCATCGAAATACTGACCGCGGATCACGGAATTTCCGGGGTCAGCCCAGGAATCGTCATACCAGGCAGCAAAGAATCCGCCGGTGTCCAGTCCCACCACGGTCGGTGGGGACTGGTTGCCTGCCGTGGTCGTATTGATCATGGTTTGGGCACTCACCGTCACCGCTCCAGCGTTGTTGCTCACCACCACCATCGCTGCCTCGTTGGTATCCGTGGGGCCGGTGTTGTTGGTACTGTCTTCGGTTTGCCAGCCCACAGCGACCTTGCCACCTTTGAGCGCGGTGGCCGTCAGGAAGGGCATGTCGACCTGGGTGTTTTCATTGACCACCCAGGTACCCAGGGCCACTTCACCACCGACCTTGCTGCCACTGGCATTGAAGTACTGGCCGCTGATCTGGCCTTGGCCGCCTTTGACGCTGCTGTCGTCGTTGAACCAGGCGAGGAAGTAACCGCCATCGCTGGTCGCCACCATCACCGGCGCGCCCTGGTTGCCTGCTGTCGTGGTGTTGGCCACGGATTGCGGGCCCACGGTGCCCGAGCTGGACACCACGACCTGGGCTACTTCGGTCGATCCCGTGTTGGGGCCTGCTGTGCCGCCTTCGGCCGTCCATGCCACAGCGATGCTGCCATTGCTGAGTGTCACGGCGCTCAGCGGTGGCTGACCCACAGCCCAGGAATCACCATTGACCTGCCAGCTACCCAGTTGGAGCTCCCCACCGGTCTTGCTTCCATTGGCGTCAAAGAACTGCCCACGCACTACGCCTTGAGGGTCCGCGTCGTCCGCGTTGTACCAGGCCATGAAGAATCCGCCGTCCTTGGTGGCCACCATGGCCGGGCCGGACTGGTTTCCAGCCAGTGTCGTGTTCGCCAACGTAGGTGCACCTGCCGAAGCCGTGCTGCCTGTCAGGGTGGCCGTTGCATAGGCCACTTCGCTGGTGGCGTTGGAGCCGCCGCCACCCACACCGCCGTTGGAGTCCTCGGTCTGCCACGACAGTACCACCTTGCCATTGTCCAGCGCCACGGCGCTCAGCATCGGCATGTTGGCATAGCCATTGCCGTTGACCTGCCAGTTGCCGCCACCAAAAGTCAGCTCATTGCCGATCTTGATGCCATTGGCGGTGTAATACTGCCCGTGCACCGCGCCTGCAGGGTCGTTCAGTGCGTTGTCGTACCAGGCTGTGAAATAGCCGCCGTTGCTGGTCTTCACCGTGACGGGACCGGACTGGTCGCCCGCCGTGGTGGTGTTGACCTGCTGTCCAGTCAGCACAAAGGACGGCGTGGTACCAACGAAGACGTTCTGCGCCGTTGTCTGACTGGGCGCAGCGGTGCTCGTGTCCAGAGTGAATGACACCGAGTTGCTGCCGCTCACATTGCCCGCTGCATCGATCTGGCGAACGCTAATCGTGTTGGCCCCCTCTACCGCGGTGGGTTTGCTCGCACTCCAGTTGGTACCGTCCTGGCTGTACTGGACGACCGCGCCTTGCTCAACGCCGCTTGCGGTGTAGCTCCCGTTCCTTGTGTAGGCGTCGCTCGACGAACCCGTCTGAGTGCCTGCAGTGTCCTGGTCCAAGGCAATCGTGGGCGCCGCCGGTGGCGTAGTGTCCACCTTGAGCACCAGGGGGCCGCTCTGGGCACTGTCCGTGCCGGCGCTGTTGGCGGACGTGTAGGTCAGGTTGTAGGTCCCGTCGGCCAGCGCGACGTTGGGCGTGAGTGTGCCCGTCGCCGCGTTGTAGGTCGCGGCCACCGCCGTGCCATTCACGTACAGCTTGGGGTTGGTCAGGCCGGTGCCGATGTTGATGCCGGGAGTGGTGTCGTTGGTGGCCGGTGCCGTGCTGTTGGCATTGGTGACCGGCGCGGAATTGTCGTCGTAGCTCGTCGGCGCTGCTCCGGCCACTGGGGCACCGGTGTCCACCGTGATGCTCAGTGCCGGGCTCTTGCCGCTTTCGTTGCCCGCCGCATCGGTCAGCGTGTAGCTGAAGGTGTGTGCGCCGTCCGCCAGCCCGGCCGTGGGCGTGAGCGTGCCGGTGGCCGGATCGTAGGCTGCGGCCACCGGCACGCCATCGACATACAGCTTGGGGGTGTCCGTCAGGTTCTGGCCCACCAGGATGCCGGGGCGGGTGTCGTCCGTGGTCGGCGCCGTGCTGTTGGCGCTCTGCACCGCGCCGACATCGTCCTTGTAGCCCACAGGTGCGGACGCGGGCGTGGCCGGTGCCGCCGTGTCGACCCGGACCGTGTAGGCCGCACTGGGCGTGCTTTCGTTGCCCTGCGGGTCGGTGGCAGTCACCGTCAGCGGGTGGCTGCCTTCGGTCAGCGGTGCCGTGGGCGTGAAGCTCCAACTGCCGTTGGCCTGCACGGTAGTGGTGCCCAGCAGCGAGCCGTTGTCGTAGACCTTGATGGTGTCGCCGGCCGTTCCGCCCGAGCCCGACAGCGTGGGCGTGGTGTCGTCGGTGCTGGCCCGTGGTGTCAATGGTCAAGCCAAAGGTCGTGCTGCCGGTCGTGCCCGCGGCGTTGCGCGCCTCCACGGTGTAGTTATGGGGGCCTTGCGCCTGCGCCGGCAGGGTGAAGTTCCACGCACCGTTGGCGTCGGCCGTGGCCGTACCGAGGGTGGTCGCTCCTTCCTTGATGGTGATGGTCGCATTGGCCGCCGCCGTGCCCACCAGCGTGGGCGTGGTGTCGTCGGTGCTCGCGCCGTTGGCCAGGTCGCCCTGCTTGCTGCCGGCGTTGTCCGTGGCCTTGCCCACCGACACGGTGACGTTGCTCGTGTCCACCGTGAAGTTCAGCGGGTCGCTCGTGGCGCTGGTGTTGCCCGCCGCATCGGTCGCCGTGGCGGTGATGGCGTGCGCGCCGCTGGCCAGCTGCGTGGTGGGGGTGAAGCTCCAGCTGCCGTTGCTTTGCACGGCGGCGCTGCCCAGCAGCGTGCCGTTGTTGTAGACCTTGACGGTGTCCCCTGGCGTGCCCGAGCCGCTGAAGGTCGGGGTGGCGTCGTCGGTTGTGCTGCCGTTGGCGACGGTGCCTTGCACGGCGCCCTGGTCGTCTGTGGCTGTGGGCGCGCCCGGCTTGGCCGGACCAGTGGTATCCAGCACGATGGCATAGGCACCCGTCTCGGCACTGGACTGGCCCGCGCCGTCGATGGCCTTGGCCGTCAGCAGCTTGGTGCCGTCGCCGGCCAGGGCATTGCTCGTCACCGTCCAGGTGCCATTGGCCGCCACGGTGGTGGAGCCTACTTCCTGGCCATCCGCATACAGCTTGATGGTGGTGCCGGCCGTGCCCGTCCCGCTGACGGTCGGCGTGGTGTCGTCCGTCGTTTCGCCCTTGGCGATCGGTCCCGTCACGCTGCCTGCGTTGTCGCTCACGCCGGTGATGGCCGGCTGAGCTGGCGCGTCGCCCAGCAGCTTGAAGTTCCAGCCTGCACTGGAGGGGCCTTCGTTGCCCGCAGCGTCCACGGGCCGCGCGGTCAGGTTGTGGTCACCGCTGGCCAGCGGGGTGGCGGGCTCGAAGCTCCATGCGCCGTTGGTCACCACGGCGCTGCCCAGCAGCGTGGAGCCGTCGTAGACGTTGACCTTGGCCACGTCCGCACCCACACCCGTGCCCTTGAAGGTGGGGCGCGCGTCGTCCGTCATGCTGCCACGGGCGATCTCGCCCTTGACCGCGCCCACGTCGTCCAGCAGCGTGAGCGTGCCTTCGCTGCCGGCGGCCGGGCCGCTCGTGTCCACCGTGATGTTCAGCACCGGGCTCTTGGCGCTTTCGTTGCCGGCTGCATCGGTCAGCGTGTAGCTGAAGGTGTGTGCGCCGTCCGCCAGCCCTGCTGACGGTGTGAGCGTACCCGTGGCCGGGTCGTAGGCTGCGGCCACCTGCACGCCGTCCACGTACAGCTTGGGCGTCTCCGTGAGGTTGGCGCCGACCTGGATGCCCGGGCGGGTGTCGTCCGAGGTCGGTGCCGTGCTGTTGGCGCTTTGCAGTGCGCCCACGTCGTCCTTGTAGGCCGCGGGTGCGGCCGGCGCGGCCGGTGCGGTCGTGTCGACCCGGACCGTGTAGGCGGCGCTTGGGGTGCTTTCGTTGCCCTGCGGGTCGGTGGCGGTCACCGTCAGCGGGTGGCTGCCTTCGGTCAGCGGTGCGGTGGGCGTGAAGCTCCAGCTGCCGTTGGACTGCACCGTGGTGCTGCCCAGCAGTGCGCCGTTGTCGTAGACCTTGATGATGTCTCCCGCCGTGGCTGCCGTGCCGGTGAGCGTCGGCGTGGTGTCGTCCGTGCTGGCGCCGCTCGCCACCGGGCCCTGCACCGTGCCCACGTCGTCCGTGACGCCGCCGATGGACGGCACCGTGGGGGGGGTGGTGTCGATCGTCAAGCCGAAGGTGGTACTGCCGGTGGTGCCTGCCGCATTGCGCGCCTCCACGGTGTAGTTGTGCGGGCCTTGCGCCTGCTGCGGCAGCGTGAACGACCATGCCCCGCTGCCGTCCGCGGTGGCGGTACCCAGCGTGGTCCCGCCTTCCTTGACGGTGATCGTGGCGCCGGCCGCCGCGGTGCCCACCAGCGTGGGCGTGGTGTCGTCGGTGCTCGCGCCGTTGGCCAGATCACCTTGCTTGGTACCTGCGTTGTCCGTGGCCTTGCCGACCGAAACGTTCACATTGCCAGTGTCCACCGTGAAGTTCAGCGGGTCGCTGGCCGCACTGGTGTTGCCCGCCGCATCGGTGGCAGTGGTGGTGATGGCGTGCGTGCCGCTGGCCAGTTGCGATGTGGGCGTGAAGCTCCAGCTGCCGTTGGCCTGCACCGATGCACTGCCCAGCAGGTTGCCGTTGTCGAACACCTTGACGGTATCGCCGGGGGTGCCCGATCCGCTCAGCGTGGGGGTGGCGTCGTCGGTGGTACCGCCGCTGGCCACGGGGCCCTGGACAGCGCCCTGATCGTCGTTGGCCGTGGGCACGCCCGGCTTGGCCGGTGCCGTGGTGTCCAGCACGATCGCGTAGGCACCGGTTTCGGTGCTCGACTGGCCTGCGCCGTCGAAGGCCTTGGCCGTCAGCAGCTTGGTGCCGTCGCCTGCCAGCGCGCTGCTCGTCACCTGCCAGGTGCCGTCCTGCGCCACGGTGGTCGAACCCACCTGCACACCGTCGGCATAGAGCCTGACGGTGGTGCCGGCGGCGCCCGTTCCGCTGACGGTGGGCGTGGTGTCGTCGGTGGCAGCGCCCTTGGCGACATTGCCTTGCACGCCGCCCGCGTTGTCGCTCACGCCGGTGATGGCGGGCTCCCGCGGGGCGTCGCCCAGCAGCTTGAAGTTCCACCCGGTGCTGGCGGGGCCTTCGTTGCCTGCAGCGTCGACAGGGCGCGCCGTGAAGTTGTGGTCGCCACTGGCCAGAGGGGTGGAAGGCTCGAAGCTCCAGCTGCGGTTGGTCACCACCGCGCTGCCCAGCAACGTGGCGCCGTCGTAGATGTTGACCTTCGCCACGTCGGCGCCGGCGTTCATGCCCTTGAAGGTGGGCTTCGCGTCGTCGGTCATGCTGCCCGGGGTGATCTCGCCCTTGACAGCGCCCACGTCGTCCAGCAGGGTCAAGGTGCCTTCGCTGCCTGCGGTCGGTGCACTGGTGTCGACCGTCAGGTTCAGCGCCGGGCTCTTGCCACTCTCGTTGCCCGCCGCGTCGGTCAGCGTGTAGCTGACGGTGTGCGCACCTTCGGCCAGCGCTGTGCTGGGGGTGAGAGTGCCCGTGGCGGGGTCGTAGACCGCGGCCACCTGCACGCCGTCCACGTACAGCCTGGGCGTGTCGGTGAGGTTCTGGCCCACCAGGATGCCCGGGCGGGTGTCGTCGGTGGCGGGCGCCGTGCTGTTGGCACTTTGCACTGCTCCCACGTCGTCCTTGTAGCCAGCGGGTGCGGCCGCCGGGGTGGTCGGAGCCGCCGTATCCACCCGGACCGTGTAGGCCGCGCTCGGCGTGCTTTCGTTGCCCTGCGGGTCGGTCGCAGTCACCGTCAGCGGGTGGCTGCCGTCGGTCAAGGGTGTCTGCGGCGTGAAGCTCCAGCCGCCACCCGGCCTGACTTGTGTGCTGCCCAGCAGCACGCCATTGTCATAGACCTTGATGGTGTCGCCCGCCGTGGCACCGGTGCCCGAGAGCGTGGGCGTGGTGTCGTCGGTGCTGGCGCCGTTGGCGACCGGACCTTGCACCGTGCCCACGTCGTCCGCAACGTCCCCGATGGACGCCACCGCGGGCGCCGTGGTGTCGATCGTCAAGCCGAAGCTGGTGCTGCCGGTGGTGCCAGCGGCGTTGCGCGCCTCGACGGTGTAGTTGTGCAAACCCTGCGCCTGTGTGGGCAGGGTAAAGCTCCAGGCTCCGTTCGCGTCGGCCGTGGCGGTACCCAGCGTGGTGGCGCCTTCCTTGACGGTGATTGTGGCGTTGGCCGCAGCGGTGCCCACCAGGGTGGGCGTGGTGTCGTCGGTGCTGGCGCCGTTGGCCAGGTCGCCCTGCTTGCTGCCCGCGTTGTCCGTGGCCTTGCCGACCGACACGCTCACGTTGCTGGTGTCCACGGTGAAATTCAGCGGGTCGCTGGTGGCGCTGGTGTTGCCTGCCGCGTCGGTCGCCGTGGTGGTGATGGCATGCGCACCGCCGCCCAGCGGAGCCGTGGGGGTGAAGCTCCAGCTGCCGTTGGGCTGCACCTGCGCAGTGCCCAGCAAGGTGGCGCCGCTGCCGTTGTTGTCGTAGACCTTGACCGTGTCGCCCGGCGTGCCGGAGCCGCTCAGCGTCGGGTAGGCGTCGTCGGTGGTGCCGCCGTTGGTGACCGGCCCCTGCACGGAGCCCTGGTCATCCGTCGCCACCGCCACGCCCGGCTTGGCGGGTGCCGTGGTGTCCAGCACGATCGTGTAGGTGCCGGTCTCCGGGCTGGCCTGGCCCGCGCCGTCGATGGCCTTGGCCGTCAGCTGCTTGGCGCCGTCGCCTGCGAGCGCAGTGCTCGTGACCCGCCAGGTGCCGTCCTGCGCCACCGTGGTCGAGCCGACTTCCACGCCATCTGCGTACAGCTTGACGGTGGTGCCCGCCGTGCCCGTGCCGCTGACCGTGGGGGTGGTGTCATCGGTCGTCGCCCCCTTGGCGATGCTGCCGGTGGCGCTGCCCGCGTCGTCGCTCACCCCCGTGATCGCTGGCGCTGCCGGCGCGTCGCCCAGCAGCCTGAAGTTCCACCCGGTGCTGGCCGGGCCCTCGTTGCCGGCCGCATCCACCGGGCGGGCGGTCAGGGTGTGGTCGCCGCTGGCCAGCGGTGTCGCCGGCTCGAAGATCCAGTTGCCGTTGCTGACCACGGCACTGCCCAGCAGGGTGCTGCCGTCGTACACGTTGACCTTGGCCACATCGGCACCGGCGCCCGTGCCCTTGAAGGTGGGGCGTGCGTCGTCGGTGACGCTGCCGCGTGTGATTTCGCCCCGGACCGCGCCCACGTCGTCGAGGAGGGTCAGGGTGCCTTCGCTGCCCACCGCAGGAGCACTGGTGTCCACCGTGAGGCTCAGTGCGGGGCTCTTGCCGCTTTCGTTGCCCGCCGCATCGGTCAGCGTGTAGCTGAAGGTGTGCGCGCCGTCCGCCAGTGCGGTGCTGGGCGTGAGGGTGCCTGTCGCGGGGTCGTACGCGGCCGCCACGGCCACGCCGTCCACGTACAGCTTGGGCGTATCGGTGAGGTTCTGGCCCACCAGGATGCCGGGGCGCGTGTCATCCGTGGCGGGCGCCGTGCTGTTGGCGCTTTGCACCGCGCCCACGTCGTCCTTGTAGCCAGCGGGTGCGGCCGCCGGGGTTGTCGGAGCCGCCGTGTCCACCTTCAGCGTGTAGGCTGCGCTCGGCGTGCTTTCGTTGCCCTGAGAGTCGGTGGCAGTCACCGTCAGCGGGTGGCTGCCGTCGGTCAGCGGCGTGAGCGGCGTGAAGCTCCAGCTGCCGTTGGCCTGCACGGTGGTGGTGCCCAGCAGCGAGCCGTTGTCGTAGACCTTGATGGTGTCGCCGGCCGTTCCGCCCGAGCCCGACAGCGTGGGCGTGGTGTCGTCGGTGCTGGCTGGCACCACCGATGGCTGGTGCCGAAGGGGGCGTGGTGTCGACCGCGAGCGCGAAGCTGGTGCTGCCGGTGGTGCCCGCCGCGTTGCGTGCCTCGATGGTGTAGTTGTGCTGGCCCTGCGTCTGCACTGGCAGCGTGAAGCTCCATGCACCGCTGGCGTCGGCGGTGGCCGTGCCCAGCGTGGCACCGCCTTCCTTGACGGTGACGGTGGCGCCGGCAGCTGCGGTACCCACCAGCGTGGGGGTGGTGTCGTCCGTGCTGGCGCCGTTGGCCAGATCGCCCCGCTTGCTGCCCGCATCGTCAACCGCCTTGCCCACCGATACGGTGACGTTGCTGGTGTCGACCGTGAAGTTCAGCGGGTCGCTGGCCGTGCCGGTATTGCCTGCCGCGTCGGTGGCCGTGGTGGTGATGGCGTGTGCGCCACTGCCCAGTGGCGCCGTCGGCGTGAAGCTCCAGCTGCCGTTGCCCTGCACGACGGCGCTGCCCAGCAGCGTGCCGTTGTCGTAGATCTTGACGGTGTCGCCCGGCGTGCCGGAGCCACTGAGCGTCGGGGTGGCGTCGTCGGTGGTGCTGCCACTCGTCACGGGGCCCTGCACCGCTCCCTGGTCATCGGTCGCTGCGGCCACGCCCGGCTTGGCGGGCGCCGTGGTGTCGAGCACGATGGGGTAGGCACCGGTCTCGGCGCTGGACTGGCCCGCACCGTCGATGGCCTTGGCCGTGAACAGCTTGGTGCCGTCGCCGGACAGGGTGTTGCTGGTCACCCTCCAGGTGCCGTCCTGCGCCACCGTGGTCGAGCCCACTTCCACGCCGTCTGCGTACAGCTTGACGGTGGTTCCGGCCGTGCCGGTCCCGCTGACCGTGGGGGTCGCGTCGTCGGTCGTCGCGCCCTTGGCGATATTGCCCTGCACACCGCCCGCGTTGTCGCCCACGCCGGTGATGGCCGGCTGCGCCGGTGCATCGCCCAGCAGTTTGAAGTTCCACCCGGCGCTCGCCGGGCCTTCGTTGCCCGCAGCGTCCACGGGTCGCGCAGTCAGGGTGTGGTCTCCACTGGCCAGCGGGGTTGCGGGCTCGAACGCCCAGCTGCCGTTGCTCACCGTGGCGCTGCCCAGCAGCGTGGCGCCGTCATACACGTTCACCTTGGCCACGTCGGCACCGGCCCCCATGCCCTTGAAGGTGGGGCGTGCGTCGTCGGTCATGCTTCCGCGGGCGATCTCGCCCTTGACGGCACCGACGTCGTCCAGCAGCGTGAGGCTCCCCTCGCTACCTGCCCCAGGCGCGGTCGTATCCACCGTGATGTTCAGGGGGTCGCTGGCAGCACTGGTATTGCCGGCGGCATCCGTCGCCGTGCTGGTGATGGCGTGCGCGCCGTTACTCAGCGGCGCGGCTGGCGCAAAGCTCCAGGTGCCGTTGCCCTGCACCTGCGTGCTGCCGAGCAAGGTGCCGTTGTCGTACACCTTGATGGTGTCGCCGGGCGTGCCCGAGCCGCTCAACGCCGGGGTGGTGTCATCGGTCGAACCGCCGTTGGCGATGGTACCGACGACTGCGCCCTGGTCGTCGGTCGCAGCCGCCACAACTGGCTTGGTCGGGGCGGTCGTGTCCAGCACGATCGGGTAGGCGACCGCCTCGGCACTCGACTGGCCGGCGCCATCGATGGTCTTGGCCGTCAGCAGCTTGGTGCCGTCGCCGGTGAGCGCGCTGCTTGTCACTGTCCAGCTGCCGTCGGCCGCCACCGTGGTGGAGCCTACCTCCTGGCCGTTGGCATACAGCTTGACGGTGGCACCTGCCGTCGCGGTGCCGGTGACCGTGGGGGTGGTGTCATCTGTCGTTGCGTTTCTGGCAAGGCTCCCCGTCACGCTGCCTGTGTTGTCGGTCACGCCCGTGATGGACGGTGCCTGCGGCGTGTCCCCTTGCACCTTGAAGTTCCATCCGGTGCTGGCAGGACCTTCGTTGCCTGCCGCGTCCACCGGGCGCGCCGTCAGGGTGTGGTCGCCGCTGCTCATCGGCACCGTGGGCTCGAAACTCCAGTTGCCATTGCTGCCCGTGGCGCTGCCGACCAGCGTGTTGCTGTCATACACATTGACCTTGACCACGTCGGCCCCTGTCCCCGTGCCCTTGAAGGTGGGTTTTGCGTCATCGGTGACTCCGCCGCGGGCAATTTCGCCCCGGACAGCGCCCACGTCGTCCGTCACCGTCAAGGTGCCTTCGCTGCCTGCCACCGGCGCACTGGTGTCGACGGTGAGGCTGAGCGCCGGGCTCTTGCCGCTTTCGTTGCCGGCCGCGTCGGTCAGCGTGTAGGTGATGCTGTGCGCACCCTCGGCCAGCGCCGTGCTGGGCGTGAGCGTGCCTGTGGCAGCATCGTACACTGCGGTGACCTGCACACCGTCCACATACAGTTTGGGCGCATCCGTCAGGTTCTGGCCCACCAGAACGCCTGGCCTGGTGTCGTCGGTCGCGGCAGCGGTGCTGCTGGCGCTTTGCACGGACCCCACGTCGTCCTTATAGCCCACAGGCGCCGCGGTCGGCGTGGCCGGGGGCGTCGTGTCCACCGTCAGCACCAGGGGGTCGCTGCGCTCGCTCAACGTGCCCGAGGCGTTGGTGGTGGCATAGGTCAGGCTGTGCCGTCCTTCGGACAACGGCGACGTTGGTGTGAGCGTGCCCGTCGCTGCGTCGTAGGTGGCGGAGACCTCGGCGCCGTCCACATACAGCTTCGGGTTGCTCAGGCCCGTGCCCACTTTCAGCCCTGGCGTGGTGTCGTTGGTGGTGGATGCCGCGCTTTGGGTATTGATGATGGGTGCGGCATTGTCGTCGTAGCCCGTGGGCGTGGCCGGCTTGGGCACCGTGACGGTGTTGACAGAGACCGATATCGGATCGCTCTGGACGCTCTCATTGCCAGCCTCATCGCTGACGGTGTAAGTGATTTTGTGCGCGCCGTCCGCCAGCGGGGTGCTGGGCGTCAGGGTGCCAGTTTCGGCATCGTAGGTTGCAGGCACCTGTACGCCATCCACGTACAGTCTGGCCCCGGCATGGCCCAGGCCGATGTTCAGACCCGGGGTGCTGTCGTCGGTCGTTGCGGCGGTGCTGCTGGCGTTTTGCGCTGTGCCGACGTTGTCGTTGTAGCCCGTGGCCGCGGCCGGCTTGGCCGGTGCCGTGGTGTCCACCACGAACTCCAGCGGGGGACTTTGCTCGCTGTAGACGCCGTCGCTGTTGGCGTAGGTGTAAGTGAGCTTGTAGGAGCCTTCAGGCAAGGGCACGTTGGGCGTGAGTGTGCCGGTGGTCGCATCGTAGGTAGCTGCGACCTCCTTGCCATTCACATACAGCTTTGGATTGATCAAGCCGGCGCCGATGTTCAACCCAGGCGTGGTGTCGTTGGTGGCCGCCGAAGTGCTGCGGGCATTGACGACGGGCGCGGAATTGTCGTTGTAGCTGGTGGGCGCGCCGGGCTTGGGGGGTACGGGTGCCGCAGCCGGAGGCGGGTTGGTATTTTGCGTGGCAATGGCCACGGTCGACAGCGCTGCCCCACCCACCAGCAGCATCGGCAGGGCGGCGAACCCCTCGCCCGCACCGGCTAGCGCAGCCGAATCGCCCAGAACCTGCACGGCGCCTTCGCCACCATCGATCAGTCCAGCCACCCCTTGGTCGGCACCACCGGCCTGGGGCATGTAGTCATAGACGACACCGTCCTTGCCATAGCCCACCAACCGCGACCCATCCTGGTCATAAAAGTCCTCGATGATCAGGTCGGAACTGCCGGTGCCGTCTTCCAGGAAGTCCACTTGCAGATCAGTGCCGACCCGACGGACCTTGACTACTTGAGGGGCTCTCTGCGTGTCCGCCTGCATGAGTTCGATGGTGACGCCTCCCCGTGCGCTGATTCTGGCCACGCCTTGGCCTGGGGTCGCCACTGTTTTCGGCGCCAGTGATCTTTCGATGCTGACCCCGCCAGATGCAGAGGATTTATCTATTTTTACTACGGATGCATAGACTTCAGCGTTCATTTTATTTCAATCAGGTAATATAATAAGCACAAAGTATTGCCCAACCGACATAAGCAGCGGCAGGAAAATAAATCAATACTACAAATTTGATGAAGCCGCAAAAATGAAAATCAAATGAAACGATCCACACGGATCGTTCTTGTTATTTGGCATTCCATTCGTACGCGCGATTACAAACCAGCCCAAATAGCTAAAACCCCCATGCGCCAGAGTTGCCAAGCATTTGCAAATCGCTGGCGGCAGGCTTTGCGCAAGAGATGGTCAAAGCCGTTGAATCGAGGTTTGAAGCATTGAAAATAAACTGCATGAACGCTGATTTCACGATGCATGGAGCCCCATGGCTTTGCACTGCAGTTATTGTTGGAGCCTGCCCTGATTTGGGGGGGCTATCGTTACGGCACGATGAATCTGCTCTGGCCATCAACCACCCAACTGCCTGGCGCGCCGCACGTGACTGACGGCGACTTGCCACACCCGTGGGACTGAAAGCAATGGTCGAAATCATGAAACGCGAGCCGTTCCAACATGGCCAAGGCCACCCGGACAGGATGGGCCATGACTGCATGCCGTGCAGGTTCAGAAAATTCAACGAGGCGGTCAAGGATGGAGCGATTCAACAACCGTGATTCAACAAGAAAGTGAATTATCTTTGTGGACCGGATGCCGCAAATTCCAAAAAGACGCCATCAACACAACAATGTGCTGATGAGAACGATTGCAACAGGCATTTTTTTTGAAAAAACACTTTTAGCTGAATAAACCAAGTGCAACGGCATATTGTTTTGCAATACCGCGCAACAGGATTTCAGTTGTTCGTGACTCCCTGCCGCCGCAGCTTCTACCAAATGCAGGCACACGGCAGGAGTGATTGCAGCGTTCCGCCAGCAAGCCGTGCCAGCACTGATGGAACTCGGTTGAACTGCTGCCGGCGCGCAGGGCAGCGCCATCCCACGCGAGGGCGTGGACAACGTCAGCAGTGAATGGCACGCAGCCGTCCTGGCGCACGCAATCTGGCACCACTTTGTGTTGTTCAACAAGTGTCCAGCCCGGAGCGCATGGGGGCTGTGCGCACACAGGGGACAGCAATCGCCGCGCAGCACTGCACAATGGGCGTTCTCCCTTCGCACACCCAGTAACGCCCAGCGCATGCAAAGCATCTCCTCCGTGAATGTCGTCGATCTGTTGCTGGACGCGGTCTGCATCGTCCAGCCGGACAGCACCATCGTTTTCGTGAGCCCGGCGTTCGAGCGCATCTTCGGCTACACCCCGCAGGAAGCGGTCGGGCTGCGCATGCTCGACCTGGTGCACCCCGAGGACCTGCCCACCACCAGCCAGCAGGCGCAGCGTGTGATGGACGGCCAATTGCAGCTGCAGTTCGAAAACCGCTACGTGCGCAAGGACGGCAGCGTGGCCCACATCCGCTGGACGGCCCGCTGGTTGCCCGACCGGCAGGTGCGCCTGGCGGTGGCGCACGACATCACGGAGCGCAAGTTCACCGAGTCCATGCAATCGGCGATCTATGAAATCTCCGAAGCCGCGCATGCCGCGCGCACGCTGGAGTCGCTGTTCCAGCGCATCCACGAGATCGTGGGCGTGCTGCTGCATGCAGCGCACTTTTCGGTGGCGCTGTACGACGCGGGCAGCGATACGCTGAGCTTTCCATACCACGTGCATCCCGGCGACGCACCCGCATCTGCGGCGCCGGCGCCCGTGTCCGAAGAGCAGATCCGGCTGTGCCGCGAGGTCATCCACACCGGCACCACCCTGCTCATCACCCCCGATACCCACCGCGTCCTCCCCACGCCGCAACCCGCGCCGGGCGCCCCGCTCTACTGGCTGGCCGTGCCGCTGTCCACCCAGAACGGCGTGCTGGGCGCGCTCGTGCTGCAAAGCTACAGCGACCAAGGGCGGTACACCCACAAGGACAAGGAGCTGCTGCAGTTCGTGTCGACCCAGGTGGCGGCAGCCATCGAGCGCAAGCAGATGCACGAGCGTCTCGAACGCATGGCGCAGTACGACCAGCTCACCCAGTTGCCCAACCGGCAGCTGTTTCTGGACCGCCTGGGCACGGCACTGGCCCGCGCGCGGCGGGACGACCGCCTGCTGTCGCTGCTGTTCATCGACCTGGACCGCTTCAAGGACGTCAACGACACCCTGGGCCATGCGATGGGGGACCTGTTGCTGCAGCGGGTGGCGCAGCGCCTGCAAGGCTGCGTGCGCGGCTCCGACACCGTGGCACGCCTGGGCGGCGACGAGTTCGTGGTGCTGCTGGAGTCCGGCCACGCGAGCGACCACGCCAGTGCCGTGGCAGGCAAGATTCTGGCGGCGTTTGGTGACGCCTTCGACCTGGGCGGCCACAGCGTGGCCATGCAGCCGAGCATCGGCATAGCCGTCTACCCCAAGCACGGCACGGACGCCCACCTGCTGCTGACCCATGCGGACGAGGCCATGTACATGGCCAAGAAAAACGGGGGCAACCAGGTGTGCGTCGCGGTACAGCACCATATGGCCGCGCCGTGACCCGCGTGAATCACCGGCTCGCCCGCAGTGGCGCGCCCATTGACGCTGCCTGCAAACGGGGTCCAGCCCTTGGCACTACCGGCCCCGCCACGCCACGTTGCCCGCCGCCTCCCGGTGTCGACATCCGAATCCATATGGCCCTGCGCTGCCTAGGGTGGCTGCAAGGCACTCCCACGGCACAATCGGCAGCGGGCTGAAAGTCCGCACACCCTCCCCGGCTCCGGGCCGGCGCATCCCCACAAGCTCCCACAACCACGCACGACCATGCTCTACAACGCCCTCAAGCTCGCTCACATCCTGTCCATCATCGTGTGGATCGGCGGCATGGTCTTCGCCCATTTCTTCCTGCGCCCCGCTGCCCAATCGCTGGAGCCGCCGCAACGACTGCGCTTGATGCACGACGTGCTGCAGCGCTTTCTGGCGGCCGTGACGGTGGCGGTCGTGGTGGCGCTCGCCAGCGGGCTCTGGATGATCGGCCGGGTGGCCAAGCAGACGGTGCAGTCCGGCGGCGCCTTTGCGATGCCGCTCGACTGGACGATCATGGCCACGCTGGGCATCGTGATGATGGCCATCTTCGGCCACATCCGCTTCGCACTGTTCAAGCGCCTGCAACGCGCGGTGGCAGCGTCCGACTGGCCCGCGGGCGGCCAGGCCATGGCCAGCATCCGCCAGTGGGTGGGGGTGAACCTGGCGCTGGGCGTGGTGATCGTGGTCGTCACCGTGCTGCTGTAGCGCAGCACCAGGCATCATGTCCGCTGCGGGCGACATGGGGCTGCGCGCACAAAAACGCGGGCGCTGCCAGGCGGCCCCAAGGTTCACCCACACAAGTGGCGGACAAGCTCTCTGCTGACATACCCCGGCCTTGCGGGTCCTCTACCATCGGGGATTCACAAACCTGATCCCTGTCTTTTTGAAGCCGCGCGGGCACCGGCCCCGGTGGCATGCACGCTGGCGCGCAGATATGCAGCACACGGTGCCGCAAAGCCGCACAGCCCCGTAGCGCACAGCCCCGACGTTCGGACTGATATCGCCAAAAAGACACGCGACGGGTGCCAAGGAGCCCTGCTACGTGTTCAAGTATTTCGAAAGCCGAATTTCTCCCTACCCTCCCGCTGAACCCCATTTGCCCCCGAAGGACTTCATGGCCTTCGTGTGGGACGGCACGCGCGGCGTGCGCGGCTACGTCGTGGCGATGGCGGCCCTCTCTGCGGCGATCGCCGTGTTCGAGGCGCTGCTGTTCGCCGTGCTCGGGCACGTGGTCGACTGGCTGTCCACCGTGGCGCCGGCCGCGCTGTGGGACGAGCGCAAGGGTGCCATCCTGGGCATCGTCGCACTGCTGATGGGCACGCTGGTGCTGGTGTCGCTGCAAACCAGCCTCAAGCACCAGGCGCTGGCCATCAACTTCCCGCTGCGCCTGCGCTGGAACTTCCACCGCCTGATGCTGGGCCAGAGCATGGCCTTCTATGCCGATGAGTTCGCAGGCCGCATCACCACCAAGATCATGCAGACCGCGCTGGCGGTGCGCGACATGATCTTCACCACGACCGATGTGGTGATCGGCATGGGCATCTACCTGGCCACCATCCTCATCCTGCTGGCAGGTTTCGATGCGCGCCTGATCGTGCCCTTCGCGGTGTGGATCGTGGCCTACGGCCTGGCCTGCTGGTACTTCGTGCCCCGCCTGGGCAAGGTCGGCAAGGCGCAGGCCGATGCGCGATCGGTGATGACCGGGCGCATCACCGATGCCTACACCAACATCGCCACCGTCAAGCTCTTCTCGCACACGCGGCGCGAGTCGGAGTTTGCACGTGCGGCCATGGATGCCTTCAAGCTCACGGGCTACGCGCAGATGCGCCTGGTGAGCCGGTTCGAGATCGTGAACCAGGCCCTGGTGGTAGCCATGATCCTGGGCGCTTGCGGCACGGCATTGTGGCTGTGGACGCAGGGCCAGGTGGGCGCAGGCGCGGTGGCCGCCGTCATCGCCATGACGCTGCGCGTCTCCGGCCATGCCCACTGGGTGATGTGGGAGATGACCACGCTGTTCGAGAGCGTCGGCACCATCCAGGACGGCATCAACACGCTGACCAAGCCGCGCACCGTGGTGGATGCACCCGACGCGCAGCCCCTGCAGGTGACCCAAGGCCAGGTGCACTTCGACAATGTGAGCTTTGCCTACGGCAACGGCCGCCCCGTCATCGACCAGCTTCAACTCACGATCCGGCCCGGCGAGAAGATCGGCCTCATCGGCCGGTCCGGCGCGGGCAAGTCCACGCTGGTGAACCTGCTGCTGCGCTTTCATGACGTGCGCGCCGGCCGGGTGCTGATCGACGGCCAGGACATCGCCCATGTGACGCAGGACAGCCTGCGCCGCAACATCGGCATGGTCACACAGGACACGTCGCTGCTACACCGCTCGATGCGCGACAACATCCTGTACGGCCGTCCTGATGCGACGGAAGAAGACATGCATGCCGCAGCGCAACGCGCCGAGGCCGCCGAGTTCATCGAGAACCTGAGCGACCTGCACGGGCGCTCCGGTTACGACGCCCAGGTGGGCGAGCGCGGCGTGAAACTGTCGGGCGGGCAGCGCCAGCGCGTGGCCATTGCGCGCGTGATGCTCAAGGACGCGCCCATACTGCTGCTGGACGAAGCCACCAGCGCGCTCGACTCCGAGGTCGAAGCCGCCATCCAGCAAAGCCTGGACGGCCTGATGCAAGGCAAGACCGTGATCGCCATTGCACACCGCCTGTCCACCATCGCGGCCATGGACCGGCTCATCGTGCTGGATGCCGGCCGCATCGTGGAGGAAGGCACCCACGCGCAACTGCTGGCGCAAGGCGGCGTGTACGCGCGGCTGTGGGGCCACCAGAGCGGCGGGTTCCTGGGCGAGGAGGAGTAGGCCCCTCAAGGCGCTGAGCGCCTCCCCCACCTGGGGGTCGCACCTGTGGCGCGGAAAGGTGCGACGCGCGTCCATCCTGCTGGCGCCCTTCCCTGTCGCACAGGACCTACAGCATGGCCACATGGCCCCGCAGCGGCCGCAATCTGCATGAAAATGGCCGTCACCGCTTGCTCATCAAGCGCAAACAGCTATCAAAAACATAGCAAATCATTACCCACGTCCATCTTCACCATGACGTCTGCCACCCCCATCATCCCCCTTGCCATGCCTATGCCCATCCCCACCGGCGACCAGCTCAAGGCCAGCCGCACCGCCGCCGGGCTCAGCCAGGCGCAGGCCGCGGAACTGATGGGTTACCCGCTGCAGACCGGCAGCCGGGGCGGCGTGCAGTCGCGCACCTGGCAGGCGCTCGAAAGCGCGACCGACGAGCGCAACATGCAGGGGCCCGCGTACGCCATGTTCCTGCTGCTCACGGGGCAGCACCCCGACTACGTGCTGGCCCGGCGCGCCGGCGCGGCCCACCCTGCAGACGCGCCATAAAAAAAGCGGAATGGCCCGAAGACCATTCCGCAACCTACTTACAGGGAGATCGCTGAAAAGTGCTGGTGGCTCAGTCCACCTTGATGTTGGCGGCCTTGATCACCTGGGCCCACTTGTCTACCTCGGCCTTCTGGAACGTGGCGATCTGGGCGGTGGTCATGTCGGCAGGCTCCATGCCGAAGCCCTTCAGGCGGGTCTGCATGTCGGGCTGGGCCAGGATCTTGCGGATCTCGTCATGCAGGCGCGTGACGATGGGCGCCGGGGTGTTGGCCGGCGCGAAGATCGCCTGCCACGATTGCACCTGAAAGTCCGCCAGGCCGTTCACGCCCGACTCTGCCACCGTGGGCACGTCGGGCATCGACGCCAGGCGCTTGGGCGAGGTCACCGCGATGGCGCGCAGCTTGCCGCTCTGGATGTGCGGGGCGGCGACCACGGTGGTGTCGAACATCATGTCGACCTGGCCGCTGATCACGTCCTGGATGGCCGGGCCGCTGCCCTTGTACGGGATGTGCGTGAACTTCACGCCCGACTTGTAGGCCAGCAGTTCCACGGCCAGATGCTGCGAGCTGCCGGTGCCTGCAGACGCGGACGACAGGCCGCCTTCCTTGCCCTTGGCCGCGGCCAGCACGTCCTTGAGCGTCTTGTGCGGGCTGTTGGCCGACACCACCAGCACCACCGGGTTGGTGCCGATCAGCGTGACGGGGCTGAACGACTTGATGGGGTCGTAGCCCAGCTTGGGGTACAGGCTCACGTTGATGGCGTGCGAGCTCACGGTGCCGCCCAGCAGCGTGTAGCCGTCGGGCGCGGCACGTGCCGCGGCTTCCGAGCCGATGCTGCCGGCCGCGCCGCCCTTGTTCTCGACCACGACGGTGGTCCCGAGGGCCGTGCCCAGCTGCTGGCCGATCAGGCGGCCCAGCGTGTCGGTGGTGCCGCCTGCGGCAAACGGCACGACGTAGCTGATGGTCTTGCCGGTGGGCCAGGTACCCTGGGCCGCGGCCGGCATGGCGGTGAGGCCCACAGCGGCGGCCAGAGCGGCCGTGTGGATGAGGGTTCTGCGTTGCATGGAAAGTCTCCTGGTTTGTGGATGATGGGATGAAACGGGTGGAATGAGGGGCTGGGCCCAGGGCCAGGCAGGCGCGCGATGGCGCCTAGACGGCGCCCCGCGTCTCCACGTACAGCGCGTAGACGGAATGGCTGCTGGCCATGAACAGGCGGTTTTTCTTGGGCCCGCCGAACACCAGGTTGGCGCAGCGCTCGGGCAGGCGGATGTGGCCGATGGGCTTGCCCGCGGGGTTGAACACCATCACGCCGTCGAGGTCGGCCGCACTGGCGCTGGGCGAGCCATTGCTGCCCCAGCCGCACCACAGGTTGCCGTCCTCGTCGCACTTGATGCCGTCGAGCGCGCCCGGGCCACCGGCGTCGATGTGCACGCGCTTGTTGGCAAGGCGTGCGCCGGTGCCCACATCAAACGCCCAGACCAAGCGGTTCGGTTGCGCGCGGCCTTCGACGATGTACAGGCGTTTTTCGTCGGGCGAGAAGCACAGGCCGTTGGGGCCGGCCAGGTCATTCAGCACCAGCTCGGTCTTGCCGCTGCTCGGGTCGATGCGGTAGACGGAATGCGGCAGCTCGGCCGCGGCCTTGTCGCCCTCCCAATGGCCGCCGATGCCGAACGGCGGGTCGGTGAACCAGATCGAGCCGTCGCTCTTGCAGACGATGTCGTTGGGCGAGTTCAGGCGCTTGCCGTTGAAGCCGTCGGACAGCACGGTGATGCTGCCGTCGTATTCGGTGCGGGTCACGCGGCGCGTGAGGTGCTCGCACACCAGCAGGCGGCCCTGCCGGTCGCGCGCCAGGCCGTTCGAGAAATTGGCCGGGTGGCGGAACACGCCTGTCTGGCCTGTGGCCTCGTCCCAGCGGACGATGCGGTTGTTGGGGATGTCAGAGAACAGCAGGTAGCGGCCGTCGCCCACCCACACAGGGCCCTCCACCCAGCGAAAGCCGGTGGCGATCTGCTCCACGCTGCTGCTGAACAGGCGGTACTTGGCAAACGACGGGTCCAGCACCTGCACGGCCGGATCGGGGTAGCGCTGGTGGGGCTTGAAGTCGAAGGACTGGGCCTGCGCCAGGCCGCCGGTGCCTGCGGCGGCGGTGGCGGCGATGGCGCCGGCCATGAAGGCACGGCGCGAGGCCGGCGCTGCGGTGGGGGCCGTTGAGGCTGTGGGGTTGGAGGCCTGGTCGGTCTGTGGCTGCGGGCTCATGCGGCGGTGTCTCCTCGGGTTGTCATGGGGTTCGCTTCGGTGCCAGTGCGTTGTCGGACGCCGGGGCTCAGGGCAGGTCGACGATCTCGACCCAGTTGGGGTTCTTGCCCGCGGGCGCGCGCGTGGGCGCGCCGGGGATACCGGTGGCGGGGTCGATGGGGTGCAGCGACACCTGGTGCGACTCCTGCCCTGCGGCGATGAGGAAGCGGCCGGACGAGTCCACCGCAAAGCCGCGCGGGGATTTTTCGGTGGGCACCTGGCCCAGCGGCTGCAACTGGCCCGTGGCCGCATCGACCCGGAAGCTGCTGAGCGTGCTGGAGGTGCGCTCGGACGCATACAGCGTGCGGCCATCGGGCGACAGGTGCAGGTCGGCCGCCCACGGCTTGCCGGTAAAGCCGGCGGGCAGCGCACTGGCGCGCTGCACCGAGCGCAGGCCACCGCGCGCAGCGTCGTAGGCCATCACGTGCACGGCGGCGTCCAGTTCGTTGAGCACGTACATGAAGCGCTGGCCCTTGTCCCACACGAAGTGGCGCGGGCCCGATTTCTCAGGCGCCACCGTGGTGAGGGCGGGCTCGTTCGCAGAAAGCTTGCCGGTTTCGGCATCGAAGCGCCAGGCCGACAGGTTGTCGCCGCCCAGGCTGGTGGCAAACACAAAGCGGTTGGTCGCGTCGGCGTGAATGGCGTGGGCGTTCGGTGCCGTCGGGATGAGCTGCTGCACCGCCCCCACCGCCCCGTCCTTGCCAATGCTGTTGACCGTGATCTTGTGGCCGGGGTAAGACGCCGCAAACAGCCAGCGCCCCGTGGCATCGGTGTCGATATTGGCCATGCTGTCGGCCAGCGGGGCTTCGCCCAGCTTGCGCAGCTTGCCGCTGGCGGGATCGATCGCCAGGCTCACCACGCGAAAAGGCTGCGAGCGCAGCGCCACATACAACACCCTCTTGTCCGGGCTCACAGACATGGGCATGGCCATACCGCCGACCGCCGTGGTGTCCACGGGCTTGAGCGCCGCGGCGCTGCGGTCCAGCTCATAGACCGACACGTCCTGGCTGTCGGCATTGGACACATAGACCCAGGTGGCGGCCCAGGCACCGGGGGTGGCCAGTGCGGCGCCCACGGCAAAGGCCAGCTGCGCCAGCCGTCCCGGACGGCGGTGGGTACGAAGTGCTGCGATCATTCCTATCCCCTTTGGTTGTTGCTTGCGTCCCGGCGTGGCCAGGCGTTGTTCGGCCGCGGTTCTTTGCATGCGGCGTCGGTTTGTTATATGTCGTCATACAACATGGGCGCCATTGTGGCCCCACACATGCTGGGCATGACAAAGGGATTACCCGAGGTTTTCAGCGATCCATCCAGCGCCTTTTCCCTCGACAGCACAGGGAAATTCGTCCCTGAAATATCAGTGATTACCCTGATTTTTTACGGGTAAACCCGTGGTTTGAGGGATTGATCATTGCGCTTTGCTGGGCTTAGTTGTACGATGACTAACAACAACCTAACGAACGGAGACATTCCATGACTTTGAAGCGTCGCGCCATCCTTCTTGCCTGCACTGCCGCCCTGGCCGCAGCATCCGCCACGGCCCAGACCGCTGAATGGCCTGCCAAGACACTGCGCATCGTGGTGCCCTACCCTCCAGGCGGCAGCTCGGACATCATTGCGCGCTCCATCAGCCAGTCGCTGTCCGAAGCGCTCAAGCAAAGCGTGATCGTGGAGAACAAGCCCGGCGCCAATGGCAACCTGGGTGCCGACTTCGTCGCCAAGGCAGAACCGGACGGCTACACCGTGCTGCTGTGCGACGTGGGCGCGCTGGCCATCAGCCCCTCGGTTTACACCAAGCTGTCGTTCGACCCCTCGAAGGACCTGCGTGGCGTAACCATGCTGGCCTACTCGCCCCACCTGCTGGTGGTGCACCCCTCCGTGCCGGTGAGCAACCTCAAGGAGCTGGTCGCCTACTCCAAGAAGAACGACCTGAACTTTGCCGTCACGGCCACCGGCAGCGCCCCCCACCTGGCCGGTGTGGCGCTGGAGCGCGCCAGCGGCGCGCGCTGGCAGTACATCCCCTACAAGGGCGGCGTGACCGCCATCCAGGACACCGTCGCCGGCCAGACCCAGGTGCTGATGAACGGCATGCTGGCCACCCTGCCCCAGGTGCAGAACGGCAAGCTCAAGGTGCTGGGCGTCTCCAAGGCCACGCGCATGCCGCTGATCGGCGACGTGCCCACCATCGCCGAGCAGGGCGTGGCGGGCTACGAGTCGGGCACATGGCAAGGCATCCTGGTGCCGCGCGGCACGCCCGAGGCCGTGGTGCAAAAGCTCAACAAGGCACTGATCACCGCCATCCGCGCTCCGGAAATCCGCTCGCGCCTGGCCGGCCAGGGTGCTGAAGTCGTCACGATGACGCCCACCGAGCAAGACCAGTTCTTCGCCAAGGAGCGCGCGCGCTGGGCCAGCGTGGTCAAGGCCGCCAACATCAAGCTCGACTGAGCCCCTGACACATCTGTTTCATCCACCTTTCTCCCCTCGTTGCAATGACCATGAACCCGCAAGAACTCAAATCCATCATGGGCTCCGGCCTGCTGTCGTTCCCCATCACCGACTTCGACGAGCAGGGTGAATTCCGCCCCAAG
>NZ_LMPT01000023.1 GCF_001424425.1 Acidovorax sp. Leaf191
AGCTGGCGGCCCGCGGGTCCTGGGGGTGGACGTCTTCGTAGCCGAAGTAGTAGCTCAGGCCTTCTTCGTTGTGGTGTTCGGCCACGCGGGCGCCGGGGACTTTATGGTCTTGGCGCTGGTCTTCGTAGACGTAGGTGTGCTCGGGGCCGCTGCCCACGCGGTGGGAGACCATGCGGTGGGCGCTGTCGTAGGTGAACTGGCGGGTGCGCCGGCCGTCGCGGGCGTGCACGGCGATGAGCTCGCCCAGGGGGCTGTAGTGGTAGCGCACCAGGGGGATGGGGTCGTGCCGCTGTGCGCTCGCACCGGAGCCTGAGCCTGAGCCTGAGCCTGAGCCTGAGCCTGAGCTAGAACCCGCATGCTCGGGGTCGTGCGGGTTGTAGGTGCAGTCCACGCCCACGAGGCGCAGGCCGCTGTCGGGGTTCNCACATGGTCCTTGGGCAACAGCACCTTGGGGTGCAGCTGGCGGCCCGCGGGTCCTGGGGGTGGACGTCTTCGTAGCCGAAGTAGTAGCTCAGGCCTTCTTCGTTGTGGTGTTCGGCCACGCGGGCGCCGGGGCGCGGCGGTGGGTTGCCGAAGTTTGCACTGGAGCGCTGGCCTTCGACCTGATCTTCGTAGACATAGGTGTGCTCGGGGCCGCTGCCCACGCGGTGGGAGACCATGCGGTGGGCGCTGTCGTAGGTGAACTGGCGGGTGCGCCGCCCGTCGCGGGCGTGCACGGCGATGAGATCGCCCAGGGGGCTGTAGTGGTAGCGCACCAGGGGGATGGGGGCGTGCCGCTGTGCGCCCGCACCGGAGCCTGAGCCTGAGCCTGAGCTAGAACCCGCATGCTCGGGGTCGTGCGGGTTGTAGGTGCAGTCCACGCCCACGAGGCGCAGGCCGCTGTCGGGGTTCAGGCCCGGCAGGGTTTGCGGCGGTGCTGTGGCGGTTGCTGCGTCTGCGGCGCCGCTGGGTCGGTTGTACAGGAGCGCATAGCGCCGGCCCGCGCCGTCGGTGATGCCTTGCAGGCGTCCGTGCTCGTCGTGCTGGTAGTGCTGGCTGCGCCCGTAGGCGTCGATCAGGCCGATGAGGCGGCATGGGCCCTTGGAGCCTGAGCCTGAGCCTGAGCTAGAACCCGCATGCTCGGGGTCGTGCGGGTTGTAGGTGCAGTCCACGCCCACGAGGCGCAGGCCGCTGTCGGGGTTCAGGCCCGGGAGGGTTTGCGGGGGTGCTGTGGCGGTTGCTGCGTCTGCGGCGCTGCTGGGTCGGTTGTACAGCAGCGTATAGCGCCGGCCCGCCCCGTCGGTGATGCCTTGCAGGCGTCCGTGCTCGTCGTGCTGGTAGTGCTGGCTGCGCCCGTAGGCGTCGATCAGGCCGATGAGGCGGCATGGGCCCTTGGAAGACCCCTCGGCTGGCACCTTGAAGAGCCAGACGGTGCGCCCGCCCTGCGTGGCGGCCAGCAGGTAGTTGGGGTCGGCCTTGGCGGCGGCAGGTACATGGGCCCAGCGTTGTTGCCGGTGCCAGGGCAGGAGTTCTTCTGCGGTGTTGGGGTAAGGGTTGGCGCCGGTAGTGGAAACGGGAGGATTCTCGGTATTACCAGCCAGAGCAGACAAGGCCTGCGCCACCCCCATGCCGCCACCGCGCATCAGCAGCAGGCCTTCGCTGTCGCTGCGCAGCGTCTGCCCAGGCTCCAGGGCTTCGCCGAACGTGATGACCCGCCCGCCAGCATCGCGCAGCAGGGTCTGCGTGGCTTGTAGCTCGATGCTCAGCTCGTGCGGCAGCTTCCAGCCGTAGCCCAGCAGCCCGCAGTCGCCGCCGTGCTCTGCGTTGACGTAGCTGCTGTACTGGCGCTGCCACACCAGCGGCATGGGGCCGGGCAGGGCAAAGTCNTAGCCCAGCAGCCCGCAGTCGCCGCCGTGCTCTGCGTTGACGTAGCTGCTGTACTGGCGCTGCCACACCAGCGGCATGGGGCCGGGCAGGGCAAAGTCGAGGTCCTCCGCACCCACCAGCACCTTGGCGCCCAGCGTGGGGTTGACGGGGCTGCCGATGGCCTTGCCGCCCGGGCAGCTGGAGCAGGCAATCCCGCCTTGCGAGCCGATCAGCACGGTCAGCGATCCCTGCGTGATCGGCCCTCCGTGCTTCGTCAGATCTCCCAGCCTTGCTGCCGGCTTGCCCATGGTGATTCCCTCTTCNGCCGATCAGCACGGTCAGCGATCCCTGCGTGATCGGCCCTCCGTGCTTCGTCAGATCTCCCAGCCTTGCTGCCGGCTTGCCCATGGTGATTCCCTCTTCATATCATTTGTTGTGGCGGTGTCCCTCTTGAAGGGGGCTCAAATCGCCGCGCATGATAGGTTCGAGGGAGTGCAAAACAGCTGCCGGAGCGTGTTTGTTTTGTCGTCCGATACAACTCTTACTGGGTCATTGGAGACCTGTCGAAAAGACGTTGTAGTTCAGTGCTTCATTGGGATTTTCGAGGCGCATACGCATTCAAAAATCTTGATGGCGAGTAGCGGCCAGGTGCTGTTCGACGGCCAGGACGTGGCAGGGCTCGATGCCGCCTTACTGGGTCATTGGAGACCTGTCGAAAAGACGTTGTAGTTCAGTGCTTCATTGGGATTTTCGAGGCGCATACGCATTCAAAAATCTTGATGGCGAGGGAGGTACGCCGCTCTTGGATATCGATCAGAAGTTGGATGACGATAAAAGGTCCTTGAGAGCCGGACGGTGCGGCGTGAACGACGCGACACCGGCTATTGGCTGGGCACACAAGGGTGCACCGGATAGAACCTGCGCGCGGGCTACACCAGCCGCGCCGCCACCAGTTCCTTTTTCAGGTACGCATAGAACAGCGGTGCCGCCACCAGCCCCGCGGGGCCGAAGACCGCCTCGGCGACGAACATCACCGACAGCAGCTCCCACACGCCCATCTGGGTGCGGCGGCCCACCACCTTGGCGTTGATCACGTATTCGGCCTTGTGGATCAGGATGAGAAAGCCCAGGCAGGCCGCGGCCGCCAGGGGCGACACCGACAGGCCCACGATGGTGATCACCACGTTGCACACCAGGTTGCCCACGATAGGCACCAGCCCGGCGATGAAGGTGAAGGTGATCAACACCGGCGTGTAGGGCAGTTCCAGGCCCCACACCGGCAGCACGAACAACAGGAACAGGCCCGTCAGCAGGGTGTTGAACGCCGCGATCCAGAACTGCGCGGCGACGATCTGACGGAACGCCTCGCCGAACAGCGTGATGCGCAGCCGCAGTTGCTGGGCCAGGGGGCCGCGCGCCAGCACTGCGGGGCGCACGGCGGCCAGGGCGCCGATCAGCAGGCCCACATAGGCAAACAGCACGCCGGCAAGCCAGGCACGGCCGGCCATGGCCAGTGCGCCTGCCTTGGCGCCCAGGTAGCTGGCGATGATGCGCTGGATGTCGGCCACGCCTTCGGGCAGGTGCGCGGCCATGTCCTCCGGCAGCTTGAGCCGCAGCTCCAGCACCGTGCGCGCCATGTAGTTGAGCAGCTCCTGGTACTGCTGCGGTGCGGTGACCAGATAGCCGCGCGAATGCGTGAGCCCCGCCGCCAGCAGCGCCAGTGGCAGCAGCATCACCAGTGCGGCGGCCGCAATCTGCGCAACGCGCAACGCCGAGACCGAAGGATGGGCCTGGCGCCGCACCCGGCTCAGACCCTGCGCGAACCAGCGGGTGAGTGCCCGCGTCAGCAGAAAACCCAGGCACACGCACAACAGGCCCGGCAGCAGCCCCCGCCACATCACCAGCAGCAGCGTGGCCGCCATGAGCACATAGCTGGCGATCACGATGCCTTGCGTCGCGGCGAGCGGGGGCAGGGTGGTGGGATGTTGGTTAGCCACGGTGCTCGGTATCGACCGCATGGTCAGCAACTGACGCAGCCCCGGCCAGCGGACGCCTCGCTCGGGCCACTCCGCCGAGCTGGCGCCGTCCCCCTGCCCGCAGAGCTCTACCATGCGAGACTGGGGAGAAGCCGCGAAGCGGCTCGGCGGGGCATTGCATCACTTCAGGCCACGACCACGGCCGCACCTTCGCCGCGTGCGGCGATGGTGCCGATGGCGTACACCTGCTCGCCCGCGGCGCGCAGCGTGGCGGCCGTGGCTTCAGCGGCGGCAGCATCCACCACCACCACCATGCCGATGCCGTTGTTGAAGGTGCGGTTCATTTCGATGTCGTCGATACCGGCCGTCTTCTGCAGCCAGGCGAACAGCTCGGTCTGGGGCCAGCTCCCCTTGGTCAGGTGGGCGGCGGTGCCGTCGGGCAGCACGCGGGGGATGTTCTCCAGCAGGCCGCCGCCGGTGATGTGGGCCAGGGCCTTGATGCCGCCGGCATCCTGCGTGTGCGGGTGGGCGGCCAGCGCGGCCAGCACGTTCTTCACGTACAGGCGGGTGGGCTCCATGATGGCCTGCTTGAAGGGCTTGCCGTCCAGCGTGGCCGGGGCTGTGGCGCCCGCGCGCTCGATGCACTTGCGCACCAGGCTGAAGCCGTTGGAATGCACGCCGTGGCTGGCCAGGCCCAGCACCACATCGCCGGGCTTCACGTCCTGGCCGGTCAGGATCTTGGCCTTTTCGACCGCACCGACGGCAAAGCCGGCCAGGTCGTATTCACCTGCGGGGTACATGCCGGGCATTTCAGCGGTTTCGCCGCCGATCAGCGCGCAGCCAGACAGCTCGCAGCCTTTGGCAATGCCGCCGATCACGGCCGCGGCGGTGTCCACATCGAGCTTGCCGCAGGCGAAATAGTCCAGGAAGAACAGGGGCTCGGCGCCCTGCACCAGCACGTCGTTCACGCTCATGGCCACCAGGTCGATGCCCACGGTGTCGTGCATGTTCCATTCGAACGCGAGCTTGAGTTTGGTGCCCACGCCATCGGTGCCGGACACCAGCACGGGCTCCTTGTAGCGCTTGGGCACTTCGAACAGGGCGCCAAAGCCGCCGATGCCCGCCAGCACGCCTTCGCGCATGGTCTTCTTGGCCAGCGGCTTGATGCGCTCGATGAGCGCGTCGCCCGCGTCGATGTCAACGCCGGCGTCTTTGTACGAGATAGGGGTGGAGGAGGCAGAGGAGCTCATGGAAGGGGCTTTGGTGCTGGTAGACCCGCCGGGCGGGCTGGAATCCGAGGATTTTAAGCGGCACGCCCGGGACGGACTTTCTCAGCCCTGACCGGGCGGGGGATTTGAAGCTGGCACCCGGGCGGTGCCATCGCACGCGCACGCCGACCACCCCAAGCCGCGACGGCTATCCGCAGGGCACGGCGCGGCATTCGCGGGATCACCGTTCCATCGCTGTGCAACTAATAAGTTCACTCATCAAACTATGTCGGGTTTGCCCCGATGTGTGCGTCGGTTCAGCCCTTCCATAATTAGTTCGTCGTCCGCACTATGTCGGCGGAGGTAGTTGCCCGGAAGGGGGAACCGCCCGCCACGGACTGCAGCCTGCAGGGTTCAGCGAGAGGGGTTGCGGCGCGACAGTCAACGTCGTTCACACCAACCAAGGCCCGCACGAGGCCATCAATGGAGACAAGAATGAAATTGAAGACAACCTTGACCGCCCTGGCAGCCCTGGTGCTGGGCCTGTCCGGCGCCAGCGCCTTTGCCCAGGTGGTGGGCGTGAGCTGGTCCAACTTCCAGGAAGAGCGCTGGAAGACGGACGAGAAGGCCATCAAGGACCAGTTGGCCAAGCTCGGGGCCAGCTACATCAGCGCCGACGCGGGCGGCTCGCCCGAAAAGCAGCTGTCCGACGTCGACTCGCTGATCGCCAAGGGCGCCAAGGTGCTGATCGTGCTGGCGATGGACAAGGACGCGATCCTGCCCGCGGTCAACAAGGCCGCGCAGCAGAAGATCCCGGTCGTGGCGTACGACCGCCTGATCGAAGCGCCCGGCGTGTTCTACATCACCTTCGACAATGTCGAGGTCGGCCGCATGCAGGCCCGCGCGGTGTTCGAGGCCAAGCCCAAGGGCAACTACGTGATGATCAAGGGCTCGCCCACCGACCCCAATGCCAACTTCCTGCGCGGCGGGCAGCAAGAGGTGATCGAGGCGGCCATCACCAAGGGCGACATCAAGATCGTCGGCGAGGAATACACCGAAGGCTGGAAGCCCGAGGTCGCGCAAAAGAACATGGAGCAGATCATCACCAAGAGCGGCGGCAAGATCGACGCCGTGGTGGCCTCCAACGACGGCACGGCCGGCGGTGTGGTGGCGGCGCTCACGGCCAAGGGCATCAAGGGCATTCCGGTGTCGGGCCAGGACGGCGACCATGCGGCGCTCAACCGCGTGGCCCAGGGCTCGCAGACCGTGTCGGTCTGGAAGGACGCCCGCGACCTGGGCCGCGACGCGGCGGCCGCCGCCGTCGCGCTGGCCAAGGGGCAGAAGGTGGCCGGCGCCCAGACCTGGAACGGCGGCGAGAAGAAAGTGCCGCTGCAGGCGCAGTTCCTGAAACCCGTGCCCATCACCGCCAAGAACCTCGACCTGGTGGTGAAGGCCGGCTGGATCCAGAAGGACGCGCTGTGCAAGGGTGTGGATGCGGCCAACGCGCCCGCCGCCTGCAAGTGAAGTGACCCCGGCGCGGCGCTGCATGCCGCCCGGTGGCTGAACAACACGTTTTGAAGCTCCCGGACCGGGAGCGGGGCCCTGCCGCGCGCGGCGGGCCGGCCTGCGCCCGGTCCCTTCACGAACAATTTTGGCGGAGTGCGCTTGTGAGTCCTGTTCCCCATGCCCTCAGGCAGCTGGCCATCGACTGGCGGCTGGTGCTGATGGGCGCCGTCCTGGTGGTCACCGCCGTCGTGTTCAACATCCTCTCGGGCGGCCTGTTCCTGTCGCCCGAGAACCTCTACAACATCGCCCAGCAGACGGCCGTGGTCGGCATCGTGGCCACGGTGGTGGTGCTGGTGATCGTGGCGCGCCACATCGATCTTTCGGTGGGCTCTGTGATGGGTTTCGTCGGCGTTCTGATCGCCACGCTGATGTACACCGCCGGCTGGCACTGGGTGGCGGCGTCGCTCGCCGGGCTGGCGGTGGCGATCGGTGTGTCGCTCTACCAGGGCGCGCTCACGGCGATGCTGGGGGTGCCGTCGTTCGTGGTCACGCTGGGCGGGCTGATGTCGTTTCGCGGCGCGGCCTTCATGGTGGCCGACGGCAAGACCCAGCCGGTCAGTGACAGCTTCTTTCAGCGCCTGGGTGGCGGCTTCGATGGCGCCATCGGCGTGCAGGCCAGCTGGGTGCTGGCCGTGGTGCTGGTGGTGGCGCTGGGCCTGAAGACCTGGCTGCGGCGCCGGGCGAAGGCCTCGTACGGCGTGCCCAACCCCGCACTGTGGCTCGATGCGCTGGTGGCAGCCGTGCCGGCGGTGATCGCCGTGGGCTTTGTCGCCACCATGAACGCGTACCAGATCCCCACCAAGGATGCGCCGCAGGGCGTGCCCATCCCCGTGCTCATCTGGGGCGGCGTGGCGGTGGTGCTGTCGTTCATCGTGCGGCGCACGCGCTTTGGGCGCTACGTGTTCGCCATCGGCGGCAACCCGGAGGCCGCGGCCCTGGTCGGCATTCCGGTGCGGCGCGTCACGCTGATGCTGTTTGCGCTGATGGGTGTGCTCATCACGATTGCGGCCATGGTCTCGATCGCGCGGCTCAACGCCGGCACCAATTCGCTGGGCACGGGCATGGAGCTGTTCGTGATCGCGGCTGCTGTCATCGGCGGCACGGCGCTGGCGGGCGGCAGCGGCTCCATATTGGGGTCGGTGCTGGGGGCGCTCATCATGCAGAGCATCGACAGCGGGCTCTTGCTGCTCGACATCTCCATCGGCCTGCGCTACGTGATCATCGGGCAGGTGCTGATCGCGGCCGTGGTGTTCGACGTGGTGTACCGCCGCCTGACGGGAGACACCGCATGAACGCGCCACTCGTGGAGATGCGCGGCATCCGCAAGTCGTTCGGCGGGGTGCGGGCGGTGGACGACGTCAGCCTCAACCTGTACCCGGGCGAGGTGGTGGCCCTGCTGGGGCACAACGGCGCGGGCAAGTCCACGCTGATGAAGATGCTGGCCGGTGCCTACCCCATCGACAGCGGCGAGGTGCTGGTGCAGGGGCAGGGCGCCCACATCCGCACGCCGGCCGATGCGCAGCGGCTGGGCATCGAGTCCATCTACCAGACGCTGGCGCTCGCCGACAACCTGGACGCGGTGGCCAACCTGTTCCTGGGCCGCGAGCTGCTCACCCGCTGGAACACGCTGGACGACCACCGCATGGACGCCGAAGCCCGCAAGGTCTTCGAGCGCCTGAACAAGAACTTCCGCAACGTGCGCACGCCGGTGCGGCGCCTGTCGGGCGGGCAGCGCCAGGTGGTGGCCATCTCGCGCGCCATCTACTTCAACGCCCGCATCCTGATCATGGACGAGCCCACCGCCGCGCTGGGCCCCGAGGAGACCGCCATGGTGGGCCGCCTGGTGCGCCAGCTCAAGGCCGAAGGCGTGGGCATCTTCCTCATCACCCACGACATGCCCGATGTGTTCGGGCTCAGCGACCGCCTGGCGGTGATGAAGAACGGGCGCATGGTGGGCGCCTACCGCACGGCCGATGTCACCGAGGACGAAGTTCTGGGCATGATCATCGCAGGCAAACAACCCGACGGAAAAGCGCAGACCCACCGCCTTGGCGAGCCTGCGCCGACCCCCACACCCGCATGAAGACCACTGGCGACCAGCAACTTGTCAAACGCATCAACCGCAGCGTGCTGCTGCGGCTGCTGCGCCAGCGAGGCAGCCTCTCGCGCGCCCAACTGGCCGGCGAGAGCGGCCTGACCAAATCCACCGTGAGCCTCCTGGTGCGGGAGTTGATCGACGAAGGCTGGCTCGCCGAGACCGGGCTGGCCGCCGCGCAGGGCATGGGCCGCCCGTCCACACCGCTGCGCCTGGACGGCAGCCGCCGTGCCATGGTGGGGGTGGAGATCGGCGTCGAGTCGCTGCGGGTGGTGGGCGTATCGGTCACCGGCGAGGTGCTGTGCGCGGCCGAGGCTCCCCTGGCCGACCGCGACCCCGCCGCCGTGTGCCGCCAGGCGGCGGCGCTGGTGGTGCGCACGCAGGCCGAACTGGCGGCCAGGCCGGTCACGGTGTCGGGCGTGGGCATCGGCGTGCCCGGCGCATTCGACGAGGCCACCGGCACCATCCGCTTTGCACCCAACCTGGGCTGGCGCGACGTGGCCTTTTTGCCGCTGATCACACGTGCGCTGGCCGACGCGGGCAGCCCGCCGGTGGCGGTGCATGTGCAGAACGAGGCGGACACCGCCGCGCTCAGCGAGTACGAGTTTGCAGATGGTGAGGCGACGGACTCGCTGATCTTCGTGACCTGCGGCGTGGGCGTGGGGGCGGGCATTGTGCTCAACGACCGGCTGTTCACCGGGCTGCAGGGCATGGCCGGCGAAATCGGCCACAGCATATTGCAGATCGACGGGCCGCCGTGCTCCTGCGGTCGCAAGGGGTGTGCCGAGACCTTCTTCGGGGCCCGGGCGCTCGAGCGCCAGAGCGACCCCGCGCGCGGCGGTGTGTTCCTGGGCGTGGTGCTGCAAAACCTCTGGACCACCTTCAACCCCGGCGCGCTGGTGGTGGGCGGGCCCTCGTGCGAGCGGCACCCCGGCATCGTGCAGCAGGCCCGCGACACGCTCGATGCCTACGCAGCCAGCGCCGGCGTGGCGGCGCCCGCCGTGCGCGCAGCCCGCTACGGCCTGCTGGCCTCGGCCGTGGGCGCGGCCGCGCTGGTGCTGCACCACGAGCTGCGGCCCATGCACGCACCGGCAGTCGCCGCGGCGGGGTCCGATGAGCAGACCCTGGGCTCACCACCGGCAGGCGCCACACCGCCCGCCCTTCTTCACTGAACGCAGCCATCCACCATGTACATCGGTATCGACATCGGCACCTCGGAAGTGAAGGCTTTGTTGCTCGGCCCGGACCAGCAGGTGCTGGGTGCCGCCGGTGCGCCCCTGTCGGTGTCGCGCCCCCACCCCGGCCACAGCGAGCAGGACCCGGCCGACTGGTGGGCGGCCACGCAGGACGCCCTGGCCAGCCTGCGGGCCGTGCACCCCGAGGAGTACGCAGCCACCGAGGCCATCGGCCTGTCGGGCCAGATGCATGGCGCGGTGCTGCTCGATGCAAACGACCGCGTGCTGCGCCCCGCCATCCTCTGGAACGACACGCGCAGTGCCGAGGAGTGCGCAGAGATGATGCGCGAGCTGCCGGCGCTGAGCGGTCTGGCCGGCAGCCTTGCCATGCCCGGCTTTACGGCCCCCAAACTGCGCTGGGTGGCACGCCACGAACCCGCGGTGTTCCGGCAGATCGCCAAGGTGCTGTTGCCCAAGGACCATGTGCGCCTGATGCTGACCGGCGAGCACGTGAGCGATCTGTCGGACGCGAGCGGCACCCTGTGGCTCGATGTGCAGCGCCGCGACTGGTCGGATGAACTGCTGGCGCTGACCGGCCTGGCGCGCCGGCACATGCCGCGCCTGGTGGAGGGCAGCGCAGCGAGCGGGCGCCTGCGGACCGATGTGGCCCGGTCGCTGGGGCTGCGGCCCGGCACCGTGGTGGCTGGTGGCGCGGGCGACAACGCCGCCAGCGCCGTGGGCATGGGCGCGGTGCAGCCCGGCCAAGGGTTCCTGTCGCTGGGCACCAGCGGCGTGCTGTTTGTGGTCACGCCGCAGTACCAGCCCAATGCGGCCAGCGCCACCCACGCGTTCTGCCACGCGGTGCCGGGCCGCTGGCACCAGATGAGCGTGATGCTGGCCGCCGCCAGCGCGCTGCAGTGGGTGGCCCACCTGCTGGGCGCTGCAGACGCGGGCGAGGTGGCCGCACGCGCCGCGGCGCTGAGCGCCCCGGACCGCGAGGCGGCGCCGGTGTTTCTGCCCTACCTCAGCGGCGAGCGCACGCCCCACAACGATGCGCGGGTGCGCGGCAGCTTCCACAGGCTGGACATGGACACCGACGCCGCACGCCTGGGCTATGCGGTGATGGAGGGCGTGAGCTTTGGTTTGCGGGACGGCCTGGCGGCCTTGCATGCCGCAGGCAGCGAGGTGTCGCGCCTGTCGCTGGTGGGCGGTGGCGCCCGCAGCGCCTTCTGGGCGCAGATGCTGGCCAGCGCGCTGAACGTGGAGATCGTGACCCACGGCGGCTCGGCCGTGGGCGGCGCGCTGGGCGCGGCCCGCCTGGGCGCATTGAGCGTTGGCATTCCCCTGGAGTGGGCGTGCCTGCCGCCGCCCATCGACACCGTCTACCTGCCTGACCCTGCCGAGCGCGCCTTGCTGGCGCCGCGCCATGCCTTGTTTCGCAGCATGTACCGCAGGCCCTGATGTCCCCGAGCCCCGTCCTGAGCCCTGTCCCGAGCCATGTTCCGTCCTTAGCCGAGAAAACCATGAGCACCTACTTCTCCGACATCTCCCCCATCGCCTACGAAGGCCCCGATTCCACCAACCCGCTGGCCTTCAAGTGGTACGACAAAGACCGCCTGGTGCTGGGCAAGCGCATGCAAGACCACCTGCGTTTTGCCGTGTGCTACTGGCACAGCTTCTGCTGGAACGGCTTCGACCCCTTCGGCTACGACGGCACCTTCGAGCGCCCGTGGCAGCAGGTGGCCGACCCCATGGCCGCGGCGCGGCTGAAGGCCGATGCGGCGTTCGACTTCTTCGCCCGGCTGGGCACGCCGTACTACTGCTTTCACGACCGCGACGTGGCGCCCGAGGGCAGCACCCCCCGCGAGAGCGTGAGGTACCTGCACGAGATGGTGGACGTGCTGCAGGCCAAGCAGGCCCAGACGGGCGTGAAGCTGCTGTGGGGCACGGCCAACCTGTTCAGCCACCGGCGCTTCATGTCGGGCGCCTCCACCAACCCGGACCCCGACATCTTTGCGCTGGCCGCGTTGCAGGTGAAGGAGGCGATGGACGCGACGCTCAAGCTTGGCGGCGAGAACTACGTGCTGTGGGGCGGCCGCGAGGGGTATGAAACCCTGCTCAACACCCGCGTGGGCCACGAGCTGGACCAGATGGGGCGCTTCTTGAACATGGTGGTGGAGTACAAGCACAAGATCGGCTTCACCGGCACCATCCTGATCGAGCCCAAGCCGCGCGAGCCCTCCAAGCACCAGTACGACTTCGACACCGCCACGGTCTACGGGTTTCTGGCCCGCTACGGCCTGGACAAGGAGATCAAGGTCAACATCGAGGCCAACCACGCCACGCTGTCGGGGCACAGCTTCGAGCACGAGATCGCCACGGCCATCGACCTGGGCATCTTCGGCTCCATCGACATGAACCGCGGCGACATGCAGTGCGGCTGGGACACCGACCAGTTCCCCAACAACATCCCGGAGACCGCGCTGGCCCTGTACCTGATCCTGCAGGCCGGCGGCTTCACCACCGGGGGCCTCAACTTCGACGCCAAGGTGCGGCGCCAGTCGCTGGATGCCGAGGACATGTTCCACGGCCACATCGGCGGCATGGACGTCGCGGCCCGGGCGCTGCTGATCGCCGAGAAGATGGTCACCGACGGCCGCCTGGCCCGCCACGTCGATGCCCGCTATGCTGGCTGGAACGCGGCCTTCGGCCAGGATTTGCTGGCCGGCCGTCTGGGACTGGCCGAGGTGGCCGACCGCGCCCTGGAGCGCAACCAGGACACGCGGCCGGTGTCGGGCCGGCAGGAGCTGCTGGAGAACCTGCTCAACAGCTATCTTTGACAACAACGAACCGAAAGCTTGGTATGAAACCTGTGGTGTGGGGCGTGCTGAGCACGGCCAGGATCGGCATGCAGCACGTGATTCCGGCCCTGCTGGCGAGCCCGCTGGTGGAGTTGCGCGGCATCGCCTCGCGCACGCTGCCTGCGGCCCGGCAGGCGGCGCAGAAGCTGGGCATTGCGCAGGCCTACGGCAGCTACGAAGAGCTGCTGGCCGACCCGGCCATCGAGGCCATCTACAACCCGCTGCCCAACCACCTGCATGTGCCGCTGACCCTGCAGGCCGCTGCTGCGGGCAAGCACGTGCTGTGCGAGAAGCCCGTGGCGCTGAGCGCGGCAGAGGCCCAAACACTGCGCGCCGCCGCAGGCCAGGTGCACATCGAAGAGGCTTTCATGGTGCGCCACCACCCGCAGTGGCACCGCGCGCGCGAACTGGTGCGGGCCGGGCGCATCGGCACGCCGCAGGCGGTGCAGGTGTTCTTTTCGTACTTCAACGACGACCCGCACAACATCCGCAACCAGCCGGGCATCGGCGGCGGGGCGCTGTACGACATCGGCTGCTACGCGGTGCTGGCCGGGCGCTATCTGTTCGAGGCGGAGCCGCAGCGCGCCGTCGCCTTGGTGCACCGCGACCCGGCGCTGGGGACCGACCGGCTGACCAGCGCGCTGCTGGACTTTGGCGCGGGTCGGCAGGCCAGCTTCACCGTGTCGACGCAGAGCGTGCGCTACCAGCGGGTGCAGGTGGTGGGCACGCGCGGCCGCATCGAGCTCTTGATCCCCTTCAACGCGGTGCGCGGTGGCGAGATGCGCCTGGCGCTGGACGAGGGCGGCCTGCTGGACGGCAGCAGCATCACCAACGAAACCCTGACAGCCTGCGACCAGTACCAGCTGCAGGTGGAGGCCTTCTCGCGCCGCGTGCGGGACGGTGCGGCCCCGCAGGCCCAGGGCATCGACGACGCGGTGGCCCAGGCGCGGGTGATCGACGCGCTCTGGCAGTCCGAGCGCACCGGGCGGTGGGAAGCACTCGCCTGAAGGCGGCGCGAACCCGCGACCAGAGGGCGCCCGGGCCCACCGGCTCGGGGTTTGGCATCATTGACAGGGTGCCCCGGGCAGGGCGCACAAGCCCTCCGGCGCCGCCGTCCGGGCCCGGAACGCTGGCGGCCGCCCGAAGCCGGTTGGCGGCAGTCTAAAATCCCGCTCACTGTCACCCCCCGTCCTTGCGATGCCGGATCGGGGCGACCCCGCGCCCCAGCCTCTTGTCCGCGGTGCCCGCCGTAGTTGCTCCGTTGCTCTAGGGTCAGGCACTTTCCAATTCACCTGTGATGCCGCTGCCGATCCCATACCTGTCCGCCGCTCCTGCACCCGCCACCGCTGGCCTGGCCCGGCCGCGGGGGTGCCGCGCATGATGAAGCAGCTGGCGCTGGACATCGGCCTGGCCACGGGGCCCACCCTGGCCCGTTTCTTCGCCGGCCCCAACGAGGCCGCGCTGCAGCACCTGCGCCTGGCCGCCGGGGACGGCAGCAGCCTGGCCACGCGGTCGCCCGTGCCCACCTACCTGTGGGGCGAGCCCGGCAGCGGCAAGACCCACCTGCTCAAGGCGGTGCGCCAGTCCCTCCGGGAGCAGGGCGCCAGCGTCGGCTGGCTCGACCCGTCGGTGGCCGAGCCGCTGGACTTCAACGAAGACTGGGCCGCCATCGTCATGGACGACGTGCATCTGTACGACACCGCCCAGCAGGCCACGGCGTTCAACTGGTTCGTCAACGCCATCAGCCCGGCCAGCGGCAGCCAGCGCTGGGTGCTGGCCGCCGGCAACCTGCCCCCGGCCGACCTGCCCCTGCGCGACGACCTGCGTAGCCGCCTGGGCTGGGGCCATGTGTTCCAGCTGCAGCTGCTGGGCGAGTCCGAGCGCCGCTCGGTGCTGCGCCAGGAGGCCGACGCCCGCGGCGTGTTCCTGGGCGACGACGTGATGGACTACATGCTCAACCGCTTCTCGCGCGACCTGGGCAGCCTGATGCTGCTGCTCGACCAGCTCGATGCCTTTGCGCTGCGCACCCAGCGGGCCATCACCATCCCCCTGCTCAAAACGATGCTCGAATCGGAATGATGACGCGTCCTTCCTTGCCTTTTGTGAACCTGAATGACCTCTGACACCCGCCCCCTGCGGCTTGCGCTGTTCGACCTCGACCACACGCTGCTGCCGCTCGACTCCGACTACGAGTGGGGCGAGTTCACCATCCGCATCGGCTGGAATGACCCGGTGGAGTTCGCACGGCGCAACGGCGAGTTCTATGCCCACTACCAGGCCGGTACGCTCAATGTGCACGACTACGTGCGCTTTGCGACCGAGGCCGTGCGCCTGCGCGGGCCCGAGGCTTCGGCCGCCGCGCATGCGCAGTTCATGCGCGAGGTGATCGGCCCGGCCATCCAGCCCCAGGCGCGCGATTTGATTCGCCAGCACCAGGCCGCAGGCGACACGGTGCTGATCGTCACCGCCACCAACGAGTTCGTGACCCGCCCCATCGCCCATGCGCTCGGCGTCGCCGACGATGCGCTGCTGGCCGTGCAATTGGCGCGCGACCCGCTCAGTGGCTGGTACACCGGCGAGATCGACGGCGTGCCCACCATGCGCGAAGGCAAGGTGCGCCGCATGGAAGAGTGGCTGGCCGCACGCCAGCTTGGCTGGGCGGACGTGGACAGCACGTTCTACAGCGACTCCATGAACGACGTGCCCCTGCTCGAGAAGGTGAACCGCCCCGTGGCCACCAACCCCGACCCGCGCCTGCGCGCGCTGGCCCAGGAGCGCGGCTGGCGCATACTGGACCTGTTCCCCCAGACTGAAGCCAGCCAGGACGCTGCTTCCTGACACCCGCGCGCCAGCGCCAGACCTTTTGCTTCACTCGCTGACCCATGATCAAGAAGTTCATTGACAAACTGCTGGGCAAATCGACCCCCGGCACCTCGGGCGGCAAGCCCCATTTCGGCAAGCGCGAAGAGGTGCCCTCCACGGTGCACGGCATCAACCCCGAGCTGGTGGACCGCCGGGCTGCCGAGGTCGTGGCCACGCTCAAGCAGGCCGGCTACGAGGCGTATATCGTGGGCGGCGCCGTGCGCGACCTGCTGCTGGGCCTGCGCCCCAAGGACTTCGACGTGGCCACCAACGCCACGCCCGAGCAGGTCAAGGGTCTCTTCCGGCGCGCGTTCATCATCGGCAAGCGTTTTCGCATCGTGCACGTGGTGCACGGCCGGGGCCGCGAGCATGAGGTGATCGAAGTCTCCACCTTCCGCGCCTACCTGGACAACAGCGCCGCAGGGCAGCAGGTCAGCGGCAACGAGAAGACCTCCAGGGCGGCCCTGGCGGGCATGCAGCATGCCGTGGACGCATCGGGCCGCGTGCTGCGCGACAACGTCTGGGGCCCGCAGGACGAAGACGCCACGCGCCGCGACTTCACGGTGAACGCCATGTACTACGACCCGGTCAGCCAGATCGTGGTGGACTACCACAAGGGCATCCAGGACGCGAAGAAGAAGACGCTGCGCATGATCGGCGACCCGGCCACGCGCTACCGCGAAGACCCGGTGCGCATCATCCGCGCGGTGCGCTTTGCGGCCAAGCTCAGCGGCCTGGGTTTCACCATCGAGGCCAAGACCGCCGCACCCCTGGTGGAGTCGCAGACCCTGCTGGCCGACGTGCCGCAAAGCCGCATGTTCGACGAGATGCTCAAGCTGCTGCAGACGGGCCACTCGATCGCGAGCGTGGAGCAACTGCGCAAGCTGGGCATGGCCAAGGGCATCTACCCGTTGCTGGATGTGGCGGTGGAGCGCGCCGACACCCCGTTCGTGAAGGCCGCGCTGCTGGACACCGACCGCCGTGTGAACGAAGGCAAGCCCGTGGCCCCGAGCTTCTTGCTGGCCTGCGTGCTGTGGGAAGACGTGCGCAAGAGCTGGACGGAGCGCCTGGCCCAGCGCCAGCACCCGCTGCCTGCGCTGCAGGACGCCATCGACGATGTGTTCGACAAGCGCATCGGCGATGTGTCGGGCCGCGGCAAGCTGGCCGCAGACATGCGCGAGATCTGGGTCATGCAGCCCCGCTTTGAAAAGCGCGTGGGCAGCACGCCGTTCGGCATGGTGATCCAGCCGCGCTTTCGCGCGGGCTTCGACTTCTTGCGCCTGCGCGCCGATGTGGGCGAGGTGGAGGAGGCCCTGGCGGAGTGGTGGCAGGACTTCCAGGGCGCCGACGACGAGCGCCGCGAAGACCTGATGGACCAGGCCAAGGAAGAGCAAAAGACCCGCCAGAAGGCCCAGCAGGCGGTGGTCAAGCGCGTGCCGCGCCCGGCACCTGCACCCGCCCCTGCACCCGCCGCGGCCCCCCGCGAGGGCGGCGATGCCGACGCAGCCGATGCCGGTGACGGCGCCGCCGAGTTCACGGCCGACGGCGCAGCCGCCCCCAAGAAGCGCCGCCGCCGTCGCCGCAAGCCCGTGGGCGACGGCAGTGCCAGCAGCTCGGTCCCCGGCCCCGAGCAGGACGCCTGATCGGCATGGCCCCGCGCCCTGCAGCCGCGATGCGGTGGGTGCGGCAGCCACAAGACAACCCACGGCGCAGACCCCGATGACCCCGGCACCGCAGAGCGGCGCAGCGCCTGCGCTGCGGCCTGACGACCAATCCGCTTCCACGGCCTATATCGGCCTGGGTGCCAACCTGGGCGATGCCGCCGCCGCCCTGGGCGCAGCCGCCCGTGCCATCCATGCCTTGCCAGGCACGCAGGTGCTGCGCGCATCGTCGCTGTACCGCAGCGCGCCGGTGGACGCCACGGGCCCGGACTATCACAACGCGGTGGTCGCCGTGCGCACTGCCCTGGCCCCCCACGCCTTGCTGAGCGCGCTGCAGGCCATCGAGGCGGCCGCCGGCCGCGAGCGCCCCTACCGCAACGCACCCCGCACGCTGGACCTGGACATCCTGTTTTTTGGCGAACAGGCGATCGACACGCCCACCCTGACCGTGCCGCACCCGCGCCTGCAGGAACGCGCGTTCGTGCTTCTGCCCCTGGCCGAGATCGCGCCCCGCCAAGTCCACCCTGAGTGGCTGGCGGCGGTGCAGGATCAGCGCATCGAGCGGCTGTCGGCCGCGTGGTGCGAAGGGCTGTAGCCGCCCACTGGTCGCGCTGATCGGCTCTGCCGAGAGCAGCCGGCAAACCGCAGGTGGTGTCGCCCTGGGGCGGGCGGCGCCGGCGACTCAGGGGTTCAACCCTGCCGCGCGCGTTGGTTGGACGCAAACACGTTGTCCTTGGCCAGCGCCGTGCCCGCCTGCACCGCGGCCATCCAGTCGGCCGTGGACACGGCTGCGGCAAAGTTGCTGTGGAACACCACGCTGAACACCCGGTGGATCTCTTCAGCGCTCGCGCGGCCCGCGGCATTGGCGTAGGGCAGGGCGCCCGTCGCATCGGCCAGGAACTCCACCGACAGCCCGCGGTGCGAGGCTTCGTAGATCGTGCTGGCGTCGCAGTTGTGCGTCATGTAGCCCACCACCGTGAGGGTGTCGATGCCGCGCTCGGCCAGCCACTCGGCCAAGCCGGTGTTCGTGAAGGCGCTGGCCATGCTCTTTTCGATGCGGTGGTCGGCGTGGCGGCGGGCCACTTCGGGGTGCAGTTGCCAACGGTCGGTGGCCTTGTCGAACACGGGCGCACCGGTCGGCGCCGTGTGCTGCACCACCACCACCGGCACGCCGGCGGCGTGGGCGGCGTCCATGGCGCGGGCGATGTTGGGCAGGGTGTCGGCAACGGGCGGGTATTCGATGGGCAGGTTGCCGCCCGCGAAATACTCGTTTTGCACGTCGATGACGATCAAGGCGCGGCGGGGGGCGGTGGTGGCAGAGGTCATGGTCACGGTCCTGGGTGGATGGAGAAAAGTCTGGGATTGCCGTTCGGGAACGAGGTGATTGTTCGCGCTTGGGCTGTCCACCAAAAGTGGCTGGATTGACATGCATCGATAGAATCGGGCCATCATGCCTGCCTCTGCTGCGTCTTCCCCGCTGCCCGCTTCGTCGCCCGCCCCGGACACCGTGGCCGTCGTGGCCTTCGACGGCATCAGCCCGTTTCACCTGTCGGTGCCCTGCCTGGTGTTTGGGGAGGACCGCACGGCCGAGGGCGCGCACCGCTACCGGCTGGTGGTGTGTGGCGTGGAGCGCGGGCCGCTGCGCACCTCGGCGGGTTTTGGCATCCACGTGGACCATGGCCTGGCGGCACTGCGGCGCGCGCAGATCATCGTGGTGCCGTCCTGGCGCGATGACCTGGCGCCGGCGCCACCTGCTTTGCTGGCGGCGCTGCAGGCGGCACACCGCCGCGGTGCGCGCATCGTGGGGCTGTGCCTGGGCGCCTTTGTGCTGGCCGAGGCGGGGCTGCTCGACGGCCGTGCCGCCACCACGCACTGGGCGCTGGCGCAGGAGTTTGCGCGGCGCTACCCCCGCGTGCTGCCGCGCCCGGAGGTGCTGTACGTGGAGGATGGCCTGGTGCTCACCTCGGCCGGCACGGCTGCGGGCATCGACTGCTGCCTGCATCTGCTGTGCCAGCAGCACGGCGCCGAGGTGGCCAACCGCGCCGCGCGCCGCATGGTGGTCGCCCCGCACCGCCAGGGCGGGCAGGCGCAGTACATCCAGCAGCCGGTGGCGCCGTCGGTGCGTGGCGACCGGCTGGCGCCGCTGCTGCAGTGGCTGGGCGAGCACCTGCACCACACCCACACGCTCGAATCCCTGGCCGAGCGCGCGGTGATGAGCCCGCGCACCTTCACCCGGCGTTTTCGGCAGTCCACCGGCACCACCGTGGGCCAGTGGCTGCAGAACCAGCGCATCGCCCTCGCGCAGCGCCTGCTGGAGGGCAGCGACCAGTCCATCGAGGCCGTGGCCGCCGAGGCCGGCTTCGGCTCGGCCGTCTCGCTGCGGCAGCACTTCTCGGCGGGCGTGGGCATAGCGCCCTCGGCCTACCGGCGGCAGTTTCGCCGCACGGCGTAGTGCATTCGTGATGGAATGATTTGCTATTGATTTGCTATTGATTTGATAGCTGATTGCGCCCGATGGAAAAGCGGCAGAGGCGTTTTTCATCCCATGGATGCGGTGCACGAAGGGCCCGTTCTGCCTGTCGCCTGATCACTGCTCCGCACTGCCCCGCACTGCACGCATATTCGAATGTCAGCGCCGGGGCACTGCGGGATTGCTTTCGGTGGTGCATTAAATGCTGCATTTCAATAAGCGCCAGTGATTTTCTGTTGTTATTAATTTTTCGACGGTATTTTTGTTCGGAATATTGCACTCCGTCGGGGTCGGAATTAATGGGGTGAAACGCCCAGAAGCATGCGTTGCATAGAGTGAATGGACCCGCTGGTTCAGTGCGGAAAATCGTATGGCCCCTGGGCTGGCGAATCATTTTTCTGATTATTCCGAGTGCTGCATACTGATTTTCTGTCATTGCCTGGCAGTTTCCCATCAGCACAGGAGGTCACCGCACCATGTCACTCGGTCGCCGCGCATTGGTTCAATCCACATTACTGGCTCCGCTGTCCGTGATCGGCCGGAACGTGAGAGCTGCAGAGGTCGTCCGCATCGGCCAGACGGTCGCACTGTCGGGCAACTTCGGCGAGATGGGTGGCATGTACACCCAGGGCATCAAGGCCGCGTTCGATCATGCCAACCGAGGCCGTCCGGCGCGGCAGATCGAGCTGATCACGCTCGACGACAAGCTCGACGGCCCGGCCGCCCTGACCAATGCCAAGCGGTTGGTGGAGCAGGAAAAGGTGGCCGCGATCATCGGCGTGGCCGGCACGGGCGTGGCCAAGGCCGTGATGCCGTACTGCGAGGAAAAGCGGGTGCCGCTCTTTGCGCTGACCGGCGACGACAGCGTGCGCAAAATCAAGCAGGAGTTCACATTCTTCTCGTGCGCCAGCTACGGCGACGAGGTCAGGAACATGGTGCGGCATGGCGCCACCATCTCGCACAAGAGCGTGTTCGTGGTGCACACCGACGTGCCCGCAGGCGCTTCGTGGGTCGACAGTGCGCGCCTGTCAGCGCAGGACAACAAGCTCGAATTCAAAGGCTCGATCGCTGCGGCGCCCGATGGCTCCAATGCCGACGCGGTGCTCAAAGCCTTCCTGGATTCTCGGGCGAGTTTTCTGGTGATGGTGTATGCGGGCGCGGGCGTGAAAGTCCTGCTCGAACGACTGCACCAGGCCCATGTGTTTCCCGGTTCGATCTACCTGTTGTCGCAGGGCGCGACGCCCGGGCTCGTGGATTCGGTGCGCAGCAGTGCGTCGGGGCTGATCGTGTCGCAGGTGGTGCCGAACCCGTTTTCCACCCTCAGCCCGCTGGCGCGCGACTACGACACCGCCATCGCTGCGTCGGCGGCGCCCAAGAATTACATGACCTACCAGGGGTTTTTGCTGGGCCGCGCCTTTGCTGACGCCCTGGGTAGAACCAAAGGGGCGGCCACCGCGGCCGCGGTGGCCGATGCCTTGCAGGAGGCCCCGCTGGCCTATGGCGACTACAAGCTGGACTACCGCGGCGGCAAGCGCCTCGGGACATCGTTCACCGACATTTCGATGCTCACCCGAGACGGCCGTTTCATTTCCTGAGACAGCCAGGGCGCCACGCGCCCGGCGCGGTCAATCCACCTTGGCGCCCGACGCCTTCACGACCTGCTGGTACTTGGCGCGCTCCGCGGCCATGAAGCTGTCGAACTGCGCTGGCGTGGTGCTCACCGGCTCGGCCAGCAGCGCGGCGAAGCGGGTCTTGGTTTCGGGCGTGTTCAGGGCCGCCACGAAAGCCTTGTTCAGCTTGTCGATGATGGGCTTGGGCGTGGCTGCAGGCGCCACCAGGCCCCACCAGGTGTCGATGGAGAAGCCCTTGAAGGTGGCAGACAGCGGCGGCACTCCAGGCAGCGAGGGCGAGGCGTCCAGCGAGGTCACGGCCAGGGCCTTGAGCTTGCCCGCGCGGATGTTGGGCGCGGCGGCGGCCAGGTTGTCGATGTTGAAGTCCACCTCGCCGCCCAGCAGGGCCAGCTGTGCGGGGTTGGCACCGCGGTAGGGGATGTGCAGCGCGAAGATGCCGGCGCGCTGCTTGAACATCTCGCCCGCCAGGTGGCCCGCGCTGCCGTTGCCGCCGCTGCCGTAGTTGAGCTTGGCCGGGTTGGCCTTGGCGTAGGCGATCAGGTCGGCCACGGTGTGGATCTTGAGCTGCTCGGCCTTGGCGGCGTTGATGACCAGCACGTTGGGCACGCGCACCATCTGCGTGATGCCCGCAAAGTCCTTGGCGGCGTCGTACGGCATCTTGGTGTACAGCCAGGGGTTGACGGCGTGCGTGGCGGTGGCGGAGATGCCGATGGTCAGGCCGTCCGGCGCGGCCTTGGCGATGGCGTCGGCACCGATGTTGCCGCCCGCGCCGCCTTTGTTGTCGATGATCACGGTGCCCAGCGAGTCGCGCACGCGCTCGGCCAGCGCACGGGCCGTCACGTCGATGGGGCCGCCCGCTGCGTAGGGCACGATCAGCCGGATGGGCTGGCCCGAGTCCTGCGCGAGCGCGACGTGGGAGGAGAAAGCCGCGGTGAGGGCGGCGCTGGCGATGAGGATGTTTCTGCGGTTCATGGATGCCATTGTGCAAAAAAATCGTAAGAAGGCTTACGAAAACCTTCGGGTGGGGCGTTCTTTGGGGTCAGGACGGGGTCCTGGAGAGCCCCAGGTCCTCGACCAGCATGCCCAATTCGTGCGACGAGCGGATGTCCAGCTTGAGAAAGATGGCCGAGCGGTGCGTGTCCACGGTGCGTGGGTCGATGGGGCGCTCCGGGTCGCGCTGGGCCATGGCGCGGGCGGCCTCCTTGCTGCTGATGCCGGTGGCCAGCAGGCGCGCCACCTCCTGCTGGCGGGGGCTCAGGGCGTTCCACCGCTCCAGCAGCAACGCGTGCCGCTGCGTGTGGGCAGCCACTTCCTCTGACAGGGTCGCGGCGCGGTGCACTGCCGCCAGCAGGGTGGCTTCGTCGCAGGGCTTTTCCAGCCAGTCCACGGCACCTTGCTTGACGGCGGCCACGGCCGAGGCCAGTTCGCCGTGCGCGGACAGGAACACCGTCTTGAGCACGGTGCCCCGCTGGCGCATGGCGTCAAAGACCTGCAGCCCGCTCATGCCGTCCATGCGCAGGTCCAGCAGCACGCAGCCCGGGCGCGACAGGTCGGCGCGGGCCAGAAAGTCGGCCCCGCTCTCGAAAGGCTCGGCCACATGGCCCCCGGCCAGCAGCAGCGCGGCGAGCGAATGGCGCACGCCTTCGTCGTCGTCCACGATGTAGACATGGAATGCCGGTGCTTCGGGGGTTGCCGTGGTGGTAGTGGTGGTGACGTGGTGGTCGATCATGGCGATTCGTTGGGCAGGAGCGCGGTGTGCAGGGGAAGCCGGATCTCGAAGACTGCGCCGCCGCCCTCGCGGTTGCGGGCCAGCAGCTCGCCCCCCATGCTCTCGACGATGGAGCGGCAGATGTTCAGGCCCAGCCCCAGGCCGTCGGAGCGGGTGGTGAAGAAGGGTTCGAACAGGCGGTCGGCGATTTCAGGCGCCAGGCCCGGCCCGCGGTCCAGCACCTGCAGGGACGCGCGGCCCGTTTCGGTGGTGGTGCGCAGCAGCAACTCGTGCCCCGCACGCGGCGCGGCATGCGACTGCATGGCCTGCAGTGCGTTCAGGCCCAGGTTCAGCACCACCTGTTCCAGCAGCACGCGGTCGGCGCTCACCTGCACCGGCCCGTGGGCCAGGTCCAGCCGCACGGCCACGCCGTGCCGGCGGGCCTCGGCGCGCAGCAGCAGGGCCAGGGACTGGTCCACCGCGGCGTTCAGGTCGCAGGGCTCGCGCGCCTCGGGGTGCTGCCGCACCCAGCGGCGGATGCGGCCCACGATGTCGGCCGCGCGCAGTGCCTGGGCCGAGAGGGCGGCCAGGGTATCGTTCAGCAGCTCGGCCTTGCCCTGTGCTGCGAGCGACTTGGCGGCGGCCGCGTAGTTGACCAGGGCCGCCAGCGGCTGGTTGAGCTCGTGCGCCAGGGTGGACGCCATCTCGCCCACGGTGATCACGCGCTGCACGCGCTGCAGTTGGGCTTCGCGCTGCTGCTGCTGTTCTTCGGCCCGCTTTTGCGCGGTGATGTCCACCACCGAGCTCATCCAGCCGATATGGTGGCCGCTGCCGTCGATGAGCCGCGTGGTGTAGAACATGGTGTGCACGTCCGAGCCGTTGCGGTGCCGCAGCCGGTTCTCGCGGCCCTGGGGCGATGCCTTGCCGGCCTGCACCGTGTCCACGTCGTTCCAGTGGCGGTCCAGGTCGTCGGGGTGCCAGTAGGGGTAGGGCGGCCGTTGGCCGATGAGCTCGGCGGCCGTGTAGCCCACCATGTCGCACATGGCGGCGTTCACATAGACGATGCGGCCTTCCAGGTCGCGTGCCCGCATGCCCACCAGCAGCGAGTCTTCCATCGACTGGCGGAACGCCTGGGCTTGCTGCAGCGCGTGGGTGCGTTCGTGCACCCGCTGCTCCAGCTCGATGCGCGCCTGGCGATTCTCGGCCAAACGCCGCTCGCGCAGTTGCCAGTAGAGCGCGCCCAGCACCAGCAGGCCCGACGCCAGGCTGGCCAGCGCCCAGGCCTGCTGGCGGGCCGCAGCCACCACCTTGCTGTCGGCCGTGATGGTCAGCGACCAGCCCAGGTCGGGCAGGGGCTCCTCGTAGGCCAAGTAGTCCTTGCCAGTGTCCGGCACGCGCAGTTGCCCGCCGGGCTGGTCGGCAGGCAGCTCCAGCTTCCAGGGCACCGGCTCTGGCGACCATTGCGCGCCGTACTGCTCGTCGTGCTGCACCTGCCGCACCGCGTCGTGCGGCAACGGCCGAGTGGTCTTATAGAGCCAGGGCGCCACCGACCCGAGGAACACGATGCCACGCTCGTCGGCCACGAACACCGGGTCCCGCAGCTGCGACCAGGTGTCCACGATGGGCTGCATGCGCACCTTGACGGCCACCACGCCGATCACCTTGCCGTCGGCCTGCTGAACGGGCGCGGATGCGAACAGACCAGGTTCGCCGGTGGTTTTGCCCACGCCGTAGAAGCGGCCCGTCAGGCCATGGAGCGCGTCGCGAAAATACGGGCGGTTGCCGTAGTTCTGGTCGACGAAACTGCTCGGGGTGTCCCAGTTGCTCGACGCCAGGGTCATGCCCTGGGCATCCATCACGTACAGCGTGTCGGAGCCCGCGCGGGTGTTGACGGTCTGCAGATAGGCGTTGGCAGCCTCGCGCACCTGCGGCGAACTGGGGTTGCGCAGCAACTGCGCCACCAGCGGCTGCTGCGCGGCGGTGAAGGGCAGGTAGCTGTAACGCGTGGCCACGCCCCGCAGCGCCAGCGCCTGCACTTCGGCCGAGCGGCGCAGGTTGTCCCATTGGCTATCGAGCTCATTGCGCGTGGCCCATTCCCCGGCCCCCAGCACCATCAGCACGGCCACGCACAGAACCGTGACCGTGGAGCCCGCGCCCTGCAGCGCACGGCGCAGCCTGGTCATTTCAATGGTCCACGGTGTTGCTCGACAGCATCCCCGGCCCGAGAAACGGGCACGGCCCGGGCCAGTGCACCCGTGGATCTGGCTGCGCCAGTCCACCGAGTGCGTCCCCCCTCGGGAGGGAAGGCGCGCAACGCCTCAGGGGGGCGTCCCATGCTTGTCGGCTTCGGACGTAAAAGAGTCCGCATAGAACTCTTCGGGCGGCAGGCCGCGGTGCGCGCTGTAGCTGTCGCGCGCAGACTCGACCACGATGGGCGCGCCGCAGGCATACACCTGGTGGCCCGAGAGGTCGGCGAAATCATCGAGCACGGCCTGGTGCACAAAGCCCGTGCGGCCCGTCCAGCCGTCGTCGGGCTCTGCGTCCGACACCACGGGCACATAGGTCAGGTGCGGCATCTCGGCCGCGCGGGCCAACACCCAGTCGTGCATGTACAAATCGCCCGGACGGCGCCCGCCCCAGTAGAGCACCGTGGGGCGGGTGATGGCCTTGAACTGCATGTGCTCGATGAGCGCCTTGATGGGCGCAAAGCCCGTGCCCGATGCCAGCAGCACGATGGGGCGGTCGGAGTCCTCGCGCAGGAAGAAGCTGCCGAACGGGCCTTCGACCCGCAGGATTTCCTTTTCCTTCATCGCGCCGAACACGTGGTCGGTGAACTTGCCGCCCGCCATGTGGCGGATGTGCAGCTCCACGCCGGGCGCCTCGGCCTGCGTGTGCGGCGCGTTGGCCATCGAGTACGCACGGCGCGCGCCGTCGCGCAGGATGAATTCAATGTACTGGCCCGCGTGGTAGCGGAAGGTGTCGGCCGCGGGCAGCTGCAGGCGCACCTGCATCACGTCGTGAGATGCCTTGGTGAGGGTGGACACGCGCACCGGCATCTTCTTGATGGGGTAGGCGCTCTCGTCGGTGACCTGGCGCGACTCCAGCACCACGTCGGTCAGCGGCTCGGCGCAGCAGGTCAGCACCAGGCCGGCGGCCTCTTCGTCGGCCGTGAGCGCCTTGGACTGGTGTTCGCCATGGTGCACGGCACCGCTGATCTTCTTGCACTTGCACGAGCCGCAGGCGCCGTCCTTGCAGCCATAGGGCAGGCCCACGCCGCTGCGGATGGCGCCGGCCAGGATGGCTTCGCCGGCGTTGGCGGTGAAAGCGCGGCCGCTGGGCTGGACGGTGATCTGGAAGGCTCTGGGGCTCGCGGTCTCGGCGCTGGTCATCTTGTGGGTATCCTTGGGAACGTACTTCTTCACAAACCGGTGTTCTTCGCATTCACCCGGCTGAGTAAACGGACCGATTTTGCCTTCAAACCAAAACCCCCTTGGCGCCCTGCCGGCGCGTTTTCGCCGCGAGCGCCTGCTGATCGTGGGCTGCGGTGACGTGGGTCAACGCGTGGCGCGCCAACTGCACACCGGCCCCGGCGCGGGGCGCATGCAGGTGCTGGCGCTCACGTCGAGCCCCGAGCGCACCGCGGCCTTGCGCGCCCAGGGCATTCGCCCGCTGCGCGGCAACCTGGACGACCCGGCCACGCTCCGGCGACTGTCGGGCATTGCCACGCGGGTGTTGCACCTGGCGCCGCCACCCGGTGAAGGTGCTGGCGGCCGAGGTTGGTGGCGTGATCCCCGCACGGTGGCCCTGGCCCGCGCACTGCGCCTGCGCAGCCTGCCCACATCGCTGGTGTATGCATCCACCACCGGCGTGTACGGCGACTGCGGCGGTGCCCTGGTGCCGGAGACCCGGGCCGTGGCCCCCGGCACGCCACGCGCGCAGCGGCGCGTGAATGCCGAGCGGGCAGTGCGCCACCTGGGCCGTTCGGGCGTGCGGGCCAGCGTGCTGCGCATTCCGGGCATCTACGCCCCCGACCGCGAAGGTGGCACGCCCGAAGCCCGCCTGCGCCGCGGCACCCCGGTGCTGGTGCCCGAGGACGACGTGTTCACCAACCACATCCATGCCGACGACCTGGCGCGCGCCTGCCTGGCCGCCCTGTGGCGCGGCCGACCGCAGCGCATCTACAACGTGAGCGACCAGACGGAGCTCAAGATGGGCGACTACTTCGACCTGGCGGCCGACCTGTACGGCCTGCCGCGCCCGGCGCGCGTGGCGCGCAGCGCCGCGCAGGAACAACTGTCGGTGATGCTGCTGAGCTTCATGAGCGAATCGCGCCGGCTTTACAACCGGCGCATGCGCCAGGAGCTGGGGCTGGTGTTGCGCTACCCGACGGTGGCCGAGGGCCTGCGCGGGTAGTGCGCCCGCCGGTCCGGCGCAGAGGGGGTGGGCCCGGGGCGCGGTAGCCCTCAGGCCAGCTTCAGCAGGGCGCCTGTCCGCCGTTCGAGCGGCACACGCCGCCCGGTCCGGGGAAGCGCCCGGGGCCTGCGCGGGGATAGCTGTTGCCCTGGTTGTCGGTGCACCGGAAGTCACCGCACTGCGTGAGGCGCGGCGGGGCCTGGGGTGCAGGGTACACCGGCGGATAGCGTGGGGGCACCACCACCACGCGGGGCTGGTTGGCGCGGGCCTTTTCCACTTCGGCATAGCCTTGGGGGCCCAGGCAGTCCAGGTCCACCTGCCGCTGCGCGGCCTCCAGGCGCACGTCCTGCTCGTAGGTGGATCGCGACAAGCCGGATGCCACCAGGTCCAGGTTGCGCCGCGAGCGCGCGCACTCGGCGGAGCGGGCGTAGTCTTGGGGTTGCGGAGCGGCTGCAGCGTTCTGCGCTGCCTTCGCACGGTCGCGCTCTGCGGCCCGCCGGGCGTCGGTTTCAGCAGAAAGAGCTTCGGACTGCAGGCGCTGCTGCTTGCGCTCCAGCGCTTCGGCCGCCAGTTCGCGTTCCTGCTGCAACTCTTGCGGAGTCTTGCGCGCTTCGACCTCACGCGCTGCCGTGCCGCCAGCACATTCTCCGTCGGTGTAGGTCACCTTGCCGGTGCGGGCGTCGGTACACCGCAGGACCTGGGCCTGAACTGCAGTACCCAGTGTGGCCGCGCACAGGCACAGCAGAAGGTGATGCAGGCGGATCGTCATGGCGGTGACCTGTAAAAGGCGAAGAGGGTGTGCAGATTTTCACTCTGAATCGGCCAAGGTGACATGGTCCACCAGGAGCATCGGCCTTGCCTCAGCCATGAGCCAGGGTGCTGCCGTGCGAGGACTGGGGCACCTTGGCAGGCGGGCGCTTGTGTATGGCGCCGCCTGGCTCAACGCATCAAGGCTTGTCAGGGTTGTTGATGCCCTGGCGTGCACGCCAGTCACCAGGGGCTGGCGTGTAGCTGTCGGGTGCCATGCGGCCGGGGCGGGACTCGCGGTTGCGGCGATCTTCGGCGGCGCGGCGGTCACGCTCGGCCTGCTCGCGGATCGCCTGGTCACGGTCGCGCTGGCGGCGGTCGGCATCGCGGGCCTGCTGGTCGCGGCGGTCGCGGGCTGCGCGTTCACGCTCGGCACGGTCCCGTTCGCGTTCACGTTCCATGCGCTCACGGTCGCGTTCTCGGTCACGCCAGTCGCTGCGGTTGCGGTCACGCTCCCAGCGGTCGTCGCGGTCGCGCCCGCCGTAGTAGATGGCCGCGGGTGGTGCGGAGTAAGCGGGGTACGCAGGGTAGACCGGCGGCGGGCTCGAATAGACGGGCTGCGAGTTGTAGATGTAGCCCGGTTGCTGCTGGTAGGCGGGCTCGTAGTACGGGTCGCCCGGGACAGTGGCGCACCCGGTCGCTGCGGCGCCCAGGACCGCGATGGAAATGATGCGGGCGAATGTGTTTTTCATACTGTTCAGACCCCCGGCAGGGCGTGGGCGTTCCGACCTGCTCGTAAAGCCCCCGAAAAGCACCCCGGCGGGGTGTTACAAATTCGCGGACTGCGTGTTCACGCGTTGTAACTTTAGCGTTTGGAGGCGGGGTTTGGTTGACCGGACGGCGATCCTGCAGGTAGGACAGTTTCCCCTGCCGCTCGCCACAGGTTGACAGTATCGACGACGCGATCGTCAAAATGCATAGCAGCCAGCGCTTGCTGGGCCAGCGCTGGCTGCTAGAAACGCCTGAAGTGAGAGTCCGGCCGGCCGCAAAAGTGCGCCGGACGGCACACGCCGATCTTTACTTGGGCAACACGCGCCGGATGGTTTCGGCCAGGTCTTCCGCCACGAACTTGGCGACGTAGCCATCGGCGCCCACGCTGCGCACGTGGTCTTCGTTGGCAGAGCCCGACAGGGAGGAGTGGATGACCACCGGCAGCCCATGGAAACGCGCGTCCTGCTTGATGTTGCGGGTGAGCGTGAAACCGTCCATCTCCGGCATTTCCAGGTCGGTCAGCACCATGGCGACGCGGTCGAGCACGGTCTTGCCCTCGGCCTCGGCGCTCTTGGCGATGGCGTTGAGCCGGTCCCAGGCTTCCTTGCCGGACTTGACCATCTCGTACGGCGCCTTGAGCGCCTTGAGTTCCTGCTCGATGAGCGAGCGGGCCACGAAGGAATCATCGGCCGCAAGGATCATCGTGCCGGGCTTGAGCTTGAGCTTGGCGCCCACCTTCTCTTCAGTGACCTCATGGCCGTCGGATGGCGACACCATCTGCAGGATGGCCTCGACGTCCAGCACCTGGGCCAGGCGCGATTCGTCGGTGTTGCCGTCCAGGCGGGCGATGCTGGTCACCAGCTTGCCCTTGGCGCCGCTGGTTTCGGCCGACAGCACCTGCTTCCAGTCCAGGCGCACGATGTCTTCCACGGATTCGACCGCAAACGCCTGGGTGGTGCGGGCGTACTCGGTCACCAGCATGATGTTCAGGCCCGTCTGGGGCTTGCAACCCACGATGGAGGGCATGTCCAGCACCGGGATCACCTGGCCGCGCAGGTTGACCACACCCAGCGAATGGGGCGTGGTGCCCGCGATCGGGGTGATGCTGGGCATGGCCACGATCTCGCGGATCTTGAAGACGTTGATGCCGAAGAGTTCGGATTTGCCCAGGGCGGCGTCCACACCCAGGCGAAACAGCAGCAGCTCGAACTTGTTGGTGCTGGTGAGGTTGGTCCGCTCGTCGATGTCCTGCTGCACTGCTTTCATGATGGATCCTTCGCGCAGAAAAAAGATACGCGCTTTTACAAATTCTAGGAGCAGAACGGCTTGCGCAGTGCGCTAAATCTTCAGGCAATACCCGAATAGTGCGCTGCAGCATGCCGCCGTCGCGGCGCCGATACAGACCGGGCCCCATATCCCTACCCAATGCAAGGGCGCTGGCACCCCTGCGCCGGTCGTCCTTCTTGAACGACGTCGCGCAGCCGCCGTGCGGGTCAACGCGGCCTCTGTCTTTGTACCGCACTGCCCCGACCGGGTGCCAGAAGTTTTCGACCACGCGGCCCCGTCGCTGCCCTGCGGTAGGCGGACTGGCGGCATCCGAAGCCCCTTCAGTCCGCCACCCCCGGCACCTGCCGCAGGTAGGCCTGCAGCGCCGCGATGGCCTGGCGCACCTTGGCGGGCTGTGCATCGCGCTGGGGCGTCACCGCCCAGATATCCATGGTGCCGAAGGACCAGTCGGGCAGCAGCAGCACCAGCCGCCCGGCCTGCAGCGCCTCGTGCGAATCCATGCTGCCCACCAGCGCCAGGCCGAGCCCCGCCTCGCACATCTGCTGGATCGACAACTGGTTGTTGCTGGCGATGCGCGGCTCCACCCGCAGTGCACGGGGCTCGCCCGCAGGGCTGCGCAGGTCGACGAGCAGCCCGCCGTTCTCGCGTGCAAAGCCCAGCCAGCTGTGCGACAGCAGCGCGTCGGGGTGCTCGGGCCGGCCGTGTGCGGCCACCCAGGCGGGCGATGCGCACAGCCGCCACTGCATGCTGCCCAGGCGTCGCGCCGCCCAGGTGGAGTCGGCCAGGCGCCCGTAGCGCACCGCCAGGTCGATGCGGGCATTGATGAGGTCGATGGTGGCGTCGTCCACCAGCAGACGCAGGCGCAGGGCCGGGTGGGCGGCCAGCAGGTCACCGAGCGCAGGGGCGATGTGCCGCGCAAACCCCACCGTGGCCGACAGGCGCAGTTCGCCGCTGGGGGCATCGCGTGAGGCCGCCAGCTCCGCCCGCGCCTGCTCGGCGGCCGCCCACATGGCGGCGCAGCGGGCGTGGTAGCGCTGGCCCGCCTCGGTGAGCGCCAGCTTGCGCGTGGAGCGGTGCAGCAGCGTCACGCCGCCGTCGCTCTCCAGCTTGCGCACCTGCTGGCTCACGGCAGAAGTGCTCATGCCCAGCGCGCGCGCGGCACCGCTCATCGAGCCGTGCTGCACCACCGCGGCGAACACGGCCATGCGTTTGAGGTCGTCCATGGAAAGAAGGCGTAGGGGTGAAAAAGTGGTTGATTGTGAAGCACAGCTTCAAGCACAAGGCATTTGAAGCCCTCTACCGCACGCTTTGACAAGCCCCTATTCTCACTGCATCCCAACTTCTGACCCGAGGAACCCTCCATGAACATCGCCCTGATTGGTGCCACCGGCTTTGTCGGCTCGGCCGTGCTCGACGAACTGCTGCAGCGCGGCCACCGCGTGACCGTGCTCGCCCGCAACCCCGGCAAGCTCACCGCCCGCGAACGGCTGACAGTGGTCGCCGCCGACGCCCAGGATGCCGCGCAGATCGCCCAAGCCGCTGCCGGCCACGACGCCGTGGTCAGTGCCTACAACCCCGGCTGGACGGTGCCCGATATCCACGACCAGTTCCTCAAGGGCACCCGCGCCATCATCGACGGCACCAAGCAGGCGGGCGTGCGGCGCCTGCTCGTGGTGGGCGGCGCCGGCAGCCTGTTCGTGGCGCCCGGCGTGCAACTGGTGGACACGCCGGAGTTCCCTGCCGAATGGAAGCAGGGCGCCCTGGCTGCCCGCGAGGCCCTGAACTGGATCCGCACCGAGAACACGCTGGACTGGACCTTCCTGTCGCCCCCCATCCTGCTGGCCCCGGGCGAGCGCACCGGCAAGTACCGCCTGGGCACCGAGGCGCCCCTGATGAATGGCGAGGCGCCCGGCGGCATCAGCGTGACCGACCTGGCCGTCGCGATTGCCGACGAGCTGGAAACGTCGCGGCACGTGCAGCAGCGGTTCACGGTGGCGCATTGATACGCATCGAGGCGAATTGACATCACGTGGCGCGCCTCATGGGGCGCAGCCGTTCAGTCCCGGCCCCTCGTCGGGCGGAAAAAGCGCCTTGTCCTACAGGGAGCGTGCTCACGGTAGCGGCACGATATGTTGAAGGCGGTAAAAAATTGCAAGAAAACTCGGGAAGCTGCCCGCCCGCGTGACTGGACGTTGCTGCGTCCGCTCGCGGTCGGTGCCGAGCGGTTTGGCTTGCGCAGGCCGCCGGCAACCCAGCGCTTCCGGAGTTTGTTTCTGTGCCTACTTTTTCTTCGCTGAATACGCAGCAATCCCTCATATACAACCGCTTGCCTGCAGCCTTGCGCGCTTGGCGCCGCTTGAGCCGCATGAGCCTCTTGTGCGTCCTGGGCTCGGCACTCGGCGTGCTATCGACCACCGCCAGCGCCCAGGATGCTCCGCCGGAGCAGCGCCGCATCTTCATCGACGGCGCCCGCGCCGCTGGGGATGTGGGGCTTGCATCGGTGGGGGTGCAATTGCCTTGGGAATGGCGCCGCTCCTTCCTGGGGGGCGAACTCTCGGGCCACTGGGATGCCCACGTGGCCCATTGGCGCGCGCCCGCTGGTACGGCGGCGTCGGAGCGGCGGCATTGGACCCAGCTGGCGCTGGTGCCCACGCTGCGACTGCGGTTTGACGGCGGGCGGTCGGCGTGGTTCATGGAAGGGGGCATCGGCCTGTCGGTGCTCGACGGGCACTACGCCACACGGCACAAGACCTTCAGCACGCGTTTCAACTTTACCGACCACCAGGGCATTGGTTTCAACTTCGGTGCGCAGAGGCAGCACGAGCTGATGCTGATCGTGCGCCATGTCTCCAACGGTGGCATCCGCAAGCCCAACCCGGGCGAGGATTTCGTGCAGTTGCGCTACGGCTTCGCCTTTTGAACGAAGCCGGGGCGCGCGCATGAACGCGTTGAGTGCTACTGATTTGATAGCTTCAGGCGCTTGTCCAGTGCGCGGAAGAGGCATTTTTTAGTCAGTAAACGCCGTATTGCCCCCACCGCGCGCGAGGTGCCCGGGACGCACAGGGCGCCCATCACCCATCACCCGTCACCCGTCACCCGTCACCCGTCACCCGTCGATCAGCTGCGGGTCCCACGCAAACACGGTCTGCTCCTGCTCGCCCAGCTTCTCGATGCCCAGGCGCATCACGTCGCCGGGCTGGAGGAACTGCGCCTGGGGCTTCTTGCCCATGCCCACGCCGGGCGGGGTGCCGGTGGTGATGAGGTCGCCGGGCTCCAGCGTCATGAAGCGGCTGAGGTAGCTCACCAGCTGCGCCACCGTGAAGATCATCGTGCGGGTGCTGCCGGTCTGCTGGCGCTCGCCGTTCACGTCCAGCCACATCGACAGATTCTGGGGATCGCCCACTTCGTCGGCGCTCACCAGCCAGGGGCCGATGGGGCCGAAGGTGTCGCAGCCCTTGCCCTTGTCCCAGGTGCCGCCGCGCTCGAGCTGGTATTCGCGCTCGGAGATGTCGTTGATGGTGCAATAGCCGGCCACGTGCTGCAGTGCATCCGCCTCGCTCACGTAGCGCGCGCGCGTGCCGATCACCACGCCCAGCTCCACCTCCCAGTCGGATTTGACCGAGCCCTGCGGCAGCACCACCGGGTGATTGCAGCCCACGGCGCAGTCCACCGTCTTGGTGAAGATGATGGGCTCCTTCGGGATGGCCATGCCGGCTTCGGCCGCGTGGTCGGCGTAGTTCAGGCCGATGGCGATGAACTTGCGCATGCCCGTCCACGGCACGCCCAGGAGGCCCTGGGGCACGACGGGCAGTGTGGCGGCATCGATGGCGGCCAGCGCGGCCAGGCCAGAGGGTGACAGGGTGGCAGGGCTGATCTCGGGCAGCACGCCGCTCAGGTCGCGCACCGTCCCGTCGGTGTGCATCAGGGCGGGTTTTTCCTGGCCCTTGGGGCCGTGGCGAAGCAGCTTCATGGTTCGTAGTGGTGGAGGGGTTGGATGATGGGTGGCGCAAAACGCAGAGCGTAGATGAAATCAGTTGGACCAGCCGCCGTCGATGACCTGGGCGGTGCCCGTGGTGAACGATGACTCGTCGCTCGCCAGGTACACCGCCAGCGCGGCGATCTCCTCGGCCCGGCCCAGGCGGCCCATGGGCTGGCGCTCGACGAAACCGGCTTCGACGGCGGTCAGGCTCTGGCCCGTGGCCGCGGCCTGCGCGGTGATGCGGTCCTGCAGCGACGGCGACATCACCGTGCCGGGGCAGATGGCATTGCAGCGGATGCCCTGGGCCACGAAGTCGGCGGCCACCGACTTGGTCAGGCCCACGACCGCCGCCTTGGTGGTGCCGTAGACGAACCGCCGCGGCGCCCCCTTGATGCTGCCCGCCACCGACGCGACGTTGATGATGGACCCGGCGCCGCGCGCCAGCATGCCGGGCAGGAAAGCCCGGATGGTGCGAAATTGCGCGCGCACGTTCAGATCGAACGCGAAGTCCCACTCGTCGTCCGTGCAGTCGAGCACACTGCCCGCGTGCACAAAGCCCGCGCCGTTGAACAGCACGTCCACCGGCCCCACGGCGGCGGCTGCGTCACGCACGGCCTGGGCCTGGGTCACGTCCAGCACGCGGGTCTCGCAGCCTGTGTCGCGCTGCAGGGCGGCCAGAGCGGCAGCGTTGATGTCGGTGGCGATCACCCGCGCGCCCTGGGCCGCAAAGGCGACTGCCGTGGCGCGGCCGATGCCCTGGCCGGCGGCGGTGAGAAAGGCGGTCTTGCCTGCAAGTCGGAGTGTCATGGTGTGGCGGCGGTGGGTGACAGAGAGGGCGGAAAAGGCATTGCCAAGCACTAGCCCGTGAACCAGCGCAGCGGCGCCAGCACCGTCTGCGGAAAGATCACCATGATGAACATCACCGCGAACTCGGTCGCCATGAAGGGCAGCACGCCGCGCGTGACCTCGTCCATCTTCATGCGCCCCACGCCGGCCACCACGTTCAGGATCGTGCCCACCGGCGGCGTGACCAGGCCGATGGAGTTGTTGATGATGAACAGCACGCCGAAGTACACCGGGTCGATGCCCGCGGCCTTGATCACGGGCATCAGCACGGGGGTCAGGATGAGGATGGTGGGCGTCATGTCCATGGCCGTGCCCACCAGCATCACCAGCACCATGATCGCGATCAGCAGCAAGGTCTGGTTGCCCATGAAGGGCTTCAAAAGCTCCACCATCTGCGCAGGCAGGTTGGCCACGGTGATGAGCCACGACGACACCATGGCCGCCGCCACGAGGAACATCACCACCGCAGTGGTCTTGGCCGCGGTGGTGAAGATGGGCAGCAGCGCGCGCAGCGGCAGCTCGCGGTAGATCACGCTGGCCACGAACAGCGAATACACCGCCGCGACCACCGCGGCCTCGGTCGGCGTGAACACGCCCATGCGCAGGCCCACGAGGATGAACACCGGCAAGGTCAGCGCCCACACCGACTCCCGCGCGGTGCGCCAGACTTCGGCTGCAGTGTTCTTCTCCGGCATGGCCAGCACTTCTTTGCGGCCCACCCACCACCAGGTCACCGCCAGGCCTACGCCGATCATGATGCCGGGCACGATGCCCGCGATGAACAGCTTGCTGATCGACACGTTGGCCGCCACGCCGAAGATCACGAAGCCGATGCTCGGCGGAATGATGGGCCCGATGACGCCCGACGCCGCGATCAGCCCGCCCGACACCTCCTTCTTGTGCCCGGCCTTGACCATCATCGGCAGCAGCAGCGCGGTGAGCGCCGCGGCATCGGCCACGGCCGATCCTGACAGCGACGACAGCAGGCAGGCGGCCAGGATCACCACGTAGCCCAGGCCGCCCTTCACATGCCCCACCAGCGCCAGCGCGAAGTTGACGATGCGCTGCGACAGCCCGCCCACGTTCATGATCTCGCCAGCCAGCATGAAGAAGGGCACGGCCAGCAGCGGAAAGCTGTCGGCGCCATTGATGAAGTTCTGCGCCAGGATCTGCGCGTCGAACAGGTCGAGCTGCCACATCAGCGCGACGCCGGCGGCCAGCAGCGCATAGGCGATGGGGATGCCCAGGGCCATGGTCCCGATGAGGGCCCCCAGAAAAATCAGCACGGTCATGTGTTGTCTCCGTTATTTTTGATGTGCCATCTGTGAATGCATGCATGCATGCATGCATGCGTGCTTGCGGGCGTGCTTGCTTATTGGCCGCGTTGCTTCGGCGTCTGGCCCAGCGCCCGCGCGGCCGCGTCTTCGCGCGCCAGCTCGGCCTGCAGGGCTTCGAGCTCGGCCTGCTCTTCGGACTCCTTGACCATCACCAGTTCGTCCTCGCTCGCCTTGCCGGTCAGCACGCGCAGCAGTTGCAGCGTCAGCAGGAAGCCGGCGCACACCGAGAACACCACGCCCGAGGCATAGAAGATGGCCATCGATGCGCCGGTGACCGGGGCCTCCACATCCCAGTTGATCTTCATCTGCTGCCAGCTGCCGTCGAAGAACAGCCAGGTGATGTAGAGCATCAGCACGTGGCCCAGCGCCATGCAGGCTTTCTTGCCCCGCACCGACAGGCGCGACACCAGCATGTCGGTGCCCAGGTGCGCGTTCTCCTTGATGGCCGCCACCGCGCCCAGGAAGGTGATCCACACGAAGAGCCAGCGCGACAGCTCCTCGCTGACGGCGATGCCGGAGTTGAATACGTAGCGCAGCACCACGTTGCCGAACACCAGCACCACCATGGCGGCCAGCGCCAGCGCGATGAGAAGGTTGATGGCCCGGACGTAGCGGTCGATGACAGTGTTGAGCATGAGGTTGTCTCCGTGGATGGCGGGGTCGGCCGGTCTCGCGTTGTTTCAAAGGCTCAGAGCGCCGCGCCCTGCAGCAGCCCGCGCGCGGCCAGGTTGGCGATGAAGGCGCGCAGGCCAAAGCGCCAGGGCGGCGCCGTCTCGCTGTGCGTCACGGTGTTGTGCAGCGCGCCCAGCCAGGCGCTCTGGATCGTGACCACGTCGCCCAGCTTGTGGGTGAAGCCGCCGCCGGGCTGGTCGCGGTCTTCGATGGGCGCGAACAGCGTGCCCAAAAAAAGCATGAAGCCGTCCGGGTACTGGTGCGCGGCCAGCGTCTGGGCCACCAGGTCGGCCGGGTCGCGGCTGATGCTGGCCATGGTGTTGATGCCCCGCAGCGTGAAGCCGTCGGTGCCCGCCACGCGCAGGTGCACGGTCTCGGTGCGCACCTGGTCCAGCCCGAAGCCTGCGTCGAACAGCCGGATGAAGGGGCCGATGGCGCACGAGGCGTTGTTGTCCTTGGCCTTGCCCAGCAGCAGCGCGCTGCGGCCCTCGATGTCGCGCAGGTTCACGTCGTTGCCCAGCGTGGCGCCCACGATGGCGCCACGGCTGTTGACGGCCAGCACCACCTCGGGCTCGGGGTTGTTCCAGGCCGAATCGGCGCGGATGCCGATCTCCTCGCCCGTGCCCACCGCTGCGAGCACCGGCACCTTGGTGAAGACCTCGGCGTCGGGGCCGATGCCGACTTCGAGGTACTGCGACCACAGACCTTTGTCCTGCAGCAGTGCCTTCAGGGCCATCGCCTGCCCGGAGCCGGGGCGGATGTCTGCCAGGCTCTCGCCGATGAGCCCCACCACCTGGCTGCGCAGGCCCTGGGCACGGGCCGCGTCGCCGCGGGCCTGCTCTTCGATGACGCGCTCGATCAGGCTGGCCGCAAAGGTCACGCCGGCGGCCTTGACCACCTGCAGGTCGCAGGGGGCCAGCAGCCAGGGCAGGGCTGCGTCGCGCACGCCATGCTGGCCGGCTTGGCCGGTGTGGCTGTTGGCCAGCAGGTCATCCACGCTGCACAGGTACTGGCCGGGGGCTGCTCGCGCTGCCTCTGCGGGCGCGGGGGTGTCGAGCAGCGTGCTCATGGTGGGGTAGTGGCGGCTCAGGTCGAACACGCCGTCGGAGCGCAGGGCGATCACTGCGGGGCCGGGCACAGCGCCGGGGACCCAGGCGCGGCCGACCAGGGTGCCGGCCAGGCCGTCTTCGGGGAGGATGCGGGCGTGCGGTGCGGGCGCTTGCGCCGCCCGCTGCAGGACGGAAGATGCTGAGGTTTCGGTCATGGGAAGTCCTTGAAATGAAGTTCTGGTTCTCTGCCCAGAGTTTTCGCAGCAGTGGGCGGGTGCTGGGTGCTCTCCCGCATGCCATCCCTGCATCACCCCATCCGTTCACGTTGAGCTTGTCGAAACGCTGCGCAAGGCTTCGACAAGCTCAGCCCGAACGGTGGGGAGGGGGGAGGGCACGGGCCACGCATCGCCCACCCCATCAATGGTTGTGCCGCGGCGTGTGTTCCGAAATCCGCCGGTAGTCCAGCGCAAAGTCGAGCGTCGCCCCATCCACCAGCTGCCCGGTCTTCTCGCGGTACAGCGCCTCCCACGGCGACTGGCTTTTGGGGATGGGCGGCGCGGGCAGCTCGCGGCGGCGGCGCTCGATCTCTTCGGGCGCCACCAGCGCGTCGCAGCGGCCGGCGTTCAGGTCGATGCGAATCGTGTCGCCGCTGAGCAGCCAGGAGAGGCCGCCGCCCACCGCGCTTTCGGGTGAGACATTCAGGATCGACGGACTGTCGGCCGTGCCCGACTGGCGTCCGTCGCCCAGCGTGGGCAGGGTGTTGATGCCGCGTCGGATCAGTGCGTCGGGCGGCTGCATGTTGACCACCTCGGCCGAGCCCGGCCAGCCGATGGGACCCGCGCCGCGCATCACGAGGATGCAGCCTTCGTCGATGCCGAGCGACGGGTCGTTGATGCGCGCGTGGTAGTCATCGGCCCCTTCGAACACCACGGCGCGCGCTTCGAAGATGCCCTCTGCGCCTGGCGTGTTCAGGTAGCGCTGGCGGAAGGCTTCGGAGATCACCGAGGTCTTCAGGATGCCGAAGTCGAAGAGGTTGCCGTGCAGCACCAGGAAGCCGGCTTTTTCCATCAACGGTGCGTTGAACTGGAAGATCACCTCGCGGTCGCGCGTCTCGCGGCCCTGCAGGTTGTGGGCCAGGGCCTTGCCGGTCACGCTCAAGGCATCGGCATGCAGGCGGCCGGCCTGCAGCAGCTCCCACATCAGCGCGGGCACACCGCCTGCGCGGAAGAACCGCTCGCCCAGGTATTTGCCGGCGGGCTGCATGTTCAGCAGCAGGGGCAGGTCGTAGGCATGCTGCGTCCAGTCCTCGGGGCGCAAGTCCACGCCCGCGTGGCGGGCCATGGCCATGATGTGCACTTGCGCGTTGCTGCTGCCCCCGGCCACGCTGACCACGGCCAGCGCGTTGAGAAAACTCTCGCGGGTGAGGATGCGTGAAGGGCGCAGGTCCTCGTACGCCATTTGCACAATGCGCCGCCCGGTCACGTACGCCATCTGCCCGCGTTCGCGGTAGGGGGCCGGAATGGCGGCGCAGCCCGGCAGCGACAGGCCCAGCGCCTCAGCGACCGCGTTCATGGTCGATGCGGTGCCCATGGTGTTGCAGTGGCCGGCCGACGGCGCGCTGCTGCAGGCGCGCTGCAAAAATTCTTCGTCGTCGATGTCGCCCGCGGCCAGCTGGCGGCGGCTGCGCCAGATCACGGTGCCCGAGCCCACCAGTTCTCCGTCGTGCCAGCCGTCCAGCATGGGGCCGCCCGACAGAACGATGGCCGGTATGTCCACCGTGGACGCCGCCATGATGCCGGCCGGCGTCGTCTTGTCGCAGCCGGTGGTCAGCACCACCGCGTCGATGGGGTAGCCGTACAGGATCTCCACCAGCCCCAGGTAGGCCAGGTTGCGGTCGAGCGCAGCCGTGGGGCGTCGGCAGTTCTCGAAGATGGGGTGCACCGGGAACTCCATCGGGATGCCCCCGGCGTCGCGGATGCCCTCGCGCACGCGCCGCGCCAGGTCCACATGGATGCGGTTGCAGGGCGACAGGTCGCTGCCGGTCTGCGCGATGCCGATGATGGGGCGGCCCGAGCGCAGCTCTTCGGGCGTGAGCCCGTAGTTCATGAAACGTTCGAGGTAGAGCGCGGTCATGTCCGAGCGTGCGGGGTCGGCAAACCATTCGCGGGAGCGGAAGGGGCGGCGGGGTGTTTGGGTCATGGATCGCGGTGTGTCAGCAGGAGGGACGGGCGCTGCGCCAGGGGGGGCATGTGTGAGGTCGAACCACCAAGCCGTTCGGGCTGAGCCCTTCGAAGCCATGCGCGGCGCGTCGATCAGACCCAGCCCGTTCGGGCTGAGCCCGTCGAAGCCTTGCACAGCGCTCCGACAGCCCTCAGAGAACGGTGGGGCGGAGCAGAAAAACTACTTGCCGCCCCGCACCTTGGCCAGTTCCGCGTTCATCTCGCCAGTGGTCTCCTCGCCGAATTCCTTGGCGTACTTGGTCAGCACCGGCTGCAGCTTGGCGCGCATCTTGGCCTGCTCGGCGGGTGCGAGTTCGGTCACCTGCATGCCCGCCTTCTTCAGCTCGCCCAGTGCGGTCTCGCTGAACGCGCGGATGGTCTTGCGCTCGAACAGGGTGGCTTCGCGCGCGGCGTCCTGCACGATCTTTTGCTCCTGCGCCGACAGGCCGTCCCAGGTCTTCTTGGACATCAGCAGCACCCAGGCGCTGTACATGTGGCGCGACAGCACCAGGTGCTTTTGCACCTCATAGAACTTGCTCGACAAGATGGTGGCGGGCGGGTTCTCCTGGCCGTCCACGGCGGCCTGCTCCATGGCCGAGTACAGCTCGGTGAAGGGCATGGGCGTGGCGTTGGCGCCCAGGGCGTTGAAGGTGTCGAGGAACAGGGGGCTCTGGATCACGCGCAGCTTCAGGCCTGCCAGGTCTTCCGCCTTGGTGATGGGGCGGCGCGAGTTCGTCACGTGCCTGAATCCGTTCTCCCAGAAGCCCAGGCCCACCAGGCCCTTTTCGGGCAGCTTGGCCAGCAGCTTCTGGCCGAACGGGCCGTCGAGCACCGCGTCGGCTTCTTGCTCGTTGTTGAAGGTGAGCGGCAGGTTCAGAACGCCAAACGGCTTGATCAGCGCCATCAGCGTGGAGCTGTCGGGCACCGTCATCTCCAGCGTGCCGCCGCGCAGGGCCGAGGTCATGCTCACGTCGTTGCCCAGCGAGCCGCTGGCGTACAACTTGGCCACCAGCTTGCCGCCGCTTTTGGCCGAGAGCTGCTCGGCAAAGTGCTTGACGGCCTGCGCCTGGGGGTGGTCGTCGTTCAGGCCGATGCCGACCTTGAACACGTGGTCCTTGATCTGCGCCGACACAGGTGCGGCCATGGCGGCCAGCAATGCAGCGGCCAGGGCGAGTGATTTGAATTGCATGGTGTTTGTCTCCGAATATGGAATGGCTGGGGCACGGTGGAGCACTGCCCAAAGACGGTCCACCGGCGCCATCGGGTCTCTGCAGGACCCTCCCGACGCAGGCGAGAGATTAGGTTTGGCTGGGCGCCGGGTCCACTCACTTTTTTGCTAGCATCCATTCCAAATGCTGATGACTTGCCGTGGCCTCCACCCCTGTTTCGGGTAAACCCCTGTCGATGGCGCAGGTCTGTGCGCGGCTGCGCTTTCGGCACCTGCAGTTCCTGGACATCCTGGGCCAGACGCGCAACCTGCGCCTGACGGCCGAGCAGATGCACATCACGCAGCCGGCGGCCACCAAGATCCTGATGGACATCGAGGAGATCCTGGAATCGCGGCTCTTCGATCGCCTGTCGCGCGGCATGCGGCCCAACGAGCTGGGGCTGTTCACGCTGCGCTACGCAGCCAGCGCGCTCGCCGGCCACCGCAAGTTCGTCGATGAATTCAACGCGCTCAAGGAGGGCGGCCACGGCCACCTGACGATCGGCGCCATCACAGGGTCGGCCGCGCATGTGCTGACGGCGTCGGTGGCCGAGATCCAGCGCCTGCGCCCGCTGCTGGTGCTCAAGGTGCTGGAGCAAAGCAGCGACCAGTTGATCGTGTGGCTGGCCGAGCGCAAGATCGACCTGATGATCGGCCGCTTCACCGACGAGGCGCAGCGCGCGCAATTCCACTACGAACGCCTGTCCAACGAGCCGTTGCTGGTGGTGGGCGGCCTGCACCACCCCCTGCGCGGCGCGCGCGACCTGGACATGGCCGAGCTGTCGCACTGGCCGTGGATCCTGTACCCCGCGTCCACCGCGGTGCGCAGGGTGTCGGACGACATCTTCGGCCGCAACGGCCTGGCGCTCAGCTCGGGCGTGGTGGAGACCCCGTCGTTCCTGTTTGCGCTCCAGATGATGCAGACCACCGACATGCTGTCGCTGCAGCCCCAGGCGCTGGTGGAGCGGTACATCGCCAAGGGCCTGCTGGCCCGCATCCCTGTGGACCTGCCCGACCGCATGCCCGACTACGGCCTCATCACCCGGCTGGGAGAGTCGCCCACGCCTGCGATGCAGGCCTTCATCGACGTGCTGCGCGAGGTGGCAAGCCCTGCCGCCGATGGGCCCTGACCGGCCTGGCTGTGGGCGCCGTGGGCACTCGGCTATCGATAACCAAAGGTTATGGAAAATGCCTTGCAGCCGCGCCCGCCCGCCCGGGCCGTTATGCTCTGCGCCCTTTCCCCGAATCTTCTGCAAGCCTTCTCTCCATGCAAGACACCCCTGACACGCCCGACACCATCCAGGAACCGCGCCGTTGGTCCGACGGCCAATGGACCGCGCAGGTCATCAAGAACGAGGATGACGACGGCTGGGCGGTGTCCATGACGCTCAAGGGCGAGACGGAGCCCGCGCTGGTCGGCCCCTGGACCATGGGGCGCGACAAGAAGAACCCCAAGCCGCTCGACGTCTCGGCCTTCCACACCCTGGTCAAGACCGCCAGCGAGGTGCTGCGCCGCCATGAGCAGCAGTTGCATGCGCAGCTCAACAAGAACGTGTCGGTCACCGTCAACGGCCAGCGGCTGAAGGTGGCCCTGGCCATCGTGCCCGACGAAGAAGGCGCCACGGCCACGCTGAGTGCCCAGGACGATCTGGGTGAAGAACTGGCGCGGGTGCCGGCGCCGCCCACCTTCAAGCTCACGGCCGCGAGCGCCACGGCCTGGGTGGAGGGCGGCTTCGAGAAGCCGCGCTGACGGGTTGATGTGCCTCAACGGTGGCGGCAGGGCCATCGCGCAGGCGACTGCAGGGCACCAGGGTTTCCCCTAGAATCCGTGCGCCGGGCGGGATGTCTCCTGCCCGGCAGCGTTCTCAGGGCGGGGCGAAATTCCCCACCGGCGGTATCTGCAGGCAGATGTCTTTGCATCTGCACTGCAGCAGCCCGCGAGCGCCCGGGCCGTGCCAGCAGTGGCGGCGGCCCGGGGTCAGCAGATCTGGTGAGATGCCAGAGCCGACGGTCACAGTCCGGATGAAAGAGATCGCGAAACCAGGGGCAGCCCGCAGGGGGGGTGCCGTGTGTGCTGGGTGCAGCGTGTCTGTTTTTTGTGTCCGCGGGGTGGTGATGCGTCACGGCCCTGGGGTCCGGCCGACACTGCGGCACCGGTGCGCGCGGCGCCGCCCAGGCACGGCAGTCCTGTTCGCGCGCCCTGATTCTGGCAATCCTTTCCTCGCTTTTGAGATAAGTCCATGAATCAGTCCATTCCTTCCCAGACAGCCATCTCCGCCGCCACGGCGCGCCGCAGCGAACGCGTCGCTATCATCTGCGCCGGCTGGCACCGGGACATCGTCCACCAGTCGCGCGATGCCGCGATCGCCGAGTTCGGCCGCAACGGGCTGCCCGCCGGGCAGATCGAGCAGTTCGAAGTGCCCGGCGCCTTCGAGATCCCGCTCCTGGCCAAGCGCCTGGCGCAAAGCGGCCGCTACGACGCCATCGTGGCCTGTGCGCTGGTGGTCAACGGCGGCATCTACCGCCACGAGTTCGTGACCACCGCCGTCATCGACGGCCTGATGCGCGTGCAGCTCGATACCGACGTACCCGTGATGTCCGCCGTGCTCACGCCGCGCGACTTCCACGAGCACGAAGACCACCTCAAGTTCTTCCGCGAACACTTCGTGAAAAAGGGCACCGAAGTGGCCGACGCTTGCCTGCGCACCATGGCGCAGTACAAGGCGCTGGAGCCTGCGCACGGGGACTGAAAAACCCCAACCCTCTGTGGCGCCCGGGCGTGCTGGCACGCGAGCGTCGGATGCTATAAAAAATATAGCTATCAGCGCTTGATGCGCGAGCGGTCGCAGTCGATTGGTTTGAATGTCGACTGCACGCCAGGGCTCTCAGGCTGCAGCCAGCCGTGGCACGCCCCCTACCCGTACTCCGACGCCTGCGTGCTGCTCGCCCGGCGACAGGCGAAACACCGCCACCGCGTCCACCAGTTGCTGCGCCTGCACCTTCAGGCTGTCGGCCGCTGCGGCGCTTTGCTCCACCAGCGCCGCGTTTTGCTGCGTGGCCTGGTCCATCTGCATCACCGCCTCGCCCACCTGGGCCACGCCCGCGCTCTGCTCGCTGCTGGCTGCGCTGATCTCGCCCACGATGTCGGTCACCCGGCGGATCGACGCCACCACCTCGGTCATCGTGGCGCCGGCCTTGTCGACCAACGCGGTGCCTTGCTCCACCCGCTCCACGCTGGTGTGGATCAGGCTCTTGATCTCCTTGGCCGCGGCGGCACTGCGCCCGGCCAGGCTGCGCACCTCGCTGGCCACCACGGCAAAGCCGCGGCCCTGGTCGCCTGCGCGGGCGGCCTCCACCGCGGCATTCAAAGCCAGGATGTTGGTCTGAAAGGCAATGCCGTCGATCACGCTGATGATGTCGGCGATCTTCTTGCTGCTGTCGTTGATGCCCTTGGATGCACTCACGGCCAGCTGGTTGGCCTGGCGGGCGTTGTCGGCGTTGGCCTGCACGGTAGAGCTGAGCTCCTCCATCGATGCCGAGGTTTCCTCCAGCGCGCTGGCCTGCTGCTCGGTGCGGGCCGACAGGTCGTTGTTGCCCTGCGCGATCTCGGTGCTGGCGGCGGCCACGTTGTCGGCGTTGTGGCGCACATGGCTCACCACGCCGGACAGGCTCAGTTGCATGGCGTGCAGCGCGTTCTGCAGCAGCGCGATCTCGTCCTTGCCGCGCACGGGCTGGGCCACGGTCAGGTCGCCGCTGGCCACGGCCTGCGACACCCGCACGGCGTTGTCCAGCGGGTTCACCACTGTGCGGCTGAACGCCACCGCGCCGGCCATGCCCAGCGCACACACCACCAGGCTGATGGTGGTGGCCTGCCGGGCCGCGCCGGCTGCACCTGCCGCCACCTCGCTGCTGGCCTTGGCGATCAGGTCACCGGCCTGGTCCAGCAGCTGCGATGGCTCGCGGTCCATGCCCTGCACGGCCTTGTCGCCGGTCTCGGCATCGTGGCCGGCAGCCTTGAACGCCTCGAAACCCTTGCGATAGGCCACCCCCATGCGCTCATGCGCCTGGGCGAACTGCGCCACCCGGTCGCGCCCCGCGCCTGCGGGCAGGCTGGCCACCAGCTTCTGTGCACCGTCCTTGATGGCCTTCTCCTGTTTTTCAAACGCGGCCCAGTAGCGGTTGAGTTGCGCTGGGTCCTTGCCGCGCAGCAGCACGTTCTTCCACTCCTGCACCTGCACCTTGAAGTCGCTGAGCATGGCGGAGGCCAGCCGCTCATGCTCGAAGCTCTGCGCCACCGTGGTCTGGTAGGTGTGCAGCGCCTGGTTCAGGCGGCTGATGCCGAACAGCGCCGCCGCGAACAGCAGCAGCAATGCTGCGGTAAAAGCGAGGGGGAGCTTGAGACTGAGCTTCATGGCGGACTCCTGAGGTTCCACTACAACGGCGCCATCGCACAACGCATCGGGCGCGGAGATGCAAGCTGCAAAGTCTCTGCAGGCCGGCCAGCGGTGACGCACGGCGAGTGAGACTTCCGATGCCATTATGGGCACGTGTGTAAGTTTTTGTGTGCGGAATTAACGCGGTTGCTGAAAGGTGCGCACTGCGCCGCAGTAAGATGCCGCCCGCGGTGCAAGCCGCGCCCGGGCCCGCGGGAAGGGTTGAACCCACTTGCCACTCCTGGAGCACTCTGCGTGTTCCGTGCCGAGCTGACCTTTCTTTTCATCCTTTGTGCTGCCGGAGTTGCGGGCCGTCGGCGATCCATGCACGGAGGTTCTCGTGAAACGCATTCCCCCTCGGCCCGACCTGGGCCATCTCAAGAAACAAGCCAAGGACCTGCTGGCTGGCTACCGCAACGGCGAGCCCGAGGCGCTGGCGCGCTTTCGCAACGCGCTGCCTTCCGCCGCAGGCCTGGGCGATGCCGCCATCGCAGCCCTGGGCCTCAGGCTGCACGACGCGCAGTCGTGCCTGGCGCGCGAGCATGGCTTTGCGTCGTGGGCCGACTTCCAGGGCTTTGTGCTGGCACGGCGTGCGCTGGTGGATGACCCGGAGCGCGCCACCCTGCAATGGCTGCGGCTGGTCTACGCCGGCGACATTGCAGGCGGCAACCACAGCGCCCGGCCCCGGCTGGCCGAACGGCTGTGGGCCGATGGCGCCATCCCGCAGGACGAAGGCCCGTGGCTGGCCTGTGCCGTGGGCGATGAGGCGCGCCTGCGCCAGGCCATTGCGCAAGACCCGGGCTGGGTGCACCGCGCTGGCGGGCCCTTGCAGCTGCCGCCGCTGCTGGCCGTGGCGCATTCCAGCCTGGCGCGGCTGCCGGCGTTTGCGGACCGCCTGCAGGCCTGCGTGGCCCTGCTGCTGCAAGCGGGTGCCGATGCCAACCAGCGGGTGGGCAGCCGCTGGCCCCCCGCGTCGCTGGCAGCGCCCGATGCAACGCACCCCCTGTCGGCGCTGTATGGCGCAGCGGGGCAGAACCAGCATGCCGGCATGGCGCGCCTGCTGCTGGACGCGGGCGCCGACCCCAACGATGGCGAGTCGCTGTACCACGCGCTGGGCAGCCTGGACTGCACGCGCATGCTGCTGGAGGCGGGCGCGCGGGCGCAGGGCACGAACGCGGTGTACAGGGTGCTCGACATGGACGACCTGCCTGCGCTGCAACTGCTGCTGGCGCACGGTGCGGATGCGAACGAGCCCTTGGGCCAGGACGGCGGGCCCGCCCCCCACAGCGCGCCCCTGCTGTGGGCCCTGCGGCGGCGGCGATCGCTCGCACACGTGCAGGCGTTGGTGGCCGCAGGTGCCGACCCTGCCGTGCACACTGCCGACGGCACGGCGGCGCACATCCAGGCCCTGCGGTATGGGCTGCCTGCCGTGGGGGCGTTTCTGCGCACCGCGGCGGGCGGGGGCGAGGTGCCTGCCGACGAGCAGTTCATCGCCGCCTGCGCCGAGGCCGACGAGGCACGGGCGCGCATGCTGCTGACCGCCCTGCCTGGGCTGGTGCATGCGCTGTCGCCGCCCCAGCAGCGCCTGCTGCCCGAGCTGGCTGCCCAGGCGGACTGCGGCGCTGCCGTGCGGCTGATGGTGCGCCTGGGCTGGCCCATCGACGCGAAGGGTGGCGACTGGGACGGCACCGCACTGCACCTGGCCATCTTTCGGGGCGACGCGGCGCTGACCCGTTTCCTGCTGGAGCACGGCGCGCGCTGGCAGGCCACGCATGGCTTTGAGGACAACGCTTGCGGCGCGCTGTCGTGGGGTTCCATCAACACGCCCGAGCCCGGTGGCGACTGGGTGGGGTGTGCGCAGGCGTTGCTGGACCATGGCCTGCCGCCGGCAGCGCTTGATCCGAAGGGGTCCGAGGCGGTGCTGCTGGATGGGCGGCTGATGCGGTTCTCGGACGATGTGACGGAATGCTTGCTGGAGGCTGTTGCACCGCTGGTCTGAGGCGAAACGCGTTCACCTCTATCCGACCACATCCCACCGTTCACGCTGAGCCCCTCGAAGCGCCACGCGAGGCTTCGACGGGCCTGTCCTGAGCCCGTCGAAGGGCTCAGCCCGAACGGTTGAGGGAGGTTCGAGCCGATCAAGGACTACGACCAGCCGATCATCCGTTACGACGGGAAAGTAGCAGCAGAAAAAGCAACGCCCCGCATCGAGTGAGGCGGGGCGTCGCGGATGATTGATCACGGATCACGGATCACGGATCACGGATCACGGATCACGGATCACGGATCACGGATCACGTCGGTCAGCGAGTGGCTACACCACGCCCGTCGCCCGCAGTGCTGCAACACGCTCGGCACTGATCCCCATCTCTGCAAGCACCTCGTCCGTGTGCTGACCCAGCGCCGGCGGCGCATTGCGCAGCACCGGCGGCGTGGCCGACAGGCGCAGCGGGCTGGCCACGCCGGTGATTTGCTGCACGCCGTCGGTGGCGGCCTCGCCGTCCTTCCAGCGCGGCAGCGTCACCGCCAGGCCGCGCGCCTTCACCTGCGCATCGTCGAACGCCTGGGCAATGGTGTTGATGGGGCCGCAGGGCACGGCCTTGTCTTCCAGCAGCGCGATCCAGTCGGCGGTGGTGCGCGTGCGCGTCACGGCCTCCATGGCGGGGATCAGGTCGGTGCGGTGCTTCACGCGCAGCGTGTTGGTGGCAAAGCGCGGGTCGGTGCCCCACTGGGGCTGGCCGGCCGCGGCGCAAAAGCGCTGGAACTGCCCGTCGTTGCCGATGGCCAGCAGCATGTTGCCGTCGGCGGTCGCAAAGTCCTGGTAGGGCGCGAGGCTCGGGTGGCTGTTGCCCATGCGCTCGGGGGCCTTGCCGGTGGCAAGGAAGCCTGAGGCCTGGTTGGCCAGCACGGCCATGCCCACGTCCAGCAGCGCCATGTCGATGTGCTGGCCCTGGCCCGTTCCGCTCACGGCGTTGTCGCGCACATGCAGCGCGGCCAGGATGGCGTTGCTGGCGTACAGGCCGGTGAACAGGTCGATCACGGCCACGCCCACGCGCATGGGGCCGCCGCCGGGTTGGCTGTCGGCCTGGCCGGTGATGCTCATCAGGCCCGTCATCGCCTGCACCATCAGGTCGTAGCCCGCGCGCTCGGCGTACGGGCCGTCCTGCCCGAAGCCGGTGACCGAGCAGTAGATGAGCCGCGGGTTCAGCGCGCGCAGGCTCTCGTGGTCCAGGCCGTATTGCTTCAGGCCGCCGACCTTGAAGTTCTCGACCACGATGTCGGCCTCTTGCGCCATCTGCCGGATCAGCGCTTGGCCGTCGGTCGAGGCCATGTCGATGGTGACCGAGCGCTTGTTGCGGTTGCAGGCGGTGTAGTAGCTGGCCTGGTTCGTGTCGTTGCCCTCGGCGTCCTTCAAGAAGGGCGGGCCCCACTGGCGCGTGTCGTCGCCCACGCCGGGGCGCTCCACCTTGACCACATCCGCCCCCAGGTCGGCCAGCACCTGCGTGCACCAGGGGCCCGCGAGCACGCGGGAGAGGTCGAGGACCTTGATGCCGGCCAGGGCGCCTTGGGGGGAGGAGGGTGTGGTCATGGTGTTGTTACTATGGAATTGATAGCTGTTGGCGCTTGTCTGGCAAGCGATGGAGGCCTTTTATGCCTCCAGATACGTGCTCAGGGCGCGTTGCAGACTCAATCTAGCTCGTGGGCGAAGGGTTGAGGGGAGGGGGCGGCGCAGGCATGGCGCAGCCGCAGACCCCTCTCCCCCGGCCCCTCTCCCGCAAGGGGAGAGGGGAGTGTCGACACAACACAGCGCCCGATAGGCTCCCGTATTCGCTCCCTCTCCCCTCGCGGGAGAGGGTTGGGGAGAGGGGGTGGCACAGGCATAGGCGCACGCCGCAGACCCCTCTCCCCCGACCCCTCTCCCGCAAGGGGAGAGGGGAGTGTCGACACAGCACCGCACCCCATAGGCCCCCAGGATTCGCTCCCTCTCCCCTCGCGGGAGAGGGCTGGGGAGAGGGGGTGATCAAGCACAACGCATGCGCCGCTACGCCCCCTCCCCCAGCCCCTCTCCCGCAAGGTCAGAGGGGAGTTCCACGTCTCAGTTCGAGAACGCCGCAATCCCCGTCTGCGCACGGCCCAGGATCAGCGCGTGCACATCGTGCGTGCCTTCATACGTGTTCACCACTTCCAGGTTCACCAGGTGGCGCGCCACGCCGAACTCGTCGCTGATGCCATTGCCGCCCATCATGTCGCGCGCCAGGCGGGCGATGTCCAGGGCCTTGCCGCAGCTGTTGCGCTTGATGATGGACGTGCCTTCCACGCTGGCCGTGCCCGCGTCCTTCATGCGGCCGAACTGCAGGCAGGCCTGCAGGCCGATGGCGATCTCGGTCTGCATGTCGGCCAGCTTTTTCTGGATGAGCTGGTTGGCAGCCAGGGGGCGGCCAAACTGCTTGCGGTCCAGCGTGTACTGGCGGGCGGTGTGCCAGCAGAACTCGGCCGCACCCAGTGCGCCCCAGGCGATGCCGTAGCGCGCGCTGTTCAGGCAGGTGAAGGGGCCCTTCAGGCCCTGCACTTCAGGAAACGCGTTTTCTTCAGGCACGAACACGTCGTCCATCACGATCTCCCCCGTGATCGATGCACGCAGGCCCACCTTGCCGTGGATGGCAGGAGCCGTCAGCCCCTTCATGCCCTTGTCCAGCACAAAGCCGCGGATGGGGCCCACCGCGCCGCCTTCGGATACTTCCTTGGCCCAGACGACGAACACATCCGCCACGGGGCTGTTGGTGATCCACATCTTGCTGCCCTTGAGCTTGTAGCCGCCATCGACCTTGTAGGCGCGCGTGGCCATGCTGCCGGGGTCGGAGCCGTGGTCGGGCTCGGTCAGGCCGAAGCAGCCGATCCACTCGCCCGTGGCGAGCTTGGGCAGGTACTTCTGCTTTTGCGCTTCGGTGCCGAACTCATGGATGGGCACCATCACCAGCGACGACTGCACGCTGGCCATGGAGCGGTAGCCCGAATCCACACGCTCCACCTCGCGGGCAATCAGGCCGTAGGCCACGTACGACAGGCCGGGGCCGCCGTACTGTTCGGGGATGGTGGGGCCCAGGAGGCCCACTTCGCCCATCTCGCGAAAGATGCTCACGTCCATCTTCTCGTGGCGGAAGGCGTCCAGCACGCGGGGTGCCAGCTTGTCCTGGCAGTAGGCGGCGGCAGCGTCGCGGATGGCGCGCTCGTCGTCGGTCAGCTGCTGGCTCAGGAGGAAAGGGTCATCCCATTGAAAAGAGGCGTGGGCCATGTGCGTGTCTCCAGGCGGAAAAAAAGGGGTGGCAACAAAGGTGTTCTGGGGCGCATCGTAGGCCTCACCCCACCAGGCCGCAAGCGAGTTCTTTTCATCCAGATATGCATGAATGGAATGTATGGAATACTTTGTGCCAGATACCGCCTGTCAAGTCGGCAGCGTACAAGTTCATCTTCATCATGCGCCGCAATATTCCATCGACCCAGGCCCTGGCCTGTTTTGAAGTCGCCGCCCGCCACGAGAGCTACACCCGCGCCGCGCAAGAACTGGCGCTGACCCAAAGCGCCGTCTCGCGCCAGATCCAGGCACTGGAAGAGTTTCTGGGCGTGCAGCTGTTTCGCCGCACCCGCCACGGCGTGGTGCTGACGCCTGCCGGCGCGCACTATGGCCGCCAGGTGGCGCGCTGGCTGCAGGGGCTGGAGCGCGACACGCTCGACGTGATGGCCCACCAGGGCGAGGGCGGCACGCTGTCGCTGGCGGCCGTGCCCACGTTCGCCACGCGCTGGCTCATACCGCGCCTGCCGCAGTTGGCGCAGGTGCACCCCGACATCGTGGTGCACATCGACACGCAGACGCGGCCATTTTTGTTTGCCGACACCACGTTCGATGCCGCGCTGTACGCCGGCACGCCGGAGCAGGTGGCCAACTGGCCCGGCGTGCAAGCCCAGTTGCTGATGCACGAAGACGTCGTGCCCGTGTGCAGCCCCCGCCTGCTCGAGTCCGCCGCGCCACGTGGCCGGGGCCGCGCCCACCAGCCGGTGGCGGCCGAAGCGCTGGCCGAGTTGCCCCTGCTGCAGCAAAGCACGCGCCCGTATGGCTGGCGGCAGTGGTTCGATGCGATGGCGGTGGAGGCGCCGCACGCGCTCGATGGCCCGCGCTACGAGCTGTTCTCCATGCTGGCCGTGGCGGCCACGCACGGCATGGGCGTGGCGCTGATCCCGCCGCTGCTGATCGAGGCGGAGCTTGCCTGCGGCGAACTGGTGGTGGCCTGCGCCCGGCCCCTGCGCGGCGAGCGCGGCTACTACCTCATCAGCCCCGCGCAACCCGCGCAGTCCCCGGTGTTGACCGCGTTCTCACGCTGGTTGCAGGACATGGCCGCGTTGGGGGGCAGTCCAATGCCGGGACCCGGCTAATGCGCTTGCATGCGCCTTCTGGCTGAACTAATCTGGCGCTGCAAGGATCAGTCAACACATAAATCACAACCTGAAAGCGCCCTCCATGACGACCTACCATGCACCGCATTTCGATCCCACCGTCGACGAGATCGAAACCCTGAAGCAACTCGAAATGGGCCAGACCATCACCATGCCCCACGCGCTCAAGGACCACGTGTCCGCGCGCCTGCTGGAATGGGGCTTCATCGCCAAGGGCACCTCCGGAGACCTGACCATCACCCCCAGCGGTCGCCAGCTCATACGCCGGCAAGACAACTGACCCGTGGCACACCACACCGCTGTTGCAGCGCCTCGTTCGAAGCGCACGCCCCTGTCGGGCAGGGCCCGCGCCCTGCGCGCGGTGGTGCTGGGCGCCGCCATGGCGCTGCTGCTCCAGGGCTGCAGCACCGTCAAGCTGGCCTACAACCAGGCGCCGCAGCTCATGGCGTGGCAGATCAACCGCTACCTGGGGCTGTCGGACGCACAGAGCGAACGCGTGCGCGATGAGCTCGATGACCTGCACCAGTGGCACCGCGACACCATGCTGCCCCAGCATGCCCAGGTGCTGCAGAAGGTCCAGCGCCAGCTGGCGGACGACGTGACCGCGCAGCAGGCCTGCAGCACCTACGCCGATATCCGCACCCAGCTCGACCAGGTGGTCAGCCAGGCCGAGCCCAAGATGCTGTGGCTGGCATCGCAGCTGACGGACAGCCAGATCCGCCAGCTGGAGCGCAAGCAGGCCGACAGCAATGCCGACTGGCGCAAGGAATGGCTCGACCCCACGCCCGAGAAACTGCGTGAACACCGCTTCAAGGAACTGCTCTCGCGGGCCGAGGGCTTCTATGGCCGGCTGGACGAGCCGCAAAAGGCCGCGCTGCGCGCCTTCATCGCCCAGTCCTCCTTCGACCCCCAGCGCACCTACAACGAACGCCTGCGCCGCCAAAAGGACCTGGTGCAGGTGCTGCAGACCGTGGCCCGCGACCGGCAGAACACCGCCCAGACGAAAACTCTGGTGCGCGAGTACCTGGCCCGGTTCGACCAATCCCCCGACCCGGCCTACCGCAGCTACGCACAGATGCTGGTGACCGAAGGCTGCGCCGGCTTTGCACAGGTGCACAACGCCACCACGCCGGCCCAGCGCGTGAAGGCGGTGGCATCGGCCAAGTCGTACGAGCAGGATTTCATGACGCTGGCTGCGCAGTGACGGGGTAGAGCCGTGCAGGTCGTGGGGGCCGCGGTGGCGAACCAGCAGGCCTGACTGGTGCGGGATGGTTGGCTACAGCTTGCGGCGACGAGGTTTGACCGGCAGGGGCTGGCAGGTACTGTGGCTGTTGAGCGCTGCTGCCCGCTGCCGTGCAGTCAGGCCGGAGCTGCAGGCATTGACGCGCGAAGCCAGACCACATGCTGATCGGTGGCCGCACGGCGTATTGCGGCCTGCGACGGCGTGCAACTGCGTGCCGCTGGTCGCCTCGCATCCCGTGGCAATCCCCCATGACGTCTTTTGCGCATTTGGGTAGATCATGGGGTCCTTGCTTGGCACTTGCAGGAGACCCCGATGGACAACGCTGTCTATGTAAAGCTCAAGGGCATCGTGATTCAGGACTTGCTGAAAGACCCGCACCGCGCCCAATTCCACGAGCGCGAACTCAAGACCGAGGATCTGACGCCGGAGTACCGGCGGGCGGTGGAAGAGGCGCTGGCCGAGCTTCGGGCGGCGCAGCGGTCACGCGGTGCTGCTGCCGCTGCGGCACAAACGCAGCGCAAGTGAGCAGGCCTTATCCCGGCATCTGCTTTTCAAAAACCAAAGTTCAGTCAGCGCGCGCCAGCCTCAGAAATTTTGCCTGGCTTTGAGAAACAGCCGCCCAAGAATCGAACCCACGACGCCTGCCACCACTGCGGACAGGTAAATCTGCCGGTCTGAAAGCCAGTGCTCCGTCAGGACAAACTTCAAAAGCACGGCGGTCAGCGCAAAACCGAAGAAAGCCCCGATGCCCGAGTACATGCGCGCGTCGAGTGCGTTCGCAGCCTTCTTGAACCCTTCCGAGTGGCCCGCCGCCTCGTGAATCAGCGTCGTTTGGCACCTCATGCACCTCACGTCGGTCGCTGCATTAAGGTTGTTGCATGTCGGACATTGCATGATCGGTGACCCCTCCTGTTATTGTGGTCTGCCGAATGTATCGCTGAACGTCGGGCGGTCCGGTCACCAGGTCTGCTCCGTCCAACCACCGCGCATTGTCGAAGGGTTGAAGGCAGCTTGAAGGCCGCTGGCGCAGTTCCGATTGACCGAGAGGTGGGGCGCTATCGGTCGAAGTACCACTGCAGAAATTTCCCAGCGGTCTCAGGCTCTGCCATCTCGAGCACTGCCTCAGCAATAGCGTGCTGTCCTTGGGCGGCGGCCGTGGCAGACAGCGCGCAAGCAACAACCCCGCGCTCACGTTGACTGGCGAGCGCCAGCGCTGCCAGCGACGGAAGGCGCACAAGAGAACTGAAATAGGCTTCTGAGAGGTCTTCAGGAACTTCGATTCCACCTTTTGCACGGCAAATTTCTATCCATGCGGGGAATTGAAGGAATGAAGAATCGGCTTCGGCTGGTGCGATTGCCAGCGCGGCAACGACATGTGGAACAGCGGCGAACGACGCGGAATAAACGTCGCCTTGGTGAGCGAGTGCGCTCCACAGACTGAACCAAGGCTCGGCAGTACCCTCCGATGACGGAAGAGAGCTCAATTGAGCGAGCAGCGCGGGGATATCCACCGCGCTGCCGTATGCGTGTTGCAGTTCTGACCACCGCTCACTCGTCAAACTCAGCACAACAATTCCTCATGACGTCTGTATCCTGTAAAAACCTGCGGGAGACACAGGACTATGACTACGCAGCTGCTCGCGGCCCACTTGATGCAAGGACACGCGCCGCGCGTGTCAGCAGGTCCGACCAAGGCTCGCTGAATACCCATCATGGATGACCTCGACTACGTTCTGGAACGCATTGATCCTTGGGTCTCGAAGTTCATTTTTTCAGGGACGACAGATATGACTCCGCTGCAGGTCGTCGGCGTGGGCGTATGGCTGCTGGAAGCGAAGGTGAACAACGGATCAGTATTACTCCAATTCCGCCGGGGCTCTGGCGGTTCCCACCGTGTCCGCGCTTGAAGCCATCGGCGCTAGCAATACAGCCCACTTGCTGGCGGCAGCCAATGCTGAGTTTCCACACGCCGTGCCGCCGGTAGACCGAGAGAAACGCCAACAAGCTCTTGACTCGGTCAGAGAGACTGCGCGATTCGGCGCACTGGAGCGGGAGTTCTACCAAGATCAAGAGCACCGTGTATCGCTTCTGGCGAGCTATCTCAGGGCGCACGTCCTTGATGCCTGATATCTGAAAAGGATTGGCAAGCGGACAGTCCACCACCGTCCGATTTCGTCGCCCGTGTTGTTTGCTGTTCGTAAGTTGGCAGCGGCATACGGCCGGGCGGCTCGGTCGGTTTGGTGGGCTTTGATGGGCTTTGATGGGCTTTGATGGGTTTGCCGATTGTCCAATTGCGTAGATGGCCGTGGACTGCATGGATAGCTAAGCTGCTGATTCCAAAGGAGAAAGAAAAAGTCCAGAAGAGCTTGGACTCTTCTGGAGTCGTTCGTGGTGCCGGACCCATCCCATCCCGAACAAGTACAAGCGCTAGACGCTGAGCGTTCTTGCTGGTGCCTTGGCCGTCCGGTCTGAGCCGCTCGGTCTAGCGCACATCGTCAAGGCGGATGACGTGGTAGCCAAACTGGCTCTTGATGGGGGTCTCGGTGGTCTTGGCCTTTTTCGAGTGTGAAGAGGGCGGCGCTGAACTCGCTCACGTAGCGCGAAGGGTCGGCCGTATCCAGGTCGCCACCCCATGAGCCGGAGGCTGATACGCAGAGATGCGGTGCGCGAGTTGTGCCGGTGCTACCTTAAAAATTTGCTCTTCTGCTCCAAAATTGAGTTAACAGGCCAATGGGAATTGCTCCTACAGTGAGAGCAAATTTTTTATACTTTAATAGGCATTCTTGGGTGTTAATTCTGATGGCATCAAAGAAATTCAAGTCCGCCAATATATTCAAAGTAGAAATGAAAAAACCTTTATTTATCGGCATTGCTCTCGTCGCCATGAACCTTTCTGCTTCGGCGTGGGCTCAGACCGCAGGCCAATTCATGAATAATCCAGCGTTTACCGGTCAAAGGCCGGCGCAGTGCATCTCAACACTTGAAATGCAGCAATGCGCTGCACATGACTTGCGTGATGCAGATGCCGAGATGAGCAAGCACTATGCTGAGTTGCGTGCTACCCTGAGTACAGCTGCTCGAAAGACTCTTTTGACCGAGCAACGGGCGTGGCTGAAATCGCGTGATCGGGACTGCGTCTCCAAAGGGCGCAGTGGCGGCACGATGGCTTCTGTAGCCGTTGCTAGCTGTTGGGTTGAAGTAACTAAATCTCGCTCTTCATCGCTGGAGAAAGAACTCGGGTCGAAGGTGAATTCTGCAGCTCCTTTGCCAGCATCCGCGTTTCTCGGCCGCTGGCGCGGCGGCGAAGGCACTGTAATGAAAATTACGCGCGAAGGCAATCGCCTCTTGATTGACAATCAGTGGGGCTTGGACGCGGATATGCATGGCAAATTTGTTGGCACCATTACAGCGGATGGTCTTCGCTTCGAGCGTAATGGTGTGACCGAGACTGTGCGTCCTGGTATGGGAGATTCCGTAAATCGCAGTGCGTTGAGAGGAAAAAAGGACTGCCTTGTGGTTTCGCGCGATGAAGGCTATTGCCGATATTAGTACGATATTTATTGGGAATAAAAACGATCTTTTGAGATTGGCGCTTCTTAGCATTGACTGCTTTTAACTGATTGCAGACCAACGCAAAAATGCTCCAATATCACTGCCGGGGCCTTTTGCATTCAGCGCCAAGCGTATGCCTGGTAGGAATCATCGCGACGCTCAGGCCGCCGCAGCATCTTTCGCTCGCTGTAACTGCAATGCCTGCACCGGCGTCAGGTACGCACGCCCAGCGCCTCCACTCGGGCTGCTCCAAAGCCTCCGGCCGCTCCAGCGCCACGGCCTTGAGGCGATCAGGGACGGACGGCCATGAACAAGCGACTCCCGCATGTGTGCGGGCTGTACACATGCGGGAGTCGGTCGATTTGGATCAAGGGGCCAAAGAGAAGCGAGTTCGGGCCATTGGCCAAGTCCGGGGGTGGACTGGTCTGGACGGGTACGGGCAGCCAAGCTGCTGATTCCACAGGACAAATAAAAAAGTCCAGAAGAGCATGGACTCTTCTGGACTCGTTCGTGGTGCCGGGGCCACTCTCACAATCTGGGCGCTAACCCGCATGAATGCTCACTCTCTGCTTTGTGCTGGCAGAATGTGCCCCCATTTGTGCCCCCAGCCCTTTTTGGTGCCCCCTTGAAACTCACAGACACGAAGCTCCGCACCCTCTCCGAACCCGGCAAACACTCAGACGGCCTGGGCCTTTATCTCGAAATCACCAAGGCAGGCGGGCGCTACTGGCGCATGAAGTACCGCTTCGCAGGAAAAGAAAAGCGCCTGGCCTTTGGCGTTTACCCCGACATCAGCCTGAAGATGGCCAGGGAGTCCGCCAGCAAGGCCCGCAAGCTCCTGCAGGACAACCAAGACCCGGGGGAGGCCCGCAAGGAACAAAAGGCCCGGGTCGTCCATGAAAACCGCAACACCTTCGAAGCCGTGGCCCGAGACTGGATCGATCACCAGTCGGCCCGCTGGGAGCCCGTCACCATGGGCCGCATCGCGGCCTCGCTCGAAAACGACATCTTTCCCACATTGGGTTCACGCCCCATGGCCAGCCTCAAGGCCCGGGACGTGATGGAAGCGGTCAAACAGGTGGAAGCACGCGGCGCCGCCGACCAAGCAGGCCGAGTGCTGCAGCGCGTGAAGGCCATCTACCGCTGGGCCGTCTCACACCAGCGCATCGACACCAACCCCATGCTCGATCTCGTGCCCTCGGAGATCCTCAAACCCCGCATCGTCCAGCACCGGGCCGCCCTGGCGGAAAAAGAGCTGCCCGAGTTTATGCGCAAGCTCGCGGCCTATGACGGCTCCCCGAGCATCGTTTTGGGCCTGCGCATGCTCATGCTGACGGCCTGTAGGCCCGGGGAAGTGCGCGGCGCGCGCTGGGTGGAGTTCGACCACAAGGCGGCCCTGTGGACCATCCCCGCAGAGCGCATGAAGATGCGCGAGGAACACCGCGTGCCCTTGTCCAAACAGGCCCTTGAAGTGCTGGACAAGATCGAAGCCATCAGCGGCGGCCGCGAGCTTGTGTTCCCAAGCCCGTACTACCCCAGCAAGCCACTTAGCGAGAACACCTTCAACTCAGCGCTCGCGCGAATGGGCTACAAGAGCATCGCCACGGCCCACGGGTTCCGGGCCTTGTTCTCGACCGTGGCCAACGAACACGGATGGAACCCGGATGTGATTGAGCGGCAGCTCGCGCACCGTGAACAAAACGAGATCAGAGCTGCATACCACCGGACAACGTACATGGCGGACCGGACGAGGTTGATGCAATGGTGGGCGGATTATCTGGGTGGAGATAAAAAGGTGTTTTGAATATGGTTCGCATCCTAAATATGTGTAGTTGCGCCAGTAATTTGATGCGAATATTTATTCGTCGCGCTAAATATTTAATTTTGGTCGAGGGCCATGCCTCATATATGGGAGGTTATTAATTTTTTCAGCCAAATCACCAAAATCATCATTTTTTGAAAACAAGAAACGCTCGCTCCAATAAACTTGAAGGGCGTTAACTATTTTTGATGAATTTTTGGAGCCTGAAAGAATGTTTGCAACTTTAAATGTTCTGTCTACGATCCATTCTTTCTCTGGTGCAAATTGATTTATCACCCCTTGCACGATTGATGGGCACCACATGGCAAGGCACAGATCGGGAGAGAGTGGTATATAAAACTCAACTCCTATTTTCATAAGTCCAGGGAAATCTGACCAGTCCTTATCGATTTCATTCTTTCGAGCGACGGGGTGGTCACCTATGATGAATGGGGTTTCTTGGCTTCGCTCAATAAGCATCCAGATTTTATTTTCGAGATATGGCGCATACATTGGGGCGTCGACCCAAATTGCCTTGGCTGTACCTGCCTTTAGGTCATTTTCCGTAGGCTCAGTGACAAAATCTTTAAGTTTCTCGTCAAGGTTGGATATTTCTTGACCGTTTTCTGTAAGGAGTTCGCGAAATCTCTTAACCAATCTTTTGATTTTTTCCTGTGGCATTTTAGTTCTTGCCATTTGAACTGCAAAGAAAAATGATAATTCAGATTTTGTGGCGCTATTAATGCTATTCAGATTTTTGGATGAAACTATTTCGTCAATTATTGGGGCTGCTTTTGTTTCTAGTTGGGATAGCCATTCCTCCATGGAGTGATTGATTCCATCTTCGCTGAAGTTATAGAAGTAATTTTCGCTAGCTATATTTTTCTGATTCTCTGGAAAAGGTCGAGTATTTAGCTTGTCAAATACATGTAGCCGTCCTTTGTTTGATGAAAAGTTTTTCAATAGTAATTGAGGAACGTAGTGATGATTTTTTGCGTGGGTCATGGTGTTGGTATTATTCGAGTGAGTAATTCAAGTTGGTTTCGATTGTTGGCGTTTTATCAGATTTGTAGTATTTAGGGGTCGTATCGGAGAGAACGCAGCGCCGGGCGACCCACATCGATGAGCTGCGGGTTGCCGTGCATGTTTGAGTAACGTACTTGTCCTGGCGTGGCCAGAGGCCAGCCGGAAATCCCAGGGCAATGACTCACTGCATCGAGCAATTCGCATGCATCCAGATCGCGCTAAACGCCCGATCCCGACTGCGCAGTGGTAAGTGCTTTCAAAATCATGTTTTGATGCGTTCCCGTCAGCCGACTGGTGAGCGGTTTTGGGTTCAAGGTCGGAGGCATTGCCGCGAGGTCGTGGCGCGCAGTGGAGACCCCGCCTCGCCTGCCCTCTAAAGAGGCCGTTTCTGCTGATTGTGCCGAATGGGCCTTGCGCTAGGCGTGGTGCGGCTTGGCGGCCGATTGCCGAGTTGGTTGGCGTGACGGGAAATGCCGGCATTTGTCAGTTCACGCTGCTGAGTGGAACTGCTTCAGTTACGTTACGACTTTGACGGCTAAGAAGCGATGGCTACATATCACCCGAAAAGTTTTTCGGGCATGGTGATGATGCTCTCCGGGACAGCTGTAGCAGCCAGGCAAGGTCTTAAAGCACCATTTAGTCGCTAGTGCGATTTTCGTGGCTATTTACCTAAGCGTGCGGGCTGACTTAGATGGGCTCATTGACCGGCGACAAGCCCACCAGACCGCGCCCGCACAAAGTCCACAAACGCCCGCAACGGGGCCGGCATCAACTTGCGCCCTGTGTAGTACAGGAATGGTCCCGAGAAGCTCGGCCACCAGTCGGCCAGCACCGGTTCCAGCTTGCCGCTGTCGAAATGCGGCCGCAGCCAGTCTTCGAACAAATAAACCACGCCTGCACCGCCGACGGCGGCGTCAACGGCCAGATCGGCCGCAGCTCCCAGGCGCACCACCATGCGTGGGACAGGTTCCAACCTGAGCGATTCACCATCACGCTCGAAGTCCCACGGAGGCACGGTGCCGCTGGCGAAGCGTCCGCGCAGGCAGGCATGGTTCAGCAACTCTCGGGGGTGCGCCGGGCGCCCACAGCGGTTCAAGTACGCGGGCGAAGCGGCGGCCGCAAAGCGCTGCACACGAGGACCGATGGGTACGGCCACCATGTCCTGCTCCAGGCGTTCGTCGTAGCGGATACCGGCATCGCAGCCGCTGGCCAATAGGTCCACAAAGCCATCCTCGACGATGACGTCGAGTTGGATATCGGGAAAGGCCTGCAAGAAGTCAGGCACCAGGTCCGGCAGCACCAGGCGCGAGGCACTCATAGGCACATTGAGGCGCAAAGTGCCGGCAGGCTTGTCGCGAAAGCCATTGATCACATCCAGCGCGCTTTCTACCTCGCTCAGGGCCGGGCCCAGGCGCTCCAGCAGGCGCTGGCCGGCTTCGGTCGGCACCACGCTGCGGGTGGTGCGGTGCAGGAGCCGCACGCCCAACTGGGTCTCTAGCCGGCGCACTGCCAGGCTCAGCCCGGAAGCGCTGCCGCCGCTGGCCCGAGCTCCTTCGCGGAAGCCCTTGGTGCGGGCAACCGCCACAAACGCATCGAGGTCACCTAGATCGATCTTCATCGTTTCAATTCCTGCACAGCCTGTGCTGATTGTGCCGGCTTATCAATCAATGGCCTGGTGCCTAAAGTGGACGCCATCCCTTTCAACTCAGGAGATAGCGACATGACGGACCCCCAGAACATTCCCACCACCTTTGCCTTGGGCGACCGCCAGGTGCGTCGCCTAGGTTACGGCGCCATGCAGTTGGCCGGCCCCAGCGTGTTCGGCCCGCCCAAGGACCGCGACGCCGCACTGGCGGTGCTGCGCGCAGCTGTCGAGGCGGGCGTGAACCACATCGACACCAGCGATTTCTACGGGCCGCACATAACCAATCAGCTCATCCGCGAAGCGCTGCATCCCTATCGGGATGACTTGGTCATCGTGACCAAGGTTGGCTGCGTGCGCGGAGCGGACGCCTCGTGGAACCCGGCCACCTCGGCTGAACAGTTGCGCCAAGCGGTGCACGACAACCTGCGCAACCTGGGCCTAGACCGGCTCGAGGTGGTGAACCTGCGCGCCATGTTTGATGTGCACGGCCCTGTCGAAGGTTCGTTGGAGGCGCCCCTTTCCGCACTGGCGGAACTGCAGCAGCAGGGCCTGGTGCGCCATATCGGCCTAAGCAACGTCACGGCCAAGCAAATCGCCGATGGCCAACGCATCTGCCGCATCGCCTGCGTGCAGAACCAATACAACCTCGTGCACCGTGTTGACGATGCTTTGATCGACAGCCTAGCCCGTGAGGGCGTGCCTTACGTGCCCTTCTTCCCTCTGGGTGGCTTCTCGCCATTGCAATCGGCGGGCCTGTCGGAGGTGGCGAAGCAACTTGGCGCCACGCCGATGCAGGTGGCCCTGGCTTGGCTGCTGCGGCGGTCACCCAATATCCTGCTGATCCCCGGTACCTCGTCGGTGGGGCACCTGCATGAGAACTTGGCAGCTGGCAGCTTGACCCTGCCACAAGAGGCGGTGGACCGGCTTGAGAACGTGGCGGCGGGATGATGCAAGGCGGGTCTCAGTTGTTTGAACCGGGTGCGCAAGGTTCCACAACGCGACCAGGGAAGGATGATGTCTGCGATCGGCACCCACAGCGAACATAACGCGGGCCATGTTTAGCCTACTGACACGCTATAGTTTGCAGACTTACGGCTTGCCGGGTTTCAAAGAATTTTTATGCTGGAGCCAATCCCTTGTTAAATCGAGATATCAACTCACGTTTCGAAGATTGGCTGGTCAGCCCGAGCGAGTCTCTCGACTTCGAGGTCAAGCGCTGGTTGGATATGAAAGATTTAGAGTCTCAAGGCTTAGTCGCCAAAGCCTTGATAGCGCTTGAGAATCATGGCGGCGGCTTTCTTCTAATTGGATATTTGGAGGATGCGTCAAAGAAGCTGGTACCGGACCCGACGCGCCCTGCATCGATGGAGCCATATCTCACGGATGCTATGAACGCGATATTGAAGAGACGCGCGGAGCCTTCATTCCACGTTGAGACCACGCTTCAGATCCATCCCGTAACGAAGGAGGAATACCCGTTGATTCGAGTTACTGGCAGATCCAAGGTGCCGATACGCTCAGACAGCGGTACTCCGGACGGCAGCCTGAAGCCGCATATTTACTACGTGCGGGCACCGGGCCCCGAGAGCCGCGGCCCACAAAGTTCGGCTGAATGGGATGCGCTTTTGAAGCGCTCTGTCCAGAACCAGAGGGAAGAGATTGTGGCTATGTTGAGGACGTTGCTTCCAAGCGCAACTGATCTTTTAGGGGGTAAACAGACTGATGAACAGGAAGTGCTTCACGCATTTGTGGAAGCCTCTACAGTTCGTTGGGAGGGCCTAAACGCTGGTCTACCTGCAGAGAACCCCGCCAAGATCACCCGCGGTCACTTCTCCTTCGCAGCTCGCATTGTCGGCAATAGCAAAAACGCGACAGCAAAGGAAATCATCGAGGCTAATCAGTCTGCTAGACGGTACACGGGATGGTCAGCACTTGTTGTGCTCAATCAAGAGACTGCTAAGCCAAAGCTTGTAGATGGCTGTATCGAAGCATGGCTCGCGCATATCAGCTTTCCCGACGTTGGGCATGCCGATTTCTGGAGGATAGACCCCAAGGGGAATTTTTTCCTGCTTCGTGGCTACCAAGAAGACTCTCATGATCCGGTAAAGGGGTTTGGAAAGCCCGGCGAACTTTTTGAAGCAACCTTACCGGTGTGGCGTCTTGGCGAGTTTCTTTTGCGAGTCGTTGACCTTGCAGACGTTATGTTCGAGGCCGGGTATGAAGTGCTTGTTGAGTGCACGTGGACCGGGTTAGCTGGCAGAAGCCTGTTTGTTCACAATATGCGTCGCTTCATGCCTGGCGGACACGTAACAACGGCGCAGACCGTTACGACCAGAGCCAAGTTCTCCCAGCAGGTAGTGCGGGAGCTTCTGCCTGACACCGTGAAGGCGATGACACATCCACTGTATGAACATTTTGACTTCTTCACCCCTTCGGACAGCTTTTACTCTGAAGAACTGGCGGAAATGACAAAGAACCGGTTTTAGAGGCGCGCAATCGGTCCCAGTGATGCCTAACCCCGTGCCCCAGCGGAGCGCCGCTTTCATTTAAATTGACCGGCTGCTCTTGGCGGATTGCTGACCAACGCAAAAAGGCCCCGACATCACTGCCGGGGCCTTTTGCTTTCAGCGCCAGGCGCACGCCTGGCAGGACCACCGCGACGCTCACGCCGCCGCAGCATCCTCCGCGCGCTGCAACTGCAGCGCCTGCACCGGCGTCAGGTACGCACGCCCCGTAAACGCCCCCAGCTCCAGCACGCCCAGCGCCTCCACCTCGGGCTGTTCCAGAGCCTCAGGCCGCTCCAGCGCCACGGCCGTCAGGCGATCCCCGACGAACTTCATGCGGTAGGCCCGCATGTCCTCAGCGCGCTGATCAAAGCCCAAAGGGTCGGGAACGTGCGCCAGCAGCGCCATAGCCTTCGAGAGGGCCTCTTCGCACTCTGCCAGGGCCTTGTAGGCCTCCAGGCGCGCATAGGCCCCATAGGCGGCATCGTGGGCGGTTGCGTAGTGCTCCGCGGCCCGTGACGCACTGGCCCGAATGGGCAGCGCGGTGCGCTCCGAATCGGCCAGCGCCTCGCGCAGCTCTTCGGCAATCGACTGGGCATCGTTCTTCGTGAACAGCGCATCCTTGACCGCCTTGGTCTTCTCGTAGTTCGAGGCCGCTAACAGACGCTTGAATTCCTGCGTTGCGGACTCGGCCGCGGCCTCATGCGCGGCGATCTTCTTGCGCAGCTCCGCATGGCGCTCCAGCAACTCGGCGTAGGTTTTACCCGCGCCGTTGTTGAACTCCGCGCACGCCTGTGCGAGCGCCCGCAGCGCAGCGTGATAGGTGGCTTCGGCTTGGGTCAGTTCAGCCTGAATGGGGGTGGTCTTGGTGGTCATGGTGATGGTTCCTATCAGCAGTCGGTCAGCTGGATTTCTGCGGTGTGGGTCTGGCCCGTGCGGGTGCTGAACTGCAGGGACACCTTCTTGTCGACAGTGGAGACTCGCCGGCGATCTGTCTTCTGCAGGTGACGGCGCGCCGCACGCCCGGCCTTGCGAGAACTTGCCAATGAGTCCCTTCAACACTGCGCGCAGGACCACCGGCGGGCCGCTGCGCCTCGCTGCGTCTGCGGGCTGCACTGAGCTGCGTGCGCAGCGACTGGGCGTCCTCGCGCAGGGCCGGCGCCGGGGCAATAGCGGGGCGGGTCCGTCGGGCGTTGAGAAATTAAGGGGGCCGTGTGAGAAGGGTGACCGTGCAAGGCGAGCGGCACAAATCCGAGCGGCTGGGGGCACTACCGGCGGGCGGTTCGTGAATTCGGTGGGTTTCGGTGAGTTGTGGGACCTGACCGAGAGCGCGAAAAAATGTGCCTAGCAGCAGATTCGGACGCTCTGTATGACGGAAATAGTATGGAAAGACGTTGGGCTGACGTCTGCTGTCACAAGAGTCCGCTTCAGGGCGCTTTCCAGGGTGCGATACGACCCCGCAGTGGGGGCACAAGCTGTAGACCTGGCACATGTAAATATGCCCTAGTTTTCTCGGATGGGCGGCTGGTCTCGACGGGTACGGACAGCCAAGCTGCTGATCCCAAAGGACAAATAAAAAAAAGTCCAGAAGAGCATGGACTCTTCTGGACTCGTTCGTGGTGCCCGGGGCCGGAATCGAACCGGCACGCCTTGCGGCGGGGGATTTTGAGTCCCCTGCGTCTACCAATTTCACCACCCGGGCTGGAATTCGTGAAGCCGCAAATTATGGCACAGTAGGGCGCATGAAATATCCGACGATTGAAGATGCGGTTGGCAACACGCCGCTGGTCGCGCTGCAGCGCATTGGGGCTCAGGACAACGCCGCGCGCGGCAACGTGGTGCTGGGCAAGCTGGAGGGCAACAACCCGGCGGGCTCGGTCAAGGACCGGCCGGCCCTGTCGATGATCCGCCGGGCCGAAGAACGCGGCGACATTCGGCCCGGTGACACGCTGATCGAGGCCACGTCGGGCAATACTGGCATCGCGCTGGCGATGGCGGCGGCGATCAAGGGCTACCGCATGGTGCTGGTGATGCCCGAGGACCTGTCCATCGAGCGCGCGCAGACGATGAAGGCCTTTGGCGCAGAGCTGGTGCTCACCCCCAAGAGCGGCGGCATGGAGCATGCGCGCGATCTGGCCGAGGCGATGCAAAAGCGGGGCGAGGGCAAGGTGCTCGACCAGTTCGGCAACCCGGACAACCCGCGCATCCACTACGAAACCACCGGCCCCGAGATCTGGGAGCAGACCGGCGGGCGCATCACGCACTTCGTGAGCGCGATGGGCACCACGGGCACCATCACCGGTGTGTCGCGGTTCCTCAAAGAGAAGAACCCGGCCATCCAGATCATCGGCGCGCAGCCGGAAGAGGGCTCGCGCATCCCCGGCATCCGCAAGTGGCCGCAGGAGTACCTGCCCAAGATCTACGACGCGAGCACGGTGGACGAGCTGGTGTACGTGAACCAGGACAACGCCGAAGACATGTGCCGCCGCCTGGCGCGCGAAGAGGGCATCTTTGCGGGCATCTCTGCCGCTGGTGCCTGCTGGGTGGCCCAGCAGATCGCCGCGCGCGACAGCAACGCCACGATTGTCTTCGTGGTGTGCGACCGGGGCGACCGTTACCTGTCCACCGGCGTATTCCCCGCGTGATCTGGAAGAAGGCCGGCTGCGTGCCCTTCTTTTTTAATGAAAATGGCCGCTACCGCTGGATGAGCGTGCGCAAGCAGCTATCAAAATAAGAGCATATGCACTACGAAACCCGCTACTGCACCCACTGCGGCACCGCGCTGCAGCCGATCACCCTGGCCGAGGATGGTGGCGACAAGGAGCGTCTGCGCTGCCCCGCCTGCGGCTGGACGCACTGGAACAACCCCACCCCGGTGCTGGCCGCCATCGTGGAGGTGGACGGCCGGGTGCTGCTGGCGCGCAACGCGGCCTGGCCGGCCAAGATGTTTGCGCTGATCACCGGCTTCATGGAAGCGGGCGAGTCGCCGCAGGAAGGCATTGCGCGCGAGGTGAAGGAAGAGACCAACCTCGACGTCCTGTCCACCACCATGGTGGGGGCGTACGAGTTTCTGCGCATGAACCAGGTCATCATTGCCTACCATGTGGTGGCGCAGGGCGAGGTGCGGCTGTCGCCCGAACTGGTGGATTACCGGTTCTATGACCTGGGCGAGCTCAAATGCTGGCCCGCCGGCACCGGCTATGCGCTGGCCGACTGGCTGCGTACGCGCGGGCACGAGCCGGTGTTCTTCACGGCCGAAGAAAATGAAGAACGCCGCCGGGGCCTGAACCTGCCGCCCAAAGACTGAAGCACAAGACAAGACAAGACAAGATACGGACACAACACCATGGACATCCACAAAGAAGTCGACACGCGCGGCCTGAACTGCCCCCTGCCCATCCTCAAGGCCAAGAAGGCGCTGGCCGACATGGCCAGCGGCCAGTTGCTCAAGGTGGTGGCGACGGACAGCGGCTCGCTGCGGGACTTCCAGGCGTTTGCCAAGCAGACAGGCAATGAGCTGGTGGAGCAGCAGACGGTGGGCGAGGAATACATCCACGTGCTGCGTCGGCGTTGACGACCTGACGGGTACACGCACGGAGGCACCGCAGGCGGTTCACGACGCGGGGCGTCCTGTGCAGGGCTGGGGGCCACGGGCGCACGCCCGGCCATTCAAAAGAAACCCTCTCGCAGCGTTTGCTGGAAGAGGGTTTTTTGTTGTGCAGGCACGGTGTTGTGACTGGGCGCCGGTCAGCTTTATCCGCGCGGGCCAGGCGCGGCACCTGGCTTCGACAGGCTCAGCCCGAACGGGCGGGGGGGATGGTGCGCCGGTGGGCGATCTCTGGCCCCCGAGTCCTGATCCCCGGAGAACGATCCCTGGAGAACGATCCTCGGGGCCTGATCCCCGCGGTCGCGCTTACGCTTACAGCTCCAGCGCCTTCAGGTATTCACGGAAGTGCGCACCCACCTGCGGGTGGCGCAGCGCCAGTTCCACCGTGGCTTCCAGAAAGCCTTCCTTGCTGCCGCAGTCATAACGCTTGCCCTGGTACTGGAACGCGTACACGGCCTCGTTCTGCATCAGGCGGGCGATGCCGTCGGTGAGCTGGATCTCGCCGCCCACGCCGCGTGGCTGGTTGCGGATCTCGTCGAACACGCCGGGCGTGAGGATGTAGCGGCCGGCCACGCCCATGCGGGACGGGGCCACGTCGGCCTTGGGCTTTTCGACGATGCGCTCGATGCGGATCAGCGGGCCCCCGGCGGATTCACCGGCCACGATGCCGTACTTGTGCACCTGGTCTTCCGGCACTTCCTGCACGGCGATGACCGAGCGGCCCTGCTGGCGAAAAGCCGTGGCCATCTGCGCCAGCACGGGCTGGCCGCCCTGGGGGCCGACCATCAGGTCATCGGCCAGCAACACGGCGAAGGGCTCCTTGCCCACCAGCGGTTCGGCGCACAGCACGGCGTGGCCCAGGCCCAGCGAGCGGGGCTGGCGCACGAAGGCGCAGTCCATGTCGTCGGGCTGGATGGAGCGCACCAGGTCCAGCAGTTCCTTCTTGCCGGCGGCTTCGAGTTCGGCTTCCAGCTCGTACGCGGTGTCGAAATGGTCTTCGATGGCGCGCTTGCTGCGGCCCGTGACGAAGATCATGTGGCGGATGCCGGCGGCGTAGGCTTCTTCCACCGCGTACTGGATCAGCGGCTTGTCGACCACGGGCAGCATCTCTTTCGGAGACGCCTTGGTGGCGGGCAGAAAACGGGTGCCCAGGCCGGCAACGGGGAACACGGCTTTGCGGACGGTGGTGGCAACGGTCATGGAGAAGGTTCCTTCGGGGATGTGAAGCAGTGAAATCGGGCGGTGGTGGGGGCGCCGCCAGGGCGGGCCCGCCAGCCCGACGAGTATGGCGTCGGTGGTCAGCCCAGTCGTGTCAGTTGATCGCGCAACCGGCCCAGCGTGGCGCCGAAGTCGGCGATGCGCTTCTTTTCCTGGTCGATCACGGCAGGGGGGGCCTTGGCCACGAACGCTTCGTTGGAGAGCTTGTTGTGGGCCTTGGCGACCTCGCCCTCGATGCGGGCGATTTCCTTGGACAGACGGGCCTTCTCGGCCGCCACGTCGATCTCCATGTACAGGCACATGCGGGCATCGCCCACCACAGCCACGGGCGCGGCCTGCGCGGCGGCGGCCCAGGCGGCTTCGTCGTCGAACACCTTGACCTCGCTGAGCTTGGCCAGCGCCTGCAGCACCGGCGCCACGCCGCGCATGAACTCGGTGTCGCCCACCACGAACATGGGCAGGCGGGTGGAGGGCGAGACGTTCATCTCGCCACGCAGGGCGCGGCAGGCGTCCACGAGGCCCTTCACGCGGCCCATGTGGGCGATGGAGGCCTCATCGATCTTGGCGGGTTGGGCCTCTGGGTAGCGGGCGATGCTGACCGACTCGCCGGGGATACCGGCCACGGGCGCCACCACTTGCCACAGGGCTTCGGTGATGAACGGGATGATCGGGTGGGCCAGGCGCAGGATGGCTTCCAGCGTGCGGATCAGCGTGCGGCGCGTGGCGCGCTGCTCGGCCTCGGTGCCGTTCTGGATCTGCACCTTGGCGATCTCCAGGTACCAGTCGCAGTATTCGTTCCAGACAAAGTCGTAGATCGTGTTGGCCACGTTGTCCAGGCGGTACTCGGCAAAACCCTTGGCCACCTCGGCCTCGGTCTTTTGCAGCAGCGACGTGATCCAGCGGTCGGCCTGGCTGAAGTGCATGTAGCCGTGGGCGGGGCCGCCGGGCTGGCATTCTTCCTTGGTGTGCTCTTTCAGGCCGCAGTCCTGGCCTTCGCAGTTCATCAGCACGAAGCGGCTGGCGTTCCAGAGCTTGTTGCAGAAGTTGCGGTAGCCCTCGCAGCGCTTGCTGTCGAAGTTGATGCTGCGCCCCAGGCTGGCCAGCGCCGCAAAGGTAAAGCGCAGCGCATCGGCGCCGTAGGCCGGGATGCCCTCGGGGAATTCCTTTTGCGTGTTCTTGCGCACGGTGGGTGCGGTCTCGGGCTTGCGCAGGCCGGTGGTGCGCTTGTCCAGCAGCGGGTCGAGCGCAATGCCGTCGATCAGGTCCACCGGGTCGAGCACGTTGCCTTCGGACTTGGACATTTTCTTGCCCTGCGCGTCGCGCACCAGGCCGTGGATGTACACATGCTTGAACGGCACGCGGCCGGTGAAGTGCGTGGTCATCATGATCATCCGGGCGACCCAGAAGAAGATGATGTCGTAGCCCGTCACCAGCACGGTGCTGGGCAGGTACAGGTTGAAGTCGTCGGTGGGTGCGTCGCCTTGTTCAGGCCAGCCCATGGTGCTGAAAGGCACGAGCGCGGACGAGTACCAGGTGTCGAGCACGTCCTCGTCGCGGCGCAGCGTCTTGCCGGGCGCCTTGGCCTGCGCCTCGGCTTCGCTCCGGGCCACGATCACGGTGCCGTCCTCGTCGTACCACGCCGGGATCTGGTGGCCCCACCACAGCTGGCGGCTGATGCACCAGTCCTGGATGTTGTTCATCCACTGGTTGTAGGTGTTGACCCAGTTCTCGGGCACGAACGTCACCTCGCCCGTGGCCACCGCGTCGATGGCCTTTTGCGCGATGCTCTTGCCCGTGGGGTCCTGGTCGCTCACCTTGCTCATGGCCACGAACCATTGGTCGGTCAGCATGGGCTCGATGACCTGGCCGGTGCGGGTGCAGATGGGCACCATGAGCTTGTGCTTCTTCACCTCGATCAGCGCGCCGAGGGCTTCGAGGTCTGCGACCACGGCCTTGCGGGCCACGAAGCGGTCCATGCCCTGGTATTTGGCCGGGGCGTTCTCGTTGATGGTGGCCTGCAGCGTGAGGACCACGATCATGGGCAGCTTGTGGCGCTGGCCCACGGCGTAGTCGTTCTGGTCGTGCGCGGGGGTGACCTTCACCACGCCCGTGCCGAATTCCTTGTCCACGTAGTCGTCGGCGATCACCGGGATCTGGCGGTCGCACAGCGGCAGGTTCACCATCTTGCCGATGAGGTGGGTGTAACGCGCGTCCTCCGGGTGCACCATCAGGGCCACGTCGCCCAGCATGGTCTCGGGGCGGGTGGTGGCCACCGTCAGGCTGCCCGAGCCATCGGCCAGCGGGTAGGCAATGTGCCACAGCGAGCCGTCTTTTTCTTCGCTCTCGACTTCCAGGTCGGACACGGCCGACTGCAGCTTCGGGTCCCAGTTCACCAGGCGCTTGCCGCGGTAGATCAGGCCCTGTTCGTACAGCTTCACGAAGGTGTCTGTCACCACCGTGGAGAGCTTGTCGTCCATGGTGAAGTATTCACGGCTCCAGTCCACGCTGTCGCCCATGCGGCGCATCTGCGTGGTGATGGTGTTGCCCGACTTTTCCTTCCACTCCCACACTTTGCTCACGAAGTTCTTGCGCGCCTCGGGCGGGGTCGGGCCCATGTCGTAGCGGCTGATGCCTTGTTCCTGCAGCTGGCGCTCCACCACGATCTGCGTGGCGATGCCCGCATGGTCGGTGCCCGGCACCCACGCCGTGTTGAAGCCGCGCATGCGGTGGTAGCGCGTCAGGCTGTCCATGATCGTCTGGTTGAACGCATGGCCCATGTGCAGCGTGCCTGTCACGTTGGGTGGCGGCAACTGGATGGAGAACGCCGGTTCGCCCGCCTGGGCGGCGCCGGTGCCCCGGAACCCGGCGACGCCGTAGCCACGGCGCTCCCACTCGGGGCCCCAGTGGGCTTCCAGGGCGGCGGGTTCAAAAGACTTGGACAGGCTGTCGAGGCCGGTTTGTTGCAGGGGCGAGCTCATGGGGTATGGGGCGGTGGGACCCGGCGGCCACGCTGTGCGGCGCCGGGTCGGACAAGATGGACCGGGCATTTTACGGGAGCGCAGCCACTGCCCCGGCGCCGTGGGGCTGCGGGCTGTCCGACCGTTCATCCAGCGTTTCTATCCAATTGTTACCTTGTGCCTGCACCTTCAGCCACAGCGGTGCCGATAATCGCCGCCCATGGAGCGAGGGAAGGCCGCAGCGAAGCAGGCCGGGCTCCATGCAAGAGAGCACGCGCGTGCTCTTCGGATCACTACATACAACACGGTGGACTACCGGCCCGAAAGGCGGCGCGCAAAAGCGCCGGTTTCGGGCATTGGGCCGCCATAACACACGTCCGAACCCATGACAGCAGTTCCATCTTCTTTCCGCACGGCCCTGGCCAAGGTCTTCGTGTACGCGCTGCTCGCGCTGTTTCTGGTGCCGGCGGGTACGTACTTCTTCAGCGGCTACGCGCAGCGCGACCAGGATGCGGGTTTCGTGGCCGGCATCAGCCAGCGCATCGACGCCGAAAAGGGCATGCCCGCGGCCGAGAAGCTGGCGCGCAAGGACTACTACCGCCTGAACCCGCCGTCCACCATCTGCGGCAGCACCGACCCGGAGGCGCAGGACTACCGCGCGGCGCTGTGCGAGCGGTACTCGGACGTCTGGCAGTTCAACATGGCGCGCAAGGTGTCGTTCTGGACCCTGGTGGCCAGTGCCCTGCTGCTGGTGAGCGTGCTGGGCCTGGGCGCGCTGGCCTTTGCGGACCGCACGCTGCAGTACACCAGCTTCGTCACCGGCTGGCGCCTGACCACCTGGGCCAGTGCGGCGGCGCTGGTCGTGCAGGGGGCCATGGCGGTCTGGCTGTCTTTCTGGGTCACTGCCTTTTTCTTTCACAAGTACTCGCCCAAGCTCATCATCGTCGTCGGCCTGGCCGTGGCGGCCGGTGTGTTCCTGGCGGTGGCGGGCATCTTCAAGCGGGTGCATTCCGAAAGCCGCGCCGTGGGCGAGCTGGTGTCCGAAGAGGATGCACCGTTGCTGTGGAAGCGCATCCGCCACATGGCCGAGCGCCTGAAGACCGAGCCGCCGCAGCACATCGTGGCCGGCATCGACGCCAACTTCTTCGTCACCGAAGCCCCGCTGGCCGTGGGCGACAAGCTCCTGACGGGCCGCACGCTGTTCGTCAGCCTGCCGCTGCTGCGCATCCTCGACCAGTCCGAGGCCGACGCGGTCTTCGGCCATGAGCTGGCCCACCTGCGCGGCGGCGACACCAAGAGCAGTGCGCTGCTGGGCCCCAAGCTCGTGCAGTACGACCACTACCGCCACGCGATGCGCACCGGGGGGCTCACCGCCATCGTCTCGCCCGTGCTCGACCTGTACCGCATGATCTTCGAGATCGCGCTCGCCCGCGACAGCCGCGAGCGCGAGTTCAAGGCCGACCGCATCGCCGCCAAGCTCATCACCCCCGCGGCGATCGCGCAGTCGCTCGTCAAGATCGCGGCGTACGCGCAGTACCGCCACAAGATCGAGGACGAGCTCTTCGGCCGCAACGAGCGGCACGACCAGGCCACGCTGGGCATCGCCAGCTTCGTGGCCCAGGGCCTCGCGCCGTACGCCGCGTCGGACGACTTCCTGGCCGCGATGAAGACCGCCAACGTGCCCCACCCCTACGACTCGCACCCCGCCATGCCCGAGCGGCTGCGCAACGTGGGCATGGCCCTGAAGGAGCAGGACTGGGGCAGCATCGCCGTGCGCGTGCCTGCGGCCACCTGGGTGCAGCAGATCCTCACGGCCGACGCCATCGAGCAGCGCCTGTGGAGCGACTACGAGCAGCAGTTCGCGCAAGACCACGAGCGCAGCCTGGCCTACCGCTACGAGCCGGCCAATGACGCAGAGCGCGCCGTGGTGCTGAAGTACTTCCCGCCGGTGGTGTTCCAGCTCAAGGGTGATGACACCGTGGAGATCAGCATCGACGGCATCCGCACCAGCGCCGACGAAACCACCGTGTTCTGGGACGCGGTGAAGGCGCTGGAGTACAAGGAAAGCAGCTTCGGCAATGCGCTCATCGTGACCCACCCCGACAAGGGCGCGCTGGGCACGGCCAAGACCACGAAGATCAAGCTCGGCGGCCTGGCCAAGCAAAAGGACGAGTTCAACGCCGCGGTGGGCCATTACTGGCAGCGGCACCAGATCATGCGGGCGCACCAGCAGGGCGGCTGAGGCACCAGGGAGCGCCTGCGGGAGCGCTCATTGCCGGTCGGGAGGCGTGCTGTTGGACGCCTGGGGATGTGCTGGCGAGCGCGGGCTGTCGGTGCAACTCGTGCTTTGTCTGTAGCCGCCAGTGCCCGGCCTGCGCCAGGTGTTGGCTTTTTGCTACTTTTTTTATAGCTGCTGGCGCTTTTCTATCAAGCGGTGGAGCACTTTTTCATCACGAGCGAGTGCCAGCCGGGCGCCCCCGGGCCACCGCATCAGCCTTGTGCGTACTCCGGCCGGTCGTTCTGCTGCGGCTTCAGGGGCTGGGCTGCCGTGCCTTCGGCGCGCTCCTTGCGCCACTGCTCCTTGCGTGCCGTCCACTCCTTCAGTCGTGCATGCGCCACCGTACTGTCCTTTTCCATGGCTTCCTCATTGGCCAGCTGGGCCGACAGCTCCAGGCGGATGCCGTTGGGGTCGAAGAAATAGATGCTCTTGAAGATGTGGTGGTCCGTCACGCCCAGCACCTCGATGCCGTGGGCCTGCAGGCGCTGCTTGGTGTTCTCCAGCTCTTCGATGGTGTTCACGCGGAAGGCGATGTGGTTGACCCACAGCGGCGTGTTGGGCGAAGGCTCGGCCTTCACGTCGTCGCCCAGGTCGAAGAAGGCGATGAACGAGCCGTCCTTCAGGCGAAAGAAGAAGTGCGTGTACGGGCAGTACTCGCCGGTGCTGGGCACGTGGTCGCTCTGGATGATGTGGTACAGCGGCAGGCCCAGGATGTCTTCGTAGAAGTGGCGCGTTTCCTCGGCGTCGCGCGCCTTGTAGGCGTAGTGGTGCAGTTGCTGGATGGCAGCGGGCGCGGGCAGGGTGGCCAGGTCGGGCTTCAGGACGGCATTCATGCGGTGTCTCCTCAGATGGATGGTTGCAATTCTACTATTCGTAATCAATTTACGTTAAGTTAATTTTTGGGGGCGACGAGTTTGCGGTACAGTCCGCATCCGTCCATTGCCACCCACCGAGGCCCGACTCCCATGCGCCTGTAAGCCCCCTTCAAGCCGTTCCCCCGCTTGCCTTTGCGAAGGCCAGGGGGCTCTCTGTCTTGTCTGGAGTGCTTTGGCATGGCGACACCTTCACGGGGCACATCCGTCCCCGGCAGCCGCAGCGCTGCCACAGCTTCGGCTGCTCATCCTTCTTCGGGTTTTTCATCGTCTGCCGTCTTGACGGCTTCTTACGCAGCTGACGGCGGCGCGCCGCCGCACCCGCGTGCCGGTGCGGGCGCCAGCGTGCTGCAGTTTCACGACGTCACCTGGGGCCCGCCCGGCGGGCATGCGCTGTGGGCGCGCCCCCTGACCGTGGCCGTGGGCCGCGGCGTGACGGGCATCGTGGGTGCCAATGGCAGTGGCAAGAGCGTCTTCCTGCAACTGGCGGCGCGTGCGCTGCAGCCGGCCAGCGGCGTCGTGTTGGGCCAGCCCTCGGTGCACGCGGTGGCGCAGGATGTGGACGCCGCGCCGCAGGCCACAGTGGCAGACATCGCCGGCCTGGGGCCGGTGCTGGGCGCGCTGGCGCGGCTCGCGGCCGGGGAGGGGTCTGCCGACGATGTGCTGGCCGCCGATGGGCGGTGGGACCTGCCCGCGCGCTGGCAACAGGCGCTGCAGGCACTGGGCCTGGCCCACCTGCAACCGGGGCATGCGGCCCGGCAGCTGAGCGGCGGTGAGCGCATGCGCGTGGCGCTGGCGGGCGCTTTCTTGTCGGGTGCGGACCTGCTGGTGCTGGACGAGCCCACCAACCACCTGGACCGCCCCGGCCGCCGCTGGCTCTTGGAGTCGCTCGGCCAGTGGACCGGCAGCGTACTCGTGGCCAGCCACGACCGCGAGTTGCTGGGGACGGTGGGCAGCATCGTGGCGCTGTCCCCGGCCGGGCTGCAGCGCTATGGCGGCAACTGGGCCCTGTACCAGGCGCAGCGCCAGGCCGAAGCCGCAGCCGCCCAGGCAGACCTGGACCACGCGCGCACCGAGCGCGAGCGGGCCCTGCGCACGCTGCAGCGGGACCACGATGCACAACTGCGCCGCGCGGCCCGGGGCCGCGAAGTGGGGCGCACGGCCAACCAGGCGTCCGTGCTGCTGGACCGCCAGAAGAACAACGCCCAGGCCCACGCCGGCCGCGAGCACGAGCGCCAGCAGCAGGAGCGGATGCGCCTGAACGACGCGGTGCGCGAGGCGGCCTCGCGCCTTCCCGCACAGGCACCGGCCACGCTGGTGCTGCCGCAAAGCGCTGTGCCCGCGGGCAAGCAGGTGCTGGCGTTCGAACAGGTGGTGGTGCCCCATGCCGCGCCCGGCCAGCCGCCGCTGGACGGCGTGTGGAGCGGGCCGGTGCGCATCGCGGTCATGGGGCCGAACGGCTGCGGCAAGAGCAGCCTGCTGCGGCTGATCGCGGGGCCGGGCGATGTCTCGGGCAATGTTTCGGGGGCTGTGTCGGGCAACGTGTCGGGCCACGTGTATGGGGGCCGCGTGCTGCGCAGCGTGCGGGCCGCCTGGCTGGACCAGCACAACACCGACATGCTGCCGCCCGGGCGCAGCGTGCTCGCGCAACTGCAGGCGCTGGGCTCGCCCTTGCCCGAGGCTGCGTTGCGCACGCACCTGGCGCAGATGGGGCTGGGGGCGGACAAGGTGCGGCAGCCTTCGGGGCAGCTCAGCGGTGGCGAGCGCATCAAGGCCGCGCTGGCCTGCGCGCTGTGGGCGGGCGAGCCGGCGCAGATGCTGCTGCTCGACGAGCCCACGAACCACCTGGACATGGCCGCCGTGGATGCCCTGCAGTCTGCGCTGCAGGCCTTCACCGGCGCCTGGATCGTGGTGTCCCACGACCATGCCTTTTTGCGTGCCCTGCAGCCGGATGTGGTGTGGGCGTGGCGGCACCAGGGCTGGGATCTGGATGCGTCGCTGGACACAGCCTGAGCGCACACCGGGCAGCTTGCGCCCCAGATGCCCACGGTGGTGCCCAGGAAAAAAGCCACCCGCTGCGCTGAGGCTGCGGGTGGCTTCTGGGCCAAGACGCCAGCGGCGCCTTGGGGGCAGTGACGACCGTGATTACTGCTTCACGGCTTCGATCTGGACCACGAGGCGCACGTTCTTGGGGAAGCCCCATTCCACGCCGTAATTCATGCCCCACTGGGTGCGGTCGATGGTGGTCTCGAAGTCGCCGCCGCACACTTCGCGCTTGAGCATCGGGCTGTCGTAGCAGTTGAACTGCGTGGCCTTCAGGGTCACGGGGGCGGTCTTGCCCAGCAGCGTGAGCTGGCCGGTCACTTCGCTGACCTTGTCGCCGTTGAAGGTGAACTTGTCCGACACGAACTTGATGGTGGGGTGCTTGGCCGCATCGAACAGGTCAGGGCTTTGCAGGTGCTTGTCGAACGGAGGCGTGCCCGAGTTCACCGAGGTGGTGTCGATGGTGATGTCCACCTTGCCGGTCTTGGCCGCGCGGTCGAACTCCACGGTGCCTTGCTTCTTGTCGAAGCGGGCGCGGTTCGTGGTCGTGCCGAAGTGGCCGATCTCGAACGTCACGAAGGTGTGCGTCGGGTCGATGGCGTAGTTGGCGGCCTGGGCGGCGCCAGCGGTCAGGGTGGTGGCAGCAGCCACGGCCAGCAGGGAGAACAGGGACTTGCGCATGCGAAAACTCCTTAAAAGGAAAGGTTCAGGGACGAAGGAACACGAAAAAGTTTGAGTTGTCAGCCCAGGCCCGAAACAGGCATGGCCGAGGCCAGCGCTCCCGCGCAAGGGCCGCCCCGCCGCGCTGGGAGCGTCCCCATCCCGCATTGCGCAGCAATGCGAGAGAGAGAGGAAGGCGCGGAGCGACTCAGGGGGAGCTTCATTCAGATCTTGCCCACGCCGGTGAGAGCGAGCTTGAACTTGACGGTCACGTCATCGGCCACCATCGACGTGTCGGCCCACTCGTTCTCGCCGATCTTGAACGCCAGGCGCTTGATGGGCAGGGTGCCGGTGGCCGTGGTGGTGGGGCCGCTTTGCGTGAGCGTCACGGGCACGACCACGTTCTGGGCATTGCCCTTGATGGTGAGCTTGCCGGCCACTTCGAACTTGCCGCCGCCCAGCGCCTTGATGGCGGTGGACTCGAACTGCGCCTGCGGGAACTTGGCCACGTTGAACCAGACGGGCTTGGGCAGCTCGGCATCGGTTTCCTTGGAGCCCAGCGTGGCGCTGCCGGTGTCCACGGTGAGCGCGATCTTGCTGGTAGCCAGCTTGGCGGGGTCGAACGCCACCTGGGCGCTGAACTTCTTGAAATGCCCGTCGAGCGGCACACCCATCTGGCGCGCGGTGAACTGCACTTCGCTCTGGGCGGGCACAAGCTGTTGCTGGGCCATGGCAGCCTGGGCGCTCACGACGAAGGCGGCGCCCAGCACGATGCGGGAGAAGGCGGAAGACAAGTTCATTCGGAAACTCCGATCAAAGATTGTTGGAAAAGAGAGCAGTGCCGAGATGTGCCACTGAGGTATGACTGGGGCGAGCACTCGCCAGCGCACCCGTGGATCCGGCTTTGCCGGTCCACCGGGTGCGTCCCCCTTCGGAGGAAGACGCGAAGCGGCTCAGGGGGGCCTTCATCCTCCACCAGGCAGCATGCGTCGGAGCAGGCCATCGCGGTCGATGATCTGGTGCTTCAGCGCTGCCGCCACATGCAGCACCACCAGGCCCGCCATCGCGAACGCGGTGTACTGGTGCCACGGCTTGATGGCCTCGGCCAGCTCCTTGCTCACCGGCACGAAGTCGGGAAGCTGCCACAGGCCCAGGAACACGATGGGAAAGCCCGCCGCAGAGCTGTACGCCCAGCCGATCAGCGGCACGGCGAAGAACAGCAGGTACAGCAGGTGGTGCGTGCCGTGGTGCGCCAGTTTTTGCCACCGCGGCATGGCGTTGTCGACAGCGGCAGGCAATGCTGGGGGGCGGTGCGTCAAGCGCCACAGCAGGCGCAGCACCGACAGCACCAGGATGGTCACGCCCGCCCACTTGTGCCAGTTGTAGAACTTGAGCCGCTGGGGCGAGAACGGCAGGCCGGTCATGTACAGGCCGAAGCCGAACAGTCCGATCAGCGCCAGACCCAGCACCCAGTGCAGGAGGATGGCGGTGCGCGTGTAGCGGCGTGGTGGTGCTGCGGCAGCAGGGGCTTGGGCGGTTGCAGTCATCAAAAAGGTGGCTCAGGAATGTGGGCGCCGGCGCGCTGCAGCGGGTGCTGGTGCGCGTCCGTGATAGGGCAGTGTAGGAAGCCAGGGGCGAGCCCGGCTTCAGGCAGATTGACCACTCAGTTCAAAAAAAATGAATTGAGGGGGCCTGAGCAATCAAAGTTCCCCAATGCTTGGGGTAACCCTGCGCGGTCAGGGGGCATCAGGTGAGGCGATGGATGAAGAGCGCCCGGGGTCTGGCCGGACCGCGCCGGTCGGACTGTGAAGCGGCGGCATGGCGGCAGGTCGCTCTGTCATGCAGCGCGTCCTGGCGGCTCTTTCAAACGGCGTGCTCGGGCAGCTAGCTCAAGCCGCCGGTGCGCGGGTTGCGCGGGTTGCGCGGATTGCGCGGCGCAGGGTTACCGGCCCAGCGCGGCTTTCTTCCACGCCTCGGCCGCGACGGCATCGTCGCCCCGCTGCTCGGCGAGTTCGGCCAGGTGGCGCCACGCACTGGCGCGCAGGCCGGCGTCGGCCAGCTGCTGCGCGGCCTGCGTGAGCAACTGCTGGGACTTGCCCCACAGTTGCCGCTTGAGGCAGGCCATGCCGGCCAGGTACTGCAGGCGCGCGTCGCGCGGGTTCGCCTGGTGGGCGGATTCGATGCGGGCGAGCCAGGGCGCGTCCAGCGCGTCCAGGCCCGCTTCCAGCGCGCGCACCAGCTTCAGCGCATGGTGTTCGGCCAGCGCGTCGGGCAGGCCGACCATGCGCTCCCACACCGGCAGCAGCCAGGCGCGCACCTGCGTGGCGTCACCACCCAGCGATGCGAGGCGCTGCGCGGCCTGAATCGCCAGCTCGGGCATGTTGCGTTCGGACGATTCCAGCGACAGCCAGATCTGCTGCAGCTGCGCGGTGTCGTGCGCGCTGTGGATGAGCTCAGTGGCCAGGCCGCGCACGATGCTCTGTGCCGCGCTGGGCGAGAAAGCGCGGTGCTTGCCCAGCAGGCGCGCGGTGTCGAGTGCCTCTTGCGTCTGCCGTGCCAGGCGCGTGGCCTTGAGCTTGATGCGCAGGGCCAGCGTGCGACGCGCCGCGCCCTGGGGCAGGGCCGCCAGGCGTTCGAGCGCTGCGCTCGGGTCGCGGTCGTCCAGCGACCAGCGGGCGGCGCGCATCTGCGTGCCTTCGCGCATTTCCTGCTCGTTCACGGAGCCGCGGGCCGGGGCCTCCTGCAGCGCGTCCTGCAGATGGCTTTCGCGCGTCGCACGGTCTTGCAGGGCATGCGATGCCTCGGCCGCAATCATGTGCGCCAGGGCGCGCAGCTGGCCGCCGTGCGGCACGCCTTCGCCGGACGCTGCCAGCGCGCTCTCTTGCGACAGCGCCGCCACCGCCGCCTTGCGCGAGCGGATGAAACGGCCGCCCAGCATGTGGGTCAGCGCATCGAGCAAGGCCGCGTGCATGGCGCGCTCCTTTTGCTGCACGCGCCAGCGGCGGGCCTGGTGCGGCAGCTCCAGCAGCGCAGCCAGGGCGCGCAGCGCGGCGTAGACGGTGACGAACCCGCCCACCAGCAGCAGCACCACCATGTTCAGCGACAGGTCGATGCGGTACGGCGGCCAGTACAGGGTGACAGTGCCCTGGTTGTTGCCCGCGAACAGCGCAGCCGCCACGGCCACGCCAAACAATGCCAAAAGCCAAAGTGCTGCGCGCATTTCAATATTGCTCAGTGATCCGCTGCACTGCGCGCCTGCCCGTGAAACTGGCGCGGCCAGAGGCGAGTGCCACCGTGGAACTGGCTTCGCCAGGCCACCGGTGGCGTCCCCCTCCCGCAGGAGAGGGGGAAGGCGCGAAGCGACTCAGGGGGTGATTCATTTACCTTCCGGCTGCTGCGGTGGCCAGGGCGGACAAGGTTTCGTCCAGCCGCGGCTGCTCGGCCGCCTTCATGCTGGCCTGCGCGGTCTGCAGCGTGTTGGCCGCGTTCTGGGTACGCCGCGATGCGGGGTCGAAGTATTTGTTCAAGGCCACGGTGGCGGCGGTCAGGTCGGCGCGGGCCGACTCGAACTGCCGCGCGAGCACGCCCAGCCGCGCGTTGAGCAGCTTGAGCTTGAGGTTCTCGCGCAGAAAGAAGGTCTGCTCGGGCGCCAGCAAGATCGCCTCGGGCTGGTCGATACGGCTCACGCGCACCAGGCCCCGGGCTTCGTCGCGCACCACTTCCCAACTGCGCTGCAGGGTGGCTTGCCACCACGCCATGCCCTCGGTGGGGGCGGGCGGGCTGCCGACAGCGGCCGGGCCGGTGGACAGGCGCTTGGTCGACGCTGCCTGCGCCACCGCGTTCAGCACGGGCAGCTCGTCCACCTGGCGCACCAGGTCGTCCAGGCGGGCCAGCAGGCCGGCGGTGTCGGTGACGGCCGCACGGGTCAGGCGGTCCAGGTCACGGCCGATGGCGCGCTGCACGGGGGCCAGGCGGGGTTGCGCTGCGCGCTCGATGCGCTGGTTGGCGCTCTTGAGGGCCGCCACCAGCGGCTCCAGGCTGCCGGTGAGCTGGGCCTGCTGCTGGGCCAGGCGGATAGCGGACTCGATGTCCACCACCAGGTTTTCATCGCGCGACCGCGACAGGCTTTGCATGAGCTCTTCGAGCTGGCTGCGCTGCAGGGCCACTTCGCTCACGCGCGCCTCGGCCACCGACAGGCGGGCGGCGGTGTCGCGCACCAGTTCTTCGGCTTGGCGGGCCATGGTGCGGGCCTCGATGGCCTGCGCGCCGGAGTCGGCGGACTGCCGGGCCAGTTGTTCCTGGATGGCGCTCAGGCGTTGCCACAACAGGCCGCTGCTGATCAGCGCGGCGGCGGCCACCGTGCCGAGCAGCAGCGTCACGGCGCCGCCGCGGCCTGTGGCGGCGGGTGCCGGTGCAGGTACGGGGATGGCCGCCGGTGCGGCCACGGGCGCGCCGGCGTGGGCTGGAGGCAGGTCGTGGGAAGGCGCGGAACTCATGCGCCCGATTCTATCGACGCCACCACGTCGGCCAGCGCTGGCCGGCATTCCCGCACCGTGCCAAAGCCCACTGCGTGGGCCGCCTGGGCGATGCGAGGGTGGGTGGTCAGCGCCTGCGCCGCCGCCCAGGTTTGGCCCGGCAGCGCCTGTGCCAAGTGGGCCAGGGCCTCGGAGCTGCTCAGCAGCCACACCGAACCGTCCTGCGCGGCCTGTTGCGCCAGCGCCATCTCCGCCGCACTGAAAGTGGGTGCGCCGCGTTGGTATGCCACCACAAAGTCCACCTGCCCGCCGGCGGCAGTGATCTGCTGTGCTAGCCAGTCGCGCCCCGTGCCCTGCACCGATTCGTGCGCGCCGTCGGGCGTGGCCGAGCGCCCGCGCACGATGAGCACACGGTCACCGGCTCCGATCTGGCCGTGCACCTGTTGCCACAGCGATTCGGAGTCGAACTGCGCGGCATCGGGCGCCGGGCCGTCGATCTGGCTGGGTGGCACGCCCGCCTGCACCAGCGCGGCTGCTGTGCCCGGGCCGGGTGCCCATGCTCTTGTTTTGATAGCTGGTAGCGCTTGCCTATCCAGCGGTAGGGGCTGTTTTGATGCAAAAAAGTAGGTGGCGGCATTGCCGCTCACGAACATCAGCGCGCGGTACCCGGCCAGCCGTGCGCGCGCCTGCGCCAGCGCCTGCTGGGCTGCGGGGTCGGTGCAGGGGCCGATGCCGATCAACGGCAGTGCGACGGCATCAAGGCCGTGCGCCGAAAGTTGCTCCACCCAGTGCGCGGCCTCGCGGGCCGGCCGCGTGACGATCACCCGGGGCAGGGGCATGGCCGCCTCGGCTCAGTCTTGTGGGCGGAACGCGGGGTCCACGCCGCGCGCGCCGCCAGCGCGCAGGCGCTCGGCCACCGCGGTGCCCAGTGCTTCTGCTTGAACCAGCGTGGCCACGGGCCCGTGGGCCTGTGCGCGCACCAGCGGGGCCTGGCCGTCCGGGTCGCCCCAGGCCGCATGGATCTGCAGCACATCGCCATTCATTGTGGCGTGCGCCGCCAGCGGCATGGAGCAGCTGCCGCCCATCGCACGGCTGACCGCGCGTTCGGCCGCCACGGTGAGCCAGGTGGCCTGGTGCGCCAGCGGTGCCAGCGCGTCCACCAGGTCCTGCCGCTCGCCGCGCACCTCGATGCCCAGCGCGCCCTGGCCCGCTGCGGGCAGCATGGTGTCGGGGTCGAACGCGGTGCGGATGCGGGACTCCAGCCCCAGGCGCTTCAAGCCTGCGGCCGCCAGCACGATGCCGTCGTACTGGCCTTCGTCCAGCTTGCGCAGGCGGGTGTCGAGGTTGCCGCGCAGCGGCTCGATTTTCAGGTCCGGCCGCAGGGCCTGCAGCAGCACCTGGCGGCGCAGGCTGGAGGTGCCCACCACCGCGCCCTGGGGCAATTCATCCAGCGACGCATAGCGGGGCGAGACGAACGCGTCGCGCGGGTCTTCGCGTTCCATCACGCAGGCCAGCACGAAGCCTTCGGGCAGCTCCATGGGCACGTCTTTCAGCGAGTGCACGGCGATGTGCGCGCGGCCTTCTTCCAGCGCCACCTCCAGCTCCTTCACGAACAGACCCTTGCCGCCCACCTTGGACAGCGAGCGGTCCAGGATCTGGTCGCCCTTGGTGGTCATGCCCAGCAGCTCCACCGTGTGGCCCTGCGCGCGCAGCAGGGCCTGCACATGCTCGGCCTGCCACAGCGCCAGACGGCTCTCGCGCGTGGCGATCACGATGGACAGCGGCGGGGTTGCCGCGGGGCTGTGCCCTTGCGGCAAGCGAGACTCCTGGGGGGGCAGCGACCCGGTCGGCGAAGCGTGGGGGGCGTCTTTGGGGGTGCTCAAGTTCGTAACCTGTTTGTAATCTTTCAGGGGCGGGCGATGCTAGCATGCGCCCGCACCGGGGCTGTGGTGTGGCCTGGCGCAGACCGGGCGGGCGGCCCCCGGCCATCCCATCCATTCCCGGAGACACCTGCATGAAACGATCCGACAAGGACCAGCCCCTGATCGACGACATCCGCCTGCTCGGCCGCATCCTGGGCGACGTGATCCGCGACCAGGAAGGCGTGGCCGCCTATGAGCTGGTCGAGCAGGTGCGCAAGCTCTCCGTGGCCTTCCGGCGCGATGCCGACCAGGAGGCCGACCGGGCGCTCAAGAAGCTGCTCAAGTCCCTGTCGGGCGACCAGACGGTGAGCGTGATCCGCGCCTTCACCTACTTCAGCCACCTGGCCAACCTGGCCGAGGACCGCCACCACATCCGCCGCCGCGCCGTGCACGAGCGCGCCGGCGACACGCAAGAGGGCAGCATCGAGGTCGCCCTGTCGCGCCTGCGCTGGGCCGGCATTGCGCCCAAGACCATCTCGCAGACGCTGGCCGGCAGCTACGTGGCGCCGGTGCTCACGGCCCACCCCACCGAAGTGCAACGCAAGAGCATTCTGGATGCCGAGCGCGACATCGCCCAGCTGCTGGCCACGCGCGACGACATCCAGGTGCGCGCCCAGCTGTACAACACCGCCAAGGACGCGCTCACCCCGCGCGAGCTGGCCGCCAACGAGGCCCAGCTGCGCGCCCGCGTGGCCCAGTTGTGGCAGACGCGCCTGCTGCGCTACAGCAAGCTCACCGTGGCCGACGAGATCGAGAACGCGCTGTCGTACTACGAAGCCACCTTTCTGCGCGAGATCCCCAAGATCTATGCCGACCTGGAAGCCGAGCTGGGCCAGTACCCCGTGCACAGCTTCCTGCGCATGGGCCAGTGGATCGGCGGGGACCGCGACGGCAATCCCAACGTCACCGCGCAAACTTTGCAGTACGCCCTGGGCCGCCAGGCCGAGGTGGCACTGCGCCACTACCTGACCGAGGTGCACTACCTGGGCGGCGAGTTGTCGCTGTCGGCACGCCTGGTGCAGGTGTCGGCCGAGATGGAGGCGCTGGCTGCGCGCTCGCCCGACACCAACGAGCACCGGGTGGACGAGCCGTACCGCCGGGCGTTGACGGGCGTCTATGCGCGCCTGGCCGCTTCGCTCAAGGAGCTGACCGGCGGCGAGGCGGCGCGCCATGCGGTCGCCCCGCAGAACCCGTACGTGAGTGCCGAGGCCTTTTTGGCCGACTTGCGCGTGATCGAGGCGTCGCTCAAGTCCCACCACGGCGAAGCCCTGGCCGCCGAGCGCCTGCACCCGCTGATCCGTGCGGTGCAGGTCTTCGGCTTTCACCTGGCCACGGTGGACCTGCGCCAAAGCTCCGACAAGCACGAAGAGGTGGTGGCCGAGCTGCTGTCCACGGCACGCATCGAGACCGCGTATTCCACGCTGTCCGAGACCGACAAGCGCGCGCTGCTGCTGCGCCTGCTCAACGACGCGCGCCCGCTGCGTGTGGTGGGCGCCAGCTACTCGGACCATGCCCGGGGTGAGCTCGCCATCTTCGAGGCGGCCCTGGTTATGCGCCAGCGCTACGGCCACCAGGCCATTCGCCACTACATCATCAGCCACACCGAAACCGTGAGCGACCTGCTGGAGGTGCTGCTGCTGCAAAAGGAAGTGGGGCTGATGCGCGGCACGCTGGACGGCGATGCCCGCAACGACCTCATCGTGGTGCCGCTGTTCGAGACCATCGAAGACCTGCGCAATGCCGCGCCCATCATGCGCGAGTTCTATGCCCTGCCGGGTGTGGCAGGCCTGGTGCACCGAAGCGGCAGCGAGCAGGACATCATGCTCGGCTACAGCGACAGCAACAAGGACGGCGGCATCTTCACCAGCAACTGGGAGCTGTACCGCGCCGAGATCGCGCTGGTGGAGCTGTTCGACGAACTGGCCACCAGCCACGGCATCCAGCTGCGCATGTTCCACGGCCGCGGCGGTACCGTGGGACGTGGCGGTGGCCCGAGCTACCAGGCCATCCTGGCCCAGCCCCCCGGCACCGTGCGCGGCCAGATCCGCCTGACGGAGCAGGGCGAAGTCATCGCCTCCAAGTACGCCAACCCCGAGATCGGCCGGCGCAACCTGGAGACCCTGGTCGCCGCCACGCTCGAAGCCACGCTGCTGCAGCCCACCAAGCCTGCGACCAAGGCCTTCCTCGACGCTGCGGCCCAACTGTCGCTGGCGAGCATGGGCAGCTACCGCGCACTGGTGTACGAGACGCCCGGCTTCACCGAATACTTCTTCAACTCCACCCCCATCCGCGAGATCGCCGAGCTCAACATCGGCTCGCGCCCCGCGAGCCGCAAGGCCAGCCAGAAGATCGAAGACCTGCGCGCCATCCCCTGGGGCTTCAGCTGGGGCCAGTGCCGCCTCACGCTGCCCGGATGGTTCGGCTTCGGTTCCGCGGTCGATGCCTTCGTCAACGCCGAAGGCAAGGACCCCAAGAGCCAGCTGGCACTGCTGCAAAAGATGTACCGCCAGTGGCCGTTCTTCCGCACCTTGCTGTCCAACATGGACATGGTGCTCGCCAAAAGCGACCTGGCCCTGGCCTCACGCTACAGCGAACTGGTGACCGACGCGCGGCTGCGCAAGAAGGTCTTCACCGCCATCGAAGCCGAATGGCTGCGCACGGCAGACGCCCTGACCCGCATCACCGGCGACAAGCACCGCCTGATGCACAACGCGGCGCTGGCCCGGTCCATCAAGCACCGGTTTCCGTACATCGACCCGCTGCACCATTTGCAGGTCGAACTCGTGCGTCGCTGGCGCGCGGGGCAGGGGGATGAGCGGGTGCAGACCGGGATTCACATCTCCATCAACGGGATCGCGGCGGGGTTGCGCAATACCGGCTGACGAGGGCCGGGAAGGGGCGCGGCTGCCCCTGCATGTGGCGTATGGCGTATGGCGTATGGCGTCAATCGCGCAGCAACTGGGAGTGCCGCAAGCATCCCCACGCCACGCCCAACGCGATGCCGATGCCCAGCCCCCAGGCCACCGGCAGGCCGATGCCGAAGATGAGCAGGGCCGTCACCCCCAGGCTCGCCAGCGCGATCCAGAACATCGTGACGAGGTCGAAGTGGGCGACTGCCATGGCATCCTCGTCCGCGCTGCGCTTTGAGCTGCCGCGCGTTTCGCGTTGGCGCCTGAATACGAAGACGTCCGCGATGAACTCCGCGATGCCGGAGAGAAGATCGGTCACGATGCTCATGGCAAGTTCACACCTTTGCTGCAGTGGTCGTTCTTGAAGTGGCAAGTGGCTGCCGCCGCGCCCGTACGGGATGTGCAGGTGCGGGGCAGATCCAAGCGGAATGTAGTGCCAACCGCGAACGCCAGCATTTCATCAGCGGTCAGTGCGTCAAATCCACACCTTGGTTGGTATCGCAGCTTCAGTCCGGCATGAACCCCGGCAGCCCTCCACTACCATTTCCTCGGTCGTGGGCCTTCGGTTTTGTGTGGCTTGCAAGGCAGGCCGTCACGGCTGGCTGGTGTGCTGCATTCTGTGGCAGCGTGGATGGCTCCGGCGGGGGGCTTGCCTGCGGCGGAAGGCACCGTCCACACGAACGTCGCGTCCGGCTCGGGGGGAGCCGGCGGGACGCAATCATTCAGTAGATATCTATGGCGAGTTCTTCACAAATAAGAAACTACATGCTCAGGCGCGTGGCCTGTTGGCTGTTTGCGTTGGCCGGGTGGTTCGCCGTCGGGGCGCCAGTGGTCCATTGGGTGACCTGGAACTCGGCCGAACAGGAAATTGCGATTCTGGAGACGGCCGGCGAGCGCGACGAAAGAATATCGCCCGTGGTGCTCTACAGCACCATTCGCCGGTGGGAGGCGCAAGCCGCCCAGCTGGAAATTTGGCTGACGGCCGCCGGGATCGCGACCCTGTGCTTCATCGCCAACGCAATCGAATGGGCCTGGGCGCGGCGCACCCAGCGCAGCCCATAACGGGCGTGACCCGTGGCCAAGCCCGGGCCGGGCGACAGCGCTGACTCAATCGCCCAGCAACTCCCCCACCGCCTTCAAATCCTCCACCCGGTCACAAATGGCCTTCACCGCCATCATCACCGGGATGCCCAGCAGCAGGCCCCACAGGCCCCACAGCCAGCCCCAGGCGAGCACGCTCACGAACACGGCGACGGGACTCATGCTGCTGGTGCGGCTTGTGAGCCAGGGGGTCAGCAGGTTGCCGATGAGGGTGTGGATGACCAGCGACGCACCGCCGATGGCCAGGGCCATGTCGATGGTGCCGAACTGCAGGAAGGCGACCAGCGCCGATGAACCCGTGACCAAGGCCGAGCCGATGTACGGCGCCAGGTTGAGCACCCCGGCCACCACGCCCCACACGGCAGCGTTCTGCAGGCCCAGCGCCCAGTACGCCAGGCCCGTGGCCACGCCCACGAGCACGCTGGTGAACACCTGCACCAGCAGGTAGCGCTGGATCTGGTTGGTGATGTCTTCCAGCACGTGGATGGTCACCTTGCGCCGCTCCAGGCTGGTGCCCGCGATGCGCAGCAGCTTGTTGCGAAACAGGTTGCCGGAGGCCAGCGCGAAGAAGGTGAGGAAGATCACCACCGTCAGTTGCCCGAGCGCCGACATCAGGCCCATGGTGCCGCTCCACAGGTAGTCGCGCACGTTGAAGGGCGGGCGCTCCACGATCACGCGCTGCACGCCGCGCCGGGCGGGGGCGGCGGCCGTGTTCTCGTTGGCGGCCTGTTCGATCTGGGCTGCGGCCTGTTGCACGGTGTCCAGCGGACTGGCGGAGGTGGCGCGCGAACGGATGTTGTCGCGCACCTTCTTGGCGGCTACGGGCAGGGAGTCGACCAGCTGTGCAGCGCCGTCGCTCAGCGACCAGGCGGCGGTGGCCAGGCTGCCGACGATGGCGATCAGCAGCACGCCCGCGCCCAGCCAGCGCGGAACGCGGGCGCGGTGCAGCATCTCCACGGCGGGCCGCAGCGCCGTGGTGAGCAGCAGGCTCAGCATGATGGGGATGAACACCGCGCTGGCCCAGTGCAGCAGGGCCACGCTCGCGAACAGGGCGAGCAGGGCGAGCGACAGGTTGCGCACGTCCACGGGCATGTGGAGCATGAGCGGGCCGTTCAAGGCAGAGGGGGAAGCTGAAGACAGCGCGGCTCCTGACAGGGAGGGGGCCGCAGTGCCGGACTCTGCGGCTGCAGCTGCGGCTTGGGGGGTGGGGGTGGGGCTGATGAGGCTGTCTGCGGTCGTGGCGAATGCGGGGGCTTGCGCCGGGGGGGCTGCTGCGTGCGGCGTTTCCTGCGTTTCGCTGCCTGCCGGTTCGGCGGGAATGGCGTCCGCAGGGGTTGCGGGGGCAGGGGGCAGAGGGTCGGCAGTGAGCGCAGTCATGCGCAGATTGTGCTGCAGCCACCGGGCTCCCTGTGTAGGCGGCCACGCCAGCGCTGGGATGGTGCGCAGGGAAGAGCGGCGCAAAACCCGCGCTTATTGCCCGATGGCCGCACCCCGCTCATCGCTAGGATGACGCGATGCCATTGCATTGCCTGCATTTCCACCACCACACGGCGACAAAGGGGTCGTGCGCATGAAAAACCAACGACATCCAGCGGTAGGGGGCGTGCTCTGGCGCGCCGCGGCGGCCTCGATCGTCCTGCTGTTGGCGGGCTGCTCGTCACTGGATGTGCCCCGTGCCGACAACTACCCCGCCACCGACCAGAAGAAGGCCCGCGCCGTGCACCACTGGGACGTGCTGGCCGACGATGTGGCCAGCCGGGTCGCGGGCAAGATCAGCGCCTGGCCGCCGGGCGAGTACCCCATCTACGTGGCACCGTCTGCGGGCGACACCAGCTTCAACAACGGGTTTCGCAAGCTCCTCATCACGCGCCTGCTGGACCGGGGCGTGACGCTGTCCACCCAGCCTACGGCCGTGACGCTGACGTTCGAGACGCAACTGGTGCAGCACGAGGCGCGGGTCGTCAGCATGGGCCCGATGCCCTGGACCCGCCTCGCGCTGGGCGTGGGTGTGGCGCGGGACTGGCACCTGTACCACCAGAGCGCGGGCTCGATGCTCGGCGGGATCGTGGCCCTGGGCGCGATCACCGACCTGACGCAGTACGCCATCAGCGGCGCCGCCGCGGGCGGGCCCACGCGCACCGAAGTGCTGATCACCACCTCGCTGGAGAGCGCCGACCGCTATCTGGCGCGCACGGCCGACGTGTACTACATCGAACAAGATGACTCGGGCCTGTACAAGGCCAAGGCGCCGGAGCCGCCACCGCCGATGCCGCCGCCCCCCACGCCCATGAAGACCTGGCGGGTGGTGGCGCCATGAGGCCCCGTCTGCTTGGCGCCCCAACCCGCGCCGTGCACGCGCTGGCCGCAGCCTGCCTGGCCCTGGGCCTGCAGGGCTGCGCAACCAGCCCCATGCACAGCTACTACTACGGCGACCGCGCCGGTGGCATCTCTCGCAGCGACCTGATCGAGACCAACGAACGCGCTGCCGACGCGCTGCTGCAGTACGCACCGCTGGATGCGAGCCAGCCCGTGCTCGTGGCCACGTTGGTGAATGTGGACCGCCTGACCGAATCGTCCCGCCTGGGCCGCATCTTCTCCGAGCAGATCGCCGGCCGCCTGGTGCACCGCGGGCTGCGGGTGACCGAGGTGAAGCTGCGCGACAACCTGCTGCTGCAGCGCGACCAGGGCGAGTTGCTGCTGTCGCGCGAGGTGCGCGAGGTGAGCCAGGCGCAGGATGCGCAGGCCGTGGTGGTGGGCACATACGCGGTGTCGACGACGGTGGTCTACATCAGCCTGAAGCTGGTGAACCCCGTGGGCAACACGGTGGTGGCGGCGTACAACTATGCGGTGCCGATGGACGAGAACGTGCGGGTGTTGCTGGCTGGAAGGTAGTGAAGCCCCCCTGAGCCGCTTCGCGCCTTCCCCCGAGGGGGACGGACGCCCCCAGCGCGGCGGGGCGGCCCTTGCGCGGGGGCACTGGCTTGGTCCATGCGAGTTCATAGACCAGTGGACTGTTGTCTCCTCCAGAAACACCAAAGCCCCGCCGGTAGTCCGTGCGGGGCTTTTTGCTGGAAAGGTCAATGCAGCATCAGCGCGCCGGCGGTCTTGCTCTTGCCAGCGCGTGCGGGTGGGTTGCACAGGCCGCAGGTGAAGTGGCGGTTTTCGTACAGCTCGGTCACGAACTGGCCGCTGCACTGCGAGCACTTGGTGCGGGTGAGCATGCCGGCGTCCACGAACTTCACCAGGCGCCACGCGCGGGTGAAGGACAGCAGGGGTTCGATCTCGGCGGTGGCGACCTGTTCGTTGTACAGGCGGTAGGCCTTGGTCAGCAGTTCCACCGAATCCAGGTCCACGCCTTTGGACAGGTATTCGTAGATGTTCAAGAACAGCGAGCTGTGGATGTTTTCCTGCCAGGTCAGGAACCAGTCGGTCGAGAAGGGCAGTTGGCCCTTGGACGGCGACTTGCCCGCGATCTCCTTGTACAGGCGGATCAGCCGCTCGTACGACAGCGTGGTTTCCGACTCCAGCACCTGCATGCGGGCGCCCATCTGGATCAGCATGGCGGCGCGTTCGATCTGCTTGGATTCGTTCAGAACGCTCTTGGCTGGGGCTTTGGCGGCGGCGGCAGGGGTGGTGGACGACATGGCGGGCTTTCGGCGGGGTGGGCGGTGGGGGCGGGGCGGGTGAAGCGCTGCTGCGTCAGAGCACTTCAGACACGCGGCTGGCCATCAGGATGTTGGCGTGCAGCGTGTTGGTGGCTTCGTTGCCCACCTTCTTGGCCGAGTGGTTGGTCAGCAAGCTCCACACCAGGTTGTCGTCCACGCGGAAGCTGCACAGCAGCGTGTTGCGGGAGGCCAGCTTCATCACTTGCGCTGCGGACAGCGAAGCGAGAATATCGGCAGACTCCTCGTTCATGCCCAAGCGGAACACGGCTTCCGCCTTGTCCTGGCGAATCAGGGTCTGGGCCAGCATCAGGTAAGTGAGGTTGGCTTCGCGGATTTCAGCGAGGAGTTGTTCGTTGGTCATGGCGGCTTCCTTTGTTCCATTGCCCGGATCCTGCGTTGTCTGCTGGTTGCAGGGTTTGCGTGATCCGTTGAAATGGATTGTGAAACCGCCCCAATCAGAAATTAAGTCGGGGTTTGGATGTGCCGCGTGTCTGGTTGTGCGGTGGGCCGTGTAGGAATTTGCCTTACAAGAACCTCAGGCGCTGTCCCGCATTTCCATTGGTGCAGGGGTGCTGTACCTTGGCGCACACCCTGCCCGGTTCTGCTCATGGTTTTGATAGCGCCTGCAAAACCATCTTTTTTGCGGTTTTACATGTCGCGTCGGCACGTTGTGGCGCGGATCAGCCTTTTTCGACGGGGCGGGCGGGGTCTGCGCACCACTCGCTCCAGCTGCCGGCAAACAGTGCGGTAGGGCCCAGGCCGGCGACTTCCATGGCCAGCAGGTTGGGCACGGCGCTCACGCCGCTGCCGCACTGGTGCACCACCGTGGCGGGGTCACGGCCTGCGAGCAGGGTGTCGAACTCCGCGCGCAGCGTGGCGGCGGGCTTGAAGCGGCCGTCCGCGCCGATGTTCTCGGCGAACGGGCGGTTCAGCGCGCCGGGGATGTGGCCCGCCACCGGGTCCAGCGGCTCCACCTCACCGCGAAAGCGGGCGCCGGCACGGGCGTCGATCACGTTCTGCGCAGGGCTGCCCAGACCGGCCAGCACCTCGTCGGCCGTGGCCAGGCGGCGCAGGGGCTCGCCCAGCTCGAAGTTGGACTGGAAGTGCGCGGGCTCTTCGCCGCTGGCCACCGCGCCACCGGCCGCCTGCCAGGCCTGGAGGCCGCCGTCGAGCACGGCCACCGCATCGTGGCCCGCCCACTTGAGCATCCACCACAGGCGACCGCAGTAGTTGGCACCCTGGCGGTCGTACACCACCGCCTGCATGGGGTTGGCAAAGCCCACGCCGGAGAGCCACATCGAAAATCGTTCGCGGCTGGGCAGCGGGTGGCGGCCGCCGGACGCGGGCTTGCCGGCCTCTTGCGCGGTCAGGGTGCCGCCCGCACCGGGCGCGCCGTGCTTGGCGCTCAGGTCGTGGTCCAGGTCGGCGTAGACGGCGCCGGGGATGTGGGCCTGGTCGTACTGCTGTGCACCGGCCGAGGGCTGCATCAGCTCGAAGCTGCAGTCGAACACCATCAGCGGCGCGCCGCCGTCGATCAGGGCCTGCAGTTCAGAAGCGGAAATGAGGGTGGTGTAGGAGGTGGTCATCGGAGTGGGATGTCAAAACAACGGGCTCCATTGTGTCCAGTTGCGCGCGGTCCCGCGCATCCACTTCGTATCAATGTTCTTCGGCGGGCGCGCCGGGTGCGGCGCGGGCGCGCAGGATGGTGGCGGCGATGCCGCTGCCCACGATGAGCGCCATGCCCGCCCAGGCGATGGGCGGCAGCTGGTCGCCGAACAGGGCCACGCTGTAGATCGCCGCGAACACGATGCCCGAGTACTGCAGGTTGGCCACGACCAGCGTGCCGCGCTGGGTCTTGGCGCTGGCATACGCCTTGGTCATGCACAGCTGGCCGCCCGCCGCCAGGATGCCGATGGGCAGCAGCCAGAGGGCCTGCCAGCCCGGCCACACCGACGTGCCGGTGAACAGCATCGCTGCGCCGCCCGCCACCGCCGAGCCCAGTGCAAAGTAGAACACCGTGCGCGACTCCGGTTCGCCCAGGCGCGACAGCGCCACGACCTGCATGTAGGCAAACGCGGCCGACAGGCCCGACATCAGGCCGATCATGCCGGCGAAGGCCTGGTGCGCATCCAGGCTGGGGCGCAGCATCATCACGACGCCCACGAAGCCGGTGAGCACGGTGGCGATCAGCGTGCCCTGCAGCGCGGGACGCGGGGTGGTGGCCGACGGGCGCCAGGCCAGCAGCGTGCCGCCGATGAGGAAGGCCGCGATCCACACGCTGCTCATGTAGTTGAGCGTCATGGCCGTGGCCAGGGGGAGGTGGGCGATGGCGTAGAACCAGGCCCCGAGGGACACCACACCCACCGAGCTGCGCCAGGCGTGCATGCCCGGGTACTGCGTGGCCAGGCTCACCTTTTGCGAGCGCGCCAGCAGCCACAGGATGGCCATGCCGATGATGCCGCGGTAGCACACCAGCTCGGCCGAGTTGAAGAAGCTGGAGGCGAGCTTCACGCACACGCCCATGCTGGCAAACAGGAACGCGGCCAACACCATCCAGAGGGCTTGCATGGGGAATGAGTCTCGAAAGTAAAAATAGCTGCCGCGCTGGATTACCAAGCGCTTGCAGCTATTGTAATGAGAGCGGTTTCAGCAATTGCCGCTACTCGACAGCATTTACCTCGCTGTTCGGGTGTTCGGGTATTCGGTCGCGGCGGCAAGGGGAGTGCGTCCACGTCGTGCGAAACCGTCGCGGCCTGATCCAGCGTCCCCGCGCAAGGGCCGCCCCGCCGCGCTGGGGGCGTCCCCCCACCGTGGGGGAAGGCGCGAAGCGACTCAGGGTGGGCTTCCCATGGCTTGGCGGTACCACTCGTGGAAGTGCTGCATGCCGTCTTCCATCGGGCTTTGGTAGGGGCCGACCTCGTTGTCGCCGCGCGCCAGCAGCGCCTTGCGGCCGGCGTCCATGCGTTCGCCGATCTCGTCGTCCTCGACGCAGGTCTCCATGTAGGCAGCCTTCTGCGCCTCGACGAATTCGCGCTCGAACGCAGCGATCTCTTCGGGGTAGTAGAACTCCACCATGTTCATGGTCTTGGTCGGGCTGATGGGGTGCAGCGTGGACACGGTCAGCACGTGCGGGTACCACTCCACCATGATGTGCGGGTACAGCGTGAGCCAGATCGCGCCGTGCTTGGGCGGCTTGCCCTCGCGGAAGGCGAGCAGTGCCTCATGCCAGCGCTCGTACACGGGGCTGCCGGCCTTGCCCAGGCGGTTGGCCACGCCCACGGTCTGCACCGAGTAGTTGTTGCCGAATTCCCAGCGCAGGTCGTCGCACGTGACAAAGCTGCCGAGGCCCGGGTGGAAGGGGCCGACGTGGTAGTCCTCCAGGTAGACCTCGATGAAGGTCTTCCAGTTGTAGTTGCACTCGTGCAGTTCCACATGGTCGAGCACGTAGCCGTCGAAGCTGAGGTCGGCGCGCGGGCCCATCTGGGCCAGGTCGGCGGCCACGTCGTAGCCGTTGTCTTCGAAGAGGAGCCCGTTCCACTCCCGCAGCTTGTAGTTGTTCAGATCCAGGCAGGGGTCGTGCGAGAAGTGGGGCGCGCCCAGCAGTTCGCCCTTCGGGCTGTACGTCCAGCGGTGCAGGGGGCACACGATGTTGCCGCCCGCATGGCCCTTGCCCTGGCCTTGCAGCGAGCCCTTGCCCTTGAGCATGACGGCCTGGCGGTGGCGGCAGACGTTGGAGACCAGCTCGATGCCCCCCTGGGCGTTGCGCACCAGCGCTCGGCCCTCGCCCTCCTGAGGCAGGGCGTAGTAGTCGCCGGCATTCGGCACGCTCAGTTGGTGCCCCACATAGCGGGGCCCGCGCTGGAAGATGGTGGCTAGCTCGCGCTGGAACAGCGCCTCGTCAAAGTAGCTTGAAACTGGTAGTTGGCTTGCGGCCTGCTGCAGTTGAAGACTTAAATCAGACATGGGTGACCTGACCTAAAGACTCCCCACAGGGAAGTGCGGGAGGTGCGCCGAAGCGCATCCAGAAAAAAGAAACCGGCTAGGGAAGCTGAGCCGGTGTGCGGGAATGGGATTATAGGCGGTGGGGTTATTCCCGCATCCCAGCTACGTGTATTGAAAAGCTTCGTTCTAGATGCAGATCAAAATCAAACCTCCCGCAGTGTCCGGGCCCATGGGCGGGTTGGCTGGCCAGCTGGCGCGGTCCGCGGCGCACCCGTTCCCGTGGCCGAGGTCCCCTGCGCCGCAGTGGTGCGCCTAAAATGACCGGTTTTTTCACCCGCGCTCTGCGCCCCCTCCATGCCCAAGGCCCCCGCCACCCCCGCGCCTCCTTCCGAACCCGCCAGCTACGAAGCGGCGCTGGAAGAACTGGAGCAGCTTGTGGCCCGCATCGAGTCGGGCCAGTTGCCGCTGGACCAGATGCTGGCCGGCTACCAGCGCGGCGCCACGCTGCTGGCCTTTTGCCGGCAGCGGCTCGAAGCCGTGCAGGACCAGATCAAGGTGCTGGACGACGGCCAGCTGCAACCATGGAGCCAGGAATGAGTGCAGTGCCCGCGCCGACATCCGCAGCAACGAATCCCGTGCCTTTTGAATTTGAAGCCGGCCCCTGGAGCCACCACCACCTCGCCCGCGTGGAACAGGCCCTGTCCCTCTGGGTGGGCGACGGTGCGCCGGCCGGCCTGGGCGATGCGATGCGCTACGCGGTGCTCGATGGCGGCAAGCGGCTGCGGCCCCTGTTGGTACTGGCCGCGTACGAGGCCGTGTGCAGCGGCCAACCCGCAGCGGCAGCGGCTGCACCGGCCACTGCGGCCGACGACGCCGCCTTGCGGGCCGCGTGCGCGGTCGAGCTGATCCACGCGTACTCGCTGGTGCACGACGACATGCCCTGCATGGACAACGACGTGCTGCGCCGGGGCAAGCCCACGGTGCACGTGCAGTTCGGCGAGGCGCAGGCCCTGCTGGCGGGCGACGCGCTGCAGGCGTTTGCGTTCGAGCTGCTCACGCCCGACGGCAGTGCCATACCGCCTGCCACGCAGGCCACGCTGTGCCGCCTGCTGGCGCGCGCGGCGGGCTCGGCCGGCATGGCGGGCGGGCAGGCGATCGACCTGGCCAGCGTGGGCCTGGCATTGACCGAAGACCAGTTGCGCCAGATGCACCGCCTCAAGACCGGCGCGCTGCTGCAGGGCAGCGTGCTCATGGGCGCCGTGTGCGGCCACGCCGCGCAGCCGGCGTACCAGGCGCTGTCCGACTACGGCGCCGCCATGGGCCTGGCGTTCCAGGTGGTGGACGACATCCTGGACGTGGTGGCCGATTCGGCCACGCTCGGCAAGACCGCCGGCAAGGATGCCGCGGCCGACAAGCCCACCTATGTGTCGCTGCTGGGCCTTGCGCGTGCGCAGGCCTATGCGCAAGAGCTGCTGCGGGAGTCGCAGGCGGCGCTTGAGCGCAGCGGCCTGCCCGACACCCGTGCCCTGGGGGCGCTGGCCGACATGGTCGTGCGCCGCTCCCACTGACTCCCGTTCTTGCACCGCTGGCGCAGATCACGATGAAAACCAGCCCCTGCCGCTTGTCCAGCAAGCGCTGGCAGCTATCAAAAGAATAGTAATGTCAACCACGTCCTTTCCCCTGCTGCAGACCATCAACGACCCGGCAGACCTGCGCCAGCTCTCCCGCGCAGACCTCAAGGCGCTGGCCACCGAACTGCGCGAGTTCGTGCTGCAAAGCGTCTCGCAGACCGGTGGGCACCTGAGCTCCAACCTGGGCACGGTCGAGTTGACGGTGGCCCTGCACCACGTCTTCAACACCCCCGAAGACCGGCTGGTGTGGGACGTGGGCCACCAGACCTATCCGCACAAGATCCTGACCGGCCGGCGCGACCGCATGCAGACGCTGCGGCAGATGGGCGGCATCTCGGGCTTTCCGCAGCGGGCCGAGAGCCCGTACGACACCTTCGGCACCGCGCATTCCAGCACCAGCATCTCGGCCGCGCTGGGCATGGCCCTGGCGGCCAAGCTCAAGGGCGAAAACCGCCACGCGGTGGCCATCATCGGCGACGGCGCCATGACGGCCGGCATGGCCTTCGAGGCGCTGAACAACGCCGGCGTGGCCGATGCCAACCTGCTCGTGGTGCTCAACGACAACGACATGTCGATCAGCCCGCCCGTGGGTGCGCTCAACCGGTACCTGGCGCAGCTCATGAGCGGCCAGTTCTACGCGGCCGCCAAGAACGTGGGCAAGACCGTGCTCAAGCCCGTGCCGCCGCTGCTGGAGCTGGCCAAGCGCTTCGAGCAGCAGGCCAAGGGCATGGTGGTGCCCGCCACGCTGTTCGAAAAATTCGGCTTCAACTACATCGGCCCCATCGACGGGCACGACCTCGACTCGCTCATCCCCACGCTTGAGAACATCAAGAGCCTCAAGGGCCCGCAGTTCCTGCACGTGGTGACCAAAAAGGGCCAGGGCTACAAGCTGGCCGAGGCCGACCCCGTGGCCTACCACGGCCCGGGCAAGTTCGACCCCAGCGTGGGCCTGACCAAGCCTGCCACACCGCCCAAGCCCACGTTCACGCAGGTGTTCGGCCAGTGGCTGTGCGACATGGCCGCGCACGACACGCGCCTGGTGGGCATCACGCCCGCCATGCGCGAAGGCTCGGGCATGGTCGAGTTCGAAAAGCGCTTCCCGGACCGCTACTACGACGTCGGCATTGCCGAGCAGCACGCGGTGACCTTTGCGGGCGGCATGGCCTGCGAGGGCGTCAAGCCCGTGGTGGCGATCTACTCCACGTTCTTGCAGCGCGGCTACGACCAGCTGATCCACGACGTGGCGCTGCAGAACCTGCCGGTGGTCTTTGCGCTTGACCGCGCGGGCCTGGTGGGGGCCGACGGCGCCACGCACGCGGGGGCGTACGACATCCCCTTCGTGCGCTGCATTCCCAACATGAGCATGGCGTGCCCGGCCGACGAGCGCGAATGCCGCCAGTTGCTGTCCACCGCGTTCGCGCAGAACCACCCCGTGGCCGTGCGCTACCCGCGCGGCAGCGGCGCTGGCGTGGCGCCCCTGCCGGGGCTGGAAGGCCTGCCGTTCGGCAAGGGCGAGATCCGCCGCGAGCGCCAGGGCACTGCTGCGCCCGGCAGCACCCCGCGCATCGCCATCCTCGCCTTCGGCACGCTGCTGTACCCGGCCCTGCAGGCCGGTGAGGCGCTGGACGCCACCGTGGTCAACATGCGCTGGGCCAAGCCCATCGACGAGGCCCTGCTGCGCGACGTGGCCGAGCGCCACGATGTGCTGGTGACGCTGGAAGAGGGCGCCATCCAGGGCGGCGCAGGCAGCGCCGTGACCGAGGCGCTCAACGCCATGGGCATCGTGCGCCCCATGCTGCAATTGGGCCTGCCCGATGCCTTCATCGAGCATGGCGACCCGGCCAAGCTGCTGGCGCTGCAGGGCCTGGATGCCGCGGGCATCGAGCGGGCGATCCGCCAACGCTTTCTGGCGTCCTGATCGGCACACCGCCAGGGGGCGGTGGTGCGGCAATGGCTACTGGCATGGGCGGCCCGCACAGGCCGTGCACTGATGGCCGGCCGCGTTCGGAGCGTCGCCGCGTGCGGTGCCATCGCTTCGGCGTCACCCTGACCTGCGATCGGCCAGAGCGGGGCAGTTGCCGCTGCGCCCCTGGACGGCTTCGGCCGGGCGCAGAGATACCTCGCCCGGCGCCCGGGAAAACCTAGAGGGCAGTCCGCACCCCTGCCTTCTACAATTGCGTCAAAAAGCAACGGGCCACCAGCCCGTGCGGGCGCTGCAAGGGCGCCCTGGCTGCTCCCTTCCGGCACTACCACCCCTCTGGAGACTTTTTGTATGGATCGCCGTTCGCTCATCAAGCACTCCGGTCTGGCGGGTGTACTGGCCACAGGCGTTGCGCCGGCCGTGCATGCCCAGCCCACGCTGCGGTGGCGCATAGCATCCAGTTTCCCGCGCTCCTCGGACAACATCTTCGGCGGCGCCGAGGTGTTCGCGAAGGCCGTGCGCACCCTGTCCAACGGCAAGTTCGAGATCTCGGTCCACCCCGGCGGAGAACTCATGCCCCCGTTCGACGTGGTGGATGGCGTGCAGAGCGGCGCGGTGGAGATGTGCCACGCCGTGCCGTATTACTTCTACGCCAAGAACCCGGCGTTCGCGCTGGGTTGTGCGGTGCCTTTCGGCTTCAATGCCCGCCAGATGAGTGCGTGGATGCTGCATGGCAACGGGCGCAAGCTCATGAACGAGTTCTACGCCGGCTACAACATCGTGAGTTTTGCCTGCGGCAACACAGGCACGCAGATGGGCGGCTGGTTCCTGCGCGAGATCAAGACGCCTGCGGACTTCAAAGGACTGAAGATCCGGGTGGGTGGCGGCTTGGTGGCCGAGGTCATGCAGAGGCTGGGCGCCATTCCGCAGAGCCTGCCGGGCGGCGAGATCTACCAGGCGCTGCAAAAGGGCGTGATCGATGCGGCCGAGTGGATCGGCCCTTACGATGACCAGAAGCTGGGCTTCAACAAGGTGGCGCCTTACTACTATTATCCCGGCTGGTGGGAGGGCGGCCCCGAGGTCGACCTCTATGTGAACAAGAAGGCCTACGAGTCGCTCACGCCAGACTACCGCTTCATCATCGAGGCTGCGGCATCGATAGCGCACACGGACATGCTCGCCCGGTACGACGCGCTCAATCCCAACGCGCTCAAGCAACTGGTGGCCGCCAAGACCAAGGTGCTCCCGTTCTCGCAGACCGTGATGGACGCTGCGTTCAAGGCATCGATGGAAGTCTTTGCGCAGAACGACTCCAGGAGCCCCGAGTGGAAAAAGATCTACGGCGACATGCGCAACTTCCAGCGCGACCAGATCCTGTGGTTCCGGTTTGCGGAAGCGCGGTATGACACGTTCATGTCGGCGCAAAAGATTTAGCTCCCCCTGAGTCGCCTGCGGCGCCTTCCCCCTGAGGGGGACGCACCCAGCGGCCTGGCAAAGCCAGTTCCGCGGGTGCACTCGCATGGGGCGCGCCAGTTTCTGCGGCTGGTGATGGCGCTTGCGCGCTGTGACTCCGCAGAGCCATCGTTGGCGCTCTGAATCGCGATGCTTGCAGAACCCTGAAGCCCGTATGCGCGCGCCGGGCTTTCACGGGAAAACCCCCAAATCCGCGGGGGGGCATGTTCCTACAATCAATCGGGCTAGAAGGTCCTTGGCTGCGGGCGACCCGCTTGCGTGCCAGGGTGTGCAATCACAAGTATTTCGGAGAGAACTCATGGATCGTCGTTCAATCATCAAGCAGGCAGGTATTGCCGGTGTGCTGGCCGCCGGAGTGGCACCAGCAGTGCACGCGCAAGCCGCAGTGCGCTGGCGCCTGGCATCGAGCTTCCCCAAGCCCCTGGACACCATCTACGGTGGCGCTGAAGTGTTCGCCAACGCCGTCAAGGCGATGTCCGGCGGCAAGTTCGAGATCTCGGTCCACGCGGGTGGCGAGCTGATGCCTCCCTTCGGCGTGGTCGACGGCGTGCAGCAGGGCTCCGTCGAAATGGCGCACACCGTGCCTTACTACTTCTACGGCAAGAACCCCGCGTTCGCCATCGGTTCGGCCATTCCTTTCGGCATGAACGCCCGCCAGATGAACGCCTGGATGCTGCACGGCAATGGCCGCAAGCTGATGGACGAGTTCTACGGCGGCTACGGCATGCTCAGCTTTGCGGGCGGCAACACCGGCACGCAGATGGGCGGCTGGTTCCGCAAGGAAATCAAGACCGCAGCCGACCTGAAGGGCCTGAAGATGCGCCTGGGCGGCGGCTTGGTGGGCGACGTGATGACCAAGATGGGCGTGGTGCCCCAGAGCATCCCTGGCGGCGAAATCTATCAAGCGCTGGAAAAGGGCACGATCGACGCGGCCGAGTGGGTGGGCCCGTACGACGACCAGAAGCTGGGCTTCAACAAGGTCGCTCCGAACTACTACTACCCCGGTTGGTGGGAAGGCGGTCCTGAAGTGGACTTCTTCGTCAACAAGAAGGCCTTCGATGCCCTGTCGTCCGAAAACAAGGCCATCATCGCCGCCGCTTCGGCACAGGCTTCGGTGGACATGCTGGCCAAGTACGACGCCCGCAACCCCGTCGCCTTGAAGCAACTGATCGGCGCCAAGACCAAGCTGCTGCCTTTCAGCAAGGAAATCCTGGACGCATCGTTCAAGGCCTCGCTGGCCGTGTACGAAGAAAACAGCGCCAAGAGCCCCGAGTGGAAGAAGATCTACACCGACTTCGCCGCATTCCAGAAGGACCAGGTGGCATGGTTCCGCGTGGCCGAAGGCCGGTTCGACAGCTACATGCAGACCATCAAGCTCTGATCTGGCGCTGCGTCAGACATTGCAACAAAAAACCGCGCTTCGGCGCGGTTTTTTTATGGGTGGCGTGAAGAAGCTTCCCCATTTCGCACTCAGTCACGCGCTCGCCGGTAGTGCAGGGCGACGGCGCCGTTGCGCATAGGCGCCGCAGCAATCAACGCCAGCCGTCGCGTGCCAGGCAGCCCGCTGGCGTACAGCGTCGGTCCGTGGCCCGCGATGCGGGGATGCACCAGAAATCGGTACTCGTCGATCAGGTCCAGCGCATCCAGCGCCGCCGCGAGCTGGCCGCTGCCGAGCAGCACGCCAGCAGCTGTCGCGTCCTTCAGCGCCTGCACCTGCTCTGGCAAGTCAGCACCGCCAGCGATGTGGTGGCTTTGGGTCCACGGGAAATCTTTGCGTGTGGACGAGACCACGTACTTCGGCTTGGCCTCCAGCTTCACCGCCCACTCGCGCACGGCCGGCGGCGCCTGCACATCGCCACGCGCGACGCCCGGCCAGTAGCCCTCCATCATCTCGTAGGTGACGCGGCCCCAGAGCATTGCGCCGTGCTCGTCCATGAGCTGGGTGAAGAAGGCGTGTGTCTCGTCGTCGGCAATGCCCTCTTGGTGGTCGGCACAGCCGTCCAGGGTGAGGTTGAGGCTGAAGGTGAGAAGTCCCATGGGATGTCTCCGCGTTGGGTGATCAGGTGTTCAGAGCCGCTGTCTAGCAATTGCGGCCACTGCTGCGCTCTTGTGTCTTTTCCCTCGTTGCTGCACACACCACTTGTGGGTGCTGACCCATCGCTGGTGCCGGGCCGCAGGTTCGGCTGCACTCATTCCTTGAGGCTCACCCCCAGGTTGTCCAGTTTTTTCGCATACGAGTCTCTGCGTTTTACCGCCTTTGCAGCGGTTTCGACCGCAGCTTGGATGGCCCTGGGGCCCTTGTTCTCCGCAGCTTTGATCAATCCGAGCTTGTGAGCGGCATCTGCCTGAGCCCGTCTGAACGTGGCAATGAGTTCGGAATGTGCAACGGATGAATTCACAGGTACTCCCACATCAATCGGCGCAGTTGGCCTCAAAGCTTGACGCTGGTGCGCAGCAAGGCTGTCCTCAACTCGCGAGTCGCAGACTTCGACACATCCACCTGTTGAACGGCCAGGTCGAACGGTGAGCCTGGCTTGATATTCGAAGGCAGTATCTTTTTTGCTGGAAGCTTGGAGGGGTAGGTGCCCTGGCCCGGACACATGCGAACGGAAAACCCGAATTCTTCGAGTGCACCCTTCGCATACAGCTCTGCCAATTGTTGGAACGTCACGAAAGTTGAACGTTTGACGTCCCTGTGTCCAGGCTCCTGGATGTCACGAACGATCTCGAATTTACCCAGCGAATCTCGCTGCGTATCGGTGAACGGGTGCAGCAAGAACGTCTGACGAACGCCATCCTTCTTGGACACCAGCGTGTGCTCCACGGCTATATCTGTTAACAGCATTTATTTCCTTGCAAAGCGCCATCTGTCGCCATGGTTGCCATGGTTGCCTTGGTTGCCTTGGTTGCCAAAGTCGCAGACCCTGTTGAATCAGATCAGCTTGGAGCAGTCTTCGACGCCCAGTCTTTGGCGGACCGCATGGGGCCGATGCGGGAAGTCTACCCACTCACTGTGGCGTTGAGTCAAGACGCAACGGTCCAGCGTGCACCGGCATGCCGCGATCACCCGGCAAGAAAAAACCGCGCCTCAGCGCGGTTCTGGTGTTTCTGAGCCCGGCGCAATGTCCAGTGCTGTTGCGGTCAAAACTGCCGAAACGCCTTCAGTTCCGCCCCGATCCGCTCGAACTCCGCCATGAGCTGCGGTGTCGCGCCGTAGAACACCGTGAACTTGCCCGCCAGCGTCCGCACATACAGCCGCGGCGCAATCAACCAGCTCAAGCCCGGCACGCGGATCAGGCGCACGTAGGCCAGGTCGTCGAAAGCCATGGACTTGTCCCACACCCAGCGCTGGTGCAGGCCGCTGGGGGTGATACGGGTGCGGCTGACCATGATGCTCCACCAGGTCCAGGCCATCAGCAACAGGCCGGCGATGAACCACCCCGTGCCGTTGCTCACGCCGCTGCCCAGGGCGCCGCGCGACCACAGCTGGTAGAACCACAGGGTGCAGCCGCCCACGATCAGCGTGGCAAACGCCCGGAAGGTGGGCGAGAACGCCGCGCCGTTCACTTCACCGTCTTTCGGGGCAAAGCGAAACGGCTCCATCAGGGGCTGCGGCGTGATGTTCATCAGCATGCGCAGGCCACCTTGGTTCGTGCGATCACGGATGCCATCACTTGGCAGGCTCGGCCGGCGCTGCCGCGGGGTCTGCCGGCGTGGCAGGCTCGGCGGGTGGGGTGGCGGAGTCGCCAAAGGGGTTCTCGCCGCCCGACGATGACTCTTCGCTGCGCATGTCGTCCACCGGCACTTCGATCTGCACCTTGTCGGTGTCGATCACCTCGGCCTTGGGCAGGAACATCGTCACGGTCTGGGGCACGAAGATCACGATGGCCACCAGCAGCAGCTGCATGATCACCCAGGGGATCGCGCCCATGTAGATGTCGCTGGACAGCACGGGCTTGGGAATGCGGCCTTCCTTGAACAGCGTGTTGGCAATGCCGCGCAGGTAGAACAGCGCAAAGCCGAAGGGCGGGTGCATGAAGCTCGTTTGCATGTTCACGCACAGCAGCACGCCGAACCAGATCAGGTCGATGCCGAGCTTGTCGGCCACCGGGCCCAGCATGGGCAGGATGATGAAGGCGATCTCGAAGAAGTCGAGGAAGAACGCCAGGAAGAAGATGAACAGGTTGACGGCGATCAGGAAGCCGACCTGGCCGCCGGGCAGGCCCGAGAGCATGTGCTCGACCCACTTGGCACCGTCCACGCCCTGGAACACCATCGAGAACACCCGGGCACCGATCAGGATGAAGACGACCATGGCCGTGAGCCGCATCGTGCCTTGCATGGCCTCCCACATCAGCGACAAGGTCAGGCGCTTGTGGATGGCCGCCAGCAGCATGGCGCCGACCACGCCCATGGCACCGGCTTCGGTGGGGGTGGCGATGGCGGTGTCGATACCGGGCAGGCCGCCCATGGAGCCCAGCACCGCAAAGATCAGCAGCGCCGACGGGATGATGCCGCGCAGGCACTTGAGCCAGAGCTTGGCGCCCGACATGGTGCGCGCTTCCTTCGGAATGCCCGGCAGGTAGTGCGGCTTGAACACGCCCAGGAAGAACGTGTAGCCCGCGAAGATCAGCACCTGCAGGATGGAAGGGCCCCAGGCGCCGCGGTACATGTCGCCCACCGAGCGGCCGAGCTGGTCGGCCATGACGATCAGCACGAGCGACGGCGGCACCAGCTGCGTGATGGTGCCCGAGGCGGCCAGCACGCCGGTGGCGTAGCGCATGTTGTAGCCGTAGCGGATCATCACCGGCAGCGAGATCAGCGCCATGGCGATCACCTGGCCGGCCACGGTGCCGGTGATGGCGCCGAGGATGAAGCCCACGATGATGACCGAGTAGCCCAGGCCGCCGCGCACGGTGCCGAAGAGCTGGCCCATCGAGTCGAGCATGTCTTCGGCCAGGCCGCACTTCTCCAGGATCGCGCCCATGAAGGTGAAGAACGGGATCGCCAGCAGCAGCTCGTTGGACAGGATGCCGAAGATGTTGATGGGCAGGTTGGCCATGAAGACGGGCGGGAACCACCCCATCTCGATGGCGAAGAAGCCCGACGCCAGCCCCAGGGCCGCGAGTGAGAAGGCGACCGGGAAGCCGATCAGCATCACCACCACCAGCCCCGCGAACATGATCGGGGCGAAGTTTTCCATGTGCATTTTGTTGTTCCTGAAATTCCGGGAGTGAGAGCGCGGCAGGCCGTCCTAGCAAGCGGGGCCGGGGTGCCGCGGGGTCTTCTTCATGGCGCGTCCTGGAGGGGGCGGCCCAAGGAGCGGGATGCTTACTGCACCGGCTTTTCGTAGTGGGTGTTCATCTGGTAGATGCCGCGCAGGTAGGCCACGCGCTTGATGATCTCGGCCAGGCCCTGCAGGACCATCAGGGTGAAGCCGACGGGCATCAGGATGATGGCGGGCCAGCGGATCAGGCCGCCGGAGTTGCCCGACATCTCGCCTGACAGGAAGGCGCGCTCGAACAGGGGCCAGCTCAGGTAGGCGATGAGCGCCATGGCAGGCAGCAGGAACAGCGCCAGGCCCATGATGTCCACATACACCTGCTTGTTGCCGCGCAGCTTGCCGTAGATGATGTCCACGCGCACATGCTCGTTGAGCATCAGCACGAAGGGCGCGCCCAGCATGACGGTGGCGGCAAACAGGTACCACTGGATCTCGAGCCAGGCGTTGGAGCTCATGTCGATGCCGTAGCGCACGAAGGCGTTGCCGGCAGAGATGAGGGCGGCGGCGAGGACGGTCCAGGTGGCGATCTTGCTGAGCTTGCTGGAAATCCAGTCCATGCCCAAGGCCAATTTGAGAAGTGCTGACACGTTGTGTCTCCTGAGTATGAAAATGGGGCGGGCCCAATGCGCTGCCGGGCCCGAGGGTGTCTGAAAGTAACGCGCATCCTACTCCCCAAGCGCTGAAGAAAGCCTGACGCGCCGACATGGGGTTTTCCTCAGGGTCGGGCCCCTTCATCGGCGCTTTCCGAGGCTTTGCGCGCCGGTATCCCCACACCATTTTCCCTCTTGGCACCACCCCCGCAGCATGCGCTTGTGCGGCATGCGCTGCCTGTATGCGTTCTCAGGCCGCCTGGGCGCGGGAGGCGCGCTTGGGCTTGGCAAAGCGCCACCAGGGCAGCACCCGGCTCATCGCCAGCACCTCGCCGCAGCGCAGCGGCGTGTAGCCCGGCAGCCCGGCCATCTGCTGCAGCCAGTCGGGCGTCTGCAGCAGGGTGCGCAGGGCCAGGGTGGCGGGCTGGTCCAGGCTCGCCTTGAGGCAGGCCAGGTGGTAGCGCTCGCGCACCAGCGGCACAAAGCCCAGGCCGCGCGCCCGCGCCGCCAGCTCGATGCCCACGCCCACATCGGCCGCGCCGGCGGCCACGGCCTGCGCCACCGCGGTGTGCGATGGCTCGTCGGACGCATAGCCGGTCAGCGCGCCCGGTGCCAGCCCGTCCTGCGCCAGCAGCTCGTCGATGAGCACGCGCGTGCCGGAGCCCAGCGGCCGGTTCACGAACCGTGCCCCGGTGCGGGCCACGTCGGCCAGGGTGTTCAACTGCAGCGGGTTGCCCGGCGCGACGATGAGGCCCTGCGTGCGCTGGGCAAAGCCGATGACCTTGTGCAGGCCCGGCTGCAGCAGGGGCTGGTAGGTGCGCGCGGTCAGCGACTCGGCCTGGGCGTTCTCCACCGTGTGGAAACCCGCCAGCGTGCAGCGCCCTTCATTGAGCGCGCGGATCGCATCCACGCTGCCCGTGAAGCGGATGTCCAGGTGCAGCCCGCCGGTGCGCCCCGGTGTGGCCGCATGCGCCCGCAGTGCGGCCAGCGCGTCGTCGTGGCTGGCGTACAGCGTGAGCACGTGGGCCTGCGGGTCGAAGGCCACGGCGAACGCGCGCTCCAGGTCCGCATGCAGTGCCGCGATCTGCGGCGCCAGGCGGGCCTGGGCCTGCCGCTCGGCCCACAGCAGCTTGGTGCCGAACTCGCTGAGCTGGGCGGACTGCCCCTTGCCCCAGATGATCAGCTCGCCGCCCAACTGCTCTTCCCAGCGCTTGAGCGCACCCCAGACATGGCGGTAGGACAGGTCGAGCGCACGCGCCGCGCCCGAGATGGAGCCGTGCTCCGCCACGGCCTGCAGCAGTTCCGGCAAGGGGTTGCGAATGAGTGCGGTGCCCGCGTCGCGGCTCAGCGTGTAGTGGAGTTGGACCCTATGCACAGGATTTCATATGGCTGGATATTGGCAGGGTGCCTACGATAGCCCAATTCAATATATGTCCACGCTGACCGAAAGCGCGAGCACAGCGCTGCAACTCACCCTCTCCTTCGACCCGGTCCTGTGGGCCATCGTGGGCCGCTCCCTGTCGGTCAGCGCCACCGCCTGCCTGCTGGCCTGCGGCCTGGGGCTGGTGCTGGGGGCATGGCTCGGGGTGGCGCGGTTTGCGGGGCGCGGCGCGGTCCTGGCCGTGCTCAACACCCTGCTGGCCGTGCCGTCCGTGGTGGTGGGGCTGGTGGTGTATCTGCTGCTGTCGCGCAGCGGGCCGCTCGGGTCCCTGGGCTGGCTGTTCAGCTTCAAGGCCATGGTGCTGGCCCAGGCCATCCTGGTGCTGCCGGTGGTCACCGCGCTCACGCGGCAGGCGGTGGAAGACGCCGAGCGCGCGCACGGCGAGCAGCTGCGCTCCCTGGGCGCGGGCACGCTACTGCGCAGCCTGCTGCTGGCGTGGGACGAGCGCTACGCGCTGCTCACCGTGCTGATCGCATCGTTCGGGCGCGCCATCTCGGAGGTGGGCGCCGTGATGATCGTTGGCGGCAACATCGACGGCTTCACCCGCGTCATGACCACCGCCATCGCGCTCGAGACCAGCAAGGGCGACCTGCCGCTGGCGCTGGCGCTGGGCATGCTCCTGCTGGCCGTGGTGCTGGCGCTCAACGTGGTCATCGCCCTGGTGCGCCGATGGCGCGAGCGGGTGGACGGTGCGGCCTCCGGCATGCCGGTGGGGGTGGCCGCATGAGCGCAGTGCACACCACCCAAGGCGTGGAGATGGCCGGCGCGCCAGGCCAGCCAGCCGCCAACGACGGCGCCCCGTGGGTGGACCTGCGCCACGTCTCGGTGCGCTATGGCGCCGTGGTGGCGCTGGCGAATGTCAGCCTGTGCATCGTGCCCGGCGAGCGCGTGGCCCTGGTGGGCGCCAACGGCAGCGGCAAGAGCACGCTGCTGCGCGTGCTGCACGGCCTGGCCGATGCCAACGGCGGCGGAGGCCTGCACTGCAACCGCACGCTGCGCCAGGCCATGCTGTTCCAGCGGCCGCACATGCTGCGCACCAGCGCCCTGAACAACGTGGCGCTGGCCCTGTGGCTGCGCGGCACGCGCTGGCGCGATGCCCGGTTGGCCGCGCTCACGGCGCTGCAGCGCGTGGGTCTGCAGGGCATCGCCGCGCAGAACGCGCGCACCCTGTCGGGCGGGCAGCAGCAGCGGCTGGCGCTGGCCCGCGCCTGGGCGCTGCGGCCGGATGTGCTGCTGCTCGACGAGCCCACCGCCAGCCTGGACCCGCACGCCAAGCGCGAGGTCGAGGCCCTGATGGCCGACTTCGCCGCCAGCCACGGCGCTGGCGGTCCCGCCCACCCGGTGACCATGGTGTTCAGCAGCCACAACCTGGGCCAGGTCAAGCGCCTGGCCAGCCGCGTGATCTACATGGAACACGGCCGCCTGGTGGCCGACCTGCCGGTGCACGACTTCTTCAACGGCCCCCTGCCCGAGGCCGCCCGTCTGTTTGTCAAAGGAGAACTGGTATGAAAAGAACTGCCCCCCACGCTCGCCACCCCGTGCCGTCGCTGTCGCCCGAGGGCTCCGCTTTCTCGTCCCGGGGTGGCCCGGTGATGAAGAATTTCAAGCTTTTGGGCCCTGTACCGCGCATTCAGCAAGCGCTGGTAGCTATTATTTTTGTAGCGTCTGGCGCGGCTGCTGCGCAGAGCATCACGATGGCGTCCACCACATCTACCGAGCAGTCGGGGCTGTTCGGCCACCTGCTGCCCGAGTTCAAGAAGACCAGCGGCATCGACCTGAAGGTGGTGGCCCTGGGCACGGGCCAGGCGCTGGACATGGCGCGCCGGGGCGACGCCGACGTGCTGTTCGTGCACGACCAGGCAGCCGAGGAGAAATTCGTGGCCGATGGCTGGGGCGTGAAGCGCTACCCCGTCATGTACAACGACTTCATCCTCGTCGGCCCCAAGGACGACCCGGCAGGCACGCGCGGCAAGGACATCGTGCAGGCGCTGCAAAAGCTCGCGGCGGGCAACGGCAACTTCGTCTCGCGCGGCGACAAGAGCGGCACGCACGCTGCCGAGCTGCGCTACTGGAAGCTTGCGGGCGCCGATGCCGCCAAGGGCAGCGGCTACAAGGAATGCGGCTGCGGTATGGGTCCCGCGCTCAACATCGCGGCGTCGAGCAACGCCTACGTGCTGGCCGACCGCGGCACCTGGCTCAACTTCAAGAACCGCGCCGACCTGGCCATCCTGGTCGAGGGCGACACCAAGCTCTTCAACCAGTACGGCGTGATGGTGGTCAACCCTGCCAAGCACCCGCACGTCAAGGCGCAGGACGCGCAGAAATTCGTCGACTGGGTCGTGTCGCCCGCGGGCCAGCAGGTCATCGCCAGCTACAAGATCGGCGGCGAGCAACTGTTCTTCCCGAACGCGAGCAAGTGAACCCCCCTGAGGCGCTGCGCGCCATCCCGCCAGGGGGACGCCACCCGTGGCCCGGTGAAGCCGGCTCCACGGGGGCGCTGGCCTGCGGCGCGCCGCTCTGCTAACCCCCCGGGTGAAGGCATCGTCCGGTGGGGACTCAGCCCCACAGGCCGGGCTTGTTCACCATCAGGTAGAACACCACGACCATCGCGATGAACGCGGGGTAGCCCAGCGCTTCCCACCAGCGGGCGCAGCGCCAGTACTGCGGGGGCAGGGCGCTGCCTGTGCACGCAGCCTCTGCCGCCATGTCGCGCATGCGCAGCTGCAGCCACACCACCGGAAGCCAGCAGGCGCCCGCCAGCACATACAGCCCCAGTGACAGCGCCAGCCACGGCGTTGTCAAAGGCAGGCCCAGCATGTACGCCATGCCCAGCCCTGTGGCGGGCTGTACGAACACCGTGGGCGTGGTGAACCACCAGTCCGCCCGCACCACCAGCCGCGTGACCACGGCCTGCGCCTGCACGTTGCCGCTGCGGTTGGTGAAGAACATGTAGAACGCCGAGCCCAGGCCCGTGCCCACCAGCAGCATGCTGGAGACGATGTGGATCCACTTGAGGGTGAGGTACAGGCTCATGGTCGGCTTGTTGGCGCAGCGTGCGGCGTGGCCTGCAGCAGCACCCACAGGATGGCGGCGATGGGCAGGTTCTTGGTCAAGGGCCCCAGCGGGTGCAGCCACAGGTCGGGCTGGATCACCGTGGCCAGCACCGTCACGGTGGCCATCAGCGCCAGCGCGGCGGCATACGCGGCGCGGCCCGGGCGTAGCGCCATCCACACGCCCAGCACCGCATCGGCAGCGGCGCCGCCCAGGATGAGTGCAGCGGTCCAGCGGGGCGTCTTCAGCGCGGCCGGCAGGCCGGCCAGCAGGTCGCGGCTTTGGCCGTGCAGCTCCCACACGCTGACGACAGCCGTGATGAGCCACACGGCCACGAGGCTGTAGCGCAGCAGGCGCAAGGTTGCTTGCGGGAACATCAGCGGGCTGGGGGCGTTGTGGCAGCAGCGTGTACCGGCACCACGGGCAGTTCGTACCGACTTTGCTGCCACGTGTGGATATCGTTCGAATGGTGCTGCAAGAATTTCTCCAGGCGCTGGAAGCGATCACGTGTTTTGCGGACGAACACCCAGTTCACCAGGGGTTCCATGAACCACCGCAAGAGCCTTGGACCGGTGCGGAATGTGTAGGTGTATACCAGCTGCGAGTTGCCGGAGCCCACGGGTTCGTGGCGCATCGATGCAGCCCAGTGCACAAACGGGAAAGAACGTCCGACCATGGTTGCCGCTGCCAGTAGGGGGCGGTCGTACTGTATGAAGCGGGTACGCATCGACAACGTGCGCAGAGCGCCTGCACCGGCGTTCTCCGTCATTGCGCCCACGCTGGGGCAGCTCGAACCATCCAGTACCTGCGTATCACGCACCAGAGAATCCCACTGAACTTTCCACTCATGGTAGTGAAATGCATCGAACACGATGTCTGCGCGTGCAGGCATAGGGAACGTCAACTTTCCGTGGGCCATTAGGCTTCTTCCACCACATCGGTCACCATGCCCCAGCGTTCGAATTCAGGCGCGAAGGATTCGAGTGCGAGCAGGCCCGTGCTGGTGTGCGCACCCAGCGGCAAGGGGTTGCCGGCCGCCAGGCGCCGCGCGAGCAGGATGGCGGCCATGCACGGGATCTCCGGGCCGTGGTCGTGGTCGGCCGCGATGTGCCAGGCGCGGCGGCGCGTGTGGCCGTGGGCATCCGTGCCGGCCACGCGCACCACCATGCCGCCCAGCGGCGTGCCCAGCACGTCCAGCACGCCGCCCGCGCGGTGCAGCAGCCCGGCCAGGCGCTCGGGGTGCGGCAGCAGGCCCCAGTGGCGCAGCGCGGCGATGGCGGCGAAGCTGCGCTGCGCCAGGCCCACCTCCAGCGCGGCTCGGAACACCACGCGGTCGCGCACCTGGTAGCGCTGTGGGAACAGCTCCAGGTCCGGGATGTCGCACACCGCGGCCAGGCGGGGCCGCAGCCGCTGGAAGTGCACCGGCACTGGGTCGGCCCACCCGCGTCGGGGCTGCCACCGGCCGCCGTCCCACACCGGGATGGGCACGCCGCAATAGCTCAGCACCGCCGCCAGCGTGGCCTGCCCGCGCGGTGCGCGCTGGGCGGGGGCGATGCAGATGTCGATGCTGTCGATGTGCTGCCAGCCGGCGCACAGGTGGTCGATGACGGCGGACGACAGCGCGGGCACGGTGCTCGCGCCCGTGACGGCGGTGCGCTGCGCCGCAGCGAAGGTGCCGTGCACCGCCGCCGGGAAGTCGCACACGAAGCGGCGCCCGTCGGCCAGGTCGATGTAGTGCGCCCCGGCCTCGGCCGCTGCCTGCGCCACGGCATAGGCCTGCGCCTGGAACGGGCCGGCCGTGTGGATGACCAGGCCCACGTCCCAGGCGCGCAGCTGGTCGGCCAGGCCCGGGGCCTGGTGGTCCAGCGCCACGCCGCGTGCGCCGTGGTGCAGCGTGTCTGCCAGCGCTTGCGCGCGGGCTGCATCGCGGCCTGCCACCAGCAGGGTCATGTGGTGGTGCTGGGACGGGTCGCCTGCCAGGGCGCGGCAGATGCGCGCGCCGAAGTTGCCATAGCCGCCCAGGACCAGTGTGGTGAGTGTTTTCACGAATGAGAGGGATGAACGGAGTGCAGAAAGTCGGGCCCGGAGGCGCGCGACGCGGACAGCACCGGCGCCGCCGCAGCGCTGCCAGCGGCCGCCCGGGTGGTGTGGGAGAGCAGGGCCTGCAGTGCCTTGCGGCGCGGCTGCATCTCGTTGGCGTACCAGGCCGGCACGCTGGCCGATGCCATGGGCTTGCTGTACAGGTAGCCCTGGATGGCGTGCAGGCCCGCGGCCGCCACGGCTTGCAGTTCGTCCGCGGTCTCCACGCCCTCCACCACCACCGACAGGCCGAACTCGCGGGTCAGCGCCCCGATGTGCCGCAGCAGCGACTGCCTGCGCGCATCGCTGGCCAATTGCTGCACGAACAACCGGTCGCACTTGACGCCCGCGATCGGCAGGTCCGCCAGCATGCCCAGCGACGAGTAGCCGGTGCCGAAGTCGTCCATCACCACCGCGATGCCCAGCGTGCCCAGCGCCTGCAGCGCATCCACCATGGGTGCACCCAGCGCGATCACGGCGTGCTCGGTCATCTCCAGCCGCAGCGCGTGGTGCGGCAGGGCGCGCTGCGCGAGTTCTGCGCGCAGCCAGTCGCAAAATCCGGGCGCCAGCAGCGTGCTGGGTGCCACGTTCACGCTGATGGTGATCTGAAGCAGCCCTTGTTCGCGCCAGGCGGCCAGGCAGTCCAGCGCGTTGCGCAGGATCATGCGGTCCACATCGGCAGTGCGGCCCTGCAGCTCGCAGGCCAGCAGAAAGATCTCGGGGTTGAGCGGGCCCAGGGCCGGGTCTTTCACGCGCAGCAGCGCCTCGAACTGCACGCCGGGCTGGCGCAGGTCCACGATGGGCTGAAAGTGCAGTGCCAGCCGGTCGGGCTGCAGCAGGTCGTGCAGCCGGTCGGCGATGAGCGACAGCTGCATGTCGCGCTCGGGGTTGTGCGCCATGTTGGACGCCCGCATCATCGACAGCCCGCGGCGCAGCAGCTGCTGGCGGCCTGCATCGAAGTGCATGTTGCGCAGCTGCTCCACGGCCAGCGCCGTGCCGAACACCAGCACGCAGACCAGCAGCGCGCTGTTGTGCGCCGTGTCGCCAGCCGGGACGCTGAGCAGGCCGAACGTGTTGACCAGCAGCCAGTGCAGCAGCAGGATGGCCGCGCCGCACACGGCTTTTTCTTCCCACGACCGGCGCAGCAGATGGGGTGTGAGGACGCTCATCTTCACCGCCCGGTGGCGGATGGATGTCCAGGTGGCCAGGCACAGCGCAATGGCAGCCGCCAGCACGATCGCCGTCCAGTTCACCGTGGCAAAGCTGCGCACCAAGTCCTGCGTGATGGTGAAGTGCGCCAGCAGCATGCCCGCCGCCAGGCAGGCCCCCGCCATCGCGATGTGCAGTTTTCGGGCGCTGGTGCTCAGCGTCGGTATGGTCAGGCGCGTGCTCACCGCCATGATGATGAGCCCGCTGAGGGCGGGCACCAGGTCGAGTGCCACCGCGTGGTGCGCCAGCTCTTCATACAGAAAGAGGCCCACCACATCCAGCGCCCACACGATGCAGCCGATGCCCAGCGATGCGTGCGATGCACTCACGCGCCGGCTGGGCGGGTCGGCCGAGAACGCCGTGTGCTCCACCAGGCGCTGGCACACGTGCACCACCAAAGACGCAGTCACCCAGAACAGCAGGCCCTGCAGCGGCGCAGGAAAACCCACCCCGAACGCCTGCGCGGCGTCATGCCAGATTGAAACCATGTTGCCCCACCCCCGTTGTAGGCGGTCATCATACGACCCGGGGACGGGCCCACTGTTGCGCTCAGTTGACGATGGCCACGCCCTTGATCTGTGCATACACCGGCTTGCCCGCCACCAGGCCGAGCGCCTGGGCCGAACGCTCGGTGACCCGCGCCAACAGCCGCGTGGGCCCGGCGTCCAGCGCCACCATCAGCTGGCCCGGGCTGTCGTGCGCCACGTGGGCCACCGTGGCAGGCAGGATGTTGAGGATGCTCGTGCCTGCAGGCGGAGTGAGCGCAATGCTCACGTCCCGCGCCTGGATGCGCAGGCGGATCGGCGCGCCCACCGCATGCGCACCGGGGCTCACCAGCAGCAGCTGTCCGCCCGCGAAAGCCACCGTGGTGACCAGGTCGTGGTCGTCGTGCTGCATGACCTGGCCTTCGATCACCGTGGCGGCGGCGTCGCCATGGGCCAGGGGCAGGTCGAGCCGCACGAGCAGTTCGGCGGTGGGGCCGTGGGCGCGCACGCGGCCATCGTCCAGCAGCACCATGTGGGCGGCCAGGCGGGCCACTTCATCGATGGCGTGGCTCACGTACAGCACCGGGATGTCGAGTGTGCGGTGCAGTGTGTCGAGGTAAGGCAGGACCTCGGCCTTGCGCTGCGCATCCAGCGCGGCCAGGGGCTCGTCCATGAGCAGCAGGCGCGGGCTGGTGGTGAGGGCCCGCGCAATCGCCACGCGCTGGCGCTCGCCGCCCGACAGGGCCTGGGGCTTGCGGTCCATGAGGTGGTGGATGCCCAGCAGATCCACCGCTTGCTCCAGCGCCACCTGGCGGCGCGCCGGCGGCGTGCGCTTTTGGCCGTAGCCGATGTTGCCCTGCACCGTGAGGTGGTCGAACAGGCTCGCTTCCTGGAACACATAGCCCAGAGCGCGCTCGTGCGTGGCCCGCCAGATGTGCTGTGCGTCGTCCTGCCAGGTCTCGCCGTTGACCTGCACGTGCCCCGGCTGCGCACGCTCCAGGCCCGCGATGGCGCGCAGGCAGGTGGTCTTGCCGCAGCCCGAGGGGCCGAACAGCGCGGTCACCCCGCGCCCGGGCAGGCGCAGGTCCACATCCAGCGTGAAGCCGGGGCGTGCCAGGTGCAGGCGCGCCTCGATCTGCTGAGAACTCGGTGGGTTGGCGCTCATCACGACACCATCGACGCCCGGCGCCGCGTGAGGTTCAGGCCCAGCAGCACCAGGAAGGAAAACACGACCATGCCCCCGGCCAGCCAGTGCGCCTGCGTGTACTCCAGCGCTTCCACATGGTCATAGATCTGTACCGACACCACGCGCGTCACGCCGGGGATGTTGCCGCCCAGCATCAGCACCACGCCGAACTCGCCCACCGTGTGCGCAAAGCTCAGGATCGCCGCGGTGATGAAGCCTGGGCGGGCCAGCGGCAGCGCCACGGTGAAGAACCGGTCCAGCGGCCCGGCGCCCAGCGTGGCAGCGGCTTCGAGCGGCCGCCGGCCGATGCTCTCGAACGCATGCTGCAGCGGCTGCACCGCGAACGGCAGCGAATAGATGAGCGAGCCCGCCACCAGCCCCCAGAAGGTGAAGGGCAGGGTGCCCAGCCCCAGGCTCTGCGTGAACTGCCCGATGGGCCCATGCGGCCCCATCGTGACCAGCAGGTAAAAGCCGATCACCGTGGGCGGCAGCACCAGCGGCAGCGCCACCACGGCGGACACCGGCCCGCGCCAGCGCGACGGCGTGTGCGCCAGCCACCAGGCCAACGGCGTGCACAGCACCAGCAGCAGCGCCATGGTGGTGCCGGCCAGGCGCAGCGTCAGGCCGATGGCCGCCAGATCGGCGCTGGAAAAGGGCATGGAGCGTCGGAAAGTGTCTTGGAAGTCGGGAAGGGGTGCCAGGCGATTTGCGCACACGCCCTTCAGAAACTATAGCCGTAGGACTTGATGATGGCGCGGGCCTTGTCGCCGCGCAGGTACTGGAGCAGCGCCGTGGCCGCCGCGCTGTCCTTGCCCGGCGTGAGCAGCGCCGCATCCTGGCGGATGGGCTCGTGCAGATCCGCCGGCACCTGCCAGGCCGAGCCGCTGGTGATCTTGCCGTCGGCCATCACCTGCGACAGCGCCACGAAGCCCAGTTGCGCATTGCCCGTGGCGACGAACTGGTGCGTCTGGGCAATGTTCTCGCCCTGCACGAAGCGCGGCTGCAGCTGCGCGGTCACGCCCAGCTTGTCCATGGTCTGCATGGCGGCCAGGCCATAGGGCGCGAGTTTGGGGTTGGCGATGGCCAGGTGCTTGAAGTCGCCGGTCTTGAGCACGGCGCCCTGCGCATCCACATAGCCGGGCTGCGCGCTCCACAGCACCAGCGTGCCGATGGCATAGGTGAAGCGTGCGTTGGCCACGGCCTTGCCTTCCTTCTCCAGCCGGGCGGGCGTGGTGTCGTCGGCCGACAGCAGGATCTGGAACGGCGCGCCGTTGGTGATCTGTGCGTAGAACTTGCCGGTGGCGCCGAACGACAGCTCGGCCTTGTGGCCGGTGTCGGCCTCGAAGGCGGTGGCGATCTTCTGCATGGGGGCCGTGAAGTTGGCGGCCACGGCGACCGACACGGTGTCGGCATGGGCCGACGGCAGCAGGGCGGCGAACAGTCCCGTGGACAGGCTGGTGGACCAGCCGATGGCGGTGAGGATGCGGGGCAGGGAGGCAAGGCGATGCAGCATGGCGGCGCGGCGCGGGTAGCGCTATTCATGAATGGAATAGCGCGAGTATATGCAGATCGCTGTGGTGTGCTGGTGGGGCCAGGGGGGCCGGCTGCGCCGGGTCAGGCCAATGGAGGCAGCCGCACCGGCCAGGCCGCAGTCGGCTGCGCTGTAAGCTTTGGCGGATGCAAGAGCAAGAATTTCAGGTGCTGTGCAAAGGCAGGGCGCTGCATGGAACAGCTTTTCACGGCATTTCGCCACAACCCCCGCGCACGCTGGCCCTGCACGGTGGCGGGCGCTCGTCGCGCCAGGGCTACCGGCCTCTGCTGACCTACTTGGCGGGCCAGGATCAATCTGCGGCGGCGTTCGATTTCGCGGGCCAGGGCGACAGCCCGGGGCCGATGTCCGACTCCAGCCTGGACGACCGTGTGGCGCAGGCGCTGGCGGTGGTGGAGAGGCTCGGCCTGCAGCCGCCGGTGTCGCTCATCGCCAGCAGCATGGGCGGCCACATCGCGTGCAGCCTCATCCCGCGCCTGATGCCTGCGGCCATCGTGCTGTTCTGCCCGGCCGCGTACGAGGCCGCGGCGCAGCCGGTGGCTTTCGGGCCGGCATTCCAGCAGCTCATTCGCACCACCACGGCCTTTGCGGCATCGCCCGCGTTCAGCGCGCTGGAGCAATTCGAAGGCCGGCTGTTGCTGGTGCTGGGCGAGCACGACGCAGTGATCCCCCGGGAGGTCGAGCACGGGTACATCACCCGGGCCACGCGGGCGCGCAGCGTGGAGGTGATCCGCCTGGCAGGGTCGGGCCACGCGCTGCATGCCTGGCTGCAGGACCACCCCGCGGACCGTGGGCACGTGTTTGGCCGCGTCCTGGCCACGCTGCGCGGCTAGGTGTGGTGCGACACTTGTGCTTGGCCGCCCGCGCCGCCTGGCCATCATCCTGAATCTTCCATGTCCTCATCGCTGTCCATCTCGTCCGCACTGACCCACGCGCTCACCGACAAGCGCATCGACATCCTGCGGCAGATCGGTGACACCGGCTCCATCTCGCAGGCGGCGCGGGTGGTGGGCGTGAGCTACAAGGCGGCGTGGCAGGCGGTGGACACGCTCACCAACCTGGCCGGTGCGGCGCTGGTCGCACGGGCCGTGGGCGGCGCGGGTGGGGGGGGCGCGCGGCTGACGGAGGCGGGGCAGCAGTTGCTGGCGGCTGCGGATGCGATGGCCCAGGCGCGGGGCGCCGTGCTCTCGCGCTGGCAGGCCACGCCGCATGCGGGCCCCGCGCTGGCGAGGCTGGCGGTGCGCACCAGCATGCGCAACCAGTGGCCCTGCGTGGTGCAGCGGCTCGAAGTGCTGGGGCAGATCGTGCGCGTGCACCTGGTGTTCGAGGCCGAGCTGGGCGATCTCGCGGGTGCGACGGTGCTCGCATCGCGCATCACCCGCGAGAGTGCGGAACTCCTGGGCCTGCAACCGGGGCTGGTGGTGCAGGCGCTGTGCAAGGCGACCGCGGTGCGGGTGGAGCGCCGGGCGGTTTCGCGCACCGATGCGGGCGCGCAGAGCGCCGCCACGGGCAGCTTTCGCCTGCCGGCCAAAGCCGTGCGCGTGGTGCGCGGCGAGTCAGGCGACGAAGTGTCGGCCCAGCTCGCTGCCGGCGTGCAGATGGTAGGCTTTGCCGCGGCGGGCAGCGGGCTGCGCGCAGGCAGCCAGGTGGAGCTGATCGTGGACGACAACGCGGTGGTGCTGGCGCTGGCCGAAGTCTGAAGGGACCGCAGTCGGCTGTCTGCGCCGTGCGGCGCAATCTATGCAGATGCTATGGATTTGATAGCTGGTAGCGCTTGTCTACCCAGCGGCAGACCACGTTTTTATTCAAGAAATTTGAGTCCTTGCGGGCGTGGGCGCACCGCGCATGCCCGTAGCGTGTGCCCGCCGTCTGCGCTCAATGCCCCTTGGGCACGCCCAGCTTGCGGTACACCGTGGCGCGGCTGATGCCCAGGGCGCGTGCGGCTTCGGCGACATTGCCGCGGGCGTCCTGCACGGCCCGGCGGATGAGGGCGGTTTCGGCCTCGCGCAGCGGGGCGGGTGATGTGGCGATGGGGGCCATCGGCGCCATGGTCGCAGGGCCCGCAGTCCAGGCGCTGCCGGACGCCGCCTGGTGCGGGGCCAGGGCCAGGCCCGACAGCCGCAGCCCCGACCACAGCGGCAGGTCCAGCGGCGCGGGCGTGCCGCGCGAGCGGGCGGCATCGAAGAGCTGAGGCCAGGGCAGGGCCATCAGGTCGCTGCAGTGCCGCAGGCTGCCGGGCGGGCACAGCGGCAGGGGCAGCAGTTGCCGGGCCATGCTGTTGCAGCCCAGAACGTAGCCGTCGGCATCCAGCACCAGCAGCCCGTCGGCTTCGCTGCCCAGCGTGCTGCCGGGCCAGTTCACGCGCAGCAGCAGCGCGTGGGGCAGTTGCAGCAGCAGCGCGTCTTCCATGGCGCGGGCGGACCGGGCCACCAGGTGGCGCAGTTCGGGGCGTTCGGGCACATCCACGCCGGTCAGGTCCAGCATGCCGATGCACTGCCCGTCGGGGCCGAAGAGCGGCGCGCCCGCGCAGCTGTAGCTGCCGTTGTCGTCAAAGAAATGCTCGCCCCGGTGCAGCCACACCGGCTGCAGCTCGGACAGCGCCGCGCCGATGGCGGTGGTGCCCACTGCGGCTTCCGACAGGTCGATGCCCACGCGGCCGATGGCGCTGGCGCGCGGGTCGTGGCGGTCGCACGGGCCCTGCACGTCCACCACGATGCCGAGCGCGTTGGTCAGGATGGCGAAGTACCGCATGCCGGCAATCGCGCGGGTGAGCTGGTCCAGCACCGGGCGCGCCGCGCGCAGCAGGGCGTGGCTTTGCTCGCGGCTGCGGCGCTGGGCGGGCGCGCTCACCATGTCGAAGGCCACGCGCTGCGCGGGCTGCAGGCCCCGGTCCAGGCAGCGCTGCCACGACCGCGTGATCCACGGCTCCACCGCCGTGCGGGTGGCCAGCGCACCGTCGTCCAGCAGTGCGCGGCGTGCCTGTGCGATCAGGGCGTGGCGGTCCTCGGCGGGTGATGGCGGTGCGGTGGCGAGCATCGGTATCCCGGATGGATGGCGGGTGGCGGCGCCGCAGCAGGGGCGGTAGCAGCGGCGTGCTTCGCATGATGCGCCGGTGTGCGGCGCAACATGTTTCATTTTGAGAATTTCCGGCGCGCGCTGCCGGAAATTCAGGGTTCTCCCTAGGGATGGGGCCGGGGGGCGGGCAGAAGATGCAGCGGCTTAGGACAGGTTCACAGCCAAACTCTTCGAGGAGACAGCCAGATGCAAGTCCAGTTCACGGTCAACGGGCGCGCGGCCCGTGTTGACGTTCCACCCAACACCCTGCTGGTCCATGCGCTGCGAGAGCACCTGCTGCTTACCGGCACCCACGTGGGCTGCGACACCAGCCAGTGCGGCGCGTGCACGGTGCACGTCAACGGCCGCGCGGTCAAATCCTGCGCCATGCTGGCCGTGCAGGCCCAGGGCGCCGACGTGCAGACCATCGAGGGCCTGGCCGCGCCGGACGGCACCATGCACCCCATGCAGGCGGCCTTCAAGGAATGCCACGGCCTGCAGTGCGGCTTCTGCACCCCGGGCATGGTGATGAGCGCGGTGGACCTGTGCAACAGCCACCCGCACGCGAGCGAAGGCGAGATCCGCGAGCTGCTCGAAGGCAACATCTGCCGCTGCACGGGTTACCAGAACATCGTGCGCGCAGTGCAGGTCGGCCAAAAAGCCATGGCCTCGGCATAACGGAAAACAAGGAGACAGACCATGGGTGCATCCGACTTCTCCAAGCTGCCGCACATCGGCGAGTCGCTCAAGCGCAAGGAGGACTACCGCTTCCTCACCGGCGCGGGCCAGTACACCGACGACGTGGTGCTGGCTGCGCAAAGCCACGCCGTGTTCGTGCGGTCGCCGCATGCGCATGCGCGCATCAACAGCATCCACACCGACGCCGCCAAGGCCGCGCCGGGCGTGCTGGGCATCTTTGTGGGCACCGACGTGGCGGCCGACAACATCAACGGCCTGCCCTGCGGCTGGCTCATCACCAGCACTGATGGGCAACCGATGAAGGAGCCACCGCACCCCATCCTGGCGCAGGGCAAGGTGCGCTATGTGGGCGACCATGTGGCCATGGTGGTAGCCCTCACGCAGCAGCAGGCGCGCGACGCGGCCGAGCTGGTGGAGGTGGACTACGACGTACTGCCCGCGGTGGTCAGCGTGGCCGATGCCGCCGCAGGCACGGTGGCCGGCGCAGGCCTGCACGACGCGGCGCCGGACAACCACTGCTACAAGTGGGCCATCGGCGACAAGGGCGCGGTGGATGCGGCCTTTGCCAACGCGGCGCATGTGACGCAGCTCGATCTGGTCAACAACCGGCTGATCCCCAACGCCATGGAGCCGCGCACGGCCATCGGCAGCTACAGCCGCGCCAACGACGAGTACACGCTGTACGTGAGCAACCAGAACCCGCACGTGGAACGGCTGCTCATGACGGCCTTCGTGATGGGCCTGCCCGAGCACAAGGTGCGCGTGATCGCGCCCGACGTGGGTGGCGGCTTCGGCTCCAAGATATTTTTGTATGCCGAGGACGTCTGCCTGACCTGGGCGGCCAAGAAGCTCAACCGCAACATCAAGTGGGTGGCCGACCGCAGCGAGTCGTTCCTGTCCGACGCGCATGGCCGCGACCACGTGAGCCATGCCGAGATGGCGATGGACAAGGACGGCAAGTTTCTGGCCATGCGCGTGCACACCGACGCCAACATGGGTGCGTACCTCAGCACCTTTGCCAGTGCGGTACCCACCATCCTGTACGCCACGCTGCTGGCGGGCCAGTACACCACGCCGCAGATCTATGTGGAGGTGGACGCCTGGTTCACCAACACCGCGCCGGTCGATGCCTACCGCGGCGCGGGCCGGCCCGAGGCCACCTACCTGCTCGAGCGCCTGGTCAGCCGCTGCGGCTGGGAGATGAACCTGCCGCAGGACGAGATCCGCAAGCGCAACTTCATCACCAGCTGGCCCTACCAGACGCCCGTGGCGCTGCAGTACGACGTGGGCGACTACCACGCGTGCATGACGCAGGCGCAAGAGCTGGCCGACGTGGCCGGCTTTGCGGCGCGCAAGGCGGCCAGCGAGGCCCAGGGCCTCCAGCGCGGCATCGGCTACAGCAGCTACATCGAGGCCTGCGGCATCGCGCCGTCCAACATCGCAGGCGCCCTGGGTGCGCGCGCGGGCCTGTTCGAATGCGGCGAGGTGCGCGTGCACCCCACCGGCAGCGTGACGGTGTTCACCGGCTCGCACAGCCATGGCCAGGGGCACGAGACCACCTTTGCGCAGGTGGTGGCCGCGCGCCTCGGCATTCCGGTGGAGAACGTGGACATCGTGCACGGCGACACGGGCCGTGTGCCGTTCGGCATGGGCACCTACGGGTCGCGCTCCATCAGCGTGGGCGGCGCGGCCATCATGAAGGCGCTGGACAAGATCGAGGCCAAGGCCAAGAAAATCGCGGCGCATTTGATGGAGGCGAGCGACGCCGACATCGACTTCAGCGGCGGCGAATTCACCGTGCGCGGCACGGACAAGAAGATCCCGTTCGGCCAGGTGGCGCTCACGGCCTACGTGCCGCACAACTACCCGCTCGACAAGCTCGAACCCGGGCTCAACGAAACAGCGTTCTACGACCCGACCAACTTCACCTTCCCCGCTGGCACCTACATCTGCGAGGTCGAGGTAGACCCCGCCACCGGCAGCACGCGGGTGGACAGGTTCACCGCCGTGGACGACTTCGGCACCATCATCAACCCGATGATCGTGGAAGGCCAGGTGCACGGCGGCCTGGTGCAGGGCATCGGCCAGGCTCTGATGGAAAACTGCGTGTACGACCGCGAGACGGGCCAGCTGCTGACGGGCAGCTTCATGGACTACGCCATGCCGCGCGCCGATGACTTCCCCGAGTTCAAGCTGGGCCATGTCTGCACACCCTGCACGCACAACCCGCTCGGTACCAAGGGCTGTGGCGAGGCGGGGGCCATCGGCTCGCCACCGGCGGTGATCAACGCCGTGCTCGACGCGCTGCACCCGCTGGGCGTGAAGGAGTTCGACATGCCCGCATCGCCGCACCGCGTGTGGGAAGCCATTCAGTCGGCCAAGGCATAAGGAAGGAGATCGACCATGTACGCATTCACCTTTGAAGCGCCTTCTTCCACCGCAGCCGCCGCACAGCTCATCGCCCAGGGCGGCAAGCTGCTCGCGGGCGGGCAGAGCCTGCTGCCGTCGATGCGCCTGCGGCTGGCCAATCCCGAGAAGATCGTCGACCTGAACAGCATCGCCGAGCTGGCCGGCATCCGCCGCGAGGGCAACGCGCTGGTCATCGGTGCCATGACGCGCCACATGGACGTGGCGAACAGTGCAGAGGTTAAAAGCGCCATCCCGGCGCTGGCCGACCTGGCCGCGCACATCGGCGACCGGCAGGTGCGCGCGCGGGGCACGCTGGGCGGGTCGGTGGCCAACAACGACCCGGCGGCGTGCTACCCCAGCGCGGTGCTGGGCCTGGGGGCGACGGTCATCACGAACCAGCGCGAGGTCGCGGCCGACGACTTCTTCGTGGGCATGTACACCACCGCGCTGGAGGAGGGCGAGATCATCACCGCCATTCGCTTTCCGATTCCGAAGCGCGCGGTGTACCTCAAGTTCAAGCAGGCCGCGTCGCGCTTTTCGCTGGTGGGCGTGTTCGTGGCGCAGACGGACGGCGGTGTGCGCGTGGCCATCACCGGCGCGGCCAGCAGCGTGTTCCGCCACGCGGGGCTGGAGGCAGCGCTCAACCAGAGCTTCACGCCTGCGTCGGCCGCTGCCGTGAAGATCGATGCGAGCGACCTGAACAGCGACATCCACGCCAGCGCGGCTTACAGGGCGAATCTCATCAGTGTGCAAACCCAACGGGCCGTGGCCCAGTTGGTGGGATAAGCGGGGAGGGGAGATCGGCGACCCACCACGGCGCCGGGTGCTCCGTGGTGGGTAGGTATTGAATAAAAATGGCCGCTACCGCTTGATGGGAAAGCGCTAGCAGCTATCAATTAAATAGCAATGAATCCACAAGCCCCTCACGTTGCACACCACCCGGCATCCGCCTCCGTGGACGCGCTGCTGCAGGCCCTGCAGGGCGTGGGCTACTTCGCCGACCGGCGCCTCGCCACGTCGGTGTTCCTGGCCCTGCAACTGCAGCGCCCCCTGCTGCTGGAGGGCGAGCCCGGCGTGGGCAAGACTGCGCTGGCCCGGGCCCTGAGCGCCGTGCTCTCGCGCAGCCTGATCCGCCTGCAGTGCTACGACGGGCTGGAGCAGCGCGAGGCACTGTACGAGTGGAACTATGCCGCCCAGTTGCTGCACATGCGCCTGGCGGAAGGCAAGGCCAACGCCGACATGGCGCAGGTCGAGCGCGAGGTCTACCAGGACCGCTACCTCATCCGCCGCCCCCTGCTACAGGCCTTGCAGGCCCCCGCGCCCGGTGCCGTACTGCTCATCGACGAAGTGGACCGCGCCGATGAGCCCTTCGAGGCCTTCCTGCTCGAATACCTGGGCGAGTACCAGGTCAGCATCCCCGAGATCGGCACGGTGCGCGCCAGCGCCACGCCCGTCACCCTGCTCACCAGCAACCGCACGCGCGACCTGCACGACGCCGTCAAGCGCCGCTGCCTGTACCACTGGCTCGACTACCCCGACCGCGACCGCGAACTGGCCATCGTGCGCGCGCAGGTGCCGGGCGCGAGCGCGGACCTCGCGCAGCAGGTGGCCGACTTCGTGGGCCGCCTGCGCAGCCAGCCGTTCGCCAACGCCTTCCAGCGCGCGCCCGGCATTGCCGAAAGCGTGGAATGGGCCAAGGCGCTGGTCGCGCTCGACACCATCGTGGTGGACCCCGAAGTGGTGTCCGACACGGCGGGCATCTTGTTCAAACAGCGCGAGGATGTGGCGGCACTCACGCGCGACATGTCGCAGCAGCTGTTGCTGCCTGCCGACGCGTGATGCCAAGCGGCCCTCCAAAACACGCAGCCGTTCACGCTGAGCTTGTCCAAGCGCTGCGCGAGGCTTCGACAGGCTCAGCCCGAATGGTCTGGAGCGATCGAATGCGCATCCGTCACCTGTGTGGGAACCTGTGAGGGTGCGACCATGGCGGGAGGCACACCCATCTCTCAACTTGGCGACGCCCGCACCGGCAAGCTGGCCGACAACCTCACGGGCTTTGGCCGCACCCTGCGCCGCGCCGGCGTGCCGGTGGATGCCGCCCGCATGGCGCTGGCGCAGCAGGCCGTGATGCTGGTGGGCGTGGAGCGCGCCGACTTCGGCGCGGCGCTGGAGTCGGTGCTGATCAGCCGCGAGCAGGACCGGCTGGTGTTCCGCGAGCTGTTCGATGCGTACTTCAAGAACCCCGCCATCGCGCAAAAGCTGCTGGCCCAGATGCTGCCCAGTGCCGAAGCGAAGGCAGACCCGGTCAAACGCCGCCCGCGCGTGAGCGAGGCCCTGGCCCCGGTGCAGGCCGCGCGCAACGCCCCGCCGGTGCGGGAGGACGAAAAAATCGATCTCGACGCCGCCATGACCGCCAGCGACCGGCAGCGCCTGCACCACGCAGACTTCCACCAGCTGTCGGCCAGCGAATACCTGCTGGTCGAACGCCTGGCCCGGGACATCGCACTGCCCTTGCCGCACTATGCCGCCCGCCGCACCCGCCCCGGCGTGCGCGGCAGCCGCCCGCACTGGCCCGGCGCCATGCAGCAGGCCGCGCGCACCGGCGGCGAGCTGCTGACCCTGCCGCGCCTGCAGCGCCGCCAGCAGCCGCTGCCCTTGCTGGTGCTGGTGGACGTGTCGGGCTCCATGGAGCGCTACGCGCGGCTGCTGCTTGCCTTTTTGCACGCGGCCACCGCACCGCGCCATGCAGGGCCCGGTCTGCGGCGCGACGTGTTCGCGTTCGGCACGGGCCTGACCGACCTGACGCCTGCGTTCCGGCTGGCCGACACCGACGCCATGCTGCAGGTGGCCGGCCAAACGATTGCCGACTTTGCCGGCGGCACGCGCATGGGCGACAGCCTGGCCGCGCTGCGCCTGCAGCACGCGCGGCGCCTGGTGGGGCGGCGCACGCTGGTGCTGCTCATCAGCGACGGCCTGGACACCGGCGCGCCCGAATTGCTGGAGCGCGAGCTGGGCTGGCTGCGCCGCCACAGCGGCCGCCTGCTGTGGCTCAACCCCTTGCTGCGCTTTGGCGGCTATGCGCCCACCGCGCGGGGCGCGGCGGCGCTGCACCGCCAGGCGCACGGCATGCTGGCGGTGCACAACCTCGCGCGGCTGCAGGACCTGGCGGGCAGCCTGGCGGCGCTGCTGCGGCAGTGAGGACTTGGAGCGGGACGCGGATGCGGTGGCGGTTTGCCGACGAATGCCATCACCACCGTTCACGCTGAGCCCGCCGAAGCGCCGCGCAGGGCTTCGACAGGCTCAGCACGAACGGTGAAGGGGCTGCGCTGTATCGAATGCAATGGATTTCTGAGACCTGTGAACACTGAGAGGACCCCACCATGGAAATGCAAGCCAGCCGTACCCTTGCCGTGAGCCAGCAGCAGGCCTGGGACGCACTCAACGACCCCGAGGTGCTCAAGCTGTGCATCCCCGGCTGCGACAAGGTCGAGCCCACCGCCGAGCACCAGTACAGCGTGGCCATGGCGCTCAAGATCGGGCCGGTGTCGGCCAAGTTCGCCGGCAAGATCACGCTGTCGGACATCGTGCCGCCCGAGAGCTACACCATCGCCTTCGACGGATCGGGCGGCGTGGCCGGCTTTGGCAAGGGCAGCGCGCAGGTCCGGCTGGTGCCGCTGCCTGCCGATGCGGCAGGGCAGGACAGCTGCGAGCTGCACTACACCGTGCAGGCCACGGTGGGCGGCAAGATCGCGCAGCTGGGCCAGCGGCTGATCGACGGCGCGGCCAAGTCGATGGCCGAGGATTTCTTCAAGCGCTTTGACAACGAGATGCAGCGCCGCCACCCGCGCGCTGCGGCGGACGACGCAGCGGGTGCAGCGGTGCCGCCCGAAGAGCCCGAGCCTGCGGTGGCGGCCCTGGCAGCGGCGACTGGGATGCAGGCAGGCAGCGGGCCCGGTGCGCCCACTGCCGCCGCCACCGTGTCTGCAGCCTCGGGGGCGACTGCCGCCGCAGAGCACAGCGCATTGGCCGCCACAGCGGGTGATGACAATCCCCCCAGCGGCATACCGGTTTGGGTGTGGGCGGCCGGCGCAGGCGCGCTGGTGCTGTTAGCGTGGTGGTGGAACTGACTCCCCCTGAGTCGCTTTGCGCCTTCCCCCTGAGGGGGACGCCTCCGGTGGACCGGCGAAGCCGGATCCACGGTGGCGCTGGCGGGGGCACCGTGCTGCTTTGGGGCGCAGCGGGCGTGGTGGATGGCGGTGCAAGACCGTTGAAATGAACTAGCGAAGAAGCAAATGGAAAACCTGGATGTGATGGTGCTGCGCACGCTGCAGGGCTGGCGGGCTGCGGGGCGGCGGGCGCTGCTGGCCACCGTGGTGCGGACCTGGGGTTCGTCGCCGCGGCCGGTGGGCTCGATCATGGCGCTGTGCGAGGACGGGGCGGTGGTGGGGTCGGTGTCGGGCGGGTGTATCGAGGACGATTTGATCGACCGCCACACGCGGGCCTATGCGCAGGTGGCAGCGTCCGCCGTTGGCGGGGGTGGCGATGGCGGTGGCGGTGGCGGTGTGGACCGCAGCATCCCCAGCGGGCCGCCAGCCTTTGTCAAATACGGCATCACGGCGGACGAGGCGCACCGCTTCGGCCTGCCCTGCGGCGGCACGCTGGAGCTGTTGCTGGAGTACGACCCCGACCCGGCCGGCCTGGCCGCGCTGATCCAGGCGCTGGAGGCCGGCCGCCTCATGCAGCGCAGCGTGCGCCTGGCCGATGGCGTGGTCACGCTGCAAGCGGCTGCAGCGCCGCAGGACCTGGTGCTGGACGCGCAGCAGCTCACCAACACCTTCGGCCCCGAATACCGCATGCTGCTCATCGGCGCGGGTCAGCTGGCCGAGTACCTGGCCACCATGGCGCTGTTCAACGGCTTCGCGGTCACGGTGTGCGACCCGCGCGAGGAATACCGCGGCAGCTGGAACGTGCCCGCCGCCACGGTGGTGAGCGACATGCCGGACGACGTAGTGGCCGCCTTCAAGCCCGACCGGCGCAGCTGCGTGGTGGCGCTCACGCACGACCCCAAGCTCGACGACCTGGCGCTGCTGGAGGCGCTGGGCACCGAGGCGTTCTACGTGGGCGGCATCGGCTCGCGCCGCAACAACGAGGCGCGCCGCGCGCGGATGATGGAGCACTTCGACCAGACGGCAGAGAGCCTGGCGCGGCTGCGCGGGCCCATCGGCATCTACATCGGCAGCAAGACCCCGCCCGAGATCGCGGTGAGCGTGATGGCCGAGATCCTGGCCGTGAAGAACGGCGTGGCCCTGCCGCGCGACGTGGAGGTGGCACAGGCCAAGAACGAGCGGGAACTGGCGCACAACGAGCCGGGTGCGCTGGTGTGCGGGGTGGGCTGACGCGAGCCAGCCGCGCCGACCCCTCGTTCAGCCACCCGTTCAGGCCCCCATGACCACCGGCCCGCCCTTGGCGATGCCGCGCTGGTAGGCCGGGCGTGCTTCCATGCGCCGCTTGTAGGCCTGCAGGTTCGGGCAGCTGGCAGCCTTGCTGGCGCGTGAGAGGGCGGCCTCGACCGCAAAGCTCATCTGGAAGTCGGCCATGCTCAGGTGCTCGCCGGCGAACCAGGTGTTCTGGCCCAGGTGCTGCTCCATGAAGTCGAGCGCGGTGTTCACGTTGGGGTCGATCACCTTGTCCTGCACCTTGCCGCACAGCGCCTTGGCGATGGGTTTGACGAAGAAGGGCATGGGCTGCGTCGGGATGGTCATGAACACCAGCTTCATCACCAGCCAGTTCATCAACGAGCCCTCGGCGTAGTGCATCCAGAACCGGCATTGGCGGTAGGCCGGCGTGCCGCGCGCAGGCTGCAGGTGGGCCAGGTCGCCGCCGGCCTGGGCGCCGTAGGTTTCCACCAGGTATTCGACGATGGCACCGGACTCGGCGATCACCTCGTCGCCGTCGGTGATGACGGGCGACTTGCCCAGGGGGTGGATCTTTTTCAGCGCGGGCGGGGCCAGCTTGGTGGCCTTGTCGCGCTGGTAGATCTTGAGCTCGTACGGCACGCCCAGTTCTTCCAGGAGCCACAGGACGCGCTGCGAGCGCGAGGTTTCGAGGTGGTGCACGGTGATCATGGTGTCATCTTAGCGGTTGGAGATGGGCGCCCGCGCTGTGGCGGGCCGATGGCGGGGGCAGGCCGGCAGGCACAAAAAAGCCCTCGCGAAGGAGGGCGTTTCTTGGCACGGGGCCATGGCCCCAGGGGCAGATCAGCCGCCCTTGTGGGTGCGCTTGCCAGGGTTCTTCTTGCTGCGGGTGGCCACGCCACGCTCCAGGCTGGTGCGCTGGCCGCGGCCAGGGGTGGCCAGCGACATGCCAGGCAGGGGCTGGGGACGGGGAGTGCGCTTGCGGTCTGCTTCGGTGACGATCTTGTTGCCCATGGTGGTTCTCTGTCGAAGTGGAAAAAAGAGTGATTTTAGGCCACATGCGGCTTTCGGGCTTTTTCACGCGTGGCGCACGGGCATCGAGCGTGGTCACAGCCGGCCGGTTGCGAGCCGGCGGCCATCTGCTGGCACCCAGTTGCCGCGCCGGCAGGCAGGGCCCAGCCTGCGCGCGTCAAGGCACCGTGAAATGGTTGCCTGCGACCGTTCCCTGGTCGGTGGACAGTGCCTCGATGCAGTGCACGGGCTGCACGAAGCGGTTGTCCGCATCTTCGATGGCAGTGGTGCGGATGACCGGCGGGTCGGCCCGCACGCCGCCGAAGATGGTGGCAAAAGCCACGTCCGCCGCATCGCGCCCGGTGGAAAAGCGCAGCAGTCCCATCGGGATGGCGGTGCCGGAGGGGTCGAAGATGTACCAGCGGTCGCCCAGGTACACCTCCACGTAGGCATGAAAGTCCGGTGGGCCCAGGCTGGGGTCGGCGCCGTAGTCGGTGCCGGTGGTAAACCGCGCAGGAATGTTCACCGCGCGGCACAGCGCGATCATGAGGTGCGCGAAATCACGGCACACGCCCACCTGTTCGATCAGGGTATCGACGGCCGATGTGTTGGAGTTCGAGGTGTTGGACGTGAACGCCACGTGGCGGTTCACCCAGTCCCGGATCGCCTGCACGCGGCCATGCCCTTGCCAGAGCGCGCCGAACTCCTTGTTGGCCAGGCGCAGCAGCCTGTCCGACTGGCAGTAGCGGCTGGGGTAGATGTAGCCCATCACCTCAGGCGGCAGTTGCCGCACCGGCACTTCCGCCAGCTGCAGGGGGTCGGCGCGGTGGTGGGCGATGTCTACGGTGGCCGAGTACGACAGCTCCAGCACGCCCGGCTCGCCGTGCAGGCGCAGCGAGCGGTTGAGCGTGGCGGGGTCGGTGTGGATCTGGTAGGAGATGTCCTGGTTGATGACCAGCCGCTCATTGCTCACTGTCTGCTGGGGCGTCTTGGCGGCGTGGATGTTGAACACGAAGTCCGCGCCGTACTGGTCGATCTCGTAGCGCAGTCCGATGTGCAGCTCCATGCGGACGCGATCGGCCGACGGGCGCGACGCTGCGTTGGCGTCGCTGCCCCCGGTGCCGGGCAGGGACCAGCCATCGGTGGCGAGCAATGCGCTGTGGGGTGGCGTGGCGGCCATGGTGTGCAAAAGGGTCATGCTGCGCTCCACTGTCCGGCCGTGGACGCAAAAGGTACCGCACCGCGGCGCGCGGTGCGGGTGTGGCGGGGGTACTGGAGGTGGCGATCCATGGGGTGTCCTTGGTACGCTGCGCATCCGCAATCCGGGCGCGACAGCTTGCATTGAGGATAGACCCGCAGGCCCTGCGGCCACTGTAGGCCGACGGCGCGCCGTTGCGCAGGCTGTGCGGGGCTTTGTGGCCGCCAGGGGGGATTCACGCTATATCGAACGCGCTGCGCAGCGCTGCGCAGAACGCTGCGCTGCCGCTGATCGACAGCGTCCAGGTGGTGCGTGCAGGCGCCGGGCTGCCCGGGACGCTGTGGATGCTGCCGGACAGCGGCTCGAAGGCGAGTTGCAGCGGCGTGCTGACTTCCTGCACGCCCTGCAGGTCGTACTGCCACTGGCCCCCATCTTCCGCCGGGCCGCAGGCGCCGGGGAATTCGGCGTGGGCCCACTGCAGCACCTGCGCCACTTCGGCCTGCAAGGGCGGCAGCTGTGCGGGCGACACGCTGGCCATGGCGTCGAAGGTGCCGGTGCCTTCGTCGTCTTCGCTGTAGTCAAAGTCCAGGTAGTTCAAGGTCATTGCGGCATTGTGCGGGAGACGTATGGCAACCTGGCGCGGCCACGCGTGCTGGTGCGCTCGGTGCGTGCGCGGCCCACTCTCTAGAATTCCTTCTTTTTTCAATGTGCAAGGACGCGCGGTGGCCGACAACGTGGTTTTGAGGGTGGAGCGCCTGGGTTTTGCCTACCCCGAGTGCGCGGTGCTGGAGGACGTGTCTCTGGCCTGGCCCGCAGGCCTGGCACTGGTGCAGGGCGATGAAAGCAGCGGCAAGACCACGCTGCTGCGCCTGCTGGCGGGCGAGCTGGCGCCCCGGTCGGGCGAGGTCACGCTGCAGGGCGTGCGGCAGCGCACCGACCCGGCGGCCTACCGCGCACAGGTGTTCTGGCAGGACCCGCGCAGCACGGCGCTGGACGAGCTCACCGCACGGCAGTGGCTGGCGGGGCTGCCTGCGCAGCATGCACGGTGGGATGCTGCGGCCCTGGCGGCCCATGTGGAAGGCTTTTCGCTGGAGCCGCACCTGGACAAGCCCTTTTTTGCTCTGTCCACCGGCAGCCGCCGCAAGGTGCTGATGGCTGGCGGCCTGGCCAGCGGGGCGGCGCTCCTGCTCATCGACGAACCGGTGGCGGGGCTCGACAAGCCCTCGGTCAACTACCTGGTGCAGGTGCTGGGCCGGGCCGCCGCCGACCCGGCGCGGCTGGTGGTGGTGGCGCACTACGAGCCGCTGCCGGGCGTGGCCTGGGGCCGCACGCTGACGCTGGCCCGGGCTCGGTAAACTGGGCGCCTTCCCCCGGCAGTTTTTTCTACTTTTTTTCCTTTCATCCCAAGGAACACCATGGACGCGCTCCTCTTCGCCCCCGTGGCGGTGGCCATTGCGCTCACGCCCGGCCCCAACAATTTTTGCGGCCTGAACAACGGCATCCGCGCCGGTGTGGGCGCCGCGCTGGTGGCTACGGTGGGCCGGGTGGCGGCGTTCGCCATCTTCCTCACGGTTTCGGCCGTGGGCCTGGGAGCCATGCTGCTGGCGTCCGAGACGGCGTTCACCGTGGTCAAGTGGGTGGGCGCGCTGTACCTGTTCTGGCTGGGCTGGCGTGCGTGGCGCAGCCGCGAGTTCAGCGGGCTGGAGGTGGTGGAGGGCGGCGATGTGAAGGCGTCCGGCGCGCCGGTGAACCTGCGGGCGCTCATCACGCAGGAGTTCCTGCTGGGCATCACCAACCCCAAGGCGATCATCTTGTTCGCCGCGGTCTTTCCGCAGTTCATCGACCCGGCCCAGCCGGCGGTGCGCCAGTTCGTGGTACTGGGCGCCGTGTACCTGGCCGCCGAGTTCGTGTCCACGGCGGTGTACGCAGCGGGTGGGCGGCAGATCCGCCGCTTCATCCGCACATCGCGCGGGGTGGTGCGGCTGAACAAGGCCACCGGCGGCTTCTTCATGGGCGCGGGCGGCCTGCTGCTGGCCACCAACCGGTAGCGCGGTGACGCGGTAGAGCGAGCAGCGGGCCGCGCAGCCAGGACAGCCCTGCGCTGCTGCGCTACATCGCCTTGAACAGGTGGGCGTACAGGCGGCTCACGGGCAGTTTCTCGGGCCGGCCGGCCAGCTCCAGGTGCAGCTTGCCCGCCTCGTCGCGGGTCACGGTGGTGATGCTGCTGGCGCGCACCAGCGTGCTGCGGTGGATCTGCCAGAACACCTGGGTATCGAGCTGGCCGATCAGGTCCTTGAGCGGGGTGCGGATCAGGTACTCCCGCGCTGCGGTCAGCACCCGCACGTACTTGTCGGCCGCCTCGAAGTACAGCACGTCGGCCACCGGCACCATGTGGATCTGGCTGCCGCTGCTGGCCTGGATCAGCGTGAGCGGCGTGCCCGCCGCGGGCGTGGCAGGCGCTGTTGCGGCTGCGGGTGCGGGTGCCGCCACCCCCGGCGCCACCAGCAGATGGCGCAGTTGCGCCATGGTTGCTTCCAGATCAATAGCTGCTGGCGCTTTGCTGGCAAGCGCCAGCTGCAGTTTTTGCACTGTCTTTTGCAGCCGGGCCGCCTGCACGGGCTTGAGCAGGTAGTCCACTGCCTGGGCTTCGAACGCCTGCACCGCGTACTGGTCGTAGGCGGTCACGAACACCAGCGCCGGGAAGGGGCGGCCCGCGGGGCCGTCCGTCGGCCAGGCGTCGGCCAGTTCCACCGCCGCATCCAGCCCGCTCTGGCCGGGCATGCGGATGTCGAAGAACAGCACGTCCGGCTGCAACGCCAGGGCCTGGCGCACGGCGGACAGGCCGTCGCCCACCGTGGCCACCACTTGCAGCGCGGGCCAGGCGCGGGCCAGCTCCTGCTGCAGCGCGGCGGCGAGCAGGGGTTCGTCTTCGGCGATCAGGGCGCGCACGGCAGGCTGGGTCATGGGGTGGTGCTCGATGGGCTCGATTTCAAGGGAAAAGTGACCGTAGCGCTTGTCCCGCCAGCGCTACCAGCTATCAATTTCAGAGTGCCCGCCGTTCCGTGCAGCGTGGCCAGCCGCTCACGGGCCTGGGCCAGGCCGAAGCTCTGCCCCGGGCCCGGGGTGGGCAGGGTGTCGGGCAGGCCCGCGCCGGTGTCGATGACGTCGAGCACCAGTTGCGGCCCGCCGTCACCCGGCCGGGTGCTGGCGCGCACGGTGATGTGCCCGCCCTCGACCTGCGGCTCCAGGCCGTGGCGGATGGCGTTTTCCACCAGCGGCTGCAGCAGCAGCGGCGGCACGGGCACGCCGCGCAGCGCGTCGGGCAGATCCAGCGTGTAGGCCAGGCGCGGGCCCATGCGCACCGCCATCAGCTCCAGGTAGTCACGCAGGCGCTCGAACTCGTTTTCCAGCGGGTGCTGGGTGCTGCGCGATGCGCTGAGCGTGGCGCGCAGGTAGCCGATCATGCGGTCCAGCATCTCCTGCGCGCGGGCCGGGTCGGTGCCGATCAGCATGCGCAGGTTGGCCAGGGTGTTGAACAGCATGTGCGGCTCGAGCTGGGTCTCCAGCAGCTTGAGCTGCGCTTCGCTGGCCTGGCTGCGCACCTCGTTCACCTTGGCCAGCAGCCAGGCGCTCTTGCTCTTGGTGTAGAAGTAATAGGTGCCCAGGAACCCCGCCACCACGGTGATGCCGATGGAGATGCGCAGCTGCGCGCGGCCGCCCTGGTCCCACGACGAATAGCCGCACCACCAGTCGCCCAGCAGCGTGCCGCCCAGGTAGCCCAGCACGATGCTGGCAAACGGCAGAAGAAACCCGGACAGGCCCGTGGGCCAGCCCGTCTCCTTGCTGGACGGAAACAGGTGCCGGCCGAAGTCGATCAGCGCCCAGGTCAGCGAGCCGATGGCGATCGAGTAGCGGGCCGGGATGTCGTAGGCCTTCTCGGGCTGGAAGGCGTACTGCAGGGCGGCGATGGCCAGGCAGAAGGCCAGCACTTGCAGCAGGTGCTGCAGTTTCTCGATCCAGTCGATTTTCATGGCAGCGCGGGCGTGGAGGTCGGGGGCTCGGAGCGGTGCGTGCTAGCGCTGGTTGCGCTCTTGCTGCTCGCGCAGCAGCCGCTCGCGCTCCTTGTGCACCATGCGCTCGCGCAGCCCGCTGCCCGTGCCCAGCACGAACACCGAGATGCCGTGCAGCGCCAGCCCCAGGCCCCAACCCAGCAGGGGGAACACCGACCAGGGCCGGTTGCCGAAGCCGTAGCGCGACATGCCGAACACCACCAGGTTGACCACGACGAAGGCCGCGGCATGCACATACCAGCCCAGCTTGGCGCCGGCGCGCCGGCGGGCCAGTTGTTCGATGTCGTCGGGAGTCATGGGGTGGGGCATGGTGAAGGGTGGATTCTAGGGCGCCGGACTGCTGGTCACGGCGCACGCCGCAGCGGTTGCAGCGGCTGCAGCGGCTGCAGCGGCTGCAGGTGCTGGGCAAAGAACGCCACCACCTTGGCGTCCAGCTGGGGCAGGGTGCTGCTGCGGTCAAACCCGGGCGGGTCTCCCAGCAACTGCTGGTGCACCGTGCCCAGCAGGTGCATCGGCGGCAGGGGCGAGAGCATGGCGCCGTGGCTGGCGCCGGGCAGGTGGGCGACCAGGGTGCAGCGGTCCTGGCAGGCGGCCAGCACCGCGCTGCTGTGAAATTGCGGCACCTGATTGATGTCCAGGCCCGCGGTGATCAGCCCCAGCGGAATGCGCGGAGTGGCCAGCGTGGCCATGTCGAAGTCGGCGGCAAAGGGCACGAAGGCGATGGCCGCCTGCACGCGCGGGTCGCTATAGGACTGGTCGGTGGCGTCGTCGAAGCGCTGGCGGATCACGCCCAGCGCCACGGCTTTCTTCAACCCGTCCAGCAGGTTGCCGTGCAGCCGCGTGATGAAGCCGACGCAGGACGAGAAGTCCTCGGCGATGTGGGCCTCGCAGTGCTGGCGAAAGCGCGCCGGGGACCAGTGGCCTCCCGCGAGCGTCAGCGCGGTGTGGCCGCCGGCCGAGCCGCCGAACACGCCCACCGTGGCCGAGTCCACCAGCGGCGCCAGGCGCGCATCCTGCGCCACCGCGTCGATGGCGCGAGAGACTTCGGCGGGGCGGCGTTTCCAGCTCTCGGGGCCGGGGGTGGATGGGTCCTTGTAGTTGTCGCCCACATGTTCGGGCAGGGCGACGACGAACCCGGCCGCGACCAGCGCGCGCGCCAGGTCGGTGTGCACCCAGGGGCTGCCGCCGGAGCCGTGGGTGATGACCACCAGCCGCCCGTTGCCCGGTGTGGCTGCGCCGTCCAGGGCCAGGTGCAGGGTGAAGGGGCCGCGCGTCACTGCCTGGTCGGCGCTGCCGCTGGGGTAGAACACGGTGACCGGGCCATCGCCCTGCAGGCCAGGCAACTCCCTGAGTCCCGTGCCGGCGTGGGCGGCGGTGGCGGTGGCCATCGCCAACAGGCCCGTGGCCAGCAGCCGCCACGCCGGGGTGCGCGCGGCGACCGGTGTGTGGCTCACAGGCGCCGCTCCTGTTGCAGGGCCAGACGGTTGCGCTCGGCCTGCACCATGCGTTCGTGCAGCCCGCTGCCCGACACCAGGAACACCACCATCCCGTGGATGGCCAAGCCCAGGCCCCAGCCCAGCGCCGGGTACACCGCCCAGTGCCTGCCGCTGGTGGCAGACAGGGTCACGAGCAGCAGGTTGACCAGCAGGTACACACCGGCGTGCATGTACCAGCCCAGCTTGGCGCCTGCGCGTCTGCGGGCCTGGCGTTCGATGGGGTCGAGGGCGGTGTCGTGGTCGAAGCGGTGGTGGCGCATGGGGAACTCCTGGGGGATCGAGGTGGGTGGTGGAGGGGGGGCGAGGGGGGCCGCCTTCAGGCGCTGGCAGCCTGGCTGGCCAAGCCCGCGCTGCTGCGCACCAGGCGCCACAGCCGCAGCGACCGGGCCGCGAACAGGCCGTTGAACACGCCGTAGAGCGCAGCGATCTGCAGGGCGAAGCTGCCGTCGCGGGCCAGGGCCGGCTGCATGGCCAGCTCGACGCCCACGAGGTACTTGGTCAGAAAGATGCCCAGGATCAATGCCAGCGGCATGGCGCTGCCCGGCAACTGGAAGCAGCGCGAGCCGCTGTCGTACAGCGTGCCTGCAGGCGCGGTGGGCTGGAACCACAGGGCCAAGCAGGTGGCGGCCGTGGCGGCAGCCATCCAGGCGCCCACGGCGCCGCCGGTATGGCCTGCACCGCCGAAGGCCGAGGCCAGCCCGTAGATGGAAAAGCCCGTCATGGCCACCGGCATGACCACCACCCGCACCAGGCTGGCGGTGCGGTCGAACAGCTGGCTGGCGCCCAGCCACACCAGCGCGGCCAGCAGGCCCCAGACCCAGTAGGGCGTTTGCTGAATGATCTGGCCCAGGGCCTGGGGCTGGTGAACGAGGAGTTGGAGCAGCATGGTGAAAATCCTTGGAAGGGGGTTGAAGCGGTGGGGAAGGCGCTGGTGAGCAAAAAACGGGGCGCCGCGGCGTCAGATCACGCCCAGCTGGGTCCACAGCGAGTGGCCGAGCAGCCGCCCGGGCAGCAGGGTGAAGGCGCCCGCCACCACGCAGGCGCCGAAGTAGACGCGCTGCATGACGGCCCTGTGGCCGGTGATGTTGCGGCGGGCCAGGTAGACGAACGACAGGGCCAGCATGCCCAGCGTGATGGGGATGAGCAGGTGGATCAGGCCGAAGCTGCCCCAGCGGGGGCCGCCGCCACCGGTGATGAAGAGGGCCGAGACGGCCGTCGCCACCATCAGGGTGACCCAGGCGTAGCCTGCGGCCCGGTGCAGGCGGGGGCGTTGGGTGGCGCCCTTGCGGGCCCACAGGGCCACCGGGCCGATGGCAATGGCCGCCAGCGCTGCGGCGACATGGATGGCGATGACGGGGGTGAAGCTTTGCATGGCGGGTTCTCCTGGCGGTCGGTCGATGGGGTGGACTGTGCCGATGCACCCCTGTCGCCGCCAGCGGCTTGCGACGAAATGCCGCTTGGCGGGCGCGAAATGCAGTCGGCGGGAGCGGCCGGAGCAACATTCGGCGATGGCCTACGGTCCGCAGCGCCATGGCGGACGCCTTTTTGCGCCGGCGAGCAGGCAAACTACCGGGGGTCGTGAGGGGGCCGGGCCGGTGCAAGGACAAAGACCCGGCTGGGCAGGGGCCGCGAGGCGGCTGCTGCCCGAGGTTTACTTTTCTTCGCACAGCGTTCAAGGCAGACCGTGAACTGGCCCCCTACGATGCTCTGACCCGGCCGAACCCAAGAACACCCACCAGCTACCGCCATGAATCCGCAAGAAGAAGTCAACGCGCCCGCCCCGCAACCGGCCGTCCCGCCACAGCCCCCGCAGGCACCGCGCCGCCGGCGCCGCTGGATGGGTAGCGTGCTGGCGTTGCTGCTGGTGGTCCTGGTGGGCGGTGCGGCCTGGTACCTGGTCCAGCGGGCCAATGGCGATTCCGCCGCGGCGCCGGGTGCCGGCCCGGGTCGGGGAGCGCCTGGCGGGGGCCGGCCCATGGTCACCGTGGGTGATGCCGTGGCCCGCAGGGCCGAGCTGCCGGTGGTCATCGATGCGCTCGGCACCGTGATCCCGGCCACCACCGTGACGCTCAAGCCCCAGGTGTCGGGCACGCTGACCGAGGTGCTGTTCACCGAAGGGCAGATGGTCAAGAAGGGGCAGCTCCTGGCGCAGATCGACCCCCGGCCTTACGAGCAGGCGCTGATGCAGGCCCAGGGCACCCGCCAGCGCGACGAGGCGCAGTTGGAGAATGCGCGCCTCACGCTGGCACGCTACCAGACCCTGCTGTCGCAGGACTCCATCGCCCGGCAGGACGTGGACACGCAGGCCGCGCTGGTCAAGCAGCTCGAAGGCACGGTGATGACCGACAAGGCCCAGGAAGGCACGGCGCGCCTGAACCTGAGCTACACCCGCATCACCTCGCCGGCCACGGGCCGCATCGGCCTGCGCACCGTGGATGCGGGCAACCTCGTGTCCTCGGGCGACGCCACGGGCATCGCCACCATCACCCAGGTGGCGCCCATCGACGTGCAGTTTGCCGTGCCGCAGGACCGCGTGGCCGACGTGCTGGCTGCGCAGCGCGACGCCGACGCGCTGGCCGTGACCGCGCTGGACCGCACCCGCAAGTCCGAGCTGGATAAGGGACGCTTTTCCACCCTCGACAACCAGATCGACACCACCACCGGCACCGTGAAGGCCAAGGCGCGCTTTGCCAACGCCGCGGGCACGCTGTTCCCCAACCAGTTCGTCAACGTGCAGCTCTTGCTGCGCAATGTGCCGGCCATCGTGGTGCCGGTGACGGCCGTGCGCACCGGGGCCAACGGCGACTATGTGTATGTGATCAACGAAGACCGCACCGTGACGCTGCGCAAGGTCAAGCGCGGCCAGGCCACCGTGGGCCTGATGGCGATCGCCGAAGGCCTGAAGGAGGGCGAGCGCGTGGTCACCGAGGGCGGCGACCGGCTGCAGGACGGCATGGCCGTGCAGACGGCCGACGGCCAGGGCGCGCGCGGGCCGCGCTCGGGGGCGAGCGGGCCGCGCAGCGGTGCGTCCGGCCCCCGCGGAGAGCGCGGGGAACGCCGCCAGCGTCCACCGCAGAATCCTTGAGCGCGCGCTGACACCATGAGTCCTTCGCGTCCGTTCATCGAGAGGCCCGTCGCCACCGCCCTGCTGATGCTGGCCATCGTGCTGGCGGGGCTGCTGGGCTTTCGCTTCCTGCCCTTGTCGGCCCTGCCGGAGGTGGACTACCCCACCATCCAGGTCCAGACCCTGTACCCCGGGGCCAGCCCCGAGGTGATGAGCCGCACGGTGAGTGCGCCGCTCGAGCGCCAGTTCGGCCAGATGCCGGGGCTGGAGCGCATGGCCTCGACCAGCGCGTCGGGCGTGTCCATCATCACGCTGCAGTTCGGCCTGGGCCTGGCGCTCGACGTGGCCGAGCAGGAGGTGCAGGCGGCCATCAACGCCGGCAACTCGCTGCTGCCCGCCGACCTGCCCGCGCCGCCGGTGTACGCCAAGGTCAACCCGGCCGATGCGCCGGTGCTCACGCTGGCCATCAGCTCCGACACGCTGCCGCTGACCGAGGTGCAGAACCTGGTCAACACGCGCCTGGCGCAAAAGATAAGCCAGGTCACCGGCGTGGGGCTGGTGTCGCTGGCGGGCGGGCAGCGGCCCGCGGTGCGCATCCAGGCCGACACCAAGGCGCTGGCGTCGTACGGCATCGGCCTCGATACCCTGCGCACGGCCATCACGTCGGCCAATGCCAACAGCGCCAAGGGCAGCTTCGACGGACCGCAACGCTCCTACACCATCAACGCCAACGACCAGCTGCTCACGGCCGACGACTACAAGAACCTCATCGTCTCGTGGCGCAACGGCGCGCCGGTGCGCATGATCGAGGTGGCGCGCGTGGTGGACAGTGCCGAGAACAACCGCCTGGGCGCCTGGGCGGGCCTCAACGAGCTGCCCGGCGCTGCGCCCGACCGCCGCCAGCCGGCCAGCGCGCCCGCATTCGGCAGCGGCAGCGGGGGGGCCGATGCAGGCGCGAAGGAGCCCGGGGCCACACTGACCCCGGCCATCATCCTGAACGTGCAGCGTCAGCCCGGGGCGAATGTGATCGCCACGGTGGACAGCATCAAAAAGCTGCTGCCCGAGCTGGAGGCCGGCCTGCCCGCGTCGCTCAAGGTGCAGGTGCTCTCTGACCGCACCACCGGCATCCGGGGCTCCGTGCACCACGTGGAGCTGGAGCTGATCCTGGCGGTGCTGATGGTGGTGCTGGTGATCTTCTTCTTCCTGCACAGCCTGCGCGCCACCATCATCGCCAGCCTGGCCGTGCCCATCTCGCTCATCGGCACCTGCGGCGTGATGTACCTGCTGGGCTACAGCCTCAACAACCTGAGCCTCATGGCGCTGACCATCGCCACGGGCTTCGTGGTGGACGACGCGATCGTGATGATCGAGAACATCGCGCGTTACCTCGAAGAGGGCGAGCCGCCGTTCCAGGCCGCGCTCAAGGGCGCCACGCAGATCGGCTTCACCATCATCTCGCTGACCGTGTCGCTGATCGCGGTGCTGATCCCGCTCCTGTTCATGAGCGACGTGGTGGGGCGGCTGTTCCGCGAGTTCGCGGTCACGCTGGCCATCACGATTTTGATCTCGGGCGTGGTGTCGCTCACGCTGGTGCCCATGATGGCCGCGCGCTGGCTGCGCCCCGAGCCCGTGGGCGGGCAGCACGGCATTGCGGGCCGCATCAACCGCGGTTTCGACCGCGTGATCGCGGGCTACGACCGCTGGCTGCAGTGGGTGCTGCGCCACCAGGGCGCGACCCTGGTGGTGGCGGTGCTCACGCTGGTGCTCACCGCGCTGCTGTACGTCGTCATCCCCAAGGGCCTGTTCCCCACGCAGGACACCGGGCAGCTGCAGGCGCGCATCGAGGCGTCGCAGGATGTGTCGTACGCCCGCATGAGCGAGCTGCAGCTGCAGGCCTCGCGCGCCATCCTGCAGGACCCGGACGTGCAGTCGCTCAGCTCCTTCGTGGGCGTGGACGCGGCCAACAACACCATGCTCAACGCCGGGCGCATGCTGATCAACCTCCAGCCCGACCGCGACGGGCAAGAGGCCATCATGCAGCGCCTGCGCGAGCGGGTGCGGTCGGTGGCGGGCGTCACGCTGTACCTGCAGCCCACGCAGGACTTGACCATCGACGCCGAGACCGGGCCCACCGAATACCGCGCGTCCATCGGCGGCGTGGATTCGGCCCAGGTCAACGACTGGACGCGCAAGCTGGCCGAGCGCCTGAAGACCGAGCCCAAGGTGCGCAACGCCACCACCGATGCGGGCGCGCAGGGCCTGTCGGCCTACGTGGACATCGACCGCAACACAGCGTCGCGCCTGTCCGTCACGGCCAGCAATGTGGACGACACGCTGTACAGCGCCTTTGGCCAGCGCATCGTGTCCACCATCTTCACCGAGACCAACCAGTACCGCGTGATCCTGGAGGCGCAGCAGGACCAGCTCAACACGCCCGAGGCCCTGGGCACGCTGCAGCTGCGCACCGGCTCGGGCGCGCCCACGCCGCTGGCGGCCATTGCCACCATCCGCGAGCAGCCCGCGCCGCTGCAGGTCACGCGCGTGGCGCAGTACCCGGCGGCCACGCTGGGCTTCGACAAGGCGCCGGGCGTGTCGCTGGGCGCGGCGGTGGATGCGATCCGCGCCGCCGCCAAGGAGATCGGCATGCCCGCCGGGCTGTCGATGGAGTTCCTGGGCGCGGCCGGCGCGTACGAGAAGTCGCTGTCCAGCCAGCTGTGGCTCATCCTGGCGGCCATGGTGTGCGTGTACATCGTGCTCGGTGTGCTGTATGAGAGCTACATCCACCCGGTGACCATCCTCTCGACCCTGCCGTCGGCGGGCGTGGGCGCGCTGCTGGCGCTGATGCTCACGGGCAACGACCTGGGGGTGATCGGCATCATCGGCATCATCCTGTTGATCGGCATCGTCAAGAAGAACGCGATCATGATGATCGACTTCGCCATCGACGCCGAGCGCAACCAGAACAAGTCGCCGCAGGAGGCCATCCACCAGGCGGCGCTGCTGCGCTTTCGGCCGATCCTCATGACCACGCTGGCGGCGCTGTTCGCGGCGCTGCCGCTGATGCTGGGCTGGGGCGAGGGCGCCGAGCTGCGCCGGCCGCTGGGCCTCGCGATCTTCGGCGGGCTGATCCTGAGCCAGATGCTCACGCTGTTCACCACGCCGGTGATCTACCTCGCGTTCGACCGCATGGGCCGCCGCGTCACGGGCCGGGGCACTGCCGCGGCGCCGCAGCAGGGGGCAGGGCCTGAAGCAGCTGCCGGTGTGCGCACCGGTGCGGGTGCGGGAGACGTGCGGTGAACCTCTCGCGCCCCTTCGTGGAGCGGCCGGTCGCCACCGTGCTGCTGACCATTGGCCTCGCGCTCGCGGGCATCGCGGCGTTCTTTGTGCTGCCGGTGTCGCCGCTGCCGCAGGTCGACTACCCGGCCATCTCGGTGTCGGCCAGCCTGGCCGGCGCCAGCCCCGAAACCATGGCCACCAGCGTGGCTACGCCGCTGGAGCGGCGCCTGGGCGTGATCGCGGGGGTCAACGAGATGACCTCGTCGAGCTCCAACGGCTCCGCCCGCGTGAGCCTGCAGTTCGACCTGAACCGCGACATCGACGCCGCGGCGCGCGAGGTGCAGGCCGCCATCAACGCGTCCCGCGCCGACCTGCCTTCCACGCTGCGCAGCAACCCCACCTACCGCAAGCGCAACTCGGCGGCGTCGCCCGTCATCATCCTGGCGCTCACCTCCAAGACCCGCACGCCGGGCGAGATCTACGACGCGGTGTCCAATGTGGTGAGCCAGCGGCTGTCGCAGGTGGACGGCGTGGGCGAGGTGGAGATCGGCGGGGGCTCGCTGCCCGCGGTGCGCGTGGAGCTGCTGCCGTTCGCGCTCAACCGCTACGGCATCAGCACCGAAGACGTGCGCGCCGCCATCCAGGCCTCGAACGCCAACCGCCCCAAGGGCGCCATCGAGGGCGACGGTCGCCGCCTGCAGATCTACACGCCGTCGCCCGCGCGCAAGGCGTCCGAATACGAATCCTTGGTCGTCGCGTGGCGCAACAACGCCGCCGTGCGGCTGGGTGATGTGGCGCGGGTGGAAGACGGCGTGGAGAACCGCCGCACGGTGGGCCTGTTCAACGGCGAGCCGGCCATCATCGTGCTGGTCACGCGCCAGCCGGGCGCCAACATCATCGAGACCGTGGATTCGGTGCGCGCGCTGCTGCCCGACCTGCAGGCCCAGCTGCCGCAGGACATCCAGGTGGCGGTGGCGTCGGACAGCACCAACTCCATCCGCTCGTCGCTCAAGGAGATCGAGCTCACGCTCATGGTCTCCATCGCGCTCGTGGTGCTGGTGGTGGGGCTGTTCCTGCGCAAGGCGCGGGCCACGGTGATCCCGGCGGTGGCCACGGTGGTGTCGCTGCTGGGCACTTTTGGGGTGATGTACTTTTTGGGGTTCAGCCTGAACAACCTGAGCCTGATGGCGCTGACGGTGGCCACCGGCTTCGTGGTGGACGATGCCATCGTGGTGCTGGAGAACACCATGCGCCACATCGAGTCCGGCATGGACCGCATGCAGGCGGCGCTGCAGGGCGCGCGCGAGGTGGGCTTCACGGTGCTGTCCATCAGCCTGTCGCTGGTGGCGGTGTTCATACCGCTGCTGTTCATGGACGGGCAGGTGGGCCGGCTGTTCCGCGAGTTCGCGATCACGCTGTCGGCCGCGGTGATGATCTCGCTCGTGATCTCGCTCACCACCACGCCCATGATGTGCGCGTGGCTGCTGCGCGCGCACGACCCGGCCGATGACAAGCCGCCATCGCGCCTGGCCCGCTGGGCCGAGCGCGGCTACCAGGGCGTGCTGCGCACCTACACCAGCAGCCTGGACTGGGCACTGGCCAGCAAGGGGCTGGTGGTGCTGATCCTGCTGGCGGTGGTGGGGCTGAACGTCTACCTGTTCGCCAAGATCCCCAAGGGCTATTTTCCGGAGCAGGACAACGGCCAGCTCAACGCCGGCCTGCGCGCCGACCAGAGCATCTCGTCCGACGCGCTCGCGGCCAAGCTGCGCCAGGCGGTGGAGATCATCCGCAAGGACCCGGCGGTGGACACGGTGGTGGGTTTCTCGGGCGGCAGCCGCGCGGGCGGCGGCTTCATGTTCGTCAACCTGAAGCCCCTCAAGCAGCGCACCGACAGCACGCCCGCCGTCATCGCGCGGCTGCGGCCGCAGCTCAACCAGATCACCGGCCTCAGGGTGTTTTTGAACCCGGTGCAGGACCTGCGCATGGGCGGGCGGTCCAGCAATTCGACCTACCAGTACACCCTGAAGAGCGACAACATGGCCGACCTCAAGCTGTGGGCGGGCAAGCTGGCCGACCGGCTCAAGGACGAGACCCTGCTGAAAGACGTGGACACCGACCTGGCCGAGAACGGCGTGGAGACGTACATCGAGGTGGACAAGGCTTCCGCATCGCGCCTGGGCGTGACGTCGTCGGCCATCGACAACGCTCTGTACAACGCCTTCGGCCAGCGCTCGGTGGCCACGATCTACGGCGAGCTCAACCAGTACGCCGTCATCATGGAGTGGGCGCCGGAGTACACGCGCGGCCCGCCGGCCTTGAAGGACATCTACGTCGCCGCCAACCCGAGCGGCGCCACCGGCACGGTGGCCAACCCGGGCCAGCGCGGCGCGTCCACCGGCCAGGTGATCAGCACGGCGGCATCGACCATGGTGCCGCTGAGCGCGATCGCCAAGGTGGTGGAGCGGGCGTCGCCCACCTCCATCAGCCACCAGGACGGCGAGCTGGCCACCACGGTGTCGTTCAACATCGACCCGGGCACGTCGCTCGGCCAGGCCCAGCAGGTCATCGCGCAGGCCGAGGCCGACATCGCCATGCCCACCAACGTGCGCGGCAGCTTCCAGGGCACGGCGCTCAGCGCGCAGCAGTCGCAGGGGCAGCAGGCCTTCCTCATCATCACGGCCATCATCGTGATCTACATCGTGCTCGGCGTGCTGTATGAAAGCCTGATCCACCCGATCACGGTGCTGACCACGCTGCCCTCGGCCGGCGTGGGGGCGGTGCTGGCGCTGCTGCTGTTCAACATGCAGTTCACCATCATCGCGCTCATCGGCGTGTTTTTGCTGATCGGCATCGTCAAGAAGAACGCGATCATGATCATCGACTTTGCGCTGGAGGCCGAGCGCGCGCGCGGCCTGTCGGCGCTCGATGCCGTGCGCGAGGCCTGCATCCTGCGCTTTCGGCCCATCCTCATGACCACGATGGCGGCTGCGCTGGGCGCGCTGCCGCTGGCCATCGGCTTCGGGCAGGGCTCGGAGTTGCGCCAGCCGCTGGGCGTGGCGATCATCGGCGGGCTCATCGCGAGCCAGTTGCTCACGCTCCTGACCACGCCCGTGGTCTATGTGCTGCTGGACAGGCTGCGCACGCCCGCCCCCAACGAACAACATCTGAGCCGTGCCGGCGCCCCCGGCGCGGCCACCTGATCGGTGCCCATGACACATCTCCACGCCCCGCTCACACCCGGCGCGCACGCCGCCCGGCCCCCCCTGGCCCGCCCGACCACGCTGGCACTGGTGCTGGCAGCCGCTGCCCTGCTGTCCGCCTGCTCGGTCACGCCGCCCTACCAGCAGCCCGAGATGGCGGTGCCCGCGTCGTTCAAGGAGGCCGGTGCCACCTGGGCACCCGCGGCGCCTGCCGACGCGCTGGACCGCGGCCCCTGGTGGGAGCTGTTCCAGGACGCCGAGCTCAACCGCCTGGCCGAGCAGGTGCAGCTGTCCAACCAGAACATCGCCGCGGCCGTGGCCGCCTATGCGCAGGCGCAGGCCGTGGTGCGGCAGCAGCGGGCAGGGCTGTTCCCCTCGGTGAGCCTGTCGGGCGGTGCCACGCGCACCGGCGGCGAGGGCGCCGCCCGCTCGGGCCTGACCACCCAGGCATCGCTGGGGGTCGACTGGGCGCCGGACCTCTGGGGCCGACTGCAAAGCGGCGTCACCGGCGCCCAGGCCAGCGCGCAGGCGAGCGAGGCCGACCTGGCCTCGGCGCGTCTGTCGGCCGTGGGCACGCTGGCCTCGGCGTACTTCCAGCTGCGCGAGGCGGATGCGGAGATCGAGCTGCTGCAGGCCACGGTGGAGGGCTACGAGCGCAGCCTGCAGATCGTGCGCAACCGCTACGGTGCCGGGGTGGTGGCGCAGACCGACGTGCTGCAGGCGCAGACCCAGCTGGCCAACGCGCGCGCCGACCTGGCCACCGTGCGGCAGAACCGGGCGCGCTTCGAGCATGCGCTGGCCGTGCTGACCGGGCGCGCCCCGGCCGACTTTTCGCTGGCGCGTGCGCAGTGGGTGGCTGCGGTGCCCGACGTGCCGCTGGGGGTGCCCTCGACGCTACTGCAGCGCCGGCCCGACATCGCAGCGGGCGAGCGCGCGGTGGCGGCGGCCAATGCGCAGATCGGCATTCAGCGCGCCGCGTACTTCCCGAACCTGAGTCTGGGCGGGTCGGTGGGCAGTGGCGGCAGCAGCGTGGCCGATTTGTTCAAGGCATCCACACTGGTGTGGTCGCTGGGCCTGTCGGTGGCGCAGACGATCTTCGATGCCGGCGCCACGGCGGCCCGGGTGGAAGAAGCCCAGGCCGCGCGCGAGGGCCGCGTGGCGGTCTACCGCCAGACGGTGCTCACGGCCTTCCAGACGGTGGAAGACCAGCTCACGGTGCTGCGCACCTTGCAGGAGCAGGAGCCCCTGCGCCGCGAGGCGGTGGCCGCGGCGGAGCGCACGGCGCAGCAGCTGCTCAACCGCTACCGCGAAGGGCAGGTGGGCTACACCGAGGTGGTCACGGCCCAGGTCTCGGCGCTGTCGGCGCAGCGCGCGCTGCTGCAATTGCAGGTCAACCGCCAGCTGGCGGCGGTGACGCTGGTGCAGGCGCTCGGCGGCGGGTGGCAGGCGCCGTGGCAGGAGCAGCAGCAGGCTCCGGCTCAAACGCTACCGCAGTCCCGGCCCTGAGGGGGCTGGGGCCTGCGCGGGCCCGCCACAGGCCCGCTGCGCATATACTCCTGTTTTGATAGCTGCTAGCGCTTGCCAGGCAAGCGGTGGAGCCCGATTTGGCTTAAATTTTCCTTAAGGAGTGCGCGTGGACGTTCTATTGCTGGTCAAGGCCGCCATCATGGGTGTGGTCGAGGGCCTGACCGAGTTCCTGCCCATTTCCTCCACGGGGCACCTGATCCTGGCGGGCTCGCTGCTGGGCTTCGACGATGCCAAGGCCAAGGTGTTCGACATCGCCATCCAGACGGGCGCCATCTTCGCCGTCATCCTGGTGTACTGGCAGAAGATCCGCGAGACGCTGGTGGCCCTGCCCACCGAGCGCCAGGCCCAGCGGTTCGCGCTCAACGTGTTCATCGGCTTCCTGCCCGCCGTGGTGCTGGGCCTGCTGTTCGGCAAGATGATCAAGGCGCACCTGTTCACGCCGGTGGTGGTGGCCAGCACCTTCATCCTGGGCGGCTTCATCATCCTGTGGGCCGAGCGGCGCTCGCCGGCCGCCACGCGCATCCAGACGGTGGACGAGATGACGCCGCTCGATGCGCTCAAGGTCGGCCTGGTGCAGTGCCTGGCGATGGTGCCCGGCACCAGCCGCAGCGGCGCCACCATCATCGGCGGCATGCTGCTGGGCTTGTCGCGCAAGGCGGCGACGGACTTCTCGTTCTTCCTGGCCATCCCCACGCTGATCGGTGCGGGGGTGTACAGCCTGTACAAGGAGCGCGCGCTGCTGTCGGCGGCCGACATTCCGATGTTCGCGGTCGGGCTGGTGTTCTCGTTCATCAGCGCCTGGCTGTGCGTGCGCTGGCTGCTGCGCTACATCAGCAGCCACAGCTTCGTGCCGTTCGCGTACTACCGCATCGTGTTCGGCATCATCGTGCTGGTGACCGCCTGGACGGGCTGGGTGCAGTGGGCGGATTGACGGCTGCGCATTCACTCGGATTGGTTATGGGACGAAAGTGATAAGCTGATGGCACACCCTGCCGCTCGGCGCAGGGGCCGAGGCGCGCGGCGGTGACCTTCCTGGAGGGCTGGCGCGCGGGGCGTTCCACCGATGACCCTGCCCCGCTGGGGCTTTCGCCGCATGATGCAAGACGATCCAGAGTTGTCCGACTATCGGGCCATCGCCCCCGGGCACAGCCTGTCCAAGGACGAGTTGCTTGATGTGATCACGCGCAGCGCTGGCGCCACCATGGCGGTGGTGGACCGCAGCCTCACGATGCTGTATGTCAACGATGAATACGCGCGCTGGTTCGGCACCGTGCCGGAGCAACTGGCGGGCAAGTCGTTGACCAACATGTACGGCGATGCGGCGGTCACCGCATTCATGCCCTTCGTCGCCCGCGTTCTGTCGGGTGAGCGGGTTCAGTACCAGCGTCTTTTGCGCACGCCCTACGGCTTTGACGAGTGGCGCACCATCTGCCTGACGCCCTGGCACAACCGTGAAGGCTCCATCGAGGGCTTCATCACCACCGCACTCGATGTGCACGAGCTGCAGGTCACCATGGACGCGCTGCGCGCCGCCAACCAGCGCCTGTCCTCGCACATGGAAAACAGCCCGCTGGCGGTGCTGGAAATGGACCACAACCTGCGGCTGCTGCACTGCTCGCAGCGCGCGGTACAGCTCATGGGCTGGCTGCATGTGGCGGACCTGCAAGGGCAGTTGCTCAACGAGTTGCTGGACCTCTCGCCCGCGGATGCGACCCTGCAGCTGGCCCTGCAGCGCCTGCAGTCGGGCCAGGAGTCGCAAAACCGGGCCGAGACTTCCTTCACGCGCGACGACGGGTCCGAGGTGCATTGCGAGTGGTTCAACTCGGCGCTGACCGATGCCGAGGGGCAGGTCACATCGATCATGGCGCTGGTCGAGGACGTGTCCGCCAAGATCGAGATCGCGCGCCAGCACCACTACCTGGCCAACCACGATTCGCTCACCGGCCTGCTCAACCGGGCGGCCTTCCAGGCCCAGCTGGAAAAAGCCCTGGAGCCCGCGCGCAGCGTGGGCTGCGTGGCGCTGCTGTTCATCGACCTGGACGGCTTCAAGAGCGTGAACGACACCGAGGGCCACCGCGCGGGCGACGAGGTGCTGCGCATCGTGGCGCGGCGCATCGCCGGCACCGTGCGGTCCGGCGACACCATGGCGCGCCTGGGGGGAGACGAGTTCCTGGTGATGCTGGAGCACGACGTCACCCGCGACGTGACGGACACCATCGGCCACCGGCTGCTGGAGGCGCTGCAGCAGCCCATGCTGGTGGACGGGCGGGAGCTGTCCATCGGCGCGAGCATCGGCGTGGCCGTGTGCCCACCGCTGGGCGGCCACATCGACGATCTCATCAACCGCGCCGACCAGGCCATGTACAGCGCCAAGCGCGCGGGCAAGGGGCGCCTGCACTACGCGGACGCAGACGCGGACGCGGGCTGATTCGCCGGCTGGCCGGCGGGCAGGGCGCCCGGGCCGGGGCCAGTGCCGGGCCGTGACCTGCCACACCACACAACACCACGCAACGCAACGCAACGCCAGGGCGCTGGGCCCTGGCGGCAAGCTGCTGCTACCCCGGCAGCGCGATGCTCTGCGCGAAGTGGAAGAAGTTGGTCGGGTCGTACTGCGCCTTCACCTTGCGCAGCCGCGGGTAGGCCGGGCCCCAGTAGGCGTCGGCGAAGTTCTCCAGGCTGCCGTCGGGGTAGTTCTGGTAGACGTGGCCGTTGAGGAACGGCTTGACCAGCGCCATGAAGCCGTCAAGCCAGGCCTCCATCTGCGCCCGCTCGGCCGGGTTGCGCCAGAACACGTCCACCACCAGGTCGGCATCTGCGCTGCGGTGGATGAAGGCGCTGTCTTCCACCGGGTAGCGGTTGATGGCGCCGCCGTAGGCCTCCAGGTAGGCCAGCGACCAGGTGTTGGGCGAGGTCTTGAAGTAGTCGATGATGCGCTGCCAGTCGGCGGTGCTCAGGCGCGCGCTGATGTAGCCGCTGGCCTTGGACTCGGCCACGCCATTGGGCAGGTTGTCGGGCAGGGTGTAGGGGTGGTCTTCGAGCCAGGTGTTCATGGCCGGGTAGCTGCCGGTCTTGTCCACCAGCAGCTTCGCACTGGGGACGGCCAGCAGCGGCGCGATGGCTGCCAGGCCCGCATCGCGCGGTCCGGTGTACATGCCCTGCACCATGTACACGGGCACGCCGTTCTGGTAGCCCAGGTTCATCATGTAGCCCAGCGCATCGGGCGCGCCGGTCTTCATGAAGTCGCGCTGCATGAGGGTGAGGACTTCGGCGGCATGGGCCTCGTCCCAGCTGATGGCCCAGGCCCACACGTCGTCCAGGCGCACCATGCGGTAGGTCACCTGCAGCAGCACGCCGAAGTTGCCGCCGGTGCCGCCGCGCATCGCCCAGTACAGCTCGGGGTTTTCGGCCGCGCTGGCCAGCACGATCTTGCCGTCGGCCAGCGCCACGCGGAAGGATTCCACCATGTCGCTCTGGATGCCGAAGGCCCGCGAGGTGTAGCCGAAGCCACCGCCCTGCACGAAGCCGCCCACGCGCACATTGCCGCAGGCGCCGGTGGGCACGTGCCAGCCGGTGCCCCTCATGGCACCGTTGAAGGTGTCGAAGTCGGTGCCGGGCAGCACATGCACGCGCCGGGCCAGCGGGTCGAGCGTGACGCCCGAGATGCCGCTCAGGTCGATCACCATGCCGCTGTTGACCGAGTAGCCTGCCGTGCTGTGGCCGCCGCTGCGCACCGCCACCCACAGCCGGTACTTGCGCGCCACGGCCAGGCATTCGAGCACGTCGCCTTCGCACACGCAGTAGACGATGACCTGGGGGTAGGCCTGGAACGCGGGGTTCGACTCCTGCCGGTCCTTGTCGTAGTTGCGGTCCGACGGCAGCACCACGCGCCCGACGATGTTGTATTCGAGTTCGGCGATGGCCTCCCACGAGATGGCTTCACCGGCGCCGTCGCCGGCAACCACGGCGGCCGTGTTCAATGCGGCGTGTGACCTGAAAAGTGCGATGCGTTCGTCCTTGGCGTGACGGGCAGGGCTCTTGCGATGGGGCATGGCGAACTATCCTCCAGAGTGAAAGGGAGCCCCGTGTTTATCGCAGGCCGTGGGTTTTGACCAGTGCTGAATGACCGCTGTTGCCCGCGCAGTGCATGCGAGGGGTCGGCGGCCCGCCGCGGGGCCGGTGCAACGCAGGTCAGGACGACGACAGCGCCAGGTCGCCGGTGTTGCGCCGCAGGCAGAACTTGCCGCCCTGCTTGCCGCTGTACATGGCCGCATCGGCGAGCTTGAGCAGGCCCACGGCGTCGTTGCTGTCCTCCGGCGCCAGCGCGTAGCCGATGGTCAGGCCCACCTGCACCTGCAGCTGGCCCAGCGAGAACGGCGAGCGAAAGGCATCGAGCAGCTTGAGCCCGAGCTCGTGGGCTTGCTGTGCATTGCCCAGGTCGCCCGTCATCACCACGAACTCGTCGCCGCCCAGGCGCGCCACCACGTCGCTTTGCCGCAGGTGGCCCTGCAGGCGGCGCGTGACGGCCACCAGCAGCTCGTCGCCCACATCGTGGCCGTGCCGGTCGTTGACGGGCTTGAAGCCGTCGAGGTCCATCACGTACACCGCCAGCAGCTTGTCGGGGCCGCACCGAGGCAGGGCCGAGGCCAGCGCGATGTTCAGCCCGCGCCGGTTGGGCAGCCCGGTGAGCGGGTCGGTGTGGGCCAGGGAGCGCATGGCATCGCGTTCGCGGTTGGCGTCGATGGCCTCGGTGCGCAGCGCCTTGGTGCGCACCCCCAGCACCCGCATGAACAGCAGCATGTCCAGCGTGGCGCCAAAGCCGAACGAGTGCATGGTCCAGAAGTTCACCGGCACCCAGCCGCGGATGACGCCGATCACCGTGGCGGTGGCGGCAAAGTAGATCAGCCAGGCCAGCAGCAGGCTGGTGCCCACCGGGTCGCCCTGCCGCGCGCGGCGCACGGCGCCGGGGATGCCCATGAGCGCCGGGACCAGCCCGAGGATGCTCACCACGGCGGCGATGGCCGCGGTGCTCAGCACGTCCAGCGCATGCACCACGGCCAGCAGCGCGCACAGCACCGCGCCGGCCCGCATGGCGCGCAGCAGCCGGCTTTGCGGCCGGTGGCCCACGAGGGCCTGGCTGATGAAGAGGAACGACCCGCAGGTGGCCATCAGCGCCGACAGGCCTGCGGCATGCAGCTCGAGCCAGATGTTGTCCTGCCAGAGGTACTGCGATCCCAGGCCGAACAGGTGCAGCGAAAAGAGCGTGCTGCCGGTGATGAGCAGCGCGTACTGCAGGAACAGGATGTCCCGCAGGTTGATCCACTGCGCCAGGCTGTAGATCAACAGGCACAGCGCCAGGCCGGTCAGGATGCCCTGCAGCATTTGCTCGTTCATGGCGGCGCTGTGCCATGCGGTGGGCTTGTTGAGCGTGATGGGCAGCACCATCGCGCCGGTGGTCTCCACGCGCAGCAGCAGGTCGTAGTGGTGGCCCGGCTGCATCAGGAGCGGCAGGGCATGCGTGCGGGTGCGCAGCGGGCGCTGCGAGAACGGCTGCAGGCTGCCGAGCGTGGCCTGCTGGGTCACGTGGCCCCCATGGGTCAGGTAGACCTCGATGCGCTGCAGCACAGGGTAGTCGATGTCCAGCACCCAGGTGCCGTCGGAGCTGGGCGCCACGCTGACCGGCACGCGCACCCACACTGCGTCGGTGCGCACGCCCAGCGTTCCGCTGCTGCGCGGGGGCGCGGCGAACTCGGCGGTGCGCCGCATGACGTCGTCCACCGACAGCACGCGCGACGCGTCGTTCAGGATGGTGACGGCGGGCCAGGCTTCGTGCGAGTGCACCTCGTCGCGCAGCAGGATGCGGCTGCCGTGGCCGTTGCCGTCGCCCTGCGCCCAGCTGCCGTGGCACCCCACCGACAGCCACACCAGAACGCAGCCCATCATCCAGCGCCTGAGGAGGGCCGGCAACCGTTGCCACGGCAGCAAGAGGGGGACGGTGCGCATGGTGTGGATCGACGCTTGGGCAGTATAGGAGGCAGCAGGGTCGCGGGGTTGCAGGTGGTGTGGCTGTCTCGTTCAGGTGGCCGGCGCCAGGTCGTTGCGGCCACGGCGTACCGTGCGCTTGCCGTCTTGCTTGCCGGCGTACATGGCTGCATCGGCCAGGCGCAGCAGCACCTGCGGGTCTGCGCTGTCCAGCGGCGCGATGGCATAGCCTGCCGTGAGCCCCACGTGCAGCCGCAAGTGGCTCAGGCTGAACGGCTGCTCGAAGGCACGCAGCAGCGCCTGGCCCAGCTCATGCGCCTGCTGCGGTGTTTCCAGGCCCTGCGCCATGATGATGAACTCGTCGCCGCCCATGCGGGCCACCATGTCCGAGTGGTGGCGCACGCTGCGCTGCAGGCGGTGGCCCACGGCCACCAGCAGGTCGTCGCCGACGTCGTGGCCGTGCGCATCGTTGACGGGCTTGAACCCGTCCAGGTCCATGAGGTAGAGCGCCACCAGCCGCTGCTCGGAGCACTGCGCCAGCGCGGAATGCAGCGCATGCTGCAGGCCGCGCCGGTTGCTCAGGCCGGTGAGGTGGTCGGTGTGGGCCAGCGAGCGCATCAGATCGCGCTCCTGCATGGCTTCCACGGCGCGTGCCTGGGCCGCGTTGGCGCGCAGGCCCAGCACGCGAAAGAAGAGCAGCATGTCCAGGGTGGCGCCGAACTGGAACGAATGCAGCGTCCAGAAGTTCGCGGGCACCCAGCCCTGGACCAGGCACACCATGACTGCGGCGGCGACGCCGAACGCGACCCATGCAGCCAGCAGGGTGGCGCCGATCGGGTCCCCGCGCCGCACCCGCGTGATGGCCGCGGGCAGGCTGATGAGGGAGGGCAGGGCACCCGCCAGGCTCATGTAGGCAATGCCGATGGGCACGCTCACCCAGCCGAGCACGAGCGCGGCGCACACCGCGGCGGTGATCGCCGCGCCCGCCCGCATGGTGCGCGCGTACCGGCTGTGCGGTGTGTCGCCGGCCAGCGTGTGGCCCAGGAACAGGAACGAGCCCGCCAGGGCCATCAGCCCGGCTGCCAGGCCCGCATACCGGCCCATCCAGAGATTGTCGGGCCACAGGAACTGGGCGCCCAGGCCGAAGAACTGCAGCGAAAAAATCGCGCTGCCCAGCACCACCAGCGCATAGAAGCCGAACATCCGGTCGCGCTGCGTGACCCACTGGACCAGGCTGTACGCGAGCAGGAAGAACGCCAGCCCGTTGAGCAGGCCCTGCAGCATCTGCTCGCTCAGGGCTGCATGCATCTGATAGGGCATCTCCCCCACCGTGATGGGCAGGATCAGCGGCCCCGTCGCCTGCACCCGGATCAGCAGGTCGTACGGTTGCCCGGGCTGCAGCTCGAACGCCATCGCAGGGGTGCGGCTGGACAGCTGCCCCTCGCCCGGCTGGCGGGTGCGCAGCCTCTGGATCACCTGGCCGCCGCGGGTCAGGTAGATCTCGGCCTGCAGCGAGCTGTAGCCCAGATCCACCACCCAGGGCGTGCGCGGGGCCTCGGGCGCAATGACGGGAATGCGCAGCCACATCGCGGCCTTGTGCACACCCAATGATCCACCACGCCGGGCGGGCGCCTCGAACGCGTCCAGGCGTTCCAGCATGTCCTCGGCCGTGAGGCTGTACGTGGGGTCGGCCTGCAGGGTGATGGCTTCCCACGCATTCACCTGGGGCCGGGCCTGCGTCAGCACCAGGGGCGCATCAGCCCGTGCCTGCACGGGCACGGCCATGGGTGCGAGCAGCCACAGCAGGGTGAGTGCCAAGCCGCGATGCGCGCGCCAGAGCCGGGCCGGGAGCAGGAGGGCATGGAGCAACAGGTGCATCAGTGGGGAGGCCCTGGTTACGCGGGTCGCTGCGCCTGCGCGGAGCCCGTGGCCTGCGCCTTCTCGGTCCGGCCCAGGCCCAGGCTCCAGCTGCCGTGCGTGGTGAGGCGGTCTTCCAGGCGGTTGAGCCAACGGGGTGCGTTGGGGTCGTCGCTCCAGCTGTGGACCACGTCGTCGACCTGGTTGAGCAGCGCGGTCGGCAATTGCAAAGGCCGTGTCTGGCTCATGAGCACCCGGCTCATGAAGTGGTAGCCCAGCACGCGGGTGAGGGCGCGGACTATCGAGAACCGGGGCATTGCCAGGCGCACCACCGCATCGAGCACGCGCGCCGCGATCAGCACCACCCAGAACAACAGCGCCGACGGCCAGGGCACGGGCTGGGTCAGTCCCAGGTCGCTGGCCGTGTCGCGCCCGCACAGGTAGCGGGTCATGAGCTGGGGGAAGGGTTTGACGATGTCCCACGGCAAAGCCTTGGCCATGGTCTGCATCAGCGCCTGGCCCAGGGCCGGGCGGGGATCGGGGCTGATCGGGTCTGCGCGCCCGCGCGCCTGCATCTGCGCCATCAGCACCTGGCCTTGCTCCATGGTGTCGACCATCAGCGAGCGTTCGATGCCCAGGACGTGGCCCACCACGTTCCAGGCATGCAGGTAGGCTTCTTCCTCGTGGCGCGGCAGTCCGATGCCCAGCTTGTGCAGGCTGCGCAGGAACACATAGCCGAAGGTCAGCAGCGTGTAGGCCAGCTCTTCCTGGTTGCAGGGCAGGCCGTCATCGGCCACGTCCCAGCCGCGCGCATGCAGCATCTGGAACATGGTGACGCCGCGGCCGCCGCTGGCGGGCAGCGGCGTGGGCGCGATGGCGCTGGCATCGCCCGCGTTCAGATGGTCCACGGCACGCTGCGGGCTGCCGTGCAGGATGAGGTTGCGGATGGTGGCGTGGATGAGCCGCACCTTCAGCACCTGCGCCACGCCCGCACCGCGTTCGCTCAGGCCGCCGTGCATCATCACCGGAAAGATCATGGCGGCGGTGGAGCGGATGCGGTATTCGGTGTTCTGCTCCAGCTGCCCGGCGGTGTGCAGCACGGCCGACAGGTCGGGAATCACGTAGCACTCGGGCAGGCTGGCGCAAAACAGCAGGATGCACGACAGCGCGCCGTGCTCCATGAACAGCTTTTCGGCGCGCTCGATCTGGCGGGCGTCGGCCCAGTCGGGCAGCACCTGGGCGGTGCGGACATAGTGGTTCAGCGCATCGGCCATGGCCTGGTCCACATAGCCATCGGCCGGCTTGCCGCCCACGGTGCCATGCACCGGGCCCACCGCAACCGTCCACTGCGCGATGCCCGCGTTGTCGGCCCATTGGCCCAGCAGGATGTTCACCGTGTCCAGGCGCTTCCATTGCTCGGCATCGGCATCCACCATGCCGGGGGGCCAGGGGCCGAGCATGTCGGCAATGGTCTGGTCGGCCAGCGGGTCGGCGTGGTGCTGCATGCCGGCCAGTTCGGCGTCGGGAAGCGGGAAGTGGCGGGAGTTCGTCATGGTGGCTGTCTTCATGCTGCGGCTTCTGTGGGGGTGCGCCAGCGCTGGAATCCCGCCATGGCGCACAGCAACGGTATGCCCATGGCAAACGGGGCGATCGAGCGGATCTCCACCGGGTTGCCCAGGACCATCTGGAACACCATGCCGGACGCGTAGATGGCCAGCGGGACCAGCGCGTGGCGCCGCAGGAAGGGGCTCACGGGCTGCAGCGGGCGGCGGCGCACCGACAGGCGAAAGCTGAAGATGATGCAGAAGGCGACGAACACCCAGCCGAAAAAGCCCTGCACGGTCTCGCCGAACCAGGCGCCGTCGGTCTTGGCCATGATCCAGGCCTTGAGCGTGTAGACGAGGTAGGGGTCGGCGCCCAGATCGAACGCGGTGACGATCATCGCGGCCAGGAACGACAGCATGGCCGCATTGCCGAGCCCCGGCGCGCCGTCCACTGGCGACTGCCACACGATCAGGTTGCCGATCACGTAGCCTGCGTAGGTGAGCGAGAACCACATCATGGGGATGACGATGGGCACGTTGACGAGCCGGGCCCCCAGCACATCGGTGTAGGTGTAGTGCCCGAAGAACCAGCCGTGCGTGCTGCCCATCTGCTCGGCGAACCAGCCCAGGCTCACCGCGATCAGCACGAACTGCAGCGCCGGGCGGGCGCCGAGCAAATGGGTGGCACTGGCCCAGCAGCACGCGAACATGAGCACCGACGCAGTGACGATGGCAATGGTGGTGTCGTTGTGCGTGCGCAAGGCCGTGACCACCAGGAATGCCGCCAGCAACGCGAAGGTCACCGCGGGCAGTCGGGCAGTCAGGGGAGTCTTTGCAGGCATGTGGGGTGTATCACGCTGTAACAAACCCCCAGTGTAGAGGATGCGCCCGTGATTCGCGCCCCTTGTTTTTGCAGAAACCTCAGTGCCTTTTCGGTACTTTTGCGGGCCGTTTTGGTGTTATATCAGCGTCACACGTGCCGGCTCAGCGCATCACGAGGTCAGGGCTTTCAGCGAAGCGAGATTGAGTAAGGAGGCCTCGATGGCCGCCGCGGTGGCCACCGGCTGCTCCATCGGGAACAGGTGGCTGCCGTCCAGCATCATCGTGCGGCCCTGCGTGATGCGCAGGGTCAGGGCCATGCCCACCTGCTTCATCTCTTCGGAGTCGCGCCCGCCGATGAAGGCGGCGGGGCACTGCAGCGGGTGCGCGGCCAGCAGCCGGCCCAGGTTGTGCGGCAGCGTGTTGTAGATGGCGGTTTCCACCGCGCGGTCGAACCCCAGGATGCGCTTGCCGTCGTGGTCCACCAGGCCGTGGGTGACGTAGTCGTGCAACACCTCCGGGTCCCAGCGCGCGAACGCCTTTTTCTTGCGAAAGTGTTCCAGCGCCTCGTCGTTGCTGGCCCAGCTGAAGCGGCGCTGCCGGCTGATCTTGCCCGGCGAGATCGAGCCCACCACCTGCGTGCGTTTGGCCACGTCGACGGCATTGGCCTTCCAGCCGCCCAGCAGCGGCGAGTCGATCAGGAGCACGCCCCGCACCAGCTCGGGGTGGCGCGCGGCAGCCATCACGCTCAGAAAGCCGCCGAGCGAATGCCCCACCAGAAACACCGGCTGGCCCAGGCGCTGCACCTGCGGCGTGGCGAAGTCGGCCAGCTGCTGCACCAGGTGCGGCCAGTTGTTGGTGACGGGGTACTGCGCTTCGTGGCCGTACCGCTCCACGGCATGCACCTCGAAGCCGCGGGCCTTCAGGTGCTGGAAGAGGACGCGGTAGGTGCACGCCGGAAAGCTGTTGGCGTGCGAGAAAACGATGGGGAGCATGGAGGTACGCGCAGGGAGCAAGGGCTGCAGCCGGCACCCCGGACGGGGCGCGCAGGGCAGGTCAGATGAGCTTGTCCAGGTGGTTGGTGATCTTCTTGAGCGGCTTGCTGCGCGCAGGGTTCACCATGATGGGAACGTTGGTGGCACCGCCGCCCCAGGCCGGGTCCTCGATGCTGTCGAACACCTCGCGCAGCTTCTGGCCCCAGTTGTCGTGCAGCATGCGGAAGTACGGGTTGTTCTCGTCGATGCAGACCACCTTCTCGGTGGAGAAGCGGTCGACCTCGTAGACCACCAGGTCCAGCGGCAGTCCCACCGACAGGTTGGACTTGAGCGTGCTGTCCATGGACACCAGCGCGCACTTGGCGGCTTCGTCCAGCGGCGTTTCGGGCGTGAGCACCCGGTCGAGCACGGGTTTGCCGTACTTGGACTCGCCCACCTGGAAGTACGGCGTCTCGGACGTGGCCTCGATGAAGTTGCCGGCCGAGTAGACCTGGAACAGGCGCATGCCCTCGCCCTTGATCTGGCCGCCGAACACCATCGACACATTGAAGTCGACGCCCGAGCGCTTGAGCGCCAGGCCGTCGCGCTCGTGCACATGGCGCACCGCAGCGCCCAGCACGCGGGCGGCGTCGAACATGCTCTTGGCGTTCCAGATGGAGATGGTCTCGCCCGAGTCCCCGTCCTTGAGCTGCTCGGTCTGCAAGATTTCGCGCACCGATTGGGAGATGGACAGGTTGCCGGCCGACAGCAGCACCATGAAGCGGTCGCCCGCCTTCTCATAGACCATCATCTTGCGAAAAGAACTGATCTGGTCCAGGCCGGCGTTGGTACGGGAATCGGACAGGAAAACCAGCCCGGCGTTGAGTTTGATGGCGACGCAATACGTCATGGAGCAGATGGTGGGTCTAGGGTGGGGGAACCCGCAAGTTTAGTCCGGCTTGCGCTCCAGGTTGGTGCATGGCCCGTGCAAGGCCCTGCGCGCCGCACGGCGCTGGCGCAGTTTTGAGTGAATTGCTATTGAAATAATAGCTGACAGCGCACGCCAGGCATGCGGCAGGTGGCATTTACACTCAATTGGCCAGCATCTTCTTGAGTTGGTAAAGCGCGTCCAGCGCCTCGCGCGGGCTCAACTGGTCGGGGTGGATGCCCGCCAGGGCTGCTTCGATGGGGCTGGCGCCCGCGCCCTCGGGGGCCTCCGGCGTGGCGAACAAATCCACCTGCAGATCGTTTTCGCCCGCACGCTCTTCCAGCGCGGCCAGGGCATGGCGGGCGTGGTGCAGCACGGGGGACGGCATGCCCGCCAGCTTGGCCACCTGGATCCCGTAGCTGCGGCTGGCGGGGCCGGGCTGGATCTCGTGCAGAAAGACGATGTCCGCGCCGGACTCGGTGGCGCTCACGTGCATGTTGATGGCGTGGCGTGCCTTGGCGGGCAGCTCGGTCAGTTCGAAGTAGTGCGTGGCGAACAGCGCGAACGCGCGCGTCTTGTCGTGCAGGTGCGTGGCGATGCCGCTGGCCAGCGCCAGGCCGTCGAAGGTGCTCGTGCCGCGGCCGATCTCGTCCATCAGCACCAGGCTGTGCGGCGTGGCGGCGTGCAGGATCTGCGCGGCCTCGGTCATCTCCAGCATGAAGGTGGACTGCGCGTTGGCCAGGTCGTCCGCCGCGCCGATGCGGGTGTGGATCGCGTCGATGGGGCCCAGGCGGCAGTGCGATGCGGGCACGTGGCTGCCCATGCAGGCCAGCAGCACGATCAGCGCCACCTGCCGCATGTAGGTGCTCTTGCCGCCCATGTTGGGGCCGGTGATGATCTGCATGCGCGTGTTGGCGTTCAGGCGCGTGTGGTTGGCGATGAAGCTGCCGCTGGATGTCTCGGCCAGGCGCGCCTCCACCACCGGGTGGCGGCCGTTTTCGATCTCGATGCAGGGCTCGGGCACGAACTGGGGCGCGCACCAGTTGAGCGTGAGCGAGCGCTCGGCCAGGGTGCACAGCACGTCCAGCGCGGCCAGGGCCTGGGCCAGTCGGGTGAGGGCGGGCACGTGGGGCTGCAGCTGGTCCAGGATCTGCTCGTACAGCCACTTCTCGCGCGACAGGGCGCGCTCGTTGGCCGACAGTGCCTTGTCTTCGAAGGTCTTGAGTTCGGGCGTGATGAAGCGTTCGGCGTTCTTCAGCGTCTGGCGGCGGCGGTAGTCGTCGGGCACCTTGTCCACATGGCTGCTGGTGACCTCGATGTAGAAGCCGTGCACCTTGTTGAACTGCACGCGCAGGTTGGGGATGCCGGTGCGGGCTTTCTCGCGGGTTTCCAGGTCGAGCAAGAAGGCATCGCAGTTGGTCTGGATGGCGCGCAGCTCGTCGAGTTCGGTGTCGAAGCCGCTGGCGATCACACCGCCGTCGCGCACCAGTGCCGCGGGCTCTTCGTCGATGGCCGCGCACAGCAGCGCGGTGCAGCCCTCGGGCGGGTGCAGGTGGCTGAAGATTTGAATCAAATAGGGCTCTGGCGCTTGCCCGGACAGCGCAAGGTGCTCTGATTTTTGTAGCGTCTTGCACAGGGCGACCAGCTCGCGCGGGCGCACCTGGCGCAGGGCGATGCGGGCGGTGATGCGCTCCACATCGCTCACGCCCTTGAGTTCGCCGCGCAGCAGGGACCACGGGCCGCTGCCCCCGCCGGCACCCGCGTCGCCGCGCAGCGCCGTCGTGGCCGACAGGCGCTGGCGCGCCTGGTCGCGGTCGCGCTGGGGCTCGAGCAGCCAGGTCTTGAGCAGGCGGCTGCCCATGCCGGTCATGCAGGTATCGAGCAGCGAGAACAGGGTGGGCGCATCGTCGCCGCGCAGCGTCTTGACGAGTTCGAGGTTGCGTCGCGTGGTGGCCGGCAGGTCGATCAGGTCGTCGCCGCGCTGCACCTGCACGCTGTGCACGTGCGTGAGCGTGCGGCCCTGCGTGTGCTCGGCATACGCCAGCAGCCCGGCGGCGGCGGCGTGCGCTTCGCCCAGGTCCTGCGCGCCCCAGGCCTGCAGGCTGGCGGCGCCCAGGTTCTCCAGCAGCTTGCGCTCGCCCAAGGCGCTGTCGAACTGCCAGTCGGGGCGCAGGCTGATCGGGCAGGTGAAGGCGCCGCCCTGGCGCAGCACCTGCAGTTGCTGCTCGAAGCGCTCGGTCACGCCGGCGCTGTAGATCAGCTCGCTCGGGGCCACGCGCGCCAGCCAGCCGCCCAGTTCGTCGTGCGCGCATTCGGCCAGGTACACGCGGCCCTGGGTCACGCTCAGCCAGGCCAGGCCGCAGCGCGCGCGGGGCGCCTGGTGCACGGCCATGAGCAGCGATTCGGATTTGTCGGACAGCAGTTCGGTGTCGGTCAGCGTGCCGGGCGTGACCACGCGCACCACCTTGCGCTCCACCGGTCCCTTGGCCGCGCCGACCTCGCCCACCTGCTCGGCAATGGCCACCGACTCGCCCATCTTGATCAGGCGCGCCAGGTAGGTCTCCAGCGCATGGAAGGGCACGCCTGCCATCAGCACCGGCTGCCCGCCCGACTGGCCGCGTTGCGTGAGCGTGATATCGAGCAGGCGCGAGGCCTTCTCGGCGTCCTGCCAGAAGACTTCGTAGAAGTCGCCCATGCGGTAGAGCAGCAGCGTGTCGGGGTACCCGGCCTTGAGCGCTAGATATTGCTGCATCATGGGGGTATGACCGGCGAGGTCCTGCTCCCCTGCGGGTGTTTGGGATTTGTCTTGTATGTTCAACAACTTAACCAGCTATTTCTTGGTCTTGCATTGCCAGGGATTTTCCATTGCCGTCAGCCCTGCCGATGCTTTGGGGAGGGGGCTGTTTTGGACCGAAGCGCATTTTCGTTGATCTGGCTATCGCTTGGCGCCCGCCTTCGAACTGCAGTGAAAAATCCTGATGTTCTCGGCATCTATGAAAGACAACACCGTCTGCCGGATGCCCTCAATGCTCATGCGCCAGATGTCGGCCAGCAGGTGATCCGTTCTTGGCTGCTTCAGCGGCCTGGGACCACCTACAGATTTCGAGGAGGGTGCCCGCTGAAATCTCCCGGCTGGACGAACTCATCGCCCAGACACATGGCCTTCAGGCGTTGCTGGACCAACCCGGACCGCTGCGGCTCGGCAATCATGCCTGGCAGCACGTTCGCGAAGTCCGGGCTCGCCAGCAGTTGAGTCAACGCTGTGCTCACGGCCTGCCGCAGCGCGGCGGGCGCCACAGCCATCTCACTGGCCAGCTCCTCGCGTCCATCGACGATGTTGAGCACGTCTTCGATGTCGTGGCTGCTCAGGTAGTCGCCGCCACCGCGGCCTGCAAAGGCCTCCAGTTTGGTCGCCACGAAGGCCACGGCGCTGACCAGCCGAATCGTGATGCCCGATCCCAAATTCGCAGGCGCTGCACTTTCAACCGCATACGGATACCACCGGTTGGAGAACCCCAGCACCTGCGGCTGCACCGGCATCAGGTCGAGCAGGAGGCCCGACTCCTTGTGCACCCAGCGGCAGATCACATCGCTGCTCATATCGCGCGCGAAACCACGCTGCGCCACGGCTTCCTCGATGCGATAAAACAGGGCTCGACTGGCGTTCACTACCGCATCGACGTCGCGGGTGGCGCGCACCGGGTCGGCCAGCGGGTCCGTCACCAGCAGGCCGGCGACGGCACCGCCGACGAACACCACCTGTTCACGCAGATCGCCCAATGCCTCGGCGATCTGGCGGAGCTGCGGCAGATTCGGATCATCGGCCCGCATCGGGTGCCTCAGCGTGTAAGCGCATCAGTTCGGCCTCCAGGAGTTGGGCAGCAAGGTTGCGCTCGCGCGCCCTGCCTGTGCGCAAGGCATCGAGCAAGGCCAGCAGGCGATGGAGCGACGGGTCGGCCAGAGCCGCCTGCGCAGCGGTGCGGTAGAGCGGTGACAGCGTCGGTCCCTTGGCCTTGCCGTCAGGATGTGCCCACACGGGCGCCTCTCCTTGCGCAACTGTCAACTGGCTGGCCAGCGGCTCGGCTCCGAATGCCGTCGGGACACCGCGCTTGACGGGGCCCATCGTGGCCGGCCAGACGTAGCGCACGCCATGCAGCATGAACTCGAGCAGGTTCGGCCGGACCGGTGACCATTCGACGCGTGACGGCGCCACAGCGAGGCCTGATGCCACGGCCCGCTTCACGCTGGCATGCGCTTCCGAAGCGCTCATGCTCAGCGCCTCGCCCAAGGCGGCGTATGGCCACCGTTGGGGCGGGTGGGCTGCAACCTTCAGCAGCACCAGCAGGTCTTGGGGTTTGAGGTCCATGGGCGATGTGAATTCGCTATTCGTGAATTGCGAATATCGCTGATGCACGAGCGTTTGGCAAGCTTTGGAGAATCTACGCGGATGGGTACTGACAAGGTAGGGGCAAGAGTGACAGGTTGGAGACTATAAAAAATGAGGGGACGGCGTCACTGGCACTGATCAACAACCGCATGCCCTGTCGCTGACCTGTACTGCAGCATCGTGGGTGTGTGGTGTTCCAACGTCTCGGACATGCAGGGAGACCAGCCATTCAACCCCTGGGGTTTCCCCTCACGCGGTTACATGTCTGTTTGTCATGGTGTTACGTTTTGACATACTCTTGCCTGTATGCTGTGCCATGGCCTGGCGCAGTGGCCGCCACGGCTTTGCAACCGGCTGCTGTGCGCGCGCAGGCCCCTTTCCTTCAGAGGTTTCAGACCGACCGTGATTTCGTCCGAACTGCTGACCGACCTTCTTGCTCCCGCTGGCGAAGGGGCCATCGAGCCCATGGCGCAGGCGCGCCTGCAGGCCCTGGTGGATGCGGTGCCGGTGGCGCTGATGGAGTTCCGGCTGCAGGGCGGCCGCCTGCTGCTGCTGGCCGCCAACGCCGCCGCGCGCCGCATGCCGGGGCTCGGTGCGGTGCGCCACCCCGGTGCGGACGCCAGCGAGGTGTTCGACCTGCTGGCCGGCACGCAGCTGCTGGACCAGCTGCACGGCGTCGTGCGCGTGGGGGCGCCGCTGGAGTGCCGCCAGGTGGTGCGCGAAGCCGGGCGCCTGCTGCTGGCCTGGGACCTGTCCGCGCGCCGCGTGACCACGGACTGCATCGTCGTCACGGTGCGCGACGCCACCGAGGCCGAGACCCTGCGTGCCGCGCTGGCCAACGCCGAGCACGCCCTCGAAGAAGTGCGCCGTGAGCTGCGCGAGCAGACCGACGTCTTCAACACCATGGAAAGCCTGGCCCGCGCAGGGCACTGGCGCCGCATCGAGGACCCGGGCGAGACCGTGCTGCTGTGGTCGCCCGGCCTGTGCAACATCGCCGGCTTCGAGCAGCAGGAGTGGGTGGATCCCGAGCGCGCCGTGAGCGGCATCCTGCCCGAGGACCGCGGCGTGTTCGACAAGGTGCGCGAGCGCGGCCAGGGCCTGGATGTGGAGTACCGCTGGCGCCGGCCCGATGGCGAGGTGCGCTGGATGCGTTCGCGCGTGCAGCGCACGCTGCCGCGCGACGGCGTGCAGGTGGTGATGGGCGTGGTGCAGGACGTGACGGACGAGCACCGCGCGGCCGAACAGCTGCGCGAGCAACTGCTCTTCATCCAGCGCATCGCCAGCCGCATCCCCGGCTTCATCTACGAATACCGCCTGCATGCCGACGGCAGCACCAGCGTTCAGTACATCAGCGACGCGGTGCGCGAGTTCATGGGGGTGGAGCCGCACGAGGTGACGGCCGACCACGAGGTGCTGATGCTGCGCGTGCTGCCCGAGGACCTGCCGCATGTGCAGAGGTCCGCCATCACCTCGGTGCGCAAGCTCGTGCCCTGGCAGTGCGAATACCGCGTGCGCATGCCCGACGGCAGCATCCGCTGGCACATGACCAACGCCATACCGCACCGCGAGCCCGACGGCTCGGTGGTGTCCCATGGCTTCACCATGGACATCACCGACCGCAAGCGCGCAGAGCAGGAGATCGAGCGCCTGGCGTTCTACGACGCGCTCACTGGCCTGCCCAACCGCCGCCTGCTGCTGGACCGCCTGCAGCGCTCCATCGCCGCCTGCCAGCGCACCAGGAACCTGGGCGCCCTCTTGTTCATCGACCTCGACAACTTCAAGGACCTCAACGACACCCTGGGCCACGACATGGGCGACCA
>NZ_LMPT01000024.1 GCF_001424425.1 Acidovorax sp. Leaf191
GGGCGGCTGATCTACCGCGTGACCGGCAAGCTCAGTAAAGTTGGTACAGCGCAGCCAGCCCCACCCGACAAGGGCACCAACCTGCAGATCCACCAGCTCGGCTACAGCGACAGCGGCGAACTCCTGGACACTCAGGGCTGGGAGATGGGCTGGTCTGCAGAGCAAGAACACGGCAATGCATTAGGTGCTGAGGCAGTTAGTGCGCCAGCCGCCCTGATCGCCGCCTGGCTGGAGATCAACACCCAGCAGCTTCAAGGCGCACTGACCCGACAGCACGACGCCCAAACTCTGGCGAGCAGTCCCCTACTGCAAAGCCTGCAAGTCCACCGGCTGCAYAAGAGTAGCCGTATGGACTTGCAGCGCGATGCCCTGGGGCGCCCCACTGGCGAGGTGCAAACGCTGTACTACAGCCCTGCCGCAGCAGGTAAACAAACCAAGAACACTGGCGGTGAGCMGGCCATCGAATTCGAACACCGCATCCACCACCGCCTGGGGGCCCTGGGCCAACGCGAATCGAGCGAACTGCAGGGCATCGGCCAGCTCGACTGGCTCAGCTACGGCTCGGGCCACGTGCACGGCGTGTTGCTCAACCAGGCGCCCCTGGTGGCGCTGGAGCGCGACAAGCTGCACCGCGAAGTGGGCCGCACCCTGCACCTGCTGCCGGGTGAGAGCGCCAGCACAGCGCCCACCCAGAGCCGCCAGCTCGATCCGCTGGGGCGCCTGCTGCACCAGCGCTGGCAAGGCCTGCCCGGACCCGGCAGCGACCCCGCCAGCGCAGCGCCCCTCATCGGTGGCCTGCGGCAACGCCGCTACACCTACGACAGCCTGGGCCAGCTCGTGGGCATCCAGACGCCCACCCACGCAGACGCGTACCAGTACGANTACACACCATGAGCAATCCCACTTTTTCTCCCCGCCAGCGCAGCGCCGCTCATCGGTGGCCTGCGGCAACGCCGCTACACCTACGACAGCCTGGGCCAGCTCGTGGGCATCCAGACGCCCACCCACGCAGACGCGTACCAGTACGACGCCCGCCARCGSCTGACCGGGCAGCGCAGCGCCAGTGCCCAGGGCGAGCAGCAAGCGCGCTGGAGACTGGACCCGGCGGGCAACCGCCTGCCCGAGCAGGCAACCAGTCAACGCTCAATAACCAAGAACACAGGCAACCCTGACTGGGCCGCCCAGGTCCAGCAGCACCTGCACGACCCACGCTTCAACCTGCTGCAGCCTCAACCCACCACAGACAGCCCGGCCACAGAGCAGGTAGAACGCTGGCGGGACAACCGCATCGGCTGGAGCCAGGGCACAGGCGATGAAGGCGCCACCCACTACCGGTACGACGACTGGGGCAACCGCACGGAGGCGCGCCACAGCGATGGCAGCACCACCGCCCTGCACTACGACGGCCTGCACCAGTTGAGGCAAGTCACGCAGATCGACCCGCAAGGACAGGTGCAAAGCAAAACCACTTATCGCTACGACGCGTTCGGACGGCGAGTGAGCAAAGAACACCGCCCGATTGGGCAGGAAAGCCAAGCTACCCACTACGGCTGGGATGGGGACAGGCTGGTGCACACCCAATCCCACGGCCAGATCCAGCACACGGTGTACGAGCCGGGCAGCTTTGTGCCCTTGTTGCAGATCGAGCGCCACAAAGATGGGCAGACCAACCCGGTCAAAACACTGCTGGCCCTGGCCGGCAGCGGCGACTCGCCAGCGCAAGAACCAGAACTGCAGCGCCGCGACAGAGAGATGCTGCACCAGGCACTGAAGGAAGTGCTGCAGCCTGGCTACCAGCTGTCCGNAAAACCTTGCTGGCCCTGGCGGGTAGCGGCGACTCGCCAGCGCAAGAACCAGAACTGCAGCGCCGCGACAGAGAGATGCTGCACCAGGCACTGAAGGAAGTGCTGCAGCCTGGCTACCAGCTGTCCGCCTTGCTGCCGCAGGACATGCGAAGCCAAGTGCAGGCATCCCTGCAGCTCCTCAAGGACACCCAAGCCCACACCGAGGATGCCCACCCGCTGACCATCCGGCACTTCGTGACGGACCACCTGGGCACACCCATTGCGCTGGTCAACGCCAACGGACAGGCGGCAGGACAGGTGAGCTGGGCTGCAAGATACGGCACCTGGGGCGAGGTCGAGCAGGAGTACAACCCCCACCGCATCCATCAACCCATCCGCTTTCAGGGGCAGCAGCTTGATGCGGAGACCGGGCTGCATTACAACCGCTTTAGGTACTACGACCCGGGGATGGGGCAGTATTAGTCCCCATGCGCCGCGCGCAANATACGGCACCTGGGGCGAGGTCGAGCAGGAGTACAACCCCCACCGCATCCATCAACCCATCCGCTTTCAGGGGCAGCAGCTTGATGCGGAGACCGGGCTGCATTACAACCGGTTCCGGTATTACGATCCGAGGGTGGGACGGTATGTGACGCAAGATCCTATTGGCTTAAGGGGCGGATTAAATTCATTTACATATTCAAATAACAACATAAATATTTATACAGACCCACTAGGCTTGAAATCTAGAATGTGTTGTCGAAAAATACCGAATGTGCCCGCCAGTCATTGTTCCATTGAGACGATTGATGATGTCTCCGGAGAAAGAAAAACAACTGGATTGTTTGGTGGCGGCATAGCAGGCGCACCAGATTCAAAGAATAGTGGGTGCGCTCTTATCTATAAAAATCATCATTTTGACAAGCAGGCGGGTGGAGATGACACCAAATGCGGAGATTGGACATCTGGGAAAGATGATTGCGTCAACAAATCTGCCGGCGATTATTCAAACCCCTCAATTTATTCAGCCACAATGGGGCCAAACAGCAATACTTTTGCTTTTTCAATAGCAGGCAAGTGCGGCATTTCCTCCCCAAGCAACATTCCTGGCCTGGGTGGTGCATGGGGATCATCAGGAGCGCCAGCAGGCGCTTACCCTGGGGTGCCCCAAACATCAGGACCACAGCTAAATTACCCTCAAACTACATGCCCTGAAGCAACTCCCACATACGCGCAAGAGCAAAATGGTGGATAACCAACGAGAGATATATAAATAATGCAAAAATGCAAATCTCACGCAAATTTACCAAAAGCCAAAAATCAAAATATAAAAATAATAGCAATAGCACTAATTTTAGCAGAGCAGTCTATCTCAATGGGTGCGGAAGCTTGCACACATTGGAAAGAAGTCTCCGATAAATTTACAATGCAAAAATCCAAATTTACGCTGATAACAAACAATAGCGAAGCAATTGAATTAAGTTATCTCAAAAAAATTGATAATCAAATTTATTTAAAGGAACTAAAAAGTTTCCAAAAAATTAGTTTAGAAGATGCACTACTGGGACTCAAAATGCAAAATTTGGAATTCCATTTCCCATTAACCAGTAAAGACTGCTTGAAAATTGGTGATGTTATAAAAAAGAAAATTAATGGCTTCGAAATTACCATAACACACCCCCAAGAAAATTATTTCTTATCTTTTGTGGAAAATAACAAAAAAACAATCTCCGACGCCATTTTAGAGATTGAGAAATAAAATATAAAATAGCATACACACTCAATGGCAAAAAATACCTGGTATTGAGACCGCAACGAAAATCAATTGGCTTGGCAAACCAAAATCATCAAGCCACTTGCAATAGCATGCAAAGAAGAAGCCGAAGCCACGCTGGCAACTTCTAGATAGACCGCATCCGCACGCCAGAACCACGGTGACTGGACCGCACACAGCGCGGTGGCGCCAGGAAAATTGGATATCTTGTTCTGGTCACGTTGGTACATAAGACGGTGCCTGCGCCAAAATTGACCCCGATCAACTCCGGCACCAAGGGCTTGCCCCGCGAAGCGAAGCCCATGCGGCAAAATCACCCCATGGCCGAACGAGTGATCCCCCTGGTGGACCAACGCATCGCCGCTCTGGCGGCGAAGGTGCCGTTGCACGCCTCTGTGCCCACCGGGCTGCTCACCGACACGCTCGGCCGGCCGCTGCGGGACCTGCGCATCAGCGTGACGGACCGCTGCAACTTCCGCTGCAACTACTGCATGCCCAAGGAAGTTTTCGACAAGGACTACCCCTACCTGCCACACGGCGCCCTGCTCAGCTTTGAAGAGATCACGCGGCTGGCGCGGCTCTTCCTGGCGCATGGCGTGCGCAAGATCCGCCTGACCGGCGGCGAGCCGCTGCTGCGCAAGAACCTCGAAGCCCTGGTGGCGCAACTGGCCGAGTTGCGCACCGTGGATGGCCTGCCGCCCGACCTGACGCTCACCACCAACGGGTCGCTGCTCGCGCGCAAGGCCCGGGCCCTGAAGGACGCGGGCCTGAACCGCGTGACCGTGAGCCTCGATGGGTTGGACGATGCGGTGTTCCGCCGCATGAACGATGTGGACTTTCCGGTGGCGGACGTGCTGGCCGGCATCGAGGCGGCGCACGCGGCGGGCCTCTCGCAAATCAAGGTGAACATGGTCGTCAAGCGTGGCACCAACGACCACGAGGTGCTGCCCATGGCGCGCCACTTCCGGGGCACGGGCACCACGCTGCGCTTCATTGAATACATGGACGTGGGCGCCACCAACGGCTGGCGCATGGACGAGGTGCTGCCATCGGCCGAACTGATCGAGCGCCTGCGCGCCGAGCTGCCGCTGGTGCCGCTCGACCACACGTCCCTGGGCGAAACCGCCGAGCGCTGGGGTTACGCCAACGCCGCTGGCGAGCACGACCCGCGCCTGGGCGAGGTCGGCGTGATCAGCAGTGTGACCCAGGCGTTTTGCCACGACTGCAACCGCGCGCGCCTGTCCACCGAAGGCAAGCTCTACTTGTGCCTCTTCGCCACCCAGGGCTACGACCTGCGCACCTTGCTGCGCGGTGGTGCCAGCGACGAGGCCATCGCATCGGCCATCGCCCCCATCTGGCAGCAGCGCACCGACCGCTATTCGGAGCTGCGCAGCAGCCTGCCTGCGGACACGGGCGGCGGTGCTCGCCGGGTGGAGATGAGTTACATCGGTGGATGAAGTGAAGCGCCCTCTGAGCCACCTTCGGCGTCTGCCCGCGCTCTCGCTGCGTGCGGCAGGGGGGCGCACCCGGTGGCCTGGCGGAGTCGGTTGCACGGGTGCACTGGCCCGGCCGCGTTCCAAGATCACGCGAAGCACCCGTCTGAGTTTCTTTGAAGATCACGAATGATTGATACCCAAGACATCACCGGCCTCGTGCTGGCCGGCGGCCGGGGCTCCCGCATGGGCGGGGTCGACAAGGGCCTGCAGAACTTTCGCGGCCTGCCGCTGGCGCTGCACACGCTGATGCGGCTGCAGATGCAGACCGGGTCCACCATGGTCAATGCCAACCGCAACCTGGCCGCGTACGAGGCGTTCGGTGCGCCGGTGTGGCCCGATGTGCTGGCCGACTATGCGGGGCCGCTGGCGGGCTTTCTGACGGGGCTGGAGCGCTGCGAAACACCGTGGCTGCTGACCGTGCCGTGCGACACGCCCCTGTTTCCGCTGGACCTGGCAACCCGCCTGGCCGCTGCCGCCAGCGAGCAGGACGCCGAGATCGCCATGGCCTGCGCGCCCGAGGACGACGGCCAGGGCCGCATCACCGTCCGCCCGCAGCCGGTGTTCTGCCTGCTGCGCGTGGAGCTGCTGGAAAGCCTGGTGGCCTTCACGCAGGCCGGTGGCCGCAAGATCGACGCGTGGACCGGCCAGCACCGCTGTGCCTTGGTGCCGTTCGATCAGCCTGGGGATGACGCGCAAGCGTTCTTCAACGCCAACACCCTGGCCGCGTTGCATGCGCTGGAGGGCACGGCGGGGCGCTGAGTTGCCGCGCCTGCACGAACGGCCCTCCCCTTCTCTGGTTTGCACCCCAACCATCCCCCGCTTTTTTGCCCCATGCCCACTCCCCACAGCGCAGGCACCGCAGCGACGTCGATTCCGGTGGCGACTACTGCCGCCCAGCCTGCGGCGGTACGCATCCGCGCACTCACAGCGGCCGACGCCGTGCCCTACAAGGCGGTGCGCGATGAAGCGCTGCGCACGGCACCCGACGCCTTCACCTCGGACTACGCGTCGTCCATCGGCCGCGCGGCCAAGGAATACGCCGGGCGCTTCGGGCCGGTGGCATCGGGCACGTTTTTTCTCGGTGCGTTCGATGCCACCGGCCGGTTGCTCGGCTGCGTGGGCTGCGAGCGCGAGCAGCGGACCCAGCAGCGCCACTGCGCCAGCGTGGTGGGCATGATGGTGGCGCCCGGTGCGCAGCGCCAGGGCATCGGGCGGCAGCTGATTGCAGCCTGCGTGTTGGCTGCGCGCCAGGTCCCCGGCCTCACGCAGCTGGTGCTCACGGTGACCGCGTCGAACACCCATGTGGTGCGGCTGTACGAGCAGGCGGGCTTTCATGCCTGGGGCCTGCTGCCGCGCGCCGTGATCGTCGACAACGTGGCGTACGACAAGCTGCACATGCTGCTTTTGCTGACCTCCGACCCCTTTCCCGCCTGCCGCTCCCGGTGACGCGACATCCTGTGACGATTGCCGCGCGGCATACGCGACTGATTGATTGATTGTTTGTTTGCTGCCCATGAAGACCATTGCCCAGATCGCTGCTGAACTTCAGGGCTACGACCCGCAGGCGCTCAAAGCCTCCGATGTGAACGCGTTCCTGGAGCGCCTGGTCGAGCCCGTGCAGGACACCGAGGAGCTGCCGCTTTTCAACGCACTGGGCCGCGTACTGGCCCGCGATGTGGTATCGCCCATCAGCGTGCCGCCGCACGACAACTCCGCCATGGACGGCTACGCCTTCGCAGGCGCGCAGCTGGTAGCGGGCCAGCCCCTGGCGCTGCGTGTGGTGGGCACGGCGTTGGCGGGCAAGGCGTGGACGGGCAACGTGGCAGCCGGTGAATGCGTGAAGATCATGACCGGCGCGATCATGCCCGCGGGCCTGGACACCGTGGTGCCGCAGGAGTTCACGACCGCGTCTTCCGACACAGCCGGCAGCACAGCGGATAGTGGCCAGCGCATCAGCATTGCGGCCGACGTGCTGCGCACCGGCGACAACCGCCGCTTCAAGGGCGAAGACCTGATGCAAGGCGGCGTGGCGCTGGCGCGTGGCGAGCTGCTCACGCCCGCAGCGCTGGGCCTGGTGGCCAGCCTGGGCCTGCCCACGGTGACGGTGTTCCGGCGCCTGCGCGTGGCGTACTTCTCGACCGGCGACGAGATCCTGAGCCTGGGCGAGCCGCCCCGCGAAGGCGCGGTGTACGACAGCAACCGCTACACCGTGTTCGGCCTGCTCACCCGCCTGGGCGTGGAGGTGATCGACCTGGGCGTGGTGCGCGACGAGCCCGCGCTGCTCGAAGCTGCCTTCCGCCAGGCCGCCGGGCAGGCGGACGCCATCATCACCAGCGGCGGCGTGAGCGTGGGCGAAGCCGACCACACCCGCACCATGATGAAGAAGCTGGGCGACGTGGCCTTCTGGCGCATCGCCATGCGCCCGGGCCGCCCCATGGCGGTGGGCAGCATCAGCAATACGCCGCAGGGTACCCCATTTCAAGAAAAAACAGCCTCCACCGCACATCCAGCAAGCGCCAAAAGCTATAAAAATAATAGCAACGGCAATGCCAGCGCAGGCGCCGTGCTGTTTGGCCTGCCGGGCAACCCGGTGGCGGTGATGGTCACCTTCCTCGCGTTCGTGCGCCCCGCCTTGCTGCGCATGATGGGCAGCACCCGCGCCGCGCCGCCCCTGCTGCGCGCCGTGTGCACCGAGCCCCTGCGCAAGAAGCCCGGCCGCACCGAATACCAGCGCGGCACCGTCACCACCGCCGCCGACGGTACGCTGCAGGTGTGCACCACGGGCAACCAGGGCTCGGGTGTGCTCAGCTCCATGGTGCAGGCCAACGGCCTGATCGTGCTGCACCACGGCCAGGGCAACGTGGCGGTGGGCGACACGGTGGATGTGATGGTCTTTGAAGGCATGATCTGACACAGCCATGGGGACATCGCTGGTGCAGAGCGCGCTCCCTCGCCATAACCTGTGTCCCAACTTTTCACTTCACTGGTTGAACCGCCATGCCCTACACCGCCACACACCTTGCCCAGCCCCCTGCCCGCGAAGACATCGACAGCCTGACGGGCGCTGCCGTGCTGGAGTTCGGCACGCCCTGGTGCGGCCACTGCCAGCGCGCCCAGCCGCTGATCGAGGCTGCCTTGAAAGACCGCGCTGACGTCGCCCACGTGAAGGTCGAGGACGGCCCCGGCCAGCGCCTGGGCCGCAGCTTCAGCGTGAAGCTCTGGCCCACGCTGGTGTTCCTCAAGGACGGCAAGGAAGTGGAGCGGCTGGTGCGTCCGCAGGGCCAGCAGGACATTGCGGATGCCCTGCAGGCGGTTGCATCGCCGGCAGCATGATCCGACCTGGGGGTTGAAAAATCAAGGAAAAACCGTTCACGCTGAGCCTGTCGAAGCGCTTCGCTGGGCTTCGACAAGTTCAGCCCGAACGGTACGGAAAGTTCAGCCCGAACGGTGCGGCATGATGGAATGCTCAGTCCGCACCCATGCTCCACCGACCCTGCCCCCCCCCACAGTTCTCACGCCGCACTGCCTATTCGACCAGGCCGCGGCCAAAAACAAAAGGCCACGACGGGCCTTTTGTTTTTTCATTCTGATAGGTCAGATCCATACGGCAAGGCGGCTACTTGCCGACGTAGTCGTGCATGTGCACTGCATGGGCGGGCTCTTCGGTCGCCACCGCCGTGTTGGCGCCCGGCACCGCGCGGCGTGCGAACAGCGTGTACATGGTGGGCACGACAAAGATGGTGAGCAGCGTGCCCAGCGACATGCCGCCCACGATGACCCAGCCGATCTGCATGCGTGTCTCGGCCCCCGCGCCGGTGGCCAGCGCCAGGGGGATGGCGCCCAGCACCATGGCACCGGTGGTCATCAGGATGGGGCGCAGGCGCTGGGCCGAGGCCTTGACCAGCGCATCGACCATGTCCATGCCCTGCTCGCGCAGCTGGTTGGTGAACTCGACGATCAGGATCCCGTGCTTGGTGATCAGGCCCACCAGCGTGATCAGGCCGATCTGTGAATACACGTTGAGCGAGCCGCCGCTCCACTTGAGTGCCAGCAACGCGCCGATCATCGACAGCGGCACCGACACCATGATCACCAGCGGGTCGATGAAGCTCTCGAACTGCGCCGCCAGCACCAGGAAGATGAACACCAGCGCCAGCAAGAACACCACGCCGAGCGCGCCCTGCGAGCTCTTGAACTCGCGCGAGGTGCCGTTCAGGTCGGTCGTGTAGCCCGCGCGCAGCACCTTGGCGGCGGTGTCGTCCATGAACTTCAGCGCCTCGCCCAGCGAATACTCGGGCGACAGGTTGGCGGTGATGGTGGCCGAGCGGCGCTGGCCGAAGTGGTTCAGCTCGCGGGGGCTCACGCTCTCACGCACCTTGACCAGGCTGGACAGCGGGATCATCGCATCGTTGCGGCCGCGCACGTAGATGGTGTCGATGTTCTCCGGCGTGGTGCGGCCGCGTGCCTCCGTCTGCACGATCACGTCGTACTGCTCGGCATCGCGCTTGTAGCGCGTCACGGTGCGACCGCCCAGCATGGTCTCAATGGCCTTGGCCACCACGTCCACGCTCACGCCCAGGTCGGCCGCGCGCTCGCGGTTCACTTCGATGCGCAGCTCGGGCTTGTTCAGGCGCAGGTCGATGTCCGGGCCGACGATGCCGGGGTTCTGCGCGATCTCGGCCATGAAGGCGGTGGCCACCTGGTTGAGGTTTTCATAACTGTCGGACGTCTGGATCACATACGTGAGCGGCCGTGCGCGAAAACCCTGACCCAGCGACGGCGGGGTGATGAGGAACGAGCTCACGCCCGGCAGCGTGCCCACCTTGGGCTGCAGCTCGCGGGCCAGCTCCAGCGTGGTGCGCTTGCGGTTTTCCCAGTCCACCGTGCGGTAGATGACGCTGCCCTGGGCCACCGTAGGATTGCCGATGTTGGCGAAGATGCGGTCGAACTCGGGGTATTGCTGCCCGAGCTTTTCCAGCTCCAGCGCGTAGCGGTTGGTGTAGTCGAGCGTGGCGCCGTCCGGCGCAGTGACGTTGACCAGCACCGTGCCGCGGTCCTCCAGCGGCGACAGCTCCTGGCGCATGGTGGGGTACACCAGCACCAGGGCCACGCCGCTCAAGGCCATGATGGCGATCACGATCCAGCGCGCCTGGAAGATCGCGCCGCGAATGCGGCTGCCGCGCCCCGCGCCCTCCTGGCCCGCGCCGCCGCCCCAGCGGGCCGTCACGATCCAGCGCAGCAGTCGGCCGTAGGCGTCGGACAGCGCGGTGAGCCAGCGCTCCATGGAGCGGTCGAACCAGTTGGGCTTGGGGTTGTGCTTGAGCAGCAGCGAACACATCATGGGCGACAGCGTGAGCGCGACGAAGCCCGACACCACCACCGCCCCCGCCAGCGCCAGCGCAAACTCCACGAACAGCCGGCCCGTGCGGCCCGGCGTGAAGGCCAGCGGCGCATACACCGCCACCAGCGTGAGCGTCATGGCCACGATGGCAAAGCCGATCTCGCGCGCCCCCTTGATGGCGGCCGAGAACGGGTCGAGCCCTTCCTCGATGTGCCGGTAGATGTTCTCCAGCATCACGATGGCGTCGTCCACCACCAGGCCGATGGCCAGCACCAGCGCCAGCAGCGTGAGCGTGTTGATCGAAAAGCCCGCCAGCGACATCAGAGCGAAGCTGCCCACCAGGCTCACCGGGATGGTGATGATGGGGATGATGGACGCGCGCAGCGTGCGCAGGAAGACGAAGATCACCAGCGCCACCAGCACCACGGCTTCGATGATGGTGGAGTACACGCTCTTGATGGACCGGTCGATGAAGAGCGAGTTGTCGTTGGCCACATCGATCACGATGTCCGGCGGCAGGTCGGTCTTGAGGACGGGCATCATCGCGCGCACACCCTGGGCCAGCTCCAGCGGGTTGGCCGTGGCCTGGCGGATCACGCCGACCGAGATGGCCTCGCGCCCGTTCAGGCGCACGCGGCTGCGGTCGCTGGCGGCGCCCTCTTCCACCCGTGCCACGTCGCGGATGCGCACCGGAAACCCGTTGACCGTGCGGATCACCACCTCGGCAAACTGCCCAGGCGTGGCCAGGTCGGTCTGCGAGGTGACGCTGAACTCGCGCTGCTGCGACTCGATGCGGCCCGCGGGCAGCTCCAGGTTGTTCTTGCGGATGGCGTCTTCCACATCCTGCGTGGTCAAGCGGTACCCCGCCATGCGTTCGGGGTCGAGCCACACGCGCATGGCGTACTTGCGCTCGCCGTAGATGGGCACATCGGCCACGCCGGTCACCGTCTGCAGGCGCGGCTTGACGATGCGATTGACCAGGTCGTTGATCTCCAGCGGGCTGCGCGTGTCGCTGCTGAAGGCGAGCCACATCACGGGCGAGGCGTCGGCCTCGACCTTGGCGATGACGGGTTCGTCCACCGCGTCGGGCAGGCGGTTGCGCACGCGGGCCGTGCGGTCGCGCACTTCGGCGGCGGCGTTGTCGGCGTCCTTCTCCAGCCGAAAGCGCACGCTGATCTGGCTTTGCTCGGGGCGGCTGATGGAGGTGATCACGTCCACCGCGTCGATGCCGGCGATGGAGTCTTCGAGCGGCTTGGTGACCTGCGACTCGATCACCTCGGCCGAGGCGCCCGCGTAGCGCACGCTGACCGTGACTACGGGCTCGTCGATCTTGGGGTATTCGCGCACCGACAGGCGCGTGAAGCTCACCGCGCCGATCAGCAGCACCAGCAGCGACAGAACGGTGGCAAAGACCGGCCGGCGTATCGATATTTCAGCGAGTTGCATGGCAGTGGGGAGCTTCGGTCAGTCGATCAATCGATCCGGTGGTCAGGGGCGGGGTTCAGGCCGGTGCACGCGCACCGGAGGGCGCCGCGCGCCCACCGGGCCCGCCTGCGGCCAGGCAGGGGTTGGTGCCTGGCAGCGGTGCCACCAACGCAGGGGCCGACGCAGCGGCCACCGCCGCTGGCGGCGCGGCCGCGGGTACAGGGGCCGCAGCCACGGGCGCGCCGCTGGGCGCCCCCGCCACGCCTGGGGCCGGCACATCGGCTGGCGCCGCCGCGCTGGCCGCAGCGCCAGCGCCCGATGCTGCCCGTGCGGGCCCGGGCGCCGCGCCGCCGGCCGGTTTGCCCAACTCCACCACGCGAACGGCCGCGCCGTCCTTCTGGATGCGCTGCTGTCCTGCCGAAACGACCAGGTCGCCCGCGCTCAGGCCATCGACCACCTCGACGAAACCAGGCGTACGCGCGCCCAGCTTCACCGGCGTGCGGCGGGCCACGCGGCTGCCGGGCTCCTTGCCTTCGACGATCTTGAACACATAGGGGTTGGTGCCCTCAGGCACCACGGCCTCTTCGGGGATGACGCTCGCATTGGCGCGCTCGGCAAACACGGCGGTCACGCGGGCGAACATGCCGGGACGCAGCTGCAGGCGGCGGTTGTCGATACAGCCACGCACCGCGATGGAGCGGCCGTCGGCGTCGATCTGGGGGTTGATGGCCTGCACCACGGCGCCGTAGCGCACGCCCGGCAGCGCATCGAAGGAGACCTGCGCGGTCTGGCCGGTGCGCACCTTGCTCTGCAGGCGCTCGGGCAGGCGGAAGTCCACGTACACGGCGTCGAGGTCTTCCACGTTGACGATGTCGGCACCGTCCTTGAGGTAGTCGCCCACGTTCACGCCGCGGATGCCGGCGATGCCGTCAAAGGGCGCCACGATCTTCAGGCGCGATGCGGTGGCCTGCGCCAGCGACAGCTTGGCCTGCGCCACTTCGAGGTTGGCCGCGCTCTCGTCCACCGAGCGCTGGCTGATGAAGCCCTGGGCCACGAGCTCCTGGTTGCGCTTGTGGTTGGCCTGGGCGATGGACATCTCCGCCTGGCTCTGCTGGATCTGGGCGCGGGGCAGCTGGTCGTCGAACTGCACCAGCACCTGGCCGCGCTTGACACGCTGGCCGTCGCGAAAGTTCAGCTGGGTGATGCGGCCGCTGACCTCGGGGCGCAGCACCACGCTCTGGCGCGACCTGAGGCTCCCCACGGCCTCGGCGTCGTCGCGCAGCGCCATCTGGCGCACGGGCACGGCTTCCACCATGGCCACGCGGCCCGCACCGCCGCCCTGCGCTCCACCACGTGCAGAGCCGGCCGGGGCGCCACTGGCGGCGGCGGGCGCTGCGGGCGCTCCGTCAGCGCGCGGAGCCTGGGCAGGTTTTTGCAGCCACCATGCAGCACCCAGGGCAGCTGCGATGCCGACGACAGCGAAAACGATGGTTCTTTTCTTGGACGCCATGGATCAATGAAACCGGTGGAAGAGCGGAATGCAACCAAAGAATGTATCAGTCCGTGTCAGACACTGCAGTGACTGACGCCTTGACCGAAGGTCAATTCCCCAGTTTTACGCAGGCTTTACACAAAGCGACCACTCACCCCAGGCGCTGCGGCGCAGATCCCGAGGCGCTGTGTTGCTGGAATGCACACCGCGTGCCAGCTTCAATGCCCAAAGGCGCGCGTCAGCCCCTGCCGCGGGCCTGGTCCACGCCCTTGTTGGCCAGGGCATCGGCGCGTTCATTGCCGGGGTCGCCCGAGTGCCCCTTCACCCAGCGCCAGTCGATGCGGTGGCCGCCGGTGCTGACCAGCGCATCCAGACGCTGCCACAGCTCCACGTTCTTGACGGGCTGCTTGGATGCGGTGCGCCAGCCCTTGGCCTTCCAGCCGTGGATCCACTCCGTGATGCCCTTGCGCACGTATTCGCTGTCCAGGAACAGCGTGACCGCGCAGGGCCGCTTGAGCGCCGTCAGCGCCTCGATCACCGCCATCAGCTCCATGCGGTTGTTGGTGGTGCCCAGCTCGCCGCCGAACAGCTCCTTTTCGGTGTCGCCCGCCCGCAGCAGCACGCCCCATCCGCCGGGACCGGGGTTGCCCTTGCAGGCGCCATCTGTGTATATCACTACCTGATTCAAACCGTATTCCTGTCTTTGTCGTGTTGCTTGAACGATGCCGGGCGCTTGCGGGCCACGGGCTGCGCTGCGGGTGCGGCCGGCGCCGTTGCCGTGTGGGCCCGGTTGGCAATGGGCACGGTGCCGGCGGACCGCTGGCGCTGCGTGCGCCAGGCGGGCTCCAGCAGCCGCATGCCGTGCACCCGCTTGACGGCCACCACGAAGTAAGCCGCCCCGAAGATGGGCCACCACTTCTCCCCCCAGGGGTCCATGAAGCCGAAGCGGTCCAGCCACTGGGTGCTGCGCACTGCAGGACGATAACAGCCAAACTGGGCCGACTCGACCTCGAAGCTGAGCAACCGCAGCCAGTCGCGCAGGCGGCGGTATCCGATGAACTCGCCCACATCGGGCAGGTACAGGTGGCCCTTGCCCAGGCGCTGGTACAGCCGCGCCCGCCGCTGGCGCAGGCCCCACAGGCTGGCGGGGTTCAGGCCGCTGATGACCACCCGCCCCTCGGGCATCAGCACCCGCTCCACCTCGCGCAGCGTGGCGTGGGGGTCGATGCTCAGCTCCAGGGTGTGGGGCAGCACCAGCAGGTCGAGGCTGTTTTCTGCAAACGGCAGGGCCACGGACTCTGTCAGCAGGTCGATGGCGCGGCGCTCGGGCGGCACAGACCCTCCCGCAGACACCGCATCAGCATCAGCGGCGCCGGCCCATGGGCCCAACATGGCGCCTGCCGCAAAACCTTCCTGCCCCAGCGCCAGCCACTGGTGCGGCATGCGGTTGGCGCGCAGGCCGTCCAGCAGCGGCATGCCGAGCTGCAGGCTGTGGTAGCCGAAGATGTCGGCCACCGCGTCATCGAAGCGCGCCTGCTCCCACGCCAGCAGGTACCGGCCCGGCGGGGAGTCGAACCACCGGTGCAAACCTATAATTTGATCGCTCATGAACTTGCTGCCGCTGCCCGCCTTTACCGACAACTACATCTGGATGCTGCACGACGGGCACCAGGCCATCGTCGTCGACCCCGGGGATTGCGCGCCTGTGTTGCAGGCCCTGCAGCGCCTGGGCGTGCAGTTGCAGGCCATTCTAGTCACGCACCACCATGCCGATCATGTCGGCGGGGTCGATGCGCTGCGCGAGGCCACCGGCGCCGTGGTCTACGGCCCGGCCCGCGAGCGCATTCCCGAGCCGCTGGTTCGGCTGGCGCAGGGCGACACCGTGGATGCGCTGGGCCTGCACTTTGCGGTGATCGATGTGCCCGGCCACACGGCGGGCCACATCGCCTACTACTGCGCGGCGTTCGATGGGGCGCCGCTGCTGTTTTGCGGCGACACCTTGTTTTCGGGCGGATGCGGACGGCTGTTCGAGGGCACGCCGGCCCAGATGCTCGGCTCGCTCGACCAGCTCGCGGCGTTGCCCGGCGATACCCGCGTATGCTGCGCGCACGAATACACACTGTCCAACCTGAAATTTGCGCGCGCCGTGGAACCCGGCAACGCAGCATTGCTCCACTACACCACCCAGTGCGAAGCGCTGCGTGCCGGCCACCAGCCCACGCTGCCCTCGAACATGGCGCTGGAGCGAGACATCAACCCCTTCCTGCGCACACGGCAGCCTGGCGTGGCCCACGCGGCCCAGGCTTTCGATGCGCAGGTCCCCCAAGACGACGCCGTAGCGGTACTGGCCGCGCTGCGCCAATGGAAGAACGAGTTCCGATGAAAATTTTGCACATTGCCTGCCTGGCAGCAGCCGTATGGCTCACCGGCTGCGCCACCACGGGCACCACGCAAGACCCCAACGCCACCACCGACGCCAAGGCCACCACCACCGCCAGCACCCCGTCGGCCCGCGTCCCCCACACCCCCGTCATCCCCAACGGCCCGCTGCGCCCCATCACCGCAGCCCAGGCCGCCAGCGGCGAGGTCGCATCGCTGTCGGCCCCCGCCGACCTGTGGGACCGCATCCGCCGCGGCTTTGCGATGCCCGACCTGCAGCACGAACTGGTGCAGGACCGCGAGCAGTGGTACGCCACCCGGCCCGACTACATGCAGCGCATGACCGAGCGCTCGAGCAAGTACCTGTTCCACATTGTCGAAGAGCTGGAGCGCCGCGGCATGCCGACCGAACTGGCCCTGCTGCCGTACATCGAAAGCGCCTTCAACCCCCAGGCAGTGTCCAGCGCCAAGGCGGCCGGCATGTGGCAGTTCATGCCCGCCACCGGCAACTATTTCGACCTCAAGCAGAACGCATTCCGTGACGACCGCCGTGACGTGCTGGCCTCGACCCGCGCCGCGCTCGACTACCTGCAAAAGCTGTACGGCATGTTCGGCGACTGGCACCTGGCCCTGGCCGCCTACAACTGGGGCGAAGGCAGCGTGGGCCGCGCCATTGCGCGCAACCAGAAGCTAGGCCTGGGCACCAGCTACACCGACCTCAACATGCCGGCCGAGACCCGCATGTACGTGCCCAAGCTGCAGGCCGTGAAGAACATCGTGGCCCACCCCGAAGCCTTCCGCACCGAGCTGCCGCTCATCGAAAACCACCCGTACTTCCAGACCGTGGACATCACCCACGACATGGACGTGGCGCTCGTGGCGCAGCTGGCCGGTATCCGCGAAGAAGACTTCCGCGCGCTCAACCCCTCGTTCCACCGCCCGGTGATCCTTGCCGCGGGCACGCCGCAGATCCTGCTGCCCTGGGACAACGCCAAAGTCTTCCAGCGCAACCTCGAAGCGCGCCGCGAAGGCCAGTACGCCAGCTGGACCGTCTGGTCCGTACCGTCCAACATGACGGTGGCCGAGGCCGCCCAGCGTGCGGGCATGAGCGAAAACGACCTGCGCAGCCTGAACAGCATCCCGCCCCGCATGCTGATCAAGGCAGGCTCGGCGCTGATGGTGCCGCGCTCGGCCGCCATCCGCCAGGACGTGTCCTCCCACCTGGCCGACAACGGACAGCTGGCCTTTGCCCCTGAAGTGGTCACCCGCAAGACCACCGTGCGCGCCGGCAAGGGCGAAACGGTGGCCAGCATCGCACGCCGCTACAAGCTGGCGGCGTCCAGCGTGGCCGACTGGAACGACGTGCGCGCAAATGCGGCCTTCAAGCTCGGGCAGCAGGTGGTGGTGTATCTGCCCGTGCGGCAGGCGCAGGCCAGCGCACGCAGCAGCGGCAGCACCCGCGCTTCAGCGCACAGCAGTGGCGGCGGCAAGCGGTCGGTGTCGGCACCCTCGCGCAAGGGCGGCACGCCCTCGAAGGTCAAGCGCCGCTGAGCGGCATCGCCGCAGGGACACCGGCGCACAAAGCGGTTCACGCGCTGAAGGCGGCGCTGCGGAAAGCCACGGCAGCGCCGCCGCCGTCCTGCGCTGCGCCCCCGTATGGGACCGCGCTCAGAAGCGCAGGTTGTGCATGCCCAGCAGCCCCAGGATGCCCATGATGATGAGGTACAGCGCCACGATGGTGCTGAGCAGGCGGGGCATCACCAGAATCAAAATGCCGGCGATCAGGGAAACCAGGGGACCGATGCTGAGGCTGAACGTCATGGCGCAATCCTTGAGGAATAAGAGCGAAAGAAGGGTGGGATGACACCGGTGCGGCGCTATGGGTTGCAGCACCGGAGAGCCCAGGACTGTAGTGCATCCGTTCGCTGATTTTTCCGTCGCAGGACGCGGTGCCAGGCGGCTGTAGGCATGGCCCGCCAGATGGTTTTGCGGCCCGCCTGGGCACGCCGTCTACACGTTGAATTTCTGGCGCGCCTTGCGCACGAAATCGTTGGTGTAGGTGCGTGACAGGTCGACCTTGAAATCCGCCATTTCGGGGTGGACGCGCGACAGCACGCGCAAGGCCGTGGCCGCCCCGTCGTCCGCCATGAGGCCGTTGGTGGAATAGGTTTCGCGCACCCGGCTGAAGGCCGCCAGATACAGCCCCCGGTCTCCCATGAGGTAGCCCTGCGGCACCGCCCGCACCAGGTCGGCCGGGCCCGCCGTCTGCAGCCACTTGAGCGCGTGCACGATGCCGTTGGCCAGGGCCTGCGCCTGGGGCGCATTCTTCTGGAGGAAGGCCTGCGGCGCATACAGGCAGCTGGCGGGCATGTTGCCGCCCAGCATCTCCTGCGCGGCCTTGAGCGAACGCAGGTCGCCCGCGATGCGGGTGTCGGCCTTTTGCTCCAGCAGGGTCATGATCGGGTCGGCATGGCACAGGGCGTGCACCTGCCCGGAGCGCAGGGCATTGAGCGCCGCCGTGCTGGACCCCACGGCCACGAAAGACACGTCCTTGGGCGTGAGCCCCGCGCGGCCCAGCAGCAGGCTGGCGGCCAGGTGCGTGGACGAGCCCACGGACGACACGCCGATGCGCCGCCCCTGCAGGTCTCCCAGGTCTTTGAAAGCCGGCATCGACCGCTGCGACACGCCCAGGGCCAGTTGCGGTGCGCGCCCCTGCACCACGAGCGAGCGGTAGGCCTGGCCCCGCGCCTGCTGGCGCAGCGTGTGCTCGAACGCACCAGCGCAGACATCGGCTGCACCGTCCTGCACCGCCTGCACCGCCAGCGCACCGGCGGAAAAGTCCCGCACAGCCACGTCCAGGCCTTCCGCCCGGAAGTAGCCCAGCTGGTCTGCCAGCGCCAAGGGCAGGTGGTACAGCACGCCCTGCCCGCCCACGGCGATGGTCACGCGGCCCAGCGGCGTGGCCTCTGCCTGCGCACGCACAGCCGCAGGTGCGAACACCGTGGCCGCCGAAACAGCGGACAGTGCACCAAAGGCGCGGCGGGTGAGCAAAGGACGGTTCATGGAATCAGCAAAAGGACGATTGTTGCACCGCAACAATCGTGCCGCAGAGTGGGCCATCCCGCATTAGGGGGATTCCCAGCGGGGTTTCTACGTAAGAACCTGCCCACCCCTGGGCCGCCTGCGGCGTGTTCCCCTCTCTCGCTGCGCGGGAGGGGACTGCACGCAGCGCCTCGGGGGCTACCGATCCAGGCTACCGATACCCCACAAAGAGAATCGCGATGTTCACGATGAGGGCTGCAGCCCACACGGCGCTGCGCACGGTGGGCATGTCCGAGACATACATCAGGATGTAGAACACGCGCAGCATCACGTACAGGAAAGCCAGCATGTCGAGCAGCGTCTGCCCGGCACCCAGCAGGTGCGCGATGATCACCGCGCCGATGAAGAACGGCAGTGTCTCGAAGCTGTTGGCCTGCGCCGCGTTGGCACGGGCCCGCCAGTCGGTCTGGCGCGCCATCCAGGCGCGCGGGTCGTGGTTGTCGAAGCCGCCGTCTTTGCGCGGCTTGCCCCAGCTGCCGCTCTTGGCAAGCCATGAACAGGCCAGCGGCAGCAACGCCGCGATCAGCACGCACCAGTAGGCCACCGTAAACCGTGCGACATGCATGGTGGTATTCATCTTGTATGCCTTTTTGGCTGCTACCGCTTGGTACACAAGCGCCAGCAGCTATTAAATTGTGAGTATTCTACCGGTACGGCATGGGCCCGGCACAGCGGCTCTGCTCAGCGGCGGTCCGACAGCGCATGCGCGATGGTGCCCAGGTCCACATACTCCAGCTCGCTGCCCACGGGCACCCCGCGCGCAAGCCGCGTGACGTGCACGCCGCGGCCCTTGAGGGTCTCGCTGATCACATGCGCCGTGGCCTCGCCCTCGGCGTTGAAATTGGTGGCCAGGATCACCTCCTGCACGCCCTCTTCGGCGGCGCGCTGCAGCAGCTTGTGCAGGCCGATCTCCTTCGGTCCCACGCCATCGAGCGGGCTGAGCCGGCCCATGAGCACAAAGTACAGCCCCTTGAACGCGCCCGTGCGCTCCATCGCGGCCTGGTCCGCGGGCGTCTCCACCACACACAGCCGCGACGCATCGCGCGAGGGGTCCAGGCAGGTACTGCAGACCTCCGCCTCGGTGAAGGTGTGGCAGCGCGCACAGTGGTGCACCGACCCCACGGCATGCTTCAGCGCCTGCGACAACACCTGCGCCCCCTCCCGGTCATGCTGCAGCAGATGGAAAGCCATGCGCTGCGCAGACTTGATCCCGACCCCCGGCAACCGGCGCAGCGCCTGGATCAAAACGTCGAGGGAATCGGTGGTGGACATGGGTTGGGATGAAATTCTGAATAACTTGGGATGCTTGTGGCGCCAAGGACGGCTTCGACAGGCTCAGCCCGAACGGTTGTGTGGAGAAGAGGCTTCACCCCACACAAGCCCGCCACCACAAACAAACAAACAACAAAAAAGTCTCGCTAAAAAACCCGGTATTCACTCCCCGCCGTCACGGCGTAGCTAGCGGGATGAGCTGCCAGGCGGACGGAGCGCAGGAACCGGAACTTACTTGAAGCACGTGAGGATTCCGAGCACCGCCCAACGACGCAGATCGCCCGCTCGGCAGCCATCCTCAGAACGGGAACTTCATGCCGGGCGGGAGGCCTGGCATGCCCTGCGTCAGCTTGCCCATCTTCTCCTGCGAAGTCTCTTCCGCCTTGCGCACGGCCGCGTTGAACGCTGCCGCCACCAGGTCTTCCAGCATGTCCTTGTCTTCGGCCAGCAGGCTGGAGTCGATGGTGATGCGCTTGACGTCGTGCTTGCAGGTCATCAGCACCTTCACCAGGCCGGCGCCGGACTCGCCCTCGACTTCGATGAACGCCAGCTCGTCCTGGGCCTTCTTCAGGTTGTCCTGCATCGCCTGGGCTTGCTTCATCAGGCCGGCGAGTTGTCCTTTGTTGAACATGGTGTGTTTCCTTTGCTTTCTTTCTGGTTGATCGATACCCCTGAAGGGGCCTGAATTCGGTATCTGAATTGCACAAACAACATTGTGCTTTGCAACGCCGCCAGCCTCAGAAACTGGCGCTCCAGAGGCCAGTGCACTCGTGGAACTGGCTCCGCCAGGCCACCGAGTGCGTCCCCCTCCCGCGCAGCGAGACAGTGGGAAGGCGCCGAAGGCGACTCAGGGGGAGCTTCATCCTCTACACCGGCTTGATGCTGCCCGGCACGATTTTCGCGCCGTAGTCGCGCACCAGCGACTGCACATAGGGGTCGTTCGCCACGATGTCCTCGGCGCGGCGCTGGCGCTCGGCCGCGGCAGCTGCATTGCGGCGGGCGGGGCTGTCGATGACCACGCCCACCTCCACGCTGATCTGGCTGGCGTGCCCGGCATTCTCCAGCGCGGCGCGCAGGCGCTCGCGGGCGGTGGCCTGGTTGAGCGACTCGCGCTCCACCCGCAGCAGCCAGTGGGCACCGTCGCGCGCCACCAGCTGGGACTGCAGGGCCAGTTCGCGCACCAGGGCACTGATGGCTTCTGCCGCCACCAGCTGCTGCACAGTGGTGTGCCACACGTCGCCCTCTTCGGTGGGTGTGTAGCGCGAGGACACGGGCACCGGGGCCGAATGCGGCGCAGGCTGCAGGCGCGCACCGGGTTCGGGCGCCACGCGCACCGGAATTGCTACGAATTCAGGAGCGCCTTGCGCTGATTCAGCTTGCGGCGGACGGGCCTGGCGATCAAAACTTTGGGCATCGCGCACGGGCAAGGCCATGGCCGTGCCGGAGGCTGCGGGCGCCACCGCGACTGCTGCGCCGCCCGCCTCTTCGTCGGAGCCTGGCCAGGGTGGCGGCTCGGACGACGCATCGTCATCCGACATCGCGGCAGCAGGCGCAGGCGCTGGCGCTGGCGGCACAACGCAAGGAGAAGGCGCGGCGACCACGGCGGCCGCAGCGGGAGGCTGCGCGGCCGATGGCTGGGGCGCGACGGCGGCGGTTTCTGGTGCCGCAGCAAGCACGGCAGCAGCCACGGGCCGCACCACGGCCGGTGTGGCCTGCATCGCCGAAGCGGGTGCGCCCGCGGCGTGCGGTGCCGGCCCCGCAGAGGCCTGCGCCGGTGCGGGTTCAGCCCGCGTCAGAGTTTTTTTTTCAGCCGATTCGCCGCTGGGCTTGAAGGCCAGGAGGCGCAGCAGCACCATGGTCAACGCGGCGTATTCGTCCGGCGCCAGGCCCAGCTCGCCGCGCCCGTGCAGGCACAGGCTGTACAGCAGCTGGGTTTCGTCGGCGGGCATCAGGCTGGCCAGGCGGGCAGTCTCCACGGCTTCAGGGTCGTTGGCGTCCACGGCAGCGGCCATCTGCGGCACGGCCTGGAACACCGCCATGCGCTGCAGCACGGCGCTCATCTCTTCCAGGGTAGACGCGGCCGACAGGCCATTGAGGCGCAGCGTATCGGAGGTCTCCACCACCGCCCGGCCGTCGGCGTGCGCCAGGGCGTCGATGAGGCGGAACACGTACGAGCGGTCCACGGCGCCCAGCATCTGGCGCACGCCGGCCTCCTGCAACTGGCCGCTGCCGAAGGCGATGGCCTGGTCGGTGAGCGACAGCGCATCGCGCATGGAACCACGCGCCGCACGCGCCAGCATGCGCAGGGACTGCGGCTCGGCGGGCACGTTCTCTTGCGCCAGCACGCGGGTCAGGTGGTCCAGCACGGTCTCGGGCGCCATGGGCCGCAGGTTGAACTGCAGGCAGCGCGACAGCACGGTGACCGGCACCTTCTGCGGGTCGGTCGTGGCCAGCACGAACTTGAGGTATTCGGGCGGCTCCTCCAGCGTCTTGAGCATGGCGTTGAACGCCGTGTTCGTGAGCATGTGCACTTCGTCGATCATGAAGACCTTGAAGCGCCCCGCCACCGGCTTGTACACGGCCTGCTCCAGCAGGCTTTGCACCTCGTCCACGCCGCGGTTGGAGGCGGCGTCGAGCTCGGTGTAATCCACGAAGCGGCCGCTGTCGATGTCGGTGCACGCCTGGCACACGCCGCAGGGCGTGGCGGTGATGCCGCCATGGCCATCCGTGCCCTGACAGTTGAGCGACTTGGCCAGGATGCGCGACACGGTGGTCTTGCCCACGCCCCGCGTGCCGGTGAACAGGTACGCATGGTGCAGCCGCTGCTGCGTGAGGGCGTTGGTCAACGCCTGCACCACGTGCTCCTGCCCCACCATTTCCGTGAAATTGCGGGGACGGTACTTGCGGGCGAGCACGAGATAGGACATTCGGTCGATTCTACGGGTTGAGCCGGCGGCTTTGCCGGTCCGGGGGGCGATCGGATACCGGGCCGTTCAGGATTGCGGCGGCCCCCCACCGGCCTAGAGTGCAGTGGCCCGCCTCCGGCCGCGCAGCGAAGCCTTGCGGCAGCCAAGGCCATGCACCGTGGACGGAAAAGAGGCCGCCGCATCCAGCGTACAATCGTGGGTGACGGGCCTCCCCGCATGGTGAAGCGGCCAACCGGGTCAGGTGGGGAACCAAGCAGCCCTAACTGTGGAGTCAGTGCCGGGGGTAAGGCTCGTCAACTTCTTTTTTTATCTTTGCGTGTGCTGCCATCTCGTGCTGCAGCCCATGCGCAAGGATCGCCAGTGCGCAGTACATGCCGCGCTGGCCGCCCCCCATCCACACCACGGCGCCCTCCATGGCTTGCGTATGCCGCTGGCGTCCGGCTGCGCGCTGCGCATAGCGGTGTCAGTGATTTCCCACGCCGTCTTGAGGCATTCGATGCTGAACCTGCACAGGCGATGACAGCACACTTTGTTGCATCGTTTCAGCCTTTCTTCTCATGGGTGCCGCCATGCCAAACCGCAACACAGCGCAGGTGTCTTCCACTCGCCGCCCGTTGGCGACAAAGCTGTTTCTGTTCCGCCCCACCCGTGCGCCCGCGCATGCCACGACGGGCAGTCCCCATACGCCCGCCCAAGCGCCCGCCCCTGCGCCCCGAAGGCATGCCTCCCGCAAGGTGGCCGCCTGGGTCACCCCATGCCTGTCGGCCGCGCTGGCGCTGCCGGCGCTGGCCGTGGAGTCCTCAGGGTTCGGCGATGACGCCATGGCGTCGCTGCAAGAGCAGACACGCTCGGCCACCGCGGCGCCAGCGTATGAGGTCAATACCCTGGTCCTGCCCAATCTGGGTGATACCTCCTTCGGCAGCAACAACCCGTCGCAGCGCCCAGGCAGCGCCAGCGGCTTTGCCAACGCCACGCAGCACATCGACGTCACGCGCTGGCTCACGCCGGATGCGCCGCGCAGCGTGGGCTTCTCGCTGGGCCTCACATCGGCCGCGCCGTCGGCCCATTCGCTCGCCAATGCCGGCAACAGCCTCAACGGCGCGCCTGCCGCGCCCTCCAGCCTGGACCTGGGCGTGCGGTGGCGGTCGCGCCTGGCCAGCGGCCGTCACCTGGATGTGTCGGCCTGGGCACAGACGCCGCAACTGGCGCAGTCGCCCGATGCCATGGGCCTGATCTGGCAACAGCAGCAGCCGGTGTACGGCACGCGGGTGGAGATGCAGTGGGCTTCGTCGCGCACCCGCGGCCTGGTGCCGGAATTCGGCGCCATCGGGGTGCAGCTGCAGGGCGGCTCCCGCCTGGTGCTGCGGGCACGCAAGGGCGGGCCCATGCTGTACTACAGAGCTAAATTCTGACCCCCCTGAAGCTCTGACTCCCCCCTGAGACGCTGCGCGTCTTCCCCCTGAGGGGGACGCCTCCAGTGGACCGGCGGAGCCGGATCCACATTGGCGCGGGCGTTGGTGGAGCGCCAGTGCGGACGGCAGTAATCTTTTTCTATGCGCGTTGCTCCAGCCAGCGCAGGGCGCCTTCGGCGGCCACGCGGCCGCTGGCCATGCTGGCGGTGAGCAGGTAGCCGCCGGTGGGGGCCTCCCAGTCGAGCATTTCGCCAGCGCAGAAGACGCCGGGCACGGCCGTGGCCATGAGGTGGGGGTCGAGCGCTTCGAAGGCCACGCCGCCGGCGGTGCTGATGGCTTCGTCCAGCGGGCGCGTGGCGACCACGGTGATGGGCAGGGCCTTGATGGCGTGGGCCAGGGCCACGGCGTCGTTCACGCCGTCCTTGCCCAGGTGTTCGTACAAGATGCCCGCCTTGATGCCGTCCAGCCCCAGGCGGCTCTTGAGGTGGCTGGACAGCGACCGCGATCCGCGCGGGTGGCGCACTTCGACCAGCACGCGCTCTGGGCTGTGGTCGGGCAGCAGGTCCAGGTGGAAGGTGGCGTGCCCCTGGGCCTGCACTTCGTCGCGCAGCAGGTGCGACACCGCATAGACCAGGCTGCCCTCCACGCCCGTGGCGGTGGCCACGAACTCGCCGCGGCGGCTGAAGGTGCGGCCCTGGCTGTCGGTGAAGTTCAGCTGCACGGTCTTGAAGGGCTGGCCCGCAAAGCGCTCGGCAAAGTGCGGCGTCCACCCCACCACCGGGGCGGGCGTGCGGCCCAGCAGCTCCTGCAGGAATTCGCGGCGGGTCTCGCCGGTGGGCGCGGCCGAGCGCATGACGTCGAAGCCGCAGTTGGACGGCCGCAGCGGCTCCACGGCCACGCCGCGCTCGGCGAGCAAGGGCACCCAGGCACCGTCGGACCCCAGGCGCGCCCAGCTGCCGCCGCCCAGGGCCAGCACCACGGCACGCGCGCGCACCGTCGATTCAGCAGGCTCACCGCCCGCCGATGGGGCAGCAAAACGCAGCGCACCATCGCCTTTCCAGCCCAGCCAGCGGTGGCGCATGTGGAACTGCACGCCCTGCGCCCGCAGGCGCTGCAGCCAGGCCCGCAGCAGCGGGGCGGCCCTCATGTCGGCCGGGAACACGCGGCCCGACGTGCCGACGAAAGTCTCCACCCCCAGGCTTTGTGCCCAAGCGCGCAGCGCGGGGCCGTCGAAGCCCTGCAGCAGCGGCGCGACCTGGGGCTGGCGCGACCCATAGCGCGTAACAAAGGCGTCGTGCGGCTCCGAATGCGTGAGGTTGAGCCCGCCCTTGCCCGCCAGCAGGAACTTGCGGCCCACGGAGGGCATGGCGTCGAACAGATGCACGCCGACGCCGCCCTGCGCCAGCACCTCGGCGGCCATCAGCCCGGCGGGGCCGCCGCCGATCACGGCGACGTCGCAGTGCAGGTCGGCCACCGGGTCGGGCGAAGAAGGCGTGGTTGTTGTCATGAAGGAAACCTTGTGAAGGGGAGCGTGTGGCGGTAGCGGGTAGCGGCGTGACAGGTTCAGAACAGTGAACGCTGCGGCGAATCGGGGTCGGTGCCCGCAGGCGTAGCGGGCGTGGATGTGGGCGCGGGCGCTGCAGGCGGCGCAGCGGGGGCCGGAGTATGCCTGATGCCCCCGCTGCTTCCCGCAGGGGAGGCGGGATGGGCGGGGCCAGCGGGGGTTGACGGCGCCAACACTGGTGCTGGTGCTGGCGCTGCTGCTGCTGGCGCTGCTGCTGCTGCTGCTGCTGCTGCTGCTGGTGCTGGTGCTGGTGCTGACGCTGGCGCTGCTGCCTGGGCCAGCCGGGCGGCTGGTGGTGCCTCCACTGCAGGCGCGGCAACCCTCGCAACCTCGGCATGGCCCTCCTGCACCATCACCATTCGCCCGTCGCCGGTCAGGAAAGCTGCACGCACGGGCTCGCCCGGCGTCTGACGCTGCACCGCGTCGCGGTAGCGGCGCAGCTGGGCCATCAATGCGGGCTGGCGCTCGGGCTCGGCGGCGCTTTTGTAGTCGAGCACCCACCAGCCGGCACGCTCGGCCGGTTGCGTGCAATGCACCAGGCGGTCCAGGCGCAGGCTCTGGCCGCCGTGGCGCAGCGGGGCCTCGTTGATGGCGGTGTCGACGGCATCAGAGTCCCACGCCCAGGCGCCCTCGCCCGCCAATATGCGCTGGGCGGTCTGCGCGGCCACCCGGGCTGCGGCGGGGGCGATGTCGAAGTCCTGCGCCAGGCGGGCCACGCGCACGGCGGGCCAGCCGTGGGCACGCAGGTCGGCCAGCGGTGCACCGGCCACGCCCGCCTGCTCCAGCAGCTGGTGCATGGCCTCGCCCAGGCGCGATGCGGGGGTGGACGGTGTCGCCACGCCGTGCTCCAGGTCCACCGCACTGTTGGTGGGTGCATCTGCAGCAGCCACTGCGGGTCTGGCGGGGGGCATGCGCAGGTGCTCGGGCACGGTCGGCAGTTCGGCCAGCGTGAAGCGCGCGGGCGATGCGGCGCCCGGTGCAAGCTCTCCAGCGCCCTCCAGACCTTCGTGCGCACCGCCCGGAGGCACGCCGCCCGGGGCCATGTCCACATCCTCCATCAGGGGCGTGAGGCGGTTCCACCAGCTGCCCGGCGCCGACGCGCTGGGCTGCACCGACGAGATCGCCAGGCAGTGCTTGGCGCGTGTCATGGCCACGTAGAGCATGTTCAGCTCTTCACGCTGGCGGGCCTGCTGCTCGGTGGCGAGCACGTCCACCGCACTGGGCGGCGGGCTCGATTCGCTGGCCAGAAAGACGAAGCCCGTCGGCGCCGTCTGCTCGCCCGGCCAGTCCACCAGCACGCCCATGGTCTCGGCCTTTTGCGAGCGCGTGTCGGTGTCCAGCAGCAGCACGCAGCGCGCCTCCAGTCCCTTGGCGCCGTGCACGGTCAGCAGGCGGATCGCCTGGGCATCTGCACGGCCCGGCGCGCGCACGCCGCCGCGCTTCATGGCCCGCACAAACGCATAGGGCGTGAGGTAGCGCCCGCCATCGTGCTGCAGCGCGGCCGACAGCAGCGCGCGCAGGTTGGCCTGCACCGCCAGGCGCTGGGTGGCAGGCGCTGCGGCGGCAAAGCGGGCCAGCACGTCGCCGTGCTGGTAGATGGCGTGCAGCGCGTCGTGCGGCGGCAGGCTGTCCACCCAGGCTTTGTATTGCATCAAAACAGGCCCTACCGCTTGATGGTCGGGCGCCAGCAGCTCTGTCTTTTGTAGCAAATCGAACCAACTGGTGGCAGCATGCTCCGGCTGGCGGCGCAGCAGGGCCAGCGCCACCAGGGCGTCGTCAGGCAGGCTGAACAGCGGCGAGCGCAGCGCCCGCGCGAGCGACAGGTCGTGCCCGGTGGACACCAGCGCGTCCAGCAGCGCCACGATGTCCTGCACCTCGGGCGCGTCGAACAGGTCGGCTTTTTCGGGCTGCACGCACGGCAGGTGCAGCGCACGCAGGGCGTCCTGCATGGCGGCCAGGCGGTCGCGCTTGCGGGCCAGCACTAGCACTTCGTTCGGCGGTGTTCCCTGCGCGATCTGGGCGGCCACCCAGGCGGCGGCCTGGGTGCATTCGCGCATGCGCTGGGTTTCTTCGGCCTCGTGGCGCGGCTCGGTCAGGCTGTCGCGCCAGGCCATGGGGTCGGTGCCGGGGCCATCGTCGGCATCCGCGGGCAGGATGGCCGGCAGGCGCAGCAAGGTGCCCGGGTCGGTCGACTCGGTGGTGTGGTCGCGAAAGCCCGTGGTCTCGTGCTGCGCCTGCGCCGTGCCCATCACGTGGTTGACGGCGGCGATCACGCCGGTGGCGTTGCGGCGGGTGTGGTCGCAGCTGAGCAGGTCGCCCGCCAGGCCGTTGCGCACAAAGGCCTGCGCCGCGATGAACACCTGCGGCTCGGCGCGGCGAAAGCGGTAGATGCTCTGCTTGGGGTCGCCCACGATGAACACGCTCGGGGCCGTGGCGCCGCCGCCCGAGCCCGCGTAGCCCGACAGCCACGCGTGCAGCGCCTGCCACTGCAGCGGGTTGGTGTCCTGGAATTCGTCGACCAGCAGGTGGCGCACGCGTGCGTCCAGCCGCTCCTGCACCCAGCCCGACAGGATGGGGTCGGACAGCATGACCAGCGCGGTGCGCTCCACATCGTTCATGTCGACCCAGCCGTGCTGGTTCTTCACCGCGGCGAACTCCGCGATCAGCCGCCGCGCCAGGCGCGCCATGCGCTGCTGGTGCTGCCAGGCGGCGTGCTGGCGCCGCGCGACCAGCAGGCGCTGCAGCTCGGGCTCTGCCTCTTGGGCGGCCGGGAACTTCTCCAGGTTCTTGGACAGCCGGTCTTCCTTGGCCACGAACATCGCGCGGCGCAGTTGGTCGAGCCGCTGGTTCAGGTCAGCACATGCCAGCGCGTCGATGATGGCGTCGGCCGCTTTTTGCGGGGTCTTGTTGGCTTCGGCCCCCAGCGCCTTGGCGCGGGCCAGCCAGCGCTGGTGGCAGGCATCGCCCTGCAGCGCATCGGCCGGGTCGGCGCAGCCTGCGAGGTCTGGGTACGCGGCCTGGAACGGCGGCACCGAGGCATCCACCACGCCCACCGCATCGGCCAAGTCGAACTCCACGCGCTTGGACAGCGCGGCCGCCAGGGCCTTGTGCGTTTGCGAGCGGCCGTGCTGCGCCACCACGGCTTCGTAGTCGGCCCGCAGGCCGGGGCTGTCGGCCACGGCCTGCAAGAAGGGGCTCCAGACCTCGCGCACGGCTTCGGCGTCGTCCTCCAGCAGCTCGAAGTGGGCAGGCAGCCCCTGCGACTGCAGCAGCGCCAGCGGCGCCGTGCCCAGCAGCGCCGCGAACCAGCTGTGGAAGGTGCGGATCTGCACCGGCCGCCCGCTGGCCAGCATCTGGCGGTATAGATTTTGTAGCGCCTCGCGCTTGTCCAGTGCGCCTTCCGGGCTGATTCCGCGTGCGATCAGCTCGCGGGTCAGGTCGGGCAGCGGGACATGGGCAAAGGCTTCCAGCCACTCCTGCAGCCGCTGGCGCATCTCGCCCGCGGCCTTCTTGGTGAAGGTGATGGCCAGGATCTCGTGCGGCGCGCAGCCGTCGAGCAGCGCCCGCAGCATGCGGGACACCAGCATCCAGGTCTTGCCCGCGCCCGCGCAGGCTTCCACCGCCACGCTGCGCTGCGGATCGCAGGCGATGGCGTAAAACGCCTCGCGCGAGACGGGCCGGCCGTTGTGTTCGTATGCGGCGTTCATTTAACGAGCCCCTTTGAAGAGGTTTTTTTGAACGGCGATGAGCAAGCGGACGTTGAAACTGGCGCGGCCAAGGCGTGGAGACACCGAGCAAGGGCCGCCCCGCAGCGAGGGTGTCGTCCCCCTGCCCGCGTAGCGCAGCGAAGCGAGAGCGGGGGGAAGGCGCGCAGCGCCTCAGGGGGGTGCACTCTACTCATTCCAGAAATCCTTGCGGCACAGCCCGCGCGCCGCACAGTATTCGCACACCATGCCCTCACCGAGCGCGGGCAAAGGGTCCCCCGCGGCGATGCGCTCGAAGTCGTGCTGTATGCCCTCGACGAGCAGGTCGCGCAGGTGCACCACATCCTCCTGCTCGTGCATCTGCGTCTCGCCGCGCTCGCCCACGTTCACATACGCGGCGCGCAGCGTGTCGTGGCTGAGCAGCGCGGCGTAGAACGCGAGCTGGGTGTCCTCGGCGCCAGACTGGATGCGCTTTCGCGTCACGGTGTCGTTCTCGGTCTTGTAGTCGATGACCAGCGTGGCAGGCTCGCCCTGCGCAGCCACCGCAGGGACGGTGTCGACGGCATCGACGGCATCCACGCGGTCGAGCGTGCCGACGAGCTCCAGGCTGCCCAGCGGCTGCGTGGTGCGCAGCTCGGCCTGGCGAAAGCGGGCACCGGTCTGCTCGTGCTGGGCCAGCCAGCGCAGGTAGCCGTCGCGCACCTGCGGCCAGCCGGCCGCAAAGGGCAGGAAGTCGCCCTCGCCCAGGCGCTGCTCGCGGGTCACCGCCTGGGCCGCCGCGTCCATGCGCGCCACCCGCTCGGGCGGGCTCTGCACCGGGTCGGCCAGCAGGGCTTCGTGAAAGTGCTGCAGCACCGCATGCAGCCAGTTTCCGAAGTCGCGCTTGTCCACGTCGGCGGCCAGTTCATCGGCCTCCTGCAAGCCCAGTTGGCGCAGCGCGAAAAATCGGTACGGGCAGTGCCGCAGGTCTGAATACGCGGTCGAAGAGAGGCGCTGCACGGGCAGCCGGTCGCCCTGCGGCTGGGGCCGCTCGGTGGGGGCGGCGTCCACGGTGCGCTGCGTGCGGCTGTCTGCGCCGCCCTGCGCCGCGCCGTCCAGGTGCAGCGCCAGCACCAGCGGGCTGGCCAGCAGGGGCTCGCCACCCTCGTCGCCGGTGCGCCACAGCACGTCCACAGCGGGGGTCTGCAGCGCGTGTTGCCAGGCGGCGCGCTGGGCCATCTCTGCCGATGCCCGCGTGGGCAGGCCCCAGGCTTCGCGTTGCGCCTGCGTCCATTCACCGGCCGGCTCGGGTGCGGCCTGCAGGCGCTTTTCATCGCAACCGGGCAGCACCAGCGCCGCAAACGGGCGCGCCAGCAGCTGGGGCATGGGCAGCACCACCACCGGCGCATCGCCCATCTGCGCGGGCACGTAGCGGTCGGCCTCCAGCACCTCGTTGGCCCAGCGCGTGAACTCGGCCAGCGTCATGCGCCGGCCCGCGCCGTCGCCCCAGCCGTCGAGCTCCGCCTCCTGCCCGGCCTGCAGGCGCAGGGCCGAAAGCACGCGCGCGCCGGCGGCGTCTTCTTCGAGCACCGTCCATTGCCCGGTGTCGGACAGCAGCGTGCGCAGGGCCTGCAGCCACTGGGGCAAGGCACGCGCCGCCCGCAGGCTGTCACGCCAGGTCTGCACCTGCGCCACCAGCAGCGCCACGTCGGGCACGCTCGCCCAATCGTGCCGGGCCACGTGGCCCCACGATGCCATGGCGGATTTGCGCAGTGCGCGCTCCAGGCGGGCCAGCAGCGCGGCATCGGCACGGGGCACGTGCTTGAGCCAGTCCAGCACGGCGTCCGTGGTGGCGTCCCAGGCGCAGGCGGTGAGCGCGGCCATCAGGCGCGCGGCAGCCCGCGTGGTCGACAGGGTCCAGCCGTTTTCATCACGCACCGCCACACCGGCGCTGGCCAGGTGGGCGCCGATGCGGCGGGTGAGCGCGCGGTCGTTGGCGGCCAGCGCTACCGGAATGCGCCCTGCAGCCAGGTGGCCCAGCACACAGGCGGCTGCGCGCTGCGCCTCGTCTTCGGCGTCCTGCGCCGCATGCAGGGCCACGCGGCCGTGGCCGGCCGCGGGCTTGTCGGGCGATCCGGTCCACAGTGCCAGGGACGACGCCTTGCCGCCCCAATGCGCCTGCAGCGCCTGGGCCAGCGCATCGGGCTGAAAGCCGGGCAGCAGCACCAGCGCATCGATGGACCTGGCGACGCCGGGCTCGAACAGCACGTCGGTGGCGTGGCGCGATGCCAGTACCCATTCGAGCGCAATGCGCGCCACCACGGCCTCGAACCGCAGGGCCGAGCCTTCGTCCGCGGGCGGGAGCAGTGCGCGCGCCTGCTCGCCCCAGGCCTCGCGCTGCGACGGCGGCACGGCAGCCACTGCCGGTGCCAGCTGGGCCGCCGCCTCCTGCAGGGGCGTGGCCAGCACATCACGCTGCGCCGACAAACCGGCCTTGTCGAGCAACAGGCGGGCAGTGAGCGTATCGCGCGCCACGTCCCCCGCCAGGTCGTCCCCTTGCGGCACGAAAGCCGCCAGTTGGCGCGCCCAGTTGCGCGTGGTCTCGAAACGGGGCGCAAAGCCATCCGGGTGCGCCATGCCCCAATACCGCTGTGCCCAGGGCATCAGTTGCGCGTACGGCACCAGCACCACCGTGCGCGCCGGGTGGGCGGCGCACTGCTCGATGTGCAGGGCGACCTGGGCCAGAACACGCCGCCACAAGAGGGTGCACTGATCGGTTTTCGCTATGACTGTCATAGCGTCACAGGGCCCGGCCATACCGGTGTACGTGGGATTGGTTTCTGTCACAATGCCCAGACTTTATACGTACCCCGGTCGCAACCCGCCCAGACACAAGGAATACGCCATGGCCAGCGAACTCATCAAACATCTCTCCGACGCAAGCTTCGAAGCCGACGTGCTGAAGGCCGGCACCCCGGTGCTGGTGGACTACTGGGCCGAATGGTGCGGCCCCTGCAAGATGATCGCCCCCATCCTGGACGAAGTGGCCGGCACCTACCAGGGCAAGCTGCAGATCTCCAAGATGAACGTGGACGAGAACCGCGAGATCCCCGCCAAGTACGGCATCCGCGGCATCCCCACGCTGATGCTCTTCAAGGACGGCCAGCTGGCCGCCACCAAGGTCGGCGCCATGAGCAAGGCCCAGCTGACCGCCTTCATCGATCAGCAACTGGCCTGATCCCCCATGCCTCGCAGATCTGGCAGTCTGGCGGGGCATTTTTCTTTGGGCTTGCGCACCTTGGGCTGCACTGGCGATCGATCAAATCGCCAGCCCCTGAATATCCCGATTTTTTTCCTGTCATAATTCTTTCCGATCACCGGCCTGCACGCATTGGCAGCCGGAACAAGATCCCCGGCATGCCAGGCCTGCAAACAGCAGCTTTCCCGGCACCTGCCCTCTCCCCCAAGATTCACACCAGCTCCGCCAAGGAGTCACTCCATGCACTTAAACGAACTCAAGGCACTGCACGTGTCTGAAGTCCTGAAGCAGGCCGAAGAACTCGAAATCGAAAATACCGGCCGGATGCGCAAGCAGGAGCTGATGTTTGCCATCATCAAGAAGCGCGCCAAAGCGGGCGAGCAGGTGTTTGCCGATGGCGTTCTGGAAATCCTGCCCGACGGCTTCGGCTTTCTGCGCAGCCCCGACACCAGCTTCACGGCCAGCACGGACGACATCTACATCTCGCCCAGCCAGGTGCGCCGCTTCAACCTGCACACCGGCGACATGATCGAAGGCGAAGTGCGCACACCGAAGGACGGCGAGCGCTACTTTGCCCTGACCAAGCTCGACAAGGTCAACGACGGCCCGCCGGAGCAGAACAAGCACAAGGTGATGTTCGAAAACCTGACGCCCCTGTTCCCCAAGGAGCAGATGCGCCTGGAGCGCGACGTCAAGAGCGAAGAGAACATCACCGGCCGCATCATCGACATCATTGCGCCCATCGGCCGCGGCCAGCGCGCACTGATCGTCGCCCCGCCCAAGAGCGGCAAGACGGTGATGATGCAGCACATCGCCCACGCCATCACGGCCAACAACCCCGACGTGCACCTGATGGTGCTGCTGGTGGACGAGCGCCCTGAAGAAGTGACCGAAATGCAGCGCACGGTGAAGGGCGAGATCATCGCCTCCACCTTCGACGAGCCCGCCGCCCGCCACGTGCACGTGGCCGAGATGGTGATCGAGCGCGCCAAGCGCCTGGTCGAGCTCAAGAAGGACGTGGTCATCCTGCTCGACTCCATCACCCGCCTGGCCCGCGCCTACAACAACGTCGTGCCCTCGTCCGGCAAGGTGCTGTCCGGCGGTGTGGACGCCGCCGCGCTGCAGCGCCCCAAGCGCTTCTTCGGCGCCGCGCGCAAGGTCGAGGAAGGTGGCTCGCTCACCATCATCGCCACCGCACTGGTCGACACCGGCAGCCGCATGGACGAAGTGATCTTCGAAGAGTTCAAGGGCACCGGCAACTGCGAAATCCACCTGAACCGCCGCCTGTACGAAAAGCGCGTGTTCCCCGCCATCGAACTCAACAAGAGCGGCACGCGCCGCGAAGAGCTGCTGCTGGCCCCCGAGATCCTGCAAAAGACCCGCATCCTGCGCCAGTTCATGTACAACATGGATGAGATCGAGTCGATGGAGCTCATGATCAAGAACATGAAGGCCACGAAGACCAACGTGGACTTCTTCGACATGATGAGAAGAGGCGGGTGACAACCCCCTGAGGCGCTGTCGCGCCTTCCCCCTTCTCTCGAATTGCTACGCAATTCGGGAAGGGGGACACCGCCAGCGCGGCGGGGCGTCCCTTGCGCGGCGGTTCTGGCCCAGGCCGCGCCAGTTTCAGCCGTCACGGGCCATCGCAAAAAGCCGTCCAACCGCCTGTGCCATAATAGAGGGCTTTTTCTGCGGAAAGTACGCTGGATGTTCCACGGCGCAAAGGTTGCACCGGGTTCAGCACGGCTCCCGCACTTGACAAGGATTGATCATGAAAGAAGGCATTCACCCCAACTACCGCGAAGTCCTGTTCTCGGACCTGTCCAACGGTTTCAAGTTCGTGACCCGTTCGTGCGTGAACACGAAGGAAACCGAAACCTTCGAAGGCAAGGAATACCCGCTGTTCAAGCTGGATACCTCTTCTGAGTCGCACCCCTTCTACACCGGCACGCAAAAGTCGGTGGACAACATGGGTGGCCGCGTCGAGCGCTTCCGCAACCGTTTCGGCAAGACCGCAGCGAAGTAATTCGCCTCCTGCGCGTTACCGCCACAAAAGGCAGCCCGGGCAACCGTGCTGCCTTTTTGCTTTGCAGCGGCTGGTCCGTGGTGGGCATCACCGCGCTGGCCACGGGCCGGCGGGGACAAGAACGCGGGAGTTTTTGATCCCGACGCTGGCGGTCCCTGCATCCTGTATCGTTTTGGTGCGTTTTTGCGCTTATTCTCGACGGCTCCGCTTTTGCTGCCTTTCTGACGCGTGACTCCTCCCACCCCCGCCATCGTGACCCAAAGCGCCGTCCGCCCCCTGCCGCGGTGGGCGCTGCTGTTGCTGTGCATCGCCTATGTGGTGCCGGGCTTCGTGGGCCGCGACCCCTGGAAGAGTGCGGATGTCACCGCATTCGGCTACATGCTGGAGCTGGCGCAGCAGCGCACGCCGTGGCTGGCTCCCCTGCTGGGCGGCATGCCCCCCGAGACCGAGGGTCTGCTGCCCTACTGGCTGGGCGCCTGGGCCATCCAGATCACGCCAGCGTGGCTGCTGTCGCCCGAGATGGCGGTGCGCGTGCCCTTTGCCGCGTTGCTGGTGATCACCCTCATGGCCACTTGGTACGGCGTGTACTACCTGGCACGCAGCCCGGGCGCGCAGCCGGTGGCCTTTGCGTTTGGCGGCGAGGCCAACCCGCCCGACTATGCCCGCGCGATCGCCGACGGCGCGCTGCTCGCCCTGATCGCCTGCCTGGGGTTGGCCCAGCTGTCGCACGAGGTGACCAGCTACCTGGTGCAGCTCAGCTGCACCGCCCTGCTCTTCTTTGCCGTGGCGGCCATGCCCCACCGCACCGTGGCCCCTGCCATCGCGCTGGTGGTGGGCATGCTGGGCCTGACGCTCGCAGGCGCCCCGGCGCTGGCCACCTTGCTGGGCGTGGGCAGCGTGGTGCTGGTGGTGCTGGCCCCGGGCAGCAGCACCGACCGTCGCCTGCCCTGGACCCTGGCGCTGGCCGCCATCACCGTGGTGGCTGCGCTGGTCGCCTGGAAGCTCGACCTGTGGCGCTGGCGGATCGTGGGCGCAAATTCTGGCGGCAAGGAATGGCAGAGCCTGGCGCGGCTGCTGCTGTGGTTTGGCTGGCCCGCCTGGCCCCTGGCCCTGTGGACGCTGTGGCGCTGGCGCAAGCAGATCTTCAGCCGGCAAGGCCATCGGCATCTGCTGCTGCCCCTGTGGTTCTCTGCCGTCTCCATTGCCGCCACGATCACCACGCAGCCGGCCGACCGGGCGCTGCTGCTGGGCCTGCCGGCGCTGGCCGCGCTGGCGGCATTCGCCCTGCCCACCCTGCGGCGCAGCGTGGGCGCGCTGATCGACTGGTTCACGCTGCTGTTCTTCACCGTGTCGGCCCTGGCCATCTGGGTGATCTGGATCGCGATGCAGACAGGCTTTCCGGCCAAGCCGGCGGCCAACGTGGCCAAGCTGGCACCGGGCTTTGTGCCGCAGTTTTCTGCGCTGGCGCTGGTGGTGGCTCTGGCGGCGACCGCCGGCTGGTGCGTGCTGGTGTGGTGGCGCGCCTCGCGCGACCGCGCGCCGATCTGGAAGAGCCTGGTGCTGCCCGCGGGTGGTGCGGCGCTGGGCTGGGTCCTGCTGATGACACTGTGGTTGCCGCTGCTGGACTATGCCCGCAGCTACGGCCCCCAGGTGCGCGCCGTGCAGGCGGTGCTGGGCACGAACCCCGGGTGTGTGCAGACGGTGGGCCTGAGCCGCGCGCAGGTTGCCGCACTCCAGTACCACGGCCAGCTCAGGCTGGAGCGCGCGGGCCTGCAGGACGAATGCAACTGGTTGGTGGCGGACATGGAATCCTGGCCGGCGTCCGAGCGCATGGTCAACGCGGCGCTCTGGGAGCGCCTGGCGGTCGTTCCCCGCCCCACCGACAAGAACGATCACCTCCTGGTGCTGCGGCGCAGGGGGAGCTGACGCGCCAGCCCCTTCGGCGTCACGCCCTGGCCCTCACGGGGCGCGCAGCGTGGCTGCCAGCATGCCAGCACCAAAGGCTTTCACCCCCCCGCGCCGCTGGCCTGGCCACGCAGCGTATCGACGTGAAGCCTTGCAGGGCGCATTTGAAAATTTCCACGGGCTGACCCGTCGCTGGCTGCATGGACGGCCGGCGGGGCACAGCGCTACACACACCCTGACATGTCCGAGCTATCCACCATCTCCCGGCACGCCGCCACCGTTCTGACCGGGCAACTGGCCGTCATGGCATTCGGCGTGACGGACACCATCGTCGCGGGCCGCTATGGCGAGGCCTCGCTGGCCGCACTGTCGGTCGGCTCGGCCATCTTCATCAGCGTGTACGTGGCGCTCATCGGCGTGCTGCAGGCGCTGCTGCCGGTGTGGGCGGAACAGCGCGGCGCGCGGCAGACCGAGGCCATCGGCCGGTCACTGCGGCAAGCGATGTACCTGTGCGCGGCGGCATCGGTGGTGGGCATGGCCATCCTGCTGTCGCCCGGCCCCCTGCTGCGCTGGACGGAAGTGCCGCCCGCCCTGCGCACCGAGGTCGAGCGCTACCTGGCCGTGCTCGCGCTGGCGCTGCCACCGGCCCTGCTCTTTCGCATCTACAGCACGCTGAACCAGGCGCTGGGGCGCCCGCAGCTCGTCACCTGGCTGCAGGTGGGCTCGCTGTTCATCAAGCTGCCGCTGTCGATCTGGTTCACCTTCGGCGGCATGGGGCTGCCCGCACAAGGGGTGGTGGGCTGCGCCTGGGCCACGCTCATCGTCAACTGCAGCATGCTGGGCCTGGCCATCTGGCTGCTGCGCACGCGGGACATCTACGACCCGCTCGCCATCTGGCGCCGCATGGAGCGCCCCCACTGGCCCACCATCGCCGGGTTCGCGCGGCTGGGCGTGCCGGCCGGGCTGGCAGTCATGGTGGAGGTGACCTCGTTCACGCTCATGGCGCTGTTCATCGCGCGCCAGGGCACCATCGCATCGGCCGCGCACCAGATCGCGTCCAACCTGGCAGCGGTGCTCTACATGGTGCCGCTGTCGCTGTCGATCGCCACCAGCGCACGCACCAGCTACTGGCTGGGGGCGGGCGATCCGGCGCGTGCCCGGCAGGTGGTTCTGCTCGGCTTGAGGCTTGCAGCGCTCGCTGCCATTGCGCTGGCAGCTATATTATTCATAGCAAGACACCACCTGGGCAGCATCTACTCCAGCAATGCTGCGGTGGTGGCGATGGCGGGCGGCGTGCTGGTCTGGGTGGCCGCCTACCACCTGGCGGATGCGATGCAGACCCTGTGCGTGTTCGTGCTGCGCTGCTACCGGATCACGGTGGCACCGCTGGTGGTGTACTGCGTGTTGCTGTGGGGCGCGGGCCTGGGCGGCGGCTACCTGTGGGCCTACCACGGCGCGGGCATGTGGGCGGTAGCGCCCTCCCCCATGCCGTTCTGGGCCGCCAGCGCGGCGGCCCTGCTGGCCACGGCGCTGCTGTTCGTGGCCATGCTGTGGCGGGCCATTCACCGGCAGGGCTGAGGTGCGCCGCCTTCGGATGCAGGCATTGCCCTGCCTTGCCCCATCTTGCCCTGCGTGGTTCGTCTGACCGTCTGGCCTGTCAGGCGGCCACCGCAGGCAGCGTAAAGCCGCGCAACCGGTTGGCCGGGAAGGTCACCGCGAACACCGAGCCCTTGCCCAGCGTGCTGGAGATCTCGAGCGTGGCGCCGTGCCGCTGCAGCACGTGCTTGACGATGGCCAGCCCGAGGCCGGTGCCACCGGTCTCGCGCGAGCGGCTGCGGTCCACGCGGTAGAAGCGTTCGGTCAGGCGGGGGATGTGTTCGGGGGCGATACCGGGACCGGTGTCCTGCACCGAGAAGACGGCACTGCCGTCGTCCTTGCGCTGCCAGGCGATCGTGATGGAGCCACCTGCCGGCGTGTAACGCACGGCATTGTTGATCAGGTTGGACAGGGCACTTTGCAGCTCGGCAGGCACGCCGGCGATCTGGCCTTCCATGCGCAGGCTCTCAGCCCCCGGAAAGACCATCACATGCTGCCGCGGCAGGTTTTGCGTGAGCAGCGCAGACAGCGCGCGCCCTTCTTCCTCGCAGCGCTGCAGCAGCGCCTGCACCGGGGTCCATTCGGCCATGCCGGGCGGCGGGCTGCCCTCCAGCCGCGACAGGGTCAAGAGGTCCTGCACCACGCTCTGCATGCGCTGGGCCTGCTGCGCCATCATGCCCAGGTAGCGGGAGCGCTCGTCGGCGTTCAAGGGCAGGGTCTGCAGGGTTTCCACAAAGCCCGTCAGCACCGTGAGCGGCGTGCGGATCTCGTGCGACACGTTGGCCACGAAGTCGCGCCGCATGGCGTCGGCCTGCTCCAGGGCCGTGACGTCGCGCGACAGCAGCAGGGTGCGCCCATCACCGTAGGGGTGCAGGTGCACCGAGATGCGCACCGGCCGCGACGGCGTGCTGAAACGCCCTTCCAGCACCACGTCGTGCGCAAAGTCCTGCTCGGCAAAATACGCGGTGAACTCGGGGTCGCGCACCAGGTTGCCGATGGACTGCATCACATCGCGCTGCGCGTCGAAGCCGAACTGGTTGGCCGCCATCTGGTTGCACCATTCGATGCGCCCCTGCGCATCGAGCAGCACCACGCCGTTGGGCGTGGCCTGCAGCGCCGCGAGAATCTCCTGCAGCCGGTCCTGGCTGTCGCGGATCTGCGCTTCCTGCCGGCGCAGCAGGCGCCGCGCCCGGTCGGCCGCCTCGCCCCAGATGCCGCGCATGGACGGCACGTCGGTCAAATCGCCCGTGCGCAGCCAGCGCAGCACGCGCGCGCCGCGCAGCAGGTCCCACACAAACCAAGCCCACCCGGCCAGCGCGGCACCCAGTGCGGCGCCCCACGGCCCTCCCTGCCACCAGCCCAGGCTACCGCCCGCAATCTGCCAGAGCAGAAAATACGTAATTCGCCACAGCATCCGGTCCGCAACGCCTTTTCAAAAACACCAGGGGCGCAACGCGTGCGCCCCGTTCAAGACAGCAAGAAAAACAAGCTCATACGGATTTGCGTTCAATCATTTGATGCCGTTCGGGCTGAGCTTGTCGAAGCCTCGCGCGGCGCTTCGACAAGCTCAGCGTGAACGGGTTTTATATTTTTGAAGGCAAATGGATATCAGGCCTGCAACTGCACCTGCGGCTGCGCCGTGAGGCGGTAGCCTGCGCCGCGCACGGTCTCCACCATGACGGACGCGGACCCGAGGGCTTCGCGCAGGCGCTTGACGTGCACGTCCACCGTGCGCTCCTCGATGAAGACGTGGTCGCCCCACACCTTGTCGAGCAGCTGCGAGCGGCTGTGCACGCGTTCGGCATGCTTCATCAAAAAGTGCAGCAGCTTGAACTCCGTGGGGCCCACCTTGAGCGGCTGGCCCTGGAAGGTCACGCGGTATGTGCCGGCATCGAGCACCAGCTCGCCGATGGTCACGCTGTCGCTGACCTGCTCCGGCGCGCGGCGGCGCAGCACGGCACGGATGCGGGCCAGCAGCTCCTGCGTGGAGAACGGCTTGGTGATGTAGTCGTCGGCACCGGCATCGAGCCCCGCCACCTTGTCCGGCTCGTCGCCGCGGGCGGTGAGCATGAGGATGGGGATCGGCTTGGTGCGACTGTCGGCACGCCACTTGCGGGCCAGCGACAGGCCGCTTTGGCCCGGCAGCATCCAGTCCAGCAGGATGACATCGGGCAGCACGGCATCGAGCTCGCGCTGGGCGGACTCGCCGTCTTCCGCCCAGAAGGGCTGGAATCCGTTGTGGCGCAGATTGACGGCAATCAGCTCGGCAATCGCGGGTTCGTCCTCGACGATGAGGACGCGTGGGAGTTTTCTCATCGCCGGGCCGCCCCCAGGTGAGAAAGCGCTGCGCTCAGAAAGCAGCGGCCCGCGTGGCGGCGTAGCGTGGGGGTGAGTTCTGTCATGGTGTTGCCAAAGCCCTTTCTTCTTATAGAACGGCCGACTCGATCTCGTCGAGGGCAGTGTGGCGCACATCCTTGCCCTTGACCAGATAGATGATCAGCTCGGCCACGTTCTTGGAATGGTCACCGATGCGCTCGATCGCCTTGGCCAGGAACAGCAGGTCCAGGCTGGGGGAGATGGTGCGGGGGTCTTCCATCATGTAGGTGACGAGCTTGCGCACGAAGCCGTCGAACTCCTTGTCGATGAGGTCGTCCTCCTTGAGGATGGCCACGGCGGCCTTCACGTCCAGGCGCGCAAATGCGTCCAGCGTCTTGCGCAGCAGGCCCGAGGCCAGCTCCGCGGCGGTGCGCAGGTCGCTCGACGGCAGCGAGCGCGGGGCACCGCTCTCGATGATGGAGCGCACCATGCGCGCCATCTTGTTGGCCTCGTCGCCCATGCGCTCCAGGTTGGCCGTGGCCTTGGAGAAGGCCAGCAGCAGGCGCAGGTCGCGCGCGGTGGGCTGGCGGCGGGCGATGATGGAGGACAGCTCCTGGTCGATCTCGACCTCCATCGCGTTGATGCGGGTCTCCATCGAGGCGACGGTTTCCACGGCCTCCAGGCTGAACTGGGACAGGGCATAGACCGCCTGGCGGATCTGCGACTCCACGAGGCCGCCCATCTCCATGACGCGGGCGGAGACGCTGTTGAGTTCGCTGTCGAACTGCGAGGAAAGATGTTTATCGGGCATCTCGTTGTCTCCTTAGCCGAAACGGCCGGTGATGTAGTCTTCGGTTTCCTTGCGCTCGGGCTTGAAGAAGATCTGTTCGGTGGCACCGAACTCGATCATTTCACCGAGGTACATGTAGGCGGTGTAGTCGCTGCAGCGTGCGGCCTGCTGCATGTTGTGCGTCACGATGGCAATGGTGTAGTCGTGCTTGAGCTCGTCGATCAGCTCCTCGATCTTGGCGGTGGACAGCGGGTCCAGCGCCGAGGTGGGCTCGTCGAGCAGCAGCACCGAAGGCTTGACCGCCACGCTGCGCGCAATGCACAGGCGCTGCTGCTGGCCGCCGGACAGCGACAGGCCGCTCTGGTGCAGCTTGTCCTTCACCTCGGTCCACAGCGCGGCCTTGGACAGCGCCCATTCCACGCGGTCGTCCATCTCGCTCTTGCTCAGGCTCTCGTACAGCTTCACGCCGAAGGCGATGTTGTCGTAGATGGACATGGGAAACGGCGTGGGCTTCTGGAACACCATGCCGATGCGGGCGCGCAGCAGGTTGATGTCCTGCTTGGGGTCCAGGATGTCCTGGCCGTAGAAGTTGATCTTGCCCTCGGCCCGCTGGCCGGGGTACAGGCTGTACATGCGGTTGAGCGTGCGCAGCAGGGTCGACTTGCCGCAGCCCGAGGGGCCGATGAAAGCGGTGACCTTGTGTTCTGCGATGTTGAGGCTGACGTTGCGCAGCCCCTGGAATTTGCCGTAGAAGAAACTCAGGTTGCGCAGTTCCAGCGCGTTCTTGCTGGCAGTGGCGGTAGCAGTAGCGGTCATTGTCAAATCCTGAAAATGGGGACTGTCTGGGGGGTGTCTGCGTACGGGGGCAGACAGGTCAGGCGCGGCTCTTCTCGCGCAGGAAAACCCGCGCCACGACGTTGAGGATCAGCACCGAGAGCGTGATGAGCAGTGCGCCGCCCCAGGCCAGGCGCACCCAGTTTTCGTAGGGGCTCAGCGCAAACTGGAAGATCACCACGGGCAGGTTGGCCATGGGCGCATTCATGTTGGTGCTGAAGAACTGGTTGTTCAGTGCGGTGAACAGCAGGGGCGCCGTCTCGCCGCTGATGCGGGCCACGGCCAGCAGCAGGCCGGTCATGACACCGCTGCGCGCTGCGCGCAGGGTGACCATGACGGACACCTTCCAGCGCGGCGCGCCCAGCGCAAAGGCCGCTTCGCGCAGGCTGCCGGGCACCAGGCGCAGCATGTTCTCGGTGGTGCGCACGACCACGGGCACCGCGATCAGCGACAGCGCCAGGCTGCCGGCCCAGCCGGAAAAGTTGCCCACGGTGGCCACGGCAATCGCGTAGACGAACAGCCCCAGCACGATGGAGGGCGCAGACAGCATGATGTCGGTCACGAAGCGGGTGAGCTCTGCCGTCTTGCTCTGGCCGCTGTACTCGGCCAGGTAGACGCCGGCCAGCACGCCGATGGGCGTGGACAACAGCACGGTGAAGCCCACCATCATCAGGCTGCCCACGATGGCGTTGGCCAGGCCACCGCCTTCCGAGCCGGGGGCTGGGGTGGACTGGGTGAACATGTTCCAGTCCAGCGCGGCGAAGCCGTTGGACAGCAGCACGCTCAGGATCCAGAGCAGCACGAACAGGCCCAGCACCATCGCGCCCAGGGACAGGGTCAGGCCGATGGCGTTGGAGCGCTGGCGCTTTTTGTACAGTTGTTGGTTGAATTCCATGGAGCTTGTCTCAATTGAGTGGGTTCATGGTCCAGATCACAGGCCCTTGGCCTTCTCGGCGCGCAGCAGCATGATCTTGGCGGCCGACAGCACCACGAAGGTGATGACGAAGAGCAGGAAACCCAGGGCAAACAGCGTGGAGAGGTGGAAGTCCGCGGCCTCGCCGAACTCGTTGGCCAGCGTGGAGGCGATGGACGTGCCGGGCGAGAAGAGCGACGTGGGCATGCGGTTGGCGTTGCCGATGACGAAGGTCACGGCCATGGTCTCGCCCAGAGCGCGACCCAGGCCCAGCATCACGCCGCCGATCACGCCCTTTTGGGTGTAGGGCAGCACCACGCGGCGCACCACTTCCCATGTCGTGCAGCCCAGGCCATAGGCCGACTCGCGCAGGATGGGAGGGACGATCTCGAAGACGTCGCGCATCACGGCCGCCACGAAGGGCAGCACCATGAAAGCGAGCACGATGCCCGCCGCCAGGATGCCGAAGCCGTTGGTGCTGCCACCGAACAGGAAGCCCACCAGCGGCATGGAGCCCAGGAGCTTTTGCACCGGCATCTGGAAATAGTCCGCGAACAGCGGCGCGAACACGAACAGGCCGAACATGCCGTAGATGATGGACGGCACGGCCGCCAGCAGCTCTACCGCCGTGCCCAGCGGACGGCGCAGCCACACAGGGCAGGTTTCGGTCAGGAACAGGGCGATGCCGAAAGCGAGCGGCACGGCGATCAGCAGCGCAATGCCCGCGCTGGCCAGGGTGCCGACGATGGCGATCGCAGCACCGAATTGTTCATTGATGATGTCCCATTCCACGCGCCAGATGAACTGGACGCCGAACTTGTGGAACGTGGGCCATGCGTAGACGAAAAGAGAAACGATGATGCCCAGCAGCGCAGCGAGCACGAGCAGCGACAGGCTCTGGGTCAGGCGATGGAAAAAGATGTCCTGCAGGCGTTGCCGCTTGGCAATCGAGACCATGGACTCTGTGGGGGCGCCCGTCACTTTATTGACGGACACGGGTTGCGAACTCATGGTGGTTCCCACGCTCATGTTGACTCCCATCTGGCTTCTGGAGGCCCCACAAACCAGTACCCATCGGCCAGACCGGCCGGCCGATGGGTACTATTTTGGGGCAGACTGCTTTTATTGTTGGAGTTAATTACTTCTTGATTTGCGACCAGACCTTCGAGCGGATCTCGGCGGTCAGGCTGTCAGGCAGGGGCACGTAGTCCAGTTCGGTGGCCATGCCCTTGCCGTTCTTGAAGGCCCATTCGAAGAACTTGAGCACTTCGGCCGATTGCGCCTTGTCGGCCGGGTCCTTGTACATCAGGATGAACGAGGCCGTGCTGACGGGCCAGCTGTCGGCACCCTTGGCGTTGACCATCGAGATGCCCATGCCGGGCACGCTGAACCAGTCTGCGCTGGCGGCAGCGGCGGCGAAGGTCTTGTCGTCGGGGCTCACGTACTTGCCGTCAGCGTTTTGCAGCTGCAGGAAGTTCATGTTGTTCTTCTTGACGTAGGCGTATTCGACGTAGCCGATGGAGCCCTTCACGCGGGAGACGTTGGCGGCGACGCCTTCGTTGCCCTTGCCGCCCACGGACGACGCTGCGGGCCACTTGACGGCAGCGCCCTTGCCCACGGAGTCAGCCCACTCCTTGCTCACGGACGACAGGTAGTCCGTCCAGTTGAAGGTGGTGCCGGAGCCGTCGGCGCGGTGCACGACGGTGATGTTCTGGTCAGGCAGGGTCTTGCCGGGATTCAGGGCCGCCAGCTTGGCGTCGTTCCACTTGGCGATCTTGCCCAGGAACACGTCGGCCAGCACGGGGCCCGTAACGCGCAGTTCGCCGGGCTTGAAGCCGTCCAGGTTGATCACGGGCACCGTGCCGCCGATGATGGCGGGGAACTGCACCATGCCGTCCTTGTCGAGGTCAGCACCGGGGACCGGGGCGTCGGTGGCGCCGAACACGACGGTCTTGGCGCGGATCTGGCGGATGCCGCCGGACGAGCCGATGGACTGGTAGTTCAGGCCCGTGCCGGTTTCCTTCTTGTAGGCTTCTGCCCACTTGGCGTACATCGGGAAGGGAAAGGTAGCGCCAGCGCCGGTGATGTCCGCTGCAAAGGCACCACCGACCGCGAAGGTGGCCAGTGCGACTGCAACGGTTTTGAGAAATGTGCGTTTCATGAGGTTACCTTTGGACTAGGGTTAACAGGAACACCGTGAACTCTAGGGGGCCAAGATGACAATTCAGTGACAAAAAGCCACCCATTCGACCGTGCGCTACAGAGGTAAAACACCCAAAAGGCAATGTCACGAACCCGTCACACAACCACAACACACTGGCTTGACGCTGGCCATTCCCTCCTCTTCTCCTGCCGTGCGCGGGCAGCAGCTTCCATGCGCCGTGGCACGCGGTAGGATGCCGGTCGAAGCTCCTACCAGAACAATATGCACAACGGCACACGCCTCGCCGCGGTCGACCTCGGCTCCAACAGTTTTCGCCTTGAAATCGGGCGCTACGAGTTCGGACACATTCAGCGCGTCGAATACCTCAAGGAAACCGTCCGCCAGGGCAACGGCCTGGACGAAGACCGCAACCTGACACCGGAGGCCATGGAGCGTGGATGGGCTTGTCTCGCGCGTTTCGGCGAACGCCTGGCCGGGTTCCCCCGCGCCCAGGTGCGTGCGGTGGCCACGCAGACCCTGCGCGAAGCGCGCAACCGCGAGGAGTTCCTGTCGCGCGGCAGCGAGATGCTGGGCTACCCGATCGACGTGGTGTCGGGCCCCGAAGAAGCGCGCCTCATCTACCAAGGCGTTGCGCGCCTGCTGCCCCAGTCCGACGAGCGCCGCCTGGTGGTCGATATCGGCGGGCGGTCTACCGAACTCATCCTGGGGCAGCAATTCACGCCCCATGCGGTGGCATCGTTTCGCGTGGGCAGCGTGGCCTGGTCGCAGCGCTACTTTCCGCAAGGCGAATTCACGGCCACGGCATTCCTTGCCGCGGAGATTGCGGCCAAGGCCGTGCTCGACGAGGCCTTGGGAACGTTCCGCCCGGATGCGTGGGAGGTGGCCTATGGCTCGTCCGGCACGGCGGGTGCGGTGGGCGACATTCTGGCCGCTGCCGGAGGCACGCCCGGCACCATCACCCGCGAGGGGCTGGCGTGGCTGCACGAGCGGCTGCTGCGCGCGCAGACAGCCGACCGCCTGCGCATGGACGGTCTGAAGGAAGAGCGCCGCGCCGTGATCGGCGGTGGCGTCAGCGTGCTGCGGGCCGTGTTCGACCTGCTGGAGATCGACCAGATGCAGGTCGCGCAAGGCGCGCTGCGCCAGGGCGCGCTGTACGACCTGCTGGACCGCGAGCAGCCCGGCACCGACCTGCGCACCACCACCGTGAACGGGCTGATGCAGCGTTTTGGGGTGGATGCCGAACATGCCGAGCGGGTGGCGCGCACGGCATGCGCCTTGTTCGACCAGGCCGCCCCCGCCGGCAGCGAGCGCGCCGCACGCAAGCTGGACTGGGCAGCCCGCCTGCACGAGATCGGCTGCCTCGTCTCGCACAGCGACTACCACCGCCACGGTGCCTACATCCTGGACAACACCGATGCCGCCGGTTTTGCCGTGCCCGAACTGCACCGCCTGGGAATCCTGGTGCAGGGGCAGCGCGGCAAGGTCCGCAAGATCGAAGCGGACCTGCAAGACCCGATGTTCGCATTGCAGTTGCTGAGCCTGCGCTTGGCCGTGGCCCTGTGCCATGCGCGCCGCGACCCCGACACCGCGGGCCTGGCGCTGCGCCAGGACGGTGCGCGCTTTCATCTGGCAACACGCGGTGGCTGGGCCGCGGCGTACCCGCAATCGGCCCACCTGTTGCGCGAGGAAGCGCTGGCATGGCTGAAGACCCCCTGGGAGCTGGCCGTCAGCCTGGCCTGAAGTCGGGAGCGGGCGTGTTGAGCGCTGACATAAAACGGTATAAACTGTTTATACCGTTTATTTCATCGATGCCATGACTACTTCTTCCAGCGCTCCGCTTCCAGCCACTCCCGCAGTGCCCGCTGCCCCCACCCCTGCCGCCAAGCCGGTGAAAACCACCGCTGCAGCAGCTCCCAAGCCAGCGGCCAAGGCCCCCGCACAAACCGCCGCCAAGCCCGCCGCCAAACCCAAGGCGGCCGCAGCCCAGCAGCCTGCTGCCAAGGCGACCAAGGCGACCAAGCCCGCCAAGCCTGCGAAAGCCGCCAAGGCAGCGCCCGCAGAGAGCGCGAAAGACAGCAAGGCGAAGAAGCCCAAGCTGGTGCGCGACAGCTTCACCATCCCCAAGGACGAGTACGCCGTCATCGAGACGCTCAAGCAGCGCTCGGCGGCACTGGCCCAGCCCGTCAAGAAAAGCGAGTTGCTGCGTGCCGGTCTCAAGGTGCTGGCGGCCCTGTCCGACACTGCCCTGCGCTCCGCCCTGCAAGCCGTGCCGTCCATCAAGACGGGCCGCCCCAAGGCCGAGGCCCCTGCCGCAAAGCCGGTGGCCGCGCCGGCAAGCTCCACGACCACCAAGCCCGCCGCCAAGCCGGCTGTGAAGGCGACTGCAAAGACGGCCTCGAAGACGGCCAAAGCCAGCCGCAAGTAACCCAAGGCACCTGCGATGCTTCTGCAGGGCACCGGTTGGTCCTGCTAGAGCCAGGCAGGCCAGGCGGGTCCGGGCAGGCAAGGCCCGTCAGCGGACCCCGCCACCCGGCGCGCCGCGGCGGCTACAGCAGGTCGGGCGACTGCACCGCCAGCAGCAGGGTCTGGCTCTCATCCAGGCGTTGCCGCTGGCGCAGCCACCACACAGCCCCCTTGCGCACGGCGCAGTCGGCCGCCTGCAGTCCCATCAACTGCGCAATGGTTTGCCCCAGCACGGGCTGGTGCCCGATGACCAGCACAGCCCCCTTGGCACGCGGCCATTGCGCCAGCTCCAGCAGTTCCTGCGGGGTCCCGCCGGGCAGCAGCTCGGCCCGCATCTTGAACTTGCGGCCGAGCGCGCTGGCCGTCTGCTCGGTGCGCCGTGCGGGGCTGGCCAGCACGCGCAAGCCTTCCGGCAGTTGCCGGTCCAGCCAGGCGGCCATGCGCGCAGCCTGCTTTTCCCCCCGCGGCGTCAGCGCCCGCGCTAGGTCGTCATGGCCCTCTTGCGGCTCTTCCGCCTCTGCATGCCGCCACAGGATGAGGTCCATCATGCAGCCCCTTGCTCGACAGCCCCCGCGGGCGGCACAGGCCCGTAGCGAACCATCAGTGCGTCTTGCGCGCCCACACCGTCGGTGGGGTGCTCCGCACGGTCATAACCGCCCTCGGCGTTCAGCGTCCAAGCATCCCGGTTGTCGTGCAGATACGCCACCAGGCACTCGTCCACGATCTGCTGGCGCAGCGACGGGTCGGTCACGGGCCAGGCCAGTTCCACACGCCGCATCATGTTGCGGTTCATCCAGTCGGCGCTGGAGAGGTACAGGTCCTCCTGCTCGCCCGCCAGGAAGTAGAAGACCCGCGTGTGCTCCAGGAACCGCCCGATGACCGAGCGCACCCGGATGTTCTCCGTCGCGCCCGGCAGCCCTGCCGGCAGCATGCACGCGCCGCGCACGATGAGGTCGATGCGCGCACCGCGCTGCCCAGCCAGGATGAGGGCCCGCATGAGCGCTTCGTCGGTGAGGGAGTTCATCTTGGCGACGATGCGCGCGTCCTCGCCCCGGCTGGCGGCCAGGCCCACCTGCTCGATCTTCTCCAGCATGCGCCGGTGCAGATGGAACGGGGCCAGCATGAGCTTGCGCAACCGGGGTGGCCTGTTCTGGCTGGCCAGATGGTTGAAGACGCCGTCCATGTCGGCGGTCATGTCTTCGTCGGCGGTGAGGTAGCTCAGGTCGGTGTAGAGCCGGGCAGTCCGCATGTTGTAGTTGCCGGTGGACAGGTGTCCGTAGCGCTTGAGCTGCCGCCCTTCCCTGCGCGTGACGAGCAGCATCTTGGCGTGGGTCTTGAGCCCCACCACCCCGTACACCACCTGCGCACCGATGGACTCCAGCGCCTCGGCCCAGTTGATGTTGGCTTCTTCGTCGAAGCGCGCCTTCAGCTCCACGACCGCCATCACCTCCTTGCCGCGGCGCACCGCCTCGGTCAGAAGATCCATGAGTTCGGAGTCGGACCCCGTGCGGTAGATGGTCTGCTTGATGACCAGCACGTTGGGGTCGTTCACCGCTTCCCGCAGGAAAGCCAGCAGGCCGTCGAAGCTCTCGAACGGTTGATGAATGAGCACATCGCGGCGCCGCATCTGGTCCATGATCGGCATGCCGGGCTGCAACTGGCGCGGCCAGGCCGAGTTCCACGGCGCAAACAGCAACAACGGGTCGTTCACCAGGTCCACCAACTGGGTCAGGCGCACCAGGTTCACGGGGCCTTGAACCCGGTACAGCGCAGCAGCAGGCAGGCCGAATTGCGCGAGCAGGAAGTCCGACAGGAACTGGGAGCAGCCGGACGACACTTCCAGCCGCACGGCCTGGCCGTAGTGCCGATGCTGCAACCCCTGGCGCAAGGCGGTCCGCAGGTTGCGCACGTCTTCCTCGTCCAGTGCCAGGTCCGAGTGCCGGGTCACCCGGAACTGCGAGAACTCCGTGACCTCGCGGCCGGGGAAGAGGTCTTCCAGGTGCGACCGCACGATGCTGGAGAGGCTGACGAACTGATTGCGCTCGGAGGCCACGCGCTCCGGAATGCGCACCAGCCGCGGGAGCGCCCGCGGCACCTTGACGATGGCGATTTCGTTTTCGCGCCCAAAGGCGTCGCGGCCTTTCAACCGCACGATGAAATTGAGCGACTTGTTGGCCACCTGCGGAAACGGGTGCGCGGGGTCGAGCCCCACCGGGATCAGCAGCGGCCGCACTTCGCTTGCAAAATACTCCTGCACCCAGCGCTTTTGCGCCGGCGAACGCTCGCCATGCCCCAGGATGCGGATGCCGTGCTCGGCAAATGCGGGAACCAGCGCCTCGTTGTAGAGCGCGTACTGGCGCTCGACCAGGCCATGCACCTTGGCGGCCACAGCCTCGAACGACGCGGTGGAATAGCGGCCCTGCGTCTCGCCTTTTTGCGCTGCGGTGATGTGCGGCGCGGCGCGCACTTCAAAGAATTCGTCGAGGTTGGACGACACGATGCACAGGTAGCGCAGCCGCTCCAGCAGCGGCACATCGCTGCGCACGGCCCAGTCGAGCACGCGCTCGTTGAAGGCCAGGATGCTGTGGTCCCGGTCCAGGAAAGCCGGCCACTGCGCGGATTGCGCCAGTGCAGCCGGGGCACCGTCATGACGGTCATGTGACAAGGCAGCAGGAGGGTGTTCGGTCATGGCAGCGGTATCGAACCGCATGGCGGCAGCGTCATCAAAAGGCAAAGGCAGCATGGGTACGCAAGCGCGGCAAGTGCGGGATAGCCTCAGTATTTAACGCCCAGATGACAATGATGTGACAGATTTTGTGACAGCCGCCGGCACCGTCACAGCGCCGGAACGCACAGGCACCAGGTGCTGCTCGAACAGGCGCGCCGCGTGCGCCCAGGTGAAATCCAGCGCGCGGGCCCGCGCCTCGCACCGGGGAATGGCCAACGCTTCCTGCGCGGCAATGAGCAGGCTGTCATGCAGCACCCCGCCCTGCGGTGCCTCGCCCGCATGGGCCCCGAGCACTTCCATGGGCCCGTCGACCGGAAACGCCGCCACCGGCGTACCGCAGGCCATGGCCTCCAGCATCACCAGGCCAAAGGTTTCCGAGCGGCTCGGGAACACGAACACATCGGCTGCCGCGTAGACCTGTGCCAGCGCCGACCGCTCCAGAATGCCCAGCCAGCGGACCTGCGGATAACGTGCCTTGAGGCGCTCTTCCAGCGGACCGACGCCGCAGACCACCTTCGTGCCCGGCATGTCCAGCTGCAAGAAGGCCTCGATGTTCTTCTCGTACGACACCCGCCCGACATACAGGGCCACGGGGTGGGCCAGCGTGCCGGTGAGCGGGCTGTGCGTCACCGCGCCATGGAAGGAGAACGCCTGCGTGTCGACACCGTGCGTCCACAGGCGCAAATTGCGAAAGCCCCGCTGGGCCAGCATCTGCAGCACGCCCTGCGTGGGCACCATGACACCTGAAGACGGCCGGTGGAAATGCCGGAACAAGGCATACCCCCACGACAGCGGCACGCGCAGCGCTGCCTGCAATATCTCCGGAAAACGGGTATGGAAAGCCGTGGTGAACGCCAGGCCCTTGCGCAGGCAATGGCGCCGCCCGGCCCAGCCCAGCGGACCCTCGGTGGCCAGGTGAATGGCGTCGGGCTGGATCTCGTCGAGCATGCGGGCCACCTGCTTTGCGGGACGCACCGCCAGGTCGATGCCCGCGTAGCCCGGGCATGGACGCGTCTGGAACTGGCCGGGCTCGATCACCCGCACCTCGTGCCCCAGCGCCTCGAGCTCCTGCACCAGCTCCAGGAGGGTGGTGACCACACCGTTGACCTGGGGACGCCATGCGTCGGTGACCAGTGCGATTCTCATACCGTAGCCTCCGCTGCCATAGGGGATGCTGCGCGTTGCGGCGCGGGCGCATGCCATTGCACCAGTTCGAGCCGGCCGTCCATGTGTTCGACCAGCGCAGTGCGGCTCTCCACCCAGTCGCCATCGTTGCAGTACAGCGTGCCGTCGATCTCGCGCATCTCGGCGCGGTGGATGTGGCCGCACACCACACCGCCATGGCCGCGGCGGCGGGCCTCGGCAGCCACCGCCACCTCGAAGTCGGTCACGTAGTTCAGCGCCTTCTTGACCTTGCCCTTGAGGTACGCCGAGAGCGACCAGTACGGCATCCCCATGCGCGCGCGCAGGGTGTTCAGGTATCGGTTGAGCTTGAGGGTGAACTCATAGAGGTTGTCGCCCACGTAGGCGAGCCACTTGGCGCACTGGATCACGCCGTCGAAGTAGTCGCCGTGCGTCACCCACAGCGTGCGGCCGTCGGCCGTGGTGTGCACGGTGTCCTCGGCCACCTCGATGCCGCCGAACGAGTGGCCGACGAAGGCGCGGGCGAACTCGTCATGGTTGCCGGGCACGAAGACCACGCGGCAGCCCTTGCGCGCACGGCGCAGCAGCTTTTGCACCACGTCGTTGTGGGCCTGGGGCCAGAACCAGCGGCGGCGCAGTTGCCAGCCGTCCACGATGTCGCCCACCAGGTACAGATGGTCGCTGGGGTGGTGCTTCAGGAAGTCGAGCAGGGCCTCGGCCTGGCAGCCGGGGGTGCCCAGGTGCAGGTCGGAGATGAACACCGCCCGCAGGTGCCGGTGTCCTGGTGGATGCGCGTCGTCGGCGGCGTCGGCGGCAGTGTCCTGCCCACCTCCCACGTGTGCAGTCCAGTCGCCGAGCGCGTCGAACGCGGCGCGCATCAGGCCCCCAGAAAGTGCTTGCGGTAGCGCGGGTGCAGGTCTGCCAGCCGCATGAGCATGGGCAGGTCTGCCGTGTTGAAGTCCGGGTCCCACGCGGGGGCGCCCAGCACCCGCGCACCCAGGCGCAGGTAGCCCTTGATCAGGGCCGGCGGCTCCACGAAGACCGAGCCGTCCAGTTGGTCGATGGGCAGCGGCAGGCGGGGCAGCACGTGGTATTCGATGGGGGCCAGGTGCGTTTGGCGCACCTGGTTCCAGATGCTGGCGGCGGCATCGCCGCTGATCACGCCGTTGTGCAGCATGGGAATGCTGGCGCAGCCGATCATGGTGTCGAGCTGGTTGCGCACCATGAAGTCGGCCAGCGCGCTCCACAGGGCCATGATCACGCCGCCGTGGCGATGGTCGGGGTGCACGCAGCTGCGGCCCAGCTCGACCATGCGGGGGCGCAGGGTGCGCAGGCGGGTCAGGTCGAACTCGGTATCGCTGTAGGTGCTGCCCACGCGCCTGGCCTGCGCCGGCGTGAGCACGCGGTAAGTCCCAATGACTTGCTGGCTCTGCGCGTCGCGCACCAGGAGGTGCTCGCAATAATCGTCGAACAGGTCCACGTCGTGGCCGGGGATGGGGGTCGTCAATCGAGCGCCCATCTCCGCCGCGAACACATCGAACCGCAGCTTCTGCGCCTGGCGCACCTCGTCTTCATGCCGTGCCCAGGTGACCTGAATCGCACCGCGCTCGGGCGCTGCCCTGGCTGCGCCGGGCACCGCGCCGGGGGCTTGCAGGGCGCTGCGGGGCTGCGCGTCGTGGGGCAGGATCGGCGTCAAGGCGGACAGCTCATTCATGGTGCAACATCTCCTGATGTAGGGCCGGCGCAGCGAACATTCCCGCAGCGGCCAGGGAACCGGGTCCCTGGGTCGCAGTGTGGGATTCGTCCATGACATCGCCATGTCCACGGCATGTCAGCGGCATGACAGGCAAGCGTTTTCCACGACGCGGGAGCCGGCCTGTGGGCCTGCATAATGGATTCAGGAAACCACGCTGTGCAGACATCTCCTCCCACCCGATCCCGCAGGTCCCTCACGGGCCCCCTGGTGGTTTTTGTTCTGTCGGCGTTGTGTGCGGCCGGGCTGATCTGGACGCTGGAGCAGCAGGAACGCGACCAGCAGCACACGCAGGTGGCCGATATCGCGGGCGACCATGTGCAGGCGCTGCAGCGGGCCATCGAGCTGGCGCTGTCGGCCAACAACACCCTGGTGGCCCTGGTGCGGCAGGGCCAGGGCACCGTGACCCAGTTCGAGGACATCGGCACCCAGATGCTGCCCTTCTACCCGGGCATTGCGGCCATGGGCCTTGCTCCGCAAGGCGTCGTCAGGCAGGTGGTGCCCCGGCAGGGCAACGAGAACATCATCGGATTCGACCAGCTCAACGACCCCCGCCAGGGTCCGGAGGCGGTGCTGGCCCGCGAATCCGGGCGACTCACGCTCGCCGGGCCGCTGGAGCTGGTCCAGGGCGGGCTGGGCGTGGTGGGCCGCCAGCCGGTGTACCTGGACAACGCCCAGGGCCAGCGCACGTTCTGGGGCTTCACCTACGTCACGATCCGCCTGCCGGACGTGCTGGAGGTGGCGCGGCTGCCGCAGCTGACCCAGCGGGGCTACCACTACCGGCTGTGGCGCGTGCGGCCCGGCACGTCCGAAGAGCAGACCATTGCGCAATCCACGCCACCCCCTGCGGCAGACCAGGCCGTCGGGCGCGCGCTCAACCTGCCCAATGGGCAATGGACGCTGAGCCTGGCCCCTGACAAGGGCTGGGGCAACCCCGGCGTGCTGGCGGTGCGGTGCGCCCTGGGGCTGGGGTTCGCACTGATGATGGCGTACCTGGCCTGGCTGCTGTTCAGGCTCAAGGCCCACGAAAAAGGCCTGGAGCAGCAGGTCGCGCAGCGCACGGCCGAGATCCAGGCCACGCAGCAGCAGCTGCGCGCCACCATCGACGCCATTCCCGATCCTCTCTTCGAGATCGACCAGGACGGTCTCTATTGCAGCGTGCACAGCCAGCGGCCCGAGCTGCTGATGGCACCCGCTGCCGATCTGATCGGGCGCAACGTGACGGACATGCTGCCGGCGCTTGCGGCCCTGGCGGTGATGGACGTGCTGCAGGAGGCGCAGCAGCAAGGCTGGTCCACGGGACGGCAGATCATGGTCGACCTGCCCGGGCTGGGCACGAGCTGGTTCGAGCTGTCCGCCGCGCGCAAGGCCACCGCCCCGGGCGATGTACCGCGGTACATCGTGCTGTCGCGCGACATCACCGACCGCAAGCGCACACAGGAGCAATTGCAGCTCACCGCGCAGGTGTTCGACCAGAGCAGCGAGGCCATCGTCATCGCCGATGCGACGCACACGGTGGTGCGCATCAACAAGGCGTTCACCCGCATCACCGGCTACTCCGAGAGCGAGGCCATCGGGCAGTCTGTGCGGCTGCTCACGGCGGCGGAATCCGTGCGCGACTTCGACACCGACACGGTGTACGCCCGTCTCACGCAGGACGGGCGCTGGGAGGGCGAGGTCCGCGGGCGCCGCAAGGACGGATCCACGTACCCGCAATGGCTGTCGGTGAGCAGCGTGCGCGACGGCAAAGGCGTGGTGACGCACTCGATCACGCTGTTTCGCGACATCACCCAGCAGCGCGATGCGCAGGACCGCATCCAGCGCCTGGCGCACTTCGATCCGCTCACCGAGCTTCCCAACCGCGCGCTGCTGGCCGAGCGCGCGCAGCGGCATATCGACGAAGAGCGCTCCCGTGGCGGCACCCTGGCGCTGCTGTTTCTGGACCTGGACCACTTCAAGAACGTCAATGACTCGCTGGGCCACCGCATCGGCGACATCCTGCTGGTCGCCGTGGCGCGGAGGCTGCAGTCCCTGCTGCAGCCGCACGACACGGTGTCGCGCCTGGGCGGCGACGAATTCCTGCTGCTGCTGCCCGCCACCTCCGCAGCGGCAGCGGCAGAGGTGGCCAACCGGCTGCTGACGGCAGTGGCCGAGCCTTTTCAGCTGGACACGTACGAACTCACGACCACGCTGTCGGTGGGCATTGCGATGTATCCGGCGGACGGTGAGTCGTTCGACACGCTGTACCAGCGGGCAGACGCGGCCATGTACCGCGCCAAGCAGAACGGCCGCAACAGATACGGCTTTTTCACCGCCGATCTGGAAGCCCGCACCGCACGGGCCCTGCAGATCGAGAACGCCCTGCGCCGCGCCCTGGAGCGCAACCAGTTCGAGCTGCACTACCAGCCCCAGGTGTCGCTGGACAGCCGCAAGCTGATGGGCGCGGAAGCCCTGCTGCGCTGGCGCCACCCTGAGCTGGGCATGGTGTCGCCGGCCGAGTTCGTGCCGGTGGCAGAAAGCAGCGGCATGATCGTCGCGATCGGCGAATGGGTGATCCGCACCGCGGTGAGCGACATCAAGCGCTGGCTGGACATGCAGCTGCCGCTGCGCGCGGTGTCGGTCAATGTGTCGGCCGTGCAGTTCCGCCACCCGCAGTTGCCGGAGATGGTCACGCGCTGCCTGGAGCAGGCCGGGCTGCCCGCCCGGCGGCTGGAGCTGGAGCTGACCGAAGGCGCCGCGGTGGACGACCCCGCCGCCGCGCTGGCCATGATGGACCAGCTGCACGACCGTGGCGTGCGCCTGTCGATGGACGACTTCGGCACCGGGTATTCGTCGCTGAGCTACCTCAAGCGTTTCCAGATCTACAAGCTCAAGATCGACCAGTCGTTCGTGCGGGACCTGGAAGACGACGCCAACGACCGCGCCATCGTGAGCGCCATCATCCGCATGGCCCAGGCCCTGGGCATGCAGACCACGGCCGAGGGGGTGGAGACCGACGGGCAACTGGACTTTCTGCGAGCCCAGGGGTGCGACGAGGGCCAGGGCTATCTCTTCAGCCGCCCCCTGCCCGCCGCCGCGTTTGAGGCGTATCTGCGGGACCAGCTGCGCCTGCCTGCCTAGGCGGCCTCCGGGGGCGCGGCGAAAGTGGGGCGGGTCCGCTCTGGCCGCCGCATCGCAATGCACAGGCCGGCCTTCAGGCAGCGCGCCACACCCTGGCAGGAACGGTTGTAAGGCAGCACTGCTACACTTTGGTACAAATTTTCTGCCGCCCGGCTTCCCATTTTTCCCGGTTCCATGTCCGCGCCCTACGGCGCTCCAGAGTTGCAGCGTCCTGGAGCCGCCCCCCAAACGCCTCTGCAGCGCGCCTTGCGCGAACAGCAAACCTTGCTCGACAGTGCAGGCGTGGGCATTGTCTTTCTGCGCCAGCGCAGCGTGGTGCGCTGCAACCAGCGGTACGCCGAGATCTTCGGCTATGCCGCCCCCGAGCGTTTGGTCGGGCTGAACACCGAAGCCTTCTACCCCGACAGAGACTCCTTCCGCGAGCTGGGGCGCACCGCCTATCCCGTGCTGGCGCAAGGGCTCTCCTTCCGCGTCGAACGCCCCTTGCGCCGGCGTGACGCCAGCCTGTTCTGGGCCAGCCTGACCGGGCGCCTGATCAACCCGCACGACACGGCCGAAGGCTCGATCTGGATCGTGGACGACATCGACGAGCAAAAGCGCGCCGCCGCCGCGCTGAACGCGGCCGTGACGGAAAAGCAGTTGCTGTTCGACAGCGCCATGGTGGGCATCGTCTTCCTGCGCGAGCGGCAGCTGACGCGCTGCAACCACCATTTCGAGCAGATGCTGGGGTACCAGCCTGGCGAGCTGGTCGGCAGCCCGTCGCGCCGCTGGTATGCCAGCGATGCGGCCTGGGACGAAGTGGGACGCCGGTGCTATCCCCCCATGGCAGCGGGCCTGACCTACGAGGGCGAGGTCGAGCTGCGCCGCAAGGACGGCACCCCGGTGATCTGCGAAGTGCGCAGCAAGTCGCTGGACGCGTCAGACCCGTCCCAGGGCACCATCTGGATCACCATGGACATCACCGAGCGCAAGCAGGCCCAGGCGGCCCTGGCGCGCGCACACGAGGACCTGGAGCAGCAGGTGCAGGACCGCACCCGCGAGCTGCGCGAGACGGTGGACGACCTGCACCGCGAGATCAACGACCGCAAGGCCGACCAGGAGCGCATCTACTGGCTGGCCCACTACGACGCCCTGACGGGCCTGCCCAACCGCACGCTGCTGTCCGAACGCGCGCAGCAGGCCATCCGCGTGGCGCAGGAAGGCAACACGCCCCTGGCCGTGATCTTCCTGGACCTGGACCACTTCAAGCACGTGAACGACTCGCTGGGTCACCGTGTGGGCGATTCGCTGCTGGTGGAGATCGCCAAGCGGCTGCGCGCCGTGGTGCGGGACAAGGACACGGTGTCGCGCCTGGGTGGCGATGAGTTCGTGCTGCTGCTGCCCGGGGCCAACGCCCACGGCGCGGCCCGCGTGGCAGGCAAGCTGCAGGAGGCCTCGCGCCAGCACTATCAGATCGATCACCACGAATTGACCATGGCGCCGTCCATGGGCATTGCGCTGTTTCCGCAGGACGGTGCGGACTTCGACACGCTGACCCAGTCGGCCGACGTGGCCATGTACCGCGCCAAGCTCGACGGGCGCAACACCTTCAAGTTCTTCACGCCGGAGATGCAGGCCCAGTCCGTGCGCGCGCTGCAGCTGGAGAACGCCCTGCGCCGGGCCCTGGAGCGCAACCAGCTCCAGCTGCACTACCAGCCCCAGATGAGCCTGACCACGGGCGCCGTGCGCAGCGTGGAGGCCCTGCTGCGGTGGAACCACCCGCAACTGGGCGGCATATCGCCCGCCGAGTTCATCCCGATCGCCGAGGACAGCGGCCAGATCCTGCAGATTGGCGAATGGGTGCTGCGCACCGCGCTCGCGCAGCTGAAGGTGTGGCGCGCGAACGGCTTCCCCCGGCTGATGATGGCGGTCAACCTGTCGGCCATCCAGTTCCGGCAGCCGCAGCTGCCCGAGATGGTCAGCCGCACCCTCGCCGAGTTCGACCTGCCCCCCGATGCGCTGGAACTCGAGCTGACCGAAGGCGTGGCCGTGGACGACCCCCATGCCGCCGTGGCCACCATGGACCAGCTGCATGCGCGCGGCGTGCGCATGTCGATGGACGACTTCGGCACGGGCTATTCATCACTGAGCCAGCTCAAGCGCTTTCAGATCTTCAAGCTCAAGATCGACCAGTCGTTCGTGCGGGACCTGGGCGACGCGGGCAACGACCGCGCCATCGTGAGCGCCATCATCCGCATGGCGCAGGCGCTGGGCATGCGCACCACGGCGGAAGGCGTGGAAACCGAAGGGCAGCTCGCCTTCCTGCTGGAACAGGGCTGCGACGAAGCGCAGGGCTACCACTTCAGCATGCCGCTGGCAGCGCCCGAGCTGGAAGCCTTCATGCGCCGGCTGGCGCACTGACACGCCAGCAGGCACGACGGCAGCGCTGCAGCACGGCCGGCAGAACGCGAGGGCCGCGCCGGCCCGTGCCCGCCCAACCATCGCCTTCAGATAAAAACAGGCTCTACCGCTTGATGGACAAGCGCGGGCAGCTATATTTTCAATAGCAAACGTTGCTACACTGAGGCACGGGGCATGTCAGCCCATGCGACCGTGCCGCCATGGCGCCATGGCGCCCACGCAAGGCGTGCGCAACCCCACCACCGCGCGCTCAGCGGATCGGTACGGCGTACATCAGTCCCTGCTTGTTCCACTGGTTGTTCAGGCCGCGCGGCAGCCCCAGCGCGGACTTGGGGCCGACGTTGCGCTCGAAGATCTCGCCGTAGTTGCCGGTGGTCTTCACCGCCCGCAGCAGCCAGTCGCGGTCCAGGCCCAGCAGCTTGCCCGTGTCTTCCGACGTGCCCAGCATGCGCTGCACCACGGGATGGGTGCTGCTGGTTTTCAGCTGCTCCGCATTCGCCTGGGTCACGCCGTATTCCTCGGCCTCGATCAGGCCGTAGATCACCCACTTCACCACGGCGAACCACTCGTCGTCGCCCCGGCGCACCAGGGGCCCCAGCGGCTCCTTGGAGATCAGCTCGGGCAGGATGGCATGGGTGGCGGCGCCATCGCGGATGGTGCTGCGCAGCGAGGCCAGGCCCGACGCATCGGTGGTGTAGGCCGTGCAGCGGCCGGCCAGATAGGCACTGGTGGCGGCATCGATCTTCTCGAACATCACCGGCTTCACGTCCAGGCCGTTCGTGCGGGAGTAGTCGAGCAGGTTCTTCTCGGTGGTGGTGCCCGACTGCACGCACACGGTCTGCCCCTTGAGCTGGCGGGTGCTTTTGATCTTGCTCTTGGCGGGCACGATGAAACCCTGCCCGTCGTAGTAGGTCACCACGGTCTGGTGCAGGCCCAGCGAGGCGTCGCGGGTGAGCGAGAACGTGGTGTTGCGCGAGAGCACATCCACCTCGCCGGACTGCAGCGCGGTGAAGCGCTGGGGCACGTCCACCGGCACGTACTTGACGTTGTGCCCATCGCCGAGCACGGCCGCAGCCAGGGCGCGGCACACGTCCACGTCCAGGCCCGACCACTTGCCGCTCGCGTCCGCCATCGCAAACCCGGCCAGGCCGGTGTTGACGCCGCACACCACCTGCCCCCGCGCCTTGATGCCGTCGAGCGTCTTGCCTGCGTGCGCGGCAGGCACCGCGGCCACAGCCGCCAGCGCGGCCCATCCCATCACAGCGATCCGGTGCCAAGATGTCTTCATGCGGAGGTCTCCGGGGAAAGTTCAGAGTGCGGGCGCTGCGGCGGGCCCGGGGCCGTGCAGCACCTTCTGCAGGAATTGCGCCTGCCCCATGCCGGGGTCCAGAGTGTAGGCCGCGAAGCCTTCGCGCTCGTACGCGCGCAAGGCACTGTGGTTGCCCGACAGCACTTCCATGGTCAGCTTGCAGGCGCCCCGCTCCCGGGCGATCACCTCCACCGCCTGCAGCATGCGCTGCGCGATGCGGTGGCCGCGCCACCCGGGCGCCACGGCCACGTCGTGCACGTTGACCAGCGGCTTGCAGGCAAAGGTGGAAAACCCCTCGAGACAATTGATCAGCCCCACCGGAACCTCGCCGTGCGGCGCGACAGCGTCTGCAGCCCAGGCGATCACGCTGAAGGCCTGTGGACGCTGCCGCAGGGCCTCGGGCAGCCCCTGCTTCACTTCGTCGCTGAGCGGCTCTCCGCCGCCCGCTGCGTCGCGTGCATAGCCATCGAGCAGATCGACCAGCGCCCGCGCATCGCGGGCGTTGGCAAAGTCGACGCGGCGGACGTGGATGGCCAGGGGTGTCGAGGTGGAAGTCAAAGCGGCAGACGGCATGAGAGGAATCCTGAGCGGCGGCCGAGGAGCTTCAGCCGCAAAAGTGACAGCGTACCGGATCGCCCACCCCGCCCGCTCGCCGCCAGGCCGAGCGAAATGGATGAACTAGGGATGGAGGGCTGCGCGGCGGCGCTGAACGGCGTTTGGGGCTGGGCGTGCCGGAAGCGAGGTGCTTGTTGGCGCGATCAGCCCGCTCGGGCCGCATCCGCGAGCCTTTGCGCGCACAGGCTGGCCTGCTGGGCGTCGCGCGCCTCCACCATCACACGCAGCAAGGGCTCGGTGCCGCTGGCGCGGATCAGCACCCGGCCTGACGAGCCCAGCTCCTGCTCCACGCTGCGCGTGGTGTCTTCCAAAAGGCGATTGGCTTTCCAGTCCTGGCCCGGCGCCAGGCGAACGTTGAGCAGCACCTGCGGGTACAGCGTGATCTCGGCCAGCAACTGGGACACCGTACGGCCACTGCGCACGCAGGCCTGCAGCACCTGCAACGCACTCACCAGGCCGTCGCCCGTGGTGTGGCGGTCCAGGGCCAGCAGGTGGCCGGAGCCCTCCCCGCCCAGCACCCAGCGGTGGCGGGCCAGCTCTTCCAGCACGTACCGGTCGCCGACCTTGGCGCGCACGAACTTCACGCCGCGTGCCTGCAAGGCGACTTCCACCGCCATGTTGGTCATCAGCGTGCCCACCACGCCAGGCACATGCTCGTCGCGGCCCATGCGGTCGACGGCCATCAGGTACAGCAGTTCGTCGCCGTTGTACAAACGGCCCGTGGCGTCCACCACCTGCAGGCGGTCGGCGTCGCCGTCCAGGGCAATGCCGTAATCCGCGCGGTTGGCACGCACCGCCCGCACCAGCGCATCGGGGTGCGTGGCGCCCACGTCGCGGTTGATGTTGAGGCCGTCCGGCGAGCAGCCGATGGACAGCACCTCGGCCCCCAGCTCGTGGAACACCTTGGGCGCCACCTGGTAGGCCGCGCCGTGTGCAGCATCGACCACGATCTTCAGGCCCTTGAGCGTGAGGTCCTGCGGAAAGGTGCTCTTGCAGAATTCGATGTAACGGCCGGCCGCATCGTCCAGGCGCCGCGCCTTGCCCAGGTTGGCGGAATCGGCCCACACCGGGGGCTCGGCCAGGGCGGCCTCGACGGCCAGCTCCCAGGCATCGGACAGCTTGGTGCCCTGGGCACTGAAGAACTTGATGCCGTTGTCAGGGTAGGGGTTGTGGCTGGCACTGATGACCACGCCCAGGCTGGCCCGCTGGGCCCGCGTGAGGTAGGCCACGCCCGGCGTGGGCAATGGGCCCAGCAGCACGACGTCCACCCCGGCGGAATTGAAGCCGGACTCGAGCGCGCTCTCCAGCATGTAGCCCGAGATGCGGGTGTCCTTGCCGATCAGCACCGTCGGGCGCTCTTCGGTGCGGCGCAGCACGCGGCCCACGGCATGGGCCAGGCGCAGCACAAAATCCGGTGTGATGGGGGGCTGGCCCACCGTGCCGCGGATGCCATCGGTTCCAAAATATTGGCGCGTCATGTTGGAGCGTCTCCTCGTGTATCTCGTTGTTGGTTGTTGGCTATTTATTGGCTACCGGTCGCGGGCCACCCTCGGCGCCCTCGAATCCGCTGCGCCTGCGCCTTCGGGCGCCGGCTGCATCCATCTCACTGCATCGGCCCCCGGCTTGCTGCATGGCACGCACTCCACACCTTCAATGCCGAGGCGGTGTCTCGCACGTCGTGCACGCGCACGACCGACGCACCGCGTTCCACCGCCAGCACGGCAGCGGCCACGCTGGGCACCATGCGCTGGTCCACCGGGAGGTCCGTCACCGCACCCAGCGACGACTTGCGCGACCACCCGGCCAACACTGCATGGCCCGCATCGCGCAGCCGTTGCTGGTGCGCGAGCAGGGCGAAGTTCTGCGCCACGGTCTTGCCAAAGCCGATGCCCGGGTCGACCACGATGCGATCCTTGTGCACGCCTGCGGCCAGCAGATTCTGCGCCGACAGCTGCAAAAAAGATAGCACCTGCGCCACCACATCGCCCTCCATCGGCGCGGCCTGCATGGTTTGCGGATCGCGGTGCATGTGCATCAGGCACACACCACAGCGCGGGTGCGCGGCCACGGCGGCGACGGCGCCCGGCTGCCGCAGGGCCCAGATGTCATTGACGATGTCAGCACCCAGGTCCAGGACAGCCTGCATGACCTTGGGCTTGTAGGTATCTACCGAGATCGGCACGCCGAGGCTGACGGCATTACGCACCAGCGGCACCACACGGGCGATCTCCTCGTCCAGAGGGACCGCCGGACTGCCAGGGCGCGTGGACTCCCCCCCGATGTCGAGGATGTCCGCGCCGTCCTGCAGCAACTGTTCGCAGTGCCTCAATGCGGCCAGCGTGGACCCATGGTGTCCGCCGTCTGAGAACGAGTCCGGCGTGACATTGACGATCCCCATGATCTGCGGACGGCTGAGGTCGATGACGAAACGGGAGGTCTGCCAGATCATGGTCTATCGCAGGAAAAAGACTCTGTGGAATTGGGCTGCAGCGGGACGGCCCGCCCGGATGGCATGGATCGGAGCGGCCGGCAAACGCGGGGCATCATGCGGCGCGCTGAAACAGAAAAACGGGGCACAAGGCCCCGTTCATTCAGCGATGGGAACGCACCCCAGCCGTCAGGCAGCCGAAGGAGCGGTGTCCGTGGCAACGGCCGGTGTGCCGCCGCTGGAGTTGTCGCCGCCCGACGAGGGGGGCGTGCGTGGCGTCCAGTCCTTGGGAGGACGTGGTTCCTTGCCAGCCATGATGTCGTCCAGCTGCTCGGTATCGATGGTTTCCCATTCGAGCAGGGCTTTGGCCATGGCGTGCATCTTGTCGCTGTTCTCTTCGATCAGGCGGCGGGCCAGGTTGTACTGCTCGTCGATGATGCGGCGCACTTCCATGTCGACCTTTTCCATGGTCTGCTCGCTCATCGTGGTGGTCTTGGTGACCGAACGGCCCAGGAACACCTCGCCTTCGTTTTCCGCATAGACCATCGGGCCCAGGGCATCCGTCATACCGTAGCGGGTGACCATGTCGCGCGCAATGTGCGTTGCACGTTCGAAGTCGTTGCTGGCGCCGGTGGTCATCTGGTTCATGAACACTTCTTCAGCGATGCGGCCACCGAACAGCATGCTGATCTGGTTGAGCATGTACTCGCGGTCGTAGCTGTAGCGGTCCTGTGCCGGCAGGCTCATCGTCACGCCCAGGGCACGGCCACGGGGAATGATGGTGACCTTGTGCACCGGGTCGCACTTGGGCAGCAGCTTGCCGATCAGGGCGTGGCCGGACTCGTGGTAGGCCGTGTTGCGGCGCTCTTCCTCGGGCATGACCATGCTCTTGCGCTCGGGGCCCATGAGGATCTTGTCCTTGGCCTTCTCGAAGTCCTGCATTTCCACCGTGCGCGCATTGCGCCGGGCCGCCATCAGGGCCGCCTCATTGCACAGGTTGGCCAGGTCGGCACCGCTCATGCCGGGCGTGCCACGGGCGATGATGCCGGGCGCCACGTCCTGCCCGATCGGGATCTTGCGCATGTGCACGTTCAGGATCTGCTCACGGCCCCGGATGTCGGGCAGCGTCACGTACACCTGGCGGTCGAAGCGGCCAGGGCGCAGCAGGGCGGCGTCCAGGATGTCCGGGCGGTTGGTGGCAGCCACCACGATCACGCCCAGGTTGGTCTCGAAACCGTCCATCTCGACCAGCATCTGGTTCAGGGTCTGCTCGCGCTCGTCGTTGCCGCCGCCCAGGCCCGCGCCACGCTGGCGGCCCACGGCGTCGATTTCATCGATGAAGATGATGCAGGGAGCGTTCTTCTTGGCGTTGTCGAACATGTCGCGCACACGGGCCGCGCCCACGCCGACGAACATTTCCACGAAGTCCGAACCCGAGATGCTGAAGAACGGCACCTTGGCTTCGCCCGCGATGGACTTGGCCAGCAAGGTCTTGCCGGTACCGGGAGGGCCGACCAACAACAGGCCGCGCGGAATGCGCCCGCCGAGCTTCTGGAACTTCTGCGGGTCCTTGAGGAAGTCCACGACTTCCTTGACTTCTTCCTTGGCCTCGTCGCAGCCAGCCACGTCCGCGAACGTGACCTGGTTGTTGTTCTCGTCGAGCATGCGCGCCTTGCTTTTACCGAAGCTGAAGGCACCGCCCTTGCCGCCGCCCTGCATCTGGCGCATGAAGTACACCCACACACCGATCAGCAGCAGCATGGGGCCCCAGCTGACCAGCAGGGTCATGAGCAGGGAGCCTTCTTCGCGGGGCTTGACGTCGAACTTGACGTTGTTGTTGATGAGGTCGCCCACGAGGCCGCGGTCGAGGTAGGTGGCGGTCGTGCGGATCTTGCGGTCGTCGTTGGTGACGGCCACGATCTCGGTGCCGCCCTGGCCTTCCTGGATGGTTGCACTCTTGATGCGGTTGCTGCGGACTTCCTCGAGGAACTCCGAGTAGCCGACGTGGCCTGCGCTGGCGCCTGCACGGGTGTCAAACTGTTTGAACACCGTGAAAAGCACCATGGCGATGACCAGCCACACGGCAATTTTTGAAAACCACTGATTGTTCAAGCGGGGCTCCAGTTGCAGGAAACAGAAAACGGACACACTGCCGTCACGTCACGGCTTGCATGTGTGGCCCATTTTAGGTCTTTCAAGCCACCCGGCCATAGCTATTCCCCCTATCGGCCATGGAAACAGCACGGACTTTGCGGCCATCCGTCACGCTTCTTGACCCCGGACAAGGCGATTCAGGCGGTTTTCTTGAGCCCCATCCCGACCAGGAAGGTTTCCGACGACTTGTCGCGCGACGCCTTGGGCTTCAAGGGTTTCACCACCTTGAAGGTCTGCTTGAAAAGCGTCACCAGGTCGCTGTAGCCGCTGCCATGGAAGAGCTTGACCACCAGCGCGCCATCCGGTTTCAAATGGTTGCAAGCAAAATCCACCGCCAGCTCCACCAGATGGGCGATTCGCGCTGCGTCGGCCGACTCGATCCCCGACAGATTGGGCGCCATGTCGGACACCACCACATCCACCACCTTGCCTGCCAGGGCTTCTTCCAGCCGTGCGAGGACATCGGCCTCGCGGAAATCGCCGTTCAGGTACGTGACGCCTTCGATGGGCTCCATGGGCAGGATGTCCAGCGCGATGATCGTCCCGTTGAGCTGCCCCGCTGCCGCCCCGGCGGGTGACATGCGGCGGCGCAGGTACTGGCTCCAGGCGCCGGGGGTCGAGCCCAGGTCCACCACGGTGTGGCCCGGCTTGACCAGCCCCAGTTGCTCGTCGATCTCCTTGAGCTTGTAGGCCGCCCGTGCGCGGTAGCCCTCCTTGTGGGCCAGCTTGACGTACGTGTCGTTCACGTGGTCGTTCAACCAGGCTTTGTTGACCTTCTTGCTCTGCGTTTTGACTTTCATACGGCCGTATTGTCTCCCGACACGCAAGATGACCGGGCACCGGACGGCAGGCCGCGGATAATACGGCCCATGCCCCAAATTCAACTGACCCCCGCCGAGCGCCGATTTCACCGCGCTGATGCCCACCATCTGGACCCCGTGGTCCTGGTCGGCGGCGACGGCCTGACCCCTGCCGTCAAAAAAGAGATCGACGCTGCGCTCAATGCCCACGGCCTCATCAAGGTCCGTGTGTTCGGCGATGACCGCGCAGCCCGCGAGCTGATGTACCAGGAGCTTGCTGCCGACCTCAACGCCGCCCCCGTGCAGCACATCGGCAAGCTGCTGGTGCTTTGGCGCCCCGTGCCCGCCAAGGAAAAGGCGGTGGACGAAGACCGCATGCCCGGCCCGCGCGACGTGAAGGTGCTCAAGTTCAGCAAGCGCGGCGGCCAGCGCCCGGAAATCAAGCAATTGCGCGTGCTGGGCAACCAGCGCCTGACCTCCGGCGGCCAGATCAAGCGCGCCAAGCCCAAGCAAAAGTCCATCAAGAAGCGCCAGGCCGACTGATGGGCCTGCCCGCAGTCTCTGCAGAACCTGCAGCTTCTGCCGCCCCACCCGGCCCGGCCGGCCCGGCGCCCGTGCGCCACATCCTGTGCATGAAGTGGGGCACGAAATACGGCCCCGAGTATGTCAATCGGCTGTATGCGATGGTGCGAAGGCATCTGGCGGGGGACTTCCGCTTCGTCTGCCTGACGGACGACAGCGAGGGCATTCGCGCCGAGGTGCTGTGCCTGCCCATTCCGGCGCTCGACCTGCCGCCCGGCATTCCGGAGCGCGGCTGGACCAAGCTGGCCACCTTCGCCGCCGATCTGCACGGGCTGCGGGGCACCGCCTTGTTCCTCGATGTGGACGTGGTCGTCACCGGTAGCCTGGAGGGGTTCTTCACCCAGCCTGGCCAGTTCCTGATCATTCACGACTACAAGCGCCCGTGGCGCATCACCGGCAATTCATCGGTCTACCGGTTCGAGCTGGGTGCGCACCCGGACGTGCTGGAGCATTTCCGCGCGCACTTTGCCGAGATCCGGCAGGAGTTTCGCAACGAGCAGGCGTACCTGTCGGACTTCCTGCACAAGCAGGGCAAGCTGCAGTACTGGCCCGCCGAGTGGTGCCCGAGCTTCAAGTACCACGGCATCCCGCCCTGGCCCACCAACTACTGGCGGCCTCCTTTTGTGCCGCCGGGGGCCCGCATCGTGATCTTTCACGGGGAATGCAATCCGCCCGATGCACTGGCAGGGCGGCGCAACCGGCGGTTTCGCTATATCCGCCCGGCCACGTGGGTCGCGGAACACTGGCGGGAATAAGACAGACGAGGCGCGGGTTGCAGGGCACTGCACCGCCCCCACGATGCCAGGCGTTGCGGTGACTGGCTGACGGCGGCACCGAAGCTTGGGCGCGCACGCCACACAGCACCGCCGCCCGCCCCGGGCAGCGCCCCTTCAAACGGTTCTACGCAGCGTCAGTGCCCGTCGACAGGCGCGCCGGCCGCATCGTCCGCTGGCGACCCGGGCGCATCGGTGGCCCCTGGGCGCAAGGTGCTCCAGAGCACCGCCAGGGCGCAGCCCCACTGCAGCACATACATGACGGACCCCACGCTGTGCCACAGGCGCAGATCCTGGCGGGCCACGATGCGCGGCGCCACGCCGAACTGGGACAACAATGCCAGCAGCATGCCCCCCAGTATGAAAACCATAGCAGCCTGCGCCCACGGGTATTGCCGTACCGCGTGTTTGGGACGCGACATCAGCAGCAGCACCACGCAGCATGCGACCGCCACCCAGGTCTGCGCGGCGAACAGCCTGGCGGCCATGTTGCCGGCGATGGATGGGGACGGAAGGTGCGCAAAAAGCAGCGGCACCACCAGAAATCCGATGGTGGTGAGGCTGCCCCACCACAGGGCCGCCACGAGGGCGGGAAGACGCTGGCGCATGCCCGGGCCGGTCACTGGTAGCTCACGCCCACCACTTCGTAGCGGCGGATGCCACCGGGCGCCTGCACTTCGGCCGTGTCGCCCTCTTCCTTGCCGATCAGTGCACGGGCGATGGGGCTCGAAATATTGATCAGGCCCTGCTTCAGATCCGCTTCGTCCTCGCCCACGATCTGGTACTTGACGGCTTCGCCGGACTCTTCGTCCTCCAGCTCGACCGTGGCGCCGAACACCACCTTGCCGCCGCCGTCCACAGCGCTGGGGTCGATCACCTGCGCCACCGAGAGCTTGCCTTCGATTTCCTGGATGCGGCCTTCAATGAAGCCCTGGCGGTCCTTGGCAGCGTCGTAGTCGGCGTTTTCGCTCAGGTCGCCCTGTGCACGGGCTTCGGCGATGGCGGTGATCACTGCGGGGCGTTCCACGGTCTTGAGGCGGTGCAGCTCCTCCTTGAGCTTCTCCGAGCCGCGCTTGGTGATTGGAATGGTGGCCATGTTTTTCGTCTCCATAGGTCAACAAGGCCGGCGCCTGCCACGGGGGCACGGCACCGGTCGGTCAGCCCGCAAGGCAAGCAATGCTGTGCGATTGGCGACCCTACAAAAGGAAACCGCCGCACGTTGCCGCGCGGCGGTGTTGTTCAGCGGCCAATTATGCCGCTTTTGGGGGCCTTCAGGCCGCCAGTTGCGCGTGCAGTTCCTGCACCGAATACACGTCGAGCTTGTCCATGTACTTCATGCCTTCCACCGCAGCTTCGGCACCGAAGATCGTGGTGAAGGTCGTGACGCGTGCGAGCAGCGAGCTCGTGCGGATCGCACGCGAATCGGCGATCGCATTGCGGCGCTCTTCCACGGTGTTGATCACCATCACGATCTCGTTGTTCTTGATCATGTCCACGATGTGCGGGCGGCCCTCGGTGACCTTGTTGACCACCTTGACCGGCACGCCGGCCGCTTCGATCGCGGCGGCCGTGCCCTTGGTCGCCACGAGCTCGAAGCCCAGGGCCACGAGCTGGCGGGCGATGTCCACCGCGCGCGGCTTGTCGGCGTTCTTCACGGTCAGGAACACCTGGCCCGAGGTGGGCAGCTTGGTGCCTGCACCCAGCTGGCTCTTCACGAAGGCTTCGCCGAAGGTCTTGCCCACGCCCATCACTTCACCGGTGGACTTCATCTCGGGGCCGAGGATGGTGTCCACGCCCGGGAACTTCACGAAGGGGAACACGGCCTCCTTCACGCTGAAGTACGGGGGCGTCACTTCCTTGGTGATGCCTTGCGACGCCAGCGTCTGGCCGGCCATGCAGCGCGCGGCCACCTTGGCCAGCTGGATGCCGGTGGCCTTGCTCACGAAGGGCACCGTGCGCGAAGCGCGCGGGTTCACTTCCAGCACGTAGATCACGTCCTTGCCGTCCACTTCCTGGATGGCGAACTGCACGTTCATCAGGCCCACCACGCTCAGGCCCGCGGCCATGGCGGCGGTCTGGCGCTTGATCTCGTCGATGGTGGGCTGCGACAGGTAGTACGGCGGCAGCGAGCAGGCGGAGTCGCCGCTGTGCACGCCCGCCTGTTCGATGTGCTCCATCACGCCGCCGATGAAGGTGACGCCTGCGGAGTCGCGCACGCAGTCCACATCGCACTCGATGGCGTTGGACAGGAAACGGTCCAGCAGCACGGGCGAGTCGTTGCTCACCTTGACGGCTTCGCGCATGTAGCGCTCCAGGTCACGCTGCTCGTGCACGATTTCCATCGCGCGGCCGCCCAGCACGTAGCTGGGGCGCACCACCAGGGGATAGCCCAGGGCGGCGGCCTTTTCCAGGGCCTCGGGTTCGGTGCGCGCAGTCGCATTGGGCGGCTGGCGCAGGCCCAGTTCGCCCAGCAGCTTCTGGAAGCGCTCGCGGTCTTCGGCCGCATCGATCATGTCGGGGCTGGTGCCGATGATGGGCACGCCAGCGGCTTCGAGGCCCAGGGCCAGCTTCAGGGGCGTCTGTCCGCCGTACTGCACGATCACGCCGACCGGCTTTTCTTTGTCCACGATCTCCAGCACGTCCTCGAGCGTCACGGGCTCGAAGTACAGGCGGTCGGACGTGTCGTAGTCGGTGGAGACGGTCTCGGGGTTGCAGTTGACCATGATGGTCTCGTAGCCGTCCTCGCGCATCGCCAGCGCCGCGTGCACGCAGCAGTAATCGAACTCGATGCCCTGGCCGATGCGGTTGGGACCGCCGCCCAGCACCATGATCTTCTTGTTGCTGGTGGGCTCCGACTCGCATTCCGCGACGCCGCCGTGCGTGGCCGCTTCGTAGGTGGAGTACAGGTAGGCCGTGTTGGTGGCGAACTCGGCCGCGCAGGTGTCCACGCGCTTGTAGACCGGGCGCACATTCTGCGCGTGGCGCGCTTCGCGCACGGCCTTTTCGGTGGTCTTGAGCAGCTTGGCCAGGCGGCGGTCGGAGAAGCCCTTTTGCTTGAGCGTGAACAGCGTGCCCGCGTCGAGCGCCGCCAGGGCACCCTCGCCTTTTTCGGCCACCAGCTTGTCGATGTCGAGCTCGATCTTCACGATCTGCTCGATCTGCACCAGGAACCACTTGTCGATCTTGGTGAGGTCGAACACTTCGTCGACCGACAGGCCCATGGCGAAGGCATCGCCCACGTACCAGATGCGCTCGGGGCCGGGCTCGCCGAGTTCCTTTTCGAGCACTTCGCGGTCCTGGGTCTTCTCGTTCATGCCGTCCACGCCCACTTCCAGGCCACGCAGTGCCTTCTGGAAGGATTCCTGGAAGGTACGGCCCATGGCCATGACCTCGCCCACGGACTTCATCTGCGTGGTCAGGCGGCTGTCGGCCGTGGGGAATTTTTCGAACGCGAAACGCGGGATCTTGGTGACCACGTAGTCGATGGAAGGCTCGAACGATGCGGGCGTGATGCCGCCCGTGATCTCGTTGCGCAACTCATCGAGCGTGTAGCCCACGGCCAGCTTGGCGGCGACCTTGGCGATCGGGAAACCCGTGGCCTTGGAGGCCAGCGCCGAAGAGCGCGAGACGCGCGGGTTCATCTCGATCACGACCATGCGGCCGTCCTGCGGGTTGATCGAGAACTGCACGTTGGAGCCGCCCGTGTCCACGCCGATCTCGCGCAGCACTGCCAGGGACGCATTGCGCAGGATCTGGTATTCCTTGTCGGTCAGCGTCTGCGCGGGGGCCACGGTGATCGAGTCGCCGGTGTGCACGCCCATGGGGTCGAGGTTCTCGATGGAGCAGATGATGATGCAGTTGTCCGCCTTGTCGCGCACCACTTCCATCTCGTACTCCTTCCAGCCGAGCAGCGATTCTTCGATCAGCAGTTCGTTGGTGGGCGAGGCTTCCAGGCCGCGCTTGCAGATGGTCTCGAATTCTTCGGGGTTGTAGGCAATGCCGCCGCCCGTGCCGCCCAGCGTGAAGCTGGGGCGGATCACAGTGGGAAAGCCCACGCTCTTTTGCACGGCCCAGGCTTCGTCCATGCTGTGGGCGATGCCCGAGCGCGCGGAGCCCAGACCGATCTTGGTCATGGCGTCCTTGAACTTCAGGCGGTCTTCGGCCTTGTCGATGGCCTCGGGCGTGGCGCCGATGAGCTCGACCTTGTACTTGTCGAGCACGCCGTTGTGCCACAGGTCCAGCGCGCAGTTGAGCGCGGTCTGGCCACCCATGGTGGGCAGGATGGCGTCGGGGCGTTCCTTGGCGATGATCTTCTCGACCGTCTGCCAGGTGATGGGCTCGATGTAGGTGACGTCGGCCGTGGCCGGGTCGGTCATGATCGTCGCAGGGTTGCTGTTGATCAGAATGACCTTGTAGCCCTCTTCGCGCAGCGCCTTGCAGGCCTGTACGCCGGAGTAGTCGAATTCGCAGGCCTGGCCGATGATGATCGGGCCAGCGCCGATGATGAGAATGCTTTGGATGTCTGTGCGTTTTGGCATGGTGCGTCGATCAGTCGATCGTGGGTTCGGCTGCCTGGGAGCCAGGGGTCTCTACAGAGGGTGCGGCGTCCGCCTGCGGGCGGCGGGCGGTCAGCTTGGCAAGCAGCGCCTCGGCCCGGGCGGGGGGAAGGTTCTTCTGCATCAGTTGCAGCAGGCCATCCCCCTGGATCAGCGGGCGCAGGACTTCCTCTTCAGCGTCATAAAAGGTCACTTCCCAGTCCTGGAGCAGCTCTGCAAACTCTGCGTCGTCCAGCGTCTTGCCCTTGGCCACGAGCGTGATCAGGGGCATGGCCTTGTTCTCGACAAAGGCCTTCTTGTAGGGCTTTTGCGCCCATCGCTCGGTGAACCATTCGCGGTGGGGCGACGGCAGCGTCAGGACGCGCTTGTGGATCGCCTTTTCCAGGGTTGCGAGGGGGAAGCTGAAAAATTTCATGGCGCTGTTCCTTGATTTCAGGCCGCCTTGGCCGCGCGCATGGCGTCGGTGAAGCGGTCGAACAGGTAGGCGATGTCGTGCGGGCCGGGCGATGCTTCGGGGTGGCCCTGGAAGCAGAACGCCGGCTTGTCCTTGTGCGCCAGGCCCTGCAGCGTGCCGTCGAACAAACTGACGTGCGTGGCACGCAGGTGGGCCGGCAGCGACTGCATGTCCACCGCGAAACCGTGGTTCTGGCTGGTGATGCTCACGCGGCCGTTGTCCAGGTCCTTCACGGGGTGGTTGGCTCCGTGGTGGCTGTTCGTCATCTTGAAGGTCTTGGCGCCCGCGGCCAGGGCCATGATCTGGTGGCCCAGGCAGATGCCGAAGGTCGGCACGCCGCTGTCGACGATGGTGCGGGTGGCGGCGATGGCGTAGTCGCAGGGCTCCGGGTCGCCAGGGCCGTTGGACAGGAACACGCCATCAGGCTTCAGGGCCAGCACATCGGCCGCTGGCGTCTGCGCGGGCACCACGGTGACCTTGCAGCCGCGCTGGGCCAGCATGCGCAGGATGTTCAGCTTCACACCGTAGTCGTAGGCCACCACGTGGAACTCGGGAGACTCCAGCTTGCCGTAGCCCTTGCCCAGCACCCACTCGGTCTGGGTCCACTCGTAGGTGGCTTTGGTCGACACCACCTTGGCCAGGTCAAGCCCGGCCATGTTGGGAGCCGCCTTGGCAGCTGCCAGGGCCTCGTCGATCAGCGCCTGCGTCACCGCCTGGCCTTGCGCCAGGCCGACGATGGCGCCGTTTTGTGCACCCTTGCTGCGCAGCAGGCGGGTGAGCTTGCGGGTGTCGATGTTGGCGATGGCGACCGTGTTCTCGCGCACGAGGTACTGGGACAGGGTTTCCGTCTGGCGGAAATTGCTGGCCAGCAGGGGCAGGTCCTTGATGATCAGGCCCGCGGCATAGACCTTGTCGGCCTCGATATCCTCGCTGTTGACGCCGTAGTTGCCGATGTGCGGATACGTGAGCGTCACGATCTGCTGGCAATAGCTGGGGTCGGTGAGGATTTCCTGATAACCGGTGATGGCGGTGTTGAACACCACCTCACCGACGGTGGTGCCTGTAGCACCAATCGAGTTGCCGATAAAGACCGTGCCGTCTGCGAGCGCCATGATGGCGGGCGGGAAGTTTCCCTTGAGAGACAAAAGCACTGGGTTCTCCGGATGGTTACGGTCGCCCGGCGCCTGCAGGCCACTCGTACACGCAAACGTACGCAGTGCTGGTGGCTGCTCTCAGAAAAGATTTTTGCTTTGGGTGCGATCGGGCGACGCTGTTGCGAGAAAAGCTCCCGATTATACCCTTCGGGCGTCTTCGCCCGGCAAATGCATGTCTTGCATAACCTTGTTACGTAAGGAAGTGTTCCAGGCATTTCAATGCATCACTGCGCGCCTAGACTCCGCCCGGCGCCCATTCAACCATCAACGTTTTCAACCTTCAGAGAGGCTGTTTTCATGTTTGCTTTCATTCGTCCCCTTGCTGTCGCAGCGGCAGGTCTCGGCATCGCCTTGGCCGCCCAGGCCATGGAGCTGGCCAAGTATCCGAAAGTCTTTGTGGGCCCGCAGGGAGTCGAAGTCGTTCTGGCCCCCAGCGTGGACGGCAAGCAGGCGCTGGTGCGCGTGAGCGGCATCAACGACCCGATCGACCAGGTGGTCTTTCTGAGCAACCTGGAGCGGCAAGGCGCAGCGCGCGACGTGTACTCCACCCGCATCGACGGCCGCAACTACGGCCTGCTGCACAAGCAGACCGACGCGTACGTCGGTGGCGACAACTATGTGGTCTACCTGCCTGGCAAGCGCGACGGCGTGGTGCTGGCCTTCCATGAAGACAAGACCAAGGCGTTCAAGCTGGCAGACCTGCAGGCGAGCTATGAGCGCCAGCAAAAGCAAGGCGTGCAGGAAAAGCTGGCCCGCTTTGACCGCAACAAGCGCCTGGCCAGCGCGCAGGCCGATCTGACCAAGGCCGACCAGGATGCCAGCGCCGCGTGCGGCACACCTGTGAAGACCACGGTCGACTGGGCGTCCATCGATGACGAAAAGCTGCAGACCCTGAGCATCGGCAGCTTCTGCGGCGTGGTCGCCTCGGAACTGGAGTCCCTCTGCCGCAACACCCCCGCGGCCAAGGCCAAGGCGGCCAGCCTGGGCCAGGTGCAGTGCAAGTTCGCATCCGCGCTGAAAATCCGCGTGGAAGGCCAGCAAGTGGTGTTCACGACCGAGAAGGACGCGCCCAACCAGGAAGACTTCGTGCGCCAGTTCCTGCGCAACCAGCAGTAATCAGCCTCCCGCGCCACCTCCGGGTGGCGCGAACCTGCCCGCACCCCCGGCAGGAATCCCCTGCCCGAGACCAGCCCTTCAGCGCGCAGCGCCGCTCGCGTGCAGGCAAATGGCGGCGGCGGCAGCCACGTTCAGCGACTCCTCGCCGCCGGGCTGCGCAATGCGGATGCGCAGGGCCGAGCGCTCTTCCAGCACCGGCGACACGCCCTGCCCTTCGTGCCCCATGACCCAGGCACAGGGCCAGGGCAATGCGGCGCGGTGCAGCCAGTCTCCGGCATGGGAGCTGGTGACGAGCAGGGGCACCTGCAGCGCCTGCAGCTCTGCGTGCTCCACACCTTCGATGAGATCCAGCGCGAAATGCGCGCCCATGCCGGCCCGCAGCACCTTGGGTGACCAGAGGGCCGCGCTGCCCTTGACGGCCACCACCTGGCGGAATCCAAACGCCGAGGCACTGCGCAGGATGGAGCCCACGTTGCCCGCGTCCTGCACACGGTCGAGCACCACGGTGGCAACCCCCGGCTGCAGCGACGCCGGCACCGCCCAGTCGATGACGAAGCCCATGCGCGCCGGCGACTCCAGCCCGCTGATCTCGGCGAACAAGGCATCCGAGAGCACTATGATTTTAGGAGCTGCTTGCGCCCACTCCACCTGCGCCAGTGGCCAAAAAGACTCTGCAAACACCGCCACCGCCGGGCGCTGGTGCCGCTCCAGCGCGGCGCGGCACAGATGGTCGCCCTCCAGCCACACCCTGCCCTGCTTGCGATAGGCCGTGCTGTCCTGCGCCAGGCGGCGCAGGTCCTTGACGAAAGCGTTGTCGCGCGAATGGATGGGGGTGACGGAAGGTGATGTCATCGGCAATGGGGTCACCTGGGCGGTCACCCGCAACGGGTCACAGGAACAGGTTTTGGGCCACCGGTGCGAACGAGCGCCGGTGGTGGATGCAGGCGCCGTGCTCGCGCAGCGCGGCCATGTGGATCGCCGTGCCGTAGCCCTTGTGGCCGGCAAAGCCGTAATGGGGGAAGTCCTGGTCGATCTGCGCGCACCAGCGGTCGCGGTGCACCTTGGCCAGGATGGAGGCGGCCGAGATGGCCTGCACCAGCGCATCGCCCTTGACGATGGCCTCGGCCGGCACGTCCAGCAGCGGCAAGCGGTTGCCGTCCACCAGCACCCGCACGGGCTTGAGCCGCAGGCCGATCACCGCGCGGCGCATCGCCAGCAGGGTGGCCTGCAGGATGTTCAGGCTGTCGATCTCTTCGACGCTCGCCTCGGCGATGGAGCAGCACAGCGCCTTGGCGCGGATCTCGTCGTAGAGCTTCTCGCGCCGGGCTGCGGTCAGGGTCTTGGAGTCCGCTAGGCCTGCGATGGGATGCAGGTCGTCCAGGATGACGGCGGCAGCCACCACCGGGCCGGCCAGGGGCCCGCGGCCGGCCTCGTCCACCCCGGCAAGAAGTCCGGGGGGATGCCAGGGCAGGCTGGCTTGCTCAGGCTGTGGGAGCGAGGATTTTCTGGATCGCATCGGCTGCCAGTCGGGGAGTGTTGCGGAGAAGGCTTTCATGCAGCGCGGTGAAGCGCTGCTCCAGCGCGCTGATCCGGGACGGATTGTGCCTGCGTGCGTCCAGCCAATCCAGCGTGGCGGCGCACAGCGCTTGCGGCGTGGCGGCGTCCTGGATCAGTTCGGGCACCACGAAGTCGCCGCACAGGATGTTGGGCAGCCCCACCCAGGGCTGCAACTGCTTGCGGCGCATGAGCCACCAGCTCACAGGCTGCATGTGGTAGGCGATCACCATGGGCCGCTTGAAGAGCGCAGCCTCCAGCGTGGCCGTGCCGCTGGCGATCAAGGTGGCATCACAGGCCGCCAGCACGGTGTGCGACTGGCCCGCCACGATCTGCACCGCGTCCTGCAGGCCGCATTCCTGTGCGACCTGCGCAATGCGGCTTTGCAAGGCGGGTACCGCGGGCACTACCAATTTGATAGCTGGGCGCGCTTGACGGATCAGCGCTGCAGCCTCGAGGAATGGCTTGGCGATGTACTGGATTTCAGACGACCGGCTGCCCGGCAGGATGGCCAGGACCTCATCCGCATCCTGCAGACCCAGATGTGCCCTGGCGGCTGAGCGGTCGGGCACCATCGGGATCACACCAGCGAGCGGGTGACCGACGTAGGTCGCCTCGATGCCATGCTGGGCCAGCAGTGCGGGCTCGAAGGGAAAGATGCACAGCACGTGGTCGGCGCTGCGGCGGATCTTCTCGACCCGGTCCGCACGCCACGCCCAGATGGAGGGGCAGACGAAATGCACGGTCTTGATGCCGGCAGCGCGCAGGTCGGCTTCGAGCCCCAGGTTGAAATCCGGCGCGTCCACGCCGATGAACACATCGGGCCGGCTCTGGAGGAGGTCGTTGCGCAACGACTTGCGGATGGCGAGCAACTCGCGCAGGCGCCGCAGCACCTCCATGCTGTAGCCATGCACGGCCAGCTTGTCGCTGGGCCACCGGGCCTCGAAGCCGCGGCGTGCCATCTGGGGCCCACCGATGCCAAAGGAGTGCAGCGTGGGCCAGTGCGCCTGCATGCCGTCGAGCAGCAGCCCGGCGAGCAAGTCGCCCGAGGTTTCGCCCGCCACCATGGCGATGCGGGGAGATGTCTGCATGCGCCGGACCTCAGCGGGCGATGCCGCGGCTGGAGCTGGCCAGGAAAGCCATCACCAGCGCCACGTCCGCCGTGGCCTCGGGGTGCGCCACCGGCAGGTCCGCGATGGCGGCGCGGGCCGCCTCGAGCGTGAGGCCCTGGCGGTACATCAGCCGGTGGATCTGCTTGATCACTGCCACACGCTCCGCAGAGAACCCGCGGCGGCGCAGGCCCTCGGCATTCAGCCCCCGCACGGACAGCGGATTGCCATCGACCGTCATGAAGGGCGGTACGTCCTGCGACACGGCGCTGGAAAATCCGATCATGGCGTGCGCCCCGATCTTCACGAACTGGTGGATGCCGGTCAGCCCGCCCACCGTCACCCAGTCGCCGATCAGCACATGCCCGGCCAGCGTGGTGTTGTTGGCCATGGTCGTGTGGTTGCCCACATGGCAGTCGTGCGCAATGTGGGTATAGGCCATGATCCAGTTGTCGTCGCCGATGCTGGTCTTGCCGCCCGCGCCCGGCACGCCGCGGTTGAAGGTGCAGAACTCGCGCACCGTGTTGCGGTCACCGATGACCAGCTCGGTGTCCTCGCCCTTGTACTTCTTGTCCTGCGGATCGGCCCCCAGGGAGGCGAACTGGAAAATGCGGTTGTCCTTGCCGATGGTCGTGCGGCCTTCGATCACGCAGTGGGCCCCCACGGTGCAGCCCGGGCCGATCACGACCTGCGGGCCGATCACGGCATACGGTCCCACCGTGACGGAGGGGTCGATGCGTGCACCGTCCGCAATGATGGCGGTGGGATGGATATTGCTCACGGTCCGGTCAGCCCAGGTCGTCGCTGCGGCTCAGCCCACGCTGCGCATGGTGCACATGAGCTCGGCTTCGCAGGCCACATCGTCGCCCACGCTCGCCACGCCCTTGAACTTCCAGATGCCGCCGCGCACGCGGTCGATGGTGATGGTCAGGATCAGCTGGTCGCCCGGCTCCACAGGGCGCTTGAAACGCGCGCCGTCGATGCCGACGAAGTAATAGATGTTGTTCTCGTCCGGCACCTTGCCCATGGCATCGAAGGCCAGCAGCCCGGCCGCCTGGGCCAGGGCTTCGAGGATCAGCACGCCGGGCATCACGGGACGCCCTGGAAAATGCCCGCCGAAGTAAGGTTCGTTGAACGTGACGTTCTTGATGGCCTTGATACGGGTGTTGCTCTCAAGCTCGATCACCTTGTCCACCAGCAAGAAGGGGTAGCGGTGCGGCAGTTGCTTGAGAATTGCGTGGATATCCATCATCGAGTTCTTCTTCCGTTCATGCTGCTTTCAGGGCCTGCTCCAGCGCTTTGATGCGCTCTCGCAAGCTGTGCAATTGTTTGAGTGTCGCAGCGTTCTTTTCCCAGCGCGCATTGTCGTCGATGGGAAACATGCCCGTGTACTGTCCTGGCCGTGTGATGGATCGCGTGACGACCGTGGCCGCCGAAATGTGCACGTTGTCGGCCAGCTCCAGATGCCCCAGCACGATGGCGCCTCCGCCCACCGTGCAATGCGCGCCGATGGTGGCACTGCCGGCCACACCCACGCAGCCGGCCATGGCCGAGTGCTTGCCGATGCGCACGTTGTGGCCCACCTGGATCAGGTTGTCGAGCTTGACGCCGTCTTCGATCACGGTGTCCTGCAGCGCACCCCGGTCGATGCAGGTGTTGGCCCCGATCTCGACATCGTCGCCGATGCGAACGGCGCCGAGCTGCTCGATCTTGACCCACTGCCCCTTCTCCGGCGCGAAGCCGAAGCCGTCGGCACCGATCACCACGCCCGCATGGACGATGCAGCGCTCGCCGATGTGGCAGTCTTCGCCGACCGTCACGCGTGATTTGAGCACCGTGCCTGCACCAATGCGAGCGCCGCGCTCAACGACGCACAGCGGGCCGACAACAGCCGTGGGATGCACGTGGGCCGACGGGTCCACCACGGCGCTGGCATGCACCGAGCCCTGCACCGCAGGCGATGTGTGCTGCCGCCAGAGCTGCGTGGCCCTTGCAAAATAGACGTAGGGGTTGTCCGCAACGATGCAGGGGCCGCGCGCCAGCGCCACCTCGCGCATGGCGGGCGCCACAATGACACAGGCCGCCCGGGAGGCGGCCAGTTGCTGTTGGTAGCGGGGGTTGCTCAGAAAACTGAGGTCCCCCGGGCCCGCAACCTCCAGTGGCGCGATGCGGGAGATGGTGGTGTCAGCCACCGCCCCCCCCTCCAGCGAACCACCGAGCGCATCAACAATGTGCCCGAGAAGCAAGCTCACGCGCCACCCGTCCTGCGCTGCGGCTTACTTGGTGGTGGCAGCGGCATTCAGCGCCTTGATCACCTTGTCGGTGATGTCGTGCTTGGGGTTGATGTAGACAGCCTCTTGCAGGATCACGTCGTACTTTTCAGCTTCTGCGACCTGCTTGACCACCTTGTTGGCGCGCTCAAGAACCTGGGAGAGTTCTTCGTTCTTGCGGGCGCTCAGGTCTTCCTGGAACTCACGGCGCTTGCGCTGGAAGTCACGGTCCTGGTCCACCAGCTGGCGCTGGCGCGTGGTGCGCTGGCTCTCGGCCATGGTGGGCGCTTCACGTTCGAACTTTTCGCTGGCGGTCTTCAGGGTGTTGCCCAGGTCCACCAACTCTTTTTCACGGCGAGCGAATTCCTGCTCCAGCTTGGCCTGGGCCGCCTTGGCCGTGTTGGCCTCACGGAAGATGCGGTCGGTGTTGACGAAACCGGCACGGAAGGACTCTTGCGCTTGCACAGGCGCTGCAGCGGCGAATGCGCCGAGCAGCAGGGCCAAGGAGATATGGCGAGAAAAGGATTTCATTAGAAAGACGTTCCAATCTGGAATTGCAGTTTCTGGATTCTATCGCCAGCGAACTTGCGCACCGGTTGCGCAAACGCCAGACGCAGCGGACCGAGCGGGGAAATCCAGCTCAGGCCCAGACCCACGGAGGCACGCATGTCACTGAAGGTGACCTTGTCGTTCTCTCCGTACACGTTACCCACGTCGACGAAGGTAAACACGCGCAGGGTCCGGTCGTTCCCCGCGCCAGGGAACGGAGCGATCAGCTCCGCATTGAGGGTGACTTTCTTCGGACCGCCGAGAGACGCACCCGTCACGTCGCGCGGACCCAGCGTGCCCTGGTCGAAACCGCGCACCGAGCCCAGGCCGCCCGAGTAGAAGTTTTTGAACACGGGGAACGGCCGGCCGTTCATCCCCTTGCCGATACCCGCCTCGCCGTTGAACGCCAGCGTGAAGCGCTTGTTCAGCGGAACGTACTGCTGGTACTGGTAGTTGGCGCGCACGTAGCGGGCGTCGCCTGCCACGGACCATTCGGAATTGAGGCGCTGGTAGCGACCCGAATTGGGCGCCAGCGCACTGTCGCGGTCATCGCGCGACCAGCCGACGGTCAGCGGAATGGAGGTGCTGCTGTAGCCGAACCTGTCTGCATAGGCCAGGTAGGTGGCGGGGATGTTCGTGCCGGGCTTGATCTTGGTCTGCTCAAGGCCGCCACCGAAGAACACCGTGTCGGTCTCGCTGAACGGCACGCCGAAGCGCAACGAACTGCCGGTGGTCACGAGCTGGTAGTTGCCGCCCTGGTCTTCGTAAGGCTTGTCCGTGCGGTAGTAGAGGTCCACCGTGCGCGAAATGCCTTCCTTGGTGAAATACGGGTCGGTGGTGCTGAACACCAGCGTGCGGCGGTACTTGCTGGTGTTCACATCGATGCCCAAGTAGTTGCCCGAGCCGAAGATGTTTTCCTGCTTGATGCCGAACGAGAGCGAGACCTTCTCCGCGCTCGAGAAGCCCACGCCCATCTGCAGCGAGCCCGTGGGCTTTTCGGCCACGTTGATCACCAGGTCCACCTGGTCGGGCGAGCCCGGCACTTCCTGCGTCTCGACGTTCACTTCGGTGAAGAAGCCCAGGCGGTCCACGCGGTCGCGCGACAGGCGGATCTTCTCGCCGTCGTACCACGAGGCTTCGTACTGGCGGAACTCGCGGCGGATCACTTCGTCGCGCGTGCGGTTGTTGCCGCTCACGTTGATGCGGCGCACGTAGGCGCGGCGCGACGGTTCGGCCTGCAGCACGAAGGCGACGCGGTTGTTCTCGCGGTCGATCTCCGGCACGGCCTCGACGCGGGCAAACGCGAAGCCGAAGCGCGCGAAATACTCCGAGAAAGCCTTGGTGGTCTCGGTGATCTGGTCGGCGTTGTAGGGCTCGCCTGCGCGGATCGTGACGAGCGACTTGAATTCGTCATCGCGGTCCAGGTAGTTGCCCTCCAGCTTCACGCCGGACACGACATAGCGCTCGCCTTCGGTCACGTTGACGATGATGGAGATGTCCTGCTTGTCGGGCGAGATCGCGACCTGCGTGGAATCGACGCGGAACTCGAGGTAGCCGCGCTGCAGGTAGTACGAGCGAAGGGTTTCCAGGTCGGCGTTGAGCTTGGCGCGCGAATAGCGGTCGGACTTGGTGTACCAGCTGAGCCAGCCGCCCGTGTCCTGGTCGAACAGGCCCTTGAGCGTGGATTCGCTGAACGCCTTGTTGCCGACGATGCGCACTTCCTTGATCTTGGCGGGCTCGCCTTCGACCACCGTGAACGTCAGGTTCACCCGGTTGCGCTCGATGGGGGTCACCGTGGTCACCACTTCGGCGCCGTAGAGGCTCTTGTTGATGTACTGGCGCTTGAGCTCCTGCTCGGCGCGGTCGGTCAGCGCCTTGTCATAGGGCCGCCCTTCGGTCAGCCCCACCTCGCGCATGGCTTTCTTGAGCGTGTCCTTGTCGAATTCGCGCGTGCCGGCGAAGTCGACATCCGCCACCGTGGGGCGCTCTTCCACCACCACCACCAGCACGTTGCCAGTGGCCTCCAGGCGCACATCCTTGAAAAGCCCCAGGCCGAACAGCGCCCGGATGGCGGCCGCGCCCTTTTCGTCGTTGTAGTCGTCGCCCACGCGCAGCGGCATGGATGCGAACACCGTACCGGGCTCCACGCGCTGCAGGCCCTCGACGCGGATATCCTGCACCTTGAAGGGCTCCAGTGCCCATGCCGCATTGGCAGCGAAAATCATGGCTGCAACGGCCGATGCGGTACGCACGCCCAGGCGATTGATGTGTTTTTTCATGAATGAAGCTGGAGCCGCAGTTGCGTTGCAAGCGCGGCAAAGGTTAGCCAAAAAGCCGGGTGACGTCGTTGAACAAGGCTATGGACATCATGACAAGCAACACTGCAACGCCTCCGCGCTGCAGGCGTTCCATCCATGCGTCCGACACTCCCTTGCCCGTGACACCCTCCCAAAGATAATACATCAGGTGCCCACCGTCCAAAACTGGCAGCGGCAGCAGGTTCAGCACCCCCAGGCTCACGCTGATGAGCGCAAGGAAAACCAGGTACTGCGTGAGGCCCAGGCTGGCCGAGCGGCCGGCATAGTCGGCAATCGTGAGCGGCCCGCTGAGGTTCTTGAGCGACGCCTCGCCGATCACCATGCGGCCCATCATGCGCAGCGTCAGGATCGAGACGTCCCACGTCTTCACCACACCGCCCCAGGCCCCTTCGAGCACACCGTACTCCACGGTCACGAACTCGGGCGCCGCACCCACATACGCACCGATACGGCCGACGGTCGTGCCAGCGTCCGTCTTGGCCTCGGGCACCACGTCCAGCGTCAGCACCTGGCCCGCGCGGTCGATGCGCCAGGGCTGGGCCACGGCTTGTGTGCCCTTCACGGACTGCCGGATCAATTCGCGCAGTTGCTGGCCGTCCACCACGTCGGTGGCGCCCACCTTCAGCACCACGTCGCCCTGGCGCAGCCCGGAGCGGGCGGCGGCGCCGTCGGCCATCACATCGCCCAGCACGGGCCGCGTCCACGGCCCCAGGATCCCGATCTTGCGAAACAGCTGTGCGTCGGCCTCGCGGGTGTCGATCTTGGACATGTCGAGCCGCACTTCGCGGTGCGCCGCGCCCGACTGGGGCTGCACGTCCAGGCGCACCGTCTCGCCCTCGAGCGCGCCGCGCGTGAGGAGCCAGCGCAGGTCTTCGAACGACCGCACGGGCTCCAAGTCGTCGGTGCCCAGCGCAGCCTGCGCGACGAGTTCGCCACCGCGCAGCCCTGCGGCCTGCGCGACCGAACCCGCCACCGGGCTGGCCAGCACGGCCTTGGGCTCCTGCACGCCGTTCCAGTTGACGATGGCGTACAGCAGCATCGCCAGCAGCAAGTTGGCCATGGGCCCTGCCGCCACGATGGCGGCACGCGAGCGCAGGGGCTGGGTGTTGAAAGCCAGATGCCGCTCTTCAGGCGCCACGGGCGCCTCCCGCTCGTCGAGCATCTTGACGTAGCCGCCCAGAGGAAATGCGCCCAGCACGAATTCCGTCGGCGACCCCTTGGGCTGCCAGCGCAGCAGCGGGTGGCCAAAGCCGACCGAGAACCGCAGCACCTTGACCCCGCACGCCACCGCCACGCGGTAGTGCCCGTACTCGTGCACGGCAATCAGGATGCCCAGGGCAACGACGAAGGCAACAAGGGTGAGCAGCATGGTGGGGTTTCCGTAGATCTCTGTGGAGGCGCTCAGGCCGCCATGCGGACTGCCGCATGTTCTGCCGCATGCCGGGCCTGGGCGTCCAGGTCCAGCAGCGCAGCCAGCGAGTCTGGCTTGGAGGGGGACACCGCATCCAAAGTTGCAAGATTTACCGCATGGATACGGTCAAAACGCAGCCGGCCCTGCAAAAACGCCCCGACAGCCACCTCGTTGGCGGCATTGAGCACCGCGGTCGTTCCCTCGGCTGCCTTGAGCGCCTGCCAGGACAGGTGCAGGCCGGGGAAGCGAATGGCATCGGCATCCTCGAAGGCCAGGGCGGACAGCGTGGAAAAATCGAGCCGGCTGGCGCCACTGGCGATGCGCTCGGGCCAGGCCAGGCCGCAGGCGATGGGCACCCGCATGTCGGGCGTGCCCAGTTGCGCCAGGATCGACGCATCCTTGAACTGCACCATCGAGTGGATGATCTGCTGCGGATGGATCACCACCTTGATCTGGTCCGGGTGCAGGTCGAACAGCCAGCGCGCCTCGATCACTTCGAGCGCCTTGTTCATCATGGTGGCGGAGTCGACCGAAATCTTGCGCCCCATCGAGAAATTGGGGTGCGCGCAAGCCTGGGCCGGCGTGATCTCCGACAGCGTGGCCGGGTCGCGCTGGCGAAACGGCCCGCCCGAAGCGGTCAGCAGGATGCTGTCCACCCGGTCGGGCCAGGTGGCAGGGTCTTCCGGCAGGCACTGGAAAATGGCCGAATGCTCGCTGTCGATCGGCAGCAGCGTGGCCCCGCCCTGCTTGACCGTCTGCATGAACAGCCCGCCGCCAACCACCAGCGCCTCCTTGTTGGCCAGCAGCAGGCGCTTGCCGGCGCGGGCTGCCGCCAGGCACGGCGACAGGCCTGCCGCACCCACGATGGCTGCCATGACGGCGTCCACCTCCGGGTGAGACGCTATCGTTTCAAGAGCATCTGCCGCTTGCAGGACTTGCGTGGGAATGCCGTTAGCGGCCAGCTTTTCGGCCAGTTGGCGCGCGTGCGGTGCGCTGGCCATCACCGCAAAGCGCGGTGTGAACTGCGCGCACTGCGCAAGGATCAGGTCCACCTGCGTGGCCGCGCTCAGCGCGAACACTTCAAAGCGGTCCGGGTGGCGTGCCACCACATCCAGCGTGCTGGTACCGATGGAGCCCGTGGAGCCCAATACCGTGAGTCGTTGTTTCATCATTGCGAGCTACCGTGCTGCTGCTGCTGTCGTCAGGCTGGTGAGCATCATGGCCAGTGGCAGGGTCGGCAGCAGCGCGTCCACCCGGTCGAGCACGCCGCCGTGGCCGGGCAGCAGGTTGCTGCTGTCCTTGACGCCAGCGCTGCGCTTGATGAGGGACTCCACCAGGTCGCCCGAGACGCTCATGGCCACCATGAACAGCGCCGCGATCACCAGCAGCCACCAGCCTTGCTGCGCCATGCGGCTGTAGAAACTGGGCACGGCAGCCTGCCAGTGCGCGTCAGCGGCCACCCAGACGAACGCCATGACCACCACGCCCGCCAGCCCACCCCACACGCCTTCCCAGCTCTTGCCGGGACTGATCGACGGGGCCAGCTTGCCCTTGGTGAAGCGCAGCCCGAAAGCGCGGCCGGCGAAATACGCGAAGATGTCGGCCACCCACACCAGCAGCAGCACCGACAGCAAGAAATTGATGCCCACATTGCGCGCCTGAACGACCGCAAGCCAGGCCAGCCACAGCGCCAGCACGCCCGCCACCAGCCGCACGGCGGAAGGAATGCGCGGCCAGCCCGGAACCCCGGCCTTGAGCAGCCAGGCGGTGGACAGCACCCACAGCCCCCCGCCCACCACCCAGAGCGCCGTCAACGGCCGCTCCACCCAGCCCAGAGCCCAGGACCCCGCGCACAGCGCAACGCAGGCGGCGCCCACAGCCACCGAGCCTGCCTGTCCGAAACCGCTCAGGCGCCCCCACTCCCAGGCACCGGCAGCCATGAGCACCAGCACCACGACGGTGAACGGCACGGTGGACGAGTAAAAAAGCGCCGGCAGCAAGATGGCCAGCAGGACGAGGGCTGTGATGACACGCTGTTTGAGCATGGGACCTTTCAGAACCCGTTCAGGTTCTCAACCGGGCATCGGCTGGGGATGCGCGGACAGGATCTGTTCGGAGGTTTTACCAAAACGGCGTTCGCGGCCACTGTAGGCTGCAATCGCCTCATCCAGCGCCGACTCATCGAAATCCGGCCACAGCCGGTCACTGAAAATGAACTCGGAGTATGCAGCCTGCCACAGCAGAAAATTGCTGATCCGCATTTCGCCCCCGGTGCGGATCACGAGATCGGGGTCGGGCACGTGGGCCAGGCCCATCGCGCCGTGCAGGCTCGCTTCGGTGATGGGCTCTCCGCGTGCGGCCAGCGATGCCGCCGCCTGGGCGATGTCCCAGCGGCCCCCATAGTTGAAGCAGACGTTCAGAATCAGGCGGTCGTTGCCCGCCGTGGCGGCCTCCGCCTGGGCCAGGCCGCCCTGCACCTTGGGCGAAAGACCTGCGCGGTCGCCCACGAAGTACAGGCGCACGCCGTCCTTCTTGAGCTCGGGCACCTCGCGCGCCAGCGCCAGGGCCAGCAGCTCCATGAGGCCGGAGACCTCTTCCACGGGGCGGTTCCAGTTTTCGGACGAAAAGGCAAAGACGGTCAGCACCGCCACGCCCCGCTGCGCGCAGGCACGGGCACAGCGGCGCAGCGAATCCACCCCTTGCTTGTGGCCTGCCAGGCGCGGCAGGAAGCGGCGCTTGGCCCAGCGGCCGTTGCCATCCATGACGATGGCGATGTGGTGAGGCACCACCGGAGATTCAGACATGCAGAACGTTCAGAGAACCCTGGTAACGGGAACTCAGACCGCCATGATTTCCTGTTCCTTGGCCGCCACCAGCGCATCGATCTCTGCGATGTGCCGGTCGGTGAACTTCTGCACGTCGGTTTCGGCGCGCTTTTGGTCGTCTTCGGACGCGAGCTTGTCCTTGACCAGCTTCTTGACCGATTCGTTGGCATCGCGGCGCAGGTTGCGCACGGCGATCTTGGCGCTCTCGCCTTCGTTGCGGGCCAGCTTGGTCATTTCTTTGCGGCGCTCTTCGCTCATGGGCGGCATCGGCACGCGGATGAGGTCGCCCAGGGAGGCTGGATTCAGGCCCAGGTCGCTTTCGCGGATGGCCTTCTCGATCTTGGCGCCCATGCCCTTTTCCCAGGGCTGGACGCTGATGGTGCGCGCATCGATCAGGGAGACGTTGGCCACCTGGCTCAGCGGCACGAACGAGCCGTAGTACTCCACCTGGACCGAATCGAGCAATGCGGGATTGGCACGGCCGGTGCGGATCTTCTGCAGGTTATTCTTGAACGCCCCGATGGACTGGTCCATCTTGGTTTCTGCATTTTTCTTGATATCGGCAATCGTCATATTGTTCTCCTCTAGCCAGTCACCGGCAATGCGCAGCGCGGCGGCAAATCATCAAGCGTAAACCAGCGTACCTTCGTCTTCTCCCATCACCACGCGCTTCAAGGCGCCGTGCTTGATGATGGAGAACACGCGCACCGGCAGCTTCTGGTCGCGGCACAGTGCGAATGCCGTGGCATCCATGATGCCCAGGTTGCGGGACATAGCCTCGTCGAAGCTGAGCTTGGTGTAGCGTGTGGCGGTCGGGTCTTTCTGGGGGTCGGCAGTATAAACGCCGTCCACCTTGGTGGCCTTGAGCACCAGCTCGGCGCCGATCTCGGCACCACGCAGGGCCGCAGCCGTGTCGGTGGTGAAGAAGGGGTTGCCCGTGCCAGCCGCGAAGACCACGACCTTGCCCTCTTCGAGGTACTGCAGCGCCTTGGGGCGCACATAGGGCTCGACCACCTGTTCGATGGCAATGGCGGACATCACGCGGGCCACCAGGCCCTGCTTGTCCATCGCGTCGGCCAGGGCCAGCGCGTTCATCACGGTGGCCAGCATGCCCATGTAGTCGGCCGTGGCCCGGTCCATGCCGACCGAGCCGCCCGCCACACCGCGGAAAATGTTGCCCCCACCGATCACCACGGCCACCTGGACACCCAGGCGGGTCACTTCGGCGATCTCTTCCACCATGCGCACGATGGTCGCGCGGTTGATGCCAAAGGCGTCGTCACCCATCAGCGCCTCACCAGACAGCTTGAGCAAGATGCGCTTGTGGGCTGGTGCGGCGTGGGACATGTGTGATTTCTCCAAAGGCAATACGTACGGCGGTGTGTGCGGGGGCAGGGCTTTTTTGCGGCCTGTCAGGCTGCAGCAGCCTTGGCGGCGGCGACTTGTGCGGCCACTTCGGCAGCGAAGTCGTCGGCCTTCTTCTCGATGCCTTCACCCACGACGTAGAGCGTGAAGCCCTTCACGTTGGTGTTGGCAGCCTTGAGCATCTGGGCCACGGTCTGCTTGCCATCGGCGGCCTTCACGAAGACCTGGTCAGCCAGCGAGACTTCCTTGAGGTACTTCTGCACGGCGCCGTCGATGCGCTTGGCGGTGATTTCAGCGCTTTGCGCGGGCTTGCCGGCAGCCACCAGTTCCTTGTTGGCTTCGTCGGCCTTGCCTTCGGCGACCGAGCGCTCCTTGGCGATCAGTTCGGCAGGCACGTCGGCGCTGGTCAGGGACACGGGCTTCATGGCAGCCACGTGCATGGCCACGTCCTTGGCGGCCGCAGCGTCACCGTCGAATTCGACGACCACGCCGATGCGCGAGCCGTGCAGGTAGGCCGCCAGGTTGGAGCCGCTGAAGTGCTTGAAGCGGCGGAACGACATGTTCTCGCCGATCTTGCCGATCAGGCCCTTGCGCACGTCTTCCAGGGTGGGGCCGAAGCTGTCTTGCTCGTAGGGCAGTGCACCCAGGGCTTCGATGTTGGCGGGGTTGTGCTCGGCCACCAGCTTGGCAGCGGCGTTGGCCATGGCCAGGAAGCTGTCGTTCTTGGACACGAAGTCGGTTTCGCTGTTGACTTCGATCAGCGCGCCCACGTTGCCGTTGATGAAGCTGGCGACCACGCCTTCGGCGGTGACGCGCGAAGCAGCCTTGCCGGCCTTGGTGCCGAGCTTGACGCGCAGCAGCTCTTCAGCCTTGGCCAGATCGCCTTCGGCTTCCGTCAGGGCCTTCTTGCATTCCATCATGGGAGCGTCGGTCTTGGCGCGCAGTTCGGCGACCATGCTTGCGGTAATTGCAGCCATCTTTGTTCCTTCAGTGTTCAGTTCAATCGATTGATCGGATCGGATCGGATTGGGTTCAGCCTAAAAAAAAGGGGGCTAACCAGGAGCCCCGCTTTCATTCGCGACGAGTCGCGCAGCCGGGTATCAGGCGGCGGCTTCTTGCACTTCCACGAACTCGTCGGAGCTCTCGGTAGTGGTAGCGGCCTTGACCACTTCGTTCACGGCATTGGCACGGCCTTCGATGATCGCGTCGGCGATACCGCGGGCGTACAGCGTCACGGCCTTGGCCGAGTCGTCGTTGCCGGGGATCACGTAGTCGATGCCTTCAGGCGAGTGGTTCGTGTCGACCACACCGATCAGCGGGATGCCCAGCTTCTTGGCTTCGGCCACGGCGATCTTGTGGAAGCCCACGTCGATGATGAAGATGGCGTCGGGCAGAGCAGCCATGTCCTGGATGCCGCCGATGTCCTTTTCGAGCTTGGCGATTTCGCGGGAGAACGTCAGTTGCTCCTTCTTGCTCAGGCTGTCGAGGCCAGCTTCTTGCTGGGCCTTCATGTCCTTGAGGCGCTTGATCGAGGTCTTGACCGTCTTGAAGTTGGTCAGCATGCCGCCGAGCCAACGCTGGTCCACGAAGGGCACGCCAGCGCGCAGGGCTTCGGTGGACAGGATTTCACGGGCTTGGCGCTTCGTGCCGACCATCAGGATCGTGCCCCGATTGGCTGCCAGTTGCTTGGCGAACTTCTGGGCTTCCTGGAACAGTGGCAGCGACTTTTCCAGGTTGATGATGTGAATCTTGTTGCGATGGCCGAAGATGTAGGGGGCCATCTTGGGGTTCCAGAAGCGGGTTTGGTGACCGAAATGGACACCGGCTTCCAGCATTTCGCGCATGGTAACGGACATAAAAATACTCCAAAGGTTGGGTCTAAAATCCAGCCCCAATACTTGCGCTACGGTGCTTTCGCACCCGCAGCGCAACACCTTGACAGGGCTGGTTTGCGATTGGTCTTGCGAAAGCTGCCCCACGTGCCGACTGCGGTGCCCGTTGACGACGATCGACTTCAAGCCGATGACCCCCACACTGCACAGCCGCCTTGCACGCGCTACTGCTCCCAGCAAAACCCAAAGATTCTAGCACACCCATGTTTGCCGACCTGATCGCCACCCGGGGCAGCCTGCACGCCGGCGCCACCACCTCGCCCGCCGAACTGGAACGCTGCATCGCTGCCGCCCAGGCGCCCGCCAACGCGCACAGCTTCGTCCGCGCCGACTTCGATTCGGCACGCACCACGGCGGTGCAGCCCGGCATCACCCAATTACCCTTGGCAGGTCTGGCCGTGTCGGTCAAGGACCTGTTCGATGTGGCGGGCCAGCCCACCGCAGCAGGCTCCACGGCCCTGGCAGGCGCCCCGCTGGCGGTTGCCGACAGCCCTGCCGTGGCGCGCCTGCGCGCTGCAGGGGCCAGCCTCATCGGGCGCACGAACATGGTGGAGTTCGCCTTTTCGGGCGTGGGTGTGAACCCGCACTTCGGCACACCGGCGGCGTTCGATGCGCTGCACGGCGCCCTGCCCGGCGCGCCGCGCGTGCCGGGCGGCTCCTCGTCGGGCGCCGGGGTCTCGGTGGCCACGGGCGCGGCGTTCATCGGCCTGGGGTCGGACACTGGCGGCTCCATCCGCATTCCGGCAGCGCTCAACGGCATCGTGGGGTTCAAGAACACGGCGCGGCTCGTGCCGACGTCGGGCGCCGTGCCGCTGTCCACCACGCTCGACACCGCCTGCGCACTGACCCGCACGGTGCGCGATGCCATCGTGGCGCACGAAATCCTGGCCGCCCGCCGCGTGACGCGCAGCCAGGCGCCGCTGTCCCTGTACCGCCTGGCCATGCCCCGCACGCTGTTCCTGGACGGCATGGACGCCACCGTGGCGCGCGCCTTCGAGCGCACCCTCTCCACGCTGCGCGCCGCCGGGGCGACCATCGACACCATCGACCTTCCAGCCGTGCAGGAGCAGCCCGCCTACGGTTTCGCTGCGCCGGAGGCCTATGCCTGGCACCGCGATCTGCTCCAGCAGGTGCCGGAGCGCTACGACCCCCGGGTGCGCCAGCGCATCGAAAAAGGCGCCACGCTGATGGCCTGGGAATACATCGACCTGCTCCAGGCGCGCCAGCAATGGATTGCGCGCATGCACGCGGCCATCGACGGGTACGACGCCCTGCTGTCGCCCACGGTGCCCATCGTGGCGCCCTTGCAGTCGGACGTGGCGCCCGGGGCCGAACGCGACACCGAGTTCTTTCGCGTCAACAATCTGCTGCTGCGCAATACCAGCGCCATCAACCTGCTGGACGGCTGCGCGCTGTCGCTGCCCTGCCACGTGGCCGGGGAACTCCCGGTCGGCATCATGGTCTGGCACGGGGCGCTGCGGGATGATGCGGTGCTCAATGTCGGCCAGCAGATCGAGCAAATACTACAAAAACAATAGCTGTCAGCGCTTTCCCATCAAGCGCCAACGCCTCACAACACGCATATTCATGAAGATTGCCATCGTGGGCGCCGGCATTGTCGGCGTCACCACTGCCTACGAACTGGCCAGCGACGGCCACGAGGTCACCGTCTTTGAACAGCGCAGCGCCGCAGCCGAAGAGGCGAGCTTTGCCACGGCCGGCCTGCTGGCCCCCCATCTGCTGAACCCCTGGGCCGTACCCGGCTTTGGCCACGCGCTGCGGCTCACGGGCGCCCACGCCACGCTGCGGCTGGCCGGCGGCATGGGGCGCGCCAACCTCGCATGGCTGTGGCGCTGGCGCAGCGCCGCGCGCCAGCACAGCGCCCCGGCCGCAGCCCTCGAACGCCTGGCGCAGTACAGCCTGGCGCGGCTCAAGACCATCGCCATCCAGCACGAGCTCGACTTCGAAGCCTGCGACGGGCGGCTGGTGCTGCTGCGCAGCGAGGCCGAACGCCAGGCGCTGCAGCCTGCGCTGCAGGTGCTGCGCGATGCGGGCGTGGCCGTGCACGAGATCGACGCCGACGCAGCGCGCAAGATCGAGCCCGGCCTGTCGCCCGAAGCCCCCCTGGCAGGCGCCATCCACCTGCCGGACGCCTGGGCGGGCAACTGCCGCCTGTTTGCCCAGTTGCTGCGCCAGGGCACGCAGGGCGCGGGCGTGCAGTTCGCGTTCGGCACCCGCATCGACCGCGTCAGCAGCAGCCCCACCGGCGTGGCCGTGCAGGGCGAGGCCGAGCTGCGCCGCTTCGACGCGGTGGTGCTGTGCGCGGGCATGGCCTCTGCAGCCCTGCTGCCCGCGCTGGGCCTGGGCCTGCCGATGACCGCCGTGTATGGCTACTCGGTGAGCGCGCCGCTGCGGGAAGACACCCACGCTCCGCGCTCCAGCGTGGTGGACATGGCCCAGCAGATCAGCATCACCCGGCTGGGCCAGCGCGTGCGCATCGCCGGCGGCGCCGAGCTGGCGGGTGCCGGTGCCGAGCACCACACGCCCACGCTGCAGCGCCTGTACCGCACGCTCAACGACTGGTTTCCGGGCGGCGCGCAGCTGTCCTCCAGCCTGCAGATCTGGCGCGGCGCCCGCACCATGCTGCCCGACGGGGCGCCGGTGGTCGGCGCGAGCGGCCTGCCGGGCCTGTGGCTCAACACCGGCCACGGCGCCGGCGGCTGGGCCCTGGCCTGCGGCAGCGCGCGGGCCGTGGCCGATCTGGTGGCGCAACGCGAGCCCGAGATCAACCTCGACGGCCTGGGCATCCGCAGGTTCTGACACGCCCCGGCACCCGCAGCACGCGCGGCAGGTACTTGCCCCCGGCACACCGGCAGGCTGGGCCAGGCCGCCGGCCGGGCATGCAGGCTGCCGGGGTTGGGATCTTTCGGTCCCCACCAACGCGATGAGCCCCCCGCAAGGCGCGAGGGGCACAATGACCGCCATCACAGCTTGCCGCATTGCAGCGCGCCGTAAGCGGTCCCGGACCGCACCTGGCGCGCGCCCCCCCCCCCACACCCCATGCACCGCATCGCTCCCCACCAGCCCCACCCGCTGTTCAACACCGCGGCCACCCGGCGCATCGAGCACGCGGCTGCAGCCGCCCTGCCCCCGCACACGCTGATGCAGCGCGCGGGCAGTGCCGTGGCCCGGCTGGCCCTGGCCCTTGCCCCACATGCCCGCACGGTGTGGATCGCCTGCGGCCCGGGCAACAACGGCGGAGACGGCCTGGAAGCCGCCGCCCATCTGCAGCGCAGCGGCCGCCAGGTGGTGGTGACCTGGCTGGGCGAGCCCGACCGCGCGCCGGCCGACGCACTGGCGTCATGGCACCGGGCGCGCGATGCGGGCGTGCGCTGGGCCGAGGGCCCGCCCGGGCAGATGACGGCTGCAGACCTGTGCATCGATGCGCTGCTGGGCATCGGCGTGTCGTCGCAACCCACCGAACCCAGCCGCGTGCAGGACCCACGCCTGCTGGCCTGCCTGCACGCACTGCGCGCCAGCCCGGCGCCGGTGCTGTGCGTCGACCTGCCCAGCGGGCTGGATGCCGACACCGGCCAGTTCGCCAGCGGACTCACTCCCGCGCCCGAGCACCACCTGCCTGCCGCCCGCCACACTGCACCCGCGCGCCACACGCTGAGCCTGCTCACCCTGAAGCCCGGGCTGTTCACCGCCGCCGGGCGCGATGCGGCGGGACAGGTGTGGCTGGACACCCTGGACATGGACATCGGCCAGGCGACCCCCTCTGCCTGGCTGTCGGGCCCCGCCCACGCCACGCCGCGTGCGCATGCCAGCCACAAGGGCAGCTACGGCGATGTGGCCGTGGTGGGTGGCGAGGGCCTGGCCGACCGCGGCATGGGCATGGGTGGCGCGGCGCTGCTGGCGGCGTCGGCAGCCCTGCACGCGGGGGCGGGCCGGGTGCTGGTCGCGCTGCTCGACCACGGGCACCTGCAGCTGGACCTGCAGCAGCCTGAACTCATGTTCCGCCGGTTCGAGGCGCTGGACCTGGAGCAGCTCACCGTCGTCTGCGGTTGCGGGGGCGGCCAGGCCGTGGAGCGCGTGCTGTCCGACGTCATCGAACGTGCGGCGCGCCTGGTGCTGGATGCCGATGCGCTCAACGCCATCGCACCCAACGCCGCGCTGCATGCGCTGGTGGTCGCACGCGGCCAGCGCGGCCAGCCGACGGTGCTGACGCCCCACCCGCTTGAAGCCGCACGGCTGCTGGGCCTGTCCACCGCGGAGGTGCAGGCCGACCGCCTGGCCGCGGCGCACCAGCTGGCAGCCCAGTTCAACTGTGTGGCGGTGCTCAAGGGCTCAGGCACCGTGGTGGCGGCGGCCGACCGGGTGCCGGCCATCAACCCCACCGGCAACGCCCGGCTGGCCACGGCAGGCACCGGTGATGTGCTGGCTGGCATGGTGGGGGCCCACCTGGCGGCAGGTGCCAGCACTTTGCGCGCCGCCAGCGAAGCGGTGTACCTGCACGGCCAGGCCGCGGACGACTGGCCTGCCGGGTACGCACTGACCGCCAGCGCGCTGGCGCGGCGATTGGGCAGTTGACGCAGCGCTTTGCGGGCAGAAAGACAAAGGCACATCGCACATCGCGCGTTGCCTTGGTTGAGCTGCGCCGCAAGGCCACCCAGGCCGCCGCCGTCCTGCGGTGACTTCGACCTCCACCTCGTCCTCGACCCCGGCAGCAGGGGCGCAGGACGCAATGCTGGGTGCAGCGCCTGCCTGACCCTCACCTGACCCTCACGCCAGCAGCGTGACTTGCCTCAAGGGCTTGAGCACGCTCGACGGTGTCATGCCGAAGGTCTGGCGGAACATGCGGCTGAAATGCGCCGAGTCGGCAAACTCGCCGTGCAGTGCCGCGTCGGTCAGGCGGGGGCTGACGGCCAGGCCCGCCATGGCCAGCCGCACCTGCGACCACACCCGGTAGCTGCGCAGGCTCACCCCCATCTCGGCGCGAAACAGGTGGTTGAAACGCGAGGGGGACAGCTGCACGCCAGCTGCCAGCCCGGCGCGTGCAATGCGCTCCGAACGCTCCGGGCGCTCCTGCGGAGGGTGACGCAAAGCCTGCAAGCTGCGCGCCACCCGCGCATCCAGCGGCCGTCCCGGGTCACCGCCCAGGCACGGCAGCAATGCGGGCAGGTCGAAGTGCCGCAGATAGGCATCCATGGTGCTGCGCGCCGCCACAGGCACCGCCACATCCAGCACCACCCCGCCCAGTTGCTCGAACGGTCGGCGCAGGCTGCGTGCCTCGCGGGAGTCGGGCTCCAGGTACACCAACGCCACCGTCTCGCCGCACGGGTCGAACACATGCTCGACGCCTGCCGCCACGAGCGCGCTGCGGCAGGTCTCCGCCCGCCCCGCGCCCCAGTGCAACGCAAACCGGCCCGACAGCCCGATCAGCAGAACCGGAGCGGCATGGCAGTGCCAGCCCGTGGCCGGAATCTCGCCCACATAGAGCGCCTTGTCAGTGCACAGAGTCAGTGTGTTGGTCGCTGGCATAGCCCAAACCTGCAAGTTTTATGAGCGTGTTCTCGGTAGCCTCGCCCGGCCGCCATGACGCGAGGACGCACCGGCACACCGCGTGGCACCACCCACGCAACCCGCTGCACCGCAGCATGAACACACCACTTCTCGGAGACCCGCTCTTGAAACGCATTGCTTTCTTTTCTGCAGCTGCAGCAGCAGCCCTGGCCCTGGCCCTGGCCCTGATGATGAGCGCCACCGCGCTCTACTACGGCGCTCCGTCGCTGTTCAAGGAGCCGTTGCTGCACCTGAACCGCAGCCTGTCGGGCATGGAAGAAAAGACCATCGCCGCCGCGATGCACACCGTGCACTACCTGGACAGCGGCACGCCCAAAGCCCCCGCGCCGCAGGGCGCCCGCGACGGCGGCCCGCCCATCGTCTTGCTGCACGGCATTTTTGCGGAGAAGGACCATTGGGTGGATTTTGCGCGACCCCTGACCGGCCAGTACCGCGTGATTGCCCCCGACATTCCCGGCTTTGGCGAGAGCACCCGGCGTGACGACCAGCCGTACGACTATGCCGCGCACACGCGGCGCCTGGCCGCGTGGCTCGATGCGGTGGGTCTGGAGCGCGTTCACCTGGCGGGCAACTCCATGGGCGGCACCATCGCTGCGCTTTTTGCCGTGCAGTACCCGGACCGCGTGGCCAGCGTGGCCTTCATCGGTGCGCCGCACGGCATCCGGTCCCCACAACTCAGCACGATGGACCGGCTGATCGACGCGGGGCAACGTCCCCTCGTGGCGCACGATGCGGCAGCCTTTGACGCCATGATGGCGCTGGTGTTTGAAAAGCGCCCCTTCCTCCCCTACCCCATCCTGCAGGCCTCCGAGCAGGATGCCTTGCGCAACGCGGCATCGAACACCCGGCTGTGGGACGCGCAGCTGAAGGACCGCTATCTGCTGGAGCAGCACCTGGGCCAATTGCGGAGCCACCCCACCCTTGCGCTGTGGGGCGGCAGCGACCGCGTGTTCGACCCGTCAGGGCTGCAGCGGCTGCAGACACTGTTACCGCAGGCCCGCGCCGAACCGCTGCCCGGCATCGGCCATCTGCCCATGATGGAAGCACCGGCAGACACAGCGCAGCGATACGCCCGTTTTCTGGAGTCGCTGGCCGAGGCTGCTCATTCTGTCCAGCCTGCCCAATCTGCCCGGGCGGCTGCTGGCTTCATGAAATAAAAATAGCCGCTACCGCTTGTCCATCAAGCGCTAGCAGCTATCAATAAGTGAGCATCAAGCTCAGGCAGACCGGCAGATGCCCGTCGCCCAGGCACGCAGCCGCGGGCACGGGCGAGCGCCGGCCTCGGTCAGCTGCGGCGCGGCTTGCGCGCCTTGGACTTGTTTTGCTTGCCGGCCACGGCGCTCTTGACCGACGCCTTCAACGACTGGATCGGCGAGCGTGCAGCACGCTCGCGCGACAGGCCCGCCTGCTCGGTGGCTGACGGGGCCGCGCCCTTGTCACCCTTGCGCCCGCCCGACCGGCCGCCCGACTTGCGCGCGCTGCCGCCACCGGGGCCTCCGCCACCACCGCCGACACCCTTGTCCTTGAGCGCACGGCCCAGCAGCTCTTCGCCTTCGCGCACCAGGCGGAAGTCGATCTTGCGGCCGTCCAGGTCCACACGGCTCACCTGCACCCGCACCCGCGCGCCGATGGCGTAGCGGATACCGGTGCGCTCGCCGCGCAGCTCCTGGCGCGCCTCGTCGAACTTGTAGTACTCGCCACCGAGTTCGGTGATGTGCACCAGGCCTTCGACGTACATGGCGTCCAGCGTGACGAAGATGCCGAAGCTGGTGGCCGCACTGACCACGCCGCTGAACTCCTCGCCCAGGTGCTCGCGCATGTACTTGCACTTGAGCCAGGCTTCCACATCGCGGCTGGCCTCGTCGGCGCGGCGCTCGTTGGCACTGCAGTGCAGGCCTGCGGCCTCCCAGGCCTGGACTTCGCGGCTCGGCGGCTTGACGTCCTTGCGCGGCTTCATGCCGGGCGCCGCGACGCGGGACGCCAGGCGCTTGGCCAGCTTGGCATGCGCCTCGCCCGGCGTGGGCAGCGATGGCAGCTTGTACTGCGTCTTGGCCAGGATGGCCTTGATCACGCGGTGCACCAGCAGGTCCGGGTAGCGCCGGATGGGGCTGGTGAAGTGGGTGTACGCGTCGAACGCCAGGCCGAAGTGGCCGCTGTTGATGGGCGTGTAGATGGCCTGCTGCATGGAGCGCAGCAGCATGGTGTGGATCTGCTGCGCGTCGGGCCGGTCCTTGGTCGCCGTGGCAATCGCCTGGAAGTCGCCCGGCTTGGGGTCGTCGCCGATGGTCATGCCCACGGCCATGGCCTTGAGGTAGTTGCGCAGGATCTCCTGCTTCTCGGGCGTGGGGCCTTCGTGCACGCGGAACAGGCCGGGCTGGCCGCCCTGCGCGATGAAGTCGGCGCTGCACACGTTCGCGGCCAGCATGGCCTCTTCGATGAGCTTGTGCGCATCGTTGCGGGTACGCGGCACGATCTTTTCGATGCGGCCGTTCTCGTCGCAGACGATCTGCGTCTCGGTGGTTTCGAAGTCCACCGCGCCGCGCGCCTGGCGTGCAATGAGCAGCGCGCGGTACACGTCGTGCAGGTTGAGCAGGTCCTTGACCCGGTCCTTGCGCTTGCTCGCCTCGGGCCCGCGGGTGTTGGCCAAAATAGCCGCCACCTCGGTGTAGGTGAAGCGTGCGTGGCTGTGCATCACGGCCGGGTAAAACTGGTACGCATGCACCTCGCCCTTGGCCGTGACCAGCATGTCGCAGACCATGCACAGGCGCTCCACATCGGGGTTCAGCGAGCACAAGCCGTTAGAGAGCTTCTCGGGCAGCATGGGGATCACGCGGCGCGGAAAGTACACGCTGGTGGCGCGGTCGTACGCATCGATGTCGATGGGGCTGCCGGTCTCCACGTAGTTGCTCACGTCGGCAATGGCCACCAGCAGGCGCCAGCCCTTGCCGCGGCCGACCTTGGCAGGCTCGCAATACACCGCGTCGTCGAAGTCTCGCGCATCTTCGCCGTCGATGGTGACCAGGGGCACGTCGGTCAGGTCCACGCGGCGCTTCTTGTCCTGCGCACGCACCTTGTCGGGCAGCTCCTTGGCCTGGGCCAGGCACTCGGCCGAGAACTCGTGCGGCACGCCGTACTTGCGCACCGCGATCTCGATCTCCATGCCGGGGTCGTCCACTTCACCGAGTACCTCAGTGATGCGACCCACGGGCTGGCCGAACAGTGCGGGCGGTTCGGTCAATTCGACCACGACCACCTGGCCCGGCTTGGCGGCGCCGGTGGCGCCCTTGGGGATCAATACGTCCTGGCCGTAGCGCTTGTCTTCCGGTGCCACCAGCCACACGCCGCTTTCCTGCAGCAGGCGTCCAATGATGGGCTGCGGCGGGCGTTCGATGATCTCGACCACACGGCCTTCGGGACGGCCGCGGCGGTCCTGGCGCACGATGCGCACGCGCACACGGTCCTTGTGCAGGACGGCGCGCATTTCGTTGGGGGGGATATAGATGTCGCCTTCGCCATCGTCGCGGATGACGAAACCGTGTCCATCACGGTGCCCCTGCACGCTGCCTTCAATTTCGTCCGACAAATGCGCGGACTGCGCGCCGGGGGTGGTTTTTTTGATATACAATCTTAGTCTTTCCTGAAATGCCCAGGTGGCGGAATTGGTAGACGCACTAGTTTCAGGTACTAGCGAGTAACATCGTGGAGGTTCGAGTCCTCTCCTGGGCACCAAGTTTAACGAGAACCAGTGATGGTTTTCAAAATATCGAAGCCGCTGTAGCCACAGCGGCTTTTTTATTTTCCGATCCTGCAGCAGCAGGCCGCATCCGCGGCGGTCGTCAGCGATGCCTGGGCAGACACTTCCGGACCGTGCAACTGCCGCGTGCAGCACACTGCGGTCCCACGCCCGAGGTTGTGATCCGCCCCACCCTCCGCTGCCGTGCCACACCACGCGGTGCGGCACGCGCGGACTGCACGCAGCGCATCGCACTGCAAGAACGCACCCCCTGCAGCCTGCCGAAGACATTTTTCAAAAATCTTCAACATTTGATCCGACACCCGAATTTGTTGTCCTATAATTCGAGGCTGATCTGAAAGCCCAGGTGGCGGAATTGGTAGACGCACTAGTTTCAGGTACTAGCGAGTAACATCGTGGAGGTTCGAGTCCTCTCCTGGGCACCAAACACATAAAAAGCCGTTGCATCCGCAACGGCTTTTTTGTTGGTGGCGGCTGTGTTCAACAGCACCGGCTGCCTGCGTTCATGGCGTCGCAAGGCCCCGGCACCCCACTGGCCTTGCACTGCGTGGACCAAACCCAGCGCGGCGGTGCCCCATGCCCCTGGCGCAACGCCATCTCCATCCTGACCGCGCTCGTGGCGATCGAGTCTCAGTCGTCCGGGATCAGACGCTTGCCCAGGCTGAGCGACTCATGGCGTTCATAGCCCAGCCGGTCGTAGAAGCCCAGCACCTGAGCGTTGCCGGTGCGCACCAGCACGTGGATCTTGGGGCAGCCCATCGCCAGCAGGCGCTCTTGCACTTCGTCCATCAGGCGCCGGCCGAGCGCGGCACACTGGTGCGCAGGTGCCACCGCCAGGTAGTACACCGAGCCCCGGTGGCCGTCGTAGCCGGCCATGGCGGTGCCCACCAGTTGCCCCTCCTCGCCGCCCGGCGCGACCACCGTGGCCACCAGAAACAGCTCCGGCTGCACCTGCAGCTTGCGGGCAATGTCTTTGTGGGGGTCGTTCCAGGGCCGCACCAGGCCGCAGTCACGCCATAGCGCGACGGCGGCGGCCTCGTCCGTGGCCGCCTGGAAGGCCCGGATGCGAACCTGCGGCAGCACCGCAGCGCCGGCCCTGCTCATGCCGTGCGTGGCGAAGGCCGAAGCGGGTGCAACGCCGGCCCTGCGTTACTTGCGCAGCAGCGTCTTGAGCACCGTCTGCAGGCGGCGCGCACTGCCAGCGTCGCTGGGGCTGGCCAGCACGCGGGCGGCGTCCTGCCCCCAGGTTTGTGCGGGTGCTGGGTCGTTGCGGCGGGTGAGCAATTGCAGCTGCAGCATGCGCCGCGCCGCGATGTGCTCGGCGGGCGTGGGTGCTTCGGCCGCCATCTCCAGGCGCAGCAGCGCCTCGCCCGCATCGCCTTGGGGTGCCGACGATACGGCCTGCGTCCAGGCGCTGCGCACGGATGCGGTCACGCCGGAGCCCAGCTCCTGGGTGCTGGGCACCAGGGCTGCGTCACGCTTTTCCCAAGCCGTCATCAACTGGGTCAGCGCCTCGCCATGGGCTTGTGCCGCCAGCTTCTTCAGGGCCTGCTGCGCATGCTCCACGGCATCACGCTGGGCGCGGAAGGCCGTATCACCCAGGCGGGGGCCACGGTCTTCGTACGCCGGGCGGTCGCCAAAGCGGCCACCACGGTCGCCACGCTCTGCACCGCCGAAGCGGCCATCGCCGCGCGGGGCGCCACGGCCTGCATCGCGGTCACCCGGGCGGCCGTCGCGGCGGTCGCCAGGACGTGCGCCGCGGCCGGGGGCTGCGGGCGCGTCCTTCTTCATGCCGGGGCGGTCGTCGCCGCGCACCGCCACCACGGGGCGTGCGGGCTTGGGCGGCGCTGCAGGGGCAGGGGCCGGCGCAGCAGCTTCTGCGGCTTCGCCTTCTGCCGACGCTTCGCCATCCGATCCAGATTCAGCAGCAGCAGCCGCCGCCGGCTCTGCAGATTCCGCCGGCGCGGCAGCGGCATTGCCTTCGGCCTTCGCAGCCGCAGTGGCCGCCTCGGCAGCCTGGGCCTGGCCGCGCAGGGCGGCTTCGAGGGCTTGCAACGCAGAGCGGATCTGCTGCGCATCACCTGTCGCGTTCGCGGCTTCCAGGGCCTTGGAGGCTTCCAGCACCACGCGGTCACGGGCGCTCAGCTCAGTCACCGAGCGTTCACGGTCCGCCGTCTTGCGGTTGAAGGCTTCATCGATGGGCTTGCGGAACGCATCCCACAGTTTTTGTTCGTGCTTGCGGTCCAGCGGCACGGTCTGCGCCTCGGCCTGCCAGCGTTGCTGCAGCGCCTTGACGGCGTCGATGCGCAGCGCGGGGGCAGCACCCAGGGCCGTGGCTTCGTCGATCATGGCGTGGCGGCGGGCCAGGCTGTCCTTTTGCGCAGCCTCGAGCGGAGCTGCAGCGGCAGAGATCGCCTGCTTCCACAGGGGCTGCAGTTCGGCAAACAGCTTCTCGCCCACATGGCCGCCTTCGCGCCAGCGGTCGCCGAACTGATGGAGGGCGCGGTTGATCGCCTTCCAGTCGCCGGAGGTGGCGTGCTCCGCCGCCCAGGCCTTGACCTCTTCGATCAATGCCAGGCGCTGGGCCTTGTGCTCTGCGGCTTCCGAGCGGATCTTGTCCAGCCAGGCCTCGACCACCTTGTGCGCGGCGTTGCAGGCTTCGTCGAACTTCTTCCACAGCGCGTGGTTGGGCGCACCACCCTGGTCGGCCTGCTTCCACTGCTCGCGCAGGGTGCGCAGGGTTTCCTGCATCTTGCGGCCGCCCAGGGCCTGGCCCTCGGGGCGGTTGAGCAGCGCTTCGGCCTTGGCCACCAGGTCTTCACGGACCTGGTCGGCGCTCCATCGCTGCCAGCCTTCCAGCTCGCCCGCAGCCACCAGGGCCGTGTGGACCTGTTGTTCCAGCGCGTTGTCGATGTGCTTGCCATGCACCTTGAGCACAGCACGCAGTGCGGCGGCAGCACCGGCACTGGCCTTGCCATGGCCTTCGGCGGTTTCTTTCTCGAGGGTGGCCAGCGCGGTACGCACGGTGTCGGCGGCCTTCTCGACGACCTCGGGCGCGACCTTGGGCTTGGCGGCACGGGCGGGCTTGGCAGCGGCTGCTGCAGCAGCGGCGGCCGCAGCCGCCTCCGTGGGCAGGCCACGCGCAGCGCGCAGCTCATCAGCCCACACCGGCACGGGCGGCAGCGGGGCGTTGGTGTCATCCGATGCGGCAACGGCCTGGGCCAGGGCCGGCTGGAACGCCTCCCACACCACCAGCAGCTGCGTGCGCGATGCATCGAGCAGCGGCGGGAAGCGCGCCTCCACGCTGGCCCAGCTCGCGTCGCCGGTCAGCTCCTGCGCCTGCTCCTGCCAGCGGGCCACATCGGCACGCAGCAGTTCCAGCGCCGCCTGCGCGTCGCGCCAGGGCTTGGTGGACAGCACTTCGATGCGCTGGGCCAGCAGCACGGCGGCCTCGCGCTGCACCTGCACGCGGTGCTGCAGGTCTTCGATCACCTTCACGCGGTCGGCCACCTGCACCTTGAGCAGCGACAGCGGCTCGCGCGACAGCGGCGCGCCCGCCTTGGCGGCATCGCGCTGCCATGCCAGCGCATCGGCGATGTTGAGCTTGGGTGCGGACAGCAGGGCCTGGGCCTTCTCGGCCCACTCGGCCGCGATGACCTCCTGGCCCTTGGCGCGGCGGATCTCGTCCAGGCGCTCGCGCACGGCACGTGCCGCACCCTTGTCGCGCCCGCTCAGCTCCTTGAAGACCTCCTGCAGCTGCTCGGGTGCGGGCTGCGTGGCCAGCCAGTCACGGATGCGGGAAGCGCGCTCGCCAGACGTGGCGGCCGAAAAAGCGCCGCCGGTCAGCGCATCCAGCGGATGGGGCTCATGGGTTTTGGCCGGAGCCGGATTCACGTCAGGTGCGTCGGACATTTTGCTGCGAGAAAAAAATGGAAACATGGATCCAATGGATAACAAAGGCGTCTTCTGGCGCACTGCCAAAAGGACCTGCCACGGCCGCCGCACTGCAAGGCGAGCCAAGGCAACAAAGGGGCTATTTTCACCGGGTTCTGGGTTGGGGCCGTTGCGGGCACCGCGCCAAGCCCGGGGATGTGATCTGGCACAAGGCCTGGGCGTGCCGGACTCGCCGCGCGCCTTGTGGGAAGCCTGTGCGCCACAGAGAGACAAGCCCCATTATCTATATATAGACGCCAATGCCCAATTGCAAAGGGCACAGCACCAACAAGAAAGCCCGGCAGACAGTGCCTGAAGGCCTGCCTGCCGGGCTTGACGGCTGACACAACGGTCTTTGCCATCGGTCGCAATGCGGAGATGAAGGTCCGCAAGGCGCGGAGGCAAGGTATTGCCTCCAAGGGGTGCCGTGGAAGCTGGGTCTGCTGCACCGTGGCACTGAATGCCCTCGGCGGGAGACTTCGCTTCGTCTGGCGATGCCTGAAAACTACAGGCAACTGCACCTTACCAAAGTTGCACCGCGAACTCAAACACCATTCTCAATGATGCAATCGGGGCCGATTGAATTTGACATCGGCTTGTAACAAGGCATTGCTCCCGACCGACCACCGTCCTGCCAAAAAGCGCCAAAAACTGTGATTTCTTACAGTTTTTTCATGACTTATCAATCTAACAAAGCTTTTTCTTAGTATTGACTATGCATTTAGTGAACTTCTAGAATCCGCCAGCCCCAAAAACAGGGCTAGTAAAAACCCCAACCCGCTGCCGAACCCGGCTAAGTCGAACCAGGGCACAGGGCACGTTCCCCACCGTGCTGCCCGAATCGATGGCGTACCAATCCAGGCGACTGCCGGGAAAGGCGCAGGGCTCAGTCACTGACTGACTGACTGTCCCGCCTGTCCTGCTGCGCTTCAGAAAGGAAGAGCTATGACAGCGTCAGGAAAGTTAGTCTCCGGCGTAAGGACCTTCGTGTCCGACGTGACCGAAGGCTTCGTTGAAATCACCCACAACAGCTTCGCCCTCATCGGCCTGGCTGTGGCCTTCGTGGTCATCACCCTCACGGCCCGGCCCGACCTGCGCCAGGCGGGCGAAGAGCAGCTCATGAACTGGCTGCAGGCGCGCCAGGTCGAAGTGGTCGGCATGCCCATCGAGCCCGAGGCGAGCGAGCGCGCCACCGCAAGCAACCCCAAGGACCTGCCCAAGGAGCAGGCCGCCGTCGCCTTCTGGCTGAGCAAGAAGTACCGCGTGGCGCCCGAACCGCTGGCCGTGCTGGTGGCCGAGGCCTACGACATCGGCCACCGCGCCAAGATCGACCCCACGCTGATCCTGGCCATCATGGCCATCGAGTCGAGCTTCAATCCGTTTGCGCAAAGCGCAGTGGGTGCCCAGGGCCTGATGCAGGTGATGACCAACATCCACACCGACAAGTACCAGAACTTCGGCGGCCACTTTGCCGCGTTCGACCCGGTGAGCAATCTGCGGGTGGGCGTGAAGGTGCTGCAGGAATGCATCGCCCGCGCCGGCTCGGTGGAAGGCGGACTGCGTTTTTACGTAGGCGCCGCCAACCTGGCCGATGACGGCGGCTATGCCGCCAAGGTGATGGCCGAGCACTTTCGCCTGCGCCAGGTCGCCGGTGGCCGCGCGGTGCCCACCACGCCGCCGATGCTCTCGACCCAGGCCCCCGTGCAGATGGTGCCCGCAGCCAACTCGCCTGCCACGCCCGCTCCCGCCCCCAGTGCCGACAAGGTGGCACTGCTCTCCGACCTCTGACCCCTGGTGCGGCCGCCCCTGCTGGCGGCCCATGCCGTGCCAGGCAACCCCACCCGCATCGGACACATCCTGCGCGCGCCGGCTCAGCTACACTAGCGGGGTACGCAACTGGCGATAGGCGCAGCTCCTGCACAGGACTGCCGCTGACGTGGAAACCGACAAGGGCTGGCCTCTTGTGAACCACTGGGGAGCGTGCCGCACGGGTGTCATGCCCGCCGCGTTCAGCCGTTCGCCTGGGCAGCCCTTGTTTCAAGGGACACAAGTTCATAGGACTGCCAAAAAATGTACGACCGCAATATTCTTGTCGAACAAACCGACCCCGAACTCTTTGCCGCCATCCAGGCCGAGAACGCCCGCCAAGAGCACCACATCGAGCTGATCGCCAGCGAGAACTACGCCTCACCCGCCGTGATGTGGGCGCAAGGCACCCAGCTGACCAACAAGTACGCCGAAGGCTACCCCGGCAAGCGCTACTACGGTGGCTGCGAGCATGTGGACGTGGCCGAGCAACTGGCCATCGACCGCGTCAAGAAGATCTTCGGCGCCGAAGCCGCCAACGTGCAGCCCCATTGCGGCGCGTCGGCCAACGAGGCCGTGTTCCTGGCCTTCCTCAAGCCCGGCGACACCATCATGGGCATGAGCCTGGCCGAAGGCGGCCACCTCACGCACGGCATGCCGCTGAACATGTCTGGCAAGTGGTTCAACGTGGTGTCCTACGGCCTGGATGCCAACGAAGCCATCGACTACGAAGCGATGGAAAAGAAGGCCCACGAAACCAAACCCAAGCTCATCATCGCCGGTGCATCGGCCTACAGCCTGCACATCGACTTCGCACGCTTTGCCAAGGTGGCCAAGGACGTGGGCGCGATCTTCATGGTGGACATGGCCCACTACGCCGGCCTGATCGCCGCGGGTGTGTACCCCAACCCCGTGCCCCACGCCGACGTGGTGACCAGCACCACGCACAAGAGCCTGCGCGGCCCGCGCGGCGGCATCATCCTGATGAAGGCCGAGCACGAGAAGGCCATCAACAGCGCCATTTTCCCCGGCCTGCAAGGCGGCCCGCTGATGCACGTGATCGCGGCCAAGGCCGTGGCCTTCAAGGAAGCGCTGCAGCCCGACTTCAAGGCCTACCAGGAACAGGTGGTGAAGAACGCCAAGGTGGTGGCCGAGACGCTGACCGCACGCGGCCTGCGCATCGTCTCCGGCGGCACGCAAAGCCACGTGATGCTGGTCGACCTGCGCGCCAAGGGCATCACCGGCAAGGAAGCCGAGGCCGTGCTGGGCGCCGCCCACATGACCATCAACAAGAACGCGATCCCCAACGACCCTGAAAAGCCGATGGTGACGAGCGGCGTGCGCATCGGCACCCCGGCCATGACCACGCGCGGCTTCAAGGAAGAAGAAGCGCGCACCACGGCCAACCTGATCGCCGACGTGCTGGACAACCCCCGCGACGAAGCCAACATCGCCGCCGTGCGCGAGAAGGTCAACGCGCTGACCGCCCGCTTCCCTGTCTACCGCTAATCCACCGACTCCGGCCGATCAGCTCCCATGAAGTGTCCCTTCTGCAGCCACCTCGAAACGCAAGTCGTCGAAACGCGGGTGTCTGAAGAAGGGGACTTCATCCGGCGCCGCCGCCAGTGCGGCGCCTGCGACAAGCGCTTTACCACCTACGAGAGGCCGGAAGTGAGCTTCCCGGCCATCGTGAAAAAGGACGGCCGTCGCATCGAGTACGAGCGCGGCAAGCTGCAGGGCTCGTTCAACCTGGCGCTGCGCAAGCGCCCGGTGAGCACCACGCAGATCGACAGCGCCATCGAGCGCATCGAGGAAAAGCTGCTCAACCTGGGCCAGCGTGAAATCATGTCCGCGCGCATCGGCGAACTCGTGATGCGCGAGCTGAAAAAGCTCGACAAGGTGGCCTACATCCGCTTTGCCAGCGTGTACCGCAGCTTCGAGGACATCGACGACTTCCGCGCGATGGTGGACGAAGTCCGCAAGTGAGCTGCCACTGGCCCGCCCCAGGCTGTTTCGGCATTGCCACTTTTGGGTATAAATAGCCTCTACCGCTTGCTTGGTGTGCGCCAGAAGCTACTATTTTCATAGCACCCGCTCGGCAATGCGCTCCTGCGCATGCCGCTCTTGGCACCCCTGGCAGACCCGCCCTGGAAGTGATGGGCACAGCGCTGACAAGCTGCGCCTGCGGACCTTGCACCCCATGACAGCGGCGCGCACCAAGGGTGAACCGACCGTCATCCGCTGAGCGCCACCTGTTGCACATTGCACGGTGCTCGGTGCACGCCCTACTCTGCGCACCGCAATTCGTTTGCTATATTTTCAATAGCTGCCAGCGCTTACTGGTCGAGCGGTAGAGGCATTTTTCGCTCCCATCGACCGCTGCAGCCGTGCAGGCAACGCCCGGCGCGGTGCCCGACAATGCGCCCGGTGAAATCACGCCACTTCCTGCAGCTCGTGCTGCTGTCTGCCCTGTGGGGCGCCTCGTTCCTCTTCATCCGCATTGCCAGCCCGGTGCTCGGGCCCAACGTGATGGCGGCGCTGCGCATCGGCCTGGCCACGCTCACGCTGATCGGCATCATGCGCGTGGCCGGCGAGCGCTGGCCGTGGCGCCATTGGCGCGAGCTGCTGGGGCTGGGCACGCTCACGGTGGCTGCGCCCTTTCTGCTGTATTCCTGGGCGGCCCTGTACCTGCCTGCAGGTTACAGCTCGCTGCTCAACACCATGGCCGTCCCGTTCAGCGTGCTGGCCGCTGCGTGGATGAAGGAAGACACGCTGAGCCTGCGCAAATGGCTGGGGTGCCTGTGCGGCTTTGCGGGCGTGGCGCTGATCGTGCAGCTGGGCCCCGTGGAGCCCACGCCCACGCTGCTGATCGCCGCACTCGGCTGCATCGTCGCATCGGCCTGCTATGGCATCTCCACCACCTGGATGAAGCGCGCCACCACGCGCATGTCGCCCCTGGCGATCGCGGCGGGCATCCACGCCGCCGCGCTGGTGTTGCTGCTGCCGGGCGCGGCCTGGAGCCTGCCCGAGGCACGCTTTACCACCGGCGCCGTCGCGGCGGTGGTGGTGATGGGCGTCTTCACCTCGGGCCTGGCCTACTGGCTCAACCTGCGCGTGCTGTCGCAGGTCTCGCCGGTGGCGGCCATGAGCTCGGCGTTCATGATCCCGCTGTTCGGCGTGGCCTGGGGCCATGTGTTCCTGGGCGAGGCGCTGGGCCCGGGCATGCTCTGGGGCGGCGCGCTGGTGCTGGTGGCCACCGGCCTGGTGACGGGCTTCAACCCGCTACGCTGGCTCGCCGCACTGCGCCCTGGCAAGGGGTAACCGACGCCCGCCTCAGCGCGCCGGTGGTGCGGCAGGTGCCGTCGGTGCGGTGGCTGCAGCGGACCGGATGCGGTCCGTGGCGGGCACCGCCACCGGGCTTCGCGTGCGAAAGTAGGCTTCCAGCGCATCCAGGTCCAGCCCGCCCACCAGGCGGTCGCGGCCTTCGGTCAGCACGGTGAAGTTGTCGCCGCCGCTGTCCAGGTAGCTGCTCATCACCACCCGCACGGGGGTGTCGTCCTGCAGCGGCACGCCGTGCAGCACCACCTGGCTGATGCGCGCGCCGGGCGGCTGGGTCCGGTCGAACTGGTAGGCGAACCCTGCGGACACCGACAGCACGCGGGGCCGCTGGACGGTGTTGGTGCCGCTCGCAAACTGCTGCTCCAGCACCGCCTTGATCTGCGCGCCGGTGAAGGTTTTCACCACCAGCTGGTTGCCGAACGGCTGCACCGCATACAACTGCCCGTAGCGCACGAGGCCCTGTTCATCCGGCACCAGGTCGGCCCGCAGGCCGCCCGGGTTCATGAACGACAGCTGCGCCCCGCCCTGCTCCGGGGCCTGCGTGGCCGCCAACTGTGCATCGGCCACCAGGTTGCCCAGCGTGCTCTCCAGCGATGGGGTCGGCACACGCCGCATGGGCGCCGCCGCCTGCCCCACCGGGCGCTGCGCCAGCGGCACGGCGGCTGCGCGGTAGGTGTCGACGATCTTCTGCACCACCGGGTCGGCCGTGAACGAGGGCACCGCGGCCGTCATCTCCACGCGCCCCTGGCTGCCGGTGAAGGCCTCGCCCTGCACGATGACGTTGCGCGCTGATTTGCTCACCACGCGGCGTGTGCGCGTGTCCACCCGCAGCGCGATGTCGGTGAGCAGCGTGCCGTACTGGCCCGCGCTGGTCAACATAAAGGGCTTGGCCGGGTTCACCGTGCCGTAGTCGCACACGTAGGCCTGGTGCGTGTGGCCCGAGACCACCACGTCCACCGCAGGGTCCAGGCGTTCCAGGATGGGCACGATGTCGCCCGACAGGCCTGCGCAGCTCGTGGCCTGCACGCCCGCGGTGGTGTTGCCGCCTTCGTGGATGACCACCGCGATCACATCGGCGCCCTGGGCCCTGAGCTGCGGGATCAGCGCATTGGCCGTGTCCGCTTCATCTTCAAAACGCAAGCCCGCCACGCCCGACGGGCTCACCATGGTGGGCGTGGCGCGCAGGGTCAGGCCGATCACGCCCAGCGTGACCGTGGCACCGCCTTGCGTGAAGCGCTTGATGCCGGTGGCGGGCAGCAGCGTGCGGCCGTCTTCCACCCGCACGGTATTGGCCGCCAGAAAGCCGAAGCGCGCGCCGGCAAAGGGCTGGCTGATCTGGCAGGGCTCGCGCGCGGTGAACTTCTCGCAGCCGCCTTGCTGCAAGCGGAGCAGCTCGCGCCAGCCGCGGTCGAACTCATGGTTGCCCACGGCGTTGAAGTCGATGTGCATCGCGTTGACGGCCTCGATGGTCGGCTCGTCCAGGAACAGCGACGACACCAGGGGCGATGCGCCCACCATGTCGCCCGCCGACACCACCGCGTGGTGCGGGTTGCGGGACTTCAGCGAGGCCATGGCGCTCGCGAAATACGCCATGCCGCCCGCAGGCACCGCCACCGGCCCGGACGCCGTCTGCACCGTGTGCGCCATGCGGGGCGGCTCCATGTTGCCGTGCAGGTCGTTAAAGCCGATGAGCGTGATGTCGATGTGGTCGGGCACCGCCTGCCCCGGCGGGGGCGCCACCGTGCCGCAGCCCGCCAGCAAGGCGCCCGCAGCGCCTGCCGCCGCCCACGCCGCAGCGCTGCGCGCCCATCCCGCCCCCACGGATGCCTGTGCCTTCAATCTGCGCATGGGTGTGCCTTTGTTGCTCAACCGAATAAAAAAAGGCGCGCATTCCTGCACGCCCAGCCGCCATCGTCCGCCCGACGCCAAGGTGCGGCGACGCTGCGCCGCGGCTACAGGAACGACGCCTGGATCGGCGGCACGGGCGGCGCCACGTCGGCGCACTGTGCGCGGTGGCGCAGTGCGTGGTCCATCACCACCAGCGCCAGCAGGGCCTCGGCGATGGGTGCTGCGCGGATGCCCACGCAGGGGTCGTGGCGGCCCTTGGTGATGACCTCGGTGCTCTGGCCGTGCACGTCGATGGACTCGCGCGGGCTGATGATGGAGCTGGTGGGCTTGATGGCAATGCTCACCTCCAGGTCCTGCCCGGTGCTGATGCCGCCCAGCACGCCGCCGGAGTTGTTGGTGCGAAAGCCGCCGGGCGTCATCGAGTCGCCGTGGGTGGTGCCGCGCTGCGCCACGCTGGCAAAGCCGGCGCCGATCTCCACGCCCTTGACGGCATTGAGGCCCATCATGGCGTAGGCGATGTCGGCGTCGAGCTTGTCGTACAGCGGCTCGCCCAGGCCCACGGGCACGCCGGTGGCCTGCACGCGGATGCGGGCCCCGCACGAATCGCCCGCCTTGCGCAGCGCGTCCATGTAGTCCTCGTACTGCGCCACGTCGGCCACGGGGGCAAAGAAGGGGTTGCTGCGCACGTGGTCCCAGCTCTCGAACGGAATGGCCAGCTCGCCCAGCTGCGTCATGCACGCCCGGAACTGCACGCCGTAGCGCTGCGCCAGCCACTTCTTGGCCACGGCGCCGGCGGCCACGGTGGGCGCTGTCAGGCGCGCCGACGACCGGCCGCCGCCGCGCGGGTCGCGGATGCCGTACTTGTGCCAGTAGGTGTAGTCGGCATGGCCGGGGCGAAAGCTCTCGGCGATGTTGCTGTAGTCCTTGCTGCGCTGGTCGGTGTTGCGGATCAACAGCGCGATCGGCGTGCCGGTGGTCTTGCCCTCGTACACGCCCGAGAGGATCTCCACCGCGTCGGGCTCGTTGCGCTGGGTGACGTGGCGGCTGGTGCCGGGGCGGCGCCGGTCCAGGTCGGCCTGGATGTCGGCCTCGGTCAGCAGCATGCCGGGCGGACAGCCGTCGATCACGCAGCCAATGGCCGGGCCGTGGGATTCACCAAAGTTGGTGACTGCGAATAGGGATCCGAAGGTATTGCCGCTCATGGCGCAGGATTATCCCAGAGCAGAGGCCGCCAAAGTCCGGGTGTGGCCTGGGCGCGCCGCGCCAACGCGCCGCCACGCAGGCGGCCTTGGCATTGTCCTGCGCGCTTGCTAGCATCGCAGCACGATCACCGGGACCTCCATGCCCACCTCCGCCCCGCCGAGCCCCGGCATCCCAAGCCCCTCCCCCACCGCCTGGCTGGCCGATGCGCCTTTGCGCAAGGCGCTCGACGACAGCGACAACGCCATCGTGATGAGCAACAGCGAGCGGCTGGTGGTGTATGTGAACGAGGGCTTCGCCCGCCTGTTCGGCTTTGAAGCCCACGAGGTGCTGGGGCGCAACCTCAGCCACGTGCTCATCGGCCCGCGCTCCGACCCCGACCTGCTCGGGCAGATCCGCGGCAGCCTGGGCACGAGCGGCTCGTTCCATGTGGAGACGCTGCTGTATAGCAAGTCGGGCCAGCCGCGCTGGGTGTCGATGATGATCAATGCCTCCGACGAGGCCTCGGGCGGGCCCGGCGGCAGCATCACCATCCTCACCGACATCACGCTCACCAAGATGCACGAGATGCTGCAAAAGCGCGTGCTGGAAGGCCTGGTCAACGAGCTGCCCCTGTCCGGGCTCATGGCCTTGCTGTGCGACGAGGTGGAACGCATCGCCCCCGAGGTCACGGCCTCGGTGCTGGCGGTGGATGACCAGGGCCGTCTGCGCCCGCTGGCCGCACCGGGCCTGCCCGCCGCCATCAGCCGGGCCATCGACGGCCTGCCCATCGGCCCCAGTGCCGGCTCGTGCGGTACCGCCGCCTACCGGCGCGAGCCGGTGCTCACCACCGACATCGCGACCGACCCGCTGTGGACGGACCAGGACCGCGCGCTCTACCTCGCCAGCGGCTTCAAGGCGTGCTGGTCCAGCCCCATCTGCGACCACCAGGGCAAGGTCGCCGGCACGCTCGCGTTCTACTTTCGCGAGCCCCGCCAGCCCGATGCCCTGCACGAGCGGCTGGTGGACATGTGCCTGCACCTGTGCGCACTGGCCATCGAGCGCAACGCCACCCGCCAGCGCCTGCACCAGCTGGCGTTCTTCGACGCCCTCACCGGCCTGCCCAACCGCGCACTGTTCCACGACAGCGCAGAGCACCGGCTCGCCCAGCTGCAGGCTGCCCGGCACGGCGGCGCCGTGCTGTTCGTGGACCTGGACCGGTTCAAGCAGGTCAACGACACCCAAGGGCACGCTGCCGGAGACGCCGTGCTGTGCGAGGTCGCCCGGCGGCTGTCCCGTGCGCTGCGAGAGCACGACCTGATCGGCCGGTTGGCGGCCGACGAGTTCGTGCTGCTGCTGCCCGAATGCGACACCGACCGCGCCGTGCAGACGGCCCGCACCTTGCTGGAGGCCGTGGCAGCGCCCATGGACATCGAGGGCCAGGCGCACGTCTGCCACGCCAGCATCGGCATCGCCATGTTCCCCGGCGACGGCGAAAGCATCGACACCTTGCTGCGCCACGCCGACCAGGCGATGTACCAGGCCAAGAGCGACCACCGGCACAGCCTGCAGCTGTTCAGTGCCGAGATGAACCGGCACGCCCAGGAGCGCGTGGCCGTGGAGCGCGCGCTGCGCCAGGCGATGGCCGAGCGCAGCGGCATCACGCTGCACTACCAGCCGCAGGTGCTCAGCAGCTCACCCGGCACCCTGCATGGGGTGGAAGCGCTGGCGCGCTGGCACCATGCCGACTGGGGCATGGTGCCGCCCGGCCGGTTCATCGCGGTGGCCGAAGAGGCGGGGCTGATCCACGAGCTGACGCTGTGGCTGCTCGACCAGGCCTGCGCACAGCTGGCCGCCTGGCGTGCCGCGGGGCATGACGTGCCCTGCGTCGCGGTCAACCTGTCGGGGCGCAGCTTTCACCAGCCCGAGTTCGCGCAGCAGGTCTGCGAGGCGCTCGCGCGCCACGGCCTGCGCACCGGCGACGTGCTGCTGGAGATCACCGAAAGCGTGATGATGGACGCGCGCCCCATGACGCGGACCAACATCGACACCCTGCACAGCCGGGGGTTCAGGCTGTCGCTGGACGACTTCGGCACCGGCTACTCGTCGTTGAGCTACCTGCACCGCCTGCCGATTTCGGAGCTGAAGCTGGACATGGCCTTCGTGCGGGACCTCACCACCAGCCCCACGGCGCGCGCGCTCACGGTGTCGGTGCTGAGCATTGCCCACAGCCTGGGCATGGCGGTGGTGGCCGAAGGGGTGGAGACACCCGGCCAGCAGCAGTGGCTGCAGGCCCACGGGTGCCCGGTGATGCAGGGCTACCTGTTCGGCAAGCCGATGCCTCCCGACGAGATCGAGGCCTGGCTGTGCGCGCAGGCACCGCACAAGCGCTGACGAAGACGCCACCGCAGCCCGCGAACAACAAGGCCGGGGCCGCAGGGTGCAAGGGCAATGTCCTGCCCCCCCCCGGCATCAGCCGCCGGATTCGTCCTCGGGCCAGTCGCGGATGTAGGCCTTGAGCATCTTGTTCTCGAAGTTCTGGCTGTCCACCACGGCCTTGGCCACGTCGTAAAAGCTGATCACGCCCATCAGCATGCGGCGGTCCATCACCGGCATGTAGCGCGCGTGGCGGTCCAGCATCATGCGGCGCACTTCGTCCATCTCGGTTTCCATCGTGCAGGTCAGGGGCGCATCGTCCATGGCCGAGCGGACCTGCATGGTGCCCACGCTGCCGCCGTTTTTCACGATGGCCTGGATCACCTCGCGGAAGGTGAGCATGCCCACCAGGTCGCCCAGCTCCATGACCACCAGCGAGCCGATGTCGCGCTCGGCCATCAGGTTCACGGCGTCGGCCAGCGGCTCCTCGGGGGTGACGGTGTACAAGGTGTTGCCCTTGACGCGAAGGATGTCGCTGACTTTCATGGTGTTGGGTCTCCGGGAAGGCGAAAAGAGCGCGTCGCGCGCTGCACAGGTCTGCCACCAAATATAGCCCACAATGCCGCGTGCCCTGTCCCGCAAGCAACTGTGCAGGACATGGATTCAGAACATCCGCCTGACCCTCTGGGAGACAAACCACATGCCCGGCTACTCCGACCCCGGCTTCGACACGCTTGCGCTGCACGCTGGCGCCACGCCCGACCCCGCCACCGGCGCACGCGCCGTGCCCATCCACCTGACCACGTCGTTCGTGTTCGAGTCGAGCGACCACGCGGCCTCGCTCTTCAACCTGGAGCGGCCCGGCCACGTCTACAGCCGCATCAGCAACCCCACCAATGCGGTGCTCGAGCAGCGCGTCTCGGCCCTGGAAGGCGGCGTGGGGGCGATTGCCACCGCCAGCGGGCAGGCGGCGTTGCACCTGGCCATCTGCACGCTGATGGGTGCGGGCAGCCACATCGTGGCCAGCACGGCGCTGTACGGTGGGTCGCAGAACCTGCTGCACTACACGCTGTCGCGCTTCGGCATCGACACCACCTTCGTCAAGCCCGGCGACATCGACGGCTGGCGCGCCGCCGTGCGGCCCAACACCAAGCTCTTCTTCGGCGAGACGGTGGGCAACCCGGGCCTCGATGTGCTGGACATCCCCACCATCAGCGCGATCGCGCACGAGGCGGGCGTGCCGCTGCTGGTGGACTCGACCCTCACCTCGCCCTGGCTCATGAAGCCGCTGGAGCTGGGCGCCGACCTGGTCTACCACTCGGCCACCAAATTCCTGTCGGGCCACGGCACGGTGGTGGGCGGCATCGTGGTCGATGGCGGCAGCTTCGACTGGGACGGCCCGCGCTCGGCGGGCAAGTTCGCCGAACTCACCGCGCCCTACGCGGGCTTTCACAACATGGTGTTCAGCGAGGAAAGCTCGGTGGGCGCGTTCCTGCTGCGCGCGCGGCGCGAGGGGCTGCGCGACTTCGGAGCGTGCATGAGCCCGCACACCGCCTGGCTCATCCTGCAGGGCATCGAGACCCTGCCGCTGCGCATGGAGCGGCACATGCGCAATACCGCGCGCGTGGTCGAGTTCCTGGCTGGCCAACCCTTCGTCTCGCGCGTGGGCCACCCCATGCTGGAGTCGCATGCAAGCCACGCCCTGGCGCAAAAGCTGCTGCCGCGAGGCGCGGGCTCGGTGTTCAGCTTCGACCTCAAGGGCAACCGCGAGCAGGGCAAGAAGTTCATCGAGACGCTCAAGGTCTTCAGCCATCTGGCCAACGTGGGCGACTGCCGCAGCCTGGTGATCCACCCGGCCAGCACCACGCACTTCCGGATGAGCGACGAGGCGCTGGTGAACGCCGGCATCACGCAGGGCACGATCCGCCTGTCCATCGGCCTCGAAGATGCCGACGACCTGATCGACGATTTGAAGCGCGCGCTCAAGGCCGCAGAAAAAGCGGGGGCCTGAACACCATGCAGATCCAAGTCAACGGCAGCACCACCTACTGCTACACCGGCGGCAAACCCTTCGACGCCGCCAAGCCCACCGTGGTGTTCATCCACGGCGTGTTGAACGACCACAGCGTGTGGGCCCTGCAAAGCCGCTACATGGCCCACCATGGCTGGAACGTGCTGGCGGTGGACCTGCCCGGCCACTGCCGCAGCGCCGGCGAGGCGCCGGCCAGCGTGGAGGCCGGCGCGGACTTCATCGCCGCCCTGCTCGATGCGGCGGGCCTGCAGCGCGCGGCGCTGGTGGGCCACAGCTTCGGCTCGCTGATCGCGCTGGAGGCCGCAGCCCGCCTGGGCACGCGCGTGAGCCACCTGGTGCTGGTGGGCACGGCCTACCCGATGAAGGTGTCGCCCGCGCTGATCGACGCCGCGCTGAACGAACCCGAGAAGGCGCTGCGCATGGTCAACGTGTTCTCGCGCAGCACGCTGGCGCCGCCGTCGGGCGCGGGCTTCTGGGTCTACAACGCGGGCATGGCGCTGGGCCGCAAGGTGCTGCGCAGCAACACTGCCGTCAACGTGTTCCACCGCGGCTTCGTGGCGTGTGACAGCTATGCCAACGGCGAGCAGGCCATTGCGGCCGTGCAGTGCCCGGTGCTGTTCGCCCTGGGCGCGCAGGACCAGATGACCGCGCCCAAGGCCGCCCAGGGCCTGGTGGCCGCCGCGCGCGCCGCCGGCAAGGCGGTGCAGACCACCAGCCTGCCCGTGGGCCACAACCAGATGAGCGAGGCGCCCGACGAGACGCTGATGGCGATCCGCGACTTTCTCGTGAAGTAGCCGTCACGGCCCCTGCGGGCCCTCACGCCGCCACGCGGGCCTGCGCAGCAGGGTGACTGCGCGCAGGCCCCACTCCACCGGCCCGTAGGCGTGCCCGGCCATCCAGCGGCGACTGATGGCCAGCTGCGCCGCGTACAGCGCCACGCAGCCCAGCAGCACCACCAGCGGCGACACCCGCCCCACCAGCGCGAGGCCATAGGCTGTGAACACCACGGCGCCCACCACCGACTGCAGCAGGTAGTTCGACAGCGCCATGCGGCCGGCGGGCGCCAGGGCTGCGCCCAGCCGCCGGCCCAGAGGCCCGCGCTGCAGCGCCCACAGCAGCGCAGCCGCATAGCCCAGGCTGAGGAAAGGCGAGGTGGCCAGATCGACCGCGAGCGCAGCGGCCGACACATGGTCGCTCTGGCGGGTGCCGCTGCCTTGTCCCCAGGCATACACGAAAGCCCCCGCCAACCCGATGGGCAAACAGCACACCATCCAGCGCACAAGCCGCGCAGGCTGCTGCGCCACGGCGGCCAGATACCCCGAGCGCCGCGCCGCCAGCCCCAGCAAAAACATCGCCAGCGCGCACGGCCCCTGCACGAACACCAGCACGAACCACACGCCGTCGGCCATGTCGCGCCCCCGCTGAGCCATGGCGTCCAGCGCGCTGGCACGGTAGGCATCGGCCGCCAGTTGCGCCTTGGCCTGCAGCTCTGCCAGCGGCACCTCTGCCATGGGCGCCTGCGCAAAGCCCCAGGCGATCAACCCCCAGCTCGCCGACACCAGCGCGAGCAGCGCCAAGGCGAGCGCCACCGCCGTGCCCGGCCGCAGCTTGTGCAGCGCCAGCAGCATCAAACCCAGCACGGCATACGTCACCAGGATGTCGCCCGCATAGAGCAGCCACGCATGCGCCACGCCCAGCAGCCCAAGGCCCAGCAGGCGGCGCAGCATGCGCGGCCCGAACGCGGCGCCGCTGCGCTCCGCCGACTCCATCTGCAGCGCAAAGCTGTAGCCGAACAGCAGCGAGAACAACAGGTAGAACTTGGTCTCGAAGAAGAAGCTCACCAGCCAGCGCGTGACGTGGTCCACAGGCCGGGAGAACGCGGGCTCGAACACGCCCAGGCCAAAGTAGGTGGACGCGAAGCTGCCCGAGTTGACGATGAGGATGCCCAGGAGCGCAAAGCCGCGCAGCGCGTCGATGGCGTGCTCGCGGTGGGGGCCGTGGTCCACAGAGATGCGGGGGGCAGGGCTGGGTTGGACGGTGCTGCCAGCGTCTTGGGATGCGAAGGCACTGGCAGGCGGATGGGAAGGCACGGAGTCGGCGGGCAAGCTGTTGGTCATCGGGCGGCATTCAAGACATTCGCTCCAAACCTGGAAGTGGTGTTGTTGTGGACGGACAGCGTGGGACCGGCCAGCCAGCGCTTGATCGCGGCCCTGCCCGCGTCTCCAAGGCGGCACCCGCCGGCGGGCGCGCAGGCGTATAAAGCGCACAGAGCCTGCAGCGATTGCGCAAGAGCGTCGGTGACAGGCCGTGGACCACCACCAGGAGACAACCATGCATGTCAGCGCCCCCACACCTACGCCTGAAGCTACGCCTGAAGCCACGCCGGCACCCACGCCCGCCCCCGCGGCCGGCACCGACCCGCGCAGCATCAAGAGCTTTGCGCAGTTCTACCCCTTCTACCTCAGCGAGCACAGCAACCGCACCTGCCGGCGCCTGCACTTCGTGGGCTCCACGCTCAGCCTGGCGTTTCTGGCCGCGCTGGTGGTCACAGGCCAGCCCCAGTACCTGCTGTACGGCCTGCTGTGCGGCTACGGGTTTGCGTGGATCGGGCATTTTGGTTTCGAGAAGAACAAGCCCGCCAGCTTCAAGCGGCCGCTCTACAGCTTCATGGGCGACTGGGTGATGTACAAGGACATCTGGACGGGCAAGGTGCCATTGTGAAGCATCAAAACAGCCCCTGCCGCTCGTCCATAGAGCGTCACCAGCTATTTATTTGATAGCAAACGACTGAAAAGGACGTGGCGCCGGCGCGGTCAGCGCTGCCACCACCGCATCGGCCGCTGCATCCCCCAGCACGTCTGCCATGCGCATCCGGTCCAGCCCCGAGCGCTCCCACAATGGCGCCAGACTCGGCGCGCGCTCGATCAGCAGCCTTTCGGCCAAGGGGGCCAGCAGGGTGTGGGCGGGGTCGGCCAGCAGCACCCAGCGCGGCTCGGGCACGTCCGACGCGCTCACGGCGGCCTCGGTCAGCTCGCCCACCCAGTCCAGCGCGGTCAGCGCCTCCAGCACGGGCTCGAGCTGCAGCACGTCCACCCGCAGCAGCTGCGCCAGCTGGCTCGGCCGCAGGCCCTTGATCGGCTGGCTGCGCGCGCGGTGCAGCTCCTGCAGCACCTCGATGGCCAGCTGAAAATTCCACCCCGCCACCGTGGCCCGCCGCGCCACGCCGGCCAGAAGGCTGGGCAGGTAGGCCGTCACCACCGCCCCCAGCAGCACGATGACCCAGGCCACGTAGATCCACACCAGCAAGATGGGCAGCGTGGCAAATGCGCCGTACACCACCGAGTACGTCGGTACGCTGCCCAGGTACAGCGCCAGCACCTTTTTGGCGAGCTCGATGCACACCGACACGAAGAAGCCGCCCGTCCACGCGTGCCGCCACTTCACCGGCGTGTTGGGCACATAGTGGTACAGCGACGCCATGCCGCCTGCCAGCACCACGAACTGGATGGAGTCGAACAGCAGCTGCACCCCGTCCGGCAGGCGCCGCACCAGCCCGCCAGAGGCCGACATCACATACGACGTGACCGCCAGGCTCGCGCCCATCAGCAGCGGGCCCAGCGTGATGGCCGCCCAGTAGATCAGCACCCGCTGGCCCAGCGGCCGCAGCCGCTGCACCCGCCAGATGTCGTTGAGCGTGCGGTCGATGGTGAGGATCAGCGCCAGCGCCGTGGCCAGCAGGATCGAGAAACCCGCCACCCCCAGCCCGCTGGCCTTGGCGGCGAACTGGTTCAGGTAGCCCAGCACTTGGCGCGAGATGCTGTCGGGCACCAGGCTCGTGACCAGCCAGCCCTGCAGCGCGTCCTGCAGCTTGCCGAAGATGGGGAACGCGGTGAACACCGCCAGCGCCACGGTGAAGAACGGCACCAGCGCCAAAATGGTGGTGAAGGTCAGGCTGCTGGCGGTCAGGCCCAGGTGGTCTTCGCGGAACCGCTCGCGCAGGGTCTGCGCGGTGGTCCGCCAGGGAAAGTGCGACAGCTCGGTCATCAGCGCTTCGGTGCGCGACGCTACTGCCTGTAAGGAAAAGGGCATGGCCGATATGATGCCACCCCAATGACCCCCTCCCCCGCTAACCCCTCTACCCCCGCCGATCCCGCCGCTCCTGCCGCCGCTCCCGTGCCCGCGCCTCCCGCCGACAACGCCGTGGCCGCCACGCGCTGGGTGGCCACCGGCTGCCTGCTGGGGCTGATCGCGCTGTGCCTGGCCTGGGAGCTGGTGCTGGCACCGCTGCGCCCCGGCGGCTCGTGGCTGGCGCTCAAGGCGCTGCCGCTGTGCATCCCGCTCGCCGGCGTGCTCAAGAACCGCATGTACACCTACCGCTGGGTCAGCCTGGTGATCTGGCTGTACTTCACCGAAGGCGTGGTGCGCGGCTGGAGCGACAAGCCACCGTCGCAGTGGCTCGCCTGGGCCGAGGTGGCGCTGTGCCTGGTGTTGTTCACCGCCTGCACACTGCACGTGCGGCTGCGTCAGCGCAATGCAAAGGCCGCTGCGGCAGCCGCCGCCTGACCCCGCGAGCGGCCCTCCTGTTCCTGATTCTTGAAGAAGCTCTGCCATGACCACGTTACTTGACACCCTGCGCGCCATCGTCGGCCCCGCCCATGTGATCACCGAAGGCGACCTCACCGCCTGGGAGCAGGACTGGCGCCGCCGTGTGCGCGGCAAGGCCCTGGCCGTGGTGCGCCCCGCCAGCACGCCCGAAGTGGCCGCCGTGGTCCAGGCCTGCGCCGCCAGCGGCACGGCAATCGTCCCGCAGGGCGGCAACACCGGCCTGGCCGTGGGCTCCACGCCCGACGGTTCGGGCACGCAGATCGTGCTGAGCCTCACCCGCATGAACGCGGTGCGCAGCGTGGACACCGACAACCTCACCATGACGGTGGAGGCTGGCTGCATCCTGCAGAACCTGCAGGACGTGGCCGAGAAGGCGGGCGTGCTGTTCCCGCTGTCGCTCGCGGCCGAGGGCAGCTGCACCATCGGCGGCAACCTGGGCACCAATGCCGGCGGCACGCAGGTGGTGCGCTACGGCAACGCCCGCGAGCTGTGCCTGGGCCTGGAAGTCGTCACCCCGCAGGGCGAGGTGTGGGACGGCCTCAAGGGCCTGCGCAAGGACAACACCGGCTACGACCTGCGCGACCTGTTCATCGGCAGCGAAGGCACGCTGGGCATCATCACCGCCGCCACGCTCAAGCTGTACCCCGCACCCGCCGCACGCCTTACCGCCTGGGCTGCCGTGCCGTCGATGGAGCACGCGGTCGAGCTGCTGGGCCTGGCACACAAGCAGCTGGGTGCGGGCCTGACCGGCTTCGAGGTGATGGGCCAGTTCGCGCTCAGCCTGGTGGGCAAGCACATGCCGCAGCTGCGCGTGCCCTTCCTCGGGGACGAGAACGCACCCTGGTGCGTGCTGCTCGAAAACTCCGACAGCGAATCCGAAGAACACGCGCGCGGCCGCTTCGAATCGCTGCTGGAAACCGCGTTCGAAGCAGGCTGCGTGGCAGACGCCGTGGTGGCCGAGAACCTCACGCAGGCGAACCAGCTCTGGCACATCCGCGAGAACATTCCGCTCGCCCAGGCCGAAGAGGGCCTGAACATCAAGCACGACATCTCGGTGCAGATCTCGCGCATCCCCGCGTTCGTGGCGCACACCGACGCGGTGCTGCAGCGCGAGATCCCGGGCGTGCGCCTGGTCAACTTCGGCCACCTGGGCGACGGCAACCTGCACTACAACGTGCAGGCCCCGGCCGAGGGCGACACCAAGGCCTTCCTGCGCGACCACGAGGCGCAGGTGAACCACCTGGTCTACGAAGCCGTGGCGGAGTTCGGCGGCTCGTTCTCGGCCGAGCACGGCATCGGCGAACTCAAGGCCGACAAGCTGGCCAAGTACCAGTCGCCGGTGGCGCTGGGCATGATGCGCGCCATCAAGACGGCGCTGGACCCGCAGGGGATCATGAACCCGGGGCGGGTGCTACAGGCATAGAAAGCGAAACGAGGGCGCGCGTAGTGCGCTCCCACTGCGCAGGCGGAACCTCTCGCACCGCCTACTGGCTTGCAGTGCACGACACCTGTGGCACTCAACCCCCTGCCTTGCTTGTGCAATCGGCTGGCGAAATCTGGATGCGTGCTATCTGTATACCATCAGAGCCGCTGTAGATGTGTTCCATTTTCACGTCATGTTCACGAAAGATGCGCATCTCCGGAGCACTGCAAAAATCTTCCAGATGGTGGGGACGGAGTAACTTCGCGACTCTGTCGGGGTCCAGCCCTGGCGATTTAATATTCATCAAAGTATAAAAATAGTAAACAAGCTTACCAGGTTTTGTGACATTTCTATCCAAACGGATTTCTGGATCAAGCATTCTTGGCAAGGTTTTGCTATTTTTCTCCGCGCTTTCCGCTAACTGCTTGTCGATTTCCGCCGTCGTCGCTATCTTCTCTCCAGAGGGCCGAACATCGCCCGCAGACGGCACCTTCAAGAGATTCGCAATGCTTTTGAAACCCAGCAGAATAATAAGCAACACCACGACAATACTGTAACCGAAAGCAATTTTCCAGCGAGCCACCTGCTTTCTTCCTCCACCTGTCAGCCAACCAATGCAAAACGCAGGAACAAAAAGAATGAAAATCAAAGTACCGACGATTTCTACTCGGATGGCATGAAATGAGCCAAGCCAAAGCAGGAAAATCGCAAAAAAACAAACCAGCACAAACAAAAGTCACCCTATAGGAAACAGGAATTACAATCATATTCTTTATAATTTATATCAATACACAACCAACGAAATATTATTGAAATAATTTCATCCCTCAGGCCGCTGAGCTATCTACATAGACGGCCTCGCGCATAATACACCACCCCAACAAATCAGTTGATTGCACTCCCTGCGGAGCGGCCTATAAAATTAGCTTATTGAAAACCAATCCAGAAGATGCTTAATCGCGGTAGCGCTGCTCCAAACTAGCCAGCCAGCGATTCCTGCTGATCAATTGCTCAAGCCTTGCTACCCCGCCCCCGAATCTCGAATACACAATTGCCGGACCTTACACAGACAGACATGCAGGCTATGACTTCCGCTGTTTCCGTGCGGCCCGTCCAGCCCACCGACTACGCCGCCTGGCGCCCGCTCTGGGACGGCTACAACGGGTTCTACGGCCGCTTTGGCGCCTCCGCGCTGCCTGAGCACATCACCCAGACCACATGGCAGCGGTTTCATGACGAGTCGGAGCCGATGTGGTGCTTGGTGGCACAGGACGACGCCAGCGGCGAGCTGCTGGGCCTGGCGCACTGCGTGTTTCACCGCAGCATGACCCGCATCGAGCCCGTGTGCTACCTGAGCGACCTGTTCACCCGCGAGGCCGCGCGGGGCCGGGGCGTGGGGCGGGCGCTCATCGACGCGGTGTACGCCGCAGCGCGGGCCGCCAGGTCGTCGCGCGTGTATTGGCAGACGCACGAGACCAATGCGGCCGGGCGCATGCTGTACGACAAGATGGCCAAGCACCACGGCTTCATCGTGTATGCGCAGGAGCTGTGACCGGCAGACCGCAGCCGTTTCAAGCAGGCGGGAATTGCTATTGAATTAATAGCTGCTAGCGCTTTCTCACCCAGCGGCAGGGCCACTTTTCTTTAGAAATCGCCGCGCGCTACCGCACCAGCGCCGGGTGCTGCGCGGCCCGCGCCTGTGCCGCCTGCCAGCTGGGCGGCACGCAGCCGCGCTCCATCACGCACAGGCTGGCGCTGGCCAGGGCGTGCAGCAGTGCTGCCTGGCACGCATCTGCTGACAGGCCATTGAGCCACGCCGCAAAGCCCACGCCAGCCATCCCTTCCGCCCGGGACCGCTGCAGCAGGTGCGCGAGCAAGCCCGCCAGAAAGCTGTCGCCCGCGCCCACCGTGTCCACCACGGCCAGGGGCTGGGCCTCTTTGGCGAACCACTGGCCGCCGTTCTTGTGCAGCAGCCAGGCGCCCTCGCCGCCCAGGGTCAGCGCCATCAGCACGGCGCGGGGGTTGGCGGCCAGCAGGTGGCGTGCGCGGGCCAGTGCATCGGCGCCGGGCACGTGCAGGTGGTCCAGGTCTTCGTCGCTGGCCTTGATGATGTCGGCCTCGGCCAGCGCCGTGTGCACCTGGGCGCGGTAGGCGGCCAGGTCGGGCATGACCGAGGGGCGCAGGTTGGCATCGACCACTACGCAGTGCCCCGCAGCGCGCTGCGCCTGCAGCCACGGCACGTAGACGGCGGCATCTCGCGCGTCCAGCGCCAGGGCGCCGGTGCACACCAGCTGCAGCGCGGGCAAGGCGCTGCATGCGGCTGACAGCCCATCGGCCGACACGGCGCGGTCGGCCACGCCGTCGCGGTAAAACGCGTAGTCGGGGTGGCCCTGTGCGTCGAGGTTGACCACGGCCAAGGAGGTGACCTGCTGCACGGGGCCGGGCTGCGCCAGGTGCACGCCGTCGCCCTGCAGTTGCGCCGCCAGTTCGCGGCCGAACCGGTCACGCGACAGCGGGTTGAGGTACTGCGTGCCCACGCCCTGGCGCGCCAGCGCGCGGCACAGGTTGTACAGCGCGCCGCCCAGGCACGGCAGGTAGGTGCCGTCGGGGTTGCGGATCAGGTCGATCAAGGCCTCGCCGGCCACGGCGACCTGGACGGCAGGCGCATCAACGGGCATGGAGGAGGAAGGAGCAGAAGATGACATGGCAGGGCGAATGAAAGGCAAACAAGGACGCGATCAGAACTGCGACTGCAGCGCGGGGTACAGGGCCACGAAGCGGGCGTAGCGTTCGGCCAGCAGCGCCTGCTGCGCGGCCTGCGGGGTGAAGGTGGCGTCGGCGGGCAGCGGCTGGCACCAATGCGCTTCGTTGCCGTCGTTGTCGTCATTGCCGCCACAGGCCATGGCCGCCAGCCGCGCGGCACCCAGCGCAGCCGCGGCGTGCGCCCCCATCGGGCGGTGCAGCACGCAACCCAGGCCGCTGGCCAGCATTTGCGCCCAGGCGTCGCTGCGGGCGCCGCCGCCCACCAGGGCCAGGGCGGCACTATCTGCATCGGCCGACGAGGCCGTGCGCGCGGCGCGCATGGCGTTGAGGCCGTCCAGCAGGCCAAAGCCCACGCCCTCCATCACGGCGTAGGCCAGGTCGGCCGCGTCGTGCTCGGCCCTGAGCCCCATGAACACGCCAGTGGCGGCGGCGTTGTTGTGCGGCGTGCGCTCGCCACTCAGGTACGGCAAGAAAAGGGGCGCCTGCGCCTGGCGTGCTGCCGACAGCGCACCCACGGCGGCCGACAGGTGCGCCTCGCTCGCCTGCCCGGTGAGGCGGGTGACCCAGCCGAACGCACTGGCCGCGCTCAGCATGACGGACATGTGGTGCCAGCGCCCCGGCAGCGCGTGGGCGAATGCGTGCACCGCGCGGTCGGTGGCGGGCGCAGAAGCGTCCGTCACGCGGAACACCACGCCCGAGGTGCCCAGCGACACGAAGCCCTGCCCCGCCTGCCGCGCGCCCACGCCCACGGCGCTGGCGGCGTTGTCGCCCGCACCGGCGGCCACCACCACACCCAGGGGCAGCCCCCAGCGCCGGGCCACGTCATCGCGCAGCACGCCGCTGGCCGCACTGCCTTCGGCCAGAGCAGGCATGTGCGCGCGGGTGAGGCCACTGGCCTGCAGCATCGTGTCGCTCCAGTCGCGCCGGCCCACGTCGAGCCACAGCGTGCCGGACGCATCGGACATGTCGCTCACCGCCGTGCCGGTGAGCTGCAGGCGCAGCCAGTCCTTGGGCAGCAGCACTTGTTCGATCCTGGCGAAGACCTCGGGCTCGTGCGTGCGCAGCCACAGGAGCTTGGGCGCGGTGAAGCCGGGCATGGCGAGGTTGCCGGTGATCTGGCGCGATGCGGGCACGGCGGCTTCGAGCTGCGCGCATTCGGCGCTGGCGCGGCCGTCGTTCCACAGGATGGCGGGGCGCAGCACCTGGCCCTGCGCGCCCAGCACCACGGCGCCATGCATGTGGCCCGACAGGCCGATGCCGCGCACCTGCGCCCACGCTGCGGGCACCTGGGCGCGCAACTGGGCCGCAGCGCTTTCGGTGGCGGTGAGCCAATCGGCCGGGTGCTGCTCGCTCCAGGTGGGCTGCGGGCGGTGCTGGGGCACGGCGGCGTCGGCCGTGGCCAGCACGGTCTGCGATGCGTCGAGCAGCAGGAGCTTGACACCGGAGGTGCCCAAATCGATTCCGAGGTACATGGTGGGGTGCGGATGGGTGCGTGGTCTGGGAAGGGTTGGCGGCGGTGCGGGGTGCGCCCTGGCTTCGACAGGCTCAGCCCGAACGGTGGGTGTGGATCGAGGGCTTCCTGCACCACCTTCCGTGCCACGGACGGCACGACGAACGCCCCCCCATCTCACACCTTCCCGAACCGCCCTGCCCCTTGCTTGCGAAACTCGCTCGGGGTCATGCCCTTGACGTCCAGGAAGCGGCGGTTGAAGTTGGCCATGTTGTTGAAGCCCACGTCGTACGCGATGTGGGTGATGTAGCGGTCGGACTCCATGAGCAGCTGGCAGGCACGGTTCACGCGCACCAGGTTCACGAAGTCGGTGAAGGTGTTGCCCGTGGCCCGACGGAAGAAGCGCGAGAAGCGGCTTTCCGTCATGCCCAGCTCCTGCGCCAGGTCGGCAGCTGCCAGCGGCTCGGCCAGGTGGTCGGTGATGCGGCTCACGATGGCGTTGATCTGGTCCAGCTGGGCATCGTTGTCCTCGCTTTGCAGCTGCGTGCTCGACAGCAGGCGAAAGTCGGTGCAGCGTGCCAGGTCGCTCAGGAACTCGCAGAACGCACCGAACCGGGCCAGCCCCTGGCGCGCCTTGATGCGGTGCCAGTGCTCTTGCGCCTGCGACTCCATACCGAAGAATTCGATGCCGTGGCGCGCGCGCTCCAGCAGGGGCAGCACCTCGCGCAGCTCGGGAATGCTCTCGCTGCTGGCCACCAGCGGCGCGTGCGAGAACTGGATCACCAGGTCGCGCAGCGGCACGCCGCCTTCGGGCAGGTCCATGCTGATCCAGTTGTGCGGCAGGCGCGGGCCGGTCAGCACCAGGTGGCCGGGCTGGAACTGCCCGATCCAGTCGCCCACGAACACCTTGCCCGACGTCGCGGTGATGAGGTGCAGCTCGTACTCGTCGTGGTAGTGCCAGCGCGCCAGCGGCGTGGGAAACCCGTGCGACAGGCAGCGGATGAAGCCCGCGGTGTCCGGCGGCTCGTAGCCCAGCTCGGTCGAGCGCACATAGTCGTGCTCCAGTTCGGGCTTGGTCTGGCGTGGCGAGACGGGCGTCTTCACGGTCATGGCGTCGTTCCGGTGGGCGGGGCGTTCAACTTACACCAAAGCCCCGGGCTCGGCACGCCCGGCCGCAAAGGCCTGCACGCGGGCATAGGCGCTGCGCAGCGTCTCGACCAGGCGCGGGTGCGATGCCATCTCGCCCCACAGCACCGTGTCCGCGGCAAACGCGGCGACCGGGTCTGCGGCGTCGCAGATGGCGTGCGCCACGGCCGGGTCCATGGCCTGGTCCTGGTAGGTGTAGGGGATCTGCCCCGCGTGCCAGCGCTGCAGGTAGGCCAGGAACAGCGCGGGCAGCATGGCCACGCTGTCGAACGGTGCGTCGCGCGCCAGCTTGTCGCGGATGGTGGGCGCGATCATGCCGGGGATCTTGGAGAACGCGTCCATGGCCACGCGCTGGTTGGTGTCGGCGATGGCGGGGTTGCCGAAGCGGTCCAGCACCACATCGCGGTAGGCCTGCAGGTCGATGGGGCATGGCAGCAACACGGGGATCGCATCGTCGGTGACGTAGTCGTAGGCCATCTTGCGGATGGCGGCATCGTGCGTGCCTTCGTGGATGTACTGGTAGCCCGCCAGCGTGCCGGCCCAGGCAATGCAGCTGTGGGTGGCGTTGAGGAGGCGGATCTTGGCCTCTTCATGCGCCTGCACAGACTGCACCATCTCCACGCCCACGGTCTCCCAGTCGGGCCGGCCGGCGATGAAGTCGTCTTCGATGACCCACTGGATGAAGCTCTCGCCCATCAGCGCCGCCTTGTCGTCCCAGCCGGTGGCTGCGCGCACGCGCTCGGCCACGTCGGGTGTGGGGCGCGGGGTGATGCGGTCGACCATGGCGTTGGGGCTGCTGGTGTGCTGCACGACCCAGGCCTTGAGCTCGGCGTCGCCCAGTGCGTCGATGAACTGCAGCAGGCCACTGCGCGAGCGGTCGCCGTTGTGGCGCAGGTTGTCGCAGTTCATCAGCGTGACGGGGCCGGCACCCGAGCGCATGCGCGCGCGCAGGATGCTGACGAGGCCACCATAGATGGTGTGGCCCGCCTGGCCGGCTTTCACGGCCGCGAGGTCGGCGCGCAGGTCGGCAAACGTGGACCAGTCGAGCTGGTTCTGGGCATCGAGGTAGTAGCCCGCCTCGGTCACCGTGAAGCTGATGATGCGCGTGGCCGGGTCGGCGCCCGCAGCGATCAGCGGGGCCAGGTCGTCCTGGTAGGGGATCACGCGCTGTATGGATTCGATGACGGTGTAGCTGCGCTCGCCCTGGGGCGTGACGGTCTCGAGCGTGTAGCGGCCGCCCTGCGCCTGCAGGGCCGCGATGGTGTCGGCCATGTCGGGGCGCAGGTTGCCGCCTGCGATGGCCCAGTCCGTGCCACCTTGCTGGCGCAGCTGGTGGACGTAGACGGCCTGGTGGGCACGGTGGAAGGAGCCCAGGCCCAGATGCAGGATGAAATTCATGGTGCGTGAAGACGGGTATTCAGAGATCAAAATTCGTGGGCATCATCACGACGTCGCGGATGGTCATGCCGCGCGGGCGGGTGAGCATGAAGAGCACCACGTCGGCCACTTCGCAGGCCTCGATGAGGCTGCCGCTGGCCTTGGCCTCGGCGAGCTTTTCCGCGGGCCAGTCGGCCAGCAGCGAGGTGATGACGGGCCCGGGCGAGATGGAGCCCACGCGGATGCCGTGCTTGAAGACCTGGCGGCGCACGGTCTGCACGAAGCAGTTGACCGCCCACTTGGACGACGCGTAGACGGGCTCCCACGGCGTGGGGAAATGCGCGGCCAGCGAGCTGGTGACGATGATGTCGCCCCGGCCGCGCTCGATCATGTGGGGCAGCACGTTGTGCACGTTCTTCATCACCACGTTGACGTTCAAATTCAGCATGCGGTCGATGGCATCGGGGTCGGCGTCCACCAGGTCGCCGCCCACATACAGCCCGGCGTTGGCGTGGAAGATGTCGAGCTGCCCCGCGAGCGCCAACGTGCGCTGCAGCAGGCTGGCGCATTGTTTGGCATCGAGCAGGTCCAGCACCAGCGGCAAGGCGCTGGGGCCGATGGCGGCACAGGCCTTGGCCAGCGCGGCCTCGTCGCGGTCGATCAACACCACGCGCGCGCCGGCATCGGCCATGGCCTGGGCGCTGGCGAACCCGATGCCCGAGGCAGCGCCGGTGACCGCTGCCACCTGCCCTTGCAAAGTCGGCGTGGCACTCATGCTGCGTGGCCCGCCACGACGCGGCCGGCGGTGTCGAACCAGTGCGCGTGCGATGCATCGATGTCCAGGCTGACCGCATCGCCTGCACGCAGGCCGGTGCGGTCGTTCTGGCGCGAGACGAACTGCGCGCCGCCGGGCGTGCTGACGTAGATCAGCGTCTCGGCGCCCAGCGCTTCGATCAGGTCCACCTGGCCGCCCACGGGCGTGGCGCCGGTGTGGCGCACGGTGATGTTCTCGGGGCGCAGGCCGATGGCGCCCACGGCGGCGCCGTCGCGGGCCGTGGGGGCCTGCTGCTGCACGGGCTGGGGCAGCTTGTCCACGGGCACCACGTTCATCTGCGGCGTGCCGATGAACTGGGCCACGAACTGGTTGGCGGGCTTGTCGTACAGCTCCAGCGGCGTGCCCACCTGCTCGATCACGCCGTCGCGCAGCACCACCACGCGGTCGGCCAGTGTCATGGCTTCGACCTGGTCGTGCGTCACGTAGATGGTGGTGGCGCCCAGGTCGCGGTGTAGCTTGGCGATCTCCACCCGCGTCTGGCCGCGCAGCGCGGCGTCGAGGTTGGACAGCGGCTCGTCGAACAAAAACACCTTGGGCGCGCGCACGATGGCGCGGCCGATGGCCACGCGCTGGCGCTGCCCGCCCGACAGCTCCTTGGGCGTGCGCTGCAGGTAGCTGGTGAGGTTGAGGATGCGCGCGGCGTTCTGCACCTTGTCGTCGATCACCTGCTTGTCGACCTTGGCGAGCTTGAGCGCGAAGCTCATGTTCTCGTACACGCTCATGTGCGGGTACAGCGCGTAGCTCTGGAACACCATGGCCAGGTCGCGCTTGCTCGACGGCTGGTCGGTGATGTCGCGGCCGTCGAGCATGAGCGAGCCGCCGTCGATGGCTTCGAGCCCCGCGATCAGCCGCAGCAGCGTGGATTTGCCGCAGCCCGACGGGCCGACGAAGACGATGAACTCGCCCTGCTGGATGGTGAGGTCGATGCCTTTGATGGCGCGGTGCTCGCCGAAGAATTTTTCGATGCCGCGCAGTTGAAGGTAGGCCATGGAATCGGGTTCCTGAAATCTTGAAAAACTGTGGGAAGACAGGCTGCGGATTTACTTGACCGCGCCGAAGGTCAGGCCCTGAACGAGCTGCTTCTGGCTGAACCAGCCGAACACCACGATGGGCGCAATGGCCATCAGCGACGCGGCGGACAGCTTGGCCCAGAACAGGCCTTCGGGGCTGGAGTAGGACGCGATCAGCGTGGCCAGCGTGCCGGCCTTGGCGGCGCTGAGGTTCAGGCTCCAGAAGGCCTCGTTCCACGACAGCACCAGGCACAGGAGGCCGGTGGATGCGAGGCCCCCCATGCCCAGCGGCAGCAGCACCAGGCGCACCTCTTGCCACAGCGTGGCGCCGTCCATGCGCGCGGCCTCCAGGATCTCGTGCGGGATGTCCTTGAAGTGCGAATACAGCATCCAGACCATGATGGGCAGGTTGGACAGCGCGAACACGATGATCAGCGCGAGTTGCGTGTCGAGCAGGTGGCTCTTTTGCGCGAGCACGTAGATGGGCACCAGCGCGCCCACGGCGGGCATCATCTTGGTCGAGAGCATCCACATCAGGATGTCCTTGGTGTACTTGCCCTTGAAGAAGGCCATGGCATACGCCGCGGGCGCGGCCAGCATCAGCCCCACCAGGGTGGACAGCACGCTGGTGATGACCGAGTTCTTGGCGTACAGCAGGTAGTCGCTGCGCTCTTGCACTTCATGAAAGTTCTCGAGCGTGGGCGTGAAGACGAACAGCGGCGGCACCGCGATGGCCTGCAGCTCGGTCTTGAAGGCCGTGAGGAACAGCCACCCCAGCGGAAAGAACAGCAGCAGCGCCACGCCCCAGGCGGCAGCGGTGCGCAGGGCCAGCAGGCCCAGCGGAAAGTTGGAACGGCGTCGTGTGGTGGTTGCAGTCATGTGCGTGCCTCTGGTCTTATTTGTCGAGGTTCTTGCCGACCATGCGGATCAAAAACACCGCAGCGATATTGGCCAGCACGACCGCGAAGAGCGCCCCGGCCGAGGCCACGCCCGCGTCGAAGTTGAGCAGCGCCTGCTTGAAGATCAGGAAGGTGACGTTGGTGCTCGCATCGCCCGGCCCGCCGGCCGTGGTCGTGTAGATCTCGGCAAAGATGCTGAGCAGGAAGATGAGTTCGATCATGACCACCACGGCCACCGAGCGGCCCAGGTGCGGCACGTACAGGTAGCGCAACTGCTGCAGGTAGTTGGCGCCGTCCATGCGCGACGCTTCCAGCTGTTCGTGGTTCATGCTCTGCAGCGCCGTCATGAAGATCAGCGTGGCGAACGGCAGCCATTGCCACGACACCATCACGATGACCGAGAACAGCGGGTGTTCGGTGAGCCAGTCCACCGGCGCCGCGCCGAAGAAGATCCACACCTGCGCGAGCACGCCGTAGATGGGGTTCATCATCATGTTCTTCCACATCAGCGCATTGACCGTGGGCATGACGAAGAACGGCGATATCAGCAGCACCCGCACGATGCCCCGGCCCGGAAACGGCTCGTTGATGAGCAGCGCGATCGCCACGCCGAAGAACACCGTGATGAGGATCACGCTGCCCAGCAGCAAGACGGTGTTGACCACCGCCGCGCCGAACGATGGGTCGGTGACGAAGTACTCGAAATTCTCCAGCCCCGCAAAGCCCGTCTGGTCGGGCTGCATGAGGTTGTAGCGGATGAGCGAGAAGTAGATCGTCATCACCAGCGGCACGATCATCCACAGGAAGAGCGTGGCCATGGCTGGCGTGAGCAGCAGGCGGGGAAGCAGGCGGCGGTTCATGGGAGTCTCGGAGAAATCTGGACGGGGTCACACCCTGAAGGCCAGAGCGAAGAGAGCGACAGGACAGGCTTCGAGTCGGCGTGCATCCGGCGAAGCCACCGACATCGGAGAAGTAAGCGTTCAGCCGGCGTAGCGAGCGGTCCGAGGTGGGGGTGCTGTACCGCAGCCGTACTCTCGTACGGCGAGGAACACCACCCCCAGATCGGGCCGCGCAGTAGCCGGATGAATGCTTACTTGTAGTAGCCGGCTTTCTTCATTTCGCGGTCCGCCGACACCTGCGATGCCTTCAGCGCCGCATCCACCGTCGTCTTGCCGGCCAGCGCCGCGCTCATCTGCTGGCCCACCGCGATGCCGATGGCCTGGAACTCCGGAATCGCCGCGAACTGCACGCCCACGTACGGGCTCTTGGGCAGGGTCGAATCGGTCGGGTTGGCCGAGTCGATCGCGACCTTCTCTGCCGCCGCAAAGCGGGCGGCCTTCTGGAACTCAGGCGATGCGTAGGTGCTCTTGCGCGTGCCGGTGGGCACGTTGGCCCAGCCGTTGGTCTTGGCGACCAGCTGGATGTAGTCCTTGCTGGTGGACCAGGTGATGAACTTCTGCGCGGCGTCGACCTTCTTCGAACCGGCGGGGATGGCCAGGTTCCACGACCACAGCCAATTGGCGCCCTTGGGCGTGTTCATGGTGGGCGCCTGGGCAAAGGCCATCTGGTCGGCCACCTTGGACTGCTTGGGGTCGCTCACGAACGATGCCGCGATGGTCGCGTCCACCCACATGCCGCACTTGCCGGAGTTGGTCAGCGCCAGGATCTCGTTGAAGCTGTTGGCCGACGAGCCGGGCGGGCCGTAGTTCTTGAGCAGGTCCACGTAGAAGGTGATCGCGTCCTTCCAGGGCTTGGATTCGAGCTGCGGCTTCCACTGCATGTCGAACCACTGGCCGCCGAAGGTGTTGACCAGTGTGGTCAGGAACGCCATGTTGTCGCCCCAGCCCGGCTTGCCGCGCAGGCAGATGCCGTATACGCCGTTCTTGGGGTCGTGCATCTTGGCGGCCAGGTCCTTGATCTGCGGCCAGGTGGGGCGCTCGGGCACCTGCACGCCGGCCTTGTCGGCCAGGTCCTTGCGGTACATGAGCATGGAGCTTTCACCGTAGAACGGCGCGGCGAACAGCTTGCCGTCGATGGACAGGCCGCCCCGCACGGCGGGCAGCAGGTCGTCCACGTCGTACGCGGCGTCGGTTTTGAGCTCCTGCAGCCAGCCCTTCTTGCCCCAGATGGGCGCCTCGTACATGCCGATGGTCATCACGTCGAACTGGCCGCCCTTGGTGGCGATGTCGGTGGTGACGCGCTGGCGCAGCACGCCTTCTTCGAGCGTGACCCACTTGAGCTTGATGTCGGGGTTCGCCTGCTCGAAGTTCTTGCTGAGCTTCTGCATCTCGATCATGTGGCCGTTGTTCACGGTGGCGATCACGAGCTCGGTCTGCGCGCTGGCGGCGCCGCACAGCGACGTCAAGGCCAGCGCAACGGCGACGGCCAGGCGCTGGGGCATGGTGACAGGGGTGGAATGTGGCATCGGAAAAGTCTCCTCGGTCGTTGGTATGGGAATCTGCCTTTCAACACCGGCGCAAGGCATGCAGGCATTGACGGACTGAACGATACCGATGCTGCGATGCTCGATTGGTACTCCAGACGCCTCCACAAATACTAATTTGCACCAGATACTCAGGATTTATACCTAGATGTGTCAACAGGGTATCTAACTGACTGCGAAAAGGCGGCTATCCCGTTGCAGCGTTGGTGTAGCGGATGCCCCGGATCACTATGAAATCAATAGCTGCTAGCGCTTGCCTATCCAGCGGCAGAGGCCAATTCAGGCCACATTTTCTTGCACCAAGGCCCACTGGGGTTGACGCCCACACCCCCCAACTCCCTCCATGTGCCCCTCTGCCCAGGGGAGCCTGCTCCGCGTCAGAAATCCACCGTGGCAGAGAGAGTCACTGTGCGGGGACTTCCCACGTACAGCCAGTTGCCGGAGCCACTGGACCAGTAGTTGCGGTTGAACAGGTTGTCCACGCCCGCGCGCAGCACCAGCGGCCGGCCCCACGCCTGGGTCCTGTAGCGGGCACCGATGTCCCAGCGCGTCCAGCCCGGAATGCGCCGCAGGTTGGCGGCGTCCACCTGCTGCGCGCTGCTGGCGATCATGCGGGCCGACAGCGTCAGCCCCGGAACGGCAGCCACGTCGTGGTCGCTGCCCAGGTTGAGTTGCCAGCGCGACACATTGGGCGCGGCGTTGCCGTTGTAGGTGCCGCCTTCGGTTCGGGTCAGCCGGGCATCGTTGAAGGTCACGCCGCCCAGCAGGCGCGTGCCCCGCGCCACCTCGCCAAAGACATTGAGCTCGACCCCGCGGTTGCGCTGCTCTGCACCGACCTGGTAGGTGAACGTGCCGTCGCCGTTGGAGGCCACGAGCCCGCTCGGCTTCTGGATGTGGAACAGGCTCGCTGTGGTGCTGAAGCGGCCCCAGTCGGCCTTCACGCCCACCTCCCGCTGCTTCGTGCGGACCGGCGGAAACACCTGCCCGGCGTTGGTGGTGCCCAGTGGCGCTGAATCGCCCTGGACCAGCCCTTCGATGTAATTGCCGTAGACCGATACGTTCGGCTGTAGCTTGAATACCGCGGCCAGCGCCGGCGTCACCGCGTGCTCGTCGTACGCGGCGCTGCCGGCCCCGGTGGTGGTGTCGTACTTGACGACCTTCACGCGCTGGTAGCGGGCGCCCAGGGTGACGGACAGGCGGTCTTGCCACAGCGAGACGGTGTCGGACAGCGCCACGGACGGCAACTGCAAGGAATCGGTCTGGGGCGGCCGCGATGAGAAACCGTCGATGGACGGACGCGCGGTGGCCGCGGGCGCATACATGTTCGTGGCGAAGCTGTCGAAGCCGTAGTACTGCGCCGTGAAGCCGCTGTCCTTCTTCAGGTACGACGCATGCAGGTGGATGCGGTGCGTAAGCTCGCCGGCACGCACCGTGCCCTGCAGGCCGCCTTGCAGGGTGCGGTAGTTCGTCCAGTTGGGCCAGAAGTACGTGGTGGCCTGCGCGTCGCCCTGCACGTTGGTCACGAACACGTCGGTGGCGAGGTAGCGGGACCGCGTGTGGCTGCCACCCGCGGCTGCAGAGAGCGTCCAGTCCGGGGTGAGCTCGTACTCGGCTTTGGCCAGAAGGTAATTGCTGCGCGACCTGGCGAACTCCCAGTCCTGCGCGATGCGATGGCTGGCCCGGGGCGGCCTGGGGATGGCAATGCCGTCGTCGATGCCGAAGCCCGCGGCGCCTTGCGGCGCTTCGTTGTTCATCGTCTGGTGGCCGGCATCCACCGAGGCCCGCAACTGACTGCCCCGGTAGTCCACGGCCAGCGCCGCAGCGCCCAGCTCGACGGACTGGCCCTGGGTGGCGGTCTTCCCGTCACGGTGGATGCCGTTGAAGCGCACACCCCACTGGTGGTCGTCACCGAACCGGCGGCCCACGTCCAGGTGGCCGCCCAGGTTGCCTCTGGACAGGTACGTGGTGGTCAGTCGTGTCAGCGGCACATCGCCCGCGCGCTTGGGCACCAGGTTGATGGCGCCGCCCACCGCGCCGCCCGCCCCGGGCGCCATGCCGTTGAGCAACGCGTTGGGGCCCTTGAGCACCTCGACGCGCTCGGCCGCTTCGACCGCCACGGCACGGTTGGTGGCGATGCCGCCGATGCCGTCGAACAGCACCGAGTCCTGCACCGAGAAGCCGCGGATCAGAAAGATGTCGCCCCCCGCAGCAGCGTTGGTCAGGCTGTAGGACACCGTTCGCACGGACGGATCGTTGGCCAGCACATCGGCCACGGTGATCGCCTGCTGGTCCTGCATGAGTTCGGCCGTGTAGCTGGTGATGTGAAACGGCGTGTCCATCAGGCTCTGGTGGCCCAGCAGGCCGACCCGGCTGCCCGTGGCAACCTGGCCGCCGGCATAGGCGGGCGGCAAATCGCCGGGCGCTGCCTCGGCGCTGGCCGTCACGGTGACGGCGCCCAGGGTGGCGGCATCGCTGAGCCGGGGTGCCTGCGCTGCAGGGCGCGATGCCTCGCGCAGCGTGAAGACGCCGCCCGTGGTCTGCCGCAGTTCCAGCCCCGAACCTGCCAGCGCGCGGCGCAGTGCCTCGGGCGCATCGAAGCGGCCGCGCACGGGCGCCGCGTTGCGGCCTTCCACCAGCTGGGCATCGGCGGTGAGGGCCAGGCCCGCGTCACGCGCGATGCGGTTGAGGGCTGCTCCCAGGGGCCCGGCGGGCAGGTCGTAGTCGCGCACGGCCGCAGCGCTGGCCGGGGCCGCAGGGACCTCTGCCGTGGCTGGCTGTGCGGCCGCGGCAGAGGCGCCCAACGCAAGCAGCAGCGCAGTAGCGCAGGGGTTCGGCGGAAAGGGGAAAACAGCAGAGGGCATGGGTCAGGCTCCGAGACGGTCACGTCAGAAAAGAGGGGCAACCGCGCCGATGCACGGTCTCTGTCTGATTGCCGAACGGGTGCCGAAAAGTGAGAGGGGGCCGGGGCCATTTATTTTCTGGGCCGGCGTCGCTGGTGGATGGGATGCCGGCTGGCAGCAGCGATCTGGGTTGATCTGCTTGGGCTGCTGGATCTGGGTTGAACGGAATGGAACCGTCGATCAGCCGCACCAAGTTGCTCATCTTTTGATAGCTGCTAGCGCTTTCCCATCAGGCGGTAGCGGCCGATTTTCATGAAATTTTCATCCTCAAGGCGCAGCACGCGGCTTGAGCGTGACCCACCAGCGCGTGGTCCAGACCACATCGACGGGCACGGCCGCGGTCAGCGCCAACAGGGCCTGGTCGGAGTCCGCCAGGGGCAGCGTGCCCGTCACGCGCAAACCGGCCACGCGGGGGTCGACAGCCAGGCGGCCGACCCGGTGCCGCGCGAGCGTTGCCACCACCTCGCCCAAGGGTTGGTTGTCCACGACCAGCATGCCGTCCTTCCAGGCGTCGGCATCGGGTGGGGCCGCCCATGGGTCCACCCGCCCGCCCTCCAGCCGCGCGCCCTGCCCGGCCGACACGATGCGCTCGGCAGCGCACGGCTCGGACGCTGCTGCCGCACAGGTCGCCGGGCGGGCCGCGACGGCGGACTGGGTGACTGCGACTTCGGTGGCAGGCGCGCCAAGGCTCTGCGCCCCATCGATGCCAGTGGCTTGCGCCTGTGGCCAACGGCGCACGGTGAAGCGGGTGCCCAGGGCGCGCAGGCTGCCGTCCTCGGTCAGCACGACCAACGGGCGCCGCTCGGCCGGGTCGGCATGGCTGGTTTCCACGGCCACCTCGCCCGCGCGCAGGCGGATGGCGCGCTGGTCTTGGCTGAACACGACATCCACGGCACTGCGGGTGTTCAGGTGCAGCACGGTCTGGTCGGGCAGCACGATGGTGCGGCGCTCGCCGGTGGCGGTGCGGTGGTCGGCCAGCAGTTGGCCCACGGGCTGGTGGCGGTCCAGCACCAGCACGCCGCAGGCCAGCGCCAACGCCAGGCCCAGCACGGCGCCCGCCACACGGGCTGGACGGCGCCGGCGCGGTGGCAGCAGCAACGCTGCGCGGGCTCCGGGACCCGCGGCGGCGCGGGTCAGGTGCTGGTCGATGTCGCCCAGCTGGCGCCAGGCGCGGGCATGGTCGGGGTGTGCCGCCAGCCAGTCGGCCAGGGCTTGCGCGTCCGCCGGCGAGATATCGCCCTCGCCCTGGCGCAGTTGCCAGCCGATGGCGGCCTCCAGCACGGCCGGCGGCACGGGATGGTCGTCGCCTGCACCGCCAGGGGGGCCGCCCGTGGTCCAGCCTGCGCTGCTCACGCCGCGCCACCGAAGCGCAGGTGGTAGGCGTGGCGCATGGCGTTGGCCAGGTACTGGCGCACGCGGGGCACCGACACTTGCAGCTGCTCGGCAATCTTTGCGTGCGTCAGGCCATCGAGCCGGTTCATCAGCCACGCTGCGCGCGTCTTGGGCGTCAGGCCCTGCAACAATGCATCGACCGCGTGGAGCATCTGCACGGCGGCCAGGCGCTCTTCGGGGGATGGCTGCAGCACCTCGGGCTGCAGGGCCAGATCTGCCAGGTAGGCGCGCTCCAGTTCACCCCGGCGCCAGAAGTCCACCAGCAGCCCGCGCGCCACCGTGGTCAGGTAGGCGCGCGGCTCGCGCATCGCGTCGGGGGCGATGGCGGTGGGCCGTGCGAGCAGGCGCACGAAGGTGTCCTGCGCCAGATCGGCCGCATCGTCGGCACAGCCGAGCCGCCGGCGCAGCCAGGACTGCAGCCACCCGTGGTGGTGGCTGTAGAGCGCGTGCAGGGGATGAGCGGCAGGCATGGGGCGGCGGCCTTTTTGAGAATGATTCTTGATTATAGAAATGCATTCCCAGTTGTGCCCAGCCCCGCGCGGGGGGGCGCCTGCTCAGCGCGCTGCGTTTTCCATCATTCTGGCGACATCGGCCGGCAGGGTCTTCGGCGTGCCCTGGTCCTGCACGTCCCATTCCTCCCCACCGGTCAGCAGCCACACGCGCACGGTGTCGGTGGCGGCATGCACCACGACGGCGGCGGCCTCGGTGCCGCCCTCGTGCTGGCGGTTCCCGGTGATGTAGAGCATGGAGCCGTCCTGCCGCAGCGGGCCGCTCACCTGCAGGTTTTCCAGCAGCACGTTGTAATTGGTCGGGCCGAGCAGACCGCGCAGCCGCTCGGCCAGCGGGCCGGCACGCAGGAAGTCGGCGCCCCCCACCGGGTAGTTGCCGACCTGGGTTTGCAGGTGGGCCCAAGGGTTGGCCGGTGCGGCGGATGCGACCGTGGGCGCGGGGCGGACGGCTTTGGGGGACGCGGTGGGCGCCGTGCCGCCGCAGCCTGGCAGCACGAGCAGCAGGGCCAATGGAAGGGAGGCCAGCACGGCGCGGCACACAGGGGCTGGAGAGACCAGGCGCATGATCGGGGGCTTCTTTCTGAAAAGGGCAGCTGACAAAAAGGTGTGCGAGCTTAGCCTGTCCGGCACCCGCAGACCTGCGCCCGCCTAAAATCGCGGCTTTCGCCTTCCAACCGCCATGACCGAACACGCCCGCCCCGTCCGCTCGCAATACGAAGACTTCATGCGCCATGTGTTCACCCACGGTGTGCACAAGTCGGACCGCACGGGCACGGGCACAACGAGCGTGTTCGGCCACCAGATGCGGTTCAATTTGAAGGAAGGCTTTCCGCTCGTCACCACCAAGAAGGTGCACCTGCGCTCCATCATCCAGGAGCTGCTGTGGTTCCTCACGGGGTCGAGCAACAACAACTGGCTGAAGGACCGCGGCGTCACCATCTGGGACGAATGGGCGCGCGAAGATGGCGACCTGGGCCCGGTGTACGGTGTGCAGTGGCGCAGCTGGCCCACGCCGGACGGCGGGCACATCGACCAGATCAGCGACGTCATCCGGACTCTGAAGACCAACCCCGACTCGCGCCGCATCATCGTGAGCGCCTGGAACGTGGCCGAGCTCAACAAGATGGCGCTCATGCCCTGCCATGCGTTCTTCCAGTTCTACGTGGCGCCAGCGCAGGAGCCCGGCGGGCGCGGCACGCTGTCGTGCCAGCTGTACCAGCGCAGTGCAGACATCTTTCTGGGTGTGCCGTTCAACATTGCGAGCTACGCCCTGCTGACGCACATGGTGGCGCAGCAGTGCGACCTGGACGTGGGCGACTTCATCTGGACGGGCGGCGACTGCCATATCTACAGCAACCACCACGATCAGGTGCAGACGCAGCTGGCGCGCACGCCCTACCCCTACCCTGTGCTGAACATCCAGCGCCGGCCGGACAGCATCTTCGACTACCAGTTCGAAGATTTCGAAGTACTGGACTACCAGTGCCATCCGGCGATCAAGGCGCCCGTGGCGGTCTGATCCCGCCACAGCGCTTCATCGGCCCCTGACCTTTTGAGCCCATCGGCAGGTGCCACCGTGCCCTGCCTGCTGCCTGCCCCACCCACCACACCACACCAAGAGTCTTCAAACCATGTCTTCCGGCGGATTTCACGTACACGGCCCCCACGACCACGCGGTGGAACATGCGACCCAGGGCCACGGCGACCACAGCGACCATGCTGCAGAGCACGGCAACGAGGGCGGCGGCATCTCGTCGATGAACAAGATCGCGATGTTCACCGCCATCGTGGCCACGGTGGGCGCGATCTTCTCGTACATGGGTGGCGCCACGCAGGCCAATGCCGGCCTGCTCAAGAACGACGCGGCGATCAAGAAGACCGAGGCGTCCAACCAGTGGAATTACTTCCAGTCCAAAAGCACCAAGCAGTCCCTGGCCGAGCTGGCCCGTGACCTGGCGCCCGAGGACCGCAAGGCCGGCTACCAGACCAAGATCCAGCGCTACGAAACCGAGAAGAACGAGATCAAGGTCGTGGCCGAGAAGCTCGAAGCCGACGCCCACGAATTCGACCGCCAAAGCGAAGTGCAGATGCACCAGCACCACCGCTGGGCCCAGGCCACCACGGCGCTGCAGGTGGCCATCGCCCTGGCGGCCATTGCGCTGCTGACCAAGAAGAAATGGCTGGAATACGGCATGTACGGTGTCGCCGCCGTGGGCTTGGGCGTCGGCGTGGCCGCGGCCCTGCACATTTAAGGAGCCTGCGTACATGCCCCTGCACCTCATCTACGCCCGCGCGGCCAACGGCATCATCGGCAAGGACAACGCCCTGCCCTGGCACCTGCCCGAGGACATGGCGCATTTCAAGCAGCTCACGCAGGGTTGCCCGGTGGTGATGGGGCGAAGGACGTGGGACTCGCTGCCGCCGCGCTTTCGCCCCCTGCCCGGCCGCACCAACATCGTGGTCACGCGCCAGGGCGACTGGCAGGCTGAAGGCGCGCACCGCGCAGGCAGCCTGCAGGAAGCGCTGGCACAGTGCAACGCTGGCCAGACGGTGTGGGTCATCGGTGGTGCGCAGGTCTACGCCGAGGCCCTGCCGCTGGCCGACCGGCTGGAGGTGACCGAGATCGACCGGGACTTCGAGGGCGATGCGTACGCTCCCGCGCTGGGCGACGCATGGGTGGCATCCGAACGCAGCGAGCATGTCAGCACCAATGGGCTGCCCTTCAGCTTCGTGAGCTACGTGCGCGCAGGCTGAGCGCCCAACACATGCATGCGGCGTTGCGCAGCGGCATGCGCGCAATGCCGTTTGCGCTACTGCGACACCGGAGCCGGTGTCTGGGACGGCGTCTGAGACGGCTCCGGCTCTGGCGTCTGCGATGGCGTAAGCGCTGGGGGCGGCGCGGGGGTCTGGGCAGGTGTCTGGCTGGCGCCGGGCGAGCCTGCTTGCACCGGTGCCTGCGCATTGGGCGCGGAGGCCGGCGCCTGGGCAGGCTGCAGGCCCGGAACCACGGCAGGTGTGTTGACGCCCTGGGCGGACGCGGCGCAGGCGGCGAGCGCCAGCGACAAGGCCAGTGTCTGCGGATGAAGGACTTTCATGGACGATCTCCAGCGGAAAGAGGCTTCGAGTCTCGCGATGCCAGTACTGCCGGGCAGTCAGACAAAATCCCACGATGGGCAGAGGCTTGAGCGCATCCTGGCTCGCGCCGATGCCTGGCCGGTTGACGGCAGTGCAAGGGCGTGAAAGGCCGTGCAAGGGCGTACCAAGGCATGCCGAGGGTGGGTACCATTCACGACTGACTGACAGACCGACCGACCGTGTCAACGAAGATGCGCTCAGGCGCGCGCCGGCCGCTGTGCCAGCGGCGCCGACTGCGGCTACGCAGTCCAGACAATGATCAGAGGCTTGGGCATCCAATGCCCGGATTACCGCTGAGCGGCCCTTGTTTCACTCATCAATTCAACTATGCAAATTGCCACCTGGAACGTGAACTCCCTGTCCGTGCGCCTGCCCCAGGTACTTGCCTGGCTGGAGGCCAACCCCGTGGACGCACTGGGTCTGCAGGAGCTCAAGCTCACCGACGACAAGTTTCCGCACGACGCGCTCAAGGAGGCGGGTTACCAGACCGTGACCTTCGGGCAGAAGACGTACAACGGCGTGGCCATCCTGAGCCGCCACCCACTGCGCGACGTGGTGCGCAACATCCCGGGCCATACGGACGAGCAGGCGCGGGTGATCGCAGCGACGATCGATACGCCGAGCGGCGCGCTGCGTTTGGTGAACTGCTATTTCGTGAACGGCCAGGCGCCGGGTACCGAAAAGTTCGCCTACAAGATGCTGTGGCTCGCGGCGCTGCACCGCTGGCTGCGCGAGGAGATGGCAGCACACCCGCGGCTGGCGTTGGTGGGGGATTTCAACGTGGCGCCGGAAGACCGCGACTCGTTCGACCCGGTGGGGCTCAAGGACACCATCCACCACACGGTGGAAGAGCGGCGGCATTTTCAGGACCTGATTGCGCTGGGCCTGACCGACACCTTCCGCATGTTCGAGCAGCCCGACAAAGCCTATTCCTGGTGGGACTACCGCATGCTCGGTTTTCAGAAGAACCGGGGTTTGCGTATCGACCACATCCTGGTGAGCGAGGCCCTGCGCCCCACGGTGACCGCGTGCACCGTAGACCGCGCACCGCGCAAGAACCCGCAGCCGAGCGACCATGCGCCGGTGGTGGTGACCCTGGGCTAAGGAACGACCTTGCCTTTTGACCGCACCCTGTGGACGGGGGGTTTTCTTTTTCGAGACGCACAAAGTAAAAGGGGCTGCACATGGCAGCCCCCTACGCTTTGATCGAATGCGGGCGATCACTGCAGATCAGGAATGCTGCCCGACTTGACGCCGAGCCCCCGCCTGCAGATGACGCCCTGCCCGATCAATCGCGCTTGTACGAATCGCGCAGCGCGCGCACTTCGTCATGGTTGCGCTGTGCGCCTTGCGATTGGCGCTGCACCAGGGCCTGCACCTGGGCAGGCAGCGTGTTCTTCAGCGCCTTGCGGTAGCGTGCCACGGCAGCGTCTTCGCCGCGTTCGCACTCTTCCAGCACCGCCTTGTCGTCCTGCACGGACAGGGCCGTCTTCACGGACACCCAGCCGCGGTGCAGCGCACCCGAGACCGTGCCGCCGGACGCTGGCTCGCCACCCAGGCGGCGCACTTCGTGCTCCAGCTCGGTACCGGCGGCCGCGCATTCTTGCGCATGGCGCTGGAATACCGACTTGAGTTCGGGAGCCTTGGCGTGTTCGGCGCAGGACTTGAAGCCGTACTCGCCGTCACGGGCGGACTCGAGCAGGTCGTTCAGCACGTCGATCACATCGTCGTTGTCGACCACATCCATGGGACGGGTGTCGCCGGCCTGGTAGCGCGAAGCGCGGTCCCAGGCAGCACGCGTTGCAGGGCGCGCATCGGACCAGGCCAGTCCATCGGCGTGGCGTGCGCGCCAATCGTCGGCCAGGCGGGGTTCGACTGCGTCGAAATCGCCTTCATAGCGGCCCACGGAGGACCAGCCCAGTTCGTAGGCAGGACGGTACTGGTCATACGTGCGGCCACCCACATAGTAGGGCTCGCGCTCGTAGCTTTCGCGCCAGTAGGCATCTTCTGCGGTGGGGTTGACGGCTTCGGCGGCTGCCTTGCCCGTCAGGCCGCCGACGACTGCGCCAGCCACACCACCGACTGCGGCACCCACGGGGCCACCAAAGGCACCTGCGGCTGCACCTGCTGCGGCGCCGCCCAGGGCAGCACCCACTCCGGTGCCCACAGGATGGGAACCTGGTTCATTGGTCAAAGGGTCGCGGTTGGCATCATTGAAATCCGACATGGAAGCTCTCCGGTTGGTTGACAGTGAATTCATTGTTGAAGTCACGCCGCGCAACGCGGGTCGGCCCATGGATGGCTTGAATGTAGGACAGCGCCAGCCTGCCGATGGCACTGCGGCGTCCGCTGTGGAGTGCCGCAGTGTGGCGCTGCGAGCCTTGCCGCATCAAATTCAAACGCTACAAAAACAATAGCTATTCGCGCTTGAGGATGAAGCGGCAGCGGCTGGTTTCATGCTTCGTCCGGGGCGTCCAGCCCCAGTTCCTGGATCTTGCGCGTGATGGTATTGCGGCCGATACCCAGGCGCTGCGCAGCCTCCATGCGGCGGCCATGCGTGGCGGTCAAAGCGGTGCGGATGAGGCGCGATTCAAAGCGTCGCGTCAGGGCGTCCCACACCTCGGGCTGGCCGCCTGCAAGCAGCCTCTGCGCCTCGGTCTCGAGCGCCTGCTCCCAGCTGTTGACGGTGCCACTGACGACCCCACCCACCGCACCCGGCGCCCCCGCGACGGCGGCCGCCGGCGCACCATCCATCGCTGCCGACCACGCGGTGGCCGTGTTGGCGCTGGCTGCGCTGCCATAGGCTGCTGGCGCCAAGCCTGCCAAGGACGCGCTGGACGCCGCTGGCGCCTGCAAGCCGCCAACCCGCTCTGCGGGCACGGCGTTCGCGGCGTAGGCGGGTGCAACGCCGCCAGGCGCTGACTGGTGCGCCCCTGCGGAGTCGGCGCTGGCGCTGGCGCTGGCGCCTGCACGCTGCGCGGACTGGTAGACGGGCGCCTCCAGCACTTCGGGGGGCAAGTCCTGCTGCGAGATGACCTGGGCCGGCGCCATCACGGTGAGCCAGTGGCAGATGTTCTCCAGCTGCCGCACGTTGCCCGGAAACGCGAACTGCTCCAGCCGCGCAATGGCCGAGTCCGCAATGCGCTTGGGCTCCACGCCCAGCTGCCGCGCGCTTTGCTGCAGGAAGTGGCGCGTGAGCACGGGCACGTCTTCGTGCCGCTCGCGCAGCGCGGGCAGCCGCAGGCGAATGACGTTGAGGCGGTGGAACAAGTCCTCGCGGAAGCCGCCTTCCTTGACGCGCTTTTCCAGGTCCTGGTGGGTGGCCGCGATCACGCGCACATGCGCCTTGACCGCTGCATGGCCGCCCACGCGGTAGAACTGGCCGTCGGAGAGCACACGCAAAAGGCGCGTCTGCAGGTCGAACGGCATGTCGCCGATTTCATCGAGGAACAACGTGCCGCCTTCGGCTTGCTCGAAGCGGCCGCGCCGCTGCGTCTGCGCGCCGGTGAAGGCGCCGCGCTCGTGGCCGAACAGTTCGGATTCGAGCAGGTCCTTGGGGATGGCTGCGGTGTTGATGGCCACGAAGGGCCCGTCGGCCACCGGCGAGTGCTTGTGCAGCGCACGCGCCACCAGCTCCTTGCCCGAGCCCGATTCGCCGGTGATGAGCACCGTGACCTGGCTCTGGCTCAGGCGGCCGATGGCACGGAAAACGTCCTGCATGGCAGGCGCCTGGCCCAGCATTTCGGGGGTCTCGGCCTGGCGCTCCTCGATGACCTCTTCGCGCTGGCTTTCTTCCACCGCGCGGCGGATGAGTTCCACCGCCTTGGGCAGGTCGAAAGGCTTGGGCAGGTATTCAAAAGCACCGCGCTGGAAGGCCGACACGGCGCTGTCCAGATCGGAGTACGCCGTCATGATGATGACGGGCAGGCCGGGCTGCAGCTCGCGCACTTTTTCCAGCAACTGCAGGCCCGAACCGCCGGGCATGCGGATGTCGCTCACCAGCACCTGGGGGCCTTGCCGGGCGGGGTCGCCGGCGGTGATGTCGGCCAGCGCATCCAGCACCTCGCGGGGGTGGGTGAAGCTGCGTGTGGGCAGGTTCTCGCGGGCCAGCGCCTTTTCGAGCACGAAGCGGATCGAGGGGTCGTCGTCTACTAACCAGATCGGCTTCATATCTTTTTCTTACCTTCCCTGTGGTTGCGTGTCAGGGACCTCAGGGCAAGGGAATCAGGATGCGGAAGTCGGTGCGACCCGGTACGCTGTCGCATTCGATCAACCCGTGGTGCCGCTGTACAAAGGTTTGTGCCAGCGTGAGCCCCAGCCCCGATCCGCCGTCCCGACCCGACACGAGGGGATAGAAAATCCGCTCTTTGATCGCGTCGGGTACGCCCGGTCCGTTGTCGATGACATGCAATTCCAGTGCCAGCCGATAACGCTGGCGACCAAACGTTACTTGTCGTGCCACGCGGGTGCGCAGCGTGATGACTGCGTCGCCTGCGCCGATGCGGTCGGTCAGGGCCTGGGCGCCGTTCTGCACGATATTCAGCAGGGCCTGGATCAGCTGCGCCCGGTCGCCGCGGAACTCGGGGATGGAGGTGTCGTAGTCGCGCAGCACCTTCAGGCCCTGCGGGTACTCCACCAGCACGAGCGAGCGCACGCGCTCGCACACTTCGTGGATGTTGACGTCACCTACCAGGTGGGGATGGCGGTGCGGCGCCAGCAGCCGGTCCACCAGGCTTTGCAGGCGGTCGGCTTCGTGGATGATGACCTGGGTGTATTCGGTGAGCTCGCGGCTTTCGAGCTCCATCTCCAGCAACTGGGCGGCACCGCGGATCCCGCCCAGCGGGTTCTTGATCTCGTGCGCCAGGTTGCGGATGAGCTCCTTGTTGGCCTGGGCCTGGTCGAGCAGGCGCTCCTCGCGGTCCTGCCGCGCCTGCTGCTCCAGCGGCCACAGCTCCACCAGGATCTCGCCGACCTGCTCCGCGTCGGCCACGCTCACATGCACAGGCACCGGGTCCTGGTGCAGGCGCTTGAGGCCGGCCTCGTAGCGCAGCGCCGCAAAGTCCTTGCCCCGGGCTCCCGCCAGCGCGGTCTGCAGCAGCGCGGGGTCGGTGAAGAAGGTGGAGAAGTCGGCGCCCTCGAGCGTGCGGCGCGACAGGCCCAGGGTGTTTTCCAGCGCGGCGTTGGCAAACTGCACGGCGCCGTCGGCCCGCAGCACCGCCACGAGCGTGGACATCAGGTCCAGGGAATGAAAACGCCCCGTGTCGGAGGACGGGGCATCGGTGGGAGGAAGGGAGTTCACGCGCTTGTGACGACTACGGTATGGCGAGGGTTTTGGCGGAGTTGCGGCCAGCGAATCAGTTGGCGGCAGCAGGCAGGCGCGCAATCTCGCGCTTGATGCCGGCGATATCGCTTTCGCTGCGGGTGATGTTGGCCTTGAGTTCCGCCGTGCGCTCGATGTAGCGCTGCGGGTTGCGCAGGTCGAGTGCATTGCGCTCGGGCGCGCCACCGTTGTATTCCTTCACCAGATCTGCGTGGCGCGCCTCGGCCTTGCGCAGCTCGGACTCCAGGATGGCGCGTGCGTCGGAATCGCGGGCCTTCTGGTCGTTGGTGCTGACGCGCGGTGCGGACGGTGGCGACGCCGAGGTGGCACTGCCACCACCGGCAGACGGAGCTGCGGCAGCAGGCGCTGCAGCACCTGCGGGGCGGCTGCCCTGCACCACCGTCACGTTGCCACCTTCCACCAGTTTGCAGCCGCGCTCCTTGGCCTGCTGGGCGTTGTTGGTGTATTCGTTGCCACAGCGGTAGATGCGGTCTTGCGCCCAGGCGGCCGGGGCCGTCGTCGCAGCGATCAATAACAGGGAGATGAGCGTTTTCTTCATTCGGTTTCCTCGCACTGCCATGCAGGGGGTGCGGTGGAGTATCCACCAATCACCGTGCATCGCCAATCCAACACCAGCAGGCCCCCACAGGGCTTTGTACAAGGATGCAACGGCCCAGCCACTGGTTCCGTTGCAGTCCGCCCAATCCTTGCGCGCCATGAAAAAAGGCGGCTTGCGCCGCCTTTTGGGTGTAACAGCCTGCAGGCAGGCGATTACAGCGAGTAGTACATGTCGTATTCGACAGGGTGGGGAGCCATGCGGAAACGCGTGACTTCCTGCATCTTGAGGTCGATGTAGGCGTCCAGCATGGAGTCGGAGAACACGCCACCCTTGGTCAGGAAGCCGCGGTCCTTGTCCAGGTATTCCAGCGCCTGGTCCAGGCTGTGGCACACGGTGGGCACCAGCTTGTCTTCTTCGGGCGGCAGATGGTACAGGTCCTTCGTGGCGGCTTCGCCGGGATGGATCTTGTTTTCCACACCATCCAGACCCGCCATCATCAGGGCCGAGAAGCACAGGTAAGGATTGGCCGATGGATCGGGGAAGCGCGCTTCGATGCGGCGGCCCTTGGGGTTGGCCACGTAAGGAATGCGGATCGAGGCCGAGCGGTTGCGGGCCGAGTAGGCCAGCTTCACAGGGGCTTCGAAGCCGGGCACCAGACGCTTGTACGAGTTGGTGCCAGGGTTGGTGATGGCGTTCAGGGCACGTGCGTGCTTGATGATGCCGCCGATGTAGTACAGCGCGAAGTCCGACAGGCCGGCGTAGCCGTCGCCTGCGAACAGGTTCTTGCCGTCCTTCCAGATGGACTGGTGCACGTGCATGCCGGAGCCGTTGTCGCCAGCGTAAGGCTTGGGCATGAAGGTGGCGGTCTTGCCGTAGGCGTTGGCCACGTTCCAGACCACGTACTTCAGGACCTGCGTCCAGTCGGCGCGCTCGACCAGCGTGCTGAACTTGGTGCCGATTTCATTTTGGCCAGCGCCCGCCACTTCGTGGTGGAACACTTCGACCGGGATGCCCAGGGATTCGAGGATCAGGGACATTTCAGCGCGCATGTCTTGCGTGCTGTCAACCGGAGGCACTGGGAAGTAGCCGCCCTTGACCGTGGGACGGTGGCCGCGGTTGCCGCCTTCGAGCTTGGCACCCGAATTCCAGGGGGCTTCGTACTCTTCGATCTCGAACATGACCTTGCCGGGTTCGTTGGACCAACGCACGCCGTCGAAGATGAAGAATTCTGGCTCGGGGCCGAAGAAGGCCGTGTCGCCCAGGCCGGAGGCCTTAAGGTAGGCTTCAGCGCGCTTGGCGATGGAGCGTGGATCGCGGTCGTAGGCCTTGCCGTCGCCGGGCTCGATCACGTCGCACTGCAGGAACAGCGTGGTTTCTTCGAAGAACGGGTCGATGTTGGCGGTGTTCGGGTCGGGCATCAGTTGCATGTCCGAAGCTTCGATACCCTTCCAGCCAGCCACCGAGGAGCCGTCGAATGCGTGGCCGGACGTGAACTTGTCTTCATCAAAGTGGGAAACAGGCACGGTCACGTGCTGTTCCTTGCCACGGGTATCGGTGAAACGGAAGTCAACGAACTTGACTTCGTTTTCCTTCACCATCTTTATCACGTCTGCAACGGTCTTGGCCATCAGGTTCTCCTGGGTAAAGCGCTTGTTGAAAAAAGGATTTTGCGTAAACAAAAGCAGTTTGCGTGCCAGCCGGGTGCAGCCGCCGCACTATGTAGGAGCGCCACGGACTGCAGACCGTCAGCGCACGCATTCGATTGCACCAATTCAGTGCATCAAATTACTTATGGGCGTACTTCAAAGATTGCGCACCAATTCAGGGCCAAACTCCGCACCAAATTCGTGCAACCCTTGTTGGAGGTCTTTCCACGCCGCCGGGACCAGCGGCGCAGGGCCTTTGACGCCCAACTCGATGTGCCGCCCGTATTGTGGATGATCCACGCTGGGCAAACTGAACACCCGGACACCTGGATGCGATTTTTCGATGCGTTCCATCAAGGGCGTGAGGGCAGCCTCCATGGCGCCGTACACCACCACGGATTGCTCGGTTTGTGGAGTGCGGTTGAAATGCGCCGCGTAGTGCTGGTCGAGCACGCCTTCGATCATGGGCCAGGCCATGACAGGAAAGCCCGGCACGAAGTGCACCACACCGCCGCCGGATCCCTCGCAGGTGAACCCTGGAATCTTGTTGTAGGGGTTGGCAATGATGCGGGCGCCCACGGGGAAGGTGCCCATGTTGAGACGGTGCAGGTTGTCCGGGCGGTCGGCCTCGTAAGGCACACCCTGCTCACGCGCCACATCCTGCATGCGCTCGCGGATCAAGGCTTCTGCCTCGGGGTGCAACGCCAGCTCCAGGCCCAGCGCGCGGGCTGCGCATTGCCGCGTGTGGTCGTCGGGAGTGGCCCCGATGCCACCGCACGAGAACACGACATCACCCGAGGCAAACGCGCGCTCCAGGGTGGCGGTGATGCGGTCCGGGTTGTCGCCCACATAGTCCGCGTACGACAGGGCCAGCCCGCGGGCGGCAAGCAGTTCGATGACCTTGGGCATGTGCTTGTCGGCGCGCTTGCCTGACAGGATTTCGTCGCCGACGATGATGAGGCCGAACTGGGGATTCATGGTGGGGGGGTTCCGTGGGCGGGTGGTTCTGGCGCTGCAAGCGCGGGGGGATTCGGGGGCGCGGCCTTGGCCGGCTCGGCCGGGGCATCCAGGGCCTGTGGCCCGGCATGGGGCGCATCCTGGCCGTTGGTTGATGCAGCGGCAGCGGCAGAGATGCGGTCTGCCGCCCCGCCTTCTGCACGCAATTGTTCCAGTGCGGCCAACGCGTAATGCGCGAACCACAGGGAGGAAAAAGCGAACACCAGGGTGTAGATCCAGATGGCCAGCGGCACCAGCACCACAAACGCTGCGGCGAACACCACGCCGGAGGCCCAAACGATGCTGGGCGCGGCCCCCAGGTAGCCCGTGACGATGCCGATGCCCAGCAGACTGCTACGGTGACGCTTGAAAATCTCCTGACGCTCTTCCTTGCTGGCGTGATCGGCCAGCGCATCAAACACCATCACCCGGTACGTGAGCCAGCCCCAGATCAGCGGCGGCAGGATCAGCACCAGCGGCGGTACGAGCCACAGGGGGACGGACACCACCAGCGCGATCAAGGCCAACACGGTGGAACTGAGCGACCAGACGATGCTGGCGATGAAGGAGCCACCCTTCTTGCGCGCGAGGTTCGGGAATCGCCGGTCAGCCACCAGCCCCACCAGCGCCGGCGTCATCAGCACCGCCACGAGCAGCAGGGAGACCACCACGAGCACGGGGGCCACCGCGAGGATCACCATCAAGGGCGCCACCACCGAAGCCACATCGCCCAGGCCCCAGCCCTGCAGCCAGTTCCAGAAGCTGGCGAGCACGCTCGATGCGTCGAGCAACCCGCGCATGCCCTGGAGTGCCGCATCCCAGTAGAAGTAGCCCAGGCCCAGCGCCAGGCCAAGCATCACCACCAGCGGCAGCACCGACAGCGCCATCACCCGTGGGCGCAGGCAATAGGCTGCAGCGCGCCAGAAAGAATCAAGCAGTAGTCCCATGTCGGCGAGCATACCTTCCCGAAAGAATGCGAGGCCTGTCAGGCCCGCCCGAACAACCGGAGCATGCCCCGCCATTGCTGAGACCAGAAGCCGGTGCCGTAGTCACGCACGCGGCCGTCCGGGCCGGGCTCGACCTGGTCGCGAATGCCGGTCGGGTCGTAGCGCTGCTCGAAATTGGCGGTGCGCATGAGCATGTCCCACCAGGGCAGCAACACGCCGAAGTTGTGCCCACCCAGCACCACCCGGTGGGTGGGACCGCCGCCAGCATCCGCCGCGACGGGCTTGAGGGTTTCGTGGCCGATGCCGATGCTGTGGTGCAGGCGGTGAAACCGGGGGCTGACCCACAGCCGTTCGCCCCAGCGGCCAAACCACAGCCGCACGTTGGCGTGCTGAAAGCTCTCGCTGAGCTGCGTGATGGCCACGATGGCAATGAACTGCCCAGGTGCCACGCCGATGAGCTGCGCCACGGCCACGAGGATGGTGTCGCGCAGCAGGTCGTCGAGCAAGTGGTTGCGGTTGTCGCTCCACATCGTCATCTGCCGCTGGGCGTGGTGCAGGGAATGCAGGCGCCACCACCACTCGAAATGGTGCTGCCCACGGTGGATCCAGTAGTCCACAAAGTCGAACACCACGAGGTACAGCAGCAGGCTGACCCACGGCACGTCGGTGACGCCGGGCCACATGCCATCGAGCTGGAAGGTGCTGACACCAGCCACCCGCAAGGCACCGAAGAAGGAGTCGACAAAGGGGTCCACCGCCAGGAACAACCCCACACGGAAAAGACCGAGCCGGTGGATCAGTGTGTAGAGGATGTCGGTGCGGATCGTGGCGCGGTCGGTGACGGCCTCCACAGGCCTCCAGCGTTGCAGGGGGCCTATCACCGCGGCAATCACGACCAGCTGAAGCAAACCCACCAGCACCCAGCCCGATGCCTCATAGCCGCTTTCAAGCTGATTGCCCAGGCCCATGGCGAACATCAGGGGCTGCATCACGCTCTCGAACAGCCATTGCTGTGCAGCGTCAAATCCGTTGCCTAGCCAACCCATGCTCATGCTCCATCCATTTCGCCCAACGCGTTGCCGCGCTGTGTTGTGTTCTGTGCGCCGTCTGCGAGGCCTGGCTCAACGTCCTGCCTGCCGGGCGTAGTCCGGGTGCTCGCGCAACGTGCGAAAGCAAAATCCACGCTCCTTCAAACCGACGATCAAGGGTTCGAGCACCGCGGGCGCCCAGGGATCCTTGCGCGACCAGATGCCCAGGTGCGCCAGGAGGATATCGCCACTGCGCACGTCCCGCAGAGCCTTGCGCAACAGCGCATCGTTGCTGGCGCTTTCACTGGGCAATTCGTCACCGAGGAAACCAGCGGGAGACCAGCCCACATGGGTGTAGCCACAGGAAGCGGCGCTTGCCAGCAACTGGGGCGACGTCTTGCCACCCGGCGCACGGAACAATGGCAACGGCTGCCGTCCAGTGATGACCTTCAACCGCTCTGCAGCATGCGTCACTTCCTCGCAGTACTGCGCGGCAGTCAGCACAAAGCTTTGACCTTCACGCGGCCCGGCCGAGGGACGGACACGGAAGGAAGGATGGCGCGCGTCGCCCAGGTCTGCGCGCCAGTAGGTGTGGCTCCAGGTGTGGGATGCAAACTCGTGGCCTTCCGCCGCCCGCGCCTTCCACCAGGGCGCCCAATGGTCGCCCAGGCTGCCATCGCCCTCCTTCGTGCGCTCGTTGGCAGCGAAGAAGGTGACACGCACCTGCTGGCGCTGGAGCACCTCCGCAACCAGAGGAGCAATGCCCATGTGTCCCGTGTCGAAGGTCAGGTAAACGGGTTTATGGCAGGCATTTTGCGCACTGCCGACGGATGAACAAGCGCCAAATGCTATTAAAAATATAGCATTTCGCGCAGCCTGCTTCCAGGAAGCTCGCACTGCCGGCACGGCCGTGGCGGAATCAGCCATCACCGTGGCGCGTGCTGCAGTGTCCATACGCCATGGGGCGACTTGCCGACGGTGACCTGACGGACCACCTTCTTGGACTCGGTATCCACCACCGACAGCTTGCGCGCCCAGCGAGAGCTCACATAGATGAAACGGCCATCGGCAGACACCTCCATGCAATCAGGCCCGCCGGGTACCGGGTAGGACTCCACCACCTGGTAGGTATTCATGTCGATCTTGCTGATGGTGTTGGCCACGCGGTTGCTCACGTACAAATGCCGGCCATCCCCGGCTGCGCGGAAGGCGTGCGCACCGCTGCCGGTCTTGATCTTGCGGATGCTGACAGGCTCGCGACCCGACACGTCGAAGACTTCGACGCTGTCGCTGCCCGTCAACCCCACGAACACGCGTTTGTCATCCGTGCTGCCATACACATCGGCCGGCATCGCACCGGTCTTGATGCGCCACTTGATCGTCTGGGTGGCGATATCGATGGCCACCAGCTCGTCACTGTCCTGCATGGTCGAATAGACCGTCGTGCTCTTGCTATCGATCCACAAGTGGCTCGGCGTGCGCGAGGTAGCCACCCGCTGAACAAGCGTCAGCTCCTTGCCGTCCCACCGGTAGAAGTCCACATGGTTGAGCCGATTCGCGGCCGTGATGAACCACTTCATATCGGGCGTGAAGCGCAAGTGGTACGGGTCGACGATGCCGCGCACCGTGCGCTGCACTTGGGCCGTGCGCGGGTCGAGGAAGGTCAGCGTGTCACCCAGAGCATTCGCCACGATGAGGGACTTCTCATCGGGGGTGAGGTACAGGTGGTGGGGCTCCTTGCCCGTGGGAATGCGCGCAGTCTCTGCCCAGGTGGTGGGGTCAATGACACTGACACTGGCTTCCAAAGAGTTCAGCACAAACAACGGGGGCACAGCCGCCAAGGCCGCACCCATCGACATCCACAAACCACCCAGGGCAACGCACGCACGTGCAATCGAAAAAATCTTCACAAAGCCACTTTCAACACAGCCTTCAAGTGTAGCGCCGTGCTCGACAAAGACCTGCGCTTTACACGTAACATCCTTGATATAGAACGATTTTTTGCCTCTAACATCAACTTGCGACACGTCGGCGGGAAGCTGGTCGCCCTTGACTACAGATCCCGAAGCGCGGCGACCTCCATCACCTCGCATGCGGTGCGCCATCGAGGTATTCATCGCTGGCCTGGATGTGCCTCCAGGCTCTTTAAGTCGGATCGCGAAGCGACTACACGGCGCGGGTCAGCAACTGCAGGTCTTCTTCACCCAGCCAGCGCCACTGGCCCGGTGCGAGATCCATCGGCAGTGTCATCGCGCCAATGCTCGATCGATGCAGCCCTTCGACGCGATTGCCGACGGCAGCGAGCATGCGCTTGACCTGATGGTACTTGCCTTCTGTCAGGGTGAGGTCCAGCCGGTGGGTATCGATGATCACGCAGTCGGCAGCCCGGACGGGCTTGGGGTCGTCGTCCAGCACCACCCCCGCCAGAAGCTTCGACACCTGCGCAGCATCCACGGGGTGCTTGGTCGTCACCTGATACACCTTGGGCACGTGCTTTTTCGGCGAGCTCATGCGATGGATGAACTGCCCATCATCACTGAGCAGCAGCAAGCCCGTCGTATCCTGATCGAGGCGACCTACCGCTTGCACGCCTTGCACCGCACTTTTGGTGGGACGCTGACGCAACGGGGCCGGCAGCAGGGTGTAAATGCTCGGGTATGTCGAGGGTTTCTGGGAGCATTCAGTGCCGGCAGGCTTGTGCAGCAGCACATAGGCCTTGTCATGATAGGGCCATTCCGTGCCTTGCACCCGCAGATGCAGGCCGTCCTCATCGACATCCGCTGCCGCCTCCACCAACGGGTGGTAAGCAGGCTCTCCCGCCGCCTTCACTTCCACGAATCCTTGCTGGATCAAGCCCGCACAAACTCGGCGCGTTCCGAACCCTTGTGAATACAGAATGTCCTGTAACTGCATTGCGTCCTCAGTACGACAAGCGGAAAGCATGTTGCTTCCCCGGGACTATTCGAAAGTGCGAATAGCCGATTGAAATAGCAATCCACAAAGCAAAACGCCCTTCTACTCTAAGAGCAGAAGGGCGGTTTGGGCTGTAAGAGCCTGACGATGACCTACTTTCACACGGGAACCCGCACTATCATCGGCGCAAAGTCGTTTCACTGTCCTGTTCGGGATGGGAAGGAGTGG